>CAVVTP010000001.1:0-741718 GCA_963751165.1 uncultured Alphaproteobacteria bacterium
CTCTCGCGACCGCCCGGGAGAGGGCTTGGAGAATTTAAGCGCATTCTCGGTCCGCGGTGGACCGAAGACCCCCGGCGCTCAGGTGGTCTGCCGGCTCTACAAAAGGAGCCGGCGCTTCCGCCAAGGGCGCCGCTGGGTAGAGGCATGACTCCCCAGTGTCTCCTCGGGAGCCTTTCCAGAGCCGCCCGCGTCCAGTCGCGACTGAGCTTGACCTTGGTCCCTGGCGCGAGACAGTGATTCCGAGAGCGTAATCTCGAGGATCACCTCGCCATGACCTACGACCCGGTGCTGAGGGCCCTTGTCGCGTTGATCGCCGCGATTGCGATCGTCGTCGCCGCCTATCAGGCCGGCAGCGTTTTCGCGCCGCTGACCCTCGGTCTTTTCATCATTGCGCTCGTCTGGCCGTTGCAGGACGCGCTGCGTCGGCGAGCGCCTGGCCTCGTCGCGCTTGCGATCACAATGACGGTCACTGTCGCCGTCATGGTGGCGTTCGCTTCCCTGGTCGCTTGGGGCTTCGGCCGCGTGGTGCGCTCGGTTGTCGCCGACGCGGGCCGCTATCAGGCAATTTACGACGCCGCGGTCGCCTGGCTCGACAATCACGGCATATCGGTCGCCGGCCTGTGGGCCGAGCATTTCAACGTGGGCTGGGCGCTACGTTGGGCGCAACAAATCACAGGGCGTGTCAACACGACGCTGGGCTTCTGGCTGATCACGCTCGTCTACGTGATCCTGGGCCTCATGGAGGTCGACGATCTGCGTCAAAAGGCGAGGGCGTTCCTCGGTCCCGAGGCGGCGAAGAGGACTCCTGTCGGCGTGCGCCGACACGGCGCGCAAATTCCGCAAATACATGGTCGTGCGGACGCAGATGAGCCTCGCGACCGGCGTCCTCGTCGGCGTGTTCGCGTGGGTCGCCGGGCTTCCGTTCGCGGTCGAGTGGGGCGTCATCGCTTTCGCCCTGAACTATGTCCCGTTCATCGGGCCATTCGTCGCGACTCTCCTCCCGACTTTGCTCGCGATGGCGCAGTTCGCCTCGTGGCAGGCCGCTCTGGGCGTTTTCGTCTGCCTCAACATCATCCAATTCGTCATCGGCAGCTACGTCGAGCCCCGGGTATCGGGGAACGTGCTCTCGATCTCTCCCCTGGTCGTATTGTTCGCCGTCTTCTTCTGGACCTTTCTCTGGGGCCTCTACGGGGCCTTCATCGGCGTTCCGATCGCGATCGCGGCGCTGACCTTTTGTGGCCACTATCCCTCAACACGGTGGATTGCCGAGCTTTTGGGCGGTCCGCTCCCCGGATCGCCCTCGAAGCCGGCTAGCGGCGCGATTCGATCAGAGTGACGCGATCTAAGCTCTTGAAGTTTGGGGGCGGTCGTCGGCTGTGAATCGCTCGGCCGCGACCCTTCGGGCCAAGTCGATTCTCCAGCCGCGAAAAAGAGCAGGTTGGGAATTGGTTGACGCGGCCGACCAGCTTGTGCTGAGAGGCGGACGACCGCTGAGTGAGGTTCACCCCCCGTTCAGTTGATGCTGCCTAGAATCCTCGAACACACCGCTGAGGAGGAGGAACTTTCTGCTTTCGGGACAGCATCGAGCAGAGTTTACGGGGAATATGTAAACGGGGAATCCACATGTCTGAGCTTTCTGAGAATGCCGCGCCGCACAATGGCCCGCAGACGCGTCTTGCATCTGGCGATGGAAATCGGGTGGTCGAATTCGCCGCACGAGCTGACCTGATGCTGGCCCGCTATCCCGCCGAGGAGAGGGAGCAGATTGCCGAGTTGCTGCGTCTCCTTGCCACGAAACCTGGAGACGTGGAAAAAGGAGTTCTGTAGCGCTCAGTTGTCTCCTTCGGGTACGGAGTTTCGCACCGTGATCGAGGGCCATGCCGTGGGCGAGCGACCCGGCAGGAGCGTTATCAATCCTCCAAACCACGATGGCTTCCGCCTACGGCTCGATTTGGGGCCGGGGTCGCTTGGGCCGTCGATCCGACTTGCTGGCGAATTAGGCAAAGCCTTCAGATTCGCCGCAAGAGTTTCGCCGGTGCGTTCATCCACAGCGATCTCGAAACCGATCTCCTGCCCCTCCTTCAGCCCCCGCAATCCTGCCCGCTCGACTGCGCCGATGTCGACGCGAACATGAAACCCACCGTCGTCTGGCGCGAGAAAGCCGTAGCCTTTCTGCGCGTTGAACCACTTTACGGTTCCAGTTTTCATGCAATTCTCCGCGAGCGGCTCCAGGACGCATCCGTACGCACAGACGGCTCGAAACTCGGCCGCTTCCACAAGAATTCGGCGTCTCAAGCGGTAGAAAAACTCGGGCCGCCGCCCATTTGTGGTCGATATTGAGACCGATTTTCGCCGGATAAAAGTTACATCTTGCTAATGTTTTCGTCGTAAACTCGCTTTTGATCCAACCAGTTGGTAATGTTTGAACCTTCTCGCTCTTGATGTTTATCCTTCCCGCTTTTTTGCTGCATTTAGGATCGACAGGGCAGTCGGCTGCCAGTCGTGCCGTATTGGTCCGTCATAAATAAACTCGTTAAGATGAATTAAATTCTCTTAACCTAAAGGTACACTTTATCGCCAAGGACTTTGACCATCCCTGTTGATACAATCGCCTCACCTGGAAATAGAGCCGACGTGTGGATCACAAAACCGCCACGACCTTGAGGTATCTTCACAGTTCGGATTTCGTCAAACAGGTGGAAGCCTATTTCGTTCCGTATTTTTGCGTCGAGGCGAACCGTGCTCTATGACTTCGAAGTGGTGAAGGATGGTGCGGTAATCCAGACCCAGACGATCCACCTTTCCGACATTAGCCATGCCTGGCCTGCGATTAAGCGGCTTGCGAACAAGTTTCGTGAGCGAGGTCACAGAATTCGAAGTCAAGGATCAAGCCGGGGGAATTGTGATCCTCACCGGAGTCGCGGCGGTGCGACAACACGCAATGGACTCGGCAGCTGCATGACCGCCAGGACGCGCAACAGCTCATCGTTTCCCGCGACGCCCTGCTCGCCGGTTTACGCCAAGAGGAAAGTCTTGATCTCTGCCAATGTCTGGCCGGGCAGCTCTTCCGCCAGCCAGTGCCCGCCCGGCAGCGACTTGCCGGACACGTTCGTCGCCCGATCCCGCCAGACGGAGAGAACGTCGTACTTTCTCCCGACAAAACCCTTGGCGCCCCACAGGACCAGCACAGGACACGAAATCTTCTTGTCAGCGTCCGCTTCGTCGTGCTCGAGGTCGATGGAAGCCGAGGCGCGGTAGTCCTCGCAAGACGCATGGATCGCCGCGGGATCGGCGAAACAGCGGCGGTACTCTGCAAAGGCCTCGCGCTCGATCCCCCCGGGCATTACGGACCCCATGAAGGCTCCGAGCCATTCGTCGACGCTTCCGCCGATCAGCCTCTCGGGAAAAGGCGCGGGCTGGATCAGGAAGAACCAGTGAAAATAGGGCGACGCCATCTGCCGATCCGCCGTCCGGTACATGGTGTCCGTGGGGCAGATGTCCATCATGATGAGCCGGGTCACGCGCTCGGGGTGATCGAGCGCCAACCGGCGCGCAACGCGGGCTCCGCGGTCGTGACCGACGAGCGCGAATTGGCGGAAGCCGAGGCTCTCCATCACTTCGACCTGATCCAGCGCCATGGATCGCTTCGAATAGTTGATGTGCTTGTCGCCTGCCGCAGGCTTTCCGCTATCGCCGTAGCCGCGCAGGTCCGGCATGACGAGCGTATAGTTTCTGGAAAGTTCGGGCACCAATTTCCGCCATAGGATGTGCGTCTGCGGGTACCCGTGCAGAAGCAGAAGGGGCGGCCCGTTCCCTCCGCTGACGACGTTGATCGACGTACCGCTGGTTTGGACTGTCTGCCTTCGAAATCCGGGAAAAAATCCATTTCGCCGCTCCCAGCGCACGTTCAGATGTTGGACCGAATTGAACGTCGAGGCGTCAGCCGCCAGCGTGGCGCCGGCTGCGCCGGCCAGGAATTGACGCCGATCCATGAAGAGATGCGGCGCCGCGCGCTTCGGCGCGTGCTGCCCGGCCCGTCCATGCGGCTGGCGATTGGCCTGCCGCATGCCGGAACTCAAACGCTGCTCACTTCGCCAAATTGTCTGCGGCGGTCTTGTAAATGCCGTCGATCACCTTCTTCGCATCGGCGTCGCTGGCGCCCTTGGCGTCGTATTTGCCGGTCCAGACGATCGTAGAGCCCGCGCTGGCCGGCTGCACGGAAAGCGTCGAGTGGTAATTCGTCACCGGAAGCGGGCCGGCGGTGATGATCGTATACGTATAGGTATGCGCCGCGTCGTCACGACTGTCGAGATGTTCGACGACCACACCGCCCTGCGGGGTCGTAAGCGTGCGCACTTTTCCGTCCTCCGACAATACGCATTTCAGCCCAGGAAGCAGGTTCGTTATGCCGCAAAAATCGCCGACTTTTGCCCAGACGGCGTCGGGCGCGGAGGCGGACGCCACGGTATAGCTGGATTCGACCGCCAGAGCGGGAGACGCGAACGACGAAACCAGAAAGCCACCGAAAACGAGACCGAGAGTTCCTTTCATGAGCGCATCCCTCCATTGTTGCGCCGCCGATTTTTCGAAGGCGGACGATGCTCTTATACGATGAAAAGCTGCTCGCTTGGGTGAAATTGTGCGGTCGTTTGACTGATCCCCTAAAAGCGGCCATTCGGCAATCAGCGCAAACTTGGCGTTCTCAGCGCGTTCGCGCAAAGGCCTTCACGCTCTTGTCGCTCGGGGCCGGCGAAGTGCGCGCCAAGCCACCGTTCCGAGCTGGCGGCCTCTTCTGGGTGGGCGAGCGCTCTCTCCGCTTCCTGGAGAACGCGCGCACGCGCCCCGGCCTGTGAGGGTCCTCACAGCGCTCCGCAACATAACGTGCTTCTCTCACGCTAGGCAGGAGGAGCTTATGAGCAACTTCCGAACATACCCGGTGACATCCGATTTAGGCCTGATGGACGAGCGCAACGAGCGCCCGGTCCTGATCGCCTTGGTCGCGACTCTTGTCGCTTGGCTGGTCGTGTGCGCGGTCGCTCTTGCGTGACCTGCGGTTGCAGATAATGCGTTCGCCGTCGTCGCCGGATTCCCGCGCAGACACGAACGCCATTGCTCGCTGGATAGCCATCGATGAAGGTGATCGTTCTGGGCGCCGCGGCCGGCGTGGCATTTGGGATGGCGGCGAACCCTCAGGCCCATGCGCAGTTCGCCGCGCCTTACCCGCCCCTGATCGAATTGCCGCCGCCTCAGCGCTATCCCGCGCCGCAGAAGCCGGCCTCGAAGACGCCTCAGCCGGCGGGAGTGGCTGGCCCGGAAGACAGGTCACCGCCCGAGTTGAGCCGCTGCTACCAGGGCCGGGAAAAGATTTGCTGATACGCGCCCCCGGCTTTGGCGCTTTTGGCGCGAAATATCCCTGTTCTCTCCGCAGCAGGGAACTTTAACCCGTCTTCGCGGATTCGCCTGTGGGTAACCTGATTTTGCGGCGTTTCACGCCATCCAAGTATTTGGATTGTTTGATGCGGCTATTGGGGCCGGGGCCAAAATCGGCTGTAGTGAAGACCAACTCAGTTTGAACCGGATTCCTCGACTCGAGTTTCCTTGTCAAACTGGGTTCCGCCATGTTTCTCCGGAAGACCGAGCGGCGAAAGGACGGGAAGACGCATCTCTACTGGAGCGTTGTCGAGAACCGGCGTCTGGACAGCGGTCGGGTGGTGCAGCGTTATGTCCTATACCTCGGCGAGATCAATTCTTCTCAGGCTGAAGCTTGGCGCAGGGCGATCGAGGTGTTCGACGAGGACGCCGGCGCGCCCCGTTCGCTGTCGTTGTTTTCCGATGAGCGTTGCGATCTTCCCGCCGCCGACGCCTCGATCGTGCGTCTGCGGCTCGGCGAGATGCGGCTCTGCCGGCCGCGCCAGTGGGGCGCCTGCTGGCTCGCCGGCGTTCTGTGGCGCGAACTGCAACTCGACCGCTTCTGGGCCGATCGCCTGCCAGGAAGCCGCAAGGGGACGCGCTGGGCCGACGTGCTGCAAGTGCTGGCGACGTATCGCCTCATTTCACCCGGCAGCGAGTGGCGGCTGCATCGCCAATGGTTCCTCGATAGCGCCATGGCCGATTTGCTCGGCGCCGACTTCGGCCTTGCGGAAGCGCACAAGCTCTACGCCTGTCACGACAAGCTCATCGCCCACAAACAGGCGCTGTTCTCACATCTGACGCAAGCGTTGGCGCGATCTATTCAACGCCTCCTTCGACGTGCTGCTCTACGATCTGACCAGCACCTATTTCGAGGTCAACGCCTCCGACCTGCCCGAGGGCTCGAAACGCCGCCACGGCTACAGCCGCGACAAGCGGCCCGATTGCCCGCAACTCGTCATCGCCCTCCTCGTCACCCCCGAAGGGCTGCCGCTCGCCTACGAGGTTCTGCCCGGCAACACGGCCGACAGCAAGACGCTGCGGTCCTTCCTCGAAAAGATCGAGAGCCAGTACGGCAAGGCGCGGCGGGTCTGGGTCATGGACCGCGGCGTGCCGACCGAGGAGGTTCTCGCCGAGATGCGCGCCTCCGATCCGCCTGTGCGCTATCTGGTCGGAACGCCCAAGGGACGCCTGACCCGCCTCGAAAAGCAGCTCCTCGACAAGCCCTGGCGGAAGGCGCGCGAGGGGGTCGAGGTCAAGCTCCTGGCCCAGGACGAAGAGCTCTACGTCTTGGCCCAGAGCGCCGATCGCGTCAGCAAAGAGCGCGCAATGCGCAGGCGACAGCTCAAATGGCTGTGGGCGCGGTTGAAGAAGCTCGCTGAGATGGACGTCTCCCGTGAGGAAAGGCTGATGAAGCTCGGCGCGGCGCGCTCCAAGGCGCCCTGCGCCTGGCGGCTCGTCAAGACCGAGGTCGACAAGACCGGCGCGCTGACCTACGCGCTCGACCGCGACAAGTTGCGCAAAATCAGACGCCGCGAGGGCCGCTACCTGTTGCGCACCAACATGACCGACGACGATCCCGCCAAACTCTGGCAGTACTATATCCAGCTCGTTGCTGTTGAGGAGGCGTTTCGAAACCTGAAGGGCGACCTCGCGATCCGCCCGGTTTTCCATAAATGCGAGAAGCGCATCGAAGCCCACATCTTCGTCGCCTTCCTCGCCTATTGCCTGCAGATCACCCTGACCCGCCGCCTGCACAGCCTCGCCCCGGGTCTCACCGCGCGTAGCGCGCTGGCGAAATTCGCCGCCCTGCAGATGATCGACGTGCACCTGCCCACCACCGACGGCCGAGAGATCGTCCTCACCCGCTTCACCGAACCCGAGCCCGACCTGCGCCTCCTCATCGCCCGCATGAAGCTCAAGCTGCCGGCCCAGCCGCCCCCCAAAATCGCCGCCGCCGCGCTTCCCGCCCAACACCTCCTGTAGTGAAGACCTTTTCGGTCAAGATATTGATTTCCTTAACGAGCACCCCCAGAAAATGGCCGAATCCGCGAAGGCGGGTTAATTCCCTGGTCGGCCAAAAAAATTCCCTGTTCGGCCCCGCAGGGAATTTTGCTAAAAACGCCTGGAATCGCTGCGCTTTTAGAAACCGAATTTCCGAAAATCGGCCGAAGCGGGAGAAGTTCCCTGTATTTTTCCCTGATGGCAGGGAATGGGCCGTGCTCGAGCCTCCGGCATAGGGTCCACCGCACATGTTCCCTCGCCGTCACGCGCGGTCGGCTACCGCGGGGCCTACCCCACCTCGAGGAGCCGCTCGGCCTCCGCGAGTTCGACCGACACGATCTGGCTCACCCCCCTCTCCGCCATCGTCACCCCAAACAAGCGGTCCATGCGGGCCATGGTGATCGGGTTGTGGGTGATGGCGACGAAGCGGGTGTCGGAGCGCTTGCGCATCTCCTCCAGGAGATCGCAAAAACGCTCGACGTTGTAGTCGTCGAGCGGCGCGTCGACCTCGTCCAGTACGCAGATCGGCGAGGGGTTGGTCAGGAACACGGCGAAGATGAGCGACATGGCGGTCAGCGCCTGCTCGCCGCCGGAAAGCAACGTCAGCGTCTGCGGCTTCTTGCCGGGAGGCCGCGCCAGAAGCTCGAGCCCCGCCTCGAGCGGGTCGTCGCTTTCGACCAGCTGGAGCTCCGCGTCGCCGCCCTCGAACAGGGTCGAGAACAAGCTCTTGAAATGGCCGTTGACGACGTCAAAGGCGGCGATCAGCCGCTCCCGGCCTTCCTGGTTGAGCGAGCCGATCGCGCCGCGGAGCTTGCGGATCGCCTCCGTCAGGTCGTCGCGCTCGGCGATCAGCTTGTCTCGGCTCGCCTCGACCTCGGCAAGCTCGTCGTCGGCGCGGAGGTTCACCGCCCCCAGTCGCTCGCGCTCCTGCCTCAGGGATTCGAGCTTCTGCATGACCTGATCGAGGTCAGGCAGCCGGACGTCAGCCTCGTGCTTCGCCAGCGCCGCGAGGCCGGCGGGCTCGCAGTCGAGGTCGGTCTGGATCGCGCGGAGGAGCTGATCATGCAGGGCGCGGGCCGCCTCGACCCGGGCCTCCGAGGCCGCGCGCGCCTCGCGGGCGGCGCTCATCGCCTCCAGAGCCTGGCGCGCAGCCCGGTCGGCCTCGGCGAGCGCAGTCTCGCCGAGCGCGAGCGCGTCGGAGGCCTCTCTCCGCGCCGCCTCCGCCTTGTCGAACTCGTCGGCGAGCGCCCGACGGCGCCGGCCGAATTCGAGCGGCCCGTCAGCGAGCCGCTCGCGCTCCTCCTCCAGTCCCGCGCGGCGCTCGGAAATCTCGGCGATCTGCGCCTCGGCACGCGCCTGGCGCTCGTCCCACGACTTGCGCTCAGCCGCGATCGCGGTGCGGCGGGCGCTGCGCGCCTCGGCCTCGCGCGAAAGATTCTGCGCCGCGGCGCGCGCTTCGGCGAATTCCGCCCGCGTTTGCGCGGCGGCGGCGCGGGCGCGCTCGAGCGCGACCGTGAGCTCCTCGCTCGGCGCGAGCTCGAGCATCGCCTCTTCGGCGCGCGCCTTGCGCTCGGCCGATTCGTCGCGCGCGGCTTTCGCCCTTGACGCGGCTTCCTCCAGCGCCGTGAGTTCTCGTCAGCGCCTGCGCGCGCTTGCGCTCGAAGTCGGCGAGCGCGTCGCGGGCGCTGTCGGATGCGGCGCGGGCGGCCCGGACGCGATTCCGCCATTCGGCCTCCGACGCCGCGGCCTCGCGGAGGGCCGCCGTAGCGCGGTCCGCCTCGGCGCGGACGGAACCGAGCGCGGCCCGTGCGGCCTCGGCCTCCCGCTGCAATTCGCCGAGCCGATTCTTTTCCGAAAGCCGCCGCGCGGCCGGCGTCGGTGCCTCGGCCGCCGCGACAAACCCGTCCCACCGCCAGAGATCGCCTTCTGGGGAAACGAGGCGCTGGCCAACCTCCAGAAGCGCCATCAGCCGCTCGCCGTCCGCGCGGGCGGCGACGCCGACCTGCGCCAGGCGACGGGCGAGCGCAGGCGGGCCGGCGACGCGGGAAGCGAGCGGCTCGACGCCATCGGGCAGGGCGGGGTCAGCGCCGACACCGGGAAGAAACGACCAGTGCGCCGGCGCCTTTTCGTCGGTCGGCGCGTCGAGGTCGTCCCCGAGCGCCGCCCCGAGCGCCGCCTCGTAACCGCGGGCGACCGTGATCGCGTCGACGACCGGCGGAAATTCCCGCCCCGACATCGCGCCCAGAAGATTGGCTAGGGTGCGCGCTTCCGTCTCGAGCCCCTGCGCCGCGCGTTCGGCCTCGGCGAGCGGCCCGCGCGAGCGCGCCTCCGCTTCGCGCGCCTCTGCATGGCGCTGTTCGGCTGCGAGCGTCGCTTCCTCGGCTGCGGCGAGACCGTCGGCGAGCTCTGCGGCAGCCTCGGCGCGTTGCTCGCGCTCGGCGTCGTCCGCAGCGGAGGCCCGCAGGGCTGCGAGCTCGCGATCGATCGTCGCATGTTCCGCTTCCAGCCGGGCGAGGCGCCGGCCCTCCTCGGCTGCGGCGGCCCCGAGTGCATGGCGGCGCGCGTTGAGGTCGGATGATGCCGCCTGCGCCTCGGCAAGATCGGCCTCGGCCGCGGCGAGCCGCCTTTGCGCCTCCTCCTCGCCCTCGCGCGCCTCCGCGGCAAGGCCGCCCGCGTCGGCGAGGGCTTCGGCGAGAGCGGAATCCTCGGCGGCGAGCCGCTCGACGACGTCCGCCGCATCGGCGATCAGCGCCTGCTCGCGCTCGAAGTCGCGGGCGCACTGGGCGGCACGGCGCTCGAGCTCGGCCTCGCGCTCTTTGGCCCGCTTCTCCTCGGCCTCGAGCGCGTCGCGGGCGAGCGCGATGCGGTGGAGCGCCGCGCCGCGGCGCGCCTCGTCCTCGCGCAAGGAGGGCAAATCGGCTGCGGCCAGGGCTTGCAGGCGCGCGGCCTCACCCTGGGCGCGGGTGCGCTCGGCGACGTCGAGCAGGTCCGAGTTCGAGCTTCCTCGCCGCCTCGGCGAAGGCCGCCTCGTGCTCCCGCCAGGCGATGAGATGGGCGAGCGCGTCGTGGCGGCGGATGTCGGCGGCGAGGTTGCGGTAGCGGCTCGACTGGCGCGCCTGGCGCTTCAGACTCTCGACCTGCACGTCGATCTGCTTGAGCACGTCCTCCACGCGCAGGAGGTTGTCCTCCGCCCCTTTAAGCCTCAGCTCCGCCTCGTGGCGGCGCGAGTGGAGACCGGATATGCCGGCCGCCTCCTCGAGGATCAGCCTGCGCGCCTGGGGCTTGGCGGCGATGATCTCGCCGATCTGACCCTGGCGAACGAGGGCGGGCGAGCGCGCGCCGGTGGAGGCGTCGGCGAACAGCAGCTGAACGTCGCGGGCGCGAACTTCCTTGCCGTTGACGCGGTAGGTCGAGCCCTCGTCGCGCTCGATGCGGCGGGTGACCTCGATCGTCTCATATTCGTTGAAGGCGGCGGGGGCGCGACGGTCGAAATTGTCGAGCAGGAGGCCGACTTCGGCGATGTTGCGGGAGGGGCGCTTGCCGGAGCCGCCGAAGATGACGTCGTCCATCCCCGAGCCGCGCATCGCTTTGAACGAGCTCTCGCCCATCACCCAGCGCAAAGCCTCGACGAGGTTCGACTTGCCGCATCCGTTCGGACCGACGACGCCCGTCAGGCCCGGCTCGATCTTGAACTCGGCGGCGTCGCAGAAGCTCTTGAAGCCGGTGAGGCGCAAGCGCTCGAATTTCATCGCGGCGACCCTTCGGCCCGGCCGCCGCCCTGCGGCTTCCCGCGGCCCGGCGCGCCCGTCAAACGTCTTCTCCGAATCGCACCCGAAACGGGATGGGTCGGATTAGCCGCCATATCCGCTCGGCGCAATCAACCCCAAACCGCGAGAAAGCTGTGCGAAACGCTCACCGGGCCGCAGGCGGCAGGACTTGGTCAATCTTGTCAAGCGCATGCTCGCCGGTAAGCTCGACCCCGTCGACGAAGAAAGTCGGGGTCGACTTGACCTTGAGCTTCGTCGCGGCGTCGTCGCGCTCCTTCTCGACGGCCTTGAGGAGCGCCTGATTCTTGAGACAAGCATCGAAGTCGGTCCCAGACATGCCAGTCGCCAGGATCTGCTCTTTGAGGTGAACGAGCGGATCGGCGGTGAAAGCCCATTCGGACTGATGGTCGAACAGGCGGTCGATCACCGCCCCGCGCTTAGGCCCGGCGCAGCGCGCGACCATGAAGGCGCCGATGGAGAGCGGATCGAGCGGAAACTCGCGCAGGATGAACTTCACCTTGCCCGTATCGACATATTTGGCCTTGATTGTCGGCCAGGCCTCCTTGTGAAAGGCGGCGCAATGGCTGCAGGTCAGGGAAGCGTATTCGATGATCGTCGCCGGCGCGTGCGCGGAACCCTCGACGACGTCGGGCAGCGCCTGTGGCGCGGCGAGCGGTGCAAGGACGGCGGGCGGGGGGGCGGCGGCCTGCGCCGCGGCGACGAAGAGCACGAAGGCGGCTGACGCCGCGAGGTGGGCGAGGCGAGGGGCGGCCATTTTTGTGCTCTCCGGAGGATTAGGCAAAGCTACCGCTCGCGCCACGATGGGGCAACTTGGAGCGATAAGGCTCGACTCGGGCCGATCTTTGCCCTATGACCCACGCCTCAACTGAAAACAGCGCGCCGAAGCGCTCGCCGGCTCTGAAAAATCCGGCGTCACGGCAGGAGTTCAACCTCATGAACATCATCGAGAAGCTCGAGGCCGAGCACGCCGCCCGGCTGCCCGGGGCGAAAATGCCGGACTTCCAGCCCGGTGACACTGTCGTCGTCAACGTCAAGGTGGCCGAAGGCGATCGCACACGCGTCCAAGCCTACGAAGGCGTGTGCATTGCGCGCAGCGGCAGCGGCCTGAACGAGAATTTCACCGTCCGCAAGATTTCCTACGGCGAGGGGGTGGAGCGCGTGTTCCCGGTCTATTCGCCGATGATCGACTCGGTGAAGGTGCTCCGCCGCGGCAAGGTGCGCCGCGCGAAGCTCTATTACCTGCGCGACCGCCGGGGCAAGTCGGCGCGCATCGCCGAGCGCACCGAGACCGCGTCCAGCAAGGCCGAGGCGGCGGCGGCCAGGGCCGCAAAACAGGCTGCCAAAGAGTAACTCTTTGCTCGCAAGCGAAGCGGATTTGGAGGGGAAAGGCATGTCGGAAGCCGTAATCGCCCAGAAGGCGCCGTACGGGAAGGAACTCGAGGCGGGCAAGACCTACTATTGGTGCGCTTGTGGCCGGTCGGCCAACCAGCCGTTCTGCGACGGCTCGCACAAGGCCGTCGGCATGGCGCCGCAGGCCTTCACGGCAGAGAAGACGGCGACTGCCTGGCTATGCGGCTGCAAGCAGTCGAAGAACGCGCCCTATTGCGACGGCTCGCACAAGAGCCTGTGAGCGTACGCCTTGACGTGTCGCGCAGGCCGGCGGCGACCCCGCCGGCCTTTAGCTTTCATTGAGAAGGGCGCATGACGACCGTGGTCGACGTGCTCGTCCCGGTAGCAGTCGACACGGCCTATTCCTATCGCGCGCCTGTTGACGCTGCGCTCGAGCCGGGCGCCTTCGTCGGGGTGCCGCTCGGCGCGCGGCATGCGAGCGGCGTCGTCTGGGCATTGCGGCAAGGAAGCGGGGACAATCTCAAGTCGGTCGCCGCACTCCGCGACTGGCCGCCGCTTCGCCGACCCTTGCGCGATTTCATCGATTGGGTAGCGCGCTGGACCCTCAGCCCCCGCGGCATGGTGCTGCGTATGGCGGTCCGGGCGCACGAGGTCATTGAACCGCCGGCGCAAAAATTCGGCCTTGTCGCCACCGGAAAGCCGCCCGCCCGCATGACTGACGCGCGCGCCCGCGTTCTGGCGGCGCTCGCCGACGCGCCGATCGCCAAGGCGGCGCTCGCCTTGCAGGCTCAGTGCTCGACCGCCGTCGTCGACGGCCTTGTCGGGGACGGTGCGCTGAAGCCCGTCCTGCTGCCGGCGGAGCGGATCGCGGCCGACCTCGACCCGAACCGTCGCCCGACCGTTCTGAACGACGACCAGATGCCGGCGGCGGCGGATCTCATCGACCGGGTCGCCGAGCGCGCGTTCTCGGCGACGCTGCTCGAAGGCGTCACCGGGTCCGGCAAGACCGAGGTCTATTTCGAGGCGGTCGCCGAGGCTTTGCGGCAAGGGCGCCAGGCGCTTGTGCTCCTGCCCGAGATTGCTTTGACCGCCCAGTTCCTCGATCGCTTCGCTGCGCGCTTCGGCGGCCGCCCGGCCGAGTGGCACTCGGGCCTGAGCGAGCGCCAGCGCGAGCGAATTTGGGCAGCTGTCGCAAGCGGCGAGGCGCGGGCCGTCGCTGGAGCGCGCTCGGCCCTCTTCCTGCCCTTCGCCGAGCTCGGCCTGATCGTCGTCGACGAGGAGCACGAAGGCGCCTACAAGCAGGAGGACGGCGTCGTCTACAACGCGCGCGACATGGCGGTCGTGCGGGCGCGGCTCGAAAAAGCGCCGGTCGTTCTAGCCTCCGCCACGCCGGCGCTCGAGACGCGAGTCAACGCCGAGACCGGGCGCTACCGCTGGCTGCGCCTGCCCTCGCGCTTCGGCGCGGCCACCTTGCCCGACATCGCGACCGTGGACTTGAAGCGCGAGGGCCCGCCGCGCGGTCGCTGGCTGTCGCCGAAGGCGATTGCGGGCGTCGAAGCGGCGCGCGAGCGCGGCGAGCAGGCGCTGCTCTTCCTCAACCGCCGCGGCTATGCGCCGCTCACCCTCTGCCGGTCCTGCGGCCACCGGTTCGAATGCCCGAATTGCTCGGCCTGGCTGGTCGAGCACCGTTTCCGCGCCGCGCTCATCTGTCACCATTGCGGCCATGTCGAACCCCGGCCGAAACTTTGCCCGCAGTGCCACGACGTCGACAGCCTGACCGCCTGCGGGCCCGGGGTAGAACGGCTGGCGGAGGAGGCCTCCCTCCTCTTTCCCGATGTCCGCACGCTCGTATTGTCGTCCGACTTTCCCGGCGGAATCGAGACTTTGCGCCGCCAGCTCGACGCGGCGGCGAAGGGCGAGTTCGACCTCATCATCGGCACCCAGCTCGTCGCCAAGGGCCACAATTTTCCGCTGCTGACCTTCGTCTGCGTGGTCGACGCCGATGTCGGCCTCGCCAACGCCGATCCGCGCGCCGCCGAGCGCACGTTCCAGCTTCTGCGCCAGGCGACCGGCCGGGCCGGACGGAGCGAGCGCACCGGCCATGCGCTCCTGCAGACCTGGCAGCCGCAGCATCCGGTCATCGCCGCGCTCGTCTCCGGCGACGCCGAACGGTTCTACCGCGAGGAGACCGAGCAGCGGCGGATCGGCCGCCTGCCGCCGTTTGGCCGGCTCGCCGCGATTATCGTCTCCGGCGAGGACAAGGGCGCGGCGGAGGCGCACGCAAGGGCGCTCGCGCGGACCGCCCATCTCATGCCCGAGGGCAAGGGCTGGAAGGTCGCGCCGCTGGGCGGACATCCGGCGGTGGACGAGATCGTGCTCCTCGGCCCAGCCGAGGCGCCGATCGCGGTGTTGCGCAAGCGCCACCGTTTCCGCCTCGCCGCCAAGGCGCCGCGCTCGGCCGATCTGCAGGGTTTTTTGCGCGCGCTGATGGCGGCCGCACCGCCGCCGCGCGGCGGGGTGAGGGTAGCGATCGACGTCGATCCGCAGAGTTTTCTATGAGGCTCGCCTGACGCGCCCGTTCCCCCCTTTTCTCACCGGGGAGATTCATCGGAATTCGCTGAGAACAGCGTATTGAACAGCGTATTTTGGCCGACAAGGCCGCCCCAACCCCCGTTTTGCCCCCGAAACCCGGGCGAACTCGGAGTTCTGGGCGAAAACGTGTCAGCGAACGGAACAGCGGAATTTTTCGTCGTCTGAGCGAATTTTTTCGCCCGAACAGCGAATTCGAGACGCGCGCTGGCGGGGCCGCGCGCGGCGACGGATACCCTGGCTCCCGATTGCCTCCCGCGCAATCCCGGCTAGAGTGTCGCCCGTGACACGCCTGCCGCTTGCTGAGATCCGTCGCCGCTTCGTCGCCGAGGCCCGTCCGCTCGACGCCGAGACGGAGGCGGCCCTGAGGGCGGATCCGCGCCCGGGCGCGAAGGCGATCCTGGACGCCGTCGCGCGCCGGCGGGCCGAAAACCGCTCGGAGGGGCAGCGGCTGCGCAAGCTCCTCCAATTCGAGACCGCGCTCTGGGCCGAGGGGGTCGCGCATGTCGCGGGCGTGGACGAGGCCGGCATGAGCCCGCTCGCCGGCCCGGTGGCGGCCGCGGCCGTGATCTTCGCGCCGAAATCGCGGATCCCCGGCGTCGACGATTCGAAGAAGCTCGATGCGGAGACCCGGGACAGGCTCGCCGTCGAGATCAAGGCGCGCGCGGTCGCCTGGGCGGTCGCCTTCGCGGAGGTCGAGGAGATCGACCGCATCAACATCTATTGGGCCGGCCTCTTGGCCATGCGCCGCGCCGTCGAAGGCCTGTCCCCCGCCCCGCAGCACATCCTCATCGACGCCCGCCGTCTGAAGGACGTGCAGACGCCCCAGCAGGCCATCGTGAAGGGCGACTGCAAAAGCCTGACCATCGCCGCCGCCTCGATCCTGGCCAAGACCGCCCGCGACGCCCTCATGCGCAAATTGGATGGGGAATATCCGGGCTACGGCTTCTCCAAGCACAAGGGCTATCCGGTCCGCGAGCACGTCGCCGCCCTCGCCCGCCTCGGCGCTTCTCCCGTCCACCGCCGCTCCTTCGCGCCCGTCCGAACCGTCCTCGGCCTGCCCCCGCTTGCCGCTGTGGGCGGCGCAGGGGCTGTCGGAGACGGGCGAGGAGGTCGCTGAAGGGGAGCCTGTTGTGGGTTTGTGACGATTATGCCCGCCGGCGGGACGGCTGAACTGGCGTAAAGCGGCATGAGGGCGGAGGGCGCGCAAAAATTGCGCGGGTGTCGCGTAGGCGGCAGCATAAATTTTTCAGTGGAATTTTTTCGGCATGACGGTTCGGTCTCGCTCCTCATAACTTATTGTAATCGCTGGATTTTCCAAGTGGACCCCTGACGGAGCGGAGAACTGTCTGATTTTTATTGCGCGATTTCAATGGTTTATGCGGCTCGTCGATTTTATTGGTGCGACCGTTTTCGGGACGATTGCGAAGGTTTTTCGCCGTGGTCCTGATTTTTCGAGTCGGCGTGAGCCTGCGCGGGCCTGAGTTCGACTATGAGACCGTCGCTCCAACCGTACTTGGCATCAAAGAGCGCCTTCACAGTGGCCCCGAGATGAGGTTCGAGGTCATCGCGCACGATGCGTGCGATGGCTTTGAATACAGCGTTGCCGGCCCGGACCCTGACGTGCGGCTGCGACCGGATGTTGCGCACCCAGTTAGCGCTCTCGCGCTCGGCTACAAGGTAGAAGCGCCCGGCGTGCTCGGTGAACCAGATCTCGATTTCACGAGGCTGACCGGTGACGCGGCCAGTGGTGGTCAGATAGAGGTACATGGGACACGCGGGAGTACGAGCATGTCAGTGCGCAAGCGACTCATCCTCAACTTCCACGCTGTACTTCGGCTCATGCGCCACAAAGCCGTTGAGCGCGTGCTGGCTCACACTCGCTGCTCTCGTCCTCACGGTAGCGACAATCTCGTTCGGCGAGCCATCGGAACTTGGCTGTCATAGACCGACGCGGCGCATGTGTTCGTCCGGGTAGCGGTTGCCCTGGACCGGCATGGTGGCCCGGCTGTCCTTCAGCGCCCGCATATCCTCGTCCGTCAGATGCACGGATAGCGCGCCGATATTCTCCTCGAACCGGTCGAGTCTCCGAGTTCCCAAACAGCGGGACGATCCACGGTTTCTGAGCAAGAAGCCAGGCAAGCGCGACCTGGGCCGGGGTTGCTCCGTGTCGTTTGCCGATTTTTCGCAGAAGACTGACGAGACGTTGATTAGCTTCGCGAGCCTCGGGCGCAAAGCGGGGAATTGAGCTCCGGATATCACGCTCATTGAACCTCGCGCCGGCGTCGATCGCGCCGGTGAGAAAGCCTTTGCCGAGCGGGCTGAACGGAACCATGCCGACGCCAAGCTCCTCGAGCGTGGGAATGATCTCGTCTTCGGGCTCTCGCGTCCACAGCGAGTATTCGCTCTGCAGCGCCGCCACAGGCTGCACGGCGTGCGCCCGGCGGATGGATTTCGCGCCCGCCTCCGACAGGCCAAAGAAGCGAACCTTTCCCTGCTGGATCAGATCCTTCACCACGCCAGCGACGTCTTCCATCGGCACTTCGGGGTCGACCCGGTGCTGGTAGTAGAGGTCAATGTAGTCCGTGCCGAGCCGCCGCAAGCTGCCCTCAACCGCGCGGCGAATCTGATCCGGCTTGCTGTTTACGCCGCCCCGGTGTTCGCCGGTGTCCTGATCGATGTCCCAGCCGAACTTGGTCGCGATCTTCACCTTGTCGCGCATGCCGCGAAACGCTTCGCCGACCATGAGCTCATTCGTCCAGGGACCGTAGGTTTCGGCCGTGTCGAAGAAGTCCATGCCAAGATCGACGGCTTTGCGTAGCAGTGCGATCATTTCGGCGCGGTCAGGAATGTCACGCGATTTTCCATAGCCCATCGCGCCGAGCGACAGAGCCGATACTTCGAGCCCTTGGCCCAATTTGCGTTTGTCCATCATTTCCACTCCGTACGGTTCGATCCGTTGTCGGGGATCGCGCGGGACGATCCGGACCGTCGCCGCGCGAGCGCGAGCGCCGATCATGGGGTTGAGGTAGGGACTGCCGCGGTACTTGGCGCGGTAGGCCTCATCGATGCGATCGTTGAGATCTGCGCCGACGGGCTCGAACGCGACCTCTTTTGTCAGACCCCCTGCGAGAATACGCCCCGCCTTCTGGCGCATGGCGGCCTGATGCCAACGCGAGCTTTGTCCATTGTAGGCGCGCGCGTAGAGGTCCCCGTCCACAGCGACCGACCAGATCCAGGTCGGGGTTCCGTACGTGGTCCCGTTTGCCCGGAATGGGGCGATGTGGAGATCGTCGGCTTCGGCGATCTTTTGCAGTTCGTCTTGCGCCCAAGCTGTCATTGAGGGGCCTCGTCAATGCTGGATTGCGCGCGGAGCAACCGCGCCGCGATGAATGCCGCGGCAAAGACGACTATGCCGCTCGCAAGGAACACCGAGCTCAGGCCTGTACGGCCTGCGATCGCGCCCAGCACTGGACCGGAAACGCCAAGCGCAATGTCGAGGCAGGCGGTGTAAGCGCCCATCGCGACGCCACGGCTCTCGGGCGGCGCGCGCCGGACGGCCTCGACGCCGAGCGCGGGAAACACAAGCGCGTAACCGAAACCTGTCAGCACAGCGCCGACCGTAGCCGCCACGACCCCAGTGGCTAGCCACATCAACATCAAGCCAACCGTCTCGATCAGGACAAACCACAGCGCGACGCGCGCGCCGCCGAGCCGATCCGGCAAATGGCCGAACGCTGCGCGAGCCACAATGAGCGAAGCAGCGTAAGCGGAGAACGCCAGCCAGACTGGCGTCCAGCCATGACCGGCGAAGAGAAGCGAGCTGAACGTGGCGATGGCGCCGAACCCGATGCTGCTCAAGGCCGCGCCGAAACCGGGTAGCCAAATTCTCTTCGCGACAGAGAGAAAGCTCGGACCGCTTCTATGCGCCGGCGTCGCCGGGCGCAGCGGCGCGACCAGGATGAGGGCGACGAGAGGCGCGAGCGTGGCGGCGGAAGAGACGGCGCCAAAGCCGCCCCTCTCGTAAAGCGCAGTTCCAAGCGGCGCGCCAATGGCGAGGGCCGCAAACATTGCCGTCCCCATCCACGCGATGACCTTCCCGGCGTTGTCCGTGCCGACGCGGGCGAGCCCCCACGTCGTCGCCCCGACAATGATGAAGCTTTCGGCCCCGCCGAGGACGGCGCGGCCGGCGAGCAGGACCGCGACTGAGACCCGCGGCATGCCGAGGAAGCTGAGCGAGACGAGATAGAGAAGGCCTGCAAGGGCAGAGCCCGCCAGCCCTGCCATTACCGCCCACTTCGGGCCTTGTGTATCGGCGGCGCGTCCGGACCAGATGCGCGCCACCAGGGAGGCGGCGAACTGGCAGCCCGCCACGACGCCGACCATGACGGGGCCGAAGCCCAGTCCGTCGTGAACATGAAGCGGCAGAACGGGAAGCGCGGCCCCGATCACCAGAAAGCCGACCAGGACGGCGATCATCAGCGGCGCGAGCGCGGTCACGACCGAGGGCCGAGAACTCAGAGACCGAAGAGACGATCGACATTCCGGGCGTCATAGCGGGTCGTAGCCGGGCTGCTTGTAGAGCTTGCCGGGGCCGTTGATGATATCGGGCTTGTAGAACTCTCTCGCTCCACTCGCCCGGCGGGATTTCCTCGAGGCTGACGGACACGGACTCTTCGCCGTAGCCGAGGCTTGTCATGACGGCCTTTGTTACGCCTTCGGCGAGCTTCTGCTTCTGCCGCTCGGACTTGCCGGGCCAGAGCTTGACGATGACATGCGGCATGCCCCGATCCTCCAGTCAGACGCGCAGCAAGGTCTTGACGGCGCGGCGCTCGTCCATGGCCCGGTAGCCCTCCGCGACATCGGCGAGCGGCAGTGTCAGGTCGAACACCTTGCCGGGATTGATCTTGCGCTCCGCGACCAACTCCATGAGGTGAGGAAGGAATCGGCGTACCGGAGCGGGGCCGCCCAGAAGGCCTCGCTGTGAGAAGAAAAGCTGTTGGCCGTCGAACTGGACGCCATGCGGCACGCCGACATAGCCGATCATCGCGCCAGGCCGCGCGCACTGAAGCGCCTGCGTCATCGACTCTTGTGTGCCGACGCATTCGAGGACGGAATCCGCCCCGACGCCATTTGTCAGCTGCTTGATCCGGTTAACGCCCTCATCGCCGCGTTCGGAGACAATGTCGGTCGCGCCATATTCCAGCGCGAGGTCCTGCCGCGTTTTGTGGCGGCTCATCGCAATGATCCGGCCGGCTCTCATCTGTTTAGCTGCGAGTATGCCCATGAGGCCGACCGCACCGTCGCCCACCACAACGACCGTCGCCTCCGGTTGCACGCGCGCCGCGTCGGCCGCGTACCAGCCGGTCCCCAGCACGTCCGAAGCGGCCAGAAAACTCGGAATCAAGTCATCCGAGGGGATCTCGGGGGTGGCGACCAATGTGCCGTCAGCGAGCGGAACCCGCGCCAGCGGCGCTTGAGCGCCCGTCATGAATTCGCGCTGCTCACACGACGATTGGAAGCCGAAGCGGCAATGCGGGCAGGTGTTGTCGGAAATGCAAAACGACCCGACAACGAACTGGCCCGGACGTACGGTGTTGACGGCGCCGCCGACTTCTTCGACGATGCCGCAATATTCATGGCCCATGGCCATCGGCGAGGAAACATCGTTCAAGCCGCGGAAGGGCCAAAGATCGGACCCGCATATGCAGGTCGCCGACAACTGGATGATCGCGTCTGTCGGTTTTAGGATTTTCGGCTCGGGAACCTCCTCGAAACGGACGTCGCGAGGGCCGTAAAGAATAGTACCCTTCATATAAACTCTCCTGCTGGATTTATTTGCCGGTCTCTTCGAACACCTTGCGGGCGATCGGCACCGCCGTGCTGGCGACCGGCCATCCGCCGTAGAAGGCGAGATGCGTGATCGTTTCCGCGATCTCGTCCCGCGTGACGCCGTTCTCGATCGCGCGCTTCAGATGAAAGGGCAGTTCGTTGTGACGATAGAGAGCGATCAGAACCGTGATCGTCACTAGGCTACGGTCGCGCGGCGACAGGTTTGGACGTTCCCAGAGGTCGCCGAACAAGACTTTTTCGGTGTAGTCGGCGAGGGCTGGCGCTACATCGCCGAAGATTTTTTGCGGGTTCGTTGGAGTATTCGCCATAGTCGGAATTCCTTTTGTTGTTACGGTGGCCACTAAAACAATCGATGAGCTGAGAAACGAACGGCGGTTCATCGGTGGGCGTTCGTCGCTCAGCGGCGGTATTGCTCGTCGCCGACCTTCTCCATCCAATCGACGTTCTTGCCGTCGAGTTTTTCCTGGACTGCGATATGGCTCATGGCGGTGGTCGCCGCCGCCCCGTGCCAGTGCCTCTCACCCGGCGGAAACCAGACGACGTCGCCCAGCCGGATCTCCTCGACCGGTCCGCCATCGCGCTGCGCCCAGCCACGGCCCGCCGTGACGATGAGCGTCTGGCCGAGCGGGTGCGTATGCCAGGCGGTCCGCGCACCAGGCTCAAACGTGACGAGCGCCCCGGAGACACGCGCGGGATCGGGCGGGCTGAAGAGCGGGTCGACGCGCACCGTTCCGGTGAACCAGTCGGCCGGTCCTTTCGCCGAGGGCTCAGTGCCGCTTCGATTTGATTTCCATTGCGGAATTCCTTTTGGAAATTGAGCGGGGACACGCGTGCCGCCCATTGTTTCTTAAAAAATAACAGGTCCAATTGCCGCTGATAAGATCGTATAATCCGCATAGACTTATTAGGGGTGCTTCTGAATGAAAAAAGAGACGGCTGCCGATCTGGTGGCTTTCCTGGTCGTTGCGCGGGAGCAGAGCTTCACGCGGGCGGCCGCCCAGCTCGGGGTATCGCAGTCCGCACTCAGCCAAACCATGCGGGGTCTGGAGACCCGGCTTGGCGTGCGGCTTCTGACACGGACGACGCGCCGCGTTTCAGTGACAGAAGCCGGGGAACGGTTGCTGCGCGCCGTCGGTCCCCGTTTTGAGGAAATTGACGACGAACTGGAAGCCGTCACTTCCTTGCGAGAAAAGCCGGCCGGCACCATCCGTCTGACCGCGACTGAGAACGCCGCCGCCTCGGTCCTTTGGCCCGTGCTGGAGCGCTTCTTGCCGAAGTACCCGGAGATCAAAGTCGAGATCGTGATCGACTATGGACTGACCGACATCGTGGCTCAACAATTCGATGCCGGCGTACGACCAGGCGAGACAGTTGCAAGCGGCATGATCTCGGTCAGGATCGCGCCTGACATGCGCATGGCCGTGGTCGGCGCGCCAGCTTACTTCGTCGAGCGCAAACCGCCAAAGGCGCCGCAGGACCTGACAGACCATAACTGTATCAATCTGCGCCTCCCCACCCATGGCGGCATTTACGCCTGGGAGTTTGAAAAGCATGGGCGCGAAATGAATGTTCGTGTGGACGGCCAACTCGTACTGGGGACAGCCACATTCATGCTCATGGCGGCTCGCGCCGGGTTCGGCCTGGCCTACCTTCCCGAGGAGCAGGTGCGCACCGACCTGGAAAGCGGCCGCCTCGTCAGCGCGCTTGCCGACTGGTGCCCGCCATTTTCAGGGTATCATCTCTATTATCCCAGCCGCCGCCAGCCGACGCAGGCTTTTGCCTTGCTGGTCGAAGCGTTGCGTCACCGAACATCATAAAGGCCTTCGAAAGCTTTTCTTACAATTCAATAGGTATAACAACGACATAAGAGTGCCCAGTTTCATCCTGTCGGGCGCGCCAAACCGACCACCGCGCAGAACGAAAGTGGGCACTCCCTTCCGGGCTGCTCGCAGGTTTGGGTTTGCTACTATCCCCACCACGAAACGTTCGAAATCCCCTCGAACATTCCAGTAGCGCCCTCCCGAAGCGGATCGAGCGCGTTGACCCGCTCCCTCGCCCAGGCGATCCAATCGTTAAGAGAGCTGTCGGCGATTGTTGCCGCAGGCTCATGGGCGGCGCGCCTGTCGACCTCGACCAGGAAGGAAAGCAATTTATTGCGCTCTTCCCAGCCGGCCGCGCACTGGCGAAACCTCTCCCATCGCTTGTCGTCAACTGCCTTGATACGGCGGGCTTCCTCGCGCCGCGCTTCGGCTTCGCGGTGGCGTTTCGCCGCTTCCTCGCGCTCCCGCTCCATTTGCGCCAAGATCGGACCCGACGCGATGATTGCGCCGACAATGTTGGGAAGCATATCGCCGATTTTCGCTTTGGCGGTCTCGATCCATTGGGATGCTCCTCCGCTCAAATAGTCGTGATCGTTACGCGCAAAAATCCCGAGGACGTGAGGCCGGTCTGATGATGACCCGGGAAGGCCGTCCACTTGCCGGCGTCCTCGCGCGCAGAAAAAGACCGCACGAGCTTCTCGACAATCGAGCAATCGACTTTCTGATCCATGATGAGGAATGTCACCTTCCCGGTCATGGGCGACTGCACGATCTTGCCGCCCGCCTTTTCGACACCTTGGAAAATCGCGCTCGTGATTCTGAACCGGTACAGGTCACGCTCCGTCAGGTTGGGGATGAGCGGCTCGACCCACAAATCGTTGCGCCCGTGCCGCCTGTTCGTTTGCTCCCGCTCCCTCTGTAATTTTTTGTGCTCCGCAATCCACGCCTTCACGCGCGGATGGAGGTCGTCGAGGCTCTCAGGCACGGCGATGCCGGCAATCTTTTCCGCCGCAGCGATTGCCGACCGTTCGACCTCCGGCCGCGACGCTTCCTTTGGCGGCGTCGGATGGATCTCAGCTGCTTGGGGAACATCGTCTTTGCGCGGCGGGAGTTTAAATGTCACGACCGGTTTGCCCGCGTCCTTCTTAGCCCAGTAACCACGTGGCGGATATGGTATGCCTAGCCGGTCGCATATCTTAGCAAGACCGTTGCCGCTAATTCCGTATTCATTCGCAAGGCGGCTCATCGGCGTCACCCAGACCATCTCGTACAGTTCTTCGCGCGTCACACGCCGGGTTGCTCGGTCCATCATCAGCTTGGTCCATCGTCGACATTGGCTTTGTCGTCCCCCGCCGATCACACAATCAGTCAGGCAGGATAAGCTCCGCCGTGGGGAGATCGAAAGGCTTCACCGCCGCCCGGCGATTATATTGCTGAAACAGCCACATAAGAGCGCCCAGTTTCATCCTGTCGGGCGCGCCATCCCGCCCGCTCCATCGGTCGCAGCGACCGACGCCGTTGCGCCGCGTCTGCCGCTGGAGACCCGTCATACCTTTTGGGCGCGTCGCCGCTCGCCGAGCGGTTGTCCGTGGATGGATCGTCTCGCCGCGAGCTAGCATTTCGACAAACTGCGCGATCCGTCGGGCGCGGGTTTCGAGGCCTTTTGGCGTCGTTCACCCGGTAGATGATCGAGTAGCGATTGGCGCGATCCAGGGTCTCGAAGAAACGCCTGGCGGCCTCATGCGCCGCGAGCGCCGCCGCCAGGTCCTCCGGAACCTCGGCTTTGCCCTGAGAGGCATATGCGGCCTCCCATCGCCCATCCGATTTCGCCGCCTCGACCTCGGCGCGGCCGGGGGATCGAAGGCGGCCTTGCGCCAGGAGCCGATCCGCAGCCTCTCGGTTGTTCGCGGACCAGCGGCTTCCCGGGCGGCGCGGAGTCATGCGGACGAGAAAATGCCGGTCGTCAAACTTGTCGAGCCGCCCGTCGATCCAACCCCAACATAGCGCGACTTCGATCGCCTCGCTCTTGTCGATCGTCGCCTCGACCGCGCCTGCCTTCGAGAGCTTGAGCCAAAATCCCTTCGACGCCCGAGGCTCGGCCGCCAAGTAGGCTTCGAGCTCTTGCGCCGTCTTGAACGCCAGGATCGGCTCGATTTTTTTGTCGGAGTCAGACATCGCGACGCGGAGAATTATAACGGCCCGGCTGACTTGCGGCTTGGAAAAACTGCGCAGTTCGTTGAGTCATGGCTAGGTGATCCTCGCCAGCTCGTCCGCCTTCTCGGCGATGACGCGCAGCAACTCGCGGGCGCCTCGCCCATTCATCGCCGCTCTTTCGCGCCCGTCCGCACGGTCCTCGGCCTGCCGGAGCTCCCGCTATGGCCGGATGCGAAGGCCGTTTCGGAGAGATCCGAAGTCTGAAATCAGCGGCTTGGCGGTCTTGCGGCCTCAACGTCGGCGGTCGACACTTTGTCGCGATAATCATTCCCGAAATGGCTGCGGACATAATTCACCACGTCCGCAACCTGCTCGTCGCTCATCATGCCGCCGAGCGGGGGCATGTCGCTTTGGCCGCGGATCACGACCCGCAGCACATTGTCGGCGGAGGCGAGATTGCTGTTTTCGGCGAGGGCCGGATAGGCGCCGGCGCCGGCAGCGCCCTTCGCGTCGGGCTGGTGGCAGGCGGCGCAGACGTTGGCGTAGATCGCGGCGCCGCCCTGCTCGGCGAAATTTCGCCCGGCGCTCAAGGTTGATCCCGCCGCGGCCGACTCCCCGGGGGCGACCGCGGCGACGAGGACGGCGGCGGCGAATTGCGCAAGAGCACATTGCATCGGATCGACATGCATATCCTTCCCCGCTTCGCTCGGGAAGGCGGCCCCGAAGGACGGGCTCGGGTGGGGCGAGCGATCGCTTTATCCAACACGCGCAAATGCCGAGAAAATCGCCAATACGGGCCAAGTTGCCCGTCGTCGACGGCGGCCTCCGGCGAATGTCGGTCTACTCTGCTGCCCTATTCGTGGTAAGCTTCGCTGAAGGGCTCGATCCAGCCGGGCAGGCCGCCCCGCGAGCGAGCCGGCGCTCGGTCGCAGGGAAGCCGAGGGAGGGTCTGCATGAGCCTACCGTTTCCGGATAATCCATTTTTCTCTGGCAATTACGCCCCGATTTCGTTCGAGGCGGACGCGCCAGATCTGCCGGTGCACGGCGCGTTGCCGACGGATCTTGCCGGGACGCTCTACCGCAACGGCCCTAATCCGCAGTTCGCCCCGCGCGATCAGAATCATCATTGGTTCATCGGCGACGGCATGATCCATGCGTTCCATATCGGCGAGGGCCGGGTGTCCTATCGCAATCGGTGGGTTCGGACGCCGAAGTGGGAACTCGAGCACGAAGCGCACCAGGCGTTGTTCGGCAGTTGGGGCAACCCGGCGACTTCCGATCCGACCGCGCTCGGCAAGGACAACGGCGTCGCCAACACCAACGTCGTCTGGCACGCCGGCAGGCTTTTCGCTCTGGAGGAAGGACATCGCCCCTTCGCGCTCGATCCCGTGACATTGGGCGCGCAGAGCTATTGGGACTTCCATGGCGTTTTCAAGGGCGCGCGCTTCACTGCGCACCCGAAGATCGATCCCGAAACCGGCGAGATGGTCTTCTTCGCCTACTCTGCCAATGGCCGCTTTTCGCCGACGCTCGGGTACGGCGTGATCGACAAGTCCGGCAAGCTCGCCCGCTTCGATCTGTTCGACGCGCCTTACGCAAGCATGGTGCACGATTTTATGGTGACGCGGAATTATGTGCTGTTTCCGGTCTTGCCTCTCACCGGCAGCATGCAGCGCGCATTGTCGGGCAAACCGGCGTTCGCCTGGGAGCCAAGCAAACGCTCCTACGTCGGCGTGATGAAGCGCAACGCGGAAGTCTCTTCGGTGCGGTGGTTCGAGTGCGATCCCTGCTACGTCTTCCACCCGATGAACGCCTACGAGGACGGCGACAGGATCGTCGGCGACGTCATGCAATATGACGCCGCGCCGCTGTTTCCCGATCCCGACGGGCGGCCGAGCGACCCTCAAAAGGCGATCGCCAACCTCACGCGCTGGACGTTCGATCTCACAGCCAACACGAACAGCTTCAGGCGCGAGCGAATCGACGATCTCCCCGGCGAGTTTCCGCGGCTCGACGAACGCCGCGCCGGCCTCGACTATCGCTACGGATTCTTCGCTGGGAGCAGCGAGCGCCGGATCGACGACTTCTTCGACACGCTGGCGCGGATCGATCTCAAGACAAACACGCGATCCACCTATCTATTGCCCCAGGGGGACGCTGTCTCGGAGCCAGTGTTCGTGCCCCGCGGCGCCGCTTCTTCCGAGGAAGACGGCTATCTGCTGGCGACGATCTATCGCGGCGCGGAGAAGCGCAGCGATCTCGCCATATTCGACGCGGCGGCGTTGGAGCATGGTCCGATCGCGCTGGCCGAACTATCGCATCGTGTCCCTTTCGGATTCCACGGCAATTGGCGTCCGGATGCGGACGCGTGACGCCTCCTGCCGGAGCGCGCTGCGATTGGAGTGATCCAGGTTCATGTCGTATTGCCGCGTGTGGAAAAGATCACCGGATGCGCGCAAATTGGCTCGACGTCGACGACAGTCGCGCGTCCGACATTTTCCGCAGCGCTTCGACAGCCCAGTGCCGTTCAGGGTGGGGAATGAGGGAACCGGCCCGTCGTCGCTGATCGCCGACGCGTCCGGGGTTCCCCGGCGCCAAAGCCTGTCGAAGGACGGGCGTCCCCCGACGCCTTATGTCGCCGTCCCCGGGTCAAGCTCTTCTTCCGGCGGGAGAAGGGAAGTCCCGGGTGCAGGCTTGCGGCCGGTCTAGCCGACTGGCGGACTACGATACGTTCTTCACCAGCAGGCCGTGGGTGTTGCCGCCCGAGTCCATGTAAAAGCCGGCGATCTCATTGAGATCGTTGACGCCGTTCAGCACCGTTTGCCCCCCCGTGTCGCCGGGGGCCCCTCGCCGACGAGGCGAAAACCCTCAGCACATTTATCGTGTGCTGAGCCGACAAGGCGACGCAGGCGCCGAAGGGGACCGACTTGGCCAATGAAGCGAAGCCGCTCAGCGGGTTCATTCTGTGCCGTTGACGGCGTCTTTTGGCCAGGGCTTGGCCCGGTGCGGCATCGAAGGCGAACGGGGCAAGGACATGGGGCCTTCAAAACGACTGTGGCAGGCCAGCGTCCTTGAGGATTCCATTTGCCGTGTGCCGCGACTATATCTGCGCCGGGACGATGAGGCGTTTGCCTTGCCGGGTCGTCCAGACGTCGTGATCGCCTTTGCCGCGTCGCAGGAACACCGCCCGCCTCTGTCAGCTTGAGGTGCGCGGTCTTGCCAAAGTCCCTCACGCCGCGGCGCGCGCGCACACGGACGCATGCGCCACGATCTCGATGTGGGCGTCAGCACCGGCGGACCCGCGCTGGGCCGCCCGTTCTGCCGCATCGCAAAAGTTCGGAAAATTGGCTTGCGCAAGCGCTGTCTCTGGGCGAGTCTCACCGCTGGCATGTCAGTTGGCCCGCCGGGCGCGACGGCCAAACGGGAGGAGCCTTCGTGAGTAAACTGGCGAGTAAACTGGCGACCGGCGCGGTTTTTGCCGCCGTCGCCCTTTCGGCCTTTCCGGCGCTGGCCGACCAGCCATTGATCGGGATCGTCTCGATCTCGGCGAACGAGGCCAACAACGCGCGTTACATCACCGGCGCGAAGGCGGCTGCCAAAGAGATCGGCTGGCAGGTTTCCGTGATCGATGCGGCCGGGAACGCGGATCAGGCCAACGCAGCGATCCAGAATTTCGCCCAGCGCGGCGCAACGGCCATCGTCGACATGGTGTTTCCCTATTCCTCGATCGGAGCGGGCCTCGACGCCGCCAAGAACGCCAAGATTCCAGTCGTGACCTGGGGCGGCGGGCTAGGCAGCACGGTCGCTGCGACCAACGGCTCGGGGGGCCCGATGGTCGTGCCGGTCGACGACCTCATGATCAAGACCATGGACGGCAAGGGCTCCATCCTCGAGCTTACCTACCATACCGGGGAAGTCTGCCGGAACCGCGAGGTCGAGCTGGACAACGCGTTGAAGAACTATCCCAACATCAAGGTCACCAAGAACGAAGTGCGCATTCCGGGCTATTTCGAGGACGGGGCCCAATACGCCAATGCGTGGCTCGCCTCGCATCCGGCGGGCAAGGAGAACCTCGCCATCTGGGGCTGTTGGGACGACCCGGCGATCGGCGCCATCGGCTCGCTCCGCGCGCAAAACCGAACGGACGTGAAGGTCTACGGCGTCAACGGCAATGCGCAGGCGCTCGAGGACATCAAGAAGGGCTTCATGACCGCCACCGCCTGGCAGGACAGCTATACGGAAGGCGTCAACATGGTGAAGCTCTTGCCTGAGATCGTGAAGGCGGGAGCGAGCTGGACGCCGAAGGCGATCGAGGTCCCCGCGGTCCTGGTCACCGCCGCCAATATCGACAAATTCCTGGCGGACCATCCGGACGCCATCAAATAGCTTGGCGACAAGCCGGTATGAACGACTTCGCAGCCGAAGCGGGGAGGGGTCCGGCCTCTCCCGTCGTTTCGGCGAATGGAATCAGCAAGGCCTACGGCGGCGCGCAGGCGCTGAAGGGCGTCTCCCTGTCGATCCTGCCGGGCGAGGTTCATGGACTGGTCGGCGCCAACGGCGCGGGCAAGTCCACTCTCATCCGCGTTCTTGCCGGCCTGACCCAGCCCGACGCCGGAGAAATCCACGTCGACGGCAAGCGCGTCGCCATAACGACTCCGCATCAGGCCGGCGAGCTCGGCATGAGCTTCATTCATCAGGAGCTGGCCTTCGTGCCCGGCATGACGGTTCTCGAGAACATCATGCTTGGTCTGCCCAAGAGAACCCGCTTCGGCGTCGTTGACTGGCCGGCGATCGCGCGCGAGATCGCGCCGATCGCTCAGCGGGTGGGGGTGAGAGCGCCGCTCGGCGCCAACGTGAAGGGCCTTTCGACCGCGGAGAACTGGCTCATCAACATCACGCGCGCGCTCGTCCGCAAGTCGCGGCTTATCGTCATGGACGAACCGACGGCCGCCCTGTCGCCGGCCGAGAGCGAAAAACTGTTCGCAATCATCCGCGACCTCAGGCAGTCGGGCATCGCCGTCCTGTACGTCTCCCACCGGCTGGATGAGATCCTTGAACTTTGCCAGCGCGTCACGGTGTTTCGCGACGGTCGGTCCGTGGCCGAACTCGCCGGCGCCGGCCTTACCCGCCAGACGCTGGTCGAGGCGATTGTCGGGGGCGCGATCGTGGGACTTCAGAAAAGCGCGACGCCGGTCGCCGCGGGCGAGGTCGCGCTCTCCGTGCGTGGGCTCGCCCGGCCGCCGAAAGTCGTCGACGTCAGCTTCGAGCTGAAGAAGGGCGAGGTTCTGGGAGTCGGCGGTCTCGTCGGCGCCGGTCGCAGCGAGACAGCGCGCCTCCTGTTCGGCGCCGATCGCCCGGACTCGGGGACCATGACGCTGAACGGGACGCCCTTCGCCCCGAAGAGCCCGGCCGCGGCGGTCAAGGCCGGACTTGGCCTCGTGCCGGAGGAACGGCGCGCCGAAGGCCTGATCCTGACGAAGAGCCTCGCCTTCAATGTCGGACTCGCCAACCTCAACTCGATCGTTCTCAGCGCGATGCTGCCCCTGATCAGCGGGCGGAGGCGCAGGGCGCTGGCGGAGCGAACGATCCGCGACCTCGCGATCAAGACGCCCAGCGTCGAAACTCCGGTCGGGCAACTCAGCGGCGGCAATCAGCAGAAGGTCGTCATCGGGCGTTGGCTTCAGTCACAGCCGAGCGTGCTGATCCTGGATGAGCCGACCCGCGGGGTCGACGTCGGCGCCCGCGTCGAAATCCACCGGCTGATCCGCGGGTTCGCGGGCCGCGGCATGGCGGTTCTCGTCATCTCCTCTGACCCGGAGGAGCTTTCCGACCTCTGCGACCGCGTGCTGGTGATGGCGGAGGGGCGCATCGTGAGCGAACTCGCCGGCGAGTCCCTCTCCCGCCACGGCATCATCGCGGCGAGCTATGCCGGAGCACAGGAGCGAAGCGCGGCATGAGCGAATTTTCGTTATCGACCCGCCGGCTTTCGCCGGCCGCCAAGGCGGGGCTCGGCGTCTTCGCTCGATACGCGACGATTATCGGACTGTTCCTGATGATCGTCGCCTTTTCGATCCTGTCCCCTGACGCCTTTCCCACGGTCAGCAACTTCATCAATGTCCTCAACCAGGCCTCGCTCGCCATGATCATCGCCGGCGGCCTGACGCTTGCGGTGATCGTCGGCGAACTCGACCTCTCGATCGGCTATGCGGCAAGCCTCAATGGCGTGCTTGTGACCGGCCTCGTCGTGCATGACAAGCTCCCGATCCCGGTCGCGATCCTCGTCGTCCTGGCGCTCGGGGCTCTGATCGGCCTCGTCAACGGCCTCATCGTCACCAAGCTTCGGGTGAACTCGGTGATTGCAACCCTTGGGGTCGGCACGATCATCGTCGGCCTTGCGTTCGCCTATTCCTCGGGCGTTCCGATCGTCGCCGGCGTGCCGGAGGCCTTTCTGCAACTGTCTCTCGGCCGCTGGCTGTTCGGCATCCCCAATCCAATCATCGTCATGGCGCTGGTCGTCGGGGCCCTGTGGGCGCTGGTCGAGCGGACCGCGATTGGCCAGGAGATCCAGGCGGTCGGGGGCAATCCGGCCGCGGCGCGACTGGCCGGGATCAGCGTCGACCGGATCAAGATCCTCGGCTTCATCATTTCCGGCATGTGCGCTGCGCTCACCGGCGCGCTTCTCGCGTCGCGCCTCGGCTCCGGCACGACCAGCGCCGCCGATTCCTATCTTCTGACCGCTTTCGCCGCTGTCTTTCTCGGGTCCGCGACGTTGCGCGACGGCGAATTCCACGTGTTCGGGACTTTCATCGGCACGCTCATCATCGTCTTCGGCTTCAACGGCCTCAACATCTTCGGCGCCCCGACCTTTTCGCAATATGTTTTCCAGGGCGCCATTCTGATCATCGCGGTCGGGCTCTCGAGCCTCGGCCGCATGCTGGCCGAAAGCTGAGAGGAGGGCAGGGTGGCGCAATCTGCGATCTGGAACGTCTATGTGATGGAGTTCGCCCGCTCCAAGGACCAGCCGTGGGTTGATCTCATCAGCGGCATGTACCACGAGGGGGTGATGGACCTACCCTTCTCGTTCATCCTGGCGCAGCAGGGCGGCCGCAATGTCCTTGTCGACACCGGTTTCATGCAGGAGGAACACGGCTCGGGGTTCTCCCGCAAGTTCGGGATCCCGACTTGGATCTCTCCCCTTCGCATGCTGGCCGCGATGAATCTCGCGCCGGAGGCGATCAGCGACATCTTCGTGACCCACGCCCATTTCGATCACCTGGGCTCGGTGGCGGAATTTCCAAGAGCCCACATCCATATCCAGAAGAGCGAGCTTCTCTCTTGGTATGAGATGATCGCGCTGCCCAAGCGCTTCGGCCACCTCACCGCGATCATCGATCCCGACAATCTGCGCGCCGCGCTCGACGCCTCGATCGAGCACCGGGTGACGCTGATCGACGGCGACAAGGACAACGTTTTGCCGGGCATTCACGTACGGCTCGGCAGCGGCCACACGATCGGCCAGCAATTCGTTCTGATCGACACCGCCGCCGGTCGGAGGCTGATATCCGGTGACTGCGTCTACTCCCGCCGCCAGTTCACCGGCCATGCGAACGACGGCGTTTATGTGCCGCTCAACAACGCGGTCGGCAGCGTCTGGGAGCAGCTCAAGACCATCGACAAGATGAACGAAGCGATGGGCGGCGATCTCGGCCGGCTCGTGGTGCTGCACGACATCGAGCGCTGGAAGGGCTTTCCGATCGTCAAGGAAGTCGAAGGGTTCAGGATCGTCAAGATCGCGTGAGCCACTTCGGTCTGCGCCCCTATCCGACCGGGCTCTCCGCGAGAAGGGCGCTTTGTGGAGTCAGAAAAGAGTCACGGCCTCCACTTGATCGAGCAGCCGATGGACGGGATTTGCTCCGTCGGCGCTTCGCGGCCGGCGGCGATGGCGCGCATGGCCTCGAGGAGTTCGCGACGCGAGCCAGGTCCGGGCGGGGCGGTGCGGCCCTCGTCGAGGCGGCCGCGATATCTGAGCCTGAGGTCGGCGTCGTAGCCGAAGAAGTCGGGCGTGCAGACCGCGCCGTAGGCGCGGGCCACCGTCTGGCATTCGTCGTGCAGGTAAGGGAAGGGGAAATCGTGCGCTGACGCGAACGCGCGCATCCTGTCGAATGAATCCTCAGGATAGCTCGCCGCGTCGTTCGAGCAGATCGCGGCGAAGCCCACGCCTTCGCGCATCAGGAGGCGCGCGTCGGCGACCAGCCGGCCGATGACCGCTTTGACATAGGGGCAATGGTTGCAAATGAAGACGATCACCGTGGCCTTCCCGCCGGCGACGTCCTTCAGCGCGTAAGTCCTGCCATCCGTCGCCGGCAGGCGAAAATCAGGCGCGGGCGCGCCGAGATCGACATCCGAAAGGCCAACAGCCATCGCCGCATCTCCTTGATCTTTCCGCAACGCGGAGCGGACCGGCTTCGCGGGGAAGCTATTCCTTTTCCTCTTCCTGTTCCGCCTGCTCGAGCTCGTCCAAAGGCTCGGCCTCTTCCTCGTCCTCCTCTACATAGCGCTCCGACGTCCGCTCGGCCGCGATCTTGCGGACGAGGTCGGAAAGAGTCCCTTGGCGGTCGTCGATCACCCCCTGGTATTCCTCGTGCGCCTCGAGCATGTCGATCAACTCGCCGCCGAGCAGAGCAAGCTCGGCGTTAAGGGATTTGGTGAAGCGCTTCAGCCGGTCCATCTGCTCTGCTGAAAGTCCCTTGATACGCATTTCCGGTCGAACGTTGCCCATCTTAAATCCTGCCTCCGAGCTCGCCCAAGCAATGCCGATCGCGCCCCGCGGTCAAGGCCGCGCCTGCTCTGCGCGGCGATTTGGCGCAGCTGGCGTTGCTGGAGCCGCTAAGCGATGCAGAGCTTCGGAAAAATCCGAGCCGCGCGAACTTTTCGAGCTGGAAAGGTCTGCGGTCGACTGGGCGCGCGACCCGATTACCCTATTCGGTCCTGTTTTTGGACTGTGACCTGCATCACGATGGACCTGTGAGGCGCATCACAGCGTCTCTCTTACCTAAGCGTTAACCGTCGCGGATGCCGCGAGGGAAGCTCTCAGCGGCGCGGAGTTGAAGGGAACAGGTCGCCATGTCCAGAGTTAAGGAGCGGATCGAAGACGAGACTTCCGTGGAAAACACAGTCAAGTTCGTGCTGACCCTGATCGTCACCACCGTAATCGCCGCTATGGCGGTCTACGTGCTGGGCGCCGCGGTGTTCGAAGCCGGCGCCGGCGGGTCCACGCATCGGGCCGCGATCACGGCGATGCACAGAGTCTCTTGAGAGTGCCCATGCGCCTGGGAGCGGCATGCCCCGGGACGGAAAGCGGGAGGCTGGCAAGAGCGGGAGGAGTCGTTATGGTCCGGCCTGCACGAGGAACGGCAACGCTATGAGCCAGTCTCACGGCTCAAACACGAGGTTCGCGCCCCCGCTGATCGACGCTGGCGAAGCGTTGGTCGCCGTTATTTGATCACGACTGGTCATCGGTCCGTGACACGGTCGACATAACCATGCTCGACCCCCTGCCGGTCGAGGACGACATAATTCCCGGAGCCGTCCGGTCGGATCGACTGCGGCCCGACCGGGACCTTGCCCCGCCCGCCGGGGATGTCGAGGACATAGGTCGGCATCGCAAGACCTGAGAGGCGCGCCCGCAGGAGACCCATCAGCTCCTGGCCCTTCGCGATCGGGACGCGCCAGTGCGCGGTCCCCGGCGCGAGATCGCCATGATGCAGGTAATAGGGCTTGATCCCCGCCTCGACGAAGGTTCGCATCAGCGCCTCCAGCGTGCCGGGGTCGTCGTTTACGCCCTTGAGAAGGACGCTCTGGCTGACGAGCATGATTCCCTGTTTGGCGAGGCGCCGGCAGGCCGCCCGGGCCTGCGCCGTCAATTCTCGCGGATGGTTGGCGTGCACGGCGACGACGATTGTCTTGCCGGGCGCCCCGAGCGCGCGCGCCAGCGCCGGCGAAACCCGCTCCGGCGCCGCGACGGGCAGCCTGGTGTGCCAGCGCACCGTCTTTACGTGCCCGATCGCGGCGATGGCCCGAGTCGTCTCCGCGACCCGGCGCGGCGACAGGGTCAGAGGATCGCCGCCGGTCAGGATGACCTCCCAGATTCCTGGCCGCGCCCGCACATAGTCGAGCGCCGCGCAAAATTCGGCGCCGCTCAGCGAAGCCGAACCCGGACCGATGCGCTCGCGGCGGAAGCAGAACCGGCAATAGACGGCGCAGATTGCGACGAGCTTGATGAGGACCCGGTCCGGATAACGATGGACGAGGCCCTTGACCGGGCTTTTCACGTCGTCGCCGATCGGGTCGTCCGTCTCGGCCGGGTCGCGCAGGAGCTCGCGCCCGTCGGGCACGAACTGGCGGGCGATCGGGTCGGCCGGCTCCCCTTTGTCGATGAGGCCTGCCAGCGCCGGAGTGAGGCCGATCGCATACCGGTCGGCGACCGCCTTGAGCTCGGCCAGCCGCTCCGGCGCGACGAGGCCGGCTTCGACGAGCTGTTCGGGCGTCGTCAGGCGGCGCGGTTCGAGAAGGAGGTTCAGGGGTTGCGGGCGGTTCATGTCGGGGACGTGTTCATAAATCACGTGCGCGCCGTCCGTCCATCGGGCGCGCCGGCGTTCCGCTTGCCTACTTGACGACCGGTATTTTCGACCGGTCGATCGTGACGGCGACTGCGCCGATCAGCACCGCGCCGAAAACGACGTCCTGGGCGAAGATATCGACGCCGAGGAAGGTCATGCCGATGCGCACGACGGAGATGATCAGGGCCCCGATTAAGGTGCGCCATATGCTTCCGACCCCGCCGGTGATGGCTGTGCCGCCGACGACGACGGCGGCGATCGAGGGCAGGAGGAGCTCGCTCGCCAATGTCGGCGAGCCGCTCGCGAGCCGCCCGGCCAGAATCACCCCGGCCAGGGCGGCGCAGGTCGCGGAAAGGACCAGGGCGATGATCTTCTGCCGGTCGACCTTCACGCCCGAAGCATAGGCCGCTGGCTCTCCCGCGCCGATCGCGGCGCTGTAGCGGCCGAAGCGGGTGCGGCTTTGGACCGTGTGGGCGACGGCGAGGACAACGAGCGCGATCAGGACGACATTCGGCACGCCGAGCAGGGTTCCCGTGATCCAGCTCAGATAATCGCGTTCGCTCGTCCGCAAGGTGATCGAGCGCTCTTTCGACAGAACCAGGGCGGCGCTCAGGAGCACGCCGCCCATCGCCAGGGTGGCGATGAAGGAGGGCACCTTCAGGCGGACATGCGCCACTCCGGAGAGAAAACCGGCTACGACTCCGGCGGCCAGGGCGAAGGCGAAGGCCAAGTAGCCCCATCGCGAAAGGGTGAGCGCCACGATGACGCTCGAAAGCGACGCCATCGACTGAATCGAGAGGTCGATGCCGCCGATCATGATGACGAAGGTGACGCCCGTCGCCAGCACGAAGAGCACGGCCGTGTCACTGGCCAAATCCAAAAGCGTCGCGGGTTCCAGAAACTCCGGCTGGAAAACGCCGACCAGGGCGACGAGCAGGACGAGCGTCACGATCGGCATCCATTGGCGAATGCGATCGAATTCAAGTCTTCCGAGCGGCGTGCGCATGGGCGGCGTCAGACCATATGGCCGATCAAGTCGACCTGGAGGGGCTTTGCGCCGGGGTTCGCCGACGTGCGGTAGGTCACGGCGCCGTCGCGCATCACCATGACGGTGTGGCTGAGGCCGATCGTTTCCTCCAACGTGTCGGAGGTGAGAATGACCGCGACCCGCTCATTGGTGATGGCGCGCACGAGCTCGTAAACTTCCTCCTTGGCCCCGACGTCGAGCCCCCGCGTCGGATGATCGAGGACGAGGATGCGGGCCTTGGCGTTCAGCCATTTCGCCAGGACGACCTTCTGCTGGTTGCCGCCGCTGAGGTTGAGGCAGAGCGCGTCGACGCTGGGCGTCCGCACCTTGAGGCGCTCGACCCAGGATTTCGCGAGCTTCCGTTCCTCTCCAAGATCTATCAACGCGCGTCGCGCAATCGCCTTGAGGCTGGGCAGCGAGATGTTGGCGGCCACCGAGAGGAACAGCACCAGTCCCTCGACCCGCCTCTCGCGGGGAACATAGCCCACACCGAAGTCGACGGCGTCGGCCGGCGTCAAAAGCCGCGCCTCGCGGCCGCCGACGACGAGACGTCCGCGATCATGCGGCAGTAGGCCGGCGAGAGTCCGCGTCAGTTCCTCGCGACCCGATCCGATAACGCCGGCGATGCCGAGGATTTCTCCGGCGTGGAGCTTGAAGCTGACTTCCCGGTAGGCGACGCCGCAGCCGAGCCCGTCGAGTTCGAGCACGACATCGTCGGCAAATGGTCTTTGCAAGGGTTCGCGATAATATTCCGCCTGCAGGCCCCGCCCGACCATGAGACGGTGAAGCGTCTTGACGTCGGCTTCGGCCGCCCGCAGTTCGGCGACGACCGCTCCGTCCTTCATGACGTAGATCCTGTCGGACAGCTCGAGCACTTCGCTGAGCCGATGCGACACGAAGACGAATGAAGCCCGCGTCTTCAGGGCGCGCACGCGCGCAAACAGGATTTCGACTTCGGCACGCTCGAGCACCGACGTCGGTTCGTCGAGAAGGATGACTAGATTGCCCGAGGCGTGCTCCTCGAGAGTCAGCGCCTTCGCCAGCTCCACCATCTGGCGGGTGGCGAAGTCGAGCGCCGCCGCACGAGTCCGCGGATCGACGTTGACCTCCACCTTGGCGAGCTGCCGCGCCGCCGACGCATAGACCGAGCCCCAGTTGACGAGGCCGAAACGGGTGAATTGGGCCTCGTTGCCGAGATAGATGTTTTCGCCGACGGTGAGATTGAGCAGGAGCGATTGCTCCTGAAACACCATGCCGATCCCCTGACGGTTGGCGTCGGCCGCGCTGGCGAAACGCGTCCGTTTGCCGCCGAGCCGGATCTCGCCCGCGTCGGCTTGGTAGACGCCGCTGAGAATCTTCATCAGGGTCGACTTGCCGGCGCCGTTCTCGCCGACGAGGCCGACCACTTCACCCGGTCGGAGCTCGAGCGAGACGTTGTCGAGCGCGCGAACGCCAGGAAAGCTCTTCTCGAGCCCGGAAACCGCGAGCACGGGGTCGTCCGCAGAAGCCTTCATTTGACGATGCGCATGACATCGCGGTCGATCGAGAGCGCGACCGCGGCGATGATCATCAGGCCCTGAACGCCGATCTGGTAGCTCGGCGGCACGTCCGCGAGCACCATGCCATTGTTGAGAACGGCGACGATCAGAACGCCGACCAGCGTCTGCAGCACGCTCCCTTCTCCTCCCGAGAGGGCCGTGCCGCCGACGACGACGGCCGTTATGGTCGAGAACAGGCGGCCGTTACCGATCAGCGAATTGCCGAGCCCGAGCTGAGCGGCGGCGAGAATGCCGCCGATGGCGTAAAAGACGCCCGCAAGCGTGAAGGTCAGAATGCGCACCCGGGCGACCGGAATGCCGGATAGGGCGGCGAGCTCCTCGCCGCCGCCGAGCGCGTAGATGTAGCGGCCGAGCCTCGTGTTGTTCTGGATGACGAAGGCGACCGCGAGGCAGACGAGCGCCAGCCACACGCCCCAGGGAAGGCCGAGGAACCGCTCGATCGCCAGGGCGCGGATGAACGGATCGTTGATGCGAACCGCCATGCCGCCGAGGAGCGCGTTGGCGACGCCGACGCCGATGAACCAGGTTCCGAGCGTCGTCATGAACGAGGGCACCTTCAGCCCGACGTGAACGACGCCGTTTACGAAACCGACCGCCGCGCCGACCAGCATCACCGGCAGGACCGCCAAAGGTCCGAAATTGTTGGCGTTCGCGCCGTTGAGGACGAGTAACGAAAGGATGACTGCGCTCAGCGACAGGATGCCTTCCACGGACAGGTCGATCGATCCCATCAGTATGACGAAGGTTGCGCCGAGGCCGAGGACGAGCGGAATCATCGCCGCCTGCGCGATGCGGACGAAATTGCCGGCGCTGAGGAAGTTCGGATTGATGATGGATACAATCACGCAGAGGAGCACAAGCACGCCCACCGGCGCCCAGGCGGCAAAACGCTGGCGCTTCGCCAGTCGGCCGGATCGCGACTCGGGCTTGTCGCCGGCGCCAAAGGCTTGCGAGGTCATCGGGAGGCGGGTCTCGCGGTCACGGGGAACGGCAAGTCAAACCCCTTCGGATCGCGGAGGTCAAACATCCGCGATGCCCGTCACGTTCGGCTTGCCAGACGTCGAGGGGGCGCGCCGATGCGCGCCCCAAGATGCGTCAGTACTGGATCTGGCCGTTGACCCGGCCCCAGATGTCGTTCCAGTCGATCTTGGGCTCGGACTTGATGTTGCTGTCGTAAAACGCCTGCGCGTTGTCGGCGGTGATGATGACGCCCTTGCCGTAGAATTCGCGGTGGTCCTTCGGCTGGGTAGTGGGGTCGAAGGCGCCGGTCTTGGCGTGGTAGGCGATCGAAAGGCCCATGCCGCCCTGCCAGTAGGGGTCCCAGGCGACGGTGCCGACCATCTCCTTCTTGAGGATGGATTCGACCGCGAGCTTGATGCCGTCGATGCCGGTGACCGGCACTTTGCCGGCGCTGCCGGCGGCGCGCAGGGCTTCGACCGCCGCAAGGGCCATATCGTCGTTCGCCGCCCAGATGCCGCCGATCTTATCACCGAACTTGGTCAGCCACGCGTTGGTCTTCTCGAGCGCGGTGTTGGCATCCCAGTTGGCGACTTGATAGTCGAGAAGCTTGACGTTCGGATTGGCGGCCAGCGCCTGGTCGAGGCCCTTCTTTCGTTCGATGGCGGGCACGTTCGATTCGATGCCGCCGAGTGCGACGATGCCGCCCTTGCCGCCCATCGCCTTGAACAGGGTCTCGGCCATGGCCTTCCCGTAAGGCACGCCGCTGAAGGAGATGTGCGCTACGTAATTCGGGTTGAAATCCCAGGGGTGAAGATCGGCCGGTTTGTTCCACTGCGTGACCACGTACGCTCCGGCGGCCTTGCAGGCTTCGACGATCGGCCGCGCGTCCGGGCTGTCGTTCGGATCGACATTGATGCAGCAGTTGCCGCCCGTCTTGGCGAGGATCGCCTTGATGTCGGCGATGCCTTTTTCGCTGTTGCCTTCGGTCACGAGGGTCACATAGTCGGCGCCGACCGATTTGGCGAAGGCGGCGCCACCCTTGTTCCAGGTGGCGTGATAAGGGTTCGATAGCGAACGGATCGAATTGACCAGTGTCGGCTGGCCCGCCGCCCGCGCCGTGCGAGCGATGATGGCCGGAAATGCGCCGGCGATCCCGAGCGCGCCCACGCCCTTCAGAAGGTCGCGACGCCGCAAACTCAGCGCGAGCGTGTTGGTGATAAGCTTGTGGCTCATGTTCTGATCCTCCCAATGAGAGCGCCGAGCGGAGGCGCCCCGTCTTTGTCCGTCGTCCGAGCCGCCGGATTTTTCTCGGTTTCCAGGCTGCCGGCGCCGCGATGCAGCCGAACCCGCGAGCTCATGCTTTCGCGCAGACTGGCTGGCCTGCCATTTCCTGGATTGAACGAACCTCGCGGCTGCGCTTAAGGGTGCATGGCCGTCTATTCTTGTCAACGTGGCGGGTGAAAGCTTCAGCGGGAAGCTGTGTCCGACATTCAGTCGAGACGCCTCGGCTGACGATCCAGGAACAATCCCATCTCGCCGACGTTGGCGATCAGGCGTCGGCGCCGAAGAGAGCAAGGACGGCGCCGACGCCAATCTGGTCCTGCGTTGGGCGTTAGGGGCGGAGCGGCCCCCGAGGAAGGGCGGCGGTCGCTCCCCAACGCGGACCAAGATCGACTGATCCTGCTTCGCATCCAGTTGCCGATGTAAACGCATCAGGACCGGCGCGGGTTCCCCATCCATGCGTCGCAAAGTATTTTCGATGACATCCGGACCGGTGGTCCAGAAATAGAAAAGGGCGGCGCAATCGCCGCCCTTTTCCTGACCAAGTCAGTCCTTTACGTCAGCGGCGGTCCCAACCACGGCGAGAGGCTTCGGAATGGCCCTCCGAGTCGCCGAACCAGCCGCCATGCCCGCGGTCGCGTCCGCGGGACGAGCGCTCATCCTCGTCCTCATGGCGCATGCGTCGTGCTCGGCGCTCGTCGTCGTAGCGGGAACGGCTCCGGTAGGACCCCTCGTCGTCGCGGCGCTGAGAGCGATTGCCTTCGTCCCAACCGCGGCGCGCCGCTTCGGAATGGCCCTCCGGGTCGCCGAACCAACCGCTTTCGCGATGGTCGGACCTCTGCCAGCCGCGACGCGAGGCCTCGGAGTGGCCCTCCGGATCGCCGTACCAGCCGCTTTCGCCGTGATCCGAACTGCGCCAGCCGCGGCGGGAGGCCTCGGAATGGCCTTCCGAATCGCCGAACCATCCGCCATGACCACGGCCTTCGTCCGACCGGCGATAGCCTTCGTCGTCGTCGCGGCCCCGGCTTACCGAGCGCGGGCTGCTGCGGTAGTCGACTTCGTCCTCATACCGGCGCCGAGGGCCGCCGCGAGAATATTCGCGATCCTCTTCCGGTAGGAAACGTCCCTGCTCGTCTCGCTCTCTCATGTTGGAGTATCTTGCCATTTCATCCTTCCTTCGAATTCGCTGGCGATTTGGGTCAGACGAAGAGGCTAAGCGGCGCCAGCTTTCCACACCCTCTCCGGCGTTTTCCGGGGTGAACGCTTCGGGTTGTGCACTGTTCCGCAGAAGGCGCCCGGCGCGAGCGTATGGAATCGCGGGGCAGGCCCTCCCGCTGCTTTGACCGCCTCTTTCTGCCTCTGGCGTGCCCATTGTGTAAATGTTCAGTTTCGCGTTAACGACCATGTATATTTGTTAACAACGTTACATAGTGATTAAATATTCTTTATGAAGTCGGAACAGACGCTACAACCACGTCGTTTTACCGCCGTGTGTAAGCGCAAATACTCTTTGGGACGGGCAGGCGGGTACAAAATGACAAGTCCAAATCCCGCGGAGGAGTCCGACGGCGCGGCGCTCGATCCCAAAGTTCTCGACATGCTCGGGCGGGCGCTGAAAGCGCACTACAATGATCTCGTCCACGCTCCCCTTCCGGAGACATTCCTGAAGCTGTTGGCTCGACTGGAAGGGAAAGAGCTGCAGGAAAAGCCCGATGCCTCCGCCTAGCTTCAGGGAGGCGCTCCTCGCCGAGATGTCGAATCTGCGGGCATTCGCGATCTCGCTCTCCGGCTCCGTCTCGATGGCGGACGACCTCGTCCAGGAGACTCTCTTGAGAGCGTGGAGCAAATCGGACAAGTTCCAGCCGGGGACGAGCATTCGCGCTTGGATGTTCACCATTCTGCGCAACATCTACTATTCGAACTACCGCAAGCGCGCCCGTGAGGTTCAGGACAGCGACAACGCCTACGCCCAGCGGCTCGTCGTGTCGGGCGACCAGGAGAGTCATCTCGACCTCGAGGATTTCCGGAAGGCTCTGGCCCGGCTTCCCTTGGAACAGCGCGAAGTTCTGATCCTCGTTGGCGCAAACGGCCTGTCCTACGAGCAGGCCGCCACGATCTGCGATGTCGAGATCGGCACGATCAAGAGCCGCCTCAGCCGCGCCCGCTCTAAGCTTGTCGAGATTCTCGGGCTCGACGAGACCGACGAGCTACTCGCCGACCGCAGGAAGGCCACGCAGGCCGGATAAGGGAATTACGTCGGTCGGCCTTATCAGGCGGGCGATCCAAATTGGTCGAAAGAATGGTGCGGACGGCGGGAATCGAACCCGCATGCCTTGCGGCGAAGGATTTTAAGTCCCTTGCGTCTACCTGTTTCGCCACGTCCGCAAGGAAAGCGGCTTCTCTCACAATTCTTTGCGAAAATGAACTGCTCTTACGCCCGGTCTTTAGCGATCGGTCTCTGGAGCGCAAGGTCAATAGGCGCCGTCTCCGGCAAAGACTGTACGGGGCCTGCCGCCAGGAAGCTAGGTTCCGTCGATCGGGGCTCGTTGGTCCAAGTCTTGCCTCGTCGAGTCGCAGCTGCGATGCTGTGCCATTCGAGAACACCGTAGTCGACACATGAGGAAAGCGGTCACCCGGCCCGAGGCGGTCCTCACTTTCCTTGGAACCCTGATGGTCTTGGTTACGTTCACACATCCTTCCGCCATCGCCTTCGAGACCGCCTTCCTCCTGATCGGCTTCCTGATGATCGCGATCGCATCCTTCGCCGGCTTGTGACGTTCCATCTCTGCCTCATCTCACTCCCGCTCTCGCTCCTGCCTGAGCCGCGCCCAGTATTCGAGCCTCTTCGTTATCTCGCGCTCGAAGCCGCGTTCGACGGGCGCGTAGAGCGCGCGGCGGCCGAGCGCCTCGGGCCAGTAATTCTGGCCGCTGAAAGCCTCGGGCGCATCGTGGTCATATTGGTAGTCCGCCCCATAGCCCTCGCGCTTCATCAGGCGGGTTGGCGCGTTGAGAATGGTTTTCGGCGGCGCCAGCGAGCCCGCCACCCTCGCCAGGTCCTGCGCCGCACCGAAGGCCTTGTAGATCGCATTCGACTTCGGCGCGGTCGCGACATAGACGACCGCCTCGGCGATCGCGAGTTCGCCCTCCGGGCTGCCGAGAAAGTCATACGCGTCCTTGGCGGCGTTGGCGATGACGAGCGCCTGAGGGTCGGCGAGCCCAATGTCCTCCGAGGCCATGCGGACGACCCGGCGGGCGATGAAGAGCGGGTCTTCGCCCGCGCCGAACATGCGCGCGAGGTAGTAGAGCGCGGCGTCCGGGTCGGAGCCGCGCACGCATTTGTGCAGCGCCGAGATCAGGTTGTAGTGGCCGTCCTGCGCCTTGTCGTAGATCGGCGCGCGCCGCTGTACGACCTCGACCAGCCGTGCCGCGTCGAGGATCTCGCCCGCCCGCGCCGCGCGCCAGACTTCCTCGGCGAGAGTCAGCACCGCGCGGCCGTCGCCGTCGGCCATTCCGATCAGCGTCGCGCGCGCCTCGGGGTCGAGCGGCAGGGGTTTTTCGAGCATGCGCTCGGCCCGCTCGAGCAAAGCTTCGAGCGCTTCGGCGGTAAGCGGCCGGAAGACGAGCACGCGAGCGCGGGAGAGAAGCGCGGCATTGAGCTCGAAGGACGGGTTTTCGGTCGTCGCGCCAATGAGGGTGACCGCACCGGTCTCCATCACCGGCAGGAAGGAATCCTGCTGGGCGCGGTTGAAGCGATGAATCTCGTCGACGAAGAGCAGCGTCCCCTGTCCCTGCGTGCGCCGCGCCCGCGCCGCGTCGAAGATTTTCTTCAGTTCGGCGACGCCCGAGTGGATCGCCGAGACCTGCACGAAGGCGTCGGAGCGCGAGGCGCCGATGAGGCGGGCGACCGTCGTCTTGCCGCTGCCCGGCGGCCCCCAGAAGATCATCGAGCCGAGGGTCGGCGACTGGAGAAGCCGCGTCAGCGCGCCATCGGGCCCAGTCAGATGCTCCTGGCCGGAGACTTCGCCGACCGTTTTCGGCCGCAAACGCTCGGCGAGCGGCGGGGGCGGCGGCTCAGCCTTCTGGTCCGCATCGTCGAAAAGGCTCATGGGATCCTTGTCTCGCGCGGCTCCGGACCTGTCCAGCCCAAGCTGCGGCGCCCTGCCGACTTGCCCGTTCTACGGCTAAGCCTATGCTCCACGCGCCTTCCAAGCCGTGGAATCCCACATGAACGCCTTCGTCCTGCCTTACGCGCCTTCGGAAAGAGAGGGATTCATCCCCGAGCGGCTCGAGCGGTTGACCGCGGCCATGCAGCGCCAGATCGACGAGAAGAAGGCGCCCGGCGCCTCCATGCTGATCGCTCGTCACGGCAAGCTCGTCTATCGGCAATGCCTGGGGGCGCTACGTCCCGACGGTCCGCCGATGAGCGAAGACGCGATCTTCCGGATCTATTCGATGACCAAGCCGATCGTTTCCCTGGCGGCGATGATGCTCGTCGAGCAAGGGCGGCTGTCGATCATCGATCCCGTGTCGGCCTACATTCCCGCCTTCGCCGACGTCAAAGTCGGCGTCGCGAACGGCGACCGTCTCGAACTCGTGCCCCTCAGGCGGCCGGTGACCGTCCAGGACCTGATGCGCCACACGTCGGGATTGACCTACGGATTCACCGGCGGCTCTCCGGTCCAGAAGCTGACCAAGGCGGCAGACCTCCGGAATCCCAATCGAACGATCGCGGAGGCCGTCGAGAAGATCGCCGCCCTTCCGCTCATGCATCAGCCGGGCGAGGCGTGGGAGTACAGCCTGTCGACCGACGTGCTTGGACGCGTCGTCGAAATCGTCGAGGGCGCCCGTCTGAGCGAGGTCTTGCGCGAGCGCATATTCGATCCGCTCGGCATGAACGACACCGCCTTCTTCACCCCGGAATCGAAGCTCGCGCGACGCGCGGATCCCTTCTCGTTCGACTTCATGACCACGGCGGGAGTCGATAGCTGCAACGCGACAGGTCCGCCGAAGTTTGAATCCGGCGGCGGCGGCCTGTTGTCGACGCTTGCCGACTACACCCGCTTTACTGCGATGCTCAGCGCCGGCGGCATGTTCGAGGGCGTGCGCCTTCTCAGCCCCCCGACGCTGGCCTTCATGGCGAGCGACCACCTTGCCGCAAACGTGCGCCGCGACCATTACCTGCTCTGGCCCGGACACGGCTTCGGTCTCGGCTTCGCGGTGCGCACCGACCCCGGCAGGGCGCCGACGGCAGGGAGCGTCGGGGAGTTCTTTTGGGGCGGTATGATGGGAACCGCCTTCTGGGTCTCGCCGCGGGATTCCCTGTTCGCGATTCTCATGCTTCAGACGCCGGAATACCGTGAGTATTTCCGCGTGCTGTTCCGCAATCTCGTCAGCGCTGCAACCGCCTGAGACGACGAAGCGTCTCACCAGACGCCAGTGTTCGGCATCGACGTCCAGGGCTCCGCCGCCGGCAGGGATCCGCCCTTCTGGATGAGCTCGATCGAGATTGCGTCCGGCGTGCGGATGAAGGCCATGTGGCCATCGCGCGGCGGCCGGTTGATCGTCACGCCGGCGTCCTTCAGCTTCGTGCAGGTCGCATAGATGTCGTCGACCCGGTAGGCGAGATGACCGAAGTTGCGTCCGCCCGAATAGACTTCCGGATCCCAGTTGTAGGTGAGTTCGACCAGCGGCGCCTGGTCCTTGCGCGCCCGGTCGGCGTCGCCGCCTGCGGCGAGGAACACCAGCGTATAGCGGCCCTTCTCGTTCTCGAGCCGCCGCGTCTCGACGAAGCCGAGCAGTTCGAAGAAGGCGATGGTGGCCTTGAGGTCGGTCACGCGGATCATCGTGTGCAGATATTCCATTGCGGTCCTCGTCGGGTTTGCCTCGCGGAAACCTAGCATAATGCTTCCGGCAGAACAGGGCAGCTCGGAGTTTCGTGGTTCTGGTGATTCTGAAGAAGGGATTCTCGGCGCGCCGTCAGCGAATTAACAAGAAACGCTCGCTGGCCGGCCACGATTTCGGACCCGGTTGTATGAACCGATAGCCCCTTGCGCTAGACCGGCTCGTCGGATCGAGAACGCAGACATTTGGGGGCCGCTTTTGCGCACCGCCTATTGCTTCACGCCGGACCGCACGTTCTTTCCGCCAGCGGTGCGCGCAATCGCCTCGCTGATCGAGGCTGAGCCCGCCGCGAACCACGAGATCTTCCTCGTGTGCGAGCCCGACGACGTGACTCCGGGTTTCGACAGGCTCCCCAAGTCGCTGCGCGAGCACATAAAACTTCTCACCCTCGACTTCGCGCCCTTCGACGCCAATCTGTCCGGCAAGGGGCGGTTCTCCCGCGCAGTGTTCCGCCGGCTCTTCCTCGATGAAATTCTGCCCGCGCATGTCGAACGGATCGTGAGTGTCGATTCGGACATGCTGATCGTGCGACCTGGCCTTTCCCGTCTGGCCGACTTCGACCTCGGCGGCCGGCCGCTCGCTGCCGCCTACGACATGATTTTTCTCATGGACTTCAAGGGCGACGACGCCCTGGTGCGGCAGTTCCAGCGGTCCCGCGGCGCGCTCGGCCTCGCACTCGACACGCCCTATTTCAACGCCGGCCTGATGGCGATCGACCGCGCCGCATGGCGCGCCGAGAAGCTGACCGAGCGCGTGGCGACGGCGCTCAAGGACCAGCCGAAGCGCTTCCCCTTCATGGAGCAGGACGCACTTAATGCGACCCTGCGCGGCCGCTTCGCGCCGCTGTCGCCGCGCTACAATTTCATGGGCGATTTCTTCCTCGTCGACCTCGAGCGAACGATCGCCCCGATCGTTATGCATTTCGTCAACGCGCCAAAACCGTGGGAGCTCGCCCGCTGGCGCGGCGAGGCGCGTTTCGCGGAGAACTTTCGCGAGTGGTTTGCGGCTTCCCCCTGGCAAGAGTGGGCGAAGGCGCCGGCCGCGCCCAAGTGGCGGCGAACCCGACCGCCGCTGACCCGTCGCAGAAGAGACTTCGCGAAGCGCTTGTCGGCGTTCCTTGCTGAGGAACTGTTCATCGACGGGACGTCGACCTCTCGGGGCTGACATCGGGTCTCGGCTTCAGCAAGATCGTCCGGACGTCGGTGTGCGCCAACACGACATTCCGAATCGTCATCCGGGAGAGGGTCTTGAGAATGCAGTTTTGGCTGATTGCGATGGCGTGTGGCTTCTTTCAGGTCGTGCAGGCCATGACCAACGGCGCCGCGGTCAAGTCGGGCATCAGCGCGATCTGGGTCGGCGCCATGTCCGCGACCGTGACCATGTTGACCTTGGTCCTGGCGGCTCTCGCGGTCTACCGCCTTCCTCTTCCCGAAAAGGGTCTTCTCATTGACCAGGGGTTGAAAGTCATCGCCGGCGGCATGATGGGGGCGCTTATCGTCGCAGGCCTCGCCTTTGTTGCGCCCAGGCTCGGCCCAACGCAAACGTTCATCCTTTATTTTTTCGTCATCGCAGCGACGTCGGCGCTCATCGACAGCCTGGGTCTGCTCGGGACGGAAGCAAAACCGCTGGGGGCCCGACAGCTCGTGGGCGTGTTGCTCGCCGGTCTCGGCCTCGTGCTCGCCCGCTCCTGAACGATCTGTGGGCCAGACTTCCGTCCAGCCCCGCTCAAGCCCCCGCCTCCAGACTGATTTCGACGCCGCTGCTCTCGAGGCGCACCGGCGCGCCATTTCGGGGCGAACGCATGAGAATTTTCCTAGCCGCCGCTTTCGCGAGCCTTATTCTGGCGCCGGCCAGCGCGGCCGACCTGTTCGGCGCCGCGCCGCCGCTGACGATCCCCGCCTCAGAGGCGCCGATGACGGTCGAGGTCGGCTCGAACTGGTACCTTCGCGGCGACATCGGGGTCGGCTTCGACGACGCGCCCTCGATCACGCTCCCCACCTTTCTTTCAGTCCCGCCGGGCCTTCTGGCTTCCGCACCCACCTCGGGCGGATCCGGCGCGGGATTCGCAGGCGACCTCGGCTTCGGCTATCGCATCAACAATTTCTTCCGGATGGACGCGACCTGGGACTATTGGACGAGCCCAGCCCGCACCCGCTCCTTCGCGGTCGTCTGCCCCTACGGCCTGGTCCCGGTCGCGAACCCACCGACTGGGCCGGCACAAGGATATCTCTATGATACGACCAACACCTGCGCCGGGACGACGAGCCTCAGCCAGCAGAACGACACGTTCCTGGCGAACGGATATGTCGACCTCGGGACCTATAGCGGGTTTACCCCCTACGTCGGCGGAGGCGCGGGCCTCAACATGAGCTTCATGCGGGGGAGCTCGAGTTTCATCGAGAGTGCGAACGGCGCCACCTATGCGGCGAACCTCACCAACCTTGGCGCCGTGCCCTCCCTGTGGGTCAACTCGCTCGGCCAGCCGATCGCCCCGCAGCCGAATATTCCGTTCACGGCGCAGAACTGGAACCGGACGATCAACTCCACGACCTATCGCTTCGCCTGGTCGCTCGCGGCCGGCTTCGGCTACCAGATCAACCCGAGCGCGACGCTCGATATCGGCTATCGCTACATCAACGGCGGCCAGTCCAGTCTGTTGGTCAATCCGCAAACCGGGCTCACGGTGAAACAACCCAACGTCTCCCAGCAGATCCTCGTCGGCATACGCTACGTCCTGCAGTAGGGGCACATACGCGACCGCTTGACGGGCGGGTCGATTTCGGCGTCCATCCGCTCGTCTCGAGCCGCCAGGACGCCTGCGCCGTCATGTTTCGCACACTGATGACCTCGCGGCGCTTCGCGCCCTTGTTCTGGTGTCAGTTCTCCTCGGCGTTCAACGACAATTTCGTTCGCAACATGCTTGCGATGCTGATCCTGTTCCGGTTTGGGGGCGGCGACAGCAGCGTGAAGATCCTGATCGCCTCGATGGCGTTCGTCCTGCCGGCGATTCCCCTTTCCGCGCTCGGCGGCGAGATCGCCGATTCGCGCGACAAGGCCCTCGTCGCCAGGCGGCTCAAGCTTGCCGAGATCGGCGTCCAGATGGTCGCCGCGGCGGGCTTCGTCCTCTCCTCGCTGGCCCTGCTCTATGTCGCGCTGTTCGGACTCGGCTGCGTCGCGGCGCTGTTCGGACCGATCAAATACGGCATTCTGCCCGACCATCTACGCCGGGAGGAGCTCGTCTCGGCCAACGCGCTCGTCGAGGGCGCGACTTTCGCCGCCATCATCTGCGGCCTGATCGCAGGCGGCTTCGCGGCGGCGGAAGGCCGCTCGCCGGGAAGCGTCGTGACGCAACTCATGGTCGTCGCGCTCGCCTGTTACGGCTCCGCGCGATTCATCCCGCCGACCGGCGTTGGCGCGCCGGGCCTGAAGGTCCACAAGAACGTCATCGCCTCGACATGGCGGATCATCAACGAGGCGCGCGCCGACGACCGCACGTGGGTAGCAGCGCTCGCCACCAGCTGGTTCTGGACGGTCGGCATCGTGACGCTCTCGCTGGTTCCTGTCATCATCAAGTTGCGCATCGGCGGAGGAATCGACGTCGAGATCGCGATCAACCTCATTTTCGCCATCGGCATCGCCGCCGGCTCGCTCGGGGCCGCGGCGCTGTCGCGCGGACGCATCGAGCTTGCGCCCGCGCCCTTCCTGCTCCTCGTCATGGCGGCGCTGGCGATCGACATCGGGCTCGCGGCCAACGGTTTGGCCCCGGCGAGCCGGGAGGTTCCGCTCGGCGAATTCTTCACGAGTCCGTTCGGCCTGCGAGTGGCGTTCGAGCTCTTTCTCTTTTCCGCTGCGGGCGGCCTGTTCGTCGTGCCGATCTTCGCCGCGATCCAGGCCTGGGCGGGCGAGGAAAGGCGCGCACGGGTGATCGGCGCGGTCAATGCGCTGAACTACCTCATGATGGTCGCCGGCACGCTCGCGACCATGATCCTGCTGCAGGCCCTCGGCCTGACTGAGCCGATGACGCTCGTCGTCCTCGGCCTCGCCAATATCCCGGCCGCGGTTTACCTGTTCCTCCGTCTGCCGGCGAACTTCCTCGCCTTCTTCCTGCGCCTGCTGTGGGGCGCGCTGTTCCGCTTCGAAGTGAAGGGAATCGAACACCTGCCGCGGCCGGGCGAGTGTGCGATCATTGCTGTCAATCACGTCTCCTTCCTCGACGCGCCGATCCTGCTTTCGCTGATGGAGGAGCCGCCCCTGTTCGCGATCGACCACGGTCTCGCGCGACGATGGTGGATCACGCCCCTCCTCAAGCTTGCCGGCGTCAGCCCCGCCGATCCGTCGCGCCCGTTGACGGCGCGGGCGCTAGTCAAACAGGCGCGCGGAGGGCGGGCTCTGGCTGTCTTCCCCGAAGGACGCGTCGCTCTCACCGGCCCCGTGATGCGCAACTACGAAAGCGCCGCACTGATGATCGAGAAGAGCGGTGCGCCGGTGACGCCGGTGCGCCTCATCGGGCCGGAGCGCACATTCTTCTCCCGGCTCGACCCGCAATGGGTAGGGCGGCGGCTCTTTCCGAAGGTGACGGTCACCATCCTGCCTCCGCGCCGGCTGGCGACGCGCGCCGGCGCGCGAGGGCGGGCCCTTCGGCGGGCCGCGGGCACAGCTCTCTGCGACATGATGTCCGACCTAATCTTCGAGACGACCGACATTCGCCGGACGCTGCATGGGGCGTTCGAGGACGAGGCGAGAAAGCGCAGCCTGTCCCGCGTCGCGGTGGAGGACTCGCTGGGCGGCGCCTTGACGCTCCGATTATTCCGCATCGGGGTCGGGGTGCTTGCGCGCAAGATCGTCGAAATCTCCTCGCCTGGCGAAGTCGTCGGCCTCATGCTGCCCAACGCCAACGGATCGGCGGTCACCTTCATGGCCTTGCAAGCGGCGGGTCGCGTGCCCGCAATGCTCAACTTCACCGCCGGGCCGCAGAACCTCGTCGCCGCCTGCCACACCGCGCGGATCGGCCTCGTCCTGACCTCGCGCTCGTTCGTCGAAAAGGCCGACCTCGAAAAGACTGTCGAGGCGATTTCGGAGGTCGCGCGCATCGTCTGGCTCGAGGACGTGCGCGAGAGCGCGTCGAGGGCGGACAAGCTTCGCGCGGCGCTGACCGCTGGCCGCTCCTTCGCGACTCCAGGCCCCGACGACCCGGCTGTCGTCCTCTTCACCTCCGGCACCGAGGGCGTGCCGAAGGGCGTCGTCCTGTCGCACGCCAACCTGCTTGCCAACGTCGCCCAGATCGACGCGCTCTTCGACCTTAGGCTCACCGACGTCTTCTTCAACCCGCTGCCGATCTTTCACGCCTTCGGCCTCAGCGCGGGGATGCTGCTCGGGCTCATGACCTCGATGAAGGTCTACCTCTACCCGACGCCGCTGCACTACCGCCAGATTCCAGAGCTCATCGACAAGGTCGGCGCGACGGTCCTCGTCGGCACCGACACCTTCCTTGCGGCTTACGCCCGCAACGCCGACGCCTACGGCTTCCGCACGCTGCGCTATGTCATCGCCGGCGCCGAGCCCTTGAAGGCGGAGACTCGCCGCCTCTACATGGAGAAATTCGGCCTTCGACTGCTCGAGGGCTATGGCGTGACCGAGGCCTCGCCGGTGCTTGCCGTCAACACGGCGGCGTTCAACAAGAACGGAACGGTCGGCAGGCTTTTGCCCTTCATCGAGGCGCGCCTCGAGCCCGTGCCCGGCATCGACGAAGGGGGCAGGCTCATCGTCCGCGGCCCCAACGTGATGATCGGCTACTTCCGCGCCGACAACCCCGGCGAGCTCGAACCGCCACCCGGCGGCTGGCACGACACCGGCGACATCGTGGCGATCGACGCGGAGGGCTTCGTTTGGATCAAGGGCCGCGCGAAGCGCTTCGCCAAGATCGCCGGGGAGCTCGTCTCGCTTGGCGCGCTCGAAGACCTCGTCTCCGGCCTGTGGCCCGACGACCTCGTCGCCGCGGTCTCCGCCCCCGACCCGAAGCGGGGCGAGCGCGTGATCCTCGCCACCACGCACGCGGGCGCGACCAGGATAGAGGTCCAGACCTGGCTGAAGATCAAGGGCGCTTCCGCACTCATGGTTCCGGACACGGTCGTCACGCTCGACCCGATCCCGCTGCTCGGCTCGGGCAAGACGGACTATATCGCGCTGATGCGGATCTTCCGGGAGTGGGCGGTGTAAGGGCGCGCGGCTCGAAGGCCAGCGCAAAAGTTGGTCTGATGCTGCGCCTTTCCAACGGTCACGCTGCACGACGTCCGCAGATGATCAACTATCCCCATTCGGAACTCTGCCCCTCGTCATCCGCGAGTTCTTCAATGCCTATGTCTCGATATTCTCGGTTGATTTCCGTGTCCACCGTTACCGGCGAAAGGGAAAGTGGACCGAAGGGCCGGATGCAGTGCAGCAAGCAGGTGTGGCTGGGCGAAGTTTCTCAGTGACGTTGATACGTCCAACTTGCGTTGAATTCGCGGCTCACACCGGTGCTGCACGCCTCTTTGAAGCAAGCTGGGGAACGGCAGCCCTCGCTCCTCGAGATGTATCGATTCTTCGGCCCACGAGGGAGAAGAGATCCTCACATCCTATGCCAAACCCTATCAAGCGGATTTGCGCGCCTTCTTGCCATTCTTCTTGGCGTCGGCGCCCGCATGTTCCTTTTGTTCGGGAGGGGGAGCCTCGTCTTCCGGGGCGCCGAGCTCCGGTCCTTCGATCGAACTCGGTGGCGCGCGTCCCCAACCCGGGATCGTCGAAGGCCTGAAAGGCAGGCGCGTCGACCCGCTCGACTGACGCATTGTCGTTCCACGGACCCAGGAGATCTTTCTCGCCCATGTCGCCTTCGCCCGTCGAAGCATTGAAATATTGATCGACCATCTTCGGTGTGGGCGCGATAAGGCCGATCGCCAATGGGTCCTTGTCCATCGCTTCGAGAGCAACCATGAAGGCCTTCAGATGGGTGATCTCGCGCGTCATCAGAAACTGCAGAGCATTCTTGCTTCCCTGGTCGTCGCAAAAGTCGATCAGTCGCTCGTAGACGATCTTCGCCCGCGCCTCCGCGGCGATGTTGCTCCGCAAGTCGACGTCGAGCTCACCGGTGATTTTGAGATAATCGGCTGTCCAGGCGTTCCCAACGGAATTGTATAAGTTTACGCCGCCGCCGCCACAAATCGCCACCAAAGGGTCGGCGTCTGCGGCGCCTCGGCTCGACTTCGTCGGTCGAAGGTGCATCCTGGCGAGCGTCCCGATGACTTCAAGGTGGCTGAGTTCCTCTGTCCCAATATCCATCAGCAGATCTTTTAAGCCGGGGTCCTCGCAATTGAGCCCCTGGATGGAATATTGCATGGCCGCGGCGAGTTCGCCGTTGGCGCCACCAAACTGCTCCAGCAGCATCTTGCCGAAGCGGGGATCGGGTTCACCGACCTGAACGGTGTACATCAATTTCTTCACATGGTGATACATGACAGCTCCCTTTGCCGGAGGCGGTGCGAGCTGGGTCAAACCCGAAGAGACGCCCTTGGTTCCACCGCTCGCAAGGGGATGCGCAAGGGGATGCGAATGCGAAGCCCGAATGCAGGCCTACTCCGCGGAGGAACCATCATCAGCCCAATCGGTTGTCGGGCGTTGCAACGCGAAGGAGAGCGCAATGCCTACCCGCAAATCCACCAATCCGCTCGAGGATCTGTTCACCGAGACGCTGAAGGATATCTATTTCGCCGAGAAGCAGATCCTGCGCGCCCTGCCGAAGATGGCGAAGGAAGCAACGGCTCCCGAGCTCAAGGAGGCTTTCGAGAAACATCGCGACGAGACGGAGGACCAGGTCGAGCGCCTGAACCAGATCTTCGAATTGATGGGCGCCCCGCTCGCGGCAAGACCTGCGACGCGATCCTCGGCATCATCGACGAGGCCAAGGAGGTCATGGAAGAATTCAAGGGCGAAGATGCGCTGGACGCCGGACTCGCCGCCTCCGCCCAAACCGTCGAGCACTACGAGATCGCCCGCTACGGCACGCTGAAGACCTGGGCGCGCCAACTCGGAATGGATGAAGCCGCGAAGCTTCTCGACCAGACGCTTCAGGAGGAGATCAAGACCGACAAGCTGCTGACCGATCTCGCGACGAAGAACGTCAACCGGAAGGCCGCCTGACGGATAAGCGCGCGGCCGCGAGGCGGGAGGGCGCGCGTCTCGCGCGCCTTGGCGCGGCGAGACGCCGACCCTCGGAGGCGGATCTCGCGGCCGCGTCGCGTAAGAGGCCCGCCATGAACGTTCCAGTCGGCCTGCCGCTTGACGCGGCGCCGATGGAGGCGCGCACCGAAGAGGCGCTGCCCGCCGCCCCGGGCAAGTGGCAGTACGAGCCCAAGTGGGACGGATTCCGCTGCCTCGCATTCAAGGAGGGCGAGGCGGTCGAGCTTCGGGGCAAGTCCGGCAAGCCGCTCGGCCGCTATTTCCCGGAGGTGCTGGCGCTCCTCGGCAGCCTGCCGTTCGAGCGCTTCGTCGTCGACGGCGAGCTCGTCATCGAGATCGACGGCAGGCTGTCGTTCGACGCGCTGCAGATGCGCCTTCATCCGGCGGAGAGCCGCATCCGGAAGCTGGCCGCGGAGACGCCGGCGCGGCTCGTTCTGTTCGACATGCTGGTGTCGCCGGACGGCGCCAACCTGACAAAGGCGCCGCTCGTCGAGCGCCGGCGCGCGCTCGAGGCGTTCGGCAGAACGGCGGCCACGGCCGGGCAGCTCACCGTGACGCCCTGCACGCGCGACCTCGCAGAAGCGGAAGTGTGGCTCGAAGGCATGAGCGGGACGGACGGAGTGGTCGCCAAGCGACTCGACCGCCCTTACGAAATGGGCGAGCGGGCGATGGTCAAGGTCAAGCGGATGAGGACCGCCGACTGCGTCGTCGGGGGCTTTCGCTACGGGAGCCGAGGCCGCAGGGTGGGCTCGCTCCTACTCGGCCTCTACGATTCCGAAGGCAGGCTCGACCACGTCGGCTTCACCTCGACAATCGCCGAGAACGAGCGCGCGGCGCTGACGCGCCGCCTCGAATCCCTGCGCGAGCCGCCCGGGTTCACCGGCAAGGCTCCCGGAGGCCCGAGCCGCTGGAGCACCGAGCGAAGCGGCGAATGGGAGCCGGTGCGGCCAGAGCTCGTCGTCGAAGTGCGGTTCGACCACGTGACCGGCGACCGATTCCGCCATGGAACGAAGCTTCTGCGCTGGCGCCCGGACAAGGCGCCGCGGCAATGCACTATGGAGCAGATCGCTCCGCGGGCGGGCGTTTGATTCTTTCCTCGGTGCCCGAAGTCAGATCAGCCGCAGGCCCTTCAGCGAGGCGTGGCCGTCCCGGCCGACGATGATGTGGTCGTGCACCGTGACGCCGAGTGGTTTTGCGATCGCGATGATTTCACGCGTCATCGCGACGTCCTGCGTCGAGGGGGACGGGTCGCCGGAGGGGTGGTTGTGGACGAGCACGATCGCCGTCGCCGACAGTTCGAGCGCGCGGCGGATCACTTCGCGCGGATAGACCGGCGTATGGTCGACGGTGCCCGAGCCCTGGACCTCGTCGGCGATCAGGCCGTTCTTCTTGTCGAGAAACAGGATGCGGAAGATCTCGCGGTTCTCGAACGCCATCGACGTGCGGCAATAGTCCACGACCTCGCTCCACGAGCCCATCGGCAGGCGCTTCTTCACCGCGCCCTTAGCGAACCGCTGGGCGGCCGCCTCGACGATCTTGAAGGCCGAGACCGCGCTTTCGGTCATGCCGTCGACTTCCTTCAGCCTCTGCGGCTCCGCGGCGATCGCCTCGGCGAACGAGCCAAAGCGGCGGATGAGCGCCTTGGCGAGCGGCTTGACGTCCTTGCGGGGGATGGCGAACAGCACCAGCTCGAGAAGTTCGTAATCCGGCAGCGACGACGGGCCGCCCTCGAGGAACCGCGCCCTGAGCCGCTCGCGGTGCCCGAGATAATGCGGCTTGTCGCCCTCCTCGGGCGCAGGCGCATCCGGGTCGGGTGCCGAAATTCCCGTTCGAGCCCCCGGTTCGGGCCCGCCAATTTCGCGCAACTCCGCGGCCCGCGGCCCGCGGCGCCCAGATCGAGGCTTTGGCTCGTTCTCGCGCGTGTCTCGGACCCCCCGTCCCTTAGGCGCGTTCCGAAGGCGTGGAACTGCGCTTGAAGCTGTATGGTCGGCTTCGTCGCGCCGATCAAGGCCGCCTCATGGGCGGCCTAAGCACTCAAAGGCAAGCGCTAGGTTACAGAGAGAGGGCGTCAACAAAGGGGGCTTTTGAAAGAAATCGCGCGCCGGCGGGGTCAATGACGACTTGCTGCTCCAGCTTGATGCCGTCCCGTCCTCCGACCTCGCCGATGAAGCTTTCGACCGAAACGACCATTCCCGCTTCGAAGAGGCCGTCATAGCCTATGTCCTGCCAATCGGCCGCATAGGCAATTGACGGGTATTCATCCACGAAACCGCAGCCGTGCACCATCATCATGTAACGGTTAGGCACGTATTCATCGGGAACTGGCCAGCACTTTTCCGCGAATTCGCGGAAGCTCAATCCGGGGCGCAATAGCTCCGCATTGAACAGAACTTGTTGCGTCGCCAGCTCGTAGAGCTTCTTTTGACGGTCGGTTGGTTTGGCGTCGGGGCAAACCCAGCTACGCGAAATGTCCGCGAGATATCCGAAGGGGCCGACCATATCAGTGTCGAAACCGACAACATCCCCCGCCTCGATCACGCGATTGCTCGAACTCTTGAAACCACGGATTTGTGCGGGGGCCAGAGGCTAAAAGTCGACACTCGATCCACTCCCCGCCATGGGCAATATTGGTTTCGTGCAGGATCGCCCAAAGCTGATTTTCGGTTATGCCGGGAGACAAGGCTTCGCGCATCCGGCCTACCGCCAAATCACACACTTCGATTGCGGACTCGACACAGGCGATTTCTTCGGAAGACTTGACCATACGCGCAAGTTCGGCGGGTTCCTGCGCATCGAAAAGCTCAACGCCATGACTGCGCAACCGCTTCGCACCGAGCGGGTCGCAACGGTCGGCCGCGAGCCGCCGGTTCCGTCCGCCAAACTGCCGCAGCAGGCTTTCGATCTCGTCAGCCCAGAGGTGCGCCTTCTCTTCGGAGCGTGGGCCTGCGAGAAAATAATTCCACGACACGGCAGGCCGCACCTCGTCCACAATCGGCGAGGCCTCGGTGACATGGCGAGAGGAGGTGAACTCAAAGAGGATAACCGGGCCGTCAGTCGCGACAAAGGCGCAGCGGCTTGGCGCGTGCATCGTCCACACCGCCATGTTGCGCGTCCCTGTCGCGTAGCGAATGTTCATAGGGTCGAATAGAATCGCTGCCGCGTAGTCGCGCTTCCGAAGTTCTGCACGAAAGCGCCCCAAGCGATACCGGAGCATTGGCTCTTGGGCGATCTGCTCCATCCGGCTCAGGATGGCGACATCCACGGGCGCAGCACGGCCCGTATGCATCTCTTCCAGCGGAACCGCCATCTTCAAAAGACGGCTGGTGTGACGACCGCTTGCGTTGCTCACGTCTTCATCCCCTTAAATGGTCAGACTTCGACCGTGGGGTGAAGAGTACCCTTCTCCCGGCATTCGTCGACGGCCAAATTTCTTATGGAGCTAGCGAACCTTGCGCAGCCCGGTTCACGAGTGGCGCCGGGTTCCCACACAAAATCGCGCTGAAAGTCGGGCAGCGCCATCGTTCGGGAGTTAATTTCGCCCAGCAGTTCTTTGAGCGCCTTTGGATTCGTGTCTTCAAAACTGAGCCCAAACGGCGATGCCGGTCTTGTCGTAAGCCTTCCGCAGTAGGCCCTTATAGAGGCGGTAGTCGTCGTCGCCAAAGAAGACGCGCTCGCGCCGATTGCTGTATTGCGTGACGTGGTGCGGCAAGCCGGGGACGACGAAACGCGCTTGCACCTAATTAAGTCAAAGCTTCCGCCTCCGCATTTCGGCTTCCTTGCGCCAAGCCGGCCAGTCGACCACTGCCAATTCTTCGATGGCCATATCCTGCGGCGCGAGCTGGTCGGTGAACACGACTAGGTTCTTGCAGTCCCATCGGGCGCTCGGGACGATGAGGCCATCGAACCCGAGGAAATAGGCGGCGTCGCCTATCGCTTGGGTGCGCCCGTAGTCGAGTTCGCCATAGCGGTCTACGCGCACGCCGAGCGCCTCGACCGCCGACAGGTCCGCGAGCTGCAGGGCGCGGCGGGTGCGGATCGTGATACGGTGCAGCATCGACACCAACCTGGACGGGAAGACCGGTTGGCGAGTGAGGTGAAAGTGAATCTCCGCAAGCGATCCCTCGCGCGCCAGCGAGGTGTAGATGACGTCGAACGCGCCAGGATCCCAACGCGCGGCGGCGGGATAGCCCTGCAACGGATCCCGGCCCTCACGCGTGATCCGCCACACGGTCCCTTCATAGGGCCTCCGGGGCAGCGCATCGATTTTGTCCAGCAGATCGATATCGCGGGGGCGTCGGTCCGCCATGAGCCGCTCAGATATAGGAGCCCGAGTCCAGGCGCTCGATCACCGCCAGCACTTCCTCGGTGCGGCCCTCGTTGATCAGGTCGATTGCGCGTTCCCCGTTTAGCAGTGGATGGCGCGCGTGAAGCCACAGCCGCGTCTCGTCCGGGGCGTAGAAGTCGGAGAGACGGTCGACGACATAGCGCAGCTCGGCGATCACCGTCTGAGTGCGCAGCGGGGGGACTCCGGCGCCGTGCGACCATCGCGATACGGTGGGCGGCGAGGCGCCGACGATGTTGGCGATATCCTTGCCCTGAAGGCCGCCGCGCTCGCGAAGGTCGTCCAGGATGCGCGCGACGGCAGTCGCCATCACCGCCTCGCGGTGCGGGCGCCGGCCACGCGCTGGAAGGCGCCCAGCCGCAGGTCATCCGCAAACGGGTTTGGGCGGGGGTGCGGATAGACGACGTTCTCGGACATGCGGCGCTTCACAGTGCGTGCGGGCTCATATACTTTTTGATTTCACAAATGTCAATTCATGAAATCAAATTGGAGTCGATACCCCGCCCGTCGACCCCACTATCTTCGGTTGCCGCGGCGATGAAGAATCGAGGCGCCCGCCGCGCGCCGGAACTCCTGCCGGCCGAACGGCGTCTCGACGACATGGACCTCGTCCTTTTCCGCGATCGCAGGCAGCGACAGGCGCTCAAAAGCCGCCCTGCCCGAGGACACGAGCCGACGAGATCGTCCTCGTGCAGCCGCTGCATGACGATAATGATCGCGCCCTTTTCCTTGTTGTTGAGCCGCGGATAGAGCGCGCCGCCGAACCAATCGTTGACCGCCCGACGGCGGCTCTCCGACATCGCCTCCGCGCGGGGCCCAGCTGCGCGCGGGCCTGCCGCGCCCGGATCGAGGCTTTGGCTCATTCTCGCGCGTTTCTCGGACCACCGCGTTTGAGCCGCATTCGCTTGCGCGATCTACTCAGTGTCGCAACGGAGGCAAATCTTGGAGATGATAATGAAATTGCGATATTTTTGGCTGTGATCTTTGCGGAAGTCGGTTTTTTTTGATGAACTACTGGAAAACCTTAACTACAATGCTCAACAATTGGTATCGATGTTTCCGTCATTTTTTAGCGCGGAGGAGGCAGCGCTAGACTAATGGAGCACAACCCTCAGGCAATTGCCGAAAAGATATACGGAAACCGCCTAGGACTAGGAAATGCGTCCCCGGGAGATGGATGGAAGTATCGAGGGCGCGGTTATTTCCAAATTGCGGGACTCGCCAATTATCAGAGGGCCGCCAAAGACGTTAATTTAGATCTCGTCAGCGATCCAGACGCAATAAACGAAAGCAAGACAGCCGCACGTCAAGCGGTAATAGAGTATCTCCGACTCGCCACCGATGCAGACAAGTGATCATTGGTACGAACGTGGATCAAAATCAACGGAGGCTCTGCAGGTGTAGCGCGCGCACAGGAATACTACCAGAGGCTTATTCCAAGCGCACCGAATCTTACGACTGGCTTGATCGACCCTGCCGGCACCAAAGCTCCTTGATAAAGACGACGCGGGCATGCTTGAGAGCTAAAGCCTCTATCACGCCCCGGCTCGTGTCCGAACTGACGCGTTCGCTGCCTGCTTCAATAACGGTCGCTCCTCCACGGCCTCATGCGAAGACCGCTCTCTCATGCTTTCCGCCCGTTCACAGCGTCGATCTTGAAGGTCAGCAACGGGTCGAGACCGGCCGGTCGTGCTGCGCTGAACTTTTTCGCCCTCGCCCCTTCGGTTTGGGGTCCAGGTGGCGCGGTTGACAGGCGTGCGAAATATTAACTTCCCCTTGGGACAAAGCAGCAGCATGAAGGCAGACAGGTAATTGCACTTGGCTGCGTTCCTGATGTGTTCTAAACTGCTGCATGGCCGAACTCGACGCAGATCGAATGGACTGACTCGACTTGGAACCCCGTCACGGGCTGTTCCAAAATCACGGCGGGCTGTGATTTCTGCTACGCAGAGCGGTTTTCAGAGCGCTTCAGGGGCGTTGAAGGGCACCCCTTTGAAAGGGGTTTTGACCTGACCCTCCGTCCAGCGCGGCTGACCCAGCCGCTGCGATGGCGGCAACCGCGCCGCATCTTTGTCAATTCGATGAGCGATCTGTTCCACAAGGAGGTGCCGTTCAGCTTCATCAACTCCGTGTTCGATACGATGGAGCAGGCGAACTGGCACACCTTTCAGGTTTTGACAAAGCGCAGTCCCCTGCTCGTGCGGTATCTGCGGCGGCGATATGGGGACGGATTCGCGCCATCCCACGTCTGGCTCGGCGTGTCCGTCGAGAACGAAGACAACGTCGTGCGCCTGAAGCACCTGAAGTCAGCGCAGGCTTCTGTGAAATTTGCTTCCTTTGAACCGCTCATCGGCTCCGTTGGGCCCGTTGACCTGACAGGGATTGATTGGGCCATCGTCGGCGGCGAGAGCGGACCGCATGCGCGTCCTATGGCCGAAAAGTGGGCATTGGAGATCCGTGATCGCTGCAAGAGGGACGGCGTGGCCTTCTTCTTCAAACAGTGGGGCGGCATCCGGCCAAAGTCGGGCGGACGAAAGCTGAAGGGGCGTGAGTGGAACGAGTACCCGCGGATTGAGCAACAGCTTGAATCCACAGCCGCCTAAACGATCCTGGTTTTCATGAGCGCCTATATCGACCGCGAGCAAACGCAGGCTAAGCACTTCATCCTGCGCGGATACCTACAGGAGTTGGCCTACAAAGTTTTGCGCGGCCGGGACATCGCGTATGTCGATGGTTTCTCGGGACCGTGGGAATCCAAGACCGCCGACTTCTCGGACACTTCGTTTATGATTGCGCTCGGGGTCCTCAAGGAGGCCCAGCGCATTATCCACGAACAAACTCGCGTCAGGCGCAAGATCCGCTGCTTCTTCTCGGAGAGGAGCGCCGCCGCCTACCACCAGATGGTCGCGGCCGTCGCGCCGTTCCATCGCCCAGACGAGGGCTTTGAGGTAAAGACTTTCCACGGTGAGTTCGTGGGCGCGGTCAGCGAAATTCGGACATTCATCGGGAACGCCTTCCCGCTGATCTTCATCGACCCGACCGGCTGGACCGAGTATCCGTTCACCAAGATCGCGCCGTTGTTCGCCTATGCTAAATGCGAGGTGCTGATTAACTTTATGTACGGCCATATTAACCAATTCCTGACCCATCCTGACCCGAAAATCATTGCCTCCCTCGACCCTATCCTTGGGGGCCCTGGCTGGCAGGACCGGCTCGATCTCACGATGAAGAAAGGGCCTGCGGTAGAGAAGCTGTTCCGCGAGACGCTGAAGGCGGCGGGAAAGTTCGGCTACGTCGTCTCGACCAGGATCGACAAAGGCACGCAGGAGCGACCTCACTTTTTCCTGGCTTACGGAACGAAGGACCGAGCGGGCCTGAAAGCGTTTCGCGAGACCGAGTACAAGGCGCTGCGCGCACATGCCAAGAATCGGTCCGCGGCTATGACTCGCAAGCGCGACGAACGGGCAAATACGGCCTCACTTTTCGCCGGTTTCGAGGCGGAGCAGAAGGAAGCTTCGATCGACGATCTCGTGGACGAGCAGAAGGCCCTGGCGAAGGAAAGGCTGCTCGAGATGCTATCCATCGCCCGCGACGGCATGTTTTTCGGCGCTATCCTCGACGCCATGCTTGAGGCCTTCATGCTGCGCGAGACTAACATGAAAGACGTGTGCGTGGACTTGGCCAAGGAGGGCAAGATCGAGAACACCTGGGGCACCGGGGGGCGCAAGCCCACCGATCACACCGTAATCAAGTTAGCGGCTACGTAAACCTCTAGCGGGTGGCGCTGAATGATCGGAACAGGGAGCCGACACAAGTTCCGCTCCTGGCGCGCCTACGGCAGTTTTCTGAGGTTCACCACCCGTTCCAAGCTGATCCGGAGCGCCCGCTCAGGGTCAACACCACTCATTTCGGTTGCCGTGGCGATGAGGGCTTTCGCAGGCGCCGGCGCGCGCCGCACGGGAAGTTTCGTCACACATCCAGCGCGAATCCTACGGGCGACATGAACTGCGGCCTAGGCGCGCTCCAAGCCGGCGGCCGTCGCCTACCAAATAACGAACGTCGTCCAAAAACTCGACGGCGCCTGCGGGGTCGACCTCCCCCCTCACCATCGCTGCAGACCGGCAAGGTAGGCAACCTCGGCAGTCAGGTCCGTCCGCCGCGCCGGCTCGCTGAAAGCGTCCTCGGCCTCGCGGCGCCGCCGCTGCTCCGCCTGCTCCCTCCAATTCGGCCCGCCCCAAAGCTCCATCATGGCCAGGAAGGATTGCGACTCGCGGCTGTTGTTGGCCCAGGCGAGGAACTGCGAGGTCGAGTCGACCTGGTCGTCGTGGCGGCCGTTGGGGAAGACGGTGAGCTCGGCGAGGTAGTCGGCGAGCCAGGGCGCCTCGTCCGGAAGATGGACGAAGCCGTTCTCCATTGTCGCCGTCTGCGCATTGAGCCGCATGGTCTTGTCGCCGTCGGGGGAATAGCGCTTCACGCGCGACACGCCCTCGTGGATCAGGTCCTGGATGAGCTGCGTCCCCGAGGCGCGGTCCTCGATGAGGATCGTCTGCGGGCGGTGGAGCGCGTTCTGCTCGTGGGCGGCGCGCTTGAGCTCGGGGTAGGAGAGCTTCTTGCGCAACACGCCGATCAGCCAATAGCGCGAGGCTTTGATCCCCCAGGTGGTGCAGACGGAATAGTCGGCAAGTTCGCTCGCCTTGTTGGCGGTGTCCCAGCTCTGCACGATGCGCTCGAAGGCGGGCGCCTCGTGGGTTTTGTAGCGGGGAAACCAGGACGCTTTCACCATGCCGCCGCCGGCGGGGGCCGGCCGCTGCTGGTATTGCGCGGCGAAATCCGTCTCGCTCATGGTGGCGCGGATCGTCTCGAGCGTTGAGAGCGATTCGCGATCCGGCTGCAGCGCCTCTCCCGCCGCGCGGGAGAATTCCTGCCGGCCGAACGGCGTCTCGACGACATGGACCTCGTCCTCTTCCGCGATCGCAGGCAACGAGAGGCGCTCCCAGCCGCCCTGCTCCATGAGATGGCCGACCAGATCGTCCTCGTGCAGCCGCTGCATGACGATGACGATCGCGCCCTTTTCCTTGTTGTTGAGCCGCGGATAGAGCGTGCCGCCGAACCAGTCGTTGACCGCGCGGCGCTGGCTCTGCGACATCGCCTCCGCGGGCTTCAGCGGGTCGTCGATGATGATCACGTCGGCGCCGCGGCCGGTGAGCACGCCGCCGACCGAGGTCGCGAGGCGAAAGCCGCCCTCGGTGGTCGCGAGCTCGGCCAGCGGCTCGCGGGCCGAGGCGAGGCGGGTCATGGGAAACAGATCGCGGTACCAGTCCGACGCCATGATCGTGCGGCACTTGCGGGCGAAATCGTCCGACAGGCTCTGGGCGTAGCTCACGTTGACGATGGCGAGGCTCGGATCGCGCCCGAGGAGCCACGCCGGCAGCGCGACGGAGGCGGTCAGCGATTTCAAATGCCGCGGCGGCACGTTGACGATGAGCCGCTTCGCCTTCCCCTCGCCCACCGCCTGAAGCCGCGATGCGAGCACCTCAGTGTGCCACGCCGGCGTATAGGCGTGGCGCCCGTGCAGCACGCCGATGCAGCGCACCAGGAAGGAGTGGAAATTTTTTGCGAGCGCGACCCGAACCCTGTCGAGCCCCACCGCCTGCGCCGAGACCGGCTGGAACGTCATGGCCGCCTCATGGGGTAACTGCCAAGGTGGGCTCGATGTGGAAGGCGGATGGTCTTCCCACCCTCGTCCTCCGCCTGCGCCTCCAGCCCAGTGCGCATGAAACCGGCCCAGAACGCGGCGCCCAGGCCCCCTTCCACCCTCCCGCCATTTCGCTGCGCTCCATGGGGGAGGATAACGAAGGGCAGCCGCTTTCCCGCGCGCTGGCGAGGGGACCGTGCGAAGCACGGTGGAGGGGGCTCGCCTTCCAAACCGGATTCGCTCCGGCAAGCGAGGTGCGCTCGCCGGCCGCGAAAGTGACGGCGCGGCAGCTGGAGGAATCCACCTTGCGAGTTGCCTCACGGGTCATTGCAACGGCCGGGACAGGGTGCGGACGAGATCGGCGATGACCAGGTCGTCGTTCTCGTCGAGGCGCCGGGGCTGAGAGGGATCGCGGCGGGCCTGCTCCTCGCGCAACAGCGAGAAGACGAGCTGGGTCGCGTGGCGGTCGCCGCCCGCCGCGCGGTTGACGAGCTGCGTCACCGTGAGCTCGAGCTTGGAGAGGGTGCGCACCGCCCCGCTCTTTTCCTTGAGCTCGACCGTCTCTTGCAGCGCTTTGGCCACCAGCCTGCTGATTTGGTGGTTCTTGGCCACGCCGCTCGGGTTGCCGGACTGGCCGGGACGGAAGCGGGTGGCGCGCGGCGGCCGGCCATAGCCGACGCGCTCCTCCTCGGCGGGCCCGTTCTGTCCGGGGGGCGAGGCTTCGTCGGCAGTGGAAGGCGGCGTCTTCGGCGTCGTCATCGCGCGGACTCCGTAGGTGTGTGTCTCAGAAGTCATGGACCTCATTCTGAGGCAGGCATGGGCCTCATCCTGAGGCGCCCTTTGCGCAAGCAAAGGGCCTCGAAGGACGAGGACGGCGGACTTTTGAAACAGGCTCTAAGACTTCGCCCGGCGGCGGCCGCGCGCGGTCGAGGCGAAGCTCTCGCTGGTCGACTCCAGCCGGGCGCTTTCGCCCGACAGCGCCTGCCAGCGCCGGATCGCGCCGTCGACCGCCAGCAAGGCGCCGTCGTCGCCTTCGCCGCAGAGCAGCCGATGCGGCCCGAGGCGCCATGCGTCGCCCGCCCGGGCGACGGGCCGCGCCTTGCCGCTCGCCCTCTCCGGGCTTGACCCGGGCTTTGCGGGGGGAGAGTTGGGGCGGCGGTCGGATGCGGCGGCTTGCTCCCCGCGCCCGGCGGCGCCGGAGGGGACCGCGGGGTCAAATCCGATCATCAGATCGATCTCGGCGAGCGAGAAGCCGGTGGCGGAGAGGGCGAAATCCGGGTCGAGGCCGCCGATCTCCCTGAGCTCCAGGCCGAGCAGCGGATTGTCCCAGGTGGCGAATTCGGCGAGGCGATTGTCGGCGATCATGAACCCCCGGCGCTCGGCGTCGTCGAGATGCTCGAGCATGATCGTCGGGACCTTTTCGAGCCCGAGGCGCTCGGCGGCGCGCAGGCGGCCATGGCCGGCGATGACCCGGCTGTCGCGGTCGATCAGCAGCGGAACGTTGAAGCCGAACGCCGCGATGCTGTCGGCGATGGCGGCGACCTGCCGATCCGAATGAACGCGGGCGTTGTGCGGATTGGGCTGAAGGCTTGCCACCGGGCGCCAGCTGACCGCGATTTTCGCGGGGGAAGGTTCGGCTGTCATTGATGGTTTCCTTCGCGGGAGTTGCTCGAGCACGCTCGTCTACCTATGGTAGATCGTATTATGCTCGGCAGCGCGCGGATTGTCAAGAACAAAATAGCAACAAACTTGTATTGTTACGTTAATTCAGTTGCTTATGACAAAATATTGATGTCGCGGCGCTTGGGTCGACAAAATTCCCTGGCGCCTCCCCGACCAGGGAAAGGCAAATTCCCTGGTCGCCCCGCCCGCCTTCGTCAAGGTCGCCCCGTAAGCCGCTGATTCCGGTCGTTTTCCCCGGTCCACTACGGCCCCGGCGCGGCCATTTCTGCGCCGCCAGGGAAAACCAGGGAAACCAGGGAAAGGCGGAAAACGCCGGAGCGGCGCCGCGAGCCGCGCCGCCGGCGCGTTCAGATCGGCGCGCGGTCGGCGCCGGTCGGGGACAGGGTGAAGATCTCGTAGCCGGTCTCGGTGACGGCGACGGTATGCTCGAACTGCGCCGACAGCGACCGGTCGCGCGTCACCGCCGTCCAGCCGTCCGACAGGATTTTCACCCCGTAGCCGCCGAGATTGATCATCGGCTCGACGGTGAAGAACATGCCGGGTTTGAGCGGGGCGCCCTCGCCTCTGCGCCCGACGTGAAGGATGTTCGGCTCGTCGTGGAACAGCCGGCCGAGCCCATGGCCGCAGAAGTCGCGCACAACCGAACAGCGCTCGCCCTCGGCGTAGGTCTGGATGGCGAAGCCGATGTCGCCCGTGGTCCCCCCCGGTTTGATCGCCGCGATCCCGCGCATCAGGGCCTCGTAGGTGACGTCGATCAGGCGCTGCGCCCGGCGGGGCGGCTCGCCGGCCGCGAACATGCGGCTCGCGTCGCCGTGCCAGCCGTCGACGATGAAGGTGACGTCGATGTTGAGGATGTCGCCGTCCCGCAGCGGCTTGTCGTCCGGAATGCCGTGACACACGACATGGTTGATCGAGGTGCAGATCGACTTGCGATAGCCGCGGTAGTTGAGCGGAGCCGGATAGGCGTCGTGATCGCGAGCGAACTCGAACACGAACTTGTCGAGGCTCGCCGTCGTGACCCCCGGCTTGACCAAAGGGCCGATCTGGTCGAGCGCCTCGGCGACCAGAGCGCCCGCCTTGCGCATCCCCTCGAAATCTTCAGGTCCGTGAAGGCGGATTTGCCCGCTCCGCCGGGCCGCTCTTTCCGACGCGGGCACGAAAATCGTCGATGTCGTCACCAGGGTTCCTTTGCCGCTTGCCGCCCCATGGGATTACATATTGCTTCGCGGAGCGCCGAACACAAGGCGCTTGACGCGCTTTCCACCGGGCCGCAGCAGGCCCCGAATCCGAGGAGATTTCCGAATGAGCGGACCGTCGACAGTCACCGCCGCCATCCTGGTCATCGGCGACGAGATCCTGTCCGGCCGCACCAAGGACCGCAACATCGGCTATATCGCCGAATATCTCGGAAAGATCGGCGTCGACCTGCGCGAGGCGCGGGTCGTGCCGGACGTCGAGGAGGAGATCGTCGCGGCGCTGAACGCGCTGAGGTCCCGCTACGACTACGTCGTCACGACCGGCGGGATCGGCCCGACCCACGACGACATCACCGCGGACGCCGTCGCCCGCGCTTTCGGCGTTTCGATCAGCGAGGACCCGCGGGTCATCGCCCTGATGGCGCAGCGCTACGGCCCGGGCGAGTTCACCCCGGCGCGGCGGCGCATGGCGCGCATTCCGGACGGGGCCGAGCTCGTCAGCAATCCGGTCTCGACCGCGCCCGGGTTCCATATCGGTAACGTCTTCGTGCTGGCGGGGGTGCCGCAGGTCATGCAGGCGATGCTCGACGTCGCGGTCAAGTCGATGCGGACGGGCGCGACGATGGCGGTCGAGACGATCGAGGCCGGGACCACTCCCGAGGGGCGCTACGGCGACGCGCTCGGGGCGATCGCCAAGGCGCTGCCGACCGTCTCGATCGGCTCCTATCCCTCGTACAAGGACGGGCGGTTCAATAACCAGATCGTCGTTCGCGGCAAGGACCCCGAGGCGGTCGACGCGGCGCGGCAGGCCGTCGAGGCGATGCTGGCGGCGATGCGCAGCGACGCGAAGCCTCTATAGGGCGGGCGCGGTTCGAGGGCCCCAAAGGGGTCGGGTCGCTGGTGACAGGGCTGGAAACAGCGGATTTCTGGCAAAACGGCCGCCTTTCTGCGCCCCTTGCGGTCAAAATTCCAGCCATTCCAAGGCGCTGGCGGGGAAGGGCCGCTGCAGGCGAACAGCGGAAAGATTCGCGTAACAGCGGATTTCCAGCGCGGCGGACTTCGACCGGCAGAAGAGGTCAGGTCGGCGCCGCCCGCAAATTCGTCGGGAAAAGATGTCGAGCGCGCTCCGGGCGCCTGTTTCGCCGGCCTTTGCGGCTTGCTAAAGCTTCGCCGCCGTTCTTGAAGCCAAGGAGCCGCCCATGACCGCCCGCAGCGAAAAGGCCTTCCCGGTCTCGTGGGATCAGTTCCACCGCGACGCGCGGGCGCTCGCCTGGCGGTTGGCCTCCTCGGGGCCGTTCGACGCGCTGGTCGCGATCACCCGCGGCGGCCTCGTGCCGGCGGCGATCGTGGCGCGCGAGCTCGACGTCAGGGTGATCGAGACGGTCTGCATCGTCTCTTACCACGACTACAAGCAGCAAGGGGAACTCAAGGTCCTGAAAGCCATCGGCCCGGACCTCTCGAAGCTCGACCAGGGCGCGCGCATCCTCATCATCGACGACCTCGTCGACACCGGCGCGACCGCCAAGGTCGTACGCGAGATGCTGCCGAAGGCGCATTTCGCCACCATCTACGCTAAACCCCTCGGCCGGCCGCTGGTCGACACCTTCATCACCGAAGTGTCGCAGGACACCTGGATCTACTTCCCCTGGGACATGGGCCTCGCCTTCCAGCCGCCGATCGCCAAGGACGGCGCGTGAGGAGCGTCGCTGAAGGATTGGAACGCGACACGAGGACCGCCCTATGAGGAGCGCCGAGGCCATCAGCATCGTCTGCGCGCTGGCAGCCGCCGCCTTCGGTTTTTGGTCCGCGTCGGTCTCGATTCCCAATTCAAGGCGCAGCGTCATAGCCGCGCTATTTGCTGTCGCCAGCGCAATCGCCGGGGTAATCGCGTTCTACCTTATTCCCTAATACGGTCGCCGAATTGACAACTCCTCCGGCGATTTCCTTCGATCAGGGCGAACTCATGAACGGGACGACGACATGGCGCGCGGATCCTCTGATCTGGGGACGAGGCCCGCGGATGTTCGAAGTGTTTCTCGAGCCGACATGTCCGTTTTCCGCCCGCGCGTTCGGGAAACTCGATGAGGCGCTGGCTTTGGCGGGGGAGGACCGAATCACAGTCAAGATTTGCCTGCATTCGCAACCCTGGCACCTCTATTCTGGAGTCATCGTGCGGTGCGTGATCGCGGCCTCGACGCTGCCGGGAGGCAAGGAAGCGGCCAAGGCCGTGCTGGCGGCCGTCGCCGCGCGACGCGAAGAATTCGAATTCGATAAGCACTGCCGCGGCCCGAACATGAACGCCACGCCGAACGAGATCATCGCGCGGATCGAGGCCTTCAGCGGTCTGAAGCTGGCCGAAGCTTTCGCGATTCCGGATCTTGATCGGGAGATGAAGCAGCACGCCAAATATTCGCGCCAGAACGGAATCCATTCGTCGCCGACCTTCATGATCGACGGACTGGTTCAGCCGGACATGAGCAGCGGCGACCCGGTTTCGGACTGGGTTTCAAGATTGCTGGCCAAATAGAACAATACCCAGGGAAGGCTCGCCGGAGAACACCGTATGATGCTGACGACCGCCGCCAAGGGCGTCTTCCCGATCGCTCCCACTCCCTTTCTGCCGGACGGCCGGATCGACGAGGCGAGCGTGGATCGGATGGTCGATCATTATGTCGCCGTCGGAGCGGACGGCTGCACAATTCTCGGCATCATGGGCGAAGCGCCGAAGCTCGACCACGGCGAGGCCGTCTCTTTCGTTTCGCGCTGCGTCAGGCGGGCGCCGAAGCTGCCGTTCGTCGTCGGCGTCTCCGCGCCCGGCTTCGCGGCGATGCGCGCCCTGTCTTTGGCTGCGATGGACAAGGGAGCGGCCGGCGTCATGATCGCGCCGCCGCCATCGCTCCGGACCGACGATCAGATCGTCACCTACTACGCGCAGGCCATCGAAGCGATCGGCGGCGACATCCCGTTCGTCATCCAAGACTACCCTTTGACGCTTAATGTCATCATGACGCCGAACGTCATCCGGCGAATTATCACGGACAACCCGTCTTGCGTGATGCTGAAGCACGAGGACTGGCCGGGGCTCGAGAAGATCAGCGCCCTTCGCGCCTTCGAGGAGGAGGGCGAGTTGAGACGCGTGCCGATCCTGACCGGCAACGGCGGCCTGTTCCTCGACTTCGAGATGGAGCGAGGCGCGGACGGCGCCATGACGGGTTACGCATTCCCCGAGATGCTGGTCGACGTCGTGCGGCTTGCCGCGCAAGGGCGGCGCGACGAGGCCCACGATCTTTTCGACGCCCATCTGCCGCTCGTCCGCTACGAGCAGCAGCAAGGCGTCGGCCTGGCCGTGCGCAAATATGTGCTGATGCGCCGCGGAATTTTGGCCTCGGACGCTCAGCGGAAACCTGCTCGCAGTTTGAGCGTCAAGGCGAAGGCGGAGATCGAGTATCTGCTGACTAGGCTCGCCCGGCGCGATCCGCGCGCCCGGCTCGCATCCACGGTCTCGGATGCCTGACTATGACGCCATCGTCATCGGCGCCGGCGCCGTCGGACTCGCCATCGCGCGAGCCCTGGCTCTGTCGGGCCGCGAGACGCTGATTCTCGAAGCGGCCAACTCCTTCGGCACGGAGACGTCCTCGCGCAACAGCGAGGTGATCCACGCCGGGATCTACTATCCGACGGACAGCCTGAAGGCGCGCCTTTGCGTCGAAGGCAACCGGCGCCTCTACAGTTTTTGCGACGAGAGAGCCATCGCTCACAGGCGTTGCGGAAAGCTGATCGTCGCCGCCGATTCGGTCGAGCGCGCGGCGATCGAGGGCCTCGCCGAACGTGGCGCGGCGAACGGCGTCATGGACCTCAGTCTGCTCGGGGAGCGCGAGGCGCGAGCGCTCGAGCCCGACCTGCGCTGCGAAGCCGCTCTCTTGTCTCCCTCGACGGGCATCCTCGACTCGCATGGATTCATGCTGGCTTTGCTGGCCGAAGCTGAGGATCGCGGCGCGGTGGTCGCGCTCAGGACGCCGTTCCTTCAGGCGGAGCAAAAGGGCGAAATCTTCCATGTGGGCGTGGGTGGCGCGGAGCCGGTCACGGCAAGTTGCGCCGCGCTGATCAATTCGGCGGAACTCGGCGCCTCGCAAGTCGCCGAAACGATCCGGATCGACGGCGCATGGAAGCCGCCCGCAACCCGCTTCGCTAAAGGGAATTACTTCGCCTTGCGCGGCCGCTCGCCGTTCGCGCGGCTGATCTACCCCGCGCCGCAGGCGCATGGACTCGGAGTCCACCTGACTCTGGACCTCGCAGGGCAGGCCCGGTTCGGCCCGGATGTCGAATGGATCGAGACCATCGACTACGGGGTCGATCCGCGCAGATGCGAAGGGTTCACGGAGGCGATCCGGCGCTATTGGCCTGGCTTGAAGGAGGACGCCCTTGTTCCCGCCTATTCCGGCGTGCGCCCGAAGCTCAGCGGCCCGAAAGACCCGGCAGCGGATTTCCGCATCGACGGACCCGAGGCGCATGGAGCGCCCGGCCTTGTCCACCTGTTCGGAATCGAAAGTCCGGGCCTGACGGCCGCGCTGGCGATCGCCGACGAGGTCATGCAAAAGCTGGCGGAGGCGAACTGATCGGTTAAGTTCGGCTTGGCAGGATTGCCTCGGAGGATGTGCGTCTCGCGCACCTGGGCGGCGAGACGCCGCCCCTCCGTTCACCGCGACTCCCAGCTGCGATGCGCCTTGGGCGGCGCGATGAAGCCGACGTTTCGAATCCCTTCTGTGTTGACATCGTTGCGCGGTTCTTTCAGGATGAAAAAAAACGCCCGTTGCCCAACGAGAAGACTTTGCGGCGGAGCACGTTGTTGGGGGGAGGCTGACGTGCATAAACGTCACATTCCGCAACGCTTGAACGGCGCTCGCTGGGCGTGCTGCTATCCCTCTCCAAAACATTCGCGGGCCTTCGGGCCGACATCGCCTCTCGGCGCGCCATCGTCCATTTATTTGGCTCGAATTCGTTCCAAATGCGTCAAGCCAATTCAATGAGGGAGGAACTCATGCGGAGCCTAAGAGCTGTTGCACGCTTATCGTTGATTGCCGCAGTCGCTATCGCCGGCGGGGTAGCCGCCCTACCGGATCGCGCTGCTGCAGAGGCGCCGACCGCATGCGTGATGCTGGGGTCCAAACTCTTGGGCGGCAACATCAAATACGCGGACGCGCAGATCGTGCCGGCCAATACGTCGCCGAGCGCGCTGCCCGGCGCCTTCGCCGGCACGGCCCCGAGCACGGCAAAGGCTCCCGTCGCCTATTGCCTGGTGGTGTTGAGCTATAGCAGCACCCCGCCCCACGATCCGACGCCGCAGAACATCACCATCTATGTCGGTCTTCCGCTCAATTCGCTCGACGGCGGCATGACCGGCTCGACGGTTGACGCGCCCCTCAACTTCACGACCGTGCAAGGCAACTGGAACGGCCGCACCGAGGGTCAAGGCGGCGGCGGCTGCACCGGCAACACCAACGTCAATTCGGCGGGCGCCGTAACCAACGGCTTTGTCGGATCGGGCACGGACGGCGGACACGGCAATCCGACCAACGATCCCAACAACACGTGCCAACCGGGCGTCCTCAGCCTCGGCCATCTGAACCGCCAGTATATCCAGGACTGGGTCTACAACGGACCCCAGCAAGAGATTCTCTGGTCGAAGAGGGTTGCCGAGCTGTATTACGGCAAGACGCCGCTCTACAACTACTGGAACGGTTGTTCGACCGGCGGCCATCAGGGTTATGCCTTGGCTCAAACGCTTGCCGGCGAGTTGAACGGCATCCTCGCCAGCGCGCCGGCGATGTACTGGACGCGTTTCCAGACGGCGCAGATGTGGGGCCAGATTGCGATGTACGATATCGCCCAAGAGGTGATTTCGGGAGCAAAGCTCGCGGCCGTGCAAAACGCGGCGATCGCCGCCTGCGACAAAAACGACGGCGTAGCAGACGGCATTATCGACGACCCGCGGACCTGCACGTTCAACGCAAAGGCCAATGTCTGCGGTTCGACGCCGACTGCGAACTGTCTGACCTCGACCGAAGCCGATGCGGTCAATGCGATGTGGGACGGCCCGCGCAACAATTCCGGCAAGAGGATCTGGTTTCCCATCGACCGCGGCACCGACTTCAATTTCTGGGATGGAAACGTGCCGTTCGGACTCGCCCCGGTGCAGTTCGGATGGGATCTGGCGGATCCGGCTTACTACAACGCCGGCGTTTTCCCGACCTCGTACCCGGGCTATTGGGGAAACGTGGCGCTCAATTCGAGGATATCGGCTCCTGGCGCCGTGACAACCTACGCGGCGGTCGCCGAGGCCGGGTCGAACACCGTCGCCGACCTTACCGATACTTTCGGCGACCTTGACGCATTCAAGGCGTCCGGCGGAAAAATGATCACCTTCGTCGGGGCAAACGACGCCCTCATCATGCCGCGCGGCGTGATCAACTACTATCGGGTGATGGCCGCGCGTTACGCGGAGCGGTTTGATTACGCAGCGAATGGCAACCTGTCCGACGGCTTCCCCGATCCGTCCGACCCCTTCCGGGGCGTCCAGAAATTCTACCGTCTGTTCCATGTTCCCGGGGTAAGTCACTGCGGCCTCGGCATTCTGAACCACAGCAGCCTCGGGCCGTGGCCGCAGAACGGCGCCGACTTCAATGCAGTCGTCAACTGGGTCGAGAAAGGTGTTGCGCCGAGCCAGGTGATAGGCTCAGGCAACACGGCGGCGCCCGCCTTCATCTCCGGATCGCCCACTACCCTCACGCGTCCGCTATGCCCCTATCCGCAAACCGCGGTGTATAACGGCTCGGGCGCCGTTACCGACGCCGCTAACTGGCATTGCGGCGGCGACCTGGAGAAGAACGTTCCCGTCGGCGTCCCGCTTTCGGGGCCCCCGGGCCAGCCTGTCGCGTGTTACGATGTGCTTGTTCAATACAAGCACGAGATCAACGGACCGCTCGACTATCAGAACAGCGGCGTCGACCCGTCGATGTGCCGCGGACGAGCCAGACCCTGGTGAGAATCTAACCGGCAGAGACAGCTATCGCACGATCGCTGTCTCTCAGAGGAAAAAACGACAGCAGGCGTGCGCAGCGATGCTCACGCTTGTTTTGCACTTTCCGGTTCGCAGGCTCTTGCATGGACCTCGATAAGCTGCGCTGCAAGTGACCTCGATCAAAGGGCTGCTTCAAGCGGTGGACTGCCCGAACTCGCGCTTGCGCAAATCAGAATCGTTTCGCCACGGCGCCGTTACAACCAGGGGACCGCTCCTCATGACGTATCGAACCGCATCGGTCGCGGCGAAGGCCAGGGTGTCAAGCCTATCGGCAATGGTCGCGCTCGTCCTCACGGCCGGGCCGCACGCGTTTGCCCAGCAGCCGTCGGCAAGTCCTCCGGCTCCGCCGACGCAAGCCGCGCCCGGGCCGAGCGCGGGGCAGGCGCAGCAAGGAGCGCCTGGCGAGACGGCGCAGAACGACCGGCAGCAGGTGCAGGTGATTGCCTCACCCTGGACCCGATACTGCGCGAAGAGCCTGACGGAACAATCATCCGAAATCAAGACCAAGGAAGTCTGCTTCACCGCCTCGGACGGCCATCTAACATCGGGCCAAAAGCTCGTTATCGCCCTTTTGATCGAGCCGAAGGGGGGCGATACAAAGCTGTTGCGCGTCACGCTGCCCCTGGGGGTGGCGCTCGTCCCAGGCGCCCGCATTGTCATTGACGAGAAAGAGGCGATGACTGCGCCATATGAAGTCTGCCTGCCCCAAAATGGTTGCATGGCGGATTACAAAGCCGACGGCGATTTGATCGAGAAGCTAAAAAATGGGCGGAGTCTGGCAATTCAGGCCTTCGAAAAGGGAAGGGCGATCAGCTTCACTTTGCCGCTCGCCGGATTCGCTAAAGCGTTTGATGGGCCTGCCAGCGATCCACCGACTTGAATGAGACCGAGTCGTCCCGCACCGCCTCGGAGGGTGCGCGTCTCGCGCACCCGGGCGGCGAGACGCCGCCCCTCCGTTCATCGCGTCTCCCCGCTGCGGCTCAGCCCTTGAATTCCACGATATAGAGGCCGGCGGAGAAGTCCGTCACGTAGCACAAGGCGTTCTTGTCGACGAAGACATCGGCGGAGTGAAGAACCACGGGACGGTTTGGCCTCGGGTCCATCCATTTCGCCGGAGGAGGCGGAACGAAGGCGCCGATCTCCTTCGGTCGGAACTGGTCGCGGATGTCGTAGACGCGCAGGCCGGCATTCTGATAGGTCGCGAAAATGATGTCCTCCGACACGAACGCGCCCGGCCTGTTCTCAGAGACATTGTGCGGCCCGAAATGGCCGCCGACCTTGAGGTAGTCCTTGTCCGACGGCGCCGGGAAGGTCGAAATGCTGATCGGGTTCGACTTGATCTGATTGTCGAAGATCCAGATCGGCTTGAAGCCGTCCTCCTGGTTATCGAGCACTGTTTCGTCGACCACGACCAGGAGGTTGCGCTTCTTGAGCGGCAGCGCGTTATGCGTGCCGCCGCCGAACGGCGGATGCCAGGTCTTGTGCGTGATCAGCTTGGGTTTCGCCTTGTCCTTGACGTCGACCACCGCAAGGCAGGCGTCGCGCCAGGAGCAGTAGGCGATGTCGTCCTGAACGATCGGATGGTGCAGGCCGAAGCGTCCGTTCTTGGTCGGCCAGTTCGCGACCTCGCCCGCAGCCTTGTTCATGCCGGGCAGCCAGTACTTGCCGACCAGTTCGGGCTTCTTCGGATCCGCAAGGTCGATGACGATCATAATGTAGTCGGTGAAGCCTTCGAGCAGCGCCGAGGCGTAGGCGTAGCGTCCGCCGACGTAGTAGATGCGGTGCAGACCCGTGCCGTCGACGGGCATGAAGCCGATCTGCTTCGGCTCGGCCGGACTTGAGACGTCGTAGACCGCCATCCCGGCCGACCAGTTGCGCGTCTCGTGCTTCTCCTTGGCGTGGTGATCGACCGACCCCTTATAATAATTCTTTTCGTCGGCGAGCTCGGCTTGCGCGAACATGTCCTTGTTGTGGATGATGAGCAGCCGATCGTCGGCGACCTGCAGATGCAACGTCCACGTGTTGTGCGGCGCTGGGTGATAGGCGACGAACTTCGGCGCCTTCGGGTCGCGAACGTCAATGACCGAGAACCCCTTCGAGAAGATGTGGCCGACATAAGCGTAGCCTTTGTGGACCATTATCTGCACGGCGTCGCAACGCCCGCCCTGGTCGCTGTAGCCGATCAGCTTCAAGTTGCTCGTCGCGTAGTCCGGATGGGGAAGGGTGCTGGACATCGGTTTGCCTCTGATGATCGAATGGTTTTCGGGGGACGGAACGCCGCCCTTCAAGGGCGGCGTTCTTCTTAGCTGAGGACCGGAGGACGCGGCTAGTCTAGGCGCGCTCCGCCGATCGCGAGCCGTTACTTCACGCCCCAAATCTTCTTGTATTCGTCGCGGTAGCCGTTATCGGGATCGAACTTGTTCTGGGGGCCGCCGTCCCTGTCCAGATTGTCCGCGGTGAACAGATGCACGTGCGGCACATAACCGCTCGGCTTTGCGCCCGCGAAAGCGCGGTTCATCTCGTCGATCATGATCCAGCCCTGGAGGTTCAGCGGCTCGGCGACGGTCGCGATCTGATACTGCTTCTGCCGAATGCGCTCGAAGGCCGGGACGGAGCCGTCGCCCGCAGAAATCTGCTGCGGGAAGCCTTTGGCCGGATCGACGCCGGCCGCCTGCAGCGACGGGGCCGAGAAGTCGTAATAAAGGTCGTTCACTGCGATCGAATACGTCCAGTCCTTGCCGTACTTGGAGAGCAGCGACGTGGTGAGCTGGCCCATGCGGTTGGAGAGATCGGCGATCGGCGTGTCTTCGACCGCGAGCACCTTGCAGCCCTTGCAACCTTCGACGGCCGCGCGCTCGGCGTTCGTCTTGGCGGTCGCAATCGCATAGATCGAGTCGGTGAAGAGGATGACGTTGGCGTGCCCGTTCGACTTCACGACGGCCTCGAGGCCGGCCGAGGTCGCGACTTCGATGGGATCGGTTGTCACGTTGGTGAAGACGGCCGGGATGCCCTCGACCGGACCGGCCTTCGGGCCGGCGTGCCAGCCGACCACCTTGATGCCGGCCGCGGCGGCCTGCTCGAGCAACGGCTGCTGTTCCTTCGAGTCGATCCCGACGTTGAGAATGCCGTCCGCCTTCATCGCGATTGCCTGCTGAAGCGCCGTCGCGTGGCCCGGAACGGTGCCCTGACCGTCGAGTTGCCGCACTTCCCAACCGAGGGCCTTGGCGGCTTCCTTCGCCCCCTCGCCGGCGCCCTGTGCGCCGCCGTTCCGCTGGTCGGTCGAGACGATGACAATGAGTTTCTTGCCGACGCTCTTTGGACCGGTCGTCGGGCCGTCCCACTTGGTGACCGGCGCCGCGACGTTCTCAAGATAGGCTTTGGCCTTTGCGAGATAGGCGGCGTCGTCGGCCCACGCAAGGCTCGCCCCGAGCGTCAGAACGCCCGCCGAGGCGAACAGTCCCCTCAGGATCATTTTGGTCGTGTCCATGCTTCGCTCCCTTGATTGACTGGCGGCCGCTTGGCGCGCCAGGCCGGCGGCGCCGGCTATTATGCGAAGGCCTCAGGCGGCCTTGGCTGCGTTGGTGGTTTCCGGTTGCGCAGGCGGCGCAGGCTGCGTCTCGCGCAGCGGCTTCCCGACCGCCCTCCGACGCTGCGCAAACGCCGCGAGCGCGATGGCGACGACCAGAGTCGTGCCGTTGAAGAGCGGCTCGACGAAGAAGGCGCCGCCGAACAGCTGGATCCCAGAGATACCGACGGCGAGAATGAGAATGCCGAAGACAGTGCCCCAGACATTGACGCGGCCGGGCTTGATGGTCGTCGAGCCGAGAAAGGCGCCGACCAGCGCGGGCAACAGGAAGTCGAGACCGACGTTCGCCTGGCCGATGCGGAGTTTGGCGGCAAGCACGCAGCCGGCGAGGCCGGTGATGACGCCCGAGGCGGCGAACACGCCGATCACATAAGCCCGTACCGGAATGCCGTTTAGCGCCGCTGCCTTCTCGTTGGCGCCGATCGCGTAAATGAACCGGCCGACCGGCAGGCGCTCGCTGACGATCCACAAGATGATCGCAAGCCCGAGGACGTAGAACGCCGGGATCGGGATACCGAACAGAGAAGCCGTGTTGATCGCGATGAACGCCGGAGGGAGCGGGCCGATGACCTGCATGCCGCCCGTGTGCCAAAGAGCGAGCGAATAGAGGATCGTTCCCGTGCCGAGCGTGGCGACGAAGGCGTCGACCTGCGCGACCTCGACCAGAAGCCCGTTGATCAGCCCGACACCGCCGGCGCAAAGGACGACGAGCAGGATCGCGATCGGCCACGGTATGCCGAACCACACCTGGAAGCTGATCGCAAGGATGTGCCACAGCACGATGCCGAAGCCGACCGTGAGGTCGATGCGGCCAGCCATCATCGGCAGGGTCGCGGCGAGCGCCAGCAGCGCGACGATCGACTTGTCCGCGAGAATCGACCGGACATTCAGCCAGGTCGGAAAGGTGTCCGGAAGGACGATGGAGAAGAAGATGATCAGAAGCAGGGTCAGGAGCGGCAGGCCATAGACAGGCAAAAGGCGCAGCAGCGCCCGTCCTCGGGACAGCGACGCGAGCTCCGGTCGGGTCGGCTCGAGCGCGTTCGACTTGATGGACGGCATCTCCTGGCCTCTTTCAGAAGTCTTCGGCGGCGAGCACGGCTTCGCTCCGCTGGATGTTGGCGGAAGCCGCGGCCAGAAGGTTGCTGATGGTTAGATCTTCGGCATGGAGCTCCTTGACGACCTTGCCGCGGTCGAACACGAGCGCTCGATGGCAGACCTTGGCGATCTCCTCGAAGTCGGTCGAGACGATGATGATCGCAGCGCCCCCTTTCAGCGCGACGTCGAACAGCCGGTAGATTTCGGCCTTCGCGCCGACGTCCACGCCGGCGGTCGGATCCTCGAACACATAGAGCCTGGACTGAAGGTTCAGCCATCGCCCGACGACGACTTTCTGCTGGTTGCCGCCGGAAAGAAGCTCGATGGCGAGGTTCGGATTGTTGGGCCTGAGGCCCACGGTCTCACCGAGCCGAAGTGAGGCGCCGCCCTCCCTGCGGGGCGACAACCAGGCCGTCGGCCCGCGCCCGGCGGCGAGCGGATTGATGAACAAGTTCTCCCGCACGGTGAGGCCCGGCATAATCGACTCGCCGACTCGATCGGCGCAGACCAGGCTGACACTATGGTCCATCGCGGCCCCCGGCGAGTCGATTGCGGCGGTCTGCCCGTCGAGGAGGATTGCTCCGCTCGCGAGCGGCTCGACGCCGAACAGCGCCCGGCTGATCGTCTCCTGCCCTGCGCCGCGCAGACCGACGAGACCCACAATCTCGCCCGCATGGACGTGGCAATCGATCGGCCCAACTCCGCCGGCGACAACGCTGGAGAGCATCAGCCTCGGCGCTCCCTCGCGCTCTCTTGGCCGCTTGAACACCTGCGACGGCGCGCGTCCGACGATGAGGAGGATCGTCTCGTGAGGAGTCGTGCTGGCGACGACCCGCTCGCCCGCGACGCGGCCGTCGCGTAGCACGACCATGCGATCGGCGATCTCGAACACTTCGTCCAAACGATGCGAGACGTAGATCATGCCGACGCCCTGTTCCCTCAGCCGGCGCAGCGCGCCGAACAGGCGGACGACCTCGTCGGCTGGCAGGCTTGCGGTCGGTTCGTCGAGCACAAGGATCTCGGCATCGGTCGCGAGCGCTCGGGCGATCGCGACCAGCGATTTCTCCGTACGGGTGAGGCTCTGGACTCGCAGGTCGGGATCGATATCGGCGCCGAGCTTGGCGAGCGCGCGTTCGGCGCGCCGCCGCGCCCAGGTCCATTGGATCAGCCCGAAACGGCGAGAATAGCCAAGCGTCAGGGAAATGTTCTCGGTCACCGTCATCCAGTCGATGAGACCGAGATCCTGGTGGATGAAGGACAAAGGCATGCGCCTGACCGCGTGGGTCGTATCGTGGCCCTTGTAGGAGATCGTCCCGCTGTCGGCTGCATAGACGCCGGCGAGAATCTTGATCAGCGTCGACTTTCCGGCGCCGTTTTCGCCGAGCAGCGCCACGACCTCACCGTGGCCAACCGTCATGCCGACGTCGCTGAGCGCCTGCGTGCCGCCGAAGCGCTTTGAAACGTTCCGGACCTCAAGCAAAGCTAACTTCCGACTCGGCGAATCGCGCCGGCGGCCGAGTCCGCATGGCCGTCATCCTCCCGATGTGCGCCCTTGAGGCCTGAGAGTGACAAAGCCGTATGATGTTGTCAAAATTCGGCTGATATTCCTGGCGCGATCGAAAAGGCGAGCGAAGGCGAGCTAGGCGCCTCTTCCGCGCAATCGGCGACCGACGAACCGGCCCGCGATCAGTCGGCGGCGGACGCGCGCTCCTCGCCTGTACAGGCTGGATCGAGCATGCTCTCGGCAGGAGCCGCGCTGGATACGCCGGGGTAGGAGACGAGGATCATCGTCTCTGCGCGGCCGGCGATCCGGACCTCTGCGACAAGCATCGTCATTCGCGCGAAGTTCACTCTGCCGCCCGCTATTTCGGCTGCGAGGCGCAGCGGCCGCACGTCCGTGGGGTCTTTCCGTCCGGTCCGCAGCGCCCGGAAAGCGCCGACGCGGGTCCAGGCGCCGACTGGTAGCCTCGGAGCAACAGCCGGGAGCCAGCGTTTGATCGATGGAGCAAGGCAGCCGAGGTGAATGTGAAACTGATCCTGGCTGCGTGTGAGCTCGGAATTGACCGCCAGCGCGAAGTCGTCGGGGGCCGGCGGGCGACCGTTGGGGCCGTCGAGAAGATCCCGCGCCCGCCAGGCGTCCGCGAAGTAATTCGGCGCCGCGCGCGAGCGTAGCCATGGATCCTCAATTCCACTCACTTTGCGCGTCGGGGTCAGAATCGTGTCCGGATCGAATGGCGCGCGCAAAACAACATATCCGCGCCCTTCGCCGCGCTCTCAAATCGACCATCAGACAAGGGAACGGCGACCCGGTTAGCTTGAAGTCGGCGACGCAGGCCTGGACGGCCAGCCACAGCGCCTGGCGCTCCGGCGCGTCTGCCCGCGATGCGGACGGCGAGAGAGCCGCGGCGCAAGCCGCCAGACAGATCGCCGCCTTGACCATGATTTTGCGCAACGTCTCGCTCCGGGCGTCAATTCGTTCGCCGCCGCACGCGGGCGTCCGGCGGCCATTCTAATCGCTTTGCGCCCGTTTTGTGCCCGGCGCGGTCAAACATGGGCCAGGATTTCCGCCTAGCGAGACCCGAATTCGCCGGCCGGGAACCGAAAGCAGCAGCCCCATGAAGCCAACGCGCAGAGATATTTTCGCCATTGCGGCTGCGCTCCCTTTCGCATCGCCGCTCGGCCCGCGCTCAGACGCAGACCGAATCGCGCGGAAAGGCGTCGGGCGAACCGGACCGGTCGGCTTTCGACGAGGTGTGGAAGCTCGTGCGCGACCGCTTCTACGATCCGCGATTCGACGGCGTCGACTGGCAGGCGATGCGCGACCGCTATCGCCCGCAGGCGGAGGCGGCCGGCTCCCCGGATGGGCTGGCCGCAGTCATCAATGCGATGCTCGCGACCCTCGGCGCCTCCCATACCCGCTATTATACGTCCGACGATCCGGCCTATTACCAGCTCGCGGATATTTTCGCCGGGGCGCTTCGACATCGAGGGCTCAGTCGGATTTTTCCGAGCGGCGAAGTGTCCTATCCCGGGATCGGGGTCTTCACCCAGACGGACGACCAGGGGCGCATCTTCGTAATCGGCGTGATCGAGGGCGCTCCCGCGCATAAAGCCGGCCTGCTGCTCGGCGACGAAATCCTGTCGGCGGACGATCGGCCGTTCGGCCCGGTCGCTTCGTTCCGCGGGAAGGTGGGCGCGCCCGTGCCGCTCTCGATCCGGCGGAAGCGCGATGCGGCGCCGATGTCGATTCCCGTCACGCCGACCGACCTTCATCCGAACGCCATGTTCCTGCATGGCCTGCAAGACGAGCGCCCGTATCATTTCCGGCGGGGCCGGCGCCCGCATCGGTTACGTGCACGTGTGGTCCTATGCGGGGCGACAGTATCAGCGGCGCGCTCGAGGACTTGATCGGCGACGGCGCCCTCAAAGACGCCGACGCGCTCGTCTGGGACCTCCGCGAAGGATGGGGCGGCGCGCAGCCGCAATATCTCGACTTGTTCAATCCGCATGCGCCGACCATGAAGGTGACCGCGAGGAACGGGGAGACCGACCTCGTCGACGTGAAATGGCGCAAGCCGGTGGCCGCGCTGATCAACGGCGGCACGCGGAGCGGCAAGGAGGTGCTCGCCTATGGCTTCAAGGAATATCGCCTCGGCGAACTGATCGGCAGCCGCACCGAAGGGGCGGTGCTCGCGGCGACCGCCTTTCTGATCGGCGACGACGGCTTGCTGCTGCTCGCGGTCGAGGACGTCCTGGTCGACGGCCGGCGGCTCGAAGGTCTCGGCGTCGAGCCGACCATCGAGGTCGCGTTCGATTCCCGCTACGCGGCCGGCGCCGATCCGCAACTCGACCGCGCCGTCGAGGTGCTGTCGCGCGCCTGAGGGGGACTCCGACGCCAAGGAGCGTAGGGCCGCTCGCCTGTTGACCAACTCGGCTCCTTTCGGCGATGTCCGGTCAAGAAGGTGATTCTGGAGATTGGCCATGGTCGAGAGGCTGCGGGTCGCGTTGCTGTTCGGCGGCCGCTCGGCCGAGCACGAGGTGTCGGTGCTGTCAGCGGGCAATGTGTTCCGGGCGCTCGACCCGGCCCGCTACGACGCGGTGCCGATCGGGATCACCCGGTCCGGGACCTGGATCCTCTGCTCCGTCGAGGGTGGCGCATTTCCGACTGCCGTTCCCGAAAAGGGGCCACGGGTCGCTCTCGTCCCGGGCGGCTCGGGACGGCTCGCCGTCATTCCGGACCCGCGCGAGGCGCCGCCCGCTTCTTCGCTCGCGGTCGATGTCGTCTTTCCGGTCCTGCATGGTCCGTTCGGCGAGGACGGAACGGTCCAGGGCGCGGCCGAGATCGCCGGAGTGGCCTATGTCGGGTCCGGCGTGCTGGGCTCCGCGGCGGCGATGGACAAGGACGTCGCCAAGCGGTTGATGCGCGATGCGGGCTTGCCGATCGCACGCTTCATGAGCTTCAGCCTCCCGGACGCGCCAGGCTTCGAAGCTGTCGCGGCCGACCTCGGGCGTCCGGTGTTCATCAAGCCCGCGCGCCTCGGCTCGTCGGTCGGCATCAGCAAGGCCGGGACGAAGGAGGAATTCGGCCGTGCGGTCGCCGAGGCGTTCCGGCACGACCGCAAGATCCTGGTCGAGGAAACCGTGCGCGGACGCGAGATCGAATGCGGCGTGCTCGAAGGCGAGGACGGGTCCTTGACGGCGTCGCTGCCCGGCGAAATCGTCCCGAGCAATCGCCACGGCTTCTACACCTACGAAGCTAAATACCTCGACGATGACGGGGCCGCGATCAAGGTCCCGGCGGACCTGCCGCGCGCCGTGAGCGACAAGGTGCGCAGGCTGTCGATCGAAGCTTTCCGGGCGCTCGGTTGCGAAGGCATGGCGCGCATCGACTTCTTTTTGCGCGAGGACGGCGGGCTCGTCGTCAACGAGGTCAACACGCTGCCGGGCTTCACCAACATCAGCATGTACCCGAAAGTGATGGAGGCGATCGGCGTCAGCTATTCCGAGTTGGTCGATCGTCTCATCCGCCACGCGCTGGCGCGGGCGACCTCAGGGCCGGCAGAGGCCAAGGGTGCGGCGACCCCGTAAGGCGCTGCCGATTCGTCGGATTCCCTGCGAACAGGGAATTCTGCAGCGAATTCATCCGATTCCGGCCGGGCTCGTCCGGAAAAAACCCCATGATTTGAAGTCTCGCGGGCAAATTCCCTGCGCGAGGCAACAGCGGATCTTTGCTCGGCAACAGAGGAATAATTGTAGCGAAAATCGAAAGAACAGGGAATGCGCAGCGCTGGAGGCGACGGCCACGATCCGCGGGCGGCTGTCGGCTGGGACGCCCAAGCTTGTCAGAAAGCCAAAGTTGGGGCAATTTCCACTGGGCTCGCGGTCGCTCGCGAATGTCAGTCAATAAACCAAGTTGGCGAGCGGCGTGGCGACAATTCAGCGAATGCGCGAACATGAACATAAAGCGTGTTGCGGCAACAGCCGTTTTACTCCTCGCCGCGTCGGCGCCGGTTCTGGCCGACGATCGAAAACCGGCGAACCATGAAGAAGGCTACGCGCCGCCGCTAAATCTCCTGATGGTCGCAACGCAACTCAGTCATTTCAAGTTGTGGTATGCGGGCGTAGTGCAAAACTGGCGGCTGGCGGATTATGAATTGACGCAGATCCGAGCCAGCATGGATCGTGCACAGCGTCTTTATCCGAACAGCAAGAAATCAAACATGCAAACAATGACGCCTGCGGCAGATGAACTCGAGAATGCGATCAAGGCGAGGGACGGAGTCAAATTTTCGAATGCCTATGGCAAGCTGACGGCCGAATGCAATACTTGTCATGAAGCTACCGGCTTCGGCTTCATTCAGATGAGAGAACCGAAACTGTCGCCCATCGAGACCTCGCCGTTCAGCGACGAGTCGTTCTCAGGCCATTGACGAAGTGTCGGCCGCGCGCCGTTCCGGCGCGATGCCCGAGAGACCGGAAAGGGGCCCACCCGTCGTTCCCAACCTTCGGCGCCTTAGGCGCTTGTCGTCGCCTCTCCAAAACCCTAAATCAAAAATTATAGATCAAATTCCTTTCTCAGAAGGCGGAGGGGCCTGTGACGGCCATCGCCGCCTCCCGCAAGGCGTAAAAAATGACGACCCCCACCGATTACAAGAAGCGTTACGAAAATCTCCAGATCTCCCTCAAAACGGGCGGCCCTATCGGCGTCAGCGTGACCAAATATCGCGCGACTTTCATGGGAACCGGCGGGATGGCGGTCAATAAGGCGGCCATGGACGCGTTCGAGGGGAAATTGTACGATTTCGCCAAGAAAGCCCTTCCGAGCGACACGCCCCTGAAGGTCGATTCCGGCTCCGGCCTCTCCGATCTCACGGCCGACAATGCAAACAAGCTCTACACACCGGATTATCGCAATGCGTTCCGCGCCCTGAAAGCTGTCTTTCAGGGAAAGGGCTCGCCTGAACTCTGTCAGATCGTTCTTGAGCTCGCCGCCGCCTGGAAGCTTACGAATTCCGACCAGGCGTCTCTGCAGAAATATGCGGACAGCGCGCTCGGTCTGGACTGCAACGGCTTCACGGGAAATTTCATCTGGCACGTGACCGACAACAACGGCTGGACCGATCACGGCCTCGACGCTTCGGAGGGGCCGAACAGCAAGATCCATGTCTATCAGGGCGGCAACGCGGTCGTAACCCGCTGGGAGGACGTCGCCTTCGGCCCTTATCTCTTTCTCAGGACGAATGAACAAGGCGCGATTCTGGACGGCGTGGGCGAGGACATCGGGCATATCGCGATCACCGAGCCGCGAAAAATTCGACCTCCGAATGGCTCAATCCCCCGAGGGGTTTACGTGGTGGAGTCGAGCGCTTCGATGGGCGGGCTGAATGAGAGCTGGTACAGCCTCATCCGCATGAGCACGAAGGCCAAGGACACCTTTTATCTCCGGCGTGAGGCCATTGCGCTCGGCCAGAAACACGATTCCCTCTATTTCAAGATCTTTCAGCTGCACGCGCCGCTATCGACATAATCGGGGACAGCGTCGCGAGCGGCTACTTGTTGATCGTCGCGGCACCGACCATGCAGGCAGCCTCGTCCTGCGATCCGGTTCCGCCAGAACAGCCGATCGCGCCGATCAGCTTTCCGTCGTCGATCAGCGGAATGCCCCCACGAGAGGCGATGATGTCGTCGAGGCTCAGCACGTATTTGTAGTCCTTCGTCTGAATCCCTTCTTCGAACGCCTTGGTCGGGCGGCGGTATTTCGCCGCTGCGCGCGCCTTGTGCTCGGATATCGGGATCGAGGCGAGCTGCGCGCCGTCCATGCGCGCGAAAGCGACGAGATTGGCTCCGGAGTCGACCACCGCCACGTTCAGCGCCCAGCCGCGCTTCTCCGCTTCCGCCATGGCTGCGGCAATCGCCGCCTGCGCCCGAGCGAGCGAAATCGGTGCGCCATAGGGCGTGTTGAACGGCATCTTGTCGGGGATGACGTCGAGCGGATTGGCCTGCTCGGCGCTCGCCAAACTCCCGAATCCCAGAAACGCCGAGAGGACCGCGGCGACGAGCCTCAGTTTCATGATCCTTCCTCCCTTTGCCGCCGAGGCCTTTTGCTACGGTTCCGGCTTCCTCCGACTATATCGCGCACGATAGGCGCAAGGGAAGAGGCGTGGCGAGGGCGAAGGGGGATCAGCCAGCTCTATGGCGCGGCGAGCCTTGTATGCAGCGGGGCTGACGAAGGCCCGGGCGGCCGACGCGCTCGCCGACTTTGGCGCCGACGCCAGACAGCGAGCAGAGCGACGGCGTCGAACCAGGCGCTATGGCGCGCCGATCATTGGGGAGCCGGGCGTGACAAAAGACAGCGTTGCGGAGGTCGCTGTCCCCCGATGAGCGCGGCGTCGTCCCCGTACCACCGTTCAGCCCGGCTCAGTTGGTTGCGTTAACACATTCTTAGGCGAATTGCAACTCCATTGGTTGCATTCGTTTTCGCCCAGCCTTCCACAGCGCACCGGTTGCTCCTATGCCACGCTGGCCGAGCCCTGCTGCACGCTCTCGGCGACCAGGCTGCCGTGCTCGGGAACCCTTTCCCGGAGGCGGGCGTTAACCGGCTTCGGAGGAAACGGCCATGTTCAAACCGACCGAAGACGAGATCCTGCGGAAAGCCAAGCAATTGTGCCCGAGGATGGCAAGCTCTGGAGCCCCGCCGACCTCGAGGACCCGGTAGCCGAGAGGACCGATCCCGTGGTCGACGAGTTCGAGCCGCGCCGAATACCTGAATCGCGCGCGGGAGACCCTGCAACGGCGCGGACCAGATCTTTAGGCTTTGTCCGCGCCGCCGACCGCTGGTTTTGCGCGGTGTTCGAGAAAGCCGCTGTCAGCCGGGCTGCGAGGAGGCTGCTGAGGATAGAGCTTTCGAAAGACGGGAAATGGCAACGCAGCTCGCAACCTTTCTCATTCCCGCGTACGCAGGGCGCCAGACCGTGCGGTCGAACCTTTCAGCGGCGCCTGTCGGGGCGGCGGCCTGGATTCCCGCATTTGCGGGGATGAAGGTTGGCGCATGGGTTTGCCCACATTAAGCAAATGCCGAACTGCATGAGGACGTCGCCGCCCATCGGCGGTATGGTCGCCGGAGGAGGTCGGCCGAGGCTGAGCGGGGCGAACGAATGGCTGATGGAGGCCTAAGCGGTTTCCGCTCGCGCTCAGCGCGCTTCGCGCTGTTGTGGCTGGTCGGCGCGCTGTTTGCTTTCTCTCCGTCAGGAAGAGCAGCCGCCCAAACGGACCTGCCCGGCTATGCCCAGGCCGAAGACGCGTTCATGCGCCTCACGCTCGACGAGCGGGCCAAACTGCAAATCCTATTGACGGCGGCAGGCTACTGGCCAGCTGTTCCTGACGCCGATTTCAGCACCCGCCTGTTCAACGCGATCTTGAAATTCGAGGTCGACAACAGCTTCGTCCCGTTCGGCGTCGTGACAGGCGAGCAGATGGATCGCCTCATGGCGATCGCCGGTCCGTACCTGAACGCCTGGCAGTTCCAGATCGTCAGGCATCCCGCGACCAACAGCTGGATCTGGGTTCCGATCGGATTGCCACTGACGCAGGAAACGACTGCGACCGGCCTCGCCTATTTCAATCGGCCGCTAGGCGTCGTGTTGACCTACAATTCCTATCCCCAATTCTCCCTGCGCCTGTCGTTCGAGTCCCTGCGCAACAAGCTGGAGCGCAGCGGCGCCAGGATCTATTATTCCAAGCTCTACCGGAACGAATTCTTTGTCCTTTCCTATTCCGACGGGATCACCGACGGCTACGCGCGGTATCACCAGACCGGACGCGGCGGCGTCGGCTTCACGCTCACCTGGAGCCACGCGGCCACCGACGCCCATATCGAGCGCATCGCGACCTTGATCTCCGGGTCCCTCTGGTCGTCTGAGACGGGCGCGCCGTTCACCTACCCGTTCACCGTCAGGACCGGCGCTCCGGCGATCGCTGCGGCGGCCGGGCCAAGCCCCGCTCCGCCGCCTTCTCCAACGGCTCCGGAACAAAGGGAGCCTCATACGCCTTCTTCGGGCGCCGGCGTCTTTGTGACCAACGAGGGCCACCTCATCACCAACGCTCATGTCGTCAAGGATTGCCTCGATATTCAGGTCGGCATGGGCCAGGGAGACTTCGAGGAGGGGAAACTCGTCGCAAAGGACCCGACCAACGATCTGGCGCTCCTGAAAGTGAACGCCAAGCCGGCGCGGGTGGGCGCGCTTCGATTCGGCGCCAGGCAGGGAGAGAATGTGGAAGCCTTCGGCTATCCGCTGAGCCAGGTGCTCGCGACCAGCGGAAATTTCACCACCGGCATCGTGACGGCGCTCGCCGGGATCGGCGACGACAGCCGGTTCTACCAGATTTCCGCGCCCGTTCAGCCGGGCAACTCCGGCGGTCCGCTCCTCGACGAGAACGGCAATCTCATCGGCGTCGTGTCGTCGAAGCTGAATTTTCTGAGCGAGATAAGGGCACAGGGCGATATCCCAGAAAACGTGAATTTTGCGATCAAGGCTTCCGTCGTCGCCAACTTCCTTCAGGACAACAGCATCAAGTTCGCGATCGGTGAGGCGACAGAGGCAATGAAGGGGCCCGACCTCGCCGACGAAGCGAAAGCGCTCAGCGCGTTCGTCGTGTGTCGTTGAGTGACGGAGGCGGCGCCCGCCCCCTTTCTCCCGTTCGGGAGAAGAAGACGGGGATGAGAGGTGCCTCCGATCGCCGTTGGCCGCGCTGCTCCGCCAGCGGATAATCGCGCCGGCTCGGCTCCCTCATCCGGCGCTTCGCGCCACCTTCTCCCCGAAGGAGAAGGGCAGACCCGCGTTGCCGCCATCGGGATCGAGAAGCCAACCCATCGCGCCGATCGCGAAGGCGACCGGTCGCGGTTCAGGCGGCCTCATTCCGCGCATTCGGATTCCTGATCGTCTGAAGGACGTCGAAGCCCTCGAACTCGGGATGGCCGAGATAGAGCGGCTTGTTGGCGCCGGCGTCGCGATGGGCGGCGCGGAAGTGTTCGGACTGGGTCCAGGCGGTGAAGGCCTCCTTGCTCGCCCACACCGTGTGCGACGAATAGAGCACGTGATCGTCGCGCTCAGGCCCGCGCAAGAGATGGAACTCGAGGAACCCGGGCACGCGGTCGAGATGCGTGTCGCGTGAGAGCCACACATTTTCGAACGCGCTCTCGGCGCCCTTCATGACCTTGAAGCAATTCATGGCGATATACATGGCGATTTCCTTTCGAAATGGGGCGGCGCAAAAACCTCAATCCCTCACCGAGCGTCGAATTTCGGTTAGCGATGATCTTGGCCTGATGTCCTCCGCGTTGTGGACGCGGGTTGCGGCCGGCTGGCCTCCGCCGCTTGAGGCCTTAATACACGAAGGCGTAGATCGTGCCGTTGGCAGCCACGTAAAAGCGGCCGTCGGCCCACAGAGGGGTCTGGAATCGCGTGACAGCGGCGCTGCCGCCGGCCGCGGCCACCAGCTGCGCGCCGTCGGTCCCGCGGAACCCATAAAGCTTGCCGTCGCCTTGAGCGCCGGCGACCCAGACAATCGGATTCGACGTGCCGTCGGTGGTGGTCACGATCGGCGCGCCGCTGCCGTTGAAAGAGGCGCACCAAGCGGTGGCGATGGCGCTCGCCGTGATCTCGAGCATGACCAGATTGCCCGACTGGCCGCTCGGGCAGTCCGCGCCACGCCTTCGAAGGCGACCATGGCGGCGTTCGAGCCTGGATAGGTCGCCATAGCGGTGATGATCTCGTTGGTCGATACCCGAGTCGTCGCGATTTGGCCGCCGATCCCGCCGAGATTCGCACGATTGAGCAGATACGCGTTGCCATCTTTGCCCAACGCGAGCACTCGGTGGATGACCGGAGAGACCGGGACGTCGATCGGAATGGCCGAAGTTCCCCCTAGATCGAGGTCCGCTTGGTCGAGGGCGTACCAATTCTTCGGCGCGAAGTAGTCGGCGGCATGGGTCGGATTGCTGAGCGTCGGCGGCAGGCGGAATACCGCTTCGCTGCCTCCCCAGGAGGATGACGAGCCGAAGCCGTTGCCCGTGGTCGCGAACAGGGACCCGCCGTCGAAGGCGACGCCGCTCTGTCCCCAACTGCCGCCACCCCCGACTTGGGTAGACCAGGCGCCGAACACCGCAGGGGTGGCCAGATTGAAGCCCACCACCATGCCGTAATAGGCGCCGCAGTCGCCGTAGTGCCCGGCATAAGGGACGTAAAGCTTGCCGTTGGCGAGCGTGAGCGCGCTGCGCTGTCCCTGGGGCGCGTTGTCAAAGCCTCGGCCGAGGGCGGCAAGTCCGTTCTCGACGTCGACCGGCCAGCCCGGCGCCACTTCGCCGGTAGCGAGCGAAAGGCCGAACACGCGGTGGCGCGGCCCGCTGGTTGACGTCTGGACGAATGCTTCGAGATAAACGATCCCCGTCGACCGATCGATGGTCGGCGTGCCAGTGACGCCCATTGGGTCGATGTTGCCGCACGGCAGCGCCGAGAGCGGAACCGGCGCCCCAAGGCTCTTCTCCCACACCTTCGCGCCGGTTTCGGCGTCGAGCGCATAGACCTTGTTGTTTTCCGTGGCGACCACGATGCGCGCCGCGCCTCCCCCGGGCGGGACCCAAGAGAGGGGCTGGGCATAGACCGCGCCGTTGACCGTGGCGTTGAAATTGGGGTCGAGATGGACATTCGCCGCATTCGCCCAGGCGAGCTTCGGCGCCACGTAAAGACCGCTGCGATCGGCGGCGCCATGATAGGTGATGCCGCTTCCGGCGGCGGCCGCGCCGCCGATGCCCGCGGCCGACGCCATCAGCAGCGTCAAGCCGCGCAAAATGCGCTCTCGCCACCCGTTCGGTTCGACCATCGTTTCCCTCCGTGATGCAGCGGACGTGAGGCTTTCCCGGACACCGACGAACGTGCCACGATCGCAAGTCGACGCCAAGGCGCCGGCGCATGGCGGTCGAGGGCCCCACAGGCCGAAGCACTGGCAGCTTGGCGCGCCACCTTTCGGAAAACTTCAGCGCCGCCAACCTAATGGGCGATGCCGGAGCCCGCAGCCTCGTCGATGAGGCGCCCCGCGGCAAAACGGTCGAGGTCGAAGGGGCGACTGATCGGGTGGTGCGAGCCGGTCGCCATCAGATGCGCGAGCAGCGTGCCGCCGGCCGGAATCGCCTTGAACCCGCCGGTGCCCCAGCCGCAATTGAGGAAGATCCCGGGCGTCGGCGACGGCCCGATGATCGGCGACGAATCCGGGACGACGTCGACAATGCCGGCCCATTGCCGCATGAGCTTGAGCTGTCCGAAGGCGGGGAACATTTCCGTCAGGCCGGAGACGACGATCTCCTGCATCGGCGGATTGCCGCGCTGGGCATAGGAGGGAATGCGGTCGAGCCCGCCGCCGAACACGATCTCGCCCTTGTCCGACTGGCTCGCATAGACGCCCGTCCCCAGATGGAGAACGACGATGTCGAGACAGGGCTTGACCGGCTCGCTGACCATCGCCTGCAGGGCGTAGGAATGGATCGGCAGTTTGACGGCCGCCTTGGCCATCAGTTGCGACGAATGGCCGGCGACCGCGACGCCGACCGCCTCGGCGCGGATTTCGCCCAGCGTCGTCTCCACGCCGGCGCACGCGCCTTTCTGCATGACGAAGCCCGTGACCTCGCAGTTCTCGACAATGTCCACGCCGAGACCGTCCGCCGCGCGGGCAAAACCCCAGGCGACCGCGTCGTGCCGCGCCGTCCCGCCTCTTCTTTGCCAGACGCCGCCGTTCGGCAGGTAGCGCGAGTTCGAGCGACTGCGACATCAGTGGCAGGCGCTTGCGGATCTCGTCCGGCCCCCACAGCTCAGCGTCGACCCCGTTGAGCTGCATCGCGTTGGCGAGCCGAGCGGCGATCTCGAGCTGAGCGGCGGTGTGCGAAACGTTGAGGATGCCGCGCTGGCTCAGCATCACGTTGAAATTGAGCTCCCGCGACAGGCCCTCGTAGAGCCTCAGCGCGAGGTCGTACAGCGCGACGGACTCGGGATAGAAATAGTTCGAGCGCACGATCGTCGTGTTGCGCCCGGTGTTGCCGCCGCCGAGCCAACCCTTCTCGATGACCGCCACGCGCGTGCGGCCATGGGTCTTCGCCAGATAATAGGCGGCCGCGAGGCCGTGGCCGCCCCCGCCGATGATCACGAAATCGTAGGCCGGCTTCGGCTTCGCCTTGCGCCACGCCTGCGTCCAGCCCTTATGGCCGCCGAGACCCTCGCGCAGAATTCTCAGCGCGGAATAGCGCGGGCTCATCGTCCGGCCTTGATCGGGAGGACGCCGGCGAAGGTTTCGAGAGAATGGGGCGTCAGTTTCAGGCGGGCCTCCCTCAACTCCTTGAGGTCGAGCGCGGCATGGCCGGTCCGACGCGCGGATCGCGCAGGGTCGGAGGACCGGCGGCCGTGGAAAACGTTGCGGCCTCGGCGCGGCGCCGCTGCTTGGCTCACGCGCGCATCGCCTTACCTGCCGGATCATAGGGCGAGGGAGGAATGACGCGGGCCTTGCGTTCGGCCCCGACGACGTGAACCGTAAGCTCGCTCCCGACGCCCGCCGCCTCCGGCGCGATCAAAGCCATCGCCAGGCTCTTTCCGACGGTGTGCCCGTAGCCCCCCGAGGTGACGAACCCTGCCTTGTTTCCATTGAGCCAGACCGGCTCGTAGCCGGAGGCGTCGGCGTCGAGCGCTTCGACCTCGAGGGTGACGAGCCGAAGCGATGGGTTCGGACCATCGCGCTCGGCGAGCGCGCGCTTGCGGCCGACGAAATCTTCTTTGTCCCAGGCGATCCAGCGGTCCATGCCGGTCATCCGTGGGGTATAGGCCTGGGTGAATTCGGCCGACCAGATGCCGAAGCTCTTTTCGAGCCTGAGCGCCAGAAGCGCGTTGTAGCCGTATTCCTTGACGCCGAGGTCCGCGCCCGCCGTGAGCAGGGTTCGACGCAATGCCCCATGCTCGAGCGCATGGCAATTGATCTCGTAGCCGAGTTCGCCGGTCACCGACAGGCGCGCGACCTTCGCGCGAATGAGACCGACGTCGAGGACGGCGGCTCCCATGAACGGCATGGTGGCGTTCGAGACGTCCTGGTGTGTCACACGCTCGAGGAGCGCGCGCGACTTCGGCCCTGCCAGGGAGAAGCCGACCACGTCGTCGGAAATGTCGCGCACCGACGCGCCCTGGCGCGCGTGGTCGGCGAACCAGCGCATATGCCACTGCCGAAGGTAGTAGGAACCTTCGATCCAGAAGGTTCCGTCGCCCCAGTTGATGATGGTAAGGTCGCCCTTGAGCTTGCCGGTCTCGGACAGCATCGGAGCAAGCTTTGCGCGTCCCGGCTTCGGAAGGCGCGCGGCCACGAGCCAGTCCAGCCAGCGCTCGGCCTCGGGCCCGGTCACCTCGTAGCGCGAGAACGGCGCGACATCGAGGAGGCCGACGCCTTCGCGCACGGCGCGGCATTCCGCGCCGACGATGTCGAAAGCGTTCGAGCGTTTCAGCGTCGGTTTTTCCTTGAACCCGGGAGGGCCGAAGTAGAGCGGAATCTCCAGGCCCCAGGAGTTCCCCCACTGGCAGCCTGCGGCCGACATCGCGTCATAGGACGGCGTCGTTTTCAGCGGGCGTCCCGCCGGCAATTGCTCGTTTGGATATGTCATGACGAACCTGCGGGCGTAGAACTCGCCGGTCGTCTGCCTGATGTATTCCCGGTTGGAGGTATGGGCGCCGTAGCGGGCGATGTCGAGTCCGTAGACGTCTTCGGCGGTTTCTCCTTGAATCATCCATTCAGCCAGCGCCTTGCCGACCCCGCCGCCCTGCAGGAATCCAGCCATCACCCCGCAGGCGAGCCAGTATCCCGGCTTTCCTGCGATTGGACCGACGAGCGGATTGCCGTCGGGAGAGAACGTGAACGCGCCGTTGACCCATTTCCGGATGCCCGCTCTCTCCAGCACTGGATACCGGCGGTGGACGAGTTCGAGCTCCTCCGAGATGCGGTCGAGGTTTTCCTGGAGAAGCTCGACCCCATAATCCCATGGCGCGCCGTCCATCGACCAATGTTGCGGGCGCGTTTCATAGATGCCGACCAGTATCCCCTTCTGGTCCTGGCGCATGTAGGTGTAGCCCTCGAGGTCGACGACCATCGGCAATTCCGTCTTCATCGCCGCAACTTCAGGGATGGTCTCCGTAATGAGGTAATGGTGTTCGAGCGGGGACACCGGCAGATCGAGCCCCGCCATCCGGCCGAGCTGTTTGGCCCAGAGGCCGGCGGCGTTGACCACGTGCACGGCGTTTATCGTTCCGTGCTCTGTGACGACGTTCCAGGTGCGATCGGGGCGTTGATGGAGTTCGACGACCTTGTTGTGCTCGATCACGGTCGCGCCACGCTTTTTCGCCGCGCCGGCGTAGGCCCAGACCGTGCCGGTGGTGTCGACGTAACCTTCGCGGTCGGCCCACATGCCCCCGAGCACACCATCGACGTTGATGATCGGGCAACGGGCTCGGATCTCCTCCGGCGCTATAAGGCGCACGTCCTCGATGCCGATCGCCTGGAAGCGGCGGTAGGACGATTGCAGCCACTCCCAGCGCTCCGGGGCCGATGCGACGTGAATGCCGCCCGTCATGTGCATGCCGATCGACTGGCCGGACTCCGCTTCGACCTCCTTGAGGAGGTCGATCGTGTAGGCCTGCAAGATCGCCATGTTCGGGTTGGCGTTGAGCGCGTGGAACCCGCCAGCCGCGTGCCAGGACGAACCCGCGGTCAGGACGGAGCGCTCCACCAAGGCGATATCGGTCCAGCCAAATTTGGCCAGATGGTAGAGAACGGAGGCCCCCACCACGCCGCCGCCGATCACGACGACCCGATAGTGCGACTTCATTCGCGCCCCTTCCCAAGCCTTTTCCACCGCCGGTCGCGACGCTAGCGAAGGCGACAAGAAAGTCTAGACGCTCCTGTCCAGACCGTCGCTTCCCTCATTTTTTCCAGGAACTGTGTCTTTTGTCTCCTGTCGCTCCGGGCCGAATTTGGATAGAGGTGAGTCATCGGCGGGCGGCGTCATCATGCTTTTCTCGAGGGGACTGCTTTTGTGGGCGCGACATTGGGAGCTTGTCGCGGACGCGCTGCGTCGCCTTCCGGGCAGTTCACTTTTACCCGCGTTTTATATTACAGCTGCTGCGGGGCAAGTTCGAGGGCGGCCGGATTCGCGTCGAGGAGGGGTGACTGACGAGCGGACCAGAGGGCGCCTCGTCTCGGCTTGACGTTGAGGCTTCGCGCCCGCGATTGCGACAGGGGGAGTATGAGAGCGTGCGTGCGGTTCGGAGCCTTCGAGAAAGATGAATCGAAGCGCCGTTCTGACGCTCGGAGGGGCGCTGTTGCTTGGCGGCGCGAGCGGCGTGGATGCCGACGACCTCGACGCGTCGAACGCGGCTTCGTCCTTGAGCCTCGCCCCGCCGCTGTACGGAGTCTTTTCCCGCGTGCCGGAGAATTGGAGCGATCTGCCGGTGCAACTCCAGGTATCGCAAACCGTAGGCTATAACAGCAATATTTTGAACACTCCATTGACGACGGGGGGGACGACGACGAATATTTATGGGACGCCAATAGCCAGCCTGACGTCGGTATCGAACTTCCGCGCCTCGACGAAAGCCTACTGGGAGGGCCAGGAATTCTTTGCTGACGGCTCGCTCGGGGTGTACCGGTATTTCTCAGATGACGCGCTGAACTCGCTGTCGAACTCGTTCGACATAGGCGACAATTGGACCTATGGCTCGAAGTGCTCGGGGAAGCTGATCGCCTCGGAGCAGAAGGCGCCCGCCCAGCCAGGCTTCCAGGTCGGTTTCAACCAGCTGAACGTCGCCACGACGCTATCATTCAATGAAACCGCGACCTGCCGCATCACCGGCAATTATGGCTTCATCTTTAACTCCGGCGCCACCAAGTTGACCAATTCGGCCTCAATCGATACAGTCAACGATTTCAGAGAGCGAGTTCATTGCGGCCGGCATATCTTACACCGTCTCCGACACCAACAGCCTGCAGTTCCTGACGACCGTAACTGGGACCAACTATACGGGAAGGCAGGGTTCCACTGTTGAAGAATTAAACACAGTTGGTTTGCTCAACAACATAACCGAAGACCAACTCAGTTTAACCTATACCAAGAATCTAAGCCACGATCTCGCGCTGACCGCATCGGTCGGCCTGGTGGGGAGTCCGCAACGGGTCGTTCACCCTGGATCCGGCTTCCGGCTTCGAGCCCGTATATTCACTCGCGGGGACCTGGAAGGCGACGCCGAAGCTCGGCCTGCAGGCTTCAGTGTCGAAGACAGTTTCGCCTCCGGTCTCGATCATCGCCAACCTGCAGGTGACGGAGAGCGCCAATCTTGGGCTCACCTACATCCTTACGCCAAAGGTGGAGTTCGCCGCAGGCGTCCAGGCTTCGAGTTCGACCGGTGGTTTCGGCTCATTGCCGAGCGCCTCGGCGATCAACCCGGTGCTTCAGCCTTACAGCGCGAATCAGGATGTTTACAGCGCGAACGCGAGCATTAACTATACCATTACTCCTTTCGTCACCGCGAACCTCAGTTACACTCATAGCAGATCCGTGCAGGCGAACCTCGTGACGCCGACCGATGTGGTCTTGCTTGCCTTGACCTTCAGCCCGCATTGAGATTCCAATACCGGGAGCGTGGAAGATGCGAACAAATACTCATGTGGTCGCGGCCTGGTTGGCGCGCCTCGCCGTCGTGGCCTTCGCCGCCCTGTTCAGTGTGGCCGCGAACGCCCAAGGTGGACGCGTTCTGGCGAATTCCGACGTGGTTTCCATCAAGGTCGTCAGCCAACCGGACATGGATACGACCACCCGGGTCGAAAGCGACGGCACTGTGAATTTTCCCTACGTCGGCCGGATCAGGGCGGCCGGCCTGACCGAAGATCAGCTGGCGCACGCCATTGAACGGCGGCTCGCGCAGCGGCAAATCGTTACCGACCCGCATGTGCTCGTCGAGATAACGGGTTTCGGCGCGCAGGCGAGCGTCCAGGGCCAGGTCGGGGCGCCAGGGGTTTATACACTCGACCGGCCGACGACGCTGGCGCAGATCCTGGCGCGCGCCGGAGGCCTGAGGGAGAGCGGAGGAACGGTCATCGTGCGCCGGAACGGAAACGTCAGGCGCTACTACGCCAGGGATCTCCTCAACGGAAATGTCAACCCGGACCGCATCCTCATCAACAACAACGACGAGATCTTTGTCGATCTCGCGCCCTTCTATTACGTGTATGGCTTCGTTGGCAAAACCGGTCAGTTTCCGCTCACGCAGGCTTTGACCGTTCAGCAGGCGATCGCGATCGCGGGCGGCCTGACTCCGCTCGGAACCGATTCCAGGATGAAGATCAAGCGCAAGACGGCGAACGGGCAGACCGAGGAGATGCCGGCTTCGCTGGACGACGAAGTGGAGCCGAACGACACGATCATCGTCAACGAACGGCTGTTTTGACGGCAAGTTCGGCCAGTCTAGCGAAAGGGGGGTGGGTTACCTATCTCGGGGCAGCCAGGCTGGCGTTGCCCCGGCGCGGCGATTGACGAAAGCTTGAGTCGATGAACATCAATCCAAATCGCCAAGCGGAGTCGGAGGTCGCCCGGGTCGAGCCGGCGAGAGACCCAATCGAGCAGCAAATTCTCGCTGCCGGCAACCTGAACGAGGCGCAGGTCGAGGCCATTCGGGGCTTCCAGCGCCGCAAGGGTCTCACTTTCGGAGAAGCCGCCATAACGCTCGGCCTGGTGCGCCGGGACAGTCTGTTTCTGGCCCTGTCGAAGCGATACAACTACCCCGTCCTGAGTTTCGGCGGCGACGAGCGACGCGTTTCGAGCGAGCTTGTGGTCGGGTATCAGCCCTTCAGCGTGAACGCGGAAGCCTTCCGGTCGGTTCGCTCTGCCCTGGCTACGGGGGCGCTCTCGCAGGGCAAGAACGCCTTCGCCGTGATCGGGCCGCATTCGGGGGTGGGCGCGACGTATTTCGCCGCCAACCTCGCGCTGTCGTTCGCGCAGATGGCGGTGCCGACGCTTCTCGTGGAGGCAAATCTGAGGAAGCCGAGAACTCGCCTCGATCTTCGGAGCGGAGGCGAAGACGGAAGGACTGGTCGAGGCGCTGACTCGTGGCGACGCCCAGCCGCCGGTCGCCATCGACGTCGTCCCTGGGCTTTCGCTGCTCGTCGCCGGATCGACCGCGCCGCATCCGCAGGAGCTTCTGAGCTCGAAGGAGTTCCTGAATCTGTCGCAAAGCGCGCAACGCAACTACGGCGTCGTGATCTACGACACCCCGCCGGCTCTCGATAGCGCGGACGCCTACGTCGTCGCGTCTCGGGTCGGCGGCGCGATCCTCGTCGCTCGCCGGCATCGAACCAAGGTGAAGGACATCAAGACCGTCTCGCAGGCCCTCGAGGGATTTCAGTGCGAGATCGCCGGAACCGTTCTCTCCCGGTTTTGAGGCCCTCATCGCCCCGCAGGTCCTGGACTAAATTAGCTGGCTAGCCCGCGAGCTTTCGCAAATAGTCCCAACTGTAGAGGCCGGTGTTGTGGCCGTCGTCGAACACGATCCGGATCGCGTAGTTGCCGATCGGCGCGACGTCGACGATGGCGACGTTCTCCTTGCCGGTGACGATCCGCTTCTGGCTCGGGGAATGGCCCTGGACCTCGGCGCTCGGACTTTCGACCCGCAGCCGCTCGGCGGTCAGGCGGACGGTTTCGCCGTCGTCGAACACGACCTCCAGCGTTCGCCCCTTGTCCGTCACGGTGATGTCGGTCGGCCAGGCCATGTGCGCCCTCGTTGATCAGATGACGCGGATGCGCGGAGCGGGCTTCGCGCCCGGGGCCCCGACCTCGAGCGTCTGCGCCACGCGCCGCGCGATCTCGAGGAAAGCGCCGGCATGAGCGCTGTCGGGCAGGCTCGCCACGACGGGGCGCCCGTCGTCGGAATTGGCGCGGATGACGATGTCGAGCGGCACCTCGCCGAGGAACGGAACGCCGAGCTTCTCGGCCTCCCGTTGCGGCGCCGGCGTGCGAGAAGACGTCGGTCCGCCCGCCGCAATGCGGGCAGAGGAAGTAGCTCATGTTCTCGACGACGCCGATCAGCGGAATGTGGACCTGCTTGAACATTGCGATGCCGCGCCTGGCGTCGATCAGCGCTAGATCCTGCGGCGTCGAGACGATCACCGCCCCGGACAGCGGCACGTTCTGCGCCATCGTCAGCTGGGTGTCGCCGGTGCCTGGCGGCATGTCGACGACCAGGACGTCGAGCGCGCCCCAGTCGACCTCGCGCAGAAGCTGGGTCAGGGCCGACATCACCATCGGTCCGCGCCAGATCACCGGCGCGCCTTCCTCGATCAGGAAGCCGATCGACATCACCTTGACGCCATAGGCTTCCAGCGGGACGATCATCTTTCCGCCGGGAGCCAGATCGGGCTTGGCCGTGAGGCCGAACAGTCTCGGCATCGAGGGGCCGAACAGGTCCGCGTCGAGCACGCCGATCTTGAGGCCGAGCTTGGCCAGCCCGACGGCGAGATTGCAGGCCAATGTCGACTTGCCGACGCCGCCCTTGCCGGACGCGACCGCGATGATGTGCCTGACGCCGGGAATAGGCGCGCTCGAACGGCCGCCGTGGGCCTGCCGGCGCTGCTCGCCGCCGCCATGCTCGTGCGCGTGACCGGGGGCGGATCCGCCAAGGGCGCGGGCGGCCTCGGCGGTCAGGGTCACGACAGCGCTCACGATCCCGGGCGCGGCCCTAATCGCGGCCTCCGCCCGGGCCCGCATCGGCTCCAGCACCTTAGCCCGCTCGGGATCGACGACGATGGCGAGAAAGACCTTGCCGTCCCGGATGGTGAGGCCGGAAATGGCCCCGGATTCCGGCAGCGGCGTCCTGCCGTCGGGCCCGGGAACTTTCGCCAGCGCCGCCATCACCTCGTCGCGAGACGCCATCTTCTCGATCCTCCTGCGGCCCGAGTCCGATGCGTCGGGGCAGGGCTCTTTAGATAGGGATTTTGCGGGAAGACGGAAAGAGAGGACGATTTTGCGGGCGCTGCGGAGTTCCCTGATAAGAGGGAAATCTGCAGGGAATTTCTCGCGATTCGGCCTGCCTTCGGAAAAACCGGCCAGAAAAGCCGAACAATTCCAGGCGGTTCCTGCAATATTCCCTACTCGGTCGAGCAGGGAATTTTTTTCTCCGAGCTGGGAATTCGAATTCCCTGCTCGGAGAAAAACAGGGATATCTCGCGCCTGATGAGGCCGCCTGTTTCGACGCTCTCCCGGCAGGGCGGGGCAGGGTATTCGGAAAACCTAAAATCGGAATTTCGACCAGCTTTCTTTGGACCCTCTCGCGTGCGGCAAGCGTTGATAGGTTTATGAAAGAACACTAGCTCCGTGTTTGTTGTGTGATCTGCTACTCATGCAGTTGTCGCTTGCAAACCGTGTGAAACTATGCTTACCTAGGGGATATCGAAGGTAGGACCGAGTCGGGATCCGGTCCAGTTCGGCGACGATAGCTTCCGTAAACTTAACTTCAACCTATTCGCACGAGTGGGAGGTCCTCCCCATGTCGTATGGTTTACCTGTTTCAAAGCGTCTGTTACTGAACACGGCTTTGTCGTTGACTATCCTCGCGGCGATCCCGGTCTCTGGGCTTGCCGCTGTGATAACCATCCAAGGGACGAACGGAGCGAATGGCGCCAACGGCGTCGACGGCCCCGGGGCGAACGGCGGATCGGGTGGAAATGCATTAGCGATCGCCTCCAGGCCGCTCGCTTCCACGAATGCCGCGACTGCAACCGGCGGCAATGGCGGTAGTGGCGGAAACGGCGACGTCGGCTTTGCGGGCGGCAATGGCGGAAACGGCGGAAACGGCGTCGCCGTGGCGCTCACGATCAAGGCCAACGGGGCCGGCGCGGGGGTCGCCGATGCGACCGGTGCAGGCGGCGCCGGCGGTTCGGGAGGCGCAGGCGGAAGGCGGACCAGGCGGAGCAGACGGCGCAGGGGGCGCGGGCGGCAACGCGGCGTCGAGCGCCACGAGTGATCGGTGTCCCCAACGCATCCGTGTCGTCGAACGCCGCTGGAGGCGCGGGCGGCTCATCGACCGATGGCGACGGCGGCAACGGAGGCAGCGCGAACGGCATTGCGGACGTCGCCGCCAGCCACCGAGCCAAAGTCTCTGCCGTTGCCACAGGCGGGAGTGGCGGCGGCCGTCTGCCGCCAATTCCGGCGGTAATGGCGGATCCGCCACCTTATCGAGCGGCGGTCTTGGTCCGGCTGTCTTCGGCAGCTCGACAAATGGCGGCACAGTTACTGTTTCCGGCACGGCGACCGGCGGCGCCGGCGGGAACGGGATTGACGGCGGAAACGGCGCGTCGGTCAGCCTCTTCAGCAATGGCGGGTTCAACGATGCGATTGGCGGCGCAACGAGCGGCGCGCTCAACCTCTCGCAAACGGCAATCGGAGGCTCAGGCGGCGGAGGAGATATCAGCGTGAACCCCGGGACCGCCGGCGCCGCCACGAGCACGCTGAGCGGCGATAATCCGTCGTCCGCAATCAACTACAGACTAACGGCCAACGCGACCGGCGGCGCTGGCGGCGTCAGCACCTCTCGGACGGGGGGAACACCGGCTTCCGGCGGCTCCGCCAATGCTGAAGCCAACGGCTCCAGTTCCGCCGCCAACGGCAGCGTCTCGACCTCCTCGACCGCAATCGGCGGAAGGGGAGGCGGCACTGGCGATATTTTCTCTGAGGGGGGAGCGGGCGGAGACAGCACGGCGATGTCCGCGGCGGTCGAAAGCGGGCTGAACAGCGCCGCGACCGCCTACGCAAGCGCCAGTGGCGGCGACGGCCTCATCGCGTCTGTCGATGGCGGCGACGGCGGCGCCGCAACCACGAACGCGACGGCGCAGGCGACACAGGGCCGCTCGGCTAGGGCCTCCGCTGATGCGGCGGGCGGCGCTGGAGGGAGCGGAGGCGGAACGGGCGGATCCGGCGGTGATGCAAGCGCAAGCGCGGGCAGCGGCTCGTCGAAAAGCAGTTCGGCCGTCGCAGCAGCGACGGGCGGGGCAGGCGGAAATAGCGGCGGCTTGCCGCTGGTCTCCTCGGGACCGGGCGGTCAAGGCGGCTCCGCAACGAGCGCGGCCGACTCCGAATCGTCGGGCGCCGGCCAATCGACCGCGACCGCAACCGCGACCGGTGGGCAAGGCGGCTCGTCCTTTGGTTTCCAGGGCGGCGGAGGCGGCGAAGCGACTGCGACCGCCAATTCCACCGGGACTGGCCGCCGATCGGCCACGGCCACGACGACGGCGATCGGAGGAACCGGCGGGTCGGGCTTCAGCGGCCCCGGCGCCGACGGTGAGGCGAACGCCAATTCGTCCTCCCAGACGATCAACGGCGCCGTCGCGGAGGCGCAGTCGACCGCGGTCGGCTCGGGCGGCCAGGCCCAATCGACGGCGCAGACCAGCATTCGCGGCGTGACGCTTGTTCAGTCAATGGCGGTCGCCCCGACGGGCGACACTGCGACCACCAACGCCGTCGCGCAAGGCGGCGGTTCCGGCCAGGCCTTCAGCAATCCGGGCCAGACCGCATACGCCATGGCGGACGGACTCCCCAGCAAGGTCTATCTCACGAGTTTGGTGGGCGGCGCCGGCAATGTCGCCAATGCTCTGCTCGGACCGGGCAAGGCCGTGTTCGGGACGGCGATCCTCGGCGCCAATTACGCTTCCGACGGCGCCGGAGCGAGCCTGGCCTACAGCGCCTCGGCGGCATTCGACTTCAATTATCGCGGCGACGTCCTGCTCGGCTTGATCGGCGATCAGGAGACCGGTTTTGACGGCGGACTCGGCTTCCAGTCGCTCGACCTCGCGGTGCTCGCCAACAATGTCGAGATCCAGAACTGGAGCTTCACCGACCTGTCGAGCGCCGAAGGCTTCTTCCAGAACAACGTCATCGATCTCGGTTCGTATTCCGGCCCCTCGGTCGATTTGTCCTTCGACTACAATCTGGTCGCCGACGGAAGCGGCGGTTTCGGCTTCGATTTTGCTGTCGGCGACCCCCCGGGCGCCTCGGCGGTTCCTGAGGCGTCGACCTGGGCGATGTTGCTGCTCGGCTTCGTCGGTCTCGGGTTCGCTGGCTGGCGAAAGGCGTCCGACCGAGTCACCGGTGCGTAGCCTCGTGAACGGGAGAGGAAGGACTACATTTACTGGCCGCGCTCTCGTGACGTGAGCGCAGTCCGAGGTCGAGTCGGGCTGCGATTGTCCTCAAGGCGCGTCCAGATGGCGGAGCGCCTCACGCGCCGGTTCGCTCGACACCCGGATAAGCCCCGAGAGCGGCCGGTCGAAGTCGAGGATGAAGAAGATGGCCGAGGCGAATGACAGGGCGCACAGCATGATCGTCGCATAGACGACCGTGTTGCGCGGCGCGGTGAGCCCGAACACGGCGAACACGATCGCCAGCCACAGCGTCATGGCGACGAGCAGCGGCCAGGAGATCGTCTGGTGCACCGTCTCGATCGCGAGGCGCCGCTGCTGCAAGAGCTCGGTCGTCTTCGCCTCCAGGAGATTGGCGAGGCCGGCATGAAACGGGTCGGTCGGCTCGAGCTTGCGGATCGCTGTGTCGATGTCGATCAGGAGCTTGCCGAGCGGCGTTCGCTCGACGCTGTCCGAGGCATCGGGATAGACTGGATAGACCCCGGCGGGGCGAGGCTCATCGCGCCAGGTATCGGCGATGGCGCCAGCGAGGTAGGTGCGAAGGTTGGCCCGGATCGGGGCGGTCTCGTCGCCATACTGGCGCAGGCGCTGATCGAGCTCGATGATCGAACCTGCGAACGCCCGGAGGCGGCTGTCGAATGCGTCGTACGAAGCCTTCGAGTTGGAGAGAAGGAGGCCCAGCACGAGCGCGGTGAACGTCACGAGAATTGAGATGACGAGCCGGATCTGATCCGCCGTCTCGCGGCTCTTCTGCCGTTCATTCAGCCTTCGGTGCAGGAGCATCCCGACGACGCTCGCCCCGAGAAGGGCGGCGACGACCAAGAGAAGGATCCCGTGGTAGGGCAGCATGCTGGCAACTTTGCCAGACCCGGCAGGGTTGGCAAGGCGCCGGTGGAGATTTCCGGAGGGTGCGGAAGATTGCGGAAGTCCGCGCCCGGACGCCGTATGGGCGGCGACTCCCCGGAGATAGCAGCGGGGCGGGCCGCGGGCGGCGGCCGCCGGGACGACGGTGACGCCACTTGGAGGCAACCCCGCTTCGGCGGGCGGCTGTCGAACCAACTTAAATGTTTGCCGGCGTGGTTCAGGGAGGAAAACATGAGTAGAAATTGGGTCAACAAAGCGACGCCTTCCATCACCTTCGCAGCCTTCTCATCCGTGCTGGTTCTCGGCTCGGCTGGCAAGTCCGGCGCAACCGCGGCCCCGTTGCCTGATATGACAATCGAGATTCACAATAGTTCCTGTCAACCCGTGTGCCAATCGGGCGAGATTCCCTACAACATTTACCCTGTGCTATCGACCGGCACCGCTTTGGTCGATGAATATATGCAGGCGGCCTTGGGTGTTCCGGCGGACAAGAGGGGCTTAAAACCCTTCCCCAAGACGAGCCAATTTCGAATCTATCTCACTCCAACCGGCGATGGCATCCCGCCAGGCGGCTTCGTCAGGCTGACGGTTCCGGCCTATTCGCAATATGCGGCCACGGTCGTTCCGACGGACCCGAATCAATATGCCTCATGGTGGGGCGGGGGACGCGTCGACATCTTCGACGAACCGAACGCCAAGCATGCGCCGCCGCAGGCCCTGACGGCCAATTATACCGGCAGCGATACCGACAGGGCCGACCAGACCGAGGTAACGTTTGTCACAGGGACGTCGCTCCCCAGCCTTTCGCAGTGCACCAAGAACGGAGTTTGCACACCGCAGAAGTTGAAATTTTTCATAGATCCTGTCGGTCTTTCGAGCCATGAGCCAATTCAGACGACAGAATATACCCTGGGCGCGCTCATCAAAACGACGGACCCATGGGGAATCAATCCGCTGAACGTCGATTACGATATTTCTTATGTCAACGACGCTTATCTTCCAGTCGCGATGGAACCGCACAATAACGACAAGGTCGGTTATATCGGCTCGATAACGCCGATCGGCTCCTTCGAGGCAAGTCTTAACAAATTCCTCACGAATTATACAGGCTGGCCTCAATATATCGACGTTAGCCTCGGCAAGAATCCACCGACGATAATGAAGGTCCCATCGCCCGTCTCACTCATGCCCTATTACACAGCGCCCAACCCGCCGACAGATGTGACGGGGGTGACCGGTTGGCCCAAGACGAACTGGCCCCCGATCAAAAAATTGAAAAAGCAATGGGATACATGCACCGACCCAAACGCTACGGATGCAATCTGCCCCGACATAAAGAAGGTTGCCGCGCTCTTCACCGCGAATTACGTCGACTGCTACGGATCAGGGACGCCTACCCAGGATCAGATGACGGCGCAAGCGTATCAGTGGTCGCCGTTCAACGCCAATTGTACCGTCCACCCGGGTTTGGGTGACATCAATTATCATCTGCTGCAAAATACGACAGGCTACTATACTGACGTACCCGGCAAGACGTGCGACCGCCTGACCGGAAACAATTGTGACTACACAGGTTATCAGAAAGTTAAAGGTAGATTTGACGCCCTCCAGTATTGGCCAGGCCTGCCCAATGCACCCAACGGGCAATTCGATCCCTGGGTCGTGCTCGTCCATGGCAAGGACTATCTTGATTCGCAGGCATACGCGTACTCCGTCGACGACGCCATAGGCAACATGCAGGTCCCGGGCGACGGTCTTATCATTGCCGTCGGAGGAGCAGTCGGATTGCCGAATCCCGACCCGGCCTCCCCGCCGATCCAAGTGGGGTATGGATATGGGGCGAAAGATCGCGTGCAATTTACGAAATACGGCGCCTGCACGACGACGCCTGATACGGCTATCGACCCGACGTCTCCCGCTTTCACCATCTACTCGGTCGAAAACTGCCCGCTCAGCTTTATCGACAACCTCAATAACCTTTATTACTTCACTATCAAGACGCCGCCGCCCTATCCCGCGCTGCCTGCGTCCCTCACACCGGCCCCAGCGAACTATGCGCCCATCGACTGCAGCGATAATGCGCCAAAGAGCGTGGGCGCTGCATGGTGCCACACCGTGCTTCCGGGCAACGTGTTAAGCGGCGTGTTCGCCCATTCAATTTTGGGAGTCGGAGGCGCCAACACGGACACAAACTACGTCATCGCGCCGGCCCCAAATCAGGCCATACAATAGCAATAAACCAGCCCCGGGGCGCAGAAGTGAAAGCAAAGCCGACGCCGCCCGCGCGTTCACCACAACGTGAACGCTACGCGGGCGGCGCCATTGCAAGAACCTGCCGCAGGCGCGGCTCTTTGGAAGACGCACCGCGGCGCTCGTCGACGAAGGCTATCCGGCTGTCAACATGTGTGGCTAAGCGAGTGGCTGCTTCAATTATTCAGAAAGGAGGCCGAGTTTAACGATTCCTTATCCATGGCGTTTCGAGCGATGGAGGGAATTATGGCGGCGAAGGCGCATTTGGTGCGTATGTCGTGCGGCTGAGCGGGGAGCGCCTTCCGCTCGGCTTGGACTATAGGCCGCTTACGGCTGCGCGCGCGTTCACCGTCCGCCTCTTGCCGCCGCGCCTGGCCGCCAGGATGAGCGGCTCGGCCAGCGCCCATTCCTCTATTACCGACGGCCGCTTTCCGGCGCGCTCCCCACCACGCTTCGCATCGAGGCCCGCGACGGCGCCACGAGGATCCGGCTCCTAGCCGCTGTTTCTCAGCCCCGCCGACACCCCGTTGATCGTCAGCTGAATCCCCGTCAACACCTTCTCGCTCGTCGACCGCCCGCGGTGGAGTTTCAAGAGCTCGACCTGCACGTGGTTCAAGGGGTCGAGATAGGGGAAGCGGTTGCGGATCGACCGGTCGAGCAGCGGATTGCTTTCGAGCAGCCGCGACTGCTCCATGATCGCGTTCAAGGCCTCGACCGAGTCGCGCCACTCGAGCGAGATGCGGGCGAAGATCTTTTCCCGCAAGGACACGTCCTCGACGAGGCGCGCGTAGCGGGAGGCGATGGCGAGGCTCGACTTCGAGAGCACCATGTCCATGTTGGAGAGAAGGGTGCGGAAGAACGGCCACCGCTTATGCATCTGCCGCAACGCGTCCAGCCCCTCCTGCGGGTGCGCCGCCACAAAGGCCTTGACCGCTGAGCCGAAGCCGAACCAGCCGGGCAGCATGAGGCGGCATTGCGCCCACGAGAACACCCAGGGGATGGCGCGCAGATCGCCGATCGCGGTCGTCTTCTTGCGCGAGGCGGGGCGCGAGCCGATGTTGAGGCTGGCGATCTCGGTAATGACGGTCGAGGCCCAGAAATAGCGTTCGAACCCTTCCGTCTCGTAGACGAGGCCGCGATAGGCGGCGTAGGCGCTCTTCGACAGTTCCTCCATCGTCTCGAGGAAGGCGTGGTCGGGCGCGGGGCTCTCGTCCATGAGCAGCGTCGCTTCGAGCGTCGCCGAGACCAGGGTCTCGAGGTTGCGCCGGCCGACCTCGGGGTTGGAATATTTGCTCGAGATGATCTCGCCCTGCTCGGTGATGCGGATCTGCCCCTGCACCGCGCCGCCGGGCTGGGCCAGGATCGCGTCGTAGCTCGGGCCGCCGCCGCGCCCGACCGAGCCGCCGCGGCCGTGGAAAAGCCTGATCCGCACGCCATGGCGCCGGAACACTTCCACCAGGCCGATCTCCGCCTTGTAAAGCTCCCAACCCGAGGTGACGAAGCCGCCGTCCTTGTTCGAGTCGGAATAGCCGAGCATCACCTCCTGCTCGCCCCCGAGCGAATCGACGAGTTTCCGGTATTCGGGGATCGCCAGCAGCGTGTCCATCACGCCGACGCAGGCGCGCAGGTCGCTGATCGTCTCGAACAGCGGCACGACATAGAGCGCGGCCGATCCGTCGGCGCCGACGAGCCCGACCTCCTTCAGGATGAGGGCGAGTTCGAGCATGTCGGAGACGCTGTCGGTCTTGGAGATGATCGAGGTCCTGATCGCGCCGGCGCCATAAGTTTTGCGGATGCTGGCTGCGGCGCGGAACACGCCGAGTTCGCCGGCCGTCTCCTCGCTGTAGGCGATGAAGGGCGAGACCAACGGCCGGGGCGAGACGAGCTCGCGCCGCAAAAGCTCGACGCGATCGGTCTCGCTCATCGCCCGGTAATCGAGCCCGGGCGAAACAGCGGCGAGAATTTCCGCGACCGTGCGCTCGTGCACGTCGGAGTTCTGCCTCAAATCGATCGGAGCGAGATGGAAGCCGAACACTTCGACGGCGCGCATCAGCGCTCTTAGCCGTCCGCGGGCGATGACCGCGCCGCCGTTCGACTTCAGCGAGTCCGCGATCACGTCGAGATCGGCCGCGAGCTCCTCGACGCTCCCGTAGCCGGGCAGGTCGGCGATCGGCTGGCGCAGCGCCACGACGTGGTCGAGGTCCCGCGCCGTCCGGGCGAGCCGGGAATACATGCCGGTGATCGCACGCCGATAGGGCTCGCTGCGCCGCGTCAGGGACGAGTCGCCGGCGCGGTCGGCGAGCGCGTTCAGCTCCGGGCTGACCCTGACGAGAGCCGAGTCGAGCGACAGGATGCCGCCGAGCTCGTGTAGCTGGTCGAGATAATAGGCGAGCGCCCGGGCGCTCTGCTGCCGCACCGCCTCCTTCAGCACCTCGGCGGTGACAAAAGGGTTGCCATCGCGGTCGCCGCCGATCCACGAGCCGATCTTGAGGAACGGAGGGATCGGCTTCTCCAGCCGCTTTCCCCGGAGCGCGTCGAGTTCGTCCTCGATCGCGCCGTAGAGGCGGGGCAACTCCCGAAAGAAAGTGTAGTCGTAGTAGGAAAGGCCGTTGGCGACCTCGTCGATCACTTTCAGCCGCGTCTGGCGCAGCATGTTGGTGCGCCAGAGGATAAGGACGCAGCGCCTGAGCTTCTCCTCGTTGAGCGCGAGCTCGGACTTGTCGCCGTGGGCGCGATCGCGCTCGTCCAGAAGCTCTGCGATCTCGAGCTCTCGTGTCAGCGTGCTCTTGCGCCTGACCTCGGTCGGATGGGCGGTCAGCACCGGGCTCACCAGCGCGCTGTCGAAGAAGGCGCCGAGCCGCTTGGGCTCGACGCCCGTCTCGCGTATCCGGTGAAAGGCGAAGGCGAGCGAGCCGGGGCGGGGAGCAGAGCCGGCAAGCGCATGCGCGCGATTGCGGCGGATGTGATGCTGGTCCTCGGCGATGTTGGCGAGATGGGAGAAATAGCTGAAGGCGCGCACAATCGCCAGGGTCTGGTCGGCGCTCAGGCTGTCGAGCACCGCCTCGAGCTCGCGCCGCGCGCCGACCTCGTTGTGGCGGTGGAAGCGAATGGACGCCTGGCGGATCTGCTCGACGAGCGTGTAGGTCTCCTCGCCCTCCTGCTCGCGCACCGTATCGCCCAGGATGCGGCCGAGCAGGCGGATGTCGTCCCGCAGCGAGCGGTCTTTGGCGTCGTCGGCGTCGGCGAGGGCGGGTTCGAAGGCCATAGGGACGCTTTCGTCATCAAGGGCGCGGCCGCAATATCGCGCCCATCAAGGTCACGGCAAGCGTAGCAAGGGACGTGCCATTCCTCTCTCCGCGCAGCGGCGGCGATCACTTCGTCTCCTCGGCGTCCTTCGGCGCTCCCGTCTTCCCGACCACGACATAGCCGCGCGTCTTGCCGCCGTTGGACGGGTCGACTGTATTCATAGCGTCAAACAAGTCGGACGACTTGACCCAGACAGGCGGATATTTGTAGCGCGCGACGTCGAGGATCAGGAACCGGTCTGCTTTGGCGTCATACGCCCCAAGAGGTGAGATGTGACCGTATTTCTCCTGCCCGAGGGCGGTCCGCAGGTAGTTGACGATGATGAAACGATCCTTCGCGCCGAGCGCGGCGCTCGCCGCGGCGCGGAAAGCGTCGAGGCTTTCGTCGCTCGCGTGGTGGACGTCGACCGACACAGGGCGGAGCGCCAGCATCGCTCCCAACTGATCGAGGGTCATGCCGCGATGCGGAAGGAGGTCGCGCGGGAGCACCGCGTCGGTTCGCTCGTCGAGAACGTTGTCCTGGGTGAAGGTGCGATAGGGCTCGTACGCCGGGGTCGACGGCGCAGGCACGTTCAACGCGTTGAGGACCATCACCATGCTGGCGACGCCGCAATAGGCCTGGGTCCTTTGCGTGACAAAGTGGATCGAGAGCGGAAAATAGGCTTCGAGCGCCCCGCTTTCGAGCAGATATTTTTCGCCTTCTGGCGAGCTGAAGCCCGTGAGTTCCGGCGGTAGCGGCAGCGTGTCGGCTAGAGCGCCGGATATCGCGAGGCAGAACGCAAAGAGGAGGCGCGGCAATCGGCGAACCGGCATATTTGACCTCGAATCCGACAGCGCCGGACGACCCGTTTTCTTCTAGGAGCTTGCCCCGCCCGCGGGCTTGGGGCAAGCTCCTCGAATGCAGCGCATTCTTGTCCTTGGCGCCGGCTTCGCCGGCCTGTGGAGCGCGGTGGCGGCCGCTCGCAGGCTCGATGAATTGCGTATCGGCCTCGACGCGGTCGAAGTCCTGGTGGTCAACCAGACGCCCTGGCATTCGATCCGGGTCCGCAATTACGAATCCGCCATTGATCCGAGCCTGGTTCCGCTCGCTGACGTCCTGGACCCTGTCGGCGTCAAGCTCGTCGTCGCCCATGTGACAGACCTCGACACTGGCGAGCGAACGGTGGCTTGCACCGTCGACGGCGCGTCGAAGAGCCTGGCCTATGACCGGCTGGTGTTCGCGCTCGGGAGCCGTCTCGCTCGTCCAGCCATTCCAGGAACTCGAGGCGCACGCCTTCAACGTCGACACGTTTGAAGCGGGCCAAAGGCTCAATGGGCACATAGCTTCCCTGCCGTCGCTTCCGGCTTCCGCCGGGCAGTATAGCGTGCTTGTCGTTGGCGCTGGTCTCACGGGCATCGAAGTCGCGACGGAAATGTTCGGCAAATTGCGCGCCGTGATGGCGAATGCGGGCGCTTTGGCCCCGGCCCCGCGCGTCATTCTCGCCGATCATTCCGCGTGGATCGGATCTAACATGGGAGTAGCCGCGCGCCGCGTCATCGACGAGGCTTTGAACAGTCTCGGCGTCCAGACGCGGCCCGGCGTCTCCATTGCTTCCATCGACCCCAAGGGCGCGACCCTCACGACAGGCGAAAGAATCGAGGCGGCGACCGTCGTCTGGTGCGGCGGGATGCAGGCCGATCCATTGACCGAGCGCTTTCCCGTCGAGCGCGACCGGTTCGGCCGCCTTCCGGTTGACGAGAATCTCAAGATCAAGGGCATGGCCGCTGAATTCGCGGCGGGTGATGTTGCATGGCTGCCGATCGACGGCGCCCATTCGTCCGTCATGTCGTGCCAGCACGCCCGCCCGATGGGCCGCTTCGCCGGGTACAATGTCGTCAGCGACCTGTTCCAGAAACCGATGCTGCCGCTGCAGATCGCCTGGTATGTCACCTGCCTCGACCTCGGCCCGTTCGGCGCAGTCTATACTGAAGGCTGGGACCGCAAGGTCGCCGTAACTGGCGCGGAAGCGAAGCGCATCAAGGAGACGATCAACCGCCAGCGCATCTATCCGCCCCGCTCGCGCGACCGGCGTGAACTATTCGACGCCGCCGCGCCAGTCGTTCAGATCCCGCCAAAGAACGTCGCGCATTGAACTTCGGGCTTAACGGGGGAGCGACGGGGTGAGCGTCGCGGCGTCCGCGCTTACCCGGCGCGCGCTGTTCGAGCGCATCGGGGCCGGCGCCGGCGGTACGGCGCTCATGCAGGCGATGCGGAGCCTCGGCTTCGCGGCGGAATCGTCGTACCGCGGCCCGATCAGGCTCGAGGGCGATCCGAAAGGAGCGTCGGTCGTTGTCCTCGGGGCCGGTCTCGCGGGCATGACCGCAGCCTACGAGCTCAGCCGGGCCGGCTACAAGGTTAACGTCCTCGAATACAACAACCGTCCCGGCGGCAGAAACTGGACGATCCGCGGCGGCGACGTCTATGCCGAACTCGGCGGCGCGACCCAGGCCTGCGCCTTCGACGCGGGCCTCTACTTCAACCCGGGGCCATGGCGCATCCCCTACCATCACCATGCGGTTCTCGACTATTGCCGCCGTTTCGGCGTCGCGCTCGAACCCTTCATCCAGCTCAATCACAACGCCTATCTGCATTCGGCCAATGCGTTCGGCGGAAAGCCGCAGCGCATCCGCGAGATCAAGGCCGATTACGACGGCGGCGCAGCCGAGCTTCTCGCCAAGGCGGTCAGGAAAGGCGCGCTCGACGACGCGGTCTCGAAGGAAGACCAGGAAATCCTGCTCGAGGCGTTGCGCGATCTGGGCGCCCTCGACAAGGATTTTCGCTATCGGGCGGGAGAGGACTCCGCCTTCTATCGCGGCTATGCGACGGACCCGGGCGGGGGCCTGAGCGCTGCGCCGGTCGACGGGGAACCGATCGCGATCGCCGATATTTTGACCTCGCGTCTGTGGCGGAGCCTCGCGAACTTTCTCCTCTACGACTTCCAGACGACCATGTTTCAGCCCGTCGGTGGCATGGGGAGGATCGGCGAAGCCTTTGCGCGCCAGCTACCGGGCGTGATCCGCTATCGCGCCAAGGTTAAGGAGATCCGCCAGGGCAAATCCGGCGTCCGCGTTCATTTCGAGGATCTCTCCGCCGGCGGCGCGCTCGAGGAGGCGAGAGCCGACTGGTGCGTGTGCACGCTGCCGCTCTCCATCCTGAGCCAGCTGCCGATCGACGTCTCCGCCTCGATGAAGGCCGCGATCGACGCCGTCCCCTATGCGCCCGCGGTCAAGGTCGGGCTGCAGTTCAAGCGGCGCTTCTGGGAGGAGGACGAGCGCATCTACGGAGGCATCTCCTACACCGACCTACCCATTCGCCAGATCGCCTACCCGAGCGGCGGGCTCAATGCGGGCAGCAAGGGGGTGCTGCTCGGCGCCTATTTGTTCGGCGGCCCGAACGCTTACGAGTTCACCGCCATGTCTCCGGCCGAGCGCGTCGAGCGCGCGGTCGATTTCGGTTCGCAAATCCATCCGCCATATCGGCAAGAGTTCGAGAGCGGCTTCGCCGTCGCCTGGGCTCGGGCGCCCTTCACGCTGGGCTGCGCCGGCGACTGGTCGGATGAAGCGCGCCGCGCCCATTACGACGACCTCTGCCGGATCGACGGAAGGATCGCGCTGGCCGGCGAGCACGCCTCCTACATCCCCGCCTGGCAGGAGGGGGCGATCCTGTCGGCGCTCGACGCGATCGGCCGCTTGCATCAGAAGGTGATGGCCCCGTGAGCAGGGCGGGCGAATCTCCCCTTCTCCGAAGCGGCCGGCGCAACGGTCGAATGGGGATGCGGCGTCACGAGCCCCTCCTCTCGGTCGGGGACCAGTCTGCGTCCTGAGCGGTCACAGCGTTACACCGCCCTTCCGCATCGCGGACATTCGGTCGGGCAGCAGGCGCGGCAGAACGGCTTGGCGCAGCCCGGACACGGATCCTGGCCGGCAGGCTCGGTGAGATGCAGGCGTTCGTCGCAAACCAGCCGCGTCGCGTTCACGCCCCGTCCCCATTCGCATAACGGGGGCTCGGCCAGGCGGACGAGCGGGTGCCAGTCGATCTGGATGACACGCTCGCCTTTGCGACGGCGGATCAGAACCTCGAGCCGCTGCACCGGGACGAACAGCTCCAGGGTTTGAATCCAATCGAGACTGACGCGCAGGGCGTATTTGTGCTGGAGGTCGCCGAGCTTATTGAGGTATTCGCGCTCGATCGCCGCAATCCGCTGCTGTTCGCGCCGGCGGTCCGCCTCCGCTTTGGGCCCCTCAATGCCTTCGAGCGCCGCCAGGCGCGTCAAGGATTCCCGGCGGAGGTCGTCATGGTAGCCGTGCAGGCGGGCATGGTCGCGCGCCAGGCGGCGCTGCATCGAGCGAAGAAACGGAGCGAGCTCGGCCTGCGCGCTCGCCTCGAGCGTCGCTCGAACGCGAGCCTCGAGCGTCGCGGCGTCCCAGCCCGGCCCCGCCGCCTCTCTCGTCGCCGTGGCGGGCGGCTGCCACGTAGGGTCTTCGAAAGACGCCCGCAGCCGATTGAACGCCTCGCCCAAGGCGGCGCCGGTGCCGACATTGAACCCGATCCACAGATTGTTTTCCCGCTTCTCGTCCGAGACCGCCGTCATCCGGAACGCGACCAAGAGACAGCGCGTCCACGACGAGCGCTGGCCGCGGAAACGCCAGACCGCGTTGGGTAGGTCGAGGACGCGGTCCAGGAGGCGCTCGGGATCGCTCAGGGTCGGCGGCGGGTCGCACTCGATTTGACGCTCGGCGTAGCGACCGCGCTCGGCGAGGAGCTCGCCGAAGCGCTCCAGCCAGCCGCCCTCGACGCCGATCCGCTCAGCCCCCGCAGGCAAGTCGGCGCCGAATCCGAGCCGCGCCAGCTCCGGCCAGCCCAGCGCGACGCGAACCTCGGGCGGCGCCATCACGGCCAGGCCCTCGGGCTCGAGAGGCTCGACGGCGGCGCCTTCGCGCTCCATCAGGTCGGCAACGAAATCGCGCAATGCGGTCATCGCCCTGCCTCCCTCGGGCTACGCCGTCTCGAATTCTTCGCCGAACAAGGCGTCGTCGAGCGCCTTGGCGTCGCTGTATTGGCTTTGCGCCTCGCCGAGCCGCCGGCCGAGCGCGTCGAACGCCTCGGCCCGGGCGGCCGCACTCGTCTCCAGCCACGCGTCCAGCACGAGATCGGCGAAGTTCCGCTCCTCGTCCAATTCGCCGAGGATCGCGCCGGCCTCGCCGACAACCAACTCGAACATGTTGATCTTTTCATCGAGCAGCCGCAGCATCTGCTCCTCGACCGTCCCGCGGGTGACCAGATTGAAGACGAACACCTCGCGGCTCTGACCGATGCGGTCGATGCGGCCGACCCGCTGTTCGATCGCCATCGGATTCCAGGGGATATCGAAGTTGATCAGCGTGTTGCAGAACTGGATGTTGCGGCCCTCGCCGCCGGATTCGGAGCACAGCAGCACCGGAACCCGCTCGCGGAAATCGGCGATCGCCGCATCCTTGTCGGGACCGCTCATGCTGCCGTCGAAGCGGGCGAATCCGACCCCCTGTCCGGCGAGCAGCCGGGCAAGGCTCGCCATGGTCTCGCGATGATGGACGAAGACGAGCTTCTTCACGTCGGGATTGCGGGCGATGAGTTCGAGGAGCGCCAATTCCTTGGCCCCCGAGGCGACCGCCGCCCATCGCTTTGCCAACGTCCGCCACGCCGGATCGCGATCGTGGCGGTCGGCGAAGCGCTGAACGGCGGAGGAGGCGGCCGCGGGCGAGGAGCCGGCGGCGGTCAGCAAATGGCGCCCGGCGAGCCGCTCGCTCTGCCGGCCGTCCGAAACGAACGCCCGGATCATGGCCGCGAGCTCCTGATAGGCCGCCTGCTCCACAGGCGCGGGGTCGACATATCGTGTGGAGGCGTGTCGGCGCGGCAGCTTCAGCGCCACCACCGCCCTCGTGTTGCGGATCATGGCGTCGCGCATCAGATCGCGTAGCCGCTCCGGGTTTGCCGGCTGGCGCGGCTTGCCCGCGGTCATGTAGGCGGCGCGGAATTCCTTCTGCGTCTTGAAGATGCCGGGTTTCAGCAGGGTCAACAGGTTATAGAGCTCGATGAGGTTGTTCTGCACCGGCGTCGCGGACAGGAGCAGCAGGAAGCGCTTGGTCAGGCGGTCGACCAGGCTGTAGCTCTGGCTCGAGCGGTCGCGCAGATGGTGGGCCTCGTCGACGATCACCAGATCGAACGACTGCGCGACGAGCCGCTCGGCGTGGTCCTTCCGCCGGGCAAGCGCGAGCGAAGCGACAACGCGCGGCTGTGCCCAGAACCGCTCAGGATCCTCGCGCAGCAGCGGGTCTTGCGTGGTCGCGCACGGAATATCGAATTTGGTCTCCAATTCCTCCCGCCATTGTCCGACCAGCGAGGCGGGAGTGAGCACCAGAACGCGCTCGACCATGCCGCGCAGCACATATTCCTTGAGGACCATTCCCGCCTCGACCGTCTTGCCGAGGCCGACCTCGTCGGCGAGCAGCACGCGGCCGCGGAACTGCTTCAAGACCTTGCGCACCGTCTCGGTTTGATACCAGAAGGTCTCGACCCCCTTGAGGTGATTGAGGCAAATGAGCTCGTCGAAGCCCTCGACCAGGCCGAGATGGGCGAGCCGCTCCCGCAAGACAAACCAGCCGCCGTCGCTCTCGGCCTCGCCCGTCGCGGCGGAAAGGAGCGGTCCGAGGTCCGAGTCGAAGACGATCGGAATTCCGACCTCTCCGCGCTCGAGGGCTGGCATCGCCGGCTGAGCGGCGGGCCGCGCCTGTGCTGGCGGCGGCGCGGCGGATCGGGCCGGCGGAGGATTCTTCGGGCGCGCCTGGGGGCGAGCCGCGCTCTTTTCGGCTCGGCGCGCGCGGATCGGGCTCTCGCGTCCCATGACGGCGTCGAGCTGCGCGGCGAGCCAGACGCGCCGCTCCCAGCCGCCGGGGAAGACCCTCAACGCATCGCGCCAATCGGCGAGACCGTGACGCTCGAGCAGCGCCCGCGCGGCGATCAGCTTCTTTTCCCCCGCGAGCGCGAGGGCCGACAGGAGAAAATAGGGCCTGCTCGCCACGTAGCGCTTGGCGTAGCGCTTGAGATAGAGCTGCGCCCTGTCGGGCTTTCGATCGAGCAGGGCGGCGGTCGCCGCCATGAAGAGAATGAGCGGATCCCCGGCGCAAGCTTTTTCCGCCTTTTCCGCTTCGGCCAGAAAACCGCCAGTGCGCGCCGGATCGGCAAAGAGGCGGGCGATCGTGTTGGCCCATTTTTCGGGATCCTGAAACAGATCCGGCTGGACAACCGGAGGCTTGACGTTGAGTGACGGCATGCAGGCTCCGTACCGATGCGACTTTCCTTTTTGTCGCGAATTGCTCGCCGGCCAAGGTTAACGGAACTTAAGAAAGCGTTCCATCCGGCGCGCGCGCCGGCCTCGGCGTTCCCTTCTCCGTCATGCCGAGCGAGGAAAGCATGGCCCGGCGTCGCCTACATGGATGATCGCGGCAAATACGCCCACATCGCGGATCTTCCAGTTGCCATAAGACCTCAACCGGCAAAGCGCGGCTCAGGCAGGCCGCGCACGCCGACATCGAGCGCGAGCACGCCGCCGGCTTGCGGCTGCGATTTCAGATCCTCGGCGCTGTGATCCCAGATCGCCGAAGTCACGTAGAGCGTCGCCAGATCGGGCCGCCGAACATGCAGCTTGTCGGCTTCTGCACCGGCAGCTTCACTTCGCGGTCGACCCGTCCGTTTGGCGCATAGCGCACTAGCTTCCAGCCGTCCCAATGGGCGTTCCAAAGAAAGCCTTCGGCGTCAATGGTCGAGCCGTCCGGCGTGCCCGGCAAGTGGCGGCAGTCGGCCAACACCCGACGGTTTCGGATCGCCCCGGTGTCCAGATCGAAATCATAGGCGAAGATCGTCTTCACAAGCGAGTCGGCATAGTAGAACGTGCGATTGTCGGGGCTCCAGGCAAGTGAATTCGAAATGCCGATCCCTGTCTCCATCCGGTGGCAGCATAGATCGGGATCGAGCCGGTAGAGCGCCGCCGTGCGGTCCTTCAGCGAATCGTCCATCGTGCCCGCCCAGAAGCGCCCGCGCCGATCGCATTTGCCGTCGTTCATGCGATTGCCCGGCAGATGCGCTTCCGGCGCCGCGAGGCGCTGGATGGCGCCCGTCTCCAGATCGAAGAAGGCGAACCCAGAGGCAAGCGCGATGACAAGTCCGCCCTTCTCACGCAGCGCGAGCGCACAGAGGCGCTCTGGCATCTCCCATCGCCGCACCGAGCCTGTTGCGGGATGAAAGCGTTGCAGTAGGGCGCCCTCGATGTCGACCCAATAAAGTGCCTGCTCGGCGACATCCCATACCGGCACTTCGCCGAGTTTGTTCTTAGCGTCGACAACACAGACGACCTCAGCGGCGGTCCCTGAACTCATAGCGCTTGCTCCTCGCCCCATTGAAGGAATAACCGACGACCGCGAGTAGCGTCAGCCCGCCGGTCCAGACGTATTGATAATAGGCGGAGACATGGATCAGGTTGAGCGCGTTCTGCATGACGCCGACCGCGATCGCGCCGAGCAGGACGCCGATCGCCGTGCCTGCTCCGCCGAAAACGGTGACGCCGCCGACAACGACAGCGGTCACTGACGCGAGCGTGAACGAGGAGCCAGCCTGCGGATCTCCGCTGCCGATGCGCGCGGCGATCAGTAATCCCCGCAATCGACGGCAGCAAGCGCACAGAAAATGTAAGCCCGCGCGCGCACGCCGTCGGCGCCGATGCCCACGACGAAGCTCGCCTCGCTGCTGGAGCCGACGCCATAGAGCCGCTGGCCGAGCCGGCCCCGCAACGAGGAGCAGCTCCACGAGACCGAACGGCAACGTACGATCAGCAACGCTGCGATGGGGACGGGACCGAGATTCGCTGTGACGAGGTCGATGAAGGTCTCGCTGATGAGTGCCGCCGGGACTCGGCCGCACGATCAGCGCCGCGCCAAACACGATCGAGTAGGTTGCCAGCGTCGCGATGAGATCGGGAATGCGCAGCCGCACGATCAGAAAGGCATTGACGAGGCCGGTCGCGAGGCCGACCCCGAGGCGCCGCTGCCGCCGCGGCAGCGACTGGCGCCCGCGCCTTCCGATACGGCGACGAAGGAGGTGACGGCGGTCACGAGGCTGATCAGCGGGCCGACGGAGAGATCGATGCCACCGAGCAGAATGACCGCAGAATTGCCCCAAGCGCCGCCAGCGCCAGAGGCGCGACTTGGCTCGCGATATTGGCGAAATTGCTGACGTGGTGAGGAAGAAGCTCGAATAGCGCGAGGCGGCCGAAGGCGAGAGCGAAAATCAGCACCGCGAGCAGCAGCCGGACCTGCGTAGCGCTCCAGCATCGGAGGCGCGCGCCAAGTCGGGTGGCCGGAGCCCTCAGTTGCGGCGCGCTGCAACGGCTCGTGCGCATTCGGCTCCGCCGGCACCCGCCGCGCTGCCGACGATCGCGTTCCTCCGTCGGCGTCGACGCCCGCAATTTCCTTGACGATGCGCGCCGCGGGAAAAGACGAGGATGCGGTCGCTGAGGCCGATCAGTTCCAGGAGATCCGAGGAAACGAGGATCGACCGCCGCGCCCTTCGGCGGCGAGGGCGCGCAGGCGGCGATAGATTTCGAGCTTTGTCGCGACATCCACGCCGCGCGTCGGATCCTCGAAGAGGTACACGCTTCGGCGAGCCGGTGGTCCAGCGGCCGAGCACGACCTTCTGCTGGTTGCCGCCGGACAGATGGGCGACGATCTGCTCGGGCGAACGGCGTCTTGACGGCGAAACGCGCTGATCGCGTCTGCGGTCGCCTGGCGCTCCCGACGCGCCGGCAATGAGGCCGAGCGCCTGCCCAGTCGAAGAGGTGGGGCAGGGAAATATTCTCGCGGATCGGAATGAGGCAGAAACAGCCCTTCGCGATGCCGCTCGCCGGGAACGTAGACGAGACCCGCGCTGATCGCCTCGCGCAGGCGAGCCCAGGCGCAGGCCGCGTCGCCATCCAGCGTCACCGCACCCGTCCACGGCGCAAGGCCGAAGATCGCACGCACGACATCGGCCTGGCCGTTGCCCTGGATACCGCCGAGCCCGACGATCTCGCCAGCCCGCGCGGCGAAGGACACGTCCTCGAACAGGCCTTCGGACTTGAGGTTCTCGACGACGAGAAGCTCGGCGCCCCGTACGAGGCTGCGCGCAGCGGATAGGCGAGCGCCAGTCTCGCGTCCGACCATCATCGCGACCAAGCGCTCGTGATCGACTTCGTCGCGGTTGACGGTGCCGACGACTTCGCCGTCCTTCAGCACGGTGATGCGGTCGGCGATCGCGAAGACTTCGGGCAAGCGGTGCGAGATGAAGATGACCGCGGCGCCGCTCGTCTCAGTTCGCGCACGATGCTCGAAGAGACTGGTGGATTTCTGCGGCGTCCAGCGAGGAGGTTGGCTCGTCGAGAATGAGGACCGAGGGCGATGTGGTCAGCGCGCGCGCGATCTCGACGATCTGCCGCTCGGCGACGGTGAGATCGCGCACCGGCCTGCTCAGCGCGAATATCGGCTCCGAGGCGATCGAGGATCGCCTCGAGCGCCGCTGTTCCATCGCCCCGCGGTCGACGAAAATTTCGCCGCCCGGCTCGCGTCCGAGCCAGATGTTCTGCGCGACGTCGAGGTCGGGCACCAGCCGCGTGTCCTGATAGACCATCGCGACGCCGAGATCCTGCGACTGCTTCGGCCCGGAGATCTCGACGAGTTCGCCACGCATCGAGTATCCGGCCGGCATCGGGCTTCCAGACGCCGGCAATGATGCGCATCAGCGTGGATTTGCCCGCGCCGTTTTCGCCCATGAGACCGTGGACCTCGCCGGCGCGGCAGGCGAACGATACGCCGCTGAGGATCCGAACGCCGGGAAAGCATTTCTCGATGCCCTGCAATTCCAGCGCATAGGCCGCGGCATCGCTCGGGATCGTTCTCAAGATGCGCACCGGGCTCGGAGAGGTTCGAGTCCGGCTGCGCCCGAGGGCGCAGCCGGCAATCGGGAACGGCCTAACTGAACAGCTTCTTCAGTTCGTCGTCCGACAGCGTCGTGTCGACGAAAACGCCGTCCGGCAGATCCTGTCTTGATGAACTTCTCATAGTTTTTAGCGATCGATCACGATCGGCTGGATGATCTGACGCTTCGGCACGCTCCTCGCCCGCGAGCAGCTTTGACGCGGTGCGCAGCGCCACGACGCCCTCCCAAGTCGGTTCGGAGACCGAGGCGATCGTGAACTTCGGATTCTTGTCCTTGTTCGCATCGTACATTTTCAGCAGGCCGTTATAGTCGTCGCCGTCGCAGGGCACGAGTGGGCGGCCCGCGGCGACCAGCGCCTTCAGGCCGCCGAGCGCATCCTGGCCGCCATCGGCACCAGACGCCGTCGATTTGCGGATAGGCGGCGATCAGGTCGGCCATGATGACCTTGGCCTTGTCTTCCTCCCAAGAGGCATCCTTGAAGGCGAGCACTTCGATGCCTGGGCCGAAGCTCGTGCTTTGCGCCGGCCCAGCAGGCGGCGGTATAGGAGTTGCCGGGCAGGCCGCCGAGTGCGACGATCTTGCCTTTGCCGCCAAGCGCATCGTTCAGGTACTTGCCGGTCATGCCGCCCTTCTTTGTCGGGTCGGTGCCGATGAAGGCGTGTCCATGCCTCGCCGTCGACCGGCAGATTGAACGGCACGGTCATAATGCCGGTCTTGCATCGCCTTGCGCGCAGGCCGGGACCACCGCGGAGCCGGAATTCGGCGATGCATCAGGAGTGGCATCGACGTTCTGGGCGATGAGGTCTTCGATATCGTTGACCTGCTTGGCTGATGTCGCCCTGGCCGTCGACCGATGATCAGCTCGTATTTGTCGGCGTTGGCGGCGGCCTCCTTGTTCATCGAGGTGAGGCATTCATCGTGCGCCACGTGTTGCCCGAGAATCCGTTCGAGAAGCCGATGCGCAGCTTGCCGCTCTTGGCTGATTCCCTTCGCCATTTCAGCGGAAGCCGAATGATCTTGGCGCTCGCTGATCGCGTCCGCGAAGCAGCGCTGGCGCCGCAAGGCGACGCACGGCCGCGGCGAGCGCCGAGCTTCAGCGCCGAGCGGCGGTTAAGGTCCATTTCGTTCGACATGTTTGCGATCTCTCCTTGGTCTTCACTTCGAACTCACCGAGCGCCGGCTCTTGCGCCGATCATGCGGTAAGCAATGACACTGAGCGCGATCAGAACGCCTTGAATGACAAATTGCAACCCCGGTCGAAGCCTGGGCGATGTTGGTGAAACTGGTGAGCTCGGTGACGAAGAGCGCACCGGCGATCGGTCCCCGCGACGCTGCCGACTGCCGCCCGTAAGCGCCGTGCCGCCGACGACGACGGCGACCACCGAGGTCAGCAGGAACTGATTGCCGATGCCGAGGCTGGGATTGCCGATATAGGCGGTGACGAGGAGGCCGCCGAGCACGGCGAGGCCGGCGCTGAGCATATAGGCGACCACGAGAACGGTGCGCGTCGGCACGCCCATCAAGTGGGCCGCGCGCTCGTTGGCACCGACGGCGTAGAGCCAGCGACCGAACGTCGTGCGACGCATCCCATAGGCGACGCCGACGGCGACGACGAGCCAGCAAAGCGCGCTCGCAGGAAGCCCGAGGACGGAGCCTTGGCCAATCTGGTTGAAGGCGGGCGCTGTTGCGCCGTGCGGCGCGCCGCCGGTGTAGACCAGCGCGGCGCCGAACAGGATCGAGTTCATCGCGAGCGTTGCGATGATCGGGGCGACCCGAAGAATGGCGATCAGGACGCTATTGGCCGCACCGACGCCGGCGCCGATTGTCAGGCACGTCAGCACCGCCGGCGCGATCTTTGCGTCCTGACCCATCATGAGGCTGGTGGCGAGGATGTTCGTCATGGTGACGACGCCGGCGACCGAAAGGTCGATGCCCCCGGTCAGCAGCGTGAGCGTCTGTCCGGTCGCGACAAGGCCTAGGAATGCGGTGACCTGGAGGATGTTGAGGATCTGGCCAGGCTTCAGCATCGCAGGGGTCACGATCGTTGCCACGACGTAGAGCAGCGCCACGGCAGCCCAGACCGGCGATTTGCGCAGCGGCGCCAAAAGCCCGTGCCACATCTCCGCATTCCTCCGGCTTCCTGCGCCCATGCCAAGATCGGGCTTGAAGTCGATCTCTGGCTTTCGGACGATCTCCGCAACCCGTCGCCAATCGGACGAGCGCAGTTTCGGCCTCGTGGGTCCTCCGCTTGCGCTTCTTCCCTTAGCATGGCCACGCTGGGTCTCAAGTTCCGCACGAAACTGCGGTCGGTTAGGCATTACGACGGAGGCTGGCAGGGAATTCTTCGGCCCTGATCCCGCAAAAGCACGAATTTTGCCGCGAATTAGGCAAAGGGGCGATTCCGCTCGCCGGTTCCATCGAAGCGCACAATCCTTTAGAGGCCTCCCATGCAGATCTTCCCCTGCCCGTTCTGCGGCCCGCGCGACGAGACCGAGTTCCACTATGTCGGCGAGCCAAAGGCGCGGCCCGAGCCGGCGGAAGCCGTCGACGATGATGAGTGGGCGGAATACCTCTATTTCAACGCTAACCCGAAGGGCGCGAGCCGCGAAATCTGGCTTCATCTAACCTGTATGGAATCCTTCGCCATGACCCGCGACACGGCGAGCCATGCGGTCATAAGCAGCGAGCCCTTGAGAGCCGCGCCGTGACCGCCTTCCGTCTCCCCGAAGGCGGCGCGGTCGATCGCGGCCAAGCGCTCGCCTTCACCTTCGACGGCAGACCTTTTGTCGGGTTCGCAGGCGACAGCATCGCCTCGGCGCTTATCGCCAACGGTGTCCGCGTCGTCGGCCGCAGTTTCAAATATCACCGGCCGCGCGGCGTCTGGGGGGCCTGGACCGAGGAGCCGAACGCTATCGTCGACGTAACGCGTTCGGGGCGCACGACGCCGAACCTGCGCGCCACCACGGAAGCGCTCGAGAACGATCTCGCCGTGCGCGCGGTCAACGCCTCGCCGACCGCGGCCGAGGATCGCGTCGCGCTGATCGACAAATTCTCCGCGCTCATGCCGTCGGGCTTCTACTACAAGACCTTCCTCTGGCCGCGCTGGGAGACGTTCGAGCCGACGATCCGGGCGATGGCCGGCCTGGGAGTCATCGACCCGACGAACCGTCCCCCGGCCGACAATCCGCACTTCAACGCGCGCTGCGACCTGCTTGTCGTCGGCGCCGGGCCGGCGGGCCTCGCCGCCGCCGGCGCGGCGGCCAGGGGCGGCAAAATCGTGTTCCTTCTGGAGGACCATGGCGACATCGGCGGCCAATTGGTTCATCGCGGCGGAACGATCGAAGGCGCTCGGTGGCCCGCATGGGCCGCGAGCGTCCGCGCCGCCGTGGAAGTCAACGGCGGACGCGTCCTGACATCGACGACGGCGTTCGGCGTCTACGACCACAATCTCATCTCGGCCTGGGAGCGCCGCTCCGGCTCGCCCGACGCCCTCTGGCGCATCCGGCCGAAGCGAATCGTGATCGCCGCCGGCGCAATCGAGCGGCCGCTGATCCTGCCCGACAACGATCGTCCGGGCGTGATGTCGGCCGACGCGGCGCTCGTCTATCTCCGTCGCTTCGGCGTGATGGTCGGCCGGCGCATCGCGATCGCGACCAACAACAACTCGGCCTACCCGGCCGCCGAAGCGCTCGCCGAAGCCGGGGCCGAGGTCGAGATTTTTGATGTGCGCCCCAATCCGCCCTCGACGACGCTAAAAGTTTCGCTCGCGGTCGAGTTGCAAGGCGTCGTCGGCGCGGCAGGCGTCGAGGGCGTCCAGGTCAGCGGCGAGAGGCGCTCGGCCGATGCGCTGCTGCTCTCGGGCGGCTGGACGCCGACCGTCCATCTCTATGCCCAGGCGCGCGGCAAGCTTCGCTACGACGCGGCGCTCGCCGCGCTCGTGCCGAACACGGAAGTCGACGGTGTGACGGTGGCAGGCGCGGCCAACGGCGCCTTCACCCTCGACGAAGCCTTGCGCCAGGGCCATGTGGCGGGCGGCGGCGAAGGCGCCGCGCCGAACGCGCCGACCGGCCTCTACCGGGTCACCGCGGCCTGGCCAAAGCCGGACGCGCCGGGCCGGTGCTGGGTCGACTTCCAAAGCGACGTGACGCTGAAAGATGTCGCGCTCGCCGGCCGGGAGGGCTACGTCTCGGTCGAGCATCTCAAGCGCTACACCACGCTTGGCATGGCGACCGACCAGGGCAAGACGTCCAACGTCAACGGCCTCGCCGCGATGGCCGCGTTGACCGGGCGGACGATCGACGAAACGGGAACGACCACCTACCGCCCGCCCTTCGCACCGGTTCCGATGGGCGTGATCGGCGCGCGTCGGCGGGGGGCGCTGCTCAATCCTCTGAAACGCCTGCCGCTCGAGCCGGAGCATCGCGCCGACGGCGCGCAGATGCGCGAATACGGCGGCTGGCTGAGGCCCGCCTGGTACGGTTTTGATGATCCCGAGCGCTCGATCCAGCAGGAGGCGAAGCGTGCCCGCGATGCGGTCGCGCTGTTCGACGGCTCCTCGCTCGGGAAGATCGAGATCATCGGCCCTGATGCGGCGAAGCTGGCCGACTTCCATAGCTACAACCGCCTCTCCAGCCTGAAGCCAGGCAAGATCCGCTACGGCTTCCTGTTGTCGGAGACGGGCGTTGTGTTCGACGACGGCGTGACTCTGCGCCTCGCCGACGACCGCTTCCTCGTCTCCTGCTCGTCGGGCCACACAGACGCAGTCCTAATGCGGCTCGAACTCTGGCGGCAGGATCGCTTCGATCCGCGCCGTGTGTTCGTCCACGATGCGACCGCGCATTGGGCGACCCTCACCCTGACCGGCCCGCGCGCCCGAGACCTCGTCGGCGCTCTCGACCTCGGCGTCGCGCTCGATGACCAGAGCCTGCCGCACATGGCTTTCGCGGCGGCCATGTTCGACGGTGCGCCGCTCAGGATCGCTCGCGTGAGCTTCACCGGCGACCGATCCTACGAGCTTTCGCTTCCGGCGGGCCGCGCAAAGCTTTTGCGCGCGCAAATCGTCGAGAGGCTGCCGGCGTTCGGCGGTGGGCTCCTGGGTCTCGAAGGGCTGATGATCCTGCGCGCCGAAAAGGGTTTCATTGTCGTCGGCAAGGACACAGATGGAACGACCATGCCGCACGATCTCGGAATCACAGGGCCGCGCGAGCAGCGCAAGGACGAGTACATCGGCAAAAGGTCCCTGTTCACGCCGGTCGCCAAGGACAAGGCGCGCAAGCAGCTCGTCGGATTGAACGTCGTCCGCCGCGAGACGCCGCTGCCGACCGGCGCGCATGTGGTCGCCGGCGACGACAAGGCGCGCCGGTCCCTCGGCTATGTCACCTCGAGCTATCTGAGCCCAACGCTCGGCCGCCCGGTCGCGCTCGGCCTGGTGGAGGAGGGCTTCTCGCGTCTCGGCGAGGTGGTCGACGTCTATCATCTCGGCTCGGAATTGCGCGCCTTGATCGCCCCCGCCGTCGCGCTCGACCCGGAAGGAAAGCGGCTCCATGCGTGAGAGGACATGGACCCCGGCAAGGCGTGGGGAAGGAATGCTGCTCGACAGGCCGCGCCTTCGGGCGCAGGCGATGGCGGGGCGGGGTCATACGCTGATTTCAGGCGACCTCGAGGCGGCGATCGCTGCGCTTGCGCCCGGCGCGCCCCTCCTCGGCCTCCACGCGCCGGCCCCGGACGGCGCGTATGTGCCGAGCATCGGGCGCAACCGGGCGCTGCTCGTCACTCCCGCGTCCATCGCGCCGCGCGACGGCTGGCGCGACGGCTGGTGTGCGACTTCCGTCGACGACGGATGGGCGGCGATCGACGTCGAGGGATTTGACGCGCCGTTGACGCTCGCGCAGGGGACATCCGCCGACCTTACCGCCGGCTCGCCCTCCGCCGCCGTCCTGTTCGCCGGGTTGCGCTGCCTACTCGTTCGGACGGACGCAGGCTTCCGGCTGCATGTCGAGGCGCCGTGGCTCGAGGCCCTGCTGACCTGGCTCGACGGGGCGTGACGCGACATCCCTGATCGTATTCGAGCGACAGGGTTTTGCTTTGCCAAGCGTCCAACGAGATCGTGAAGCCAAGGTTGGAAGGCTAATGAGGAATGATCGACCATGACCCATGGGCGCCTCGCCGGGGATCCCAACATCATGATCGGCAAGCCGTGCGTCGAAGGCACGCGGATCACGGTCGAGACTCATTCTGGGCAAACACCCGCCGGTCGTTCGTTTGTCGACACCGTCGACGCCTACCCTCAACTGAAGGAGGACAACTTGCGGGCGGCGTTGATCTTCGCGGCGGATTACCTGGAGCATGAGACCGTTCGCGCCGCCGAGTGATGCGTCTTGTGGCGGACGAAAACGCCTCACGTCGCGTCGTCGAGCAGCTTCGAAATGCCGGCTTCGACGTGACGTCGATCGGGGAAACGAACTCGAAGCTTCGGACGGCGATGTCCTCGCGGCTGCTCGCGGCGACGCTCGCATCCTGATCACCGAGGATCGTGACTTCGGCGAAATGATCGTTCGCCAACGGCTGCGAGCTCACGGCGTCGTCCTATTGGAGCTTGACTGTTTATCGAGTGCGGCTGAAGCGCGCGACGTGGCTGCGGTCGTTTCCGCAAATACCGAGAATTTGGCTGGCAATCTGATTGTGATCGAGCCCGGCCGGATTTGGGTCTGGCCTGACGCAGTAGGCCAATCCTACCACGAAGGAGCGCGAAGGGCTGTCGCTGCGGCAGTTGTTTGGCGTCGGCTCGCGGCCTGCGGACGAACCCCTTTCCGAGTTCCTCGATCATGGCCAAGAGACAATTATAGGGTATCGTCACGATGATCCGCGAAGCACGGCGCGGACCCGCGGCGAATGACGGAGGAGGATCGATGACGCCTGCTGAAGACCAACCGCCGATCGGCGTCGAACTGCCGCCATCCCTCAGCGCGACGCGCCGCGGCGCCGTCGCCCATCTGCGCCTCGCCCGCCCGGAGAAGCGCAACGCGCTCGACGACGTGACCGTGCTGGGGCTTGAGACTTTCTTCACCCGCTTGCCGAAAGAGATCCGCGCCGTCGTGCTGACGGGCGAAGGCGCGCATTTCTCGGCCGGGCTCGATCTTTCCGAGGTCGCCGGCGAGCGCGATCCGCTCGAAGGCGTGCTGCATTCGCGGATGTGGCATCGGGCCTTCGAGGCGATCCAGTTCGGCCGCGCGCCGGTGATCGCGGCCATGCACGGCGCCGTGGTAGGGGGCGGGCTCGAGCTTGCCGCTGCGACCCATATCCGGATCGCCGAGCGCTCGACCTATTACGGCCTGCCCGAGGGCCAGCGCGGCATCTTCCTCGGTGGCGGCGGCTCGGTGCGCATCGCCCGGCTGATCGGGGTCGCGCGCGTTCAGGACATGATGCTGACCGGGCGGACGCTGAGCGCGGAGGAGGGCCATGCGGCTGGCGTCACGCAATATCTGGTCGAGGACGGCAAGGGGCTCGACAAGGCAATGGAGCTCGCCGCCAAGGCCGCATCCAACACCCCGACCACCAATTTCGCCGTACTGCACGCGCTGCCGCGCATTTTCGAGAGCGATCCCGCGAGCGGCCTCTTGACCGAGTCGCTGATGGCCTCGATCGCGGAGATGAGCCCGGAGGCGCAACAGCGGCTCAGGGATTTTCTCGAGAAGCGGGCGGCCAAGGTTGTGCGCCAGAGCTAGCGCATTGCCGATGATGTGAAACAAATGTCGTCATCGCGAGCGCAGCGAAGGAACCGTGTGCAATCGGTTTGATGGTTGACACTTTGGACCCGGATACATGGTTGACAGTTTCGGCCACTTGCGTGTCGGTTGCCGTTGCGGCTGCCTTGCCGCGGCTTCGACAATTTGGGCCGGCGCAGCGCTGCCGGAGCATGACGCCTTAGAACGTAAAATGAACAAAAATCTTTCTATTTTCTGATCGTCATGCTATGTTGACGGTAATTATTGCGGGCGGCGGATGCGGGGACTCCGATGGACGACGAAACGGCGCAATCCAGGCGGCGGCACGCGTTCAGGCGTCATGCGCCGATCGCATCCAGCGCAGCCTTTCCTACCGACAAGATCGCGTGCAACGAGGTGCGCCCAGAAGATCCGCCTCGCCGAGCGTAAGTCATTGAAAGGGCCGGATTCGTGAGCGGATCTGATTTCCCCTGGCGTTCCGTTTGCTTCCCCCGGCGTTCCTTCGGCTTCCGCGGGCGCGGGGTGTCCGTCCCCGCGTGGCCTGCGGCCTTCCCGCCGCGTTCCCGCACGCTCTGGCGGCTCGTGGAGGACGCTAAGACCCGCCGCCCCGTCCCGCGTGTGATTTTCCTACTCCGCCATACGGTAAATGGGACGGCGCGAAAGCCGGTGGAGGACGACGCGAGTTTTTCTGGTCGGAAATGGATCGCTCATGCCCATAGTCAGTCTGCCTCACGCGACAGCTCACTTGAGCGGGCCTCTCGACAAGGTGGAACACGGCGAAGACGTCGTCATCATCCGCTACTGCAGGGGCGGTGGCCCACCTGAATTTCGTCGTGCGCCCGAAGCATCCGGTGACAAATGCGCTGGGCGATCTCGCTGCGTTTCGGGCGGCGTTGTCGGCTTGGCGGCGGCCGAGCGCAGACTTGTTGTGGAAGACCGAGAAACCTTTGCTTTTGCGAGCGAAGCGAAGCGGGCCGGGGCCGCCTACAATCCTTGGATTGCTTCAGCGTGTTCGAAACCGTGGTAGCGCTTGTTCTGGGAGGAAGAAATGCGACGGATAAAGCTAACCTTCGGTCCGTCGGAGGTGGCAGTCGAGCGCCGCGCCGACGACGCGATGATCGTGCGGTCGCCCCACCCGCTCGGACCCTATCCGAAGACGGCGATCGACTGGCTAGACCATTGGGCGAAAGCGACGCCGGCAAGGGTCTTCCTCGCCGAGCGGCGGGGCGACGAATGGCGCAATGTCGCGTATGCGGAGGCGCGCGACTCGGCGCGCCGCATCGCGCAAGCGCTCGTCGACCGGAGACTCACCGTCGAGCGGCCGGTCGCCATCCTCTCCGGCAACAGCGTCGACCATGCGCTAATCGGGCTCGGCGCCATGATCGCCGGCGTGCCCTATGCGCCGGTCTCGCCCCCCTATTCGCTTGTCGCCAAGGACTTCGCCAAGCTGAAGTCCATCATCGCGATCCTTACCCCGGGCCTCGTCTTCGTCAGCGACGGCGCCCCTTTCGCCGCGGCGATCGAGGCCGCCGTTCCACCCGAGGTCGAGATCGTCGCCGGCGTCAACCCGCCGACCTCGCGGCCGTCGACGACGCTCGAAAAAATCCTGGCGAAGCCCGCCGGCTCGGAAGTCGACGCGGCCCAGGTGAAAGTCTTGCCCGACACGATCGCAAAGTTGCTCTTCACCTCGGGATCGACGGGCGCGCCCAAGGGCGTCATCAATACCCATCGGATGATGACCTCGAACCAAGCGATGCTGAAAGGCCTCAATCCGAGCTTCGGCGCGGAGCCGCCCGTGCTGATCGACTGGCTGCCCTGGAGCCATACCTTTGGCGGCAACAACAATTTCAACCTCGTTCTGTCGAACGGCGGCTCCTTTCACATCGACGAAGGCAAGCCCCTGCCGGGCGCGATCGAGGAAACGGTCAAAAACCTGCGCGAGATATCGCCGACGGTCTATTACAACGTGCCGAGAGGTTTCGAGATGCTGCTCCCGTACATCTGGGCGGACGAGCGGCTGCGCAAGAGCCTGTTCGGACGACTGCAGGCCTTCGTCTATGCCGGCGCGGCGCTGCCGCCGCATGTGGCCGAGGAATTCGAGCAGCTCGGCCGCGAGACAATTGGGGAAGCGGTTCCGATGCTGACCTCCTTCGGCTCGACCGAGACCGGCCCCTCGGCGATCAGCGTCACCGAACGGGCGCGCGAATACGGCGTCATCGGGATTCCCAATCCCGGCGTCGAGGTGAAGCTCGTCCCGAACGGAGACAAACTCGAGGCGCGCCTCAAGAGCCCGAGCATCACGCCGGGCTACTGGCGCCAGCCAGACCTGAGCAAGGCCGCCTTCGACGAGGAGGGCTATTACAGGATCGGCGACGCACTTCGCTTCGTCGACGAGAGCGATCCCGAACGCGGCCTCGTCTTCGACGGCCGGGTGACGGAGGATTTCAAGCTGGCGACCGGCACCTGGGTCAGCGTCGGGCCGCTCAGGCTCAAATTCATCGCCCATTGCGCGCCCTATGTGACGGACGTCATCGTGGCGGGCCACGACCGCGACGACGCGGCGGCGCTCGTCGTCCCGAATCTCCCGGCCTGCCGCGATCTCGCCGGCGCCGGCGCCGCCGAAATCCTGGCGAGCCCCGCCGTGCGGGAAAAATTCAAGAGCCTGCTCGCCGCCTTCAACAAGGCGGCGGGCGGCAGCTCCGGCCGCTTCGTCCGCATCATCCTCCTGGACGACCCGCCCTCGCTCGACACGGGCGAGCTCACCGACAAGGGCTCGATCAACCAGCGCGCCGCGCTCGCTCGTCGCGCGGAGATGGCGGAGGAGCTTTACGCGGGGACGCCGTCGGCCCGCACGATCTGTCCGTAGGGCGCCGCGCCGGCCCCTGCATCACTATAGGGTCGCCACCGAGCCGCCGTTCGGGCGGCGTTCACCTACGGACCGCCCCGATCAGAGCGAGCCAACCGAGTCGCCGCGCGACTCGATCCGGGCAGATCAAGTCCGCGTACGCCTCCGCGAGGTACGCGGCTGGAGATGTGTGAATATGGTGGCACGCACCAGGAGAAGGGACGTGCGCGGACCAGCCGGCCTATCCAATTGCTGTCCCGCGCTCGCCGCAGCCCTCGTCCTCGCCTCCGCGGCGCCCGTTGCGGCCGGGCAGATCGTCGACCGCATCAGGGCGGACAACGTCATCCGCTGCGGCGGCGTCTCGCGGCCGGGGCTCGTCGGCCGATCTCCCGACGGGCGCGGGGCGTCCGGCCTCTATCTCGATCTCTGCCGCGCGATCGGCGCGGCGCTGCTCGGAGCCGACGGCCGCATCGAGTTCCGCCTCTACAATTCCGATAAGGCGTTCGACCGGGCGCGCGACGGCGCGGACGATCTCTCCTTCCTCGATGGCTCGGAAATCATCGATGAGAACCTCGCTGGGCGGACCAATCTCGGGCCGCCTGTCGTCTTCGTCTCGACCGCTGCGATGGCGCCGGCAAACTCGGCCACCAAAAGCCTCGCCGACCTCGCCGGCAAAACAGTCTGCTTCTACCAGGGCTCGAGCGCGCACCGGAATTTCGAGGCCTGGATGGCGGCCCATAAGCTCGACTTCGTGCGCATGGGCTACATGGAATACGTCGAGCTCTACGACGCATACGATGCAGGGGTCTGCGAGGCCCAGGTCGGCGAGATTGGCGACCTGGCCGAGGCGCGGCTCGCCGCCAAGTCGCCGCCGAGCCGCATTCTCTCCGAGCCGCTCAAGACTTTTCCGGTCTTCGCCGTCACGCCGACGAGCGACCCTCAATGGTCGTCGATCGTCGCCTGGGGCGTCTATGCGCTGCAGCGCGCCGAGGCGCCCGCGACGCCCTGGACAGCAAGCGGCCTCGGCTCGCTGCCAATCGACGGGAAAGCGCTCGGGCTCGCCGCCGACTGGCAGGCCCGCGTCGTCAGCGCCGCCGGAACCTACGCCGACATCTTCGCCCGAAACCTGGGCGAGCGCTCGAAGCTGAAGCTGCCGCGCGGCCCGAACGCGCCGTTTGAGGCGGGCGGGCTGTTCGTCGCGCCGTTCCGGGAATAGCCGGAGGGGCGGGCGCCTCACGGCGCCCGCGCAAAGACCAAGGCAGGAAACAGACAAGACATGCCAAGCCGCCGCCCGGGTCAAAGCATCCCGACTGGCCTTGACCTCGCATGTCTCCGCTGAAGGCGGTCGTCTCTACTCGACAACCGCCGACAGCGCGCCCACGAACTCGATGATCGCCTTACGCAGAGCGGGCTCTCTGATGCCGAAGAAAGCACTGATCAGGCGGTGCCCTTCCTCGGGTTCTGGAAGAGAAAAGCTGGCCTCTCCCATTCTGGCCGGAATTACCGGCGCAGGAACTGTACCACGCACATTTTCTGTTGAAAAGAACGCCTCGGATGGATCCGCCACCAACAATGCCATGTCTGCCTCCCCCGGCAGCGCAGCTGCGTAGTCCCTTCGCAGTGCACAATTCGAATAGTTGCAGCAATCCTAATGACTGTCAACCTGCTCGACATCGTCTTTCCGAGGGTCTTTCCGGGCAGTGACGCAAGGTCCGTTCAGCCTCGCGACAAAGGCGGAGAGTGGACATGCGTTCATTCCGCCGACAGGGCGTTGTGGTCCTGCAGGGCAGCCTCATTTTGAACTCCGCGGCGTGCTTGTTTCGGGTCGAAAAGATCCAATATGGCCATTGGAAGTTGCGTAACTTTCTTTACAATGGCCGTAAGAATCATGCGCTAGGCAAAGGAAATGCCGTGCCCATGAGGGAGGCTGGGATCGATGTCCGGACCAAAGAATGCTTGATTTAATTGAGATCGAGCTGGTTAGAATCCGCAAAATGGCTGAGCAGTCAGGGGCAGGTTCTCTGTTGTATTTTATTGACTTGGCGATTTTGGAGGTGAACCGTAAGACCCGGTCTAACGAAGCCGCCTCGGAAGCGCGCATCGCGTCATCGGTCAATCAAACTATATCGCGGGATGATGCGTGAATCAAAACGTACTAAATGCTGGAAAGATGTATATAAACGGCGTTAGTTATTGCGACTGCAGCGGCTTGACAATTGATGGTTGAGACGAAAGTTGCGTAATACTGAATAATTCAAGATACACCGGCGCCATTGTACAGCTTTTGACTTGGTTAATCAGCGACGAAGCTTGGAGCGCGCCGACCCGTTTGTCGCGTGCGGTCGAAACTGGTTGCGCGCGCCGAGCGCGTCGCCGACCGGTCAGGCCGGGTCTCGGTCAGATCTCGATCTCCCGCCCGATCTCGACCACCTGGTCGCGGGGCAACTGAAGGTAGTCGCTGATTCGGGCTGCGTTGCGGCCCATGGCGGCGAACAGGGCCTCCTGCCAGTGGGGCAGGCCCTTGCCGTCCTCGGCGGGCACGATGGTTTCGGCGCCGACGTAATAGGTCACGTCGTCGACGTCGATCTGCGCCCCTTTGGCCTTGCAGCTCGCCAGGATCTCCGGAATGTCGGGATGCTCCATGAAGCCGAGTTTGACTCCCGCGCGCCAAAAATGGTCGCCCTCGCGCTTCAGCGTCAGCCGCTCTTCCGGATCGACCCGCGGGATCGAGAGCACTGTCATCGTCAGCGCGACCACGTGCTCGTGAAGCGAGCGATTGTGACGCACATGCCACGACAGGACCGGCGGGGTCTCCTCCTTGGCGCGAGTGAAGAACACCGCCGAGCCCGGGACCCGCGCGATCTTCCCGTCGTTCAGCTGCGCGACCAGGTCGGAAAGCGGCGTCAGTTCCGCCTCGACGCGCCTCTGGACTTCGAGCGCGCCGCGGTGCCAGATCCACATCACCCCGTAGACGATCGCGGCGAGCAGCAGCGGCGCCCAGCCGCCCTGCGCCACCTTGGCCATGTTGGCGGCGAAGAAGCTTCCGTCGATCAGGATGAAAAAGGCCGCGACCGCGGCCGCCGGGCCAACCGGCCAGTTCCAGACTTCGCGCATGGCAATGAAGAGGAGCACGCTGGTGATCAGCATCGTCGCCGAGACGGCGATGCCGTAGGCGGCGGCGAGATTGTCGGACTTGCCGAAGCCGATCGTGAGCGCGAGGGTGACGATCATCAGGAGCCAGTTCACCGTTCCGACATAGATCTGCCCATAGCCCTCTTCCGAGGTCTGCTTGACGGCCATGCGCGGCAGCCAGCCGAGCTGGATCGCCTGGCGGGTCATCGAATAGGCGCCGGTGATGATCGACTGGCTGGCGATCACCGTCGCGACCGTCGCCAGCACGATGAGCGGCGTCAGCAGCGGCGCGGGGCAAAGCCGGTAGAAGATGTTGCCCTCGATCGGCGCGCCGGCGAGCACGATCGCGCCCTGCCCGGCGTAGTTGAGGATGAGGGCCGGGAACACGATGAAGCTCCACGAAAACCGGATCGGCCGGGGGCCGAAGTGGCCCATGTCGGCGTAGAGCGCTTCGGCTCCCGTCACGCAGAGGAATACGCCGCCGAGCACGAGAAAGCCCTGATAGCCGCCGCGCGACAGGTAGTCGAGGCCGTAGCGCGGGTCGATCGCGATGAAGACCTGCGGATGCTGGAGGATCCCGTAGACGCCGAGCGCGGCGATGATGGCGAACCACGCCAGCATGATCGGGCCGAAGAAGCGGCCGATCGCCGCCGTGCCGAACGGTTGCACCGCGAACAGCGCGAGCAGGACGGCGGCCGCCGCGGGAAGCACCCAGGTCTGCAGGGCGGGCGCGATCTGCTCCACCCCTTCGAGCGCGGAGAGCACCGAAATCGCCGGCGTGATCGCACCGTCGCCATAGATGAGCGCCGCGCCGAACAGGCCGACCGCGACGATGATCGGCCGCTGATGCTTCTTCACGCCGAGCAGCGTCATCAGCGCGATGACGCCGCCCTCCCCGTCATTATCGACCCGCATGGCCACATTGACGTATTTGACCGTCACGATCAGGACCAGCGTCCACAGGATCAGCGACAGCGCGCCGAGAACGGCAGACGGATCGGGGCGCGGGCCCGTGTAGTCGAGCACGGTCTTCAGCGTATAGAGCGGGCTCGTGCCGATGTCGCCGAAGACGATGCCGAGCGCGGAGAGGCCGGCGAGGGCAAAGGGCCCGTTCGATTGCGCTTTGGCGCTGGTCGTCGGACTCGCCATGTCGATTTTCCTCGCTGTCCGCTTCGGCCCGTCGATCTCATTAGCGATCGAGTGAAACAAACGCTTGACGGCGGCAAGGGCCCCCAGTCGAGGCTCCGCAACGGAATAAGGTAAACCGCCAGTAAAGCAAACTCATTGTCAAGATTAAGAAATTTCCTTCTTCCCGAGGGCCGCGATCCATAAAATTCGACGCAATTTATTCTGCCCTCGCCAAGCGGAAGGGACGATCCTGCCTGCATCAGATTAGCGTCAGGGGCGTCATGTTCAACCGACTCTTCAGTTTCCTCACGACGGCGGTCATCCTGGGCCTCGCCTGGAACGGCTTCGGCGAAGCTTCGGAGGGATTGCCGCGCGCGAGCTGGACGCCGGTCGGGGGCGAGACGACGATCCCCTACGGATGGATCGACTTCTGCAACCGCCACGCGGAGGAGTGCACGCTCGGGAAGCTCAAGCCGGTCGACGTTCATATGACCCGGCAGGTCTGGAAGACGCTGAACCAGGTCAATTCCTTCGCCAACGACGCGATCGAGCCGATGAGCAATCTCGACCATTGGGGCACCACCCTCGACCACTGGGACTATCCGGTCGACGGCCGCGGCGATTGCAAGATCTATGCTTTGTTCAAGCGCAAGCTCCTGGTCGAGCGCGGCTTTCCTCGTCAGGCGCTGCTCATGACGATCGTGCGCGACCTGAACGGCGAGGGGCATGCCGTGCTGACGGTCAAGACCGACCGCGGCGACTTCGTGCTCGACAACCTCTCCCCGAACATTCGGCCTTGGAGCGCAACCGGCTACCAGTTCTTCAAGCGCCAAGCCCAGGACGACCCGAACGTGTGGCTGAGCCTGGGCGGCGCGACCGGCGCGGCCCCGGCGGAAGCGGCGAGCAAGTAAACCGGCAGGCCGCCGCCCGTTCAGATTGCTTGGGCGTCCGTGTCTGTCGATTGCCTCGGAGGCGCCCCCCGACGGCGATCGCAAGATTTCCCTGGGTCATCGAGTGTCCGACCGTTCCACCGGTCATGGCGACGGGGCCCTGTTCCGTCGAATTCGTAGCGCAGCGGCTGCCGTTCTCCCGCTTGAGCAATTCGGCGAGCGTCATGGGTTTGCCAGGGCAGGCTCACGAGAAACTTCGGTCTACCGGGAATTGATGTTTTGGGAAGCCGGCGATCGGCTTCCCTCTGGCCCGGCGCCGTCGCTCGCCGACAGCCTCGCAAGCCGGCGCTGAATTCAGGGCCGCGCGCGTTCGACCGTCTTCTGGATGCTTTCGAGCGCCGCGATCGCCGCAGCCGGCAAGGACCAGGCCCGCGCCGCAGCCACGATATCGGCAATGTAGTCGCTGCGAGGAACGCCCGGGCCCGCATTGGCGCCGAAATAGACCAGCGCGCGCCTCGCTCCACCCGGCGCGACGACCGGCTGAACAGCCTTGGCGTAGAGACCCTGCGCGAGCCCTTCGTAACGATCGAGCGCCGGCATGTCGCTCAAGACGAGGTCCCACAGCACGCCGTGCACGGCCGAGCGCGGATCACGAACCGCCGTCAGCCAGCCCTCCCGCATCACTGCGATTCGATGGCGCTGGAGCCGCGCGACGCCGATCGCCTTCGATCGCGGGCAGCGGCGCGTCATCGCCTGCACGCTCATGTTCGAGCCATAGGCGAAATAGAGGGGCATGCTAGGGGCCGATGGATTTTGAATGAATCGCGGCGCGACGCCTGATCCGGCCGGTTGACGCTCGCCTTCTCCCGCAAGCGGCAGAAGGGTTCGCGCCCCCACTCCGGCTCGCGGGAGAGGGTCGGGGTGAGGGCAAGCTGACGCTACGTGAAACCATCCGCCCTACCCGCTGAGCCTTTCGACCTTGTGGACGACGCCCTTGCCACGTAATTCAGCGAGAATCGCGTTCAAGTGCTGGACGTCGCGCACCTGCACGTCGAATTGCAGTTCGCGGAAATCGGCGCCGCTGGCCGAGGACGAAACGGCGTCGATATTAGCGCCGTACTCGCCGACCGTGGTCGCGATGGCGCCCAACGCGCCGGGCTCGTTGAGCATCGTGACGACGATCTGGGTCGAATAGAGCGCCTTGTCGGTGTTCTCGAGATCCCAGCGCACATCGAGCCAACGCTCGGGCTCGTCGTTGAACGCGGCGAGCGCGGGCGAGTGGATCGGGTAGATCGTGATGCCCTCGGGGCCGCGGATGCCGACGATGCGCTCCCCGGGCACGGCGCCGCCCTTCGGCGCGAACCGGATGACGGTCTCCATGTCGATGCCGCGGACCGGCAGCGCGGACGCGGGGTCGGACTTGCCCGGCACGCGGAAAACGAGATCGGCCGCCTTCGGCAGGTTGAACCAGCCGGTTTCGTTCTGCGGCACCGCCGGGCCCGCCTTGCGCTCCTCCTTGAAGTCGGGATGGACGGCGCGCACGACGTCGGTCGAATAGATCTCGCCGCGGCCGACGCCGATGAAGACGTCCTCGATCGAGGTCCGCGCCAAGCGCGGCAGCGCGGCCTTCAGTTTGGATTCCGAGAATTTTTTGCCCGCCCGCTCGAAAGCGCGCTCGACGATCTGCCGGCCGAGGCCGCCGAACTGCGCCTTCGCCGCTTCCCGCGTCGCGCGGCGGATGGCGGCGCGCGCGCGTCCGGTCACCACAACGCTGTCCCAGGCGGCTGGCGGCGCGCTCCGCTCGGCGCGCATGACGAGCACTTCGTCGCCGTTGTGCAACTCGGAGATCAGGGGCGCGATGCGCCCATTGATCTTGCAGCCGACCGCCGAATTGCCGATGTCGGTGTGGACCGCATAGGCGAAGTCGATGGCCGTGGCGCCACGCGGCAGCGCGATCAGGCGTCCCTTCGGGGTGAAACAGAACACCTGATCGTGGAAGAGCTCGAGCTTTGTGTGCTCGAGGAATTTCTCCGAATCATCGCTGGCCAGCGCCTCGATCGTCTGCCTCAGGCCACGATAGGCGCGGCTCTCGCTGACCCCCGGCGTGTCCGCCCGTCCGTCCTTGTAGACCGCATGGACGGCGATGCCGTACTCCGCCACCTCGTGCATCTCGTGGGTGCGAATTTGCAATTCGACGCGCTGGCTGCCCGGCCCGATGACGGTCGTGTGGATCGAACGATAGTCGTTCTGCTTCGGCGTGGAGACGTAGTCCTTGAAGCGCCCCGGCACAGCCGGCCAGGTGGTGTGCGCGACGCCGACCGCCGCATAGCAGTCGGCGACCGTATCGACCAGAATGCGGAACCCGTAGATATCCGACAATTGTTCGAAGGCGATCGAGCGACGCTCCATCTTCTTCCAGATGGAATAGGGCGCTTTTTGCCGGCCCTTGACCTCGACCTTGATCCCCCGGCGCACGAACTGGTCGGTGAGCTCCGCGGCGATGCGGGCGATGATCGCGCCGTTCTTCGCCTTCATCGCTTCCAGGCGCGAAATGATCAACGCATAGGCGTCCGGCATCAGGCAACGGAACGACAGGTCCTCGAGCTCGCTGCGCATGCTCTGCATGCCCATGCGTCCAGCGAGCGGCGCATAGATGTCGAGCGTGTCCTGCGCGATGCGGGCGCGTTTTTCCTCGGGCACGAAGCGCAGGGTGCGCATGTTGTGGAGGCGGTCGGCGAGTTTTACCAGGAGAACCCGCGCGTCGTCGGCGATCGCCAGCAGGAGCTTGCGAAAGTTCTCAGCTTGCTGCGCATGCTTGGTGACGAAGTCGAGCTTGCCGAGCTTGGTCAGCCCGTCGACCAGGCCGCCGATCTCCTCGCCGAACGCCTTGTCGACGTCCTCGCGGGTGATGGCGGTGTCCTCGATCGTGTCGTGCAACATGGCCGCAACGATGGTCGCGTCGTCGACCTTAAGCTCTGTCAGGATGGCCGCGACCTCGAGCGGATGCGAGAAATAGGGATCGCCCGAAGCGCGCTTCTGGGTGCCGTGCGCCTTCATGGCGAAGACATAGGCGCGGTTGAGCAGATCCTCGTTCGCGTTCGGATTGTACCGCCGGACCCGCTCCACCAGTTCGTATTGCCGCATCATCGCCTTGAGCGTCTCGATCCTTGTGTTAGGCCGGAGTCCTCATGGAGAGGCCCGCGCCGCGGTCCATGACGATCCGGCTGCTTGTTGCGAAAAGCGCGAAAAGACGGAGGACAAGACTGCGTCTAGCCGCACGCTTCAGCGAGGGCCCTCAATAACATCGGCCTCCTGCGGCATGTTCGCAAGCGCAAAATGAACGGAGTCCTTTGGATGCGAGCGGCGAGCAGCGCCGGCCGCCGTACATCCGGGAGAGGCGACGCGCGGCGCCGCCGCAGTTCAGATACCAGGCCTCGAGCTTGACGGCTTCGTAGAGGATGGGGAGCGCCATCTGCCGGAGCGCGGCATTGCCTCGGCGCTCCAATTCATGTGGCCGACTCTGACAGCCCCGGCCCGAGCGCCCGACGCACGGCGATGGCGGCGAAATGCCGCGCCCGACCCGCTCCATGCTCTCCGGCAAGGGCTCGTGCCCTTTGCGAATCCCCTGGTGTCCTTTGTGTTTCAATTCTCCTCGGGAAGCCTTTGACCGGAGCGAGGCGCCTGCCATTTTCGAGCGTCGATCGCGGCGTCATGCGAGATCGTCACGTAGATGCCAAATTGCGGACGCCGAAAAGCGTAATTTTGCCGCTGTAACCGTCCAACTTGGGAGCCTTCTCAGGCGGCACGAAGAGTTGGATTCGCCTTCGTCGGCTTGATGGTTACTTCATTTCCGCGAGCCAGGAGCGGATATTTGCGATCGGTCACACCAAAGCATCGCATCCCGCTGTGCGCCCTGACGGAGCCTTGTCGATCGGTTCGGCGCCGACAGCCAGCACTGTACTTCCATCGCCCAAGCTCATTCCGGCTTTCGATCGCCAGCTGTCGAGGAAGCGGTCTGGGCAAATTAACGCGAATTAACCACAGCCTCACCGTCCAGTTAGGCCGACCGCGTTACACAATGCTCCAAAGGCAGCCTCTAACGAAATAGATGGCGTTGCCGACGACCGTATTTGGAGGACATCATGGGGCTTATCTCTGCAAAAGAAGAGGTTCTCGACGTCGAACAAGGTAACAGGGCCAGAAGGTTTTCCGCCTCGCCAGAAGAGGGGCATCGGCTGATTCGGGCTTTTCTGCGCATCGAACGAGCAGATCTGCGCGAGAAGATATTCAAATTCGTAGCGGAGATGTTGAGGGCGCAGGAGGAAGATTCCAGCCGGTAGGGGTTGCCTTTGAAGCCTGCAAGTCCTAGCAAGGGGACGAGCTAAAGAGAAACTCCGGGCCTAACGGCTAGACTAATCGGGACGTGCGTTCCACGCGCGCTTTGTCCTATGCGCGCCGTTCCGGTCCTGCCGGCCAACGCGGCAATTCAAAAGGACACGAAACCCGCGCGCGGATTCCTGACCCCCTCTCCGATTGCGCTTCTGATTCAGACATCTCGAGTCGCAGGTGCACATCCCTTCTCCAGCCTGCTGGCTACGCATGCACACATCCTAAATCGGCAGACTCTCGGCTTCCCAGCTGGGGAAGATGGCCCCATAGGGCGTCGAAGACGCGCCCGTCTCTCGACGGGCTATGGGCCGGATGGGGTGTGGTCCGCCTCTTCAAACCGAGTTGCATTGCGCGACCTCAGCACGAACCGCCCGTCGGAGCGCTCCTGCCTTCCACACCGCATCGCCCATTCGGGGGCCTTCCTCGCTTCGCGGAGAAGGAGGACGCGCCGACCGCTCGGAGCTCGTGACTATGTGCATGCCGCGGCGCTTGCTGGCGAGCGCCGGATAAGATCTGGCCTGGAGCTACGACCCAAGCCGAATTGCACGACCGTCACCGCAAACCTGCGGTCCACGCGCGCTGCTTCCCGCACCCCATCCCTCGCCTTCGGCGCCCCTTCCCCGCTTCCCGGAGAGTGGGTCCGAGCGGCGAGTTGGGTCGGGAGAGGGAAACAAAAAAACCCGGAGCTTTCGCTCCGGGGTCTATGTCTCAACCGATCGGTTTACGATCAGAAGTAACGGGTGATACGCAGCTTGCCTTCGAACCCGTTCGAGTTGCCTCTCCAATCGCCGGGCACGAAAGTTCCGGTGCCGGCGGCTGGGTTGTAGTTATAGATCGTCCCGACGAAGCCGCTCGGCTGCGTCTGATTCACGTTCTGATACATCAACTCGAGGTCGAAGTTCAGATTGGTGACCGGATTCCAGCCGAGGTCGGCGCCGACGATATAAGTGAACGCGCTTTTCGACAGCGGGCCATTGATCGCCTGAGAGATGGTGCAGCCCGCCAGCCCGATTGCGAAGTTGCAACCGCCGCCCATGTTGTTCCACTCGAGCCCGCCGATCGAGCCTTCGAGGTCGACGTAGAACTGCGGGGTGAAGTGGTGCTCGAGCAGGGCCGAGACCGACCACGCGGTCGGCGACGACCACTGGTTGGTGAGCGGGTTGAAGTACCCGTCGGACATGAACATCGGCTGGCCGTTGCCGTTGACCTGGCCGTTCTCGCCCCACATACCGTCCGACAGACCCGAGTACCACACGGCGCTCTGGGTGTAGGAGCCGGTGATCAGGAAGTCGTCGCCTGCGCCGAAGGACGGCAGGTTGAACTTCACGCCCGCGTCGATGCCCCAACCGGTCTTTTGTTCACGGGAGTTGCAGCCGAGAAGTCCCGAGAGGCCGCATCCGCCGAAATCGGTTCCGGGACCGCCGAAAGCGGTGTCCTCGACGTTGACGTTGTGCAGCACGCCGGAGACCTGGGCCTCGCCCCACCCCTGCTTGACGTGCAGGTTGCCGACGATGTCGGGCCAGCGCTGGCCGCCATAGGTGATGTTGCCCGGGCCGAAGGCGAATTGTCCCACGTTGGACTCGAAGAGGTAGTTGGAGCTCTCGTTGGTGCCGCCGCCGGAACTGCCGTTAGGGCCGGAGCTCTGCGCCGCGATGGTGGCGGAGAAGCCGCCGCCGAACGAGGCGGTGTAGGCCATCAGGATTGGTTCGTTGAAGCCCTTCTGGTCGGGCGAGAAGAAGTTCGCCCAGTTGTCGCCGCCGCCGGTGAACGAATAGAAGGAGGCGGCCTTACCGGCGGTGACGCCGGCCCAGGTCAAATAGGCCTGGTTGATGTAGTAGGCATTCGTGCCGTTCCCGATCAGCGGCTCCAGACCGTTGCCGAGGTCGCCCTGAACTTCACCATGGCCGATCAAGGGGCCGTAGGCGGTGTTGGAGGCGAAATCAAGCCCGAGGTTGAAGCGCACGTCCCAGCCCGTCTCATGGCGATAGAAACTCGTGTTGCCCTGGGCGTTGCTGGCCGCGATGAGGACGCGCTGTGTCCTCGTCGTGTCCGTGTAAAGCGGGGAGGTCAGCGGAACAGCCGCGGGGACGGTGACCAGCGGGGCGCCGGTCGACCGGATTGACCGTCGCGGTCAGGGTGTTCATCGAACCCCAGTTGTACTCGGTGTTCAGGGTGCCGCCGACGAACTGACCGGTGATGTAGCCTGAGATCTTCACGCAGGTGTCGGAGCCGGGCAGAACCCAGCCGGTGATGCCGCCGACGTTGCAGATTGCGACATATTGAACAGGCGCCGCCTTGCGGGTGGGAAGATCGGCCGCCTGCGCGCTGGCCACGGCGACAATTCCAGCCGCCGAGCCCAGCAAAATGCTCTTGATGAGCGTCATATTTGACCTCCAGTTGACATTCATGGGCGTTGGTTCTTCTCACTTCTCAATTCGGCGGCCCGCTTCAAGCGACCCAGAAAACCGATGGTGGTCAGCCCCCTCTTCCCGAAAGTTTTCGGATCTTGGCGCTTTGCCCCCAAGGAGCTGACCCCGTAACCCGTCCGCGACCGGGACTCTCCCGTTCACATGCCCAAACATACCCGGGTTGCGCCGCCGCTCAACTGGAATTCGTCTTGAAATCGCCTTGGAAACGCCTTTCCTTGGACCCTGTTGCAGAAAGGTCACGAAATCCCGCGCGCCGGATGCCTCCATTTCCTTTTACGTTTGTTTACAAAACATTAACCTGTGGGCAACTCGGCCGGCAGGGGGCAACAATGATCGGTCGAACGCTCGATTGCGGCCTGCTTCCCTTGTGAAGCCTTCCGTTGCAGACGGGTCCCTGGTTTCTGGCCACGAACATTAGGACTTCTACCCGGTGCGAGAATCCAACTGAGCTGACCCATGATCGAGGGCGATTCGTCCGGATGCCTTCCGATTTTCCGGTTGCGGCCGCGCTCGGAAAGGTCGACGGACGGCGTTTCAGGCGCAAGATATCCCTGCTTTCGGCGGAGCAGGGAATTTGGTTTCCCTGCTCCGCGAAAAAATTTCCCTGCTCGCCCGCGTAGTGAATTCTTCTGGAACGGATTGGAATCGTTGAGCATTTTTCGCATGGTTTTTCCGAAATCGGCCCAAAAGCGAGGAATTCCCTGCGCTTTTCCCTGATACCAGGGAATCCGGCCGCCCTCGGAGACCCCGAGTTCCTCCAGACTGCCCGGCTCAGCGCGCCGCGCGCGCCTCGATGACGACGAACGCCTGGGCGAGCGGCGCCTCGTCGGTGATCGTGAGATGGATCACGCCTTCGGTCCCAGGCGGCAGGATCGCCTTCAGCCGCTCGGCGGCGCCGCCGGTAAGACGCATGGTCGGCTGGCCGGAGGGCAGATTGACGACGCCCATGTCGCGCCAGAACACGCCGCGCTTCAGGCCGGTCCCGAGCGCCTTGGCGCAGGCTTCCTTCGCCGCGAATCGCTTGGCGTAGGAGGCGGCGCGGCCCGAGCGGGCTTCCGAGCGCCGGCGCTCGATCTCGGTGAAGCATCGCTCGATGAAGCGATCGCCGAACCGCTCGAGGGTCTGTTCGATGCGGCGGACGTCGCAAAGGTCGCTGCCGACGCCGACGATCACCCTCGATCCTCGGCGATGGCCCGGCCCGCGTCCATCGCCGCCCGCATGGCCTTCACGCTCTCCGCGAGGCCGACAAAAATCGCTTCGCCGACGAGAAAATGGCCGATATTGAGCTCCACGACCTGCGGCAGGCCGGCGATCGCGCGCGCCGAATCATAGTCGAGGCCGTGGCCGGCGTGGCATTCGAGCCCGAGTGTCGGAGTCTGGGCGGCGGCGACCCGCAGGCGGCCGAATTCGTAGTCGGCGCGGGCGGAATCGCCGTGCGCGAGCGCGTCGCACCAGGCGCCCGTGTGCAGCTCGACGACCGGCGCCCCGAGGTCGGCGCTCGCTTTCAGCGCTTCGCCCGACGGCTCGATGAACATCGAAATCCGGATCCCGGCGCGGGCGAGTTCGGCGACGAAGGGTTTCAGCGTCTGGAAGCCGCCGACGACGTCGAGGCCGCCCTCCGTCGTTCGCTCCGTGCGCTTTTCCGGCACCAGGCAGCAGGCGTGCGGGCGGATGCGGAGCGCGATGTCGAGCATCGCCTCGGTCGCGGCCATCTCGAAATTGAGCGGCTTCGTGATCGAGGCCTTGAGGCGGCGCATGTCGTCGTCGTGGATGTGGCGGCGATCCTCGCGCAGGTGGGCGGTGATCCCGTCCGCTCCGGCTTCGATGGCGACCAGGGCCGCCCGGACCGGATCCGGCAGCGCCCCCCCGCGCGCGTTGCGCACGGTCGCCACATGGTCGACGTTGACGCCAAGACGAAGCGCGGTCATCGCAAAAGGCCCTTCTTCAGGCGGCGCCGGCGAGCGCCCGGCTTCCAGGCTTCACCGCCGGCAGCGCCGCCAGCTCCGGCGGCAGCGCGTCGGGAGGATAGGCCGGAATGTCGAGCGTCGCCAGCGTGATCCGGGGCACGCCGATCTCGGCCTTGCCGCCGGAGCGGTCGATCAGGCAGGCGGCGCCGACGATCGTTCCCGGGTGCTGGCGGAGCGCCTCCAGGCACTCGCGCGAGGAAAGCCCGGTCGTGATGATGTCTTCCACCATCAGCACCCGCGCTCCGGGCGCAATCGAGAAGCCGCGCCTCAGCTTGAACATTCCGTTCTCGCGCTCGACGAAAATCGCCCTGGCGCCGAGCCAACGCGCCGTCTCGTAGCCCGGCACGATGCCGCCGACCGCGGGCGAGGCGACGACGTCGATCGGGCCGAACGCCTCGCGGGCCTTCGCGGCCAGCGCCCGGCAGAGCCGCTCGGTCCGCGCCGGGTCCTGGAAGACGAACATCTTCTGCAAGAACACCGCCGAGTGCAGCCCGGACGACAGGATGAAATGGCCCTCGAGCAGCGCGCCGGCGGCGCGGAACTCGTCGAGCGCCTCGTCGGCAGTCAGGGTCGCGGTCATCCGCCTTCCATAGCAGGGCGCCCCACGCCGCGCCAAGCCGCGGGGCCGCCGAAGCCAAACGCCCTGCTCCCGCTTTGTCCCCAACGTGCTAACCTCGAATGCGCCGTTGGCGGATCGTGCGAAGCGCAGCGGACAGGTTGGGCCGATGAGCGAGACTTTCGAGACAATGCCCCTCGGCGTCGAAGCCGACGCGACCGCGCCCGACGGCACGGCGGTGAGGCTGCTGCCGAGGCTCGCCGGAGGGAGCATGGCCCACTTCGAGCTCCCGGCAGGCGCGGTGTCGCACGCCGTGACGCATCGAACGGTCGAGGAGATCTGGTACGTGCTGTCGGGCCGCGGAATTTTATGGCGACGCTCGGCGGAAGTCGAGCGGATCGAGTTGATCGGGCCCGGCGTCGCGGTCACAATCCCGCTTGGCGTCGCGTTCCAGTTCCGGGCCGAGGAAGCCGCTCCCCTCGCCTTTCTCGCGATCACCATGCCGCCCTGGCCGGGCATGGAAGAGGCGGTCGCGGTCGAGGGGCCATGGACGCCGACTGTGCCGGCCGGCCGCTGATCGCCGGCCCTTGCGCCGCGCCGAGGCCGCTGCTAGCCAGAAGCGCGCCGAGCCGCGCCGGTTTAGCTCAGTTGGTAGAGCAACGGTTTTGTAAACCGTGGGTCGGGGGTTCGAGTCCCTCAACCGGCACCATATTCCCGTGCGGCCATCAGGTCTCGCCCTCGTAGCCTCGGAAGCGCTACCGAACACGCGCCACCCCTGCTAAGCCTGTGGGGAGCACAGCAGGCGCGCCCGATGAACGAATTCGCTATGAAGAACGGTGGACCGCGCCTCGCGCGCGGTTGCGGAAAGCCGATCCTCGATCCTCGACGCGGCGACATGGAGAACGACCGGTCCGCTACGAAGCAGCGCTCGCTTCTGTCGATCTTCGGCAGCCTCCTCGCCGAGATCAGCCTGCCCAAGCTCCTGCTCGCCTGGACGGTCTCGATCCTCCTGCCAGCCGTGCTGCTCGGCCTCGCTCCTCTTGCGCTGACCGCATGGATCGGAAAATCCTGGACTCATCTCGCGGAGGCGACGGGAATGGGCGTCGCCCTGGTCGTTCTCGTCTCCCTTTCGATCGCCTGGCTCGGCTGGCGCCCGCTGCTTCGGCTGGGGGAGACCAACTTCTGGTCCCTGAATGCGCTCGCGGTCCAGCCCGGCTATGCGTTCTGGCGCGAAGCGCTGAGGCACCTGATCGAGCGTTCGCTCGGGGGCCGGACGGACGGCGAGCTTGCCCGCTTACGCGCAGGAAGCTGCGCCGCCGCCGGGCTGCTCCTCTTCGCGTTGGCGTCTGCGGTCGCTCTCGTCGCCTGGCCTTTCAGCCATTGGGTCGGCTCGGTCGCCGACCTCGTCGCGCCGCGCCTGCTTGTAATCTGGACGATCGCGAACGCGATCGTCGTCATGTCCCTCTATCTCGCGGTCGCCGCGCTCGTCTGGGGCTTCGCCGAAGCGGCCGGCGACCAGCCGCTCGATCTCGAAGCTTTCGACAAGCCGATGAACGGCGCCCGCGTCTGGCGGATCGCGCATCTGTCCGACCTCCATATCGTCGGCGAGCGCTACGGCTTCCGCATCGAGAGCGGGCGGGCGGGACCGCGCGGGAACGACCGCCTGGTCCACGCCATGGAGCGGCTGGCGGGCTTGCATGCAGCGGAGCCGCTCGACCTCGTCCTCGTCAGCGGCGACATGACGGACGCGGGGCTCTCCGGCGAATGGGCCGAGTTTCTCGACATCATGGCCGGCTATCCCGTTCTTGCGGAGCGCATGCTGATCCTGCCTGGGAACCATGACGTCAATGTCGTCGATCGCGCCAATCCCGCGCGTCTCGATCTGCCCTCCAGTCCGGTCAAGACCCTGCGCAAGATGCGCGCGCTGTCGGCGATTGCGGCGGTGCAAGGCGATCGGGTCCGCGCGCCGGGCCTCGATCCCCAGACCCATGGACCCGCTCTCGCAGATGCGCTCGAGCCGCACCGGCGGGAGATCGAGGAATTCGCAAATGCAGGCGGCTTGCGAGGGTCCGCACGGCTTGCGAGGCTCTGGAACGACGCGTACCCCCTGATCCTGCCGCCGGCGCAGGACGATGGCCTTGGCGTCGCGTTGCTCGACTCCAATGCCAACGCGAATTTCTCGTTCACCAACGCGCTCGGCATGATCTCTGCCGAGCAGGCGCGGCGGCTCACAACTGAGCTGGACGCCTATCCGAGAGCGCGTTGGCTCGTGGCGCTGCACCACCATCTGGCCGAGTATCCGAGACCCGTCGAAGCGTTCTCCGAGCGGATCGGGACGGCGCTGATCAATGGCGCTTGGCTTCTGCGCGTCTTGAGGCCGTACGCGGCGCGCATCGTCGTCATGCACGGTCATCGCCACATTGACTGGATCGGAACCTGTGGCAAACTCAGGCTGATCTCCGCTCCCTCGCCCGTGATGGCGCGCCCGGACGAGGCGACGCATTTTCATGTCCACGCACTGGCCGCCGGACCGGACGGATCGATCCGGCTTCTCGCGCCGCAAAGGGTCGATATTGTCGCCAGCTAACGCTTTGCTTGCAATGGGCTAGCGCGGCACGAATGGCCATCGAGAGCGCCGACCCCTGAGCACGACGGTCCATCAGCGAAGCAAAAGGGGCTGCGGCATCGGTTTTCATCGGGGAACTTACGGCGGCTGCCTTCCGAATGGTTACGGCTACGGCGGCGGCGTTGTTGTTGGCGCGCCGGTTTACCGCTACGGCTATGGCTATCATGGCGGCTACCATTCCATCGCTGAGCAAAGCTAGACTTCGGTCGCGCGGAATTGCGACTGCCCTTAAACTGGGCGCGGCCCCTTTTCCCGACCCCTCTACCGGGAGATGGGAGGCGCCTACCCGAGCCCATGTCGCGCGCGGCTCTCCTGTTCCTGCGCCTTGAACTGGCTGAAGCGCGGCAAAAACTTGTCCCAGTCGATGATGTGGGCGTCGAGCTCGGGGCCGTCGATGCAGGCGTGCTTGCGCACCATCTTGCCGTCGATGGTCACCGGCACCATGCAGGCGCCGCACATGCCGGTCGCGTCGACCATGATCGAATTCAAGCTCGCCACCGTCGACACGCCATAGGGCTTCGTCAGCTCGCTGACGGCGCGCATCATGAGCGGCGGGCCGATCGCGACGACCTCGGCGATCTTGCGGCCCTTGCCCTCCTGGTTCGCTCTGAGCAGCCATTCGAGCGGGTGGGTGACGAAACCCTTGACGCCGAACGTGCCGTCGTTGCTGGCGTAGATCACCTCGAGCTGCTCCGGGAATTCCTGCTGCAGCCTGTCGACGCGCTCGCCCTTGGCCGTCCAGAAGAGCGCGCCTGCGGTGCGGAAACCGGCGATCAGGGTGACGTGGTTGCCGAGCATGAGGTGCGCCCGCATGATCGGGTAGACAGGAGGCAGGCCGAGCCCGCCGGCGCAGAACACGACGGTCCGGTCGCCCTCGTAGCGGTGCAGCTTGCTGGGCTGGCCGAGCGGTCCGGCGATGCCGGCAAACGCCTCGCCGACTTCCATCGCGTTGATGCCGATGCTGCTCGCTCCGACCGCCTGGACAACCAGGTCGATCGTGCCGGCGTTCGCGTCCCAGTCGGCGAGGGTGAGCGGAATGAGCTCGCCTTTCGGCGTCGGCAGCAGCCGGACGAACTGTCCGGCCTGCGCCGCCTTGGCGATCAGGGGCGACTTCACCGTCATCTCGACGATGCCTTCGGCGAGCTCGATTTTCTTCAGGATCTTCTGCGGCGCCTGGCCGAGATCGGTGTAGCGCGAGGCGCGCTCGACGAGGTCTTCGATCTCGGCCTTCGAGAAGGGAATGTCGCCGACGATCTCGCGCGCCGCCGCCTGTCCGTCGCCGGCGGCGAGGACGGCGGTCGCGCCGCCGCGGGTCGCGTCGCCGCCGGAATAGACGCCCTCGAGCGAGGTTCTCTGCGTCCCGCCGCCGACGGTGATCGTTCCCCACTTCGTGGTCTTCAGCTCGGGTTCCGAGTCCTTGATGATCGGGTTCGACGCGTTGCCGAGCGCCATGATGACGAGATCAACCGGCATCGTCTCTGTCTTGCCGGTGACGACCGGCGCGCGCCGGCCCGAGGCGTCAGGGGGCCCGAGCTCCATGACGTCGAGGATTGCATGGCAGACGTGCGCCGATTTCTCGCTCGTGAATTCGCGCGGAGAGCGCAACACCGTGAGCTCGATTTTTTCCTCGAGGGCGTGATGGAGCTCCTCGACCCGCGCCGGCATTTCCGCCTGGGTGCGTCGATAGACGATGGTGACCAGGCCGCCGAGGCGCTTTGCGGTGCGCGCGGCGTCCATGGCGGTGTTTCCGCCGCCGATGACGATGACGCGCTTGTCTTTGACTTCCGGCAGCGGCGTCTCGTAATCCTCGAGCCGCGCCTGCATCAGGTTGACGCGGGTCAAGAACTCGTTGGCCGACATGACGCCGAGCAGATGCTCGCCCGGAACGTTCATGAAGCGCGGCAAGCCGGCGCCTGTCCCGACGAAAATCTTCCAGAAGCCGTTAGCCTTGAGATCTTCGAGGGTCGCCGTCTTGCCGACGACGAAATTGGTGATGAAGCGGCCGCCAAGCAGCCTGATCTTGGCGACGACGTCGTCGATCAGAGCGTTCGGCAGTCGGAATTCCGGAATGCCGTAGCGCAAGACGCCCCCGAGCTCATGGAAGGCCTCGAAGATCGTGACTGGATAGCCCTCGGCCGCGAGCAGATAGGCGTTGATGAGGCCGGCGGGCCCCGAGCCGATCACGGCGATCGGCGGCTTCTCCGCCTTCGCCCACGGACTGACGTAGCTCTTGAAGCGTTGGGCGGCTCCAGCCGGATTTCTAAGCTTCTCGCGCTCGGGCAGGAACCATTCGAGCTGGCCGATCTCGATCGGCCGCCCGGTGAGCGTGCAGACGCCCTGGCATTGCAGCTCCTGCGGGCAGACGCGGCCGGTGACGTCGGGCAAGGGGTTGAGGGCTTCGATGAGCTCGAGCGCCTGCTTGAAACGGCCCGTCCCCAGGAGCTGCAGCATCTCCGGGATATGGATCTTGACCGGGCACCCGCCCTTGGGCTCCTTGCCCGGCCTCGGCACGCCGAGCTCGCACGCCCGGTCCTCGCACTGCTTGTCGCGCAAGGTCTCGAGCCAGACGAAAAGATCAACCTCGCGCGCGCTGTAGCCCAGGTTCATGTAGCCGAGGTAGCCCTGGTTGACGAGTTCGAAGTCCCTCGCCCGCTCCTCGGCGGAACGGATGTAGGGCGGGATGCCGTTCTGTCCTGGCCAACCCTGCGACAGGCCCTTGAACATCGGGTAGCGGTCGGAGAGATGCGCGTCGATCGCGGCGATGAACTTGCGCTTGAACTTGAGCGGAACGTTCCAGATGAAGCGCAAAAGGATGGCGCTCGCATCGTCCTCGCGCAGAAGCAGGCTCCACAAGGTCTTGGTGAAAGCGCGGCCGAGCGCGTCCTGCTTGAACTCCCAGACGATGGCCTGCATGCCGTCGTCGATGAACATCTGCCTGAGCGACTGCGGGCTCGTGAGAAGCCGCCGGCGCAGGAGGCCGAGCTGCTTCTGGAAGACCTCGAAGGCCTCTGTGTGCTCGAGCTCCTCGATTTCGCCCTGAGTCGCGTCGAGCGCCTGCGCCGCCTGGCGGTAGCGCGCGAGGTCGATTCTCGCGCCCGAAGTCTCAGTGGACATGGATGATCTCCGAATCACAGTTCGCCGCGACGCGGGAGAGCTTCGCCATCAGCTCCGGCGTGACCTTGATCTTGGCGAGCGCGCCAGGAATGAGATGGCCCACCTCCTTCGCCGCGCCGTCGACCACGATCCGGGTCTTCTCGAACAGTTCCGGCACCTCCTGATAGCAGGTCTTGCAGTTGCTGCACTTTGCGACGTCCGCGTCGGCGAGCTCCACCGGAGCCACGCCATTGCCCTTGGCGACCGGGGCCGCGCCTGGAGGCGCGGACGCGATGAGGTGGGTCGTCACTCCGACCGGCATGTGGCTGGCGCCGCGAGATGCGGGGGCGCTGGACGAGGCCGCCAGCTCCGACATTGCCTGGGCGATCGAGTCGATCGAGGATTTCACGCGCCTCCATCGCCTCCGTGTACTGCCGCCGCAACGTCTCGACCTCGGCATGGTGGTCCGAATCGAGCTTCGCCACGTCGAGACCGGCGAGATATTGCAAGGTCCGCCAGTTCTTGCGGCGCTCCTGGACGAGGTGGACGATCGTCTGTGACACCTCCGCCTTGATCAGCTTCCTCTCCGCGTCGGTCGTCCAGACGAACGGCGTCTTGCCCGCGCGGTCCGTCGGGCTCAGATCGACGTAGTCGTGGAGCGGCGCGCCGTCGGCGTCGGCGGCGAGCGGGTGGAACTGCTTCCGGAACCGGCCTTCGCTGAGCGCGAAGTCGGCGGGCGTCAGCGGCGCCTCCATGAGCTTCGTCGCGCCGTCCTCGACATATTCAATCGTATTGATCGTCCAGTCCTTGTCCGGGTCCGGATTGCCGTCGAGCGAGAAGCGGCTGTGCAGGTCGGCGCCGCGGCGCGGATCATGCACGAAGAGCGGGCTCATGCGGCTTTCCACCGCCAGACGCGCGTGGCGGCTGGCCTGCGGGTCGGCGATCCCCTGCTCGCCCTGGCAGGGCGTGTAGACGTCCAGGACGGCCGGAGAATCGTTGTGGTTGAGGAACTCCACCACGTGCTTCAGGAAGTGCGCCTGCATGCCGGCCGAGGTCTGCACCACGAACACGTTCGGATGGAATGCGGCGATGAGCGCGAGCTCCTTTCGCTCGTCCTGCTTGCCGGCATGGGCGGCGCCGAACCGGCTGAGGTCGGAGTCCTGGCCCGTGAGGCTCGCCGTGGAAGCCTGTCCGCCGGTGTTCGAATACGCCCCGGTGTTGAGCACGACGACCTTGATCGGCGTCGTCGTGCTCAGGATGCGCGACAATGAGCCGAAGCCGATGTCGTAGGTGGCGCCGTCGCCGCCCATGCTGATGACGGTCGGCAGCAGGCTCATTTCCTCGGGCGTGAAGTCGGACCAGCTGAACGTTCTGAAGAAGCGGTCGTGCACCTCCGGGTGATATTCGTCGGCGAGGTCGAGCTTGGCGATCCGGAGCGCTCGGACGTCGCCGCTCGCTTCAGCGCTCAGGCCCTCGAACACGCCCTTCGCGACCGCGGGCGTGTCCTGGAACAGGCTGTTCACCCAAGGGTCATTGTAGGGGTTGAACGGGAAGGTGGAGGCATAGACGCTGCTGCAGCCGGTCGCGTTGGCGATGACGGCGCTGGCGGGCCCATGACCTCTCGGGCCGCTCTCGAGCAGATAGAGGCTCTTCTCCAGGGTCGCGATGGTCTCGGCCATGCGCTCGCGCCGCTTCGGATCGCGCTCGCTGTTCTCAACCTTCGGCAGCTTAGCGTTTAGCCGTTCGATCAGGCTCTCTACCTCATGCATGCGCTGCTTGCGCTGCTTGTCGTGGATGGCATGATTGGTGCTGGTGACGAGCCGGATCGCGGTGACCTCTCCGCAACCGCGGCAGGCGCCGTGTCCGCCGGTGGTGGCGTAATAATTGTTGCGGTCGAGCATCAAGCGCTTGGTGTCGCCGTCGGGACTGATCGCGCCTTCGGCGAACCGCGCCGGCGTGTTCGGCGTTCGGCTGAAGAAGTCGAACCGCGCCTGCAGCGTCTCGAGCAGCGCCGCGTCCTGCTCGAGCTCGACGAGCGCGTGCGGTCCGCAGACGTCGACGCATTCGAGGCAGCCCGTGCATTTCCACGGATCGATGGCGGCGGAGAAAAGCCCGCCGCTGCCGGGCGAGGCCTTCTCCATCGCGTCGAAGAACGGCCGGGTCTTGGCGACCGGGAAGATCGCGAGCGCATTGGCCAGCCGCGCGAGGTGGCCCCGCAGTACGGGATTCTCGACGTCGAGCTCGTGGGCCGCCTCGGCCACGATCTCGTTGATCGGTCGCGGCTCCTTCTCCCGACGGTAGATCTCGCGCACCGCATCGGCGAGCGCATGGACTTGGCCGCGCAGCGCCTCGCGTTGGGTCTCAGCGATGTCGAGCTGGCGGATGGCGGTGTTCAGGAGGTCGTGGATGTCGTGCACCGAGTTCGGGATCGCCGCGTCCGGGCAGATGAGCGCGCATTCCATGCAGCCTGTGCAGAGATCGGCATGGAATTCCGGCACGTTGCGGCGGAACAGGCCCTTGTCCTTGAAGGCGGCGCTGCCGGCCGGCAGGAACAAGCCGGCGCCCGGCATGACCGGCGCCTCGCCGACGGTTCCGTCGCGGAAGGCCGAGGCCATAACGTCGTCGAAATATTCACCGTCGAGGAAGCCCGACGGCGCCGGCGACTGGCTGAGCCGACACATTCCGGCGGAAATCGCGACCGTCCTGGCGCTTGGGCGAGTGACTTCCTTGTCAGCCTCCCTGAATTCGGGGGCGTTGTAGCCGACCTCTTGCGTCGCCCGGAGTCCGTCCTGGATCACCGCCATGTTGCCTTCGACAACCGGGCCGCCCTTGGCGCCGAACTTCTTGGCGATCTGCTGGCGGATCTTCTTGAGCACCGCCTCTTCCGAGGCGCCCTCCGTGACGCGGTCGAAATGGCCGCTGACTGCGCCGATGAAGGCGATGCCCATCATGCGCACTTCAAGGTCCGGCGTCGGCGCATGCCGCTTGGCGACATCGAAGCCATCGAGGATGAAGAAGTGAATCTTCCGGTCGCGGATCGTCCTGCGCGTTCGCTCCGGCAGCTCCTTCCAGACCTCGAGGGGCGACGAGCTCGATTGGAGGATGAACGTGCCGCCCTCCTTGAGCCCTCGCAACGGATTGCTGTGGCTGAACACCTTGTGGTCAGGCGAAACGACGAGCTCGACATCTTCAAGGTCCGCATTGGTGAGGAGCACCGGCTCGGGGCTCAGCGTGATGTAGTAATTGGTCGCCGCGCCGCTCTTTTCCGACCCGTATTTCGGCGCCGCCTTGGAGTGCAGATCGAGCGCGCCGGCGAGGATGTCGGTCAGCAGCTTGCCGGTGGCGATGGTTCCGTAACCGCCGACCGAATGAAAGCGGATGCGGATCGCCGACTTCGGCAGGAGCTCCGGGTTCGGCTCGGTCTCGAGCGCCATCAGCTCGGTTTCGGGATAGGCCGCTTTCAGCCTCTCCTGGAGCGCCGCGAGACGCGGTGACGGCGTCTTGGAGAAGAACTGCGAGCCCAGATAAACGAGCGGCGCATTTCCCATCTCCATGTTCTTGTAGGCGGCGATGAGGTGCCGCGGCTGCAGATCATGGGCGCCGAGGCCGAAGATCGCGGTGGTGACCTTGGGCGGATTCTCGACCGGGGGGATGCCGGGGTGGCGAACGCCGCCGACATTCTCGCGCGCTTTGAACAGCGCCTGGGTGACCATGGTGGTGAGCGCGGTGACGTCGGAACGCTCAAGCACGGTGACCGCCTTCTTGCCGGCGAGCGCCGCGGCGACCTCCGCCTCAGGGAACGGCTGCAACAGCTTGACCGAGATCACGCCGACCTTCTTCCCCCGTGAGCGTAGATAGGTGGCGACCGCCTGGACGTCGTCGGTCACCGAGCCTAGGCCGATCATGACGGTCTCTGCATCCTCGCACATGAAGGTCTTGATCGGCGCATAAGCGCGCCCCGTCAGCCCGGTGAATTCCTCCATCACCTGACGCGCGATGCGCGGGACGTCGCGGACGAAATGGGTGCGGTGGTCGACAGAGCCGGCCTGGAAGTCCGGCTGGTTCTGCACGCCGCCGGTCAGGCCCGGATTGTGGACGTCGACCAGCGCCGGGACGAGCTGGCGCGTGCCCTTCTCATAGGCGTTGATCCATTGCCGGCGCCACTGGCCGCGCAGCTCCTCCGGGACGAAGGCAAACGTCCGCTCGATGAGCGCGCCTCGGCCGTCGCTCTCGACCGCCGCTTCATTTTCGGCGAGGAACGCTTTGATCTTTTCCAGGTCGCCGGGAGCGAAGTCGTCGGCCTGGCGCGTCAGGTATTGACGCAGCTGGAAGACGCGTCCCTTGGCGCCAAACAGCATTTCCTGAGCGACGGTCGGGCATTTGATCCGGCTCGCCGGATCGCCGAGAAATTCGCGCAAAAACTCCGGCTCCGGCATCAGGGCCTCGGACAGCATGTGGCTGGTGGTGAAGCCGTCCATCGCATTGACCACTGGAATCAGCGACAGGGCGCTTAGGCGATAGGCGATCGCGGCGAGATCGGCGGCTTCCTGCGGGTTGCTGCCGAATAGGATCGTGTAGCCGGAGGGAAGGAGGGCGTAGACGTCGTCGTGGCCTGCCATCACGTTGAGCGAATGCCTGGAGACGGACCGGGCCGCCACCTGCAGAACGAAGCCGCCGACCTTCTTGCCGACGGTGACGTAATGCAACTCCATGCCATAGAGGATGCCCTGGCTGGAGGAGGCGTTAGACACATACTTGCCGCCGGTCAGCGCGGCGCCGAGCGCGCCGCTCTGGGCGGAGTGTTCGCCTTCCGGCTCGAAGAAGAACGGGTGCTTGCCCCAGACGTTAATGCCGCCGCTCGCGCGGAAAGCCTCGTAGATTTCCGAAATTTCGGTGGAGGGCGTGATCGGATAGCCGATCACCCCGCCGCAGACGCGGCTCATCACCTCGGCGACAGCGCCGTTGCCATGAATGACGCTCGGAATGCCAGGATATCGTATTGTCATTTGTTCCCTCGAAAGCTAGACGCGACCGAAGCGTTCAAGCGCGGGCCCAGGACAGGTCTCCGCATCTTGCTTCTTCAGGTTCGACGTCGTCTGTCGACCTTGGCTTCCTCTAAATCGGATCCGAGCCGCATCACTTGATTTGTCTCAAGTCGGACCCGCGATTCCGGCTCCCGCGATTTTCCCTCCAAGGTTCGCGGATCATGCCGTGCAAAACCCGTCGGCGACGGCGATGCCCAAACAGCGACCCGAGGTCGCCGACTCGAAGCGAGACAGCGTTGCCCGGAAGGCCGAGAGCGCCTATACGGTGTGCAGGGGAACGGGCGCTAACCACTTGGCGCGAACGACAAAGTTGATAGGGCGCGCGCCTGTGGCAAGCACGGACTCGCTACGCTAGCCGGCCGCTCGAGGTGGCGTCGACACTTGGCGGATCGACGAACCCGGCGCCTAGGGCGAGAAGACATCTGCTAAGGTTGGACGACGTTGACGTGCATCGGCGTCGGCAGAGTTCGCGGCCGGAGGAGCCGGATTGGGACATCAATGCGCGATCCTTGTGAGCGAGCCGGCGATGAAGACCGCGCCCGGGCAATCACCCGACGCCGGCGCAGGGCCGTTTCTCGAAACCTTGATCAGCGAAGCGCGGCGGCGCGGCTTTGACGACTTCGTTCTGCTCGCCGGACACAACGGCGAGATGGTCGCAGCCTTCCTTACCGAGCGCGACATCGAAAGGCGCTTCGCCTGTTGCGTCAAAATGTCCGTCGGGGCGCCGCTGGATCGCGAGGGTCCGGCCCTGGTTGAGTCCCTCCCGCGGCTCCGGGACGATTTTCTGCTCCTGAACGGCGACGCCTGGTTCGACTTCAATTGGCTCGATCTCTTCGTCCGGGCGCGCAGGGATGGGGCCGGCGCGGCCTTGGCGCTACGCGAGACCGGGGAACCGGGTCGCCTTCAGACGGTCGAGCTTGATGGCGGCCTCGTTCGGACGATTTGCCCGCGCGGTGCGAACCCTGGCCCCGCCGCCCTGGTCGACGGCGGGGTCCGTTACTTCACCCGCCATGCGATGGAAGACTGGGCGGCGCAGTCGCCGGTCGAGAGGGACATCCTGCCGGAGCTCGTCGCCCGTGGCGCGCTCCGGGGCTACCGCTACTCCGGCCTTTTCGTCGACCTAGGGAAGCCGGCGAACCAGCGTCGCCGTCCGGCGGTCTTTTTCGACCGCGACGGGGTCCTCAACGTCGACCGCGGCTATGTCCATGCGTCGCATCAGGTCGAGTGGGTTCAGGGCGCCAAGACGGCGGTGAAGCTTCTGAACGACGCCGGCTTTTACGTATTCGTCGTCACCAACCAGGCCGGCGTCGCCAAAGGACTTTACGAGGAAGAGGCGATCGAAACCCTCCACCGCTGGATGGCGGAGGAGCTTGCGGCCGAGGGCGCGGCCATCGACGACTGGCGCTATTGCCCATATCATCCGGATGGAAGCGTCGCCGCCTATCGCTCGGCTCATCCCTGGCGCAAGCCGAATCCGGGCATGCTGCTCGATCTTCTCGCGGGCTGGCCGGTCGATGTTAATCGGAGCTTCCTCGTCGGCGACAAGATCAGCGACATCGAGGCCGCCAGGGCGGCAGGCATGCCGGGCTATCTCTTCGAAGGCGGCGACCTCGCGGCGTTCGTGCGGGAGCGTTTGCGGGACGGGCGAGCCGTCCCGGCCGCGGTCGATAAGCAGGAAGCGAAGGTTTGACCCTGATGAACTATCCTCACGCAATGCCCGGCAAGGCCTCTCTCGAGGCGATTGCCGGGCATGCTCAGGAATGGTTGTTCGAGGCGGCCGGACATCTCTGGCGGGCGGAACTCGACAGCGCGACGCCGCTGTTTCCCGAGCGCCTGTCCATCCACGGCGAAAAGCATGTCTGCCCGCATCGCCTGTTCGTGCAGGCGCGGCATGTCTTCTCCTATTGCGAACTCGGCCGGCTCGGCTGGGAGGGCCCGTGGTGGGAGATGGTCCACGCCAACGTCGACTTTCTGGTCGAGCGGGGCCGCCGCGGCGACGGTTTCTACATCCACAGTTTCGACCACAGGGGCGAGGCGTACGACCGGCGTGCCGACCTCTACGATCAGGCGTTCATGCTGCTCGCCCTCGCCCATGCAGGGCGGGCGCTCGAGCGCCCGGACCTGTTCGACGCCGCCGAGGAGCTCGGCGACGCGCTCGAGAAGGCCTGGCGGCATCCGCATGGCGGCTATTTCGAGGGCGAGATCGCCGTCTGCCCGCCTTATCGCCAGAATCCCCACATGCACCTGCTCGAATGCTTCATCGCGCTGCACGAGGCGACCGGCGCCCCGCGCTGGCGCAGCGACGCCGAACGTCTCTCAAGCCTTTGCGCCCGGTCGTTCGTTCACCCGCAAAGCGGGGCGCTGCTCGAATATTTCGACCATGAGCTTCGGCCGCTTGAGGGCGAGGAGGGGGGGGTGTCAGAGCCGGGCCACTGCTTCGAATGGGCGTGGCTGTTCGAGAGGCTGGCGCAATGGGATGCGCCCGACGCGACGCTCGCCTCCGACCTCATGGCGGCGTTCGCCCGCCGGCACGGCCTCGATCCGGACCGAGGTGTCGTGGTCAACGAAGTGGCGACCGACGGCTCGGTCCGCAACGCCGCCGCCCGCCTCTGGCCCCAGACCGAGCGGCTGAAGGCGGCGCTGGCGCGGCTTCGCCGCACCGGCGAGGACGACGAGCGAGCCGAAGCGGTGGCGGCCTACGCCGGCCTGGTCAAATTTTTCGAGACGCCGCGGCGCGGCGCCTGGCGCGACAAGCTCAAGCCCGACGGGTCCTGGGTCGAGGAGCCCGCGCCGGGGTCGTCGATGTACCACATCACCTGCGCGCTGGCGGAGCTGATCGAGACGGCGGAGGTGGGGCGGTCGATGGGCGGGCGAAGCCGATGAACCGACGACAGGTGGCGGCACGCGCAATTCCCTCATTTCAGGGGGTTCGGAATGATGAAATACCGGCGCACCGAAGTTATTGTGATGAGAGCCCGATGGGTTCGTTTCGCCAAAATTAGCTCGCCCTTGCCACTAGCATATTAACTTAGATAATTAGATAAATAGGGCAAACTCACCGGCGGAACTACTTTCCGCTAGGCGGCGGGGCGACGAGGAGCGCACGCATGGCGTCGAATTTCCGGATCGCGGTTTTCCGTCTCGACAAAGCTCGCCGCTCGTACCGATCAAGCGCAGCCAGCTCTGATATTCTTTCCTCTAAGATGACGGCAAGCTTTTCATCGCCTTCAGGAGGCTCTGGGAAAACCATCCTTTTGATCGCATCGACATCGATAGGCAGATTGCTAGGACGGCGACCACCTAGAACCCAGTTCAACAGCTGAAACCGCTGTCTGTTGACTTGCTTTGGCTCAAAGTAAGGATCGACTAACAATCGCGTAAGAAGACCCTTACGACTGGCCCGCACGCGGTTGAGGTCGAGTTGGGCTTCGGCGATCCGCCGCGCCCACTCCAGCATTTCGGCATCCGCGTCGGGGCCGGAGATCTTGCGCGCCATCCCCTCGACTGCCGGCGCGAGCGAAGGGTCCGAGAGAACTGGAACATTCAAGCCATGTCGAAATGCATTTTGCGCCGAGTGCGCCTTTCCCGCCGGGGTCTTGGGCCCCGTGCTCGATTTCGCATTGAGGCGATTGGCGTGCTGCCGGCGGTCGCTGGTCACGGTCCAGTGCCTGTTGTCACTTGCCCTGTATCCACATCTCTGAAATCTGCGTCCTCAATTTCCTCGATTGACTTCCGGACGGCGCCGCTAACCGCCTCTCGGTGACGGTCAATTTCTCGCAGAGCATTGTTCCGACGCGCCTCTGAGCTTCCAAGCATCCGGTCCAGCCTCTCAAAACTGTCAATTTTGCGATCAAGCGTCTCAGCCGTCACCTCTCCCATTGTCAGGCCAGCCTTGCGGAGAATGGCGACGACATCCTTGCGCGCGTTCCTGTCTCCAGCCGCCCAGTCTTTACTGAGCTGTTTACTCTCAAAGAACTCGTGGCCCAAGCTGGCCAAAACACCGTTTACGCCGGCGCCCATAGAAGCCCTGAGAATCCCGTTTTTAGCACGGCGAAGGCGCAAGATTTCCCATGTGAGGTCGACAACGTCACGGATCAAAAACTCCTCAATTGCATCTCTCGGTCTCGAGGCGTGGATAATGCGCTCGGCCAACGCGGCGTAGTCATCCTGCTCTTCCCCGGGCAGCAATGGCGCGGCGGCAATCGCGAGCACACGCTCGAGAACGTCTCCTGCGTGTGAGGGGGCTACGGGGACAGGTGAAGGGTGGGGGCGTCGTATGTTCTGCATCGTTGTCACCGGGAATCACTGGGCATAGGAGAACAGTAGCAGAACTGCGACGCCCAATGCCAGCGGCGCCTGTGGATCAAGTAGTAAGTACATTGCTTTTTTTGAGGCTTGTTTCGGCATCCGAAAGCCTGTCGCGATGGCCCGTTCGAGGTCATTCCGCCAAGAACTCAGTTCCCATTAAAAACAACGCGATTTCGCAGGCCGACCTTTTGAAAGTGGCGGACAATTCATTGGGGAAAAGCGCAGCGGGCCGAACCAGAGGATTTGAGCGACAATCTCATCGTCCGGCCCGGCTTGGCCACCCAGGGGCTCAATCCAACCTGGTATGAGCGCAGCACCGAGCTCGTCCTTACGACGTCCAACGCTGGGTCCCGCACCTGGACGCCCCCAATCTCAACCTGAAGGTCGACGCGGTTTCAAGGGAGGCACGGCAAGGGGAGGCTTGGCTGCTCCGGGCGGGACCTGCCGATCCAGAAACCGTAGCCAGCTTTGCAGGCGAAGGCGGCTGTGATCGCGCGAGCCGCGCTGCGGTTGTGCGGCAGGATGAAGAGGGCGGGGAGCGCCCGAAGAGGCGAGACGCCGCTCATTTGGCTCCGCCCACCCTGGCCCTCGAACAATCGGCGGCTCTGTGCGAGCGGCTGATTGCCGACCTCGACCTTCACCAACACGGAGAATTACAGGTGATTCCCCGCTTTGTTTCCTTGACAGAGCCTCGCGGAGACGCACGCCAACTCCGCCACCGTTTTCGGCGATGAGCTCGATTCCAGCTGCTTCGAGAGCATGTCGGATAGCCAAGGTGTTCGCCGCCGTGAGTGCCGTCCGATGCTCACTGATTTCCGCGCGGCGAATCGTTGTTATCCCGACAGCTGATGCACGCGCTAGCTCTTCGGCGCTCCACCGTAGCAAGGCGCGGCCGGCGCGGATTTGGCCGCTTGAAAGCGGCTCTAAGGTTGATGTTGACTTTTTCATATCATACGGTAGTGAAAATTCAGCTTTTGATGCTCCAGTCCGCGCCGTCTCTTGTCGGATCCCGCCAGTGACCTCTGGCTCGTGAAAACGGACCCCACTTTGAGGGAGAAACTCGATGCCCGCCTTCTGAAAGGCACGTTCGATTAGCCCCAGAGAGTCTCGGGTTCCCCCATAGCGGCCAATCTCAATGTTCATAATCGTGTTTCTGTGGAGGCCGGTCGCCTTTGCCACGTCCCGAACAGTCCAATTGAGCGCAGCTCGCGCCATTCTCACTTGTGCGCTTGTCACAGGCATCGGGATATGCCATTGTCACATGTGTCAGTGTCATAGGTCTTAATATCGGTAGGCAAGGAAGCTCCATGAAGATGACCCAACGGGACCCTAACACAGCTCTGAATTCGATAAAGCCGGACCGCCGCCAGTTTATCGGCGGTTCGGACGCCAGGATCATCATGAGCCCGGACGAAGCGGCGCTCATCCGCCTATGGAAGGAAAAGCGCGGCGAGGCGGAGCCCGAGGACTTATCGGACAACCTCGTCGTCCAACTCGGCGTCGCCACCGAGGCGCTCAACCGCAACTGGTATGAGCGTAACACCGGACGCGCCGTTGGCGAGGTCCAGCGATGGGTTCAGCATCCGGTCCATCGCTTCCTGGCCGCCACCCTCGACGGGTTCGTCGACGACCTCGACGCCGTGTTCGAAGCCAAGTTCATGCTGCCGTGGTCGTTCTCAGAAGAAGCGGCGGCCGAAAAGCATATGGCCCAGCTGCAGCACAACATGTGGGTCACCAACGCAAAGTCAGCGGCGCTGTCGATCATCACCGGCGGGGGCAAGTGGATCGAACTGACCATTCCCGCCGACTCCCTCTACCAGCACTTTCTCGTCACCGCCGAACGCAGGTTCTGGCGCTGCGTCCAGACCGGAGAGACGCCGCGGCCTTATGGGATCGAGCCGCCGCGAGCGCGGATCGAAGCGGTCCGGATCGTCGACATGAGCGAGTTCCAACTCATGGGCCGAGTTCGCCGGCCTCTTCTGCGCCACGCCGGTCGGCTTTCCTCGACCACGAACGGGCCAAGGCCGAGCTCAAGGCCCTGATGCCGGAGGACGCCAAGGAAGCCATGGGCCATGGCGTTCGCGCCAAACGCTCGAAGTCGGGCGCGATCAGCTTCGATCTGCTGCTTCAGGAGGAAAGCCGTGCAGCGGTCGAGTGAAACGATTGGCGCAATCGCCGCGGCATTGGCGAAGGCTCAGGCGGAACTCACCAATCCGGAGAAGGCGCTGATCGCGACAATTCGCGCGGCGAATCCCCGCGATCAAGATCAGACCTTTCGCTATGCAGCGCTCTCGAGCGGCCTCGACATCGTGCGCAAGGCGCTTGGCGGGCACGAGATCGCGACCGTTCAGGCGACGGCGATCGACCAGGACGCAGGACTCATCCGCCTCACTACGACACTCGCCCACTCGTCAGGAGAGTGGCTGTCGTCCGAATGGCCGGTCTGCCCGATTAGCGAGACGGCCGCCCCTCGTCGAATGGGGGCGGCACTCACATACGCAAGACGCTATGCCCTTTTCACCTTGGTCGGAATCGCGGGCGAGGACGATCTCGACGCGCCGGATCTCAATGGGAAATTCGCCGCCGACAACATCGCTCCGGCAATTGGCGCAGATACCCAACCGAAGAGGGTGCCGAACGAAACGCGATCTGAACCGTCGGCGGTATCGGCGGCATCGCCAACGCCGGCGACAACGGCTTTCGCCCGCAAGGAGAAAGCCGTTCGGCCGGCGCGGACTATCCTCGACCCAGAGCAGTCTGCTGCGGCGCGGGAGGGGCTGCTCGCCGACATTGGGCAGCTCCAATCGCCGGAAGCGGCCGCCGATTGGGTGCACAAGAACCTGCCCCTGAAGAACACCCTGACCTCCGCCGACGCAGACCTCGTCGAGGTCGGCTTCCGAGAGCGGCTCGCGACAATCGAGTCGGCGTCCGCCGCCGGAGAGGAGCAATCACAGTCGGTGCTGAAGCAAGTCTCAGGTCGTTCGGACGAAGAGCCTTTCCTTGCGTCGATGGGAGACGCAACCGCAGCCCCTATGATCCTTTCTCGCGCTCCGACCGTACGCCGACGTCCGGTTTCGACGAAGACCATTCGCCTGCGCGACAAACTGCATTGCAAATTCGTCGCCACCCAGCCCTGCGTTGTCTGTGGCCGAACACCGACCGAAGCGCATCACATTCGCTTTGCCCAGCCACGAGCGCTCGGCCGAAAGGTCAGCGATGAATACACGGTACCCGTCTGCCGTCTCCATCATCGCGAGTTGCACCGCTATGGCGATGAAGCATCATGGTGGGCTGGGGTCAGCATCGATCCCCTGCCAATCGCACTCGAGTTATGGCGGCGGTCAAGATTGCCGTACCCATCGGAAGCGGTCTTGTCCGAATCTCTGCCCGATGTCACCGCTCCTCCAATGGCGAGGGTCGACCGGCTGTCATTGGACGACAACGCCAAGGACCGGATCGAGTAACGGTGGCAAGTTCTGTCGGTGGAGTCGATTTTCTACCGCCGCCCCTTGGACAAGCATTGTCTCGTAGGGTCGGCAATTGAGGGGGAGACGCCGGCCTGACAGCCGCAAGTCGGTTTTCGCTCGGAATTGCGATAAGACCCGCGCTGTGGCGACGCCGTCTGGAGACGCGCGTGGCCAAGAGGTCGAAGAGGGATCGAGCTTTGTGACCGCCGCTGCGCTTTTCCACCGGGTCTTTCGGCTGCGCTCCAACTGGCGGAAACCGGACGACGCAGTGTCTCTCGTCAGGATCGAGGTCAGCCAGGTCCGCCGGAACCTTCTCCTGCCGCATTCGCCCGGCCTCGACTATGTCGTCGTTCCGACCTCGGCCTCGGATGTCTCGATCGAGGCCGGGGACTTTGTCGCTGAGAAGCTCGGCCTTGCGACCTCGCTCTGGCTCCGGCTTCGCCTGGCGCTCTTGTTCAAGAAGAAGAAATACCTCCGCTTCGAGGGGGTCTCGGTCTTTTCGGTCGGCCCGAAGCCGGAGCGCAAGCGCTTCACCACTTTCAACCAGCACATGGTCGCCATCGGAGCGCCGCTCGACGGCGATCTGATCAGCGCCCATCCCGAGCTCATCGGCGGATGGGCGGCGGAGGAGGCTCGGCCAGTCGGCGAGCCTCGCCGCGCGGGGCCGAACGCGACCGCCGTCGTCGCCCACATCTATTACGAGGAGACCTGGCCCGATCTCGCCGGGGTGCTGGCCTCGCTGAGCGAACCCTTCGACCTCATCGTCACCACGGTCCCCGGCCGGCAAAGCCTGATCGAGGCGATCCGCCGCGACTTTCCGGAGGCCGAGGTCGAAGTGATGGAGAACCGCGGCCGCGACGTGCGCCCGTTCCTCGTCTTACTCGAGCGGGGCCGGCTCGACCGCTACCGCTTCGTCTGCAAGGTGCACGGCAAGAAGTCGAGCGACGGCGGGCGAAAATCCCACCTGGGCTCGCTCTGGCGCAGGCGGCTCCTGTTCGATCTTCTCGCCGCGCCAGGCCTCGCCCCATCTATCGTGAAAATGTTCGATTCCGACCCGACGATCGGCATGATCGGCCCCAGCGCCTTTCGCCTGCCGAACAAGGACTATTCGGAGGCGCTGTCATGGTCCGTCAACACCGAGCGCGTTTTGCAGCTGGCGGGAAAGATGGGCGTTCCCGCCGAAAAATTTCGCCTGGATTTCTTCGGCGGAACGATGTTCTGGGTCCGCCCCGAGGCGCTCGCGCCGCTGCGCAGGCTGAAGCTCTCGGAGGCCTTCCCGGAAGAGCAGGGGCTGCTCGACGGCGGCCTCGAGCATGCCGTCGAGCGCCTGTTCGGCGCGGCTGTAACAGCTGCGGGCTACAGGCTCGAAGACTGCGACGGGTCTTTAATGGCGGACGCGCGCAATTCGGCGCGCGCTGCAGCGTCACCTGCGCGCCGGCGGAGCTGATCGAGACCGGCTTGCGAGGCGAGCGGCGCTGCCTGAGGATGGCTTGGAGCGCCGGACCCGCGAAGATTGAGTTTAGTCTAGTGCCTCGAAGGCGCTCTTGTCGCTCGCGAAGCGAGATCTTTTTCTTTCCCAGGGATCATGGCGCGAATCGCCTGGAGGTGCTTTTCGAGCAGAATTTCGCGCCACTTTGCGGTCTTTTCCGTATCATCTAGTTTATGGATCGCGAGCCAAGCCGCGGTGAGATCGGCCAGCACGACGCCCACAAGCTCCGGGGGCTGGTCGGCGAGCAACGGGCGGATGCCAAGAATCAACCCGCCGAAGTCCTGATGGAACTCGTCGCAGAAATCCTTCATCTTCTTTCCTCGGGACCAAAGTTGGCACGGGGTTAGGTTCAGCGCAAGACCGCGTCCGTCGACCTCGAGCCCGCGTCTATGTTCTTCAACTTGCGCGGCGTGCCTGGGCATATCGGCTCCGACAATAGTCCGTAGTTCATCGCCAAGGCCGTGTATGACTGGGATTGCCGCGGTCGGAGGCCCCGCTCAGCTTGTTCCAGCGCGCCTCGGCAGCCCACTCCTCGAGCCATGAGAGCCCTCGGGATTAACCTGCAGGCGCGAGAGCTCTCAATATCGTTGCAACAAGCGACGTGCCTATTCGACGATGCCAGGCCCTTTGTGGCTCCTCGCTGTCTCGAGTGGGCAAGAGTGGTGCCGCGTGTCCACATGTCCGTATCGCAAGAGCGTAGCGCCAATGCCTCGCGGTTTGCCGCCAAGTCGGTTTCGGAGAGGCAAGCAGTGCCTCGCAAGTCCTCGCTGTGAGCGGCACCATTGAATGTAGGCGGAAAGCGCCTGCGGTTCCCTTGGTTTTAAGCCATCGACCTCCGAGCCGGCTATCCGACGCTTACCGGCAAACGCTATCGGTTGGGATCATGTTGACGAATTTTCATTCTCAAGCTGTCATTCGAACGCCGCGGCTTTACCCACTCGGAATAGCGAGGAGCCCCCTTTATCGGGTACCGATCGACATCATCTCCCCGCGAGTTCGTATGAATATGGTCAACTTCGGCCGGAATGTACTGCTCTACGACCTTGCAGCTGGGCAGTTCGTATTGGTAGAACCACTTTGGCGATAGCACTCGCTCGTCGAGCGTGCGGTCTACCTGCATCGAAGCCTCAGTCGCGCCGGTTTGCACCCGCCGCCGTGACCCTATCCCATACTCACCTTGGCTCTTTTACGAGGGCGATATTACACTTGACATACCGCCCCGCATAATGTGGGGATATGGACATAGGAGATTTCCCGTGGCCAGTTCCGTTCTCAACGCCCCTCAGTTTCAAACCGAGGGTTCCGCTTTCGCTCACGTTGAAAGCAAGCTTTGGCCCGATGGGCCAGTTTGCCCGCACTGCGGCAATGCCGACGCGAAGCGCATTCGCAAGATGCAGGGCAAGACCACCCGCCTTGGCCTTCACAAGTGCTACGAGTGCAAGGGCCAGTTCACTGTTCGTCAGGGAACCATCTTTGAGAGTTCCCACCTTCCGTTGCATCTTTGGCTGCAGATCATCCATCTGATGTGCGCTAGCAAGAAAGGCATGTCGACCAACCAAATCCAGCGGACCCTGTCTTGCAGCATGAAAACCGCTTGGTTTCTCAGCCATCGCATCCGCGAGGCTATGCGAGACGGCGATCTTTCGCCCATGGGCGGCTCTGGCAGCATCGTTGAGTCCGACGAAACTTTCATCGGCCGCAAGGAAGGCTTCGATATCAAGCAAGGTTACCGCCACAAGAACGCTGTTCTTACTCTCGTGGAGCGCGGCGGCTCGGCCCAAAGCTTCCATGTCGAGCGCGTCAGCGCCAAGGATATCGGCCCTATCGTTCACGACAACATCGCTCGCGAAAGTCACTTGATGACTGACGAGGCCAAATATTACACCAAGATCGGCATATTACATCAAGATCGGCGCTCACTTCGCTTCGCACCACTCCGCCGACCACTCCCGTGGCGAGTACGGCTGGACCGATCACATGAGCGGCCTTAAGGTTCACAGCAATACCGCCGAGGGTTATTTCTCCATCAGTTCGATTTCCGCTACTCGTATCGGATCAAGACCGGATATGATGACGAAGACCGCGCCGAACGTGCGCTTCTCGGCGTCAAGGGAAAGCGCCTTACCTATGAAACGACTGCGGCGCACTAAAAGCCCCATTAGGAGAAATTGGGAGGATTGACGCGATGGCAAATCTCTATCTTCCCAAGATCACGGAGGCGGACCATCACGCCCTCAGAGGTTTCATCGACAATTACCCAGCCAGTTCCTATGATAAATGGCTCTATCTCCAGTCTAAGCAGATCGCAAACTGGGAGGCTGGGAGCGCCGGGCACAAAGTTATCCTTGTCGAACTTTGCGCGGACGATTTCATCAGGTATCAGCGGGAGACTGGGGCACGCAACGACATCCACCTTCTCAATACCGTCGCCTATGCCAAGGGAACAGGAAAATTCAAGTGACACGCTCGTTCTAGCGACTGTCGATCCAGCTAGCGTGCGTATTGACGCTGCCAGTTGGCTAAGGACAGAATTTATACGCTCCCGGTCGGAACGAATGTATCCTATGTGAGCGCCCATATGACCTCGAAAAAAAAAATCGCAAAAGCCCAAACTCACCGACGCCGAGCGCCATAAGCGCTTTGTGGAGACGGCGAAAAAGGTTGGTGCGTCAGAGCAAGCAGCAGATTTCGATCGCGCCTTCTCTTCGGTGGCGAGGCCTAATTCCAAGCGCTTGGGACATCGCGATTCCAAATGCGCCGCTCAGCAATCGTCGAAGCATGAAATAAAGTGAACGTATTCGCCATTCCAGCAAGTTTCAGCAATGGATAGCGCTCTTTAATTGGCCGATGCTCTCGCGCAGTGCGCGAAAATTCGTAGGCTATAACGTCGGCGACTTGTAATGGGGGTAATTTATCCGGGTCCCCGAAGCCAGCAAATTCTACTTTATCGCCAAGCCAATAACTAAAAAAGTCAAAATATCGTCCTATCCATTCAGCAGATATATTCTTGTGTTTTGCAAAAACTAGCTTTATCGGTGGTTCTCCAATCTCATTAACTTGGAACACCAACTCCTTCAAGGTTTTTATTAAGTTCGCCTGATAAGCATTGCGAAAGCCCGCAACACCACGAATGTCGGCTGGAAAGTCGCTGAACCCCCAGAACAAGGAAACATGACGCCCAGTAATACCAAGAAGGCGGGTAAGGACGTGCTTCCGCCTTTCATTGTCCCAATCCGCGAACGGCCCTCTCCTCGCCTCAAAATCAACCATATGCCAGACGGCTATCCCCTCATCACGAAGAGCATCGTTCCATTCGTCTGTGAGTGCCAACCAGTTAGAAAGAGGCGCTATTCCACACCCCAAAGTTAGACGACGAAGCGTCCCGGATTCCTTGGCGTGCTCGCCACTCTCATCGAAATAGATCCAAGTCATGCCAACTACCATTGAGCCGCGCCAGCTAAGGCCCAATCCTAGTTCTTCCAGCGGGCGAATCAGCGCGCCCACTCAATCTACTCCTTGTACGAGGTATGGAAAGTGTAATATCGCCTTTACGAGGGCCGCGGTGTGTTGAGTCAAGTGCGACGTGGCCGCTATGGCGGAGCATGCGGCCACACAGACGACAGCCTCAGGGGTGGTTCTCGGCTTGTCGATATCGAGCGCAATCTCGGCGGCTGGTAGTGAGCACTTGATCTCGCAAGCCTTTCTCTTTAGGAAACCTCCGGAACGGGAGAGTTGGCGAACGCGTCGCAATCGAGTTCGCCGCAATCAAACGATCCAACCTCTATTCGCGCTTCAGGGCTCTCGGAATGATCGAACAGTTGCCCGATGTCGTACTGCTCGACACCACGAACGTCTGCAACGCCCGGTGTCCGTTCTGCCCACTCTTTGATGGCGAATGGCAGATCGACCGATCCATTCGACCGGCCGCTATTATGAAACAGGATCTCTACGAGAATATTCTCGCGCAAATCAGCGGGTGGGCCGTTCGTCCTTCCGCCATCATCCATTCGGCAAACGCCGAAATTCTGCAAGATCCGAAGCTTGCCGAGCGGCTCGCAGCGCTGAAGAAGTACGGCCTTGCCGATTTGACCTTGCTGTATACCAACGGACAATTCCTGAACGAGAAGAGCGCCAAAGCCATCCTCGATGCGGGAATCCGTCAGATCGTTGTCGGATTTGACGGTGCCACCAAAGAGGTGTTCGAAGCGCATCGAGTGCGATGCAGCTACGAAAGGGTGCTAAGCAACATCCGAGAATTCGTGCGGCTTCGAAGCGAGTCCAGCCATAAGACAAGGATTGAGATTAAGTACGTTAGGACGACCAAAAATGAGCACGAGGTCCACGCGTCATACGAATTGTTTAACTCTTTTCTTGATCCGGGGCTCGATCAGTTTTGCGACGCTTTGGCGGTCGACTGGTCCGACGATCCTGAAAGCCACACCGGTTACTACTTCGTCAATAAGTCGAAGGACAATCGGCTGAGCGAGTGCAATTATTTTGAGACCGGAATGCAAATTCAGTCTGACGGCAAAGTGGCGGCCTGCTGCTGGGACTACAATCTGAACATTTCTGACGGCGGTCTCGGCGACCTCAATGAAACGAGCCTTGTCGAGGTGTGGCGGGGCGAACGGCGGCGACATCTTAGGGCCAAGCTAACGGATGTTTCAACGACGCCGGACAAGTGCCAGTCTTGCATAATTCTTCATGACGCAGGACCGCCCGCGGATGACATGATGAGGATTGATGTGACTTCGACTCCTTGCGAGGGGTCCGACGAGCTTCGTATACGGCTTCGGGCGGGGCGCGGCACAATCATTCAATCAAGCTTTGCCAATCTGAGCTGCGTCCAAGCCTTTGGGCTTTCGTCGCGAGAGCCGGGCAAGGTGCAGCATGGCCGCGCAGCGCTCGTTGATGAGGTTGGAAATTGTCGGGTAAAGTTGCGCCTGAGACCCTTTACGAACAAAGGAGAGTGGGTGCTCAGGCTTGGTGCGTCGCGATGGCGGGCCTCGCCCGTCGAACGCGCCTCGACTTATACCGAAGTAATGACGGTCAATGGTCACGGCCTCCTCGGAAATTAGTGAGCCACCGATCAAATCTTGGAAATTGCGGTTATACGAGACTCGTCGTACTTTGAGTGAGTAAGGTCCGTCGCGTATAGTTGCATGGGGATAACTCTACACTACATTATTGTGCTTCCCGATCGGGGAATTCCGTCCCAAAATCGAGCGATAGCGACCGAGAACAGAATATCAAACAATTCGTCAGACTTGGTCGCGAGATGACATCAAACACAATCGCTTTTATGCACATACCCAAGACTTCTGGCTCTTCCGTGACCCACGCACTACGGGCAACCGTGCAGCCATCTCTTACAGTCCAAGGCTATGATCGGTCTTTGTTCGGCGATTTCAACGATTTCTATTCATTCGATGCGGGACTCCTCAACCAAGTTTACTTATCTCCGGCTGATCTTCCGAAGAAGATTGAGCTAGTCGCGGGACACTTTGCGTATTCAACCCTTCGCTCGGCCTATCCAAGCGCAAATCTTCTCACCACGCTGCGCGAGCCAGTATCAAGGTTAATGTCCCTTTGGTTATATTTGCGTCAGCAGACCGATTTAACACTAAAGGCCTCGGGCGCTTGGGCGGATCGTATGAGATACGGGCGCCTTCCTCTTGAGCGTTTCCTGGACGAACCACTGTTAGCCTGCAATACCGACAACGTGGCGCTGCGGTTGCTTCTCTGGCCTCATCCTTTAGTTCCTGGTGATCACTTCATAGCCCTGGACAATGACGAGCAGTTACTCTCTGAGGCATTGGATCGACTAAATGATTTTGACTTCGTCGACATTGTCGAAAATGATCGTCTCGCTTGGAACCTCCGGCAATGGCTCGGACGTGAGTCTTTTTCATATGAGAGGCTGAACGAAACCGCCAATATCCCACTTGAATTCCGCAGTCCGTTGTATAGGGAGTTAACGCTAGACGCTCTATTATTGCTTGGAGCCCGCTCACGTCTAGACTTAAAACTCTGGGCCTCAGTTGCGATCAAGCGGTTACCGAGCTGCGACATTTCGACGCTTCGCGAAAGAACGGTTCTTGTAAATACGGCCAAATTTGCTGCTCTGATGGCCTCACCGTCTGCATAGTTTATTGAGGTATATTTATTACTAACACAGGAAATGCTGTAAAGACCAGCCCATTACCTCACGTTTACCAGCGAATAGTTAGCCTGTTTTTAAGGAAAATTTGACAATAAGCGGAGGCTAGCCTCGCGATATCTTTCGGCGGCCGCCGGCGCTATCGATGGGTATTCAAACTGATCTTCGACAGTTGGAGCACGGGTACGGCTCGTAATGCACTGATATAGTTTGGTTCGAGCGGCGGTGTAGTGCCACGTCTTTCGTCTATTTTGCTTGATTTTTGGTGCTGACAAGCAGATTATGTGCGCACCGGCATTGAGTCGGCGTCGCGGGCTCCCCGCCATGTATTTCCGCAAGAAGACCTCGGGCGGCCGCGCCTATCTGCAGATCGTCGAGAGCCGGCGCGAGGGCGCCGCGGTCCGCCAGCAGGTGGTCGCGACGCTGGGAAGGATCGATGAACTGCAAGCGAGCGGGCAACTGGAGCGGCTTCTGCGCTCGGGGGCGCGCTTTTCCGAGAAGGCGATCGTGCTCGACGGGTTCAGCCGCGGCGAGGCGACGGCGATCTCGACGCGCCGCATCGGTCCGGCGCTCGCCTTCGAGCGGGTGTGGGAGGAGACCGGCTGCCGGGCCGTGATCGAGCGCCTGGCGGGAGCGCGCAGCCATGACTTTCCGCTGGAGCGCGCGGGGTTCCTGACCGTGCTGCACCGTCTCGTCTGTGGCGGCTCTGACCGCGCGGCCGACCGCTGGCGCGAGGAATACCGCATCGACGGCGTCGGCGGGATCGAGCTGCATCATCTTTATCGCACGATGGCGTGGCTGGGCGAGGAGTTGCCGAAAGACCAGCAGGACGGCGCGACGCCGTTTTCGCCGCGCTGCGTGAAAGACGTCCTGGAGGAGGAGCTGTTTGCCTGCCGGCGCGACCTCCTGACCACCCTCGACATCGTGTTCATGGATACGACGAGCCCCCGGATCAAGGCCGGGGGGCCGGGGCGGCCAGACGCTGGGGCGGCGCGGGTTCTCGAAAGACCACCGGCCCGACCTCAACCAGATGATCCTGGCCGTGCTGCTCGACGGCGACGGCCGCCCGGTGTGCACGGAGATGTGGCCCGGAAACACCGCCGAGGTGAACAGCTTGATCCCGGCGATCGATCGCCTGCAGCGGCGCTTCCGCATCAACCGCGTCTGGGTCCTCGCCGACCGCGGCATGATCAGCGCCGAGACGATCGCCGAGCTCGAGGCGCGCAAGCTCCTCTATGTCCTGGGCGTGCGCGAGCGGACCGACAAGCTGGTGCGCGACCTCGTGCTCGACGACCCGGCGCCGTTCGTTCCCTTCGTCTTGATGAAGCCGAGGCGTGAGGTCGATTACGAGGCGAAGGCCGTGACGCTCGCCGGGCGGCGCTACGTCGTCTGCCGCAACCTCGACGAGATGAAAAAGGACGCCGCCAATCGCGCGACCATTGTCGCCGCGCTGGACCGGCAGCTGAAGAAGGGCGACAAGAGCCTCGTCGGCAACAAGGGGTACCGCCGCTTTCTCAAGGACCCGCAGGGTGAGGGCTTCGCCATCGACCGCGCCAAGGTCGAGGAGGACGCAAAATTCGACGGCGTGTTCGTGCTGCAGACCAACGCGAACCTCTCGCCTCTGGAGGCGATGCTCGTCTACAAGCAGCTCTGGACCGTGGAGCGAACTTTTCGAACGACAAAAAGTCTGCTCGACACGCGGCCGATCTACCACAAGCTCGACGAACGATCCGCGGCCACGTCGCCTGCAGCTTCCTCGCGCTCGTGCTGAAGAAGGAGCTGGAAGACCGCCTCGCAGCAGTCGACAAGGGCGCCCGCGCCTCCTGGCCCGCCGTGATCGCCGATCTCGACTCGCTCACCGAGACCGAGGTCGAACAGGACGGCAAGCGCTTCCTTCTGCGCTCGGCCCCGCGCCAAGGCGCCAGCCTCGCGCTGTCCGCCCTCGGCGTCGCCCTGCCGCCGACCCTGCGGCAGATTGTGGACACTTGATTTACGTGTATTTTTTGTTTTGTAGTGCCACGCGCTAACCATAGCGCGGTTTTGCACGCTCTATCAGAGACTTGGCTTCGCAGACTGTTGAAGATCAGTCAAAGCCTGGTTGGTATGGATCAGGAAGACCAACAGCGCACGGGGCAGGCGTCGTGGCGGTTGAAGCTGGGCAACAAGGTGCGACGCCGAGAGTGGAATGGATCACGAGAATGGATGTCGCCGCCCTGAATTTGGCAGAAGGAAGGTCATACGATCCGCTGTGCGCTGCCAAACGATGATTAGTTTTTCAACCCACGGCTACTGTTCCCAAGACCGCGGGCACGTCGCTAGCGCCGGCATCCGGCGCGCTTCCGGTGAAAACCAGCTACATCCCCGGCCGCCGGCTCTCCCGCGCTGGCCAATTCCGGTTTTGGAATGGGCCTCGGCCGGTTACCGGCATGCGGCGCTTCTGGTGAAAATCGGGGACACCTCCGGCCCGGGCCCACGGTAGCCGACCGGCATCTTCCGGTGAAGACCGGCGACCTGTCCGGCGCTGGTCACGTCAGAGCAACCCGCTGCGCCGCCGCACACGAGAACTCCGATTAGTCTAGATGATCGGGCGAACCATCGCTTAAAGGCACGCGGAGGAGACGCAAGGGACTTGCCCGATGTCGCGGCAAGGATGAGACTCCACATCCTCTGATGCGCCCGTCCCCGCTGACCATGGAAGCTGAACTCGCCGCCACCATCCCGGAGCTGCTGGACCGCCTCGCGTAGTTCTATCGTCTCAATCGGGATCTCATCCAGGCGCTCGAAGCGCCGCGCAGCTCATTCTACCGTTGGAAACTTAAAGGCCATCGCCCCAACCCACAGGCTCGCGCGAAAATCTATCAACTCGCGGTCCACCATGGGTTGATCGTCGCAACGACGGGAGCGGGTTGCGCGTCGTCGCCCCGGTGCAGTATTATGATACCGTAGCACCGCCGGAAGGCTAGTTAAACGCCTAGAATTGACCGCTGGCCGCTTTTTGGGGAGTTGGCGCACCTGGGGGCATAGGGGGCGAAAGCCCCTCAGCAGGCTTTCCCGACTCTAGCGCTCCAGAGACGCCTCGACCGTGACAGGCGACGTTTGGCGGCCGCAAATCAGAAATTGAATTCGATTTCTGATAAAAAGCTGCACAGAATTGCGGGTACTTCCCAGGAAATAACCACAATTTCCGGCGACAACCGCTCAGCTCTCCGGCGCAACCCTGAAGATCACGTCGCTATACCTCTCGCCAGGGCCATGCGCGGCCCTGGCGGGCGGCGGGCTAAAGAGGGAGCCGAGCGTTATGCTCGACACATTCCCGAGAACCAAATCATGACGCATCCTGAAACGAACACCAGCTTCATGCCGGCGTCACTTGCCGCGCTACCCGCCTGGCTGGCCAACCACGACAATTTGAAGGGCGTGCTCGGCTACTGGATCGACTAGGTGCGGTAATCGAGAGCGACATCGCTGGGAGGGATATCCTGGACTTCGGCGGAGGCTACGGCTCTTTGGCCCTGCTGCTGCTCGAGCGCGGCGCCCGATCCGTCACGGTGATCGACACCGGCCTTAACGAGCCCTTCTTTCGGGAGCACCTGGCGAACGTGCCAGGTCTGTCCTTCTACAAAGGATCGGTTGAAAGCTACGCCGCCGAGTCCTGCGGCCTGTTCGAGCTGATCGTGGCAAGCTCCGTAACCGAACACGTCCTGAACCTGGCCGAAGTTCTTCAGGTCCTCTACCGAATTCTGAGACCGGGCGGCGCGTTCTTCACGGCCCATGACAACTATTACCAGCCGTGCGGGCATCACGACGGCTTTATGGTCGTGCAAGGGCCACAGGGGTTCGCCTATCCGGGCCCGCATTGCTGGGAGCACGTGGAGAAATGTTCGGTCTCTTCCGAGTTCAGAATGAGTTTGATGGCGAACGGGCCGTGGGCGTGGGATGCGGCGACCGAGAATGCCCTCACGCCGCTCAACTGCACGCTCTGTCCGCTTTACAAGCGAGCCCGCCCGTGGGCTCATCTCATCTATGCCGACGAGTTCCTCAAGGTGTTCCCGCAGGAGTTCTTTTCGACTGGCCGCCCCCACTCCGGCCTCAACAAGATCACGCCATTCATGCTGAGGCAATTCATCGTTGAGGCGGGTTTTGAGGTGGAGCTGTGGCAGCGCAACTTTATCGCAAACGAGCCACCGGACGAGTTGCTATGCGAGCCTCACTGCCACAACCCAGTGGATCTTAAAACTGTCAACATCCTCGCCCGCGGGCGTCGCTTAGCTGGCTGATGCCTGACGTTCCTGCCACGGATCGCCAGAAATCGTTTCGATGCCAAGCGGGAGCGTCGCGGCGATCGCCCCGAACGCCTCTGCTGATCGCAAGGCGAATCACGCCGCCGCCTCGGACCAGACGCCACCATTGGCCGTGCTGACGCCGCGGCGCTTGAGACTCCCGGGCCGCCGCATTGGCCGTCGAGGCCGGCGAGCACAGGGCGCAGACGCTCGGCGAAATCGCGCGCAAGCTGAGCGGTGGCCGCAGAGCCCTTGGCCCTTTGCTCAGGCGTGACCTTGGGCGGCAGGCCGGTAGGGCCGCCCAGCTCAACGCCACGGGCCTTTGCGGCGGCGAGGGCGGCCTTCGTTCGCTGAGAGATTACCGCGCGCTCCTTCTCGGTGAGGGCGGCTTTCAGGTGTAGCAGGAACGGCTCGACGTCGGGGCCGAGATCGGCGACCAGAAACGGCGTCTTCTGCGCCACCAGGCCGGAAATGAAGTGGAGGTGGTCGCGGCCGAGCCGATCGAGCTTCGCGACGACGACAGGCGCCAGCCATCCCCGGCGCGCACAGGCGACCCTGTCGGCGAGGTTCGATCGCATCCCTAGGGCGGGCAATACGGCCACCCATTAGCCGCACCCGCAGCCAGACGCCAAACCAGCGCTCGCCAAGACTTTTGCCCTATTGGGCTAGGGCTAACTAAGTCTCGTTTTCGAAAGGCCTGATCGCCGCCATCGTCGCTATCAACCAACGGTGGCGCTCACCATCCGTCTTCCGTCACCCGGTCAACCTCCGCCACCATGGCCGGCGACTGGCCGAGGTCGGGCCCGCCTATGCCGTCTCTTAGGATCGTCGCCGCATTGTCGACGCCGGCGGTCGGCACCCACAGCCCGTGGACGTCGGTATCGGAATCGCATTTCGCCTTCATTAGGCGTTGTGAGCGGCCGAGGCTCAGGCCGGCGCGGGCCGAAACTGCGTGACGCGGAGTATTTGATCGACGGCGAGCGCGACCACGCAGAACATGAGGTGGCATTTGACCTTGATCGCGCCGCGCACGCGGACGGCCCGCACGCCGAATTCGTCCTTCAGTCGGGCGTTCACGCGTTCGGCCATGGTTCGAAAATCAAAGAGCCGGTCGTCGGGGTCGGGCATGTGGATGAGTTTCATGCGCTCGACTTCTTTGGCCCATTCGGCCTTGGCTTCGTGCTGGGCGCGAAAGTTGCGATCGATGATCGGCGCATGGCCGAGCGCCTTGCTGTGGTCATGGATGGCGGCGGCGTCGTAGGCCGCATCCATGAGATCGTAGAGATAGGAGACGCGGGCGCCGGTCATGGTCATCAAGGGAATGGCGACCTACCCCCGGATCAAGTCCGGCGGGTCGTGGACGGAAGCCGAGGTCAGTACGCACGAGACCGGGATTTGGCCGCACGCGACATCCAGATGCAGTTTGTAGCCGATCCAGGTTTCCTTGTAGCCCTTGCTGTTCTTCTTGGAGCCGACATCGCACGCGGAGGGCAGATCGGCGAGCATCTGATTGAGGTTCTGCGTGGTCTGCCGTTCGAGCCGGGTCGGCTCGGGTTTTGGCCGTTGCTCGTCCTTGCGCCGGCGTCCGCGCTTGCGCGTCGGCTGAGCGCCATCGGGCGGCGACGGATCCTCACTTTTGTCGTTCGGCTCCGTCTTGACCGGCTTCTCGCGCGCCTCGATCTCGGAGGCGTCGCGCGCGATCACGCCGACGATGCGCCCGCCGAGCGAGCGCTCGATCAGCGCCGCGGCATCTTGGCGGGCAGATCGGACTGCGCAAACTCCGCGAAGGCGCGGGAAAACGTCGCTTCGGACGGCACTTGCGAGCGTCGTTCCCAACCGAGAATGCGTCGCAGCGACTTGTCGACATCGAGGCGCTCGATCAGCGCGGTGGTGGTAGGAACGCCCAGCACCGCCTTGGCGACGAAGGCCCTGGCGAGGGCGCGGCGATCGCCTTGCGGCCGGCCGGGGCCTCGGGGCGGTTCGGGAACGAAGGCCTCGAGGCCGATCACGTCGAGGGTCGTGACGAGCCGCCCGAGCGCTTCGGTCATCGGGTCGATTTCCTCACGAAGCCAAGGAAACAGAGTGCCCTGGATATGGTTCCAGCGGGCTTTCATGGCGTCGAGAGGATCGTTGGTCATGCCCGTTATCGCGAATAAGGAGGCTGGAATCAAAACAATATTTCAATATCCGCTAACGACAAGGCGTAATATTTTATAGCATATCACTTGAAACGCGCCGGACTTGATCTAAACGCGCCGGACTTGATCTAAATATATTAACTGCCTCTTAATATTTGCACTAATAACATCGTCATCTGTAGCATCCACTTTAAGCGAACCTGATATTGCGATGGGAGACGGTGCCGAGTTCACGCCCTCATCCGCAAATGACCCCTCAACATGGAATATTTCGACCGTACCTGCTTTCGCCGCAGTCGAGACTCCGACACTAAACAGACAGACTGTGGCCAAAATGAATTTGGACGTCTTGGTGTGCGTCGTCGAGTCCCTCCCGGGCCTTGCGAGACTCCCGCTTAGGCACGCTGCTCTCAGTCTAACGGCCCTGGCAAGTCTAATCGAAGCAATGGCGGCCGATGGGATGGCTAGGCGGCTGACCCGGCCAGATCCGCAAACCTTGCCCCGCACGGCTGCGAAAAAGTCCGCCCAGGGCAACAGCACGGGCGACTAAGGGGCGAGGCTGTGGGTCTCGCCCCGCGCACGATGATAGCGACAGACAAAGCCGCCGCCAACATCCTGAACATGATACAGCTTGATCGGATTCCGCTCTAGCGCCTCGCCCGGAAACGCGGCCGAGGCGCAGTCCAAAATGCGCCATCCGTGATCGATGGTCGCTCCGTCAGGCGACGGTCGATGCCAGTGTGATGGTGGTTCCATCCTTACCAGTCGAGCCGATCTCGTGCCCATCGCTTGAGAAGGTCCAGGCGAGATGGTTGGCGGTCAAATAGGCGGCCGTGTAATTCCCCTCCAGATAAAGATTTGCGCTTTGCCTCGTGCCCCCTGATAGATAATTGTTGGTGATGGACAGAGCGCCGTCCAACGTGCCGAATCCGGCACTGGAGGAAAGGTGCATGTCGGCTGCATCGGTGTAGGCGAAGTCCCTCAGATCGATCGAGTCGCCGGCGGCGAGTTGGTAGATGTTGCCGAAGAACGCCGCGGAATCGTCGAGGATGAGCCGGCCGCCGGAACCCGTCTGGTAGTACACGTCGTTATCCGCCTCCGCCGCGAACTCGATCTGTCCATTGCCTCGGATAACAGAGAGGCCGGGTCCATAGACGGCGTCCTGCGCAACAACGGAAGCGCCGGCATTGGCGATGAGGTACCTGGCGTTATACATCGCGCTGTCGATATCCAAAGTGGCACCCGCGCTCGCCTCGACGATGCCTCCATTGTTGATGTAGGTCGTCTGCGTGGACGAATCGTAGGCAGTGGCGTCGAGGGTGAGCGTCTTGTATGAGCTCTCAGCCAGCGCGTCGATGGTGGAGCCGTAATCGTTTTCGATCGTCATATTCGTGTCGCCGATCGTGCCCGCGCCTTCGATCGTATTGCCGCGGTTCCTCAGTTCCGTCCCCGCGCCTTGGCTGACGATCGAGTCGTTGAAGCCGTTCAGGGTGACCGTGCCGCCGCCGAGCAGCGTCCAATCCTTGCCCGTTTCGATGTCGATCTGCGCCGCGCCCGCGGCGGAGCCGATGAGATTCACTGAGCCGAAATTCTGCCAGTGATCATCGACGATGACGGCCGAATTGTGGGCGACATTGAACGCGCCATAACTGATGACGTTGTCCGTCACCGTGTCGGCCGTGTCGCCGCTGGTGGTCCTCATCGTGCCGCCGGCGGAAATCGAGACATAGGCCTGTGAAGTTACCTCGGCATTGTTTTCGAGAACGATCGACCCGCTACCGACCGTCTCCACGATGCCGCCGCCGGAATAGACGCTGGGGTCTATTGCAAGATCCTCGCCATTCAAGGTCAGCGCACCCGTCCCGATCGCCTCGAGATAGCCCGCGTTGTCGAACGCGCCGTCGATCGTCAGGCCTCCCGACCCCGTCGTCGCGACGATGCCGGCATTGTAGTCGTTACTCTCGCTGCCTGCGGCGACTGCGAGGGCATCAGCTTCTATCGTGAGGCTGTTCGATTCGTAGGCATTGATACGACCCACAGGCGAGTTATAAAGTCGCAGATAACCGTCCCCGATCGTCCCTGCACCCACGATAGCGCTGTCGTTGCTGAGCTGCGTCCCGGCTCCGTCGCTAACGATCGAATTCTCTACGCTGTTGGAAAGAAGGACGGCGCCGCCAGAGACGGTTGCGCCGCTGCCATAAACTTCCAGTGTCGTCGGCCCGGTCGAACCGGCCAGCGTCAACCGGCCCGTGCTCGAATTGATCACGGTCGCGTTGAGATTCAGAGTCGAGTCGTTGGCGACGTTGATTGCGCCATAATTGTAGACGTCGGCGGTGAGGACGTCCGCGCCGGCGAAGCTGTCTCCCGAGCTCGCGAGCAGGCCGAGCACGTCCCCCGAGGTGGTGGTCAGCGTTCCGCCCGCCGCAGCCGTCGATCCGATGTCGACGAGGCCGCCGATGGACAACTGGCCGTGGTGGAGCACGATCGACCCGGTGCTGCTCGTGCTGACGTTTCCCAATCCCTGGACCAGCGCGCCGTTGATCGTCAGCGCGCCCGTTCCTGCCGCCGCCAGCCTGCCATTCTCATACATGTTGCTGTCGATCGTCAGCCCGCCGGCGCCGGTCGTCTCGATCAAGCCGCCGTTGGTGATGGCGTTGGAGCCCGTCTCGAGTACCATGGCGCTGGTGACGCCGGTAGCGTCGATCGTGCCGAGCGCGGTGACATCGAGCGTCAGGCCGTCACCCGTGGGCACGCTCGCGCCGTTGCCGATATAGCCGGCGCCGAAAACGAGGCCGTTGTGGACAGTCAAATTGCTGGCGCCGGTCGTCGAGCCGAGGATCTGTCCGTAGTAGCCCACTGCGACACGCGCGCCGCCGTAGAGCCCCATGTAAGGCGCATTGATCTGCATGGTCGCGATCGTGCCGGCAGTGATCCCGGTGCCGGCCACGACGACGAGTCCCGGCCCGTTAATTTCGGCGCTATCACCGGATGCGCTCCCCCCGAGCTCCAATGTCGAGTCCGGGCCGACGGTGATCGTCCCGAAAACATAGATGTTGGAATAAGGATTGACGGTGGAATCGATCGAGAACGTGCTGCCGTCGACGATCGAGAGCGTGACATTCGGGTCCACCTCGAGGAAGTCGAGGGTGTTGGGCGCGTTGGTCGTCGTCACGATGTAGGGTAGGGTCAGCGTTGAAAGGATAGCGTCGGAACTACCGGAATTGGGGACGCCGCTGGTCCAGTCTGTCGGGTTAGTGAACACGCCGCCGTTCGGATTCTTCCATACGGATGTGGTGGTCATTTCAATGCCCTCCCCAAGAAAATCTTCCTTGCGCGGGCCAAGAGACGGGTGCATCTCGTAGCGCCACCAGGTCGGTTGTATTGTTAGCAGATTTTTCCAGTTTGGAAAGGGCTTCCCGCTCGTGTCGTGCTCGTGTCGGCCAAAAAATTGACCCAATCTGGTCTCGACAGACAGGGGCGATTTAGGCGGCATTCGCCAGGCCGGGCTTCATTCTGTCCGCGATGACCAAAGCGACTCTTCTACGCCTGTCAGCCTCCTCAAGGGATCGAAGGCTGGGTTTGAACATGTCATTTATGATCAATATGAATGCCATCTGGCGGCATCCATTGAATCGCGACAAGCGAGGCGCGTTTCGCCGGCGTCTGCGGGTAGCGGCGCACGGAAAGGCGATTGCAGTTGCATTGGCCCGCTCTTCGCATCTGAAAACGATTTTGATGGTTACGCATCAGTGGGGAGGAGGCACTGAGAGGCACATTAAAGATCTGATTGATGCGGTGAGCGGGTCCGTCAATGTGGTTGTTTTGCGCATCATCGAGAGCGGGCTGGAACTGACGGTTCCTGCGATGCCGCACAAGCCAATGAAGTTGATGGAGCATGAGCGTGATTTATTGCTCGAATGGCTGCGCGCTTTCGAGATCGATCGAATGCATATCCATCAAATCATAGGGCAAGAATCGATCCTACGTTGGCTCATAGATGGCCTCGCCGTTCCCTTCGATTGGACGGTGCACGACTATTATTTGATTTGCCCGCAAATGCACCTTCATGAACCGAACGTTTTCCAGTATTGCGGAGAGCTCGGGGAGGAGCAATGCAACCGCTGCATCGCCTGGAATGTCCCTTTTGGCGCGCGCGACATCCGGGAATGGCGGACCGGCCACGCCTGGTTCGCCGAGAATGCGGCGCGCGTGATCTGCCCGTCGAAAGACGTGAAAAGTCGGGTCGCGCGCTATTTTCCACGAGCCAACCTGATCGTCGTCCCCCACGAGCCAAATCCAGTCGAACTCGTGGACGGTCAAAGCGCACCCGGTATCGAGTGAGAAGCCGTTGCGCGTTCTGTTAATTGGAACACTCACCGGTGTCAAAGGACGCCAGGTCGTCGAGGCCTGCGTAAGGGAAAGCGCGGGAACGCTAATTGAATTCATGCTGATCGGGGCGACGCAGCCGCCTTTTTCGTCAGAGATCGCCGAGCGCTTTGCGGAAACCGGCGCATACAAGGAATTGGAGCTGTCCGGGCGTCTGGAGGAATTGGCGCCGCATGTGGTCTGGTTTCCCCAGCCCATCCCGGAGACCTACAGCTACACGCTCACGGCGGCGATCGACAGCGGCCTGCCGATCGCAGCCTCGCGAATCGGCGCCTTGCCAGAGCGGCTCGATGGCCGTTCGCTCACCTGGCTCGTCGATGCGACTGCGCCGGCAGCCAAGTGGATAGCCACGTTTCGGTCGATCAAAGATGAGCTGTCGACCGCCGCACTCTCCCCGCAAACGGGGAAGAGGAGGCGGGCCGAAACTTATTATCCCGACGGCTACCTGAATTTCAGCGACCTCAAAGCCTTGCCTCCACCATGATCCGCTTGCCGGTCGCGAGTTGCTGGTAGGCTCCCGGAGGAGGAGGAAGAATACGCGCCTCTCGAAAACCGAGCTTTTTCAGGATCCACAGCAGGCCGCGCGGACTAGGATAAAGCACGATATCGGACGCGCTTCCATCGATATTTTCGGGATTGCCGGCGAAAAGGCCAAAGTAGCCGTGCATATAATTCGTCGCGCTGGAATGCCCTAAATCAATCGCGCCTTCCAGATCCAGGATGGTCGTCTGGGTCTCCACCAGCAGGACGCGCTTCGTCAGCTCGCGCGCCCGGCGCAGCACTCCGATCGGGTTCTCCAGATTGTAGAGAAGTCCGAAGCAGATCACAATATCGGCCGGAGGGTACGTCCCTGGCGCCATCGTCTCGAGGTTCTGCTCACGAAAATCGAGGTTTTTCACGCCGAGCGCGTCCCGGATCAGCTTCGCCGATTCGACGTGGCGGCGCTGATATTCGAGCCCCAAAACCGACTTGCATCGCTTCGCCAGCGCCAGCGAGAAAAACCCTTGGTGGCTGGAAAAGTCGATCGCGGTGAGATTGTCGCCGGACGACTGAAAATCGGGCTGCAGGGCGGCCAGCATCATCTCCACGCGAGTCGTATGAATGTGATCGATTTCGTCTGGTATGTACTGCTCGGTTACTCGGCCACTCGGCAGTTCGTACCTGTAAAACCATTTCTGCGACATCACGCGCTCCTCGAGCGTGGGGTCCACCCGTGCAGTTTTCTCGGAGACGCTCTTTTGATTAGTCAGCATTTGCAGTAATTCTCCCACATCGGTTAGACTCTCGTTCATTGACGCTCGCAAGCGGGCGGAGGTTGCTTCTTTGGCGTCATCCTCTATCAGCAGGTCAAGCCCCACGTTTTCGGCTGGAGCGCCGACGGAGTCAACTAAAATGCGGCTCAGATCAGGTAATTTAACGTATCCACCTTTGCTCTGACGCTTCTGACTTTTGTGCGCCACTAGCCTCCCGTGCGCCTCTTTATATTACCGGATGCCCGATGCCCATAAATTTTGTCATCGCCTTTGTCGGAGGATCGGGTTCAAGCTATCTGCAGGGTCTCTTGGACAATCATCCGGACGCTCGATGCCTAGGGGAAATATTTTGGTCTATTGACGCCGATCGGGCGCACCAACCCATCAAAGACTTCCTCAACGACACGGTACACTCGGCCGACAAGCATGCTTCCGGGTTTAAATTTGGCAATATGCATATTCTCAAACACCCGGAGGTTTGGGGTTTCTTGCGTGAGTTTGAGTATCGAGTGATCCATCTCAGTCGGAGAAACAGACTTGATCAATATATATCCATGCGCCTCGCGCATTTAAACGAATCTTGGAGATCGGACCACGGGGATTTTCATATTCGGTCTTTTCTCGTAGATTTTGAGCATATGGATTATTATCTTGGACTGATCGAGGAACATGACCGACTGATTGGTGAATATGCTGCTGGATTTCCGATAAACAGAATCGCCTACGAAGACTTGATTCGGCCAAGTGGATATTTTCCCGCACTTGACTTTCTTGAGCTGGAGCGACTTCAGCTTCATTCACCTTTTGTCAAACAGCGCTCGGGGACGCAGAAGGACGCGCTTCTGAATTTCAATGAGGTCGTAGCCCACTACAGGGGCACACCTACGTACGACTATTTAGACGTCTAGCCGAAGTGGGCAAGTTATATTCCACCAATTGGGCTTGGGCGTGCACCAACAAAGGGAGTAGTAGCGTAGGCAGGGTTGCCGCCCCCGACAAACGAACCCAATACCGGCTAAGGCCGCCAAGGTTCAACGCCATCGTCATACCCCCTTGCAAAAACTCGCTTGTTGGCGTTGAAGGACCCTGCCTGAGCGGCATTTTGCGCCGCACGTCGGCGTGGTTCATACGGAGCCTTGATGACGAACGTTTTCGAGGAAATTTATCTGACGAATCTGTGGGGCAATTCCGAGTCTCACTCCGGCCACGGTTCGTCCGCAGGCGCAACTCGGTTCCTTAGGTCCGCCGTGTCTCAGCTTCTATCCGACCTCGATGTCAAGTCGATGGTCGACGTGCCCTGCGGCGACTTCAACTGGATGCGCCTGCTGGACCCTTCGATCGACTATTTCGGGGCAGATATCGTCCCGCAGCTGATCGAAACGAACCAGAAAAAATATTCTCGCCCTGGGCGGACATTCGGCTTGATCGACGTCGTCAAGGACCCGCTCCCAAAGGCCGATCTTGTATTTAGTCGCGATCTCTTGGTGCATCTCTCCGAGAGAGATATTCGATGCGCCCTTCAAAACATCATCGCGTCGGGTGCCAAATATTTGGTGACGACCACGTTCACGAGCCGGGACAAGAACGTGGACATCCCGACAGGATTATGGAGAACACTCAATCTTCAGCGGCCGCCGTTTTCCTTTCCTCCGCCTGTTCGGCTGATCAACGAACGTTGTGAGGAAGGCGACGGACTTTGGGCCGACAAGTGCCTGGGCGTTTGGAAGACAAGCGACCTACAGAGCGGCGCTGCCGCGGAAGAGCTCCAAGCCGCCGCGGGGCCGCGTGTTTCCATCGTCATTCCAACCTACAACTGCGCGAATTTCCTTGGCGAGGCCGTCGCCAGCGCCCTCGGACAGGATTACCAGTCTCTGGAGGTCATCGTCGTCGATTACGGCTCTACGGACGAGACCCAGGACGTTCTAGCCACGTTCCACGATCAGCGCCTCATCTACTTGCGCCACGACAATGCGAGCAGGTCGCGCGCCCGCAATCGGGCTATCGCCGTGGCGCGCGGCGAATACGTCACCTTTCTAAACTCGGATGACTGTTATCTTCCATCAAGGGTCGGGACACAGGTTGCTTTCCTGGACGCCAATCCGGAATACGGAATGGCGTACATGTCGGGCTTATGTGTGAACGACGACCGGCTTTCGTATAAGCAGACATACAGGGCGTCACCGACAGGCAAACTTGATCCTCAGATCGCGTTTTTCCGGCCCCCGACGTTTACGTTGCCAAATGTGATGGTTCGAAAGGAGATGTTGGAACAGGTCGGCGGCTTCGACGAAGCCATGCGACGCTTCGAAGATACTGATATGTGGCGTCGCATATCCAAGTGCACGCTGATTGCGGGAATTGATGAAATTGGAAGCCACATCCGCACACACCCGGAAAACAAGGTAGATTCACTCGAGCCAGCAGCTGTGGTGTCCGCGATAGATGATTATGTCGCAAAGTTACGCGCTGAGGATAACGATATCGATCCCCTCACGATGGGTGCCGGCATTCGTCGTCTATACGAATTTTATGGAGTAGCCATGAACTCCGTGAAGGCGTTTGAACCATTGGGAGCGCAACTAAATGATAGAGGCTGCACATACTTTGAGCCATTTGTGTCAATTGTAATACCGGTATACAATGGGGCGAATTATATGACCCTTGCAATTGATAGCGCTCTTGGTCAGACCTATAAGAATATCGAAGTCATCGTCATCAACGACGGATCAAATGATCACGGGGCGACTGCTAGGATTGCTCAGGCCTATGGCGATAGAATCAGGTATTTCGAGAAGACAAACGGTGGAGTTGCGTCCGCCCTGAATTTGGCTGTTGCAGAGGCGAAAGGCCAGTTCATTTCGTGGTTAAGCCATGATGATTTGTTTATTCAGAATAAAATACAAAGGCAGATCGAGTTTTTGGTAGAGCAGCCGGCGCCGAGCCAGTGTGTTGTTTATGGTGATTATTCGGTCTTCTCGAACGACGCGAAGGAGGACACGCAGATTGCGCTTCCAAGTACGGACCCGGCAGATTTCCGCTACTTCATTACTGCACAAAATATTTTGCATGGTTGCACCCTGCTGCTTCCCAAGGCGGCGTTCGACAAACACGGCCGGTTCGACGAGAACTTGAAGACTACGCAGGATTACGACTTCTGGTTCAGAATCGCTGAGGATTTCGACTTCCTTCACTTGCCCGGCGTTGTGGTCAGGTCGAGATCGCACGAGGAGCAGGGGACGCGTAAGCTTCGTGACGTGGCGCTTGCGGAGGCGAACAATCTTCTCTCTCGTTTCGTCGAGAATTTGACCGACGAACAGATCAGGAGAGGTTCATCTTTGCACCCGTACTTGGGTTGCCACGTTATCGCCGACACGTTCTATGCGAGAGGGTACGAGGCTGCCGGACATCGCGCCATGGAACTGGCCGCCGTAAAACTGCAAACGGTAGCGCGCGACAGCGCCGCCGCGGAGGAGTTGAACCGGGCCCTGGCGCGCCGCTTTCAGGAGAGCAAGGCAAAGATCGAGAGCGAGAGCGAGCCAAAGAGCGCGGCGACGAGTAGAGCTGAGATAGCTCGATTAAAGGCTCAGTTGGAGCAGGTCTACTCGTCGTCATCGTGGAAAGTAGCTCGCGAGGTCGTCAGGCCGTTTCGCCGTCTCCGTCGATCGACATCGAGGCTGGCAGCGAGCCTGGATCGGCGGCTAGAGGTGCTTTTCGCGTCCACCTCTTCAAAGGTCACCAGAGAAGCGATCCGGCCATTCCGTCATATCAGTAGATCGCTTTCCAGGGTGGTCGAGGTTAACTAAAGTCCCACGTAAATCAGGCCATTCGCCTCCAATAGGCGGCCGCGCCGTCGACGTCGTGAAGCGGATCACTGATGGATTGCTTTTCGCGGAAGTGGTCCACTGCTTGGCGGCACGCTGGCAAAATGTAATCGTCAACAATGACGAAGCCGCCGGCAGCGACGTGGTGGTAGAGTGCCTCGAGCGTCTCCATCGTCGACCCGTACATGTCGCCGTCAAGACGTAGGACTGCGAGCCGCTCGATCGGGGTATGAGGCAAGGTGTCCTTGAACCAGCCCGGCAAGAAGGCGACCTGTTCGTCGAGCAATCCAAAACGTTCGAAGTTACCCTTCACCTCGTCAAGCGGAACGGATAGCTCATCGAAGGTGTGGTGGGGGTCGCCTTTGTCAGCGGGATAAGCCACCTCGTCGGGCTTCGGCAATCCCGCGAAGGAATCGGCGACCCAGACTGTGCGGTTCCTCACTCCATGCGCGGCCAGGATGCCGCGCATATAAATACAGGCGCCGCCGCGCCATACCCCGGCCTCAAGCAAATCGCCCGCAACCTCCTCGGAGAGAGCTGTCTCGACGAGGCGACGCAAGTTGCGCATCCTCGCCGTGCCAATCATGGTCATAGCGGACTTGGGCCAATCGCGACCATAAAGCCGTCGTTCCGGATCGAATTCTTCCTTTCCCCACGGCGCTGCATTTCTGTCGCGCGTCAGAACGCCGGTCAGCGCCGATTCGAGCAAGTCGAGATAGAGGCGCCGGGTCTCATCTGAACCGTCTTGTCCGCCCGCGGAAATGCTGCGACGCACATCGCTGACCTCGGACGTCAGGAGTTCCAACCTGCTCGCCAAACGGTCGCGCACGTCAGAGAGCTGCGCAGCGACGGCGTCGGCCGCTGCAGCTCGAGTCAGCCCCCCACTATCCGCTGCAATTCGCGCCAGCGCACTATTGAGATCCGCTGCAGTGACAGCGTGTTCCGCCAGCGCAGCATTTTCACCCCGAAGAGCAATGAAAGCGGCTTTGTGTTGCTGTTCGACCTCGTCATGGTGGCGGATCAGCTCGTCGTGGCGGGCCACTGCTTGCTGAAGAGCGTTATTCGCTAGCAAGAGTTGCTGTCTTGTTTTATCCAGCTGCTCCGGCAAACTGACGTAATTGCGGCGAAATTCTTTTCTTCTTTCTCCACTCAGAGGATGCCTTAATAATGCGGTAAGCTTAAGGTATAAAGACATAAATGACCGTTACCCTCTCATTCTATATGACCAACAGGCGAGAACAGCGGCATGGAGATACCCGTTTGGCTACCTACCTGCCCCAATTTCTAATTGACGTCGACCCTATGCAGCGATGGACCGATATGTCCAGTTTCAGAAGGATCCAGCGAGGCGACATGGTCGCTCATGCCAAGATACCCTAGAAATCGGCGCACACCGATTTCCATACTTTCTAGGGTAAAGTCCGCCAAGAAGGCGTCCTGGGCAGCTATGGCGAGACGCGCATAGAGTGCGGAATCCTCGACCAAATGCATCAGGCCATCATAAACGGCGTCCGGGTCCATGGACCGGCAAATGAACCCAGCGCCTGTCGTCTTCAGATATTGCGCAGGACCTGCATAGTCTGGCCCGTGGAAAAGGATTGGTCTGCCCGCGGCGAGGTAAGTTGGGATTTTGGATGGGAAACTGAATTTGGCGACGTTGGCCATCGAAGTCGCATAGGGATACGGGCAATAGAGAACGTCGCAGGAATTCGACAATAGCTCCACGGATTTCGCCTGCGATTGCCAACCCAAAAAATCGAGGTGATCTTCAGGGATGGCCATCGGGCGCTGATGCCCGAATACTCGAACGACCACTGGACGGCCGGCTACTTGCCAACGGGCGTGTTCCAGAGCGCCAACCAGGGCAAGCCACTCTTCGTTGGCATAAAACTGGCCGGCCATTCCGATCACCAATTCAGCGGCGTTTCGCAATCGTGGCTCAGGCCGCCGCGCCATCGACCGAGCGAGCGAAGCAATGATGGCCTGGCTCGGGGTACCATAAAGCCTTTCGTAATGCTTCGCCATTTCCCATGACGCGGCGCCACAGGCCGTCGCCGCACGCATGGCGCGGTCGAAGGCGGCGAGATCCCATCTGCGGTTCAGAGGATCGACTTCATGAGCGCGGAGCCACCAATCCAGCGGATCCCAAATCTGGACCCGGAACGGAATCCGAAGGCCCTCTGCAACCCCTACAGCCATTCGAACCATGGTCTGGCCCTGAAGAATAACCCAAAGCGAGGTAACGTTCTGTTCTTTGCCGTAGGCAACGGCCTTACGCACTAGCGGTGAGATCCTGGTTAGGCGTCGGAGCGTCTCGACTGCGGTTGCGCCACCCGATCCGATCGAAATCCCATGGATGCGACGCCGGGGGAGTTCATCGGGTTTGACGGCGAAGCGTATCGGGATATCAGCCAAGTCGGGATAAGGCTCCGGGCTGAGATGGCGATTTTGCACGCAAAAGATCGCTAATTCTCCGGCGGGAAAAAACCGGCACATCTGCGCGGTGACGATCCCGGCTGTGAGGTTGCTGGAAGGCGGTATGTCGGTGAGCAGCAATGTCTTCATGATGGCCGAGCTTCACGGGGACGATTCGAACCATGCCTCTCGGCCACGCTCCGATAAAGGCCGGCCAAACGTTGGGCAAATAAACGATCGCCGTATAAATCTTCCGCGATGGCACGGCCCGCCACTCCCCGCGCATCCCTTTCCACTTCATCGATGGCGAGGCGGCGCATGGCCGCTGCGAGACCGTCGATATCGCCCATTGGGACGGACATCCCGACATCGGGAGCGCAGGCGATTTCGGGCAGGGAGGTGCCGTCGAATACGATGACCGGTTTTCCGCACGCCATGGCCTCGATCGCCATCATCCCGAACGCTTCAGCAGTCGACGGCATGACGAAAAAATCTGCGGCCTTGAAGGTATCGAGGATCAAAGCCTCGTCGTTTGTCCAACCCAAGTCGATGATCTGATGCGTTCCGATGAATTCATTGAGCTGCGCCTTAGCGTGCGTCGCTACAATGCAGAGCGGTATGTTTATCTCTCTCAGACGGCGCAGGGCTTCAAGGAAGAATTCAAAGCCTTTATATGGGCTATCGGGAAAAGCCCTGACGCCTATCACCACCCGGTTTCGCAGAACCCCGAGGCGCGATCGCGCGGCGGCGCTATCGCCTGGATGGAATTTCTGCAGATTGATACCGAAGGGAATGCAATGCAGCCGGTTGGCCCGCCCAATCGGCGATGATTGCACCATCCGACGCATGTGGTCCGATGCAACCACAATATCGATGTCGGCCTTACGAAGAAGACGCTGCTTCCATTGAAAGTCCTGGGCCGTGCGATCGCGGCGCATTGCGAATGGGAGGTCAAGCCTCGGACATTCCCCGCAGCCGATCTTCCACCTATCGCAGTCCAACGGATAGATGCAGTGGCCTGTCATTGGCCAGGGATCGTGCCAAGTCCAGATACTCGGCTTCAGCCGGCTGAGCCACGGTAGTGCATCGAGTCCGAAATAGCCATCGTGAATGATGTGATAGTGAACCACGTCCGCTTCGCGGAACGCGCGATGCAGCGGCAGCGTGAACGATTGAAGCTGAACGCGCGAATGGAGCGAATACTTCCGTTCGATTTTTCCGATGATTTTCGTCACCTCGCGACTGCGAGATATTTTAAAAAACTGACTCGAGGCGTCGAGGTCGCTCAGCTTGTTCCAGACCAGATGATGCGCTTCGATCCCGTTTGCCCCGAGGAGGTGACAGACGTCGAATCCGTTGAAACGACTTCCGATCAGATCGGACGAATTGAGCTGAAGTACCTTCATGATTTCGAAGCTAACACGCGGGTCGCAATGATGGCGCAAACGCTTGTCTGTAGAACTCGGCCATCTTCGGGCGCAACACTTCGATTGCTAGCCTCGATTTTATTATTTCGAAATTCTCAACGGCAGCGGTGTCGACCAAGTTGTCATCGGTCAACGCGACTGCGAAGCGCTCGCATATCCTTTCGAAATCGTCTGGGGGGATGGCAAAACCGGTCCTGCCATCAATGAACCACTCCTGGCAACAAGAAGTATCGGTCTGGATCGGAAAAGCCCCCATAGCCATTGCCTCCAGCACTGAGGTCGAGATTGCATCGGAGATGCTAATTCCGAGATACATTCGAGCCTGGCCGAAATGCCGTAGGATATCGTCATGAGTGGCCCAGTCGATCACCTTGATTTTTAGGATTCCCGCTTCGGCGAGTTCGAGTGCGCGAACCCGAGGTTTTGCTCCGACTGAAAACAGGACGATGGTGTAGTCCTTCAGTTGCTCGGCAAAGCGCTCGAGGACCGCTAGAGACACCATCGCGCGTCCGGCGAAGTGGTCGTAACCCTTCACCATTATAAGCTTGCGCGTCGACGTGGGAGCGTGATCGCGGAGCGACAAGACGTGGTTGATGTCCATGCCGCCGGAATTGGGCAGAACGGGCAAATCTGGGCCGCGGTATCCGAATTCCCGTCCCAGAGCCACGTCGCGATGGCATTCGCAAGAGTAGAGATCGATAGCTTCGCACACCCTTCTGATCTGCAACGCATGGTCAGGCTGTCGGCCGAAGAGAAAGATATCGCTGCCCCAGTTGGTCGCGAGCCAACGGGGAAAGAAACCTTTGATTCGGTCACGCGCCGCAAGCACGAGATAGGCCGATTGTTGAAACTCCATCGAATGAATCAAATCCGGCTGGAGTTTTTGTATCAAGTCGGCGAGCACCTCCGGGCCGTGAATTCGAAGCGCGGTTCGATCGCTTTCATCTGTGCGCCCGAGACGAACCGTTTCGGTGATGTCGGCAACAGCGCCGAGGGTCCGATAGGTCGGCAGGTGGCGGATTTTCACGCTCGAAATCTGATGGTATCAAAAACAGGAGTTTCAACATCGGCAATTTCTGCGAGCGGCTTCATCAACCTCAATTGCTTGAGGCTCTTCCAGGCGCGAGCCGGATTGTACCGTACTCGATGCAGGAAGTTGAGGGCGCGGGAACCGATACCCCTCTCAAAGGGGGCTTCCTTCACGGTCTCTTTTGGTCGGCTCGATACGGGGACATGAAGCGTCACATCACGCAGCCTCTGGTGTGGCGCGCTCCGGTCCAGCGGAAACATATGGAGGTCATATCCCAGATCCGCGGCGATATCGATCCACCGCGCGGTGTGTGGGCTGGTATGCAACGCGACAAACAAAATCTTACGCCGCGCGGCCATCAGCGGTCCACGACGAGATGATCCGAACAAAATGAATCCACGTGCCGATCATCGTTTCGGCCTGCGACCGCCAGTTTTGTCCAAACCGCTCGGCGCGCCGGATCAACGACGTCCTTCGCGCAGGGCGCCTGTGAACATTGCGGCGCAGCGCTCCCGTCAGCAACGCTTCCAAAAGATCGAGAAAGCGATCCGCCGCCGCTATGCTGTCTCCAGCGACCGATCCGTTGAGCCGGTTGGGGAGGTCTAGAATTCCTTATCCTATCCAAGAGTCGCGTCCGCACCTCGACAAAATTCAGTCCGGCGAAACGAGTTCGACGAGCTGCCAGGGAAACCGAGTGTGCGTCGTCGGTATCAAATTCATAAGGCGATATCTACCCCTGTTTTAACCCAGAATTATCGTTTCCGGCCCCAGCAAGCGCCGACCTCGGGCTCCGTCAGGCCCGGCGACCGGTAGAACCCGGCGAACAGTGATGCAACCTGTTGCCCGAAGGTTCGCCGCCACTCCGGTTCAGGGCGCACATGCTTCTCCTTCCGGAAATGCGCCTAGGCCAGAGCGCAGCGTGGGTGACGACGGGCGGATTTCCAACAAAAAACATGAGGTCGAGGCCAGAAGGGATTCTCTCAACAAAGGAGTTCTTCAGCGGACGGTTACGAAATTCGTCACGACGTTCCCGGAAAGAAAGCTGACGACCTTGTCCATAATCACTGCGCTAAATTCGCTGCCGCTCACTTCTGGACGCCAGGCGCGATCTTCACAGTTTCACCTCCATATCCACAACCGATCACGGCGATCCGCATGTCCGAGTTGATGGCAAAAATTCTTAATAGCTTGAATGGACTCCTCTCGGCCGAATTCGAAAATTCCGGTGTAGCGGATGATTTTCAAAATAGCCCATTCTGAAGTCGCTTCCAGTCGTCCAGATTGCTGCGAACAGCGGTATTCATCCACAAAATCACGCAAAATTCTAGTATTACGGCGCTGTGGTTACACTATTCGAGGATGCATCAACACTTCGTTGTAATTACCGCCGCGGCCACTCTCGACAGGCGCCCGAGTTTGGTTCCGGCGTTTTTCGCTCGCCGGCTCATCGACATCCTGATAGGAAACGTAATGCCTTCACACACAAACAAAGAGAATTGATGAATACGCCGCAGCTTTGGTACCAGTCCTGTTTTGTCGAGCCGCTTGTCGATTTGGGAGATCGCGAGGCAGAGGCCTTTCGTGGTGTCCTAACGCCAACGACCGAGGTCGGTCAGCAGCGCCAGGGGGTGAATGCCGTCTTTCTTGAAAACGCCGAAGCGTATTACAAGAAATACCAGGGTTTCGATTATTGGCGGATGTTGTTGGTTAACGCGCTGGATCGCATCAATATAGCCCGCCCTGAGATCATCGTGGAATACGGCTGCGGGTTTGGAAATGCGACGCTACCGATTTTGGACTTGCTGCCCGGCTCGAGAATTATCGCGTCTGACATCAGTCCGAACCTGCTTGCCATTCTCCATGGGCTTTTGGTGTCCCGGCAGCTGAAAGATCGCTGTGTGGCGGTCGCAATGGATGCTCATAAGCCTTACCTCGGAGGAGAAATCGCTGACCTCGTCTTCGGTGCTGCGATCATGCACCATCTGACGAAGCCGGGTGAATTCATAGGCAGCGCACTGCGTGTCCTCAAACCCGGGGGGTGGGCGTTCTTTTTTGAGCCGCTTGAGGGCGGCTTGGCAATCCTCCGGCTGATCTGCGAAGAGATCCTGCGGGAAGCTAAGCGACAACCCTATTTCGAGCGCTGGTCTCGGGCCATGACACTGACGCAAAATCTCGCCAACGACCTACGCCCCCAAATATTCCGCGCCACTACTCCGGGATGGCGCGACCGGGACGATAAGTGGGCATTTCCTCGCAGCGTGCTCGACAAGATCGCCCAGGAAAATGGGGCCGAGCTTCGACTCTGGGGACTGCACGACAATGTCGGGCAATTCAGGCGTCATTTTACCTACATGTTGGAAACCTATTGCGGGATGAAGGCGGAAGAATATCCGACATGGGCTTGGGAGATATTCGATCGCTATGACCGGGAAACATTTTCTCCAGAAATGCTGCTCGATCTCGCACTTGAAGGCTGCGTCATGTTCAGAAAAATGACCTGATAAGCGGTTCCCGGCGGTCCATGGCTGTCGTCCGTGACAATGAAGGCGTGGATTTACCAGGTGTACACAAAGCCAACTCCCGCCCGCGAGGCGGTCAATGCTAAAGGTGATGACGATCGTCGGAACACTGCGCGCGCACTCTTGTACACTCTGTCCCGCCAAAAACGAACTGGCTCCGCGGCGAACACCGCTTATGGACGCGCGAGCACCTTCACTCTTGACTGAATATCGGTCCACTCCGCCTTCGGGAAAACTGTGAGCGCTCGCCTTCGGACTCGAGCCCGACGTCGGCCGGCAGGTCAATGACTTCAGAGCCATCGCTCGGCCGCGTCTGCAGGCGACAGCTGGCGCTCTCGATCGCCAGCATGATCTCAAGCAACGCCCGTGGTGCAAGCTCTTTTCCGCAGGGAAGCTCGACGAAGATCGGGTTGGGCACCCGTGTCATCAAATCGGCGAAACTGCCTCCGTTTTCCGTTAACTTGCCGACCGTCGCGGATTCCTCGATGTCGAGGGGGCGAGCGGCCGAGCGATGGTCGATCAAGACGTGAGCCACGTTCGAATATCCGTCTCTCGCCACGCTCGCAATCGTGCGCTCGAGCCCATCGGAGTTGTCGTAGACGGGGGTCACGACGATCAGCGGCGCCGTCTCTAGCTTCTGAAAAATCGGATGGGCGAGCTTTCGGGCGTTTGCCGCAACCGAATAGGTGACCGACCAGAAATAGGTGTCGTCCGGCACGTCGGCGTCGGGCGCCGCGCTGAGCATGGCGCCGGGCGGAAGCTCGCTCAGAACGATGTCGTCCGACACGAGATAAGCGACATCGAGCCCGATCTGATCGAGATGCCAAGCAATCGCTGCAGGATCGTGCATGCGCTCGGAGATATAGGCCGCGACACGGTCGAAATAGGTCGCCGCCGCAGGGCTTGACGCGATGATTACGGAGGCGGAGAACCGTGCCATCAAGTTGAAACGCCCATATGGGAAGCGGATCGCCGCCACGTCGGAGCCGGGTTCAATCAGAGGCGCCGGATCTTTCAGGACTACCTGATCGATGTCCGCAGCGATCACCGGCTTCTCGTAGTGACGACGCAGCGCTGATAAGACGAAGAACCGGGCCGAGGCATAGTAGACGCGGCGCTGCTCGACCGAGAGGCCGGACAGGTCAGCCTCCTCGGAGGAAAAGGCGACAATCGGCCCTGGCCTCTCCTTCATGTAGTCCAGAAGCCGCGACGTGGCGATGTCCGGGTTTATGACATGGATATGGAGGAGGCAGTTCGCCTGAACGGTGGCCAGTGACGTATGCAGCGCGCGGGCAAATCTCTTCGCGTAATGAGGGTCGGCCGCAACGAAATAGACGAAGTCGCGATCGCGCGCTGAACCATCAAAGAGGCCATTGACGGTTCGGCAGAACGGGACATCGAACGCTTGCAGGTCATCCTTCAGTCCGGGGAAATTGATTGAGTGCATGGAGCCACCTTCGAGCCACGGCTGGGGACTGTCGATCGTCGCGAAAACCGCGCGCGCTTCCGAGAATTTCCGCTGCTCCGCGAGGACGCTTCCGAGTCGATATGCAATCAATGCGCTAGGCTCTTTATTGGCGGCGAGACGCAAGGCCCATTCAGCAACGTCGAGGCGTCCGACCCAGGAAAGGGCCACACCGTAATGGTGCAACACGTCGGACGGAGCGGCCTCTCGGTTGGATCCAATAGCCTTCTCAAAAAGAGCGGCGGCAAGATGGGGATCCTCAGCCTCTAAAGCCTTGAACGCGGTGCCAAATCTCTTGACACTGAGCTGTTTTCGACGAAATTCCCGACGTTTAGGTCTGCTTAGCGGATGTCGAAACATTGCGTTCAGGTCAATATACAGTCGCATGACTGACCCGCTTTTCCCTCATCTACGTGATCGGCCAAGTACGCAGATTTTGCGCGCTTCGACCCGCATAAACACTGTGTACTCTCATGCACTACGATGAATTGCGCTCGCTTCTCTCCGCGCCGCCTTTTCGGACTGTTTCGGGAGCTGCTATGTCATTTCGACCACACGATCCGGTTGACGTAGTCGATGTAGCTCAAGACGATGTTGACCACTTTTTCGGAGACAGACCCGCCGAGATACTCCTGTACCGACTTTTCCCGCGACTTTGGTCTCTCGAGGGTGATCCTCACCGCGTCAAGCACGGCTTCAGGCCGAACGCCGCACATAATGAGAACTCCCGCGTCCATCCCCTCCGGCCGTTCGTGTGCATCGCGCAGATTGACGGCTCGAAGGCCCAACAATGCGGCTTCCTCAGTGATGGTGCCGCTGTCGGACAGCACGCATTTCGCGTGCTTCTGCAACCGGATGTAGTCGGAGAAGCCAAAGGGACGCAAAAACTGGACCAGCGGATCGATGCGCAGGCCCTCGATGGCGTCGAGCCGGCGCCGCGTGCGCGGATGCGTGGAGAAAATGATCGACGCGCGATACTGGTTTGCAATGGCGTTGAGCGTCTCGATCAGGGCGCGGCATCGGAGCGGATCATCGACATTCTCCTCGCGATGACTGCTGACGAGAAAATACTCATCGGCCTTCAGACCGAGCTCGTCGAGCACGCGGGACGCCTCGATCTTGGGGCGGGACCGCTCTAGGACTTCCTCTAGATGCGATCCGGTCTTGAAGATTCGCTCCGCCGGCAGCCCTTCGGCGAGAAGGTAGCGCCTGGCGTGCTCCGTTAGCACCATGTTCACATCGGAGAGATGGTCGATGACCTTGCGATTCAACTCCTCCGGGACGCGCTGGTCAAAACAACGGTTCCCCGCTTCCATATGGAAAACGGGAACCTTGCGGCGCTTCGCGGCAATAACCGCGAGTCCGGAGTTTGTATCGCCGTAAATCAAGACGGCGTTCGGCCTTTCGGACTCAAGGACTTTATCGGTTTTGACGATCGTGTTCGCTATGGTCTCGGCTGCGTTGTCGCCGGCAGCGCTCAAGAAATGATCGGGCTTTCGGATACCGAGGTCGTCAAAAAAAACTTGGTTCAGTTCGTAATCATAGTTCTGTCCGGTATGAACCAATATATGATCCGTCTCACGGTCGAGCCGCTCGATGACGCAGCACATTTTAATCAATTCTGGCCGCGTGCCGACAATAGTCATGATTTTCTGCACGACAGCGGCTCCGATTCAGTTCCTCAGTTCGCTCTTTATATAATCCAAACCGAGGAGCAGATCCGCCGTTTCGTTGACGCTCAGTAGACGCGTGTTATCGGAGGTGTAGTCGTTGAGACTTGATACTTCTTGCTCGCCATCGACGAAATATTTCGAATAATCTAAATCTCGACCATCGGCCGGGATACGATAGAATTCACCGAGATCCCTTGCCCGGGCCATTTCCTCGCGCGATACGAGGCATTCCGATTTTTTTTCGCCATGACGAGTTCCGATGATCTTAACTTCCACTTTCTTGTCGAAGATCTTCATCAGCGCGAGGAACAGCGTCTCGATCGTGCTGGCCGGCGCCTTCTGCACGAAAATGTCGCCTTGCGCGGCATTCTTATAGGCGAAAAGCACGAGCTCCACCGATTGATCGAGCGACATCAGAAAGCGCGTCATCTGCGGATCGGTCACCGTCAGCGGCCTGCCAAGCTTGATCTGTGAAACGAACAGTGGAATGACCGAGCCGCGCGACGCCATCACATTGCCGTAGCGTGTCGCACAGAGCACGGTGTCGTCTGCGGATACATGTCGCGACTTGGCGACAGTAATTTTTTCCATCAACGCTTTGCTCATGCCCATGGCGTTGATCGGATAAACGGCCTTATCCGTGCTTAGTACGACAACGCGACGAACGCGCGCATCTACGGCGGCATCAAGTACATTGGAAGCGCCGAGAATATTGGTCTGCACCGCCTGAAGCGGGAAGAACTCGCAGGATGGAACCTGTTTCAGCGCGGCGGCGTGAAAAACATAGTCAACGCCCGCCATGGCCGGACGAATACTTGCAATGTCGCGAACGTCACCGATGTAGAATCTCAGCTTCGGGTTCGCAAATTCAATCCGCATATCCTCCTGCTTCTTTTCGTCGCGACTGAGGATGCGGATCTCGCTGATGTCCGTCGCGAGAAATCTCCTCAGGACCGCGTTGCCGAAGGAGCCGGTGCCTCCAGTGATAAGGATCGTCTTGCCTTCGAACATTGATTTTCTCTACGCTGCACGCACTGCGACATTGCCCCGGTGTTCGCGCATGGACCGGATGAGCGTCGGCCATGGCGCCGCGACATAGCCCGTACGCTCTCTGAACCGCTGTCCATCGAGCGAGCGGTCGATCACCAGCGCATCGTCTGGCACTAAATTCGCGACGCTGCTGTATTCCTTGGCGACAAGTTTAAGCAGATCGAATTTTGTAATCGGCTCCGCCGCGACGTGGTAGAGGCCGGTCATTTCGCGGTCGGGCGCTACATGGTCGCGAATAATGCGGGCCAGCTCGACAGTCGGCAGTCCCGAAAAAATAGCGCGGCAATATCCCTTTACAGTTCCTTGCTGCGAAAGAAACCAGTCGACGAGCGAAACGGACCGCTTGACTTCGTGCCCGATAATGGAGGTCCGCAGGGTTATCGCATTCGATGCGAAGGTCTCGCCGAGCTGCTTTGTGCGCCCGTAAGGATCCGCTGCGTCCGGCACATCGGACTCCTTGTACATGCCCTTCGCGCCAGAAAAGACGCAGTCGGTCGAGATATGGACGAGTTGCGCGCCGTAACGGTTCAAGAGGTCGGCGAGGCGATGAGGCAGGAGGGCGTTGGTTTCGATCAGTAGCGGAAGATTTTTCACGCTATTCAACTGCTTTATGATTCCAACGCAATTAATGACGAGGTCTGGGCTGGAGTGGTCAAATACGTAGGCCAGTTGAGACAAATCCAGAGCATTAACACAAGGAATTAATGTCCCCCTGCCTGGGCGAAAAGGTGCAGTTTGCTCAAGAGTACGTAAAGTTCCATAGGTAAGATAACCGTCCGTCTCCGAAAACAACTTAAAGCATGCGCTGCCCAGCATCCCTCCCGCCCCAAGGACAAGGACCTTCATTATAGATACCTCCGTCAGTGCGCCCGTCTTTAGAGGCAAGCCGCGCCGCAATCAATAGCAGCCAATGGCGTCATCTGCCCACGATTGGCAAAAGGCGGGGCGGTCCCATGCCGACGAAAGCCGCATTGCGACGATTGATTCAGCGCAATGACGTCCAATGCAAGTGGCAGCAAACTTGATTACAAAACAACGGCGAGAACCAGTCCATGAACCACCACCAACGCAAGGTCCTGCAGGCGATTTTCGCCCATCCGGTCAACGCCAATCTCGACATGAAGGACGTCGTGAACGTGCTCAACGGGCTCGGCGCCGAGATCGACACGCGGACGAAGAGCCGGATCGGGGTCAAGCTGCACGGGCACGAGACGCTTCTGCACCTCACCCAACACAGCCTTCTCAAGGCGGAGGTGATGCAGATTCGCAAGTTCCTCGAATCGTGCGGAATTTCTGCGGACGCCCATTCGGCCTGAGCCGCCGCTTGTCGTTATGGCCATCGAAGGCCGTCATTGCGTCGTTTCCGGTCGAATCGCCCGCCCGCGCCCTCATTCCGGCCGCGCCTTCGGCGCATCCACCTTCTTCGGCGCCAGGGCGTCGAATGACGCCCGTCTGTCGACGGGCTACGCGGGAGAAGGGCTCCTCAGTTCAGCCTGAACTCGCCCTCGACCGTGCGGAACTCCGCCGGCTTGATCAGCCGGGCGTGCGCCACCGTCACCGAGTGGAGCAGGCCGTCGAGCTCGCGGGTCCAGAAATCGAGGAATTTCTTCAGCTCGGGGAAATGCGGATGCAGGTCGTGCTGCTGCCAGATGTAGTTCTGCAGGATGCCGGGGTGGTCGGGCAACGGTAGAGGATATTGGCCGTCGTCAGGCCAAAGCCTTCGAGCTGACGGCGGAAGTCGGCGCTGATCATGCGGCTTCTCCAAAGGCCGAATCGAGCAATGATGTCACTGCGAACGCCCGGCGGCAACCTTTGTTCCGCAAAAGCCGTGCCATCTCAGACTGTTAGCAGCATCGTGAGGACGAGTGCTAATTTTTCTGGAAATCCCTCTTGAAGGATCGTTCCTCGATTCCAAATTTTTTTGGCGCGGGGAAATCCCCGCCGAACGCGAATGGAGGACAAAATATGAAGTTTCGCCCGCTGCACGATCGCATCGTCGTCAGGCGCATCGACGCGGAAGAGAAGACCAAAGGCGGCATCATCATCCCCGACACCGCCAAGGAGAAGCCGCAGGAAGGCGAAGTGATCGCCGTCGGCCCCGGGGCGCGCGACGAGAGCGGCAAGCTCGTGCCGCTCGACGTCAAGGTCGGGGACCGCATCCTGTTCGGCAAGTGGTCGGGGACCGAGATCAAGCTCGATGGCGAGGAGCTCCTGATCATGAAGGAGAGCGACGTCATGGGGGTGATCGAGGGCGTGGCCGCGCCGGCGAAGAAAGCCGCCTGATTTCAGCGGCGTTTGCCCAAATTTTGATCCATCTCATGTCTCTACGGAGCAAGAAAGCATGTCTGCCAAGGAAGTGAAGTTTTCGCAGGAAGCCCGCGAGAAGATGATTCGCGGCGTCGACGTTTTGGCCAATGCGGTCCGCGTGACGCTCGGCCCGAAGGGCCGCAACGTGGTGATCGAGAAGAGCTTCGGCGCGCCGCGCATCAGCAAGGACGGCGTCACCGTCGCCAAGGAGATCGAGCTTGCCGACAAGTTCGAGAACATGGGCGCGCAGATGGTGCGCGAAGTCGCCTCGAAGCAGAGCGATCTCGCCGGCGACGGCACCACGACGGCGACCGTGCTCGCCCACGCCATCATCAAGGAGGGGGCCAAATCGGTCGCGGCCGGGGCCAATCCGATGGACCTCAAGCGCGGCGTCGACGTCGCGGTCGAGGCCATCGTCGCCGATCTCAAGAAGAACAGCCGCAAGGTCACCAAATCGGAGGAGATCGGGCAGGTCGGCACGATTTCGGCCAATGGCGACGGTTCGATCGGCAAGATGATCGCCGAGGCGATGAAGAAGGTCGGCAACGAGGGCGTCATCACGGTCGAAGAGGCCAAGAGCCTCGAGACCGAGCTCGACGTCGTCGAGGGCATGCAGTTCGACCGCGGCTATCTCTCGCCCTATTTCATCACCAACGCCGAGAAGATGGTGGCCGAACTCGAGGATCCCTACATCCTGATCCACGAGAAGAAGCTGAGCAACCTGCAGGCGATGCTGCCGGTTCTCGAGGCGGTCGTGCAGACGGGCAAGCCGCTGCTGATCGTCGCCGAGGACGTCGAGGGCGAGGCGCTCGCGACGCTGGTCGTCAACAAGCTGCGCGGCGGCCTGAAAGTCGCGGCGGTCAAGGCGCCCGGCTTCGGCGACCGGCGCAAGGCGATGCTCGAGGACATCGCGATCCTGACCAGCGGCACGATGATCGCCGAGGACCTCGGCATCAAGCTCGAGAACGTGACGCTCGACATGCTGGGCCGGGCCAAGCGGGTGCGGATCGAGAAGGAGAACACCACGATCATCGACGGCGCCGGCGCCAAGAAGGACATCGACGGCCGCATCGCCCAGATCAAGGCGCAGATCGAGGAGACGACCTCGGACTACGACAAGGAGAAGCTGCAGGAGCGTCTGGCCAAGCTCGCCGGCGGCGTCGCGGTGATCCGCGTCGGCGGGGCCACCGAGGTCGAAGTCAAGGAGAAGAAGGACCGGGTCGACGATGCGCTTCACGCCACCCGCGCCGCGGTCGAGGAGGGCATTCTCCCGGGCGGCGGGGTGCCGCTCCTGCGGGCGGCGAAAGTCCTCGAAGGCCTGAAGCACGAGAACGGCGATCAGCGCACCGGGATCGAGATCGTCCGCAAGGCGGTCCAGCGGCCGGCTCGCCAGATCGTCGAGAACGCCGGCGTCGACGGCTCGATCGTGGTCGGCAAGCTCGCCGAGCACAAGGACTACGCCTACGGCTACGACGCCCAGTCCGGCGAATACGGCGACCTCTACAAGCTCGGCATCATCGATCCGACCAAGGTGGTTCGCACGGCTCTCCAGGACGCGGCCTCGGTCGCCGGGCTCCTCATCACGACGGAGGCCATGGTGGCCGAGAAGCCGAAGAAGGAGACGCCGGCCCCGGCCATGCCGCCGGGCGGAATGGACTACTGAGGCAAGAAAGGAACGTCCGTGAGGCGGCCGAGCCCGCCTCACGGACAAACAAGATCGAGGTCGGCGGGGCGGGGCCTCCGCCGATGCACTACACGTAACGAGCACATTGTCGGGATGGACCTGATGCCAAGCTATGACTTCGAAGTCTGGCAGGGCGACAGAACCCTGCACGAGGTGAAAGGCGTGAAGCTCGAGCGGCCCGCGCACGCGTGGGAGCGCATTGGCAATCTCGCCCGGCGCTTCGACCTGCCCGGGACCCGCATCGCCGTCAAAGAGGAGAGCGGCGGCCTCGCCATTCTGGTCGGCGCGCGCACGGCGCAGCAGATGCTCGCCACGCAGGCGGCGTGACCTGGAACGCTGAAAGCCCAGCCGGACGCGCCTTCGGCTGGGCTCGCAGCGCCCCGCTGCCGTGTGGGAAGGCCGCCGGTCGCCCGGGGAAGGAAGCCGCACGCCGGCGGAAGCAAAGGCAACCCCAGGGGAAGCAAAAGGAACCCCAGGGGAAGCCAGATCGGTTCGCCAATCGCGTCTTTTCAAGGGTTTACACTCGACGCGGGCGGACCTTCCGGCCTGACCGCCGCCCCGCCGTCCGCCTCCCCACCCTCCGTCCCGCCGCCGGCCGAGGCTGGCGCCGCCCGCGCCCGCGCCGCGCGTCTTTCCCCCTTCTTCGCCTCGCGCTCGGCGATGCGGCTCATCTTGGCGAACAGCCTCTCGCGCGCCGCCTCGTCGTAGACGGCATGCGCGTCCGCGCCGCCCTGGTAGCGGTCGAGCCGGTCGATGAGCTCGAGGTAGGGCGAAACCGCCCTGATGTCGCCTTGCGCCATCTCTCCCGCCAGGAGGCTGATCGCCGGCTCGAGGCGGGCGAGCTGCAACAGCGCGTGGTCCCTCGCCCCGTCGACCGGCCTCTCCTGCAACGCTTCGCTGACGATCTGCCGCACGCGCCGCGCGGTGAGCCCCTCTTCGCGCGCGATGTCGGCGGTGGATGAGCCGAGCCGCAGGCTCTTGAAGATGCGCTCGCGCCGCCGGGCCTTGTTGAGGGCGTTCAGCCGCCGCCCGGGCGGGCCCGCCATCGTCGCCATTTCAGGCCTCCTGCCCGGGCGCGGCCGGCGCATCGTAGCCCAGGTTGGCCGCGGCGAAATTGATCTTGGCGATCAGTTTTCGCCTGGCGTCGTCGTTTTCCTCCTGATGCTCCCTGGCGAGCCTTATGGTAGCGGTCGAGCCGGTCGAGCGCCTTGAGGAAGGGCGCGACGGCCGTCCGCTCGCCGTCGGCGACCGCCTTGGAGGTGATCAGAAGCGCGAGCCCGAGCCGGTCGAGCTGCAGTTTGGCGTGGTCGGCGACCGAATGCGCCTCCCGCTCTTTCAGCGCCTGGACCACGATCCGCCGCACGTGCTGGACGGACAGCCCCTCCTTGCGCGCGATGTCGTCGTAGGAAAGGCCGCGCCGGATGCGCTCGAAGATGCGCTCCCGGCGCGCTCTCCGCCCGACCGCATGCAGCCGCCGCCTGGGTTCTGCCGTTTCGTCGTTCATGGGAGCTCCGCTTTTGCCGCCCGTGCGGCGATTATTGTCAACATAGCATGGATGTTAAATATGGAAGCGTTTTGTTCGTTTTTTGTTCTGATACGCATAGTAATTCCTTGACCAGCCGAGGTTCCGGACGCCGGACCTCCGGCGCTGGGCCGCTCATCTGCGCACAATCAGTCCTTCCTCGTAAGGCGAGCGCGCCGCGAATTGCCCGAATGTTTGCGAGAATATCCAAATGAGGAGATGCAGGCATGTCGCGGGCCACCGTGGAAAAATGGGGCAATAACCTGGCCATTCGCGTTCCTACTTCAAATTGCGCGCGCTTCTGGCCTAAGCGACGGCGAGCGGGTGGAAATCGAAACGCTCGACGGCGATATTTTGATACGCCGCACCGCCGCCCGAGCCCGCAAGCGCAGCAAGGCGGCCGCGGCTGCGCGCGAGATCATTGGCGAGAGCAAACGCTATTCGCTGGGCGAAGCCTCAATCCGCGACCTCATCGAGGAAGGCCGCCGCGGGTGAGCATCGTCCTCGACGCTTCGATGACCATCGCCTGGCTCTTCGCCGACGAGGGCGCCGATGCGGCGCATGCGATCATGCTGCGTGTCGTCTCCAGCGGCGCGGTCGTTCCATCGCTATGGCGCCTGGAAGTCGCCAAGTGCTGCGTAATGCTGTCCGCCGCAAGCGCTGCGACGAGGCCTATGTCGATCGCTCCCTGGAACGGCTCAGCCGATTTCCCGTCGAGGTCGACGACGAGACCAGCATGCAGCCTGGACCACCACGCAAGCCTTGTCCCGCAAGCAGGGGCTGACACCCTACGACGCCGCGTATCTCGAGCTGGCCATCCGCAGGTCCCAGCCGCTCGCCACATGCGATGCGGAGCTCACGGCCGCGGCGGCCCGGTGCGGACTCGAGGTCCTCACCGCCTGAGCGGCGTCAGGATGGGGCGCCGCGAAGCCATTCGCGCCGCCGCGGGTGAGCATCATCCTCGACGCTTCCATGACCATCGCCTAAACTAATGACCGGAAAAAGAACCCAAATTGGGGCATGACCCTCGACGAATTCCTCGTCGGGGAAGGCACTCGGGAGGCGGCCAGGGCCAAAGCGCTGATGCGCGTCGTGGCTTGGCAGCTGAGCCAGGAAATGGAACCGCAGGGGCTTACCAAGACCGCTCTAGGCGGAACACGACGGTTTGCGCCACGAACCGTCCGTGGCGGCGGGCGATCGGCCAAGTCGGCGCGCTTAGCTCTGGGATAGCCCACGACCGCCCAAACTCAGGTGATTTGACGGTCTCCGTGTGCTAGTCTCGCAGGCCGGAGGGCGCGATGGGCGAAAAGCAACCAAGCCCCAAGCTTCGCGGATAACGGGAGGTGAAGCTGATGACGAAAGCGCTCGCTCCCATCCCCGGATTGCGATCATCGGCGCTGGGATCGGCGGCCTCACCTTGGCGATGGCTCTCCGGCGCCACGGTGTCGCGGCGGAGGTGTTCGAGCAGGCTCACGAACTCACCGAGGTCGGTGCGGCGGTGGCCCTCTCGGCAAACGGAACCCGAGAGCTCCGCCGGTTTGGGGTCCTCGACCAGCTCATCGCGGTCTCGACTGAACCTACGGAGCTCATCTACCGCGACGGCCGCACCGGCGAGCGGATTGCCGTGCACCCCATTCGGATCGGCGGAGCCTACCAGGAGCGGTTCGGCGCACCATTCTGCGGCCTGCATCGCGCCGAGCTTCAGCGCGTGCTCGGAGCGGCAGTCGATCACGCGCGGCTGCATCTCGGCCGCCGCGTCGTCACACTCGATGACCGGGGCGGGCGAATCAGGCTGACGTTCGCGGATGGCGGCGCCGCCGAGGCCGATCTTGTCGTTGCGGCGGACGGCGTACGATCGATCGCGCGGGGTTACGTCGCCGGTGATGACCGGCTGGTCTATTCGCAAACCAGCGGGTTCCGCGGCATCGTCCCCGTCTCGCGATTGCCGTCATTGCCCGACCCGCAGGCCCTCCAGTTTTGGATGGGCCCTTCGGCGCATTTGCTCCACTATGCGCTCGGCGCCAAGGGCGACCAGGTCAATTTCCTCGCGGTGGTCGACAGTCCCACGGCATGGGCCAATCCGGAAAAAGGGCTCGCCCCCGCTACTTCCGAAGAGGCGCTCTCCGCCTTCCAGGGCTGGGCGTCTCCCGTAACCGAAATGGTTGGCGCGGTCCGCCATGACCTGCGATGGGGTCTGTTCCTGGCGGCGCCGCTGAGGCGCTGGCGCCGCGGCCGAGTTGTGCTGCTCGGAGACGCGGCGCACGCGATGCTGCCGCACCACGGACAAGGCGCAAATGTGACCATCGAAGATGCGGTCACGCTCGCCGAACTGATCGCCGAAGAGGGGGCGGACCTCGACACTGCGCTCGACGAGTACGAACGGATGCGCAAAGGACGGACGCGGAAGATCCAGCGCGCCTCGTGGATGGGCAATCATGACCTGCATTTGCCGGACGGAGCGGAGTGGGAGCGGCGGAATTTGCGCATCATGCGGTTCCCCGATTGGTTCGCCTGGATACACGTGCATGACGCCCTGGAAGCGGCACGTTCGAGGCATGCTCGCCTTGCCTGACCGGCCCTCGGGCCTACGGCGCTCGTCGAAATTGGAGCGAAAGCAGCATAACCCGGGAACGCGGTTCCATCTTCACCAGCGACCGGGCTCCCCAGTAGGCGCGCTCTCCACCCAATTGAGGCGTCCACGGACGCGATCTCGAACGGCAGGGCTACGTCGATTTGCGACATTCGATTGCTCGGGACGAGCGTTGCGCGCCGGGGTCGAGCTGCCGCGGCCTTGGCGCAGCCTGCGCGTTCAGCCTAAGCCAGGTTTCTGGGCATCGCGCTCGTTGAGCGGACGAGCCTGGAAGATCGGGCGTCTTCGCAAGAAGACGACGCGTCTTGCGCGGCGGCGGGACAAACTGCGCGAAGCCGTGGCACGGATCGACGGCGAAAAGACAGGCGCCTGTGGAGCGATAGGCCGCCTTCGCCCGGCCCGCCTCCGCGACCATATTCGCGCACCCTCCCGGCGCAGATTCCTGCCCAGCTTCGCTGCTCTGGCCGAGGCGGCGCCACGGGATGCACACATTTACTGCAGCCCAGGGAGCGCCGCGGATGCCGTTTTCTCGAATATTAGGCGGCTGCACGCCCCCTTCTCCACGAAGCGGGGAAGCAACTGTATTGATCGGAGTAGCCCGGTGCTCGGCCGGGCTCAAGGCTGGCGCTTCGCGCCCCCGCCTCCGGCGGCTTCGGCCTTGACCCTGTCCGCTCACCGGGCATTTGGGCATTCAAGCGGTCGGCGCGATGCGCCGCCCGGCGGCCGCGCGAGGGCCCGCTCATGCCGCGGCCTGAGCCGGCGGGTTCCAGGGCTCGTCGCGCGCCAGCATCGTGTTCAGGATCACGATCAGCTTGCGCATGCAGGCGACGATGGCGACTTTAGGCTCTTTGCCTTTGGCGAGCAGGCGTCGGTAATAGGCCTTGAGCACCGGATTGTGCTGGGCGGCGGACCACGACCGCCATATAAAGGAGGTTGCGGAGCTTGCGCCGCCCGCCCCGGATGGAGCGCACGCCTTTGCGTTGGCCGCTGTCGTCGTCGTAGGGCGCCGCGCCGAGGAGGGCCGAGGCGGCCTCGTTGGGGATGCTCCCGAGCTCAGGCAGCCAGGCGATCGACCCGGCGATGGTTTGATCGCCGAGCCCCGGCACGCCGTCGATGAGCTCGGCGCGACGCGCGAACGCCGGGTTCGCCTTGATTTCCGGCGGCGATCGAGGCCTCGAGCTTGCGCATCTCGGCGCGCAGCGTCTTGGCGACCGCGGCGAGGGCCTCAACGACGATGGCAGGCGGCTGATGCTCGCGCTGCTGCTTGATCCGCTCCTGCACGTCTTTCAACGCTTCCCGGGCCTGAACCAGACGGGCGAGCTCCTCACGCGCGCGATCGTGCGGTTGGGCGCTGTCGTCGGGAAAGGCCTCGGCGAACCGGGCGATCGTCTCGGCGTCGATCGGATCGTTCTTGGCCAGCCGGCCGGCCGCCTTGGCGAAATGGCGGACCCGCTTCGGATCGACGACCCGAACCGCGCCCGGCCGCGCGCAGGGTTTCCGCCCAGCTGCGCTCGTAACCGCCGCTCGCCTCCATCACCGCCCGGCCGACCCGGTTGGCGCGCAGCCACGCCACCAGCTTCGCTTCGCCCTCCGGAGTGCTCGGCGCCGACAGGCGCAGCCCCATCGAATGAATGCAGGCGTCGACTTTGCTCTTTGCGACATCGAGGCCGACAATGGGGCATACTCCCACTCCCTTCCTTGCTCGTACGGGCTCTCACGCCCATGCAACTGTTCGGGCTTATGGAAGACGCCGGACCTGTCCCTCGCTTCCCCGCAGCTTGATCCTGTGGTGTCTACGGGCTCAGGTCCGGCGACGGGCGGCTGCTTCGAACAGCCGCCCGTTCGCCGACTCTCTCACATTCTGCGGACACAAGGTGTCGGGCGAAGCCCGACGGATGGGGTGTGGAAAGCAGGTCCCCGTCGCTGCAAGTTCGCGGCGCTGGTCGCGCAATCCGGCTTGGCTCGAGCCAGCGGGCCACACCCCATCCGGCGCTGCGCGCCACCCCCGGGTCCTCGCCCGGGGGCAGGCTCTTCCCCAGCTTCGCTACAGCTTCGCTGGGGAAGGACAGCCGCGTCGCCATTTGTCTAGTGTCGCCATTTGTTCAAAAGCCGTAGGACCCCGCCCCGATGAAGGGAAAGATTCCTACGCCGCCTTCCGCTTCTCGCCGTAGGTTCCGTAGAACGTCTCGCCGCGCTCGGCCATCTGGACGAGTTTTTCGCTCGGCTCGAACTGGCGGCCGTATTTCGCCGCGAGCTCCTTGGCGCGCTCGACGAAGGTCTTGAGCCCCATGAAGTCGATGAACGACAGTGCGCCGCCCGAATAGGGAGCGTAGCCGAAGCCGAGGATCGAGCCGACGTCGGCCTCGCGCGGATCGGTGACGATGCCCTCGGCCATGCAGCGCGCCGCCTCGAGCGCGATCGTGAACAGGAAGCGGTCCTTCAGGTCCTTCACGCTGACCGAGTTGGGCTCGAGCCGCTTGCCGACGATCTTCTCGAGCCCCGGCCACAGGCTCTTCGGGCCGCTCGCCGGATAGTCGTAGAAGCCCTTGCCGTTCTTGCGGCCGAAACGCTGCGCCTTCACCACCATCGCCTCGATCAACGCCTTGTGCGCCTGGTCGACCGCGCTCGGCCCGAGGTCCTTCTCGGTGGCCTGAAGGATCTTCCAGCCGAGGTCGACGCCGGTCTCGTCGACGAGCGCCAGCGGCCCAACGGGCATGCCGGCCATCTTGGCGGCGTTCTCGATCATCGCCGGCGGCACGCCTTCCATCACCATGGACCAGGCTTCGTTCATGTACCTCATGACACAGCGGTTGACGTAGAAGCCGCGGCAGTCGTTGACCACGATCGGCGTCTTCTTGATTGCACGAACGAAATCCATCGCGGTCGCCAGCGCCTTCGAGTTGGTCTTCTCGCCCATGATGATCTCCGTCAGCATCATCTTGTCGACCGGCGAGAAGAAATGCACGCCGATGAAATTCCCGGGCTTCAGCGAGGTCTCGGCGAGCGAGGTGATCGGCAGAGTGGAAGTGTTGCTGGCGAAGACGACCTCCGGGCCGAGCACGGCTTGAGCCTTCTTCGTCGCCTCGGCCTTGACCGCGCGATCCTCGAACACCGCCTCGACGACGAGGTCGCAGCCCTCGAGCGCCGCATAGTCGGGGGTCGCGACGATACGGGCGAGCACCCGCTCCTTGTCCGCCGCCTTGGCGCGGCCCTTGGCGATGAGCGAGCTCACGACCTTGTCGGAATAGGCCTTGCCCTTGTCGGCCGATTCCTGGTCCCGGTCGATCAGCACCACATCGATCCCGGCGTTGGCCGCGACATAGGCGATGCCCGCGCCCATGAAGCCGGCGCCGAGCACGCCCACCTTCTTGAGGCTGGTCACCGGAACGCCGGCCGGGCGCCGCGCGCCTTTGTTCAATTCGCCCATCGAAAGGAAGAGCGACCGGATCATCGCCTGGGCTTCCTTCGACAACAGGATGTTGGCGAAGTGCTTGCTCTCGACGGCGAGCGCGAGGTCCATCGGCAGTTGCAGGCCCTCGAACACGCTCATCAGGATCGCCTTGGCCGCGGGATAATTGTCGTGGGTCTCGCGTCGATAGATCGCGTTGGCCGGCGGCCAGATCATCATGCCGGCGCCCGAGAACACCTTGCCTGAGGGCAGCTTGTATTTCGGATCGTCCCACGGCGCCTTGGCGTTCGGATTGGCCTTCACCCAGGCCTTGGCGAGCGAAACGACTTGATCGGCCGGCGCGACCTCGTGCACGAGACCCAGCTTCTTCGCCGCGGCCGGGCGAAGCTGCTCGCCCTTGAACAGCATCTGCAAGGCGTCCGGCGTCGGCATCAGCCGCGCCACGCGCTGCGTGCCGCCGCCGCCCGGAAAGAGGCCGACCTTGATCTCGGGCAGGCCGACGCGCGTCTTGTCCGTGTCGGCGACGACCCGATGATGGCAGGCGAGGGCGAGCTCGAAGCCGCCGCCCATGCAGACCTCGGTGATCGCCGCCGCGACCGGTTTGCCGCAGGTCTCGAGGCGCCGGTAGACGAGATTGAGTTGCTTCATCTGGTCGACGAAGGCGCGCATCGCCGCCTCCTTGCCTTCGGCTTTTAAGCGGCGGGCAAATTCGTCGCCCGCGATTTGGAGCATCGTCAGATCGGCGCCGCCGACGCCTTTGCCGAAAGTGACGACCGCGCCCTTGATCGCCGCGTCGCTCGAAATCTTGTCCACGATCTGCCCGATCTCGGCAATGACTTCGGCATTGATGACGTTCATCGAACGGCCGGGCATGTCCCAGGTGACGAGGGCAATGCCGTCGGCGTCGGTCTCGAAACGAAAGTTGGTCAGGTTCATCGTGAAATCTCCGTCTCGCGGTCAGGCGCGCTCGATGATCGTGGCGGTGCCCATGCCGCCGCCGATGCAGAGGGTGATGAGCGCGGTGCTTTTGCCGGTTCGCTCGAGCTCGTCGAGCGCGGTGCCGAGGATCATCGCGCCGGTCGCGCCGAGCGGGTGGCCCATGGCGATCGCGCCGCCGTTGACGTTGACCTTGTCCGGGTCGACGTCGAAGGCCTGCAGGAAGCGCAGCACGACCGCGGCGAAGGCCTCGTTGACCTCGAAGAGATCGATGTCCTTGATGCTCATGCCGGAACGCGCCAGCACCTTCTTCGTCACGTCGACCGGCCCGGTCAGCATGATCGCGGGCTCCGAGCCGATGTTGGCGAAGGCGCGGATTCTCGCGCGCCGCTTGAGGCCCGCCTTCTCGCCCGCCTCCCGCGAGCCGATCAGCACCGCGGCGGCGCCGTCGACGATGCCCGACGAATTGCCGGCGTGGTGGACGTGGACGATGCGCTCGATCTCGGGATGCGCCTGGATCGCGACGGCGTCAAACCCGCCCTGCTCTCCGGGGATGACGAACGAGGGTTTCAGCGAGGCGAGAGACTGCATGTCAGTCGAGGGCCGCATGTGCTCGTCGCGCTCGAGCAGCGGGAGGCCGTTGACGTCCTTGACCGGGGCGATGGAGTTCTTGAAGCGCCCGTCCTTCCACGCGGCCGCGGCGCGCTTCTGCGAACTCGACCGCATAGGCGTCGACGTCGTCGCGCGAAAATCCGTATTTGGTGGCGATCAGGTCGGCCGACACGCCCTGCGGCATGAAATAGGCAGGAATCGCCAGCGAAGGATCGGCCGGCCAGGCGCCGCCCGACGCGCCGATGCCGACGCGGCTCATCGAACTCGACGCCGCCGCCGATCGTCATGTCGTGCTGGCCGCTCATCACCTGCGAGGCGGCGAAATTGACCGAGTCGAGGCCGGAAGCGCAGAAGCGGTTGATCTGCACGCCGGGGACGGTGTCGCCGAAACCGGCGGCGAGCGCCCCCATCCGGGCGATGTCGCCGCCCGCTTCGCCGACCGGGTCGACGCAGCCCATCACCACGTCGTCGATCCGACGCGGGTCGAGATGGTTGCGGTCTTTGATCGCCTTCAGCGCGGTCGCCGCCAGATGAAGGGTCGAGGCGGTGTGCAGCGAGCCGTCCGGCTTCCCGCGGCCGCGCGGCGTCCTCACGTGATCGAAGATGAATGCGTCGCTCATGCGGTTTCTCCCTGCGGCCTCGGCCGCGATTGGCGTTCAGGCGTCGTGATCGGGGTGCTGCCGGGAGCCCACGTCGGCGCCCCCCAGAAAGGCGGCGATGTCGTGCTGCGGCAGCGAGGGAATCGAATCGAGCCATGGCAGCTTCGATTCGACGCCATACTGCATTTCGGGCGTGACGGCGGACGGCCGATCGAGACTGCCGAGGGTCACCGAGATTCGGTCGCGGCCAAGGAGCCGATAGGTCAAAGGCGTGCCGCAATCGGCGCAGAAGCTGCGCTCGGCGACGGCCGAGCTGGCGAAGATTTTTGGCGCGCCTCGCGTCCAGACGAGTTCGTCGAGGCGCACGCCGGCGAAGGCCATGAACGGGCCGCCGCTCGCTTTCTGGCACATTCGGCAATGACAGACGTTCGTTCCCGTCGGCGCGGCTTCCATGCGATAGCGCACCGCGCCGCACTGGCAACCGCCGGTCAAGCGCGCCTGAGAGTTGACTGCGCTCATCGGACCTCCCGCGTTTCGTGGTCCTGGTTCAGAACGCTTCCGCCGGAAGCGCCATCACGGTCGCGGCGCCAGAGGTGATGCGAGCCAGATGGGCTGCCGTTTCGGGCAGCATACGCTCGTTGAAGAACCGGGCGAGAGTCGAATTTCGCGTCGAGAGCCGGGTTGCTTTCGCCGCTCGCCTGCCTGGCCATCACGGCCTTCACGATCTTTGCCCACATGTAGCCGAGCGTCGTCAGGCCGAGAAGATGCATATATTCAGTCGAGGCCGCGCCGGCGTTATTCGGGTCGGCGAGGCCGTTTTTCGACAGCCACAGGCTCGCCTGCTGCAGATGGCCGAGCCCGGCCTGCAATCCGCCGAGATAGGGCGCGAGGGCGGAATCTTCTTTCGCGGCGGCGAGGAATTGGGAGACTTCGCCGAAGAAGGCCATGATTGCGCGGCCGCCGTCCTTCGGCAGCTTGCGGCCGACGAGATCGAGCGCCTGCACGCCGTTCGTGCCTTCGTAGATCATGGCGATGCGGGCGTCGCGGACGAACTGCTCCATGCCCCATTCGGCGATGTAGCCATGGCCGCCGAGCACCTGCTGCGCCTTGACGGCGTTGGCGAAGCCGAAGTCGGTAAACACACCCTTCAGGACCGGCGTCATCAGTCCGAGCCGGTCGTCGGCGGCCTGGCGCGCTTTGGCGTCGGGCGACAGGCTCGCCTCGTCCTGCGCCAGCGCGATCCAGACGAGGAGCGCGCGGGCGGCTTCGTTGAAGGCGCGGATCTCAAGCAGCATCCGGCGCACGTCGGGGTGAACGAGCAGGATGTCGGCAGGCTTGTCCGGCTCGTCCGGGCCTTTCAGCGAGCGGCCTTGGCGGCGCTCCTTGGCGTAGGCCGCGGCGTTCTGGTAGGCGACCTCGGAAAGCGCGAGCCCCTGGACGGCGACGCCAAGTCGTGCGCCGTTCATCATCACGAACATCGCCGGAAGGCCACGGTGCTCCTCGCCGACGAGCCACCCCTTGGCGCCGTCGTAGTTGAGGACCGCGGTCGCATTGCCGTGGATGCCCATCTTGTGCTCGATCGAGCCGCAGACGACGGCGTTGCGCTCGCCGGGTCGGCCCTCGGCGTCCGGCAGGAACTTCGGCACGAGAAACAGCGAGATGCCCTTCACCCCCGCCGGCGCCCCCTCGATGCGCGCGAGCACCAGATGGATGATGTTGTCGGCGAGGTCGTGCTCGCCGGCGGAAATGAAGATCTTCTGGCCGGTGATGGCGTAGGATCCGTCCGGCTGCGGGACCGCCTTGGCCTTGATGAGCCCGAGATCGGTGCCGCTATGGGGCTCGGTCAGGTTCATCGTGCCGGTCCACTCGCCGGTGGTCATCTTCGGCAGGTAACGCGCCTTGAGTTCCTCATTGGCGTGCGTCATCAACGCCGCCACCGCCCCGTTGGTCAGGCCCGGGTACATCGCAAAGGCCATGTTGGCCGAAATTTCATATTCGCTGAACAGCACGGCGAGAAAATTCGGCAGGCCCTGGCCGCCAAATTTTGGATCGCCGGCGAGGCCCACCCAGCCGCCCTCGACCAGCGCCTTGTAGGCTTCTTTGAAACCCGTCGGGGTGGCGACGCTGCCGTCCTCTCGGCGCTTGCATCCCTCGATGTCGCCGCTGAGATTCAAGGGCTGCAACACTTCCTCGACGAACTTCGCGCCTTCGGTCAGCACCGCCTCGACGATATCGACCGGCGCATCGGAGAAGCCGGGGGCGTTGGCGTATTTCGCGTAATCGAAGACGTCGTTCAGCAGGAACAAAGTGTCGCTGACCGGCGCTTTGTAAATCGGCATGCTGCACCTCGGCATTCACGGAAAGGGGATTGCGCGACGAACCTCGAGCTCGCCGCGCGATAAGGTTCATATATGAACTATCTTGACGATAGTTGCAAGAGGGAGCGGCGCAGAATCAGCAGGTGGGCAATCAGGGCGAAGATCCGGGCGCCCCGTCGCGGCTGCCGCGCTGGGGAGGCAGTTTGCGGCGGCGAATCATTTCGCAGCGGGGCCCTCGGAGGTTTCGAGGAGGTGGGCCTGCTGCAAGACCGTGAACGCGCCTCCAATGACCGCGGGACCGAACTGGTCCTCGCCGTTCGGCGGCCGGCTGTTGACCGCCCCGGTGATGACGAGATCGTATTGCGGCCAGTAGGCGAAGATCGTCCGGAAGCCGAGGGTTTCGCCCTCGTAGAACCAATAGGCGCCGCCAAGTTCCTTTCTGTAGAAACGGCCAAGGCCAAGGCCGAAGCCGCCCGGATCATCGGCGCTGACGTCGCGAAGAGGCAGGCCCGTCTTGTTCGAGACCAGCTCGGTCATCTCGTCGAGCTGCTTTGCGGGAAAGACGCGCTTCTCGAAGACGGCGCGGATCCATAGGGCGAGGTCGCGCGGATTCGAGATGATGGCGCCCGCCTCTCCGGCCCAGGAGCGGTTTTGCATCCGCATGTCCTTGCCGATGAGCGGAGCGAGGGTCGACAGGTGGCAGGGCTCGGGCTGATACATCAGACAGTCCTGGAGCAAGTAGAGCGCGCGAGGCACACGCGACATGACGGGGCCGGCCGCTGCGGGCCCCGGATGCGGCCCATCGGCGTAGAACGTGTCGCGCAGACCGAGCGGCTTGAGGATCATTGTCGTGAGCGCCTGCTCGTAGTTCATGCCGGAAGCCGCCTCGATAATGAGGCCCGCGAGGATGTAGTTGGTGTTGGAATAGAACCATCCCGCGCCTGGCGGAAAATGCTTGCCATTTCCAGGATCGACGAAGCCGATCAGGTCCTTCGCGCTGAACTGATGATGGATGTCGGCGGCCTCGATCTCTCCGATCTCGACCGTCTCCGAATAGTTGGGGATGTCGCTCACCATGTGGAGCAGCGAACGGATGGTCACGTCCTTCCATGCCGGATATTGCGGCAGCCAGCGCCCGATCGTGTCGTCGAGCCTCAGCTTGCCATCCGCCTCCAGCTTCAAAATCAGCGCCGCAGTGAATTCCTTGGTGTTGCTGCCGATGTCGAACAAGGTGTCAGGGCCGATCGGCTTCGAATCGCTGAGCCCATCGGCGCCCGCGAAAACGGAGATGATCGGGTGGTGGGCGCCGCGATCCACTTGCAATGCGGCGCCCGAAAGCCCCTCGATCGGCCCGCGTTGCGTGACGTAGGCGTCAACGACCTGCTGCACCTGGGCGGTGACCGCCGCGTCATCGGCTTGCGCGGGCATCGAACAGAATGATAAGGCGCCGAAAAAGGCCAGACCGACATGCGCCGGACACCGCATTGCGTCCTCCAGAGGAATGCCATTCACGTATTGGCTAATGCCGCGACTGGAGGCGGGTCGCGCTCGTAAGCGCTCGTCGTAACCGCCCCGCGCCGACCTCAAGCTCAAAATGGGACCTCGTCAACCGCTAAGTCTCGCGGGAAGCGCTTGTCGATTCTGCAAAGGCGGAACGATTGCGCACCGGCGAGAACGCCGCCGCATGGCGCGGCCATCCGGACGCCGCTTCGCCCAAACCTGGGAAGCTCATGCGCGGCGCTGGCTTTATGCGGGGACGTCCTCGTTGGGCGCCTTCGCCTCGATCTGCCCCAAAAGCGCTTTTTCGCCGCCCAATGCTGTCCTTGCCGACCGCGGTTCGTCGCCGAAGATGACGGCCATCGAATAGGCGTCGACGTAGTCATTCCCCTGCCGTGAAAAACTTCGGTGCAGTCCTTCGAATTGGAAGCCGAAGGACCGATAAAGGCGAATGGCGGCGGTGTTGCCCGTAAAGACTGTGAGCTGAACACGGCGCAGATTGGCGCGCATCTTCGCCGTCGCCAGCAGGACCGACATGAGCGTCGAGCCAATTCCTCGGCCTTGAAATTTCTCGCTGACACCGAGCATTACGGTGCCGCAGTGATCAAGAAGGTCGCCATGGACGTAGAGGCCGGCAAACGCAATAGCCGTAGCGTTCATGATCGCGACGGTCTCGAACTTCCGGGTGGCCACGATGCCGTCCAGCCAGCGGTTGAGCTCGCGCTCGTCGGCGAGCGGACCTCGGGTCGACGCCCGTTCGAGGAATTGGCGCTCGTTGAACAGCGCAAACAGACCGGAAGCATGATCGGAGCGACGGACACAAAATTCAACGCCTTCCGGCGGCGCGATACGACGTCTCACGCCCTGAGCAATGCCCGAGACGTCACGAGAAGATTGTTGACTCATCGTCCCGCCCCGCGATTGAAGGCTCATCCCTCGTCATTTTGTTTAGGCATTTGAAGCTTGGTCGAGGCTGTATATTACCGCTGTTACAATTCACGAGTATGTCATCAGTCTGAGAATCTGAACAGCTGATTGGGATTGGCGTCAGGCAGTGTCTAAGTATCAAAATTGACAAATCGGAGCAATTTGCAGCGCTTAACAAGAGTTGGTGTTCATTGATCGTTTAATCGGACATTAAAGGAGTAATAAATATCATTGTAGGTAACGGGCTCGTCATTTCATGCTGCTGGGCTTCATCCATTGCGTCTTCCCTAACGCGACCTTAATTCATTGCCGGCGTCATCCGATCGACACCGCTCTTTCGATCCTTCACTACAAACTTCGAGGCGGCCTTCGACTTCGCCTCGGATCGGAGCGATCTCGTCTTCTATTACCGGCAGTACCAACGGCTGATGGACCATTGGCGAGAGGTGCTCCCCGAGGATCGCTTTGTCGAAATGGACTATGAGGCGCTGGTCGCCGATTCGGAGCCGCATGGAAGACGGCTCGTTTCCGCCTGCGGCCTCAATAGGAACGAGGCATGCCTGGCGCCGCATCTCAACGGGCGCGTGATCAGGACGGCGAGTCTCTGGCAGGCGCGTCAACCCATCTATCGGGCTTCCGTCGAACGGTGGCGGCGATACGAACCCTAGTGGTCAAAATCAAACGAATGAGTCCGCCCGCTCAAACGAATGAGTCGCCCGCTCTCCAATGTTTCCAAGGCTCGGCGCGCGAGGCGGCGGGTTCGGAGTGTCAGATTCGATCCACTAGCACTACTTTGGCAGATTTGACGGATTCACTGGGCTGAGCGGCCTTGCGCAGTGTGGGCATTTGCTCGGCGGATGGCGCACGAAGAGATCAAGAATGGCCTGCCTGATGGCTGGCAGGCTCGGTTGCGGCGGCGGTCCCCCGATTTTTTTTTTTCCGACCCGCGGCCTTGAGGCGGCGGGACTGAAGGAAGGCATAGGCGATCATGGTCATCAAGGCGTGTCGGTGCAGCCCGAACCAAGATCGGCCTTCGAAGTGGTCGAGGCCAAGTTCCTCCTTCATCTGCTGATGCGCCTGTTCGCAGACCCATCTGGCTTTGATCGTGGCGGCAAGGGTCCTGAGGCTGACGTCGGCGGGAAGATTGGACACGTAGTATTTTTGCTCGCCCGTCGACCTGCGCTCGCCGACGAGCCAGACTTCGTCGCCGGGCATGCATTGCATGCGATCATCGGCCATGCGGTGCTTGTGGCCGTCAGCGACGCGGACGCGACGGGCCGCAAAGAGGCAGGTCAGACGGCCTTTCGTGCCGCGTCGCCAGTTGATCCTTCGCCACGTCTCCCCGGCCAAGGCGGTTTAGGCGGAGATCGGCGGTTGATCCGGAATGCTGTATTTGCGCGGCCTTCCCGCCTTGGCGACGGGGAAGGTCACGGCGACGTCGGCGGGATAGACGTTCTGGCGTTTCGACAGGCCCACCGCCCACTTGAGACCGCGCTCGCTCAGCGCCTGGCGGAAGGACCCGCTGGACCCGTAACCGGAATTGGCGAGGACGCAGCGAAATCGCGCGCCCGAGGCGATGACGCGGTCGATCTCTTCGATCGCAATTTCCGGCTTGGTCCGTGCGGCCCGTTTTTCCTCCGGCACACGCGCTTGCGCCATCCGTTCGGGATCGCTCGTCCACTCTTCCGGCAGGAACAGCCGCAGGCCCACCGTCACCGGGACCTCTCGCGACGCGAGCGTCAGCGAGACCAACGACTGACAGTTCGCCGTCTTGCCCAGCGCGGAAGCATATTGCGGCGCGACGCCGACCGAATGCTCGCCCTTCTTCGGCAGCGCCGTATCGTCGACGATCAGCCACGCGTCGGCGCAGCCGACCATTCGGTCGGCTTCGGCGAGCAGAACCTTCTCAAGCGGCGCCGTATCCCACGCCCTGCCGGTGATGAAATGATGAAGCTGGTCGTATCCGACTTCGCCGTCCCGCGCCGCCATAGGCTGGACGCTCTTGCGATCTCCCGCGCCGATCAGACCCGCAATGTAGGCCGGGCACATCCGCGCGCGCACTTTGTGCCGCAAGGCGCTTACGAACGGCGCCAGCCACGTTTCCAGATCGGACTTCCAGGTCGCGTCCATGGTCGGCCCTCCACAAGCCGACCACCCATGAATCACGTAAAACGCGATTCGAGAATCCGAATCCCGCCAAGCCGCTCAAAAATCTGCCAAAGTAGTGCTAGGAGCCTGTCTGCTTAATCTCGGCGCGGCGTGATTTTAGCAGGCGAAGCCGGCCGGAAGGCCGGATGCAAGTAACCACACGCTAAGCTTGATGTAAAAGCGGAAGCTTTTCGGCCCTCCTTTGTCCCCATTCCCGGGTTGGCGAAGCTCACCCCGTTGCAAGGGCGCTCAGGGGCGGAGTTCGCCCCTGAGCGAGCTTCAGAATGTTGTGGACGAGGCAGACGAGGCCCCACTCGGAGGCGACCTTTTCGACGCCGCGCAAAAGGAACTGACGGAAGCCGCGCGCCTGCTTGATCTGTCCGAACACCGGTTCGGGCGGCTGCTTTCTTAAGCGATAGGGCTGGCGTGGCCGCCGGCCCTGATTTTTTCGCGCATGGCGGCGACCCGCGCCCCGCCGCCTTCTCCTTCCCCGGCATGCTGGGCCTGTCCGGCGCGATATAGCCGTCGATCCCGCGTTCTTCCAGCGCCGCAAGGTTGGCGTTGGAGCAATAGCCGGCGTCAGCCGACATTTGCGCGGGCTTCTTGCCCAGATTGGCTTCAATGGCGTCGGCGATCGGCGCCAATTGATGTTGATCGCTCTGCTTGGCGTCGAGCGCGTAGGCGACGATCACCTGGGCCGTCGCGTCGACCGCCGCCTGCGCGTTGTAGCCCTGGATGAAGCCGTCTTTGGTTTTCATGATCCGGCTTTCGGGATCGGTGAAGTTCTTCTGCGCTTTGCGGTCGGGCTCCTCGGATAGCGGGGCTGCGGGCTTTCCCGGTTTCTTGCGGCCCTCGGCTCTTCGGTGCTCCTCGGCCTCGACTTTGGCCTTGGCCGCCGCGGCCGCTTTCGCTTCCGCCTCCAATGCGGCCTTCGCCGCCCGGATCTTCTCGGCGCGCTTCTTCTTGTCGGCGGCCCACTTCGGCAGCTCCTCGCCGCTCTTGTCGCGCCCGAAGGCCTTGTCCTCCGCGGCGTCCGCAGCTCGGCGAAGCAGCCATCGCTCGACCTCGGCTTCGAGCTCGCCGCACGCTGCTCCATGCACTCGTAGCTCATCGCCTTGTGCTTGGAGGCGTTCGCCTTGATCTTCGTCCCGTCGAGCGCGACATGGCCGAGCTTCACCAACCCCGCCTGCCCGCACAGCTTGAGAACCTGCCCGAATAGGTCGGCGAGCGCCTTCAAGTGTCGCTTGCGGAAGTCGGAGACGGTGCGAAAATCCGGCGGATCGAGCCCGACAATGCTCATGAAGTCGACCCGCTCGCGCGCCGCCTTGGCGATCCGGCGCGACGAGTAGACGCCGTTGCAATAAGCGTACAGCAACAGCGCCGTCATCATCGCCGGATCAAACGGCGGCTGCCCCCGCTCGCCCGGGTAAGCCGCTTCGATCTCGCTCAGATCGAGGTGCTCGAGCACCAGCGCCAAAACAAAACGAGCCAAGTGGTCCTTGCCAACAAAGTCCTGCAGGCTCGGCGGCAACAACAGCGGTTGATCGATCTTCCACGGGCGGAACGTCTTGCTCATGAACAAGAAGAAATCCGATTCGCGCCCGCGCCACCATCGAAATCTGCTATTTCTCGGACAGGCTCCTAGCTTGGCGAACTGCAAGATCTGGCGCCCAAGGCTCAGCCAATAGCTGATTATCATCCCGTACGGTCGTAATACAGGTGGCGAGCGTTGGGCGCTCGCTCAGCCGACGCTCCTTCGGGAGGACCGCATGGCCAAGATTCGCATCGCCGTGGCCGGGGCAGGCTCGATCGGACTGCGGCATATCGAGGAAATACAGAAGAGCCAGGCGGCGACGCTGTCGGCGATCATCGATCCGTCGCCGAACGCCCGACTGGTTGCGCAACGCGAGGGCGTGCCGCTCTACCAGTCGTTGCAGGAATGCTTCGCCGATGATCGGCCCGAAGGCGTCATACTGGCGACGCCAAATCAAATGCACGTCGAGCAGGGTTTGGCGTGCGTCGAAGCGGGAATCCCGGTGCTGGTGGAGAAGCCGGTCGCTCACACGCTACGGGAAGGGCAGCGACTGGTCGAAGCCGCCGAGCGCGCGAATGCAAAGCTGCTGGTAGGACATCACCGACCGCACAGCCCAATCCTGCACAAGGCAGTCGAGATCGTGAAATCCGGCATTCTCGGCGCCATCGTCGGGGTGATCGGAAGCGCCGTATTCTATAAACCGGATGGCTATTACGATGGCCCATTTGCATGGCGCAAGAATCCGGGCGGCGGACCGATCCTTATCAATATGATCCATGAGGTCGGCAACCTGCGCGCCATGATCGGCGAAATCGTCGCCGTCCAGGCGTTCGCGTCGAACGCCATCCGCAAGTTCGCGGTGGAGGATACGGTCGCCATCGGCCTGCGTTTTGACAACGGCGCGCTCGGAACGTTCCTGCTGTCCGACACGGCGGCTTCGGCCAAGAGCTGGGAACAGACCTCGCGGGAGAACGAAGCCTACGCGACATACCCTGACGAGGACGCCTACGTCGTGATCGGGTCCGACGGATCGTTGGCGGTGCCGACGATGCGGCTGAAATACTACCAGGAGAAAGGGGACCGCTCATGGCACAAGCCGTTCACAACAGAGACGATCCCGCTTCAACGAGCTGACCCGTTGGCCCTTCAGATCGAGCATTTTGTCGCCGTGATCCGCGACGAGGCCAAGCCGCTCGTCAGCGGCAGGGACGGGCTTCAGAACCTCCGTGTGACCGATGCCATCGCCGAGGCCGCCAAGTCCGGCCTGACCGTCAATATTCCGACGACGTGGGCGGGAAACCCGTGGTGACCGGGAATAGGAATAGGAGCGAGCCGGCAGGTCCTCGTGCGTGGATCGGCGGTCTCGCCAGCGTCATGCAACCCGTGTCGGAGATTGCACAATGAATGTCCGCTCCTTCTCCCTTGCCCACCTCACCGCTATCGTGCTGTCGCCGCCGGAGCTGATCCGCCTCGCCGCCCGTTCAGGCTACAGGTCCGTCGGCCTGCGTTTGCTGGCCGTGAACCCGGAAAGCCCTGGGTATCCCCTCATGGACGATCCCGCGGCGATGCGCGCGACGAAGGCGGCCATCGCCGATACAGGCGTTGAGGTCATGGACATCGAATTTGTCCGCATCACCCCGGAGATCGACGTGAAGGCGCTTGAGCCGTTCGTCGCCGCCGGCGCCGAATTGGGCGCCAAATACGTGATCACCGCCCCCTACGAGCCCGATCATGCGCGTCTCTCGGACCGGCTGGGCGCCATCAGCGATCTGTGCGGCGGTTATGGCATGCGCGCCGTACTCGAATTCTTCCCGTGGACTGACGTGCCCGACCTCGGCACGGCGGCCAAGGTCGTCCAACGCACAGGGCGCGAGGAATGCGGCATCCTGGTCGACACGCTGCATTACGCCCGAGGCGCCAGCATGCCGGAACAGTTCCAGGGTCTCGCGCCCTCCCGATTTCCCTTCGTGCATGTCTGTGACGCGCCAGCGGGCATGTCCTGGACGCGGGAGGAGCTATTCCATGCCGGCCGCGTCGAGCGGCTTCCGCCGGGAGAAGGCGGGATCGACATCAAGGGCATTCTTCAGCACCTGCCGCCGAACATCCCAGTGGCGCTTGAAGTGCCGATGACGGCTCACATGGCGGCAAAAGGCGTCGAGGCGGTCGTGCGTCGGGTGCGCCAGGCTGCGGAACGGCTGTTAGGCTGAGGCAGGGCGCCCGTGCCGAACGCGCCGAAGCTCGCCCTCGCAGCCTGAAAACAGCGCGTCTCGAGGAGAGTTTGTGCGATGCCATCAGAGTTGATCTGCGATGTGCTCGTCATCGGCTCGGGCGCCGGTGGCTTGTCTGCGGCGGTCACGGCGGCGTTCTACGGCCTCAAGGTGATCGTCGCCGAGAAGGAACCGGTGTTTGGCGGCACGACAGCCTGGTCCGGCGGCTGGATGTGGGCGCCGCGAAACCCGCTCGCCCAGCGGGCCGGCATCGTCGAGGATCCGGAGGCGCCGCGCGTCTACCTGCGGAACGTGCTTGGCAACAACTTCAATGAAGCCAAGGTCGAAGCGTTCCTGGAAGCCGCCCCGCAAATGGTGGCCTTCTTCGAAGGCAGTACGGCCGTCAAATTCGAGCCGGGGCTGAAGATCCCAGACACATATGGCGACGTCCCCGGAGCCGGCGCCGGCGGCCGATCGGTCATCGCGGCCCCTTACGACGCGCGCAAGCTGGGCGCGCTCGTCGAGCGCCTGCGCAAGCCTTTGCGAGAGACCACGTTCCTCGGCATGACCATCCAGGCCGGGCCGGACTTGGCCGCGTTCATGAATGTGACCCGGTCGCCGCGCGCCTTCCTGCACGTCGCGCGCCGCCTCAGTCGGCATCTGCTGGATCTCGCCGCACACCGGCGCGGGATGCAGCTCCGCAACGGACAGGCTCTCGTGGGTAGGCTGCTCCGCTCGGCCGTCGATCTCGGCGTCGATCTGCGCACCTCCTCATCGGCAATCCGGCTGCTGCACGGGGGCGGTGTCGTAACGGGCGCCGTCCTGACGACGCCGTCGGGCGAAGTGGAGGTTCGGGCGCGGCGCGGCGTCGTGCTGGCCACGGGCGGATTCCCGCACGATCGTGAACGCCGTCAGCGCATGTTTCCCGCCGACGACCAGCATCTGACGCTTGCGGTCCCATCCGCGACCGGCGACGGCGCGCGGCTCGGCGAGTCCGTGGGCGGGGTCGTCGACGACACGCTCGCCGCTGCGGGCGCATGGTGCCCTGTCTCGCTCGTGCCGCTCCCGGACGGGACCACGGGCCGCTTCCCCCACATCATCGAGCGCGGCAAGCCGGGCATCGTCGGCGTGCTCGCGGACGGGAGGCGCTTTTGCAACGAGGGCAACGGTTATCACGACTACGTGGACGCCATGCTGCGCGCCGTCCCAGCAGGGCAGGAGGTCGCATCTTGGCTGATCTGCACCCGCCGAGTTTCAGCGCCGCTACGGCCTTGGCGTCGCTCGGCCGGCGCCGCTGCCGCTGCGGCCCTATCTCCGGTCGGGTTACCTCAAGTCCGGTAGGACGATCGCAGACCTGGCGAGAAACTGTGGGATCGACCCCGGCGGGCTGGAACGGACGATCGCCGAGTACAACATCCATGCGCGCAAGGGCAAGGATCCGGCATTCGGTCGCGGTTCAACTCTCTACAATCGCTATCAGGGCGATCCGAGCAACACGCCGAATCCGTGCGTCGCCCCGATCGAACGCGGGCCGTTTTGCGCGGTCAAGGTGGTTGCGGGCAGTTTCGGAACCTTCGCTGGCCTGAAGACGGACGGCAGCGCGCGCGTGCTGGACGCGGGTGGCGCTCCGATCCCAGGGCTCTACGCGGTCGGTACGGACATGGCGAGCGTCATGGGCGGCCATTACCCGGCCGGCGGGATCAACATCGGCCCCGCCATGACCTTCGGGTACATCGCCGGACGTCACATGGCTCGTATTGCGCCCAACGCCTCGCCTGACACCAAGAGGAACGACGCACGCTGATCGACGTCGCCGGCCTATTGCAATCGGCGCGGGAAAGCGCTCACCGGGTCTTTCCGGAGGTTGATTGCAGCAGGTCTTCAATCTGTCGATAGAGGAAGACGGGCATCGTTCCAGAGCGACACCTGCTGGTCGTTCGAAACCTGGGGTCGGTGAGCGATGGCGGTCAGCCGTGGTTCAAAATATGCAGTTCTAGATCGAAAATTTGGTGGATTGCTCCGCGCAAACTCCAAGCCTGCAGACGTCGACAGGGAAGGCCAGCTTCCCGCCGATTTGCGGGGGCTCACCGAAGCCAAGCGCCAGACCTGAACCTCTATCCCTTCTCGATCTCGCGTTTCATCGAGGCGGCGGGGGTGGCGTAGGCCTCCTGGCGGTCGACGTTCCAATAGCGCAAATCCTCGAGCGGGATCGGCTCTCCCGTAACCACGCAGCGCACATAGGCGCCCGGACGCACGATCCGGAAATCGCCGTCGAGAAACTCGACTTTGGCCTCGCCGGCGTCGGCGGGCCGTCGCTCCATCTTGTTCATGCGAAAATTCCTGGCTTTGCTTTTTATGCCACGGCGACAGCGCCGAGGAAACTCACAAGATCAGGAGGCGCGCGGGTCGCAACCCGGAGGGCGCAGCTACCATGCGCCGCCGCTCGGGATGGCTGTGCTGCAACGCCACGGCAGAAGCGCCCTGGAAACTCCCGCGTCCCGAGGAATGCTCGCCTCGACTCGGAAGCCAGTTTACGAGCCTCGAGAATCTCGTGCGGCTCAGCGCAAAAAGAGTTGATTGCAACTCCAAAACGAGCACAATTATACTCCCCGGTCAGGCCATTTGGCGGGGTAAGGGAGGGACACTATCCATGAAGAAGCTACGTTATGTGTTCTTCGGCGTCGTCTCGGCGGCCGCCATTTTGTCGACGCAGGCAGAGGCCCAGGAAGTCAACGGCACATTGACGCTAACCCTCAAGGGAACCCTCAGGGTTGCGGGCACAGGATACACCACTGTAAACTGTAAAGCCTATGCCGTTCTGATTCCCTCAATAGATAGCACTGTGACGGCGGGCGCTACAGGACTCCTGTCATGGCTGTATAGCGGCGATCAGTCGGCGAACGCCCACGCAGGCTTTGACTATTCGACGCCTGGATCGTCGGTTACCGGAATCAAGCCCGTTCCAAACTCGAGCGCAGGAACCGTAACCGCCTTCACTTGCGTGGTTCACGTGCCTTACACCTTCACCAATGCGGTAGGCGGACAGAGCATCGCGGTGATGTACGACGCGACGGCTGCCGATGGCAGCCCTTGCGCGACTGGATATTGTCCTTTTCCGCCAACCTATCCGGGAGGCCATGCTCGCCAGGTCATGCAGATCGCTGCGCCGCCCTCAAATGGGGGCAAGATCGATCTTACAGCTAGTTTGAAGTTGTAATTTCTGATGGCGGCTTCGGCTCAAGGCCGAGGCCGCCCACGACGTCGCCCCCGCCGCGGCGGGCCAGCCAATGGACGCGAGGCTATCCCGACAGGTCGGCGTAAAAACTCAGATGAAAGGCCGCTCGCTGCCTCGATCTCCTCGTTGAAATCCTTCAACTCAAATGTTCGTCAACCTGGCTTCCGAGCCGTAAGCAAATCGTGATGCGTGCTGGACAACGCGGCGCGCCTCTGGTAATGCGGGGCCAACTCGGCGCGCCTTCCTCGCGGAAGCGCGCCCTTGCGTTTTCGCAACCTCTCGGAACCATCGAGGCCCGGCCTCAGAGCACAGGACAACCCGTTTGCAAGTACTCGTTCGCGACAACAACGTCGACCAGGCCCTCAAGGCGCTCAAGAAGAAGATGCAGCGCGAGGGGATCTTCCGCGAGATGAAGCTTCGCGGTCATTATGAGAAGCCGTCGGAGAAGAGGGCGCGGGAGAAGGCGGAAGCGGTCCGGCGGGCGCGCAAGCTCGCCCGCAAGAAGCTGCAGCGCGAGGGCCTGCTGCCGGTCAAGCCGAGGCCGACCCCGGGCCCACAGCGCTCGGCCGGCTGATTTTTGGGGGCGCGGACACGTTGCGCGATTCGGTCGTCGAGGCGCTATGACGGTTTTGCCCCGGCCCGCAGCGGCGGGGTCTGGTATTTGAGCTTGCGCCTTTTCTTGCAAGGCGCTCGTCCCGGCGGGGACCGCGGCTTGGAAGTCCGCGAAGGGTGAAGGGCATGGTCAGGCTAGTAACGGCGTCCGGCTGGGCGGGAGCAGCGCTGGCGCTGACGCTGGGTCTCAGCGGATGTAGCGAGATGGGCGTTAATCCGTCCGCGCGCGTGGCCGAAGTCGACACGGACAAGAACGCCCAGGCCTCCAACGCCGGAAACATCGCCTCCCTGACCGCGGTGATCGAGCGGAATCCGCAAGACTCGGCCGCCTACAACACGCGCGGCGTGGTCTACGCGAAGCTTGGAAACTACGGGAAGGCGGTCGACGACTTCTCGCACGCGATCGAACTCGATCCGCATTTCTCCGGGGCCTACACGAACCGCGCCCTCGCCTACCGGCAGGAGAAGAAAGACGACCTGGCGCTGCAGGATTTCAACCAGGCGATCGCCGTCAATCCGAACGACGCGGCCCCCTATCTCGGCCGCGGCAACCTTTACCGTTCCCAAGGCAATTTCGACGGCGCGCTCGCCGACCTCAACCAGGCCATCCGGCTGAACCCCGAAGGGCCGCAGGCCTATCACGCCCGCGGGCTGATCTATCAGCGCCAGGGCAACGACGTTCAGGCGATCACCGATTTCAACAACGCGATCGACCGCGACCCCTTCGCCGGAGAGCCCTACGAGGCGCGTGGCGAGAGCCTGATGCGGACCGGCAAATACGAGAAGGCGATCGAGGACTTCAACGCAGCGCTGAACGTGAACGCCAACATTTCCGAGGCCTGGGCCGGCCTGGGCTATTGTTACGCCAAACTGAACAATCGCGCCAAGGCGGTCGAGTCCTACTCGCGGGCGATTCAGGTCGATCCCGGCAACAGCGAGGCGCGCGCGGCGCTCCAGCGGCTGAGCTAGCTGGCGCCGCGTTTGGTTCGCGGGGGCAAACGCCGGATTTGATTCCCTATTACGGGCGAAATGATTCCCTGTTCCTCCGCTCAGGGAGTTCCTCCAGAAGCACCCAAAACTACTTATCTTTTCTTCGCCATTTCTGACATTGGCGGCCGAAAGACGAGAAAATCCCAGGGATTCGGCTTCCCTGCTTACGCCTCCATGTCGGGCTCGGTCTTCAGAAACTCCTCCAGCCAGTGGATGTCGTACTGGCCATTCTGGACGTCGGGGTTCCGCACGAGCGCTCGAAAGAGCGGCAAAGTCGTGTCGATTCCATCGACGATGAACTCATCGAGCGCTCGGCGGAGGCGCATCAGCGCTTCGGTGCGGGTCCGGCCGTGGACGATGAGCTTGCCGACCAGGGAATCGTAATAGGGCGGGATCACGTAGCCCTGGTAGGCGGACGAATCGACGCGCACGCCCAAGCCACCCGGCGGATGGAAGTAGGTTATGCGGCCGGGCGAGGGAATGAAGGTGCGGGCGTTTTCGGCGTTGACACGGCATTCGATGGCCGCGCCAAGAAAGCGCACCTCCTCCTGCGCGATCGACAGCGGCGACCCAGCCGCGATCTTAATCTGCTCGTTGACGATGTCGATGCCGGTGATCATCTCGGTGACGGGATGTTCGACCTGGATGCGGGTGTTCATCTCGATGAAGTAGAACTTGCCGTCCTCACAGAGGAACTCGACCGTCCCGGCGCCCACATAGCCGAGCTCCGCCATCGCGCCGGCCACGACAGAGCCGACCTGCTCGCGCTGTTCGGCGTTGAGCGCGGGGGAGGGACCTTCTTCCCACACCTTCTGATGGCGGCGCTGGAGCGAGCAGTCGCGCTCTCCGAGGTGGATGGCCTGGCCCTGGCCGTCGCCGAGCACCTGGAACTCGATGTGGCGCGGCCTGGCGAGGTATTTTTCAAGATAGACAGTGTCGTCGCCGAAGGCGTTCTTGGCTTCGATCCTCGCGGTGCTGAGCGCGTCGGGCAATTCGTCCGGGTGGGTCGCGACCTTCATGCCGCGCCCTCCGCCTCCGGCCGCCGCCTTGACGATGACCGGGTAGCCGACCTCTTCGGCGACCTTCAGCGCCGCTGCTTCGTCATGGAGCGCTCCAAGCGACCCTGGTACGCAGGGGATGCCGAGCCGCGTCGCGGTGCGCTTCGCCTCGATCTTGTCGCCCATGACGCGGATATGCTCTGCCTTCGGGCCAATGAAGGCGATCTCGTGCTCGTCGAGGATGTCTGCGAAGCGGGCGTTCTCGGCGAGGAAGCCGTAGCCCGGATGAACGGCGTCCGCGCCGGTAATCTCGCACGCCGCCACGATGGCCGGAACGTTGAGATAGCTGTCGCGCGCAGGAGGCGGGCCGATGCAGACGCTCTCGTCGGCCAGTTTGACATGCATGGCGTCCTTGTCTGCGGTCGAATATACCGCCACGGTCGCGATGCCGAGCTCCTTTGCGGCGCGCATGACGCGCAGTGCGATTTCGCCGCGGTTGGCGATCAGGATCTTGTCGAACATCGAGGCCAACCCGGACTACTCGATGACCATCAGCGGCTGGCCGTATTCGACCGGGTCGCCGTCTTCGACGAGGATGCTCGCGATCCGACCCGCCCGCGGCGCGACAATGTCGTTGAACGTCTTCATCGCTTCGACGAGCAGAAGCTTGTCGCCCGCCTTCACCAGTGCGCCGACTTCGACGAAGGCCTTGGACTTCGGATTCGGCCGCAGATAGGCCGTTCCCACCATGGGCGATCTTACCGCCCCGGCCAATTCGTCCGCCGCTGACGGCGGAACAGGGGCGGCAGCCTCCTTCGCAGCAGGCAAGATCGCCGCAGGCTGCGACTGCGGCGCGATATTCTGGCTTCCCGCCGGGGCTCGATCGCGGGCCACCCGCACATGCATTTCGCCAAGATCGATTTCGACCTCGGTCAGATCGTATTTGGCGACCACTTTGGCGAGCTGGTCGATCGCGACGACGTCGACAAGACGCTGAGCAGACTCCTCGGATCGCGGGCCGGACGGCTTCTTCATGGAGTTTCGCTCGGGCTGAACAGCAGGTCGTCGGGATTGGGAAGTCCCTATATCCCGCTCGCTCGGGCAAATAAAGAGAGCAGCCGTCACGCGTTTTCGACGCCGGCGGCGGTCACGCCGTCTGCGTCCAAGACATCCACGCCGCGGTCAGCCGTCAGGGTCGGGCGTCATTACCGCGGTCGGCCTTCCGGACGGCCGCTCAACGTTTCGCGCGTGCTACGGGGAACGCTGTTCCGCGTAAGGCACCCCGAGCGGCGAATAGCGCTCGTGTCGCTGGCTGAAGGCGCCCGGATTGAGAGCGTCGGCCGCCCTTTCCGGGTCCGCCTTCCTCTGTTGGTCCAGGATTGAACTGACGTGGAACCGCCAAGTCGTCGGGTCGGACTTTTGGGGTTCGCTGCCGACAGTACTGATCGCCGCCGCGTAGCTCGCGCCGCCGCCTATCGCCATCAGGGCCAGAACGAGAGACTTCCGCATAGTCTCCTCCGCGTCGTCGCCGCTTTGGGGGGAGTTCAAACCCAGGACGCGGATCGAAGTCTCCGCGCGCGGCGCCTGCGTCATTGAGCAAACGTTAACCACAGATTTGTGTCTCGGCTATGGCAGTTCGTCGCCTAGCGCGATTTCGCGCATAATTTCGCTGGCCATGGCGCGGGTCACCCTTCGGCCTTTCGCCAGCGCCTCCCGGTCGAGCGCTGCGACAACCCGGCGCGCGGCCCCGAGCGAGCGCTCGATCCTCGTCGCGATATAGGCGACGACGCGCGGCTCGACCTGCAACTGGCGATCGCTGAACAGCTTGAAGAGCACGGCCTCCGTCAGCTCGACGTCCGGCGTGTCGAGGCGCACGACCGGCGCCAGCCGCAGTCGAGACAAAATGTCCGGGATCTTCAATCCCCAGGCGTCCGGACCCTGGCGGGCCGTCAGGAGGACCGATGTGTCCGTTTGAAGCGCCGAGTTGACGAGGTGGAACAGTCGCTCCTCCCCGTCCCCGACCAGATCGGCATCCTCGATCAGCAAGGCGCAGCCTTGGAGCGAAGCCCGAGCGTTTTCCTCGCCCAGATTTTTGCCGTGAACCGTCGCTGCGACGGCCGTTTTCGCCCAGCAAGCGGCAAGGTGACTCTTGCCCGATCCTTCTGGCCCCACCAGGAGCAGCATCCTGCCCGGCCATTCCGGCCAGCGGTCGATGGCGTTGATGGCCTCGCGGTTCGAGGCCGCCGGAAGAAAGTCCTCGCGTGCGAAGCTCGCCTGATGCGGCAAATCGAGGATCAGCTGGCGCGGGGGCGTCGTCATTGGCGGTTTGCAGGGGAGCCGCGATAGAACGGGCTGGCGAGATACAACCCGATGAGGTGGCGGGCGATGACGCCCACGGCCGCAGCGGTCGGAACGGCGATGACAAGGCCGACGAAGCCGAACAGCTGACCAAACGCCAGTAGCGCGAACATGAGCCAGACGGGATGAAGGCCAATGGACTCGCCGACGAGCTTCGGCGAAATCACGTAGCCTTCGAGGAACTGCCCGCTGACCACGACCGCCAGGGCCAGGAACAAGAGTTTCAGGTGCGGCCACCCCTCGACCAGGGCGCTGGCGATCGAAAGGACGAGGACGACGAGCGAACCAACATAGGGGATAAAGCTCAAGACTCCGCCGATAAAGCCGATCAGCAGGCCGAAATCGAGCCCGACAAGCGTCAGCCCAACCCCGTACCACAGCCCCAGGGCCAAGCAGACGAGGGATTGGCCGCGGATGAATCCCGCCAAAGCCTTATTGATCTCCCAGGCGATCGCGCGCAGGTTCTCGCGGTGGTCGATCGGAAGCCAGCTGTCGATTTCCGCGACCATACGGTCCCAGTCGACCAGGATGTAGAACGCCACGACCGGCGTGATGACCAATAAAGAGAAAAAGTCGAAAAGCGCGGCTCCCCCCGAGACCAGCGACCTCATCGCGTTGACGATCCATTGCGCACCCTGGGTGACAAAATCGCCGATCGACTTCTGGATTTGGACGCTCGACAGCTGTCCGCCGAGGCCGAGCGCCTTGATCCAGCCGCCTCCATATTTCGCAATGAGGGCGTTTCCCTCTTCGACGGCGAGACCCTGAAGGCGCACTGCATAGCTCGGAAGCCGCTGGGCGAAGGCCACGAGCTGGCTGCTCAGGAGCGGTGCGACAACGATCAGAATGACAACGAAGGCCGCGACGAAGACCACGAGAATAACCAGAGCCGCGCTCAGCCGATTGAGCCCGAGCTTCTCCAATTTGCAGACGACCGGGTCGAGAAGATACCCAAGGGCGATCCCTGCGGCGAAGGGCGTCACGGTCGAGCCCAGGGCATGAAGGGCGTAGCCGAGGGCGGCGAACAGGACGCCCCAGAACAGGATTTGACGTTCAACGCTCATGGAGCGGAACTTATCTCATTTTCGCTGGCGCCGATTGGCTGCAGGAGGTCCCATTTCCCGCCCCAAGGGTCGACGAAGACCGCAACCGTCCCGTACCGCTCGCTGCGGGGCGCCTCCGTAAACGTCACTCCGCGCGCTCGCATTGCTGCATAGTCTGTCTGGAAGTCATCGGTGAGAAGGAAGTACCCGACCCGCCCGCCGGTCTGATCGCCGATTTGCTCGCGCTGCCGCTTGTCGCCTGGAACCGCGAGAACAATCTTTGCTCCAGCGCCCCCGGACGGCGCCACGACGACCCAACGCTTGTCGCCGCCGAGAGGAACGTCCTCGGCGACGGTGAAGCCGAGCGCTCGCTCGAAGAAAGCCAGGCCCTCGTCGTAGTCCGGGACGAGAAGAGAGATTGCGGCGAGGCTTCTTATCATGCCGGTCCTTATCGGCTCATGTGATCCAGCCATTGGGCGATGTAGACACCGCCGGAACCGAGAGTCGTCGCAGCGACCGTCCATTCGAGAACGGTCTGGACAGGCTGCAGACCGAGGCCGTAGGCGCGAACGCCAAGTGCGAAACCGGCGAGCGCAATCTGCGCGGCGGTGTTGATCTTCGATTCCCACACCGGGCTTATCTCGACAGGCTTGTCCATCAGCCAGGAGACGACGACGGCGACGAGGATCATGACGTCGCGCGATACGACCGCAATGGCGAGCCAAGCGGGCAATCCGGCATAGATGGCCAGCGAAACGTAAATCGAGATCAGGAGCGCCTTGTCCGCGAGGGGGTCGAGATACGCGCCGAGCTCTGTGCGAAGGTTGAAATTCTTGGCGATAAAACCGTCGATTGCATCGGAAACACCCGCAAGCAGGAAGATCATGAACGCCGCCATGAAGCGCTGCGAGACGATCATCGATATCGCCAACGGCGTCATCAACATTCTTGCCAACGTAATCAGATTGGGAACATTTCTCAGAATTTGAGCGATACTCATTAAATGCTGACGTCTCCGGATCTCAATTCGTTCAAGCCGATCGAGGAACGTATCCCGGTTGGCATATCTCGGCCCGCCCATGGGCTCGGACTCGAGCGCTCCACAACGCTCCTGCCCTGCACGGTAACATGATCGATCGCGCCGTGGGAAACCTGCGGCGCCCTCTCTTGCGCGAGTCATGGCGACCGATTACCCCCCAATTCGTTTCGCCCAGGAGCCTCCATGCCCGACCGCCGGACGCCTTTGACCTACGCCGACTCCGGCGTCGACATCGATGTCGGCAATCGACTCGTCGATCGGATCAAACCGCTGGCGCGAGCGACTCGCCGGTCGGGCGCCGACGCAGAATTGGGTGGCTTCGGAGGTCTTTTCGATCTGAAGGCGGCGGGATTCGTCGATCCAATTCTGATTGCCGCCAACGACGGGGTCGGCACCAAGGTTAAGATCGCAATCGAGAGCGGAATCTACGATACGATCGGAATCGACCTTGTCGCGATGTGCGTCAACGATATTGTCGTGCAGGGCGCAGAGCCGCTTCTGTTTCTCGATTATTTCGCCACAGGCAAGCTCGACGAGGATGTGGCGGCGGCAGTCGTCAAAGGCGTCGCCGAGGGCTGCGTTCAATCGGGATGCGCGCTCATCGGAGGCGAAACGGCAGAGATGCCGGGACTCTACGCTCCCGGCGACTTTGATCTGGCGGGCTTTGCGGTCGGCGCCGCCGAACGCGGCGCGCTGCTGCCCCGAAGCGGTCTCGCGGCGGGTGACGTCGTCTTCGGGTTGCCATCGTCCGGGGTCCACTCCAACGGCTTTTCTCTGGTTCGGCGGATCGTCGAGCGGTCGGGGCTCGACTGGGACGCGCCGGCTCCCTTCGATTCGATGCGTTCGCTGGCGGCGGCGCTCTTGACCCCGACGCGGATCTATGTCCGGCCGTTGCTGCAGGCGCTAGCTCGCGCTCCCGGCATTCTCGCTCTCGCCCACATCACTGGCGGAGGATACCCGGACAATCTACCCCGCGTCGTGGACGACAGTCTCGCAGTCCAGCTCAATCTCGACGCCTTCGACCCCCCGCGCGTCTTTTCCTGGCTCGCTGACACGGGTCGGATCGCGGAGGACGAGATGTTGCGCACCTTCAACTGCGGGTTCGGGATGGCGGTCTTCGTCTCACAGGACGCCGAGGCGGACGCGCAGGAGGCGCTTACGCTCGCCGGACTGGCGCCGACCCTGATCGGCCGGATCGTTCCATCTCTGGGCCCGCGCGTGGTCATGGAAGGTCGGCTCGCGTTATGACTGAACGGGTCCGTACGGCAATCCTCATTTCCGGCCGCGGCTCGAACATGAAGGCGCTGATTGCGGCGGCGCGCAGGCCCGACTTCCCGGCTGAGATCACGCTCGTGCTGTCCGACCGGTCTCAGGCGGCCGGGCTGGAGGCCGCGCGCGAAGCGGGCGTCGTCGCGGAGGCGGTCGACTTCCGGCACTTTTCGGGAAAGCCCGATTTCGAGGCGCAGCTTGACCGGCGCCTTCGGGCGGCGGAGGTCGAACTCATCTGCCTTGCGGGATTTATGCGCATCCTGAGCGCAGGCTTCGTCGAACGATGGGCAGGCCGGCTGCTCAATATCCATCCGTCTCTGCTGCCCGACCTGCGCGGTCTGCACACCCATGAGCGCGCCCTCGCCGAGCGGCGCACCGTGCACGGTTGCACGGTCCACTATGTCTCCGCCGAACTCGACGCGGGCCCGATCATTGCCGTTGCGCGCGTCCCCGTTCTTCCCGGCGACGATGCTGAAGGGCTGGCGGCGCGGGTGCTGGTCGAGGAGCACCGGATCTACCCCCAGGCGCTGGAACAGGTAGCCCGTGCTCATCGCGCCGGCTGATCCTGCTTGGCGCGGGCAGGAATTTGTTTCAGAATCATGACCATTGTGATGAGCGGAGACTTGCGTGGCGCGCCGCCTTGCGAAGAAGGATTTTCCCGCCGTGACGACCGAATTGATTTTGGACGAAGCGGAGGCCTCGCCGCTGTTGTCTTCGCCGGAACGGTTCATCAACCGCGAGCTTTCGTGGCTGGAGTTCAATCGGCGGGTGCTGGAAGAGGCGGCGAACCCGCATCATCCGTTGCTCGAGAGGCTCCGCTTTCTGTCGATCTCGGCCGACAATCTTGACGAATTCTTCATGGTTCGGGTGGCCGGACTCGTTGGTCAGGTTCTCTCGGGGGTCGTTGAAGTCTCCGACGACGGTCGGACTCCCGCCGAGCAACTCGAGCACATCAGCGAGCGGGTGGCGTCTCTTGTCGCCTCCCAGCAGGAACGGTGGCGCACTCTGCGCTCCGAACTGATCTCCAACGGAATCGTCATTCTCGATGTCGCCGACCTGACCCGACGGGAGCGGGACTGGCTGCAGGAGCACTTCCTTCAACACGTCTTTCCGATTCTCACACCACTCGCCGTCGATCCTGCGCATCCGTTCCCGTTCATCCCCAACCTCGGGTTCACCCTGGCGCTCGAACTTCTAAATCCGCAGGACGGCCGGACGATGAGCGCGCTCGTGCGCATTCCAGGCAGCGTCGAGCGCTTCGTGCGGCTTCCCGACGGCGCGCTCGGCGTGACTGCGCGTTTCGTGAGCCTCGACCGTTTGATTGTCGCCTTCATAGGCCTGCTTTTTCCGGGCTATGAGGTGCTCGGCGAGGGCGCCTTCCGGGTCATCCGCGACAGCGACATCGAGGTCGAGGAGGAGGCGGAAGATCTCGTCCGCCTTTATGAAACCGCGATCAAGCGGCGCCGCCGCGGTTCGGTCATCCGGCTGGAAATCGAGGCCGCCATGCCGGAGTCGTTGCGCGCCTTCGTTGCCGGCGACGTCGATGTCGTTCCCTCCGGCATCGTGTCGATCGACGGGATGTTGGCGCTGAACGAATTGTCGCAGCTTGTGGCGATCGATCGGCCGGAACTGAAATTTCCTCCGTACAATCCTCGCTTTCCCGAACGGGTCAAGGAGCACGGCGGCGATTGTTTCGCCGCAATCCGGCAGAAGGATCTCGTGGTCCATCATCCCTACGAATCCTTCGACGTGGTCGTCCAGTTCATCAGTCAGGCGGCGCGGGATCCGAGCGTCGTTGCGATCAAGCAGACGCTCTATCGGACCTCCGCCGACAGCCCGATCGTACGCGCCCTGGTCGAGGCCGCGGAACTCGGAAAATCGGTCACTGCGCTGGTCGAGCTGAAGGCGCGTTTCGACGAGGAGGCGAATATCCGCTGGGCGAGGGACCTCGAGCGCGCCGGAGCGCAGGTCGTATACGGCTTCATCGAGCTGAAGACCCACGCCAAGCTGTCGATGGTGGTGCGGCGGGAGGCCGGGTCGCTCGTCAGTTACTGCCATCTCGGCACCGGCAACTACCATCCGGTGACCGCGAAGATCTACACCGACATTTCCCTCTTCACCGCCGAGCCAGCGATCGGCCGGGACGTCGCCCGGATCTTCAACTTCGTCACCGGCTACGCCGAACCCGATGGGCTCGAGCAGATGTCCATTTCGCCGATCACGCTGAAGAAGACGCTGCTGCGCAACATCGCCGACGAGATCGACCACGCGGCGCTCGGGAAGCCGGCGCAGATCTGGTTGAAGTGCAACGCGCTCGTCGACCCGGAGATCATCGACGCGCTTTATGGCGCGAGCCGCTCGGGCGTCCGGATCGAACTCATCATCCGCGGCATCTGCTGCCTGCGGCCGGGCGTGCGGGGGCTGTCAGAAAATATTCGCGTGAAGTCGATCGTCGGTCGGTTTTTGGAGCACGCGCGCGTCTACGCCTTCGGCGCTGGGCACGGACTGCCCCATCCGAAGGCGCGGGTGTTCATTTCGTCCGCGGATCTGATGCAGCGCAATCTCGACCGGCGCGTCGAGGCGCTCGTCCCTCTGCTCAATGCGACCGTGCACGAACATGTGCTCGACCAGATCATGGAAGCCAATCTCCTCGACAACGAGCAGAGCTTCCGGATCCTGCCGGACGGCTCGAGCGAGCGGGTGGCGCCGGCCCCTGGCGAGGAGCCGTTCAACGCTCACAAATATTTCCTGACCAATCCGAGCCTGTCGGGGCGCGGGCATGCGCTGAAGGAATCGTTTCCGATGGCGCTCAGCCGACGCGCCTGATACACGACCTCCGTCGGGGCAAGGTTTCTCGAGCGGATCAATGTCGGAAAGCCCAGCGCAAGGGCGGTTGCCCGGGATGCCGGTGGCGATCGTCGATATCGGCTCGAATTCAGTTCGTCTGGTCGCCTACGAATCGCACTCTCGCGCGCCGACGCCGACCTTCAACGAAAAGGCGTTGTGCGGTCTGGGGCGGGGAGTGGCCACGAGCGGCCTCTTGCCCGAAGACGGGGTGGCCAAGGCGCTGGCCGCGCTGCAGCGATTTCGGGTTCTCTGCGACACGATGCGGATCAGCGACGTGCGCAGCATCGCGACAGCCGCCGTTCGGGACGCGGCGAACGGGCCGCAATTCCTTTCGCTGGCCGAACGCGCCATCGGATGCAAGATCGAACTGCTCAGCGGCCAGCGGGAAGCCCGACTCTCGGCTTTGGGCGTCGTCAGCTCCATTCACGATGCGGACGGACTGGTCGGGGATCTGGGCGGCGGATCGCTCGAATTGACCGAAGTCAAGAACAACGACGCGTTTTCGGGAACGACCCTGGCGCTCGGCAGCCTCTCGCTGATGGACCTTTCGGAGCGCTCGCCCAAGAAGGCGGCGAAGATCGTCCGCGAAGCGCTGTCGAACGTCAAGCTGCTGCAAGTCCTGCCTGGCCGCACGTTCTATGCGGTCGGCGGGACATGGCGCGCGCTCGCGCGGCTGCATATGCGACAGCGGCAGTACCCGATGAACGTCATGCACAATTACGTGATTCCGTCGCGCGACGCCCTCGAGTTCGCCAAACTCGTGGAACGGATCGAGGTGGACGCCTTGATGGAGATCGAGTTCGGTCGCTTCGGCGCGGCGACCGCTTCTCGCCTATGGGGCGGCGGTGCTCGAGGAAATCATCCGGCAGGCCAACCCCAAGGAGATTGTCATCTCCGCGCTCGGGGTGCGCGAAGGCCTCTTGTATTCGCAGCTTCCGACGAAGACGCAGGACGAGGACCCCCTGATCCACGCGGCCCGGGAATTCAACCGCCTGCGCTCGCGCGCGCCTGCGCACGGCGAGGAGCTTTTCGATTGGACGAGCAGGCTGTTTGCGACGACGCACCTCGAGGAAGACGAGGACGATCGGCGTCTGCGGCACGCCGCCTGCCTGCTGTCCGACATTTCCTGGCGCTCCCATCCCGATTACCGCGGCGCCCAAGCCTACGATCTTGTCGCCAACGCCGCCTTCATCGGGGTCGACCATCCCTCTCGCGCTTATCTCGCGCTCGCCGCCGCCTATCGCCATCTGTCGAACGAGGACTTCGTCACCCCCCAGTCGCGATCCCTTGTGAGCGCCCGCCAACTCGATCGGGCGCGCATCGTCGGCGCCGCGATGCGGGTCGCCTACAATATTTCCGCCGCCATGCCGGGGGTTCTGCCTCGCGCGCCGATGATTTTGGACAAGGGCCATGTGATCTTGACCCTGCCGGCCGAACTCGCGCCATTGCGCAGCGAACGGCTGCAGTCCCGGATGCGGCAGTTCGCGCGGCTGATTGGAGGCGATCCCGAGATCCGCGCCGCCTTATGACCGTATTGTCGCGTAGTTCCAGGGTCTTGCGCGGATCGTCGGTTACGGCGCCGGTTATTTGCAAAAGCTCGGCAAAGGCCCCATATTCCGGGAGCCCGTTTGACGCCATTCGAACGGGTGTTATCCAGACCCCCACCGGCGGTCCTTGAAACCGCCAAGGCGAGGAGATGTCGAATATGGCGGCTGTCCAGGAGACGGTCGAGCGCGTTCGTTCGATCGATGTTGAGGCGTATAAATACGGCTTTGTCAGTCCGATCGAATTGGATGTGGCGCCAAAAGGCCTCGACGAAGACATCATCAGATTCATTTCTGCGAAAAAGCAGGAGCCGGAGTGGCTGCTTGCCTGGCGTCTCGAGGCCTACCGCCGCTGGCTGACGATGGAAGAGCCTCGGTGGGCTCGGGTCGACTATCCCCCGATCGATTTCCAGGCGATCCACTATTTCTCGGCGCCGAAGACCGGGCCGTCGCCGAAATCTCTCGACGAGGTCGATCCGGAATTGCTTCGGACTTACGCGAAGCTCGGCATTCCGCTGGTTGAGCAGGAGATTCTCGCCGGCGTCGAGAAGCCGAGGGTGGCGGTGGACGCCGTGTTCGATTCGGTGTCGGTCGCCACGACCTTCAAGGCGGAGCTCGCCAAGGCGGGCGTTATCTTCTGCTCGTTCTCCGAGGCGGTCCGCAATCACCCCGATCTGGTGCGCCGTTATCTGGGGACGGTCGTTCCGGCGAGCGACAACTTTTACGCGACGCTCAATTCCGCGGTCTTTTCCGACGGCTCTTTTGTCTACGTGCCGCCAGGCGTGCGCTGCCCGATGGAGCTCTCGACTTATTTCCGGATCAACGAGAAGAACACCGGGCAGTTCGAACGCACGCTCATCATCGCCGACAAGGGTTCGTATGTCAGCTATCTCGAAGGCTGCACGGCGCCGAAGCGCGATGAGAACCAGCTGCACGCCGCGGTTGTCGAACTCGTGACGCTCGAAGACGCCGAGATAAAGTACTCGACGGTGCAGAACTGGTACCCGGGCGATTCGGAAGGCCGGGGCGGCATTTACAATTTCGTCACCAAGCGCGGCGACTGTCGCGGCGCGCGGTCGAAAATCTCGTGGACCCAGGTCGAGACCGGCTCCGCCATCACCTGGAAATATCCCTCCTGCATCCTGCGCGGCGAGGCGTCGCGCGGCGAGTTCTATTCGATCGCCATCTCCAACGGCCATCAGCAGGTCGACAGCGGCACGAAGATGATTCATCTCGGCCGCAATACGACGAGCCGCATCATCTCGAAGGGCGTTTCGGCCGGGAAGTCGCAGAACACCTACCGGGGTCAGGTTTCGGCGCACCGGCTCGCCACTGGCGCACGGAACTACACCAACTGCGATTCGCTCCTGATCGGACACGAATGCGGCGCCCACACGGTGCCGTACATCGAGGCGAAAAACGCTTCGGCGGTGATCGAGCACGAGGCGACGACCTCGAAGGTGTCGGAGGACCAGCTTTTCTATTGCCTGCAGCGGGGGTTGTCGGCCGAGGAGGCGACGGCGCTGATCGTGAACGGGTTCGTCCGCGACGTCTTGCAGCAGCTGCCGATGGAGTTTGCGGTCGAGGCCCAGAAGCTGATCGCGATCAGCCTCGAGGGCAGCGTCGGATGACGGCGACCGTCCCGCAGTCCGCTCGAACGACAAGAACATGATGATGCTCGAAGTCAAGAATCTCAGCGTTTCGGTCCACGGCCAGCCGATACTCGGTGGGCTGAACCTCTCGGTCGAAGCAGGCGAGGTCGCCGCCATCATGGGCCCGAACGGGTCGGGCAAGTCGACGCTGTCATACGTCATCGCCGGCAAGCCCGGCTACGAGGTCACCTCGGGCGACGTGCTGCTCGACGGCGAGAACCTCCTCGAGTTGGAGCCGGACGAGCGCGCCCAAAAAGGGGTTTTTCTCGCCTTTCAGTATCCGATCGAGATCCCCGGCGTGGCGACGATGACCTTCCTGAAGGCCGCGCTGAACGCCCAGCGTCGGTCGCGCGGCGAAAGCGATCTGACTACGCCCGACTTCATGCGCCGGGTGCGCGAAGCATCGAAGGCGTTGAAGATCGACATGGAGATGTTGCGCCGGCCGCTCAATGTCGGATTTTCGGGGGGCGAGAAGAAGCGACTCGAGATCCTGCAGATGACGCTTCTTCAGCCTCGCCTCGCCGTGCTCGACGAGACGGACTCGGGGCTCGACATCGACGCGTTGAGGGTCGTGGCCGACGGAGTGAACGCCTTGCGCGATCCGAGCCGAGGCTTTCTCATCATCACCCACTATCAAAGACTCCTCGACCACATCAGGCCCGACTCAGTGCACGTGATGGCGAACGGCCGCATCGTGGCTAGCGGAGGGCCCGAGCTCGCCGTCGAGCTCGAGCGTAATGGTTACGCCGCCTACGCGGCAGAGGCTGTGTGAGACTCCGATGATCGTTCGCGCCATTCCGCGCTCGACCGCCGAGGCGACCCTCGCCAGCCAGTTCGAGGCGCAAGGCGAGCTGGCGCGGTCACCTGAACGCGCCGCCGCGTTCAAGCGATTTACCGACCGCGGACTGCCAACGCGGCGCTTCGAATCCTGGCATTACACGGACCTTCGCGCGGTCATGGCCGACGCGGCGCCCCTCGCGCCCGCTCCCGATCGGGCGCCGATCGAGGCCGCGGCCCGGGCATTGACTGGACGCGAGAAGCTGGGGGCGGCGCGACTGGTTCTGCTCAATGGGTGTTTCGTCGAAGAGCTGAGCGACCCGCTGCCCGCCGGCGCTCGGGTCGTCGTTCGCGACACCAGGACGCCGGTCGTGGAAGATCCGATGGTGGCGCTCGCCGAGGCGATGAGCGCGTGCGGTTGCTGCCTCGAGGTGTCGGACGGCGCCTCGATCGACGAGCCGATCGAGATCCTCCACCTTGTGAGCGGGCAGGGCGCGCTCTCGCTCTATTCGCGCATGGAAATCGTCGTCGGCGCCGGCGCGCGCGCCTCTTTCGTCGAGGCGTTCTCGGGCGCCGGCCCGACAGTCCAGCGACACGCCCTGCTGGTGCTGACGCTTGCCGAGAGCGCGAGGGTGAAACATGCGGTCGTCGTCACCGATTACGCCGAATTGCACCTCGAGAGCCAGATCGTCGACATTGAAGCCGAGGCGGAACTCAACGCCTTCGCGCTGGTTTCCGGAGGCGCTCTCTCTCGCCGTCAGCTGTTCGTGAGAATGCCCGGTGAAAAGGCCAAGGTAGCGCTCGGCGGACTGGCGCTTCTCGATGGCTCGCGGCGGGCTGACACGACCCTGCAGGTCCTCCATTCGGCGCCGGGAGGCGCGAGCCGCGAGTTCTATCGGGCGATCGTCGACGACGACGCGATCGGCACGTTTCAGGGGAAGGTCATCGTTTCGAACGGCGCGCAGAAGACCGACGGCGCGATGAAATCGCAGGCCGTCCTGCTTTCGCCGCACGCGCAGATGAATGCGAAACCCGAACTCGAAATTTTCGCCGATGACGTCCTCTGCGGGCATGGCGCGACGGTCGGATCCCTCGATCCGGAGCAGATCTTCTATCTGCGGAGCCGCGGCGTTCCGAAAGACGACGCGGAGGCGATACTCCTGGAGGCGTTTGGAGCCGAAGCCATCGAGCGGTTCGACGACGCCGCCCTTGCCGAGGCTTTGCGCGTCTCGTTTCGCGTCTGGCTCGATTCGAGACGCCGCCAGCCGGCGGAGGCCCGAGCATGAACGACGCCGTTCGAACCGCGACCGCCCCGTTTGACGTGGACAAGATCCGTCAGGATTTCCCGATCCTGGCGGAACGCCCGTACGGCAAGCCGCTCGTCTATCTGGACAACGCCGCCTCGGCCCAGAAACCCAAGGTCGTCCTCGATCGTCTCGTGTACGCCTACGAGCACGAATACGCCAATGTTCATCGGGGGCTGCACTATCTCGCGAATGCTGCGACGGAGGCCTATGAGGTTGCGCGCGAGACAGTGCGCCGGTTCCTGAACGCCGCGTCGACCGACGAGATCGTCTTCACCCGGTCGACGACCGAGGCGATCAATCTCGTGGCGGCGAGTTTCGGCTTGAAGAACATCGGTCCGGGCGACGAAATCGCGCTCAGTGTGATGGAGCACCACTCCAACATCGTGCCCTGGCACTTTCATCGCGAGCGCAACGGCGCGGTGCTGCGCTGGATGGAGATCGAAGACGACGGCTCTTTGTCCCCGGAGTTTTTCGAGCGGGCGCTGAGCGAGCGGACCAAAATCGTCGCGATCACGCAAATGTCGAATGTGCTCGGGACCGCCCCGCCGCTCAAGGAGATGATCCGGCTCGCCCATGAGCGCGGCATACCCGTGCTCGTCGATGGCTCGCAGGGCGCCGTCCATCTCGACGTCGACGTCCGCGACCTCGATGCGGACTTCTACGTCCTGACCGGACACAAGGTCTATGGACCGACCGGGATCGGGGTCCTTTATGGGAAGCGGGCGCTGCTCGAGTCCATGCCGCCGTTCCTCGGCGGGGGCGAGATGATCGAGGAGGTCACGCTCGAGACGGTGACCTATAATCAGCCGCCGTATCGGTTCGAGGCCGGAACCCCGCCGATCGTTCAGGCGATCGGACTCGGGGCGGCGATCGACTATATGGAGGGGATTGGCAGAGAGCGTATCCGCGCGCATGAGGAGGCGCTGAGCGCCTATGCGCACGAGCGCCTGTCGAGGATCAACTCGCTGCGGATCTTCGGCGCCGCGCCGGGAAAGGGTCCGATCGTCTCATTCAACATGAAGGGCGCGCATGCGCACGACGTGGCCACCCTGATCGACAGGGCGGGCGTGGCCGTCCGCGCAGGAACCCATTGCGCCATGCCGGTCATGCAGAGGTTAGGGGTGACCTCGACGTGCCGCGCCTCGTTTGCGCTCTATAACACTTTCGCCGAAGTCGACGCGCTCGCGGACGCCCTTGACCGCGCGCAAAAGCTCTTCATGTAGGGGGTAGGAGACGCCGCATGAACGATGCGAGCAGCACCGCCTTTTCGCAGCAGACCGTGTTGAAACAGCCGTCTCAGATGCCGGCCGAAGAATTGCGGGAGCTGACCGATTTGATCATCGCCGCGCTCAAGACGGTCTACGACCCGGAAATCCCGGCGGATATCTACGAGCTCGGTCTCATCTACAACGTCGATATCGACGACAGCCGCTTCGTTACGATCGAGATGACGCTGACGGCGCCGGCCTGTCCCGTAGCCGGGGAAATGCCGCAGTGGGTCGAGAACGCTGTCAGTGTGGTCCCGGGGGTGTCGGGCGCGAAAGTGAACATGGTTTTCGATCCGCCATGGGACCAGAGCCGCATGTCGGACGAGGCGCGGGTGGCCTTGGACATGTGGTGAGTTCGCGACTCCGTTCCGTCCCCAGCTTCGCTTAGCTTCGCTGGGGAAAGTGGTGCGAAGCGCCGGATGGGGTGTGGCCCGCTGCTTCGACTTTAAGTCGGATCGCACGACCGTCCCCGCGAACTTGCATCGATCCACACTGCTTTCCGCACTCCATCGGGCCCTCCGGGCCGCCTTCCCCACCTCGCCGCGAAGGGGCCGCGCGCATAAGACTTGCGCGGCAGAGGCCGGTTCGTCAGCATCATCCAGAACCTGTCCGGACCGAGCGGCCAAGTGAACGACGCGCGCCTCAACGACCCGCGGGTGCGGGGAATTGCCTATCAAGCGCTGCTGCTTCTGACGGTCGGCGTGCTGGTCGCCGGCGGCGCCTACAACGCCTATGTCAATATGAAAGCCCGTGGGATTCCCATGGGCTTCGGCTTCTGGAATCAGGTCGCCGGCTTCGACATCAACCTTCACCTGATTCCCTATTCCGCCGTTTCGACCTATGGCCAGGCCTTTTGGGTCGGCCTGATCAATACGCTCCTCGTCGCCGCCATCTGCATTCCGCTCGCGACGCTGGTCGGATTCGCGGTCGGCGTCGCCCGCCTGTCGCCGAACTGGCTCATGTCCCGGTCCGCCCTCGTTTATACCAATGTGCTGCGCAACACGCCGCTCCTGCTCTTGTTGCTGTTCTGGTACAATGCGGTCCTGAAATCCTTGCCGGGGCCGCGCCAGTCGATAGGCCTCGGCGGCCTCGTCTATCTCAACAACCGGGGACTTTACCTGCCGGGGCCGGTCATGCTTCCCGCGGCAAAATCCTTCTTCGCCGCGCTCGGTCTGGCTCTGGCCGCCTTTCTCGCGTTTCAAATCTGGGCGCGGCGCCGTCAGATGCGCACCGGGGCCCAGGCCCCTGTCTGGCTCGTCTCGGCGGTGCTTCTTCTCGGGCTCCCCGCGGTCGCGGTTGTCGCGGCCGGGGCGCCGTTTTCCCTCGACGTCTCCAAGCTCAGCGGCTTCAATCTGAAGGGCGGAATCCAGGTCATTCCGGAGTTGGCCGCGCTTGTCATCGGGCTCGTGACCTTCACTTCCGCCTTCATCGCCGAGATCGTTCGCGCCGGCGTCCAGGCCGTGCCCTACGGCCAGGTGGAGGCGGCCGCCGCGCTCGGGCTGCACCGGGGACTGGCGAACCGGCTGGTCGTCGTCCCCCAGGCCATGCGCCTTATTGTCCCGCCCTTGACTTCGCAATATGTCAACATCGTCAAGAACTCGTCGCTCGCGGTGTTCATCGGCTACCCGGACCTCGTGCAGATTTTCGCCGGAACGGTGCTCAACCAGACCCAGGCGGCGGTGCAGGTGATGGCGATCACGATGGCGGTCTACCTCGCCATATCGCTCGCCGTCGCCGCGGCGCTCAACGCCTACAACGCAACCCACGCAATCAAGGAGCGCTGAGTGAGCGACGCGCTCGTTTTCGTCCGGGAATTTTCCGAGCCGCAGGATCCGCCACCGAGCCTCACCGGCGGCGCCGCGTCGTGGGCGAAAGCCAATCTCTTTTCTTCGATCGGCTCGAGCCTGACGACGTTCGTCTTTATCGCGCTCGCGCTTTGGCTGCTGCCCCCGTTGATCGGCTGGGCGACGACGAAGGCTGTGTGGTCCGCTCCCGACGGCGCCCTGTGCCGGCAGCATCAGGACGGCGCCTGCTGGGCGTTCATTGCGGCGAAAATGGACTACCTCAGCTTCGGGTCCTATCCGATCGCGGAGCGATGGCGCGTCAACGTCGTCGAGGCGATCGGCGCCGGCCTGATCATGTGGCTGCTTTGGCCGGGCGCGGCGCGCCGCGGCTTGGCCGCGCTCATGTTTTTCATCGCCTATCCGGTCCTGGCTTTCGTGCTGCTGCACGGTTCTCACACGCTTGGCCTGCCCTTCGTCGATTCCCAGCTTTGGGGAGGCGTCTTCGTTTCCTTGCTGACCGCGGTCGTCGGCATCGTCTTTTCGCTGCCCCTCGGCGTCCTGCTCGCGCTCGGGCGGCGATCCCGAATGCCGGTCGTCCGGACGGCGAGCGTCCTGTTCATCGAATTCGTGCGCGGCGTGCCGTTTATCACGGTCCTGTTCATGGCGAATACGATCCTGCCCCTGTTCGCGCCCGAGTCGTGGGCGCCGGACCGGCTGCTCAGGCCGCTCGTCGGCATCGCCCTGTTCTCTGCGGCCTATATGGCCGAGGAAGTGCGCGGTGGGCTGCAATTGCTCGGGCGCGGCCAATATGAAGGCGCGATGGCGCTCGGCCTGCACTATCCGTTGATGATGGGGCTGGTCGTCCTGCCCCAGGCGCTGACCATGGTCATCCCCGGCATCCTCAACAATTTCGTCGGCCTGTTCATGGACACAACCCTGGTCTCGATCGTCGGCGTGACCGATTTTCTCGAGGCGATGAACAACGCCTTCAAGGATCCGGTCTGGAGCGGGCCGACGATCATGGCGACCGGCTACGTCTTCGCCGGAATGTTCTACTTCGCCGTATGCTACGGCATGACCCGGTACTCGGCGTTCGTCGAGCGCAGCCTGGCGAAGGGCCGCAGATGACGGCGCCTCCGCCGCAGAGCGACGCCGCCATCGACTTCGTCGGCGTCCACAAATGGTACGGAAGCTTTCACGCGTTGCGCAACATCAACCTGACGATCGGGCGTGGAGAGCGGATCGTCATCTGCGGCCCGTCGGGCTCCGGCAAGTCGACGCTGATCCGGTGCGTCAACGGCCTCGAGGAGCATCAGCGGGGCTCGATCGTGGTCGACGGCGTGGAGCTCACGCCGAACATCAAGCGCATCGACGAGGTGCGCCGCGAGGTCGGCATGGTCTTCCAGACCTTCAACCTCTTTCCCCATTTGACGGTCCTGGAGAATTGCACCCTGGCGCCGATCTGGGTTCGCCGGATGCCGAAGCGCGACGCGGAGGAGTTGGCGATGAAGCTGCTCACGCGGGTAAAAATCCCCGAGCAGGCGTCCAAGCACCCCGGCCAGTTGTCGGGCGGTCAGCAACAGCGGGTGGCGATCGCGCGCGCGCTCTGCATGAGTTCGAAGATCATGCTGTTCGACGAGCCGACCTCGGCGCTCGATCCCGAGATGGTGAAAGAGGTGCTCGACACGATGACCGCGCTTGCCGAGGAGGGCATGACGATGATCGTCGTGTCGCACGAGATGGGCTTCGCGCGGCAGATCGCCGACCGGGTCGTGTTTATGGACAACGGCGAAATCGTCGAGATCAACGCGCCCGGGCCGTTCTTCGACGATCCCAAGCACCCGCGAACGAGGCTGTTCCTGAGCCAGATCCTGCGCCACTGAGCGGCTGATCGCCTGCCGACATTCGCCGCAAAGGGCGCCTCTGGATGAGGTCCATGACTTTTGACAGGGGCCAAAGAGAGCAGAATTGCGCTCCGACCCCGCGACGCGCTGGCGACGGACGCGGACTTCCGCCGCGCCGCGTCGTTGGCCTTCAACCTGGATCTAGAAGCCGCTTTCGAGGCCGACTTGCCCCCAGAAGGCGCACTGGTGCTCCGCCCCGAAGTCGAACAAGGGCTGTGGCTGCGGCGTCACGAGCGCCTGGACGTCATCGGAAGTGCTGTCATAACGCCGCCAATAGCCGTAGCCATGTCCGGCCCATCCCGCCAGAACCGGCTTCCATCCCGTCCCCGACTGGTTGGGGTCGAGCGTCGCGACGAAATTGGTCCAATACTGGACCATTTCCTGCGAGAGGCGCTGTTCGGCCGCGCTCAGGGGGAAGGGATCGGTCGAGACCTGATTGTAGAGGTTGGGAAAAAACGCGTTCGGATTGAAGAGGAACTGGAGCTCGCTGGCATGGGCCGCCCCGTACGGGAAGACGGTGGGCAGGTTGAAGAGTTCCGGCGCGTTCGTGTCCTTGAACTCGTACGCCCACACCGGGACGTATTTGCTCAGGAGTTGGTCGGCGGTGCGCGCCGTGCAGGCGAACAGCGAGTCGGTGACGATCGCGGCCACCGCCTCTCCCGGAGCCGCCGCCGCGCCGTCCGCCATATAGTTGGCGATCGGGTAATTGCTCTCGATCGTCGCTAGCGGAGGATTAGGGTATGCGGCAAACAGGTCCGCGACCGTGCTCGCATAGGTATCGCTGGTCACGACGCCGTTGAACAGCGGAACGAAGAGGCGACCCTCGTCGAGGTTGGTCCCCTGAATCACCGGGACTTTGTTGAAGTTGTCGTCGCTGAAGGCCTGTTGCGGCGGTTCCGGCAAGGTCAGGACGTTCGGTCCCTCCACGACGACCCAGCCGAGCGGCAAGGCAGCGGCGAGAACCGCGGAAACCGGCGCAGCTTGCAGGCAGGCGAGGGTTGTGCATTGCAAATTAGTGACGAAGGCGTCGCCGCTGACGGCTTCGAGCACGGCCTGCGGGTACTGGAAGACGATGCACCCGCTTTCGATGATCGCCGCGCGAAACAGTCCCGCCGCCGTCGGCGAGGCGAGGTGGGAACAGCTGTCGATCCCGCCGGCGGACTCGCCGGCAATCGTCACCTTGTGCGGGTCGCCGCCAAAGGCGGCGATGTTGCGGTTGACCCAGCGCATCGCGAACTGCTGGTCCATCAGCCCGTAATTTCCCGAGCTGTTGGGGCTGTCGCCGTCCAACAGCGGGTGAGCGAGCCAGCCGAGCGCGCCCAGGCGATAGTTGATCGTGACGACGATGATGTGGCCTTGGGTGACGAGGGGCGTCGGATCGTAAGAGCTGCCCTCGCCGTATTGGTTGGAGCCGCCATGGATCCAGAAGAGGACCGGCAGCGGCCGGCCGCCGTCGGCGTACCGATCGGCTGGAACATAGACGTTGAGAAAAAGGCAGTCTTCGCTGTCGGCGCTGCCGGGGACCGGGGTCGTGTTCGGCGGCATCGGAAGCGGGATCGAGTTGCCGAACTGGGAGATGTTCTGCGGACAGGGAGCGCCGAATTGCGACGCGGCGTAGGGATTTTGCCGCGCGCCGTAGTATCCTGGAGGTTTCGGCGGCGTCCAGCGGTTGGCCCCGGCGGGCGACGCCGCGTAACGGATGCCCAACCACTGATCGACGGATCCGACGGTTTTCCCCTGCACCCAGCCGTTCGTGGTTTCCACCAATGTCGATGCGGCGGCGCTCGTGATTCCCAGCGCTGCCGCGAGGGTCATCGCGGCGGCCATGAACGCGCCGAGGCGCCCCATCCCCACTGCAGCCTTCGCTAAGCGCGCCGCTTCGCGTAAAGCCATGTTTTCCTCCCGAACATCGGACTTGGATTGATTTGATGAAATGATTGATTGATGCAAACGCAGATCCTACCGCCTTCCGTCACGAAAACAATCCCTTCTCGCCGTAATCGACATGTTTTTGACGGCGGACAACCCATTCTGTTTGACTGAAACGGACCACTCACTTCCGTCTCTCCCGAAGGAGCCAGCCCATGATCCAGCTTCACTACTGGCCGACGCCGAACGGCAAGAAGGTCACGATCCTCATGGTGACGCGGCTTGACCGCCTGGCGCGCTCGACGCGCGACCTCTTGAACACGCTCGACACGCTAGCGAAGGCCGGCGCGGGGTTCCGCTCGCTTGGCGACGCATGGGCCGACACCACGACGGCGCACGCCTCATGCTGATGGTTCTCGGCGGCTTGGCGGAGTTCGAGCGCGAATTGATCCGGTGAGCTTCGGCTTGCGGCCGAGCTTCACGCCTTTGGCCTCAGCGCGCGACTGGGGGGACGATCGCCTTCGGCCGTCGACGTGTTCCAAGCGTTGCTGACGCTCGCAAAAATAGGAAAATGAGCAAGCGTCACGGAATTACGCCGATGAGGCAAAATCGGCCGTCGGCGAACGGCTCAAGACCGGACCTCATTCTGTCCTGGTCGAATCCTGCGCCGCGATCCGCGAGGCGATGAAGCAGAAATATCTCGACGACCTGCGCAAGGCCGGTGTGCCGGAGCGCGCCGAGCTCGCAAGCCCGTAAGCATTACTACACGTCCCTGCCGACGCAGGCGACTGGCGCTGAGCGTGTCTCGGACGGGGACGGGCACACTTATCAGCATTGTATTTCCAGGGCCGTATTACGTCTAAATCTTGTCAAGCCGATGCGACGAGTGCACGCTCAGTGCAAACAAAGGTGTCACCCGGGGAGTGTCGCGCCAAATGTCGCAGGCTCATCTGGACGCGTTCAAGGCCGACGTCGAGGCGATCAAAAGCGGGAGCCGACTTTTTTATCGTCCGACGGTCAACTACGGCGATCGCTTCGGACGCGACAGCAGCGTCGCAAATTTGGTGACGCATTTGAGTGGCGCCCTCGCGGGTCCGTCGATGGGCCTCGTCGAGGCGGTGGCGTTCGCGGACAATCCCGACGATACCCGCCTGAAGAAATATATGCCCGCGATCGAACGCCTGGCCCGGGTGTGGGGCACCGCGGCGCCCTATCCTGCTATTTCGGCGCCGGATTCGGATCGCGATACAGCCCTCTTCAATTTTGTCCGTGCGAGTCGGCGCCTGGCGGCGCCGTCCCGTCCGTTGTGGCGGGACCTAGAAGATCAGGCGACCGGACAGCCAATTCACTGCGTCCCATTCGGCATGGCTCTTGGGCCTGGATACGTTGACCGAGTTCACCTGGACGGCGGAGATGTGGATATTACGGCAAGGAGCTTGTTGCTGGCGGCTGGTCTCGCCCCCCAACCGCCGAACAACGCGAGCGGTTACATCGCGAACCTCGGGCTTAGCCTCCAGGATCTCCGGGCGATGAAAAACGGCAGCGTTTTGGACGTCGGTTGTGGCGCCGCATTCTTCTGCGCTGAGATGCGAGCGCTGTTCAGCTGTGAGGCCAACGGGATCGATCTTATTCCTTTGACCGGGAACGCGAAGGACAACGCTAAGCGGAGGTACGTGCGGTCGATGCTCTATCTCAAGATGCTGAGAGATCGCCGGCGACTGCCGCAGGAGGCCGAGGTCCCGGCTTGGGCATTCAACCTGATCGACGAAATCAGCGAAAATCTGCCGCAGATTCTTCACGAGTTTGACAATCACCCGCCTGCCACCGGCGACCTCCTGCAGAATTTCGTTGCGACCGCTGGCGGGATCCGCCTGGGGGGCTGGTCACAAAGCGTGACAGTGAACTTACTGGGTTACTTTGACGCAGCTCAGCAAACCGCTGCCGTGGATGCGCTGTGCACTGTAACGAACCAGAGGATTCATCTGAACAGCGGCGGAGGCGCCATGTTTCAGTTGGCTTATGACCAACAAGCCATCCGCAACAATCATCCCCGATGCGTCATTACGGCCCTCACCGAGCGTACTCACCGTATCAACAAGTGAAGTGGGCTTGCTCGACGTCCAACGCCTTTGCCCCTCCGCGTCGTGGCGTTACGCGGGACGACCGCCGAGCGGCTCCCGTCATCGCCTAACTCCCGACCGTGCTTGGCTCGGGTCGGCTCCCTCCGATGAAACGCGCAGGACGACAGGTTCAATGCAGTCCAAGACCGTCGACGGCCCTGGTCTGAGCTGTCCGACTTGCCATTCGCGCTTGGCGTCACAATCGCCAGATCGGTCCAGTCGCTTTTCCCTATGGACTTTGTCCGAGCCAGCGTTCGAGGTTGGCATGCTCGACTCAAAGAGGCGGGGAATGGACGTCGCGGGTCTCATCTTGCCGGTGTTCGCGGTGATCGTCACCGGCTGGACCGCTGGCTCCATAGGCTATGTATCCCGCGACGTGTCAGACGCATTGATTCATTTCGCCTACAACGTCGCGATGCCTGCCCTGCTTGTGGTCACGATCGCGCAGGAGCCCGCGCGTTCCCTGTTGGCCTGGCGATTCCTGATCGCCTTCGGCGGCGGTTCGCTCATTTGCTTTGCCTTTGTATTCGTGCTGGCGCGCGCCGCGGCCGGGGGTGGCTTGGCCGGGCCCGCGATGCAGGGCTGGGCCGCCTCGATGACCAACACCGGCTTCGTCGCGCTACCGGTTCTGCACGCGACCTACGGACCGCGAGCGGTGCTGCCGGCGGCGATCGCAACGGTCTTTGTCGCGGTTGTCATGTTTCCTGCCGCGGTGGTTCTGCAGGAGCTCGATACAAACAACACGAGGAGCTTGCGCATTGAGCCGGCCAAGCTGATGCGGCACGTCATCTTCAATCCCATGGTCGTCTCTACCGTGACGGGAGTCGCCTGGTCCGCGTTCGACGCTCCCATGCCGGGGCCCATCGGAGCATATCTCCGCATTCTCGCCGATGCGCTGACGGCTTGCGCTCTCTTCGCAATCGGGCTCGGCCTCTCGATCGAAGGTTTGCGGCTTAACCTTGAACGCTCGGCCTCGCTGACGATCGTCAAGCTCGCGATCATGCCGCTCATCGTTCTCGGTCTCTCTATCGGAGTTGGGCTTGACCCTCTCTACACTGCCGCAGCCGTCATCTGCGCCGGAGTGCCGACGGCCAAAACGGTCTATATTCTCGCGGGCGAATATCACTGCGAAGAGTTGCTCGTCGCCGCGACGGTTTCGATGACGACCCTGTGCTCGATCGCCACGCTCATCGTCTGGATGTACGCTTTGGCGGAATTTACGCCTCTCGGCTTCGCCCAATAACAATAACTTGGAAGCAAGACATCGGAAGGCGTCGGCTCTTCTCAGAGGATCGTATTCCTCGACAGGTGACCGTCCTCGACGCGTCGCTGTCTTCCTTGGTCGGCCCTGGGCGCCGCGGCGAGGCGTTGCGTCGGTGGCCCGGCGATGAGCAATTTCGCATCGCCAATTCAGAAGTCGTTGCGACAATCAAAACACGATCTTCCAATCCCGCTTCATGCTCGCGACGGTAAAGCCGTAATCCCCCGCCTTCTCGAGCGGCTCGGGCAACGGGCTCAGCCTGAACTCGCGGTCGCTGGGCCGCCGACCGGCAAACATAACTTCAGAAGGTTGATTTCGAGGCCGGACGAAGATGTTCGTCTCGCTATTCCAGATACGGCGCCAGCACAGCTTCGATCCATTTCATGAATGCGCGGACTCGGCGCGACAGATTGCTCCGATGTGCTACGACGAGGGACACGGCGAGCGCCCGGCGACGAAAATCGGGTATGATCTCCACAAGCGCTCCACTCTCCAGGTATCGGCTAATCCCCAGGAGTGGCGCCTGAATCAGGCCAAGGCCGGCGAGGGCGGCGGCTTCGTAGGTCTGCGCGCTGTTGACGTGTAGCGCGCCTGGCAACTGAAGCGTCGCGTAGCTGTCGCCGTCCGGATATTCCCATCCATAGGGTCTTGCGCCCAACATCGTCGAAAAATGAATTGTCCGATGTTCCTGACGCCGGAGATCTTCCAGCGATCGAGGGACGCCATAGCGCGCCAGATAGGCGGGACTGGCAGCGTTGACCATGCGCAACAGGCCCAGCGGGCGGGCAATCAGCGTCTCGTCCCTGATGGGACCAAGCCGCAATACGCAGTCGAACCCCTCTTGAACCAGATCGACTTGCCGATCCGTGCTCGACACCTCCAGCTCCAACTCGGGGTGAGTCGCCATGAAACCCGGCAAGGCCGGCACGATCGTTGTGCGCGCCACCTCGGTCGGAAGATCGACCCGCAAGCGCCCGCGAAGCGCCACGCGCTCGCCTGCGAACATCGAGTGCAGGTCATCGACTTCAGCAAGCAGATCGCGGGCGCGGGCATGAAATACGCGTCCGTCCTCCGTCAACTGTACGCTGCGCGTCGTCCGGTGCAGGAGCCTGACGCCGACATCTTCTTCCAGCTTCCGGACCGCCGTTGAGGCCCTCCCCTTTTGGATGCCCAGGCTGTCGGCCGCGTGGGTGAAGCTCCCCATTTCCGCTACCGTTATGAAAATGAGGATGGGTTCGAGATTTTGCATTTCCGTGCTCGGAATTGTTCACCGCAGAGAGAACAGTGCGTTCATTTCTGCGGTGTTTATCATAATTGAGAGACACAGTAGGCTCCGAATATGGGTATCCCCCCATCGGAGAATGACAAATGTTCAAAACCATGAGCCTGCATCAGGCGCCTGAAGCTATGACCTTGGATCGCAGCCTGTGGGCCGGACGGATAATGAGCGCGATTGTCGTTATCGCTCTGGTGACAGACGGCGCCATTCAGCTTTTCGCGCCGGCGCAGATAGCGAGCATGTTGCACGAAACCGGGTTCGCGATGGACCTGACCCGTGTCGTGGGTCCGACCATACTCGCCTGCGCCATCCTTTACGCCATCCCGGCCACCTCCGTCCTCGGCGCGATCCTGGTGACCGGCTTTTTGGGAGGCGCCATCTGCGCCCATGTCCGCATTGGTGAATTGGGGTCGCCGCCAGAAATCGTTTCCCTGCTTCTGGGCGCGATGACATGGGGCGGCCTCTATGCGCGCGATCCCCGTATCCGGGCCATTCTGCCGCTCATCCGTTGAACCAACTGGAGGTGGCTGCCCAGCCCCTCGCCTCGTGGACCTCATCCTGAGGAGCGGCGCCGGAGGCGACGCGTCTCGAAGGATGTTCCTGACGGCGCTGAAACGGTTGGCGCCTCCTGAAACGCCCTTCGAGACGCGCCCTTCGGGCGCTCCTCAGGACGAGGGCGACGGGGCGGCGGGGCAGTTACAATCGGAGTAGTCCTCTGTCCCTCAAGACCAGGAGAAAAGGCATGTTTTTAGTAATGGGAATCACGGGAAAAGTGGGCGGCGCAACGGCAGAACATCTGTTGGCGCACGGCAAGGAGGTACGCGCGCTCGTCCGCAATCGCGAGAAGGCGGCTAACTGGGCGAACCAGGGCGTGGAACTGGTAGACGGCGATTGGAATGATTTGGCAACCATCGAGGAAGCGCTCAAAGGCGTCGAAGGCGTGTTTGTCATGTTGCCGGCAGTTTGGGCGCCCTCGCCCGATTACAGGAAGCCAAGGACGTCATTTCAAACTATGTCGAGGCGCTCACCAAGGCAGCGCCGCCGCGGGTGGTAGCGCTCTCGTCGATGGGCGCCAACAGGACCAGCGGGCTTGGGATGATCACGGCCTTGTCGCTGCTGGAGCAACGTTTTCGTGACCTGATATCGCCAATCGCCTTCGTGCGCGCAGGCGGCTTCTTCGAAAACTTCCTCTACGGCTTGCAGGTCGCCCAGGGCGGAACGCTACCGGTCTACTACAATCCGACCAACCGGAAATCGACCATGGTCGCGACGAACGACATCGGCGCTGAGGTGGCGACGCTGCTGATCGGGCCGGCATGGTCGGGGAGCCGCGTCGTCGAGCTAGGCTCGATGGTCAACGCGGATGAAGTCGCGGCTCAGTTGGGCGAAGTCATGCAGCGCGACGTCAAGGCGTTTGCCGTCCCACGGGCCGGGTGGCCAGCAGCGTTCGAGCAGTTCGGCATCCCGAAGGGCCACACCGGACCTGCCGAAGAAATGTTTGAGGCCGTGAATGCAGGATGGATGGACATCGGAGTTGAGGGTACGGAGCACGTAGCGGGTACGACGTCCGCACGCGATGTATTCGCAGCTGCACACAACGCCGCCAAGGCGTAAGTCCGGGACGGATCAGGCATGGGACGGAGACTGCCCGCTTCTGCGTCGGACGCGTCGCGGGAAGCGCTCAGCAGTTCAAAACAACGCGAAGCGCCTCCACTCCCGCCTGTCCGCGGATTCGGTGACACTCGCTCCTGATCGATCTATCGGCTTGGCGAGCGGCGCTGTCATATCTCTCGTACAAAGACACGGCCTATGGGGATCGGCGCACTCGGGCTTGCCGGCTCGGCTTTGCATCGTCGCCATGGCGACACAACGTTCAAAAGCCGAGCGCGCACCCGTCCTTTCTCGGATCAGAACCGCCGAGCAGCGACCCGTTCTCCCAATCGATCCAGATCGCCTGAGCTCCGCCGATCGGCGGTTTTGGCGCCCGCACCTCGAAACCACGCACCTCGAGCGCGGATCCGTGCAGATCGCGCAATCGGCCTTCCATTTCCACGATCCTCGTTCCCGGCAGCGGAAAGAGCCTCGGCAGATCGATCGCGCTTTGCAGATCGAGCCCGTGGTCGAAAAGATTGGCGAGAAAGTAAGCGTGCCCCATGGCCTGATAATGGCCCCCCATGACGCCGAACGTCATGCAGACGCGGCCATTCTCGGCCGCCATGGCGGGGATGATCGTGTGCAAGGGACGTTTTCGGGGCGTGATCGCGTTGGGATGTCCCTGGTTCAGAACGAAGCCGCAGCCGCGGCTGTGGAAGAGGACGCCGGTATTCGGGCTCACCAACCCGCCGCCGTAGGTATGGAAGAGCGAATTGATGAAACTGACGGCGTTGCGGTCCTTGTCGACGACCGCGATATAGACGGTGTCTTTGTGCTCGGCGGATTCGAAGGCGGGGAGGTTCTCGATCGCGCGGGAAAGATCGATCTTCGCCGCGAGCTCGTCGGCGAGCCGATCGGACAGCAGATAATCGACGGGAATATCCTTTGTCGCCGGATCGGCCAGGAAGGCGTCGCGGGCCGCATAAGCGAGTTCGCGCCGCCTCGATCTCGATATGAAGGTTGTCGAGATCGAGCGGATCCGGCCTCACTTTAAAACGCGCCAAAATCTTCAGGATCATCAGCGCGATGATTCCTTGCCCGTTCGGCGGACATTCATAGACGGTTCGTCCTCGAAACTCCGCCTTGATCGGCTCGACATATTCCCCTTTGGCTGCGGCGAAGTCGTCCAGCGAATGCAGCCCGCCCAGGCTGTTGAGATATCCGACCATGTCCTCGGCGATTGCGCCGCGATAGAATGCGTCCGGCCCTTCGCGGCCGATCGCCTCCAGGGTTTCCGCGAGTTCGGGCTGCCGCTGGATCGACCCTACCTCCGGCGCCCGGTCCCCGCGCAGAAAGGTCCGCCTGGCGGTGGGATCGAGTTTGAGGAGATCGCTCTGGTTGGCGATGTCGAAAGCGATGCGCGGGGAGATTGCGTAACCGTCGCGCGCCAAATCGATGGCGGGCGCAAGGAGCGCCGCCAAGGGAAGCTTGCCGTGATCTGCGACCAGACGCGTCCAGGCTTCGACCGCGCCGGGGATGGTCACGGCGTGCGGCGAATGACGCTCGATCGTCTCGACGCCGCGCTCAGCGTACCATTCGGCGGTCGCGGCCGACGGCGTCCGCCCCGAGCCGTTGTAGGCGATGATGTCTTCCGATCCGCCCCGGCTGAACAGCGCGAAACAATCCCCGCCGATTCCCGTCGACCCCAACTCGACGACGCATTGGACGGCGCATGCGGCGACGGCCGCGTCGACGGCGTTTCCGCCGCTTTTCAGGATCTCGACGGCCGTCAGGGTCGCGGTGCTGTGGGACGTGGCCGCCATCCCATTCTTGCCTGCGGCCATCGATCGGCCGGGAAGTTCAAAATTGCGCATGGCTTTCATCTCGCTTTGCCGGACTTCATTGGAGGCGAGGCGGTTTCCTTCCTGTGCGACGCAAACGGTCAATGAAAGACCGTTCCCGCCAAACACCCGGTCGGCGACAGCAAGGATCCCTTCTAATTTACCGGCTGCACCGCCGGCAATACATGGTCCCGTCGATAATCGGAACGCCGCTCGACCTCCGGGTCGAAGCGTTAGTGGAGCGGGGGAGGGGACCACGCGCAGCGTGGTGGAGGGGCATGCCGCGAAACCGACCGCGGCTTGGGAGTTACCTGCAGTCGGACTCGCACGAAGCATCGGTCGTGCAGAAGAAGTCGCGCCGCTCCGCCAGGCAAGCCTATTTGACGACTTCCCAGAATAATCCGCAGACCGCGACGAAGCCCAGGGCGAAGACCAGGGTGCGGATGTAGGGTACGGCTGCGAGATAAACGATGGCGTGGATCAGACGCAGCCAGAAGAACGAGATCGCCCAGAACGCCGTCGTCCCGTTCTCCTTGCCTGCGACGTGGACGATGAGAACGAGCGCTGCGAACGGTGCGAAGGTTTCGACCGCATTGATGTGGGCGCGATTCGCTCGCTGGCCCCAGGGAGGAATTGGGCGCGGCGTTGGATCGACGTAGTTCTCAGGCGCCAACAAGCCGTTCGTCCGGACCTGGCAGATGATGTAAGGAATCCACAGCGCCGCGGTCAGAAGGGCGGTGTATGCGAGATAGCGCAGTTCGGCGGACAAGGTCTTCTCCCGCGTTTGCTCGTCGGGGCCGGGCGTCGCCGCGCGTCCAGGGCGACGCCCGACGGGCAGTCACATGTCCATCGCCTGAGCGACCTCGATCGTGCCGCCCGTCTTGAGCAGCGGGCATCCCTTGGCTTTGGCGTGGGCGTCTTCGATGCTCGATGCCTCGATGAGGCTGTAGCCGCTCGCGGGATTGGCGCCGCCGTTGTCGACGAGCGAACCGTCCGGCTTCACCGTGTAGGACTTGCCGACCGGGTTGCCGCCGTCGATCACCGCGGGGCCGAGGCCGCCGAACCAGGCGCCCCACGCGTTCATCACCTCCTGCACTTCCTGAGGGTTCGCCGGCGGTTTGCCGCCGTGATAAACAAAAAGATATTTGGCCATTTGAAGTCTCCTTGGTCGAGGGGAACGAGCGCGCTGCTTGGCTATCAGTTCTCGACAGGTCGGCCCATGGCGAGTTCGCGGGCGGAATTCCGATCCCCATTGTGAAGAGTTCACAACATGACCGACGCCGTGCGTCCAGACCGCGCCCTGCTTCAGGCGCTCGAACGGCTCCTCGAGCTCGGCATCATCCCCGATGTCGGCCCTGCGCTTCGTCGCTCCTCCAATCAGGTCGACAGCGTCCTGCTGATCCTCGGACTAGCTGTGTCGCTCGTGGGAGCGGGTGTCACTGCATCCTCTGTTGTGATCGACGAGAAAACCGCCGACCAGCTTGCAGCCATGAAATGGGGCGCAAACTCGCAGCTAAAACAGGCGCTCCTCGATCAATCCCACGCCGCACGAAACGGTCTGATCCTCATCGCCTTCGGGTCCGCTCTCCAGATGGGAGGCGTGGTCTGGCAGACGGTCAAAGGCCGTCGGGTCGAAGCGCCGGGCATGATCCCGCGCGAGCAGAAGTTGGCGCCTGCATTGCGGGAAGACATAGACCTCTACAGCACCGATCAGCTTCGCCGCCTATACCACGGTGCGGACGGCGGGAGCATCCGCCTGCGAAATACGGTCGCGAAGCGGGACGAGGTCGTAGCCGAGATTCGCTTGCGGGTGCACCGCGACGAAGTCCGCTTCTGGCTGCTCGCCTCGATGGCCTTCATCGCTGCTGTGGCCGGCTGCATCTCTGTGGTGCTCGGCGCCCTGGCCCTGCGCCACTGGTGGCGAGGTCCAGCGCATGATCCGGATCGCGATCTCTACGGAGGCCTTCGAGGCGATCTGCGCCCTATTGCCTCGCGGCGGCGTCGGCTTCGAGCCCGAGCCGAACGAGCGGGGGGAAAGTCTGATCTGGCTCGAGGCGAAGATCGCCGATCAGCTTTCGGCGATGCGGGGCAAGGGCGAGAGCTACAGCAACGTGATCCTGAGGCTGCTGGCGGCGGAGCGGGAGCGTGAGAAAGCCTCCGAAACCGCGCCCAGGAAGGCCGCACAAGCCGGTCAGCGTCGCCAAGGCAAAGGCCCCGGAGGCCGCGCGAAAGGGGCCACTCGCGCGCGCCTGGGGCGTCCTCGCCGGCATCTCCACGCTGCTCGGGCTGCTCGCGATTTTCAGCTATTGGCCGCAGATCAGCGTCGAGCCTTCGGCCGCCGCGGACCTTTCCGCAAATCCCCTGTCCCAAGCCTTTAGGGTGACGAACGAGAAAGGCTATCCAATCGAGGATTTGAACGTCGAGGTCAGCCTTCGATGCGCAAAGATCGGGCGAAGCGACACTTCGCCGATAAACAAATGCGAACCTTCGATGCACACGCAGTCGCGGCGCTGGGCGAAGCACACGCTGGGGCCGCATGAGCCCTATGACGTCAACCCTGGCGAAGTGATGTTCGTGACCCCGAACGCGCTGCTCTACGCCCAGCTTGATCTCTTTGTGTCCTTCCAGCCGTGGAAGATTCCATGGAGCTTCAGCAGGGCGTTTCGGTTCGAGACGAGGCGGCTATCAGACGGGACCATCCAATGGTTCCACATCCCCAGCGATTAGGGCCACCTCAGACGGTTCACCGACCCCAAGCATCTCGAATTTTTCGCGCTTTGTCCCGGGTGAGCCCGAAAACCAATTCGTGATAATAGAGGCAATTCGGGGGGATGAGAAAATCTCGATCGTGCGTGGCCTCGGGCGGCGCGAACCGATAATCGTCCGCCGTGGGACGTTCCCGCTCCCCCGCGTCATAGCCGCACGTGAACGCTTCCTTGTCATGGCTGGATTTCGAGTAGCCAACGACGAAAGCTAGAGCCACAAGACAACCGATGGAAGCGGCGACGATTAACCCGCGGGACCCTGTAAGCCGACCAGCGCTCACTCTCCTCCCCCTTTCGCCTCAGGTTGGCGACATAGAGGCTTGCTTCGGCACGATCGCGCGCGATCAGGCGGTCCAGCCCTCTTTCGGATCGTGCTTGGATCGAATGTAAATTTTGTTGTATTTGCCGACAGGTTCGCGAAATTGATCCAGGCTTTTCCGAAAATCGTAAATGCCCTCGTTGTCTCCGGGTTGGAGATCGTGAACCACAAAGAGAACCGTTCCTATGTTGTCCTCCCACCGCTCGTGGGCCTCGACCACGTGGGGAGCCTTCAAGGGGACCGATTTGTGCGCCACGGCTGCACCCGTTCGGCACCCGCTTGGACCAGGACGCGCGGCGGGCCGGGCAGGTGCGATCTCCCGTCTGTTCAGGCCGTCGCCCTGAGCCGCGCTGAAGGTGATCTTGCCGGCGTGACGCAGAAAATCAATGTCGAGGGGCGTCAGACTGAAAAATTGCTCAGCATGGCGGCGTGAAGCGCCACGTCGTTTCCGACCTCGCTCGACACGTTCATCTTGATCTTGCCGGCCGGCCAGCCCTGCCAGTTGCTCATCGACAGCGGTCGCTCCCGCCGCCTTCGATGCGATCGCGGCCACGCTCCCCAGCGAGAGCGTCGCTTGCGAGGGCGAGGTCAACGCGGGATGATCTGGTTGGACGACGCTCTGGTATGGCGTCTCGCTTCGATCCGTGCCCCGGCGAGAGCTGCTCGGGCGCGATTTTGAGGCTGGCGATTTAGAAGTAGAGAGAGGACTGCATGGCGAGCTGCAGGGTGGGTAATGTGCAACCGACGACAGGCCGGGACTCTCGTTTGAGCTACGGCTTCGGCGTCGTCGACGACCGGAACAGGGGCGTCGTGTATTTCTCCTTCGAGACCGAGGTCGACGCCAAGCAGGCGCGCGACGAGATCGCCATGGTCGTCGCGAAGGCGGTCGAGATCACGCCGCATCGATAGAATCGCGAACTTGCCCCGAAGCGGTCGAAGATTTCGAAGAATTCCGTCAGCGTCACGATTTTGAGAGATGGGGAAAAACACCGCTCAGTTCGTCGCGCTTGCGGAGGATGCGTGCGTCTTCCGTGATGAAGTAAGCGCATTGGGTTTCCGCCGCCTCTGAGACGTGCGAAGCATCAGCGGCATGCTTCCCGGATTGTGCGTTGCCCTGCAGGATCACCGCGACGCGCCGACGCGCCTCCTGCTGCTCAGTGTTCAACCCCGACAGCAAATTGAAGGTTTGTGGCAGCATTGCATCTTGAAGGTCTGCGGGCGTACGCGGGCGTTGAACTTCGACCCGTACGCCGTGTGCCATGACAACGTTTAGCGTCCGGGATGTGAGAAGAGAGCGAAACCGTTCAACTAAGGCGTCCCTTTGGCCGCCTGTACGATCGAGCGCGTTGGCGTCAAGAGCAATATTGGTCTTTCGAGGGTTGAGCATGTGACCTACTTCATCGGCTTCCACTCCCGTGCCAGGCGCTGCGCCTCGGCGATCTGTTCGGAGGTCATTAACTTCGCAACGTCCTCGCGGTGCGGCGCGGCCACAAGCGCGTCTTGAGACGTCGCGGCTCCGACAGGCCAAGGCCATCTCTGCCGAGGGGAAAGGCAGCGAATAAGAATCGGACCTAGGTGTTAACCCTTTTCGGGACGCATCCTCCCCAAGGCTCGGCGCGTTAGCTCGACTGAACCGTCCCGCAGCAAGATTGCTGGCGTCGGGCGGGAGCGAAACCGAAGGAGCGAGAACATGCAGCGGAAAACGTATCTTGTTTCAATCGCTTTGCGAGCTCTGTTGCTTGCCTGCGGCGCACTTCCGGCTGCCGCCCGCGCGCAAGCAGTTCAAGGGTTCGCCCCTCAGTTCATCGTATCGTCGACCATTCCAGCCAACGGCGACCTAAACCCATACGGGGTCGCGATCGTGCCGCAGAACTTCCCTACTGGCGGGACGATCTCGGCCGGAGACGTCCTGGTCTCCAACTTCAACAATTTGAGCAACCTGCAGGGAACCGGGGCCACAATCATCAAGCTGACGCCGACCGGACCCGTCGCCCCCTCGGTCGCCCCGGGGCAACCGGGCAATGCGACGACCTTCTTCACCAGCGCTCTGGCCGGCCTCTCGACTGCGCTCGGCGTTCTGCAGGGTGGCTTTGTTGTTGTGGGCAATTTGCCCTCGACCGATGGCACGTTCAAGACGCACGGGCAAGGAGCGCTGCAGATCGTCGACCGGAACGGCAATCTCGTCACGACCTTAACGGACCCCAAATATCTCGGCAGCCCCTGGGACCTGACGATCAATGACGGCGGCAGCCATGCGCAGGTGTTCGTGTCGAACGTCGTGAAGGGGACGGTGGCGCGAATCGATCTTGCCGTAGGCTCCGGCGGCGTCACGATCCTAAGCGAAAACGAAATCGCCGATGGTTATGCGCACCACGGTAACCCGGCCGCGTTTGTTCTTGGCCCGACAGGCCTCGCCTACGACAAGAACGCCGGCATCCTCTATGTCGCTTCTACCATGGACAACGCGATCTACGCGGTTCCGGCCGCGGGAACGAGGACGTCGCCGGTCGACAAAGGCAATCTCGTCTTCTCGGACTCGCACCTTCGCGGCCCTTTGGCGTTGGCCTTTACGCTGATCGGCAACCTGGTCACCGCCAATGGCGACGCGGTCAATTCTGACCCCACTCACCCCAGCGAGATCGTCGAGTTTACCAAGGAAGGGAAATTCGTCGGCAAGTCCAACGTTGACGCCAGCCAGGGCGGCGCCTTCGGCATCGCAATCCAGCCGTTCCCGTTCAATTACGCGGCGGTGGATGATGTTCCGAACTCCGTGACCGTCTTTACCGTTCCCTCGCCGTTCGCAGGCGCATCCGCGCAGATCGCCGCGGTTCCAGCCAGTAAGTGATCAACTGACTCTCGGTTTTTCCGAGACAAGAAAACGGGCGGGCAAGGAGCCCGCCCGCCAGTTCGCCGACGCGAGTGGAAGCGGCGATTTGAGCTGGGCGCTCGGCATTCAAAAAATAGTACCTACGAAGCCGCTATGGGCGGCCCATATAGAAAAGGCAGTCACCCCGGTCGCGGCCTAACTAACCACCGTCGACCGGACCTTCGACCCAATGGCTTCGCGCACACTACCGATTTTGATTTTCTGCGTCAGTGCTTCGACCTGCCAACCATGGCAGCGAACGCGGAATTTGCGGTTCGAAGCGATCCCTACCGCAGACGCAAGCTGTCCATCGGGGCGTCGCCGCGCGTCCAGGGCGACGCCCGACGGGCAGTCACATGTCCATCGCCTGAGCGACCTCGATCGTGCCGCCCGTCTTGAGCAGCGGGCATCCCTTGGCTTTGGCGTGGGCGTCTTCGATGCTCGATGCCTCGATGAGGCTGTAGCCGCTCGCGGGATTGGCGCCGCCGTTGTCGACGAGCGAACCGTCCGGCTTCACCGTGTAGGACTTGCCGACCGGGTTGCCGCCGTCGATCACCGCGGGGCCGAGGCCGCCGAACCAGGCGCCCCACGCGTTCATCACCTCCTGCACTTCCTGAGGGTTCGCCGGGGGTTTGCCGCCGTGATAAACAAAAAGATATTTGGCCATTTGAAGTCTCCTTGGTCGAGGGGAACGAGCGCGCTGCTTGGCTATCAGTTCTCGACAGGTCGGCCCATGGCGAGTTCGCGGGCGGAATTCCGATCCCCATTGTGAAGAGTTCACAACATGACCGACGCCGTGCGTCCAGACCGCGCCCTGCTTCAGGCGCTCGAACGGCTCCTCGAGCTCGGCATCATCCCCGATGTCGGCCCTGCGCTTCGTCGCTCCTCCAATCACGTCGAAGCGGCGCTGCAGGAGGCGATTCTCGCCGAGGTGGCCGCGTTCTCCGACAGCCGCAACCCGCAGATTCTCCCCGACCTCAAGAACCATTCGAAGAGTCACGTCGTCGAGGTCGCGAGGCTGTTCGAAGGTGGCGTGCCTGGGGACCTCGCTTTCGTCAGGGCGCACGCGCGGCGCCGTGCCGAGCAGCGTTTCCCGCTCGAGGCCACGCTGCACGCCTACCGATGCGGACACCGGGTAATCTCGCGCTGGCTGCGCGACGCCGCTGCGAACGTGCGTCCGGAAGGCGCGCGTGAGGCCATCGACACGATCGCCGATTTCGCCATCGAGTACACGAATGTCATCAGCGCCACGATGGCATCGGAATACGTGGCCCACACACGCCTCATCGAAGCCGCCGAAGGGGACCGCCGCACCGAGCTCCTCAACATCATGCTGAGCGGCTACGACGAATCCGACGGCAGGATCGCGCGGATCCTCAAATCGGCGGGCTATCTCGACCAACGCCAGTCCTATTGCGTCGTCGGGGTGGGGACGCCGATCGCCGGCGAACTGGAGAATCCCGAGCGCGCACAGCGGATCATCGCCGCCCTCGTCGATCTGTTTGCGCGCACCAGCATCAGGATTGTCGCTGGCCTCCGCAATTCCAAGGTCATCGCCGTCCTCTCCGTCTTGCGCCGGCAGTCGGGATGGACAGCGCCGCAGACCGATCTGGCGGAGCGCCTGACGTCGCTTCTCCTGCAGCTGGGCCCCTCGGTCCTCGTCGGCGTCAGCGCCGATCGTCCATCGACCGCCTCGATCCCGAAGGCGCTGCGGGAAGCGACGGCAGCGCTGGACTTCGCAGGAGTCGACAGGCGCGTCGTCCTGTTTTCCGACTTGCCTGCGCGCAGTCTCCTCATCCACGCGGGCGGCGAATACGTGCGCTCCGCCGCGCCGGCCTGGGTTGCGCCGCTGCTGGCGGCGGACGCCAAGGCCGGAGGAAACCTGGTGCGCACGCTTTCGGCGCTCGCCGATGCAGACCTCAATGTTCAAAAGGCGGGGCGGCGGCTCGAGGTGCATCCCAACACGGTCTATGCCCGATTGCAGCGCATCCGGGACGTGACCGGCCTCGACGGCCAGCGCCACCACGATCTCGTCGAACTGCTTCTGGCGGCTGAATGCGCGCGAATTTGAGTGCGGGCCGCGCCAGCGGTTCTTCGCGCGCTGACGTCGTCGGCGGAACAGGGAACTTTTAATTCCCTGTTCGGTCAAAAAAATCCCCTGTTCGCTCGCGTAGGGAATTTCCCGGACTTCCTGGAATTATTGGGCTTTTTGGGGCGGGTTTCGCCCGAGTGGCCGCAGTAAGGGAAATTCCCTGTATTTTTCCCTCTTACCAGCGAATAGGCCGCGCTCAAGGCCTTCCCCGCCGCAAGGCGAACTCAAACGGTCCCGCGATACACTACGCCCCGTAAAGCCAGTCGTAGCGGGCCTTGAGCCGCTGCGGGCCCATGAGCCGCATGGCGAGGTCGCGGGCCAGCGCCGCAGCTCCGCTCATGTGATAGATGCGACCCTGCTTCAGCGCTTCCGCCTGGACCCGAGTGGCGCGCCCGACCCGCGCCCCCGAATAGGCCGCAAGCGCTTCCGGGATGGGGATTGGTTGCGACAGGGCGGATCCCAGCGCGCCGGCGTCCTCGATCGCCTGCGCCGCGCCTTGCGCAAGGAAGGGGACCATCGGGTGCGCCGCGTCGCCGACCAGCGCGATGGCGCCGAGCGAGAACGTCCCGATCGGCGGACGGCTGTAGAGCGGCCAGGCTCGCCAGTTTGTCGCCGCCGCGAGCAATTTCCGGGTCGACCCCGACCAGCGGGCGAAAGCCCGCTCGAGCGCCGGCCGATCGGCCTCTCCGTCCCACGGATGGTCGTGACCTTCGCTCCGCCAGCTCGCCTCGATCACGGCGACCAGGTTGACGACCGAGCCTTGTCGCAGCGGGTAATGAACGAGATGCGCATTCGGACCGAGCCGCAGGATGACCTCCGGCCGCCGCCAGCGGGAGTTGATGAAGCTCGAGTCCGCGGTCGCACGGAACGCGACCCGCCCGGTAAATGCCGCTTTGTCCGCGTCTCCGAGCCCGAGGCGTTCGCGGACCCGGGAGCGCAGTCCGTCCGCGCCGACGAAAAGCTCCGCATGGTCCTGCACCGTCGCCGCGCCTCTCTTCAGGCCGACGGAGACCCGGTCCCCGTCGGCCGCCGCTCCGGCGACGGTCGATGCCAGCTGCAAGTGAATGTTGGGATGACCCTCGGCCGCCTCAGCCAGCGCACGCTGCAAGTCGGCGCGATGCAAGGCGAGATAAGGCGATCCCCAGCGTCGGTCGGCGTCGTCCAGCTCCATCCGCATGAGGACGCCGTCGTCCGAGCCCCGCAGCGCCGAGATCGCGTCCGGGATCGTCGAGACGGAACGCACGCTGTCGAGGACGCCCAGACGAGCCAGCACGCGCGTCGCGTTCGGCGTCAGCTGGAGGCCCGCCCCGAACTCCTGGAGCGCGCCCGCCTGTTCGTACAAAGTGACGTCGAAGCCCGCTCGGGAGAGCGCCAGCGCCGTCGCGAGGCCGCCAATTCCGGCGCCGGAAATGATCGCGCGCCGGCTCATTCCTACTGGTCGGCGAGTTCACATTCGGGCGGGACGCACACGCCGGGAATTGTGTCGTCGTACACGAAACGGGTCGAGCAATAGGAGCAGATCGCCTCGTTGTCGCCGCCCATGTCGATGAAGATGTGCGGATGGTCGAACGGCGGCTTTGCGCCGATGCACATCAATTCCCTGACTCGCACCCTGATCGTTGGAACCCCTGGCTCATTGTGAAAATGCGCGATGGAATGATCCGCCATAATGAACAGTCCTCTTCCCCAGCGGGCGCCTTAAACCACGTTCGCAAGCGGGCCGCCAGATATGTGCCGCCAGCCATGGGAAGCGTCTCCTCCGCTCATGCGGGAACGACGTCGACGGTCACCTCGAGCCGATGGGAGCCAGATGACAGGACCATGCTCTCGATCGGCGAGGCGTCCGAATAATCGCGCCCGCGCGCGAGCTCGATGTGGTCGTCGCCTGCGGACATGGCGTTGGTCGGATCGAAGCCCAGCCAGCCCAGCGCGGACCCGCACCACAGCGCGGCCCAGGCGTGCGAGGCGTCGGCCCCAACAAGCCTTTCTCTTCCCGGCGGCGGTATGGTCCGGATGTAGCCGCTGACGTAGAGCGCCGGAAGCGCGAGGCCGCGCAAAGCCGCGATCATGATGTTGGCGAAGTCCTGGCACACCCCGCGGCGCTGTTCGAAAGCGGCCGGCGCTGGCGTGCTCACCTCGGTCGCTTCCGGATCGTAGACGAAATCCGACCGGATCCGGCTCGCCAGCTCCAGCGCCGCCTCATGGACGGGACGCCCGCCGGTGAAACTTATCCGCGCATAGGCCGTGGCCTCGTCGAAAAGCGCTATACGGCGCGACGGATAAAGAGCGGATGCGGGACGGCCAGACTCGAGCGAGTCGATTGCAAGGGCCTCGGCCGCGACGGTCTCCCAGGGAGGCGATTCTTCGGGCGCTGCCGGGCGATCGACCCGCACACGGGACACCGCAGTCACCGAGAGCTCCCGATGCGGCTTTTCGATCCTGAGGCTCAAAACAATGTTGCCGAAAGGATCGACCCTCTCTGTCGGCGGCAGACTGGGCGGCGCCGTGACGAGGTCGAAACGCTCGAGCGTCTGACCGTCGCGCGAAACCGGGGTCAGGCGAACGATTCCGTTCGTCAGCTCGACGGTCGCGCCATAAGTATAGCGCGTCACATGGGTGATGGTGTAAATCACGCGAGTCCTGTGACCTTTTCAGCCCGACCGTGATTGGCGCCCTGCAGGAAATAGCGGGCGGCAATCGCATTCGCCAGGGCCAACAGGCTCTGCTCGACGGCAAGGATCCGCGAGTTGTTCAGCAACTCGGGCCGCTCCGTCGTCAGTTCGGCGCTGAGAAGGGTCGTGAGCCGTTTGGGCTCCTCGAGAATTCCGTCCCGGCGCAGCACGGGAAGGGTCGCGATTCCCTCTTCGATCCGATTGACCTGAAAGGCCACGGAGCGCGGGTTGAACGGGTCGAGCAGCGCCATGTCGCGAACCGGCGCCATGGCCGCGCCGACGAGATATCTCGAACTGTACGTGATCTGCGAATTGATCAGGTCGAGCATCACCCCGAGCGTGTGTTCGGTCGCGTCGTCCCCGGCGAACTGACGGAGCAGGCGGCATGTATTCGCGCCTCTCTCGACGCAGCGTCCGATCACGTAGAACACCCAGCCCGCGCCTCGGTTGAAGTTCTCGTCGAACAGGCCCGACAGCGCGGCGATGATCGTCAGCGCCTCGTCGGCGACGTCGACGGTCTCGCCGGCCGACATTTTCCGCTGAGGCGCCGGATCAATTGTATTTTCGAGCCGCCCGATCAGCTCCCAGGTCTGATGGGTCAGGCGTTCCCGAATGACGGAAGCCGCGTGGCGGGCCGAGCGCGCAAGAGAGAGCGCAGAGCCGTAGCGCTTCGGGTCGCGCAGTCCCTGATTGCTTGCAGCAGTCGCGCCTTCCGCGACAGCCGCCGCATCGACCGCTCCCCAGCCGACCAGCACCCCCATCAGTCTTTCGAGGGATTGCCGGCCAAGACGCATGGGCGCGTCCGGATCGACCGAACGGGCGCTCAGACAGCGCACGAGGCGCAACGTGGCCTCGGCTCGTTCGAGATAGCGCCCGAACCAGAAGAGGTTGTCTGCGGCGCGGCTGGGCAGGTTTCCGAGCAACCGCGTGATCCGAATGGTCTCGCGCGAAGGAAGAAGCGTCGTCGTCTCGACGGGATTCTGGGCGAGCACCCAGACGTCGGCGGACTCGACGCCGTCGCCCATCGACACGGCGCGCGCGTCCGGCTCGTCCGAAATCCGACAAAATCCGCCGGGCATGACCCGCCAGCCATCGGGCGAAGCGGCGCAATAGACGCGCAACACGAACGGCCGCGGCTCCAGCCTCTCTTCGGACCACCGCGGCGTCGTCGACAGGCGCACAACTTCCTGCCCGACGTAGTCCAGCCCCCGCAATGCGATCGAGTTCGCGCAGGCGCCCCCGTTCACTCGGCGTGAGCTCTTCCGCGATAACGCTCGTCCGTCCCTTCAGGGCCGGAAGCTCGCCGCCAAACGCCGAGCCGATCGAAATTCCGTCGAATTCGTCGAGGACGCGCTCGCGCTCGCGCGGCTGACCGCACCACCAAGTCGCGATATTCGGCATCAACAGTTTTTCGCCGAGCAGCCGCTTGGCGAGCGCGGGCAGGAAGGCGAGCATGGCGCGCGATTCGACCAGGCCGGCGCCAGGCATGTTCTCGATCGCGACGCCGCCCTGCCTGATGGCTTCCAGCAGACCAGGGACGCCGATGCGCGATGACGGGTTCAGTTCGAGCGGATCACACCAGTCGGCATCGACATGCCTCCAGATGACGTCACAGCGCTTGAGGCCGGCGATCGTGCGGACGAATATCCGGCCGTCGCGCATGACCAGATCATCGCCCTCCACCAGCAGAAATCCAAGATATCGGGCAAGATAGGCCTGCTCGTAGTAGGTGAGGCTCATCGGACCTGGGCTCAGAATTCCAATGCGCGGCTCCGCACGCTCGCCTGCGGACTTCAAACCCCCGGCCAGCGCGCGAAAGAACGGGGCGAGCCGTTCGACATTGAGTTGCGCATAGAGATCCGGAAAGGCCTGGGAGACGACGAGGCGGTTCTCGAGGGCATAGCCGCAGCCCGAAGGGGCCTGCGCCCTGTCTCCGAGCACCCACCATCCGCCGTCCGGTCCGCGCCCGATGTCGACCGCGTAGAGACGCAGCCATCTGCCGCCCGGCGGACTGACGCCCCGCATCGCAGCGATGAAGTCCGTTGAACCGGCAACGGCCGCGGCCGGAAGCGAGCCTTCCGAGATCAGGCGGCCATCACCATAGACATCGGCGAGAACGCGCTCCATGAGCTCGGCCCGCTGAGCGACGCCCTGCGCGATTTGGCGCCACTCGGCTTCTGCGACCAGCAGCGGCATCCTGCTGATCGGCCAGACCCGCTCGTTCTTTTCGCCTGCGACCCGGTAGGAGAGCCCCCGGCTGCGAATTCGTCGATCCGAGGCCGAGAATCGCTGCCGCATTTCGTTCGGCTCGAACCCGGCGAGAGCGGAGAGCAAACGTAACCAATGCGGACGACAGCGGCCCTCGGCATCCATGAATTCGTCCGGAATTCCGGGCAAGGGTTCGTAGCCGCGCGTCCAGGCGTCGAAGCGACGGGCGGCGGAGTCGTCTTCGGCGACAGCAGTCGACATTTGTCCAGGCACGAAAGCCCCATCGTTCCACGAAGAGGATAGGAAACTTTGAGCCGCCCCGATGGCTCCCGGACAATATGCGCGCCAAGACCGTCCGGCGCCAGCGGGGATCGTGCGAGACACACAGCCGATACGTTTGCCGCGACCTTCCAGCAGGTCATTGCGCGAACGCAAAAGACCCCTATCTTTGCGCTTCGCCCAATCCCGACAAGCGAGCAAGTTTACCAATGTCCATGTTGCGAAAGGCCGCGCGCGTCGCGGCGTTGCTGTCTCTGGTGTCGCCGCTTTTGCCGGCGCGTGCCGATTCGCTGGATCCGGACCTGATTTTCCGCAAGTCGACGACGTTCAAATTCCTTACCCCGAACGACAAGCTCGCCGTCTACGGCATCGACGATCCGGTCGTGGAGGGCGTCGCCTGTCACTACACCAGTCCCGAAAAAGGAGGCCTTTCCGGCGCTTTGGGCTTGGCCGAACAGACGTCTGATATTTCTCTCGCCTGCCGCCAATACGCCCCGATCAAGTTCAAGGGAAAGTTCTCGCAGGGCGACGTGGTGTTCAGCGAGCGGCGGTCGCTCTTCTTCAAGAAGATGCAGATCGTCCGCGGCTGCGACACCAAGCGGAACATCCTCGTCTACATGACCTACAGTGACAAGCTGATCGAAGGGTCGCCGAAGAATTCCACCTCGACCGTCCCTATCCAGCCATGGGGCGCAGGAGCGGGCGACGTCCAGAAATGTGCTGATTTTCTGCGCTGAGGCCGCGGCGTTCGGGCCGCTCGCGTCGGCCGCGTTCAGCCCGCGGCGCGTTTCTGTGCAGTAGGCCGCAGTCGTTGTGCCGCTACGGCGCGACCCTAAGTTTGATCTCAAATCGTTCGACAACCGAGCGCTCGCCCTCCCATTGCCGCCAACGCTTGAGCTTTATCTCTGTCGCGCCCGGGGCAATGGCCTTTATCAACCATTGGGCCTCGCCGCCCGCTCCTATTTTGTCCGATGTCGCCAGGCGCCCTCGTTCCTCGATCTGGGCGCGGTTTGGATCCGCTGCGTCAACGGCCCAGCGATATCCTGTTGATGGATCTCGGGAAGACGGAGCGCCGCCTCGCCGCCGACATGCAATTCGATCGTCCGGCCGTTGTCAGCCGAAGTCAGAATTGAAGACATTTCCGTCGGGATCGAGGTCGTAGCGAAGACTGCCGTGGATCCAAGTCCAGTGAGCACGGCGGCGATGAGCAAAAGAGGCGCCCAGCCACAGCGCGGGCGCCTTACGACTTGTGCGAAGCGGTTCACTGGCTCTCCCCGAAGCAAGCCTAGAGCATCATTTCTCGACGTTGAGCCACCTGACGCTATTCGGAACATAAAGTGTATAAAGAACGATATTAAAGTGAATATACCGGGTGTGACGGGCTCTTGAAGGCCCAAGCCGAGCATCGCACATTTTCCACAGCCTTTGGGAGACGCTCGTCAGAGGGCGAGGTCGCCGCACCGCTCGCGGCGTCGGCCCGGTCGTTGTCGCCACATCCTCGCGAAGCTTCGTCCAGTTCGAAGGCCGGGAGGATCGTGCAGCGAGGTCAACTTTTTTCCTATTGCACCGCGGTTTTTCCTGCTTCGTCCCGGTTGAAAAGTGCGAAGAATGGGTTTAAACACAATCTAAGGGGTTGCAAATGCAATCTCGAGGTTGACGCGGCAAGCAGGCTATGTACTACATGTCAACTATGCCATCGACCAAGGACCGCATTCTTGCCTCCGCGATGCGCCTGCTCGACACCGGGGGGCCAGGGGCGGTGACGCTTCGCGCCGTCGGCGATGCGGCGGGGATTTCCCAGTCGGCTCCCTATCGTCACTACGAGGACAAGCGCGCCCTGCTCGAAGCGATGGTGCGGGCGAATCTGGAGTACTTCCGAACCGCTCTCGAAAAGGCCAGGCGCGATGCGCCCTCGCCTTTCGGAGCCTTGGATCGCCTGTTGCGGTCCTACTTCGATTTCGCGCGGCGTTTTCCTGTCCGCTACCGCTTCCTGCTCGAGGTCAGCCGCGAGGAGAGCCCGCTCGGCGCCGAGGTTCGCAGTGCCTTCGGGGCAGTGTCATCTCTTGTTCGGGCCGCGCAGCAGGGGGGCGAAATCAAGTCCGGCGATCCCGAGCAGATTTCAGCGCTCATTTTCGGCGCCGCCTATGGAATGGCGGACTTGGCCCAGCACGGCGTGACGGCCGCGGCGACTCGCGAAGGGACGCCGCCCGAGGCCGCGCCCGATCTGGCGCCCTTGCTGCTCGACTTGCTGTCCGGCACGTCCGAGGGCAGGGACGCCTGAGAGCGCCTTAGAGTTCTTGGGAGCGCCGATGGCTTGCCGCGTGCCCGCGGAGCGTTGGCGCGCCCCTCTCGCAAAACCTTCATCAGCGTTTAAGACTGAGAGGCGTAACGTCAACGACGTCTGCGCGCGGATCGCGGCAAACGCGCGTAGGCGGAAGAGCGAAACCTGCGACCGAAACGCTTCTGTGGCGCTTCGTTGGCCGAGCGTCGGGGCGAGTCGCGCGTCCGGAGCCGGTGAAGATGTCAGGCGGCCTTCACGAACGGACCGCCCGACCTTATCAGGTGGGGCGGGTCCTTCTGCCCGCTTCGGTCACCGCGGTAGAGGCAGGATGTTCGGATATGATGGAACGCGGAGAGCGAGGTTCTGATGAGGACTAGGGCGTCGGGCGCGATGCCGAAAGTACCGGGAGACGATCATGTCTGAAGCGCTGGCGCGGGTCAGGAACGATTCGATCCTTGTCCGGCCGGCGAAGGCTCGGGGGGCGTTCCGGGGAATCGTCCGCCGGCTCGCGGATAGCGCCCGCGTCTTGCCGGCGGGCGTCTATATCGGTGCCGCTTTCTCCGCCCTGCTCGTTGGGATCGGGGTCAATGCGCTCCTGCTCCAGCGTGAGCGGCATCCAGCGCCGCTTTTCAGGCCAGCGGGGCGCCATGCTTCCCCGGCGTCCTCAGCATTACCGGTCCGACCGCCGGTTTCGGCGGACTTGGTCCCCGCCGCGTCGACGCCTGCGCCTGCGCCGCCGAAGCCCGCGACAGGCGAGGAGCGCCCGCGACCGCCGGATCAGATCGGCGAGCTCTTGCGAGAAATCCCCCGCGATGATCGCGTAATCCTGGCGGCGCAAAGCGCGCTCGCACGGCTAGGCTATCCGGTCAAGCTCGACGGCGTCGAAGGGGTTGCGACCGAGCAGGCCCTACGCGACTTCGAGCGCTCGCATGGGCTGCCTGTCACCACGGATGTCACCCCGCGTCTCGTGAAGCAGTTGACCGTGGCGGCGCGGGCGGCGGGCCGGTAAGTCGTCTTGCCCGCGGATCGCGGCAGGCGTCGCTGCACGCTCGGTTTGCTGAACCGTTTCCTCGCTCGAAGGGCTCACTCCGTTAATGTTTAGCGAGCGGCGGTCAGCCTGCCGATTTGGGGACGGTCCGGCGGCCGCCTAGAGCGCAGACATCAAGGCGATGAGGCGCGAAGTGGAGGGAACTCCCAACTTCTCCATGAGATTCGCCCGGTGATGTTCAGCCGTCCGTACGCTGATGCCGAGGCGACTCGCGATGACTTTGCTTGGCGCGCCTTCGACCACGAGGTCCAATACTTCCGCCTCGCGTGAGGTCAAGGTCCGGAGACGCGTTCTGAAGTCGGCTAACTTCGTCTCATGATCGCGGGCGGCGAGCGCGCGATGCGTCGCCCCCCTGATGCTTTCCAGGAGCGCAGCTGGGTGAAAGGGCTTCTCTATGAAGTCCATCACTCCATCCTTCAGCGCTGACACCGCCATCGGAACGTCGCCATGGCCCGTGATCACAACCGTGGCCGGGGTCGCCCCGATTGAGACAAGCCGGCGATGGAGGGACAGCCCATCCAACCCGGGCAGGCGAGCGTCCGTGAGGAGGCAAATTGATTGGAAAGAGGTTTCGCCCGCCAGAAATGTCTCGGCATCCGGATAAGCCCGGACCCGATAACCTTCAGTGCGAAGAAGCAGTTCGATTGCGGCGCGCATACGTTCGTCATCCTCGACGACGTAGACCGTCTGCTCCGCGGTCATCGGGATGCTCCACCTGAGTCCGGCAGCTCCAGAACAAACTTCGTGCCGGTGGCGCCGGTTCGGTCGAGCCACAGCCGCCCGCCATGGGCTTTCACGATCTCCCGGCTCAAAGAAAGACCGAGGCCCATGCCGCGCCGCTTGGTTGTCTCGAACGGCTCGAACAGGCGCTCTACGATATCGGCAGCCACACCGGGACCGTTGTCCTCGACCTCGATCCTGATCGCTTCCGATGAGCGCGAAAGGGTCGTTTGGACGCTGCCCTCACCAGAACCGCTGCGCGCGGCCGCCTCGATAGCGTTGCGCATCAAGTTCGCCAGGACCTGTTCCATCTGGATGCGATCCGCATCGACCAGAACTCGATGTCGGTGAACTGATCCGTAGGGCGACGCCGTTTGCGCGAGCCTCGTCGGCAAGCGCGCTCACCAGTCGGCGCAAGATCTCGCCGAGGTCGATTGAAGACCAATGCAAGTCGCCACGATCGAGGAAATGTCGAATGCGCTCGACGATTGCCCCGGCGCGACGGGTTTCCTGTTCGACATTCTCCACCGTCTCGCGCAATAACTCGGCGTTAACCGGCTTCTCCTCCAAAAGCCGCTTGCTCGAATGAGCGAAAGTCGCCGCCGCCGCCAAAGGCTGACTGATCTCGTGGACGACCGCGGCCCCGAACGCGCCGACCGTCGTGAGCCTGGCGTGCCTGGCAAGCTCCGCTTGCTGGCGCCGCAGGAGATGCTCGGCGTCATGGCGTTGAGTCACCACGGCGCCGAGTATCAGCCCCGTTGCGGAGATAACGATCGACAGAAGCTGGCAACTCAGGAAGTCGTTGGAGGAAAAGCCCATCCAGGCGATCGTCCCGACGAGCGCCAGCTGGTCGACAAGGATCGCCGCCGCGCTCCATGCAAGACCGTGACGCACGGCGATCCAGATCACGGGCGGCAACATCAGGTAAAAGAGTTGCAGCTCCTTCTCGTGGGCGTTGCCGAACACCAGCAGCAGGGCGGCGCCAAGTCCGGCGAAAAAGACCCCGAGATCGATCACTTTGGCGCTGAGCGTGATTTCGCTCCACCGTTCCCATGCGCTCCTCCAGGTCAAAAGCGCTGGAAGCAGGCCGATGATGCCGGTCAGATCGCCGATGAACGAGTGCCAGACAGCGGCGCCGCGGAGGTTCGGGGGCAATCCGCCGAGCGCGACGATCGCGTTCACGTCTGCGACCGCGACCGCGAAAGCGCCGGCGGCCGCTGTCGCCAAGAACGTCGCAACGGTCCTGACGCGAATTTGACGGCGGGTCAAAAGAGGAATGCGGCGAAGCAGCGCGGCGGTAGCGGCGTACCCCGAGGCCACGATCGCCGCGCTGGCCAAAGACGCCAGACCGCCAGCCGGGAAATGCTCGACGACGTTGCTCGAGATGAGCTCGGCGGCGAAAACCGCCGGCGCAAACAAGAGTCCCTTGCTGATCAGCAAGGCGAGACTCAGGGCAGGGGGCGGATTCCATGGCGTGTAGCCGGAACCAGGCAACGCGTGGATGAAACTGATCCAGTCCGATGCGACATAGAGCGCCACGTAGCAGCAGACCGTGGCGATGACGTTGGCGGCCCCTCCCTCTCGCCGCCCCAAGGGTCCCACCCGTCTAAGGACCAAAGCCGTCATATGCCGACGACACCCCGCTCATAGGGACTTAATGACCTCCGGCGACGACCTCGGGCGGCGCCATCTGCCTCTTCTTTGCTTCATCCGCACCCTTTCATCAAGATCCGGCGACGCTTGCGTTCGCCTCAGGGAGCCCAACAGCGAGTGGTAGCCCCATCGGAAACCTGGGAGAGCGAAGGCAAAAAGGATGTCTGAATTGGGTAGAAATACGCATTGAATTCGCCTCGGAGCGACCGCAGGTTGGACGTAGGATTTTATAAGGTTGCTGAAAGGTTGAGTTGCGTCCGATGGCTTGGCTGACATTGCGCGGCTAGGCAGAGGCGGATGGGCTCGGGCCGACAGGGTCTGAGCTGACACCTGATTTTCGCTGACAATTTGACCGCACATCATGTTGGTCCGCTGCGCGCGGCCAGCACTCTGACGACTTTACTGTGGGGAACTTGCCATGACCACATACACGAGCACGATCGTCTCTGGACACGAATTTCTCCTGTCAGGCGCCAATTCTGCCTACTACACGACTGCTTACGCCGGCGGTTACCAGTTCGTCGAATCCGGTGGTTTTGCCTACGATACGCGCCTCCTTTCGGGCGGCTCGGAATACGTGGTTTATGGCGGCATAGACGAGTATACCCAAGTATCTTCCGGAGCCTTCGAGGACGTTGGTGGCGGCACTTCGTATGATACCAGTATTTACGCCGGAGGGTCGGCTTATGTCGGAGCTGGCGCCGAGTACTACGCATATATTGGCAGCGGCGGCGTGATGACTGCGGCCTACAGTGGCTTCGAAATTAGCGGTTACATCGCGTCAGGCGGCATCGAATATGTCTCATCCGGCGGCGTTGCCGAGTATACCGACGATGAATGGGACCAGTATGTCTATAACGGCGGCCGCACTTATTACGTCTCGGCGGCAAACGGCAATGGCGACCAGTACGTGGAGAGCGGCGGCAGCGCCTACTCCACCTACTTGTTCACCAGCGGCCAGCAGTGGGTGTACAGCGGCGGGTTTACGTCCGGCACAGACATCATCTCAGGCGCCAACCAGACAGTCTACGCCGGCGGCGTCGATTCGGCGGCCTATATCGGCAGCGGCGCCTATCAGAATGATTACGGCGACGCTTATTACGACACCATCGCGGCCGGCGGCTGGCAGAACGTCTATGCTGGCGGCCTGGCCTACGTCACCTACGACTATGGGACCCAATACGTCTACGGTACCGCCGACTACGCCTACGTGGAAAGCGGCGGCCACCAGTATGTTTACAGCGGCGGCCTCGCCTACGAGCCGACCATCTACTCGGGCGGCTACACGGAAGTGTTGTCCGGCGGGACGGTCGATTACGCATACGTGTATTACGGTAGCTATCTGTATAACTACGGATCCTCCTACGGCGCCGATATCTACGGCGGGGAGTCCACCTATGCCGGCGGCGTCGATTCATCGACCTATATCGGCAGCGGCGGCTACCAGTATCTCTACGGTGACGCCTATTACGGCGCCGTGGCTTCTGGCGGCAACCAGTACGTCGAATTGGGCGGCCTGGCCGAGTACAAGACCCTGAATCGTGGCGGCTACCAGTACGTCTATTCGGGCGGCGAGGCGTACATAACCTACGATTACGGCGAGCAAGTCGTCTACGCTGGCGGTTACGGGCAGTATACGGACATCTATTCTGGCGGCTACGAGGTCAACTACGGATACAGCTATGAGCCATATGTCTATTTAGGCGGCTATCTGTATGTCGAGCAAGGCGACGGCTACAATGACTACGCGCAGCTCTCCGGCGGCACGATGTACGACTACGGTTCCGCCTATGGTACCGACGTCTACTCTGGCGGGCATGAATACGTCGAATTGGGCGGCGTCGAAAGCGCGTCGGTAGTCTATTCGGCAGGCGCGCAGTACGTCTACGGCTCCGCGCAGTCCTCCTATCTCTATCACGGCGGAACGGAGACCGTACTCTCAGGCGGAGGCGAGACCTATACGACTGACTACGGCAAGGAGACGATCTCGGCGGGCGGCTACGGCTACTACGACCTGATCGAATCCGGCGGAGTGAAGAACGTCTACGGCGTCGCCTATCTCGACACGATCTATTCCAAAGGCGTCGAGAATGTCTACTCCTACTATGAAGAGTTCGGCTCAGATCAGCGCCGGCGGTGTCGTGAATATCAAGTCCGGCGGCTCTGGCTATTCCGAGGACATCTTCAGCGGCGGCAGGATCAATGTTTCTTCCGGCGGCTTCGACTATGATCCGGTCATTTACGCCGGCGGAGTCGAGAGCGTCCTCTCAGGAGGCGAGTCGGAGTACGCCTCCGTCGAATCGGGCGGCAAGCAGAACGACAAGGGTTTGGCCTACAAGTCCTACGTCTACAAGGGCGGCACGCAGACCATCCTGAGCGGCGGCGTCGACGACTACGCCCAGGTCTATGGCGCCGAAAAGATCTCCGCCGGCGGTCTGGGCTACGGCGACACGGTTTTCAGCGGCGGCCACGAATACGTATACGCCAACGGCGTCACCAGCGGAGCGGTGATCAGTAAGGGCGGGACGCTAACCGTGTCCTCGGGCGGAACTGTGACTGCTGCGACGCTCAGGGGCGGCACGCTGACGGAATTGGCGAACGGTAAAATGTCGGGCGGCCTGACCATCTCCAGCGGAACGGCGAACATCTCCGGCACGGTTGCGGCCGGACAGGAGCTCCTGTTCGCCGGCCCCGGCGATCTGGCGCTCTACAACCTGGCGTCCTTCCACGCGACGATCGGCGGCTTCTCGACCGGCGACGAGTTCGACCTCGGCGGCTTCGGCTATACTACGAGCGAAACGGAGGTGTTCAGTTCGAACGCCGGCCATACGTCGGGCACTCTGACGGTCACCGACGGAGCCCAGGTGGCCAAGCTGACCCTGCTCGGCAACTACGCGACTGGCGACTTCCACCTGTCCGACGACCATCATGGCGGCACGTTCGTCAAGTTTGCTTGATCCATCACCAACCGGAGAGACCCGAGCGTCGTAAAAAGGCGCTCGGTTTCAACTTGCCGAAACGCTCCGCTGGCTCAGTGCTTTGCGGTGGACGCGTCCCTCTCAGCACATTTCTTGCGCGATCTGGTGGAAGGCGGGATCGAGGAACCGATGGACAACTTCAATATACCTTATGCGGAAAGCGTTTTCATTGATCGCACGACCGAACCATTGCGGGAGATTCTCGTCGTGGTGACCCAACTGCCCGAGCCGTCTCCAGCAGGTTCGGGGGCAAACGCGCGCGAAGAGCTTCTGAAAGCGGTCGCCTTGAACTTGTATCAGCGGCGACTGAACGGCCATCGAATTGTATGGTCGGGAGGGTCTGTCGGGCAGAGGCCATAGGCGAGAAGCGTCCGTGGTCCGCGTCATTCCACTCGTGTAGCTCTACCAGGACTCAACCCGTATCGGCCGCGTCATTCCGCGTCTCCCTTGCGTCGGACAAGCCTCGGTCATACGATCGTACCCGGTGGCCGGGGCAATGGGACTGCGGGACGGGTCCCTAAGTCGAGAGCTAGGTAATTCCAGGTGCGACTGTGGATGACCGCGTCGCTTTGCTGCGCGCGCGATGAGAAATCGGGCGCAAGATCCGGAAATCGACGCGCTTCATAAACCGAATCTTAACCATGAGCGCCAAGTCTGGGCGTCGGGACGAATGAACGCCCTGCGGTCGCTGCGTGAGTCGGACCAGCTCGATTCGATGCAGCGACAGGCTGGAGAGAGCCGGTCATGGAGGGCGGCCTAGGCCGAACACGCGGTTCCTGACGAGCCGACCTTTCGGCCGAAAGGGAAACGGCGTCAGCGGACGCACAAATGGAGAGGCAGGACATGCCGACGAATCTGAAAATCCCCGAATTGAGGGAATTGAAGCCGCGCATCATGGTGTGTGGCGTGGGCGGCGCAGGCGGCAACGCCGTCAACAACATGATCGCCTCCGGCCTGTCCGGTGTCGACTTCATCGTCGCCAATACCGACGCGCAGGCGCTCGCCTCGTCGCGCGCCGAACGAATCATCCAGATGGGCCTTCAGGTGACGCATGGCCTCGGCGCCGGTTCGAGGCCGGAGGTCGGCAAGGCGGCCGCCGAGGAGGCGCTGGAGGAAATTCGCGATCAGCTCGCCGGCTCGCATATGGTCTTCCTCACCGCCGGCATGGGCGGGGGCACCGGCACAGGCGCCGCTCCGGTGATCGCCAGGGCCGCCCGTGAGATGGGCATCCTTACGGTCGGCGTCGTCACCAAGCCGTTCCACTTCGAAAGCGGCCGCCGAATGAGGGCTGCCGAGGGCGGCATCGCCGAGATGCAAAAGGCGGTCGACACGCTGATCATCATCCCGAACCAGAACCTGTTCCGTGTCGCCAACGAGAAGACCACTTTCGCCGACGCTTTCGCGATGGCGGATCAGGTGCTCTGCTCGGGTGTCGCCTGCATCACGGACCTGATCGTCAAAGAGGGCCTCGTCAACCTCGACTTCGCGGACGTCTGTTCGGTGATGAGCGAAATGGGAACGGCGATGATCGGGACCGGCGAAGCGACAGGGGAACGGCGTGCGATGCGCGCCGCCGAGTTGGCGATCGCCAATCCTCTGCTGGACGACACCTCGATGAAAGGCGCCCGGGGCCTGCTGGTATCGATCACCGGCGGGTCGGATCTCACTCTCTACGAGGTCGACGAGGCCGCGGGCCGAATTCGCCAGGAGGTCGACGACGAAGCCAACATCATTGTGGGCGCGACCTTCGATCCCGCCCTCGGAGAAGCGGTGCGGGTCTCGGTTGTCGCGACGGGGATCGATCCGGCCGTCAATATCGACAGCGAATATATGCCGGCGCCGTCTCGAGCCGAGCCGATTCTCCCCTCGAGCTTCGCGCCGCCGGCCCCGGTCGGGACTGCGCAAACGCTTTCGGACACGACCGAGGCGGGTCCGCCAAGGGCCGCAGCGACTGAAGTCTGGACCCAACCGCTGCTGGCCCCGGTCATCCCATTTCCGGAGCCGAACGAGCGGCGTCGCGCCGTCCTGGAGGAATCGAGCTCGGCTACGCCGGTGCTTCGGCGTCGGTCGCTGCTGGAGAGACTCGGCGTCTCCGTGTCGGAAAAACGTGCATCGGGCTGGCGCTGAACATGCTGAGCGCCGCGAGCTTCGGATTACGCCCGCGGCGCCCGTCCCCTAGGCGTAGCCCGGCGGGGCGATAAACCCGCCGAATTCGCGCTCGACCAGTTTCGCAAAGGCGAGCGGCGTGCGGTCTTCGTATTCGGGGCCGATGATTTGCGCCCCGACCGGCAGGCCGTCCGCGACCGAGACAGGAATAACAGTCGCTGGCAGGCCGCAGGGCGTCGCGGGGTCGGCCCAGACCAGTTGATGGAGATAGGGAAATTCCTTGCCGTCGACGGACAGAGTCCGGTTGGTTTGGCGCTCCGTACGATCGTGGGGAAAAGCGGGCGTCGCAGCCGGCGGGCAGACGACGACGTCGAAATCCTTGAACAGGGCGCGCCATTGCTGTTTCAGCCTCTGGCGCGCGAAATCGGCCCGAAGCCATTCCCGATGGCTGAGCAGCGCCCCACGCATAAGTTCCGCCACCAGGCTCTCGTCATCGGCGGGAATCTTCTCCGCCGCGCTCCGCATTTCCTGATACCGGTCGTCCGGCATTCCCGCCGAAAGGAAGGCGTTGAGGAGCTTGACGTACAGCTTGGCCGACGCCCCGAGATCCGGGAGAAGCGGCGTCTCGTGTCTGACGGCGGCGCCCGCGGCTTGAAGCTGTTTTGACAAGCGGTCGAGCGAAGCGCCGACTGCCGCCGAGGTCGGCAAAAGCGGATGTTCGGCGATGACGAGAACGCGGTAATCCGAAAGTTTCTCGGCCCGCGCCGGCGGTAGGCTGAGACGGTAGGCGCGCCCGTCGGCAGCCTCGTCCGGACCGGCGATGATATCGAGCGCGAGAGAAAGGTCGTCGACGCAACGCGCCATCGGGCCGACGACGGCCAAGTGCCGCCCCGCCAGCCAGGCGGGCAGGCCCGGCGGCAAATGGCCGCGCGAGGAGACGAGTTCATAGGTCGGCTTATGCGCGCAAATCCCGCAGAAATGGGCTGGAACGCGCAGTGAGCCGCCGATGTCGCTGCCGAGCGACAAAGGGCCGAAACCCGCGGCCAGCGCCGCGGACGACCCGCCCGAAGAGCCGCCCGGCGAGCGACCCTTGTCCCAGGGATTGTTCGTCGCTCCGTAGATGTCGTTGTAGCTCTGCCAGTCGCCGAGGCTCAAAGGCACGTTGGTCTTGCCGAGAACGATAGCGCCGGCCGCCTTGAGGCGGCTCACGGCCAGCGCGTCTTCCGGCGGGACGAAGTCCTTGAACGCTGGGATGCCCCAGGTCGTCGGCAGTCCGGCGATGTTGTAGGATTCCTTGATCGTCACGGGGACGCCGAGGAGCGGCTGGCGTTCACCCCGCGCGAGCGCCGCGTCCGCCTCCTTCGCCGCCTCCCGGGCCCGGGCAAAATCGCGCACCGGCATGGCGTTCAGATCGCCGTCGAGCGCCTCGATCCGGGCGATGAAGAGATCGGTCAGTTCGAGCGCCGACACCTCCCGCTGCTGCAGAGATTCGACGAGTTGGCCCGCGGAGCGATAAGCCCATTGCGCGGCGGGTCGCGAAGCGGATTCGGTCATGAAGGGCGCCCTTGCCTGGAATTTTCGGAGGCTTCGAGACAGAATGGCTCAGTCTTTGCAGATATTGCCGGGCTTGGCCATTCGGCTTCGCACGCGGCGAAACGCGCCGCAGATATGTATGGAGTGATCATGCGTCCCTGACGATGATCACGAATTCGCTGATATCGAGGGATAATTCGCTGTTCACGCCAAAAAATTCGCTGAGGCGACGAAAAAAATTCGCTGAGGGTTTGCGGCGGGAATAGGGCGGTGGCCGCGCACATCCCTGGAATCCCACGTCTTTTCGCAGCCTTGAAGCCGTCCGGTCGGCCAACCGGGAAAAAATTCGCTGTCCCATTCGCTGTTCTCAGCGAATTCGCCTCGCGCTCCCGATCGTCCAGGCCCCCGATTCTCCCGCCGAAGGCCACCCCCGCGGCGCGATTGGCCCGCGCGGCGGGGTCGACCGCCCCGATCTTGGTCAGGGTGAGGGCCCGTCACTGCTCGCACCTTTGCGTCGACCCCTCGGGCGGCGCCGGCGCGGGCTCCCCGCTTGACGGATCGAGCGGTTTGATCGGGCAGCGCTGCGACAGGCGCTCGGCGAGGTCGGCGAGCGTCCGCTGATTGCGCTGGTCGCAGATCTGGGAATTGAGCTCGGCCTGCACCGACTGGGAGAGCCACCAGCTCATCGACACTTCGCTCATCTGGTCGATTCCAACGCGCCAGTCCGCCGCGAGCTTTGCGCAGACGCCCTGGGGCGGCGGCTGTCCAGGGTCGGGGCTGAATTTCGGGTTCTGGAACACGCCGAACATGAAGTAGCTCGACCCGATCACCTTCGGGTCCTTGGGCTCGACGTCCCGGTTCAGGAGCCATAGCTCCCGTTGGGCGTCCGCCGCCTCCTCGGCGCCGTGCCCGTCGCGGGTGACTGTCAGCGCGACGACGGGCGTGACGACGACGCCGAAGACCTTTTCGACTCCCGACGGATCGGCGCCGCCCAGTTCCGGCGTTCCGGCCCCGCGCGGCGGAACGAGGGAGTTGCCCGCCGACGGCGGCGGCGCGTCAGGCGGAACGGGATCGCCCGCGTCCGTACGCGGCCCGTTCTGGACCCAGAGCACGATCGGAACAACGCCGAGGCGGCGGAGCTCACGCGCCACGTCCATCGCGGTCGTTAGACCGGCATTCTCGAAATAGCCGCCGTCGACGATGCGGTCGCCCGTCCTCTCGTCGCCTGACGCGCGGAGGATTCCGGCGGGCGAAATGATTGGAAACCGCGCCGACAGCATCGCCGCCGTCGACAGCCTGATGTCCGCCCCGGCGCGCGAATTCGGAAGATCCGTCGTCCCGTTGTGCGCGGCGCCGCAGGAATTCCCGTTGACGCTCTTCATCGGGCATGGCTTGGCCAGCATTTCGAACACGTCGAACGCCGCTGGGTAGATGGAGAACCGTCCGTGAGCGGGATTGCCGTCGCTGACGGGCGCCGCGCGGGTCGAGATCAGGTCGGACGCGATGATCCGCGCCCCGGTTCCGACCGATGTCCCGTTCAGCAGGAGGACCGGCAGCCAGTCTGCTTCGAGCTTGGCGAGCTTGTCGGACAGGAAGCCGAAGCGGCCGCGAAGGCCGGACCTCCGCTCCGTCGGAACGGCGAGGTCCTGGACGAGCTGGCCAAAGAATCCCGGCATCTCGCCCCTGACGACCTGGTCGTAATGACGCTCCCAGGCGCGTTCGACCAGCGCGGCGCGATCATCGGAAAAGAGGAGCGAGCCGCCGAACGGGCTTGGAGGCGAGAGATTGTCGCGGAAAGCGAGGCCGACGAAGGCCGGCGACAGATAATCGCCCGACACGAGGGCCTGCAGGCAGGAACGCCAGCTCGTCTTCACGTCGGCCGTGGCGGCGCTGAAATATCCCGGCGGCGGCCTCAGGCACGGCGGCGCGGACTGGCCGCGCTCGAGCGAGTCCGCCAATGCCGTCCGGATGGTCGCGGCGCCGAAGGAGCCTCCCGACACCCCGGAGATGGCGAAGATGCGGCGCGCCGGCGCGATCGTCCTGGCCGGGTCCCTCGCGTCCGGAAGGTCGCTCGCATGGTCGAGCAGTTCGCCGACCGCGGTGGCGGCGGCGAAAGCGGCGCGACTGGCGCCGCCCTCCGCGGCGACGATCACCGCCGGAGGGCAGAGCTGAGCCGCCATGTCGCAGTTGGCGGCTTTCCACTTTTCGACCGCTTCGCCGATATCGATCTGCCGCCGGCTGAAATCGTCGGAGGCGCTAGGCAAGGTGCGGACGTCGTTGAAATGGACGTTGAGCCCGGTGACCCACAGGGCTGCGACGACCGACAGCGCCAGCACGGGGACGCAGAATTGATGGGCGAGCCAGGCGAGGTACGTCCCGAGAAAGATGAAGCCTCCCATTAGGAGGGGCACAGTGGCGGCGCGCGGCGCGATGTCGGCGGGAAAGAACGGTTTTGCGACGGAGGCGACGAACAGAGCCGTGACGATGGCGACATAGGCGATCGCCAGCGCCTTGCCGGCATGGTTCGACATCCTCCTCGTCAGGATGCGCCGCGACCACAGAAACGCGAGGAACACGAGGGCAACGACAATGTCGACAACCACGAGAACTAGGATCTGCGTCGACGCGGACCGCGCCGGCTCGAGCGCAATGGTTTCAGAGACGACCCTATGCGCCTTCCAGAGCCCGATCAGGACCGCGGCGAAGGGAACGCCGGCGAGGAGTCGAGGGATCCAATCGATCGACCGTTTCAGGTCCTGCCTGACTTCGAGAGCCTTGCCCGGGTCGATTTCCGCCCGGATTCGGCAGGAAAACATCCAGGCGTCCGAATAGAGCATCCGCCTCGCCGCATAATGGGCGGGAAACGCCCAGACGAAAACGAGACAGGCGAAGAACCACAGCCAGTGCCCCCACGCGTCGAAGGCGCCAGGCAGGACGCCGAAGGTCACGTCGGCGAAGAGGTCGCGCGCCTGGGTCGACATGAGGAACAGGAGGGTCCCCGCGAGCACGCTCGAGAGGCTGACCCGGCAGGCAAAGAGAATCCGAGAGATCCAGAGCGCGTATGTCCCCCAGCTCATGACGGCGTTGCTCCCCAATCGCCAATCTCACGTGGAAGTCGAGCCAGCGGTTCAATTTGTCCGACTGGCCAGGCGAAAAGCACCGGCTCGACCGCGCGTTGTTCACCTATTAGCCTCAAACTTTGGTTGTGCTTTACCACGGAACAGCGTGGAAGGGCCGTGACGGACGTCACATGGCTTTGGCCGCGACCAATTCAGTACTGGACTTACGCGATTTCATCTCTCCCTCACGCGACGTCGCGCGCTGATAACTAGGCGCCACCGCCCCTCTGGATTCCTTCGCTGCATTGACCTCCGCGGCCGTCAATGCGAGGAGGCCGCTCGCACTTTCGAGGGGGAGTATGAGCACGAAGATCGAAGTCCTGGGCCTGGGCAATTCGCTGGTCGACATTCTCGCCTACGCGGACGACGCCTATCTGGAGAAACAAGAGATGGTGAAGGGCGCGATGACCCTGATCGACGAAGGCCGCGCCGAGGCGCTCTACGCCGCCCGCCTCGATCCGCGCGTGATCTCCGGGGGCTCCGCCGCCAACACGATCGTCGGGGTCGCGTCGTTCGGCGTCTCGGCCGCCTATATCGGCAAGGTCAAGCATGATCCGCTTGGCGAGACCTTCATCGCCGACATCCGCTCGACCGGGGTCAGGTTCGAGACGGATCCCGCTGAGCACGGGCCCGCGACCGGGCGTTGCTTCGTCTATGTGACGCCGGACGGCGAGCGCACGATGAACACCTATCTCGGCGCGAGCACCTATCTATCGCCTTCCGACGTCGACGAAACGCTCGTGCGTGGCGCGAAGGTCGTCTATCTCGAAGGCTACATGTGGGATCGTCCAGCGGCCAAGTCAGCCTTCCAGAAGGCGGGCGCCATCGCTCGTGAGGCGGGAAGCCGGGTCGCGCTGACGCTGTCGGATTCGTTCTGCGTCGACCGGTTCCGCGGCGAATTCATCGACCTCATGCGGACGAAGACGGTCAACACGATCTTCTCCAACACCGACGAGCTTCTGTCGCTCTACGAGACGCCGCACTTCGACGAGGCGCTCGACGCGCTGAGGGCGGAGGGCGTGCTCGGCGTCGTGACCCGCTCTGAGAAGGGTTGCGTGGTCGTCGAGGGCGACGGCGCCTGGGAGGCCTCGGCCTTTCCGATTGGAAAGCTCGTCGACACGACCGGCGCCGGCGACATGTTCGCCGCCGGCTTTCTCGCCGGCCTCGCGCGCGGCGCCGACATGACGACCTGCGGCCGCCTCGGCGCGCTCGCCGCCAGCCGAGATCATCCAGCATCTCGGCGCGCGGCCGAACGTGTCCTTGAAGGCGCTGGCGAAGGAGAAGGGGGTCGCGCTGGCGGCCGGCGGCCACTAGATCTCGTCGCCTGAACTCGGTCTCTCGGCCAGTCTATCGGCGGGATCTGAGCAAGGGAGAAGCGCCTTTGGCGAACGCTTATGACCGCGTCCGCTACCCAAGCCAAACCTTCGCCGTTATCCATCCGACGGCGATTGGCGCATTCGCGGGGATTTTCGGACGTCCGTTCGCGCCCTTCGCAGGGGCGCGTGTTTTGGAGATCGGTTGCGGCGAGGGAGTCAACCTAATCAACATGGCGCTCGGCGCGCCGTCTGCGCAGTTCGTCGGCGTCGACCTGTCCGAGCAGGCCATCGCCAAGGCCTGCGCCACCGCGCGAGCCTGCGTCTGCGCGAATGTCAGCTTTCACGCACGCGATCTCCTCGAGTTGGACGCTTCCATCGGGCGCTTCGATTACATCCTCGCGCATGGCGTCTATGCCTGGGTCGCCCCCCGCGTGCGCCAACCGTTCTTCCGCATCGTCGCAGAACGCCTTTCCGGGCAGGGGTTCGCTGTCGTCAGCTACAACGTGAACCCGGGCTCCCGCCTTCGCCAGGCAATCCGGGACATGCTGGTCTATGTGACGAAGGACCTCGAGGAGCCCGAAGCGAAGCTTGAGCGCGCGCGTTCGTTCCTTGAGGGAGAGATCGGGGCATGGAGTGACAACGAAGCCGACGAAGCCGCAATGAAGAGCGAAGCGCGGCGTGTTATCGCGCATGCGCCCGCGTATCTGTATCACGATGAGCTTACCGAGAACTACGCGCCCCAGATGCTGACGGACGTGGTCATCGCCGCTCGAGAGGCGGGGCTGGACTATCTTTGTGACGCCCAGCCGGCTTTGAGCCAGGAGGCGCTGTTTCCGTCTGACGGCGTCGCTGCGATGCACGAGCAGGCCCGCGGCGACTGGGTTCGCGTCGAGCAGCTTGCCGATTTTCGGGTTTTGCGGCGGTTCCGTTACTCGATCTTCTGTCCGGCCCCGAGCGGCGTTGACCGTCGCAGGGAAGCGACGCGACTGCGCGGGCTGTGGGCGTGCGGCGATCTGACGGTCGCGAAGCCGGACCCGGGGGCCGAGGATTGCGCGTCCTTTGAGGCGGGCCAGATCAAGCTCAGGACCAACGATCCCGAGCTCGCGCGCTTTCTGACTAGACTCGCGGACTCTTTTCCGCTCCCGATACCGCTCGACCTCGCCTCGCAATCTCCGTCACTCGCCGACCGCATTTTCCACCTTTGGGTGCGACAGGCGATCGAGCTTCATACGGCGCCCCCTCCGCTCGTGGCGACGCCGAGCGATTACCCGAGGGTGGGCGCGCTGGCCCGGGTCCAGGCGGCGAACGGCGAAATCGCTCTCGCGACACTGCGGCACTCCATGATCCAGATCGACGACGCATTCGTGCGGGCGCTCGTTCCGCTGATCGACGGAACGAGAACCCAGTCCGAACTCGCACACGAATCTGCGAGGCGAAACAATGTTTCTCTCGACGAGGCCAAAATTCGGTTGGGTTTGATTCTGGACAGATTTGCCAGGGCTGGACTTTTGGCTGGATGACTTGACACTCGCGTAACGCGACTTCTTTAGTGTAGAGATTGTCCTCCGGCAAAGCGAGACCAATGGATCCGCGGAGGAGGGGACATGTCGAGCGACCCGCTTATGCAGCCCTTCACGCTCAAGCGGCTCGTCTTGCGCAACCGGCTGATGTCCACCGCGCATGAACCCGCCTACACCGAGGACGGCATGCCGAAAGGGGCGCTACCGCCTCTATCATGCCGAGAAGGCGAAGGGCGGCATCGCGTTGACCATGATCGGCGGATCTTCAGTGGTCGCGCCCGACAGCCCGCAGGCGTTCGGCAACATCCTCCTCTACAAAGACGAGGTCGTGCGCTGGCTCGCCGAACTTACGGAAGACGTGCACGGCCACGGCGCCGCAGTGATGATCCAGCTGACGCATCTTGGCCGCCGGACCAGCTGGAGCAAGGCGGACTGGCTGCCGGTGATCGCGCCCTCTTATGTGCGCGAGCCTGCGCACCGCGCCTTCCCGAAAGTCATGGAGGACTGGGATATCACGCGGATTGTGGAGGCTTACGCCGACAGTGCGGAGCGTGTGAAGGCGGCCGGCCTCGACGGCATGGAGCTCGAATGCTACGGGCACCTGATCGATCAATTCTGGTCACCCGCGACGAACAGGCGCGACGATCAATACGGCGGATCTCTCGAGAACCGTATGCGCTTCGGCCTCGAGGTTTTGACCGCGATCCGCGGGCGCGTGGGAGACGATCTCCTCGTCGGCGTCCGGATGGTGTGCGACGAGGACTGGGACCACGGCCTCTCACGCGAGGAGGGCGTGTCGATCGCCGAGCGGCTCGCCGCTACGGGCCTTATCGACTTCGTCAACGTGATCCGCGGCCATATCGACACCGACGAAGCGCTCTCCCACGTCATCCCCGGCATGGGCGCGCGATCCGCGCCCCATCTCGATTTCTCCGGCGAGGTCCGCGCCGCGACGCGGATGCCGACGTTCCATGCCTCACGCATTCAGGACGTGGCGACGGCGCGCCACGCCATCGAAAGCGGCAAGCTTGACATGGTCGGCATGACGCGCGCGCATCTCGCCGATCCGCATATTGCCCGCAAGGTCGCGGAAGGGCGCGAGCACGAGATCCGGCCCTGCGTCGGCATGGGCTATTGCATCGATTCGATCTATTCCGGCGAGGCCGTCTGCATTCACAATGCGGCGACGGGGCGCGAGGCGACGATTCCGCATGTGGTCGCGAAGAGCGTCGGGCCGCAACGCAAGGTCGTCATCGTCGGCGCGGGGCCCGCGGGGCTCGAGGCCGCCCGGGTGGCCGGGGAGCGCGGGCATGAGGTCGTCGTGTTCGAGGCCGCCGCCCGGCCCGGCGGGCAGGTGCTGATCGCCGCCGGCCTCAAGCGGCGGCGCGAGATTCTGGGCGTCGTCGACTGGCGCCTTTCCGAATGCGGGCGCTTCGGCGTCGACATCCGCTGCAACGCCTACGCCGAGGCGCCCGACGTCGCCGCCGAGAATCCCGACGTCGTCGTCGTCGCCACGGGCGGCGTGCCGAACATTAGCTTCCTCGACGCGGGCGAGGACTTGGCCGCCTCGACCTGGGACATCCTGAGCGGGGCAGTGAAGCCTGCCGGACGGGTGCTGCTCTACGACGACAACGGCGCGCATCCCGGCATGACGGCGGCCGAGTTCATCGCCGAGGCAGGATCGAAGCTCGAGGTGGTGACGCCTGAGCGCACGCTCGCCCCGGACGTCGGCGGAACAAATTACCCGGCCTATTTCCGTGCGCTCGCCCTCGCCGGGGCGAAGATCGAACATCAACCTGCGGCTCGAGCGGATCGAGCGGCGCGGCAACGCGGTCGCCGGCGTCTTCTTCGACGAATACGGCAAGCGCCAGGTGGTGAAAGAAGCGGACCAGATCGTCGTCGACCACGGCGCGGCGCCGGTCGCCGAGCTCTACTTCGTGCTGAAGCCCGGCTCGATCAATCTGGGCGAGATCGACTACAAGGCGCTGCTCGCCAACCGGCCGCAGGAGGTCGTGCGCAATCCCGAAGGACGCTATCGTCTGTTCCGAATCGGCGATGCCGTGGCGAGCCGCAACATCCACGCCGCGGTCTACGACGCGGTCCGCCTGATGAAGGACATCTAGAGCAGACCCGATCGAGTTGTACCATAGCCGCAGGCGGCGAAGGAATTTGTGCATTCGGCGGACTTGAAGATGTAGGCGCAGGCTTCGAGCGCACCGCCAACTTCTGTACGATCAAGCACATGGCGCAGAACCTGATCCCTATCCAATTGGCCGCCGGAAAGGCTTCCTTGCGGCTCAGGCGAAAGACCGCCGGATGGGACGACTTCCTCGCCAGCCTGATCACGCGGTAAAAAAGCTCACCCGATTCCCCTGAGGCCGAGCTTCCGGCACGCAAACGCTCCCTCGAAGGAGACGACGTTGACTGACGTTTCCCACCCCGACGACTCCCTTGGCGCGAACGCCCGCCTCGAGGCGCTACGCGAGGCCATTGCGCGGCGCGCGCGCGATTGCGGCCGCGAACCGGATTCGGTTAAGCTGGTCGCCGTCTCCAAGACCTTTTCCGCACGCCAGGTCTGGCCGACGATCGCGCTCGGCGGTCAGACGCGGTTCGGAGAGAACCGGGTGCAAGAGGCGGTTCCCAAGTGGCGGGAGTTGCGCGCCCGCGCCGGCTCGATCGGCAAGACGATCGAACTCCATCTGATCGGCCCGCTGCAAAGCAACAAGGCGCGCGAAGCGGTCGAGAATTTCGACGTCATCGAGACCGTCGACCGAGAGAAGATCGCGGCCGCGCTCGCCCAGGAGATTCAGCGGCTCAGCAAGCATCCGCGGCTCTTCGTCGAGGTTAACACCGGGGCCGAGCCGCAGAAGGCCGGCGTCCTGCCCGACGACGCGGATGCGTTCCTCGCGCTCTGCCGTGACAAATACGGCCTAGCCATCAAGGGGCTGATGGCCATTCCGCCCGCCGGCGAACAAGCTTCGCCTCATTTTGCGCTTCTCGGCGTCATCGCCTCGCGCAACGGCATCAGCGAATTATCAATGGGGATGAGTGCGGACTGGCCCCTCGCGGTTCAACTCGGTGCGACCTTCGTGCGGGTCGGCAGCGCCATTTTCGGCGCGCGCGATCAAGGGTGAGCCGGATCGCCGCGATCCCGACACAATACAAAAGTTGAAGGGCCTCCATGGCGTTTCTGGTCTTTGCCCTCAGCCTTTTTCTGCTCGGAGTGGGTGTCGCCGGAGGCTACATGAGCCTCGACCTCCTGCCGACCGGCATCGGGGTCCTTTACGCGATCGGGGGGGCCGTCGCGGTTTGCATGGCGGTCGTGACGTTCGCCCTTGGCGTCATGATCCGCCGGATCGACGCATTGGCGGAACTGGTGCGGCGACAGGCTGGCGGCCCGCACGGAGTCGCCGAATCCGCGCCGGTCGAACAGTCATTCGCGGCTTCCTCCGCCGACATCGAGCCTTCGGAGGAGGAAGCCCAACCGCAGGATACGTGGGAGGAGGAAAGCGCAGAGGACTCCGCCGCGGCGTCGGTCAACGAAAATGGATCCGGGCGCCTGCCGACGCTCGGCGAGATCGAGCACGCCATCGTAATGCCGGAAGTCCCGCCCAGCCTCATCGGCCGCTATTCCTCCGGCGGCGCCAACTACATGATCTTCGCGGACGGCTCGATCGAGGCGGAAACGCAGGAAGGGACGTTCAGGTTCGCCTCGATGGGCGACTTCAAGCAGTACCTCTCCGATCGGAAGAACGGCAGGCGTTAGTTGTGACCCGCTCCCCGAGCGCCACGGGAATGCATTGGGCCCAGCGGGGAGTCGCCGCCGCGCGCGACCAATTCAGCCGGGAGTATGGCTAGGACGCAAGAGGGGCTGCGGAGAGCCCCGCCCCTCCCCCCTTCGTCCCGTCGGCGCTGCTTATTTTAGAGAATTGCCGACTTCGCTGAAAACCGTGCTCACCTTGGTTCCGACCGTCGATACTGCCGTGATGATGGCGACGGCGATGAGACTGGCGATCAGGGCATATTCGATCGCCGTCGCGCCGCTTTCGTTGCGGATGAAGTTTGAGATGTGTTGCATGCTGCGCTCCTGAAGGTGCGGCGATCGACTACGCTTTGACCGCCGGACTATGTGACGCGCCGCAAATCATGCGCGGCACCCCTCGAATATTCATGCAATGATTTAACGATCCCTTCTCATCGATACAGGTGCAGGGGGATATTGTGACTAGCTTGATTTAAGAGAAATGAAGGCGATGATAGACTTACGATACGTCGTCATCCGGGTGTAAAACTAAACTTAACTCAATTGGCTGCTTTAGAGAGAAGAGCTCGAACCCGCAGCTCCGGTTAAAAAATGTCCGGGCAATAAATTTATCCATCCCTTGCTGCCAATAGATTTCGCGAACACGGCGTTGCCGCCAGCGGAATCGGCGGCCGTTGTTGTCGTGGGTCGCCTATAGCGCGTTGCCTATTTCGACATACACGGTGCTGAGTTGCGTCCCCATAGTTTGCACTCCCACAATGATGGCCATTGCGATCATGCTGGCGATGAGGGCGTATTCGATCGACGTGGCGCCGTCTTCGCCGCAAATGAGGTTACGAATTCGACTGCATTTGATCCACCTGGAATTTGCTCGAGACCGAGAGCCGTCGCTCGGTCTCTATCTCGATCACATGCTGATGAATAAAAGTCGTCGCGACGAGCTGGGGCAATCCTGCCGGCAGAAAAAAGCACGCGGATATTAAATAAATGCTGTAGAAATCAAAATGAATTATCGCGGGTACTCGAGCTTACGTGGGTAAATGTGCTAGACGAGGTGCGATGGCAGCTCCTCATGAAGACTATTTGATGGCGCATGCGGCTTGATCGCCGGGACGAGTGGATTCGAGGGCTTCGGATCTGGGGCGCACTATTGCACCGGTGGACATCGAATGAGCGGATAGTCCAAATCGTTTTCGGAGTCCGCGCTCGGGGCCGTGGCTTCGCACAGATCCCAGATGGCGCGCGCCACGAGTAGGTCGAGATGCCCGCCGCCTCCGTTTTTGAACACGGTGATTTCATCCGGCGAGCGTCGACCGGGAACGCGGCCGGAGCACAGGTCGAACAGATCGCCCTCGACGGCTTCCTTTGCGATCACGCCCTGCGCGATCGGAATCGCGTAATCGCCGCACGGGGTCAGCGTAAAGCGCAAGGTGTCGGCGAAGAGCCGACCTCGGCGGACGACGTCATCATCGCTTTCGCGCATTTGCGCTGTGAAGCCGCCGACAAGATCAACATGGGCGCCGGGTTGCAGCCAGCAGCCCAGTAGCACTGGAGCCTCGGCCGCGGTCAGGCACGCGACCATCTCGGCTTGCCGGACGGCAGCCTGCTGGTCGGTAAGCGCTTCCGCTTCGAAGCCTTCCTCGCGCAACTCGGCTGCGAGACGCTCACTGTTTGCCGCTGTCCGGTTCCAGATCATGATCCGGCGAATGGAGGGGCGGACAGCGTGGAGAAAGCGGATATGGGTCTTCGCTTGACCTCCGGCGCCGAGGACGGCCAGCGTTGCGGCACTGTCTCTGGCCAGGAAGTCCGCGGCCAGCGCCGAATCCGCCGCAGTCTTCATCCGGGTAAAACTCTCGCCGTGGATCGCGGCGAGCGGCGTCCCGCGATCCCGGTCGAACAAGATGACTACGGACTGGATATTGGGGCCCGAGCCGGACGAAGCGTTGCCTGGGAAGATCGTCGCCGCTTTCACGGCGACGCCCCATGCCGGATGCCAGGCGAGCCAGGTCAGGGCTGCGTTCGCTGTTCCGGGCTCTTCGACCGACATCCGTTCGACCTCGCCCATCCCGCCGCTGCGATGCGCCTCGCGCAGCGCGTTGACGAGCGTCAGAGGGTCGAAGGCGCGGGCGACGACGTCGGCGTCGATTAGGCGCATGGCTGATCCTCCTTCCCGGACGCGCGTATGCGCAACTTGACGGGGAAAACCCCTTCCCCTATAGACCCGCGACCCAACAGGCCAGGGCCGGATCGACCGGCGGGACGCTTCCGAATCCGGCCCGCCTTCTTGTTTGTCCGACTCTCTGTGAGATGTTTTTTGCGAAGGATCCGCGCGATGTCACGCCGCTGCGAGCTGACGGGCAAGGCCGTTCAATCCGGCAATAAGGTCAGCCACTCCAACCGCAAGACGCGGACGCGGTTCTTGCCCAACCTCGTTCAGGTGACGCTGATCTCCGACGCTCTCGAGCGGGCGGTTCGGCTGCGGGTCAGCGCTGCGGCGCTGCGCTCGGTCGAGCACCGCGGCGGCCTCGACAATTTCCTGACCCAGGCGCGGGAGGAACAACTCTCCGCCGGCGCGGCCGAGCTTAAGCGCCAGATCGCCAAGAAGCGGGCCGAGACGGAGTCGGAACCCAAGGCGGCGTAAAGACCCCATGTCGCAGCTCTAACGTGTCCGATCCCTCCCGGGTTGGAACACGATCACCGACGGGCCCGGGCCTCGGGCGCCGAGCGCGACCGAGTTCCCTGCTTGCAGGGAAAAATGCAGCGATTATCTTGCGTTTCGGCCGCTTTTCGGAAAGACTATCCTGAAAAGCCCAATGATTCTAGGCGGTTCCAACAAAATTCCCTACTCGGTCGAACAGGGAATTTTTTCGCCGAGCAGGGAATTCGAATTCCCTGTTCGACCGAAAGCAGGGAAAAAGCAGGGATATCTCGCGCCTAATGCGCCGACTTCGCGCCGCCCGGCGGATTCGATCCTGATGGTCTCGTCAACCGGCGCTTGGCGCCCCAGACTCCGCACGATAGCATAGTCGCTCCGGCGAGGCGCAATCGTTCGGCAGCATCAGCCGCCGACGCAGGCGACTTGACGCCCGGGCAGAACATTTTGTTGGCGATTGTTTCTCATATCACAAGAGTCAACCGAAAAATCATCGATCGCTTCCTTTGACACGCGTTCCAAGCCCTTGCAGAACTGGTCCGCCGGCATCATTTCGGAGTGGCAATGAACAATCCAATCGAAACGCGGCTTATCGAGGCTTTGAAGAATGTGGACGCGCACGGCGATGTCGCTCCTGCGCACGTCCACGATCCCATGACGATGCTGCTCCGTGAGAACGCCATCCAAACCAATCTGATGCGTTGGGACGACGACCGAGACCGCTATGTGCTGACCGGCTCAGGCCGGCGTCGGATTGGGGCGCGTCATCGCTCTCCCGCCGCCGTGCTCGCCTTCCGGAAGCGCGACCCTCTGGTCAGCGCCGCGCCGAGCGGGAAGCCCGCAAACGCCAACGTCAAGGAATAAGCGGTTCGCCCGCGGCAGGCGAACCGATGCGGCGCGGCGAAATCGCCTATTGTTTTCAGCCGTGAGCGCGCGCCAGGCCCGCCGCATTGCGGGCCAGACCCTCAACGACGGCATAGTCTCCCCGGGCCAGCGCCTCCTTCGGCAGCATCCAGGAGCCGCCGATGCAGGCGACGTTGGGAAGCTTCAGATAGTCGGGCGCCTTGGAAAGATCGATGCCGCCGGTCGGGCAGAAATGCAGGTCGGGCAGGGGGGCGGCGAGCGAGGCGAGGAGTTTTGCCCCGCCGACCGCCTCGGCCGGAAACAGTTTGAGCGCCCGAAACCCGAGATCGCGCAGGGCCATGGCCTCGGACGCGGTCGCGCAGCCCGGCAGGAACGGCACGGGGGAAGCGGCGGCGGCCCGGGCGAGGTCCGGGCTCGCGCCGGGGCTCACGAGAAACCGCGCCCCGGCGGCGGCCGCCTCGTCGATCTGGTCGGCCCAGACGATCGTGCCCGCGCCGACGACGGCGTCGGGAACCCCCTCGGCGATCGCCTTGATGGCCGCAAGCGCGCTCGAAGTGCGCAGCGTCACCTCGATCGCGAAGAGGCCCCCCGCGACCAGGGCTTTCGCCTGGGCAATTCCGTCCTCGACGCTCGACACGGTGAGCACCGGTATCACCGGCGCCAGCGCCATGATCGAAGCCGTCTCGCCGTCGCGGGAATAATGGGCCATCGTTTGCTCCGAATTGCTTCGCATGCGCCGAGAGGGCGCAGCGCGGGGTTAACCGCAAGCGTAGCTTAGCACGCGAAGCGCTTAGACTTCGAGGATCGGACTGGATGCTGCGTACCTGGGTAGGCCGGGCCTGTGCGGATTCTGGGCTTCTTTGGCGGCCGCTGAGCGGCGGAGGTCCGCCCGGAGGTGTCGCTCGCTCGTCGCGCGACGCTGAACTTCGCCCTGATATCGCGTTCAGCGCGGCCGCGCGCCAGGGCGGAGCGAGGCGCGAGTTCAAGCAGTTGGTTCGACTATGATCAGTGGCCGCCCGGCCGATACTTCGGCCTGCGATCGTCGACGCGCATGGCTTTGGAAAGCGCGCGCTCGAGCGTGTTCGGAGGCAGGATGTCGACCTCGAAATTCACGGCGGTGTCGTTCTTCAGCTTGTGGCGCACGCGCTCCGTCAGGTCGGCGACGAAGTGACCGATGTCGGGCGGAGCGGCCGCCGGATCGCGCTCCACGAGGACGGTTGCGTGGTCGAGCGCGCCCTTCCTTTCGAGCACGATCTTGAACTCGACGCCCGTGCCAGGAACCTCGAGCAGCGAACGCTGGACCTGACTTGGATAGACGTTCGTCCCGCGGATCAGCAGCATGTCGTCGAGCCGACCGTAGACGCCGGCGGGAAGACGAGGATAGGTGCGTCCACACGAACACGGTTCGTAGACCATGTGGAACTCGTCGGCGGCGTAGAAGCGAATCATCGGCTGAGACTTGCGCTTGAGATGCGTGTAGACGACGGCGCCACTCTCGCCGTCCGTCAGGACGCGGGTGGAATCGTCCTTGGCCACAATCTCCGTCCACACCTCGTCCTGCATCACATGCGGCCCCCCGGCCTCGTCGCATTCGGCGTTGGTGGCCCAGGGCGTCAACTCCGAGGTGGTCGCCATGTCCCGCACCTTGATGCCCCAACCCTGTTCGAGTGCCTGCCGGGTGCCTGGAATCGACGACCCCGGTTCGCCGATGAAGATGCCCAGTCGCAGCGGCGAACTCGCTGTGTCGTAGCCGAACGAGCGCGCGGTCTCCAGCATGTGCAGCGCGTAGGTAGGCGTCGTGATCAGCACCGTGGAGCCGATGCGATACATCAGGTCGATTTGGCGCTCCGTCTCGCCTGCGCCGAGCGGAAAGGCCGTCGCCCCAAGCCGTTCGACGCCGAGCAGCGCGCCCCAGCCGCCCATGAAAAGGCTGAACACGGTTGCAAGTTGCACGACGTCGCCAGGGCGAACGCCGCAGGTGTAGAGCCCCTGCGCCATGACATCGGCGATGTAATTCCAATCGCTGCGCGAGAAGGCGTAGAGCGTCGGCTTCCCGCTGGTGCCGGAGGACCCATGCACGCGCACGATATCGACAGCCTCGCAGCCGAGATAGCGCCCGAAAGGCTGATGGGCCGCTTGATCATCGCGGAGCATTGGCTTGGTAATGATCGGGACGCGCTTGGCGAAGTCGTCAAGCGTCTTCACCTGATCCGGATGAAAACCATGTTTCTCATAGTGGCTGCGATAGAAGGGCAATGTCTCGTACACATAGCGTAGTTGCTTCTGCAGATTGACCAGCACTTCCGCTTCGCGCTCTTCGCGCGTGCGGGTCTCTTTCGCGCGATCCCAATAGCTGCCGTCGGCCATGATGCTCCTCCCTTCGTTATGTTTGCGTCTTTTTCCTTTCGACGAAATCAGCTCCGCTCGCCGACGCCGACTTGCTCCGCGATCACCGCCCCGCCAACGAGGCGCGCGTGGCCAAGGAATTCGCCGATTACGGCGCCCGAAAAGTTGGTCACCGTCACGTCGTAGAGCCCAACGCGTCCTGCGCGGGACCGTTCAGCGGCGCTTGCGGTCAGAAGCTCGCTCAAGTTGCCGGGCCGCAGGTAGATCATCGAACAATGATGGGCGACGGAGCGCTGGTTGCGGCTGTTGCAGGCGCAGGACAGCGCCGTGTCGGCGAAGGTGTAGAGGATCCCGCCGTGGCAGGTCCCGAACCCGTTGAGCATGTCTTCGCGAACTGTCATTTCGAGCACGGCGCGTCCCTCTCCAGCGGACACGAGCGCGATGCCCAAGCTGCGGCTCACACAGTCGCCCTCGAGCATTCTGCGAGCGCAGGCGGCGCCGATCGCGTCGGCGTCTTCGCCCTCGTCAGGCATCGCATATCCCCGATTTCGGATCCAACTGCTTCACGGCACGCTTGATTATGCATAAGTCGGCGTGCTAAACAATCGTTTAGTTAGTTATCGGGCGAGGTCGTGTCTTGGCAGCGACGGAGGCAAAACGGCAGGCGAACCGCTGGCCGGCGCTCCTGGACGCGGCGGCAGCGAAATTCGCCGAGCAGGGCTATCACGCCACCACCATCCGCGAACTCGCCGCGGCAAGCGAAATGACGCCGGGCGCGATCTACTTCCACGTCCCTAACAAACAGGCGTTGTTGCTGGCGGTCTATGAGGAGGGCGTGCAACGCATCGTCGACCGCGTCGAGAAGGCGACCGCTGGCGGCGAGACGGCCTGGGGCCGGCTGACCGCCGCAGTCGAAGCGCACCTCGAGGCGATCCTCGACGCGAGCGCGTACGCGAGGGTGGTCATCCGCATTCTCCCCGACGACGTGCCCGAGATCGCCGCCGATCTCACGCGCCTGCGCGATCTCTACGAAGAGCGGTTTCGCGCCTTGTTTGCCGAAGTCAAGCTGACGGAGGGCGTTGCGCCGGGACTCGCTCGCCTCTTCCTGCTCGGCGCGCTCAACTGGACGCCGGTCTGGCATCGGCCGGGCCGGACGCCGATCCGTGAGATTGCGCGCCAACTGCTCGCGCCGCTGCGCGCCGCGGGAGAGGCGTCATGAAAACCCCGCGTCTCGACCCGCCTGCCCGCGTCCTCATCACCAAGATCGGGCTCGACGGCCACGATCGCGGCAGCCGCATCGTCGCGGCCTTCCTGCGCGACGCCGGCATGGACGTGATCTACACGCCGCCGTGGCAGTCGATCGCCGGCGTCGTGAAGCTCGCCACCGAAGAGGACGTGGATACGATCGGCGTCAGCTCGCTGGCGACTGACCACCTTATCGTGCCGCGACTCGTCGAGGCGCTCCGGGAGGCGGGGCTCAGCCATGTGGGCGTCGTCGTCGGCGGCGTCGTGCCCGCGGACGAACAGCGGGCGCTGATCGCCGCCGGGGTCAGCGCCATTTTCGGCCCAGGCGCCTCGCGCGACGACATCGTGGACCACGTCGCCGCGCTCGCCGCCCAATCGCGCGTGGCGCGCGACGCTGAATTGCGGGAGTGGACGCCATGACCAAGGAAGCCGTTCAACTTCTTCTGCCGGGAATCGATCAGGATTATGCGCAGTGGCGCGCCGACTATTCGAAGCAGATCGGCGCCGATCGGCGCATCGCCAATCGCTCCGGCATAGAGATCAAGTCGCTTTATACTCCGCGCGACTGGGACGGTTCGAGCTACGAGACCGATCTCGGCTTTCCCGGCCAGTACCCCTATACCCGAGGCATTTACCCGACGATGCACCGCGGCCGCACCTGGTCTCAGCGCCAGTTGATCGGACTCGGAACGCCTGAAGATTACAATGCCCGCGTGCGCCAGATCCTGGCCGCGGGCGCGACGGCCATCAGCTTCCTGCCATGCAATTCCGGCTTCCGCGGCGTCGACTGCGACGAGGTCGACCCGCTGCTGCTCGGCACTTGCGGCACGGTTTCGAACACGGTCGACGACATGGACGTCGCTCTCGACGGCGTCCCGCTCGGCGAAATCTCGACTGCGATGAACGATCCGTCGCCCTTCACTCTGCTCGCCTTCACGCTCGGCGTAGCGAAACGTCGCGGCGTCGCCTGGGATCGGATTTCAGGCACTTCCAATCAGAGCGATTATATCTCCCATTTCATAGCCAACCATATGTTCTACCGGCTGTCGCTGCCGGGCTCCCGTCGGGTGCTTGACCGATCACGTCGCTTTCTGTCTTGAGCGTCTGCCGAACTGGAACCCGATCTCGGTCGTCGGGCAGCATATGCAGCAGGCCGGCGCAACACCCGCCGAGACAGTCGGCTTCACCTTGTCGACCGCGCTGCAATACGCGGAGGACTGCGTCACGCGCGGCATCGACATCGACGTCCTACTGCGCCGTTTCACGTTCTTCTTCGACATCTCGATCAGCTTCTTCGAGGAGATCGCCAAATTTCGCGCCGCGCGGCGTATCTGGGCGCGCCTGGCCCGCGAGCGGCTCGGCGCGAAAATCCTAATTCGTGGCGTTTCAAGTTCCACGGCCAGACGTCCGGCGTCGACCTCACGCGTCAGCAACCGCTCAACAACGTCGCGCGCGTTGCAACGCAGGCAATTGCGGGCATCCTAAGCGGCCTGCAATCGATGCACACCGACGCCTACGACGAGGCTGTGGCGACGCCGACGGAGGAGACCGCGCGCATCGCGGTGGCGACGCAGAACATTCTCCGCGAAGAGGCGCATTTGTGCGACGTGATCGATCCGCTCGCCGGTTCCTATTACGTCGAGACGCTGACCGACCAGATGGAGGCCGAGATCCTCTCGGTCATCGCGAGGATCGACGCCGCGGGCGGCATGTACAAGGCCGCCGAAAGCGGGCTCGTGCAGACCCTGATCGGCGACTCGGCGCTGCGCTATCAGGAAAAGATCGAGCGCGGCGAGGAGAAGGTCGTCGGCGTCAACTGCTACCAGTTCGACGAGGAGGAGAGCGCGCGCAAGCCAACGGAACGGCCTGATCTCGAACGCATGAAGGGGCATGTCGCGTGCTTCAAGGCGTTCAAGGAAAGCCGCAGCCGCAGTGCAATCGACAGCGCCCTCGCCGCGCTCGCACGCGCGACGCATGACAAAGAAGACAACATCTTTTCCCGGGTGGTCGACGCGGCCGGCGTCGGCGTCACCCACGGCGAGATCGTGGCCTGCCTGCGAAAAGAGCTGGGATTTGGGCGTCCCTTCATTGTCGCCTGACATTTCTCCCGCCCTCGCCGAACTTGTGGACCGGCTGCGTGGCGGCGACGCCGCCGCGCTCTCGCGCTGCCTTTCGCTTGTCGAGCAGGGCGGCGCGCATGCCGATGCGATCGGCCGTCTCGCAGACCTGTCGACCGGCCACGCGGCCGTGGTCGGCTTCAGCGGCCCTCCTGGAGCCGGCAAGTCGACGCTGATCGACGCCTACATCGCTCACCTTCGCGCTTGCGGCCGATCGGTCGCGGTCGCGGCGGTCGATCCTTCGAGCCCGATTTCCGGCGGGTCCATCCTCGGCGACCGCGTTCGCATGCATCGCCACACCGAGGATCCCGGCGTCTTCATCCGCTCCATCGCCTCGCGCGGCCACCTCGGCGGGCTGTCCGAGAACATTCATCGTGTCGTCGATCTAATGGATGCTTCGGGACGCGACGTCATCGTCATCGAAACGGTCGGCGCGGGACAATCGGAAGTCGAAATCGTCGAGGTGGCGGACATCTGCGTCGTCGTCAACGCGCCCAACCTCGGCGACGACGTTCAGGCGATAAAGGCGGGTATCCTTGAAATCGCCGACGTTCTCGTCGTCAACAAAGCCGACATGCCATTAGCTCACCGTACCGCCGACCAGTTGCGCGCGATGCTGGCGGTGCGCGCGGAACGGCGCGACGTGCCCGTGATCGAGACCGTCGCGACATCGGGGGCCGGGGTCGATGCGCTGTCGGCTGCGGTGGACGCAAGGGCGGGCTCTCCGCGACACAGAAGCGCGCCAATCGCCTGCGTCGCGTCCGCCGCCTCATCGCGCAGTCCGCAGGCCGTCGGATTCGGGACCGGATCCTGGCGCTCGACACTTCGCAGAGCGACGCGCTGTTGCAGGACGCACTTGAAGGGCATTGCGGCATCGCCGAGGCGGTCGATCGGTTCTTGCGGCTCCTCGCCGATCAGATCCGGGAGTCGCAGCTCAGCTGGACGGAAGGCGACGCCGTCGATGTCGATCTGGAAGACGATCACTGAGGACAGGCTCCATGATCAAGAAGCTCCCGAAACGCGGCTTGTCGTCCATGCATCCCGGCGAACTTCTGCTCAAGCAGGGCGTCAAGCGAGTGATCTTGTGACCTTGGTCGACCTTTGTGCCCTTTGTGTTGGAATACTGAACACGAAGACCACGAAGGTTAAGTGCGAAGGACACCAGGGCGGAAACGGGGCAACAAGAGAAATGGCGAAAAGGGTCGATCCGCAACTCGCCTGGCGCGGCAGGGACGAGCAGGACGCTCCGCACGCCCCGAAGACGAACCAACGCCTAGCGATGCGCCTCGGCTTCGTCGACGAGCGCGTCCCGCACATCATGCTGAAGAGCATCGCCAACGACGCCGAGATCGACCTCATCGCGGAGAAATGGCAACCGCCCCTTCTGCCCTGCGTGGGAGTTCGAATTCCTGGCCTATTTCCGGCCGCCGTCAGGGTAGCGGCGCGATAGTCATCCCAACCGCGGCGACCTTTTGCTGCACCGACAATTCGGCCGTGGGACGATCGCCGCGCTCGGCGGCGTCCTGCAGCGGAAATTGCACGCTTTGAGATGCCCTTTATATCGAATGCACCCAAGCGTGTCCGAACCGCGCCTCGAGATGCTGCGCGGGGGCAGAGCCGACTCCCGCGCTTGCCACAAATCGACTTTTTCAGATCTATCTCGGGATGCCGGCCCTGGAGCCGTTCTGGCCGAACATCGACTGGTCATCGAACTGCTGCTCAATGATGCGCCGGACGCAGCGGGGGCCGCGCTCGACGCCCACCTTCGCAGCGCCGTCCGCAAGCAGCATGGGCGGCTCAAGGAGCTCAGGGCGCATCATCGTCCGATCGTTCCCCCATATCTCATGGGGCGAAAGGAATGAATCGTTTGTGTTTCCGAATGACCTGCACCCCCCCGTCCGGTTCTATGCCATGACCTCCCAACGTCCTTTGCGAGCCGGCGGCGGGGGCTGTATCATTGGTCTCCAACCCGCGCAGATTCGATGGGCGCGGGGAGCTAGGCGCGGGTCGAGGGGCTGGCACAGTGTCTTTATTTTCTCGTTTGCGATCATTCGCCGTCGTGGCCCTGATCGCCGTTTCGGTTTCATCTTGCGGCTATAACGTCATTCCGACCAAGCAGGAGGCCGCCAAGGCCGCCTGGGCGGAAGTCCAGAACGATTATCAGTGCCGCGCCGACTCGTGCCAAATCTCGTCGCCACGGTGCAGGGTTACGCCAAACAGGAAAAGGACGTGCTCACCCAGGTCACGAGGCGCGCGCCAAGGCGACGCGATCCAGGTCGACGCCTACCAGCTCGCCGCCCCGAGAAGCTCAAGGCGTTGCAGGAGGCCCAGGCCAGTTTTCCGGCGCACTCGGCCGGCTGCTCGCGGTCAGCGAACTATCCCGATCTCAAGTCGAACCAGAACTTCCTGGCGCTGCAGTCGCAGCTCGAGGGCACCGAGAACCGCATCGCGGTCGCCCGCCGGGACTATATCGCCGCGGTGCAGGACTATAACACCTCGCTCAGGACCTTCCCGACTGTGGTCTGGGCCCAGACGGTGTTCCGCGCACGAAGCCGATGGTTTCACGGCGGAGGCCGAAGCGCAAGCTGCGCCGAAGGTCAAGTTCTGATCCCGCGGGGAGCGCCCGGATGCGTCGTTCCTGGCCGCCGGCGCTGACAACGGCGCTCCTCGTTGCCCTTTGGTCTCGGCGGCGTGGGCGGCGGCGAATTTTCCGGCGCTGACCGGCCGGGTGGTCGACGAGGCCCATATTCTGTCCCCGGCATGATCGCCGACACCGAGCGCAAACTTGCCAGTCTCGAACAGAAGTCAGGCATCCAGCTCGTCGTCGCCACCGTATCTTCGCTTGATGGTCAGGAGATCGAGCCCTTCGCCAACACGCTGTTTCGCACGTGGAAGCTCGGTGAAGCCAAGAAGAACAATGGCGTTCTTCTCCTCATCGCCCCGAAGCAACGACGGGTGCGCATCGAAGTCGGCTACGGCCTCGAAGGCACGCTGACCGACGCCGTGTCGAGCCTCATCATCGCCAACGCCATGGCGCCGCGGTTCAAGGTCGGGGATTTCGACGGCGGAGTGACGCGCGGCGTCGACGACATCATAACCGCACTGACGACCGATTCGGCCGAGTGGAAGCCGAAGCCGACCGACACGCGCGCCGAGCCCGACCCGACGCTGCTCGACACCATTGCGCCATTTCTCATCTTTCTGTTCATTCTGTTCGTGCTGACGCGGATCGGCCGCCGGGGAGGCGGCAACGTCGTGTTCCTTCCGATGGGCATCGGCGGAGGCCGGCCCGGCGGTTTCGGCGGCGGCTTTGGAGGAGGAGGGTTCGGCGGCGGGGGCGGCTTTTCCGGCGGCGGCGGCTCGTCGGGCGGCGGCGGCGCCTCGGGGAGCTGGTGATGAAGCTCGACCTCGCCGCCGCGCAGCGCACGGAGGCCGCCTTCGACGCGGCGCAAACCAAGACGCGGGCGCCAATCGTCTGCGTGCTGGCGCGCGCCTCGTCGGCGAGCGAGGCTGAGTTCCTGCTCGGCGCCGCGGTGCTCGCCCTTGCGACCCCCCTGCCGCTCTTGGTATTCACGAACCTGTCGGCGCAACGGATTGATATCGCCCAGTTGCTCGTCGCCATCCTCGCCGCGATCGTCGGCTCGTTGCCGTGGACCCGGCGGGTGCTCGCGCCAAAGCCTGTCCAGCGAGCGGCCTGCCATCGGGCCGCGCTGGCGCAGTTCGTCCTTCGCGGCCTCGATCGGTCGCAATGCGGCGTGCTCGTTTACGTCTCCCTCGCCGAGCACTACGTTCGCATAGTCCCGGCGGAAGATGCGGCCAAGGCCGTCATGAACGAGCAGTGGCAGAGCGCCGTCGATGACGCGCTGGGCCGCCTCGCCGCCGGTGCGCTGGAGACTGCGCTCGCAGGACTTGCCACGCGTTGCGCCGAATTTCTGTCCAAACCCTTTCCGCCGGACGCGGCGTCGATCCCGCCGCAGCGGCAGCGCTTTCACGTGGTCTGAGGTCATTCGCCAAATTCGCGGCGACGTTTGATTAGATCCTCCCGCGCGAGGCCTCGCGCATCGGTTCAAATCGACTAAGCTGGCGGCGTGCACGAGACCGTCGACCTTTCTCTGTACAAGGAGGCCTTGCTGTTCCTGGCGACGGCGGGCGTCGTCGCGCCGCTGTTTTTTCGCCTCAGGATCAGCCCGGTGCTCGGCTATCTGCTCGCGGGCGTCGCGCTCGGGCCCTACGGCCTCGGATCGCTGGCCGGAAGGCGCATTGGCTCGGCGCATTCGCGATCAATGTCGAGTCAATCGACAAAATCGCCGCCTTCGGGGTCGTGGCGCTTTTGTTCACCATGGGGCTCGAGCTGTCCTTCGAGCGCCTTAAGCGCATGCGCCGGCTCGTGTTCGGGCTCGGTCTTTTGCAGGTCGCCGTCACCGCGATGCGCTCGCGGCGGTCGCCTGGTGGCTTGGGCTGAAGCCGGCGCCTGCGGTGATCGTCGGCGCCGCTCTAGCATGTCCTCGACCGCAATCGTGATCCCGGTCCTCATCGAAGGCAAGCGGCTCGGCGCGCCGGTCGGACGGGCGAGCTTCTCGGTGCTGATTTTCCAGGACTCGCCGTCGCGCCGCTGCTCGTCATGGCAGGGGCCTTCGTGGGCGGCGGCGAGGGCGGCGTAAGCGCGGCGCTGATCGACAGGCTCGTTCCGGCGGCGCTCGCGCTCGCCGCGCTGATCGTCTTCGGCCGGCTCGCGCTGAGGCCGTTCTTCCATTTCGTCGCCGAGACGAAGAGCCCGGAATTCTTCATGGCCGCCTGTCTTCTGGTCGTGCTCGGCGACGGACTTGCCGCCGCGGCGAGCAGACTCTCCATGGCGCTCGGCGCCTTTGTCGCGGGGCTTTTGCTTGCGGAGACCGAATACCGCCGCGAGATCGAAGTGACGATCGAACCGTTCAAGGGCCTGCTGCTCGGGCTCTACTTCGTCTCGGTCGGGCCGAGATCAATCCGTCGTTCATCGTCGCCAGGCCGGGCTCATCCTCGGTGTCGCGGCGTCGTTGATCGTCATCAAGGGTCTAATCCTTTTCGGGCTGACGCGCGGGTTCGGCCTGTCCTGGCGGGTCGGGGCGGAAACGGCGCTGCTGCTCGGGCCGGGGGGCGAGTTCGGCTTCGTGATGATCGGCGCAGCCCTCGCTGGCGGACTGGTCGATCGCTCTCTTTCGACGACGCTCGTCAGCGCGATCGCCCTCTCGATGCTCGCCATTCCTCCTCTCGGCAAGCTCGGCGCGCTGATCGACGCGCGGCCGCGGCTGCGCGCAGACTTGCCGCCGGAGGAAGCGCCGCCCGAAAGCGAGGAGCGCCGCGTCATCATCGTCGGCTACGGCCGGGTCGGCGCGCTGATCGGCGACATGCTCGACATGCACAAGATCCCGTTCGTCGCCGTCGATGCGGACGCCCGCCTCGTCGCCCGCGCCCGCGACGCCGGCAAGCCGGTGTATTACGGCGACGCCTCGCGGCCCGACTATCTGCGCCGGTGTGGAATCGAATCCGCGCGGGCGGTGGTGGTGACCATGGATTCGCCGAAAGCCAACGAGACGGTGGTCGAGACGACGCGACGGCTGCGCAGCGACGTAACCCTCGTCGTCCGGGCCCGCGACGCCGATCACGCCCATGCGCTCTACGAGCTCGGTGCGACCGACGCGGTGCCGGAGACGATCGAGGCGAGCCTGCAGCTTTCCGAAGCGGTGCTGGTCGACATCGGCGTTCCGATGGGCTTCGTGATCGCCTCGATTCACGAAAAGCGCGACGAGTATCGCGCCATCCTCGCCGCCGCGGGAGCGCCCGAGCGGCCGCGCGCGGCGCGCAGACCGAGGCGGGTCTAAGCCGGCATGGAGCGTATGATCCTGAGAGGGCTCCTTCTTGTCCCGCCGACCCTGCTCGCCGTCGGACTCCTTGCTCGCTCGAAAGTCTCGCGGAATTTCGTCTTCCCCGCGAGGCGCTCGCTGGTAACAGGGAAAAAGCAGCGAATTTCGTTATTCGCGGGCGGCCCTGAGCTGAAACAGCCATAGAAATGGCGTGGTTTCAGTGGCTTGCGCCGAAACCTTTCGCGCACTCAAACAGCGGATGAATTCCAGTATCAGCGGATTTTGCACCTCTGAACGGGAAGGCCTTCAGGTTGGGTCGGTTGCGGGCGGGGGCGGCGCGGATGGTGGAACTTTTGGCATCGTGGCGGTTCCGTCCCGCTGACTTCACGGATTTGACGAAGCACAATTGATTCAGATCAACGCCTGCGAAGTCTATTGCAGGCAAAGTTATTTCAAGTAAGAGGGAGGTTCCATCCGATGCGCGTAGAAAACATTCTGTCCGCGGCGTCGAAGTGCCTTGTGACTGTCAGGGACGACGCACCGCTCGCGGTGGCGGCGAAGCTTCTGCTTGAAGCTGACGCCGATCTTCTGGTTGTCTGCAATGCCGCCAGACGAATGGCGGGGGTCATCAGCAAGACGGATGTCGTCCGTCAAATCGGCCGCCGTCCAGACGGCGAAGGAATGCCGGTCGTATCGGCCGTCATGACCCGGACCGTCGTGTCCTGCAAGCCGGGGGAGCAGTTGCATGACGTATGGACAACGATGAAGGACCGACGGCTGAAGAACCTTCCTATCCTGGATCAGGATTCTCGACCGATCGGCATGGTCAACGCGCGGGACCTGCTCGAAGCTCTACTCGAAGAGGTCGAGCATGAGGAAGTCCTTCTTCGAGACTACGTGATGAGCATCGGCCACCCGCGAGTGTGATGGCTTCAGCGACGCGCTCAGCGCACAAAAGACGGTCAACGCGGGCGTAAACCAAGCTCCGGGCTTGGACTACGCCCCGCTCGACGCTCTGCGGCAGCTATGAGCCGCAATCAAGCCGCCGCTCCCGCCAATCCCGGAGGATCCTCGAACCGGACCCGCTTCGTGACGCCGGGCAGCCGCGCTTCATCCGTTGTCCACCGGGTCGCAGCTTGGTGGATATGAAGTTACAGTCGCGAGTCCGGAAGCGGCATAGGCCAATCGCTTCGGTCGCAACGGCGCCGGGGCCGGTCCGGAGCAGAGCGCGAGTGCGCTCGACTGACGGCGCGTGCGAGGACCTTATTGGCGAGCCGCGCCGCGAGCGCGGCGTAGATCGCCATCGCCAAGCTGGCGACCACGTCCCAGCCGGCGAGCGACAGGCCGAGGATGCGCAATTGCACCTCGTCGCAGTTGACGACGCGGGCGGAGTTCAAGGACTTCATCAGGTCGTTCACGTTGACGGGGCCGCTGAGCGAGCCGGTGCAGGCTGTCGGCCCGGGCCACCAGTGCTGTTCGACCCCGACGTGATAGAAGGCGAGCCCGGCGTTGGCGAGAAAGACGAGCGCAAGAAGGACGAACAGCGCCCGGGCGAGCCCGTGCGCCGAGCGGCTCGCGAGCCAGGCGGTCAGAGCCGCGATCGGCGCTCCGGCGTAGAAGGCGTAGCGTTCGGTGAGGCAGAGTTCACAGGGGGTGAAGCCGAAAGCCTGAAAGATCCAGACCGCGGCCAGAACGGCCACGGCCGCGAGCAGCATCAGGAGCGCTCGGAGGGTCTGCGATGGGGGCAGGACGAGATCGATAAGGGTCATTAGAACACTTTGATCGCGATGACGAAGCCGGCGACCACGAGAGCGGCGAAGCCGCCGAGAACCGCAGCGAAATTGCGCTCCATCGCCTGGCGCAGCGGCTCTCCGAGCCACCTCAGCGCGCCCGCGACCAGGAAAAACCGCGCGCCCCGGGTCAGGATCGACAGCCCGACGAACAGCGGGAAACTGTAGCCGAGCAGCCCGCTGGTGATGGTGACGAGTTTGTAAGGGATCGGGGTCGCGCCTTTGACGAGAATGACCAGCCAGCCCCATTGCGCGTAGGTCAGCCTCAGCGCCTCCATCTTGGCGCCATAACCGTAGAGATTGACGAGCCAAAGGCCGACCGTGCTGTACAGCATCGCCCCGATTGCGTAGCCAAGCATGCCGCCCACGACCGAGGCGACGGTCGCGATGAGCGCGAACCGCCAGGCCCGGTGCGGCTGCGCGAGCGCCATCGGCGCGAGCAGCACGTCGGGTGGGATCGGAAAGAAGGAGCTCTCGGCGAAGGCGATCGCCGCCAGCGACGCTTCGGCATGCCGGCTTTGAGCGAGGGTTTTCACGCGAGCGTAGAGCGAATTGAACATGGGATATCCCTCGGCCGGGATCTTTACGCCTTCATGGGCGCGGCGTCCATTAGCGCAGGCCTTAGGCCGCGGCGGTTCCGGAGCCGCGATTTCCCGAGCTTAGGGACTGGCCAACGTTGACCCTCGGCCGCCGCGCGTTCTATAGGACTGCCTCCGCTTTCGCGGGCCCCTATGGCGGAACTGGTAGACGCGTCCGACTCAAAATCGGATTCCGCAAGGAGTGCTGGTTCGATTCCGGCTAGGGGCACCAACGGCAGCTGAAGTGACAGCGTTCCTCGTTCTCGCCTACGCCGCGACGATTCCGCTCGCGAATTTCTTGATCGGCCATATCGGGACCGTCTGCGACCTCGATGGCCCCTGCCTGATCCCGGTCTTCCCAGGCGTGCTTGCCCCGTCCGGCGTCCTCGTCATCGGCGCCGCGCTGGTCCTGCGCGACCTCGTCCAGCGGCGCGCCGGCATCCCGGCGAGCCTCGCTTGCGTCGTCGTCGGCGCCGCTTTGTCGGCCGTCATCGCGCCGCCCGCTCTGGTCGGCGCCTCCGCGGCGGCCTTCCTGTTTTCAGAGCTTGCCGATTTCTCGGTCTATACGCCGCTCGCACGGCGCTCGTTTGCGCTGGCGATCGCCGCGAGTTGTGCGGCCGGCGCGCTGGTCGACAGCGCGCTTTTTCTCTGGCTCGCCTTCGGCTCCCTCGAGCACCTTGAGGGCCAGGTCGTGGGCAAGGTCTATGCGGCCCTCGCGTTCCTCGCGTGGCGGGCGCTGGCGCGCGCCAACGCCGCCGGCTTTTTCCGCAGCCTTGGCCGCGCCACAAGGGGCGCGCTTGGCTGGGGATCCAGGACTGATCCACCGTTCGCGCTCGATCGGTGTTCTCCCTGTTTCTCACTGCCAACCAACAGGGCGGAGCCCGCAGACTTTGCGCTCGGTTTCACGCTAATAAAAAGTAGCGTGCTGAAGGCTCTGCAAAATCCCTGAGGGACGAAGGCGGTCATGGCAGGCTGGGTGATGTCGAAGTCACCTGATTCTCCGAGGAGAACGCCGCCATGACCAAGAGTGAGGCTAAGCCCGCGACCGCCCTCGTCAACGAGCTTTTCGCCAAGAGCCCTGACGGGCTGCGCGAGATCGTGCGCGCCGTCATGCAGGAGATGCTGGAAGCCGAGATGACGGACGCGCTCGGGGCCGAAAAGAGCGAGCGCACCGCAGCGCGCCTTGGCTACCGCTCCGGCTACTACACCCGCACCCTCGTCACCCGCGTCGGCAAGCTCGAGCTGCGCGTGCCGCAGGACCGCGACGGGAGGTTCTCGACCGAGCTCTTCGAACGCTATCAGCGCTCCGAGCAGGCGCTGGTGGCGACCCTGGCCGAGATGTACGTGCAGGGCGTCTCGACCCGCAAGGTCAAGGCGATCACTGAGGAACTCTGCGGCCACGCCTTCTCGGCCAGCGCCATTTCCGCCATCAACAAGCGCCTGGACGAAAGGCTCGACGCCTTTGCAAAGCGCCCCCTTGCCGAGCCCTTCCCTTACCTCATCCTCGACGCCCGTTACGAGAAGGTGCGCGAGGGCGGCGTCGTCATGAGCCAGGCCGTGCTGATCGCCATCGGGATCGACTGGGACGGGCGCCGCCAGATCCTGGCCGTCGACATGGCCAACCGGGAAAGCCGCTCCTCCTGGAAAGACTTCCTTGTCGGCCTGCGCCGGCGCGGCCTTGCCGGCGTCGAATTCGTCGTCGCCGACGATCATGCTGGGCTCCGCTCGGCCGTCCGCGAAGTCCTTCCCGAAGCCGCCTTTCAGCGGTGCTACGTCCACTTCCTCCGCAACGCCTTGGACCATCTGCCGCGCAAGGCCGACGACGACTGCCTGCAGGAATTGCGCTGGCTTTACGACCGCCGCTCGATCGAGGAGGCCCGCCAGGACCTCGCCGCCTGGATCGCCAAGTGGGCGAGCCGCTACCCGAAGCTCGTCGCTTGGGTCGAGGAAACCATCGAGGAGACGCTCACCTTCTACAAGCTGCCCCGCCAGCACCATAAGCATCTCAAGAGCACCAACATGCTCGAACGTCTCAACGAGGAAATCAGGCGCAGGACCCGCGTCGTCCGCATCTTCCCCAACACAGACGCTTGTCTACGCCTCGTGCGAGCCCTAGCCGTCGAAACCCACGAGAATTGGCTCGAAGCCCACCGCTACATTAACATGAACGATCTCAGGGAGCACAAGAAAACCTACCTCCGCCAAGCCGCTTAACCCCAGCCAAGCCATGACCGCCTTTGCAGAACTTGACGCACACAATCATAAAAAGCATTTTACTTCAATTGCTTACACAAGAACTTTGATGTGCGGTGGCCGAAATATAACAGCAAGCTTATCTCCCTGACTAGGGAGATTAACAGGCGCCGAGAGCGAATCCGTCTCCCAGCCACGGACCTCGCGTTTCTCATCCAAATGACCGCAAATCTATTTGACAAAGAACATAAAATTCGCACTCCGCTCCATGCATTGATCAAATCGACCGGCGCAGGCGCTGGTTGGCTGTTTCGCGAATCGCGTCTAACCCGACTTCGCGGATTGACCCCGTCGCAAGCTATTTTCAAACCGGTTGCGCTGTCTAAGCGGTTGACTTTGCTCGTATCAATTTCAGGAAACAGGCCAAAAACGGCTGTAGTGAAGACCAACCAAGTTCGACGCGGATTCCAAAGGACGACAAATCGTGTCAAACGTCGCTTGGTGGCGACTTTTGTATTCCGCTTGGGCTTGGACTTTTCTTTATCGGCGTTTCCGCCGCCGAAACTGCACCTACGCGGCTCTCCGTCTCCCGCACTGTCTTGTAGTGAAGACCTTTTCGGTCAAGCTATTGTTTTCATTGGACCTGGAGATCGAAAAACGGCCCAATCCGCGAAGACGGGCTAAGGCGCGCTCCGGATCCCTTCGCTTTCTGCCCGACCCACGAGCAGCGCAGCGTCGTCGGGCAGCAGGAAGCGCTTCGCGACGAGGTCGGCGGCTGCCTTTTTGAAGGCCGCAAGATAAGTCTCCCTCGATGGATAGCGCTCTTCGATTGAAAGCCGGGGGTCCCCTGTGGCCAAGCGCTCCGCCTTCGTCGCGGCGAAGGGAATGAAGCTGCCTTGTAGATTGCACATGCCGTTCTCGAAGCGGTCCTTGCGGCCGAGATTCCAACCCGTGTACGTGCCGATCGGCGCCTGCAGGAAGACCGACCGGATTCCGGCGACATCGTTGCCGTCGGCGTCGACCTGCGTCTCGAGAACGCCGTAGCTTCCCGATTTCACCTCCGGCGGCTCGCGGGTGATCACGCCGCTCGAGTTTTCCGCGTCATAGAGCGGGCCGTAGTCGAGAACGTGCAGAGGGTCGTAGATCCTGAGCGGCGAGACCTCAGGCCGTTCCACGCCGCCGTAGGAATTTGCCGGGATCTCCGGAAAGCGGACCCGGTCCGGCGCGACGAGTGTCTCGTCGGCGATGCGCGGCGTCGCGCTTGGCGGCGGCTCCACGCCGTCCCGGACCCAGGCGGCAAGCGCGCTGAGCAATGCCCGCATGGTCCAGAGTTGCGGGTTGGGATTGGGTTGCTGTTGGCAATTGCCGAACGGCGCATGCGTCGCGAGCGGCAACGACGCGGCCGAGTGCTGCGTGCTCGCCATGATGTAGGTGCGAACGTTCGACGGATCGGCGATGTCGGAACGGCCGAGCGGGTCAGTCAGACCGAGGGACTGGCGCCCCTCCCACATTTCGAGCGCAGTCGCGATATGGAACAGCCGCGGGCAGGTTCCGGTCGCATCGCACCGATCGAACAGGCCGCCCGTCCTTCGGGTCAAGGGATCGGTCTGGCGCGCATAGGAAAACGGGAAATCGTAAGCCGGATAAAGATGATCGGTCTGCTCGCCCCAGGCGCGCACAGGCTGTCCGAACCGGACGTTGAGCGGCATTAGACCGCCGCCGATATGGGGGTAGGCGCCGTCGAACACCCGCCGCCCCGCCTCGTCGCGATTGAACCCGAGCGCGAGGAAGCTGCGGATCATCCGTCCGCTTTGCGAGCTGCCTTCGATGATCGCCAGATTGTCCGGCCGATACGCAGGATTGGCGGCGCCGGCGTCGTCCTTGTCGGAATTGCGCAGGAAAGCGCCGAGGTCGCGCGCCGCCGCAAAGCCGAGGCCGCCGACGGTCGGGTCCTTGGCGCGGTAGATCAGTTCGTAGAGCCTCCCCGGCTTGAATCCGTCTTTGGCGCAGATGTGCTTCTCGTCAGGCGTCACCGCGTCTCCCGGCTCGCAGACGCCAAAACTCCAGGCGGAATTCGGGATGGGCTCGCGCGGGTCCTGCTCGCGTGCGCGGACCGTCAGGGTCGGCAGAAAACCGTCGGGGAAGCAACTGTATTGATCGGAGTAGCCGGTGCTCGGCCGGGCTCAAGGCTGGCGCTTGCGGTCGGCGGCTTGGCTTGACCTGTCGCTCACGGGCATTTGGGCATTCAGCGGTCGGCGCGATGCGCCGCGGCGGCGCACGAGGGCCGCTCATGCCGCGGCCTGAGCGGCGGGTTCAGGGCTCGTCGCGCGCCAGCATCGTGTTCAGGATCACGATCAGCTTGCGCATGCAGGCGACGATGGCGACTTTAGGCTCTTTGCTTTGGCGAGCAGGCGTCGATAATAGGCCTTGAGCACCGGATTGTGCTGAGTGGGGCGCCACGACGCCATATAAAGGAGGTTGCGGAGCTGCGCGCCCGCCGGATGGAGCGCACGCCTTTGCGTTGGCCGCTGTCGTCGTCGTAGGGCGCGGCGCAGAGGAGGGCCGAGGCGGCCTCGTTGGGGATGCTCGAGCTCAGGCAGCCAGGCGATCAACGGCGATGGTTTGATGCCGAGCGGCACGCGTCGATGAGCTGGCGCGACGCGCGAACGCCGGGTTCGCCTTGATTTGGCGGCGATGAGGCCTCGAGCTTGCGCATCTCGGCGCGCAGCGTCTTGGCGACCGCGGCGAGGGCCTCAACGACGATGGCAGGCGGCTGATGCTGCGCTGCTGCTTGATCCGCTCCTGCACGTCTTTACGCTTCGGGCCTGAACCAGACGGGCGAGCTCTCACGCGCGCGATGTGCGGTTGGGCGCTGTCGTCGGGAAAGGCCTCGGCGAACGGGCGATCGTCTCGGCGTCGATCGGATCGTTCTTGGCCAGCGGGCCGGCCGCCTTGGCGAAATGGCGGACCCGCTTCGGATCGACGACCCGAACCGCGAGCCGGCCGCGCGCAGGGTTTCCGCCCAGCTGCGCTCGTAACCGCGCTCGCCTCCATCGCCACCCGGCCGACCCGGTTGGCTCGCAGCCACGCCACCAGCTTCGCTTCGCCCTCCGGAGTGCTCGGCGCCGACAGGCGCAGCCCCAGCGAATGAATGCAGGCGTCGACTTTGCTCTTCGCGACATCGAGGCCGACAATGCGCGTCTCTTGTGGCATACTCCCACTCCCTTCCTTGCTCGTACGGGCTCTCACGCCATGCAACTGTTCGGGCTTATGGAAGACGCCGGACCTGTCCTCGCTCCGCAGCTTGATCCTGTGGTGTCTACGGGCTCAGGGCGAGGGGCGCTTCGAACAGCCGCGTCGCAACGGCACAACGGGAAAAGGGGCTCGAATTGTCGAGCCTCGCCGTCGGGTAGCTGTCGTAGCTGTCCAACGGATAGTTCTGGATCTGCTGGCTGAGACTGATCGGGAGGCTCGCCGCGGGCGCGGGCGTGATCATTTCGGAGCGGACAACTCCCGTGATCGCGGAGCCGTCGTGGTTGCGGGCGACGACGGGCGGCATGCCGAGGCGGTTCATGCCGGGGCGGACATCCATTTCCCAGCCGAACCAGATCATCGTGTAGCCCTGCCGCATCAGCCAGCCGTCGCCAGGAGACGTGAGGCCATTGCGTTCGGCCACGCCCCCGGCGACCCCCTCATTGAAGAAAATGGGCGCGAGCTTGTTGCCGCGATTGTCGACCTCGAAGAACAGGATTCGATTGGCGCGCGCCATGTCGACCGGTTTCAAAAGTTCAACATCGGTCGAATATTCGACCATTCCGCGCGTGTTGCGCGGGGCCAGACTGATGTCCTGAATGATCGCGTTGGCCGGATCGGCTGGATCGAGCTCGCCAAAGACACGGCCGACGAGATGTTCGTAGGAGCCGGCGTCGCCGAAGGATTTGCCGCCGAAGGCCGGCTCCGTCTTGACGATCTCGAACCGGGTGATCCGCGCCTCGGCCTCCACGGCCATCAAGCTCATGAGGCCGAAGCCGATCGAGCCGACTTTGAGCCAAAGCTTCATGTCGTCCTCCCACCTACATCCGCTGGCCAAGCCTTCCAGATGAGCCGGGATTGGACAGAGAGCAAGACAAAGCATCGGAATTGCTGTTGATTCTGCGGCCGGAAATGTCCCTGCCTGCAGCCGCGCCTTACAATGCGCCAGACCCCCGGCGGAGCCGGACGTAGAGCGCGCCCGATCCGCCGTGGGCGCGGCCCGCCTCCTCGAATCCGAGCACGATCGAGCGCAAATCGGGCTCGCGCAGCCAATGGGGCGCAAGCCGACGCAGCACGCCGCGCCCCTGGCCGATCGGGCCGGGCGCGTCGAGGGGGCCGCCCTTGCCGGTGACGACGATGACGATTTTCGCCCCGCGCGTCTGCGAATGGCGCAAAAAGCCGCGCAAAGCCTGGTGCGCCTCGGCCTGGTTCATGCCGTGAAGGTCGAGCGCCCCGTCGACGGCCGCGCGGCCGCGGCCGAGCTCGCGCTTGAGGCGACGCTCGATCGGCGCGAGCGGCGGGGCTTTGGGCTTGGCCGGCTTCGCCGCAGGGCCGGGCGCGGCCGGGGCCGGCGGGGCAGGGGGCTTCGGCGCGAACGGCCGGGAGAGCGTTGGCAGGCTCGCGCCGCGGCGGCGCGAGACGCCGCGCGCGACTTCGGTCCAGAGCGCGATCTCCTCGTCGCTCAGGCGCCTGAGGCGATGAGGGGGCGGCGCCTCCTTCACGGCTCGTCTCCGACGGGCAAAAGCACGGCGAACTCTCCATGGTGGCGGATCGCGCCGGCCCGTGCGCCGGCCGCATCGCCGCTCCCAAAGAATATGTCGCAGCGGGCCGGTCCGACAATGGCCGAGCCTGTGTCCTGGGCGATCATCAAGCGGCGGAATGGTCGGGGCGCCTCGTCCGCCCACGGCAGGTCGGCATCGATCCAGAACGGCAGGCCGTAGCTCCAGAGCGAGCGATCGACCGCAATCGACCTGAGCGGGGTCAGCGCGACACCCGCGCCTGCGACAGGACCGAGGCCCGGATCGAAATCCTCGACGAGCCGGAAGAATACGAACGAACGGTTGCGGCGCATGAGGGCAAGCCCGGGCTCGCCCTCGCCGAGGCCGGCGGCCCGCAGCCATGCCTTGAGGTTCGCGAGCGACATCGCGCCTTCGTCGATCTCGCCGCGTTCGATCAGGATGCGGCCAATCGACGCATAGGGCAGGCCGTTGCGGCCGTCATAGGCGAGCCGCGCCCGCCGCCCATCCCGAAGCTCGACCTGGGCGCTACCCTGCACCTGGATGAGAAAGGCCTCGACGGCGTCGCGCACCCAGACCACCGGATCGCGCCGCGTCCGTTCGATCGCCTCCCGGTCGTCATACGGAACGAGGAGGCCGTCGTTTCGCCGCCTCGCCCCCGTGACGCCGTCTGGAAATCCCGGCGGCGCCTCTTCCGCGGAGAAGCTCAAGAGGTCGGGAGGGCGGGCGAGGATCGGCCAGCAAAAAGCGTGCGTTTCGACGAGCGAGCCGGCGATGCAGGGTTCGTAGTAGCCGGTCAGGAAGCCTGGCGCCGGCTCGGAGACGACCCGAAACGGCCTGAACCGGGCTTCGAAGAAGCGTCGCGCCGCCGCCGCGTCCTCTGGATTCGCGGCGAGCGCCGCCCGCGCCGCCTCGATCAGCGCCCGCGAGGGCGCCCGCGATGCCCGAGCGCCACGGTTCCCTTCGATGAGCGCGCCCGCCGAGCGCTCGAAGCAGTGGAACGCCGAGAGAAGGTCGTCGTGGTAGAAGCCCTCGATGCCTCCAAATCCGAGCGGCTCGAGGCGCGCCGTCGCCGTCAGGGGCGTTCCGATTAAGTCGCCGTAAGCCGCCAGTTGGGATCGCGCGAGCGGACGTCGCGAACGAAGGTCCACAGGTCGATATGGTCGACGACCTCCGTCGCGGAGCCGTCGACGACGGTCCCGTCGCGGTCGTGCGTGACCGATGCGAGCTTGCTGGCAAAGCGCACGCTGATGTGCGCGTTCGGGACGTCGAGCTGCGCGCCGGCGATCCTCACGCTGTCGATCGACACGACGGTCGTTGTCATCGTGTGGCCTGCCGCGGCGCGAGCGCGGATCGCGGCGTCGAAATTGGCGAAGGCCTCTGGCGCCATGAGGCTGCGCAGGGTCTCGCTGTCGCCGGCGGCGAAGGCGTGGACGACCATCTCGTAAGCGGCGCGCGCCCCCGACAGGAACGCCTGCGCGGCGAAGCTCCTGTCCGCGGCGGCGATTGCGTCGAGCCCCTTCCACGCAACGGGTTCGGCGACGGCTTTCCACTGGTCGGCGACGGGCGGCAAGGCGGGCAAAGGCGTCGGCGCCTCGGCCGCCGCATCCCTCTGCGCGACAGCCGGACCCGCCGGTCCGGGCGCTCGCCGTAACGGGGCCAGAAGGCCGCCGGGCGGCCGCGTCGGGTTGTTTCGCACGCCGAGCACCGAGCGCAGCTTATAGGCCACGAACAGCGCGACAAGCGCGAAGATGACAGTCGGTAGGTCGATTTCCGGCATCGGAGTTCTGGATCCTGACGGGGCGCGGCAGCCGTCTATGGGGCCCGCGTCCCTATAACTAAGCCGAAGCCGACGTTTTGGCTAGGAGCGCCGAGGGGACTTGCGTTCGACCTCCTATGGTTTCATGCCGTTTTTCGAGGAAAGAGGCCAATGCGGGAGATAGGCGAGTGACGAAAGGCGCGGTCGGCGTGGCTGGCGCTGGGGCCTGGGGAACAGCGCTTGCGAACGCTGCCGCCGCGGCCGGGCGCGATGTCGTGCTTTGGGGCCGCAGCGCGGAGCGGATGTGCGCGTTCGAATCGACGCGGCTAAGCGCCAAGCTGCCCGGGGTTCGGCTGGCGGCGGCGGCGAGAGCGACGGCTGCCCTCGAGGAGCTCGCCCCATGCGCCGCCATTCTCGTCGCAACGCCGGCGCAGGCGAGCAGGGATGCGGCGAGGAAGCTCGCCTCTCTCCCGGGCGCCGCCCCCTTGATTGCCTGCGCAAAAGGCATCGAGCGTGGGACGCACGCCTTCATGACCGAGGTCCTCCGGCAAGAGGCGCCGGGCCGCCCGGTCGCGATCCTGTCCGGCCCCTCCTTCGCCGCAGACGTGGCGGGGGGGCTCCCGACCGCGGTGACGCTCGCCTGCGCGGATGAGGGACTGGCGCGGTCGCTTTGCCGTCTCTTGCACGGGCCGAACCTCAGGCTCTATCACTCGGGCGATGTCCGCGGCGTGGAGATCGGCGGCGCGGCCAAGAACGTCCTTGCGATCGCATGCGGGATCGCCGCGGGGCGGGGCTTGGGCGCGAGCGCGGGCGCGGCGCTCATTGCGCGAGGCTTCGCCGAACTGCGGCGGTTTGGCCAAGCTCTTGGCGCCAGGCCCATGACGCTCATGGGCCTTTCAGGACTTGGCGATCTCGTTCTGACCTCCTCGTCGGCCCAGTCGAGAAACTTCTCTTTCGGATTGGCGGTCGGCAGAGGCGAAAGCGTCGGCGAGGCGTCCGAAGGGCGGCTCGCGGAGGGCGTTTTCACCGCGTCGGCTTTGACCGAGATGGCGCGGACGCACGGCGTCGACATGCCGATCGCCAATTGCGTCGAAGCTCTCCTCGAGGGCGCGCTCGACGTTGCGGGCGCGGTTGGCGCGCTGCTCGGCCGTCCGCAAAGGGGCGAGGAGTGACGCAGACGCTTTGCTTTTGCCTTCGGCTCGCGTATTGCTCGACGGGTCCGGAGGACTGCTGATGCTGTTTGTCGCCACATGCCTCGATAAGCCGGATAGCGCCGACAAGCGGATGGAAAAACGTCCGGCGCATCTCGCCTATCTGAACGGGCTCGGCGCGCGGCTGAAAATCGGCGGCGCGCTACTCGCTTCGGATCACAAAACTGCGGTCGGCTCGATGATCATATTCGAGGCCGACAGCGAGGCCGAAGTCCTCGCTCTTCTGAGCAAGGACCCGTTTTCGTTGGCGGGGGTGTTCGAAAGCACGAGCGTGAAACCGTGGCGGCAGGGGGTCGGCCAATCTCTGGCATGAGGCGGCGATGGCGTACTGGCTGTTCAAGAGCGAGCCGTCGGCATGGTCCTTTCAGAAGCTCGCTGACTGCGGCGCGAAAGGGACCGACTGGAGCGGCGTCAGGAACCATTCCGCCAAGCTCAACATGCAGGCCATGAAAGTCGGCGAACTCGGCTTTTTCTATCACTCCAACGAAGGCAAGGCGATCGTCGGCGTCGTCGAGGTCTGCGCGGCCTATCGCGCCGATCCAACCGACCCGAGCGGCAAGTTCGGCATGGTCGACATCCGCGCCGCGCGCCCCTTGCCTCGCCCGGTCACGCTCGAAGCGGCGAAGGCGGAAAAGCGGCTCGCGTCGATGGCGCTGGTCACGAACTCTCGAACTCTCTGTCCAGCCGGTGACGGCGGCGGAATGGGAGGTCGTCTGCGAGATGGGCGGACTCGAAGTCTCGGAAGTCCGCCCCAGCCACGCCTTACGGAAGGGTTAAGACCAAAGCATCACTGCGGGCCGCTTGTCGGACTTCCTCGCCTTGAGGCATAAGCGCGGTCCAGTGGATTTGCGCGCCATCTGGCGGCGATGAGGGGTTTCTTGGGAGGAGTCCGTGTTCGACAAGGTCTATGACGTTCCCGCCGAATGGGCGAAACGAGCCTGGGTGAACAAAGCCCAGTACGAGGAGATGTACAAGCGCTCGATCAGCGATCCGCATGGGTTCTGGGGCGAGCACGGCAAGCGCATCGACTGGTTCACGCCCTACACCAAGATCAAGAACACCTCGTTTGACACGCACAACGTTTCGATCAAGTGGTTCGAGGACGGCGTCACCAATGTCGCCCACAATTGCATCGATCGCCATCTGCCAAAGCGGGCGAACCAGACGGCAATCATCTGGGAAGGCGACGACCCGTCGGAATCAAGGCACATCACCTATGCCGAACTCGCTGACCAGGTCGGGCATTTCGCCAATGTGCTGAAGAGCCGTGGCGTCAAGAAGGGCGACCGCGTCACCATATATCTGCCGATGATCCCCGAGGCGGCCTATGCGATGCTGGCCTGCGCGCGCATCGGAGCCATCCATTCAGTCGTGTTCGGCGGCTTCTCGGCGGAAGCGCTTGCGGGCCGAATCGCGGACGCCAAGTCGGAAGTCGTCATCACTGCGGACGAAGGACTCCGCGGCGGGCGCAAGGTGCCGCTGAAGGCCAACGCCGATGTGGCCGCCGAAAAGGCTGGCGGCGTGAAGACGATGATCGTCGTCGAGCGGACTGGCGGCGACGTCGACTGGCAGAGTGGGCGCGACGTGTGGCTGCACGAAGCCTTCGAGGCGGTGACCGCTCATTGCCCACCGGAACCGATGAACGCGGAGGATCCGCTGTTCATCCTCTACACCTCCGGTTCGACCGGCGCGCCCAAGGGCGTCGTCCACACGACCGGCGGATATCTCGTCTTCACTTCGATGACCCACCAATATGTCTTCGATTATCACGAGGGCGACATCTATTGGTGCACCGCCGACGTCGGCTGGGTGACCGGCCATTCCTATATCGTCTACGGTCCGCTCGCCAACGGCGCGACCACCCTGATGTTCGAGGGAATTCCGAACTACCCTTCGATGAGCCGCTTTTGGGAGGTCGTCGACAAGCACAAGGTCAATACCTTCTACACTGCGCCGACCGCGATCCGTTCGCTGATGGGCGCCGGCGAGGCGCCGGTCAGGAAGGCCAGCCGCAAGTCGCTTCGTCTGCTCGGCACGGTCGGCGAGCCGATCAATCCGGAGGCGTGGGAGTGGTATCACCGCGTGGTCGGTGAAGAACGTTGTCCGATCGTCGACACTTGGTGGCAGACCGAGACAGGCGGCATTCTCATCACGCCGCTGCCCGGCGCGATCAAGCTCAAGCCCGGCTCGGCGACGCGGCCGTTCTTCGGCGTCGTCCCGGAAATCGTGGACGCCGCCGGCGCCGTTCAGGAGGGGGCCTGCGAAGGCAATCTTGTCATCGCCAATTCCTGGCCCGGCCAAATGCGCACCGTCTACGGCGACCACCCGCGTTTCGTGAACACCTATTTCTCCGCCTATCCCGGCAAGTACTTCACCGGCGACGGCGCCCGCCGCGACGCGGACGGATATTACTGGATCACCGGCCGCGTCGACGACGTCATCAACGTCTCGGGCCACCGCATGGGGACGGCCGAAGTCGAGAGCGCGCTCGTGGCGCACGCGAAAGTGTCGGAAGCGGCCGTCGTCGGTTATCCGCACGACATCAAGGGCCAAGGGATCTATGCTTACGTGACGCTGATGGCCGGAATCGAGCCGACCGAGGAATTGCGCAAAGAGCTGGTCGCCTGGGTGCGCAAGGAGATCGGACCGATCGCGTCGCCCGACCTCATCCAGTTCGCGCCCGGGCTGCCCAAGACCCGCTCGGGCAAGATCATGCGGCGCATCCTGCGCAAGATCGCGGAGAATGAATACGGAGCGCTCGGCGACACCTCGACGCTCGCCGACCCGACCGTCGTCGGCGAACTGATCGACAACCGGCAGAACCGCAGCAAGGCTTGATCCGGCTCGGCGAGGCGCAGGAATGGGCGGAAGCGTCTTTACGACGCGAACGACAGTTCCTGCGCCTTCTCGATCTTGGTGGCCAGGATGACAGCCTGCGTGCGGCTTTCAACCCCGAGCTTCTGCAAAATGGCCGAAACGTGGGCCTTGACCGTCGCTTCGGAGACGCTGAGCTCATAGGCGATCTGTTTGTTGAGCAGTCCCTGCGACAGCATCATCAGCACGCGGACCTGTTGCGGAGTGAGGGATGCGAGCCGGCGGGCCAGAGCGCTCAATTCGCGGTTCGGTTGTGCGCTCGGATCGAAATCGGGCGGCGTCCATCTTCCTCCCTCGAGCACCATTGCGATCGCGCCGCGCATCGTCTCCAGCGAATTGGATTTCGGAATGTAGCCCGCCGCGCCGAACTCCAGACAATGGCGGATCACCGCGCGGTCCTCGTTCCCGGAAACGACGACGACCGGGGTCGAGGGGCGCTCGGAGCGCAGGAACAAGAGCCCCGAGAAGCCTCGAACTCCCGGCATCGTCAGGTCGAGCAGCACGAGGTCTGTTTCGGGCGACGCTTCCAGAGCAGCTGCCATGCTGTCGAAATCATGGGCGACGGCGATTTCAGCGTGAGGCGCGGCAGCGAGGACCGCCTCTCTCAGCCCCCCGACCACCAGAGGATGGTCGTCAGCAATCAGAACACGCACAATTTCGCCGGTCATCATGTCCTCCCGTCGGCGGGCCGGCCTAGCATTGCGACAATCGCCTAACTTCGAGTCATTGTCACGCCCTCGTCACTTGCGGGGGGGCCCAATTTCGCCTGCGCGCCGTCGGCTGCCGGCAGTCGTTTCAACTGGCGCAACGCCTCCGCTATCGCGATCGTCGCGGCGACGCCAACGTTCAGCGAGCGGAGCGGGGGGCGGATGGGAATGCGTAATTTCGCATCCGCCGCGGCCTCCACGTCTGCAGGGACTCCCGCGGATTCTCGGCCGACGAGAATGACGTCGCCTTGGCGGAATGCGAAATCCCACATACTCGTCTCGCCCTTGGTCGTCAGGAGCACGAGACGGCGTTGCGTTCCCTCGCGCCAAGCCTCGAACTTTTCCCACGAGTCGTGAACCGTGATCGAGACGGCGTCCCGGTAGTCCATCACGGCCCGCCGAAACCGGCTGTCTCCGATCCGGAAGCCGGCGGGCTCGATCATGGCGGCGTCGACGCCGAGACAGGCGCAGGTGCGAAACATCGCCCCGGCGTTCTGGGCGATGTCGGGCTCGTACAGCGCAAGAAGAAGCGGGGCGGCCGGCTGGATCATATTGGCGCCCATTAGCCCAGGCTCGGGAAAAAGCAAAAGAGATCGCCCGGCATGTGCAATCATGTTGTGAACGCGACGAAATGCCGAACCCAGAGGCGCTCGCTCCTATGGACAACCAAAACGATCGATGCGAAAAGCCGCGACTGTGGGTCGGCGCCGCCCGGCCTGGCCCATTCGACGCCGGGTGCGCCCGGCTCGGGCGTCGGCGGGCCAATCAGACATGAAAGGCCGCGGCTGAATGCGCGACGGTTCCACGTCGCGCAGGGAGCTTAGTTTGGGGGTTTGAATGTCCCGCGCACCGACGATTGAAAAACCCAGCCGCAGGAACTTGCTGTATCCGGCACGGGCGCGGCCGGGGCTGTCGGCGTCGCAGCCTTGGCTTGGCCCGGTAGGATACGCCAAGGCCCCGCTCCGCTCAATCTCGCCGTCCCGGAACGCACGTTTCTCAGCGACGTGAAGGTGAAGATCGGCTGAGGCAAACCAGGTAGCGGCTCCGCCGCGGTTCTTTCGGATCAACGCTTTTCAGAGATGCATGCCATGAGCGGACCCTCGACCTACGTTCCCAAGAGCGCGATCGGGCGCTGGTTCGAAGCCCGTCTTCCCTTGATGGGTTTGGTGCACTCCTCGTTCGTGGCCTATCCGGTGCCGCGCAATCTTAACTATATGTGGACCTTTGGCGCCATCCTGTCGTTCATGCTGGTCGCGCAGATCCTTACCGGGGTCGTGCTGGCCATGCATTACATTCCATCGGCGAACGAGGCCTTCGAACTCGATCACGAACGACATCATGCGTAATGTGAATTACGGCTGGCTCATCCGCTACATGCATACGAATGGCGCTTCGCTGTTCTTCCTTGCAGTCTATATCCACATGATGCGAGGCCTCTACTACGGCTCTTTCAAACCACCGCGCGAGGTTCTCTGGATCATCGGCGTCATCATTTATTTTCTGATGATGGCGACCGCGTTCATGGGATATGTGCTGCCATGGGGCTCGATGAGCTACGCGGGCGCGACCGTCATCACCAACCTCACCTCCGCCATTCCGTTCGTCGGGACCGCCATCGCGCACTGGCTGTGGGGCGGCTACGCGGTCGGCGCTCCGACGCTCACCCGCTTCTACTCGCTGCACTATCTGCTGCCATTCATCATCGTCGGGTTCGTCGGGCTGCATGTGTGGGCGTTGCACGTGACAGGCCAGAACAATCCCGACGGCGTCGAGGTGCAGAATGTCGAGCGCGACACGGTCGCGTTCACGCCCTACGCGACGATCAAGGACACATTCGCGGTCGTGGTCTTTTTCCTCCTCTACGCCTGGCTCATCTTCTACATTCCCAACTATCTGTTGGACGCGGACAACTCGATTAAGGCCAACCCCCTGATAACTCCTTCGCACGTCGTGCCGGAATGGTATCTCCTGCCGTTCTACGCGATCCTGCGCGCGATTCCGAACAAGCTCTTCGGCGTCATCGCGCTGTTCGCGGCGATCGCGGTGCTCGCCGTCGTGCCGTGGCTCGACCGCTCCCCGGTCAAGTCGGCGAAGTACCGGCCGACGTACCGCTTCTTCTTCTGGGTGTTCGTTGTCGTTTGCATTGGGCTCGGCTATCTCGGCTCGCAGGAGCCGAGTGAAGGGACGACGCTGGTCGCGCGGATTCTCACCGTAGGCTATTTCGGCTTCTTCCTCGTGGTCATGCCGCTGCTCAGCTTCGTTGAGAAGACGAAGCCGATTCCGGTCTCGATCGCCGACGCCGTGCTGACGAAGAAGCCCGCCGCGGCGCAAGCGTGAACGGCGATCGATCCCAAGGGAACACGACGATGACCCGCCTCAAAATCACGACCCTTGCTTCGGCCGCCTTTGCGCTCGCCCTCGTCGGGGGCATGGCGCTCGCCCAGGAGGAGGCCGACCAGCCCAAGCCACCGCGCGAGGAGTGGAGCTTTGCCGGCATGTTCGGCACGTTCGATCAAGCGCAGCTTCAGCGCGGCTTTCAGGTTTACAGGGAAGTTTGCAGCAACTGCCACACGCTCAGCATTCCGTTCCGCGCCCTGGCGGAGCCCGGTGGCCCCGGCTTTTCCGAGGCCCAAGTGAAGACGCTGGCCGCGAGCTACCAGGTCACCAACGCCGAGCCCAACGACAAGGGGGAGATTTTCAAGCGCCCTGGGACCCCGGCCGACGACTTCCCGAGACCTGAGGCCTATCCGAACGATCAGGCCGCCGCCGCGGCCTTCGGCAAGGCGCCGCCGAACATGAACCTGCTCGCCAAGTCGCTTAAATACGAGCGCGGCTTTCCCTGGTTTGTCTTCGACGCACTCCCCGGCCTCGAGTACCAGGAGATGGGCGCCGACTACATCTACGCGATCCTCAACGGCTACACCAAGCCTGACGATCCCCAGTGGAACCTCTACTATCCGGGCCATAAGATCGCGATGCCGCAGCCGATCACCGATGGCGCCGTCGCCTACAAGGACGGCACGCCCGCGACGCTTAAGAACTACGCCAGGGACGTCTCTGCGTTTCTGTTTTGGGCGGCGGAGCCCAACATGGTGGAGCGCAAGACAATCGGCCTCAGGGTGATGCTGTTCCTGTTCGTGCTTGCCGGACTGCTCTACTTCACCAAGAAGCGGATCTGGGAAGCGGTCCACTGAGAGTACGGTTCCCCGTTATGTCATCGACCTCCGCGCCTGCCGCGGGCGTCGCCGAGCCGGTGAGGCGCCGGCGCTGCAAGACCAGGCCACGCGCAACCGGGGCGACGGAAAGGTGCGGAACATGACCAAGGCGGTCGTCGGAGTGATCGGCGGGTCGGGCGTCTATCATCTTCCCGGACTGGAGGACTTGCGCGAGGCGAGTGTGTCGACCCCCTGGGGCGATCCGTCCGACGCGCTGCGGTTCGGCCGGATCGGCGAGACGGACGCTGTCTTCCTCGCCCGCCACGGCCGCGGCCACCGCTTTTCTCCGTCGACGATCAACTATCGCGCCAACATCGACGCACTCAAGCGCGCCGGCGTCACCGACATCATCGCGCTTTCCGCGTGCGGGTCGTTCCACCGGGAACTCTATCCGGGCGTGTTCGTCATGATCGACCAATTCATCGATCGCACCTATCTGCGTCAGTCGACCTTCTTCGGCACGGGATGCGTGGCGCATGTCTCGATGGCCCATCCGATCGCTCCGCTCCTGCGTCGGCGCCTGCTTGCCTCCGCCGAAGCCGAGGGCATCCCCTGTAAGGACGGAGGCACGTATATCTGTATGGAGGGGCCACAATTCTCCTCGTTCGCCGAATCGATCGCCTATCAGGCGGGCGGGGGGGACGTCATCGGCATGACCGGGGCGACGGAGGCGAAGCTCGCGCGCGAGGCGGAAATCTCCTACGCGACCGTCGCCATGGTGACCGACTACGACTGCTGGCACGAGGAGCACGACGCGGTCGACGTCGCGGCGGTGGTCAAAGTGATGCACGACAACGCGGACAAGGCGGCCGCGCTGGTGGCGCGGACGCTGAGCGATTTTCCGGCCGAGCACGAGGCTTGCCCGATCGGGTCCGATCGTGCGCTCGAACACGCGATCATTACGCATGCGGATGCGCGCGACCCCGATCTCGTGAAGAAGCTCGATGCGGTCGCGGGGCGGGTGCTCAGCAGCGGCTGAAGTGTGTTGCGCAATCCACCCCGCCGGTTCAAAAAGACCGCCGGCGCCGGCCGTCTCGGCACTGTCGGTTTGACGCGGGGACTCCATGATCAAAACGTGGGTCGAACGTTTCCTGTTCGCGAGCCGGTTCCTGCTAACCCCGCTCTATATCGCGCTCGCAATCAGCCTGCTGGCTCTGCTGTTCAAATCATCCCTGCATCTCTATTATCTTCTGACGCAGATCTGGACCCTGAACGACGAAGGGGTGCTGCTGACGGAGCTGGCGATCGTCGACATGACGCTGACGGCCTCGCTCGTCGTCATCGTCTTCCTCTCCGGCTACGCCAATTTTGTCGCGCCCGTCCTCATGCGCGCCGACGATGGGCGGCCGCACTGGATCGCCGAGATCGACTTCAGCGAGCTCAAGCTCAAGCTCATGGCCTCGATCGTCGCCATCTCGGCGATCAAGCTGCTCGAAGGCTTCATGGACGTCGCGCATTCGAGCGATCGCGAGCTTGGCTGGCTCGTCGGCATTCATCTGGCCTTCGTGGTCTCGACAGTGTTGCTGGCGCTCGCCGACCGTTACGGGCACCGCACCCGCACCACGCCGGATCAAGGCGCCGAAGGCGCGTAAGAGCCTGATCCAAAGGGAGCCTGTGGAAGGCTGACGGATCGGATCATCGGTTCCGGCCGAGCCGTTCGTTCGCTCAGCGCTTAGCCGAACGGCCCAATCTGGAACGCCATGCTGGCGATCGCTGCGACGCCGACGACGAGCAGAAGGAACGCGGTAATCAAGGTGAGCGACACCGGGAAGACGGTCTCGCCGTGAATGAGCCCCTCCTCTCGCATCGATTCCCGCAAGCGGCGGAGCCCGAGCATGAACTGGACGTGGTAGGCGATGCCGAGGATCAGCATCAGAACGCCGAGCGCGACCAGCGCGACGCCGAAGTGACGCGGCGCTGCGGCTTTGGTGATGACGTTCTGGTCGCGCAGCCGCTGAAAGAACTGGTAGATCGTAAACCCGAAGCCGATGAGCGAGAGCGAGGTCCGGATGACCGCCATAAGGGTGCGATCTTCGGCCATGCGCGTTCGTTGAAACGACATGCCCGTTCGCCGCGCCGCAAGCTCGGTGTTGACGTCCAGCTTGAGATCCGAAGTCCCCATCGTCCGCCCCTAGGACCGATTCCAATAAACCGGCTGCAGCCCGGCGTTCCGATGACCGGCAATGTGCTCGATGGCCGCGCAACAAAGCACAAGGAACAGATGCCATCAAGGCGGCGGTCGTCGCCGATTTTGCTGAGTGGTACGCGCGCCCGGAAGGGTCAATGGGTCGACGACATCAGCACGAGCTTACGCGCCATTCGCCGCCTGATCCTGCCGAAGTCGAAACTCGTTCAGATCGCGCCCGAGAAAGTAGCTAAAGACGATGCGGATGCCGCACCGGATTAGGCGCTCGCGCTCGCGCGCCAAGATCAGGGCCGTGAAAAAGGCGCCGGCTGCAGGAAGCCCCCAGCCGACGCCAAAACAAGATTGCCGCTTGGCGGGAACTCCCGCCAAGCGCTGGCTTTATACAGTCTGGGCCGCAGCAAAAGACCAATGTCCGAAGGAACCTTTGGCTGCGCTCGAGCTCTAAGGCGAGCCGGTATTTATTGCGGCTGCGCTGCGGGAGCGCCGCGGGTGCGGCTGCCGGAGCGGCCGGCTTGCTCATATGTTTGGCCGAAGCCCTGGCCCTGTGATGGCTCATCCTTCTCCTGTGCCGCATCTGGCTCTTGTGTGAGCCCAGCCGGGGCCGGCGTCGCGCTCGCGCCAGCTGCGGGAGCGGTCGACTGGTCGGTCTGCGCAAGGGCGGCGAGAGGAGACAAGGCTAGACCTGCTCCAAGAGCGATTGCGACGATTGTCTTCAGCATCTGGTTTCTCCGAATGGGTCCTTGACCCCCAATGTTTCCAACGTTCAAAACATGCGTGATACGAAATGAACCGCAGCTGAATGAGAAAGGGCTTAAACGCTAAGGATTTCGATCCGGTTCACCGGAGCGGGTCTGGCAGGCGATGCGACGGACTGCCGCCGACCGCTATTTCTCCAAAACCACCGTATGTCGCCCCGGCGGCAGCTGCGCCATCGTGATCGGCGGCTTCCGCTTGCTCTGAGCCAGAAAGCCGCTCGCCGGTCAGCAAACAACCGATGTCGGCAATCATCTGATCGGTTTGCCTCCCGGCGTCCCGCATCCCGATGATCGCACGTTCCTCATGGGCTCAAAGCATCCTTGTAGATCTTTCCGTCCTTCATGATGATCACAAGGTTCTTCTCCGGATTCTCGAGGAGCGCGATATCTTCGATCGGGTTTCTGTCGGCCACGAGCAGATCGGCCAGCGCGCCCTCTTCCACGACGCCCAGCCTTCCGGGATAGGGATTGCGCGGACCGGATAGAGCCAGAAGTTCGCCATTCGTCGCTGTCGCCATCTTGAGAATATCCACATTCTCGTACCAGCGTTTGAGATGGGTCAGCATGCTGCCTTGGCCCGCGGCCAGCTTGCTCGAAAAGAGGAGGTCCGAACCGAACGCGGTCTTGATTTTGTGCTGTTTCGCCAGCGGATAGAGGGTGTTCGTCCCGGCGAACACCTGACGAGCATTGATTAGGCTTTGGCCGGCAAGCGCGCCCGTGTCCTCTTCGCTGAGAAACGGCTGGGTGCTGAGCCAAACGCCCTTGTCGGCCATCAGCCTGGCTGTCGGCTCGTCCATGAGATGGCCGTGTTCGATGCACTGGACCCCGGCGGCGAGGGCCCGCTGTATCGCTGCCGGCGGATAGGCGTGCACGGCGACATACGTGTCCCGATCGGCGGCAGCCTCGACGCCCGCCCGCAACTCCGGCTCGCTGAAGGTCAGCATGTCGAGGGTGGTGCGCGGCGAGGATACGCCTCCGCCTCCGACGAGCTTGATCTGGGAAGCGCCCTGAAGAAGCTGCTCGCGCGCCCGCAACCGCACTTCGTCGGCGCTGTCGGCGATATTGGAGCCGCCCGTCCGCTCCATGTAGCTCAGCGGGCCGCCAAGACTCCTTGGCAGATCGGACAGAGGGCGCAGGTCGCCATGGCCGCCGGTGGTCGTGATCATCGCCCCTGACGGATAAATTCTTGGGCCGGGTGAAAGCCCTTCGTCGATTGCCTGCTTGAGCGGAAAAGACGGACCGCCGAGGTCCCGAACCGTGGTGAAGCCGCGCATCAATGTGCGCTCAGCCTCGGCGCTGGCAGCCAGAAAAATATAGCCGATCTCCGCCGTGAACAGGGCGGAGATCGGGAGCGCAGCGAAGATCGTATGCCAGTGCGCATCGATCAGGCCGGGCATGACGACACGTCCGCCGCAATCGATCGTCCGTGCGCCTTCTGGCAAGGACAAATCGCCGGCAGCGATCGTCTTGATTCGATTGCCCTCGACGAGGAGACGCAACTCCCCGCGCAAGGCGCTGGACTTTCCATCGAACAATAGAAAATTCGTGAAGGCGACCGGTGGCGCGGCCCCGGGACTCGCTTGCGCGCCGGCGCGGCGCACGAAACCCAGCGAGGCGAGCGACGCCCCCATTCCCGCGACAAATCCGCGTCGCGAAAGCTGGGTATTGATCCGACGCGTCAAGAACTGGATTTCCGGCCGGCAGCAAAGGCAGCCTTGTCCGCCGCGTGAGTCTGGCTGGTCATCCGAGGTGCAAGAAAACATGGCCTCCTCCCAAGGAAACTCAGTCGGGATTACCGGACCGGGATCAATTCGAGCGCATCGACCGCTATTTCTCCAAAACCACCGTCCGGCACTCAGGCGGCAGCTGCGCCATCGTGATCGGCGGCTTGGGCTTGCTCGGGCCCGGATGCAGCGCCTCGTCGGTGAACCACCAATTGAGCGACTTGTCGCAGCCGTCGCCGGGCGGCAAAGGGTCCTGCGGCTCGCAGGTCGTCTCGCCCGCCGGGCATTTGATGCGGATATGGAAGTGATAGTTGTGGCCCCAGTAGGCGCGTACCTTGTTCATCCAGGGCTCGCCCCGATGGGTCTCGCAGAGCGCTTTCTTGATCGCGGCGTTGACGAAGATGCGGTCGACCTCCGGCTCCTCGGCGGCGGCCTTGATGATCCCGGCCTGGGCCTCCGACCAGTGCGTTCTGTCGACCGACAGTCCATCGTCCGTCACCATGTTGACGGCCGACATCTCCTCGCGCTCCTCGCGGCTGAGAGTATGGTCGGGCATCGGCGTCAGCCAGACGTCGGCGTCGAGGCCGACCTGGTGCGAGGCGTGACCGGTCAGCATCGGCCCGCCGCGCGGCTGCGAGATGTCGCCGACCAGGATCCCGTTCCATATGCCTTCCGCCTTCGCCTTGCGGGAGAATCGTTCGAGGAAGCTGATCATCGCCGGGTTGCCCCACATGCGGTTACGCGACAGCCGCACCACCTGCCAGGACTCGCCGTCGACCGGCAGCGCCTTCGCGCCCGCCAGGCATCCGCGCCAGTAATAGCCGATCGAGCGGGCCTTGACCTCGATTGGCGTCAGCGCGCGGCCGAACACCTGCTTGGCTGGCAGGTTCGGATTACCCGGGTTGGCGAGCGGGGGGAGAGGTTTTGCGTCAAGGGTCCCCTTGTCCTGCGCGAACGCAAGCGACCCGCAAAGGACGGCGAGCGCCAGACCAGCCTCTATCGAACGCATGTCTTCACTCCGCCGGCCACGCCGTAATTTCCATGGAGCGACGTCAACGACCCGTTAACCCTGCGCCGCTTTGCAGCGCGCTCGCGTCGATTTCGTGGCCGTCGGCCGTCAGTTCCTTCCCCGTTTGCGGGGACAAGATGGCGGGAAGCGCCGGATGAGGGCAGGGGCGTTGAAAAAGCTCTTTCGAGACCGCCTCCGGATTGTTAAGGATCGGGTGATGCGGGGTCCATTTCTCTTGCGAACGCCGTTGGCAGCCTTGAGCCTCGGCGCGGGGCTTTTTGTGGCAAGCTGCGCCGCTCCTCCGACCGCGCCGCCGGGCGCGAAGCCGCCGCAAGGCGTCAGCTCGGTCGATGGCGCGAACGTCGAATACGCCGCGTTCCAGAACTCGGCCTTCCCCTATCACGGCCTCATTCCGAATTATCAGGACACCGGCAAGACGAGGCCCTTCATCGACGTCGACGATAACGGCCGGCTCGGCCATTCGAGCCCGCGCGGCGGCCTCCTATGGGAGGATCAGACCTACAACGACCGCACCGTCCTGCTCGCCGCGCCGCAGTCCTTCGACCCGGCCCGGCCGGGCGTTATCATCGTCTTCTTCCACGGCAACATGGCGACCCTCGAGCGCGATGTCGTCGCCCGCCAGCAGATCGTGCGCCAGCTCGCCGACTCCGGCCTCAATGCCGTTCTTGTCGCGCCGCAGCTCGCGGTCGACGCGCCCAATTCGAGCGCCGGCAAGTTCTGGGCGCCGGGCGGATTCGCCGCCTTCCTCAACGAGGCCGAAGGCAAGCTCGGCGACTTCTACCCGAGTGCCCGCGGCGCCTTCCGGCGCATGCCGGTCGTCATCGTCGCCTACAGCGGCGGCTATCTTCCGGCGGTCTATTCGCTGACCGTCGGCGGCGAAAACGGCCGGGTGCGCGGCGTCGTGCTGCTCGATGCGCTCTACGGGGAGAAGGACAAGTTCGTCAGCTGGCTCGAAGGCCCCGGCCGAAACGCCTTCTTCGTCAGCGCCTATTCGACCTCGTCGCGCGACGGCAACCTCGCGGTCGCGGCCGAACTCCAGCAGGCCGGCCATGCCGTGCAGAACGCTTTGCCCGCCACCCTCGCGCCCGGCGAGATCGCCTTCGTCGACGCAGGCTCGGTCGACCACAACGACTTCGTCACCTCTGCCTGGGGCGGCGCGCCGCTGCGCGACATTTTTTCACGGATGCGGTAGCCGAAACAGGCCGACAGACTGGTGAACAAGAGGATTGTTCATACGGTCACGCAATTTGCGGGACCGTAGCACGCCGCAAGGAAGCGCCGGCGGGACCAAAATCGCTGGCCCCGCCGCCTCGCCGCCTTCGCCCGCCCGCTACGAACCGACGTTCAGCTTCATGCACGACCACTGGCGGATCGCCAGATAGATCGTGTCCTGCAGGGTGATCGTCCCGACCGCCTCGCCGATCACCGGCGGCGTATAGGAGTAGGCGACTGTTCCCATGATGACGTTGGTCGCGGCGCTCCCGACCCCCGAGCTCGGCAGCGTGACCCCGTGCGCCGTCGTCGCGAGCGCGGTTCCGTGAGACGGCATCGGCTCGCTCCATTGCACCGTCGCGGTCGTTCCCGAGGAGTCGACGTTGATCTCGGAAACGACCATTGTCATGTCCGACATGTTCGTTCCGGTCACCGGGTTCGTTCCCGAGTCCGGTTTGACGTACGGGTAGAGCACGTTCGCCGCATTGTTGAGAATGTAGTCGACCGTGGTCTGGTTGACCGAAGCCTCCTGAGAGGAATTGGTGGCGGTGCACGCGCTGGCGGTCTGCGTCCCTTGCTGGCTCACGAGATCGGTGATCGTGTGGGCGGTCAGGGTGACTTTGCGCTGGATGGCGATCGCTTGCGCCCAGATGGCAATCAGGCCGAGCAGGGCGACCGCCACCGGGGCGATGAGCGCGGCCTCGACCGCGGCGACGCCTTTTTCGTCCCGGAGCCATCGGCGCAGAGTTTCAAACCGGACGAGCCGCATGAGAGGCCCCTATTGCTCGTTCTGGAAGACCTGGGTCGAGCTCAAGAACAGCGTGCCGTTCGCGAGATCGCTGAAAACGAGCCCGAGCGGCCCGGCGACGACCGGCCACTGATACATCACCCTCAAGATCATGAGCTTGCCTGGAGTGCCCGGATTGTAGTTCCAGCTGTTCGTCACCTGGCCGCTCGAGCCGTAGGTCAGGGTCGGCGGCGTCAGCACGAGCGCGTCGCTGGTCGTGGCCGAAATCGACTGCGCCTCGAGATCGACCATGACGCCAGAGCAGCTGAAGAGAGCCGGCAGGTAGCCGCAGACGGTGTTCAAGAAACTCGCCTGGCCCGCCGATCCGGAGGCCGGCGCCTGATTGGTCAGTACGACGCGCGCGGCCTGCTCCGCCGCATTCTCGAGTTCGGCCTGGGCGAGATAGATGACGGCGATTTGCATGGCGCCGAGGATGAGGGCGATCACCAGCGGCGCGACCAGGGCGAACTCCACCGCCGTCGTCGCGCGGGCGTCGCCGCCGAGGCGCCGAACGTGAGCTCCGGCGCGGGCAAGCCAGGGCTTGGCCCTGGCTTCCGCGTTCGACAGTCCCAGCCACATTTTGGCAAGCCTTGGGAGCTCGTCCTACTGCACGAGCTGCGGGGCTGCGCCGTAGGTGGCCGTCTGGGTCGTGCTGTAATAGCCGTCCGCCGCCATCCCGGGCTCGGGCCCGCAGGTCGTCGCGACAGTGTAGAAGAAGTCCTGCTGCGGCGTCGTGGTCGCGCTCGTGGCCGAGGACAGAGCCGAGCTGTAGCTCGAGCCGACAATGCTGCCGCCGTCCTCCCACTCATGGCCGACCGTCTCGCCGCACGGGAACATCGTCGTCGCGGACACGCTCGTCGAGAAGACGTTCGTGTTCGTCACCGCCTGCGCCGGGTAGAAGTTCACGAAGATGAATTGCCACGGGTTGGTATGGCTGGAGTTGTACGAGGCGCTGGAGCCGGTGTTCGGATTGCAGATCGCGTTGTAGCTCGAATAGGCCGGATTCGAGCTCTGGTTCAGCTCCGATTCCGAGCAGACCGTGTAGCCGACGGTCCCCTGAACCGGAGTATAGCCGTTCTGGCAGCTGGTGAGCTGGCTCCCTCTCTTGCCCGCGCATCCCGAACTGGCGGCCGACGTCGCCGCTGTCTGCGCCGCCGACTGGGTCGAGTAGCAAGTCACGGTCGAGTTCGACGACCAGTTTCCCAGCATCCAGCTGCTTGGCGAGCAGGGCGCCTGCATGACGTTCTCGACCAGGAACATATCGGCATATTGGCCGAGGTTGACCGACGTCGGTCCGGTCAGCGTCCCATAGCCGGAGCCGAGCTGGCCGAGCGTCAAGCCGGTCATGCCGTTGGCCACGTCGGTCCCGACGGACTTGTTGGCCGATCCGCTTGCCGCATTGAGGCTCGTCGGCTGATACACCCAGTCCGCCATCGACGTGTAGGAGCTGCCCGCGGCGCCGTTCGTGAAGGGCAGGGCGTAGAGCGTCACATGCTTGTAGTACCAACCCTTGGCGCCGACGAGATTGATCGTCAGCTGCGTCGGCCATTGCAGGGCTGCCCCGGCCGTCGCCGAGCTGGTGAGGGTCTCGGAGCTCGAGCCCGGCAACCACGAGACGTTGTTAAAAATGGGCGTGTAGGTCGCCGTCCCTTTCGCATAGAACTGCCCGACCTGGAGCGTATCGCCGCTCGCGGTCGTGCAGTCGCCGCCGCTCTCCAGACAGGCGTGGAAATCGGAAATGGTCGAGTTGGTGGGTCCATTCGCGGTCAGATAGTCCTGGGCCGCTGTCTGCAGCGCCGAAGAGCTGTTCAGGTAGGTCGAAGGATTCTGTGCGCCCAGCTTCGCTGCCGCCAGAACGGCCAAATCGACGCCTGCCTGGAGCCGCGCTCGGGTGGTGACCGCGGTGGAGTAGTCGACGGCGGCGCCGGTCACGATGACCGCGGCGAGGATGCCGCCGGCGAACAGGAGAGAGGTCGATCCGCGCTGGTTGTTGCGAAAGGACCGAAGGATGTTGGATGCTTGTTTCTGCATAGCCGTGCTCGTCTTCCCCATGGCGCAACGGAACATGTCAGTTGCGCTTCAAGTGCATCGAGCGAGCTATAAAGACAATTTGTTACGGCTTTGTTTGTCCGATCGTAGAATATTCGACTATTCCGCATGCAGTAACGTAAGCGAGGATGTTGGAAAATTATGATCGTTAATTCCAGCGACCCGAATACATAGGCTTAGAACACGATTGCAGCGGGGCGCCAGGTGCAACGATCTCAGCACGGAGTTACGTAAGGTTCCGCCCCATATTCGTCGTGGACAAGGCCGCTCTCGTCATGGCGTTTGGACCCTCGCCGCTCCTGTCCGGCCGTCCGCAACCCGCTACGGGCTTCTGCATGAGGCATCGGCCGTGTCGCGGACTATTCATCACGCGGCCTCGGCGTTGCAATTGTCGGGCTAATGCGTTCTTTGGAGAGGCTTCGCTATCGTCCGCGTTCAGACATTTTCATGACCGAGGGCGACCGCCGCCTGCGCAAACGCCGGCAGAAATGCGGGACGGGTTCGGTGGGTTCGCGAGCGGAAACTTTAGATAACCGGCCTCGCATCCCGGCACGCGGGACGCGAGGCCGATCGGGCTATTTGCAAACTTGTCCGTCAGCCGACTTTCTCAGCCGCGCGGATCTTCTTGGCGCCCTCGCGCTCCAGCAGGCTCGGGATATAGGCGCCGATGCCCGGCTGCAGATCCTGCAGCGAGACGAACCGGCCGTCCTTTAGGCGCAGGCCGTCGCGATAAAGCCCCGTCTCACGCTGGGCGAACATAGACTCGACTTCCGATCCGATCCCGTAAGTCGCCTGCATGGTGAAGGGGATGTCGGTCAGGACGACCTTCGTGTCGCACTGCACGCAAACCGGAATTCTCGGATCCCCGGGCGCCGCGAAACCGATCGAGCCGCTCGGAAAACGCGTCGTGACATAGAGTTCACCCTCACGCGCAGGACGGGATCCATACATCTCCAAGGAATAGTCGCACATGACATTCTCCTGTGTGCTGCGCGCCCACCCAGCATCCGTTCGCGGATTCGTCGATTAGCTTTGTTTATAATCGACAAGTTAGAACGGCAATTGGGCTTTATTGAGAGCAAGAGACGTCCGTAGATGGAAAGATTCGGACGCCACGCTGTTCTAACTCCGCAAGTTTAAGCTGCAAGGCGGGTCGCCTCGCACAACAAACGCCGCACGCAGCAGATTGATCCGCAGGCCGCGAACGCCGGCCCAGGCGAGCCCGCTCCGGCTGGACGTTCATCGCCCGCGAAGCGGGGCATCAATGCAGGAGGCCTGCCTCTTCGATCCTGACCGGGGACAGTTCGCCCGGTTCGACCCTTCGCCACCGCGCCCCGAACGACTCGACCCGGAAGCGCGCGGCGGCGAGGCCGTGCGGCCAGCCTTCCAGACCGGCCTTGAGCATCAGGTGGCGCACGAAGTCGTGCGGGTCGGCGACATGGCGCCAGACGCTCGGCAGGAACAGCGCGCGCCGGCGCGCGACTCCGAGGATCAGCCCGTCGCGGTCGGGCTCGAGCGCCCCGATGAGCTCCGCTTCGCGCGTCGCCGGGACCGGGCGCGGATGGGAGAGAATTGAAAGGCCGATTTCCAGACCGTCGAGCTCGGCTTCACTAAGATGCGGGAAGCGTGGGTCGGCGAATCCGGCCCGAACCGCATTCGCCATCGCGTCCGCGATGAGCGAGCTTCTCGGCGCCGCCGAGCCGACGCAGCCGCGCAGCCTGCCGCCCTGGGTGAGGGTGACGAAGGTCGCCCGCTGGGACGCCAGCGACGGCGACAGGCGGCCGTCGAACCCGAGGGCCGGCACGCGGCCGCCCCGTCTCGCCGCTGCGGCGAGACCCGCCATGCAACTCGAGAGCAGGAGCGTCCGGTCGGCGTCGTTCAATCGGGCCGAGGCCGCGTATTCGAAGGCGAAGGCGCCGTAGCCGACGACGCGCGCCGTGTCGGCGCCCACGTCGGCCGAGGTCGCGAGATGGAGGCCGCTGACCCTCAGATCCCGCTCCGCCGCGATCTCGAGCGCCCCCATGATCGGGAGATAGCCGCAAGCCCGGCGGCCTTCCAGCGAGGCCGAGTCGAGGGTCTCGATGCGCCGCCCTGTGTCCGAATCGATTTCCTCGGCCGCCTTGCGGTCGAGGAAATGCGACAGATCTGAGGACACCGCGATGACGGTCTCCGGCCCGCCCCACACGAGACGGAGCGCCTCGGCGACTTCGCCAGGCTCGGCGTCGCCGACCAGGATCGGCAAGATTTCAAACGGCGCAGCGAGCATGGCTTGAAACATCACGAGATGCATCTCGAGCGAATGCTCGCCGGCGAAGGGCCTCGCGTCGACGGATGCGGCCCTTGCTTGCGACAGCCGGGCGTGGAGATCGCGCGAGACCTCGGCCTCGCCGAGCGGAGTGCTCCAGGCCGTGGCCGGATGGATCGCAAGGCCGCGAAAGGCGACCCGGTGCGCCGGGCCGACGATGACGATACGGCGGGGGGGATCGGCCCGCCGCGCCCACGGCCCGAAGGCAGTTGCGGCGACCGAGCCGGAATAGACGATGCCGGCATGCGGCGCGACCACCACCTTCGGCGCCACGCCGCCATCGGGCCGGGCGCCTTTGGCCATCTGCCCGATGAGGTCGCGAAGCTCTTGCGCCCCGGCTGGATAGAACAGGCCCGCAACCTGCGCGGGATGAACTTCGTTCAGCATCTCGGCCCCCAAATGCCTGATCAAACTGCCCGCCGTCCGCTTTTCGCAAATGTAAGCATGCGGCCGCCGGCGCGCCAGTGCGCCGCATTGCAATCCGCGCTCCGGATTCCGACATAAAGGAGAGATTTTTGAGGAGCGGCCGCGCGAAAGCGGCCGGGGAGACATGGACGGCGACTGCGTCAACGTCGAGTATTGGACGAAGCTCGAGGACGGGCGGATCGAGTGCCGGCTCTGCCCCCGCTTCTGTCATATGCGGGCCGGCCAGCGCGGCTTGTGCTTCGTGCGGCGCGCGCGCGAGGACGGCGAGGGCATGGAGCTGACCGGCTACGGCCGCTCGACCGGTTTCTGCGTCGACCCGATCGAGAAAAAGCCGCTCAATCACTTCCTGCCTGGTTCGTCGGTTCTCTCGTTCGGGACCGCCGGCTGCAACCTCGCCTGCGCCTTCTGCCAGAACTGGGACATCTCAAAGAGCCGCGAGGTCGCACGCCTCAGCTCGCTGGCGATGCCGGAGACGATCGCGCGCGCGGCGGAGCGCCTCGGCTGCGCCAGCGTCGCCTACACCTACAACGACCCCGTTATTTTCATGGAATACGCGCTCGACACGGCGGCCGCCTGCCGGGTGAAGGGGATCAAGAACGTCGCCGTCACCGCAGGCTTCGTCTGCGACGAGCCGCGCGAGCGCTTCTTCGCCGGCATGGACGCGGCCAACGTCGATCTCAAGGCCTTCACCGAGCGCTTCTACGAGAAGCGCTGCGCCGCCTCTCTGAAGCCTGTCCTGGAGACGCTGAAATATCTCGTGCACGAGACGAACGTGTGGACCGAGATCACGACGCTTCTCATCCCCGGCGAGAACGATTCCGACGAGGAGATCGAGGCGCTGACGAAGTGGGTGGCGACGGAGCTCAGGCCCGACGTGCCGCTGCACTTCACCGCCTTCCACCCCGACTACCGGATGCTCGAAACGCCGCCGACACCGCTTGCGACCTTGCAGAAGGCGCGGGCGATCGGCGTCAGGAACGGCCTCAAGCACGTCTATGTCGGCAACGTCCATGATCCGGCGCGCGAGGCGACGCTCTGCCCGACCTGCGGGGCCCGATGCATCGGCCGCGACCGCTACCGGATCACGGAGTACACCCTCGACGCCGCAGGCGCCTGCAGGAGCTGCGGAACCAGGATGGCAGGCGTGTTCGCCGAGAGGCCGGGCGACTGGGGCGCGCGCCGGCTGCCGGTCGAGATCGGACGCTACGCAGCGTGAGCGGCGAGCGGGAGTCGCGGTTTTGGGAGGACATTGGCAGTGCACGATCTCGAAGAGACGATTCGTCGGCGCGCCTATCGCCTTTGGGAGGAGGCAGGGCGGCCGGTAGGGCGCAGCGACGAATTCTGGCACGCGGCGCGCGACGAAATCGGGGGCGAAGAGGCGAAGGACGATACCCCGTTCGACCCGTTCGAGCCGCCAATCGATGAGCCGCCGGAGGTCGCTTTCCAGCACGGCGTTCCGGTCGGCATGCCAGGCGAACGCATCGCCGAGCAGGGCGTACTGGACGACCGGCTGATCGACCTTATCCCGGTCCCTCGTTCGAGGCTCGACGACTAAGCCATGCGGTTCAGGGTTTCATCCATCGCGCGACGGCGGCCACGATCGCGACCGCGAGGACGGTCCGGACGAGCTGCGATTGCGTCGATGCGGAGCGCGCGTTAGCCTTTGAGCGGGAACCTGGATTCGAGCCGTCGGAACGGCTCCTGCAACGGGAGGAACACGATGCTCGATGTGACGGCGGAAGGCCGGATCAGCAATGTCTTGACGAATCTGGGGGACGCGCTCGCGGCCAACGACCTCGATCGCGCGCTTTCCCTGTTTAGGGACGATTGCTACTGGCGCGATCTCGTCGCCTTCACCTGGAACATCAAGACCCTCGAGGGCAAGGAGGCGATTCGCGCGATGCTGACGACGCAGCTCGCCTCGGTGAAGCCCTCGGCCTGGGCAGTCGATCCGGCGGCGGCCGTCACCGAGGAAGACGGCGTCACGACCGGTTGGCTCACTTTTGAGACCGTCATATTCCGCGGCTATGGGCTCGTGCGCCTCAAGGACGGGAAGATCTGGACGCTGCTCACCACCGCGGCAGAGCTCAAGGGACACGAGGAGCGGCTTGGCTTCCAGCGGCCGCTCGGCGCCAAGCACGGCGCCGGCAAGCACAGGCTGAGCTGGAAGGAGGAGCGGGAAGAGGAGGCGCGGACCCTCGGCTATACGAAACAGCCTTATGTCGTCATCGTCGGCGGCGGCCAGGGCGCCATCGGCCTCGGCGCGCGCCTGCGGATGCTCGGCGTGCCGGCCATCATCGTCGAGAAGAACGCGCGTCCGGGCGACAGTTGGCGCAACCGCTACAAGTCCCTCTGTCTGCATGACCCGGTCTGGTACGACCACATGCCCTATCTGCCGTTCCCGCCGAACTGGCCGGTGTTCTCGCCGAAGGACAAGATCGGCGACTGGCTCGAGATGTATACCAAGATCATGGAGCTCAACTACTGGGGCTCCACGACCTGCAAGAAGGCGCGGTTCAACGAGGCCGACAAGGAATGGGAAGTCGTCGTCGATCGTGACGGACAGGAGATCACGCTCAGGCCCAAGCATCTCGTGCTGGCGACCGGCATGTCGGCTAAGCCCAACATGCCGAAGTTTCCCGGCATGGAGCGCTTCAAGGGCGACCAGCATCATTCCTCGAAACATCCGGGGCCGGACGCCTACGCGGGCAGGAAGGCGGTCGTCATCGGCTCGAACAATTCGGCGCACGACATTGCGGCGGCGCTGTGGGAGAACGACGCCGACGTGACGATGGTGCAGCGCTCCTCGACCCACATCGTGCGCTCGGACACGCTGATGGACATCGGCCTCTCCGCACTCTACTCCGAGAAGGCGGTCAAATCGGGCACCGACCACCACCGCGCAGATCTCATCTTCGCTTCGATCCCCTATCACATCCTGCACGAGTTCCAGATCCCGCTCTATCAGCAGATCAAGGAGCGCGACGCGGAGTTCTACGCCGGCCTCGAAAGGGCGGGGTTCTGGCATGATTGGGGCCCCGACAACTCGGGGTTGTTCATGAAATACCTGCGGCGCGGCTCGGGCTATTATATCGACGTCGGTGCGAGCCAGCTCGTCATCGACGGCAAGATCAAGCTCAAGCGCGGCCAGGTCGAGGCGATCACCGAGTTCGAGCGTCGTGCTCGACGACGGGACCGAGCTGCCGGCAGACCTCATCGTCTACGCGACCGGCTACGGCTCGATGAACGGATTTGCCGCCGATCTCATCAGCCAGGAGGTCGCCGACAAGGTCGGCAAGGTCTGGGGCCTCGGCTCGGACACGCCGAAGGACCCGGGCCCGTGGGAGGGCGAGGAGCGCAACATGTGGAAGCCGACCCAGCAGGAGGCTTTGTGGTTCCACGGCGGCAACCTGCACCAGTCGCGCCACTATTCGCAGTTCCTGGCGCTGCAGCTCAAGGCGCGGATGGAGGGCATCCCCACGCCGGTCTACGGGCTTCAGGAGACGCATCACAAAAGCTGAAGCGGCGCTTGGCGCCCGCCTCACTCTCGCGGGCGGACGCGATCGCGCGCGTCCGCCCGCGTTTAGGGTCCTGACACACAAGAAAGTCGGCTGGTTCTTCTGAGCTCTCCAGCCTCCCGCGCCGTCACAGCAGGTTTGACAGAACCGCTGGAAAGGGTTGAAATCCAGGGGACTGTGGAGGTCATCTGGCAAGTGGCGATTTTCGTCCTCGGGCTGCTCGCAGACGCCGACGCGAAATGGCTGACCCGGACGGGTGTGCAACGCCCGATCAAGGACGGGGAAATCCTGATCCAGGAAGGAGAGCCGCTGAAATCGGTCATCCTCCTGTTGCAGGGCGAATGCGTGGTCATCAACCGGGCGGCGGGCGAGATCAATCGGCTGGGGGTCGGCGACATCATCGGCGAAATGTCGTTCTTGGATGCTGCGCTGCCCTCTGCGACCGTAACGGCGGTCGGCAACGGTCTTGCCCTCTTTCTCGACAAGGAAACGCTTGCCCGCAAGCTGGAGGCGGACGTCGCCTTCGGATGCCGCTTCTACCGCGCTCTGGCGATCTTCCTGGCGGATCGTCTGCGCGGAACCGTGCGGCGCATGAGCGGCGCGCGCGACCTCGAGCCGCAAACTGTCGCCAAAAACGAACTCGATTCACGCGTGCTCGACATCGTGCCGAGGGCTCGAGAACGGTTTGAGCGCCTGCTAAAAATGTTGGTCGGCGCGCGCTGACGAGCGTAGCGGAACAAGTCTTTCGCCATTGCACTTTCTGGCGCTGCAGCTCTCAAGGCGTGGCTGGAGGGAACCCCGACGCGGATCGAGGTCTCCGGGAGACGCACCGCCTGCGCTGAGAACCGGGGCGTCATTTGGCCAGCGCCGCAAGCATCTGGTCGTATGCTCCGGCCGGCACTGGGAACAGGCCGCTAAAAGGCGAGCTCAGTTCGAGGATGAGGAACAGCGCGCTTCCGACGGCGAAGGCGCCGAGCGCCAGCGCGGCGAACGTGGTTGTCGTGATGCGCGACATGAAGCCGTAGCCGCAGAAGAGGATCAAAGCCCAGGAAACGACAATGACCACCAGTGGCCAGGAGGTAGGATTGGCGAGCTGAAGCGAGATCAGGATTCGGGTTTGTTCCATGATCCCGGCGGCCATATTCGCCGTTGCCGCGAACTGCCGCTGCGCAGGCGTCTTCGGATCGAGCGAGGCGAGATATTGGTCCATCAGCCGGAGATGCTCCAGCGGCTCGGTCACCGACAAGTCGGCGACTGCGGCCATCCCTTTCGTTCCCCAGATCTGGTCGTGGACGGATACCAGCGTCTCCTTCATCTTCTGCCGGGCGACCATCGTCTCCGGGCCGAAATTCGCAAGGGCCAGATCGAGCTGGACCGCGCGCGAGGCGAAAGTCTCGAGCTCCGACTTCTGAGTCGAATAGAAGCTGTAGGCCGAGCCGATTAGCGTCCCGAGCGCCAGCGCGAGGAGGAGTGAGACGAGCCCGACCATTGCGCCGATCATGTCGCGCGACGCAGAGGCGTGCTGCTCGGGCAGGCGCTTTCCCTGATAGAGACCGAGCACACCCGCGCCGAAAGCGAGCACCGCGACGAAAACACATAGCCAAACGCTCGCCATTAGCCGATCTCCTGCCTTCGCAGCCCTGAGACCCTCGGGAGCCGCCACGAAGCGCCGCCGTTGTCGCCCGCGCGGAGACCATGGCCCTGACGCCGACGCGGCCGGCCAGTACCCGGCCGCGTCTCTTCAAATAGGCTCGCTCCGCTTACTTGCCCATCATCGATTTGGCGTTGTCCGGTGTGATCGCGGTCGTCGCCACGGTGACCGTCGTGGGGACCTTCTCGGCGCAGTCGAGTAGAATCGACTTCGCCATGTCGATCGCCTCGGGGGCGCCGGTCGGATAGGTGAAGGTCGCCGCCCACTCGCCATTGGCGACGGCGCGGATGCCGCCGGCAGGGCCGGGCAGGCCGTCGGTTCCGATAATCTTGATGTCGCCGTCCTTCTTGCCGTCGCCCTTGGCCGCGAGCCGCGCGCCGGCTGCCATCATGTCGTTGCTCGCATAGACCGCCTTGATGTCGGGGTGCGCCTGGAGCATCGCGGCGAAGGCGGTCTGGGCCTTGTCCGGCAGCCAGTCGGCCGCCTGCTCGGCGACGACCTGGATCTTCGGATTGGCCTTCACACCGGCCTTGAAGCCGTTCAGTCGCTCGACCGCCGGCGTCGAACTCGGCAGTCCTTCGAGCACCGCGACATCGCCGCCATTCGGCAGAAGCTTCGTCGCCATGTACTTGCCGGCCTCCTCAGCGATCTTGAAATTGTCGCCGCCGATGAAGGCCGTGTAGTCCTTGCCCGGATCGCCGATTGTCTTGCGGTCGAGCTCGATGACCGGGATGCCGGCCTTCATCGCGCGGGCGACGACCGGGGTCAGCGGCGCGGCCTCGAACGGCGAGATGAGGATCAGGTCGACCTTCTGGGTGATGAAATTGTCCATCTGCGAGGTCTGGGTGTTCACGTTGCCGGCGCCGTCGGCGATCTGAAGCGTGAACTGCGGCACTTTCGCCGCGGCCGCAGTCAGCTGCTCGTTGACATGCGCCCGATAGGGCTCCGCATTGTTGGCCTGCGAGAAGCCGATGACGAACTTGCCGTCCTTGCCGCATTCCTTGACGAGCGGCGCCGCATAGGCCGCGCCCGCCAGCAGCGCCGCCGCGCCGACGCCGAGCGCCAGCGCCGCGGATCTCTTCGAAAATGATCGAACCATGAGTTTCTTTCCTTGGTTGTTTCGACCGCCTGGGAGCTTCCGGCGTCCCGCCGGATAGCGGCCGCGACCGGTCGCGCGGCCATCTTGTTGCGTCGCCGAATTCAACGGCCCAATCCCTCCCGGCGACGGACGAGAGATTGAAGAACAGCGGCCAGTACGATGATCGCGCCGGTCGCGAGCAGCTGCAGCGCCGCGTTGATGTTGTTGAGCTGAAGCACGTTGGCGAGCGCGCCCAGCATCACTGCCCCGGCGACCGTCCCGACCATCGAGCCTGCGCCGCCGAACAGGCTCGTGCCGCCGATCACCACGGCGGCGATGGCGGTCAGCTCGTAGCCGGTTCCGTCGTTGGCGCTGCCAAAATTGAACTGCCCGGCGTGAACGATCCCCGCGATCGCCGAGACGAGGCCGGTGATGGCGTAGACGGAGATTTTGACCAGCGTCACGGGCACTCCGGACAGGCGCGCCGCGCGCTCGTTGCCGCCGACCGCAAAGACATAGCGGCCGAAGCGGGTGAAGTTGAGAACGAAGGTCGCGATCGCAGCGACGACGACGAACACCAGCGTCGCCACCGGGACGATGTTGTTGAACAGCCGATCGCCGAGGATCGCGAAGACGGGCGGGGCGAGGCCCGGGCCATCGCCGTACGAAATATTGATGTACTGGTTCTTTGAGATCACCAGCGCGAGCCCGCGCGCGACCTGGAGGCCGGCCAGCGTCACGATGAACGGCTCGAGCCGGAAGCGGGTCGAAATCGCGCCCTGCGTTGCGCCGAACGCCGCGCCGCAGGCGACGACGATGAGGACGGTCGCGATCAGGCCCCAGCCTTCGGTCGTCATGATGGTGGCGGTGAGAACGCTGGAAAGGCTCAGGAGCGCGCCGACCGAAAGATCGATGCCGGCGGTAATGATGACGAAGGTCATGCCGACTGCGATGATGCCGGTCTCGGAGACGGCGCGTACGATGTTGGCGACATTGTCGGGCGCCAGGAACAGAATGAGCCCGTGCCGGCGGGGCGAGAAGATCACGCCGCCGATCGCCACCACCACGAGGCCGATGACGCTCTGAAACCGGACGGCGATGGCGAAGAGATCGATGCGGCGCCACGCGGCGGCCGGGGCGGCCGCGGGCGCGCGAATGGGCGCTGCTTCATTCATGGGCGTCATCCTGCATGGGCTTCGTCCAGACTTGTTTCGGCGGCGGCCAAAACCTCCCGTTCGTCGGCGCCGCCCGGGAACTCGGCGACCGTCCGGCCCTGTCGCAGCACGACGATCCGGTCGCAAAGGCCGATGAGCTCGGGCGTCTCGCTCGAGGCGATGAGCACGCCGAGGCCCTGGCCGGCGAGCGCCCGGATGCGGGCGTAGATCTCGCCCTTGGCGCCGACATCGACGCCTCGGGTCGGCTCGTCGAGGAGCAGAAGCCGAGGGCCGCCGAGCACTTCCTTGGCGAGCACGACCTTCTGCTGGTTGCCGCCGGACAGCGCCCCGACCAAGACCTCAGGCAACGCGGGGCGCACGTCGAAGGAGCGGATCGCCTCGCCCGCGAGCCCGGCCTCGCGGGCCGACGACATCAGGAAGAAGGGCGACACTTTGCGCAGGACGGTCAGCACCAGATTGCGGCCGACGCTGTCGCGCAGCATGAGGCCGCTGCCGCGCCGGTCGTCGGTGACGAGGCCGAGGCCTTCCGCCCGCGAGGCGCGGATCGAAGTGAGGCGCGCCGGCTCGCCCTCGATTTCGACCACGCCCGACCAGGCGCCCGGTCCGGCGGCGCCGTAGAGCGCAGTCAAGAGCTCGGTGCGTCCGGCGCCCATGATGCCGGCGAGTCCGACAATCTCCCCGGTCCGCACCTCGAGCGAAATGTCGGCCGGCGCCTGCCAGCCGGCGCGCGCCGCCCTCGGGCGGAAGGCGGCGTTCTGGAGGCGAAGCACGCGCTCACCGAATTTTTCGCCGCGGCGGGGGTAGAGTTCGGCCAACGGCCGGCCAACCAGCAGACGCACCAGCTCCGACTGCGGCGCGCTGGCGGGCGCAATCCCGGCGACCTGGCCGTCGCGCAGCACCGTCACCCGGTCGGCGACGCGTGGAACTTCCTCGAGCCGGTGCGAGATGTAGACGATGCCGACGCCGCGCCCGGCGATCTCGCGCATCACCTTGAACAGCCGGTCCACTTCGGTCGCGGTCAGAGCCGCGGTCGGTTCGTCCATGACGAGGATGCGTGAGGCATAAGTGAGCGCCTTGGCGATGGCGACGATCTGTCGCCGGCCGACCGACAATTCGCCGACCGGCTGATCGACGTCGATGTCGACGCCGACGGCTTCGAGGCGCTCCCGCGCTGCGCGACGCATCGCCGCCCGATCGAGTACGCCGGCGCGGGTCAGCTCGCGGCCGAGGAACAGATTGGCCGTCACATCGAGGCCAGGGACGAGGTCGAGCTCCTGGAAGATGGTGGCGACGCCGGCCGCCTGCGCGGCGCGCGGGTCGACGAACCGCGCTTCGGCGCCGTCGATCCGTATCTCGCCGGCGTCGGGCTCGATCACGCCCGAGAGAATGTTCATCAGCGTCGACTTGCCAGCCCCGTTCTCGCCGAGCAGCGCATGGATCTCGCCGCGGTCGAGATCGAAGTCGACCCCGCGGAGCGCCTGGACGCCGCCGAAATGCTTGACGACCCCGCGCATGGCGAGCAGCGGCGAGGGCGCGTTCAACGGCGCCTCGCGCGAAAGCGGGCGCACCCGCAGATCGGCTGGCGAGGCGGAGCGGCTACGCCCGCGGCGGGCCCGCGGCGCATCCGGCGCTTTTTCTTGTTGCGCGACGATGCGCCCTCAGAGACGAAGTCTGTCCCCGCGTCGGCCCTCTCAGCCACTTCCTCTCCGATTTCAGCGTTCGCCCCTTAGCCCTCAGGCGCGTCAGCCTAGCATGCTAGACGAGTCACGCAACGGGGCGGCGTCGGCCCGACGGGCGCTCATTCATTGCGCCTTCATTGCCCCGCCTGAAGAACCACTTCCTCTGCAATCATTTTTGATTATATTGAATACACAGAGACTTCTAGGATGCGCCGATGTCGCGGACCACCACACTGACCGTGCGTCTCAATGCCGCGCTCGGCGACTTCGTGGCTGCGAACGTCGGGGAGAATGGATCTTACGAGAACGTCAGTGAGTACATCCGCGACCTGATCCGCCGCGACAAGGAGCGCGCGGAGCAGCAAGCGTTCGACCGCCTGAAGGGCGAGCTTACCCATGCATTCGGGGCGCCCGAGCCTTCGTACAAGCCGCTGACCGCGGCCGAGGTCATCGCGCGGAACCGAAGGTGACGCGATGGCCGCTGTCCGCATCCAGGAAGCGGCCTCCCACCGTCTCGACGAAATATATCGCTATACGCGGGAAAGATGGGGGCCTGAACTGGCGGATCGCTATATCAGCGGCCTGTTCCAGGCTTTCAATAAGATCGAGACCCGGGGCGTGACGTCGGGACCCGTCCCGGCCGAGTTTGGCGTCGATGGCTATTTCTTCCGTTACGAGCGGCATTTCGTCTATTGGCGAAGGCTGTCGAACGGCGACATCGGCATCGTGACGATTTTACACGAACGCATGCATCAGATCGATCGGTTCCGCGAGGATTTCGGGCTATGAGGACGCCTTCAGAAGCTGCCCACTCGGCGCGTTCGTCTCCTCGCGCAAGGCGATGCGGTTCTCCGAGCTGGCCGGCTGCCAACGTCTGGAGAAGACCGATTTCCTCGGGGATGGTCGCGAAGACCATAGGAAGGCATGCGCCGATCAGGGCTTTGCGAAGGTGACAGCCTGGCTTGGCGCCTCGTCTTCATGATCGGCAGCGCAGCGCTGAAGCGCCAGCCCCGCCGCCCGTTCGAGGTGGGCGCGCATATGCGCGGCTGCAGCGGGCGGGTCGCGCGCCAGGATAGCTTCGGCGATCGCCCGGTGCTCGCGCACCGAGGCTTCGAGCACGTCCGGGGTCAGGATGCCGCCGACCTGCGCCATGATGAGCGGCAGATGAAGCCGCGTCGCCAGTTCGCGCAATTGGAGGTTTCCGGCGAGCGCCATCATCGCGTCATGGAAGGCGGCGTTCTCCGCCAGATAGTCCGGCGCGCGGCGCTCGCAATCGTCGAAAATGGGCAGGATCGCCTCGGCGAATCGGGCGCGCGCCTCTGCGTCGTCGGACTCGGCCGCGAGCCGGGCCGCAAGCGACTCCATCTCGGCGCGAATCTGGAAAAGCTCGCGGATGGCGCGCGCCGACAGGCGCCGCACCAGGGCGCCGCGATGGGGCAGGTGCTCGATGAGTCCCTCCGCGGCGAGCCGGCGCAACGCTTCGCGCACCGGCCCGCGGCTCACCGAAAAACGCGCCGTCAGATCGCACTCGACGAGCCGCGCCCCCGGCGGGAGCCGGCCCGACAGGATGTCCTCCCGCAGCCGCTCGACAATGTAGGCGACGGTCGCGCCGTGCGCTGGCGGGTCGGCGGGTCGAGTCCATTCCTCGGTCGCCGCCGCATTGTCGGGGCGCTCCATCAGGACGCCTCCTACGCTCGAAGACGCGCCCGGGTTTGACACGCGCGACCTCTCTGGTATTGTCCTACAATCAGCACCGTAGACCAATTTGCGCGCTCTGAGAAGCGACCGGGCGGGTGGGGCAGAGGAGGAAGCAGGCATGCTGATCGGCAAGCCTGGGGCAGCGAGGACCGGGATCGCCGCCGCGTCGGCCGAGCGCGTCAGCGTCCGCGGCCGCGACCTCGCCGGCGAGCTCATGGGCCGGACGACGTTCACCGAATTCTTCTTCCTCGCGGCGACCGGACGGATGCCGACGGAGGAGCAGCGCTTCTTCCTGGATCTCAGCCTCGTCGCCATCGCCGAGCACGGGCTCACGCCCTCGGTCCAGGCGGCGCGCATGACCTACGCCGCCGATCCCGCTGCGCTCCAGGGCGCGGTCGCCGCCGGCGTCCTCGGCTGCGGCACGGTGATCCTGGGCGCGGCCGACCTCTGCCGCAAACTCATCGACGACGTGCTGGCGCGCGCCGAGGTGATCGGCTCGGTCGATGAGGCGGCGCTCACGGTCGCCCGCGAGCATCGGGAGGCGCGAAAATCGATCCCCGGCTTCGGCCATCCCCTGCACAAGCCAGTCGATCCGCGGGCCGAGCGGATGATTGCGCTTGCGCGCGAACGGCGCGTCGCGGGGCGTGCGGTCGAGGCCGCGGTCGCGCTGACGAAAGCGGTTCAGGAGGCGTGGGGCAAGCCGCTGCCGATGAACGTGTCGATGGCGATCGCTGCGACCCTGCGCGACGTCGACGTCCCGCCGGCGCTCATCCGCGCCGTTCCGATCCTCGCGCGCACCGCCGGGCTCATCGCTCATCTGATCGAGGAGGCGGAGACGCCGATCGGCTTCTTTCTCGCCTCCAAGGGCGAGGAGGCGATCGACCACGCCCCCGCCGAAGCCGGGAGAGGCGCCTGATGGCGATGGTCGAGCCGGAGATCGAATCCGCGCCGTGGGAGGAACAGGCGCGCGCCGATGCGCCGCTCTACCTTAAACAGATCGAATATCTGTTCGAGCGGTCGAAGTTCTATCGCAGCAAGCTCGAGCGCGCCGGCTTTGCGACCCATGGCGCGGTCGGCCCCCTCCATTCGATCGCCGCCCTGCCGTTCACCGAAAAGGACGAGCTGCGCGCCTCGCGCACGCCCGACGAGCCGATCGGGACGCACCGGACCGCCGCGCCTGGAGACATCGTCCGCATCTATTCGACCAGTGGCACCACCGGGACGCCGAGCTACATCCCCCTGATCGCCGCCGATCTCGACGTCTGGGTCCGCACCTCGGCGCGCTCCTATGCGGCCTCGGGGATTGCGAGGGGCGAACGCATCGTCTCGACCTACAATGCGGGGCCCTTCGTCGCCGGCGCGGCGCTCGCCGCGTTCGAGCGGCTCGGGCTCTGCCATATTCCGGTCGGCACCGGAAATACCGAGCGGCTGATGGCGGCCGTCGAGCTCCTCAAACCCGCGGCCGCCGTGATGACGCCGTCCTACGCGCTGCACCTCGTCGAATGGGCGCGCCAGCGCGGGATGGACCTGGCGAATTCGAGCGTGAAGAGGCTGATGGTCGCGGGAGAGCCCGGCGGCGGGGAGCCCGCGATGCGGATGAAGCTCGAAGCCGGCTGGGGCGCGGGCGTGACCGAAGGCATGGGAATCGGCGACATATCCGTCACCCTGTGGGGCGAATGCGAAGAGAAAGCCGGCATGCATTTTTCCGGCCGCGGCTTCGTCCATTTCGAGCTGATCGATCCCGAGACGGGCGCGTCGAAGCCGATCGTCGACGGCGCAGAAGGCGAACTGGTGCTCACCCATCTCGTCAACCGCTCGGCGCCGCTCCTTCGCTTCCGCACCCGCGATCACGTGCGGATCAGCGTCGGCCCGTGCGCCTGCGGCCGGACGTCCCCGCGCGTCCGCTGCATCGGCCGGACCGACGACATGCTGATCGTGCGCGGGGTCAACGTCTTTCCCTCCGCGGTCCGCGAAGTGGTCAACGAATTCGCCCCGGCGGTGTCGGGGGTCATCATGATCCGTCCGCGCGCGAAAGGCGTGCGGCAGGAGCCGCCGCTGCCGGTCAGCGTCGAAACTGCGCCGGGCGCCGGCATCGAGGGGCTCGCCGAAAGGATCAAGGCGCGGATTCGCGAGAAGCTCGTCGTGACGGCGGAGATCGAGCTCGCGCCGCCGGGAAGCTTGCCGCGGAGCGAGTACAAATCCAAACTCGTCGAGAAGGCCTGAGGAGACGCTTCATGCAAAAGCTTCAGACGCAGGGTCTGCATCACATCACGCTGGTCGGCGCCGATCGGCAGACCTCGATCGATTTCTGGGAGGGCGTGCTCGGCATGCCTTTCATCTTCGAGCAGCCCAACCTGGATAATTCCGCCGAGAGCCATCTCTATTTCGATCCCGGCGACGGACGGCTGATCACGGTGTTCAGCAACGAGGACCGCAAGCCCTTGCACCGCCGCACGCCGACCGAGTCCGGCTGCGTGCACCACATCGCCTTCAACGTCTCGCGCGCCGTCTTCATGCAGGCCATCGAGCGGCTCGGGGCGCGCGGCATCCCGAACACCGGGGTCAGGGATCGCATGATCTTCGACGCGATCTATTTTCAGGATCCGCTCGGCCTCTTGATCGAGCTCTCGTGCTGGAAATTCGATGCGCCCCAAGGCTTCACCCGCTCCGACGTGCTGTTCGCGGCGCACAATCTGCGGGTCGCGCGCGGCGACGGTGCGATCATGGAAGTCCACATCGCCGACGCGATCGAGAGCCTCGTCAAGTCGTCGACCAGGAGCCTGTCGGAGGACAGGTCGCCCAAGGATCCGTACCGGCCGAGCGAGCCGGCGCTGGCGCATTCGGAAAGCAAATAGGAGGAAGCCAATGTCTGCGATCAAACTGCATGTCATCAAGCCCAGCGTGAACAACATGACGGCGCGCGTGTTCGTGCGCGCGGCCAAGCTCGAATTCACCGAGGACGACGTCTACGGCAAGACGCGCTCCGAGGAGTTCTCGGCCAGGAATCCCGCGCATCTGACGCCGATGATGGAGGCGCCCGGCCTGCCGAAAGGCGTGATGTGGGAGAGCTGCGCGATCATGCAGTATCTCTGCAACAAGCATCACCTCGACCAGTTCTATCCGGCCAACCCGGAGAAGCGGGCGATGGTCGACAGCGCGATGTTCTACATCGTCGGCACCATCTACCCCTATCTCGCGCGGGCGACTTACGGCGCGCTGGGCTTCCCGCAATATGCAGGCGAGGTCGGCGCGAGCGACGCCGATCAGGCGGCGAAGGACAAGGCGCAAAAGGCGGCGCTCGAGGCGCTCGGACAGTCGCTCGATGCATTCCACAAGTTCTTTCTCCACGGGACGACGTTTGTCGGCGGCGACCACGTTTCCATCGCCGACATAAGGCTCGCCTGCAGCCTCGAGTTCCTCAACGTGATCGACTACGCCTTCCCCGAATGGACGAAGCGCTACATGTCCGCCGTCGAGACCGCGCTCGGCGACGCCTACGCCGAGCCGGCGGGCGACGTGCAGGGATACATCGCGTATGTGAAGGGGAAGAAGGGGTAGGGGAGGGACGGCGGCGCTCCTGGCGCGAGCCCCGAACCGCCTCTGCGGAGAAGCAGGATTGGAGAGGGTAGAAAACGTTGACGATCCCTTGCTCGCCGAGACACGCGGAAACTGCTGCGCCCTGTTATGCCCTGGTAACAGGCGGAATGGCGCGGCCCCTCTCCCCATTCCTTCGCACCAGTGCTTTCGATTCAAATCTTTGGATCGCATTGTTGATGTGACGGAAGAGAGAATAACAGGAGAGTTCTTGCCTGTTAAGGTTGGGAACAGGCGATGGTCACGAGATGATCCCCTCGAGGCGAGGGGCGTTGGCTGCGGGCTTGCGAATGACGCCAAAGGAATTAGCTCACCGGTAATGATTGTTCCTTCTTCTCACTGAGCTCCCCACCCACTGAATCGAGAACCTCCATGGCCATCACGCGTCAAGTCATCACGTCGCTCACGCGAGACGGCGGCGACATGCTCGGGATCACCAATATCGCGGCCAAGATCGTCGACGAAAGCATCGTGTCGGGTTCGCTGTTGACCGTCGAAAGCAATCACTTCTGCATCCTGAAATCCCGCGGCGCGGTTCTGAACGTGTACGAGACCGGCCAATACGCCTTGACCACGCCGGACAAGCCGCTGGTCGGCTCGATCGTCCAGGGCTTTTTCGGCGGCACCTCGCCCTGGGTCTACGAAGTGATCTATATCAACCGCTCCAAATTGCTGGTCAGCAACACAGGCGTCGCCACCAGCGCCGAGATGGCGGAAGTCGGCTATCAGGTCGACTATTACGTCCACGTCGACACCAAGGAAGCCGCACTCGACCTCATCACCCATATGCCGTTCACCGGCCAGTTCATCGACACGAGGGAACTCGCGGACTACGCTGGGCCGGCGATCGAACAGGCGATCAACCAGGTCGTTCAGGTCACCAAACTCGAAAACATCAACGCGCACATCAGCGATCTCAGGGAGAGCGTGAAGGCGCATTTGACCGATTTCCTCAAGGTCTACGGCATCATGCTGAACGACCTCAAGGTTCTCATCCTTCCCAAGGACGATCGCATGCGCGAGCTTCTCTCGTTGCAGGCGCTCGGACTGACGCCGATCGAGGCGGTGCGCTATTATCTGGCCTTCAAGATGGCCGAGAAGGGTCTCGTCTCCGCGCCCAACGCGGCGGTCGGGGCGCCGTTTCAGATCGGCGGACAGCCGCCGGTCGGCTTCTATCCCCTCGGCCAGGAAACCGGATTGACGAAGTAACGACCATGTCGGAATGGGACTTTTACGACGTCGACGAAATCGAAAAAGTCGCCGTCAATCTGTTCAACGGCTGGGGCTACAATTTCTATCGGCTCGAAAACCAACTGCGCGCCGATGACTTGACGGTTCGCGCCAAAATCGGGTGGCTGCTCGGCCTGGCGCGCGCTTCGGTCGACGCTGCGGAAAGCGCCTACCGCCGGGAGCGCCTTCCGGAGCCGACGCGGGAGAAACCTCGCCCCGAGGCCGAGGCCGTTGCGGGCGTGCAGCTGTTGGAGCGGCTATCGAAAGAGATCGGAGCGCTCGAGGGGCAAATTCGGGCCCAGCCCGTTCCCGAAAACGATCGAATGACCCAGCGCTATCGCCACGAGGCGGCGACCCTCCAGCACCTCCTCAGCTGCGATATGGGGCTCGCAGGCCGCGCGGAGATGCTGCGCGCCATGCTCGACCAGAAGGACGGCGCCTGGATGATCGAGAAATTTCCGGAAGTTCAGGTTGGGCTCAGGAGCATCGAGGCGGCATTGCGGAATCGCCAGATGGCGCTGGTGGCCTGAGGCGCTTGGCAAGCGAGGCGCGTCTATGTGCAAGGCGACCAGCCCTTCGGCGCCTCTTGCATCAGCGCGAGCGTGTGACCGTCCGGATCGCGAAAGAACGCCATCCAGAGATCGTGGTCGTCCATCCGCGCGATCAGATGCGGGTCCGATGAGAAGGCCACGCCCCGCCTCTTGAGCTCGTTGGCCGCAAGGGCAATGTCGGCGCAACGAAAGTACAGCACTCCGCCGGCAGAGGGAGGCCCGGAATCGTGCGTCTTCTCGAGCAGGAGCCTGACCCCGGAGCAGTCGAAGAACGTGAGATCGCCGAACCGAAACAACTTCCGAAGAGCGAGAACCTCGCCGTAGAACGCCTCGGAACGCTCGACGTCGGAGACCGGGAGCGCGATTTGCCCGATCTGTGAGAGGTTGAGGTTCATTGCCCGCCCCGATTTGAATGATGGCGCCATCAAGCCTATCATCGACCTGCATAGCGCGTCGCTTTCTTGCTCTATCGCCGCCGCTCAAGAGGAGCCCGCCCGATGCGCACGATCGCCCTCGAAGAACATTTTGCCACGCCCGCCTACATGGACGGGCCCGGACGCAAGCTGAAGGAGCGGGCGGAGAAGACCGGCGGCCGGCTGGCGAATCTGGTCGCCGAGCTCGTCGACATCGGCGATGGCCGCGTCGCGGCGATGGATGCCGGGGGGATCGACGTGCAGGCGCTATCGCTGACGGCGCCCGGCGTTGAACAGCTCTATGGCGAAGAGGCGAAGGCGGTCGCGCGGGAGACGAACGCTGCTCTGGCCAAGGCGATCGAACGCCATCCGACGCGGTTCTTCGGGCTCGCGTCGCTGCCGATCGGCGATCCGCCGGCGGCGGTGGCGGAAATGGAGCGCGCGGCCGGCGACCACGGCTTCAAGGGCCTCGTCGTCAACGGCCACCATCGCGGGCGTTATCTCGACGACCGGTTCTTCCAGCCGATTCTGGCCCGCGCCGAGGCGCTGAAGCTGCCGATCTATCTCCATCCCACCCAGCCGCCGCAGCCGGTCATCGACGCCTGGTTCGGCGGCTTGCGGCCGATGGTGAGCGAGATGATGGCCGGCGCCGGCTGGGGCTGGCACATCGAGACGGCGCTGCATGCGCTGCGCATGATCCTGGGCGGCGCCTTCGACGCCCATCCGGGCTTGCAGGTCGTCGTCGGCCACATGGGCGAGACGCTGCCGTTCATGATCGAACGGGTCGACGTGATGGCGCCTTCGATGACCGGGCTCGCGAAGCCGGTCAGCGCCTATCTGCGGGAGAACCTCCATTACACGTTCTCCGGCTTCAACTTCCTGCCGACCTTCCTCGACCTCCTGCTCCAGGTCGGCGTCGACCGGATCATGTTCTCGACCGACCACCCCTATCAGCCGATGGCCGAAGGCCGCGCCTTCCTCGACCGGCTGCCCGTGAGCCCGGCGGACCGTGAGCGGATCGCCCACGGCAACGCGGAGCGGCTGTTCGACCTCTCATAAAAATAACAAAATATTTTAGTGTGTTTTGCGCAAACGCGACAGTTTTTGGCGCCCAAACGATTGAAAAGATTGACTCGCTGCCAAAAGGAGGCGCCCCCCGTTTCAGGGGTCAGCGTTCCTCGCTCCAGGCCGCCACGAACGCCTTCGCCTTCGCGGCGACCTCCGCCGCCGTCATGCCCTCCTTGTACAGCGCGCCGCCGATCCCGAAGCCGTCGGCGCCGGCCTTGCGGTAGGGCGCGATCCGCTCGGGCGTGATTCCGCCGACCGGGAAGAGCTGGGTCTCCTTCGGCAGGACGGAGCGCCAGGCCTTCACCACCTCCGGCGGCATCGCCTCCGCGGGAAAGAGTTTCAGGCTCGACGCGCCCAGGCCTTCCGCGGCGAAAGCCTCGGTCGGGGTCGCGACCCCGGGCAGGGGGAAAAGGCCGAGCCTGAGCGCGCGCTCGATCACGGCAGGGTCGGCGTTCGGCGCGACGATCAACCTCGCGCCCGCGGCGGCCGCGGCTTCGACTGCGCCCGGCGACAGCACGGTCCCCGCGCCGACGAGGACCGCCTCGCCGAACCGGCGGGCGAGGGCCTCGATGCTCTTCAGCGGGTCGGGCGAATTGAGCGGAATCTCGATCGCGCCGAAGCCGGCCTCGGCGATGGCGGAGGCGATCGCCTCGGCTTCATTGGGTTTCACGCCCCGAAGGATGGCGATCAGCGGGGTCGGGGCAAGTGGAATCATGACAGAAGTCCGGCTTGTCGGGCGAGGACGAAGAGCCCGCGCGCTGCGGCGCGGGGCGGCGCGGCGCGGGCCTCTTGCCCCAAGGTTTCGAACGCGGCCAGATAACGCTTGACCAGCGGTTCCGCTCCCGCGACATGCGGTTCCTCGTCGGGAAAGAGACGCCGAGCTTCGACGATCTCCGCGCCGACGAGGAGGCCGGAAAGATATTCCGCCGCGTCGTCCTGGGCGAGCTTGCCCATCAGCGGCAGGCTGCGGGCCCCGAAAAGAGCGCCGAGCAGCCCGGACCCGTCGCCGGCCGCCGCGCCGCGCCTGACGCCCCGCGCGAAGGCCACCCCGTCCGGATTCCCCTTGGCGACGCGAGCGAAGGCGCCGGCGAGCGTATGATCCTTGATTGCCGCGAACAATTCGCCGGTCACGAATGTCTTGAAGCGCTCGACCAGGCCTCGTTCGACGATCGCCCATTTCGAATGGGAGCCGGGCAGAACGATCAGCCGTCCGCCCGCATCCGAAATGCCGAGAATCTCGACCTCCTCGCCGCGCATCACGTCCGGCTCGCCAGCGTCGTCCTCGTAAGAAAGGCCCGGCGCGAGATGAACGACACGGTCGTCCGCCCGGACCTCGACGAAACTGGCGGCGATGTCGCGCGGATCGGCCGGGCATTTCACATAAGGCGCCTCGCGCCAGCCGTGCCGGCTGCCGACCATGCCCGAGGCGACGATCGGCACGCGGGCGTGCGCGTCGAGCCAACCGCCGACAAGACGGCGGAGCACATCGGGAAAGGCGCTTTGCGCGACGCTCGAGACGCCGTCGGCGGACGCGATGGCGTCGAGGACCGCGCCGTCGCGCGCCATGAGATAGGCGCGGAAGCTCGACGAGCCCCAGTCGACGCCGATCAGGGCGGGCGCGGAAGCGGTCATGATCCCGGGGGCCTCACATGACCGCGAGCAGGCCGCCGTCGACATAGATGATCTGCCCGTTGACGTAATCCGAGGCGCTGGAGGCGAGGAAGACGACGACGCCGATCAGGTCATCCGGCAGGCCCCATCGCCCGGAGGGCGTCCGGCCCCTCACCCAGGCGTCGAATTTCGGATCGTTGACCAGGGGCTGGGTCATCTCGGTGACGATATATCCCGGCCCGATCGCATTGGCCTGAATCCCGTGGGCCGCCCATTCGGCCGCCATCGATCGGGTCAGCATCTTGATGCCGCCTTTTGCGGCTGTGTAGGGCGCGATGGTGGCGCGCGCGACCTCGCTCGCGAGCGATCCGATGTTGACGATTTTGCCGCCGCTCCCGCGCGCGACCATGCGGCGCGCCGCCTCGCGGCCGACCTGGAACGCGGCCGTGAGATGCGTGTCCACGATCTGCCGCCATTCGTCGGTCGCAAGCTCGAGCATAGGCTTGCGCAACTGGTTGCCAGCGTTGTTGATGAGGATGTCGATCGCGACGCCCTGTTCGTCGAGCCGGTCGAAGGCGGCTCGGACGGCCGCATCGTCGGCGACGTCGAATGCACGGGATGAGACCCGATGCCCGGCGGCATCAAAAACCTTGACCGCGGATGCCAGCTTTCCCTCGTCGCGCCCGTTCAGCACAATTGTCGCGCCGGCTTCGGCGAGCCCGCGCGCCATCGCCAGTCCGAGTCCGGCCGACGAGCCGGTGACGAGGACGGTCTTGCCGGTGAGGTCAAAGAGCTTCGACGCGGCCATCCCGGTCACTTGCCGATGTCGCGTTCGGCGCGCTTCTTGTGCGCGGCGAGCGCCATCAGGCGCCGGTCCCGCCAGACCGCGCGTTCGCCGAGCTGGTCGGCCGGCAGCCGGGCGCGCCGTTCCGCCTCGATGCCGTCCATGGCCGGGCCGCTCCAATCCGCACGATGCTGGGTCGAGGGAAAAATGCGCGCATAGATGGACTGGTAACGGCTGGCGTAGTCGCGCACTCCGCTGGGCGCGTTGAGATCGATGGTTTCGAACGGTCCCATGAACGACCAGCGCAAGGCGAGGCCGTCGCGCAGCGCGACGTCGACGTCCTCCGTGCTGGCGAATCCGTCGGCGACGAGACGGAAAGCCTCCTCGAGCAGCGCGCCCTGCAGGCGGTTGACGATGAAACCGTCGATCTCCCTCTTGACCACGATCGGCGCATGTCCGGCGGCGACGAGCAGCGCGCTCGTCCGTTCGACGACGCGTGCATCCGTCCACGGCGCGGGCGCGACCTCGACAGCGGGGATGAGATAGGGCGGGTTGATCGGATGGGCGACGAGGCACCGCGCGCGGCCGGCAAGACGCTCGGTAAAGAGCGAAGGCAGGATCGCCGAGGTCGAACTCGCGAGCACGGCGTCGGGCTCGGCGGCCCGGTCGAGATCGGCGAAGACGCGCCGCTTGATCTCGAGATCCTCAGGGGTGCTTTCCTGGACGTGGCTCGCCCCCTCCAGCGCTTCCTCGAACGAGCCGGCGCGCCGCATCCGGGCGCGGATGTTGAGCGGCGCTTCGCCGTTGAGCAGATCGTTCGCGTCGAGTTCCGGCAAAACCTTGTTGACGAAGGCGAGCGCATCGTCGATCGCCTCCGCCCGTTCGTCCCAGATCGAAACCTCATGGCGTGCGCGAGCGAAGCTGATCGCCCAGGCGCGGCCGACGAGCCCCAGTCCGACGAGGGCGATCTTGCTCACATGCGTCCTCCGTTCCGGGCAGCGTCCAGCGACCTTTGGCGTTTCGTAGCAGGCTCGCGGCGTCGAAGCCAAGTGTCCCAAGCGACAAGACGGGTCAAAGTCGGTGACCGAAACCATCAGGCAGACGCGGCGGTCGATCCGATGGCCTTCGACGTCTGACCCTCAATTTGGCCGGACCCTGCGTACAAGGTATCATAAGCGACATGATCGACGCAGAGATTCCGAATCTGGCGAACTGGCTCGCGAAAGTCGGGCTTGAAGGACGGGCGGAGACTGCGCTTCTCGACGGCTTTTGCCAGCGCGCCCTCGCCGCAGGCCTGCCGCTTGCGCGCGCGCTGATGTTCATCGACACGCTTCACCCCATTCACGAAGGGCGCGCCTTTCGGTGGGAACGCGAAAAGCCCGAAACGACGGTCACGGAATATGGACCAACCAGCCAGGGGGAGGCGGCCGAGCGCTGGCGCGCCAACCCGTTCTTCCGGATGCTTGAGGACGGAGAATCTCTGAGGCGCTGGCGGATCAAGGCCGACGGGGACGTCGAGTTCCCAATTTTCTCCGAATATCGCGAGGCGTCGATCACCGATTTTGTGGCGGTCATCAACCGCTTCTCCGCCGACGGCGTGATCGGCGAGATGGACTGCTTCTACGCGGCGTGGACGACCGATCGGCCAGGAGGCTTCGCCGATGGCGAGATCGCTGCGCTTGAGCGGCTGACGCCCTTCCTCGGGCTCGCCGTCAAGACCGCGTCACTCGCCCGCATCGCCGAGACGCTGGTCGAGACCTATCTCGGGCGGGACGCGGGGAGGCGGGTGCTACAGGGCCGCATCGCGCGCGGCGTGGCGGACCGCATCAAGACCGTGCTGTGGTTCAGCGACCTGCGCAACTACACGCGCATCTCCGAAAGCGCCGATCCCGAGCAGATCATTCCCCTGCTCAACGATTATGCCGACGCCATCGTCACCGCAATCCATCAGCATTCGGGCGACGTCCTAAAGCTGATCGGCGATGGGGTGCTGGCGATCTTCCCCGCGCAGGACCGCGCCCGCGCCTGCGCCGCCGCGCTCGACGCCGCGCAGGAAGCGCGCGAGGCCGTCGCGGCGCTGAACGCCCGCCGCATCGCCGAGGGCCTGCCGGAGACGGACATGTATCTCGGCCTCCACCTCGGCGTGGTGTTCTACGGCAATATCGGCAGCAAGGAGCGGCTCGACTTCACCGTCGTCGGCCCGGCTGTCAACGAGGTCGCCCGCATCGCCGCCATGTGCCGCTCGGTCGACCAGCCGATCCTCATTTCCTCCGCCTTCGCGGATTCGGTCGACGGAGATCGGCGGCGCTTCGCGTCGGTCGGACGCTACGCGCTGCGCGGGGTGGGCAAGCCGCAGGAGTTGTTCACGCTGGACGCCGAGGCCTAGTCGCCCGAGTCCCTCAAACTGGGGTATAGCTTTTTCAATTTGACTCGGGCGCTTTCGGTCCCTGCTTCCCTGCTTTTCCCTGCGTTTCCCTGGCTGCGGGAAAAACGGGCGCCCCTGCGACGCTCGAAATCGGACTAATGTTCGTAAGGTCAAACGTTTGTGCGGCGATGCCGACAGGCGCCGGGAGGGGCAGGCAGGGAATTTGAATTCCCTGCGCAGGGGGTGGGCAGGGAATTTCGACGCTTAGATGTGTGAAGATCTTTTCGTAAGGCGTTGGGGTCACAAGGATTGACTGCAATATTCGTCTTCTGTCCTCGACAATAGCCGGCGCTGCTGGTCCCAGCCATGAATCGACCTTCATTTGACGCTAACGACCAGTACGCCGATTCCTTGAACGTCCTTTCGGAGGTCCTGGTGGACGGGCCGGGAATGGGCTCGCGCGAAGGAGGCTACTCAAAGGCGCGCGTCCATGTTCCAGACCGCCGGCGAGGCCGCCGGAGGTCGCGCGGTGCGAACCTTTCGCAAGCTCCGCCCCTCCGCGATAGGTCAGAACTTGATGCGGATGCCGGCGGTCGGGTTGATGGTCTGGGTCGCAAAGTAGCCGTTGGCCAATCCGCCGTAGACGTTCGAGACCATCACGCCGGCGTAGAGGTCCATGCGCTTGACCGGCCTGTAATCGATCAAGAAGGACAGGAAGTCGGTCGAGCCGGCGCACTTGCCGCTGCTGGATCGAGCAATGGAAAACGGCGTGCCGTTCGGTTCGACTCCCGTGGTGATCGCGGTCGTGCAGGCCGCGCCGGTGGTGATTCCGGTCTTGGAGTTGACGCTGAAGTTATAGTCGTTCTGGCCCAGGATATAGAAGGCGCCGGCCACGTCGAGCTGGGGAGTGACGGCATACTTCAGTCCGATCCACCAGAAGTTAGCGATCCGGTTGATATTATAGGCGTTGTTGACGGCCCACTGTGTCGGCCAGAGTTTGTTCGCGAGCGTTCCCGGAACGATGGAGCCGGGGATCGTCCCGGGCACGTTGAAATAGCCGATGGTCTCGAAGCCGTTAGGATAGTTCCCGCTGGGATTCGACTGCCTGTACACTGTGTAGCCGCCGTAGGCCGTCCACTGCTGCCATTTGTATTTGCCGAGCAGCATGATTCCGATGTTGTCGGACAGCGTCGCCTGGAAGTCGGTGTTGTTGTAGTAGAGCGGGATGGTCCCGGAGGCGCCGCTGTCGTAGCTGCAGCCAGTCTGACCCTTGAAGGGACCGGATTTGAGCGTGGCGCACTGGGTGAGCGAGCCCATGGTGCCGAGGTTCGCCACGTCCTTGCCATAGCTCCCGATGGCGTCAAGCGAGAGAACGCCGCCGCCGAAGTTGGGAAAGCCCCCGGCGTTGGGAAAGTCGGGAATGTGGAAGTCGCCCCCGACCTGCCCCTGATAGAGACCCGCCGTGCCGTTGCCCTGGTCGTAGCCACCCCACTGCACCAGGCCGCCCAACCGGAAATTCTGGATCTCGACGCGGTACTTGACCGCCGTATTGGCCCGGGCTTCCTCGGTATCGCCGAAGCCGGCGTAAGAGCCGGAATAGCCCAGCGGCGAGAAGGCGTAGGAGCCGCCCATCGGATCGTAGGAATTGACGCCGTCCAGCGACAGGGTGTTAACGCGTCCGGCGACCAGCGTGCCATAGATCGGGTTACTGACGCCGAGGTACAACTGCGAGTTGAACGGCTGGCCGGTGCGGCTCAAATCGGCGTTCGCGTTCTGCGCGAAGAGCGACTTGCCGTTGTTCTGGACCTGCGCCTTCTGCGCATAGGCCAGGTTGAAGGCGTAGGGATTGAAGCCCGTTTCCGCGACGCCGATGATCGACCAGCCGCTGTTCCAGAGCGGCTCGCTCATCTTGATGCCGACTACCGACTGGCTGAGGCCGTTCGGCGTCCACAGCCATTGGGGTCCGTGGGTGCTCTGTTTGGTGATGATGTTCGAGACGCCGTTATTCCAATATTGGTTGTAACCCGCGCCGTTCGAACTCGTAGCCGACCCCGGCGTCAACGGTTCCGTAGACCGTGAAGCCTGCGTAGCTCAGCGGGCAGTCGGCTGGCGTGCTGTTCAGCCAACTCCATAGGCTCCCCCAACAGTTCGGCGGAGTGGGCGGAGGGCCTTTGGTGGTCGGCAGATCGGCGGCGTGGGCCCCGGCGCCAGCGGCGACCAGAATCGCCAAAGAAACGACATACTTCTTCATCGTGACCCCATTCATGGCGAGGCCGCCGCCGGGCGCCCGCTGTGCTCTCTTGTGTGTCGTTTCACACGCTGCCGCCGTTCAGTTCACGGCCGCACGAGCGTAGAATCGACATCCACGGGAACAATGCTAGTAGGAGATCACGTCACAAACTAACTATATTTCAGCCCGGATTGCGCCTTTCTTTCGGACTGTTGCATTCAGATCACATCTACTGCAAATCAAGAGTCGAATTACTCGACAAGAACAGCGGCCAACGTCGTTGACGGGGCCGCGACTTCGCAAGCTTCCCTAGCAGGACTATGTAACAATCAGGCGACAAAACGGCGGTTTCACCCAAAAAATTATACTTATTTTATCAGATATTAATCGCACCGTTGGAAGCGATCTTAATCCATATTTTATAAGCCCCTCGGCCTCGGGCGTGTTAGCCGTAATCTGGATTTACATTGAGGCGGGTGGTCGCGGATCCTTGGCGTTGCTTATCTCCTCGCAGAAGGGGAAGAGTTTCTTGACCCGACTGGGGGTGAGAACAACCAAGTATTGCGCTGGGAGGTTGGCTTATGCGCCGACGATCATCAAGTTGACAAGGTTTTCGCGCAAGGGCGCGACATGGATGACGAGCGGGTAAGAACCCCCATGAGCATTCCATCTCTTGAGAGTCCTAAAGGCTTGGCCGCTTCGCGTACGCCCCTGGAACACGCTCCGGTGCTGGTGGTCGAGGATGAGCCTGATCTGGCCGAGGAAATACGCCTCGAGCTCGAGGCGAGCGGCCACCCGGTCAGGCTCGCCGCCACGGCGGCCGAAGGTTTGACGGCGGCCCGCGACGGCTGGGCCGCCGTCTTCGTGTTCGACCGCATGCTTCAGGGGGACGACGGTCTGTCGGTCATCGAGACCTTGCGCGGCGAAGGCGTTGCGACTCCGGTTCTGGTGATCAGCGCGCTGTCGTCGGTCGACGAGCGGATCAACGGGTTGAAGGCCGGCGGCGACGATTACCTCGTCAAACCCTTCGACGTTCGCGAACTGACCGCGCGGGTTGGGGCGCTGCTGAGACGCCGCGGCGATTCGCGCGCGACCTGGCTGAGGGCGGGCGACATCGAGATGGATCTGGTCGAGCGCAAGGTTCGCTGCGCGGGCAGGGCGGTCGACCTCCTGCCGCGGGAATTCAAGCTCCTCGAATACTTCATGCGCCGCCCGGGTCAGATCGTGACCCGGTCGATGCTGCTCGAGGACGTTTGGAACTTCAAGTTCATGGCGCAGACCAACGTCGTTGATGTCCAGATCGGCAATCTGCGCCGCAAGCTCGATCCGGCAGGCTCGCGGAGGTTCATCGTCAACGTCCGCGCGGTCGGATTCAAGTTGGAATGTTGAGCCTCGAGGTCTTCCGTGCGCGGGCTTTCCGCCTGGCGCTCGCCTTCTGTCTCGCCGTCTCGGCCGCCACGGCCGCCGCGTTCGGATTGATCTATCTTCAGGTTTCCCGCGCGGACGTGCAGCGCTCGGCGGCGGTTCTCGTCGACGAAGCGGCGAAGAGCGAAGGCGACAGCGAGGATCAGCTGCGCCGCGCGCTGGAGCTGCGCCTCACCCGCGACATCCGCCGGCTGGACTATGTCGCCCTGTTCGACGCCAAAGGCGCCAAGCTGTTCGGCGACGTGCGCACAATGCCGGCGATCCCTGTCGACGGACGCGCGCATGTCGTCCCCGAACAGCTTCTGCCGGACGCGAGCCGTAGCGAGCCTGCCATTTTCGTCGCCCGCCGGCGCGCCGATGGCGGAGTGGTGTTGTTCGGACGCAGTCTGCGCGAGGCCTACGACCTGCAGGAAACGGTGTTGCAGGCGCTGGCGATCACGCTCGCGCCGACCATCCTGCTGATTCTCGCGATCGGCGCCTTCTTCGCCAGCCGCGCTTCGAGACGCTTCGAACGAATTAACGGCGCGATCGTCAGCATCATGAACGGCGACATCCATTTGCGCCTGCCGGTCGCCAACGACGGAGACGACGTCGACAAGGTCGCGCGCGCCGTCAATCTGATGCTCGACGAGATCGAGCGCCTGCTCGAGCAGGTGAAAAACGTCGGCGACAACATCGCCCACGATTTGCGCACGCCGCTGATGGTTGCACGCGCCAAGATCGATCGCGCGCTCGAGGAAAACGCCGGGATGGAACTCGCTGCGCGCGGCAATGGAGGGGGCCCTTGCCCAGATCGACAAGGCTTCTGTCACCGTGGCCGCGATCCTGCGCGTTTCCGCCGTCGAAAGCGGGGTCCGTCAGAAACGGTTCAAGCACTTCGACCTGGGCGCGGTCTGCGCCGAGGTGGTCGAGTTCTATCAACCCCTGGCGGAGTCGAAGTTCGTCGAGATGACCATTGAAGCGGCAGAATCCGTCCGCGTTCGGGGCGACGAGGACCTGATGCGCGAGGCGATCTCCAACTTGGTCGACAACGCCGTCAAGTTCACGCCGGAAGGGGGCCGCGTGCGGGTCGAGGCGGCCATGGTCGAGGGGCTGCCCTGGATCGCCGTGAGCGACACCGGCTGCGGCGTTCCGCCGCAGGACAAAGAGAGGATCTTCCGCCGCTTCTTCCGTGGCGAGCGCAGCGGAGGAAACGGGCTGGGTCTCAGCATCGCCCAGACGATCGCCGATCTGCACGGATTTCAACTGACTGTCGAAGATAATAGCCCAGGCGCCCGGTTCGTCATGCGCGCCTCGGCGAAGGCGCCGCTGTTCCTGGCGCAGGCCGCCGAGTGAGACGGCCGTTCCGCGGTTGAGCGGCGCGGGTGCATTTATCCAAATATTATTTAGTGGTTCCGTCCCTGCGCTGCAGGTAGCAAAAGGTCAATCGCTTGCGAAGCGGGCAGCCGGGGGCCGCGCCATTGGCTTGCGCAGCGTGATAACCATAAGAGTCCTGGCGCCGTTCGAAGAGTTAAATGCTCGCTATCGTCCGTATTGCCCTGAATAAACCGTACACGTTCGTCGTGATGGCGATGCTGATCGTCATCTTCGGCGTGGCCGCTGCGATCAGGACTCCGACCGACATCTTCCCTAACATCGGCATTCCGGTCGTCGCGGTCGTGTGGCAGTACAACGGCCTTCCGCCGGACGACATGTCTGGGCGCGTGATCTACTACTACGAGCGGACGCTCAGCGCGCAAGTCAACGACATCGAGCACATCGAGTCGCAGTCACTAACGGGCTACGGCGTGGTCAAGGTGTTCTTCCAGCCCAATGTCAATATCAACTCCGCGCTGGCGCAGATCACCGCGGCGTCGCAGACGGTGCTGAAGCTGCTGCCGCCGGGCATCAATCCACCGTACGTCCTGAGCTTCAACGCCTCGAGCGTGCCAATCCTGCAACTGGCCTTGTCCAGCAACGCCTTGTCGCAGGCAGAAATATTCGATGCCGGACAGAATTTCATCCGCCCACAACTTGCGACGGTCGCCGGAACTGCGGTGCCCTCGCCGTACGGCGGCAAGGTGCTGCAGGTCCAGGTTGACCTCGACCAGGACAAATTGCAGGCCTATGGACTGTCGTCACAGGATGTCGTGGAAGCGATCGCGCGGCAGAATGTCATCACGCCGGTCGGGACGGAAAAGGTCGGAAAATTCGAATACATCGTCGCGCTGAACGACGCCCCGAGTCAGATCGCCGAACTGAACGACCTGCCGATCCGCGACGTTGACGGCGTGCCGGTCTACATCCACGACGTCGCCTATGTCCACGCGGGCAGTCCGCCGCAGACCAACATGGTGCGCGTCGACGGTTCGAACGCCGTCCTGATGACGATCCTGAAGACCGGTTCGGCTTCCACCCTCGACGTGATCGCGGGCGTGAAGGCGCTGCTGCCGAAATTGCGCGAGACCTTGCCGTCGAGCCTCCACCTCGACACGGTCGGCGACCAGTCGAAGTTCGTGAAGGCCGCGGTGTCGTCGGTCATCTTCGAAGGCGTGGTCGCAGCGGCTTTGACCGGGCTCATGATCCTGATCTTTCTCGGCAGCTGGCGTTCGACGCTGATCATTACGATCTCGATTCCGCTCGCGATTTTGACCTCCGTCATCCTGCTCGCCGCAACCGGCGAGACGATCAACGTCATGACGCTCGGCGGCCTCGCCCTCGCGGTCGGAATTCTCGTCGACGACGCGACCGTCACCATCGAAAACATCAATTACCACCTCGAACAGGGCAAGGACATCGAAAGCGCGATCATGGACGGGGCGCGGCAGATTGTCATTCCGGCGACCGTGTCGCTCCTGTGCATCTGCATCGTCTTCGTGCCGATGTTCACGCTCGGCGGAGTTGCCGGCTATCTGTTCCGCCCGATGGCCAAGGCGGTCGTCTTCGCCTTGGTCGGCTCCTATGTGCTCTCGCGCACCCTGGTCAACACGATGGCGCGCTTCCTTCTCGCTTCTCAGGCGGCGCACGGCCATGGCGCGCTCTTGCCGCGGACGCGCAATCCTCTTGTGCTCTTTCAGCGCGGATTCGAGCGGCGCTTCGAAGCGACGCGCGCTTTTTACCGACGCCTGCTCATAACCGCCTTGGGCGGGCGGCGTCTGTTCATCGTCGGCTTCATGGCGGCCGTCCTCGCCTCGTTCGCCCTTGCGCCCTACCTCGGGCGCAACTTCTTTCCGCCCATCGAAAGCACGCAGATCGCCTTGCACGTGCGCGCCCCGACCGGAATGCGGATCGAGGAAACCGCGCTCGAACTCGACCGGATCGAGGCGGCGATCCGGTCGATCATTCCGCCGGCCTCCCTGCGCACCATCGTCGACAACATCGGCCTGTCGATCAGCGGCATCAACATGGCCTATTCCAACACCGGAACGATCGGCGCCTCGGACGCGGACATTCTGATCACCCTGAAAGACGGCCGCGAGGCGGAGGCGCCGGACTACGTGAAGGCCATGCGCGAGACCCTGCCGCGCAAGTTCCCGGGAACGGTGTTCGCCTTTCTTCCGGCCGACATCGTGACTCAGATTCTGAACTTCGGCCTGCCGGCCCCGATCGACGTCCAGGTCATCGGGCCGAAAATGGAGGCCAACCGCGCCTACGCGGATAAAATTCTCGCCCGCATCGCTCAGGTCCCTGGGGTCGCCGACGCGCGCATCCAGCAGGCCTTCAACACGCCGACCTTCAACGTCGACGTCGACCGAACGCGAGCCCAACTCGTTGGAGTAAGCGAGCGCGACGTCGCCCAGAACCTGCAGGACGCCTTGGCCGGCAGCAGCCAGACCGCGCCGACGTTCTGGCTCAATCCAAAGAACGGAGTGTCCTACCCGATCGTCGCCCAGACGCCGCAGTACTGGGAAAATTCCCTCTCAAAGCTGGAGAACATTCCGGCTTCCTTGGGGTCGGACAAGCAGATCCTCGGCGGGGTTGCGAAAATTCGGCGCGGCGTGAGCGACGCCGTCGTGTCGCATTACGCCGTTCAACCGGTCATTGATATCTTCGCGACCAATAATGAGCGGGACCTCGGGGCCGTCGCCGGCGACATCCAGAAAATCGTGAACGACACCGCCAAAGAAGTACCTCCCGGCTCAAAAGTCGTGGTGCGAGGGCAAGTCCAGACGATGACGTACGCTTACGGACAGCTCTTCGTCGGCATCGCGCTCGCCATCGTGCTTATCTACCTTCTTATCGTGGTCAACTTCCAGTCGTGGCTCGATCCTTTCGTCATTGTCAGCGCATTGCCGACTGCGCTCGCCGGCATTGTCTGGATCTTGTTCATCACCCGCACCACGCTGTCGGTCCCTGCTCTGACCGGAGCAATCATGTGCATGGGCGTCGCGACCGCCAACAGCATTCTCGTCGTCAGCTTCGCCCGCGAGCGCCTCGCCGAGGGCGCGGACGCCGCGACAGCCGCCATCGACGCCGGTTTCACGCGCTTCCGGCCCGTCCTCATGACGGCGTTGGCGATGATCATCGGCATGGCGCCGATGGCGCTCAGCCATGAACTGAACGCTCCGCTTGGGCGTGCGGTGATCGGCGGCCTCGTTTGCGCTACCGTGGCGACGCTGCTATTCGTTCCGGCCGTCTTCCGGCTCGTTCATGAGCGAAAGCCGGGGCGGGTGAGCGAGCCCGCTCCAGATCTTCGAATCGGGGCGACGCCGGTATGAACCAGCATCAGGCCGAATCCCGAGAATCCGAAGAAGCAGCATTCTGGGGGCAACCGGAACGTGGCTCATTCACGGCGGAGTTGCGCATGCCTCCCGCGCCGGATGCGCGCGAGCAGGTGAAGAAAAGCGCGCCAGTGAAGGCTGGGCGCGCGATCCTGCTGTTGCTGGCGGTCGCAGCCTTTGTCGCCTACACGGGGATTTCCGCACGACGGGCCGACGAAGAGCAGCTCGCGAAGTGGACGCAGGCGCAGGCCATGCCGTCGGTCGCGGTCGTCACGCCGCAGCGCGGAAAAGAAGCCCGCGAGCTCGTGCTGCCGGGCAATGTCGACGCCTATTACAGCGCCAACATTCATGGCCAGGTGAAGGGCTACGTTCAAGACTGGCGGGAGGACATCGGCGCCAAGGTCCATCAGGGCGAAGTGCTCGCCGTCGTCGACACGCCGGAGCTCGACCAAAGCGTCGCCGTAGCGCAAAGCGAACTCGCGAAAGCCAAGGCGAATTTGGCCTTGGCCAAGGTGACGGCGGCGCGGTGGGACTCGCTGCGCGCCTCGGCCGCGGTGTCGCAACAGGCCGCTGACGAAAAGGAGGCCGACGCGAAGGCGAGGGCCGCCGATGTCGAAGCCGCTCAGTCGAACGTGGATCGGCTCAAGGCGGAGAAGGGTTTCGCCAATATCGTGGCGCCCTTCGACGGCGTGGTCACCGCCCGCAACGTCGACGTCGGGTCGCTGGTGAGAGCGGACGGGACCAATGCCCCGGCGCTGTTCACCGTCGCCGATATTCACCAGATGCGGATTTACGTCGCGGTGCCGGAATCATATGCCGCCAGCCTCAAGGACGGCATGAAGGCGACGCTGGAATTGCCGGAATATCCCGACCGCACTTTCGACGCGACGATCGTCACCACTTCACACGCCATCGATCAGAAGTCGCGCACCCTGCTGGTCGAGCTGATCGCCGACAACAAGGCTGGGCTCCTCGCTCCCGGCGCCTTCGCTCGAGTCCATTTTGAAATCCCGCCCGACACGAAGAGGCTGACAATCCCTGCTAGTGCGCTGTTGTATCGCGACAACGCCACGCAAGTTGCAATCGTCGGGGTTGACAACCGCATCGCCTTCAAGAAAGTACATATCGCGCGCGACCTCGGGACAGAGGTGGAAATCGCCGGCGGCCTCAGCCAGGACCAGCGGATTATCGCCAATCCGCCCGACTCGCTCGACGACGGTGAGGAGGTCCGGGTCACGGAAACCGCCGACGGGAAGGCGCAAAAAGCGGGTGGACCGGGCGCTCAGGCAAAGAGCGCCGAGGATATGGCGCAGACAGGGCGGGGCCGCCAGGAATGAAGCTGCCGTTGTGGCTGATCGCGTCGACCGCGTTCGCGCTCGGCGGATGCGATTTCGCGCCTCGGTACGCGCCGCCGCAAATGTTTCTGCCGGCCAAATTCAAGGACGCATCGGCCAACGGCGCCGCGCTGCCGGCGAACCAAGCGTGGTGGCGCAGCTTCGACGACCGCACCCTCGACGATCTCGAAGCGCAAGTGGACGCGGCGAATCCGACCCTGGCCGCGGCGATCGCGGCCAACGACGCCGCCGCCCAGCGGGCGGTGCAAGCGGCGGCGGGGCTTCTTCCGCAGATTAACGGAATCGGACAGATCACCGCCAACAAGCAGTCGAACAACCGGCCGCTTCGTGGAGCGGATGAGCCGAACTATTACGGCAACAATATTCTCGGCGCGCAGGTCTCCTACGAGATCGACATTTGGGGGCGCGTGCGTGACCTCGTCAAGGCGGCGAGCCTGACCGCTGAGGCGAGCGTGGATGCGCTTGCCGATGCTCGCCTCGAACTGCACGCCGAATTGGCCCGCGCCTATATCGACTTGCGCGGCCTCGACGCCCAGGCCAAGCTCATCTCGAGCACGATCGGCATCTACTCTTCCGCGCTCGATCTGACGAAGTCCAAACTCCAGGCGCAGATCGCATCGCCAGTCGACGTCGACCGCGCGCAGACGCAGCTGAGTTCGGCCGAGGCGCAAGGGTCGGAGATCGCGCTCCAGCGGGCGGCGCTCGAAAACGCCATTGCGGCCCTGGTTGGGAAGCCGGCGGCGTCCTTCTCCATCGCGAAGACTTCGGGCGCTCTTCCGCTGCCGAAGCGGCCGCGCGCCGTCCCGGCCGAGGTGCTGCGTCGGAGGCCGGACGTCGCCGAGCAGGAGCGTCTGACCGCCGCCGCCGATCAGAACATCGGCGCTGCGCGGGCGGATTTCTTTCCCCGCTTCACCCTGATCGCCCTGGGTGGAACACAAGACACGGGTTTTCGGTTGTTTAATCCTGGAAATACAATCGGGACCATCGGTCCGTCGATGGAGTTCCCGCTGTTCGACGCCGGTCTGCGACAGGCGGAGCTGCAAGTGGCCAAGGACGTGTTTACCCAAGCGGCCGAAAATTACCGCGCGACCGTCCTGCTCGCCATCCGCGAGGTCGAAGACAACCTGAGCGCATTGCGCTGGCTTGCAAGCGAGTGGAAGCAGACCGAGACCGCCGCCCAGGCGGCGCAAAGAGCAGCCGACCTTTCGCTGACACTCTATCGCGACGGAGCGACATCATACCTGGACGTGGTGACTGCGCAGAGCTCCGCGCTCGAGGACCAGCGCCTGGCGATCATTTTGCGCACGCGCCAGCTCGAGTCCGACATCGGCCTGATGCTGGCCCTCGGCGGCGGGTGGACGGTACCTCCTGCGCCTCCGCCGCCGCCGACCAACTTCACGCCGACGCCCGTCCAGCTGATCCAGGATGTGTCGAAAGGCGACCCATGACCGACCACCCGGCGCGGCCCGCGAATTGCGCGGCCTGCGCGTTCTGGCACAAACTCAGGGAGAGCGAGGGCCTGTGCTGCCACCATGCGCCGGAGCCCTCGATTCGACCCGAAGAGGCGGCGCATTGGCCTCAGACGCGCAGTTGGCAATGGTGCGGCGAAGGCATCGAGGGCGGGCCGCTCGCTTTGATGACCCGATGCGCCGACTGCGCGTTTTGGCGTCGACCGGAGGGCGGGCTTAATCCGCTCAATCGCCGGGACATGCCGATGTCGTGGTGGGAGCATGCCGGCCTTTGCGCCCGCCACGCGCCGCAGCCCGTAGGCGAGCCCGGGCCTCGCGCGTTCTGGCGGGCGACCCTGGGCGCCGATGGCTGCGCCGAGGGCGAGCCGCGCAAGGTCGCGCCGGCATCGTAGGGAAGCAGTCAAACTCGTCCTTTCTCTAAATATTTTTTCAGGTAAGCCGAATTTAATTTACCAAGTTCGCCGCGTCTGATAACTCTTTGTTGTCGTGTATGTCTCCGCTGCATCTGATGTATTCATCAGAGTTGCAGCGTCGTTGTAGCGCGCGAGGTGATGTCCTTCTCTTCAGCGAGGCTAGGGGAATTGTCGACGCAAACATCGTCGGCTGCATTGAGGGGCCACATCTACGGGATGATCGGCGGCGCTCCGCGACCCCAGCGCCTGAGTTTTTCGCGAGGCTCAGTTGATTGACTGGAGACAGAAATGAAATGTTCGATTGGAATTGCCGCCTTTGCGCTCGTCCTCGCGGCGCCCGCCCTTGCCGGCCAAACTGACGTCGGCACGACGCACCATCATCACGCATATCGTCACGCGCGCCGAATTGCGCCCGCCGAAGCGATCGCGCCGAGCGCGACCACGCAAGCGCCTCTACTGGCTCCGACGCCGGTCCTGTTTCGCGCGACCGGCCCTTATCCGAGCGGCCAGGGCGACGAGGACGGACTGAGCCGCCACATCGGCGATTGCAACAAGGGCTGCATCGGCGGCAACCCGGGCTGATTGTGGCGGCGCGCTGCGTCAGAACCGGATGCGGATGCCGATGGTCGGGTCCCATTCCTGCGTGTTAGCCGTCGTCGCCGTCGCGGTGAAGATTTTTCCGTGCGCCTCTGGGGCGTAGTAGGTGGTGGTCTGGGTGAAGCCGCTCGCCAGTCCGCCATACACGTTCGAGAGCATGACGCCGGCATAGAGGTCGACCCTCCCGACCGGCCGGTAGTCGATCAGAAGCGAGACGGCGTCCTGGCTGCCCGCGCACTTCGAGCTGCTGATGAAGGCGCCGGTCCCCGTGCAGGCCGCGGGAAGGGTTATGCCTGAGGAGTTCACGCTGAAGTTGTAGTTATTCTGATTCTGATAGTAGAACCCCATTGCGACGCTGAGATTGTCCCGCACATACCATTTGAAACCGGTCCAGACGGTATTCAGCATGCGGTGGTAGTTATAAGCGTTGTCGGTGACCGCGGCGTTCGTGTAGACTCCTTTGCTAAAATAGCCCTCCGGAACGAAGATTCCTTCGGCGATTGTCGGAAAGCCGGTGAGGTAGCTGTCGCTCGGGTTCTGGATCAGCGCGTAGAGATAACCGCCGTAGAATGTGACCGTGTTCCACTTGTACTTGGCCACCAGCTCGAGTCCGGTGTCGTTGGACAGGGTCGCCTTCAGCACCGAGTTCGGATCGTAGTAGGCGTTGTTCACAAAGACGAAGCAGTCGGTCGTCCCTTTGATGCAGAAGTTGTTCGAGCCGCCGAAGGTCGATAGAGACACCGCATCCTTGGCCCAGCTGATCACGCCGTCGAGCGAGAGAGGGCCAAAGTCCGCGCCGAGCTGGCCTTGGTACATGCCTTGCGTCGCGTTGCCCCAGTCGTAGCCGCCAATCTGGGCTTGTGCCGCCGCGCGGAAGTTCTGATAGGTGAGCCTATACGTGAAGGCGGTGTTGGGCCGCGCCGTTTCGGTGTCGCCGAATCCGGGAAACGCGTTGGAAAAGCCGAGCGCTGAGAAGGCGATCGACGCTACCGGATCGTACGCCGAAGTGACGTCGAAGGAGAGCGCGTTGGTGCGGCCGAAGGTCAGCGTGCCGAAGACCGGGTGACTCACGCCGAGATAGCCCTGCGAGTTGTCCCATTGGCCCGCGCGGCTCCCATCGAAGTTCGTCGTCTGCCAGGGCCACTTACCCGCCGGGCTGAGATTATTGTCGGCGAGCGCACGCGGACCGTTCACGAACATTCCGGAGAAAGGGTTGATGCCCGCTTCGAGAACGCCGACCAGCGACCAGCCGGGCAGCCCGAGGGGAGCGAGGCTCTCTTTCATATTGAGGCCGAGTACGGAGGTGCTCAGGGCATTATACGAAGCGGTCCATCGGTTGGCGTAGGCGTTCTTCTGGATGCCGTAGTTGAACTTGTCCATGCTCGGGTTGTACCCGACGCCCGGAGCCAGGTAGCTAAGGCCGAGGTCGAGCGACCCGTAGAGCGTGATGCCATAGGCGCTGATCGGGCAGTCGTACGATGACGAATTGAGCCAGCTCCAGACGCTTGCCCAGCAATTAGGGGCGGGCGTGGTCGCGGATGCCTTCGTCGTCGGAAGATCTGCCGCTTGGGCCAAGCCCATGAGACCAACTGTCACTAGGAGAACAAGTCCGAATCGCTTCATGGCCGCCACATCTAGAAGTAAGTCTATCATTTTAGTCAACAAAACTAAAACGTCAACTGCGTCGCCGGCGATTCCCGTAAGATCATATTATTAATGTATATTAGCGGACAGAGTCCATTTCGAGGGCGACGCTAAACGGCGTAGCAACCCACTGGAATCATTGAGGGCTGACGCTAAACCGGAGCTAAAGCAGCCATAAGGGTGGGCGCGGCGAACTCAGGGATGGGCCCTCAGCGGCGTCGCCGGACGGGCGCTGGACTCGAACGCCGCCTCGACCAGCGCCATGGTCGTCCATGCGTCCTCGACCGAGGCGATCAACGCCTTGTCCTCGCCGGCGACGAAGCGCTGCAGGTTCGCCATGCGTCCGACGAAGGCTTCGGGGAACCACCCGCCATGCAGCGGGACATGGATCCAGTCGGCCTCGCCCTTTGCCTTGATCGTCAGCTCGTCCGGCTCGCCGCGCGGATAGTCGAGCAGGACCCCCATCTTGGCGTGCGCGGCCCCTTCCGAGCCCTCGAAGCGAAACTCCGCCACCTGGTGCCGCCGGCCGAAGGCGTGGTTATGGTTGACCGACATCGCGCTCCTCACTTCGTCGCCGTAGTCGAGAATGGCGGCGGTGCGGGTCTGCGCCATTTCCGACGAGGGATGGCCGATGGTCTTGGCGTGCACGCCGTCCGGATCGCCGAGAAAACTGCGGATGAGGTCCAGATAGTGGATCGAGTGGACGGCGATCTCGATGCGCGGGAGTTCCTTCAGGAAGGCGAACAGGTTCCACGGGGTGTCGATCGACACGCGGACCTCGACGTCCAGCAGTTGCCCGAGGAGGCCCCGGTCGAGCGCGTCCCTGACCGCCATCATCATCGGCGAGAAGCGGAGCTGGAAGTTGACCGCCGCCCTGAGCTTGCGCTCGCGGCAAACCTCGAGGATCTTCGTCGCCTCGTCGAGGTCGGAGCCCATCGGCTTCTGAATCAGGACGCCCGCGCCGGCCGGCACGCGCTCGAGCACCGAAACATGCGCGGCCGGGGGCGTAGCGAGGTCGAAAATCGCGTCGTCCGTCCCCAGCGCTTCGTCGAGCGAGCCGAAGGTCCGCACGCCAAACTTCTCGCCGACCATCTTCGCCCGGTTCGCGTTGAGATCGAAGACGCCGGCGATCGGAAATCCGCCCTTCCGGTAGGCGGGGAAATGCGCGTCGACGACAATCGAGCCTGCGCCGATGGTGACGATCGGCTTTGGCCGCGAAGGCGCCGGCCATGTTTGCCGCAGATCGGACGGGTCGAACGTCATGGCTCGCGCCCTCTCAGTCGTGATGGAACACTTCTTCCGCCATCGCCCACCAGTCGCCTTTGGCGCGCGTCTCGAGCGGCGCCTGCATCGGCTTGTGGATCGCCCACCATTCCTGCGTCTTCGGGTCGGCCTCCATCTTCGCCGCGTCTATCGCCCAGTCGTCGCCGTGATACTCCCAGTAGGCGAACAGCAGAATTCTCCGGCTCGCGCAGGAAGATCGTATAGTTGCGGATGTTGCAGTCCGAGATCTTGGCCAGGATCTCCGGCCAGACCGCCGCATGCGTCTTCTTGTATTCGGCGATCCGCTCCGGCCTGATGCCGATCACCATGCCCATGCGCTTCATTCAGGTTTCCTCCAACTGCGCCGGTGAACCCGGCGGGGCTTTTCGCCCGCGCCGTCAGCAAACGCCATTCGACGCCGACGCCCGGGATAAGTCGGGGCCATGGCCGTCCCATTCTCGATCGTGAGGCGCGACGCCGTCAATTCTTCGAGCGCGGGAATGTATTCGGCATATTTGCCCTCTACGCAGCGCAGGGTGCGGCCGACGTACGGCTCCATCAGGAAATGCGCGCGTCTGCGCCATTTCACCCTCCTGTCGGCTGGACCGCGCGCCCGCCTTCGGTCGAAAAGAGATGCGCCCTTGCGAGATCGAACGACACAGCGATCGTCCGCCCGGGTTCGAGCGAGGTCGGATTGAGCATGCGCGCCACCCAGTCCCGTCCGCCGAAAGGAACGAAGACGAGTGTTTCGTTGCCGAGCGGTTCGGTCACCGAAACGGGGAGCTCGCGCTGGACGACTTGGCTGCCGGAGGCGGACGGCAGGCCATGCCCGGTCGGGTAGACGTCGTCCGGTCGCATGCCGACTGCGACCCGCCGTTCGGCGAATTGCGCCTGCCTGAAGCGGTCGGGTATCGGCAACCAGTCGCCGTTTCCGAAGACGATCCTGCCGTCCGTGATCTCGGCGTCGAGGATGTTCATGGCCGGCGAGCCGATGAAACCGCCGACGAAACGCGTGGCGGGACGATGAAACACGTCCTCGGGCGAGCCGACCTGCTCGATCAACCCGTCGCGCATGATGACGACGCGGTCGGCGAGCGTCATCGCCTCGACCTGGTCGTGGGTGACATAGATGACGGTCGATGGCACGCGCGCATGCAAAAGCTTGATCTCCGTGCGCATCTGCGTGCGCAGCTTCGCGTCGAGATTCGATAGCGGCTCGTCGAACAGGAAAACTTCGGGCTTGCGCACGATCGCCCGCCCCATCGCCACGCGCTGGCGCTGGCCGCCCGAAAGCTGCGATGGCCGGCGCTCGAGCAGATCGCCGAGATGGAGAATGTCGCTCGCCTCGGCGACGCGGGCGTCGATCTCGGCCTTCGGGCGCTTCGCGATCTTGAGGGAAAAGCCGAGGTTCTCGCGCACACTCATGTGCGGGTAGAGCGCGTAGGATTGGAACACCATGGAGATGTTGCGCGCGCGGGGCGGGAGGTCGTTGACGATCTCGCCGCCGATCCGGATCGTTCCCGAGGAAATCTCCTCGAGCCCTGCGATCATCCTGAGCGTCGTCGACTTGCCGCAACCCGAGGGCCCGACGAGCGCGACGAATTCGCCGTCGGCGATCTCGAGGTCGATCGCCCGAACCGCCTCAACCGCGCCGTACCGTTTCACCAGCTGTTCCAGCACCATCGTCGCCATGGGTCAGCCCTTCACCGCGCCGAAGGTGAGGCCCGACACCAGCCGCTTCTGGATGATGAAGGTCAGCGCGAACGCCGGCGCGATCATCACCACCGCCAAGGCGCACATGCCGCGCCAGTCGATGGTGAACTCTGAAGTGTAGTCGAGCAGCCCAACCGGCAACGTCTGCGAGTTCACCGAGCGGGTCAGTTGCGAAGCGAGCGCAAACTCGTTCCAGGACGTCATGAAGGCGAAGATCGCGGACGAGGCGATCCCCGGGCCGGCCAGAGGAAACTCGACCTGCCAAAAGGCCTGCCATCGAGTGCATCCGTCGATTTGTGCCGCCTCGGCGAGGTCCCGGGGCACCTGGCGAAAGAATCCGTCGATGAGCCAGATGGTGAACGGCACGTTCAGCGCCACATAGGCGATGATGAGCGCGAGATGGGTGTCGATAATGCCGAGGCGCGCGAAAATGATGAAGAGCGGCAAGGACAAGGCGATGCCGGGAACCGTGCGCGTCAGCATGAGGCCGAGGAACAGGGCGGATTTTCCGCGGAAGCGGTAACGCGCGAAGGCGTAGCCGCCCGACAGGCCGATCGCGATGGCGACGACCGTCGAAGTGATCGAGATGATCAGCGAATTGCGAAAATAATCCCAGACGGGAATGCCGCCTTGACCGACGGCTCCGAACATCGCGCCAAAGGCCTCCAGCGAAAGCGATTGCGGAATCCAGACCGGCGGTTTCGCCATGATCTCGACGGTCGGACGCAGGGAGTTCAGTACGACCCAGGCGCCCGGCAGGCAGATGACTAGGAAGGCGAGAGCGAGGCCGGCGATATAGGCGAGGTTGCTGATGCGGCGCAGGAGTATCGAGGTTTCGTTGCGCGTCATCTCACCACTCCGCGCCGATTTGGGTGCGCGCCGACGCGAGCTTGCGGAAGAAATAGGCGGTGAAGACGATCGACAGCACAATCGAGGCGTAGGCCATGGCGTTGGCCGCGCCCATGCGCGCGTCGCTGTAGCCGGTTCGAGCCACCAAAGTCCAAATCAGCTCCGTTCGCCGCGCCGGGCCTCCGTCGGTCATGATCTTGACGATATCGTAGGCGCGCCCGACGTCGAGCGAACGGATCGTCATCGCGATATAGGCGAAAGGCATGATGAAAGGTAAGGTCACGTAGCGGAAGCTTTGCCAAGGGGTGCAGCCATCGACCTTCGCTGCTTCGATCGGCTCCCTCGGCGCCGCCAAGAGCCCCGCGAGAATGAGAATGGCGAACACCGGCGTTGACGACCAAACCTCCGCGATCAGGATCGAGAAAAAGGCCAGTCGTCCGTCGATAAGCCAGGGGATCGCTCTCTCTGTTATCCCCAGGGACTGAAGCGTGTTGTTGACGAGCCCGACATTGTCATTGAACAGGAACTTGAACTGGAAGCCGACGAGGATGGGCGAGAACATCATCGGGAACATCATCGTCGTGCGCAACAGCCTCTGACCACGCGTCGCTCTTGCGACCAGAAGGGCCAGACCCAGGCCTAGCAACATTTCGAGATTGAGCGCGATGGTCAGAAACAGAACCGTCCGGGCGAACGCCGCCAGGAACACGGGGTCGGAAAAGGCGTTCGCGTAGTTGCGGAAACCAATGACCAGCCACAGCGATTCCGGTCGAGTCAGCCGGTAGGCGGTGAAGCTCGAATAGAGGGAAAATACCAGCGGTGCGGCGACCGTCGCCACGAGGACGATGATCGCCGGCAACAGCAGAAGAAAGGGCGCGCTGATGCGGACGGATTTCATCGACCCAATAACTGAATTGCGAAAGCGGCGGCTCGGCGCTTTGGCAGAGGGACCGATCATCAAGCTCAACGTGCCTAACCTCATCGAGTTGCACGAGAGGCGATGCACCCGGTGGGCCAGTTCCAGATCTCGGCGGCGGCGAGTTCGCGTCTCGCCTCCGCCTCTTGGAACGACGCTAGAGCTTGCCCGCGTCCTGAAGGACTTTCGTCGCCTTTGCAGCTGCCGCGTCGAGCGCCGCTTTCGGCGTCTTGTCGCCAAGAATCGCCGACTGCAGTTCGGGATAGACGACGTTGGAAATCTCGATCCACTCGGCAGTAGGAGGGACCGGGAAGGCGTATTTCGCCGCGTCCTCGAATGTCGCGAGCACCTGCTTCCTATAGGGATCGTTGGCGGCCTGGGCGATATCCCATTCCCAGACGGCGGGGCGCGTCGGCAGCGACCCGTTCGCGGCCTCGATCTTTTGGCTGTCGTCGTCGGTCAGCCATAGTATGAGCGAAACGGCGGCGGCCTTGTTCTTGCAGGCCTCGGTGACCGAAAAGCCGTGCGTCCCGGACCACCCGGTGTGCTTGTCGGCCGATCCGACCGGTTGCACGATGATGCCGACGTTGCCCGCCGCTTTGGAGGTTTTCGGATCGTTGAAAAACTTCGCCCAGCTCGGCCAGTCGAGATCAAGGGCGATCGTGCCTGACGCGAAACCCTGACCAAGGTCATCCCAAAGGTAGTTCACAGTGCCCGGCGGCACCGCCTTTGCTTTGTAGAGATTGACGAACCAATTGAGCGCCCGCACGCCCGCATCCGAATTGAAGGCGGGGCGCCCTTTGGAATCGAGGTATTCTCCGCCGTCCGCCACGAGCATTTCGTAAAAGCGGCCGTTGATCGCTTCTTCCTTGCCGGCAAACTCGGTGCCATAGAAATTCGGCGGATCGGAGAAGAATATGGCTTGATCAGTCACTTGCTGCCAAGTGGTCGGCGGCGCCAGGTCGTAGCCGTATTTTTCCTTGAATGCCTTCTTCCTGGCGTCGTCTGTGTAGTTGCTCTTTAGGTAATAAAGCGCAGAGACGTCGAACTGAGCGCGCGGCAACATTTCTAGCTTGCCATTGACGGTCGACGCTTTGATTATACCTGCGACGTATTTATCGATCTCCTCTTTCGGAACGATCTTGGACAAATCCGTATAGAGGCTCATATATTGAGGAGCAAATGAAGTGTGATTCCAGCCGACGCACCAATCCACGGTATTTCCTGCGATATCCTCCTTTAATTCTTTGTCGATGTCGAAACCATTCTTCTTCGAAAGGATGTTGACCTTAGCGCCAGTGAGTTTCTCCCACTCGGGAATTCGGGCGGCGTAGAGCGATTCATATTGTTGACCTCCGATCAGTTTCGCGCCGATGGTGACTCCGGGGAACGAACCCGGCAGATTGGCTGCCGAGGACAGGCCGGACGCGACGAGCAACGGCGCAAGGGCCGCGGTCATCAAGGTTGCGCGCTTCATGGGACTCCTCCATGGCGTTGTTTTTGACGGTCGATCAAAGCTCGATCCTAGACGAACGACGCCCGCGTTCGTCCATATTTAAAGTTAACATTCACAAGCAAATCATATAGACTCCATTGTGTCAACGATGCGACCGCGGGACCGGCGCCATCGATCTGCGGGGCCATGCGAGATGAACGATTCCGACGAACTCGACCGCTACCGCGCTCCGGCGCTCGACAAGGGCCTCGACATTCTGGAGCTGCTTGCGGGAGAAGAAGAAGGGCTGAGCCAGACGGAGATCGCCAAGGCGCTGGGCCGCACGCCGAACGAACAATATCGGATGCTCGAGCGGCTGGTGCGACGCGGCTATGTCGCTCGCAACGCCGCCGATCGTTACGAGCTGACGCTTAAGCTGTTCGGCCTCGCTCATTTCCACCGGCCGATCCGGCGGCTGGTCTCCCAGGCGACGCCGCTCATGCGCGCGCTCGCCGTCCGCGCGTCGCAGTCGAACCATCTCGCCGTGTATGATCGCGCCGCGGTCACGGTCATCGCCCAGATGGATGCGCCGAGTTATTGGGGCCTAGCCATCAGGGTCGGCGCGCGGGTCAATCTGTTCAACACCGGGTCCGGCCACGTTCTGCTTGCCTTCCGCTCGGCAGAGGCCCGCGGCATGATGATCGCCGAGCAGGAAGGTGTCGAGGAGGACGAGCGGCGACCAGACGACCTCGAGGAGCGCCTGGCGCAGATCCGCCTGCGCGGCTACGAAGTGGCGCCGAGCCAGCAGACGGCAGGGGTCTACAATCTCTCAGCGCCAGTGCTCGGCGGCGACGGCGCGGCGCTCGCCGCGCTCACGTGTCCGTACATTGCCCCGCTTAACCGGCCGAAGGCGCCGGACATTCCGGAGACCATTTCGATGCTGCAGGAGACGGCCTCGGCCCTGTCGCTGAGGCTGCGGGGACAGATCGACGCGGCGCTCAAGACCGCGGGCGCTTGATTGTTATTTGAAGGTTTCATTCATATGTGATTAAATCGGGCTCGCATACTACCAAGACGAGAGGCCGGCGCAATGCAGACGCAGATCGTCGACACGCATCTCCATCTGATCTATCGCGACCGGCTGCGTTATTCCTGGCTCGCGAATGTCGCTCCCCTTGATCGCGACTTCCATTACGAGACTTACGCGGTGGAGGCCCGCCGCTGCGGAATTACCGACGTCCTCCACATGGAAGTCGACGTCGCTCCGGGGGACATCGAGGCCGAGACCCGCAACGTCGCGGACATCGCCTTGCAGAGCGGCAGCCTGCTGCGCGGGGCAATCAGCTCCTGCCGACCGGAGGACGACGGATTCGCCGCCTTTCTCGAACTCCAGCTCTCAAATCCCTTCGTCAAGGGGTTTCGCCGCGTCCTGCACGTCGTCCCAGACGATTTGAGCGAGGGCGCGACGTTCCGCGACAACCTGCGGCGGCTTGCAGGCGCGGGCCGTCCGTTCGACCTCTGCGTCCGACCGGATCAGATCGACAAGGCGATCGCGCTCGCGGACCTTGCTCCCGGCGTCCAGTTCGTTCTCGACCACTGCGGCGTGCCGGCGATCAAGGATCGGGCAGAGCATCCGTGGCGGGAGAAGATCGCTGAGATCGCGAGGCGCCCGAACGTCGCGGTCAAGGTTTCCGGCGTGGTCGCTTACGCCAATCCGGTGAACTGGACGATCGATGACATCCGCCCCTATGTCGATCACGCGATCGAGAGTTTTGGCTGGGACCGCGTCGTCTGGGGCAGCGACTGGCCGGTCTGCACGCTAACGGCCTCGCTGTCGACCTGGGTCGCTGCGACCCATGCGCTCACGCTCGGCTGTTCGCCAAGCGAGCGCGAGCGCCTCGTCAACGCGAACGCGCGCCGCATCTGGCGCCTGCCGAGCTGATCAGGAGTAGCACGTTCATGTCCTTCGCTCCGACGGTCGGCGTGGCCTCGACCCATCCCAAGGATATGCCGGCCGACCACGCCTCGCTACCGGTCTGGAACGCGGAGAACTGGTTCTACGAGGACTTCGAGATCGGCCATCGCATCCGTTCGTTGAGGCGAACGATCTCCGAAGGCGAGTCGATGCAGTTCAACGCGCTCGTTCTCGACATGCACCCCTATGTCGCCGACCAGATGTTCGCCGAGCGCGAGGGTGTGTTTGGCAAGCGGCTCGTCGCCGGGGCCTTCGTGTTCTCTGCCGGCCTCGGGTTGGTGGCGACGAACTGCATCAACGCCTTTTCCTACGGCTATGACAAATTGCGCTTCATCAAGCCCGTGTTCATCGGCGACACGATTTATACGATCCGCAGCCATCTCGAGAAACGGCCGAAGTACCGGGAGATGGGGCTCATCCGGGCGAGTTATCAGGTGTTCAAGGGCGAAGGCGAGCTCGTCATGTACTGCGAGCACTTGCAGACGGTGAAATATCGGAACGCAGCGGCCTTCGCCGGCGACAGCGAGGCGCGGCCATGAGCGGTCTGCTCGACGGGCTCCTCGTCCTCGACATGAGCCAGTTCCTGTCGGGGCCGTTCGCCGCCTTGCGGCTCGGCGACCTCGGCGCGCGGGTGATCAAGATCGAACGCCCCGACGGAGGCGACCTTTGCCGCCGCCTCTATCTCACCGACACCGAGATCGGCGGCGATTCGACGCTCTTCCACGCCATCAATCGCGGCAAGCTCAGCTTCGCCGCAGACTTCAAGGACCCGGCCGACGTCGAGGCGGTGAAAGGCCTCATCGCCAGGGCGGACGTGCTGATCCAGAACTTCCGTCCGGGAGTCATCGAGCGGCTCGGCCTCGATTACCGATCGGCCAAGGAGGTCAACCCGGGCCTCGTCTATGCTTCTATCACCGGCTACGGCGAAGACGGACCATGGTCGATGCTGCCGGGCCAGGACCTGCTTGCCCAGGCGCGCGCGGGCCTCATGTGGCTGAACGGCGATCACGACCAGGGTCCGGTGCCTTTCGGCCTCGCGATCGCCGATCTCCTGGCGGGCAGCGCCGTCGTCCAGGGCGCGCTCGCGGCGCTCGTTCGGCGCGGCCGCACGGGCGAGGGCGCCCATATCGAGACCAGCCTCCTCGAGGCTCTGGTTGACTTCCAGTTCGAGGTGCTGACGACCTACCTGAACGATGGCGGCCGCCAGCCGGCGCGCTCGAAATTCCGCAACGCCCACGCCTATCTCGCGGCGCCCTATGGGGTGTATCCGACGAGCGACGGCTTTCTTGCGATCGCCATGACCCCCCTCGACAAGCTGGCGAAAGCCCTCGATCTGCCGTTGCTTGCGGGGCTGCCGCCGAGCGCCGGTTTCGAACGGCGCGACGAGCTCAAGCGCGCGATCGCCGACCACGTGGCGCGCCGACCGACCGCCTTTTGGCTCGATCGACTGCAGCCGGCCGATATCTGGTGCGCCGAGGTGCTCGACTGGCCGGCCCTGTTTGCGAGCGAGGCCTTCCGGCGGCTGGACATGCTCCAGACCGTCGTGCGCCCGGAGAAACAACCGGTCCGCACCACGCGCTCGCCGATCCGCGTCGACGGTCGGCGCGAAGACTGCCGCTCCGCCGCCCCGCGCATCGGCGAGCACACGGCTCCATTGAGAGCGGAGTTCGGAATCTAGCGATCTGTCACCAACATTCGTAATCCTATCTGGGCTAATCCCATGAGCGACATGTTTGTTTTTGGCGATCTTCTGATTTCCTCAGACCCCGGCCGGAATGGCGTCGACAGAGCGCTCGTGAGAGATGAGATATCCCTGTTCTCCGCCGAGCGTGGAATTTGACTTCCCTGCTCGGCCAAAAAAATCCCCTGTTCGTCCGCGTAGGGAATTTTGGTGGAATCGTTTGGAATCGTGAAGCTTTTTGGCGCGGTTTTTCCGAAAAGCGGCCGCAGGGTGAAAGCGTTCCCTGTTTTTTTCCCTGTTCTAATACCAGGGAATTCGGCCGCGCTCAGGCCCTGACTTCCTCACGGCGGGCGGATTCTGTTCGTGCGATCGGGCAGGATCGGAGTGTTAGAGTCACCGCACTAGCCCGGGTGCGCCACGGAACGGCTGCGGCCCTGCCGGAGGCCGTGGCGCAATATCTTCTGCGTTCAGATCGTCGAGCGGACGTGCGGCTCGCGGCCGTAGATGGAAACAAGCCCGACGATCATTATGCCGAGGGCGGCCTCGACCATGGCGGGCGAAAGGCCTAGGCCGATCAGAAGCGTATTGATCTCGGTAAGGACCAGGGCCCCGGCCGCGGTGCCCACGAGTCCGCCTCGGCCGCCAACCAACGTGGTGCCGCCAATCACCACCGCGGCGATGGTTTGGAACAGGTACGGCTGCCCCACATCCCCGTACGCCGAGCCGGTGAACCCCAACAGAAGGATGCCGGCGAGCGCGGCGAACAGTCCGCTAAGCGCGTAGGCGGCTGTCCAAATCGCGCGCGGCGAGATGAGGGCGTAGGGCGCCGCCTGTGGATTGCTGCCGAGGGCATAGAGGCGCCGCCCAAAAGGCGTGCGTTCGAGGATCAGCGCCACGAGCCCCACCAGGACGATGAAGGACGGAATGAGCCAGGGCACCGGCAGCGGACCGGCGTGGCCGCCGATGGAGACGAATTGCGTGACGCTGTCCGGCGCGGAACCGGCGGGAAAACCGGCTGTCCATAACAGCACGGCGCCCTGGACCGCCGTACCGACGCCGAGGGTGACGATGAGAGGGTGAATCGCGAGCGTCGAGGCGAGCGCGCCATTGAAGGCGCCGATCGCGATTGCGAAAACGGCGACGACGAGGCAGACGGCGGCGAAATTCATGCCGTCCCCATAGAGCTGTGCGGCGACGACATTGGCGAAGCCGATCAGGAAGGGCGTGGATAGATCGATGCCGCCGAGCAGGATCACCAGCGTCTGACCGATCGAGGCCACGCCCAAGAGCGTCGCAAGCACCAGCATCGAGCGAATGGAGAATTCGCTGCTGTAGCCTTCGATCAGCAATGTGCCGGTCAGGTGTAGCGCCACGGCCACCAGCACGGCCGCGAGAGCGCGCTGACCAGTGGCCCCGAGCCGCCCGATCATGGCGCGCTCCCACGATGCGCGAGGGCGGCCGGCAGGGCATTGAGCGAAATCGAAAGGACGAGAATGATTCCGTAGGCGATCTGCAGCACGAAAGTGGAGACGTTGAAATAGGTCAGCGCGCTCTGGAGCAGGAAAATGTCCGCCGCGCCGACTGCCGCCGCAAGAAAGCCGCCCCGACCTCCGCCGAGCCCGACGCCGCCCAATGCGACAGCGGAAATCGCTAGCAACGTGAAACTGGGGCCGACGTTGGGATCCGCCGAGCCGATCAGCGCGGTCAACATCAGTCCGGCTATTCCGCCGAAAATGCCGGTGAGGACATACGACAAGAAGCGCACCAGGAGGACCGGAACGCCCGCGGTGTAACAGGCGCGGTCATCGCTGCCGACAGCCATCAACTGCTCATAGTAAGGCAACTGTTTGATCCCGAGCCAAGCCAACGCCATGGCGAGAAGCGGGACAACCGACAGGTGTCCCGATAGACTCTGAAGCCAACGGGGGACTGTGCCCACGGGGGCGGGGACCAGCGTCAGCGTGAGGCCGGTGAACAGCAGATAGGTGCCGAGCGTCGCGACGATCGGCTGGATGCGCACGACCACCGCGAGGAACCCGTTGAGCGCTCCGGCGGTGGCGCCGACCGCGAGGGCCGTCGGCACGACGATCCAGGGAGACGAGATTCCGGCGTCGATGATGAGCGTCTGCACGATCAGGGCGTTGACCAGGCCCATCAATGGTCCGACCGAGACGTCGATGCCGCCACGGCCGCCGAGGACGGCCGGCATCGCCGCGATCGAGGCGGCGACCAGCGGGGCGGCGAGGCCGAGGAGGGTCCCCAACGCGGCCGGCGCGAAGCGGTCTGAGTTGAGGAGGACGTTCACGACGAGGAGGACGATAAACAGAACGATCGCGAAAGCGGTCTCGCGCCGCGCCGCCGCAATCGCCCGCATTCGCGCCGCGACGGTCCGCCGCCCATGCGGATCCGCGCCGGCGGCAATCAACCGAGCCGCCCGAACATCGCAGACATCACCCGATCGTTGCTGATCTCCGCCCCGGACAGTCTGGCGACGACATGCTGTTCGCGGAAAACGAGGACCCGGTCGCACAAGCGCAGGATCTCCTCGATTTCGGTCGACAGAACCACCAAAGCCATGCTCTCGCGCCGCGCCAGTTCTCGGAAGACGTGATAGAGGGTCTCGCGGGTCCGCTGATCGACGCCCCGCGTCGGATCGTTGAGCAAGAGCACGCGCGGCCCCAATGCGAGCCAGCGCGCCAGCAAAACCTTCTGCTGGTTTCCGCCCGACAGTGTGGCGATGAGACGGTCGGACGACGACGCAACGATCGACAGCCGCTGGCGATAGGATTCGAAGCGCGCACGCTGCCTTCGCCGGTCGAGCAGGCCGAATCGCCGATCGCCGTCCATCGAGACGATGGCGAAATTATCAAGGATCGAAAGCGAGGGAAAAATGCCGTTGGCCCGCCGGTCGCGCGCGAGATAGGCGACGCCGTGCCCGACCGCCTGTCGAAGGCTGGTGATCGGAACCCGACGCCCCTCGGAGAGAACCGCGACGTTCCCGGAGACGGGAGGACGCAAGCCGCAGAGCGTCTCGAGAAAAGCCTCCTGCCCATGTCCGTCGAGGCCCGCCAATCCGACAATTTCCCCGGCCCGCACCGCATCGTCGAAAGGCGACGCGCCTCGCGCGACAGCGACCGCGTCGATTACCAGCCGATCGGCGTGCGTCGCCAAGTCAGCGGCCATGGTCAATCTCCTCGGAGGCCGCCGGCGCCATCAGCTTGAGCATTTTTTCGGACGATATCGAGGATCGGTCGAGCGTCTCGACCACGCGCCCGTTGCGCAGGATGGTCAAACGGTGGGCAAGGCGCACCACCTCGTCCATTCGGTGGGAGATGAACAGAATGAGGCCTCCATCGCGCGCAAAAGCCTCCATTGTTTGGAATACCGCTTCGCGATCGGCGAAATCCAGCGCCGCCGTGACTTCATCGAGGATCAGCACGCGCGGCCGCCGCACGAGCGCGCGCGCCAGCACGATCAATTGCCTCGCGGCGAGCGGCAGGCTTCCGGCCGGCGAGTCGAGATCGATCCTGGCGCTCGCGAGGGGCGCAAGCGTTTCCATTGCCAGGCTGCGCCGTCGCGCCCTGGGCGCGCCGCGGCGAATGAGACCGTCGGAACCGAGCAGAATATTGTCGACCACGCTCCGATCCGGCGCGATTAGCACTTCCTGATGGACCGTTGCGAGGCCCAGCGCCTGGAAGGCCGCCGGCGTGAAGCGGTCGACCATGCGCCCATCGAGGCGGATCGCGCCGCGCGTCGGCGGCGCCACGCCCGACAACAGCTTGACCAGGGTGCTCTTGCCCGAACCGTTCTCGCCGAGGACAGCATGAATCATCGCAGGCGCGAACGCGAGGGTCGCGCCGTCCAGCGCAACCGTTCCGCCGTAGGTCTTGGAGAGGTCTTCGACTTCGAGCAAGGGGCGCCTGGACGCGCGAAGGGAGCAGCGACAGTCGCCCGCAGGACGGGCGGCTGCTTTAAGCGAACGCGCCGGTCAGATCGACGTCACTTTCCGGCGCATGGGCCTGGGGTGTCGGCGTAGTTGTAGTCGGCGATCGCCGCCGGGTTCTTGAAATAGGCGTCGAGGTCTTTTGCGGACACCGGATCGGTCGGCGGCGACGGGAAGACGGACACCGCGTCCGGGGTCATGCAGGGCTTGTACCATTTGCCGAGATCGTCCTGATGCACGGCCGGAATCGGGATCAGCAGCGTGCCGAGCTTGGGCTGCTGCCCTTCGAGCAGCCGCACCGCGACGCGGAACAACGCTTGGGCGTTCCAGCCGGGCAAAACCGCCTGACCGTCGAAACGATAGCCGTTCGGATGGGCCTTCCAATAGCCGAGAGCGTCGCCCGAGATGGACCCCGTGATCAGCGGCTGCGGCCGCTTGGCCTCGGCGAAGTCCTCCGCCACCACGCGAGAACTCGCTGCCCGTCGTCCAGACAGCATCGATTTTTTGCGGCGTGGTCGCCAGCGCCTGCAGCACGACAGTCTTGGTGACGTTGGCGGTCCAGTTGCCGTTGACCGACCGCACTTGCTTGATCCCGGTTCCCTTGAACGCCTTTTCCGCGCCTGCCCGCTCGAGCGCCACGATCGGGGCGCCGGCGATGCCCTCGACCATCAGGACGTTGCCCTTGCCGCCGAGAGCCTTCACGATCGCCGACGCCATGTCGTAGCCCCAGCGCTCGTAATTGGAATCGACGTTGATGGCGTAAGGGCTTGTGACCGAGCTCGAAATGGTCACAACCGGAATCCCGGCCTTGTATGCGGCCTCGATGGCGTCGTTGAGGCCGGTGGCGGAGCCCGCAACCGCCGTGATGATCGAACACTTCTTGTCGATGAACGTGCGGATCTGGGCGATCTGCCGGCTTGTGTCGCCGTTGGAATCGGACAACTCGAAGTCGCTGACTTTGCCGGCGGCCTTGTAGACGTCGACCAGGCGCCTGAGCTCGTTGGTCAGCGCCACGCGCCACGGATTGCCCTGGTACAACTCGGAATGGCACCATTTCCAGGGTGGCGCCGGCATCTTGAAATTGCTGTAGGCCGAGGGCTGTAAATTCTCGGTCGCGCCCTCGTAAAGGGACCTGAGGTTGTCGGGTAGACTCTCGAGCAGGTTCTCGTTCGCCGCCAGAGCGGCGCCGCCGAAGACAACGCCGCCAGCAATGCACAAGGCGGCCGCCGCCAACCTCCCGGCCGTCTTGGTTTTCGTTCGTTTCCTCACAAGCTTCCTCCCTTTGTGTTTCTGGCGAGCCCAACTGGCGCTGCCTCTGATCCACCCTGCTTCAACGGAGCATCATGAGGCCCAATTCGGTCCTGATTTCGACGGCTTGCGCGGCGTGTCGGTTTCCGCTCACGTTCAACCTAGCAAGACCGCGCCGCCTATGAAAAACTCATTTACATCTGAATGGCTCCCGTCTGGCCGCCGTCAGGCCGATCAAATCCGCAAGAACTTGACGCACATCGGCGTTCCGATCTCGGCGCGCTGGCCGGTGTCGGCGAGCTTGCCGGTGTCATGATCAATGCGGAATGACGCCAGACCATCGCTGTTCTGATTGGCGACAACCAGGAAGCGGCCGGAAGGGTCGATGGCGAAATCGCGCGGCGTCTTGCCCGTGACCGTCTGGTGTCCGACGAACGAAAGCCGGCCGGTCGATTGCTCGACGGCGTAGATCGCCAGGCTGTCGTGGCCACGGTTCGAGCCGTAGAGATGGCGCCCGTCGGACGTGATCTGAAGGCCGGCGCAATGATTTTCACCCGCGAAATCGGCCGGCAGCGCCGGAACCGTTTGCATGTGCGCCAGTCCGCCCGTCGCCGGCTCGAAGGCAAGGGACGCGATCGTCGAGTCGAGTTCATTGATTACGAAGACGTGGCGGCCTGTGGGACTGAACACCAGATGCCTCGGTCCGGCCCCGGGGCGCATCTTGAAGGGCGGGTCCTGCGCCGGCGTCAAGGCGCCGTTCGTCGCATCGAAGCGGTAGGCGACGAGCTCGTCGGTTCCGAGATCGGCGACAAGAACGCTGGTGTTGTCGGGACTCGCCACGATGCAATGGGCGTGCGACCTCTCCTGTCGCGCCGCATTCGGCCCGCTGCCCGAATGGGCGTGGCTGCAGACGGGCGCGCCCAGCCCGCCGTCCGATCGTATCGGCATTGCCACGACCGCCTGATCCGGCAAGCGATCCTCGGGTTCGGCATAGACCGAATAGTTCGCCACGAACAGGAAGCGCCCGGTTCGATCGAGGCTGTGATGGGCGATGATGCTGCCCAGCGCCGGCAGTTTGTTGATGTAGGAGAGCGTGTGGCTTTTGGGATCAATTCGATAGGCGGAAACCGTGCCCTCGTTCCAGCCGAAGACTTCGCTGCTCGCATACAGGCAGGCATTGCCTTGATGCGCCGTGAGGTAGGTGGGATTGTCGATGCCCGTCTTTTCGGAGAGGGGCGTCATCCGACCGGTATCCTCGTCGAAGGAGAGAAGCGTGATCCCCCTGCCCCGCGCCCCTTGAAAATAAGGCGCGTCCCTCGTCAGACTGCCGACGACCATCAACGTTTGGCCGCTCATCCTCTTTTCCTCCCTCGCGCAGATTCAACGATAGCAGCTCACGGTGGCGTCTGCGAAGCAAGGAGCGAAGCCCGCCGGTATTGGGCGGCAGAGCGGGGCCGCGCGGCTCGACAGAAACGCGATGATCGCCGAAATGACGAACCGGCTCCATCTGCGTTGGCAAAGTTGTTCCGCGTTCACCGAACCATGAACCCAATCGCCAGGGCGTTCGCAATGTCGATGAAAAAAGCTGAAACCAGGGGCAGGACAATGAACGCCCTTGCGCAGGCGCCGTGGAGTTTGGTCACTGCCGTCATGTTGGCGATCGCCGTCGGCGTCGCGCCCAGACTGATCCCGGTGAAGCCGGCCGAAATCACAGCGGCCTCATAGTTCCCTCCCATCGTCGGAAAGACGACGAGGACGATGTAGGCGACAGCGGCGATCGTCTGTGCCGCCAAAACGACGACGAGCGACAGCCCGAGCCCGCCAAGTGTCCAGAGCTGCATGCTCATCAACGACATCGCCAGGAAGATGTTGAGCGACAGGTCGGAGACCAGCGCCAGCGCTCGGGTTCGGGTCGGCCATCCGAGATCCGGCAACAATCTCGGAATCGTGTTGGTGGCGATGATTCCGACCAGCATGCAGACGACGAACAACGGCAGTTTGACGCCGGTCTGCGCGACCACTTCGTCGAGGGCGTAGCCGATCAGGATGACCATGTTGAGCACCAGCACCGTGCGCAGAAGCTGGATATGGCTGAGATCGTCGATAGGCTTGTCGTCGGGATCGTCCGGCAGGCCCACAACCGGGTCGGGCGTCGCGGGTCCGGCGAGACTGTGACGCGCGATGAGAAGGCCGGCGATTGGACCGCCGACGAGGCTTGCCACGACCAGGCCGAGCGTCGCGGTCGCGATTCCGACTTCGAGCGCATTGGCGAGCCCGAAACGCTCAGTAATGATCGGCGCCCAGGCGATCGTGGTGCCATGCCCGCCGATCAGCGAGGCGGAACCGACGAACGCCGTGATGCCCTTGGGCAGGCCAAGCGCGGCGACGCTGCCTGCGGCGATCAGGTTCTGGATCACCAAATAGGCAAGGGTCAGAGCGAGGAGGAGGAGCAGCGGGCGGCCGCCTGAAACGAGGTCGTCGAGCTTGGCGTTGAGGCCTATGCCGGTAAAAAAGTAGAGCAGCAGCATGTCGCGCGCTTCGAGCGAGAAGCTGACCTCGACGTTGAGCGCCTTGTACGCAATCAGCGTCACAAGGGCCGCGAGAAGCCCTCCGGTCACCGCTTCAGGAATGTTCCAGCGATGCAATGGCGGAATGAGTCGATTGAGACCTGCTCCCGCAAAAAAGACGACGATCGCGATCGTCAACGTCAGAAGCCCGGGCGCCTGGATAGCCGTCATCGTGGGCCCATCTCATCGCGCCAGGCAGACCCGGGAGGCGTGACGGAAGCGACTCCCGCGGCTTTCATGTCTCGGCCTTCGACGCAAACAGGCTGAGGCCCAGCCGCTCCGAAAGGTAGCGCGCGGCAAGCCGCCCCTTGATGCTGTTGCCGGCGTGGTCGAGCCGCGGAGCGAATGTCCCGAGTCCGCCCTTGCCCGGCGAAACCGTCACGATCCCTCCGCCAATGCCGCTCTTGCCCGGAAGCCCGACTTCGTAAAGCCAGTCCCCCGACGCCTCGTAAAGGCCTGCCGTCGCCATGACCGCCAAAGTGTACTTGCAGCTCTCTGCGTCGATCACCCGCATCTTCGTTAGCGGGTTGACTCCGCCGTCGGCGAGCGTCGCGCCCATGATGGCGAGATCTCTGGCGGTCACGCTCAGTGAACATTGCCTTGTATAGAGGTCGATCGCCTCGGCGGGTTCGATCTCGATCCGCTTGTAACTCTGAAGCAATTGGCCGATCGCCCGATTGCGGGAATTGCTCTCTATCGCTGAGGCGAACACGTCGTCGTTCATCGACAGCGTGCGACCCGCGAATTGCGACAGGCCGTCGACGATGAACGTCCATCTTTCGTCGAGCGTCGCGCCTGGAGCGAGGCTCGATGTTGCGATTGCGCCTGAATTCACCATCGGGTTCGTCCGCCCGTCCTCGCCGCGCTCGACCGCCGCCACCGAGTTGAATGGCAGGCCGGTTGCGTTGACGCCCAGGCGTTGTCGCGCAACGTCCCCGCCCAGAACCTGGCACACCAGGGCGAATACGAAAGGCTTCGACACGCTCATGATGGAGAATGGGCAATCCCAGTCGCCGATCGCATAGACCGAGCCGTTGACGCCCACGATGCAGATACCGAAGAGGTCCGGCGGAATACGCGCGAGCGCCGGGTAGACTCCGGAGATTCTTCCGTCCCTGTTCTCCTTGACACTCTCGTAGCACCCGGCGATCAGAGCCTCGACCAATTCCGGAGACGGCAAACGCCCGGTCGAGACGAAGGGCTGATCGACCGGCGCGTTCCCATGCCTGCCGGAACTCACAAACTCGCTCCCCAATTCCCGGCCAGGCCGACGCTCGCCAATCGCTCTTCAAATCAGATCGGGACGGCCCTGACGGAAACATCAACGGTCAGCCCCGTCGCGTCGTCTGCGCCGCCGACATATCCTCCCGAGACGGGCAACGCTTGCTCGGCGGATCTCGCGACGCCGACACGCACGAGGTTAGAGCCGGCGACCAGGCCGTTCGTCGGATCGTATTCGATCCATCCCGCTCCCGGCAAATAGACGTTGCACCAGGCGTGCGTGCTCCCGCCGCCGTACGTCGTTCCGGACATGTCGTCGTAGAGATATCCCGTGACGAACCGCGTGGCGACGCCAAAGCTGCGCAGCGCCTCCATCATGAGCACCGCGAAATCCCGGCACGTCCCCGATCGGAGCGCAAGGGTCTCTGGCGCGCTCTGCGTGCCTTCTTCGTGCCGAGCCCCATAGCGGAAGTCAGCCTTTATGGCGTGAGTCATCGCCTCGAGGACATTCAGCGTTCGGGTCTTGCCCGCGTAGGCGACGAAGCGGCGCGCCCATGCGTGGACCATTCGATCCGGATCGGGCGATTGCGGCTCCACCAGACTGGCGAGGTCGCGAATCTCTTGCCCGGCATAGGAGAACGGGAAGGCTTCGGCGCCCGGATCGAGGCTGTAGACGGGCAAAGGCGGTCCATCCGGATGATGGGTCAGATCGAGGGTCGAGACGATGCTGAGGCGATTCGTCCTCAGGGACTCCGGCCATTCCAGAAGGCAGATCGAATTGTCGAAAACGTCATGAGTCCAATGAATCAGCGACGGCTCCGGATCGATGTCGAGGGCGGCGCGGTGAAGCCGCAGATCGTGACTATCGTCGGGCCGCAGCATCAGGCGATGACGAAGCAGGCCGACCGGATTTCGGTACGAATATTCCGTCGAATGCACGATGCGAATTCTGGCCATCCCCTCTCCTAGTCGTTAGCGTCAAATGAATTGGTGGTATTTTTTGAATTTCTGTCGCCGCGGCAGCAGCTATGGAGGGCGTTTCATGGCTGGGACGAGAAGCGCCGGCTATTGTCGAGGACAGAAGACGAATATTGCAGTCAATCCTTGTGACCCCAACGCCTTACGAAAAGACCTTCACACAGTGAAGCTTTCTGAGCGTCGAAATTCCCTGCCTACCCCCGGCGCAGGGAATTCAAATTCCCTGCCTACCCCTCCCGGCGCCTGTCGGCATCGCCGCACAAACGTTTGATCTTACGAACATTAGTCCGATTTTGAGCGTCGCAGGGGCGCCCGTTTTTCCCGCAGCCAGGGAAACGCAGGGAAAGCAGGGAAGCAGGGACCGAAAGCGCCCGAGTCAAATTGAAAAAGCTACACCCCAGTTTGAGGGGACTCGGGCGACTAGCAGGGATTTGACTTAGAAGGGGCGAACCCCGGCGCCGCGCCCTTGCAGATAAGGCGCGTCCCTTGCCAGGGGCGCGCCCTCGGCCGGCCTGAGTGGTCCCACATCGGTCTGAACCCGGACAGTCCTGCGCCGCCGTTGCCGCAAGCTTCGTTTACCTCTCCTTGAGGAACATTGACGCAAGGTTACTCGAGCTGGCCGCGCCGGATGCCGGCTCGTGGTTCGCGTTCAATGAGGATCAAATGGGTGTTTCCGGGTTCGGACCCGCCCCACACGCCAATCCGGACGAATACGAGCGCCGCCTGCGGAAGGGCATGATGATGAGATGCCCGGATGGCGCCCCATCCAACGCACCGTGCAGAACCGGATCATCGAACCGGCCTCCGCATCCGGTTCCGTCGCTTCCATCGCCCGCGGGCACAGGCGCGGAATCAACCGATGTCAGTCTGTCGCTGCAAATTGCCGACGAGACCTCGATCGTCGATGCCGAGGACCAGCATGCCCTTGATGTCGAGGACTTCCGGAGATGGTGGCGGCAGAGGTTGGCCCAAGAGTCGACGCGAGACCGTCTTGGTGGGCGGAAACTGACGCGTATGGCGATCGCATTCGCCGGGATCGCCCTGATCGGTTCCATTCCCGCGTTTGAGGGAGGCGCGCCCGCACCGCAGAAAACGCCTCCCCTCAACGATATCGCCAGCGTCCAGAATCCGGGCGGCGAGATCGCCGGCGCGCCGGCAGACCTCAGTGCAAGGCCGTTGGCTGGACTCTCGGACGCGACACCGGTTGCGCCTGCAGTCGACGCTCAGCCCACACATAGACTTCGACTCCAAGGCGCCGCAAACGACCGATCCTGAGCCTGATCGGAGGGTGTCCGCGCGGCCCGATGGGACGCCGCTCGCTCCATTAGTCCCTTCCGCTGCTGATCGCCGGTCTCCGGCCGGCGCACCGGAACCCCCAACAAAACCAGCGCCCGAGCGCTGGAATGGCGCGGCCGGGGCAAAGCCGCCTCCGCTCGATTTGCCGGTGCGGCGGCTTGGCAAATTGACCGCCCGGGTCGTCGTCGCCAGGACGGAGGCAGCCATCCCAAGTGCGGCGGCGGACGCGCCGACCCCTCCGCTTCCGATTGGGACCCCGGCAAAACTCGAGAGAGCGGCGGGGGGAGGCTTCCAACCCCCGGCCGAGTCCGGCGCCGCTCCTGCGGCGCCCGCCGAGGCCGCCCAGCCGTCGCCTAATCCCTTATTGCGCGCCCTGGGCAATCTGTTTGGCGCGCGCGCCTTGCCCGCCCGGCAGTCCATTGATCCCGCCGCCATAGGCTCGACGGGCTGGGCCATTCAACTGGGATCCCCGAGATCGGAAAGCGAAGCGAAGAGGGATCTCAAGCGGCTCAACGCCAGATATGGATCTACGCTCAAGGGTTCGACGGTTGGAATTCGCAAGGTCCTTGTCAATGGCGAGACCGTCTACCGGTTGCACGTCGGGCTCTCGAAAGATGAAGCAGCAGCGCTCTGCTCCCGGGTGAAGCGCGACGGCGGCAGCTGCTCCCTCGTCAGGTGAATGAGGGGCGCGCCTTCGAGCGCGTCTGCCTCGAAACATTTCGTCGAACCGTTGGAAACGGAATTCCAGCATCCGAGGGAGGAGGAAACGCGGCCCCGTGAGAGCGCGACCGCCTACCGGCCACGCGTCCTCGCCGTCTTGAGGGACGACAGATTGGCAACGGAAATCAAAGCCGCGCGTTAGGGGGCCACGGCTCGGAATTCCTAAGCGCCAGGCGCATTCGTTATGACGAGGCAGCAAACAGCTTCCGCGCCGACTTCAAAGGCCATCTGGCCGCTGGAGCCCCTGAACTTCTTCACGGCCGATATGCAGGCCAGCATCAGTCACTTTCTCGGCGTTTTTCTGCTTGCGCACGGCCGGGAGAGCGGGTTGATCGGCTTCGAAGGCGGCCGAAACGCTCGCCAATTGCCGAAGCAGAGACATGAGCCAAGGGCCCGACGGCCCGACGGCGCGACGGCCCTTGCGCATATTGGCGGCTTTCATCTCACGGTCGGAAATGGCAGCCGGTCGGAGGGAACGCTCCTGTTGTCGCTTCCGCGGGGGCGACACGGTGAGACCCAGATTGGCTGCCTTGACCGTCGCCGGCGCCAGCTTGGGAGCCGCACCAGCGATATTCGTCGAGCATCAAACGCCAGGGTGTTCGCGCCCCGGCCATCTGTTCCAGGCGCGGTTTAGCTCTGTCGTGATTGAGACGAGCGACGCTTGACGGCGGCGCCCGGTCCGGTGCGGCGGCCCGCATCCGCGAAGCGAATTCGGGGGATGCGCATGCGGGACAATCCGTTCTCCGATGCTTTGCCGTCCAGCTTCATTTATGATTCATTATGGCTCCACTATGGAGGAGAGCCCGTGGACCTTTCCATCAAAGGAGTGCCGGAAGAGCAGGTGAAGCGGCTTCGCGAGCGCGCCAAGGCCAATCATCGCTCGCTGCAGGGCGAACTGTGGGCGTTGGTCGCGGCGACGCCTTCGCGCCGCGCAAATTGTCGGTCGACGAGGTCGCCGCTAAGGTCAGCAAGCTCAGCCTTTCACGCTGTGACGAAGCAGCGCGCCTAATCCGCGAAGACCTTGACCGATAAGGTCGTCGACGCGTCCGCCGTCGCCACGCTTCTCTTCAAGGAGCTGACGCGCGAGGAGGTGGTGCGCCGTCTGCGTGGCTCGTCGCTTCACGCGCCATCTCTTCTAGAAAGCGAGGTGGCGACACGCCGGCGTCGCCTTGCAGGCGCGCGTATCTTTCACTATCCCCTCTGGTCACGGCGGCGCACTCGCCGCGCCAGAACCGACAATCGGGAGGAACGGATGGAATTCACGACCGCGCCCAATCGCCGCCAAGTCCTCATCGGCGGGGCGGCGCTCGTGCTTGCCTCCCGCGCAAGCCGCGCCGACACGCCGCGCCCGCTCAAGATCGGAGTCATGAACGACATGTCGAGCGTCTATTCCGACTACCAGGGCATCGGCTCGGTGGTGGCGGCGCAGCTCGCAGTGGATGACTTCTCCGCCAAGCTCGGCGTGCCGGTCTTGATCATCTCCGCCGATCATCAGAACAAGCCCGACGTCGGGGCGGCGATTGCGCGGCGATGGTTCGACACGGAAAACGTCGACGTGATCATGGACCTACCGAATTCCGCCGTCGCGCTGGCGGTGCTCGCGGTCGCAAACGAGAAGAACAAGGCCGTCATCGGCTCGGGCGCCGGCTCCTCCGTGATGACCGGTCCGAAATGCTCCAGGAATTTCGTCCACTGGACCTACGACACCTACGCCTGGGGTCATGGGCTCGGGAAGGCGGTGACGGAGGCGGGCGGGAAGACATGGTTCTTCATCACCGCCGACTACGCCTTTGGCAAGGACATCGAAGCCAACTGCGCCGCCGCGATTCAGACCTCGGGCGGCTCCGTCGTCGGTTCGGTCCGCCATCCGCTCAACACCCCGGACTTTTCCTCCTTCCTGCTTCAGGCGCAAAACTCCGGCGCCGACGTGGTCGCCTTCGCCAACGCCGGAGGCGACACCAGCACTTGCTTCAAGCAGGCGCACGAATTCGGCCTCGGGGCGAAGCAGCGTCTCGCCGGCCTGACGCTCAACGTGACCAATATCCCCTCGCTCGGCCTCGACGTGGTCGACCGGGCAATGATCTGCACCGGCTTCTACTGGGACGAGAACGACGGAACCCGGGCGTTCGCCAAGAGATTCCAGGCGGCCGACCCGAAGAAGATGATGCCCAACGACATGCATGCCGGCATGTATGCGGCGACCGAACACCTCATGAAGGCGATGGCGGTGACGAAGAGCGCCGCGGACGGGATCAAGCTGGTCGACGCCATGAAGGCGATTCCGACCGACGATCCGCTGTTCGGCAAGGGCATCATCCGCATCGACGGGCGCAAGCTCCACCCGATGTATCTCTATCGGGCGAAGACCCCTGCCGAGTCGAAATATCCCTGGGACTATTTCGAGCGCGTGTCGACGATCAAGCCGGAGGATGCCTTTCGCCCCCTCGACAAGGGCGGCTGCCCGTTCGTCAAGGCCTGATCTTTCCGCTCTTCCATTCACGGGGGAGGGCGCGGGGGTGAGGGCTCAGTGCGATCGGAATTTCGGCTTCTCCGAGAATCTTGTGATCCGCGCAATTAATTCCCTCTTCAGGCAAATAAAATTCAGTATTGTTGAAGGTTAAAATGAGGGGCGAAGACGGTCATGGCAAGCTGGTGATGTCCAATTCGAGGGGGAACCGCCGCCATGACCAAGACCGAAGCTAAGCCTATCGCCGCCGTCAACGAGCTTTTCCAGCCCGGATGGGCTGCGCGAGATCGTGCGCGCCGTGATGCAGGAGATGCTGGAAGCTGAGATGACGGACGCGGTCGGGGCCGAGAAGAGCGAGCGCACCGCAGCGCGCCTTGGCTACCGCTCCGGCTATACACCCTTGTCACCCGCGTCGGCAAGCTCGAGCTGCGCGTGCCGCAGGACCGCGAGGGGGTTCTCGACCGAACTCTTCGAACGCTATCAGCGCTCCGAGCAGGCGCTGGTGGCGACCCTGGCCGAGATGTACGTGCAGGGCGTCTCGACCCGCAAGGTCAAGGCGATCACTGAGGAACTCTGCGGCCACGCCTTCTCGGCCAGCGCCATTTCCGCCATCAACAAGCGCCTGGACGAAACCCTCCTTTGAGGCCCGCCTTGCCGAGCCTTTCCTCCGGGAAGCCGCTCCTCCTGGAAAGACTTTTCGCCTGCGCCGGCGCGGCCTTGCCGGCGTCGAATTCGTCGTCGCCGACGATCATGCTGGGCTCCGCTCGGCCGTCCGCGAAGTCCTTCCGAACCGCCTTTACGGTGCTACTCCATTCTCCCAACGACATCTGCCGCGCAAGGCCGACGACGACTGCCTGCGGAATTGCGCTGGCTTTACGACCGCCGCTCGATCGAGGAGGCCCCCAGCCTCCCTGTCCCAATGGCCCCCGCTACCCCAAGCTCGTCGCATGGGTCGAGGAAACCATCGAAGAAACCCTCACCTTCTACAGGCTCCCTCGCCAGCATCATAAGCATCTCAAGAGCACCAACATGCTCGAACGCCTCAACGAGGAAATCAAACGCAGGACCCGCGTCGTGCGCATCTTTCCCAATGCCCAGGCCTGCCTGCGACTTGTCAGGGCCTTGGCCGTCGAGACCCACGAGAACTGGCTCGAGGCCCACCGCTACCTCAACATGAACGACCTCAGGGAGCTCAAGAAAATCCACCTCCGCCAAGCCGCCTAACCCGGCCCATCCATGACCGTCTTTGCAGAACTTGACGCACAGAACCAAATTCACTGCTCGGTGAGAAAGATTCCCTGTTCCTCCGCTTAGGGAATTTTGCCGTAAGAATATGAAACTAAATGAGTTTTCGGCTCGAATTCTGCCGCAAAAAGGCCAAATCCGGCGCGAATTCCCTGCGATAGAGCAGGGAATTTTTCCGCGTCAACAAACCGCGCCGCCGCGACGAACTCGGCCGGTTCGGCGGCCTGATCACGCCCGCGCCGCGCTGAACACCGTTAGCCGGTCGTCGGCTCGACGCAGCACGGCGCGGATCGGCATCTCTTCGTCCGGTCCGCCCTCAAGCGCCGCGGCGAGCGCACGAAGCTTGGCTTCGCCCTCGATGAGCAGCGCGATCGCCTTGGCGCGGAGAATGACCCTGCCGGTCAGGGTCAGCCGCGGCTCGTAGGGGCCAACCGCCTCGACCGGGGCGACGAGCTGTCGCGCGCCCGGATCCATTACCTCGGCGAGCCCTTCGGCGCCCGGCAACCATGACGCGGTGTGGCCGTCATCGCCCATGCCGAGCACGACGACGTCGGCAGGAAGCGGAAGGCAGGCGATGCGCGCGCCTGCGGCGACAAGCTCCTGGCTCTCGGTGAGCCGGGCGTCGGCGAGCGGTGTGAAGCGCGCGACCGTCGCATGATTGCGCAAGAGGTCGTCCCGGACGAGGCGGGCGTTCAGTCGCGGGCTGTCCTCGCCGACCCGCCGTTCGTCCGCCAGCGTGACCTCGACCCGCGTCCAGTCGAGGGGCATGCTCGAGAGCGCCTCGAAGAAGCGCGCCGGCGACTTGCCGCCCGAGACGACGAGCAGCGCCGCGCCTCGTTCCGCGATAGCGGCGCGCAGCCGTTCGGCCGTCCAGTCGGCCAGTTCGAGCGCGAGGTCCTCGCCGTCTGCGAAATCGCGCCGCTGCAGCTCACTCTGCATCCTCATATTCCTCATTCCAGGTCCGTCCGTCTCGCTCGATCAACGCGACCGACGCGTTGGGCCCCCAGGTGCCGGCGGCGTAAGGCCGCGGCGGCTCCTGTGCGTGGGTCCAGGCCTCCCGAATCGGATCGATGAAGTTCCACGCGGCCTCGACCTCGTCGCGCCGCATGAAGAGGGCCGCATTGCCGCGGATTGCGTCCATAAGCAGACGCTCGTAGGCGTCCGCCGACGCCATACCGAAGGCCTTGATAAAACTCAAGTCGAGAGGCAGGTGCACCAGGCGCGTTCCGCCGGGGCCGGGCTCCTTGACCATGATCCAGAGCTTGATGCCCTCGTCCGGCTGCACCCGGATGACCAGGCGGTTCGCCGGAATGGCGTCCGAAGGCATGTCGAAGATGATGTGCGGTACGCGGCGGAATCCGACGACGATCTCGGAGAAGCGTTGCGGCAGCCGCTTGCCGGTCCGCAGGTAAAAGGGGACGCCGGCCCAGCGCCAGTTGGCGACGCCCATCTTGAGCGCCACGAAGGTTTCGGTGTCGCTGTTATGCTTGCCGATGTCGTGCAGGTAGCCTGGAACCGGGCCGCCGTCGGCGAAGCCCGCGCGGTACTGCCCGCGCACGGTGAGCGCCGCGGCGTTGGTCTCGTCGATCGGCTGGAGCGCCTTGAGCACCTTCACCTTCTCGTCGCGCAGCGAATCCGCGTCGAGCGAATTCGGGGGCTCCATCGCGACGAGGCAGAGGAGCTGCATCATGTGATTCTGCACCATGTCGCAGATCGCTCCAGACTGGTCGTAATAGTCGCCGCGTCCTTCGACGCCGAGCGTCTCGGCCACCGTGATCTGCACATGGTCGATATGGGCACTGTTCCACAGCGGCTCGAGCAGAATGTTGGCGAAGCGCAAGGCCATCAGGTTCTGCACCGACTCCTTGCCGAGGTAGTGGTCGATGCGAAAGATGCAGCCCTCGGGAAACACAGAGCCGATCTCGTCGTTGATCACTGCTGCGCTCGCGCCGTCGCGGCCGATCGGCTTTTCCACGATGATTTGGGAGCGGGCCGTCTTCAGGCCCTCCGCGCCGATGCGCTTGGCCAGCGGGCAGAACAGGTCCGGCGCCGTCGCCAGATAGAAGGCGCGGATGCGCTCGTCCGGACCGAGCAGGGAATTAAGATCGCTCCAGCCGGCCTCGCTCGTGGCGTCGGCGGAAACATAGTCGAGGCGAGAGAGAAAACGCTCCAATGTCGGTCCACCGTCGGCGTCGACGGCCTTAAATTTCACCAAGGCGTCCTTGACCCTCGCGCGGAAGTCGCCGCGATCGAGATGGCGGCGCGATACTCCGATGATCCGGGTGGGTTCGGTGAACTGGTCGCTGTGCTCACGGTGGAACAGCGCGGGATACAGCTTGCGGAAGGCGAGATCGCCGGTGCCGCCGAAGACGACGAGATCGAACGGCTCAACCTTGACGTTGCGTGCAGCCATGACGCCTCTCAGTACGTTTGACCCATGGACGGTCGTCGCGGTGGCGCAGTTTCTATTGTACGACGTCCGGCGCGATCCGATCGGTAGACGTCGCCGCCCGCTTATTCAACCCGCCTGGCTTACCGCGTCCTTGAAAAGAACCTCGCGGTCGCGAGCGAAATTCTTGATCAGCGGCAACGCGGCGCCCCCGACCGCGCGTGCGTCCGCTCCGATGGAGCCGGATACGATTTCAACCTCGCTCAGTCCGCGACGGTCGAGACCTCGGAAAATATTGGCGGTGAGGGCGGTCAGCCGGTCGCGCACGCTCGACGGCATCGCGCCGTCGATGACGATCGCCTCGAAGTCAATGACAGAGATTGCTGCGACCAACGCATAGGCCAGCGCCGAAGCCACTTCCTCGATCCAGGCGTCGAGATCGGACCCGAAGTCCGCCCATGCGTCCGGCGTCGCCCAGATCGACGAGGCGTCGATGCCTGCGCGTCCGAGCCGGCGTTCAAGCTGATAGATGGAGGCGCAGGCGATGAGTTGTTGCGGGAGTCCGCCTTCGCTCTTCGCCACCACCGGCATCGATCCGAGCGCGCCCGCGTTGCCAGTCCGCCCGAGCCGCAGCGCCCCATCCAGCACCAGGCCGCCACCTATGAAAGCGCCGACGAAGAAATACAGGAAGTCGCGGTATCGCCAGCCCCGTCCGAAGAAAAACTCGGCGGCGCAGGCGGCCGACGCGTCGTTGCAAAGCAAGACGGGGTAGGGACACGCCGTCGCGATTTCCCGTTCGACGTCGAAGTCGCGCCACGAGGCCATGGCGCCGGCGGGGGCGCCGATTTCCGCCTCCCAGGTCCACAGGTGAAAGGGCGCAGCGACGCCAAGCCCGGCGATCCGCCGCTTTTGCGCGTCGTTCAGCCCATCCACAAGCGGGGGCAGGGCGAAGCGGACAAAATCGAGGACCATCTCCGGGGTGGGATAGGCGAAGGTGCGGTGGCTGCGGCGTCGGACCGCGCCCCGAAAATCGATCAACACGAGGTCGCAACTGCGCCGGCCAATCTTGAGGCCGAACGAATAGGCGCCCTCGGGATCGAGCGACATTGGAACAGTCGGTTGTCCGACCCGTCCGCGCAACGGAGCCTCGCGCTTCAGGAGCCCGTCCGCCTGGAGCCGGTTCATGATCGCCGAGGTCGATTGCACCGATAATCCCGTCAGTCTCGCTACCTCGATTTTCGACAACGGCCCAAAGCGCCGCACCAGAGTCAGCAAAAGCCTTTCATTATAGACGCGCACGCCCGCCTGATCGGCGCCGCCCGCGATGGCGCCGAAGGATGCCGACGCGGGCGGGGACTGCGTCTCGCCGTGGGCTTCGACGGTGCGAGCCGAGTCCGCGCGCGAACCGTTCCGCGCCGCCTTCATTCCTCCGCCTTTCGGTTGCCTTTTACTTTTGCCGGTCGTCTCAGCTTTACCGGAATGCGGTCGCCTGTCAAGAATAAATCCATCGGATATAATTATTCTTGACTCTTGCCGCAAACTCTGGCGCAATGCGAAGACGACGACGCGAGCCGGGTCGGAGAGCCCAATCGCATCGGGTCGTCTTGCGGGTGCGTCCGCAAACCGCCGCAGCTTAGACCTGCAATAGGGAGGAAGACTAGTGTCAAAAATCTCTGGTATTTTTGCGACCGCCGCGCCGCGCTGAGTCTCGCGATTTCGTCGGCGCCGTCGTTTGCCGCCGGGCCGATAGTCGGCCTGATCACGAAAACCAACACCAACCCGTTCTTCGTCAAGATGAAGGCCGGCTTCGAAGCGAAGGCCAAGGAGCTCGGCCTCACGCCGCAAGCCTACGCCGGCAAGTTCGACGGCGACAACGACGGAGAAGTCGCTGCGATCGAGCAGCTTATGGCCGCCGGCGCCAAGGGCATCCTGCTGGTGCCTAGCGACTCGACCGCGATCGTGCCGACAGTTGAGAAGGCCCGCAAGGCCGGCGTCCTCGTCATCACCCTCGACACGCCGCTCGATCCGCCGACCGCGGCCGACGCGCTGTTCGCCACCGACAACTTCAAGGCCGGCGAGCTGATCGGCGAGTGGGCCAAGGCGACGCTCGGCGACAAGGCCAAGACCGCCAAGATCGCAACACTCGATCTCGCCGCGAACGAACCGTCGGTCGACTACTTGCGTCATAACGGCTTCCTCACCGGATTCGGCATTCCGGTCAAGAATCCCAAGCACTACGCCATGAGCGACAGCCCGCAGATCGTCGGCTCCGACGTTACGCAGGGTTCGACCGAGGGCGGCCGCAAGGCGATGGAGAACATCCTGCAGAAGGCTGATCACATCGACCTCGTCTATGCGATCAACGAGCCCGCCGCCTACGGCGGTTACGCGGCGCTCAAGGCCGCCGGGAAGGACAAGGGCGTGTTGATCGTCGCGGTCGACGGCGGCTGCCAGGGCGTCAAGTGGGTCAAGGACGGAATCATCGGCGCGACCTCCCAGCAATACCCGCTGTTGATGGCCTCCGACGGTGTCGAGGCGATCGCCGAGTACATCAAGTCGGGCAAGAAGCCGGTCAGCAAGGACACGGGCGAGCAGCTCGTCACCGATCATCCGGTCTCGGGCGTTCCTTCGATCAGCGTCGACGAAGGCATGAAGAAGTGCTGGGGTTGATTTCGTCCGACGACCGGAGCTTAATCGCCTAAAAATATGGAACTGGCGCTCGCGAGCGAAAACTCGCGAGCGCCAGTTGCCATCAGGGTCACCGACAGGGAGGAAGCTGTGTCCAAGATTTCAGGAATTTTCGCTAAGACTGCCGCGGTTGCTTTGTCTGTTGCGCTGATCGGCGGGAGCGCGAACGCAGCCGACATCGTCGGCCTGATCACCAAGACCAACACCAATCCTTTCTTCGTCAAGATGAAACAAGGCTTCGAGGCCAAGGCCAAGGAACTCGGCTTCACGCCACAAGCGTATGCCGGCAAGTTTGACGGCGACAACGACACCCAGGTCGCTGCGATCGAACAGTTGATGGCCGCCGGCGCCAAGGGCATCTTGCTGGTGCCGAGCAACTCGACGGCGATCGTGCCGACGGTGGAGAAGGCCCGCAAGGCCGGCATCGTCGTCATCACCCTCGACACCTCCCTCGACCCGCCGAGCGCCGCCGACGCCAACATCGGCACCGACAACCTGAAGGCGGGAGAACTGATCGGCGAATGGGCGAAGGCGACGCTCGGCGACAAGGCCAAGACTGCGAAGATCGCAACGCTCGACGGAGACGTGAACAAGCCTTCGGTCGACTATTTCCGGCACAACGGTTTCCTTGAGGGCTTCGGCGTTCCGGTCAAGGACGTCAAACGTTATTCGCAGAGCGACAGCCCGCAAATCGTCGGGTCCGACGTCACCCAGGGCTCGACCGAGGGCGGGCGCAAAGCGATGGAGAACATTTTGCAAAAGGCCGACCACATCGACGTGGTCTATGCGATCAACGAGCCGGCCGCGTACGGCGGATATGCGGCTCTCAAGGCTGCCGGCAAGGAGAAGGGGACGCTGATCGTCGCAATCGACGGAGGCTGCCAAGGCGTGAAGTGGGTCAAGGACGGCATCATCGGCGCCACCACGCAACAGTACCCGCTGCTCATGGCCGCTGACGGGGTTGAGCAAATCGCCGACTACCTCAAGAAAGGTGCGAAGCCGCACAGCATCGACAGTGGCGAGAAGCTGATCACCGATCATCCGGCGCCCGGCGTCCCGTCGATCACCACCGACGAGGGGATGAAGCTCTGCTGGGGTTGATTTCGTCCGACGATTGGAGCTTACTGCTCTAAATCAAAAGGGGCGGCGGCCGCGAACCCCCCGCGGGGCCGCCCTCACAGGACGCAACGAAATCGGGAAACGAACGAGGAAGCGATGAGCGAAGCGTCAGGCCGTCCGGCGCCGCAGGAATTCGAGAAGGTGCTGACGGGGGCATCCGCGTCTGTCGCCTCCTTCGACGAACAGAAACTTACGCTTCTCCAGCGGCTCCAGCGCTTCCTGCATGTCTATCCCACGACGGTTCCTTTCGTCGTGCTCGCCCTCGGCCTGCTGCTCGGTGTTTCGGTCAATCCTTCGCGGTTCACCGCGGCCAGCAACGTCTCGACCATTTTGACCCAGGTGATGGTGACAGGCATCCTTGGGATCGGCCAGACCCTGGTGATTCTGACCGCCGGCATCGATCTGTCGATCGGCGTCATCATGGTCATCTCTTCCGTCGTGATGGGGCGGCTCGGTGTGATCGACGGGGTTCCGACCATCCTCGCCTTTCCGCTCGGTCTTGTCTGTGGCTCCGCCTTCGGCCTTCTCAATGGCGCGCTCGTCACGCGGTTGAGGATGCCCCCTTTCATTGTCACGCTCGGCACGCTCAGCATCATCGGCGCCCTCAACACCTTCTATTCGCAGAGCGAAACCATCGGCATGCAGGACATCGACGACAAATCGCCGTTCCTGAGTATGATGGGCAATACTTGGGACATCGCCGGCGCGCAGATCATGTGGGGCACGTTCCTCATGCTGCTGGTAGCCGCCGTCGTGTGGTACATTCTCAATCGCACGGCCTATGGACGGCATGTCTATGCGACCGGCGACGATCCAGAGTCCGCTCGGCTCGCCGGCATCAACACCGATCGCGTTCTGCTCAGCGTTTATATTGTGGCCGGGCTCATCGCAGCAATCGCCGGCTGGGCGTTGATCGGCCGCGTCGGCGCGATCAGTCCGACGGCAGGCGAGAACATGAACCTCAACAGCATCACCGCGGTGGTGATCGGCGGCACCAGCCTGTTTGGCGGCCGCGGTTCGATCGTCGGCACCGTGGTAGGCGCGCTGATCGTCGGCGTCTTCCGCTCGGCGGTGTCGCTCGCCGGGCTCGATGTGTTGTGGCAGGAATTCGCCATCGGCGTTCTGATCATCATCGCGGTCGCCCTCGACCAATGGATCCGGAGGGTCTCGAAGTGAGTATCGAACCCATTCTCACCGGCCGCCAACTCGTCAAGCGCTATGGCCGGGTCACCGCGCTCGACCACGCGGATTTCGATCTCTACCCGAACGAAATCCTCGCGGTTATCGGCGACAACGGCGCCGGCAAGTCGACCCTGATCAAGGCGATCTGCGGCGCGGTGATCCCGGACTCAGGCGAAATCCGCCTCGGCGGAGAGGTCGTGCATTTCACCTCGCCGATCGCCGCGCGCGAGGCGGGCATCGAAACCGTGTACCAGACCCTCGCGCTGTCGCCGGCGCTGTCGATCGCCGACAACATGTTCCTCGGGCGCGAGCCCCGCGCGCCCGGCGTGCTCGGAACCTGGTTCCGGGCGACCGACAAGGCGAGGATGGCGAAGTTCGCCCGCGAGAAGCTGAACGAACTCGGGCTGATGACCATCCAGAATATCCACCAGCCGGTCGAGACATTGTCGGGTGGCCAACGGCAGGGCGTCGCTGTGGCTCGCGCTGCCGCCTTCGCCAGGCGGCTCATCATCATGGACGAGCCGACGGCGGCGCTCGGCGTGAAGGAGTCGCGCCGGGTGCTCGAGCTCATCCTCGACGTGAAGAAGCGCGGGCTGCCGATCATCCTCATCTCGCACAACATGCCGCACGTGTTCGAGGTCGCCGATCGTATCCACATCCATCGTCTTGGGCGGCGGCTGACCGTCGTCGACCCGAAGAAGGTCACGATGTCGGATGCAGTGGCGATGATGACGGGGGCGATGGCGCCGCCTGCAGATGCTCTGGCTGCCTAGGCGGGGGTTCAGGACACCTTTTTCCGGATTGAGTAGACCTCCTCGAGGGCCACGTAGACCTCGTCATTCCCGGCGACGAGTCTGTTGCCGACATGCAGCCCGTTGTCGGCAAGAAAATTGTTGGTCTTCAGGCCTGCGGCGTGCGTGACCGCAAGGGCGCCGAGGCAATCCCATGAGTTGATGTGGGGCTCGATGTAGCCGATCAGTCGGCCGCAGGCCACATAGCAGAGCGTAAGCGCGCCCGAGCCTTCCCGGAAAAACATTCCACCCGCCTTGAGGAGACGCCCGAAAATCGGCAGGAATTCGTCCGGCGCGACCCGGGGCGAGTAGCCGACCCCCACAAGGCCATCCGTGATGGCCCGGCCCGGGTGTCGCCCGACGGGGGCGCCGTTCAATGTCGCCGGATATCCGTCGCCGCCTGCAAAGAGTTCATCGCGAGCCGGCGCGTACACCACTCCGAATTTGAGCGCGTTGTCGAAAACGAAAGCGATTGAAACGCACCAGCCCGACAAGCCGCTGATGAAGGGCTGTGTCCCGTCGATCGGGTCCACGACCCACACGGCCTGCCCGGGCGCGGACTGCATGGCGCCCGTCTCCTCGCCTAAGAAGCCGTCCTCCGGAAACGCTGCGGCAAGCTTCTCCCTGATCAACAATTCCGTATTCAGATCCGCCTCGCTCGCCATATCCTGCAAGCCCTTGCTCTTGATCGTCAGGGACTCACGGCGGCGAAAATAGTCGTGCGCGAAATCTCCTGCCTCGCGGATCAGTTGCAGAGCCAGAGCATAGCGCGACGCGATCGAGGACTTATCCATTTGCACCCTCTTGGAATCCGGCAGTTCAATCTATCTCCACAGCCAGGCTGCGCCCCTCACTCCGCTCGAGTCTCCATGCACGGCCTTTCGTATCGGCGTGTGGAAGACCGTCGAGAATGTGTGCTTGGGAAGCTCGATGGGCAGATCCTCGTAAAGTTCGTCGATGTTCGACATTCCGCCGCCCATGACAAAAACGTCCGGGTCCATTGTATTCACGACGATCGCCAGACCCCTTGCGACGCGATCGACGTATCGGCGCCAGAGGAAAGTCGACAGGTGATCGCCCTTCCGTTTCAATTCGATGATCGCCTGTGCAAGCAGTCGGGTCCCGGTGTGTCGTTCGTATTCTGCTTCAAACGCTCGGCCTGAGACCCAGGTCTCCATGCAACCGTGCCTTCCGCAATAGCATGGCGCGCCTGGAAGCTCGGTGACATTGGGCGTCGGGAGCGGATTGTGGCCCCACTCGCCGCAGCTGTTGTTCGGCCCGTGATGAGCGGACCCGTTAACCGCAATTCCCGCTCCCGCGCCCGATCCAAGGATAACGGCGAAAACAACATTAAAGCCAACGCCGGCGCCGTCGACGGCTTCGGAAGCGGCAAAGCAATCCGCGTCGTTCTCGACGCGGACCTCGCGCTGAAGAGCCTCGATCAGATCCTTCTCGACCGGCCGTCCGAGCAGCCAAGTCGAACTCGCGCCTTTGCCGACCCGGCTCTTCGGCTCGAGCGATCCGGGTATCCCGATGCCGACGCTTCCCCGGCGGCCGAGCTTGGTCTCCATTCCTTCGATCATTCCTTTGATGACGCCAACGCAGCCGAAATAGTCGTGCCGCGGCGTCGCCTCGCGGACGCGCGCCAATTCGGTCCCGTCCGGCTCCATGGCTACGCCCTCAATCTTGGTGCCGCCCCAATCGATTCCGATCAGCATCGTCTCTTGGCTCCTCAACGGTCCCCCGCGTGTTCCGGCGCGGCGGAGGCTCGCCGCTCACAATATCATGCGCACGTTGCCGCCACGCGCATCTTCGCCTAATGGCCACACGACGGCGCGGCGCGCCAATGGTTGGGCGGCCGCTGGAGTCAATCTGGGGAGAAACGGTATGAAGCCGAAGTCGGCGGCGGCGTTCCTGTTCGACATGGACGGAACGCTGCTCGAACTCCAGTCGTCCGATGGAGCGCATCTGGGGCCGCTGGGCGCGGCGGCACGGGCTGGACTTCGCTGCGCTGCTTCCGACGATCCACGGCGTGCGCGCGATCGATACGGTGCGGCGGTTGGCTATTCCTGGTCTCGACCCATCGGTCGAGGCCAAATTCATCGAGCGCGAGGAGGTCGAGGATGTCGATGGCGTTACGCCGATCGCCGGCGCGATCGCGTTCCTCGCTGCGCTCCCGGCCGACCGCTGGACGGTCGTCAGTTCAGCCCCGCGAGCTCTGGCGCGGGCGCGCCTCAGCGCGGCCGGCCTTTCGGTTCCGGCCACTCTGGTCAGCGGCGAAGACGTCGCGGCGGGCAAGCCCGCGCCCGATTGCTACCTCCTCGGGGCTAAACGGCTCGGCTTCGAGGCGCGGGACTGCATCGTCTTCGAGGACGCCGCCGCAGGAATCGAGTCGGCGATAGCGGCCGGCGCCGAGGTCGTCGTGATCGCGTCGGGGCAGGCGCATCAGCCTTTGTCCGGGCAATTCGCCGTCAACGACTACGACGGGCTCGAATTGACAGTTGCGCCTGACCGCTTGCATATCCGGCTGCGTCCGGTCGCAGAGGGCAAGGCGACGCTTTCCGCAACGATCAAGACATGATCAATCCGCCATCGACGTTGATCGTCTGCCCGGTGATGTAGGCCGCGTCGTCGCTCGCAAGGAAGGTCACCAGCCCCGCGACGTCCTCGCCTGTGCCGGCCCGACCCATCGGTATTCCTCGAACCCATTCGGCCATCAGTTCTCCGGGCTTGTAGGTTCCCAGGAGCTTGCCCCAGGCCTCGTCGTTATAGGCCCACATGTCGGTTTCGATAATGCCCGGGCAGAAGGCGTTGACCGTGATGCCCTCTTTCGCGACCTCCTTGGCGAGGCTTTGCGTTATGCCGACGACGCCGAACTTGGACGCCGCATAGTGGGGCGTATAAATGAAGCCCTGGCGCGCCTGGCCGGAAGCGGTGTTGATGAGGCGCCCGCGGCGCTTGTGCTTGCGCATCCGCGCAATCGCCTCCTGGCAGCACAGAAACACGCCCTTGGTGTTCACGTCCATGACCTTGTCCCATTCGGCCTCGGTCATCGCCTCGATCCGGGCGATGGTGATGACGCCGGCGTTCTGGACCGAGACGTCGACGCCTCCGAACGCGCGCTCGGCGGCGTCGTAGAGCTCAACGACGTCGGCCATCTTCGTCACGTCGGCGAATTGCGCGATCGCCTTGCCGCCGGACGCCACGATCTCGGCCGCGACGGTCTCGGCCGCAGGCTCGTTCGCGGAGACGACAACGGAGGCGCCTTCGCGGGCGAACCTGCGGGCGATGGCCGCGCCAATGCCCCGGCTCGCGCCGGTCACGACGACGGTCTTGTCTGCGAAACGCGACATTCCTGCTTCCTCCATGATGCTGGGAACAGTAGCACGCCGGCTTCTCGAGTTCCCGCATGAAACAGGCCCCGAGAAGCCGGAGCGTTCGACGCGGCCGAATTCCGAGTTCGCTGGTATCAGGGAAAAATGCAGGGAAATTCGCTTATTTTGGCCGGTTTACGGAAAAGCGGCAGCGAAAAGCTGAAGGATTAGAGGCTCTTCCACGAAAATTCCCTGCGCGACCGAGCAGGGAATTTTTTCCGCCGAGCAGGGAATTAAAATTCCCTGCTCCGCGCAAAGCAGGGATATCTCGCGCCGGACGAGCCGCCTGTTGGCGCTGCCGAGGCTTGCGGCGTTACGCAAATGCGGTCGTTGGGAATGTGAGCGAGCAACACCGTGCAGGCGGATTGGCGCGGGCCGACAATCCGGACATTCCCCCCGCGAGCGGCCAGCTCGGACCGGCGCGCGTCATCTTCGGCGACGCCTGACGGCATGATCGTCATAGACGTTGTTGGTTTCGGCGCGAGCCGAGGCAAAAGCGCCGGCCGTCCAAGCGAAGACTGCGACAATCGAGATCGTGACATCGAGCATGCATTCGCTCCCAGGATCAAGCGTTTCACGACAGCCAACGCACGATGGAGGAGCGGGCGCGCGTTCGGACCCCTGATTCCCAAGCTTGGTTTTGAGGCCGTATGGTCGGTCATTCTTTCTGACTATAATAAATCGGCCTGATGTGAACCCAGCGACGGCCCGATCCATCAGTGGTCACCCAGGAATAAGCAAGCGCGTGTCTCGCCATCGCATTCTTGCGTGCGACCTCGGGATCCGTCTCCTTCGTCGTTCTGTAAATTTCCGGCTGCCGCGTCCGGAGTTGGGTTCTGCTTGTGCTCCGCGATTGCTCCTCCGCGGCGGTATCTTCTCTCGCCGTCAGGACATTATCGCCTTGCTCGATTTTGCCCGGAGTGGGTTCTGGGGTCGGCGGGCTCCGCAACTTTTCGCACGCGCTCACGAACGCAGGTGAGATCGCCGGCAATGAGCCGTTGCTGAGCACGAAAATGCCATCTCCTCCCGGAAGTTTTCCCAGGCCGCCCGGAAGTTTTCCTAGGCCAACGTTCATAACGCTCGTCTCCTTGACGCCTGCTTTGCCGGCAAGCTCCTCCATCCATCCCGGAATCGTTTGTTCCCGCCAACTCAGGGCCTGGTGGAAAGGCGAGAGCGCTCGGTCATCCATCGCCATGAGAGGGGTCGCATGAAACAGCTCCGGCTCTCGGGTTCTAAGATAAATGACGGGACCGACAGTGACGAGAAGTAATTTATCCCATTGTGCTCTTCTCGCCCCGAGCTCATTAACTTGCGCGTACCGGTGCAGCGAAAGAATAGATGCCGCCATCTGCAAATAGCCAAGTTCCCTATATGACATATCTACGGCTACAAATGCTGGTGACTGTCTTCCAAGCAGACTTTTTTGTAGAAAGTTGAGATTATTTTCCGCAATATTGACCGCGTCTTGATTTGAAAACAAAAACAGAGCGACTCGATCGGCGATATCATCAGGGGAAGACGACCTGTCGGTAAATAGCCTGGTTGCGCCTGCGCGCGCGTCTTCGTTCAAAGACTCCTCTTCAATAACGATGAAAGTTGAATCGTCGGGAAGCTTCATCTCGTGAATTCGGCCGTCAACGCTGCTAATGGTGGAATCGCCGAACTCACAAATCTCCGCATACCCAGGAGACGCGAAAATCGCCATTGTTAACAAGATAAATACACGAACTACCATGGATTACCATCGGTAACGTTTGGTTATTGCCGTTATCTATATCCGATCGGAGTCCTCTACACTTGAGATGACGACCAACGTCGCATGAGGTTATAATCAATACCGTAGGCTAAGTTATCCAGACCTCGCTACGACGCGTAAATGAACTGCCTCGTGGAATTGTGAACGAGTCACAACGTTGGCTATTTCCTCAGAGCGAGCAACGCGATTCGGTTGCAGTATCGCCATGTCGATTAGACACACCAGGAATTTGCCATCCGTATCTTACGCCGTTCTACAAATGCGTGTGAGTTCAACTTCGATCAGATCAAACAACTTCTCTCTCCGGCGCCGACGCCGACAAGTTTACGCCCATCAATCCTCCGCCATCTTTCCCTCCATGCAGCTCATTTACGCTGCGATAGACGCCTAGTTTATTCACGATACTGTCAAACTTAAGGCAGCAAATCCGAGATATGGGAGTATTCAACTCACTCCAATATTGCGCCGACCTCTAGAATAGATAATTGTAATACATCTCGGTCGGCTCTCATCTAAACATAAATTGTCTTGCCATATACTTAGATTTGTCATGCCCGGTCACAGAGGGCGGTCGGCGGTTCCGATCGACGCGAAGCTTTTGGGTTGCGAGGTCGCCTCAATCGCGCCCCATTTTCACGCGCCTTTTGGGGAAGCGAATGGCCTCGAAGGATGTTCCAGTCGGCGCAACTCGTGACGCCAATCCGGCGTCTGGCGCCCCACTCGGGCGGACAGCCGGCGCCGACCGCTAATGTCCTGTCCGACCCGGTGCGGGCGGAGACCACCAGAAAGGGACCGTAGGCGCTAAGGGCAGGAAGCGCCAATTCCGGTCGTTCGCGACAGGTATGCCTTCTGCTCGAACGCCCCGCTCTCTCCTGTGCGGCCGAGCGCTTTGAGGCGCCCGCTCGCCGGTCAGACGCGTAGCGGCGACAATGCCTGTCGGCGCATTAGTCTAGACGAAATTGAAAGCGCTGTTCGCGGAAGCGCTGAGCATGGCCGTGGTGACATCCTTGAGGGTGAGGACGTCGCGAGAGCTGTCCGTGATCGTCACATTGGGGCCGGATTGCGCCGCCGCCCCGCTCGACAGCAGGTCCGCCCAATTTTGTGCCGCGGAATTGGAATTGCTCAACCCGTCGAACATCGAGGCGCTGAACTGGATCACGTCGTTCGAGCCGCCCGAGGCCTGGAAAGCGGAGATTGCGCTCTGGCCGAAGCCGGCGCCGTAGGCGAAGGTCTCCGAATTCACGCCATTGGCGACGATCAATTCGTTTGAATGGGTGGTGAACTCGAAAGGATCGCCCTCCCTCGTCGCCGACAATGCGTTCGCCGCTGACCAGACCGTCACGCCACTCGCGCTCAGGGTGAGATCGCCAGAGCCGTCGGGCATGTCCGCGGCTTTTGCAAACTCTGTACCGCTTTTGTCATATGCAGTCGTGTACGACGACGCATTGGTCGTCGAAACGGCCACATTGTCGAGCAGGCCATCAACGTCGTTCGTGACGGCGCTTGTGTCGAGGAACGAGAGGGTGATCGACGACGTCGGCGCAACAAAGCTGAACGAATAGGGGCTGAGCACCGTCGCCAAATCGTTGGTCGAGCCCGAGGTCGTCACGGTCGTCAAGGGGACGCCGTTGACCTCGACCTCAAGCGACTGGACCGACGAGGGAGAACCGAACGAGCCGTAGTCGAATGTCAAGGCGTAGGTTTGGCCGGCGGTGACGCTGATCGCCGGGCTGGTGGCGACTCCGTCGTCGGGCGAATTGGCCGTGCCGAAGCTTAGAAAATTCCCGGAACCGGTATCATCAATTCCGCCGGCGTTCGCGACATAGATGGCGCTGTCGACGACCGCCACGCTATTGACGCTCCCAGTCACGGTCCAGCCTGGAACAGTATTGCTGCCCAGCGTTCCGCCGCTGAAATCCTCGGAATAAATGGCGCTGGCCTGACCCGGACTCGCCGAGGCGAGACCGCCTACGTTTTGATAGACCACCTCGTGGCTGCCGTCGGAATTGTAGGTCCAGGCCGCGCTCATCCCATTGCTGTAAGTCGCGCTCTCGGGATTGCCGTCCGCCCCGTATTCGATCGTGTAGGACGCATAGGGCGCGCCGGTGACGCCGGAATAAGCGATGTCGTAGGAGCCGCCCGGATTGTAAGCCCACGCCGCCGTCATCCCGTTGCTGTACGATGCGCTTTGCGGCCTTCCATTCGCCCTATAGGCCATCGTGTATGACGTGTACGCCTCGCCTGTCACGCCGGCATAGGCGATTTGATAGGAGCCGTCCGCGTTATACGTCCAGACCGCCGTCATGCCGTTGCCGTAGGACGCGCTCTCCAGCTCGCCGTTCACCGCGTAGACCGCCGTGTCGGACGTGTAGGGCGCGCCGGTGACGCCGGAATAGGCGATGTCGTAGGAGCCGTCCGGATTGTAGGTCCACGCCGCCGTCATCCCGTTGCTGTACGATGCGCTTTGCGGCCTTCCATTCGCCCCATAGACCAGCGTGTATGACGTGTAGGGTTCGCCGGTCACGCCGGCGTAGGCGATTTGATAGGAGCCGTCCGCGTTATACGTCCAGACCGCCGTCATGCCGTTGCCGTAGGACGCGCTCTCCAGCTGGCCGTTCGCCGCGTAGACTGCCGTGTATGACGTGTAGGGCTCGCCGGTCACGCCGACGTAGGCGATCTCGTAGGAGCTGTCCGCTTCATAGGTCCAGGCTGCCATCATCCCGTTGCTGTAAGACGCGCTGAGCGGCTTGCCGTTGGCCCCATAGCCGACCGTGTAGGACGTATAGGCCGCGCTGACGATACCCAGATACTCGACACTCTTGACGGCGCCGCTCGCGCGATAGGCGGTCACCTCCACGCTGCCCCCGCTGAACGGCTGCTCGAAGGCAATTCCTGCCGCACCGAGCGCCTGCTTCTGCGCCGTCGTGAGCGCGACGTCCTTGTCGACCGCCTGGAGCATCGTGACGCCGAGATCGGAAAGGTTCGCGATCGCCGCCGTGGTGAGCGCCGCAAGATCGGCGGCGCTATCGGCGATCGTGATCGCGTATGGGTAGAGGATTTCCCCAAGCGCGCGCGTGTCGTTCGTCGCTTGCGCCAGGCTCAGCGTCAGCGTCAGCGTCTGCGATCCGCCGGCCGCCAAGGCGATCGAGGCGATGTTCGGGTCCTCGTTCAGCGCGTCGAAGTTGGCTGAGATATTCGCGGCGGAGTCGACGACGGCGATCGCGTAGGACGCATTCGTGATCGCGCTCAGCGCATGCGTATCGCCGAGCGCCTCGGCTGCGGTCAGTTCGAGCGTTCCGCCGTCGGTGAGCGTAATCGAGCTCACGTTGGCGTCGGCGTTGAGTGCGTCGAAACTGGCGGAAATGGCGGCCGCCGTGTCGGCGATCGCGATGTCGCCCCCCGCATCAAGGGCCGTCTGATGCGCAATGTAGGAGGCAACCGTCGTCGGCGCGGCCGCCGTCTCGGAAATGGCGCCGTTGGTGGTGAATCCGCCGAGCATGATCGGGGACGTCATGGGAGCCTCCCTGAGTTTCCGCCTCTGCGGCGGCCGTTGAAGATCGACGAATGCAAGTCCGCGTCACGGATCGCGCGCAGGAGCCCGCCCGCGTCAGGCGACCCCGCGATCCATCCCCCATTCCAGCAGTGGCAGTCATCCCTTTGGCATCCGGCCGCGCCATCATCAGAAAACGGGTAATTGATAGCGATAACGACGGAATATTGGTTTTATCGCGGGCACGAAATTTGAAGAAAAACCGACACGAACCTGCTTTCCCATGATTGGGGTGGGGCGCGATCCTGGGCGCGGATTCTAGCGCGAACCTGCTCGACGCGGCCGTCGATCAAAGCCTCTCGCTTTGCATCATGAACGGCGGTTGGACCGTCCAGACTGTTGCAAACTAGCTGCCATAAAAGTGCACGTTGTTTGCCACTCGATGGCTTGGGTGCTGCGCGACACCTGCCGCTTGCCCGCGCGGTCACTCCTTGGCGCAACCCTCCCGTTCCGGGACCGAGTGGGAAGTGCAGCCAAGGGTCGGGTATGACCTGTTCGCGAAGCCGTCGCCGAATGCCCCGTGCTTTGCGCACATTGGCCGTCCGGGGTGGCGGCTTTGACTGATAGAAATCCACCCATGGCGATGTTCTACGGGCGCCTCGATCAATGCCAGCTCAGGGCGGTTTCCACGCGTACAGGCTCGGCCTTGAACACCCGCTGGCGCGGAGCGTTTGATTTGAACCGCTAGAGCAGCTTCCCGGCCGTGAACTTGTCGGTGACGAGCACATTGATGAGGCCGCCTTTCAGACAGGCGCGGATCGCCTCGACCTTGCGGTCGCCGCCAGCGACGCCCACGACACGAGGCGTCTTTTTCAGCTCCTCGAGGGTTACGGCGATGACCCGATCGTCGAGCGGTCCGTGCACCGGCGCGCCGTCGCGATCGAAAAACTGCAAGGAAATGTCCCCGATTGCACCTCGCTTTGCGAGGTCCTGCAGCTCTCCGTTGGTGAAAGCATTGCCCGAATTGGCGAGCATGACCGAGGGCTGCAGCGCGCCGATGCCGACGAGAGCGATCGTCAGCCGACGGAACTGATCCATCGCGGCGCGCACGTAAACGTCGCCGAGCATGACGAGCCGGGCCGCCGCCGAACTCACCACGCCCTGAGCCGGAAGCAACTGAGCCTCGGCTCCGGTGAGCGCAGCGAGCCGCGTCGTGAGCTGAGTTGCATGGCTCTGCACGGACGGGTCGCCGAGCCCGCCGAGAATCTGCACCACGCGCTCGGCCCGAGGGCGCTTCATCGGATGGATAGCGTCGACCATGCGCAGGAGGGACGAACTCCATGACGAGATGCCGATGACCTCGCCTTCGCCCATCGTCGTCTCGAAGTAATGCGCGGCGGCAGATCCTATTGCCGAAAGGATCGCTTCCTCGCGATCCTCGAAGCACTCCGCCACGATCGCCTCGTTGAGAGCATAGCGCTGGCGTAGCGCCAACTCGAATTCCGGATACGTGCCTCGCGGAGCGACGATCGTCACCCGCACGACGCCCACGTCTTCCGCCCTCTTCAGAAGCCGCGATACGGTCGCTTGCGAGACATGCAGGCGCTCCGAAATCTGCGCCTGCTTCAATCCGTCCTCGTAATAGAGCTGGGCGACCCGCGCGATGGTTCGAAGCTCGTCCGTCCAACTCATGGTCGCCCCACCCTCCCATTCGGATCGGCGATGCATGAATAAATATTCATGACGCTCCACAATGTCCAGTTACCGCGCGCCCGGATAATTCCTGCGCCCGTCGCAGAAATTTTTGCTCATGCGGCTTGACGTGCGTCTTCGACCATGCGTAGTATCGAATGTCAATGCACACATGAATATTTATTCAGGGAGGAGCGGTTGGCAGCCTCATCAGCACTTGCCAGCGGCGGAGCGATCCTTGCCCCGCTGCCGGCCACGATCGACGCCGACGAACGCCGCGAGCGACTTGAAAGGATCGCGACCGAGATTCGACGGAGCGTCGTTCAGATGATCAGCCGTGCTAAGGCGGGACACATCGGCGGTGATCTCTCGGCGACAAATTCGCTCGCGACCCTGTTTTTTGGCGTGCTGCGCGTCGATCCGCACGCGCCCAGCGATCTGAGGCGCGACCGTTTCATTCTCAGCAAGGGGCATTGCGCGGCGGCGCTTTACTCGACGCTCGCCTTGCGCGGCTTTTTCCCATCCGAACAGCTTTCGACCTTCATGCAGCCTCTGTCGGCGCTGAACGGTCATCCGAACCGGCGGAAAGTGCCGGGCGTCGAAGCGAACACCGGGCCGCTCGGTCATGGTCTCCCGATCGGGGTCGGGAGCGCGATTGCGTCGAAGCTTTCGGGCGCGAACTGGCGAACCTTCGTCGTGCTCGGCGACGGCGAACTGCAGGAAGGCTCGAACTGGGAAGCGGCCATGTGCGCGGGCCATCGCGGGCTCGACACGCTGACGGCGGTCGTCGACCGCAATCGTCTGCAGCAGGGCGCGCGCACGGAAGAGACCAACCGCCTCGAACCGCTCGCCGACAAATGGCGAGCCTTCGGATGGGATGTGGCCGAATGCGACGGCCACGACCACCTGGCCCTGTATGACATCTTCACGGCTCCTCGCGCAGGCAAGCCGCTCTGCGTCATCGCGAGGACGATCAAAGGCAAAGGCGTCTCCTTCATAGAGGACCGGGTCGAATGGCATCACAAGGTTCCCACTCCTGAACAGGTGGAGCTCGCGCTGAAGGAGCTCGCGCAATGAACGCCCCTGTCGCCGCGAAGGCCGAGACCTTCGATTGCCGCCCGGCCTTTGCCGAAACGCTGCTCGAACTCGCCGGCGCCGATCCGCGCATTGTCGCCGTCTGCAACGACAGTGTCGGTTCGAGCAATCTGACGCAATTCCAGAAGACGTTCCCGGACCGCCTCATCAATGTCGGCATCGCCGAGCAGGACATGATCGGCGTGGCTGCGGGCCTCGCCAACGGCGGATTCCTGCCCTTCGTCTGTGGCGCAGCCCCGTTCCTGACCGGCCGCGGACTTGAGCAAATCAAGGTGGACGTCGCGTACAATGGCTTTCCAGTCGTCTTGTGCGGGATGAGCCCCGGAATGGCGTATGGTGAGCTCGGACCGACGCATCACTCGATCGAGGACCTGAGCTGGCTGAGGGCGATCGATGGACTGGCGATCGTCGTGCCGGCCGATCCGGCGCAGACGCGAGCCGCCGTCCGCTGGGCCGCGAAGGCGGCGACGCCCGCTTATCTCCGGATCGGACGGACGAAGGTCCCGTCCGTCACTCTCGACGAATCGAACGCCTTCGCATTCGGACGCGCCGACGTGCTGCGCCAAGGATCGGCGCTGACCATTGTCGCCACGGGCGCGCTGGTCAACCGCGCGCTCGATGCGGCGGAGGCGCTCGCCGGACAGGGCGTCGATGCGCGGGTCATCAACGTCTCGACCATCAAGCCGCTCGACGAGGCGACGATCATCGCCGCCGCGCGCGAGACGGGGGCGATCGTCACCGCCGAGGAAGCGACGACGGAAGGCGGGCTCGGCGCCGCGGTCGCCGCGACGGTCGTCCGCAACGCGCCGGTCCCGATGCGCATATTGGGCGTGAAGGGGTTCGCCCCGACCGGCTCAGCCACGTTCCTGCTCGATTATTTTGGCTTGAGCCGCGACGGCATCGTGGCGGCCGCGATGGAATTGAAGGGGCGGTAAGATGTCGGACGCGCTCGTCCTCGCGATCGACAACGGCACGAGCTCGACCAAGTGCCTCGTGGTCGACGATCGCGGTCAGGTGGTCGGCCGCGGCCAGGCGCCGGTCCCTCTGGCGACGCCCGAGCCCGGCTGGGTCGAGCAGGACGCGAACGAGATCTGGGCGAGCGTGCGCCGCGCCGCGGCGGAGGCGCTCGATCAGGCGACCGCGAAACGTGTGGCGTCGGTCGGGCTCAGCACGCAGCGCGAGTCCTGCGTCATCTGGGACCGTCGAAGCGGCGAAGCCCTGACGCCTGTCCTGTCGTGGCAAGACCAGCGGACGGAGAGCGTCTGCGCCACCTTGCGCGCCTCCGGTCACGGCGGCGTCATCCGACGCAAGAGCGGGCTGCCGCTCGACCCGATGTTCTCCGCCGCCAAGGCGCGTTGGTTGCTCGATCGCCTCCCGTCAGGGCAAGCCCGGGCCAGGGCCGAGGAGATCTGCATCGGCACGATCGACTCGTTCATCCTGTCGCGCTTCGGCGGCGAGGCGGTGATCGAGGCCGGCAACGCCTCGCGCACCCAGCTGTTCAACGTGGTCGAAGGGCGCTGGGACGAGGAGTTGCTGTCGATCTTCGACGTGCCCCTTGCCGCAATGCCCAGCGTTGTCGCGTCGACCGGACCGTTTCCTGCGGCGAAGGGACTTGCGCCGCTGCCCGATGGCGTAGCGGTCGGCGCGGTGATGGCCGATTCCCATTCGGCTCTTTTCGCCCATGGCGCTTTCGCGCCAGGCCCCGTCAAGGCGACGCATGGCACCGGCTCTTCCGTGATGGGCCTCGTCGACCGCAAAGCGGTCAGCGACGGCGACGCCGGCGCGCCCGGGGTGTGCCTGACGCTCGCCTGGCAGATCGAGGCGCCGATGCTGGCGTTCGAGGGCAACATCCGCTCAGCCGGATCCACGTTGATCTGGGCGGCTGAATTGCTGGGCGTCGATACGCAGGAGCTGGCGCGCCTCGCCGCGAGCGCGGCCGACTCGCGCGGCGTCTATCTCGTGCCGGCGTTCGGCGGACTTGGAGCGCCGTGGTGGGACGCCTCGGCTGTCGGAATTGTCAGCGGCGTCACCTTCGGCGTGACGCGCGCCCCGCTCGCCCGGGCGGCGCTCGAATTCGATCGCCCACCAGATCGCCGACGTTCTGGACGCGGTGCGCGCGAGCGGCGCTCCGGTCGAACGCCTGCTGGTCGACGGCGGTCCGACGCGCAACGACCAGCTCATGCAGTTCGAGGCCGACATGGTCGAGGTCCCGGTCGAACGCACCGATGTCGCCGAGCTCTCCGCGATGGGCGTCGCGTATCTCGCCGGCGTGAGCGCCGGTCTCTTCACCTTCGACGGTCTCCGCCGTCTCGACCGCGGCGGAACGGCGTTCAAGCCTTCGCGCGCTTCCCAGGATCGGCTCCGCGAGCGCGAGGCCTGGGCGCGCGCCGTCGCGCGGTCCCGCGGTCTGGCGATTCATTGAACTCAAGAGGTTGAACCGATGGCCGAACCCCTGGCCGGAAGCAGAAACAAGGCGATCGCGACAGGCGGAGCCGCCAGGCAGGCTTTGGGCCGCGGCCTAGCTCTCGCCAGCGGCGTCACCGGACCCGTGATTGGCCTCGTTCTCCTCTGCGCTTTTCTGTCGTTGTCCACCGAATCGTTTCTGTCTTTGCGCAATGTCCTAAACGTGATGGACCAGATCACGGTGCTCGGCGTGATGGCCATCGGCATGACGCTCGTGATCCTCATCGGCGGCATCGACCTTTCGGTCGGCTCGGTTCTTGCGCTTTCCGCGATGGTGATGGGGTATCTCGGGAACAACCAACACTGGCCTTTCGTCATCGCGATCGTTGCCGCTCTGATCGTCTCGGGGATTTGCGGGCTCGTGTCCGGCCTGATGGTGACGCGCCTCAGCATGCCGGCGTTCATCGCGACGCTCGCGATGATGTCCATTGCGCGCGGCATCGCGAGCATCATCACCAACGGCGAACAGATCGTTGGCTTTCCGGACTGGTTCTCCAATCTCGCCATCATTCGCCATTTCGGCTTCCTGACGGTGACGGTCGGCGTGATGATCGCAATCACCCTTATCGCTTGGGCCATTCTGCAATTCCGGCCTGCCGGCCGCGCGCTCTATGCGATCGGCGGCAGCCAGGAAGTGGCGCGCCTCGCCGGCATTCCGGTGCGTCAACACACGATCTGGGTCTACATAATCTGCGCCGTCCTCGCCGGGCTGGCCGGCGTGATTCAGTCTGCACGACTCGACTCTGCGCAGCCGAGTCAAGGCCTCGGCTATGAACTCGACACGATCGCGGCGGTCGTCATCGGCGGGGCGAGCCTTTCCGGCGGCCTCGGAGGCATCGGCGGCACCGCGGTCGGAGTCCTGATCATTGGTTTTTTGCGCAACGGCCTCAACCTTCTGCAGGTCTCGCCGTTCGTTCAGCAGGTGATCATCGGCGTCGTGATCGCCGTCGCAGTCGCGGCCGATACGCTGCGCACCAAGCGCGGTTAGCGAGGGGAACAATATTGGATTCCGCGAGCGCAGGTCTTGGGCTCGCGAAGGCGATCGGTGGCGCTCGTGGAAAGAGCGAATCGAGGTCCAAAAGGACCAGTGGAAGCCTGGCTGGCGAAATGTCTCGCCGACAGAAGCGAATGGAGCAGGAGGAAAGAATGAGCTTCAAGAAACTATCGTTGCTGGCTGCAGTCGCGGCCATTGCGCTGCTGCCGGCGCTGGGGGCGGACGCCAAGGAGGTCAAGAAACTCGGGCTTGCGGTCGCCAACCTCCAGGCGAACTTCTTCAATCAGATCAAACAATCTGTCGAGGCAGAAGGGGCCGCCAAGGGCATCAAGGTGATCACGGTCGACGCCAAGGGCGACGCGGCGACACAGGTCAACCAGGTCCAGGACCTGATCGCGCAGAACATCGACGCCCTGATCTACATTCCGGCGGGAGCCACCGCCGCCTCGGTTCCGGTCAAGGCCGCGCACGCCGCTGGAATTCCCGTCGTCAATATCGACCGCAACGCGGAGGGCGCGCCCGGCGACACGTTCATCGCCACCGACAGCGTCGAGTCGGCGCGGCAGGTGTGCGATTGGATCGCCAAGAAGGCTGGCGGCAAGGGCGAGATGCTGATCATCCACGGCCAGAAGGGCACCACTCCGGAAGTCGACCGGACGAAGGGCTGCGCCATGGCGCTCAAGAACTATCCCGACATCAAGGTTGTCGGCCAATTGTGGAGCGAGCAGTGGCATCAGGATGAAGGCTTCAAGCTGGCGCAGGATCTGCTCCAGTCGCATCCGAAGACCAGCATCATCTTCGGCCAGGCGGACGCGCTGGCGCTCGGCGCCGCCCAGGCGGTCAAGGTCGCCAACCCGGATCACAAGATCTGGATCGCCGGCTTCGACGGCGATACGGCCGCGCTGAAAGAGCTCAAGGACGGCGTCTTCGACGTCACCATGACTCAGCAGACGCAGAGAATGGGCCGCATGGGGGTCGAGTCGGCCATCGACCTGGCAGCGGGCAAGAAAGTGCCGCCCGAGCAGCTTCTGCCCGCGACGCTCACCACGAAAGAGAACGTCGAGGGGTTCATCGAGAAGCATCCGTAACATCCGGAGTGGGGCGGCGTCTTGTGGCGTCGCCCGCTCACAATGAGGCCGCTGCGATGACAGTTCTGGAGCAATTCGCCACGGCGGGAGGACAAGGGCTGACTCTGCGCGGAATCGGAAAGAAGTACGGTCCGATCACCGTCCTCAGCGATGTCGATCTCGACGTGAGGCCGGGCGAGTTGCTTGCCCTCCTCGGAGAAAACGGCGCCGGGAAATCCACCGTCGCCTCGATCATCTCGGGTCTCGTGCCGGCGACGACGGGAACGATGACCTGGCGTGGAGAACCCTACGCTCCAGCCGCGCCCGCCGACGCGCTTTCCGCCGGCATCGGCCTCATCCATCAGGAGATGAGGCTCGTTCTCGATCTGTCGATCGCCGAGAATGTTTTTGTCGGCCGGCTGCCGTTGCGCGGCGGCCGGGTCGATCGCGAGTTCATGAACCGGCGCGCCGCCGAGCAACTGCATCGACTCGGGCTCGACGCCTCGCCGACGACCCGGGTGCGCGATCTAAGGGTTGCCGCCCAGCAGCAGGTCGAAATCGCCAAGGCGCTGACGCTCAACGCGCGGCTCCTGATCTTCGACGAGCCGACTGCGGCTCTTGGGGGTGAAGAGACCGAGCTGCTGTTCGAGCAGATCGGCCGTCTGAAATCTGAGGGCGTCAGTTTCATTTACATCAGCCACCGCCTCGACGAGATCGCGCGCATCGCCGACCGCGTCGCTGTCCTTCGTGATGGAAGACTGGTCGCGACCCACGACACCGCGCAGGTCCCTGTCAAGACGCTGGTCGAGGAAATGGTCGGCCGGCCGCTCGACCGGATGTTCCCGGAGATTCCGCCACCGCCCGCCATAGCGCCGTTGATCGAGGTCGAGGGCCTCACCAGCCAGGACGGCGCCTTCGAGGACGTCAGCTTTGCGGTTCGGCCGGGCGAAGTGTTCGGCGTCGCGGGCATTGTCGGGGCAGGTCGCACCGAGCTCATGCGCGCGATCTCGGGCGTCGACCCGGTCGCCGCCGGCCGCGTCAAGATCAGCGGCCACGTCCTGCGCCTCGACGGGCCGCGCGACGCGCTCGATCACGGGCTCGTCCTGGTGCCCGAAGATCGGAAAGCCCAGGGACTGATCCTGGCGCAGACGATCGCCGAGAATCTCGCGCTCGGCAATTATCCGCGGGTGGCGCCGTCGGGCTGGATCACCTCCGCGCGCACCCAGGCCTTTGCCGCGAAGGGCATTTCCCGGTTCCTCATCAAGGGAAGCGGATCGATGCGGGTCAGCGAGCTTTCCGGCGGCAACCAGCAGAAGGTCGTCATCGCCAAGAGCATTCTACGCGAGCCGAAGGTCGTCATTCTCGACGAGCCGACACGCGGCATCGACGTTGGCGCGCGCGCCGCGATCTACGACATCGTCGCCAATCTCGCCCGAAGCGGAATGGCGGTCATCGTCGTGAGCTCCGATCTCGACGAGGTTCTGGGCCTGTCGCACCGCATCATGGTTTTGAGCCGCGGCCGGAATCGCGGAATTTTGGAGCGGGAGCAGGCAGGACGGGTGGCTGTCATGGAGCTCGCCACGACCTGATCGTTCATATGGGAGAGTCGCCATGCGCATGTTCAGCCTGAAGGATCAGATTGCCCTCGTAACGGGGGCCGGCAGCGGGATCGGTCAGGGGATTGCGATCGGTCTCGCCGAGGCCGGGGCCGACGTCGCCCTGTTCGACATGCCGACGAGCAAGGGCCTCGAGGAGACGGCCGCCGCCGTCCAGCAGCACGGCCGCCGCGCGCTGATCGTGACCGGCGACGTCGTCGACGGCGCATCGTTGACCGCAGCGGTCGAACAGACCCAGCAAAAGCTCGGCAAGCTGTCGCTCGCCGTCAACAGCGCCGGCATCGCCAGCGCAATGCCCGCGGAGGAAATGCCGATCGACCAATGGCGGCGCATGCTCGACGTCAATCTGACCGGCGTGTTCCTGTCCTGTCAGGCGGAGGGGCGCGCCCTGCTCGCGAACGGGAAAGGCGCGATCGTCAATATCGCCTCGATGTCCGGCTCGATCGTCAACCGGGGCCTGACCCAGGCGCACTACAATTCGTCTAAGGCGGGCGTCATCCATCTCAGCAAGAGCCTGGCGATGGAATGGGTCGCCCGAGGCGTGCGGGTCAACGCGATCAGCCCCGGTTATACGCTCACTCCGATGAACAAGCGACCCGAGGTCGCCGAACAGCTGAAAGTCTTCGCCGCCGAGACGCCGATGGCGCGCATCGCGACCGTCGAAGAAATGGTCGGCCCGGCGATCTTCCTTCTCAGTCCCGCAGCCTCCTTCGTGACCGGCGTCGACCTTCTGGTTGACGGGGGCTTCGAATGCTGGTGAGCGGCGAAGAAGCCGGCCTTCAGAAAGCGTGCCAAGCACGGCTCAAACCCCGCCTTTGAGCGGACTCTCCAGCTCGACCTGACCTCCCGCTATAAGGTTCTGCAACTCTTCGTGCTCAACCTCGCCTCTGAGCGCGGCGCCGGACATCAGGGCGCCATCGCCAAGGACAGTCGAGTTGCGGAAAAGACGATCGCGCAGCGCTTCGCGCCTGATCCGGACGCTTTGTTCGACCGGACCCTTCCCATGAAGGCGATCTTGGCTGGAAAGCGAAGCCATTCCGCTGTCGGCTGAGCCGTTTGCCTGTGCTTGCTTTCAACGGGTTCATTCGTTGCGTCGATCTCCCGACGCGGCGAATTCGCCTGTCAATCCTTCGAAGGATCGTCGACGGCGGCGGGGGGTGACGATTGGTTGGCGGTAAGGGCGCCCGCGCGGCCTGAAAAACAGGACGTCAGCTTTTCGCCGCAGGCGGGCCTGCATATATTGCGAAACACCAGAGCTTCTAATGTCCGGCAACCCCAAGCCAAGAACGTCACGCTCGACTGGATCGCGCGTCGTCTGCGCCGGATGGGGTGTGGAGAGCCGGAATCCGTGCATGAAGGCTTCGGAGTAATGGGCCAGCCCTGGTTTCCGGGGAAGGCCGGACGCCGCCCTCAAAAACTGTTGCGGTCATGGTAGGTCTGCAGGAACTGCCGCACCCGCGGCTCGCTGCTGTGATGAAAGACATGGCGGGGCGGGCCTTCGTCGACGATGCGGCCGTCGTCGATGAAGGCGATGCGGTCGGCGACATGCGCCGCAAAGCCCATCTCATGGGTGACGATCAGCATCGTCATGCCTTCGGCGGCGAGGCTGCGCATCACTTCGAGGACTTCGCCGACGAGTTCCGGGTCGAGCGCCGAGGTCGGCTCGTCGAACAGCATGAGGCGCGGCTGCATCGCGAGCGCCCGTGCGATCGCGACGCGCTGCTGCTGTCCTCCCGAGAGGTGGGAGGGGTAGGCGTGCGCCTTGGCGGAAAGGCCGACCCGCGCCAGCATCGCCGCGGCGCGCTCGGCCGCCTCCCTGGCGGGGAGTCCGCGCACCCGCCGCAAGGGCTCGGCGACGTTGCCGATCGCAGTCATGTGCGGCCAAAGATTGAAGTGCTGGAACACCATGCCGATCTCGCGCCGCATCTCGCGCAGATTGCGCGCGCTCATGGGCTTGCGCGTCCCGTCGGGCATGTCTTCGTAGCCGATCAGCCTGCCCTCGATCCGGACGTCGCCGGCGTCGTAGGATTCGAGGAAGTTCACGCAACGCAGAAGGGTGCTCTTGCCCGATCCGCTCGGGCCGATGATGCAGACGACTTCCGAGGGCGCGACGAAGAGATCGACGCCTTTCAGCACCTGGTGTGGGCCGAAGTTCTTGCCGACCCCGCTGATTTCGATCATCGGCGGCGTCACGCGCGCGCTCCCTCACTGGCGAGATAGGCGGTCACGCGCGCCTCGACCCTTGCGCCGAGGCGGGAGACGGCTTCGACCAGGATCCAGTAGAAGACGGCCATGGCGAAAATCGCGTCGAAGGCGGTGAAGGTCTCGGCGGCCATGGTCTGAACCTGATACATGAGCTCGGGAACGGTGATGATCGACAGGACCACGGTCTCCTTCGACAGCACGATCAGCATGTTGACGATCGGCGGCACGGCAGCGATCAGGGCCGCCGGCAGCTCGACGCGGACGAGCGTGTCGAATCGCGTCATCCCGACGCTGGTCGCCGCCTCGATCTGGCCGGCCGGAACCGCGCCAAATCCGGCGCGGAAAATCTCGGCGAAATAAGCCGAGGAATAGAGGCCGAGGCCGAGCACGCCTGCCGCCATCGCGCTCAGCCTGAGGCCGACCGATGGGCCGGCCTCATAGAGAAGGAAGAGCTGCATGAGGAAGGGCGTGCCGCGAAAGACCTCGACGAAGACTCTCAAGCTCCAGCGCAGCGGAGGAAGCTCGCAACCGCCGGAGAAGCGCGACCGCGAAGCCGAGCGCCATGCCCAGCGCGCCGCCGGCGCTCCAGCAGAGAATCGTCACCCCGAAGCCGAAGACAAGCGAGGGCAGGTAGCGCCAGAGGACTTCGAAGCTCATCGCGCTTCGTCTGCGGCGAGCCGCCGCTCGGCGAGCGCACCGAAGCCCGCCAGGGTCAGATTGATCGCGAGGTAGAAGAGGCCGCCCCCGACATAGGCTTCCAAGGGCCGGTAGGTCATCGAGGCGATGTTCATGCTGACCCGCGTGAGCTCCGCGATGCCGACGACGGAGACGAGCGAGGAGGCCTTGAGGAGCAGGATGAATTCGTTGATGAGCGGCGGGACTGCAATGCGCAAGGCCTGAGGCAGGAGGACGCGCCGCCAGATCTCGAGCCCCGTGAAATCCGAGCGCGACCGCAGCCTCCGTCTGGCCCGTCGGGACGGCGGCGAGCGCGCCGCGCAGGATTTCCGCCTGATAGGCGGCGGACGAGAGGGCGAGGCCGCCGACCGCGGCCACGATAGCGGGAAGGTCGAGCCCGAACTCTGCGAGGACGTAATAGATGAACAGGAGCTGCACCAGCAGCGGGACGCCGCGAAAGACGCTGACATACGCCCCGCCAAGGCGCTTGAGCCAGGGGCGGCGCGACAGACGCGCGACGCAGACCAGAGCGCCGATCACGAAGCCGATGCCGATGCCGGCGAGGGAAATTGCGATGGTCACGCCGGCGGCCTGCGTCAGATATCCGAACGAGTGGAGAATGACCTGAGGCTTCATTTGGGAAAGCTCAGCCGCGCTCCATAGTACGTCGGAGACGAGCGTTCTGACGGACGCCCTACGGAGCGATCGGCCGCGATCGGCGATCGCGCCGCCAACGCGAGCCTTCAGATCGCCGGCTCGGGCACAGTCTGCGGCAAATTCATCGTCTGGCCGAACCATTTCTTCTGGATTTTTGCCATCGTGCCGTCGGCCTCAACCTTGACGATCGCAGCGTTGATCGCGTCGACGAGGGACTTGTCGTCGAGCCAAGTCACCCAGGAGAAATAGCTTGGGGTTCCGAACGGCGGCAGCACCATCGCGAAAGTGTCGGAACGCTGCGCCGCCGCATAGGCGAGGTTCGGCAGCGAGTTCACCGACGCGTCGATCCGGCCGGCCGCGAGATCGGCGTAGGACTGGTTGTTGTCGACATATTCCTTGACCTGGACCGGCTTCGGCAGCTTGGCGGCGAAGGCCTTGAGCTGCTCGACCTGCGAGGTGCCTTTCTGCCCGCCGACAGTCTTTCCGGCGATGTCCTCGGGCTTCATGATGCTCTTGTCGCCGGCCCGCTTCATCAGGGCGGCGGTTGCATCGGCGATCGGCACCGTGAAGGCGTAGCGCTTCATCCGCTCCTTGGTGATCGTGACCGGCGCGATGCAGAGATCGAACTTCTTGGCGTCGAGGCCGGGCAGCACGCTGGTCCAGGGCAGGTCGAGGTAGGAGACCTTGACGCCCATCTCCTTGCCCACCGCATCGACGAGGTCGCGGTCGACCCCTTTGTAGACGCCGTTGTCCGAAATATCGAACGGTGGGAACTGCATTTCCGTCGCGGTGAGGAGCTCGCCGCGCTTCTTGACTTCGGCGAGCGTGTCCTCGGCGAAGGCGAAGCCGGTCGCGCCGAACAGGCCACCGGAGGCGGCCGCAACGGCCATTCCGGCTTTCAGCGCCTGGCGCCGGCTGATGGAGACTTTATCGAACCGCGTCATGCCGATCTCCCTGTCCTCTCTTTTTTCGATTGCTCCAGCTCCCCTGCCGAAGCCGCGCCATGCGGAAATTCCTCTCCTGCGTAAGGCCAATCTCGACGACGCCCCGTGCGGTGTCAATTCCTGCGGCGCCGAGCGGCGAGCTTCATCCCGCCTGACCCGAGCGCCTGATCCATTCCTCCTCGTCGATCAACTCGACGCCGAGCTCGCGCGCCTTCGCCAGCTTCGAACCGGCGCCGGGGCCGGCCACGACGAGGTTGGTCTTGGCCGAGATCGAGCCCGACACTTTTGCGCCGAGCCGCTCGGCGAGCGCCTTCGCCTCGTCGCGCGTCATCCGTTCGAGCGAACCGGTGAAGACAATGGTCTGTCCGGCCAACGGATGGCCCGCCGCCATCGCCGGCATCGGCTCGACCGTCACTTGCTCGAGCAGCGCGTCGAGCGCGGCCTCGTTGCGCTCCTCGGCGTAGAAGTCGGCGATTGCTTCCGCCACCACCGGACCAATGCCCTCGATTGCCGCGAGCTCCTCGGCCGCGCCGGGCTCACGCGCGGCGGCGCGGAAATGGTCCCAATCACCGAAATGGCGGGCGAGGCGGCGCGCGTTGGTCTCACCCACGTGGCGCACGCCGAGCGCGAACAGGAACCGGTTCAGCGCAATCCTCCGCCGCGCGTCGATGGCGTCGAAGAGATTGCGCACGGACGTCTCGCCGAACCCTTCCCATTCGCGCAAGGGCGGCCGCCCCTCGCCGTCGCGGGCGCGAAGGGTGAAAATGTCGGCCGGCGTGCGGATCAGGCCCTCCTTGAAGAAAAGCTCGATCTGCTTGTCGCCGAGGCCCTCTATGTCGAAGGCGTTGCGCGAGCAGAAATGCTTCAGGCCCTCGACCGCCTGCGCCGGGCAGACGAGATGGCCGGTGCACCGACGCACGACGTCGGCGACGCCCGTCTTCTCGTCGATCTCGCGCAGCGCCGCCGAGCCGCAGACGGGACAGGTCTCCGGGAAGACGTAAGATTTTGCGCCAGGCGGCCTCTTGTCGAGCAAGACCTCGATGATCTGCGGGATGACGTCGCCCGCCCGCTGCACCACGACCGTGTCGCCGACCCGCACGTCCTTGCGGGCGATCTCGTCCTCGTTGTGCAGGGTGGCGTTGGAGACGACGACGCCGCCGACCGTGACGGGCCTAAGCTTGGCGACTGGGGTCAGCGCGCCGGTGCGTCCGACCTGGATCTCGATCGCCTCGAGCACGGTCATCGCCCGTTCGGCCGGGAACTTGTGCGCCACGGCCCAGCGCGGGCTGCGCGAGACGAAGCCGAGCCGCTGCTGGAGCGCGAGATCGTCGACCTTGTAGACCACGCCGTCGATGTCATAGCCGAGGCTCGCGCGCTCGGCCTCGATCTCATGGTAGCGGGCGAGCATCTCCGCCGCCGAACGGCAGAGCTTGGTCAACGGGTTGGTCGGCAGGCCGAAGCGTTGCATGGCATGGATGGCGCCGAGCTGAGTCGTTGCAAAGCGTTCGCTGACCTCACCCCAGGCGTAGGCGAAGAAGGCGAGCGGCCTCGACGCGGTGATGCCGGGGTCGAGCTGGCGCAACGAGCCGGCGGCGAAGTTGCGCGGATTGGCGTAGACCTGTCTGCCGGCCTCGGCCTGACGGGCGTTGAGCGCGGCGAAATCCGCATGGCGCATGAAGACCTCGCCGCGCGCTTCGAAGATACTCGGCGCGCCATCGAGCCGGTGCGGGATCGTGGCGATCGTGCGCACGTTGGCGGTCACGTCCTCGCCCTCGTAGCCATCACCGCGCGTCGCCGCCTGAACGAGCTCGCCGTTCTCGTAACGCAGGCTGCACGAAAGCCCGTCGATCTTCGGCTCGGCGACCATCGCCAGCGGCGCGTCCTCGGCCATTCCCAGAAAGCGGCGGACGCGGGCGCAAAACTCCTCGACCTCCTCGTCGGCGAAAATGTTGCCGAGCGAAAGCATCGGCACGGCGTGGCGGACTTTGGCGAATTTCTCGGACGGCGCCGCGCCGACCTTGCGGTTGGCCGACTGCGCGTCGGCGAGTTCGGGAAAGGCTTCCTCGAGCGCCGTGTAGCGGCGGCGCAGTTCGTCGTATTCGGCGTCCGAAATCGTCGGCGCGTCCTCGCGGTGGTAGCGCCGGTCGTGCTCGGCGATCTCGACCCCGAGGCGCGTGTGCTCGGCGCGCGCCGTGGCGAGGGTCTGGCTCGGCTTCTTCGTCATGGTGGCGAGGCTAGCTCAGGCCGGGACGGGGCGGAAGGGGCCAGGGCTGCGCTCGGTTGGATTCGCGCAGGCGATTTCAAGGGCTTGGGCGCCAAAAATTGTCGCGTCGAAGGCTCGCGAGCCGGAGCGCGATCGCCTTCTGTCCTTGTACCCAGATCTTCGCGCCCTGGGCCGGAATGCCATACGAAGTCCGAGCGCAAATTCAATCTTTTCAAGCCATTGCGGCGCGATTTCCGGGCTGGTCGCGGAACCGCGCGCCGCACGTCTCGAAATCCTCATCGCCGCGCATGCCTCAGCGCGGGGAAGCGGTCTTTACGAAGGCGGACAATTACTTATTAACTTACATAAAATGTTATACAGTGTAGAACTAAATCCTAGTCGTTAGCGTCAAATGAATTGGTGGTATTTTTCTGAATTTCGGTCGCCGCGGCAGCAGCTATGGAGGTCAATTCATGGCTGGGACGAGCAGCGCCGGCTATTGTCGAGGACAGAAGACGAATATTGCAGTCAATCCTTGTGACCCCAACGCCTTACGAAAAGACCTTCACACAGTGAAGCTTTCCGAGCGTCGAAATTCCCTGCCTACCCCCCGCGCAGGGAATTCAAATTCCCTGCCTACCCCTCCCGGCGCCTGTCGGCATCGCCGCACAAACGTTTGATCTTTCAAACGTTAGTCCGATTTTGAGCGTCGCAGGGGCGCCCGTTTTTCCCCCAGCCAGGGAAACGTAGGGAAAAGCAGGGAAGCAGGGACCGAAAGCGCCCGAGTCAAATTGAAAAAGCTATACCCCAGTTTGAGGGACTCGGGCGACTACTCGTTGCAACGCTCAACCAAGCCGGGTCCCAGACGCCGGCGCTTCGGCGTCCGGCTGGGATTTAAGGTGGAGGTCGAAGCCCGTCTCTGCGGGTCCGGACCGGCGGCGCTGCGGTCGCCGCCTTAACCGGCAAATAACGGGTGTGCCCGCTAGATATCGCCAAGCGAATCGACCGGCCGAACAGGCAAATGCATTAACGGCCACGAGTTCCGCTGCTTACGTCAATGGTGGGCCCCGTGCGCTCCCGGATCGCGATCGTCTTTGCCGCCTCGTTGCTCGCAGGATGCGCTCCGGGAGGCTATCCGGCCGTCCCGGACGCGACGCCGCCTCCCTTCGACGCCTTTCAGGCCGGCATGCGCCTCGCAATCGGAATGCCGCTCGACGTGGCGATCCTGAGGATCGGCTGGGCGCCGATCTCGGGGCAGACCACGACCTGCGGCATCATGGCGGCGGACGAGACCCCATGCGAAGTCGTGACCTTCGGCAAATTCGACAACAACCGGCTCCTCGTCTATGTCGCGCCGACGCACGAAGGCTATTCGGCCGTCACGAGCTGGGTTGTTCACAAGGGGTGAGGCCCGGCGGCATAGAGGCCGCCGTCATTGCCCAGGCGTGGCGCAGCCTCAAGCGTTTTCGGCCTGGACGGCGCGAATCACGGCGTCGGTCACCTTTCGCGTATTGGCGGCCCCGCCGAGATCGGGCGTGTGCAGTTCGGGATCGGCGGTGACGCGCTCGATCGCCTTCATCAGGCGCTGGGCGGCGGCCGCCTCGCCGAGATGATCCAGCATCATCACGGCGCACCAGAACGTGCCGACCGGATTGGCCACGCCCTTGCCCATGATGTCGAAGGCCGAGCCGTGGATAGGCTCGAACATCGAGGGGAACTTCCGCTCGGGGTTGATGTTGGCGGTCGGCGCGATCCCGAGCGACCCGGCGAGGGCCGCCGCGAGATCGGAGAGAATGTCGGCGTGCAGGTTCGTGGCGACGATGGTGTCGAGCGTTTGCGGCTTCAGCGTCATGCGCATCGTCATGGCGTCGACCAGCATCTTGTCCCACGTCACGCGAGGGAACTCCTTCGCCACTTCAGCCGCGATCTCGTCCCACATCACCATGGCGTGACGCTGGGCGTTCGACTTGGTGACGACCGTCAGGAGCCTTCGTGGCCGGCTCTCAGCCAACTTGAAGGCGAAACGCATGATCCGCGTGACGCCGGCGCGCGTCATGATCGTTACGTCGGTCGCGACCTCTTCCGGCAAGCCGGCATGCACGCGTCCGCCAACGCCGGAATATTCACCCTCGGAATTCTCGCGAACGATCACCCAGTCGAGTTCCGGGCCGGAAACATGGCGCAGGGGCGAGGTGATTCCGGGTAGGATGCGCGTTGGGCGCACGTTGGCGTACTGGTCGAAGGGCTGGCAAATGGCGAGGCGCAGTCCCCACAGCGTGATGTGATCGGGAATGTCGGGATGGCCGGCGGAGCCGAACAGGATCGCATCGTGATGTCGGATCTGCTCGCGGCCGTTCTCCGGCATCATGCGCCCGTGCTTCTTGTAATACTCGCCGCCCCAGTCGAAATGGTCGAAATGAAGGGCGAATGTCCCTTCGCGCTCAGCCAGCGCCTCCAGGACTTCAACTCCGGCCTCGACGACTTCCGCGCCGATGCCGTCGCCGGGAATGGCTGCGATCTTGTAGGTCTTCATGGCGGATTCTCCTTGGTCGATTGTTCACTGTGGCGGACACAATGAGAAGCCCGGACAAAATAAAGTCAGCCAAGCGAAAGCTCCCAGTCAGTCTCCCGCCGGCCGGCGGGGTCCTCGCGGCTAACAGACGACCCAGGAAGATTATTCGTTCGTCAGCAGCTGGACGGTCGATAAGTCCTTACGCGTCTGGGACAAGAACAGTTTCAGCGCACGACCCGGCGATTTCCGGGATAATCCCTTCGGTCGAATAAATTCTCGCTTTCGGTTCATGACGGAACTGTGACTGTCAGCCCCCCGTTGCCTCGCGCGAGGCGGATACCGCGCATGAAACGGATGGGTCCCATGCCCGCAACGATACCGACCGGAGCGAGCGTCCTCGAACGGATGGACGAGGCGAAGCTCAGCCGGCTGCACTGGAAGATCATGTTCATCTCGGGCATGGGCTTCTTCACCGACGCCTACGATCTTTTCATCATCGGCGTCGTGATGGCGCTTCTGAAGACGGAGTGGCACATCACGCCGACCGAGGAAGGCGCCGTCGCCTCGACCGCGCTGCTCGCATCGGCGGTTGGAGCCGTCCTGTTCGGGCGGATCGCCGACATGCTCGGGCGCAAGCGCATCTACGGCTACGAGGTTCTGGTGCTTGCGGTCGGCGCGATCGCCTCCGCGTTGTCGCCCAACATCTGGTGGCTGATTTTTTTCCGGATCATCCTCGGCATCGGCATCGGCGGCGATTATCCCGTCAGTTCCACCATCATGAGCGAATACGCAAGCAAGCGCACGCGCGGCCTGATGGTGACGCTAGTCTTCGCCATGCAGGCGGCGGGGCTGATCGTCGGCCCGGCGCTCGCCGCCGGGCTCCTGGTCACAAGTCTGTCGCACGACACGATCTGGCGCATTCTGCTGGCGGCAGGCGCCGTCCCCGCGATGTCCGTTTTCTGGATGCGCCGACACATGGCCGAGACGCCGCGCTACCTGCTCGCGACCGGGCAGCACGACGCCTTCGGCGAGGCGGCTTCGCATGTTCTCGGGCAAATCGAGGGGCAGGGACAGCGGGGCCACGTCGGGGATCGCCCAGCTCAGGTTCGCGAGCCTTTCTGGCAAGGTTTCCGGCTCCTGATGACGAACCCCGCCTTCCTCACCCGTCTCGTCGGCGCAAGCCTCGCCTGGGCCTGCATGGACTTCGCCTACTACGGCAACACGGTGTCGAGTCCGATGGTGCTCGCGGCGATGAGCCCCAACAAGGGCCTGCTCAACCACACGCTGATGCAGCTGGCGATCTTCGCCATCGCGGCCGCGCCGGGTTACCTGATCGCCGCGGTGACAATGGACCGGATCGGCCGCAAGAGCATTCAGAGGGTCGGCTTCGCCATGATGGCTGTCGCGTTCGCGCTAATCGCGCTCATTCCCAACGTCGAGCACCTCGCGCTGCCGTTCCTCATCATCTATGGCGTGAGCTATTTCTTCACCGAGTTCGGGCCGAACTCGACGACGTTCGTCTATCCGGCGGAAATCTTCCCGGTCAAAGCGCGCACCACCGGCCACGGCGTCGCGGCGGCGGCCGGCAAACTTGGCGGCTTCCTCGGCGTGTTCCTGTTTCCGATCTTCATGGCATGGCACGGCCTTCTGGCGGCCGAAGGCGCTGCGGCCATTTTCAGCGTGCTCGGCGCGATCGTCACCCTGACGATGCTGCCGGAAACCAAGGGAAGGAGCCTCGAGGAGCTCAATCCGGAGGAGGCGCAGCCTGCGCGAGCCTGAGGGCTAAACCGGCGCGGACCGTCATGGGCGGGCGAGCGGCCACAGCTTCGCTCCCGCCTCGACCGCCGCCTCCGGCGCGACCCAGTCGAAGCCCTTAAGTTGATGCCGCGCCCAGGTGAACTGGCGCTTGGCGTAGTGGCGAGTGTCAAGCCTGGCGCGTTCCGCCGCTTCGCCGAGCGAGAGCTTTCCTTCGAGATGCCCGATCAGATGTCGGACCCCGTGCGCCCGCATGACCGGCAGCGCCGGATCGAGGCGGCGCTCCATGAGCGCGGCCGCCTCGTCGAGCGCGCCCGCTTGGAGCATCGCGTCGAATCGGGCGTCGATGCGCTGGTAGAGGGCATCGCGATCGGGCGCGAGGAAGAGGCCCGTCCATTCGCCGGGCCTCAGCGGCGGCGCGGCGCGCGCGCCCTGGAACGAGGCGAGCGGCCGGCCGGTCGCGGCGAACACTTCGAACGCTCGCAGGATCCGCTGCCGGTCCGAGGGCCTCAGACGGGACGCCGTCTCCGGATCGAGCGCGACGAGCTCGGCGTGCAGGTCCGCGGTCGCGCGCCCTTCCGCCTTGGCGCGGATCGCGGCGCGCACGTTGTCCGGGACCGCCGGCATGTCGGACAGGCCCTCGGTGAGGGCGCGGAAGTAGAGGCCTGTGCCGCCGACGAAAATAGCCGGCTCTTCGCCGATCTCCGCCAGGATGTCCCGCGCCCGAAGTGACCATGAGCCGACCGAATAGTTGATCGCGCCATCGATCTCGCCGAACAGGCGATGCGGAACGCTGGCCTCCTCGCTCAGCGCCGGGCGGGCGGTCAGCACCCGGAGGTCGGCGTAGACCTGCATCGAATTCGGCGTTGACGATCGTCGCGCCGAACGCTTTCCCCAGCGCGAGCGCCGCGGCGGACTTGCCGCTCGCGGTCGGGCCTGCGATGAGGAGCGCCCGTCTCAACTTTTGCCTCCGCCAGCCGCTCGAATTCGCATGGCGTCCATCATACGCGTCGCCACCCCAATCGCCGATCCCGCAAGCTAGGGCGCCCCGAGGCGTTCGAGCTGGCAGCGGGATTCTGGTTGCCGCGGCTATCTCGCGCAATAAACTGCGGTCAGCATCCCCTTCTCACGCGCGGCGATTTCGCCGGCGCTGAGCGGCGGTGAGGGAAGGGGCGTGAGCTCGCCGCCGCCGAGAAACGCCCCGATCGCCTGCGGCTCGATCAGCGCGTGCGGGGCAGAAAGTGCAACGCCGGCGACGCGCTTCGGCTCGTCTGCGATCGGCGCGACGAGGCCGGCGAGGGCGCCGGTGCGGTCGAAGGCCGGGGCGCCGCTGGCGCTCTTCTCGAGCGAGGCGACGGCGATCGGCGGGGCGTCGGTCGCCAGCGTCGCGGCATTGGCGGCGACCTTTTCGCCCGCAAAGCTGAGCACGACGAGATCGGGTTTGAGCGCGCCGAGACGGAGCGCCTCCGCCTTGGCGCCGAAATAGCCGACGAGGATGGCGAGGCCGGTCGCGGCGTCGCTCCGCTCGAAGCGGGCCGGCTTGCCCCCGACGATCGGGTTCGGACAGAGGTCGGGTCTCAGCGCCGTCAGCGCCTTGCCGGGCGCGATGACGAGCGCGGTCGCGACGGAGGCAGGCGGCGGGGCGGGGACCGGCTGGGCCGGCGGAGGCGCGGTCTCCGGCGCGCCGGCCGTGTTCGGCGCCAGAACCCCGACCGTCGGGAAGGGCTCGAACGAGTTGGCGACCGCGAGGGCGACGCGGTCGAGGTTCTGGGCCAAGGCCGGATAGGTGAAGGTGAAGCCGCGGATCGGCGGGCTCATGCCCTCGTTCTTCTCGAACCGCGAATAGAACTTCTGCGCCCCGTCATGCCCGGAGACGACGAAGAAGGCGTTCGGCTTCATCGCCTTGTAGGCGACCTTGCGGGTCGGCGTCTCCGTGCTCAGGCGCGCATAGAGCGCAGCGAGGTTGGGGTCTCCGCTCGAGGCGAAATCGAGCTTCGGGCCGTTCTTCAATGCGATCAGCCTGGTCGGCGCCCCGATCCGCGCGCCGGTCTTCGCGTCGGCGATGGTCTGGAAGCCGGCCGCCGCGCGCGCCTTCTGCCCCGCCGCGAGCAGCACCTGGAGCTGACCGGGCGAGAGCGCGCCGTCGCCGGTCGCCTTTTGGCCGAGCTGGAAGGCGACGATCGCATCGCGCGTGCGCCTGCCGAAGTCGCCGTCGTTCGTTCCATTATAGAGGCCGAGCCAGACGAGCGCGTCCTGCGCGGCCTTGCGGGTCGCGAGCGGCAGCGCCAGGAACGCCGCCTTCTCAGCGGCGAAAGCCGCATCAGCACCGGCGGGCGGGGGCGGCGGCGGAGTCTGGGGGAGGGCGGGCTGCCAAGCGACAACCCAGCCGAGCCCCAGCACCGGAAAGAACAGCAACCGTCTCATTATTTCTCTCATTGCTCGGGAATCTTAGCGCGCAACTTTCCGCCGCTCGTCGACAGGCGCAGGCTAAGCAAGCGGACCAGCGCCCGGGGCGCGCCATTATGGTTGAATTGGCTCTTTCGTCCGAGCCAATCAAGCCCGATCGGCAGAGGGATGGCGCCCTTGGCCCGAGCCCTGATCTCGCTGAGCGGCGGTCTGTAAGCGCGTGAGGCAGGGCGTTCTCAACGCGAGGACGACGATCGTATCGCGGGTGCGCTTGCCGAAGTCGCGTTCGCCGCGAGGACAGGCGGCGCCGCGATGAACGAGCATAGAACCAGAGCCAAATAAAAGCAGTCGCCTCATGATTTCTCTCTGCGTCCGGAAATGCCGGCCTGCAACTTCCCGGTGTTTCGAATGGACGGGCCGCACGCTCGAGCATGAGGCGATCGGGTCGAAATGACGTCGGGCCTGCCGGCTCGGCGACGCCCCGCACGAGTTTGCTTCGCACGGAGGCTGGATCTTCATTTTTTCCGCGAGATGTCCGAGCGTCCCCTTAGAAAAGCGGAAGTCAGCTATTACCTGTCGGTGAGGGTAGGTTCAGGTCGACAGGCGGGCGCTTCTAATCCAGGCAGCGAGAACCTGTTTCGCAAGCTGGGGAGTCGGTCTGTTCTGACGTCTTGCGTGTCTGTGGCGCGCGGCGGGAGGTTTCGACGCGCGGAATCTCCAAATTGGCCGTCGCTCGCCTGACGGGCTGTTCAGACCCGAGCCATTGCCCCGGCGAGGGGCGGCGTGTCGAGATGGAACATGCGCAACCAGATTTCCAAGGCGATCGTCGCCGGCGCCACGGTTCTGTCGCTTACCGCATCCGCTCTGGCGACCGCTGAGCCCGCCGCTGCGCAGTGGGGCGGCGAGCACAACGGCGCCTCGGGCGGGCGGGGGTCTATGGCTACCGGAGCCCCATCGGGACCGCCTGCGGCGGGCGCGAGGCCTCCCTATTGGAGTGGTTTCAACGACGACCCTTGCTGGCAGGTTCGCCCGATCTATTCCGTCTCCGGCGCCTGGCTCGACAACCGGCGGGTCAACGTCTGCTACTGAGGCGGGCAACTTACGCCAGCGTAGCGCCATCTTCACCGACCTTTTGGATTTGCCCGCGGCCCTCGTCGCCACGGACGCGGAAGTCCTGGGGTTCATTGACCGGCATGCCTTGTTCGGGCGCGGAGTCGGCTATGTCGACATCCATTTGCTCGCTGCGGCGCGATTGACCGTCGGCGCGAAGCTATGGACCCATGACCGAAGGCTGCAGGAGGTGGCGGACGTGGTGGGCCTGGCGATGACGTATTAACCCAGGTCACGGACCCCTCGGACCCCCGACTTCGATTGACAGGAATGTGGTTCTGCGTGCCCTATGGCGTCGCCTGACGGCCTGCCGTCCGGCGGCGTGCGCGATGTCGATGGGTTCGAATTAATGCTGCATCTGCTGCGCTCCCTTGCCCTCCTCCTTGCGCTCATGACCGCAAGCGCCGCGCTCGCGGCGGACGCAAAACCCTTTGCGCGCGAGGACACGGCGAGCGACGCGGTGCGCCTGACCGAGACGCTGCGGATCGAAGCGTCCAAGATCGGGGCGCAGGTCGTGGGCAAGACGCCGGACGATCTGCGCAAGGCCGCTGTCGCGGCCGCCGTCGCGGGCAAGTTCGATGCCGCGCAAAAACTCGCCGCCGCGGCCGTCGCGGCGGCCCCGAGGGACCCGGCGAGCTGGCTCGCTTACGCCGACGTCGCGGTCAGAGCCGACGAAGCCCAGGCGAACGGCCGCTGGGATCTCGTGACACAGGGCGCGACCGCCGCCTACGCCGCCTACCAGCATTCCGCCACGCCCGAAGCGCAGGCCGTGGCGCTGGCGATGCTTGGCGACCTGCTCGCACGGCACGAAGCGTGGCGCGGCGCCTTGGACGCTTACAAGGCCTCGCTCGACCGGCGCGACAACATCGCCCTGCGCAAGACCTACGAGGCGATGCGCGAGGAGCACGGTTTCCGCATCCTCGACTATAAGGTCGACAACGAATCGAGCGCGCCGCGTGTCTGTTTCAATTTCTCCGAGCAGCTCGCGCGCAAGACGGACTTCGCGCCCTATGTGGCGGTGTCGGGCGCGTCGAACACGGCGATCTCGGCGGAGGACCAGCAGATCTGCGTCGAGGGCCTGAAGCACGGCGAGCGCTATGCGATCGTGGTGCGCCAGGGCCTGCCCTCGGCGGTCGGCGAGTCCCTGCTGAAGTCGGCCGACTATGAGATCTACGTCCGTGACCGGTCGCCGCAGGCTCATTTCGCCGGCAAAGCCTATGTGCTGCCGCGGCAGGGCCAGGAGGGCGCGCCGCTCGTCACCGTCAACACGGCGAAGGTCGCGGTCGACGTCTACCGCATCGGCGACCGCAATCTGCTCGCGACCGTCAATCGCGACGATTTTCTGAAGCCGATCGAACTCGTCGCGGACGCAAGAAATCGAGAACACGGACGGGGTGAAGGTGTGGAGCGGCTCGATGGACGTCGCCAGCGAGCTCAACAAGGACGTGGTGACCGAATTCCCGGTGCTGAAGGCGGTCGGGCCGCTGAAACCCGGGGTCTATCTCGTCACCGCGCGTCCGTGGAAAGAGAAGGTGGCCGATTCGGAGCAGGCGGAATCCGTGCAGCTCGCGACGCAGTGGATGGTCGTCTCCGATCTGGGCCTGACCGCGATGTCCGGAGACGACGGCCTGCACGCGTCCGTCCAGTCGCTCGATTCCGCCGGACCGCTTTCAGGCGTCGAGCTCAAGCTGGTCGCGCGCAACAATGAAGTGCTGGCGACGAAGACGACCGGGCCGGACGGAAGGGTCGATTTCGACCCGGGCCTGTCGCGCGGCCAGGGCGGCTCCGCGCCGGGGCTTCTGGTTGCGAACTCTCGGCGACGACTACAACTTCCTCAACCTCGCACAGAACGCCTTCGACCTCACCGATCGCGGCGTCGGCGGCCGCGACGCCCCGGCCGGACTCGACGTCTTTCTCTATACCGAGCGCGGCGTCTATCGGTCGGGCGAGACCGTGTTCGCGACCGCGCTCTTGCGCGACGCCAAGGGCGTCGCGAAGCCCGGCCTGCCGCTGACGCTCGTGGTCAAGCGGCCGGACGGAGTCGAGTATAAGCGCGCGACCCTGGCCGACGAGGGCATGGGCGGACGCGCCTTCGCCGTTCCGCTCCTGCCGGGCTCGGCGCCGGGGAAGTGGACGATCGAGGCCTATGCCGACCCGAAGGGCGACCCGATCGGCGAGATCCAGTTCCTGCTCGAGGACTATATTCCCGAACGGCTCGACTTCACCTTGCATCCCGCCAAAGCCTTCATCGATCCGGGCGAGCCGGTCGAGCTCTCGCTCGACGCGCGCTTTCTCTACGGCGCGCCGGCGAGCGGGCTCGACGTCACCGGCGCCATTCGCCTCCAGGCGGTCGCGGACGCCGCGCTCGCCGGTTTCCCCGGCTATGTCGCGGGCATCGCCGACGACGAGTTCACCGCCGTCCAGAACCAGTTCACGGACAAGGTGCAGACTGACGCCAAGGGGCACGCCGCCCTGTCGGTCGACCTGCCGGATGCGGTCGCGACCCGGCCGCTCGAGGCCAAGCTCATCGTCGACGTGGCCGAGCCGGGCGGCCGCACGGTCGAGCGCACGACGACGCTTCCCGTGCGCGCGAAGGGCGTGATGGTCGGGGTCAAGAAGGACTTCGACAAGTCGCTGAGCGCGGGCGACGTCGCGGCCTTCGAGGCGATCGCCGTCGCGCCCGACGGCGCGCGCGTCGCGCGCAAAGGGGCGGAATGGTCGCTCTATCAGGTGACCAACGATTACCAGTGGTTCAACGCCGACGGCCGCTGGAGTTTCGAGCCGGTCAAGTCGTCGAAGCGGATTGCAAGCGGCGCGATCGACATCGGCGCCGACGCGTCCGTCAAGTTCTCGGCGCCGGTCGGCTGGGGCGCGCACCGGCTCGAGGTCAAGACGCTCGACGGCGAGGAGACGAGCTTTGGGTTCGACGTCGGCTGGTCGGGGACGGCAAGCGCCGACACGCCCGATAACGCCGTCGTCACCCTGGACAAGACGAGCTACGCCCCCGGCGACGAGGCGAAGCTTCGGATCAACTCGGCCTATGCCGGCAAGGCCACGATCGTGCTGGTCGGGGACGTCGTCGAGCGCTTCATCGACGTCGATCTCGTTTCCGGCGACAATGTCGTGCCCTTCACGGTCGGCGGCGACTGGGGCCCGGGCGCCTATGCGGTTGCGCTGACCCATCGGCCGCTCGACGTCGCGGCGCGGCGCATGCCGGGCCGGGCGATCGGGCTCGCCTGGTTCGGCATTGCGCAGGATGCCCGCAAGCTCGGCGTGGCGCTCGACGCGCCGGCGATGGCCAAACCCCGCGAGCCGATGACGCTCCCGATCAAGGTCTCCGGCCTCGCGCCGGGCGAGGAGGCGCGGGTAACCGTGTCGGCGGTCGACGTCGGCATCCTCAACCTGACCGGATTCAAGACGCCCGACCCGGACGCCTATTTCTTCGGCCAGCGCAAGCTCCCGGTCGAGATCCGCGATCTCTGGGGAATGCTGATCGACGGCATGCAGGGCGTGGCGGGCGCCACCCACACCGGCGGCGACACGGGCGGCGCCCTCGAAGGCAATTTGCCGACGCAGCCGCCGCTCGCGCTCTTCTCCGGGGTGGTGAAGCTCGACGACGACGGCAAGGCGGCGGTGACCTTCGACCTGCCGACGTTCAACGGGACGATCCGGCTCGCGGCGGTCGCCTGGTCGAAGGACAAGGTCGGCTCGGCGCAGGCGGACGTCGTGGTGCGCGATCCGATTGTCGTCGCCACGACCCTGCCGCGCTTCCTCGACGTCGGCGACAGATCGCAGATGCATGTCGAGATCGACAATGTCGAGGGCGACGCGGGCGACTACACGCTCGACCTCGACATTCACGGGCCGCTGACGGCGGACGCCGACGCGCTTCGCCGAACGGTCCGGCTCGACGTGCATCAGCGGCTGTCGGTCGCGATGCCGATCGCCGCAGCGGGCGTCGGGACCGCCGCCCTCGATCTCAGGCTCTCGGGTCCGAAGACGGACGAGGCCCAGCATTTCAAGCTCGGAATCCTGTCCGGCGCGCCCGACGTCTACCGGCGGACGGTGACGCCGCTGCCGGGCGGCGGCGCTAAGACGATTTCCGGCGATCTCCTCGCCGACTTCATCCCGGGAACTGGGTCGATCGCCATTTCCGCCTCGCCCTTCGGCGCGCTCGACGCCCCGGCGCTGCTCGAGGCGCTCGACCGCTATCCCTACGGCTGCTCGGAGCAGACGGTGAGCGTCGCGATGCCTCTGCTCTACGTCAACCGGCTCGCCTCGCTCGAGAACCTCGGCATCGATCCCGGGCTCGACCGCAGAGTCCGCCAGGCGATCGAGCGCGAGCTCAGCCGTCAGGGGGCGAACGGCGCCTTCGGCATGTGGGCGGCCGACAGCGGCGACGACGACCCGTGGCTCGACGCCTTCGTCACCGACTTCCTCACCCGCGCGCGGGAGCGCAACTTCGCCGTGCCGCAAGGCGCCTTCGATCAGGCGCTCGACCTGCTGCGCAACACCGTCGTTAATGCGCCCGAGCCGAACAAGGACAACGCGCAGGCGCTCGCCTACGCGCTCTATGTCCTCGCCCGCAACGGTCGGCCGGTGATCGGGGACCTGCGCTATCTCTCCGACGCCAAGCTCGACGCCTTCTCGACCCCGCTCGCCAAGGCGCAGCTCGGGGCGGGGCTCGCGATGCTCGGCGACCGCGCCCGCGCGGGCAAGGTTTTCGCCGCGGCGCTGACTGCGCTGGCCGCCGAGCGCGATCAGGGCGTCTCGCGCGCTGACTACGGCTCGCGCCTGCGCGACGCGGCGGCCGTTCTCGCGCTGCTCGCCGAAGCCAGTCTCGGGAACGAGGCTCCGCGTGACGCGATCGCTCGGGCGGCCGCCGCCGTCCAGGCGGCGCAGGCCGACCGTTCGTACACCAGCACGCAGGAGAAGAACTGGATGGTTCTGGCCGCCGAGGGTCTGGCGGAACATGGCGTCCTCGGCCAGTTCAGCGTGGATGGGCAGGCGGTCAAGGGCGCGGTCAACCGCCGCTTTATGGGCGCTGCCCTTACTGGCAAGACGGTGATGATCGCCAATTCCGGGCAGAACGAGGCTCAGCTCGTGACCACGGTCTCCGGATCGCCGATCACGCCGGAGCCCGCCGCGGCGAACGGCTACGCGATCGAGCGGACGTTCTACAAGCTCGACGGGACGAAGATCGACCTGAAAAGCATCGCCCAGAACGAGCGCGCCGTTGTGGCGCTGAAGGTGACGGAGGCGCAGGCGCGCACCGCGAAGCTCCTCATCGTCGACCGGCTGCCCGCCGGGCTCGAGATCGACAATCCCGCGCTCGTGGACGGCAGCTCGGTTGAAGGCTTCTCATGGCTCACCAGCGACGAGACGCCGGCCCATACCGAATATCGCGACGATCGTTTCGTCGCGGCCTACAACCGCGCCGAGGGCCAGTCGGCGTTCATCAACATCGCCTATGTCGTGCGCGCGGTTTCGCCCGGCAATTACGTCTATCCGCCCGCGACGGCCGAGGACATGTACGACCCCGAGCGCTATGGCCACACCGCCTTCGGCGAAATCGAGGTGACCGGGAAATGAGCCCGCCCCTCACCCCAGCCCTCTTCCGCAAGCGGGAGAGGGCGCGCGTTCCCTTGTCCCGCTTGCGGGAGAAGGTGGCGCGAAGCGCCGGATGAAGGCAATGGCGCCGCGCTTCCGCCGCACGCTTCTCACCGCTCTCGCCGGGGTTGCGGCGCTGGTCGCGGTCGTCGCCGTTGGTGCGACGCTGGGGTGGCGAAACTACGAAGCGAGCCTCGGGCCGCTCGACCTTGCGGCCTCGCGCGACGGCTCGACCGTGGTCGTCGACCGCGACGGACGGCTCTTGCGCCCCTTCACTCTGCCGGACGGGCGCTGGCGCCTGCCGGCGTCGACCCACGACGTCGATCCGCGCTATCTCGCGATGCTCGTCGCCTACGAGGACGGCCGCTTCTGGCAGCATCGTGGCGTCGACGTGCGCGCGCTGTTGCGCGCGGCCCTGCAATGGATGTGGCGCGGCCATGTCGTCTCGGGCGGCTCGACGCTCTCGATGCAGGTCGCGCGCCTAATCGAGCCGCGCCCCGAGCGAACGCTGGCCGCAAAGTTCCGCCAGATCGCGCGCGCGCTCGAGATCGAGCGGGCGGCCGGCAAGCAAGGCGTCCTCGACCGCTATCTGACGATGGCTCCCTTCGGCGGCAACCTCGAGGGCGTGCGTTCGGCCTCGCTCGCCTATTTCTGCAAGGAGCCGTCGAGGCTCAGCGTCGCCGAGGCCGCTCTGCTCGTGGCGTTGCCGCAATCTCCCGAAGCCCGTCGCCCGGACCGCTTCCCGCAGGCGGCGCGCGCCGCGCGCGCCCGAGTGCTCGACCGCGTCGCAGACCGCGGGATCATCAGCGCCGACGACGCAGCGGCGGCGAAGCGCGAGCCTGTGCCCCAAAACCGAAGGATGTTTCCCAGGCTCGCCGCCCACGCTGCCGAGGAGGCGGTGGCAGTCGATCCACAGGCGAAGCGCATCCGACTCTCGATCGACGCGCGGCTGCAGGCAAAACTCGAGGCTCTGGTCAAAGAAAGCGTCGCGCGGCTCGGGCCGAAGCTGTCGGCGGCGATCGTGGTGATCGACAATCTTACCGGCGAGGTCCGCGCCCGAATCGGCGCGGCGGACGTCGACGATTCCTCGCGCGACGGGGCGATCGACATGTCGCGCGCGCCGCGCTCGCCGGGCTCGGCGCTGAAACCCTTCATCTACGCGCTCGCCTTCGAGGAGGGCCTCGCGCATCCGGAGACGGTCCTGTTCGACCGGCCGGCGCGCTACGGCGCCTACGCACCGGAGAATTTCGACCTCGGCTACCAGGGCACGGTCACGGCGCGTAAGGCGTTGCAGATGTCGCTGAACCTGCCGGCGATCGAACTCCTGGCGGACATCGGGCCGACGACCTTCCTCGCCCGCCTGCATGGCGCCGGGGCCGAGATCGCGCTGCCGAAGGAGACCCCGGTCGGCCTCGCCATCGGCCTCGGGGGCTTGGGCGTGTCCCTCACCGACCTCTCCCGGCTCTATGCGGGCTTCGCGCGCGGCGGCGAAGCGCCGGCGCTGACCGAGCGGCTCGATGGCAAGCCGCCGGCGATCGGCCCGCGGCGCGTCACCGATTCGGTCGCCGCTTGGTACGTCGCCGACATTCTGCGCGGCGCGCCGCCGCCCGCCAATGCCCTGAGCGGCCGCATCGCCTTCAAGACCGGCACGTCCTATGGCTTCCGCGACGCGCTCGCCGTCGGCTTCGATCGGGCGACGACCATCGCTGTGTGGGTTGGCCGGCCCGACAACGGTCCGACGCCCGGTCTCATCGGCCGCGAGGCGGCGGCGCCGATCCTGTTCGACGCATTCGAGCGGCTGGGGCGCGACGTCGAGATCATCCGGCCGCCGAAGGGTGTACTCACCGCGAGCGTCACCGCCGACCTGCCGCCGCCGCTCCGTCATCTGCGCAAGGACGCGCCGAAGACCATGGCGGCGACCGAGACCGCGGCGCTGAAGATCGCATTTCCGCCCGATGGCGCGCGCATCGACCTCGGCCTCACGGAGGGGGCGCGCGATGCGCGCCTCGCGTTGAAAGCCCTCGGCGGCGTTCCGCCGTTCGCGTGGTTCGTCAACGGCAAGCCGGTCGGCGCATCCGATTTTCGCCGGCAATCGGCCTGGAAGGCGGACGGGGCGGGCTTCGCCCGGGTCACGGTGGTGGACAGGAAGGGCGCCTCGGACGCGGTTACGGTGCGGCTGGAGTGAGTGGCGGCGAGTTCGCCTCCGGCGAGCGTCCTTCAGCCCTCCGTGCCGGCTCAGGAGACGGTAAACTGCGCCATCATTCCGGAGTCCTCGTGTTCCAGAATGTGGCAATGGGCCATGTAAGGACCGTCCGCTCCTGCCGGATGCGGGAAGCGCACAAGGATTTCAGTCGAACCCCCGGCCGAGACCGGGGCGACGTCTTTCCAGCCTGCACGGTAGGCCTCGGGCGGTTTGCCGTCCGTGGACAGGATCCGAAACTGGCAGCCGTGAAGATGCACGGGATGCAGCATGCGGTCGCTGCCCTCCGAAATGCGCCAGCGAAGGAGCTGATTGCGGGCGGCCGTGAAGTCGATCCTGTCGAGCGAGAAGGGCTTTCCGTTCACGCCGTTCGCACTGAGCTGATCCGATATTGACAATGCCGGCTCGTCCACGATGAGGCGCTCCACCCGGGCGGCAACCTTCGGGTCGCTCTTGTCGTCCATCGTCATCAGCCCCGCGCGTTTGAGCAACGTCATGCCTTGCGCGTCCCTGAACATGTTCATCACGAGCTGCTGGCTGACCAGCGGAAGCTCGTCGGGCAGCGGCGGCAAGGCGGCAAGACGGGTGGGGAGGCGCCCGTTCCCGTCGGCGCCGTCCGGTCTAATCGTGACGAGCGGCAGCGCCCGATCGAATGGAGGCAGCCGCATGATGGGCTGCGACACCGGCAAGGTTACAAGGTCGAAGGCTCCGCCCGCGCGCCCGTCGACGAGCACCTCGAAACGCTCGCCGACGTGGACAAGCAACTGTTTGAGCTCGACCGGGCTTTCCAGCAGGCCTCCATCCGAGGCGATCACGTAAAGCGAGCGGCCGTCTGACGCCGCCAGAAGGTAGCTTCGCGCGTTCGAACCGTTGAGAACCCGCAACCGGACCCAGCCCCGCGCAGTGCGGGCTTCGGGGTAACGGGCGCCGTTCACAAGCACCATGTCGCCGACGTATCCGTTCGTGACGGCGACGATGTTCATCCGATCGAAGAATTGACTGTCGGGCGTGAAGCGGCGGTCCTGAAGGATCAGCGGAATGTCGTCGACGCCCCATCGCGACGGCAGCGGCAGACCCGCGGCATCGTCGTCGTCGACGATCAGAAGCCCCGCCAGGCCCTTGATCACCTGCTGCGCCGTCAGCGAGTAATCATGGGGATGGAACCAAAGTGTCGCGGCCGGCTGATCGATCGACAGCTCGGTCCGCCACCGCTTTCCCGGCGCGATGACCTGATGGGGTCCGCCATCGGCTGCTCCCGGGACGATCAGTCCGTGCCAATGCAGAGTGGTGTTTTCGGGCAGGCTGTTGGCGACTTCCGCGACCACCTTTTCGCCCCGTCGGACACGCAACGCCGGCCCGAGGTAGGGACCGTTAATGCCGTATGTCGCCGTGTCCCGGTCGCCCTGAAACCGCATCGAGCCGGTTCGCATATCGAGCGCAATTGTCTCGTCGGGCTTCGGTCGGAGCTCAGGAGGAATGGGCAGAGACGGCCTTGCGCTATCGTCTGCATAGGTCCGGCTCGAGCCAAATCCTCCGACAATTGAAGCTGCCGCGCCCCCCAGAAGCATACCACGCCGCGAGAGCTGCACCATCACTTCCTCCGTTGAGGCAAAGGTGTCTGGGGAGAGGCGCGGATCCAATTCCACGCGAATGAGACGCCACTCCTAACACATGAGCATCGTTTAACGGCCAAGGAGCCGATCCGTCCGCCCAAGCTTGGCGCCAATTGGGCCAGCCTTGATCGGGAGTGAAATGGCCCGACCAAAGAGAGAGGGAGTCATGTAGCTGGCCAGCTAGCGAGTAGCGCTCGCAGCGCCGCCACGAGCGCGAGCGGCTGGTCGATCATGACGTGGTGCTCGGCCTCGGGGATCTCGACATGCGGCGAGCCGGACGGGCAAAAACTCATGAGGTAGTCCGCGTCGTCGGGCTTGAAGAGCTGCGATTTCGCGCCGCGGATGAGGGCGAGCGGGCAGTGCGCGGCGGAGAGAATCGGGACGGGGTCGATCCGGGTGAACCTCTCCCAGAAATGCGGATCGAAGGAGAGCGCCCAGCTGGATTTGCCCTCGTGGTCGATTGTCTCGCGCGCCGAGCGCCGGGCGATGAAGTCGAGAATGAAGAGGTTGTCACAGAGCTGGGGCGGCATCAGACGGAAGCGTGCTACGATCGCCGCCAGCGAATGCTGGACGCGACGCGCGCGCGAGGGGCGCGGCGGCGACGGCGGCCGCTGATTCTGCGGGGCGAAGAAGGGTGGATCGACCATCACCGCGCCCCTGAGCTCCGGACCGAAATCGCGCGACAGACCCATCGCGGCGCGCCCGCCGAAAGAATGCCCGACCACGATCGGCTTCCCCGCCTCGAATGCGCCGCCGGCCCGGCCCGCCTCGCGCGCCTCGCGCACGAATTGCTCGAAGACGTAGGCTTCGCGCCAGTCCGAGCGCCCCATGCCGGTGAAGGTCGGCGCGACGACCCGATGATCCTTCGCGAAGAAGGGCGCGATAAAGCTCCACCAGTCGGCATGCGCCGCCCCGCCGTGCAGGAACATCAGCCCCGGCCTGCCGCGCTCGCCCCAGGCGAGGACTTCGACCTTTGCGCCCTCGACCTCGACGAACGTCCGCTCGGGCGCCTGCGCGATCGCCTGAACGAACCACGCCGGAGCGGGAGGCTTCAGGCCATGGAAAGCCGCCAGCGGCGCCATGAGTTGCGGATCGTTCAAGCCTCTTCTCCCGGGGATTGCGAAGTCTTCTCTCCCCGCTCGCGGGGAGAGGCCGGGTGAGGGGCAAGGCGATTGATTGATTCGAGCGGCGCCCCGCCCCTCATCCTAGCCTTCTCCCCGCATAGGGCGTCGAAGACGCCCGTCCGTGGAGGGGCTATGCGGGGAGAAGGGACGCCATTCACGCCACTTCGAACAGGCCGGCCGCGCCCATGCCGCCGCCGACGCACATCGTCACCACGACATGGCGCACGCCGCGCCGCTTTCCCTCGATCAGCGCGTGGCCGACGAGGCGCGAGCCGCTCATGCCGTAAGGGTGCCCGACCGCGATCGCGCCGCCGTCGACGTTGAGCTTGTCGTTGTCGATGCCGAGCCGGTCGCGGCAGTAGATCACCTGCACCGCGAAGGCCTCGTTGAGCTCCCAGAGTCCGATGTCGCCGACCTTGAGGCCGTGCGCCTTGAGCAGCTTCGGCACGGCAAAGACCGGGCCGATGCCCATTTCGTCGGGATCGCAGCCGGCGACCGCCATCCCGCGATAGATCCCGAGCGGCGCGAGATTGCGCTGGCTCGCGAGCTTCGCCTCCATCAGCACGCAGGCGCTGGCGCCGTCCGACAATTGCGAGGCGTTGCCGGCGGTGATGTTCTGGCCCGGCTCCGCCAGCCGGATGCCCTCGGTAAAGACCGGCTTCAGCGCGGCCAGCCCGGCGAGCGTGGTGTCGGCGCGAACGCCCTCGTCGTGCTTCAGCGTGACGGATTTTTCGGAAACGGCGCCCGTCGCCTTGTCGACAACTTTCATCACGCTCGGCAGCGGGACGATCTCCGCCTCGAACCGCCCCGCCGCCTGCGCAGCAGCGGTCCGCGATTGCGATTGCAGACCGTATTCGTCCTGCCGCTCGCGCGAAATCTTGTAGCGCGCCGCGACGATCTCGGCGGTCTCGAGCATCGACATATAAAGGTCGTCACGATGGTCGGCGAGCCACGGGTCCATCGCGCGATAGCGGTTCATCTTGTCGTTCTGGACGAGCGAGATCGAACTCGAGCCCGCCGCCGACCGCGATGTTCATGCCGTCAGCGACGATCTCCTTGGCCGCGGTCGCGATCGCCATCAGCCCGGAGGCGCATTGCCGATCGACCGACATGCCGGCGACGCTGGTCGGAAGGCCGGCGCGCAGCGCGCACTGACGCGCGACGTTGCCGCCCGTCGAGCCCTGCTGAAGCGCCGCGCCCATCACGACGTCGTCGACCTCGACGCCATCGACTTCAGCGCGCTTCAGCGCGTGGGCGATGGCATGTCCGCCGAGCGTCTGGGCATGGGTGTCGTTGAAAGCGCCGCGATAGGCCTTGCCGATCGGCGTGCGGGCGGTGGAAACGATGACGGCTTCACGCATGGGGATCTCCTCTTTACATCTAGTCCCGCGCAGAGTGCGATGACGAAGTGGTGGTTTGTGCTATCTACTTGCCGTCGCCTTGAATCCCTGTCGACAGCCGATACTCCTTCTCCGAGACTCCTTCGATCACGTGTCTCAGAACAAGGTCCTCTAAGGCCCACGCGTGTGCGTTCACAATTTCTCGCTCGGGTTTTCATTCCACTGGCCCTTAGGTTTCTGAAGAATTAGCTTGCGATCCCGACGAATCTGATCCCTCATTCGATCCGAATTTGTGATGCCCTGCCGCATCATTGCGATCGTAAGCGTCTCGAATTCGTCTCGCGACGGAATGTCCGAGTACTCAATCTCTCGCCAGTCATTCATCGAAGACTGCCCCTCGCATTTCCCTTCAGTCGTTGGGCGCGGGTTCACTTCTGCTGCGTGAACGTCCCGCCCTCGGCCGCGAGCCTTTGGAGCGGCGGCGCGGGCCTAAAGTCCTCGCCGAATTTCGCCTCGAACTCTTTCAGCTTCGCGAGCACCGTCTTCAGCCCGGCCGTGTCGGCGTAGAACATCGGGCCGCCGCGATAGACGGGCCAGCCGTAGCCGGCGATCCAGACGATGTCGATGTCGGAGGCGCGCTGCGCCTTGCCCTCGGCGAGGATCTTCGCGCCCTCGTTGATCATCGGATAGGTGCAGCGCTCGAGGATCTCCGCATCCGAGATGGCGCGCTGCTGCACACCCTTCGATGCGGCGAAATCGCGGATGATCTGTTCGACATGCGCCGAGGGTTTTGCGTTGCGCGCCTCGTCGTAGTCGTAGAAGCCGGCCCCGGTCTTCTGGCCGCGCCGGCCCTCCTCGCACAGGATCTCGCGGATGGTCGAGCGCTTCGAGGTCTCGGCCGACCAGCCGATGTCGAGGCCGGCGAGGTCGCTCATCGCGAACGGTCCCATCGGCATGCCGAAATCGACGAGCACGCGGTCGACGTCCCATGGGGTGGCGCCTTCGAGGATGAGCTTCATCGCCTCCCGTTGGCGCTCGGCGAGCATGCGATTGCCGACGAAGCCGTGGCAGACGCCGACGACGACGCCGACCTTGCCGATCTTCGGGGCGAGCTGCGCGATCGTGGCGAGCACCGATTTCGACGTCTTCGCGCCGCGCACGATCTCGAGCAGGCGCATCACGTTGGCCGGCGAGAAAAAATGCATGCCGAGCACGTCCTCAGGACGCTTCGTAGTCGCAGCAATTTCGTCGATGTCGAGATAGGAGGTGTTGGAGGCCAGAATGGCGCCGGGCTTGGCGACGCCGTCGATGCGCTGGAACAGGCTTTTTTTGATGTCCATGTTCTCGTAGACCGCCTCGATCACGAGATCTGCCCCACCAAGCGCGCCGAAGTCGAGGGTCGGCGTCAGCCGGCCCATGCGGCTCTCGACCTCGTCCATCGTCAGGCGGCCTTTTTTGGCGGTGCTCTCGTAGTTCCGGCGCATGATCGAGACGCCGCGGTCGAGCGCTTCCTTGGAGCTCTCGACGATCGTGACAGGAAGGCCGGCGGACAAGAAATTCATCGCGATCCCGCCGCCCATGGTGCCCGCCCCGATCACGCCGACGCTCTTGATTGCCCGCGTTGGCGTATCGGCGGCGACGTCGGCGATCTTGGCGGCCGCCCGTTCGGCGAAGAACACATGCCGCTGCGCCTTGGACTGCGTGGTCGCGAGCAGGTCTAGGAACATCTCGCGCTCCTTGGCCATGCCCTCGTCGAACGGCAGGTCAACGGCGTTCTTCACCGAATCAATGGCTTTCAGCCAGGCCTCGAAGCCGCGGAATTTTCGCACATTCGCCTTGCGGATCGCCTCGAAGATTTCGGGATGGCCGCGCGCCGGCTCGAGCTTCTCGGAGCGGTCGCGCACCTTCTTCAACGGCGCCTTCTCGGCGATCAGACGCCGCGCGAAGCCGACTGCCAATTCATGCAGCTTGCCTTCCTCGGCGAGCTCGTCGACGACCCCCCATTCCTTCGCCTGGCGCGCTCCGAAGGGCGTTCCGGAGAGAATGACGTCGAGCGCCTTCTCGACGCCGATGAGCCGTGGCAGGCGCTGTGTTCCGCCCGCGCCGGGCAAGAGGCCGAGCTTGATTTCCGGCAGGCCGCATTTCGCCGAGGGGACCGCGATGCGGTAGTGGGCGGTAAGCGCCACCTCGAAGCCGCCGCCTAGCGCCGTCCCATGCAGCGCGGCGACGACCGGCTTCGACGCGTTCTCGATCGTATCGAGCACGTCCGGGAGATAAGGCGCGGCAGGTAGCTTGCCGAATTCCGAAATGTCGGCCCCGGCGATGAAAGTCCGTCCGGCGCAGATGATGACAGTCGCCTTGACGGCCGGGTCGGCCTCGGCCGCCTCGACGCCCCGCTTCAGCCCGTCGCGGACGAGCTGCGAAAGCGCGTTGACCGGCGGCGAGTTGATGGTGACCGTCGCCACGTCCCCGTCGATGGTGAGTTCGGCGACCGGATTGATGGACGACACCTTGTTTTCTCCCTCAAAAGTTCACGAGCGATGCTTATGCCATCCGCCAAGCCCAAGCAAAGTGGCGGACGCGTCGGCGTGCAAGAAGCCGCCGGCGGCCCTGTAACGGGGAGCGCTCGGCATTCGAAGGGTGGACAGGAAGGGCGCCTGACCGACGGGCCTTGCGCTCGCATCACGGAGACAGTGCATGATCGCGTCTTTCACCCCGCGGCTTGGCCTTGCGGCGCTCGCGCTCGCCGGCGTGGCCGCGCTCGCCGGCCTCTCGATCAACGCCTCGACCGCCGAGGAGGCGCAAAAGGTCCTTCCGCCGGCGCTCGACGAGAAGGCTTCTCCTGCCGGACACGAGGTTGCCGTGGTCGCCGGCGGGTGCTTCTGGGGCGTCCAGGGCGTCTTCCAGCATGTCGACGGCGTCGTGAGCGCGGTGTCGGGCTACGATGGCGGCGCCGCCTCGACCGCGCATTACGACATGACGAGCCGGGGCGACACCGGGCATGCGGAATCGGTTCGGATCATTTTTGACCCGAAGACGGTCAGCTACGGTAAAATCCTGCAGATCTTCTTTTCCGTCGCTCACGATCCGACCGAGCTGAACCGGCAAGGGCCGGACGAGGGGACGCAATACCGCTCGGCGATCTTCCCGTCTGACGCAGCACAGGCCCGGGTGGCGAAGGCCTATGTCGCCGAGCTCAATCAGGCGCATGTCTTCCGGGCCCCGATCGTCACCACCATCGAAACTGGCAAGACCTTCTATCCGGCCGAAGACTATCATCAGGATTTCCTGGCCAAGAACCCGACCTATCCTTACATCGTGATCAACGACCTGCCGAAGATCCAGGCCCTGAAGCGGCTGTTTCCCGAACTCTACCGGCCCGACCCGGTTCTCGTGGGGGCGAAGTCGTAGCGGCGATGTCGGGTCGCGGGGCTCTGTAGATGTTGGCCGCCGGCCCGCGTTAGCCGCGCTCATCGCGCACGCGCTTCACCGAAAGCTTTCGCGCAGAATGTCGCGACCGCCTCGAGCGTGGCCTCAGGCTGCTCGAGATGCGGTGAATGGCGGCATCCGTCGAGGATCAGGCCGTCGACGCGTCGCGGTGAACGCGTCTCGATGGCGCGGACCTGGGCGAGCGAGCCATACTGGTCGGCCCCGCCTTGGATAACGAGCGCGGGCGTGCGCCAGCAGTCGACGAAGGCCTCGATGTTCCAGGCCTTGAAGCCGGGATCGAGCCATGCGCCGTTCCAGCCGAGGAACGCGCTATCCACGTGCGTGTGATACTTTGCGAGCTTCGCGCGCAGGTCGCCCGTCTCATAGGCGCGCTTGGCCTCGGCGATCGAGGCGAGGCCGGGCTCCTCGGTGAAGAGGTGCGGCGCGATCAGCACGAGGCCCTTCACGCGCTCGTCCTGATGCTCGCCGGCGTAGATCGCCGCGATCGAGGCCCCGTCGCTGTGGCCGACCAGCACGCCCTGCCGGAAACCGATCGCGCCGAGGACCGCAGAAAGGCTGAAGCGGGCCTCGCGCGTCATGTAGTCGAGCGGACGTGGCAGATCGACCGGATCGGAGCGGCCGTAACCGGCGCGGGAATAGACGAATACGCCGAAGCCGGTCGCCTCGGCCAGCCGCTCGGGAAATTCGCGCCACAGCGCGACGCAGCCCAGCCCCTCGTGTAGGAGGACGAGGGTCGGCCCCGTCTCGGGCGATGGGCCGAACGCCGCCGCCTCGAGCCGCTTGCCCTCGACGACGATCGCGCCATGCGGCGCCTCGGTCCAGGAGAATGCTTTCATGGCGCGGACGCAGGGGAGACGGACGCAAAGCACCGCCAACCCTCATCCTGAGGCCCTCTTGTGAAGCGAGAGCCTCGAAGGATGCTCCAGAGGGCGCTTGCGGCGCCGTTGGCGCCTTCGTCCTTCGGCGCCGCCGGTGGCAAACTCAGGACGAGGGCAGTGAGTTGCGGAGCGGACATCAAGCTTCGGCGCTGAGCTTCAGCGCCTTTATCGCGTTCTCCTTCAGGATCAGATCGTGCACCTCGGGCTTGAATCCGGCCTCGCGAAAATCCTTGAGCCAGCGGTCGGGAGCGATCAGCGGCCAGTCGGAGCCGAACAGCATCTTCGTCTTCAGCTGGCTGTTGGCGTACTGGACGAGCTGCGGCGGGAAATATTTCGGGCTCCAGCCGGAGAGGTCGATATAGACGTTCGGCTTGTGCAGGCAGACCGAGAGCGCCTCGTCCTGCCAGGGCCAGGACGGATGGGCGATGATGATCGTCATGTCGGGAAAGTCGACCGCGACGTCATCGACGATGGATTGGGTTCGAATATTTGAGGCGCATGCCGCCGCCGCCGGGCATGCCCGTGCCGATGCCGGAATGGCCGGAATGGAACACCGCCGGCAGCTTGTGCTCGGCAATGACCTCGTAGAGGCCGTAGGCCATGCGGTCGTTGGGGAAGAAGCCCTGCACGGTCGGATGGAACTTGAAACCCTTGATCACGCCTGCCTTGATGAGATCGCGCGCCTCTCTCACCCCCATCTTGCCCTTGTGCGGGTCGACCGAGGCGAAGGCGATCATCATGTCGGAATTGGCCGCCGCCGCCTCCGCCACTTCCTCGTTGGGGATGCGGCGGTTTCCGATCTCGTGCTCGCTGTCGACGGTGAACATGACGAGGCCGATTTTCCGCTCGCGATAATAGGCGACGGTTTCGGCGATGGTCGGCCGCTTGCCGGCCTTGAAATATTTGTTCGCCGCGTCCTCGTAGGGCTGCCAGAAGGCGTCGGCGGGCTGGCGGCAGGAGACTTCGGCGTGGGTGTGCACGTCGATGGCGACGAGGTCGGCAAGCTTCATGGGGTCGATCCTTCGCGGGCGGCCTCGGACGGAGTCCTGAGGAAAGCTCTTCGGCCATGTCGGTGCGATGCGCAAGAACGGAGCGATGGCGAGGCGTATCGAGAGCGCGGTTGAGGGAGATTGGGGTCGGGAGCGGGTTTAGCGCAGGTTTAACGTCGCGCCCCAACGTTTTCAGTTACTTGCGACCCGGTTTAGCGTCGACCCGTTTTTTCCGCTTTCCTCGTCCGATTTGAACCGCGTCGCCTCGGCGACCGGTGGTGCGGTGAAAGTGGGCAAGAACGATGTTATACTATTAGCTATTGTAATTTCTCTATGGCGCCAGATCATATCAACTCGACCGCCTTCTGGCCCGGGAAGCTCTTCCCTACGGGCCGCCGCCAAGCCCGGCAACCGGAGGGTGATCGGTGATCGAGTGGTCGGGCGTCTCGTCCTTCCAGCGAACCGACCCGATCGGACGCTCCAGCATCCGACGAACCCGAACGGGCTCGGGACCGATCTGAAACTCATTGGCTCGCTGATGCAGCATACGCTCCGCATCCGTCGACCTTGCGCGCTGTCGGAGGTAGTCGAGCCAAGTCGGGCAGTGGAATCTCTCGGTCCAAAGCTCGGGGTCGGCGATGTCGCGCGCAAACGACCATCCATAGGCGCCGTTTCGTTGACGACTGCGTTGAACCTGCTGCATGACTGCGTAGAACAGGCGCGCCCGCCTGGGATCGACGCGATACTCGATCTCGACGATGATGGGGCCGCTTCGCGTGGTGAGCGGCAGGCGCACTTCGGGATCGGCGAGGGGGTCCAACGCCTGCTCGACGGCGCCGCTGACGCGTGGCATGCGCATCCAGAAGCCGAGCGTCGTCGACGCCAGCAGCGCCAAACTGGACGCCAGGAGCGCTCCCTCCACTCCGACGACGTTGGCCGTGCTGCCCCAGACCCAGCTGCCGAAGGCGATGCCGCCGGAGATCGACGCCTGATAGGCCGCCAGCGCGCGGCCCGCCACCCAACGGGGAGCCGCCAGTTGCACGCCGACGTTGAACAGCGTTACCGACGCCGTCCAGCCCGCGCCGGCTATCATCAGCGCTGCGCCGGTCAGGAGGGATGAGCGGCTCACCGCGACGACAGCGACGCCGGCCGACATCATGACCAGGCACAAACGGACCGCCTCCTCTGCGCCGAGCCGCGATCGAAGGTTGGCGACATTGAGAGCGCCGATCACGGCGCCCGCTCCGAACGATCCGAGCATGATTCCATAGTTTTCCGCGCCGCGGTGCAGGAGGTCGCGCGTGACGAGCGGCATCAGCGCCGAAACCGAGCCGCCGACGATCCCGGTGATCAACGTTCGGGCGAGGACGATGCGGATGGACGGCGAATGCAGGATGTAGCGAACGCCCGACACCACCGCGCGCGCCAGTCGTTCCGGCGGCAATCGGGCCGGCTCCTTCACTCGCCGCCATAAAAGCAGGACGATGATCAGGGGAAGATAGAACAGAGCGTTCGTCGCGAAAGCCGCAATGGCGCCCGCCGAGGCGACAATGAAGCCGCCGATCGCCGGGCCGAAGCTGCGCGCGATGTTGTAGCTGATGCCGTTGAGAGCGATGGCCGAGGGCAAGGCGTGCGATGGAACCTGCTCTCCGACCGAGGCCTGCCAAGCGGGCCCAAAAAGCGCCATCCCGCTGCCGATGAGAAAGCAGAAGGCGAGCAGGACGGCAGGCGTTACGACACCGAGCCAGGCGAGCCCCGACAGGGAAGCGGCTCCGGCAAAGGCGATCGTCAGCGCGACGAGCCCGACGATCCGCCGGTCGAACATGTCCGCGAGAGCCCCGGCGGGCGCCGAAATGAGGGCGACCGGAAGCATCAAGGCGGTCTGCACCAGCGCGACCTTGTCGGCCGAGGCGGTCATCTGCGTCATCGACCAGGCCGCGCCCACGCCCATGATCAAGAGGCCGAGGTTGGACAAGAGGCTCGCGGTCCAAATACGCCGAAAGACCGCATGGCCCAACGGCGATAGGATCCCGGATTGGGATCCGGTCGCCGCAATTTTCAAAGTCTCCGTCATCGAATCCGCCGCCCGAGGGAATCGCCATGTTAGCTTGCTCGGCGATGCGGCGGCTAAGCAAATCTGAGATTGCGGCCGCGAGATCGAGGAGGTCTTCGCCAGCCCCCCAGACCTCACCTCAGGGCCGGCTTTCGTTTTTTAGCGCCGCAGCCGTTCGTTCAGCGTCGGCTCGCCACAGTCGAAGGTCGAAAGATCACGCCCGGCGGCCAGTGGAGCGCGGGCCGACAATCGAAGTTCGGCGCGTTCCGTTCGCCTCCTACCTTTGCCATGCCGGAACTCGGCGCGGCGGCGACCGCAGTTTCGGTCCCGGCGCGGGGGGATTATCCAGCGCGTGCATGAAGGCGTCATAGCGCTTTGAATCGAGCGCAAACAGCCGCTGGTCGACCAGCACATCGATCGCCTGCCGGCGGGTGCTTTCGATCATAAACTCCGTGCGCGTCTTACCGAGGATCGCCGCCGCCTCATCGATGAGCTGGCGGGTCCGCCTCTCAATGGGCAGTTTGATGCTGCCCTTGGTATCGGCCGCGGTTGCGCGCTTTGCAACGGCGACAGCCGCGGCGCCAAAGCTTTCCGAAGACAAAGAGCGGCCTTTTGCCATGCCTGGGAATATGTTCCGCTTTACCCACAATCTCGATGCGAAAACGTTTTCGAAGTGACGCCCACGAAACGCGGACTTCGTCGCGACAGCCCCGGCGGGTTAGCCGCCCCTGGCTCGCAACACCGTCCGATGGTTTAATTTCCAAGTGTAGATGTCGACCGCCAAATGGGCCAGCGAGTCGGCGTTCGCCGCCCAGTAGGTCGGCGCCTGCGCGTGCCTCTCCATCATGTCCTCCTTGTACGACCCTGATGCGAGGGCAGTCCAAGACTCGGCGACGACAGTTTCTGGGTCATCGGCAGATCTCGACCGGACTTTATCGTCAATTCTCGGCATGATCCTGTCGCTGCCGGCATCGAAGTACTTGTGATCTGCAGTATGCGCAAACTTGTGCGTCGCCTCGTGGATCAACGTGTGGGCGGCAATGAGCGGATGCTCGCCCAGTTTCTGGAGCATCATGCCGATATTGAGGTGGATCGTACCAGCTTTCGGCCTGAACTCGACGTTCCCGACGCCGCTCGAGCCGCGCCACCAGTCGCCGAGCGCCTTCGGAATGCTCTCGGTCAGCGGTGAGAAAACGAAACCGCCCAGCTGGTCGAATAGCGAGCTGTTGATCGTCCCCATACATTGCAACTGCAGGCCCGCGAGGCCGCTTGTTTGTCTAACGTCTACAATGTGTATAACTGGCTCAAGGAGCCCCTTTTTTGCCAATTGCAAGCCCGCGACGATCTGGTTCATCACGTGCGCGTACATCAAGTCGTCGGTTTCCGGCTTCAGACCGAAATAGAAGTCGAGGAGAGCCTTGAGCTTCTGCGGTCGCGCGGCGCCGGGCACAAGTTTGTCGAACAGGTACTCCTCGACGTATTGCAGGATGGCGTTGCCTTGCAGCAACGCATCGCGAATGAGGGTCTTTGCGTTACCGACCTTCGTTGCATCCCAGTCGTCGGGCAGCTCCAGGTCAATGGTCTGATTGCCGGCTGCGACTTGCGTATGCATAGACTCTGCCCTCGCGATTGTGGCCAAGAGAGACCGAAGCGACCGATCAATTTCAGCATCCGGCCTATCGTTTGGCAATGTGTCTCAGGGTCGGGAGGAAGGAGCGTGCGACCGCGGCGAGCGCGGCGCTTGACGTCCTTTGACGTCCCTGGCGACATCGTGGTGCGACGCGAAACGTGATAAATTGAACCGTTTTCACCACAGCAGCGACCGCCGTCCGGACTTAGGGAACAGCGCATGCCTCAGCCGCAGCCTTTTCGTTTGCACGTCGCCGAGAAGGTGCTGGACGACCTGCGCGAACGGCTGACGCGCGTCCGCTGGCCGGACGAGCCGCCGGGGCCGGGGTGGTCGACCGGCGCCAGCGTCGCTTACATGCAAAACCTCGTCGCCTATTGGCGGGACGATTTTGACTGGCGGGCGCAGGAAGCGAAGATCAACAATTTTGTGCAGTTCAAGGCGCCGCTCGGCGGGATCGACCTCCACTTCATCCACGAGGAGGGCAAAGGCCCGGACCCGATGCCCCTTCTGCTGTCGCACGGTTGGCCGGGCTCGATCGCCGAGTTTTTGAAAATTTTGCCGATGCTGACCGACCCGGCCCGGTTCGGTGCCGATCCGGCCGACGCCTTCACAATCGTCGCACCGTCGCTTCCCGGGTATGCGCTGTCTTTCACCCCCGGACAGAAGCGCTTCGGCGTCGAGGCGATGAGCGAGCTGCTCGGCCGCCTGATGACAGATGTTTTGGGCTATCGCCGCTTCGCCGCGCAGGGCGGCGACTGGGGCGCCTTCGTCACCACGCGGCTAGCCTGCGATGTTCCCGACCGCCTGATCGGCATTCATCTCAATTTCCTGCCCCTCCGCCGCGACCCGAAAACGCTGGAAAGCTCCACGGCCGAGGAGAAGGCGTATCTCGTGCAGTTGAACCACTGGCTCAAGGGGGAGACCGGATATTCGTCGATACAGGGCACAAAGCCCACCACGCTCGCTTTCGGGCTGACGGATTCGCCTGCCGGACTCGCCGCCTGGATTGTCGAAAAATTCCACACTTGGACGGACTGCGGCGGGAACGTCGAAACCGCGGTGAGCCGCGACGAGATGCTGACCGACATCATGCTCTACTGGGCGACCGGCGCGATCGGCTCGTCCTTCTGGCCTTACTACGACCGCGTGCATTCGGGCTGGCCGATACCGGAAAGCGCGCGGATCGGGACGCCGACCGGCTACGCCCAGTTTCCCAAAGAGATTTTGCGTCCGCCGCGCTCGCTGGCGGAGCGGTTGTACCCCAATATCCAGCGCTGGACTGTCATGGACAAGGGTGGGCATTTCGCCGCCCTGGAACAGCCCGAGGCCCTTGCGCGCGAGATCCGGACGTTTTTCAGACCGCTGCGGTAGACGCCGCCCGCCGCCAGGCAGCCCGAACATTTCCCCTGACGCAACCGCGCCGTGTCACATCAGCCCGGCCAGCAACCCGGACGCCGACGAGCGGACGAGGCGTTTCTCCGCCTCCCAGGCGTCCGCGCCCTCGAGCTCTGCGAGCTGCTGCAGAGCGCCGCCGGAGAGGACCGCGACCGGAATTCCGTCGCGATAGACGACCCGGTTGCCGATCAGCGCGGGCAGGCGGGAGCCCGGCGTCAGAACGCCGACGAGGTTGAGCGGATCGGCGCCCGACAAAGACACCCATTGGCCCGCTATCGGTTTGCGGCGGATCTCGCGCAGGAGGCCGATAGCCTCCGGGGCAGCGAACTGTTCGCCCGAAAATCCGGCGACGAACCGGCCGCCGCGGATCTCGCCGCGGCTTTCGAGCCGCCGGTAGACGCGCAAGAGCTCGCGCCACGGCGGCAGCCACGCCGCCTCCCGCGCCAAAAGCCGCCAGAATACGACGCCGTAGCGACGGATGAGCGCGTGCGCGACATGCTCTACCGCGGCGTCGCGCGACCGGTCGTCGCCGCTCTGCGGCCGCGCGCGGCGGACGAGGGCCCAGCGGCCGCCGCTCTCGATGTTGAATGGCAAAACTCGGCCGCGCCGCTTCGTGCCCGCGAGCGGCTTGCGTTGGCCGGTCGGCGTGAGGAGCGCGCGCAATCCGGCAAAAGAATCCGAGGTCACGAGCCCGAGCGCGACGAGTTCGCCGAGCGCCTCTTCGACCTGGGCGCGCAACATATGCGCCCATTCGGCGATCTCGTCGAAGAAAAGGGCGCCGTGCGCGGCGAGGCAGTCGAGCACGGCCTGGGCGCGGGGAGTCGGAGGGGCCGCGGCGTAGGGCGGCGCGAGCGACGTCCAGACCGGAATCGCTTGGCGGTCGAGCAGGGCGATCGGCGTCGCCGGCACGGGCGCCCTGGAGCGGACGCCTTCGCCGGCCGGAGGCGGAGTGAGGCGCGACCAGGCGATCCGCCCCGCCTGGCATTCGGCGTCGAGCCAGGACGTCCGATAACCCTTGAGGCGGGCTGACAGGATTTCCGTCTCCCAGGCCTTGGCGGGCGCCTCGAACCCCTCGAGCATCGAGAGGACCGGCGGAAGCGCGTCCTGTCCCTCCATCCTCGCGTCTTCATCGACGCGTTGCCAGACGAATAGGAAACGGAGGAAATCGCGCGCCGCGACCGGCTCGATCTCCGCGCGCAGACGGCCGATCGTATAGCGGTGGATGCGGGCAAGGAGGCGTCTGTCGCACCATTGCTCGTCGTTGACGCCCTGCTCGTAGCGGCCCCGCATGATCGCGCCGTCCGCCTCGAGCGCGGCGAGCGCCAAACCCGCTTCGCCACGCTCCATGAGCCCGAGCGGGGTCGTGAGCGCGGTCTGCGTGAGCGGGCCAAGGCCTTCCAGACGACCGCGCAAGATCTCGGCCAGCGCTGTTTCGCGCGTCCAAGTCTTTGCCGCCTCATCCGCCGGGGCCTCGATCTGCGGCTCGAGCCGCGCGTCCGGCAAAAGGGCGCGGAATTGGGTCAGCCGCTCAGCGGGAATCCACAATGTCGCCCGGGGCCCGATCAAAAGGGCGACGCGCTTCTCCCGGGCCAGCGTTTCGAGCCAGTCCTTCCACGCCGGCGTCGCCGAGACTTCCGCCTCTGTCAGGCAGCCGAGCCAAAGCAGCGCGTCGTGCAGTTCCTCGGCGTTCACGGGGTCCGGCCAAGCCTCGGAACGAACTCTGGCGATCGCCTCCGGATCGAGACGGCCGAGGTCGGAAGCGCTTTGCGGGTCCTGCCAGCGGCGAGACATCACCGCCTGCGTCCGCCGCTCCTCGAGCGGCGCGTCGTCGAGATAGGCATAGGGGCGGGCGGACAGCGCTTCGAGCGCCAGCGGCGACGGCTGGGTGAGGTCGCAGGAGACGACGCGGATTTCGCCGGATTCGATGCGCGCCAGCAGCCGCTCGAGACCTTCGATGTCCATCGCCTCGTGCAGGCAGTCGTTGACCGCCTGGTTGACCAGGGGATGGTCGGGGACTTCCCGGTCGCCGGCGAGGTTCTCCGCGCAGGCGATCTGGTCGGGGAAGACCGCTGCGACCAGGTCTTCCGCCTGCATCCTCATGATCTGGGGAGGCACCTTCTTGCCGTTGCGGAAGCGGGGCAGCGCGAGCGACACGCCGGCCGTCCAGCGCCAGCGGGAGGCGAACATCGGCGCGTCGAGCATGGCCTGGATCAGGATCGTCCGCACGCTTCGAGAATGGAGGTAGCGCGCGACGTCGCCGAGCTCGAAGCTGTGCGCCGTCGTCAGCGAGAGCACGATGTTGTCCTCGGTCGCCGCCGCCTGCAGCTCGAAATTGAACTTGCGGCAGAATCGCTTGCGCAAGGCGAGGCCCCAGGCGCGATTGAGCCGGCTGCCGAACGGCGAGTGGATGACGAGCTGCATGCCGCCCGCTTCGTCGAAGAAGCGTTCGAGCACGATGAGATCCTGCGTCGGCAGCGAGCCGAGCGCCGCGGCTGCGGCGGAGAGATATTCGACGAGCTGCTCCGCCCCGGGCGCGCCGACGCCGATCTCCTCGAGCCGCCGCCGGATCGAAGCGCCGGACGGGTCGGCCCGCAGCCGTTTCTCGACGTCCTCGCGGAGACGGGAGACGGAACGGGAAAGCTCGTCCGTGCGGCCCGGCGCCTCGCCGAGCCAGAAAGGAATGTTGGGCGGCTGGCCTTTGGCGTCCTCGACCCGCACGGTCCCACGCTCGACCCGCTGGATGCGATAAGACGCATTGCCGAGCTGGAACACGTCGCCGGCCATGCTCTCGACGGCGAAATCCTCGTTGACGGTGCCGATGACGGCATTCTCGGGCTCGAGCAGCACCTGATAGTCGGCAGTGTCGGGGATCGTCCCGCCGGAGGTCAGCGCCGTCGTCCGCGCGCCCCTGCGACCGCGCAGAACTCCGTTCACCGCGTCCCGGTGGACGAGCGCCCCGCGCCGGCCGGTGCGGGTCGCAAAACCTTCGGCCAGCATTTTCACGACGGCGTCGTAATCCTCGCGCGTCAGACTGCGGAACGGCCAGGCGCGCCGCAGCCGGTCGAACAGCTTCGTTTCCGGCCAGTCCTGGGCCGCCGTCTCTGCGACGATCTGCTGCGCCAGTACGTCGAGCTGCTTTTCGGGAATGGTCAGCCGGTCGAGCTCGCCGCGGCGGATGCTGTCGAGCAGCGCCGCGCACTCCACGAGATCGTCGCGCGATAGCGGAAACAGGCGCCCCTTGGGCGTCCCGTCGACGGCATGGCCGGAACGGCCGGCCCGCTGCAGAAACGCAGCGATCGAGCGGGGCGAACCGAGCTGGCAGACGAGTTCGACCTCGCCGATGTCGATCCCGAGCTCGAGCGAGGCGGTCGCCACCATGGCCCTGAGTTCGCCCCGCTTCAGCCGCTGCTCGGCCGAAAGACGGCGCTCCTTGGCCATGCTGCCGTGATGCGCGGTGACCGCGTCCTCGCCCAGACGCTCCGTGAGTTCGCGCGCGACCCGCTCGGCCATGCGGCGCGTGTTGACGAAGACGAGCGTCGTGCGGTGGCTCTCGATCAGCTTTGCGAGGCGGCCGTAGACCTGGGTCCAGACCTCGTTCGACATCACCGCTTCGAGCGGGGAATCGGGGACTTCGACGCCAAGGTCGCGCGGACGCTGGTGGCCGGCGTCGACGATCGCCACGTCCGCCGCCGGCCTGCCGCCCGGAGCGGCGCCGGCGAGAAGGCAGGCAACGGATTGAATCGGGTTCTGCGTCGCCGAGAGCCCGACGCGCAACAGCCGGTCGCCGCAGAGGGCGGCGAGGCGCTCGAGCGAGAGCGCGAGATGGGCGCCCCGCTTGTTCGGCGCCAGCGCATGGATCTCGTCGACGATCACCGACCGGGTCGTCGCCAGCATCTTGCGGCCCGACTCCGAGCCCAGGAGGACGTAGAGCAATTCCGGCGTCGTCACCACGATGTGCGGCGGCTTGCGATGCATGCGGGCGCGCTCGGCCGGCGCGGTGTCGCCGGTCCTGACCCAGGTGCGGATTTCTACGTCGCGCAAGCCGAGGCGCGCCAGCTCGCTCCGGATGCCGGCAAGCGGCGCCTCCAGATTGCGATGGATGTCATTCGACAGCGCTTTCAGCGGCGAAACGTAAACGACATGCGTTTCGTCGGTCAGCGTTTCCTCAAGACCCTGGCGCACGAGGTCGTCGAGCGCAGCCATGAACGCGGAAAGGGTCTTGCCGGATCCGGTCGGCGCTGCGATCAGCGTGTGGCGGCCGGCCTTGATCGCAGGCCACGCGCCGGCCTGGGCGGCGGTCGGAGCGCGGAAGGTTTTCGCGAACCAGGCAGCGACCGCGGGGTGGAACAGGGTTTGGATGTTTGGGTTCGACGCTGTGACGACGCGCGCGCTCGAGTTCGGCGGCGGAGCTGGTTCCCCGTCTCGTTCTTTCAGCGTCATGGGCGGAAACGACGGAGGCGTCATGAGTCTTCGCTCAAGCAGCGACTTCGACGCGGCTCGTTCGTCCAGCTAACGATCAGAATGGCCGCTTTCCCTCGCCCCTTGTCGAGGAGGGTCAGGGAGGGGTGACCGGCCATGCCTTTCAAGCTTCGCGCCCCGAAAGGTCAAATCGGAAAGGTCCGCGAAACCGCCCACCCCATCCCGCCCTCGCAAGGGAGCGGGGCGCCGAACGCCCCGATTTGATGACGGTTTCCGCAATAGGTGAGCTCGATGAAACATTGGCGTCTCGATATGGTCATTGCGGCGATATTTTATAAGCCGGCGGCGGCGGACACGGCCCCGCCCAAGTGCTTGTTCTCATAATGTTCAAACTCGGGCGACCTGTCCAGCACGGACGAAGGGCGAATCGGGTCAGGGGTGTATGGCGCCGACCTGAGGCGAGGTGAACGGCTCGGTGCGGTGCACCACCTCTTCAGCGTAAAACCTGTCGATCTCGGTTTCCGAGAGCCCGAGCAGCTTCGAGAGGATGTCGGTCGTGTCCTCGCCGATGGCGCAGGCGCCGCGCCAGACCCGGCCGGGCGTGAGCGACATTTTGGGCACGACTCCATAGACGCGGACCGGCACGCCGGATTGCCGGTCGAGCGCAGGCACGGTCATCTCCCGCGCCGCGTAGTGAGGGTCGGCATACTGGTGGGCGACGCCGAACACGCGCGCGCAGCCGATCTGGGCCTTGTTGAGCGCGGCTTCGACGTCGCGGCACGCGCGTTCGGCGCAATATTCGCGCAGCTTTCGATCGAGCTCGCGCCCCCTTTCGGAATTGACCGCCGCCGCGTCGCGCGAGCAGGCGTCATAGGTGTAGACCTCCGGATCGAGCCCAAGGAACTTGGGCACCCGGGCAAAGATTGCGCCTCCAAGTGCACCGATGAACACCCAGCCGTCCTGGCATTTGAAAGTGTCGTAGGGCTGGAATCCGGGCGCGCGGTTGCCAGTATGCCCGTAACTTACATCCTGGCCCGTATAGAGCGGCAGCGTGTTGCCCTGGGTCTGTGCGACGGCCTCATATTGCGCGAGGTCGATTACCTGTCCCCGGCCGGATTTCTTCGCCTCCCAGAGCCCCATCATCGTGGCCGCCCAGCCGGTCAGCGCGGTGAGATAGTCGCCGGTGTAAGTCTTGGCGCGTTGTGGCGGGCCGCTCGGATCGCCGGTGATGTTCATCATCCCGCCGAAGGCCTGGGCGAGCGCGTCATAGCCGGGACGCCCAAGATATTCTGGCTCGCCGTACTGTCCGTAGGTGCTCACACGGACGATGACGAGGCTCGGATTGACCGCAAGCGCGAGCTCGTTGGTGATGCCGGCGCGCTCCAGAGTGCCGGGCGCAGACAACTCCATCCAGACGTCGGAGATCTTCCAGAGCGCCATCAACAGCTCGATTCCGCGCGCCCGCTTCAGATCGAGACCCATGGACAACCGATTCTTCATATTGTCAGCCTCGTCGCAGCCGTGCTCACGCGGCCCGCGGGTGAGAAGCGGCGCTGTCGAGCGGAAGATGTCGCCGCCGGGTCGCTCGACATGGATCACCTCGGCGCCGAACTCGGCCATTTTCGTGCCCGTGAAAGGCTGCGCGATCAGAATGCCGGTGCTGACGACCCGGAGGCCTTCGAGCGGCCCGAATCGGGGAACGATGGCCGGCGCCGCAGGGCGTTGAAGTTGGATAATCCAGTTGGGAAGGGACTTCCGCAATTCTTCAATCTGATCTTCATTCTTGATCAATCTCGGGTCGTGAGCCAAAGTGAGTCCTCCCCGCATTTCGTTATCGTGGTCCGCGCCGCACCGGCCGATGATTGGTTTGCGCTCCCGGATCGTTGCAGGCTTTCGGGCAATATGCGCCCCGCAAGGTCGGGGACCAGCGCCGCGAAGTCAACGCGAACGGAGGTTTGCCCATTGAGACCTCATTGGCGCCAAGCGTCTTGAACGCGGAGCGCCTTCGGCCGATCGATTGCCTCATCGCTGCGCTACTAAAAGCTCTGCTCTATCGGGTCGCAAACGCCTGACAGTCTCCGCAATCACCGAGCTCGATGAAACGTCGGCGTCTCGAGATGGTCATCGCGGCGATAGTTTATAAGCCGGCGGCGCCGGACGCGCTCCCCGGCCCGAATACCTGTTCTCACAATGTTCCAAATCGGGTAATTTGTCCAGCATGGACGAGGGGCGGATTCGAAAAATCATTCACATCGACATGGACGCTTTCTACGCGTCGGTCGAGCAGAGGGACGATCCGGCGCTCAAGGGCCGGCCGCTCGCGGTCGGCCATCCCGGCCGCCGCGGCGTCGTGGCGGCGGCGAGTTACGAGGCGCGCCGCTTCGGGGTGCGCTCGGCGATGCCGTCGACGACCGCGATGCGCAAATGCCTCGAACTCGTGTTCGTCCCGCCGCGGTTCGACGTCTATCGCTCGGTGTCGCGGCAGATCCATGCGATCTTCAGGGACTTTACGCCGCTGGTCGAGCCGCTGTCGCTCGACGAGGCCTATCTCGACGTGACCGACAATCTCAAGGGCCTCCCGACCGCCTGGGCGACCGCCAAGGAAATAAGGGCGCGCATCCTGGAGGAGACCGGCCTCACCGCCTCGGCGGGCGTGTCCTACAACAAGCTGCTCGCGAAGCTGGCGTCAGACCATCGCAAGCCGAACGGGCAGTTCGCGATTCGGCCCGACGAGGGGGAAGCCTTCGTCGCCGCCCTGCCGGTGGCGAAGCTTCACGGGGTCGGTCCCGTGACCGCCGCGAAGATGCATGCTTTCGGAATCGAGACCGGCGCGGACCTGCGCCGCCAAAGCCTCGCCTTTCTGCAGGAGCGTTTCGGCAAGGCGGGGAACTGGTATTTCGCCGTGGCGCGCGGCTGCGACGATCGCCGGGTTGAGCCCAATCGCGAGCGAAAGTCGTCGGGGTCGGAGACCACCTTTCTCGAGGACCTGACCGACCCGAGCCGGATCGAGGCGGGCGTGCTGGCGATGGCCGACGACGTCTGGGCCTGGTGCGAAAAGACGGGCGCGCGCGGACGCACCGTGACCGTCAAGATCAAATGGGCCGACTTCGAGCAATCGACCCGCAGCCGCACGCTCGAAGCGCCGGTCGAAGCCAAGGAGAGGTTTTGCGAAGTCGCGATCGAACTCGTCCGGTCGGTCTTCCCGCCTCGGAAAGGCGTGCGCCTCGTCGGCGTGACACTGGCGAACTTTCGGCCGCGGGAGAGGGGCCCGGGCGAAGAGCTTCCGCTTGCGCCCTCGTCCTGAGTTGGCCACCGGCGCCGACGCGCGGGTGCAACAGCATCGACCACGTCCCGCTGGAGCGCCCTTGGAAACACTTGCTTTGCGGGCGCATGAGGAGGAGGTTCTGGAGCCCGAACGGTTGGAGGAACATCATGCAGACACGTCCGTTCGGCCGCACTGGCCGCCGGGTGAGCGAGATCGGTTTCGGCGCGTGGGCGATCGGCGGAAGCTGGGGGGCGGTCGACGAAAGCGACGCCGTCGCCGCGCTGAACGCGTCGCTCGACAGCGGCGTGACGTTCATCGATACCGCCGACGTCTATGGCGACGGCCGTTCGGAACGCCTGATCTGCACAGTCCTCAAGCAACGCGGCGGGGAGAGGCCGTTCGTCGCGACCAAGGCCGGCCGGCGCCTGCCCCAGCAGACGGTTGGCGGCTATACGGAAGAGAATCTCCGAGCCTGGGTCGAGCGCAGCCTGACCAATCTCGAGGTCGAGACGCTCGACCTTGTTCAGCTGCACTGCCCGCCGACCGACCTCTATTACCATCCCGAAGTCTTCGACTCGCTCGATCGGCTCAAGAAGGACGGCAAGATCCGTGACTACGGCGTCAGCGTCGAGCGGATCGAGGAGGCGATCAAGGCGCTCGAATATCCGGGCGTCGTCAGCGTCCAGATCATCTTCAATATTTTCCGGCAGCGGCCGGCCGATCTTTTCTTCGACCTCGCGAAGAGGAAGCAGGTCGCCGTCATCGCGCGCGTGCCGCTGGCGAGCGGCCTGCTCACCGGCAAGCTCCGCGCCGACTCGAGCTTCGCGGACGACGACCATCGGAAGTTCAACCGCCATGGCGAGGCCTTCGACGTCGGCGAGACGTTCTCGGGCGTGCCTTACGACGTCGGCCTCGCGGCGGTCGAGCGCGTCCGCAAGCTGATCGGCGACGACGTCGCGATGGCGCAATTCGCGCTGCGGTGGATCATGATGTTCGACGCGGTGACGGTCGCGATCCCCGGGGCCAAGAATGCGGCGCAGGCGCGAGCCAACGCACAGGCCGCCGCTCGGCCGGCGCTGCCCCACTCGGTCATGACCGAGCTCAAGGCGATCTACGACCAGGATATCAGGCCGCATGTCCATCAGCGGTGGTGATCGCTCCGCTGGGCCCCGCAACAATCCGCTGACGACCGAGCGCCGCGTCATTCAACTCCGCGCTGCCGCCATCGTAAACCGGGCGGCAATGAAAACACGGCACGCTCGCTCCAGGTCTCGCTTCGCGCACCTGCGTTCGCGCCCGCGGATGGGAGGCGCGGGGAAAAGAGGCCGACGCGCGTGTTCGACAACCTCATCCGGAAGCTCGAGGCGGTCGGGGCGATGCTCGGGTCCCCGGGCTCGATGTTCTCGCTGTGGCAGCTCGGCTTCGCCCTCGGGCTCGCCTTCGCCTTTCTCGCCCTGCGTCACTGGCGACGGCGCGGGCGCCTGCGCCTCAGGACGATCGGGCGCGCCGTTCTCGCCCGGCGCTTGCTGCGCAACCGCTCCACGGCCGCCGACGGAGGCTATTTTCTGGTCAACACGCTGGCGCTCGGCGGCCTGATCGGCTGGACGATCCTTTCCGGCGCTACGATCGCGCACGCCGCGCTCGGCGCCTTCGTTGCCTGTTTCGGCGCCCGCGCTCCGCTCCTGACGCCCGGGGTCGCGTCCCGCGCGGCGGTGACCCTCATCCTGTTTCTCGCCTACGAGTTCGGCTACTGGCTCGACCACTACCTCAAGCACACCGTTCCGGCCTTATGGGAGCTGCACAAGCCCCATCACACCGCCGAGGCGCTGACGCCGCTCACCGTCTTTCGGGTTCATCCCCTCGACACGCTGATGTTCGTCAACGTCCTCGCGATCGTCGGAGGTCTTGCGTCCGCCCTCTCGAGTTACGCGTTCGGCGAGGAGACGCGGGCGTTCGTGTTCGACGGCGCCAACGTCCTCATCGTCGGGTTCATGTACGGCTACGTTCACCTTCAGCATTCGGAATTCTGGATCCCGATCCCCGGCCCGCTGGGGCGCGTCTTCATGAGCCCCGCGCACCATCAGATCCACCACTCGACGAGCGCCGCCCACTTCAACCGCAACTTCGGCAGTTGCCTCGCGCTCTTCGACTGGCTGTTCGGGACGCTGGCCGTCCCCACCAAAGATCCGCCGCAACTCCGCTTCGGCGTAAACGAACCGGACGCTGATCCACACACGGTCGCCGCGCTGTTGATCGACCCCGTCGGCAAGGCGCTCGCCGCGCTCATGCCCGGCACAGCCTTTTCTTGGCGGCGAAAGCGCACCGGCCGACGTTTCGCTGATCGAAAGACCTGAGGCAATCGGGAATGCGGTACGGAGCAAGTTACGTTCATCTGGGTCTCGCCCTGTCTCCAACCGGACGCTCGATGTCATCGACCGGGTGAAGGCGCTCGGCTTCGATATCATGCAGGGGTGTTGACACGGGTTACGCGACGTGGTCTATCTGCAACTTCACTGGTTGTTGTGGGGACACGCCATGAAATTGAAACTCGCGCTTTGCGCGCAGACCGCTGCATTGTGCGTCCTTGTGGGCGCCCTCCCGGCGGGAGCATCGACGATCGAAATCGGCCTCGCGACTTCTCTTGGTGGCACGATCACGACTGAAGCGACCGGTACCGACTGGCGCAGTTTGGGGCGGTACGTACGACAACTACCTCTTCAATCTGATTCAAGCCAGCAACCCGACTTCGACCAATCTTACCAGCGGCACCATCGACCTTACGCTGCCCGCCAGTTTGGGAGGTTCGAAGGACCCGATTTACATATACGTCACGGAAACGGGACTTACTTCGTCGCAGGCCGCTCTGAATTTCCAGAGTTCGTTCGACGTGGAGAACTTGCCGAGCGGTTGGACCGAGACCGAAAGGACCTACGTGGATAGCTCGGATCAAGCCTACGGAACAGGCACTCAGCTTTCTTCCATGAATGGATCCGCAGGCTCGAAAACTGCCAACACGAATGGGCTCGACGTCGGTTCGACGTTCTCCGTGACCGAGCTGTATGAGATAGTCTCGAATGGCATTGCGGGGATGGACATTTCCTCGGAGGGCATCTCCATATCCCCGGGGAGCATCCAGGCTGCCCCGGCTCCTTCGATCGGCTCCGGCATTCCTGGGCTGCTTGCGGTTGGCGGCGTCCTACTCGGCTGGAAGCTCTTCGAGCGTCGGCGGCAAGCCTGAACCTGCGTTGTTCGGTGACGTCATTCGATTGCCTTGGCTCGAACCGTCTAGGGCCGCAGCCGCAGAGCCGATCGAACTGCCGCTCGCGACAGTTTCTCCTGGCGCTCTTCTGCGAATGAGTGCAGACCCTGAGGTAGAGCCGGACTGTGATCGGGATCACAGCTACTAAAGCGCGGCTCACTTATGAAACATTTGGGATTGTGAGAGCATGATCGGGGATCTGGTCGCGCGACAGGAAAAACTTGTTGCGCGGGCAGTCTTGGCGGCGAGCGCAGACGTGGCCGGCGCCCGTGGAACGGCAGACCGATGAAGGGCCTGCAACCGGGTTTGTTTGGCGGTCAAAACGGGTCGGGGCCGGCTTGACACCCTCCATGGAATGTTTGAGCGTCAATTAAGCAGGCGCGGGATCTGCGGGTAAATCAGGGGAATCATAATCTAGGCTCGAAACGGTAAGGTGGGGACGGCCTTGTCAAAATCGCCTGGAATGTTGCGGACGAGCCAGAAACTTGAGCTGGCGAAGACTCCTGTGTCTCTGATAGCGCCGATTGCGCCGGCGCCCGCGGTTGCGGCAGCTGCTCCGCATTCGCCCGCCGATCCGCCTCCGCCCGCCTCCCCCCGCTCCAATTGCGTCAACCGCGCCGGCAGCCTCGGCGACAGGCAGCGCGTCGGGCGCGGCGGAACCGCCGCCGAAGCCGCATTTCCCGCTTCCCGCCGAGCTCCCGACCCAGTCGGGCCCCGACGGATTGCGTTTCGATTTTAACTTTGGCGCGCGCGTGATCGTGCCGGAGCGCGGAGGCCCCTGGCGCATCCGGCTTTCCGATCTCGACACCGGCAACATCCTGTATGAGACGACCGTCCCGAAGGGCTGGGTCAGCAGCGCCAAGCGCTACTACATCCGGGTGCGCATCGAGGCGTTCGTCGGCGATCGCCTCATCTTCACCCACGATTACGATTGCCGCAACAAGGAGGTGCTGATCCAGTTGCCGGTCGGCACGCTGGGGGACAGCATGGGCTGGTTCCCTTATGCCGCGAAGTTCCAGCGCGCCCACGGCTGCCGCCTGAGCGTGTCGATGGCGGAAGCCCTGATCCCGCTGTTTCGCAACGCCTATCCGGAGATCGAGTTTCTCACCCACGAGCAAGTCGACGCCAAGCGCTATTATGCGACCTACAACATCGGTCTTTTTTTCGACGACGAAGAGCGGCTCCATCAGCCGTGCGACTTCCGGCTGGTCGGTCTGCATCGCACAGCCGGCTACATCCTCGGCGTCGATCCGACGGAGGAGCCGCCGCGCATCGTGCCGAGCAGTCCCGACCGGCCGATTCCCGAGCGCTATGTCTGCATCGCGGTGCAAAGCACCACCCAGGCGAAATACTGGAACAATCCGTTCGGCTGGCACGAGATCGTCCGATTTCTGAACGACGCCGGCTACCGCGTGGTGTGCATCGACCGCAGCCCGGCGAACGGCCAGGGCCTGATCTGGAACCACATCCCGCACGGCGTGCAGGACGAGACGGGCGCGCGTCCGATCACCGAGCGGGCGCGCTGGCTCACGCATGCGGATTTCTTCATCGGCCTGTCGAGCGGCCTAGCGTGGCTCGCCTGGGCGGCCGGAATCCCGGTGGTGATGATCAGCGGGTTCACCCACCCGACCAACGAATTCTCCACCCCCTATCGCGTCATCAACTATCACACCTGCAACAGTTGCTGGAACGACGTCCGGGTTCGGTTTGATCACAAGGACTATCTCTGGTGTCCCCGCCACAAGGACACATTGCGGCAGTTCGAATGCACCCGGCTGATCACCGCCAAGCAGGTCAAGGACGTGATCCGCCGCATACCCGGATTCACCGAAGGGGTTTTCGGCGACGAAGCCGTGGCTTCAGGTTGAGCGCCCAGCGCTAGAGGCGAGTATTGAGGGAGAGTCTCGGTGCAACAGGCGGCAAACGCTGAGGCGCTCGATGCCGGGCTCGCGGGGCTCGCGCTGATCGCCAACTACTATCGCATCGCCGCTGATCCGGCGCAGCTTCGTCATCAGCTCGCGTTGACGGGCCGTGTGGCGACGGCGGAGGACCTCGTTCGGGCGGCCAATATTCTGGGGATGAAGTCGCGCATCGTTCGCCGCGTCGACGCCAAGCGCATCGGAGCCCTTCCCTATCCGGCGATGATCCAACTCAAGGACGGAAGTTTCGCAGTCCTCGCGATCGCCAGCGACAAGGGAAGGGTGCGCGTGATCGATTCCCTGGTCCGCTCGGTGCGGGAGGTGACGCTGCAGGAGGCCGAGGAGCTCTCGGCAGGCGTAGCGATCCTGGTCGCGCGGCGGCTCGGCGGCGCCGGCTTCGACCCGGAGACTTTCGGCTTCCGCTGGTTCTGGCCATCGATCGTGCGCTACCGAAAGCCCCTGACGCACGTGCTGGTCGCCTCGCTGTTCGTTCAGCTATTCGGCTTGGTGACCCCCATCTTCTTCCAGCTGGTGGTCGACAAGGTGCTCGTCCACAAAGGCATGTCGACGCTGGTCGTCCTCGTCGTCGGCATGGTGACGCTGGGGCTGTTCGAGACGGTCCTTCAATTCCTGCGCGCCTATACGCTGAGCCACACGACCAATCGGATCGACGTCGAACTCGGACGACGCTTGTTCCATCATCTTTTCCGGCTTCCGCTCGCCTATTTCGAAACCCGGGCTGCGGGGCAGACGGTCGCGCGCATGCGCGAACTCGAGACGATCCGCGGCTTTCTCACCGGCCAGGGCCTGACGTCGCTTTTGGATCTCGTCTTCACCCTGGTCTTCATCGCGGTGATGTTCGTCTATTCGGTGAAGCTCACGCTCGTCGTGCTCGTTTCGATCCCGGTCTATGTCGTGATCGCCAGCATGATCCGGCCGGTCCTGCGCGAGCAGATCAAGGAGCGCTTCAATCGCGGCGCACGGTCGCAGCAGTTCCTGGTCGAATCGATCGTCGGGGCGCAGACGCTGAAGGCGGCCAGCGTCGAGCCGATGATGCAGGCGCAATGGGAGGAGCGGCTCGCAGCCTATGTGCGCACGTCCTTCGATGCGGGCATCACCGGGGCGCTCGGGCAAAATATGATCCAGTACGTCAGCAAGGTCACGACGGCGCTGATCCTCTTCGTCGGCGCCCAGGCCGTGATCGAAGGCTCGATGTCGGTCGGCGAACTGATCGCCTTCAACATGATCGCGAGCCAAGTCGTCCAGCCCATCCTGCGCCTGTCGCAATTGTGGCAGGACTTTCAGCAGGTGCAGGTGTCGGTCGCGCGGCTCGGCGATATTCTCAATTCTCCGCCCGAGCCCGTGCCTCAGAATCTCCTGACGCTGCCGCCGCCGCGCGGGGCAATCGAGTTCCGGCGCGTGACGATGCGATACCGTCCCGATGCGGCGGACGTGCTGCGAAACGTGTCGCTGTCGATCGAACCGGGGGAAGTGATCGGCATTGTCGGGCCTTCCGGGTCGGGCAAGTCGACGTTGACCAAACTGGTCCAGCGTCTCTACAGCCCGCAGATCGGCCAGGTGATGATGGATGGCGTCGACGTCGCTCAGCTCGATCCAGGCTGGCTGCGTCGCCAGACCGGCGTCGTGCTGCAGGAAAACATCCTGTTCAACCGCACGATTCACGAGAACATCGCGCTCGGCGATCCGGCGATGGCGCGGGTTATGGTCATGCACGCAGCGAGGCTCGCCGGCGCGGATGAATTCATCGCCCAGCTGCCGCAGGGCTACGACACGATGATCGAGGAGCGGGGAGCCAACCTTTCGGGCGGCCAGCGCCAGCGGATCGCCATCGCCCGGGCCCTGGCCACCAACCCGCGCATTCTGATCCTCGACGAGGCGACCTCGGCGCTCGATTACGAGAGCGAGCGCATAATCCAGGAAAACATGCGCTCGATCGTGCAGGGCCGCACCGTCATCATCATCGCCCATCGGCTCGCGGCTGTCCGCCCTTGCACGCGGATCGTCGGCATGGTGCAAGGCGAGATCGTCGAGGTCGGCGCGCACGAGGAGCTGTTGAGACGGGACGGGCTCTATTCCCGTCTGTGGGCCCTCCAGTCCGATCAGGCGAGGGCGCCGGCATGAACGAGCGCGCTACGCCTCCTGCTGCGCCTCCTGCCGCGCCCCCGCCGGCGCCGCGCCCTCCCGATGCGGTCTCCGGACGCGATCGCGAGTTCCTGCCCGCTGCGCTTGAAATCCTCGAGACGCCGCCGCCGCCGTTGCCAATCGCCGTGATGGCGACGATTGCCGCTTTCGCCGTCATCGCCTTGACATGGTCGTATTTCGGCCGGCTCGACGTGCACGCCGTCGCCCCTGGAAAGATCGAGACCTTCGGCTATTCCAAAGTGATCGAGCCGCTCGATCCCGGCAAGGTGGCCGCGATTCACGTCGAGGCCGGCCAGGCAGTCAAGGCCGGCGACCTTCTGTTCGAGCTGGATCCGGCCGAAGCCAGCGCGGACGTGCGCAGCGCCGCGGACGCGATGAACGCCAGCCTCGCGGAGGTCGCGCGCCGCCGCTATGCGATTCAAGCGGTGGAGGCAGCACAAGCCGAGGAGATCCGAGACGCCGCCGCGTCCGCGCCGAGCGGAGCGGATAAGGCCGACGAGGCGCAATCCGCCGGCGATCCGGTCGAAGACCTGGCCGGCGAGCCCGACCCGAAGATCGCCTGGGACGGCGCTTTGCCCGAGCCGTTCCGCCTGCGCGAGGAGGCGGTCCTGCGCGCCGACCTCCTCCAGCTCGCAGAACTCCCTGAAAGCGCTCGACAAGCAGAAGGCGCAGAAACTCGCGACAAAGAAGCGTCTCGACATGAGCATCGCCTACCAGCAAAAGCTCATGGACACGCTGAACCAGCGCGTCTCGACCCGACAGCAGGCGATCGACCTCAACGTCGGCACCAAGATCAATCTGTACGACGCCAAGCAAGAGCTGGAGAAGTCGCAGACGGACCTCGCCTCCGACGAGGGCCAACTGATCGAAACCGCCGCAGCTATCAAGGAATTGGAGAGCGAGAAGACGAAGACGGTTTCTCAGTTCATCGCCGACAATCAGAACAAGCTCGCAGATGCGTCACGCAAGGCGGACGAGGCGCGCGAAGCGCTGGCCAAGGCCTCGGCGCGTCTCGCCCGCACGCGCCTTGTCTCGCCTATCGACGGAGTGGTCCAGCAGACGGCGGTCACCACGGTCGGGCAGGTCGTCACGACCGGGCAGCAACTCGCTGTCATCACGCCGGCGGGCGGGAAGCTTCAGGTCGAGGCGCTCGTCGCCAATCTGGACATCGGCTTCGTCAAGCTGGGGCAGGAGGCAGTGGTCAAGGTCGACGCCTTCCCGTTCACCCAATTCGGCGTGCTGCACGGCAAGGTCGTCAAGATCGCGTCCGGCGCGATCGACGAACAGGACGCCAAGCGGGCCCTCGCCAACGCGGCCGCTTCGGCCAACGTCGCGCAGACCCAAGCGCCAGCGCCCGGTCAGCCGGAGAACTTCGTCTTCCCCGTCACCGTCGCGCTCGACGAGACCGCGATGAAGATCAACAACTCGAACATCCCGCTGACCCCCGGCATGACGGTCACGATCGAGATCAAGACCGAACTCACGGCGGGTGATCGACTACCTTCTGTCTCCCCTCGCCAGAATCGCCTCGGAGGCCGGGCGCGAGCGTTAGCCGGCGGCGGAACCGCTTCCAAACTGCGCCCGTCGGGACAGAGGCGTCCGCTTTCCCAAACGGAAGGGGAGGGGGCGATCAATGCATTTGCAATTTGCTCCAACCGGTCGGATACGACCGCCCGATGTCTCCGCCCTCGCCTCTGGTCCTCGCCGTCGAACGCCTCGCCAAGTCCTTTGGGACGCTGAAAGCGGTGGACTGCGTCTCGTTCCATGTGTCGCCAGGCGAAATCGTGGGGCTTCTCGGGCCGAACGGCGCGGGCAAGACGACAACGATCAACATGATCCTCGGCGTGCTCGAGCCGACGGCGGGGCGGATCGTCATTCAGGGGGTCGACCTTCGCGAAGACCGCAGCCGGGCGCTGGCCGGCACGAATTTCGCCGCGGTCTACGCGCCCTTGCCGGGCAACCTGACGGTCGAGCAGAACCTGCGCGTCTTCGGCATGATCTACGACGTCGAGAACCTCGACGCACGGATCGACACCCTTCTCAAAACCTACGATCTGACGAAATACCGCCGAACCAAGGCAGGCTTGCTGTCGTCCGGCGAACAGACGCGGCTCAGCCTGGCAAAGGCGATGCTGAATGAGCCGCGGCTCCTCTTGCTCGACGAGCCGACCGCTTCGATCGATCCGTCGGCCGCGCGCGATATCCGGGCCGGCATCGCCGGATTCGTCGAAGGCGGCCATTGCGGCGTGCTGTGGACGAGCCACAACATGTACGAGGTCGAGGCCGTATGCGACCGCGTGCTGTTCCTGTCGCAAGGGAGGATCGTGCTTGCGGGCGATCCGAAAACGTTGCCGGGCGAGCACGGCGCCGAGACGCTCGACGATCTTTTCGTCACCGTCGCGCACGAGGCGCTCGCCGGGGGGGCGGCGCGATGAACCGTTCCCGCGTCGCTGCCATCGTGCTCAGGATCTTCTACCTCTATCGGGGCAGTCCGCAGCGGGTCTTTCCGATCTTCATCTGGGTCGGGGTCGACATCCTGCTGTGGGGCTTCCTTACCCGCTATCTCAATTCCGTCTCGAATGCTGAGGTCAATTTCGTGCCCGCATTGCTCGGCGCGGTGCTGCTCTGGGACTTCTTGACCCGAGTCATGCAGGGCGTGACGATGGCCTTCTTCGAGGACGTGTGGACGCGAAACTTCCTCAATGTCTTCGCCACCCCGCTACGCACCTCCGAATATCTCACCGGGCTGATCCTGGTCTCCATCTGCACGAGCCTCATGAGCCTCGTCGTCATGGTGGTATTTGCAAAGGCCGCCTTCGGCCTGTCGTTCCTGGTCTATGGGACGGCGCTCGCCCCGTTCCTCGCCGTGCTGTTCTTCACCGGGATCGCCTTCGGCGTGGCCGCGGCGGCGATCGTGCTGCGCTTGGGTCCGGCGTCGGAATGGCTCATCTGGCCCATCCCGATGATCGTGTCCCCCTTCGCCGGCGTATTCTATCCGATTTCCGTCCTGCCTGGATGGATGCGGGCAATCGCGTCGCTTCTCCCGCCGTCCTACGTTTTCGAGGGCATGCGCGCGGTCGTCAGGGGCGAGCGCACGCCGTGGGGCAAACTGGAGCTCGGCGGAGGGCTCGCGCTCCTCTATCTTGCCCTCGCCTGCCTCTTCTTCATGGCTGTCTACCGCATCGCCATCCGGAGCGGCCTCATCGCGCGCTACAGCGCCGAGACGGTGAGCTGAGGACATGAGAGCAACTGCATCAAGCATTCTCCGCTATAACCCTCCTGGATCCATCCATGGGGCGAGGACGGCGTCATTGGGGATCAAACGAAACGATCCGGCGGCACTTGCGCTGGCAGCGCCGGATGGGCAAAGTGCGGCCGGATTCGGGCCGGAGTCGAACAGCAGCCCGGGGCTTGAGCGCGGGGCGCGGGAATGCGAATGATTTGCCTGATCGGCATGCTGCTGGCGCTATCTGGCTGCGCCAACGAGCGATCGATCGCTTTCATCTACTACCCGACGCGTCCGGCCGGCGACATCTTTCCGCCCCCATATGAATTCGCGGCCGAGGCGCAGAAGGAATGCTCGAAATACGGGCTGGTTGCGGTGCACGACTGGGAAAGCGTCACCGATTTCCAGCGCGTGCGATCGTTCTGGAGATGCGTGCCGCGCTGAGCTGAGCGCATCCCATCTTCCTGGTTGCTTCCAACCCGATCCACCCCGGTGAGCGGTGCGGACGGCGGCACAGTCTCTTGCGGGTGAGGGTCCAGCATGGCGGCAAGTCCAAGGGAAGGGAAGGGGGGCGTTTGAAGCTCGGCTGCGTTTGGTTGGGCGCCGGCAGAGCATCCTTGGAAACACAACGGCTTCGAATTTCCCGCAACTGGGGCGCCCGTGTTGACCGGGTCAAGAGCCGGCTGGGAGAGAGAAGAGACCGCCAGCCGCTCAGCGGCCATAGATCAGCCGCATCGACCGCGGCTGCCAGTCAGGCGGCGCCGGGTAGGGCGACGCCTCTGCGATTGCGGCCATGACCGCAATGTCCAGGTTTGGAGATCCGCTCGGGATCGTCACCCTTCGCTGGACGAGATTGCCCAATTCGTCGACCGTGAACACGATCGTCCCGGGTCGGGGCGGCTTGGCCATGTGCGGCTGGCGGAAGTGCGCGCGGATCATGCCGTAGACGATCGTAAAATATCGGGTGTCGGCGTTTCCTCCGACAATCGGCGATTCCGTTGCGGCGTGGGCGAATTGATACTGCGGCAGCTCATCGGCCGTCGGCAAGGGAACGCCCGGGGGAGCCTTCGCAGCCGGCGCCGGCGGAGGGGCGGGCTTGGGCTCGACTGTCTGGGCGGGAGGCGCAGCGTCGGCCTCCGCCGGCGCGGGATAAGGCGCGGCCGGCTGCTCGGCCTCAGGGACGGGCTTCGTCTCCGGCGGCGGCGGGGATTCGGCCTTTTTCTCCTGAGCGGCGGGCGGTTGCTCAGATTGCTGGGGAGCGCCGGCGTTCTGAGACGGCTCCTGTTTGGGGGCGGGAGCCGTGGACTTCTCGTCTGCAGATTCGCGGTTCGCTTTTTCCTGGGTCGCCGCGCTCGGCGCGTCGTAAGCGGGCCGCTCGTCGACCGGCTTGGGCGGGGGTTTTGGCTTTTCCTCCGGCTTCGGCGGCGGGGGCGGGGGCGGAGGCTCGACCACGACCTCGATCGGAATTTCCTGCAACGGCGGCGCCGGGGCCGGCGACAGCCAATAAAAGATCAAAAGACCCAGCGGAATCAGCAAGTGCAGCAACGCCGCGGCGAAAATGGCGAGCGCCAAGCCTCTCCGTTCGGCGGCGCTCGGCGACGTCGGCTGGACGAGATGATCGAGGGCGTCGGCGCTTATGGAGGCGTCGGACGGCGACATGTCTATGAGCGCGAATCTCCGTGAAGGACCGTAGGAGCCATTCCATTGTCCGCGACCGCGCCGCTGGTCAATGGTCTCGGAAGCCGCAGGGTTCAAAGGGACGTGAGGCGCCCTTGGTTCGCCGGGCGACCCCGGTCACCCACACGCGCCAGTCCAACAGACAGGATCTCCGGGTTCCGTCTTCTGTGTGTTCGTTGTATGTTCTCATATGACCGAAGGAGAGCGACAGATGACCCAAATGCGGCTGACGCACATCCTTCCCTCGATGACGAGAAGCCGCCGCGAGCGTGACTGAGGCTGTGCGGGATGGTCTTGCGAGCGGGGACGGGTGAGGGGGTCCGGGAACTCCATCCGCAAGCCATTGAAAAAGTTCGCTTCCAAAAAGAAATGAAAGGAAATGCAAATATCCGGGAGGGGAATTCGGCGTTCTAACTGCGCACCGGCGCGGCGCCGCAAGGTTCTGCAACTCAACGGCTCGCTTGAAACCTGCGCCTTTGCCGAGCCGGACGCTTCGTCGTAAGGCGTTCAACGCGCTGCTCGCGAGCCCGCGGAGCGATGGGGTTGTTGTGCCGGCTGAAATTATCGCACGCGCGCCGCGCGCGCTGGTGTTCGATTCGGGGCTCGGTGGCCTGACCGTGCTCGGCGAGATCAAGCGGTTGCGGCCGGACGTCGACATCGTCTATGTCGCCGACGACGCCGCTTTTCCCTACGGTCGTCTCGGTGAGGCGGAACTCGTCGCGCGGGTCGAGACGGTGATGGAAAGGACGATCGCGGATCACAGGCCTGACATCGTCGTCATCGCCTGCAGCACCGCCTCGACGCTCGCTCTGCCGCGCTTGCGAGGGGTCTATCCTCGGCAGCCGTTCGTTGGGGTCGTTCCGGCGATTAAGCCCGCGGCCAAGGCCTCGCGCTCGGGGTTGATCAGCGTGCTCGCGACCCGCGGCACAGTCGCGCACGACTATACCCACGCGCTCATCCGCGACCATGCGGCCGATTGCCAGGTGACTCTTGTCGGGTCGGCGGCGCTTGCGCCAATTGCCGAGCGCGCGATACGCGGCGATGCGGTTGACGACGCTGCAATCGCAGCCGAGATCGAGCCCTGTTTCATCGAGGCCGGCGGGAGGCGCACGGATCACGTCGTCCTCGCCTGCACGCACTTTCCCCTGTTGATCGGCGAGCTCGAGCGGCTCGCGCCCTGGCCGGTGACCTTCGTCGATCCTGCAGCCGCGATCGCACGACGGCTCGATTCGCTGCTCGGCGCCGCACGTATTTGCGGGGACTCCGATCGAGCTGGGGCCATCGTTTTCACCAGCGGCATGGAGCCGCAACCGAGCCTGCAAAAAGCCTTGCTTCGGTACGGTTTGAAGTTTACCCCGACGGCGGCGATCCGCCAGGCGCCGGCAGAGCCGACAGCATGATCGTCTAACGCGATCGCGTCCTCTTGACGAAGGACGCCAATCGAACATTCGGAAAGACCATCGCCCATGCGCACCTCGGTCGGGCAGCCCGTTCGCCTCGTTGACTATCGTCCTCCGGATTTTCTCATCAACTCCGTCGATCTGGACATATCGCTCGACCGCAACGCAACTCGCGTCAAATCGACCCTGACGATCAGGCGCAATCCGGCCGGCCGCGCCGACGCCGACCTCTCGCTCGACGGCGATGAACTCGTTTTCATTTCCGCGGAGCTGGACGGCCAGCCGCTCGAGCCGGGGAGGTTTCAGGCGAACCCATCCCAATTCTTGCTTCCAGGCCCGCCGAAGCGCCCCTTCAAGCTCAGGATCGAGACGCGCCTCGATCCCGCGGCCAACACCAAGTTGATGGGCCTTTATCGGTCCGGCTCCGCCTATTGCACCCAGTGCGAGGCGGAGGGCTTTCGCCGCATCGCCTATTTTCTCGATCGACCCGACGTGCTTTCGACCTACCGCGTGCGCCTGGAGGCGGATCGGGCAGAGGCGCCGGTTCTGCTCTCCAACGGGAATCTCGAAAGCGCCGGGGAATCGAGTATTGCAAGCCGCCATTGGGCCGTCTGGAGCGATCCGCACAGGAAGCCGTGCTATCTCTTCGCGTTGGTCGCTGGCGATTTGGCGCATATTTCCAATTCCTTCGTCACCACCTCCGGACGCAACGTAGCCCTTGCCATCTACGTCGAGCCGGGCCGCGAAGAGCGCGCGACATACGCCATGGATGCCCTCAAGCGTTCGATGGCGTGGGACGAGCGCGTCTACGGACGCGAATACGATCTCGACGTTTTCAACATCGTCGCCGTCTCCGATTTCAATATGGGGGCGATGGAGAACAAGGGCCTCAACATCTTCAATGACAAATACGTCCTCGCCTCGCAGCAGACCGCGACCGATGACGACTACGCAAGCATCGAGGGCGTGATCGCGCACGAGTATTTCCACAACTGGACGGGCAACCGCGTGACCTGCCGCGACTGGTTTCAGCTGTGCCTGAAGGAGGGTCTGACCGTTTTCCGCGACCAGGAATTCTCCGCCGACATGCGTTCGGCGCCGGTGAAGCGAATCGCGGAGGTGCGGGCGCTGCGATCAGCCCAATTCCCCGAGGACGCCGGCCCGCTCGCGCACAACGTGAGACCAGAAGTCTACAACGAGATCAGCAACTTCTACACCGCGACAGTCTACCAGAAGGGCGCGGAGGTGGTCCGAATGCTGAAACGCCTGATCGGTTCCGACGCCTTTCGGGCCGGCATGGACATGTACTTCCATCGCTACGACGGACAGGCGGCCACCGTCGAGGACTTCATTGGTTGCTTCGCCGACATTTCGGGACGCGACTTCAGCCGGTTCATGCGCTGGTACACGCAGGCTGGGACGCCGAGGTTGACGGTCCGCACCGCCTACGACGCGGCAGCGAAGACCTACCGCGTCGAAATAGCCCAAGCGCTGGTTCCAACGCCAGGACAGGCGACGAAATTGCCGATGACGATGCCGATTGCGCTCGGCTTGGTCGACCCGCAGGGAGGCGAGTTCGCCCTTGCCTCTGCCGACGCCACTCCCGAGGAGATTGCCGGAGGCATCTTTGAACTGAAGGACGCAGAACGGTCAATCGTGTTTCGCGACGTTCCACGGCGGCCAACGCTTTCGTTCCTGCGCGGGTTCTCCGCGCCGGTGCGCGTCGAGGACGACCTCACGGAAGAGGATCTCATTGTCCTGTCGCGCCACGACAGCGACAATTTCAACCGCTGCCAGGCGTTGCAAAGCCTCGCAACGCGTGTGTTGTTGCGAGGTGTAGGGGCGATTCGAGCAGGACGCGCCCCCGAGCGAAACGAAGCCCTCGTTTCGGCCTTCGGCGCGCTGATCCAGGATGCCCGCGCTGGCCGTATCGATCCGGCTTTCGCTGCGCAGGCGATGATGGTCCCGACGGAAGCGGACATTGCGCGTGAAATCGGCGAGGATGTGGATCCGGATGCGATCTATGCGGCCCGCAAGGCGCTGCGCGGCGCCCTCGGCCGCACGCACGGGAAGGCCCTAGCGGACTTGCACGAATGGCTCGCCGAATTCGAGGCCTTTCAGCCCCGATGCCGAGCCGGCCGGCCGGCGGGCGCTGCGCAATGTCGCGCTCGGCCTGTACGCCGATGGAGACATCATCGAGGGACTCGAACTGGCGCACCGTCAGCTCGCCGAGGCCGACAACATGACTGAGCGCTTCGGCGCGCTTACCCAGATTGTCCTCAAGTCGAACGCCGGGCGGGAGCGCGCCTCGGACGCGTTCACCCGGCGCTACGCCATGGAGCCGCTCCTTCTCGACAAGTGGTTCGCCCTGAATGCGCAGATCCCCGAGCGGGAAACGCTCGACCGCGTGCGGGCGCTGATGAACCATCGCGGATTTTCGATGTCCAATCCGAACCGCGTTCGGGCTCTGATCGGCGGATTCACCGCCAATCACACGCAGTTCAACCGCGTTGATGGGGCAGGCTTCGCGTTTCTCGAGGAGATCGTAGTCGCTCTCGACCCGACCAACCCCCAGATCGCGGCGCGCCTACTCACAGCCATGCGTTCATGGCGCTCCCTCGAGCGCACGAGGCGTGGGCTGGCCGAAGCGATGCTGATTCGGATCGCCGCGCGGCCGGCATTGTCGCCCGACGTGCGCGACATCGTTACGCGCAGCCTGGCGTAGAGCGCTGCGGCCCTGTTGCGGACGTTCTTTCGACCCGCGCTACCGCCGGCGGCCGTCATTCTCACCTTATCCGCAAATTTGTCCCGACCTCTGTCAAGGGGCTGGACAAAGATTCGCACAAGGATTCATATCGTAGTGATTCGGGTCAAACGGCGGCTTTGACCGATCTCGGCAAGGTTCGGGAGCGACGATGACGCGTGCGAGCGCGGCAAATGCGATGGTATGCCCGGACGAAGCGATCGAGCGGTCGATCGCTCGCCGCTTGGCCGCGTCGCGCCCGCGCTGGGCTCCCTCGGCCGCCTCCATCGGCGTCGGCCTTGCGGTCCTTCTCGTGGTGGCCATCACGGTGCGGCACCTCCTGGTCGAGCGTGATCTTGCATTGACTGAGGCTGCTCGCGATGTCGACATTCGAGCCACCCTAATCGCCTCGCGTCTCAACGCAGCGCTGGCAGCCGCCCCGCAAGCGTCGCCGGCAGAGATCTTCAAACGCATTCTCGAGGCTTATCCGGAAGAGCGGCTACCGACGGTGGTCCTCGTGGACCGCGCCGGACGGCGCATCGCTGCCGACCCGCCCCAAGCGGCTGGCGGAGCCGAGCTTGGTTCGGACGCGTTTACGCCTCGAGGCAGCGGGTCAGGCGTCGTGCGCGTCTCGGACGGCATCGTGGGCGACCGGTTTGCGGCGGTCAGGACACTTCCAGCGATGGCGGGGCGTGTCGCCTTTGCCTCTCCTGTCGAGCATCATCTGGCCGCCTGGCGGCGCGCGGCGGCGGTGACGGTCCTCCTGCTCGGCTCTACCGTCTTGCTCGTCGTCACCGCTGGCGGCCTTTACGCGGCAGATGTCCGCGGCAGGCGCAGGCGCCTCCGCCGGGAATGCGTCCTTCGCAACCGCCTCGATCTTGCGCTGAACCGCGGACGCTGCGGGTTATGGACATGGGACCTGCATCGCGGCCGTATCGTCTGGTCGGCGTCGATGTTCGGCATTCTCGATCTCGCTGAGCGGCCGGCCCAGTGGACGGTGTCGGAACTGCAAGCCTTGATGCATCCCGATGACCGAAGCCTGGAAGGGATTGCGCAACTCGCCGTCGAACGGCGCAGTGATTTCATCGAAGTCGACTTTCGCATGCGTGCGGCCGACGGTCGGTGGGTCTGGCTGCACAAGCGCGCCGAGATCGTCGAGGACGAGGAGACCGGCCAGGCATGCCTCGTAGGCATTGCCTTCGATGTCACAGACCGCAAGCGCGAAGCGGAAGCCTCCGCGACCGCCGACCAGCGTCTGCGCGAGGCGATCGAGGCCATTTCGGAAGCTTTCGTGCTGTGGGACTCGAGCAATCGTTTAGTTTTGTGCAACTCGAAATACCAGCGTCTGCACGAACTTTCGGACGAGGCGGTCAGCTCCGGCACGCACTACGCAGATTTCACGAGGGTCGTCGGGGACACAGAGCCGCCCGGGATCGGCGGTCCGATCGACGGCGCCCGGCACTCCCGCACCTTCGAGGCGCGACTGCCGGACGGGCGATGGCTGCAAGTCAATGAGCGGCGCACCCGCGACGGGGGATTCGTCTCGGTCGGCACCGACATCACCGCCCTCAAGGAGCATGAAGAGCAGCTGATCAACTCGGAACGGCTGCTGCTAGCGACGGTCGCGCAGCTGCGCCAGTCGAGAACTTCTCTGGAAAAGCAGGCGCGGCAACTTGCGGACCTCGCGGAGCGCTACCACGAACAGAAGGCGCAGGCGGAGGCCGCCAATCGAGCCAAAGCCGAATTCCTAGCCAATATGAGCCACGAGCTTCGCACGCCGCTTAATGCGATCATCGGCTTTTCGCAGCTGATGGGGAGCGAGACCTTCGGCCCGCTCGGGTCGGAGAAATATCGGGATTACTGCGCGCACATCTCCGAGAGCGGCGAATATCTTCTTCACGTCGTCAGCGATGTCCTAGACATGTCCTGTCTCGAGGCGGGGCGGGAGCGGCTGACCTGTTGCCGGTTCTGCGCCAACGAGGCGATCAGCCAGGCCGTGCTCGATGTCGCGCCCACCTCGCGGAATAAGCGCATTTCGGTGACGGTCAACGTCGGCGCGGACCTCATGATCGAAGCGGACAAGAAGGCCCTCGAACGCGTTCTCACGATCCTCATGCGCAATGCGGTGAAGTTCGCGCCCGAGGGCGGCGCGGTCGAGATCGGCGCCGAGCAGATCGGCGACCGGATCTATTTCTACGTCGAGGACGACGGACCTGGCATCGCCGCGGAGGACATTGTCCGTCTTGGGCGGCCATTCGAGCAGGGCGACGTCGTCATGGCCGACGGCATGAAGGGCTCAGGGCTCGGCCTCGCAATCGCCAGCTCTCTGGTCGAACTGCACGGGGGGTCTTTCCGTCTGGGCTCGCGTGAGGGGGAGGGGGCGGTGGCCGTGGTCGCGCTTCCGCGTTTCCAGCGGGGCCCGAAAGCGACGGCGCTCGCAAAGGTTGCGTAGCGCGACTGCCAGGGCGCTCCGGCCGCGACGCCTTGTTCTTCGAACACTTGGTGGCCCCAATACAGTTCGCCTTGCCCGGGCCTTGTTTTCGGACGACATTTGTCGGACGCGATCTCCCGCGTGGGAGCCGTGCTTACGCACAAATAGCTGCTGGCTGCTACGATCGAACTCACTATGCTCCGACGCGAGCTTGCACACTATGGCTCCTGCTTCGCTGATGCGGTAAGAAAAGCCCTGTTTGAGCCGCTGACGTCGACCAGAACAACCGGAATGGGTGTGGGCCTTACAATTTTGAAGTCGATGATTGAAGCCCATGGTGGGCGGATTTGGCGTGAAACGGGGCGTGGGAGCGGTTCCAACTTCAACTTCACTCTATCGTTCGCTGCTGCGGAGAGTGATGAATGACCGATCAGCAGATGGTCCACGTGATCGATGACGATGACGCCCTGCGCGACTCCGTCCGGCTTTTCCTGGTCAATGAGGGGTTGAGCGTAAAGAGTTACGGTTCTGCGAGCGAATTCCTCGCCGAACTGGACGCCCTTCAGTCGGGATGCGTCGTGACCGATGTACGCATGCCCGGCATGAGCGGAATGGAGCTCCTGGCGCAGATTGCGGCCAAGGGACTTTCGCTCCCGGTCATTGTCATCACCGGGCACGCCGACGTCCCATTGGCGGTCCGAGCGATGAAGCAGGGCGCGATCGACCTTTTGGAAAAGCCATTCAAGGCGGAGGAACTCATCGCCGCCGTTCGCAGGGGGCTTGCGCTCGGCAAGGACGCGCGCGTGAACGGGATGCCTGTCGAAGCGGCCCTTGCGCGTCGGGCGATGCTGAGCGTTCGCGAGAGGGAAGTGCTGGATAGGCTGATCAAGGGGCAACCCAACAAAATCATTGCCTACGAGATGGGGATCAGCCCGCGGACCGTCGAAGTTCACCGGGCCAATGTCATGAAGAAGACCCAGGCGGGAAGTCTTTCAGAACTCGTCCGCATGTTCGTTAATGCGGACCGGAACTGACGCTTCGCGTTTCCGCCCGGTCAGAATGTCTACCGCAAACACTATGACGTTCAGTCCGCTGTGTGACGCCAATCACAGCGGAAGGCGCGCAGTTTTCCTTAGCGTTGTGGCTTCCGATCCGCCGTCGCGATGGGCAACGGGCGTTTGTCGCCGGAGTCCGTGCCGCTTCCAACAGGCCGGACGGAAACGCACGGAGGCGCCGCGATGGACAGGGACTGCGAATTCGAACCGGATATCGGATTCCGTGGGGATGCTTTTGCTGCCGCCGACGTCGGCCAAAGGCTGGACGGGGAGGTTGCTGTCGCAGGCTGTCCTTCCGAGGGCGACGTGAGGGAAGGAGTCGTCAAGTGGTTCCGGAGCGACAAGGGCTACGGTTTCGTGGCGCTGAGCGGCGGAATGGGAGACGCCTTCCTGCATCTGAAGGCGCTGCGGGCGATCGGACGCGAGTTCGGCCGCGCCTGGCTCCAGGGTAAGCGTGATGGTCGACGAAGGGCCTCGCGGGATGCAGGTCACAAGGATCGTGGACATTGACGAGGCCGTCGCTGCCGCGACGGCCGGTTCGTTCCCCTGCGCCGCGCGCGCCAATCGTGGCGCGCCTCGCGACGTTTCGTCCGCGATCGATCTCACGGGCAGGGTCAAATGGTTCGACGACGTAAGGGGCTTCGGCTTCGTCGCCGGTGACGACTTCGGCCGGGATGTGTTCTTCCATTGCTCGGTGCTCGGGTCAGCTGGCGTCTCGCGGCTTGACCAGGGGCAGCCGGTGACGATGCGGGTCATCGAGACGTCAAAAGGTCGAGAGGCGATCGAGATATCGATCTGACTTCTCGCCAAAATCCGCCGTCACAGCGCCTTGTTCTGGGCCCTCAGACGCTGCGCGAGGACCCGCATCACCTTCAGCGCGAAAAATGGGGTGTGCCTGACCAGGAAGAGGTACTGCTTCTCGGTGAGCGGCGCGACAGTGACGTTGTCTTCGGCGACCGCGCTTGCGCTGCGCGGGGAATCGTCGATCAGCGCCATCTCGCCGAAGATTTCGTTCTCGCCGAGCGTCTCGAGCAGGCGATTGCCCGACAGAATGCGGACCCTTCCGCGTTGGATGACGAAGAGTTCGGCGCCCCGATCGCCCTCGTGAAAAATCGTCTCACCCGCCTTGAAATCCCGGGTGGGGACATCCGGGCCCAGGAGGAGTTTGAAGCTGTCGGCTCCGTTCGTCATGTCGATCCCACGCGTTCCGTTCGACGCGGTTCCCTCAATTAGACAAAGATCGTTCGCATGATTGCGACACTCCGGAGAACAAGAGAACACGCCTTCTCTTCATATTCTTAGTCGACGAGGGCCGTTCGCTCAAGACGAGCGGCGGCGCGCTATCTGATCGCCACCACCAGCCTCCCCCGGGTCTCGCCCTTCAGGATCCGGCGCCCGGCGTCGAATACTTGGTCGAACGCGATCGTCTGGGTCATGGTCGCGAGTTTGCGCCGATCGAGGTCGCTGGCAAGGCGCCGCCATGCCTCGAGGCGGACAGGCATCGGGCAATTGACGCTGTCGATGCCGAGCAGTGAAACGCTGCGCAGAATGAACGGGGCGACAGTGGTCGGCAGATCCATCCCGCCGGCGAGGCCGCATGCGGCGACGGCTCCGCCGTAGCGGGTTTGGGCGAGGACGTTGGCGAGCGTCGTCGACCCGACGCTGTCGACGGCCGCGGCCCATTGCTCCTTGCCGAGCGGTTTGCCGGGGGCGGCGAGGGTCGCCCGCTCGATGATCTCCGCCGCGCCAAGCCCCTTCAGATAATCGGCTTCGCTCGCCCGGCCGGTCGAGGCGATGACCTTCCAGCCTTTGCCCGCGAGCAAGGAAATCGCGGTCGAGCCGACCCCGCCGGCGGCGCCCGTCACCAGCGCCCGCCCGGAGGCGGGCGTCAGCCCGTGCCGTTCGATCGCCATGACCGACAGCATCGCCGTGTAGCCGGCCGTTCCGATCGCCATCGCTTCCGCGCGGGTGAGGCCGGTCGGCAGCTTGACCAGCCAATCGCCTTTCACCCTCGCCTTTTCGGCGTAGCCGCCAAAATGGGTCTCGCTGAGGCCGTAGCCGTCGAGAATGACCTCGTCGCCCGGCGAAAAGCCGGAATGACCGGAAGTCTCGACCACGCCCGCGAGGTCGATGCCGAGCACCATGGGGAAACGTCGGATAATCGCAGATTTCCCCGACAGCGCGAGCCCGTCCTTATAGTTGACGGTCGAATGGGTGACGCGGACGGTTACGTCGCCGTCCATCAACTCGGATTCGTCCATCTGGACGAAGCGGACATCCTGGCCAGCGTCGGTCTTGTCGGCTCGAACGGCTTTGAACGGCATGGGAGTAGCCTTTCGCTCGGGATCAGGGTTTGGGTCGAGGATCAGAATATCCCGATCGCGCGCCGGGCGAAATGAGCCTGATGGCCAAGGGGCTGAATTCCCTGCGAACAGGAGAATAGGGTTCTTTGGCCCGATTCTCCAGGAGATAGTGCTTTTATCTCAGTCTGTTGCGCCAGAAATTCGCTGGGCGTCGAAAATGGATCGGAACAGGGAATTAAATCGCGTCTCTAATGCCGCGGCGAGTTGGAGAATTCGCCAGCGGACACACGGTCGGCGAGGCGCGTGGCGACCTCGGCCGCGCCGGTCTCCCCGTGGGCGGCAACCAGCTCGCACATCGCGGCGCAGAGCGCGGCCTCGGCGAGCGCGTCGGGATGGACGCCGTCGAGCGCCGCCAGGGCGAAGGCCTCGCTCACATAGGTCAGCGCCGCCTCCCAGGCGGCCGCGTCGCGGCGTCCTTCTGGGGGAATCGGTACAACGGTCGACATGGGCGCAATTTTAGAAGTTTCTGACGGCGAAGGCGACGCAAGTCCTTTAAAAAGGTTAACCGGCGCGGGGAGCAGCGGAATGTGCGGACGATACGCGATCACCTTGCCGCCGGAGGCGGTGCGGAGCTATTTTTCCTTTGTCGAGAACCCGAATTTCCCGCCGCGCTACAACATCGCCCCGACCCAACCGATCCCGGTCGTGGTCGCCGATCCGCACAGCGCTGCGCGAGCGCGCCACTTCATTCTCATGCGCTGGGGTTTTTTGCCGGGCTTCGTCAAGGACCCGAAGACTTTTCCACTCATCATCAACGCGCGCGCCGAAACGCTCGCCGACAAGCCGAGCTTTCGGGCGGCGCTCAGGCGGCGGCGGTGCCTAGTGATCGCCGACGGTTTCTATGAATGGCGGAGGGAGGACGGCTTAAGCGGGCGCCGGCAGCCGGGCAGGCGGCCCCATCTCATCCGCCGGACGAGCGGCGAGCCGATGGGCTTCGCCGGCCTCTACGAGACCTGGAGCGATCCGAGCGGCGGCGAAATAGACACGGCCTGCATCGTCACCACAGCCGCCAACCGGCTCGTCGGCCAGCTGCACGACCGCATGCCGTCGATCCTCGAGCCCGACGCTTTCGCCGCTTGGCTCGACGTCGACCGGGTCGACCCTGCCGAGGCGCTCGCGCTCATGAAACCTGCGCCCGAGGAGGCGATCGAGCTCCTGGAAGTCGGCCCGGCGGTCAACCGCGTCGCCAACGATGACGAAAGCCTGCAGAAGCCGGTCGCGGCCCCGATCCGCGCCGAGTTCAGCGAAACTTTGTTCTGACCTTGCCCGCCCGTCTCGCAGGCGGCATGACAGGAGGCCGATCGACCCTCTCATGAGGAGCCCATGGCCGAACGACAAAAGCCTCCGCGCGAAAAACCGCCGCGCGTAATTGCCGCCGTTCATGGCCCCGACGGACTCCTGCGCTGCCCCTGGCCCGGCGCCGACCCGCTCTATGTCGCCTATCATGACGAGGAGTGGGGAACGCCGGAATACGACGACCGCGCCCTGTTCGAGAAGCTCGTGCTCGACGGATTCCAGGCGGGCCTGTCCTGGATCACCATTTTGCGCAAGCGGCCGGCCTTCCGCGCCGCCTTCGACGGCTTCGAGCCGGAGAGGATCGCGCGCTGGGATCAGGCGAAGAAGGAGGCGCTGATGCTCGACGCCGGCATCGTGCGCAACCGCGCCAAGATCGAGGCGACGGCAGCGCTCGCCCGCATCTATCTCGATCTTGCCGAGAAAGACGGCTTCGCAAAGCACCTTTGGAGCTTCGTCGGCGGCCGGCCGATCCAGCCCGGGCGCAAAAGCCTCGCCGACATTCCGGCCGAGAGCGAGGAATTGCGCGCCATGGCCAAGGACCTGCGCGCCCGCGGCGGCAATTTCGTCGGGCCGACGATCGTCTACGCCTTCATGCAGGCGACCGGCATGGTCAACGACCACCTCGTCGACTGCTGCCGCCACGCGGCCTGCCGGGCGCTGGCGCGCGATCTGCCGGGATGAGCGACCGCGGCGCCCGCCGCGCCTGGCAGCGCATGCTGTCGGGCCGGCGGCTCGACCTGATCGATCCTTCCCCGGTCGACGTCGAGATCGCCGACATCGCCCATGGGCTGGCGCGGGTCGCGCGCTGGAACGGCCAGACTCGCGGGCCGGAGATCTTCTCGGTCGCCCAGCATTCGCTGCTGGTCGAGGCCCTGTTCGCCGCCCAGCCTGAGTCGACCGCGAGCATGCGCCTCGCCGCGCTGCTGCACGATGCGCCAGAATACGTGATCGGCGACATGATCTCGCCGTTCAAGGCGGCGATCGGGGGCGACTACAGGCGGGTCGAGGCCCGGCTCATGCAGGCGATCCACATCCGCTTCGGGCTGCCGGCGATTCCCGCGCCCGAGCTCGCCAAGCGCATCAAGGCGGCCGATCGCGTCTCCGCCTATATGGAGGCGACCGGCCTGGCCGGCTTTGCGGCCGGCGAGGCGCGAAAGCTGTTCGGCGCGCCGGACTTTTCGCTCGCCCGCTTCGCCGCCTATCTGGAGCCCGTGCGTCCGGCCGACGTCGAGGCGCGCTTTCTCGCCCGCTTCGGCGAACTCGACGCCGCAGCGGCGAGGCCGTAGTGCGGTGAGCGGACGAATTCCCTGGTAACTGGGAAAAGTACAGGGAATCTCTCGCCCTTTGGCCGCTTTTCGGAAAAGCCGCGCCAAAAAGCTTCACGATTCCAAGCCATTCCACCAAAATTCCCTACCGGGACGAGCAGGGAATTCTTTTGGCGGAGCAGGGAATTTAAATTCGCTGCTTGGCGGGGAACAGGGATATCTCGTCTCTCACGCGCGCTCTGTCGACGCCGTTCGGGCCAGGCGTCTGGGGAAAATCAGAAGATAGCCAAAAAAACAAACATGTGGATCTGCCTCACCAGAGCCTGAAGCAAGGCCGTCATGGCGTCATGGGGAGTTTGGGCCGCCCTCGAGTTGGATTTTCCGTGAATGGAACCGAATGTCACCCTGGCGCGCCCCGCGTCCGCGCGCTCGTTCGCGTCGTTGTGGCAACCTTCGCGTCCGTTGTGGTAAATATCTAACACCAAGGACACGAAGAATCGCCACAAAAGGACAGGAAGAAACGCGAGGATCTGGTTGCTTCTCCGCTTCGCTCGCAACGACGGGTCAAAAAAGGAATTTTATGCCGCGCCTTCATGTCTGCTCGCTCGCGCTCGTCGCCGTGACCGTCGAGAGGACCGGCGCGCGCTCGCTGGTCACGCTGCTCAAGCCCGACGGGACCATCGTCGTGCGCCCGCGGACGATCGCGCCCGAGCGGCATCTCACGCTCGCGATCTCCGACATCGTCTCGCCGATGGAGGGGCAGACGCTGGCGGCGCGCGCCCATATCGACGATCTCCTCGACTTCGTCCGCGGCTGGGACCGCGCCGAGCCGATGCTGATCCATTGTTACGCCGGCGTCAGCCGCTCGACCGCCGCCGCTTTCATCGCCGCCTGCGCGCTGAACCCGACGCGAGACGAATTCGCCATCGCCCGCGCGCTCCGCGCCGCCTCGCCGACCGCGACTCCGAACGCCCATCTCGTCGCCCTCGCCGACGCCGCGCTCGGGCGCGGCGGCCGGATGACGGATGCGATCGCCGAAATCGGCCGGGGCGAGCCGTGCTTCGAGGGGACGCCGTTCCTGTTGGAGTTGGGGTGATTGGCGCCGGATGGGACGGCATACTTTCTTCAGGCCCAAATGGTAAGTCTGCCGTTCTCGTAGGCCTCCCGCAATAGGTCCCGATAAAGGCGATGATCGTCGTTGCCGAAGAAGATGGGTTCGCGCCAGTTCGCGCCGGCGGCCGCGCTACGGCAGCTATGGACGTCGCCGGGCATTCGTGACTCTCTCTGATTCACTTGGAATTTGGTCTCTTCGTGATATTACCATCGAATGGAAGTCGCCGCGTATTACCGATCTCTTGTAACAAAGAGGGGTGAGATCATTGAGCGCTGCATCAGCGATAACTCGGTGTTCGAGAAGCACTGCGTATCTCACAACTACCTGAAGGAATTCTCGGAGCTAGCGAACGTCATTACAGGACAGGAAAAGGATGTATTTCTTCAGGGTTGCCGCGAGTATCAATATTCACTTGAAGCAATACTTAGCGGTAACTATCGACACGCCTTCAGTAGCCTTCGCTTATCATTTGAGTTACTTATAGGCTCTGTATAGTTTTCTGCTTACACCTTGAAATTAAAACTGTGGTTGGCAGGGAAGCGTGATCTGGTTTGGTCTGAACTCATAAACTCGGATACTGGCGTGTATTCGCATACCTTCTTGGAAGCGTTTCAGCCTGCCCTCAGTCCCTATCGACAACAGTACGCCGGTTTAGCGTCGACTCTATATCACGAGTGCTCACAGTATGTCCACGGAAATCCGGAGACACACGAAGACATAGCTGAAGTGATAGAATACAATCAGACGAAAGTTATGGCCTTTCATGATAAGGTAGAGACGGCTCGACTATGCGTTATCTTTGCCTTTGCCGTTAGGTATTGTGGCGATCTGAGCATCGATCAACGAAATTCGGTAGAGCACGTTATCCTGGATTCTCTCGGTACAATAACAGAAATTCAAGCTTTGTACGGTAAATAGGATATCTATCATGCCTGATTTTTTCTATCGAACCGAGGATATAAAGCCGGAGGTTCACAATTGAAGATGATAATTGACCCGGGTTGAGCGGAGTTCGATGTGGCAAGTGTGAATTGGGGGCTCGCCGCGTTCAAATTTACCGCGGGCCTCATGATTAGGCGGAGCTAGTGTAATGAACGGCCAGAAGGTTCGTATCAAACCCCATTATGCACTGGCCATCATGTGCTGCCTGAGTTGCTTGCGGTAGGGACGCCATTACCTTCGCGCAGACCTGCTCCCAGTGGCGTGGAGGAGATCAGGGTAGGGTCCACGGATCGGGGAAGCTCGACCGGGAGCGTGGAAGTCGACCGACTGTTTCACGTGACAGACTGGCAATTAGAGAAGCTGACGGAACTTGGCCTGAAAACGGTTGGAGAGGTGCTGAATTCCACAGAAGGTCAGGCCATGGGCGAAATCGTCGGTCGACGGCCAAGAGGCACGTCCATCGTAAGCCGAGTCGCTGCGGTTTTGAATATGTGTCGGGATAACGGATTACGGCCTCCGCCATCAGAAATCGCCTCCAGCGGCAACCCTTAGCAGTCTGTTCGTCGACGGGCAGGATTCGGCCGGCGAAGCGGTCGACGAGGTCGCCGGCGAGCCAGTGGGCGAGCGCGTCTCGGCGGCGACCGGTTTGCATCAGCGCAACTCCGCGGCGGATCTCCGCTAGCGTCACCACGCTGATGAAGGCGCGATCCTCGTCGAGCCGGTCGAGCCACTCGAGAACCCGCGGGTCGGGCACGGGTCGCCGCGTTTCGGAGAGGACATTGGTATCGAGCAGGAAGCTCAAAGGCCGAGATCGCGCGGCTCGTCGCGCAGCCGCTCGAGGTCGAGTTCGGCCCCGCGCAGGGGGGAGTTGAGCAGGAATTCCGCCAGAGTGCCTTTGCGCGCAGTCTTGCGAGCCCATTCTTCGATCGACACGACCATCGCGCTCGGCTTGCCGTTGCGGGTAATGACCTGCGGCTCGCCCTGGGCGCGTTCGATGACTTCCGACAACCGGGCCTTGGCGTCGGCGACGGTCCAGACGTCATGCCTCTTCTCGCCCCGGCGCGCCATTCGGGTCTCCAATAGTCATCGTGACCAGCTTGACCATACGGGAAAACCCGGCATCCGCCAAGAGGCAGGGGAGAGCGTACGGCCATCCCACCGCGAGGCAAGCAGGAATGCGTCGTCGAAGGCTCGCTCTTAGGGTCGTGCGAGCTTGTCGGCTTCGAAGCAGCGGGCCACACCCCAACCGGCGCTCCTGTGCAACCTTCAACAGCCATGCTGCAGCCAAAGCTGGGGAAGGGTGCACGACCTGGGATGTGTGCATTATGGTGGCCTCCGGCGCCACGCATCGGACCTTTTCCTGCCCATCACGCGTTTATGAACTGACCACTTCTCAAGGGGGGAACATCGATGCGCCGCCTCAGAGCCTGCTCCGCCTGCGGCAAGCCGCTGACGATCGCGAGCGCCACGTGTCTTTGGTGCGGGAAGCCGAAGAGAACGTTTTCCCGCCCCCTCATTGCCGGATTTAAGGCCTGCCTGGGTTTGTGGCGGCGCGACCGCTTGCCGGCAAAATAGCCAGGAAGACGGGCCCGAGCCGATCGACCGGCATCCGTCCTTTGGGTCGGGTTTCAGCGTCGGAGAGCTGAGTGGAACCGCGCGCTCAATCGGCGACGGCTGAAGTTGGCTGACGCCGGGCAGGGGCCGCCGGGGTTCGAAAAAAGAACGGGAACAAAGGAAACGCGTGGCGCATTGCGCTCGGAATGCCCGTCAACTCAGGCATTCGTCATCGAGGAGCGTTAAAATGGATAAGGAACATGTCAAGGGAGCCGCGGACAAGGCGAAGGGCGCGATCAAGGACGCCGCAGGCAAGATGATGGACGACAAGGAACTGCAGGCGGAAGGCAAACTCGACAAGGCGAAGGGCGAAGCTCGCGAAGCGCTGGGGGATGCGAAGGACGCGGTGCGGAAAGCCGGCCGCTGATCCATAGCCAAGAGGCCCGCTCAGCGTAGCGGGAACAGCTTTTAGCTGACTCCATTCTTACGGCGGAATTGGCTTGGGGCGCGAACCTTCAGCCCCTGGTTATCCGTCCACGAGTGCCCGGGCGCGCGGTGGCTCTTGCGCGCCACCCGGGTGCGTCGCCGGACCTCGCATGTTGGCCCCCCTAACGGCGAGGTCCGGTTGCGCTCCAAAAACTTCCAGCAAATGGCGTTGGTCGACGGGACTCGGGAACGGCGATGGCGTCTCTGACGTTGGATCGCGTTCGCCACTTCGGCGACGACCCAATGGGGGCAGGCAAATGACCTTACTTTTGATCATTATCCTTTTGCTGATCATTTTCGGCGGGGGAGGCGGCTACTACGGCTACCGGAGTTATGGCGGTCCCGGACTGGGCGGCGTTCTCGGGCTGGTGCTCGTTATCTTGCTCATCCTGTGGCTGGTCGGGGCGCTTTCGACCGTCGGACGGCCGATCTAGTCTCCAGGTTGGCTCCTGGGAGTTGCGGTGACGGGCGCGTCAATCCAAATTGGGCGCCCGCTCTCCGCGCTCCGGCCGCGATCCTCGAATCCCCATAGATCGCCCAACCACGAACGCGTCAGGCTTATCGGCCGGGGACGCGAGCGCCGAAATCTGCTACAACGCCTTGGCGGCGACGCTCCCGTGGTCAGCGACGAGGAGAAGATGGCGCGCTTGCTTTCGGTTAATGTTGGGCTCCCGCGCGACATCCAATGGCAGGGCAAAACCGTCCATACCGGAATTTGGAAAACGCCGGCGCCAGGCCGTCGAATGGTGCGGCGGCTCAACATCGACGGCGATGGCCAAGGCGATCTGCAAGGGCACGGCGGCGAGCATCGCGCGGTCTTTGTTTATCAGATCGATTCGTACCGTTATTGGCAAGCCCAGCTTCACCGCGACGACTTCGCTTATGGCCAGTTCGGTGAGAATTTTACCATCGACGGTTTGCCCGACAGAGAGGCGTGCATCGGCGACCGTTACCGGATCGGAAGCGCGCTGTTCGAAGTGACGCAGCCGCGCGTTACCTGCTACCGGGTCGGCATCCGGATGAACGAGCCGCGAATGGCGGCGCTCCTCGTGGCGCATCACAGACCGGGCTTTTATTTTCGCGTCCTCGAGGAAGGCGAGGTCGAAGCCGGCGACGAGATCGAGAAGGTCTTGGCCGGTCCCGAGCGTCTGACCGTGGCCGAGATCGATGCGCTGCTCTATTTGCCAGGGCGCGACAAGAGCGGGCTGGAGCGGGCGCTGCGCATCCCGGCGTTGAGCGCCGGCTGGCGCTCCTCGCTCGAAACCTTGCTCGAAAAAGAACGCACAGACGATGGGACAGCCGGCAACCCCGCGTTGACGCCCGCGGCCGGCCGGGCGCCGGCATGGGCCGGGTTCCGGCCGCTGCGGGTCGCGGACAAGCGGCGGGAGAGCAGCAACGTGACCTCGCTCGTGCTCGAACCGGGCGACGGCCGTCCGCTCGCTGCCGCGACGCCCGGGCAGTTCATCGTGCTGCGACTGAAGCCCGCGCCCGAGGCGCCAGCGTTGCTGCGCAGCTACTCGCTGTCCGGCGAACCGAGCGAGCAGCATTGGCGGATCAGCATCAAGCGGGAGCCGAACGGCGCGGCCGGGGCCTATGTCGAGGCCCGGCTCGAAGTCGGCGATCTGATCGACGCCAGCGCGCCACGCGGCGGCTTTACGCTAGGGCAGGGCGACGGACCCGTGATCCTGTTGAGCGGCGGCATCGGCGCCACTCCGGTGCTCGCGATGCTGCATGCATTGGCCGCCGCCGGCTCGCGGAGAGAAATCTGGTGGCTGCATGGCGCCCGCAACAGCGGCGAGCATGCGTTTGCCGCGGAGGTGCAGGCGCTGCTCAAGTTGTTGCCCGCAAGCCACAGCCACATCTGTTACAGCGCGCCCGGCCCTGCAGACCGGCCGGGGGTCGATTTCGATGCCGCCGGGCGCCTGGGGGTGCGAGTCCTGCAGGAGCTGGGCGCGCCTCGAGAGGCGGATTTTTATCTGTGCGGACCCGCCGCGTTTATGAGCAGCTTGACCGCCGACCTGGCCAAATGGGGCGTCTCCGCCTGGCGGCTGCACAGCGAGAATTTCGGCTCCGGTCCGGCGCTGACCCCGGGCGTCGCCGCCGCTCCGCCGCGGCCGCCGCATCTGCCCGACCGGCCCGCCGGCGCCGGCCCGATGGTGTCTTTCGCGCGAAGCAATTTGGCCCTGCGCTGGGATACGGCGTTTCACAGCCTGCTCGAACTGGCCGAGGCCTGCGACGTGCCGGTGCGGTGGGCGTGCCGCACGGGCGTCTGTCACAATTGCGAAACCGGGCTTATCGCCGGCAGCGTCGACTATCTCCCCGACCCGCTCGAGCCGCCGGGGGACGGCAATCTCTTGATTTGCTGCAGCCGGCCGCGCGCCGACGTTGTCCTCGATCTCTGATGCCGGCGCGGAGCGTAGAGCGACGCTTGGGGATCGTTTCGCGCCTTCGGGAGCCTCAGCCAAGAACGACTTGGATGAGTTCCCGAATAGCTTTCCACTCTGCGTCGGTGAGCAGGACGCCTGCGCCGGGATGGCGCTCGATATACTCGAGCAAAGCGACGGCGTTCGCTTTGGTCTTCTGACAGCGAAGAGAATAGATGAGGGTTTGCATCGTTCGATTCCTACCTGGTCAGAGGCGAGCCGCCTTCATCAGGACCGAAAGAGTTGAAGAGACGAGGTTTTCGCGCATCGCCGAAACAAATTGCTCTCCCGCCAATAATCTCATAAGACTATAGCAATTTATTGGGAGTAACAGGCAATGCAAAATAAGAATAGGCGGAAGATGCGCGCCGTAAGAGTAGGTTATGAACAAGATGTTGCTGAATATTCCTAGCGAACGAAGCGCCACCATCGACTGCATGCAAAACGTGAGGAACACGCAGCTGGCGGCGAGAAATCCAATCGGCTCCATGAAAGTGCTCCCTTGAATTGCTTCGCCAAGTTCCCGCGGCAATCATCGGCCGCGCTCCCGTGTTACGCGGACGCGTCCGGGGCCGTTGTGGGAAAACTCACAAGACGGACGAGGCGGCCTGCAAAGGCGCGCAATCCCGCATCAAGCGGCGGGGAAAGCCCGTTCGATGCGGGCCGACAATTCGGAGGGTTTCAGCAGCACGATCGCGCCCCGACGGCGGGCGATCAGCCCCGCCCGCTCGAGATTCTTCAGCTCGCGCGTGACCGCCTCCCGGTGCGTGCTCACCCGCGCCGCAATCTCGGCATGGGTCGGGGGCGGCGCTATTTTCATTTCTTCGCCGCCAGGTTGCTCATGCGCCAGCCGAAGCAATTCGGAATAAATTCGATGTCTGACGTCGAACGTGGTGAACTCGGTCACGCGGCCGGCAAGCATGCGCACCTGCGAGGCGAGCAACGCCAGGAGCTGATCGCAAACGTCCGGATGGCGATGCACCGCTTCGCGAAACACCGCCGGCGTCATGCGCGCAATCACCGAATCCGTGATCGCCACGACCCCGGCCGAACGCGGCCGACCGTCGAGCGCCGCGAGTTCCCCGAAGAATTCTCCCTCGCGAATGTCGCGTAAGATGATTTCGCCGCCAGAAACCGGGCGAATCGTCACCCGCAGGCGCCCGAACGCCACGAAAAACAGGTCAACGCTCTCGTCTTCGTAGTCGAGCACCCATTCATTGGCCTTCGCCCGCCTCCAGATGCACTGGCTGTCCAGGCGATGTATGAGTTCCTGGTTCCAGTGATCGGAACAGGGCAAAGCGCGCTAGCGTCTCCGACTGGCGTATCATTGCAAGCTTCGCGCCTCCTGCGCGCCCTGCCGCGGAGCCGCATCATGGTCCGCCGCTGAAGATGGGGTCTTGGTGTTGAAGGTCAGACCGCCTCCCGAACGATCCGTCCGGCTGGTCACCGGCCTCTTCATGTTCTCATACGCCGCCTGCCATTTCATCAGCCACGCGACAGGCCTCCTGCTTCTCGACAACATGGAGCTGGTGGGCCGAAATTTTATACTCGCGCCCTGGCGCAACACGCCCATGCGACTCGCCCTGCTCGCGTGCTTCCTGATCCACTGTGGGCTTGGGCTTCGCGCCCTCTACCGGCGCCGGCACCTGCGCATGCCCGCGATCGAGGCCTTCCAGTTGGGGCTCGGGCTGCTGATCCCATATCTGCTGATCCCCCACGCCCTCGACGTGCGGCTCGGCTATACGCTGTTCGGCTTTGAAGATTTGTATTATCGCGTCGTCTACAAATACTGGCTGACGAACCCGCTGACCGGCCTGCCGCGTCAGTTCGCGTTGCTTTTGGCCGTGTGGACCCACGGCTGCCTCGGCATCCATATGTGGCTTCGCTACCGTCGCGGTTATGACCGTTGGCGCTGGCCTTTGCTCGGCGTGGCGGTGATGATCCCGGTTCTCGCGGTTATGGGAATCAACAACGCTGGCTGGGACGAAACCCTGCGCGCCGGCGCCGAGGCCGGATTCCGGGCCCTGCACGGGCCGCCACCGGCCGGCTCGGAGCGCGCGGCCGAAGTTGCTGTGCTTACAGCCTCCTTGCAATGGCTGCAGATCGCATACGTCATTCTTGTGGTCTTGGTCTTCCTCGCCCGAAGTGTTCGCAATTGGCATGCGCGGCGAACGCAAGGCGTGACGATCTCCTACGCGAGCGGGCCGTCCATCACTGTGCCGCGCGGATTCTCGATCCTGGAGGCGAGCCGCCTGATCCGACTTCCGCATGAATTGGTGTGCGGCGGCCGCGCGCGCTGCTCGACCTGCCGAGTGCGCGTCCAGCGAGGGCTGACCGATCTCCCCTCGCCTTCGGCGATCGAGCTGGCCACGCTCGCTCGCATCGGCGCCCCGACGAGCGTGCGGTTGGCCTGCCAAGTCCGCCCATCATCTCCCGTCGGCGTCGCCGTGCTGATCGCCTCCGCGCGACCTCCTCGCAGCATGGGGTTCGATCTGAGAGAAAGTCGTGAACTCACGGTTACGGCTCTGTTCGTCGATCTGCGCGACTCGACCGCGCTCGCGTCGGGAAGGCTCCCGTTCGACGCCATCTTCTTCATTGACCGTTACATTCAAGCCGTGACCGGCGCCGTCCAGTCGAACGCCGGCGTCATCACGAGCGTGGCCGGCGATGGCGTCATGACCGTTTTCGGGCTCGACGGCGATGCTGGCGGCGCGGCTCGAAACGCCCTTGCCGCCGCGGCTGAACTCTGGCGATCCATAGATCGGCTAAGCTCGGAGCTGGCTGAGGAAATCGGCAGCGCTCTGCAAATCGGGATCGGGGTCCACACCGGCCTATCTGTCGTCGGATCAGTCGGACTGCCGGGTCAGACGTCGATTCAATTCCTTGGCGATACGGGCAATGTCGCGTCGAGGTTGGAAAGTCTGACGAAGGAGACGAGGTGCACGATGATTGTCTCCGCTTCGACGGTCCTCGCCGCCGGCATGACTGGGCGTGGCTGGCGCGAGGCCAATCTCGAGATTCGCGGGCTGCCCGAGCCGCTTGCCGCCTTTCTCATTCGTGATCGCGACGAACTCGCGAGCGCCGAGGGCGTCGGCGCGGGTCCGACGTCATGACCGAGGCGGGAAAGTCATAACGGGCAAGCGGTTCACGAAACCGGTTGTAGCGCCCTTGATCTGTCCGCCGGTCCGGCCGATGAATAGTCCGATGTTCCAAGCGGGAGTCCCGATGCCTTCCCAGCCGCCGGCGCTCCCGGCCTCGATCGACGAAACGCTCGCGCTGCTCCGCGACGCATCCTATGTCGCAGACCGGTCGCTGGCGACCGTCCTGTTCCTGGCGCTGAGGCTCGGGCGTCCGCTCTTTCTCGAAGGCGAGGCGGGCGTTGGCAAGACCGAGATCGCCAAGGTGCTGGCCTCTGCCCTCCGCCGCAGGCTGATCCGCCTGCAATGCTACGAGGGCCTCGACGTGGCGACCGCCGTGTACGAGTGGAACTACCCGGCTCAGATGATGGCGATCCGCCTCTCCGAAGCCGCCGGAGAACACGACAAGGACCGCATCGAACACGACGTGTTTTCCGAACGCTACCTCATCAAGCGGCCGCTCTTGCAGGCGATGGAGCCCTATGTCGAGGGGCCGCCGGTCTTGCTGATCGACGAGATCGACCGTGCGGACGAAGCGTTCGAGGCGTATCTTTTGGAGATCCTGTCCGACTTTCAGGTGACCATTCCGGAACTCGGGGTCATCAAGGCGCCAGAGCCGCCGGTTGTCGTGATCACGTCGAACCGCACCCGCGAGATCCACGACGCGCTGAAGCGGCGCTGCCTCTATCATTGGGTCGGCTACCCGGACACGGCGCGCGAGATGGCGATCGTGCGCGCCAAGGCGCCGCACGCGCCGGAGCGGCTGACGCGCGAGCTCGTCGCCTTCGTGCAGCGGTTGCGCGGGCAGGATCTGTTCAAGGCGCCTGGCGTGGCGGAGACCCTCGACTGGGCCGCGGCGCTGACGGAGCTCGACGCCGTGGCCCTCGACCCGGCGCAGGTCTCCGACACCCTCGGCGTGCTGCTCAAATATCAGGACGACATCGCCAAGATCGAAGGCGCCAAGGCCCATGCGCTGATCGAGGAAACCCGCGCCGAATTGCGCCGCATGGACCTGGGCTAGCGGGGAGGCGCGCGCCGATGAATAGCGATTACAAGCTCTCCTACGCTTTGCTCGCCTGGAACGAGGCGGTCATGTGCGCGAGACGCCGGCCTCGGTCCCGCTCTCGCCTCCGAAGACGGCGCCGCAAAGCATGAGCGACCTTTCCGGCGCCCGGCGCGACACAGGCGGCGCCCTGGCGGAGAACATCGTCCATTTCGCCCGCGCGCTCCGCGAGGCGGGCGTGCCGCTCGGTCCGGGCGCTGTCCTCGACGCTCTCGCTGCGGTCGAGGCGGCCGGCTTCGGGGCGCGAGAGGACTTCTACGCGACACTGCATGCGGTATTCGTCAAGAAGCACGAGCATAGTCTGCTGTTCGACCAGGCGTTCCACATCTTCTGGAAGCGCAAGGGCCTCCTCGAAAAGCTTATCGCCATGATGTCGCCGCAGGCGCCCGGCGAGCGCAAACCCCAGCGCGCGGAAGCCGGCGCGAGTCGCGTCGCCGACGCGTTGTTCAAGTCGCCGTCCGGGGAGCCGAAGGCCGTCCCCTCGCTTGATCTGGACGCCAGATTCACGATGTCTGGAACGGAGATATTGCGTTCGAAGGACTTCGCCCAGATGAGCGCGGCGGAGATCGAGGAGGCGCGCAGGCGGATCAAGGCGCTGGTCATGCCCGACGACCGACGCCGGACCAGGCGTTTCGCCCCCGCCGCGCGCCGCGTTCGCATCGACGCCCGACGCAGCTTCCGCCGGTCGCTGCAGCCGGGCGGCGCGATCGACCTGGAATTTCGCCGCGCCGTCGAGCGTCCCCCTCCGGTGGTCGCCCTCTGCGACATTTCCGGATCGATGAGCGAGTACACGCGCCTGTTCCTGCATTTCCTCCACGCCCTCGGCGAGACCCGCCGCGTCTCGACCTTCCTGTTCGGAACGAGGCTCACCAACGTCACCCGCGCCATGCGCGCCAGCGACCCCGACGAGGCGCTCGCCCAATGCGCCTCCCTCGCCGTCGACTGGTCGGGCGGCACACGGATCAGCGAGGCGCTCGCAAGGTTCAACCGCGACTGGTCCCGGCGCGTTCTCGCTCAGGGGGCGATCGCGCTCCTTTTCACCGACGGTCTCGAGCGGGAGGGCGTCGAGCATCTGGCGGCCGAGACGGAGCGCCTGCGCAAATCGAGCCGGCGGCTCATCTGGGTCAATCCGCTCCTGCGCTTCGACGGCTTCTCGGCCAAAGCGCAGGGCGTTCGCGCGATGCTGCCGCATGTCGACTCGTTCCGCCCGATCCACAACCTCGCCAGCATGGCCGATCTCTGCCGGGCCCTGTCGGGCGGTCACGACAGCGCGGGAGACCCGAGGGCCTGGCTCAGGCTGTCCGCCGCCTGACTTCGCAGGCGGGCTTGCGTGGGAGCCCGGTTGCGACCATTTTTGCTGACAAGCATGGGGCAGAAGCCGAGCGCCCCGAATGTCTCGGGCGCTGGGCGGTCCATCGATGGGTCGAAGAGGCGCGGTCTGCGGCATTCAAACCGCAAGTCGTTCCGGCGACGCCAGCGACGCGCGGTTCGTATTCACCGTCCCTTGAAGGGGCCAACGGAAAGGGGTTCTCGAGATGCTGACCCGGGAAGAAGATGTATTGGCCGCTGCGGAGGCGTGGCGCGAATTGGGGCGCGAAGTCGCGATCGCAACGGTCGTCGAGACCTGGGGTTCGGCGCCCCGGCCTGTCGGCTCGCACCTCGTCATCGACAGAGAAGGCAATTTCCTCGGCTCGGTCTCCGGAGGCTGCGTCGAAGGCGCCGTGGTCGAGGAGGCGGCGGAGGTGATCGCCACCGGCGCGCCGCGCATGCTCGAGTTCGGGGTGGCCGACGAGACAGCGTGGCGGGTCGGGCTCTCCTGCGGAGGCCGAATCAAGGTCTTTGTCGAGAAGCTCAACTGATGCGGCTCGACGTCCTCAAGACCATGAATGCGGCCCGGGTCGACCGGCGGGCCGGCGTCATGATCACGCGTCTCGTTGACGGCGACCAGCGTTTCGTCGAGGCGGCGGCGATCGACGCCGATCCGCTCGCCGCCGAACTCGAGTCCGCTTTGCGCATGGGCAAAAGCGGCGGGGTCACGCTCGAGTTTGTCGACTACTTTCTGACCGTCCAGGCGCCGTCGCCGCGCCTCACCCTGATCGGCGCGGTCCATATCTCCCAGGCGCTCGCGCCGATGGCCCGGATCGCCGGCCTGGACGTCACTATCATCGATCCTCGCACAGCCTTCGCCACGCCCGAACGGTTCCCCGAAACGCCGGTCATCGCCGAATGGCCGGACGAACCTCTCAAAGCCGCGCCGCCCGACCGCTACACCGCGATCTGCCTGCTCACGCACGATCCGAAGATCGACGACCCCGCGCTCGAGATCGCGCTCCGAAGCGAGTGCTTCTACATCGGGGCGCTTGGGTCGAAGAAGACGCACGCGAGACGGCTCGAGAGGATGCGCGCGCGAGGCTTCGAAGAGGCCGCGCTCGCGCGCATTCACGCACCGATCGGCCTCGACATCGGCGCCGTCAGCCCGGCCGAGATCGCGGTTTCGATCATCGGCGAGATCGTCGCTTCGCTGCGCAAGAAGCCGCTCCGATCGGAAGGTCCTGGGCGATGAAATTCGGCCCCTTGCCCGTCGCCGAGGCCGATGGGACCATTCTCGCCCACGCGGTGCGGACCGACGGAATCGCGCTGAAGAAGGGCGATGTGGTGACGCCCGAACGTCGGCGGTTGCTTGAGGAGGCAGGGGTCACGCGCGTGCTTGCGGCCAGTTTCGAGGAGGGCGACGTCGGCGAGGACGAGGCTGCCCTGCATCTGGCGAAGCGGTTGGCAGGCGCGCATGTCCGACGCGGGCCGGCCTTCACCGGACGTGTCAACCTGTTCACCGAGGCGGCGGGGCTCACAGTAATCGATGCCGCCGCGATCGACCGGGTCAATGCGATCGACGAAGCGATCACCGTCGCCACTCTGCCGGCGAACCGGGCGGTCGAGGACGGCGACATGGTCGCGACGGTCAAGATCATTCCGTTCTCGACGAAAGAGGCGACGCTTGAGGCCGCGCTCGGCGCCCTCGGCGATACGCCCGTGGTTTCGATCGCGCCGTTCCGGCCGCTGCGCGTCGCCGTCGTCTCGACCTTGCTGCCGGGTCTCAAGGAGAGCGTCGTCGCCAAGACTTTGCGGGCGCTCGAGGCGCGTCTCGCCCCGACCGGCGCCCATGTCGTCTCCCACGAGACGACGCCGCATGAGACCGGTGCGCTCATCACCGCGCTGGAGCGGCTCGCGCCGGCCGCCGACCTGCTCATCGTATTCGGCGCCTCGGCGATCACCGACCGGCGGGACGTCATCCCGGCTGCGATCGAGGCCATCGGCGGGCGGATCGAGCGGTTTGGCATGCCGGTCGATCCAGGCAATCTCCTGCTGCTCGCGGCCCGCGGAGACTTGCCGATTGTCGGCGCCCCGGGGTGCGCGCGCTCGCCGAAGGAGAACGGCTTCGACTGGGTCTTGCAGCGCCTCATCGCCGGGACGCCGATTACCGGCGCCGACATCCGCGGCATGGGCGTCGGCGGGCTCTTGATGGAGATTGCTTCGCGGCCGCAACCGCGCGAACCGCATGGCTAGGACCGCCGCCGTCGTGCTGGCGGCCGGACGGTCTTCCCGTTTTCGTGCGGCGGGCGGCGCCGAGGAGACGAAGCTGGTGGCCAAGCTCGACGGGGAGCCGATCGTTCGGCGCGTCGTCGAAGCGGCCCTCGCCTCTCGGGCCGATCCGGTCATTGTCGTGGTCGGCCATGCCAGAGGCGCAGTCGAGGCCGCTGTCGCGGATTTGCCGGCGATCATCGCGTTCAATTCGGCCTTCGAGACGGGGATCGCCTCCTCGCTCAGGACTGGACTCGCCGCTACGCCGCCCGATGCCGACGGCGCAGTCGTTCTGCTCGGCGACATGCCGAACGTCGCTCCGAGCCTCATCGACGGCCTGATCGGCGCGTTCAGGGCGCGGCCGACCTTGCTCGCAGTCGCGCCTTTCCAAGAGGGGCGGCGCGGAAATCCGGTTCTCCTGGCCCGAAGCCTGTTCGAGCAGGCGACGCGTCTCGCCGGCGACGAAGGGGCGCGTCGTCTCCTCGCCGCTCTCGATCGTGGCGCCGTCGCGGAAATCGCGACCGCATCAGACGTGTCGTTCGACGTCGATACGCCAGACGATCTTGCCAAAACGCAGCCGCGGGAAAAGAAAAATTGAACGGGCGGACCCAGTTGACATTCGACCAAGTCAGCCTCGGGAGCAACGTTAGCCTGGGCTAAGTGAAGGTCACGCCGATTTAACGGTCGCCGCTCGTGCCAATACACCTGGGGCCACGCAAACGCGTGGAGGCTCACCGGGCGGCGCCGTGGCTCATACGCTGCGGCTCGGGGTGTTGTCGATCGGGGAAGAACGCCTTCGGCCTCTATGCGAACTGAACGGGGTCGACCACAACGATAGCCGATTCGCAGCGGCGCCGCGCTGACGATCAAGCTTCTTCGAATGATGACGCGGGTCCGAACGGCCGCTCGCATATCTTGGGCGGCTCTCACCCCCCGCCGCTGCCCCCGCCCCCGCCTCCGCCGCCTCCGCCGCCCCCACCCCCGCCTCCGCCTCCGCCTCCGCCGCTTCCGCCCCCTCCGCCGTGGCCGCCGCCGCCTCCCAGGCCGCCCCCGCCCCCAGTACCGTTTCCGGGGGCAGCTCCGCCTCCGCCCGAACCGTTGGCGGCTACGCCGATTTGCGCCGCGGTCACGGAGGCTTGTCCGCCGGGATGATCCAGGACGACGCAGCGCCGAGTGGCGCGTCGCATGCAGACGACGACCGCGCCTTCCTCCAATTCCACGATGGTCTTGGATGCCGTCGCCACGACCTTGAAAATTGTGCCGCGCACGCCAATTGCCGCCGTGGGCGTTGTGATCTGATACGATTTTTTGTTGGCGTTGCCGGTCGCGAAAACGAGTGCGCCTTTAATCACGTTGACGGCGATCGCGCCGCCTTGACCTTCGCCGGCGTATACGAAACGGTCCAGCTTGACGGAAGACGACGGGCCGATCGACAGCGCCGTGTTGTCGCGAAGCACGAGCTTTGCCGAGCTGTCCTCGTTGGTTCGAACGTCCTCATCTCGGTACACGCCATCGCCCTGAGAAACCAAAACCTCGGCTCGCGACGCGAGCCGACCCTTTACTAGATTAATTACGGTCTCCGCCGCGCCAATGCTCGGCTCGGCGGAGCAGGATGTTGCGCCATCAAAGAATGCCGCCGCCGCGATCAGAATCGCGGGCGCCAAAAACCCACGACGTCCGTTCCGGTCGGTTCCAACGACCCATGCCGAAAGGCTCTCGCTCACTCGGTAACGCCGTGCAGACATTTGCGAATGTCCATATTGCTATCGAAGCACGGACCTGCTCCACAGACAGTTTTGTACGCATAACATGCTATTGCAAGCTCCCCTCGGAAATTTGGTCCAAGTCGCCGAAGCTGGAGACGGACACACAAGTCAGGGCGCGAGCAATTGGCCGAAAGGAGTTGACTGAGAGCCGATTGTTGACGCGCTTGACGACGGCTGTTTCGTCGGCGGCCTGCCTTCGCGAGGCTTCATAAACCAATCAAGCCATCGAAACCACGCGTCTGGCCTTGAGATATCCAACGAAGCCAAACCCCGCAAAGCCAATCAGCATCATGGCCCAGGACGAAGCCTCAGGGACCGCGGCTGGGGGCGGCGGGGTCACCGTGATGATGGGGGGGGAGTCACTGTGATGGGCGGAGCGGTGTCCAGAGTGATCGTCAGGTCGTCGTAATACGCCCTGGCCCGCAGACCGAACTCCTCATTCATCGTGAAGAACTGACTAAGGCCAAATTCCATCTCGCCGCCGCTGAAATTCGGGTAGCTAGCCTCGAATTTGCCCGTGCTGAAATCATACTCCTCGAAATCTGTGGCGGTCAGACCGGACGCGGCCAAAGTGGTAAAAGTCGTGATTCTGCCACTCAACGTTGGGCCCGAGACCGACGCCACATAAAAGTTGCCGCCCTGCTCGATCGTCGGATGGAAAGTGTCTCCGAACCGCGTCACGCTCTGACTGGTGATCAGGTTCTTGTCGACCGAAGCCGAGATCGACGTGATTGCGCCGGCGGCTAGGTTGTAAACGAAGTTCGTATTGATGAACGCCAGTGAGGCGGAGGCGGCAACCGGGTTGATGCTCGTTCCGACTATCGTCAAGGAGTTGCCCGGACCGCCGCACACCGAGCAGGAGCCATACGTGACGTACATGCCGGATGCGTACGGCGGGCTCTCGCTATAGTCGGCCAAGTTGAAGGCGCTGTCGGTGAACGTGACGGTGGACGCAGAAGCCGCAACCGGATATGCAACCAATGCGAGTGCGATGGATCCTGCCGTCGCGCCACGTGACATCCACTCACCCTCCTGCACTGATCATCTGCGTCTAAACTGGAGGTTTGTCAACCTGGTTGGTTGTGTAACCGATTACTCCCGCGCTTGGTTTGGAACGACACGCGCAACGGATTGGCGCAACCGGTAAACGCGGCCAAGCGTGACCGCCGGCGGTAGGTCAGGGCCCGGCCGTCGACAGGAGCGTTAGCCTGTTCAGACCCTGGTCCCGGCCGGACCGTTACTTCTCATCGAGGGCAATCATCGGCGCCCAATTCTCGGGCAGCTCCTGCTCGGCGAGCAAAGAAAAGCGTTTCTGATAGTACTGATAAAGCCCCACGACCTCGACAGGAGCGAGTTGGGCCGCGTCGGCGGCCATTTGCTTCGCGGCCGCGAAGTTTCGCGCCCGATACGCCTTCAGAATGTCGTCGTGCAGGGCGAGAAGATGCTGGAACTCTTCGCTCTGGGCATAGGCCGGATCGCCCGCCAGAGCGAACAGGGCGACCGATCGCGTCTTGTTCTTCAGCTTGACGTGGTCGATCTCGAGCCAGGCGAATTCCGGCGCTTCGTCCCGCGTGGCGGCGCTGGCGACGGCGTCGACGCCGAACTGCTTGGACGACCCTTCGAGCCGCGAGGCGATGTTGACTTCGTCGCCCAGCGCCGAATAATCGAACCGCTGGACAGACCCCATGTTGCCGACGCTGCATTCGCCGGTGTTGAGTCCAATTCCGAACTTGACCTGACGGAAGGCGCGCCCCCCCTTCTCAGCCCGCTCCTTCCATTCCATGTTGAGGTGGGCCAGAGTCCTGCGCATCTCCAGCGCGGCGCGCACCCCGTGGATCCCGTGGGCCGGATCGTCGAGCGGGGCGTTCCAAAAGGCCATGATGGCGTCGCCCATATATTTGTCGACGGTGCCTTCCTCCTGCAGGATGATGTCGGTCAGCGGCGATAGATATTCGTTGAGAAACGTAGAGAGCTCGACCGCCGTGAAGCCTTCGGACAGCGTGGTGAACGACCGGATGTCGCAAAACATCACCGTCAGCTCGCGCTGCTGCCCGCCGAGCTGAAGCTGGTCCGGGTGTTCGGCGAGTCGGGCGACGACCGCGGGCGACACATATCGCCCGAAGGCCGAGCGGATCTCGCTCACTTGTTGGCGCTTTTGACTATAGAGCTGGCCTACGCCCGCCAGGAACACGAAGGCGGACGTAACGGCGGGAACAACGGGGTTGAAGAGAACCCCGTGCCGCGTGAACGCGAACCAGCCGAGATAAGCCAGCAGACCGCCGGCGGCCGCGCCGAACATGGCGGCCAAGTAGATGGGAACGAACGGAAGAACCGCGGCCAACGCGAGCGAAATCGCGGCGCCCGCGACGAGCTCCGCCCCGGGCGCCCAATCCGGCCGCTCCAAGGTCACGCCCGAAAGGATTTGCTCGATGAGCTGGGCGTGCGCCTCGACTCCCGCCGTATTTGGATCGAGCGGCGTCGCGACGATGTCATTAAGCATCGTCGCGCTCGCGCCGACAAACACGATCTTGCCGGCGAGATCGGAGAGGTCGGCGTCCGGCTGAAGGACCTTCCAGGCCGGGATCGAGCGCCTCGGATCGGGCTTGGCGAACCAGACGCGCAGTTCTCCGTCGACCTGAACGGGAACCACCACGTCGCCGACCTTGATCGCTTCGATGCCCTGGGCCTTGCCCGCGGTGCTTCCGAAAGCGGTCGTTGATTTCACGATATAGCCCGGCGCACCCTGGGCCACGCGCAGCGTTTCCATCGCCAGAACTCGGCTGGACCTGGCCGTTGACGTTGAGCAGAAGCGGCACGTTTCGAACGACGCGGTCGTTGTCCGGCAGCCAGTTGAGAAAGCCGAGGCCGCTCGCGACTTCCGCGAGTTCGGGAATCGGGACGAGCGCGCCCTGCAACTGATTGAGGAAGGGCGTCGGCGGATCGCCGACGAAGGAAAACCCCGCCTTCGGCGTCAGGCTTGCCTGCGAGCCGTTGTGGGTCGGGGTGAGGAAGACGCCGAGCACGACGGGACGATCCGCAATGGCGTGCGCGAACGCCACGTCGCCGTCGGCGCGCTCTTCGCAACGCTCGGCCTCGTCGGCGCTGTGGAGCGCTTCCCTCGCGCATGCCTTTATGTCTCCGCTCGGCCGGTCCTTCTCGGAAAACAGGACGTCGAAACCGATTGCGGCGACATTAGCCTTCACCAGCGCATCGACGAGCTCCGCCATCGTCTGACGCGGCCATGGCCATCGGCCGATGAGATGAATGAACTCGTCGTCGATGTCGACGATGCGGACGGGCTGGTCGAAATTGTAAGGTCTAGGGCGCCAGCGCTGATACTGATCGAAAACGAGGTTATCCAGATTGCCTCGGAGTGGGGAAAGCACGGTCCCGAAGGCGAGCGTGAGGACATAGGCGCCGATGACGACCAGCCCGTAGGATCGCCACTTCCGCAGAGCGTTGTTGTTCGACCAGAAATTCACCGGATCGACGACAGCATTCGAAGAGGCCGGAACCTTGGATGGAAGCTTGGGATCGTAGCGGAACGATCCGCCGGGTCAACGGAAGCCTGCCCGGCCCGGATTGCGGCTGCCTGGCAAAGGCGAACTCGCCCCGCAAAGGGCGCTGCTACGGCTTGAAAAGCCTGTTTCAGGTCCGGTTATCTGGACGGCGTCGGCACGGCGCCGCCAACGCCGCGGCCCGAACCCGAAGGCGAGGCAAGCGTCAGTCCTACGCGGACCCGACGCTGTCCGCCTTGACCGCGCCGCGCCGGCCGAGCGGCCTTTCGCGTCCATCGGTCGTCGAGTCGCGCACAGTCTGGTGCTCGATCTCGGCGTTCAGCTGCGCGCCAATCAGGACGACGAGCATCGAAATCCACATCCACATCATCATGCCGACCGCCGCGCCGAGTGAGCCGTAGGTCACGTTGTAGTTGCCGAAATTGGCGATGTACCAGGAGAAAAGGAATGAGGAGACGAACCACGCGACCGCGGCCGCGACGCTTCCGACCGAGATCCACTGCCAGCGCGGCTCGCGCCGGCACGGCAAATAGTGATAGGCCGCCGCGAGCCCAAGGATGACGAGGATGAGCGCCACGGGCCACCTTGCAATGGCGATCAGCGTTCCGGCGACGCCGCCGAGCCCGAGCGTGTTGAGCACGATTGGCGCGACGACGACCGCACCGATCATCAGCATTAGCCCAGCCATGGCGATCAAGGTGTAAAGCAGCGAGACGAGCACCAGGCGGACGAAACTTCGCTTTTCCTTCTCGTCATAGGCGACGTTCAGCGCATCGATAATCGACCTCATGCCCGCGTCGGCGCTCCAGAGCGCGAAGAGGAGGCTGACGACGAAGCCGGCGCTCAAGCTCGCGCCCTTGTTGGCGGTGAGCCGCATGAGCTCCTCATGCACGATCTGGACGGCGCCGCCCGGCAAGACCCCGTTCAGCGACGACAGGCTCGAGTTCGATCGTCGAGGGATTGGCGAACAGCCCGAAGAGCGACACGAACGCCGAGATGGCCGGGAAGAGAGCGAGCAGGCTGTAAAAGACCACCCCTGCCGCCACTGCCAGAAGACGGTTGTCATTGATCTTCCCGTAGGTCCGCCACAGGATGTCCTTCCAGCCGCGCCAGGGGATCTCCCATGGCGCGGTGGCATGCCGGCCCCGACCATGCTCGCGTTCGAAATGCTCGCTTCCCCGCGTATCCCCGCTCACTTGCCGACAGCCCTCCTCTCCATGGCGCATTCTGCGACTACGAAACGCTCGCGCGGAACGCGGTTCGCCCTGACGCGCGAACGCTAAAGCGCCCAGCGCTCCGTAGGCCAGAAGCGGCCAAAGCCGTCGGTGCGCCGGCATGGGGGCCCTCTTAGCTACGGCCGGATCCAGAGGCGCCTTGCTGAGGACCTGTCCCGGTAACTGGCTGCTTCATCGCGCTTTGCGTGCCTTGCCGAATGCCTTCGCCAACTTTGCGCGCGGCTTCCCCACCAGCGCTTTGCGCCCCGTCGCGGATCCCTTGGCCGATATTACGCGCCGCCTCCGCGACTGCGCTCGGCGAAAGCCCTTCTTCCCTCACGGCCTCGGCCGCCGCGGTCTGCGCACGATCTGCGACTTTGCTCGCCACGTGCTTCGTGCTCTCAAGCGCGTCCGATCCGACCTGGCTTGCCCTCCCTTTCACCGCGTCGCTCGCCTCGCCCATCAACTGATCCTCCGTTTCCGTCGGGGGCAGGAGGATCGCCAGCGCCGCGCCGATCGCGACCCCGATCGACGCGGCGAGCAGCGGCTGCTCGTTGACCAACGTGGCTGCGTTGTCGCGGCCTTGCCTGACGGCCCGTGTGGCCTGGCGACCCGTGCGGCCCGCAGTGTCGGCGATTGCGTCCCCCATCGAAGAAGCGGTGTCCGCCATCGCGCCGCTCATCGAAGCCGCGGTGTCGCGCATCGCGCCCGCCATGCTCCGCGCGTTTCGCATCGCCTGATCGGTGGCGGCGGAAGTTTGGTCACGCATGCCTCGGGCCGTGCTGCGCACGGCGTCCGCCGCGCCCGTAACCGTGTCGCCGACCGCCGCCGTCGTCTGCCGCATCGTGTCGGCGACTGCGCCGGCTGCGTTCGAAGTCTGCCGGTTCGCCGATTCGGTGACCGTGCTGAAGCCCGACTGGACAGAGGCCGCCGCAGAGCGGGCGCTCGACGCCACCGCTCCAGTCACGCGGCCTGCGGCGTCAGACATGCTCGCCGCCGCATCCGAGGCCCGTCCTGAAGCGCGTGGCACTCGGTCAGACGCCTCGGACATGCGGGCGGTCAGGTCCGAGGGGTACGAGGTTCCGGCGCCGGTTCCGTAACGATCGTCCGCACTGGCCATCGTCAGCCTCGAGCCGTTTCCCGGCCGGAGGCCCATCTTCTCCGATAGAAACATCATGCAGCCGGCGCCGATCAAAAGGCTTGGCAATGGGTTCTGACGCATGGCGTTGCTGAAAGCCGTAAAGAACGTGCCGCCTCCCGCCCGCGAATAGGTAAGCATCTCGTCGAACACTTGACCTGGGGTTAACCGATCACTCAGTTCGTCGAGGTGGTCGGCAAGCCGGCGACGAGTCTGCTCCGCCTCCCGTTCGTAGTCACTGGACGTGGAAAGGCCTTCCTGATGACGCCGTTCGTGATGCGCTGTCATCGCACATGCTCCTTTGCTACGACGTAGTCCTCCCGGACCTGCTCAAGCGTGCGCTTCGGCGCCAGGTCCGCTCCCCTCATCCTGTTGACACCCGCTATCGCCAGCAAGGCGCCGATCGCCAGGGTGACGAGCGCGACGATCAACAGACTCCATTCGGACGGGAGCCCGGCGACCGTTATCCATTGGGCGATGTCGAAGAGAAGAACGATGAGGCCGGCGAGCGCGATGACGCCGCCGATCCCGAGATAAGCGCCTGCATTGGATACCGCCGACAGCTTCTCGCCCATTTCCGCCCGGGCAAGCCGGAACTCGGTCTGGACGAGGTAAGCGAGATCCGACGCGACTTGCGTCATCACGGACACGATCGGGCGCGTAGTTTCTCTGGTCGCCATGGTTTCGGTCCTACCGCTGGTACGGGTCGTAGCGGGTCAATTCTTGTCCGGAACCGCCGCCCTGATAACGGTCGTTGTCGCGAGGGGCATCGTAGCCGCCGCTCGACTGCTGGCGAGCGCTGCTCTTCAAAAAGCGGGCGAGAGCGAAGCCTGCGGCGATCGATCCGCCGAAGAAGAGCACGGGCTGAGCGCGGGCGAGTCGGGTAGCCGAGTCGATGAGGTCGTTGACGTTCCGGTTGGAAAGATTGTCCGAGAGGCCATCGACGCGGCGCGCGGCTTCGTGGACCGTGCGCGCGATCTGTGGCGACTGGCTTTCCAGCTCCTCGGCAGCGCTGTCGATGGCCCGTGCGACCTGGCGGATGGCCTCGACGCCGCGGGCCTTCTGCACTTCGCTGGTTTTGTTGAGCTCATGGCCGACGTCTTCGACGAATTGGGTCGCCTGCTGGCGGACGGCCTCGGCGGCGGTCTGCGCCGTGTCCTTCAGTCCAGCGCCAAGCGAGGCGGCGGTCTCTGAAGCCGCTGAGCCACTTTGAGAAGCGCTTGATGACCGACCCTGGGCGCTCCCGGCTGAACCCGGACCGGAAGAGCTCCCCGGCGAAGAGGGAGCGCCTTGGAAGCCGGAGGTCAAGGCGGCTGGCTGCGCCGCTGCGGGAGAGGCGATGGAGGTGGTTGCTGAGGGCGCCCCTGTGGGAAAGCCAACCGCGGGGGCCTCGGTCCTGGAAGGGTCGGCGAGGGGGCCGGATGGCACGCGCGCGCCCTTGTCAGACGGATTCGCCATGAAACGTCTCCTTGGTCGTTGCAGGCCTAAATTCGACAGCCTGATGGTTGTTCCGGTCCTTTCCGAATTTCCCCTCGCCAGCGCGGCTCTGCGGGCCAGAATGGCAGGCGCGAACGGCGTCGTGGCCGCCCACCTCACGCCCGATCAGGCGATTGTGGCGCTCATGTTTGGCTACGGCGCTCCTTGCCTGCGCCTGCTTGTTTGTGCGACGTTCGCTTAAGCGACGGGCGACAGCCATCCCGCTCGGCCGCGATTGGGAGGAAGATGCTTATGTTCGAGACGCTCACGCGTTTGCTATGCCTCGCGCTTCTTGTGCTCACGCTGCCGCTGGCGGCCCAGGCCAAGACCTTCTACTGGATTTCGCACGGCTCGCCGGCCGACCCCGTCTGGACCTACTTCCTCGCTGGAGCGAACATGTGGGCGAAGGACACCGGGCAGACGGTCAAAACCTCGTTCCATAACGGGGATGTGCCGTCGCAGCAGGAGGCGATCCGCTCCGCCATTGCGGCCAAGGCCGACGCGATCGTGACCACCAGCCCCGACCCTGGAAGCCTGGTCCAGGTCGTCAAGGAGGCGCGCGCGGCTGGAATTCCGGTCATCAATTTCAACACACCGGACCCGAAGGTGAACTTCAACGCCTATGTCGGCGGCGATCTAGGCGTCGTCGGAAAAGGCTGGGCGCAGTATCTCGTCGACCACAAGCTGGTGAAGTCCGGCGATTTCGTCTGGATGCCGGTCGAGGTTCCAGGGGCGAGCTACGGCGTCGAGGAAGAGAAGGGGATTGCGACTGTCTTCAAGCCGCTCAACATCACCTGGGAAGTCACTGACGCAACGCTGGATCAGGCCACCGTCATCTCGCGCATGAGCGACTACCTCACCGCCAATCGGTCGAAGGTCAAGGCGATCATCGGGCTCGGCGACATGGTCACGGGTTCGGTAAAGCGAGTGTTCGATCAGGTCGGAATCAAACCGGGCGAGCTTCCGGTCGTCGGCTGGGGCAACTCGTGCAGCACGACGGGCGAAGTGACGACCGGCTACGTGAACGCGGCCGAATGGCAGGACCCGCAGGCAACCAGCTATCTGGCGCTGTCCCTCGCCAATATGGCGACGGACGGCGTTCCTCCGGGATTCAACATCACGGTCGGCTCGCTGTACGGCAAAGACACCGCGGCGACCTACGACAAGATTATGACGTGCAAGTAGCCGCTTAGACTGCGCGGCCCCTTCCCCCCGGCGTTTGCAACGAACGCCCATCTTTCCAGCGACTTGGAGAGAAGACGGGGGCGAGGGCCCAGCGCGGCCGCACCCGCGGTCCCACGCAACATAAAGTGAATCCTTTGGCTCAATCCCTTGAAACCGACGCCGACGTCGCTTGGCGCAAAGACTCCATCTTGCGGCGGGCGTTCTCCGCGCCCGAATTCGGCCCGTTCGTGCTGCTCGCAGTCGAGCTCGCGGTCTTCTACGCGATCAATCCCGACTTCCTTTCCGTCCTCAACATATCGAACACGCTGACCTTCACTGTCGAACTCGGACTTATCGCGCTCGCCATGACGCTCCTGATGACGGCCGGCGAGTTCGACCTCTCGGTCGGCTCGGTGTTCGGCTTCGCCCCTGTCCTGATGTGGACGCTGTTCAACCAGAAGGTGACGTCGCTCGAGATCGCATTCGTGATCGCCCTGGTCGTTGCGGCGCTGATCGGCCTGTTCAACGGCCTTTTCGTCACCAAACTCAAGATTCCGTCATTCCTTGTCACGCTCGGCATGCTGCTCGTGGTGCGCGGTACGGCGCTATTCGTCACCAACGGCTTTCCGCAGCGCACCTGGAGCGCCGGCAGTCACTGGCTCGCAAACGTGCTGGTTGGCGATTTCTACGTCGGGCGGTTCCGGATCTATGCTTCGCTCTTCTGGTTCGTTGGCGCTGCGACCGTGCTCGGCTATGTGCTGACGCAATCGAAATTCGGCAACTGGATTCTGGCGACCGGGGGCAATGCGGTGGCCGCGCGGGCGCGCGGCGTCGACGTCAATCGGGTCAAGGTGGCGCTGTTCATTCTGACCGCGGTCATGTCGGCCTTCGCCGGGATCATCAGCTCCATCCGCACTTCCGCCGCCAATCCGAACAGCGGATCGGGATATGAGCTCGAGGTGATCGCGATGGTCGTGATCGGCGGGACGGCGCTGACCGGCGGACGCGGCACGATCCTCGGCACCGTCCTCGGCGTCCTCATCCTTCGTGTGATGCGCAATGGGATCGTGATGATCGGCGTGCCGGGGCTCGCCTACAACATCTTCATCGGCGCGATCATCCTCGGCATGATGGCGCTGCATTCCTGGCTCGAGCGCCGGCACCAGGCGGGGACGTGAAATGGCGGAAAACCTCGTCCGCATGGAGCACGTCAACAAGTTCTTCGGCCGCGTCCAGGCGCTCGACGACGTCAACTTCAGCGTGGTGCGACAGGAGATCGTGGGGCTTCTCGGCGACAATGGCGCGGGGAAGTCGACCCTGATCAAGGTGCTTTCGGGCGCATTGCGCGCGACCAGCGGCGAGATCTACGTGCGCGGCAAAAAGGTCGAGATGCGAAGCACGACGGACGCCATCGCCCAGGGCATCGAGACGATCTACCAGGATTCGGCGCTCGTCACCCAATTGTCGATCGCGCGCAATCTCTTCCTCGGCCGCGAACCGATCAAGGGACCGCGCTCCCTCAACAAGATGGACGCCGCCCGTATGGAGCAGGTCGCCGGCGAACTCCTCCGGAGAGTGGGGATCGGCAAATCCATTCCCGCCTCAACTCCGATCAGTTCGCTCTCGGGCGGCGAGCGCCAGGCGGTGGCGATCGCGCGGGCCATGTATTTCGACAGTGACCTCATCATTCTCGATGAGCCGACCAACAACCTCGGCGTCGCCGAGACCCAGGGCGTGCTGCGCTTCGTCCGCAACGCCCGCAATTCCGGCCACTCCTGCATCTTCATCGCCCACAACATCCATCATGTTTTCCAGGTGGTGGACCGCATCGTGGTGATGCGGCGCGGAAGGATCGTCGCGGACGACATCGACCCGAAGCACACGTCGGTGGCGGAAGTCGAGCAGGTCATCACCGGCGAGCTTGCACTCACGCGCTGACGGGAGACGACAGGACGCGCGCTCTGCGACCAACAAGAATGCGGCGCGAGAACCTTGCGCCCGTCCGGCTTTTTCAGGCTGGGGCGGCCCTTGCCCCTTTCGCGCCCGCCAACCGACGGTGGCCGCTTTTCCTCACCATTGAAAGGCGTGCGCGGCGCGCCGCATCCATATTCACGAACCGTTCAGACCCATAGCCTACGATTCCGACTTGCATCACGCGCCGGCGCTGTGACGGTGATCACGCCGCGCGATCTCGATTTTCGGTACGGAAGGCGGATGCGCCTAACGGCGCTCGTGAGTTCAGGTTTGCGAGGCGGAAAATGAACATGCATGTCGCTCGGCCGGAGGGCGAGTTGAACAGTCTTGACGAGGGGAGCGATTTCCGCGCCCTGGCGCGGGCGCTTGGAACGGTGAATGGTTATGCCGACGGAGAGGTCATTTTCCGCAACGCAGAATCTCTGCGTGGCATGTATGTGGTCCTCAAGGGGGAGGTCGAGGTCATGTCCCACGAGCGGGTCGTCGGCACGATCGGCGAAGGCCAGGCGCTCGGAGTCCTCTCGTTGCTTGACGTAAGCCCGAGGTTGACGGCCGCAAGAGCCGCCGGCCCTTGCGAGGTCGCCCTGCTCGATGAAAAGAGCTTTCGGGCCCTGGCCGAGCGGAAGCCGAACTTCATCGTGTTCGTGAAGGAGGAGCATGGCTCACGGCATCCTCGCGGCCACGCGCCGTAGCAAGCGGGCGCGCTCGTGGGACATGACCTCGATCCGGACAAGACCGAATCGCCGGCGCGATGATCACGCCGAGGCGCGCCGCCGCCTGGAAGCGGGCGTCAAATATCGCCGCCGCCTTTGGGGCGCGCAAGCATGAAGACCGAATCGACGGCCGCGTAGTCCTGGTAGCCGCAACGGGCGAGCGGATGGGCGCCCGCCGTATCGAACCGACCGTCGCGAATGTAGGTCTCGTCGATATGGACGCCGACCACCTCCCCGATCGTCAGCACGCTGCCGCTCCAGGCGCCGCTCTGTGTGCGGATCTCGACGATCTCGACCACCTTGCATTCGAGTGAGGCGGGGCTCTCGGCTACGCGGGGCGGGGCGACGAGACGACATTCCGCCATCGTGAGCCCTGCGTGGGCGAATTCGTTGTCGCCGCGCGGCAGCGGGGCCGAGGTGGCGTTCATCGGATCGCGCAGGTCGTTCGTAGCGAGATTGGCGACGAACTCGCCGCTTTCCCGAGCAAACGAGGCCGAGTCTTTCCAGCCCTCGCTGGAGAAGCCGACGATGGGGGGCGCGCTGCAAAAGCCGTTGAAGAAACTGTAAGGGGCGAGATTGATCCGCCCGTCAAGCGCTCTCGTCGAAATCCATCCGATCGGGCGTGGGGCGACGATCGCCTTGAACGGATCGTGCGGCAGCTTCGCCCTGTCGCGTTTGACGGTTTCGTAGAACATTGCGCCTCACTCGGGAAAAGCGGTGACGATATCCGTCAGCGGCGGGCGCGGGCGGTCCTCGACCGAGACCGCTTTGCCGAGGTGGATGAAGCCGGCGACTTTCTCGTGTTCCGCGAGGCCGATCGCCGCGCGGAAACGAGCGTCGTAGGCGAGCCATTCGGTAAGCCAGGTGGCCGAGAAACCAAGCGCCCGCGCCGCGACGATCAGGTTCATGCAGACCGCGCCGGCCGAAAGGACTTGCTCCCATTCGGGAATCTTCGCGTGCGGCGCCGCGCGTGAGATGACGCCGACCACGAGCGGCGCCCGGGCGAAGCGGCGCAGTTCTTCTGCCCGGGCCGCCTCGTCGACATCCGGCTGGTCCTCGAGGCGAATGCCGAGCGCGATGCGGCCGGCGCGTTCGCGCGCGTGGCCTTGGAAAACGATAAAGCGCCAGGGGGCCAGCTTGCCGTGATCGGGAACACGCGAGGCGACGGTCAAAATGGTGGTCAGTTCCTCCTGCGTCGGGCCGGGCCCGGTCATGATGGCGGGCGGGGCGGAGCGTCGGCGCTTCAGGAGGGCGATCGTATCGTTCATCCGTACTGTCCTTCGTGGCGAGCGCTGCTTGGCTCAATCCGGCGGAGCTGTAAACCGCCTTCGATCCGCCTTATTGGCGCGGCACGACCGACCCGTCGCGCGGGCGGGCGCGACATCGCCGGGGGCGGCGAGAGGAGAAATCGGCGAAACGGAGCGGAATGAAAGCGGTTTGGCAGATCCTAGCGGGGTTCATCAGCCTTGTCGCCCTCGCGATAGTCGCCCCGGTCGCCACCGCGGACCCGGCCTCGCCCGAGGGGCAGGCGACGCTCAGCCTTTCGGCGGTCCTCAACGGCGCGCCCAATCCCTTGACCGGGGGCCTTCGCTGGCGCGTGTTTGACGCTCATCCCGAGGCCGACGGCTCGCACCCGCTCATCGTCGAGTTGAGTCTGGCCCAGCCGACCCTGACCGTCCCGCCGGGCGACTACGTGGTGCACGTCGCCTTCGGTCTCGCCAGCGTGACGAAGCGGATGACGCTCGGCCCGGAGGTTCGCTCCGAACGATTGATCTTGTCGGCAGGCGCTCTCAGGATCGGCGGCACGGTCGCCGAGGAGCCGATCGATCCCTCCAAGCTTTCGCTGGCGATTTACGTGCCGGAAGGCCGCAACCCACTGGGTAAGCTCGTCTACGCCAAAGCTAAGGCCGGCGACGTGATCGGCCTGCCGGAAGGAAACTACCATATCGTGTCCACCTATCTGGACACGGTCGGTGGTCGCTTCCTCGCTTCGGCCGCGCCGCCGAGCACCGGCAAATCCGCCGCTCCGGCGCCGTTGACGACGCTTCCTACGAACTCGATCGTCAACGCAGACATCAGGGTGCCGTCAGGCAAGCTCGTCGACGTCACTCTGCGCCATCGCTGCGCGACGCTGACGCTCAAGCTCGTTAACAAACCGGGCGGCGAGGCGCTCGCCAACACGACCTTCACTGTGCTGACGCCTGGCGGCGACGTCATTCGCGAGTTGATTGGCGCATTTCCCTCGCTCGTCCTGGCGGAGGGCGAATACGCAGTCATTGCGCGGCACGACGCCAAGACCTATCAGTCGAGCTTCGAAGTGCAGTCGGGTATGGACCGAGACGTCGAAGTTGTTGCACAAGAGAACGGCAAGGAGGGGCCGTGATCCGATGCAAACCTTTTTCGTCCAGATCAAATGCGCGCTCGGCCGCACCTACGAGGTGGCGAATGCGCTGGCCGAGGCGGAAATCGCTTCGGAAATCTATTCGATCGCCGGCGACTTCGACATTCTCGCCAAATTCTATGTCGAGAAGGACGTCGACATCGGCCATTTCGTGGGCCACAAGGTGCAGACGATTCCGGGTGTCGTCGACACGCGCACGATCATCACCTTTAAGGCGTTCTAGGCGGTCGCCCGGCGCGCAATCGGCCGCGGGAGGTCTTTCCCACGGCCAGGGCGCCCGAGCGACAGCTTCGTCGTCCGCTCCTCATCCCTTGGCTTCAATCAGACGCTCGAGAAGACAATGCCCTTCAGCCTCTTCCTCGCTCTTGCGATCCTCGCCGGCGCCGCCCAGGCCGCGGAGACCGAATTCCTGTTCGACGTGCTGCACGGCCGGACGGCCTATCATGCATCCTGGGATAGGCTGATGAGGCTGGTCCAGCCGACGCCCGACTGGCTTATACGGTTCAACAGGGATTTCGACGGGCTGTCGGGACAGATCAGCGACCTGACCGTTGACGGCAAGGACTACAAGATCTCCTTCGTCTGCAAGCCAACGGATTGCGCGGGGCATAAGTTCGTGGTGCTGTTCGACGCCGACGGCGCGCACGCCTTCGGCGCGCTCGGCGGCAAGGACATCGATCCCGAATTCTTCGGTAAGCCGACGCCTGCCGAGCAGGAGGCGATGACGAAGGCGGTGAAGGAATAGGAAGACGCGATCGATAGAGAATCACCCATGGATCTGGGACTGAAAGGCAAGCTCGCGCTGGTCAGCGGAAGCACCGCTGGGATCGGCCTGGCGATCGCTTCCGCCTTGGCCGGCGAAGGCGCCCGCGTGATCGTCAACGGCCGGACGCAGCCGGCGGTGGACAGGGCCATCGAGCAGATCCGGTCGACGACCGCTGCTGAGGCGCACGGCTTCGCCGGCGATCTCACCCTCGCGAGCGCGGCCGAAGACCTCGTCCGCGCCTATCCCGGCGTCGAAATCCTCGTGAACAATCTCGGCATCTTCGAGCCGAAGCCGTTCGAGGAGATTCCCGACGCCGACTGGGTCCGGTTCTTCGAGGCGAATGTGCTGAGCGGCGTACGCCTCGCGCGGCTTTATTTGCCGGCGATGCGGCGCGCAAACTGGGGTCGCATCATCTTCATCTCGAGCGAAAGCGCGGTACAGATTCCTGCGGAGATGATCCAGTACGGCATGACCAAGACGGCGCAGCTTGCCGTTTCCCGGGGTCTCGCGGAAGCCGTCGCCGGAACCGGAATCACGGTCAACAGCGTGCTCCCCGGCCCGACCCGGTCGCGCGGCGTCACCGAATTCGTCGATGCGCTCGCCCGGACTGAAGGCGTTTCGTTCGAGGCGTTCGAGAAGGAGTTCTTCGCCAAGGTGCGGCCGACCTCGTTGATCAAGCGGTTCGCGTCGCCCGAGGAGGTCGCCAGTCTTGTGACCTATCTCGCGAGCCCCCTCGCATCGGCGACGACGGGCGCCGCCGTGCGCGTCGACGGTGGGGTCATCAAGAGCGCGTTCTGAGGACGCCGTCGATCGACCCGATTGAAGCCGTCCTCGCTGAGCGCGGACGACGCGGCCAGCGAGCCCCAGCAGAGCGCGGCCAGCGGCCGCGCCTTATTGGTCATGCCGTCAAAATGTCTTTCGATGCGACCGTCGAGTCCGGGTTGAGGCGGTAGACGAGCGGCACGCCGGTGGCGATCTCCACCGAGGGAATGGTCTCAGGAGTCAGGCGGTCGAGAACCATCACCAGCGCCCGCAGGCTGTTCCCATGCGCGGAGACCAGCACCCGTTTCCCCCTGAGGACCTCTGGCAGGATATACTGGCAATAGTAGGGGAGAGCCCGCGCGACCGTGTCCTTGAGGCTCTCGCCCCCCGGGGGCTGGACGTCGTAGCTTCGCCGCCACTTGTGGACCTGCTCCTCGCCCCACTTCTTGCGCGCGTCGTCCTTGTTCAGCCCGATCAAGTCGCCGTAATCGCGTTCGTTGAGCGCCTGGTCACGGCTTTCGGGGATGCCGGGTTGCCCCAATTCGGCCAGGGTCAGTTGAAGCGTATGCTGGGCCCGGATCAGGGCGGAAGTGAAAGCGACGTCGAAAACGATGCCGCGCGCCTTGAGCTGCCGCCCGGCTTCCTTGGCCTCTTCGACGCCGAGGGGGGACAGGTCGACATCGTGCCAACCTGTGAACAGGTTCTTCAGGTTCCATTCGCTCTGGCCATGGCGCAGCAGGACGAGCAGGCGTTCGGCGTCGGACATCTTTCTTCACCGCATCTGAGGATTTGCAAGCGAATGTAACACAGCGGCCTGCCCCGACGCCAACCTCGGCGGAAAAATTGCCAATCTTCGACAAGCCGTAAGACTTGCCCTTCGTCCGTGAACCAATCGACGCCGCCATGCGAAAAAGGGGCGCGCTCTCCGATGCGACCCGCCAAGCGGTCCTACTCCGGAACATTTGCACGCACACGCATTCTGACTTTTATTTGCGGGTAGATTGCTTGACGCTAACCCCGCAAGTGGGAGCCGCCGATGAACAAGCAACAACAATGGAATCTCTGGTACGTCTTCATCGCCGTCATCGGCGTGATCCTGATCGCGAATGTGTGGAGCGCGGGCCGGGAAAAGATTGTCACCATTCCCTACAGCGAGTTTCTCACTGACCTGAACGACGGGAAGATTGCGCAGGTCCGGGTGTCCGGCGAGCGCATCCAGGGCGAGTGGAAGGAAGTGCAGAAGAATGGCGTAAAGGAGTTCGAGACTACACGCGTCACGCCTCGACCTCGCAGCTGAACTCGAGCGCAATCATGTGAAGTTCAGTGGCGAGATCCCGAATACATTTTTGGCCGATCTGCTGTCGTGGATTATTCCGATGCTGTTCTTCGTCGGCATCTATTACTTCGTGTTCCGACGCTTCACGCAGACCCCGGGCGGATTGATGTCGATCGGCCGCAGCAAGGCGAAGGTCTATGTCGAGACCGACACCAAGACGACCTTCAACGACGTGGCGGGCGAAGACGAAGCCAAGGCGGAACTCATGGAGATCGTCGACTTTCTCAAGCACCCCACGGAATACGGCCGGCTCGGCGCCCGGATGCCTAAAGGCGTGCTGCTGATCGGGCCGCCGGGCACGGGCAAGACGCTGCTCGCGCGGGCCGTCGCCGGCGAGGCAGGGGTCCCGTTCTTCTCGATCAACGGGTCGGAATTCGTCGAGATGTTCGTAGGCGTGGGCGCGGCGCGCGTGCGGGATCTCTTCGTGCAGGCGCGCGAGAAAGCCCCGGCGATCATCTTCATAGATGAGCTCGACGCGCTCGGACGCGCCCGCGGCGCCTACCCCTACATGGGGCACGACGAGAAGGAGCAGACGCTCAACCAGTTGCTGGTCGAGATGGACGGTTTCGATTCGCGCAGCGGCCTGGTGCTGCTCGCGGCGACCAACCGGCCGGAGATCCTCGACCCGGCGTTGCTGCGGGCCGGCCGTTTCGACCGCCAGGTGCTGGTCGACCGGCCGGACAAGCCCGGACGCATCGACATCATCAATCTCTACCTCAAGGGCCACAAGCTCTCCGCCGACGTCTCGGCGGAGAATATCGCGGCTTTAACACCCGGCTTCACCGGCGCCGACCTCGCCAATCTCGTGAACGAAGCGGCGCTCGTGGCGACCCGGCGCAAGGCCAGGGAAATCGCGATGAACGATTTCACCGAGGCCGTCGAGCGCATGGTTGCCGGCCTGGAGAAGAAGAAGCGCGTGCTCAGTCCGAAGGAGCGTCGGGTCGTCGCCTATCACGAAATGGGCCACGCGCTGGTGGCAATGTCGCTGCCGAACGCCGACACAGTGCACAAGATTTCGATCATCCCGCGCGGCGTCGGCGCGCTCGGTTACACAATTCAGCGTCCGACCGAGGATCGCTATGTCATCACCCGCGAAGAGCTCATCGACAGGATGGACGTCCTACTGGGCGGGCGCGCTGCCGAATGGGTGGTCTTTCACCAGCTTTCGACCGGCGCGGCGGACGACCTCGTCAAGGTGACCGACATTGCGCGCGACATGGTCACACGTTTCGGCATGGAGCCGACACTGGGGCCGGTCTCCTACGAAGGCGCCCGCTCGCCATTCCTGACCGGCCCGCCGGCTCTCGAGGATTTTCACCAGAAGCGCTACAGCGACGAAACGGCGCGAGCGATCGACGCGGCGGTCCAGGAAATCGTCTCGCGGGCCTTCGACCACACGGTTGGGATCCTCAAGGCGCACGAGATCACGCTCGAGCGCGGCGCCAAACTTCTGCTCGAACGCGAGACTCTCGACGAAAGCGCGTTGAAGCAGATTCGCGAGGAACTTCGGTCGGCGCCGGTCCCCGTGACGGACTCCAGCCAGACGTAGACGATGCTTTCTCGTTTCAGCCTTTCGCTCTATCAGCTTTCGACCTGGATTGTCCCGCTGGTGGTCGCGATCACCTTCCACGAGGCTTCGCATGGCTACGTCGCCCGCCTGTTCGGCGACAAGACGGCGTGGCTGGCGGGCCGCGTCACCTTCAATCCGCTCAAGCACATCGATCCGTTCGGCACGATCCTGTTGCCAGCGCTGCTGATGCTCCTGCGCGCGCCGTTCTTGTTCGGTTACGCCAAGCCCGTGCCGGTCAACTTCCGCGCGCTTCGCAATCCGAAGCGGGATTCGATATTCGTCGCTGCCGCAGGCCCGGCGATGAATTTTGCGCTCGCGATCCTGAGCGCCCTCTTGTTCCGCCTGGTTTCGTTCCTACCGCCGGCGGTGGAGGGCTGGACGGTCGACAATCTCAACAACGCGCTCCTCATCAACGTGCTGCTCGCCGTCTTCAACCTGCTGCCAATTCCGCCGCTCGACGGCGGGCGCATCCTGGTCGGGCTGCTGCCGGAGGGGCCGTCGCGTTCGCTCGCCTCGCTCGAGCCCTATGGCATGCTCATTCTTCTCGCCGCGTTGCTGGTCCTCCCCGTGCTCGGCGCCCAGGCGGGCCTCGATCTAAACTTCGTCTGGCAGTTCGTGGCGAGGTTGACTGACTCGATCATTGGCGCAATCCTGCAGATCACAGGCGCGGGTTAGCGCGGCTCAGCAAGTCGGTTAGCGGCGGATTCGCGGGGGACGCGGCGATGCGGCGAGGGGTCCTTGGTTGTCGCGTCTTCAAGCAGGCCGGTCCGGCGGCCGAGAAGCAGCCGTCCTTCCGATCGATCCGCCTTGCCGCGGCAGTTGCCGCGGCGCCGCTCGCGGGCTGCAGCGGGGTGCTCAGGCCGGCCGGACCGATCGACGCGGCGGAGCGCCTCACCCTTTTTGATGCGACGAGCATCATGTTGGCGATCGTCGTGCCGGTCATCATCGCCACCGCGGGCTTCGCCTGGTGGTTCCGACACTCCAACTCGCGCGCCTTCTACTGGCCTCATTGGGAGTTCTCTGGCACCCTCGAACTGGTCGTCTGGTCGATCCCGATGCTCGTCATCGTTTTTCTCGGCGGAATCGCCTGGTTCGGCTCGCGCGCCCTGGATCCGTTCGTGCCGATTAGCGGCTTCGAGGCCATCCCCGTCGAGGTCGAGGTCGTCGCGCTCGACTGGAAGTGGTTGTTCATCTACCCGGAGGAAGGCATAGCCACGGTCAACACGCTCGCGGTTCCGGTCGGCCAGCCGATCCATTTCAGGCTCACTTCGAGCGGGGTGATGAACGCCTTCTTCGTGCCTGAGCTAGGCACCCAGATCTACACAATGGCCGGAATGACCTCGCAGCTGTACCTCGAGGCCGACAAGCCCGGCACGTTCAGGGGCCAATCGTCGAATTTTAGCGGGGCGGGCTTCTCCGGCATGCATTTCAACGTGCGGGCCATGTCCGCAGACGGTTACGCACAATGGCTTGCTGACGCGAAGGCGTCCAGCGTCGCGCTCGATCGCAACGCCTACGCCGAGCTGGTCAAGCCGAGCGAGAGCGTCCCTCCCATCGTCTACAGATCGGTCGAGCCCGGACTGTTCGAGTCCATCGTGAACGGTACGGCGCCGCAGCCGCCGCCATTGAGTGCTTCCGCGCCTTCCCAAGACCTTTTCGCGGCGACGTGCAGGGGAAATTGATGCTCGGCAAGCTCTCCTGGTCGGCCATTCCCTTTAACGAGCCGATCCCGCTCATCACGTCCATCGTGGTGGTCGCGGTCATCCTGGCCGTGCTCCTCTGGATCACGATCGAAGGCTGGTGGCCCTATCTCTGGCGCGAGTGGATCACCTCCGTCGATCACAAGCGCGTCGGCGTCATGTACTGCCTGCTCGCCATGGTCATGCTCGTTCGCGGCTTCGCCGACGCAATCATGATGCGCGGCCAGCAGGCGGTGGCCTTCAACTCCGGCGGTTATCTGCCGCCCGACCACTACAATCAAATCTTCTCCGCGCACGGCACGATCATGATCTTTTTCGTCGCGATGCCGTTCGTGATCGGCCTCATGAATTTCGTCGTTCCGCTGCAGCTCGGCATTCGCGACGTCGCCTTCCCGACCTTCAATTCGGTGAGCCTGTGGCTTACCGCCTCCGGCGTGCTCCTGACCAACGCGTCTCTGCTGATTGGCAATTTCTCACGCGCCGGCTGGATGGGCTACCCGCCTCTTTCCGAGCTTGCCTTCTCGCCTGACGTCGGCGTCGACTACTATCTCTGGGCGCTCCAGATTTCTGGTATCGGTACGCTGGTCACAGGCGTGAATTTCGTCACCACGATTCTCAAGATGCGCGCTCCCGGCATGATCCTGATGCGCATGCCGGTCTTCTGTTGGACCGCGCTCGCCGCCAATCTCCTGATCGTCGCCGCCTTCCCGGTGCTGACGGCGACGCTCGCGATGCTGCTGCTCGACCGCTATGTCGGCTTCCATTTCTTTACGACGACCATGGGCGGCAACCCCATGATGTACGTCAACCTCTTCTGGACGTGGGGCCACCCTGAGGTCTACATATTGATCCTGCCGGCGTTTGGCGTCTTTTCCGAGGTCGTCTCAACCTTCTCCGGCAAGCCGCTGTTCGGCTATCGCTCGATGGTGATCGCCACGATGGCGATCTGCATCATCTCCTTCACGGTGTGGCTGCACCATTTCTTCACCATGGGCGCCGGCGCCGACGTCAACGCGGTCTTCGGCATCATGTCGATGATCATCGCGGTGCCCACGGGCGTCAAAATCTTCAACTGGCTGTTCACCATGTGGGGCGGGCGGCTACGGTTTGAGCTTCCGCTCATGTGGGCGGTCGCCTTCATGATGACCTTCGTGATCGGCGGCATGACCGGCGTGCTCTTCGCATTGCCGCCCGTGGATTTCATCCTGCACAACTCGCTCTTTCTGGTCGCCCACTTCCACAACGTCATCATCGGCGGCGTGCTGTTCGGCGCCTTCGCCGGCTACACCTACTGGTTCCCCAAAGCCTTCGGATTCAGGCTCGACGAGCGGTGGGGAAAAGTCGCGTTCTGGTTCTGGGTCACCGGCTTCTATGTCGCGTTCATGCCGCTCTACATCCTCGGCCTCGAGGGCATGACGAGACGGATGCAGCATTACGACGTCGCGGAATGGCGTCCCTGGCTCATCGTCGCAGCTTTCGGCGCGCTGCTCATTCTGTGCGGGATCGGCAGCCAGATCATGCAACTCGCCGTCAGCATCCGCGGGCGCGCCGCGCTCATGGATCGGACCGGCGACCCATGGGACGGCCGGACCCTCGAATGGATCACCGCCTCGCCGCCGGCCGCGTTTAATTTCGCGGTCCTGCCTGACGTCACCGGCGAGGAGGCCTATTGGGAGGTAAAGCAGCGGGCGATCGCTCGGGGACGGGCGCGGCCGGAGCCGAACTACCAAGCGATCGAAATGCCGCACAACAGCCCGACCGGCTTCGTCACCGCCTTCTTCGCGGTGGTGACCGGCTTCGCGATGATCTGGCACATCTGGTGGCTGGCCGGCGTCGGGGTCGCCGGCGCCTTCGCGACCTTTGTGGCCTTCGCCTGGCGGGACCAGGCGGAATACGAGCTGCCGGCGGAACAGGTCGCCCGGGCCGACCGGCTCCGGCGCGAGGCGCGCGAGGCCCTCTACGCGGGTCGGGAGCCTGGCATCCACGCGGTTCAGGTCCCGGAGAAGGAGGAAGCCGCCGCCATCGGAATCCGCGACCCGCGGATCGGCTTTCCGGGACCCGCCTCGAGGCGCATCATCACGGGCTACGGCTTTTGGATTTTCCTCCTCTCCGACTTCGTGATGTTCTCCGCCTTCTATTCCGCGTATGCCGTTCTCGTGCATGCGACCGCGGGCGGCCCGAGGCCGGTCGACCTCTTCGATAAACGCACCGTCGCGATCGAGACGGCCTGTCTCCTCATCTCGAGCTTCGCCTGCGGCATGGCCTCGGTTGCGACCTATGTGCGAAACATGCTGTGGACGCAGATCGGATACGTCGTGACCGGCCTCTTCGGCCTCGCCTTCCTCGCCATCGAGATCAGCGAGTTCGCACGGATGATCGCGCAAGGCGCGGGACCTCAGCGCAGCGCCTTCCTCTCCTCGTTCTTCGCGCTCGTCGGCTGTCACGGGCTTCACGTGACCATCGGCCTGCTCTGGCTCGGCACGATGATGGCGCAGGTGTTCACCAAGGGATTCCGACCGAGCATCCTCCGCCGCGGTCTATGCTTTTCCCTGTTTTGGCACGCGCTCGACATCATTTGGATCGGGATTTTCACCAACGTCTATCTTCTGGAGCTTGCGCCATGAGTGAGCACACAATCCACGACGAGACCCACGGCACGCCAGAGGAACTGCACGTCGGCGAGGGCGTCCGCAACTATCTCATCGGGCTCTTTCTCGCGGCCATTCTGACGGTCGCTTCGTTCTGGGTCGCAAGCGGCACGGCGCTGCTTTATACGCCCGGAATCCCGATGGCGCTGGCCGCGCTCGCGGTGGCGCAGATGGGAGTCCACCTCGCCTTCTTCCTGCACATCACCACCGGACCGGACAACCTGAACAATGTGCTCGCGCTCGCGTTCGGGGCGCTGATCGTCGGCCTCGTTATCTCGGGTTCGCTCTGGATCATGTACCACCTCAACACGAATCTGATGGTCCCTGCCGGGGCCATGGGCATGTCCATGGGGCAATGACGTTGGCGCACAGGCCGCCAAGCGGGAGGAATGTCGCCGTGGGCGATGCGGCGCGCGGGCGAATTCGCTGAGAACAGCGATTTTTTCCCCACTTGGCCGGTCGGACCGGCCCAAGCTCCTCATAAAGATGGAGCAATTCCGGGACTTTGCGCGACAGTCGCCCCATTCCCGCCGCAAACGCTCAGCGAATTTTTTTCGGGCGCTGAGCGAATTTTTTTGGCCTGAGCAGCGAATTAACCCGGCTGAGCGCTCGCGCTGGCGTTCCGGGCGCTCGTGATGCTTCTGATCGTCGGCTCGTCTCGGATTATGGACGACATGAACGCCAATATGCCGCCGATAACCCGGCTCGCGGGGATTGTGAGTTGTGAGCCGGTCAATTCAACATATGCTGGAGCAGCAGCGACGTGGTTTCCGGCTGAATAAGCGCCCTTCGTCAATCATTGCTTACGCAATTACGCGGCGCCGGCGAACCGGTATCAGAGGCGCCAATTTTCATGCGATGTCGGTGCGTCGCCTGTTTTGCCCGATTGCCGCAAATCGTCATGCTGCACCACCGCCGCCCATGGCCATGCGTATGGTCGGCGAAAAGGAGCGTGCAGGCGGGCCCCTCGCAGGCTTTCACGTGGGCAAAGTCCTCCGTGCACACGAGTTGAGCCAGCGCCTCCGCGACAAGAAGCAAGAGCGCGTCGGGATCATTCCATCGGCGCATGACCTCCAGGCGGAACGGACGGCGCCCGGTCGGCGAAAGGGCGATCAGGCTGAAGGTTTTGTCGCGCTCGAGCAGGCAATTCAATGGCGCGAGCTCAGCGAGAGCATCGTTCGTCAAAGAACGACCCTTATGCCGACGCACGAAACCCCTGAACCATTCGCGCAGGCTTCGCGCCTGATCTGCGACCCTGTCGAGCTCGCCGGGCAGCGCGCGCGCCCTCATGCCCAAAAGCACGTCGCTTGACGCCAAACGGGCTTGCTCGATCCATCTTAGATAGCCTTCGCCATCTTGAAGCCAATCGATGGTGGCATGCATGGGCGTGGCGATCGAATTGAGGAAATCCAGCCCTGGCGCGCCGGCTACCATGATTGCAGGCGGACGGCGCTCCATCGCAAGTCCTTGCCGGGTCGCCCGTTGCGACGCTTGGCCTGATGCTAACCGCTCTACAGGGACTTGACAAGTTATTTGCCATGTTGCTAACCGTACCGGAAGACAGGACCAGGTTACTATAAGCACATTTGCGGACCGAGTTATCGGACGAGAGGACTCCCGTCGATTTCACCGCGAGGCCGTCATGGAAATGCATCAGGTTCGTTATTTCCTCGCGCTGGCGGAAGAGCTGAATTTCACGCGCGCAAGCGAGCAGTGCAATGTGACGCAGCCCTCCCTGTCGCGCGCCATCAAGCTTCTCGAAGAGGAGCTGGGAGGACTGCTTTTTCATCGCGAGCGTGAATCGACGCACCTTACCGATCTTGGCTACATGGTTCGTCCGCACCTGCAGTCGGTTTACGAGCACTCGAGGTTAGCAAAGCGCCTGTCTCAGGAGTTCGTGAGAAAGTGGCCGCTCAAACTGGGGATCATGAGCACGATTTCGCCGGACGAGATCGTCGACCTCATCGCCAATATTCGAACCCGTCATCCTGAGGTCGAGCTGAGACTGTGCGACGCGAACGCAAAGGATCTGCGCTCACGTCTTTTGGCTGGCGATCTCGAGGTCGCCATCTACGCTCTACCGGGCGAGCAGCCCGACGAGCGCATTCATTCGATTCCGCTGTTTCGCGAGCAGATGGTTCTCGCCGTTCACCGCGATCATCGTCTGGTCAACACAGGAGTGTTTCCGGTTCAGGAGATGAATGGCGAGTACTACATCCATCGCATGAACTGCGAGTACGCCGGCTATGCCGATCAAGTTCTCAACCAGAAGGGAGTCACCTGCAATCCCGTCTATTGGAGCGAGCGCGACGACTGGACCTTGGCCATGGTTGCCGCCGGGCTGGGATTTGCTTTCATGCCTGCGAACCTGGTCAAACATCCAGGCGTCGTTGGGCTGCCGGTCGTCGAACCTGAATTCTGGCGACAGGTAGGCCTCGTGAGCGTGAGGGGGCGTCGCTATTCGCCAGGCGTCGGCTCGCTTGTGCGCGAGGCCATGCGGAAGAACTGGTTCGGGAAACAACCGGAGCGGGCGATGGTGGACTCGGCGGGCGTACTTGAGCCGGAGAGCATCGCTGAGGCGGCTGAATAGGCGACGGATCGATTAAGCGAAGACCATGCCGCGCTCGCCTCGCAGCTGACGCTTCGGCTCTGGCCCCCAGCGGGCCAATCGCGTGCAAAAAGATATTAGGCGTCCTCAACCGCTTGGGGCCCTCGTCGATTCTATAGGCGGCGGCTATCGCATCGATTGCGAATAGGCATTTCACCTCGAAAACCGTTTCTGCACTTAATCATCTTGCGCTGATCAGCGCGAAGGCGGCGACCATCGTCGACAGAACACTTGCCTACTAGGAATCCGGCTGTCGCCTTGATGCCGTGAGGCGAAAACTCGACGGCTTCAACAACAGCCGACAAAGCGTACGAAAATCGCTTTCAGCACTGAATCTCAATACAGGGAGCAATCCAATGCAGATACCGACTCCGACTCCAATTGGTCGCCCCAGCGAGGGGTGGGCGAGGGCGAGTCGGATCAAGACTGCAGCGCTGGTTGTTGCATTGTTCACTGCGACTGCCGCTTCAGCGCTCGCCCAGGATCTCGGAACCACCGACATCCAACCGGCGCCGGCAGCAATCGGGGCCGACGTGCCGGCAACCTATTTCGGCCCGCAGCCGTCTCAAGTGCAGCGCGAACTCGTCGGCGCGTATCAGAATCTGAAGTCGGGCAAGGTCGATTTGGACAAGGGAACCATTACCCTGCCACTCTACCAAGGCGCAATGAAGAGTGGCGAAACCGTTTGGTACATTGTCACGGACACTGACGACAAGGGCAACGCCGACCAACTCGGCCTCAACTACTCCCCAAAACTGACCTTTGCCGACGTAGGCCGCGCGGTTCGAAGAGCGACTCTGGACAGCAAGTTCAGGCTGATTTTTGACGCTGGAACTGTCGATTTCTCGCCGAAGCGGAGCGTGACGCCGGGAGACGCGCCCAATTTCTTTCCTCCGAAGCAGTTTCAGCCCAGCGGAGTTGGAGACAAGGACTACACCCCGCTTGTCAAAATTACGAACGCCGGCGGACACATCTATAATGCGCCGGTGGTTGCGTACAATGTATCAGCAGATGTCCTTAACCAATTCTGCAACGGGAACCCCGACCATGGTCTAGTTCATCAAAAGGTTGTGAAGATTTGCCCACGCGACCAGACAGTGACGATGATGCTGACCACCGGCTTTAGTTTCGCCAAGCCGGTCCTTTACCTCTCGACGGACACCAACAACAAGCTGACCGCAGCGTTGGAGGGAGCGACCTACGCACCGGGGTTGGAAGACATCACTAGCGGAGGCGACGACAGCCTGTTCAGCCCGGTCGAACGTATTTTCGTGTTCGCCAACGGCCCGACTGGCAAGGACAATCCGCAGCGGCAGGGCTTGAACAGCGCGCTGTCCGACGGTGGCGGTCCGCTCAACGTACTTGGCGGCATTCCAACAGTCGCGACCGATTACAGCCCGGTCTGGGATCTCAATCCGTCTGTATGGACGCAGAAGGCGATCGAACTCGGTTATCGCTCCCGTATGACGGAGGAGTTCTCGATCCTCGGTATGGTGCAGAAGGGCTGGATCACCGGACTCGACGGCAAGAAGTTCGGATCGGTCGGCCTCGTGGTGGACTGCCCGATCGTCTACCGCTTCCTCTGAGCGAGGTCGCAGCGCAGGGAGCCCGGCGCCGTCGGGCATCTCGGCTCCCCTTCATGAAAAGCCGGTGGAAAGACTGTCATGCGCACGATAAAGCAACTCCTCCTGAGCACCACTGTCGTCGTCGCAGCCGGGCCGGCGCCAATGGCGTTGGCGGCCGAAGCGGTCATGCTGCGCGCCGGAGGAGCGACAGGACCGAATGCCGTCTTCGCGTTCGACAAGGCGGCGAAGCCCCACAGGATCGTGGTGCGCACGACCCAGGCCGGCGTCGTCGGCTCGCGGATTGAGGTCTTCGTCGACAAGGCCAAGAACCCCGCATTTCGCCATCTCTTTGCGGGCACCGAATGCAAGTTCGGCGACACCGGCAGCAGATGCGAGGTAATCATCCCGGCGTCTGACCCCGCTTATGCGACGATCCTGGCTCAGTTCAAACGCGGCCGAGTCGCGAGGGTCACAGTCGACGACGCCGGAGCGATGAGGATGGATCAGACGGCGTCGCTCAAGGGCTTCACAAAGTCGCTGCGCTGAGCATGTTTCCCGACCAAGCGCAAGGTCTGCGGCAACACTCGGAGAAGAGGCGATGATCAGGGGTCTTGCGGCTATCGCGATAGGCCTAATCATTGCGGTGCATGCCTCGAAAGCGAACGCCGCCTCGATCGTGACGGAGTGGCTCGACCAGGCGCTGCCGTATGCACAGGAAGTCGCCTGGGAACCCACGGTCGGTTCGCGCTTTTTCGCCATCCTTCACACGGCGATGTATGATGCCTGGACCGCCTACGATCCGGCTGCTGTAGGGGTCATCTCGGGGACCACCCTCAAGGGACAAGGGGGCGCCGACAACGAAGCGAACAAACGCGAAGCGATCAGTCACGCCGCCTTCACCGTTTTGCGGACGCTTGCGCCGCAACATCGGCATGCGCTGATCGAGCGGATGCAGGCGCTCGGCTATGATCCCGACGCCGACACCCTGCCAGCCAAGGTCGGACGCCGGGCTGCTGTGGCAGTTCTCGCCAACCGCCGCTACGATGGGGCAAACGAATCCGGCAACTTCGCCGATACGACCGGCTACCGACCACGAACGTCGGGAGCGCCGGACGCGTGGCAACCGATCAACTCGCTGGGAAAGCGCCAGCTTCCAACGACCCCGCAATGGAGCCGCGTCATGCCCTTCTCGCTGGCGCGCGCCGATCAATTCCGTCCCGTTCCGCCGCCGGCCCCCGGAACTGCCGAATGGTCGCGGCAAATTGACGTATTGATCAAGGCCAGCTGCGCGCTGACCGACAAACAGAAGGCGGAGGCCGAATATTGGGGGATTTTCGGCATGGCTCCCGCGCCGGAACTGATCGAAATGACGAAATTCGTCTCCGACATGAACGATCTGCAACTCGACGATGACGTCAAGTTGTTCTTGGTCGCCAGCAACGCGATCTTCGATGCGTCGATCGCATCCTGGGACGCAAAGTATGGCTACGATTATGTGCGCCCAGTTACCGCGATTCGAGCGCTCGGCGACACGCTCATAAGCGCCTGGCGCCCACGTTCTCTGGCCGTATTGGCGTATGCAACGCCGGCCGCCTTGGCCGAGGCCAAGGATTCCGTCATCGTACCAGCGGGACTTGGAGAGGTGCGCGCGGCGGACTGGGAGCCCTATCTGCCTACGCCGCCGTTCCCCAGCTACGTTTCCGGCCACAGCGTCTTCACCGCGGCCTGGGCCCGCGCCATGGAGCTCGCCACGGGAAGGCCGGACTTCAACTTCAAAAAGACGGTGAGACACCTGTACGTTGAACAGCGCGAACTGGCGCTACCTGTCACGCTTTCCTATCCGACCTTCGCAGACGCCGCCCAAGCCGCAGGGATCTCTCGCATATGGGCCGGTGTCCATTGGCCAGCGGACAATGAACGTGGCCTCAAGCTTGGTCGAGAGGTCGGCGAGAACGTTTGGCGGCGCGCTGAGCAATTCTTCCTTGGCACGGCCTCCCCGGCGCCAGCGGTTTTCGCGGCGCTGCACCCGCCTTTTTGGTTCCACGCCAATGAAACCCTGGATCAACCTGCCCATTTTGAAGCTGCTTCAGGCCTCGCAATCGATTTGCCGCCAGGAGGGGCGGGCGTATGGCGAAGCATTGTCGTCGATGCGATGCCTGCCGGCGCATACGAGCTGAAGCTCAAGGCCGAGGTGACCGGCGATCAGCCGATTCGGCTCAAGGTCGCCATCGAACCCAGCGGAGGGTCACAAGCCGACCCACTCGCAGAGAAAGATGCGACCCTTCCCCCGGCTGGCTCTGACGACGTGGTGACAATTCCATGGGTGAGTGACGGGGTCCGATCGTTCAGGGTGTCGATTGAAGCGCGCGCCAACGGCGCCGGCGCCCGACTCCTCGTCCCAGCCATCAAAGCGATGCGCCAGTGGCCTACCGTGGCTGGGTCGCCCCGCTACTACGAGCCAAGCTCCGTAGGCCAGCCCGACCAATAGCAAACCGGTCCAGCGAACGTGCTGGCCTCGGAGCGCTCCTTTTCTCGGAATGGTCGCATTTCAAAGGGAGAGCAGCGATGTCCTCGAATGACATAAGCGTAGTGCTTGTCCATGGCGCATGGGCTGACGGATCGAGTTGGTCGAAGGTCATCGGCCCGCTCGCGGGCGACGGCGTCAAAGTCTCGGCGGCGCCCTTGCCGCTGACGACGTTTCAAGACGACGTCGCGGCGCTCAATCGCGCCCTGGAGCGGACGCCGGGCGCGGTCGTCCTCGCCGGCCACGCTTATGCCGGCGCCGTCATTGCCGGCACGCGCAGCGACAAGGTTAAGGCGCTGGTCTACATCGCGGCCCTCGCGCCGGACGAGGGCGAGACGGTCGCGGAGGTATTCTACCGGGGAGAACCGCATCCGCAGGCGCCTAAGCTCGCGCCCGACCGTCACGGCCTGATTTACTTACCCGAAACGGCTTTCGCCGCCGCCTTTGCGCAGAACGCCTCACCAGAAGAATTGGAGGTGCTGAAGGCGGTTCAGCGGCCGATTTCGCCGGCTTGCATCACTGTCCGCGTGCCGCGGCCGCTCTGGAAGGATCGGCCTGCCTGGTGTCTGGTGGCCGAGCAGGACCGAATGATCGTTCAGGATAACCAGCGATTCATGGCGGAGCGGATGCGGGCACGCGTGCGTTCGCATGCGGTCGATCATGCGCCGCTCGTGACTGCGCCCTCTCTCGTTCTTGATGTCATACGCGAGGCCATCGACCAGGCCGTCATGAGCTGACATTTTGTAATCGCCGCAACCACGCCAACTCGGATCGTCGCTCCGGACCTGCCCGACATTCCCCGGACTATTCACCAGTGGAGCAGCCCAGAAGAGAAGGGAGGATACCGTGAACTTGGCTATCCTTTATCTCTCGAAGACCACCCCGTTCCAGGGTGAACTTGACCGTTACTTAATTCGCGCCGTGATGGTTTTCATGTTCTTCATATTCGGCTACCAGAAGTGGTTTGGTTTCGAGGCTCATCAGATTGCGCCGTTCATCAGCCACAGCCCGCTGGTCTTCTGGCTGATTCCAGCCTTTGGATTGCGAGGCGCCAGTTACTTCCTTGGCACGACGGAATGGTTGTTCGGCACGCTGATCTTCCTGGGTTTCTGGGATCGAAGGCTTGGCCTCGTTGGGGCGTTGGGCTCGATCGTCACTTTCCTCGGCACCGTCACCATCATCCCGTTTTTCCCTAACGCATGGGCGGCGGAGGCAGGCGGATTTCCGGCCATGTACTTGCCGGTCGCCTTCCTGATGAAAGATTTCCTCTTCCTCGCGGCTTCGTTCTATCTCCTCAAGCAGGATCTGATCCGTGCGGCGCTGGAGATGGCGCCGAATAGAGCTCCAGGGTTGGACAGGAAGGGCGAGACACAATCCGCGTAGCCCGGCTGATCGTATGCGGGCGCCGTCGTTGCGGCGACGTGCAACGACAAGCTTATTGCCAGCAAAGGAGAAGCGACATGACCCCAATCACCTACCAAACCGTCAGCGTGGACGGGTTCAAGATCTTCTATCGCCAGGCGGGCGCCGCCGGCGCCCCGAAGCTGCTGCTGCTGCACGGTTTCCCGACCGCCAGCCACATGTTCCGCGACCTCGTCCCGCTTCTGGCTGATCGCTTCCACATCGTCGCGCCGGACCTGCCGGGCTTCGGCAACTCCGACATGCCAAGCCGCGGCCACAGCTTCGAGCGGATGGCGGAGACGATCGACCGCTTCACGGAGGTCATCGGCTTCGATCGCTACGCCGTCTATGTCTTCGACTACGGCGCGCCGACCGGCTTCCGGCTCGCGGTGAAACGTCCCGACCGGATCACCGCGATCATCTCTCAGAACGGCAACGCCTATGAGGAAGGGCTGAGCGAGGGCTGGAACCCGATCCGGGCCTATTGGCAGGAACCATCGGAAGCCAACCGCGACGCGCTGCGCGCTTTCCTCAAGCCTGAGACGACGATCTGGCAATACACGCACGGCGTCCTCGACCCGAAAATGGTGTCGCCGGACGGCTATTCGCTGGACAACTTCTACCTGGCTCGGCCGGGCATGGCCGACCTGCAACTCGACCTGTTCGGCGACTACAAGAGCAACGTCGCGCTCTACCCGACCTTCCAGGCGTATTTCCGGACCCGTAGACCGCCCCTGCTCGCGGTTTGGGGGAAGAACGACCCGTTCTTCCTGCCGGCGGGCGCCGAGGCGTTCAAGCGCGACGTTCCCGGCGCCGTCGTCCGCTTTCTCGACACCGGACACTTCGCCCTGGAGACTCACGCAACGGAGATTGCCGCCGCGATCCGCGAGTTCCTTCACTGACCTTTCGCCTGGCGCCGGCCCAACCGAAACAAGAGCATGCCGTCGGAGACCGCGATCCAGCTTCGTGATCACGCCGGGCGCTCCAAACGAAGAGACGTCGAATGTCGAACTCAGTCGCCATCGTGACGGGCGCAAGCCAGGGCATCGGCAAGGCTACGGCCATTCGCCTGGCGCGCGATTTCTCGGCCGTCGCGCTCGTGGCGCGCAATCGCGCCCATCTCGAGCAAACGGCCGAGGCGGTCAGAGCCGCCGGCGCGGAAGCGCTGATCCTCGATGCCGACCTGGCCCAGCCGGAGGTCACGCAGGCGCTGGTCGATCAGGTTCTGGCCGCCTTCGGCCGCATCGACGCCCTGCTGAATATCGCAGGCGCAGTGCCGCAGATCGACCTGTTTGAGATGACCGACGGGCAGTGGGAAAGCGGCCTCGCGCTGAAATTGCACGGCGCCCGGCGGCTGACGATCGCGGCATGGCCGGCCTTGAAGGCGTCGAAAGGTTCGGTGGTGCTGATGTCCGGCAACTCGGCCCTGTTCCCGAAGGCGCCCTATGCGGCCGTAGGCACGATCAACGCGGCGATCGTCGCCCTGGCCAAGGCGTTTTCCGACCGCGGCATCGCAGATGGGGTGCAGGTCAATAGCGTCTTGCCGGGCCCGGTGATGACCGGCCGCCGCCGTTCCTATCTCCAGCACTGGGCGCCGCTGCACAATATGACGGTGGCGGAGGCGACGGCCAACTTCCCGAAGGAAGCCGGCATCGCGCGATATGGAGAGCCGGAGGAGATCGCCGAACTGATGGCCTTCCTGGTCTCACCGGGCGCCCGCTGGATGACCGGCTCGACCCTTCGCATGGACGGCGGAGAGGTAAAGTCCATCTAGCTGTCGGAAAACTCGGGGCAGCGGCAAAGTCGTCATTGGACCCCGCTTGTAAAGCGTTATGAACTTCGCCGTTCACCAAATGGCGAGGAAGCGCTTGACGCAGTGATCACAACGTGATTAGTTGTATACTGGTTGCACGTGGTCAGTCGCTTCGTCACCGGGGACGTCATGAAGCCGAAACTGCCTATAAGCCGTGCGCGTTCTGCGCAGGGTCGGGGGTTTGCGTTTGCCACGCCACCCCCGGATCTCACCGCCTCTCGCGGGCCGCGAACCCGCTGAATCATGACTAATTTCGGCGGCGGTCGACGCTGCCGTTCCTGACGGCGCTGCTCGCGGGCGATTCCGCGCCGGGCGAGGAGTGGAGATTTTTCGCCATTTACAACGGGGGACGGGGACAATGAACAGGCACGTTGCGATCGCGGCCTTAGGCTCGCTTACGACCATTTTCGCTTTGGGATTTGCGCCTTGCCAGGCGAGCACGATTACGGTCATCGGCACAGTTGGAGCCAACGGCGGAGCCGGCGGAGTGGCAAACGCAACGGCGGCGCAAACCGGAGTTTCCAATAATGACGCGACTGCGACGGGCGGCGCCGGCGGGAGCGTCAACGCAGGCGCCGCAGGCGCCGGCGGCGCCGGCAACGCGTCGGCCACGACTGCCGTAGCCCACACCTCGAATGCAACAGCGGCTGCGGCGGGCGGCGCGGGCGGAAGCGCCGTCTATTCCGGGTCGGGCGGAATTGGAGGCAACGCGACCGGGACCGCGACGGCTACGTCAACCAAGGGCGGCGCGGCGAATGCAAACGCCGGCGCCGATGGAGGCGCCGGAGGCGGTTCGCAGTCCGGCGGCGGAAGCGGCGGGGTAGCCGCGGCGACTTCCACTGCGACCGGGTCCGTCGGCGGTTCTGCGACCGCAACGGCGAACGCCACTGGCGGCGCCGGCGCGATCGGAACCGAGCTTACGCCTTCGAGTGCAAACGGAAGCGACGGAGGCGGGGCGAGCGCGATCTCCACTGCGAGCGGCGCGACGAACGGCTCGGCGACCGCAACCGCAACGGGCGGCGCCGGCGGTATGAGCGGAGGCGGCTCGACCGGAGCCTCAGGCATCGGAGGCAACGGCGGCGCCGCGAGCGCAACCGCCGGTTCCAATCTGCTTCGCGGCGGTCCGGCGCTCGCCACAGCGACCGGCGGCGACGGCGCCATGGGTTCCACGCCAGGCTACGGTGGCGCCGCAACTGCGAACGCCAGCGCGACGAACGGAGGCGCGGCCACGGCGCAGGCCACGGGCGGGGATGGCGGCGCCTTCGGCAATATGTCTGCGAGCGTCGGCAGCGGCGTCGGAGGCGCTGGCGGAGTGGCGAACGCGACGGCGACTTCGAGCGCAATGCAGGGCGGCGGCGCAGACGCGAGCGCAACGGCGACAGGTGGCGCTGGAGGCGCAAACCGCGCCATTTCACCCGGGCCTTCAGGCGCCGCCGGCGCCGCGAACGCCACTTCGCTCGCCACGACGATCAACGGAAACGCCACCGAGGCGCAGTCCACGGCCGCCGGCTCGAGCGGGCAGGCACAGGCGGCCGCAAAGACGGATTTCGCGAACTCGGCCTCGGTTCAGACGGCGGCCACAAGCCAGGTCGGCGGCGCCTCGCCGGCGATTGCGATCGCGGAAGTCGACAGCGTCGGCTCGCTCCTCCTCAGCGCGGCCAGTCCGGGCGAGAGCTTCTCCACTGTGCAGGGGGCCTCCGCGACGGCCGCGTCCGGCTCCATGGGCGCGGTCGGCGCCGGCGGCCCGCTCTCCTATGCGACGAGCGCCGAATTCACGTTCGGCCCGACCAGCGGCCCTTTCCTCCTCGATCTGATCGACAGCTCCTCGCTCGGGACCGGATTCGACAGCGCAACCTTTCAAATTCTTTTGAACGGCAGCGTCCTGCAAAGCAATTCCTTCGATAGCCTCGTTTCCGCGCAATCCTTCTTCTCGAACGACGCGATCGATCTTGGATTGGGCGCCGGAACCAACGTCGTGGAACTCGCCTTCGACGAGACATTGAGCGGCGGCCAAGGGTTCAGTTTCAACTATTCCGAGGACCCCGCGCTCTCCGCCACTCCGCTGCCTTCGAGCTGGTGCATGATGGCGATGGGCCTCGCCGGCTTCGGCCTCATCGCTTATCGCCAGCAGAGACGCAAAGCCGCCGGGGCCTGATCGAATGATTGCGTCCGCGTCGTTGCTTGAGGTTCCGCGGCCGAAGGCAGCGCTGGCGGCGCTAGCGATCGTCGGCATGCTTCTGGCGGCGGTCGCCGGATATGGCGACGCGCTGTCGGAAACGATTAGGCGCTGGGCGCACGAGGAAGAATACAGCTACGCGTTTCTCGTGCCTGTCCTTTCGGCATGGCTCATCTGGACGCGGCGCGACTCTCTGCCCGCGGCCATGGGCCGGCCGGAGCCGATGGCTCCCGTCGTCATGCTGATCGCGATGGCGATGAATGCAGTCGGCGAAGTGAGCGCGACCTATATTTTCTCGCAATGGAGTCTGGTTCTCGCAATCGTCGCTTTGATCTTGGGCGTCGGCGGTCGATCGTTGTTCAAGGCAATCTGGGCTCCCGTCGTGCTCCTGTTGTTTGCAATCCCCGCGCCGTATTTTATCGCCTCGATGATGTCGATCAAGCTGCAATTGATTTCATCCGCGCTGGGAGCCTCCTTCATCCGCATGCTCGGAATCCCGGTCTTGCTCGAAGGGAACATCATCGATCTCGGCGCCTATAAACTTCAGGTCGCCGACGCATGCTCGGGATTGCGCTATCTCTATCCGCTCCTCAGCCTCAGTTTTGTCGTCGCCTATTTCTTCCAGGCGCCGGTCTGGAAGCGGGCCGTCGTCGTCCTCTCCAGCATTCCGATCGCGATTGCGCTGAACGGTTTGAGGATCGGCCTGGTCGGCGTGACGGTCGCGATTTGGGGAAACCGGGCGACCGATGAATTCCTTCATCTGACCGAAGGCGGGATCGTCTTTCTGGCCTGCGCCGCCGCGCTGGCGCTGGAGGTTCAGATTTTCGCCTCTATCGCCGGGCACGCGATTGGAGATGTTCTGTATCTCCCCGAACCCCATCCGATCGGCGCGGGAACCCGAGGTTCGAACGCATTCCGGAGTTCTTTTCCCCTCCTGTCCTCGTTGCTTATCCTGCTGATCTCGAGCGCCTGCATCTTTGTCATTTCCAAGCGCGCCGAAAATATCCCGGCGCGCCCGGACTTCGTTGCTTTTCCAAACGCCTTCGGCGAATGGAAAGGACACGCCTCCTCGCTGGATCCGGAGACGAAACAAGGTCTTCTCGGCCTCGACGACTATCTCCTGTCGGACTATGCATCGAGCGACGGCAAGGCGGTCAACTTGTACGTCGCCTATTATGCCTCGCAGCGAAAGGGCGAATCTCCGCATTCCCCGGTCGTCTGCATCCCGGGCGGCGGCTGGCGAGTCCTCACGTTCGAGCGGACCGGATATTCCGTCGACGGCGTCGAGGCGCCTGTCAATCGCGCAGTCATCGAGCGTAACTCGACCAAGGAAGTCGTCTATTACTGGTTCGACGAGCGTGGCAGGCAAATCGCCAACGAATATCTGGCGAAATTCTATCTGCTTGTCGATGCGATCGCGTTGAATCGGACCGACGGCGCGCTGGTCCGCTTGGCGACGCAGGTCCATCCTGGCGAGACGGAGTCGGAGGCCGACAAACGTCTCGTCACGTTCATGCGGGCGGCCTCGCCCCGCCTCGCCGCATATCTGCCGTCGGATCGTCCTCGCGAAGTCGGGGTTGGCCGCAGCGGCGCAAGCCATGGTGTCTGAGACATGTCAGGACGCAAAAGAAGATTCTCAGTGAAATCGCGCATTGTCGCGACAACCTCGGTCTTGTTGCTTGGGGGCGTCGCCTTGGTCGGCTATCGGCTTGCGAACCAAGGTTCGCCCGAGGAGCGGGCCCGGGCGTATTACCAACGTGGCGAGACGCTCGCTCGCCAGCATGATTACGCGAGGGCCGCGATCGAACTCAGAAATGCGGTCAGTCTCGACCGCGGCATGCTGCCGGCCTGGCGGAGCCTCGAACAAATCCAGGAGGCGCGGAGACAATGGAGCGGCCTGACGGACAGTCTGCGGGCGGTCGTGGCGCTTGATCCGAAAGACACCGAAGCGAGGCTCAAACTCGCGAGGCTCCTTGTCCTCAACAATTCCGACTCCGACGCCCTCGCGCTGATCGACGCGGCCGCCCCCGGCGGTCAGGACGGGAAGCTGCTCGGCTTGAGGTCCGTCGTCCTCTTGAAACTCAACGAGCGCGATCAAGCGGTGCAGCAGGCGAACAAGGCTCTCGCCGCCGATCCGGGAAATGTGGATGCGCTCATGGCGCTCGCGAGAATTCAGGCGGAGAAAGGCGACGCGAGCGGGGCTTTGCAAATTCTGGACAAGAATCTGGCGGCCGTCGCAAACATTGGAGTAGCCCTTTTCAAAGTCAGGCTTCTCGACCAGCTCGGCCAGACGGGCGACGAACAATCCCTGTTGGAAACCCTGACAAAACGCCATCCGGAAGAAGCGGCGTTTCGCAAGCAGCTGATCAAACTCGATGTCGAGGCGCATCATGGGGACGACGCGGAAAGAATCGCCCGCGCGGCTGCCAAGGCCAATCCGGCGGATGCCGACGCCGAACTGGAGGTCGTCCGCGTCCTCTACCAGACCCGTGGGCCTGAAGCAGCGAAGCGAGAGCTCGCGGCGCGCATCGGCGCCAAAGGGAAAACCTTCCCCTATGAGATCGCATTGGCTGATCTCGAGGCCGGTCAGGGCCACTTCGACGAAAGCAAGCGCCTGATCCAGGCCCTGATCGAGCGGTCGACCGAGCCCGAGCAAATCTCCATCGCGCAGCTCAAACTCGCGGAGATTTGCGTCAAAGCGAAGAAATTCGACGAGGCCGACGCGCTTCTCTCCAAAGTTCTCGAGAAGGATGGACGCAACGCCGCCGCCCTCAAACTGCGCTCGTCCGTCTCGATGGCCCGTGGTCAGTTCGACCTCGCCGTCAACGACCTGAAAAATTTGCTGACCGAGCAGCCCCAGTCGCCTCAAAACATGCTGCTTCTGGCCGATGCTTACGAGAAAAGCGGATCGGTCGAGCTGGCCAGGCAGCAATACGCCGACGCCGTAAGGGCGTCCGATTTCGATCGGAGCGTCGGATTGAGCTACGCCAGTTTTCTGGTGCGCAACGGAAATGTCGCCTATGCCGACAGCTTTCTGACCGAGCTGCAAGGTCATTGGCCGAAAAATCTGGCCATCCTGTCGGCCCTGGGCGAGTCCAAGCTGCAACTGCAGGATTGGTCCGGCGCGCAATCCGTCGCCCGGTCCATGCATGAAGCCGGCAACTCTCACGATCTCGCCGACCAGATCCTCGGCGCCGCCCTGAGCGGAGAGAAAAAGACGGACGACAGCATTGCGGCTTTCCAGCGGGCGGCCGACGCCGCTCCGTCCGAGGTTCGACCCATGGTTCTGCTGGTCAAGGCGCTTGTCGGCGCCGGGCGGAGCGAAAAGGCAATCGCTTTCCTGAACGCAAAATTGCAGGCGGATCCCGCGAATGTCGACGCGCGCGTCCTCATGGGCTCGGCTCACATCGGCGCCGGCGCTCCCGACAAAGCGATCGAGGATTTCAAACTCGCCATTAAGACCCAACCGAACAATGCCCTCGCCTACGAGGCGCTGGCAAATCTTTATTCCGACCACAACAAAGTCGAGGACTCGATCCAAATTCTTCAGAGCGGACTCCAGGCCAATCCGGATGGCCCCTCCCTGCGTCTGATGCTTGCAGGAGCCTTCGAGCGGAACAAGCAGTTCGACGCCGCGATCGATCAATACGAACAGTGCCTGAAGGAACACCCGGACAATGTGGTCGCCATCAACAATCTGGCGAGTCTTCTTGCCGACCATCAACTCGATGAAGCAAGTTTTCAGCGGGCGGGATCTCTGGCAGAGCGTCTTCAGAGACTGCAGGCGCCGCAGTTCAAAGACACGATCGGCTGGGTTCGCTACAGGCTTGGAGACTATCGGGGAGCCGTCCCGTACCTCAAATCCGCGGCCGCGGCCGCGCCGGATGCCCCGGCCATTCTCTATCATTTGGGCCTGAGCTATCTCGCGACCGAACAACGAGCCCAGGGTCTCGACGAGTTGAAAATGGCTCTGTCCCGGACGGACGACGGTGCATTCCAGAAAGAAATACGCGAGGCGATCAAGAAGGCTGTCGATTAGACTACATTTATACACCCGTCCTTGCGGTGGAAATCGGGAATCCGACGATGAAAGCTTCGCGGTGATGGTCGTGCAATCCGACTTGGGCCGAAGCGGCGGGCCACACCCCATCGGCCATTAGCCCGTCGAAAGAGGGTGCCTCTCGACGCCCTGTAACGACGCCCTCGCGAGCAGAGCTTCAGCTCCGCTGGAAAAAGATGCGCAGAGCGGATGAATGGGGGCCGCGGGTCGACGGCAGTCGGATTGCACGAAGGTGACCGGCAAGCCTGCCTCGATCCACACTCGCTTTCGGCGCCCCGTCCAGCCCTCCGGATAAACCTTTTCCGCTTCGTGGAGAAAGGGGGACTCAAATCGCCGCGTGAACTCCGTCCTCAGCTTGCTACGGAGGTTCTGTGCGTCAAGTTCTGCAAAGACGGTCATGGATGGGCCGGGTTAGGCGGCTTGGCGGAGGTGGATTTTCTTGAGCTCCCTGAGGTCGTTCATGTTGAGGTAGCGGTGGGCCTCGAGCCAGTTCTCGTGGGTCTCGACGGCCAAGGCCCTGACGAGTCGCAGGCAGGCCTGGGCATTGGGAAAGATGCGCACGACGCGGGTCCTGCGTTTGATTTCCTCGTTGAGGCGTTCGAGCATGTTGGTGCTCTTGAGATGCTTATGATGCTGGCGAGGGAGCCTGTAGAAGGTGAGGGTTTCTTCGATGGTTTCCTCGACCCATGCGACGAGCTTGGGGTAGCGGGCGGCCCATTTGGCGATCCAGGCGGCGAGGTCCTGGCGGGCCTCCTCGCTCGACCGGCGGTCGTAGAGCCAGCGCAGCTCCTGCAGGCAGTCGTCGTCGGCCTTGCGCGGCAGATGGTCGAGGGCGTTGCGGAGGAAGTGAACGTAGCACCGCTGAAAGGCGGCTTCGGGAAGGACTTCGCGGACGGCCGAGCGGAGCCCAGCATGATCGTCGGCGACGACGAATTCGACGCCGGCAAGGCCGCGCCGGCGCAGGCCGACAAGGAAGTCTTTCCAGGAGGAGCGGCTTTCCCGGTTGGCCATGTCGACGGCCAGGATCTGGCGGCGCCCGTCCCAGTCGATCCCGATGGCGATCAGCACGGCCTGGCTCATGACGACGCCGCCCTCGCGCACCTTCTCGTAACGGGCATCGACGATGAGGTAAGGGAAAGGCTCGGCAAGGGGGCGCTTTGCAAAGGCGTCGAGCCTTTCGTCCAGGCGCTTGTTGATGGCGGAAATGGCGCTGGCCGAGAAGGCGTGGCCGCAGAGTTCCTCAGTGATCGCCTTGACCTTGCGGGTCGAGACGCCCTGCACGTACATCTCGGCCAGGGTCGCCACCAGCGCCTGCTCGGAGCGCTGATAGCGTTCGAAGAGTTCGGTCGAGAACCTCCCGTCGCGGTCCTGCGGCACGCGCAGCTCGAGCTTGCCGACGCGGGTGACAAGGGTGCGGGTGTAGTAGCCGGAGCGGTAGCCAAGGCGCGCTGCGGTGCGCTCGCTCTTCTCGGCCCCGACCGCGTCCGTCATCTCAGCTTCCAGCATCTCCTGCATCACGGCGCGCACGATCTCGCGCAGCCCATCCGGGCTCTTGGCGAAAGCTCGTTGACGGCGGCGATCGCAGGCTTAGCTTCGGTCTTGGTCATGGCGGCGGTTCTCCCCTCGAGAATCAGGTGACTTGGACATCACCAGCTTGCCATGACCGCCTTCGCCCCTCAGGGCTTTTGCAGAACCTTCAACACACTACTGCTACGGATAAACTCGGCGAGCATTCGGGCGCCAGGCTCTTGATCCTTCCAGGCGGAAAGGAGCGCCCGCATAGTGTTGCTCTTCACGCTCCGCATGGTTCGTCCGATTCAGGTGAGCCCGACGCGTGAAGGACATCGATTGCTGAGGACGATGCCCTCATCCCCATCTCGCGCGGGGCTGGATTGGTAAGATGCAAGCGGCGTGCCGCCTCTAGCGCGTCCTTATGGGACGCTGTGGCCACCTGCCGCGATCGGCCTTGTCGCACAACGCCCGCCTATTCGCTTTGACGCCAAAGCGGAAGCGCGTTCACAACGCCGACGTATGCGACCCTTAACAAAGGCATCCCTGTGCTTGAGCTTCGCCAACTCCTGGAGGCTTGCCCTTGGGCAATCGGGGATATTGTGCGAGGAATTCCCTCCTAAGGGAGCCTTGTCGTCGCTATCGGATTTTGGGTCGGTGCGCGCAGCTCGATATCTCAACCACGCCCCGCCTCGATCTCGACCAGCCGCAGGATCACGTCGGAATAGTTCTCGCCAGGCCTGCGCATGGCCCTCATGCGGTCGACGACCGCCGCCTCGACCTGGATGAAACATTTGCCCCGGTCGCGCTGCATCGGCCACCGGGCCGAGCCATTCGGCAGCCTCAAGGCGATGGCGTCATAGGCGCCCTCGGTGAGAACGAGGCGAATCATCTAGGATCGGACTTCATCCCGGCCAAGCGGTATTTTCAGGGCTGAAGTCGAGCGTTTCTGTGCCGAAGCGACGTGACTCTCCGTCTCGAGGGCCGTGTCGATAAGACGCTGCGCGGTGGCGCCGGGACAGGATCAAGAAATTGATCTTGCGCCTCGCTGACAGTCATTGCGGAACAGGGGTTGCTTCCCACCCGATCAGGGACTTTAAGCCATTGGCGTTCTGAGTTTTTTTCGTGAAGATTCCGACAAGTCGACCGAAAACAAGCGTTTCCCGGCGTTTTGCCCGCAAACAGGCAGTTCGGCCATCCGCCTGCCGCACCCAGATCCCGTCGAACCGGGACCGAGGCACGCCGAGACCCGGCAGGCGTCCATTGGGACGCCCGCCCGATACGATAGGCCTCAGCCGGCGGCCGCGACCGCGCGCCTTGCCATCACGCCGATGAGATGGGCGCGATATTCGGCGTCCGCATGGATGTCGGAATTGAGGCCGTTCGCCGGAATCGAGACGCCTTCGAGCGCCGAGGCCGAGAAGTTCGCGTTCAGCGCCGTCTCGAACGCCTGCGCCCGAAAGACGCCGTTCTCGCCCGCGCCGGTCACCGCGACTCGCACGCCGCTGGCGGTCTTGGCGACAAAGACGCCGACCAGCGCGTAGCGGGAGGCCGGATTGGCGAACTTCATGTAGGCCGCCTTCTGCGGGACCGGGAAGCTTACCTGGGTGATGAGCTCGGCCGGCTCGAGCGCGGTTTCGAACAGCCCGGTGAAGAAGTCGTCGGCGCCGATGCGGCGCTTGCTGGTGACGACCGTCGCGCCGAGCGCGAGCACGGCGGCGGGATAGTCCGCCGCCGGATCGTCGTTGGCGAGCGAGCCGCCGATCGTGCCGCGGTTGCGGACATGCGGGTCGCCGATCCCTCCGGCCAGCGTCGCGAGCGCGGGGATGGCCGCCTTCACGACCGGGCTGCGGGCGACTTCGGCGTGGCGGGTCATCGCCCCGATCACGAGATTGTCGCCGTCGCGGGAGAGGCCGGAAAGCTCCGGGACGCCCTTGAGATCGATGACGAGGGCGGGGGAGGCGAGACGCTGCTTCATCGTCGGGATGAGGGTCATGCCGCCGGCGAGGGCCTTGGCATCCTGTTTCTCGAGATCAGCGAGCGCGCCCGAGAGCGTCTGCGGGCGATGGTATTCAAAGGCATACATGGGAAAGTCTCCGGATGGTGATCAGGACGGTGGTCCGCCTCCCTGATGAGTTCATTCCGCTGCGCGCTTCTGCGCGTGCTTGGACTTCTGCGCCGCGCGCCAGACGACTTGCGGGGTCGCGGGCATCGAGACGTCCTCGTGTCCGAGGGCGTCGGTGATCGCGTTGATCACCGCCGGCGGCGAGGCGATCGCGCCCGCTTCCCCGCAGCCCTTGATGCCGAGCGGGTTGGAAGGGCAGGGGGTCTCGGTCGAGTCGACCGTGTAGGAGGGCACGTCGTCGGCGCGCGGCATGCAATAGTCCATGAAGCTCGCCGTGAGCAGTTGCCCGTCGCTGTCGTAATGAGCGCCTTCGAGCAGCGCCTGGCCGATGCCCTGGGCGATGCCGCCGTGGACCTGGCCCGCGACGACCATCGGATTGATCTGCTTGCCGAAATCGTCGACCGCGGTCCAGCGGTCGATCGTCACGACCCCGGTCTGCGGATCGATCTCGAGCTCGCAGATATGGACTCCGGCCGGGAAGGTGAAGTTGGTCGGCTCCCAGAAGGCGCTTTCCTTCAAGCCAGGCTCGAGTTCCTGGCCGTCGAACTTATGCGCGATATAGGCGTTCAGCGCGACCGAGCCGAAGTCGATCGACTTGTCGGTTCCCTTGACGGTGAACTTGCCCTCCTTGAACTCGATGTCCCCTTCCGAGGCCTCGAGCACATGGCCGGCGACCTTCTTCGCCTTGGCTTCGACTTTGTCGAGGGCCTTGGAAATCGCGGCCATGCCGACCGCACCGGAGCGCGAGCCATAGGTCCCCATGCCGAACTGGACCTTGTCCGTGTCGCCATGGATGACCGAGATGTTTTCCATCGGGATGCCGAGACGCGAAGAGACGAGCTGGGCGAACGTCGTCTCATGGCTTTGGCCATGGCTGTGCGAGCCCGTTAGGACTTCGACGGTGCCCACAGGATTGACCCGGATTTCGGCCAATTCCCAGCCTCCGACGCCTCCGCCCATGGATGCGATCGCGCGCGACGGCCCGAGCCCGCAGGCCTCGATGTAGGCGGAGAAGCCGATGCCACGCAGCTTGCCCTTGGCGCCCGAGGCCGCTTTGCGCGCTCCGACGCCCTTATAGTCCGCGAGTTCCATCGCCTTGTCGAGCGCCGCGGCATAGTTTCCGACGTCATACGTCATGATGACCGGCGTCTGATGGGGAAACGCGGTGACGAAGTTCATCCGCCGGAACTCGGCCGGGTCGCGCGCCGTTTCGCGGGCGGCGACCTCGACCAAACGCTCCACGACGAATGTCGCCTCCGGACGGCCCGCCCCGCGATAGGCGTCGACCGGCGCGGTCGTGGTGTAAACCCCGTCGACTTCGGCGTAGATGTTTGGGATGCCGTATTGGCCCGACAGTAGCGGTGCATAGAGGAAGGTCGGCACCAACGACGCGAATGTTGAGAGATAGGCGCCGAGATTGGCGGTCGTGTGCGCACGCAGCCCTGTGATCTTCCCGCTCGAGTCGACTGCAAGTTCGGCGTGTGTCACATGATCGCGGCCATGCGCGTCGGATGTGAAGGCCTCGGTGCGATCCGCCGTCCATTTGACGGGCCGATCGATCTTCCTGGCCGCCCACGCGCACACCGTTTCCTCGGCGTAGATGAAGATCTTCGAGCCGAAGCCGCCCCCGACGTCGGGGGCGATGACGCGAAACTTGTGCTCCGGCGCGAGGCCGACGAACGCCGACAGGACGAGCCGCGCGACATGCGGGTTCTGGCTCGTCGTATAGAGGGTGATCGTGTCGGTCCCCGCATCATAGTCAGCGACGGCAGCGCGCGGCTCCATCGCGTTTGGAATCAACCGGTTGTTGACGAAATCGAGCCTCGTCACATGCGCGGCGGAGGCGAATGCCGCGTCGGTCGCCGCCTTGTCGCCAAGGTGCCAGTTGTAAACCGTATTGTCCGGCGCCGCCTCATGGATCGCGGCTTGCCCAGGCTTGGCCGCGCTCGCGGTGTCGACCACGGCCGGCAGCACGGCGTAGTCGACCTCGATCATCTCGGCCGCGTTGCGGGCCTGAGCATAAGTGTCGGCAATGACGACGGCGACGTGGTCGCCGACATACCGGACTTTGCCCTGGGCGAGCGCCGGATGGGCCCCGGCCTTCATCGGCGAGCCGTCCTTCGAATGGATCATCACGCCGCAGATGAGTCCGCCGACCTTGTCGGCTGCGACGTCGTCGCCGGTGAACACGGCGACGACGCCGGGGGCGTTTCGTGCGGCGTTGGCGTCGATCTTGTTAATTGTCGCATGCGCATGTGGCGAGCGCAGGAAATAGGCGTAGGCTTGCCCGGGGCGATTGACGTCATCGACGTAATGGCCTTTGCCGGTGATGAAGCGGATGTCTTCCGTGCGTTTGACGGCGACGCCGACGGCTGTCACGCTCATGATTGTCTCCCTTGAACGGCTTTATCGGTGCGGTTACTCGGCGGCCTTGGCTGTCGCGGCGGCTGACATTTCACGCGCCCCTTGCGCGACCGCCTTGACGATGTTGTGGTAACCAGTGCAGCGGCAGATGTTGCCCTCGAGCCCGTGGCGGATCGTCGCCTCGTCGAGGTTTGGCCCCTCGCGGTTAGCGAGGTCGACCGCCGCCATGATCATGCCCGGTGTGCAAAAGCCGCATTGCAGGCCGTGATTGTCCTGGAAGGCCTGCTGCATCGGATGAAGCTTGCCGTTCTGCGCAAGCCCCTCGATCGTCGTGACCTTGGCGCCATCGCAGCTGGCTGCCAGCGCCGTGCAGGACTTGATCGCCTCACCGTCGACATGGACGACGCATGCGCCGCACTGCGAGGTGTCGCAGCCGACATGCGTGCCGGTCAGGCGCAGATTCTCGCGCAGGAATTGCACAAGTAGCGTCCTGGGTTCGATCTCGGCCGAGACCTGCCGTCCGTTTACCGCCATAGTGACATGAACCATTCCCATATCCTCCTGAGCCATGATGTCTTCTGTGGGGTTACCCTCGCTGCGCCGACGGGCGGCCGGGCGGTGGTCGCGACGGACGGCTTCTGCGGTGTGACTCTAGCTTCACCGACGGGCGGCCGAGCCATGGCCGAGGTGGGTGCGCCGTATTCCTGGGCTGGTGCGGCAAGCGCCTCGGCCGCGGCGGCGGCCGGCGCGGCCCGGGCTCCGGCGGCTTCGGCGAAACTGGCGAAGAACTTGTCGGCCATGCCCTTGGCGACGCCATCGATCAGGCGCGAACCGAGTTGGGCCATCTTGCCGCCGACATGGGCTTCGACGTCGTACCGAAGGAGGGTGCCCCCCTCGACGTCGGCGAGCGAGACTTTCGCGCCGCCCTTGGCGAAGCCGGCGACGCCGCCCTCGCCCTCGCCGGAGATGGTGTAGCCGACCTCGGGGACGATGTCGGAGAGTTCAACCTTGCCCTTGAAGGTGGCGGCGACCGGGCCGATCTTGGTCTTGACCACGGCGGAAAAGCCATTGTCGCCATTTCTTTCGAGCGACTGGCAGCCGGGAATGCACGCCTTCAGGACTTCCGGGTCGTTGAGCAGCGCCCACACCTTCGACCTTTCGGCCGGAAGCGTCGCCTCCCCCGTCATTGTCATCGCCATGAACGTTCCCTCGCGTCGCAGACCGATGGGCAACTGCCTCTCGCGCCCGTGAAGTCGCGTGAAGGAGCAACTTGCTGCCACGACACATACGAAAGTTTTGGTACACTGTCGCCGGGGCCGAAGTCCATATCCCGCGGAGCTTATCGTTATTGCTTTTTGACTATGTCGCGGTCGGGACGTCGTCAATGAATCGATATATACATCTATATACATCGAGGCCGGATGGCTCATCTGCCGCCGGCCGGCGGTGAAGGATGCGATTATTCGATCCGCGGCGCCGTGACCCGCGACGTTGCGTCCCTGTCGCCAGCGGCTAAGCAAAATCCATGTCTGTTGAGCAACGCATGAAGGCGAGTGCTAATTCTGTATTTTTTTCAGATAGCTATGTGGTCATTTGGATAAGAAGCGCAAGGTCATGGGCGGGGGTGCGGATTTGCTTTCGGAGCCTGTTTTATTTCCGTAGCTGCACATCAAAGCGCTTGTGGAATAAGTTGCAATCAAAGGTGTTATGACGCCAGCGGAGCGCCAAGGTCTGGGGCTCCCCTCTGTTCGCAGAGAGAAACAGGCGCAGATCACGGAAACCCTAATTAGTTTGCCGAAAGATCCCCTCAGCCGTCTTGAACGACCGAAGGCGCCGGGCTAAGCGCTAGTCAAGAACCTGCTCGTCAGGACAGGAGCGGCCGGGCGTCGCCTGGTACAATTCCTGCTTACAAATTTGTGCGTTTCCTGCTTACTAAAGGGAAACGAGGAGGAACCGTAGGCGCATGGATAATTTCCTGCAGCAGTTGATCAATGGGCTTACCCTCGGATCGATCTACGAACTCATCGCCATTGGCTATACGATGGTTTACGGCATCATCGGCATGGTCAATTTCGCACACGGCGATTTGTTTATGCTGTCGGCGTTCATCGCGCTGATCCTCTTCATGATCCTGACCCAGATCCTTCATCTGGGATCTCTGCCGATCGCCTTCCTCGTGGTGATGGTCGGCGGGATGGCGCTGACCGGCCTCTGGAACTGGACCATCGAACGGCTCGCATACCGTCCGCTCAGAGGGTCGTTCCGCCTCGCCCCGCTGATCTCTGCAATCGGCATGTCCATCTTCCTGTCGAATTTCGTCCAGGTCGTGCAGGGGCCGCGCAACAAGCCGGCGCCGCAACTGCCCAATCACGTCTTCAACCTGACGGGCGGCGCCTATGACGTGACGCTGTCGGTGCGCCAGATCCTCATCGTGGTCATGACCGCGGTGCTGCTCGGCGCCTTCTGGTACCTCGTGCAGCACACTGCGCTCGGCCGCGCGCAGCGCGCCTGCGAGCAGGACCGCAAGATGGCGGCGCTGCTCGGCATAGACGTCGATGCGACGATCTCGATCACCTTCGTCATCGGCGCGGCCCTGGCGGCCGTCGCCGGCGTCATGTTCGTCATCTACTACGGGGTCGTCAATTTCGCTGATGGCTTCGTGCCCGGTGTCAAGGCCTTTACTGCGGCGGTGCTGGGAGGAATCGGCTCGATTCCCGGTGCGGTTCTCGGTGGCCTCCTGATCGGCCTCATCGAAGTCTTTTGGTCGTCCTATTTCACCACCGACTACAAGGACGTGGCGGCGTTCATGATCCTCGCCATAACCCTGATCTTCATGCCCTCCGGCATCCTCGGCCGGCCCGAAGTGGAGAAGGTTTGAGCATGACCGTCGTTCGGGAAACCACGCCGCTTGCCCAAACAAGCAAGGCGATCACGGTGCAGTTCGTTCCCGCGCTACGCAATGCGGCGGCGGCGGCGCTGGTCGCCTTCGGCCTGACGTTTCCGATCATCAGTTACCGCGCCGAAGCCAACATTAACAACGAGCTGGTGCTCGGCAGCCGGTGGTCGCTCTCTTTCGCCATCGCCGCGATCGTATTCGTGTTCGTCTTGCTGCGCCAGATGGCGACCTCCGACTGGCGCATCTGGTTCGACCGCGTCGGCGCGGTCGCGACCGGCGGCATGGGAGGCGCGCTGGTTCAGGCGGCGCGCGAGGGCGAGGGGGTCGCGCCGCCTTCGCCGGCGCGGACCTGGTTCGCGCAATCGATCGGGCCGTTCATGCTCGGTCTCGTCGTGCTGTTTCCCTTGATCGTGCTCGGGATGCTCGGGCCGGCCGGCTCGCTCAAGTGGATCAACAATTACGGCGTCCAGATCATGATCTACGTGATGCTGGGCTGGGGCTTGAACATCGTGGTCGGCCTCGCTGGCCTGCTCGATCTCGGCTACGTCGCGTTCTACGCCGTCGGCGCCTATTCTTATGCGCTGCTATCGACGACGTTCGGCCTGTCGTTCTGGATCTGCCTGCCGCTCGCGGGCATGCTCGCGGCGATGTGGGGGATCATTCTCGGCTTCCCCGTGCTGCGGCTGCGCGGCGACTATCTCGCCATCGTCACTCTCGCCTTCGGCGAGATCATCCGTCTCGTCCTCATCAACTGGGTCGACCTCACCAACGGCTACGCCGGCATTTCCGAGATTCCGCACATCACCTTCTTCGGCATCCCGTTCGACGACGACAATAACGGCTTCGCCGCAATCTTCCATCTGCCCTACACGCCGATTTACCGCTCCATCTTCCTTTTCTATGTGATCCTTGCACTCGCTCTCTTGACGAATGTCTTCACTATGCGGTTGCGCCGGCTGCCAATTGGGCGCGCCTGGGAAGCGCTGCGCGAGGACGAGATCGCCTGCCGCTCGCTCGGCATCAACACTACGAACACCAAGCTCACCGCTTTCGCGCTCGGCGCGATGTTCGGCGGCTTTGCCGGCTCCTTCTTCTCCGTGCGCCAGGGCTTTGTCAGTCCCGAAAGCTTCACCTTCATCGAATCGGCGACCATTCTGGCCATCGTCGTGCTCGGCGGCATGGGCTCACAGCTCGGGGTCGCCATTGCTGCGGCGGTGATGATCGGCGCGCCAGAGCTGATGCGCGAGCTCGACTGGATGAAGGCGGTGTTCGGCCAGGACTTCGATCCGACGCAATACCGCATGCTCCTGTTCGGCGCGGCGATGGTCCTGGTGATGATCTGGAAGCCTCGCGGCCTCGTCTCGACACGTTCGCCATCGATTTTTCTCAAGCACCGCAAAGCGGTGTCCGGCGATCTCGTCAAAGAAGGTCACGGCTGATGAACTGGGTGACGAGCCCTCTTCTCGCCGTCGAGAATCTCACGATGCGGTTTGGCGGCCTCATCGCGGTCAACGCCTTCTCCTTCACCGTCGGCCGCGGCGACATCACCGCCTTGATCGGGCCGAACGGCGCCGGCAAGACGACCGTGTTCAACTGCGTCACCGGCTTCTATAAGCCGACGGAAGGTCGCCTCGCGTTTGCCCGTGATGGCATCGCGACTTCCGAGGACGTCGCCGCCGCGACGCGCGCGAGCGGCCGTCACGCGCCGACCGCGAACGGCGAACTCTTCCTGCTCGAGCGAATGCCGGACCACGAGATCACGCGCAATGCTCGAGTTCGCGCGCACCTTCCAGAACATCCGCCTCTTCCAGGGAATGACGGTGCTCGAGAATCTCCTGGTCGCCCACCACAACCCGCTGATGCGCGCGAGCGGCATGACGGTGCTCGGGCTTGTTGGCGCGCCAAGCTACCGGCGCAAGGAGGTCGAGGCGATCGACCGCGCGAAATATTGGCTCGACAAGATAGACCTCATGGACCGGGCCGACGATCCGGCCGGCGAATTGCCCTACGGCGCCCAGCGCCGGCTCGAGATCGCACGGGCCATGTGCACCGACCCGGTGCTCCTCTGCCTCGACGAGCCGGCGGCGGGCCTCAACCCGCGCGAAGTCGGCTGACCTGAGCGCGCTTCTGCGCTCGATCCGCGCCGACCACAACACGTCGGTGCTTCTCATTGAGCATGACATGTCGGTAGTCATGCAGATCTCAGACCATGTGGTCGTGCTGGATTACGGAGTGAAGATCGCGGACGGCACGCCCGCCGAAGTCCGCGCCGATCCGAAGGTGATCGCCGCCTACCTCGGCGTCGCCGACGAGGAGGAAGTGGAAGCGATCGAGAAGGAGCTCGAGCAATGAGCCTGGCCGCGGCGGCGGCGCCGCTCCTGGAGCTCAGAGGCGTCGAGACTTTCTATGGCAAGATCCAGGCGCTCAAGGGAGTCGACATCGATGTCCATGCCGGCGAGATCGTCACCCTGATCGGCGCGAACGGCGCCGGGAAGTCGACGACGATGATGACTATTTTCGGTGCGCCGCGCGCTCGCTGCGGCCGAATCACCTTCGATGGTAAGGACATCACCGCGCTGCCGACGCATCTGATCGCCCGCCTGTCGATCGCGCAGTCGCCGGAAGGGCGGCGTATCTTCCCGCGAATGACAGTTTTCGAGAATCTGCAGATGGGCGCGTCGATCAACAAATTCGCGCATTTCGACGAAGACCTGCAACGCGTCTTCGCCTTGTTTCCACGCCTCAAGGAGCGCGCACCGCAGCGCGGCGGCACGCTGTCCGGCGGTGAGCAGCAGATGCTGGCGATCGGACGGGCGCTGATGAGCCGGCCCCGTCTTCTGCTGCTCGACGAGCCGTCCCTCGGCCTCGCGCCCCTGGTGGTCAAGCAGATCTTTCAGGTGATCGGCGACCTCAACAAGCGCGAGGGCCTGACGGTCTTCCTCGTCGAGCAGAACGCCTTCCATGCCCTGAAGCTCGCGCATCGCGGCTACGTCATGGTCAACGGGACGATCACCATGCAAGGCGGCGGCGCGGAGCTGCTGGCGCGGCCGGAGGTGCGCGCCGCCTATCTCGAGGGAGGCCACTGATGTCGGGGATTCTTTGGGCCAATTCGCATTACGGCCTCCTGACGTTCGTGCTCATCACGCTCATCCTCGGCGGACTTGGCGCCTGGGCGGCGGGCCGCGCCTTGGCTCAGACTTGGCGGCCGATGCCGACAATTCTGCTCTATATGCTCTTCCTCACCGCCGGCATCCGCTTCTTGCACTATGCGCTTTATGGGGAAACGCTGCTCTCGCTGCACTACTTTATTGTCGCCTACGTTTGGACGACGATCGTGGCGGCGTTGGGCTACCGGCAGAAGCGCGCTACCCAAATGGCGACCCAATATTCCTGGGCTTTCGAGCGCGCCGGCTTGAACTGGCGCGCCAAGGCCGGGGGCTGAAAATGCGAAGCTCTTCAATTGACGGGTTGACGTTTTTTAAGGTGACTCTTTCTCGGAAACAAGAAAGTATCCGCCCTCAAGGTGGACGTGCCTCCGCCGCGGGCGGGCTCAGGGAGGGCCCAGCGCCTCAACTTCTAAGGAGTGACAGGATGACGAAATATTGGTTGTCGGGCGTTGCGCTTGCCGCTGCGCTCGCGTTCTCGGGCGCGGCCAGCGCCCAGATAAAGATGGGCGTCGCGGGGCCGATCACCGGCCCGAACGCCGCGTTCGGCGCGCAGTTGACCAACGGCACGCAGCAGGCCGTCGACGACATCAACAAGGCCGGCGGGATCCTCGGCCAGAAGATCACGCTCGAGCAGGGTGACGACGTGTCTGATCCCAAGCAGGGCGTGTCGGTGGCCAACAAGTTCGTCGGCGACGGCGTCAAGTTCGTCATCGGCCATTTCAACTCCGGCGTGACGATCCCGGCCTCCGACGTCTATGCGGAGAACGGCATCCTGATGATCACGCCCTCGGCGACCAACCCGAAGGTCACTGACCGCAAGCTGTGGGACACGTTCCGCACCTGCGGCCGTGACGACCAGCAAGGCCTAGTGTGGGCCGAATACGCGCGCGACCATCTGAAGGGCAAGAAGATCGCCGTCGTTCACGACAAGACGACCTATGGCAAAGGTCTCGCCGACGCCGCGCTCGACAACATGCACAAGTTCGGGATTCACGAAGTTCTGTACGAAGGCGTGAACACCGGCGAGAAGGACTATTCCGCGATCGTCTCCAAGATCAAGGAGTCCGGCGCCGACTATTTGATGTGGGGCGGCCTCCACACCGAGGGCGGCCTCATCCTGCGCCAGATGCGTGACCAGGGAATGAAGACGGTCATGATCTCCGGCGACGGCATCACCGACAGCGAGTTCGCCCAGATCGGCGGCCCCGGCGTCGAGGGCACGCTGATGACCTTCGGCCCCGAAGCGCGCAAGAATCCGAACGCAAAGGATGTTGTCGCCGAGTTCGCCGCCAAGGGTTTCGATCCGGAGGCCTATACGCTCTATTCCTACGCCGCCGTCCAGATCATCAAACAGGCGGCGGAGAAGGCGAAGTCGCTCGATCCGAAGAAGGTGGCCGAAGTCATGCACTCGGGCATACCCTTCCACACGGTCCTCGGCGACATCTCCTACGACAAGAAGGGCGACCGGACGAACGTCGACTACGTCTGGTACGTCTGGGCCAAGCAGCCTGACGGCAAGATCACCTACAAGCAGATGTGACCGCATCCCGCACAGGACGCCTCCCTTCTCCCCGCTTGCGGGGAGAAGGTTGGGATGACGGGCAGGGCCAATCCATTCGTCGCCATCGGCCCTCGCCATCTCTTTCCCCGCAGGCGACCGCAGGCGGGGGAGCGTATCACCCGCCGGAAACGGCGGGGTTTTCTTCGAACGGGTAATATCAGATGTCTCGTCTCGGGCTGGTTTTGGGAGCGGCGTCTTTCATCGCCGTCCTCGTACTTTCGGCCGCCGCGGACGCCGAAACCGGCGCAGTCGGGAAGTCGGCTGGCAAGACGCTTCCTATGCATCCGAGCACGCTGACCCTCAGATCGGCCGCGCACGGCAGTCGCCGGACCCGTCATCCCAATTACGCCCACGACACGTTCCACCAGCCGACGCCGATTCACGGCACGATGGCCGGGCCGCGGAAGTAGCACGACGCCGGCCATCGCCTGAGGCGATGGATAAGCGATCGCGACTTCAGGCAGGAAATGAGGAAGCTTGGTCCGGGAGTTCGAAGCGAAGCCGACGCACTATGCGGGAGTAAACTCCGAGCTCAGTTTGTGTCCGCTTTCGAACGCGACAGGCCGATGCCCTGGCGGTCATCCTCGAGCGCCATGCGCCGATCGTCGGCGTCGAATGCCGACGTTTCGATCGCCCGGTCGAGGCGCTCGAGGTACCGCCGCACCGCCCGCCTGCGATCTTCCGTCGGGAGCCACCCGACCAGGCCGTCAAGGGCGGCCCGCATCCTCCGTATTACCTGAACGGAGCTCGCCCCGAACTGCCGGATCTCGTCGAAGGCGAGCGTCAGATAATCCTCCCAGGTCGGCGTCGGGAAGGCGAGCCTGAGGACGCCGCTCTCATCCGCGACGCAGCCGGCGTCGAGCTCGCTTGCGCCAAGGCGGCGCAGGAGGTCCTCGATCTGGTCGATTGTCTGCACGGCTGTCGTCGGGTCGTTGATCGCCGGCGACAGCGCCTTGATGGCGACGTCGACGAGGAGGCGGATCGGATATTTCGGATCCTGCTCGAAGGTGCGTTCGCGACCGAGGCGCACGGCGCGCAGAAGCGCGTCTTCGGCGAGCTTCGTCTGCGCGCCGTGAACGCGGAGAATCAACTCGCCCTCGACCAGTGTGTCGCCGACCGCGGCCGCCATCACGATCGTTGCATCGGCCTGTCGCGCGAGGCCGACGAGCGCTTTCACGTCGAGCTCCGTGATCGTTCCAGGATTGCCGAAGTATTTCAGCGTCTGGGCCGCCGGCCCGAGCCGCGCACGAAGGTCCGACGACACGTTTTGTGCGGGCCGGGCAGGATGGTCGCCGAGCCTTTCGAACATCTCGGCGATGACCGTGCGTCCCTCATCGCCGATCAGGCGGAGCACGTTAGAGATCTGAAGATCACCTAGGCGCTGCATCAGCCGCGAGAACATCAGCATGCTGACGATGATCAGGATTCCGACGATCCCCGACGAGAACGGCGGGACCATTCCGCTTCCGCCGCGGTCGACCCAGGCCAGCGTGGAAAGGGCAAAGATGAAGGTCGCCGAAAACGCGCCGAGCGCGTGGAAGAGCATGCGGTCCCGGGCGAACCAGAGCACGAGGCGCGGCGAATAGGCGATCGCGCTGAACTGCACCATGACGAAGCCCATCGCGAACACGATGCCGGTGAGCGCCATCATTCCGGACGCCGCGGCCGCGAGAAAAGCCTGGGCTGAAGAGACGGACAGTTCGAAGGCCCGGAACGAAGCATCCGTCATCCAGGCGTGCTCGATCCGCGGCACGGCGATCCCGCCAACAACGGCGCTGATGACGTAGAGCAGTGGAATGAGCCAAGGCTGCATCGCCAGTCGACCTCGGTGCGACATACTTTTCTTTTTGCCACTCTCTCCGGCGATTCGTATAGTCCAGGCATTCAGGCGTTCGGCAGCGACGCTCGTAAAGCGGGGCTGGGTGGGTTGGCGCATCGATCCATGGGCTCGTAAGATGGGGCCGGATCTTTGCGGGCCGCCTCATTTCTCCTACAAATGGGCGCGCAGGGATCCGTTTGGGAGACACTTTCGTGCTGAAGACAATCGCTCTTCTCGGCCTCGGCGCCGCGTTCGTGCTGACGTCGCCGCCCCCGGTCGCCGCCCAAACGGCGCCTTCGAGCTCCGCCGCCCCGCAACAAAGCGCCCATAAGCCTACAGGCTCCTACCGCAGCCAGATGCGCCACAGGCACCAGAGCAGCAAGGAACGCGCGCGGGCAAGCGCCGAGCATATGCGGACCATGGGTCAGCAGTAGCAAGCCTCTCTGTCGCGCGACGCTCCGGTAGGAAAGTCTCGATCAGCAGTGCGACGCGCTTTGGGAGCCGAGCTGACGCAATCTTCGCCAAGATCAGGAGCGCGCCCACGGTCTTGTCGGCAGGCCGTCGTCTTGATGTGTCCAAGGCCCGCGAACCGCTCTCACGACGCTCTGCTTCCGTTCGATCTGCGGAGCAAGGCGGCAAGGATCGCTTGTGCGTCCACAATCAGGGACTCCTGAAAACGGTAAAACATTTCGGCGCCCATCGGCGTGACCATTGAGCGAAGCTGGTCCTGGCAGCGCAGCCGAAGGACTTGGAGGTCCTTCATGAGGTCCTCCGCCGCCTTTCGATCCTCCGGAGTCTCGATGGTCGCCTTGGGCGGAAGCGTTTTGATGTGCTCCGGCGTGGAACCGAGACCCGTGAGCGCCTTGAGCCGGGACTCCAGCATTTCCCGGTTGGCGTCGATCCGCCAAAGCCTGAAACGGCTGTAAGCGCTGGACGCGTTGAAAAGGACCGTGACGCCCATCGCCAGATAGATCCAGTAGGCGGGCGACATCAGGTTCACGAGCCAGGGGAAATACGTGTCCGCCATTTCGGGCCCACCGGCGGCGAAGAACTGCCGCGCCTCGTCGGCCAATGGCGCCTCGTCCTGGGACTTCGCCGAGGGCGGCGGATTGGTCCGAACGAAATTCGGGAACTCCTCGGTGAGCAGCATCAGGAAGGCGACGCGCTCCGCGCGGTGCACGCATGCGTTCGTCATGACGAGCGTATCGACCTGCGCGACCAGCTTGTCAGTCGCCGGAGTCGGTTTGGCGATGTCGTAGAAACCGGCGGGGATTCTGCCGAGGTGCAGCCACTTGTCTCGGGCCACCAAGCCTTCGATGTCGGCGGGAGCGACGATCTCGAGGTCGTATTTGTTCGCCAGGGTGCGGATCAACTTCGCGTTCTCGTTCATGACGAACGCGGCGAGATCGAGCTGGCCGTCGCGGACCAACTCCGCCTGGGCCTCGAGACCATGGTTTGACGGCCTCAGATCGAGACTTTTGAGGTCCGAATTAGCCAGCAATTGCCGCATCAGATAGGCCGTGCCGGAGCCGTCCGGCCCGATGCCGACCGATGCGCCCTTGAGGTCGTTGAACGTATCGACCGCGCGTCCCTGTCTCGCAAAGAGGAGCAGCGATTCCGGTTGCGGCAACCGTCCCAATGTCTGCAAGCCGGCGTCGGCGGGAATCGGCAATCCATCCTGCACGAAGGCGAAAGCGGGAACACAACGCCCGTTCTCGCCGGCGAGGCGGGCGATGTTCTCGATCGACCCCGCCGTCGCGACGACCCGTAAGCGGCCGTTCTTCCTCAGGGCGCGCGCCGACAGTCGCTCCCCGGTCGCGTAATATTGTCCCGTCGGCGCCCCGGTAAAGACGGATGCCCTGAGGAACCCGTAGTCGCCGGAGACGGTGAAATAGAGGATCGCGGCGGCGACCGCCAGAACGGCGACCGCCATCAGGAGAACCCTGGCCCACGCCCGTCGATCGCGGCCGGGTCCGAATGCGAGGTGATCCAGGAAGCTCATTAGTCCGCCATGCGCCTCGGCCGGCACGATTGTAGACTATCGGCAGGAGATTGGGCACGCGAGCTTGTCACGTCACGGTCGACAAGCGAAGGCGGACGGACCTCCAGGCGGGCGCGATCGGGCCCGCAGAGCAGGGCGCCCGATCCGTAGCCCGATCCGGAGTTGGCCACCGCCCGCGCCGGCCCCGTTTCGCACGAAAGTTCCGATCCACCTCTCCGACTGGAAATTTCGTGTAAGGCTCCTCGATGAGCGGCTTTTTCGACGAAGCGGAAGCCGTCTGTCTTCAACGAAGCGCCACTGATGGGCAACCAAGTGCAGTCGACCTGCGATTGCCTGCGCTGGAGGCCCGAAAAGCCCTTCCGCGGCCCTTCTGCTCTGGAACATACAATGAGCATCCTCTAAGCAACCAAATTCGCAACTCCCGAGGTCGTCCCAGGATTTCATGAAACGCCAGCCCCGTCTCGGCCTCCAGGCGGCTGAAACTTTCGTGTAGGTCTCATCCGACCTGCCCGAACTGCGGAAATGTCTCGATCAGCCAGAGAGAAATATTCTGGAAGCCGCCGGTGAGGAAGAGGACGCCGGTCGCGACGAGAAGCACGCCGACCGTCTTCTCGATCGCGCCGAACCGCTTCTTCATTACGTTGGAAGCTCGCATGAACGGGCCGATCGCCGCGGCGGCGGCGATGAAGGGGAGGCCGAGGCCCAAGCTGTAGACGGCGAGGAGGCCGGCGCCGGCGCCGACCGTGTTGCGGCTCCCGGCGACGGCGAGGATGGTCGCGAGGATCGGCCCGATGCAGGGCGTCCAACCGAGCGCGAAGGCCATGCCCATGGGATAGGCGCTCCATGCGCCAGCCGGCCGCCCGATCTCAATGCGCGCCTCGCGCAGCATTGCGCCGATGCGGAAAACGCCGAGAAAATGCAGACCCATCAGGATGACGCCGATCCCGGCTGCGATCGACAGCGCGTGGCTCCACTGGCGGAAGACCGCGCCGAGCAGCGAAGCGGTCGCGCCGAAGGCGACAAACACGGTCGTGAATCCGGCGACGAACAAGAGCGCGGTGACGAAAATGTCCCTCCGGGCCTTGACCTCGCCCTCGTTGACCAGAGCCTCGACGCTGGCGCCGGCGAGATAGCAGAGATAGGGCGCAGCGAGCGGCAGCACGCAAGGGCTGACGAACGAGATGAGGCCCGCCCCGAAGGCCGCCGGGATGGAGACGTCGGTCATGGCGGACAGATGGCCCTTCGTCGCCGAGCCGTCAAATGAGGCAGGATCGCGGCGGGAGTCGCCGCTCTCGGCCTTTCCTACCCGTCCCGCGACGGGTTGCGGCGCCGGCTGATCGCGTCAGTCGCCCGCCAGCAGCATTCGCTCGACTGCAGTGCGGAAGGTTTCGAACTCGAACGGCTTCATCAGCGTCGCGCGGCCGCGCCACGCCGGATCGAGGCCCTCCTGGCCGTAGCCGGTGGCGAAGACGAATGGAACGCCGTGCGCGGCCAGAAGCTCGGCCACCGGGTAGCCGCTCTGCCGGCCGAGCGAGACATCGATGATCGCCCCATCGATCGGCGTCGCGGCGAGTTCGAGGGCCGACGTCAGGTTTGCGGCCGGCCCGACCACGACATGTCCCAATTCGACGAGCCACTCCTCGGTGATCGCGCTGACCAGCGGCTCATCCTCGACGACAAGAATCTGCGCCATGGTCTCCTCGCGAGCTGAACGGCGAAGCTAGCCGATCGGGCGCCCAAAACAAAGCCACGGTCCTCGGGTGTCAACTCGTTTTTGAGTCAAATCGCCTTTCCCGGCCGATCAATTCTAGTCGCCCGAGTCACTCAAACTGGGGTATAGCTTTTTCAATTTGACTCGGGCGCTTTCGGTCCCTGCTTCCCTGCTTTTCCCTGCGTTTCCCTGGCTGCGGGAAAAACGCGCGCCCCCGCGACGCTCAAAATCGGTCTAATGTTCGTAAGATCAAACGTTTGTGCGGCGATGCCGACAGGCGGGGGGAGGGGTAGGCAGGGAATTTGAATTCCCTGCGCAGGGGGTAGGCAGGGAATTTCGACGCTCAGAAAGCTTCACTGTGTGAAGATCTTTTCGTAAGGCGTTGGGGTCACAAGGATTGACTGCAATATTCGTCTTCTGTCCTCGACAATGGCTGGCGCTGCTCGTCCCAGCCATGAATCGACCTCCATAGCTGCTGCCGCGGCGACAGAAATTCAGAAAAATACCACCAATTCATTTGACGCTAACGACTAGCCAAGGGCGTGGGACGATGACAATCTCAGACAGCCGTCGCTGTCGATGTCGCCGGCCTTGGCGTTTCATCAACGACAAGATAACAAGCCACGAAGCTTTCAGCGACTCCGATGGCGAAACCCACTCATACCTCCTTACCGTTGTCTCTCAATTCGTCCGATCTATATGCGGGGGACAAAGACTTCGGCTCCCCATATGGGCTCTTCGGTCGGCGCAAAATCAAAGCAATGATGCGCCGCAAGCTCATAGTGGCTACGAAGCAAATCGACGAATCTCAGTATCAGCCGGCAAGCCTTGATTTGCGTCTGTCAAAGGAGGCGTACCGCGTTCGAGCAAGTTTCTTGCCTGGACGACAGAGAACAGTAAAAGAGCATCTTCTTGCACTCAACCCAGAGCCTATCTCTCTTGCAGGAGAGGGATCAGTATTGGAGAAAGGGATTGTGTACATAGCTCGGATCACAGAAAATGTAGCGCTTCTTCCGAGCATCTCTGGCGCCGCGAATCCGAAGAGTTCGACTGGTAGGCTTGATATTTTTACTCGGCTGATTGTGAATCGAGCTGAAGCCTTTGACGAGGTGCCACTCGGCTACTGCGGAGAGCTTTGGTTGGAAATTTCGCCCCGTAGTTTCAGCGTTCGGGTTCGTGAGGGGTCGAAACTGAGCCAGATACGGTTCCGGAACAGAAATTCTCAACAAATGGGTCGGCTTAGCTTCGCGCTTAGCGACGATGAGCTGAAAAGATACCATATGCAGAGCAATCTCGTAGACTCGGATTTGGAGGTGAGGGAAGGGTTAGTTCTCCGGGTTGCGCTCAGAGGATTACCCGGTGGTGTGGTCGGATATCGCGCGATCAAAAACGGCAACGTGATTGATGTTGATCGCCCCGGCGCATACGTTGCGGAAGATTTTTGGGAGCCCATTCGAGCGCGTGATGATGGTCGTCTGATTCTCGACCCTGACGAGTTCTACATCCTGGCCTCGCGCGAGAAGATGCAGATCCCTGCTGATCTCGCCGCCGAAATGGCGCCGATCGATCCGGCCATTGGCGAGTTCCGTGTCCACTACGCGGGCTTCTTCGACCCGGGTTTCGGGCAGGGCGTCGACGGGCGGCCCGCCGCGAGAGCGGTCCTCGAAGTGCGCAGCCGCGACGTCCCCTTCCTCATCGAGGATGGGCAGCCGGTCGGGCGACTGGTATTCGAGCAGCTCGCCGACGCGGCCGACGAACTCTACGGGGCGGGCGAGACCTCGAACTACCAGCACCAGGGGCTGAAACTGTCGAAACACTTCCGGACTTGAGCGCCCTGCGATGTCGGCTGCCGCCGAAGCGACGCCGCTTTGCCCGGTGACCGGGAAGCCGGCGGTCCGGCTTGTGCAGTGGGTGGTAAGCCGGCTGCTCGTCGACCTCTGGCGCATCGCCTTCGGGGTCGACGTGCGTGGCAGTTTCGCCGGCGTGAAGCGCTTCGGCCTGTGGGAGTCGCCGATCGGGCTCTATTTTTTCGATCCGCCGCAGGAGGGGGATCACGAATTCTATTCAGGTCTGTTCGCCGGGCTGAAGCGCCGCCGTTTTATAAACGCCGAAACAGTGCGCCAGGTATTCCTGATGGCGGCCATGCACGTTCCTGCGGGCGCGCGGGTCCTCGACGTCGGCTGCGGTCTCGGCGGTTTCCGAGGGTGCGTCGCCGAGGCCGACTACACCGGACTCGATCCTCATATGGCCGCCCACGCCTCGATCGCGGACGTTCGCGGCGAGACGCTCGCTCAGCATCTCGTCGACGCCGCCGGCGGCTACGACGTCGTATGCTGCTTTGAGGTCGTCGAGCACGTCCGCGACCCGAAGGCCCTGTTCGCCGAACTCGTTGAGGCGGCGAAGCCGGGCGGCCTCGTCTGCGTCAGCGTCCCTCGTGTCCCCTCGGCCATGACCCGGATTCCAAATTTCCTGATCAACGCCCCGCCGCACCATCTGACCTGGTGGACCGACGCCGCGCTACGCGAACTCGCGAAGAGCGCCGGGGCCGATGTCATGAGCGTCGAAAACGTCCCGTTTTGGAAGCGATTCCGTGATCTACTGGATCGAACGCTTCTCGCCGATCAAATGTCGCGACGTTCATTTCCGCCCGGCGCTCACTTGGCACGCGGCGTCGCTGATCTCGGCGCTGGCCGGGATCGCGGCGTCGAGGCTGCTCCGCATGCCGAGAATTGACACGGACGACGGGATCGGACTGCTGATGATCGCGCGCCGCCCAGTGGAATGAGGGACGATCCCGTCAGCCAAAGCTGAAAGCTCACATTTCTGTTGGCGTCCACCCGGCTTTTCCTATATGAGGCTTCGGTGGCGCGGCGCCGGGAGGTCCCGCGCCGCGAACTTTTCTGGCCGAGCGCCGCATGAGGCCGCGCCGCGATCCGATCGGAATGAACCGAAAACAACATGGCAAATCCGTTTGAATTCATCCAGCAGGTGCGCTCGGAGGCCCAGAAGGTCATTTGGCCGACGCGGCGCGAGACGCTCGTCACCACCGGGCTTGTGCTCCTGCTGGTCGTGTTCACGAGCCTGTTTTTCCTGGTCGTCGACGAGGTGCTGCGGACGGCCGTAGCGCTGGTGCTCGGTTTCGGCAGGGGAGGCTAAGCCATGCCTTCAGCTGCGGCTGCCGCGCCCGACGAACGGACAATGAATAACATGAGCATGCGCTGGTACATCGTCCACGCCTATTCCAATTTCGAGAAGAAAGTCGCCGAGTCGATCCGTGAGCAGGCGCATCAGCGCGGGCTCGACGGCAAGTTCGAGGAAATTCTGGTCCCGACAGAGAACGTCGTCGAGGTGCGCCGCGGGCGCAAAATCAACTCTGAGCGGAAATTCTTCCCGGGCTACGTGCTGGTCAAATGCGACCTGACCGACGAGGTCTACCACCTCATCAAGAACACGCCGAAAGTCACCGGCTTCCTCGGCGCCGACAAGAAGCCGATGGCGATTCCGGACCACGAGGCCGCTCGCATCAAGGGTCAGGTCCTTGAGGGCGTCGAGCGGCCGAAGGCCTCGATCCGGTTCGAGATCGGGGAAAATGTTCGGGTCGCCGACGGCCCCTTCGCCTCGTTCAATGGCGTTGTCGAGGAAATCGACGAGGCCCGCTCGCGGGTCAAGGTCGCGGTGTCGATCTTCGGCCGCGCGACCCCGGTCGACCTGGAATACGGCCAGGTCGAGAAGGTTTGAGCGAAAGCTCCGCGCTGCGAAGCACGTAACAATCGCCATCCTCGCGTCGAAAAGAGGTCGTTGACGGAGAAACAACCTCCGCCGGCCCCGTTATCGAATCGCAAGGAGACCGGCCCGTGCATGTCATTCGGCGAAAGGGATGGGAGATTCCGGCGGGCATGGCGTCGCCGGAGGCGCTTTTCCTCGACCGGCGTTCGTTCCTGGCCGGCGTCGGCGCCGCGGGCGCGCTTGCCGTGTGCCCGGCGCGAGCGGAGGACGCCGACCCCTCCGTCGCGCTCTATCCGGCGAAGCGCAATCCGGCCTACACGCTCGACCGCGACGTCACCCCGGAGAAGTACAACCTAAACTACAATAACTTCTACGAGTTCAGCACCAGCAAGCACATCGACGCGAGCGCGCTGAAGACCCGTCCCTGGACGGTCAAGCTCGACGGCCTCGTCGAGAAGGAGCAAACTGTCGACATCGACGCGCTGATCAAGGCGATGGGGCTCGAGGAGCGTCTCTATCGCCACCGCTGCGTCGAGGCCTGGTCGATGGCGATCCCCTGGACGGGCTTCCCGCTCAAGAAGCTGGTCGCGTTCGCCAAGCCTCTGTCCTCGGCTACCTATGTCCGCTTCGAGACGTTCCTCGACAAGAAGATGGCGCCGGGCCAGCGGTCGTTCATGCCATGGCCCTATGTGGAGGGCCTGACCATGGCCGAGGCGACGAACGACCTCGCCTTCGTCGTCACCGGCGCCTATGGCAAGCCGCTCGCCAAGGTCCAGGGCGCGCCGATAAGGCTGGCGACTCCATGGAAATACGGTTTCAAGTCGATCAAGTCGATCGTGCGCGTCTCGTTCGTCGACAAGCGGCCGGAGACGTTCTGGGAGGCCCTCGGCCCCGAGGAATACGGCTTCTGGGCCAACGTCAACCCGGTCGTGCCGCATCCGCGCTGGAGCCAGGCCAAAGAGACGTTTCTCAACGACGGGCAACTGCGCCCGACGCTGATCTACAACGGCTACGGCGAGCAGGTCGCCTCGCTTTACAAGGGGCTCGCGAAAGAGCCGCTGTTTATGTGACGCGCGCCGGTCCATCGGCAGGACGGCGGCGAGCGCATCGAGCTGAGGATCGACCGCGAGGGAGGGGGCGTCCGCTCGGTCATGATCTCGGCACTCCGGCTCTCGGCGTTCCCGGCGGACCCGCGGCCTTCGTGGCGCAACTCCGCGGCGCGCCCGGTTAACGCTGCGTAAGTGCTCAGCGACGCGACCAGGGCGGCCGCCGCGTCAGCGTCTGCGCGTCCGGGAAGCCGCCATGCCAATGACACTCGACACGAACCTTTTCCGTGGCGTCGACGACCTCGACCAGAACCCGTTCGATGAGCAGGCGCACGATGGTCTGGCGCTCGGCTTGCGTCGTGGTTTCGGCGCGCCAGAGCGCCGGCAGATCCTGCGACAGATCACGGATCGCGGCCAGCTCGGCTGCAGAGGGAGCCTCCTTGCGCGCGCGCTTGACGCGCTCATGCTCCGCCTCGAGACGGGCCTGTTCGGTCAAGGCCTTCTCCCAGTCGCGTTCGAGCGTGCGCGCCACCAGCCGGTTCTCGGGCTCCACGGCGGCATATTGCCGGCGCGCGCGCTCGACCTCGTAGTCTGCGCGCTCCAGCCGCTGTCGCTAATGGCGATCGAGCGCGGCGCGCTCGGCCTCGAGGTTGTCGGCGAACGCCAGGCTTGCCTCGATCGCCGCCGGCTCGAGCGCCTGCAAAACGAGGCCCGAGACCAGCGCGTCGAGCGGCGCTGCCGTCAGCGATTGACAGAACGCCTCGCCGTAGCAGCTCTGCATTTGCGAGCAGACGTAGCGGGCGGCGTGGCCGTTGTTGTTGTATTGCGCCAACATGCGCAGACCGCAGCGGCCGCAGATCAGCACGCCGGAGAGAAGCGCGCTTCCCGCCCGCACCGTCCCGGCGCCCGCCGCCTTGTTGGCCTTCAGCTGCGCCTGATTGCGCTCATAGCGCTCGAAGCTGATGTAGCCGGGCAACCGATCGTGCAAAAAGACTTCGGCCTCGTCGGCGCGCGGCGGTCGGCGTCACGTTCCCGGATGGCCTGGCTTTTGCTTTCGCCTCTCGACCGCACGCACGCCGTAAGCGTAGACGCCGCATAGATCGGATTGGCGAAGAAATTGAGCAAGGTCGGGCGACTGGAGGCGCCGCGATTCCAGCTCGCCTTGCCCGCGCCATCGCGCCGGCGCACCGGCATGCGGATGTCGTGCTCGACCAGGTAGGTCATCACCTTGCCGACCGTCCTGAAGCGATCGAACAGGTCGAAGACCAGGCGGACCGTCGCCTGCGCCTGCTCGTCGGGATCGAAGACGACCTCGCCCGAGGGACGGCGCACATAACCGATAGGCACGGGCTTGCCGAGCTCGCCCCGACGCGCCTTGGCTTTCCGGCCCGCCAGCATTCTTGCCTTGAGGATATGAAGCTCGGCTTCCGACATCGTTCCTTTCAGACCCAAAAGGAGGCGATCGTTGTAGTTGGCCGGATCATACACCCCGTCGACGTCGGCGATCAGCGTGTCGAAGAGCGCGCAGATCTCCAGAAGCTGATGCCAATCCCGGCAGGAGCGCGCCAGCCGCGACATCTCCACCCCGAGCACGAGGCCGACCTTGCCGAGCCCGACCTCGGCGACCAGCCGCTGAAAGCCCAGGCGTCCCTCGACGCTTGCGCCGGAGCGTCCGAGATCGTCGTCGATGACGACGATCCGCTCGCGCAGCCAGCCGAACTGCGCCGCCCGGTCCGCGAGGGCATATTGCAGCCTAGTCAACTCCTGATGGCGCTCAACCTGCTGCGCCGTGGATTGGCGGACGTAGACGATCGCCAGACGATCTTGATGGCGCCGGACAATCTTGTCGCAGAACGAGCCACTGCGACGCTGGACAAGGCCGGCATCCGTCATTGGACGTCTCCGTGGCGACCGTGGAGCTGCGCATCCGATGCAAAGCCATCTGACCCAGGAGCGTCGCTATGCGTCCCCTTCGTTCCGGGGGCAACAGGGTCCAGATCGACGCCGGCAGATCGCTCATCGCGGGATCCAAGCCAACGCGCCAGGGCAGATAGCGCTTCAAACCCGATTCTCGGTGATTTGTCCGGCTTCGTCAATTTATGAGCGGCATCGTGGATGCAAAGAGTGAACGAATAATCAGCGAAGCTGGCGTCGCTACTGTGCTGTAGCCGCAAAACACCCGTGCTCAATGGATAGGGTCCAGCACCACCACCGGTATCTCGCGTTCTGTCTTGAGCTGATAATCGGCGTAGGGCGGCCAGAATTCGAGGGCTTTTTTCCAAAGGCGCGCGCGTTCCTCGCCCGTCGCCGTTCTGGCGCGCGCTTTCAGCTTCTTGGTGCCGACCTGCACGTCGACCTCCGGATTGGCGAGGATGTTGCGATACCACCCCGGATGTTCGGGCGCGCCGCCCTTCGAGGCGACGATGAAATAGTTATCGCCGTCCGAGCCGTAAAACAGCGGGAAGATGAACTTGTCGCCGGACTTTCGGCCGGTGGTGGTCAGCAACAGCGCCGGCGCCGTGATCTCGCCGCGACCGGGCACGTTGATCTTGTACATGTGCCCGTCGGTTCCCCCGCTGGCGATGTAGCGGTTTGCGTGCTCGACCATCCAGTTCGGCATGCTCGGAGCGAGTTTTGCTTCAGCCATCGTGCTCTCCTTCGACGCGGCATGGAGCATAACGCCTCGCCGCGAATTGGCCAATTGGGCGAACGCGCCCGCGATCGCAAAGAAGCCGCGCCCTTTCCATGTCGGGCCGCGGCGGCTACGTTGGCGATCGAGCGAGACGCTGCGCCGGAAAGCGCAAACGAATGGGAGACGATTATGGTGGCGATGCCCGCGGACTATATGGATCTACTGCAGAAGAAAGCGGCCTTCGCCCATCTGGCGACGATCATGCCCAACGGAACGCCCCAGGTTACGCCGGTATGGTTCGACTACACGAACGGAAAGATTTGGATCAACTCGGCAAAGGGCCGGGTGAAGACGCGTAATATGCAGGAGGGCGCGGCCGTGGCGCTCTCGATCCTCGACCCCGACAATCCCTATCGCTACATCCAAATCCGCGGCCGGGTCGAGCACGTGAAGGAGGAGGGCGCATCGGCCCACATCGATTCCCTCGCCAAGAAATACCTCGGGAAGGAAAAATATCCGTGGGCCCAACCCGGCCAGGTCAGGGTCACGTTTGAAATCGAGCCCACCGCGGTGCAGGCCCAGGGCTGACCTCACAAGAGGTCGGCGACCGCGTTGCGGTAGCGCTCGATGGCGGCCAGATGGGCCGGCAGCGAGCGCGAGGCGATGCGCTTGTGGTGGTTCCGCGCGAAGGCGTTGTTGAGCGTGACGTGCGTGACGCCGGCGCGCTTCCAGAGCTCGAGCTCCTTCCGCCAGCTCGCCTCGTCGCCGGCGCCGGCGGAAACCCAGACCTCGACGCCGATGCTCGCGGGGTCGCGGCCCTCCTCTCTGGCGTAGGCGCGCAGCTTGGCGAACTCCGCCTCGGCGGCGGCGCCGGGGGGATGGGCGTTCATCATCCATCCGTCGCCCCATTTGGCGATGCGACGGAGCGTGAGGTCATGATGCCCCCCGAACCAGATCGGGATACGGCGGGAGGTCGGCAGCGGATTGACGCCGGCGTCGTCGATGCGATGCCACTGCCCCTCGAAGCTCACATGCGGCTCGGCCCACAGGCGTTGCATGACCTGCACCTGCTCCTCCGATCGCCGGCCCCGATTGCGAAAATCCTCGTTCAGACCGACGAACTCGACCTCGTTCCAGCCGATCCCGATCCCCAGACGAAACCGGCCGCCGCTCAGCACGTCGAGACAAGCGGCCTGTTTGGCGACCAGCGCCGTTTGTCGCTGGGGCAGGATCAGCACCTGGGTCGAGAAGCCGATTCTGGCCGTGCAGCCGCTGAGGAATCCAAACAGGACGAAAGGGTCGTGAAAGAGATCGGCCGAGGTGTTGCGCGCGCCCCATCCAGGCCGAACTCGCGACGTTGACCCCCAAGACATGATCGGGGGCGGCGAGATGATCGTAACCGGCCGCCTCGGCCGCCTGGGCGAACACGCGGACCGTGGCGGGGTCGCCGCCGATATCGGACAAAGGCAAGCTGACGCCGAGTTTCATCACATGCTCTCCAACAAGCAGACAACCGCCCCACGCGAGCAGGGCGATCGACTGAACACGGCCGTGGCCGCGGGTGATCTCCTCCCCCTTGTGGGGGAGGTGTTTGGGAGGGGGCTCTCACGGCCGTTTCGCGGTCGCGCCGATTTAAACTGAGAGAACCGCGAGACCCCCCACCCCCGCAACGAGGGCGGGGACGCACTCCGAAAGCTGAGTTCATTCTTCAATCCGTTCCGGCCTATGCGAGGACGAAACCTCGCCGAGAGCGTCTGACTGCGCTAGTATATCGGCCTCGGCCGCAAGGCCATCCCCATGACGTCGGAGACGGACCTGTGCTCAAGCTAGGTTACAAGGCGTCGGCGGAGCAATTCGGACCGACGGAATTGCTCCAGTTTTCCCGGCTCGCGGAACAGTCGGGCTTCGACTCGGTCTTCATCAGCGACCATTTCCAGCCATGGAAGCATCACGGCGGCCACGCGCCCTTCTCGCTCGCGTGGCTGGGCGCCCTCGGGGCGACGGACCTCGCGCATCGCCATCGGCACGAGCGTGCTGACGCCCACCTTTCGCTATCACCCCGCGGTCGTGGCGCAAGCTTTCGCCACTCTCGGGCGTCATGTTTCCCGGATCGGGTCGTGCTCGGCGTCGGCACCGGCGAATTGCTGAACGAGGTTCCTTCGACCGGCATGACGTGGCCGGATTTCAAGGAACGGTTCGCGCGTCTGCGTGAGGCTGTCACCCTGATACGTCGGCTCTGGACCGAGGAGAGGGTGACGTTCGAAGGCCAATATTATCGCACCCAGGACGCCACCATCTATGACCGTCCCGCGACGCCCGTCCCAATCTACATCGCCGCCGCTGGCGCGCTGATCGCGAAATATGCCGGCCGAATGGGCGACGGCCTGATTTGCACCAGCGGCAAGGCGCGCGAGCTCTATACGGAGACGATCTTGCCGAAGGTTTTGGAGGGGCGCGGCGCGGCCGGCGACCGGGCGCCCGACTATGTCGCGGATGATGGAGGTCAAGGTTTCGTTCGACACGGATAGGAAGCGCGCTCTCGGAGGATACCCGCCAATGGGCGGTTCTCGCCTTGACGCCGGAGGAGAAGACTTCGGTCCATAGCCCGGAGGAGATGGAGCGCCTCGCGGCTGAGCTCTCCGCGGAACGCGCCGCCAGCCGCTGGATCGTCTCGACCGATCCGGACGAGCATGTCGAGCAGGTTGGCTATTACATCGATCTCGGCTTCAGGCACCTGGTCTTTCACGCGCCGGGTCCTGATCAGGAGCGGTTCATCCGGCTGTACGCGGAGCACGTTCTGCCTCGCCTGCGTCGCCGCTTCGGCGAGCCAGACGAAACGCCGAAGGGCGCATGACTGCTTTGGAGGTCATTCCCCTACCGGGCCTGCCCTTGATCAGGGCCGGCGATGACCTGATCGAACTGATTGCGTCAGCCCTCGAGCTGAACGGCGTCACTCTGCGCGCCGGAGATGCGCTTGTCGTTGCGCAAAAAATCGTCTCGAAGGCCGAGGGTCGCGTGGTGGACCTCGCGACGATCGAGCCCTCCGCAAAGGCGGTCGCGCTTGCGGCGGATGTCGACAAGGACCCGCGGCTTGTGGAGGTCATTCTATCGGAGTCGGTTCGCGTCGTGCGGGCGCGCCGCGGCGTCCTGATCGTTGAACACAGACTCGGCTTCATCATGGCGAACGGCGGGGTGGACCAGTCAAACGTGGCGGCTCCGGACGGCTCCCAGCGCGTGCTTTTGTTGCCGGAGAATCCGGATCGGAGTGCGGAGACCCTGCGTCGGGGACTCGCGGCGCTGGCAGGGGTAGATGTTGCGGTGGTCATCAACGACAGTTTCGGGCGTCCTTGGCGCCAGGGAACCGCCGGCGTCGCGATCGGGGCTGCGGGTCTCCCCGCGCTGATCGATCTGCGCGGACGGCTCGACCTGTATGGCCGAAGGCTCGAGGTCAGCGTCATCGGTTTCGCGGATGAAGTCGCCGCCGCCGCCTCGCTCTTGATGGGCCAGGCGGATGAGGCGCTGCCGGCGATCCTGATCCGCGGTTTGCGCTGGTCCGCTCCGGAATTGGCGGCAGCCAGCATCATTCGTCCGCCAAATGAGGATCTGTTTCGATGAGTTCGGGATCTCGTGGTCGCCCTATCCGGAGGCATCGGCGGCGCGAAGCTCGCTCTTGGCCTGAGCCGGATCGTGGCCGCCGACAATCTGCTTGTCGTGGCCAACGTCGGCGATGATTTCGAGCATCTCGGCCTGCATGTGTCGCCGGATGTCGACACGTTGATGTACACGCTAGCTGGCCTCGACAACACGAAACTGGGATGGGGTCGGCGAGACGAGACATGGTCGTTCATGGAAACACTCGCCGCGCTCGGCGGCGAGGATTGGTTCCGCCTTGGCGATCGAGACCTCGCGGTTCATGTCGAGCGCACCCGTCGGCTGCGGCTGGGCGAGACCCTGTCCGCCATCACCGCCGACTTCTGCCGGCGCCTCGGCGTCGGTCCCTGCGTGCTGCCGGTGACCAATGATCCGGTGCGCACCAGATTGCGAACGGATGAGGGTTGGCTCGATTTTCAGGATTATTTCGTGCGTCTTCAATGCCGCCCTGTCGTCCGGGAGCTTGCCTTCAAGGGCGCGGACGAAGCGCGCCCTCATCCTGACCTTCTGGCGGCCTTGCGCGACGAAAGGTTGCGCGCGGTGATCATCTGCCCGTCCAACCCCTTCATCAGTGTCGAGCCCATTTTGGCGGTCCCAGGGACGCGTGAGGCCATTTCCGCCTGCCTCGCGCCTGTCATAGCGGTTTCCCCAATCATAGGCGGTCGCGCGGTCAAGGGTCCGACGGCGAAAATGATGACGGAACTGGGAATGGCGCCGAGCCGCCGCCACGGTGGCGAAGCGCTATGGCGATCTGCTCGATGGGTATGTGATGGATCTTGAAGACGCGGAGGAGGCGGCTCAGGTGGCGCCGAGGGTGACGCTGGCTCCCACTCTGATGACGAATCTCGCCGAGCGCGAGGAACTGGCTCGCGTCGTCCTCGAGGCGGCAAGTGCGCTTGCCTCTTTGAAACGCGGCCGGGACATCGTCGCGTGAGCGGGATCTGGGCCGTGGTGCCGGTTAAGGAACTGGCGGGCGCCAAGCAGCGGCTGTCGTCATGCCTGAGCGCTGAGGAACGCCGCGCGCTCGCGACGACAATGCTCGAGGATGTACTCGACGCCTTGAGCGCGGTCGGGCAGCTTGCCGGCATTCTTGTAGTCACGGTCGATCCGGTCGCGACATCGCTCGCCAGCCACTACGGCGCCCGCGTCGTCACAGACGCTGCGCGCGAAGGCCATACCGGCGCCGTGACGGCCGCTGCGCGCCTCCTCGCTCGCGAGGGCCAAACAGGCATGATGACAATGCCCGGCGACATTCCGCGACTGTCGTCAGCCGAGATCGCTGCGACCCTCGCGGCGCATCGGCCCGCGCCGGCCTTCACTATCGTGCCCGCGCATGACGATCTCGGATCCAACACGATCGTCTGCTCGCCGCCGGATGTCGTTCCGCTGCGTTTCGGCGACAACAGTTTCTACCCGCATCTTGATGCGGCGCGAAGCCATGGGATCGAGCCGCTCATCGTCCGCCAACCGGGGATCGGAATGGATATCGACCATCCCAATGATCTTCTCGCCTTCCTGAGAATGTCGCCGCCTGTACCCACCCGGACGCTGGCCTTCCTCAAACAATCGGGCGTCGCCAGCCGCCTTCCGGCGGCGGGCCAAGATCCTCGGTAGGGCCTATTCCGCCGCAATGAGTTTCCGGGGCGGCGTCAAAACGACAGGAGCCAGAGGGGCGGCGTTCAGCGACGCGGCCCGCCGCTCTGCCGGCGCCGGGCCGTACAGCGTGGTCCGCTGTTCCGGGGTGCGCCTAAGCGATAGGATAAGTTCCTCCATGGCCTCGGGCGGAAATTCCTGACCGTGCTCAGTGCCCGCGGCGCGGGAGATGCTCTCGTTCATCAAAGTGCCGCCGAGATCATTGGCGCCGGCCTTGAGGCACGCTGCCGCCCCCTGAGGCCCCATCTTGACCCAGGACGTCTGGATGTTCGTGATGTACGGATGCAGCGCCAGCCGCGCCACCGCATGCATCAACACCGCTTCGCGGAACGTCGGCCCGCGCCGGGCCGCGCCTCGCAGATACATCGGCGCTTCCATATGCACGAAAGGCAACGGCACGAATTCCGTGAAGCCGCCGGTCTCCATCTGCAAATCCCGCAGGGCCAGCAGATGCCGCGCCCAGGAGAGGGGATGCTCGATATGCCCATACATGATCGTGGACGTCGTTCGCAGGCCGAGACTATGCGCCGTCCTGGCAACTTCGAGCCACTCTGCCGTGTTCACCTTGTCCGGACAGATTACGGCGCGCACCTCGTCATCCAGGATCTCGGCGGCGGTACCCGGTAAGGTATTCAAACCGGCGCCTTTGAGCTGCTCCAGAAACGACCGGATCGGTATTCCGAGCGTGGCCGCGCCCTGCGTGACCTCTAACGGCGAGAAGGCATGAATGTGCATCTCCGGGACCGCCGCCTTGATGGCGCGGCAAATGCCGAGATACGTCTCGCCCGTGTATTCCGGATGGATGCCACCTTGAAGGCATACTTCGGTCGCGCCTCGCTCCCATGCCTCGGTCGCGCGGCGGACGATTTCTTCGAGAGCAAGGTCATAGGGCGCGCCGCGCAGCGCCTCTTGCGTCTTACCCTTCGAGAAGGCGCAGAACCGGCAACGATAGTAGCAGATATTCGTATAGTTGATGTTGCGGTTGACGACGTAGCGGATCGTATCGCCGCTCGTTGCGCGGCGAAGCTCATCGGCTGCGGAAACGACCCGGTGGTAGTCGGCGTCGTGCGCCGCGAACAGCCGCATGATCTGAGGCGCATCCAGGCGGTTGCCTGCCAGAGCGCGTTCGATGGTGTCCTCGATCGCCGGATCGACCGAGCGCGCGTGGACCGTCGGAGCCCGCGGAGTCCGCATTGTGCCCGGCGCCCAATCGTCGTCGCGCGCCAGCCCCTCGGCGTCACTCAAACGGCGCACCTGCGTGGCGATCTCCGGCGCCGCCCAGTTCGTGAGGTCGCGCGCGTACGAGGGATAGATCGGCAGCCGGTGCATCAAGAGCTTCTCGGCGGCGGCCGTGCGCTCGGCAAGCTCCGTGATCGCCGGCCACGGCGCCTCCGGATTGACATGATCCGGGGTGACCGGAGAGATCCCGCCCCAATCATTGATCCCCGCCGCAATCAGCTGCGGATAGACGCCCGGCGACAGGTTGGGGGGCGCCTGGATGTTCATCGTAGGTCCCAGTATCAGGCGCGCGGCGGCGATGCTCCAGAGCAAGTCGTCCAGATCGGGCTCCAAGGCGCGGGCGAGTTTCGTGCCGGGCTTGGAGCGGAAATTCTGAACGATGACCTCCTGAACATGCCCGAAACGGCGGTGCAGATCGCGGATGGCGAATAGCGCCTCGAGGCGCTCGGCCCGTGTCTCGCCGATGCCAATCAGGATCCCGGTCGTGAACGGCACGCGCAGCTCGCCCGCCAGCCGCAGAGTCTCGAGACGCGCCTCGGGCCGCTTATCGGGCGAGCCATAATGGGCTCCGCCCGGTTCGCACAGCCGAGCGCTGAGGGATTCCAGCATGATGCCCTGGCTGGCCGACACCGTCCGCAGGCCGGCCATCTCGGACCGGCTCATGATTCCGGGATTGGCGTGCGGCAGCAGTCCTGTCTCTCGCAGCACAAGCGCGCACATCGCCTGCAGATAATCGATGGTGGTCTCGTATCCGAGCGCGACCAGCGCGTCGCGGGCGGCTTTGTAGCGCAGCTCCGGCTTATCCCCGAGCGTCAAAAGCGCCTCGGTGCAGCCAGCGGCTGCTCCGGCGCGGGCGATGGCGAGCACCTGATCCGGGGAGAGATAGGCAGACCGTCCCGCGCGAGGCCGCTGGGCGAAGGTGCAATAATGGCAGACATCCCGGCAAAGATGGGTGAGCGGAATGAACACCTTGCGCGAATAGGAGATATGGCGGCCATGCCCCTCATCGCGCAGCCGGCCTGCGGCATCGATCAGCTCCGCGAGCGGGGCCTGTTCGAGCCAAACAAGAAGTGCGTCATCGCTCGAATGGCCCACCACAATCACCTTTGACGCTATTCGGCATGCGTCCGCGTCAAGCTGGACGCTGACGGCGAATGATGTGGTATCTCTGCGGTAGATGCAAACGGTCGTGGACGGGATGCAGGGCTCCGAACTCGGGTTAACGGGATTTACGGATTGTGGAATAGCTGAATCTATGGGGGCTCTCGATTCGGAGCCTGCCTGATGGACACCTGGCCCTACGCCGCGGCCGCCGAACCCTCGGGGTTGCGGCTTTTGCTCGACCACTTTTCCCGGATCGAGGACAAGCGCAGTCCGGAAAGCGTGGCGCACAAGCTGGACGAGGTTCTGCTGGTGTGCGTATGCGCCACCATCGCCGAGTGCGACAGTTTCGACGCCATCTCGGAATGGGGCGACGCCCATCTCGCGTTCCTGCGCCGCTTCCTGCCCTTTGCCTGGGGGGTTCCGTCCGGGCGCTGGCTCAACATCATGATGAACCGGATCGATCCGGAACTGTTCGCCGCCTGCTTCATGGATTGGGTTCGCGCCTGCTGGCCCGGGCCGCTCGACGCGATCGCCATCGACGGCAAGACCGTGCGGCGCAGCCACGATCGCGCCAGGGGGCGGGCCGCGCTGCATCTCGTTTCCGCCTTCGCCACGGGCAGCCGTCTGGTTCTCGGGCAGGAGGCGGTCGACGACAAAAGCAACGAGACGACGGCGATCCCCGTGCTGCTCGAGAAGCTCGCGGCCGGCCGCAGCCTCGAAGGCGCCGTGGTCACCATCGACGCCATCGCCTGCAATCCTCAGATCGCCCAATCGATCCGCGCTGTGGGAGCCGACTATCTGCTCGCCGTCAAAGGCAATCAGCCGACCCTGCAGGCGGATGTCGAGGCCGCCTTCGAGGCGGCCGACAAAGGGCAGGTCGAGATCGACGTCGATCTCGACAAGGGCCACGGCCGCATAGAAACCCGCGCCGTCTCGGTCTTGCGCCAGGTCGACTGGCTCGACGGCGACCGGCGCTTTCCCGGCGAGGTTCGATTTCCCGAGGCGCGCGCCATCGTCAGGGTCGAAGCGCGGACTGAGCTCAAGGATCGCTCCCGGTTCGACGTGCGCTACTTCATCACCTCCAGCACGCGTTCCGCGACCGCGCTCGGACAGATCATCCGCGGCCACTGGGGCATCGAGAACATGGTGCACTGGACGCTCGACGTGACCTTCCAGGAGGACCTGTCGCGGGTGCGAAAGGGTTACGGCGCGCAAAACATGGCGCTCGTCCGCAAGTTCGCCATCAACAGGCTGCGCAACGCCACAAACCTTAGCGACCCGCCGAACCTTCCCATCAAGCCCTGCCGGCGGCCAACCAAGCCGCCCCGACCAAAGAGCCTCAAGCTCCGGCGTAAAATCGCGAGCTGGGACGTCGAAAGGCTCGCCGCCATCCTGATGGGCAAGGCTGGTTAAGGCGAATTAACCCGGATTCGGAGCCCTCGGACGGGATGCTGATCGGCTTCAATGTGTCGGTCGCCGGGACCTTGGCCCCCCCGGAAGCGCTGACGCGGACCGCCACCGACGGCGAGGGAATGAGCTTCGACTATCTGGCGTTCAACGACCACATCGCCCTTTCCGCGCGTTCAAGCGCGAGCAATATCGTTTTTGGTTTCGGCGGGTCGACCACCGACGAGATGCTGACCACGATGAAGCGGTTTCCACTACGAAGTTTTGGCGCGGACCTGACGAGCCAGACGTTACCACGTTTATCTTGCGTGTGCAAGCGGCGCATTCGGGGAGTTCACATGATGAGGCGATTAGGAAGACTAGGCGTCTGGTATCCGGTTGACCGTTTGAACGAAGCCGGGATCAGACACTTGCTACGAACGGTTGAAGAACTCGGCTACTCGGTACTCTGGTACCCAGAAGCGCTCGGATATGAATCCCTCTCCATCGCCAGCTTCATGCTGGCGAACACGACACAGCTGATCATCGGCAGCTCCATCGCCAATATCTATGCGCGCGACCCTTTCACCGCTAGGCGCGGCCTGCGAACCTTGTCCGGCCTTTATGACGATCGTTTCATTCTCGGCCTTGGCGTCAGTCACGTGCCCATGGTCGAGGGGTTGCGTGGTCATGTCTATGATAAGCCCGTGCCGGCTATGCGCCGCTATCTCGACGGGGTCTATGGGGATTCGTCGGAACTCCGCGGACTGGCCGCTCGTGATCGCCGCTCTGGGACCGCTGATGCTGAAGCTGGCCGCGGAGCGCACGGCGGGCGCCGTCCCCTATAACGTGACTCCGGAACACACGCGCGCGGCGAGAGCAGCCTTGGGGCCCGACAAGCTGCTTGCGGTGGAGCAGAAGGTTTGCCTTCAGACGGACCCCGCCGCGGCGCGCAGCCTCGCCCGGAGGGAGCTGGAGCGCTATATGACCTTGACCAACTACCGCAACAACTGGTTGCGTCTGGGTTTCACGGAGGCCGACCTCGGCGATGGCGGTTCGGACAGGTTCATCGATGCGATGGTGCTCTGGGGCGATCCGGCCACGATTACCCGCGGCCTCAGGGCGCATCTGGCAGCAGGCGCAACTCAAGTCTGCATTCAGCCAGTCCATGCGGAGGGAGACTTAGAAGCGCGGGACCGAACCCTGACGGCGCTCGCCGATGTTTGAAGCCTTATGAAATTCTGCCGCCGCCATCCGCGAGGTCCTATCAAGGTAACTGACCCTCCGTACTGGAGCGAGTCGGCAGAGAAGGTCGACCAGAATGACGAACTGAAGCGGATCATCGGCGAGCAACACAGAGCTGCCGACGCCATGTCGAACTAAGGCGACAACTTGAGACCATCGCCGACGCCCCAAAGGGCGCATACCCTTACCGGTGGCGCTCGTTCGTCACGGCGCGAGTGCCGGCCGACTGAGCATCTGCCTCGCACAAAATTAGGCGACCTGCTTGGTGTGTGCATAATCCCCGCGTGCCGTGGAAGTGATAAATGTGCGAGGACTGCAGCTATAGGTCCAGTCTTAGTCGCTTCCACTTCATGAAGGAAACAGCAAAGATGCCCAGAAAGAAGACCGCTCATCGCAGTCCTTGGACCAAGGAGGATGTGCGCGAACTCAAGGCGCACTCAAAGGCGAGGACGCCCGTCTCCAAGGTCGCGAAGGTGCTGAAAAGGACCGAAGGCGCCATCAGGCAAAAGGCGCTGGAGATCGGGATAGGCATCGGGCATAGACGCTGATTGCTTAGTATGCGCCTCGCACGCTGGATTGCGCCCCAACTCTGTAAGCTCGTCGAGAAAGCTCCCAGTGGCCCCCCGCGGCTTCATGAGATCAAACTCGACGGCTTCCGTATGTCCGCACACATCGAGCACGGACGCATTCTTTGCAGACACGGACGGGACCGCATTGGAGCGACAGACACCCGAGCGTCGTTGCCGCTCTCGCGGAGGTGCGTTCGAAATCCGCGTATCTCGACGGCGAACTATGCGGCATTGGTGGCGATGTCTTGTTGAGCTTTTCGCGAACCCAAGCCGCGACCGGCGATGCTGCTCGTCTACTATTTTTCGATCTTCTGCACCTTGACGGCCGCCAGCCGGCCCCTACTCGAGCGCAAAGCATTTCTAAGGGCTCTGTCAGACATATCGAAGAAGTCGGCGACCGGCTTGTCGAAACGCTCGGCTCAGAGATGCGCCCCGGCCTCCACATCGGGCGGCTGAACGCTGACGCGCATCCGATCGCCACCGCGCTGGACGCTGCCTCCGAGCGCGTATCGCACATTGAGATCAAGCCCGGTCTCCCGCACGTCGAACGCCTTCCCCTTGTTAGCGAAGGCGGTGTTGTGGGCGATGACCAGAGCGCCCTTGATGCGCGACAGATCGGTGGTCAGACTTTCGGTGACCCCATTGACGGAATAGTTCTGCTCCTCTCCCCCGATATTGGCGAAGCGCAAGACGACGAGAGAGAGACGCGGCGGGCCCTTATGCTCCCGCGGCGCCGACGGCGTAGCAGCATTCTGCGCCGGGGTGACCGCATAAACTCGCGCCGGCCGGACGATGTTCTTCGGTGTCTTCTAAAATGGACTTCCGAATTCTCGTCCCTGGCGCCCATTCGTCGCCCCTCATGGTAAAAGTTAGCGAAAGACACGAGCGCGGGGGGCGACCGGGTTGCGCAATGGCCAATTCCGCGATCAACTGGCCGCGCGCGGGCGGCGGGTCGCATAGGGCGATGAATTCCCGCGGGGAGAAGCGCTCATGGCCGCAGCCGTCGTCGTCTATAAAACCCCGAAAAACGTCGCCGCGTTCAACGATTACTACTTCGCCAAGCATGTGCCGATCGCCAAGAAGCTTCCCGGCTTGCGCAGCTACCTCGTGAGCGACGGCGCGGTTGGCCTGCCTTTCGAACCCGGCGGGATCCATCTCGTCGCGACCCTCGAGTTCGACAGCGTCGAGGCGATTGAGATGGCGCTCGCATCGCCGGAGGGGCAGGCGGCGGTCGCAGACGTCGGCAACTTCGCCGACGGCGGAGTTGATCTGATGGTCTTCAATACGAAGTCCGTCTGATCCGCGGGCCTCAGGCCCGTTGCGGCGCGGGCTCGGGGCCCGCGTCGTGTTCGAACCCGTAGACCTCCGGCAGGATGAAGATCGCCGAGAGGAGGCCGATCAGAGGAAAGATCGAGATGAGCAGCGTGGCGTTGGCCTTGCCGATTGTCGCGAACACCGATGGAAACAGGAAGATCGCCAGGAAAGACGGCAGCTTGACGAACATGTAGGCGAAGCCGCTCGCCGTGCCCGGTATTCCGGCTTCGCCACCATGGCCGGGATAGTCATGACGTTCGAGGCGTCCCAATAGTGGCCCCACAACATCGCCGCGGCGGCGAAGGGCAATAGCATCGTGTTGTCCGTATAGAGGGCGAACGCCGCGACCAGCAGGGAGACGAAGACGATGCCGAAGCCGGCGATGCTGATTCCGCGTTGTCCGATCTTCGGGATCAGCAGCGGCCCGACCCAGCCCGAGATCGCCGCGATCACATAGAGCGCCATGGTCACGAGATCGGTGCCGAGAATCGACGAGACCCCGACCATCACAAACAGCACCGGCAGATAGAAGGCGAAAGTCGAGAACTCGGTGCCCTGGGCGAAGCAGGCGATCCAGCCGTAAAGCGTGGCGCGCCAGCGGACTGGATCCTGCCGGACGTCAGCGAGGAAGGCGGCAGGGTGAGGTTTCGAGACCTCGACGTCCTGGTCGGGCAGCATGTCGAGCGGGTCGCCGTACATCTTCCTGGCGACCTCCTTGGCCTCGCGGAAGCGGCCCTGGCGGACGAGCCACACGGCGGTCTCGGGCAGGTCGTGACGCATGACGAGGATCACCAGCGCCGGCACGGCGCCGAGTCCGAGCGTTACGCGCCACACCAATTCGTGGTTCATGTTGAGAATGAGGAAGATCGCGATGACCGCGAGCGTCAAAACTTCGCCCACAGCGAACATGAACTGCCAGCGGTTGCCCATCACCCCGCGTTTGCCCTTGGCCATCGCGTTCATGATGTAGAGGTAGCCAGTCGAGATGTCGCTGCCGAGCGGAATGCCGAGGAAGAAACGGATGACGGCGAGCATTGCGACGCTCGTGACGAACGCCTGGCCCACCGCCGGGACGATGAAGAGAATCATGGTTGCGAGGAAGATGAAACGCCGACCGATCCTGTCGGTCAGCCAGCCGCCGATGAGGGCGCTGCGTCCCGGCGCCCGCGAGGCCGAGCAGCAGCGGGTCCGGATGGTACTGGCTGCGGATGAAGATGAGAACGAAGGCGATGCCGTAGAGATCCCAGGCCTCGACCAGGATCGACGCCATCATCAGCCATCCGACGCGATTGCTATGCGGGGAGTACTTGTCGACCAGATGACGGACGGCCGCGTCCATCGTCGTCTTCTGCGAGGTCGTCGTGGGCATTGCGCGCTCCTCCCTCGCTATCGCGCGGTTCCGTCGCAACGCAGCCGACCGGAAAGCGTCATTTCCGACGTTGACCATGTCATCAGAAATATCAGGCGCCAAGCGGGGCGGCAGTCGAGTGGGCCGCCTTGCCGATCACAGCCGATATCTATGGAAAGCGGCGATAGGTCGCGGCGCAAGGCGCCGGGCTGCCGGGCGCACGAAGCCGAGCGCACCTCGAGCGCGCCGCACCGGAGCAGCGCGTCGCCCCAGATCCACCTAATATTTCCATCGTTGCGCCGCGTTGACCAGGAAGTCGCGAAAGGCCTGCAGGCGCGCGACGTTCTTCAGCTCCTCCGCATAGACCAGGAAACAGTCCATCTCCGGCATATCGGCCTGTTGCAGCAAACGCACCAGCCCCGATTCCGGCTGCACCACATAATCGGGCAGGACGGCGATGCCGACGCCGTGCTCCGCCGCCCGGGCCATCGCGCCGAGATTGTTGACCGAGATCTGCGGCGTGCGCGGATTCTTCGGGTCGCGGCCGACGGTCAGAAGCGAATTGAGGTCGTAGAGAAGATGGGTCGCGGTCGGCGCTCCGAAGGCGATCAGATGATGGCGGTCGAGGTCGTCGACGTTGCGCGGCTGCGGCCGCTTCTTGAGGTAGTCGGCCGAGGCGTAGGCGTGGAAATGCACGGTGAACAGCCTGCGGCGGATGAGATCGGGCTGCATCGGCTCGCGCAGGCGGAGCGCTACGTCCGCCTCCCGCATCCCGAGGTCGAGGTCCTCGTCCGACAGGAGCAACTGCAGCTTCACTTCCGGATAGAGCTCCACGAATTCGCCGAGGCGCGGCGCGAGCCAGTTGGCGCCGAGACCGAGGGTGCAGGTGACCCTGAGTTCGCCGGTCGGCTTCTCGCGGCTGTCGATCAGGCGGCTGCGCACCGCATCGAGCTTGAGGACCACATCCCGCACCGCGTCCAGGAGCATTTCGCCTTGTTCAGTGAGAATGAGGCCGCGTGCGTGCCGATGGAACAGCGGCGCGCCGATGTCGGTTTCCAGCGCCCCGACCTGGCGGCTTACCGCCGACTGGCTGAGGCCAAGCGTCTCACCGGCGTGCGTGAAGGAGCCGGCGTCGGCGGCCGCCTGGAAAATGCGCAGCTTGTCCCAGTCCATGAACGTTTCCCCGGCCGTCCCCGGCCTATTGCGTCGCCGCCGAGAGCCGCGACGCGCGATTCGGCTATTCCGCCGCTTTTTTCGCAGGCGCCTGCGCGGCCAACCAGCGCTCCGCCTCGAGCGCCGCCATGCAGCCGAGTCCGGCCGCGGTCACCGCCTGACGGAATATGTCGTCGGCGACGTCGCCCGCGGCGAACACCCCTTCGACGCTCGTCGCCGTCGAGCCGGGCGCTGTCTGGACGTAGCCGTTTGCCTTCAGCATGACTTGCCCGCGCACGAGCTCGTTTGCGGGCGCGTGGCCGATCGCGACGAACACACCGTCGACGAGCAAGTCGTCGAGCGCGCCGGTGAGGACGTTTCGGACCCGCACGCCCGTCACCGCCGCGGGTGCGCCGCCGCCAAGTATTTGTTCTATGGCGCTGTCCCAGCGGATCTTCACGTTGTGCCGGGCCGCCAGCCGTTCGCACAAAATCTTCTCTGCCCGGAACGCGTCGCGCCGGTGCACGACCGTCACCTCGCGGGCAATGTTGGACAGGTAGAGAGCCTCTTCGACCGCCGAATTGCCGCCGCCGACGACCACGACTGACTTGCTGCGAAAGAAGAACCCGTCGCAGGTTGCGCAGGCGGAAACACCGAAGCCCTTGAACGTGTCCTCGCTCGGCAGGCCGAGCCACTTCGCCTTGGCGCCGGTGGCGAGGATGACGGCGTCGGCGAGGACCGTGCGGCCGCTGTCGCAGCGCGCGACGAACGGGCGGCTCTTCAGCTCGAGCGCGACCACATATTCGTTCTCCACCCGCGCGCCCACATTTTCCGCCTGCGCTCGCATCTGCTCCATGAGCCATGGCCCCTGGATCGCCTCGGCGAAGCCCGGATAGTTTTCCACGTCGGTCGTGATCATCAGCTGGCCGCCGGGCTCGTAGCCCGAGAGCATGAGTGGCTTCACCATCGCGCGCGCCGCATAGATCGCGGCCGTATAGCCGGCCGGACCGGAGCCGATGATGACGAGGCGCTCATGCGCCGGATGGGACGAAGTCAAAAGCTGCCTCCGAAGAAGGATAACAGGCGTGTTTCACGCCTTATATGGGGGCCGTGATTGCGCTACAACGTTGGCACCCGACAGCGCGACAAATCGCCGCCGGACGTGCGCCAAAGCGAGATGCCTTCATGTCGAATGGGCCCTTGCCGTCCTTAGGAGGAGCGAAGCGACAAGGCAATCGATAGCGGGATTACGGGGATTGCGCCCTCGAATAGGTTGCTTTGGTCACAATGACGTTTCAGAATTGGCTTTGGGAGATGTGTCATGCTGGTCCTTCGCTCGGCCGGGGCCTCGCCGTTCGCCCGGAAAGTCCGGATTGCCGCCGCCGTGCTCGGACTGGACGACCGCATCGAGGTTTTCGCCGCCGATACGGGCGATCCGGACAATTCGCTGAGGAGCCAGAATCCGCTCGGCAAGATTCCGGCGCTCATTCTCGAGAATGGCGAGGCGATCTTCGACAGCGCCGTTATCGTCGAATATCTCGACTGGCTCGCCGGCGGCGGCAAGATCATCCCGAGGGAGCCAAAATCCCGTTTCCGGTCGCTGACCCAGGGGGCGCTGGCGGACGGGATTTGCGACGCGGCCGTGCTCCTGCGCTACGAGATTCTGTGGCGCGACGCGGCAATGCGGTCGGAGAAGTGGACGGTCTATCAAAGCGACAAGATCGGTCGGGCGCTTCGCGTCTTCGAAAAGGCGCCGCCGGAGGAGCTTATCGACGTCGCCACGATCGCGCTCGCCTGTGCGCTCGGCTACCTCGACCTGCGCTTCGAGGGCGCTTGGCGGAAGGAGCATCCTCGGCTGGTGGATTGGCTTGCGGTGTTTTCCGAAGCAACGCCGAGCTTTGAGGCGACTCGGGTAACGGGATGAGAAAGATCACCCCGAGACCGGCCAACGGCCAAAGGCTGGCCGCTTGAAGGTCGTCACGCCGGCTCTTTCTGGCTCCGAGCGTCCAGAGTTCGATCGCACCATCGCCGCCAGTTCCACCGGACGGAAGGGTTTTCGGAGGATCGGCGTCCGCTCGCCCAACTCATGAAGAGCGGCGTCATTCGCATAGCCGGTGACAAATAGAATAGGCACGTCGCCGACCCGCTGGCGCATGTCTTGCGCGAGCTGCGCGCCGTTCCGTCCGGGCATCGCGTAATCGACGATCATCAGCTCAGGCCGGAATTCAGTTAGGGCTTCGAGCGCTTCATTGCCCAAAGAAAAATCTCTGACACAATAACCAACGTCGGACAGCACGTCCGCCAGCACCCTTCGAACGTCGTCGTCGTCGTCGACAATGAGCACACGCTCGGAATTCGGCGAGGGAAACGCCTGTTCGTCCTTGAGCGCCGGCCGAGGCGCCGTGGCGGAGCGGCGAAGCCAGATGCGGACGTCGGTGCCTTTTCCGACTTCGCTCCTGATCGAGACATCGCCGCCGAGCTGTCGCACGACGCCAAACACTTGCGAGAGGCCCAGTCCGGTGCCTTTCCCGGGCGGCTTGGTGGTGAAGAAGGGATCGAAGGCCCGCTCGGCGACGTCGGGCGGCATTCCGCTGCCGGTGTCTTCGACTGACACGACGATCCGGTCGCAATCCTCAGGATCGGCAAAGGTGCTCAGCGTGATCAACCCGTCGTCCGACATCGCGTCACGCGAGTTGATGAACAGATTGAGGATCGCAAGCTCCAGTTGGTTTGCGTCCGCTATCGCCGGCGGCAAGTCCGGATGCAGTCGCTTGCGGACCTCCACGCCTGGACCGAGCGTCTGCTTGAGCAGGGGGGTCATCCCCTCGACGAGCTCATTCACATCGACGGGGCTCTCGTCCAGTTTCTGAACCCGGGAAAAAGCAAGAAGTTGGGCGGTCAGCTTTGCTCCCCGATTGGCCGCCGCCATCCCGTTCTGCGCCAGGCGCGCGACCACCTGCGAGTCTGCTGCCTTCATTTTGATGAGCTCGAAACTCGCGATCACGGCCGTCAGCAAGTTGTTGAAGTCATGCGCCAGCCCTCCCGTCAGATGCCCCACCGCCTCCATCTTCTGCGCTTGAACCAGCGCCGCTTCGGCTTTCTGCCGATGTTCGATTTCGGCTACCAATCGGGCATTGGCCGCGACGAGCTCGGCCGTGCGGTCGGCCACCTTCCTTTCCAGCGTCGCGTTCAAAGACCGCAGATCGTCCTCCGTCCTGCGAATCCGCAACAGGGAATTGATCGCGGCCGCCAGCTCGAGCCGCTCCGCGGGTTGCAGCAGGTAGGAGTCGGCCCCGAGAATCGAGTTCCGAATGTTCGATCCTCTGCCGAGGTGAAGGTCGCGGAGGTCATCAGCACCATCACCTCCGGCCACTTGTTCTTGATATAAACGCAAACCTCCGTGCCGTTGATATCGGGCAGCTGCACGTCGAGGAGCACGACTTCGGGCTCCTTCCGCTCGACGAGCTGCAAGGCCTCGGCGCCCGATCTCGCCTCCAAGACCGCAAAACCGCTCGCCTGAAGGTCGCGGGTCTTGATGTATCGTTGCGCGTCGTCGTCGTCGACGTTGAGCACGATCGGACTTGCGATGGCTGTCATGGGGCCGCCCTCGTCGTCTCGCCGAGAAACAACGAAACGCTTTCGCGCGAGATCGTGTTCTTCGATATCACCCAAGTCCCGAACGGCAGCCTGGCTTTCAACTCCGCATTGATCGTCAGGGAAGTCGATACGATCACCGAGATCAGGCCGGTGCGAGGGTCGGCCGCCAGCTCCTGCAACACGGTGAAGCCGTCGATCGCCGGCATCTGAAGGTCGAGAATGATGACGTCGGGGCTTTCGGTGCGGGCCATCTTCAAACCTTCTTCCCCGTCCTTCGCCTCCAGCAATCGGTATCGCGGTTCGTTGCTGATGATCTGTCGCATTACATAGCGGAACGTATCGTCGTCGTCGATCAGGAGAACCTGCCTCACCCCTCCGTCCGCAATTTGCGGCCTTCGGTGCTCGGGCAGCGACGCGGGAATCGTCAGCGTGAAGACCGAGCCCTTTCCCAATTCGCTCTTCACGACAAGAGTTCCACCCAAAATCTTGGCGAGCGAACGGGAAAGGGGAAGACCGAGGCCGGTGCCCTTCGCCTTTTGCTGCAATTTTGTGTCGATCTGGGCGAATTCCTCGAAGATCCGCTCCTGGTCCTGGTCGGCGATTCCGATCCCCGTATCCGTCACGCAGAAGTCCACGCACGCGTTCACCTGACGATTGACCGCCTCGACGCGGACCTCGCCCCGTTCGGTGAACTTCAGCGCATTGGAGATCAGATTGCGCAGGATCTGCGAAACCTTGGCCTCGTCCGTATAGAGTTCCGGACAGTCCTTCGCCGCCTCGAAAACGAGTTCGACTGCAGGGTTGGTCAGCAACGGCCTCAGGGCGCCGCGCAACGCGCCGAACAGGTCGGATATGGTGAACGGGATCGGGCGGACGTCCACCTTTCCGGCCTCGACCTTCGCCAAGTCGAGCATGTCATTGACCAGCTCCAGCAGCGCTTCGGCCGACCGGCGAATGTATCCTACCTGCCGCTCCTGCTCTGGGGTCAAATCGCCGTCGATCCGGTCCAAAAGAAGCCGCGAGAGCGCGAGAATCGAATTCAGCGGCGTCCGAAACTCGTGACTCATGTTGGAAAGAAACCGCGTCTTCAGTTCGCTCGCCTTGCGCAATCGCTCGTTGCGTTCGTCAAGCTCGGCATAAAGCGCGACCACGCCGCGATTGGTGTCGCCAAGCTCCTGATTGAGCTGCTTGCTTTCTTCATCACGCCGGCGGATGTCCTCCAGAGCCTGAATCAATTCGCGATTCTGTTCGCGCAGGGCGGTCAACGGATCAGCGGTGCTCTCCTCGTTCAAGATTTTTGCGACAGAAGCCACGCGGCTCCGGTCGACCCGTGATCCTCGGACGGCGAAGGTGATTCCGACCGTCGCGATTGTGCCCTTGTTGACTTCCGTGGCGATCTCGAAGCGGTCCATCAGGCGCCTTGCGCCGACCAAACCGAGGCCCATGCCCGTCGAGGACTGGTACGCTCCGCCGAGAATGTCGTCGAGGTTCGCGATGCCCGGCCCCGAATCCGCAATGCGCGCCAGGAAAACCTGCGGCGTCGTATCGACTTCGACAAGAAACTGCACCTCCCCGGCGCCCGCGTAGCTGAACGCGTTGCGCGCGAGTTCAGAAACCGCCGTGGCGATCCGGGTCTGATCGCGTCGATCGAAACCGAGGAGCTCAGCAATTCGACGGGCCCGCTGACGCGCTCCTGCGACGTCGCTCTCCGACTGAATCGCGGATCGCACGATCGGGAGGGCCTTAGAGGCCCGCGTCGCCGTATTCATCGACAGGACCTCGTTGACGAGGGACAGGGCAGGAAGTCGTGATGACCCAATGGGCCAAAGCTGCAAGTCTTCGCGCAAAAGTCGACAAATTCAAGCGAAGGCGGTTAAACCCGCCGACTTGACTGCGCCGACACAAGGACAAAAATGCGGATGAATTTGGGCGAGATCACCAACATACGCCGGGAGACCGAAATGCCTTCAGCCGACGCCGTCTCGCAGCTCCCTCAATTGATCCATGACCACGAAGCAGACCTCCTCGCGCGCTGGCTGGAAAAGCTGAAGGACTCTGGGGGAGACGGCGCCGGAAGGATAAGGGAAGGAGAACTGCAGACGCAGTGCCGCAACTTCCTTCATCTGCTTCGAGGCGTCCTGGCGAGCGGGAGATCGGCAGACATCCAGACCCCAGCCTTTGCCGCCGCCCGGGACTTCGTCGGCGAAATCTCCCGTTCGCGTGCCGTTCAAGGGTTTTCTCCGACGGATACAGCCCTGTTCATTTTTTCTCTGAAGGAGCCGATTTTCGCCCTGATCCAAAGGCAGGCCGCCAAATCGGCTACGGCGGCGATGAACGAGATCTGGACGATTTCCGTGTTGATCGACCAGCTCGGCCTCTACACGATGGAGGTGTTCCAGAAGAGCCGCGAGGAGGTGATCATCCGCCAGCAGCAGGAGATCGCTGAACTCTCTACGCCGGTCGTCCGGCTGTGGGACGGGGTGGTGGCCCTTCCCTTGATCGGCACCCTGGATTCGACCCGCACGCAGGTGGTGATGGAGAATCTGCTGCAGGCGATCGTCGACCAATCCGCCGCCATCGCAATCATCGATATCACCGGCGTGCCGACTGTCGACACCCTCGTCGCCCAGCATCTTCTCAAGACCATCGCCGCGGCGCGGCTGATGGGGGCTGACTGCATCATTTCGGGGATCCGTCCGCAGATCGCACAAACGATGGTGCATCTCGGCGTCGAATTGAGCGTCGTTTCGAAAGCGTCGCTTGCGGACGCCTTCGCACTCGCATTGAAGCGGACGGGACGCACAGTCGTGGCCGCCAAGAAGACAGAGGCCTGACGGATGGATCGGATTCCGATTCTCAAAGTGGGCAAGGCGCTCCTCGTCACAGTCCAGGTCGACATGCACGATCGTCTGGCCACCGCGCTGGAAGAGGATCTGTCGGCGCGGATTGTCGCGACGGGTGCACGCGGTGTGCTCATCGACATCTCCGGTCTCGATGTCGTCGACTCGTTCATGGGACGAATGCTGGACAATATCGCCGCGGTTTCGCGCATGCTCGACGCCGAAACGGTGGTTGTCGGAATGCGGCCGGCGGTCGCCATCACGCTGGTCGAACTCGGACTGGAGCTGGCGGGTGTCCGAACCGCCTTGAATGTCGAAAAAGGGATGGAGCTCCTGGCGCGGCGCCTGGACGATACGGAGAGACAAGGCGCCGAGGTCTCGCCCGATGGCGATTGAAACGCTCGCCATCAAGGATTCCGATGACGTCGTTCGTGTTCGCCAGCACGTTCGCATGCGGGCGGTGGAAATTGGCATGTCGCTGGTCGACCAGACCAAAATCGTGACGGCCGCCAGCGAGCTTGCGCGAAATACGCTGGACTACGGTGGCGGCGGGCGGGTTCTGGTCGAGATCGTGCAGAATGGGATCCGGCGCGGCCTCCGGCTCATCTTCGAGGACGAGGGCCCGGGCATGGCAGACGTCCAGGCGGCGCTCGCCGACGGCTTCAGCACCGGCGGAGGGCTGGGGCTCGGACTCAGCGGAGCAAAACGTCTCTCAAACGAGTTCGAGATCAAATCCGCGCCCGGCAAGGGCACCCAGGTCATGATCGCCCGATGGAAATAGGCACGCGCCGGCTGCAGGTCACTGACGAGAGTTGCGTCGGCGAAGCACGCAGGCTCGCGGTCGCCATGGCGACCGGCATGGGGATGGGCGCTGTGGATGCGGGAAGGTCGGCCATTGTGGCGACGGAACTCGCCCGCAATTTGCTGAAACACGCCGGCGGCGGCGCCATCCTAATCGGTGCGTTTGAGGACGATACGGGCGCTGGGGTCGAGTGCATCGCATTGGACAGCGGCCCGGGCATCGCCGATATCGCCGTCGCTCTTCGGGACGGTTACTCGACGGCGGGCAGCAGCGGCACGGGCCTCGGCGCCGTCCGGCGGCTTTCGCATGACTTCGACCATTACTCGCGGCCGGGCCTGGGGAGCGCGATCCTTTCGCGCGTCCGGCCGGGCGAGCCGCGCGCGACTACGGAAAGGAAAGGTTTGTCCTGGGGCGGCGTGAGCCTTGCGAAAGACGGCGAAGACGCATCCGGAGACGCCTGGCGTGTCAAGTCGAAGGGCGGAGATCTGTCGATCTTCGTCGTCGACGGCTTGGGCCATGGTCCTATGGCCGCCAGGGCTGCCCACGCCGCCATCGGCGTCTACGACGTGGGCCTGGGACGCGCCGACCTAGATACGATCACGCGACTCCACCAGGCGCTCAGACCCACCCGCGGAGCGGCGGCTTCAATCCTTCACCTTCCGCAAGACTCGAACGAAGTTTCCTTCATCGGCGTCGGAAACGTGCTCGGCGTCGTGGCGAGCGACCTCGAGACGCGGCGCATGGTCAATTTCAACGGAACGCTCGGTCACGCGCTGAAGGCGGTTCGTCCGTTCGGCTATCCGACACGAGGAGAAACTCTGGCGGTGCTGGCCTCCGACGGACTCGGAACGCACTGGTCGCTCGATTCCTATCCCGGCTTAAGTCGACGCCACCCGACCCTCATCGCCGCCGTTCTTCTTCGTGACTTTGACCGCGGCCGCGACGACGTCACAGTGGTCGTCGCAAAGCGACTACCCGCCGAATAAAAAGCGGAGCATCTTGGATGCCGTCGGCCTCTGCGTTGGGCGCCCAAACCTTTCAAATTGCCTGCACCGGAATTGATTCGCGCGAGCCGCGCACCAGGTCTCTGGAGCGCCGCCGCGATGTCGACGGATAGGGGAGAGCCTTCGGGCGCTATTGGCCCATCTTCGCCTTCATCTTCTGGAGCGCCTGGGCGCAGCCGACGCTCATCTCCTTCTGGTGGGCCTTGAGGCAGCCGATGATGCGTCCGCCACCCGGCTGGACGCCCGGGCAAAGCCTGGCTACGTCCGATTTGCAGAGCGCCATGGCTTCGGATTGCGCCAGCGCCGATCCAGCGAGCGAAACGACCGCCAGCGAGAACAGCGACGCGAAGGTAAGTCGGCGAACCATCATTTCCAATCCCCTGGTCTTGCGCCCGAACGCGGGCCGGCGCACCGATGGTATAGGGCGGCGTCCGGCGGTCAATGGAAAAGCGACGGCTGGAAAAGCGGTTCAACCCTGATTGTCTTTCGTCAACGCGCGCCGTCGTCGTGGCTCACCTGCAGGAAGAACAGGCGGTTGACCGCATCTGCGGCAGCCTGGCCGGCGGCGCCCAGGCCGGACATGAAGGGCGCGGGCGGCGGTCCAAAGCTCGCTGAGCGGCTGCCGATCGTCTCGACGCCCGCCCGCTCCGATGCGGCCGGAATGTGGCCACGGATGCGCGTGCAACCTTCGTCCGACTGGCCGCATTGGGAGACCGCCGTTGTGTCGCCGGTCGAACGCGGGAGGCCGCCGGCGTGCGCCGCGGCGGTCAGAAAGATTGTGAGAAATAGCGTGCGCGACGCGGTCGCGCCCCACGCCGACTGCTCGAAATGTCCCCGCATTGCGAGTCGCCCCATTTGCATCCCCGGCGGGAATGGAACGCCATCGTGGCGGCAACATGGCCGCATCGCGCGGCAAATGCGCTATCCCCCCTCCGGCTTGCGCGCCGCCCAGTCGCCAAGCGTCGCCTGGACGAGCGCGAGCGCTGCCACCGCCGCCGTGTCGGCGCGCAGAATGCGCGGGCCGAGGCTCAGGCGCACGACACGCGGGAGGGCGAGGATCGCCTCCCGCTCGCGCTGGTCGAAGCCGCCCTCGGGCCCGATGACGAGACCGACGCTGGCATGCCCCTTCGCCTCGGCGAGCGCAGCTAGCGGCGCCGCTCGCGGCGCGTCCTCGTCGCAGAAGACGAGCAGGCGTCTGTCTGGCCATTGCTGGAGCGCCCGCTCGAGCGGCTCGAGCGGGCAAACCTCCGGCGTCCAATTCGCCCCGCATTGCTCGCAGGCCTCGATCGCATTGGCCTCGAGCCGCTCGAGATTGAGCCGCGCGACCTGGGTGCGGCGGGTGAGGATCGGTCTCAGGCGGCCCGCACCCATCTCGACCGCCTTTTGCGCCATATAGTCGAGCCTGGCGTGCTTCAGCGGCGCGAACAGGAAATCGACATCGGGCGGGGCCTCCTGCGGACGCGTTTGCGCGCCGACCGCGAGCATGACGTTCTTGCGGCCGCCTGCGAGGGACGCCGCGAATTCACCATCGCGCCCATTGAAGAGGAGGATGCGCGCGCCCGGCGTGAGCCGCAAAACGTTGACGAGATAATTGGCCTGCTCGGGAGAAAGGATGAGCGCGGCGCCCTCGGCGAGGCGCGACGAAACGTGGAGCCGGGGAGCGTTGAAATCGATGCGGGCCATGCGCGCTTTCGCAAGGACGAGAGGGCGTTCGGACGCCCGAGACAGACGGATCCGCATATCGCACCAGCGACGGGTAACAAAGGCGCGCGCGGAGCGAACTCCGCCTCGAAGGCCCGACCAGCTTGGCTTTCGGAGAGCGAACCCATGACCATTCGTCTGAAGATTTTCGCAAGCCTCCCGACGCTGACCTTGCTCGTGGCCCTCTCGCCGCCTGGATTCGCCGCCGACGCGGCGCATCCGACCGTGGTGGAGCTGTTCCAGAGCCAGGGATGCTCGTCCTGCCCGCCGGCCGCCGCCAATGTGATGGCGATCAGCGGCCGTCCTGACGTGCTCGCGCTCTCCTTCGCCGTCGACTACTGGGACCGGCTCGGCTGGAAGGACACGTTCTCAAAACCCGCCTGGACCGCGCGCCAGTATGCCTACGCCCATGCCATGGGGCGCGACGGCGTTTATACGCCTCAGGTCGTCGTCAACGGCCGGGTCGAGGGCGACGGGCTCGAGCCCGCCGGGCTCGCCGGCCTCGTGAGCCGGGGCGACCGGGGCGCGGGCGGCCCGGAGGTCCATTTCGAGGGCGGCGCGGTCTCGATCGGCGCGGGCGCCGCACCGGCCGGCGGAGCCGACCTCTGGCTCGTACGCTATGATCCGCGGATCGTCGAGGTGGCCGTCTGGCGCGGCGAGAACGCCGGCCGCACCCTGCCGCACAAGGACGTGGTCCACGAGATGGTCCTGCTCGGGCATTGGCGCGGCGCGGCGAAACGTTTCCCGCTGCCAGCGAGCGGCGAGGGCGGTCTCGCGGATGCGGTCATCGTGCAGGCGGGCGCCGGCCCCGTTCTGGCCGCGGCGAAGGCGAACTGAGGGATCGCGCTCTGCCTTACTGGCCCTGGCGGGTTCGAGCGCGGCGCAGCGGCGCATTGTGGCGGCGCGCCCTCCACCAAATGTCATCGCGATGCGGTGCGCCGCCCCGCGCCGGGGGAATGAGGTTGAGCTCCAGGGGAGGGGAGTGGAACTCCAGGGGAAGGAAGACGAACTCCAGGGGAAGGAAAAGGAACCCCAGGGGAAGCAACTTTCGTGGCGATTATCCCTTTCGCATAGGCAACGCAACTGCTATGGCGTAGGCTGTGACAGGCCGGCAATTGGGGAGGGTGTGCGATGAGCAACCCTCTCGATTTGGCGGTGGTCGAGATCATCGAGGCCAGGCCATCTGGACGGGGATGGCTTGGCGAACGTGACGGAGAGCATTTTAGCGCCCTAAGGGGAGCAAAAATCCTCAAAATCGGGACACTAGCAAACCCCGACTTAGAAGGAGGTGGATTGGCGATAGATTATGAAACTGTCACCGGGAAACGCCGTCGAATTGTTTTCGCATTTAATGAGAACGGCATGTGGATCGTTTATCACGGATGTTTTAAATGTGGCACATGAGGTCCCCACTCTGGTCTGACTCCTAGTATATACAAAGTAAGAACTTGGGGAAGAAAAAATAAGTAGAAAGGAGCCTTTGATCCTTCATAACCATAGCGTATTTTACTAAAGAATCTTTGCAATGGTCTAACGCCGTAGGGAGATCAACCGAAAGAGGTCTACCATCCTCACTAGAGGCCGCCCCCTTCGAGTTAAGTAAATTTATTAATGGGATTGCGTCGGAGTGGCTCCATAGATCAATTATTGTAGCTTGTGTACTATTCCTAAGCTTATTATATAGCCAGCTAAGATCGTGATATCCAAAATCATCTCTGGTAAAGGTTGGGTTTTCGATCACCAAGATACACTTTAATAGAAGCTCTATTGCAAAGATGGAGGAGATCACTGAAGTGGCCCCGCGCAGCGGTACCGTTTTTGGCGGCGGTTAAGTTGGAAGACCGTCTGCTGGTTGTCCTTTATCAAGCCGCCAAGGGTTCTGTCTGCTGCTGATTCTGCTCTGCCTGTGGGCCTGTGGTCAACGCGTCAGCGTTGTTCACATGTCCACGGGTCCGGACCGCGCCGTCGCGCCAGACGGCCATTGGGGCGCGGTAGCCGTGCGCCTGATGAAGACGACGCTCGTTGTAGAAGGCGAAATATTCGCCGATCCCGGCTTTCGCCTCGCGGCCGTCGGCGTAGCCCTTGAGATAGATATCCTCATACTTCAGCGAGCGCCAGACGCGTTCGATGAAGACGTTGTCCATCCAGCGGCCGCGCCCGTCCATCGAGATGCGCACGCCAGCCTCGAGCAACGCGCCGGTGAAGGCGGCGGCGGTGAACTGGCTGCCTTGGACGCCCTTCTGTTTGTCAAGCGGCGATTTGGGTGGCGTTGATCTCTCTGCGTCGTTGGATGATGAGTGTGAAGATTTCTCTGGCGAGGTAGCGCTTCAAAGCGCGTATGGCGTAGAGTTTGGAATGTCCCTCGGCGATCCGGCGAGCGACATAGTCTTTCGTTTTCTGGTCGGTCCGCAGGCGTCCGATGGCGATGATGTGGAGCGCGCTGTTGGCGGCGCGATCTCCGCCGCGGTTGAGCCGATGCCTGACCGTTTTTCCCGAGGATGCAGGAACGGGACTCACGCCACACAGCGACGCGAAACTGGATTCCGAGCGCAATCTCTCGGGATTGTCGCCGGCCGTAAGGAGAAGCTGAGCGGCTCCGACATGGCCGATCGAATTACGCGCGACGAGGTTTGGCGCCAGCTCGTCGACGATGGCGGCGATCATGGCGTCGAGGTCCGCAATCTCGTCGTGCAGCTCGAGGTAACGCCGCGCGAGAGACTTGAGGCCGATGCGATAGGCGGAATCCAGATCGCGATAGGCTGTCAGATCCGGCCGCGAGGACGCCAACGTCCGGACGAGCTGCATGCGCGTGAGGCCGCGCAGTTGATCGCGCAGGCCGTCAGGGGCGCACACGATCGTGTTATGGATCATTTGCAGGGCGACGCGCCTGGCGCTGACCGCCGTCCTCCGGCAAGCCGTCAGAATCCGTAAGGATTCAATCATGCCGTCCCGGCTTCGCGGGGTCACGGTCCGCTGGCCTGCAAAGGCGGCGTGAGCGGCATTCTGGGCGTCGAGATCGTCGTTCTTGCCGCGCCGACGTCGATCCTGCTTGTCGGGGGTGGTGACCTCCAGCACCGGAACCTTCGCCTGCTGCATGAAGCGCAAAAGCCCTGCGCCGTAACTGCCGGTCGATTCAATTCCGATGCGGCGCAACTCGCCGAAGGATTGCATCCAGGCCAGCATCTGGCGATAGCCTTGTCGGGTCGTGGCGAACGACCGCGTTCCGAGAACGCGATCCTGCTCATCCACGACTGCTGCGACGTGAAGATCCTTGTGCGTATCGACGCCGCCGACGATACGACGCGCCTGCCCTTCGATGATCGCCATTCCCAGCCTCCGGCTTGTCGTGCACGAATGGCTTTGCCGGGACCGAATGCGCGGACAGGACAGTCACGAGACCATGGAGGTCAGGCCCTTCTCGGGTCACAGGCATCGGCGAGGCAAAGCCTCACCGCGAGGTGTTCCCGGGCGGCCGACAGGTCCGGGGAAAGACACGGCCGGTCGATCGGAGTGCGGGTCAGACCGCACCGGGCGCCTCGCGGCGCCAGCCTACCAGTCGGTCGATCGGTGTTTGAGTGAGGCCGCCCGGAAACTGGCGGTTATCTCTGACTGTCGGTGTTGAAAATCTCCGGCTTGCCGTATCTGGCCAGTGCTTCTTCCAGCGCAGTAAGGCAGAACGAGGCGTCCATCGTGTTAGAGAGCCGCCAGGAGAGAACAGCCCGGCTCGCCCAGTCGATGACCGCGACCAGATAGAGGAAGCCCCGGCCGATCGGGATGTACGTTATATCGGCCGCCCAGACCTGGTTCGACCGCTCGATCGTCATGTCGCGCAGGAGGTAGGGATAAATCTTGTGCCCCGGCGCGGGCTTGCTCGTCCTCGGCTTCGGCCCGAGCGCCTCGATCCCCATCAGCCGCATCAGCCGCCGTACGCGCTTGCGGTCGATCGCAAAACCCTCCTCCGTCAGCGTCCGCGCAATACGCCGGGCGCCGAAGAACGGCCGTGCGGTGAACAGCACGTCAATGCGCCGCATCGCCTCAAGGTCGTTGTCGTTGGCCGGTCGCAGTTCGCGATAGACGCCCGAGCGCGCCACGCCGAGCATTGCGCATTGTCGGCGTACCGATAAATCGGGGTGATGGCGATCGAGCTTAGCTCGACGGTTCGACGCGCTCATTTGCCGAACCTCCTGACGAAAAAATCGTTCTCGATCGTCAGCTGGCCAATCTTGGCGTGAAGCTTCTCGATCTCGCGCGCCGACGCCGCCTCCGCGTCCACACCAACCTTCGGATCAAACGCCCGCGCCGCATGGTCCAGCAGCTGCTTCTTCCAGGCGTAAATCTGGTTGGGATGAACCTGATGGCGCTGCGCCAGGTCGGTTACCGTCGCTTGTTCGCGCAGCGCCTCCAGCGCGATCTTCGCCTTCAGCGCCGCGTCAATCTTCCGTCTCGTCTTCGTCATGCTCCGCTCCGTCCTATCCCATTCGGAGCAGACTTCCTCCAACCAGGCCAGTGGTCCCAAAAACCGGGGCCACTTCACACCGATGGTAACGCGACCGACCCGCGCATGTTGGCGGGGATTTCGAATCGAAGGTAATGATCCGCATTTGCAAATTGAGTGGCTTGGTCGAAAATGGCCTTCGGATCGATTGGCTGTGGCGATGCGTTAGAGGCCATGGACGAAAAAAACCAGCAACTTAGCGACGACGAGGCCGAGCGCCGCGCGACCGAAGCGTTGCGCCGCGCTCTCACAACTCCCTACAAGCCTCAACGTGAACTCGTCGGGAAGAAAAAGCGAGTGATTTCCGACGAGAAGCGGAGGAAGTCCGCTCCAAGAGAGCAATGATGGTTCGCAGCCTAGCGAGGCCGCGCAAATACCGATTCCGCTGAACTAAGAGGTTTATAGGTCAGTCGTTTGCCGTGGCCGCCCTTGATCGCACGGGTTGTGCGCTCTTCGTCATCGATCCCGAGCTTGATGCGGTTCGAATAACGGAAATCGAACTCGGCGAGATAGCGGTGAAGGTGCTGTTCGCCGCAGTGCTGATAAACGCCGACCATGCCGCGCTTGAAGATTGAGAAATAGCCTTCTGCCGCGTTGACGGAAATGGTTACACCCGTCAAATGGTCTGTATAAGCCCACTCCTCTCGCGAATGGTCGACGCGGCCATGCTTGGCGAATTCCTTGCCGACGCGAACGTACTGACCGCCCTCATCGGTCATTAGGTATGTTTCGCGCTTGATGTTTTCTTGAACGATTGGAAGGATTTGCTCCTTTGTTGCACGTTCGATGTGAAAGGAGCGAGCCTCGCCGCCCCGTTCAACGAGCGTGAGAACCGCGCGCTTGTGACCGTAGCCTCCGCGCCCTTTCAGAGTGCCGTCGCGTTTTCCGATGAATGTCTCATCGGCCTCGACCACCGAGCCTGCGCCGCCCATCGGCGGGAGGTCGTCTGTGCCGCATTGACTCACGAATGCGATGGGCCATGAACCAAGCCGTCTTATAGGTGACGCCAATAGTCCGATGAAGCTGATGCGCGCTGATGCCTTTTTTCGAGGAATTCATCAGGCGATAAGCGAGAACCCACTTATGCAGTGGCACATGGCTAGCTTCCAGCACTGTTCCGGTTGTGACCGTGAATGAGCCATTGCAAGAGTTACAGTGAATGAGACCTTCGCGATGCGACGCCCCATGCAGACGGTAAACCTTCTTTGCCTCGCCACAATGCGGGCAGAACGGCCCATCCGGCCAACGGATGCTTTCTAGGTGCTCTCGCGCCGCATCTTCGTTGTTGAAAATCGGGTTTGTGAGGTCGATAGCCATAGGTTTATCCTTCCCCTATGCTATGACCACTAGCACAAGCAGGAACCTATGTCAAAGGGATAATCGCCACTTTCGTGCGCGAATCCAGCCTTTTCAAAGAGTTGCACGCTAACCCGACCTTCACCGGTTCGTTCGACCGGACCGCTCGGACCGAGGCGCCCCGAAGGTAATTCTTCCTCGGCCATCCCCTCCTTCGGGCCCCCCGGAGTTCCGACCCAAGGGGGCGCGCGCCTGAAAAACCGCGATGGAATCCTGACACTCGAGGTTCTCCTCCAGGGCTGCCCTTTAAGGAACAAATAGCGAACAGTACGTCCCTTGTCAAGACTTTTCGTAGGCGAAATTTTCCGCCGCAATCCATCGGCGAAGGGGTGGCGCGCGCTCGTCAACGCGAAGACACGCCCCTCACGATGATCGAATCAGGTCAGGAGGGGCGGCGCCGGCATCGAGGAGACGGGCTGCGCTTCAGAGCCATCCGACGAACAGCAAGATCCCGGCCGCGACGAAGCAGGCCATCGACAGGACATAGGCCGTCTGCAGGGTGATGTTCTTCCACCAGAGAATACGCGACAGAAGGGCGCATCGCTCGGTCAGCGCCGCCGAGTCGGCCTCCGCGTCGCCGATGTAGTCGAAATGCTCCGGACCTGGCCGGCGCCAGATCGGAAAACGTTGCCGTCCGACCTTGGGAAAACGTGGGTAGACCGAGATCAACAGGTTCAAAAAGATGAACATGAACGGGGTCAGGAGGACCGGCACGCTCAGATACCACGGATAAAAATCACGGAATTGGAGAACCGTTCCCATCATGATCGCCACGAACAGCACCGCGATCATCGCCTTGATGTCGCTGAGGCGGATCGAGTCGCCGTAGCCGGCGATGAGATTGCGCAACAGCGCGTTCTTGTCGTTGACCATGGTTCCCATTCCCCCTGCGTCAGGTAGACCAGATATAGAGAAGCAGAAGGAGGGTCAGGAAAACACAGACGATCGCCAGGAGGAAGCCAGTGCGAATGAACACCGTCTTCCACCAAAGGATGTCCGAGAGCACAGCGCAGCGCAGCTTCAGCTGTTCGACCGTGTCCTCAGTCTCGGCGACGTTGTCGAAATCCTCCGGCCTCAGGTTGCGCGCAACGCGGAAGTTCTTGGCGCCCAGCTTGGGAAAGCGCGGAAGGAGCACCATGAAGCAACAGAAGTAGACGATCAGGAACGGGATCAGGATGAGTTCGACCGGCAGATAGCGCGGAAGGCGCTGGTAGTTCCAGAGGATCGGACCCATCATGAATTCGACGAACAGGAACGCGATATTCGCCTTGAAATCGCTTTGGCGGATCGCGTCGGTATATGCAGCGATCAGGCTGCGATAGGGCTGAGTGGGATCGGGAACGAGCTTGTTCATCCGACTCGCGGACGCCCTCCTGGACGAGGCGCGAGGCGCGTCCAAAGCCGCCATTCAGGCTCGACCCCGCGTCTTCGAACAGGAGAATCGCGTGAAGCGCGACGGCCTGTCAAGGGGACGCCGCGGACTGGCCTCCGTTCGGCCCCCTCCTTGCAGTGGTGAGGCCGAACCGTCTTCTTACGGTCAACTTTCCCCTTGCGCGGCGACCCGTGTTCTGCAAATGTTCGGTCGATCGGTAAGCCGGCGGGGCAAGCATGGTGGCTCGCGTTTCGACCGTGGCGTTCGAGGGGGTGGAAGCCCGCCCGGTCGACGTGCAGGTGCATGTCGCCTCGGGGAATGTCGTGTTCAACATCGTCGGCCTCGGCGACAAGGCGGTGCGGGAGTCGCAAGAGCGCGTCCGCTCGGCGCTCACTGCTTCCGGCCTCGCGCTGCCGGCGAAGCGCATCACCGTCAATCTCGCCCCAGCTGACCTGCCCAAGGAGGGGAGCCACTACGACCTGCCGATCGCGCTCGGCGTGATGGCGGCGATCGGCGCCGTTCCACACGATGCGCTTGAGGGCTATTGCGTCATCGGCGAGCTCGCGCTCGACGGGATCATCAGCGGGGTCGCGGGCGTTCTGCCGGCCGCGATCGCTGCCAACGCGGCAGGCAAGGGGCTCATTTGCCCGGCCTCTTGCGGGCCGGAGGCGGCCTGGGCGTCCGCCGATCTCGACATCCTGGCCCCGCGCTCGCTGATCCAGCTCGCCAACCATTTCAAGGGAAGCCAGATCCTGTCGCGGCCGCAGCCGGCGGTGCGTGCGCCGGCCAGCCCTCAGCCGGATCTGCGCGACATCAAGGGGCAGGAGAGCGCCAAGCGCGCGCTCGAGATCGCTGCGGCTGGCGGGCACAATCTGCTCATGAGCGGCGCGCCGGGGGCCGGTAAGTCGATGCTCGCCCAGCGCCTGCCCTCGATCCTCCCGCCGCTGGCGCCGCGCGAGCTCTTGGAAGTGTCGATGATTCACTCGATCGCCGGCGCGCTCTCCGGCGGAGCGCTGACCGACCGGCGCCCGTTCCGCGCGCCACACCACTCGGCCTCGATGCCGGCGCTGGTCGGCGGCGGGGTCCACGCCAAGCCCGGCGAGATCTCGCTTGCCCATAATGGGGTCCTCTTTCTTGACGAACTGCCGGAATTCCAGGCACAGGTCCTCGAACTCCTTGCGCCAGCCGATCGAGACGGGCGAGGTCGCCATCGCGAGGGCCAATCACCGCGTCGTCTATCCGGCCCGCTTCCAGCTCGTCGCGGCGATGAACCCCTGCCGCTGCGGCATGGCCAACGAGCCGGGCTACGCCTGCAAGCGCGCCCCGAACGAGCGCTGCGTCGCCCAATATCTCGGCCGCCTGTCCGGGCCGCTGATCGACCGTTTCGATCTGGTCGTCGACGTGCCCGCCGTATCAGCGGCCGATCTGATGATGCCCCCGCCGCGCGAAGGATCCGCCGAAGTCTCCGCTCGCGTCACGGCGGCGCGCAACGTTCAGCTCGGCCGCTACGCCGCCCTTGGCCTCGACAGGGTTTCCTGCAACGCCGCCGCGCCCGCGAGCGTCATCGAGACGATCGCGGAGGCCGACGATTCGGGCCTCCGCCTGCTGCGTGACGCGGCCGATCGGCTTCGCCTTTCGGCGCGCGGCTATCATCGGGTGCTGAAGCTCGCCCGCACCCTGGCCGATCTCGACGGCGGCGGCGCGGTCAGGCGCGCGCATCTCGCCGAAGCGCTTTCCTACCGCGGCGCGCCCGACCGAGCCGCGGCTGCGGCGTGAAGGAGGAGCGGTCCCTGCGCGCTTGGTAAGCTTCCGCGTGCCGAACTGAGCAAGTTGTTCCCAGATATCGAAATTTGTACTATGTCTGTTCCTACAGTGCGTTCGAGACTCAGGCCCAGGCGCGCACAAAAGCAACTCTCGCCCGAGTTCTGTCGCCTGCCGCGAGGCCGATCGGCGGCAGTGGCGAGCATAACACCGATGCGTCGATTTCCAACGCATCCCATCCGTATCGGAACCGACCTGCCGTCGCGCGAGGTCGAACACACGCCGAACCCCTACGCCGCCTTCGCCTTCCGCCTTGGCGGCGGCCCCTTCGCCGGCCTCGGCGCGGGCCGGACGGGTTTCGGCGCGGCGTTCTCGTCGAACAGCTCCGCGAGCTTCTCCGTCATCGCCCCGCCGAGCTCCTCGGCGTCGACGATCGTCACCGCGCGGCGGTAGTAGCGCGTCACGTCGTGGCCGATGCCGATGGCGATGAGCTCGACCGGCGAGTGGGTCTCGATCTCCTCGATGACAAAGCGCAGGTGGCGCTCGAGATAATTGCCGGGATTGACCGAGAGCGTCGAATCGTCGACCGGCGCGCCGTCCGAGATCATCATCAGGATCTTGCGCTGCTCCGGGCGCCCGAGCAGGCGCTGATGCGCCCAGTCGAGCGCCTCGCCGTCGATGTTCTCCTTGAGCAGCCCCTCGCGCATCATCAGGCCGAGGTTCTTGCGCGAGCGCCGCCAAGGCGCGTCGGCCTGCTTGTAGATGACGTGCCGGATGTCGTTGAGCCGGCCCGGATTGGGCGGCTTGCCGGCCTGCAGCCAGGTCTCGCGGGACTGTCCGCCCTTCCAGGCGCGGGTCGAGAAGCCGAGGATCTCGACCTTGACGCCGCAACGCTCGAGGGTCCGGGCGAGGATGTCGGCGCAAGTCGCCGCGACCGTGATTGGCCTGCCGCGCATGGAACCCGAATTGTCGAGGAGCAGCGTCACCACCGTGTCGCGGAACGCCATGTCCTTTTCCTGCTTGAACGACAGCGCCTGCAGCGGATCGACGACGACCCGCGGCAGGCGGGCGGAATTGAGCATACCCTCCTCGAGGTCGAACTCCCAGGCCCGGTTCTGCTTGGCCATCAGCCGCCGCTGCAGCCGGTTGGCGAGGCGCGCCACCACCGGCGCCATGTTCAAGAGCTGCTTGTCGAGATACTCGCGCAGCCGCTGCAGTTCATCAGGGTCGCACAACTGGTCGGCGTCGACGATTTCGTCGAACCGGGTGGTGTAGGCCTTGTAGTCCGTGCCCCGCCTTTCTTGCGGCTGAGGCTGCGGCGGCCGGTTCTCGGCCGCCTCGTCCGCGTCGCCGGCGTCGCCTTCGTCGTCGAGCTCGGCCGAGGGCGCCTCGACCGTGTCCATCGCGCCCTCGTCGGCGTCGTCGGACGCATCGTCGGCCGCCTCCCGCTGCATCGAGTTCCTCGGACTGCTGCTCTTCCCCCTCCCCTTCCGCTTCGTCCGGCTCCTCGGGAGGATTCTTCTTCTCCTCGTCCTCGGAATCCTCGGCGTCCGCCTCCGACTCGCTCGCCAGGCCGAGGGAGATCAGGAGCTTCTGCACGAGCCTGGCGTAGGCCCGCTGGTCGAGGAGGGCCCCGTCGAGCCGGTCGAGGTCGCGGCCGGCCTTCTCCTCGATGAAGCCGCGCCAGAGCTCGGTCAGGCGCCTCGCGCCGGGCGGCGGCTCGAGGCCGGTCAGGCGTTCACGCGCCAGCATGGCGACGGCGTCCTCGAGCGGGGCCTCCTCGCGGGTGCGCGCCTCGGCGAAGGGGCTTCGATGATAGCGGTCGTCAAGCATCGCAGTCAGGTTGGAGGCCACGCCCTGCATCCGGCGGGAGCCGATCGCCTCGACCCGCGCCTGCTCGACGGCGTCGAACATGGCCCGCGCCGCCGGGTTCTGCGGCGCGTGCTTCCGGTGGATCGCATCGTTATGGCAGGCGAGCCTCAACGCGAAAGAGTCGGCGAGCCCGCGAAGGATCGCCGCCTCGCGCGGGTTGGCCTTGCGCGGAGGCTCCGGCAGCCGGGCCTTCGCCCCCTCCGGCCCGGTGACGAGCGCCGGCTTGTCGGTGGAGAAGGCGACCTCGAGCTCCGGACGGCGCGCCATCGCGCGGGTGCACGAAACGAGCGCCCGCTTGAACGGCTCGTTCGGCTGATCCGCTTTCCCGGCCGGCTTGCGGTTGCTGGCCGGCTTGACGTCGACGGTCGACATGAAAACCTTCTTCTGGCCCCGCGAGCGCTCATGTCTCTATAGGCCTGCCGCTCGAACGGCGGCAAGGCGACAACCGCAAAACCCGACCCTGGAGATCGGGGTCCCGGCCGCCGTCAAGCTGCCGCATTGACCCGCTGGAAGCACACATTAGGTATGCATGGCCAACCCGATCCGCGAGGGCGAACCGCAAAGGCGAGGGAATTCCCATGAACGCGCCCGCATTCTCCTCTCCTGAGTTCACGATCCCGATCGAATTCCAGTCCTGCTTCGTCGCCCAGCGCGCCGCCTATCTCAAGGCGCCGGAGCCGAGCCATGAAGAGCGGTTGGCCGACCTGAAGTCGCTCGGCCGCCTCATCAAGGACAACCGGTCCGCGATCCTTGTCGCGATCAACGCGGATTACGGGAACCGGAGCGAATTCGAAACGCTGACCCTCGAAGTGTTCGGCGTGCTGGGCGGCGTCCACGACGCATCGAAGCGGTTGAAAAGCTGGATGAAGCCGCGCCGCAGGGGCGTCGACCATCTCACTTTCGCCGGCGCCAGCAACCGGCTCGTGCCCCAGCCGCTCGGGGTCGTCGGCGTCATCGTGCCGTGGAACTTCCCGCTGTTCCTCAGCTTCTCGCCCCTCGTCAGCATTTTCGCCGCCGGCAACCGGGCGATGGTGAAGATGTCCGAGAATTCGCGGCGTCTGGCCGAACTGCTGATCGAAATCTCGCCGAAGTACTTTCCCGAGCAGAAGCTCGCCTTCTTCGACGACGGCGGCGGCCGCGGGCCCGCCTTTTCGTCCCTGCCTTTCGACCATCTCCTGTTCACCGGCTCCGGCGCCACCGGACGTTCGGTGATGGCCAACGCCGCGAAGAATCTAACGCCGGTAACGCTCGAGCTTGGCGGCAAATCGCCGGCGATCGTGGCGCCGGACTTCCCGATCAAGACCGCGGCGGAGCGCATCCTTTGGGCGAAGACGATCAACGCCGGACAGATTTGCACCGCGGTCGACTACGCCTTCCTGCCGAGGGGCGCCGAGACCGGATTCGTCGACCATTGCCGGCGCCTGTTCGGCCGGCGCTATCCCGACATCAACGGGCCGGACTTCACCTCGATCATCGACGACCGCTCCTACGGCCGGCTGAAGGCGGCGCTCGAGGACGCACGGGCGAAAGGCGCGACGCTGATCGATCTGGCCGAGGGCCAGACGCCGGACGCGTCCAAGCGCAAGTTTTCGCCGCACCTGGCGCTGAACCCGACCGCCGACATGGAGATCATGCGGCGGGAGATTTTCGGCCCGATTCTGCCGATCCGCCTCTATGACCAGCCACAGGAAGTGGTCGACGCCATCAACGCAAGCGACCGGCCGCTGGCGATCTATCCTTTCACCAACCATGCGGAGACCCGCGAGTTTTATATTTCACGGGTGATGTCCGGAGGCGTCGGGGTCAACGAAGCCATCGTCCATGTCGGCCAGCACGACCTGCCCTTCGGCGGGGTGGGCGCGAGCGGCATGGGGCACTATCACGGCCGCGAGGGCTTCGACACGTTCTCGAAGCTCCGGCCGGTCTTTCAGCAAGGGCGTTTCTCGTCGGTGCAGATGATGATGCAGCCGCCCTATGGCCGCATGTCTCGGCGGATCGTCGATTTCATGCTGCGGATGAAGGGCTGAGGCTTGCGAACAATCCGGCCTGCTCGACTGTCCGGGTGGGATGTCGGTCGGAGAACGAGGTTTTTCGCGGCCCGACCATTCGGGGGCAGGAGCGGATCGGCGAAGCGATCGCAGGCAAGACGATGAGTTTCGGCCGACGATATGTCGTCTCGACCCTCGGGTGAGGTTTTTTGAATGTCGTTTCAAGAATAGCGACGCCTGCAATCATAAATAAGTCCTGCGCATACTTAGGGTTGTGTACGAGTTGTGCTGCGCTAGATTGTCGCAGGCGTAGATATTTCAGTTGCGTTTAATTATTTTACGTGATTGTTTCGGATTGGCGATCTGGTATCAGAGAACGCATCGGACTTATGCGGAAAGTGTTGACCTCTGCTTGAGTCATTGAATGTTCGATGAGAGGAGGGAGTGCCCGTGGCGGATCTTCGCGCCGAAGTCGTGAATGCACTTCATTGGGATCTTGCGGTCCCTCGCCACCGCGTTACGGCAGAGGTCGATCGCGGCCTGGTTATACTGCAAGGGGTGGTCGAATGGGCCTACCAGAAGTCTTGCGCCGAGGCGATCGTCCGTCGCGTGCCCGGCGTGATCGGCGTCAGGAATGAGATCGCAGTTCGCGCGCCGCAAGACGCCACACAGCCGAACTCGACTGGCTTCCGCTGTGGCGAAGGGCTGGGCATGACTGCGAACCGCCTCCAGCTTCGAGCGGGTGCATTATGTAAGATGTCCGACTGGAGAGTTCTCTACCGGGACCAGCTCGATCAAGACAGGACTCAAAGCATTCCAAGCAGAGAAGCGGCCCTCAAGCTGGCGAGAGACCTCTATCGCTCCCAACGTGCTGAATTATATGGAATTGAAGGGCCTAACGGCCGGGCCTTGCCCAAAGAAGAAATCATGCGCTGGCTGTCCGCCAACAAGCCGTAGCTGACGAAGACGAGCCAAGGCAGGGTAGGTCAAGGCCGCCTTGTTCCTCGCGGAACATCCCGACAGGGCAGAAAACACCCTTGGCGACGCGCGGCCGGCGTCGCTCACCGTTCCGTTTCCTTGCCGGGATCTACAGGGCGCGGTGAGCTTCGGCGTTCGACCTTCCCGGCGCCGCAGGCGAGTTGCGGAAGAGTTTCAGCATGCAGAGGATCGTCCGCGGTTTGACGGGACTAGCCGTCTGATCCGGCCCGCCAGAAACGATGACACTGCGGGGAACGCGCGCGTTCCAAGGCGGCCGGACGGCGGCCATCTCGACGTCGACGGCCCCCAGGATAAGCGTCAGCACGGTTCCGAGCAGGGTAAGCATCAAGAGCCGCCGCTTTGGTCGTTCCAGTCTCATCGGCTGATCTCCGGTCGAACTCGATCAAGCGAATCGGCCATCAGCCTAAATTCGGATTGGGACCCCGCCGCGCCGGCGGTCATCAATTATGTTCACGCGGAGTCACTCTTGCGTGACGGCGCCGGCGGCATGGGTTGAGGGATTTGCCTTCGGCAAATCTCACACAGCTGTGGACATCTGTTCTCCAGCGGCTTGTTTCGGCTGACGGGTTGGCTACGATCCAATCCCGCAAGGTCGCGCTCTGCACCTCCCCGGAGTGGCGCCAGGCGACACAACTCTCCCCGCCCCGAGTTTCCTCGCTCGGCGGCGGGTTTTTATTTCCTTCCGCGGGAGCTCGGCGGCGGGGGCGAGACGATCGACGTAGGTGTTGAAAATCTCCGGCTTGCCGTATCTGGCCAGTGCTTCTTCCAGCGCAGTAAGGCAGAACGAGGCGTCCATCGTGTTAGAGAGCCGCCAGGAGAGAACAGCCCGGCTCGCCCAGTCGATGACCGCGACCAGATAGAGGAAGCCCCGGCCGATCGGGATGTACGTTATATCGGCCGCCCAGACCTGGTTCGACCGCTCGATCGTCATGTCGCGCAGGAGGTAGGGATAAATCTTGTGCCCCGGCGCGGGCTTGCTCGTCCTCGGCTTCGGCCCGAGCGCCTCGATCCCCATCAGCCGCATCAGCCGCCGTACGCGCTTGCGGTCGATCGCAAAACCCTCCTCCGTCAGCGTCCGCGCAATACGCCGGGCGCCGAAGAACGGCCGTGCGGTGAACAGCACGTCAATGCGCCGCATCGCCTCAAGGTCGTTGTCGTTGGCCGGTCGCAGTTCGCGATAGACGCCCGAGCGCGCCACGCCGAGCATTGCGCATTGTCGGCGTACCGATAAATCGGGGTGATGGCGATCGAGCTTAGCTCGACGGTTCGACGCGCTCATTTGCCGAACCTCCTGACGAAAAAATCGTTCTCGATCGTCAGCTGGCCAATCTTGGCGTGAAGCTTCTCGATCTCGCGCGCCGACGCCGCCTCCGCGTCCACACCAACCTTCGGATCAAACGCGTAGGCCCGACCCGGCAGGCGCCATGGCGCCCCTGGGCTAAAAGGCGCAGGTCACCGTATCGATGATGTAGCCGCAGCGATCGTCGCGATAAACCGTGATCCGCTGAACGGCGTATTGTGCGCTCGCATGCTCCGAGCAAATTCGCTGAGCGGCGGCGGAATCGGGGTTCGACGCATAGGCGTCAGCAAACGCGCAGCCAAAAAAATAATCGGCCCTCGGACAGGCTGACGCGCCAACGAGCTCACCGATGCATGCGGAGTATATTTTCAGGTTCTTGATCTTCATTCTGTGCAAATTCGGGGTGATTTTGCTGTAGTAAGGTTTTCGCAACGCCTTTTCGAAATAGTGCTTGTAAGCTGCGACAGCCTCCTGTTTCGGACGCGAGGAGGCTCCGAGCGCGCCGCTGCTGAGCGCGATGCTCAACGCCACAATCGGAGAAAAAGTCAGCCTACGCGTCATGACCTCTCCTGTTTTGCGCCGCGAAAGCCCAATATGCCGAGCATCAAGGTATAGTCAGGGCAAAACGGCTTCCGCCTGGCCAGCATGAACCCGGCCGCATCGCCCGGGATGCGACGGAGGGGTTGTGGGCAATAGCGTTGAGCGGCCGACGCCGAAGCGGCGCCCACGCGACGTCAAGGCGATCCCGTCGGATCTGCCTTATTGTTGCGCGTTCCGTCGCGGAATTGTCGGGAGAGCTTGGTCAGATCGATCGGAGCGGCGTCGGAAGCGCTGGGTCGCCGCTCCTTCGACTGAAGCGTAACGTCCAAAAACTTCATTCGCATCGGCATCGCCATCGCCTCGCCGAATGCGATCGCTTCCCGGTCCGCGATCGAGGGCAAGAGCGCGATCATGCTGAGAGCGGAGGCGCCGACCGCGTCGGCGATGATTTTCTTGTCGTTCTCGTTGGGAAGCCGCATGGCGAAGGTGGTGGAGCATTGCGAGAGGACCGTCGGGTCCAGTTCCGACGGCCGCTGCGAAATCACGCAGAGCGAAGCCCCGTATTTCCGGCCTTCCTTTGCAATACGGCCGATCGCTCGCCGGACCGGGGCAAAATCCTGTCCCTGACCGGAGGGAATGTAGCGATGCGCTTCCTCGCAAACCAGGGCCACCTCGAAACTTCCCGAGCACCAGAACGCGACCTCGAAGGCGAGCCGGGCCAAAACCGAGACGACGGAATTGACGACCTCGTTGGGTAACCCCGCCAAGTTGACGACTGTAATCGGTAGCCCGGCGGTCGGTATCCGGAAGATGCGGGAAAGAACGAGGGCGACGTCTTCTTCGAAGCCGCTCCTGCCCCCGAACATGAACTTGTACCGATGGTCGCGTGACAGGCCCTCGAGCCGGGCCCGCAGCGCTCGCAAGTCCGATCGCGGATAGGGCTGCTCGAGCTTTCCGAGCCATTCGTCGATGGTTGCAAGGACGTCTGCGATGCGGAACGGGCTCGGCGTGTCGGCCGTCACCGCCGCGCCGTCGACGGAAAGCTTCCGGCGCAGCAGGCTCGCGGTCGCGGAGCCCGCGCCGCCGTGAAAGTTCGACTTCGCCGTCTGAATAACCTCATAGAGCGCGTCGCGTTCGTCCGAATGAGGGGGACGACCGCTGAAAACGATGTCTGCGAGTTCGTCGAAGCGAAACATCCAGATCGGGAGCTCGAGATTCTCCGCATCGATGATCTGCGCGATGCCGGGGAAATGAGCGGCGTACTCGTTGTGAGGGTCGAGGACGAGCACGCGCAGATTGGGCCTGTCCGCGATCGCGCTGCTGATGAGCATGGCGGCCGCCGTAGTCTTGCCTACTCCGGTGCTGCCTAGCACCGCGAAATGCCGCGCGATCATCTGATCTATGCTGACCTCCGCGGGAATGTCGCTGTTCTGGCTGAGCCGGCCGATCTCGACCCCCCGCTTGCCCCGAAACGTATAGATGCTGCGGAGGTCCTCCGCCCTGATTCGATGAACGATGGCGCCGAGAGACGGGAATGAGGCCACGCCGCGATTGAACAAGGGCGGATCGGCAGCCTGGTCAATGATCTCTCCGCCCAGTTCGAACGTGACCCGAGCGAGGTTGGCCTCTTCTTCCGACCATTTTCCGTCTGCGGTCGCGACCTCGCACACGACCCCGACCAGGCGGGCGTTGCGATGGGTGATCGTTATCAGATGGCCGACCGACCAATCCTCTCCAGCCGGATCGAGACGGCAATCGATGACGCCGCGGGTTCCGTTCAGAGACACCAGACGTCCGATGAGGCGCTGGGGAGCCGATCCCCGTCTTTCGGAGACGGAGGCGCCGTCACCGACCGCCGGATTCAGGGTTTGGCGCGCAATCTCGAGACGCCGCTGGAGTCCCAACGCATCACTGCGCTTCAATTCGGACTCCAATACGCCGGCGTTCTCGTAGCTTGACGCCGGTTCAGGTGATTGCATGGGAGCGGCCGCCGCCAGTCGTGAAGGTCGAAGGCAGAGGTTCGCAAACAACGATTAAAGAATCAGTTTCATCGATCCTTGCGGGGCGACGCCGAATGTGCGTCTTCTTTCTCCGACGGGTCTACGGGCCGCCTTCTGCTCGAAATCCATCGACACACCTGTCTCTACTTTCTCCCTCGGCGCTCGCGCCCCCGACCATGGGCTTCTCGTCCAGGGCAAGGTCGCCGCATCCCCATCTGCAAATTCCGCGCTCCTCAATCTCACGGACATGCTGTACCTTGTTTACCGCTTTGGGGACGGAGGATGCTCATGACCGCCAATCTTCAGGTTCTGCTCGATCACCGTCCGACCGGAAAGGTTTCGCCCGCCAACTTCCGCTTGGTGGAAACGCCCGTCCCGGCGCCAGGGCCGGGCAGGGTGCTTGTGCGCCACAAGTTCCTCTCGCTCGACCCCTATATGCGTGGGCGGCTCAGCGATGCTAAATCTTACGCGGCTCCGCAGGAGGTCGGGGCCGTGATGCAAGGTGGAACGGTCGGAGTCGTCGAGGCATCGAACAACGCGCAGTTCAAGGTGGGAGACTCGGTCGTCGGTATGGGCGGCTGGCAGCGCTTCTCGCTCAGCGACGGGCGCGACCTCAGAGTGGTGGACGCCAAGGCGATCGCGATCCAGGCGTATCTTGGTTCGGTCGGCATGCCGGGCGTGACCGCCTGGTACGGTCTCAACAAGATCATCGCCCCGAAGGCAGGGGAGACAATTCTCGTTTCCGCGGCGACAGGCGCGGTCGGGTCCGTCGTGGGCCAACTTGCAAAAGAGGGCGGCGCCCGGCCAATCGGGATTGCCGGCGGTCCGGTGAAATGCGCATACGCCGTACAGGAACTCGGTTACGCGGCGTGCGTCGACCACAAGTCGCCGACCTTCGCCGCGGAGTTGAAGGCGGCGCTCCCGAACGGAGTCGACGGCTTGTTCGAGAACGTCGGCGGCCAGCCGTTCCTGCAGGCGTTACGGCGCCTGAACAACTTCGCCCGTGTTGCGGTCTGTGGTCTTATTGCCTCTTACGAGGACGAGCCGACAAGCTTGCCGGACATGCGCCTCTTCCTCGTCAAGCGGATCAAAGTCGAGGGCTTCATCGTCTCGGATCACCTCAACCTGTGGCCCCAGGCGATTTCCGAGCTTGCGGGCCTTGCCGCCGCCAAACGGCTGAAGTGGCGGGAGACTGTCCGCGACGGGCTAGAGTCGGCGCCCCAGGCCCTGGTCGATCTCCTGCACGGAGAGAATTTCGGCAAAATGCTGGTCCGTGTCGAGTGAAAAGGCTTAGTTGCCTATCGCGTTCGGAAAGATCCCCTTCGGCGGATCAGCAGGCCTCGCAGATGCTGTTGTCGATGCGGTTATCCCGCCGCTCTATCGAGCGGTCCAGATCCGTCGGACCCGCCGATTGAGAGACCCCTGGCCGCGGCACGGTCGCACCAGTCGGCGCGAGATAGTCCCGATTCAGAAGCTGCCCTCGCGTTGGCGTGCCGAGTTCCGGAGAGACGGCGCCGCCTTTGCCTTGGGCGTAAGCCGCGACGCCCGCTGGCGGCGTTGCTAGGATGAAGATGACGAGCGACAGTCTTAGCATTGGTTCCTCCTGCTCGACGATGGCTGGATCGAGCTCTTAGGGCCGAGCCGCGAAGGGTAAGTCCAGGCTCGACGTCAGGGTCGATACAACCTCATGCCAGAGCAACGGCGCTATCGGCGTTCCGTTCCGCTCAGGCCTTGCGATCGGCGAGGCAGCAGTTTGTCGCTTCGAACGCGCGTCGGATTGATTCGCATTAAACTATTGATTTGCGTCAACCTAAAGTCTGACAAGTCGTGTATGAAATTTACTCAAAGGAACGGGATCGGGAGAGGTTCCAAGCCACCCCGAGCCTACTGGGAGAGTTCGGCAATGGGTGCCGTAAGGAGGTGGGGAGAGGTTGATGATCATGTCGCGGAGCGATGACGTCAAGGCGGAGGTGTTGAACGCGCTGCATTGGGACCTCGCCGTCCCGCGTCACAGGGTGAAGGTCGAGGTGGAAAACGGTTGGGTGACGATGTCCGGCATGGTCGATCAACCCTACCAGCTTGCATGCGCCGAATCCGACGCACGCAAGGTTCCGGGCGTGGTCGGCGTCATCAATCAGATTCAGCTCGCGCCCGGCGCAGGTGGAGCAGGGTTCGTTGGCGGTTAGCTCGGCCGCAGTCGCCGTTCCGGTCGAATGGGCTCCCGAGCTCGAGGTTCCGCGAGGCAGATATCGTAACGATCGGCGGTGGGAGATGACCTCGATCACAGTGCTGGAGGAAACAAGGCATGAGCGCCATGGAAGAAGTCATCCGCCAAATTGCCTATGAGCTATGGGAGCAAGCGGGCAGGCCGGACGGTCGAAGCGACGAATTCTGGTTCGCAGCGAGATACGAATCCGAACGGAGGGAGGAGACGGGAGAGACGCAACTGGGCGCGCCTGTTCGCCGGCGTGCGGAGCCGCCTTGTCATGAATCCGCCCCTGACTGGAGTCTCGCGGCCTAGCCGGCCGTAACCAAAGCGTCGTCGCGCCTCGCCAGACGCGCACGCTCGAAGCGCAATGCACTGATCTCGCGCGGCGGCAGCCGACGCTCGCCGGCAACATCGGAATGATTGTCAGCCGCTCCCCTTTTTTCGGCGCGCTCCTTGTTGAGGCGAACCGCCTCTCGATCGATCATCATCGAAGGATCTCGATAACGCGCCTCGTCACTCGGTCGATCACAACGATGACAACTTCGCCGACAATCAAGATGGCGTACGGTCGATTCCGGAAGCGGTCGTCATCGAGCTTGGCGGATAACGGGACCAGATCGCCCACCGCATACTGCCGGGCGGCGTGCGTTTGAGGTGGGCCACTCCGAGAAATCCGGTTGTTTCTACGCGCGAGCCAAGCCACATGGCTGGGTCGCAACGAACAATGTTAACCCGTCTTCGCGGATTCGGCCATTTTCTGGGGGTGCTCGTTAAGGAAATCAATATCTTGACCGAAAAGGTCTTCACTACAGGAGGTGTTGGGCGGGAAGCGCGGCGGCGGCGATTTTGGGGGGCGGCTGGGCCGGCAGCTTGAGCTTCATGCGGGCGATGAGGAGGCGCAGGTCGGGCTCGGGTTCGGTGAAGCGGGTGAGGACGATCTCTCGGCCGTCGGTGGTGGGCAGGTGCACGTCGATCATCTGCAGGGCGGCGGATTTCGCCAGCGCGCTACGCGCGGTGAGACCCGGGGCGAGGCTGTGCAGGCGGCGGGTCAGGGTGATCTGCAGGCAATAGGCGAGGAAGGCGACGAAGATGTGGGCTTCGATGCGCTTCTCGCATTTATGGAAAACCGGGCGGATCGCGAGGTCGCCCTTCAGGTTTCGAAACGCCTCCTCAACAGCAACGAGCTGGATATAGTACTGCCAGAGTTTGGCGGGATCGTCGTCGGTCATGTTGGTGCGCAACAGGTAGCGGCCCTCGCGGCGTCTGATTTTGCGCAACTTGTCGCGGTCGAGCGCGTAGGTCAGCGCGCCGGTCTTGTCGACCTCGGTCTTGACGAGCCGCCAGGCGCAGGGCGCCTTGGAGCGCGCCGCGCCGAGCTTCATCAGCCTTTCCTCACGGGAGACGTCCATCTCAGCGAGCTTCTTCAACCGCGCCCACAGCCATTTGAGCTGTCGCCTGCGCATTGCGCGCTCTTTGCTGACGCGATCGGCGCTCTGGGCCAAGACGTAGAGCTCTTCGTCCTGGGCCAGGAGCTTGACCTCGACCCCCTCGCGCGCCTTCCGCCAGGGCTTGTCGAGGAGCTGCTTTTCGAGGCGGGTCAGGCGTCCCTTGGGCGTTCCGACCAGATAGCGCACAGGCGGATCGGAGGCGCGCATCTCGGCGAGAACCTCCTCGGTCGGCACGCCGCGGTCCATGACCCAGACCCGCCGCGCCTTGCCGTACTGGCTCTCGATCTTTTCGAGGAAGGACCGCAGCGTCTTGCTGTCGGCCGTGTTGCCGGGCAGAACCTCGTAGGCGAGCGGCAGCCCTTCGGGGGTGACGAGGAGGGCGATGACGAGTTGCGGGCAATCGGGCCGCTTGTCGCGGCTGTAGCCGTGGCGGCGTTTCGAGCCCTCGGGCAGGTCGGAGGCGTTGACCTCGAAATAGGTGCTGGTCAGATCGTAGAGCAGCACGTCGAAGGAGGCGTTGAATAGATCGCGCCAACGCTTGCGTCAGATGTGAGAACAGCGCCTGTTTGTGGGCGATGAGCTTGTCGTGACAGGCGTAGAGCTTGTGCGCTTCCGCAAGGCCGAAGTCGGCGCCGAGCAAATCGGCCATGGCGCTATCGAGGAACCATTGGCGATGCAGCCGCCACTCGCTGCCGGGTGAAATGAGGCGATACGTCGCCAGCACTTGCAGCACGTCGGCCCAGCGCGTCCCTTTGCGGCTTCCTGGCAGGCGATCGGCCCACGATTTTGCTTGATTTTTCGGGTATCGCAGCGGAATCTGTGCGCACCGACATCGAGTTGGTGACAGGCGTTCTGTCATGTATTTCCGCAAGAAGACTTCGGGCGGCCGCGCCTATCTGCAGATCGTCGAGAGCCGGCGCGAGGGCGCGGCGGTACGCCAGCAGGTGATCGCGACGCTCGGGCGCGTCGAGGATCTCAAGCAGAGCGGGCAGCTGGAGCGGCTCTTGCGCTCGGGAGCCCGCTTTTCCGAGAAGGCGATCGTGCTTGATGCGTTTGACCGCGGCGAGGCGACGGCGATCTCCACGCGCCGCATCGGTCCGGCGCTCGCCTTCGAGCGGGTGTGGGAGGAGACCGGCTGCCGGGCGGTGATCGAGCGCCTGGCGAGGGCGCGCAACCATGACTTCCCGCTGGAGCGCGCGGCGTTCCTGACCGTGCTGCACCGCCTCGTCTGCGGTGGCTCGGACTAGGCCGCCGACCGCTGGCGCGACGACCACCGCATCGACGCCGAATGGATCGACTGCACCACTCTATCGCACGATGGCGTGGCTCGGCGACTGGCCCAGCGGACGCCGCGACTCGTTAGCCGCGCTGCGTGAAGGACGTCCTTGGAGGAGTTGTTCGCCGCCCGGCGCGACCTCCTGACCACGCTCGACATAGTGTACATGGACACCACGGCCCGGAGGCCGAGGCGGGCAGACGCTCGGGCGGCGCGGCTTCTCCAAAGACCATCGGCCAGACCTCAACCAGATGATCCTGGCTGTCCTGCTCGACGGCGACGGCCGTCCGGTGTGCACGGAGATGTGGCCGGGGAACACCGCCGATGTGAAGAGCCTCATCCCGGCGATCGACCGCCTGCAGCGGCGCTTTCGCATCAACCGGGTCTGCGTCGTCGCCGACCGCGGCATGATCAGCGCCGAGACGATCGCCGAGCTCGAAGCGAGAAAACTCCTCTATGTGCTGGGCGTGCGCGAGCGAACCGACAGGCTCGTGCGCGACCTCGTGCTCGGCGATCCCGCGCCGTTCACGCCCTTCGTCCTGTTGAAGCCGAGGGGCGAGGTCGACTACGAGGCCAAGGCCGTGACGCTCGCCGGGCGGCGCTATGTCGTCTGCCGCAACCTCGATCAGATGAGCAAGGACGCCGCCGACCGCGCGACCATCGTCGCCAACCTGGAGCGGCAGCTGAAGAAGGGCGACAAGAGCCTCGTCGGCAACAAGGGCTACCGCCGTTTCCTCAAGAACCCGGAGGGTGACGGCTTCGCCATCGACCGCGAAAGGATCGAGGAGGACGCGAAATTCGACGGCGTGTTCGTGCTGCAGACCAACGCGCATCTCTCGGCGCTGGAGGCGATGCTCGTCTACAAGCAGCTCTGGACCGTGGAACGGACGTTCCGCACGACAAAGAGTCTGCTCGACGCGCGGCCGATCTACCACAAGCTCGACGAGACGATCCGCGGCCACGTCGCCTGCAGCTTCCTCGCGCTCGTGCTGAAGAAGGAGCTGGAAGACCGCCTCGCAGCAGTCGACAAGGGCGCCCGCGCCTCCTGGCCCGCCGTGATCGCCGATCTCGACTCGCTCACCGAGACCGAGGTCGAGCAGGACGGCAAGCGCTTCCTGCTGCGCTCGTCGCCACGCCCCGGCGCCAGCCTCGCGCTCGCCGCCCTCGGCGTCGCCCTGCCGCCGACGATGCGCCAGATCGCGGACGCCTGATTTACAGACACCCTCCGTTTTGTAGTGCCACGCCCGCACCGCGGCGCGATTTTGCTCGCGCGATCAGAAACTTCGTTCCGGGCACTGTCGAAGATCAGTCAAACTGAGCTGGTCTTCACTACAGCCGATTTTGGCCCCGGCCCCAATAGCCGCATCAAACAATCCAAATACTTGGATGGCGTGAAACGCCGCAAAATCAGGTTACCCACAGGCGAATCCGCGAAGACGGGTTAAGCCCGATTGCGGGAAGGCGGAAATTCAACAAAGCCATTGTCATCGCTCAAACCCGTGGCCGATCGAAATTGATGTCGGACCGGTCGTGCGAAAGCGTCCGACGCGATCCGCGCTTTCAAACCTGATCTTCGACAGTTGGAGCACGGGTACGGCCCGTAAAGCACTGGTATAGTTTGGCTCGAGCGGCGGACGCGAAAATGTAGTGCCACGTTTTTCGCCGATTTTGCTTGATTTTTAGGAATAACAAGCGGATTATGTGCGCACCAGCATCGAGTCGGCGTCGCCATGTATTTTCGCAAGAAAACGTCTGGCGGGCGCACCTACCTGCAGATCGTCGAGAGCCGGCGCGAGGGTGCGGCGGTGCCAGACCAACGCGCATCTCTCGGCCTTCGAGGCGATGCTCGTCTACAAACAGCTCTGGGTCGTGGAACGAACTCTTCGAAGACAAAAAGTCTGCTCGAGACCCGGCCGATCTATCACAAGCTCAACGAGACGATCCGCGACCACGTCGCCTGCTGTTCCTTGCGCTCGTTCTGAAGAAGGAACCGGAGGACCGCCTCGCATCGGCCGCCAGCGGCGCCCGCGCCTCCTAGCCCGCCGTGATCGCCGACCTGGACTCGCTTATCGAGACCGAGGTCGAGCAGGACGGCAAACGCTTCCTGCTGCGCTCGTCCCCACGCCCCGGAGCCAACCTCGCGCTCCCCGCCCTCGGTGTCGTCCTGCCGCCGACGCTGTGTCAGATTGTGGACGCCTGATTTACGTACATTTTTTGTTTTGTAGGGCCACACGCTCACCGTAGCGCGCTTTTGCACACGCTATCAGAGACTTGGCTTCGCAGACTGTTGTAGATCAGTCAAAGTAGGAATTTATCCGCGTCTTCGAACCGGGCGTGAATCAGGCGTTGGATGACCGCGAAGATAAACGCGGTCGAGAGGCCGAACATCAACATTCCGCACACCGCTTCAAAGGGTCCGAGCAGCTTCCAGCGTGGCGGCAGTAGGATGTCGGAACCCGAAGTCGTGTAGCTGCCAGCCGACGAATAAAGGGCCGAGCCGACATCGGCGACCGCGCCAGATAGATCGAGCGCGAACCCCCACAGTGCAATCTCCACGAGATGCCCGATGAGCGCAAGCAGGGTTGCGCTCACGATGAATGTCAGGTTCACCCAGATCCGCAGGCCCAGCACGCCGCGCTGCAGATTGCGGCGCAAACTCATGACGATGGTATGGACCACGAAGCCATGAATGACGATCGTGCCCAAGGTCAGTGCGAATCCCACAAGCAAAGAGCTCAGTATGTGGCTCGGCATGATCTCGCCCGCTGCGAGGCGTACGACGATACGGTTTTGCGCATCATCCCTGGCTCGTCCGTCCGATCTACCTATAACACGCCCAAGATCGGCACGAAGCGCCGGCCCTCGTATTCGATATGGCAGCGGGAGCCACCACGACGGCCAAAGGCGAACCGGGAACGCCTTTACGATCTGACGCGTTGGATCAGGGTTTGTCGGCTCGATCCCGTTTCGCCTCGTTTGTCACCGTTGCCGCGAGGATGACTTTTACAATTGGCCGGTTTTCCCTGATCCAGCGGGCCAGCCCAAATCCATCCAGTTTTCCTGGGGCTTGGGCGTCGGCGAAAAAAACATAAGACCTTCTATGTTATCTATCTATACTTTATGATGTGACTTGCATTCAACGCGCGAGCTCCTCGGCGAGGAGGCTCGGACGTTCCCGGTGCCTGTTGTCCCCTCGATCACGGAGCAAGCAAGCCTCCTGTCCTTTTCCGCCCGCCGCGCATCAAGACGCACGCGTAAACCATTGAAATAAAGAATATAACCTGCGCAAATGCCACGCGCAAGAATCCACGCCGCGCCCTGTTCACAGCGAGAAGCAGGGGAATTTTTTTGGTCGACCTTATTCACGAAGCGTCTTCGTATGGCGCCGGCCGACGGAATCGGCTACACCCCTTGCCGTCCGATCCGAGGGAGCGAATTGAGCGATACCCGCGACGAAAGGCCCGCGCCCGAGGGGCCGGCCGACATCAAGCCCGTCTCGATCCTCGACGAAATGAAGCGCAGCTATCTCGATTACGCCATGAGCGTGATCGTGAGCCGGGCGCTGCCCGACGTTAGGGACGGCCTCAAACCTGTCCACCGCCGCATCCTCTACGCGATGCACGAGCTTAATTTCACGCCCGACCGGCCTTACAACAAGTCCGCGCGCACGGTCGGCGAGACGATGGGCAAGTACCATCCGCACGGGGACCTTGCGATATACGACGCGCTCGTGCGCATGGCGCAGGACTTCTCTATGCGCGCGCCCCTCATCGACGGCCAGGGCAACTTTGGCTCGGTCGACGGCGATCCGCCGGCAGCGTCCCGATACACCGAGGCGCGGCTCGACCGCATCGCGCTGGCGCTCCTCGACGACCTCGACAAGGATACGGTCGACTTCAAGCCGAACTACGACGAGAAGGAAGACGAGCCGGTCGTCCTTCCCGCGCGGTTCCCGAACCTTCTGGTCAACGGGGCGGGCGGCATCGCCGTCGGCATGGCGACGAACATCCCGCCGCACAATCTCGGCGAGACGATCGACGCGCTGCTCGCGATGATGGAGAAGCCCGACATCACGCTCGACGAGCTGATGGAGCATATTCCGGGACCTGACTTCCCTACCGGCGCTTCGATTCTCGGGCGGGCCGGCATCCGCGCCGCCTATGCGACCGGCCGCGGCTCGATCACCATGCGCGCCAAGGTTTCGGTCGAGGAGCTGCGCAAGGACCGCGAGGCGCTGATCGTCAGCGAGATCCCCTACCAGGTCAATAAGGCGACCCTGATCGAACGGATCGCGGAGCTCGTGCGCGAGAAGCGGATCGAGGGCATCACGGACCTTCGCGACGAATCCGATCGCGAAGGCATGCGGATCGTCATCGAGCTCAAGCGCGATGCGGTCGCCGACGTTGTGCTGAATCAGCTGTGGCGGTTCACCGCACTGCAGTCGAGCTTCGGCGCGAACATGATCGCGCTGAACGGCGGCCGGCCGGAAATGCTGACGCTCAGCGACATGCTGCGCGCGTTCCTCGACTTTCGCGAGGACGTCGTCACCCGCCGGACCAAGTTCTTGCTTGCCAAGGCGCGCGACAACGCGCACGTCCAAGTCGGGCTCGCCATTGCGGTCGCCAACATCGACGAAGTGATCCGCCTCATCCGGACATCGCCTGATTCGGCCGCCGCGCGCGCCGCGCTGATGGAGCGAGCGTGGCCCGCGCGCGACATGGCGCCGCTGATCGTCTTGATCGCCGATCCGCGCCACGTCCTTGACCCGGATGGCTCGATCCGCCTGTCGGACACGCAGGCGCGCGCCATCCTCGAGCTGCGCCTGGCCCGCCTGACTGCGCTCGGCCGCGACGAGATCGCCGAGGCCTTGACCCGGCTCGCAGCGGAGATCGCCGACTATCTCGACATTCTCGGCTCGCGGGTCCGACTCATGGGGATCATCCGCGACGAGCTCGTCAAGGTGAAGGCCGACTTTGCCACGCCGCGGCGCACCGAGATCCTCGACAGTGACGCCGACATGGAGGACGAAGACCTCATCCAGCGCGAGGACATGGTCGTGCTGGTCAGCCACGCCGGCTACATCAAGCGCGCGCCGCTCTCGACCTACCGGGCGCAGCGCCGCGGCGGCAAGGGCCGCGCCGGCATGGTGACGCGCGAAGAGGATTTCGTCGCCAGGCTCTTCGTAGCCTCGACCCATCAGCCGGTGCTGTTCTTCTCTTCGGCAGGACAGGTCTACAAGGAGAAGGTTTGGCGCCTGCCGCTCGCTGCGCCCCAGGCGCGAGGCAAGGCGCTGGTCAACCTCCTGCCGCTCGAAACGGACGAGCGCATCACCACCATCATGCCGCTGCCTGAGGACGAGGCGACCTGGGAAACGCTCGACGTCATGTTCGCCACCACGCGCGGTACGGTGAGGCGGAACAAGCTCTCCGATTTCGCCCAGGTCAACCGCTCAGGCAAGATCGCCATGCGGCTCGACGAGGGCGAACGCATCGTCGATGTCCAGATCTGCTCGGACAAGGACGACGTGCTGCTGACGACCGCGCGCGGGCAGTGCATTCGGTTCGCGGTCGGCGACGTCCGCGTGTTCAAGGGCCGCGACTCGATGGGCGTGCGCGGCGTCGCGCTCGACAAGGGCGACAGCGTGATCTCGCTCGCCATCCTCCATTCCTTCGACGCCACGCCGGCCGAGCGCGCCGCATTCCTGAAGCAGCGCCGGGCCATGGCCGGAGAGGCCGCCGAGGAAGGTCTGGACGCGGAGAGCGAGCCCGAGGCCATGCCCGAACCGAATGCTTCCGCCCTCTCGCCGGAAAGGTTTGCGGCGATGCAGAGCGCCGAACAGGTGATCCTGACCGTATCGGAGCGGGGCTTCGGCAAGCGCACGTCATCCTACGAATACCGCGTCACCGGCCGCGGCGGCAAAGGCATCGTCGCCATGGCGGTCAACGCCCGCAACGGCTTGCTCGTCGCCTCCTTCCCGGTCGAGGACAAGGACGAGATCATGCTCGTGACTGACGGCGGCCAACTGATCCGCGTGCCGGTCGATGGCATCCGCATCGCCGGCCGCGCGACGCAGGGGGTGATCGTGTTTGATACCGCGGAACAGGAGAGGGTCGTCTCGGTCGACAGGATCGGCGAAGCGGAAGGCGAGGTGGTGGAGGAGTAGCCGTGGCGCGCAGGCTACGAGCGCGCGGGCGATTAGGCCGGCGCGGGGGAGCATGGGGCGCTATTTCGCCTTCCCCTCCACCGGCTTCAGGGCCCCGACAATGCCCAATGGCGCGAAATAGACCGCCAGCACGAAGGCGAGGCCGAGCCAGAGGAGCCACCGGTCGGGATGGAAAATCGCCGGCAGGAGCGGCAGCCGCGCGTCGGCGGCGAGACGCGACAGCTCGCCCATTAGGTCCTGCAAGTAGGCCTCGGCGAAGACGAACAGCGCCGCCCCGACGATCGCGCCATAGAGCGAGCCCATGCCGCCGACGACTACCATGACCAGCACGTCTACCTGGATCGAAAAGGAGAGCGCGGTGTCCGGCCCGACATAGCGCAGCCAGAGCGCGCTCAAAGCCCCGGCGAGAGTCGCGCCGAGCGCCGCGATGCAGGTGGCGAGCGTGCGGTGGAAGACAGTGCGGTAGCCCAAGGCCTCGGCGCGGAACGGGTTCTCGCGGATCGCCTGCAGGACCCGTCCGAACGGCGAGTTGACGATTCTCAGAAGGACGAGGAAGGCGACCGAGACGACGACGAACACCAGATAATAGGTCAACAGCTTGCCGTTGGCGTGAGCGCCGAAGATCGGATGGTCGAGCCATTTGAAGCCCGGCTGCAGGGCGGTGGGAACCTTGAACGAGCGCCCGTCCTCCCCGCCCGTCAGCCAGGAGAGCTGCGAAGCGAGCACGTTGAAGGCGTAAGCGACCGCAAGCGTCACCATGGCGAAGAAGATCGACTGGACTCTTAGCGAGAAGAGGCCAACCGCCAAGGCCAGCGCAAGCGACAGGACGCAAGCGACGACGAGCCCGAGGACGAGCGCGCCCCATGTCGGCCCGAGTGCATAAAGCGCGATGCCGACGCCGTAGGCGCCCACGCCGAAGAACATCACATGGGCGAACGAGACGATCCCGGAATAGCCGAGCAGCACGTCGTAAGACGCGACGAGCAGGATCATCACACAGGTCTTGGCGGCCGTGTTGAGCGCCTTGACGCCGGGAAAAAGGAACGGCGCAAGCGCCAGCGCGACGACGATCAGGATGATGAGGATTTGCAGCATCCGCCCGCGCGGTGGATCGCCGGAGAGCAATGTCATCGCCCGCTGACCGGATAGAGGCCGCGCGGGCGCCAGAGCAGGACGACGACCATCGCCAAAATGTTCGACACGAGGGCGAGCTTCGGCGCGAGGAAGCCGGCGTAATTGGCGATCAACGCGACGAGTATCGACGCGACGAACGAGCCGCCGACCGAACCGAGGCCCCCGATGATGATGACGATGAAGCAGAGGACCAGGAATTCGCCGCCGATCGTGGCGTGGGCCTGGCCGCGGTAGAGCCCCATCATCGCTCCGCCGAGACCGCCCAGCGCCGAGCCGGCCATGAACACGCCGACGAACAGCCGGTCGATGCGGTATCCGAGCGCCTCGACCATCTCGCGATTCTCGACGCCGGCGCGGATCAGGAGGCCGATCTTTGTGCGGTTCAAGACCACCATTTCGCCGGCGAACACCGCAAGGCCGACCACCGTCGCGAGCACGCGGTATTTCTCGACCGCCGCCTCGCCAAACACGAAGGAACCCTCGAAACTTTTCGGCAGGCCGAGCGGGATCTGGTCCGGGCCGAACAGGGCGTAGAGGAGCTGCTCGGCGATGATCGCGCCTCCAATCGTTGCCAGAATCTGGCGGAGGTGCTGCCCGTAGACCGGCTTGACGATCAGCCGCTCGAATACCCAGCCAAGCGCGCCGCAGACCAGCGCCGCTGCGATGACGGCGAGGGCGAAGACGGCGAGATTGAGGGCGAACGAATCCGCATTCGACCAGCTCGCCAGCGGCAGGAACACCAGCGTCGCGATATAAGCGCCGAGCGCGATGAAGGCGCCGTGGCCGAAGTTCAGCACGTCCATCATGCCGAACGCCAGGGTGAGCCCCGAGGCCATGGTGAAGATCATCATGCCCATCGCGATCCCCGCCGCCGTCAGGGTCACGAAGGTCGAGGACGAGCCGACGAGGGGCGCGGCGACCAGAGCGACGATGACCGGCGTCAGGGCCGGCAGGATCTCCACCTTGCGGCGCGGCAGCGCGGCCCCGACGTCGACAGCGCTCATTGATGCGAGTCCAGGCTGAGGCCGAGCAGGCGGTTCTGTAAGGGCCGGTCGGCGGCGAGGGCGGCCATAGCGCCGCTATGGCGGATTCGGCCGTTGTCCATCACCCGCACCTCGTCGCCGACTTCGACTGCGACGCGAAAATTCTGTTCGACCAGCAGGATCGTGACCCCGGTCGCCTTGATCTCCTTGAGGCAGGCGATCAGCGAATCGACGATCGCCGGGGCGAGGCCTTTGGTCGGCTCGTCGATCAATAAAAGTTCGCGTGGCTCGACAATGGCGCGGGCGATCGACAGCATCTGCTTCTGCCCGCCCGACAGCGACCCCGCGCGGGACAACCAGAATTTCTTGAGCGCCGGGAAGAAACCGAAGATCCAGATGAGGCGCGCGTCGTCGAGCGGCCCCTCGCGCGCGCCGAGCACGAGGTTCTCCTTCACCGACAGATCCGAGAACACCGCCATCGTCTCCGGCGCATAGCCGACGCCGAGACGCGCGACATCGCTCGCGGCGAGGCCCTCGAGCGGCGCGTCCCCGAGCGCGATCCGCCCCTTCGAGGCGCGCCATAGCCCCATGATCGTGCGCAGCGCCGTGGTCTTGCCGGCCCCATTACGGCCGAGCAGCATCGTCGTCTTGCCGCCCGGAGCGTCGAAGTCGACGCCCTGGAGGATGTGATAACGGCCGATGTGGGTGTGCACGCCCGCGAGCGTAAGGCCCGCGCTCATGCCGCCTTCCCCGGCGCGACGCCGAGATAAGCCTCCTGAACGACTGGCGAGGCGATCACCGTCGCCGGGTCTCCGTCGGCGGCGAGCTCGCCGTTGGTCAGCACGATGATGCGGTCGGCGAGCGACCGCACGACGTCCATCTTGTGCTCGACGAGGAGGATCGTCTTGGTCTTGTCGGTCTTCAGCCGCGCAATCAAGTCGAGCACCAGCGGGACTTCGTCGACGCTCATGCCCGCCGTCGGCTCGTCGAACATGTAGACCTTCGGCTCGAGCGCCATCATCATCGCGACTTCGAGCTTGCGCTGGTCTCCGTGCGGCAATTCTGAGGCGAGCCCGTCGCGCTTGCCGGAAAGGCCGACGGTGTCGAGCACCGCGTCGGCGTGGCGGATGAGGTTCGTGCTCGCCCGCCAGGGGCGGCGCATGTCGTAGTGCTGGCCGGCATGCGCTTGGACGGCGAGCCGCACGTTTTCGGCGACGCTGAGACGGGGAAAGAGATTGGTGAGCTGGAACGCGCGGCCGAGGCCGAGCCGCGTGCGCTGCGGCGCGCTCAAGGCCGTCACGTCCCGCCCCTCGATCATGACCGCGCCGTCGGAAGCACGAAGCTGCCCCGAAATCAGGTTGAAATAGGTGGTCTTGCCCGCCCCGTTCGGCCCGACGATGGCGGTCAGTTCGCCGGGCCGGAAGGCGCAGGAGAGGTGATCGACCGCGACATGGCCGCCGAACCGGACGGTCAGGCCGCGCGTCTCGATCGACGGCGTCATCGCTTGTTGCGGATCGGGATATCCATGTCCTCGATCTTAAGCTCGCGGGTGAGCTCGGGAATGCCCCAGGCGACCTTCGGGTCGACCTTGATCTTGAAGGCGTACATCGACTGCAGGGCCTGGTGGTCCTCCTTGCGGAAGATCATCTTGCCCTTGGGCGTCTCGAACGACATCCCTTCCATAGCGGAAATGAGCTTCTCGGTGTCGGTCGACTTCGCCTTCTCGACGGCGGTGACGACAGCCATCGCGGCGGCGAAGCCTCCGCAGGTGAAAAAGTCCGGCGGCGCATGGAAACGCTTCTCGTGCTCGGCGACAAGCCAGTCGTTTACCGGGTTCTTGGGGATGCCGTAATAATAGTAGGTTGCGCCTTCCAGGCCCGGGAAGCGCTTGTAGGCGACGAGAGCGGGCAGGATGTTGCCGCCGGTCGAAAGCTCGATGCCGTACCGGCCGGGATCGAGGTCGGCGAGCTTGTCGAGCGGATCGCCGCCGCCCGCCCAGATGACCCAGATGATCTTGCGGCCCTGCTTGTCCTTCAGGGCGTCGAACAGGCGCTGGGCGGGCGCAGTGAAATCGGTGGTGTTCATCGGCGCGTATTCCTCGGCGTCCAGCGTCGCGCCGCTCTTGGCGAGCGCCTCCTTGAAGGCGGCGACGCCGTCGCGGCCGAAGGCGTAATCCTGCGCCAGCGTCGCCACGTGCTCGCCCGGATGACCAATCGCGACCGCGTTGGAGACCGCATCCTGCGACGAATTGCGCGCGGTGCGGAAGATGTAGCGGTTCCACTTGGAGCCGGTGATGGCGTCGGCGACCGCGGGCTCCACCACGAGAATCTTCTTGTGCTCCTCGGCGACCGGCAGCATCGCGATCGCCGCGGCCGACGAGGTCGTGCCGACGGCGATGTCGGCGCCGTCGTCCTCATACGCCTCGGCGAGCGCGGTCTTGGCGAGGTCCGGCTTCGACTGGTCGTCCTTGGTGATGACGACGATCTTGCGCCCGTCGACCTCCATCGTCCCCTTGGTCGCGTATTCGAGTCCCAGCATGAAGCCGGTCTCGGTCTGCTTGGCGTAGGCCTGCAATGGGCCGGTAAGTCCGCGGATGAGGGCGATCTTCAGATCGTCCGCTTTGGCCGCGCCGGCGACTGCGACGAGCGCCGCGGCAAAGGCAAGCGATTTCAGGCGAAGGATCATGGGCGTTCCTCTTTGGCAGGACCAGTTTTGTGCGCCGGCGCACGTCCGCCTTCGGTCGACCTGAAGCTTAGCCTTCGCGCAGTGCAGGTGACAAGCGGACGGTTCGTTCTCCTTCCAGGAAGGCGGCGCGAAGCGCGGCCAATTCGCTGGTAACAGGGAAATCTGCAGGGAACCCATCGGTTTTTGGCCGATTTTCGGCTATCAGCCGCTAGAAACCAAACAATTCCAGGCGCTTCTGGAAAAATTCCCTACGCGGCGGAGCAGGGATTTTTTTCCGCCGAGCAGGGAATTCAAATTCCCTGCTCGGCGGAATGCAGGGATAACTCGCGCCCGACCGCCGAAAGGCGGTCAACGCTTGGACACTCCTGATTGGAAAATTAGAAGGCTCCAGTTAAGCCTCCGGATCACTTGGCGCCTGAGCCGTTCAGATCGTCCTGTCGCCTCCATTCACCGTGACATTCACCGGTTCCAGGCTTGCGCGAGGCGAACGGCCCGAATATAAGGCCGCTTCGGTCGCCATGCGGACCATGTCGGAGTGTAGCGCAGTCTGGTAGCGCACCTCGTTCGGGACGAGGGGGTCGGAGGTTCGAATCCTCTCACTCCGACCATTTCTCCTAGTAAATAATTGTTTTTACAAAGTTTCTCGTCGACGGAGATTTAGCGGTCCCCCAGTTAGTCCCCCTGTCTGCCGGCAACCGGGCGGCGAAGAACGATCTACATTCCTAGTCGCCCTCAATCCCAATGAGCAACGCCGCCGTGGTGCGAGCAAGTGCCGCGATGATGCTCGGAAAAGCTAACGCTTCCATCCCGACACTCGGCAGTGTGATGGCCCGGCTCGGCCTCGCAAGTTGGCGAGTGAACCCAATGGCCCGACGAGTTGAGATAGTGTCGATTGTTGCACGCATAGGCCTGCGCCTCCGATATCTGCCCGATCGTCGTTAGGAAAACCGCTAGAGCCAGAACGGCCTTCATCGTTTCCCTTCCGCTCATCGGCCGCGGCGCGTCGAGTGCGGTGGCAATCGCTCAACCAGCCTCTTCAGGTCGTCGACCTGGTCAACCTTCGGCGGCCACGCGGCCCTGAGCCGGGGCTTCGGAGAAACGTGAGAGCGGTGGCCCCACCCGCGCCTTCAGGCCACGGATCGGCGAAGATTGAGCCACGCCAGTGCTAGAATACCAGCGCCCCCGAAAAGGCCGAAAAGATAGCCCCCCTGACCATGTGCGAGTTCCCAAGCGCCGCTCGCCAACGCACTCACGCCGACAAGCAGCGCAAGCGCCGCTCTCAGCCATCGGCGATACCTGCCGACCGGTCTCGGCTTCAGACCTGACGGGTCACCTCGAGAGATAGACTTCCCCCTCGGCTCCGGTCTCGGTGAATTTTCCCTTGACGGCATAGAAGTCGCTGCCCTTGGTGCGTGGCCCGGCTCCTTCGATAGTGCTGTCAGGCCCGAGCACGATGTAGGACTGCTCTGCGCTCGCGACCAGGGGCTTGCCGACGTGAGGCGATTCCGGTCGGGCAGGCGGCGCAGGCGGAGATTGAGGCTGCGGCGCGTTCTCGAAAGCCGGAATGACGACGTTGCTGACGGCGATCAGGCCGGACGCCCCACTAATGGCCCCGAACACGGCGGTGACTGGAGTTGCGCTCCCGCGAAAGCGCCAATCGTTCCGCCCACGACGATTTCCGCGCCCTTCATCCAGCCCCAGAGGCTGTGGCTGCCGAATTCCATGACATGCTGAAACTCGTAATCAGAGGACGAGCCCCGGGGCCAGATGGTGCGCCCATGGTCATGAATTTGTTCATCGCCAGCCGCCCAATCCCCGCATAGTTTGCGGTCCAACCGGATTCGGAGTTGCCCCATAGGAAACCCGTCATCGTGATCCCCAATGGCCCATCCTCGCCCTGGAGTTTGACCGTCCAGCTTCGCGGCCCGTATGTGGCCGTCCATTTTATCTCCTTGACAGGTGGGGGCCCCCTCCGCCCTGGCTACGGCCATGGTGGCGCTCGCCAGAAGGCTTTCCGTCATCGTGAGAAGAACGGCCGACTTCGGCTGCTCGGCGGGCAATTGGGCATAAGCCCAACGGGCAAAGCCGGCGTCACGGCGGTGACGGTAATCGAGAGCAACAGCGCGCTTTTCATGAGTTCCTCCCCGCAATCGAGCCAGCCCTTTTCGGGCTAGAAGGGCGGCGTACGCCCGCTTTTAGACTAATGGAGCGTCTGGAGCCGGCGCAAGGAGTTCTAGCGGCTCGACTTGCTTTTCGATGTCAGTTGGTCAGGTTGACTGTCTTGTCCGAGCAAATGTCGACATTGGACACATCCGTCGACTTGCCGTCGGCGTATTTGCCGCGCAGATCCACGCGGCAATTCTTACCCTGCGGGACTTGGGCCAACGTCCATTGGCCGGCTTTGAGCGCGCCTAGCACTTTCTTCCAATTGGTCGATCCGCTCTCGGCCGCCTGCAGCTCAACGAGATCCGCTTCACGCCAGTTCATCACCCTCACCGAAACTGTACTGCTCGCCGGGGTCTTCGCCTTAGAGTTGGACTTCATGGGCGCGACTACGGCCGGCGACTCCGAGTTCTGTGCGAGCAGTGGCGACGCGACAACGCCGAACAGTGTCGCCGCAACCGTGAGGTCCCGGATATGTCTCCTCATGAATCTCCTCCCTGCACTCGCGCGAGCCAGTGGACTGTATATGCAGAGCATGGCGCGCTACGATGGCGAAAGAAAAACCGAAGGACCCGCCGTTGTAGGATTGCCATCCCGACGGTAAGGTTTTTCGCCGCATCGCATACGTCATTGCCGTCTAGCTGGAGCAGCCCGGCGCTTCGGCATCTCCCGACACAGAGGCCGGATTTGCGAATTGCAACGCCCGCATTGTTCGGCGATCGTCTCGTTTCAAAGTCCGACGCGAACGGTCCGGCGCATTTGCCGAGGCAGAGAGTCGAAACCGCCATCGGGCATTTGCAAAGTTAACCTGCGGCTGACTGAGGTAAAGGCCGCCTTAGGGCGTCCTGCGGCGTCGCGGGAAGTTGTGAGCCTTGCGCTGCCGCTTCGGCTCTTGCTCACCAATGAGCCGCCTCAACTCATCAATCTGGTCGAGCGGCTCGCGCTGAGGGCGCGCTGAGGGCTCATCCCTGTGGCTGAAGTCGGCCTCCATCGCCATCCGGGTCGCTGTGTCGAGCCCGATGCGTTTACCGGTCTTGCGCGCTACCGCGAGCGCAACGTCACGCCAATGCCGCTTTTCGTCGGCCGACCTTGGGTGGACAGTTCACGCCGATCGGTCGAGCGCGCCTTTGGAGAGCCTAATGACCGACGTCAAGGAGGAAAGCGGATGACGGAAAAGGCTAACGAGAAGCCCGCCGCCGGCACAAATGACAAGCCGTCTTACCAGCCGACGCCCTCGGAAGCTGAGGCCGTCAAGGCATACCTCGACGCGGGGAAAAAACGAGGTCCGCGCCTGAAGGTGGCGACGGAAAAAAACTCAACCACGGTTGCCGTCGATCACGCCGACAACACCATCGGCACCGTCGCTCTCATGCGGGCGATCGGAACAACGGATGGCGCCTTCTACGATGGCCTGGTCGGGCAGCTCGTCAACGCGAGCAAGGAAAGTGGTCCCTCGGAGAGCGGGACAAATTTCATGCTATCCGTCGTCAAGGGCATCGAGCCGCGCGATCAACTTGAGGCCATGCTGGCGGCCCAGATGGCGGCGGTGCACATGGCCTCGATGACGTTCGCCCGCCGCTTGGCGCACGTCGAGAATATCCCGCAGCAGGACAGCGCCTCGAACGCCTTCAACAAGCTCACGCGGACCTTCGCCGCGCAAATGTCGGCGCTGAAGGAATACCGCTCGAAGGGCGAGCAGAAGATGACGGTCCAGCACGTCCATGTCGCCGAGGGCGGCCAGGCGATCGTCGGCAACGTCACCGCCCCGGCCGAGGGGGTAGGGGCGCGGAAAAAATCGGAGGGACAACCCCATGCACAGCTTACCTATGCACCAGGTGTCGAGATGCCGCGCCAGATCGAAGCGAACCGGGAAGTCGTGCCGATCGCCGGCGGTGCGAGGCTGTAGCGTCTGCCGTATGCACGGGGCCGGCGGCGGAGCTCCTCGAGGCAACCGGAACGCCTACAAGCATGGGCTGTACACCGCTAAGGCCATCGAGACGCGGCGCATGGCTGCCGCTTTGCTGAAACAGGCGCGCGAGCTGGTCGACTCGGTCTAACGGGAACACCTCAATCATGCCTTAGGGACAGTGTCGGGACCGCCGCGAGACGATCGAGACAAGGACCGGGAACAGAGCAATTGCGACAACGGACCCCGGCCAGACCGGCTGGGCCAGTTCCTTCCGGCCGCGCCCCCTCATGGAAGATAAAAACAGACGGTGGGAGTCCTTCTCGTGATACGATGGCCCAGGATACGTAGCGCCTTGCGGCCAAAGGGAGGAAGGTACGATGAGCAACGACCCCAAAGTTATCAGCGTCTCGCCGATCATCGGGAGCGATCCGATCGCGAGGACCTTACCCTTTGATCCGCCTCCTCTAGAGCCCGCGTCGTTCGACTTCACGGTTTCGTCGTTGACGGTGAAAAACCCTAGAGCCTTGTGGACGGATACGGACTACGCGACTTTGGCGATCAATGTGCTGGCCTCCGACAATACTGTAATCCAGCAATATGGGACGGTCGCTCAGTCTCTTGGAGATCTCGGCAAAGGCCTGTCGATCAATCCCAAGATGTCGATAACCGGTATCGTTGTTCCCGACGGCGGATCGATAACGGTCTCATTCCTTGTGGTGAATAAGGGCGCGTGGAGTTGGGACAGCGACGCCATCAATGCGTTGGAACTCGCGGGCTCAGCGGTTCTGGGAGCGGTGATTCAGGGAACTATCGTGGCCCCGACGGTGACGACGGCGGCGACTGCGACCACGGCGGCTGTGACGACGACGACAGCTTCTATATCTCTCTCGGAGGCGATAGTCGCCGCCGCGGCGCTCGTTACCATTCTAGAGGCCGTCAACATATTGTTAGCTGACTGCGACGGAACGGTAGTTCCGGGTGTGTTCTCCCTCGGCAAAACGGAGTTGCTACAGTACGCCAACCCCGGCCCCTGGAACATAATCTATGAGTACCCGGGGACCGACAGTGCCGACGGATGCGGCGCAAATTCGGACTATTCCGTCACCTACAGCGTTGAGGCCACCCCGCCGGCTGTCGTGGTGCCTAAGGTCGCGGTGCCGAACATCGTTGGCATGTCGGCGGCGAATGGGGTGATCGCATTGAGGTCGGTCGGCCTCACCGGCATCGAGAAGGTCATTTTCGCCGACGTCGATACCCCGTCAAACATCGTGGCGCAGACGCCGGAAGCGGGCGCTCAGGTCGCGGTGAACAGTGAGGTTCAATACGAGGTGAAAGCGCGGCCTGTGATAACCCAAAAGCCGGGAGATCCTCGTCCAGTCTAACCGGATGAGCCGCTGCCCACCACGGGCCGCCGCTCGGCCGTCCCTCCGCCTCGCCGTATCCGCCGCGCTAATAAACCGAGGCAATCGTCCAACGGCTCATAGGAGAACTCAAGACAAAGACGGTGGACAGTTCACGCCGACCGTTCGGGCGGCTCCTGGAGAGCCTGAAACAGTTGGCCCAGGAAAGCGGTGCCAAGAGGAACACTGACGAAGCAAAACCGGCCATTCGAATTGCGCCAAATGCGAGGGAATTTGCTTGGCTGTTACCTGATGGTTCGCCACAAGAATTCGGAAAATAATAGGGCGCTGAGGAAGGCATGGGCGGCTACGGAAGCGGGCGAAGTGGCGGTAGGCCGACGACGGAAAGCGGGCTTACGCTAAGCCTGCCGAAACTTATGCGCGATCGGCTTTTTCGCCCTGGGTGCGCATGGGGCGGCTCGATCGTGTGGACATACACCTCGACCGGTGAGCGGATTGGCTCGATCGGCTATGAGGGCCCATCTCGGCCAGGCATCAGGGCGTGTGCGGCTGCATTACACCACGACCCGATGGAACGGAGAGAAGCACAGTTCCGATTATTGGATCCAGCTTGAGACGACGCCACAGCGCTTTGGGCTCCTCGAGGAAATAGGAACGCCTTTAAGCATGGCAGCTTCACCGCCGAGGCGATTGAGAATCGACGCATAGTAGCCGCCTTGATGAGACAGGCCCGCGAACTGGTCGACAACTTTCCGCCTGGGACGTGATCTCGCGATGGGCGCGATTCTTCCGTAAGCACCAGGGCCGTCATGAACAGCAGACGGGTAGAAGACATCGTTGAGGAGTGGGGCGGTTTAGGAGCCGGGTTGCCCGGCGTTCCCGTTGCCCGCCTGATCGACGCTCGCCACGAACTGACTGCCTTGATCAAGTCCGAACTCTATGGTGGCGGCGACAAGCTGGAGGGGCGGGCCGCCCTAATAGCAAGACGGCATTTGGACGAGTTCTTCTTCCACACCGAGCAGTCCCAACTCACTCGGGGCAAAGTGGCCGATCTCGACGCCTTAAAGAGGGCGATCATTCTGGAGACGCTTGCCGAACAGGTTACGCTTCTGGAGCAGGCTCGGGACGCTGGCGGCGGCTCCCAAAAGAGTATCCAGGCTGAGGTGTTGAAGCTGATGGGGGATCACGATCGCTTCGACCGATTCAACCACGAGGACAAAGCTGCGATTCGCAAGATTGCGACCGGAGTGTCGTTCTTCGCCAAGACCAGGTTCCAACGCCTGCATGAGGCTATTCGTAGGCGCGGCATCCCGTACATGCGGGCTAATGGCAATGCGGATCACTCGTTCCGGGTTCAACGCAAGGCGGCCTCCTTGGGAAGTGTGCGTAAAGCCCTTGCTTTTCTTCTCTCCGCCGGAATGCTTATCCTCGGCCTATATATCGTTGGGGCACAGCTTCTGTGGGATCAACGCCTTCATGGAAGACTCTTGATGATGGGGGCCTTTCTCGCCACGCTAGGGGTCGGTCTCTTTTGGGCTGCGTTTATTGAGCGAGACCAGGAATGACCTGGGGCCGGTTTTCGTAGGCGCGCCTTTCAATAAACTCCCTGCACTAGCCAGTTTCCGCGACCCCGGCGCACCCGATCATTTTCGCGTGCAGACCCAGTAGACCTTGCCGCGATCCAAGCCCTCGAACTTCTGCTTGGCAAGCTGCGCTGCGACCTGACAACCCGCTTGATCGTTAAACTCGGCCGATGTCATAGCCGCCTGTCCATCTCCAGATCCGGTTAAGTAAAGCAAGATAAGGATGTATATTGTGCTCATTGGCCGCGCATCACGCTCTCGGGGCCATGACAGCCCGGCCCGCCTTCTCAATGGTCCGCATGTAAAAAACCATCCTTGCGTGGAATTTATGTAGTTCAGTCAGTAATTGAACATGGCATTTGATCCTCAGCCGATAAACCGCCGCCACCACGGCCGCCTCTGATCAGTCAAAAGCCGTCTCCCGCTTCGCCGAGGCCGAGGGCTTCGAGGTCGCCGCCGAGTTCACGGAGGTCGAGACGGGCAAGGGCGCCGACGCGCTCGACCGCCGCCCGCAACTCGCCGCCGCCCTGGCCGAAGCTCGCCGGCATGGGAAGCTTTGCCCCGTCGCCGTTGCAAAGCTCGATCGGCTGAGCCGCGACGTTGCGTTGTCAAAGCCGCTGGTCGCCTACTACCGGGTCAGCACTCGCGAGCAAGGCCGGTCGGGCCTCGGCATTGACGCTCAAAGCCAACACCGAGATCATAAAATCTGTAGGTTGTGAGAGGGTTACGGCATGCCCTGAAATGATGCCGAGAATAAGCGCGTGCGCGTCGGGGAACATCAACGACGCTGTTTTCGGTTTCCTTGATGATATACGGTCAAGGATGGCGCTAAATCCAAACTGCGCCGACTTGACAGTCGCCTACTTTTCATCGCCAAGCACTGCCGGCAACGCTGCTACGAGCTTTCCTAAGGCCCCTCACAAAACCCTGATCGTGGACTACGTTCCGGGCCTCGCCAAGCAATCGTGGTACTTGGATGGCCTTCGAGGTCAGGGCGACCCGGCGGAAATCGCGGCCGATGTCTGCTTCGCGCTAAGCGAGCGGGGCGCGAAGATTGTGGAGTAGGGGTGTCCTCGCGCTTCGCGGGCATAAGGGTTGACATGACGCACGATACGCCATGATCATTGTGTAATGGCGTCATAGCGTCCGCGTAAGCTCGGACAATGGCTTGAGGCCCCGAGCGCGGAAGACGAGGTCGAGGCCCTCCATCAGGAGCGAATGCATCTTGACCCGCTCGGCGAAGGCCAGCTCGCGCAACTGGTCGTGGACGGTCGGCGGCAGGTAGACGGTCTGCTGTATGGTGGCCGGCCGCCGGCGCGCCGTGGGAGGCGCTTGGCTGGCCTCCGGCTCCGGAGGAGGGGGCGTCACGACGCCGCTCAGGACTGTCCTACGCTGCTTCGACACGATGCCCCTCCGTCTTTTCCCATTGCGCCATTATGCAAGGACGATGGTGTCATGGCGCGGTGCGCGCTTTCCCTCAAGCTTCTCGTCGATCCACTGTAAGCCGGTTCACGCTGTTTGAGGGCGCGGCAGTTGCGGTCTTTGATGGGCGGTTCTTCGGACGGAGCCTGCGCCGTGTTTCTGGGTCCGCATGGGCTCGCCGACGACGAGCCGGAGGGAGGGAGCCTTCCCGCGTCCCGACTGTGCCCAAGCCTGGCGGCGTGCTCGGGGCCGTCAAGGACAAGCCCTTCGGGCGCGCTTGCGCGCGTCCTTGACCGCCCCTGCGCGCGACGCCGGTTTCGCTGCGCAAGGCCGGGACGAGGAAACGGCCGCCCGGCCGAACAAGGAAACAGGCCGACCCGGACTCCGGGATCGGCGCGGGCATGACCCATTCGAAGCAGGTCGTCTGCGGCTTCCGTTGGGATGAAGGGAGGGTCGCTTCGCGGCCAGCGTTCCCGTTCCCATTCCCATGCGCTGTAGAGAGGCGAGGAACGGGAACCGGGAACGGAGCGCTGCTGATCAGGGGCTCGGGAGACGGTAGCCGTGGACGGTCTTGACGATGCGGCCGGCGGCGGCGAGCAGGCCGATACGCTCGTGGAGGGTGGCCGCCCGAACCCGGCATCGGGCGCGCAGGTCGGCGAACGGAACCGGCTCTTGCGCTTCGGCGAGCGCCGCCGTGACGCGCTCGTCGAGCGAGGGAGTCGTGACGGCGACGGGCCTGGCCCGCTCGACCACCTCGAGGGCAAGGGCCAGGCCATTCTGCGCCAGCTCGATGATGAGCGGCCGGGACGATGGAGCAGCGCGATGCTCGGCGGTCAACATCAGCTCCTCGCCGTCGCGACGCAGATAGAGGTTGCTATCGCCCCAGGCGTGGAACTCGGAGGATCCTCGCAGGGCCTGACCGGCGCGGACGCAGGCGCCGCCCTTCCTGGCGTGGTGCACGACGAGCACGGCGACGCCGTACCGACGTTGCAGCTCGCGCAGAAAGGCGAGCAGGGGCGCGACCTCGCCGCTGGCGTTCTCGTCGATGCGGTGCAGCCGCACGAACGGATCGAGGATGAGCAGACGGGGCCGCAACCGGTCGACGGTCTCGGCGAGGTTGCGCCGATCGGCCTCGAGGTCGAGGCGCAGCGTCGGCGCGGTGATGACCTGGATGTCGAGATCGGCGAGCTGCATTCCGGCGGCGGCGGCGATGCCGTCGAGGCGGCGGCGGACGACATGCAGGGCGTCCTCGGCGGCGTAGAGCAGGACGCGTCCGGGCTCGGGCACGGCGAAGCGGCGTAGGCAGGGCGTGCCGGAGGCGACCGAGACGGCGAGGTCGAGAGCCAGGAACGACTTGCAGCACTTGGGCTCGCCGCCGACGATGCCGACGGCCTCATCCGACCACAGCCCGGCGACGAGCCAGCGATGCTCGTCGGCGCGCTCGGCCAGACGCCAGGCGACCTCTACTGGCAGCATGCTCATCCGCGGCTCATCGCCCGTGGCCGGGCCGGCCTCGCCTCCGATGGCGGCGGAGCGGCGCACATCTCCAGGAACAGCTTCTCGTCGATGTGACGGGCCTCGCGCTGGGCGGCGGCGTCGAGCAGCTCGGCGGCGATGTTCATGAGCGCACGCGGGTTGCCCTGCGCGTGATCGGCGAGGGTGGCGATCAGCTCGGGCGTCATCAGCTTGGCGGCGCCGGCCTCCTGCAAGGCGTGCACGAGAAGCTCGGCAAGCTCGTCGGGCGTCGCCCTTTCGAGGGCGAGACGGACACGGCAGCGGCTGTTGAGCGCAGACAACTCGTCGGAGCGCAGCCGTTGCAGCAGGCGGCCGTCGCCGGCGAGCACCACGGTGAGGAGAACCTGGCTGTCGAGGGCAGCGGACGATAGGAGGCGCAGCTCGGCGAGGACGGCGGCCTTCATCTCCTGCGCCTCGTCGGCGATGAGCACCGGGCGCGATAGGGCGGCGTCGATGTGCGCCTGCCAGCGGTCGCGCAGGACCTTGGCGCCGGCCCAGCGGTTGTGGGGAGAAAGCTCGACGCCGAACAGATCGCCCATCTCGCGATAGAAGTCGGAGAGGCCCGACTGCGGCCGGCTGATGATGCCGACCTTCACGTCCCGCCTGGCCTCCAGCCGGTCGGCGAGAATGCGCAAGGTGACGGACTTGCCGACGCCGGGCGCGCCGGTGACGAGGGCGAAGCCGCCCTCGCCTACGAGCTGCTCGGCGCGCCAGCAGAACGATTCGATGCGGCGGCTGACATGCAGGGCCTCGACGGGCACGTCGGGAGCGAAGGGGTTCCACTTGAGGCCGTAGAGGGCGAGCATCTTCCTGTTCATGGGTCCTCTCCTTCGTCCTCGTCCTTGGGGAGATAGGCGGGCGGAAGCCCGACGCGCGACTGCGCGTCGAGCAGGCGCTGCAACAGCGGCGGGATGGGCGATGCGGGCGGTTGATGATCGCGCTCCGGCGGAGGTGGACCAAGCGGCTCGAGCGAGCGACGCAGGCCGCTCGCGTTCTGCGTCTTGTCCTGCGGATAGAGGCGCGCCAGCACGTTGCCGGTGCGCTCGTCGACGAGGTGGACGGCGCTCAAGTCCCACTCGGCGTAGCGCACCTCGACACGGTCGAGATGGCGATAGCGGTTCGGCAGCTCGAAGCGTCGCCCGTCGATGACGATGCTGCCGTCGCTCTTCTTCTGCGTGCGCGTGACGCTGCGGGTGAAGGCGAGGCGGAGCGCGACGCTGCCCGGACAGGGGCGCGTCACCGCCGGCCCTTCGAGGAAGCGGGCGAGCGGCGTCGCGGCGATCTCGGAGTGAACCGAGCGGTTGTACTCGTGCTCGACCCAGGCCTGCGTCGCTTCGTTGAGGAACGCCAGCGTCAGATTGGGCACATGCTCCAGCATGGCGATGAGCCGCCCCTCGACCGGGCCCCAGAACGCCTCCTGTTTCGCATTTTGGTACGGTGAATAAGGCAGGGTCGTGTGGTGCAGGATGCCGAGGCGCGCGAGGCCTTCGCTGATCTCGGCCGCCGTCATGGCCGAGCCGTTGTCGCTCAAGGCCGCGCGGGGCAGGCCGCGCTTCTGGAACGCCTGGGCGAGGCCGTGCGCGATCACCTCGGCGGTCTCGGACAGATACCATTGGAGATGGCAGGCCAGGCGCGAGCGATCGTCGAGCACGCCGAATAGGATCGGCGTCACCCACTCGCCGCGGGCTGTCAGCACTTTGCGCGAGCCGTGGTGACAGTCCCAGTGCCACAGGCCGTTGACGTACTCGGCCTCGTAGCGGCGGACCTCGCGCTCGACGATGCGCGCCTCGGCGCGCTCGGCCCCTTCCGTCTGGCGCGGGGTGAGGCGCCGGCGCTTGTCGAGGCCGTTGGCGTGCATGAAGCGGCGCAGCGTGGGATAGGACGGCACGGGCTCGAGGCCGGGTTGCGCCTCGGCCAGAGCGACGAGGTTGTCGTGGTGGAGCTTGACGCTCCAGCTCTTGTGGGCGGCGTACTGGGCCAGAATGGCGCTACGGACCGCCTCGCTGACAGCGTACTGCTGACCGGCGTCGGCGCGCAGCTTGCGGCGAAGAACGGTCACCGGATCGGCGCGCTCGCGCAAGGCGCGGTAATACCAGCGCTCGATGGTCGAGAAGCCGAAGCACACGGGCTCGCCCGTGGTCGGATGCCGCCAGGTCCGAGCCGTCAGCCCTTCGATCGCAGCCTTCAGCTCGCCCTTGCCGGGCGGCGCGGCCAACAGCTGGCCGACGACGGAGAAGCGCAAGTGCGCCCACCGCTCGTGAACCCGCCGCCCTCGCGTCTCCTCGGCCATGCCGGCGCTCCTCTCGTCAGGGTGCGCTCGAGCGTAGGCACAGGGTCCGGACGCCCGCGACGAGCATGTTCTGCGGGTCGGCCGCGCCCGTCAGAAAGCCCGCATGCGGACGCCTCCGGTGACCGGGCCGAGAAAGCGCAGCAGGGCGACCAGCCGATCCTGCGGGTCACCGCCGAAGCGGTCGATCAGCGCCGCCGGCAGCTGCGTCCCGTCGGGCGGCGGCATGAAGGCGGCGCGCGCCACCCTCCAGAACGGGGTCGCCGTGAACGTGTCGCGCCACCACCTGCGCCAGCGGGCGATCGTGCGCCGGTCGACGGACACGACCTCGCTCAGGCGCTCGAGCCGCGCGTCGCTGACGCCGTGCTGCAGAATGGCGATCAAAACGACGACGGTCGCGACATAGACCCTTCGCCCGAGGAAGCGCAGCGACGGCGGCGTCGCCCGCGAACGGCAGCCGTCGACGGCGCAGCAAAAGCTGAAGCGCTGGTCGTGCTCGGGCCCGAGACGGCACGGCCGGCCGCGGGGCTTGCGGGCGTAGCGCGCCATGTGCCGGCGCCCGCCACAACCGCAGCCCTCGGTCCGGCACGCCTCCGCCAGATCGCGGTCGACGGCGAGCAGGAGGTCATGGAATCTGGCGTCGGCCAGCAGCGTTGCGTACAAGGATGCGTCCTCCCGACAGAAGGCGCTCGACCCCGATGGCCAAGCCCGGACGCAACGATCGCTGCCCTTGCGGAAGCGGCAAGAAATACAAGGCGTGCTGCCTCACGCGGGACGAGGCGGCCGAGCGCGACCGGCTGGCCGCCGAGCAGGCCGGGCGCGAGGCGCGCGCCGAAGCCTGGCGACTGGAGCAGCGCAAGGCCCGCGACGCGATCGTGGCCAGCTTCGCCGGTTCCCCCGACGACGGGGACGACCTCGAGGAGACGGTCGACGCCGCCCTTCGCTTCATCGACGAAGGCAAGCTGGAAGAGATCGAGACCGCCGCCCGCCATATCCTGGAGCGCTATCCGGATATCCCGGACGGATGGGAGTTCCTCGGCCACGTCCATGACAAGCGGGGCGAAAACCAGGACGCCGTCGCCTGCTATCGGCGCGTGCTCGAGATCGTCAACCGCACGCCGGACGACTTCGACCCGGAGTACACGCAAAGGTTCGTGGACCGGATCGCCGAACTCGATCCGCCACAGGCTCCCTGACCTCCGCGACGCCACTTCGCCGATGGCTCAGGCCATGTGGACCTCGCCAACCCTGATCAACAGGCCCCAACCGCGCCTTCAAACAACGTGACGGGGCTTACTGCCAGAGCCGGCGCATCTCGGCCGCTGCGGCTCCGGCGCCATTGAACTCAGTCACGCCAAGCCCTGCCGCCATCGCGTCCTGATGGTCCGCCCGGCTGACGATCGGGGGCTCGGCAATCAGGCCGAGGGCTGATAGGCCCGCGCGCGTCTCGTCGACCCTTGCGGAGCGTGGAGGGCATTGACTGAGGACGAAGGCGAACGGCTTTTCGAGCCGGATGAGGGCTTGAACGGTCGGCATGCATCCGCGCAGGTCGGTCGCCGTCGGCCGGCAGGGCACGAGGCAGATGTCCGCCACCCTCATGGCCGCGACGGTAGCCGGGCTGTCTACGCCTGGAGTGTCGACGACGACGAGCTCGTAGCCCGCCTGTCGAAGCGTCCCGATGGCCTTGTCGAGGGCCGTGGCGTCGATCCGTTCGAACTCCGGCCCCTCCTCCGCCTGCCGAGCGTCGGACCAATCGGACAGCGTCCCCTGCCGGTCCAGCTCGAGCATAAATACGCGCCGACCCTGCTGAAAGGCAGCCACGGCAATCGAAGCCGCAGTCGTGCTCTTGCCTGAGCCGCCCTTCTGGGTCACAAACGACACAACTCGCATGCCATTACCCTCGCGCCGTGGCGTCATGGCCTACGCGCACGCCATTACACCCTTGCGACAGTTGACAGTCCGTTAACGAGGCAGACGGCCGATATTGGAGCGGAATGGGGCCGGCAGTGGTTGGCTCGTAAGGAAAGACCAATGCCTCGCGACGGTGCGCTTACCCTGTCCGACATTCGCAAACCGACGTTGTCGATCATCTGCGAGGCTTGCGGCCGCCGCGGGAGCTACAATGTGGCGCGCCTCATAGAACAGCATGGCGACGCCAAACTGACCGATCTGCTCCAGACGATCGCCGATTGCCCAAGGGCGCACTCGGCCAGCATCCACGATCGATGCAAGGCGGTATTCGGGCAACTGCTGCCGTGAGGCTCGCCGTCAAGCCCTCGCGAGCTTGGCTGCACCGTTCGTAGATGGAGGGGTTATGGAGTGGGGAGCGCTTATAGGGCCGGCCGTTGTTGCCGCTGGGGTTTCTGGAATTGTCTCCGTAGTCGGGTTGGTCGCATCAACTCGGACAGCCCGCGCCATCCACATGGAGAAACTCGCCTCCGATGAGCGCTTGGCGGAGCGCAAATTCGAGTCCGACAGGGAATTGGCTGAGCGGAAGTTCACTTTCGACAAAGAGTTGGCGGACAAGAAATTTCGGCTCGACGCCGCCTTTGCGGATCGTAAGCGGCGGCAGGAGCTGGCAGAGGAAGTTCTTTCCAGTTTCTATCAAGTGCGCGATGCAGTTCGCACGATAAGAACGCCTATGAGGCTTCAGGGTGAGGGAGAGAGCAGACCGCGTACGGAGCTCGAACCGGAAGGCGTGGCGCACCAGCGAGACACTTATTATGCAACACTTGAGCGGCTGGAACAGAGACGTCAAGATATTGGGAATCTTTTGGCGAAGCGCTATCGAGCGGTCGCATGGTTCGGAGCCGACGCGGATAAGGCATTTGAGCAATTGCACAAGGCGATTACCGGGATTGCCAATGCAGCGGAATTGCTAATTCGATGGTCGGCTGATGACACAAGACGTCAAGACCCAGAGTCATGGCGGATAATGGAACGCGCGATTTGGTGGACAGGCGCTGAACCGGACCTCATTGCGAATCAAATTGAGGCGGCCACAAAAGAGATGGAGCGAATTTGTCGAGCCTTTCTAGAGGCGCAACTCTCACAAATGATGCCGAGCGTCGGCAATGAAGGGGACAATCTTAGGTTTCATTGCCGATCATTTCTGCAAGCGATATTTCTGGTATAATTCTCTAACCGCCTTGTTTAATTCCTCCTGAGGATGAGTATTAGATACTTGAATGGCACGAAAAACCATCATCCAAAACAGGTCTGCTGGCGGCCCCAGTAGCAACGGATAGTGTACTTTCACAAATTCATTAATTAGCATACTAAATCGATCAATTATTGTACTTAATGGAACGTCGTCCTTAAATTTAAGCGTCTCATCAAAGTAAAGCCAGCGTTGGGTGATTTTTGGGATGCACTCTTCAGTTTGCGCGGCGACGATGGTACTTGGTCGATCAATCATTACCTCGGTCTCCAAAATGTTGGCATCCTCCAACGCTCAGATCGAAGACGCGATCTAAAGCCGATCGGCCACGAATGTAGATCATACCTGCTCACATAGCGCGTGCCAGAGCTGGTCCAGGAGAGGGCCAATTCGCATGCAGAGTACGCCTGCCGACCAAGGCCGGGGCCGAAGTCATCCGCAAAAGAGCTGGAGGGCTCCGACGTTTTGGCCCGTGCAAAGAGGTTTAGCCGGGGAGATGCAGTAGGAGCAGGGAGGCCTCTGGGTGGCCCCAAAATACCACTTGTGTAAACCTCAAACGAGCGTATAGGTATTTACACCTAGCGTCGCCTGAGGTCACCACGTGTCAAAGCCCCTCGTCGCCTACTACAGGGTCAGCACTCGCGAGCAAGGCCGATCGGGGCTCGGCCTCGATGCCCAGCGCGCGGCTGTCGCTCGGTTTGCCGAGGCTGAGGGGTTCGAACTTGCCGCGGAATTCACTGAGGTCGAGACGGGGAAGGGCGCCGATGCGCTCGATCGCCGCCCGCAGCTCGCCGCTGCACTGGTCGAGGCCCGCCGGCAGGGCAGGGCGCCTGTTGTGGTTGCAAAGCTCGATAGGCTCAGCCGCGACGTGCATTTCATTAGCGGCCTGATGGCGCACAAGACGCCCTTCCTCGTCGCCGAGCTTGGTCCGGATGTTGAGCCGTTCCTGCTCCACCTGTACGCCGCCCTCGCCGAGAAAGAGCGCGCGGTAATCTCTCAGCGCACGAAGGCCGCCCTCGCAGCCGCAAAAGCCCGCGGTCAGAAGCTCGGCAATCCCCGCCTGGACGATGCTAGGGCCATCGGGAACGCTCTCCAGAAGAACGAGGCCGACGCCCACGCTGACGCCGTCCTGCCCGCCATTCGAGAGGCCCAGGGCGCCGGCGCCAAGTCGCTCCGTGAGATCGCCGCCGCTCTGAACGGCCGAGGCATCGCCACGGCGCGCGGTGGCAAGTGGGAGGCGACAACAGTGCGCAACATCCTCAAGCGGGCTGCATGAGGGGGAGGGTGTGACCTTGCGGGCTTGGCTGCGTTCGATCGCTGACAAGATCATGGGCAGGACGGGCAAGCCGTCGCGCCTCGACACAGCGACGCGCATGGCGATGGAAGCCGATTTCAGCCGCGAGGCCAGACGCCGGCCGACGCCGGATGCCTCCGATCAGCTCGACGAACTGCGCAGCATCCTCGACGACGCGGACAAGTTTTCCGGGCAGAAATAAGCTGTCGCCCGTCGCCTGACGCCGATAGGGTGCGCGCGACTGTCCCGAAAAAGGCAGCCCGGAACGTTAGCTCCTCACGCGCTGGCGTCCCACGGGGCATCGCGCAAAATTCTCCACTGCTGATCACACAAGGCAATATGCAAGCGTTGGGCTTCTTCAAGGGTGCGTAGAAGCGCCTTGGAACAGTCAAGCTTGTGTCCGGGCTGCTTTAAGGCCGCGATTATCGCGGGCTGTTGAGCGACAAACATCTCGCCCCGCGAGACGAGCATCTCCGCTCGCTCAACAGCCTTCTCAAGGACACTTCGGCCCATGTCACGACCCGCGAGCTTCGCGACCGGCCTCACGGATCAATGAACTCGGGGCCCGCGCTCCTGCGCGGCCTTCTTGTTCAGATAGTCTATGATCCCCGGTATGATGGCGCTGACCTGATCTATGTCCATCTGATCGAGGTGCGGCCGTAGCGCCTCAAAAAGCGCGTTGCCCGTAAGGGGGAGCTCCGTGACGGCGCGCGTGGCCTCGGCGCTGACGCGGGTAACCGGCTTCGCCGCGAGGAAGCCGCGCGCCATCAGCCATTCGTGGATCACGCGGCGGATAAGCTCGGCCCGGCCCACGCCCTCCTTCGCGGCAGCCGCATCGATCGCGCCGAGTAAGGGCTCATGAAGACGCACGACCACGGCCGCGCCGCGCCCGGTCGTTGGCTTCCGGCCTCGCTTCTTTTTCGGGATATCCTGTATTGACATTTGAAATTGGGATATCACTATTGCGGGAGCGCATCAAGCGGAGGGGAAGTATGCCGCGCAGTCACCATGAGCGGCGAGGCGAAGCAGGCAACGGCGATCAGCTTTCGCCCGGCGCGTGGATCATGATGTCCCTGATCGCCGTGAGGGGGACGTAGTGCCTGTGGCCCCCGACCACGACCGACAGCCCGTCGGTAAAGATGTGGTCAACGCCGTCGGCTTTGTACGCCGTGCCATCGAGCAGCGTCACGACGAGCCCGATGAACCCGGTTGGCTGCACCGCCGCCATGTGGTGAAGCAATGACATTTGGGGCTTCGTGGCCGCCAGTGCCTCCTGCGCATTCTCCGCCGCCTCCGTCCCGCGCATCATCGTGTCCAAGTTCATCGGGGGTTTCGCCATTTCCTCGTCCTCTGCTCGGGTACGCCGCGGCTACCGTGGCGGGGCTGCCGGATCAACCCCCGGCCGCGGCTACCATCCGATCAACCGCCTCAGCATCATCAGCAGGCCGATTATAGAAATCGCATAAACCGCCGTGCGCACGTAGACGACGCCGAGCAGGTAGATCGGGACATAGACGATGCGCGCCAGAACCCAGATCGTCGCGCCAAGCGCGCCGCTGCCCCCGGTCCGCTGCGTGACAATGAGAGCGAGCGCCAAGGCGACGAACGGCGTGAGATTCTCGACGTAATTCGCCAGGGCCCGAGTGGCTCGACCAAACAGCAAGCCTCTCGCTGAGGCGGGCTTATCGCGCGAAGTGAACAAATAGCCGGGGGGAAGCTCCGCGTTTCCGGCGCCCGCCTGAACAAGGACATGGACCACCCACAACGCCACACCCAATTCGAGACACGTCAGTTCGCTCATGGGATTTCCTCTCCGGCGCAGCAGGCTCCTAGCTCGCCTATAGCCGCTGCCTAGCCTCCACCTCGACCAGCCGCAGGATCGCGTCGCTGTAGCTCTCGCCAGGGGCGCGCATGGCCGCGAGACGGTTGACGACGACCTCGTCGAGCTAAGATGAGCCGCTGGCCGTTTGGGCCCGGCTCGGGTTCATAGCCAACCGAACCTAGACTAGAGACAGCTAGTATATACTCGCAGGATCGAAACTTATATCAGTGATTGGTGCTAGCTTCACAAGCCTCAAGTGCTGCACCGGCCGCGGAAGCGTCTTTTCCATCCTGCAAGTATTTCTGCAAAACGGCCTCTGCCTCACGCCAAATATGATTTTTAACTTCTCGCCACATCTTAGTGTCAGACCAGCTGCGATCGGCTTCGGCTTTGAGAAGGTTTTTGTCGGCGACATCGTCCTGAGCCATCAGGTTCTTAAGATTCTCAAAGTCTTGGTTGAAGGCTTGGCTATCGGCTTGAAGCGCAGCTTGCTCTGCTGAACAGGGGGGCGGATTCGGGGACGGGGTCGGATGCTGCGCCGGGCAGTTCTTTGGTGTGTCGCACGGACATCCGGCCGATCCGCAACAACGGCAAGCGAAGCCGGCACCCTGAGCGAATGCGGATAACGGAATCATCAAAGCGCAGAACAGGACTGCCAGCAGAAGCCGGAGATGGGCTCCCTCCTGCGTCGAGGCCGTCCACTGCTGACCGATGGACAACCATCCGCTCGTAGTTTTCATCGGTTGAGCTTCCCTGTCGGTCAGCTTTTCGTGCCCGACGTGGACAATTATTCGATATCTAGATATTGTGGTTTTGCCGCGTCCGGCAGTCCTCGTTGAGCTAACACTACCCCTAATCCGTCGTCCTCGCCATACGGCATGATGGCCTAGAGCGGTATCCGAACGCACTGAATCGACCGGCTTCCCGAGGGTGCTGGAGGCCTTTGCCGACATCTTGAAATCGTCGCCTGCGAACTTGATACAGCTTGATCGGAGTCGGCTCTAGCGGGAGCGTGGCGACGATCGCCTCGAAGGCGGCGGGGGTGATGGAGATGCGGGTCACGGGGCAGATTTAGGGGGCCGACCGCGTTGACGCGAATCGCGAACAAGTCGAGGCTGGCCGGCGTCGCCGCCATCATCCTTTGGAACACCGTCTATCTCGGCCGCGCGCCGTCGACGAGTTGCGCTCGCGCGGCGAAATCGTTCCTGACGAGCTTCTCGCCCACGTCGCGCCACTCGGTTGGGAGCATATCGCCTTCAACGGCGATTACGTCTGGCCAAACGACGCCCTCGAAACCTTCCGGCCACTACGAAATCCTCGCGCCGAGTTCCTCGACGCGGCTTAGCGTTTATTCCGGCGCGGTCGACAGTTCGTCGTATGTCGCGAGCGGGGGCAAGGAATATGTCTCCGCGGGAGCCGATGACTACTTCACGACGATTGCCTCGGGAGGCGTGCTGTCGGCGAAGGGCTTCGTCTATGAGACGACCATCTCCAAGGGCGGTACGCAGACCATACTGAGCGGCGGCTCCGAGGATAATGCTCAGGTCTACGGCAACGAGAAGATCTCCGCCGGCGGTCTGGGCTACGGCGACACTGTGTTCAGCGGCGGCGCCGAAGACGTCTACAACGCCGCCGTCACCAGCGGAGCGATCATCAGCAGCGGCGGCAAGGCGATCGTCTCCGCGGGCGGCACGTTTACATCCGGCACGCTCCGGGGGGGACCTTGACGGTTCTGTCGAACGGCCACGTGTCGGGCGGCCTGACCATCTCCAGCGGAACGGCGAACATCTCCGGCACGGTTGCGGTCGGTCAGGAGATCCTGTTCGCCGGCTCGGGCGGTGATCTGGCGCTCTACAACCTTGCGGGGTTCCACGCGACGATCGGCGGCTTCTCGACCGGCGACGAGTTCGACCTCGGTGGCTTTGGCTATACCACGAGCGAAACGGAGGTGTTTAGCTCGAACGCCGGTCATACGTCGGGGACGCTGACGGTCACCGACGGCTCCCAGGTGGCCAAGCTCACGTTGCTCGGCAACTACGTCACCTCCGACTTCGCCCTGTCCGACGACCACCACAGCGGCACGTTCGTCAAATTAGTCTGACGAGGCTGTCCCGGAGTTGCGCCCGCCGCTAGGGCGACGGGCGCGCCGGGGCTTTGCCCCGCTACGCCGCCCAGTAGAGCACGATCTTGCCGCTGTCGCCGCGGCGCATGGTCTCGAACCCCTCCAGGAACCGGCTCGCCGGCAGGCGGTGGGTAATGACCTTGCGCACGTCGAGTCCGCTTTCCAACATGGCGATGATTTTGTGCCAGGTCTCGAACATCTCGCGCCCGTAGATGCCCTTTAGCGTCAGCTGCTTGAAGATGACCTTGTTCCAGTCGACCAGGGTCGGCTTGGCCGGCAGGCCAAGGAGCGCGACCCGGTCCCCGGTCACCATCGAATTCGATGAGCTGGAGGGCGACGTCGAAGCCTTCCGTCATCTTGAGGTGGTCCATCGTCTCCTTGACTTGAGGTCCTCCTTCGACACGTCGACCGAGCGCGTTTTGCTGATTAGGCGAAGAGCCTTGCGGACCAACATCAGGGCCAGCGGGACATTCGTTTCCCGCGCCAACAGATCCCATGATTGAGGCGCAGGCAACTCGACTGCGTCATCCTAAATCGGAGGAAACTCGATCATGTCACGCTCGTCCAACATACCGCTGCGCGCCATCGATTACGATCACACGCTCGTTCTCGCGATTGAGCTGAGCAACAAGAGCTGGGTATTGGCAGCGCAGGTGCCTGGTTTTCCGCGAACCAAGGCGCAGCGCACCATCGAGCCGAACAAGAATGCTCTGTTGGCAGCAATTGATGGCTACCGAGCCCGCGCTGCCGCCGTCGGTTGCGCGGTCGATCGCGTGATCACTACCTACGAGGCTGGATGGTCAGGGTTCTGGCTGGCGAGGTGGCTCGTAGCGCAGGGCGTCGAGGTCCATGTCGTCCAGCCTTCGAGCGTACCGGTGGATCGGCGCCTGCGCCGGGCGAAATCGGATGGCATCGATGCCGAGCTGCTCCTGCGCGCCTTGCTTGCTTGGCTTCGCGGCGAGCCCCGCGTGTGTTCGATGGCGCCGATCCCGGACGAAGCCGATGAGGATGCTCGGCGATCTGTTCGCGAGCGGACTGAGCTGCTCTCCGATCGTGTCGGCCTCACGAACCGAATTGGCGCTGTTCTGGCGACGCTTGGCGTCAACAACTATAATCCGCTTCTTCAAAGTCGACGTCGCCGGCTGACTGAACTGCGAACGGGCCTCGGCGAGCCAATCCCGCCCAATGCACTGGCCAAAATCGAACGTTTGCTCGCCAGGTTGGAGCTCGTACTCGCGCAGATTGCAGAGCTCGAGCGTGAACGAGATGAAGTTGCGGCGGCCGATGCTCCGGACCGGGCCGGCAAGATGATCCAGCAACTCACAGGCCTACGCGGCATCGGCGTGCAAAGCGCAACCGTGCTGGTTCGCGAGGCCTTTGTACGACACTTTTCCAATGGCAAGGCGCTCGGCTCATATGCCGGCCTTACTTCGACTCCCTATAGCAGCGGAGGAATCTACCGCGAGCAGGGCATTGGGAAGGCAGGCAACCGCCGGCTCCGAACGGTGATGGTCGAGTTGGCATGGCTTTGGCAACGCTACCAACCGGGCACCGCCCAGGTGGCTTGGTTCCGCGATCGCGTCGGCTCAACCGGCCGCCGTATTCGGAAGGTTATGGTGGTGGCTCTCGCGCGTAAGCTATTGATCGCTCTATGGCGATTTGTCACTGATGGTGTGATGCCTGAGGGCGCAGTTATGAAGCCCTCCATCTAACCGTCGCCGGAACCGGCCGGCACTGCGACGGCATGCAGACCGGTGATCCGAGGGAACGTCGCCGATCTTCGGCGTGGCGCCTAGCGTCGTCTTTACAGAGTGGTGCCGTTCCTTCGAAGCTCTCCCGTCCCGCATGCGGGACAGTGGCCGGGATCGTGATCCCGCCGGATGTGAGGTTAGCAGGGGAAGCCTGCGGGAAGAGAGCTCGCCTCGGATCGCCATCGGCAGAAAAACGTATTGACGGAGGAGCCCTCATGTGAGGCCGAAGACATGACCGCACCCGAAGCGTTCGCAAAGCCTCAACCAGACCCCTTGACGAAGGGGTGCCGTCCAGACACGCCCTTCCCGGTTGGCGCCCGGTACGGAAGGAAGGCGCACATGGGCGGTTCGGTTCGAGTTGCCTTATATCAACACCGCCGCCAACGCCGCGGCAGCGATGGCCGGAATTCTCACCGCGGTTGCTTCCATAGAAATTACGCCGACCGAAGCGCACAACGGGGCCGCTCACTTCGAAGGCTTCCGGGTGGTATTGGAGACCTCGGAACTTTAAGTCCGCATCGCCGCGCTTGAGCAGAGGAATGTCCTATGACTCTCTTGGTCAGAGGTCCGGATGACGAGCGATTCGCATGGATGGAGGAAAGGAACCTCGAACGCCAATACAGCTTCCTGCGGGATTGCATTGAAATTGGCGTGAAGCAGGGACCAGCCTCGTTCGACAAGCACCTTATCATGGCGCTGAACCACATAGCCGTGGCCAACGTAACGCCTCTTGGGGGATGCTATAGGCGGCATTGCGTCAAGTTCGTGACAGGTTTCGCTCCGCACTATTCAGAGGTTCCCGAACTGGTGGACCATTTAGTGGCCGTTGTTCATGGACGTTGGCGCCCAATGAACCCAACAAGTCTGGCGGCTTACGCGCTCTGGCGTCTCACCTGGATTCATCCGTTTCGGGAGGGCAATGGCCGAACGGCAAGTGCTGCGGCCGCCTTCCTGTTCCACGTACGCGGCGGTTCGCTTTCGGGGGATATGCCATTGCCTGAGCGCATTCGACGCAGCCGAGACGAGTGCGTTCGGGCCTTGCGGATCGCCGACGTGGGAGAAGTGACCGGAAGCGGCGGGTTCCGCTCGGTTCACGAGTACCTCGTGAACCTGATTCGGGCCCCGGTCGCGGCGCTTGTGACCGCTCCCAATGAGGAAGGGAGCGTGGCGGCGCTGGAAAAAAGGACTGCGTGAGATGGCGAGGAATTTGGAGACACGAGGCGCGAGCTTGAGGCCGCAGGCTTCGGGTCCGGCGACTCGCTCTTTGCGGCGCGCTCACGCCGACATGGCGGCGACCGTTTGGGATCAGCGGTGCCGCCGGAGAAGGCTGATTGAGCTCGAGGAGATCAAGAAAACGGCGCTTGACACCACTCCGCCCGGAGGCCTTGCACAGGATCGCGAGCGTCGGCAAGCGAACGTCCGCTAAGGTTGATTGGTCGTCGCCGGCTTCTCTGTCTCGCTGTTCGTTTAAGCAGGCGACATCCCCCGATTGGTGGACGCGGCAGCGAGGAGGAAGATCAATATTTTGCAAGCTTGTGATTTGGCCGCCGTTCGGGCACGCTTCGATCAAGACGCGCCCGCGGATCATGACCGTCGGTCGGGTTCGGTCCACGAGGGCTGAGGAAGGGAGCATGGCATGGCCAGCGAAGACAAGTCGTTCGCCGATTTGGTGGCTGAGGCGCCCGAGGCGCGGGCGGAGGGAACGGTCAACCTGGTCGGCGCGCTCGCAAAGTCGCGCGAGGCCAGCAAATTCGTCCTGACCCTGCAAGACGGAAGGACGGTCACGCTCGAGACTTCCGCCGTGAAGGGCCACACCGTGCTGGGTTCTTCGCTTGGGCGTGCGATCGTTCGAATCGAAATCGAGGCAAGCAAAGCTCCGCGGTTCAGGCCCCGGCGCTTCGGTAGGAGCGCGATTTCATCGTTGTCGCGGAACACAGGGGTCTGGGATCAACTCGGATATGGAGAGGGAGACGACACGCCTCCATTCACTTCGGAGAAAGTTCCAGCAGACGAAACGCCTCCGTTTACATCGGAAAAAAATCCGAATGACGAGACTCTTCCAATTGAAGATACAGATCCGATAGCTGAAGGCCTGAAAAATCCAGATGGGGAGGGCACAGGCGCGGGTGAGACTACAGATCCAAATGCTGATGGGACTACAGATCCAATAGATGATGGGCCTACAGATCCAACAGCTGATGGGCCTACAGATCCAACAGCTGATGGGGCAGGCACGGGCTCCTTTGAGTTCATCCCGCCCTTCGCTTTGGCGACGCCGCACCAGGCGCCGCCTCACGTCGTTCGAGCCCTGCAAGCGCGTGCGGGGTATACGCGGAGACTCGGCGGTCAGGGCTGGGCGCGAGGCGCGTTACACCGCAAGCCCGTTCTCGACAATGCAAAGGTCCTTCAGGACTCTTATGGAACAGGTTACTGGGGAGACATGACCATGGGTCCGGCCGACATCTGGTGACGTGACCCGATATTACGCGTCTATCCGCCGGTATGCTTGTGACTCGCCGATCGACGCGATCACTTGTCAACTTGCGATTGAAATGCCTCCGACTTCGGCGGCGCGATGTCCGGGGAAAGGCCAACCGCTCCGTGAATTTGACCGGAGCTACGGAGCGGGAATGACAATCCTGATCTTGTCGAATCTCGAGGACGTCCACGCCCAAGCGGTCATGGGCGCTCTCGCAGCCCAAGGCGCCCATGCGGAGCTGGTCGATCTCTCGGAATTTCCGACGCGCCTGGCCCTGTCGCTCGCCTTCGAGGACGGGCGGCGGCGGTTTCAACTGCGCCGGCTCGGCGGCGGAGCGCTCGATCTCGAACTCGGTCCAGTCGGTGTGGTGGCGGCGGCCGCAGCCCTTCTCGCCCCCGGCAGGGTTGGATCAGGCCGGCTTGAGGCTCTCCCTGTCGGAATCGAGGACTGCGTTTCAGGGCCTCTATCAGGCGCTCGACGCACGCTGGATCAATGAACCAGAGCGCGACGGGGTGGCCTCGCACAAGGCCTACCAACTCGCACTCGCACAAGAGCTTGGCCTCGACATTCCGCCGACGTTGATGACCAACGACGTGGAGGGGGCCAAAGCCTTTTGGCGGCGATACGAAGGAGAGGTGGTCTATAAGCAGTTTTTCGCCCTGCCGGAGGCTTGGCGAGAGACGCGGCGGCTCAGGCCTGAGGACGAAGCGCAGGCGGCGGCGATCGCGCATGCGCCAGTGATCTTCCAGAAGCACGTGCCGGCCGTCGCCGATCTTCGGGTCATCGTTGTCGCCGGCGCGGTGTTCGCCGCCGCGGCGGACGTGCGCAACGCGGAATATCCGCAGGACGTGCGCATGAATCCCTCCGCCAAATACGAGCCGCATGATCTGCCTCCTCAGATCGTCGCGAAGCTCAGGGAATTGATGCGGCGGCTCGGTCTTGTCTATGGCGCGATCGACCTCAGGCTCACACCCGAAGGCCAATACGTGTTTCTAGAGATCAATCCGGCCGGCCAGTTCCTCTATGTCGAGCGTGCGACGGGGCAGCCGATCACCGCCGCGCTGGCGAAAGCCCTGCTTGAAGGGCCGCCCGTGGCCCAGCCGGCCAATGCCGCCGGTCCGTCTTCGCCAAGCCGCGCGACCTCGAAGACGCCGCGCCGAGGCGGGAAGGCGGCTTCTGTCGGAGCGGGAGAACCCGCAACTGGCTCAAGTTGAAGGAGCGAGTGGGAAAGCATGTCTGGACGGCGCCTTGCCCTTTTCCTCGGGCTTCCGAGCCGTTCCGTTGGTTCACATCGCTTCGCCGTCGCCCTCGATGCGGATCGCCTTGCGGCGAAACCATGAAAAAGGACGCCGCCAATCGCGCGACGCTCGTCGCCGCCCTGGAGCGGCAGTTGAAGAAGGGCGACAAGAGCCTCGTCGGCTGCAGCTTCCTTGCGCTCGTGCTGAAGAAGGAGCTGGAAGACCGCCTCGCAGCCGTCGGCAAGGGCGCCCGCGCCTCCTGGCCCGACGTCATCGCCGATCTCGCCTCGCTCACCGAGACCGAGGTCGAACAGGACGGCAAGCGCTTCCTGCTGCGCTCGGCCCCGCGCCCCGCCGCCAGCCTCGCACTGTCCGCCCTCGGCGTCGCCCTGCCGCCGACCCTGCGCCAGACCGCGAACGCCTGATCCACATCAAATCCACGTAATGTAGTGCCAGGCAGCGGCGCAGTGCCCTTTCTCGTTCGTAATCAATTACTTAGTTTATCCGACTGTTGAAGATCAGTCAAACTGGGTTCCGCCATGTTTCTCCGGAATACCGGGCGGCGGAAGGACGGGAAGACGCATCTCTACTGGAGCGTTGTCGAGAACCGGCGTCTGGACAGCGGTCGGGTGGTGCAGCGTCATGTCCTATACCTCGGCGAGATCAACTCTTCCCAGGCTGAAGCTTGGCGCAGGGCGATCGAGGTGTTCGACGAGGACGCCGGCGCGCCCCGTTCGCTGTCGTTGTTTTCCGATGAGCGTTGCGATCTTCCCGCCGCCGACGCCTCGATCGTGCGTCTGCGGCTCGGCGAGATGCGGCTCTGCCGGCCGCGCCAGTGGGGCGCCTGCTGGCTCGCCGGCGTTCTGTGGCGCGAACTGCAACTCGACCGCTTCTGGGCCGATCGCCTGCCAGGAAGCCGCAAGGGGACGCGCTGGGCCGACGTGCTGCAAGTGCTGGTGACGTATCGCCTCATTTCACCCGGCAGCGAGTGGCGGCTGCATCGCCAATGGTTCCTCGATAGCGCCATTCCGAAGACCTTAGGGCGACACTGTCAAACAACACCGGGGTCCTGCTCCTCGCCAAATACACATGGGGCGCCGTCAACCTCTTTGGCGGCTATGAATATTTCCGCAACGCCAACCCGAGTGATGACTATCCTAACGGCTTCGAGACGATCGGCGGCTATAACGTGCCCGGGAACATTATTGGAAACAAAAATTTCCCGACGGTGTGGATCACCACCAACGCTTACAATATCAACAGGATATACAATGTTTTCTGGGGCGGCACAAAATATGCCGTGAATGACGCTCTCGATCTGATCGGCGCGATCTACTACGCTCAGCAGAACAATTTCTCTACCACTCCCTGCACCGGCACGGGCATCCATACCAGCAGCGCCTCCTGCGCCGGAACATTCGATGCGCTCTCGTTCATGATCGACTACAGGCCGGTCCAACGCGTCGACCTTTACGCCGGCGTTGCGCTGTCAAACGTCTATCGCGGTCTCGCGAACGGCTTCCTGCAGACCCAGAACATCGATCCGACAGTGGGACTACGCATCAAGTTCTGAAAACGATCGAGGGGGACACAGCATTGCAGGCGAACGAAAACACAAGCAGTCGGTGCCGATTATTACGTCGGGCGCGTTGAGAACTGCAGCCTTCTCAGGGCTTCTTCAGAGTAAACACCTGTCGTCTACGGGGTGTAGCTCGCGCAGACCAAGCGACCATTGAGGGGCGAGGCCGTGCCACTCGTCGTCTTTGTTTGTAAGTTTCACGCTGACAAGACGGCTGCCGGCGAACAGAGTGAGTGAAGGGCTGCTTTCCTACTTTTGGGAGGCATGTTGTGCACCTTAGGGGTGGGTCACCAGTGGGTGCAAGCTTTCCGATGGCTAAAGAAAAAGTTGACCAGGACGGCGGACGCTACGGCTAGCCGTATTATAACGCGCTCGACGATAGGCTGCGAACCCGATGCTGGCGAAACCAAGCAGCATCGTCGCCCACGTCGCGGGCTCGGGAACGCCGGATAGCGGCAGAGTACCGGACAGACCCGTCGCTGACACTCCATCGACGGCGTAATAGTCGGGCACGATTGTTTCGCCAGCGGCGCAGGGACCGGACGTCGCCTGAAAGCAAAAATACTGATAACCAGAATAGAAGCCGTGGGTCGTTCCCTGAATAGCGAATACAGCTCCTGCGTCGCTGAAGTTAAAGGATAGCCCTGTGGCACTCGCACTCAGACCGTTGCCGGTATCTTCCACGATACCGGAATTTGCCGGCGTCAAATCGACGTCGTAGGCTGGTCGAAGATTATCGTTCAGTTGCAGGTTGTAACTCACAATGTCGCTCGGCTGGAGGATGCCGGTCGTCCCGTCCGTCGTGATTGTCCCGCTAACAGTATCGGACAGCGGCGAGAGTTCACCTGCAACTTCTGGGGTCGTGCTCGTTTGGTTGATTGAATACACGTAGGCTTGCGCGGACGACGCAGTTAGCGCCCCCAATAGCGTGGCAGCTCCCACCCACAATTTCATGCTCATGAGTGTCGCCTCCCTATGCACAACACCACACGGCGTAGGGTTGCATAAAGACTAACAATTGTCAAAATCTATCACCGCTAATTAGAGTGAAAACGCTTCACTATTTATTCTCGATTTCTGTCTGTCGAATCCTCGGAGTTCGCTGAGTTTCGAGCAGGGACGACCTAGGTAGAGAAGGCGCGCTGCCCGCCCAAACAGACGCAGGGCCAGCGGTCTCCAACGGCCGCAACACGTCGGCACCGGCCGTCCGCTGCGCGCAAATCGCGCTCATTCGCCAACAGCTTGGCGAACCGACCAAACCACCGCCGAGCCGGCCCGTCCCGAAGCGTATCTACAAGCCACCGCGGGGTCTCAACGACATTTCAGTCTTGTCAAAGGCCTGCTGTGGCCGCAGTTTCACCGGGGTGAGGCTGTCATCTGGCGAGTGTCGGTTTGAGAGACTTCCGCGCCGCCAAACAAGGCTGCCCAACCAAGGAGGAAAAGCGATGATTCGAACTTTGATAATCGCTGCGGCGTCGGCCGCAGTCCTCGCGCTCTCGCCGACTGCGTTCGCACAGCAGAGTGGCGGCACAGCCGACGAAGCGAAGGCAATGCTAATGAAAGCAGTCGCCGCCGTGAAAGCGGACAAGGCTAAAGCGCTCGATATGTTCAATAAGGGAGAAGGCGGGTTCCTAGATAGGGATCTGTATGTTTTTTGCGGTAATCTCAGCGACGGGAAAGCCGTTGCAATAGGCAATCCCAATGCCAAGCAATTAATCGGTGTAAACTCGAGGACCCTCAAGGACGCCACTGGAAAGCCGTTTGGCGAGGAACTCTACGCCGCATACCAGAAGCCAGAAGGTGAAATAACCGAGGTCAACTACATGTTTCCAAGGCCAGGCGCTGACAAGACGCCGGTTCCGAAGGTGAGCTTGGTGACCAGGGTCGGCGATCTGGGCTGCGGCGTTGGATATTACAAGTAGAGCGCTTCCGCTGCCCATAGCGAAAGTTTGACACGACTGGACCCGAACGCGGCTTGTAGATTCGCTTTGGGGGCAGACCGCTCGCGGTCGCGCGCCGACTGCGAACGGCGGTCCGTATTCATTTGCAATATTTTCCTGAACCTTTCTCAAGGTGACTTGTGAATGTTCCGTCGGGTTGCTTATCGATATCCATAATGCCAGTGAAACGCGGCGTAGCGATTTGAATACCTACACTTGTCACAGACCAAGTCCCCTCTCCAACGAGAGGACTTGAGTATTTCCCTCCGCGACCGAAGGTGCTTATGTTTCCATAATCCCAACAGATTTTCCTACCTGATAAATCTTTCGCAGTCACAGGACTAGCAAACGCAGATGACTGCAAACCAAATGACATACTAAGGCCGATAACCAAGAGTGAAACTCGCGCTCTCATTTTCCCTCATCGGAAGGCCCTCTCGGACGTCGGCGTCATTATAACATGTCGTGCGCGGCCTACCGGACGCTACGGCATTCAGAGCGGTTTGTGAAGGCCTTGCACACTGTCAAGGGGCAGTGGCACCACGATCAGATCGCGGGCGAAGCGGCTTGCCGGCGCGATCATGATTGACCTGAAAAGGTCGCGGGTGGCCGACTGGCCTTTGGTGACGCTGTAGAGGTTGCACATAGGGAACCTATCGCCCGATTCGGAGTTGCGGCGAAAGCTGCAACCTTGCGCGCTTATAGAGCCGAGCAAGGGAACTCTCGGGCGAGCGACGCGGCCAGCGCCTCGCCATAGGGTTTTTCGGCCATGTCGGGATGGTCCGCCAGGAACCGCTCCAAAGTGCTCAAAGCATCGCTGCCTTTCGCGCCGAGCGGCGGACAAAAGACAGGCTTTCCGTCAAGTTTGCCCGCCGTGGAAAGGCCAGTTGCAAAGGCGCTGGCAATGACCTCGGCGATCATGCTCGTCATTGAATCATCGCTTTTCCAGTCCGAGAGCAGCCGCCGCGCCGACGACGAGTCCGCGGAAGCCGGGGGCCGCGAGCAGCATGGCGCCAGATACGACCGCGCCGAGTATTGTTCTTGCTCCGCCGGCGAAGTTCTCATCGCGGAGATCATGGGTACCAGAGTTCGATACGCCCCGCGGTCGCCCCGCGAGCGACCTCGACCGACGAAGATCGGTAGACTTTTGCAATGAAGGGCGGTTTATGCTGGGCTAGGAAGTGCTCAGTGTGCGGCACAGTCGCCCCAAACGCGCGGGCAAGATCCGGAAGGGGTGCCTTGCCGACGATTACCAGGAGAGCGACTCCATGCCGCATGACTGCATTGCGTTCATTCGGCCTGTAACGGATGCGGCGATCATGGGTGAGCGCGACCCAGCCGCGCTTCCCGACGACGCCTAACCAAGCTTCGTCCGCCGCGTCTGGAGGAAAGTGATCATCGTGTCGTTCAACAGTCAGCCCTAGGGTCCGGAGAATGTTGGCAAAGGATTTCCCGAGATCGCGATCAGTAAAATAGACAAAGCTCAAGCCGCCGCCCGCTCATATAGAGCGGCCTGTTCGACTTCTGAACGGTTGAGATCGTAATCCGAGGCGACCTCATCGACGGTCTCTCCTGCGTCGATCCGCTCTGCGATCGCGGAGGTAGAAATTCCCCTCCGCAGCACGAAGGGCCTGCCGAAAGCTATGGTCGGATCGATGGCGATCGGGCGCTCCTCGCTCGGCGCTGCGGCAGAGACGAAGGGATAGAGACGCACGGGAAATTTCGCTGATCCCCACTCCACTCTCTTCAGGTGTTCCAAAAAAATATGTCGCATAGCGAGTTGGCCGGACGCGGAGAGATCAATCAGGTCGCGATAACGGTCTAGGAATACTTGTCCGGCCTCGGTTCGCAATTCCTCCCGCAGCAGGAGTTGGTCAATGCCGAGCTTATTTTGTGCATATTCGAGTGCGGTCCGGAGTTCTTTGACTGACACTCCATGTTCGGTCCGGAGAGACCGTAAGACATGCGCCTCGATCAGATTCGAAAAGGAAAGCAGAGGGGGGCGCTGCGATGCCGGCCGAATTAGCGGGGGAAAGTGAGCACCGCCTTCCGCGGTCGAATATTGGCGGCCAAGCACCCATGACCGCAATGTGGCCACCGGCAGCCGCAGGTAGCGCGCCGCTTCGGCAAGCGGATAAGCGGCAACGTCTCGATTGGCGGCAATCTTTTTCGCGTGCCCGACGCTCATCCTAATAATCTTTTGGAGACACCAGCCCAATCACATCAATACGTCACTTTGCCTGTCGGGCGCAAGCCGCTGCGACCGGGACAGGGGCCGGCTCGAACGGGGCGAGGGCACGGCCGGCACGGGCGCAGCCACCGGAAACAGCGGCTCTCCAAATTCAGGCCTGAATACGACGGTCCCCAAAAAAAACGCCGTGAGGCGACACGACCAAACAAAAAAGCCCGCTGCGGCGGTGACCGCGAACGGGGAGTTCAGCGCGCCCAATCAGCGGAGCGCGCAGCCGGCGCGCCTCTCAGCGGTAGGCTCTGCTTCAAATAGGAACGCCTAAAAAACGAACATAATCACGACGCTTTGCGGCGTGCTTCCTCTATTGCCAATCTGGATCTGAGTAGCGCTGCCAACTTCGATATCGACGACACCCGAAAAATCGCAATAGATCATGTGAGTGCCGTTTAGACTCGTAAACCCGTGTGATACCGCATTCGTGAAATAGTCAAAACCGGACCAATCAAGAAGTCCATCTGTTGTTGATCTTATGATAGTGGCTTGTCCCTCGCCGACATTACCTGCGACAGTCTGGGCGCAACTCATCATTACAGGGTGATCCACTATTGGAACACCGATGAGAGCAGACTTTCCGCCCGCAGGTATAGTAACAGCGACGTGTGTTTGGTCAGCGAACGCGGATCCGCTGAGGTAAGTTCCCATGACAACGGCCAACAGCAACGCGGAAAGATTTCAGTCCTAGGCACCTTGACATGCTGTATACTCCACTAAACAGTATGTGAAGCTAGGCTTTGCCAGCCGAGCCATCTACTATAGCGCTAACCCGCGCAGCGCGCTGTGATTTGCTTCACACAGCGAACACAAAAAAGCCCAATAAGTGAAGGCCGGAAATTTCCGTGTTCCAGAAATCGGATCGACGCCACGGGCCTTTCGCTCTGCCCTATCATCACGAAAAAGCCCCGCGCCGGGAACGCCGCGGGGCAGTCTACTCCATCTCGCCCTGAGGCAATCCGCCGCTTGCTCGAAAAGGCCCTCTCGCGGCTCAGGGTCTAAAGCTTCGACTTACGTAGCGTTGACTCCAAACCCCCCACTGGAGATTAGTCTAATCGCGGTACAGCTTCGGGGGCTGTTACATGTGTGCGGCGCTATCATCTGCGACAGTTTTGTTCGCCTCTGTCATCGCACTGCTATTGTCGACGTCAGCCTATGCCGAACCCTTCCAATCGAACGCGCAATTCCGGGCCAACTGGAACAATCTGATTGACGCCGCTCGCGCGAACCCAAGTCAAGTTACTCATAAGCAAATAGCCGCTACCGAAAGCGACCCGACGACTGACCTCTGGACGTTCCCATTGCCCGACCGGAACGTCACCGTCATGTTATTCGAGAATTCGCGCTGGGCTATGTACTGCTTCAACACAGGCACGCCCACAATCGACTGCTATAACAACGTCGGCGAAAAGAACGTGCTGAATAACAACCGGGCCACACCTGAATCTACATCCCCTTCGGGTGACTTTAACTGCGACTCGCCAATCCTTACGGTGGGCAAACAAGACCCCTCTGCGGTAGCCTCTCTCAAGCTCCGCCACGCGGGTGGCCTGTGGAGCATCGTTTACACAATGTCCGACGGCACAGTGTATCAGCGGAATGAGCAGTACGAAATTTCGGATACGTCAACTGCGAACGTCCAGGAATGGACCGGCCGCAAGCGCACAGACAGCAACGTCGTCGAGATCGGCGATTTAACCCAAAACGGCTCAACGTTTGTCTACAACGAGCGGCTATGGCAGGGCGGTCGGCTCATAATCGACGCTACTGCCTCTTGCAGGAGTGCCTCTCAGACAGTCGAAGGCGACGCGTCGCCGTCTCCTCCGCTCGCGGCGGTCGACCGCTCGCTGCCAGGGTCTGGCAAAACTTCTTCGTCGACTCTCCCGGACGAAAATATGGATGATCCGATCCGCGTACCGCTCCAGTTGCGCGGAGGCACCTTCGTCGTGCCCGTGACAATCAACGATCGGATCGATCTGGACTTCACGGTCGACAGCGGGGCGTCAACCGTCGTGATCCCGGCGGACGTATTTTTCACGCTCATACGGACAGGAACAATTAGAGCGGTTTCCGATCAATCCGTATCATATCCGCAGGCCTTGAAGTAATTGACGCATTCGGCGGGTTTGAAAATTTCGGCGCAGGCGTCGAGGGCGTTCATCAGGCCTGAGACGGTGCGCTCGGCAATCTTGCGCAGGAAGGCTTTCAGCTTGGAATAGGCTTTTTCGATGGGGTTCATGTCGGGGCTGTAGGGCGGCAAATATCGTAACTCGGCTCCAGCGGCCTCGATGAGTTTCTCGACCCTTGGCCCCTTGTGGCTCGACAGATTGTCCATGACGACGACGTCGCCCTTCGAGAGCGTGGGGACGAGACATTTTTCCGCCCAGTCCTCGAACGTGGCGGCATTCATCGGCTTGTCGAAAGCCTTCTGCGCCACGAGGCCCGAAAGGCGCAGCCCGGCCACGAGGGTGATCGTCTTATAATGGCCATGCGCAACGCCGACGCGCAGCCGCCGCCCGCGCCGGCAGCGTCCGCTTTTGCGCGCCAGATTGGTGGAAGCCCCGGTTTCATCGATGAAAACGAGCTTCCTCGGATCGAGGTCGAGTTGCGCCCCAAACCACGCCTGACGCTGCTTCAAGACGTCCGGGCGCTGCTGCTCCTCGGCATGCGCGGTCTTTTTTTTAATGTGATCTCGTGGCGATCGAAGAAGCGCCGTAACCGTCCGGGGGCGGCCGCCTTGCTTGGGAGCTGCGTCGTCGCGAAGGGTGTGACCTTAGGGCTAGCCTTAAGGTCACGCGGAGATGGATGGGAAGGTTCTCGGGATTGAGCGCCGACGGCGGTGGAGCAAGGACAAGAAGGCGCGGATCGTTGAAGAGACACTGATGCCGGGGGCCGTGGTGAGCGAGGTCGCTCGACGGCACGGGGTGGCGCAGAGCCTGCTCTTCACATGGCGAAGGCTGGCGCGCACGGGGGAACCGGCCAGGAGAGACGACTCGATTTTGCTTCCGGTCGAGATCGGAGCGATGGCGGCGCCGTCTGGATCGGAGGCGGCGAGACCGTCGCGCCCGGCGACGAGCGGACGCCGAACGAGGTCCGGCGTCATCGAAATTGAACTCGGCTCCGGGAGCCGCGTGCGCGTCGACAACAACGTCGACGCCGATGCGCTTCGGCGGGTTCTGAGCGTTCTGGGCGAACGATGATCCCGATGCCGAGCGGGGTTCGGGTGTGGATCGCGACGGGCCACACCGACATGCGTCGCGGCATGCAGGGTCTGGCGCTTCAGGTTCAGGAGCAGTTGAAGCGCGATCCGCACGGCGGCGATCTCTACCTCTTCCGCGGGCGCAGGGGCGATCTGGCGAAGATCCTCTGGCACGACGGCGTCGGGCTGTCGCTCTACGCCAAGCGGCTCGACCGGGGAAAGTTCATCTGGCCGTCGGCGAAGGGGGGCGTCGTGTCGATCTCGCCGGCGCAGATGGCCTACATGCTGGAAGGAATCGACTGGAGGAATCCGCAACTGACGTGGCGGCCGAAGAGCGCGGGCTGAGCGCGACGACGGAAGCGCCGGCGAAGCGAAGAAAAATATGGGATCACCCGCTTTTTAGGGCGCCTCAAATCACGCGGACTGTGATTTTCTGCGTCGCATGGATCCCGCTCCTGAGTCGCTTCCCGACGACGTCGCCGCCCTGAAGGCGGCGCTGATCGCCGAGCGCGCGCGGCGCCTGGAAGTCGCGGCGGAACTAGCGGTCGCGCAAGCGAAAGCGTCGGAAGACCTGGCGCTGATCGCCGCGCAGAAGCTCCGGATCGCCAAGCTCGAGCGCCAGGTCTACGGGCAGCGGTCGGAACGGTCGGCGCGTCTGATCGACCAGCTGGCGCTCGAGTTCGAGGAGTTGGCGGCCAGCGCCACCGAAGACGAGCTGGCGGCTGAGCAAGCCGCCGCGAAGACGACGACGGTGCGCCCCTTCACTCGCCGCCGCGCCGAACGAGACACGTTCCCCGATCATCTGCCGCGCGAACGGGTGGTGATCGATCCGCCAACGGCTTGCGCGTGCTGTGGCGGCAACCGCCTGCGCAAGCTCGGCGAGGACGTGACGCAGACGCTCGAGACGACGCCCCGGCGGTGGAAGGTGATCGAGACGGTGCGGGAGAAGTTCTCCTGCCGGGACTGCGAGAAGATCAGCCAGGCGCCGGCGCCGTTCCACGTGATCCCGAGGGCTTGGGCGGGCCCGAGCCTGCTGGCGATGATCGTGTTCGAAAAGTTCGGCCAGCACCAGCCTCTGAACCGGCAGGCCGAGCGCTACGCGCTCGAGGGCGCGCTGATCGCGCTCTCCACCATGGCCGACGCGGTGGGCGCGGTCTCGACGGCGCTCGATCCGCTCCGGCGCCTGATCGAGGCCCATGTCATGGCGGCCGAGCGCCTGCACGGCGACGACACGACCGTGCCGGTGCTGGCCAAAGGCAAGACCGACACCGGCCGGCTCTGGATTTACGTCCGCGACGATCAGCCGTTCGGCGGCGCCGGGCCGCCGGCGGCGATCTTCCACTACTCGCGCGACCGGCGCGGCGAGCATCCGCAGGCCCATCTCGCGGGTTACGCCGGCATCCTGCAGGCGGACGCCTACGACGGCTACAACAAGCTCTATCTCGGGGACCGCAAGCCCGGCCCGATCCGGGAGGCGGCGTGCTGGGCGCATGCGCGGCGCAAGTTCTTCGTTCTGGCCGACGTCGAGGAGAACGCGCGCCGCAAGGCCGTCGGAAAGAGCGAGATCCCGCTGTCGCCGATCGCCATCGAGGTGGTGCGCCGCATCGACGCGCTGTTTGCGATCGAGCGGTCGATCAACGGCAGGAGCCCCGAACAGCGCCTGGCGGTCCGCCGCGCCGAAAGCCGGCCCCTGGTCGACGATCTCATGACCTCCATGCGCGAGCAGGCGGCGAGGCTGTCGCGCGGGCACGACCTGGTGAAGGCGATCCAGTACATGCTCAACCGCTGGCCGGCCTTCACGCTGTTCCTCGACGACGGGCGCGTGTGCATGTCCAACAATGCCGCTGAGCGCGGGCTGCGCGGTGCGGCGCTCGGGCGGAAATCCTGGTTATTCTGCGGGTCTGATCGCGGAGGGCGGCGCGCCGCAGCCATGTACAGTCTCATCGTCACCGCCAAGATGAACGGCGTCGATCCGCAGGCGTGGCTCGCCGACGTCCTCTCACGCATTGCCGGCCATCCCGCGCATCGGCTCGACGAACTGCTGCCCTGGAACTGGCGGCCGCGGCCTCAGGCCATCGCGGCGCTCGCGGCCTGACCCGTGCACGTCAACAAGGTCTCCCGCGTCAGGACCATCGACCGCGTCGCCAAAGACCTCGGCGAGGACGTCGACTTCCTCTTCGACGTCGCTATCGAAATGGAGCCCGAGGACGGCCTCATCTGGGTCCTAAGCCTCGGCGACGAAAGCGTCATGGCCTTCACCGACGACGGCGTCGACAGCCTCGTCGAGCTGATCAAGATCCACCGGGAAACGAAGCCGCGCGAGGAGTGCTGATCTCGGCCCCGAGCGTCAGCCCCCGCGGCCTATGCCGAACGGTTACGAAGCGCCAGATCACGGATGAGGAGAAGCGCTCGCCGCAGTTGGCGATCAAACGCTCCTGGATTTCCAACAGCGTCACATCCGGCTGACGGCCAATCAGACCGAGCAGATAATCGCGATGCGCCTCAATGCGGTTCGACCGACGATCCCCGCCCGTCGGAGCCGGGGAGATCTCGCCGGTCGCCCGGAACCGCCAAACCCAGCGTATGGCGCTGGCGATGCTGACCCCGAAACGCTTGGCCGCCGCATTGCGCGACATGCCCCCTTCTAACACCGCGCCCACAACACGTTTGCGAAGATCGTCCGAAAGCGCCATCACCCGCCGCCTCCTTCGCGCGGCGAGCATCAAGAATCACAAACAGACCTGATTTGGGAATTCCCTCGATTCATTTTGCTGGAAGACCGCTCTAGCGACGCGGACTTGATGGACAAGAAGACATTCACAATGGCCGACGGCCGCGAGCAGACAGCGCAGACCTTTCGCATCCGATCTCTCAAAATCGGCGATCGAGTTTTGCATGATGTCGACGCGAGCGTTGCGCCTGTCGCGGGGGATCTGCTTCTTGGGCAAAGCTTCCTGCGGCGCTTCAGATCGTGGTCAATGGACAATCAGGCCGGCGTGTTGGTGTTGAATTGACGTCAGGTTATCTCTCCGGGAAGCGCTGCCCGTCATCTTTCGGCGGCTCCCATTCGAGCTCGCAATAGAGTGCCGATCTCCTTCACAAGCTCCCCGCGCAACTTCCAACGATGCAGTAAGCTGGACCTAATGGCTTTTCATCGCGTCCTCGCCGAAGCCGGGATAGTTACAACGGCGTCCACGATTTCGTGCGCGGTCTTAGTCCCCATAGTATGAGGGGTAGCACGCGCTGACGTTAACACTTATGTTCGGCAAGACGGGAAGCAAGGTTGGAAGGCTGTATGACGCTCTAACCTGCGAGCTTTCCGAGCCGCAGACAACACTTGTCAAGCCAAACGCGCTGGTCGGACGAGACTTTAAATGATTGGCACAATGTATCGGAAGCCGGTTACTCCGTTCCACGCGCAGCTCGAATCGGTTCGAGGTCGAATTTTACTAGTATACATAGATGATCCGCAACACAGGATGGCGCATGGGTTACTATATTATTTTAACAAGGCAAATACTCTTCGGAAGAGCGCCGATATTTTAATGCGACACGGGGAGACCCGAGAGGTCTTCACGATGATTGCTGGAATGGCGCTCGAGGTTTTGCTGAAGGGGATCATCATGGGACTTGATCGTACTCCTTCCAGAACACACAACTTGAACAAGCTGATTGATGATGTTGGCATTGGGGTAGATGAAGATGAGCGCATTCTTCTTGATGTCATGACCGAGCACGTGATTTGGGTTGGACGCTATACTACGCCGAGCAAACGGGAGGACTGGCAGAGGGTGTACGACGTTCGAACAAAGCAGAAAGAAGGCGGTTCGAAGTGGTTCGACAACCCTGGCAGAACGGTTGATCGGTACCTTCAGTCGGTTGTGGACGAAGGTCGCAAACTGTTTTTGGCAGGTCAAAGAGGCCAGGCTAGAAAGCGCCCGTCTCACAGTAGAAGACCGATTGGTGAGCCGAATTCCCTAAACTTGTATTTTGAATTGCGTGGGTTGCGGCGCCTGTTTTGCGGAACGTGGCGTGTCCTATTACGAGGACAGGCCCCCTTCTTCAACCGCAGGGCCGCCTAATCGCCTTTGGTGAACTCGACCGCCGGGCATCGTAACAGCCGTTTAGGCCTTGTCCTTCGCGTCAGCCTGCATGCAGGCAATCGTCTTAGCTAAAGGCGCGCTCAGAGACTTCAAGCAAGCGCCTGGTTAGAGTTTCTATCCAGCTTGGTGCTCGCCAGCATTCCGCGTCTTTTCGAGGACGCGTTCAAAGATATCTAGCTCTTGAACGTTCAAGTCGGAAATATCAAAGATACGTGACATCCGAATGGGACCGCGCTCCGGTCCACTGATCTCGGTGGAGGCGAGGCGCGCGTGGCAATATGGAGCGGCAGCCTTGGCGGCGTCTCGCCGCACCGCGTCGTCCTGCGTCTCGTCGCGCATGACTGAAAGCAAATAGTCGAGCGGCATGATACCGCTTTCCTTCGCCTTCTGGCGCGCCTCTGCGTCGAGCTTGGAGGCGCTCCCTGGTTTCCGTCCCGCGCCTTCGCGCTTTCCGCCGTGCATTCAAATGGCCTCGTGCGCTTTTGCAAGCGCCTTCGTGACAAGGTTATCCGGGAGAAGCAATATGGGTTTTGTTCTCTCCTTCTCGGCTCGCTTGGCCGATTCAGCGAGGTTCATGAGACGTTGCACGAGTTCGTCATGCGACGGCCGGACGGAACCGCCTTTGGCGTAACCCTTACCGCGATCGGCAGCCATCACGTTGAACATCGCATTCCTCGCCAAAGCCTTCGTGAGCGAAAATTCCGAGCCCCTCGCATTCGGCTGAGCAACCTTTAGAAGCTCACGAGCCAGCTCCGGATTGAGCATGGCGTCACGGACCAGGATGTTCGCCTTTGCGAGCCCTGCGCCTCGCAGGGCTTCGGCAAGGTGCTCGCCGATGGCCGAACCCGCACCGACCAACGATCCATGAATGCCGCCAACGGTATGGCCCGCCCATGCGCCGCCGAGGATCTTCGCAAACAGCGAGACCGGACGGGCTCCATGTCCTCGCTCAATGCTGCTGAGAACATCCTGAGCGGTGTTCGATTGACCAGGAAGCCGCGTCGCCTGCAACGTTCGCTGAGACCGTTGCAGATCCTGCGCAACGGCGCGCATCGAGGCCAATTCAGGATCTGAAAATCCAGCGGCCTTGATGGTCTCTCCGTTCTTCGCGAGGAAGTTATACAGCCTCGAAGGATTGAGATTGTTGATCCCCGAGGTTCCGGATTCGGTCGCGCCTGTCGCGATGCCCAGAATATGATCGGCAACCGCCTTGCGGAGACCCTGTTGCGCCTCCGGATTTGAGGCGAAGGCCTGCGCAAGCGACCGCATTTGTCCGACACCGTTCCTCGCTCCGAAAATGCCGCCGACAGTCCGTGTCACATCCTGCGGGTTGGACAGGCCGAGGAATTTCCCCGCCGCAGTTTTCTGATAGGCGTCGATCGCTGCTTTCCTGGCCGCCGCAGCATCGCCATAGGCTTGGCTTGCCGCCGCAGCATTGGCGAAGCGATTGCCAACCGTCGGAGGCATGGCGCGAAGCGCGTCCTGGTATTTGGCCCGCCAGCGAGCGAATTTCCCCGGATCGAGAATTCCATCCGGTGTCATCGCCTCTCGACGCAGGCTTTCCGCAGCCATGTCGAGGAAGGGGTCCATGGCTCCGCTACCGCCTGCGGTCTGGTAAGCCTGCGTCGTTTCGGCTCCACGAGGGCCGGGAACGAACAGCTTCCCGGGAACGGCAGAATTGGGGAGACGATAGTCCGAAGCTGTTGCTCCTCTGCGGAGGACATCGCCAACGGGGCCTTGGTCGAAAGTTTGAGCGCGGGCCTTGGTCGCTGCGGAAGCGGCTTGAAGTCGACCAGCGGCAGAGGCGTCCCAATTGGCTCGAGGTTCCGGTCTCATTGCCGTAGACGCCATTTCAGGCTCGACGCCCTCATTTCTCAGCGTCGTTCGAAGCACGTCCGCAGGCGTGACTTTATCGCCGAACAGCGACGGCCCCGCTGCGTTCTTGCTGGCTTCAGTCGCATAGCGTTGCAGCCGGCTGGCAATTTGCTCCCGCGAGGCGATTTGTCCCCTGTCGTTCAGGACGAGACCCTTCGCTAGTGATGAAGCCTCTCCTCCGAACATGTCTGTTTGGTTCAAAAGCTCGGTCGCCGGGCGGCCGAAATCCCGAGCCCGGATGATGGCCCGGACGGCGTTCATCAGATCCGGTGTCACGTCGTGTCCGGCATCGATCGCGCCTTCGCGGGCCGCCTGGCGCATCTTCATCCATGCCGGAGCCGCATCGGTCAAAGCGCCCGCGAGACCGCGGATATTCGAATCCGCCGCATCGAACGCGCGGTTTACGAATTCGCTGTCCCCGTAGGCTCGTGCAGCCATCGCCCCTTCGAGGCGACGAACTCCGGCTTGGGAAAGGTTGCCCGGGCATCCATCATGCCGCCCCTTTCGGAGGGCGATAGTTGGGAAAGAAATGAACGAACGAACCCGCGATTCTCGGGTCCGTTGATCGGAGAACCGTCCGCGATCGAGGCCAGGGCTTCGGGCGTAATCAGCCGGGCATCCGCCACGGCCTGCTCTGTGGCGTTCATGCGTAGACCCGAGGCCGTATTGGCCGAATGTGTGAATGCGACCCTGTCTGCAGGCGAGAGGGGGCTTGTGCGGCCCGCCACAAGGATCGGATAGGGCACGCCGGACACATCATGCCCCTGCGATGCGAGCCAGTTCCTGTAGTCTCCGGCTGCGCCGGCTTGATAGGCTTTGGCGAGGGCCAAGGTGCGGCCGTTGCCGCTCTCGACGACATTATCAGGCCCAACGATCGGGGCTCCGGAATTGGCCTCTGGCGTTGGCCCTAGCCGTTCCGGCTGAAGCCGCGCCGCCATCGTGTTGACCTGATCTCGCGCCGGCGCAGTTTCGCGGGCTCGCGGCTGCAATTCGGCCGGATAGTTCGGGTTGACGTTGAAATTCGTGTCATGGGACGTGACGAGATCGGGAAGGTTCGCGATCTCGTAATTCACGCCGATGCGGCCGGACGGATAAAAAACCGTTCCCGAGTTTAGATCCGGAACCGCACCTTGCGGGATGCTTCCCGATATTCCTTGATCCCCCGCATGATTTCCAGGTCCCCCAATTCCTTGGCCCGGCGCTCGAGATGCGCCAACAGGCGAGGACGATCCTGGGGATTGCGCGCCAGCAGCGCTTCTTCGATCACCTTGCCAGGATTGTGAGCTACCGGGATTTTCACCGAAAAGGCCCTCGACCCGAGACCGCAACGAAATTTGCGGGTTCAATTGTCCGGACTGAATGGCAAGATCGTCTGCTACCGATCTATGAGCGGTTACATTCTGTATAGCGTCTTCGATTGAGCCCCGCAATTGAGACAGCCGCGCATAGGTGGGAGTTTGCCCTGAATTTCGCAACTCATCGCGCATCGCCGCCGAGACGCGGCTCCTAAGCGCCGTTACATCGTTGAATGGTGTAACCGTGGGAAGATTCGACGCCGTGTTGAAAATTGCGGCTTCCTCACCCGCCATTGGTCTTGCCGTCGGAGGAACCCCTTTCACGATCCCCTGAGCGGCTGACGTAACCGGGCTCGACGGCAACGAGAGTGTCCCGTCCGGATCGACCGCATTCCAAAGCGCTCTTTCCCGGGCCTTGGACGCATCCTTGGCGCCCTGAAGGCTGCCCCGCAGGGAAGCACCCAAATCCTCCGGCGCCTGTCCAGAACCAATCCCAGAGGCCGCTCCTTGCGCCGTTGAGAGGGCGGCGCGCTCGGCAGCATCATGCGCAGCATCAATGTTGGCTAGCTGCCCCCGAACGAACTGTCCTACGTCGGCAGGATCGCCGCTGGCCTGAATCCCGTTTAGGGCAGCGGTGCGCGCCGCGTTCTGTTGTTCCGCGCCAGTTCCAAATTCGTTTGCCTTGTAGAGATCGGGCTGGCGCGTGGCGAATTCACGTTCGAGCGATAGCGCGCCGAGATCGCCGGTCAGCTGTCCTGTTGTCGGTTTCGAACCGGGAACAGTTTCACCCAAAGCGGAGCCAGGAACTTGGAGAGCCGATGCTGCCGCCAGTTCTTTGCTGGCCTGTTGCGGGTTTGTGAATTGGGATTGCAACGTCCGGGCCGCGATAGCGCGCTGGCCCGCACCGCTCATCGGCTCTACAAAATTCTTTGCAAGCCTCACGGCATTGCGGATCGCGCTTTCGCCTGTCGCTGAAGCGCTGCCAGCGCCCATGCCGCCAGCCAAGCGAGCCCAGGGTTCTAACTGAGTTCCCTTCCGTGGCTTGGCCGGCAGCCTCCGAGGCGATGCCGGGAACAACGGCGTATCTCGCCGCGTTCGCCGCAAGCTCAAGCGGTCCAGAGGCCGGGGTCCCCAACACCCCCGGAAGAAACGAGGCAACTGTGTTGGCGTATTTCCCAGTCGTCGTCTGAGGCGTGTAGTCAGGCACGCCAAGGCTTTTCACCGCCCCGTGCACATCCTCAGTCGTCGGCGCGACCGCCTGGCTCGCAGCATCAATCGACGCATTCGAAACGCCGAGCTTGTTCAAGAAGGCCCGCATGTACGAGCCGCGATTGCGTCGGATAAAGTGGTCGGCCGTCTGGCCTTTGGGCAGTTGTCCTGCCTCTTCCATCGCATGCGCGGTCGCCCACAAAGTCCCGTAATCAATCGCATGCCGAATATCTCCTCCAAGCCCAAGGAGCCCTTCGACACCGCTCAAGTAACCAGAGGCCGCGGACGGCAGAACGTCGGAGGAGACCAAGTCCCCGACGCGTCGGGAAACTCCGACCAATCTTGGGCCTGCGACGGCGCCGGACTCCCAGGAGGGAAGCCGGCTCAAGGATCACTCCCAGGAGGGAAGCCTACGTCGATATCGTTTTTCGGCCGTTGCTGCGACGGCGTCGGGTTTTTTAAACCGAGGTCAATGTCCGCCATTTTCACATGCCCTTGAATATTTGATTATATATCATTTTATGCTAGTTGTTTAATGGAGGATGCCGTGGCCTTCAGTCCGTAATTCGATTTCACGTTCCATGTCGTCGGCTATTTCCGTCAGAGTTCCCCATATCCCGGCTTCCCCCCCTGTATTCAGGACGTGGAGAAGGGCGCCCTTGATCATGTTCCCCGCTGCAATCTGCGTCGCCTCCGGGCCGTCCTCTTTCGCTTTTTTGCGCAGTATTTTTTGGACAGCTTCCACGACCTCATATCGCTTGCTGGGGTTACCTCGTTTCGTCATCATCGGTGTGCTCCGTTTTGGCGCCACCTGGCGCGAGGCGATTGTTCGCCGCGTTGCTCGCGAGGGGACAATTCATCGAAGTAGGTTGGCGGCGGAGGTATCTGACGCAGCATGTTCAGCCTGTAGGCGATGGTATCTAGCGGGTTGTCGTCCTCGATAGACAGAATGTCGACGTCGTGCCCCTCAAGACCTTTACCGAAAAAGATGGCCCGCTCGACGCCCTCAACGAGCTGTGGAGTGAGAAAACGATTTGGCCAATCCATGGCGCTGTTCGCGTACGCGATCGAAGTTGCCTTAGGCGAAACGTAATGTGGACCAGCATGGAGAATTTCGAACGCTTTGTTGAGCGTTCGATGGACGGTTGTTCGGGTCCAGGTATTGGGCGCGTCGGTCATTGACTTCTCTTGTCTATGTAGTCGTCTCATGTGTGATTTAATGTACTAACGGAAGAGAGCCAAGAATCATGCTGCACTCTTCCCCTGCAATTCCTCCCGAAGGATCACAGCCGCCGTTTCCAAACTCGAATGACGTGCGGGCGATCGTTCGGTGTGGTGACCTTGATCCAGCGCGCGAACTCGCCGCCACTGATGTTGGTCAGATCCCGCAAGGGGCGTGCGGTCTGGGCGACGGATATTCGACCCGCGGCATTCTCAGGCGCTCCGGCGGCTACTTGCTTGGTGACGCGGAGCAGCTTGGTCGGATTCACGCCCTCCTCGATAGCCTTTTCCTTCACCTCTTCCGGGAGTGCGGCATAGTCCTGCGCTCGCTGGACTTGCCGGCGAGATAGGCCGAGATCGCGAGCGGCAGCGGCATCGCCGCGCTCATCATGCTGAGGCCCAGCCTTACGCCCATCGGACAAGACAGACTGCGCGCTGCGGGCAGTCTGTCTTCCTCCTGCCGTTTCTCTTTTGTTAAGCGCGTGTATTCCGCAATCTGCTCGTACCTTTGCTCCGTCGTCAGCTCAGCCCGATGCAGGTTCTCGGCGATTGCCCACATTCTCGCCTCGATATCGTCAAAGTCGACCACTCGGACCAGGATCGATTTGACGCCGAGCTTCCGAAGCGCCTCCAGTCGGTGGCGGCCGGCGACGAGATGATATTCATCTCCCCGCGCAACGCATGTCGGAGCGCATTGGAGCCCGAGCGACGCGATGGATCGTGCCAAGTCCTCGACGGCATTCGGGTCCAAGGGGCGAGCGTTCTCTGGAATCTGGATGGCGTCGAGTCGAAGAGTTGCGGTCCTGGCGGGGCGGGACACGGCGATATTCATCGGTCGATCCTTCATTGATAGCGCTCAGTGGACGACGAGGGGCGACGGCTCGCCGTCCAGCAGCAGAGTTGTCGAAAGGTCGCTGTTGGCATGCGATGGGAGAATGTGTTCGGGCTTCGGCGTCCATTCGATCGGCCCCGGCCCGCTCCCAGCCGCGAGGTTGGCCGAAGCCTTCCGCCAGCGCTCACACGTGACTCGGCCGGAGTGGCGCGGCCGTCGAGCAGCCGTCAAGTTGGAATCCGTCTCGGCGACGGACTGTCCCCAGCGGCTCAGCGACCGGGTGCCCGACTTCCTGCATCGGAAGCTGCCAGGCGACGCACGTTCGGGTTCTCTGTCGGATTGTGGGTGTGGAGGGTGGTCCCCATCCGAAATATAGATAGTAGTGCCGTTTCGGCCATCCGTAGTAGTGCCGTTTCGGCACTGGCTTTTTTGCGGTTTCAGTGCCGTTTCGGCACTGGCTTTCAGTGCCGTTTCGGCACTGGCAGCTTTTAAATTTCTGCCCTCGGTTTTGACTCCCTCTAGCGCTGCCTCGGCATCCTCAGTGGTTTTGAAACGACGCCATCCACACTGCTCCGGCCTCATTCCTTCAAGCTCCGGGCGCGTGGTCAGAAGAAACAGATTAGGGCGTCGGTATTCGGCCCCCCTGGCCCGTCTTCCCCGCTGAGTGATCTTGATGAAGCCAAGAATCTCCAACTCATCCAAAGCAGGTGCAATCGAGTGGCGACGCACGCCATATCCTGCGAAGTCGTCGAACGTTACCGGGAGCTTGCCGTTATCCCGACCGCCGTGATGGGCAAGCTCGATCTCGATGCGGGAAAGCACGCGATGAGCCGATAGGCTTAGGACGCGGTACGCCGGGGATTCGAGCATCTCGATTGAGCGGGCTGCCCATTGACCGGTGATGGTGTTGCGACGCTTACCCATGAGCGGCGCGCCCCTTCGCCTTGGCCTTGTGGAAGGCGATTTGCCGCGAGCGCAGCCAATCTCGGGTCTTAAGCGTTGGCTCCATCATTACGGAGCGGTCGTATCCGTTTGGCCAGTGTCCGAAACGCTGCTTGAACATCGCATCTGGCCAGCGGTCGCTGAAGTGCGGCTTCCGGAGCGACAACAGTTCGCTAAAGAAGCGGCGCTTCTCCCAGACCTCGGGCTCGCGCTTGCCGCTCCGGCGCTCGCCGAGTTCGACCAGCTCGCCGTCGAGCTGTCGCACGTAGGATGTGACTACGACTTCCTCGCCGCAGACTGGGCAAGCCTTGGCCTCTCGCGGCATCAGGGCTTTGCAGGCCTTGCAAGCGCGGGGAAGAGGAGAGCGTTTTTCGCGCTTACTCGCGCAGTCCTGACGCTCGCGCCCGTCGTCAAGCTGGTCTTGGCCAATGTCGGTCACCATGCCTAGTCGAAGGTGATTACCGGCATGATCCAGAATGATCAGCCGGTCCTTTCCTGGCGCCGTGCGCAGGCCGCGCCCGATCGTCTGGACAAATAGCATCCGGCTCTTCGTGGGCTTCGCGTCTACGATGCAGCGCACGTCAAGGTCAACGCCAGTCGTGAGCACTCCCACGTTGCAGATTACGCGCGTCTCGCCAGAACTGAAGCGATCGAAGGCGGCTCCGCGATCTTCCCGTGGCGTTTCACCGTCCATATATTCGGCCGAGACCCCGGCTTCGATAAATCGCTCGCAGATGTGCTGAGCGTGCTTCCGGTTGACGCAATAGACCAGCGTCGGCCGGTTTTCTCCGCGAGCGAGCCATGTGGCGATGATATCGCCGGTGATCGATGGAACGTCCATCGCGTCGCCGAGCTCGTCTTGCTTGAACTCGCCTGCTACGGTCGAGACACTGGACAAGTCCGGATCACTTGGCGCGAAAGCCATGAATGGCGACAAGTATCCGTCGCGGATTAGACCGCTGGTAGTCGCGGCGACGATAAGGTGATCGTAGTGACGACCGAGACCCTTTGCCCACGGCGTGGCGCTCAAGCCGATGAACGGGATGCTTGCCATCTCAGGCTCAGCCATCCAATTCAGCACCGCTTTGTGCATGATGTGAGCTTCGTCGACAATGACTAGGTCGACTACGGGCTTCCTCCGCCTGGCAAGGGTCTGAACGCTGCAGACCTGCACGGGCTGCGAATAGTCGGTCAGATAGTGCGACCCTTGGATCACGCCGACGCAATTGATCCCTTCCGCGCCGAACGCGGCTACCGTCTGGTCAATCAAGCTCAGCGCCGATACGACGAACGCGACTTGCTTGCTCTTGTCGCGCGCACCCTTGATCACGTACGCCGCTAGGAGCGTCTTGCCGGCTCCGGTTGGGGCTTGGAGCAGAGGACGCTTGCTTCCGGAGCGGAGAGCTTGGCGCAGAGCATCGAGGGCTTTTTCTTGATGTGGGCGCAGAGGCCTAAGCTGGCCGCGCGAGGCGAAAAGAGGCGCGTTCATGACGCGCTCCCTTCTGCGCTGGGGCCAACATTCAACGTCTTGCGCAACGCGAGCGCTTCAACTACGCAGGCGCGCAGTTGCCGGAGATGCACGTCGATCGTTGCTTCATCGCCGCGGTAGGCAGCCTCAGCGGCAGAGCGGGCGTATGAGCTGCCGAGGTCGAGGAACTCCCTTAGGCCTTCGAAGATAACGTCCCTTCCGGCCGATATGGCGGCAGTGGACGGCGGCGTGGCGCCGGTGCTCATGCGCGCGCCCCCGCAAAGAGGCGGGCCGCGTTAGACATCGAAACGCCAAACCGGGGCGCTAAATTTGAAGCTTGAAGGTTTTGAGGAGATGCGGTAACAAGACGCCACTTGCCGTCACGCAAAGTGCTTCCTTGGGGGTCGCCTTCCGCCTTACGCGGTACGGCGGCCCTCGCCGCTTTTGAGGGCTGCACCGATCACGCCGCCGTGGCCTTCAGGAGCGCTTCGGCCAACTCAACCGGCACGACAGCTCGACCCGCTATCTTTACAATTTGCAGTTTGCCCTGAGCCTTCAACTTGTAGGCGGTCGTGCGGCAGACGCCGTAGCGCTTGCAAAAATCCGGTACTCTGAGCGCGCGCTCGTAGATAGAAATCTGATCGTTAGGCACCTAATCACCTTTCCTTTGCGCGGCTTCTGCGTCCGCTTCCGTTCGTGGTGATTGGACATATGCCGTATCCGGCCATCTACTTCTGGTGAAAACCCGACGCCACTTTACTGGGCCTCCCCGCCCGTGCGATCGAGTGTACCTGAGACCAATATTGGCGGAGAGCGTGGATGCTATTCTCGTCTTTCTCCTCGTCCAGAAGCCCAAGCCAGTCAAAGATCAATGCCACCATCATTCCGAAGCCCGTGTTGTTGCTCCGGCCTGCTTTGGGTTTTATTTCGGTCGCGTGAAGCCAGCTCAATCCCAACTGCATAACTAGATTCACTTTAGCGGAATTATTCGGCCTGCCGCCAAATCTCGAACCGGTGCCGTCGCCCCGGGTCACACCCATAATCATTGGGACTAGTTGTGGCGAAGATCGCTTTCCGGTACCCGGCTGCGACCCGGATTATCTTTGCGCCCTCCGCCGATACAATTCGGCAAACCTGGACTAACTCTTCCTTCGAGGCGGTTTTTGCCCATTCCCGAAAATCGGTTTGAGGCGGTGGAATGACGAAAAACGTGGTCTTTAGGTTCTCAAAACGACGGTTGACATAATCGACAGCGCGTCGGCACAGAAATCTCGACATGTCGTCGAATTAATACCGGGACGGATCGTCCTCAGCGCAAAGCTCCCATAGTTTTTGTAATTGGTCGTGCGCCTCTCGGAACGTAGTTTCGGCAATGTATAAATCAATAACCCTCTCAAGGTCGGACAGGAATTTATCCTTCTCGATGTCAGACTGTAATTTATTGGAGCCATCTGGTTTAAAACGAAAACCTTCTTCGCGAAGACAGTCTTCGATCAACTGCACGCGCTCGCTATTGAGGTAATTCACCCGTAAGTCTCCTTTCGCCCTACGTAGCCCGCGGGAGAGCCCCTGCTGACAGTAATCTCTACCGGATAGCTGTGGGAGTTTGCCCGCCGAACTGGCAGGACGCGGCGCGGATTCGGCACGAAGACCATCACGTTTCCAGCGAGGACTACCCACTAAGCATCATTGATGGCATCGCGCGCGAGCTTCTCTCGCTTGTCGGCTGGCCGGCCGCGCTTCTCTGCGTTGCTCATGCTTTTCGCCGTATTGGCGTGATCTTTGCGTCAGAAGTAGGCTCGACATACATTGCCCACGCGCTCATCAACTTCCTTCGCTTTTCTAGTGCGTCCGATCGTCGGTACGCTTGCTCAGCCTTATCACCGACGATGTGAGCCAGCGCGGCCTCGGCCACCTCACGCGGGAAGTTCGTTTCGTTTCCGGCCCAATCGCGAAAGGCGCTTCTGAAGCCGTGAACGGTCACACCTTCAGCCCCAAGTCGATCAAGCACCTTCGCCATTGCCACATGAGAAAGTGGGCGCTTGCCTCGGGGACTTGGGAACACGAACTGGCAGTCGCGCGCTTTGGAAAGGGCTTTTACGACTGCCAGCGCCGGTTGTGAGAGAGGGACGCGGTGCTCACGACCCGCCTTCGTGCGATTCGCCGGAACTGTCCAGGTCTTCTCGTCGATGTCGATTTCTGACCACTGCGATCCGAGAACCTCTCCTGTGCGCGCGGCGGTTAGGATGCAAAACTCAAGAGCACGCGCAGCAATCGCTGGATCGGCGCGAAGTTTGGCCAGGAATGCGCGGATGTCACGATAATTCATCGCGGCGTGGTGGCCTCGTGTCGCCTTCGGACGCTTCGGAAGCAGGTGAGAAAGATGCCCACGCCATGCAGCGGGATTCTCTCCCGAGCGATACCCCTGTGCTTTTGCCGCATCAAGAACCGCCTCAATGCGCCCTCGCAATCGGGACGCCGTTTCTGGCTTAGTCGTCCAAATGGGCTTCAGCACCGAAAGGACCGCTTCGGTATCGATCTCGTCGACTGAGCGCAAACGAAGGTCCGCCGCACCAGCGGTCAGGCTCCATTTCCATTGGTCACGGTGCTTTGCGTTCCCCCACTCGATCGCCTTTGCCGCAAATAGTTCGTCCGCCACCTTACCGAATGTCGGCTTTGGAGCCGCCGCTCGTCGCCTCTCGCGCCGAGCCTCGATCGGATTTCGATCCGTCTTTAAGTCTCGCCGCGCTTCGTCCCTAGCGTTGCGAGCATCCGAAAGCTCCGTCTTCTGATCGAATGATCCCAGGCCCATCTCCGGCCGCGTGCCACGCCAGGAAAAGCGGTAGACCCACGTTCGCTTCCCGGCAGGGGAGACGCATAAGTAAAGTCCATCCCCATCTGGATGAATTCCAGGCTTGGCCTTTTTCACGTCCAGCGCGGTCAGTTTGGGCAACCTAGTCCCCCACCTAGTCCCCCAGAATCACGCGGATTGTAGCGGACAGATACGTACAGGCAAGCATCGATTGACTAGTTACCATTCTGATTTTAAAGGGGACAACAAATTGGGACGGATCGTGGCGCACGATAGGTTAGCGGACTCTCACTCCGACCAATCTTTCCAATAAGTTCGCTAGTAACCAAAATGCGGAGCGGGCAGTTTCCGGGCAGTTTCGCGATCTAGCAGTTCCGGCACCAAGCGGGTCGACCTTCTCTGCCAACTCGAACTCTCAACATCGATCGTTCCGCTGCGGCTGAAATCGACCTCCGCCCTGGCGAGAAAGTCGTCGTCCGATCCGGCGGGAAGCCTTTTCGGGAGCCATTCGGATCAGGTTCTCGGCCACATGCGTGATCGTATAGAAGTCGGCATGTCCGTGATCAGTTCGCAGGCTAGACTGCTCGTCGCGGAAGTCGCACAGCGTCTCGCGGTCTGGATTCGCTCGTTGAAGATCATCTCCGACCGCGTCGACCCTAATCATGGCTGGCGTCATCGAATGAAAACCGCCGCTCGAGACCTTGGCCAGGAGATGCGGGTTATAGATACAATCCAAGGCCATGCTCCGCGAACAGCCGGCGAGAGTTACGGGGACGTGTCGCTGGCAGCCAAGGATAAGTCATTAGGCGATTGCTTCACTACGATGTCACTATCAATCAGAAACTCGAATAAACGGGTTTTTAGTCTGCACTTCAGCAGAAGCGACGGACGACAATACTTGTCCAAACTGCTTGATCGAATCGAGGTTGAAGGCATGGTCTGAGCCGACGCGGTTCCCCCGCGCTCGCGGGATAGCCCCATCCCGACAGTCTCCCCAATCGCCGCATCGAAGGCTCCGCCGCGCTCGCGTGGATATCCCGCACACCGTCTCATTCACCGGCCTTGATACCGGGCTCCCGCGCTGGCATGCACTCGCGGAGATAGCCTCGAACTAGGAAGGCCTAGGCCATCGGGAGTTCGCACGCCTATGAAACAGTCGAATTCGGTCGACGATGCGCGCGGGTCGGCAAATGCGTCTGAGGCTGAACGCATAGGTTGCGCCAAAATACGGACCATTCATCCCGTGAGGAGTGCGGGTCCCAGCGCGAGCTACTGTCGATGCGCCGGGGACGTAACGGCCCGACGGGCCCCGGTTTCGTTGCAACTCGATGTTTCGAGGAGATCAGTCCGCGACCATGAGGTCGACGTCCTCGGCCCAATAGACGCGATCCGCCACGAGTTCGGCTAGCCCCAGAACGCCCGCGCGCTCGCTAAGCGCCGTCGGCAGGACTTGAAGCCTTCGCGTGGCGAGGGGAAGCGAACGCCGATAAACGACCTCCCGTATTCCGGCGAACAGCAGATCACCGATCGCCGACAACTGACCACCTATAGCCACCACTCCGGGGTTTAGGATGCTGACGATATCACTGACGGCGGCGCCGAACACGACGGAGGCGCGACGCACGAGGCGTATTGCGTCGGGATTGCCAAGGTGAACCAGTCTGACCACATCGTCGATCGAAGCCGAACTCGAGCCCCAGCGCGGAAAGGTCACGCACCAAAGCCCACCCGCTCGCGTAAGCCTCGACGCAACCGACGTTGCCGCATCGGCACAACGGCGGCGCCCGCTCATCCCGGCCGGAAAAGCCGGTGTGGCCGACGTCTCCCGCGCCCCCGTCCATTCCCCGGTACGGCTTGCCGTCGACGACGATCCCCGTGCCGATGCCTGTCCCGAGCTTGATGAACACGAGATTGGGAGTCGAAGGATAAGCGCGGCGATGCTCGCCGAACGCCATGGCGGTTCCATCCTTCTCCACGACGACCGGGCACCGATAGGTTCGTCCGAACGCGCCGCGGATGTCGAAGTCGTGCCATCCCGCCATGCTCGGCGGATTGATCGTGCGCCCGCTCGCCACATCGACCGGCCCCGGCACGTTGAGGCCAATGCCGCGAACGTCGGCCATGCGTCGCCCCTGCTTGCGCAGGAATTCCGCGAACAGCTCCTCTATCTGGGCAAGGATTTTTTCGGGACCCCGATTGATGTCGAGAATTGCGTAGCGCTCCTCCAACACTTCGCCGACCATGTCGCAAAGAGCGGCCCGCATTCCCGTTACGCCGGTGTCGGCGATCAGCAAGCAACCCAGTTCGCGGTTGAGCTGGAACCGATCCGCAGGCCGGCCGCCGGTGCTCGCCCCGGCGCCGACCGAGCAAATGAGTTGGTGACGCAGCAGGCGCTCGATGCGCTGGTTGAGGGCCGTCCGCGAGAGCCCGGCCATGCCGGCCGCCTCGCTCTTTGTGAGACCGGCAGGAAACCGCCGGAACAGGCCAAGGATCTCGCCGGGCGTTTCAAGGGTTCCGAATCGGGTCGAGAATGTTTCGAGCACGGCGCATTGTAATCGGAAAAGCCCCAAAAAACGCGATCGAAGAGGACCTTTTAAAAAAGTTTTTCCTGTCTATTGACTTATAAAGTCATAAGCCTATAGATAAACGGACATAAGCTATTTCGCGTGGCGGAATGCCCCCCTATGCCGATCACAAGAGGGCCAATGAAGGTGTTGCGCAGGCCAACGCACGCTGCGGCCGCCGGCGATCCCATTCCCTTCTTCAAGGATGGCGAGACTCATCTGTTTTACCTGTCATCCCCATCGGGAACGCTCGACTATCCCGAGCGGGTGCGAACGACGTGGCGGCATGCCCGCACCAACGACTTCACGGATTGGAAGGAGCTCCCGCCGGCCCTCGAACCTGGGGAGACATACGACGCTGGCGGCATTTGGACGGGATCCGTGGTCCAGAGCGACCAAACTTATTACTCGTTTTACACCGGCCATCACGTCGGTGCGCCGAATCCGCAAACGATCTGCCTTGCGACAAGCGCCGACCTCGTGCACTTCGAGCGGCATCGGCGCAATCCCCTGATAAAGCCGATCGCCGGCTACGAGGCGATCGACTGGCGCGACCCGTACGTCTTCTACAACGAGGCGGAGCAGCTCTGGTGGATGCTGATCGCCGCTCGTCTCGACCGGGGGCCAAAATGGCGGCGAGGCTGCATCGCTCTCGCAACATCCGACAATCTGCTCGACTGGGAGGTCGAGCCCGAACCGCTTTACGTTCCGGGGACGACGTTTTGCCCGGAGTGCCCCGAGATGTGGACGGCCGGCGGCCGTTGGTATCTCGTCTTCTCTCGGTTTTCGGAGGACGTCGGGACGATCTATCGAATGGCGGACTCGCCGCGCGGCCCGTTCCGCGCGCCGGTCGACGACGCGCTTGGAGGGCGGCGCTGGTATGCGGCGAAGTCCGCGCAACAGGCGGACGGAAGCCGCGTGTTCTTCGGCTGGACACACGACTTTGTCGCCGAGGGCCGGCCTCGTTGGCTCTGGGGCGGAGACTTCGCCGCGCCTCGCCTGGTGATGCCCGAGGCCGACGGCGCGCTGTCGGTGAGGCTGCATCCCGCCGTCGAGGCGATGTTCGCCGAGGGATCGGCAACCGCGACGAAGCTCGACGCGATAGGAGGAGAAGCGCACGCGACGGCGAGCGATGACCTGCCCACGACGTGCCTCATCCGCGCCGAATTCGCTCTGGCCGACAATCCAGCTTCGTTTGGCTTGGCGCTGGCCGAGAACGACGACTTGGAGGGCTGGTTTGTCACATTCGACCGAAAGCGCGGCCTCGTAACGCTCGCGCGAGAACCGAGGCCGCTCGACGACTTCTGGGCCGAGCTCACCGGGCGACCGGTGACGGATCGCAATGTCGATGGTCCGATCGTCGCCGAGGCGCGCTACGCGAGCGGGTCCGGCGGTCATGCCCTGACTTTCTTACTGGACGGCGAAATCCTCGAACTCTACATCGGCGGAAGAAGCGCGCTTACCCACCGAATTGCACGCGCCGCCACTCTGCGCGCCGTCGCCTTCGCAGTCGATGGATGCGCCGAGGTGAATGTCCGGGTCTCGAAACCATGCTGACTGTCAAGCCGCGTAGCCGGCCTGTTCGACCTCAATCGGCGCCTTTAAGAAATTAGATGTTCGTCTCATAACTGCTTCAACCGGGAGGAACGAGTATGCATCTTCGCGCACGCCTACTTTTTGGAGCCGCGATGCTCGCGGCCTCGAGTTCTCGGCGCACTATCCTGGCCGGCGAGGGCCGAGGAAAAGCCGATCCACATCACGCTGATCACCAAGGATCCGGACAATCATTTCTGGACCGCGATGGTCGAAGGGGCCAAGCAGGCCGCCAAAGATCAGAACGTGGAAGTCACAGTCGCCGCGGCGCGCGACCAGTCCGACGCGGACGGCCAGATTCAAGCGATCGAGTACGCCATCTCGCGCGGCGACGATGCAATTATGATCGCCAATAACGGCCCGGCGGTGAACGACGCCATCACGAAAGCAAGGAAAGCCGGGCTCTATGTAATCGCCCTCGACACGCCGACAAATCCGACGAATCTTGTCGCGGCTACCTTTGCGTCCGACAATTATGAAGCGGGTCAGTTGATCGGGAAATGGGCCGCTGGCGCTTTGGGCGGAAAGAAAGCGACCGTCGCGATGCTCGATCTGTTCGGCGACAAGATCGTGGGCATCGACTTGCAGCGCGACCAGGGATTCCTCGACGGGATGGGGATCAAGGTCAACGACCCTCACAAGAACGGTTCTGAGGACAAGACGGGCTCGTATTCCGGAGGCCGGTACGAAATCGTCTGCCACGGAGCGACGAATGGCGCGGAGGACGGCGGCCGAGCGGTGATGGAAAATTGTCTCTCCATCAACCCGAACGTCAATGTCGTGTTCACCGCCAACGAAACCTCCGGCGTCGGCGCGGTTCAGGCATTGAAGGCGGCCGGCGTCAAAAACGCGCTCGTCGTCTCGATCGACGGCAGCTGCCGGGGAGTGAAGGCGGTGGCGTCGGGCGACTTCGGCGCCCTCTCTCAACAATACCCCTCGAAGATGGGACAACTCGGAGTGAAGGCGGTCATCGACCACATTCGCAAGGGCGTCGATCCCGTCAACTCGAAAGGGCGCGACTTTGTCAACACCGGCATCGCGCTTGTGACGGACAAGCCGATCGCCGGCCTGGAGAGCATCGACTCCAAGAAGGGCTTGCAGCTTTGCTGGTAGGGCAGGCCCGCGCCTGAGGCCAACCTGAGATGACCCAATCGACGACCTCGGCGCTGACCGCCGCCGAAGCTTTCCAGCGGCGTCGCCTCACCCCGATGCAGCGCGCGCGGCGCGCGCTGCACAAACATCCGGAAATCAGCCCGTTCCTCGTCTTGCTGGTCGCGCTGGCGGCCTTCACCTTTGCGAACACACGATTCCTGATGCCGTCCAACCTCTCCCTGATCCTCCAGCAGGTGTCGGTCATCGCCGCGCTGGCGATCGGTCAGACGCTCGTCATCCTGACCGCCGGCATCGATCTGTCCGTTGGCGCGATGATGCTTCTGGTGACCATGGTGATGGGCGTGCTGGCGGGCCATGCCGGCCTTCCGGGCTGGCTTTCGCTCGTGATCGGGATCGGCGTGGGAGCCGTGGCCGGGCTGGCGAACGGCCTGCTCGTGGCCGAGGTCAAGCTGCCGCCGTTCATCGTGACTCTCGGAACGCTCAATGTCTTCATCGCCATCGCCCTGTTGATGAGCGGCGGGCGCTCGATTTCCGGCGCTGATCTTGGACCGTTCCTGACCTACACCAATGTCTCTATCCCGATCGGCCCGTTTGAAATCACGATGGGCGCGCTTCTCGTCATCGCGATGTACCTCGTCGTCGGCTTGGCTTTGTCCCAGACCCCATGGGGGCGACATGTGTACGCGGTCGGCGACGACGCCTCCGCCGCGCGGCTGGTCGGCATCCAAGTCTGGCGGCTGCTCCTGAGCGTGTATGTATTGACCGGCGTCATCGTCGCACTGAGCGCCTGGGTGCTGATCGGACGCGTGGGCGCGGCGACAACGAGTTCGGCGGTCGACGCCAACCTGGATTCGATCACCGCCGTGGTCATCGGGGGGACGAGTTTGTTCGGCGGCCGCGGCAGCGTTCTCGGAACCCTTCTCGGCGCCGTGATCGTCGGCGTCTTTCGCAATGGGCTGGCGCTGGCGCGTCTCGACGTCCTCTATCAGACCTTGGCCATCGGACTTTTGATCATCGCCGCCGTCTCCCTCGACCAATGGATCCGAGGGGTGAAAACGCAGCAATGAGCGCGGCGATTGCGAGCGCTTCCCGAGATGACCGCGACGCGCAGGTTCCGGTGCTTTCGGCCCGCGGCTTGGTCAAGACGTTTGGCCCGGTGGTGGCGCTCGACGGCGTCGACATCGACCTCTACAGGGGCGAGGTTCTCGCCGTCATCGGCGACAACGGCGCCGGCAAGTCGGTGCTTATCAAGTGTCTCACCGGTGCCGAGATGCCCGACGTCGGGGAGATCAGAGTCGATGGGAAACATGTTGCGTTCCGAAAGCCTCAGGATGCGCGAGACGCCGGAATTGAGACCGTGTATCAGACGCTCGCCGTCTCGCCCGCCCTCGACATCGCTTCCAATCTGTTTCTCGGGCGGGAGCGCAGGCGGGACGACTTCCTGGGGCGCTGGTTTCACGTGATGGACAAGCGCGGAATGCGGCGCGAAGCGGAGGCCAAGGTCGCGACTCTCGGCATTCGGACGATCCAGGACATCAATCAGATGGTCGAGACGCTGTCGGGCGGGCAGCGGCAGGCCGTTGCGGTCGCGCGGGCGGTGGCGTTCGGCAGCAAGGTGATCGTTATGGACGAACCGACCGCCGCGCTGGGCGTAAGGGAAGGCGGCCAGGTCGTACAGATCATTCGGCAGCTCCGGAGCCGCGGCCTCGGCGTCATTCTGATCAGCCACAACATGCCGCATGTGTTCGAGATCGCGGACCGCATCCACATCCAGCGGCTCGGCCGATGCGCCGGCGTCATCACGCCAAACACCCACACGATGCCTGAGGCCGTGGCAATCATGACCGGAGCGATGTCGGTAGGCGATACGTTTCCGGGAACCGCTGCCCCGAGCTCCCGCGCATCGAACGCTTTGGAAGGCTAAGGTGAGCGCGCCGCATCGAAGAAAAATCATCCTTGACACCGATCCTGCGGTCGGCATCCCCGGAACGGACGCCGATGACCCGCTCGCGCTGATGCTGGCGATCAAGCATCCCAGCCTGGACCTGCTCGGCGTGACGACCGTATTCGGAAATTGCCCTCCGGACCTGGGGGCCCGCAGCGCTGCAGCCGTCTTGCACGCGGCGGGGCGCCGGGACATCCCGATCGCAATCGGAATGGGCACGAGCATGGCCGGGGGCTTGCCGCATGCCTTGATCGAGGCCTACGCAGGCCAGCGCGGGCGGCCGGGACGAATTCCTTTGCCGGAACTGTCCGAAAAAAGCGGCCGCCATCACGCTGTCGACCTGATCATCGACCTCGTGCGCGGGCATCCGGGCGAAGTAAGCATCGTCGCCATTGGTCCGCAGACAAACCTAGCGCTCGCCTTGCTCAAAGAACCTCGTCTTCGGGACGAGATCGCCTCGATCGTCTTCATGGGCGGCGCGCTCGGCCTGGATCCGAGATACGGGCGCGGAAACATCACTCCCGTCGCCGAGTGCAACATCTGGTTTGACCCGGCGGCTGCCGACATCGTCTTCCGATCCGGCGTCGACCTCACCATGGTGAGTTTGGACGTGACAAACCCGTCAACCGGGATGCTCATGCCGGAGGAGACGGTTCGAACGATCGATCGTGGTAGATCACCACTGTCGGCGCTCTTCGTCGAAATATGTTCGACGTACATCGAAGCCCCGATGTTCGACTGGGGTCACGGCTGCGTTCTTTACGATCCGCTGGCGGTCGCGGTTGCGGCGGAGCCGGAACTGGGGGAGTTTGCGCCGATGGCGGTCGGGATCGAGACCACAGGAACATTGAGCGTTGGCCAGACCGTCCCATTGCGAGACCATCCTGCCAACGTCAGAGTGATGACAGGCGTTGACGGAAGGCATGTGGTGGATGCGATGGTGAAGACCATCCTTAACTAACTCGGACAGCGACCGGCCTTGAAGGGCAAGGTTTCCGGCCCGGCTATGCATCAGTCCGGCGAATTGGGGATTGTTCGCGGTTGTGCCCGTGGAGCTAGGGGGTGTGTTCAGTTAAGGAGGATGACGGCGCAGGCGAGTTGAACCCCGGCGAGGAAAATCTTATCGAGCTTGTCGTAGCGCGTGGCGATGGCGCGGAAATGTTTGAGCTTGTTGAAGAAACGCTCAATGAGATTGCGTTCGCAGTAGAGGATGAAATCGCACGGGCGCGGGGTTTTTCGGTTTGATTTGGGTGGGATGACTGGAGTGATCGCTCGAGCATTGAGAGCGCTGATGAAGGAGTCGGCGTCGAAGGCCTTGTCGGCGATCAGAGCGTGGGGATCGAGGGCTTCGATCAGAGCTTCGGCGCAAGTCAGATCGTGATCCTGGCCCGGGCTGAGCATGATTCCGACGGGATTGCCGAGGGCATCGACGACCGCATGGATTTTGGTGGTCAATCCGCCGCGGGATCGGCCGATGGCTTGCGCGCCCTCTTTTTTTGGGCGCCCGCGCTATGCTGATGAGCGCGCACGATGGTGGCGTCGATCATCATGTACTCGTTGTCGTGGTCGTCGGCCAAGAGCTTGAAAACCCGCTCGAAAACGCCGCTCTTGGCCCATCGGTTGAAGCGCTGGTAGACGATCTTCCAGTCCCCGAAACGCTCGGGCAGATCACGCCACGGGACGCCGGCTCGAAACCTGAAAAGGACAGCTTCGACGAACAGCCGATTGTCCGCCGCAGTGCCGCCCACATGGCCTTCGCGGCCCGGCAGAATGTCTTTGATCCGATCCCACTGGTCGTCGCGCAGGGAATATCGTCGCATCGGTCAGCCCCTCCTAAAGGCCGACCGCTCACGAGTTAGACATTTGCTGATTTGGGAATCCCTCTCCTATCCAAAACACAAAACGTTCCGCCTCCGATTCCAATCCGTTCTCAATTCAAATGAAGACAGGCCCTAGCTTTTCCAGCTGTAAAAGATCAGCTTGACATTCAAAACGACGAATTGCAAAGCTTTGCGCGGCATATGGAGGAGACGCGGCTGTGCCGGGCAAGAAGATCCTGATGCTCGTAGGCGAATTCAGCGAGGAATTCGAAATTTTCGTATTCGAGCAGGCGATGCATGCCGTGGGCCACAAGGTCGACGTCGTTTGTCCCGACAAGAAGGCGGGCGATGCGATCAAAACCTCATTGCACGATTTCGAGGGCGATCAGACCTACACGGAGAAACCCGGCCACCTTTATGCGCTCAACAAGACTTTCGCCAAGGTCAGGGCCGAGGAATACGACGCGGTCTACGTCGCCGGGGGGCGCGGTCCCGAATATATTCGGATTGACAAGCGCGTCCAGGACATAGTCCGGCACTTCCACGAGACCGGGAAGCCGATCTTCACAATCTGCCATGGCGTCCAGGTGCTCATCGCGGTCAATGGGGTCGTGAAAGACAAGCGGGTTGCAGCGCTGCAGTACTGCGAGCCGGAAGTGACGCTGGCGGGTGGCGTCTATGTCGACGTCGAGCCGACTGGCGCTTGTGTGGACGGCAACCTTGTCTCCGCCAAAGGCTGGCCCGGATTGGCCGCCTTCATGCGCGAATGCCTGAAGGTCCTCGGGACGGAGATCCATCACGGAGAGTCGCTCAGGGGCCGCGTGCGCAAGGTCGCTTGACGGCGCCGGGCAGACCAGTCGCAGCCGCAACTCGCCGCGCAAACCGTCGTTATCTGCGGTCCGCGGCTTCAAAGAACTCGGCGAGCTTGCTGTTGACCGTGCTTGCCGCCTCAAGATGCGGCATGTGTCCGACTTTCTCTAGGCGCACGACTTCGACGAACGACGGAAGCCGCTGCGCGGCGCTTGGATCGAGGATCGCGTCGCGCTCGCCCCACACGACCATGACCGGAACCCGCTCTTCCTGAACAAGATCGCGGAAGCTTGCCGTCTGCCGGCCCCCCGATAGGTTCTGGTCCGCAATTGCGCGCAACGCTTCCTTTGCTCCCTCCAGGCGTTTGAAGCGCAGCACGCCCTCGATCATTTGGGGTGAGACAAGGTCAGGGTCGCTGAGCAGAAGTTGGAGCGCCGCCTTGACATCCTTTCGCTTCTGGGAGGCGATGAATCCCTCGACGAACTCAGCGTTGACCCGCTCATCGAACCCGATGGGCGCAATACCGACGATGGAAGCGACCAGCTCGGGACGATCCCGGAGGGTCTGGAACGCGACCGCCCCTCCGAGCGAGTGCCCCGCGAGGTGTACATTCGCGGCGCCGATTTCGTTGATCAGATCGACGATGGCCTCGGCGAGCTCGCCGAGGTCGCCACTCGCCAGGGTCTTGCTCGATTTGCCATGACCGGGCAGATCGACTGCGTAGACGGGGCGACTCTTGGCCAGCTCGTCGATGTTGAAGAGCCAGTTGTCGGAATCACCGCCGAATCCATGGATCAGCACGACCGGCGTCGCGTCGTTCTGCAAACCGGCCGCCTTGAAGACGAGCGTCCGGCCTTGATGCTCGAGCTTCCGCTCGACTGTCGCGCCGGCGTCGTCTGCGTCCGCTCGTGCCTCGACCACGAAACTCGCAACGAAGCTGTCAATGTCCGCGTCGGAGACGCTCAGCGGCGCCAGAACCGCGAGGAGGGCCCCGACCGGTAGGACATCGCCCTCCTTGGCGACCAGCCTGCGCAAGGTTCCGGAAACCGGGCTCTCGAAGACGTTGGCGAGTTTTGACGTCTCGATTTCCGCGATCTCCTTCCCTTTCTCAACCTCGGATCCGCTCTGGACAAGCCACGAGGTCAGGGCGCCTTCCTCCATGGCGAGCCCCCATTTCGGCATGATAATCGGCTGGATCTCGCTCATCGAGCATGCCTTTGCGTCACATCGAGGACGGCGGCGCGGATTTTTGCCGGATTCGGGATATAGATATCTTCGAGGGTCGGCGAGAACGGCACCGGCGTATGAGGCGCGGTCACGGTCTTGATCGGCGCCTTGAGGTCGCTGAAGGCCTCCTCGACGACAAGCCTAGCAATATCCGCGGCCATCGAACAGCGCGGGTGGGACTCGTCAACGACAACAAGGCGACCCGTCTCAGCGACGCTGTCGAGAATCGTTTCGGTATCAAGCGGAGAGGTCGTGCGCGGATCAATGACCGTCAGCCCCAGTCCCTCGCGCTTGAGTTCATCGGCGACCTGGTTGGCGAAACTCACCATACGGCCGAAGGCGACCACTGTCGCGTCCTTCCCCTCGCGGGTGACGTTCGCCTCTCCAAACGGAATGGTATAGCTCTCGTCGGGGACGTCCGCCGTTTCGTCATACATGAGCTTGTGCTCGAAGAAGATCACCGGATCGTCGTCCCTAATGGACTGGATCATCAGCCCCTTGGCCTCGTAAGGCGAAGACGGCAATACGACCTTAAGGCCTGGGATGTGCGTGAAAAGCGGATAAAGGCACTGACTGTGCTGCGAAGCGGCGCGAAAGCCTGCGCCATACATGGTGCGAATGACGATCGGCGTCACCGCCTTGCCGCCAAACATGTAGCGGAACTTCGCCGCCTGGTTGAAGATCTGGTCGAAGCACACGCCCATGAAGTCGACGAACATGAGTTCGGCGACAGGCCTGAGACCGGTCGCCGCCGCCCCGGCCGCCGCGCCGATGAAGGCGCTCTCGGTGATGGGCGTGTCGAGCACCCTCTCCGGCCCAAACTCTGGCTGCAAGCCTTTCGTGACCCCGAGCACGCCGCCCCAGGCGTCCTTCTCGCCGGGCGCGCCTGCGCCACCGGCGTTGTCCTCGCCCATCACAATCACCCGCGGATCGCGACGCATCTCGCTTGCGATGGCGTCTCTGATGGCGTCTCGGTAGGATTTCTTGGACATGGGGACCCCCTCAGTAATTTACGTAAACGTCGGTCGCGAGATCGGTTTCTTTCGGCGCCGGCGCGGCCTCCGAGGCGGCGACGGCCTCGTCGATCAGCCGGGCGACCTCCAAGTCGACCGCGTCCAGGTCGTGGCCCTCGATAAGCCCCGCCGACATGACGCGTTTGCGAAACGTCTTGAGCGAATCCTGTTCCTCCCGGGCCTTCAAGACTTCGCCGGGCAAGCGATAGGTCATGGCGTCGCCTTCGAAGTGGCCGTAGTAGCGCATTAGTTTTGCATGGATCAGCGATGGGCCGCCGCCATCGCGAGCCCGCTCGATCGCCTCGCGCGCGACGTCATACACCGCAAAGAAATCAAATCCGTCGACTTCGTACCCCGGCATCCCAAACCCGGCAGCACGGCCGACCTGGCTCCCGCCGACGGACCATGCGCTTGCTGTTGACTCGGCGTAGCCGTTGTCCTCGACGACGAAGATCACAGGCAATTGCCAGACCTTGGCAAGGTTATAGGATTCAAGCGTCGTGCCCTGGTTGGAGCCGCCGTCGCCCACGAAGGCGACCGCGATGCCGCCGGTCTTGAGATATTTTGCGGTCAGTGCTGCGCCGCAAATCAGCGGCGGACCGCCGCCCACGATCCCGTTGGCGCCCATCATGCCCTTGGCGAGATCGGCGATATGCATCGAGCCGCCCTTGCCGCCGCAGAGACCTTCGCTCCGACCGAATATTTCCTTCATCATTCCGGTCACGTCACAGCCCTTGGCGATGCAATGGCCATGGCCGCGATGCGTCGACGCGATCATGTCGCGGGCGCTCAGTTGCGAACAGACACCGACCGCCGAGGCCTCTTCGCCCGCGTACAGATGAACGAAGCCGGGAATCTTACCGGCAGCGAACTCGTCATGGACGCGATCCTCGAAGCGCCGGATCGTCGCCATGCTACGATAGCACTCGAGGAGAAATTGTCTGCTGTGTTGCATGTTCCCTCCCAATCGACGCGTCTTCTGCGCGCGGCTCAGCACGTTCGGGCATCCACGCCGCATTTGTGCTCAGCGGCTGACGCGCAGATTTGAAATCCTACACAGGAGCTGCTCAGATGCCTATCGCTTTCAGATCAAAACGAGAGAGACGATCCAGTCGCACCCGCGGGGAATCTCGTCGCGTCCTGTGGACCCGGGCCTCTAACCAGCTCCCCTCGATGAATTCCCGTGCGAGCCTCGCATCATTCGCCGCGTTTCAGCCCGAGAATCTTGCCGGCTGGGGTGGATCGATGATCGGGCAGGTTGAGCAAGGCGTCCTCCGCGCCGGCGGGATTATACAGGGCAAGGAGACGCAGCGGCTCCCATCCGGTGTTGACGGTCGAATGAAAGATTGCCGTGGGAATGTAGATCGTGTCTCCCGGCCGCACGGCAAACGACGGCTCGTCGTCGACCATCTGCTCCCCGACGCCCGACAGAACATAAAGGATCTCCTCGGATTGCGGATGATTGTGACGGACGTGGCCTTGCCCGGGCAGCAGGACGACTTCGCCAAAGGTGAGCTTTGCGCCAGGGTTCTGCTCGGGATTGACAAACCATTTTATTACGCCCCAGTCGAAGCTGTGCGTTGCGACATTGTTGGTGTCGATTGATGCCATGACCGCTCCCTCCCTTCGCGCTGAACGCGTTCGTTCGTGATTTCCGGCGCGCCAAGCTTGCGCGCCCTTGGAATTTCAATAAATTGCAACAAGCGCCGAAAGGCAACCGACAAGCGCGCGATGGGCCGACAAAACGGCGCCAGGCGTCCTGCGAGGGGGAGGAATGTCATGACAGAGCGCAACAATTGGCCGAAGTTGCACAACGCGATGTGGCCCGGCGTCGTCGGCAAGGGCGACAACGCCGAGCCGCCGATCGACCTCAACACCCTGATTGAGCTCACCGCCGCGGCCCGCGCCGAAGGCGAAAGGTTCGACGGCGTCGATCTCTTTCTCGCCGAGCCGCACACGAGCATCGACTCGACCGACGATGAGATCAAAAGCCTTGCCGATCTGGTCTCCTCCAAAGGCCTGAAGATCGGCTCGCTGGTGGCGCCGGTTTGGCCCCCTGTTGGCGGCGGCTCGGCGATGGGCAGCGCGGAAGAGCGCAAGGTTTTCGTCTCCATGGTGGAAAAGGCCTGCCGCATCGGCAAGAAGCTACGGGAACTCGGTGTCAGGCCATACGGCGTCGTTCGCATTGACTCGGCGACCGGCGTGCACGATTGGGCGCAGGACCCGGCCGCCAACACGAAGCTCATCGCCCAGACGTTCCGCGAGGCGTGCGACGTCGCCGAAAAGTATGGAGAGCGGTTGGCCGCGGAGGGGGAAATTTGCTGGGGCGGGATGCACGGCTGGAAGAGCATGGCCCATCTGCTCGAGGCGGTCGCGCGGCCCGGGACCCTGGGATTTCAGGCCGACATGGCCCACACGCTGCTCTACACCCTGGGCTACAATGCGCCCGACGAGCGCATCCTGCCAGCGGACTTCGACTGGCGCGACAGGGAGGTTTTCGATTCGGCGATGAAGCAGATGACGAACGCGTTGCGTCCCTGGACGATCGATTTTCATGTCGCGCAGAACGATGCGACGGTGAAAGGGTCCGGCTCTCACGACAAAACGGGTCGGCATTGCACGGTCGACGATCCCAACGGAAAGCTCGATATCGTTTATGACGCCGGCTACTGGCTGCGGGACGAGAACGGAGCGCTGACCAAGGCCATTCCACACATCTGCTGGGACGGCTGCATGTTCCCCAACGAAGTCATGACGCGCCAAAAGACCTGGAACGATATTCTCGGCGTGATGGTCAAGGTGCGCGATGCGCACGGCTGGCATCAGTAAAGCGATTCGAGGGCTTGCTATGAGCGCGAAGAAGAAACTGAAAATCGGTCTCGTCGGCTGCGGCTTCATGGGGCGGACCCACTCCAACGCCTTCTCAAAAGTCAACCAGTTCTTTGAGCTCGAATATCAGCCGGTACTGACAGCCGTTTGCGCGCGGAACGCGGCGAGCGCGAGAGCCTTCGCTGAAAACTGGGGCTTCGAGGCATTCGAGACGGACTGGCGCGAACTCGTCGCTCGCGACGACATCGACCTCGTTGACATCGCGAGCCCGAACGACACACATGCGGAGATCGCGATCGCCGCGGCCAGGGCGGGCAAGATGGTGATGTGCGAGAAGCCGCTCGGCCGGAACGCCTCCGAGGCGGAAGAAATGGTCGCCGCCGTCGAAGCGGCAAACCGGCCAAACATGGTGTGGTACAACTATCGGCGCGTCCCCGCGGTCACTCTCGCCAAGCAGCTTGTCGACGAGGGCAGGCTTGGGCGCATCTTCCATTATCGCGCCAAATTTCTTCAAGACTGGACGATTTCCGCTGATCTTCCGCAGGGCGGGACGGCCTTGTGGCGGCTTGACGCGAATGTCGCCGGTAGCGGGGTTACCGGTGACCTGCTCGCCCACTGCATCGACACGGCGATTTGGCTGAACGGGCCGATCGACAAAGTCACCGCGATGACCGAGACCTTCATCAAGGAACGCAGCCACACGATCACAGGCAAGGTCGAACCGGTGAGGATTGACGACGCCAGCGCCTTTCTCGCGCGATTTCACAACGGGTCGCTCGCCACATTCGAGGCGACGCGATACGCGCGTGGCCATAAAGCGCTTTACACGTTCGAAATCAACGGCGCCAATGCGTCGATCATGTGGGATCTGCACGATCTGCACCGGCTGCAATATTTCGACCACAGCGACGAGGGCAGGGTGCGCGGCTGGCGTTCGTTGCACATCACGGATGGCGACCATCCCTATATGAAGCATTGGTGGGTGCCCGGACTGCAGATCGGCTACGAACACACGTTCGTGCACCAGGCTGCCGATTTCCTTAAATCCCTGGACGAGGGAAAAGCGGCGAGCCCGACATTCCGCGAGGCCCTTGCAACGGACCGCACTACCGACGCCGTCCTGCGTTCGGCTGGCACCGGTCAGTGGGAGAGCGTCCTGCAATAGTCGGCGCCTGCGGACCGGTGGAGTTGACGATGAAACGCGTCCTTGTCGCCGGGACAGCGGACACCAAGGGCGAGGAACTCGCCTACCTGAGATCAGTGATTGCCGACGCTGGCGCCGCGCCAGCGGTGGTCGACGTCGGTATCGGCGAGCCGCAATGCGTTGTCGACCTCACGCGCCATGAGGTTGCCGCTTACGCCTCGAAGCCTTTCCTGCACGGCCGCGACAGAGGCGAGGCGGTCGAGGCGATGGGCGCCGCGTTCGAGCGTTTTGTCACGGCGACCGATCCGTTCGACGCGATCATTGGCATCGGCGGCGGCGGGGGCACGTCGATCATAACGAGGGGCATGCGAGCCCTGCCGATCGGATTACCGAAACTGATGGTTTCGACGCTCGCCTCCGGCGACGTCGGCCCCTATGTTGATGTTTCCGATATTGCGATGACGCCTTCGATCACCGATCTCGCCGGACTCAACAGCGTCAGCCGCGTCGTCCTGCGCAACGCAGCGTTTGCCATCGCCGGCATGGCGGCTTCAGGCGTCAGTCGCGAGGATGGCGTGTCCTCGCTCGGCCTAACGATGTTCGGCGTCACGACGCCCTGCGTTACGCGCGTCGTCGAGAAATTGCGAGATCGATACGATTGCCTTGTTTTTCATGCGACCGGGACAGGTGGCCGTGCGATGGAGAAACTGGCCGACAGCGGCCGGCTCGCCGGCGTCATCGATGTGACGACCACGGAGATCTGCGACCATCTGGTCGGCGGCGTTCTGAGCGCGGGCCCGGACCGGCTGGGCGCCATCGCCCGCACCCGGCTGCCCTATGTCGGCTCGGTCGGCGCGCTTGATATGGTGAACTTCGGCGCTTTCGAAACCGTGCCATCCCGGTTCCGCGGACGCAATCTCTACAAGCACAATCCTCAGGTGACGCTCATGCGCACGACGCGTGAGGAGTGCCGGCGGATCGGCGCCTGGATCGCGGAAAAGCTCAACCGCTGCGAGGGTCCCGTGCGCTTTCTTATTGCCGAGGGCGGAGTGTCCGCGCTCGATGCGCCCGGCGGGCCATTCTTTGATCCAGACGCGGATGCCGCGCTGTTCGACGCGTTGCACAACGATCTGCGCCTTTCGTCCGATCGCCATGTTCTCAGGTTTCCTCATCACATCAACGACCCTGCGTTTTCTGACGCGATCGTAGAAAGTTTTCTCGAAGTCGCAGGGAGCTGACTGCCGATGCCGCAGCCAAATCGTCAGGCTATCGTCGACAGGCTCGGTTCCCTGGCGCGCGAGAAGAGGCCGATCATCGGTGGCGGGGCCGGCACCGGCCTTTCCGCCAAGTGCGAGGAGATGGGTGGACTCGATTTGATCGTCATCTACAATTCGGGGCGCTACCGCATGGCCGGGCGCGGTTCGGCAGCCGGCCTTCTCGCGTTCGGCAACGCCAATGAAATCGTTCGGGAGATGGCGCGCGAGGTTCTTCCCGTCGTCAAGCGGACACCGGTGTTGGCCGGTGTCAATGCTACGGATCCTTTCGTACTGATGCCGCAATTTCTGGCGGAGATCAAAGCGATGGGTTTCGCGGGGGTGCAAAACTTCCCAACCGTCGGACTGTTCGACGGGGTGATGCGCGCTAGTTTCGAGGAAACCGGCTTCGGCTTCGGACTCGAAGTCGACATGATCGCCATGGCGCACGAGCTCGACCTCTTGACGACGCCCTATGTGTTCAACGTCGCCGAGGCCGAGGCGATGGTTCGCGCCGGCGCGGACGTAATCGTCGCGCATATGGGCGTCACCGTCGGCGGCTCGGTGGGCGCCGCATCGGCGAAGTCGCGCGAGCAGTGCGTGGCCGAAATCGACCGCATTGCAGAGGCCGCACTGCGGATCCGGCCGGAAATCCTGGTATTGTGCCATGGCGGGCCGATCGCCACGCCCGACGACGCCGAATTCATGCTGCGGGCATGCCGCTGTTGTCACGGATTCTACGGTGCGAGCAGCATGGAGCGGCTGCCTGTCGAGATTGCGTTGACCGAACAGGCGAGGAGATTCAAGCAGGTCGCCTTCTGAAGGGCCGCCGCCTCAGACTGCGGCCAAGATGACCTAATCCAATCATCGCGCCCTTCCGCGCCGGGCGGGCCGGTTCGGCGGCTATTGGTTTCTGCGTGGGCTACCACCGACTCGGACCTGCGTCCCTGGAGCAAAAATGCATCGATGGAACGGGCAACACGACCAGGATCAGGAGCGGCAAGAAAAGGTCTCCGTCCACGACAGCGATTGCGACCGACCGCTGGACCTGGGCGCCGACGCCGCAGGAGAAAGGCGGCGGGCGGGAGCCCACGCAGGCGCGATGCTTGTCATCATGACGGGGCGAAGACGCGCCTTGTCCGCATCGACGAGCGCGTCCCCTGGCGAGCCCGAATTCGACGCGCCGAGTGAGGTGCGAAAGAATAATGGCGCGCTTAATCACCGACATGCCGAACAGGCTGATGAAGCCGATCGCCGCGTAGACGCTGAATCGCGTCCGGGTGAAGGCTAGGGCGAAGACGCCGCCGATCAAGGCGTGGAACATGGCGGATAGATCATGGAGGCTCCCGAGCGCAGGGAGATTCGGGCGACCTCGCTCAGCGGGATCTGGATGAAGCCGCTTCCTCCGGGATTGGCAACGGACAGAGCGGATTGCGTCGACGCTCCCTTGCTCTCGCGGAGTGAGGCGAACGACGATCGAGAAGTTACGTTCGCGCTCGGCTGGAAGAGCGCTCCGGCCTGCTGTCCGCCGATGCCCGCCTAGACCATCGGAGCGGTGTCGTCGCCAGCCAGGCTGTAGCGGACGATCCGGTCGCGGTCGATGTCGAACGTCAGCTGTCCCAGCAAATCGACTATCGCAAGGTCGGCAATTCCCTTCACCTCGCACCCCTCGCGCCCTCGTCGCCTCGTTCATCGATCTCGAGATTTTAATCATTTCCGGCGCGAGTTGTCCCTGCATTTGGCGGAACAGGGAATTTGAATTCCCTGATCGGCCTAAAAATGTCCCTGCTCGCTCGTGTAGGGAATTCCTCTGGAATCGAGCAGAATAGGTGGGCTTTTCGGGACGGTTTTGCCTCGAATCGCCCGAAAAAGCGAGCGATTTCCTGCTATTTTCCCTACGGCAGGGAAATCTCGGCCACAAGCCGGTTCCAGGGGCTTTCGCGGGTCGTGGGCCTTCTGTCGCCAACGCTTCCGCTCCTCTCCGCGGGGCGAGGTCCAACAGCTTCCGCGATCGGGAAGGATCGTTCGAGGCGCGACACGAAAAACCCCTTCATATGCGCGGATTCAAGGAATCGCCGCTAGGCATTCGCGGCGGCCCCGATCTTCCCTAGCAACCCCAACGCAGTGCCGCGGTGTGCACAGGAGCGTCCCAATATTTGGCCGCATCCCCTTCAAGCATTGAGACCGTTATCGAGGCGCCGGCCATGTCGAGCGACGTGACGTAGGAGCCCACGAGAGATCGAGCGGGCTTCAGTCCGGCGGCGCCCAGGATGGCAGCCGCCTCGTGGTAGAGCAGGTAGAGCTCGATCAGGGGCGTAGCGCCGAATCCGTTGACGAACAGGATCGCTTCGGCGCCGCGCTTCGGCGCCAGATCGATGAGAATTGCCTTGACCATCTCCTCGACCATCTCCCGAGCGGAACGCAGGGGTATGCGGCGTCGACCCGGCTCCCCATGAATACCGACGCCCATCTCGACTTCCGAATCGCCGAGTTCGAAATTCGGCTTGCCTGCCTCAGGAACTGTGCACGACGTCAAGGCGACGCCCATCGAGCGCGTCCGCTTGTTCGCCTCCTGACCCAACGCCTGAAGTTTGGCCTGCGGCAGACCGACTTCCGCGGCGGCGCCCACGATTTTCTCGACTATCAGCGTCCCGGCGACCCCGCGCCGCCCAGTCGAGTAAGTCGAGGTCTCGACGGCGACATCGTCGTCGGTGATGACGGTTGCGCATCGACCGTCGGTCATCTCCGCCGCCATCTCGAAGTTCATTACGTCGCCTTCGTAATTCTTGACGATCAGGATTGCGCCAGCGCCCTGGTCGACCGCCTCGACCGCCCCAACGATTTGATCTGGCGTCGGAGAGGTGAAGATCTGTCCCGGGCACGCTGCATCGAGCATGCCTAGGCCGACAAATCCGGCATGCAGCGGTTCGTGTCCAGAACCGCCTCCCGATATGAGCGCGACTTTTCCAGGCCTGAGCGCTTTGCGGCGAATGAACTTGCGATCGTCGCCGGCTACGACAATGTCGGCATGAGCGGCGACAAAGCCGGCGAGGCTCTCCACGAGCAATGTTTCAGGTGAATTGAGAAACTTCTTCATGGGATCCCCGTCGATCGAGTTCGTGGCTCTTTCGGTTGAATGGAGGCGAACGCCGAGAGCCTGGTTTCCGCCGCCGCCGCGCGCGTCAGCTCTCTACAGCGACGAGCCGCGCGAAGCGCCGCGCGGTGTCGCGGATCAGTTCGTCGAAAGCACGATTTTTTTTCGCGTTCCCGAAGTCGATGACTTCAATCCTCAGTGCACGCAAGCTTGGGCCTTCGCGGTGGCGTCTGATGCGGTTCGGGTGCGCCAGGTCGAAGGAGTCCAGGAAGGCGCGCCGGTCGGTCGGCGAAAAATGGCAGATCTCGAAAATGATATCGAGATGCGGAGGCGGAATCGGCGTAGGATTCGCCGGGTTCGCCATGTGCGTGACGAAGCTGCGGTTCTTGCCAAGCGCAGTCGCAAGCCTTTGCCGGGTGCCGGAAGGCCGCTGGTTCAGAACGTTGCGAAGTATGGTCTTGTATGCTTCGACCTTTGCCGCTTTCGCATCGCGGACTGGAGCGTCATTCATCTGGCGCTCCTTCAGATAGTCTTATCCGGGCGATCGCTTCTTTGGTCCGCCCTAGTGCGGCGGAGCTGACGGACAGGGATCGAAGGCCGGCCTGGAGCAGCGCTTCGATGAGCTGGGGCTCCCCACCGGCGTCGCCGCAGAGGCTGACCTTTCGACCAACTCTGGCCCCGTAGGCCGCAACTTGCGCAATCAGGCGCAGGACAGCTGGATGACTTGGATCGTTGAGCGCCGCGACCGCTTCGCTGTCACGGGCGGCGGCCATGATATATTGAGTCAGATCGTTCGAGCCGATTGAAAAGAAGGCCGCGTCGAATGATTCTACGCTCAACGCGGTCGCTGGCACCTCGACCATGATGCCGAGTTCGGGACGACGGCTGGCAATTCCCGCCGTCTGGAGCTCACTGAAAGCCTCGTCGAGATAGGCGCGCGCCCGATCGAGCTCGCGGGGAAGGGAAACCATCGGCAGCATAACTTCCACACGCCCATGCGCGGCCGCCCTGCATAACGCCCTCAGTTGGGTGCGAAACGGCTCCGGCCTATGGAGCGAGAGCCGGATACCTCGCAACCCGAGAAACGGGTTACTCTCGTGCTCCAACGTCAGTCCGGCGATTGGCTTGTCCGCGCCGGCGTCGAGGGTGCGGATCGTAACCGGCTTGCCTGCCGCCCACTCGGCCAGTCGCCGATAGGCCTGATACTGGGTTTCTTCGTCGGGCAGCCCTTTTCGGCCGCTGAACAGGAATTCGGTGCGAACGAGCCCGATCCCGTCGCAGCTCGCAGGATCCAGCAGTTCGATTTCGGACGGATCCGCTATGTTCAGACAAACTGCGATCCTAACTCCGTCAGCTGTCACGGCTGACCGCATCGCGAACTCGGCCCAAGCCTGCGAGGCCCGATCCGCCGCTTTGATGCGCTCGGCGAAATTCTGGCGGGTCTTAGGCGTCGGATCGACCCACAGTACGGCGTTTTCCCCGTCAATGAACCCCTCGCGCTCCCCCGCGAGACCTTTGAGGTCGGCGGTGAGCCCGACAATCATTGGAACTCCGCGCGCGCGCGCAAGCGTTGCGACATGCCCAAAAGCGCTACCGCGCGTAAGCGCAATGCCGCCACCGCGAGTCCAATCGGTCGCAAGAAATCGAGACGGCGTCATGTCCTCGCCAACCACGATCGTCCCGAGGAGGGGATCGGAACCCGACGTCCCGAAAAGCAGAGCGAGCACCCGATCACGAATATCCATGAGGTCGCTAGCGCGTGCCCTGAAATGATCGTCGCCGGCCGCCTCGTAGGCGCCGATCTCAGCGTCGAGCGCCTTTCGCCAACCCTCGTCAGCGCTTACGCCCTTGTCGATAATCGCAAACGCGGATTCGGCCAGCGCATCATCTTCGAGCATCGCGATTTGAAAGGCGAGGATGTCTGCGCCGTCGCTCCTCGAGTGAGCCGCAAGGGCGGAGAGCTGCGACAGCGCCTCGGCAATCGCTCGACGCAGCGCGTGTGCCTCGGCGACAGGTTCGCCGCCGGCGCGGTTGCCCTCGAGACTCGGCATCACGGCCAGCGGCCCCGCCGCAAATCCGGCCGAAGCCGTGCGCCCGACCAAACGAAGTTCAACCATTCGCGTCTTCGGATCCGCTTTCAACGCCGATCGCCTCCTCTTCGTGGAAGTCGCCGGCGATCAGCTCGCGCAAAGCGACGATCGCCGCCGCCGCATCCGGACCTCTCGCTCGGAAATAAAGCGTCGTTCCCTTCACCGCCTTGACGGCCATGACTTTGACGATGCTCTTGGCGTCAATCCAGGGTCCTTCTTGCGAAAGCCCGACCTCAATTTGCAATTCGAAGGTCTTGGCGAGCTTTGTCAGCTTGACGGAAGGGCGGGCATGCAGCCCGATCGCGTTTGTCAACTTTGCGGAATAGGTCGCGGCGAATTCATTCATGCGAAAGTCTCAAGTTGGTCCGACCCGTGAAAACGAGCGCAGCGCGTCATGGGGAAAACTTAAACATTTCCCACCTTCTGATCGCGGCCGTCCTCAAGGTGACAATTCTTCCGCGGTGCGTCGCACCGTCGCAAGATTCGAGCCGCCCGAAGCCTCGGTCGCCGCGATCACAGCTCCTTCGACAATCGGGGCGTTGCAGATGACGACACGATTTCGCTTGTCCTCGGCAAGCATCTCGATCGCCATTTCGCTATTCGTTTCGGCCCCGCCGAGATCGACGAGTATCGCGACCCCCGCTTCGGACCACGCCCGATGGATCGCTGCGGTAATCGCTTCCAAGCTCGTCCCAAGCTCGCCGGTCGTGCCGCCGCCGGTCCATGCGAGCGGGACCTCGCTTCCGACCATCTGACGCACCATGTCGGCCGCTCCTTCCGCAACCTTCGGCGAATGCGACACGATGACAATGCCGACTGTACCCATCAGCCCGCTCCGAATTCGTCGCAAATCGTGGCGATCATCAACGACGACGATCGGGCGCCCGGATCGACATGGCCTATCGATCGCTCGCCGAGAAATGAAGCCCGGCCCCGCTTCGCGCGCATCGGCGCCGTCGCCTCCGCCGCCGCCAGAGCGGCGGCTTTGAGGGCGTCCGCGTCGCACCCGGCGGCAAGGGCGCGCTGCGTCGGAATCAAGACGTCCAGCATCGTCTTTTCGCCCGCGTCGCTCTTGCCGCGAGCCCGCACGGCAGCGATGGCCGCGCCGAAGGCCGCCTCGACTTGCGTGCGAGAAGGTTCGGCCGGAAGTTCCTTGCCCAACGAGAGCAACAGCGTGCCGTAGAGCGGCCCGGAAGCGCCGCCTACTTTCATGACGAGTTTCATGCCGACGGTCTTGAGGAGATCCGGCAAACTCATGTCCGAGAGCGCATCCAGGTCCTGCAGCACCCCCTCAAAGCCCCGCTTCATGTTGTACCCGTGATCGCCGTCGCCGATTGCGGCGTCGAGCGCCGTCAACTCATCAACATTCGCCACAATGCGTTGCGCGATCGCCGTGACGAGACGACGCTTGCGCTCCCGATCGAGCACGAGAGGTTCGTCGAACGCTCGAGGCCTTTCGCTTGCGACAGCCATATTCGACGGCCCCTCACATTAGCCGAAAGAGGCCGACCGCGCTCATCGCACGGTCAAATACCAGGAGTAGAGTAGCGCCGAGCCAAGGGCCAACGCTGTGACGATGACAAAGATGATGGCGATGACCGCGGTCGCCTTGGCCAAAGAGGCGGAGGTTCGCCCCGGCGTGCACAGCGGCACGAGGTTGAACGCCAATCCCGCGAACACGACGAGACCGGCGCCGACCGAATAAAGCCCGAGCGAGAAGGGTTGGAAAAGCAGGACAAGCGATATTACGCTCACCGCTACGATTGCATATTCGATTGTCCTCGCCTCTTTCGCGGTCATGCCGACCTGCGCCGGGCTCTCTGGCGGTTGTTGCATACGCGTCATCCCAAATGATTGCCGGCGTCATCGAAAACATGGAGCTGACCGACCTTGCATCGCACGGCGACCCTCGCGCCAGCGGCGGGTGCGGAATTGCTCGGCACGACGCACCGAAGGTCCGCGCCGCCCTCGGTCAGGTGCGCGAGCGTCTCGGCGCCCATCGGTTCCGTGATGTCGACGCTCGCGTGCAAGGCGTCCGCCGAGCCTGGATCGACGAACTCGAAGCTGCGCGGACGGATCCCGACGGTCACTTTGCTTCCGGGAGCAAGTTTCGCCACGGCAGGGTCGACGGCCGCCGAGATCGTCTCACCCAGAACAGCGAGCCCCACGGTCGCCGAACCGTTTGTGTCCGCTTCTTCCACGCTGACAATCGTGGCCGGTAGCAGATTCATCTGCGGGGTTCCGATGAAGCTCGCGACAAAGAGATTGGTCGGCCTCGAAAACAGCTCGTGCGGCGAAGCGACTTGCTCGACCTTTCCCTTGTGCATAACCGCGATGCGGTCCGCCATCGTCAACGCTTCGATCTGGTCGTGGGTCACAATCACCGTCGGCTTGTCGAGCTTGGTAAGAATTTCCTTGATCTGAGTGCGCATCGTCTGACGCAACTGTATGTCGAGGCGGCTCAAGGGCTCGTCGAACAGAAAGCAGCTGGGCTCTCGGACAATCGACCGCCCGACCGCGACCCGCTGCTTTTCCCCCTCCCCGAGCTGGTGGGGGCGCCGCTTGAGAATGGCCGTCAGATCGAGCGCCTCACTGACGCGGGCGACCCGCGAGGCGATCTGTGCCTTGCTCAGGTTTTCGGCATGCAGAGGATAGGCGAGATTCTCCTGGACAGAGAGGCTCGGATAGAGCGCGTAGAACTGGAACGTCATCGCGACGTTGCGCGCGCGCGCCGGCAGGTCGTTGACCCGCTCTCCACCGATCAGAATCTCTCCGGACGTCGCCAGCTCTAGCCCCGCGATCATTCGCAGCATCGTAGTCTTTCCGCACCCGGACGGACCAAGCAGGCACACCACTTCCCCCTGGGCGACATCCAGATTTGCCCGGTCGACGGCGACGAGGCTACCGAAGCGCTTGGTCAAGTTTTCCAGCCTGATTTCGAACATTCCGCTGTCCACTACTTCCGGATAGTGCCGAAGGTAACGCCGCGCAGCAGCTGGTTCTGAAGCACAAAGGTCACGAGAACGACCGGGACGATGAACAGTGTCTCGATCGCCGACATGAGTCCCCAGTCCACTCCAACCTGGCCGCCGATCGTTCGAGCGATGGCGACCGGGACGGTGCGCGTCTCAGTTCCTGTCAGCATCAGTGCGAACAGGAATTCATTCCAGGTCAGGATGACGGCGAACACGAAAGTCGCCGCGAGACCGCCGTAGACCTGAGGCAAGCAAATCTTTCGGAATACGCTCCACTCGGAACTGCCGTCCATTCGCGCAGCGTCTTCGATGTCGCGATCGAGGTCGTCGAAGAAACTCTTCGCCATCCAGATCGAGAAGGGGAGGTTGAAGGCGGTGTAGAGCGCGATGATGCCCGTGTATGAGCCGCTGAGGCCAAATACCCGGAACAGAACGAAGACCGGAATGATCGCGATGATCGGCGGCAGCATCCGCGTCGTCAAAATAAAGAACAGGTAGGTATCGTTGCCGCGCAGTGGAAAGCGTGAAAAGCCGTAGGCCGCAGCAGTGCCGATGATCAGCGCCAGAAAAACACTCGTTCCGCCGATGAAAAGGCTGTTGAAGAAGTAGAGGCTGAAGCCGGAATTGGTCGTCCCGCCGCCCTGGATATCGGCGCGCTGGAAGACCGAGTAAAAGTTCTGGAACGTAGGGGTGAAGAGGAGCTTGATCGGCATCGCTAGCGCGTCCGGCCGCGTCTTGAAAGCCGTCGAAATGATGAAGAAGACCGGGAAGAAATAGACGCAGCTGACCAAGGCCGCCCCTGCCGTGCGGCCCCAGCCCGCCTGTCCGATGACCTTTGCGCCATTAGTCACTCACGGTCTCCGAATTGCGCGTCTGAATGGCGTAAAGGTACAGGCTGGTCAGAACGATCACCGCGAACAGCATGATGTAGCCGAGCGCTGATGCTTCGCTCGTCCGGAAAAACTGAAAAGCGAGGCGGAAAACGTAGACGGATACGGTTTCCGTTGAGGAGCCAGGACCGCCCTCGGTCAAGAGATAGACGATGTCGAAAATCTTGAAAGTCTCGATCGTGCGAAACAGCAGCGCAAGCAAGAGCAGGCTGCGGATATAGGGGAAGGTTATGGTGGTGAATCGGCGCCACCATCCTGCGCGGTCGATCTCCGCCGCCTCGTAGAGATATTTCGGCACGCTCACCAGGCCGGCGAGCACCAGAAGCATCACGAAAGGCGACCACATCCATGCGTCCGCGACAACAATCGCAATCGTTGCCCTTGTCGGGGTCGACAGAATGACGAAGGTGTCGCCCGTGACCAACGAGATCATCCGGCTGATGAAGCCGAGCGTCGGGTCGTAGAAGAGCTTGAAGAAAACCCCGACGGCGCTTAGCGACAACATCATCGGCGAGAGGACAAGCATCAGAAGATAACGACGCAACGGAAACTCGTGGGCGAAAAGCAATGCCAGCAGGAACCCGACGATCAGTTGAAGCGCGACGCTGCCGACGACGATGGCCGCGGTGTTGCGGAAGCGTTCCCAGATTTCGGGGTCGGTAAGCACGTCGGCATAATTTTTCAGGCCGATGAAAACGGGGGGCGCGAGCCGGTTGGCCTTATAGGCGAAGAAACTGAGGCCGAATGACCACATCAGCGGAAAAATATTTACGAGGAAGAGGATGACGATCGCCGGCGCGATCAACAATGGCCCTCGGCGTTGAGGGCTCATCAGCCACCCGAGGAAGCCGATCGCGCTACGAGACGCGGGCTGGCTCGCAGCGCCGGTCCGTGACGCTTCCCGATTGGCTACTGAGGTCATGATTGCAAAGCCGCTAGGACTGAAAGTGTCGCCCCATTCAACAGGACCGCCGCGCCTGCCGAAGAGGAAGCCGCCGCCCCCGAATGAGGCGCGCGGCTCTTTATGACGAGCGGTTACTTAATGCGGCCGTCTTCGCGCAGAAGCTTGTCCTGGAACGCGGCGACCGTATCCAGAGCCTGCTTGGCGCTGATCTGGCCGGTTATCGCCTTATCGAACTCTTCTTGTTGCTCGGTCAGCAACGGGAAGAATTCCGGGATGTGCCAGACGTCCTTCTGCCAACGGTAATTGTCGAGATAGGCGCGGTTGTAAGGCGCCCACGTCGCATAGGCCGGGTCATCCATCACGCTGAGCATGCCCGATTGGCCTCCGGCCTTGACGAAGTTGATCTGGACCGGCTTCGACAACCACCATTTGACGATGTCGAGCCCTTCCTTGATCACCTCGTCGCTGTTCCAGGTCGTCAGGACGAACGGCTGACCGCCGATGTTCGACCAGCGGCTGAGCGAGCCATCCTCCCTGCGCGTTCCCGGAGGCTCTGCGAATCCCGTCTTGTCAGAGACCTTGGAAAGTTTGGGATTGATAACCGGTCCCATCACGCCGACCCAGTCGACCATCGCGGCGACCTTACCCTGCATGTAGAGGTCCTGGACGACGAAGATGTCCATTTGCCCTGTCTTGGCGACGGGCGGCATATACTTCTCCAGGCTGAGATAGTGCTCGAGCGCCTTGACCGCCTTGTCGGAATTGACGACGCCGAGCGCCGGCTTAGTCGACGTCTCGTCCCAGATGTCGCCGCCAGACTCCCAGATGAAGCCATTGATCTGCATCGAGGAGAAATCGTACGGCTTGCCCATCTGATAGGCGATGCCGTAGAAATCGTCGTCAGCGACGCCGTCGCCGAGCTTTTCGCCCTTCTTGCGCGTGAAGAACTTGCCGATGTTTTCATAGCGCTGCCAGTCCACGTCTTCCCATTCGTTGTAATAGCAAGGCAGGACTTGATTGAACTCCTTCTTGAAGTTGGCGCGCTCGGTCTGGTTGCAGAATAGATCCTTACGGAAGGCCGTGACCAGATTGTCGGGGAACTGCGGGAACCCGTAGTAATTGCTCGACTTGTAGGGGTAGGACGACGAGGTCGACAGCAGCACGGGATGCATGTCGGCGATGATCGCCTGCAATTCCGGATCGGCGTCGATGTATTTGTTGAGCTTGAGGTAATGACCGCCCTCGACGAAATCGCCCAGCCACTGGCTGTCGGTCACGATCATCTGGTATTTCTTCTCTCCCGAGGATAGCGACGCGGCAACGCGCTGGTAGAAGCTGCCCCAGGGAATGAAGTCAATGACCAACTTCACGTTGTTGCCGGACTTCGCCTTATAGGTTTTGTCGAACTCCTCCTGCATGAAGCGGGTCGGCAGCCAGTCAGGCGCCGCCATGTTGATGACGATGTCCTTGGCGCTTGCCGGAACCGGCGCAAGCATCGCCCCCGTCAATGAACTGGCGGCGGCCAGCGCCGCCACCGATATTTTAATCGTTCCCATCGCTGTTTCCTCCTTGTTACACGTTCTCCCTTGAACGCGCTCTTTTTAGCGTTGTTCAACGCTCTAGTTCGCCGCGCTCGCCCCGTCGCGACGAATGGCCGTACCGGTCTCCTGGGCGAATAGGCAAAGATCGTTGCTTCTCAGCGCGCAGTCGATCGACGCGTCGCTGGCGATGCCGTAGGCCCGCTCCTGCGGCAGGATCATCTTGAGACGATGGTTGGTCCTGGCGACGATATCGAGAATCGTCACGTCCCCAAGCGGTTCGGTCAGGAAAACCTGCGCCGGGAAGGGCGGTCCGAACGAGGGGTCGGCCGTACGACCAACGGGCTCGATAGCCTGAGGGCGGACGCCGACTGTGAGCTTCGCGCCGGAAGCAAAATCGCGCAGACTGGTCATCCACGGCGCCGCGTCAACGTCGACGAACGGCAATTCAAGCGTCCGCCTGCCTGCGACGTCTTTGAGGGTCGCGCTGACAAGATTGATCGGCGGGTCGCCGACAAGTCCCGCGACAAATTCGTCGCGCGGCTCCAAATAGAGATCACGAGGGGTCCCGATCTGGACCACGCGACCCTCCCTGAGCACGCCTATCCGATGCCCCATGCTAAGCGCCTCGAGCTGGTCTGGCGTGGCGTACACGATCGTCGTGGCGCTGAGTTCGCGGTGCAACCGCTTGAACTCGGCGCGCGTATCATGCCTCAACTTGGCGTCGAGATTGGTCAGCGGCTCGTCGAGCAATAGAAGCTTGGGCCTACGAATGAGCGCGCGCCCAATTGCGCACCGCTGCTGTTCGCCACCGCTCAGCGTGTTCGGTTTGCGCGCGAGCGCATGCGACAGGCGCAGCATCTCGGCGACCTCTCCGACGCGCTTTTTGATTTCGCCTTGCGCAACCCGCGATTCGCGCAATGGGTAGGCAAGATTTTCAAAAGTCGAGAGATGCGGATAGAGGGCGAAGGTCTGGAACACCATCGCCGTATCACGAGAGCGAACCGGAATGTCGTCGGCGTCGCGGCCGTCCAGCAGCACGTCGCCGCTGTCGGCGCGCTCGATCCCGGCGATGATCCGCAACAGCGTCGTCTTGCCGGCGCCGCTCGGCCCCAGGATCGCAAAAAACTCGCCCGGCTCCGCGACGAAGGTTACTCCGAGCAGGGCGTCGACCGAACCGAAACTCTTGCGAACGTCGTCGACGGTCAACTGCACCGACCAGCCCCTCGCGTCTCGGACTCCCAAACCGGCTAGCTTTGCGAGCTGACCTCTCAGCCCCGCCAACCTCGAGCGACAACCGCTGTTGCGTTTCGTCTTGACGTTTAGTAAACACAACTCACTAAACGACGCAACAAGAAAATTCCCCACTCCCGCCATAGACCGCCCCACTTCGGGCGGGGGTGCGGCGAAGGGGTGGACGTCGGCGCAATAGGCATTAAGCTGACCGCCGGTCACAAAAGAGTCAAGGACGACCCCTGGGAGGAGTTTCGAGCCATGACGCGAAGCGTCGCCGCGAAACTATCCGAGCATGCCAGGCCTCAGGTCTTTCGCGCTCCGCCAGCCCTCTTCGTCGGCTCGGCGCGTCGCAAGGCGCAATCGTTCGGCGCCAGCGCGCTTCCATTCATCACGCCTGCGCTCGTCGTCGTGTGCGTGATCAACGTCGTGCCGTTTCTGTGGTCGATAGGCGTCTCATTTTTCCATTTCCGCGCCGATCGGCTGAACACGCCGCCAAAATTCCTCGGGCTCGGCAATTACGTAGACCTGATTAGCGATCCCGACGTGTGGGAACATTTCACCAACACCGGCGTCATGATCGCTTCCAGCGTCTCGATCCAGATCGTCGTCGGAACGCTGCTCGCTTTCCTGTTTCGCAGACCATTCCCCGGCCGGCGCTTCGTGCTGATGCTGGTTCTCGCGCCGATGCTGCTGTCGACGGTCGCCGTTGGCACGTTCTTCAGCCTGTTCTACGATCCGACCTTCGGCATCGTCAGCGCATTCGTGAGGCCCTTCACCGGAGCGGCGTTTGCGCCTTTGGGAACGCCTGCATCGGCGATCACGAGCCTCGTCATCGCCGACGCCTGGATGTGGTCGCCGTTCGTCATGTTGCTGCTGCTGGCAGGGCTCGACGGCGTCCCGGCCTACTTGGTTGAGGCCGCAGAAATCGACCGCGCCTCGCCATGGTTGCACTTCTGGGCGGTGACCTTTCCGGCGGTGCGCGGCGTCCTGCTCCTGGCGCTTCTGTTTCGAACCATAGAATTGTTCAACATGTTCGACCTCATCTATACCATCACCAATGGGGGCCCAGGGGTAGCGACCGAGAGCGTGTCCACGGAAATCTACGACAGGGCGTTCGTCCTGTTCGAGACGGGACGCGCCTCCGCGTTGGGCAACCTGAGCGTCTTCGTCGTCATCGTTTTGACCCGGGTTTACTTCCAGGCGATGCGGCTGCGCAGGGAGGCTGTGTAGAGCCATGGCAGACGACCGAACGACCGCTGTGGAAAAGCCGGCGGGAACGCTGCGAGCGCTCTCCGCGGCACTCGTCGGCCTGATTTATTTCTTTCCGATCATCTGGATGATACTCGCTGCATTCAAAACGCGCCCGGACGCTCTCGCGACGCCACCGAAGCTGTTTTTCACCCCGACGCTCGAACACTTCTGGGCTTCCTTCCATCGGCTTTCCGCCGACGGAAGTCAGGTCTTCGACACCGGGCTCGGACGCAATTTCGCCAACAGCATTTTTATCGCGCTGACCAGCGTCTCGCTGGCGCTGCTGTTGGGGACCCTCGCCGCCTATGGCTTCGCCCGATTGCGCGTCGTTGGGCGCGACTATCTCATGTTTTACATTCTCGTCCTTCGGATGGTCCCGCCGATCACCGCGATCGTGCCTTTGTATTTCCTGTTCCGGGTGAGCGGCCTCGGCGGCAGCTATGTCGCGATCATTGCGGTTTACACAGCCTTCAATCTGCCGTTCGCCATCTGGATGCTGAAGAGCTTCTTCGACGAACTGCATCGGCCGATCGAAGAAGCCGCGCGCCTCGACGGCAGCTCGGATTTGAGGATCCTGTGGCGGATTTGCCTGCCGCAAATGCGCGCCGGATTCGCAGCCACCGCAATCATTGCTTTCGTCTTCACTTGGAACGACTTCCTGTTCAGCCTAATGCTGACCAGCGTCACGACGCGCACCGTTCCGGTGGCGATGACCCGCGTCGTCGGCGCCGACGTCGGCGTCGACTGGGGCGTTTTTGCCGCCATTGGCACGATCTACCTGCTGCCCGTCTTGCTCATCGCGTTCTTTCTGCAGGGCCAATTGCTGCGCGGCGTCACGTTCGGGACGGTGCCCCGATAGCGGTGAGCGTTCCGCGTCTCCCTCAGGCGGTGTCCCAGCCCTTGCGGATGAGCGAAAAGCCCTCTCGATAGACCTCGGTCGGTGCCGGAAAAAAATCGCGCCAGACCCGCGTCGCCGCCGCCAGCGGTGGAAGCGCGCGGCCGAACGCTTCGATGGTCAACCAGCCATCGTAGCCCGAGTGCTTGAGCGCCCCGAACGCGGCGGCAAAGTCGATGTGCCCGCGGCCCGGGGTGCCGCGGTCGTTTTCTGAGATATGCACGTGCGAGAGGTGGGGTCGAATGGCGGTGATCGCAGCGATCGGACTCTTTTCTTCGATGTTGGCGTGAAACGTGTCGTACATGGCGGAAACGTTCGGGTGCCCGACCGCGGCGACATGCGCGGCCAGATCACTCATTGTGTTGATAAAATAGCACTCGAACCGGTTGATCGCCTCGAGCGCGATCGTAACCCCATGCTTGCTGGCCACCTCGCCGGCTGCCTGATGAAAATCGATGGCCCGGCGCCGCTCATCCTCGCTTGGCGCCTCGCCGGAAAGGTGGCCGAGCGTCGAGTGGAGCGGTCCGCCCACGATCTTCGCGCCCAACGCCGCGGAGCATTCGATGACCCATTCTATATGCTTCAACGCCGCTGCTCGCTGCTCGGGTGTCGCGCCAATCGGGTTCATGTCCACGCTTGGAAAAACAGCAATCGCCGTCGATTGAAGGCCAAGACGTTCTAGATGGCGGCCGAGCTCGGCGTAATGAGCCGGGGTACCCTCAAACACCGGAATTTCGACGCCGTCATAGCCAGTTCGTCTTATGTCTTCCAGAATGGGCAAGTGTTCTGACCGAACGTCCGCCGTCCACAAAAGCAAGTTGAAACCGATCTTCATCGCGTCCCCTCCCAAAAAATGAACCTGACTATCATTTGGCGCGCGACCAGATTAGAGGCAAATCGACTTCGAACGTAGACCAAGTTTCGACCGAGAACGAAAAATCTCAATTACCGCCCATGTTCGTGATGACTTTGCGGAACGGAGCAACCCAAATTTGAGCTCCCGCGACGGCTTTGTAAGAGTAGCTGCAGCTCGTCTGCGTATTGCATAGCACGTCGATCAGAAGCCACTCGCCGAGTTTCGACCAGCGGCGCCGGCTCGGAGCGTTGCGGACTGCGAGCCGGCGACTCGCCTTCAACGCAGATAATGGGCGTCGGCGACCGGCGGCCTGAGCTAGCGTCGGACTCTTCGTTATTCTTCGGCGCGCGGACGGATCTTGGGCTGCTCAGGTCACCCCACGAACCGCAGCGTTCCTAACCCGATTGCCCTGAGAACCGCCGCGACTGGCATAGCCGCCCACATTTTTCGTATGCGCCGAGGAGCGAACCCACAGGCAGATCATCCGTCAAGCGGGTAAAAGGTGAGGCGGGCGGATCGTGGCGCTGGCGTGCCAAGCCATGGGAGGAGGTCAGCGATGACCAGGATCGGTACTGTCGGAGAGCTCCGCCGATACCCGGTCAAATCGATGCTCGGAGAGACCCTTGCACGCGCGGAGGTCCGAACACGGGGTTTGTTCGGCGATAGGGTCTGCGCGTTGATCGACGCCGAGACTGGGAGAGTCGCGAGCGCGAAGATGCCCAGGCGCTGGCGTCGGTTGCTCGAATGCGTTGCGACGTACCGTGACGACAGCGGCGCAATCGCCATCGTAACGCCGGACGGTCGCCATCTCAATGTCGCGGACGCGGACGCTTCGGACAGGCTTTCTGCGCTCGTCGATCGCCCGGTGAATTTCGCTTTCGCCCGTGACGGGGCTCTGCAGCTCGAACGCGCCAATCCGGAGGAGTTGGCGGCAGGCGGCGACGAAAACGGCCCCGGCAAGACAGTCATCCAGATCGGGATGGGGGCGCCAGAGGGCGGATTCTTCGACGCTTTTCCGATCCACTTTATCACGACGGCGAGTCTCAAGCGCGTCGCCGAGGTTGCCATCGCCAAAGCGCCGGAGCCGGCGCGGTTTCGCCCGAACATCATGATCGACAGCGTTGGCCTCAACCCATTCGCCGAAAACGGATGGGAAGGCGCGCTGATATCTGTCGGCCGGGATCTGCGCCTGCGCGTGGCCGTTCCGACACCCAGATGCGCCGTGCCTACGCTGGCTCACGGCGCGATTGCGCCCGATCCGCGGTTGACCGTGGAGATCGGCAAGCTCAACAGGGCGCCGGTCCTGGACATGGGCCCCGTGCCCTGCCTGGGCGCCTACGCACAGATCGAGCGCCCCGGTCGGGTCGCCTTGGGAGACGAAATCTACCTGGAGTGACAGGGGTGAGACGACAGGCGGCGCCGTTGTCCGCGACGCGCCTCGGGCCATGACAAACAACTCTGCTCGCGCATCCCGTCGGGCGAAGCAGGCCTCTTCACAAGGCGTCGGGCGCCAGCCGCGGGAGGATATCCATGCATGTGCGCTACCCGCTTCTTGCGGATCTCGGCTGCAAACATCGGGCCAAACCGGTTCCACCAAAACCGGACCGTCTCACGGCTGATGTCGATCCCGCGCTCGGCCAGGAGATCCTCGACGTTGCGTAGCGACAGCGGGTATCTCACGTACATCACGACAAGACGGATGACGGATGAACTTCCGGCGAGCTTGTTGAAATGTCGGAACGGGTTGCCCGTGGCCTGAAGCTACCACAGCCAAGACCGTCCGAAAAATTGCTCTGACAATGCCAAGCCAAGTCGTCGGCCGGGAGTGGCGTTGGCATTTGATACCTTGCGCCGAGTGCGCATGCTCCAACTGTCGAAGATCAGTTTAAGGCGCTCTCCAGATGTTGATCGCTGATTACAAGGCGGGGAAGGATCCCAACACGTACGGTGAACTGCAGCGCGAGCGCCAGCTCGACCTTGGCGACCCTCCCGCCGGCGCCAGGCGAGCGCCAGCCCCCGAGGCCCAGGACGTCGACGAGATGCGCGGCCGCGCCCATGAGCCAGACGGGGTCGAGGATCGACGTCTGGTTCATGGCGGCCCCGTCTTTTGTCCCGGCGGCGGGATGAGTGGCGGAGAAGAAATGCGTCGGAGGAAAATGCGAGGGCCAGAATATATCGCCTGTTAACTCGGCTCATCTTGGCCCTTGGCCAGTTGAGCCGATCTGTGATTTTTCGTCCGGAGAAGACCTACTGCATGCAGGCCGCCTTCTGCTGCCTGAAAATATCGAATCGAAATGGCGCTCGCTTCGAGGGAAAGCTATTGACGGAAGATATCCGTCGCTTTAGCAGTTAACGGCGCTACCTGATGAGTGGCGGGGAAGAAATGCGACGGAGGAAAAAGCAACGATATCGCCTGTAAACTCGGCAAATCGCGGCCGACCGTCCAGATTTCTCCTGAAATACCATCGATTGTGAACGGGAGATCACCATGGTTCGCAAGTTCGTGTCCCGCCTGCCTTGCAGGGGAGGCGTTGCACTCTCTTTGGCGCTCGCATCGGTAACATGCGCCAAGGCGACAACGATCGACTTCAACTACACCGGCAGCATTGTCTACTACACGGTCGCCACGACGGGCGTTTACGACATCACATCCTACGGGGCGCAAGGCGGCGTCAATACGGGCGCCGTCACCAACTCCGGCGGCCTAGGCGCGGAAGCCGGCGGCGCGTTTCAGCTGACCGCTGGCCAGACGCTCGCCATTGTCGTCGGAGGCCAGGGAGGAAACGGCAGCGGCTTGGATGGGGGCGGCGGCGGCGGCGGCGGCAGCTTCGTCGCGCTGTCGGGGGTGCAGGCGACCTGGCAAACCGGGGGCTGCTCGGGGATTCACACGGACGTCTGCGCCGACACGCTTCTGGTCGCCAGCGGAGGCGGAGGAGGCGCAGGCACGCTTTGGAGCGGGATCGGCGGCCAGACTGGCAACGACGGCGCCAGCGCATACCTTGCCGGCGGCGGCCCTGGCGGCGGCGGTCTCTACGGCGCCGGCGCCGGCGGAGGATATATTGGCGACGGCTTTGGCGGAGACCCCGGCAACGGGTGCAGCGGCGGCGACGGCTGTGGTGGAAAGAGCTTTGAAAAAGGCGCCTCCCAAGTTGAGCCATCCCTCGGGACGGGCGGTAGCGCCGGCGGCGCCGGTGGAAGCGACTATTTCTTCGGCTTCTTCATCAGCGGCGGCGGCGCAGGCGGCTTCGGCGGCGGCGGCGGGGCCGGTGGAGCGGGCGCCGGCGGCGGCGGCGGCGGCTATACCGGCGGCGGCGGCGGAGATCAGGGCAGCGCCGGCGGCGGCGGCGGCTCGTACATCTACTCTGCATTGCTTCCTTCAGACCAGACGCTCGTCGGCAGCACGGAGAACGGCAACGGACTGGTGACCCTCTCCTTTCAGTCTTCCTCCGCGGTGCCCGAGCCGTCGACCTGGGCCATGCTTATCCTAGGATTCGCAGGCGTCGGGTATGCGGGCCTGCGTCGGAGCAGGAAAAACAGACTTTCATCCGCGTTCAAGTAGGAGCTCCAATTCCCCAACAAACTGGCCTGGGCCGTCGCACGCTTGCGCCGGCCTAAACGATCCACAAGGCAGATGAGCGAGCACAGAACGGTCGCGCTGTGCTTCGGTGAGCTCGAGGCGCACACCCGGCCTTATCGTTAACCCTCCGTCAACCATAACCCGTCAGTGTCACAAGCCGGTTGAACACCTTAGGGGATGACGCCGGCTGATGCAGCTCGTGGCGATCGGGGCGATGAGATTGGCCGAGCCGCTCGGCCGGGCTGTCGAGGCCTTGCAAGACCCGCTGTGGATCGCAGTCCTCAATACGGCTCTCGCGGTTGCCGTTCTTTGGGCCGGCGGCTTTTGGGAGCCATTGGGGTAGGACGGCTCGAAGTTCGGCGGCTTGAAGCCCCTGGTCAACCATTCGTTGGAAATGGCCAGCGACGACGAAATTGGAAAAGCTCGCGGACATCGCTCGCCAACGCATTCCGGAGGCAACGGAACGGATGGGCCAATTTCGTCGTCGGCATCATGATGTCGGTCAAAGCCTTTCCGAGACTTGCGGGCCCTGAGGCCGCGGCGTGGTCGACTGCCTTGCGGCAATGTGCTTCAAAGCGGCCGGCGCCAGCGGAGCCCGAGAACTTTCATGACAGCCTGGCTTTCGCCGAACCGTGAAAGGCGCAAGACTGAGGGGCCGCCATCACGCGGCCAGTTGACCCAGAGGGCGCCTCGGATGCGGGTTGCAATGCTTGCGGCGTTGGCCGGATTGATCGGCCTCTCCGAGCCCGCCTTGGCCCTCGACAAGGTGAAGTTCGGCACCAACTGGCTCGCCGACCCCGAGGCCGGCGGGTTCTACCAGGCCGTCGCCGACGGAACTTATGCGAAATATGGACTCGACGTGACGATCGTGCCCGGCGGTCCGCAGGCGAACGGCGCCTTGTTGCTCCTGTTCGGCAAGATCGAGTTCTTCATGGGCGGCGACATGATCGGCAATTTTCTCTCGGTCGAAGGCAAACTGCCGCTGATCGCGGTCGCCGCCGATTTCCAGAAGAGCCCGCAGATCTTCATGTCCCATCCAGGCGTCGGGCTCGACAAATGGGAGGATCTGCCGAAGGCCAATCCGGTCTATGTCGGCGCCGGCGCAATCAACACGTTCTATGCCTGGCTGAAAATCGCCTACGGATTCAAAGACGAAAACATCCGGCCCTATAATTTCAATTCCGCCCCCTTCATCGTCAACAAGAATTCGATCCAGCAGGGTTACCTCACCTCGGAGCCGTACGAGATCGAGAAGCAGGGCCATTTCAAGCCGGACGTGTTTCTGCTGTCCGACTACGGCTATGACACCTATTCGACCCTGATCGTGACCCGCACCGGGATCGTGGAGACGAACCCCGATCTCGTGCAGCGCTTCGTCGACGCCTCGGCGATCGGCTGGTATCACTATCTCTACGGCGACAATTCCAAGGCCAACAAGCTGATCAAAACGGACAACCCGGACATCAAGGACGACCAGATCGCCTTTTCGATCGCGAAAATGAAGGAGAACGGCGTCGTCGATTCCGGCGATACGGTGAAGCTCGGCATCGGCGCGATGACGGATGCGCGCTGGAAGGATTTCTTCGACAAGATGGCGAAGGCGAGCGTCGTTGACTCGCGCGACGACTACAAGAAGGCCTATACGCTGCAGTTCGTGAACAAGGGCGTCGGGCTCGAGCTCAGGCCGAAGTAGACGGGCGTTCCTGGCGCGCCCCATCGGCGTCACTGCTTGACCCGCATTGGCAAAAACAAGTCGGGCCGGGGCAAACCGCCAGCCTCGGCCCGAGCTTTCAGATGGGCAGAACGACCCGCGTCATTCACGTCTTAGAGGTTACGCCCTGTCTGACGTGATCACCATCGCATATTCCGGCGTCGGCGGATTGACCTGGATCAAACCGAGGCAATTGTTTGAGGAAGGGGCAATGAGATCCTCTCGTCAGATCGCCGTCGTCGGCTGCCATGCGGAGGGCGAGATCGGGGACGTGATCGTGGGCGGCGTTCTGCCGCCGCAGGGCTTCTCCGTCTTCGAGATGATGCGCGCCTTCGAACGCGATTGCGACCATATCCGCCGATTTCTCATCTGCGAGCCCCGCGGCAGCGTGGCCCGCCATGTGAACCTTGTCGTACCGCCGAAGCGTCCCGACTGCGTCGCCGGCGCGATCATCATGGAACCGACCGAATATCCGCCCATGTCCGGCTCCAACGCGATGTGCGTGGCGACCGTGCTGCTCGAGACCGGCATGGCGCCGATGCAGGAGCCGGAAACCCGGCTCCGGCTCGACATGCCCGGCGGCCCGGTCGACGTGACCGCGCGATGCGAGGGTGGGAGGGTGCGCGCGGTCACGATCCGCAATGTGCCGTGTTTCGCCGAAAGGCTCGACGCGCCGCTCGAGGTCGCGGGCGTCGGGACGATCGCCGTGGACGTCGCTTATGGCGGCATGTTCTACGCGCTCGTCGACGCGACCGCGCTGGGCTTTGAAATCCGGCCGGACGAAGCGCGCGATCTCGCGGCGCTCGGCGAGAAAGTGCGACGCGCCGCCCGCGTGCAATTCGACGTGGTCCACCCCGAAAATCCGGGCATCCGCGGCGTGTCCATCGTCCAGTTCAACGCGCCGTTCGAAGGCGCAGGGACGGTCGCCCGAAACACCTGCATCGTCTCTCCTGGACGCTCGGACCGCAGCCCTACCGGGACCGGTCTCTCCGCGCGGCTCGCGGTCCTTCACGCCCGCGGGCTTCTGAAGGCAGGAGAGGCGTTCTCCCACCTCTCCATCATTGGCTCGCGTTTCGACGGGCGGATCGCAGCGGAAACCGCCTGCGGCGGCCGCCCGGCGATCATTCCGGAGATCACCGGACGCGCCTATATCACTGGCATGATGACCTATTTTCTGGATCCGGAGGACCCGTTTCCCGAGGGCTACACAGTCGCAGACACGTGGGGCGTCTCGACGGATACGCGCCAGGATTGAGGGCCATCTCTACCCAAGGCCAAAGCCTTCGCCTCGACTTTGCGACAAGGAATGCGCGAGTTTCACGCGTGTTGGCGGCTGGGATGCGCTGCGATATGAACAGCAGCAAGTTTCCCTTTCAGTTGATGGAAATCAATGCGGACCGCCGCGCACGCGGATAGCCTTCGCGCGAACCCAAGGAGAGGCGCGCAGGGCGCGCGAGGCAGAGAGGAGCTGCGTGGGCGCGCCCCGCCAAAGAAACGAGAGGGCCGCGATGAAGAGGAAGGTCCTGATGACCGCCGCGGCGGCAGCGATCGCGGCGGGTGGGGTTTTTTTGCCGCCCTTGTTGGCCGCCCAAGCGCCGCTGATAAGCGGCGGCTATACGAACGTCATCCCGATCCCGATCGACGAGCCGGGGACGAAGGCCATCTCCGGCGCGCTGTTCAGGCCGGAAGGCGCAGGGCCGTTCCCGGCGATCATCTATCTGGGCGGCTGCGCTCCGATCGGCGCGGTGGATGATGCGGCGCTCGAAAAGGCCGTCGTCGACCACAACCGTTCAAAGGGATTCGCGACTCTGATCGTCGATTCCTTCACACCTCGCCACATGGACCACGGGGTGTGCGATAGACTGCAAAATCCTCTTTGGTACGGGCTTCGCGCCGCGGACGCCCACGCGGCAAAGGACCTTCTCGCGTCCATGCCTGACATCGACGCACGGCAAATTTTCCTCGTTGGCTATAACCATGGCGGGCAGGCCGCTCTGCTGGCAGTCGACGCTTCGACGGCTGCGGCCCATAAGACGAAGTTCGCGGGCGTCGTCGCCTATTATCCGTACTGCGGTTTCGTGTGCGGGTGCGCGTTCTCTGTTCCGACGCTGATTATGATCGGCGATGAGGACGACCTCGCTCCGGCCGACCGTTGCCGAACCCTCAAGGGCAAGCAGAACACTGAAGTCGTCATCTACCCAGGCGCTGCGCATGCCTTCGCCACGCCGGGAATCGATAAGGTCCGGGAGGGCCATCGCTTCGCCTACCAAGCGAAAGCGGCCGAGGACGCGCAGTTGCGCGCCGACGCCTTCATCGCCGCCCAGATGAAGTGACGGGAAGAAAAGCCAGCAGAGAAGGAGGGAAGGGGTGGCGCGACCGCACTTCGCATTTTCTTCTTTTCGCTCCCGAAGCGGCAAACGCTTACGAGTCGGGGGACGTCCTGGCGGCGATGCCCGACATCGACGCAAAACCGGTTATCCTCGAGGGCTACTGCATACGCGCCCTCTCACTCGCCGCCGGCCTGCTGCTCGGGTCCGGCTTCCCCGCAGCCTTTGCCGAGAAGATTCCCGTTGGCGCCGCAAGACCGCGCATGGCGAGCGGATAACGGCTTGAAGCGGTCGACTACAGAAACGCCACTCCGCCATTCACCGCAATGGTTTGACCGGTGATAAAGCCGTTGCCGACGACCATGACCGCCGCCTCCGCCACCTCTTCCGCCCGTCCCATGCGTCCGACGGGGATGCGCGCCTCCACGCCGCCGGCTTTCAGCGGCGCGGCCATTTCCGTGTCGATCGGGCCGGGCGCGATGGCGTTCACGGTGACGCCGTCTTTGGCGACCCGCCCCGCATAGCCGCGCGTCAGGCCCTCGAGCCCGGCTTTCGACGCATTGTAGAGGACGCCCACCAACCCCGCGCCCCTCGCCGCCGCCGAGGAAATGTTGACGATCCGTCCCCAGTGTCGCGCCCGCATGCCGGGCAGCACCGCCTCGGTGCAGAGGAACGCCGATTTCAGGTTCACCGCGATCGTGCGGTCGAAATCCTCTTCGCTCACGCCATCGAGCGCGATCCCGGCGTTGTTGATCAGCACGTCGACCGGGCCGAGCTCGCGTTCGACGGAGACCGCCAGGCTTGCAACTTCCGCGCTGACGGATACGTCGGCGCCGACCGCGATCGCGCGCCCACCGCCCGAGCGGATTTGCGCGACGACCGCTTCGGCGTCTTCCGCGCGCGACCGAAAATTGATCGCGACGGCCGCGCCGTGCTCCGCCAGCGCCAGCGCGATCGCCCGGCCGATGCCGCGCGACCCGCCGGTAACCAGAGCGACGCGCCCTGGAAGATCAACCGCGACCGCCATGCTCCCGAACTCTCCGTCCTTGCCGCCTGAACGGAGTACTTATTCGACTAGCGACAGAATGGGAAAGCGGGTTCCGATCTCCAATGGGCCACAGCGCGGCCGCCCGTCCCGCTCAGGGCTGCGCCGAGCACGCATAGCTGGCGGCCTCGCTGCGGTCACCCTCGCCCAGGAAACGGGCGGCGGTCGGATACGGACACCACGGCCGCTGCGCTTCCAGCCCCTTGGCCGGGTCGTTGTTGAGATAGCGGGTCGCGACGAGGAAATCGGGCGCAGCGCCATTTTCGACCCAATGCGCGAGGGCCGCGACAACGTCATGCGCGGGATCCCGGCTCGGCGAAGGCAGGCCGAAAACGCCGCCGACGGCGCTGGGCCCCGGGCCTAAGCCGCAGTGCTCCATGCCAGGCGCCATGAACAGCCGGTAGAAGGAGCGGAGGTTCTGGAGGCCGCCCATCTCGTTTGCGACCGAACTCGTAATAGTCGATCGAGGCTTGCGGCGGGATCGCCGCATCGTTCCAGCCATGATACTGGATGAGCTTGCCGCCGGCCGCCTTGAATGCGGTGAGATCCGGATCGGTCGCGTCGAGCCCTCCGCCTCCCTGTCGCTGACGAGTCTCCCGCCTGCCTCTCCCCCCCCCCCGATCGACAGTTTTTCGGGCGAAAGCCAGGCGTTCGCCGGGTCGACGGCCTGCTCGGACCAGACGGCGTTGGCCAGCAGTTTCGTCCAGTCGCTCGCCGGAGCGCCGGCGACAATTCCGTCGTAGTCCTGCGGGAACCGCTGCGCCTCCATCAGCGCCTCGCGGCCGCCGTCAGAGCAGCCGCTGAAATAGGCGTGCCGCGGCGCAGTCCCGTAATAGTCGGCGACGATCGCCTTGGACGCCAAGGCGGTGAGATGGATCGCGCGCCAGCCAAAGTCGACGATCTTCTCCGGATGACCGAGCGCCCAGTCCGCGTCCAGCGTCCCGCCGGAATGGCCGGTGTCGGTTCCGGACACGGCGTAGCCGGCCTCGAGCGCCCAGGACATGGGCGCATAGATCAGCGAGCCGGCGAAGCCGCCGTTGCCGACGCCCTGGTATTTGCCGTTCCAGCTGCCCTCCGGCGGCAGCCAGACCTCGAATTTGATGTCCGAGTCGGCCGAAGGCTTGATGGTTCCCTCCACGCGACAGAACGGCGCGTCGACGGAGACCGGAGTCGGGGGATCCTTTCCTGTGACGCTGAAGGGCGGGGTAACGTTTGTCGCCGCCGACACGGTCGCATCTCCGTAAGCCTTGCCGACGAGGCTTTCGCAATCCTGCGCCCTGGCGGCGCCGACGCCGTATGCTGCAAGGGCCGCGAAACTCACTCCCGCAATCGCAAAACATCGCCGCTCGAGCCCCTCAGACCTGCCCGTGGACATGGCGCGCTCCTCCCTTCAGCTTTTTTCGTCCGCTGGCCCCCGCCAGCGGGTCGACGACCATGAGCGGTTCCGATTGCGCCATTTCTTTGGCCCGAACCTGCTCATTCGGCAACGGCAGTAGCGGCAAATCGGATTTTCAAGACCGATTTTGGACGCGCCCGGGCGCCGAAAACAAGTCGTGGAACCGTGAAACTCCTTGCCCGCCCGCGACGCGCCCGCCGCGGGCGCCGTGCGGTTTTGCAAGGAAGCGTTCCGTCTTGCCCGGCGAAAGCCCCGCGCAATCCTCCGCAAGGATATCTCAACTCCAATCCGACATATTCAGCCTCTTGGGGAGGCCTTCGATGGATACGGGCGCGATCATTGGGGCGCATGCGCTGAGCCTGCAGGCCGGCGCGACGGTCGCGCTCGCGGTCGGGCTTGCGGCGGCGCTGTCGCGCGCGCGGTCGAGGGCCGAGGAACGCGCGAGGCGGGCCGCCTTCGAAAACGAGGCGCTGCGCGACGAAGTCTGGCGGCTGAAGGAAGCGGCCGCCGCGCGCGACAAGGCGGAGGCGGCGAGCGAAGCGAAGTCCCGCTTCCTCGCCACCATGAGCCACGAGATCCGCACCCCGATCAGCGGCATCCTGGGCATGGCGGACCTGTTGCGCGACGCTCAGCTCAGCCCCGAGAACATGAGCTACGTCGAGACGATCCGCAGTTCGGGCGCGGCGCTGGTCGCGCTCGTCGACCAGATTCTGGATCTCTCCAAGATCGAGGCCGGGCATCTCGGCCTCGTCGTGGAGACAGTGGACCTGGTCAAGCTGGTCGAGGGCGTGGTCGAGCTGCTCGCGCCGCCTGCCCAGAGCAAGGGGCTCGAGATCGCCGCCTCGATCAGCGCCGAGGCGCCGCGGTTCGTGCTCGCCGACGGCATGCGCCTGAGGCAGGTGCTGATGAACCTCGCCGGCAATGCGGTGAAGTTCACCTCGGCCGGCGGGGTCTGCGTGTCGGTCGAGCGGGGGCGGGGGCAGGCCTTGCGCTTCGCGGTGGCCGACACGGGTCCCGGCGTGCCGCAGGACCGGCGCGCGGCGATCTTCGAGGATTTCGAGCAGGGCGACGGCTCCAACTCGCGCCGTTTCGAGGGGGCCGGGCTCGGGCTCGCCATATCCCGGCAGCTCGTCGGCCTGATGGGCGGCGCGCTGACCCTCGAAGACAATCCTGGCGGCGGATCGGTCTTCGCCTTTTCGGTGAACCTGGCGGAAAGCCCGGCTTGGCCGACGGCGGCGCGCGATCTGTGGAAGGCGGAGCTCAAGGGCGCGCGGGCGCTCATTGTCGCCCATTCGCCGTTCGAGGCGCCTGCCATCGCCGCCCGCCTGATCGAGGCCGGAGCGAAGGTCGCCCGCGCGGAAGGCGTCCTATCCGGTCTCGCCGCGCTTGCCGAACCCGAGCGGCCGGATCTCGTCATCGTCGATTGCGCCCTCGGGCCCGAGGCGACCGACCGGCTGGCGCGCGCCGCTCGCGCCGCAGGCGCGCGGAAGAGCCTTGTCCTGTTCTCGCCGTTCGAGCGCCGCGCCTTCGGGCAGGCGTCGCTCGCGGGCTTCGACGGATGGCTGGTGAAGCCGGTGCGCTCGCGCTCGCTGTTCGAGCGACTGGCGTCGGAGTTTCCCCGCGAGCGCTCTGCGGCACGGTCGCCGGCGCGGCGGGCGCTGCTCGCCGAGGACAACGACATCAACGCCCTGATCGCCCAGAAGGCCTTGGCGCGCCTCGGTTTCGACGTCGTGCGGGCCGCGGACGGACACGAGGCGTTGCGGCTCGCCGCCCCCGCCCCCGGGGCGCCGGCCCCGTTCGACCTGATCCTCATGGACCTCAAGATGCCAGGAACTCGACGGCCTCGAAGCGACACGGCGCTTGCGGCGGCTCGAGGCCGAGAGCCGGTCGCCGGCGACGCCGATCATCGCGCTGACCGCCAATGCGCTCGAGGACGAGCGGCGCGCCTGCAAGGCGGCGGGCTTCGACGCGTTCCTCGTCAAGCCCTTCGATTTCGGCGATCTTGCGTTGGAGATCGAACGCCTGTGCGGCGGCGGGGATGCGGACCAAGGCGCGCTCGGCCGGGCGTCATGAAAGCTTCCGGCGAACATGGTTCTGCTTTATGGATAAAGCGGATTCGCGAGGACGCTGAGGTGGCGCTGACATTCGCATCGAGGCCGCGGGGAGGCGCCCGGGGGTTGCTGGATTTTTTTTCCCGCAAACGCGACCTTGCAGGGCTCGGGCCGGTGCTGGCCCGCTCGGGCGTGCTCGAGGCGCGCCTTGCGACGACCAAGAAGGATGTCCGGCGGGCGCAGAAGCTGCGCTATCGGGTCTTCTTCGAAGAGGGCGGCGCCACGCCTGATCCGACCGCCCGCATCATCCGCCGCGACGTCTGCCGCTTCGACAGCGTCAGCGACCATCTGATCGTGATCGACACGACGCTTCGCCATCGCGACGGCTCTCCGCGGCTGGTCGGCGTCTATCGGCTCTTGCGGCAGGACGTGGCCGAACGCAATTTCGGCTTTTGCAGCGCGCTCGAATTCGATGTCGAGGAGCTGATTGCCCGCCGTCCGGCGATCCGCTTTCTCGAGGTCGGCCGCGCCTGCGTCGCGCCGACGCACCGCGGGCGGCATGTCCTCGAACTTCTATGGCGCGGGCTTTGGGCCTACGCGCGCCACCACAACATGGACGCGATGATCGGCTGCGCGAGTTTGCCGGGCGCCGATCCGGCGCGGCATGCCGGCGCGATCCGGGCGCTCGCGGCGGGCAGGGCCGATCCGTCCTGGGTGGTTGCGCCGCGGCCGGAACGCGCCGCTGCGCTCGAAGGAGGCCCATCCGCGCCGCCGGCCGACAAGCGCGCGCTCATCCGCGCCCTGCCTCCCCTGGTCAAAGGCTACCTGCGCCTCGGCGCGACCTTCAGCCCCCTCCCGGCCGTCGACCCGGCCTTCAACACCACCGACGTCTTCGTCGTGCTGCCGCTTTGCGACGTCGGGCAGCGCTATTTGCATTTTTTTGGCGTCGAGCCGGCGCCGGCGCCGCTTGCGGCTTGAAAAGCGTGATCGGCAATTCCCTTCCGCGCCGAATTCGTCTATGGAAGAGGCTCTCGCCGGCCATGATCGGCGGGGAAACGATGCGCCCGTAGCTCAGCTGGATAGAGCGTTGCCCTCCGAAGGCAGAGGCCACAGGTTCGAATCCTGTCGGGCGCGCCATTTCAGAACAGAACTCTGAACACCGACTACGCCGGATTTTCCGCCTGCGGCGGCGACCAGGGTGCGCAGCAGTTCGGATTTCGATCCCATGATGCGGACTTCGTTGTCCGCGACCTCGACGCGCTGGGCCAGCGCGCGGAGGTGGTCGCGGCGGTAGCCGCCACTGTCCAGCCGGATGCGCTGGCGGGCCGCGCGGGCGAAGGTTTTGACCATATCGGGGCTGACAGCCTGATTGCCGGCATGGTCGAGCGCGGCCTGGGCGCGCTCGGCGTCGGCGCTGGCCTGATCCCGAATCGCCTTGAGGCCGGCGATACGCTCTTTCAGGCCGGGGGCGTCGAGATCGGCGACGCCGGACTCGATGGCGTCGAAGAGCCGGTTGAGCCGCTGGTCGGTCTCGGCGATGCGCTTGTGCAGTTCGGCCAGATGCTCGCGGCGGCGCTCGGTGCGCTCCTGGCGGCGGTCGAGGACGCTGGCGAGGATGGTTTCCAGCCGCTCGGGTTGAAGCAGGCGATCTTCCAGGTGGCCCGCGACGAGTTGATCGAGCCGGTCCATCGGGATCGAACGGCCCTCGCAGCCGGTCTTGCCCTGCCGGGCCTTGGTCGAGCAGGTGTAGTAGCGATAGAGCCGCCGCGCTGCCCTTGCCGGTCCTCAGGGTCATCGCGCCTCCGCATTTGGCGCAGAAGCAGATGCCGGTAAGGAGGGTGGGGCCGCTGGTGACGCGCGCCGGCGTCATCCGGGGATCGCGGGCCTTGAGGCGGGCCTGCACCGTGTCGAAGGTCTCGCGGTCGATCAGCGGCGGACAGGCCATGACCGCCACCTCGCTCTCGGGCTTCTTCTCCCGGTCCTTGTGCGAGCGTTTGTTGAACCTGTGCTCGCCGATATAGGTCGTGCGGGTCAGGATGCGATGGATTGAAGCCAGGCCCCAGCGCCCGCCGTCGCGGGTGAAGATGCGGCGTTCGTTGAGATAGCAGGTGATGGCCTTGACGCCCATCGGCCGCTTCACGCCGTCGCCTTCGAGGAACAGGCGATAGATCAGCCGCACCGTGTCGGCGTGCAGCGGGTCGATCTCCAGCTTCTTCTTGGTCTTCGATCCGCGCTGCTCGGCGGCGACGATGCGATAGCCGATCGGCGGCAAGGCACCGTTCCAGAAGCCCTGACGGGCGTTCTCGTTCATCGCCCGCAGGACATGCTTGGCGTTCTCCTTGGACTGGTATTCGTCGAAGAGCGCCATGATCTGCCGCATCATGACGTGCATGGGATCGTCGCCCATCTCCTGGGTGATGGAGACGAGCTTGACGCCGTTCTTGGCCAGCTTGCGGACGTAGAACTCCAGCTCGAAATGGTCGCGGAAGAAGCGGCAGAAGCTGTGGACGACGACCACATCGAAGGGCGCGGGCTTCGACGTGCCCGCCTCGATCATGCGCTGGAACTCGGGGCGACGGTCGTTGGTGGCGGACGCGCCGGGCTCGACATAAGGTCTCGACCAGCTCGTAGCCGCGTGAGGCGCAATAGGCTTCGCCCTGGCGCTTCTGGTCGGGGATGGAGACATCATGCTCGGCCTGCCGCGCCGTCGAGACGCGCAAGTAAAGGGCGGCGCGCAGTGGCATGGTCATAGGCGTACTGACTCCTAGCTGAAGAAATCCTCGTCGAGCCGCTTAAATTCGATCACACAATTGATCGAACTCCTACGGAGTGCTCGATCATTAGTTCGGTAAGCCGCTTTCCATCGATCAGGATTACACGTTGCGGGATACGTGAAGCAAACCTACCGCTTGGGTCGAGAATGTCGATGTCGTCACGAATACCCTTTGCTGGCGGCAAGGCCCACCAAGCTTCCGACGAACGCCTGCACCTCTGGCCGCCCCACAGACGAATTCTGTCCGTAGCGTTTGGCCTGCACATAGACACGCGATCGAGACCAAGCACGTCCTCGTTGATAACGCCGTCAACTCCGCCGTCGCCGCTTCGGCCAAGCTGTGTCGCGGCATTACGACGTGATCCGCCGTAACCCATCGCAACCAATAGATCGACGATAAGGCTCTCGAAGAATGTAGGGGTGTTTTGAAGAATACGTTCAAGAAGCTCGGCCCTAAGCGCGGCTTAAGTCGCCGTGTAGGCCAATTCGACGACCTCCTCCGGTGTTGACGTTGGCGGAACAACTGGCGGCGTTACTTCCGTAGTTTCCTCTGCTTGATTGTTGCGGTAGAACTCGCGGAAAGGCGGCACGGTAAGCAGGAACTGCGTATCAACCCGTGTTGGCGGGTTCGAAAGGAGCTTTTGTCCGCCGGTGGTTATGACAAACCGCCCTCGGCGTGGGCTTCAAGGAAGCCGGCTTTGGTAAGATAAAACTTCGCCCAGTGGATACGGTTGTGCAGCACGCGCTGCTTGCCGCTCGGCAAAAGTTCCTCGCGTTCGGCTTCGCTCAGCCCAAATCGCGCCGCGATATCAGCTTCAGCAAGTGGAACAGAGGTCTCGCCCTTAGCGGCGACCTCGAGTAGCGGAAGCATCAAGGATTGGTAATCAGGTATTCCAGCCATGGCGCCCCTCCCATCAAAGAACTACTACCGCGCGCCCGGCACTCTCTCACCTCATCGGCACCGCCCGAACAGCTCATCGAAGAGATCACCGAACCACGCCTCGAACACGTCCACCTCGGCCTCGGTGACGGGAATATGCTCGGGCCAGTCGTCGGTGACGGTCCAGGTCGAAAGGTCGTGCTTCGGCGGTCTGCCCGGAAACGGCCAGGGGTAGCCGAGCAACGCTTCAAGCTGCTCGGATGCGGTCGGCGGGCGTTCCTTGCGAAGTCTGGCCATTGCGCCAGAATCGCCGAACGAGACCCTTGAAAGAATAGCCTTTCTCTACGCCAGAAGCCTCCGCGCGCCAGGGCGTAAAAATACTTGCACGCGGCGTCGCGGGGCGGAGATAGCGTAGGGATGAAGGCGGTCGTCATGGCGATACCAGGCTCAACGCCGTCGTCACCGGCAGATAGAGGGTGCGCGGCCGCCGAACCAAAGGCGTGAATCCAAAGGCCGCATAGAAGGCCGCAGCACTGTCGTCGATGGCGTCGGCGAAGATGGCGTGCGCTCCGATGGGCGCGGTCGCCACGGTCTTGATGGCGTCGAACAACAAGGCTTCTCCAAGCCCTTGTCCGGCGTAGTCGCTATGCCGCCCAAGCCAGCCGATCAGTACGGCCGGGACAGTCGGATAACGCGGCAGCTTCTTCGCCAGCGGCTCGGGAACCTCGTTCAAGGGCACGTTGCTGGACGACAGCGTGTAGAAGCCCGCCACTCGATCCGTCGCGATCTCCCTGGCGACGAAGCAGGTGGCGTATTTGCGCTTCACGTCCTGCGAGACGGTCTCGCGGAAGTAGTTGTCGATCCGGTCGTTGCCGCAGGTGAAATCCGCCCGCTTGTGCGCCTTCGCCAGCGGCTCGATGGCGAAGCGGACACTCACCGGCGTTCGATCAGCTCGGCATGACGCTTCGCGGCGCGGATCAGCCGCTCATTCGGCTTGGGCGGATTGATCAGCGCCTCGGCGAAGCGGATTTGATCCTCGCGCGCAAGCCGCATGATCTCAGCGTCCTCGACGACGCGCCTTGCGTCCTCGCCGGCGGTGGCGATGAGATAGCCGGTCAGGGTCAGGCCGCGCAGGCGGGCGGCGCGCTGCATCTGGTCATAGACCTGGACCGGGATGCGCGCTTCCAACCGGGCGGTCTCGGCTTCGACTTGGGGCTTGGGCATGGGGGCCTCCTTCAGCTCAATTATATACGGCAAAATGCCGTATCGTTCAAGGTGAATGGAGTTGTAAATCGCCTTCCGCCTCAGCATTGGAGTGCTTCCGCACTCCCAATCATCCTTACCTGCATGGGGAGCCGCTGCCGGGCCGGGGACAGCCGGTCAAGGCCGAAGCCGCGCAGCGGTGGCGCGTCAGCGCCAGCCTTGAGGGGCTGGCGCCGGTCTGGCCTCAATCAAGACATGCAGGCAAGGCCGTTGGTTCATCTTCATAGCCCCAGCCCGAGCTGCCGTTTGCGGCTGAAGCTCCATTCGATGCCGCCGTCGTCGCGCCGGACGCCGCTGATGTAGTGGTCGAGGCGCTTCTCCAGGGCGGGCTGCCAGGGCACGAGCTGGAAGCCGAGCCCGTCCTCGATCATGGCGAAGCGCCCACTGGCGAGATTGGCGACGCCGGCCAGCCGGCCGCTCACATACTCGCCCGGCCCGGACGGGGCGTAGGTCAGCCCGCGTTCGGCGGCCATCTCCTTGCCGACACGCTCGACCTCCTGACGCTCCAGGACGGCGACGGTGCGGCGCGGGATGCTGATGAAGTCGTCCTTGACGGTGGCGTAGCCCATCTCCACCAGCGCTCGGCGCGCCGGTCGAGCGCGGCGTTCACCTCCCGGCCGAAGCCGGCGTCGGCGAGAGGCAGATGGTCCTGTCGCCGACAAGCTCGCGGTCGAGCCAGGTCGCGCCGTCATGCCGATCTGCCTGTCGAGGTCGAGCGTAGACAGGGTGCGGATGGCGAAGTCCTTGGGCCGGCTCGGCGCGTCATAGGCCACGCCGCGCTCGGCGATGTCGTCGGGGATGTTCCAATGGTCGGCGTCGATGCGCTCGACATGGCCGGCCCGGCGCAGCGCCTCCAGCCGGCGGACATGGGAGCGGATGAAGGCGTGCGGATCGCCGGCGATGCTCGATGGTCGTCGCGCGTCGCTCCAGATGCGGCTCGGCCGGTAGATGCCGCCATTGGCTTCCGCCACGGTCCGGATGTTGCGGTCGGCCGGCCTGGGCTCGGCCTGGGCGGAGCCGGGTCGAGCGAGACGATATGGCCGCGCCTGATCTCGTCCAGCGTGGGAGGCGTCCCGTCTCGACATAATGGGTGCGCCCGTCCACCCCGTCGATGACCAGATGCAGCCGGTCGCCCATCTCGTCGCCGGCCAGCCCCTTGTCGAGCACCCGGCCGACGACCCGCTCGGCGATCTGCTTGCCGTGCATGACGTATTGGGCGGGACCGCGCTCCTCGGCGAGGCCGTGCTCGGCCAGCGCCCGGTGCATGGTCTTGATGATGTCGCCGCGCTCGCCCAGCTCCCGCAGGGTCGGCTCGGCCTCCGGCGACAGGATCCAGCGGCCCGGCTCGATCTCGGTGGCCAGCCCCATGCGCTCCAGCTTGCGCGCCCGGTCGATCAGCAGCGCCCGGTTCTGGCCGGACGGTGTCGAGCATGTCGCCGCGCGGGCCGCAGGTCCACGAACTCGTGGCCGCGGCTGCTCGGCGATCAGCATCCGGTCGAGCCGGGTGAAGCGGTCGGCGTCGACCTCCCGCTCCAGCTTGCTGGTGACATCCATGCTCGGTCTGCGGCCCGAGTTCCAGCGTGACGATCTCGCTCGCCCGCTCGCGGATGCCGTGGGCGATATAGTCGCCGGCGATGTTGAGGATGCTGCCGTCGTCGATGACGCCGCGCACGATGATATGGGTGTGCGGGATGGCCGGTGTTGTGGTGATCGACGGCGATCCAGTCGAGGCTGCGTGCCGAGGTCCGCTTCCATCTGCTTCATCAGATCGCGGGTGGTCTCGCGCAGGTCGGTCCAGCTCGACGCCGTCCTCGGCGCGAGACGATGAAGCGGAACTGGTGGCGATCCTCGCGGCCCCGGTCGAGGAAGGCGCGGCCGTCCTCCTCGTCGCGCTCGGCGGAATAGACCTGGCCCTTCTCGCCGTCGCGGGTGACGCCATCGCGCTCGAGATAGCGCAGGTGCGCGTCGACCGCCTTGGCGCTGACGAACTGCCGGCCGCGCGCCGCGCCGCGCTGCGGGTTGAGCTTCACCACCCGGGCCTTCACCGTCACCCGCCGCGCGCGGGTCCGCACGCCGCTCGCGTCCCGGCTCCAGGCGTTCCGCCCCTTCAGGCGTCGCGCCGACCGCGGCGCCCCGGCCGCGCGCATTGAACCGGCCGCTTCCCTTCCCGGCCGACCGCCAGCCGATTGGGGTTGCCGCCGGCGCGGCGGATGGCCTGATGGACCTCGGCGATGAAGGCTGGTCGGCGCGGCCGCGACCGCCCGCCAGTCCGGCGCCGGCGCGGTCGCGGACCTGGCCGGGACGGATGCGGAAATCGTCTTCGTCGGTCGCCATGACGGACGATTGGAAGATCAAACCGCCGACACAAGGTCGAAAATGGCCGTCGTAGGGCTGTGGCGTAAAAATACTTGCTCAGCGTAGAAACGGCGGAATCGCCATGCGGCGCACATTGCGGCCGCCATACAAAACGGCATTGAAAACAAAGGAAAATCGCATATCCGGCACCGGCGCACCTCGCCGGATCGGCGGCACGACTCCAAAAAACAATGTGCAGACAAACACTTAGGAACGAAGTTCCGGTAGCGAGGCAATCTCGCTTTATCTTGCCGTCATCGGTCGTGTCTTCTCCGGCGCCGCGCTCGACTTCAAAACGCGCCTCCTGCATCCGAATCGGCCCGTCAATACCGCCATTGCCGAAAAGAGCCATTTCGTCCTAAATGGCGCAATGGATCGCCACGGGATTTGGCCATGAAAACCATGTCGGCGCGCGAAGCGAAGAACGGCTTCGGGCTGATGATCGACACTGCGCGCGCGGAGCCGGTGCTGATCGAGAAGCACGGCGCGGCGTGGTGGTGGTCGTCTCGGTGGAGGAATATGAACGGCTGTCCGTGCAATCTGGCCGCGCGGACAAGGGGGAAGCGGGGACCGAGGGGACGCCAAAAGCGGCCAATGAAGCGTTCGCGCGTCAAGATAGACTTGGTCTTTGAACGTGTCGTCGCCACTGGCATCAGGCGACGTTGAATGAGGAGTGGGCGTGAGAACGGGACGATCGGGCATCAGAGATAACCGTAGCAGGGGGGCGGTCCACGAGTTCATCACTGAGCGCGCGGTTCCAGACAGCCGCCTGTCCGTTGTCTCGGCCTATTTCACGACCTTCGCTTACGATCGTCTCCGCACGACGTTGGACGGCGTCGAGCACATGCGTTTCCTCTTCGGCGAGCCGAGATTCCTGAAGGACGCGGACAATGCTGGTCTCGTGCCACCCGCCTTCTGGTTCGATAAGTCCGGGCTGCGTCTCACCGAGCAAATCCGGCAGAGGGCCGCCGCGTTGCGGTGCGCCCAATGGATCAAGGATCGCGTCGAAATACGGTCGGTCAAGCGCTCCGGCCTGCTGCACGGAAAGCTCATCCATATCGACGATGGACGCCGTCCGCACGCCGTGCTCGGCAGTTCGAACTTCACGATAAACGGCCTCGGACTGGGCAACTCGCGAACATCGAACTCAATCTGATCGTCGATAGCGATCGCGACCGGGAGGACCTGCTCGCCTGGTTCGACGAGCTATGGAACGACACTGGCTTGACCGAGGACGTGCGAGAGGAAGTGCTGCGCGCACTCCAAGCTAGCTACGCCCACGCCGCACCCGAGTTCGTCTATTTCAGAACTCTGTCTGCACCTGTTCGGCGACTTCCTGACCGACCAAGCGGCAGAAGAGGCGCTGATCCAACAGACGGCGTTCGAGCAGACCGCGATCTGGCGCACGTTGTTCGATTTCCAGCGCGATGGCTTGCGCGCCGTGCTTGCCAAAATCGAAAAACATGGCGGCTGCATCGTCGCCGACAGCGTCGGTTTAGGAAAAACCTTCACTGCCCTGGCCGTCATCAAGTGGTTTGAGAGAAGCGCAACAAGAACGTGCTCGTGCTGTGCCCGAAGAAGCTGCGCGAGAACTGGACCGACT
>CAVVTP010000002.1:0-160327 GCA_963751165.1 uncultured Alphaproteobacteria bacterium
TGCGGTCACGCTCGGCGGCCCGCGCAAAGCGCGCCGGCGGTTCGGAAAATGGCTGCAGGTCTCGGTCAACTTGCCGGCTCCGGACGGGACGGACGGGGAACGGGTCGTCGCGCGGCTTCTGTCGACCGTGGGGCAGCCGGCGGCGGCGCCGAATGCGAAGCTGTCGGCGGCGCTCATCGAGCCGCTTTCCAGCGCGGAAACGTCCCTGCTGGCGGCGCTTGCCCCGCTCGCCGCCGATTCGCCGCGCGACGCCAAGCGTTTCCTCAACGCCTATCGGCTGGCGCGCTGCTCCGGTTTACCGCGGCCGGTGCTGGCGCTCATGCAGGCGGTCGCCTTCGCCGACGACGATGCGCAGGCGGCGATGCGCGATCGCCTCGTCAAGGGATCGGGCGAGCTCAGCGACGTCGGCGGGCCGCCGGAGCTGGTTGAGGCGCTGAAAGCTGCCCGCGCCGCCAACAACGGTTCGATATCGATCGAGGACGCGCGCGCGGCGGCGGAGATCGCCCGCCGCTACGCCCTGCCGCTCTGAACGAAGGTCTGGCTGCGGGCGCGCCCGCCGATTCAACCTGCGGGCGAATTCCGCCCAAAGCAAACCCAATTCCTCCCGTCACAACGTGCGAAGTCGGCGCGAGGCGCAAAACCCAACCTAGGCGAGATATGCGGATCACCGGTTGGCTCCCGCTAGGCATCCTCAGAATCGCCCTGGTTTTGATTGCGCCGGCGGCCCTGATCTCCACGAGCCTCGCGGAGGAGCCCACTGCCTCAGGCAGACTCATCAGCGCCGAGGCGATGCCGGGCGCTCCCGAGGGCGCTCGGGCTTACCGAATTCGCTATTGGTCCACGGGTCTCGATGGCAGGCCTGTCGGAGGTGTCGGGCGTGGTGATTGCGCCAAGCGGATCGCCGCCGCCGGGCGGCCGGCCGGTGGTCGCCTGGGCGCATCCGACGACAGGAGTCGTCCGCCGCTGCGCGCCGTCGCTCGCGCGCGTCTTCTTCGGCTCGGTTCAGGGGCTTCGCGCGATGCTCGACCGCGGCTATGTGGTGGCGGCGACGGATTATCCGGGGCTCGGGACTCCCGAGGTTCATCCCTATCTGGTCGGCGAAAGCGAGGCGCACGCGGTCCTCGATTCCGTCCGGGCGGCGAGGTCGATCCCGGAGGCCGCCGCCGGAGCGCAATTCGTCGTATGGGGCCATTCGCAGGGCGGGCAGGCGGCGCTGTTCACCGGTATCGAAGCGGCGCGCTATGCGCCGGAGCTCAAGCTCGTCGGCGTCGCCGCGGCTGCGCCTGCGACCGATCTCGCCGCGCTGATGAGTGACGATCTCGGCGCCGGCGGGGGCAACAACATTACGGCTATGACGCTATGGTCGTGGGCGCGCGTCTATGGCGCGCCGACCGAGAAGGTGGTCACCCCGCAAGCCGAGCCGGTCATCGACCGCCTGACGAAGCTCTGCATCGAGCGCTGGTTCGACATTCTAACCCGTCGCGGACCTACGCAGGCGCTCGAGAAAAGCTTCCTACGGGTCGGCAGTCTCGCAGAGCAAGAGCCATGGCGGCGCCTTCTGGAAGAGAATTCGCCGGGGCCCGTGCCCCCGGACATTCCAGTTTTCCTCGCGCAGGGGTCGGCTGACCGTCTCGTGCGGCCGTCGGTCACAGAAGCCTACCGGGAGCGCCTGTGCCGAAACGGGAATCGGGTGGAGTTCGTTCTGCTGCCTGGTGTCGGCCATGCCTTCATCGCTCGTGACGTAGCCGACGCCGCGGTCGCCTGGATGGCTGCGCGCTTCGCAGGAGAGCCAGCGCCGACGAATTGCGGCGCCTCTCCCTGAGAGCGAAGTCGGAGCATGGAGGACGGGCACGGGAGGATGGATGAGATCGAGCGGCTTGAGCTTCAAATCGAGGAGCTGCGCGAGGCGATCGAGCGCAGCCGGAGGTTCGCGCTGGCCGGGCGAGCCTTGGTCGTCGCCGGGCCGGCGTTGCTGGTCGCCATCCTCATCGGCCTTGTGGCCTTCACGCCGGCGCGGACCGTCTTCGCCCTCGCCCTCGCCATCGGCGGGATGGTCCTGTCGGGCAGCAGCCGGGCAACCACCGAAGAGCTGAGGCGCGCATTGACGCGGGTCGAGGCCGAGCGGAACGCCGCAATCGACGGTCTCGAGCTCGTCGACCGCGGCGACGGAACGGGCTAACCCGGTCGTCCGTTCTGACCAGGAAAGGCCTTCGAATTTAGAAAGGGGGCACCCTGGACAGCCCGTTCGGCCCGAGGTTGTCACCCATGTCTTAGGTACAGACCGTCACCCATCTGTCCGGGCCGGACACAGAAAAACTGGAGCGGGCGAAGGGATTCGAACCCTCGACCCCAACCTTGGCAAGGTTGTGCTCTACCCCTGAGCTACACCCGCATCCGTTAGACGGCGTCGCCGCCGGCCGCCGCTTATGACGCAAGGATAACCAGAATGCAACTCCGTCCGGTACACGAGGCGACAGCTGACACAAAACTGTCGAAGTCGAGCCCCGCCGCGCACGCGACCTTGATTTGAATCAGGGGTTCATCCGTGCCAAGCGGGATGATAAAGTGAGCTTTAGGGAATGAACGAGGCCGTTAAACCGGAGGTCGTCACGCGCCGCTCCGGCCGTCCCGAAGGCGCCCGCGCTCGGAACGCTGCCCCAGCGCTCGCCCACGCCCCGAAGCCGCAAGCTGCTCGGGCGATTGCGCTGGTGGTCGTGCTGGCCGCCGCGGCGATTTTCGCCTGGCAGAAGATCGAAAACATAGCGAACCCCGACAAGCGAAGGCGTAAACACCGGCCGATCCGGTCCGCCGCCGCAGACCGTGCGCGTCGCGCCTGCGACGCTCGGCGACATGCCGATCACCATCGACGCCTTGGGCACGGTCACGCCGTTCGAGACGGTGACCATCAGGACCCAGATCGCCGGCAAGCTCATGGAGGTCGGGTTCAGCGAGGGCCAGATCGTGAAGAAGGGCGATTTCCTCGCCCAGATCGATCCGCTCCCCTATCAGGCCGCGCTCGCCCAGGCCAAGGGCCAGCTCGCCAAGGATCAGGCCTTGCTCGCCCAGGCGCAGAGCGACCTCGGCCGGTACGAGACGCTCAGCAAGCAGGATTCGATCTCGAAGCAGCAGGTGGTTGACCAGCAGATGCTTGTCTTGCAGGACAAGGCTGCCATTCAGACCGACCAGGCGGCGGTGCAGACGGCGCAAGTCAACCTCGACTACACCCACATCATCTCACCGGTCACCGGCCGCGTCGGGCTGCGCCTGGTCGACCCCGGCAATTACCTGCAGCCATCCGACGCGACCGGGATCGTCGTCATCACCCAGATCGATCCGATCAGCGTCATTTTCCCGACCGCCGAGGACAATCTGCCGCGCATCGCCGAACGGCTCAATTCCGGGGCCACACTGAAAGTCACCGCGTTCGATCGCGCCAACGTGAAGGAGCTCGCGACGGGAACGCTGACGACCTACGACAGCCAGATCGACAACACGACCGGCACGATCAGGATGCGGGCGACGTTCGACAATCCTAACGGGGTCCTGTTTCCGCAGCAGTTTGTCAACGTCCGCCTCCTCGTCGACACGCTGACGGGCGTCGTGCTCGCGCCGAACGCGGCGGTCCAGCTCGGACCGTCGGGCAATTTCGTTTATCTCCTCAACGATGACTTGACGGTCTCCAAGCGCGACGTCGTGATTGGGCCGGTCAACGGCAAGGCCACCACAATCACGAAAGGGCTGGCGGTCGGCGACAAGGTGGTGATCGACGGCGTCGACCGGCTGCGCGACGGCGCGAAGGTGAGGCTGGCCGACGAGGCCGTCGCCGATACGGGTCAGCGGCAGGGACAAGGTCAGGGTCCGCAGCGCCATTTCAGCGGCGTCGGAGGGGAGGGGAGCGGCCATCGCCACCACCGTCACGGAGACGGTAGCGGTTCGGCGTCGCCCGCTCAAGCCGCGCCTGCTCAATGAGCAGTGGACGGCCGGAGGCCCGCTTGTGAACCCGTCCCGCATTTTCATCGACCGGCCGGTCGCGACCAGCCTCCTGATGATCGCGATCCTGCTCGTCGGCGTCGCCGCTTTTCAATTCTTGCCGCTCTCGGCGCTTCCCGAGGTCGATTATCCGACCATCCAGGTTCAGACCTTCTATCCTGGCGCCAGCCCGGAGGTGATGACTTCGGCCGTGACCGCGCCGCTCGAGCGCCAGTTCGGCCAGATGGCGAGCCTCAACCAGATGATGTCGGCGAGCTCCGCAGGCTCGTCGGTCATCACGCTGCGCTTCGGCCTCGACATCGGCCTCGACATCGCCGAGCAGGAGGTCCAGCAGGCGATCAACGCGGCCGGCAACCTGTTACCCGCCGATCTGCCGGCTCCGCCGATCTACGCCAAGGTCAATCCGGCCGATGCGCCGATCCTGACGCTCGGCGTCGCGTCGGACACGATGAAACTGACTGATGTCGAGGACCTGATCGAGAGCCGGCTCGCCCCGAAGCTGTCCGAGCTTCCCGGCGTCGGACTCGTGTCGATCTCGGGTGGCCATCGGCCGGCGGTGCGCATCCACGCCAATCCGCTCGCGCTGGCCGCCTACGGAGTCAATCTCGACGATCTACGCACGACGATCAGCAATCTCAACGTCAACGAGCCGAAAGGCAATTTCGACGGGCCGGCGCAGTCGTCTTCGATCAACGCAAACGACCAGATCCACGATCCGAAGGACTATCTCAATTCGATCGTCGCCTACCGCAACGGTGCGCCGGTTCTGCTCTCCGACGTCGCGACGGTCGAGATAGCCCCGGAGAACGGCCGCCTTTCAGCGTGGATGGACACGACGCCGGCCCTCATCGTCAATATCCAACGCCAGCCGGGCGCGAACGTCATTCAGGTCGTCGACAGGATAAAGGCGGTGCTGCCGTCCTTACGCGAAAGCCTGCCGGCGGGCGTGACGGTCAAGCTCCTGACCGACCGCACCACGACCATTCGCGCCTCCGTTAGCGATGTCGAATTCGAGCTGACGCTCGCCGTCGCGCTCGTGGTGATGGTGATTTTTCTCTTCCTGCGCAACATTCCGGCGACAATCATCCCGAGCCTCTCGGTGCCCTTGTCGCTCGTTGGCGCGCTCGCGATCATGTATCAGTTCGGCTTCAGTCTCGACAATCTGTCGCTGATGGCGCTGACGATCGCAACCGGCTTCGTCGTCGACGACGCGATCGTGGTGATCGAGAACATTGCGCGCTACCTCGAGGCGGGCGATAGCCCCTATGACGCGGCGGTCAAGGGCTCGGCGCAGATCGGCTTCACCATCATCTCGCTGACCGTGTCGCTGATCGCGGTCTTGATTCCGCTCCTGTTCATGGGCGACGTCGTTGGGCGGTTGTTTCACGAGTTCGCGATCACCCTCGCCGCCACCATCGTCATCTCCGCCTTCGTCTCGCTGACCCTCGTGCCGATGCTCTGCGCTAAGCTTCTGCGCGCGACGGGCGGCCACGAGGCGAGCGGCGGCCGCTTCTTCCGCGCGCTGACGAGCTTCTACGCCTCGACCTTGCGGATCGTCCTCGACCACCAGGGGATCACGCTCCTCGTCGCGCTGGGCACGTTCTTCCTGACCGGCTACCTCTATGTGACAATCCCGAAAGGCTTCTTTCCAATCCAGGACACCGGCGTCATTCAGGGTGTGACGCAGACGGCCGAGGATATTTCCTTCGACCAGATGGCGGCCCACCAGCAGGCGCTTGCGCGGGCCATTCTGGGCGATCCGGACGTCGAAAGCCTGTCCTCGTTCATCGGCGTCGATGGTTCGAACGTCACCTTGAACTCGGGGCGCTTTCTCATCAATCTGAAGCCCCACGCGCACCGCAAAGCGAGCGCGAGCGAGATCATCCGGCGGTTGCAGCGGGAGACGGCGGGGGTCGTCGGCATCTCGCTGTTCATGCAGCCTGTTCAGGATCTGTCGATCGACACCGCGGTCAGCGCGACCCAGTATCAGTTCACGCTGGAGAACCAGAATCTGTCCACGCTACAGGAATGGACTCCGAAAGTTCTGCAGCGGCTCTCCGAGATTCCGTCCATCGTAGACGTCGCGAGCGACCTGCAGCCGAATGGGCGTTCGGTCCTGGTCGATCTCGACCGCGCCCAGGCCGCCCGCTTCGGCATCACGCCGGCGATCGTCGACAACGCGCTCTACGACGCCTACGGGCAGCGCATCATCTCCACCATCTTCACCCAATCCAACCAGTACCGCGTCATACTCGACATCGATCCGAAGATGGCGCGATCGCTACAATCGCTCAACTCCCTCTATCTTCCTTCCGCAGCGTCGACCTCGGGACAGACGCCGCTAAACGCGGTCGCGAACTTCGTCGTCAAGACCTCGCCGCTGCAGATCTCGCACCTCAAGCAATTCCCGGTGACGACCATCTCGTTCAACCTGGCCCGCGGCGCCTCGCTCGGCGAGGCGGAGACGGCGATCAACGCGGCGTTGGCCGACATCGATCTGCCGCCGAGCTTTGCGATCAGCTACCAGGGCGCCGCGCAGGCGTTCCAATCGGCGCTTTCGAACGAGGTGTTTCTGCTGGGTGCGGCAATTGCGGCCATGTATATCGTTCTCGGGGTGCTCTACGAGAGCTTCATCCATCCGATCACGATACTGACCACGCTGCCGTCGGCGGGCATCGGCGCGCTTTTGACGCTGAATGCAGCCGGCGCCGGCCTCGACATCATCGGCGTGATCGGAATCGTCCTCTTGATCGGCATCGTCAAGAAAAACGCGATCATGATGATCGACTTCGCGCTCGAGGCGCAGCGCCGGGAAGGCATGCCCGCGCGCGAGGCGATCTATCACGCCTGTCTCCTGCGGCTGAGGCCCATCCTGATGACGACTGTCGCCGCCATCTTTGGCGCGCTGCCCCTGATGCTGGGCTCGGGCGTCGGCTCGGAGCTGCGCCATCCTCTCGGCCTCGCCATCGTCGGTGGGCTGGCATTCAGCCAGGTGCTGACGCTCTATACGACGCCGGTCATCTATCTCTTCTTCGAGAGGCTCGGGGAGCGTTTCGGCCTCGGAGCGACGGATGCGAGGCTGGCCGCGGAATCGACGTGAACAACCGCTTCTCGGAAATCTTCATTCGCAGGCCAGTCGCCACGACGCTACTGACGATTGGAATCATCTTCGCAGGTCTGCTTGGTTATTCTCAGCTGCCGGTCTCGCCGCTGCCGCAGGTCGATTTCCCGATCGTCTCGGTCCAGGCGAACATGCCCGGGGCGAGTCCGGACACCATGGCGACCACGGTCGCCGCGCCGCTCGAGCGTCATCTCGGTCAGATCGCCGACGTCAACGAAATGACGTCGCAGAGCACGCTCGGTTCGACGCGCATCACGTTGCAGTTCGGACTCAATCGCAACATCGACGGCGCGGCCCGCGACGTCCAGGCGGGGATTGTCGCGGCGCGCGTCGACCTGCCGACTAGCCTGCGCCAGAACCCGACCTACCACAAGGTCAACCCCGCCGACGCGCCGATCATGGTTATCGCCATGACGTCGTCGACCCATGCCGCCGGCCAGCTCTACGATATCGCGTCCAATATCCTCCAGCAGCGCCTGTCGCAGTTGCCGGGGATCGGCGAGGTCGACGTCTCGGGCTCCGCGCTGCCGGGCGTGCGTGTCGAAGTCAACCCGACGGCGATCTTCCATTACGGCATCGGCCTCGAGGACATCCGCGCCGCGCTCGCCTCCGCCAACGCCAACAGCCCCAAGGGCGCGATCGAGGACGACAACGCTCATTATCAGATCTACTCCAACGACCAAGCGACCAAAGCGGCGCAATACCGCGATCTGGTGATCGCCTATCGCAACGGCGCTGCGGTCAAACTGTCCGACGTCGCCGAAGTCACCAACTCGGTCGAGGACCTACGGAACGCGGGGCTCGTGAATGGCAAGCCAGGGGTCGCCGTCGTGCTGTCGCGCCAACCCGGCGCCAACATCATCGAAGCAATCGACAACGTGCGGGCAGAACTCCCTCGCCTGGCCGCCTCGTTGCCCGGCGACGTCGATCTGACGGTCGCGGTCGACCGATCGAAGACCATTCGCCAATCCCTGGCCGACACCGAGAAGACGCTGATCATAGCGGTCCTCCTGGTGATCCTGGTGGTGTTCGCCTTCTTGCGGAGCGTGCGCGCCGCCGCGATTCCGAGCGTCGCGGTGCCGACCTCGATCATCGGCTCGTTCGGAGTGATGTATCTGCTCGGCTTCAGCCTCGACAACCTGTCGCTGATGGCGCTGACCATTTCGACCGGCTTCGTCGTCGACGACGCGATCGTCGTGCTCGAAAACATCTCGCGCTATCTCGAGGAGGGCATGCCGCGCCTCCAGGCAGCCATCAAGGGGGCCAACGAGGTCGGCTTCACCGTCCTCTCGATCAGTCTGTCGTTGATCGCAGTGTTCGCGCCGCTAATCTTCTTCGGCGGGATTGTCGGGCGTCTGTTCAACGAATTCGCCCTCACGCTTTCCGTGGCGGTGATGATCTCGCTCGTGGTGTCTCTGACGACGACGCCGATGATGTGCGCTCTCATCCTCCCGCGCCATCGGATCGCCAACCACGGGCGCCTCTATCGCGCAACGGAACATGTCTTCGACGCGATGCTGGCGTTCTACCGGCGGACGCTGCGCATCGTCTTGCATCATCCCGGCGCTGTTCTGCTCTCGCTGTTGGCTACGATCGGGCTCAACTACTACATGTTCCGCTACCAGATGAGCTATGGGCTCTTTCCGGTGCAGGACACGGGCCTGATCATCGGCTCGATCCAGGGCGATCAGAGCATCTCGTTCCAGTCCATGCGGGAGAAGCTCAAGCAGCTGCAGACGATCGTCCAGGACGATCCTGCCGTCGCCAGCGTCGTCGGCTTCACCGGGGGGCGCTCGACCAACTCAGGCTTCGTCTACCTTTCGCTGAAACCGTTCTCGGAGCGGAAGGTCACCGCCGACGAGGTCGTAAACCGCTTGCGCGGCAAACTCGCCCAGGTCGCGGGGGCGCGCCTCTACATGGTCGCAGTCTCGGACCTCAGGACCGGCGGGCGCCAAAGCAACGCAACATATCAGTACACGCTGCTCTCCGATGATACGTCCCAGCTCTACAAATGGGCGCCGATCCTGACCGCGGAGCTCATGCACAGCGACGTCCTCAAGGACGTCAATTCCGACCAGCAGCAGGGAGGGCTCGAGACCGATGTCGCCATCGACCGCGACACGGCGATGCGGCTGGGCCTCACCCTGAATCCGATCGACAACACACTCTACGACGCGTTCGGCCAGCGCCAGGTTTCGGTAATCTATAGCGCGCAGAACCAATACCATGTCGTCATGGAGGTCGCCCCGCGCTACTGGCAGGATCCGCGCACGCTCAGCGACCTTTACGTCTCGACCTCTGGCGCCAATCCGACCGGGGTGCAGCAGACGGGCCTCCCCGCGGGGAGTTATGCCTCGACCACCGGAGCGGGCAACACCGCCGCGACGATCGCGGCGGATTCTGCTCGCAATCTCGCAACCAACGCACTCGCGGCCAGCGGACACATGAGCGCGTCAACCGGCGCGGCCGTCTCGACGTCGCTCGAGAGGATGGTCCCGCTCTCGGCCTTCGCTCGTTTCTCGCGGGGACATACGCCTCTCAGCGTCAACCATCAGGGATTGTTCGCCGCCTCGACGATCTCGTTCAATCTGGCGCCTGGCCGGGCGCTGAGCGAAGCCAAGACCGAAATCGACAATGCGATCCAGCGCATCGGCATGCCCTCGACGGTGCACGGCGCCTTCGCCGGCACCGCGGCGACCTATCAGCAATCGCAATCCAACATGCCGATGCTGTTTGCAGCGGCCCTGCTGACGATCTACATCGTGCTCGGCATTCTCTACGAGAGCCTTATCCATCCGATCACCATTCTGTCGACGCTGCTTTCGGCCAGCGTCGGAGCGGCGCTCGCCTTGTGGCTGTTCAATACGCAGTTCACCGTCATCGCGGCGATCGGCGTGCTGTTGCTGATCGGCATTGTGAAGAAGAACGCGATCATGATGGTCGACTTCGCGCTGGAGGCCGAGCGGCAAGGGTTGAACACGCGCGAGGCAATCGAGCAGGCTTGCCTTTTGCGTTTCCGTCCGATCATGATGACAACCTGCGCGGCGATCTTCGGGGCCCTGCCGCTCGCTTTCGGAACGGGCGAGGGGTCAGAGCTGCGGCACCCGCTCGGAATCACCATTGTCGGCGGCTTGATCGTCAGTCAGGTCCTGACGCTCTATACGACGCCGGTGGTTTTCATTTACCTCGACTCGTTTGGGAAGTGGCTGGGGCGGCTGTGGAATCGATATTACTTGCGCGCCAATCCGGAGCCGCTTGCAAGTGCGAGCTGACGCTGCGCGCGGCGATCCTGGCGACCGCTTTTGCGTCGGCGGCTGCGCTCGCCGGCTGCGCGCCGGTTGGTCCCGATTTCGTGCGGCCGGCGGCGGTCGTCTCTCCTCAGTACAAGGAGATCGCGGGCTGGAAGATCGCAACCCCGCGCGCCGCCGAACCCAAGGGCGACTGGTGGAGCGTCTTCCATGATCCGGAGCTCGATCGACTCGAGCCCGCGGTAGCCATTTCCAACCAGACGGTCATCGCCGACCTGGCTAACTACCGCGAGGCGGTCGCGCTTATCAATGAGGCCAAGTCCGGCCTGTTTCCGACTGTCACCGGAAATGCTTCAGCCACCCGGTCGAACGGCGCGACAACCCTGACGGCGGAAGCGTCGGGCCAGTGGATGCTCGACATCTGGGGCTTGGTCAGGCGCGAGATCGAAGTCCAGCAGGGGGCCGCGGGAGTGTCCGCCGCCAACCTCGCGAACGCGACGTTGTCGGCTCAATCGGCGCTGGCGACCGCGTACGTCACGTTGCGCCAGGCGGACTCGCTGGAGGACCTGCTGACCAAGACGGTCGTGGACTACAAGCATTCTCTGACGATCACCCAGAACCAATACAACGCCGGTACGGCCGCCAAGTCCGACGTCATCACAGCCCAGGCGCAAGTGCTCAACGCCCAGGCGCAGCTCATCGGAGCCGGCGTGTCGCGCGCCCAGAGCGAGCATGCGATCGCGGTGCTGATGGGCCGGCCGCCGGCCGGGTTGTCGATCGGTCACGGGACCCTGTCGACGCGCGTCCCATCGATTCCCGTGCGTCTGCCGTCGTCCCTGCTCGAGCGCAGGCCCGACGTCGCGGCGGCAGAGGAGTCGATGCGACAGGCCAACGCGCAGATCGGCGTGGAGTTCGCCGGCTATTTTCCTGAAGTGTCGCTGTCCGGGCTGCTCGGCTACTCCGGCAACCCTTTCGCCGCGAGTTTCGGGCCATCCAATCCTGTCTGGTCGTTCGGCGCCTCGCTCGTCCAGCCCGTGTTCAACGGCGGCCTGACCGGGGCGCAGGTCGAGGCGGCCCGACAGACGTACAAGTCGGAAGTGGGGACCTATCGACAGACGGTGCTGACGGCGATCCAGCAAGTGGAGGATAACCTCGCCGGCATCCGCATCCTCTCGAGAGAGGCGAAAGTGCAGGCGGAGGACGTCCGGATTTCGCGGCAGGCGACCCAGATCGCACTCAACGAATATCAGGCCGGGACCCAGGCGTTCACCACCGTCGTCACCGCCGAAGAGCAGCAGCTTGCGGCGGAAGAGTCGCTGTTGTCGACGCAGGCGCAGCTTCAGACCGACGTCGTTGATCTGGTCGTCGCGCTGGGTGGCGGCTGGGTGCAGTCGAAGCTCCCCGACGCGCTGGCTGATGCGGCGGCGCCTGAGCCGCCGCCACCGCTCCGGTCAGAATGACAGCACGTAGCGGCGCGCTACCGTTTCGGCCGATCGCGCATCGGCGACCGCGATCGCGCCATTGTTGGCGGCGCGGGCGCTCTTGACCGCCTTGGCGAGCGCCTCGGGCTCGTCGAAGTCGCCCAGTTCGCCGGCGCCGCCGACGAGCCGGCTATGCATCGCGGCCCGCGCGTCCTCGTCGGCGAAGGCGACCGCCTGCATCAGGGCGACGACAGGGCGAGACGCGTTCGAGCAGCGCGCGAGCCGGTAGGCGTTCAGGAACCGCTTGGCGCCGCGCGGGGAATGCGCCGCCAGCGGCGCAAGCGCGGTCAGGAGCGTGGCTTCTGTCGCCGACAGCGGCTCTGTGAGCGCGGTCCCGATCTCTGGGACGAAACGAACAGGCGTAGCGTGTCCATCGGTCGCGAGCAGCCTCGCAACGATTCGCTCGCCATCCAGGTCCACCCGTCGGGGCAGGTTGACGACGACCTGCAGCCACTTTTCGAGCCTGGAGCAGGCTTCGCGAGGACCGCCGAGCGAGTTCGACAAATCTCGCGGGATCGAGGGCCATGACGCCGATCGAGCTTGCGCCGATGACGCTTTGCGCCGTCTCGATCCAGGCAATCGCTGCGCTCGCCGGCAGCGCGTCGAGATTGTCGATGACGAAAACGAGTCGGTCCGGGGCGCCGGCCGCAGGGCCCTGACTGAGGCGCTCGCCAAGCGCCGACAGAAAGGCTCGCGCCGCTGCCGCCGGAACGTGGCGGGCCTCGAGGAAATCCGGGCCGGGCGCGCGGGACGCCGTCTTTCCGCCAGCGCGGCGGGCGGCCGCTTCCGCTCGCCTCGCGGCCGCCTCCGCCTCGGCCGACAGGGCGGCCACTCGCTGATTGAGGCGCGCGAGGCGATTGTCGAGATCGCGGCGCCGGTCGCGCACGTCGAGATTGAGGAGTTGCGCTCCGCGGAGCAGCAGAGCTCGAAAAGCTGATGGCGCGCCAGAGGTTCAGCGCAAGCGCCAAGGCGCCGAGGAGGTACAGGATCTGCGCGGCCCGCTCGAACCACGTCCCGTGCGCCGCGATCCAGTCTCCAGCCGGCGCGACCTGCGCTGCGGCGCCGTGGATCGCGGACTGCGCGGCGTCTCCATGCAGGAAGCTGACGGCGGCTCCGAGGATGAAAGCGCCGATCGCCCACAGCAGAAGCCTTCGCTGGCCGGCATAGGCCCAGATCGAACGCAATGCGACGCTGGCTCGTCCGCCGGTTCCCATGGTTTCCATGTCGCGCACGAGGTCACGATAGCTGGCGCCGGCGTCGGATCCGGCGAGGCCGAAGCGTCGGAGGCGGGCGTCAATCGCGCCGCGCCGCGCGCGGGCGAAGACGTCGACGCGCGAACCGGGGGTTTCGAAAAGCAGCGCGTCGGCGAGCCGGGCGGCGCGCGCCTCGACCTCGTCGCGCTGCACGCGCTCGGCCTCTAGCTTGCGGACGGTGTCGTCATGGCGATCAGAGGCGGCTTTGGCCGCCCGCAACGGATCGCCGCCGGCATGCGTCGAACTCGTCGAGCAACGCCGAATAATCAACCCCGCCCGGCTCGCTGTCGAGGGCCGCATAGGCGGCGCTCGCGAGCGCGACGGCTGCTTCGGCGCCGTCGGACGCATCGACCCTTGCGACAACCACGCGCTTGAGGGCTCCGGACGCGCCGGCGCACGCCTCGATCGCCCGGGCGAGCCGCTTCAACGCGAAGGTCTTGCCCGCTCCGGGCCCGCCCGCAATCGCCGCCAGGAACGGCGTCTGGACCTGCCCACTCACGCAAAGCTGCGCCAGCGGTTGGACGACGGCGGCCACCTCGAGCACATCGGCGCCTTCCGCGGAATCGGACAGGAATACAGGCGCCGCCGTGTTCGGCGCCGCCGCGGGCGGGGGAGAGGGCGCGCCGTCAGCCGCTGGCTGAAGAGAAGGGGACGTCAACCGCTCCACCGGGTCTCCGCCGAGCAGGCGGACTTTCGCTTTCTCGCTGATCTCGGACAAAGCAACCTCCACGGCGCGCGCGAATTCAGGGCGATGGAAGCTTGGCGCGCTCTTTGCGATTTGCGGCGCATAACGGGCGCAGAGCCGCGCGGTGTCAAGCCTGCCCAAACATCGTCGGTAGAGGCGGAGGTCAGATCCGTGGTAAGGCGCGGCGCCTTTCCGCTTCAAGGGAGCTCATCACTTGTCCGTCTTCGCGCATCCGGCGTTCGACGCCGTTCCCATCTGGTTCGTCAGCGCCGCCGACTGGGAGAGCGTGAAGGCCTCGATCGGAGATGCGGCCGCCGCTTTCGCCGAGAATTGCGGCTTCGCGCCGAAGGCGGGACGGCTGCAGCTCCTGCCGGGGGAGGGCGGAAAGCTCGCCGGCGCGCTGTTCGGCGTCGATGCTCCCGAGGCGCCGTCGCGCGATCCGCTCGCCGCGGGCAAGCTCGCGACCACGCTGCCCAAGGGAGTCTACCGTTTCGCCAACCCGCCGGCCGACGCCGACCTCGCGGCGCTCGGATTTCTGCTCGGGCTCTACCATTATGACCGCTTCAAGTCCGATCCTGCGCCAGGCCCGAGCCTCGTCGCGCCCGAAGGCGTCGATGCGGGCCGCATCGAGCGCATCGCCGCCGCGATCGCCTTTGGCCGCGATCTCGTCAACGCACCAGCCAACGTGCTCGGACCGCACGAGTTCGAGCAGCGGGCGGTGAAGCTCGCCGAGCACTTCGACGCGAGCGTAAGCATGATCCGCGGCGACGACCTGATCGCCGGCAATTTCCCGCTCGTTCACGCCGTCGGGCGGGCCGCCGCCGAGCCGCCGAGGATCGTTGATTTCATCTGGGGGCGCGACAGCGCGCCGAAGGTGACGCTCGTCGGCAAGGGCGTGACCTTCGACAGCGGCGGCCTCGACATCAAGCCGGCTTCCGGAATGGAGCTGATGAAGAAGGACATGGGGGGCGGCGCGACCGCGCTGACCCTGGCGCGGCTCATCATGGAGGCGGGCCTCGACCTGCGACTCAGGGTCATCGTGCCGATCGTCGAGAACGCCATCTCGGCTCCGGCGATGCGGCCCGGCGACGTAATCGTGAGCCGCAAGGGCCTCGCGGTCGAGATCGGCAACACCGACGCGGAAGGTCGGCTGATCCTCGCCGACGCGCTGGCGCTCGCCGACGAGGACGCCCCGGAGCTTCTGTTCGATTTCGCCACCTTGACCGGCGCGGCGCGGGTCGCGCTCGGCCCCGACCTGCCGCCCTTCTACACCGACGACGAGCGGCTCGCCGCCGCGATCGCCGAGCGCGCCGCCAAGGCGGCCGATCCGGTCTGGCGGATGCCGCTCTGGCGGCCGTACGAGGCGATGATCGAGGGGACTGTCGGCGACGTCAGCAATTCGGGCACGGGCGCCGGCATGGCCGGCTCGATCACCGCGGCGCTGTTCCTCAGACGGTTCGTCGACAAGGCCAGGTCCTGGGCGCATTTCGACGTCTACGCCTGGAACCCCAAGCCGCGGGCGCACGGACCGGCGGGCGGCGAGATCCAGGCGGCGCGGGCGCTGTTCGACCTGCTCTGCGAGCGCTACCGCAAGCGGTGAGGCGACGGGCGTCAAGCAGCGGTCGAAGAACCAGGAGGGTGGGCCTGGCGGGCGGGGGATCAGCCCCTCCTGCGCCGCAGGCCGCGAGCCGGAGAATGGCGCTACCGCCATTTAGCGCCAGTTTAGCGTCGGCGCTTCAGGATTTCAAAGGCTTACGACCCCGTTTAGCGTCGCCCTGCATTTTGCTCGAAGGGGGGCCGGCTAACGCCTTCCACAGCTGCTGATCGCTCCAATCGCTGATGTTCGAACGCAGAAGATAGGCTCCTTCCGAGATCGCGGCCCAATTGTCGAACGCGGCGTCGCAAGCGACGTTGAGCCGGAAGCCCGCCGGGCACGCGTCAGGCTCCAACGTGATGGCGAAGCGGGCGGCGGCGCGCTGGTTTCGCTCGAGGATGCGGCCGATCTGCCGGTTCACCGTCGCCGGATTAAGCGGTTTCGTTGAGCGCGCGATGCGAGCGGACAGGCGTTCGAGCGCCTGCTCGATCCGCCGGCTGAACTTGTCGTGCATCGCTCGCTCTTTGCTGCGTCGGTCGTCGGAGCGGCAAAGGATCGCGATCTCGTCGGTCTCGGGATGGCGCGCGAGTTTGACCTCGACGCCTTCTTGCACCATGCGCCAGCCATCCGGGCGAGCGAGCTCGGAGCCGAACTTCTTCAGCTCCGACTTCGGCGCGCCGATGATGTAGCGCCGGCCGGTCTCGCGCAGCCACGCCAGATTCTCGGCGCTGGCCATGCCGCGGTCGGCGATCCAGACGCGCCCCAGCACGCCGTGCCGCGCCTCCATCGTGGCCACGATCGTCTGCAAGGTCTTGGAGTTGTGGGTGTTGCCGGCGAACACCTCGTAGCCGAGCGGAAAGCCGTCAAAGGTCACGACAAGGGCGATGCAGACTTGCTTGCAGTCGGGGCGATGATCGCGGGAATAGCCGCGCTGCGCCTGCGGGTTCGCCTTCGCCTGGCCTTCGAAATAGGTGCTCGTCATGTCGTAGAGCAGCACGTCGTTCTCGATTGCGAACAGCTCTCCGCAACGCTCGGACAGATGCCGTTCCACGGCCCCCTTGTGCGCGAGCAGTCGATCGAGCGCGCGATAGAGCCGATCCTTGTTGACCTCCTCCTCGCCGAGCTGCAGCAGATCGCCAAGCACCGTTCGACGATACCAGTCCTCGGCAATGTGCAGCTCGCTCGACGGCTCGCACAGCCGAGCCGTCACCAGCACCGCCGCCATCTTCGCCCATGCGACCCGCTCCTGGCCCATTGGAAGCAGCCGCCGGCACAACTCTTCGAGGCCCACCGCACGCCACAGGGCGAGCGCCAAGTAGACATCGCCAAACTGGCGCGAGCGCTCAATACGAACGCCCTTCAGTCGAACAGGCGCCGACAGATGTTGGCTGCCGTCGTTGAACAGCGGCGCTTCTTCAGGGACGCCGATCAGCCGGCGCGCAAGCGCGCGCGCCGCGATCCGTCCGTTCTCGTCGAGCTCGCCAAGATGTGCGACCGTCTGCTGGATCACCCGCCGGCCGACCCGAACGCTGCGCACCAACGTCCAATAGCGATGAACCTTCCCGTCCTTCTTGCGAATCGTATGGCGCAAGTACATGCGCCATTTGAACCGACAACGGCGCCCTCGAAAATACCCTAGGTCGTCACTACACGCTCAAACTCGCCTCGCCCGACCTCCAACTACTTGATCTAACTGACGCCGCCTTGCGCAAAAACGTGAAAACCGCCGCCAAACTGCTCAAGTTGGGCTAAGTCCTGGCGTACGATTATATTACTCATTAGTATTGTACAATATGGGCAAGCCAATGCCGTCAATGGGCAGAGGGCGACCGCGCGGATGGCGTTCTCAGCCCTCCATTAGCGTTGCGACATGGGCGCTGACCGAACGGGCAAGGCTTTGCAGATCATAGCCGCCTTCCAGCACCGACACGACGCGGCCATTGCAACGCTTCTGCGCCAGCTCCATCAGCTTCCGCGTGATCCAAACGAAATCCTCCTCGACAAGATTGAGATTGGCGAGCGGGTCGCGGCGGTGAGCGTCGAAGCCGGCCGAGACGATCAGAAGGTCCGGCGCGAAGTCCGCCAGTCTCGGCAAAATCGCCTCCCCCATCGCCTCGCGAAAAGCGTCTCCGGTATCGCCTGCACGCAACGGCGCGTTGACGATCTGGTCGTGCTCGCCTCGTTCGCCGAGCTCGCCGGTCCCGGGAAAAAGCGGCATCTCGTGGGTCGAAGCATACATGACGTCCCGGTCGTCCCAAAAGATATGCTGGGTGCCGTTGCCGTGATGGACGTCGAAATCGATGATTGCAACGCGTTCTGCGCCGTATGCCACTTGGGCATGACGCGCCGCAATGGCGGAATTGTTGAGGAAGCAGAAGCCCATCGGATTGCGGGTTTCCGCATGATGGCCGGGCGGACGGGTCGCCACGAAGGCGTTGGTCGCCTTGCCGGTCATGACCTCGTCGACGGCGAAAAGCGCTCCCCCCGCCGAGCGCAGCGCAGCCTGGAAGGTGGCCGGCGACATCGACGTGTCCTGGTCGACGACGGTGTAGCCTTGCGTCGGCGCGGCGGCGCGCAGCGCCTCGACATAGTCGGCCGGGTGCACGCGGGCGATCGCCGCTTCATCGGCTCGCGGCGCGACATCGCGCGACAGCATCTGGAAGGTCTCGCATTCGAAAGCCTGATCGATAGCGTGCAGGCGATCGGGCCGTTCGGGGTGGTCCGGTCCCATTTCGTGCAGGAGACACGCCGGATGTGTGATGAGAAGCGTCATGAAGCGAGCCTGTCGAGCATCGGAACCATAAAGAAGGTCAGGCTACGCGCGCCCGTGAACACCAGCGCGCGGCGACTAACTGCGCCGGACCCCGGCGGGCAATGTTGTACGAAGACCTTCCGTAGCGCGCCCTCGCGAGCTACCACTTGTTGGACGACACCCAACGCATGATTTCTTCTTTGGGCAACGCTTGGCCGTTAGGTCCTTCAATTAGATATAATTCGGCCCGCTCGTGAATGTAGAGGTTTCTTGCCTGCTTGAGGGCGTCTTCTTTGCTTGGAATGCTCCGAGAAGTCCTGTCCCGATCGAGATCGTCTCGGTAGAGAACTTTCCAGTCAGACATCTTACAATTCCTCCCAGACGCTTCGTGACTCAAACTGTGAGGTCAGATAGGAAATAAAACGGCTTCGGCCGTCCGAGGCCCTTTTCCATTCCTCGAGAGTTTTTCGCATGAAGGGACATCTTTGGCGGCCTGCCGAAGCGACGGGGCGCGAGCGCCGCTTTCCATTCGTAGCGGGGCCTGGACCGTCGCCAGCACCTCATGTGAAGCCCTCCTGCCGTTCACCTTCGCGGGGACCGCGTCGATCGAGGCCTGGAACCTACGGATGCGTGGCGCGATCTCCTTGCGGAAGCGTGAGCCGTTGAACACGCCGTAGTGGCCGACCTCAGTCTGAAGGTAGTGCAGCTTCTTCGCCGGGGGGATGTTCACGCAAAGTTCCTGCGCCGCGTAGGTCTGCCCGACGCCGGAAATGTCGTCGTTTTCGCCCTCGACCGTCATCAGGCCGCAGTTGCGGATGGCGCCGAGATCGACCGGCTGGCCGCGGTGCCTCATCTCGCCCTTCGGCAGAGCGTGACGAATGAACACCGTTTCGACCGTCTGCATGTAATAGGCGGCGTCCAGATCCATCACGGCGAGATATTCGTCGTAAAACTCGCGATGCTTCTCGGCCGAGTCGCCATCGCCGGTCACCAGATGGTTGAACATGTCGAAATGGGCGTTCACATGGCGATCGAGGTTCATCGCCATGAACCCGGAAAGCTGAAGGAAACCCGGATAGACCTCGCGGCCGAAGCCTGGATAAGGGATCGGCGCCGGGTGCAGGCAGTTGCGACGAAACCATTCCACGCCGCGCTGCTCGGCGAGCTTGTTGACCTCGGTCGGGCTGCGCCTTGTGTCGATCGGCCCGCCCATGAGCGTCATGCTGGCCGGAGCGTTGGAATCGCCGTTCGCTTCCATGATCGCCACTGCCGCCAGCAAAGGCACGGACGGCTGGCAAACGCCGAGTGTATGGACTCCTGGTCCGAGGTGATCGAGCATCGCGCGCAGATAGTCGATGTAATCGTCGAGATCGAACGTCCCGACCGCGAGCGGGACCATCCGCGCATCCGTCCAGTCGGTGATGTAGACGTCGCAATAGGGCAGGAAGGCTTCTACCGTACCGCGCAGCAAGGTGGCGTAATGGCCGGACATGGGTGCGACGATCAATAGCTTCGGCTGTCCGTCTGCGCCGGGAAAGTCGGGGCGAACGAAGCGGAGGAGGTTGCAGAACGGCCGGCTCCAGACGACGTCCTCGAGAACCGGATAAGCCACGCCGTCGACCTCGATCTCGTCCAGTCCGAAGGTCGGCTTGCCGTAGCGGCGCGTCATCCGTTCGAAAAGCTCGGCGCCCGCCGAGATGTTGCGGCCGAGCGCCGTGCTGGACAGCGGGTTCCAGGGATTGTGGAACAGGAAATGGGCCGCGTCCGAAACCGCGCGCGCGGGGGCGAGCCCTAGGTGGACCATTTCGTAGACCTGATAAGAGTAACTCTGGAACATTGCGGGGGTACGCCCTCGGCGCCGAAACGCCATTCGAGACTTAAGAAAGCAAGATCGGCTGACTGAATTCCACAGCAGCACGAATGGCGATTTTGTTCCTGACCTCGACCACGCCCGGCACTCGGCGGGCGATCGCCTCCGCGTACGACTTCTGGTATGCCCGGTCGACGACGCCATGCAGAGTGATCGAGCCGCCGTCCACCTCGGCGGCGACCTTGTGACGGGGGATCGCCGGATTCCAGTGAAGTGCGTTTGAAACTTCGGCGCGAAGATCCGTCATGGCCCGTCCTCCCTGTGGTTGAACGGCAAACCAACTCGGCAATCCCCTGAAGTCGCACCCGCTTCGAACTTGGTTCTAACGCCTCCGCCGAAGCTCTGGTGACGGCCAGCGGACGATGACGCTGCGTCTCTTGATGCGGCCCAATCTGCGGCCTCGCGCCAGCCAATTCGAATCCCCGGCCGTATCTCCGGCAGCGTTCCCGCCTCCACCCGCAATCCTCTGATCAATGCGTCTTTCGCGTAACACCTCGCCGCCGCCTCGGTCGCGAATTCTTCCATCATCCAGATGAAACTGAATTGCGGCTGCCCTGGCAACCTGTTCACAGTTCCTACGAACCACTTATTCACGTGGCTCTCCTTTGCCACAAACTGTCATATTGTCTCCCGATCACGCGAGAGCGTCGCGTGCATAACTTGAGGGGCTCCACAGTTACTTTTACCGTTTCTAAAGTGCGACTTCCGATCGCTTTGCGATTACAGATTTAGGCAACGACGATAGCGTCGGAGGCCGGATCCCGCCTCAAGAGAATTGTGCAGAATTGTATGTTCGCCCGTTTACACCGCCCGACCGTCACGACCTTGACGCAGATCAAGGTCGGCGAGTTTGCCGTAGGTAAACTTCGTCCTTGCACAGATCGGGCTCTCTCGCCGTCGCGATGTGGCAGGAGGCAATAAGTGGTAGGGGCAAAGGGTGTCGCACGCGAGAACAGTCCTCGTCGTTGACGATGAACCCGAGGTGCGGCGGGTGCTCCGGCGCGCTCTCGAAACGGAGCGATTTGCTGTTCTCGAGGCGTCCAGCAGGCGGGATGCGCTCAAAGCCTTCGACGAGACGCAGGTCGACCTCGTGACACTCGATCTGAAGCTGGGTCAGACCGATGGGCTTCAATTGGCACGGGAGATGAGGGCGATCCGCAACGTGCCTTTAGTGATGATCACGGGTAAGGACCGTCAAATCGACAGGATCGTCGGTCTCGAGCACGGAGCGGACGACTACATTGTCAAACCATTCAATCTGCGCGAAACGATGCTGCGAATCCAGAGTGTCCTCAGGCGTTATGCAGAACCCCTCGTTCCTTCCGAGGAGTCCTGGCAGGCGTCGGCCGCGCGCATTCGCGCCTTCAACCACTACGTCCTTGACCTCGTCAAACGGGAACTGCGGTCGACTGATGGCGATTTGATCGATCTGACCGACGCGGAGTTCCGGCTGTTGGTCCTATTCGTCGAGAACCCAGCGCGCGTGCTCTCCCGTGACGAACTTGCGCGGCGGTTCTGGGGCGCGATTGGTCGCCGCTCGACCGCACGCTCGACGGGCACGTCGCTCGGCTCCGACGCAAGCTCGAGGGACCGACCGACGAGCCGCGGCTCATCAAGAGCGTGCGGACCGTCGGTTACGTTTTCGCCAGCGAAGTGTCGTCGCGCTGAGGGCGCTCGCGAAAGCTGCGGGAGAGCCGATGCGCCAGCGCCTTTCGTGAATAAGGTTTGCTCAGGGTGACGACATCTCTGGAGCGTCTCACTTCGGCGAAGGCGGCTCGGCCCGAAAAAGCGGTGGCGAACACGATCGGCAGGGAACCGAGTTGGTGGACGGACATCCATCGCGCCAAGTCGACGCCGTCCATGTCGCCGGGCATGACGATGTCGGTGAGAACGATGTCGATGCCGCTTGCCGTCGAGCCGTGCGCGGGCGTCGGCCGCGGAGTTCGCTTCCTCCGCAACATAGCCGAGCGCCTCGACGCGCTTCAACGTCACTTCGCGGACCCGTCGTCGTCCTCGACGACAAGAACGACTTCGCCATTCCCACGCGGCAGCGTCGTCAGAGTGGGTCGGCCGTGTGAATACGGTTCCAGTCTCGACGGCGCGCGGCAGGGACAGGGTAACCGTCGTGCCTGCGCCCAGGCCGGCTCTTTATCCACATGAATCCGCCTGCTTCTTTGACGAAGTTGTCAATCGCGCTCAATCCGAGACCGGCGCCCCTCCTTTCCGCTTTGGTCGTGAAAAAAGGATCAAGGGCGCGCCGGAGAACATCTTCCTGCATTCCCTCTCCATTGTCGGTCACGGCAAGGCAGACAAAGTCCCCCGCAAGCGGGCCCGCTCGGGCGCGGGCGAGCGTCTCGTCGATGCTCTGATTGCGGGTTTGAATCCGGATTTCGCCTCCCTGAGGCATGGCGTCCCGCGAATTCAAAACGAGGTTGAGCACCGCGCTGTCGATTTCCGCCGCATCGGCGGCAGCCAGCCACAGGTCCGCCGCGAGGTCGAGTTGAACTCGAGATCTGCTCGCCCACGGCCCGTTGGATGAGCCCGAACGATTCGATGATGCGATCGTTGAGGTTGACTGGGCGTGCAGCTCGCCTCCGTCTTTTTCGGAGCGACAGCAGGCGCCGATTGAGGAGCGCCCCGGTCTCCGCCGCCTCCAGCGCGGGCCGGGCGAGGTCGCGAATGCTGTCGTCGGAGGTCGATTGCAGGATCAGTTCGAGGTTTCCTGCCAGCACAGTCAGAAGATTATTGAAATCATGCGCAAATCCGGCCGCCACACGACCCACGGATTCGAGGCGACGGGTCCGCGCGAGTTCCTCCTCTAGGCGTTTGCGCTCGCTGATATCTTGCAATGCGCCGGCAAAGAACCGCCGCCCGGCAGTCGTCGCGCCACTCGCCGATCGACAGCTCGACATCGATTATGACGCCGTCTTTTCGGCGGGCGATGACCTCGCGGCCAATCCCTATGATCTTGGCGACCCCGGTCTTTCGATAGGCTCGAGATACCCATCGTGCCGGGACGCGTGCTCATCCGGCATGATCATTGGACACGTTCTGCCGAGAAGTTCGTCCGCTTCGTAGCCGAGAATCGTGCTTGGTCGCAGGGTTGACCGACTGAATGATCCCATACTCGTCGATGCAGATGATGGAAGGGGGCGACGAGTTCGATGATCGCGCGGTATTGCGCTTCGCTGGCTCGAAGGGCTTCCTCCGCGGTTTTCCGCTCGGTGATATCTTCGGTGAAAATGATGACGCCCCCGATCTCCCCGGTCGGCGTCCGCCACGGCCGCATCTCCCATCGGAGCCATTGCACGTCTCCGCTCATTCCGCACAAAATGGACTTCCTCGGACCGCTACGACTTCGCCGTCGAGCGCCCGACCATAAATTTCTCGCCAGGAGTCGGGGATCTCGGGAAACACGTCGTAGTGCGAGCGCCCGATGACGTCCGCGTTCAGAGAATAGTCCGACAGCCATCGCTTGCTGACGTTCACATAGCGCATGTAGCGGTCGAACATCGCCACCGCCGCCGGAGCGTGATCGATCATCAGGCGCAACTGCGCCTCGACGGCTTGCGAGCTCCTGCTGTGCGCGCCGGCGGCTTGTGATGTCGGTCACGAGCGCGATGATTTCAGCAGGCCTTCCCTCTGCATCGGGAATCGTGGAGACAAAATTGCGGACCCAGACCGTCGCGCCGCTCTTGGCTATGTAGCGATCGTTCGATCTCGAATTGCGGATTCCCGCCCCTCCAACAGCGCCTTAGTCCTCCGCTTGACCTCGGCGAGATCTTCCGGATGGATCAACGAAAAGAACTGCATCTTGCGCAGCTCGTCTTGCGAATAGCCGGTAAGCGAGGAATAAGCCGCGTTGCACTCCTCAAAGACGCCGTCCAGACTGGTGAGCGCAATTCCGGTTGCGATGTTTTCGTAAATCTTCTGGAACTTGCGTTCTTCAAGCTCACCCATCGCGCCCCCCCTTTTGGCGAGGATGGGGCAGAATAGCTGGCCCATCGCGCCGAGCGCAAACTTTCGCATACATCCCGAGAGAACGTCGCTGGCGGGGGCGCAATTGTCGTTCGCCGAACTGCGCATCCACCCCGACTGCAGCGAACGCGTCCTCTGCAGCCTAGCGCGGCGCGAGCTCGGCGATGAGGTCGTTCGCCGTCTTTGCGATCGCGAGGCCGGCGTTGAAGTCGAAGGCGTTGATCGCGATCATGACGCCGATGGCGCGCATTGGCGCGAAGGCGACGTAGGAGAAGATTCCCTGCAATCCGCCGGCCTTCTGCAGAATGAGCGGGCGGTCGCCCTCCGGACGCATGACGACCCAGCCGAGCCCCATCGCGTCCATGTGGCCGGACTCGTCCATGCCGAAAACGGTGCTGAGCCCGTCGCGCCACAGATAGGCGGCGTGGTCGATCAGGCGCTCAGCGGCGCGCTCGGCGCCGAACCGGTCGAGATGCCATTGCAGGAAGCGCAGGAGATCGCGCGGGCTCGAATATAGGCCGCCGGAGCCGACGATGACCGATCCGGTCGGCGCGTAGGGCAGGGGCGCGCCGTCGAAACCGTGGCCGCGCATGAGCCGCGTCGTCTGATCGGCCGGGGGCGCAAAGGCCGTGTCCCCGAGCCCGAGGGGTTTCAGGATGCGCTCGTCGACGAGGTCGGGATAGGACTTTCCGGCCGCCGCAGACAGCGCGGCGGCGAGCAGATCGAAGCCGAAGTTCGAGTACAGGATAGACGTCCCCGGCGTGAACAGCAACGGATTGTCCTTGAGCCAGGCGACGAAGGCTTCGCGCGTGATGGTGGCGAAAGGATCGTCCGGCGGCCCCGGCGCATGCGGGACTTCGCGCGGCAACCCCGCGGAGTGGGTGGCGAGGTCGACCAGCCGGATCGGCCGCCCGGCCTCCGACAGCGGGGCGATGAAGTCGGGGACATATTTGGTCAAAGGGTCGGCGAGACTGACCACGTTGTCGGCCACGAGGCTCGCCAGCACCTGTCCGGTGAAGACTTTGGTGATCGAGCCGATGCGGAAGAGCGTGCCGCCGTCCGGCTCGGCGTCGGAACCGTCTGCGCTGTGGCCAAAACCCTGGACCGAGGTTTGGCCGTTGCGGACGACGCCGATGACGAGCGCCGGGACCTTCGCGGCGAGGAAAAGGACCTGCCCAGCGAAGCCGACTGCCTCGTCGAGCTCCGCCTGTCCGGCGCGGGCCTTTGTCGACCACGGCAGCGCGGCTGCGGCGAGAAGGGCGAGGACGTCTCGGCGGCGCATGGGGCTTTGCTATTCTCCAGGAAGCTGGAGACTATCATGGGCGGTCGGGCGCGCAATCGGCGAGCAACAGTCCGCGTCTAACCCCGATATCTCAGGGCGTCGACGACCGCCGCGAAGGCGGCCGGGGTCTGGCGGCGACTTGGGTAATAAAGGTGGTAGCCGGGCGCGGTCGGCCACCATGGCTCGAGCACGGGTAAGAGATGGCCCGACCGGAAATGGGGCAGGGCAAGGTCCTCGGGCACATAGGCGAGGCCGAAACCGTCGATCGCGGCCTTAAGCATCCGGTCGGTGTTGTTGAAGGCGACCTGGCCCTCGACGCGGACGCGCTCTTCGCGGCCTTGGCGTTCGAATTCCCAGGCATAGAGGCCGCCATAGGTCGGGCGGAGATCGGCGGCGCTCGGCGGAGGCCGGCGTCTCGAGGTAGACGGGCGAGCCGACCACGGCGAAGCGGAAATCCGGGCCGATGCGAACGGCGATCATGTCCTTCGGACCTGCGATCCGTGGCGGACGCCCGCGTCGCAGCGCTCGGCGACGATATCGCTGAGTCGACGATGATCTCGACGCGAACGTCGGGGTAGGCGCGCAAAAGCGGGGTCGAGCTTCGGCCACCGGATGGCGTCGACAGGGTGGTCGGCGGCGGTAGGGCGCACCGCGCCGGCTGGCCTGTCCTTGAGATCCCTCAGGCGCAAGAGGTCGGACTCGATCTCCTCGGAGCGCGGCGCGATCATGAAGAGCAACCGCTCGCCCGCTTCTGTCGGCGCGACGCTGCGCGTCGCGCGGCTGAGAAGCCGAGGTCCAAGGCGCTGTTCCAGGCCCTGGATCGAGTGGTTGAGCGCGGAGGGCGAAAGCCCGAGCTGCGCAGCCGCCCGAGTGAAACTTCGCTCCCTTGCGACCGTCAGGAAGCCGAATAGGTCGTTGAAGTTCTCGCGCGGCATTTGTGAATCCTACTCACAAGCACATGCGCTTTCCAACGGCTAATCCCGGCCCGGCGCCCGCACTACGTTATCTGTTCAACGCCGGCCCGGCGGGCCGGACGCAAAGGAGAACGACATGGACATCATCCGAGTGGGCTCGAAGCCGTCCGCCAGGGGCCCAGGCGACTGGTTCACCGGGGCTGTGCGCATCGATCCCTTGTTCAACTCGTTCGACGCGGCGCGCGTGCAGGGCGCGAGCGTCACCTTCGAACCCGGCGCGCGCACGGCCTGGCACACCCATCCGCTCGGGCAGACTCTGGTCGTCGCCGCCGGCCTCGGCCGCGCGCAACGATGGGGTGGCCCGGTCGAGGAGATCCGGCCTGGCGACGTCGTCTGGTTCGCGCCGGGCGAAAAGCATTGGCACGGCGCGTCTCCGGCGACTGCGATGACGCACATCGCCATCCAGGAGCCCAAGGACGGCAAGGCCGTCGAATGGCTGGAGAAGGTCAGCGACGAGCAATATGGCGGGTGAACTCCGCCGTTCGAACAAAGGGTTCACGATGGCATGGGCCAAGGACGAACTCGGCAAGATCACCAAAGCCGACGATCTGCATATCGCGCCGATCGCCTCGATGAGAACCTCGGCGCGCTTTCGGTCGACCTCACCGCCGACGACCGCGCCGAGATCGAGCGCGTCTCGTCGGGGTTCGAGGTGCAAGGCACCCGCTACCCCGAAGAGATTCCCAGGCGCTCCGGCCTGTAAATCGCGGATCCGTATTGGGACAGACCTCGAAGCCGACGCCGCCCCGCCGCTGAGAGAAAAGGCCAGACAGTGGGAGCGCAGGTCCGCATTCTCGTGCGGCGGCGCTCCTTCGCTCCGCTAGGTCGCCGCCGGCGCGCCGCCGCCATGAATTTCATGTTCGAGGGTGCTGAGCCCTTTGCCGCCCGCCATGTGAAACATCAGGTTTTCGAGCGTGAGTTCCGAGCGTGGCGTGTCGAGGTCAACCTCGCCGCGCGCCAGCACCATGAAATGGTCGCCGACGAGATAGGCGTGGTGAGGATTGTGGGTGATGAATATCACCCCAATTCCGTGGTCTCGCGCGGCCTGAACAATATAGCGCAGCACCAGGCCGGACTGGGCTACCCCGAGCGCCGCCGTGGGCTCGTCGAGGATCAGCATACGCGCGCCGAAGTGGACGGCGCGGGCGATCGCCACCACTTGGCGCTGGCCACCCGAGAGCGTGCCCACCGGTTGCTCGAGATTTTCGAGATTGATCCCCATCCGGTGCAACTCGTCCTGCGTATTTGCCAGCATCGTGGCGGTGTCGAGCCGGCGGAACGGGCCACTCCCCTTCACCAGCTCCGACCCGAGGAAGAAATTGCGCCACACCGGCAGAAGCGGGACCAACGCAAGCGTCTGGTAGACCGCTGAGATTCCGAGGTCGAGCGCCTCTCGCGGCGACGAGAACCGCCTCGGCTGATCGTCGACCAGATACTCGCCCACGTCATGCGGGAACAGTCCGGCGATGATCGAGATCAGCGTCGACTTGCCCGCGCCGTTGTCGCCCAGGATGCAGGTGACCTCGCCCTGGCGCACGGCCAGGTTCACGCCGCGGAGCGCGCTGATGTTGCCGTAGCTCTTGCCTACGTCCTTGAGTTGAATGATCGGCGTTTCCGAGCGAGCCATCTATTTCCCCTTCGTCGCGCGCATACGGATCCAGGTGTTGACCACAGTTGCGAGCAGGAGCATCGCGCCAACGAAGAACTGGAACCAGTCCGGGTCCCAGTCGGCGTAGATCACGCCCTCGGTCGTCATGCCGAAGATGAAGGCGCCGAGTGCGGAGCCCACTGCCGAGCCGTAGCCGCCGGTCAGGAGGCAGCCGCCCACCACCGAGGCGGCGATGTACAGGAGCTCGTTGCCGATGCCCGCGCCGGACTGCACCGTGTTGTAGGCGAAGAGCAAGTGCATTGCGAGAAACCAGCAGCTGAAGCCGACCAGCATGAAGAGACCGATCTTCACCCGGTTCACGGGCACGCCCACGGCCCGCGCGCTGTCGCCTTGGCCGCCGACGGCGAATATCCAGTTGCCGATCTTGGTGCGCAGAAGCACCCAGGTGGCGAGCGCCACGAATATCAGCCAATAGACGATGGCGATGCTGATCTGCGCGTGGCCGATCATGAAGTTGGAGGCGAAGATCCCCTGGAGCGTGTTGAAGCCCCTCATCCCGCTGATGTCCTGGGTCGCCACATTGCCAGTGATGAGCTTGGTGATGGCGATGTTGAGTCCCTGCAGCATCAAGAAGGTGCCGAGGGTGACGAGGAAGCTGTGCAGCTTGGTCCGGATCAGGAGCAAGCCGTTCAACGCGCCGATCCCGAGGGAAAAGAAGAGGGCGAAGACGACGCCCGCCCAGAGACTGCCGGCGACCTGGGTGGCGAACATCGAGGCGGCGAGAGAGGAGGTCGTTACGGCCACGCCGGCCGAAAGGTCGAACTCCCCGCCGATCATCAGCATCGCGACAGCGACCGCCGGAATGCCGATGGTCGCGGCCTGATAGAGGACCGTGGTGAAGGCGGCGAACTGCCGGAAGGGAGGGGCGATCACCCAGAAGAAGATGAAGACCAGGATCGCGCCGCCGAGCGCGCCCGCCTCGGGCCGCTTCAGGATGCGCTTCCACAGGGCCTGGGTCTGAACCTGTCGCCGCGGTTGCGCGAGACTGGCCGGCTCGCTGGACGTCGTCACGGTTTCCTCCATTTTGGCTCCGCCGAACGGAGGACGCCCCTCCGGTCGGCGGTCGACTTTCATTGCTTGGCCGTCACGTTACGGCCATTCCTAGACTCAGCGCGTGCCGCGTTTGGCGTATTTGGCCACGGCGTCGGCGTTGTCCTTGGTCACGAAGAAGGGGCCGGTCAGCACCGGGCCGCCTCCACCGACGGTATCCCCGTTGGTGACGTAGAGCCACAGCATGTCGACCGCCTCGTAGCCCTCGACATAGGGCTGCTGGTCGACTGCCCACTGTATCTTGCCCTTCCCGATGAGACCGATCGCCACCGGGCTCATGTCGAATGTGCCGACCTTGGCCTTCGAGCCCGACGCCGTGATGGCGTCGAGCACAACCGGCGCGAACGGGGCGCCGAGGGTGACGACATAGTCGATCGACGGGTCCTGTTGCAGCTTGGCCTGCACCCGCGCCTTGACCGTCGGCATGTCGTAGCCGGTCACGTACAGGACCTCCATCTTGCCTTTGAAGGTGTCCTTGATGCCGTCGCACCGCGCCTCGAGCTGCACCGCGCCCTGCTGCTGGTCGAGGCAGACGACGTTCTTGGCGCCTTCCTGGTTCAGCCTCTCGCCCACGGCTTTGCCGGCCACGGTCTCGTCCTGTCCGGCATAGCCAAGCAGGTCCTGTTTCTTCCACTGATCGACCCCGGCGTTGAAGCCGACGATCGGAATGCCGGCCTTTTGTGCGGCCTTCACCGCCGGCGCTTCGGCGTCGGGGAAGGCGAGCGTCAGTGCGATTCCGTCAACATGCTGCTCGACGACGTTGGAGATGAGCTGCGCCTCCTTCGTCGCCGTCGGGTCGGCGAGGTAGATCAGTCTGATATTGTCCTTCTTGGCGGCGGCTTCGGCGCCCTTGCGGATGATGTCCCAGAATGTGTCGCCCGGCTGGGCGTGGGTGATCATCGCGACGGTCATCTGCTTTTCCTGCGCGCCCGCCTGGCCCGCGACGAGCGCGGCCGAGCAAGTCAGGATGGCGCCGGCGGCGAGTATGGCGCCTGTTCTTCTGTTCGGCTTTTTCATCGGTTTCCTCCACTCAAGTTTGCGCCAGTCCGGCGCGGCTCAGGCCGTCGCTGATCGCGTGGCCAAATCTTCCGAAACGGGTCGCGTGAATGGGGCGGCGGGGCGCGGACTTAACAGTTAGCCGCCCTGCCCGACGAAGGGTGAACGGCCCGAATTCTCGGCCGCGCTTATGCGGCGCCTCAGAATTTCTGCGCCGCATAATCGCTCGCCTCGCCGGGAGTGACGTTCTTCAAGAGGGACACTGATTTCACCAGCCACTTCCTAGGCGTTTCATCGCCGCTTCCTCCCTCGGCGCGGGTGCGCCGTTTGGTTTCTTATTGGCCCGGCAGTGACGGGCGACGCCCCCGTGTAACAAACGTTCCAAACATAATCAAGATCGGAATAATCATTCCAAAAAATTTTGATCATTCAAACAGAAACGAAATGTATAATTATGGCAAAAAAAAGGGCAGCCGTCTTCTGTGGCCGTCTTCAGACGTTGGTGGGAACATAGAGCTCGAACGCAACAAAAACGGGGCTTTGCACGGCCTCCTGCGGCGCCTCGAGGGCCGCGGACATGGCCGCCACCGCCCGCTCGGCGAGAAGCGCCGTCGGGGTCGAGATGACGGCGCTCAAGACGCCGTCGATGAGTCCGGCTCGCGTCGTTGCTGTCAGTTCGTTGCAAACGATGGCAAGTTCTCCTGGCGCGGCCTCGTCGCGCGCAGCGCCGATCACACCCTCCGTGCCGCCGCCGCAAATGTAGATACCGACGAGGTCCCGGTGTGTGGCGATCATATTCTGCGTGGCCACGTAGGCGATACGGGGATCCTCGAGATTGACCAGCGGCTCGAGCGGAGCGAACTCGGGGGCATTCTCCCGAAGATAAGTTCGGAAGGAAATCTCGGCGATCTCCTGGCAGAGGAAGCGATGGCTGCCGACGATGATTCCAACCTTGCCTGGGCGCTTCGCCGCGTTCGCGATGACCCACGCGGCGGTGCGGCCCTCCTTGCGGTTGTCGCGCCCGATATAGGGCGCTGCAGCTTCGGCCCCGAGCTCGGTTAGGATCGCGAAGGTCGGCACGCCGCGCGCTCTCATGGTCGCGATGGCGTCACTGACGCGGGGGTGATCGACGGAGACGACCGCGACCGCATGTGCGGTCTCGCCGAGCTTGAGCAGCCGCTCGGCGACGACCGAAGCCGAAAGGTCGGGCGCGAAGTCGATAACCGGCCTGCCCCGGACGTGCGGAAGAACTCGGGTCACTGCCGCGAGGTCGGAGCCCAGCTGGGCGTAGAAGGCATCGGAGCGCTGAAGCAGGAAAGCGAAAGTCCGCTCCGGCGCGTCGGGCCGCACCCGGCTCTTGAGGAGCGGCGCGGCATGGAAGCCAATCGCGCCGGCGGCGGCAAGAACGCGCTCACCGGTGGCCTCCCGCACGCGGTGCCTGGCGTTCAGCACGCGATCGACAGTGGCGACGCTGACATGCGCTGCGCGCGCGAGATCCGCGATGGTGGGGCGACGACTCAGCGTGGTGCCTCGAGCTGTGATAGAATTACGTCATTCGGCCTCGTCATGATGATGGATTTTGATAGGAAATGAAAGGAGGACGTTGAGTCGAAGAGCCGTTGTCATTAGCCATTCGTCCTGGCCGGGGGGCCGGAGCTCCTGCCCCCTACAAGGAGGAATTCGATGTCCGCGGTGGTCACACGCGACTACAGCCTGACCGGAGCCGAAGCGCAAAGATCGGTCGCGGCCGGGCTTGCATCGGCCAGGTGGTACACGCCCTCGATCACGCGCGCGGAGCTCAAGGAGCTTATGCGCCGCAGGGACGGTCCGGCGATCCGCGACACCCTGATCTGGCTCGCGGCCCTGATCGTTTCCGGCTCACTCGGCGGGTATTTCTGGGGAAGCTGGACGGCCGTTCCCTTCTTCGTCGTTTATGGCGTGCTTTACGGCTCGTCCTCCGATAGCCGCTGGCACGAGGGCGGCCATCGCACCGCGTTCAAGACGCAATGGATGAACGACGCAGTCTACCAAATCGCCTGCTTCATGATCATGCGCGAGCCGGAAATCTGGCGCTGGAGCCACACCCGCCACCACACCGACACGGTTATCGTCGGCCGCGATCCAGAGATCATCACGCCGCGTCCGCCGGACGTCGCGTCGCTGCTTCTGAACATCTTCGCGCTCAAGAACACTCCGATCTTCCTCAACAAGCTTTTCATTCACGCGTCCGGGCGACTGACCGACGAGGAGGCGACCTTCATGCCCGAGAGCGAACGGCCGAAGGTCTATCGGACGGCGCGGATCTATCTTGCGATCTACGCGCTCGTCGTCGTCGCCTGCGTCTACTTCCGCTCGATCCTGCCGGCGATGTATATCGGACTGCCGTCGCTCTACGGTAGCTGGCTTCAGCTCTATTTCGGCTGCACCCAGCATCTCGGGCTCGCCGAGGACGTGCTCGACCACCGCCTCAACTCGCGCACCATCTACATGAACCCGATCTTCCGGTTCCTGTACTGGAACATGAACTACCACGTGGAGCACCACCTGTTCCCGCTTATCCCCTATCACGCGCTGCCGAAGCTGCATGAGGCGATCAAAGCCGACTGTCCGGCGCCCTATCCGAGCACAATCGCCGCCTACCGCGAAATCATTCCGACGCTGGCTCTGCAGCTGAAGGACCCGACCTATTACGTGCGGCGCGAGTTGCCGCCGTCAGCGCGGTCGATGCCAAAGAACCCCGCCACGGCGGCGAAAGCCTGAGGAGCGCCCTGATGACCGATACTTGGATCGATGCCGGAGCCGCCGACAGCATCCTGCGAGAAGATGTCGGACGCTTCGACCATGGCGGCCGTTCTTACGCCCTCTACCGCACCGAGGACGACCGCTATTTCGCCACCGACGGCCTCTGCACGCATGAGCAGGTTGAGCTCGCCGACGGCTTCGTTTCCGGCACGATCATCGAGTGCCCAATGCACAACGGCCGCTTCGACTTCACCACCGGCGAAGCCAAGGGCGCGCCGGCCTGCGTCAATCTCGTCACTTATCCGGTGAAGGTCGAGCGCGGCCGGATTCTCGTCAGGGTCAGCTAAACTCACTCCAAAATCTCTGCCTCTGGCGCGCCTCTTCGCCCGTTGCTATGGGCAATGGCGAGAAACGTGACAGGCGAGGGAGTAGCAAGCAATGAGGATTTCCGGAGCGGCGGCGATCGTGACGGGAGGAGGCTCCGGACTCGGCCGGGCGACGGCAGAGGCGCTGGCCGCCAAGGGAGCGCGGGTCGCGGTCGTCGACCTCAATCCCGCCGCCGCCGAAGAAGCCGCAAGGGCTGTTGGCGGCGTCGCCCTGGTCTGCGACGTCGCCGACGAGGCTTCGGCCGCGGTCGCGATCGGCAAGGCGGAGGAAGCGCATGGAGCGGCGCGCGTACTCATCAACTGCGCCGGGATCGGCACGGCAGTTCGCGTCGTCAGCCGGGACGGGGCGCCGGCGCCGCTCGCCGATTTCGAGAAGGTGATCCGGGTCAATCTCGTCGGCACCTTCAACATGATCCGACTTGCCGCGTCTTCGATGGGCAAGCTCGAGCCGGTCGACGGCGACCGCGGGGTCATCGTCTCGACCGCATCAGTCGCGGCCTACGAAGGCCAGATCGGTCAGGCCGCCTATTCCGCTTCGAAAGGAGGGGTGGTAGCGATGACGCTGCCGATCGCGCGCGAGCTCGCCCGCATCTCAATTCGGGTCAACGCGATCGCGCCCGGTATTTTCATGACGCCGATGCTTGCCGGCCTGCGCCAGGATGTTCAGGACTCGCTCGGGGCGTCGGTGCCGTTCCCCGCGCGCCTCGGCGCGCCGGCCGAATATGCCGCGCTCGCGGTCCATATTGTCGAAAACGGCTACATCAACGGCGAGACGATCCGTATCGACGGCGCGCTTCGGATGGCGCCGAGATAGGGATAGGAACGATGCAAGGGAGATCCGGGCGTTTAGAAGGAAAAGCCGCGCTGATTACGGGAGCCGCCTCCGGGATCGGCCGCGCGACTGCGGGCCTGTTTCACGCCGAGGGCGCCCGGGTGGCCGCGACCGACCGTAACGAGGCGGGCCTCGCCGATCTGGGATCGGATGCCGATCTCGTCCTGCCGCAGGACGTCACCGACGAGGCGCGCTGGCGCGAGGTCGTCGATGCGGTGGCCGCCGCCTTCGGTCGCCTCGACATTCTCGTCAACAGCGCCGGAATTGCGATGCTCGGCAGCATCGAGACCTCGACGCTCGAGGACTGGCGCAAAATGAACGTAGTCAATGTCGAAGGCACGTTTCTCGGTTGCCGCGAAGCGGTGCGCGCGATGAAGGACGCGGGCGGCGGCTCGATCGTCAATCTCTCGTCCGTCGCCGGCATTATCGGCGATGCGGCCTCGGCGGGCTACTGCGCGAGCAAGGGCGCGGTGCGGATGCTGACCAAGTCCGCGGCGCTCCATTGCGCGCGCGCTGGTTACGGAATTCGAGTGAATTCTGTGCATCCCTCGTTCGCCGAGACGCCGATGGTGCTCCACGGCATCGCAAGGGCGAAGAACCCGGACCGGGTGCGTGAGGGACTCATGCGCGCCTCGCCGATGGGCCGCATGGGCAAGGCCGAAGAAGTCGCGAACATGATTCTCTTCCTTGCGAGCGACGAATCGTCGTTCACCACCGGCGCCGAGTTCATGGTCGATGGCGGGCTGACGGCGCAGTGAAGCCCACAAGAGAAAAGGCAAGCTCCCGGGCCGCTCTCACGAGAAAATCGCCCGATCGGCCGCGACCGCCTTCGCCAGATGCTCCGCGACCGCGCGAATGCGCCCGAGGCCACGCGTGTCCTCGTGGGTGACGAGCCAGTAGGCGCGGGTGGCGCGCCGTTCGGGCAAGACGCGCACGAGGTCCCTGAAGCGGCGGGCGATGAAGTCGTGGATGACCCCGACGCCGACGCCCGCGCGCAACGCCTCGAGCTGGGTCACCGCGCTCGCGCTTTCGAAGCTGGTCGGCTTGCCGTCGTAGAGCTCGCGCACGTAGTCGAGCGCGGTCGAGAACGCGTGCTCCTCGACATAGCCAATCAGCCGATGGCGCCGCAGCGCCTCGACGTCGGCCGGCGCGCCGTTGCGTTTCACGTAAGCGGCGCTGGCGTAGATCCCGAGCGTGTAGTCGGTGAGCTTGCGGGCGACGAAGCGTCCCGCTTCCGGCTTGTCGAGGCCGACCACCACGTCGACCTCGCGGCGCGCCAGCGGCGTAAGTTGCGGCAGCGGCATCAGTTGCAGGCGCACGTGCGGGTGGCGCTCGGTGAAATCGCGCAGCGCGGCGGTCAGATAATAGGTCGAGAACCCGTCCGGCGCGCCGATCCGCACATCGCCTGTCAGCTCCAGATCGATCCCCGAGATTTCGCCCTGGGCATGCAGAAAGGCGCTTTCCATTTCCTCGGCCGCGCCGAGAAAGCGCTCTCCAGCGCTGGTCAGCTTGGCACCCGTCGTGCGCCGGTCGAACAGTTTCGCGCCGAGGGCGGCCTCCAGCGCCGCGACCCGGCGGCTGACGGTCGCATGGTCGAGCCGCAGGCGCTTGGCGGCGGCGACGAACTGCCCGGCGCGCGCAACGGCGAGGAAGACCCTCACGTTGTCCCAGTCCATGGAAGAGAAGCTTTAGCACATTTTCGCACAGTCGTTGCGCGCTCTCTCTGATTGCTGTGCGCAAAATCCAAGCGCATAAGACGGGCCGACAAACCTTGTAGGGAGCGGAACATGATCGAGTACGGGCATTTCATCGGCGGCAAGCACGTCGCCGGCAAGTCTGGACGGACCGGCGAAGTGTTTCAGCCGATGGACGGGACGGTGCGCGCGCATGTGGCCTTCGCCAACAAGTCGGAAATGCGCGCCGCGGTCGAGGACGCGAAGGCGGCGCAGCCGGCCTGGGCCGCAATGAATCCGCAGCGCCGCGCCCGCGTGCTGATGAAGTTCCTCGACGTCATCGCCAAGAACAACGACGAGCTCGCCGACATCCTGGCTCGCGAGCACGGCAAGACGATCGCCGACGCCAGGGGCGACATTCAGCGCGGCGTCGAGGTGGTCGAATTCGCGCTCGGCGTCCCCCACCTGATGAAGGGCGAGTACACCGACGGCGCAGGCCCCGGAATCGACCTCTATTCACTCCGCCAGCCGCTCGGCGTCGTGGCAGGCATAACGCCGTTCAACTTCCCGGCCATGATCCCCTTGTGGAAGCTCGCCCCGGCGATCGCGTGCGGGAACGCCTTCATCCTGAAGCCATCCGAGCGGGATCCCGGCGTGCCGATGAAGCTTGGCGAGTTGTTTGTCGAGGCCGGGGGACCGCCCGGCATTCTCAATGTCGTCAACGGCGACAAGGAGGCGGTCGACGCGATCCTCGACGATCCCGACATCCAGGCGATCGGCTTCGTCGGCTCGACCCCGATCGCGCATTATATCTATTCGCGCGGCACAGCGAGCGGCAAGCGCGTGCAGTGCTTCGGTGGGGCCAAGAACCATCTGGTCGTGATGCCCGACGCCGACATGGACCAGACGGTCGACGCGCTGATCGGCGCGGGCTACGGCTCGGCCGGCGAGCGCTGCATGGCGGTGTCGGTTGCGGTGCCCGTCGGGCAGGAGACGGCCGACGAGCTCATGCGGCGTATGATCCCGCGTGTCGAGTCGCTGAAGATCGGCCCGTCGACCGACGCCAGCGCCGACTTCGGCCCGCTCGTCACTAGGGCCGCGCTCGAAAAGGTGCGCGGCTATGTCGATCTCGGCATCAGCGAAGGCGCGAAGCTCGTCGTCGATGGGCGCGGCTTCAAGATGCAGGGCTACGAGGACGGTTTCTATATGGGAGGCTGTCTCTTCGACCATGTCATCAAGGACATGCGCATCTACAAAGAAGAGATTTTCGGCCCGGTTCTCTCGGTCGTGCGGGCGCACGACTATTCGGAAGCGCTTGGCCTCTGCAACGACCACGAGTACGGCAACGGCGTCGCGATCTTCACCCGCGACGGAGATGCGGCGCGCGACTTCGCCAGCAAGGTCAAGGTCGGCATGGTCGGCGTCAACGTGCCCATTCCGGTGCCGGTCGCCTATTACACCTTCGGCGGTTGGAAGCGCTCCGGCTTCGGCGACCTCAACCAGCACGGGCCCGAACTCGATCCGCTTTTACACCCGCACCAAAACAGTGACCGCGCGCTGGCCCTCCGGTATCAAGGACGGTGCCCAGTTTAGCATTCCGACAATGCACTGAGGCGAGCGCTGACCGCGTCGGCCGCGCTCAGCAAGCGCGGCTACAACGCCGCCCGCCGGATTCTAAAACCGGAACAGCGGCACGCCGGGACCGTCGAACCGGTTGGCGTCGAGCCGCTCCCGGCCGCGCATGCCCGCGAAAGTCCCCTCGATCGGGGAGGGCTGCGCGAATGTGTCGGTCACGTAGTTGTTGGCGTATCCGACCCCCGCGTTGGGACCGAGGGTAAGATAGGACGGTGTCGATTTGTGAACCGTGATCTGACGCCCCGGCGCCGCCGTTGGCTTGGCTTTCGGGGATCTCGCAATTCCGGGCGCGGTCTGGGCGACGGCTGATGAGGCCGCAAGCAAAAGGGCGAGCGCCGCGCCGCAAAAGCGCTGAACTGAACAAAATCATGACCGCTGCCTCTGGCCCGCCGACGGCGCGAGCTTGCGAATTGCGCCAATTGTCGCCGAAAATCAATCCGACGACTTTCGGCCGCCGATGCCATCGGTGAGAATATCCCGGATGATGATGAGCGTGTGTTTGACAGAGAGGTCAGCCCATGCACCATCGTCGCAGGGGGTAAGTGCCGCCCTCGGTCCCGTCCGGCAATCTCGCGCGTTCGTTTTCGGGAGCTGAAATCGGAAGCTACATGTTCGCCCTCACTTCAGACCATATTGCTGTCCGTGACATGGCGAAGTCTTTCGCCGACGACCGAATTGCGCGGAACGCGCTCAAGTGGGACGAATTCGAGCACTTTCCGGTCGACGTCCTGCGCGAGGCTGCCGCGCTCGGCATGGCGACCATCTACGTTCGCCAAGAGCACGGCGGCAGCGGCATGTCGCGTCTCGACGCAGCGCTCATCTTCGAGGCGCTGTCAACTGGCTGCCCCTGCGTCGCCTCGTTCCTCTCGATCCACAATATGGTCGCCTGGGTCGTCGACCGGTTTGGCTCGGCCGACCTGCAGAAGCGCTATCTGCCCCTGCTCTCCAACATGGATCTCATTGCGAGCTACTGCCTGACCGAGCCCGCGGCGGGATCTGACGCGGCCGCGCTGACGACCCGCGCCCGTCGCGACGGCGGAGACTATGTGCTCCATGGCGTCAAGCAGTTCATCTCGGGCGCAGGGGCGAGTGACGTCTATCTCGTCATGGCCCGCACGGGCGAGGGCGGTCCGAGCGGGATCTCTGCCTTCATGGTCGATAAGGGGACGCCGGGCCTGAGCTTTGGCGCCAAAGAGAAGAAAATGGGCTGGCGAGCCCAGCCAACCTGCCAGGTGATCATGGAGGGCGTGCGCGTGCCGGCGCAAAATCTGGTTGGCGCTGAGGGCGACGGCTTCAAGATCGCCATGGCCGGCCTCGACGGCGGACGGCTCAACATCGGCGCATGCTCGATTGGTGGAGGGCAGGCGGCGCTCGATAAGGCAATCGGCTATATGCGGGAGCGCAAGGCTTTCGGGCGGCGCATCGCCGACTTCCAGGCGCTGCAGTTCCGGGTCGCCGACATCGCTACCTCGCTCGAGTCGGCGCGAGCCATGCTCTGGCGCGCGGCAAGCGCGCTCGACGAAAAGTCTCCTGAGGCGACCTGCCTCTGCGCAATGGCCAAGCGCATCGCCACAGACGCCGGCTTCAACGCTGCCAATGATGCGTTGCAGTTGCTCGGCGGCTATGGCTATCTCGCGGATTTTGGGGTCGAGAAGCTGGTGCGCGATCTGCGCGTCCACCAGATCCTCGAAGGCACAAATGAAATAATGCGCGTTATCGTGGCGCGCGGTCTGATCGAAAATTGAGCCGGAGCCAGCGGTGATGTCGAAAATTGCCTTCCTGGGCCTGGGAAACATGGGCGCACCCATGGCCGCCAATCTCGTCAAGGCGGGCCACACGGTTGTAGGTTTCGACCTTGTCGAGGCCGCAAAGCAGGCGGCTTATGAATCCGGCGCGAGCATCGCGGCGAGCGCCCGCGAGGCCGTCACGGAAGCGGAGGCGATCGTGACCATGCTGCCCGCAGGGCGGCATGTACTGGCAAGCTGGGCGGATTTTCTGCCTGCCGTGCCGAGAGGAGCGCTGGTCGTCGACTGTTCCACCATCGACGTCGACAGCGCCAAACGCGCTCACGAAGCGGGCGTCGCTGCGGGCATGTTAACGCTCGACGCACCGGTGTCGGGCGGCGTCGGCGGAGCGACCGCCGGAACGCTCACTTTCATGTGCGGCGGCTTGCCCGAGGCGTTCGATAAGGCCAAGCCGATCCTCGAGGCCATGGGCAAGCGCATCGTCCATTGCGGCGGCGCGGGAATGGGGCAGGCGGCCAAGATCTGCAACAACATGATCCTCGGCGCTACGATGATCGCGACGTGCGAGGCCTTTGTGTTGGGGGAGAAGCTAGGCCTTACCGCCCAGGCCCTATTCGACGTCGCCTCAAGCTCGTCGGGCCAGTCATGGTCGCTGACAAACTACTGTCCAGTGCCAGGCCCGGTGCCGACGTCTCCCGCCAATCACAATTACAAGCCCGGCTTCGCTGCGACCCTGATGCTGAAGGATTTGCGGCTCTCGCAGGAGGCTGCTGCCAGCGTCGGATCCGTGACCCCGCTCGGGGCGGGGGCAGCGCAGCTCTACGCTCTTTTCGTCGCCGCGGGCCACGGCGGCCATGATTTTTCCGGCGTGATCAATTTATTGCGAGGAACAGCCGGCGCGAAATAGATGCCATGGACGAAGGCGAGGAGGAGGCGTCCCGCGGCGAAGGCCGGCGTCTTGAGAAGGCCGATCTTTGGGCGTCATTTGGCGCCAGCGTTCCGCCAGCCGAAAAACCAATGGACCAGCGCCTTAGACGGCATTTTTTTAACTATTCTTGGGCGTTGATGCGACCAAGCATGCCAGCGAATTCCAATCAATTTCCTGTTCTAGACTTATTACTCAAATAATTGTCAACTAGCCGATCATGTCCTTCGAGCAAAAAGCGACCGAATTGCGGGCAATGATCTTAATTACGGAGGGCACGTCCTTGACGCACGACAGTTTGGTGGTTCTTTGTTTTGGGGGTATCGGGCGCTGACCACGGCCGAGCCGGCTTTGGCGCAATGGCACGGCGGGGCTGGCACGGCGGAAGCCACCAGCAACCCCGGCTACTGGCGCGGCGGCGTCTGGTACAAAGGCTGTTGGGGCCCGGCTGTCGCGGCCGGGGTTCTGCTCGGAGCGGCTGCAGCCTAACCTTACTAGACTAGTGGATCGCATCTAACATTTGAATCCCGGTAGGGATTCCCGGCGGGCTCGCGGCGTGCGAGTCTGCGGCATGCGAAGCAACATCTCCATTACCGTCAGCCCTGTCGACATTGATCGGCTCCGCGCTGTGGTCAAAGACCGCAACGCTCCTCAGAAGCACGTTTGGCGGGCGCAGATCGTGCTGCTCAGCGGCGAGGGGCTCGGCACGAACGCGATCATGCGCGAGACCGGCAAGTCCAAGACCTGCGTGTGGCGCTGGCAGGAACGGTTCGCCGCCAAGGGCGTGGACGGGCTTTTGCGCGATCAGACGCGGCCTTCGCGCATCCCGAAGCTCGCCCCCTCGGTCGCCGAGCGGGTCGTGGCTCTGACCATGGAGGAACCGCCGCACGAAGCGACCCATTGGACCAGCGGGGCGATGGCCGAGGCGGTCGGCGTGAGCCTCAGTTCCGTGCAGCGCATCTGGCGGGCTCACGGCCTCCAGCCGCATCGCGTCCGGCAGTTCAAGTTGTCCAATGACCCCGCCTTCGTCGACAAGCTGCGCGACATCGTCGGGCTCTACCTCGATCCGCCGGCGCACGCCGTCGTGCTTTCCGTCGACGAAAAGAGCCAGATCCAGGCGCTTGACCGCACGCAGCCCGGCCTGCCGCTGAAGAAGGGCCGCGCCGGGACGATGACCCACGACTACAAACGAAACGGCACGACAACCCTGTTCGCCGCGATGAACGTGCTCGACGGAACCGTGATCGGCCAGAACATGCAGCGCCACCGGCATCAGGAGTTCATCCGCTTCCTCAACGCCGTCGAGCGCGAAGTTCCCGCAGGCAAGACGGTCCATGCGATCCTCGACAACTATGCGGCCCACAAGCATCCCGCCGTGCGACGATGGCTGGCGCGCCATCCCCGCTGGACCTTCCATTTCACCCCGACTTCGGCCTCGTGGCTCAACGCCGTCGAGGGCTTCTTCGCCATCCTGACCAAGCGCCGTCTCAAGCGTGGCGTCTTCCGATCCGTCGCCGACCTTCAGGCCGCCATCAACCGCTTCCTTGAAGACCACAACGCCCAATCGAAGCCCTTCCAATGGGTCGCCGATCCCGACAAAATCATCGCCGCTGTCAGGCGCGGGCACCAAGCGTTAGATTCGATCCACTCTCATGTTCGCCGTTTCAAGTAGCAGGCACAAGAATGCGTAGCTCGCGCGCGAGCGGTTCAGAATGGCCGCCACTGAGCAGGGCAGGAGGCACGATCATCAAAACGACGGTTGATCAGGCTCTGATGCGCGGGTTGGATACCGCCGGACCGGTGATGCGTCGCGGAGCTTCCTCTGTCTAGGGGCCAGCGTCGGAAAATATCCGGCTGATAGTGGACGCGAGGGTTCTCCTGGCCGTGACCGTGCCTCCAGCCTTGCTCAGCTTTGGATAGGAGTGTTGTCGGCGATGACCTCCTTTTCGGGATGTCTGTTGTCGATCTCAGCGCATCAAGCGCCGGCGATCTGAACGTGCTTGGCGATCGCCCAGGCAAATCCCGCCAGTTCTCGAGCAATCGCCGTCGTGACCACAGTGGGTGATTTTCCCGCCCGGGCGAGCTTGCGATAGCGCCGGCACAGCCGCTCCTGGGCTTTCCACGCGGTGTCGCGGATCGGCTTTGCCAGACCCTCTTGGCGCAGCAGTTGCTCCCGGCTGATGCGCGCCGGAAACCGATAACTCCAGGCCGCTTCGATCAGCATTCGCCGGGCTGCGCCATTCCCGGCTTTCGTGATGCCGCCTTGGCGTCGTGCGGCGCCGCTGGAGTGCTCGGAGGGAACCAGACCGAGATACGCCATGAGCTGGCGGGGATTGGCGAAGCGGGTGATGTCGCCGAGTTCGGCGATTACCGTCGCCGCCGCGACCATAGCCATCCCGCGTTGCGCTTGCAGAGCGCGCACCACCGGAGCCAGCGACCAATCCGGCAGCGCCGCCTCGATATGAGCTTCCAGACGATCTCGCCGCGCCGTCGCCGCCTCGACCGCGGCGATGCAGTCTTCCAGCACGATGTGATGCGCCGCTTGCTCGAATCTCAGTCCAGCCATCCAGCGACGGTGCATCAACGTCCACGCCGGCCGATTGTAGTGACGGCCATGACGCAGGAGAAAGCCAGAGAGCTGCTGACGGGCCTGGCGCAGGTTGCGGACGGCCGCAAGACGCGCGCGCACAAGATCGCGGATCGCCTCATGAGCCTGATCAGGAATCCAGACAGCGGTCAGTTCACCGGCGCGATGCAGCTTGGCGAGGTTGATCGCATCTCGCCGATCGGTCTTGATCCGATCTCCCGGCTTGCGCGGGATCAGCGACGGAGCCACGACGACGCACTCATGCCCGGCGAGGGCCAACTGGCGTTGAATGCCATAGCCGCAAGGTCCGGCCTCATAGCAGAACCGAAGCGCGTTCCCGAAACGTGACAGCTTCGTCGCCAGAGCCTTCACAGCCGCGGGCGTGTTCGCGATCTTGCCATACTCGCGCGCATCAGCCCGCGCGCCCGCTTCGGCTAGACTAGCGCTACCGCGATCGTGTCCTTGTGCACGTCAAGACCGACATATGTGATAGCTTTGTCCAAGACCCGTCTCCTATGCATGAGGCTCGGTGCCGGCACGCCCGGTGCAACCCTCGATAAGCCTGCATACTGTGAGACGGGTCGCCCTATCTCAGGCGAACATGTGGTCTAGCAGCGTGTCGGACTTAGCGCGCTCATCGGATTTGGGTAGAATCGATGCATTGATTAGGTCTTTGCTGAGTTAGGCGCTCTTGAGCAATTTCCGCACGATTGACCGGCAGACAGGATATCTTCTGCCGCCGTCGCTGGATGAGTGGCTTCCGGAGCGACATCTGGCGCGTTTTATCGTCGAAGCGATCGAGGGGCTGGACCTGTCGGCGATGAGCCGCAGCTATCGGAGCGCCGGGTCGGCTTCGTATCATCCCGCTCTGCTGTTGGGCATTCTCGTGTACGGCTATGCGACGGGGGTGTTTTCCAGCCGGAAGCTGGAGCGGGCGACCTACGATTCGGTGGCGTTCCGCTTTATAGCCGCCAACGACCATCCCGACCACGACACGATCGCAACGTTTCGCCGGCGGTTTCTCAAGGAGATCGAGGGGCTGCTTGTGCAGGTGCTGGAACTGGCGCGCGAGATGGGGATGCTGAGGATGGGCACGGTTGCGCTGGACGGCACGAAGATCCACGCCAACGCCAGCCGGCACAGCGCCTTGTCGTATGAGCATACCGGCAAGATCGCCGAGCAATTGAAGGCGGAAGTGGCTGAACTGCTGGCGCGGGCGGAAGCTGCGGACCAGGCCGACGTCCCGGATGGCCTGTCGATTCCCGACGAACTGGCGCGCCGCGAGAAGCGAATGGCGAAGCTTGCGGAGGCCCGCGCCAAGATCGAAGCTCGCGCCAAGGAACGCTATGAGCAGGAGGCGGCCGAGCACAAGTCCAAGCTCGCGGCGCGGGAGGCGAAGGCCGCAGCCACGGGCAAGACGCCGGGAGGCAGGCCGCCGCAGCCGCCCCAGGAGGGCGCGCGACCCTCGGATCAGATCAATCTGACCGATGAGGATTCGCGCATCATGCCGGTGGCGGGCGGGGGGTTCGAGCAGTGCTATAACGCTCAGGCGGTGGTGGCGGCGGACAGCCTTCTCGTCGTCGCCGCGCGGGTGGTTCAGGCCCCCAATGACAAGCAACAAATCGAGCCGATGCTGGAGCGGCTCGAGGCCTTGCCCGAGGCTCTCGGCAAGCCGGAAACGATGCTCGCCGACACCGGCTATTTCAGCGAGGCCAACGTCGAACTCTGTGCGGCGGCCCAGATCGAACCGATGATCGCCCTGGGGCGGCAGCCGCATTATCCCTCCTTGGCGGAGCGCTTCGCTAAGGCGGCGCCCGCGCCGCAGAACCCGACGCCGCTCGAGGCTATGCGCCACCGTCTGCAGACACCCGCAGGTCGGAGGCTTTATGCCCTGCGCAAGCAGATCCCCGAACCCGTGTTCGGCATTATCAAGTCGGTGATGGGCTTCCGCCAGTTCCTTCTGCGAGGCCTCGATCGCGTCCAAGGCGAGTGGAGCCTCGTCACCATGGCCTGGAACATGCGGCGAATGTACGCTCTGACCGTCGCCTAAGACGGCGGTCAGAGCCGCTTCCCTCCAATTGATGCTCGCATCAGTTGCATTTGCCCGTCGGAACCACCAATCCGAGTCGCCGCGCGCTGCACCTGCGCCGCCAATGTGCTCACGCACGAAACCTCAAGCCCTAAGTCCGACAGGCTGCTAGGCTTACGGGTTCAACGCGTGCTGGCAGAATCGGCCGGTCTATTCCGCGGGCGGAGTCCATCTCAACTATCAGATGGTCAACATCTGCCAGTAAACTCTGCGTCATCGATGCGCGGGCCAGAAGACCCCGCCGGTCGTCGGCGCCGGGACGCCAGTCGTGGTCGGAAACGAGAGCGGCGCACCCCGCCTTGAACGCAAGGCTAGGTAGGCGAAACACTGCGCCTCAAGGACGTCGCCGTCGAATCCGATCGAACTCGATCGGCTCGACCGCGACGCCCAGCCGCTCCGCGAGCCGCCGCATGAGGAACGTATTGCGTCGACCGCCGCCGCTGACTAGCCAGCGTTGCGGCGCGTCGGGAATATGGCGTCCTGCGGCGGCGGTCGCCTCAACCGTGAAGGCGCTTAGCGTCGCCGCTCCGTCGGCGTCGCTCAAGCCTTCAATCGCCGCCGCAAGCGCAGCGAAATGGTTGCGGTCAAGAGACTTCGGCGGCGGCCGGTCGAAATAGGGGTGCCGCATCATCATGCCGAGTGTGGGAGCATCGACGCGTCCACTCCTTGCGAGCTCGCCATCCGCGTCGAAGGCGATGCCCAGGCGGCGAATAAGAAAATCATCGAGCATCGCATTGGCCGGTCCCGTATCGAAGGCGACGATCTCGCCTTGGCTACCCAGCCAAGTGACGTTGCCAACTCCGCCCAAGTTTAGAATCATCAGCGGACGATCGAGCCCCGCTGTTATGGCCGCGTGATAGACCGGCGCCAGGGGCGCGCCCTCGCCGCCCGCGGCGACATCCGCTGAGCGGAAGTCGCAGACGACATCGATCTTAAGCGCAGCAGCCGCCCTCGCTCCATCGCAGAGCTGGCGGGTCAAGCCGGCCTGCGGACTGTGGAGAATTGTCTGCCCGTGCAGGCCGGCAACCGCGATGCTCTCACGCGTGAGGGCGAATCTATCTAGAAACCTATCTACAGCCGCTACATGTGCGTCGGTCACCTGGCGCTCAAGCTCGATTTGTGGCTTTTCAGCCTCGCCCGCGCTTGCTGATACGGCGCGCAGCGCCTGGCCAAGAAGCTCAGGGTAAGGAAAGGTTATCCCCGGGCCGGCCTCTACCCGCATCTCGCCGTCGCTGCGGATAAGGGCGACGTCGATACCGTCCATCGACGTGCCGCTGATGACGCCGATGGCGGTCTGAATGCCTGCTTGGCTCATTGGCCCTCGGTCTGATGCGCGCCGGGCGCCCACAGCACATCCACCGCGCCGAAACCGTTGGCGGCGCGTGCGGCAACGAAGAGATAGTCGGACAGGCGGTTGATATATGCGAGCGCGGAGTCGCCGACGACTTTGCCTTCAGTCGAGGCCAGCGCCACGACGCTGCGCTCCGCCCGCCGGCAGACGGAGCGTGCCTGATGCAGCGCCGTCGAGGCCGGCGTTCCGCCCGGCAGCACGAATGAACGCAGTGGCTCGAGCTTGGCGTTCAGTGCGTCGATCGCGGCTTCGAGCGCCTCGACCTGCGAAGGCGCGACGCGCAACGCCGCGCCGGGCTTTTCGTCTTCGCGCTTCGGCAGGCAAAGGTCGGCCCCGAGGTCGAAAAGGTCGTTCTGGATGCGCGCGAGTGTCTTGTCGATTAGGGCGAGCGCTGGCTCGCCTGAACCGCGGGTGATGAGCCGCGCCAAGCCGACGGCCGAGTTCGTCTCGTCCACGTCGCCCATGGCCGCCACTCTCGGGTCCGCCTTCGACCGGCGCGAGCCGTCGCCGAGACCCGTCTCGCCCCTGTCGCCGGTGCGCGTGTAGATGACGTTCAGTCGAACCATGGGAAGCCGCCCGATGAAAGCACTAAATTGGCATATTTACCGCGAAAGCGTCCCGAGCTCCCTTGGGCCTTCTGTCTCTGGACGCTGCGCCTCAGTCCCGCTTCATCAGCCGTTCGAGATAGTCCCGTTCGTCGATCGGCCGGTTCGGATCGGCGAGGCGGCGGCGCAACTCCTCCATGACGCGGCGCGCGCGCTCGGTCACGCCGCCGAGCTCCCTTAGCGATCCTTCGTCGCGGCCGAGGTCGCCTTCCCGCCCGCGCCCGAGAGGATCGTCGCCGGCTCTGTCGCCCGGCCGCATGCGGCGAGCGGTATATCCACCCTTGCCGTTGCGACCCTGTCCCTGACCTTGGCCCATCTGCTTCTGCATGCCTTGCGCGCCCTCGCGCAACGCTTCTAGGGCGCGTCCCTGCGCGTCCACTGCCGCGCCCTTTCGGCCCTTTCCCTCGCTGCTCGGAGGACCTTGGTCGCCGCCCCGCCCCTGCTCGCCACTCTGGCGCTGCTCGTCTTTGAGGTCGCCCTCCGCCTCCTTCATGTCCCCTTCAGCGTCGCTGAACCCTTTTTCGCCCTTCATCCCGAGGTTCTTCAGCGTGCGCCGCAACTCGGCCAAGCGGTCGCGGAGCGCGCGCTGGCGTTGCTCGAGCTCCTGTCCGTCGGGGTTGGCTTCTCCCTCGTCCGGCTTGGAGTCGGTCTCGGCCTGGTCGCTGTCTGCCGAGGGCCCATTGTCGTCCGGCTGGGCCTGGTCGTCCTGGCCCGGCGGCCCAGCCCGTCTCTGCGCACGCTTCCGCTGGCGATCGCGCTGGTCGCTGCGGAACGTGTCGTCGCGCAGCGCCTGCTGGTCGCGCAGGAGTTTGCCGACCTCGTCCATCTGCTTTCGCATTGCCTGTTCGGTCGGGCTCTCCTCTTCCTCGTCGGCGCTGCGCATGTTCTCGAACATTTCCTGCATCTGATCGAGCATCGCCTCGGCCTCTTCACGCGTGCCGTCGCGCGCCGCCTCTTCCATGCGGTCCATCAGCTTGTCGAGATCCTGCGCCTGCTGATTCGACTCCCCCGGGCTCTGCTCGCCGCTGCGCTCGGCCTTGCGCGCCATTTCGCCGGCGAAGCGCGTAGCCGCATCGCGCAGGTCCTGCATCAGCTTCTTGATCTCGTCGTCGCTCGCACCGCGCTTGAGCGCTTCGCGCAGCGCCTTTTCGGCGGCGCGCAGGTCGCGCTCGGCCTGCGAGGCGTCGCCATCCTCGATCTGCTGGGCCATCGCCCAGAGAAACGCGGCGACGTCGAGGAGACTGGCGTCGCTGTGGGCGGTGGCGAGCGAGGAGCGGGCCTGCTTCAATCCGAGATAGACGCTGGAGGCGGGGTCGAACAGCTCCGGCGCGACGCCAAGTCCCGCCAGCGCCGCCGCGACGCGCTTTGGCGCATGGTCCGGGTCGAGGATGAGGTCGCGTCGCTGTTCGACGAGCGCGCGCGCGAGTGGATTATGAAAGGTCCGCTGCGGCAGCGTCACTTCGATCGGCGCGCTCGTCCCAGTCCTGCCGGAGACGCTGAGCGCGCTCAATGTCATCGCCACGCGCGCCCCTGCCCAAGGGTGCTCGGAAAGGTCGGCGGTAGTGCGGGCGTCGCCTACGCCGTTTTCGCTCGTGGGCAACTGCAGGGCGGCCTGCGGCGGCGAGACCAAGCTGCGCGGAGCCGGTTTTGCTGCGTCATGCGGCAGCGCGAACTCGGCGCGCGCGCCGGAAACGCCGTAGTGGTCGTCGAGCCGGTAGGCGAGGGTGAGGGTGCCGCTGAGGTTGGCGCGCGGCTCCTCCGTCAGCTTGATCGTCGGCGTTCCGGCCGGCGTGACCGCCAACACGACATCGGCTGCCGTTCTTCCACCGTGCAGGATCGTCGCCTTACCGTCGCCGCGGATCGTCCAGCGCCTCTCCCACGGCGGCCTGTCGGACGACGCGGTCTTCCCCTCGATCGGTGCGATCGAACCCTCGATGCGCGTCTCGACCACGGCGGGATCGGCGCGAACGACGAGTGTGGAATCCTCGAAGACCGTCAGTTTCTGCGCCTCCACCGACTTGAAGTCGATCACCATCGGCGGCCGCCCCGCATAGGGCGGTGGGTCGATCCAGGCGTCGATGCGGCTTTCCACCGCTGCAGCGCCCGCGTCGCCGCCGCGCCAGTCAAAGGCGGCGGCGAACCGGCCGTACAGCTCGGGCCCAGCCGTCGCGGCCGCGGCGAAGGCCAAGAGCACCGCGGCGAAACGGAGCGCGTAAGGATCGCGCTCGGCCATGCGCGGGGCAGGCGGCGCTACTCGGATCGCGTCGACCGAGCGCTCGAGTCGCGCCCGATACTCGATCCATAATGCATGGGCTACCGGGTCGCGGTCATTGGCGAGCGTGTCGGCGAAGGAAGTCGCCGGATGGTGAACTTCTCCCGAATCGCGGTCGAGCCGGGCTTGGACATCGCGCGCCGCCGGCCAGCGCAGCCGCAAGAGCGGCGCAATCGCGGCGACGAGGCCGAGTGCGAACAGAGCGACGCCGGCGATGCGTAGCGTGCGCGGCGCGAAAAGCCACACACCAAGCCAGGAGACCGCGAGGAACAGGATCGCGACCGCAAGTCCCCACACGATCGGCGGCCACGCGCGCTCGACGAAGAGAATGCCCCCCGCCGCCTTTGAGAGCGCCGCCAGACTGCCGCCGTTGCGACCTCGCGAGTTCTCGCTATGCTTCGGTTCGTCCCTCGCCACGCTTCGCTCGGTCGCTAGCCCACCCGCCAACCTCACGCCAACCAAGGCGGAAGTGTGTCGAGGGCAATCAATTCCTCGAATGTCTGTCGCGATCTGATGACTGCGTAGTCTCCACCTTTGACCAGAACCTCCGGAATAAGAAGGCGGGAATTGTAGGTGCTCGCCTGCACCGCGCCATATGCGCCTGCGCTCATGACAGCGATGAGGTCGCCGTGCTGGACCTCGGCGATGTCGCGGTTCAAGGCGAGATAGTCGCCGCTCTCGCAGATTGGGCCGACCACGTCGGCGCGGATCATATGCGCCTCGCGCGGCGCCGGGGCTCGTACCGGCAGGATGTCGTGATGAGCATCATAAAGCGTCGGTCGAACGAGGTCGTTCATCGCCGCGTCGACGATCACGAAGCTCTTGCCCTCGCCTTGCTTGATAAAAATCACTGAGGCGATCAGCACGCCGGCATTGCCGACAATTAGCCGTCCCGGCTCAAGGTAGATCTTGCAGCCGAGCTTGCTCGTGCGGCCGGCAACGAGGGCGGCATAGGCTTGCGGGAACGGCGGCGGGTCATTGTCGGTGCGGTATGGGATGCCGAGACCGCCGCCGAGGTCAACGTGTTCAATCACGTGCCCGTCAGACCGCAACGTCTGCACGAAATCAGCCAACAGCGCGAATGCGTTGTCGAAAGGCTCGAGTTCGGTGATCTGCGAGCCGATATGCATGTCGACGCCCCGGAGGGAAAGGCCGGGTAGCCCGCGGGCTCGCGCATAGACCTCCCGGGCGATTGAGATCGGCACGCCGAACTTGTTCTCTGATTTGCCGGTCGAGATCTTTGAGTGGGTGCGCGCGTCGATGTCGGGGTTGACGCGGATTGCGATCGGGGCGATTGCTCCTCGAGCGGAAGCCACGGCAGAAAGCGCTTCAAGCTCGGGTTGCGATTCGACATTGAAGCAGAGGATGCGTTCGTCGAGACCAAGGTTCATCTCTGCTGCAGTCTTGCCGACGCCGGAAAAAATGATCTTTTTGCCCGGCACGCCCGCCGCGCGCGCGCGCCTTAACTCCCCCTCGCTGACGACGTCCATGCCCGCGCCGAGTCGGGCGAGGGTAGCGAGGACCGCTTGATTTGAATTCGCCTTCATCGCATAGCAAACGAGCGCGTTCTGATTGGCGAAGGCGGCGCGGAACACCTCGAAGTGCCGCTCGATGGTGGCGCTCGAATAGCAGTAGAACGGCGTGCCAACGGCCCGTGCGATCTTTGGTAGCGGCACGTCTTCGGCGTGGAGGACGCGGTCGCGATAGACGAAATGGTGCATCGCCACTTATTTCAGCAGCGGATCGAGAATGAAAGGCTGATTGGGCGGTGTGATCGGGGGAATCTTAGGCTTCACCTGCGGGCTGATCGCCTCAACGCTCCCCGGGGCCGCCGAGGCAGCGGGTTTAGCGGAGGTGTTCGCGCCGGGAGGCGGCTCGAGCGGCCCTATACGGCCGCAGCCCGCGGCCGCGAGGGCGGCGACCGCCGCGAGCGCGACTCGGCGGCTCGCGGAAGGAGACAGATCTGTGGCGGACACGAAGGACTCCCGATGACCGCGACAGTATACAGTAACCTCGCGCACAGGCGAGGACCCAAGTCGGCCAACGCAAAGTTCTGGATCGTTGGCGGAAGACCGCCAGGGTAGCCCTGTCTAGCGTGACAGCCATCGCGGTTCTCGTTAGGCGCTTCGTCCGATTTCGGTCCCAGTCCTCATTGCACTGCCGCCGAACTTGAAAGCCGGCTACAGCCGCTGCTCGACAGTCGACGATGTGTTGTTTCCAGCCTTCGAGCTATAAATACGCAGGATCAACGCTACCGCGTCCCGCGGCGTCGCGCGCACTCCGGGATAACGCCCGGATGACCCCGGCCGCCTCACGGCGCCACTTCACGACCCGGAAATAGGGACGAGTTGCTGCACTTTCAGCGGGGCTTTCGGAGATGCCAAATTTTACCGCCGTGCCCGACCATCCGCACCACGCGTCAGCGCACCACGCGTCAGCGACAACTTGGCCGGACGCGCCTCCCTCGCCGAGACAGTCTTCGACGCCGTACCCAGATGCGGCTTCGATGACGTAGGTGCTCTCTTTTCCCGGAGACCCGTTGGCCTCGGCGACCACCAGAGCAATAAGCAGGACTGGGTCAACATGAAGACGGTCTCTTCGCAGAGAGCGAGCCGGACGGAGTTTCAAAATTAAACAACCGGGCCGGTGGTACACCCACGCGCTTGACCTTCAGCAAGCCCCAACACGTGACCGATTTGTTTGACCAAATCAAGTCCGACAGATTGCTGCCTGATCGAAGAGACCCTTAGTGACGCTGGCCGAGGTCGGCAGAACTGGAATGAGACACGCCTGCAGTGAGTGGTAAATGTCGACCTTGCCGAAGAAAGGATTGGAACTCGGTTTGAGGGCGTCGTCGACCTGCGCCCTCCATCCTCCGTTGTCCCGGTCGATGAAGCGGGTCGAAACGAAGCTCCAAATGCGACGATACCATTCCTCGTATACGGGAGCGCCGTCGATGGCGTTTAGAAACGCCGTTGCTCCGATGCCTTCGCAGCAGGGCCACCAATAGCGGTCGCGGATAATTGGCCGGCCCTCCCAGTCGAGAGTGTAATAGAAGCCGCCGGTTTCCTTGTCCCATCCGTCCGAAACAGCCTGCGCAAACAGCGATTTCGCGGAGGCGACGAGCCAGTCTAATTTGCGTCCGCCGAGCTCCCACAACTGGAGCAGCAGCCGCGTCCACTCCAGCCAGTGGCCTGGGGTGGTTCCGTAGGGACGAAACATAGGGCTTCCCGAATAATCCCTGTCGACGCCCCAATCTTCCGTGAAATGCTCCGGCAATCGCCAGCCGTTTTCCGCTGCGCGCTGGCGAATAATCAGCTCGGCGATCCGTTCAGCCATGGAAAGGTAGGCTGAGTCTGCAGTCGCTTCGAACGCCGCCATGAGTGACTCGGTAAGATGCATGTTTGAGTTCTGGCCGCGGTACGAACCGACGTGGCGCCAGTCTTGCGTGAACTCTTCCGAAGAGGCGCCGAATCGTTCTTCCCAGAAGCGCTCGCGGATTACGGTTGAAACGTCGTCCAGCAGACGTCGGGCGTCCGGATGGCCAGCAACCATCGCGCTCGAGGCGGCGAGAAGCACAAAAGCGTGGCCGTAGGCCTGCTTGGCGCTGTCTGTCGGCTCGTTGTAGCCGACTCCCCAGTAGTAGCCGCCAAACTGTCGATCACGATGACCGTTCCAAAGGAAATGCATTCCGTGGTCGATAATAAAATCGGCGCCTGGGCGACCCATCAGATGCGCAATCGCGAATGCGTGGACAATCCTCGACGTCGCGAAGAGGTGACGCGCGGGAGTTCCGCCTGACCCGAATCCAGGAGCGGTTGGCCGTCCCTCGTCGTCGAGGTCGTGGAAGCCGCCGAGTGGGTTGACGATCTGTCGCTCGAAAAAGGTGAAAAGGCCGTTGGCTTGTTGCAGCAACCACTTCCGATGGCTCGGCAGATCTGTCCATTTTCTGTTTGGTGGGTTCAAGGCAAAGAGCGGCACTACATCTGTCCGAGGAAATTTTGACGTCTCGCTCTAATGCATCAATCTGCGTCCGCCTTGCAAGAAGGTGATTGCGGGCCGTGCGGGCCAGCCGTCCTTGATTGGAGGAGCTGGTCGGGCAATAAACGAGAATGCAAGAACATGGAATGAATGTCCTTATTCTTGGCTCCGGCGCCAGAGAGCATGCCTTGGCCCGTGCTTGCGCCCGCTCCCCTCGCCTCGGCGTCTTGTTTGTGGCGCCAGGCAACCCCGGTTGCGCGAGGGTCGCGCATACCGTTCGCTTGAGCTTGACGAATCATCGGCAAATTATCGCTTTCTGCCACAAGGAATTGGTAGACTTGGTCGTTGTTGGTCCGGAAGTTCCTCTGGTCGCGGGGATAGCTGACGATCTCGCCGACGAGGGGATCGCCTGTGTCGGGCCGTCGCGCGCCGCCGCTCGGCTTGAGGGATCGAAAGTTTATGCAAAGGACTTTTGCCGCGAATTCGGCATCCCGACTGCCGAATACCGCTGCTTTTCAGACCGGAATGAAGCAAAAGCCTACATTCGCGAGCGTGGCGCTCCGATCGTGGTTAAGGCGGATGGGCTCGCCGCAGGCAAGGGCGTTGTCGTTGCCGAAACGATCGGGGAAGCGGAAGCCGCGGTTGACTCTCTATTGAGCGCATACGGTTCATCGACAGCGGAGTTGGTGGTCGAGCAGTTACTCAAGGGTGAGGAAGTCTCGTTCTTCGCTCTTTGCGATGGTGCGGACGCAGTACCTTTTTCAAGTGCGCAGGACCATAAGCGCCTCTGCGACGGAGACACTGGGCCGAACACCGGTGGGATGGGGGCATACTCGCCTCCCTTTGTTGTGACGGCCGAACTTAGCGAACAAGTAATGCGTGAAATAATCAGACCAACACTTCGGGGTATGGCTCAACGCGGAGCGCCATTTCGAGGTGTGCTCTTCGCAGGTCTGATGATCGATGACGAGGGCCCAAAACTGATCGAATATAATGTTAGGTTCGGCGATCCGGAGGCGGAAGTCATTCTCGCCCGCCTGACGGACGACGTCCTGCCGTTACTTGAAGCTTGCGCGAAAGGAAGTTTTCGCGGCGAGTCGCCCGTTTTCAGCACCGAAGCGGCTTTGGCGGTTGTCATGGCGGCGACGGGGTATCCCGGCGAACCGGTTCGTGGCGGGCGCATCCGAGGGTTGGAAAACGCCGAAAGCGTGGAGGGCGTTACGGTCTTTCAGGCTGCAACCCGACAAGTAGGCGATGAAATCGTTTCCGACGGGGGACGCGTTTTGGCTATAACGGCGCGCGGCCGCACCGTTCTGGAGGCTAAGGATCGAGCCTACGCGGCCGTCGACTGCATCGACTGGTCCGAGGGCTTTTGCAGACGCGACATCGGGTGGCGTGCGACCAGATGGGAAACTAAGCCTTAACGCTGGGGGATCGCAGCTGACTCCTTATCGGCCCAGCGTTGCAATCGCACTGGGCGGCGGCGGAGCGCGGCATCGTTCATGTGCTTGCTCTTGAGGCGCTCGACGAAATGAAAATTCGTCCGCCCGTGATTGGCGGGACGTCAACGGGCGCCGTCATCGGCGCGGCCTATGCCGCCAGCATCGAGGCAAGAATCATCCGAAGTCACATTCTGCATGTTTTGCGGGACAGGTCTGCCGTAATCGGCAAGTTGCTGCGGGCTCGAGGTGGCTCGAGGAGGTCGGTTCGCTGACCTTGTGCTCCGCGGTCGCGGGAACCCCGTGTTGCTCGACCCGGAGAACTTCCCGGAGTTATTTTTGCCAGATGAAGTACCGTATAATTTCGAATTGCTCGCGATCAAGACGTTAGTAGTGGCTACGAACTACTTGGATCGCAGTGAGATAGTCCACGGCTCTTGGGCGCTGAAACCGGCCGTGGCTGGTTCAGTGGCGATTCCTGGATTTTTCCGCCCCGTTTCGGCGTCTCCTGCGATAATCGCCCGCAGGATAGGCGCAATCAATTAAGATTGCCGCGGATCGAAAGCCCTATCAAAACGTGAAGCCAACGAATCCATTCGCTCTCCTAGTCGAAGTTCCAGATCGTGGATATCGGCTCGACTTGGCAGCGCGCCTATCGTTTCCCGCAGGCGGTAATGATCATCGTGCAACAGAGCCAATCGCTCCGCCAAACGGAAGAGGGCTGAACTCGTTCGCGGACTGCGCCATGTCGAGATCATGCCGATGTTGTCGAACAGCGACCTCAAGGGTGTGCAGGCGCGTCATTAGGCGCCATACGAATGCTGCTCCGCTCGCCCCGATTGAGGCCAGTCCGGCAATACCCCATTCAAGTAGTCCCCAAGGGGCATCTTCCGGAACCGAGCCGGCCCGGTAATATTCGAGCGTCGCCGCGTCGCGCCTGAGCGCGATGTTGATGGTGAGCGCAATCTGCTCGACCGGGCTCATGCCGTAGAGCCTGTGGGCGCGGACGTTTCGCGGCAGGTAGAGGAGCTCCTCGGCGGAGAAGTCTGCCGCCGGCACCCCGTGAAGCACCTGCTGATAGGCGGGGTCGGGCGGCTCGGGGGCGCGACCGTCCTGTCCGATCAGGGGCTTGATGGTGGCGCCGTCGACGATGTCGAGCGAATAGAGCTTTCCCGCCCGGTCGTAGCGCGGATAGATCGTCGCCGCGTCGATGACGAGCAGGTCCTCGATCAGCATGCGCAGCCAGTCGCCGAAGGACCGGCGTCGGTCGGGGCGGGCGAGTAGGGCGAGGGCCGCGCCGACTCGGGCGGAGGCGTCGGGCAAGGCCGCGCCCGCGCGCTGGCGCACGGTGAAATTCTGCGCCGCGATCTGGTCCTTCCGCGTCTCGATGACGGCGCGAAGCAGCGGCAGCGCGTCGGCGAGCGCGCGCAATTCCGCAAACGTTATGCCGCCCTCCGAGCGGGGGACGTAATTGAGGTTCGCGCCGAACGAATAGTCGAACCGGCGGCCCTTCACGTCGGGCGGCGCCTGGGGCGCAAGCGGCTGCTGCGGGCCGAACCAGGAGTCCGGCGTCACGCCGGTGATGGCGTAGCGCGTCGCCTGGGCAAGGCGCGCGAATACGCCCGCGTTCAACGGGCGTTGGACGGCGTCCGAGGACATGCAGAGTTCCTTGCTGCTCCCCTCGCCCGCTTTGCGGGAAAGGGGCTGGGGGTGAGGGCAAGTCGCCGGCTTCGCCTTCCGTTAGGGATTGGCGTGCTAGGGCCGGCTGGAAATCATGAGGAGCTACGTCATATGCGCCGCGCGGCCGCCCTCGCCATCGCCCTTTGTCTGCCCGCGGCCGCGCACGCGGGTCCGCGCTGGACCTTTTGCGTCGCGGCGGCCGAGGACGGGGCGGAAGTCTGGATCAGCGACGTGTTCGTCGCCGAGGCGAGCCGGGAGCGGCTCGAGGGCGCCTTCAGGGCCGTGGTCGAGCGCAAGGCTGCTACCAAGGCGAACGCGCAATGCCCGGAGCCGCACGACGACCGCACGGACGCGGTCAACGCCCAGTTCGACGCCGAGGCGTTCAACCGCAGGATGGGCGCGAACCTGCACGCCGTGGCGGCGAGCGAATTCCCGGCGGGCCGCCAGATCGCGCAGCCATTGCGGACGAAGCGGGGACACTCAGGTCCGACCTCCGCGGCGCTGCAGGACGATCAGCCGATCGGGTCGAACGCCAGGCCGCGCCGGGAGCAATAGGCGAAGATTAGAACGGTATGAGAGGGGCTGGCGCCGAGGTCCGGCTGCGAGCGACGAGCTCGCGGCGTATGGTGCGACCATCCGGGACAGAGGCGCCGGGAGCACGAAGGTGTGGGCAGGCCGATCAATTTGATGAGCTGTGAGCTCGAGTTAGTAGCTGGCCGCCTCTGCGACTGCCCGGTTGCGCTGCGAGCGCGAATCCGTAGGTGTCGTGTCGCCCACCGCTCCCGCATGTAATGGCACGGGAGGCGTAGATGAGAAGGGTGATTGGCATCGACATCCACCGGACGTTTGGCGAGGTGGTGGTCTGGGAGGAAGGCAGGCTTCGCAGCTTCGGCCGGGTCGACATGACCCGGACCGCCCTCGAAGGGTTCGGCGGGAAGCTGCATCCGACGGACGAAGTGGTCATTGAAGCGAGCGGCAACGCGATGGCGGTGTCGCGGGTTCTCTCGCCATTCGTGCAGAGGGTCGTGATCGCCAATCCGCTGCAGGTGAAGGCGATCGCCACGCCCACGTGAAGACCGACAAGATCGACGCGGGGACGCTGGCGAGCTGTTCGCGGCCGGATATTTGCCGGAGATCTGGACGCCGATGCGGAGACCGAGCGCAAGCGACGGTTGACGGCGCGCCGCTATCAGGTCGCGCCATCGCACCCGGATCAAGAACGAGGTCCATTCGATCCTGCACGCTCACCTCGTTCCGAAGTGCCCTCACTCCGAGCTCTTCAATGGCTGGGACGGGAGTGGCTCAAGCGTCAGGCGTTGCCCGATGACGAGCGAGAGGCGATCGTCGGCATCTGCGCGAACTCGACGGCTGCGAGGACCTTGCGTTCTCGACGCGAGATCGTCGAGGGGGTGGACGACGGCGCGTGAAACGGCTGATGACGATCACGGCGTCAATCTGACGGTGCGACGGTGTCATGGCGGCGATCGGCGACATCGTCGGTTCGAGAGCCCGGGTAAGCTGAGCTATTTCGGCATGAACCCGGGTGCGTCAGTGGGGCTTGGCGCGCTTATCATGGACGCATCAGCAAGGTCGGGCGTAGTATGCTCGGGCGATGTGTCGAGGCGGCTTGGGCCGGCCAAGGCGGGCTCGCGCACGCTTTTTGTCCGCATCCGAGCGAAACGGGGTTATCAGGTGCGCGTGCGGTGGCGCGCAAGCTGACGGCGCGGCATGTGCTCACCAAGGAACAAGACTACCTCTGGGCGCGACGGCTTGGTCGCCAACAAGACGCGCGCCATGGAGTTGCAGGCTGGCAGGCCGCAAAAGAAGGGCAATCAGCGCGGTCCGGCATACGCCTACAACATCAAGGCGCTGCGTAATCAGGATCAACAACTGGCTCAGCAGGCGGAACGCATCTACGTTCGCTTCGTCGATCGTTGGTGAACGCGTCCACTAAATGGGAGGTGCGCGAGCGCTTCAATCCGGTAAGGAACGAATAGGCGCCTGGTGGTGCTTGCAGCGAGTGTTGCGTTTGTTAGAGGTGTTGGTACTGATAAATAACAGGGGCAAAAGGCTGTGATTATCGTCGGGTGAGGGGTCGCTCGGCCCGTCCCCGGATAAGCAGTCAGTCGGAAACGCGCACGATCGCAGGCTCGGGACTTCCCGACCATTCGAAGCGATAGACGGCGCCCGGGGCGACCGATTGAACCGCGTGCGGCATCAATGCGACGATACAGGTCCCGCCTTCATGCCGCACCGAAGGGTAGACGATCCCGTTGAGCCCGCGCGCTCGCGCCGCGTCGGCGAGGGCGTTGCCGGCCGGATAGCCGATCGCCGGATCAGGATCGAGGCACGGATCGGCCGGCGCCCCCCTCAAATCCACGAACTCGCCCGCCATGCTGGCGAACATTTCGGCATATTCGACCACGCCCTCGAGCGCGCCGGACTTGGCCAGAAAGTCGGCCATGTGCCAGGCGACTTCGCGCATTGAGGTCAAAACTTCGAGCGCGGCGTACCAGGCGCCGCGCCGGGCGTTGAACCGGTTCGGCTGACGCGGCTTCGCATAGGCGAAGGCGGCGTTGATGAAGGCCGCATAGGGAATTCCGTACACGAGCTCCTGCCGGCCGATCCCTTCCGCTCCGCGATCCTCGGCGATCAGCCGGGCGCTGGTCGCGCCCTCGATCTCCGCCAGGGTCTCGATCTCGTCCGCCGGCACGAGCGCCTCGAGCACCGGCGGACGCAGGCGCGCCGTCGATACGAGCCGCACGGTGCGCGGGAACGCCTCCCGGACGACGGCCAAGCCTTCGAGCATACGAGGCGTTTTCAGAGCCCGCCGCGCACCGCGTCGACGTAGCGGCGCACGTCGAGCATCTGCGGAATGCCGCCCTCGATCATCGCCTCGACCGGGGTCTTGTGGTCGAAAAGCGGCCCCCTGTTCGGCCGGCGGACCCAGTCGTCGGCCGTGCTGTCGGCGAAGAGAAGATGCAGGCCCTTGAACACCCCGACCAGCGCCGAGACGCGGGTCAGCTGGTCCTGGCTCAAGGCCGGGCGATACCCCCGCTTGATCCGGTCAAGCGTGCTCGCCGAAACGCCGATCAGCGCGGCGGCCTCGGCGTTCGACAATTCCCATGCTTTGGCGAGCGAAAGAAACGCCTTGATCGCGACCGGCGACAGGCGCGCCCGGTCGCTCTCCCTGGCGAAGGTCTGCAACTCACCCGGGGCGAGCGGCGCCTGCAGGGCGAGATTGGCCGCAGTCATGTCGCACCTCCTGACGAGGTTATGCGCGTCATTTGGTGGAATGTCGAGGGGAATGGACATGCGATATTCTAGGGCTTTTCGGAGGTGCTGGAAGACGCGGGGGGGGGGAAGGCGACGAGCGGCGGAGCGGGACGCGTCACCGGGAATCAGCTCAAAGAGCACGGACGGGACTGCACGCTTTTGGTCTGAACTATCGCGATGGCAAAAGAGCGCGAAGGCGACGCCGGCACGCAGTTCACCTTTCCTACCAGTTGCAAGTCGCTTCCTTGCTACCGCTTGTGTCGTTTGATGTTGCCTGGCGAAAAAAAAAAAAAAAAAAAAAAAAAAAAAAAAAAAAAAAAAAAAAATTTTTTTTTTTTTTTTTTTTTTTTTTTTTTTTTTTTTTTTTTTTTTTTTTTTTTTTTTTTTTTTTTTTTTTTTTTTTTTTTTTTTTTTTTTTTTAAAAAAAAAAAAAAAAAAAAAAAAAAAATGCCTTTTCAATAGAAGTATCGCTTTACCGCAATTGTGGTTAGATAATTGGTGCGGCGTTAGGTGGATCAATAGTTATGTAATTAGCAACGTTCACAATCAGCTCACGACACGCGGGACCCTGATTTTGGTTAATCTGGAGGTCGACATCGCGAAGATCGCTACGAAGGCATCAGGGACGCGCACGGTCACATCAATATACGACATAGTACCTTACGAACTAAACAGCGTCGTCGTCTTCCATTGCTCAGACCGAGGCATGGTCGTTTGATGTTAAGCCTGGCCGCCTTCGGGCCGCCATACGTGACCGTGAGGCAGCTTCAACGACACAAGCGGACAGGGGAATAGACATGACGAATGTCACGCAAACGTCGCCGGCGCAGCTCGGGCCGGGCGGGCACTGGCGCAACTGGGTCGGCAACCAATCCTTCATCGCCCGGCACATTGCGGAGCCCGGTTCGGAAGACGAATTGGCTGCAGCTGGTGCGCGAGGCCTCGAGCCGGAACCTTTCCATCCGCGTCGCCGGCTCCGGCCATTCGTTCACGCCGATCGTCGCGACGAGCGGCTTGCTCCTGAGCCTGAACAACCTGCAAGGGCTCGTCAGCGCCGATCTCGACCGCAAGCGCGTCGTCGTGCGCGCTGGCGCGAAAATCGGCGATATCGGCCGCGCGCTCAAAGACATCGGGCTGTCGCTCGCCAATCAGGGCGATATCGACACCCAGGCGATCGCCGGCGCCCTGTCGACCGGCACGCATGGCACCGGACTCGGCCTTGGCTGCCTGTCGTCCCAAGCGGTCGGCATGCGGCTCATTCAGCCGGACGGGTCGGTCCTCGAGGTCGACGCCGACCGCGATCCGGAAACGATGGCGGCTGCCCAGGTTTCGATCGGAATGCTCGGCGTGATTTCGACGATCACCCTGCAGGCGGTCCCTGCGTACAACCTCAAGGAACGCCTGTGGCGCGACGATTTCGACTCCTGCATGGAGAAGCACGACGAACTGGCGGCGAACAATCGCCATTTCAGTTTCTTCTGGTGTCCGGTCGCCGAGTTCGCCATCTCTACTGCCTGCCCGACGTCGCCGCGGTTTCAGCGGTCAAGCGCGAGTACGACGTCTGCGAAATGAAGGTGATGAACCTCACCGACGAGCCGCCCTATTCGAACGAGAAAACCTTCGAGCGGGTCGCCTACAGTTCGGATATCTACCCGATTGAATACGTCCCGAACTTTCACGAGCTCGAATACGCCATTCCCGTCGAGCGCGGCAAGGAGGCCTTGCGGCAAGTTCGCGAGCTGATGCTGACCAAGCACACGAATTGCATCTATCCGGTCGAATATCGTTTCGTCGGCGCCGATCGCGGGCATGCTGAGCCCCTACTACCAGCGCCCCAGCGTGACGGTCTCCGTCTCCGGCGGCCCCGGGATCGACTATTGGAGCTATCTCGTCGATGTCGACGCGATCCTCAGGCAATACGGAGCGCGGCCGCATTGGGGCAAGCTGCATTTCAATCGCGCCGAAGACATGCCGGCGCTCTATCCGCGTTTCCACGACTTCCAGGCGATCCGCCGCAGGCTGGACCCCTCAGGCCGCTTTCTCAACGACCACCTGAGAAACCTGTTCGAGTGACGGGACCGCGCTCAGCGGCGCCTGCAATGACCGCCCCGCCTCCTACCGCCCCGCATAATAATCGATGATCCCGGTCGTGCTCCGCCGCTCGAGCGCCAGCAGGTCGGCGACCGCCCAGACGAGCGCGTCGGCGCGGTCGGGCGAGGAGCCGGAGCGGCGATCGAAATCGGGGGTCAGCGCGCAGAGCTGGTCCTCGAGCTGGGAAAGATTCCCGCATGGAAGGCGAGGCCGCGCTCGTAGGCCGCCGCGACCGGCTCGGCCCGCAGAAACTTGCCGCGCGTCGCGGTGACCGAGCGCACCGGCAGCCGCGGCTCGGCCTGACGCAAAACCTCCGCCACCATGTCGCCGCCGTTGTTGACTTCAGCGACCACCCGATTGGCGCGAAAGCTGCGATAGGCGGCGCCGACGCGGGCCGCCCACGCCGCGGGCGAATCGCCCTGGCTCGTGAGGTCGGCGAGCACGAAGACGCGCCCGTCGGAGGCTTTGGCCGCGACGACGAGCCCGCATTCGTCGGCGCGCGAGCCCGATCGCGCCGGCGGATCGACCGCGACCACGACCTCGGAAAATTCCTTCGGCGCAGCCTCGGGAGCGACGCGCTGACGCTCGATCAGCGCGCGCGTCCACAGGGCGCCCGGCGTTTCCTCGACGATTTCCGCCATCAGCTCCTGCCGTCCGATCGTGCGCCCCTCGTAGCGCTTGGCGATGCGCTCGAGGAAGGCGCGCGCCAGATGGCCCTTGTTTTCGAAAGTCGAGCCGCGGGTGACGATCGTGTCCTTGTCGGCGGCGAGCTGCTTGATGATTTTCGTCGGCCGCGGCGTGGTGGTGATGACCATCTGCGGCTTGTCGCCGAGACGCAGGCCGAACATCGCCTGGTCGAACGCGTCGGGCCGGCGCCAGGCGGCGAGCTCGTCGCACCAGAGCTTCATATGCTGCTTGCCGCGCAGCCGGTCGGGCTCCTCGGCGGAAAAGAGGAAGCTCATCGCGCCGTTCGGCCATTCGAGCCTCGCGGCGGAGGCGAGATAGCGCGGGCGCTCGTCCTTGCGGCAGCAGTTGAGAATGCCCGAGTCGCCGAGCACCATCACGTCGCGCACATCGTCCGCCGTGGGGCCGATCAGGTTGACGTTCGGATAGGACTGAGACCACAGCCGCACGGCTTCCGCGCCGGCGCGCGTCTTGCCGGCGCCGCGTCCGGCCAGGATGAGCCAGACGATCCAGTCGCCCGGCGGCGGCGCCTGGTCGGGGCGGGCCCAGAACGTCCAGTCGTAGTAGATCTGGGCGCATTCCAGCGGCGACATTGTGCGCGCGGACTTTTTTTATTATTTTTTTTTTAATTTTTTTTTTTTTGGGTTGGTAACGCGTCAGCGTTGTACATGTACGGGTCGGACGGGTGCGCAGACGGCATTGGGGCGCGGTAGCGTGCGCTGATGAAGACGACGCTGTTGTAGAAGGCGATATATTCGCGATCGGCTTTCGCTCGCGGCGTGGCGTAGCTTGAGATAGATATCTCATACTTCAGCGAGCGCTAGACGCGTTCGATGAAGACGTTGTCTATCTAGCGGTGCGTGTCATGATATGCGCACGCCAGCTCGAGCGACGCGCGGTGAAGGCGGCGGCGGTGAACTGGTTGCTTGGACGCTTCTGTTTGTCAAGCGGCGATTTGGGTGGCGTTGATTCTCTGCGTGTTGGATGATGAGTGTGAAGATTTCTCTGGCGAGGTAGCGCTTCAAAGCGCGTATGGCGTCGAGTTTGGATGTTCGGCGATGGCGAGCGACATAGTCTTTCGTTTTCTGGTCGGTCCGCAGGCTAGATGGCGATGATGTGGAGTGCGCTGTTGGCGGCGCGATTCGCGCGGTTGAGCGATGCCTGACGTTTTTCGAGGATGCAGGAACGGATTACGACACACAGCGACGCGAAACTGGATTTCGAGCGCATCTCTCGGGATTGTGCGGTGTAAGGAGAAGCTGAGCGGCTCCGACATGGCGATCGAATTACGCGCGACGAGGTTTGGCGCTAGCTCGTCGACGATGGCGGCGATCATGGCGTCGAGGTCGCATCTCGTGTGCAGCTCGAGGTAACGCGCGCGAGAGACTTGAGGTCGATGCGATAGGCGGAATCCAGATCGCGATAGGCTGTCAGATCGGCGCGAGGACGCTAACGTCGGACGAGCGGTATGCGCGTCAGGTGCGCAGTTGATGCGCAGGCCGTCAGGGGCGCACACGATGTGTTATGGATCATTTGCAGGGCGACGCGCCTGGCGCTGACGCGTCTCCGGCAAGCCGTCAGAATCCGAGAGGATTTAATCATGCCGTCCGGCTTCGCGGGTTCACGCGATGGTGTGGAAAGGCGGCGTGAGTGGCATTCTGGGCGTCGAGATCGTCGTTCTTGCAGCGCCGACGTCGACCTGCTTGTCGGGGGTGGTGACCTCCAGCACCGGAACCTTCGCCTGCTGCATGAAGCGCAAAAGCCCTGCGCCGTAACTGCCGGTGGATTGATTCTGATGCGGCGCAACTCGCCGAAGGATTGCATCCAGGCCAGCATCTGGCGATAGCCTTGTCGGGTCGTGGCGAACGACGCGTTCCGAGAACGCGATCCTGCTCATCGACGACTGCTGCGACGTGAAGATCTTGTGCGTATCGACGCCGCCGACGATACGACGCGCCTGCCCTTCGATGATCGCCATTCCCAGCCTCGGCTTGTCGTGCACGAATGGCTTTGCCGGGACCGAATGCGCGGACAGGACAGTCACGAGACCATGGAGGTCAGGCCCTTCTCGGGTCACAGGCATCGGCGAGGTAAAGCCTCACCGCGAGGTGTTCGGGCGGCCGACAGGTCCGGGGAAAGACACGGCCGGTCGATCGGAGTGCGGGTCAGACGCACCGGGCGCCTCGCGGCGCCAGCCTACCAGTCGGTCGATCGGTGTTTGAGTTAGGCCGCGGAAACTGGCGGTTATCTCTGACTGTCGGTGTTGAAAATCTCGGCTTGCCGTATCTGGCCAGTGCTTCTTCCAGCGCAGTAAGGCAGAACGAGGCGTCCATCGTGTTAGAGAGCCGCCAGGAGAGAACAGCCCGGCTCGCCCAGTCGATGACCGCGACCAGATAGAGGAAGCCCCGGCCGATCGGGATGTACGTTATATCGGCCGCCCAGACCTGGTTCGACGCTCGATCGTCATGTCGCGCAGGAGGTAGGGATAAATCTTGTGCCCCGGCGCGGGCTTGCTCGTCCTCGGCTTCGGCCCGAGCGCCTCGATCCCCATCAGCCGCATCAGCCGCCGTACGCGCTTGCGGTCGATCGCAAAACCCTCCTCCGTCAGCGTCCGCGCAATACGCCGGGCGCCGAAGAACGGCCGTGCGGTGAACAGCACGTCAATGCGCCGCATCGCCTCAAGGTAGTTGTCGTTGGCCGGTCGCAGTTCGCGATAGACGCCCGAGCGCGCCACGCCGAGCATTGCGCATTGTCGGCGTACCGATAAATCGGGGTGATGGCGATCGAGCTTAGCTCGACGGTTCGACGCGCTCATTTGCCGAACCTCCTGACGAAAAATCGTTCTCGATCGTCAGCTGGCCAATCTTGGCGTGAAGCTTCTCGATCTCGCGCGCCGACGCCGCCTCCGCGTCCACACCACCTCGGATCAAACGCCCGCGCCGCATGGTCCAGCAGCTGCTTCTTCCAGGCGTAAATCTGGTTGGGATGAACCTGATGGCGCTGCGCCAGGTCGGTTACCGTCGCTTGTTCGCGCAGCGCCTCCAGCGCGATCTTCGCCTTCAGCGCCGCGTCAATCTTCCGTCTCGTCTTCGTCATGCTCCGCTCTGTACTATCCCATTCGGAGCAGATTTCCTCCAACTAGGCAAGTGGTCCAAAAAACGGGGATTCATTCGCCGAGAAGGCGCGCCCGCTTGTCGAGGCTGAGCGACAGGATATCGCCGATCCGCCGCATCGGCTGACCGGGCCTCGATGAGTGGCGCGCCGAATGAGAATCGGCGCCGACCTCGACTGTCTGGTCCGTCATTCGGAACGGACGTCCGGCTCGTCGAGACGCGCCGCCACCGCGTTGAGCTTGTCGATCAGACGCTGACGATCCGCGTCGCCATAGGGCTCGAGAGCCGGACTCGCGCGATTGAAGCCGTGGTAGCGGTCGAACCGGTCGAAAATCCGCAGCGCCCGGTCGACCGCCGCCAGTTCGCCGCCGTCGACCCGGTCCATGACGTGCAGACAGAGGTTCTCCAGCCGCGCGATCTGGATCTTGGCGAAATCGGCGAGCGGCGCGACCCAGCGCTCGCCGAGCGCCTCGCGCAGGATCGTCTGGGCCTCCTTCGGCGGCAGCCGCTCCCGCGCCGCGATGGCGTCGAGGTCCAGGCCCTCGATGAGGGCCGCAATCATGCGTCCGGCGCGGACGTCGTCAGATGGGTTGGAGGCGGCGATCATGGGCGCTCTTTTTGGGAAATGGGCGCGCGGCGACCGCCGCCGCTCGTCCGACGAGCGGACGCGGGGCTTTCCGGCGCTCCAGGGGAAGGGGGAGGCGCTGCAGGCGCGCCTCGCAAAGAAAATGCACCGCGAAGGGCGCAAAGGTCACACGAAGATCACGTGTCCTTAGTGGACCTTGGTGACCTTCGCGGTGAATCCTGTTCCGGCTGCTCGGAGCTTTCGGCGTCTCACTCGCGGAGCAAATCGTTGATTCCGGTCTTGGCGCGCGTCTGCGCGTCGACCGTTTTCACGATCACCGCGCAATAGAGCGAGGGGCCGGGGGAGCCGTCGGGAAGATTCTTGCCCGGCAGCGAGCCGGAGACGACCACCGAATAGGGCGGCACATGGCCGACGTGGACCTTGCCGGTCGTCCTGTCGACGATCTTGGTCGAAGCCGAGATGAACACGCCCATGGAAATGACCGAGCCCTCGCCGACGATCACGCCCTCGACGACTTCGGAGCGGGCGCCGATGAAGCAGTCGTCCTCGATGATGGTCGGATTGGCCTGCAGCGGCTCGAGCACGCCGCCGATGCCGACGCCGCCCGACAGATGCACGTTCCTGCCGATCTGGGCGCAGGAGCCGACGGTGACCCAGGTGTCGACCATGGTCTTCGAATCGACATAGGCGCCGAGGTTGACGAAGCTCGGCATCAGCACGACGTCCCGGGCGATGAAGGCCGAGCGGCGCACGATCGCGGCCGGCACGGCGCGCAGCCCCGCCTCGCGGAAGCTTTTCTCGCCCCAGCCGGCGAATTTCGACGGGATCTTGTCCCACCAGGTCGCTCCGCCCGGACCGCCCTCGATAATCCGGCTGTCGTTGAGGCGGAACGACAGGAGCACCGCCTTCTTCAGCCACTGATTGACCTTCCAGGAGTTCGGCCCCGTCGCGCCTGCGATCTTCTCGGCGACCCGCGCCTTCCCCGAATCCATGAGGTCGAGCGCCTTCTCGACGGCGTCGCGCACATCGCCGGTCGTCTGGGGATTGATTTTCGCGCGGTCCTCGAAGGCCTGTTCGATCAGCGTCTGCAGCTTCGCGTCGCTCATGGAGGCTCCCGGGTTGCGGGGCGAGGGTTTCCGACGCGCCGGGGCGGCTGTCAATGGCGGCTCTGCGGCGAAGGAGGTCCCTCAGCCGGCCCACCGTACGGCGATCTCGTCTCTTGCTCTCATTTTCGCGTCAGCCGTCACCAGCGTCAGCGAGCGATTCAGACATTGCGCAACCAGCATGCGGTCGAAGGGGTCGCGATGGCTCCAGTCGAGCGCTCCAGCTGTTTCGGCATCGGCGGCGCTGATGTCGAGCTCGACGAATCCCGCGTCGGCCGCCGCCGTTCGCGGCGCGCCGTCGTATGCGAGCTTTCCGTCGCGCCGTTTGATCGCGATCTCCCAAAACGAGACAGCGCTGACATAGACGGTCTGATCCGTGCGCAGAATGAGAGTGCGCGTCCGTTCCGAGAGGCGAGGCGAGCCGGCGTCCAACCAGAGAAACACCTGGGTATCGAGCAGGAAGCTCAATCCGAACCCTCGAAGTCTCTGATGATCCTCTCGTCTGTCTCATCGAAGTCTTCGGCGATGTAACTGATTTTCATCGCCCCGGACGGCTTGCGTATCCGGCTGGGCTTGGGGATCGCCGTCAGGCGCGCCTTCGGGACGCCGTTCTTGGCGATAATGACTTCCTCTCCGCGCTCGGCGGCGTCGACCAGGGCCGAGAGATGCGTCTTCGCTTCGTAGAGATTGACCGTTCTAGTCATGCCTCAACGTAGCCAGGCGGGATCAGTTGGTCAAGTTGGTCAAGGTGGTTGATGTCGGCGCCAAGCCTAAGAAGCGGTAGCGCCGCGGCGCGACACTCGGCACGCCGTGGATAATTCGGTTGTCGATGAGACGGCAGGACAGCAGTTTCTCCTCCTTCAACCGCTGGTTGAACTTCCAGACGTTCGGCTCCGCGGCGCCCGGAAATCTTCGGGCGAACGGCGCTTTGCTGGATCCATGAGATCAAGCGCTCGCTCGATCGCGTCGCGCGCGTCGCCCGCAGTCTGCTCCCCGGTTGAGTGGCGACGGTTTCCGACGCGCCGGGGCAGCCTGCAAATGGCGGGCGCCGTATCCGGAGCAAAGCCGAACTTAGAGTCGAATGATCTCGATCTTTTGCAGCGACAGTGCTGTCTTCTCGGCTGCAAGTCGCGCCACGCACTCGAAAAGCACCGCGTCACGTTCGACGCAGAAGTCGATGGAAGTGGCGGCGTCCGCGAACTTACACGTCGTCAGCGGATACCCGAACCGGGTCGCAATCGTGACGATCAGGTCGCCCTTGAGTTCGCCGTGCAAACGAATGCGATACATCCCCCGTGGGAGGAACCAATACGGGCCGTGGAAAGCAACCTGGCCAACGGCCCCTTCGCATTTCAAAATTCCGTCTTCGACGATTGCCGAACCTAGCGCCAACTGACTGGGATATATGTAAAACCGGGCCCGAGTCAGTTCTTGAAGATCCGGGTCGCCGTTTTTTGCGGCCAGCGCGTAGCCGTCCCATTGCGCCAAGTCCCCGGCCTTGAACGGGACCAGCGTTGCGGGAGTGGTGACGCCATAGAGACTGAAGCCCAACTTGTCTAAGAAGCGCTCGATGCCTTTCTCGCTGCCCTGGTTGCGTCCGAGCTTTTCGAACAGGACCTTCACCCGGGTCGAATTGGCGAGGATTTTCTCCATGCCCCGAAGCGCAGGCAATTCGTGGCCCTCGACGTCGATTTTGACGAGGTCGCAGCAAAAGTCGGCGCCGAAGTAATCGTCCAGTCTAACCACGGTGACGCTTCGATCCGCCATGGCCTCGATTACGCGGCCTCCGCCAAGATGACCCTCAGGGATCACGAAGCCCATTCGGCCGTTTCTGTCCGATACGCCGACAGCGTGAATTTCGATCGTTGCGGCGCCCCGGGCTTCGGCGAGGCCGTTCAGCACTGCGCTTCGGCGAAGGAGTCCGGCCAATCGGATTTGAGGCTCGAATGCATGGACCTTGCCCAAGGTCATAACCCGCCGGGCGACCTGGAGCGAGAATATGCCCACGTTGGCGCCCAGATCCAAGAAGACAGTATCTGGTCGTACGAAACTCATTATCAGATCTATATTGTCCCTTTCGTATATTCTTGCGTCAAGTATATTTGCGGCCGGACCAATTGAGTCAGTCGGGTCGACGAAAATTGGAGTTCTGATCCATCAGGTATGCCAGTATTGTATCGTTACCGAATTGAATATTCGTTCTGCGTCTGACGAATTCAATTTCATTGATAGCGACATCGAGCTTTGTTGAGATTTCAGACAGAGATCTGCGGATGGGGTATCCTATCGGGTGTTCGAGAAACGTGTTGTAAGCGTCTATCGTCTTCGACCGCTGTTCCTCTTCCGCTGTCTCAGACGACAGGGCCAGTGTAAGGGGATCCGACCGAAGGGCTTGAAGCTCGTTCCATGCGAACAAGCTCGGCGAAGGGAACGCAGCGGCGCGTTCGAAATAGCGCGCGGCCGACGCCGGATCGCGCAGCGACAGCTTGGTGCGGCCGAGAAAAAGGAGCGTGTCCGGATTCTCAGGATCGCGTTCCAGGGCCTTGAGATAGGCCTTTTCCGCATCTGCCGTCTTTCCGCTCTCCGTGAGACAATGGCCAAGTCGCATCCAGATGGGCGCTGCTTCCGGCCTCAAGCGGAGGAACGCCTCATATGCCTCGATCGCCTCGCTCCAGTGTTTCTCGTCTCCGGCCTTCACGGCGGCCGACAAGGCCTCGTCCGCCTGCTTCGCTCGAAGAGCATGAAGCTCCCTGGTTGCGTCCAGGCTCGGCGAGGCGAACGAGGCGGCGCGTTCGAAATAATACGCGGCCGCCGCCGGATCGTTTAACGCCAGCCTGGTGCGTCCGACGTGAAGAATGATGTCCGGATTTTCGGGGTCGAGCTCGATGGCCTTGAGGTAAGCCGTCTCAGCCTCGGCCACATCTCCGCTTTCTTTTAGGCAATGGCCGAACTGCGCCCAAACAGCTGCTGATTCCGGTCTTAGACGAAGAAACTTGGCGTAGGCCTCAACCGCGTCGCTCCAGCGCTTCTCGTCCCGCGCCTTGTCGCCGGCCGACAAAGCGCGGCTGGCAGCGCGCGCTATAAAAGGTTTGAGGAAGAAGAACGTCCCGCTATCGGTGTCTCGCTTGTTCAGACTCCCCACATGCGCCACCTGCTTGGACTAGACCGACTTTCCCCGCACTCCCGAGAAGCGTGTCTGGTTATCTGCCATCTGGGCGCGTTCAATCAGCATATTGCAATCAATAAAAGAGCCAAGCCTGGCAACCGGGATAATCAGTCCACATGCGCCGATCGGCGCCTCCCATCTCCTTGAAGACATGGTCGAGGCCCTCACGGCTGTAGAGCGAGATATGGCCGTTGTGCGGGCCGAGATACCACCAATCCCGCCCAAGCAGCTTCGGATCCCACTGCCCGGTCTGAAAGGCGAAAACGCCTGGCGACTTGAGATGCTGGCGAATCTTACCGAACACCTCGCGGGGATTCGGAAGATGCTCGATCACCTCGCAGGCCGTGATGACGTGAAATTTTCGGTTTCCCAAGTCCTTGAGGAACCACTCCTTGCCAAATCTCGGGGGATTGATGTCCGTGCCCCAGACATTCAGCCTGAGATCCTTTCGTCCGGATTCAATAAAGGCGCCGACGCCGCAGCCGAAGTCGAGGATCTCGAGCCGATCGAGCCGCTGCTTGAGCATTTCGTTCGCCATCGCGACCAGTCGTAAAGTCTGCGACACGCGACCATACCATTCAGGGTCCTGCTTTTTCCAGTAGGTATCGTCGTATATCTCCGTGTGATCAGCAACATCCAAAGCGGGCGTAAAGAGAAAATTGCAGTCGCCGCACTGATAATACCAACAATCGTCGGGATCGTCAGGTATCGGATGGCCCGCCTTCTTGGTGTGCGGCAAACCGAAGACAACACGGGATGTGCCGTTGCATAGCTTGCAGGGCAATATCCGAGGGGTACGAGTATCCGCGGCGCTGGAGACGCTGGATTCGAGTCCCGGGCTCTTCGCATAGGCCTCGCCAGCCTCATTGGGCTCTCCGGCGTCCTTCAAGCATTGGCCGAGTTGGAGCCAGACATTTGCGGCGTCCGGTCTGATGCGGAGGACCGTGCGGTATGCTGCAATTGCATCCGCCGAAAGCTTGTTGTCTCGCGCCCTTTCGCCGAGGGACAACGCGAGATCGGCCACGCCCGATCTCAGGATTTGAAGTTCCGACGTCTCGTCGGCGGTCGATGACAGAATGGCCCCGGCGCGCTCCAGATAGTCCGTGGCCGAAGACGCATCGTCGAGCGCAAGCTTGATGCGTCCAAGTTGAACAAGCGCACTTGCGTCGCCAGGATCGAGTTTCAGTGCCTGGAGGTAAGCCTTCTCTGCCTCTAGTACCGTTGCACAGTGATCATGACTCTTTGACTGGATAGGCTTTTTTGAGTTTTTGGCGAGCTTTTTCGGTTGTGAAGGTCCATTCGATTGTTGCGCCACTGTCGTTTCGGCTTTTTTCCCAGGCGGCGATTTCCGAGATGAGGAAGGCTTTGTCCTCGATGCGGCGGTCCAGGCATTGGCCGCGCAGGACGCCGATTTCGATTTCGACCTTGTTCAGCCAACTGGCGTGTCTTGGCGTGTAGTGGAACTCGATCCGCTTGAGGATGCGGCGCGCCTCGTGCGCCGGAAAAGCGTCGTAGAGCGCGCCGGTGGAATGAGTCGAAAGATTGTCCATCACCAGGCGGATGGCGGAAGCGGTCGGGTAATGGAGATCGACCAGATCCCGCATGCACTCGGCGAAATCCTTGTTGGTCCGGCGATCCGTGACCTTGACCTTGCGCCAGGACCTGTTGGCGTCGAGGAAGATGAAGAGGTTGACGGTTCCGTTGCGGCGGTACTCGCAATCGTAGCGTTCAAGCTGGCCGGGCTCGGCGGGGATCGGTTGTCTGACCTCGCCGATGAGTTGGGTCGGGCTTTCGTCGAAGCAAATCACCGGCCGCAACGGATCGGGCGGCTGCGCATAGAGGTCCAGCACGTCCTCCATGCGCGCGACATACTCGCCGTCGACCTTGGGAATGCACCACATGGTCCGACGCCAGGGTTTGAGATGGTTTTCCGCCAGCCTCCGGCGCACTGTCTCGCGCGACAGTTCGTCATGATCGGTGAGTTTGACCATCTCATCGGCCAGGAGTTCGAGCGTCCAGCGGGCGCGTCCCGGAGGCGGCGCCGAGCAGGCAGTCGCCGCCAGAAGGGCCGTCTCCTTGGTCGAGAGCTTGCGTTCGGCTCCCGGACGCGGCTCGTCGCTGAGGGCCCCCTCGAGGTTGTCTGCGACGAAGCGGCGCTTGGTCCGATAGATCGTCGAACCGCTGACCTGAAGCGCCCCGGCAATCCCTCCGTCCGAAATCCCCTTGTCGGCGGCCAGGAGAATTTGCGCCCGCACGAGCTTGCGCGCCGCCAGCTTGCCGCCCTTGAGCATTCCCTCCAGTTGTTCACGCTCCTCCTGGCTGAGGTCGACCCGATATTTTATGTTCACCTTGCGCCTCCGTGGCTCGGGGCGCAGGTGAATCCCTAATGAATCCGAAGCTTGGCCAAAACCCGGCCGCCGTGAGTCCGACCTTCACCGCCCTTCAGGGCCAGTACTTGGCGTTCATTCACGCCTACACCTGCATCTTCAAACAGCCGCCCGCCGAAGCCGACATGCATCGACATTTCAACGTCACCCCGCCATCCGTTCACCAAATGGTCGTCACTCTCGAAAAGCGAGGCCTCATCACCCGACAGCCGGGAATCCCCCGAAGCATCAGGCTCGCGCTCCCTGCCGAAATCCTCCCAGTCTTGCGCTAACTCAGCAAACCGTCAGGATCACTGTGCAGAGGTACTAGAGGTCTTCCGTCTTCCTTCAGACAGTGGCCGAGTTGACCCCAAACCTTTGTCTCGCTTGGCCTCAAGTCGAGGAACGCGCGGTATGCCTCGATTGCCTGCGACCAGTTCATATTGTCTCGCGCGTTGTCGGCAAACGACAACGCGCGATCGGCCGCGGCAGACCTGAGGGTTTGAAGTTCCTGCGCCGCGTCCAGGCTCGGTGAGGGTATTGCCGCGGCACGCTCCAGGTAATGCATGGCCGATGACAAATCGTACCGCGCAAGCTTGAAGTGTCCAAGGCGAAGAAGCGCGCTCGCGTTTCCGGGTTCAAGCTCAAGGCCTTTGAGATAAGCCCATTCCGCCTCGATCCCTTTACCCTGAGCATCAACGCGATCGCCGAGCTCAATCCAAAAGTGTGCCGCCTCGCTCCCACTTCCAACAGACGCCGCGCGCGTCTTGATGTCGGCCAGCCAGTGATTTTGCCATTCTGCCGTATCGCCAAACTCTGGTTTGGCCAATAAGTTCAACCAAAGCCCGCGAAGTTCGTCGCGCGCGTCTGAGGCCGGCGAGGGCAGCGCGGTGGCCCGCTCGAAATAGCGCAGCGCCTCCTCCGGGTCATTCATTGACTGCCTGACGCGTCCAAGGTGTAGAAAAGTGTCCGGATTTTGAGGCTCGAGGTCCAAAGCCTTAAGATAAGCCTTCTCCGCCTCCTCCGGGTTTCCGCTCTCCCGCAGGCAATGGCCGAGTTGGACCCAGATCTTCGCCGCCTCCGGCTTGAGGCGCAGGAACGCCTCGTACGCCTCTATCGCCGTCGCCCAGCGCTTCTCGTCCCGCGCTTTGTCGGCGGTCGACAGCACATCGTCGGCCGGCCTTGCTCGAAGATCATGAAGCTCCCTGGCCGCAGAAAGGCTCGGCGAGTCAAATGACGCGGCGCGTTCCAGGTAAGATGCGGCCGCGGCCGGATCGTTCAGCGCCAGCTTGACGCGTCCGACGTGAAGAAGCGTGTCCGGGTTGGCGGGATCGAGCTCGAGGGCTTTGAGGTAGGCTTTTTCTGCTTCTGCAGCGGATCCGCCCTCCTTCAGGCAGTGGCCGTATTGAACCCAAATGGACGCAGAGTCGGGTCGGAGGCGAAGGAATTTCGCATACGCCTCGGTCGCATTACGCCAGCGCCCGTGGTCTCGCGCCTTGTTGCCGGCCGAGCGGGCGCGAGAGGCGACGAGCCCCGTCAGCGGCTTGAGGAAAGGCAATAGAGGGCTGGCCGCTTTTGCGCCCGGGTCGCCCCCCGTCCCTGAAAGAACCTGCGTCTTCACGAATCCCAGGGGAACACCAGCATTCTCAGTAGAACGCCGAATACTGCCCCTGCTTTCCGCGGCGCGCAAGTCACCGGGCTGCTGCTTCGATGCGGTTCGGCCTGGCAGCAGCTAGCGCAAGAGCTAACCGTAGACGGTCACCGCCTCGGAGCCGGGCGTGGTGTTGGTGAAGACGAGCTTGAACGGGCGTGTCGTCGTTGGACCGACTGCGAAGGCGCCCGGGTTGGTTGTCGCGAGATTGCCGCCGAAGGTCACGCCGCTACCCTGGTTGAGCGTCATCGCGCTCGATGTTGAATTGATGCAAAACCAGTCGACGGTCGCAAGGGTGAAGGGCGATTGGAGCGAGGCGACCAGTTGGGCCGCGGTGGGCGTCGTGATCGTGCAGGCGCCGGGACTGCCGTGGAGCTGCGTCAGGCCGCCCAGCATCTGCGCGGCGCTGAGGGTCATGCCGTTGGTCGGCTGAAGCGCCGCAGGCACAGACCAGAACGAGCGCGCGTACCTATCGCCGCCTTGATTGGAGTTGACGATCGCGTCGCAGTAGCTCGCGAGGTCGGTACTTGCCCAGCTGACCGCGTTGGTCTGCGCCGTGTACGCCGTACTATCGGTGATTTCGACACGGCAGGTCCCAGCCCCGACATTATAGCCGTACCGCCAATTCGTGGGTCCTCCGTATATGTGAAATCTTGCAGCCCCGCACTTTGATATCCTGCGCCGGAGCGGCGATGGTGAGGGCGTCATAGACATTGCTCGCCGCCTTGCCGCCGCCGGCGAAGGTGCAGTTGTTGAACAGGATGTCACGTCCCGCGCAAAACACCGCGCCCTGGGCCGAGTTGCCGAATTGACAATTGTCGAACTGAAAATCGCGGGTGCAGCTTCCAGAGGCGTCCGGGTTGATGATGCAGGCGTAGGTGTCCGCGCCGCCCTGCGTGCCGGAACCACCGACCGACGGCGCAATCGAGGTGTTCTGGATCAGCGAGTTGGTGAACTGCATCGTGGAGCCGCCGTCGAACTGGCATCCACACATCTGCATCCCGTCGGTGACGAGATTGTTGAACTCGCCCAGCTTTGGGAAATACGTATTGCTCTCCGCGGTGTTCATCACCCACAGCCCGCGACGCGCGCCGAGGAAGGCGAGATTGTTGCCGTTGACCGTGCTGGCGTTTCCGTCCCACCACATGCCGTCGCCGCCGCTGCAGGCGTTTTGCGTGACGACATTGTTGAGCGTCAGACAGTCCGATCGGTTTGAGCCGTCGCCGGCGGCGTGAAAGTAGAGCGCCCACTGGCCCCTCACGCCCTCCAAGGTCGTGCTGTCGACGTAGGCCTCGTTGACGGCGTCCCACTCGATTCCGTTGTAGGCGCCGCTGATGTAGACGTCGCGAATGAGGGAATTGGCGACCCAGTTGAAGGCGAGCGCCCGGCCGCCGGTCTGCGCTGCGGCGTTGATCTGCAGATCGCGCAGTTCGAACCCGTAAATGTCACTCGAATTGCCGGATCCGGTCACGGTGATGCAGTCGCAGGCGTTGCCTCCGTTGAACAAAAGGGTGGACGTGAACCACCCGGCGCCTTCGATTGCGATTCCGCCGGCCGCGATCGCGATCGTTCCGGCGAACGGATACGTGCCGACGCCGAACTTGAGGCGGCCGCCGCCCTGGGCGGCGAGCCAAGCGATCGCTGCGTTGAAGGCGGCTGTGTTGTCGGTCGCCGACGTCAGGACGCCGAACGCCTCGACCGGAACCGAGCCGTGGCTGTTGAGCCTCCACCAAGCGCCGTCCGCCGTCTGCACGTGGCCGGCAAGAACAGGGCTCGGCGCGTTTTTCATTCTGGCATAGGATGCTACGCCGCCGTCGGCAGGCGACGCATAGCCGAACACCTGCACGGCATTTATCGACGGGTCTATCGTCGATTTGGCGAAGGCGGGCCTTGTATACCAAATGTTGCTGGTTGATGCGGTCATAGTCTCTCTTTCTGACGGATAGTTTTTTGGAAAAGGGCGCCCGGCTGTCCGGGCTCGATATTAGGCCATAAACTACTGTGAAATAGGTGCTGGCGCGCACGTCGCCCTCGCCGACCGCGGTCGCTTGCGTCACGTGCGGGGCTCCACTCGGAGCCGCGGCGGATCGGCGAGGCTGAGATTGGTCAGCGGGAAATGCGGACGCTCAACCCGTCGGCGATCGCGATCGAACCGGGCGAGCGGCAGGAACAGCTCGAGCGGGGACGTCGAAGCGTCGCTCCGGCGGCGGGCCTGCGGGCCTCGCGCCCGGGCGTCAGCGGTATGTTGGGAAGGCGGGGAGAGCGAGGCGCTTCGCCGCCTGCACCATCAGACAATGCCACAACCCGAGTGCGCAGTCAAGAAAAATGTTCTTGCTTTGTTCAAAACAGTAGAAAGCAACATTGATTCAGTGGCTTGCGCTGGCGCCGCCACGTAGTCGCGTCCCCTCAATGCCCCTCGAAGGTGATAAGCGAGCGCACCGAGACGCCCATGTCCGCTAGCTTCTTCGCCCCGCCGAGGTCCGGCAGGTCGATGACGAAGCAGGCGGCGACCACGTCGGCGCCGAGCTTGCGAAGCAGTTGCACCGCCCCGACCGCCGTGCCGCCGGTGGCCACGAGGTCGTCGACGAGAATGACGCGCTCGCCCGGCTTCACCGCGTCCTCGTGCATCTCCATTTCGTCGATGCCATATTCGAGCGAATAGGCGATCGACACCGTGACGTGCGGCAGCTTGCCTTTCTTGCGCACCGGGACGAACCCGGCCGACAGCTGATGGGCGACCGCCCCGCCGAGGATGAAGCCGCGCGCCTCGATGCCGGCGACCTTTTCGAGCTTCGTGCCCGCCCAGGGCTGCACCAGCTCGTCGACCGCGCGGCGGAACGCCCGCGCGTCGCCGAGCAAAGTGGTGATGTCGCGGAACAGGATTCCCGGCTTGGGATAATCCGGGATGGTGCGGATCGACGCAGCGAGATCGCTCATGACGGGCTAGGCATAGACCACATCCCGTAGGTCCGTCGAGCCTTCCGATGGGCTAATGGCCAAGCCCAATCTCGCCGCGCTCCACAGCCCGGCAAAAGTCGGGCTTCCGGACTGTTAAAATACATAGCTATATTGTTATATCTTATGCAAGCGGACAACGCGACAGAAAAAGGCGCCCAAGCCATTGGATTCGCCTGACCGCTGCCAAACCTGGGCGCCTATCGCACCAGCACGTTGCGGAATTGCCAAGGGTCGCTCTCGTCGATGTCCTCGGGGAAGAGGCCCGGCCGGTGGGCAGAGCGGGGTCCAGTCGGTGGTGACGCCGATGACCGGGCCGAGATAGGGCGTCTGTACCTCGAGGCAGCGGCGGAAGTCCATCTCGTCCGCCTCCACGATGCCGGCCTTCGGGTTCTCCAGCGCCCAGACCATGCCGGCCAGAACAGCCGAGGTCACCTGCATGCCGGTCGCGTTCTGATAGGGCGCGAGCGCGCGGGTCTCCTCGACCGAGAGCTGCGAGCCGAACCAATAGGCGTTGCGGCCATGGCCGTAGATGAGCACGCCGAGCTCGTCGATCCCGTCGACGATCTCGTTCTCGCTTAAGATGTGGTGCGCGTGCTGAATCTGGCCGGCGCGGCCGAAGAGCTCGTGCAGCGACAGCACCGCGTCGTCGCAGGGGTGGTAGGCGTAGTGGCAGGTCGGGCGGTAGACCGCCTCGCCCTTTTCGCTGCGCACAGTGTAGTAGTCGGCGATCGAGATCGAACTCGTTGTGGGTGACGAGGAAGCCGAACTGGCCGCGCGCCGTCGGCGTCCAGGAGCGCACCCGCGTGTTGGCGCCGGGCTGGTTGAGATAGATCGCCGCGCCGCAGCCGGTCTCGTGGAAGCCTGCGTTCGGCGGGGTCCATTTCTCATGCGTGCCCCAGCCGAGTTCTGCCGGCTGCATGCCTTCGGACAAAAAGCCTTCGATCGACCAGGTGTTGACGAACACATTGCGCGGCTTCGGGCTCTTGGCGCGCTGGGTGTCGCGCTCGGCGATATGCACGCCCTTGACGCCGAGGCGCTGCGCGCGCCGGGCCCATTCGTCGCGCGTCTTTGGCTCGGCGCTCTTCTTGCCGAGGTCGGCGGCGAGATTGACGAGCGCCTGCTTGACGAACCAGGACACCATGCCGGGATTGGCCCCGCAGCAGGAGACGGCTGTCGTCCCGCCCGGGTTCCTACGCCGCTCCTCGAGCACCGTCTCGCGCAAGGCGTAATTGGTGCGCGCCTCGTTGCCGAGATCCGTGGAGTAATAGAAGCCGGGCCAGGGCTCGACCACCGTGTCGATGTAGAGCGCGCCGATCTCGCGGCAATAGCGCATGATGTCGAGCGAAGAGGTGTCGACCGAGAGATTGACGCAGAAGCCCTGTCCCTCGCCGGTCCGGAGATGCTTTCCCAGGACCTCGCGATAATTGTCCTGGGTAAGGCCGAGCTGGACGAACTTCACGCCGCGCTCGTCGAGCAAACGGCGGTCCGCGTCGTTCGGATCGATGACGACGAAGCGCTCCTTGTCGAAGGTGAAATGGCGCTCGATCAGGGGAAGGGTTCCCTTGCCGATCGAACCGAATCCAATCATCACGATCGGGCCTTCGATGCGCCCGTAGAGTGGCCATTGCGACATGGCGTCCTTCTCCCCCAATTCTCGTATGCAAGCGTGGCCCAAGCGTCCGAACCGCCACTGAGAAGGGAAGCGACGAAGCAATCCAGAACATCGGAGGGCCGCGGCGGCAGCCTCAATTGCTTCGCTTCGCTCGCAATGACGAAGGCGACGCTTAAAGCCACGCCGGCGGCGGGCCGTCAATACCGGAGAATGGCAGGGTTCGTCGCGCAATGCGTCACCCGGGGCGCGCTGCCTTGTCGTCGAGGCTGAGCGCCCGGTCGGGCGACGCTTCGCCCTAACAGCATTGCTAGGTGCAACTCTTTTTGACGCGGGCTTTCGGCGCACGCTCGTCTAGCTTTGGGAACAGCGTCCCGGCGCGAGCCGACGCCGCTTTTCGGCGTTCGTCGTCAAAATTGCGGGGGCCGTTTTTGAAGGGGCGCGCCGCCTTTCGAATACGCAAGGATTTTTGATCGAGCTCCAAAGTCAGGCTTCTTGAGCAACCGAGGCGCAGCTGCGTCAAAACTTGGCGATGAGGGAGGGAAAAGGAGATGAAGCGCGCAGACTTCGCAGCGAAATTCGCGATCCTGGCGTTACCTGCCGCGCTGGTCGGCGCTGCTCTGGCGGCGCAGGACAGATACTCTGTGCAGGTGCCGGGCGGCCTCGCCTTCTCCGAGTTCAAGGGATACGAAAACTGGCAAGTCATCGCCGCGAGTCACAACGAAGATAAGATAGCGATTATCCTCGGCAATCCGACGATGGTCGAGGCCTACAAGTCCGGCATTCCCGAGAACAGCAAGCCCTTCCCCGACGGCGCGAAAATGGCGAAGATCCATTGGATGGCGAAGAAGGCCGAAGACCAGCCGGGGGAGCCGGTCGTGCCGGGCGCCTTGCATGACACGGACTTCATGGTGAAGGACGGCAAGAGGTTCGCAGACAGCGGCGGATGGGGATACGCCGAGTTCGAGTACGACTCCGCGTCCGAAACCTTCAGGCCGGGCAACGATAACGACTCGCCGCCGCAGGATCACGACGCCAAGTGCGGGTTCGCGTGCCACACGATCGTGGCGGCAAAGGATTACGTTTTCACGGCCTACCCGAAACGGTGAACGCGCCGCTCGCCTCGGCTCGAGCGAGCCTGTCGCGTCGCGGAGCGTCGACCGTCGTCACGGCGCGCGCCAGCTGCTTTCGCGTAAGACTTGGCCCCTGCGGGCAGAAGTCCAGCCGTCGAGCCCAAGCAGCCGGTCGAGCGAGAGCGCGCCGGGGCCGAAGGCCATAATCGTCAGCGCCATCGCCGCCCAAGGCAGATGAAAATTCTGCCATCCGTCGGGATAGGTGAGCTGGATCACGGCGGTCATGCCGAGAAGGCCGAGCGCGGCGTAGCGGGTGAGCAGGCCGAACGCCAGCAGGATCGGCAGCACGATCTCCGCTGTGCTCGCCATCGCCGCGACGAGTTCGGGTTGAGGGAAGGCGATCTCGGCCCCGAAAAGATGCAACCGGTATTCGTCCGAGAACAGGACCTTCGTTCCGAACGACAGGGTGAACCAGCCGTCCCAGCGCGTGAGTCCCGAGGCGAAGAAGGGCCGCGCCAGGGTCAGGCGGAGCACGATCAGTGCGAGCGAGGCGGGCGCGAAGCCGAACAGCGCATGGGTGAAGCGGGACACGACGTGCGATCGGGGCGTCGAGAACCGTGCGGCGTCGTCGGCAATCACGAGCATATTCCCGGGATAATCGACCCAACCGCGCCGGCGGCGACGAGGCCGACGAGATGCGCGCCGAATTCATCAGGGTCCGGAAGGGCGGCCGCCGCTTCGGCGAGGGTCCCGCCCGCCTCGAGCCGCTTGGCGAAGGCATAGCCGGACGGCGGCAGGATGCGGACGGACACCTCCGCTTCCGGCCGCGCGACGAGCACGTCCTCGCTGATTTCCTCGCCCGCTCCGCGGGGGAGGGGAACCGTGCGGAGCGCGACGGAGAGGGCGCCCGAGTTGTCGGATAAGGGCGTCGGCTCGGCGCCCTCCTGGAAGGACGCCCAGAGCGAGGCCGCCGGCGTGGCAAGCTCGAGAAGCCGCGCCGCTGGATGGAGGGCGATCCGGGCGTCCGGCAACGCCCCGGCGCCAAGCGCGGCGAGGTCGGCGAGCGTAGCCACGGGCGCGTCCGCGGCGTGATAGGCCTCGATCCACGCGTTCTCCAGCCGGGCCAAATCCGCGAGGCGACTCAGACTGGCGCCCTGCGCCTCGACAAAATCCGCAAAGAGCTCGCCGTAGGCGATCAGTACCGGCGAACGCGGCTTATGCGCCGCAATGAAGGCGCGTGCGATCGCGCGGAACCCGTCCGCTCCGACCATTCGGCGCGCAACCGGATAGCGCGCCTCGAGCGCTCCCATCAGCCCGACCGCGACATTATTGCGGTAGACCGCGAAACGGCGCTCATCGGGCCCGTCACGCCGGCCGCGCGTCGCAGCTGGTGGAGGAGCCGCCGGGTCGCAGAGCGCCGCGGCGAAGGCGGCGACGGACGATTTCAAACGACATTCGCGCTCTCCAACGCTTGCCCGGCTGCTGCGGCCATCGCCCTCTCGGCCCGGCGCGCTTCGCCGAGCAGTATGGGCCAAGCCGGCAAGTCGTTGTCCCATTCGACCAGGGTTGGCGTCGGCCCGAGCCTTCGGACCGCTTCGCGGTAGAGCGCCCAGACGTCCTCGCGCACGGGCGAGTTGTGGGCGTCGATGAGCAGCGGCAGGCCGGCGTCGTCGCTGTCGTCCGCATAGCCGGCGAGGTGCATCTCGCCGACGGCGGCGAAAGGGAAGGAGGCCAGATAGGCGTAGGGGTCGAAGCCCTGATTGGCGGCGCAGACGATGACGTTGTTCACGTCGAGCAGGAGGCCGCAGCCGGTCCGCCGGACGAGCTCGGACAGAAACTCCGTCTCGGCCATCGCCGTCTCGGGGAACGCGACATAGGTCGAGGGGTTCTCGATGAGGATCGGGCGACGAAGCGCCGACTGCACGACGTCGACGTGCTCGCAGACCTTGGCCAGCGTCTCTTGCGTGTAGGGCAGGGGTAGGAGGTCGTTGAAGAACGTGCCTTCGTGGGTCGACCAGGCGAGGTGCTCCGAGACGATCGTTGGCTGATAGCGCTCGGCGACCCTTGCGAGCCGAGCGAGATGGGCGCGGTCCAGCGGCGCCGGCGAGCCGATCGACAATCCGACGCCGTGCAGCGACAGCGGGTAGAGGGCGCGGATCGCCTCGAGCCGCCGGTGCGGCGGACCGCCCGCGCCCATGTAGTTCTCGGCGTGAACCTCGAAAAACCCAAGTATTGGACGCGATTCGATGATCGCATCGAAATGCTCGGCCTTGAAGCCGACCCCGACACTCGGCGCCGAAAGCCCGCCCGAACCCGCTTCTGTCACCACGCTGTCCACTCCGGCGATGATCGATGCCGGCGTCTTCGCGGCCGGGCCAGGTCATGTTACACGGGACGGCGCCTCCATTCGCGCATCCGCCCGGCGAAAAAACCGTCCGGGCCTGTAACGCCGGTCACAGGGGAACGAAGGCCTAAGGAGCGTCATGCCGGTCGAAAGTCCCCCGGACGATCCCTGGTCGAAGATGATGAGGGCCGCGATCGCGGGCGACGAGGGCGTCTACCGGCGACTTCTGGAGGAAATCAGCCGTTCGGTGAGGGCGATGGCGCGAGCGGCGTTCGCGCGCGCCAGGCTTGGAGACGCCGATGTCGAGGATGCGGTGCAGGAGACTTTGCTGGCGATCCACCTCAAGCGCCACACCTGGGACCCGAGCCAGAAGCTGGCTCCCTGGGTGAACGCGGTGGCGCGCCACAAGATTATCGACGCAATGCGTCGGCGCGGCGCCCGGCGTGCCGAGAATATCGAGGATTTCCAGGATTTTATCGCCGCCCCCGCCGAGGAGGATCCGCACGCGCTCAGCGACGCGAAGAAGCTGATGGAGGTCTTGAACCCGCGCCAGCGCGACATCGTCCAGTCGATTTCGCTCGACGGCCAGTCGATTGCGGCGACCGCTGCGCGACTCATGATGACCGAGGTCGCCGTCCGCGTGGCTCTGCACCGGGCGCTCAAATCGATGGGCGCGATTTGGCGGAGGTCGGTGTCGTGAGGACTTCCGATTTCATCTCGGCCCTCGCCGCCGATTCGGTTCCCGAACCCATCGACATGGGGCGACGCTTCGCCGCGGCTCTCGCGCTCGGCCTCGTCGGCGCGCTTGCGATCTATGCCCTTTTCATCGGGCCGCGGCCGGATTTTTTCGAGGCCGCCGGCACGGTTCGCTTCGATCTCAAGTTCCTCGACTTGCTCGCGCTCGCCCTGCCGTCGCTGCTTCTGCTCTTCCGACTCTCACGCCCCGATGCCAAGGCCGGCGCGCTCGGGCTGTGGCTGTTCGCGCCCCTCGTCCTCCTCGCCCTCGCGGTTGCGGTCGAGCTCGCGGTCACGCCGTCCGCTGAGTGGATGAGGTGCCTTGTCGGCCAGAACTGGATGTACTGCACGACGATGATCCCGATGATGGCGGCGCCGATCCTCGCGGCGCTCATCGTCGCGATGCGGGCCGGCGCGCCTCAGCAGCCCGGCTGGACGGGAGCAATCGTCGGCGCCGCGGCCGCGGGAATCGCCGCATTCCTTTATGCTTCGCACTGCCCGGACGATTCGCCGCTCTTTGTCGCGACCTGGTATCCGCTCGCGACTCTCGTCTGCGCCGGCGCCGGCGCGCTCGCCGGAGGCCGGTTTCTCGCTTGGTGAGACGCTCTGCTCTGCATCCGTTAGATCGATCTGGTAACGCAAGATGGTGCGAGTATGCTGCTGTCCAGTGATCGGCGTCCACAAGGCGAATCCGATTTGGCGCCCGGGCGCCACTGGCTCGAGATTTTTCCAGGACTTCCGCTGACGGGAGCGCAGGGGACTGAACTTGGACATCGACTCTTGGCTCCGCACGATCGGTCTTGGCCAGTATGCCGAGATTTTGCGCGCCAACGACATCGACGGCGAGCTGCTCAGGCGGCTGACGAACGACGATCTCAAGGACATCGGCGTCGCGTCGTTGGGCCATCGCAAGAAGCTTCTGGAGGCGATCGCCGCCCTCGCCACGGGGCCGGACGCCGCTCCTGCGACGCCCGCCGCCGCAGCGGAGCGAAGGACCCCGGATGGGGCCGAGCGCCGCCACCTCGCGGTTATGTTCTGCGATCTCGTCGGCTCGACGAGCATTTCTGCGGCGCTCGACGCTGAGGACTGGCGTGATCTCGTCGGCGGCTATCTCGACGCCGCGTCCGGAGGCGGTCGCGCAGATGGGCGGGCATGTCGCCAAGAAACTCGGTGACGGGATCATGGCGCTGTTCGGCCACCCGATCGCGCAGGAGAACGATGCCGAACGCGCGGTTCGCGCCGCTCTCGCGATCCAGCGTGCACTGGCCGAGTTGAACCGCAAGAGCTTTGGCTCCGTCTGCCCCGAACTCGTCGCGCGCATCGGAATTGCGGCCGGGGCGGTTGTGGTGGATTCCTCCGGCGAAATTTTCGGCGATGCGCCCAATATCGCCGCGCGGGTGCAGGCGCTGGCCGAGCCGGGAACGGTGCTGGTCACGGCGCGCGTGCAGCGCCAGGTCGCCGGTCTGTTCGTCGTCGAGGACCGCGGCGCGCATGCGCTGAAGGGCGTGGCCGAGCCGACGCACGCTCTATCAGATCGCGCGCGCGAGCGGCGGCGGCCGGCATTACGGTCAGCGGGCGCTGACGCCGCTGGTCGGGCGCGACGAGGAAGTCACGATGCTGCTCAGGCGCTGGGAGCGCGCGCGCCATGGCGAGGGCCAGTTCGTCGCGATTGTCGGCGAGCCGGGCCTGGGGAAATCGCGCCTGATCGAGGAGTTCCATACTCGGCTAGCCGATACGCCGCACAGCTGGGTGGAGTGGAGTTCGTCGCAGCTTCTTCAAAACACGCCGCTGCATCCGATCGCTGATTGGGGACGACAGCGCTTTGGCGGCGCCGAAGTCGCCCCGGAACGGCGCCTTGCCGACCTCGAAAGTACGCTTGCCCAAGTCAAACTCGACACGGTGGAATATGTCCCGCTGCTGGCGCCGCTGGTTGACATTCCGCTGCCGCCGGAGCGCGCTTCGCCGCTGGCGCCGGAGGAGTTGCGCCTCCGGCAGATGGCGGCGATCTCGCATGGTTCACTGCGGGCGCGCGCACGCAGCCGGTCGTGCTCGCGTTCGAGGACTTGCACTGGTCCGATCCGACGACGCTCGATATATTGCGCGGCTTCGCCGAACGCGGCGCGCTGGCGCCCTTGCTGGTCGTCGCGACGACGCGGCCGGAATTTCGCCCGCCATGGGGCGCGCGCTCGCATCCCGGGACGATCCCGCTCGCGCCCTCGATCGCGCCAAGGTCGGCGAGATGGTCGGCGAACTCGCCTAGCGCCACGCTCTGTCGCGGGAAACGGTCGACGGGGTGAGCGAGCGCACCGGCGGCGTGCCTTTGTTCGTCGAGGAAGTAACGCGTCTCCTGCTTGGAGCGGGGCGAGCAGGGCGGCGCGCAGGCGATCCCGCCGACGCTGCAGCAGTCGCTGGCCGCGCGGCTCGACCGGCTCGGCCCGGCGCGCGAAATCGCGATGATCGGCGCAGTGCTCGGGCGCGGCTTTTCGTACCCGCTGCTACGCGCTGTAGCCGGGCATGGACCGAGGCTCGCCGCTGCAACAGGCGCTGGAAAAGCTCGCCGAGGCCGATATCCTTCTTGGTCGAGGGTCTGCCGCCGGAGGCCGAATATCGTTTCAAGCACGCGCTGATCCAGGACGCGGCCTACGAAAACCTGCTCAAAAGCCGCCGCCAGGCGCTGCACCGCCGCGCCGACTAGATTTTTGTCTGGTCTGGCTTGTCTCTATAGGGCGTTCACGACGCGGCCGAGCTCATTTTTGAGCTGGCGCTGCGGATATTCGATCGAAACGCGATCGCGAGGCCAAGTCCGAGTTCGGCACGGACACCGGCGTCGCTGCTACGCTCTACCTCGCCCTCACAAATTTGCTGCTCGGCAAGGCGGGACCCGCGCGGAAGCTGATGGACGAGGCGATTTCGCGCGCGGCTGAAACCGCTCATGCCCCAACCCTGGCCAACGCCTACTTGTTTAAGGCCGCGTTCGACGCGCTTCGTGACGATGCCGAAGCCGGCCGCCAGCACGGCAGAATCCCTTCTCGAAGTCAGCCGAGCGCACAGCCTCGGGCTCTATTTGGCTATGGGCGCACTGTTCTCGAGTTGGGCAGGCGCTCGGCTCGGCGATCGCGTGGCCGGCATGACCGAGTTTCGACAGACCCTGGCGGCCTTCGCGGACAAGGGAAACAAGATGCTTGCGCCGATTTTCCAAGGCCGGCTGGCCGAGTTCGAAGCCGAGGGGCAAGACGCGGAGGGCGCCTTCGCGCGGATCGACGAAGCGCTGGCGCTGGCCGAGCAGACCGGCGAGCGCTGGACCGACGCCCTCCTGCTCCGCATCCGCGGCGACATCCTCTTGAAGGCCGATCCCGAAGATCCCGCTCGCGCCGAGGACGCCTATCGCGCCGCCCTCACCGTCGCGCGAGAGCAGGGCGCGCGCAGCTTCGGCCTGCAAGCCGCGCTGAAGCTCGCGAAGCTCTATCAATCGGCCGGCCGCCCCGCCGAGGCGCACGCCGTCCTCGCGCCCTCGCTCGCAGGCTTTGCGCCAACCCCGGAAATGCCGGAGATCGCCGAGGCGCAGGCGCTGCTCGCGGCGCTGGCGGAAACGGATGAGGTGAAGAACGCCGAGGCGTCGCGCCAACGCCGGCTCCAGCTGCAGACCAGCTACGGCCAGGCGTTGATGTTGTCCCAAGGTTTCGCCTCCGAGGAAGCGAAGGCCGCCTTCGCCCGCGCTCGGGAACTCGCCAAGGCGGTCGATAACGCCGCCGAGAGGTTCGACGCTTATTTCGGGCAGTGGGTTGGCAGCATGTTGCGCGGGGAGCTGCGGTCGGCGCGAGAAACCGCCGAAACCTTCCTCAGCGAAGCCGAGAAAGAGGAACGGACAACGGAAGCGGTGGCCGCCCACTACAGCCTGGGCACGACATGCTTCTGTCAAGGCGGTCTCGCCGAGGCCCGAGCCCATTTCGAGCAAGCCCTGCGGATTTTCGATCCCGAACGCGATCGCGAGGCCAAGTTCCGGTTCGGCCCGGACATCGGCACCGCTGCTACGGGCTACCTTGGCTTCACAATTCGGCTGCTCGGAGAGGTGGGACTGGCGCGGAATCTGATTGAAGCGGCGAACGCGCGCGCGGTTGAATCCACTCATGCCCCGACCCTCGCCATGGCCTACGTGCACACCGCCATTTTCGATATGCTTCGCGACGATGCCGAAGCCGGCCGCCGCGCGGCCGAATCCGCCCTCGACGTCAGCCGAGCGCACGGCCTCGGCCTCTTTATGGCTCTAGGAGCGGTATGGTCCACTTGGGCGAGTGCTCGGCTAGGCGACCTTGAGAGTGGCGTCACGGAGTTTCGACATGCCCTGACGGCATACGCTGACCAGGGAAACAAGTTGTTTGCGCCGCTCTTCCGAGGGTTGCTGGCCGAGCTCGAAGCCGAGGGTCAAGACGCGCCGGGTGCCTTGGCGCGGATCGACGAATCGCTCTCGCTCGCCGAGGAGACAGACCAGCGATGGACCGACGCCCACCTGCACCGCATCCGCGGTGACATTCTCCTGAAGGCCGATCCCGAACATCCCACCCGCGCCGAGGAAGCCTATCTCACGGCCATTGCCATCGCATGCGAGCAGGGCGCCCGCAGTTTCGGGCTGCAAGCGGCGCTGAAGCTCGCCAAGCTTTTTCAATCCACCGCCCGCCCGGTCGAGGCGCACTCCGCCCTCTCCCCCGCGCTCGAAGGCTTTTCGCCGACGCCGGAAATGCCGGAGATCGCCGAGGCGCAGGCGCTGCTGGCGGCGCTCGCCGAAACCGAACAGGTGATGGCCGCTGCGACGCAGCGAGGCGCCGCAAAATTCTCTTGAGAGCGCGCCTGGCGCCCCCAGGTTTTTACGGCCTCCTCGCGGCCATCGCCGGTTGTTCACTAACGGATTCGAGGCGTTCGACTTGAAGGAGTCGAGGCGACTATTTTCACGGCCCTTACTTCTTCACCAGCGGATCGAGGATCGCCTTCAGCTGGTCCATGTTCAGCTCGCCACCGTAGACCTTGCCATCTATGACGAAGGTCGGTGTGCCGCTGAGGTGGATCTGCTCCTCGGCGCGCTTCGTTTGCGCCACGATTCCGTCGGCCAGTTTCTGGTTCTTGAGGCACTCTGTCGCCTGGGCCTGGGTCATCCCCGCCGGGCGCATGGCCTCGATCAGCGGCTCGAGCGGCTTGTCGGTGAAGGCCCACTTGTCCTGCTCGGCGAACAGTAGTTCGTTCGCGGCGAAGGCCTTGTCGTCGCCGAGGCAGCGGGCGAGCACGAAGCCGGCGACATCGAGCGTATTGCGGGCGAACTCACGGAAGATGAAGCGCACCTTGCCGGTGTCGATGTAGTCCTTCTTCAGCTCCGGGAATGTCTCCTTGCTGAAGGCGGCGCAGTGCGGACAGGTCAGCGAGCCATATTCCACCACCGGTAGGCCGTCCGCCGCGCCGACCGCCAGGTCGGGCAGCGGGCCGGGCGCAAGGATCTTGGCCATGTCGACGGTGCGTTCTGGCTGGGGCGCCGCCACGGCGGCGACCGCGTTCGAGGCGGCGAAGGCCGCGGCGCACAAGAGGGCGGCGCCGGCCAGCCGGCGGAGGGACGCGAAAGCCACGGGGGAATGCTCCTGACGAGATGAGGGGAATCCGGATGGGCGCGACATTGCTCATAAACGCACGCTTGCAGCAAGTCTGTTCCGCATCTTCCGCATGACCGGCTTGGCGGCGTCAGGCTGACATGCTAGCTCCGCGCGGACGGATTGTAGCAACGTGTAGCCCGTAAGACGGGCGTCCTTCCGCACGTCCCTTTGGAGTGCGGTCGACGCGGCCGAGAGCGGCATCCACACAATGCGGCAGGCGGCCGCGTCTACAAAAAGGAGACATACGATGGAGTACCGGCAGCTTGGCGATTCGGGCCTGAAGGTTTCCGTCCTGACGATGGGCACGATGACGATCGGCGGCAAGGGACCTTTCGCCAAGGTCGGCGACCTCTCGCTCGACGAGGTGAGGCGGCTCATCGACATCGTCGCCGATGCCGGCGTCAATCTCATCGACACCGCCGACGTCTATTCCGCCGGTCGCTCAGAGGAAATGATCGGCGAGGCGATGCCGAAGCGAAAGGCCGGCATTCTGATCGCCACCAAGGCGCGCTTCCCGATGGGGCCGGGGCCGAACGATCGCGGCTCGTCCCGCTGGCATCTCATCCGGGAATGCGAGGCGAGCCTGAAGCGCCTCCGCGCCGACGTGATCGACCTCTATCAGCTGCATCAATGGGACGGGCTGACCCCGCTCGAGGAGACGATGGAGGCGCTCGAACTCGCTCGTGAGGTCGGGCAAGGTCCGCTACGTCGGCTGCTCCAACTTCTCCGGCTGGCACGTGATGAAGGCGATGGAAGTCGCCCGCCGCGACGGCCGCATCCCCTTCGTCTCGCAGCAGATCCACTACACCTTGCAGGCGCGCGAGGCCGAATACGAGCTCCTTCCGATCGCTGTCGACCAAAAACTCGGCGTCCTCGTTTGGAGCCCGCTCGCTGGCGGCCTCCTCTCCGGCAAGCACCGCCGCAACAAGGCAGCGCCCGAGGACACCCGCCAGTTCGCGGGCTGGAACGAGCCGCCGGTGCGCGACGAAAACGCGCTCTGGGCCATTGTCGACGAGCTGGTTTCGATCGGCGAGGCGCACGGCGTCTCGGCGGCGCAAATCGCGCTCAGCTGGCTCCTGGGCCGGCCGACGGTGACGTCCCTCGTCATCGGCGGACGCACCGAGGCGCAGTTCCGCGACAACCTCGCCTCAGTCAACGTGAAGCTGACCGACGAGGAGCGCGCAAGACTCGACAAGGCGAGCCAGCCGCCGCTCATCTACCCGTACTGGCACCAGTCCTTTAGCGCGGCCGACCGGTTCGGCCCGGCCGACCTCGTGCTGCACAGGCCATTCCTGAAGGAGTGAGGTCGCGCGCCTGACTCCCTTCTCCCGCTTGCAGGAGAAGGTGGCGTGAAGACGCCCGTCATTCGACGGGCTGTGGCGCCGGATGAGCGGCCGCGCGCCACGGGCCTATTAGCCCAACCTGAGCCAATTCCGCGCAACTTGGGTTGGGAAAGCGAAGTAGTCCAACTCGAGTCGGCTCGTTCTTCGGCGAACCCGGCGTGAGGGACAGGGGCGCGCCTACCGGCTCGACTGGATGTGGTTGCGCAAGACGGGATAGACCTGCGTCTCCCACTTCCGGCCGTTGAACACGCCGTAGTGGCCCGCCCCGGGCTGGAGGTGGTGGGTCTTCATGTAGGGCCTCATGCCCGAGCAGAGGTCCTGGGCGGCGAGAGTTTGGCCGGCGGCGCAAATGTCGTCCTTCTCGCCCTCGACGGTAAGGAGGAACGTCCTCTTCATCGCCCGCGGCTCGATCTTGCGACCTTTGTGCTTCATCAGGCCGCGCGGCAGAAGATAGAGCTGGAACACCTGCTCGACCGTCTCGAGATAGAAGTCGGCGCACATGTCCATGATCGCGAAGTATTCCTTATAGAAATCGTGGATCGCGTCGGCCTTTTCCATGTCGCCGGCGATGCGGCAGTGGAAGAGGTCGATCATGGATTTCGCGTGCCGGTCGGCGTTCATGCTCATGAAGGCGCAGAGCTGCAGGAAGCCCGGATAGACTCGTCTTCCGGCGCCCTCGAACTTGTCCGGCACGACGCCGATCATGTTGGCGCGGAACCATTCGATCGGCTTCTGCTGGGCGAGCTCGTTGACCTTGGTCGGCGAGATGCGGCAGTCGATCGGCCCGGCCATCAAGGTTAGGCTCGCGGGCTGAACGTTCGATCGGTCCTGCGCCAGAATGGCGCAGGCGACGAGGGCCGAGACCGTCGGCTGGCACACCGCCACCACATGGCAGTCCTCGCCGATGAAGCCGATGAAGTCGATCAGGTGCTGGGTGAAGTCCTCGAGCGCGAAATTGCCGCGTTCGAGTTTTACGTTGCGCGGGTTGATCCAGTCGGTGACGAACACCTGATGGTCGCGCAGCAGGGTGCGGATCGTGCCGCGCAAGAGGGTTGCAAAATGGCCGGACATCGGCGCGACGAGCAGGATTTTCGGGTCGTCCTCGCCACCCTCGCGGCGAAAGCGCAGAAGCTGGCAGAAAGGCGTCCACAGGACGCCCTTCTCCTCGACCGGGACGACCTCGCCGCGCGTCTCGATGCTGTCGATGCCGTAGTCGGGCCGCGCGTGGGTGAAGCCGGCGAGAGCGACGAGCTCGTAATAGGCCGCCATCCGCCGCCACGGCGGGGCGAACGGGTTCGACGACCAGGCCTGCAGGACGCCGAGCGCCGCGTCGGCGGTCCCGCGGATGCGGTCGTGGATGTCGGCCATCCCCTGGTAGGCGTCATAGATCATCGAGCTCGCCCGGCTTCCCGGGCCCATGGAAGCAAGCGATGTGCCAGAGAAGACAGTGCAGGTCGCATATGGCATGTCCTTTGCTAAACAATCCTTACACCGGTTTGGCTCCGCCCTTTCCATTTTGCGGGTGTTCACGATGTCGCGAACGACGCTTACCATATCGAGCAAGAACTATTCATCCTGGTCGCTGCGAGGCTGGCTGCTCGCCAAGCTCTCCGGCATCGATTTCGACGAGGAGATCGTCGCCCCTGACGACGCCGACGCGCGGGCGGAGATCCTTTTGCTCTCGCCCTCGATTCTGGTGCCCTGCCTCCACTACGAGGGCATGCGGGTCTGGGATACGCTGGCGATCGGCGAATTCCTGAACGAGGTCGCCCCCAAGGCGGGCCTGTTGCCCAAGGATCAGGCAATGCGCGCCCATTGCCGCTCCATCTGCGGCGAGATGCACTCGGGCTTCGTCTCCCTGCGGCAGGCGCTGCCGATGAACATCAAGGCCGAGTTCGACCGGTTCAAGATCTGGTCGAAGGCCAAGGGCGACATCGAGCGGATCAAGGCGATCTGGCTCGAGTGCCTCGAGGCGTACGGCGGCCCCTTCCTGTTCGGCAACAAGATCGGCATGGCGGACGCGATGTACGCCCCCGTCGTCAGCCGCTTCCGCACCTACGGCGTCGGGCTCGACGGCGCGCTCAAGGCCTACGCCGACAGGATCTGGGACCGGCCGGAAATGGAGGAATGGCGGGAAGGCGCGCTGGCCGAGAAGGAGGAGATCGAGGAGCTCGAGGTCGAGTTTTAGCCCCCCTCTCCGGGGGGAGAGGGGTAGGGGTGAGGGGACCTTCTCCCGAACGGCCCGAACGGGAGAAGGACGTTCGCGTCAGGCTCCGCCCTCGTATTTGAACGACACCTTGAGCTTGGTGCGATAGGCCTCGACCTTGCCGTTTTCGATGACAAGGTCCTGCTCGACGACCTCGGCCACCCGCATGTCCCTGAGGCTCTGACCGGCGCGCTCGACCGCAGCCCGCGCCGCCTTCTCCCAGGAGTCCCCGCTCGTGCCGACCAGTTCGATCACCTTGTAGACGCTCTCTGCCATCGAAGCCTCCTTCGGCGGCGCGTCTTTTCGACGACGCGGCCGAGGTCCCGACCGATTGAGCGCCGCAAACGGCAATCGGGGGCCTGCGCTGGCCGCGCCGCTTGAGCTTGCCGCGCAGAGCCGCGCGAGGTCAAGCGGAGAGATCGCCTGCGCGGGACCCTTGCGAACCGCATGGCGCGTTTCAGTTCTTCTGGTGTCCTATCGCCCAGACGTAGGCGGCGACCGCGTCGACGTCGGCCGGCGTCAGCTGGCCGTCCATTCCCGGCGCCATCTTCATATTATGTGTGATGGTCGTCTTGATCGCGCTGAGAACTCCCGTCGCCCCAGATCCACATGCCCAGCGTCAGGTCGTTGCCGTTCGCCGTGCCTTTCGCGTCTGCGCCGTGGCATTCGCTGCATTTTCCGTGAGCGGCCTCGCCGTGAAAAATTCGGTCGCCGAGCAGCACCTGGTCCTGCGTCGCCCCCGGGGGCACAGGCAGCGCGCCGGCCATTGGCCGTGACGTTTCCGCCCGGGACGCGATCGGCAAGGACAGGAGCACGGCAAGCACGCAGGCGCCGGCATCGGGAATTCGCAGCATCGGGGATTTCTCCGCGTGGCGAACCTACGCCAAACTCTGCGCCGCCGCGAGCGGGCGAGTTGGGAGGACTTGAAGAGGCTTACGTGCGTTCGCTGCCTGCGGTAAGATACGGGGCTGCACACAGCTCGACTGCGGCCGCCGCCCTAGCCTGCCGCGGCGGACAGCCTGAGCTCCAAAGAGGCCCCGGTTGCGCCGCTCGGATGAAAGGTCGTCAACCAACAGGGAGGAAATTCATGAAGCGCGAGAACATGCTGCTTGTCGCCGCTGCTGCGGCGGCGCTGTTGACCATCGAATCGCCCGCCGCGCAGGCGGACGGCTGGATCGGATCCTGGGGCGCAAGCGACGTCTTCCCGGTCGGCCCGGACGTCAATTTCCAGACGTTGCGTCAGTTCGTCCGGCTCAGTGCCGGCGGAAAAGTTTTGCGCGTGCGCTTCTCCAACGCGACAGGAGTTCTATCCGCTCGTCATCGGCGCGGCGCATGTCGCCAAGCCCGCGGCCAACTCCGCGCCAGGCGCGATCGACCCGGCCTCGGACCACGCCCTGACCTTTGGAGGCGGAAGCAGCGTGACCGTGGCGCCCGGAGCGGAGGTCGTTTCCGATCCGGTCGAGATGGAGCTGCCGGCCTTGTCGATGCTGGGGATCAGCCTGTTCGTCCCCCGCTGGACCGGCCCTGCGGTGATCCACCTCGATGGAGTGACGACAACCTATATTTCCGACAACGGCGACTTCACCGGAGCCGCGGCGATGCCCTCGCCGCATACGTCAACGTCGCGGTTCTTCCTCGACGAGGTGGATGTCGAAGCGCCCGGCCAGCCGGGCGCGCTGGTCACACTCGGCAACTCGATCACTGACGGCTACCGCTCGAAGGTCGACGCGAATCACCGTTGGCCCGATCGGCTGGCCGAGCGTCTTGCGGCGCGCACCGACGCCGCGCCGGTCGGCGTGGTGAACGCCGGCGTCAGCGGCAACCGCATCCTGCACGATCATCCAGAAGACCTGTTCGGCCCCAACGCTTTGGCCCGCCTGGACCGCGACGTGCTGTCGACTCCCGGCCTCAAGTGGGTCGTGCTCATGGAAGGAATCAACGACATCGGCCACTCGAGCTCGGCCGGGCTTCCGGACCAGGACGTCACGGCGGATCAGATCATCGCCGGCATGAAGCAGATCATCGCCCGCGTGCACGATCACGGCGCAAAAATCTACGGCGCGACGCTCACCCCCTACGAGGGCACGACGTTTCACGGCTATTACCAGCCTGAGGGAGAAGCGAAACGGGAGGCCGTGAACGCCTGGATCCGCAAGGGCGAGTTCGACGCGGTGATCGACTTCGACGCCGCGGTCCGCGATCCGGACCACCCGACCCGCATGCGCCCCGAATACGACGTCGGCGACCACCTTCATCCCAACGACGCGGGTTATCGGGCAATGGGCGACGCGGTCGATTTGAAGTTGTTCGAGTAGTCGCCTGCGGACGGCGCTTTGGTCACGATGCGGCCAGCGGCGCCGCAAGGCGGGTAAAGGCGACGGCTGAGCCAATCAAGAACGCCAACGCCTATCGCCTAGCGTATGGCGGGTCGCGATGACGGTCTCTCATGGGCCGCCTCCCCGCTCTTCGGCCTCGCCGCCCGGCCCGATAGAACATTTAGAGAACATTTCCTTCCATAAACCGCAAACCTGTGGTACTGTAAACTTTCGCTCTCATGGAAGGACGGATTATGGCCGATACGGAACCGGAGATTGTGGTCAAGGCGCGGCGTAGGCGCTCGACGCAGCGCGAGATGGCGCTGCGCGATTCGCGCCTGGTCAGGCGCCTGGCGTCGGGTCAGTCGATCGAGGAGGTGGCGGCGGGCGAGGGGATTTCGATCCGGCTGGCGCGCGAGCGCGTCTCGGCGATTCTTTCCCGCAACCCGGATCCGCCGGCCGAATTCGCCCAGTTGCAGATGCGGCGGCTGAACGAGGCGATGATCGTCGCCTATGCCTCGCTGAGGGTCGGCAATCTGAAAGCCGTCGAGACGGTCCTCAAAGTCACCCGCGAGTACGATCGCTACGCCGGCCTCGCCCTGACCGCCGCTTCGCCCGCTTCGGCCAGGGCCCCCGCCCTGCCGGCGCCGCGGCTCGCGCTCCCGCCGCTGCAAGTCAACGAGGCGACGCTGAGCGAGGCCGAAGGGAGTCGGAGTGATGAGCGATGGCGATGTCGTCGCATAATAACAATATAATGTAGTGTAATACGTCTGCCGGCGGGGCGGAGTCCCCTCGCCGGCGGAGAAAACCAAGCTTACGCTAAACCGGGTCGCAAGCGACTGACATCATTGGGGGCCGACGCTAAACTTGCGCTAAACCCGTCGTTGAGGCCCGATCCGTCAAGCCGCCAGCGCCGCGGCCATCCTCTGGCGGACCGCCTCGATCGCCATCAGTGGCCGCAGCATCACCTTGAAGCTGTCGATCAGACCCTCGGCGTTCCAGCCGATGATGTCGACGCCGTTGACCTCCACCCCGTCGATCGAGGTCGTGAACTCGAGTACGGCGGAGCTTTCTCCGAGCCATTGCCCGACATAGCGGAAGTCCGCTCCGCCGAGGACGGCGAGCGCCGCGGCGAGGTACTTCGTCGTGATCGCCTGTCCCCGCTGCGGCGTGTGGATGACGGGCGACAGGAAGACGACGTCCTTGGCGAGCAATCCCTCGAGCCGCGCCGCGTCGCGGGCCTCCGCAGTTTCACGCCAGCGCTCGATCGGATCTGCGGCCATCTTGTCCTCCGTGCAGCATAGGCCTTGTCCGCCTCTCCCGCCGCTTCTATGGGAAGCGGGTCTGAGCCGAAAGGGATTTCAGCCATGCGTTTCCTTCGGGCCAATGGCGTCGTCGTCTGCTGCAGCGACGAGGGGCGGCGGGACGGCCCGGCGCTCGTCTTCATCAATTCGCTCGGGACCGATTTTCGAATCTGGGACGACGTAGCGCGCATCCTCTCGGCCGACTTCCGCATCGTCCGCTACGACAAGCGGGGCCACGGCCTCTCCGAGCTCGGTCCCGACCGCTGCGACATGGCCGATTATGCGCGCGACCTCGCAGCGCTCATGGACGCGCTCGGCGTCGGGCGCGCGACTGTGGTCGGGCTTTCGATCGGCGGCCTGATCGCCCAGGAGCTCTATCGCCAGCGGCCGGAGCTGTTCGCCGCCCTGGTGCTGTCCGACACTGCGGCCAAGATCGGGACCGACGAGTCCTGGGACGCGCGAATCGCCGAGATCGAGCGCGGCGGCATCGAGGCGATCGCGGACTCCGTCCTCGAGCGCTGGTTCACCGTCGACTTCCGCGCCAATCGCCGGGACGAACTCGCCGGCTGGCGCGCGATGCTGACGCGGACGCCCAAGCAAGGATATCTCGCCGCCTGCGGGGCATTGAAGCGCGCGGACCTGCGCCCATATGCGGGAACAATTCAGGCTGCGACGCTTTGTCTCGTCGGCGATGAGGACGGTTCGACCCCGATTCCCCTCGTGCGCGAGACGGCCGGCCTGATCAAAGACGCGCGCTTCGAAATCATCCGGGGCGCGGGACACGTCCCGAACATTGAAACGCCGGATGTTTTTGCCGCGTTGCTGGCTCAACATGCGGAACGGGCGGGGACGAGGCTCTAACGGTCCGTTCGCGGGACGCAGCGCAGAGACAAACGGGCGGCCCTTCCCGCGCGGCGCGGGGGAGAGTATAGACACGCGCCGTTTTGAGGGGGGCTGGCGGCCGTGCCCCTAGAGGTCTGTCTGGATGTCCCATCCCCTTTCGAGGGAGGCCGCTCCGCCTTCGCCTCGTCAAGCCGAGGCCGCACACGGCGAGCGCTCGAGCGGCAGCTTTTGGATTCTCGCGCTCGGCTCGATCGGCGTCGTCTTCGGCGATATAGGAACGAGCCCGCTCTATGCGCTGCAGACCGCTCTCGGCCAGTTGAAGGACTCGCCGCTGCGCCCGGCGGAGGTGGTGGGCGTCGTTTCCCTCATCATCTGGGCCCTCCTGGTCGTCGTCACCGCCAAATATGTCCTGTTCCTGATGCAGGCCGACAACAAGGGCGAAGGCGGCATATTGTCGCTGAAGGCGCTCGCTCAACGCGCGCTCGGACAACGGACGACGATCGCATTCCTGCTCGGCGTGGCCGGGTCGGCGCTGTTCTCCGGAGACGCCATGATCACGCCGGCGATTTCGGTCCTCTCCGCGCTCGAGGGGCTGAAGCAGGTCGACGCCGAACTCGCGCCCTACGTCTTGCCTGCGACGATCGTCATCCTCGTGCTGCTCTTTACCGCCCAGAGCAGGGGCACGGCGGGCGTCGCCGCGTTCTTTGGGCCGATCATGGTCGTGTTTTTCCTCGTCAACGCCTTGCTCGGGCTGTTTCAAATCGCCAACGCCTGGGCCATCCTGGAGGCTCTGAGCCCGCTGGCTGGGCTAAGCTTCGTCGGCGAGCACGGCGCTGTCGCCGTCATCGTCCTTGGCAGCGTGTTTCTCGCGGTCACGGGCGCGGAAGCGCTCTACGCTGACATGGGCCATTTCGGCCGCAGGCCTATCCAGGCGGCGTGGCTGTTCCTCGTTCTTCCAGCGCTGATTTGCAATTACCTCGGCCAGGGTGCGCTGATCCTTAACGACCCGAAGGCGGTCGCCAATCCCTTCTACCTGATGGCGCCGGGCTGGGGGCTGATGCCGCTGATCATCCTGTCGACTGCGGCCACCGTCATCGCGAGCCAGGCGGTGATCACCGGCGCCTACTCGCTCGCCAGCCAGGCGATCCAGCTCGGTCTTCTGCCGCGGCTCGAAATCGTGCACACCTCCCACACCCAGGAAGGTCAGATCTTCATCCCCCGGGTGAACCGGATTCTGCTGCTCGGAGTGCTGGCGCTGGTACTCTTGTTCCGGTCGTCGGACGCCCTTGCCAACGCTTACGGCATAGCGGTTTCGGGGACGATGGTCGCGACGACTGCGCTCGCCTTCTTTGTCGTTTGGAAGCTTTGGCGCTGGCCGCTCTGGGCGGCGCTGGCGCTCGTCTGCGCCTTCCTTTCAATCGACGTCGGCTTTTTCATCGCCAACCTTTATAAGGTGCTGGACGGCGGGTGGGTTCCGCTGACGCTCGGCGGAGCGATGTTCATCCTGATGTGGACCTGGTCGCGCGGCAGCGCCATCCTCAACGTCAAGACCCATCGGGACAGCATCCCGATGCCCGACCTGATCAAAATGCTGGAGAAGTCGAAGCCGGTGCGGGTGCCGGGGATGGCGGTTTTCCTCACCAATGATCCGACCTCGGCGCCTTCCTCCCTTATGCACAATCTCAAGCACAACAAGGTCTTGCACGAGCGCGTGGTGCTCCTGAACGTCCGCAACGAGACGACGCCGCGCGTTGCCGATGCAAATCGATTTGAGATCGTCCCTCTGTCGCCCGACTTCACGCTGGTCACGTTGCATTTCGGTTTCATGGAGCAGCCGCACATACCGCGGGCGCTCGCCGCAATGCGCAAGGCGGGCCTCAAATTCGATATTATGACGACCTCGTTCTTTCTCGGCCGTCGGACGCTCAAGACGGCGACCAATTCCGGGATGCCGCAATGGCAGGATCGGCTTTTCATCGCCATGACCAAACAAGCGGCCAGCGCGCCCGACTTCTTTAATCTGCCGTCCGACAGAGTCGTCGAACTCGGGGCGCAGATGAAGGTCTGAACGAAGCGCAATTCTCCCCTTCATGAAAATCTACGTCATAAATCTTGACCGGCATCCGGAGCAACTCGCGCATATGCGCGAGCAACTCCGCGACGTCGGCTTTGAACGAGTGGCGGCGGTCGACGGAGCCACCCGCACTGAAACAACCACAGGCTTGACGCGTTTCGAGCTGGCCTGCCTCGAGAGCCACAGGAACGCCTGGCGGCTGTTCTTGAAGCGCGCGGACGCTCATGCCTGCTTTCTCGAGGATGACGTTCACCTCTCGGAGGACTTCGGCGCGCTCCTCGTCGCGGGAGACTGGATTCCGCCAGACGCGCACTCGATGAAGCTCGACACGTACTTTCAAGAGGTGAAATTGGGACAGAAGCGGACGGTCTTCAGAGGACGGGAGGTGGCGCGGCTCTATACGCGTCACGAAAGCAGCGCTGCATATGTTCTGTCGCGCGAAGGCGCGCAGCGCTATCTCGAATTGACGGCTCGTCCGGTCCTTCCGGCTGACTATTCCTTGTTCCCCCGGAGTCCTCGCCACCTAGGACTGCGAGTCTATCAGCTCATGCCTGCGGTCGCCATTCAGGATCACCTTCTCCAGGCGGACAGCGGCGGACATGCCTTCCCGACCGCGATGACGGAAGGCGGACCCGCTAGGTCGAGTCGAGCCTTGTTCGACAAGCTCTGGCGAGAAGTCCGGCGGCTGGTCGGTCAGCTTACGGAGATCCCGGAAGCGATTTACCTGCGAGCCTCCGTCAGAGCACAAAGTACGACGGTCGGCTTCGGATAGGTCCAATCGTCGACGCAGTCATCCGCCGATATTGAAGCTCGCCATCGCCGCCATGTTGACGATGTCGGAATCCTTTGCGCCGAGTGACACGATCTGCACTGGCTTCTCCAATCCGACGATCAGAGGGCCGATCACAGTCGCGCCGCCGAGTTCTTGCAGCATCCTGGTGGAGATCGCCGCGGAGTGGAAGGCCGGCATAATCAACACATTTGCGGTGTCCGTCAAACGGCAGAATGGATAGGCCGCCATCAACTCTCTGCTGAGAGCGACGTCCGCGCCCATCTCGCCGTCGTATTCAAAATCGACGCGTCTCGAGTTCAAGAATGCGGACCGCCTCCTGCACGCGCTGGGTCCGCTCGCCGGGCGGATGGCCGAAGTTGGAGAACGCCAGCATGGCGACACGTGGCTCGTAACCGAGCCGCCGCGCAACGCCCGCAGCCTCGATCGCGATATCGGCCAGATCTTCCGCCGTCGGCATTTCCGTGATGGCGGTGTCGGCAACGAGGATCGGGCGGCCGCGAGATATGATGATAGAAACACCGACCACGCGATGACCGGGCTTGTCGTCGATCACGCGGCGCACCTCCTCCAGAGCGATCGAGAAGTTTCGTGTGACGCCAGTCACCATCGCATCGGCGTCTCCATGCGCAACCATTGCGGCGGCGAAGTAGTTGCGATCTTGATTGATCAGGCGCTGACAGTCCCGCGACAGGTAGCCTTTGCGCTGTAGCCTCTCGTAAAGGAACTGCGCATACAGGGCGTTTCGCTGGGAAAGTCTGGCGTTGTGGACCTCGATGCTCTTGTCGCCAAGGTCGAGCCCCGAGCCCTCTGCGGCGGCCCGAACGCGTTCCTCGCGGCCGACCAGAACTGCAGCGCCGAGACCCTGATGGACGAAGGAATAGGCGGCGCGAACAACCTGCTCTTCTTCACCCTCGGCAAACACGACGCGTTTCGGGGTGCGGCGAACGCGCTCGATGATCCGCTGCATCGCGCCGGCGATCGGGTCGCGGCGCGCCGACAATTGCGCCTTGTATGCGGTGAGGTCGACGATCGGCCGGCGGGCTACCCCCGAGGCCATCGCCGCTTTCGCCACCGCAATCGGCACCACATGGATGAGGCGGGGATCGAAAGGGACTGGAATGATGTACTCTCGTCCGAACCTAGGCCGAGCGCCACGATACGCGGCGGCAACTTCGTCAGGCACGTCTTCCCGAGCAAGGTCCGCGAGCGCGTGCGTCGCCGCGATCTTCATCTCCATGTTGATGGTCCTGGCGCGCACGTCGAGAGCGCCTCGGAAAATGTACGGAAAGCCTAGCACATTGTTGACTTGGTTTGGATAATCAGAGCGCCCCGTTGCGATGATCACGTCCGAGCGAGCCTTCCGGGCGTCCTCGGGCGTTATTTCGGGATCTGGATTCGCCATCGCGAAGATGACTGGATTGGCGGCCATCGTCTTGACCATTTCAGGCGTCAAGGCGCCCTTGGCCGACAAGCCGAAAAAAATATCGGCCTCGACCATTGCTTCTTCGAGTGTCCGCAGCTTCGTATCCACCGCATGAGCGGACTTCCACTGATTCATCCCCTCGTGACGTCCGCGGTAGACGACGCCCTTGGTGTCGCAGAGGATGACGTTTGAAGGCTCGAACCCGATCGCCTTGATCAGGTCGAGGCAGGCGATGCCCGCGGCTCCCGCGCCGTTGCATACGAGGCGCGTTGATTTGATGTCGCGGCCGGTGAGATGAATTGCGTTAATCATTCCCGCGGCTGCGATGATCGCGGTGCCATGTTGATCGTCATGGAAAACCGGGATGTCCATCATCTCGCGCAGGCGCTCCTCGATGTAGAAGCACTCGGGAGCCTTAATGTCCTCAAGATTGATCCCTCCGAATGAAGGGCCGAGATATTTAACGGAATTGACGAATTCGTCGGGATCTTCCGTGGCGATCTCGAGGTCGATGGAATCGACGTCGGCGAAGCGCTTGAAGAGCACTGCCTTTCCTTCCATCACGGGTTTGGCGGCCAAGGCCCCGAGGTTGCCGAGGCCGAGGATAGCGGTGCCATTCGAAATGACGGCGACCATATTGCCGCGCGCAGTATAGTCGTAGACGGTCGAAGGGTCCGCCGCGATCGCCTTCACTGGAACCGCCACGCCGGGCGAGTAGGCGAGCGATAGATCGCGCTGCGTCGCCATCGGCTTCGTCGGCACGATCTCGAGTTTCCCGGGACGGCCGCGGCTGTGAAACTGAAGCGCCTCCTGGTCGGTGATCGAGGGTCGCTTCGGCGTGTCGTCGGCCTTGTCCGGCATGGCTCTGTTCCTGATTCATGGATCGGATGGCGGGGCAGGGAGGGTGATCGGAGCCCAAAGGCCGGCGGATCTCCCGGCTTCGCCTTGGCGGGTCACGGCGCTGTCGCCTTTTGGCGCCGACAATGGAGATTCAAGGGGTTAGGCGCCAAAAACTGTCGCATCGCGAGGACGTGTCCGGCCAGCACGAGGCTCCGATATATAACATTAGATTGATGTATATAATGGGTCCGAACAGGCGTGTGCGCCGCCATTTGCGAGCGGCAGGCCTTCGCGGCTGGCGAAACCCGGCTGGCGAAAAGCATCCCTTGCCTGCCCGACATTTCCCCCGCCCGCCTCTTTCAAGATTATCCCGGTTCCGGCCGGGCGCGCGCTTGCGTCACGTCGCGTTTTATACCGGGCTAGCGACGCCTTACAAACACGGCCCTGCCGTTCGGGCAAGATACCGTCTGCTCCCGCCGATTATCCATTACCGTCGACGGCGCTTGCGCTGACATAAAGATATGTTTATGTGCTTATACAAGATGAGCGTCGCTTCCGATATGAATGATCCTCTCGACCCCGCCTTCGGCGCTTTCGTCCACGATAAGCCCGCGGCCGAGGGCCTCAGCGAGGCCGCGCAGCAGCGCATCCTGATCCTCGACGGTGCGATGGGGACGCAGATCCAGGCGCTCGGCCTGACCGAAGCCCATTTTCGTGGCGAAAAATTCCAGTCCTGCGAATGCCACCAGGGCGGCAACAACGACCTCCTCACCCTTACGCAGCCGCAAGCGATCGAGGACATCCATTTCGCTTATGCGATGGCCGGCGCGGACATTCTCGAGACGAACACCTTTTCCTCGACCTCGATCGCCCAGGCCGACTACGGCATGCAGGAGGCTGTCTACGACCTCAACCGCGATGGCGCGCGGCTCGCCCGGCGCGCAGCGATCAAGGCGGAACGAGCGGACGGTAAGCGCCGCTTCGTCGCGGGCGCGCTCGGGCCGACCAATCGCACAGCGTCTCTGTCGCCGGACGTCAACAATCCAGGGTATCGCGCCGTCACCTTCGACGACCTGCGCGTCGCCTACGGCGAGCAGATTCGAGGCCTGATCGAGGGCGGCGCCGACCTCATCCTGATCGAAACGATCTTCGACACGCTGAACGCCAAGGCGGCCATCTTCGCCTGCGAGGAGATCTTCGCCGAACGAGGCGTCCGTCTCCCGCTGATGATTTCCGGAACGATCACCGACCGTTCCGGGCGCACCCTGTCCGGACAGACGCCGACCGCCTTCTGGCATTCGGTGCGCCATGCCCGCCCCCTGACGGTCGGCCTCAATTGCGCGCTCGGAGCGAGTGCGATGCGTGAGCATCTGGAGGAAATCTCCCTCGCCGCAGACACACTCGTCTGCGCCTATCCGAACGCCGGCCTCCCGAACGCCTTTGGCCAGTATGACGAAAGCCCGGAGGCGATGGCGACCCAGATCGCTGGCTTCGCCAGGGACGGTCTTGTCAACATAGTCGGCGGCTGCTGCGGTTCGACCCCGGACCACATCCGCGCGATCGCCGAGGCGGTCCGCAACGTCAGGCCGCGCTCCGTCCCGACCATCGCTCCGCTCATGCGGCTTTCCGGACTCGAGCCGTTCACCCTCAGCTCCGACATTCCCTTCGTCAACATCGGCGAGCGGGCCAACGTCACCGGCTCGGCGAAGTTCCGCAAGCTGATCACCGCCGGCGACTTCGCCGGCGCGCTCGCGGTCGCGCGCGATCAGGTGGCCAACGGCGCGCAGATCATCGACGTCAATATGGACGAGGGACTTATCGATTCTGAGGCGGCGATGGTCGAGTTCCTCAATCTCGTCGCCAGCGAGCCGGACATCGCGCGCGTCCCGGTGATGGTCGATTCGTCGAAATTTCCGATCATCGTGGCCGGTCTGAAGCGCCTCCAGGGCAAGAGCCTCGTCAACTCGATCTCGATGAAGGAAGGCGAACAGGAGTTCCTGCGCCAGGCGCGGCTCGTGCGAGCTTATGGCGCGGCGGTGGTCGTGATGGCCTTCGACGAGCAGGGGCAGGCCGACACTTTCGAACGCAAGGTCGCGATCTGTGCGCGCGCCTACAAGCTGCTCACCGAAGAGGCGGGCTTTCCGCCGGAAGACATCGTGTTCGACCCGAACATCTTCGCCGTCGCGACCGGCATCGAAGAGCATAACGGCTACGGTCTCGCCTTCATCGAGGCGACGCGCAGGATCCGGAGGGATCTGCCGCACGCGCATATTTCCGGCGGCGTGTCCAATCTGTCTTTTTCGTTCCGCGGCAACGAGCCGGTTCGCGAGGCGATGCATGCCGTTTTCCTCTTTCACGCCATCCAGGCGGGAATGGACATGGGCATCGTCAACGCCGGCCAGCTCGGGGTCTTCGACGAGATCGATCCCGAATTGCGCGAGACCTGCGAAGACGTGGTGTTGAACCGACGCCCGGACGCGACCGAGCGCCTGCTCGCCGTCGCCGAGCGCTTCCGCGGCGCAGCGGGGAAAGAGGCGAAGGCGCAGGACCTGGCCTGGCGCGACGAGCCAGTCGACCAACGCATCGCTCACGCCCTCGTCAACGGCATTACCGACCATATCGAGGCCGACGTGGAGGAGGCGCGGCTCGCCGCGAAACGCCCCCTCGATGTGATCGAGGGTCCGCTGATGGCGGGCATGAATATCGTCGGCGACCTCTTCGGCGCGGGCAAGATGTTCCTGCCGCAGGTGGTCAAGTCGGCGCGGGTGATGAAGCAGGGGGTCGCGGTTCTGCTGCCGTACATGGAGGCCGAGAAGGCGGGCGGAGATGCTCGCCGGACCGCCGGCACGATCGTGATGGCGACCGTCAAGGGCGACGTGCACGATATCGGCAAGAACATCGTCGGCGTCGTGCTCGCCTGCAACAACTACGAGATCATCGACCTCGGCGTGATGACCCCGGCCTCGAAGATCCTCGCCGTCGCCCGCGAGAGGAAGGCCGACGCGATCGGCTTGTCTGGCCTCATCACGCCCTCGCTCGACGAGATGGCGCATGTCGCGGCGGAGATGGAGCGCGAGGGCTTCGACATCCCGCTCCTCATCGGCGGCGCCACGACGAGCCGCGTCCACACCGCGGTCAAGATCCATCCGCGTTATGCCCGTGGCCAGGCAATCCATGTCAACGACGCGAGCAGGGCCGTCGGCGTCGTGTCTTCGCTGCTGTCGCCCGAGACGCGCGCTGCGACGATCGAGGCGGTGCGCGTGGAATACCGCAAGGTCGCCGCGGCGCATGAACGGAGCGAAGCGGAAAAAACGCGCACCCCGCTCGCCAAAGCGCGCGCCAACGCCGCGCCGATCAACTGGAGCTCCTATCGCCCGACCACGCCGACCTTCCTCGGCACGCGCGTCTTCCCCGCATACGATCTCGCCAACCTCACCCGCTTCATCGACTGGACGCCCTTCTTCCAGACGTGGGAGCTCAAGGGCCGCTATCCTGCGATCCTCGACGATCCCGAGCAGGGGGCGGCGGCGCGGGCATTGTTCGACGATGCGCAGGCGATGCTGAAGCGGATCATCGAGGAAGGATGGCTCGAACCGAAAGCCGTCGTCGGCTTCTGGCCCGCGGCGCGGATTGGCGACGACATCGCGCTCTACCGGGACGAAGAGCGGGGGACGCCGATCGCGACGCTCTACACCCTGCGCCAGCAGCTTGGCCGTCGCGACGGCCGTCCCAATGTGGCGCTCGCGGACTTTGTCGGCCCTGCAAACGCACGCGACTATGTCGGCGCCTTCGTGGTCACCGCGGGCGTCGAGGACGAGGAGGCCGCGAGGCGGTTCGAGCGCGCCAACGACGACTATTCGGCGATCCTGGTCAAGGCGCTGGCCGACCGCCTGGCGGAGGCTTTTGCCGAGGCGATGCACGCGCAGGTGCGGCGTGAGTTTTGGGGCTATGCGCCCGAGGAGCGTTTCACGCCGGAAGAGCTGATCGCCGAGCCCTATCGCGGCATCCGCCCCGCGCCCGGCTACCCGGCCCAGCCCGACCACACCGAGAAGGCGACGCTGTTCCGACTGCTCGGCGCCGAGCGGGCGATCGGGGTCAAGCTCACCGAAAGCTTCGCCATGTGGCCGGCCTCTTCGGTCTCCGGGATCTACATCGCCCAACCCGACGCGCACTACTTCGGGGTGGCGAAAGTCGAGCGCGACCAGGTGGAGGACTACGCCTCCCGCAAGGGCATGGCCGTCGCAGAGGTCGAGCGCTGGCTCGGGCCGGTGCTCAACTACATCCCGATCCGGGCGGAGGCGGCGGAGTAGGGGGCTGCGCCGGTTTAGCTTAGCTTTAGCGTCGGGCCTCAATGGATTCAGTGGGTTGGGACCCCGTTTAGCGTCGCTCTGCTTTTTCGGTCGTCAAAGGGCTCGATGCGCGGGATATGCTAGGAATATCCTAGAAGGGCCGATCTATGGTTCGGGCCGTCATTGGTCGGTGGGGTAAAAATCTGGCTGTCCGCTTTCCCGCCGACATCGCCAAGGCCGCGCGCTTGAAGGAGGGCGAGCGCATCGAGATCGCCGCATCGGGGGACGATATCGTCATTCGCAAGCTCGCTCCCGAACCGACGCTCGAGGCGATGTTCGCCGGGCAATCGCCCGAAGCCTGGCGGGCGCTCTATCGCGACGCGTTCGACTGGGACCCCGATCGGGGCCGCGAGCGGGTCGAGGAATGAGCGCGGGCGAGTATTGGCCCGAAGCCGGCGACCTGGTCTGGACCGATTTCGATCCGACGCTCGGGCGAGAGCAGGCTGGACGCCGGCCGGCGCTCATCGTCTCGCCGGCGATGTTCACGCGCAGCACCGGATTTGCGTTCGTATGCCCCATCACGACCCGCATCGGGCCTTTTCCGACCAGCGTCGTTCTGCCCAATGGCCTGCCGATTGCCGGTGAAATCCTGATCAGCCACCTTCGCAGCATCGATGCGCTCGCCCGTCCTATTCCCTCGATCGGCGCGAAGATCCCGCCCCAAACGGCGGCAGAGGTCCGGGCCAAGCTCGCCGCGCTGGTTGCGATTTGACACATGCAGCGTTGCAGCGTGGTCGATATGTCTGGCAACCCTTCGGACGGCCCATTGGGCGCCGGCGGCGCAGTCAGCGATTGCGCCGATAAAGACGCTCACGGCTTGTCGATGTGGCTCAGCGTGTCGCGCATCGACTCGCTCGATACGTGCAAGAGCCCATCGAATGGCGAATCAAAGTCGTCGATGAGGAAAATGGCCGAGGCGACGCAGAGTGCGCAAATGACGATCGTCAACTGCACGACGGCATTGCGCGGGGCTAGCAGACCGAAAACCCCGAAGACCACTGCGAGCCATACGCAGATCGCAACCATCAGCGGCCAGGTGATTGTGTCGTGGGCCGTCTCGATGACGCTTCGCCGCGCGGCGAGCGCCTCGTCGATCTGGCTTGACAGCGATTGTGCGAGCCGTTGATGGAAAACATCGTGCGGGTCGAGCCGGTGGACGGCCACGTCCAGCTTGACGAGAAGAGCTCCGAGCTCCCGGCGCTCGACGCCGGCCGGCTTCTTGAACCGGGGATAGATGCCCGAGGGCGGCGGCTCGTCTCGCCAGCTGTCCGCGATGGCGGCGGCGACATATTCGCGCAAGGTCGCCCGCATGGGCTTTGCCTCGTCGCCATATTCCTGCAGATGCATGTCGAGATTCGACAGGTCGCCGGCGAAGGCGCGCAAACGACTGTCGAACGTGTCGAAGGAAGCCTTTACGTTTGTGAGGACGAGGCTCAGCACCAACGCGGTGAGGGTGACGAGAATGGAAACGACCAGCCGCACGTGATCGACCGTGTCGCTGGCCCGGTGTTTGTCGCGGAGCCGGGGCCGCAGCGCCATGCCGATCGCCGACGAAAAAAGAAGCAGGACAAAAACGACAAGGACGAGCCAAACGCCGTGAATCATCCGCGGACGTTTGCGGCTTTCGCGAGCTGTTAGCAAGGCTTGGCGGGCCGCGGAATGTTGCAAGGGGGCAGGGCGTCGTATCGACACCTGTGCTGCCGAGGTTCAGCGCCGCTTCGTTGATGGAGGATTGCTACTCGATTCGTTCGGATGTCGGCGTCGAGATATCGAGTTTCCGCGTCGTGGACATGCGGCAGCCACTGTCGCGCTTGGCCTTTGCGCTCAAGACGAGTCCAAGCACACCCGAGCCGAAGCGTCTGCTGCGGGGTCGGAAGAACGGACCGCAGCGGCCCAGCCGGCGGCGGGTCAGCTGACCGGCGCTTTTAGGGACCGGTCAATCAACGTGATGATTACCGTTCGCGGCGCGTCATGGGAACCACGGCCGTTGGCCCGCCTGATAATGCTCTCGAAGCCACTCGGAACCGTCCTCGGCTCTGTACTGAGCCTGATGATCGTGATTCCAGTCGCGATCCTTCGGCGTCAGCGCAATTGTCGGAATCCGTGGGCCCCAGCCTTCCGTGCCGTAGGACGATGACGTGCCCTGTTGCGCCAAAGCTGCGCCAGGCGCGAGGATAAGGACGGCGCCGAGCCCGATCAGGGCGACGATGTTTGACATGACTTCCTCTCGAAACGTTAGGCGAGGATTCTTCGCCGGGAGTTTGCGCGTCCCGTCCGAGGGGGCCCGCGCCCGAAGTTCATATAGGCTCGCCAGAAGCCGACTGTATGGGTCTCTGGATCTCACAAACCATTTTTTTACGGCCAGCGAGCGGTCCCCTACGCCGCCTTGTTCAACTTCGTGAAAGCGGCTCGCAGCGACGACCACGTAGCTACCCCTTTCCCGCTGGCGGGCTCGGCGCTGTTGCGGGCGGGGCGGGGGCCTGCGCCGCCGCGGGCGTCGGCTCGGGAAGCGCTTTCCATGCCGCTCTCGCGGCCGGCGGAAGCTTGTCCATGTGCTTCAGGAAGAGGGCCAAGGTCCACATCTGCCTATCGTCGAGCTCGTATTTCCAGGACGGCATTCCGGTCCAACGGATTCCGTGCTTGATTTTCCAGAATGTCCAGCCCTGCGGATCGTCTTCGACGCCGTCGCTCGCCAATTGGGGAGGCGCCGGATATTCGCCCTTCGCGATTGCCGACTCTGCGGATGTTCCATTCGCCGACCCGTGGCAGATCGCACAATGCGTGCCGTAGAGGCGAATCCCCTCGATCAGGTTCGCATCCGTTGCGGCGACCGGATTGGGGTCCTTCGGGGCGTCGGCGGAGAGGGTGGCCCGCAACGAATTGTGTGCGGCATATTTTTCCAGCCAGCCCGGTTTCGCGTCCGCATTCGCAGGCACCCACCCACTCATGATCGTCAAATATGCGGCTGATGCTGCGACGGCAGCTGAAAATACTATTCCCAGGGCGAACCCAATAAACATCGCCGTTCCCCGACCACCGGCCAGAAACGTCGGCTATCTGAAGAGGTTCCCTACACTCGTATCCCGGCGGGGTCGCAAGGCGCCGTAAAGCAGGTCTTAGCTTCCTTCATCCATGCTAGCGCGCGTCGGGCGAGGTGAGGCCTCACCAGGGCTGCGGTTGCGGCGGGGCGACATGCCATTGCGCTTAGAATTCAAGACGAGGGTCGAGCGGCGGGTCGCGATCGGCGCCCCGAAAAGCCGGGGCCTCGTTCTCCTCGGCGGCGCCGCGCTCATTGCAGCCGCAGTCGGTCTGCTATGGGCAAATATCGATTTCGCGCGATATGCAGTAACGGGCTTCCTGTGGCGGGGCGCCGAAGGAACCGTCGTGAGTCCGCTTCGAACCTCCTCGCCAATGATCCGCTTTGCCGGCCACGACGGCGCTTCCCATTCCTTTACGGAGGATTACACCCTCGCGTGCGGCCGCCGCTCGCTCTGCTTCCCACGCCATTTCGATCCGGGCGAGAACGTCCCGGTGGTTTACGATCCCGGCACTCCCGGGCGAGCCTTCGTCGACGATTGGGCGCTCTTCGCCGGCGTCATTCAGTGGTTCGCCGAGGCGGCAGCCGAGCTGGTGCTGGCGCTGATCTTCGCGGCGGCGCTGTTCAACAAGCCCTTCGCGATCGGCTTTCGCATCGGCGGATGACGAAGGGCGCCTGGCGCCGCGCGCGCAGTCTAGCCGGCGTTGCCTTGCTCAGGGCCTTGTGAAATGGATCGTACGGATCGTACGACAGCGGAGGATGTCGAGCCCTTTAACATGCACAATCTCAGCCTGATTCTCTCGGTTGGAATCCTCTGGGCCTTGGCCGTAATCTCGCCTGGTCCGAATTTCCTGATGACCGTGCGTCTCTCGATCACCCGATCCCGTCGCGACGGAATATTGGCCGTCGCCGGCATTGGTGTGGGGACCGTGATTTGGGGCGGGGCTGCGTGCTTCGGGATCCAGGCGCTGTTCGTCGCCGCGCCCTGGATGTACTGGACGCTCAAGCTCTCGGGCGCCTCCTATCTGATTGTCATGGGGATCAGGCTCATTTGGAGCAGCCGGCGCGGGACTTGGCGCGAGCCGATTCAAAACAGCCACGCCAAGTCGAGAACCTCGGCCTTCTGGCTGGGCGTGGCGACAACCGTCACAAATCCGCGATCGGCGATTTCGGTGGCCAGTATCTTCGCGACGACGATGCCGGCGCACCCGTCCGGCGCTCTCAGTCTCCTGGTGATTGCGACGATGGTGTCCGTGTCGGTCGTCTGGTATTCCATTGTGGCTTACCTTTTCGCCCTGCGACGACTGGCTGCTGCATATCAGCGCGGCCGCCGTTGGATAGACCGGCTTGCCGGCGCCTGTTTCATCCTGTTCGGCGCGAGACTTGCCGCAGAAGGCTGAGGGACAGCGGCCCGCACTATGTGACCGAGGCAGATTTGCGAGTTCCCCGCCCGGGAATTTCGACTACCCCTCTGCTGTTCCCGAGCTGCCGGTCCGAGCAGATTGACGAGCAAATGGCGTTGCCGCCATGTTTCCGATTCGAGGGCGGGTCGGACGGCTCCGGCCGCCGGCGGGTGCGGCCCGCTAACTTGGCGGCCGCCGAGACGGAGGAGACGCAAATGCCAGGGCCAAGGATCGGCGTGGTCGGCAGCAACATGGTCGACCTGATCGCCTATGCGCCGCGCATGCCGGTCATCGGCGAGACGCTCGAGGCGCCGAGCTTCGAGATGGGTTTTGGCGGCAAGGGCGCCAACCAGGCGGTGGCGGCGGCCAAGCTCGGGGCCTCGGTCGTGATGGTGAGCAAGGTCGGGGGCGACATGTTCGCTGATGGAACGGTCAACAATCTCGCGAGCTTCGGCATCGACACGACCCATGTCCATCGGGTCAAGGGCCGCTCGAGCGGGGTGGCGCCGATCGTCGTCGACGCTTCGGGCGCGAACGCGATCCTCATCATCAAGGGCGCCAACGCCGATCTCTCCCCGGCCGATGTCGACGAGGCGGCCGAAGCGCTGAAGAGCTGCGACCTCATCCTTCTGCAGCTCGAGGTTCCGCTCGAGACGGTCTACGCGGCGATCGCCTTCGGCAAGCGCCACGGCGTCAAGACGCTGCTCAATCCGGCGCCGGCGACGACGGCGCTCGATCTTGAGCGCATCATCGACGTCGACTTCTTCATGCCCAACGAAACGGAGCTCGCGATCCTTGCCGGCATGCCGGTGGACAGCGAGGCCGAGACCGTGGCAGCCGCCCGAAGCCTGCTCGGCAAGGGGCTGAAAACGATCGTCGTCACCATGGGCGCGCGCGGCGCGCTGCTCGCGACGGCCGCCTCGATCAAGCGCATCGAGCCGGTCCGGGTCGAGGCGGTCGACACCACTGGCGCGGGCGACGCCTTCGTCGGAGCCTTTGCGCGCTACAGCGCAAGCCTGGAGCTCGAGGATGCGCTGCGCATGGCGAGCCGCTACGCGGCCGACAGCGTGACCCGGCGCGGCACCCAGAAGGCCTTCGCGTCGCTCGAGGCGTTCGAGGTTTTCTGCGCCCAGCTACTGGCCGGATGATCGATCCGGTTGAATCGCCAGTCGCGTCCTTCGAGGCCGCTTCGCGGCGCCTCAGGACGAGGTCGGTGGTGGTGGGCGCCGGAATCCTCGTCCTGAGGAGCGCCGAAGGCGCGTCTCGAAGGATCAGCGCACCGTCCCGAACGACAGCCCGCGCACCAGATACCTTTGCAGGATGAAGGCGAGGATCACCACCGGCAGCGCCCCCAGAGTCGCAATGGCGGCGATGTCGCCCCACAGAATGTCGTGACCTTCCATCAGCACCGGCAGGATGAAGGGCAAGGTGGTGACGTTGGCGCGTGTGAGGATAAGGGCGAAGAAGAATTCGTTCCAGGAAAAGATGAAGGCGAGCAAGCCCACGGCGAGCACGGCCGGACGCGCGAGAGGCACGGCGATCTGCCAGAACGCGCGCCAGCGCGTGGCGCCGTTGACCAGGGCCAATTCCTCCATGTCGCGGGGGATGTCCTCGAAGAAACTTTTCAGAACAAACGCGATGAATGGAACGTTAAAAACCGTATATTGCAGGATCAAAGCAGTATAACTGTCGAGAAGACCGAGCGTCGACCAGAAGAGATACATCGGAATGGCGACCGCGACGGGCGGCATGAAGAGGATGCTGAGGACGGTGAAGGACAGGTTCTCGCCACCCGTATGGAATCGCCCGAGCGCATACGCGGCCGGAACGCCGACGATGAGCGACAGCAAGGTCGACAGCGAGGCCACGATCAGACTGTCCTCGAGTTCCCTTCGCTCCACCCCACTTGAACAGCGCGTCGGTAAAATTGGCCCAATGGAGCTCGGACGGAATGAAGATCGGCGGCGTCGTGAGCCATTCGTGCGGAGGCTTCACCGCAGTGATCAGCATCCACAGCACCGGCGCCAGGAAGACGACGAGGGCCAACGCGAGAGCGGCGTAAGTCAAGACGTCGCTCAACGCCAGACCGCTGCGCTTCATATCGATCTACTCCCTGGCTGCAGTTGGTGTGGAGCGCCGGGTCAGCCGGATGAGGATTTTCGCCAGAACGATGACCACAACGAGCTGAAGCAGCGAAAGGGCGGCGGCGTAGCCCATGTTGAAGTACCGGAACCCCTGGACATAAGTGTAAAAGGCGAGGTTCTCGGTGAGCGTGCCCGGGCCGCCCGCCGTGAGGACGTAAATCACGTCGAAAAGCTTGAGGGCCATCAGGACCCGCAGGATGACGGCGATGCCGATGACCGGCCTCAAGAGCGGCAGATAGATCCGCCACACGATCTGCCAGGGCGCGGAGCCGTCGACACGCGCCGCGTCGATTATGCCGCTCGGCAGAGAGCGCAGGCCCGCGAACATGAGCAGCGTCATGAACGGCGTCCACTGCCAGAAATCGACGAAGATCAGACAGGGCAGGGCGAGCGCGGGATTCGCCGTCCAGGTCGGCTGGGGCAGATGCAAGAGCCCGAGCAGGTAGTTGATCGGGCCGAACTGATAGTTGAACAGCTGCACCCACTGGAATGCGGCGACGGAGGTCGAAATGATCGTCGGAATCAGAAGCAGCGTCGCCAGCAAGTCTTGATAACGGCGCAGCCGGTTGAGAAGCAGGGCGAGGCCGAAACCGACCGGGAACTGCAACACGACGACGCCGGCGATGAACCACGCGGTGACGCCGAGGCTGCTCCAGAACAGCGGATCCGAAAATATCCTTTCGAAGTTTCTCAGCCCGATGAATCGGTGCGGAACCGGGATCAGGATCTGGTAGCTCTGAAAGGCGACCGTCAACGCGTAGATCAGGGGGAAGATGCTGTTGGCGGCGAGCATCGCGAGACAAGGAGCGATCAACAGCCAGCCGAACGCGTGCCCGGCGTCGCCGCGACGCCGGGCTTGGACTGCTGGAAGGCCGAGGCCTGCGCTCGTCATGGCGGGAAGGTCATGGACGACGTCAGCGCCTTGGCCGCGACGCCGTCCGTTGGCTCATTTCCGGGGCCGCGGCTCAATAGCTGAGGCCGACGTCCTTGAACGACTTGACCCAAGCCGCATAGGCCGCCTTTTGCCGATCGGGGTCCTCCGCTTCGGTGATGCTCGCCCATTCGCGCGCAGCCGCGTCGAGGGCGTCCTTCGGCTTCAGGCTCCCCGCCAAGGCCTGACTGACATAGAGGTCCAGAATGTCCAGGTAGCGCGGCGCGCCGGGAATCGACAGTTCGGGATAACCCGCCTTCAGGCCCTCGCGGATCGCGTCCACGTAGTCCTTGGCGGTCGCAAGGTTCAGCGACGGCGCGCCCGTGTGAGTCTTCGTCGCGGCCTCCGGCTTGAGCGACGACCACCGGTAGGGATCCTGGCCGCAGTCCGGATCGTAGACGTAGGTGATGCACACGTCGGGAAGCTGCATGTAGGCAGCGACCCGATAGGCGTCCTCCGGACTCTTCGCGAACGACGACACCGCCATGACGCGGCTGTAGGGGAGATAGGTGCGCACCGGGCAGGGAGCGTATCCGCCCTTGCCGACGATCTTGCTCATCTTAGGGTTCGCGACCTTGAGGGCGAGGTCGTTCCACTGGATGACCATCGCCGTCGAGCCGTTGAGAAAGACCTCGTTCAGCGCCGGGTAGTCGACCTGAAGGATGTTCGGCACCGCGTAGTCCTTCATCTTGACCAGCATCTCCAGCGCCTTGACGCCGGCCTCCGAGTTGATGCCGGGCTTCATGTCTTCGGTGAACCAGCGCCCTCCGAGACCGGCGAAGATGTTCACGAACCAGGCGTAGCAGAACCCGCGGGCGGCGTAGAACGCCGTGCCGTAGAGCTTCGGCGGTCGAGTGAAGAACTCGGAGACCTGCATGTATTGATCCCAGGTTTTCGGCGGCGCCAGGTCCCAGCCGTACTTGGCCTTGAAGTTCTTCTGCTCGGTCGGATCGTCGAAAAGATCCTTGCGGTAGGCGACCTGGAGCATGTCGCCGTCGTACATCAACGCGTAGGTCTTGCCGTTGCGCTTGATCACCGGATCCTTGTAGACGGGGATGTAGTCGTCGTCGATCTTGGGATCGAGGAGACTGAAATAGGGATCGAGCTCCTTCAGGAACCCGAGCGCCACGAAGTCGCCGAGGAAGTAGGGCGGGAATACCAATAGGTCGTAAGCGTTGGAGCGCGCCGTCAATTCGGACACCAGCTTTTCATACTGGCCGACGAACGGCAGCCCGATCATGTTGATGTCGGCGCCGAATTTGCCCTTCATCGCGGCGGCGTTCCAGCGGAAGGGATTCTCGTTCTGGCCGGCGTCGACCTCGATGTTGACCGTCGTCGCGGCGAACGCCCTGCGCGGCAGCACGGTCTCGCCGAAGAGCGAAGTCCCGATGACCGCCGTCGTCAGCGCGGCCCCGTTACGCAGAACCCCGCGCCGGGTGACAGGGCAAGGGAAAGAGAATTCAGAATCGTGATCTTCGCGCATCGTTTCCTCCTACGTCGTCATTTTCCCAGCTTTTCGAAAAGCTCATTCGACCAGCGCGGCTGCGTCTCCCGCCAGTATCGTCCGCCCAGAAAGTCGATCCCCCGCGGCGTCGAAGACGTGAAGCCGATCGGGCGCCACGGCCAGCCAGACCGCCTCGCCGACGTGGACGAGCGCGCGCGAGTCGAACGAGACATGAATCGCCTGCGGGCCGAGGCGCAGCATGCAAATCTGCCGGTCTCCCTGGAACTGAACCGATTCGATCGTCGCCACCGCCGCGCCGCTCGTCGGATGACGATGGACCGTCGCCGCCTCGGGCCTGAAGCCGACGAGGAGCTCGCCGGTCCGCGACTCCGGCGGCAGTCGCATCTGCGCCGGCGCTGGAAATGAAAATCCTTCGCCCTGCAAGGACGCCGCGCCGCCTCCGACATAGCGGCAGCGCAACAGGTTCATGCGGGACTGTCCGATGAAGGCCGCAACGAAGGCGTTTGCCGGGTTTTGGTAGAGGTCTTCCGGATCGCCCAATTGCTGCACTGTGCCGGCGCGCAGCACGGCGATCCGGTCGGCGATCGCGAGCGCGTCGAGTTGATCGTGGGTGACCATGATCATGGTGGCGCCGAGTTCTCGCTGGAGCCGCCGAATCTCGCTTCGCACCGACTCTCGCAGACTGGCGTCGAGGTTGCTGATCGGCTCGTCGAGCAGGTACAGGTCAGGCTTTTGCACGATCGCGCGGCCGATCGCCACCCGCTGTTGTTCCCCTCCGGAAATCGCCTGGATTCGCCGATCGAGGAGCGGTTCGATGCCGAGCAGACGCGCGACGCCTTCGATGCGCTCGGCGATCTCGCGGCGCGGGGCCCGCCTTACGCGCAGCGGATAGGCAAGATTTTTGCGCACGGACATGTGCGGATAGAGCGCGTAGCCCTGGAACATCATGCCGATGCGGCGGTCGCGGGGCTGGACTTCGCGAAATTTCGCGATCAGCCAGGAAGATGTTCCCTTCGTCGATCTCCTCCAGCCCAGCAATAATCCGCAATAGAGTCGTCTTGCCGCTGCCCGACGGGCCGAGAAGACACAGAAACTCACCGTCATTTACGTCGAGGTCAAAGTCTCGAAAAAGCTCCGCGGCGCCGAACCGCTTCGTGACTTTGCGCAGCGAGAGGTTCGCCAATGTCGACGCCTCCTCCCCTCTGGTGTTGTCATCCCGCGCGTTGGCGAGAAGCGCGCATGACTTAGCGTCGCCGGCTGCGACTATGCCACATCGATCACGTTGCGCAACAGGACGGCGAGAAAAAGGGCGCCCTCTCGAGCGCCCCTTTTATTCCAGGCTCGAACCATCCTCACGCGGTCGAATGCGCTTTCCGCCCGAGCGCCGCCTGCGCCGCGGCGAGGCGGGCGATCGGGATGCGGAAGGGCGAGCACGAGACGTAGTCGAGATGCGTCATTTCGCAGAAGGCGATCGAGGCCGGATCGCCGCCGTGCTCGCCGCAGATGCCGACATGGAGCTCGGACCGCGCCTTCCGGCCGCGCTCGACCGCGATCTTGATGAGCTCGCCGACGCCTACCGTATCGAGCGTCATGAACGGGTCGGCTGGCAGGAGCCCCTTCGCCGTATAGATCCCGAGGAACGACGCGGCGTCGTCGCGCGAAATGCCCAGCGTCGTCTGGGTGAGGTCGTTGGTGCCGAAGGAGAAGAATTCGGCGCTCTCGGCGATCTCTCCGGCCTGCAGCGCTGCGCGCGGCAGTTCGATCATGGTCCCGACCTTATACGAAACCGAGACGCCCGTCTCCTTGGCGACCTTCTCGGCGGCCGCGACGATGATCGGCTTGACCAGATCGAACTCCGGGCGCCCGAAGATCACCGGCAGCATGATCTCGGCGGTTATCGGCTTTCCGGTCTTGCGCCCAGCTTCGACCGCGCCCTCGAAGATGGCCCGCGCCTGCATCTCGGCGATCTCCGGATAGCGCACTGCGAGCCTTATGCCGCGGAACCCGAGCATCGGGTTGAACTCGTGCAACTCGGCCGCGCGCCGTCTCAGCTTGTCGGCGCTGACCCCCATTGCTTTCGAGACCTCGTCGACCTCCTCGTCCGTCTTCGGCAGGAACTCGTGCAGCGGCGGATCGAGCAGACGAACCGTGACCGGCAGGCCGCTCATGATCTCGAACAGCTCGGCGAAATCCTGCCGCTGCATCGGCAGGAGTTTGGCGAGGGCCGCACGCCGTCCTTCCTCGGTGTCGGCGAGGATCATCTCGCGCATCGCGACGATGCGTTCGCCCTCGAAGAACATGTGCTCGGTGCGGCAGAGGCCGATGCCTTCGGCGCCGAATTTCCGAGCCTGGCGCGCGTCGGCCGGCGTCTCCGCGTTCGCCCGCACCTCCATTCGCCTGACCGCGTCCGCCCAACCCATCAGGGTGGCGAAATCGCCGGTGAGCTCCGGCCGCACCATCGGCACAGCGCCCCGCATGACCTGGCCCACGGCGCCGTCGATGGTGACGATGTCGCCCCTCTTCAGCGTGACGCCGCCCGCCGTCATCGTCTCTTTCGCATAGTCGATGCGGATCGAGCCCGCGCCGGAGACGCAGGGCTTGCCCATGCCGCGCGCGACGACGGCCGCATGCGAAGTCATGCCGCCGCGCGTCGTCACGATGCCTTCGGCAGCATGCATGCCCTGGATGTCTTCGGGCGAAGTCTCGACGCGCACCAGGATCGTCTTCCGGCCCGCCTGACGCGCCGCTTCCGCGTCCTCGGCCGAGAAGACGATCTCGCCGCTCGCCGCACCTGGAGAAGCGGGCAGGCCAGTCGCGAGCAGCACCGTCTTCGCCTTGGGATCGATGGTCGGATGCAAGAGCTGGTCGAGCGTGGCCGGCTCGACGCGCGTGATCGCGTCCTCGCGGGAGATAAGGCCTTCGTTAGCCATTTCCACCGCAACGCGCAGAGCGGCCCGGGCGGTGCGCTTGCCGTTGCGCGTCTGCAGCATCCACAATTTGCCGCGCTCGACGGTGAACTCCATGTCCTGAAGATCGCGGTAGTGCCTTTCCAACAGCTTGGTGGTCTCGGCGAATTGCTTGAACACTGCCGGCATCAGGGACTCGAGCGAGGGCTTGTCGGAGCCCGCCGCCTTGCGCGCCGCCTCGGTGATGTTCTGCGGCGTACGGATGCCAGCCACCACGTCCTCGCCCTGGGCGTTGACGAGGAACTCGCCGTAGAGCGCGTTCTCGCCGGTCGAGGGATTCCGGGTGAAAGCGACGCCGGTCGCCGACGTCTCGCCCATGTTGCCGAACACCATTGCCTGAACGTTGACCGCGGTTCCCCAGTCGGCCGGAATGTTATTCAACCGGCGGTAGGTGATCGCGCGCTGGTTCATCCACGAGGAGAAGACGGCGCCGATGGAGCCCCACAGCTGATCCTTCGGCTCATGCGGGAAGGGCTTGCCCGTCACCTCGGCGACTTTGGCCTTGTATTCGGCGATGACCGCGCGCCAATCCTTCGCGCTGAGGTCGGTGTCGAGCGCGTAGCCTTTGCCGTCCTTGTAATATTCGAGGATGTCCTCGAACTCGTGGTCGTCGACGTCGAGCACGACGTGCGAATACATCTGAATGAAGCGTCGATAACTGTCGAAGGCGAAACGCTCGTCGCCGGACGACTTGGCCACCGTTTCGACCGAGGCGTCATTGAGCCCGAGGTTGAGAACGGTGTCCATCATGCCCGGCATCGAGGCCCGCGCGCCGGAGCGCACCGAGAGCAGGAGCGGATTGGCCGCGTCGCCGAAGCTGCGCCCCGTCTGCCGCTCGACCTCCGCGACGGCCGCGTCGACCTGCGCCGCAAGGTCAGGCGGATAGGTCTTTCCATTGGCGTAGAAGTAGGTGCAGACTTCGGTCGTGATGGTGAACCCCGGCGGCACGGGCAGGCCAAGCGACGCCATCTCGTGCAGATTGGCGCCCTTCCCGCCGAGCAGGTTCTTCATCTCCGCCCTACCGTCAGCGTGCTCGGCGCTGAAGGAGTAGACCCACTTCGTCATTGTTCGCTCCTCGAGTGTTCGCGGGACTTAAAAAAGTCAGCTCCGCGCATGCAGTCCCATTCCAAAGCTCGCCCAGCCGACGCCATGAACCAGCAGGTCGACTCCGAGCAATGTTCCGAACACATAGACGCTGTTCACGGGCCAGCGATTGACAATGATCAAACCGAGCACAATCGTCACCGCCGCGGCGACAAAGACCGGAAGGCGGGGCTGGCCGGGGGGAAGCCCGGTCGCGAGGAAGATCCGCACGACGCCGGCTGCGATCAGTCCGGCGCCGAGCATGAGCGTCAGCACGATCGAGGCGAACACCGGGTCGACGATGCAAATCACGCCGACCGCCAGATAGACCGCGCCTCCGATCACCCACAGGAAGAACCGGCCCCAGCTGCGCGCATGCATGCCGATGGCGATCTCGGCCGCGCCTCCGATGAGGAACAGCACGCCGTTGAGCGTCACGGTCGCGATGGTCGCGATCAGGGAGAAGCACAGCGCGGCGCAGCCCAGAACGACGAGAAGCACCCCGAAAGCGGTGATGGAGGCCCATTTGGCTTGCAGGCGTTCGGTCTTTCCGCCGAGGCTATGGGGAGCCGTCCCTACGTTCGACATTTCACTCCCCTTTTTGGCCCGGATGAGCGCGTCGCGCTACCGTGATCGCTTCAGTTCGCTCAGCACCTGGGCGGCGTATTCCACCATCGGCACGATGCGGCCGTAATTCAATCTCGTCGGTCCAATGACGCCGAGCACGCCGGCGATGCGATGATCATGGTCGAGCAGCGGCGCCGCGATCATCGACGACCCCGAAAGCGAAAACAGCTTATTCTCGGAGCCGATGAAAATCTTGACGCCCTCGCCGATCTCGGCCCTGTGCAACAGATCGATGACGTCCGTCTTGGTTTCGAGGTCGGCGAACAATGTCCGAATGCGCTCAAGGTCTTCTGCCGCGCGCACGTCGTCGAGCAGATTGGCCTGGCCGCGCACGATGAGCTGTTCGCGCGACCCTGCAACTCCTGACCATGAGGCGAGGCCCGCATCCACGAGGCGGCCCGCGATCTCGTCGAGTTCCTGCCGCGCCCTGCGTCGCGCGGACTCGATCTCCGCCATCGCCTCCGAAAGCGTCCGGCCGCGCACTCTGGCGTTGAGAAAGCTGCTCGCTTCTGCAGGGCCGAGGCCGGTAGACCCTCGGGCGTGCCGATCACCCGGTTCTCGATCGAGCCGTCCTCGGCGACCAGCACAGCCAGCGCCTTGTCGGTCTCGAGCTGCACGAATTCGACGTGCTTGAGCCTCGGATCGGTCTTGGTCGTCAGCACCACGCCCGCCCCTCGGGTAAGATTGGACAGCAGGCTCGTGGTCTCGGCGAGAGCGCCCTCGAAGCCGCCGCCTTCGGCGGCCGCCCGGACCTGGCTGTCGATCCGCGCCCGCTCCTCGCGGCCGAGGTCGCCCATCTCCAACAATGCGTCGACGAAGAAGCGCAGGCCATGCTGGGTCGGAAGGCGGCCGGCGCTGGCGTGGGGCGCGTAGATGAGGCCGAGTTCCTCGAGATCCTGCATCACGTTGCGCACGGAAGCCGGCGAGAGCGAGATCGGCAGCAGGCGCGACAGGTGCCGCGATCCGACCGGTTCCCCGGTCGAAAGATAGGACTCGACGATGCGGCGAAAGATTTCGCGCGAGCGTGCATTGAGGTTCGCCAGGGCGCCGGTTTCGGCGGACGGGCGGTCGACGGAGGCGGCCATGCGGGAGAGAATGGCGGGAAGGCGGGTTGCGCGCAAGGAGCAGGGTATGCGCCCAATCGACGCTGGCGCCTGTATTCCTGAGAGGTTTCGAGAATTGTCGCTTCTCTTGCGAGCGCGCTGGCTCCCAAGAGTCTGATATTCGCCGGCGCCGCAGGCGTCCCCCAAAAGCACGCTTCAGCGAGCCCACGGAATGGCGATGGGTCTCTCGCCTCGCACGGCTATTGGTGCCGACAAGTCTCGTGGTGTAGACCGATGTCCAAGCGGTTCATGCGTGCCCGAGGCAAGTTCTGAGCGTGGCGCCAAGTCGAGATCGCTTTTGGGGAAATGACGTTCATGCATGCTGCATCTCCACGCATCGGCGGCCGTATCCTCGTCGACCAGCTTGCGGCCCAGGGCGTCGAGCGGGTCTACTGCATTCCGGGCGAATCTTATCTTGCCGCGCTCGACGCATTGTACGACTCGTCGATCGAGGTCACCGTCTGCCGTCAGGAGGCGGGGGCGGCGATGATGGCGCTGACCGAAGGCCGCCTGACCGGCCGACCCGGCGTGTGCTTCGTCACGCGCGGTCCGGGCGCGACCAACGCCGCGCACGGCGTCCACATCGCCCAGCACGATTCCGCGCCGATGATCCTGTTCGTCGGCCAGGTCGAGCGGGCGATGATTGGCCGCGGGGCCTTCCAGGAGATGGACTACCGTTCCTTTTTCGGCTCGGTCGCCAAATGGGCGACCCAGATCGAGAACGCGGCCCAGATACCCGAGGTCGTCCAGCGCGCGTTCCACATCGCCATGCAGGGACGGCCGGGCCCGGTGGTGATCGCGCTGCCTGAGGACATGCTGGTTGAGACCGCGACGGCGCCGGACGCTCCGCGCGCCGCGGCGACGCCGATCTGGCCGGGCCTCGCGCAGATGGCCGAGCTGCAGAAGATGCTCTGGAGCGCCGAACACCCGGTCGCGATCCTCGGCGGACCGGGGTGGAGCGAACGCGCGAGCGCGGCCTTCGCGCGCTTCGCCGAACGCTTCGACCTGCCTGTCGCCGGATCCTTCCGCCGGGCCAGCGCCTTCGACGGGGAACACGACAATTATGCCGGCGAGATCGGCCTCTCCGCCAATCCGAAGCTCAAGGCGCGGATCGAGAGGGCCGACCTCGTCATGCTCGTCGGCGGCCGCATGTCGGAGGCGGCCGCCCAGGGCTATACGCTGTTCGACATTCCATCGCCCCGTCAACGCCTCGTCCACGTCCACGCCGACCCCCATGAGATCGGCCGCAATTATCATCCCTCGCTGGCGATCATTGCGACGTCGCCGGAATTCTGCGCCGCGCTCGAGGGCGTCCATCCTCCCGCGACGATCCCGTGGGCGGCGGAGACGCGCCAGGCGCGCGCCGACTATTTGGCCTGGAGCGAGCAGGCGCCGCCCAATCCTGGCCGCGTGCAGGTGAGCGAGATCATGTTCGGGCTGCGCCGCCGCGTTCCCGACGCGATTTTCACGACGGGGGCGGGCAACTTCGCCATCTGGGTCGGACGCTTCCTGAGATTCAGGCGGATCGAGCAGCAGATCGGTCCGACCTCGGGCTCGATGGGCTACGGCCTGCCGGCGGCGATCGCCGCGTCGCGGGTGTTTCCGGAACGAACAGTCGTCTGCTTCGCCGGCGACGGCGACTTCCTGATGAACGGGCAGGAGTTCGCGACCGCCGTCCAATACAGTCTGCCGATCGTCGTCGTGCTGATCGACAACGGCATCTACGGCACGATCCGCATGCATCAGGAGCGGGCGTTTCCCGGCCGGCCAATCGCCTCCAGTCTGCGCAACCCCGATTTCGCCGCTTACGCCCGCGCCTTCGGCGGCCACGGCGAGACCGTCGAGGAGACGTCCGAATTCCTCCCCGCGTTCGAGCGCGCCCTCGGGTCAGGGACGCCCTCGATCATCCACGTGAAGATCGATCCCGAAGCGATCACGCCGACGACGACGCTGAGCGACATCCGCAAGGCCGCGCTCGGAAGGGCCGGGGCTGTGTGAGGTGCATGCCGGGCGATGCCTGACCCGGTCGACGCCGCACTGATCGTCGCGGCGGGCGCTGCGGCGGCCGGCTTCGCCCAGGGCGTCACCGGCTTCGCCTTTTCGGTCGTCGCTCTGTCGTTTTGGGCCTGGGCGCTGCCGCCGGAGACCGCGGCGCCGCTTGCGGTATTCGGCGCGCTGACCGGCCAGGTCGCGTCGCTGGCGAAGGTGCGCGGCGGGTTCGAATGGCCGAAGATCATGCCGCTCATCGTCGGTGGCTGGATCGGCGTGCCGATCGGCGTCTTTCTTCTGCGTAATGCGAACCCGCAGAGCTTTCGTCTGGCGATCGGCGTCCTGCTGACTTTCTATTCCCTGTTTGCGCTGCTCGTCCGCGATCCCGGCGTTTTCAAGCGGGGCGGGCGCGGTTTGGATGCCTTCTTCGGAGGGATCGGAGGCGTGCTCGGCGGCCTCGGCGGGATGTCGGGCTTCGTGCCCGCCATATGGACCCAGTTGCGCGGCTGGAGGCGCGACCTCCGACGCGCGACGATGCAGGCCTACAATATCGCCATGCATGTCGTGACGATTGCGATCTATGCCGCGTCCGGGACGCTTGCGCATGCCGATCTCCATCAGTTCCTCATCGTCGCTCCAGCGATGCTGATCCCGTCCTATCTCGGCGCCCACGTTTTCACGCGCTTCACCACGGAGAGAGCCTTCACCCGCGCCGTCCTCGTCGCGTTGCTCGCTTCGGGGCTGGCGCTCGTCTACGGCGCCGCGCGGTCGCTCGGGCGCGGCGCGTAGGCAGGATCGAACGCGGTGGACGGACAAAGGATCGAGAACTGAATTTCTGTGTTAGGCCGCGTTTAGAATAAAACGAAACAGCTTGTCCCACACCGGCCCGAGGTCAGCGGGCGTGTTCCATTGCGGCCGCTCCCGCGCGGCTTCAGATCGCCGGCATTCCCTCAGAAGACCGGCATTCCCAACATGAGCTTTTGTGGTAGGCTTCAGTTGAAGAGCCGGAGGGAGAGAGGACATTGCCGGAGTCGCGCCAATTGTCCGCTGGTTCGGCCATTGGACGGCTGGCGCTGATCGCCGCCGTCGTCGCGTGCGCCGCCGCCGCCTTCGCCTATACGGGAGGATGGTTCTCGCCCGGGCGCCTGACGCCGAACAGGCTCGTCGACGCGTTCACACCGCCCGGCGGCGCGCCCCCGCTCGGCCATCGGCGCAATCACGCCAAGGGCATCTGCTTTACCGGCATGTTCGAGGCGAACGGCGCCGGTTCGGAGCTTTCGCGCGCTGAGGTGTTTGCGCGCGGCCAGTATCCAGCCCTCGGACGCTTCAATCTCGCCACCACCGATCCGAACGCGTCGGACGCGACGGTCCGGGTCCGGGGCCTCGGTCTGCGCATCTCGCCTCCGGACGGGCAGGAATGGCGCTCCGCGATGATCGATCCGCCATTCTTTGCGGTGTCGACGCCGCAGGCGTTCTACGAACTCCTGCGCGCTTCCGGAAGCAAGGAGCCGAACGCGATGGCGACCTTCGCCAAAACCCATCCCGAGATCGCAAAGTTCGGCGGCTGGGCCAAAAGCGCGCCCTGGACCGGCAGCTACGCCGAGGAGCGGTTCAACAGCCTCGACAGCTTCATCTTCGTCGACAATTCCGGCGCGGACCATGCAGTGCGATGGTCGCTCCTGCCGGCGGCGCAGCCGGTTCCCGTCTCGCCTGACGAACTCAAGAAGCGCGGCCCCGACTTCCTCGAGCAAGAGATCGCCGAGCGGATTCGCGGCGGGCCGCTGCGCTGGACGATGCGGGTCACGGTGGCCAATCCTGGCGATCCGACCGCTGATCCGAGCCAGCCCTGGCCGGAAGACCGACGCACCGTCGAGGTGGGCACGCTCGTCGTGCAGCGGATTGAGGCCGAGCGGGACGGCCCTTGCCGCGACATCAACTTCGATCCGGCTGTCCTCCCGAGCGGGATCCGGACATCGGACGATCCGTTTCCCGCCGCCCGGTCCTCAGCCTACGCAAAGTCCTATGACCGCCGCACGGCGGAGGCCGCGGACTATCCGCGAACCGCGCCGGGGACGAGCCAATGAACGGCGGCTCGCGCTTCACTCCGCTCCAGCGCTTCCTGCATTGGCTCATGGCCATTTGCATCCTGGCCATGCTGTTCATCGGCGTCGGCATGGTGTCGACTGTCGAGCCGAAATACGTGACGCTCGTTTCCATTCATAAGCCGCTCGGCATGCTGATCCTCATTCTTGCGCTGATCCGTCTCGCCGTGCGCCTGCGGCTCCACGCTCCGCCGTTGCCGGCGGATTTGCCCGAACCCCTGAAACTCGCGGCGCATCTCTCGCACTATGTGCTTTACGCGCTGATGATCGCCATGCCGCTGATCGGCTGGGGGATGCTGTCGGCTGCGGCTTACCCGGTGAGGCTGTGGGACGGAGTTTATCTTCCTTCGATACTGCCGCAGAGCGACACGCTGCACACGGCGCTGTGGAATGCGCATTTCTATTTAGCGTTCCTGTTTTACGCGGTGATCCTGATGCACGTCGCCGCGGCGCTGTTCCACGCGTTCATTCGCCGCGACGGCGTCTTCGAGGCCATGGGACCGGCACGCATACGCGCACGCGACGCGATCGCGCCCGCGGAGTGACCGGTATTATGTTAGCGATTTGCTCAACCCCCAAATAGAGCCGTCCTTCGGCGAGGACCCCGATACGCTCTATCGCGAGTGCGAGCCAATGCCGCAAGCACGGCGACGGATTGGACGGAGATCACCCATGCGACGGCCATTCCTGAGGTCTCGTGTGCGTCGGGGCGTTATGGAATAATCGCTCCTCAACCGGGAGCGTATGACGCGGGGTCGAGGTTCGACGGCCTTCCGCTCAGCGACAGCTCCGTCTCGCGCGATGGGGTGCGGGCAATGACCTCGCCGCGGCGGATGACGAAGAGCCGGGTCGCGCGCAGCCGCACGGCCTCGATCGGATCGGAGGCTTGCAACAGAACCATGTCGGCGTTCGCGCCGACCCAAAGCCCATATCCTTCGAGCCCGAGAATGCGCGCCGGAATTTCGGTCACCGCATCATATGTCCAGCGGATCGCCTCGCGGCTCGTCATCGGCGCGCCGTGCACCGCCATGTGCGCCACGTCCAGCATGTCCGCCCCGCCGAGGCTGTACCAAGGGTCCATGACGCAGTCCTGTCCGAGCGCGACCGGAATGCCGAGCGCCCGCATTTCCGCGACCCGCGTAATGCCGCGCCGCCGCGGATAGGAATCATGCCGCCCTTGCAGGGTCAGATTGATCAGCGGGTTTGCGATCGCATTGACGCCCAACTCGGCGATCAGCGGCAGCAGCTTCGACACATAGTAATTGTCCATCGAATGCATCGAGGTCAGATGCGATCCGGTGGCGCGGGACCCGAGGCCGAGTCGCTGGGCTTCCGCCGCCAGGGTCTCGACATGGCGGGACAGCGGGTCGTCGCTCTCGTCGCAGTGCAGATCGACCATCAGCCCGCGTCTTGATGCGATCTCGCAGAGGGCCTTCACCGACGCCGCGCCTTCCGCCATCGTGCGCTCGAAATGGGGAATGCCTCCGACGACGTCGACGCCGAGGTCGAGCGCGCGGTCGAGATTGAGCGCCGCATTCGGCGAGCGGAAATAGCCGTCCTGCGGAAAGGCGACGAGCTGAAGGTCGAGATAGGGCTTCACCTTCTTTCTGACCTCGAGCAGCGCCTCCACGGCCAGCAGCCGGTCGTCGCAAACATCGACGTGGCTTCGCACGGCGAGCAGGCCCTGAGACACCGCGAGATCGCAATAGCGCAGCGCACGCTCAGCGACTGCTTCGTGCGTCAACTGAGGCTTGAGCTCGCCCCACAGGGCGATCCCCTCCAGCAATGTCCCGGACAGGTTCAGCCGGGGCAGACCGAGCGACAGCGTCGCATCCATATGGAAGTGGCAGTCGACGAACGGCGGCGAGAGCAGATAGCCGCGCGCATCGATGGTCCGCATCGCCTCCGCGCCGATAGTTGGCTGGATGGCCGCGATGCGTCTGGCGGCGACGGCGACGTCTTGTCCCTTGCGCCCGTCCGGCAGCGTCGCGTTGCGGACGATCAGGTCGAAGTCCATCGCGCGCACCGCCCCTCTTCTTCGCCATCGATCCCGCGAGCCCGTTCGCGCGCACGGAGAAGATTGAGTTCGATTGAGATTATCTCACAGCGTCTGGATGAAGTCGTTGAAGGTTAGCTCCTCGACAATGCTCCGTTTCCGCGGCGAGGGCAGGATGAGATCCGCCTGTGTGGCCGCCCGCACTTCGCTGGGCGCCAATCCGAATTCTCGACGGAAGGCGCGGCTGAAATCCGCGGCGTCGCCGAAACAGAACTCCTCCGCGATCGCCGCGATCGACTTGTCGCAGGCCGGGTCGCTCAGGACCGCGCGGCTCTCCAGCAGCCGTTGGCGCCGGATGTAGCGGGTCACTCCGCCTTGACTTTCCATCACGCGGTAGAGCGCCGAGCGGGACATCCCAACCAGACGGGACAACATCGCGGGTTCCAGTTGAGGAGAGCGCAGTTCCTGTCGCACGACCCGGCGAACCCTCTCCAGCCGCCCGAGATTCAATTGGCTTTCGGCGGCTGCAAGGCGATCTGACGACGGCGATATGCAGGCCGCGATCATGGAGCCGACTGCATCCTTGAGACGGGCGGCGTTCGCGACGTCGATCAAGCGGAGATTGCGGTCCAGCAGCTCCAAGAAATCGGCGAGCATCTTTCCAAGCGGCCCCCTGACTATCGTCGCCCGCGCGGCATCCAGCACAGGCGCAAGGTCTCGGAAACTGTCGCGCGCGAGATAGAGTTGAAGTCGCTCGTCGGGCCCGCGCTCGCTGACCATTTCGTCCGCCAGCGACAGGACGAACGGAGATCTCGCTGGCGCTTCGAGCATGTCGTTGCCGGTTGTCAAATGCGTCTTCGCGGTCATTCCCATCGTGACGACCCAATGATCGACTGGGTTGCGCCGAATGAGAGTTCGGGTTCGCAGGACACGCGTCGCGGGCATAGCGACCCGGACGAGCGCGAGGCCGTCCATCGTGACGGCGTTGCTTCTGGCCAAGAACCCGTCTTTGGCCGGAGCGCTTGGCGATCCGTCGAATGTTCGGTGATGCCAGCCGCGCCATGCGTCGTATTGCTCACGGGGTCGCACGCCGAGCGTACTGAACTCGACGAATGTTACAGGCGGCGCGTCCGACATTGGTTTGCTTCCTCGGCCAAGACCGGAGCGAGGTCCAGAATTCTAGCTGGCCTCGATTGCCATCGCAACGCAGCGACGCCGCTCCCGGTACGCGCGCCCGCGCGTATCGTCTCAACGATCCCGCAAGGACGAGCCGCAACGTGGCAGCGTCGCAAAGTCTGGGACTTTGAGCATGTTCACGGGATGCATAGCAATTAACCAATCAACTGGAAATTGGTATGGGTGCAAATTCGCTGCCTGCCGGCGCAAATAACCAAGTGCCTCTAGGAGTTCTAAGTGATGTCCAAGCAGCAAACGCTCGGCAATGCCAGCTCTTCGGAGCTGAAAAACCAGACAGGCGCCGCTGAAAATCCTTTCCCGTTGTCCGTTGAAAGACGAACGCTTCTTTTCGGCGCCGCCGCTGTCGCCGCAGGCGCGCTCTCCACTCAGGCGTCTGCCGCTGCGCAGCCCCCCAATCTCTCCGGGGCTCTGGCCAAATTCCGCGCTAAAATTCCAAGCCATTTCGACCGCGACTACGTCGAGAACGCGGTGGTGCCGTTTTATCTCCTCGGGGTTTTTGCGGGCGAGCGGCCTGTCCTACCCATGATCGACTTGCCGCTCTCAAAGCAGAACGCGATCCCCGCCGACTTGCTTGGGATGCTCTACGAGGATTGGAAGCCGACACCGGACGCGGGCGTCACCGTATTCCTGGAGGAACTCGAGAACCGCGGCGACAACAATCTGCGCAAACGCATCTACTTCACTGGCGTCACGCCGGACCTCTACGCCCCGAAGTACCAGACTAAGGTTGTCGCATTCTTCGACAAGCTCCTGGATCAGAAGTTTGCGGGGAAGCCGCTCATGCGGCGTTATCTCGACTATTATTGGGACATCTATTGGGACCTGCATCTCGGGGTCAAAGGCGAAGCGGTGCCGCCGCAAATCCGCACCCTCGGTGAGAGCTTCAACACGGTGCTGGCCTACCGCGATCCGCTGCAAGAGATCGTGTACGAAAACTATATGACGGTCAGGGCGCTTCTTCCCTTCCTGAAGAAATGGATCGACGCTCGGCTCGACGATATTGAGAAGGGCCGCATCGCCGACCCCGACAAGACCATCGCCTACTACTGGCTCAAGAACGCCGGCGACGGAAAATATTTCGCCAAAAAAGATGTCGTGTTCGAATGTTTCCACAATTTCGTGGCGTTCAGCCAGTGGGGCAATTCTATGTTCGGCATGATGACGCGCCTCGCCGAAGACGGCGGCGATCCGGAAGTGCGCGCGGCCTTCGACAAGACGATGAGCGGGGACTTCGACAACACGAACGGAGCGCCGTTCACGCCGCTCGAGCTTCTGGTGATGGAGCTCTTCCGCACCATCTCTCCCAACGGCGGCAGCTTTTCGACGCTCACGTCCACTAGGGCGTCATCCTTCTACGGGGGCTCCCCGTTCGCCGAATTCGGCGTGCCCTACGAAGGGCGCCCCTACATGATTACCCCGCATACCGCGACGAGCTTCGACACCCAACTCTGGAAAGACCCGCACCAGTTCGATCCGGAGCGCTACAAGAGCGTGCCGACCAGCGCAGAGATCGATGAAGCGAAATGCAAGCAGATTGGCCTGCCGCGGTGCCCATTCGACATCACCACGCTGCCGGTCAGCGACGGCCGCAAAGTCGGCGTCACCAACAGCGGCTTCGGCACCGTGTTCGCGGTCGCCGACGGCAAGCCGCTGCCGGTCTGTGATTATGCCGGCTTCGCACCCTTCGGCTTCGGGTATCGACGCTGCCCAGGCGAGCAATTGACGATCGACGTGTTCGGAGATTTTCTGCGCAAGGTAAAGCGAGACAAGATCGTCTTCCGCAGCCTTAATCTGCCCAATCCGGCAAAAGTGCCGGTCGGGCCAACCGCGGTGATCGACGACGACATCGGATTTTTCAGGTCGGCCTGATCCGGCGGCGTTTTGCAAAGGAGCGGTGGGCTTGGTCGAGGAACCATACCTGCCGCGAGGCAAATTGAGAACTCGCTTCAGCTCTGCTGGCTTTTCTCGCGGTTGCGCTGGTTTCAAGCGACGCAGCCGCGGCTGGCTCGGCGCGCCAGTATCTCAACGCGCCAGTGGACACTTGGCTTGTCCAGTACGGCGCAGGGTACTCATCGTCGGTCACCCCCGAGGACGGGACCGACACTATCCCCGGCGTTCGCGCGAACGTTGCCGTGCAGTCCCTCGTCGTCACCCGGATCATGGATTTTTGGGGCCGCACCGGCGGCCTTTCGGTGGTCCTGCCCTACGCTTTCATTGACACAAGCGCTGGACCTTTTCGCGCCAGCACGAACGGGGCTTCCGACCTCGGCTTTCTCTTCCAGACGAATATCTTCGGAGGGCCGGCGCTCACGCGCGAGCAGTTTCAATCCTTCATACCCCAGACGTTCTCCAGCTTTCACCTTCTGGTCACGACGCCGATCGGGACGTACGACGCGTCTTCTCCGATCAACCCGAGCGCGAACCGCTGGATGGTCTCTCCGACCGTGAACTTCAGTTATACGCCGGATCAGGGATGGACCTGGATCGAGACCTATGTCACAGGCCAGTTCTTCTCCGACAACAACAATTATCTCGTTGGCGGCGCCCAGACCCTCTCGCAGCAGCCGATCTTGCGCCTCGAGGAGCATGTCAGCCGCAATGTCACGGACAGTCTATGGCTGTCTGCTGACGCTTACTACAATGTCGGAGGCGAGACGAGCATCGATGGGCTGGAGCAAGACAATATGGCCAATACGCTACGCCTCGGCGTGGGTCTGGGCCTGACGCTTTGGCGCGGCGCCGATCTCGGCCTGAACTACGAGCGGGTGGCAGCCAAGCCGCGGGGAGAGCCGGATTCGCAAACGATACGCTTCACCCTCAGGCAACTTTGGTGAGCGAGCATTCATGAGTGCTCGCATCGTCTTGGTTCTGGTCATCGCAGGGGGGCGCAGGGTGAGAGGGCAACGTCCGCTTCCGCTTGGCTCAGGTTGGCGTTGTCACATTGCCGCGCAGGGAGCACGAAGGGTCGGCGCGCCGCCGCTGAGGCGCGTTCTGCGGGCTTGCCGGCGCTCGCCCAGTATGGCTCGAACTCTTGGCCCCTGCTTCGGTCTAAGTCCAGAGACGACTGGCTCGAACGGCTTCTACATCCCAACTCTAGCCGGAATGTGAGAGCGAAGTCGGCTTTATCGGCGATTGCTCGACTTTTCGGCGAAGCCACGGGCGCGCCATCCTGACAACGAGAGGCATGGCGACCCACGTCAAAGTCGCGACGACGCCGGCCGTGACGCGTTCTTTCCTCTCTCCCTCTCAATCGTCGCGAAGGCCGCTTCGGCCGCCCTCGCCGTAGACTGGGCTCGGATAGCGGTTCGACGTGAAGCGTATGATGAGGACGGCGAGCGCCAGGATGAGCGTCGCGCCCGCAAGGATCAGCACCCCGATGTCGGGGTTCGGCTGCTCCTGGACGAAACCGATCATGTGGCGCGTGAGGGCTGTGATGCCGACGTACAGCAGGAAGCGCACCGGCATGTGGTTGGTCCTGAAATAGATGCCGACCATCGAGCCGATCTCGAGATAGATGAAGAGGAGCAGCAGATCCTCGATCGAGGGCCTGCCTTTCTGGATCATGGCGTAGAAGGCCGCGCCGGCCGCCCAGACGGTCGCGCCGCCGATCGCGAACAGGCCGAGAAGGTGGAATCCGTCGGTCAGGAACAGCCCGATCGGATCGAGGAAGGACAGCGTCCGCTTGTCGGAAGCCTTTATGAGTATCTTCTGGTCGACCACGCGGAACTCTCCCTTCTGCGCTGATCGATAGCGGCCTGGATGAAAGGCGCCAAACCCTAATTAGCCGGAGAGGCTCAGGGTGGCAAAGGCGACCCGGGCCGATTTCCATTTCAGGCCTTCAGGCGCGCGCCGCCCAATCCAGACCTTGCTCCAGCCGATCGTTTCCCCAGAAAACCTCGCCGTCCCTGGTCACGAGGCAGGGCGCGCCGACGATTCCGACTTCAGCCGCGCGGGCGCTTTCCGCCTTAAGAAGCGCCTTGTTCGCGTCGCTTTGCGCGCGCTCGAGTACCGGTTCCGGGTCGAGGCCGGTGTTCTCCAGCAAGGCCGCAATCAGAGCGCGCTCGGCGATCGGCAAGCCTTCGCCGAACTCGGCGCCATAGACCCGGCGCGAGAAATTCGCACGCTCCTCGCCTTCGAGCGCCAGCGCCACGCGGGCGGCGAGGAGACTGTTCTGCGGAAACGGGTCCGGGCGCTTGAGCGGGAGCCCGAGCGCGTCGCAAATGCGCTCGAGGTCACGCCACATGTAGCGACCCTTGGCGGGATAGATGTTGAAGGGCGAATCGCGCCAGCCCTGCGCGGCGAAGATCGGCCCGAGCAGGAACGGCCGCCAGGCGAGCGCCACGCCGCGCGACCCGGCAAGCTCTGCGACGCGCATAGCCGCAGGGTAGGAATAGGTGCTGGCGAACTCGTACCAGAACTCAGCCGTCGCCATCGCGTTCTCCAACTCCCCGGAGACTGACACGGCGGCGTGAGCGGGAAAAGGCCGGCAAATGCGGAGGCCGCCCCGTCGGGTGACAGGGCGGCCTCTTGCAGGTTCAGAGCCTGGGGTCGAGGCTCAGCTCTTCGGAGCTTCCGCCGGCGCCGCGGGCGCGGACTCCATGGGCTTCTCCATCTTCTTCTTGCTCATATGCTTCTTGTGCGAAGTCTTATGCATCTTCGACTTCATCGGCGCCTTGCCCAACTCGGTCCCGGTCGCCCCAGCGGTCCCCTCGGCCGGCGCGGCTCCGGCGGCCGGCGCGGTCGTGTCGGTCTGGGCGAGCGCGGCGAGAGGCGACAGGGCGAGAGCGGCGCTAAGGCCGACGGCGGCAATTGTCTTCAACATGTGGTCTTCTCCAATGCTGGTCGTGAGACCCGGAGCTGTTACGCAGGGAATCCGATGCGCCTCTTCAAATGAATTGCCGATGAACGGTCAACCCCTCCGTAAAGGCCGGGTTCGGCCCCACCGACGGTTTGACGGCGCGAAGCCCGCCCTCTTATGTACGCAAAATGTCGCACAACAGTTTCGGCCATCTCTTCCGCGTCACCACGTTCGGCGAGAGCCACGGGGCCGGGATTGGCTGCGTCGTCGACGGCTGCCCACCGCGAATCCCGCTGGAAGCGGCCGACATCCAGGCCGAGCTCGACCGCCGCCGGCCGGGGACGTCACGCTTCACCACCCAGCGCCGCGAACCGGACGAGGCGCGCATCCTCTCCGGCGTGATGGCCGAGGACGATACCGGTCGGCAGGTGACGACGGGAACGCCGATCGGCGTGTTCATCGAGAACGTGGACCAGCGTTCGAAGGACTACGGCGACATCCGGGACAAATACCGACCCGGCCACGCCGATTATTCCTATGACGTCAAATACGGCATCCGGGACTATCGCGGCGGCGGGCGCTCCTCGGCGCGCGAGACGGCGGCGCGGGTCATCGCCGGCGCCATCGCGCGGAAAGTGATTCCCGCGGTAAAGATCCGAGGCGCGCTGGTGCAGGTCGGAAAGCTGAAGATCGATCGCGCGAACTGGGACTGGGACGAGGTCGGCAAAAATCCGTTCTTCTGCCCGGACGCCGTTGCGGCCTCCCGGTTCGCCGACTATCTCGACGAGGTCCGCAAGGCCGGCTCGTCGGTCGGCGCAGTGGTCGAGATCGTAGCCGATGGGGCTCCCGCCGGCTGGGGCGCGCCGGTCTACGGAAAGCTCGACGCCGAGCTCGCGAGCGCGCTCATGAGCATCAATGCGGTCAAGGGGGTCGAGATTGGCGACGGCTTCGCGGCCGCCGAACTGGCGGGCGAGGAGAACGCCGACGAAATGCGACGGGGCTCGGCCGGCCGGCCGAGCTTCCTTTCAAATCACGCCGGCGGCATTCTCGGCGGCATTTCGACCGGACAGCAGATCGTCGCACGCTTCGCCGTCAAGCCGACGTCCTCGATCCTGACGCCGAGGAGGACGATCACGCGGAACTTCGAAGACACGGAGATCGTCACCAAGGGCCGCCACGATCCATGCGTCGGCATCCGCGCGGTTCCGGTCGGCGAGGCGATGGCGGCCTGCGTGCTCGCGGACGCCTTCCTCAGGCATCGCGGGCAGGTCGGAACGTAGTGCTCTGTCACGAACGTTCCGACGGCTTACGGGAAAGACTTTCCCTGCTTCAGGAGGAGCAGGGAATTTGAATTCCCGGCTCGGCGAGAAAAATTCCCTGCTCGGCCGCGTAGATAATTTTGCATGAACCTGCTGTAATCATTGGAATTTTTATAGACGCCGAAAGGCGGGCGAAATGAGAGAGTTTCCCTGCAGATTTCCCTGTTCGCAGGGAATTCGGCCTCGCCAGGCTATGCCGGCGCTTTCATGATCGCGTCGCACCCGCATAGTCTCATACCCCGAACATGGAGGCGCAGATGGCCGGACACGAAAGCTGGATGACGCGCCGGGACGTCCTCTTCGGAGCGGTGGGCGGCCTGGCGCTGGCCGCGATCGACCCGGGCGAAGCGCTGGCCGACGGGCCGACCGTTTCCGGAATCGTGTTCGAGAACCGCGACGGAACGGGCGTTGCTGGCCCTGCGAATCCAGGTCTCCCCGGCGTGCTCGTCTCGAACGGCCGCGACGTCGCGGTGACGGACGCCGGCGGGCGCTATACGCTGCCGCTGCCGGACGAGGCGACGATCTTCGTCGTCAAGCCCGCAGGTTTCATGCCGCCGGTCGATCCAAAGACCAATCTGCCGCGCTTCTATCGGCATCACTATCCGAACGGCTCGCCCGCGTCGCTCGGCCTGACCTTCGAGGGCCTGGCGCCGACCGGCGCCATCCCCGCCTCGGTCGATTTCCCGCTCAAACGGCAGGACGAGCCGAAGGCGTTCGAGGTCGTAATGGTGACCGACCCGCAACCCGAGAACGAGGCCGAGGTCGATTTCATCCGCGAGGACCTCATCGAGGCGCTGGCCGGCACCGACGCCACGTTCGGGCTGACCGCCGGCGACATCATGTTCGACGATCTCTCGCTCTATCCGCGCCTGAACGCCATCTTCGGCGCGATCGGTCTGCCGTGGTGGAACATCGGCGGCAACCACGACCTCAATTTCGACGCGCAGAACCGCAAATACAGCCGCGAGACCTACAAGCGTGTGTTCGGCCCGAACTACTACGCGTTCTTTTACGGTCGGGCGCTGTTCCTGATGCTCGATGACGTCGACTATTTCGGCTTTGACCCGGCGAAGCCGAAACGCGGCGGCAAGTACGAGGGCCGGCTCGACGACGCCCAGCTCGAATTCATTCGCAATGTGCTCGCCCGGACGCCTGAGGACGTCCTGGTCATCGGCGTCATGCACATTCCGATCCGAACCTACCTGACCCCGGAGCCTTACCAGAACCTCGTCAACAAGGATGAGCTGTTCAGGCTGCTCGAGGGCCGCAAATATACGGTGAGCTTCTCCGGCCACACCCATACGACGGAGCATCATTATTTCGGGGCCGCCGACGGGTGGAACGGCGCCGAACCGCACCACCATCATGTGCTGACCGCGCTTTCCGGCTCATGGTGGAGCGGGCCGTTCGATCATCGCGGCGTCGCCAGCGCCGACAGCCGAGACGGCACTCCGAACGGCTTCCATATCCTCTCGGTCGACGGGACGAGCTACACGACCCGCTACATCCCGGCGAAGGAGCCGAATGGCCGGCAGATGCGGCTCTCGATCGACAGTCGCTTCCACGGCGTCACCAAGGAGTCCGACCGCGAGTTCCGCCAGGTCCGGATTCTCGGCTCGCCCGTCCCCCGCAATTCACTCTACGCCTCGACCCTGATCGCCAATGTGTTCGATGGCGGCGACAGGACCAAAGTGACAATGGCGATCGGCGGCCGTACGCCGGTCCAGATGATCCGGGCGTCCCGGCCGGACCCGTTCGTCGAGGAGGTGTTCGCCCGAAACGAGGCGACCAAAAAAGCCTGGGTCAAGGCCGATGTGAGCTCCCACATCTGGACAGCTCGACTTCCCGCCGACCTCGAGCCAGGCGCCTATCGCGTCATGGTCGAGGCGGTCGACGAATACGGCCGCACGCAGACGGCGCGGCTCGCGCTCGAGGTGACTTAAGGCCTTCACGGGCGCCAAGCCGCTGTTTGGCGACCATTTAGAGCGCTATCCGAGCGCACTAAATCGGTCCGCTTCCGGGGACGAATGTCGGCATGCCGGAATGGAGTCCGCTCCAGACCTGCGCACGTGCGGCCAATGCGATCTCCTCCAACAATCTTTGAACTCGCTTGTCGTCGCAGACCACGACGTTGAACCGCATCCAGGCCGACCGGTCGAGATGGGGACGGAAGAGTACGCCAGGCGCAAGCACGATGCGCCGTTCGGACGCCTCTGCAAGCGCAACCGAATCCTCGACATCGGGGACTCGCGCCCAGACGAACATGCCGCCGGAGGGCTCTACGAACAATTCGAACCCTATGCGCTCAAAAGCGCGTGCGACATTGATGCGCGCTTCGCCCAGCCGTTCCTGCAAGCGCGTGAGATATTTGCGGTAGTGACCGTCGACCAGCATCAGATAGATCAGCCGCTCAGTGAACTGAGAGGTGGTGATGGTCGTCAGCATCTTAATGTCGGCGAGTTGGTTTGCGAGTGACCGCGAACAGGCGATGAAACCTACACGCAAACTGCCCGACAGCGTCTTGGAGAAGCTGCGCGCGTAGATTACCCGATTGAGCTGGTCAAGCGTCGCCAGCCGGGGCGTTTGCCGTCCCTGGAGATCGGAGAAAATGTCATCCTCCACGATAACAAAATTGTGCCGCTCGGCGGCCTGCAACACCCGGAACGCCACGTGCGGGCTCATGTCGGTCCCGGTCGGGTTCTGCATGATCGACTGAGTGAAGTAGACCTTCGGATGGCGCTCCGCGGCGAAGGCTTCGAGCACATTAACGTCAGGACCATCACGGTTGCGCGGCACAGGCAGCATTTCGATTCCGTGAAGGCGCAAATTGCCGAACATGTTGTAGTAGCCTGGATCATCGACCAGCGCGGCGTCGCCGGGCTTTAACAAGCATGTGATGACAAGCTCGAGCGCCTGACTGGTTCCATTGGTGAGCAGGACTTGGTCGGATTGCGCGTTGATCCCAAGGCCGGCGAGCATCAGCGCGAGATGCTCGCGCAGGGGCAGATAGCCGAACGGGTGCCCGTATTCGAGCAAATGCGTTCCGTTCTTGCGGGCGAGCGCGTTAAGGCTTTGTCGAATGCCCGCCTCGTCGAGCCAGGAATTCGGCAGCCATGGGCCGCCGGCAAGGGGGGCGTTCTCGGCGCCCTCCAGAAGCTGACGAATCAGCCATAGAAGTTGCTCATTTCGTTTGTAGCTCACGGGCGAGGCTGTGACCGCCGAGGATGCCGCGACGGCTCCGACGTAGAACCCCGCGCCAGGGCGGGACTGGAGATACCCCATCGCGACCAGACGGTCGTAGGCCTCGACCACCGTGAAGCGGCTGACGTTAAGCGTTTTCGCCAGTTCGCGAATTGACGGCAGTCTCGCGCCAGGAGCGAGACGACGATCATCAATCTGCAATTTCACGCCGCCGACAATCTGGTCGACCAGCGACCTGTCGCCTGCGGGATTAACGACCAGCGAGAGCACAGCCGCCTCCCAGTCCCATTGAATTGGCCCGGTGCGCGTACCGGTACAGTCAGGCCAACTGACAACCAAACTGTCCATTACTTTGACGCTAGCTGTCCGGCAACCTCGAGTGGACGGTCGGCACATCAGCGAGTGGGCGTTGCGCCGCCTTCATTTCGGAAAGCCCTCTCACGCGGCATCCACCTTGTGCAGGGAGCAATTCGCGCCCAATTTGAATTTAAAGTTCCCGATCAGCCGGGATCTCGACTGAAAATCGATGAGGAACGACCATGACGACGCGTCCGGATCCCACCTTTCACGCCTCCGCGAAACTGGCGATGCAGGCCCCGCCTGAAAAGCTCGCCTATACCGTGATGCTCAGTCCGGATTTCTCACAAGCTGACGCGCTTGCGGTCGTCGACGTCGATCCCGGGTCGACGTCCTTCGGCGAAATCGTTCACACGGTGACGATGCCCAATAAGGGGGACGAGTTTCACCATTTCGGCTGGAACGCCTGCTCGTCGGCGCTGTCGCCGCTTGTCGGCCACGCTTTCCTAGAGCGGCGCTACCTCATCATTCCAGGCATCCGCTCCTCCCGTATTTACGTGATCGACACCAAGCCGGATCCAAGGCGGGCGAAGATTCATAAGATCATCGAGCCCGAGGAAGTTTTTAATAAGACAGGCTATTCTCGCCCCCACACCATCCATTGCGGGCCGGAGGGCATTTACGTTTCGACGCTCGGAGGCTCCGGAGCCGACGGCACGAAAGGCCCTCCCGGCGTTTTCATTATGGACTGCGAAACGTTCGACGTGATTGGTCGTTACGAATTGGACCGCGGCCCGCAGGACAAGCACTACGATTTCTGGTGGAACCTGCCGCGCGACTACATGGTGTCAAGCGAATGGGGCCTGCCGCCCCAATTCGAGAACGGCATCGTCCCAGAAGATCTGTTGTCGAACAAGTATGGACACCGGCTGCACTTCTGGAACTTGCGCGAACGCAGGAACGTGCAGACCGTCGACCTTGGCGCCAATTATCAGATGCCCCTCGAAGTCCGTCCCGCCCATGATCCGATCAAGGAATACGGTTTCGTCGGGGTGGTCGTCGACACGACGAATCTGGAAGCCTCGATATGGACCTGGTGGCGCGAAGACGACGTTTTCCATTGCCGGAAGACCGCGACCATTCCACCCGAGCCGGCCTCCAAGGATCTCCTGCCGCCGCTATTGCAAGGTTTTGAAGCCACGCCGCCCCTGCTGAGCGACATCGACCTGTCGCTCGACGACCGCTTCCTCTATGCATCCTGCTGGGGCACGGGCGAAATGCGGCAGTATGACGTGTCCGACCCGATGGCGCCGAAGCTGGTCGGCTCCGTCCACATTGGCGGGATCACGCGCAAGACCCCCCACCCCAGCGGCGGCGACTACCGCGGCGGTCCGCAAATGGTCGAGATCAGTCGTGACGGAAAACGCGTCTACTGGACCAACTCGCTTTACTCCACTTGGGACGACCAGTTCTATCCCGACGGCGTTCCAGCCGCGATGGTGAAGGCTGACGTGGGGGACAACGGCGGCCTCACGCTGGACACGAGCTTCTGTGTCGAGTTCCCGAACGGCTACCGGGCGCACCAGATCCGTCTCGACGGCGGCGACTGCTCGTCGGACTCATTCTGCTATCCGTCCGTGTGAGCGTGTCGAGCGCCAACTGGACGGAGACCGGGCTCTGGCTGGCGGTCATGGTCAGCGGCGTCTATCACGGCCTGAATCCCGGGATGGGCTGGCCCCTGTCGGTTTCCGCAGGGTTGATGGGCAGGGGCAGGCGCGATGTGATCGCGTCGCTCGCGCCGCTCGGCGCCGGGCACTTCCTGGCGATGGCTGGCATCCTGGCGCCATTCGCGGCCATGACGATCCTCATGGCGTGGCGGGACGAAATTCGCATTGGCGCCGGCCTATTGGTTATTGCGGCGGGCCTCACCTTGTTGATCAACCGACGGCATCCGCGATATCTCGCGCGAATCAAGCCGAGCCAACTGGCGTTGTGGTCGTTCGCCGTCGCGACAGCCCATGGCGCTGGCCTGATGTTATTGCCCATCTATCTCGGAATTTGCGATGCTAGAGGACCGGACGCCAGTCATCGCGCGGCGGCCGTACTCATGCGCGAAAACCTCTCGACGGCGATTGCTGTCTCAGTGGTCCATGCGGCATCGATGATCATCAGTGGCGGAATCGTCGCGATCGCCGTGCATGAATGGCTGGGACTGCGATTCATTGCGAGGAGCTGGTTCAATCTGGACGTCGTTTGGGCGCTGAGCCTTGTCCTCGTCGGCGCAATCTGCGTGGCGAGGGTCGCATCCGCGGTCTCTTGAAATTACTTCAAGGCCTGCGGATATGATACAGATTGATCGGAGATCGCCCTAACGGCGGCCTTGTTCATGCGACTTTGCTTGAGCGAACGGCAAAGCCAGGGCCAAACGCTTTCAGCGCCCGATCGCCTCGAGCACGCCGACGAACTGGCAGGCGGCGGCGACCATGACGAAGGCGTGCCAGATCGCGTTCTGGAACTTGAGGCTTTCCCAGAGGTGGAACGTGACGCCGGCCGAGTAGACGACACCTCCCGCGAGAACGAGGGCGAACGCGTCGACCGGGAGGGCCGCAGCGAGCGGCTTGACCGCAAAAACCGCCGACCAGCCGAGGGCGAGATAGAGGCGGACGGAGAAGCGATCGAAACGGCCCGGCAGAAACAGCTTCAACGACGCGCCCATGAGGGCGGCGATCCATACCACCGTTCCGAGCGCGAGGACCGACAGCGACAAGCGCGCCTGGGAGAGGAGCGCCGTATAGGTGCCGCCGATCATCAGATAGATCGAGGCGTGGTCGAACCGGCGCAAAATCGTCTTGGCGGGCGACGGCGGCGCCATGTTGTAGGCGCAGGAAAACCCGAACAGCAGGAAAAAGCCGGCGGCGTAGACCGCCATCGCCAAGCCGTCGCCGAGACCGCCGCGCAGGGCGATCTTCTGGAACAGGACCGAGAACCCGATGACGCCGGCCACGATCGCTGCGGCGTGCACCGCGCCGTCGGCGATGAGCTCGGCGTGGCTGTAGGGACGATAGGTTCGAGCCGGTTCGGGCGTCGACAACATGGACCTCCACGAGAATTATCCGTCAGCGTGCCGCCGATTCGTGACCAAGTGAAGAAAGCGGCGGCGCTCAAACAAACCGCGTTCGCTTCACACCGTTCCCGTGGCGGCCTTCGCGCGGCGCGGCGGCTTTCCAACGCGCGTCGGCGAGGCCTCGCCGCCGTCTTCGCGACAGCCCGTCGCGGTTCGTGGCGAACAAGCATCGTTCGCCGCTACCGGAATGGCGGCGTCCGCGCACCGGCGCGATGGTTCGCGCCACTCGCAATCGGCTTCCTCGTCGGCGGCGTCGGTGGGGCCGGCGCCGCCGGCCTGGTCTCTTCGGCAGCGCTGCAATGGACCTATATCGCGATCTCGTCGGCCTCGATGCGCTGCTGTTGCGCCGCGATCCGGCCGGCGCAGTCGATGATGGCGTCGGCCCCATCCACGAACTGCGTTTGGAGGCGCTGCTTGCCGTCGGATTTCTTGCAGGATTGTCGTCGGGATTCCTCGGAATCGGCGGCGGGCTTGCGATGACAGTGGGCCTCGGCGCCGTTCTCGGCGTTCCCCAGCGCCAGGCGCAGATGACGAGTCTCGTTCTGTCGCTGGCCCCGACAACCATTCCGGCCGCATGGGTCTATTGGCGCGCGGGCGCGATGGGTCCATGGCCGACGCTGCTCGGCGTGATCATCGGACTTGTCGCAGGGACCGACCTCGGGGCGCGGCTCGCCACTCGGCTCAGTGGGAAAGCGTTGCGTCCGACGCTGTTCGCCTTTGTCTCGGCGATGGCGGTCTATATGGCGTGCGAGGCGTGGACCGCCTCTTGAATCGATGCGCTCGACGCGCCCCCGCTGTCGAAGACGGGCCGCACGCAGAGGGAGGCCGACCGAACGCTAAGGAACGAATACCACGCGCCGCGCTGTCTTCGGTCTGCGTCCAGGCGCTCTCGATCTCGTCGAGCGGGACAGTTCGCGTTGCGACTTGCAGGCTGGCGGGCTTCGCCGCCGCGAACACCGCGCCGATCGCGGCGACGAAGCGAGGACCCGGCACGCTGCCGAGCCCGCTGCCCATGATTTCGATCGGCGTCGAACGCAGCACCTCGGAGCGAAGCGAAATCTGCCCGCCTGTCACGGCGCCGATCTGCACGAAGCGGATCTGCGCCGTTTTCGGCGCGGCCTTGGCGGCGGACAGCAACAGTTCGGCGCTGCGACCCCAGAGATAGTCGACCACGACGTCGACCTTCTCGGCGAAGGCGCCGCGAAAGCTCTCCTCGAGCGCGGCGTCGTCGGCGCTTAGCGCGATTGTCTCGTCGGCGCCGAGAGCGGTGAGCGACGCCAGCACCTCAGGATTGCGGCCCGTCCCAATCACCTTTTTCGCGCCCAGATGCTTGGCGATCTGAACGGCAAGCCGGCCGGACGTTCCGGTCGCGCCGTTTACGAGCACGGTCTCGCCTGGCGCGAGCCTGGCGCGATCGACGAAAGCCGCCCAGGACGACATGCCGGGATTGGCGATCGCCGCCGCCGTCACGTCGTCGAGATCGTCTGGCAAGGGCAGGCATTGCGGGACAGCCACGACGGTCTGTTCCGCAAAAGCGCCGTAAGGCGCGCGCGGCGAGAGGAAATAAACGCGGGCGCCATCCTCCAGCCTACCCACGCCATCGACGCCGGCGATAAACGGATAGGCGCCCGACGAACTGTAATGCGCGCCCGAAGCCCGGCCGCGGGCAAGCTGGGTCAGCGCGGCGGCCGTGACCTTGATGAGGCGCTCACCCTCAGCAGGGGTCGGAACGGGGAAATCGGCACAAACGGGCGTCTGCCCAAGTCCGTGAACGATCGCAGCTCTCATGGCGGAGGTCCTTTCGGTTTTGCGATATCCGTGTATGATGCACATATATCTGAGGCCGCCGATGGAGTCAATCAAAACCGTGCAAAATACACATATGAGCCTGGAGCACCGTGCGCTTCACCTGGCCTTGCTCGAAATCATTGGCGTCATCAACGAGCCGCAGCGCGACGAGGCGCTCATTGCGGCGGCCGGCATTCGGCTCGACCGCGCATTGTTTCCGCTGCTGATCGGCATCGAGCGCTTCGGCCCGATCGGCGTCGTCGAACTCGCCGCCGGGGTTAACCGCGACCACACGACCGTCAGCCGTCAACTCGCCAAGCTCGAAAGCCTGGGCCTCATTAGGCGGGTCGAAAGCGCTGACGACCGCCGCGCCCGCCGAGCTGTCGTGACACCCGAAGGCAAGGCGATGACCGAACGCATCGACGCCGCTCGGGAGCGGATGTTTCGCTCAATATTCAGCGACTGGGCTCCCGTGGAAGTATCGGAGCTGACGCGGTTGATCGGCGAAGTTCGCCGCCGCGATGCGGAAGGGGCGGTGACCGCGAGCAGACAAGATTGGCGTCAGCCCATCCGCATGGACAGCTCGACGTCGTCGGCGAAGGGCGTCGAGATGTAGCCGTTTTCCGGCGAGCGCACCCGCGCCAGATATTCGGGGCTGTAGTCGGCGTTGTCGGCGACGATGAGGGTCCCCGGCCCTGAGGCGATTTTCCACCAGGCTCAGGATCTCCGGATAGAGGGCCTTCGCACCGTCGAGCAGGAGCAGGTCGATCTTTTCGGGAAGATTGACGCTCAGGGTCTGGAGGGCGTCTCCCTCTCGGATCTCGACGAGATCGATAACGCAGCCGGCGGTGAGGTTGTCCCTCGCCCGCGCCGCCTTGGACGGCTCGAACTCGGTGGTGATCAGGCGGCCGCCGCCATTGTCCCGGAGAGCTGCGGCGAGATGCAGGGTCGAGATGCCGAACGAGGTTCCGAACTCGACGATCATCCGCGCGCCGCAGCTGCGCGCCAGCATGTACAGCAGCGCGCCGGTCTCTCGCGACACGGCGAGCGGCGCGTTCTTGAAGCGTCCGTAGAGCTCGCGGTATTCGGTCTTGCTCCGCATCATGCGCGCGTGCTCTTCGTCGGAGAGATCGGCAACGTCGGCTGCTGTCTCCGCTTCGGCTGCGTCGGCCTCCGAGAAGAGCCGGTCGAGCAGGGGGGCCAGCGGGGATGTGGTCAGGGTGGTCATGGGGGACTCAGGTTGAAAGAGCGTCATTGCGTCGGAGCTGAAATACGACTATTTCGTCAGGTTTGCTATTCGCATTGCCGCTGGCCGTTATGACTGATCGCCGAAGCGCCTCGATTTCCTCACGAAAAGAGCCCCAGCAGGTCCGCTCCGCCGAGCTCGTCGCTGCGGTTCTCGAGGCTGCGGCTCAGGTTCTGGCGACCGAAGGGGCGCAGCGGTTCACCGCGGCGCGGGTGGCCGAGAAGGCCGGCGTCAGCGTCGGATCCCTCTACCAGTATTTCCCCAACAAGGCGGCGATCCTCTTTCGACTCCAAAGCAACGAGTGGCGGCAGACGACCGCGCTGTTGCGCAGCATCCTCGAGGACGGCCGGCTGCCGCCGCTCGAACGGCTGCGCCTACTCGTCCACGCCTTCATCCGCTCGGAATGCGATGAAGCCGAGATGCGGGTAGCGCTCAACGACGCCGCTCCTCTCTATCGCGATGCGCCGGAGGCGCACGAGGCGAGGGCATCGGCAGACCGAACCGTCCAGGTCTTCATGCGAGAGGCGCTGCCCCGGACCTCAGAAGCGACTCGCGCCTTGGCCGGCGATCTGATCACGACGACCCTCAGCGCGGTGGGAAAGCATTTCTCGGAGAGTCCTCGAACCCTCGCGGAAATCGCAGCCTACGCCGACGCCATGGCCGACATGTTTTGCGCCTACCTCAGAAGCATCGAACATGGCTGAGACAGACGTGGCGTCGCGGCGACGGATCCGCCAGCGCGGGGAGGGCGCGCCCCGGCAATTCTGTAAAGCGTCGCCGGGCGCAGCAATGCGCCAACATCTCCGAGCGCATGGGGCTTACGCCGCTCCCTCGGCGGCCCTCGCCCGCTCGGCGCGCTTGCGGTCGTTCGGGTCGAGGAGCCCTTTCCTCAGCCTTATCGACTTCGGCGTCACCTCGACGAGCTCGTCGTCCTGGATATAGGCGAGAGCCTTTTCCAGCGTCATCTGGATCGGGGGGGTCAGGCGCACCGCCTCGTCCTTCGAATGAGTGCGGATGTTGGTCAGCTTCTTGCCCTTAAGGACGTTGACTTCGAGGTCGTTGTCCCGCGTGTGCTGGCCGACGATCATGCCCTGATAGACCTTGGCGCCCGGCTCGATCATCATCGGCCCGCGGTCCTCGAGGTTCCACATGGCGTAGGCGACCGCTTCGCCGGCCTCATTCGAGATCAGGACGCCGTTGCGCCGGCCGGCGATCTCGCCCTTCCAGGGCCCCCAATGGTGGAAGAGGCGGTTCATGATCGCCGTGCCGCGGGTGTCGGTGAGCAACTCGCCCAGATAGCCGATGAGGCCGCGGGTCGGCGCGAGGAAGACGAGGCGCAGGCGGCCGCCGCCCGAGGGGCGCATCTCGATCATCTCGCCCTTGCGCTCGCTCATCTTCTGCACGACGATTCCCGAATGCTCCTCGTCGACGTCGATGACGACTTCCTCGATCGGCTCCAGCGAACTCGCCCGCCTCGTTCTTGCGGAATAGCACCTTGGGGCGGGACACGCCGAGCTCGAAACCCTCGCGCCGCATGGTCTCGATGAGAATGGCGAGCTGCAGCTCGCCGCGGCCCGAGACGACGTAGGAATCGGAATTGGGGGCGGGCTCGACGTGCAGCGCCACATTGCCCTCGGCCTCCTTCATGAGGCGGTCCCGGATGACGCGGCTCGTCACCTTGTCGCCCTCCGTGCCGGCGAGCGGGCTGTCGTTGACAGAAAACGTCATCGACAGCGTCGGCGGATCGATGGCTTGCGCGTGCAGGGGCTCGACCTCCTCAAGGCTGCACAGCGTGTCGGCGACGTTGAATTTTTCCAGGCCCGCGATGGCGACGATGTCGCCGGCGACGGCCTCTTCGATCGGCGAACGCTCGATGCCGCGGAAAGCGAGAATTCTCGAGACGCGGCCCTGCTCGACGAGGTCGCCGTTGCGATCGAGAACCTTGACCGGGGCATTGGTGCGGATCGAACCGGAGAACACGCGGCCGGTGATGATGCGGCCGAGATAGGGATTCGCCTCGAGAAGCGTGCCGAGCATGCGAAAGCCGCCCGCGCCGACCTTCGGCGGCTCGACGTGCTCGAGCACGAGGTCGAAGAGCGGCGCCATGGAGTCCTTGGGGCCTTCAGGCGAGGCCGCCATCCACCCCTGCTTCGCCGAGCCGTAGATGATCGGAAAGTCCAGCTGCTCGTCGGTGGCGTCGAGCGCGGCGAACAGGTCGAACACCTCGTTGACGACCTCGTTCGGACGGGCGTCGGATTTATCGACCTTGTTGACGCAGACGATCGGCTTGAGGCCGATCTTCAGCGCCTTACCGACGACGAACTTGGTCTGCGGCATCGGCCCCTCGGCGGCGTCGACGAGCACGATCGCGCCGTCGACCATGGAGACGATGCGCTCGACCTCGCCGCCGAAATCGGCGTGGCCGGGCGTGTCGACGATGTTGACGCGCACGTTCTTCCACACGACCGAGGTCGCCTTAGCTAGGATAGTGATGCCGCGCTCGCGCTCGAGATCGTTCGAATCCATCACCCGTTCGGCGACGCGCTGGTTGTCGCGGAAGGCGCCCGACTGCTGCAGGAGCCGGTCGACGAGGGTGGTCTTGCCGTGGTCGACGTGGGCGATGATGGCGACGTTGCGCAGCTTCATGGAAATCTCGAAAGGCGGAGGCCGCGGGTGCGGCGCCGTCCTCAAACGTTTGGGTGACGGGAATGCGACGGCAGGGGATCGAGCCTGGTCCCCCGTCGGGTGTGGCGGCGGTTACCACGAATGGCTGCTGGAAGGGAAGGGCGGGTGCGCGGCAGAGCGACGCGGCAGCGGAACTTGGCCGTCCCCTTGGGATCCGCGAGCGGCGACAGGATCAATCGTCGTCCAGATGCTTCAGGAACTTGGTCAGATCATCGCCCTTGAGCGTATTCTCCGCGATTTTGTTCCAGACCGCCTTCGCTTGAGGGCGGGATATCTGGTCGTCGGCCGGCCGCAAGGGAAAGATCAGATTGTATTTGGTCGTGATGCCCCGGCTTTGTGACGTCCAGTCGAAGACCGTGAACGCGTTCAGATCGGGGTTCCACTCGACGGGAGCCTGTCTGATGGCGTTGTCATGGGACGATTTCTTGCTCCCGGCGCGAATGACGGCGAGAACCTGATCGATCCGGTCCCCGTCGCCCTGCAAGATTACCGCCACCGATCCATCGGGATTGTTTCGGGCGGAGCCGGCGAGATCGTACATGATCGCCTCCTTCTGGATCATGGCCCGGAAGCCGACCTTCTGGATCTTCTCGCCGGTGACAGTCGCAATGATGGCCCGGCGCTCAGCGCTGTCGGCGTCTGCGGCGATGAATGCGCTTCCGCTCGCGAAAATCCCGGCGAGTAACAACGCAGCGCGAATTCTGGCCGCCGCCGTACCGCTCTCCTTCTGTTTGATCCGGTGTTTAACGGCCAGAGCCGGAAATACCACAGCTGGCGGACGTATCGAGAGAAATCGCGGATCCGCTGGAGCCGAAACGAAGGACCAGCCCTATTCCGACACTGCTTCCGCCATCATCACGTCGAGCTGGAACGAGCCGTCGTCCTCGATGGCGAAATGCGCCTTGGTTTCGGCCGACGCGGACTTTTGCAGGGCGCGAATGGCGCTGGCGTTGACTTCCGGCGTACGCATGCGCGCGATCCAGGAAGCAAAGTCCAGCCGCAGCCGCCATGTCCGGACGCCGATCAGCGCGAAGCCGGCTTGGCCCAGCCCCCTGGTCCACTCGGCGGCGCTGTAGTCACGGCAGTGAGACGTGTCGCGTAGGAGTTCGATCGCCTGCAAATGGGTGTCGAACAGGGCCTGTCCCGGTGCAAAGGCGTCCATGAAAACCGCCCGCGCGCCGGGCTTAAGCACGCGACGGGCCTCGCGCAATCCGGCCTCGAAAGCGCGCCAGTGATGGGCCGAATACCGGGTCGCGAGGAAATCGAATGCGCCGGAGTCGAACGGCAGCCGCTCGGCCGCCCCCTGTGCAGTACGGATATTGTCGAGCCGTCTCTCCCGTGCGGTCGCGGCGACTGCGGCCAGCATCTCGGACGAAAGGTCACAAGCCGTCACCATTCGAGAATGGGGCGCCATCCGGTAAGCGACATGCCCGCCGCCCGCGCCGAGGTCGAGCGCATGAGCGGGCTTGAGTTCGCACACGATCGTCTCGAGCGCCTCCAGGTCCGCACCTTCCGCATGCACCGCACTCTCTACATAAGCGCGGGCCTGCGGTCCGAACTGGGCCACGACCGCCTTTTCATGCGCTGCGCTCATCGCCTACTCCTCTCCCACGCCCGTGTTCGTTCCCGACAGCGACCGTGGACCCGCACAGCCGGTTTGCTAGGCCCCACGATAAACTGTTACAAGCGGGAAACTTATCCTATTATCAATCTCGCCATGATGCGTGACGACCAAAGACGCCTGCTCGGCGCATTTGTCCGCGCCCACCGCGAGCGCGCCCGGTCTCCCGCGCCCGGCGGACGCAGGCGCACGCCCGGCATGCGGCGGGAGGAGTTGGCCACACGGGCGGGCATCAGCACCACGTGGTGCGCCTGGATCGAACAGGGGCGGCCGGTCCAGGCTTCGCCCGAGACTTTGGGGCGCCTCGCGCGAGCGCTGGCGCTCACGCCCGCCGAGCGCGCCTATCTGTTCGAGCTGGCCGGACGGCTCGATCCGGACTTGCCGGAGGAGACGCAGGGGCATGCGCCATCCTCTCTGACGGCCGCCGTCAACGCGATCCGGCATCCGGCCTACGGCCTCGACCGCCTCTGGAACGCCTGCGCCTGGAACGCAGCCGCGGCCCGCCTGTTCGTCGGCTGGCTCGACGCCGGCCATCAGCGCAATCTGCTGCGCTTTGTCTTTCTCGACGAGAGCGCCCGCGTTCTGATCCCGGACTGGCGCGAGCGGGCGCGCCGGCTGCTCGCCGAATTCCGCGCCGACTTTGGCCACACCTTCCGCGATGCTGAGGTCAAGGCCTTCATCGACCGCCTGAAGGCCGAGAGCCCGTTGTTCGCGCGGACCTGGGAGGAGCAGGATGTCCAGCGCCGCCATGGCGGGCTGCGGACCTTCCAGCACCCGCGCGACGGCCGCCTTTCGTTCGAGCAGCATACGTTCAGCCTGGCCGAGCGGCCCGACTACAAGCTCGTGGTGCTCACGCCGGCGGCGACGCTGCAATCCGGCGGCGCAGATTCGGCGTCCGGCTGAAGCAGGCTGGTCGTTGGAAAGATCCGGTCGCCGATCAGGCGCAACTTACCCGGCGTCCGCCCCGACAGCCTCGAGCCCGGCCCGCGCGCATTCCATGTCCTGCGTGTAGTGCCCGCCGCTGAGGCCGATCGCCCCGATCATCTCGCCCTTGACCACGATCGGAAACCCGCCGCCGAACACGATCAGCCGCGGGGTATGGGTAATTCCGTGCAGGAGCGGCGGGTCGTCCTTGATGAAGTCGAACCAGGCGTGGGTCGGTATCGAGAAGCAGGCCGCGGTGTAGGCCTTGTCCTGCGAGATCTGGATCGAGAGTTTCGGCGCCCCGTCCATCCGGGCGAAGGCCTTGAGGTCGCCGCCCTCGTCGGTCACTGCGATGCACATTTTGAGATTGAGCTCCGACGCCTTCTTGGCGGCGGCCGCGACCGCCTTTTCCGCTGTTTCGGCGTCGATGCTGTGCTTGATGATGGTCATGCGCTTCCTGCCTTTTCGCTCCTGTTACGTCGGCTTGGGCCAAGCGGCCGTCCCGCGCCGTCCACGGGCGAGACGGATGACAGAAGGATGATCCGGGCCGCGCGGGGCGTCAACGTCAGGCGTCCGGCTTCATGGGCCATGTTGCCTGGAATGTCGCCTCCGTCCTATTCATGAAGGGCTTTCTCCGCCAACGCTCACGAGCCGGCGGAGAGACAGCGGTGAGCGGCCATGCAAAAAAGCCTGCGCGAAGTTCTGAACGCCCGCCTCAGGGACCGCGTCATCACGGCCCCGGGCGTTTACGACATGGTGTCGCTGCGCATGGCGGCGCGCATGCACTTCGACGCCCTCTACATGACGGGCTACGGGACGATGGCGTCGCATCTCGGGCTCCCCGACGCGGGGCTCGCGAGCTATTCCGACATGGTCAATCGCGTCGAGCTCATGGCGCGCATGGCGGATGCGCCGTTGATCGCCGACGGCGACACCGGCTACGGCGGACTCCTCAACGTGCGCCACACGGTCATGGGCTACGAGCGGGCAGGGGCCGCCGCGATCCAGCTCGAGGACCAGGAGTTCCCGAAGAAATGCGGCCACACGCAAGGGCGGCGGGTGATCGCCGCCGAGGACATGGTCCAAAAGATCGCCGTCGCGGTCGAGGCGCGGCAGAACCCCGATTTCCTGATCGTCGCCCGCACCGACGCGCGGTCCTCGCTTGGGCTCCCCGAGGCGATCAGGCGGGCAAGACTTTACGCGGAAGCTGGGGCGGACGTGCTGTTCGTCGAATCGCCTGAAACCGACGCGGAGATGGCGGAGATCGGCCGCGCGCTCGGCGAGAAACCCCTGCTCGCCAATATGGTCGAGGGCGGCCGGACGCCGATGCTGAGCAACGCCCGCCTCGCCGAGCTCGGCTATGCGATCGCGATCTATCCCGTTGCGGGGCTGCTCAGCGCCGCGGCTGCGCTTGAGACTGTCTATCGGCAGATTTTTGAGACCGGCTCGTCGATGGGCTCGGAGGCGCCGCTTTACCCCTTCGCCGAGATGAACCGGCTGATGGGATTCGAAGAGGTGTGGCGGTTCGATAGGGACCATGCGGAGGATTGAGAGGAGAGCGGGTCGGAGGTCAACGCCACGAGATCAATCGACAGCCTTGGACGCCGAAGGTAGGTTGAACGCCATGCCGCGACGGTCCTTGCACGACAGCGATTTCTACGCCTGGAGCCTTGAGCAGGCGGCGCTTCTGCGCGCCGGACGGGTCGATAAGGCCGATCTCTCAGCGATCGCCGAGGAAATTGAGAGCATGCGCAAGACCGAGAAGCGCGAACTTATAAGCCGCCTCGCGGTCCACTTGCTGCACTTGCTCAAATGGCAATATCAGCAGGCGGGGCGAAGAAACTCCTGGCGGCTGTCGATCGCCAATGCGCGCGACGAAATAGCCGACCTTCTCGACGACAGCCCGAGCCTGAAAACCGTCGTCGATGGGGTGACAGCTTCCGCCTATCGTCATGCGCGCCGCAAGGCGGCGATCGAGACAGACATGAGCGAGGAGGTTTTTCCGGCGGAATGCCCGTCGAGATTCGCGCAGACGATCGATGAGCGATTCTGGCCGGAGTAACGGACGACCGGTTCGATCAGCCACGTCCTAGTCCCGGGAGCGCTCCCGCTGGAGTTCTTCAGACGGCGCATTTTCACGGCCCCGCCTTCCTCACTCCGGCCAAAACCCCTGATCAGCCGCCTGCTCCATCGGCCAGGGGCAGGCTTCCGGCAAGTCCTCTTCCGTAAGTCCGGTTTCCTTGCATGCTTGGGCAAGCGCGTCGAGCCAAACAGCGTCTTGCCAGTCGCGGTCGCGCATGACGGCTTTGAGGCTCGGCGTCTCCTTGAGCGCGAGCGCGATCCGCTTGCGCTGGACGACGATCGTCGCGCGCCAGCTTGGGGTCCGGTTCTCTGACTGGCGGCCCCATTTGAGGAGATGCGCCAGGAGCACGGCCATGCGGCTGGCGAGTTCGCGCTTTTCGCTTTTCCCCACGTCATCGATCTCATCGGCCAGATGTTCAATGTCGAGTTCGGAGAACCGGCCGGCGCGCAGGAGGCGGGCCTGTTCCTGCGACCAGAGGATCACGTCCCGCTCGTACGGCGTCGCTCGTTCGCTCGCCGCCTTCGGCCGGCGAGTCGATGCAGCGCCGACCTTCCTCTCGCTCATGCTCAGCGTCCTTGCCACCGCTTCCGTGTCCGCGCCCGGGTCGAGCGCGGCGGACACGGCCAACGGCCGCGGCGCATCATGCCGCAGTTGCCCACCGCCCGCAAACCTGCTATCGCGCGGGCCTTCACCCGTGGGAGAACGCCCGGTCGCCAGCCGGGAAAACCGTTCGCACCACGAAACTGCAACCTGGCGCAGCCGTTGAAGCGAAAGCTCCGAGGGCCGCGCTCATGTATGGAGCAGCCAAATGGCAAAGAAAATTGTCGGTTACATCAAACTGCAAGTGCCGGCGGGGGCGGCCAATCCGTCGCCGCCGATCGGTCCCGCGCTCGGCCAGCGGGGCCTCAACATCATGGAGTTCTGCAAGGCCTTCAACGCGCGCACGGCGCAGTTGGAGAAGGGCGCGCCGATCCCGGTCGTCATCACCGCCTACCAGGACCGCTCGTTCACCTTCGAGATGCGCCAGCCGCCGGTGACCTTCTGGCTCAAGAAGGCGGCCAACCTCAAGCTTGGCAAGAAGCCCGCTTCCGGCGCCAAGACGCCCGGCCGCGGCTTCGTCGGCAAGGTGACGAAAGAGCAGGTGCGCGAGATCGCCGAGAAGAAGATCGTCGATCTCAATTGCGACTCGATCGAGTCGGCGATGAGGATGATCGAAGGCTCCGCCCGTTCGATGGGCCTGCAGGTGGTGGAGTAAGCCCCATGTCCAAGCACGGCAAGAGAATCAAGAACGCCCGCGAGGCGGTCGAGCGCACAAAACTATACAAGCTCGATGAAGCGCTGAAGGTCGTCAAGGCGAACGCCAAGGTCAAGTTCGACGAGACGGTCGAGCTGTCCCTCAACCTCGGCGTCGACCCGAAGCACGCCGACCAGATGGTGCGCGGCGTCGTCAACCTGCCGAACGGCACCGGCCGCATCCTGCGCGTCGCGGTCTTCGCCCGCGGAGCCAAGGCGGACGAAGCGCGCGATGCCGGCGCCGACGTGGTCGGGGCCGAGGACCTCGTGGCCTCCGTCCAGGGCGGCGAGATCAACTTCGACCGCTGCATCGCCACTCCTGACATGATGCCGCTCGTGGGCCGTCTCGGCAAGGTTTTGGGTCCCCGCGGTCTGATGCCGAACCCGAAGGTTGGCACGGTGACGATGGACGTCAAGGCGGCGGTCGGCGCCTCGAAGGGCGGCGCCGTCGAGTTCCGCGCCGAGAAGGCCGGGATCGTGCAAGGCTCGGTCGGCAAGGCCTCGTTCGGCGAGGACAAGCTCGCCGAGAACATCAAGGCCTTCGTCGACGCGGTGAACCGGGCGAAGCCGCCCGGCGCTAAAGGCCACTACCTCCTGCGCGCCGCGGTGTCCTCGACCATGGGTCCGGGCGTGCGGCTCGACCTTTCGACCCTGGCCACCGCGACCTCGGTCGGCGCGTAGTCCTTCTCTCCCTCTCGGATGAGGGGGTGAAATGGACCTCGATTGTTCGGCCTGGCCCCTCACCCCGCAATCGGGGCGAGGGGGACAGCGGTTGTTTGCTGCAGCGTTCCGCTCCGCTATGTTGGACGGGGGAAACCCCGGAGGAACGTCATGGGCAAGCTGCACGAAGGCGGAACCGTCGGGTCGATGCTGATCACGGCGATCGCGCGCTTCGCCGATCGGCCCGCGATCGCCGACAATCAGACCCGCTGGACCTACCGCGAGCTAGGCGATGCGGCGGCGCGCATTGTCGCCCTTTTTCGCACGCTCGGCCTCGTGAAGGGCGACGGACTGGCTTTGCTGGCCACAAATCGCGTCGAGACCTGGGCCGTGGTCACCGCCGCGGCGGTGATGGGTTTGCGCTACACGCCGCTGCATCCGCTCGCAGCAGAAGACGATCAGGCCTTCATCGTCGACGACGCCGAGGCCGCCGTTCTGATCGTTGAAGGCCCAAAATTCGCCGAGCGCGGCCGCGCCATCAAAGGCCGCGCCCACGGCGTCAAGCATCTGCTGTCGTTTGGGCCAATGGACGGCGGCCGCGACCTCGTCGCCGAGCTGAAATCCCTCGAGCCCGCGCCGCTTACCGATGAAGCCGACGCGGATGCGATCTGCTGGCTCGCCTATACCGGCGGCACGACCGGGCGCTCGAAAGGCGTCATGATCGCGCACCGCTGCCTGGTCAACATGTCGGCGATCATTTTCTCCGATTGGGAGTGGCCGCAGGACATCCGCTATCTCGCCTCGACCCCGATCACGCATGCGGGCGGGGTCAACATCTTCCCGACCATGATGCGTGGCGGGTTCGTCCGCGTGCTGCCAGGCTTCGACATCGAGGCCTTCTGCCGGACGGTCGAGGCCGAGAGGATCAACGCCGTCCTTCTCGTGCCGACGATGATCTATGCGCTGATCGACGCCAGGGAGGTTCGCGTCCGGTACGACCTTTCCTCGCTCGAGACGATCATCTACGGCGCGGCGCCGATGTCGCCGGACCGCCTGCTCGAGGGCATGACGATTTTCGGCAATGTCTTCGTGCAGTTTTACGGGCAGACCGAGGCCCCGCAATGCATCACGACGCTGAGGAAGATCGACCACGACCCGACCCATCCCAGGCAGCTCGGCTCCTGCGGACGTCCGAACCCGCTGGTCGAGGTGAAACTGTTCGATTTCGACATGAATGAAGTCAAGCCCGGCGAGCCGGGGGAAATCTGCGTGCGCGGTGCGCTCGTGATGAACGGCTACTGGAAACGCCCCGACGCCACCGACGATGCGTTCCGGGGCGGCTGGCTGCACACCGGCGACGTCGCCGTGCAAGAGGACGGCTACTACTACATCGTCGATCGCATCAAGGACATGATCATATCGGGCGGCTTCAACATTTATCCGCGTGAGGTCGAAGACGCGCTCATGTCGCATCCGGCGGTCGCCTCGGCCGCAGTGATCGGCGTCCCGGACGACAAGTGGGGCGAAGCGGTGAAAGCCTTCATCGTCCTGAAGCGCGGCGCCGAGGCCGACTTCGAAACGCTGCATGCGCATGTGAAGGCGAAGCGGGGCGGGCCCTGGGCGCCGAAAACCATCGATTTCGTCGATGCGATCGCGGTAACGGGGCTCGGCAAGGTGGACAGGAAGGCGCTTCGCGCGCCCTACTGGCAAGGGCGGTCGCGCAGCGTCGCCTAGTGACCGGTCTCGCCGCGCCGCTGCCGATCGACGACCTGCTCGGTTCGCTCCGCGCCGCGCTCGTGAGCCATGCCCGCGCCGTGCTGGTCGCGCCGCCGGGCGCCGGCAAGACGACACGTGCGCCGCTCGCCCTGCTCGAAGAATCCTGGGCCGCCGGCAAACGCCTGCTGCTGCTCGAGCCGCGCCGCCTCGCCGCCCGCGCCGCTGCGGCGCGCATGGCGGCGACGCTCAGTGAGACGGTCGGCGAGACGATCGGACTGCGGGTGCGGCTGCAGAGCCTCGTATCGGCGCGCACGCGGATCGAGGTCGTCACCGAAGGCGTGTTCACCCGCATGATCCTCGACGATCCCGCGCTCGAGGGCGTCGGGGCGGTGCTGTTCGACGAGTTTCACGAGCGCTCGCTCGACGCCGACCTCGGGCTTGCGCTGGCGCTCGACGCGCAGGGCGCCTTGCGCGAGGACCTGCGGCTTCTCGTCATGTCGGCGACGCTCGACGGCGCGCGGGTGCGCGCGCTTCTCGGCGATGCGCCGCTGATCGAAAGCGCGGGCCGCGCCTTTTCAGTAGCGACTCGCTATGTCGGACGGAACGCGAGCGCGTGGATCGAGGATGAAGTCGCGCGCGTTGTGCTAGAGGCGCTCGCAAGCGAGATGGGATCGATGCTCGTCTTCCTGCCGGGGCAGCGCGAGATCCGCCGCGTCGCGGAGATCCTCGAGGCGCGGCTCCGGCGGCCCGACGTCGATATCGCGCCGCTCTATGGCGCGATGGACGCGCGGGCGCAGGACCTCGCGGTCGCGCCCGCGCCGCCTGGACGGCGCAAGATCGTTCTCGCCACCTCGATCGCCGAGACCTCGCTGACGATTCAAGGCGTTCGGGTGGTCGTCGACAGCGGCCTCATGCGGGTTCCGAGATACGAGCCCGACATCGGCCTCACCCGACTCGAGACGGTGCGTGTCTCCCGCGCCAATGCCGACCAGCGGCGCGGCCGCGCCGGGCGCGTCGAGCCGGGCGTCTGCTTCCGCCTGTGGGAGGAGGCGGCGAACGGCGGCCTTCGGCCCTATGCCCAGCCGGAAATCCTCTCGGCCGATCTTTCCGGACTCCTGCTCGACTGCGCGGCCTGGGGCGAGGCCGATCCGGCGCGTCTCGCCTTCCTCGATCCGCCGCCGCGTGGCGCGCTCGCCGAAGCCCGCGCGCTTCTGACGTCGATCGGCGCGATCGACGCGGACGGCCGCATCACCGATGAAGGCCGGGCGATCTCGCGCCTGGCGCTGCCGCCGCGGCTGGCGCGCATGGCGGTCGATGCAGCGCGATCGGGCGACGCGCGAACGGCCTGCGAGGTCGCCGTCGTCCTGACCGAGCGCGGGCTCGGCGGCGACGCCGTCGATCTGACGGCCCGGCTCGAAGCCTTCCGCCGCGATTGCTCGCCGCGGGCGGAGGACGCAAGGCGGCTCGCACGCGGCTTGGCGCAGAGGGCGAAATCCGTCATCCGGCGCTCCGCGCCACTTTCTCCCGCAAGCGGGAGAAGGGATTCGCCCCCTCTCCCGCCTGCGGGAGAAGGCCGGGGTGAGGGCTCGCCCCTCGGCGCTCTCCTCGCCTCCGCCTATCCCGAGCGCATCGCGATGGCGCAAAGGGCGTCAAAAGACGCCCGTCTAAAGACGGGCTATGGCAGGAGGGGCGCGTTCCTGATGGCGAACGGGCGGGCGGCTTCGCTCGACCCTCACGACGCGCTCTCAGGCGAGCCATTTCTGGCGATCGGCGAGGTCGCGGGCCGCGCGGCCGCGACGCGCATCCTTATCGCGGCGCCCCTGACGCTCGGCGACATCGAGACGGTCGCCGGCGCCTCGATCGAGACGGCGGAGGACCTCGTGTTCGATCGCCCCTCCGCTTCCCTGAGAGCCCGCCGCCGCCGGCGGCTCGGCGCGCTCGTCCTTGCCGAACAGACTCTAGCGGTTGCGCCTGACGAGCGAAGCGCTGTCGCGCTCGCGCAAGGAGTTTTATCGCTGGGCGTCGCGCGTCTGCCCTGGAGCAAGGCGCTCAGGCAATGGCGCGACAGAACCCTGTTTCTGCGTCGCGCCGAAGGCGAGCCCTGGCCCGATCTGTCGGACGAGCGGCTGAGCAAAGACGCGGATTGGATCGCGCCGTTTCTCCTAGGCAAGACGCGGCTCGACGAGATCGGCGCGGACGACCTCTCGGTGGCGTTGCGCGCAATGCTGCCCTTCGACCTGTCGCGCCGGCTCGAGGACGAGGCTCCGACCCATTTCGTGGCGCCGACCGGAACCGCTGCTCCGATCGACTACGAGGCGGAGGGCGGACCGGCGATTGCGCTGCGCGTGCAGGAGCTGTTCGGCCTCGCCGAACACCCGTCGGTCGCGGGCGGAAAAATTCCGCTGACGCTGCATCTCCTGTCGCCCGCTCATCGGCCGATCCAGATCACCCGCGACCTGCCAAACTTTTGGCGCGGCTCCTGGGCTGCGGTGCGCTCCGATCTCCGCGGTCGCTATCCGCGCCACTTCTGGCCAGACGACCCGGCGAGCGCGGCGCCGACCAATCGGGCGAAGCCGCGGGGCGCGTGAGGCGGTCCCGCGAGGGGAAGCGCGTCACGCCGCCTTGAACGACAGCTTCAGGCCCAGCGATTTGGCGACGCCCAGAAGGGTCGTCAGGCGCGGATCGCCTGCTTCGCTCAAAGAACGATAAAGCGCCTGCCGCGTCAGCCCGGCCTCTTCAGCGACCCTCGCCATCCCGCGCGCCCTCGCGATGGTCCCGAGCGCATTTGCGATATATCTGGCGTCCGCGAGAAGGCGGCAATGTCACGCCGCGTCGTCGGCCGAATCGACATATTTCCGCCAATCGTGTTTCTCCTTGAAGCCGAGAACCTCGCGCGCCTTGCGGTTCGACAGCGGCGCTTCGAATTCGCCCATTTCGCGGGTGGTTGGGGTGTTCGGGCAGAGCTTCTTCAGCGCCTCGCGGGTCGGCATGTCGAGCGTGATCGTGTCGTTGACGGCGTTGAATACCTGGAATCCGAGGCCGTCCTTCTCGAGACACAGCCGCACGATCTCGCCGAGGTCGCGCGCGTCGATATAGCTCCAGGCGTTGCGCTTGCGCATCGGCGGATTGGCGGCGAAGCGCCTGAACTGTCCGTATTCGTGCGGCTCGATCACGTTGCCGATGCGCAAGGCGTAGATGTCGGCGCCGTAGCGCATGGCGAAGGCCCGCGCGGTCTTCTCGTTGCAGACCTTGGACAGGCCGTACGAATCCATCGGATCGACGTCGTAATCCTCTTCGAGCGGAAAGGAATGGAAGTCCTTGTCGCCCTCGGCGAAGCAGACGCCGTAAGTCGTTTCGCTCGAGGCGATCACGATCTTTTTGACGCCGAGCTTCGTCGCCGCTTCGATGACGTTATAGGTGCTGATGACGTTCTTGAAGAATGTCGTGTTGTCCGGCTCGATCAGGACGCGCGGCACCGCCGCGAAATGCACGACCGCGTCCGGCGGGCGGGGCGGTGCGCCGGTTTCGAAGCCGGCGAAGGTCGGGTGCGTGGTCAGCGCGTTGAACGCCTGCGCGCCGTCGGTGAGATCGGCGATCAGCGTCGGAGCGAAATGCCCCTCGAGCGGCTTCAGATCCACATTGAGCACGGAATAGCCGAGCGCGACGAGATGCGCGACGGAATGACGGCCGGCCTTGCCTGAGCCGCCGGTGAAGACGATGCGTTTGCCGGACATTTTTTGGGCCTCCGCGGTAGGGAAGGGGCGGTTTTTCGACGGGTCAATATCTCACACTTGGCGGCCGACGCTGAACGCCGCAATTGGGCGGAGCGGCCTATAGGGTTCGCCACGGGAGGGCCCGGAGCGCGTGCTAAAGCCGCCTTTGCTCCCGGGAACGCGCCCCTTCCTACTGCGGCAGCACGTTCGTCGTGACTTCAATCTTCGTGACGGGCGGCGGATTCCACTTGCCCGTTAGCGCCTCCGACCGCGGCGCATAGAGACGCATGGTCAGGTTGTACGCACCCTTCGGCGCGGGCAGCCAGTTGGCCTCCTTCTCCGGGCCCGGGCTCTCGTTCTGGAAATAGAGATCAAGCGAACCGTCTGGGTTGTATTTCCAAGGCATCCAGCTTGAGAGGGCGAAGCGATTGAGAGGATTCGCCACTTGGAAGCCTTGCGCGTCATAGAGGGTGATCGACCAGAACGCGTCCGCAGGCGGCGTCGCGCCTTTGTCGAAATGGATGGAGTAGGCATAGGCGCCATTGAGCGGCTGCCCCGTCGAGTTGGCGAGGTTGATCGGATAGATTGCATCCTCCGGCACGTTCGCGCCGAGGCCGGCCCCCGCGATGATGGCGCGTTTCAGGTAATAGTTGCCGTAGACACCCATTGTGTCGGTGTTCATCGACCAGCCGTTCACGACCCGTGCGAGGCTGGGCAGCTTCCAGGCCATCAGCGCCTGCGCGTCCTTAGGCGCGCTTTCCAAGGCTTTCCGCACCGTCGGATCGGCCGACTCGAGATCGAAGCTCTTGCCCGGTTCAAGGCCGATGCGCTTCATCCGCGCAATGATTGGTTGGTCCGTCAGATGCGGGGGCTGCAATTTCAGGATCTCGGCCGCGTAGGCGAAGTATTTTGCCGCCGGCATCGAGTTCGACCTGCAGCTTGGGCGGCGTCTTCATGTCCACGCTAGGGTCGAAGGCGGCTTTGACCGGGCTTGGCGATTTTCCCAATTGCGAAAGCGGCGTGATTTTCAGCGCCGCCTGTAGCTTGTGGACGGCGTCGTAATCGGGCGGCCCATCCGTCTTGATGCGGCCGATGATCCAGACATAGGGGGTCGGCGCATCGATACGGGTCAGACCCTCCGGAACGCTTCCCGTCCAGCCGAGCGGGGCGACCAGGAAGTTTTCCGCCGACGTCCCGGTCGTGCGCCAGCCGGGCGAGGCGAACACGTCCGTCCACATGTCGAGCATCGGCAGGAGGTAGTAGCGCCCATGGGTGTCGGGAACCGAGACGATCATTGGCTCCTTGGTCAGATCGAGAAAGGCGCTGGAGTAGAGCGTGTCGAAGTTCGGCCGCACCACAGCTCTCATGTCAGCGGTCGGATAGGCAGGGAGACTGCGGAATTCATTCATCGGCCCCTGAATGGGCGCCACCTCGGGCCCGCCGTTCGTGAGCTGCTTGCGGGTCACGTCCACGCTTACGAGCGGATAGAAATAAACATAGGCCTCCACCCCAATGGCGTGCGCCTCCTCCGCGGTGATCGCCTCGGCCGCCCGCGCCGCCGGTGGACTGCCGGCCATCAAGACGCCGGCAAGAAAGGCGATCGCAAACAGACCTTTCATCTCTTCCTCTCCTTATGGACGATGGCTGGATGGTCCTCAGGATGTCGCTTTGATGCCGGTCTCGGACTGTGCTTCCTGAATGCAACGTCGACGCAGGCGCTCCCAGCAATGCGACAAGTCGTACGGCTCCCAGTTCAGCCGAAGACCGCCTCCTCGCGCTTCCCGACCGCTCATAGGGCCTATCTTAAAGCGAAGCAAAGGGTCGGTTCCGACCCTCCGATCCGCCACCAAGGGGGCGCCGAGATTCGAACCACCAGCCTCGCGCGCTTCCGTCGATAGGCTCCGGCGCCCGGTCTCAGGCGGGCGGGCGTTCGCTCTTGTAGGAGGCCAGAAGCCGCGCTGAAACCCGACGGCGCGCTGTTCGTTGGCTAGCTGCGTTCGAGACGGTGAAGCGCAGGAGCGCGCCGAGCGGGCTGCGAAGCGTTCACTCTTCC
>CAVVTP010000003.1:0-81561 GCA_963751165.1 uncultured Alphaproteobacteria bacterium
AAGCTGTGCCGCTTATGCCGAGCTCGGTATAAGCGCCATAATTCCGAGTGCCGGATTATTCCGAGTTGGGGTCCAGATGGGACGGAAATCCAAGGGTTGCTCTGGAGTTCGCCCGCAGGGGGATCGGGATAATCAGAGGCTTCTGAGAAAGGTCAGGAGGTGATCGTCGGGTCGGTATCGACTTACGTGAGCACCGGCGGCCGGCGTTTTTGCTAGCGCGGCTTCCTTGAGCTGCATGTCGGCCTGCAAATAGATGGACGTCGTCTCGACGGATTCGTGGCCCAGCCAGAGCGCGATCACAGAACGGTCGACGCCGTGGTGAAGCAGGTCCATCGCCAGCGTGTGCCGCAGCACGTGGGCGTCACGTGTTTACCGGACAACGAGGAGCAATGACGACGGGCGACGACGAGGTGCTTGGCGAGCAAATATTGCAGGCCGTCATGGCTCAGCGCCCCGCCGGAGGTGGTCGGAAAGGCAGGTTCTGAAGACTGGCCTTGACGCTCTCGCATCCAACTGCGCAGCACTGCGGCAGTCTCCTTGCGCAGTGGCGTGTTGCGGACTTTGCGCCCTTTGCCTTGGCATTGCACGTGGGCGCTGGGGCTGAGCACGATGTCCTGACAGCGCAGGCCGAGCAGTTCGGAAGCGCGTAGTCCGGTCTGCACGGCAAGCAGCAGCAATGCCCGATCGCGACGCCCGCCCCAGGTGGCGAGGTTAGGCGCCGCCAGCAGAGCGGCCACTTCGGCGGGAGTGAGAAAGTCGATCGGCCGCCGCGGATAGCGCTTGCTCGGCATGGCGAGCGCGCGCTGCGCCAAGGCGCTATGCTCGGGTGTGTGCAGGGCCACATAGCGGAAAAAGGAATGGATAGCGGCGAGGCGGACGTTGCGGCTGCGGGCGCTATTGTCGCGTTCCTGTTCAAGATGATCGAGGAAGGCACCGAGGAACGGAGTGTCCAGATCCGGCAGCGTCACCGCCGAGGGCGCCCTGCCAAGCTGTCGTTGCGCATATTGCAGCAGTAAACGAAAGGTATCACGGTAGCTCGCGAGGGTGTGGGGGCTCACCTGTCGCTGCCGCACGAGACGATCCATGAAGAACGCCTCCAGAAGAGTGGGGAACGTGTTGGCGACGTTCATGGAAGAGCCTCCCACTCGGATGGCTCCACCCGCAACAGCGCCTGTCGCAACAACTCTGGCGTCGCTGTGAGATACCAGTAGGTATCTGTGATGTGTGCATGGCCAAGATAAGTCGAGAGTTCGGGCAGGCGTCGTTCGACATCGACACCGTCGCGATACCAGCTGAGGAGCGTGTTGACGGCCAGTCGGTGGCGCAGATCATGCAGGCGTGGCCCTCGGCTGTCGCCGACACAGCGCAGGCCGATCTGCTGAGATAATTTGACGAACGTCGATCGGACGCTCCAGTGGGTTAGGCGGGCCCCGCAGTCGGAGACAAAGAAGCTTGGACTGTCAGGGTTGCGGCACAAACGATCCCGGCGCGTTGCGTAGCTGTTCAATGCGCATTGCGTGGAAACGTGCAGCGGCACATAGCGGGATTTGCCGAACTTCGTGCCGCGGATCGTCAGCACGCCGTTCACCAAGTCCACATCACCGCGATCGAGCTGCAGCGGTTCCTGGCATCGCATGCCAGTCACCGCGTATAAGCCGAAGAGAGTGGCGTAGGTATGAGGCCGTAACCCGGTTGCGGAGGATAGTTGCCGCGCCGCGTCGAGTAAGCGAGAGATCTGCTCGTCACGATAAATGTAAGGTGTCGGACGCTGATAGCGATGGGGAAGCAGGTCGGGCGGCGGCACGACAGTCCGCGGGTCTAGCGCACCGCAGTAGCGTGCGAAGCGACGCACCATCCCCAAGCGACGGGCCCGTTCGGAGAGCTGCGCGCCGCCAGATTGGCTCACCCATGCCAAAGCGAGATCCGTGGTGACGTATGCCGCGCCAGCCAGATCGGCGAAAGTGACGAATTGTTGCAACAAGCGTCCGGCTAGACAGAGTTTGTGCCCGAGGGCGCGACGCATGGCCAGATACTCGTCGAGCGTCTCCTGCAACGGGCTCATGACGCAGCTCCCGGCCAAGCCAACCCGATAGTGCGTAGCGCCGCGATGTCCACCTTGGCGTAGATCTGCGTCGTGGTTGGCTGACTATGGCGCAGGAGCTGTCCGATCTCAGTCAGCGAAGCGCCTCGACGCAATAGATCGGTGGCGAGGGAGTGGCGTAGCAGGTGGGCCCCTTTGAACGACGGGTTCAGCCCGGCGCGCTTGAGCGCGCGACGCACGACACAATCGATGGCGGTGGGACCGACTAGGCCGCGCAACGGTGCTCGCATGCGGATGAAGACCTGCCGCATCGAGCAGAGGGGACGAACGTGACGCAAATAGTCGACCAGCGCCAAGCCGACATCCGTCGTCAGCGGCAATCGTCCCAGCCGCTGGCCTTTGCCGCGGACGAGAATCTCGCCCCGTTCCCAATCCAGATCGTCCAAGGTCAAGGCGACGACCTCTCCGGCGCGCAATCCGAGACGCGCTAGAAGCAACAAGATTGCATGGTCGCGCTCACCGACTGGCGTGCCGCGATCGCAAGACGCGAGCATCCGCTCGACCTGTTCAGGCGGAAGCGACTTGGGCAGATGCGACAAGCGCCAGTTAGCGATCCCCGGCACTCCGCCAGCGAGATCCGTCGCGATCACGCCCCGCTGTCGCAGAAAGCGCAGAAACGAACGTAACGCGGTGACTATCAACTGAGCGCTGCGACGGCTTCCTGTCTGGGCGTGACGTACAATAAAACGATGAATGTCAACCGGGCAGAGTTCATCGAACTGGATCGGCTTGCCCTCAAACCGCTCGATAAGAAAGCGTCGAACGATCGGTAGATAGTTGTCCAAGGTCGCCTGTGACAGGCCACGCTCGGAACTCAAGTGGCGGCCGAAGTCTTGCGTGAGGTTTCCCACAGGGGTCGGATCAGTTCTTGGCGGCAGGGCCTGAATGCAACCAAGGTCACGCAAGAATCTGAGCAGTTGCCGGCCCGTCGCCACTTCGCCACGCCGCACATGGCCTTGGCGGCGGCGATCTGTGTGAAAATGGTCGAGCTGACCCTCGTCAAGCGCATCCTGCGAAAGATCGCGCCGATGGAGCCAAGCACTGAGCTTTGCCACGAGTTCGCATTTGTCGTGCACCGTCTTCGACGTGTATCCCTCGCCGCCGAGACGTGCCCCAAATGCATCGATGTGGCTCGCCAACGGGCCAACGTAGTACAGCTGGACCGCCGTCTTCGCGCCAATGTCAGGATCGTTCATCATCCGTCTCCTTAGAGCCGAGGACAATCCTCGGTCAGAGAAGACAGCCGAATAATGCCGAGTCGCCAACGATCGACGCCCATCCAAGCCTTTGAAATCAACAGAATATCAAGCGATCTTGCCAGATAGCTCGGAATAATCCGGCACTCGGAATTATGGCGCAGAACGTGCACGCTCACGCGCTTGTCGATGCCGGCCGCGACGCGCGCCGAACGGCAGGCGGCGTGCAGGACAGTCGGCTCGATCGGCCTGTGCTTGTCGCGACCCGGGAACAAAAACCGTTCGGGATGCGCGAGACGCCAATAGCTGCGCAGGATGCCGAGCAGTTGCTCGGACAGCATGACGTAGCGCTCCTTGCCGCCCTTGCCGCATTCGACCCGGATGACCATGCGGTCGCTGTCGATGTTGGGCGCCTTCAGGCCGACGACCTCCGACACCCGCAAGCCCGCGGCATAGGCGGTGGTCAGCGCCACCCGAGCCTTGAGGCTCGAGACGGCTTCAAGAAAGCGCACGACTTCGCCGGCGCTCAGCACGGCCGGCAGCTTGCGCGGCTCGCGGGCATAAGCGATCCGCTCCGGGATCGCGTCGTAGCCGAGCGTCACGCCATAGAAGAAACGCAGCGCGCACACGACCTGATTGAGCGACGCCCAGGAGATCCCTTTCGAGATCAAATGCACCTGGTAGGCGCGGACGTCCTCCAACCCGAGCCGATCCGGCGAATGGCCGAAATGTCGGCTGAACTTCGAAACTGCATGGATGTACGATTGCTGGGTCGCCGGCGACAGATTGCGGATCGTCATGTCCTCAACCATCCGGCGACGCAGAGGGCTCATCTCGGCCATCTGAAACTCCTGCCTGAGAGGGGGCTTCTGAACACCCCATCCTCTCAGGCAGGAGGACATTCACTCCATGCCGCCGATCATCCGCGCGCTTCCGCCCCCGCCGCGATAGCGGCTTCGTTCAATCCCCTCGATTCATTTTGCTGGAAGACCGCTCTAGGCCAAGGCATGATCTGGTGATTCCCATCGTCCCCTTGCTCTCGCCCCTACGCCGCGGAAGCGGTCGCGTCGCGTCAGCCGTTGCGCAGAGACCCGCACATTACAAGCTGGCGAAGGACGCGATGCGATCATAACGACGCCAATCAGGAAGGTGGCCGTCGCCATGCTGATCGCGGAGGGTTTCGTCAGTGTGACCAAAACCATGAAGATGCCAAGGAGGATGAGGACCAATGCGAAGCGGGAAACAGCTTTCCTTGTCAGTCCACTCAAATTGTCCTCGGATGGCACGCTGTGGCGGAGCTATTGCCCAACTTGGCAAGAGTTGGGCCACCTGGCGCAGCGGTTGAACAGGCTACTGCGCCGCGCCAAACCTCGATCCTGCCCTGTCCATTGCGGCTCAGCCGGATTGCCGCATACTCGGCCAGCGATGAGCAATCTCTACAGCGTCACCAAAGGTCAATCGGCCATCGGCGATCTCTTCAGCGTGAAGCACGACCGCGCGGTCAACCTGCCGCTCTTGCCGGCGATCTTCCCGGATCAGATAGCGCCGATCGTGCGAGTGGCCGTGGGCGGCGCGCGCGAGCTCGTCATGGCGCGCTGGGGCATGCCCGGCCCGCCGCAGTACGGCGGCCAGCCGGTAACGAACATTCGCAACGCGAAGACCCCGCATTGGCGAGGATGGCTCGGCAGGCGAAATCACTGCATCGTCCCGGCGACGTCGTTTTGCGAGTACCTGGACACCGAGCCGCGCAAGACGTCCATTTGGTTCGCCTTGGGCGAGGATAGGCCCCTCTTCGCCTTCGCCGGCTTATGGACGCCCTGGCGCGGACTCCGTGGGCCGAAGAGCGCGCCCGTCGAGGGCGAACACGAACTGTTCGGTTTCCTGACGACCGAAGCCAACGCCGTTGTGGCGCCGGTCCACGAAAAGGCGATGCCGGTTATCCTGACAACGCCCGCCGAGGTCGACCGATGGCTTGAGGCTGAGATTTCCGACGCACTCGCGCTGCAACGGCCGCCGTCGGACGCACTGCGGATCGTGGCGAAGGGGGAGAAAACAAACGGCTCTCCAGCCGTAGGCGCGGCGTTGCGGCGTAAACACCCGGTTCTCGCCTTTGAATTCCGAAAACCGCTGACCATCACGGGTCGGAGATCGGGTGAGATACGCCCTTGCAGTCTAGCTAAGGTGCAAAATCGACTCTCCCATCCAGGCATGTTTGGGACGAGAGGTATTCTACGCCGCGGGCCTTAAGGCATGACGTTGACGTCGGAGAGTTTTCCAGCCGGGTCGAGCACGAAGGTGAAGAGGAGGTCGCCTCGGGCGAAGCGTACGCGGTAATCGTAGGTCGTCTCTTTGTCAGAGGCATTCTGGCCTTGAAGACGAGGCGGTCGGTTGCACCGGCCTGGTCGAGGAACGCTTTCAGATCACCGGCGCTTGCACGGATATCATCGGTCGTCGAGGGGCCCTTCCGGGGTGTCGTGCTCGACGACGCCATAGTACGCGGCGACTGCACGCAATCTCGCCTGAAGTCGCGGCGCGACGAAATCGAGGAACGCTCGCAGCTTCAGCGGTTGCTGCTGTCGCGCGGCGTGCACGATCTGGACCGGCAACGGCGTTGGCGCCCAATCGGTCAAGATCGGCGACACAGTCCGGTCGCGAACGCTCGTCGCCGCCTGGTAGGACATGACGCATGCAATCCCCAAGCCGGCGGCCGCGCCGGCGATCACGGCATCGGCTGTGTTGACCGAATAGCGCGGGCGTATCCGATACAGGTGCGTGCCATTGGAGCCGCCGAAGGGCCAGTCCCGGTAGAGCTCCAGTCCCTCAAGGGCGATGCAGTCGTGCCCGACGAGCTCGGCAGGTGACATGGGCGTGCCACGCTGGCTGAGGTAATCGGGGCTCGCGCACACCACCCAGCGGATCTCGCCGACGCGCCGCGCGACCAAGGCGCTGTCGGGGAGACGACCGATCCGCACCGCGACGTCGATGTGCGATTCGACGAGATCGATCACGTCATCGGACAGGACCAGCCGAACGGTGACCTGCGGATAGGCGGCCAGGAATTCGTGAACGATGGGCGCGACATGAAGCTTGCCGAACATGATCGGCGCCGTGATCAGAAGCTCGCCCCGCGGCGCACGATATTCGCCTGAGGCTGCCCGCTCGGCCTCCGCAAGCTCTTCGAGCACGCGGCGCGCTGAGGCGACATAGGCCGTTCCCGCTTCCGTTAGCAGCAGCTTGCGACTGGTGCGAACCACGAGCTGCGATCTGAGCTGCGCCTCGAGGTCGGACACCCGTCGGCTGACCGTCGGAAGCGGCACACCCAGCGAGCGTGACGCGGCGGAGAGGCTGCCGCCGTCGACCGCAGTGACCAGGGTGCGCATGGCTTCGAACCGGTCCATCGGACCTTCCGCATTACGGAAGTAAGGGTTCCATCAATACCCTCTGCTGTCGTTTCGTGGAAGCGTCTATCTCCTGTGGCACGGGCCGGTTCGGCCCTATGTGATCAGGAGTAGTGGCGATATGTCCCTTGTTCTGACCCCAACGGTCGACCAGGCCCCCGGCGCGGCTCGGCCCTTGCTCGCTGCCGTCGGCAAGCGGCTCGGCACGGTGCCGAACCTGTTTCGCATCGTCGCCAACAGTCCTGCGGCGCATGAGGCTTACATCGGCTTCTCCGATGCACTGGGCAAGGGGGTGCTGAGCGCGCCAACCCGCGAACGGATCGCCCTGGCCGTGGCTGAAGTGAACGGCTGCGACTATTGCCTCTCGGCGCACACCTATCTCGCCCGCAACGTCGCCAAGCTAGACGACGCCGAGATCACGGCAAATCGCAGCGGCGCTTCGAACGACATCAAAGCGGACGCGGCCATCCGCTTCCCACCCAAGCTCGTGCGCAAGCGCGGGCAGGTGAGCGAGGCGGAGGTGGCTGCGGTCAAGCGCGCGGGCTATTCCGATGCCGAGATCATCGAGATCATCGTCCATCTCGCGCTCAACGTCTTCACCAACATCATCAATGAAGCGCTGAAGACCGAGATCGACTTCCCCCGCATCGCCGCCCGCAAAAGCGCCCAGTCCCCTCAACCACTCAGACGAAACAACGCAGGCGTGACCCCACGCGCCCGCGGACCCTCCCTCGCGTCCTCAACCCAAGGAGATTGTCATGTCCGTTCGTTACAACACCGTCGAAGTCGACGGCCTGAAGCTCTTCTATCGCGAGGCGGGCGAGCGCCGCCGGCCGAACGTGCTGCTGCTGCACGGTTTCCCGAGCGCCGGCCATATGTTCCGCGATCTGATCCCGGAGCTTGCCGACCGTTATCATGTCGTGGCCCCCGACCTCCCGGGCTTCGGCATGACCGAGCAGAAGCCCCGCGATCAGTTCGCCTACACCTTCGAGAACATTACCCGGGTGATCGGCCGCTTCACCGAGGTGCTCAGCATCAAGAAGTTCGCCGTCTACGTCTTCGACTACGGCGCGCCGGTTGGGTTCCGGCTGGCGCTTATGCACCCGGAGCGGATCGTCGCGATCATCACCCAGAACGGCAACACCTACCTCGAGGGCGTGTCCGAGGCCTTCGCCCCGGTGCAGGCCTACTGGAACGACCCGAGCCAGGCCAATCGCGACGCCCTGCGCGGCTTCCTGGCGCCTCAGACGACGCTCTTCCAGTACACCCACGGCGTCGCCGACCCGAGCCTGGTTTCGCCCGACGGCCGCAACCTCGACGATTTCTACCTGGCGCGGCCCGCCAACGACGAGATCCAACTCGACCTCTTGCTCGACTATCAGTCGAATGTCGCGCTCTACGGCGCGATCCAGGCATATCTGCGTGAGCATCGGCCGCCGCTGCTGGCGGTGTGGGGCAAGAACGACCCGTTCTTCATCCCGCCGGGCGCCGAGGCGTTCAAGCGCGACGTCCCGTCGGCCGAGGTCCGGTTCTACGACACCGGCCACTTCGCGCTCGAAACGCACGCCAAGGAGATCGGCGGCGCGATCCGCGAATTCCTCGCCAAGCACATCGACTGAAGCACCCCCATCCCCGGGCGGACGCCGAGGATGCCGTTCCCCAACCCTGTTTCTCTGGAGACCTCAGATGTTGAAGACATACCTGATTACCGGCGCCAGCGACGGCATCGGCCTTGAAACCGCCCGGCTGGCGGCTCGCGAAGGCGCCGCTGTCCTGATGGTGGCGCGCGACCCCGCTAAGCTCGCTGCCGCGGCCAAAACCGTGACCGGACCGATGGCCCCGGAAACCGCCGCCGTCGACCTGGCCGACCCCGCCGCCCTGGAGGCTTTCATCGCCTCGCTCGACAAGCACGGCTATGTGCCCGACGTGCTCGTGAACAATGCCGGCCAAGGCTTGTCCGGCGCCTTCACTGACGCCGACTGGCCGCGCGTCGATGCGATGGTGCGGCTGAACGTCAACGCGCTCGCGCGGCTGACCCATTGGGCCGCGCAGAGGATGAAGGCGCGGCGCTCCGGCGCGATCGTCAACCTTTCGGCCGCGGTCGCGACGCGGCCGGTGCCGTTCTTCGCCGCCTACGCCGCGACGAAGGCGTTTGTCACCAACCTCAGCCAGGCGATCCATCACGAGCTGAAGCCGTTCGGTGTCTCCGTCGCGGCCATCCATCCGCCGGCGGTGCGCACGGGATTCGCCGCCGCCGAGAAGGCCGACCTCAAGTCGACGCTCGTGCTGAAGCTGTTCCCGACCGTTGGCCCGAAAACCGTGGCGCGCGCCGTGCTGAGCGCCGCACAGCGCCATCGCCGGTCGGTCATCATCGGGCCGGTCGCGGGCATCGTGATGGCAACCGCGCCGGTCATGCCCCGCGGCCTCGACCTCGCCTTCATGAGCCTCCTGTTCAAGGGCAAGCGGCTCGCGTCCACCGCCTGAAAGACCTCGCGAAAGGAGAACGACGATGACCAGTTCAACGGATCTCGTCCGCAGCTTCTACGCGAAGCTCAAGGCTGGCGACGCGCCCGGCGCACTGGGCCTGATGGCGCCGGACATCGAGTGGATTACGATGTGGCACTACAAGGTCGACGGCCGCGGCCCCGAGCGCGTCGCCGAAGGCCTCTTTAAGCCGCTGATGGCGGAGTGGTCGAGCTTCGCGCTCGATCCCACCGAGTTCATCGCTGACGGCGACACGGTGGTGTCGCTCGGCCGTTTCACCGGCGTGCATGGCGCGACCGGCAAGCACGCCGAGGCCGGCTACGCGCATGTCTGGACCATCAAGGACGGCAAGGTCGCCCGCTTCCGCCAGTACATCGACACGCTGGCGGTCGCCGAGGCGCGCCGCTGACCCCTGACGCGCCCGGCCACAAGCTCGGCGAACTATCCCCTCCAACGCAAGAAAGTCGATCATGATCCGTCTGCTCTACGTCAAGGCGTCGCCGCGTCCGGAATCGCGCTCGGTCGCTGTCGCCGACGCTTATCTCGCCGCGCTGCGGTCCAAGCACCCCGACCTCGTCGTCGATACGATCGCGCTCTGGGACGAGCCGCTGCCGACGTTCGACGGCGATTCCGCCAACGCGAAACTCGCAGTCGTCACCGGGCAGGACCATAGCGCCGCCCAAAAGACGAAGTGGGATGCGATCGTCGCCATCATCGAGCGCTTTAAGGCGGCCGATGTCTATCTGCTCGCCGTGCCGATGTGGAACGGCGGGATCCCCTATCGGCTCAAGCAATATATCGACATCGTCCATCAGCCCGGCCAGCTGTTCGGCCTCGACCCGTCCACGGGGTATTTCGGCCTGCTCAAGAACAAGAAGGCGGTGGTCGCTTACACAAGCGGGGCATTCTCGCGCTCCGCTCCGTCGCCGGCCTTCGGCGTCGATCATCAGTCGACCTATCTGCGCGCCTGGCTCAATCAGGCCGGCGTCACAGACATCACGGAAATCCGCTACCAGCCGACGCTGCTCGACCCCGACAGCGACGCCGCCTTCGCCCGCGCCAAGACTGAAGCCGCTGTGCTCGCCGGACATCCGATCGACGAAGTCGCGCCGGCGCCGCTCGATGTCGTGCGTGCCTTCTACGCCGCGATCGCCGGCGGCGATGTTCCCGCCATGTTGAGCCTGCTGCATCCCGATCTCGAATGGACCGAGGCGGAAGGCTTTCCCTATTACAGCGGCACCTGGCGGCGCCCTGAGGACGTTGTCGAAAAGCTGCTGGCGCCACTGATGCGTGACTGGGACGGCTTCGCCGTGACGCCGGACGAGTTCGTCGGTGACGGCGATCGCTTCGTCACGCTGGGCGCCTATTCGGGAACGAGCAAGGCAACAGGAAGGACGATGCGCGCGCCCTTCGCCCATGCATGGCGAATCGCTGACAGCAAGCTCAAGCGCTTCGACATGTATACCGACACCTTGCTCGTGCAGCGCGCGCTCGAGCCGAGATGACCTGAGGCTTAGGTGCTGTGACGATGCGCGGCAGCAAGGAGAGGAATGATGAGCCGTCCACCGCTTCCGCCTTTCAATGAGGCGAGCGCCATCCAGAAGGTGCGTGCAGCGGAGGACGCGTGGAATACCCTCGATCCGGCTCGTGTCGTGCTTGCGTACACGCCCGGTAGCCGCTGGCGCAATAGAGCGGAGTTCCCGCGCGGCCGCGCCGAAATCGAGGCGTTCCTGATCCGCAAATGGACGCGTGAGCGCGACTATCGGCTGATCAAAGAACTCTGGACTTTCGCCGGCAATCGCATCGCCGTGCGCTTCGCCTACGAATATCACGATGATAGCGGCCAGTGGTTCCGCGCCTACGGCAACGAGAATTGGCAGTTCGACGCCGACGGGCTGATGGAACTGCGCCTCGCGAGCATCAACGAACACCCGATCGCCGACGTGGAACGAAAATTCCGCTGGCCCCCCGGCCGTCGCCCCGACAACCACCCCGGCTTGACCGATCTCGGCCTGTGAACCGGCACCACGTTGGAGGCCGAGGGCGAAACATCGAGAATGCCGATCGTGGCCACGAAGTAATCCGAGCCTTCGGCGGCGAGCGCCTCGGCGGCGCGCCTGACCGAATCCACCGTGCGTGCAGCGGCGATGAGCGCGTCGCGGCGCAGACCCATGGGAGTTGTGCCAGCATGGTCGGCCTCGCCCTCGAATACGATCTCAATGCGGCGGATGCCGACGATGGACGTCACCAGGCCGACGTCGACGCCCTCGGACTCGAGCACCACGCCCTGCTCGATATGCATTTCGAGGAAGGCGGCGATATCCTCTCGCTTCGACTCCGCGAGTCTTTCCGGATCGCCGCCGACTCGGCGAAGCGCGGACGCCAGCGGCTCGCCGTTCGGGCCCTGCAGCGCGAGCATGTCCGCTTCGAGCGCGCCGGCCATACCGCGGCTGCCGACACAAGAGAGACCATATTCGCTCGGCTCCTCAGCAAGAAAGTCCACCACTTCGAGTGGATGACGCAGCACGATGCCCGCATTTTTCAGCGAGCGCGCAGTCTCGAGCGCGGCGATGACGCCAGCAATCCCGTCGAAGCGGCCGCCCGAAGGAACCGTGTCCGAGTGCGAGCCGAGCATAATGGTCTTCAGCCGGGGTTCAACGCCTCCGCGCCGGCCGATGAGATTGCCCGCCGTATCGATTCTGACTTCAAGCCCGGCCTCGTCAAATCGATGCGCTAGCCATTCAAGCCCCTTCAAGAAGAGAGCGCTGAAGGACCGGCGCGTATAGGGGCGCTCCGGATCCGTGATGGCGGCAAGCGCCCATGACATCGTCCCACAAGCGATCGGGATCAACCGGCAGGTTGAATGACATGCGATCGGGCCTCAGGCCGCGGCGCGCGGCCGCACGAAGCAGCCGTTTCCTGGCGCGGCCAGCACGCGGCCTTCTGCGGCGACGCATTCGCCGCGCAGTCACGTTTCGGCCACGCGATACGGAAGCTCGACCCCCTGATACGGGCTCCACGACACAAAATTGTTTCCACTCGCTCCGGCATCGTAGCGATAAGGATCGCGCCGCACGAGCACAATGTCGGCGTCGCGGCCGACGGCCAGTGCGCCCTTGACGCGCGCGAGACGGAAGAGCGCCGCCGGATTGTGGGCGAGGAGCCGCGCGGCGTGAGTGAATGACAGTCGGCGTTCGCCGAGTCCCTTCAGAAGCAGCGGATAAAGCGCTTCGAGTCCGGGTACGCCCGAGGCGTTCTTCAGCATGTTCGGGTCGGTCTTGCGGTCTTCCGACCAGCTTACGTGATCCGTCGATACGATCGTCACATTGCCTGCGGCGAGATGCCGCCAGAGCGAATCCAATTCCGCCCGCGAACGGATCGGCGGATTGATCTTGGCCTTCCCGCCGAGCCGCTTGACGTCGGTCTCCTCGTCCAGCGTAAGGTAGTGGATGCAGGCCTCTATCGTCGCGTCGAGGCCTTGCGCGCGATAAGACGCCGCCAGCTCATCACCCCGGCCGATCGAGCAGTGTACGATATGGACCGGACAACCGGCGCCGGCGCCAAGCTCGTAGACCTCGGCGATGGCGAGCGCTTCGGTGATCGAAGGCCGCGACAGGCCATGCGCGGTATAGTCGGTGAGGTTTGCGGCCTCGACCTCAGCGGTGTAAGCGCGCACCATTTCGTCGTTCTCGTTATGGACGCCAGAGGCGAGTCCTCGCTGGCCGACGGCGCGAAAGGCTGCGAAAAGGACCTTCGGCGGAACGCGCGGAAAGCGCTTTGGATGAGTCCCGAAGGTCGAGAATTTGAAGGCCGCCGCCCCCGCATCGACCAGTTCATTGACCCGCGCCGCGCCTTCTTCTGGATCGATCGTGGCATAAAGCGCGAAGTCCACCCGCGCCTGTCGTCTGGCGCTCTCCGCCTTGGCGCGAAAGCGTTCAGCGGAGGCGATCAAACAATTGTCGTCATAGGGCATGTCGACTATGGTCGTCACGCCGCCCGACGCGGCGCTGCGGGTCGACCACACAAAATCCTCCTGCCCCGCCTGACTGCGACTATGGACCTGTCCGTCGATCGCGCCGGGAAGCACAAGAAAGCCCTCGCCCCCGTGGCGTTCGCCGGTCGGCGGCGCTCCCCCGCCCGCAAGGTGGACGACCCCGTCGGCGACGAGAATGTAGCCATTCTCAATGATCCGGTCTGGGAGGACGACAGTTCCAATAAAAACCTTGTCGGCCATGACTCAAACTCTGGTCCAAATCGATTTTGGTAAGCGCTGGCCCCAGATTAGAAGGGGGAGCCGAAAATAGCACCGCGGCGCTTGGGCGAAACGGACTATAGGAAAAAACGAAGCCAGCGCGGAGGCGGGGAACGAAGCTCATCGACCTGAGACGGGAATCAGGTTGGAAGGGGTCGGAGGTTCGATTCGATGCGGCGCCGGTGGAAATCGAGACCAAAGAGCTCGATCAATATCATTGGTCACATTGTTGTTGATGGCCCCAGGGCGGGCGTTCCGCTTCATGCTGCGTTCAGCTACAGCGGCGTCTCTTCGGCTTCGCCGAAGACCGCACCACGCGCAGAGCGCCCCGTGCATTGTCAGATGAAGGAAGGGAAAATGCGAGCACTCGGATTGGCCGTCGTTGTCGGACTGTTGGCGTCGACTTCACTAAGCGCGCAGCCGGCGCGGGACATGAGCGCCAAACGTCATCCTAACCTGGCGGCTGCACAGCGTTTCGCGGAGAAGGCCTTCAACAGCATCTCAGCGGCCCAGCACGCCAATGAGTTCGATATGGATGGCCATGCCGCGAAAGCGAAGAACCTGCTGGACGAAGCGAACAACGAGTTGAAGCAGGCCGCGGAGGCTGCCAACAAGAACGCCAAATAGCTTCGCGGATCACGGGCGCGGCACACCCGTTGGTGAGGGCGGCTCCAGCGCCCGTGACCGCAAAACCATTCTGGGTCTCGACACTTTGTTCTCGAAGTCAGTGGGGCGTCGTCGGCGCCTGGGCTGTCTGATACGTCGCGGAGCTAGACTCTCAGCGGTGTTGGCGGCGAGCAAAGTCGGGAACAGACTCGGTCGGCCACTGGCTCGGCCGCACGCTCGCCGCAGACTCCAGACTGTCGTCCGGGCCGAATGAGCCATACCGCCGTTGGACATGCCCGGCGCGGCCTCGCCTCGCTACGTCTCCAAAACCTTTCCCTTTCGCCCCTCACCCTTTATCCAAAGCCGCCTCACATCGGAAACAGCACTTGCCGCCCCTCTTGCAGTTGCGTGACATCGGCCTGACGCTCGGCGGCGCGCCCCTGTTCGATAGTGCGGAGCTGTCGATTTCCCCCGGAGATCGGATCGCCCTTGTCGGGCGGAACGGATCGGGAAAATCGACGCTGATGGGCATCGCGGCAGGGCTCGTCGCGCCCGATCGGGGAACGCGCTTTCAGCAGCCGACGGCGCGGCTGGCCTTTCTCCCGCAGGAACCCGACATGTCCGGCTTCCCGACCGCGCTGGACTACGTGCTGGCGGGCTTGGGCGAGCACGACGACGCCCACGCGGCGCGCGCGATGATGACCGCGCTCGCGCTGGACCCTGCCGCCGACCCGGCGACCATGTCCGGCGGAGAAGCGCGGCGCGCGGCCCTGGTGCGGGTCCTGAGCCCGGAACCCGAAATCCTGCTGCTCGACGAGCCGACCAATCATCTCGACCTGATCGCGATCGAGTGGCTGGAGAACCATCTCGCGGACTGCCGGTCGGCGATTGCGCTCGTCAGCCACGACAAGCGCCTGCTCGCGGATCTGACCAATGCGACGGTCTGGGTCGACCGCGGAACGACCCATCGCCTCGATCGTGGTTTCAGCGCCTTCGAGGCCTGGCGGGACGCGAGGCTGGAGGAGGAGGAATTGGAGCGGCACAAGCTCGACCGGCGTATCGTCAGCGAAGAGCATTGGATGCGCTATGGCGTCACCGCGCGGCGGAAGCGCAATATGCGCCGCGTCGGCGAACTCGAGGGGCTCCGCCGGGAGCGGCGCGATGCGCGCCGTTCGGTCGGGCTCGCGAATATGGTCGCGCAGGACGCCAAAGCCTCAGGCGCGCTCGTTGTCGAGGCCGAAAGGATCAGCAAATCCTATGACGGGCCGATCGTTCGCGACTTCTCGCTACGCATCATGCGGGGCGACAGAGTCGGGATCATCGGCGCGAACGGCGCCGGAAAGACCAATTTGATCAATCTCCTGACGGGAGCGTTGGAGCCGGACGCCGGAGAGGTTCGAATCGGAGCGAACGTGCTCATGGCGAGGCTCGATCAGAAACGGACCTCGCTCCGGCCCTCCGCCACGCTCATTGACGCGCTTACCGGCGGGGGCAGCGATTACGTGACAATCAACGGAGAGCGCCGCCACGTCATCGGCTATATGAAAGACTTTCTGTTCGGGCCCGAGCAGGCGCGTACGCCGATCGAAAAGCTATCGGGAGGCGAGCGTGGCCGCCTGACGCTCGCTATCGCCCTCGCAGCCCCGTCGAACCTGATCGTACTCGACGAGCCGACCAACGACCTCGACGTCGAGACGCTGGATCTGTTGCAGGAACTGCTCGCCGATTACAAGGGAACGATCCTGCTCGTCAGCCACGATCGCGATTTTCTCGATCGCGTCGCTACCTCCGTGATCGTCAGCGAGGGCGCCGGGCGCTGGCTCGAATATTCCGGCGGCTATTCCGACATGGTCGCGCAGCGCGGCTACGGGCTGTCCGGTCCGCTCGTATCCCCGACGGTGAAGCCCGACAGGCCGGCGGCCCGCCCGAAGAGCCAGCCGGCGGCGAAGCGAAAACTCGGACTTCAACGAGAGGCGGGCGCTCGAACGGCTGCCGGAACGCATGGACGCCCTGCGCCAGGAGCTCGACGCCCTCGAATCGAGACTCGCCGACCCCGATTTCGCCGCGCGGGAGCCTGCGGCGTTCGAGGCGGCGACCGCTCGGTACGGGCGCGTCCGCGAGGACCTGGAAAAGGCGGAGGACGAATGGCTGTCTCTCGAAATTTTGCGCGAGGGCATTGAGCAGCAGGAATGAGTGATCTGCAGCGTCCAGTCGCGCCATCAGCGGTCGGCGAGCAAGCCCAGGTTTAACATGGCGTCACCCGCGCGACACCGGGCGCCGGAGGAGCACCGAAGCCATCTGCGCCGGGAGGCGCTCACGTCTCGAACTCGGGGACGAAGCCACAACCCATAGAGCGCCAAGGCGCAGATTGCGCCGACTCCCATCACGAGGCCGATCGAGAGCGGCGACCCGTCGCGATAAAGCGCCGCGGCGACCATCCCCCCTACAGCCCCGAACAGCATCTGGATCGATTGCACCACCGCCGACGCGACGCCGGCGATCTCGGGCAGAGGATGGATCGCCTCGTGCACGGCGTTCGGAAAGACGAGACCGAAGGTCGAGATATAGACCATCACCAGGGCCGCTACGGCGAACGGCGACCGTATCCCGGCGAGGCTGACGGCGACGAGCGCGATCGCGACGCAGAGAAGCAGGGAGAGCGAGACGTCCAGCACGGCACGCGGCTTCGCGTGGCGGTTGAGGAGCCATGTGTTGATGGTCGAACCGATGATCACGCCGGACGCGGTGACGGCGAATAGAGCGGCGAACCCGGCCTTCGACACGCCGAAGCCCTGCATGAAGAGGAGCGGCGATGTGTTCACATAAGCGAAGAGTCCGGCGAACGCCGTCCCGCCGATCATCGAGAAGCCCGCGCACATGGGATCCGTCAGCGCGCGCCGGTAACCCGCGATGATCATTGCGACCCGGAGACTGCGTCGCTTATCGCGTGGATGAGACTCTCGGAAGGCGAGCGAGGCGAGGAGCGCGACGGCGGCGCCCACGCCGACCAGAATGAAGAAGATCGTGCGCCAGTTTCCAAAAGCCAGGATGCCCGCGCCGAGCGTCGGAGCGATGAGCGGAGCGACGCTGAACACGAGCGATACCGCGGCGAGTTGCAGCCGCGCAGGCCCGCCCTTCGAACAGGTCGCGGATGATGGCGCGCGGCAGGATGCCAACTGCGCCCGCACCCACGCCCTGCACGAGCCGGAAAGCGAGAAGCGCGCCAATCGAGGGCGCGAGCGCGCAGCCAAGGGCGCAAAAGGTGAAGAGAACAAGCCCCGTGAGCATCACCGGCTTGCGGCCGTAGCGGTCGGCGAGCGGGCCGACAGCGATCGGAGCGGTCGAAAAGCCGGCAATGAAGATGGCGATGACGGCCGCCGCCTCCGCCGGGCTGGCGCCGAACTCGGCCTGGATCGTTGGAAGAGCCGGCAGCGCCGTGTCGATGGCGAGAGGGGGAAGGGCCGACAATCCCCCCAGAAAGAGAGTGAAGGGCAGTCCGCGAACCTTGAGTCCCATCAGGCGGGCGCGTGCTTCACGTCGGGGCCGTACTGCAGCACCTGCACCTTCTCCAGGGTCACGAGCCCGCTGCCCATCATCGAATCGAGCGTCGGCAGGAACGCCTTGATCGCGTCCTCCGTATCGACGATCTCGATGATGAGCGGCAGGTCCTGCGACAGGCGCAAGATCTTGGTGGTGTGCATCCGGCTCGAACGGCCGAACCCCATCGGCCCGCGCAACACCGTCGCGCCGGCAAGCTTGGCGTTGCGCGCCGCAAGCACGATCGCCTCGTAAAGCGGCCTGCCCTCGTGCTTGTCGTCCTCACCGAAGAAAATGCGCAACAGCATCGCATCGCGCGGAAGCGTCATGGGTTACACTCCCTTGAGCTGGCCGAGCGCCGCAGCCGCCATATATCCGAGCCAGACCGCCAGGAGACAGACCGCGACCGACAGGACGACATTAAGACCGGCGAGCGTCCATTCGCCGTCCTGCGCGAGGTTGAGGGTCTGCAGGCTGAACGAGGAGAACGTGGTGAAGCCGCCGCATATGCCGGTCATCACGAACTGGCGCGCGTCCGTGCCGACGAACAGGCGGCCGTCGGGTCCGGTCAGCGTGGCGAAGAATCCGATGACGAACGAGCCGGCGATGTTGACGATCAGCGTGCCGATCGGAAAGGTCTCGCCGATGTGGTGGGCGGCGAGGCCCGAAAGCCAATAACGCGAGACCCCGCCAAAGGCGCTGCCCAGCATGACCCACAACCACGTCATGGACTGAAGATCCCCCTTGCTTCGGCGGTCGACTTTAGAGGGCACCGCGTCGCTAAACGCAAGACGCTGCGCGTCGTGCGGTCATGGCGGGTAGCGCTCGAGGCTCTGCTCGATGGCGCCGAAGATCGAGCGCCGGCCGCGTCCTTCATCTCGATCCGCACCACGTCGCCGAATTTGAGCAGTTTCGGCGATGCAGGCGCAGCCCACGCCGCCCGTCTCTTTGCGCAACCTGGCGCCGGGCGAAGCGGCAAAGGGGTTCCGCGTCTTCCGTCGAGCGCCGCCTGCAGAGTCGGAGCGATCGCCTGGGCGGGGCAATAGCGCGTCAGGTCGCGCGAGACGACCACCGGCGTCCCATCGCGCGCGCCATTTCTCAGTGTGGCGGGCTTCATTGCATGACCCCTCGGCCCGTATTGTGCGCCGGGCGCGTGGCCGCGCCAATCGTCGCCGGTCCCTAGCGCCGCTGCTCCAGCCAGGCCATCAAATTCTCGGCGAGCGCCATGCCGCCGATCGTCCCCAGCGTCCCGAGGATCCCGGCCGCGAGCGCGCTGTCGTGCACCCCATCGGCGAAGGGTATCAGCGGGATGGAGAAACCGGCGAGCGCTCCGGTCAACGACGCGAAAATGACCGCGAACGTTTGCGCCGCGACCCGGACGACGCCCCCGCTCTTCGCTGCGATGAGCAAGAAGACAAGGACGGCGAGCGCAAGCCCGATGAGCGAAAAGGCGATGGGGATGGCGACGCCCTCCTTCTCCGGATTATGTGGGGCCCTTTCGCCGGATGCGTGGCGCCCGCCAAATCGCCGCTTTGCAGCCTGCTTTCTGGAGCAGCGGCGCGAGGGACTCAAGGTCCGGCGGCAAGCGCCGACGCCGCTGCGCGCGCCGCCCCTGTTCAACCTGCGCGCCAACCTGATCGTACCGCGCCGGTTGTCGAGTCAGGCGACTACGAAAAATTCTATGTCGAACCCTGATCCTGATGGCGCCGGCAAGCGTGCTGGCGCAGTGGGAGTTGTAGACGTTCAAGGATTTCCCGTCACGTCTGAAGCCCAGGTGGATTACGATCAATGACTCGATCGAGAAGCTTCTGGACGCGCAGCGCGGCAGCAACTAACCTTCGGCGGTTGGGCAGGGCTCGTAGTCGGAGATGAGCGTGCCGTTGCCGCAAAACATGAGGGTGGGAAACGTGACCGACATCGCGTCGATGTGGCGGAGCACAAACCCATCGGCTGCGGCGGAGCTGCTGTCCAGCCGGAACGGCGGGCCGAAGGCGCTGCAGCTCGCGCGGCTCGAGGTGCAGAAGGCGCGGCGCGCGCGGTCGCGGAAGCGGTTCGACTTCTGGAGCGCGGTGGCGCGGCAAATGGAGGAGGCCATCGTCGGCTCAGGCGACGATGGAGCGGGAAGGCATTGAGAGGCGCCGCGCGAAAACCCAGGGATACTGCGTCGCGCGCCTGACGCTCCGCCTCGGGTCACTTGTCCATGAATTCGATAGCCTGTTCGAGCGGAGCAGCCGAAACTTTAAATATGCCTGTGTACGGCATGCCGAGGTCGAAGATCAAAAAAATCGCGAAAGCGATCGATACCGCGCCGAACACCAGCGCGGAATGGACGAGCGCGTTGGACTCGGCGAACAAGCCGATGCCGAAGAACAGCGCCGCCGTCCAGAACACCAGGATCGCGGTGAGCACCCAGGACACCGGCTTGCTCGCCACCTGCAACGACATCAGCAGTCGCGATTGCTCGACCATGCCGGCATAGGTGTTCGCCGTCGCCAGAGCCGCTTTCTGCGCGTCCGATTTCGGCTGGAGATTCACCAGGAAGTCGCTGATCCCCTGCGCGGTGGCCAATGGCCCCCCGACGGTCAGCGCGCTCGGATCGATCTCCCCGCCGCCCCAGAACGTCTCGTAACCCTTGACGATACCCGCCTTGAGCTTGTCGCGCAGAGGTTTGGTCTCGGGCCCGTATTGCGCCAACGCCTGGTCGAGCCGGAGAATCTGCGCGGAAAAAGTCTCGAGTTCGGTCTTCTGAGTCGAGAAATAGGCGAAGCTCACGCCGATGAGGGTTCCCAGCACGAGCGCCAGCAGGAGGCTCACGAGCCCCGAGATCTGACCGACGACGGCGCGCGCGCTCTCCGACCTGTGCTCCGGCGGCAGGCGTTGATGCAGGCTGAGCCCAGCGAAGGCGGCGGCCATGAAAACGACGAAGATGACGAAGCAGGTCACTATAACGCCCATGGCGACGGCTTTCCTCGTTGCCGGCGTGACGCTTTGCCTCGCGCCTTGCACAAAATTTGCCGTATTTCACCGAAGCGGGCAAGCGTGCGGAAGGCAGGCTATCGGGGAATTTCGCTTTCGATCGCCCGCACGATCTCTATGAATCCCAGGGCGGCGCCGGCAGCGAGCATCGGCGCGTCGATGCGACGTCCCATTTTGCCGGCAGGTCGCTTTTCGCTTGACGCACGCTTGGCCTCGACGTTTTGTCGGCGTCGCCAAATTGACGGATCCACCCTGGGGGGAGCAAAAATGATCGGAAGAGCGATTTCATGGTCAGCGCTGATTCTGTCGGCGGGGCTGTGCGGCTGCGTCAGCGTGGGCGCTCCGGAAAGGGAGGGGCAGCTCTCGGCCGCCGGCTTCATGAGGCTTCAGGCGGACACCCCGCAGAAGATGGCCAAGCTTCAGGCGCTGCCTCAGGACACGATCGTCTATGCGCCGCGAAAGAAGGGCAACGCCTACATTTTTGCCGACGCCGCAGGCTGCAATTGCGCCTATGTCGGCAACGAGGCCGCCTATCAGCAGTATCAGCAATTGCGGGCCGCCAACAATATCGCGCAGATGCAGGAGACGACGGCGCTCCTGAACGCCGAATCCGCTGCGGACTGGGGCGGCGCCTGGGGGCCGGTGGTGCCGTATTGGTACTGATCTGAAAAGTGAATTCGGCGGTTGGGGCTTGAAGATTTGCTTTTTGATGAAGCGAACGCGACGCGTGTGGCAGGCGCAGTTAGCTCGCCGGGGGGCCTATGAGTCCGGAAAAATTTGCCGCCGCTGTCGCCATCGCCGTCTTCGCCGCCGGGTTGCTTGGCCTCGCCCTGCAACGCACGCTGCCCGAGAAGCATACGACCGGCCCCTCGCGCGACATGGTCGGCGCGGTGGTCGGGCTCCTGACCCTGCTTTGCGCGCTGGTCAGCGGCCTCCTGATCTGGACTGCATACGGCGTCTACGCTGGGCAGAACGCTGCGATCCAGAATCTCGCTGCAAAGGCCCTGCAACTCGATCTCGCGCTTGAGGACTACGGGCCGGACGCGATGCCAGAACGACTGGAGCTGCGGGACCGCCTGGGGAAGACGATCGACCAGGTCTGGGGCTCGCATCAGACCGACGCCAATTTCACGGCGAACAATTTCGCCTCTGCGGTTACTATCATGCGCGACCCGGCGAAGGAGCTCGGGCGCCTGCGGCCCGCAACGGACGCTCAAAAACAGGCTCTCGCCACTGCGATTTCGACGATGGACGCGATCGGCCAGGCGCGCCTCCAGATGTCCTTCGCTCTGTCCGCTCCCGTCTCCTATCCGCTCCTGGTGACCGTGATCGGCTGGGTGGCCTGTCTTTTTTGCGGCTTCGGGCTGATGTCGAAAGTGAGCCCAATTCCCATCGTCGCCCTGGCGGTGGGCGCTATCGCAATCGCTTCCGCCGTCCTGCTGAATTCTTGATCTTTCCAACCCGTATTTGGGGGCGTTTCGCGCTTCGTCCGCGCCGCTCGAGCAGGTGCTGGCCGTGATGGGGAAGCAGTGACGTTATCTATTGCGCAACGCCTTCGTGGAGCGCGGAAGCGCGGCCAGGGAGCAGGCTCTTGATGGGCTCCGACAGGAAAGGCAAGATCGGGGGTCGGCCACATCTAAGGCGACGGCGCTGCAGCCGGACAAGTCTTCCGGCGCCCGCGGTCCATGCAATCCTTTCTCTTGAGCCAAACGAAGCAGTGAAATGAGTCCAGTAAGCCGAGTTCAGAAGCGAGCCGAGCCGCCGCGGGAGGATCCGCTAACCGACATGATATTCGTGCCGGGCGGAACCTTCCGGATGGGCTCCGATCGCCACTACGCGGAAGAGGCGCCGGTCCATCGCGTCAACGTCGACGCCTTCTGGATCGACCGCACTCCAGTGACGAACCGCCAGTTCCGCAAGTTCGTCAACGCCACGAACCATGTCACCTTCGCCGAGATCGCGCCCGACCCGAAGGACTATCCCGGCGCGCTGCCGAAAATGCTGAAGGCCGGTTCGCTGGTCTTCACCCCTCCCAAGGGGCCGGTCGATCTCCGGGACTGGTCGCAATGGTGGCAGTTCAAGTTCGGCGCCGACTGGCGGAGGCCCTATGGGCCGCGCAGCTCCATCAGCGGGCTCGACGACCATCCGGTCGTGCATGTCGCCTATCGCGACGCGGAGGCCTACGCGCGCTGGGCGGGCAAGGAATTGCCGACCGAGGCCGAGTGGGAGTTTGCGGCCCGCGGCGGCCTCGACGGCGCGGAATACGCCTGGGGCGAGCAACTCGCGCCCGCGGGAAAACAGATGGCCAACACCTGGCAAGGGGCGTTTCCGCACGAAAACCTCGCGCTCGACGGCTATCAGCGCACTTCCCCGGTCATGTCCTTCCCGCCGAACAACTATGGCGTTTACGACATGATCGGCAACGTCTGGGAATGGACGACGGATTTCTGGTCGACGCGCCATCCGGTCGACGCTGCCAAGGCCTGCTGCGTGCCTCAAAACCCGCGCGGCGGCCCAGAGGCGGAGAGCTACGACACTTGTCAGCCCCAGATTCGCATCCCGCGAAAGGTGCTGAAAGGCGGCTCGCATCTCTGCGCGCCCAATTATTGCCGGCGTTACCGCCCAGCCGCCCGTCATGCCGAGCCGGTCGATACGTCGACGAGCCATGTCGGCTTCCGATGCATCCTGCGCGCCAGGGCTTCGCCTTGACCGCTGCGCCATCAAGAAGCCAGGTCCTTCAAGCGCGGCTCGCCGCCGCGCTCCTCCTTGGCCTGATTGTCGCCGCCGTCATTTGGTACGGGATTTCCTTTGAAAGTCTCGATCGCCTCTGGAAGGGCATTTTGGCCCGGCCCGGCGGTCCGATGACCTTCCGCTTCATTCTGCAGCCGGCCATGGCGGCCGCCATGGCGCTGCGCGACGGCGTCAACGACGCCCGTCTCGGGCGCAGGCCGTATCTCTGGTCTCTGCTTCGCGGCGTGCGGGGCCCCGAGGGCCGCGCCGGGCGTCTGTGGCAGGGGATCGTGTCGACCGCGAGAATCCTGATCCTCGGAATCGTGATGGACGTCATTTATCAGTGGCTCGAGCTCAAGACATTCTACCCGGCCCAGGCGGCGGTGATCGCGATCCTGCTGGCGTTCGTTCCCTATTTGCTGTTGCGCGGCCCTTTCGAGCGCCTCGCCCACGCTCGGGTGGCGAAGCCCGCATCCAAGTGAGCCCCGCGTTGGATAAGCGCCTCTTCACCGCAAACGGTGCGACGTCGCACCTCCGGCGTTTCGTGTGCTCCGTGCTCGTTCGTGACCTTCGTGGACAGGAAGAAGTCACCAGAAGGGACATGGAGGCTACACAGCCACGGACGGCGCTGAAGTTGACGGTCGGGAGCTTGCGCGCCGAGTCTCCAGAATGAGCGCGCCGGAACCGACAATATCGGCCTCTTCCGACCCTACCGGCGAAGTGCGAGCGTTTTACGAGCGTCACCCCTATCCGCCGCCGCTCAAGAGCCTCGACGAGCATCGCAAGCTTTATCGCAATCCAGACCGCAGTCGGGCGCTGTCGTTTCTCCTGTGGCCGATGGAGAAGCCGCGGACAAAGCGGGAAATTCTCGTCTCCGGCTGCGGCACCTCGCAAGCCGCGGCTTACGCGATGCGGGAGCCTGACGCTCATGTGACGGGAATTGACGTCAGCGAGACGAGCCTCAGCCACACACGCGAGCTGCAGCGCAAATACGAACTGCGCAATCTGAAACTCCATCGGTTGACGATCGAAGACGTCGGAAAGCTCGGCCAAGAGTTCGACCAAATCGTCTGCACCGGCGTGCTCCATCACTTGCCCGATCCCGACGCCGGGCTTCGCGCCCTCCGCGGCGTCCTCAAGCCCGATGGGGCGCTGCATGTAATGGTCTATGGGACTTACGGGCGCGCCGGGATCTACATGATGCAGGAGTACTGCCGCCTCATCGGGGTTCGGCCTACGGAAGGCGAGTTGCAGGACCTCGGCGCGACGATCGGCGCCCTTTCCGACGACCATCCGATCGCCAGCGTTGCGAGGCGGGCCAAGGATTTCCGCCGGCCCGACGCGCTCGCCGACGCGCTGCTCCATCCTCAGGACCGCGCCTTTGCCGTGCCCGAGCTCTATGCCTGGCTCGAGCGCTGCGGGGTCATCTTCGGGCGCTGGTTCGAGCAGGCCCCCTACCTGCCGCAATGCGGAGCGATCGCCGGCATGCCGCACGCCGCGCGTCTCCGCGCACTGGCGCCGCCCTCGCAGCATGCCGCTGTCGAACTGTTGCGCGGGACCATGACCAGGCACAATTTCATCGCCTATCGCGACGACTACGTCGGCGAGACCCGGCCGATCGCGTTCGAGGGCGATGCCTGGCGAAAGTATGTTCCCGTGCGTCTGCCGTGGACCCTGACCGTGCGGGAGCGGCTGCCCCCCGGCGCCGCCGCGGTGCTAATCAATCAGGCGCATGCCTATCCCGATCTCGCACTGCCGATCGGCTCGGCGGAGGCGCGGATCTTGACGGTGATCGACGGCAAGCGTTCTGTGGATGAGATTTTACGGAGCGTGGCCGCCGCCGACGGCGGTGAGAAAACCCGGGGGTTTATCGAGCGGCTCTGGGAATATGATCAGATCGCGATCGATGCGACACTGTAGCCGCGACCGCGGAGCGGCTTTGACAAACGTGTTTTCAATTGATGTTCTGAGAAGGAGGCGCGAACAACGACACGCTGAATGAACGCCGGGCGGCTCTGTATATTCGAGCCGTGAGCCTGATAATCAATGCAAAAATGACTGCACGACAGGAGTTGGAAAATGCCCAAGACGGACAAGCCGAACATCCTCGTCATCTGGGGTGATGACATCGGCATCGCGAACCTGAGTTGCTATTCGCACGGCCTCATGGGGTACCAGACCCCCAATATCGACCGCATCGCCAAGGAAGGCATGCTGTTCACCGATTCCTACGGCGAACAATCCTGCACCGCGGGCCGCTCGTCCTTCATCACCGGACAGAGCGTCTATCGCACCGGCCTCTCCAAAGTCGGCATCCCGGCCGCCCCGGTCGGCATGAACGAAAAGATCGTCACCATCGCCGCCTGCCTCAAGAACCAGGGCTACGCGACCGGCCAGTTCGGCAAGAACCACCTCGGCGATCTGAACTCGATGCTGCCGACCAACCACGGGTTCGACGAATTCTACGGCAACCTCTACCACCTCAACGCCGAGGAAGAGCCCGAATTGCCGGACTACCCGGACGCGAAGGACTTCCCGAACTTCGCCAAGACGTTCGGACCACGCGGGGTCATGCATTCCTTTGCGACCGATACGGATGACCCGACCGTGGAGCCGCGTTGGGGCAGGGTCGGCAAGCAGAAGATCGAGGACACCGGCCCGCTGACGAAGAAGCGGATGGAGACTTGCGATGATGATTTCATCGCCAGGGCCAAGGAGTTCATGAAGAAGGCGAACGACGCCGGCAAGCCGTTCTTCGTCTGGCTCAACACCACGCACATGCATCTCAAGACCCACACCAAGCCTGAGAGCATCGGGCAGGCGGGCCGCTGGCAATCGCCCTATCATGACACGATGATCGACCACGACAAGAACGTCGGCCAGGCGCTCGACTTTCTCGACGAGCTCGGCATCGCCGACAGCACTTTCGTCATGTACTCGACCGACAACGGCCCGCACATGAATTCGTGGCCGGACGGCGCCATGACGCCGTTCCGCAGCGAAAAGAACACCAATTGGGAAGGCGCCTTCCGCATTCCCCTCCTCGTGCGCTGGCCGGGCAAGATCAAGCCGGGGCAGGTCTCAAACGAGATCGTGCAGCACCACGACTGGTTCCCGACCTTTCTCGCCATGGCCGGCGAGCCCGACATCATCGAGAAGCTGAAGGCCGGTTATCAGGCGATCGGGCGCACCTACAAGAATCATCTCGACGCGTACAACCTCATGCCGTATCTCACCGGCGAAGCAAAAAAGAGCCCGCGCAATTTCTTCATGTATCTGAGCGACGACGGCGACGTGCTCGGCATGCGGTACGACAATTGGAAAATTGCGTTCATGGAGCAACGCTGCCACGGCACGCTGCAGGTGTGGGCGGAGCCGTTCACCCGGCTGAGGATACCGAAAATCTACAACCTCCGCACCGATCCTTTTGAGCGTGCGGATCAGACGTCGAACTCATATTGGGAGTGGTACATCGATCACATCCCGATGATCTACGGCGCGCAGGCGGCGGCGGCGCAATGGGCGGCGACCTTCAAGGACTTTCCGCCCATCCAGAAGCCGAACACCTTCACTCTCGATCAGGCCCTGACGGCGATGCACGAGACCGCCGCCGGAATGCATTGAGCGCCTCGTTTACCGCCCGGCGGCAGGCTTCGGCCTGCCGCCGCGAGCGCCGCCGGCCGGCCAATTGGAGACGCGAACGGGAAAGTGCTATCGCTGTCGAGGCGATTCTTTTCCTCGCTCGACAGGGGCGATCGCATTAGGGGCAGGGCGGACCTAAGACATGGCGTTTTCCTTTTCGACGCGCCGCACGGCGCTGGTCGTTTGCGCCGCCGTCGTGGCGGCGGCCTTGAGCGCCTGCAACAGCCCGCAGACCGTCGCCGTGCAGACGGCCGCGGCGCAGCCGACCGCGCCGGGGATCCACATTGGAAGTATTCAGGTCGACACGACGCCGCTGGTGGCGGAGGTCGGCAATCCGACCGCGGCCTGGGCGCAGCAGGCTCTGCCCGGGTACCTCGGCCAGGTTCTGGCTCGCCGGATGGCGCCGGGCGACCCCGGCGCAGCGACGCTCGGCGTGACCGTCAACTCGATCTATCTCGGCGGTGGCGGCCCCGCCGACCCCGACATCATGAGAGGCGTCGCGACCCTGAACGGGAGGCAGGCCAGAGTGACGGCGACCTCGACCTATTTCCCGAGCCCGACCGACCAGGCCCTGCCGGAACAGGCTCTGCAAGGCCGGGTGCAGAGCCTTTCGCAGGCCTTCGCCTACGGGCTAAGGCGAAAGCTGCATCTGTGACGGCCAGACGGCGGCAGGTTTAGCTTTCGGGATCGTGTTTGCGGCGCTCATAGCGTAAGCCGCTCAATCAAGCTACGGATCGCGACAACAAAAGCCTCGGCCTGTTCGACAGCCGATCTTGTCTCTTCGAGCGGCGGCGGCTCGGCGCTGTAGTCGGCGAGCCGCCGCATATCCTGCACCTTGTTGAACATGCGGCCAAAGGTTGCATCGATCCGGCCGCCGAGAACGAGCTTCTTGCCGAACTCAGCGATTAAGCTGTGATGCGTCTTTATGATCGCCTCCGGTGACTCAAAGCCGGTCACAAGCAAGGCGGCATGCGCCGCGTCGCGCATCGCGTAATAAGCGCGGCTGCACGCTCCTTCAGTTCTCTTGTCGCGCAAGAGCAGGCGCGCCTCGTCCAAAGCGCGCTCGGCCTTGCCCATGTAACCGGCGACGGCAAGGTCGGCTCTGCTCATAGTCGCAATCCTTCGCGCTTGATGTTGTCGATCAGAGCGGGATTGCTGAACCGTTCGGGCTGCCTCAACTCGCCTTCCCAAAGAGGCAGGGCTTGGACGAGGATTCCCGTTTCAAGCATCACGTCGAAAGCAATGCCCGCCATATCGCCGGAGACTTTGTAACGGTCGCCCCGCTCACCTTTGAGAATGACGGCAAGATCGGCGTCGCTGTCCGGCTTGTGGTCGCCGCGGGCGCGGCTGCCGAACACAAGCCCCTCGATCGCCGGATACTTGCCCTCGAGGCGCTGCATGAAGGCGCGTGCCGCGCGTTGCGTCTCGGCGTCGAGCGCCGGCCGAGCGGGCAAGGGCAGAGGCGTGGCCTTCTCCGCCAGCCGCGAAATCGTGCTCTGGCTGATATTGAACCGGCGAGCCAGGTCGGCTTGCGTCGCCCTGCCGTCAGCGAGAGCTTTCAGCGCCGCGCGCTTCTGGTGAGGGGTAAGCTTCGGCGGGCGTCCCATATGGACGCCGCGCGCCTTGGCGCGGACACGGCCTTCTCCGGTGCGGGCGCGGAGCAGGTCGCGCTCGAACTCGGCAAGCCCGCCGAGCACGGTCAGCATCAAGCGCCCCTGCGGCGTGGTGGTGTCCGCCCATGCGTCGCCGAGCGAGCGGAAACTGGCTCCGGCCTTCGCTATCGCGTCGAGAATGTTCAAGAGGTCGCGGATGGATCGCGCCAGCCGATCGAGGCGCGTGACAAGCAAGGTGTCGCCTGCGTCAAGGACTTTGACGGTGCCCGCCAGTTCGCGCCGGTCGGTCCTGGCTCCGCCGGCCGTCTCGCGGAACACCTGCACGGCTCCGGCGGCCGTCAACGCCGACACTTGGGCGTCAAGCGTCTGCCCGTCGGTGCTTACCCGTGCATATCCGTAAATCGTCATGTGCAATCATAGCAAACGCACGCCAAGTTATGCAACTATCTTTTACATAGCGTAGGCCACTGAAACGCGGGGTGCGTATGATTTTTTGAACGGCGCGATGTCGGCTTGGGACAGCAAACTCTAGCTTGGGCTCACATCTGACTGCGGGCTTTCGCCCAAACTCCGATCCTTGCCCAGGCGACCCCTGTAGGCGCGCTCCGCTCGTGTTTGCCATTCATCGCGGCTCAAAGCCGGGGACTCCCGCCCCTCATCGCCCGAAATTGAAGGTGTTATTTGGGCTTTTTTGGCAGTCTCTGCCTGCCGCTCGGCCGAGCCTAATTCGATCAGGGGCGCCAGGAGCCTGAACGGCCGAGGTGGCGCGCCCACGACCTATTTGTTCGCAAGGGAACTCGGGCGAAAACCTCGAGGCAGGCCGGAGGCGCCTCCTCGGTGAGCGGCCTTGCGAATTGCCCGGCTGCGGCCCATTTGACACCGCCCCTAAAGGGCGCATCTGCTAGGCGGACTTGGGCGAGAGAATTGCCCCGGCGTACAAGGGCGAGGAAACATGACCGACAGCAGAGCAGTGGCCTTGACTGCCGGCTCCATTTCGGCCCGCATCGACCGGCTGCCGGCGACGCGCACGATCTGGACCATGCTCGTGCTGCTCGGCTTCGGCATGTTCTTCGAGCTCTACGACCTCCTGTTCACCGCCTATGTCGCGCCGAGCCTCGTCAAGTCCGGCGTGCTCACGGCAAAGACCGTCGGGCTGTTCGGCGCCACGGGGGTCGCGAGCTTCATCGCCGCTCTGTTCGCCGGCCTCTTCGTCGGCACGATCCTGTGCGGCTTCCTCGCCGACCTTTATGGGCGGAGGGCGATCTTCACCTGGTCGCTCCTCTGGTACTCCGCCGCCAACATCATGGTGGCGCTGCAGACCGACGCCTTCGGCCTCAACGCCTGGCGCTTCGTTTCCGGAGTGGGCCTCGGTCTCGAGATGGTGACCATCGGCGCCTATGTCAGCGAACTCGCGCCGAAGCGTTTGCGCGGCCGCGCCTTCGCCGTCAACCAGGCGATCGGCTTTTGCTGTGTGCCGATCATCTCCTTCCTCGCCTACATGCTCGTGCCTGCGGCGCCGCTCGGGATCGCAGGCTGGCGCTGGGTGGTGCTGATCGGGGCGCTCGCCGCCCCGGTCGTGGTGTTCCTGCGCAGAACCCTGCCGGAGAGCCCGCGTTGGCTTGCCAAGCACGGCCGTCTCGCCGAGGCCGACCGCGCGCTCAAGGGCATCGAAGTCAAAGTCGCGGCCGAATATGGAAAACCGCTGCCGCCGCCCGGCCCGGACGAGCCGATCGCGCCGGCGAGCTCCTTCATGGACCTCTGGGTTCCGGGCGTGCGCGGCCGGGTCATCCTCATGAGCGTCTTCAACATCTTCCAGACGGTCGGATTCTACGGCTTCGCGAACTGGGTCCCTTCCCTGCTCGTCAAACAGGGGATCACCGTCTCGACCAGCCTCGGCTATACGACGATCATCGCGCTCGCCGCGCCGGTCGGGCCGCTGATCGGCTTTGCTTTCGGCGACCGGTTCGAGCGCAAATGGATCATCGTCGGCGCGGCCTTCCTGATCCTCGGCTTCGGTCTCATATTCGGTCAGGCGCGCGAGGCGGCCCTCATCATCGCCATGGGCCTGGGGCTTACGCTCGCAAACAACATCCTCTCCTACAGCTTCCACGCCTACCAGCAGGAGCTGTTTCCGACCGGCATCCGGGCGCGCGCCGCCGGCTTCGTCTATTCCTGGAGCCGGCTCTCGGTCATCTTCTCCTCCTTCGTCATCGCCTTCGTGCTGGACAGGTTCGGCGCCTTCGGCGTCTTCGTCTTCATCGCCGCGGCGATGGCGATCGTGATGGCGACGATCGGGATCTTCGGGCCGCGGACCACTAACCTCGCGCTGGAGAAGATCGCCCATTGAAGCGGTGCGGGCTGCGTGACGCGCGAACAGGGCGCGAGATATCCCTGCTTTCGACCGAGCAGGGAATTTGAATTCCCTGCACGGCGAAAGAATTTCCCTGTTCGGCCGAGCAGGGAATTTTGCCGGAACCGGGTTGATTCGTTTGGCTTTTCGCGACGGTTTTTCCGAAAACTGGCCGAATCGCGGGATCTTCCCTGCATTTTTCCCTGTAACCAGGGAATTGGCCGCCCGACGCGGGGCGCGTCGGCATGCGCCGATCCGCCGCAATTGCCCCTCATCGTGCAGGGCGTTAGAAGGGCCTGCCGATGCCCAATCTCGCTAACCCGACGATCTTCGTCGATCTCACGCGCCGCGTCCTTCCCTGGCTCGCGGCGGCGACGGCGGCGCTGTTTGCCGTCGGCCTGACGCTCTCCTTCATGGCGCCGCCCGACTACCAGCAGGGCGAGACCGCGAAGATCATGTACCTGCATGTGCCAGCCGCCTGGATGTCGACCTTCGTCTACGGCGTGATGGCGGCGGCCGCGCTCGGCACGCTCGTCTGGCGGCACCCGCTCGCGGACGCCGCGCAGAAGGCTGCGGCGCCTCTCGGCGCAGGCTTCACCTTCATATGCCTTGCGACCGGCTCACTGTGGGGCAAGCCGATGTGGGGAACCTATTGGGTGTGGGACGCCCGCCTGACTTCGGTCCTGGTGCTGTTCCTGCTCTATCTCGGCCTGATTGCGCTGTGGCGGGCGATCGAGGATCCGGGCAGGGCGGCCCGCGCCGCCGCGATCCTCACCCTGGTCGGCTGCGTGAACCTGCCGATCATCAAATTCTCGGTCGACTGGTGGAACACGCTGCATCAGCCGGCGTCCGTGTTCCGCCTCGGCGGCCCGACGATCGCGCCATCGCTGCTGTGGCCGCTGATCGTGATGGCGCTCGCCTTCACCCTTCTCTTCCTGACGCTGCATCTGATGGCGATCCGCAACGAGGTCCTGCGCCGGCGCGTCGCGCGGGTGACGATGCTCGCGGCCGCCGAGGGCGACCAGTTCGCTCCCTCCTTCGCCGCGAAAGGCGCAATGAGCCGATGATGTCCGACCCGCACATCGGCTTCGTCGTCGCCGCCTATTCCATTGCCGCTCTCGTTATCGCGGTCATGATCGGAACGGTCGTGTTCGATTATCGGCGCTTGAGCGCCCATCTCGATGAGGCGACCCGGGCGCTCGACGCCGCCCGCCGCGGCTCACTGGATCACCGTTCATGAGCGCGACCGCAGAGACCGCGCGTCGGCCACGGCGCTGGCTGGCGTTTCTCCCGCTTGCCGCCTTCGCCCTCCTCGCGGCGCTCCTGTTCGTGCGGCTGAACGCCGGCGACCCGTCGCGGCTGCCTTCCGCCCTGATCGGCCAGAGCGCGCCGCCCCTGGCGCTCGCCGGTCTCGACGGAGCGGCAGGTCTGGCCGGCTCCGATCTTCGTCAAGGCCACGTCAGCATCGTGAACGTCTTCGCCTCCTGGTGCGAGCCCTGCCACGTCGAGCATCCCCAACTGATAGCGCTTGCCGAGGACGACACGCTCGAAGCGAAGGGCCTCGCCATCTACGGGGTGGCGCAGAAGGATTTGCCCGGCAACGTGCGCCGATTTCTCGGCGCCATGGGCGACCCCTACGCCAAGGTCGGCCTCGACCCGGACGGTCGGGCGGGAATCGACTGGGGTGTCTACGGGGTGCCCGAGACGTTCATCGTCAGGGGCGACGGGACGATCGCCTACAAGGTCGTTGGCCCCATAACGGCCGAGACGCTCGAAAGCGAGGTCAAGCCTGAGATCATGAAGGCGATGGCGCCGCCGCGCTCGTAGGCGCTTCCCGTTCCGCGAGCGCCACACGCGGGAACCATCCCGCCGTTCGCCGGTTTATGGCTTTCGACGCTCGGGTTCGGCAACTGCCGAAGCTTGGCCGAATCGGGCGGGGTCAATGCGCCAGGGGCAATTGCGGACGATTCAGTCTGTCGACGAAGAGGAAGAAGACGCCCCGCAGGCGGACTGGCCTCGCCTGGTCTCCGCTTGGTCGCTCGCCATTCTCGCCGTCATCGCGGTCGCCGCCGCCCTCTATTTCGCACGCGAACCCCTCATTCCCGTGGTGACCGCGTTCGTCGTCGGCGTCATGATGTCGCCGGCGGCCCGCGCCCTCGAGGAGCGGGGCGTGCCTCGGCTGCTGACCGCAGCCTTGATGGCGGTGGGCGCCGCGCTCATCATCGGCCTCGTCGTCGCGTTGATCGCTTCGCCGCTGGCGGATCTCGCCGGCCGCATCCCGCAGATCGGCGCCAAGCTCCAGGTCTTCCACGGCCTCATGGACCGATGGCGCCACTTCGAACTCTCGATCGGCATCAATCCATCGAACGCTCAACCCGCAATTCCGCTGCCGAGCCTCGAATGGGTTCCAACCACGCTCGGGGTCCTGACCCCGCCAGTAACCGGATTCATCTATTTCCTGGTGGTCTTGCTCCTCTTCATTTCCTGGTGGCCGGATCTGAGGCGCGCTCTCGTCATGACCTTCGCGAGCCGCGATTCGCGCCTCACCGTCCTGAGGATCCTCAACGAGGTGGAGGCGAGCCTGGCCGTCTATCTCCTGACCGTCGCCTCCATCAACCTCTGCGTCGGCGCCGCAGCAGGCGGGATCGCGGCCGTCACCGGCACGCCTTTCCCCTTCGGCTTCGGCGCGCTGGCCGCCACTCTGAACTTCATCCCGATCGTCGGCCCAGTCCTGATGATCGTTGTGTTCGCTCTGGTCGGGATCATTACCGCTCCGAGCCTCGGAGCAGGCCTCGTGCCGGCCGGACTTTTCATGCTGGTTGTGTTTGCCGAGGGCCAGTTCATCACCCCGCTGATCATCGGACGAAGGCTCGAAATCAACAACCTCGCCGTGATCCTGTCGCTCCTTTTCTGGAGCTGGATGTGGGGACCTATGGGGGCTTTTCTCTCCTCGCCACTGCTGATCGTCGGACTGATCCTGAAGGAACACCTGAGCCCGAATGGCTCGGGCTGATGGGAACACCCGTCGCATGACGCGCGTTTCTCGCCTGGAATTCGCGGAGGCCAAGATGAACGACGCTACCAAGGACGCCGCGCAAAGCGTACAGAAGGACCTGTCCGCCGTGAAGAACGAAATCGCCCATCTTTCCGAGCAGATCGCCGAAGCGGTCAGCGCTCTCGCCGCAGCCGCCCAGAGCCAGGGCCGCGGCGGCCTGCGCCGAGCTCGCGCCAATGTAAATTCGGCGGTGTCCGGAGCGTCGGAAAGCGCAGGAGCCGCCGTCGACGCGGCGCAGAATGCCGCCTCCTCGGTTGCGGACATGCTGAGCGACGTCATCCAGGATCGCCCGATCGCCGCGGTCTCGCTGGCTCTGGGCGTCGGCTTCATCATGGGCGTTGCTTGGCGCCGGTGACGGCGCGGATGTTCGAGAAGATCTACGGCCGCCTTAAGCGCGAGGCGCGGAGCGCGCTCCTGCTCGTAATCCTCGCCGCCGTCTGCCTAAGCGCCGCGGTGATCTCGATCGGCTTTCTCTGCGCGGCTGGGTTCATTTTCGCGCTAAACCAGTTCGGCGCCGTCTACGCCTGTCTCATCGGCTTTGCGGTATTCCTTTTCGGGACGCTGACCCTTCTCGCTTTCTACGCGATCCTCTCTGTCAGACATCGCCGGTTAGAGCGTGAACGCGCCGCCGCGGATGCAGCCTCGTCGCCCCTCGTCGATCCTCGGTTTGTCGCGCTTGGGCTTCAGGTCGCGCAGACAGTCGGCCTGAGGCGCATCCTTCCCATTCTGGCCCTTGGCGGCGCGGCGTTCCTGCTGGCCTCAGGCGCACGGCGGGCGCGAGCGTCTGCCCGCGACCTCTGAACGGGGTCATCCGGCTGATTAGATGATCCCAACCAGCGCCAGGATGAGCAGGATGATCAGAATTGTCCCCAGGCCCCCGGCCGGATAATAGCCCCAGCCGGAGCTGTAGGGCCATGTCGGCAGTGCGCCGATGAGCAGGATGATCACGATGATGAGAAGGATGAAACGCATGGTGGCCCCCTCTACGCCCGCTCTCGCAGAGCGTGCTGCAGCTGCGCCCGCCCTTGCGGGCCCGGCTACAACGCTTCGGTGACGGGGCTGTTCCGTGTTAACCCGGCGCACACCTGGAACTCGATACTTGCCCCCTTCGCCGACCTCATTCGGGGTCAAACGCGCAACCGTGGACTCGTCGAAATTACGTCGCCGTGGATCGATCCGCGCCGCCTGCGGACACTCAGGCCGAGAGCGGTTGGGGCCTTGGCCACAGGCCCGCGCGCGACCCTCCGCCACCTCGCGACGTTCCGATGGCCGGCGAGGCCAAATGGCGATCGCTGTTCTGTCGCGCCAGACGGCCTGCTCTCGCGAATTAATTCGCTGTTCAATCGAATAAACATCGCTGTTCCCGGTTGCCGTCTCCGTCTTTCCTCTTGCTGCAGTACGCGTCGTGCGGCCCGATGATGACGCCGTTGCGCCTGCTTGGGGCAGCGGCGGCGCCGATCGGAGGGATTGCGCTTTTGCCGCAACTGAGAAGCCGACGCCGGCGAAATTTTTCGCGGCTCCGCCTTGCGGAAAATCGAATATTCTGGTACAAATAGGGAACATAGGCCATGTCGCCCAAATTCGAGCCCAGGAGATATAATTCCACGCCGAGTGTCCATTGCGCGCCGGGACGCTCGCGAATCTTCTCCCTTGCTGTGTCCAAGCCATTGAAAACGCTCAAAACGGCAATGGGCGGCTCTTGCAAAAACTTGGCATGGATTCGGGCTCGGCGCCTCGTCAACATAGCGGTCGAACCGCACACAGCCACCTTCGCCTACGCCCGCAACGGGCGTCTTTCCAAACGCCCTATAGCGCAACCTTCTCCCGCCCGCGGGAGAAGGTTGAGTTCGACCGCTAAAGGTCCGTCGATACCCCTAAGCTTCTCGTGTCAATCCGGCGATCGATCTCCTCGATCATGGCGGGCACATTGGCGTTGGGTTGCGCCTTGCTGAACAGAAAGCCTTGTACCTCGGTGCAGCCCTGGGCAACGAGGGATTCCAGCTGATCGAGGCTCTCGACCCCCTCGGCTGTCGTGCAAAGGCCGAGGTTTCCCGCCAAGCCGATGGCGGCCCGCACAATTGCGCAGCTTTCCGGATGCCTGAGCATTTCCTGTATGAAGGACTGGTCGATCTTGATCTTGTCGAACTGGAACGCGCGAAGGTAGCCCAGGCCGGAATAACCGGTGCCGAAATCGTCGAGCGCAATCCGGGCGCCCAGTTCGCGCAGCCGGCCTAAAATAAACATGTTCTGTGCGCTGTTCCGCAGCACGACACTTTCGGTGATTTCGAGTTCGAGCCGTTCCGCCGGCAATTGGGAAGCGCTGAGCGCGCTCATGACCACCGAGATGAGGCCCGTGCTGCGGAACTGAACCGGCGACAGATTGATCGCGACTCGCAAATAGTTCGGCCATCGCGCAGCGTCAGCGCAAGCCTGCCGCAAAGCCCATTCGCCGATCGGGACGATAAGGCCGGTTTCTTCAGCAAGTGGGATGAATTCGCTCGGCGGCACGAAGCCGCGCGTCGGATGCTCCCAGCGCATCAGCGCTTCGAAGCCTGCGACCTTACGCTCCTTGAGGCCGACAATCGGCTGGTAATAGAGCCGCAACTCGGCGTTCTCGGCCGCCCGGCGTAAATCGAGTTCCAAGTTTCGACGCAGTTTCGCCTGATCGGCCATATTCGCTTCAAAGAACCGATAAACGCCGCGCCCGTCGGCCTTCGCGCGGTACATCGCGAGATCGGCTCGCTTCAACAGGGTCTCCGTATCATTGTCGCCGTCCTCCAGCAAAGAGACGCCGACGCTCGCGCCAACGAAGACCTGGTGCCCTCCGATGGCGTTACAACCGTCGACGGCCGAGATGATCGCCTGCGCGAGCGCCCCGGCCGTCGTACGAACATCCCTGGAAACATGAACAACCGCGAACTCGTCTCCGCCGAGCCGGGAGCAGAAGTCGTTTGCCCCGACGACATTCGTCAGCCGGCCAGCGACTTCCTTCAGGAATTCGTCGCCGATCGCATGTCCGAGCGTGTCATTGACGTTCTTGAAGCCGTCGAGATCGATGAACAGAAGACTGAGCTGAGCGCCTGTATCGCGCGCGAGGTGGCGCGCCGCGTTAAGTCTTTCATCAAAAGCGAAGCGGTTGGGCAGCCCCGTCAGCATGTCGTGATGCGCGAGATGCGCGATCTTCTTTTCCAGCGCGACCCGTTGCTCGAGGTGAGTCATCGCGTTCAGCAACGATTCGTTTGCCTTGCGAATCGCAGCCTCAGCCCGACGGCGCGCCACTTGATTGTTTACCCGCGCCAGAACGATGGAAAGGTCGACGGGCTTCGTCACGTAGTCGTTGGCGCCGATCTTCAAGGCTTCGACAACGTCTTCCGGCTGGGCCTTGGCAGTCACCATGATGATCGGCAAGACCGAGGCCGAAAATGTCTCGCGAAGCCGGCGCAGGACGTCCCTGCCGTCCATGTCCGGCATCATCACGTCGAGGAGCACCACGTCGAATGTCTGCTCGTGAACGAGCCTCAGCGCCTCCGCGCCGCAATCGGCTTCGACAATCTCGAATCCGCGTCTCACGAATTTGCGGGAAAGCACGGCGCGATTGTCCGCGATGTCGTCGACGATCAGCAGTTTGACAGCCGGATGCTCGCGTTCGTCCGGTCCCGCGGTCGCGTTGACGTCGCGCAGCTCCAGTTCCGCGCGGCGACGCGCGACCTGGTTGCTCGCCCGCGCCAGCGCGATCGAAAAGTCGATGGGTTTCCTAACGTAATCGTTGGCGCCTATCTTCATCGCCTCGATGATGTCCTCGGCTTGACTGTTCGCGGTCATCATGATGACCGGCAGCAGCGAGGCCGAGAATTTCTCGCGGATCCGACGCAGGACCTCCGTTCCGCTCATGTCCGGCAGCGTCATGTCGAGCAGCATGACGTCGAACGAGCGTCCCTGAACGAGCCTCAGCGCCTCCGTGCCGTTATCGACCTCGACGATTTCGAATCCGCCCTCCGCAAACCGGCGCGACAACGTCGTGCGATTGTCCGTGGGGTTGTCGACGATCAGCAGCTTGGCGGCCGGAAACGCCCGTTCTTGGGACGTCGTCCCTGACGTCGCCGATGCCGTGTGGGCGAAGGAGCTCATGGAGTGTCCTCTTCCGCTGTTCACGCCAGCGCGGCGATCGGCGCCTCGGCTCCTTGGTCGCAGGCCGCTCGATCGGCGGCGGCGTCAAGGATCGCGGGAACGCGAATCGTGAACCGCGCTCCGTGGCCCAGTTCGCTGTCAACGAAAATGCTCCCTCCCATCATCATGCACAGCCTCTGGCTCAGCGCGAGACCGAGGCCGGTTCCTTTACGCTTGCGCGCCTCGACGGAATTCACCTGCTTGTAGTCCTGGAAAATGGTCTTCAGATCGTCTCGCGCGATGCCGATCCCGGTGTCGCGCACCTCGATGTCGATCCAGTCGCCGGACTCGAGGCGCAAACGACGGGCCGAGAGCTCGATGAGGCCGTTGCAGGTGAACTTGGCGGCGTTGCTCATGAGGTTGATCGCGGCCTGGCGCAGGCGCAACTGGTCGGAGGTCATGCTCCCGATGGCGGCATCGACGCGGGTCACCAGCTGGTTGCCGTTGGCTTTCGCCAGGGGCGCCGCTGTCGCCGCGACGTCCTCGATCAAGCGCGCGACGGAAAAGTCGGCGATCTGCAATTCCATCTCGTCGGCTTCGATCCGCGTGATGTCGAGGATGTCGGTGACGAGCGACAGCAGGTGCTTGCCGGCCGCGGTGATCCGCGAGAGATCTTTTTCTCGCCGGGCGTCGCCCGACAGTTCGGCGTCTTCCTGCAGAATCTCGCTGTAACCAATGACGGCGTTGAGAGGCGTTCGCAATTCATGGCTCATCTTGGCGAGAAAGATCGACTTGTCGCGGCTCGCCCGCTCGGCCTTGTCCTTCGCGTCGGCGAGCTGTTCGGCTGTCCGGCGATGCCGCTGGGCCTCGCGCTCCAGAGCCGATTCGGACGTCAAGAGGCGGCCATAGTAGATCGCCAGCCAAGCCATGTAGAGGGTCGCGCTGGTGACGGACACGATGCCGACGTCGGACATCTGCTCCATCGGAACGCGGACGGGAAGATTTCCGCCCGCCCACCAAATCGCGATGAACGCCGCGACATTCACGACGAAGATCGCCAATACGGTCCAAGGCCGGTCGCTGAGGTAGAAAAAGCCATTGGCGAGCGCGATCAGCAACCACGCCAGAAACGGCGAGCTGACGCCGCCGTAGTTGTATACCCCGAACAGAGTCACCGCGATCAGCGTCTGAACCGAGACGATCGCGACCAGGGGGAGATTGCCTGTCGCCTGCAGCAAGGGGAGAAGCAGCCAGAAGCACGCTATTCCGATCGCGATCAGGGGGACGTGGAAGCCCGGCGACGGGTCGATCATGAAGAGAAAGGCGACGATCGACGCGCCGCTGGCGGGCCCGATCAGATGGGTGAAAACGAAGGTGCGGGCCCGCCCAAGGTCGGACTTGCTGCGCCGGGAGCGCTCCGGAATGAACCAGTCTACAACGCCTAGCGCGAAGGAAAGCATCAATCTGCGTCTCGTCAGAGCCGATCTCCTACAAATTTGACCATCTTGAAAACGAATTAGCGTTGTATTGCAATCGAGCTAATCTCCCCATTCTTTACTATAGGTCAACCTGTCGCCCTTCCGCCAACTTGGTTAATAAGTTGTAATATGGTCGATAGCGCTGCGTTATTTGATCTATCGATTGATAAAACGAAAGTCTCGGTTTACCTTATTGTTTATATCGTCGCTAACGCTGGCGAAGTATGATTGCGACGACCAAATTAGGACCGAAGATGACGTTTAACGCCGCCATAACGCCCGTAATCGACTGGTTCATTCCCGACAATCTTCTCGCGGACCGCGAGATGCGCACCCGCGCGCGCATGTTCCTTTTCAGCCATTTGTTCGGGCCAATCCTCGGCAACGTTATTCCTGTCTACTTGCTGTGGCTGGACCCGAAGGACGCCGCAACGCTGTCCGTACTCGCCGGCTCGATTTGCAGCTTCTGGGCCTATCCATTCGCGCTCAAGTACACAAACCGATACGCCCTGCTGTGCTTCGCGTCAATTCAGAACCTTATTTTCGCGATATTGTGGGGTTGCTTTTTCTACGGAGGTCTTTCATCTCCGTTCCTGCCGTGGCTGGTGACTGTTCCGTTGCTCGCTTTCTTCTATCTGAACGCGAGCGTCAGGAATTGCGCCGCGATCCTGTTGCAAATCGTGACGAGCCTCTTCGCCTTCATCGCCCTGTTCGCCGGATTTCATTTTCCGCAAACCATTCCTCTCGCCGACATGCAGGGGATCGGCCTCATCTCGATCATCAGCGCGTCGATCTACGTTTCGATGATGGCGCTCTTCTACGCACGCATCCTGGCTTCGCAAGGCGAGTTCGAGAAAGAGGTGCGCAAGCATCTCGAGACTGCGGGCCAATTGCGCCTGGCAGTGTCGGAGGCCGAGCGGGCAAGCGCGGCAAAGGCGGACTTTCTGGCGAAGACCAGTCACGAGCTCAGGACGCCGTTGAACGCCATCATCGGTTACAGCCATATGCTGCTCGAGGATACTGATCCCCAAGTCGACTCGCAGGGCGTCTCCGATCTGAAGCGGATCAACGACGCTGGCCTTCAGCTTCTCCATCTCGTCAACGCGATCCTCGATTTGTCGAAGATCGAGGCCGGCAAGATGGAGGTTTTCCTCGAGCCGGTCGATGTCGTCTGCCTGTTGCGGGAGGTAGCCGACCGCTGGGCCAGGCGGATCGAGGGGCGCAGGATTTCGCTGCGAAGCGAAGGCGCCCCTGGCATGGTCGATGCAGACGCCGCGAAGCTCGAACAAATCCTCGACGCGTTGATCGAAAACGCCGTCTGTCACGCGCCGGAGGGTGACGTGGAGATCGTCGCCAGAGCGACCGAGTTCGGGCCCGGCGAGAAATTCCGTGGAGATTTCGGTGGCCGACAAGGGCCCGGGCATCGCGGAGGCACTCGTGCCGGCCCTGTTCGAGACGTTCAACACGCGGGACGACGTCAGCGCGAGCAAATACGGCGGCGCGGGTCTCGGTCTACCGCTTTGCCAGCGGCTCTGCGACCTCATGGGCGCTTCGCTGTCGATGCGCACCGCGCCGCGCGTCGGGACGACGGTCGTCGTCGCTTTGCCTCGCCATCGAGGCAAAGCGCGTGAGACGGAACGCCCGGCGGACGATCTCGCGGCAGCAGCCTAACCGGAGGAGAGCCATGCTCATCCTGCTCGTCGAAGACAACGAATTCAACCGCGACATGCTCAGTCGACGGCTGACGCGCGCGGGTTACGAGGTCGTGTGCGCCGAGGACGGTCCGCAGGGCGTGCGAATGGCCGACGAGGCGCGGCCCGACCTCGTGCTTATGGACGTCGCCCTCGGCGCCATGGACGGCTGGGAGGCGACGCAGCTCATCCACGCGAACGAGGCGCTCCGCACGACGCCGGTCATCGCGATCACGGCCCATGCGCTGGAGATCGACCGCTCTCGCAGCGTCGAGGTCGGCTGTTGCGATTTCGACACCAAGCCGATCGATTTCGCTCGGCTCGTCAGAAAAATCGAGCGCCAGCTTTCGCCAATTCGGGAGGGAGCCCCGAATCCGCGACCGATTCACGAGAGGGTGTAATGCAACGCAATCGCAACTCAGCGCTGCCGTCGACGCTCACCGGCAGCCTGCGCGAATACAAGGTCGTCGAGGGGTCCGATCTGTTCGGGAGAATCGAGGGATTTCACGACTGGCAATACCGGCGCTTCAAGGAGGGGTTCTGGCCGTATTCGCGATCGACCGATGCCGGTCCGCGGCCGGCCGGCGCCGTTTCCGACGATCTGGGCCGCAGGACGCAAGGCGTGAATTTCGGCTCGCAGGACTATCTCAGCCTCTCCTTCCACCCCGCCGTCCGCCAGGCCGCACACGAGGCGATTGAACGTTACGGCGTTCACAGCGCCGGATCGCCGGCCTTCATTGGCAACACGCCGCATTCGATCGCCCTCGAGCGCAGGATCTCGCAATTCCTGGGCATGAATCGCACGGTTTTGTTTCCGACGGGCTTCGCGGCCGGATTCGGCGCGATCAAGGGACTCGTGCGCTCGAGCGACCATATCGTGATGGACTGTCTCGCGCATGCCTGCCTGCAGGAGGGAGCGGCCGCGGCGACGAAGAATGTCTATCGATTTCGGCATCTCGAAATCGAGTCGGCGCGTCGCTGGCTCGCCCGCATCCGCGCCAAGGACACGACGAACGGCGTGCTCGTCGTCACGGAGAGCCTGTTCTCGATGGATTCCGATACGCCGGACATCGCAGCGCTCGCAGAAATCTCCCACGAATATGACGCGACCCTGATGGTCGACGTAGCCCACGACCTCGGTTGCATCGGCGAGGACGGTCGCGGCCACATCGGTTTGCAAAAGATGATCGGAAAAATCGACATCGTCATGGGCAGTTTCTCGAAGACGTTTGCGTCCAACGGCGGCTTCGTGGCCACGCCCTCGCGCGGTGTTCAGCAATATCTTCGTTACTTCAGCACCCCGACCACTTTCTCGAACGCCTTGTCGCCGATCCAAGCCGCGGTCGCCTTGAAAGCCTTCGAAATCGTCGAATCGCAGGAGGGGCGCGAACGGCGCGAGGCGCTCATGCGCAACGTTTGCTCACTGCGCGCGAGGTTGATCGACGCTGGCTTGGAAATTTACGGCGATCCCTCGGCGATCGTCGCCGTGAAGATGGGCACCGAAGCGCTCGCCCGGCTGGTCAGCCGACAATTGTCGCAAAGGGGCTTGGTCGCCAATCTCGTCGAATTTCCGGCCGTGCCCAAGGGAGCAGCGCGATTCCGGCTTCAGGTGATGACGAACCATGACGAGGAGCAGGTCGCCAGGGCCGTCGACATCCTTCGGGACGCCTACCAGGCCGCTACGGCCGAGCTCGAAACTATCCTGCGTCCGGAGCACCGCGCTGTCGCCTGATCGGTCCTGTCGCGCAAGGAAGCGGACGCGTTCGGGCTGCTCGCCTATCCGGTGAAACATCCGGCGGTTGGAAGAGGCGCGGCGCGGTTCCGCATCCAGGCCACGGGCCGGCGCGCCAGAACGCCGCCAATGCGGTCGAAAGAATGACGCCCGCCGGGGAGGCCGCGAAGCGCGAATACGAGCTGCCGATGAAACCGCTGGAGATCGGGACGGCAGCCTGACATTCTTGCTTTTGCAGGTTCCAATGGAACGCCCTGCCGGTTGATGCCTTATCGTGCCGGCGGACCAAGGCTCGCCGGGCGAGATTCGATGAATGAAGACATTGACGTTGTGATCATCGGCGGCGGCGCCGCGGGAATCGGGGCGGCTCGGACGCTCGCGGCGAGCGAATGCTCGACGCTTATGCTGGAGGCGAGCTCGCGGCTCGGCGGACGCGCCTGGACGGTCGAGATCGCGGGCCACCGGCTCGACCTCGGCTGTGGCTGGCTGCACTCGGGCGACCGCAATTCCTGGAGGCATATCGCCGAAGAGGTCGGCGTGACGGTCGATCGCCGGGCCGGCAAGTGGGGCGTGCAGTACCGAAACCTCTGCTTTTCGCCGGACGAGCAGAAAGCCGCCCGAGCGGCCTTCGCCGCCTGGATGGAGCGGCTGACCGACGCCCCTCCGCCGAGCGACCGCGCCGCCGACGCGCTTCCGAAAGACGGCGAATGGAACGGTTACGTCCAGGCGATCGGTGGCTTCATCAGCGGCGCGGCGCTCGATCGCGTCTCCGTGGCCGACTATCTCGCTTATGACGCGGCCGCGACGGACGTCAACCTGCGGGCGCCCAATGGCTACGGCGACCTGATCGTCGCGAGCCTTCCGCCCCAGGTGGCGCTAAGTCTCGCGACCCCGATCGAGGGCATCGAGCTCGAGCCGCGGGGCGTCGCTCTCAGGACGGAGAGGGGCGCCGTTCACGCCCGGGCCGCGATCCTGACGCCGTCTACGACTGTCCTCGCCAGGGAGGCGATTAAGGCGCCAAAGGCGCTCGACCCTTGGCGGGAGGCGGCAAGCTCGCTGCCACTCGGCCGCAACGAAAAGCTTTTCTTGGAGATCGTCGGGCAAAGCCCCTTCGCTCCGGAGACGCACGAGCTCGGAAATCCAAGAGATCCGAGCACGGCCGCCTATTATATCCGGCCATTCGGTCGTAACGTTGTCGAGTGTTTTTTCGGCGGCGAAGGCGCGCAGATGATCGAGGACAACGGTCCGGTGGCGGGCTTCGATCGCGCCATAGGCGAGCTCGCCGCCCTGTTTGGGACGGAGGTCCGGCGTTGCCTCAAGCCGCTCGTCGGCTCCTCATGGAGCCGCACGACCCACATCGGCGGCGCCTACAGCTATGCTCTGCCCGGCCAGGCCGCATCGCGGAAGCAACTCGCCCGCCCGTTCGAAGACCGCCTGTTCTTCGCCGGAGAAGCCACGAATGAGTTCGGACTTCTCCACCGCGCACGGCGCTCACGACAGCGGGGTGAGGGCAGCCCGGGAGGCGCTCGCCGCGCTTCGGCCCGGAACCGGCCGCGGTCAGAAACGGTAGGAATCGCGAATCAGATCCGCTACGCCTACCCTTCGATGATCCCGCCGAGAAACAGCTGCGCCACGCGGGGATCGCCGAGGATCGCCGTCGCCGTGTCGTGCATGCGGGTCCGTCCGAGCTCCAGCACCAAGCCGTGATCCGACATCTTCAGGGCCGAGCGCGCATTCTGCTCGATCATTAGGATCGAAACACCCTTGTCGCGCAATTGCCTCAGAAGGGAGAAGGTTTCCTGCACCATCAGGGGCGAGAGGCCGATCGAGGGCTCGTCGATCAGAATGAGCTTGGGGTCGAGCAGCAGGCCACGCACGATCTCGAGCTGTTTCTGCTCGCCCCCCGACAGCGTCGAGGCCTGCCGGTCCGCCTTGCGGCGCAAGGCCGGAAAACGGTCGAGCGCCGCCTCCAGGCGCGCCGGAACATCCTTGATTTCCGGCCCGGCGGACACGGCGCCGAGCTCGATATTGTGACGGACAGAGAGCTCGGGAAAAATATTGCGGCCCTGCGGAATGTAACAGACGCCGGCCGCGAGGAGATCGCGTTGCGACCATCGGGTCGCGTCGCGCCCCGACACGCGGATGGTTCCGGAGCGCGGGCGCAGCAGGCCGAAAATCGTCTTGAACACAGTCGACTTGCCGGCGCCGTTAGGACCGATGATCGTGGTGATCGCGCCGGGCGCGATTCGGAAGCTTACGCCATTGAGAATGGTCATCGCGCCGTAGCCAGCGACGACATTGTCCATCTCGACGATCGCGTCAGTGGCCAAGATAGGCCTCGATGACGGCCGGGTCCACCCGGATTGCGTCGGGCGAGCCCTCCGCCAGAACCTTGCCTTCGGCGAGCACGATGACGCGGGTGCACAGCGCCATGACGAATTCCATATTGTGCTCGATCACGACGAAGGTCGCGCCGCGCTCGACGTTGAAGGTCTTCAATCGGTCCTTCAGGTTGGCGAGCATCGTCGGATTGACTCCGCCGGCCGGCTCGTCGAGCAGCACGAGGCGCGGCCCCGCCATGAAGGCCATCGCGGCGTCGAGCAGCTTCTGCTGGCCGTAGGACAGTCCTCCAGCGCGCTCGTGCGCGAGATGGCCGAGCTGGAAGAATTCGATCATGCGGTCGGCGCCGCCGCCCAGTCCCGCGTCGCGCGGCCCGACGAGACGGGAGAGCATCGTGCCCTGGTGCTCCTGCCCGGCAAGAATGAGATTTTCTCGCACCGAGAGGCGCGGAAAGATCTGCAGGAGTTGGAAGGTGCGGCTGACGCCGAGCCGGTTGAGGTCGCTCGGGCGCATCCCGGTGACGGCCCGTCCGTCGAGCATCACCTCGCCCTCGCTCGGCGACAACTGGCCGAGGATGCAGTTGAACAGCGTCGACTTGCCGCTGCCGTTGGGGCCGATGATGCCGAGGATCTCGCCCTCGCGCACCTGGAACGAAACACCGTCCACCGCAGCGATGCCGCCGAAGCGCTTTTTGATATTGGCGACTTCGAGCACCGGGGCCATCTCATGACCCCTCGATCGACGCACCGAGCGACGCCCGAGCGGCCGAGGCGGTCAGCGTGCGGCGGTGGGTCATGTAGCGATCGAAAATGCCGATCAGGCCGGTCGGCGAATAGATCAGGAGCCCCATCACCAGGAGCGAATAAAGGATGAGATAATAGCTATCGAGGAACCGTAGCCATTCCGGCAACAGCACCGCGACCATCGCGCCGAGGAACGGCCCGAAAAAGTAGCCGGAGCCGCCGACGATCACCATCATCAGCAAACTGAGCGACAGAGTGAGCGTGAAGGCTGGCGGCTCGACGAGGCCGACCAGCGGGGCATAGAGCGCGCCCGCGATTCCGCCGAGCGCGGAGCCGATGGCGAAGGCCATCAGCGTATAGCGCCGCGTATCGACGCCGAGCGAAAGCGCGCGCAAGGGATTCTCTCGCAGGGCGACGAAGGCGCGGCCCCAGGGGGAGCGCACCAGCCAGGCCATTGCAGCCGTGACGAACCCGAGCACGACGAGGCAAAAATAGTAATAAGCCAGGTGCGACTTGGTCGAGATCCCGAAAACTGTCGGCCTGGGAACGCCGTCGATGCCGTCCGTCCCGTGCGTCACCCAGGCCTCGTTGCGGAAGACGAGGAAGGCGAGCGTCGAGAAGGCGAGCGTCACGAAGGCGAGATAATGATGCTGCACCCGAAGCGCCGGATAGCCGAGGATCCAGCCGACGGCGAAACAGAGCGCGATCGCCACGACGAGAGCGAGCCCGAGCGGCCAGCCGTGGGTGGTGAGGATCGCCGCGCTGTAGGCGCCGATTCCGACGAAGGCGCCCTGCGCGAGCGAGACCTGGCCGGCGTAGCCGAGCGTCAGATTGAGCCCGATCGCGGCGATTGTCATCACCGCCCACTGGCTGATCATGTCGAGGCCATAGCGGTGGAACTCGAGCGGCGCGAACAGGAGAAAGGCCATCACCAGAACGCCGCCCGTCCAGCCTAGGCGCGAGCGCAGGGCGTGGTTCATACCGTGCGCTCCTCTGGCCGCCCGAGCAGGCCGCTCGGCCGGAAGAGGATGATGACGATCAGCAGCACCAGCGGAATCGCGCCGCGATATTGCGTCGACAGATATTCGGCGGAGAGATTGTCGACGACGCCGAGGAGGAGGCCGCCGGCGATCGCGCCGCGGATCTGGTTGAAGCCGCCGACGATCGCCGCGATGAAGGCGGCGAGGCCCAAAGTCTCGCCGTTGGTGAATTTGGCCAGATAGATCGGCGAGATCAGTAGCGACGCCAGCGCGACCAGCGCCCCGTTGATGAGGAAGGTGTAGAGGATCATCCGCTCGACGGGCACGCCGAGAATGAGCGCCACCGTCGGATCCTGCGCCGCCGCCTGCATCTGGCGGCCGAACCGCGTCCGGTCGAGCAGGAGCTGCAGCCCGACCACCGCCGCGATCGCGACGATCAGGACCGCGATGCTTTGCCAGGCGATCGCGACGCCGAGAACATGCAGATCGCCCTCAGGGGCAATCGAGGGAAACGGCGAGGCCTCGGCGGAATAGAATGTCTTGACCAATTCCTTGAGGAAGGTCGACAGCGCCATGGTGGCGATCGCCAGCGGCAGCACGCCGTGCCGCAGCATCGGGTCGACCAGCAGGCGCTTGAAGGCGAAGCCGAGGATCGCGGTCGAAAGCGCGATTCCGATCAGGATCGACGCCCAGAACGGCAGGCCCGCGTTCATCGCCGCCAGCATGAAGAAAGCCGGCAGCATCACGAACTCGCCCTGGGCGAAATTGATCGTCTGCGACGTCTGCCACAGGAGCGTGAAGCCGACCGCGACGAGCGCATAGAGCGCGCCCGTCGCGAGACCTGAGACGACAATGGCGATGAGATTGGCCAACTCGCCCTCGCGATGCGGCTAACGGCCGCTTTGTCCGGCGCCGGGTCAGTCCTTCATCTTGGGCAGAACTTCAGTGATCACCTGTTTGCCGTTGACGACTTTGCCCAGGAAGCTCTCGCGATCGAGGTCGCCGTTCTCGTCGATCGTGACGTCGAGCAGGATGCCGGGCTCCTTGTCGGCCTTGATGGTCAAGCCGTGCAGCGCCGCGGCGAGATCCTTGGGATCGAGCTTTCCCATCTTCTCCGTCGCGGCCTTGATCATGTAGACCGCGAGGTAACCTTTGATCCCGTTATGGTCGGGCACGTAATGGTACTTGGCCATGAATTTTGCGCCGTAGGCCCGGAGCGCCGGCACCGGTGCGTCCGTCGTCAAGCCGACATGCCCGATCGCGCCGTTAGCGGCGTCGCCCGCGAGCTCGATGACTTTCTGGCCGATCAGCGTCGTCTCCCCGACGAGCGGGGCCTTCACGTCGTCCTTGCGCAGCTCTTTGAGCATGCGCGCGCTCTCCTCCTCGTTGAGATAGATGAACACGACGTCCGGGTTGGCGGTTTTCACCTTCAGCGCGTCGGCGGCGAAGTCCGCCTGGCCGGCTTCGGTGGAATCGTCGACGACGACCTTGATGCCGCGCGCAGCGAATTCCTTCAGGATGGCGTCGTGGCCGCCTTTGCCGAAATCGTTGTTGACATAGACGACCGCCGCTGTTTTCGCCTTGAGCGTGTCGGCTATGTACTTGGCGATTTTCGGCATGCTCGACTGCTGCCCGAACGAGGTGCGGAACAGGAACTTGTTGCCGGCGCGTGTCAGGTCGGCGGCCTCGCCACCCATGATCTCGGTCACCCCCGCATCGGCGGCGAGCGGCGCGACGACTTTCACCGAGCCGGAGTAGCCGGGGCCCAGCAGGGCGTAAGGCTGGCTGTCCAACGCCTTTTCCGCCTGCGCCTTGGCGATGCCGGCATTGGATTGCGTGTCGACGTGGGTGACGACGATTTTTGCGCCGAGAATGCCGCCGTGGGCGTTGATCTCGTCGACCGCGAGGTCGACGCCGTTCTTGAAATTCGTGCCGACCGTCGCGCCGGAGCCCGACAGTTCCGCCAGATCGATGAGCTTGATCGTGCCTTGCGCCCGCGCCGGGCCCCCTGCGGCGGCCAGAACGGCAACCAGGGACAAGCCCACGGCAGTCAATCCGATCCTCATCCTATCCTCCCCTGAATCCTATTGTCGCAAAGGTTGTATCGCCCTGCCGGGAAGGCGTCCACCGGATTGGAAACGAGGATGGTGTATGAGTTTGCATTCCCGAGAAGGGATTTCGCCCTTGCGAAGACGACGCAAGGGGTGAGGCCCACAGGAGCGCCGCGTAGATGAGAAGACGGCCACCCGTGCGGGCGGTCCGGCCCGCTGCGGGGACGCGCCGTCGCGCTCCTCGAACATCTCGCCAGCGACGTCTACTCGATCCGCTTGCCGCTCGCCTGGTCGAACAGGTGGACGGCGCCCTGGTTCGGCGACAAGGACAGAATTTCCCCCGGTTGCGCAGAGATGCGTTCGCGAAAGACGCCGACGACGTGATGGCCGCCGAGCTTGGCGAAGACCTGAGTTTCCGAACCGGTCGGCTCCACGACGGAAATCTCGGCCTTCACGTCGCCGCCAAGCGTCAGATGTTCCGGTCTAATCCCGTAGACGCACTGCCGCCCGTCGATCCCGCTCGGGGCCGACCGGAGCGGCAATTCCACCCCGGCGTCGGTCACGAAGGAGGGCTTGCCGTTGACCCTGACCGTGCCCTTCAGCAGATTCATCGCCGGCGAACCGATGAAGCTCGCGACGAACAGAGTCCCCGGCCGGTCGTAGAGGTCCAAAGGCAGTCCTGCCTGCTCGACAACTCCGTCGCGCATGACGACGATGCGGTCCGCCATCGTCATCGCCTCGACCTGGTCGTGCGTCACGTAGATCGTCGTCGTCTTCAGCCGCTGGTGCAGTTCCTTGATTTCAGCGCGCATCTGCACACGCAGCTTGGCGTCGAGATTGGACAAAGGCTCGTCGAAGAGAAAAACCCGCGGATCGCGAACGATCGCCCGTCCCATCGCGACACGCTGGCGCTGGCCGCCGGACAGCTGTCGGGGATAGCGGCCGAGATACGGGGTCACGTCGAGAATTTCGGCCGCGCGCTGCACTCGGGCCTGAATCTCCGCTTTCGGCACATGCCGGAGCTTGAGCCCGAAGCTCATGTTCTCGGCCACGGTCTTGTGCGGATAGAGGGCATAGTTCTGAAAGACCATGGCGATGTCGCGGTCTTTCGGAGAGAGATTATTGACGACCCGGGCGCCGATCTTGATCTTCCCCTCGGCGATCGAACTCGAGCCCTGCGATCATCCGCAAAAGGGTCGACTTGCCGCAGCCGGAGGGCCCGACCAGAGTGACGAATTCGCCGTCAGCGATCGAGATGGACACGCCGTGGATGACCTCGACGCCGCTGTAGGACTTGTGCACATTGACAACGTCAACCGACGCCATTCTTCTCCTCCCTGAGCACGCGTAGTAGCGTAAAACATCGTCTTCGCAGCGTCGAACAGCGTCGAGGCGTCGCTGGAACGGATTTGCGGTAGCCGGCGGTGGACCGAAGTCTCACGCCGCCTTAAGCGCCAGGCCCCGCGTCGTGTTACCGATCCGCAGCCGTCCGCTGCGGATCATCGCGTTGACGTGCGCCAGCGCCTCCCCGAAAGCGAAGACGAGCTGATGCGGGTCGTCGATCGGTCGGCCGAAAATGACCGGCACGAGATTGGCGACCGTCTGCGGCTCCGCCTTGCAGGCCTCCAGGATCGCAAAACAGCGCGCCTCATGATGGGCGATGAGCTCGTCGGCGCGGGCGCTCAAACCCACGAACGGCAGATTGTGGCCCGGCAGGACGAGGACGTCCTCCGGCAGGGCGGCCTTGAGCTTCTCGAGCGAGCGCAGGTAGATGCCGAGCGGGTCGCCGTCCGGATCCATCGCCTCGACGCTGACGTTCGGCGAGATTTTCGCTAGGATCTGATCGCCGCAGAGGATGAGCTTGTCGGTGGCCGAATAGAGCATGACCTGTTCGGGCGAATGGCCGCCCCCGGTCATCACCTCGAACGCGCGTCCGCCGATCCTGACCGTTTCTTCCGCGATGACGCGCAGGAAAGTTCTGGGCGGCGTCGACACCATACGCAGATAGTTCAATCCGTGGCCGAGCAAAATCTCGGTCGCTTCGGCGTCGAGCCCGTGCGAGCGATAAAAGCTTCGATAGGGCTCGGACTTGAGGCCCGCGGGGTCCAGGCGGATATTGAGCGCGATGAGGTACTCCGTCTGGCTCATGGCAAGCTGAAGAGCAAATCGCTCGCAGAGCCATCCTGCTAGGCCGATGTGGTCGGGGTGGAAGTGGGTCGCGATGATCCGCGTGAGCTTCCGTCCGGCGAGCGGCCCGGCGAGCAGGGCGTCCCACGCGGCGCGCGAAGCCTGGTTGTCGATCCCGGTATCGATCAGTGCGAGGCCCCCGCCGTCCTCGACAAGATAGATATTGACGTGGTCGAGCCGGAACGGCAGCTCGAGCCGCGCCCAAAGGATCCCCGGGCGAACCTCGATGACCTCGCCTGCCTTCGGCGGCGCGGAAAACGGAAACTCCAACGTCGCTGGGATCGCTCGAGTGAGCATCGCATCTCCTTCGTGTCATTCGAGCGGCGCGAAACGCGGCGCTTCCGCCGCGTCCAGCCGACCCTCGGCGCTTTGCCGGTAAACCCCCCGCGAAGCATTATGCGGGTGCCGGGCCGCTTCGGCGAACGTCAGCACCGGCGCGAAACACGCGTCGCTGCCTTCCAGCAACGCACGCCATTCTCCGCTGGATCGGCTTATGAAGAGCTTGGCGAAGCGAGCCTTCAGCGCCGGCCATTCGCGCATGTCGTATTGCGCCTTCGGGTCGACGTCGGCAAGGCCGAGCTTTTCGAGAAGGCAGACATAAAACTGCGGTTCGAGCGCGCCGACCGTCACGTAGCGCCCGTCGGCGCAGCGATAGGCGTCGTAAAAGGGCGATTCATGGAAGATGCTCGGCCGCGATCCGTCCAGCATGCCGGCGCCGCGCGCCCAGAGGGCAATGCCGCTCAGAGAGGCGACGACGTCGACGATCGCGGCGTCGACGACGCAGCCCTTGCCGGTCCGGCTCGCGGCGAAAACGCCGCTCACGAGGCCGAAGGCGAGCCCGAGGGCGCCGCCCGCATCGCCGAGCACGGTCGGCGGGGCGATCGGCGCGTCCGCCGAACGCTGGGTCAGCGACAGCGCGCCGCTGAGGGCCAGATAGTTGATGTCGTGCCCGGCCGCTTGCGCCAAGGGCCCCGCCTGACCCCAGCCGGTCATGCGCCCGTAGACGAGGCGCGGATTGCGCCTCGCGCAGTCGGCGGGCCCGAGGCCGAGCCGCTCCATCACCCCTGGCCTGTTGCCCTCGATCAGCGCGTCAGCGCCCTCGATGAGGCGCATCGCCTCTTCGACCGCCTCCGGACGTTTGAGGTCGAGAGCAACCATGCGCTTGCCGCGCCGCATCGGATCGCCCGCCGCCGTCGGGTCAGGATTACCGACCGTCGCCTTATTCGGCCGGACGACGACGACGACTTCCGAGCCCTGATCAGCGAGCATCCGCCCGGCGAGCGGCCCCGGCCCGATGCCCTCGAACTCGATCACCTTCAGACCCGCGAGCGGACCCAGCATCCGGATGTCCCTTCTCATGTCGAGTTCCAACTGGCGAACAGCTTACACTTACACGAAAGTTCCAGCCGCCAGCGGCGGGACTGGAAGTTCGTGTGCGCAGCGGGTCGGGTGCCTCGGGCAGGCGGTGGCGTTGAGTGCCCGTAAATCCTGGGATGGCTTTGACAGGGATGGGCATGAAGTCGACGTCGGCGGTGTGGAGTGGCTCGGGGTTTCTCGAGGCGGTAACGTCGATGTCGTCATTGGAATTCCCGAAAATTGCGGTATCCGCCGGTCGGCAATCAGAAGAGAATGGTTTTTGGGTCTACGGCCCGTAATGCCTTGATAAGTCAGGGATCATCGCCACAAATGGAAGGAAATGGAAATGTTTGAAAGGGCGTTTCGGGCCTCCGTATCACGCAATCGCAGCTCGACTGCGCTTCGTCGCCCATCAGTGGCGCTTCGTTGAAGAAACACGGCTTCTGGTTGATCGAAAGTGGGAGTGAGTCGCCCGACGGTGGGCCGCGTCACGGACGATTGGATCGCCAAGACAGGGCATGCTCGGGTATGTGGAACTGGCCGACGTTGTCGGAAACTACGACCGCGCCGCCAAGCATGCCCACGGCCTCGATGCGCTCCGCTGCGCCGCTTCGGGTGGCGACGCTCGCTGGATCTCAAGGACTGTCTCTCAGAGCAGTCGCCGGAATCACGCCAGTCGCCACAGCGACGCCAACGGCATGGGTAAGGTTTATGCAGTGCAGCTTGTGGCGCGCAGTATCTAGGTGAGTTTTCACGCTGCCGGGGCTCAAGCTGAGGATGCCAGCAATTTCCTGGTGGGTTTTTCCCCTGGCCGCCCAGATAAGACACTGCTCCTCTCGCCGAGACAGATGAACGTCGGCCGGCGGAAGTTTTGAGCTCGTGCCGGCGGCGGAGTCAATAAGAGCTGACAAATGCTGTAGAATCGTCATGTTGTTGCTTTTGAACAACTCCCATTCCAGTCTGGGAATGTCGTTTGTGAACGAGACCAACGAGTACGCGTTCTTCCGATTTCGTACTGGGATCGACAGACCATTTCGGCCAACATTGTGACGCGCCGCGTCCGCAAAAAAGTCCACGCTGGCTGGGTCTTCGTCGACTAGGCTGTCCCAGTCAAAGGGCAGCAGGGCCGTCCGTCCGTGACGAACAATTGGATCGATTGCGAGATAGTGTTTCAAGAAGTACCGAGCCTGCCATTCCCTTGGATAGGTAACGATCGCAGTGAGTAAACTGGTGTCTGACGTCTTATCCGCTCCAAAGCGTAGGTGAGCGATATGCAAAAGACCGATTTCCGAAGCGATTGCCTTGAGGATATCGGCCAAGTCTTCAGAATTGTAGCCAAGGATCTTGTCTGTCAGCTTGACTGCTGCGGAGCCAATGCTTATGCTGTCCATCAAGGCACCATAGGCCACTAGCGAGGGCGGCGCAACTCTAGGCTGCGCGGGACAGGCTTAATGAGCGAAGCGGGAGAGCCGTTGCTCACGGTCGGCCGCCCCCTTGGATAAGCGCGCGTCGTTCATATTTTGATCTCCCCACATCTGTCTATTGGCAGGGGAGTCCCCTTTGTTTACCAGTCTTGTGGAAAAGCAATGGCTGAGGTTGCATAAGACGCAGGATCGGTATCTGGGTTGCAAATGCTTGACTTGATCGAAATCGAATTGACGAGGGTTCGTAGGATGGCGGAACACGCCGACGACGGATTCCTCCTTTACCTCCTCGATATGGCAATCCTGGAGGCGAACAGCAGGGCCCGTTCCAAGGGCGAGGATGGAGTTACCGGCGACAAGGCTGAGTCCTTGGAGAGCGACAACAGCGCGCCGACCCGCAACTTGGTCGGAGAATTCAAGGTCGTCCGCTAAAACACGAAGGTGGGACTGCCACCGCTCCTCAAGCGCGTTCCACCACTCCTCCACACAAGTGAGCCGCCTGCGTACGCCGAACCTGATTGGAGCAGGCGCCGGATGTCGAAGGCGCCCCGTCGCATCCAGAGCCGCCGGCCGGCGAGGTCTCGGGCTACGCCAGCCCCGCATTCAATCGGGTCAAGAACTCACCCAAGTCGTCAGTAACATAGTCGGCGATGCCGCCCGATGTCGTTCCAAACCGATCCTGGAATTCACGGTGGTCGACCTGTCCGCGCTTGGCTGTCACCAGGACCGTAGTCATCCCTTTCGCCTTCGGCACGGCGAGATTCTTCTCGACATCCTCGAACATCGCGGCGTGGCGCGGGTCGATGTGGTATCGATCGCAGAACGTCCGGTAAGCCTGCTCCGCAGGCTTCGGCGTCAAGCTGGCGGCCACGATGTCGAACGTATCCTCGAACAGGCCGTCGAGTCCGAGTTGTCGGGTGGTCAACACCGCATGATCCCGCGATCCGTTGGTAAAGATTAATTTCCGACCGCGAAGCCTCGCCACTTCACGCGCGAGCACGGGATCGGGTTTGAGTCCTGACCGGTCGATGTCGTGCACGAATTCGAGAAAGCGCTCGGCGGCATCGATATTCTCTTCGATCAGACCCCGCAACGTGGTCCCGTGCTTTAAGTAGTAGTGCTGGTGCAGAGCCCTTGCAGACTGGCCGTCGAGGCCAAAAAGATCAGCCAAAAAGAGCGTGATTCGCTCGTTTATCTTCGGCCAAATCCCGCTGTCGGGTGGATACAGCGTATTGTCGAGATCGAACACCCACGTCTCAATGTGTCCGAAACTTTCGCGCAGGCGATCGGACGCGACCGAGCATAGGCTCGAATGCGCGCTAGCGTCAGCGGCCGGAAACTCGTCGAACTTGTCCAATACTCTCCCTCGGTTGCCCGCGATCGAGCCTATCGCATGGATTCTGGCTGGCAACTTGCATGCATTCGAGCAGAAGCACCAGCTTCAGAGAGAATGACTTCGAATTTATGACGGCGGATGCGTGAAATCCGTTCTCCTTGCATGCAGGACGGCCTTTCGCATGATGTTGGACATTCCGGCTTGCGCAATCTCACCCGGCGCAATCCAGAAAAGACCCGCCGGGGCGACGCCATCAAAGGGAGCGACGAAAACAGTCAATGTCAGGGCGAAGTGCGTGAAGGTTTGCTCGACAGCGCCCGGCAGCTTGCGCCACTGCGCGGGGACAGGTGCGCTCGACCCCCAGCTTTCGCTTGGGCCGTCGCTTGTCCAGGCGGCGCCGGGCAATTCGACCGTCGAGGCGAGCAGTCCTTGGGGCGCGCGGCGGCGGGCAAGGAATGCTCCATCGGACCGATGCGCGAAAAAAACCGCCCCGGCGCGCCGCGGCTTGTGCTTGCGAGCCTGCGGGCGGGGAAAATTCTCGGGAGCGCCGGAGCGTCGGGCGGCGCAATCCCCGCCAAGCGGACAGGCGGCGCATATTGGATTGCGCGGCCGGCAAATTGTGGCGCCAATGTCCATCAGCGCCTGAGCGAAGTCGCCGGAGCGTCCGACCGGCGCCAGCTCGCGCGCAGCGGCGCGAATTTCCGCTTTCGCCACAGCGACCGGCTGGTCCAAAGCGAGAAGGCGGGCCAGAATCCGCGCGATGTTGCCGTCGACCGGCGCCGCCTGCCGGCCGAAGGCGATCGCAGCAATTGCCGCCGCCGTATAGTCGCCGACGCCCGGCAAAGCGTGCAACTCGACCTCATGGTCGGGAAACAGTCCGCCCTGCCGTGCGACCTCCTTCGCGCAGGCGTGCAGATTGCGCGCCCGGGTATAATAGCCAAGGCCGGCAAACGCCCCGATCACGGCCTCCGTCGAGGCGGATGCCAGATCCTGGACGGTCGGCCATCTTTCCACGAAAGCTTGAAAATACGGCGCAGCGACCTGGGCCGTCGTCTGCTGCAGCAAAACCTCGGAGAGCCAGACGCGGTACGGGTCGGGTCGCTTCCCCGGCCCAGCCCGCCACGGGAGCTGTCGGCGATTGCGGTCCCACCATAAAAGCGTACGCTCGACGATCGCGTTTCGCTTGGCCTCGAGCCCGGTCGGGCTTACATTGACGTTCATTCGTCCAATCCAACCTTCAACGGCCCACCCATGACGGTTCCGCGCCGCGGTGCCAAGGCGCTGGGGGAATTCCTACCCAAGGTCATCGAGGAGGCGCTCGCGGCGCGGGGTCTCGGCGAGGCGAGCCTGATCGCCGACTGGACGGCGATCGTCGGCGAGAGCATCGCACGCTACGCACGGCCGATCCAGCTCCAATGGCCGCCGCGGGCGGCGAGGCGTAATCCCGAGGCGCCGATCGCGGCCGCGACGCTCGTGCTGCGAGTCGATGGCGCTTTTGTTCTGGAGGCGCAGCACAATGCGTCGGTCATCGCAGCAAAGGTGAACGCGCATCTCGGCTGGCGCTGCGTCGACAAGATCGCGTTCCGACAGGGGCCTATCCCACCGGCGAAGGTGAAGCGGTCCCCGCTTCCCTCCCCAGGCGCCGAAGCCGAAGCCGAGGCGAGAACCGCGGCAGCCACGATCGAGAACGAGGACCTGCGCGAAGCCTTGACGCGGCTTGGCGCGCGGGCAATCGACCGGTCGGCGCGCCGTTTTGCGGCGTCTCGGCAACTAAAGGGAGACTGACGACTTGAGCTTCGGCCATCCGCTCGCGGGACGAGCGGTCACGCGTATGAACGGCGCGGGCAACAAGATCGTGGTGCTCGACCTTCGGGGTTCGCCGCTGTCGCCCGGACCGGCGGAAGCGCGCGCGATCCATCGCGCGCCTCATCTCGATTATGATCAGATGATGGTTCTGAGCGATCCGCGCACCCCGGGAACGGCCGCCTATCTGCGGATCTTCAATAACGACGGAACCCTCGCCGGCGCGTGTGGCAACGGCGCGCGCTGCGTCGCCGACCGGATCAGCCGTCAGTCCGGCGTCGACGCTCTCCAGGTGGAGACGGAAGCGGGCCTGATCGCCTGCGAGCGCCTTGGGCCGTGGTCCTACAGGGTCGACATGGGGGCGCCGCGGCTCGGCTGGCGCGACATACCGCTCGCGCGCGCCGCCGAAGACACGCGACGGGTGAGCCTGGACTGGGCCGAAGGCGATTTGCTCGCGGCCCTCGGCCCCGCCGCAGTCGTCAACATGGGCAACCCGCACGCGGCGTTCTTCGTGCGCGATCTCGCTGAGGTTGATGCCGCCGCCTGGGGCGCGAGGCTGGAAGTTCACCCGATGTTTCCCGAGAAGGCCAACGTCACTTTCGCTGAGATCCATGCGCGCGACGATGTGACGGCCCGGGTCTGGGAGCGCGGCGTGGGGCTCACCCTCGCCTGCGGCTCGGCTGCCTGCGCGACGCTGGTGTCCGCTTCGCGTCTCGGTCTGATGGACCGCAAAGCAGCGGTGCGCCTGCCGGGCGGCGAGCTCTTGATCGAGTGGAGGGCCGAGGACGACCACGTGCTGATGACCGGCCCGGTCGAGGAGGAGGGCGAATTCGTCCTCGACGAAGCGCTGTTCGAAGCCCCCTTGTGACCGACCAGGAGGCGGCCGCCGCCGATCCGAAGGGCCGTGTCGGCGCAGTCGACTTGGCGCGTGGCCTCGCCCTGATCGGGATGGCGGCCTACCACCTGACCTGGGACCTGGCCGACTTCCGGCTGGTCTCGCCGATCCTCCCCTTTTCCCCGCCGATGCGGCTCATCTCGCACAGCGTGGCAAGCGCCTTTCTGGCGCTGGTCGGCTTGTCGCTGGCGCTCGCCCATCGCGACCGCCTGAACCTGAAAGCGTTCTGGCGCCGGTTCGCGATCGTCGTTGGCGCGGCGGCGCTGGTGACGGCGGGAAGCTCGGTTTTCGCGCCCGGCCAGACCATCTGGTTCGGCATCTTGCACTGCATCGCCGCCGCGAGCCTCCTCGCCCTGCCGTTGATCCAGGCGCCCGCGTGGGCGAGCCTTCTCGCCGGCGCCGTCGCGATCGGCCTGCCCTTCCTCGTTCATTCGACACTGTTCGACCCGCCGGCGCTCCTCTGGCTCGGCCTCGGCGAAGCCTTGCCGAACACCGTCGACTGGCGCCCGCTCCTGCCGTGGTCGGGCGTCGTCCTCATCGGCCTCGGGCTCGCCCGGTTGCCGGGCCTCCTCGTATGGCTAACCTCTCCCTGGCGCTGGCGAGCCAAGTCCGCTCCGGCGCGAGCGATCTGCTTTTCTGGCAGACACAGCCTCGCCGTCTACCTCGTTCATCAGCCGATCCTTATCGGCCTGGTCGCGGCCGTCGCCGCCTCCGGTCTCGTCGCTGCCGTGCCCTCGCCGCCGCCGGACTATCGCGCTTTTCTCGCGGCCTGCGAGCGCGCCTGCGTGACCCGCGGCTGGTCGGCCGAGGTTTGTGAGGGGAACTGCCGGTGCGTCGCAGATGCGGTCGAGCGCTCCGGGGACGCCGCCCGGCTCGGCGAACTCGACCCGCAGCGCAGGGCCGAACTCAAACGCATGGCCGACGCCTGCATGGGACGGCCCGAATAGACCGTCCTGCCTCGAGCGGCTGCGAAAACCGGACCGCCCGAGGACCGCCCGGGCTGTTTCAAGGATCAGGTTAGCCGATGGAAGCGTCTGGTCAGCGCTGGGGTCTCGCGTTTAGGCGACCGCCATCCGTCGCGGATCCACCGGATCGGCCCCCAGTCCGCGAAAGCTCGCTGCGCTTGCTGACGCCGCTCGCAGTCTCGAGAAGCCCCTGTGCGAGAATGAAGAAGAGGCCGACGAGGACCGGCTGATCGGCGCCGCGCATCGCCCGCTCGGCCTGCGCCCAGATGCAGGTTCCGGCGTGACGCTCGAAGTCGCGCGCCAAATTCGCGACGAAGCATCCATGCGAAACGCTCCGCTGCGCCGCCGTGACGGCCACGGTTTTGGCGAATGCGCCGCCGAGAGAGATCAGCGCGGCCTCCGCGACCTTCTCGTTGGAACAGGTGTGGATGACCTCTCGCAATCTCACCATTTCGCTCCGCATAAGCCCTCTGGCCGATGGCCGCGCAACGGGAGCCCGGGCAGAAAGCTTTAAGCTTTCAAGCTGGCTCCGCCCTTGACGGCCATCACCGAACAGGAAGCGCAGGGGCTCCGCAATACGGGAATCTACGTAGACAGGCGCCAACAAGGCCATGACGCGAAGTCAATGACGCGCGCAGTTCGAAAAGTTTGATGTCTTCCCCGTGAACTTCACCCGTCCATTTCTTTCGAACCGTCCCGGCGTCATCCTTCCCTGGGCGAGGAGGCGAAGCGCCGAGCCGTGACAATCCCCATTCGGGAGCCTAGAAGGGCCTCGCGGGGCAGCCCCAACAGGACATCAGACTGCGGATGCAAGGTGAGGCAGATCCGTTTTGGGTTATCAGTTCGACGACCGACGCCACCGGCCGCTGCACCTATCTCGACGAGCGCTGGCGGGGCTTCACCGGGCAGGATCCCTCGGAAGCGCTCGGCTACGGTTGGCTCGACGTTCTGCACCCCGACGATCGGGACAAAACCGTCGAAACGCTGCGCTCGGTTCTCGACATGAGCAAGCCTTTCCGAATCGAATTCAGGGTAAGGCGACCCGACGGCGCCTATTGCTGGGCTCTTGCGGCCGGCGCCCCCCGCTTCGATGAAAGCGGCGCTTGCCTGGGTTACGTCGGATCGATCGTCGATATCGAGGACCGGCGGACGACCGAGGCGTGGCTCGCCGCTGGCGAAGAGCGGCAGGCGGTCCCCGCAAAAGCAGCGGCGGAGGCGGCGGGGCCACGGTCCGCGGCGAAGTTGCGCGCGCTGGTGATCGACGACAATCCCGACGTGACCGACAGCCTCGTCATGCTGATGGAAAGCTTCGGGGCGGAGGTCCGCGCCGCCTACGACGGGACCTCGGGCGTCGAGGCTGCGATGGAGTTCCGTCCCAACCTCGCCTTCATTGACATCCGCATGCCTGGCGTCGACGGCCATGAAACCGCGCGGCGGCTGCGCGCCCGTCTTGGTCGGGACACGCCGACGCTGGTCGCGCTCACGGGGCTCGGGCAGGACGAGGACCGTAAGTTGAGCCAGGAAGCGGGCTTCGACATGCACCTCACCAAGCCCGTCGCCGCTCAGGCGCTGGAGGCGCTGTTTCGGCGCGCGCCACAGCCAACACTGTAAACGTGTGAAAGCCATCGAAAGAAGGGGTGCTTTCGGACGCCCTATAGGCCGCCGCTGATGCCGCCCTCGGCTGCGTCAACAGAGCCCCGCGCTGATCACACCTTCCGTCTGCGCGACTTGGCGAAAGTGTCGAAAGCCACCGCCAGCACGATGATGACGCCGATGACGATCTGCTGGATGTAAGAGGAAACGTTCATCAGAACGAGGCCGTTCAAAAGCACGCCGATGAGAATCGTGCCGACCACTGTGCCGAAGATTGTTCCCGAGCCGCCGAACAGGCTCGTGCCGCCGATAACGACCGAAGCGATGACGGTCAGTTCGTAGCCGGTGCCGGCGACGGCTTCGGCGGAGTTGAGCCGCGCGGCGAGCACGAACGAGCCGAGGCCGGCGAAGAAGCCCATGATGACATAGACACTCGCGACAATGCGGTTGACATCGAGGCCGGAGAGGCGCGCGGCTTCGGGATTGCCTCCGACCGCATAGACCTGCCGCCCGTATCGCGTGTAGCGGAGCGTGACATGGGCGAGCGCGGCGAAAGACAGGAAAATGATGACCGGAATTGGCACCGGTCCGATCTTGCCCTGACCCCACCAGGAGAACGAGGGCTCGAAGCCGGAGATCGGTCCGCCGGCGGCGAACAAGAGCGCCGCGCCGCGAAAAGCCGACATGCCGCCAAGCGTGACGACGAAGGGCGGCACTTTGAGCCTCGTGATCGCAAGGCCCTGCAAATAGCCGCCAGCGAGGCCGACCGCGACCGCTGCGAGCGCGGCGAGCTCCCAGCCGTATCCGACCCCGGCCTCGCCGACTGTAAACCGGTACTGCAGGCCGCCCTTGGCGACGGCCGCGCCCACCAGCCCGGCAAAGGCGAGGAGCGAGCCGATCGACAGGTCGATGCCGGCGGTCAGGATGACGAAGGTCATGCCGACAGCGAGCAGCCCGGTGATCGACACTTGCCGCATCACGTTGAAGAGATTGATCGACGACAGGAAGCGCGGCTGGATAACGGCGAACAGCGCCATCAGGACGATGAGGAACAGCGTCGGGGCGAACCGGGCGCCGAAGCCGAAGACGTCGAAGCCCCGCCGCTCACCGGGGTCAGCAACCCTCGCTTCAGTCATTCTGCGCCTCATGAGCGAATGCGGCGCGCTCGGCCGCGCCTTCGTGAGCCGTCATCATCGCCATCAGGATTTCCTGGGTCGCGTCGGCGCGGGCGATTTCCCCGGTGACGCGGCCCTCGCGCATGGTGACGATGCGATCGCAAACGGAAAGGATTTCCGGCAGCTCGGAGGAGATGACAATGACGGCGATGCCCGCCTTGGCCATCTCGATCAAGAGACTGTGAACTTCGACTTTCGCGCCGACGTCGATGCCACGGGTCGGTTCGTCGACGATCAGGATCTTCGGCCGCAGCGCCAGCCACCGCGCCAGAACGACTTTCTGCTGGTTTCCGCCCGAGAGGTCGCCCGCCGCCTGGTTGGGGCTCGCCATGCGAATGTTGAGCAGGCGTCGGAATTCGCCGACCAGCCGATCCTCGCGGCGCTCATCGATGAACCAGCCGCGGCTGATATGGTCCTGACTGGCGATCGTCATGTTGGTGCGGACCGCAAGGCGCAGGAACAGCGCCTGCTTCTTGCGGTCCTCCGGCACGAGACCAATGCCGCGGATCATCGCATCGCGCGGTCCGGAAAAGCTGACCAGTTCGCCGTCGATGCGGATCGTCCCGCGGTCGAACCTGTCGGCGCCGAAGATCGCCCGCGCCGTCTCCGTTCGGCCCGCGCCGACTAGGCCGGCGAGGCCGAGAATCTCACCCTTGTGGGCGCGAAACGACACATTGACGAGCTCGATCGCATGCGGATCGCGCGCGGTCCGACGGCGGGTCAAGCCCTCGACCTCGAGCGCGACTGGTCCATGCTCGGAGACCGGCCGCTCGCCATAGAGGGCTCCGACGTCGCGCCCAACCATCATGCGGATGATCGCATCGACGCTGGCGTCCGCGACGCGGCCCGAGCCCACGTAGTGGCCGTCGCGCAGGACGGTGAAGCGGTCGCAGAGGCGGAAGACCTCCTCGAGCCGATGGGTGACGAAGATGATCGACAGCCCTTCGGCCTTTAGCTTCCGAATGATGCCTGCGAGATTTGCGACCTCGGCCTCGCTCAGGGCCGAGGTTGGCTCGTCCATGACGATGAGTCGCGACCGCATCGAGAGAGCGCGCGCGATCTCGACGAGCTGCTGTTCGGCCACCGAGAGATCGCGCACCGGCGTCATCGGATCCCGCCTGAGGCCGATCCGGTCGGAGATTGCCCGCGTGTCCTCCGCGAGGCGGCGCCAGCTGACGAACAGTCTCGAGCCCGGCTCACGCCCGATGAACACGTTCTCGGCGATCGTCATATCCGGAGCGAGGGTGAACTCCTGATAGATGGTGACGACGCCGGCGCGCTGGGCGTCGTGCGGCGTGACGAAGGAAACCGGCGCGCCGAAGAGCTCGATGGCGCCCGCGTCCGCGCTGTGAGCCCCGGAAAGAACCTTCAACAGCGTCGACTTCCCGGCGCCGTTCTCGCCGAGCAGCGCGTGGATTTCGGACTGGCCGACTTCGAGATGCACGTTCTCGAGCGCCCGCACGCCGGGGAAGCGCTTGCTGATCCCCGTCATCTTCAGGGTCGGGCGCTCGGCGCTGTCCGGGGGCGGCGCCGAGGCCTCCCCGTTCGGAAGGGCGCTCATAGCTGTCAGGGACGAAATGCGACGCGTCGCAGGAAACCGGCGCGCCGCTGCTCGCGCTACTTGAGCTCGTTAAGGCGCTCGCCGTCCTTGAGGTTATCCTTAGTGATCGCGATGGGCGTCAAGAGGGTAATCTTCGGATCAGGCTTCTTGCCGGACTTGAGGTAATCCGCCAGGATCTGCACGGCGGTCGCGCTCTGCTTGCCGGGAAACTGCTCGATCGTCGCGGTCATCTCGCCGTCGCGCACTTTGCCGAGGGCCTCCGGCAGGGCGTCGAAGCCAATGATGACGATGCCCTTGAGGTTTCGGGCCTTGACCGCCTCGAGCGCCCCAAGCGCCATGTCGTCGTTGGCCGCGACGATGACTTGCGGCGGCGTCGCCATGCCGGCGAGCATCGACTCGGTGACGGAAAGGCCCTTGTCGCGGGCGAATTGCGCGGTCTGCTCGAAGACGATCTTGTATTTGTCGCCCGCCTTGTCCAGCACGTTGTGCAGACCCTTGTTGCGGTCGATCGCGGGGCTCGCGCCGGGCTGGCCCTGCAGGTTGGCGATCGTCGCTCCGTTGGGGAACATCTTGACGATCAGGTTGCCCTGCGCCTCGCCGCCCTTGACGTTGTCGGCCCCGACATGACCGAGAATGCCCGTCACCGACGGGACCCTGCGGTCGACGGTGACGACCGGCACCTTGGCGTCGATCGCCTCCTGCAGGGCCGGCGCCATCGCATTGACGTCGATCGGGCTGATCACGATGCCTTTAACGCCCTTGGTCAGCGCCGCCTCCACGTCGGCCGTCTGTTTCGGCGCGCCGTTCTGGCCGTCTCCTTCGAGAACGACGAAACCCTGCTTCGCGCCTTCGGCCTCGAAGGCCTTCATCATGTGGACGAAGAACGGAAAGTTCATCCCGGGCACGGAGGCCAGGATGGTCGGCTTGTCGTCTGCGAAAGCTGGCGCGGTCAAGGCAAGCGCCAACAGGCCCGCGGTCGCAGTGCGGCGAGTAATGCGCATCAAAATGATCCTCCCTCACGCCGGCTCTACTGGCATGTCAGCCGGCGGCGCGAACCATGTCCGAATTCGGCCGCGACGACAAGAGCGAGAACGCAGCTCGCTCGGCTCGACGATCGCCCGACGCCTTAACAAAGGCATTTGAGGTCGATAGCGTTTCGTTCAGAGTGGCTGGGAGGGAAGATGGAGGCTCGGCATGACGCGAAGGTTCCAAAGCATTCTGGAGACGGTCGGACGCACGCCGGTCGTACGGATCAATCGTCTCGCCACGGACGGGGTCAACCTCTATGTCAAGATCGAGGCGTTCAATCCGCTGGGTTCAGTCAAGGATCGGCTGGCTTTGGGCGTGATCGAGGCGGCGGAGAAGTCTGGAGACCTCAAGCCCGGCCAGACAGTCGTCGAGGCGACGAGCGGCAACACCGGCATCGGGCTGGCGATGGTTTGCGCTGCGAAAGGTTATCCGCTCGTCGTGACGATGGCGGAGAGCTTCAGCGTCGAACGGCGACGGCTGATGCGGTTTCTCGGCGCAAAAGTCGTCATTACCCCCGGCGCCGAACGGGCGGTCGGGATGGTCAAGAAGGCGATCGAACTCTCCGAGACCCATGGGTGGTTCCTGACGAGGCAATTCGAGAACGAGGCCAACCCGAACTTTCATTCCCGCACTACCGCGCGCGAGATCGTCGACGACTTCGCCGGCGACAGGCTCGATTATTGGGTGACCGGCTACGGCACCGGCGGCACTTTGAAGGGCGTCGGCCGCGTGCTGCGACAGGAGCGCCCCGAGACGAAGGTCATCGTCTGCGAGCCAACCGATGCGCCGCTCCTGGCCTCCGGGATCGAGCAGACAAGGATGGCCGACGGCTCGCCGGCCGCGCCGCACCCGAGTTTCAAGCCCCACCCGATGCAGGGCTGGACACCGGACTTCATTCCGAAGATCACCGGCGACGCCGTCGATATGAAACTGATCGACCGCCTCCTCGCGATATCCGGCGCAGACGCCATTCGCTGCAGCAAGGAGCTTGCTGCGAAAGAGGGCATTTTCGTCGGCATAACATCGGGAGGAACGTTTGCCGGCGCGCTGAGGATCGCGGCCGAGGCGGAAAAGGGCGCGAATATCCTCTGCATGCTGCCCGACACCGGCGAGCGCTACCTCAGCACGCCGCTGTTCGCCGACGTTCCGGCCGACATGACCGAGGACGAGCGCGCGATCTCGCGTTCGACGCCGAGCGCCCAGCTGAGCGGTTGAGGCCTCGCGCGACCGGCGGGACGATCGAGGGCCTGCGTGGGATTGTACGGGGTCTGCAAACCGGGCCAGTTTTCCAACTCGCGATTTTGACAAAGTACCTTCTGGACGCTACTTTCTCGACATGCGCGCCGTCGGCCTGAAGACCCTGAAGAACAGGTTGAGCGAATACGTGCGCTTGGCGGCGAACGGCGAAACCGTTCTGGTCACGGATCGTGATCGCGTTGTCGCCGAGCTCGCGCCGCCACGCGCCGGGCGCAGCGACGCCCCGGCGGACGCGATGCTGGCCGAAGCCGTGCGGCGCGGATGGGTGACGCCGCCGCCTCTGGTCGACGCGGCCGCGCGCCGCCGCGTAAGCCGGTCATGCCCTTCAGCGCTCTCATGGAGGAATTGCAGCGCGATCGAGATGATCGATGATCTACCTCGACACCTCGGTCGCGCTCGCCCATCTCCTTGCTGAAGATCGTACGCCGCCCGAAACCTTGTGGCGGGAGCCGCTGATTGCAAGCCGGCTGCTCGAATATGAGTTGTGGAATCGGATTCATGCCCGCGGGCTAAGCCGATCGCACGGCGACGAGACCAGAGCCGTCGTCGGCCGCGTGGCTTTGATCGAGCTGGCGCCCAGGTCCTCGCGCGAGCGCTGGAGCCGTTTCCCCTTCCGTTGCGCACGCTCGATACGCTGCACTTGTCGTCTTTGCTGTTTATGCGCGAAAACGGCCTCAGAATCGAGCTCGCTAGCTACGATGGACAAATGCTCGCTTCGGCGCGCGCTCTCCGGATTCCGCTCTTTATGCTGTAGCGCGCGACTGGGCCAGCGGATAGCCCGCTCACGCCGCCTCGATCGCCACCGGCATCGCCGTCGCCTTGCGGCCGCCGATGCTGAGCTCGGCGACGCCGCGCTTCAGGCCCCGCGCGCCGAGGGCGCCGAGTAGGGTCACTATAATCCGCGCCCCGGAGGCGCTGACCGGATGGCCGACCGCGCAGGCGCCGCCGTTGACATCGACCTTTTCATGCGGCAGGCCGAGATCGCGCATCGCCGCCATCGCGACCGCCGCAAAGGCTTCGTTGAACTCGAACAGGTCGACCGAATCTTTGTTCCAGCCGGTCTTTTCAGAAAGTTTCTTCAACGCGCCGATCACCGTGCCGCCCTTGCGGAAGGCGGGTTTCAGGGTCGGGATCTTGTCGGGCTTCGCTTTTGGCGGCTGCTCGTCGGTCGCGACTGTGCTCTCCGTCCTGCCTCACTTTACTACTCGACAGCTCGATAGGCGCGATTTCCCCAGACGAAGGCGCCCACTCTGGCGCACTCCGGCGGACGTCTCACGGACAGCCTAAAACGCGAAACCATGCAGGAGGTTTTCGCGTCCGACTGGAACCTGTCGCAGTAGCGGCCAAATTTACTTCTGCCGCTTGCGGGAAAGCGTGTATCCGGGCAAAGCCCGGCCGGCGACGCTTTCCCGAAGTCGCGACACCTTGTCTGCGCGAAGACGCCCTGCTTACAGGGCGGAATGAGGGCCGGTTCTCTCGGTCGCCAACCTCGAAACAATGTTGATTATCGTGTCACGAAGACCTTGATCTCTCAAGTTCACGAACGCGCGCATGAGGCGCAATCCCTCGTCGGGCGATCCCAAAAAATGCTGGCTTGCCAACGCTTCGTCTGAATAGAAGTCAGAATTCGCCTCATCGGCGGTGAAGCCGTGTTGTCCGTTCCTTGTGTCTCTCATGAAGGCCCCCATGTCTCGCCGGGGCTGAACTAACTCGCGCACGATGTGGCGTCTACGTTCAACGCGCGGCTCCGACGGCTCATGCGCGGAAACGTAGGACCAGCCTTTGCTGATGGGTTGTGATCAACGCCAATCAGACGGGCGGCGACCTCTGCTTGTTCAATTGCACATTGCTACTTTTGCAGGCGTCCCTTCTCACGAGAATTGCTCTCGCGCGCCGCGTAAAGTCTCGGAAGGCGACTCGCCGTACTTCTCTCGGTATTTGGCGGCAAAATCGCTCAGGTCCCCGAAGCCGCATCCGTAGGCGACGGCTGATACCGACGTGGGGCGGTCGGGAAAGGTCAAATGCCGGCGAGCGTTCTCAAGGCGGCATTCGAGAAGCCAAGTCCGAGGAGACATGCCGAAGCACTTACGAAAGTTTTCTTGTAGCGTTCGCATCGGAAGCTCCAAGTCTGCGGCAAGTTTGGATAATGCTATCGGTTCGGCTGCATGTTCCTTGATGAATTCGCGCGCGCGTCGAATCGCGACAGAGGCGCGAGGAGCAACCGGTCGACCGAGACGGCGCGAAATCGAGGGAAACAGAGCCGCAGCCGCAAGGTTAGTCAGCAAATCCTCATAACCCGCGACCACAAGCGATCCCAATCCAGCAGAATCGAGAGCGCCGACCTCGACGAAGGCTTTTTTCAACGTCCTGGCAAAGGCTTCTCCCGTCGGCGCGGTCAAGTCAACCTGATCGGTCATTTCCGAATCCGACGAACCGGACAGCGATCCAAGCGTCAGCCGCTCCGCACGGTCGATAAACGCCTTAAAGGGCGCATGGAGCACGATGGCGGAGCCTTTGTGGAATTTCGCTTGGAGCGTTTCGAACGGACGTCCGACCGCCGCGTATTTGCCGGCGCTCGCCTCGTAAGAGCGAGTTCCACAGCGATAGAGCATCGGGCTTCCCGTTATCGGGATTGAAATATTCGATAGAACTCTCCATCGGTCGCGTCAAGCTCCAGCTTGTGACCCGGACTTTACTGAGAAGCAAGCAGCCAAGTCTAGCTGCGATCAAGGACATCGAGAACGTGTCGGGATCACCGAAATAATCGATCCTTGAGCTTGCACCAGATATGGCGGTCAGACGCTCAGCAACAACGTCGATGTCTCGGGATACGAACGTCATGAGGGCCTCGGCAACGTTTGGCCGGTTCCGAGACGTGCTTAAATGCACACGGCCTCTCCCGCAGGGTAAGCAATTGCCTTGGCGCCTATGAAGGTCGGGAGTGAACATACGATATCATTTTGTTCCACTCAAGCTAATTATTCTCGGCGCCCCTTCCATCTTAAATCGCCGGGACTCGGTGGCCATCGGCCCTCTGGTCGACGCGTTTGCGTCGCCGGGTCAATCCGCCAACAAGACCACCATTCCGTGCTATGCGGACCCGATGAAGCGCCGAATTAGGCTAAATCCTCGGTCGAGCGCCGGAGCGACCCGCCAGGCCTACGACCGCTCCGCCGTCATGCGCGCGGTGAAATCGCGCGATACGGCGCCGGAGCGGGCGGTGCGGGCGATGCTGCGGAAAATCGCGCCCGGCTATCGGCTCCATCGCGCCGACCTGCCGGGCAAGCCGGACATCGTCTACAGCCGTCGCAGGCTCGCGATCTTCGTGCACGGTTGCTTCTGGCATGGGCACGACTGCCCACGTGGCGCGCGCATGCCCAAAGCGAACGCCGACTACTGGCGCGCCAAGATCGCCCGCAACCGGGCGCGCGACGAAAAATCGCTTGCGGCCTATGCGGCGATGGGCTGGCGGGCGCTGGTCGTCTACGAATGCGAACTGAAGGATTCTGCGGGGCTCGAGGCGCGGCTCTCGGAGGCGTTGATGGCCCCGTGAACCTGCGCGGGGCCTTAACGGCGCCCTTGGGGTACCCTTCGGGCCATCCGCGTCGCGAAGAGGACGAGACGCGACCATTCGTCGCCTACGAGGCGGCTCAACTCCCGTGCTAATCTGACCAGAGGCCCGCTCTCGGGCTCGAGACGTCCGTGTCGTTTGGGCCGCCGCGTCTTCCGGCGCGCCGGAATTCATGGATGGAGCCGGACATGACCGATCATCCCGTCGTTATGCTCGACGCGTGGCTCGCTGCGCGGTGCCGCCTTCTTGAAGAGGAGAAGGAACTCACCCGGCTGCGCGACCAACTGAGCCGGAAGCGACGTGCGATGCCGTGGCTGAGGATCGTTAAGGACTATCGGTTCGACGGGCCGGAGGGGCAAAACCTCGCGCTCGGCGATCTGTTCGGCGGACGGCGCCAACTCATCGTCTGGCACTTCATGTTTGCCCCCGAGTGGGAGAAGCCTTGCAAGAGCTGCTCCTTCTGGGCCGACGGCTACAACGGGGTGACGGCGCATCTCGAGGCCCGCCACACGCGACTCGCCGTCGTCTCCCGGGCGCCGCGCGAAAAGCTCTCGGCGACTGCGGAGCGCATGGGCTGGACCTTTCCCTGGTACTCGTCCGACGACGGCGATTTCAACTACGACTTCGACGTCTCGTTCCGTCCAGAATTCACGGTGGGCGAGGGCGCGGTGCGATACAACTTCGACGCGGTCGAGAAGACAATGACCGACCTGCCCGGGATCAGCGCCTTCGTGAAGGAGGCCGATGGCGCGGTTTATCGCACCTACTCGGCCTATGCGCGTGGGCTCGACGCGCTGAACCCCGCCTATCAGCTTCTCGACATCACCGCGCTCGGCCGGCAGGAGGAGGACTTGCCCTCCCCGATGGCCTGGGTGAGGCTGCACGACGAATACGCGCGCTAAGCGAGGGGACGGGATTCCGCTACTGGCTTCGTATTATCGTCATAATCCACACTCTAAACTAGCGTCGAGAATCGGTGCTCATTGCGGAGTTCGCGCCAGGGACAATCGCAATGCGTTTGGACCCAGTCCTGTTGTCTCGCGTCCAGTTCGCCTGGCTCATCGGGTGGCATTTCCTGCTGCCGGCGTTCACAATCGGGCTTGCATCGTTCATTGCGGTTCTCGAGGGCCTGCATCTGGCGACCGGGCGCGAGATCTATTTCCGCATCTCGACCTTCTGGATCAAGATTTTCGCCGTGTCGTTCGGCATGGGCGTCGTGTCGGGCATCATGATGCCGTTCCAGCTCGGCACGAACTGGAGCCGGTATTCCGACGCCGTCGCCAATGTACTCTCGCCGCTCTTCGCCTACGAAGGCATCATGGCCTTTTTCCTCGAAGCGGCCTTCCTCGGCGTGTTGCTGTTCGGCCGTAAGCTGGTGCCGCGCTGGGCGCATTTCGTGGCGGCGCTGATGGTCGCCTTCGGGACCTTGTTGTCGAGCTTTTGGATCCTGGCGGCCAACAGCTGGATGCAAACGCCCGCGGGCTATACGATTGTCGATGGCCGCTTCATGCCGAAGGACTGGTTCGAGATCATCTTCAGCCCATCCTTCCCGTTCCGCCTCGCCCATACCGTCGACGCCGTCTACATCACGACCGGCTTTGTCGTCGCCGGGGTCGCCGCCTCATGGCTCCGCCGCGATCGCTTCGTCGGAGAGGCGCAGGTCATGCTGTCGATGGCGCTGTGGCTGCTCTCCGTCCTCGTCCCGCTGCAGGCTTTTTTGGGCGACGAGCATGGCCTCAACACGTTGCACTATCAGCCGGCGAAGCTCGCTGCAATCGAGGGGATCTGGAACACGGGCAGCCGGCTCCCATGGGTCGTTTTCGCCATTCCCGACGATCGGCCGCGACCAACCATTACGAGATATCGATACCGGACGTCGGTAGTCTCATCCTCACGCACAAACTCGACGGGACCGTGCAGGGCCTGAAAGACTTTCCCCCCGAGAACCGCGCTCCCGTTGCTTTCCCATTCTTCGGCTTCCGCATCATGATCGCTATCTGGGGCGTGATGTTCCTGATCGTCGTAATCAGCTGGTGGCTGCGCTGGACGGACGAGTTGTTCGGCGCGGGCTGGTTCCTCAAACTCTGCACGTTGGCGTCGCCGCTGGGCTTCTTCGCCATCATCGCAGGTTGGGTGACGACCGAGGTCGGCCGCCAGCCCTGGACGGTTTACGGGCTCCTGCGCACCGCCAATTCCGTGTCGCCGTCGCTGACCGGCGCGGACGTCGTCGTCTCCTTCGCCGCCTACGCGATCGTCTACGTCGTCATGTTCGCCGCGGGCGTCGCGCTGATGGTGCGAATCGTCATGCGCGGGCCGGCCGAGCCCGCGACCGAACCGGACATCATTGAGAGCGGACGACCGCGGCTGCCGGTCGAGGCCATGCCGCGCACGGAAGGCGGGAGCGGTTGATGAGCGCGCCGACTTTCGATTTCGTCCCGATCTGGACGCTCATACTCGGCGTCGGGGTGTTCTTCTACGTGCTGCTCGACGGATTCGACCTCGGCGTCGGCATCCTCTACGGCTTCGCGCCCAGCCGTGGCGCGCGCAATCTGGTGATGAATTCGATCGCGCCGATCTGGGACGGCAACGAGACCTGGCTGGTGCTCGGCGGGCTGGCGCTGCTCGCCGCCTTTCCGCTCGCCTTCGCAATCATCCTGCCCGCGGTCTACTTCCCGATTCTGATCATGCTTCTCGCCCTCGTTTTCCGCGGCGTGGCGTTCGAGTTCCGCTACCGAGACGCCGAGCACCGCACCTTCTGGGACCACGCGTTCTGCTACGGCTCCGCGCTCGGCGCCTTCGCGCAAGGCGTGGTGCTTGGCGCGTTCATCCAGGGCTTCCACGTCGACGGGCGCCACTTCGCCGGCCACTCGCTCGACTGCTTTACGCCCTTCTCCCTCGTCACCGGCCTCGCGCTCGTCTTCGGCTACGCACTTCTCGGCGCGGGATGGCTGGTGCTGAAGATGGAGGGTGAGCTGCAGGAATGGGCACGCCGACTTGGACGCTATGCGCTTGCCGGCGTGCTCGCGGCCATCGTCGCGGTCAGCCTGTGGACCGCGGCCACGGAGCCCAGCATCGCCACTCGCTGGTTCTCGTGGCCGGACATCGGCTTTCTCGCTCCCGTGCCAATCGTGACTGCGCTGATCGCCTGGCTCGAGTGGCGCGCGCTCAACAACCGCTCCGAGGCCGCCCCCTTCATTTTCGCGGTTCTCCTTTTTGTCGTGTCCTATCTCGGCATCGCGATCAGCCTCTTCCCGATGATCGTGCCCTACAGATACACGATCTGGGACGCGGCCTCGTCCCAGGCGACACAAGCCTTCCTCCTGGTCGGCACGCTGTTCCTGCTGCCGATCATCCTCATGTACACGGGCTGGTCGTACTGGGTGTTCCGCGGCAAAGTGCGGGCGGACGTCGGCTATACCTGAGGACTCTCAACGTCTTTGCCCCTTTCCTGAATCGCCGGCGGTGCGCTTCAGGCCGCCGGCGCTTCCCGAGAGCCGGAGCACCTTATGGAACGATCTCGACCACTCTGCGGGTCGTCGGATCGACCAGCACTGGGGTTTCGTCGACGACCGTATATTCGTAGCGGGTCACGCCATATTGGGGCGGAACCGGGTAGAGGGTCACTCCCTCGCCCGGCAGCACGTCGCCGACGACTACGCGGGGATGGTCGGCCCAGGCGTACGACAGAACGCGCTCCTCGACGACATAATGGTGGAACCGCGGCGCCATGGCGCCGGTGAGGCCGCCCACGATTCCGGCAGCCGCGCCCAATGGCGCCCCGACTACGGCGCCGACAGCGCCGCCGACGGCAGCGCCTGCAGCGGCGCCAGCGTTGACCGGGTTGTCCTCGTTCGCATAGGCCGCGGCCGGCAACCCTGCAAGAAGAAGGGCGAATATCAAGGCTTTGGACATCGAAGTCTCCGAATGTACTCAACCGGCGAATGGGCCAGCCAGCGCGACAACAACTGAAGCCGGATTGGGTTCCTTTCCCGCCGCTGCGCGGCCCGCAATGGGTCGCCTACGCCATCTGCTTACGCGCGCAATTCCGGCGCTCAAAAGTCTAACAAAAATAATAAGTAACGAAGCGCGGAACAAAACCAAGAGGCGCCTGTTTCGCGGGTCAAAGGCGGCTCCTTGTGGAGCTAACGACGGGAGGTCTTAAATGCGTGAAGCGCGACGCCATCTGACCCTTCAGCTCTTTTTCCGCAATTCTCTCACCCTGACGACGGCCCTCGGAACCGCATCGGCGCTGGCCCTGTCAGGGGCCGCATTCGCAGCGTCCAACGAGGCGACCAACCAAACGTCCAATTCGATGTCCGGCAATTCCGGCGCCGCCGGGCCATCGGCGCAGGATTTAATGAATTCCCAAAACGACGCCTCGAACTGGATCCTACCCGCCGGCGACTACAGCGGCAATCGGCTGGTGAAGGAAAAGGAGATCGGCCCATCGAACGTCGACCAGATGCAGGTCGCCTGGACCTTCAACATCCCCCAAAACGGCGCGATCGAAATCTTCGCCGATCGTTTGGGACGGTACGATCTACATCACATCCAATCGGGACGACGTCTACGCCATCGACGCGAAGACCGGCAAACTGAAGTGGCAGTTTAACCCGAAGCCGGAGCAGATCGTCGGCTTTCCACGCAATCGCGGCGTCGCGATTTACGACGGCAAGCTCTTCATCGGCATGATCAACGGTCATCTCGCGGCGCTCGACGCGAAGACGGGCAAGGAGCTTTGGAACAAGCAGACGGTCTCGGATCCGAAAGACAGCTTCTATACGATGCAGCCGGTCCCCTATAAGGGCAAGATCTTGCTCGGCGTGTCCGACGGCGACTGGGGCGGTATCGGCAACATCAGCGCCTTCAATCCGGACAACGGCGACCGGATTTGGCAGTTCAACACGATCCCCGGCCCTGGTGAGAAGGGGCATGATTCGTGGGAAGGCGACTCCTGGAAACGCGGCGGCGGCGCCGTTTGGCAAGGCGTTGCGATCGAGCCGAGTTCCGACACGCTTTATATCGACGCCGGCAATCCACAGCCTGATTTTCTCGGCGCCGAACGGAAAGGCGACAATCTTTATACTGATTCCATGATCGCCGTGGACATCTCAAGCAACAAACCGCAGATGAAATGGTACCATCAGTTCATCCCGCACGACACGCATGACTGGGATCCGTCCACACCGCCCGTGCTGTTTACGGGCAAGATCGACGGCAAGGACACGAAACTGGTCGCGGCCGGCGACAAGGCGGGCAACTTCTGGATCCTGAACGCCGATAACGGCGACCTCGTCAGCCACACGCCGGTGAGCTATCAGTTCAATCAGGACACACACCCGGCAATAAACGGTTCCGATATCGCCTGTCCCAACACCAACGGCGGAGTCGAATTCAACGGCGGCTCGTATGACCCGGCGACCAACATGTTTTTCGTCGCCAGTTCGAACCAGTGCGGCAAGTGGAGCGCGCAGGACAAGGCTGTCTGGGTCGCCGGCCAATTCTATCTTGGCGGGTCTTTCCCGAGCCTCGTCGGGCCGAATACCGGCTGGTTCACCGCGATCGACGTGGGTACAGGCGCGCCCGCCTGGCGTCATCATCTCGACCTCCCGGCGAACGGCGGCGCGCTCGTGATGGACTATAGTTCGAGCCGGAGGCCGCAGGAGAAGGAATCGATCGTCTTCAGCGGCACATTGGACGGCAAGTTCAACGCGTATCGCGCGGACTCGGGAAAGATCCTCTGGCAATACGACACCGGGGCCAGCATTGTTGCACCCCCGGCGACCTTCACGATGGACAACAAACGCTACGTCCTCGTCAATTCCGGCGACCCGGGCTTCCTCAAGGTGCCGGAGCTCAAGTCTGCGATCGGTCCTGCCCATCTCACCGCATTCGTCTCCGGCGCGCAAAAAGCCGCTTCGGCGCAGTGACGGCGCGATGAAAGGGAAGCTCATTGGAAGGCTGCTGCATCCATCGGCTGCAGCAGCCGTCGCAAGCTTGTTCGCGCTTGGCGCGGCGGGCGCGCCCGTCGGCGGCGCGGAAAACCCCCACAACCAGGCGCTGGCCGCGCTCGACGATATCAACGCGGCAGTGGGAGAAATCAATTCGGCATCCAGGCTGACGGAGCACGCACCGGAGCCGTACAAGTCCGCAGCCCAGCGCGCGCTTGACGCGCTGGTCGGGACGAACGGGAAGGAGCATCGCCAGGCGGGGGGCAGTTCCAGCGACGCGGAGGGCGCGATCGGTCGCCTCAAATGGCTGGCTAGCCACGCCAGCTCTGCCCCTTGGCTGGCGGCGGTGCAGGGCGCAGAGGTGAACGCAACGGTGGCGAAGGCGCGGCTGCACGAGGCGATCGACGCTGACGGGCTCGAGCAGTTCCAGTTGTCCTCCTCTGCTGCGTTGGAGGCGCTGCTTGTCGCGCTCGGTCACGATTTCGAAGTCGGACCGATGGGTGGATTGCGCGGAGCGCTCGCGACGACTGCCCTTGGCGTCCCTGAGGGCGCTATGATGGTCTCAGGATGCGCCACGCCGACCGTCCGACCCAGCCAGACGCCAGCGTACGGAGTACAAAACGGATATCTCACCTTCGTCGCGATTTCCGATCGCGATCCGGACACACGCTTGCCGGAGTCGCTCGGCGTCCGAGATATATCCGTCAAGAACGGAATGGTCATCGTTCACACGGCCGCGTTCAATAAGATCGGCGCGATCTGTCCTGAGAACGCGAAAAACTTGGGATCGCGCGGCGGCGACCGACAGAACTTGATCGAAGGTTCTCCGGGCACCCCACTCGGGCCCGCGGCGCCCAGGCCCGACCGCCGTCAAGGGAACGCGGCGGACCCCCCAAAGCTCTACACCGAAGCGCAGGCCGAGCAGGGAAAGCAGGTCTACGCTCAGAACTGCGCGGCGTGCCATGGCGATCAGCTACAGGGAAAGACCGCGCCGGCGATCGCTGGCACGGCGTTCCTGCGAAAGTCGGAGCTGTTGGATTGGTCTGTCGCCGATATGCGCACGATCGTCGTCACTCAGATGCCGCGCGACAATCCCGGGTCGCTCTCGCCCGAACAATACGCCGCGGTGCTTGCTTATCTCCTCGACAAGGACTGCTACCCTGCCGGACAGAACCAATTTCCGACAAAGGCGACCGACCCGATCAAGAACGCAAGGCTCCGCTCGGTGAGCGCGTCCGACAAGAATCAGGACACGGGGACCTGCTCCGTGCAGCAGGCAAGAAAATGACGCGGGCCGCGGTGACTGCGAGGATGCACTTCATCGCCCTCGCCATCTTCTCGACGCCTGTGCTTGGCGCGCCTTCCGCCGTCGCCAAGCCGTTGCCGGCGACCGTCGTTCTTCACGACGGGGGCTTTGGCTTCCGCGACATCGGCTTCCGGTCAAATCGGGTCGCTCTCACGGTGGTGAACCGCGGGGATCGGCCGCATGCGCTCGCGATCGCGTCCGACACGCGGAGCGGAACACCGATCGAGCGGACGCCGGCGCTGGAGCCGGGGCAGTCGACGCATTTGAGCTTCGCCCTTCCGCCTGGTCGATACCGGATTTACAGTCCGCTCGATCACGACCGCTCGCATGGGCTGTCGGCGCCGATGACAATGATGTCGCCCGGAGGCAAGGGCGGCGCGGAGATGAACCGGGTCTTCTACAACTTTTGAATCTGCGTACAGCCGGGCGAGGCAGGAGGGTTGCGGTCGCGCCGATTGCGCCTCGCCGCCAAACGTCCGACAATGCGCGCAAGTCCCCATGGAACGCCAAGTGGCCGAGCCGCTCCCTGTCTTCGACGTCCTCATTGCCGGCGGAGCGACGACCGGGCTCGCCTTGGCGGCCGCGATCAAGCGGGCGCTCGGAACGGGCGCCGCCGTCGCCGTCGTTGATCCGTCGCCGCCTCCCGCCGCCGGCGGCGCTCGCCCCGCCTTGCGCACGGTGGCGATCGCCGAAGGGCCGCGGCGGCTTCTCGAAAGCGTGGGCGCTTGGGAGGCGATCGGCCCGAAGGCTCAAGCCATCCTCTCGATGGAGATCATGGACGGGGGCGTGCGCGAACTCGGTGCGTCTGCCCCATCTTCATTTCAGCGCCAAGCGCGGGCCGCTCGCCCATATGGCCTTCAATGGCGACGTCGTCGCGGCGCTCTCGGCGCTTTGTGACGCGCTCGGCGTCGAACGCCTGACGGGCTCCGTCGCGGGCTGGAGCCCGGACAAGCACGTCGCCAAGCTTCCGCTCGACGACGGCCGCAGGCTTCGCGGCCGTCTTGCGGTCGCAGCCGACGGCGCACGGTCGAAACTGCGCACGCTCGCCGCGATTCCGGCCTACGGCTGGGACTACGACCAGTCGGGCATCGTGGCGACGGTCGCGCATGACCGCGATCATGAAGGCGTCGCCCAGCAGCACTTTCTGCCGGCCGGCCCATTCGCCGTTCTGCCGCTGCCCGGCCGGCAGTCGAGCATCGTCTGGAACGAGCGCCGGGCCGACGCCCGCGCGCTCCTCGCCCTCGAGCCGGAAGACTTTTTGAGTCAACTCGAAATGCGCTTCACGCCGAAGCTCGGCGAACTCCGTCTTGCCTCACCGGTTGCAGCGTTTCCTTTCCGTTTCCAGATCGCGCGCCGTTTCGTTGGCGAGAGGCTCGCGCTGGTGGGCGACGCCGCGCATCTCGTCCATCCGATCGCAGGGCAAGGCCTCAATCTGGGTCTGCGCGATGTCGCGGCGCTCGCCGAGGCGATCGTCGGCGCGATGCGGCTCGGCCTCGATCCCGGCGCCCCGCCGCCGCTCGCGAGCTATCAGCGCGCGCGTCGCTTCGACGTGGCGGCGAGCGGCATGGGGATGGACGTCATGAACCGCCTTTTCTCCAACGACTTCGGCCCGCTGCGCCTCACGCGCGATCTCGGCCTGCGCATGGTCGACCGCGTGCCGGCGCTGAAAGACCTCATGATCGTCGAGGCCGGGGGCGCCGGACGTGGCGCGCCCAAACTCTTGCGAGGCCTTGCGCTGTGACGGGAGAGGATCCACCGAGGAGGCCGAGAAGGCTCGCCGCCCAGGCGCTCGGGGCTCATGCCGCTAAGTCCGGCATCCTTCGTGCCAACTCGTGCGAATCAGGAGTTTCATAAGGCGGGGAGTAATCGGCAACGTCAGCGCGCGGCTGACCGTGACCTCCGGCCTCGTCCTGGAGAACCATGCTCGGGCCATACTGTCGTCGCAAACAGCGGCCACCTCACATTCGAGCGGCGTTCAGCCGCGGCGTGATTCTCTTGCGCCCACGAACGTCGATGAGAGGCGTTCGGTGATTGAAGTCGAAGAGCGGCATGGCGGGGCGTCGAGCAAAACCATCGGCAGCGAAAGCGTTCGCCCTCTGCGGCGGATCGCGGGCTTTCGTCCGCCGCAACTCGGAGAGGACTTTTGATGCGTTTCCTTTCACCCACAGTCGCTGCGCTGCTGATCGGCGCCTCGGCCCCCATCGAGCTCGTTGCGCCGGCCTTCGCCCAGACCTGCGTCTGCCCGCCTATTGGCGAGGCCATTTCGGGGCCGGTCATCGAGGCCGGCGAAGCGCCGCCGCCGCTGCCCGTATACGAGCAGCCGCCGATGCCGGCGCCCGGTTATCACTGGACCCCCGGCTATTGGGCCTGGAACAACATCGACTATTACTGGGTACCCGGCGTCTGGGTCGAGCCGCCGCGCGTCGGTGTGCTGTGGACTCCACCCTATTGGGGCTTCGTCGGCGGCGTCTTCCTGTTCCACGCCGGCTATTGGGCGCCGCATATCGGCTTCTACGGCGGAATCAACTACGGCTTCGGCTACGCCGGGGCCGGCTACGCCGGCGGACGATGGGAGAACGGCCAGTTTTTCTATAACCGCGCGGTGAATAACCTCGGCGCGGCTCCGGTCACACGTGTCTATAATCAGCCGATCACCATCAACAACACGACGATCAACCGGGTCAGCTACAACGGCGGGCAGGGCGGACTCCAGGTCAAGCCGACGCCGGAACAGGAACAGGTGGCGGCGGAGCTGCATATCGCCGCGACTCCGGCGCAGGTCACGCAGGTCCGCACGGCCAGCGTCAACCCCGAGCAGTTCCATTCGACGAACCAGGGGAGACCGCCGGTGGCCGCGACGACGCGACCCGGCGAGTTGAAGGGTCCAGGAGCCGTCCAGGCCAAGGCGATCGGCGCCGCCGAGACCATCCCGGCGGGCCAGAACGTCCCGGCGAAGGGCGAGGAAACGCTTAGGCCGGGCGAGAAGCCTGCGACTAGGCAGCCGATGGTCGGCGAAAAGCCGAACGCGGAGGAGAAGACGCTTCCCGGCGTTAAGCCGGCCGAGATTGAGAAACCCATCAAGGGCGAGAAGCCGATCAAGACCGAGGAGCTCAACACGCAGAAGGCGCAAGAGAGGCTGCCGGCCGCCGATAAAGCGATGGAGAGGCCGGCCGAGAAGTCCATGGAAAAGCCCGCCGCGAAGAGGCCGGAGAAGTCTAGGGAGCCGGAGAAACCTGAAAAGCCGCAGGGCCTTATGAAGCCTCCGGCCGAGCGGCCGATCACCCCGGCGATGTCGGGCGGGCCGGAGCGGCCCGGAATGGCCCAAAATAACGATCCTAGGCGCGCCGCCGAGCGCAAGCCGCCTCGGCCGGAGGGCAAGCCGCGCGAGTGCGGCAGGCCCGGCCTGCCGCCCTGTCCCAAGTAAACAAAGGTCGTAGGAGGACTTCGTCCCTCCTGCGACTGGCCGGATTTCCCCTTTCTTTGCCGCAGCTGGCCGAAACCGGCTAAAGGCCTTGCGCATGTCGCGCATGTACCGCAACATTTTCTCCGTCGGCGGCTGGACGATCGCCTCCCGCCTGACGGGATTTTTCCGCGACATGGCGCTCGCGGCCCTGCTCGGCGGGGGGGCGCTGAACGACGCCTATGTGGCTGCGATCAAGCTGCCGAACCAGTTCCGGCAGATATTCGGCGAGGGCTCGTTCAACGCCGCCTATCTGCCGACCTACACCAGCGTGCTGGAGCGGAAGGGCCCGGACGAGGCTGGACATTTCGCGAGTCAGGTGTTCACTCTCCTCATTCTCTCGCAGATCGCCCTTCTCGGCCTCGTCTATCTCGACATGCCGCTTTTGGTCGAGTTGACCTCGCCCGGCTTCGTGAGCCAGCCCGACAAGTTTTCCCATGCGGTCGCGATGTCGCGGATCATGTTCCCCTACATCGCCTTCATCGCCGTATTCGCGCTGCACCAGGGCACGCTCAACGCCAACAACTCCTGGAGCGCGCCAGCCGCCGCGCCGGCCGCCGCCAACCTCTGTATGATCGCCTTTCTCGTCTTCGCCGCCTTCTTTCCAAAGGTCTCGCCGGGCGTCGCCAGCATGGCGAGTTGGGGCTTTCTCGCCTCGGGCGCGACGCAGCTCGCGATCGCCATGCTGGACGCCCGGCGACGGGGCCTGCTCGAGCGGCTGACCTGGCCGCACTGGACGTCCGAAGTCCGGCAGTTCTTCTGGATGCTCGGGCCGGCGATCGGCATTTCGGCGAGCTACCAGATCGGAGCGTTGGCCGACCAGGTCGTCGGATCGCTGCTGCCGACCGGCGGCCTGTCGGCCATCAGCTACGCCGACCGCCTCTATCAGCTGCCCGGCGGCGTCATCGTCATCGCCACCGGCTCGGTTCTGCTCAAGGAAATGTCAATGCTCGTTGCCCGCGGCGACCCCGAGGCGGCACTCGATGCGCAGAACCGGGCCGCCTCGCTGACCGTCGCGCTCGGCGCGCCCTTCGTCGTCGTCTTCCTTCTGATCCCCGATCTCATTATCGGCGTCGCCTTCGAACACGGCGCCTTCAAGGCCAATGCGACGCATCAAGCCGCGGCCGTGCTTGCCGCCTATTCGGTCGGCATGCCGGCATTGTTCGTCGACCGGATCGTCGGGGCGAGCTTTTTGTCGCGCGGCGACACCGCGACGCCGATGAAAGTGACGCTGGTCGGCGTCGCGCTCAACGTCCTGCTCAAGATCGCGCTCTACAAGCCGCTCGGCGCGCCGGGGCTCGCGCTCGGCACCGCTGCAGGCCTGTGGGTCAAGGTCGCGGGCGTCTACGCGCTGGCGCGCCGGCGCGGATGGGCGACGCCGGACGAGCGCTTCATTGCCACCGCCGCCGCGGCGCTGTTCGCCTGTGGCGCGCTGGCGCTGGCCCTGACGCTCGCCGAGGAGCCGCTCGTCTCGGCGCTCTCGCATTTGCCCCGCTTCGGGCGCGAGGCGCGGCTTTTCGTCCTGACCATCATCGGGATCGCGGTCTATTTCCCGGCGCTGGCCGCCGGAATGTGGTTGGCGGGAGCGGCGCCGAAGGACATTTTCGGCCGGATGCGACGCGTGTCGAGG
>CAVVTP010000004.1:0-227080 GCA_963751165.1 uncultured Alphaproteobacteria bacterium
GACTGCTTCTTCTTCCGGTCCCAGTAGAACTGCACGAGGATCCGGCCCAGCACGTCGACGTCGATCTCCCCGTCGCCGACGACGAGAGCCGACTGATAGCCGGCGATCTCGGGCCTGCGGGTGAGGAGCGGGGCGCGGAACTGGCGGTCGCTCGGGGTGAATTCGTAGTTGCCGACGTAGCCGCGGTCCTCGCCGCGGCCGCGGGTGCGCGAGCGATAGTATTGAGCGTCGAAGAAATGCGAGCAATGAGTAATCAGATATTCCTGGTTCTCTTCCTTGATCGGATTGCGTTCGAGCGTGACGAGCGCGCCGGGAAACAGTGACGCCGCAGCGCCGGTCGCCGAGCGGCGCTTGTCGAGCGACTGGACCGCTTCGAACTCTGTATTTGGCGAACTTCTCACCCATGCCTTGGTCAATGAGGTTGTTGTCCTCCGTGTCGACGTAACTGTAATCGTAGTCGAATATCTCCATGGAATCATTGGCGTAGCCACCGGGCTTCTTGGCCTGCGCGAGCAGGTTGGCTGGTGGTTTCTTATAGCCGTAATCTTCGAGAGTGAATTGTCCGGTTTGCGCGCGGCGGCCGATCGACCAAGCGTCGACATATTGCTGTTCCCTCCGGCCGCCGTCGTCGACCGGGTTATACGGCAGCGACGACAGGTCGGGGACGGGCTGGTGGCTCGATTTGGCGTCGGCGAGGACGAGCCAGTGCTTATTCTGCTTTTGGTCATGCTCGAAGAAGTAATAAATGCCGTATTCCTCCATCAACCGACAGACAAAATTGAAGTCCGTTTCACGGTACTGCACGCAATATTCCAACGTCGGCTGCGAGCCCTTCGTCTCATCGCGGAAGTCGGAGAAGCCGCGATCCGAGAACACCTGCTTGATAATGTCGATCGGCGTCATCTGGGCGAAGATCCGGCAATCCGAGGTCCTCGTCAGCAGCCAGAGCCAGGGGCGGAGCACGACCTCGTAGAAATAGAGGTCCTCTTGAGAGCCGGTCGAGCGGGCCTCCGTCATCACGCCGTGAAAAAAGCGAGTGCAGCCGTCGTTGGCTCGGAGCGTGATGTTCGAGCCCTGGCCGAGCGTCGAATTGAAATCGATATTGTCCTGCAAGCTGACCGCCGCGATGCGGAATTCGAACAATTCGCTCAAGCCTTCGGTCGCGTTGAGGGTGGCAAGCGCTAGCAAGTCCTCGCCAAGCGGCGTCGTCAGCTTGCCGGGCCGATCTTGTTGCTTCAATGGTGCGTTCATCGCATTCTCCCGCACAATGTCTAAGAGCAGCCCAATTTTAGCGGAATTCCAGTCGCCGTCGACGGCGGGGCAAATCGTTGCGCGAACCTAATTGAAGGCGTCGAAACCGCGCTCCGGATCCCCGCGCGTAATGTCACATGCGGCGCGACAATCTGGCGCCAGCGCCCCATACTTTAGGCCAACGATAAACGCCCGCTCGCAGAAGGCAAGGACCGAGAGGCGGCGCGTCGCAATCGCGTCGCAACGGGATGTCTTGCCAAGCGTCAGGGGCGTGGTTTATGACTTTCGTCCCGGCCGAGAGGCGATCAGCCCCGACCTGTTACGAGGATAGCCGCGCTGGCCGCGCCCGGTTGATCGGGGCCGGATTGCCGATCGCGGATCGTTGCTCCTTCATTTGGGGGAGGCTCGCGTTTCCATGGGACGATCCTCAAGTCGCGACCCGATCGGCGTTGCCCCGGAAGACTTCGCGAACTGGTGGGTGGCCCACAATCAACTACAGGGCTTGTTTGCTCCCCGCAATTGGCGCCCTGGCGCCCTCGCGAACTGGGAGACCCACCCTGCCCCCCAAATTCGGGGCGTCGGTTCGGAGCCTGGCTCGACCGGCGACGTCAACTCGGTCGACATCAACTCGGTTCAAGATCGAACAAAAGCCTGCGACAGGTTTCTCATACGCCACCGCTTCCACGCAACGAAAAGCGAAGAAATCTTTCCCGGCGATATCCGATTCGATGTTTGGCTCGACGACCACCTCGTGAATCAAGGGGACGTTCAGGCGGCGCTGTTGCATGCGATCCCGAAGTTGGAGAACGTCCGAATCTGGCTAGCGCATTTTGTGAGAGACAAGTTCGACTCGGAGATGAAGGCCGCTTTGGCGGCTTCCGGCGCCCCGCCCAGGCGCTGCGCCGGGACGTAGACCAGAAGGTGTTTTGGCGGCCCAGCCCTTTTGCGCAGTTGCAGACAATCCTCATGCCGATGACGCCCGATTGGATTCAGGAATTCCTCACCTTCTACAACTTGTCGCCCTACAAATTGTTGCCGACTTGGCCGCCCATCCTCAAGGGCGGTGGATGCTATTTCAACAACAAATCGACCACGTTCAAGGAAGTGTTCGACACAGTTGCCCAACAAGCAGCGCTGAACGGATATTCGGCAAGCTACGCGTTCGTTTCGACAAATGTACTTATACAATTCAATGAACGTGTCGACGCATACAATGACGGCATGCGTATGCACCTCGATGACGACCCGGGGAGCTTGTCAAACATGGAGACTCTGCAAAATATGGACATGCTTTCGCTTCTCGATGCGCTGGAAGCAATTCGCAACGACCCCAAAATTTCTAATTCTATCGCCGCTGTCGCCAGGAAAGCCACTGATGCACGAACCCGCTTCGCCGTGCTGGCGGTGATGCAAGATTTCGGCGAAGGCTATCAGGGGTTCATGGATTCAAGTGAGGGCAACTCGAACCCGGAGGAGCGCGACATTGTCAAGGATTTCGTCTACTGGCGACAAATGATCATCCAAGACAGAGACGAACAACATGCGCCAGACGTAGCTAAGTCAGCCCCCATAGTCCCTAACAATACGTCCTGTGCTATCGGTGTGATGTTCACGCCTTTTGACACAGAGAATTTTCAGACGCAGGTGCAGGGGCAGTGTACTCTTCTGTTCCACCGCGAAGGAGAAGATGGGTTTGAAGGCTCAATCACGGGGCAAGCGACTGTCAATATCGATGAAAATCATAATATCACAACCCAACCATTGATCGGCGCTCAACTGACCTATGTGTTGCAGAATTTTTTTCAAAAAGCATTTCAGCTGCAGGAGTTCCGGCAAGCTCTTGTGGGCGTAACAGTTAATCCGAAACAGACTGCCCGCGGTCGCGTTTTTTTTGCGCGGCCGTTGCCTACAGCCCAGCTGGCCGAGGGTGTCCAAGCAGTTTTCGCTCTAAACTCAGGGGGACATTTGCAGTTGGTCGTTCAGGGACAGTTTCAGGCGACCAAAATGGGCGACGAGCCGGTGCAGTTCGATCGGCAAATAGGATTGGGACTAAATTGGCAGTTCTAGGCCGGCTTCCAGCTTTCCGGGTGGAGTAGCGAGGCTAAGTATTCTGCAGTTGCGTTCACCCCCGAGTTGCCAAAGGAACCCTCAGGGGGAGGCCGATAACTGCGCAAGGGGTTGAACGCGCAAGAGACGCTGGCAATGGCTCGAAAGAGCGGCGGCATTTCGTTCAGCAGGCGGTTTCGCCAAGCAGTTCTCCGGTCGGTTGGGGGGCCGACGACTTCACCTCCTTGTGTGCCCGTCGTTTCGATATAGTCTGGGGTGAACATGCTTGCGGCGGGGGTGGCCGGGAAGGGTGGCAAAACAGATTGATGCAGTCGATGCTCGTGATCCCGGAACGATAGCCGACGCCGAAATAGATTGGCGCGTCGCCAGCCGAAGGCGGACTCCCGGTATCGATTTCATAGAGCTTGCAGACGACCTTCTGTCCCGGAGCGAAAAACGTCAGCAGGTCGGTAAGGACGGGCGTCACGCTGGACGGCACGACCACCTCCAAATTCATAGAGATCGGAATTCCGTTGACGCTCGCGCCAAAATGGATCGGCGTGCCATCAACGTCGTCGAGCGGCTCCAAATACCGATCTTTCAGCGGGCCAAGATGATATGGGCCGAATTATTTTGGGAGGGATGCGGCCTCGTTGGTCCTCGTTGATCGCTTGGCGCCGTTAACGATCAGAAGAACAAAATAAGTGCAGCTTGTCGCGTAAAGACGCAGTTTGCGGCAGTGTCGTTTGGGTCAGCCTCGGCGGCTGCGCCAGAGATCGCTCCGAGCACGCCTCCATTCTGGAGGATACGCAGCGCGGCTTCTCGCGTCCCGTTCGACGGGCGCGGGGTCACGCAGCGCGCTCGAACCGCTCGGCGATCCATAGCTTCACGAGCGCCTGGCGGGGTACGCCGAGCCGGCGGGCCTCGCGGTCGAGCGCCTCGACCACCCAAGCCGGAAAGTCGACATTGACCCGCTTGAGCGCGAGATTGGGCCGGCTCGCCTTGTCCCAATCGACGTCGCCCGACACGTCCCCGCCGGCGTCGAACCTGCGCTCGAACTCACTGGCCTTCATAGGCTCTGATCTCCTCTTTGCGGGACCGTCTGACAGAGATGATCCGCGTTATTGTATAGAAATTATACCATTTCAATGCGATCGGCCTCACAACCCTGACACGTGTAACGCGGTCAGGTCCGCAAGGGGCTACATGAAGCGTTAACCATAGATTGGAACATATATGGAACATTATCTGGACAAAAGCGAGTTTCTCTGTCATTCTGTCTTCGACAGGCGATCCCGGTCCGGAAAGCGAGCATGGGGACGAACTTTTGGGACTCTCTCAGGCCGCCGAGGCTCCAGCGAAAAATACGAAGCGCCAGGCGGATTGAACTTGCGGTCCGAAAGTCACGCTTTTTGGCGCCCCTCCTCGCTCCTCCGCGATGCCCAACGCTTTTGCTCGCGAGTTGCTCTTCCCGTTCTGGAGAAAACGGGCGCCATCGCGCCCCGCCAGCCGAACTCGATGATGTCGTGTGAGCCGATGTGGCGCGGCTTTCGTTAAAAGTTGCACAATCTGCCGCCTAAGATTTTGATATCGCTCGCTCGCTTGTCGACATTGCAGGCCCCGCTAGTGTTGTGTCTTTAACGCTTGGATCCCGCGCCGCCGGAAGGTCGTAGGCTCCAAGAGTCCGAGCAAGGCGCATTTTGTTTTTCAGCACCCGAGCAGGCGGCGCCGGCCTTTCGCCCGCCGCAACTCCGAGCAACTGGTCGTCTCCCTGTTACCGGCTGGAGCAGGGAGTTAATTCCCGATAATTCTCCCTGATATCTGCCCGACGATGACATGTATTTTTTGGCTCAAGCGACTGTAAACAAATGATTTTCTCTCAGGCCACAGGTGTTCAGTGTCGTCAATGCTCGCTCGGCAGGGAGAAACAGGGAGAAAATCGTTCCTGGCTGAAGGCCGCCAGAGCCTGGGCGGCAATGCACCGTAAAGATTTCCAGAAACAGGAGCAAGGCGCTTTGCGTTTGATTCAGGACACTAGAGTGCAGCCACACGTCCTCGAATCAAGTCGCGCCCGACGAATGGCGCCCAACCCCAAACCGACAGCGGCGTGGTTTGCGCCCTACCCGTGACACCCTTGGCGCCGCTGCGCCATCCTATATCATTCGGTGAGCCGGCATCCGTCGCCGCAGGGGCCAGACCATGCTCGACAAGCCTTCCGAGTCCGACCTCCCGCCAGAGCCTTCCGCCACGTCTCCCGAGCCGCCTCCGGAGCAGGCTCCGCCCGCGGCCGACCCCTTCGCCATTGCGCCGGTCTCCCCCGAAGAGCCGTGCGGGCCCGATCTCGATCTCGAAGGCGACGCGGAGTTCATGAATTTCATCGCCGCGACCGAGGGGCTCCTGCCGACGAATTATTACGCCTTCCAGCGCGAGACGATCGACTTTCCGGCGGCCTTCCAGGCGACGGACAAACTTCTCAAGCGCACGCTGGACGTTCGCCTCCTTACGCTCGGGGCGAAACTTTCGGCGCTCGATCGCGACGTCGCGGGCTTCGCGCGTTTCATCGGCAACCTCGCCTGGCTGTTCGCCGAACATTGGGAGGGCGCGCATCCGCGCGCCGAGGGAGGCGACTATTCCATTCGCCTCGCGCAGCTGATGGCGCTCGAGGACAACGCTCTCGTCCTCCTGCCGCTGCAATATGCGCGCCTGCTCGAACTTCCCCGCGAAGGCTCCTTCTCCTACCGCGACCAGCTGGCGGCGTCCGGCGCGGTCCAGCCGCGAACCGTGACCCGGTACAACGCGAAGGGCGAGAAGGAGATCAGCGCCGACGAGAAGTTCGTCGCGCAGAAGACGATCGACAAAATCTTGCGCGACGTCGAGCTCGAAAAGCTCGCGGCGCTCGTCGAGACCCTGCGTGGCCTCTCGGGCGCGATCCAGTCGATCAAGGCAACCACCATCGAGCATGTCGGCTACGAGAACGCGGTCGAGCTGCCCAAGCTCGACAAGCTCGTGCGGGATATGATGGAGTTCGCGCGCGCGGCGCTGGTCGCGCGCGATCCGAGCCTCGCGCCGGCGCAAGAGGCTGCGCCGGATGCGGCCGCGGAGGAGGGGGCGGCGTCGGTCGCGGCGCCCTCGGGCTTCGCCTCCCGCCCCGAGGTCGATGCGGCGCTCGCCGCCGCCTTCGGCTATTTCGCGGCGTCCGAGCCGACGAGCCCGTCGCTGCTCCTGATCCGCCAGGCGCGCGAGATGCTGGGCAAGAACCTGTACGAAGTCATGCAGCTTCTCGCGGCGCAGCACGCCGACAACGCCCGCGTGTCGGTCGGCCCCGACGGCGCGTTCACCGTTCCGGTCAAGATCCTGGCGGGAGCCCCGAGCTCTGCGTTCGAGCGGGCTCAGCCCGAGCCCGCCGCCTCTCGCGCCGCCGCGCTCGCGCTGATCGACGCGGTCGCTCAGCACATGCAGCGCGCCGAGCCGTCGAGTCCGGTGCCCTATCTTCTGGAACGGGCGAAGAACCTCGCCACCCGCGACTTCGTCAGCCTGCTCCACGACGTGTTGTCCGAGGAGGCGATCGCAGCGCTCAAGAAAGGCAAGTGAGCCTCATCTGCCGGGCTCCTTGAGAAAGGTCGTCCAGTCCGGCGAGTTCGCTGTGTCGATCTCGGCGAAGGTGACGGCCTGCAGGCCGCGTCGCCAGCAATTTTCGACGCCGTAGACCTTGAACTTGCCGCGGTCCACGCACATCGACACCGCGCCCTTGAGCACGTCGACGCCCTCGATGTCGGTCGCGTAGAGATAGACGTAGCGGCCGGTCAGAGGTCCGTGGATCAGCGTGGCGCATGAGCCCGGGGTCACCGTCCACCATCCCTCGGTCGCGAAATCGTCGCCCGCATTCGTTCCGATCGAGAGATTGATCAAGGACCGGGTCTTGTTGCAGACGCGGAAGTCGGCGAAGGCCGGTCCCTGCGAGGCAAGGAGGACGACGAGCATCGAGGCGCTTCGGAGTCTGACGGCGCCTCCGAGCGCATTGCCTGCCGGATTCACTCGGTCTCGGCTTCATCTTCCCAGCGGTAGAGCTCGCCCCATTCCTGTTTCCAGACGCGGTCGGGGTCGACGACGACGATCGCGAGCTTCACCTTGTTGGCGAGCTTGACGGCCCCGGACAGCGCGTCCTTCGGCAGGACCGGCTCGCTGATCCTGTCGGCGGGAGAAGACGGGTCGGCGGTGCGCGGGCAGTAGACCTTGGCCGATGGACCATCGGCCTGCTGCGAGAAGACGATCGTGATCGCGTCGGGGACGATTTCGTCGACTTGTTCGAACCGGTTGGCCATGACGGCGCTCCCCTTGTTCAGCTGACGTCGTACACGAAGGCGCCGTCCGCCGCCGACACTTTCGCCTCGTGGATCGCCTCGCGGGCGAGCGATCGCCGGAGAATCTCGCGCGACAGGGCGGGCAGGATGGTGTTCGTGATGATGTTGTCGATGACCCGGCCGCCTGCGTCGGGATCGTTGCACATCGAAACGATATGGTCGATCGCGGACGGGTCGGCGGTGAACCCGGCGCGGTGGTTCTCCTCGATTCGCTTGCCGACGCGGCCGAGCTGAAGCCGCACGATGCCGGCGAGCATATCCACCGACAGCGGGTAATAGGGGATGGTGACGATGCGTCCCAGCAGCGCCGGCGGAAAGGCCTCGAGCAGCGCCGGACGCATCTGCGCGGCGAGCCCCTCGGGATCGGGCCTGACGGCTCCCGCGGCGGCGCGCATGATGATCTCGGTCCCGACGTTGGTGGTGAGCAGGATCAGCGTGTTCTTGAAGTCGATGCGCCGGCCTGTGCCGTCCTCCATCACCCCCTTGTCGAACACCTGGAAGAAGATCTCGTGCACGTCGGGATGGGCCTTCTCGATCTCGTCGAGCAGGACGACGCTATAGGGCCGGCGGCGCACCGCTTCGGTCAGGCGCCCTCCCTCGCCATAACCGACGTAGCCGGGCGAGCGCCCCTTTAGGGTCGATACGGTGTGCGCCTCCTGGAACTCGGACATGTTGATCGTGATGATGTTCTGCTCGCCGCCGTAGAGCGCTTCGGCGAGCGCGAGCGCCGTCTCGGTCTTGCCGACGCCGGAAGGCCCGCACAGCATGAAGACGCCGATCGGCTTGTTGGGATTGTCGAGTCTGGCGCGGTTGGTCTCAATCCGTTTGGCGATCATCTCGAGGCCGTGGGTCTGACCGATGATGCGCCGGTTCAGGATCTCGGCTAGATGCAGCACCGTCTCGATCTCGTCGGCGACCATGTTGCCGACCGGGATGCCCGTCCAGTCGGAAACGACGGAGGCGACTGCCTGCTCGTCGACGTGGGCGTAGATCATCCGCTTTTCCGGATTGATCTTGCCGAGCTCGCCGACCTTTGCCCGCAATGCCTCGCCGTCAGCCGCGGCCGGTCCGCTGGCCTCCTTCGGCGACTCCGCGGCCGGAGCATGCGCCGCGTCCGTCGACGCCGCCTGCGGCTGCACAGCCTGTTTGCCGATCTTGTCGCGCAGCGCGAGGATTTCCTCGACCAGCGCGCGCTCCTTCGTCCAGTCCCCTTCGAGCGCTGTCAGGCGTTCGCGGCGCTCGGCGATCTTTGCGTCGATCTCGCCGATGCGCTCCTCGTTCGCCGCCCCGAGATCGCGCTCGCGTGCAAGCGACTGCTTCTCGCTCTCGAGCGAGGCGATCGCGACCTCGGCGTCCTCTACCGCGGCGGGTTTTGCGTTCTGGCTGATGGCGACGCGCGCGCAGGCCGTATCGAGGAGGCTCACCGCCTTGTCCGGCAACTGCCGCGCCGGAATGTAGCGATTGGAGAAGTTCACCGCCGCAACGATCGCTTGGTCGGTCACGCGCACTTTGTGGTGCTTCTCCATCGGCGCCACGAGCCCGCGCAGCATCACTGCGGCCTTGGGGGCGTCGGGCTCGCCGACGTAGATCGGCTGGAAGCGTCGGGTCAGCGCCGGATCCTTCTCGAAATACTGACGGTACTCGGCCCACGTGGTCGCCGCGATCGTCCGCAACGTGCCGCGCGCGAGCGCCGGCTTGAGCAGATTGGCCGCATCGCCCGTGCCCGCGGCCCCGCCCGCGCCGATCAGCGTGTGAGCCTCATCTATGAACAGGATGATCGGGGTCGGCGAGGATTGCACCTCGTCGATCACCGAACGCAGGCGCTGCTCGAACTCGCCCTTCATCGAGGCGCCGGCCTGCATGAGGCCGACGTCGAGAACGCACAGCTTCACCCCGCGCAGCGGCGGCGGAACGTCGCCCGCGGCGATGCGTTGCGCGAAGCCTTCGACGACCGCCGTCTTGCCGACCCCCGCCTCGCCGGTGAGGATCGGATTGTTCTGACGCCTGCGCATCAAGACGTCGACGATCTGACGGATCTCTTCGTCGCGGCCGAGGATGGGATCCATGCCGCCGGCCTTCGCCTTGGCGGTGAGGTCCTGACTGAAGCGATCGAGCGCCGTCGTGCCCTTGGCGCCCGGCGCGGCAATCGTTCCCTCCGCGCTCGCGGCGGCCACTCCCGAGCCGTCCATCGGGCGTAGGTTGCCTTCGTCCGATCCCTCCCAGATCGAGCGGTGGCTGACGGCCACCTCGTCGACTGGAATCTTGGCGAATTCCTGTGACACATTGAGTAGCGCGCGCCTCAGCTCCATCGATTTGAGCATCGCCACGAGAAGATGGCCGGTGCGAATTTGCGTTTCACCGAACAGCAGCGTGGCGTAATGCCAGCCGCGGTCGAGGGCGTCCGCCACCTGGTTGGAGATGCCAGGCATCTCCGTCTCGTTCTTGCGGAAACCATTGACGGTTGCCGTCGCGTCGGCGAGGAGTTTGCTGCGGTTCAGCTTATAGTGATCCGCCGTCAGAGCGACGTCGGTCCGATCCTTCTGCAGAAGCTGGAAGAGCCAATGGCCGAGCTCGATATTGCGGTTGCCTGCGGTTTTGGCCTGCCGCAGGGCCAGAATGAAAGCCTCGTAGCCGACGCGGTTGAGTTTGCCGGCAACCGACTCGACGCTTACGTCTGCACCCATGATTTCCCCCGCCTAATTCGCCTTTGACGCCCGACGCTGCTGTGCGAGGCGGCTCACGACATGGAACCGTGCGTCCCTACGGATCGTCTCGTCCATCTTGGCCCAATTCGGCGCCATCCAACTCGTCCAGCCAAGCTGAACGTCTTTGCCAAGGAGAACCGGTGTAATCTCGCCGGCCGGAATCGCGAGTTCCATGTCCCAATCGTATTCCGCTCCGACGTAAAGAAAAATAGCGTCGGCGATTTCCTCGGCAAGCGGCGAGCCCGGCAAAAACCGCTTGAAATGCTCGATGTCGCGGACGAAGACGCGGACCCGGAACTTGTCGCTGACGCTGAACATGCTGGCCCCGGCCACGCAATCTTCGCCGAGACGGCTGTTCGCGCTCCCGAGCCGGGTGCGCTCGGCTGGATCGAAAGGAAGCCAAGTCCCGACGAACTCGTCGACCTCCACGCGAGCTTGGAGCAGGCTCGAGAGGAAAGAGCGCATGCGGGAGGCGCTCTTGACCCGCGCGGCGAGCAATCCGGCAAACTGCAGCTTCGCGAAGTCAGAGATCGAGTCGGCGTCGCGGAAGGCCGGCGCGCCGATTCCGATCATCGAGCCGATATAGACTCGAAATCGATCCTCCTCGGGCCGATCATTCTGGGCGACCGGGTGCGCGTCCGACCACGAGCGAAAGAACAGCGCCAGGAAGCGGCGCTGGAAGACGTCCACGAACCGGGGGAAGGCGTCGTCCCTTTCCCGAAGCCAGTCGTACGCCTCCTGGGTGGTCGTCAGCGGGAGCGCTCCCTGCGGGCCGAACATGCCGAGGAATCGTGTCTTGAGACGGACGAGGCCCGCCGGCTCGATGCTCGCCGCTTCGATGTTCGAATCGGGAAATTCGAAATAGGGATTCTGTCCGAGGGTGACGAACTCGTCGGCGAGATTGCGTGCGTCGCCGATCCGCGGCTTCTGCGGATTTTCCCTTTCGAGCCGCCGCAGCACGGCCAGAAGGTCGAATCGCCAGGGCTCGGTGACGAGTTCCGCCCGGAACGTCACGATATGCCCCGCAGCCCGATGCGCGGTGGCCAGCGCATGATTTCGCCCCGCTCCGGGGTGCGTACGATCGTTTGAGTGAAGTGGTTGATCGCCACATACTCGGCGAAGAACCGGTCGAGAATCGCGCCGAGGAGAAAAGCCCCGGAACCTTCGAAGGCCTTCTCTTCCAGGACTAAGGTTATCTCGAGGCCGCGAGCCGCCGCGGCCCCTTGGGCCTGCCGCAGACGCCGGACGACCGGACGCGCGCTGAGGCTGCGCACCCCCCGGATCTTGCGGTCGGTTGCGCTGTCGGCGAGGTCGGCGAACAAGATGAGATTTTCGCGGAGCGCGGTCGCGCCGTCACCTTCCCGGTCAACGAGGCCCAAGTGGTTCAGGCTCAGCATGTTGACGAGACGCCAGGCGACCTCGCCGGTCGAAACGTCTGTCCCTTTGCCCTCGAGCGCGGTCATGTGCGGCTCGCGCGCCGCGGTCGGACCCGCGAGGCAGCGCACGTCGAGTTCGACATCGTCGAGGAAGCGAAAGTCCGCGCCGCTTTCGCCGACCGGAAGTTGCGCTGCGAGGTGACGATTGGTGCAGAGGGCTTCGACGCTGAGTTCGGCGACGCGGAGAAGCTCGTCGGGGTCGGAGCGCTCGCCAAGCGACAGAAAGACGTCGGCGCCGGCGTAGTTCGACACCGGTCCGTACTTCTTTTCTTCGATCGTGCGCCGGCGCGGCAGGCGACGAATCGTGTAGGACAGCCCGGTTGCGCTGCGCGCCGCCATCGCCGAGTAGAGCGGCTCGACCGGGACTTTCTGCGGCGCGCCGGGAATATGCGCGAACACCCGCTTCACTCGGTTCGTCTCGAAATCGAGCAATCGGCTCCGATCGGGGATGACAGGGAACTCGTACTGGTTGGACCTGACGGGAATGCGGTCGAGCGTCTTCTCGAACAGATTGACTCCGGGCGCGGCGTAAAGGGCGAAAAACTCCTTGCGGATCGCCGCGGCGAGTTGAGGTTTCACATCGTCGAAAGTCACGACGATATCGACGGTCTTGGCCTCGAGCCTCCCTGCGACCGCGCCGAGGCCGACTATGTCGAAACCGAGAAAGCGCCTGGGGAAGGCGAAATAATCGCGCAGGAAGTCGAACCCCCGGAACAGCTGGTTGTCGTTTGGTATCAGGGCCTCGTTTTCCTCGAAGCCTATTTGCCTGATCATGCCGCTCTCGCCCGGCGCGACGATCGGATCGCCGAACGAGTCCAGCACGCGAAAATGGACCCCCCGGCAATGCGCAAAGAGTTGCTCGTACAGCGCGACGGCGTCCGTTTCCTGTCCGAGCAGATGAAAACGCAGCGCCTTGACCCGGCATGAGGAGAATCGAAGCTCGGGCCGCGCCTGCGCCTCCTTGTCCGCCGGTTCGTCCTCGGGCTTCGCGGCCGCCCGAACCGAGAGTTGCAGCCGCAGACACGCCACGCAGTCGGCGCCCGCGCCTGGGATCAATGCCTGGACTGCGGCGGCGCTGGTAAGATATTGCGCCTTGACGATCTCGAGCGGCCAAAGCGTGACTGCCGTCGCAAGGGTGAATCGGCAGGCGACGTGGCGCTGCGCTTCGCGGTAGGTCGCGTCGAAGTTGGCGCCGCGGGCAATCGTCCGTCCTTCCCGCAGGTTCGGATCGCCGAATTTCGGGGTGACTTGAACGAGCACGAACGACGGCGTTGGGGCCAAGTAGTGCGGCGCCAACTGGTCGATCAAGTTCGTGGTGAAGTCGGAAAACTCGTGCTTGAGCTTGAGCTGAACCCTCGCGGCTAGAAACGCCGCGCCCTCGAGCAACCCGCCGATCATCGGATCGATGTTGTCTTCGAGCAGTCCGCCCAGACGCTCGGCGACCCCAGGATATTCCTCGGCGAATTCGGCGGCCTGTTCGCGCAGGATGGCGAGTTCCTGGTTGTAGAACTTGAGGAATTCGCGGTTCATGCCTGGAGCCGATCGATCCTGACCTTGCCCGAGTCGACTTCCACCTCCGCCACGAATTCGGCTTGTACGTTCACGGGGTGACAGCGCAGCTCCGCGCTGACCAGGAACCGCACGCGCAACGTGTCGGCGGCCACGCGGTCGTCCCGCCGCGCTTTGATCGAACTCGGGCGCGAGCCTCGGCTCGAAGTCGCGCAGCGCCGTCTCAATTTCTCTCGCGATGGAGTTCACTTCATTCTCGTCGATCGTCCGCCGTGTGAGGTCCGGGAACCCGAAGTTGAGGATCGACTCGCGTACCTCGGGGACCGATGATAAATCCTCGGCCGAATCGAGGTTGGTCGTGTTGAACAAGCCGACGAGATCGGAATTGACCAGCTTGCGCAGCTCGGTCTCCGATATCGGCGCCCACGACGAAGCGCGCCGAGATGCAATAACGCGATCGCCCCGGTCGCGGATGTCGACCGGAACGACCGCGTCCCGCTCGCGGTGCGCGGCTCGGAAGGCGTGCATCAGTGGCGGCGTCAGACGATCGCTTTTCCGAGCCGCCACTTCACGCCTCGCCGACAACCTTCGTTTTCGCCACGCTCACCCGCCTCTGCGGCGGCTCCGATCCGGCCGGGAGCGCGGATCGCGATGTGCTTACGAGACGGTGTTATCCTTAACGTTGATCGTCACTTCCGGCGATGCCTCGTCCCCACCAGTGTCGGCCTGCATCTGGTAGGTCATCTTGATCTTGGAGAAATTGAGGGAGATTGATTCGTTCGCGATGCCGCCCCCTGCGCTGTCGCTCGTGTTCACCGAGGTGATAAAAACCTCATCCATTTCATATTTCAGGTACTCGAGCGGGTTGTCTCCGGCCGCCTTGCGAATGTGGACTTTTCCCGTCGCGATGTGCTTACCTTGGTAGCAGAACTTGTAAAGCGTGGCCGAGGATTTATCGACCAGCTTGCCGATGCTGATGTCGGTAATTTGCGCCTTGCCAGCGCCCGAGCCGCCGCCGTAGTGCCCGGCGCCCGAGTTCGACAGTCCGAGGCTGAACGAAAAGATGTCGATCTTGTCCTTGAACTGGCTGTCCTTGGACTCGCCGGTGACGCCATCGAGCTCGAGAAACATGTCAACTGCCATATCTAGTCCCTCCTTATCGACAAAAATGATTCCGACCCATCCATACTCACACTCCTACCGCGGGAAGCCCACGCGGACCCGGCGGTTGGGTAACCTTCGCGATATCAGCTCTTGCCCTCCGCCAGTGACGCAACCAGGCTCATGCCGATATCCATCCCCTCAAGCTGGAAATGGGGCCTGAGCCAGACGCTGGCGGAATAGTAGCCCGGGTTCTCCTCGTTCGGGATGACGGTGACCCTCGCCCCGGCGAGGGGCTTGCGCGCCTTGACCTCCTCGCTCGAGTTCTTCGGGTCGGCGTCGACGTAGCGGACGATCCAATTATTGAGCCAGCGCTCGAGCTGATCCTTTTCCTTGGTCGAGCCGATCTTGTCGCGCACCATGCATTTCAGGTAGTGCGCGAAGCGCGACACCGCAAACATGTAGGGAATGCGCGCCGACAGGTTCTCCGACGCCGTCGCCTCGGGCTTGTCCATCAGCTTCGGCTTGTAGACCGACTGTGCGCCGATGAAGGCGGCCTTGTCGGTGTTCTTGCGATGCACGATCGAAATGAGGCCAGCCTTCGACAATTCGGCTTCGCGCCGATCGGTGATCGCGATCTCGGTCGGGCACTTCAGCTCGACCCCGCCGTCGTCGGTGGGGAAGGTGTGCGTCGGCAGGTTGAGCACTTCGCCGCCCGATTCGACGCCGCGGATCCGAACGGTCCAGCCGTATTCCTTGAAGGCGCGATTGACGTTCGTCCCCATCACATAGGCCGCGTTCATCCAGCCATATTTTTCACCCCTCTGTCCGTCCGTCTGCTCCTCGAAGGCGAACTCCTCGACCGGCTCCGACTTGGCGCCATAGGGGAGCCGGGACAGGACCCGCGGCATGCAGAGCGCGACATAACGGCTGTCCACCGCGTCGCGCAGTCCCTTCCAAGCCGCATAGTCGGGCGTATCCATCAGCTTGCCGATGTCGCGCGGATTCATCAGCTCGCGCCACGAATCCATGCCGAGCAGGTTCGGATCGGCGCCGGTGATCAGCGGCGCGAGCGAAGCCGAGGCGATCTTTCCGAGATCCCGCAGCAGCTGAACGTCGGTCGGCGAATGGCTGAAGTGATAGTCGGCGACAAGCGCGCCATAAGGCTCGCCGCCCAGCGTTCCGAATTCGCTTTCGTAAATCTTCTTGAACAGCGGGCTCTGATCCCAGCGCGCGCCGGGATATTGTTTCAGGTTGCGGTAGAGCTCCATCTTGCCGACGTTGAGCACGTGGATCTTGAGGGTCGCGTCGGTCTCGGAGTTGAAGACGAGATAATTCAGGCCGCGCCAGGCGCTCTCCAGCTGCTGGAACTCCGGCGCGTGCAGAATTTCGTTCATCTGCGCGCTGAGCTTCTCGTCGAGCCGCGCGATCATCTCCTCGATCGTGTCGAGCACTTCGCCCTTGACGACCGTCGAGTTCGGCGAGCGCCTGCGTCACCAGCGTCTGCACGGCGCTTTCGACTTCGCTCGCGGCGCGCTCGCTGCGCGGCTTGAAATTCTGTTTCAGGAGTTCGGCGAATTCGTCCGCCTCAGCCGGGGCCGGGGCGACTGTCGTGGCCGATTGCTGTTCCTGTGGCGATGCCATCGTGGATTCCCCTTTTTCGTTTACTGGGTCGAGTTCTCGCTCGACGGCTTCTGTTCGAGCTTCGCCTTCATCGCCTCCATCAATTCCGGATCGGCGAGCAATTTCTTGAGGGTGTCTTCCGCGCCCACCTTGCCATCCATGTACTTCAGAAGATTGGCGAGCTGCTCGCGCGCCTGGAGGAGCTTCGCCATCGCCGGGACCTGACGGGCGATGGCGGCAGGCGCAAAGTCGTCCATCTTGGCGAACTTCAGGTTCACCGAAAGCTTTTCGCCGCCCTCCGCGGCGCCAAGCTTGTTGGGCACCTTCATCGACACGGCGGGCTCGATCGCCGCCATCCGTTTGTCGAAATTGTCCATGTCGATGTCCAGAAACTTGCGATCGTTCATGTCGGGCTTGGCGACCTGCGACGCGTTCCCGGAGAGATCGGCGAGCACGCCCATCACGAACGGCAGCTCGACCAGCTTCTCCGAATCGTACGGGTCCTCGTAGGTGATGTGGACGCGAGGCTTGCGGTTGCGGGATATGAATTTCTGCCCTGAATTGCTGTTCGAGGCCATGGCGTTCCTCCTCGGTTCGGGATCCCTGCCGCGAGCATATGTCAACTGCGTTGAAGCGCAATACCTGCTCGCGACCGAAGATGAATATTCTCACGTCTCTTGTTAGTTCAGCGACAGGCCCCGGTCTGTGATAAAGGTCACACGACGACGGCGGGCCATTTGCTGCCGACCGCGTGCTCTTGCGCCGGGAAGACGGGCCATCGCGCGCAACATTTGATTCAGTCCTGTGACAAAGGTTCACTACCCCTCGAGCGGCTCCCCGGACTGTGGCCAATTCGGCACACGCTTTCCGAAACGGCGCCGTGGGGCCGAAAACCCGCCTCAATTGGCCATGGAAGCGTTGCGTTGGCCCGTTCCCTAAGGCAATTTTTAGCAGAATCACATTGGGCAGGCCATCAAGGGCGAACACTTGGACGCCAGCGAGACGCGAATTGCGGGAGCCTCCTGCGATCAACCGCTTGCGGCCAGGCGGCTCCCTCTCTTGTTGCTCTCGGCGCTCTTGCTGGCGCCGAGCTTGGCGAACGGGCAGGCCGTTGCGCCCTCTCGCGTGACGCCGACCACCTTGGCTCCGGCGGCCGGCCCGCCGGTGGCGATAACCATAACCAGTCCCGCAGGCCTCACACCGCCGCCCAACGCTGCGAACCTCTCGGTCGCCATTACGAATGTGACGGTCGAAGGCGGCTTTCCCGAACTCGAGGCGGAGACCGCCGCCATCACCGCGCGAATCCGCGGCAGGCGGGTAACCGTCGCGCAGATCTTCGCCGCCGCCAACGCGATCGAGCAGGCTTACGCTGCGCGGGGCTATGTGCTGGTTCGAGTCGCGGTGCCGCCACAGCAGCTCAAGAACGGGGGAACGCTGCGGCTCGTCGTGATCGACGGGTTCGTCGAGGGCGTCGATGTCAAAGGTATCCCCGAAAAACAGCGCGCGCTCGTTCAGGCCCGGCTCGCTTCATTGATAGGCAAGCGCCATGTGACGCTGGCCGAGATCGAACGCCGGCTGATTCTGGCGTCGGACATTCCCGGGCTCGTTCTCAGTTCGACGATCACGCGGGGCGCCGCGCCCGGGGGAACGCTGCTGGTGTTGGAGGCGACCTGGAACCCGGCCGTAGGCACTTTGGGGTTCGACAACCGTCTGCCGCCCTCGCTCGGAAATTGGGAGCTCAATGGGGCGGTCGCGGTGAACAGCCCGTTCGGCTTCGGCGAGCAGATCTACGGCGCCGCCTCCACCGGCTACGACCTCGGAAAGGTTTTCGACGCCACGACGCCGATGCAGCTCCTGGGCGTGGGGGCCGTCCTGCCGGTCGGCGTCGACGGGTGGAAGATCAACCCCGAATACACCAACTCGGTGACCAGGCCCGTTCCCTTCCCGGGCGCGCCGCCGGACGTCGGCTACTATCAGCGCTTCGATTTGCGCGCGAGCTATCCCCTGATCCTGACCCGCGCCCAGGCGCTGACCTTCCAGGCGACCTACGAGTGGGCCCAGGAGCACCTTTCGCCGATCGGGTTCGACACCGACCTTTATGACGACCAATACAATGTCGCCCGGCTCCAGCTGGAGGATCATCTCCGGTTGCCCTATGGCCTGCTGGCGGGGACCCTCGTTTTCTCCCAGGGGCTCGGCGGACGCGGCGAAACGCAGGCAGCTTTTACAGGAGTTCCACTCTCCCAGCAGGGGGCGTTCCCGACGTTCAGCAAGCTTGGCCTCGACGCGACCTGGACGCAGCCTCTGCCCTACGATCTGCAGGGCGCCCTGATCGGTCAGGCGCAGACGAGCTTCGGCCATCCGCTCTTCATTGCGGAGCAGTTCTCGCTCGATGGTGCTCAGGCCGCATCCGCCTATCCTCTCGGCACGTTCAGTGTCGACGAGGGCGCCACGCTGCGCGGCGAGATCCAGCGGCCGTACCCCTTCGGCTGGACGCAAGGGCGGGGGACGGTCGCGCCCTACATATTCGGGGCCGCTTCGCAGGGTTGGATCGACGATCCGACCGTAGTTCAGCCGGGCTACATCAGCGCCGAATCCTTCGGCGTCGGTCTGCGCCTCGGCGCGGATACGCCAACGCCGGTCCTGCCGCTCGGAGCGACCTTCAGCATCGAACTTGCCCGCGGGTTCTCGAACGTCGTCGGCGAGGGACAAGTCTATCGTTGCAACGTGGCGTTCGCGGTGAAGTTCTAATCGCATTTTCGAGGATCGAACGGGGCTCAAAGATGCCGTTCTCCAGAAACCAACTCAGGCCGGTCCGTCCGATCATATCGGCGTGCGTCGCGGCGGCTGTCGTGATCGCCGCCGCTCCTTCGAAAGCCCAGAACATCCTGCCGACTCGCGGCGTCGTCACGTCCGGCGCGGCGTCGATCGGTCAGTCGGGCGCCAACCTGACCATAATGCAAACCTCCCCCCGCGCGATCGTCAATTGGGGCAGCTTCTCCATCGGTCAAAGCAACGGCGTGACCTTTGATCAGCCGAGTCCCTCCTCGGCGATCCTCAATCGCGTCATCGGCACTGCGCGCTCGACGATCGCGGGGCAGCTGCAGGCCAACGGCCAAGTCTATCTCGTCAACCCGAACGGGATCGCGATCACCCCGACCGGCGCTGTTCAGGTCGGCGGGGGTTTCGTCGCCTCGACCCTCGGGATCGCCGACAGCGATTTTAACAACGGCAATCTGAATTTTTGCAACCGGTCCTCAGCGGGCGTTTGTGGCGGAGCCTCGGCCGGAGTGGTCAACGCCGGCTCGATTCAAGCCGGACCGGGCGGGTTCGTCGGCCTCATCGGCGGAACGGTTTCGAACTCGGGCCTGGTCTCCGTGCCGCTGGGCAAGGTTGGGATGGGATCGGGCGAGCAAGCGACGCTGAACCTGACCGGCGACAATTTCCTCCAAGTCGCAGTGCCGACGAACACGAAGACCGCCGACGGAAAGGCGCTCGTCGACGTGTCCGGCAAGGTTCGCGCCGCAGGCGGGTCGGTCGTGCTCAAGGCGGCGACGGTCGCGCAGGCGATCCGCAACGCGGTCAATGTGCCGGGCGATCTCTCGGTCGCTTCGGCGCGCGCGAGCGGCGGGTCGATTATCCTGAGCGGCGGGCCTGGCGGCGAGGTCTCGGTGACCGGACGGCTCAAGGCGTCCGGCCGAAGCATGGGTGGCGCCATCGCGATCAACGGCCACGACGTCGCCATACGCCGGGCGAAGTTAGCGGCGAGCAGCGCCAAGGGCCGCGGCGGGTCGGTCGTCGTGACAGGAACGACCGCGGTCAGTCTCGCGTCGACCGCGGTCGACGCCTCGGGCGCGACGGGCGGCGGCGCGATTCGGATCGGCGGCGATTTCCACGGCGCGAGCGACCTCGCATCGGCTCAGACGACGACGATCGATTCCGCTTCGACGCTCAACGCTAGCGCGACCGATTCGGGCGACGGAGGAACGGTCGCCGTTTGGTCGAACGCGATGACGGCTTTCGCCGGGCACATCAATGCGACCGGCGCCGGCGGGGGCGCAGGCGGCTACGCCGAGGTCTCCGCCAATCCCCTAACCCACGGGGTGCTCGACTTTCTCGGCGCGGCCGATCTGACCGCGCTCAATGGTAAGACTGGCACGTTGCTGCTCGATCCTTACGACATCGTCGTTTCGAGCGGGACGAATTCCGGCGGATCGTTCTCCGGCGGTAATCCGAATAGTTGGAATCCGACCGGAACCTCGGTGATCAACAACACGACGCTCGAGAGCGAACTGGCCCTCGCCAACGTGATCGTCTCCACCGGCGCCGTCGGCAGCCCCGGATCGGACGCTGGCAACATCACGGTGTCGGCGCCGGTGTCGTGGACGTCCAGCAACGGCCTGACGTTGACGGCGGCGAATGCGATCGCGATCGATGCGCCTATCAGCATCGCCGGCGCGGGCCAGCTGACGCTGAACTACTCGGCGGCGTCACCGACCAACCTATCCTTCGGCAATGGCGCCAGCGTCACCTATGCCCTGGGAACGGGCGAGGGAATTCCGGGGCAGAAGCTCACGATCGATGGCAGCGCCTATACGCTCCTTTATTCGATGAGCGACGTCGCCAACCTCAACGTCGAAAGCGGGAATGCCGCGCTGGCGACAAGCCTCACGGCGACCACTCCTTACACCACAGCCGTGGTGAATGAGTTCGCTGCAACTTTTGAAGGCCTCGGCAATACGATCAAGGGCCTCACGATCAATGATCCGAGCGGGCCAGGTCCCGACGGTCTGTTTGGCACGCTCGATCTGGGGGGGACGATCCGCGATCTGGGCCTGATCGGCGGCAGCGTTGCAACCGGCGCCGCCGTGCAAAGTGTCGGCGAATTGGTCGGGGCCAATTATGGCATGGTGGCGAACAGCTATGCCAGCGGCGCAGTCTCGAGCACGGCCTCGAACAGCGCCGCCGGGGGGCTGGTCGGGGATAACGAAGGCGCCGTTCAGAACAGCTACGCCACGGGGCCGGTCTCAGCTACGGGTAATTTTCCTCATGTCGGTGGACTGGTCGGGTACAATGACGGCGCTGTCGAGACCAGCCATGCCGGCGGGACGGTTTCGGGAACGGTCTCAACAGACAGTTACGGTTATGTGGGCGGGCTGGTCGGGTACAATAGCCCGGCTGGCACAGTCGGCGCCAGCTACGCCGTCGGCGCGGTCTCCGGCGCGGCCCCGGGCGCGGACAGCACCGCTTATATAGGCGGGCTGGTCGGCTACAATATAGGCACTGTTCGGACCAGCTACGCCACGGGCGGCGTCTCGGGCACGGCCTCGGGCACGAGCGCTTATGTTGCAGTCGGCGGGCTGGTCGGGATTAACGACCTCACTGAGACGGAAGGTGGACCTGTGGGGGGCGTTGTGCAAGGCAGCTACGCCACCGGCCGGGTTACCGGCGTCAACGGCGATGCGGGCGGCTTGGTCGGAGACAACTACGGCAGCGTCGAGACCAGTTACGCCACGGGCGTGGTCTCCGGGTCAAATGAAGTGGGCGGGTTGATCGCGTACAACAACGGCACGGTCTCGATCAGTTACGCTACGGGCGCGGTCTCCGGGTCGGGCAGTCCCGTTGGAAGCGAAGTGCTCGGTATCGGCGGATTGGTCGGGTATAATGATGTAGATGGCACGGCGGCGAACAGTCACGCGACAGGAACGGTGTCCGGCACGGGCGCTAACGCTGACGTGGGTGGGCTGGTCGGGTATAATCTGGGCGGTATTCAAACCAGCTATGCCACCGGAGCGGTCTCGGGCAGCAACGATGATGTCGGCGGGCTTGTCGGGCTTAATGACAGCGGCGATACCAGTTCTCAGGGTCTTGTCCAGACAAGTTACGCCACTGGGGCGGTCTCTAATCCGGGGTCGGGAACCGGCGGCATTACGGGCGGGCTGATCGGTTTGAATTACGGAACTGTGCAAACCAGTTATGCGACGGGAGGAGTAACGAACGCGAGCGGCGATGCAGGCGGGCTGGTCGGCGATAACTTCGGCAGCGTTCAAACTAGTTACGCTACAGGCGCCGTCTCTGGCTCCGGTAGCGGCGCTTCGATCGGCGGACTTGTCGGGTACAACCTAGGCGACATTCAGACGAGCTACGCCATCGGACCGGTCTCGGGCTCGGGAAGCAACGCCGATGTCGGCGGCCTAGTCGGATTGAACGACAATCTCGGTGAGGGCGGCGCGGGATCAGTAGCAGATAGTTTTGCGACCGGCGCAGTGCTAGGGGCGAGTTCGAGCACAAATGCAGGCGGGCTCATCGGCGCAAACTACGGCGCCGTCAGCACTAGCTACGCGACCGGCGCGGTCGGCGGCGGCGGCGCCCTGGGCGGACTGGTCGGGGTCGACACGTTGGGCTGCTGCACGGCCGGCTCAGCTACTGACTCCTATTGGGACATCCTCACGACCGGTCGGACAACCAGCGCCGGCGGCACGGGCTTGACCACGGCGATATTCCAGAGCGGTGTTTTGCCCTCTGGATTCGTCGCCCCCACCTGGGCCACCGGCGCCGGACTGTACCCCTATTTGACCAGTTTCTTCCCTGGCGGGGTCCAGGCCGTCTCGGGCTTCGCCTATGCGAGTCCAGGTAATCCGCTCGCCTCCGGCGCCAATGGGGTCAACACGGTAGCGGTCGCGGCCAACGGCGGGCTGATCGGCGCCGCGACCACGGGTGCCAACGGGTATTACTACGTCTTTGCTGCAGCCGGCTCCGCGCCGAGCGGTGCAAATCTCGTTGCCTACACGCAGGCCAACGCCGCAACCGGCGCCGCGAATGCGGCGAGCTACGCCGTGTCGACGGGCGCGGCCAACACGTCGCCGGTCGATGTCACGGGCGGTTGGCAGGTCGATCTAGCCGGGTCGTCGGTCGGCTCGCTCTCGGCCCTCAACGCGGCCGACGCAACAGCGGCAGGATCCCTTCCGCCCTCGACATTCGTGCTCGCCAACCGCCAGATCGATTTCGGCGCCGGCAATTTTGCGCTTGATACGAACGTTAACCTGAGCGGAACGCTGGCGCTTGAAGGGGCGGGTTCAGTGACCCAGCCGAGCGGGGCGATTACGGCCGGTTCGTTGCTTCTCGCCGGGGGCAGCTTTGCGCTCGGATCGGCGAACAATTCGTTTGGCGTGCTGGCCGCGTCGGTCGCTAGCCTCAATTTGACGCTCGGTCCGGCACTGACCATCGGGACGCTGGCGGACTCCGCCAATGTCGTCATCACGGGCGCAACCTCTTCCGGGACGACGAATCTGACCGCGGCCAGCGGAGGGATCACGCTGACCACCCCAATCAACACTTCCGAAGAGTTCAGGGCCTGTCTCGCTGACGGCGGCGGGCGAAATCGTCCAGCAGTCCGGCGCCTCCATCTATGCGACCAGCCTCACGATCAATTCGAGCGGCGGCGGAATCGCGCTCGACGGGATCGTCGATCCCCCCGGACCGGTGTCCCTGACCGCCTTCGGCGACATCGTCGAAGGGGCCGTCGCCCCGGGAATCACCGCGACTGCGCTCAGCGCGATCTCCACGACCGGGCGGGTCGTCCTTACCTCCGCCAACAATATCGGTTCGGTTTCGGGTTCGGCGCCGCTCGGCTTCACCATCGCCGATGCCGGTCTCCTGTCGGTCGCAGGCATTACCTCGACGTCTGGCCCGATTGCATTGGGGTCGCTGGACGGAATTACACAAACAGGCCCGATTATCGGACAGTCGCTGTACGCCGGCACAGTCAGCGGCGACATCATTCTGACGAACGCCGGCAATTCGGTCGCGGCGATCGCGGGCACCGCCGGAGTCACCGACGGTTTTCTCTCGTCGATCGCGAGCAGTATTGGACGGCCGCTGCCTCCCGGGGTCGTAGCGGGTCCCGGCACGTTTCAGTTTTACGACAGCAGTCCCAACCTTACGATCGGCGCCGTCAATTTTTACGCGTCCGTTGTCGGCAACACCCCAGTCTTGGGTAGCGCTTCCAACATCGAGGCGACCGCGACGAACGGGGCCAATATCAGCATAGCTGTCTTCAACTCCGGCAATCTTGTCGTCGACTCTGCGGTTCGCAGCTTGAGCCCGGTCGGAATTGTTCAGTTGGCCGCGACCGGCGCCTTCACCAATAATGTCGGTCCCGCCGCAATTGAGACGTCGGGCGGAACTTGGCAAGTCTACTCAAACTCCCCAGCCGGAGACGTCTTCGGCGATTTGAATAGCGGCGCCACGGCGGTGTGGGACACGCTGTTCGGACAACCGGTGTCGGCCGCCGGCGATCGCTACGTCTTCGCCTTCCAGCCGACGATCACCGTCACCTCGGGGAACCTCATCAAATTCGATGGCCAGGACGTCATACCCCTGGTCGCCGTCAACTACACGATCAGCGGCCTCGAGCCCGGCGTGCCGGGCGCCTTCCTCGGCGACCCGGCTGCCGCAGTCTACAGCGGGACGCCCCTCGTCGCATCGCTCGGGTCTCCGGCGAGTGCGCCGCTATCCGGCAGCCCGTATCCGATCGTGGTCGCGCCAGGCACGTTCACCGTCTCCAACGGCTATGCGCTCGCCCTCGACTCGGCCGGCAAGCTGACGATTGCTCCGATTCCGACCGCCAATCCGGGAGCTCCGACCGACCCCGGGTTCCTGCCTGGCCTGACGCAAATCAACAATCCCGGGCAAACCGAGTACGACGTCGGGGGCTACGAGCAGGTGCTCCCGCGGTTCACCGTCAATTGCAACGAGCCGCCGTCATTGCCGGATCCGAACCGCTACAGCGATCCGGATCAGGCTCTTCGAGCCATTTCGCAATCGCTCGAGAACTACTTCAAGCACTGCCAGAACCCGACCCAGACCACCATCGCCAACGCGCTCGACGCATACGCCGCCAAGCTGCAAATTCTGGCGCCGCGGTTGCCGCCGGCTCTGCGCAATATTCCTGCGATTGTCGCGGAAAGCGCTCGCCGCGTGCGGGCGGCCCGCTCCCGGAGCGAGGCTGTCGCGATCCTGCATCAGACTGTGGCGGCCATTCACAAGGAGATCGCTCTCGTCCTTTCCGAGGATCCGCAAACGCGAGGTCGCGAGCTTCGCGATGGCGACGTGATCGCCGGCGCCCTCGACCAGACCTCCGTCGCCCTGGTAAACTCCGGCGGTCTCTAGTCGAGCAATCAAGGGTCCCATGTCCCGCTGGAAGGCGCCGCCCGAGGCGCTCAGCCGCCGATGGAAGTCCGTTGCGGCGGCGATTCTCGCCGTCGTCATGCTTGCGCTCGCCATTCCGCCTGCGTGGGCGGACAGTCGGTTCGCGCTCGTCATCGGCAATGGCGCCTATAAGAACGTTCCCGCGCTCGCCAATCCGCCGAACGACGCGAAGGACATCGCCGCGGCTCTCAAGTCGCTGGGGTTCAAGGTTACGCTCAAGCTCGATCTCAATCTCGCCGCGATGCAGCGCGCGGTCGAGGAATTCGCCTTGGAATCCGCCGACGCCGACGTTTCGCTCTTCTACTACGCCGGGCACGGCCTCCAGCTCGCCGGCCGCAACTACCTCGTCCCGGTCGGCGCCGAGCTGCGCAAGCCCGAGGACATCGCGACAAGGACGGTTGCGCTCGACCCGGTGCTCGCGGATCTCGGCAAAGGCAAAGGGAGCCACCTCGTCTTTCTCGACGCCTGCCGCAACAACCCCTTCGCCAGCGCTGTTGCGTTGCCGGCGGCCGGGCTCGCGCGGGTCGGCAAGCTACCCGGCTTCTTCATCACCTTCGCTACCCAGCCCGACAATGTCGCGTTCGACGGCAGCGGCCGCAACAGCCCTTTCGCCGCGGCGCTGCTTGGACACGTAGCGACCCCGGGCGCCGACGTCTCCAGCATGATGATCGCGGTCCGCAACGACGTGTTCGCCGCGACCGGCGGGCAGCAAATTCCCGCCGACGAGTCCCTGCTGACGAGGCAGTTCTACTTCGCCGGAAGCGCGGGCCCCGAGGAGACGCCCGAGACGCAGCTCTGGCGCCTTGCCGGAAAGGACCGTGACCCGAACCTGCTCCAGGCCTATCTCGACCGCTTTCCTGACGGACCGCACGCCGCCGACGTCCGCTCGCTTCTCTCCGCCACCGGAAGCGCCGTTCCGCGCAAGCAATCCCCAGCCGACATCGAGGACGCCCTCTGGGCGGTCGCCCGCGCCGAGCGCCAGGCGAGGCTGGCCGAGCTCTATCTCAAGCGCTACCCGAATGGGGCGCATGTCGACGACGCAAAGGCGCTGATCGCGAGCCTCGAGGCCGCGGAGCAGGAGTCGTCGTCGCCGGAGCTCTCATGCGAGCGTCTCGCCACCCATCCTCACGACGCGACCGCCAGTGTGAAGGGCGTCGAAATGGACGCTCTCGAGGAGAACGCTGGAGCCGCGGTCAAATTCTGCCGTCAGGCGACGGCGGCGCATCCCGAGGTCGCGCATTATGAGGCCCTGCTGGCCCGCGCAACCTACGCGGCCGGCCGCTACGAAGAGGCGCTCGCTCTCTACCGCAAGGCCGCGGACTCGGGAGACGTCCGGGCCATGGTCAGCCTCGGCCTGCTGCTCCAAACGGGCGACCATACGCCGAGCGACCTCAAGGCGGCCTACGGGTTCTACGAAAAGGCAGCCGAGCGGGGGAGCGCCGACGGCGCGCTCGACCTCGCGGTCGCTCTCGTCAGGGGCAAGGGAATCGATAAGAACGTCCCCCGCGCGCTCGCGCTCCTGAAGAAGGCCTCAGACGATGGTTCGGCCCGCGCAACCTACGATCTCGCGGAGATCGAAGCCGACGCCACCGGGCGCAGGCTGGCGGGCGAGGCGCTGACCGACTTCCGTCGCGCCGGCGCAGAGGGGTTTCCTCAGGGCTACCGAGCCGCCGCCGTCCTGCTCGACGAGGGCCGCGGCGTGCCCAAAGACCCGGCTGCCGCGGCCGATGACTTGTTGCGCGCAGTCGCCGCCGACGCGGGCGAAGCGATCGCTGAGCTCACGGGGAGGAAGCAGACCTGGGCGACTGACACCATCCGGAATCTTCAGGCGCGGCTCAAGTCGGCTGGATATTACTCCGGTCCGATCGATGGCAAGAGCGGCCCCGCGCTCGCGCCGGCGCTAAACAAGTGGCGCCTCGTGGGGCCGCCGCAGCGGTCGTGAGGCGGGACCGCCGCGCTTCCGGCAAACCGGCGTTGATCTTGATGTGAGGCAGGAAATCCGCTGTTTTCGTGAATTTATCGGCTGCTTTGTTCGCAGCGGAGACGCTCACTCAATTTTTTGGAATCATTGGTTTTTTTGAACAGCACCAGGCTCGCAAACGGCCGGAAACATCGAGATCCGCTGTTTTTCCCGCTGTTACCAGCGGATTCGCTCACTTGGCGAAGGTGAAGAACTCGGCCCCCACCGATGCCGCGCCATTCCGAGCCTCCTTGAGGAGCGCCGGCGCGATTGCTTGCAGCGGGCCCGAGCGGAAGGAATCCAACGCTGGGATCGGCTTCGTCGACACAATCGCCAGCAGCACCTGCAATTGCTTGGCCGATCCGGCGTCGGGCGTGAGGGGAACACTGAAGGTCGCGGCCTCGCCGCCGGCTTGAGACTCCGTCTCGAGGCGATAGGCGACGCCGTCATTGTCGACCAGGAGGAGAACGGCGCGCCTTCCGCCGAGATTGGCGATCTTTCCGGCGAGCGGCTGGTGGGGCCCCACGGCATAATCCGCGAGCTCGATGCGCGGGATCTCGGAGGCGGCGTCGATGCTGGGCCGGAGGAGTTCGATGGCCGGGCACTCGAGAGTCGTAATCTGGCGCAGGCTCAACTGCGGGTCGACGCCGATCTCTCGCTTGAACGCTTCCTCAAACCGCTGGAACGGCCCCAGCTTGTCGCCCACGCCCAAATAGGCGGGCGCTCCGCCGCCGGGGAGAGGCTTGATGAGGAAGCAATCGCCGCCGTTGTAGCTTGCGACGAACAGGCGCGCGCGATCCGCGGGGCCCTCGAGACGCGCCTCTTTCTGCGGTGCCGGCGCGGCTTGTTCCGGTTGGGTCCGAGGAACGGCGGCGGGATGCGGGGCGACGGAAGCGGGAGGTGGGGCTCCTTGCTCCGGTTGGGCCGGCGAGACGGGCTTGCCGCTGGAAAGCGGCGGCGTCCTGTCGGTCACGACGATCGTGGCTGTCATATCGGCCGTCCGGCCGTTGTGGTCCGTGGCGACGACGCGCATCCTAGTCGGTCCCGCTTGTGTCGGCGTCCCTTCGATGGCGCCTCGGCCGTCGCCGAGATCGGTGAAAGTCATTCCCTCGGGCAGGGACTCGGCGGCGAGCCGCAGCCCCTTTCCCCCAGGGTCGGTGAATATTGGCAGGTCGGCCCGATAGGGCGTCCCGACTGCGGCCGGAGCAAGCTCGACGAGCGACTGCTGAGCGCGCGGCGGAGCTGCGTCGGCCAAGTCGTTGGAATTCGGAACGTGGTGCGACTGCGGAGGAGGTGCGGGAGCCGGCGCCGGTTCCGTAGGCGAGCCTGGCGTCTCGCTGGGCGGCGCCTTTGCGGCCTCCTGCTCAGTCGGAGCCTGGGGGATAATCGGCGCCTGGGTCACCGGCGCCCCTGGAGAGCCTAGCGGGCCGAGCGGCGGAAGCTTTGGGTTCTCGTTTGCCGTCTGCGACGAGGGTTGAGCGGCTTCGGTGGGCGGCGGCGGAGCGATCGTGGGGACCTTCGCCGCCGGTTCGCTGGGCGCGCTGACTGGCCGCACCCATTGGGCAAGATCGTCGCGAAAGACGTAGCCGGCGCCGCCGAGGCTGACGATCGCGACGATCGCGGCGACGATCGCGGGCATAGACCCGCTCGCCCGCGCCGCGCTCTCCGGCGTCTCTGCATCGTGCGAGCGTCGGGCCCTACGCCCCTCGAGCTTCTCGCCCCATTCCGCCACCGCCGTCATGCTAATAGGCCGCTTTTCCGGCGACGGCTGAAGCATTGCCTGGAGCAAGGGCCGAATCGATCGGTCGACGTCGGAAATGTCAGGGACCGCGCGTCGCTTTTCTATAATTTCCGCCTGGGAGCCGTTCATGTCGAGGGCGCGACCGCGGGCCGCCTCGGCGAGCACGAGGCCGAAGCTGTAGATATCGGACTTGAAGGTGACGTCTGCACCCATAAGGCCGAGCTGCTCGGGAGACACGTAGTTGTATTTGCCGGCGAAGCCGCCGCCGATGATCGTCCGTTGGCCGACACTGAGCGACCGGGCGATGCCGAAGTCGATGATCTTCGCCTTGCGCACGTCGCCCTCCGGCAGAATGATGTTGTCCGGCGACACATCCCGGTGGATGATCCCCAGCCGATGCGCCGCCTCGAGGGCGTGCGCGATCCGCCTCTGCAGGATCCGGACCTCTGCGAGCGGCAGTGGCCCCGAAGCGAGCCGATTCGTCAAAGACGGCCCATCGACGAATTCCATCGCAAGATACGCGCGCCGGATCTCCGGATCGACCGAGAACACGAAATAGCGGACGATCGCTTCGTGGGTGAGATTGTGCAGTATGGAGGCCTCGCGCCGGAACAGTTCCAACACCTCCGGACTATTCGAGAGCTCGGGCAGGATCATCTTGATCGCCACGACGTCGTGGGTTTGAATATTAAATCCGCGATAAACCTCGCCCATTCCTCCATGGGCAGTCAGCGCCTCGATTTCATAGACGCCGTTCAGCCGCGTGCCAGGCTTGACGCTGCCCACCACCGAAGGCTGGAAAATCGTCCTTTCCTCCACCGCGCGCCCTCGCAAGCTCTATCCCACGCCGAACAGTCGGGCCGGTGCGGCCAGCCAGATGGGTTGGCCGACACCGAACGTCGAGCCTAGTGCGGAACTGTGCGGGGGGAAACAGACATTGCGGGTCCGATCCGGGTCCGATGCGGGTCCGGTCGAGTCGTGAAAGTCGAAGTGATCTTTGCCGTCGGCGCCCATGCCCTACGTTGGCTCCCACCCGGTGGCGCCATGTTTTTCGTATTTGACGAGCACAGGAAGGGTGTCCATATTTCAACCAAACCGACCCTTTAAGAATCTGTTTTGGGGTGGTGGAATTTTTTGGGGAGTGAATCATGCGCCCGTCAGCGACGTTCGTTCTTGGCGCCGCGGTTTGTGTTGCTGTAGCGTCGCAATACCCAGGCATCTCGCCCGCTCTTGCGGATCCGTCCTACACATCGGACAAGGTGATCGACGTATTCCTAAAGAACAAAGCCGCCGTCGACGCCTACAAGGCCGAGACCAAGACTCGCGGGATCTGTATCGGCACGGCCGCCCAGTGCCCGACGCCAAAAGCGCCAGCGCCCGCGACTTTCGACCTTCTGGTGAATTTCGATTTCAATTCCGACAGGCTGACCCAGACAGCGAAGGAAAACCTCGACCAGTTCGCCAAGGCTCTTCGGGACCCTCGCCTCAAAGGAGAGAAGTTCGAGATCGACGGCCATACCGATGCGACCGGCACGGAGGTCTACAATCAAGGACTTTCGGAGCGCCGCGCGGATGCGGTTGTTTCTTACCTGACGTCTCAGGGACTCGACGCGTCGGAGCTGATTCCCAAGGGCTTCGGAAAGACGAAGCCACGCGTCGCCGATCCTTTCAGCCCCGAGAACCGCCGGGTCGAGACCCATTTGATGGAGTGAAAGGTTTCATCCCGGGGTCCTTCCGGCATTGTCTTGTGATTCAGTTGAACCGCCTGCGCACACCCGAAGTGGTCTCTGAGAGGGACCCTGCGGTCCAGCGCAGCTTGATTCCGTTGTCTGCGAGGGCTGTGCGTGACACGAGGGACGGGCGCCGCGGCTCTGGCGATCTCGATCGTGATCGCCGGTCTTTGCGCCGGCCTGATTGCCTGGCGCCTGAAGGTCGTCAGTTCGGGCCCGCGCCTTCCGCAGGCCGGAGTTCGCGCCAGAAGCCGCAGTCAAGCCAAAGCCGGAGACCAAGGTTTCCACGATTATCGATCTCCCTGGGGACCCGGTTCTTGTGCGCCGCGGCCAAGTTACGACGCCTCTCAAGGATGTTCTGATCGCCGTGCCGGCCAAGCTTGGCCAGGAATCGAAAATCGTTACGAAGGCTTACTTCGTCAATTCGACGCTCGTTTCGACCACCGGCGGCTACATGGGCAAATACCAGGAATCCGGTCAGGAGGCTGACGATCTCGCCCTTCAGCTCGCTGTCAATTCGGAGACGCCAGGGGAGCTGACTCAGGCGCAGATTGACGCTGGTTCTGACGACGACGGGGGGGCGGACACGCCGGCGGACGCCCGAAGTCAAATTTTGACGAGCGCCAACAGCAACCAGATCGAGGTTAATGCGGCGGGTTCGCACGGCCTGCCGCAACTCAAGGAGACGGTTCTCCGGCCGCCGGTGGCCGAGAAAATCAGCGATCTTCTGATAGCGAACGGATATTCCGAGGAAAGCGCGCGAATGATCGAGGCCGCCGCGAAGGCATCCTCTGGCCGGATCGACACGCTTCCGCCCGGAAGCGTCGCCCTGGCAGTCGGGGCGCTCGACTTGACAGGCGATTACCGCGTGAAGCAGATCGCGATTTTCGAGGACGGAGAGTATGTCGTCACAATCAGCGCGAAGGACGACGGAGGATACGACGAAAGTGCCGAGCCGGTAATACCGCTGGGGTTACTCGACGATTTGGGAGGGACGGAGTTCGCCGCCAGCCAATTCAATATCGCTGACGGCATCTATAGCGCCGGGTTGCGCAGCGGCGTGCCGGAGGCGGTCATTCGCGAGGCGATTCAACTCATCAGCCGACTGACGGATCTCAAATCGCCGCTCCAGGCCGACGAGACGGTACGGGTCCTCTACGAGGATGACTTCCGCGACAAGGCGAGATCCGGCGGGCGGGTCGTCTATGTCGGATTGCGCGGCGGACCGCTCTCGGCCGACTGCTACGCCTTCGAGGGGAGCGACGGCTATTTTCGCTGCTTCGATCCAAGGGGGGCAGGCGAGTCGAAAGGCGCCGAACCGAAGGGAAGAATCGCGATCGAAAGCTTGGGCAGCAGCGGCGCGACAAGCGTCGGCGGGATTCTTCCGCCGATCAAAGGCGCGCCGGTGACGTCGCTCTTCGGGATGCGGTTCCACCCGATCCTTCATATCCTGCGCCTGCACGCAGGCATCGACTTCGGCGCGCCCGTCGGTTCGCCGGTTCGCGCAGCGGCCGCCGGGAAGGTGGAATTCGCGGGGCCGGCGCCCGGCTTCGGCAATCACGTCCGCATCCAGCACGCAGGCTTCGAGACGTCCTATTCGCATCTCTCGGAAATCCCCGAGTTCAATCAGGCCGGGCGTGGAGGTCAAAGAGGGCGACATCATCGCTCTCTCCGGAAACACCGGCCTGTCGACCGGGCCGCACCTGCACTTCGAGTATTATCTCAATCGGGTGGCGGTTGACCCCCTGCCGCACCTGGGTTCCGAGATTCAGTCCGCCGCCGCGAGGCTCGCGGGTTCGGTCGTGGCGTCGCCGGTAGCGAGCATCGGACCCGCTCCCGGCGCGACGTCCGCCGAGGCCGCCTCGTTCCCGGCGGTCAAGGCCTATATCGACTCGAAGCTTGCGGAACTGATGAAGTGACCGCGCGGCTCGCGCCGGCGAATTTTCTGATCATAGCCGAGAGAAAAGAGCGATATTGCACCTCACGGACCCAGCGCAATAATGGTTGGCGGCGCGCTGCGAGCGCCTTCACCCGCAGGGCTGCTGCGGGCGATGCGGATTAGGCCTTTGGCGTCGAAATGGCACGCTGCGGCAGAAGCAAAGCGATCCGTGAGTACTTTCGCCCGCTACTTGTCGAGCTTTGGGAGACCCAGCAATCTCTCTGCCTTCCGAGTCCGGTTTAAGCGGCGACATCCTCCGCGCAGTCGACGACGATGATCGAAACGTTGTCGCTCGCGCCGCGTTCGAGCGTCAGCTGAAGAAGTCCATCGACGGCTCCCTGCGGGTGAACGGCCCCGAGAAGAGTCGCGATTTCATTGTCTGCGACATGGACGGTCAATCCGTCGCTGCACAAGAGGAACCGATCGCGGGCGTAGGCCGGTCCGTCCACGATTTCCAATTCTGCGTCATCCGCGGCGCCCAAGGCCCGGGTAACGATGTTTCGTCGTGGCCAGGTCTTCGCCTCCTCCTTGCGCAGCAGGCCGCGGTCGATGAGCTCCTGGACCTCGGAATGATCGCGCGAGACCTGCGAGAGCTTGCCGTTGCGCAGCAAATAGCCCCGGCTGTCGCCGCACCAGACGAAGGCGAAGTGGGTTCCATGAACCATCAGGGCGACAAGAGTTCGTGCCCAGAATGGCCCCGGTCCGCGCGCGCGCCATCGCGCGCAGGTCGGCGTTGACTCCCACGATCCTCTGCTCGAATTCCGCGAGGAGCTGCGCGCCAGAGACGCTCGGCGCCAGCGTTTTCAGCGCGGCCACGACCGCGGCGCTCGCGACGTCGCCGCCGCCGTAACCGCCCATGCCGTCGGCGACTGCCCAGAGCCCGATTTCGGGGCGAACGAGAACACCGTCCTCGTTGTGCTGGCGCGACAGACCGACGTTCGTGACCCACGCCGTCTGAAAGGCGAGGGCGGCGGTCACGAGGCCCCGCTCGGAATTGTCTGCGGTTCGTCGAAGGCGCCTGTGAGCATCCCGGAGTATCGAACGGCCGGCGGCAGACCGACGTAAGACAAGGCGGCGGGAGGAAAACCTTCTCCTCCGATTGTCCACCAGAAGGACTGAGAGGCAAAGGCTCGGCGATGGCCGAACCGTCTCGCCGCGAGGAAGGCCAGGGAAATCTCACGGTCGACGTCCCGGATGATGGTCCCCCCGTCCGACAGTTCCTGGAAGCCGCCGAACTCCGCGGACCGCGGTTTTACTGCGGGGGCGGGCATCGACGCGACTCGCTCGGCGATGGCCTCCAGCGTCGCGGCGGGGTCGAGGGCATCGAGCAGGATCGCCTCGGCCGCTTCGCACCAGGAATCGTTCGATTCGAGTTCCGGCGGGGGAAGCGAGTCTTCGCCTTCGCTCGCGAACAGCGAAAGGGGGAAGGATCGGCCGACGCCGTCAACGGAAGGCATGAAAACTCCGATCGTCGCCTCGCCGCAGAAGTCGGCTCCGAGCCAATAGCGCCAGATCGGCGCGCGATTGTACGCGTCGGCCCATTTCGTTCCCAGGATCTGTTTCGAGGTCGCCACCCCGGCCTGAAGCCACGGCTCCCAGACCTCGAGGAACCGGCGCGGGGCGTTGGCGGCGATGAAATCCCGCTTTGCCGGCAGCTTCCCGAACAAGCCCGCGGGCATGGGCTCTCACAATCCGTTCGGACACCTGAACTGCCGCAGCGCCGGCAGGCTCAGGGGATTGACGAGCGACGATGAGGTGAATTGATACGAGACCTCCCGACCGAACACGACGAAGCTGACCTTGAGCGAATTTCCGCTCTGGATCGAAGAGCCGGCGTCGATGAGACGAAAGAGCGCCCATGCGCCCGTGCGCTCCACGCTGGACTTGCGGTCCGGCATGTCCGGCGCCATCGTGATGGACGCTTCTCCTGCGCCGGCGCCGGGCCATTGGACGGTCGCGGCGGCGAAGGGTGCGCCCTGTTGGGCAACGACGTTTGCGCCGTTGATCGCCAGCGTCGCGGTCTGCGCGTCGCTGCTCAGCGTCAGGGGCTTCACCTCCATCGACATGTTGGGGACATTGCCGCCGGTCGGGAAAAACGCATCGCGGATCTCGGCGGCCTGCTGGAACTGGCGCAGGGTCGTTTCGGAAAGCCTTCTCGAGGTCGGGTTCGGCTTCCAGACCCACGTCTTGCCGCCGCGATTCACGAGCGGGTCGAGATTGGCGCCATAGAACTTCTCGATCACGCCGCCGGGCGCGAATAGCTTGGCGAAATCCGCCATCGGCACGTCGCGTTCGCTCTTGGAGAAGAAAGGAAATCGGCTTGCGATGATCTGCTGGCACGGCCCCGTCACGTCCTGAGCCATGCTGTCGGCGATCTGCGCGATCGAGCTCGCGGTTGCGTCGCCGGCGGCGTCCTTGGCCACTTTGTCGATCATGCCGGCAAGCGGCTGAGGCAGTCGCGATACGTTCGCACGCAGGCTCGCCACCTGAACGTCCACCTGCTCGAGCGCCTGTTTGGCGGCGGACGGATTTGCGGCCGCCAGCACGAGTTGATCATAGAGCGCGTTGAGATTGGCGAGCAGGCTGTCGATGGGCCGAGAGCCCGGCTGGCCGTCGACTAGAATTCTGGTAGGGCTTGAAATAGGCCTCGATCGAGCCTCCGGGAACCTCGGCCGGCGGATCGCCCGGCCTGCGCTGAGACTTCATCGCCAGGTCGAGCGCCTCCCGGCCTGTGGTCCCCAAGCGATTTTGCCCCGCCCTGAGAGCGTCCTGCTCCGCCTTGCCGACCGCGGCATTTCCCGCCTGCGCCGGCGGCTTGGGCCGCTCGCGCGTCAGCTCGGTTTCGTCGCGGATCGACTCGAAGATCGACAGGATCGGCGACGTCGGCGCGGAGGCGGCGCTCAACTTGAGGTATTTCGGCTTGTCGTTGAGCAGCGGCTTCAGCTGGAGATTGTTGATCGCGGCGGTCCAGGCGGCGATGAAATCCTTGCCGTAAAGCGCGAGGATGCCGGGAAACAGACTCACATACTGCTGCTTGACGGCGCTCTCGTCGCCGGAGGGGCCAAGCACCCAGTTCTCCTTCTGCAGCTTGTCGGCGATCGTTTGCATGTGGCCGAGCAGCGAGATCGAGAATCCGTCGTAAGTGAAGAATCCGGGCACCCGGATGGTGTCGAGGTTGGCGCCGTTCGCCGCTTCGAACACCAGCGCCATGTCCGGCCCGCCATGCTGCGAGGCGATCCAGTCTACGACGCCGTCGTTGTGAGCTTCCGACTTCAGGAGCGTGTAGGCCCGCTCGGCGACGGCCATGCGCGCCAGGGTAGCCTGCGCCTGCTCGACCAGCGGGCCGTTCAGCGAGACCTTTTTCGCGCCGCCGGCATCCATGTCGAGCATCGCCTCGAGATGAGCGCGCAAGAGCGCGCGTCCCTGCGCGTAGGGCGCGCCAGGAAAAGCCCGCTCCTCCCAGTCGCGGGTGAACCAGGAGACGATGAGATTCTTGTCGACGCGCGGCGCCTTGCCGCCCAGCATGAGGTATACCTTCAGCGCTTCGTACACGAACGTCGGGTTGTCGATGTTCTTCTGAATCTGCTGTTCGAGCGACAGGATGAGCCGCGGCCGCATGAGACGTTCGAGCGCCTGCTGATAAATCTGATCCGACGCGTCCTGCAGCCTCGGGCGCTGGCTGAGGCCGAAGGTCTGGTCGACCGGCGTCGGGTCGTTGCGCCTGGCGTAGCCCACCGGCAGGTCAGGCAAGCTGCCGATGAGCTCGTAGATCGGCAGCAGACTTGGGTCGGTGACCGAAGTCTGCTTGATGAGCGGGCCGGCCGCGGCCGAATAGTCGGCGACCCCGCGCGCGGTCGCGGCGATGAGCGCCTCGTTTCTCTGATAGCTCATCCACCAGAGCGCCAGGACCCCGAGAGTACCGAGGCCGATGAGGCTGAAAACGGCGGCGCGCAAGGCGAACGAGCGCCGAACCGCCGCGATGTTGGTCGACACCCAGCCAGCTTCGCCGAAGATGACCTTGGCCATCAGGTCGTGGAGGAAATAGCTCTTGCCCGGCCCCGAGAAGTCTGCGGCGCCAAAGCTTTCGACCCCGTAGCTTTTTTGCAGCGCGCCGATCAGGGCGTCGAAAGGCGTTCCTACCTGCGTCCCCGAGGTGAAATAGAAGCCTCTCAGAGTCGTCGCCGACTGGTATCGCGTCGGCTCGAAAATCCGGTTGAGGAAATCGGCGATCGGTTTGCGGATCGCCCCGATCTGGGCCGGAAAACCGAACAGCACCGCGCGCGAGCGCAGATCCGGCTCTTCCTGCAGGCGCTCCGCCATCCGCTCGGAAATGCGCTGCATGAGGAGGTCCATTTCCTCGGGAACCTTGCCGACGTTGTTCGCCCTCTTGTCCGCCCCCGGGAAAGTCGCGCCCCAGACGACCTCGCGCTTCTCTTCATCCAGATCGGCGAAATACTCGGTGAAGCCGACGACGAGGTCCATCTTGGTGAAGACCGCGTAGACGGGATAATCGACCTTCAGCTCCTCATGCAGCTCGTTGAGGCGCTTGCGGATGGCGTCGGCATGCGCCGCCACTTCCTCGGGGGGAAGATTGATCACATCGGCGATGCTGATCGCCACAATGACGCCGTTGATCGGCTGGCGCGGACGGTTGTTGCGCAGCATCTCGAGAAAGGCGAGCCAGCTTCTCCGGTCGACCTTGGCGTCCGAATCCTGCGTCGTGTAGCGGCCTGCCGTATCGATCAGCACGGCCGAGTCGGTGAACCACCAGTCGCAATATCGCGTTCCTCCGACCCCCTGAACGGCCTTCGCCGCATTGTCGGCCGCCAGCGGAAACTTCAGGCCGGAATTGATCAGCGCCGTGGTCTTGCCGGCGCCGGGCGGCCCGATGATGAGATACCAGGGCAGATCGTAGAGAGCGCTCGCGCTCGATTTGCCGGTTCGTCTTGAGAGTCGCGAGCGCGTCCTCCATCTTTTCTTTCAGGATCGGCGCGTCGCTTTCCTCCTCGGCAGGTTGGGTCATCGCCGCTGCGATCGCGGCTGCGGCGCGACGCCTGGCGATCACCCGCCAGGCGATCGATCCGCCGACGATCAGAAAAATGCAGGCGATGATGACGATGCGGGTGACGGCTCCTTCAAAGGGCTGGACGTCGCCGATCGAGACGAGCGGCCCCGCGAGCCACACCAGCGCCGCGAGAACCAACGCGCCGACAATGCTGAGCGCGATCCAGAGCCAGGCGACCATTGTCATCGATAAACCCACTCCCGCCTCGGCGGCGAAATCCCGTTGCGGCGGCCGTCAGTCCGCGCGCGGAATCGAGACTTCGACCCGACGGTTCTTCGATTTGTTCTGCTCGGTGTCATTCGGAGCCACCGGGTTGTCGGCGCCCTTGCCGGTCACTATCAGGCGCTCTGGATGAGAGAGCCCGGGCTTCAGCATCAGCGCGACCGATTTCGCCCGCGCCTGGGACAGTTCGAAATTGGACGGGAAGGTCAGCGGTGTGGATCGGGTCGGTAGTCCGTATAGCCGTCGACGTGGATCGGCGCCCGGCTCCTTGTCGAGGGAGGTTGCGATCTTGGCGGCGATCGGCGCGAACGCACGGCTGACGTTCGCCCCGCCCGATGGAAACAGAACGACATTGCCGATGCGAATGAATGATCGTTGTCGCCGACTGGACCGCGTCTACCTTCCCGGCGAGAATTTCCTTGGCGAGCGCCGCGCGAATGCGCTGGAGCTGGGTCGACGACTTGGTAACCGGGTCGGGCGGCGGCTTGACCGCGGTCTCGCGGGCAATTGTGAGCTCGGTGTCGGGATGGACCTGCGCCATCGCGAGCGCAAGCGCCTCGGCCTGTCCGGACAGAAGATTGCGCAGAACGAGATAAGTCCCGAGCAGGATGACGCCGGCGGCCGCGGCGACCGACCATGATCGGGACCTGAAACCGGCTTCCCGCAAGCGCAATGGTCTGGCCGCGCCAGTGCGGCGACAGGTCTTCGATCGTCTTGGGCTGGGCGCGCCGGATCGTCTCGTAGAGGTCGCGGCGGATGCCTTGCAAGGCGCGCCGGGCCGCCCGTCGCGCGATAGACGCCCTCGAAGCCGAGGCTCAGGCATGCGTGCATCACCTCGAGCAGGCCCAGATTGAGCGCCGGATTCTGCTTGGCGCGGTCGAGCTCCTGGAAGAACCTGACGCCGCCCATGCGCTCGTTGAAGAAGCGAACGAGCATGCTGTACTGCGTCCAGACCCGGCTGTCCTCGCTCGGCAGGTTCTGCACGATGTCGTCCGCCGTGGCGGCGAGCGCGTATTTGGCGGTCTCCACCTGGTCGGCCGGCGCGCCGCCCGCCCGAGCGTCGACCTCGAACTGCTGGATCGCCTGCGCGACCTGGTCCATGAGCTGACCCGCCCCGGCGCGCGCCAGCGACGCGCGCAGCCTGCCGAGCAGCAGGAGCAGCGAAGCCGCCGCGCGCATCAGCGGGCTGGCTGCCACCGTGACCAGGTCGACCGACACGTGCGGCGACCGGGGCGGGGGCGTCATCGGCTGCGCCGCGCCCGTAGGAGCGTAGAGGTTCTGCGCTTGAGGCGAGGGCGCGTTCATCCACGCGTCCCAGGCTCCTTGTCCCGCGGCGGGGGGCTGATTGGGCGGCCTCGGGGGGACATATGGAGACGGCGGGTAGCCGCGATGGCGGCGGGGCCTGAGGCGGCGGCGGATAGGCGACCGGCGGCATCGGCGCCGAGTGGGGAGGAGCGCCCCCTTGCGGCGCGCCGCCTGTTGGGCTGGGCGGCGGCGGTCGGCGGCCGCCCGGATTGGGACGGATGATGGTTCGGTCGCGACGGCCGAACGGATCGTCGTCGTTGCTCATCGGCGGTCTTCCCTGACGGCCCAAAGCTCCATTTGCAGTTCAGGCCAGTCGCCGGCAAAATGCATGCCGATCGCCGTCGCCTGGCTGAACTCGGGCCAGAGCGGCGAAGTGCGGTCGAAATAGAAGTACACGTGGTCGGTGATCGCCCGAATCTGCGGCGGCGGGGTCGGCAGATGGACCAGCGGGACGCCCGGCAGATGCGCGTGGACGATCTCGTTCATCTTCGTGTTGGGCCCGACTTTGAGGAAGGCGGGCAGATTGCTCTGGATTTCGGTCAAGGGACGGCGCGCCGACACTTCGAGCACGAAGGTCGCGTTGCGGAACAGAGTCCGATCCTTGATCGTCGAGATGAACGCGTTCGGCGCGCGCTCGATGAGTTCGAGGCGGATCGCCCGGCGGTCGAGGCGCGCGCTGAGGAAATCCTGGATGTCGCGCAGAACCGGGGCGAAGACGCTCTCGAGATCGTCGTGGTTGTACGGGCCATATTCCCGCGCGCGTCGCTCATAAGTCGTGAACGTCGCCAGTTCGCCGGCGACGCGCAGCAAGGCCTCATAAAGGCGTTCCGGATGAACATAGCGGGACGAACGAAAGTGCTTGAGGGCCGGGATCTCGCGATTAAGGCATTGCAGCATCAGATAGTCGGCGCTCTGCAGGCCGCCGCCGGCCGTCGCGTCGGCTGGCGTAGCGCGCGAGTTCGTCGAGCTTGTTTCCGATCCAGCCGATGACGCGGTCGAGCCAGCCCTCGACAGTCGGATGCGCCGCGCAGACCAGGAGCGGAGGGGCGAACTTTTCGTCGAACACAAGGGTTCGATCGTGCACCTCGACGATCCGCGCGATCGGCAGCCCGACAAAGCCGGGCTTGGCGGTCTTGCGGATCTCATAGGCGAGGCGCGGATAGGCGACCTCGATCTCCTCCTCGATCCGCAGATTCGACGTGGAGTCGATCACCGTCTCGGCGCCCACGACGTAGCGCGCGGCGTTTTCCGCCTGCTCGGGGCTGACCTCTCGCGTGTTGTCGGCCCGCGCGGGCATGGTGAGCCAGACGAGCTGGCCGGCTGCCGACTCGGGCGTGGCGATCGGCGCGGGAGCCGGACATTCGCTGGGAAAATCGAACAGCCCGCCGTCGGGCATGACGCCGGCGCCGCGACGCAACCCGAACTTGCTCTGCTGCGCGAGGTCGCGGTCGATCTCGACCCATGCGAATCCCCACGGGTATGGGGTGACATGTCGCGTCCTGCTTTCGAGCGCGTTCTCGAGATAGCGATCGGCTTGCTGCAAATGATGGGGACGAAGGAACAGGCCCTCCGTCCAGTGAACCTTGGCGTTCCACGACATGGCCGCTCGTCCCCGTCCCGTTCCGGCGTCCGTCGCGTCACCCCGAGCCCCTTGCTCCGGCGTCACGACGGCTCTGCGCGCCGGCTTCACTTGCCCTTATCTAGCAACCGATCGTAAGCCTCGGCGAACAATGCCATGAACGCCTCCAAAAGCCGACCGTCAGCCCGCTTCGTTTTGGCGCGCCAGCGTTCGACATAGATGTCCCACAGTTTCGCCTTGCGGGAAGCGACAATCCGCCCGAGCCCATGATCGGGTTCCACCGAACGGTCGATTCTTTCGGGCGCGAGATCCTCGAACAATGCGTCCAGCGCGTCTCGCATCGCGCCGTAGGTCAGGAGCTGATGGGTCTTGAGGTCAGAGAAGCTGCTCTCGATCGTCGCCTGAGCATCGAGGTACTGGCGCGCCGGTGCGCCGAACATGATCGCCAACGCCTCCTCGACGGAGCTTGTGAACTTGAGCGGGTTGTTCTCGATCGCCCGCACCATCGTGCGGCTCGACGATCGCATCAGCGTCTTCGACTCGGCACGGGTGGACAGCATCTGCGCGAGGTTTTGCGCGGTGAGGCGGACCACGAGCCCGATCTCGTCGGCGAGCGTTTTCGGGTCCCGGCCGGCGATCGCACGCTCGGGGATTCCCGCCGCGAGCGCGATGCGGGCGAGCAGCGCCACGGCGGCCGCGGCCTGAGGCTCAGCAGCCGCCGCTGGTGCGGCGGGGGTCGGCTCGCGTGGAGGAGGCGGCGGGGCCGGGCGGCGAGGCGAGGGTGTGGCGGGGGCCGCGATCTCCTCCCGCGGCGCCAGCGCCGGCGTTGCGCCGAGCCAGGCGTCGAGCTGGGGCGGCGCCGCCTCTGGCGGAGCCGGAGCTTTCGCGGGCTCGGCCAGCGCCGCGAAATCGAGAAAGTCGGCGGACCGCGCCTGGGGCTTCTGGATCTTGTAGGCGGCGCGGTCGTCAGGCGCTGCCGCCTCCTCGGCCGTCTCCCAGACGTCGGAAGCCGCCGGCGCTGGAGCCGAGGCCGAGCCGCGGGCGGCCCCCTGTTGTCCTTCAACCGAGACCGCGATGATATAGGGCCCGATGTTCAGCAGGTCGCCGTCGCGCAGGAGATAGGGCGCGTCGAGACGGTAGGGCGAGCCGTTGACGAAGGTGCCGTTGGTCGAAACGTCGTGCAGCCAATATCCGCCGTCGCGGAAACGGACCTCGCAATGCTTGCTCGAAACGGTCCGGCCCGGGTCGGGCAGGGTCCAGTCGAGATGGGCGTCCCGCCCGAAGTCGAGCCCGCGCCCCTTGACCTCGATCCGCAACGGTCCGCCGTCGGGCAATCGATCCACATTTTCGATCGAAAGTCGAAGCATCATGACGACACCCAAAATGGCAGATGTGAAACCTACACCATTTCGTCTTTTTGGACACACTTAGACCGTTATGGAGCTAGCAACGAGAATTTTGTTCGCGTTTGGGCGGGTCAGGACGACCGCCATGCTGCCGTCCAGGAGCCGCGGGGATATCAAAGGCGAAGCCTTTGGCTAGTTAGAAGCGGCTTATCCCTCCGTTGTAGCTGCGGTTAGGCGGAGCGCGAAAAGATGAGTTCGGGGCAGGGCGGGAGCGACCGGGCTTCCGGAAACCGACCACGAACCCAGGTACTGAGCTCACCTTCGGTCAAGCGGTCTGCGACGGCGAGCGCGCCGAGCGACAGGCGAAGCGCACTCTGCGCCGACATGCCGCGGGAATAGAGTTCGTTACCCGCAGAAAGTGCGGCCCCTTCGAACGCCGCAACTGCGACGCGCAGACGGCGGTCGCTCGCGAGTGTCCGACGCCGTCGGGCACGGGAACGCTCGCCAGCTCGTCGTCGACGCGATTGAAGCTCGGCTACGGATCATCGGCGGCTAGGCCGTCGCCTCGGGAGACCCGCCGACAACTGCAGAGCTGTCTTCGCCGCCGGGGTAGCCAGTGAATCGAATCGGCCGGCCGGACGTCTCGAGTTCGACGGCGGGGCGAAAGGTGGCTCTCGCCCAACGAGATCGCGCCAATTCTTCGTTGCCCAATCAGGGGCGTTCATCGGGCTTCCCCCGGAATTCGGCGACGGTATCCCCCGAGGGTGGCAAAGTCTGCTCTACGCCGGCGAGAACCCGAAAATGGGGCGCGGTGGATGACGCGGAAATTGTCCGTGATTCGGTCGCAGACGCGCTTCCACTGTTTGGGTCTTGGCGGAATTCGTTGAAGGTCTTGTAACCCCGGTTGAGGGGGTCTGCCTCACTTTCAGTGCTGCTTGGTTTGATTGGGCGTCTCGCCGATAAGCTAATATGCGAAAAAACATGGATTGGACTCCCGGGCCACGCGCGCGGATTCTTGCGATCGACCGGGACGGCGATCGTTGGGTGATCGCTGCAGTCGGCCCGGAAATAGGCTCCTGTCCTGGGTGCCGCGAGCCGTCGACACGTCGGCACAGCCGATATTTCCGACACCTTCAAGACCTGCCGAACTCAAGGCGCCGCCGTGATGGTGAAGATGCAGGCGAGCCGTTGGCGATGTCTGAACGGCGAGTGTGAGCGCCAGACATTTACGGATCAACTGCCGGAGATTGTTGTCCTTACGCTCGTCGGACCGAACAAGTTGCTGAACCTGTCCATCTCATCGGCCACGGTACGGCCGGGCGGCCGGAGAGAGATTAATGAAGCGTCTCGGCATGCCGGTCAGCGACGACACCATCCTACGGTATCTGAAGCGCCAAGTCGCCCGTCTTCGTGCGAAGACGACAGTACGGGTGGCAGGCATCGACGACTGGGGCTGGCGAAAAGGGACGCACATAGGGGACCAATATTGTCGACCTGGAGCGGCGCGAGGTTGTCGATGTGCCGCAGGATCGCACGACCGCCGGAACAGCCGAATGGCTCGGTCAGCACCCTGAGGTCGAAATTGTCAGCCGCGATCGTTGCGGTCTTTATGCGCAGGGCGCACGAAAAGGCGCGCCTCAGGCGCGGCAGATAGCTGACCAATTCCGTCTCCTACAGAACTTGCGCGAGACGATCGAGACGTAGCTGAGTCGCGCAGACCGATCAACGGGCCGAGCTTTGTTGCCGGAATCCAACGATGAAGACGTCGTGATGGTCGCAAATGGTCCGGGTGGCCGAGGCGAAGTCGCAGAACATCGACACCTCACCTGCCAGGCGCATCGTCGCTCGCGGCAAGCCGTCTTTGATCAAATCCATAGTCTGCGGGAGGCCGGAAACCTCCATCGGCGACATCGCCCGACAAACCGGGTTCGGTCCTCGCAGCATCAGGAAGTGGTTGAAAGTCAGCACGCCTCCGGAGCGACGCGCCGCGGCGCCAAAATCCTGCTCGCCCAACTATTTCCTCGATTATCTATCGCGTCGTTGGGCAGAGGGGTGCGTTCGCGGCCGAGATCCCTCTACGAGATCAAGCTCCGCGGCTATAGCGGCAGCTCCTCCCATCTGGAGCGGCTTCTGGCGAAGTGGCGCCGCGCAAACGATGCCAAAGTCGTCACGTTGCCACCGGTTCCCGAGCCAACGAGAGCGCTGACAACGACCATCGCGACGATCCCCGCGCCGTCGATCCCGCGACCGGGTGGACGATCTCGCCAATCGTCGCCGCTTCGCTATGCATTAGAGCGGTTTCCGATCAATCCGTATCATATCCGAAGGCCTTGAAGTAATTGGCGCATTCGGCGGGTTTGAAAATTTCGGCGCAGGCGTCGAGGGCGTTCATCAGGCCTGAGACGGTGCGCTCGGCAATCTTGCGCAGGAAGGCTTTCAGCTTGGAATAGGCTTTTTCGATGGGGTTCATGTCGGGGCTGTAGGGCGGCAAATATCGTAACTCGGCTCCAGCGGCCTCGATGAGTTTCTCGACCCTTGGCCCCTTGTGGCTCGACAGATTGTCCATGACGACGACGTCGCCCTTCGAGAGCGTGGGGACGAGACATTTTTCCGCCCAGTCCTCGAACGTGGCGGCATTCATCGGCTTGTCGAAAGCCTTCTGCGCCACGAGGCCCGAAAGGCGCAGCCCGGCCACGAGGGTGATCGTCTTATAATGGCCATGCGCAACGCCGACGCGCAGCCGCCGCCCGCGCCGGCAGCGTCCGCTTTTGCGCGCCAGATTGGTGGAAGCCCCGGTTTCATCGATGAAAACGAGCTTCCTCGGATCGAGGTCGAGTTGCGCCCCAAACCACGCCTGACGCTGCTTCAAGACGTCCGGGCGCTGCTGCTCCTCGGCATGCGCGGTCTTTTTTTTAATGTGATCTCGTGGCGATCGAAGAAGCGCCAGATCACGGATGAGGAGAAGCGCTCGCCGCAGTTGGCGATCAAACGCTCCTGGATTTCCAACAGCGTCACATCCGGCTGACGGCCAATCAGACCGAGCAGATAATCGCGATGCGCCTCAATGCGGTTCGACCGACGATCCCCGCCCGTCGGAGCCGGGGAGATCTCGCCGGTCGCCCGGAACCGCCAAACCCAGCGTATGGCGCTGGCGATGCTGACCCCGAAACGCTTGGCCGCCGCATTGCGCGACATGCCCCCTTCTAACACCGCGCCCACAACACGTTTGCGAAGATCGTCCGAAAGCGCCATCACCCGCCGCCTCCTTCCCGCGGCGAGCATCAAGAATCACAAACAGACCTGATTCGGGAATCCCCTCGATTCATTTTGTTGGAAGACCGCTCTAGCCGAAGCGGGCGCGCGGGCTGATGCGCGCGAGTATGGCAAGATCGCGAACACGCCCGCGGCTGTGAAGGCTCTGGCGACGAAGCTGTCACGTTTCGGGAACGCGCTTCGGTTCTGCTATGAGGCCGGACCTTGCGGCTATGGCATTCAACGCCAGTTGGCCCTCGCCGGGCATGAGTGCGTCGTCGTGGCTCCGTCGCTGATCCCGCGCAAGCCGGGAGATCGGATCAAGACCGATCGGCGAGATGCGATCAACCTCGCCAAGCTGCATCGCGCCGGTGAACTGACCGCTGTCTGGATTCCTGATTAGGCTCATGAGGCGATCCGCGATCTTGTGCGCGCGCGTCTTGCGGCCGTCCGCAACCTGCGCCAGGCCCGTCAGCAGCTCTCTGGCTTTCTCCTGCGTCATGGCCGTCACTACAATCGGCCGGCGTGGACGTTGATGCACCGTCGCTGGATGGCTGGACTGAGATTCGAGCAAGCGGCGCATCACATCGTGCTGGAAGACTGCATCGCCGCGGTCGAGGCGGGCGACGGCGCGGCGAGATCGTCTGGAAGCTCATATCGAGGCGGCGCTGCCGGATTGGTCGCTGGCTCCGGTGGTGCGCGCTCTGCAAGCGCTACGCGGGATGGCTATGGTCGCGGCGGCGACGGTAATCGCCGAACTCGGCGACATCACCCGCTTCGCCAATCCCCGCCAGCTCATGGCGTATCTCGGTCTGGTTCCCTCCGAGCACTCCAGCGGCGCCGCACGACGCCAAGGCGGCATCACGAAAGCCGGGAATGGCGCAGCCCGGCGAATGCTGATCGAAGCGGCCTGGAGTTATCGGTTTCCGGCGCGCATCAGCCGGGAGCAACTGCTGCGCCAAGAGGGTCTGGCAAAGCCGATCCGCGACACCGCGTGGAAAGCCCAGGAGCGGCTGTGCCGGCGCTATCGCAAGCTCGCCCGGGCGGGAAAATCACCCACTGTGGTCACGACGGCGATTGCTCGAGAACTGGCGGGATTTGCCTGGGCGATCGCCAAGCACGTTCAGATCGCCGGCGCTTGATGCGCTGAGATCGACAACAGACATCCCGAAAAGGAGGTCATCGCCGACAACACTCCTATCCAAAGCTGAGCAAGGCTGGAGGCACGGTCACGGCCAGGAGAACCCTCGCGTCCACTATCAGCCGGATATTTTCCGACGCTGGCCCCTAGACAGAGGAAGCTCCGCGACGCATCACCGGTCCGGCGGTATCCAACCCGCGCATCAGAGCCTGATCAACCGTCGTTTTGATGATCGTGCCTCCTGCCCTGCTCAGTGGCGGCCATTCTGAACCGCTCGCGCGCGAGCTACGCATTCTTGTGCCTGCTACTTGAAACGGCGAACATGAGAGTGGATCGAATCTAACGCTTGGTGCCCGCGCCTGACAGCGGCGATGATTTTGTCGGGATCGGCGACCCATTGGAAGGGCTTCGATTGGGCGTTGTGGTCTTCAAGGAAGCGGTTGATGGCGGCCTGAAGGTCGGCGACGGACCGGAAGACGCCACGCTTGAGACGGCGCTTGGTCAGGATGGCGAAGAAGCCCTCGACGGCGTTGAGCCACGAGGCCGAAGTCGGGGTGAAATGGAAGGTCCAGCGGGGATGGCGCGCCAGCCATCGTCGCACGGCGGGATGCTTGTGGGCCGCATAGTTGTCGAGGATCGCATGGACCGTCTTGCCTGCGGGAACTTCGCGCTCGACGGCGTTGAGGAAGCGGATGAACTCCTGATGCCGGTGGCGCTGCATGTTCTGGCCGATCACGGTTCCGTCGAGCACATTCATCGCGGCGAACAGGGTTGTCGTGCCGTTTCGTTTGTAGTCGTGGGTCATCGTCCCGGCGCGGCCCTTCTTCAGCGGCAGGCCGGGCTGCGTGCGGTCAAGCGCCTGGATCTGGCTCTTTTCGTCGACGGAAAGCACGACGGCGTGCGCCGGCGGATCGAGGTAGAGCCCGACGATGTCGCGCAGCTTGTCGACGAAGGCGGGGTCATTGGACAACTTGAACTGCCGGACGCGATGCGGCTGGAGGCCGTGAGCCCGCCAGATGCGCTGCACGGAACTGAGGCTCACGCCGACCGCCTCGGCCATCGCCCCGCTGGTCCAATGGGTCGCTTCGTGCGGCGGTTCCTCCATGGTCAGAGCCACGACCCGCTCGGCGACCGAGGGGGCGAGCTTCGGGATGCGCGAGGGCCGGGTCTTATCGCGCAAAAGCCCGTCCACGCCCTCGGCGGCGAACCGTTCCTGCCAGCGCCACACGCAGGTCTTGGACTTGCCGGTCTCGCGCATGATCGCGTTCGTGCCGAGCCCCTCGCCGCTGAGCAGCACGATCTGCGCCCGCCAAACGTGCTTCTGAGGAGCGTTGCGGTCTTTGACCACGGCGCGGAGCCGATCAATGTCGACAGGGCTGACGGTAATGGAGATGTTGCTTCGCATGCCGCAAACTCGCACGCCGCAAGTCCGCCGGGAATCCCTACCGGGATTCAAATGTTAGATTCGATCCACTCTCATGTTCGCCGTTTCAAGTAGCAGGCACAAGAATGCGTAGCTCGCGCGCGAGCGGTTCAGAATGGCCGCCACTGAGCAGGGCAGGAGGCACGATCATCAAAACGACGGTTGATCAGGCTCTGATGCGCGGGTTGGATACCGCCGGACCGGTGATGCGTCGCGGAGCTTCCTCTGTCTAGGGGCCAGCGTCGGAAAATATCCGGCTGATAGTGGACGCGAGGGTTCTCCTGGCCGTGACCGTGCCTCCAGCCTTGCTCAGCTTTGGATAGGAGTGTTGTCGGCGATGACCTCCTTTTCGGGATGTCTGTTGTCGATCTCAGCGCATCAAGCGCCGGCGATCTGAACGTGCTTGGCGATCGCCCAGGCAAATCCCGCCAGTTCTCGAGCAATCGCCGTCGTGACCACAGTGGGTGATTTTCCCGCCCGGGCGAGCTTGCGATAGCGCCGGCACAGCCGCTCCTGGGCTTTCCACGCGGTGTCGCGGATCGGCTTTGCCAGACCCTCTTGGCGCAGCAGTTGCTCCCGGCTGATGCGCGCCGGAAACCGATAACTCCAGGCCGCTTCGATCAGCATTCGCCGGGCTGCGCCATTCCCGGCTTTCGTGATGCCGCCTTGGCGTCGTGCGGCGCCGCTGGAGTGCTCGGAGGGAACCAGACCGAGATACGCCATGAGCTGGCGGGGATTGGCGAAGCGGGTGATGTCGCCGAGTTCGGCGATTACCGTCGCCGCCGCGACCATAGCCATCCCGCGTAGCGCTTGCAGAGCGCGCACCACCGGAGCCAGCGACCAATCCGGCAGCGCCGCCTCGATATGAGCTTCCAGACGATCTCGCCGCGCCGTCGCCCGCCTCGACCGCGGCGATGCAGTCTTCCAGCACGATGTGATGCGCCGCTTGCTCGAATCTCAGTCCAGCCATCCAGCGACGGTGCATCAACGTCCACGCCGGCCGATTGTAGTGACGGCCATGACGCAGGAGAAAGCCAGAGAGCTGCTGACGGGCCTGGCGCAGGTTGCGGACGGCCGCAAGACGCGCGCGCACAAGATCGCGGATCGCCTCATGAGCCTAATCAGGAATCCAGACAGCGGTCAGTTCACCGGCGCGATGCAGCTTGGCGAGGTTGATCGCATCTCGCCGATCGGTCTTGATCCGATCTCCCGGCTTGCGCGGGATCAGCGACGGAGCCACGACGACGCACTCATGCCCGGCGAGGGCCAACTGGCGTTGAATGCCATAGCCGCAAGGTCCGGCCTCATAGCAGAACCGAAGCGCGTTCCCGAAACGTGACAGCTTCGTCGCCAGAGCCTTCACAGCCGCGGGCGTGTTCGCGATCTTGCCATACTCGCGCGCATCAGCCCGCGCGCCCGCTTCGGCTAGCGCTACCGCGATCGTGTCCTTGTGCACGTCAAGACCGACATATGTGATAGCTTTGTCCAAGACCCGTCTCCTATGCATGAGGCTCGGTGCCGGCACGCCCGGTGCAACCCTCGATAAGCCTGCATACTGTGAGACGGGTCGCCCTATCTCAGGCGAACATGTGGTCTACTAAGCCGCGCGGTTTGTTGACGCCCAGTCAGGCGGCAAAGGTCGACGCTCTGAAAGGCGCCTCGGCGGACTTCACCGCCATGCGTCGGCTCGCCATGCGATTCCGAGACATTCTCCGAAGCAAGGACATTCAGAAAATTGGCGTTTGGCTCGATGACGCGCAACAATCCGGCAGCTACGCAGTGGAACGCTTCGCTCGAACGGTGCGGCGAGATCTCGACGCCGTCACAAACGCGTTGACCGAGGGCTGGAGCAATGGCCAAACCGAAGGGCATATCAATCGATTGAAAACCCTCAAGCGCGCGATGTACGGTCGCGCAGGCGCCGAACTCCTACGCGCCCGGATGCAGGGGAATCGACTGAATGGGTCATGCGGCGATGTAGGCGGCGAGGGCGTCTTCGTCCCACGCGGCGACTTTGCGGCGCATGCGTAGGGAGTTTTTGCTTTTGCCGGTCCTGAGCACGTTGAGGGCGCTGTGCTTGACGATGGCGAGGTTGAAGGGTGCGTTGTCGGTTCGCACTCGGCATTCGTCGTCGCGGAAGATCATGTCGAGCACCCAGTGAAGACTGTTTTCGACCATCCAATGGCTGCGGATCATCGGTCCCACAGCGTTGGCGAGCAGGGTAAGCGAGGTGATGTAGAAACGCGTCTCGGTCTCCGTCTTGCCCTGGGTTTCCCGCTCGCTCTCGGCCATGACGACCGACTTTCAGGCCCGGCCACTATGGCTGTCCTCAAGCCAGCCGATTTCGTGGAAAACAGTGACCGTCCGGGTCTCGATGCGGCCGTGGTCGCCGTCGACGGTTGTGTGTTGGCTGATCGATGTATCCTTGAACCCGACCGCCTTCTGCTCCTTTGCGAACAACTCGACATCGTCGCGCAGCGTGCCCTGGTTGCCCTTCAACGCGAGGATGTAATCGGCCTTCTTGTCGATGATCGTCTGTGCGATTTTGCGCTGGCAACCCGCAGCGTCGATGGTCACCACCGCGCCCTCGATGGCCAAAAGCTCGAGCAGGGCGGGAATGGCGACGATCTCGTTCGACTTGTCGCCGACCCTCATCTGTCCGAGCACCATGCGCTGGCGCGCGGCAAAGGCCGAGACGACATGGATCGGCTGTTCGGCCCCCTTCTTCTGGTAGGAGCGCCGCACCGTCTTGCCGTCGATGGCGATCACTTCGGCCGACGTCTTCGTGAGCGCCGCCGTCCACGCCACAAAACAACGCTGGAACGCCACCGGGTTGAGCTTGACCAGAATGATGCCCAACTGATCGTGCGAGGGCGTGCCGTTGGCGAAGAGTCGAAAGCGCTGCAGGAACGCCGGCTTGGCCCGGCCGAAGCGCGCAATGTCAGCCACCGTCTCCGCCCCCGCCAGCGCCGCCGCCAGCATCAAAAGCAGCACCTCCTCGAGCGGATAGGCGACCTTCCCTTTCTGCCCGTAGTCCGGCAAGTCCTTAAAATACGACAGGAAAACCGCCGTCTCCTTCACCGCCCCAAGAGCCGCGTCCGCTTCCCTCATCGATCCATCCTCCAAGCGAATCAGAGGATTGCGACAGATTCAGGCTTTCTCCCTCTTGTCACGCGAAATTACAGTCGATTGCCCTGAGCGGATGTTGCCTCTCCACTTGCCGATTTAGCACGAAGAGTGAGGCAGACCCACGAAAAGTGACGCAGACCCCACCAAAATGTCCAGCGACAGACCCTTCGGGGAACGCGTCCGAGCGCTGCAGCGTCGAATTGCGCGCCGCGTCGAGCGTTTCGCCGGCGCGATCAGGTCCGGCGGACGCGCGTCACACGTGCCGGCCCGCGTCGTCGAAGACGTGAACGTCCGCGGCCGGCGCCGAGAAGGTCGCCGTCTGGCCGGGGGAGGGCGTCTCGCGGCCGCGGATCTCGACCACCATCATCTTGTCGTCTGCCCGACGCACATGCGCATAGGACGCCTCGCCGAGACGTTCGACCAGTTCGACGAGACCCATCGCCCTAAAAGCGGCGGCCGGACCGAGGGTCAGGTGCTCCGGCCGCACGCCGATGGTGAGGTGCGCGCCCGGTTTCAGCGAACCAGCCGGCAGCGTCAGCGGGGCGATCGACACGCCCTTCACCCGCGCCTCGCGGCCATCGACCCGCTCGACCAATGCGGGGAAAAAGTTCATCGCCGGCGACCCGATGAAGCCCGCGACGAACAGGTTGGCCGGCGCGTAATAGAGATCGAGCGGCTTCCCGACCTGCTCGATGCGGCCCTGGTTCATCACTACGATCCGGTCGGCGAGCGTCATCGCCTCGATCTGGTCGTGCGTGACATAGACCATGGTCGCGCCGAGCAGCCGATGCAGGCGAGCGATCTCGACCCGGGTCGAGACTTCTCAGCGCCGCGTCGAGGTTCGACAACGGCTCGTCGAACAGAAAAACGTCCGGCTCGCGCACAATCGCGCGGCCGATCGCCACCCGCTGCCGCTGGCCGCCGGAGAGGTCGCGCGGATAGCGGCCGAGCAACTCCTCGAGCCGCAGCATCCGTGCCGCCTCGGCGACGCGTCGCTCGCGCTCCGCCGGGGCGACGCCGGTGAACTTGAGGCCGAAGGTCATGTTCTTGCGCACATCCATGTGCGGATAGAGCGCATAGGACTGGAACACCATGGCGATCCTGCGCTCGGCGGGAGCGAGCGCGTTGACGAGGCGGTCGGCGATGAAGATGTCGCCTGAGGTCGGCGCATCGAGCCCGGCGATCATGCGCAAGAGTGTCGACTTGCCGCAGCCGGACGGTCCGACCAGCACGACGAACTCGCCGTCCTCGACCCTGAGGTCGATGTCGGCGAGCACGCTGGCCGAGCCGTAGTTCTTGTTGAGTTTGTCGATGTGCAGTCTCGCCATCCCCGGCCGCCCTACTTGACCGCGCCGGCGGTGAGGCCGCTGATCAGCTGCCGCGAGAAGATGACGTAGATGGCGACGACCGGCAGGATCGCCATCGACAGGGCCGCCAGCACCGAATTCCAGTCGGTGATGTACTGGCCGAGGAACTGCTGCACGCCGAGCGTGATCGTGTGGGTTGAATCGGAGGAGGTGAGGATCAGCGGAAACCACAGGTCGTTCCAGATCGGCACGATGGTGAAGACAGCGACCGTCGCGATCGCGGGCCTCAGCAGAGGCGCGATCACCTCGAAGAAGATGCGCGTCTCGGGCACCCCGTCGCATCGTGCGGCGTCGCGCAGATCCTTCGGGATCTGCTGGACGAACTCGCTCAGGATGAAAATCGACAGCGGCAAGCCCTGGGCGATGTAGACGAGAATCAAGGCCGTCAGCGTGTCGTTGAGGCCGGCCGTGCGCATCATGGTCAGGATCGCGACCGAGCCGAGCCGGATCGGCACCATGATCCCGATCGCGAGGAACAGCGCCAGCGCCGTCGAACCGCGGAACTTATACTCGGTCAGCGCCCAGGCCGCCATCGCGCCGAACAACAGGACGAGGCCCATGCTGACGAGCGTGACGATCAGCGAATTCATGAAATAGGTCCCGATGAGCGAGGCCTTAAAGACCTTGGCGTAGCCGATCAGCGAGAAGGTCGCTGCAGTTGGCGGCGCGAGCGGCGCGCCGAAGATGGCGTTGCGCGATTTGAACGAATTCATCACCACGAGCAGGATCGGCCCGACCGCGAGCGCGCTGTAGGCGATGAGGATCGCGTGAACGCCGACGACCTGCGCGCGCTGATTGAACATGGGCGTCCCTAGAAGGCGTAGCGGCGCAGGCGGCGCTGCACGATGAAGAGATAGAGGCACACGCCGACGAGGATGATGAAGAACATCACCGTCGCCACCGTCGCGCCCATCGTCGGATTGCCGAGCTGCAACTGGTTGCCGAAAAACGTCCGGTAGAAGTACGTTCCGAGAATGTCGGAGGCGAAGTTCGGCCCGGCGAGCGCGCCTTTGACTGAATAGATGAGGTCGAACGCGTTGAAATTGCCGACGAAGGTCAGGACCGAAATGAGTCCGATCGTGGGGAGCACCAGCGGGAGCTTGATGTGCCAGAAGATGCGGAACTGGCCGAGCCCGTCGACCCGCGCGGCGTCGACGAGCTCGTCAGGAATGTTGAGGAGCGCGGCGTATATAAGCATCAGCGGGATGCCGACGAATTGCCACACGGAAATCAGCGCCAGCGTCACGAGCGCCGTCGACGGAAGACCGAGCCACGGCGCAAAGAGGCTCCCCAAACCCACCGCCTTCAGCGCGCCTTCGGCGACGCCCCACAGCGGCGACAGGATCAGGTTCCAGGCAAAGCCAACGATGACCACCGAGAGCATAGTCGGAAGGAAGATCAACGTGCGATAGAGCCCCTTGAGCTTGAGGCCGGGAAGACTCAGAAGTCCCGCGAGTGCGATGCCGATCGGGTTCTGTACCAGCATGTGCACGATGAAGAAGATCAGATTGTTCTTGGCCGCGTTCCAAAAATGGACTGACCAGTCTGGATCCAGCAGTAGTGTGCCGAAATTCCCGAAGCCGAGGAAATGATACGCGCCGCTGCTATCAGTTGTGTAGGTCGAGAGGCCCATCGTGGCGATGAGCGGGTAGATCGAGAAGAGCGTATAGATCGCGACCGCAGGCCCGAGAAACAGCGCCAGTAGCGCGAGGAAGCGGCCTCGCGGCATCGATGCGACGACTTGGGACAATGGTTCGGCCATCGGTCCTCTCGCGTGGCGTCACCCCACATCGGGCCCTTCGGGCCACCTTCTCCCGCAAGCGGGAGAAGGATCGCAACCCTCTCCCGCGCGCGGGAGAGGGTTGGGGTGAGGGTCTAGGGCGTCCCTACTTCGCCGGCTTATACCACTTGTCGAGGCCGTCCTGCAGCTGCTTGCCGGCAGCCTCCGGGGTCAGCGTGCCGTTGATGACCCGGGCGGAGACGTTCCAGAGTTCGTTTTCCAGGTTCGGCGTGCCGCGCGATAGGATCTGGTAGGAGTTGCGGATCGTCGACTTGCAGTCCTTGCGCCAGCCGACCATCGTCGCGGCGAGAGGATCGTCGATTTTCACCGGCTCCTTGCTCAGCGGGAAGAAGCCCGGCAGCGCGTTGGCGTAGAGCGTCGCAAATTCAGGCGTCGTCAGCCATTCGAGGAATTTCTTGGCGTCCTCCTTGTTCTTCGATGCGGAATTCACGCCCATTGCGATGTCGGTATGGTCGGAGATGTAGCACTGCGTGTCCCCGGCCGGCAGCGGCGGCGGGAACGCGCCCATGGGGAACTTGGCCTGCGAACGGAAGGTCGAGATGTCCCACGAGCCGGCCGGATAGATTGCCGCCTTGCCGAGCGAGAACAGGTTCTGGCTGTCGGGATAAGTCTGCGCCTGGAAGCCGTTGCCCATATAGGGCGCCCAAGAGGCGAGCTCCTTGAACACGGCGATATACTCGGGGTCGGTGAACTTCTCCTTGCCGGCGATCAGAGCCAGACGTCCCGTCTCGCCCTTCCAGTAGTTGGGCCCGATGTTCTGGAAGCCCATCGTGGCCGCTTCCCACTGGTCTGCGGTGCCCATATCGATCGGCGTATAGGTCCCGTCCTTCTTCAGCTTGTCGAGAATCTCGTGGAACTCCGCCATTGTCTTTGGCGGCGTGGCGCTGACTTTCTTGAAGGCGTCCTCGTTGTAGATGAAGCCGTGAATGACGGACGCCATCGGCACGCAGAAGGTCGTCTTGCCGTCATCGGTCGTCCACGCCGACTTCGCCACATCGGAGAAATTGTCCATACCTTTCATGTCGTTGATGCTGTCGAGTTGGTGCTTGTTGTAGAGATCGAGCGAGGCGTCGAACGGCCGGCAGGCGATGATGTCGCCGGCGGTGCCTCCGGCGAGGCGCGCGTTGAGCGCGGCGTTGTATTCCTTCGGCGCTGACGGCGAGAATTCGACCTTGATGTCGGGATAGTGCTTGTTGAAGGCGGGGATGATCTTGCTGTTCCAGATGTCGGCGTCATCGTTGCGCCAGCTCTCAATCTTAAGCGAGCCGGCCTGAGCCGCTACGAGCCCGGCGAACAGCGCGGCCATGGCGACACCGCCACGTATCCATGCAATACAAGCTCTCATCCTAGCCTCCTGATCCGACGGGCTTCATGCCCGCGATTGCATTGAGCTCTTCCTCCCGCGCCCCTCCGGGCGCACTGAAGCTTGGGCGAAGTCGGCGCCGCGCGCAACCGGTAAGCGTACTCGCCCGAAGCCGAGTGATTTCGGGGCGCCGCCCTCGTCCTTAATGGCCGGGCTTGACCGGCCATTAAGGCTGAGGCGCAAGCAAATCTCGGGTCCAACGCGCATTGAGGCGTCTCGACAACTACATTTTCTGGACCAGGTCGAATCTTTGCAACCGATCCGGGAGCCGAACCGCTTGGATGGCCGGGTCAAGCCTCGCCATGACGACTGCCCACGTTGCCGCGACGACCGCTCGGTCGCGGGCGGCAATGTTTCCCTCGTCGCTTCCGGGGCGCTCCCCTGAGGCCCTCTTGTACTTTGTTATGGGCCACATGTATACTTCTTGTCCAGCGGGCCGCAAGGAATTCGGAGGGCCGAGGGGATGGCGGGGCTTCAGGCGAGCAGGGCCCAACGCGTGCCGCTGTTCGCCGGCGTCGGCGCGACGCTGAAGCGCGAAATCGCCGCAGGACGCTTCGCGCAGTCCGATCTCCTGCCGGGCGAGCGCGAACTCTCCCAGATGCTCGACGTCTCACGCACCACGCTCAGGCGCGCCATCGCCGGGCTCGTCGACGAAGGCGTGCTCGTCCACCGCCATGGCGCGGGCACATTCGTGCGGCGCAATCCCCCGCATGTCGAGCAGCCGCTGTCGCGCCTGACGAGCTTCACCGAGGACATGCGGCTGCGCGGCCTCGCCGCCTCCTCCAGGGCGATCGAACGCGGAACCTTTCTGCCGACGCCCGAAGAATCGATCATGCTCGACATCTCTCTGACCGAACCCGTGTTCCGCCTCGCCCGACTGAGGCTCGCCGACGGCGTGCTGATGGCGATCGAGCGCGCCGCGGTTCCGCTGCGCTTTCTTGGGCGCGCCGAGCCTGACGGCGACTCGCTCTACGCCGCCCTCGAAACCGCGGGGTTCCGTCCGGTGCGTGCGATTGAGCGGCTGCGCGCCGTCGTGGTCGGCGCCGCGGAGGCGGCGCTGCTCGGCGTCCCCGAAGGCGCGGCCGCGCTCGACATTCATCGCATCGCCTACGCCGCCGACGGCCGGCGGGTCGAGTTCACCCGCAGCACCTATCGCTCGGACACCTACGACTTTGTGGCCGAGCTCACTCTCTCCCCAAGCGCCCGCGCCCAGACGGAAGGAGCGGCCCGATGAGCTTCATGGCGACCGAAATCGCCGAAACCGGCGCGGCGATCCGGCGGCAGCTCGACGCCAACGCGGGCGCTGTCGCCGACCTCGCAGCCGAACTCCGCGCCGGCGAGCCGTCTTTTGTCGCGACCATCGCGCGCGGAAGCTCGGATCACGCCGCCCTCTTTCTCAAGCATGTCATTGAGCTCAAGCTCGGACTCGCTTGCGCTTCGCTCGGCCCCTCGATCGCCTCGCTGTACCACGCGTCGCTGCGCCTCGACCGCGCCGTCGCGATCACCATCTCCCAGTCGGGCCGCAGCCCGGACATCGTCGCCATGCAGCAGGCGGCGAAGCCGGCGGGCGCGACGACGATCGCCTTCGTCAATGACTCCGCGTCGCCGGCCGCCTGCGACGCGGACGCGCTTATTTCCCTGCACGCCGGCGAAGAGCGGTCGGTGGCGGCCACCAAGTCGATGATCGCTTCGCTGGTCGCCGGCCTTTCGCTTGCCGCGCGCTGGAGCGAAGACGCCGAACTTACCGCCGCGCTCGATCGCCTGCCCGCGATCCTCGAAGCCTCGCGCGCCGCGCCGCCGGACGAGACCGTCGAGACGCTCGCGAAGGCCGAACTCGCTGTACGTGATCGGGCGTGGCGCGACCTTCGCCGTCGCCGCCGAAGCCGCGCTCAAGCTGAAGGAAACCTCGGCGATCCACGCCGAGGCGTTCTCCTCGGCCGAAGTGCTGCACGGGCCGGCCGGCGTCATCGGTCAGAACTTTCCCATTCTCTGCTTCGCGCCGACCGACGCCGCGCGCGACGGCTTTTTCGAGACGGTCGATCGCCTGGAATTGTTCGGCGCGGCGCCCTTGCTGGTCGACGCCGCTCCTCACCCGCGCTGGCCGACGCTTGTCACGCCGGACGGCGGCCATGCGCTGACCACCCCCATCGCCGCACTGCACGCGTTCTATCGTCTCGCCGAGGCGGTCGCGCGCCGGCGCGGCCGCGATCCCGACCAGCCGCCGCATCTGATGAAGGTGACGCGGACGGTGTGACGTTTCGCCGTGGCTGCGGAGCGCCGTATGCTCGTCCAATGGGCGAGCTGATTAGGGACGCAGAGGCTTTGTCAGACCGAATGCTGGCGGTGCCTCTCGCCGTGGTGGGTGTCAATTTCGGTTTCAACATGGGACTGGCTGAATTCGAGAGATCAAAGCGTTACGGGAAACGGGTCCTGACGGCGCGATAGGCGGCCTCGGACTGCCCCGGATGGCCGGCGAGGATCACGGTGCGCGCTCCGGCCGCTTTGAGCATCGGCGCCAGCTCCGCCACCACCGTGGTGTATTGCTTGTCGGTGGAGCAGATCACCGCGATCTTGGCGCTGCTTGCGGCAAACGCTGCAGCCGCTTCGGCAGCATCGGCCTTCGCCTCGCAGCAGAGCACCTCGAAGCCTCCGGCCTCGAAGAAATCGCTGGCATAGTTCTTCCTCGCCACCTGCTCGGCGATGCTGCCAACACCGGCCAGATAGACTCGCGGACGGTGGCCGTGAGTGCTCTCGAAGACGTCAGCAGCGTCGCGCAGTTCCTCGAACGCTTCGTCGTAGGATGCACCGCGAGGGGCGCGACGACGGCCGGCTGGGCGCCGGTCTGTACCAGCTCTTCGGCGATCTGGCCGAACGTGGCGCCAGCCTCTGCGGCGATGATCGCGGCGGCCGTCAGCAGGCCGGTCCCGGCTGGCGCGCCACCCAACGTATCGAGCGGCGAGGGGCGTAATCCATGCTGGCGTCGCCAGTTCGAAAGCCGCTGCGCCGCGTCCATGGCGAGCTGTCGATAGTGCGGCAGCTCCTGCTCGGGGCGCATTTCGGTCAGCGAAGGGTGCTCGCTGATGCCGGTCACCACGACCTTGCACGCCGCAATGTCCTTCTCGCGCGCTGCCCGGGCAGGCTTGATCTGCTCCCGCACCCAGCCGCTGGCGAAGGCCTTGATCATGCCGCCTTGCGCCTCAATCTGCTGGAAGAGCGACCAGGCCCTCTTGGCGACCTCGTTGCTATACCACTCGATGTACCAGGAGCCGCCGGCCGGATCAACGACCTGTGCCAGATGGCATTCCTTCGCGAGGATGTGCTGCGTATTGCGCGCGTTGCGGCGGCCGGCCTCGGTCGGCAGGCCCGTGGGCGCGTCAAACGGGGTGGTGGTGATGACATCGACATCGGCCACCGCGCCCGCGTAGCAAGCCACCGTGTTGCGCAGGATGTTGAGCAACTGATTGCGTGAGGTCAGCACACGACGGCCGGTGGAGACGCGCAGGAACATCCTCTGGGCATCGGCACTGCCGCCGCACGCCTCGATCACGTCGGCCCAGAGCTTGCGCGCGGCGCGGATTTTCGCGATGGCGAGATAGAAGCGGCAGCCGAGCGCCATGCTGAAAGTGATCTGGCGCGCTGCTGTCTCAAGATCGAGCCCGGCGGCGGTCAGCACCCGCAGATAGTCGAGCCCGGTGGCCACTGCGAATGCGACGTCGCAGACGGCAGAGGCGCCGGCGTTGTGGTACGGCGTCGAGCAGACCTCGACCGCGGTCATGCGAGGTGCATTCTGGGCGGTCCAGGCGGCCAGGTCGGCCATCTGCTGCAACGAGGTATCCAGCGGCACCGGCAGATGGCCATCGCGGGCCAGTGCCCGCAGCGGATCGGCGCTGAAGCCGCCGAGCAGCTCGGTAAGCGGCACACCGGCTTGCCTGGCGGCGGCGACATATAGGCTGGCCGCGGGTATGAAGGACGCGCCGGAATCGAAGTGGAAGCCCGCAATATTGAGCTTCACTCCCTGAACGAGACGCTCGATGTCGGCGACGGAAGAAACGCTGACGCCATCGCGCCCAGTCAGCTCCGTAGCGCGGGGGTCATCGGCATCCAGGCCCTGCACGGCCGCGCAGTCGAGCCGCAGCTCTATGGAGGTCACGCCGCCATCGAGATCCTCGAGGACCTGCGCGTTGGCGATGGCCGGATCGGGATGCGCGTGTTCCTGGCGGATGTCCCAGCCGGCCAGCGCATTACCCAGCTGCCGCGCGCCGCGAACGAACGGCGGATAGCCCGGCAGGCCGCCGGGATCACCGGCAGTCGGGAAAATCTCCTCTGTATAGAGCCCTTGCAGCTCGATGCCTTCGTAGCTGCGGGAAAGCATGCGCTTGTCGAAGGGTGCACCCTTGAGGTCCACTTCGACCTGCTTTCGCCACGTCGAGTAGTCGATCTTGGGGAAGTCGGATCCAAGCTGGAACGCCGTCGCAATCGTGACCACACCGTATCTCCTTATTGATCGGCGGTGGAAGTGGAGCCCCAGAGTTCTATCGTTCCATCCCTCGAGTCCCCCGTCCCGACTTAATCGGAGCCCCAATTCGCAAACTTAATCGGTGTCCCATTTCGCAAATAAGCTATCGAGAACAATAGCTGAACCGCACGTCTGGCTCCAGAGATTGGTCGTTTCATCCGCCGAACGCGGGGTTAGGCTGGCGTATCCGGGCCTCTCAAATGCTGACCCCTTGCCTTGCTTTGCGAATTTGAGACTTCGGCCGGCAGGCCCCATTGTCCGTCTCCTCAACGCCGCGTCGGCGCAGATCCTCGGTCACCGAAATTAGCGCGTTGCTTATGTTCTATCGATACGTGGGAACCTGCGCTGCTATGCAAGGCGCGTATAGACCGAGCGGCTGACGTAACCCTTCCGCGGGCCGCAGACGACATAGGTCATTGTGTAGCGGTCGGGATGCTCCAGGCGAAATATCGCGTCATATTGGTCGAGCCGGCACAGATGTCGGCCGGCCGCATGCAGCGGCCACGCGCCAGTTTGCGCCGGTGAAAAGGCGAGATCGATGAAATGCGCCCCGGCATTCTCGCCGTCGGCGAAGGTCATGTCGATCGCGCCGTCCCGCAGCGCGTAGATATACCGGTTGCCACCCTCCAGTTCCGTCCCATCCGGTAGGCGCAGCGTCCCGGTCTCGGCATAGAGCAGGCGTCCGTCCGGCAAGGGCGTGAAGCGTGCCGTTCCAGCGAAATGTCCCCCAGGCTCCACCGTCCGGTCGATGGACCAAAGCCCTTTCAGCGCCGACATCGCGCGCTCTGCCGACGAATCGCCCGCGCATTCGGGAGCGGGGACGGCAGCGTCAGGGATCTCGAGCAGCGGAGCCGGGGTCGCGCGGATCATCGATTCCGCGAGCATCGGCTTGGCATGCGGACCCGAGAGCCGGTAATGGGCCGCGATCAGCGGCCCTTGCGCCACAAAGGGCTGCAGCGGATGATCCGGCGGCAGTTTCGGCAGCACGCCCACCTCGCGCGCCAGCCCGTCGGCCAAGCCGACGAAGTCGGCATATGGGAATTGCGGCCTCGGATCGGCGAGCCGGATGCTCCGCTCCTTTTCGATGCCATTGCGCATCGCCTCTTCGGAGGGCGGAGGCAGCTCCCCCGCCAGAATGCGGGCGATCCAGCGCGCTTGCAGCTCCATGATGGTGAAATACGGCCCGCGATAATGGCCGACGAAGCAGAGGCCCGGCAGCGCCGGATGAAACACCTGTTTGTGCAGCAACGTCGGTTGCAGCTGATCGTGCGCGTCGAACTCGAGCGCCGCCAGCATGGTTTTGTCGAAGAGAGGGAGTGCAGTCGTGTAGCCGGTGCACATCACTACGGCGTCGAGGTCGTTACGTGCGCCATCGGCGAAGATCACGCCGCGCTGGTCGAAGCAGAGCGTCGCCGTCCGCTTCACCCGGACGGCGCCCTCGCCAACATCCCGCAGGAAGTGGTCGGTGACGACCATATTCGTTGGTGGATCCTGACCTGGCGCAAACGCCAGCTCCGGCGAGACCGCGCCCGGGTCGCCGCCAGTCTCGGCCAGAAACAAATGCGGCTTACGCAGCAGCGGGTTCTCCGGGCTGCGATTGAAGAATACGAGATCCCAAGGGTAGCGGCGGCCCCCGGATCGCGCCGTTACGAAACGGGGGATAAACCACATCGGTCGGCGCAGGCTGACGGTCACCATGGCAGCATAGGGCGCGATCTGGCAGGCGATCTCGACGCCGGAGAATGCTGCGCCTACCACCAGCACCCGCTTTCCGGTGAAGGCGTCCCGGTTGACGGCAGACGAATTGCATTTGACGGCGTGGCGGACTTCGCCCCGGAACTGGGCTAGCCCCTCGAACTCCGGTGTATACGGCGCCGAGTAAGGTCCGGTCGCAATGATCACATCGTCGAAGACCTCCGTTTCCTGCCTGCCGCCATACGCCATATCGAGCCGCCAGCCGCGCCGCCCGCCCGCCCGCACGCTCGTCACTTGCGCGCCGAAATGCATGAATTTGAGCAGGTTGAATTTTGCGGCGTAGGCGGTGAGATATTTGATGATCTCGCTGCGGATAGGGAAGGCCTCGCTTTCGGGCGCCCACGGAAGGTCGGAGAACGCGCAGCTGTAATGGGAGAGATTGGTCCGCCTGTCGGAGGACCAGGCGGCGCGTCCCTCGCCGGCCCACATGCCGCCGATATTCAGCGCGCCCTCCAGCACAACGGGCTCGATCTGGTGTTCCGCCAGCGCCTTGGCCGCAGCCAGGCCGCTCGGACCGGTTCCTATGATCGCCACTTTCCGCATCGGACTTATCTTGCGAGATCGGCCGAGCCGAGCGCGTCCACGGCAGGGCTGAATTGATCCAGCCCAGGTTGGTGTTCAGAAGCCCTGGGGCTGGGCTGGAATTTTCCCCAGCGACGCAGGTTTCCGGTTTCGTTGCATGTCAATCGTCGAGTTCTACTGCAGCAAAGCGAGCATGATGCCGCCGGACAGGGCTGTTCCGAACACGCCAGCCAAGTTCGGTCCCATGGCGTGATAGATCAAGAAGTTGTCTGGGTCGTCTTCCAGCGCGACGTTGTGCGCCACGCGGGCGGCGATGGGGACCGACGCAATGCCCGCGGAGCCAAGCAACGGATTGATTTTCTCCTTGAGGAACAGGTTCAGTATCTTCGCGCCGAGCACACCGGAGCCGGTGCCGAAGACGAATGCGATCAGGCCGAGAATGACGACTTCGAGCGTGCTCCCGGTGAGGAACTTGTCGGCCTGCATGGTAGAACCGATGGCGACAGTGAGCACAATGATGACCATGTTCATCACCTCGTTGGCGGCAGTTTTCGCCAGGCGCTCGGTCACCAGCACTTCCTTGAACAGGTTGCCCAGCATCAGCATAGTGATCAGCGGCGCCACCGGCGGCAGCAACAGGTTGACGACGACGGCGATGACGATGGGGAACGCGATACGTTCCACGCGGGAAACCGCGCGCAGCTGGTTCATCCGGATCATGCGCTCCCGCTTGCTAGTCAGCAGCCGCATCACCGGCGGCTGGATCAGCGGCATCAACGCCATGTAGGAATACGCGGCCACCGAGATCTGCGGCAGCAGCTCCGGCGCCAGCTTCACCGACATGAAGATCGCCATCGGGCCGTCGGCGCCGCCAATTATGCCGATCGCGCCTGATTGATTGATCGTGAAGCCAAGCAACTTGGCGCCGATGAGAGCCACGAAGATGCCGAGATGGGCGGCGGCGCCCAGAATGACCAGGCTGGGGTTCGCGATCATCGGGCCGAAATCCGTCATCGCGCCGACCCCGAAGAAGATGAGCGGCGGCAGGATCAAAAGCTGCACGCCCTTGTAGGCGTAGTCGAAAAGCCCGCCCTCGAGAATCAGATTGGAGCCCGGCACGTTCGAGACAATGCAGGAGAATCCAATGCCCACCAGCAGCAGCGGCTCGTACTTCTTGATGATGGCGAGCAGGATCATCCCGATGCCGATCGCGATCATCACCACATTGCCCCACCAGAGATCGGCGACGCCTGTCTGTGCCCCGAGGGCGCCGAAGAACTTCATCGTCTGGTCTAGCAACATCGACGGATCCTCACTCTCATATGGCCCTGGATGATCAATGACCACGCCGCATGCTCTCCTCGTCGAGGGCGCCGAGGCGATTCAGCAACGGGAGTAAGCGGAGGATCAGGCCGATGCCTGTGATGATCGCCATGCTGAGAAAGAAATCGATCAGGCTGAGAATGACTGCAAAGGTGAGAGTGTCTTTATTCACCGAACCCTCCTGGCGAAGAATTGACTGCCGACGACGGCGCCGGCAGCGTCGGATATGTCGATGTGCGACCGAGGGCCGCGCGGCGTTTCCCTGCATGCGAGTTCGACCGGTGTCAGGGCGGGGTTACGCTATGGTCATCAGCACCTGACCGGTTTCCACGCCTTGGTTCACGGAAACGGCGATGCTGGTTACCTTGCCCGCGACGTGCGAGCGCACGTCGTTCTTCATCTTCATTGCCTCGATGGTCGCCACCTTGTCGCCGACCGCGATGGCGCTGCCGAGCGTTACGTCGATCGAGTCCACCACGCCGCCCAGCGGAGCGACGACGGAGCCGGCGCCGGCTGCGGCGGGCGCGCGCGCTGCAGGCGCGAGAGCCGGGGCGGTGCGGGGAGGCGTGGGATGGGCGGTCTCCGCGCCCTCGCCGAGATCCTCGACGACCACGTTGTAACTTCGTCCGTCCACGGTGATCCGGAACTTACGCATGTTGCGTTTCCTCGTTGGCGCCTTGCTGCGGGCCGCCGCGGTCGTGACAGGACTCGTTCCAAAGAGACGCTGTGCGAGCGCCGAAAATCAGATCATCCAGGAAGGTGCGGGGTCGCATTTTTGTCTCCGACGCCTGGCGATCAGGGGCGGGTCGTGTGCGAAGTCTGTTGCATCCAGCGGCCTTCGACAGCCCAGGTCTGCGCCTGGCTTTCTTCCTCGATGCGCACGATGCGGTGCGCCCCCAGCTGCGCGTGGACCGCAGCTGCGATGACGACGATGTCGTCTTCGGGCGCCGCTGCGGCCGCGAGGGGAGCAAAGCCGCCCGCCGCCGCCGCGGCAGGGACAGCTGCCGCACTCTTCTTACCAGGGCCGCGGCCCAAGAACGCGGCGCAGATGTGCCACCCCCAGTATATCAAGCTGATGACCCCGATGATTGCCAACCAGTTCCCAATCGGGCCGTTGGCGACGGTGCTTTCATGCATGACAAGGGGCCCCTTGTCCTGTTGCGGCGCTCATAGCGGGATGTTCCCGTGTTTCTTCGGCGGCCGCATTTCGCGCTTGCTCCGCAGCTTGCGCAGCGCCAACGCCACGGTCCACCTCGTCGCCGCAGGATCGATTATGTCCGCGATGTAGCCGTTGCCCGCCGAGAGATACGGCGATGCAAATTCGGCGCGATATGCCGCCGCGAGTTCGGCCGCCTTGGCATGGCGATCGGGCGCTGCCTTCAACTCCTTGGCGTGGAGCACGTTGACCGCGCCTTCCGCACCCATCACCGCGATCTCTGCCGACGGCCAGGCGAAGACGAAATCGGCGCCCATCTCCTGGCTGCACATCGCCAGATACGAGCCGCCATAGGCCTTGCGCAGGATCACGGTGACCTTGGGCACCGTTGCGGCAGCATACGCAAACAGCAGTTTAGCGCCGTGCCGGATGATGCCACCACGCTCCTGCTCAATGCCCGGCAGGAAGCCCGGCACGTCCACGAGCGTCACCAGCGGGACGTTGAAGCAGTTGCAGAAGCGGATGAATTGGGCGCCCTTGTCGGAAGCGTCGATATCAAGCGCCCCGGCGCGCACTGTCGGTTGGTTGGAGATCAGACCGACCACCATGCCCTCGATGCGCGCAAAACCAACGATGATGTTCTCGGCAAATCCAGCGTGCACCTCGAGGAAATCACCGCCATCCACCAGGCGCGCGATCACCCGCCGCGCGTCCAGTGGCGTCGAGCTCTCCTCGGGAATCAGCGTGGTCATCGCCTCGTCCGGGGCCTCGTCGATATCAGCGTTCAGCCGATGCGGCGGATCCTCGGAGTTGTTTGCCGGCAGGAAGCCGAGCAGGCGCTGCACCAGCTGCACCGCGTGACGGTCGTCATCAGCGAGGAAATGCACATTGCCGCTGACCGTGGCGTGCATCGAAGCGCCGCCCACTTCGTCCATAGTGACCGTCCTGCCGGTCACCGCCTTGATGACCTCTGGGCCGGTGATGAACATGCGGGCATGCGCCTTCGTCATAATGATGAAGTCCATGATCGCCGGCGAATAAGCGGCTCCTCCGGCGCAGGGACCGCAAATTACCGAGATCTGCGGCACGACACCAGAAAGCAGCACGTTCATGTAGAATACCTGGCCGTAGCCCGACAGCGCGTCCACGCCTTCCTGAATGCGTGCTCCGCCGGAATCGTTGAAGGCGACGATCGGCATGCCGGTGTGGGCCGCCGTCTGCATGACGCGCACTATTTTGCCGGCATGCATCTTCCCGAGCGTGCCGGCGGCGACGGTAAAGTCCTGGCTGAAGGCGGCAACAGCGCGCCCGGCAACATACCCGGTTCCGACCACGACGCCGTCGGCGGGAAGGTCCTTGTGCTCCGCAGCGCCCGCCTGGCGGGCGCTGCGGATGTACATGCCAATCTCCTGGAAAGTACCTTCCTGGAACAGCGCCGCGAGACGTTCACGCGCCGTCATCTGACCCTGTTCATGACGGGCGTGAATCTTTTCCTCGCCGCCGGCTCCGAGGATCTTGGCCTGCCTGTCCCTTAACTCATCGAGGACTGCGACGTTCAGCGTCATGGTGGGGTTCATCCTTTGCAGTCGGGAGCTGCGCCCGGCATGCGGGCGGCGCGTCGGTTGGGTCAGACCTGCTCCAGTTCCACCAGGCAGCCGCAGAGGTCCTTGGGGTGCAGGAACAGCACCGGCTTGTTATGGGCGCCAATCTTCGGCTCGCCGTCGCCGAGCACTCGCGCGCCCTTCGCTTTCAGCTGATCGCGTGCTGCGACGATGTCGTTCACCTCGAAGCACATGTGGTGCATGCCGCCGGCCGGGTTCTTATCGAGAAAGGCCTTGATCGGGCTGTGCTCGCCGAGCGGATGCAACAGCTCCACTTTGGCGTTGGGCAACTCGACGAAGACGACAGTGACGCCATGCGGCGGCTGCGGCAGTGGCGCCGACACCTTGGCGCCGAGAACATCGCGATACGTTGCTGCCGCCTTCTCCAGGTCCGGGACGGCGACGGCGACGTGATTGAGTTTTCCGATCATGATCGTCTCCTGTCAGCCACATTTGTTTCTCGACGCGTACGCCAAGGCTTCGACACGAGCTCGGCCGCCGCGCCAGATCGTGCTCGTTCTCGACGCCACCGATGTCGCCAAGCGTTTTGATCGGCCCGAACCCAGAACACATGTTCGTCTGAGATTAGGGCCGTATAGCATGCGACGAGGGGCCCAGGATGCGAAAGCTATCCCGACCACGGTCCGAATCAGGCGGTCCGTAACGAGCGATATGCGACCACGACGCGAGCCGCGGAACACCCGAGCGATGGTACGGCGGACGAGGCGGATTGCACCCGGCTGGTCTGACCTGCGCCGTTTCAGCCACCTCCTACTTCGCCGCCGCGGGCGTCGCCTGGGCGACGCCCCCCGGCTGATCAGCGCGGTCCTCGTCTGGACGATGGAAGATGAGCACGACGAGCACGGACGACAGCGCCAATCCGGTCATGAGCAGGAAAGCGTACTCGAACGATCCGAACGTACCGACCACCCAACCGGTGATCACCGGCGCCAGGAAGCCGGAGATCGCGAAGCCCGTGTCCATGATGCCGAGCGCCGTGGCGGCCCGTCCCGGCACGATGTCGACGTTGACTGCGTAATACGAGGCGTTGGCGCCCATGCTGAAGGCCACAGCCACGGTGATACCCGCGATAGCCACCGGCAGGCTGTGGACGAGGCCGACTGGTATCACCGCGAGCGCCGCGAGAAGTTGGGTGACGCCGATCAACAAGCTTCTTGATATCCGAAAACTTCCCGAGCGTTTCAGCAAGTAATCGGAAAGATAGCCGAGCGCCACCAGCATTACGGCGGCGCAGGCCCACGGCAGGATTGCAAACAGGCCCACTTCCCGAACGTTCAACTTATAAGTTACTTGCAGGTAGTTCGGCAGCCAGCCCATGAAGAAGAACAGGAAGTAGCCGAACACGAAGAACGCCCAATAGTTCGCCAGCAGCGTCCGGTTGGTGAGCAGCAGGCGCCAGTCGGTGAAGCCGTGGCGCACGTGCCTGGCGGTGCGATTGCGGGCCGCCTCGACCCCGCCGCGGATATGCTTCAACTCCGCGTCGCCGACGAACGACGACTGCTCCGGGTCGTTGCGGAAGAAAATGAGCCACACCGGAACCCAGATTGCGCTCAGCGCCGTCAGCGTGAAGAACATGCCGCGCCAGCCGAACATAAGGATCAGCTGCGTCGTCACCGGCGCGCCGATTGCAAGCGCAAGCGGCACGGCGACCAGTGTATTGCCAAGGGCGATGGCGCGCTCGTGCGGCGCGAGCCAGCGGCTGATCGCGCCGGTCAGCGCCGGGAAGTTCGGCCCCTCCGCCACCCCGAGCACGGTGCGCGCGACGTAGAGCGTGAAGAACCCGCCGGCAAGTCCGGTCGCGCCGATCGATGCGCTCCACAGCACGGCGGCGGTGAGAAGCACGGCGCGGGCGCCCCACCAATCGACCGCGATCCCGCCAAGGAACGTGGTGACCGCGTAGCCCAGCCCGAAGGCCCCGAGGATCAGCCCGACCTCGGCCGGTCCCAGTCCCAGCTCCGCCTTGATGCCGCCTATCGCGAAGGCGATCGCCGACCGATCGATGTAGTTCGCGACAGTGATATAGAAGAGAATAGCGATGACTATCCAGCGAAAGCCACCCTTGGCAGCCATGATTTCCTCCGCCTCGTGATTGGGCTTCTTGCCGCCCTGTCGCATGAACCGTATTGGTGGCGTTGCAGGTCTGCCCTAACGACATCCTGTGATGCCATAGATCCCGGCATCACCGTCAAGAATCCCCTCATTTTTAAATAGGCCAGATTTCGGTGTTTTTTCGCGCTTCGGCCCAAGAGTGAGCACATAAATCGGCCGATTGGGACTGGACTCTTCAACGCGATGCAGTTCAATTTCGTTCGTGATGCCGGTCACTCCATGCACTCAGCGCAGGTCCGCCTCGGCGAGAGACCTATGGTACGTCCAGTCGACTAAGCCCTGCAGAGTAGCCCAACCGCCGTCCACATTCGCGGTTACCCTGTGACGAGGGATCAAAACATCCCAATGAAGCGCATTTGCGACTTCGACGCGAATATCCAAGATGCGCGCCCTCCCTACTGATTGAATGTCATATTGACGGAAGTTCACGGCGAAATTTTTACCAAGATGCCCGTGTCGCGTGCGACACGTTGCCGCGACTGCGCGGAGACGCTCGCTCGTTGACGGCCATCCATAGCGGCCGTTTCGACTGCGATGCGCGAACAGCGCGCGCATTGATCTGGGTCAATCGCCAGCCGGGCTGGAACGTCAGGATGCCGGAAAACGTGGCGTCGGTCGGTTCAGGTCGCTGCACCCCATCCGCATACCGCCATGGAGCAGCTACAGCGGGTATCGTTTCCCGCCTGAGATCATTCAGCAAGCGATATGGCCTCACCTCCGGTTCACCATGAGCCTGCGCGACGTCGGCGTTAATTGATCGTCGCCGGGGGCCGTTCCGAAGCCTCCGGAAAGGGCCATTGCATCCTGTTCCATGGGACGCTCTTTGGGCCGTTGTGGCTGGAAGACGCGGAGCAGCTCGGCCGGATAGATCGCTACACCGCCGTCGTCCCGCCTCTGCGCCGGAAAGCTGCCCGCGTGAATGGAGCGCCAAAGGGAGCGCATAGCGCTACTCGCTGCGCCCAGCAAATCGTCTATCCGGCCGACACCAACCCTGCTCCGAAATGGTCATTGGGCCGCGGCGATTGGCGTTTTCGGCGACTCAATGCCGCATGGCTCGAGCACCATCGGCGAGGTTTCGGCCTTATTGCCTCGCGCGATCCTCAGTAGTCCGTTGTCGAGATCTGTCAGGCTGTGCAGGGCGATCGGGGCGCCGTGAAAGACGCGGAAGCGGACGCTGACGACCCGCGGATTGCACGGGGACAAGGGTATAGAACGGAGCATGATGAGTCGGCCGTAGGCGAGGACTTCGCCGAATTCGTAGATGCGCTCCATCCTGAGTCCCTGCACATTCCGGTCGCGATGCGGCGGATCGACGGAATAAAATCCCGTCACCATCGAGGGGTCGAACGCGTAGACCCGCCGGATGCGCGGATCGGAATAGGCCGCAAGCTGTGCCAGTCCGCCGCCGAGCGAGTGGCCGATGGCGATGATCTCAGTCGCGCCGCGCCGGTAGCACGGGTCGCGCTCGATATGGTCGATGAAGTCGCCGATATTGTCGCGCACCTGGTCATACTGGTCGTAGATAGGGAAATTGCGCAGAATCCAGTGGAAGTTGGATTCCCAGTCTCCTTCGTTCCCGCCGACGGTGCCGCGAAAGGCGATGACAGCTTCAGGACAGCGCGCGCCGACGCGCGCCCAGACCTGGACACCTAGGCCTCCAACGGACGCGCTCTGCCCCGGCGTTTGCACCCTGCATTCGTCCGGCCCGTCGCAGCTCCAGACATAGCGCCATTCGCTGAGCCATTTGGCCGCGCGCCGATCGTCGGCCGGGTCGCATGGCTTGCCATCGCCCGCGACGCAGGCGGGCGCGCGCGGCGCGATCCTGTGCGTCCCATAGACCCGCGGATCGTAGGATTGCTCTGCCAGCAGGGCGTAGGGGAGGACGCGCGCGGCAACAGGCCCCGCCCCCTGCTTCAGGGCGAAATTGTCCTCGCCTTCGGTCCGCTGAATGACCTGACTGGGACCCTGATCGAGATGCAGCTCCGCGCATCCCGGAAGAGAAGAGAGCGAGAGCGCTGTGGCGAGCAGGCCCCCGGCACGTCGAGCGGCTCCGAAAGGTCCCATGGAAGCCCTGCCAGCTGCAAGATTCGCCTCCGGGCAGGTTCCGGCGCGCCGGCGACCCCCGTCAAGGCTTCGATATCCGAGGCTTGCCCGCCCGGCGCCTTGTGAAGCGGCGACCTGACGGCATATCCGGCATTCAGAGTTTAGGGGTCTGAAGCATCCAGGCGCGATCCCAGACTTTGTCCCTGTCCTCGTCAAATACCAGTGCCGGATCGGCCTCCGCAACCCCCCAGGCGCGCTCTTCGATTTCCCGTTCGAGCTGGTTCGGTCCCCAGCCGGCGTAGCCGAAGGCCACGAGGATTTTGGCCGGCCCTTTCCTGGCGCCGATGTCCCGCAGGATATCGAGGCTCGATGTCATCGACAGGCGATCGTTGACGGCGACGGTCTCCGGCCGACGGTAGTCGGCGCTGTGCACGACGAAGCCGACTTCCGGCTCGACCGGGCCGCCTGAGAATACGCGCACGTCACCGGCAACGTCGCTTCCCTTTTGGCCAAGCGCTTCGAAAAGGTTGGCGATCGAGGTCTCGCCGATCGGCTTGTTGATGACGATCCCGACAGCGCCGCTCGGGCTGTGCTGAATGATCAAGATGACCGTACGCTCGAAGCGCGGGTCGCCCATCGAAGGCGCGGCGACCAGCAATTGGCCCGCCAACGAGGGCGGAGCCGGCGCTTCGTCCGGATTCGTGGGCAGCGCTGCGTTGAGGAGGACCGTCTGCAGGACGTACGCCACAATCAAGCCGAGAAGACGCAACGCGATCGCGGACATGGCTCGCCTCGCGTCCATGGGGCGGGCCGAAGGTAGCACGCGCGTGTGGATCTCTGAAGAGCCGTTGTCGTCGACGGTCAGCATCCATCTCGGCCGCCGGCCGGCGTCACGACGCTTCTGCACTTTGATGCAGCTCTCTGCCCCGCATCAGGCGTCGGGCGATATCGGCCGTCTGCAGCGCCGCGCGCTCCGTTGGCGAATGCGCGGCGAGATAGCGGGCGACCGCAATGAGAATATGCCGGCCCTCGTCGGTGTCGCCCCAGAGGCCAAATTGCCTGACCCCGGCCTCCAGCATCTGGTAGGCATGGAAGCCCGAGTCTTCCCGCAGCACCGCATGCGCGAGCGTGGCGATCAGCGCCTGCGGCGAGTGGCCAAGCGTCAAGTGCCGCGCCACCAGCCTTGCCGCAAGATCAACCTGTCTCTGGCGGTCGAAGGCGTCGAGCAGGGCGGTCCGGATGGCCTCCGCGTCGGCAGGCAGATCGTCGAGCTGCTCACCATCCTCGCCTGGAACCCGGGCCGGCGGCACATTGAGGTAGCGCGTGAGATAGAGGGCCATCGCACCGTGCAGCAGAGTCCGCGCCGCCAGGCGATCGATGGTCGCGATCCCGATCCGCCCGAGCATCTTGCAGAGAGCGTTGGCGTAGGTGAAGACGTGGTGCGCCGTCTCCCAGTCGGCGTGTTCATTGGCGTTGCCGAACCGCGCCACCCTGAGCGCCGCGCCGTAAGCAAGCGATCGGCCGAGGTCCGGCGGAAGGGCCCCCTGGCGAACCGCCGTCTTGATCGCGTCGACGATCGCGACGGGATCATCCCGCAGCAGCTCCCGGGCGAGGGCTGTGTGGTCGGCCCAGCCATGTGCGCCGCGGGCTTCGGCGAACAGTCCCGGAAATTGGCCGGCCGTTTCGTCGCAAAGCGCGACGAGATCGACAGGCTGGCGCCACTCGGTCGATTCCTCCGCGCCTCGCGCCGCTGCCATCTGGCCGACGATTGTCGGCAGCAGGGACGAAGCATGCTCCCAGCCGATCAGGTCCAGGCACTCGAACGCCTTGTTGATGAAATCGAGCGAGTGTCCACCATCGGCGAAGGCCCGCTCGGTCTCGGCGGCGAGCAGGGCGTCGGCGAGCGCGGCGGGCGAAAGACCGGCGGCGATCCCTGTGAGCAGGGTGCGCTCGGCCGCCTCGCGATGGCGAACCTTTGTCCAGCGCCGCAGCCAGCGCTTGAGCGTGGCCGGTTCCGGCCGGCTTTCGAGCGGCGCGCGTTCCCGTCGCGGCGGCTGCCCGTCACAGTCCGACGCCACCCCGCGCGCCCCGTGGAACAGCGCGAGATAGGCGTCATTCTCGCGTAGGGCGGGTAGCAGATTGGCCAGCGCGGTGAGGACCGTGAGGCCCACGCCCCAGCCATCCCGGTTCTGGGCCCCGAACAGCGCCGTCTGCCGGATGATGTCGGCCTTCGGCACGCCGGCCGCGAGCTGGCCGTGGACGGCCTTGGCGATAACGAGGCCGATGTCGTGCGCAAGGCCGTCGTCAAGCCGCTGGCGCCAGTGCGAGGCTGGATCAGCATGGCCGAACGAGGTCTTTACCCAGACCTTGCCATCGAGCACCTCCACCGGGCAGGTGGGCGTGTCGTCCGCCCACAGATCGAAGGTACAGCCGCTTTCGAGATCGAAGCGGGCGTGGTGCCAATGGCAGGTGAGGATGCCGTCCTCGATGCTGCCGCGGTCGAGCGGGAAGCCCATATGCGGGCATCGATTGTCGAGCGCAAAAACGCGCTCTCGGTCAAAGACGACGAGGATCGGGCGGTGGGCGCCGTGCATAACGAGCCGGCCCTTGGCCTTCAGCTCGTCGAGGCTCCCTGCAAGCGTGAAGTCTGTATCTGGCACGTCCATTAGCGTACCTCCCGCAGCCGACTGTTTTGCGGCGGCCGCAATCCGGTCCGCCGTCTCAGGGGCCAATGAGGTTGCGTCGCCGCAGCGCCTCCAAGTGAGACGGCTCGAGCCAGTCCTTGCCAGCTGACGGCTACGTCGCCAAGCTCCCGTCGAACGAACGGGCGCGCGAAGGGAACGCGAACAATATGATCAATCGTCAGGTGGTGCTTGTCTCGCGGCCGGCCGGGATTGCGCAAGCTGAGAATTTCGCCGTTCGCGGCGCCCCCGTCGTTTCGCCGGCGGAGGGGCAAATCCTCGTCCGCAACGAATTCCTCTCGGTCGAGCCCGCGATGCGCGGCTGGATCGCCGACCACGGAAACTATTTGGCGCCCGTGGCGATCGGCTCGGTGATGCGCGCGCTCGCAGTCGGCGAAGTCCTCGAATCGCGCCATCCAGACTATCGCCCCGGCGAAATCGTCACGGGATGGTTCGGATGGCAGGAACTGGCGACGGTCGACGGCGGCGCGGTGATCCGGCGTATCCTCGAGACCGATCTCCCCCATTCGCTCGCCCTGGGCGTGCTCGGCCTCAACGGCGTCACGGCGCTCGTCGGCCTGACCGTGATCGGCGAGCCGAAGTCGGGGGAGACGGTTCTCGTATCGACCGCCGCTGGCGCGGTCGGCTCAGCTGTCGGCCAGATCGCGAAGATCCTCGGCTGCAGGGCCGTCGGAATCGCCGGCGGACGGGAGAAGGTCGCGTAGTGCCTGAAGGTGTTCGGCTACGATGCGGCTTTCGACTACACGGCCCCAAGCCTCGGGGCGGCGATTGACCAAGCTTGCGCCGATGGCGTGAGCGTCTATTTCGACAACACATCCGGCGTCGTCAGCGATACAGTGTATCCGCGGCTTTCGGTCGGAGCGCGCGTGGTGGTCTGCGGCACCGCGTCGATCTCCTCCTGGAACCCATGGCCGACCGGGCCGCGGATCGAACGCCATCTCCTGGTCAAGCGCGCCCGCGCGCAGGGCTTCGTCATCCTCGATTACATGGACCGCTGGGAGGCCTCGGTCGCGACGCTGGCGGACTGGGTCCGGGCGGGCAAATTGCGTTACGAAGAGGACATCCTGGCCGGCCTTGAGGCCTGCCCCGACGCGCTCGCCGGGCTCTATCGCGGCGAAAACCGGGGCAAGCGCCTCATTCGGATCTGATCCATGCCGTCCAGCACCATCGACTGGGATATTGAGACCGTGCCCGATTTGCTCGGCTTCGCCCCGCCAATATTGATAGGAAGGTCCGACGACGAAGTCCGCGCGGAGATGGTCGACAAGTTTCCCATGCTCATCTATCAGTCGATCGCCTGCATCGGCGCCCTGGTCGCGCTGCGGCAGGAAGATCATTGGGCGGTCTCTGCCGTCGGCGCCTCGCACATCGGGGAACGCCCGGAGAGGGAGATCATCTCTGCGTTCGTCAAGAAAAAGCCGCCGAGTTGGCCCCTCAGCTGGTCACATTCAACGGGGCCGCCTTCGGCCTGCCGGTCCTACGCAATCGGGCAATGGTCTGCGGGGTCGCCGGGCGCGCGCCGGGTTGAGGTTCACGGTGCGGGTGGCGGCGGCCTTCGCCCGATCGAGCCCGACCCGCGTGACAGCGGCGAGATTCCGGATAGACTTGGCCATGGACGGCCCCTTCAGATGGGTTGATGACAACGACCGTCCTGCCGCGCTGACGCCATGCGGGGCGCTGTCCACTCTGTCATCGGAAAGCAACCGAAAGCCGGCGCGCTTGCGCCGCGTCGCGCTGATCGTGGCGAAGCGAACCGGCATGAGGTCGGGACTCGATACTCGCCACGCAGATGCGCTCAGCGGCCGCCGTAGAAACCGCTTGTCTGTGCATAATGGGTGGGATCGCCGCCGGCGGGGGACCAATAGATCGAGGGGTTGATCGAGTCAAAAGACGGCCCCAGCTGAACCCCGGGAGATCCGCTCGGCTGAAGCATGTGCTGGGGGTGATCATGACGGTGGCGGTGACGACGCACCGTTTCCTGAGCGATGGCGTAGCCTGTAAGGCCGATCGTCAGAGCGACCCCAGCGACAAGACATTTGATCATGGAACAATGCTCCGGGTGGTGGGCGGAAGACGCATATCATCCGGGGTGTGTTCCTGCCCCTGAGACCCGCTCTGGCCGGACTGAATGTAGCTGACGCAACCTGCGAACGTTTACCACAAGGCAAAGACCGTGTTATTAACGGTCCTTGCGCGAGAGCCGTCCTGTGTCGCTTAAAAAAGCTTTATCAGTTTCTCAGCAATACCGCCAATTACGGGCAAGCTTTATTCCTGCTGTTCCCAAGTTTGGGGAGCGGTCGTGAGCGCGTGGTCCGCGTATATTGTTATCAGCCGTGGTACATAATTTTGTTCTTTGGCGGGGGTGCGTTTTGCTTTCTAATTGTGTCTGCCGACCGGATACTGCAGCAGCGCCAGCGTTGAAGCCCAAGCGCGCGACGCCGGCGCTTGCCCTGCGGGCGCTCCTTTCCTATAAGCCTGCGCTTCGCGCCGGTTCCGACACCCCTGGAGGCAAAGGCGCGATCAACTTAAGGACATCATCATGGCAGCGATCAAGCAACTCGCGGCCGTGACGCGCAGCGGGACAGGCAAGGGGGCCGCCCGCTCCGTTCGTCGCGGAGGCCGCGTTCCCGCCGTCATCTATGGCGGCGGTCTGAAGCCCGAGCCGGTCTCGGTCGACTTCAGGGACGTCAACAAGCTCATCTATGCGGGCCACTTCCTGACCACCATCTTCGAGCTCGAGGTGGACGGCCGCAAGGAGCGCGTGCTCCCGCGCGACTATCAGCTCGACGTCGTCACCGACTGGCCCGTCCACGTGGACTTCCTGCGGCTCACCCCGGGCTCGCGCGTGCGCATCGGCGTTCCGGTGCATGTCGCGAACCGTGACGCCTCGCCGGGCCTGAAGAAGGGCGGAACGGTCAACCTCGTTTTGCACTCGGTCGAAGTGTTCGCACCAGCAGACAACATCCCCGAGTTCGATCACGATCGACCTCACCGGTCTCGACTTCACCGATTCGGTGCATGTCTCGGACCTCGAGATGCCGGAAGGCTGCAGACCGGTTTCCGCCAGGACGGACCTGACCGTGGTGACGATCGTCCCGCCGACCGTCATAGCGGAGGAGCCGACTGCGGCGGCCGCGACCACCGCCGCTGCGCCGGCAGCCGCAGCTGCCGCGCCGGCGAAGGCCGAGGCCAAGGCTGCGCCAGCCGCCTCGGCCAAGCCCGCCAAGAAGTAAAGCCGAACGGCGCCCTCTGGGCTTGCTCGGAGGGCTTGTCGCCCACGCGATCGATCGGGACCTCATGCTCGTCATTGCGGGACTCGGCAACCCAGGCGCGCGCCACGCGCGCAACCGGCACAACGTCGGCTTCATGGCGCTGCAGGCGATCGCCCAGGCGCACCGCTTCGCGCCCTTTCGGAGCCGATTTTCGGGGCTCGCGGCGGACGGCGTGATTGGCGGCAAGCGCGTCATGCTGCTCGCCCCGCAGACGTTCATGAACGAATCCGGCCGAAGCGTCGGCGAGGCGCTTCGCTTTCACAAGCTCGACGTGGGCGCGCTGGTCGTCATCCACGACGAGCTCGACCTCGCGCCGGCCAAGGTCAGGGTCAAGGTCGGGGGCGGAAACGCCGGCCACAACGGTTTGCGCTCGATCAGCGCCCACGTCGGCAACGACTACCGGCGGGTGCGGCTGGGCATTGGCCATCCCGGCGACAAGGCGCTCGTGTACAATTTCGTCCTAAGCGATTTCGCGAAATCCGAGACCGGCTGGGTCGAGGCTGTTTGCCGAGCCGTTGCGGACGCCGCGCCGCTCCTCGTCGAGGGCCAGGACGCGAGCTTTCAGAACAAGACCCATCTCGCCATCGAGGCGGCCGGCTTCGGCGAAAAAGCGGTCACTTAGGCGGCTCACGCGGCCTGCGCCGAGTCCCGTCCTTTGCGCCGCAATCTGAGAATGCGCCGCTCCTGAGCCTCCTGCGGCGCCTCCACATTTGTCGGCGGGGGCGCGTCCATCGTTCGCTCCGGCGGGAAGATCACCACGGCTTCCGTGCCCTGTCGCAGATTCGAGGTCAGCCGGAACTGCCCGCCGTGCAGCTCGACCAGGCCCTTGACGATCGGCAGGCCCAATCCCGTCCCCTCTTCCGCATGCTTGTGCGCGAGCGAGCCCCGGCCGAAGGAGGAGAGAACGATCGGGATCTCTTCCGGCGGGATGCCGGGCCCCGTGTCCTTGATCGAAAGGTATTGGCCGCCGGCGCCGGTCCAGCCGACCTTGACGGTGATCGAGCCGCCCTGGGGGGTGAACTTGATCGCGTTCGTGAGCAGGTTCAGGGTCACTTGCCGCACGGCGCGCTCGTCGGCCCAGATGCGCGGCAGATCGCAATCGAGGGAGTCCGTCAGGATCAGGTCGCGGCTCTTCGCCCGCATGGATAGGAGGCGGCAGCAATCCTCGACCAAAGCCGGCAGCGACACGGCCGCTTCCTTCAATTCGTAACGGCCGGCCTCGACCCGCGAAAGATCGAGAATCTCGTTGATGAGCATGAGGAGATGCTGGCCGCTCGCATGGATATCGTTCGAATATTCCTTATAGGCCGGAATGCTGTGGGGACCGAAGAGCTCGCCTTTCATCACCTCCGAGAAGCCGAGGACGGCGTTGAGCGGCGTGCGAAGCTCGTGGCTCATGGTGGCGAGAAATCGTGATTTGGCGAGGTTTGCGCTTTCCGCCCTGCGGCGCGCCTCGTCTGAGTTCAGCCTCGCCTGTTCGAGCTCGGCGATCAGCGAATCCTTCTCGGCCTGGAACGAAATGTTGCGGGCGGCCGAGGCGTGCAGGCGCTGGACGACGATCAGGAAATAGCCGATGGCGCCGACCGCCAGCGCTGCCGTCGGCGCCGCCGCGCTCGTCAGGAGCGGAGCGTAGATCATGATCACGCCGACGATCATCGGCAGCATCCCCACGACAAAGGCCGCGGGGATGGCCGCAGCCAGCAGCGACATCACCGTCGAGACCAGCAGCATGACCAGAATGGCGAAGGCCTGGGCGCTGGGCTCGCCGGTCCGCAGGAGCGCCACGACGAGGTACGCCCAGGCCGAGCCGCAGAACGCCGTGGCGAGCACGAACTTGCGTCGCCATGCGCCGGCCGCCTTTTCCACGTCGACGCTCTCGAGGAAGGCGATTGGCAGCGAGTAGACCAAAGCGATCGCGCAGGCCATGAATGTCGACCAGATCGCCAGCGCCCCAGCCCCGACGAACGCCAGCGCAACCGCGCAGAGGCCGAGCGCAAGCAGGCCCAGCGTCGGCGCGGCGCTGCGGTTTATCTCGGCGAACAGCCGCACCATCGCAGCCGAATGGGTCGGAATCGGATCGGGCCCGATCAAGGCCTGGCGCGCCCGGCGCAGTTCGAGCGACAGCCTGCGCCGGCGCGCGGCGGCGTCCGGATCGCCCCGCCCGGCGGCCCCCTTCTGCGCCCCCAGCTCACTCATCACCCGCCCAGCGCCTTGCAACACCCGCGGCGATTATGCTGTTCCAATAATTAATGAGGCCTGACGAAGAGTCAGGGCGCGGGCGGATTTTCGGCGGGAATTGGTTAACCTGCGAAACCGAGCAGTGGGAGGAAAGGTTGAAGCTCTACAATTCCAATTTTGCGCCGAACCCGCGGCGGGTGCGCATTTTCCTGGCCGAGAAGGGCCTGTCGATCCCGAGAATCGAGGTGGACCTGGCCAAACTAGAGCACAAGACGGCAGAGTTCTCCGCGGTCAATCCCTTCCAGGTGATTCCGGCTCTTGAACTCGACGACGGCGCGGTGATCGGCGAATCGATCGCGATCTGCCGGTATGTCGAGGAACTGCACCCCGAACCGAACCTGTTCGGCGCGACGCCGCTCGAACGGGCGATGGTCGAGATGTGGCAGCGGCGGGCCGAGTGGCATCTCCTCCTGCCGATCGCCCAGGTTTTCCGCCACACCCACCCGCATATGGCGAAGCTCGAGGAGCCGCAGATCGCCGAGTGGGCCGCAGCTAACCGCCCTCGCGTCCTCCGATACATGACGATTTTCGATGACGTCCTGCAGAACCGGCCGTTCCTTTCCGGCGATCGTTTCACGGTCGCCGACATTACCGGGCTTGTCGCGCTGGATTTCGCCAGGTCCGCCCGTATCGCCATACCGCCGGAGCTCGCCAATCTCGGCCGATGGCATGAGGCGCTGCGAACCCGGCCCTCCGCTTCGTCCTGAGTTCGAGCGGACCGAGTCCGAGCGGGTTCCGCGCCCTAAGCGCGCGCTGAAACGCCTATCGCCTCTTCCGCGGCGGCCGGTTCGGCCATTTGACGATCCGGTCCGGCCAGAGCTCCTGCGCTAGATCGTCTTCGCCCGCGACCACGCGCCCGCGCACGGAAACTCCGGCCTCATGAACGCTGTCGGACGAGCCCGAGACGAGAGGATGCCACTCGGGAAGATCCTTGCCTTCGGCGACGAGCCGATAAGCGCAGGTGACCGGCAGCCAGGTCAGCGTGCGTACCGCCGCCGGCGTGAGCTTGACGCAGTCGGGAACGCGACGATTGCGTCGCGGGTAGTCGCGGCACCGGCAGGTCTTTGCGTCGAGCAGCCTGCAGCCGATGTCGGTGAAGTGGATGTCGCCTGTGTCTTCGTCCTCGAGCTTGACCAGGCAGCACCGGGCGCAGCCGTCGCACAGGCTTTCCCACTCGTCCCGGCTCATCTCGTCCAGCGTCTTTACCCGCCAGAACGGAGCTGCAACCGCGTCCTTGATCGTCATTCCTGCCGGCTCGAGCTCTGCTCGTCGATACTGGTCTCCGCCATCGCGGCTTTCGCATGGTCCGCGGATTCCATGACGGGCGCCGAAAAGTCGTATCTCTAGGCGACGGTGAAGCCAAGGCTTATGTTGAGCGCGCTCCACGCCCGAAAGACGCCGACGGGCCTGGCCGCAATCGAGGATGTTCGTGCCGAACTCGCGGATCACGAGGTTGCTGGCCATGGCGTCGCGGGCCATGCTCGCGTTCGACGCTTTCATCGATTCGTCGATGTTCAACGCGCGCCAACGGGTCTTCAGCGTTCTGCGGGCCTTGGACGCCGCATCGGACCGGCTCCATCTTTCCGGCGCTCCCCGCGTCCTGGTCGAACTCGCCTGCGAAGCCCTGACGCTCGGGCTCGCCGGCCTCCTGGTCGTCCTCACCTTGGCCATCCCGGCGTTTCAGGAGACGGCGAGCGACGATTGGCTGAAGCGCGGCGACCTCGCGGTGACCTTTCAGGATCGCTACGGCGTCGAGGTCGGCAAGCGCGGCATCAAGCACGACGATGCCGTGCCGTTCGATGAGCTGCCGGACTATTTCGTCAAGGCGGTGCTGGCGACCGAGGACCGCCGATTCTACAGTCACTTCGGCATCGACATCGTCGGCACCATCCGCGCCTTGACCGTCGACGCCAAAGCCTCGGGCGTCGTGCAGGGCGGTTCGTCGATCACCCAGCAACTGGCGAAGAACCTCTTCCTCACCAATGAGCGCTCGATCGAGCGCAAGATCAAGGAAGCCTATCTCGCGCTGTGGCTCGAGCATCACTACACAAAGAAGGAGATCCTCAAGCTCTATCTCGACCGGGCGTATATGGGGGCCGGCGCCTTCGGCGTTCAGGCAGCCGCCCAGACATATTTCGGGAAATCCGTCCGCGACATCGATCTCGCGGAGGCGGCGATGCTCGCCGGCCTGTTCAAGGCGCCAACGAAATATTCGCCTCTGGTCAACCTGGCGGCGGCGCGGGCGCGGGCCAACGACGTCTTGAGCAACCTCGTCGACGCGGGCTTCATGACCGAAGGGCAGGTCTACGCCGCTCGGCGCAACCCAGCCACGCCGATCGACCAGACCCCGCATGACAGCCCGGACTGGTATCTCGACTTCGCCTATTCCGAAATAAAGGCGCTCGCGGCAGCCGGCAAGCTCGGCAACGAGCGAATCTTGACCGTGCGAACCGGCCTTGACGGAGCGCTTCAGACCAAGGCCGAGACGGTCATTGAAACCATGTTGCGCGACAAGGCGCCCGCCTACCATGCTCATCAAGCCGCCACGGTCATCGCAACCACCGACGGGCTGGTGCGGGCGGTGGTCGGCGGACGAGATTACGGGGCCAGTCAGTACAACCGCGCAACCGACGCGGAGCGCCAGCCCGGTTCGTCGTTCAAGATTTTCGTCTATATGACGGCTCTTTTGACCGGCAGATACCACGCCAACACGCCGATTGACGCGTCGCCGGTCTGCATCGGCGACTATTGCGTGCACAACTACCACGGCGAAAGCGCTGGAATCATTCCCCTTTATCGAGCGCTGGCGGAATCGCTGAACACCGCCGCAATTCGACTGTCGATCAAGATCGGCGAAGCCTACTGGCCACCGAAGCAAAGCTATCACCTCGCCCGGATCGCCGCGCTGGGGCGCTCCAAGATCGTCCAAACGGCCCGCGCAATGGGCGTGACGACGCCGCTCGTCGACACCGTCTCGCTGCCGGTTGGGGCGGACGAGGTCAAGATGATTGACATGGTGGCCGCCAACGCGACTCTCGCCAGCGGTGGCTTGCGCGTCACCCCCTATGCGGCGATCGAAGTGCGCAACTCGAGCGGCAAGCTGATCTACTCGCACGAGAGGGACAGTGGACCGCCGGTGCGCGTGCTTCCGGCGGACAAGGTCGCCGAAATGAACAATATAATGACCCACGTGGTGACCGAGGGCACCGGCCGAGCCGCTCAGATTCCGGGCCTCGCGATCTCGGGCAAGACGGGCACGACCAACAACTCGACCAATGCATGGTTCAACGCCTTCACCGGAAATCTCGTCGGCAGCGTCTGGTTCGGCAACGACGACAACGCGCCGATGGAGAACCTGACCGGCGGCGTATTGCCGGCGATGACTTGGCGCGAGATCATGGTCTTCGCTCATCAGGGCCTCGAGACGAAGCCTCCGTTCGGCGTCCCCGCGCCGGCTCCGGCGCCCAATCAGCCGGCCGCGTCCGCGAAGGCGGCGCAGCCTTCCGCCGGGGCTCCGCCGGCGCCGATCGGACTATCGCCGTCGGAGACCAGGGCGATCCTCGATATCGGCGATCTGGCTCGTACGGCGTTGGCTCGCCCGACGTCTGCGGCGCCGGAAGCCGAACCAAGCCCGCGCCCGAGCGCAGTCGAAGCCATGCAGCACGGCGTAGGCTCCCCCTGACGACGCTTGACTTCCGACGTCGGCCTCGCTTCATCCGCCGTCTCAGCCGGAGCCGCATCCCTTGCCGTCATTTATCAGAGCCCTGCTTGTGTGCGCGCTCGGCCTCGCCTTGGGTCTCCTGGCGAGCGCATATGCGCTTTCTCATCTCAGTCCGTTTGACCGGGTGCGGCTCGGTCCCTGGGAACTCGAAGCCCACGCCGGCTCCATGGACGCCGGCCCGTACACGTTGGCGCGGCTCGAGCGAACCGGTGAAATTCCCCTGGCTGCCGGCGAGGGACTTCAATTGGTCGCCAGCGTCGACGATGACGGACGGGCGCTCGATCCGCGCTGCGTTTACAAGGTCGGTCCTCGCGTGCCGTCTGCACGCTACTGGACGCTGAGTCTGATCGATCCGGATGGCTGGCCTATCGACAACCCGGCGCGGCGTTACGGCTTCCGCTCCTCGGAGATTCTCCGCGCCGCCAACGGCGACTTCACCATCACGGTCGCCGCTGACGTCCAACCGGGCAACTGGCTTCCGGTCGCGACGAAGGGGCCGTTTGCGCTCGCGTTGCGACTGTACGATTCGCCGTTCGGCGCCACCGCGGGCGCAATCGACAAGTCGACGACACCGCTCGTGACGAGGGTCGCCTGCGGATGACGGAGCGACTTCGAATCGACGACGCGGTCGCCTATCTTGCCGCAACCGTCATCCTCGCTGCGTTGGTCCATTTCGTTGTCGTGCTTCTCGCGCCTTACGTGGCGGTCCGCGACGCCTTCGCTCGGCTTGCTCCGCTCGGCGCGCTCAACGAAACCGTCTTGCTGCCCCGCGCGAGCCCGGCGGAAATGAAGTTTCCATACGCCGACCCTGCCGTGGCGATGGCCTTCTGCCGCTATGACCTCGCCTCCGGTCCCATCCGCGTCAGCGCGCCTGCCGGACGCTCCTTCTCCTCGATCTCGTTTCATACGCGCCGGGGCCTCGTATTCTACTCGCTCACCGACAAGGCTGCGACCCACGGCGTGGTTGACGCCGTGCTCGGGACAGCCGCCGAAGTGCGGGCGCTCGCCGCGCATGACGACGAGGAATCCCCTTCGCGTGATTTGCGCGTTGCCGCGCCGGCCCGCGAAGGTTATGTGGTGATCCGCGTCTTCAGTGAGTTTCCCAGCCTCTATCCCGAGGCGGAGGCTGAAGCGAAGCGATTGACATGCAAACCGGAACACGTCCCAGCATGATCGTTACGGCGGCGGACCTGCCGGGCCGCTGGAGAAAGACCTGCATCTTCCCTGCGCGAACGCGTTTCGCCAAGCAGGAACTCGAGATCGTGACCACCTTGCTGATCAGTCACCCGGCGTGCCTGGCGCACGACATGGGCGAAGGCCATCCCGAGCAACCCGACAGGCTGCGCGCGGTCGAGCGCGTCTTCGAAAGCGAAAATTTCCAGATTCTCGCCCGCGACGTCGCGCCGCGGGCGGAGATTTCGGCGATCGCGCGCGTCCACCCGCTCGATTATATCGAGGCGTTGCGCGCCGCAACCCCGACCCAGGGACACACTGAGATCGACCAGGACACCTCGATGTCGCCCGGGACGTTCGAGGCCGCACTGCGTTCGGCCGGCGGCGCCGTCTTCGCCGTGGACGAGGTGATGACCCGCAAGGTGAGGAACGCTTTCGTCGCCACACGCCCGCCGGGCCATCACGCCGAACTGGCGACCCCCATGGGCTTCTGCTTCTTCAACAACGTAGCCGTCGCCGCTCGGCACGCGAGGTCGGCTTACGGGGCCGATCGGGTCGCGATCATGGACTTCGACGTCCATCACGGAAACGGCACCCAGCACATTTTCTGGGACGATCCGAACATCATGTACGCCTCGACCCACGAGATGCCGCATTATCCCGGGACGGGCTCGATCGGGGAGCGCGGCGAGCACGACCAGATCGTCAACGCGCCGCTCAGGGCTGGCGACGCCGGCGATGCGTTCCGCGAGGCGGTCGATGTCGCCATCTTGCCGCGCATCGTCGAATTCGCCCCCGACTTGGTCATCATCTCGGCCGGCTTCGACGCACATCGCCGCGATCCGCTCGGCAACATCAATCTGGTCGAAGCGGATTTCGTGTGGGTCACCCGAAAACTGATGGAAATCGCGCAGAAACGCTGCGGCGGCCGCATCGTCTCGGTCCTCGAAGGCGGCTACGACCTCCAGGGCCTCGCGCGTTCCGTCGCCGCGCATGTGACGACTCTGATGGAAGGCTGAGTCGCGCGGTTCCGCCTAGCCGTCGATCGGCTCCACCGAAGCGATTTCGATGCCGAAGCCCGAGAGGCCGACGTAGGTGCGTGGGTTGTCCGTGCGCAAGCGGATGGACGAAACTCCGAGATCGCGCAGGATCTGGGCTCCGAGGCCGACCTCCCGCCATTGGGTGGCGCGCGTACCGCCGGAGCCCACCTCGGCGCCGCCGAAATTCGCCGGGACGCCTGCCGATCCGTCGCGCAGATAGACGAGCGCGCCGCGCCCTTCCGCCTTGAAGCGCTGAAGCACCTTTGGAATTGCGCCGCTGCCAAAAATGTCGCTGACGATGTCGCAGCGATGGAGCCTGGCGGGCATGGCGCGACCGTCGCCGATCGACCCGTGAACGAAGGCGAAGTGCAACACCGGGTCGAACGGAGTCCGGTAGGCGTACCCCTGGAGCTCGCCGATCGGCGTCCTGACCGGGAATGTCGCAACGCGCTCGACCAGCTTCTCGCGCGACTGCCGGTACGCGATGAGATCGGCGACGGAAATGCGCTTGAGCATGTGCTTGTCGGCGAAGACTTCGATCTGGGGCCCCACCATCACTGTCCCGTCGTCGTTCGCGAGCTCGCAGATCACTGCGACCGGCGGCAGATTGGCGAGGCTGCACAGATCGACCGCCGCTTCCGTATGGCCCGAGCGCATCAGAACGCCGCCTTCCTTGGCGACGAGCGGGAAAACATGGCCCGGCCGAACGAAGTCGCTCGCGCCCATATTGCCGTTGGCTAGCGCCCGGACGGTGTTGCAGCGCTGCTCCGCCGAGATGCCAGTCGTCATGCCGTGCCTGACATCGACGGAGACGGTGAATGCGGTGCCGAGCGGCGCGTCGTTCGCGGCCACCATCGGGGGGAGATGCAGGCGGCGGGCGTCGTCGGCGGTCAACGGCGCGCAGACGATGCCGCAGCCGTTGCGGATGATGAAGGCCATTTTCTCGGTCGTGCACATCGACGCCGCGGCAATCATGTCACCCTCATTCTCGCGATCGTCGTCGTCGGTGACGACGACGATTTCGCCGCGCGCGAAGGCCTCGATGGCGGCGGTGACGGGATGCTGCATGTCGTGTCCTATGCCGCCCTTCGGCGCGTTGGGGAGAAATTGGTTGGGCGCGGGCGCGTCCGCCACTTTGCCTTGGCGTCGAGGACGCCCTCGGCTGCCGATCTGGGGCGGCGGCCGCTCGACACCGAGAAAATCGTTCGCGGTCACGCGCCCCCTCGTCAGTTCGAGGATCTGCCGGATCGTGGAGCGCTTCGGGAATGAGAGACCGCTGCAGAGCCGGTACACCGTCGTCGGATGAACCCCGAGGGTCTCCGCGAAAGCCTCGTGGCTGATGTTGCGCTCGGCAAGGTACTCGGGGAGGCGCATCCCGGTTTTTTGCATAACTCGCTAAGCGGGGCAAGGAACATGCTACGGGCAAATTTTGCGCATCGCGGAAAATTCCGAGTTTTTTTTGCAAACACGACCGGCGCGCGAGCTTAGGCAGGGGTCGTAACGGTCAAAGCGACGGCCCTTAAGCGATTGCGGTTGGCCCTTGCTGGCGGCGACCGGAAAATGCGACAATGCGGTTTCCCTAGGCGATATCGCCGACCCCATTTCCTGACGAAGCCCGCCAATGCCTCCTTATCGCTCCCGCACTACGACGCACGGCCGCAACATGGCGGGGGCGCGCGGCCTCTGGCGCGCCACCGGCATGAAGGATGGGGATTTCGGCAAGCCGATCATCGCCGTCGCCAATTCCTTCACCCAGTTCGTGCCCGGCCACGTCCATCTGAAGGACCTCGGCCAGTTGGTCGCCCGCGAGATCGAGGCGGCGGGGGGAGTGGCCAAGGAGTTCAACACCATCGCGGTCGACGACGGCATCGCGATGGGGCACGACGGCATGCTCTATTCGCTCCCTTCGCGCGAGGTGATCGCCGACAGCGTCGAATACATGGCGAACGCTCACTGCGCCGACGCCCTGGTCTGCATTTCGAATTGCGACAAGATCACCCCCGGCATGCTGATGGCGGCGCTGAGGCTGAACATCCCGGCCGTCTTCGTGTCCGGCGGGCCGATGGAGGCAGGCAAGGTCAAGCTCTCGAGCGGCGCGCGGACGGTCGATCTCATCGACGCGATGGTCGCCGCCGCCGACGACAAAGTTTCGGATGCCGACGTCGCCGTCATTGAGCGCTCGGCCTGCCCGACCTGCGGCTCCTGCTCGGGCATGTTCACCGCCAATTCGATGAACTGCCTCACCGAGGCGCTCGGCCTTTCGCTGCCGGGCAACGGCACGACGCTCGCGACCCACGCCGACCGCCGCCGGCTCTTTGTCGAGGCGGGGCATCTCATCGTCGATCTCGCCCGCCGCTGGTACGAGGAGGAGGACGAAGGCGCGCTGCCGCGATCGATCGCCAACTTCAAGGCGTTCGAGAACGCGATGACGCTCGACATTTCGATGGGCGGATCGACCAACACGGTGCTCCACCTGCTCGCCGCCGCGCACGAGGCTGAGGTCGACTTCACCATGGAGGACATCGACCGGCTGTCGCGCCGCGTTCCGTGTCTGTGCAAGGTCGCGCCTTCTGCGCCCGAGGTGCACCTCGAAGACGTCCACCGCGCCGGCGGCATCATGGCGATCCTGGGCGAGCTCGACCGGGCGGGTCTGCTCAATCGCGATGTGCGCATGGTCCATGCCGAGTTGCTCGAGCACGCGCTGTCGCGCAACGACATCAAGCGCACGTCGAGCAGCGCCACGCGCGAGTTCTTCTTGGCCGCGCCCGGCGGCGTGCCGACCCAGATCGCCTTCAGCCAGTCGGCGCGCTATACCTCGCTCGACGAAGACCGCGCCAAAGGAGCCATCCGGGACGCCGAGCACGCCTTCTCCCGGGACGGCGGCCTCGCGGTGCTCAAGGGCAACGTCGCGCTCGACGGCTGCATCGTGAAGACCGCCGGCGTCGACGAGAGCAACCTCAGATTCACCGGCCCGGCCCGCATCTTCGAGAGCCAGGACGACGCGGTGCAGGGCATTCTCGGCGGCAAGGTCGTCGCCGGCGACGTTGTCGTCATCCGCTACGAGGGCCCGCGCGGTGGCCCCGGCATGCAAGAGATGCTCTATCCGACGAGCTATTTGAAGTCGCGCGGCCTCGGGAAGGCCTGCGCGCTGGTCACCGACGGCCGTTTTTCCGGCGGCACGTCGGGTCTCTCCATCGGCCACGTCTCGCCGGAGGCGGCGGAGAGCGGCGCGATCGGCCTGATCGAGGAAGGCGACCGAATCGCGATCGACATTCCCGCCCGTACGATCGATCTGCTCGTCGACGAGGCGACGCTCGCCAGTCGCCGCGCCGCGATGGACGCCAGGGGCAAGGAAGCCTGGAAACCTGCCAAGCCTCGATCGCGCAAAGTCTCGCAGGCGCTCCGCGCCTACGCCGCTTTCGCCACCAGCGCGGCGCGCGGAGCCGTGCGCGAGGTCCCGTAGCCGCCGATGCGCAACGCGCTCGGCGCGCGCTCGATCGCATCGCGGCTTTTCCTGTCGGCGGCTTTCTGGAGCACGCTCATCCTCGCCCTGGCGGGCTTGGGCCTCAGCGCGCTCAACGCGCGCTGGACCGAGAAGAATTTCGACGACCAGCTCGGCGTCTATCTGAAGGCGCTGATCGCCAATGCGCTTCCAAACGAGGAACGAAAAGGCGTGACGCCGGCCGCAGTCGCGCCGCAGTTCGAACTCGCTTTCTCCGGCTGGTACTGGCAGATCACCCGGCTTGACGCAAATCCGCCGGAGATCCGGGCGTCGAAGTCTCTGTTCGCCACCCAGCTTCCGCAGCTCCTGGCGGTCGGACTGGATCATGGCGAGGTTCGCAGCGGTTACGTCATTGGGCCAGGCGGACGTGACCTCAGGATGGTCGAACGCGAGATCGACGCCGGCGACGAGGGCCGTTATCTGGTCCAGGTCGCGGCCAACGCCGAGGTGATGCAAGCGCAGGAGCACGGCTTCGAAGGGGCGCTGGCGGCGACATTTTTGACGCTGGCGCTGGCGCTGATCGGCTCGACCGCGCTTGCTGTCCGATACGGCCTCAGTCCTCTCCGCGCCCTTCGCGACGGAGTCGCCGCGATTCGCCGCGGCGAGGCCGAACATATTCACGGCGAGTTCCCGCAGGACGTGGCGCCTCTCGCCGCGGAGGTGAACCAACTCATCGACGCCAACCGGGAGATCGTCGAACGCGCGCGCACGCAGGTCGGCAATCTCGCTCACGCGCTGAAGACTCCGCTCAGCGTGCTGATCAATGAGGCGGACTCCGGCAGTGCGAATTTGCCGGGAAAGGTGCATGAACAGACTGAGATCATGCGCCGCCAGGTCGGCTTTTATCTGGACCGGGCCCGAGCCGCAGCGCGCGCCCGCGCCGTCGGCGTGGTCACCGATGTCAAGCCGGTCGTCGAGGGCCTGGTTCGCACGTTCGAGAAGCTGCACGCCGAGCGGAGCCTGAACTTCACCGTCCAGCTGCAGGAGGGCTTGAGGTTCCGCGGCGAGTTGCAGGATCTGACCGATCTCATCGGCAACCTGCTCGACAACGCCGGCAAATGGGCGCGCGAAACCGTATCCATCCGCGCCGCGCGCGTCCCGGCGGGAGCGAGAGACTCGGGCGCCTTCCTGATCGCCGAAATCGACGACGACGGACCAGGCCTCGAGCCGAACGCGCGAGCGGAAGCGATTGGACGCGGGAAACGGCTCGACGAATCCCGGCCGGGATCCGGCCTTGGCCTGTCCATCGTCGTCGAACTGGCTGCGAGCTACGGCGGATCGTTGCGGCTCGAAGAAAGTCCTTTCGGGGGCTTGCGGGCGGTTCTGCTTCTGCCTTGCGTGTGAAGGATGATGGTCGGAAATTGCGTTGGCTTGCTGCGGCGACCGGTTCCGGGGCGAATGAGAAGAGGATCGAATCCATGAAGCCGAAGTCTTGCCGTGATCGCAGCGTTGGCCGCGAGTTTGGCGGGCTGCGCCGGCTTCGGCTCGGGAGGCGAGGTTACGCCGACGAAACCCGGCGTGGCCGCCGTGGCGCCGATGCAGCCTCCACAGCCGATGGCTCCTGTCGCTGCGGTCCAGGCGCAACCGCTACCGCCGGCGGGTTTCGTCTCGGCCCCTTCGGCGCAACAGACCCTGCCGAATCCTCCCGTCGCGGCGGCTTCCGCGCAGCAGGCGCCGCCCGCTCAAGCCCTTCCGCCGGGCGCGGCGTTAGGGGGCGTCCTCGGCGGGCCAGTCGGCGCCTCGCTGACGGACGCCGATCGCGCGGCCGCCTGGAACGCGGAAGTCGCGGCGCTCGATTCGGGACAGCGCCGGTCCTGGAAAGGCTCGAACGGCGTCTTCGGCTTTGTGGCCCCCGGGGCCGAGACTGGCCCCGGCTGCCGCGCCTATTCCCAGACGATCTACATCGCCGGCCGGCCAAGGCGCGGCCAGGGCGTTGCCTGCAAGCAGGCGGACGGGACGTGGAAGGCGGCGAGCTAGCCCGTTTTCCGATCAGAATGACCTGTGCGGGTAGTTGGGGCAGTTTGAACTTCAGGTTTAGTGAAGAGCGGGCCTACCGCGGTCTCCTCGAGAAGGAAAGCCGCCGTTCTATAACCGGTCTCCCGGAGAGGGCAACGGGAAGGCGCCCGGCTCCCGATGGGCCAGGCAGTTTCGCGCCCTATCCCCGTCAGCCTCGAGCGCGCAAATCTCCAACGGACGCTCCTTGCCGCGCAAGGCAAGCCCGCCCAGCCTGCGCCGAGTCACGCCGGGCGGCAGTGCCGCAAGGCGATCGAGGAGCGCGGCAGAGGCGAGAACGCGATTTTCAGTTTCGCGGCAGGCCTCGACGATGCGGGCGGCGGTGTTCATCGTATTGCCGACCAGCGCGATCTCCTTCTTCAGATAGCCGAGTTCGCCGACAGCGACCGGGCCGCAGTGAAGGCCGGCGCGGAAGTCGGGGACGAGGCCGAAGTCGCGCTCGTAAACGGACCGTTGCGCGTCGATCCGATCGAACGCGCCGAAGCAGGCGCGCACGCAGTCGACCTGGTTCGCGCCCGGAGCGAGCCGCCAGGTCGCGATCACCTCGTCGCCGACATATTTGTGGATCTCGCCCCCGGCCTCGGCGACGGCGAGCGACACGTCGACGATGAAACGGTTGAGCAGATCCAGAATGCGCAACTCGCCGACGCGCTCGGCAATCGCGGTCGACCCGCGCATGTCCATGAACAGCAGCGCGCGCTCCTCGATACGGGGGTGGTAATAGCGTCCCGCGGCAAAGGCGAGGAGCGTTCCGGGACCCAACAGCTCATTGACGCCGAGGAGCATGGTGGCGGCGACGACAAGGACGAGGGAAACCAGGAGGTCGACGCCGCTGGTCACCATGAAACGACCCGACAGGACCGAGTTCGCGCTGCCGTAGATGATGATGACGACGGCAACATAAAGACACGTCCGCAGCGCGAGATAGGGCAGAAACGGCAAGCGAGGAAACAGCCCGCCGGCGTTCCGCCGCAGCACGAACCGATCGAGCGAGAACAGGGCGGCGCTCATCGATCCCGCGACGATCGCGCCGACGCCGGGCGCACCGTAACGGAGATCGCCGTAAAGCGCGCCGATCAGAACGCTAAAAAAGACGATCCTGATGAAGCGCCGAATGGGGAAGGGGTGTGGCATCGGCAGCGACTATAGGCCCAAATCGGTCCCGCGCCTCTGTGCCGTCCTCATGCTCTCCGGAACGGCGGAAGAGAGTCGAGGTCGCCCGTTCGGTATGCAGTCGCGGAAAGCCCACGTTGGCGCATCTTGCCCGTAGCGCCTACGGCCGCTTTCTCCTGTTTCCGCCCGTTCATAGCGCCCATCCGCGAGGCTGCGCCATTCGTCAGAGCTCGACTTGCTCAGACAAAGTCAGAGCATCATCGACCTCGATCCCAAGATAACGGACCGTACTCTCGATCTTCGTGTGTCCGAGAAGCAACTGGACCGCTCGCAGGTTGCGGGTCTTGCGGTAGATCTGCGCCGCCTTGGTGCGGCGCATCGAATGCGTGCCGTAGGCGCTGCTGTCCATCCCGGCGCCCTCGATCCAGCCGTGCCCGATGCGGGCGTATTGGCGCGCTGTCAGATGAGGTTGAATATGGACTCGGCTCGGAAAGACGTAGGGCCCCGATCTGCCGGTCGCGCGTTCAACCAGTCCTGTACTGAGGCGCGGGTCTGCTCTGTGATTTCGAACTGAACCGGACGGCCGATCTCGCGCTGGATGATTGTCGCGCGGTCTCTCACGTGTCCGCCGACGGCGATGTCATCGACCCGAAGGCTGACGAGACCGCAGCCCCGAAGCTTGCTGTCGATGCCGAGGTTGAGCATCGCTAGGTCGCGTTTGTTGTGCTTGATCTAAGGTCGGACGCGAATGGCCCAGACCTCTCTCGACCGCAGGGGACGTTTCTGTCCGACGAGGCGGCCTTTTTTTCACGGCGTACGCAAGGGACTGCTTTTCGAATTGATTTCGATAGGCATGGTCGACCTCCACGCCCAACCGCTCCACCGCATCGCCCTCGTCCAGAGGACCGGTCGTTGTACCGCAACAGCGCAGACCGGCCGAGCCGAAGCCGCGACCGGCGACTCTCAATCAGAAAGCTGTCGAAGACGCTTCGGTAGGGGTTACGCATAAGACCCGCCATTCGCCGCATATTGGACGCCGCAATTGGGCGGGAAGCACGCCAACAAGTCTCGCCTCGGGAGGGACAGGAGTGCGCGCCAAGCCCATAGCGGCGGACGACGTTGCCGCCATCGTCGCCGAGACGGCGCTCGCGGCGCCGCGAAACGGCGTCGTCGAGATAGCCGGCCCGAAACGAGCGCCCTTCAACGAAATATCGCCCGCTATCTGAAGGCAGCCGGCGACCCGCGTGAGATCGTGCGCGACCCCGGAGCCCCATGATGGGGCGGCCGGGTCGGGAGAGCTCGCTCGTGCCGTTGGGCGACGCGCGCCTCGGCCGCATCGGTCTCGACGAATGGCTCCGCCGCTCGCAGGCGGCCGCCTGATCCCGCATCCGCCAGGCCGCGGCGCTGTGCGAATTTATAACCTCATGGAAGACGCGGCGACGGCCGAAATCTCCCGCGCCCTGCATCTCAAGGGGAAGCTCGACGACCGCCGCGATGCGACGCCTGCCCTGTTTCGGAGGCGCTCAAGGGCGAGATGGAGCGGTGCGGGGCGAGGTCGGCGGCAAGGCCTTCGATGGCGGCCGCTTCAAGGCGGCCCGGCTGTTCTCGGACATATCGCTTGCCGACACGCTCGAGGATTTCCTGACCTTGCCGGCCTACAAGCTGATCGACTAAACTTGTGACTCGAGGGGGCGATAGAGCTTTCGCCTCCCCGATCGGCGTTCCCGATGCGATCGGAAGCAACCGAGGGATAAAATGACGATGGCCAAGGCGTATTGGATTTCCTCATATCGTTCGATCAGCAATCCGGATGCGCTTGCCGCTTACGCCAAGCTAGCTGGGCCGGCGCTCACTGGCGCAGGAGGGCGTTTCCTGGCGCGCGGAATGCCGGCGCGGGTCTATGAGGCCGGCATCCAGCAGCGCACGGTGCTTCTCGAGTTTGACAGCGTCGAGGCGGCCCGGGCGGCGCATGACAGTCCGGCCTATCAAGAAGCGTTGGCCGCGCTCGCCGGTGGAGCCGACCGGGACATCCGCATCGTCGAAGGAGTGTAAAACCGCCGCTCTTGCAAACACGGGGGTGAGTCCGTTCACCTCCCGCAGCCGCGCGCCATCGCCCCGGCGAAGAGCGGAATGAGCGCGAACAGCCCGCTTCGACGTAGGAGCGAGTTCTTTCTCGCTTTGCTCATAGTCCTTGCCGGGCAAGCGGGCGAGGCGCTCGCCTTCGCTTGCAATGGTCGCCCCTATATCAATTCGAACGCCAGCTCGTGTACAGGTTTTTGGACGCCGGCCGGCTGCGCATGCGGAAAGTCTCGGTGCTGCCGGCGTCCAAAAACCTGTACAGAGCCGAAACGACCCACTACCCCTGTGGTAATTACGGTGATGGGGTGGACGGCGCCCCGACCGGCGACCCTCATCGGGTGCTTACCGCTGAGCAACAGGCGGGCGGTCGAATGAGCCGGTCTTGATGGCGGTGTCGGTGCTCCGACCGCGCCGGCGCAGGTCGGTTGCTAAATCTCCAGATCGAGCATCAGCGAGCTCAGCGACTTGCCGTGGGCGTCGAGGGTTAGCGCGCGGGTCACGCCGCCGCCGAGCGCGCCCTCGATCACGAAATTGAGCGCCCCGACGTTCGGCAATTCGTAGCGCCGGACCGGACCGGTCGCGATCGCCGCGAAATGCGCCGCAACCCGCTCGACGGTCACCCGCTCGACCAGAAGCGGATAGTCCTTCGGATCGAAGGCGATCACCGAGATGTTGGAGGTGTCGCCCTTGTCGCCGGTGCGCGAATGCGCGATCTCCCGCAGTCTCATGAGCGTCAGGCCTCCAGCATGGTCACGGCGGTTCGCGCCGCCGCTTCGGGTATGAGCGCCGACGCCACCGCGACGATCTGGCGGGCCGATTTCCACGCGCCGCCGCCTGCGGCGGGCCCGTTGGTGTAGAGCGTCTCGACCTCCTCGCCGATCCGGCGCGCTTCGGCGAGGCTGTCGGTGCGGCCGACCACGCGAATCCGGACCTCATACGGGTCGCCGCCCCGCGTTCGCGCCTCGCAATGCAGCGAGTCGACGCCGATCAGGTCGAAGCGCGTCTCTGTCATGCGGACGCCGGTCAATGCGAGGCGATCGCGCACGATGTCGAGCGCCAGTCTTGCGCGGGCGACGGCGTTCGGTCCGGCATAGGAGATCTGGCCTTCGCCGACGTAGCTGTCGACGTAGCCGACGGAGGTCTTGAGCAGGCCGGTCTTCGACGCGCCCTTGCCGCCGGTCACGCGCACGCGATCCGAGCCGAGGTCCTCGACGCGGACTTCCGAGAAATCGGCGATCACATCGGGCTGCAGATAGGCCTTCGGGTCATGGATCTCGTAGAGAAGCTGCTCCTTCACGGTCCGCGCTGTCACCGCGCCGCCCGAGCCGGCGACTTTGGTGACGACGAGATCGCCGTCTTCGCGAACCTCGCCGATCGGAAAGCCGAGCCGCGCGAGGTCGGGAACGTCCTTGACGCCGGGATCGGCGAAATAGCCGCCGGTGACCTGGCCCGCGCATTCGAGCAGGTGGCCGACCAGCGTTCCGCGCCCGAGCATCGTCCAGTCGTCCATCGCCCAGCCGAACTCGGCGATCAGCGGCGCCATGAAGATGGCGGGGTCAGCCGCGCGGCCGGTGATGACGACGTCGGCGCCGCCCTTCAGCGCCTCGACGATCGGGGCGACGCCGATATAGGCGTTGGCGGATATCACGCTGTTCCCCATTGCGGCTATCGTCTTGCCGTTGTCCAGCGCCACGTCGTGGTCGTGAAGGTAGGCCAAGACGTCGTCGCCCGCGACGGCGGCGACCTTGAGCCCGTTGAGGCCGAGCTCGCGGGCGATGGCGCGCGTCGCCTCGGCGGCGGCCGCAGGGTTGGCGGCGCCCATGTTGGTGACGATCCTCACCTTGTTCTTCGCGCAGATCGGAAGGACTGCACGCATGCGCGCGCCGAGCAGCGGATCGTAGCCGGCGCTCGGGTCCTTCATCTTGACCTGCTGGGCTAGCGCGATCGTCCGTTCGGCAAGGCATTCGAACACGAGATAGTCGAGGCCGCCCTTTGCCGCGAGCTCCACCGCGGGCTCGATTCGGTCTCCCGAATAGCCTGCGCCGGAACCGACTCTGATGGTCTTCATCGCTACATCCGTTTCAGAGGGGGAATACGCCGAGCACGACGCAGGCGATCGTCATGACGATGGAGGCGCCGAATAGGAACGGGATTGTGAACCGCTGGTGGTCGGCGAGCTCGATGCCGCAGAGGCCGACCACCAGGAAGGTTGCGGGCGTCAGCGGGCTCACCGGAAAACCGGTGGTCATCTGGCCGAGCAACGCGGCTTGGGCAAACTGCACCTTTGGGACGCCGAGCTGACCTCCGACTTCGGCGACGACCGGAAGGACGCCGAAATAGAACGAGTTGGGATCGAACAGCAGGCTGAGCGGCATGGAGAGCACGCCGAGGACGATCGGCAGGAACTTCGCCATCGCGGCCGGGACGAAGGCGACCGCCGTCTGCGCCATCGCTTTCAACATGCCGCTGTGCTGCATGATGCCGGTGAACACCCCGGCCGCGAGCAAGATGGAGGCCATGAGCAGGGCGGCCCGCGCGTGCGCGTCGATCCGCCGCCGCTGCATGTCGACGTCGCGATAGTTGATGAGCAAGGCCAAGCACAGGCCGACCATGAAGACGATCGCCGGGGCGAGCTTGTCGCCGAGAACGACCATCGTGCCCATCACCACGACGGTGAGCGCGATGTTGATCCAGAAATTCTGCGGCTGGCGCAGGATCTTCTCGGCTTCCGTCAGCGTCCTGGTCGGTATGACGTGGGCCGCGATCGGCTTGTCGAGCTCGAGCCGCCGCTCCTCGCGTTTGCCCAGCCACCAAGCTGCTGAGAAGATGAAGACGAGGCCGATCGCCTGGATAGGCACGAGCGGGTTGAAGATCTCGGGGATCGGCAACTTCAGCGACGCCGACGCGCGGATCATCGGGCCGGTCCAGGGCAGGAAATTGACGCCAGCGGCCATCGATGCAGCGCAGGCGAGGATGCGCTTATCGATGCCGAGCCGCTCGTAGAGCGGCAGCATCGCCGGGATGGTGATGAGGAACGTCACCGCTCCCGATCCGTCGAGATGGACGAGCAGCGCGAGCAGGGTCGTGCCCATCACGATGCGTGTCGGCTTCGTGCCCACCGTCTTCAAGATCCGGTCGATGATCGGGTCGAGCATCCCAGCGTCGGTCATGACGCCGAAGAACAGGATCGCGAAGACGAACATTCCGACGACGGGCGCGAGGCTCTGGATGCCCGACACGATGAACTTGCTTGTATCCCAGCCGAAGCCGCCGACGATCGACGCAACGATCGGGATGAGGATCAGCGCCATCAGCGGCGACATCCATTTCGCCATGATGACGGTCAGCAGGAGGACGATGGTGACGAGGCCCAGAACCGCCAGCATGCAAAGCGTCCCTTTCCCGATTCAGCCCGTTGTCTATCCAGGGCGGCTCGAGGGCTTCATGCGGCCGATGGTCAGATAAGACAATTGAATTTATTTGATCCCTGTAATAATGCTCGCTTATGGACGTAAGCCTTCGGCAGGTTCGCGCCTTTCTCACGATCGCCCGAGTGAAGAGCTTCACCGGAGCAGCTGCGATGCTGAACGTCACCCAGCCGGCGCTGACGATGCAGGTCCGGCGAACTCGAGGAAGCGCTTGGGGTCACGCTGTTCGACCGGGACACGCGGTCGGTTGAACTCACCCGGGTCGGCCGCGATCTCATGCCCGCCTTCGAGCGGACGCTGGAGGACTTCGAAGCGGCGCTCGGCAGCGCGCGCGACATCGCGACACAGGCCCGGGGGATCGTCAGACTGGCTTCGCTGCCCTCGGTCGCGGCGAGCGTGCTCCCGGACGCGATTCTGAGCTTCCGCCAAAAGAGGCCGAATGTCGTGTTCGATCTCAAGGACGTCATCGCCGGTCAGGTCCTGAATCTCGTGCAATCGGAACAGGTGGATTTTGGCGTCATGGGAGGGGCGGTCAAAGCTCCCGACGCGCAAACCATCTTCGAAGCGCAGGACCGCCTCTATGTCATTTATCCGAAAGGACATGAGATCGGACGGCTCAAGGCGGTCACGCCCGCTGCGCTCGCAGAATTTCCGTTGATCCTCATGCAGCGCGACACCAGCGTACGCGCGATCGTCGAGACCGGATTCCATGCCGCCGGCCTGATGCCGAAAGCGACGTGTGAAGCGATCTACATGATGACCGCGGTCGGCATGGTGCGCGCCGGACTCGGGTTGACGATCCTTCCCGGCTCCGCTCGGGAAATCAAAGCGGAGCCCGGCCTTCAGTCGCGACCGATCGACGACCCCATGTTCACAAGACCGGTTTCCGTCATCAAGAAACAGGGCAGAACGCTTCCGCCGCTAAGCCAAGCCTTCCTCGAGCACCTCTCGGCCTGTATCGGCGCTGCGCTGACGGGCGCCGGGCGACGGAATCCGGCTCGCGCGCGAACAGGAGGGAAATTCCGCTGATAATTCGCTCAGCGCGCGAAAAAATTCGCTCAGAAGGCGAATTAAATTCGCTGAGCCGATGGTGGCCGGAATGTGGCGCCTTTCGCGCAGGGGACTGGAAATCCTTCGTCTTTTCGGGACGCATGGTCGCCCGTGGGGCCCGCAGGTCGAGAATCTCGCTGATAAATTCGCTGTTCTCAGCGAATTCGGTCCGCGACCGCTCCATCAACTCCGGCCTCTGGCGCCCCCTCGCCATTGTCTCGCGCCCAGGTCGCAGCGTCGGAAACGCCACAGGAGAGTTTTGACGAGACCTCGGACGGGTTTTGCGATAACGGAGCGCGAACATGGCTGCGGCCGGCGTGAGGCCGCTCCCCGAGGCGTCAATGATCTGGTTCGTTTTGGCGGGAATGGCTGCATTTGCGGCCCTTGCCGCGGTTTGGCCCGTTCTTCGTTCTTCCTCCCCGTCGGCCGAGGCCGACCCGGCGGCGAGCGAAGCGACCTTCTACAAGGCGCAGCTCGACGAGATTCAGCGCGACGTCGAGCGCGGCCAATTGCCGCAGAGCGAGGCGATGAGCGCCCGCGCCGAGGCGGCTCGCCGGCTGATCGCCGCCCGTTCCGAATCCTCGAACGCCGCCGCTCCTCGCGTTCGCAATCGCCTGGCGGCCGCCGTTCTGATCGCGGTCGGCGTGCCGGCGATCGCCTTTCCGCTTTATGCCCTGCTCGGCCGGCCGCAAATGCCCGACGAGCCATTGGCGAGTCGCGAGCCGGCCGCCCATGCGGCCAGCGACGTCGAAGCGGCGGTCGCCGGAGTCGAGGCGCATCTGATCGCGAAACCGGATGACGGTAAGGGATGGGCGGTGCTGGCGCCGGTGTATATGCGGCTCGAGCGCTACGAGGACGCCGCGCATGCCTATTCCGAGGCGCTTAGGCTGCTGGGCGAAGATCCCTCCCGCCGGGCCGCCTATGGCGAAGCCTTGGTCGCTGCCGCCGGCGGCGTCGTTACCGACAAGGCGCGCGCGTCTTTCGCCAAGGCGCTGGCCGAGCAGCCCGGTCAGCCACAGGCGCGCTTCTATCTGGCGCTCGCCGCCGAGCAGGACGGCAAGAAGGCCGAGGCCATCCAGGACTACCAGTCTCTGGTCGCCGATGCGCCGGCGGACGCTCCCTGGGTCGGCGCCGTGAAAGCGCGCCTGGCGGCGCTGAAAGGCGACCGCCGCCGCAATCGACGGCAGCCGCGCCTGCGCTCGGATCGAAAGACCAGCAGGCGATGATCGAGGGCATGGTGACCCGGCTGGCGAACCGTCTCGCCAGCAATGGCGGGAGCCTCGATGAATGGTCCCGCCTTATTCGCGCCTATACGGTCCTGCATGAGGGTGACAAGGCCAAGGCGGCGCTCGCCGACGCGCGCAAAGCGCTCGCGCCGGACCCGAACGCGGTCGCCGATCTCGATGCGCTGGCGCGGGATCTCGGCCTCGGAGACGCCAATTGACCCGCCGCAGCCGCCGTCTGGTTCTCATCAGCGCCGCCATGGTGGTGATCGGCTGCGCCGTCGGGCTCGGGCTCTACGCGATGAGGGATAGCCTGTCGCTGTTTTTGACCCCGACCGAAATCGCCGAGAAGAACGTCCAGCCGGGAACGAGGCTGCGGATCGGCGGGCTCGTCGAAAAGGGCTCTGTCGTGCGCTCCGACGATCGGTTGAAGTTCGATGTGACGGATGGGACCAAAAGCATCGGCGTCGATTGCCTCAGCGACTGCTTCGCCAACGTTCCGGACCTTTTCCGCGAGGGCCAGGGCGTCGTGGTCGAGGGCCTTCTCTCCCGGCAGGGCCGGCTGAGCGGCGATCAGATCCTCGCCAAGCACGACGAGCGCTACATGCCTCGCGAAGTCGTGGAGGCGCTGAAGAAGCAGGGCCGCTGGCAGGAAGGGGAGGCTTCGAGGTGATCGTCGAACTCGGCCATTTCGCGCTCGTTCTTGCGTTCTGCGCCGCCCTTGTGCAGACGGTCGTCCCGTTGTGGGGCGCGCGTATCGGCGATCCGGACCTGATGGCGGTCGGCCGCAGCGCCGCGCTGACCCAGTTCGGGCTCGTTGCGATCGCCTTCGCGGCCCTGGTCGACGCCCATCTGACCTCGGACTTCTCGGTCCTCAATGTGGCGGAGAACTCGCACAGCGCCGTGCCGACGATCTACAAGATCTCGGGCGTTTGGGGGAATCACGAAGGCTCGATGTTGCTTTGGGTGCTGATCCTGGCGGTTTTCGGAGCGCTCGTCGCCCTGTTCGGCCGGTCGCTGCCTCGCACGCTGCGCGCTAACGCGCTCGCCGTGCAGGGCCTCATCGGCGTCGCGTTCCTCATATTTATCCTCCTGACCTCGAACCCGTTCGAGCGCCTGTCGCCCGCGCCGTTCGAGGGGCGCGACCTCAACCCGATCCTGCAGGACCCCGGCCTCGCGATCCACCCGCCGCTGCTCTATCTCGGCTATGTCGGGTTCTCGATCGTCTACTCGTTTGCGGCCGCGGCGCTCATCGAGGGTAGGATCGATGCGGCCTGGGCTCGCTTCGTTCGGCCCTTCGCGCTGGTCGCCTGGAGCCTCCTCACCCTCGGCATCGCCGCCGGCTCCTTCTGGGCCTATTATACGCTCGGATGGGGCGGCTTCTGGTTCTGGGACCCGGTCGAGAACGCGTCGCTCATGCCGTGGCTCGCCGGAACAGCGTTCATCCATTCGGTCGCGGTGATGGAGAAGCGTGACGCGCTCAAGGTCTGGACGATCTTTCTCGCCATCGTCGCCTTCTCGTTTTCGCTGCTCGGCACGTTCCTCGTGCGCTCCGGGGTGCTGACGTCGGTGCATGCCTTCGCCAGCGATCCCCGCCGAGGCGTCTTCATCCTGGCCATCCTCGCCCTCTTCATCATGGGCTCGTTTGCCCTTTTCGCCTGGCGGGGCCCGATGCTGAGGCAGGGCGGCCTGTTCGCGCCGATCTCGCGCGAGGGCGCGCTCGTGCTGAACAACCTGCTGCTGACGACGTCCTGCGCGACCGTGTTCTTCGGCACCCTTTACCCGCTCGCGCTCGAGGAGCTGACCGGCGAGAAGATCACCGTCGGCGCGCCCTTCTTCAACATGACCTGCGGCGTGCTGCTGCTGACCGCCTGTTTCGTCACCCCGATCGGCTTCTCGCTCGCCTGGAAGCGCGGCGATCTGCTCGGCGTCGCGCAGCGCCTGACCGTGGCGCTGGCCGCGGCCGCGATCATGTTCATCGCAGGCGCGGCCTGGCTGCACGGACGGTCGATTCTGGCGGCGGTCGCCGCGGGCGTCGCGGTCTTCGCCATTGTCGGCACGCTAACCGAGATTCTCACGCGCGCCTGGCGGCCCGGTCTGCCGGTGGGCCTGGCGTTGAGGCGGGCGGCCGGGCTGCCCCTGTCGTTTTGGGGCGCGGCGCTGGCGCATATCGGAGTCGGCCTGACCGTGCTCGGGCTTGCCGGCGTCAGCCTCGGCGCCGAGGCGATCGCGACCCTGCACAAGGGCGTTCCCCAGGCGGTCGGACCTTACGAGATCACGCTGGATTCGGTCGGCGAACGCGTCGGCCCGAATTACACGGAGGCCGTCGCCCCCATGACGATCCGCTCGAATGGCGCGTTCGTCGCGGCGATCGAACCGGCGCGCCGGCGGTTCGCCGCCCGCGAGATGACGACGACGGAAGCCGGCATCGCGACCCTGCATTTCGGCCAGGTCTATGTGTCGATCGGCGACCCGGCCCCTGACGGCGCGGTGCCGGCGCGGCTGTACTGGAAGCCGCTCGTGACGCTGATCTGGCTCGGCGGCGCCGCCATGGCGTTCGGCGGGGGGCTGTCGCTCGCCGACCGGCGCCTCCGATTCGGCGTCGCCGTCCGCTCCCGAATGGGCGCCATGCCCGCTGGGGCGGTTTGATCCCATGCGGCGTCTTCGCCTCGTCTTGCTCCTCCTCTTCGCGGCCCTCGCGGCGCCTTCGTTCGCCGTCCAGCCGGACGAGGTGATGAAGGATCCGGCGCTCGAGGCGCGCGCCCGCGCGCTGTCCGAGGGTCTGCGCTGCCTGGTCTGCCAGAACGAATCGATCGACGATTCGGAAGCCCCGCTCGCCCACGACCTCCGCGTCCTCATCCGCCAGCGGATCGCACAGGGGGAAAGCAACGACGCGGTTCGGGCTTATCTCGTCTCGCGCTACGGCGACTTCATTCTCCTGAAGCCGCCATTCGAGCCGGAGACGTGGCTGCTCTGGCTCAGCCCGCCGCTGACGCTTTGCGCCGGCCTCGCCGCCGTCCTTCTCGCGCGCCGGCGCGCTCTGCACGCAACGCCGGCCCTGAGCGCGCAAGAAGAAGCGCAACTGGCTGCACTGACGAGCGACGAGCGCCAGTAGCAGCCGGTCGTCGGGCAGACAAAATCGAACAGACGCAAGTCCGTCCGGCGGGAATCCAACAAAAAGATTCTGGCAGGCCGGTCGATGGTGCCCAGGAAAGGATTGGCCGAAATCAGGGCACATACTCCTAGCAATATCAGATACTTGCGGACTCCCTCAATGAGCGACTTTGTACCACCCGTTGGAGTCCTGTCGAGCGCCATTTACGGGTCGGAACGGGGCGGGGGGGCCTGGCATCGGCTGCATCTCCCTCTTGTGAGGAACGATAGACCCATCGCTGGACGTCGATTCGACCGGCCGGCTCTTCCGTTAGGGATGCAAATTGCACACCGTAGGGTCTGCACAGCCGGGGTCAGAAGTCGCTGTCTTCGTCCCCCTCCGGCTCCGGCAGGTGTTCCTTCATGGCCCACGCGAGTTCGCGCAAGCGCCGCCCGAAGTGGATCGAGAGGGCGCGTGCGGCGACTTCAGGGTTGTTGGGTAGCTTAGAGCCGAACGCCTTCGACAGTCGGTCGGCGTAGTCCTGCGCCTGCTCGTCCAACCATCGTTCTCGGTCGTCGTCGGTGACCTCGGGGGCGACGATGCCCTTCGCGTCCCGCTGCGCGCGCCACCACGTCGGGGCATCGAAGGCTGCACTCCCGAGCGCCTGCTTCGCGCGCCGCATGATGGACACCTGACCATCGGAGACCGCCGCCGCGTCCATGATCTGCCGCTTCGAGAAAGTGCCCATCTGCACCAGCCGCCACGCGTAGTTCTGACGGTCCTGATTGTTCATCGGCAGCTTGGCCTTCGAGTTGGCCCTTCCGGCCTCCAAGACCGCCTCCTCAAGGGTCCCCTTGAAGTACGCCACGGGGATCGCCGAGGTGGCCTTCGCGAGCCCGTAGGCGACCACGCGGTGGTGCCCGTCGATCAGCACAGCTTTGTCGCCGATCTGCATCACGGTCACCGGCTCGACCTGTCCGCGTGTCTTGATCGCGCGCACCAACTCGGAAATATGCCGCTCGTCCTCGCCCCTCGGCTGAAAAAGGCCGGGCATCGTCACGATGGACGCAAGCGGCAGCGTTTCAGGCCTCTCGGCGGGCTGCGGTGACGCGGCCATCGACCTCAAGCCAGCCAGCAGGTTCAGCGGCTCGAACGAGACGTCTTCATCGCGTGCGCCTTCTGTGGGCGCGGTCTCGGGCTCAACAACGACAGCGCCGCCTTCGAGTTCGTCTATGTTCATTTCAACTCCGCCAGTGCGGCCCGCATCTGAAGGCGGTCCTGCTTGCCCTTCTCGATGTCGCGTATTTCGAGCCGCCCGAGGTGGAGTCCAGCTCCGCCCAGCGCCTCCGCCAACCAGCCCGCGAAGACCTTAGCGGCCCTCGGGGTCAAGTCGCGGTACACGCGCTTCCCCTTGTCGGCGACAGGATCGAAATAGAAAGCGGCGTTGGCGTCGGTCAGCCGCCGCACGCGCCGAGCGAGTTGCGTCCTGAACGCATCGTCGGTGACGAACCGGCGTTGGTCCATCTCCCACATGGCGAACATCGCCAGCACACAGACGACGACCTCGCGTGCCGGCACCGTGTCGCCCAGCGTGACCACCTCGCGCGCCGCGATGTACTCGTGGCGGATGCGCACGCCCCCGCGCTGCCCGACAATGTCCTTCGCGTGCGCCACGACGCGCGTCCAGACGTCATCGAGACGTTCCCAAGCGGGATTGTTGGAGTTCTTGTCAATCCGGGCCTGAACGAGCCTCACGTAGGATGCGAGTTCGGTCTTCGTGACGGTCTGCTGATCGACCGCGCCTTGCCGACGAAGGCGGCCCCGATGGGTGTTGCAGTACGGGCTGTATCGGGAGGAGGTTTCGGCGACGCATCCAGGCGCGCGGCATGTTCGAGGCATTTAGAGCAACGCTTTTTCGTAGCCCTCCCCTGAAACACAGGAACGGAAGCATAAATGACAGGGAAGGGTGGAGGCGGGCCTTTGCCGGAAAGCGCAGCTCTTGTCCAGTCCGAGTTGGCCCGCGACGTAGCATGGGCGAGCAACGATCCCCGCTTCCTGGGCGTTTCGCAGGGAGAGGCACGCGCGACTGTTGCGGCTAGTGCGTCTCGAGCCAACGCCACATCGTCTCCTTCATGCCGGTCAGCCCCAGATCGCTATGATTTAGCTCATACGCGCGGCTAGAACCGTCGAGCGGGCGACCGAGAGAGATATCTATGTCAATGTTGAACCAATAGTTCATCTGAAAGTGCCCTATATTCTCCCACCAAATCGCTGATTTAGCCAGACGACTGCCCGTACTCTCAAGCAGTGACTTTGACAAGTGCGCGAATAGGTCGCCCTTTCCGAGCATCTCTTCGAACAGTTCCGGTCTATATTTTTTCGTCTGAACCAATTCTAGGTCGCGAAACGGCTGTGATCGACAAATAGAAACTTGAAGAAGATCAAGATTGCTGAGCAAAAATGGATTAGGAAAGTTATGCGCGAGAATACATCCGGAGGCTACGATCCGACAACCGAGGCTCTTCGCGAAGAACCACCGAAGGTCCTCGACACGTTCGGCATACGAATTGCCGAAAACTTCGAGCAAGTCGATCTTGGCTATTCCGTAGTCGGGCTGACGCGATACAAGCCAATCAGAGAGACGGTCATATGCCTTGTCGAAGGCGCTCGTTCGTTCATTGTTGCAGCGCCTACAGATTATCGCCGGGTATTTGACGCGGCCTGACTTTGGTCCGGGTATGCGAGCGTGACCTTTATTCGAAAAGTGAAAAGGCAAAGCCTCTGGCGAATAGCCGTCCTCAGCGAAGATACGCTTGAGGTCTCGTGCCTTGAAAATGTGTTCTCTGGAGTCTGCGGGCGCTCCGCACATCCAACAGCTGGCAGGCTCATGGGTCGACATGGGCGATATTTTCTCAAAACGTGCCCGATTACGCAAACGGAACACGGGTTGATTCGGGCGTCGCCCTTCTCAAAACCTTTTCTGATACCGGCAACGCAAGGCTTTGAGTTGGGTTGATCCGCCCTGCTCGGTGTCGGCTGAAAGCTTCTGGTTGGTCCCGTCCGCTTACATCCCCCAGTCGGCCAGCATCGCCTCCGCCTTCGCAGGATCGTCCTGCACCCGGTAGACCACTTGCCGCGACACCCCCGCCGCATCCGCGATGGAGGTCGGGCTGGCGTCCCGCGCGAGCATGTCACGGATGATGTCGAGTTGCGCCCTGTCGAAGCTCGGCTTCCGGCCGCGATAGCTGTGCGGCTCGGTGGCCTTGGCGTGCGCTATTCCGGCCTTCTGGGCCTCGCGGGTGGCTTCGGCCTGCGCTTCCGCCGTGGCCGCCATGAAGGCTATCAGGGCGTCCCTGACGGCTTTCTGCATGGGGTCCTTAGTTGCCCCGTCGAACACCAGCCCGTTGATGACCGTGCGGACGATGACGCCTCGGCGCATGAACTGGCGGATGGCATCGGTGACATCGGCATAGTTCCTGCCCAGCCGGTCTACCCAGCGCACGACCAGCGTGTCCCCGGAGCGCAGCATGTCGAACAGCCTGCGCCCCTGTGGTCTCTCCGCGAGCGTGGTGCGGACGCCTGACACACCATCGTCAGCCACCACCTCGTCAATCTTGAACCCAGCGGCGCGGGCCTGTGCGGCCTGATGGTCGATGGTCTGGTCCGTGGTGGAGACGCGGGCGTAGAGGATGGTCTTGGACATGAGGAACCTCGTGTGGGCGGCCGGCGGACCTCATGTCCGCATGGCTACTGTCCGCACAGTATAGCGTCCGTAGAGCGAAGTCAACCCTTGCGGACACGCCTTTCGATGGCTCGCTCGGTGTCCGTGAGGGCATACCCTTGCGGACATAGCTGGACGGACTCCAAGTCCTTGTCGTCACCCGTCTACATTGCGCCGTCTCACTGGCAGGCGTATCAGACGACAGCCTTGCCCCTTCCCTGGGGCGTCCGGTGCGTTGGCGCTTATGTCGGCTATGCGTCGAGCGGAATGTCCATGCGGACATTGAGCATTAGCGTTGGGAGAGTGAGGACCGCAGGCATCCCGACACCATCCCGCTGGCGCGCCCATCGACACGACCGAAGGAAGACTGGGCTGTGTGAAGACGCGGCCGGAGGGTGACCGGGGGAATTGCGCGGGACGACTGTCGATAAAAGGTCTGACGCATTTTTGCGCAAAAAATTTGGCGGTTTCGCCCAGCCCGAAACACTGCGGGGCCACTGACTAAGAGTATAGCCCCCACGTTCAGGCTAACTTGAGGGATACTGTTAGGTTAGCGCAAATAACATAGAAGTGGATGGACAAATGCGAAAGTCCATACGAGGAACAATATGACATTTAATCTGACTATATTGACGCCAAAGAACGTTTACCAATGCTCTGATTTTCGCCTAACCTACATGGGTGGCCAATACGATGATGAAGAGGCACAAAAGATCGTTGTCATTTCTACAGTCTCTTGGACAGCTATGGTGCAGTTTGCGGGAGTGGGAAAAACGTCGGCAGGCTTTGACACAACCGATTGGCTTGCCAAGCTGGCCACCACATTTAAAATGGACAATTCGCTTCGGTCTCTTATGTCAGAGGTGCGAGCAGCGGGTGAAAAATACGTGGGTAATTTGGAGCCTCACTCCTTCACAATAAGCGGATTTGAGGGAGATAGGCCCTTCGTTAGCGTAATATCCAACTTTCAGGGCTTACCCGATACTCGTGAATTTTTTTCGCGGCGACAGTGGATTGTATCGACTTCCAGACAAAGACATATCGCCATCGCGACAGGATCAGGTGCCACCTGCCTAGTGCCCGCGGACCTCCGAAACCTCGCTAACATTGCACGTAGATGCCCTCCAAACGTTGTATTACAGACGCTCGCGAAGATGAACAGGCATGTGGCGGCGGACCGTGCTTCCCGCAACACCGTCAGTGACAGCTGCTTCGCGGCGCACCTTCGTTATGACGGAGCCGGCGAGCTAGTGGTCAAAATCAAACGAATGAGTTCCGCCCGCTCAAACGAATAAGTCCGCCCGCTCTCCAATGTTTCCAAGGCTCGGCGCGCGAGGCGGCGGGTTCGGAGTGTCAGATTCAGATCCACTAGTGCCGTATGACGTTAATCCGGGTCGTGAATATCTGCCCGCGTTTGCGATGCGTTTGGTGCCTCCGGGCAGGAAGCTAACGCCAAAGTTCGACACTGACGGAACTCCGCTGCCGCGCCGCTTAGTGCAGATGGCTTTGAAACGAGGAACTACGACAGGCCCTCCTATGCCCGCCCTCATGGTAGTCGCAGAGTTCGCGGCAAATCTCGAACCAATCGCAGCATCGAATGGCACGCTGGAAGGTCCGATTTCGTAATCCGTATGACGTCGTCCTCCGAAGCCCCTCGCAGGGCGTAGCCTTGCGGCTTGAAGGTGAACCAGCGCCTGTAAGGGTCTTGACGATCTACATGAGGGAGGTGCGGCCCGCCGTCGGGCTAAACGACCATGCGCGTGAGCCGCTCGATAGCCGCCGCCATCGTCTTGATCGTGACGTCGCCGTAGCCCTCAGCCGCCGTGCGCGGGGCGTGCCCTTGGATCGCATCGAGGATGCGGGTCGCGATGCCGGCCTCCATGCCTACGGTCTTGAAGCGGTGCCGCCACCCGTGCATCGGTGCGACGTTTGGGTCGGTCACGATCTCGCGCGCGAACTCCGCCAGCCGGTTCTTGAGGCCCTGTAATGGCCCCAGCACGTCCCCGCCGACCCCCACCTTGAGGAACAGGTGGCCAGCGGGAGCGGCCGCCACGAAGGCCGGGAAGCCAAGCTCGGTAAGGTGCGGATGAAGGACGACGGTGCGTGCTTCGTTGGTCTTGATGGTTCCCGCCTCGGGGGTCAGACGGATGGTCCAATGATCGCCCTCGCGGGCCACGTCCTGCTTCCGCAGTTGGGCAAGCTCCCCCACCCGCGCGCCGGTATAGGCGGCCAGCCACGGAACCCAACGCTTCGCCGCGAAAGTTCCCGCGCTCTCCCCGCCGCGTTGATGATGCAGGGCGGCCGACAGGATCGCCTTCGCCTCCGCGTCGGTGAAGCCCTTACCCCGGAGCTTGGGCTGCTTGCCTAGCTTGATCGTGATGCCAGTGACTGGGTTGCTGGGCAGCTTCCTATTGGAGACGGCCCAGCCGAACAACGTCTTGAGCCCGGCGAGGTCCAAGTCCTTCACGGTTTTGGCCGAGATGCGCTTCCCGGTCCTCGGGTTGATTGTCGCAAGTCGATGGTCCTTGAAGCGCACGACGTCGTCCGGCGTCACTATGCGCGCGTCATCATGACCGAGGAAGGCGGCCAGAGCCGCCATCGTGGTGCTGTAGCTCTCGTGCGTGCTGGGTTTGCGCCCGGTGGCCTGCGCCTCCCGCCACCAACCGTCCAGTACGCCCGTGAGCGTTACGGAGCCCCCATGGTCAGTCGCCGCCGCCTTCGTCGCAGCCGGGGGCTTCCATTCGGGGAACTGCTCGGGCCGTCGGTCGGGTCGGAAGTCTCGCCCCGCGCGCCGCGCTAGGAGCCGCATAGAGGCGAAGAACTCGACCTCCAAGGCTTCGAGGAAGGCCGGCATCTGCTCGTCGGTCAGGCGGATGTCGTTGGCCTTGAGGAACTCCGCGACCCGGCCGTGGTCCATCAAGAAGGCGGTGACTCTCCGCTGCGCGGCGGCGCAACGGGGCGTCGAGGGGTCGAAGTCGCGCTCGTCAAGCTCCGGTCGGTACTGTAGGTCGATGTCGTGGAGTTGCTCGGCCCACATGAGCCATCCGTCAGGGTCGGTGCCGGGGTCGTCCTCGAAGATCGGAACGAACCAGCGATACCAGAGACCCGCCAGCGCAGACGCCTCCTTCAGCGTGAGCGGCTTCGGGCCTTCCCGCAGCGCAGTCCATTCGGCGGCCACCTTCGCGGCGACTTCGGGGTGACGTGCGGCCGCCTCGCGGGGGTTCTTGGTTTTGAGCGAGATGCGCAGTTCGCGCTTGCCGACCAGTCGTCGCAAGTCGTCGGGAACGACCTTCCGGAAGTAATACGTGCTGGTCTTGGGATGCTTGAAAGGACGTGACATGCATAGGACCATCTGGACCACCCGATTGTACCACCTCGGGTGACCGCAAGTCTCTGATATTGAGTAACTATCGGTCGGTCAATGACTTAGTCGAACCGATGGTGCCCAGGAAAGGACTTCGAACCTTCACGGCTTGCACCGCTGGTACCTGAAACCAGTGCGTCTACCAATTCCGCCACCTGGGCACGGCGCAGTCTCATAGGAGCGGGGCCGGGGCGATGTCAATGGCGTGCGCCATAGCCCGTGAGGTTAGCCCGTCTTCGCGGATTTGCCTGTGGATAACCTGATCTTTGTGGCGTTTCACGCCGTCCAAGTATTTGGATTGTTTGATGCGGCTATTGGGGCCGGGGCCAAAATCGGCTGTAGTGAAGACCAACTCAGTTTGAACCGGATTCCTCGACTCGACTTTCCGTGTCACACTGGGTTCCGCCATGTTTCTCCGGAAGACCGAGCGGCGAAAGGACGGGAAGACGCATCTCTACTGGAGCGTTGTCGAGAACCGGCGTCTGGACAGCGGTCGGGTGGTGCAGCGTTATGTCCTATACCTCGGCGAGATCAATTCTTCTCAGGCTGAAGCTTGGCGCAGGGCGATCGAGGTGTTCGACGAGGACGCCGGCGCGCCCCGTTCGCTGTCGTTGTTTTCCGATGAGCGTTGCGATCTTCCCGCCGCCGACGCCTCGATCGTGCGTCTGCGGCTCGGCGAGATGCGGCTCTGCCGGCCGCGCCAGTGGGGCGCCTGCTGGCTCGCCGGCGTTCTGTGGCGCGAACTGCAACTCGACCGCTTCTGGGCCGATCGCCTGCCAGGAAGCCGCAAAGGGACGCGCTGGGCCGACGTGCTGCAAGTGCTGGCGACGTATCGCCTCATTTCACCCGGCAGCGAGTGGCGGCTGCATCGCCAATGGTTCCTCGATAGCGCCATGGCCGATTTGCTCGGCGCCGACTTCGGCCTTGCGGAAGCGCACAAGCTCTACGCCTGTCACGACAAGCTCATCGCCCACAAACAGGCGCTGTTCTCACATCTGACGCAGCGTTGGCGCGATCTATTCAACGCCTCCTTCGACGTGCTGCTCTACGATCTGACCAGCACCTATTTCGAGGTCAACGCCTCCGACCTGCCCGAGGGCTCGAAACGCCGCCACGGCTACAGCCGCGACAAGCGGCCCGATTGCCCGCAACTCGTCATCGCCCTCCTCGTCACCCCCGAAGGGCTGCCGCTCGCCTACGAGGTTCTGCCCGGCAACGCGGCCGACAGCAAGACGCTGCGGTCCTTCCTCGAAAAGATCGAGAGCCAGTACGGCAAGGCGCGGCGGGTCTGGGTCATGGACCGCGGCGTGCCGACCGAGGAGGTGTGAGTGGCGGATCAATTCTCCCCACTTGTGACATTTGAATTTTCCCCAGTTTTCGTGACTGCCGACCATCCCGGGCATGCCCGGGATGGTCGGCGGGCGCACCGAATTGCCGAGGCTCCTCCTGCTGGCGGGAGGGAGGACCCGGTGATCAAACTTGGGGAGCTCGTCATGATCCTGGATTTGCACCGTCAAGGCCTGTCGGTCAGCGCCATAGCCCGGCAGGTCGGCCTCGACCGAAAGACAGTCAGGACCTACATCGCCAAAGGGCTGGACCCGCCAGCCTACAAGAAGCGGCCGCCGGCGCCGAGCCTCATCGATGGCTTCGAACCCTATGTGCGCGAGCGCCTGGCGGCCTATCCTGCTCTGACCGCCCAACGTCTTTTGCGAGAACTGAAGGACCGCGGCTTTCCCGGCAGCTACAGCGTCGTGCGGGACCGTGTGCGCGAGCTTCGTCCGCCCCGTAGTGCCGGGTACGAGGCGCGGTTCGAGACGGCGGCGGGCGAGAAGGCGCAGATCGACTTCGCCCGGTTCGAGGTCGAGTTCGCCGACGAGCCAGGGATGAAGCGCATCGTCTGGCTGTTCTCAATGGTGCTCGGATACTCTCGGCTGATTTGGGCGCGCTTCGTCCTCCACCAGGATCTGCAAAGCGTCCTGCGCTGCCACATCGCCGCCTTCGACGCGATCGGCGGCGCGCCGCGCACGATCCTCTACGATCGCATGAAAACCGCGGTGATCGGCGAAGACGTCGACGGGCTCATCATCTACAACCGCGCCCTCGTCGACCTCGCCCGGCACTACGGCTTCCAGCCGCGCGCGTGCCGGGCCTACCGGGCGAAAACGAAGGGCAAGGTCGAGCGGCCTTTTCGCTACATCCGCGAGGACTTCTTCCTCGGCGGCGCGTTCCGCAACCTCGACGACCTGAACGATCAACTCCGTCATTGGCTCGATACGGTCGCCAATCCGCGCGTGCACGCGACCACCAACCGGATTGTCAACGAGGCTTTCGCCGAGGAGAAGGCGTCATTGAAAGCCCTGCCGACCGTTCCCTACCGCGCGGTGCTGCGGCTCGAGCGGCGCGCTTCGCACGAAGGCATGGTAAGCGTCGGCGGCAATCTCTACAGCGTGCCCGACACGACGCGGCGGCGCATCTTCGAGGTCCACGTCCTCGCCGACGAGGTCCGCATTTTCGAAGACGGGGCGCTCGTTGCGACCCATGCGCCATTGGAGGGACGGGGCGAGAAACGGCTCGATCCTTCGCACCGCAAGCCCGTCAGCTCCTTCCGCCGCAGCCTGCGCGATGAGCCTCCGATCCTGATCCGCGCCGGCGACCGCGTCGTTCGTCGCTCGCTCGACTTCTACGCCGCCGTCGGCCGCCGTCTCGCGGACCGGGGAGGCGCACGATGAGCGCACCCTCCGTCATCGAGCGCGTCAAGACCACCCTCGTCGCCTTGAAGATGCCGCGGGCGCTGGAAGTCCTCGACGTCACTTTGCGCGGCATCGAGCGCGGCGAGATCGGCGCCGTCGAGGCCATCGACGCGTTGCTCACCGAAGAGCTGACCACGCGCGAGAACCGCCGCGTCAGAATGGCGGTTCAGATGGCCAGGCTGTCGGCGATCAAGACCCTTGCCGGTTTCGACTTCGCCTTCCAGCCCTCGCTCGACAAGAACCGCATCCTTGCGCTCGCCGGGCTGCAGTTCGTCGATCGCGCGGAAGCGCTTCATCTCATAGGCCCGCCTGGAACCGGGAAGACTCATCTCAGCCTCGCCCTCGGCGTCGAGGCGGTCAAAGCCGGCCGCAGCGTCTACTTCAGCTCGCTCGCCGACATCGTCGCAACCCTCGTCAAGGCCGAACGCGATGGCGCCCTTCGCGAGAGGATCCGCGACTATTGCCGCTTCGCCCTCCTCATCGTCGACGAGATCGGCTACCTCCCCGTCACCGCCGGCGGCGGCAATCTCTTCTTCCAGCTCGTCAACGCCCGCTACGAAAAGGGCGCGATGATCCTCACCTCAAACCGCGGCTTTGCCGAATGGGGCGACATCTTCGGCGATTCCGTTGTCGCGACGGCCCTGCTCGACAGATTGCTTCACCACGCCGTCGTCATCCAAATCGAGGGGTCAAGCTATCGGCTGCGCGAGCACGCCGACCTCTTGCCCGAAAACCTCCGCTTCAAGCCGAATGCCCCGGCCGCTCCCATTCCGCCGACCCTGAAGCGTCGCGGCCGCCCGCCAAAAAACGGAGGCGCCGATCACCCCCACGGCTGATCGCCGACCCGCCAGCTGGGGAATTTTGCGGCGCCACTTTTGAGGAATATCGCGGCGCCATTGACAGGAGGTTCTCGCCGAGATGCGCGCCTCCGATCCGCCTGTGCGCTATCTGGTCGGAACGCCCAAGGGACGCCTGACCCGCCTCGAAAAGCAGCTCCTCGACAAGCCCTGGCGGAAGGCGCGCGAGGGGGTCGAGGTCAAGCTCCTGGCCCAGGACGAAGAGCTCTACGTCTTGGCCCAGAGCGCCGATCGCGTCAGCAAAGAGCGCGCAATGCGCAGGCGACAGCTCAAATGGCTGTGGGCGCGGTTGAAGAAGCTCGCTGAGATGGACGTCTCCCGTGAGGAAAGGCTGATGAAGCTCGGCGCAGCGCGCTCCAAGGCGCCCTGCGCCTGGCGGCTCGTCAAGACCGAGGTCGACAAGACCGGCGCGCTGACCTACGCGCTCGACCGCGACAAGTTGCGCAAAATCAGACGCCGCGAGGGCCGCTACCTGTTGCGCACCAACATGACCGACGACGATCCCGCCAAACTCTGGCAGTACTATATCCAGCTCGTTGCTGTTGAGGAGGCGTTTCGAAACCTGAAGGGCGACCTCGCGATCCGCCCGGTTTTCCATAAATGCGAGAAGCGCATCGAAGCCCACATCTTCGTCGCCTTCCTCGCCTATTGCCTGCAGATCACCCTGACCCGCCGCCTGCACAGCCTCGCCCCGGGTCTCACCGCGCGTAGCGCGCTGGCGAAATTCGCCGCCCTGCAGATGATCGACGTGCACCTGCCCACCACCGACGGCCGAGAGATCGTCCTCACCCGCTTCACCGAACCCGAGCCCGACCTGCGCCTCCTCATCGCCCGCATGAAGCTCAAGCTGCCGGCCCAGCCGCCCCCCAAAATCGCCGCCGCCGCGCTTCCCACCCAACACCTCCTGTAGTGAAGACCTTTTCGGTCAAGATATTGATTTCCTTAACGCGCACCCCCAGAAAATGGCCGAATCCGCGAAGACGGGTTAGCGAGGATCTGCACCAGCGGCTCCACCAGGGGACGCGGCCTCGGCTCGGACAGGCGGCGGCAGCGGTTTCTTGACGACGATCGCGATCGACGTCGTCGGAAACCCGTCGACGCTGATCTTGATCTGCGGCGCATTCGGCATCGCCAAGCCCCGCCCGTCCTGGTGCGGGAACGGCGGGACGTCCACGTAGCCATCGAAAAGCTCGTTGCCGACGTCGAAATCGATATCGACCAGCGTGCAGCCGACCTCTTCGACCATGCTCTTGAGGGTCGCAAAATGCTTCCTCTGGTAGAGCACGGTCGGCCAGTTATCGATCGTCTCCCCGTCGGCGGTGTTGTACTCGGTCGTATGCACCGCGAAGCCGCCCGGCTTCAACGTCCGGGCCGAGTTCCGGATGAACTCCAGTCCTTTCTGCAGACTGCCAAGATGCTCCAGCGCGCAAACCGACCAGCAAAAGTCGAACTGGCCGTCGAACTTGGACGGGATCATCGTCATGTCGACGAATTCGAACGAGCAGTTTTCGAAAAACTTCTTCCGACCGACGATTTGCGACTTCCAGAGGGCCTCGATATTTGACGCGTGCTGGTCGGTCGAACTCCAGCCGTGGCTGCGCTCGTCGTCCGGAGAGAGGTCCGTAGCGGTAATCCGAGCGCCGCAACTGGCGAACAGCGAGGGGAGCGGCTCCATTCCAACCGCAAAACCCAGCCCGGTCTTGCCGGCCCGGAGGCAGCCTCTCTCCCACAAACACTGGACGACATAAGCGTCCTCCCACAATTTTCGATGCAGTCTCGGCGCGGCCTTCAGACGTTTCACCCAGTACAAGAACCATGGAGCGGAGAAATCGCTTTGCTTGCAGACCCGGCCCTTGGCTGCGATCCGATTTGGCTTGTCTGCGGCGATGGCCGAAATTTGGGAGTTGTAGGTCATGTCCGCGATATAGGCTGCGAACATCTTCGAGTTGGCGCGCAGGTTGGCGATCTCGCGCAGGCTTATCGCGGTGGCGAGGCTGCTCGGCTGGCAACTCCCGTTGGTGAGACGCGCCAATTCCGCGGCGAGGCGCTCGGTTTTGGCCCGCCGCGCCGCCTGTATTTTTCCTAAGGTTCCGCGGAGGAAATCCACAATCAAAGCCCGTTTTTGTGGAAGGAAATCGTTGTCCATGAGCGTTGCTCCGGTCTATCGCAACCGGGTCGGAGACAAAAGCTGGCAGTTCATGCCGGCCTTCACCATGCGCTCCGTCGGCCTCCCAATACGCGATCTGCGAGGACAATTGCTCACCCCTCCGGTTTCCTAAAAGCGCGCTTCGGCGCACCCGCGCCGGCGGAACCTCGTCGGAAGGCAGCGGGAAGGCCGCCTGTCCCCGGGGGAAGGAAAGTCTCACGCCGGGGGAAGCAAAAGGAACGCCAGGGGAAACCAAATCCGTTCGCGATTATCGTCTTTTCAATGGCTTAAGCGAGACCTGATGAGCCGCGATGAGGGTCAAACGTTCTTCCTTCCCCGGAGCCGTCAGGCCGGCGCTACAGCTGTCCGGGCTTCGCCGCAAAGCAACGCGCCTCCAGGACCACTCGGTGGCGGCATAGGGAGGAGCTTCTACGGGAACACAGCACTGTTTCTCCTTTCGGACGAGCGCCTCGGAACAAATAAGGAACATAGGCCATTTTGTCAAGAGCTTTCTGCTCTTTTTCAAGGCAGCAGAATCGACCGATCGCACGGCCGGGTCGGAGGGATCGCGACACGCTTCACGAGGCCCGCATCCCTCCACGGTGGACGAGCCCTTTCCAACTTTGACTCGTTGTAAACGCCGGACATCGGGGCCCGTCTCTTGTTAACGGTGTTCTCTTCGTCGGCTTCACAGGCGCCCCCCTTTCCGCTACACGCTGGCGAGTCATGAGCCGCCTTCTAACCCTTGTCGGGACGCCGTCGCCCAAGCTCTACGCCGTGCAGACTATCGTGCGGGCGCTTGTGCAGACCACGATCGGCGAGCACTTGGTCGTTGTCGCGAATTCCATCGATAAATTGCGCGAGGAATTTCCCGACAGCTCGACGCGGAACGACCGGCCGGTGATCCTGATGTCCGATTATCCGAACCCGGACCTCATGGCGACTCTATACCATTTGAACGCCCCGGTCGTGGTCTGCGTCGACGATTTCACAACCGTGGCGCTGACTTCCGTTGTTTCGAGAGGTTTCACCGGAGTCGCCGCGGCGCGGTTCGCAACCATGGCGCTGGTCAACCTCGAACCGACGATCGTCTCCCCTCCGCCGTCATCACTCGTCGTCCAAAGCCCGAAGGTCGAGACGCTCGCGAGCCTCGTCGCGAAGCTCGCTGCCTTCTACCAGCTCCCGATGAAGGACGACTCCGTGATGCAAGTGCTCAAATTTATCGGATTCGACGCGCAAGGGGAGGCCGCCCTCGGCGAATATATCGAGCGCAAAGTCGCCTCCCTTGCCAAGACCGCTGAAGAGGGCAGGGCGGCGCTCGAGAAACGGAGCCCGCTGGAGAACGAGCTCATCGACTTTCTGGCGCCGCAATATGACGCCGTCGCCGAGGGCCGGCCTCTCGAGACGCTGGAGTGGCCGGTCTACGCCCTTCTCCGGCCGGAGTTTCCGGACCGTCTGTCGGTCGGGCCGATCGATTTGACCGGACCGGCGCGGCACATCTACTTCGGTCCCTATTTCGCGCTGCCGGCCGGCGCCTGGAGCGCCGAGATCGCATTGGAAGTGCAGGATTGCTATTCCGACAACCAGATTGCCATCGACGTGTTCGCGGACCGGATCCTGTCGATCGTGCGCGCGCAATTGCCGACGAGGGGCGTCTACGGCTGCCAAATTCCATTCGAGATCGAAGACCCTTCGAAGCCGGTCGAAGTTCGAATCCAATTGCTGACTGGCGCGATCGAAGGGGTGATTCAGCTGCACCGGATTGCGATTCACCGGTTGAACTCGCTCGACCAGCTTGACGACGAGGCGGCCTGATGGGAGGCGGTCGCGTTTTTGGCCCGTTTGCTTGAAACTATTCCGATACGCGCGCCCAGCGACGTTTCGGCAGGAATTTGTTCGATCGTTGCAGGGATTTCGTCAAATTCAAGTGACGACGAGTTTCTTGCGAGCGTAGCTCAGCAGCGGCAAGCCGACGGCCAGGAAAAACAGCGACCATCCCACAATGAGCGGAACGCTGTAATACGTCTTGACCGACAGGGAGAACACTCCGGCGCGCATCATCTCGATTGCGTTGGCCATCGGCGACAGCTCCTGGACCCACCTGACGCTCGGCGGCAGCCAAGCGGTCAGGAAGAAGGCGCCCGAAATTGGAAGCGTCAGGTACATCGCGGGATGGGCCACTTTCTCGACGATCTCGTTCAATTCGCACAGCCCCGCCATGAAAATGGAAAACGAGAGCGTAAACAGCACGTCGAAAGCGTAACCCGCGACAACCAGCCCCGGATCGCTCGCCGGGTCAATGACCTTGAATAAAACAACAACGGTGTAAATGATCGAAAAAGACGTAAATGTCGCCAGGGCCTTCAACAGGACATGCGAGACGACAATGTCGAGCGCCGTTACATTCCTGTGGTAAAATAACCATCCAGAGGAGCGAAGGATGTGGAGGCTGTGCAGCACCCCTCGCCGCCAGAGGTTCAAATGCGTATAGGCCGTGAGAGCCATGGCGACGATGCTCACATCGGGATGTTGGGCGTCCTTGCCCCTGAAAGACCAAAGAACGATGACGCCGACAGTGAGAACCAACGGCTCGCCAACTGTCCAGAAGAAACCCAAAGTCTCGCGAGTATAGTCGGCTTGACCTTCTCGAATCATCAGGGCGACCACCACGCGCAACTGCGTGAGGACGCTTTGTGCCAGCGAGCGCCTGGGCTGCGTGGCGGAAACGGACATCGGCTGACCCCTTCACGCAGGCTAGCAGGCGTAGCGAAATCGCGACCGCCGCGCCAACAGGCATGGCCCGCGCGCCGAACCTTTCCGACATCTCCTACGCGAATAGCTAAAGCGTTGGCAACGTCCTGGCGAAAAATGGTGGGGTTGGGGTCGGTCTGAACAAGTCTGGGTCGCGGACAACAAAATGACATAACGCTTGTGTGTTGTCGGGGAGAGCCGTTGCAAATCGTAAGATCGCTGCTTGATTGTACGGGTTCGGGTTGTGCGGCGGCGGCGTGCGGCGGAGTCGAGAGGCTGACTTTTAGTCCGACTGTCAGATTGCTTGCACCGGTTGAGCTCGCTCGACCAGCTTGACGACGAGGCCTGAGGGGGGACCGTCGCGCTTTTGGCCCATTTGCTTGAAACTGTTCCGAAACGCGCGCTCCGCGACCTTCGGCTGGAATTTGTTCGATCGTTGGCAGGGAATGGAGTCGGCAGTGGCGACTATAGCACCGCTCAAGGGCCAGTCCCGGCCTTTCCTGGCTTGGATTGCGTCTCTGGTGTTGCTGCCCTCGGCCGCGCCGGCGAAGGCCCTTTCGATGGATCCTTGGGACTGGATCATCCAGCACGTCTGCGCCGACGCTTCGGACCGGCCGATTGGCACCGACCCTTACGACGGCTGCCCGGCCGAGACGCACGAGCGCCGGCTCAAGCTGGGCGATCCAATGCCCTACTTGCGGCATGACCAACCGGCCCCCGGCCATTCGAACGGGTTCCAGCGTCATGATTCCTATCCGCTCGCTGATCGCCATTTCGGCGGAGTCGTTTCCGCCAACGACATGGACTTCGACTATCACGAGCCGTACGGCGTGATGCACCCGGGCGACGGCGACGGCTATGACGTCTACCAAGTCGAGGGTCGGTACGTCACCGGCAGCGGTACGCGAGACGCAGCCGGCTACCGACAGACCTTCTTTGGCATAGACTGCAAACCCTGGAACGGTTGGGTCTTCTTCCCTGTGTCATTCCTAGGCGAGCTTCGGCCTGCAGCCTCGGGTTCGGGCGTCTTTCCAATTCACGGCGACTATTACGAGCAGGATGGCGAATCTTACCCGGGCCATTGTGGGCCCGAGACCCGGTTCGGATCGGGCACGCTCACAACGTGGTCGTTCGAGCCTGGCGATACGTTCGGCGGGATGAACGGCGCGCGTATGAAGCGTATTGACGCGATCGTCTCGACCCACGGCTTCCCGTTGCACGCGCCTCCGGGCGCGCGCTTCGGTCTCGAGCGGTTCTATTTCACCGACCTCTATGGCCTCACACGATGGGAGGCCTGGAAGCCTGCGGCCGATGTTCCCAACCCCTCGACGACATGCCGGGGACCGACTGAGATGCTGTACCGGGGCGTGGCGTTCAGGTTGAAGCAGTGCCGTGACTGGAGCGCGGTCGAGGTGTTCGATCATCCGAAGCCGCGCTGGCCATGGCCCTATCCCGAAGCGAACGTGCTGTCGGATTGTCATTTCGAGGAACCTGACCTAAGGGCGTGGAAGCGTAGGCCCAGCGAAGCCGGCGTCTTGCTCGATGCCCATCAACTGGAATCGCGGACGGCTCTCGACACGCGGTTTTCCGCGAATAAGCGGGGCGTGCGTTACCTCCAGATTGATTGCGGCAGGCGGCAATGCAATCCCGGCCAGGCGTTGTTTCAGGACGTGGCCATCGATCGGGTGAAGGACGGCGAGCGCGTCGACTACGGCTTCAGCGGGGTCGTCGACGCGAAGTGGGCGGAATCATGCATGTCGAATTGTCGCAACGAGATGGGGCCGGGCGGGAGATGTGGAGCACGTCCTTCGACGCGAACGTGCTGACCGGGGCGAGCGGGCTCAAGCCGGCGGAATCCATTTATCGGGCGAGTTCAGTGTTCCTAACGACCTCGCCGCCGCTCAGAATGAGCCCGGCGCCACTTCGCTGCGCCTTTCCCTGAGCCCACGATCGCCGGCGCTTTACGATATCCTCGACGCCGAGGTCATGCCGCGCTAGGCGTTTGACCCGTTAGCGCCGAGCCGCTACTAGGCGATCAGTAACTAGCGAAGACGGTGCAAGAAAGCGATCCGACTGAAACGGAACGTGCGCATCCTTTGGGGGCATTATGATTTTTTATCTGCACATTCCCAAGACCGGAGGACTGACTCTAGGGTTGAGATTGGCGTCGGCGTTTCTCCCGAGGAAACGCACACGCTAAAAAATGGACTACATTATCCAAAAGACTTGGAAACCTTTCGTTTACTGACCAAGACAAAAAAATTTGTCGAATCGCATATCGATGGTCGAATGCTCAGCGAGTTCAACGACCTAGATATAATGGTGACTGTACGCGATCCGGTCGAACAGATTCTGTCATATTGGCGGAATATATTGCGGGAACCGAAAGAACAGTTGCATCGCGCTGCAAATAAGCTGCATCATCGTGGTTTCTTTGGTAATTTTGGCGATTACTTCACCGACCTGCAGTCAAGGTATTTTATCGGCGCCTTCCTTGGCATCGGCATGGAAATCCAAAGATTCGGCCATTACACTTCGGTGGCGAAGCGGCTGGTCGAGTTCGTCGAACGCGTGCGTTGGCTTGTCCCCACCGAAAGCCTTGATGAATTCATCTCGCTCTGGTCATTGGAGACCAAGCGTTGGGTTCCCAACGCGACGCAGAGAGTAAATGTCTCGGAAAATTCGGCCGACAACAAAGAGGACTCTCTGGTGAAGTGCGTGAGTATTTACGTAGACGAACGGAACTCTACGCAGTGGATTCGCTTTTCCACCAAATAGCGCGCGAAAGATTCGATACCTACCGAACCAATATTTTTCACTCGCAAGGCATCGTGCGTTATGCCGACAACTCACGTCGCGCGTTCGTATCCGGAGACAGCGCCATCTGGCTTTCCGACAATTGGTACGATCCGGTTTCAGTCGAGGGCGGACAGGCCTGGTGGGCCGGACCACGAAAAAAAGCGTAATTCATTTCCGCCGTGCGAACAACGAAAGGTACCTCACCTTCGATGTTATCGTGATCAGCGGCGTACAATACGAAAAATTCATGTCTGTGAGAACGACACGTTGAAACCGCTCCCCACCGAAGGGTCGAGCGCGATTCCAATTGCTCCTTCTGTGTCACCCTGGATCGTCTTGGCCGCGAAGACGACGTGGTCGTTCTCGTCCCGGTTAGTAAGGCTGCAATTATGACCACGCCGAATAGCGACGGACTTGAACGCCAATCCTTCGCGGCTACAAATTGGTCTCTAAGAAACGATACAATCGGCTAGTTCTGTAGGCGCTCGTACCGGAACGTTGCTCGATCAAAGGGCACATTTGTCTTAGTTGCTGCTCTACCGGCTTGATCCCGAGCACCCCGCCATTGACGATGGTGGGACGTGAGTGGCTCCTCCTTCCCACCGTCGGGTCACGACAGTCCACGCGCAGGCTGGCTACAAGTAAATTATCTCGATTCTTTGCAAGCTTAGCTCTGTTTCCGCGGTCTGGGCCGCCCCACACATTCGAAAAGTATAGCATCGCGTTCGATGGTAAAGTCGCTCGAGGTGGCGCCATCCGCGAACATGCACGACGACAGCGGATATCCGAAGCGAGTGGCAATCGTTATGGCAAGGCTGCCCCTGAGCTCTCCGTGCAACTGGATATATTGCCCTCGAGGGAGGAACCAGTAGGGACCGTGGAAGGCAATTTGCCCGGGGCCGCCTTTGAACTTCAATATACCGTCTTCAATCGTGGCTCCCTGCAAGCTCAACTGGCTGGGATAAATTGAGAATTCGGCGTCGATCCAGCTCTTCCAGCTCGGGATCGCCAATCTTCCCAGCCAAAGCGTAACCGTCCCATTGCGCGAGACCGCCCGCGGTCAGTGGGACGAGCATCCCGTTATCCGCCACTCCGTAGAGTTTGAAATTCAACCTGCTGAGGAAGCCCTCGATGGCCGAGCCGAGCTCCTGAGCCAGGCCCATGTTTTCGAACAGACTCTCACCTGCGCGGAATTGGCTAGAATTCTTTCCATTCCACGGAGCGCTTGCAGTTCGTGCCCCTCCACGTCGATCTTGACGAGGTCGCAGGTAAAATCCTTGCGGAAAAAACCGTCAAGTCGCACCACCGAGACAACCTTGTCGTCCGAGGCTTCGCCGACGATGCGGGCGCCGCCGAGATGTCCGACGGGGATATTAAATCCCACTTTGGCATCCTTGTCCGAAACGCCAACGCCGTAACTCTCGATCGTGCCGACGCCTTCCAGCGAGCTGAGGCCGTTCAAGAAGGCGCTTTTTCGGACCAAATTCGTCAGATGGGCTTGCGGTTCGAAGGCATAGAACTTTCCCCCCGGCCCTAACGCGGCGCCCAACCTGCAACGAGAAGATGCCGACGTTTGCGCCGAGATCGAGAAATACCGTATTCGGGCGAACAAAGCTCATTATGACAAGTAGGTCGTAGGCTCATAGAGGCCACCGTTGAGAACGGCGGCCGCCACCCCGGAATTACGGGATCGACGAAAATCGGCGACTGGTCCGTCAAGTAAGTCAGGGCCACTCCTTGACCCAGAAAGGCGTTCGTGCGCCGCCGCACGAATTCGATTTCATTGATCGCGTCATCCAATTTCCACCGAAGATCCCGGGCCAGACTGTGTACGACCTCCTTTATGCGACCGACATCTTCTCTTGTGGATAGACCAGAGTGTGCCAGTTGTTCATAGTCATCTCGCGTGGGAAGACCTCTCAAAATCCCCTTTATACGATCGAGATCTTCTCTTGTGGTTCTAATATCGTCTCTCGCGGACTTGATATCTCTAAGCATTGCTTTTAATGACGTGAACCAGAACATGAGTGTTGATTCCGTATGCGTACATTTTATGGGGAAATAAGCGCCTCGCGTGGCTAACACGTTCCTGGGCTTTGGCACAATCCAAGTCATCCGGAACGTGGCGGAACTAGCGTTGGCATTTCCCCACCTTGAAGCGGCTGCGCCTTGACCGATTTTCTACAGTTGGAAAAGTCAAGTCACTAGAATCGAACGCAAAAACGCGCTGCCGCGACGCCGTGGCACTGCATCACAGAATAATCTCGATGATTAGGTTTTCGCGGCCACCGGAGGGATGGCCGACGGCGCGAAAGCCGACGGTGACGACCGTGAAAGAGGCACCGCATGGACCCCCCCGACCTCCATAGCCGGTCAAACTGATCTTCGACAGTTGGAGCATGGGTACGGCACGTAAGCTATTGATATGATTTGAGCCGGGGGGTGGCGGATGCGATAATGTAGTGCCACGTTTTCCGCAGATTTTGCTTGATTTTTTGGGAATGCGAGCGGATTCTTGTGCGCACCATCATCGGTTCGCGCCGGGTCCCCCGCCATGTATTTCCGCAAGAAGACCTCGGGCGGCCGCGCCTACCTGCAGATCGTCGAGAGCCGGCGCGAGGGCGCGGCGGTGCGCCAGCAGGTGATCGCGACGCTCGGGCGGATCGACGAGTTGCGGGAGAGCGGCAAGCTGGAGCGTCTCTTGCGCTCGGGGGCGGGCTTTTCCGAGAAGGCGATCGTGCTCGACGGGCTCGACCGGGAGAGGCGACGACGATCTCGACCCGACGCATCGGTCCGGCGCTCGCCTTCGAGCGGGTGTGGAGGAGACGGGCTGCCGGAGCGTGATCGAACGCCTGGCGAGGAACCGCGAGCATGAGTCCGCTGGAGCGAGCGGCGTTTCTCACCGTGCTGCACCGCCTCATCTGCGGCGGCTCGGACCGGGCCGCCGATCGCTGGCGCGAGGACTACCGCATCGACGGCGTCGACAAGATCGATCTGCATCATCTTTATCGCACGATGGCGTGGCTGGGTGAGGAACTGCCGAAAGACCAGCAGGACGCCGCGATTCTGTTTGCCCCGCGCTGCGTGAAGGACGTTCTGGAGGAGGAACTGTTCGCCTCTCGCGCGACCTCCTGACCACGCTCGACATCGTGTTCATGGACACCACCAGCCTCTATTTCGAGGGCGCGGGCGGCCAGACGCTGGACGGCGCGGCTTCTCCAAGGACCATCGGCCCGATCTCAACCAGATGATCCTGGCCGTGCTGCTCGACGGCGACGGCCGGCCGGTGCGCACCGAGATGTGGCCAGGAAACACGGCCGACGTGAACAGCCTGATCCCGGCGATCGACCGCCTGCAGCGCCGCTTCCGCATCAACCGCGTCTGCGTCGTGGCCGACCGCGGCATGATCAGCGCGGAGGCGATCGCCGAACTCGAAGCGCGAAGGCCTGCTCTATGTTCTCGGCGTGCGCGAGCGAACCGACAAACTGGTGCGCGAGCTCGTTCTCGACGATCCCGCGCCGTTCGTTCCCTTCGTTCTGAGGAAGGAAAGGCGCGAGGTCGACTACGAGGCCAAGGGGCGGTGAAGCTCGCCGGACGGCGCTAGATCGTGTGCCCAAACTTTACGAGATGAGCAAGGACGCCGCCAACCGCGCGACAATTGTCGCCGCCCTGGAGCGGCAGTTGAAGAAGGGCGACAAGAGCCGCGTCGGCAACAAGGGCTATCGCCGTTTCCTCGCCAACCCGCAGGGCGACGGCTTCGCCATCGACCGCGCCAAGGTCGAGGAGGACGCGAAGTTCGACGGCGTGTTCGTGCTGCGGACCAATGCGCATCTCTCGCCGCTGGAGGCGATGCTCGTCTACAAACAACTCTGGACCGTTGAACGGACGTTTCGAACGACAAAAAGTCTGCTCGACACGCGGCCGATCTATCACAAGCTCGATGAAACGATCCGCGGCCACGTCGCCTGCAGCTTTCTCGCGCTCGTTCTGAAGAAGGAGCTGGAGGACCGCCTCGCCTCGGCCGCCAACGGCGCCCGCGCCTCTTGGCCCGACGTGATCGCCGACCTCGACTCGCTGACCGCGACCGAGGTCGAGCAGGACGGCAAGCGCTTCCTCATGCGCTCGGCCCCACGCCCCGGAACCAGCCTCGCGCTGTCCGCCCTCGGCGTCGCCCTGCCGCCGACGCTGCGCCAGATTGTGGACGCCTGATTTACGCGCTCATTACGTTTTGTAGTGCCACGCCCGCGCCCCAGCGCGCTTTTCCGTGCGCGATCAAAGGCTTCGCTTCGCCGACTGTCGAAGATCAGTCAAATTACAGGTCCTCTTGCGGACATACATAGCGGAAGCCTGCGCGACTCACTCTTGGTCCTTACGGTCTTCAACAAATATTAAATAAAATCAATGTGATATATAACATACGTGACACTACATTTTCTCGTTCAGAGCCCCTCGGCGCCAATCATGTCAATATCTTAGATAACGCAGGCATGCCCCAACTGTAGAAGATCAGCTTGACCGGAATTCTGGTCGTGACAAGACTTCTCGAAGAGTTCGACGCTGCGGATTTTCGCAGCGCCGAGCGCATTCTCGAGGCCATGCGGCGCCAAGGCCGCACCGTTTCTGGCTATCCGCCGGGGGGCCCTGCGACTGCGATCGCGTCGTCCGCGCGATTCGCGCCGCCTTCGAGGCGAACCGCGAGACGTTCATCAACGGCGACGGCGATGCAATCGCGTTGAAACGTTCAGCGACGGCTCCGAGTCAACCTGAAGTCATCCCGCTTCTCGGATCGCGAGCCTATCTCGGCTGGGCCGGCGGCTGCGGATTGTGGGCGGGGTCAGTGTCGTACTTCTTGAGCCGGGCGATGACCCCGGCTTCGGCGAGCGGCTCGAGGTCCGCCTCGAGCGCGTCGGCCGCCGCCTGGTCATAGACCTCCCGGCCCTCGACGTGGAGGGTGAAGGACTTGAGATATTTCTCCTTCTTCGCCGGGTTCTCGATCGTCGCCTTGGTCCAGGCGTAGAGCGGAAACTGGTCGACGCCGTGCTGCTCGGCCGCAGCGACATACTCGGCGAAGGCATCGTACTGGCGCTTCGCTACGGCGCGATGCCGCGCCAGCGCCGCGACGAGCGGCGCCAGCGCAGGCTCGGCCTGCCCGCGGGCCAGCGCCTCCGCCCGCTCAGCGTCGGCAAGATCGAAGCGGACCTGATATTGCAACGGCGCAGTCATGGGCGGCCTCCGGCTACGGATGGGCCCCATATACGGGGCGCCGTCGCCGAAATTACGGCGGTTCGGCTCGCAGCGCACCATCAGACACGCCGACGCTTTCAAAAAAGGAACCCGGCCCAAAGGGCCGGGCGCCACGGGTAGGGGCTGGTCAGCTGTTCCTCACGGCAAGCTGCTTGTCGAGGGCCTCGACCTGGAACCGCAGCAAGCGAGCCTCGACGCTCTCGCTGCGGCCTTCCAGCCTCAGCCTGACGAGCTCGAAGCGGAGCCGTCGGATCTCCCGTTCGATGCGAAGCACCTCGCGGATTTTGACAGTCTTCAGGCGGCTGGTGTTGGTCTTGTCGATCGTCTTCGAGGTCTTGTCCTGCCAGTTCTCGACGTTCTGATGGTCACCGTCGTGATCGACGGTCATCGTCTGGTGGCTCATGTCGCCCATGTGGTCGCCCGCGCCGCCCATTCCGAAGAAGTGGCCGCCCATTCCATGGGCAAAGGCCGGCGCCGAGAGAGCGAGGAATGCGGCCGAGACGATGATCTTAGCTCCGATGTTCATGACACAATTTCCTTCTTGGTTCGTCGTCGCGGCGCTGATCGGGACGCTTCGCTGCGGGACCATCCCGAAAGCTTGTCGACGTCCCGGCGCCGTCGATGACGCCACTTTTGACGTCTCTCGCTCTGGACCGTTGTGGGAAAAGTCACATGCCGTGCGGCGGGCCGAACGCGGCTGCCCACAACGCCGAGCGTCGTCCATTTTGCAATCCCAGGCCGATTTCCGGAGGAACGGCCGGACACGCGCCTGCGCGGGCAGCCAGTCGAAGATTAACGGGGGATTAAAAAATTATGGACATCCTGTAATGTTCGTGCTTGAAAAACGAGTGGCCTCGGAAGGGGAGACGGACGGGGAGCCGGGGCCACGCGATAGCAGAGCGGCTCGAGGGATTGCGCCTCGGGCCGCTCCTGTTTTTGCCGAGGCGAATGCGCTGTCCAATGTAAGCTGCATTGAAAGGCGGTGCGCGGCGCCGCGAAAAAGGCGCACCTGACGGCCGTATGATCTTAATTCACGGGCGCATCCATCGCTTCTTTTACTTCGTCGTAACGCCACAACTGCCTAGCGTGCATCAATTTCTGTCTTGGAGATCTGAGGTCAACTTAGTTCTGACACAATTTTAACGCATTGCTCCCCGGTGGGGACTACCTGATCGGGGGAGCCGGGCGGCTAGCGAGAGATGCGGCTGCGCGGGAGTCCGTTGAGAACGGGTGGAACGCCATGAGCTTTTTCGCGCTTCTCTCTTCCTTCGCGCTCGGCTTGTGTGTCGGCGGCGCTGGCGGAATTGTCCTCGGCTTCGTCTGGTATGAGCGCAAGTGCGGGCTGCTTTCCGATCATAGCGGCCGACGGGCGGCTGCGATCAGGTATCAACTCGACGACATCTACGGTCCCTACGCCCGAAGGGGCGACTGAGGATCCGGCACGATGTCAATCCGCGAAGGCGGCGTTCTCCATGGGGCTGGGACGAGGGGCGCGCCTGAAGACGGACTGCCGCTGCTGAAGACAGTTGGGCGCTCGCTATCCTGGCCGCGCGGGGGTCTTGAAGTTGGCGTGTCGCAGTCTGTTGAGGAAATAGCCGACTGCAATTCCGCCAGCGGCGCCCACACAAGTACCGAGCATATAAGCGTAGAGAGATGCGACCGAGCCGACCATTGCCGCTTCCCCGAGGTCCCAGATAAACAAGGTGACGAGACGTTCGTACAATCCACACAGTTGTAATTCTGTCAAGTGCTTTCCGTGTTACCTTTGTCGTTTCAATGGTCCGGAACGCGTTCCGAAGTTTCCTCTGCGGAAGCTGATTGGCTTATCCTAATCGCAAGGTCCTCGCGCCGGAATTCCGCATCGCGGCCATCGCGCCGAAATCATGATTGCGGGCGGGCCAATGGCGGTTCGACTCGGCGGCTCTTTTTGCGGCTTAAGCGTCCACGCGCCAGCCCTCGATACGCAAGGCAAAATGATACAGGCCGCAAGCCCGCTTCAATTCGTCGCTTTCTCGCAGGGCATAGACGACGACATCGTGGCCGCCGACGATTGCGAACTCGATCTCGCGCAGGTGCGGAAACTGGGCGTAGAAGCTGTGCAGCCGGATCGCCCCTTCCGTTTGAGCGTACATTCGCCGAAAGCGCATGCGCGCAGGGGCCACGCGGGCAGGGGGCAACCTGATCTCTTCCAAGGGCATTTCTGGCTGCGTCCAAAACGTTCATGCAAGCGCCATCCAGGTAAGCAAAGCGTATGCCAGCCCGGCGAACGAGGCGAAGAGATCGGTGCGCGAGTTTGGGATCTTTCGACTGGCGCCACCCTCGCCCAAAAAGGAGCCATCCGCCTGCATGTCGAGCGGGCAGCGACAGGAAGCGGCTTCGTTCGGCTGCCGGCCCCCCTCAGCGCGCCCGGCTCCAGCCCATCGACTTGCAGATGAGTCCGCCTAGCACACAGCCGGCGGTCGTCAGGCGGTCGCCCGAAAGGGTCATCTTGCCGCTATAGGTTCTGCCGTCCTCCGGATTGAAGGCCTTCCCCGCCCAGATGTTGTCGCCTTGCGGCTTCATGCCGAAGAATACCTGTTGCCCGACTTTCCCCGGATCGTTCTTCGGATCGCGAAGCCAGGATATCGAGCCGCAGACCGCATCGCCCCCGCAGCCGGCAAAGTGCACCTTGGCCTTGCCGTCGTCGCGCGCCCACTCGCCCCTCACGTCGGCCGAATGAGCCGCCGCCGACGTCAGAACGACAGCGATCGCAGCCAAAAAACGCAGCATGCTTCCCTCCCGTGCTCTTCTCGAGCTTGCGCGCATTTGCGCGAAGGCAACTCGCCGCGTCAAGCCGACGCCTGCTGCTCCGTTCAGCTTCCCCGGCGTCTAATGCGACGGCGCCCCCCTTCGCGGGGCCGCCTTCAGGTCGACCCGCTGCAGGAGGAAGGAGGCGGGGACGAGCAGCAGGGCGAACAGCGCCAGCGCCCCGAACACGTCGATATAGGCGAAGAAGGTCGCCTGGTTCAAAAGCGTCTGGCCGATCCAGGCCACCGCCTGGCGCTGAGCTTCAACCGCGCTCGACCCGTGCTGGGCAAAATAGGCCGAAGCGAGCTTGAGCGTGTGGGCATAGGCGAGCGACGAGGGGGTGATGTTCGCATCGAGGCGCGCCTGATGGAACTGCTCCCGTCGCGCCAGCAGGGTCTGAACCGCCGAAATGCCAATGCTGCCGCCGAGATTGCGGGCGACGTTGATCAGCGCCGACGCCTGTCCCGATTTTCCCCATGGCAGCCCGACGTAGGAATAGCTCGTGATCGTCAGGAACAGGAACGGAATTCCGGCCATCTGGAAGACCCGCGCCCAGACGAACCAGTCGAAGTCCGCGCCAGGCGACAGCGCGGTGAAGTGATAGAGCGCGATCGAAATCGCCAGCAGCGCCCCCGCCATCATGTATCGCGGCTGAACGAAGCGGCTGATCTGCCCGGCCGCCAACATGCTCGTCATCGACGCAAAGCCTCCCGGCATCAGCGAGAGACCGGCCAGCGTGGCGGTGTAGTCGAAATTTTCCTGCAGCAATTGGGGCATGAGCTGCGTGGTGCCGAACAGGACCGCGCCGACTGCCATCATGATGAAGAACGACGTACCGAACTGACGACGCCCTATCAGGCTGATGTCCACGATCGGATCGTCGCGTGTAAGCTCCCACGGCACGAACGCGAGAAACGCCACGCCCGCCACAATCGCGCAGACGATGATGAAGGTCGATTTGAACCAGTCGTCCTGCTGTCCCTTGTCGAGTACGATCTCCAGGAAGCCGAGCGCCAGCCCCACCAGCACGAAGCCGACCCAGTCGATGCGGAGGCCCCCCCGCCACAGCGCCAGACGTTCTCTCACCAGGGCCGGGGGTTCGTCGACAAACGTTGCGACAAGCGCGAGCGACAATGCGCCGACCGGCACGTTGATGAAAAAAATCCAATGCCAGGAGACATTGTCGGTGATATAACCACCGATCGTCGGCCCGAGCGCCGGCGCGACAATGACGGCCACTCCGTAGGCTGCGAAGGCTTGCGCCCGCTTCGACGGCGGGAAAGAATCGGCCAGCATCGCCTGTTCGCTCGGCGCCATGCCGCCGCCTCCGATGCCCTGGAGCACGCGGGCCGCGATCAGGAACATGAGATTCGGCGCGATCCCGCACAAAAAGGAGGCGCCGGTGAACAGTCCGACCGACAGCATGTAGAACCGCTTCCGGCCGATGACGTCGGACAGCCAGCCGCTGATCGGCAGGATGACGGCGTTGGCCACCAGATAGCTGGTGAGGATCCAAGTGGCCTCGTCGACGCTCGTTCCGAGCGCTCCGGCGATATTCAAGAGCGAGACATTGGCGATCGAGGTGTCGAGCACCGTCATGAACGTCGCCATCGACAGGATGATCGTGATGAGCCACGGGTTGTGCGATCCTGCGGCCGAGCGGCTCAACTCCCAACCCGACTCAGCTGGAATAGCCGTCATTTCACCTGGACCGACGGCGTCACCGACATGCCAGGACCGAGCAAGAGGTCGGGCTGTTTGTTGAACACGAGTTTCACCGGCACGCGCTGCACGACCTTGACGTAGTTGCCGGTCGCATTCTCCGCCGGAAGCAGGCTGAAGGCGGTGCCGCTGCCCGCCTGAAAGCTTTGGACATGGCCAGGAAAACACTTGCCGTAGGCGTCGATACAGAGTGTGGCGGGGTCGCCGACATGCATGTCGGCCAGCTGCGTCTCGCGATAATTGGCGGTCACCCAGACGTGGAGCGGGACGATCTCCATGAACGTTTGCCCGGGCGTGGCGTAGTCTCCTTTCGCGGCGGTCAATTGCGTCACGTGGCCCTCGAACGGCGCGACAATGACGGCGCGGGACAGATTGGCCTCCGCCTGGGCGAGCTGAGCCTCCGCCGCGTTGCGCTGCGCTTCGCCGGTCTGACGCTGAGCGGCAAACACTGCGAGGTGACGTTTCGCCTCAGTGAGGCCCGCCTCGGCCGCGTCCAGCGCAGCCTGCTTCTGGATGAGGTCGGAATTGGTCTGCTGGGCCTGCTGCAATGTCCCAGCGCCTTGTTTCAGCAGGGTTTCGGCTCGTTGATACTGGTCCTTGGAATAAGTGAGGGCTGCCTCCGCCTGCATCACCTGCTCGGACATTTGATTGACTGTCGCCCGCTGCGCAGTCGTCTGAGCTTCGGCGGAGGTAATTGTCGCCTCGGCTTGGGCGATTTGCGCCTTCGCCTGGGCCACCGCGGCGACGTAATCGCGATCGTCGAGCCGCAGAAGGATCTGCCCGGGCTTCACGATCTCGTTGTCGGTTACGGGGACGTCCGTGATCGCGGCGGACACCTGCGCACTGATCGCGCTCGGGTGGGCGTCGATGAAGGCGTCGTCGGTATCTGCGTATTGGCTGGCGTTCAGCCAATACGCAACCCCCCCGGCGATCACAGCCAGAATGAGAAAGGCGACCGCGGCCGTTGCGAGCTTATGGCGGGCGACCCAAGAACGGCCGCCGCCCTTCCCAGTCTTCTCTTTCTTTTCCTGCTTTGTGCCCGGCTGATCAGCGTCGGGAGCGGGCGGGCGCTCCGCGACGTCCTCTTTGGAGGTGGGAGCCCGGAATCTGCCTTCGTCTCGCACGGCGGGGGATTTTTCGCCTCGCGTTGCCGTCACGTCGACCTCCGGTCCCGACTAACAGCCCCGCCGCAAACTTGTTCCGCCGACTATTCCATTAGCTAGTTGTTGGATCGAGCCGAGGCAACGCTTTGCGATGGCGGCGGGTTCCCGCCAATTCGGCCGTTCACCAAAGGTCAAAGTGCAACAGTTTGCAGGCTGTCAAGGAAAGCTCGGCGAGCCTGAGACGAGCCTGCGCCAATTAGTTCAGCGTGGCAAAGTCCTCCGCGGTGTCGACGGACTTCTCGTTCCGGGTCGGGTCGAGAAGCCGCGTCGGCGCCGTGACGGCGCCCTGGGCGACGTTGGCGGCCGTGCCAATGGCGCCGTTGGTGAAGACGCCAAGCAATTCCACAAGTCCGGGCTTCGCATCGTTGAGCGTCTGTCCCTGCGCCAGACGGTCGCCGATCGCAGCGACCACCTCGCCGGTGGCGAACTTGCTGTGGTTGGCGATGTCGTTAGACGCCACGTGGGTCAGGTCGACGACGTTCACCCGGGCCTTTTCGAGCATCGAAAAATAAGGCTCTTTAGTGGGATCAAGCGCGCCCAATCTGGTTGAGTCGCGCGCGAGGAAGCTCGACAGGCCAAGCGCTTTATCGTCGCGCGACACGAACAGTGTGAACTCTGTCGCCCTCGGCTCTGTGTCGATCTCGGCGATCTGGCGGCGGAACACGTCAACGTCGATATCGGGGGAGGCGAGCATAACGTCCCGGATTTTCGACGGCAATCCGCGATCACGGATGGACATCTGTCTTAGCGCTTCGACGGTAAGATAGTTGCCCATCGAATGCGCGAGGATCGAGATGGATCCGACGTTCCGATTGTCCGCCAGCGCCTGAAGAACAGCCTCCAACGCGTCGCGCGAATACATCGCGCTGTCGCGATCGTAGACGTAGTCGACAACATTGCCGCCCGAAGGCCAGGTGAACAACACCGGCGCGACGTCCACTCGCGCGTCGTGCACGATCTGAGCGAAGCGGTAGACAGCTTCTTCGAAGCGGGTGTTGTAGCCATGCACGAAGATGAGGACCTTGCGCCCAGGGGTGCGGACGACCCGCGCGTTGAATTCCGCTTTGGCCTGCGCGAGGTCCATACGGTCGGCCCGGAGCGTCACGAAATCGTGTTGGGGATCGCCCGGGGGTCTCGAAGGCCACTGCACGTCACCGGGCGTGCGCGCGCCGTCCGGCGGCACGGACACGACGATGTCCGCGAAATCGAGGCCCCTACCGCGGGCGCCGCCAAACATGACGCCTGGCGGCTCGATGACCGGCGCGCGCGTGGTCGCCACGAGGAGGTCGACCGTACGGGCGGCCGGCGCGCCCGTGCCGACGATCAGATCTCCGTACGGACGGCTCGAACAACCCGCGGCCAGCCCTGCGAGGCCAAGGAGGAAAAACGTGGCGACATGGGTCCGCCGCGCCCCTGTCTGATCGCCGGTCGCCCCAACGCCTGGCCGCCCGGACACGCCCAAGCTCATCGGGCCGCCTCGGATCCGGTTTAGGCCCGAGGTCCGGGCAGCGCCGTCAGCGCCAGTTCGACCGGCGCCTGCAGCATGCCGGTCTTCGCGGGCTCCGCCGGCCGACGGGAACTCGCGAACCACCACCAGATCGCGGCGAGGACTATAACGATCAGCAGAATGATCGCCCACGTGGGGAATCCGCTCGAGGCCGGAGAAACAGGCGCCCGGCTGGGGGTGGGGCTGGTCGGCGGGCTCGGCGGAGTGGCCGGCCGGGACGCCGCAGCGCTCGGGGTCTGGCCGGGCGCGGGGCTGGCCGGCGCGCTTGCCGGCGCCGCCGGCCGGGACGTCGCCGCGCTCGTCGACCGGATAGGGTCGGCTCGAAGGCCGCCAAGACCCGCCAGAAGACCGGTCGCGCCAAGGGCCCGGGAAATCTCGCCGGGAATCGCGGCGGCGATCGCATCCTTCTGCGCTCCGAACATCGCCGCGATCGACTGCCGGTCCGACCAGTTAGAGGGGTCTTGCTGGCCGATCGCGCCGATTGTCGACTGCGTGACGGCGCCGAGCGCCGCCTGGGCCGCGGGATGGGTCGCCCCGGAATATTGGCTCAAGGCGCCCACAATATTCGACAGGCCGGAGCCTCCGAGGAGGCCGCCAAGCAGATTGGCGCCATCGTTGAGGGCCCGCACATTACCGGTGTTCATCGCGCTGGCCAGATTGGTCGACAGATCAGGGTCGGAGTTCGAGACCGCGTCAACCAACTTCTGCGCGCCGCCGGGGGCCGCCGCCGTCGTGGCGAGGGCTCCGAGCACCACGGGGATCGCGGCGCTGACCAGCTTCTGCGCCACCGTTTCGTTGACGCCGGCCGCCCGAGCCAAGTTCCCGACCAACTGCGGCGTAAGGAATTGCGATACTAAACCGACGAGATCGATTGCCATTGGCGTCCCCTCAAGCGAAACCGGAAGGCCCTGCCGCCGGATTTCACAAATAGTGCGGCCCCGAGCCGTCTCGGTTGCCCCGATGCGGCGCGCCAACCTAGCCGGTCGCGCCAAAAAATCCTAGTCGAAGCCAGGATGGAAGCTATTTTTCTTGCGGTTTGCGCGCCGCCAGAACGACGCTCGCAAAAATAAGCACATCCACACCTAGTTGATTTACGCCGCGAAAGCTGTTGCCGACAAGCCCCCATTTCGGTTTCGAGGTCTCTCGCTTAGAAATTGTCTTCATTGAATACGAAACCACGTCACCCTCCCGGACCTGTTGGGGCCAGCGCATTCCTTGGAAACCGGGAGACACGCCGAGTTCGGGCAAGGATTCGCCCCGCGTCGCCATGAGTTCCCGCATCGTGGCGCGCGTCTCCACCAGGCGGCGCATCATCGCGCTCGCCACATGCAGCCCCGAGGCGAAAAGGAGCCCGTCCTGGCTCGCGTCAGCGGCAAGAACGCGCGGATCGAACTGCCGGGCGTAAGTGACGATTGCTTCGCGCGTGAACTCGGTCGACCCGAGTTCCGTCACGGAGCCAATCTGCGTGTCCTCGTAGAACATCGCTAGTCCAAGCGCCCGCCGCGGCGACTTAAGATCAACCGACTGCGCTGCGTCATCGCGACCACATTGTCCTGATTGACGACCTCGTATAGGAACTCGACCGCGCCAGCGTGAGGGCCGCCGTCGCCCGGACGCACATCGAGCGTATGCCGACGCACTCGCAGACGGTCACCGGGGCGCACCGGACGCGCCCACCGGATCTCGTCAATGCCCGGGTCCGCCAGGACTATCGCGCGCATGAGAAACGAGTCGCAATTCATCCGCAGGAGCAGGGCGCAAGTGTGCCAACCTGAGGCGATGAGGCCGTCCGTCATCGATTTAGCGGCCTCTTCGTCGAGATGGAAAGGCTGTGGATCAAACTCGCACGCGAAGTCGACGATCTCCCGCGCGGAGACTTCCACGCCGCCGTATTCGACGACTTCGCCGGCCGGAAAATCTTCGAAAGTGAGCAGGCCCGACATGGCGATCAATTGGCGAATCGGAAATGCATCACGTCGCCGTCGGCGACGATGTAGTCCCTGCCCTCGAGGCGGAACTTGCCTGCATCGCGCGCTCCAGCCTCGCCGCGATAGGCCACGTAGTCCTCGTAGGCGATGGTCTCGGCGCGAATGAAGCCCTTTTCGAAATCGGTGTGGATGACCCCGGCCGCCTCCGGCGCCTTAGATCCCGTCTCAACCGTCCATGCTCGCGCTTCCTTCGGGCCGACGGTGAAGAAGGTGACAAGATGAAGGAGGTCGTAGCCCACGCGGATGACGCGATTGAGCCCCGGTTCGTGGAGGCCCACCGCCTCGAGATAATCCTTTTGCTCAGCTTCCGGCAGCATGGCGATTTCGCTTTCGATCTTGGCCGAGACGACGACGGCGGCTGCGTCCTCCTTGGCGGCCTGCTGCTTCACTTGATCCGAGTAGGCGTTGCCCTTGTCGGCGGAAGCCTCTTCGACGTTGCAGACATAGAGCACCGGCTTCGAGGACAGAAGGCCGAGCGACTGAAAGAGATCATGCTCCTCTCGGCTCACTCCTGCGGCGCGCGCTGGCCGGCCCTCGCGCAACTCGGCAAGGCTGCGTTCGGCGAGCGCCAATGCCTCCTTCGCAACCTTGTCGCCTCCCTTGGCCTTCTTTTCCATGGCGACGATCCGCCGTTCGAGGCTCTCGAGGTCGGCCAGCATCAGCTCGGTCTCGATCGTCGCGATATCCGACAGCGGATCGATGCGGCCCTCGACATGAGTGACGTCGCCGTCTTCAAAGCAACGGACGACATGGGCGATGGCGTCGCACTCGCGAATATTGGCGAGGAATTGGTTGCCGAGACCCTCGCCCTTCGACGCGCCGCGCACGAGGCCGGCAATGTCGACGAAGGTCAGCCGCGTCGGGATGATCTCCTTCGAGCAGGCGATCTGCGCAAGAGCGGCCAGCCGAGGGTCGGGCACGGCCACCTCTCCGACATTGGGCTCGATCGTGCAGAACGGATAGTTGGCCGCCTGGGCGGCAGCCGTCTGCGTCAGGGCGTTAAAGAGCGTCGACTTGCCGACATTCGGCAAACCGGCGATGCCACATTTGAAACCCATTGACGAAGCCTGCTTATCGGGAGACGGCCGGCCCTATGCAAGGGCCGGGCACAAAACGCAAGCGCCAGATCGCCTAAGATGCCTTGGCGACGCGCTTTCCGGCCCGCCCCCGTTTGGGGATGGTTTCGCCTGACAACCGCCTTGAAGGGCCGACCATACTGACCTTCTCATAGCGGCTTTGCTATTTGTGACCTTTGCAAGCTCAGCTTATTATTGGCGTACGGGTCGGCGATGAACGATCGGCGGAAAATGGAAAAAGCAGATCAAACGGCAGGCGCGCGCGCACCCAAGGAAAAGGCCGCGTCCAAATTGCACGAGACATTTGCCATAACGGCGGCAGTGTCGCTTCAGGACGCTCGGAGACTTATTCTCAAGCATGGCGACTCCTTCGGCGTGTTCGACAACTACGGGGACGCCATTTCCGCCCCTGGAAGCGCGGAGGGCCTCTATCACCGGGACACCCGGCATCTTTCAAATTTCACAGTGACGGTGGAAGGCGCGCGGCCCATGCTCTTGAGCTCGACCCTGCGCGACGACAACGCCACGCTCACGTGCGACTTGACCAATCCGGACCTGTTTGAGGATCCGGAGCGTTTGAAAATTGAACACGATCTGATCCATCTGCGTAGGACGCGGTTTCTATGGCAGGCGGGCTGTTTCGAAAAACTTAGCATTCGCAATTTCGACGATCGGCGACGCCGCATTCAAATCGGAATTGCCTTCGCCGCCGATTTCGCTGACCTGTTCGAGGTTCGCGGGGCGCATCGGAAGCAGCGAGGCGAGGCCCTCGCGCCCGAAGTCGACGACGCGGTCGTGACCCTTAGCTACGTCGGGCTGGACAAGGTGCGGCGATCGACCACGTTACGCTTCGATCCAAAGCCAGCCACCCTCTCGGCCAACCGGGCGACCTACGCGCTCGATCTCGATCCGCGAGAAACCCTGTCGATCTTCATCGAAATCGATTGCCGGCAGGAAGACTCGGCGCGGCCGCCGCTGCGCGCGTTCTTCATCGGTCTGCGCGACGCGCGGCGAGAGTTGCGGGCTTCCTCGTCGCGCGCGGCCTCGGTCGAAACGTCGAACGACATCTTCAACGAGGCCGCGCGCCGCAGCATCGCGGACCTTTACATGCTGATGACGCGGCTGCCCGAAGGGCTCTATCCATATGCCGGCATTCCGTGGTTCAGCGCGGTCTTCGGGCGCGACGCCATCATCACCGCGCTCGAAATGCTCTGGCTGGATCCGAGCATCGCCCGAGGCGTGCTGGGGCATCTAGCCGCGACACAGGCGGTCGAGACCGATGACGCGGCCGATGCCGAGCCGGGAAAAATTTTGCACGAAGCGCGTCACGGGGAGATGGCGAACCTTGGCGAGGTTCCGTTCCGCCGATACTACGGCAGCGTCGAACTCGACCCCCCTCTTCGTCATGCTCGCAGGGGAATATCTCCAGCGAACGGCGGATGTTGAAACCGTGGGCAAGCTGTGGCCGCATATCGAGTTGGCTCTGAACTGGATCGAACGCTACGGTGATCGGGACGGTGACGGTTTCGTCGAGTACGAGAGGCGAACCGGACAGGGCTTGGCCAATCAAGGGTGGAAGGATAGCCACGACGCGATCTTCCATGCCGACGGGCGCCTGGCGGAGGGTCCGATCGCCCTCGTCGAGGTGCAGGCCTATGTGTACGCGGCCTGGCAGGCCGCTGAACGCATCGCATCGCGACTGGAACATGTCGAGCGTGCGGCCGATTTCAGGAAGAAATCGGAAGCGATGCGGTCCCGATTCGACGATTGGTTTTTCGATCCGAAATTGGGCACCTACATCCTCGCGCTGGACGGCGGCAAAAATCCGTGCCGCGTCCGGGCCTCCAACGCAGGTCACGCGCTGTTCTCCGGGATCGCCTATCACGAGCGGGCAGAACCGGTTGTTCGGACCCTGATGGGCAGCTCGTGCTTCTGCGGGTGGGGTATCCGCACCGTCGCTTCAACGGAGGCGCGCTACAATCCCATGAGCTATCACAATGGCTCTGTCTGGCCGCACGACAATGCTCTAATCGCGGCGGGATTCGCCCGCTACGGCTTCCGTCGCGAGGCCGCCAAAGTCTTCGAGAGCCTGTTCAGCGCTTCGACCTATGTCGATCTGCGCCGCCTTCCGGAGCTCTTCTGCGGATTTCCACGTCAACAGACCCGCGGACCGACTTTCTATCCGGTGGCCTGCATGCCCCAGGCCTGGGCGGCAGCCGCTCCGCTTTATCTCATCCAATCCTGCGCCGGTTTGGCCTTCGACACCGATGCGCAACGCGTGACATTTCGAGAGCCCGTGCTTCCCCCGTTCTTGGATGAAGTGATCTTGAGAGGGCTGCGGATGAAGGGCGGCAGCGCGGACGTCGCCCTTCGTCGCTCGGACCGGCACGTCATCGTGGACGTCCTCGAACGACGGGGATCGATCGGTGTGCTTACGATCAATTGATAGCGTCTAACTCAGTCCTTCGCGGCGGCCGCGCTCGACAGTGCCGGCACCCTGACCAAGGCGCGCGCGGAGACCGGCCTCGTGGAACGCGCGCCCTCGCCTAACGCGATGACCGTCGGAGCGACCGGCGTCGACCACCCGGCCGCGGCCAAGCGCCGGACCCGCTGGGCCGCCGCGCGGCGTACGCCGGATAGGTTGCGGTAGATGTTCAAATAGTCGCGGGCGACGCGGTCGATCGTGAAGTCGCGTTCGAAACGCGCGCGCGCCTTCGTCCGGTCAAAGGTCTCGGCGCGCCTCACGGCCGCGACGGCCTCGTCGACGTCGTTGACCAGCCAGCCCGAAATCCCGTCGTCAACCACCTCGGGCGCGGAACCCGCGGGAAAGGCGATGATGGGCGTGCCGCAGGCCATGGCTTCGATCATGACGATGCCGAAAGGCTCAGGCCAGCAGATCGGGAACAACAGCGCCGTGGCTTCTCCGAGGAATTTGCCCTTTTCTCGATCATTGATTTCGCCGACAAATTCCACGTTCGGATGCGCGTCGACCAGCGGCTTGACCACCTCCTCCCAATAGTCTTGATCAACTCGATCAATCTTGGCAGCCATCTTCAGCCTTGCGCCCGCGCGTGTGGCGATCTCGATGGCTCGATCGGGACCTTTCTCGGGCGAAATGCGTCCGAGGAAGGCGAGGTAGTCGCCTTTCGGCGACGGGTTGAAGGGCAGCAAGTTCACTGGGAGGCCGTGATGCACCTTGCCGACCCAGTTCACTGGCGGCATCGGCCTGCGCTGATCGCTGGAGATCGAGACGAGCGGCACGTGGGAAAAGGTCGAGTAGACGTGCTTGAGCTCCGGAAGATCCAGCCGGCCGTGCAGGGTCGTGACGGTTCTGTCGGCGAAGTCTCGGATCAGCGGATAGTGCAAGACGTCGACATGGAAGTGGAGAACATCGAAAGCGTCGGCCAGAGCGCGGACGCGATCGAGCATGACGACATGCTGCGGAACCGGATCTTTGATGCGCGGGTCTAGGCGCAACGCTGTCTCGCAGAATGGGATAAGTCGGGCGGAAGTGAGGGAGTCGCCGCTTGCGAATAGCGTAACGTTGTGACCCTGGCGCACCAGCTCCTCGGTCAGATAGGAGACAATGCGCTCCGTCCCTCCGTACAGCCGGGGCGGACAGCTCTCGAGCAGAGGACTGATTTGCGCGATCTTCATTGGTTCCGTCTCCTGCCGAGGTCGAAGGACTCGCACCGAAAACTCAGCAAACCCGCAAGTCGTTCCTCGCTCGGCGTTGAACAAGTAGAACTCAGAGCAGGCAGCTGGGTGCAAGTTCGAAAATGCGTCGACGTAGTGGAGACGAAATGAAGCGCGACCCCTACACCTGCGCGCACCTCAGGGCGTATCGGTTTACGCTCTTAGCTGCGGGCAACTCGCTCGGCTAAATTCCCAATGCCTGATATTCAGCGCAATCTCCACGGGCTTGGTGGGCCGGGCAGGACTCGAACCTGCAACCAGACCGTTATGAGCGGCCGGCTCTAACCATTGAGCTACCGGCCCCGACAGGGCGCCAATGAAACCGCATTAAGCGCAAAATGCATCCGGAGGCAAACGAGGCGCTGTTGGCTTCTCCCTGCCGTTCCGGCCGAGTCGTCAGCTTCTGTCTGGGCTGTCCGCCGTTCGTGCGGCGAGCGCGGACCACCGAGAGGAAAGTGCAGCATCCGATAATTGCCAAGCAGCCGAGCGTCACCCCCTCCACCGCCCATAGGGAGTCCGAAAGGAAGCCGGTCTTTCGACGCGCGACGGGCGGGTCCCCCTCCCCGCTCCCCTGCGGGCCGGCGCGGGCCACATCCTCCCCCGTTAAGCGTTAGCGGAACGGACGGCAGCAGATCGATCGTCTGGGAGCGCCGCGCCCGTAGACCGCGTCGCGCGACTTTGTCCGAGCGGCGCGTCCGCCAGATCGTCAAGCAGGCCCTGGAACGCCGGGAGGGGCTCGAAAGCGCAGTCCACGCTCATATGCAGATCGATCGGCTCGGCCAGGCGATGCGGGTCGCGGGGAATGCGCTGGCGCGCGGCGAGGTGCGGGCGGGCGCGCCGTTCATCGAGGCGGTCGAGAAGCTCGACCGCTACCAATTGCTCGCGCGTGAGGTCGCCCCGAAGCGGGGGAATGTGAGCGATGGCGACAAGCTGGTCATGCAGACCCTTGTGGCTCGAATCAGAAGCCATGTTCTCGACGAGTGCAGGAGGACGGAACAAGCGGTCGCCGCCGCGCGCGTCCCTGCGCCGGTGGAGGGGCCCGCCGTCGCGCCGCCGCTCGCCCCTGAACCTCAGCCCGCTGCGTCGGCCCCGGCGCCGGAGGCTGCCGCCGCCGTCACCCTTCCGATCACCCGGAGCCACCCCGTCAGCCCATGGGGGACATGGGCGAGCTGATGCGCCCCGGAATCGCGCCTCACAGGCCCGTCGCGTAAATTCGACAAGTAACTGATAAAGCTGTATTATTGGCCAAAATTTCGCGAAATTTTCTGAAACGTTCGGAATCTCTCGGAAAATATTGGGAAGCCCGGAAGCGCTTGGAAACCGTTTGAATCTTATTGAGCACTCGGCCATTCGACGCCCAAGGCTCTGAAATCGCGCTCGCGCCTCCGGGTTTGCGCAAGGCCGCCTTTGAAATCGGGACTCCCATTCGGGCGTGGTCCTAACTTTGCCATGCAATTCGTCTTCATCGGCGCCCTGTGATAGTGGGGCGGGGACCAATGGGGTTTCAGGGCAACTCGATGGTGGCCGGCGCCAACGGTGCGGAGCGGCCGGCGGCGCGCGCCGGACAGGGCCGCGTCGCGCCCGCGCCGCGGTCCGACCGCGAACGCGCGTTCGTCAACGCGCGCCGGCGCTCTGCGCGGGTCCGTTTCCTCCGCAAGGCCCTTCTCGCCTGCGCGCTGGGAGCCGTGGCCGCGATGGTCCTCATCGCGATCTACAACCCCTTCTCGACCAGGCTCGGGTCACTCAGCTTCTCGAATCTTGCAATCGACGGAACCAAGATCACCATGGCTCGGCCCAAGCTCGCCGGCTTCCGCAGCGACGGACAGGCCTACACTCTTACGGCCGATAAGGCGCTCCAAGACATCAGGCGCCCGACAATCGTTGAGATGCAGAAAGTTACTGGCGAAATTGGCTCGACTGGCGGGGAGACGACGCACTTGAGCGCTGACGCGGGCGTATATGACACCGTCGCGGACCGCATGAAGCTATCGAGCAACGTCCGGATCGGCAGCGCCAAATTCGAGGTGCGATTGCGCAGCGCCGACATCGATTTTAAGACAGGCGTTTACCAGAGCGACGAGCCCGTCGAGGTTCAGGTCGGCGACGGAACGACCATTAGCGGCGACCGAGCCACGGCCCGAAACAATGGCCAGGAATTGATCTTCGAGGGGCGAGTGAGGACCACAATCATTCCGCAGGTTGGCGCGGCAGCGGACGCCGACGCGAAGGGGACCAGTCGATGACGATCCGGGCGAACAGGTCCTTTCGGATGGCGCTGTTGACAGGGCTGCTGATCCTTGCAGGGGAACAGCGCCCAAATGCGGCCGTCAAGGCGGCCAGTCCGCTCGCGACGACCGACTCAAGCCCCATCCAGATCCTTCCGGGCACGAGTTCGAAGGAGCCCGTCTCGATCGACGCCGACAAATTAGTCTATTACGATAAGGAGAAAAAGGCAATCTATTCTGGGAATGTCGTCGTCATTCAGGGTGACACGAAGATGACCTGCTCGGTCATGACCGTGTTCCTCGACCGATCCCCCGCTCCCGGCGCGGCGCCGACGGGCGGCGCGAAAGCCGCGTCGGCCGGCTCAACTGGCTCTCCCCCCGGGTCGGGGGTTAAGCGAATGGAAGCGACAGGCCCGGTGACAGTGGTTTCCAAGACCCAAGTCGCCACCGGCGACAGGGCGATCTACGACAAGCTCGAGAACAAGGTCCAGCTGATAGGTCACGTGACGCTCAGCGATGGCCAGAACACAACCAAAGGTGACAGGCTGACGTACGACCTCAAGACCAGCCAAGCGACGATCGATACCGCCGGCTCCAAATCCGGCCGCGTTCACGGGCAGTTCTTGCCCAATGCGGGCGCCAATCCGGGCGAAGCGACGAAGCCGAAGTAGGCGCGCGAAGACCAATCCATGCGACATGAGCGCCCGCCTGTGAACGAGGATTCGTCCAGCACAAAAGTCGGGACGCGCGGCCTGCGGAGATGGTTCGGCGCGCGGCGCTCCCTATCTTCCTCGTTGGCGGAGAGCGCACGGGAAGGGAGCGCCCGGCAGGGACTGCTTGCCGTGCATCACCTCGGCAAAGGCTATCGTGGCCGGAAGGTGGTGGAGGACGTCAGCATTTCTGTGCGGTGCGGCGAAGCCGTCGGTCTGCTCGGCCCGAACGGAGCGGGAAAGACCACCGTCTTTTACATGATCATCGGCCTGGTGAAGCCGGAAAAAGGAGCAATCGAACTGGACGGTCATGATGTGACGGATCTGCCGATGTTCCAGCGGGCGCGGCTGGGCGTTGGCTACCTGCCGCAGGAACCGTCAATATTCCGAGGTCTGAATGTCGAGGACAACATACGCGCGGTGCTCGAGGTGACCGAATCGAACCGCGACGCGCGCGAGGCGACGCTCGAGTCACTGCTCGACGAGTTCGATATCGCGCGCCTACGCAAGGCTCCTTCGATCGCCCTGTCCGGCGGCGAGCGACGGCGATGCGAGATCGCACGGGCGCTCGCTGGCAAGCCGTCTTTCATGCTGCTCGACGAGCCTTTCGCCGGCATTGATCCTATCGCGGTCGGCGACATTCAAGATCTCGTGCGCCATTTAAAGGGACGTGGAATTGGCGTGCTCATCACCGACCACAATGTGAGGGAGACGCTTGGCCTGATCGACCGCGCCTACATCATTCACAGCGGCCATGTGCTTACGGAAGGGCCGCCGGACGCGATCATCGCCCATCCGGACGTCAGGCGTTTCTACCTAGGCGAAGATTTCCGAATGTAATCGCTGGCGCGACTTCACTCGTCCTCGCCGAAACGATTGGCGACGAGTTCGGCAAGAGCCTCCAGCGCCTGGCGCGCCTCTGCGCCGGAAGCGAAGACCGTGATGGTCGATCCGAGGCCGGCGCCAAGCGTCAGAATGCCCATGATCGAATCTCCGCCGACGGTTTCGCCGCAGCGCGACACCTTAATGTCTGCGTCGAACCGGTCGACGCATTGGACGAATTTCGCGGTGGCGCGGGCGTGCAGACCTTTCCGGTTCACGATCTGCATCTGGCGGGATAAGGCGCTTTCCAACGCCGGCAGAGAGGGGCCTCCGTCTTCAGGGCAAGACCCGCTCATTTTCCGGCAAGGACTTTGCTGGCGACAGTGATGTATTTGCGTCCGGCTTCGCGCGCCTCGACCACCGCGTAATCGAGATCGGCAGTCTCGCGCATCGTCGCGAGCTTGATGAGCATAGGGAGATTGACTCCGCAAATGACCTCGATCCGGCCGCCGTCCATGACCGAGATCGCCAGATTGGACGGGGTGCCCCCGAACATGTCCGTCAGAATTACGACTCCCATGCCGTCCTGCACGCGAGCCGCTGCGTTGAGGATGTCCGAGCGCCGCTGCTCCATGTCGTCTTCGGGGCCGATGGTTATCGTCTCGAGCTGAGACTGTGGTCCCACGACATGTTCTAGGGCTGCACGAAAACCAGTGGCAAGCTGGCCGTGGGTCACCAGGACCATTCCAATCATCAAAGATCCATCAGTCGGCCGGCTCAGACTTCCGGCGTGCCCGTAAGCCGGTTATTTTTGTGCACTGCGGCGCAATGTTCAAGCGAAATTCCCTTTCGCTTCGCACCGGACGCAGCGATAGCCACCAGACTTTCTTCCACGGCGAGCGCCTGCTCCACCGCGCTTCGGCTGGGGTCGAGCGCAAGCCGGGGCAGTCGAACTCCCTCGATGGTCGCGACGTTTGGCTCGTCAGGCAGGCGCGGCCACGCGCGACCGCGCTCGCTGAGTTCGACGAGCAATCCGATCACGGCCGCGGGCTCACTGGACGCCACGACGATACCGACGGCGCGCCGCTCGATCAGCCCCGCCAGTTTCGACGAGCCGGATGCCACGAGCCGCCCCTCGATTTGCCGCACCCAGACTCGGTCGTCGCCGACAATCGCGCCGAAGGCCGCGGCGTCGTGCGCTCTTGCGAGCAGCGCGAGCGCCAGTGCGCTTTTTCCAGATCCCGACGGGCCGAGGATTAGCACCCCCATCTCGCCATAGACGATGGCGGTCGCGTGAATCCCGGTTCCCCCACTTTGCATGGCGCTCATGCGACGAAAGCCGGAAGTTCAACGACAAACTGGGCGCCGGCGCCGTGCCGGGCCCCGTCGCAGGGGGCAACGACGCCAGATCCGAAGACCCTCTCCGCCCTTGCCTCGGCGGATCTATTCGCTGCCCAGATTTGCCCGCCATGCGCCTCGACGATTTGTCGCGAAATGGACAGGCCAAGGCCCGAATTCTGCCCGAACCCTTGACTTGGCCGATCTGTATAAAAGCGCTCAAATATCCGCTCCAACGCATGCGGGGGGATTCCAGGCCCATCGTCGTCTACGGTGATGACCACCCTCTCCTCTGGCGCTTCACCGTTTGTTGAGCGCGAGCCCCTGGCAAGGGCCACGCGAACTATCCCTCCCGGCTCGGAAAACGAGCATGCATTGTCAATCAGGTTCGTCACGACCTGCGCCAGACGCGAATCGTGGCCCAGCACGAAATATTGCGAGTCGGAACGTCGACCCCGACGCAATGGAATTGACAGTTCTATGCTGGCCCCATTGCTGCGGGGCGAATCCTGGGCCATCGCGACGACCGCGCGCAGAAGCTCAGCGATGTCGACAGGACCAGCTTCACCGCGCGCGAGCTCCGCGTCCAGACGAGAAGCGTCGGAAATGTCGGAGATCAGTCGGTCGAGGCGTCGCACGTCGTGCTGCATAATCGCAATCAACCGATCCCGCGAGTGACCGGCCTTTACTCGTGGAAGCGTCTCGAGCGCGCTGCGCATCGATGTCAATGGGTTCTTCAGTTCGTGCGCGACGTCTGCCGCGAAGCTTTCGATGGCGTCGAGGCGATTGTAGAGCGCCTGCGTCATTTCTCGGAGGGCGCGGGAAAGATGGCCGATCTCGTCCGGCCGCGAAGTAAAGTCCGGAATTTGCTGCCGCGAACGGATGCCCCTCCTCACCCGCTCGGCCGCGTCCGCTAGGCGGCGGACCGGCTCGGCGATGGTGTTGGCGAGCGACAGCGAAAGGACCAGCATGACCGAGGCCAGAACCGCGAAGAAACGAATGATCGCCCAGCGCTCGGAGGCGATCACTCGGTCAATGTCGCCGCCCTGGGTCGACAGCTGCAGCGCCCCGCGCGTCGCCATCATGTACTGAATCGGCACCGCTACTGAAACGATCGTCTCGCCTTCATCGTTGATCCGGGCGGAAGACTGCGTTTTGCCCTTCAGCGCGGCCGCGACCTCCGGCACCGACTTTCCGTCGACCAGCCAAGGGTCCCTCGGCCTCGGCTTCGACGGCGCGTCGAAGAGATTCCGGACGAACCCGGCCAGCCGGCCGAACAGCCCCCGCCGCCCCACCGAGTCTGGCAAGTCGGACCGCTCGACCGCGCCGTGGGCGGACAGCGAACGCGAATCGAGCAGCAGCCGTCCATCGCTATCATAGATGCGCGCGCGGGTGTGGGTCGGCGTGACTAGCCGATGAAGCACGGGTCCGATCCGCTCGGGATTGATGGAGAACTGAATTGCGTCTTCGTCGCTTGGCGGCGCGGCTGTCTGCCCCGGCGCGAGCTGAAGCAGTTTGTCCGGGTCGACGGTGATCGTGTCGGTGTCGACCGCCGCCGAGGCAGCGATTGCCGCGGAAATGATGTTGGCCTGGGTGGTCAGGCTCTGGACGCGCGCCGCAATAATGTCGGCTCGAAACTGGTTCAGCAGGAGGAAGCCGATCATCAACACGACGAGGCCGCCGAGGTTGAGGACGACGATCCGGCGCGTCAGCGATGACGAGAAACGCCGGGTGAGAAACCGCCAGGCAAACCGCGCGCGAGCACGCACCCATTGCGACCTGCCGCGCGTCACGGCGACGATGTGCCCGCTGCTCGTATCAGCGCTCATGTCTTCGGGGCGGAGCCGCCTATCCTTCCTTGAACCGGTAGCCGACGCCGTATAGCGTCTCGATCATCTCGAACTCTGGTTCGACGACTTTAAATTTTTTGCGCAGCCGCTTGATGTGGCTGTCGATCGTGCGATCGTCGACATAGACTTGGTCGTCATAGGCCGCGTCCATCAGGGCGTTGCGGCTCTTGACGACGCCTGGCCGCGTCGCAAGCGCTTGCAAGATGAGAAATTCGGTGACCGTGAGCGTGACCGGAGTATTGTCCCAAGTGCAGGTGTGCCGCTCCGGGTCCATCTTCAGCCGGCCGCGCTCCAAAATCTTCGCCTCAGTCTCCTTCTGGGTCGCGGCGTCCTTCGGATTGGAGCGGCGCAGGATCGCCTTCACCCGCTCAACAAGCAGCCGTTGCGAAAACGGTTTGCGGATGAAGTCGTCGGCCCCCATCTTCAAGCCGAAAAGCTCATCGATCTCCTCGTCCTTCGAGGTCAGGAAGATCACCGGAAGGTCGGATTTCTGCCTCAGTCGCCGCAGCAGCTCCATTCCGTCCATCCGCGGCATCTTAATGTCGAAAATTGCGAGATCGGGCGGGTTCGCCTTGAGGCCTTCCAGGGCGCCAGCGCCGTCGGTGTAAGTTTGCACTCGATATCCCTCCGCTTCAAGCGAGAGAGAGACGGAGGTCAGAATGTTTCGATCGTCGTCGACCAAGGCGATTGTGGGCATGAGGCTCCCGTTTCATTCGATTCGTTGCGCCGCCCGGGCGCCGCGGCGCGGTTCGACCATCTTAATCGTTCACGGCCGAAATGTGTTCCTGTTTTGGAAAATCGGCCGGCCTGAAGGCCCCAAGATGGGACCACCGGGCGAATTGCGCAAGTTCGCTCTGAAGTTGGACCTTCTGCGGCAAGGAGTCGGAGCGACCCGCGGCCCGCGCCGACTTATCGCACGCTTATAGCTGCTGGCCCCAACTTTTTCAACGGGTTGGTGCTCGGGCAAACGGCAAACGGGCTTTGCGGCAAATGAACCCGATCGCTGCAGGAAGTTCCGTCAGTCCGCCAAATTCCAACTCGGCGGTCTGATTTTCTCCAAAACAAGAACGATCTCGTATCCCCCAACTGGGTGTTCCTCCGGACCTATCCGGTAGTCATATCCCTCGTCATTCTCTTCGAGATACCGAATGCGGTACGAGTTGTCGTCCAGCGACTCCTGAAATTCTTCGAGCAGGCTCGCCGACGTGTAAAACCTCTTATGATCCTGATTAAACCTCGATGGTAAATTCTTACGCTTCTCATAAAGCAGTTGCGATGGAACGACACAAACAATATACCCGTGCTGCTTGAGAACCCGATACCAGTCTCGAATGACCGTTTGGTATGACGTTATATGTTCAAGACAATGACTGGAGAATACAGTATCGACGGATTCGTCGCCGAACGGCAACCGAAGACCGTCATAGTCGGGATAATCGAGATCGAGGCCAATTGCATGCGGGACAACCTTGATCCCGCGGGGATTATCGTAGCCCTTATAACCGACATCCAGAACCGCTGCGCCGGACATGAAGCGCTCAAAGAAACCATTTGCCCGGCGCGTCAAGTAACTCTTGCCTGCCTCAGTCGGCGGCGGAGTGTAATCAAGGGGAAATAGTGCGCTCCCTTCACTCTTAATCAAGGGAGAAAACTGCCGAAATATCTTCCTCTTGAACTCGTCGGATTGGACGAAAATGGAAAATAGTCGGTCGAGCGACAGCCCCTTGCGCAAGGCCTCGATATAATGGCCTTGGCCGCCGGGGTCGGGATCGCGCCCGAGAATGCCGTTATAAAGACTATGTACGATCGCCTCTGGCGTGTGAATGTTCGAGTCTCCGCGTGACGAAAGATCGGAGAAGTGAGGCCCGGGCTTGGCCCGCCCCTTATTGTCGTTCAAGTCCGCCATTAAGAACCCGCTGGTCCAAATGGATAAGTCGTTCTCAGGGAGCGGGGAGAATTCCGCTCTGGGAATTTACAGCAGATTCGGGGCGCCTGGAACCGCGTTGACGGCGCCGCAGGCAATGGCCTGTTCGACTGGTGCGCGGACGAGGATCGGTCTCCGAACAGCGCGCTGACGTTTCGGCTATTCCTGTTGTTTCATCTCTGCCTTCCGCGCACGCCTTCGAGGCGGCGGATCTCGGCGTCGCCGTCGGCAGGCTTGGGGCTGACCAAGAGCATCCCGACGGCACTCCGCGCCCACGCTGAAGCGCTGAAAGCATCGACGTCCATCGCGTCCCATCGCACCCGGTCGGCCTCGACACCCGCTCCGTCCGGCCATACTCTCGAAGGCCATGAAACACGGGAAGGCAAGCCGAACGGCGCTCGGCGCGGCGGGGCGCCGAGCGGCGCATCAGGCGCTCGAAGGGGGCATCATCTTCGCCGATCCGCTGGCGCTTCCCATTCTCGGGGACGACGCCGAGGATGCGATCGCGCTCGCCAAAGAGCGGCCGGAAACGCGGGGCCTGCGTTTTTTTGTCGCCATGCGCAGCCGCTTCGCCGAGGATTCGGCCCGCGCCGCGATCGATCAGGGCGTCCGCCAGGTCCTCGTTCTCGGCGCCGGACTCGACACGTTTGCCTATCGCCTCGAACCGCGGCGGGGATTACGCGTATTCGAGCTCGACCATCCGGCGACCCAGCGGGACAAGCGCCGCCGTCTCGAGATGGCCCGCATCGCGGAGCCTTCGCACGTGGTCTATGTCGAGCACGACTTCGAGCGCGGGAGCATGACAGCGGCGCTCGACGGAGGCGGCTTCGACGCCAGGCAGCGGAGTTTCGTGATGTGGCTCGGCGTCACGCCTTATCTGACAGAAGACGCCGTCTATACCACCCTCGGTGAGCTTGGGCGCCTTCCCGGCGGGGCGGAGGTCGTGTTCGACTACGCCAATCCGCCGGACACGATCGAAGAGGCGCATGTGCGTGATTTTCATCGGGCGATGGCGGAGCGGGTGGCGGCGAGCGGCGAACCTTTCCGCTGCTATCTCGACACGCTCGAACTGCATGAGCGCGCGCGCGGCCTCGGATATGTCGAGATTGAGGATCTCGATCGCGCGGCGCTCGTCGCGCTTTATCTGCCACAGGTTGCGGCGACGCTTCGCCCCGGGCCCGGCGGCCATGTCGTGCGGATGGCGACTCGGTAGGGGCGGGGCCGAGCGAGCGCTGGCGCGGTCCAGTCCTTGGAGGCGTCCCGCCCACCTCCATCCGTCAGCTCACACGTTGAGTAGCCACGGCGGGGGCTGACCATGGCTTACCAACTGTTCATCCGACGTCCATCGGCGGATTAACAGGCGTCCCGTATAGACGCTCCTACTGCGCCGGGCCATGTTCGCGCCGGCCATGTCAAAAGTCATGGAGAAACAGTTGGCCAATCTATTTTCGACCGCCCGTCCCAAATCGTTCCGCGCGGCGTTGCTTGGGGCAGCCGCGGTAATCGCCGTTGGCAGCCTGACTATTGAGGCTCTGCCGCTCTCGACCCATCCCGCATTTGCTGGCTCGACCGTCACCTCCGCCGGCCCCTCCTCCTTCGCCGACCTGGTCGATCGCGTTAAAGGCGCGGTCGTCTCCGTCAAGGTCAAGATCGATGAATTGAACGTGTCCTTCGATGGCGACTCGCAGCCGATGCCCAACTTCCCCAAGGGCGGCCCAATGGAAAAATTCTTCCGCCAGTTTGGCGGGCACGGATTCGGCGAGCGAGGCGACCAGGACCGCGAGCGGCCCCATATGGGCATGGCGCAGGGCTCGGGCTTCTTCATTTCCGCCGACGGCTACGTGGTGACCAACAATCATGTCGTCGAACACGCCAAGGAAGTGACCGTCATCACCGCCGACGGCAAGTCGGTTCCGGCCCGCATCGTCGGCACGGATCCGAAGAGCGATCTTGCCCTGCTCAAGGTCAAGGAAGGTTCGGGCTATCCCTATGTTTCGTTCGCTTCCCAGACCCCGCGAGTCGGAGACTGGGTGATTGCGGTCGGCAATCCCTTCGGCCTCGGCGGGACAGTGACCGCAGGCATCGTCTCGGCGCGCGGCCGAGATATCGGCGAGGGGCCTTACGACGACTTCATTCAGATCGACGCTCCAGTCAATCACGGGAACTCCGGCGGCCCGACCTTCAATGCGCAGGGAGAAGTGGTTGGCGTCAACACCGCCATCTTCTCTCCGTCGGGAGGCAGTGTCGGCATCGGCTTCGCGATCGCGAGCGACGTCGCCAAGAGTATCGTCCAGTCTTTGAAAGAGGACGGCAAGGTCACGCGCGGCTGGTTGGGCGTCCAGATACAGCCGGTGACGCAGGACATCGCCGATAGCCTTGGCCTCAAGGAGAGCAAAGGGGCGCTCATCGCGAAGACGGAGAAGGATTCCCCCGCGGCGGCGGCTGGGCTCAAGGACGGCGACGTGGTGGTGTCGGTCAACGGAGCGTCGGTCGCCGACTCCCACGATCTCGCTCGGAAGATTGCAGCGCTCGGGCCAAAGAAAGAGGCTGAGCTCTCGATCATCCGCAACGGCTCTCCACAGACTGTCAAAGTGACCCTCGGTACGCTCCAAGATGAGAGGCAGGCCAAGGCCGACTCGCCCGACCGGCAGTCGAAGGACGCGATGGCGAAGTACGGAATGACGCTTGCCCCGGCTGCGGAGATCGAAGGCGCCGGCAAGACCGGCGTGGTTGTCTCCGACGTCGATCCCGATGGCGCTGCGGCGCAGAAGGGCATCCAGACCGGCGACGTCATCCTGAAGGTCGCGGGCAAGCAGGTGTCACGCCCCTCCGACGTGTCTGCCGCGATCAGCGCCGCCAAGGCGGACGGGAAGAAGTCCGTGCTGGTGCAACTCAAGAGCGAGGACAATACACGCTTCGTGGCCCTCTCGACCGAGGCCGTTTCGTAAGCGGAGACTCCTTTTCGCTCATCTCCTCCTTGCGGCGGACCGGACCTGAGACCGGCCCGCCGCTTCTTTATGCCATGAGCGTCTCCGCATTCGGCGAGGCTACGCGAGGTTCGGTCCACATGCGCGATGCAAGTCGCGCGCCTCTTAAATTGCAGCGCTGTTGAAGCCACGGCGGCTGACGCGGCCGGCGGTCAGGTCTACAAAGGTCGGCGGCGACCTCGACCTGGACTCGGAGCGGCGAATTGACCGACCTTTACGCCGTAATCGGCAATCCGATCGGCCACACCAAGTCGCCTCTGATCCATAGGCTGTTCGCGGAGGCGACGGGGCAGGACCTCGTCTATGTAGCGGTTGAAGGCCCCGTTGGAGGATTTGACGCGCGAGTGGATCAATTCCGCCGTGACGGAGGACGAGGGCTCAATGTCACGGTTCCTTTCAAGCTCGACGCCTGCGCCTACGCGACTGATCTTTCCGACAGCGCGCGGATGGCGGGAGCGGCCAACGCCTTGAAGTTCGAAGGCGGGCGAACGTATGCCGAGAATTTCGACGGCGTCGGGCTGACAAACGATATTCAACATAATCTCAAGTATCCGCTCGCGGGCAAACGGATCCTGGTTCTGGGAGCGGGCGGAGCGGCGCGGGGCGTGATCCTTCCTTTCCTCACGGAGAAGCCTGCGGCTTTCGCAATCGCCAATCGAACGCCCAGCAAAGCGCGCCTCTTGGCGGCGCAGTTTTCCGAGTTCGGCGACGTCCTGGCCATCGAGTACGGTGACCTTGCCGGCTCGCCGCCATTCGATCTCGTCGTCAACGCGACCTCGGCCAGCCTCACGGGCGAATTGCCGCCGGTTCCCGAGGCGAGCTTCGGGAAGGGCTGCCTCGCCTATGAGCTGGCCTACGGCAAGGGACTGACCCCCTTCCTCAAGATCGCGCGATCAGGAGGCGCCGCGCGCCTCGCCGACGGCGTGGGCATGCTCGTCGAGCAGGCGGCCGAAGCGTTCGAATGGTGGCGCGAAATTCGCCCTGACACGGCCCCGGTCATCGAGCGCCTGACGGTCCCGCTAATCTGAGCCAGGTCTGCCTTCCCAGTTCCTTGAGTTGCGCGGGGACAAGCCCCGCGCAACTTTTCTGTCCTTCTCGCCCGTCTTCGAACGGGGAGACGGGCCACTCGTTACTCCGCCGCCATCGCGAGGGGTTCGTCGGAATAGGCGAGGTCGAAGCGATCGAGATCCATCACCTTGCTCCACGCCGTCACGAAGTCTTTCACAAACTTGTCCTTCGAGTCCACGCACGCATAGACCTCCGCCAGCGCACGCAGCTGCGAGTGGGAACCGAAGATCAGGTCGACCCGCGTGCCGGTCCACTTGAGCTCGTTCGTCTTCCGGTCGCGCCCCTCGTAGACGCCTTCGGACCCCGTTGCCGGGCTCCATTGCGTGCTCATGTCGAGCAGGTTGACGAAGAAGTCGTTGCTCAGCGTCCCCGGCCGCTTGGTGAAGACGCCGTGCGAGTTCCCGGCGTTGGCGCCCAGGACGCGCAGGCCGCCGACGAGAACCGTCATCTCGGGCGCCGTCAGCGTCAGCAATTGCGCCCGATCAACCAATGCCTCCTCAGGCTGCATGAACTGGTGCTTGCCGCTCAGATAATTTCGGAAGCCGTCTGCGCGCGGTTCGAGCGGCGCGAAGGATTCGACGTCGGTCTGGTCCTGCAATGCATCCATGCGCCCCGGAGTAAACGGCGCCTTCAGGTCGACGCCCGCGTCCTTGGCGGCTTTCTCGATAGCCGCGCCGCCGCCAAGCACGATCAGGTCTGCAAGCGAAACCTTCTTCCCGCCGGACGCAGAAGTGCTGAACTGCTTCTGGATGGCTTCGAGTTTCTGAAGCACTTTCGCAAGTTCGGCCGGCTGGTTCACCTCCCAGTCCTTCTGGGGCGCGAGGCGAATGCGCGCGCCGTTGCCGCCGCCGCGCTTGTCAGAACCGCGGAAGGTCGAGGCCGAAGCCCAAGCCGCCGAGACGAGCTGCGCGACCGAGAGGCCGGAGCCGAGGATCTTCGCCTTCAGCGTCGTGATGTCCTGGTCATTGATTAGCGGATGATTCACAGCGGGGACCGGATCCTGCCAGATCAGGACCTCATTCGGGACGAGCGCGCCGAGATAACGATGGATCGGCCCCATGTCGCGGTGCGTGAGCTTGAACCAAGCGCGGGCGAACGCATCCGCGAACTGGTCGGGATGCTCGTAGAAGCGCCGCGAGATCTTCTCGTAGGCCGGGTCGAAGCGGAGCGACAAATCCGTGGTCAGCATGGTCGGCACGCGCTTCTTCGCGCTGTCGAAGGGTTCGGGAATCGTAGGCTCGGCGCCTTTCGCCTGCCACTGCCAGGCGCCCGCCGGGCTCTTCGTCAGCTCCCAGTCGTATTTGAACAGGTTGTCGAAGAAGTGGTTGCTCCACTTCGTCGGAGACTGCGACCAGATGACTTCCGGGCCGCCGGTGATCGCGTCGGGCCCTACGCCCGCGCCGTGCCTGCTCTTCCAGCCGAGACCTTGATCCTCGAGGGCGCCGGCTTCTGGCGCCGGACCCACGAAGGACGGATCGCCGGCGCCATGAGTTTTGCCGAACGTGTGGCCGCCAGCGATCAGCGCAACGGTCTCCTCGTCATTCATCGCCATGCGCAAGAACGTTTCGCGGATGTCATGCGCCGCGGCGACTGGGTCCGGCTTGCCGTTTGGCCCTTCCGGATTGACGTAGATGAGGCCCATCTGCACCGCGCCGAGCGGATCTTGAAGCTGTCGTTCGCCGCTGTAACGTTCGTCCCCCAGCCACGTCCCCTCGGGACCCCAATAGAGCTCTTCGGGCTCCCAGGTATCCTTGCGGCCGCCGCCGAAACCGAACGTCTTGAAGCCCATCGACTCCAGTCCGACGTTGCCAGCGAGAACCAGCAGGTCGGCCCAGGAGATTTTCCGGCCATATTTCTGCTTGATCGGCCACAGGAGCCGCCGCGCTTTGTCGAGGTTGGCGTTGTCCGGCCAACTGTTGAGCGGAGCGAACCGTTGCTGGCCCGCGCCGGCTCCGCCCCGGCCGTCGGCGATGCGATACGTGCCGGCACTGTGCCAGGCCATGCGAATCATTAGCCCCCCGTAGTTGCCGAAGTCGGCCGGCCACCACTCCTGAGAATCGGTCATCAAGGCATGCAGGTCCTTGATCACCGCATCCAGGTCGAGGCTCTTGAATTCCTTGACGTAGTCGAACGTCTCGCCCATCGGGTCGGATAGGGCGGAGCGCTGGTGAAGAACCTGAAGATCGAGTTGGTCCGGCCACCAGTCGCGATTCGTGTGTCTGCGGGTCGCGCCTGCAACCGGGCACTTGCTTTCAACTCCCATATGATCCTCCGATCGTGGTCCGTTTTCGCTTTCGCGACGAATTTATGTTCCCCGGCCGCGTTTGGCCGCCCAACAGAAGTCTAACGGCAGAATTCCATCGCCGGAAGCGAAAAATATCGATTGCAGTGATCGTCTAAATCGATCAAAAAAGCGACATGAAGGCGCAGCCGACCTTGAGGCAGCTCAGGTTCCTGGTCGCGGTGGCTGACCGCCGTCACTTCAGCCGCGCGGCGGATTCTTGCTTCGTCAGCCAGTCGACCCTGAGCGCCGCGATCCAGGAGCTGGAAGACGCCCTCGGCGTGACGCTGTTCGAGCGGACGCGCAGGTCGGTCGCCCCGACCGCGATCGGGCTTGAGATCGCCGGGCGGGCGAGGACGATCCTGAAGAACGCCGAGGACCTGGTCGACGTCGCGCTGTCGTCACAGGACCCGCTGTCTGGCCCACTCAGGCTGGGCGCCATTCCGACGGTCGGCCCCTACCTTCTGCCGCGGGTTCTCGCGCGGCTGCGCGAAGCTGCGCCGCGGCTGAAGATTTACCTGCGCGAGGAGCAGACGACGTCGCTGCTCGGGCGGCTCGAAGAGGGCCAGATCGACGCCGCGATCCTCGGCCTCCCGGTTCCGCTCGCCAATATCGAGACCGAGGATCTGGCGCTTGACCGCTTTTTCGTCGTCTGTTCTCGCCCCCATCGCCTGGCGCGATTGCCGAAAATTCGTCCAGTCGATATCGCAAACGAGGATCTGTTGCTCCTCGAGGACGGCCATTGCCTGCGCGAACATGCGCTGGCTGCCTGCGCGCTCGAGGGTGCCCTGCCCAACGTCGCCTTCCAAGGCACGAGCTTGCATACGCTGGTGATGATGGTGGCGAATGGCCTGGGCGTGACCCTCGTACCCGAGATCGCGGTGGCCGCCGGCGTTCTTGGAGGGCTCGATCTGCATGCGGCGCCGCTCGACGGCGACGCGCCTCATCGCCGAATCGCGCTTGCATGGCGCCGGACAACCGGCCGCGCGGAAACCTTCCGCCGACTCGCCGCGCTCCTACGCGAAGCCGAGACGTAGGCCCGGAGGAAGCGGAATGCGGAAGCGTGACGTCGACAACCTTTTTGACACGGCGCGGCGCAGCCAATAGGTTCCGGCGCGAGGCCGTTGCGGGAGTTGTTTCGAGTGGCTTTGCGTTATCTCAACATGGAAGCTCTGAAGGCGGCGCCGCTCGCCATGGAGCCGTTTCAATACCTCGTCGTCCCCGGTTTCGTCCGTCCCGAGGCCTGCGGCGAAATCAACCGGGACTATCCGAAGATCGCCGAGCCCGGCAGCTTTTCGGTCGCCCAGGTGTCTTACGGGTCTAACTTCCGCGAACTGCTCGACGAGATGGCGAGCGACGAATTCCGAAGGGCCTTTGAGCGCAAGTTCGGCCTCGACCTCGGGGGCAGGCCGCATACGATCACGGTTCGCGGCCATTGCAGCCCCAAGGACGGCCGCATCCATACGGACACGAAGAGCAAGATCATCACAATCCTGATCTACATGAACCCGGAATGGGAGCATACGGGCGGGCGTCTCAGGCTTCTGAAATCGTCAACGAATCTCGACGATCCGATCATGGAAGTCCCGCCGGCCGCCGGCACTCTGCTAGCCTTCAGGCGCTCCGAAAATTCCTGGCACGGGCACAAGCCATTCTCCGGCGAGCGTCGCGTCATCCAGTTCAATTGGGTCACATCCGAAGGCGACCGGCGCATCGCCATGCTGCGCCACCATGTGTCGGCGTCGTTCAAGCGCCTGTTCAGCAGGGCCGACCTGCCCGCGGCCTGAGCGGTGCGAGTTCCTTCGTGTGCAAAGTCTCCGTTCCTCGGTGGCCGTCTGACACGAACGTGGACCCTCAGTTCATGCCGAAGGACGCCAACGAGCCTCGGTACGAGCGCTTCGTTGACGCGCGCGAGGACGTCCCTGTCGCGCTTCGCCAGGAGGAACGAGAGCGAAGGGCGCAAGGCGTTAGAGCCGGAAGGGTTCCAGACGAATCCTGCGAAACGTCTGCCGGATTCGCTGGTAACAGCGGCAAAAACAGCGGATTGGGCCAAACGGGCGTCTCCGCTGCGCGTTCCACGATAAAAATGCCTGCAAATTCAAAGCGCTGATTGGAGACCGCGCTGCGGGCGAAACAGCGGAAGAGTCCGCCGTAACAGCGGCGCCGTCGATTTCAACCGGCAATGGGGGACGACCTGGCCGCGAAGCAGCCGTTGGCGAACAGCTTCGGAACCTGGTGGCAATGCTGTCCTCGAGCCGTCAGGGGAGCGCTTGACCCCGGCGCCGCGACTGCGCCAAACCGGATACAATTGCTGGACGATCTGCAAAGGACGGGGCATGCGGCGGCGCTTCGGAGAAAACGGAACGGTTTCCGCGGTCGGCTTCGGCTGCATGAGCTTCGGCGGCTTCTACGGGCCGACGAGCGAGAGCGAGACGATGCGCGCCCTGGCGCGGGCGCTCGAAATCGGCGCCGACTTCTGGGACACCGCCAATGTCTATGGCGAGGGCGTCAGCGAGACGATGATCGGCAAGCTTTTAGCCGAGGACAGAAGCCGCCGCTCCAGGATTACGCTTGCGACCAAGTTCGGAATCCGCCGTGATCCCGACGGCCGGCGCGTCTTCGACAATAGCCCCGAACACATCCGAGAGAGCCTTGAGGGCTCGCTGAGACGGCTCGGAGTTCGAGAGCGTCGACCTCTATTACGTCCACCGGGTCGACCGGCGGATTCCGATCGAAGACACCGTCGGCGAACTCGCGCGCTGCGTCAAAGCAGGGACGATCCGGGCGATCGGCCTCAGCGAGGTCGCGCCCGACACCCTCCGGCGCGCGAGCGCCGTGCACCCGATCACCGCAGTGCAGTCCGAATATTCATTGTGGACGCGCAGTCCCGAGCTCGGGCTCGTTCAGGCCTGCGCCGAGGTCGGCGCGATCCTGGTGGCGTTCTCGCCGGTCGGGCGCGGCTATTTCAGCGGTCTCCTGCAGGAGGTCGAGGCTTTTGACGAGCGGGACTTCCGGCATGCCAATCCACGCTTCCAGGGCATCAACTGGCGGCGCAACCGCGACCGCCTCACGCCCTATTTGGAGCTCGCCCGCTCGTGGGGCGTGAAGCCCGCGACGCTCGCCGTCGCCTGGACGCTGGCCAAGGCGCAGCATGTCGTCCCTATCCCCGGCACGCGCAGCGCAGAGCATCTCGAGGAGTGCGTCGCCGCCGCCGACTTTGCGCTCGACGCGGCCCGTCTCGCCGAACTCGAACGCGTCCTGCCAATCGGCTTCGCCGCCGGGGAGCGCTACTCAGACCAGCAGTGGGTCGGTATCCAGAAATATTGAGGCTCAGCGAAACGGGAACAGCGTCTGCTCGGGCGCTGGCCTGAAGAGAGAGCGTATGCCGCCCATAAGGCCGCGCGGCGGCGGTCCCTCGGCGAGCGTCGAGAGATAGGTTTTCGCCCATCTCTTGATGTCGTTCTTCAGGAGATAGGCGATCATCGGGCCGTAGCGTTCCGTCCGCTCCTCGCGCGGCATGGCCAACGCCCGCTTCAGCGCCGCCGCAACTGCATCCGTCTCGTGTGGATTGACAATCAGCGCCCGGTCGAGCTCTTTCGCCGCCCCGGCGAATTGCGACAGCATGAGCACGCCCGGGTCGTCGGGGTCCTGCGCCGCGAGAAACTCCTTGGCGACGAGATTCATGCCGTCGCGCAGAGGCGTGACCATGGCGACGTTCGCTGCGCGGTACATTCCGGCAAGCACGGTGCGTGAATAGGAACGATTGACGTAGCGGATCGGCGTCCAGGCCGCGTCGCCGAAGCGCCCGTTGACCTTGCCGATCAGGCCCGTCACCTCCGCCTCGATATCGCCGTACTGCTTGATGTCGGACCGACTCTTCGGCGTCAGTTGCAAAAACGTCACCTTGCCGTGCCAGTCCGGGTTGAGCTCGAGGAAGCGTTCGAACCCTTTGATCCGGTCCGGAATGCCCTTTGAATAGTCGAGCCGATCGACGCCGAGCACGAGCTTGTTGCCGCCCAGGCTCTCGCGCACCAGCTGGATCATGGCCGATCGTCCCGCGTTGCGCGCCAGCCGCATATAGGCCTTAGTCTCGATGCTGACCGGGAAGGCGCCGAGCTGCACGAACCGGCCGTCGAATTCAAAGCCCCCGCGGGTCTGCGTCGCGCCCTGGGTCAAAAGATAATGGGCGAAATTGTCGCGATCGTTCTCTGTCTGGAACCCGACGAGATCGCAATAGGTCAGACCTCCGAGAATCTCCCGGTGATGCGGCAGCGTCTGGAGGATGTCCGGCGGCGCGCAGGGCGTATGTAGGAAGAAGCCGATCCTGTTGCGATGGCCTCGCGAACGCAGTTCGCGGGCGAGCAGCATCAGATGATAGTCGTGGATCCATACGATGTCGCCCTCGCGCACCAGCGCGCTCAACCGGTCGGCGAACAGGCGGTTGACCCGCATGTAGCCGCTGGCGTCGGCGCGCGAATATTCCTGCAGGTCGACCCGATAGTGAAGGATCGGCCAGAGCACGCTGTTAGCGAGCCCGTTGTAATATTCCTGGATGTCGGTCTTCGACAGATCGATCAGGACATAGGTGACCTTGTTGACCTCGACCGTCTGCGGCTGCGCGTCCGGCTCGTCGGTCACATTGCCGCTCCACCCGAACCACATGCCGTCGCGGTTCTTGAGGGCGGCTTTCACCGCCACGGCCATGCCTCCGGCGAGCGGCGCGCCGGTCGGGTCGGGGACGGCCACCCGGTTCGAGACTATGATGAGCCGAGGGCCCATGCGTCCTCCCAACTCGACGACAATCGCGTCGCGGTGTTGATGATGCCGGCCATCGAATAGGTCTGGGGCAGGTTGCCCCAGAGTTCGCCGGTCTCGGGGTGAATGTCCTCCGACAAAAGCCCGTAGGCGTTGCGGCTCGCCAGGATCGATTCGAATAGGCCACGCGCCTCAGCCGTCCGCCCGATCCGGTGGAGGGCGTCGATGTACCAGAAGTTGCACGCCAGAAAGGCCGTCTCCGGCGCGCCGAAATCGTCGGGCGCGACGTAGCGCATGATGCGGCCCTTGCGCATGAGGTCGCGCCCGATCGCCTCGCAGGTCTTGACGAAACGGACGTCGTTCGACGGAAGAAGGCCGAGTTCCGAAACGAGAAGCACGCTCGCGTCGAGCTCTGGCGCGCCCAATGCCCCGGTCAGGGCCTCCTGCTTTTCGTCCCAGGCTTCCCTGAGAATGCGTTCGCGCAGGCTGCTCGCGTGCGTCCGCCAGTACTTGGCGCGGTCGACGATGCCGAGCCGGCCGGCAATCCGGCCGAGACGGTCGCAGGCCGCCCAGCACAAGGTCGCCGAATAGGTGTGCGCGCGCGCGCGGCCACGATATTCCCACAGGCCGGCGTCCGGCTCGAACGCTGTCGACAGCGCCCTCTCGCCCAGTCTTTCCAGCATGCGGTACAGCGACTCGTCGCCCATGTTCGGCAGGCGCTCGTCGACAAACATCTGCGTCGCTGCGAGCACGACGCTGCCGTAGACGTCGTTCTGGGTCTGCTCCGCAGCCTGGTTGCCGACCCGCACCGGACCATGCCCGAGGAACCCTTTCAGGTCCGGAGCGATCGTCTCATCGAGAGACGAGAACGGGACGATGCCATGCACCGGTTGGATCCGGCTCGGATCTGTCGCAATCGTCATGATGTAGTTGATATAGGATTCCATGATCTGCGTCGCGCCGAGCCGATTCAGCGCGTCGACGACGAAAAAGGCGTCCCTCAGCCAGCAGAACCGGTAGTCCCAGTTGCGGGTCGACATCGGCGCTTCGGGAATCGAAGTTGTGTGCGCGGCGACGATGGCCCCGGTCTCCGCGAAGCTGGTCAGCTTCAGCGTGATTGCGGCGCGGATGACCGCCGACTGCCATTCGAACGGGGCCGCGAGCTGCCGGCACCAGTCGAACCAATGCTGCCGCGTCCGTTCCAGGAAATCTTTGCTCGTGGCGTCGATGGAGGTCAGGAACGGCTCGTCCTGACCAAAGACAAGCGTCAGCGGGCGCGTCAGCGGAAACATGATCTCATTGACGATGTAGGAAAGCGGCGCATTGGTTGTGAGCCGCATGACCTCATCGCCGCCGACGTAGCGGATATGATTGGAGCCGACGACCACGTCGGTCGTCGGCCGGCCGTAGCCATGGGTCGGCCGGACGCGAATGGCGACGCGCGGCAGACCGGCGATCGGCTCGATCCGCCTGACGATCTGCGGTGGCCGGAATGTGCGCTCGAACCGGTCGAATTGGGGCGCGAAATCGGTCACTCGCAGGCGCGCTCCCTGGTCATCGGTGAGGAGGGTCTCGACGATCGCCGTGTTGCGCAGGTAACTGGACTCCGTCTCGACGAGGCCCGACAGAGCCACGTCGCAAAATCCTTTTTCCTCATCCCCCGCCAGGAGACGGGAAAAGACAGGGTCGGAGTCGAAGTAGGGAAAGCACCACCAGACGATGCGGGCGTTGCGGTCGATCATAGCCGCAGCGCAGCTGTTGCCGATCAGCGCGAGATCGAGATTCTGCTTGCGGGTCTGCCGCTCCGCCGTCGTCACGCGCCTCTCCTGTCCGCAAATTCCTCGAGCCAGGACCGAACGTCACTTGGGCGCGGGAACAGCCCGCGCACCCCTGGGCGCGGGCGGCCGACCGCATATGCGAAGCCTCCGCGCGCCGAGACGGCGGCGAAGCCGGCTTCGTCGGTCGTGTCGTCGCCGACACAAATTGGCGTGCGGCCGCTAAATGGAGGAACCGACAGAAGCGCTTCGATCGCCCGGCCCTTGTCGTAGCCGGGCGCCTTCAGTTCAATTGCGCGACGCGCGTTCATCAGCTGGACTGCCACCCGCGCCTCGGCCTGGACAAGCCGCGTTACGGCCTTGCGCAGGGATGCCTCCGCTTCGGGCGCGAGGCGGTAATGGACGGTGAAGCTGTAACGCTTATTCTCGGCGAACGTTCCGGGGAATTCTCGCAGCGCCTCCGTAAGCGCGTTCCATAAGGAGGCCGGCAGCTCCGATGTCTCGGGCGTGCGGACGGGCGCGGCGCCGGGCTCAAATCGCAACTCGGCGCCGTGAACTGCGGCGCCGCGCAGCTTCAGCGGCCGGAACAGGCGGTCGAGTTCGTCGAATTCGCGCCCGCTGACGAGCGCAAGCGCGCCGGCAAGATTGCGATCCGCCCCAGCCAGCGCCACGACGACCTCCGGGGGGACCGCAACCCGCTCCGGCCGGTCCGCAATATCCAGGAGCGTACCGTCGACGTCGAGAAACAAGGCGACCGGGCGCCCAACCGAGGACATAATTTCGACCACGCTCGCCGGAGCCGCAAGGCTCGAATGAATCACCGCTCAAACTCCTTGCGCCACCAACCCGGGCGTAGCCGGGGTTTGGGGCGATTGCGTGATCCTGTTCTCGTCGTCCATTTCCGGGGACATCGCAATTTCGGAGGAAAGATGGCGTTGCGGCGCAGGCCCGAAATGGAATTCAACTCCCGTTTGTTCCACGAAATTCGGCAATCTGGACGAGACCCTGCCTCACACCCATATGCAGCTTGACAACTTCCACTGCGGCTGCGGCATTCGCCGCCTATGGCCGTGTCTGCGGCGGTTGATTCGCGCCGCGAGGAGGGCGCCTTTGTACACTGGCCTGTTGATAACGGTTCTCGATGTCCTGCTCATCGTCCATGCGGCGAGGACTGGACGGTTCATGCCATGGGGCTTCGTGATCCTTTTTCTGCCCGGCTTGGGTGCTCTGGTCTACGCTGCGTTCGAGCTCGCGCCGGATTGGTTCGGTTCACGTGGGGCGCAGCGCGCGCGCCGGTCGCTTGTCACTGCAATCAACCCGACCGGCCGGTATCGCGCGCTCAAGGACGAGCTCGACGTCGTCGACACAGTCGCCAACCGGAGCGCGCTTGCCGAGGAATGCCTGAGGATTAACAGGCCGCAGGAGGCGCTTGAGCACTATGAGGCGATCCTGGCGCGGCCGCTCGGCGACGAGCCAGCCTTCCTGATCGGCAAGGCCCGCGCGCTCGTCGACCTCGACCGCGCCGACGAGGCGGTCGCAACGCTCGATGAGGTCAGGCGCCACGCGTCGGACTTCCATTCGCCGGAGGGACATCTCCTGTTCGCGCGGGCGCTCGAGGCCGCCGGACGGCTCGACGAGGCGCTCCGGGCCTATGCCAGCGTTTCGCCCAGATTTCCCGGCCCCGAGCCGCGGGTGCGCGAAGCGCGGCTTCTGGAGCGGCTGGGACGCCGCGAACAGGCCCGGTCGATCGCCGAAGAGGTCGTGCGGTCACTCAGGCGCGCGCCGCGGCACGTGCAGGCGAACGAGCGGGAATGGTTTGCGCTGGCCAAACAACTGACCCGCTGACGCTTGCGCCCCGGGTTTCTCTGAGAGAGAACGAGCATCCGACAGTCCGGACGCCCTTCATGAGCAGCAAGACGTCGATCGTCGTCTCCGCCGATCCCGCTCGCGAATTGACCTTCGAGGTCGTCGTTCGGGATCTGCGCGGCGACAGCCGGCACAGGGTCACTGTTTCGCCCGACGACGCGGCGCGGTTCGCTAAGCTCGGCGCCGACCCGGCCGGCGCGATCGAGGCGGCAATGGCGTTCCTTCTGGACCGCGAGCCGAGAGAGTCGATCCTCCGCGCGTTCGACATCCACGTTATTCGGCGCTATTTCCCTGAATTCGACCAAGCGCTGCCCAGGTATCTCGCCGGCGGTGACGAGGGCGGGAACCGCGCCTAGAGGAACCGCGACGGAGGACGCTTTTGATGACGGTTGCGCTCGCCCGCTCGGAGACCTCGCTCGAGGATCGCTGGTCGGTTCCGGAAGGCTGGTTCTATATGACCGGCATGCAGGCGCTCGTGCGCCTGCCGATCCAACAGCGCCTGCGCGACGCGGCGGCCGGCCTCAACACCGGAGGCTACATATCCGGTTATCGCGGCTCCCCTTTGGGCCGATACGACATCGAACTGTGGCGCGCGGGGCCGATCCTCGCCCGGCATAACATCGTCTTCCGTCCCGGGCTGAACGAGGACCTCGCTGCAACTGCCATCTGGGGCGCGCAGCATGTGGCGAACTTTCCCGGCGCGACTGTCGATGGCGTGTTCGGCGTCTGGTACGGCAAGGGGCCCGGCGTCGACCGCTCGGGCGACGTACTGCGGCACGCCAACTTCACCGGAACGGCGCCCAAGGGCGGAGCCCTCGCGCTCGCGGGCGACGACCACGGCGCGAAATCGTCGACGGCGGTCAATTTCTCCGACACGTCGTTCATCGCGGTCGGAATGCCCGTCCTCTATCCGTCGAACACCCAGGAGCTGGTCGATTTCGGCCTGCACGGCATCGCGATGTCGCGGTTTTCGGGCTGCTGGGTGGGGATGAAAATCGTCACCGACGTCGCCGAAGGCGGCGGCACGGTCTATGTCGGCCCGGACTCGCCCGCGATCGTCATTCCCGAGCGTCCGAGCAACTCGGCAGGCGGCGTCGGCGCTCGTTCGATCGACATGCCGCTCTTGCAGGAGGAGCGGCTCTATAACCACAAGCTTCCCGCCGCGATCGCCTACGCCCGCGCGAATGAACTCAACCGTGTGGCCCGCGACAGCCCTGACGCGCGAGTCGGCGTCGTCGCGGCGGGCAAGGCCTGGCAGGATCTTCTCCAGGCGCTCGGCGCTCTCGGCCTCGCCGACGACGGCGCGGCGCTCGGCTTGCGCTTGTTCAAGATCGGCATGGTCTGGCCGCTGGACCCGATCGGCGTGCGCGATTTCGCCCGCGGACTCGATCTCATCGTGGTGATCGAGGAGAAGCGCCCTCTGCTCGAGGATCAGATCCGCTCGATCCTCTACGGAGCGGCGAGCGCGCCGCGCATCGTCGGCAAATATTTCGACGGGCCGGCCTTCGATCCTGCCCATGGGGCGCCGGCGATCCCGAACTTCGGCGAGACGACGCCGGAATTGGTCGCGCAGGTGCTCGTAAGAGCGCTGAGCGAGCGCGATCCGGCTTGCGCCCTGAGCGCGCCCGAAGCGCCGGCGAAAGCGCTCGCCAACCGCCCCGCCCCGGTCAGAAGCCCCGGCTTCTGCGCCGGCTGTCCGCACAATCGTTCGACCCGCGTTCCCGAAGGGAGTCGTGCGCTTGCCGGCATCGGCTGCCACACCATGGCGATGCTGGTAAACCCGATGCAGACGACGACCGTGTCGCACATGGGCGGCGAGGGCGCGATGTGGCTCGGCCAGCAGCCCTTCACCCGCCAGGCTCACGTTTTCGCCAATCTCGGAGACGGCACGTACGCCCATTCCGGCATTCTCGCCGTGCGCCAGGCGGTCGCCGCCAACGTGCCGATTACGTACAAGATCCTCTACAACGGATTCGTATCCATGACCGGGGGGCAGCCAATCGAGGGCGGCATGACGCCGGTCCAGATCCTGGCGGAACTGGCCGCCGAGGGCGTCAAAAGATTGGCTCTCGTCGCCGATGATCCCGACCGCTACATCGGCGTTTCGCTGCCCCCGGGCGTCGTTCTCCGCCATCGCGACCAGATGGACGAGGTCCAGCGCGCGTTCCGCGAGTTCAAGGGCGTCTCCGTCATTCTCTATGACCAGCCCTGCGCGACCGAGCGCCGGCGCCTGCGCAAGCGCGGCAAGTGGCCGGATCCGGCGATTCGCACCTTCATCCATCCCGAGGTGTGCGAAGGCTGCGGCGATTGCGGGCGCGTCTCCAACTGCATGGCCATCGAGCCGCTCGAGACCGAATGGGGTCGCAAGCGGCGCGTCAACCAGTCGAGCTGCAACAAGGATTTCACCTGCGTCGAGGGTTTCTGCCCGAGTTTCGTGACGGTGCATGGCGGCCGCTTACGGAAAGTCGACTTCGCGACTCCGCTCGGCCCCTATCTCCCGCCGGTTCCCGAGCCCGTTCTGCCGGCCATGAGCGAGTGCTGGAGCGTACTGGTCGCGGGCATCGGCGGCTCCGGCGTCGTCACCGTCAGCCAGACGCTGGCCGTCGCAGCCTACCTGGACGGACTGTTCAGCTCCAATCTCGATCTCACCGGCCTCAGCCAGAAATACGGCGCCGTCACGTCGCATGTGCGTCTGGCGCGAAACCCGGACGCATTGCACGCGACGCGCATCGCTTCCGGCGAGGCCGACGCGCTGATCGGCTGCGACCTCATCGTCGCAGCGGGCGACGAATGCCTGTCGAAGTTGAGGCCGGACTCGCTGGCGGTCATCGACGCGGATCTCATCCCCACATCCGAGTTCGCGCGCAACCCGAACTGGAGCGTCGACAAGGAGGGACTGATCGAGCGGCTCAAGTCCCCACTTGGCGACAGGGCGTTCATTCTCGACGGGCAACGCCTCGCGAGAGCGCTTCTCGGCGACGCGATCGCCTCGAACATGTTCATGTTGGGCGTTGCGTGGCAGCGACGTCTCGTGCCGGTCCGGCGGGAAGCGATCGAGCGGGCGATCGAACTCAACGGCATCGCGATCGAGGCCAACAAACGCGCCTTCGAATGGGGCCGGCGCGCGGCGCACGACCTCGCCGGCGTCGAGAAGCTCGTCGGCCGGGAGGAGCCCGAGCGTGCGGCCCCGCCGTCTCTCGACGCGCTGATCAAGAAGCGCGCCGATCATCTCGAGGCGTCGCGCGGCCAATCCGAAGCGAAACGCTATCGGGCGCTGGTGGAGAAAGTGCGCGCGGCCGAAACAAAGGCCGGCCTCGGCGAGGCGCTGACCGCCGCGGCGGCGCGCTCCTACCACCGACTCCTCGCCGTCAAAGACGAGTGGGAGGTGGCGCGGCTGTTCGCCGCTCCCGAGTTCGCCAGGGCGCTCGCCGAAGAGTTCGAGGGGCCGTTCAAACTCCATTTCCATGTCGGCGCCTGGCCTTTCGCCCGCCCCGACCCGCACACTGGCGTCATGGGCAAAGGCGAGGCGGGGCCCTGGGCTATGACGGCTTTTCGCCTCATGGCGCGGCTGAGATTCCTGCGCGGCACGCTTCTTGACCCGTTCCGTTCGAGCGAAGAGCGCAAGCTCGAGCGCAGGCTCGTTGCCGAGTTCGAGGCGGATATCGACGAGCTTGTCCAACGGGTCGCGCCGGGAAATCACGCGCTCACCGTCCGCATCGCGAGCCTGCCTGAGACGATCAAGGGCTATGGACGGGTGAAAGAAGCAAGCGCCGCGGAGGCTGCGAAAGCGCGCGCGTCGGCGCTGCAGCAATTGCGGGCCGTGAAGGCGCCGATGGAGTTGGCGGCATGAGCATTGAGGGCAAGACGATCGTCGTAACCGGGGGCTTCGGCGCGCTGGGGAGCGCGGTTGCGGAGGCGGCCGTCGAGCGCGGCGCGTCCGTCGCCGCGCTCGACTATGCGCCGGCCGCGCCGGCCGGCCTTGCCGAGCGACTCGGGTCGAAAGCGCTGATCGGCGGAGGCTTCGATCTCTCCCTGCCGCATGCGGCGCAGCGGGCCATGGCCGAGGTCTCCGCGCGGTTCGGGCGCGTCGACGCGCTCCTCAACATCGCCGGCGGCTTCCGCTGGGAAAAGATCGCCGACGCGGCCAACACCGAGAACTGGGACCGGATGTTCGCCATCAATCTGAAGACGGCGCTGAACGCGTCGCGCGCCGCTCTCCCCTATCTGCTCGCAAGCGGCGCGGGACGCATCGTCAACGTCGGCGCCCAGGCCGGCGTCCGGGCGTTCGAAGGCTTTGGGCCCTATGCCGCGAGCAAGGCCGCGGTCCACCGGCTGACGGAAAGCCTCTCCGACGAACTGAAGCTCAAGGGCGTGACCGTGAATGCGGTACTGCCCTCGATCATCGACACGCCAGCCAACCGCATCGATATGCCGAACGCCGACTTCGGCCGCTGGGTTTCACCCGCGGAACTGGCCGCCGTCATCCTCTTCCTCGCCTCCGACGAGGCCAGCGCCGTCACCGGGGCGCTTATTCCGGTGACGGGGCGCGGTTAGGAAATCATTGCTCCGGCTCCCGGGCTCAAGCTTTATGACGCCCGGCGCTTTGCAGGAACTGGTGCACGAAGGCGATCGCCATGCTGCCCTCGCCGACCGCGGACGCGACCCGCTTGATCGGGCTTAGCCGAACGTCACCGCAGGCGAACATGCCCGGCACGCTGGTCTCGAGCAGAAATGGATCGCGGGCAAGCGGCCACCGGCCTGCCTTGACCACATAGTCGCCGGTCAGAACATAGCCTCTAGCGTCGCGTGCGATTGACGCCGGCATCCACTCTGTTTGCGCGTCGGCGCCGATGAAGATGAACAGCCCGCCGCAATCGACGCGGCTGACATCGCCGCTCAAGCAGTTGCGGACGTCGATCGCCGCCACATGACCGTCGCCATGGACGGACGCGACTTCCGAATTGAGCAGGATCTCTACGTTCGATTGGCGAAGCAACTGGTCGATCAGATATTGCGACATGCTCTTTTCGAGCGCGTCGCCCCGCACAACTAGGGTCACCGAGCGCGCGTGGGTCGCAAAATAGAGCGCCGCCTGTCCGGCCGAATTGCCAGCGCCGATGAGGTGGACGTTGAGCCCGTGTGTCGCGCCCGCCTCGCTGCGGGCGGCGCCGTAGGAGACGCCCTTTCCGATCAGGCGGTCCGCGCCCTCGATTGCGACGCGCCGCCAGGCGACCCCGGTCGCGAGGATCATCGTCGCGGTGCGCAGTCGCTCGTCGCCGTCCAGGACGACTTCCATGGCCTCGGTGTCGATCCGTTCGACGGCTCGCGTGACCAAGATTTCCGCGCCCAGCCTTCGCGCCTGTTGCAGTGCGCGGCTCGCGAGTTCGTCCCCGGAAACGCCGTTCGGGAACCCGAGGTAGTTCTCGATGCGGGACGACGTGCCCGCCTGCCCACCCGGGGCCTCGCGCTCGACGACGATCGTGCGCAGGCCCTCCGAGGCGCCGTACACGGCTGCGGCGAGGCCCGCCGGGCCGCCGCCGATGATCATCGTGTCATATTCGTTCGCACGCGGCGCCGTCTGCAGGCCGACCGCCCGCGCGACCGCGCGCACGCTCGGCTGATGGAGGATGGTCCCGTCGGAGAAGCGGATAGCCGGGCACTCATCCGGCGTCGGCGGCGGATCGGGCCAGTGCGAGGGGAGCTGACCGCCGTCGATCGTCTGCCATTCGAAGCTGACCTGGTTGCGCTCGAGGAAGCGACGGAGGTCGGCGCAGACAGCGTCCCATCGCAGCGAGACGATGGTCAGCCTTGGCCGATGCGGCGCGGCCGCGATCGCCTGCAAGCCTCCCAGCCTCTGACGCGCCAGCGCGCCCATTCTGGCCGCGAACTCCTGCGAGGAGGCCGCAAGCGCATAATATTGCGGCGCCTCGATCCGCATGACGCGCGATGGGTCTGACGCGCGAAAGCTGCCGGCGAAAGGGGCTCCCAGCGCCAGTGGGACCTCGCCGAAAGTCGAGCCCGGAAGCAGCCAGCCGAGACTCCGCTCGACCCCGTCGACCGTCTTGACGACTTCGATCTTGCCGGAAAGCACGGCGAAGAACGCGCCTTCGCCCCCCTCGGCGGCGGCGAGTTCACCGGCCGAAAGATGAATGTCAGCGGCAGTCTGTTCGAGCTGCTCCAGCAGTTCGCTCGGCAGCACCGCGAAAAGCGGGACGGCGCGGATATCCTCAGCCGTCAGCATGGCGCTCCCTGCAGTGCAATTCGACGGCAGGAAGCTTTGCAACTTTTCCTAGTCGGCGCAATTGGCGGGCGGGCTTCCGGCATTGCCGGCTCGGCGGGCATTCTCACGGGCGGCGCGGCTCGTGAGGTCCTTGGGGCGCGAGGTCGAGCCGTGGCTGTCCGTCCCGATCCTCGACCTCGACGATCCAAAGGTCGGGGTCGAACGACAGCTCTCGCTCGAGCCTTTTCTCTGCGACCTTGTTATCGATCCATTCCGAGGCGTGCATTCGCATGAAAACTCTTTCAACTCCGCGTCCGACATCAGCGTCCAAAGATTGCGGGGCCGGCCCGTACAGGGCCGATTGGCCGTCCAGGCGGTCGATCTTGACGAAGATCGCGCCGGATTCGCGCGCGCCCCGCCGGCGCAGCACCGCCGGCGCCCCTTCGACGCCGCAGCGGCGCAGATAGGCGGCGACCCAGAGGTCGGAGCGCAAACGCATAGTTAGCGCCTACCCTTCCCCGCGGCCGATCCGTCCCTCGAGCCTCTCGAACAGCGGGTTCCGGGCATCGAACACCTGCTCCAGCGCGGCGACGCTGACGCGATCGGCCCCTTGCGCCAACAACCAGTTGGCGAGCTCCGCCGCGTCGGCGCGGGCGTAATGCAAGACGACGAAGTTTTGCGGATCGGCGTCCTCGCCAGCGGCCGAGACCGCCCCGAATCGTTCGCACGCCGCCGCCACGATCCCGCGCGCCTGCCCCCTGAGCCGGGCGCGGATCTCGCGGGTCCGCTGCGCCTCCTCGCTTGCGGCGATGCGGTCGAGGATGGTTCGAGCGCTCGCCAGCGCCGCTCGCCCCCAAGGCGCGGCCGCCGAGGCGATCAGCATCGCCTGCGACCGCAGGATGATTCCGTCGTCCAGGGGCTTCAAGGCATTGGCCGCCAGAGTCGCGCCGGAAGTGGTGATGTCGACGATCAGTTCCGCGGCGCCCGCCGCTGGCGCCCCCTCGGTCGCCCCCAGGCTTTCGACGATGCGATAGTCGGCGACGCCATGGTCGGCGAAAAAGCGCCGCGTCAGATTGACGTATTTCGTCGCCACCCGCATCCGCTCGCCGCGTCTCGCGGCATAGGCGGAGGCGACGTCCTCGAGGTCGGCCATGGTGCGCACGTCGATCCAGGCCTGCGGCGTCGCGACCACCACATTGGCGTAGCCGAAGCCGAGGGGCGCGAGCAACTCCAGACGCCGGTCGGCGTCGGGGACTTTTTCGCGCACGAGGTCCTCGCCGCTGACGCCGAAATGGGCGGCCCCTGCCGCGAGCTGTCCGACGACCTCCGCCGCGGACAGATAGGCGACTTCGACGCCAGGTAGCCCCGTCAATGCGCCGCGGTAGTCGCGGACTCCCCGTCCTTGCTGAAGCTCGAGCCCCGCGCGGGCGAAAAACGCCGCCGCCGCCACCTGCAGACGTCCCTTGGACGGGACGGCGAGAACGAAAGGCGCCTCTGCGCTTTCGACTTCAGAGGACATCAGCGCCCGCTCCCATTCGGCAGCCGGTCGATCGTGATCGCGGCGCCCACGGCGGGGATGTCCTCGCCCGCGCCGAGACGGCGGGCAAGCCCGTCGTACCGGCCGCCGCCAAGGGCGGGCTTCGCGTTGGGCCTCGAGGGATCGCGGGCTTCGAACACGAAGCCGGTATAATAATCGAAATCACGCACGAAGGCGGCGCTGAAGACGGTTTCGTCGATCTTGACGCCTCGGGCCGCAATGAACCCGTTGCGACTTTCGAACCCGTCCAGCGCCCTGCCGAGGTCGAGGCTGGCGTCGTCCGCAAGCCGCCGGAGCATGCTCGCGGCCTCGTCCGGATTGCCGGAAACGGCGAGATAGGATTCCAGCACTTCGCGCTTGGCAGGATCGATCGGCTCTCCGGAGCGGAGCGCCGCTTGCTCGAGCAACCGGTCGGCGATCTCGCCCGCGGTCCGCCCGCCGACCGTGTCGATGCCGGCGATCGCCAGGAGATCCTCAACAAGCGCCTTGGCGCCGGAGTGGTCCGCGCTTTCGAGGGCCGCCAAGACCCCGGGCTGCGCCAGCACGCTCCCGCCGCGTCCGTCGAGGATGGCGGCGAGACTGCGGCCTTGCGCGACGCCGCGCCGCAGGCGCCGGCGCCAGACGTTCGGCAGCGAAAGCGCCTCGAGCAGGCTGTCAAACAGTCCTGCGTCGCCGAGACGGGCGGCGAGCGGCGCCCCCGCCTCCGCCGCTGCTTCCATCGAGAGGGCGAAAATTTCGGCGTCCGCCGCTTCCGCATCCTTTCTGCCGAAGCTCTCGAGGCCGGTCTGAGCACGCTCGCCACCCTCGACCTGGGCGCGAAAGACGGGGCCCAGATAGGCATACTCGGCCGTCCTGCCCGCCTTGTCCGACGTCAGATACGCCCGGCAGACGGGGATCGTGTATTCCGGCCTCAGGCACAGCTCCTCGCCGGAAGCGCCGTTGGTGAGGAACAGCCGGCCGCGGATCTCCTCTCCCGACATATCGAGGAAAACCGCAGCCGAATGCAGGATGGGGGGCTCCATACGGACGAAGCCGGCGGCAAGGAAATGCTCCAGAGCCCGTTCTCCGACGCTTCGGGCGGATTGGGCTGCGGCGCCGAAGGCAATGGAACTCACCGGCTGTCCTCGAGATGGCGGGGCCTCCTTTAACAAAGGCGGTCGGGAGACGCAGCCCTTTTCGCGTCCAAAGGTGAACGCGGGGGAGGAAGCCTTGAGCCTCGAGCTTTGGTCGCATTCCCTGCGAACAGGGAAAAATGCAGGGAACGCCTGGCATTTCGGGCGATTGTCGGAAAATCTGTCGTGAAAAGCTCAATGATCCTAGGCAGTTCCAACAACATTCCCTACTCGGCCGAACAGGGAACTTTTTTCGCGGAGTAGGGAATTCAAATTCCCTGCACCGCGGGAAGCAGGGATATTTCGCGTCTGGCGCCGCCCGTTCGAGGTCTTTCGCGTCAGCGTCTCCGATGCGAGCGCGTGGAAATCCGAAGCCGATCAACGCCAGCCAGCGCCGCATCGGGGCGCCAGAGTTTCAGGTCGAAGGCATGGCCTCGCAGTGGCGCCGGTCGGGTCGGCGTTCATAAGGAAGCGGGCCGGGGTTCAGGTCTGCGATCTCGACCGCATGAAGCGACTGGACAGAACGCTCATGGCCAAGGCGGAGGCATTCTCAGATTGATCGCCGCCGGCCTTTCCAACGGCGTGCTCGAAGCCATCAACGGCAACGTGTAGGCCGCCAAGCGCAAGGCCAAAGGCTACGGAATCAAGCGAAATCATCGCCGGAGACGTTCCGGCCAATTCACTCACTTTAAATACGGAGGAACAATTGTATGTTGCGTTCAATCGTTCGATTATTTGGACAGGCTCCTCGTCGCGCTCGCTGAGCGCGCCGGCGTAGTGGGGCGATGTCAGCGGCCGCGCCCAAAGAGAGGGCGCGCGCGTTATAGGAGGCATGAGCAGCCTCTTCTTTTCCTGGATCGTGTCTTCGATATCGACTTCGTGCTATGCCGGATTGGTCGGCCTCATGGCTCTCGAATCGGCGTGCATTCCGCTGCCTTCCGAGATCATCATGCCCTTTGCCGGCTACCTGGCGTCGACGGATCGGTTCACCCTGTCGGGTGCGGCAGTCGCGGGCGCCGTCGGCTGCAATCTCGGCTCCACCGCGGCCTATCTCGTCGGCGCCTTCGGCGGCCGCGCCGCCGTCTTGCGATGGGGCGGTTATGTGCTGCTCAACCGAAGCGAGCTCGACGGTGTCGATCGCTTTTTCGACCGCTACGGCAGCGCATCGGTTTTCATCGCGCGCTTGCTGCCGATTGTGCGCACTTTCATTTCCCTGCCTGCCGGCGTAGCGCGCATGCCGCTCGCTCGCTTCGAGATCTACACCCTCGTCGGATCCTTTCCGTGGTGCGTGGCCCTCGCCTATCTCGGTTTTCGCCTCGGGAAGGCCTGGAACACGAACCCCGCCGTCGGGCGCTTCTTCCAGCGCTTCGACTGGGTAGTCGTCGGACTCATCCTCGCAGCCTTCGCCTGGTTTATCTACCGCCGCTTGCGCGACGCAGGCCGCGATAGGCTTCCCGGTGGTGGATAGCCCATACTCGGCTTGCTTGCTGAATGTCGCGGCGGAAAGGGATCGGTATCGGCTCCCGATTCCAGATATTGGCGCCACACGAAGCCATTGAAGGCGGTGCAATGCGCGTTCTGCTCGTGGAAGACGACCTCATGATCGCCGAGGGCCTGATCGCGGCCCTCGGCGCCGAAGGGATGTCTGTCGATTGGGTTCGCGACGCCATAGCCGCCGAGGCGGCGTTGCGTGACCCCGGTTTCGTAATCGTCCTTCTCGATCTCGGGCTTCCCGGGGCGGAAGGGCTGGATCTCCTGAAGTCGGCGCGCGATCACGGCGTCGACACGCCGATTCTCGTCATCACCGCTCGCGGGCGGGTAGAGGATCGCGTGTCGGGACTCGACCTCGGAGCCGACGATTACCTGCTCAAGCCCTTCGAGGTGCGCGAGCTCACCGCCCGCATGAGGGCTCTCATTCGCCGCCGCGCCGGCCGGCCGACGTCGACCCTGATTGCGGGCGACATCGAGCTCGACGCCGAGACCCACGAACTCACCCACGGCGACGCCAAGGCCGTCCTGTCGGCGCGCGAATATGCGCTCGTGCACGCGCTGATAGAGCGCCCAGGCCGGATTCTCTCGCGAACGCAACTCGAGGAGCGCATTTACGGTTGGGGCGAGGAGGTGGAGAGTAACGCCGTCGACGTTCTGATCCATTCCGTCCGGCGCAAGTTTGGCAAGACAATCATCCTCAACGTTAGAGGCGCAGGTTGGGTGATCCCGAAATCTTGACGACCGCATCGCTTCGGCGCACGGCCCTCATCTATGTGACCGTTCTTCTTTCCGTCATAGGCCTTACGGCAAGCGCATTTGCATACCTTTACGCGCATGACGCAGCGACCGAGTTTCTCGACGCCCAGCTCCGCCAGATCGCGCTCAACGCCGGAGCTGGCGTTTCGCCCGCAGTCGCGCCCCCGGACGTGGATCAGGATCCGGAGGATCAATTCGCGGTCAGCATCTGGGACGCCCAGGGCAAGCTCGTCCACGCATCCCTTCCGTCCGTCCGCTTTCCGCTTCATACCCGTCCGGGGTATTCAACTGCTGAGGCCGCCGGGGAAGAATGGCGCCTCTACACGACAGGCGACTCCAGGCGCAAGGTTCAGGTCGCGCAGCAAGAAGTGGTGCGACAGGAAATCGCCCAGACCGCTGCGCTCGTGGCGGCGGCGCCGGTGTTGATCGCCATTCCTCTTGCGTGGCTCGTGGTCGGATGGGCGATGAATCGCATGCTTGCGAGACTGAACGCGCTTTCCATCGAGCTTGCCGAACGCAGCATCAGTGCGACGGCCCCGATCGCGCTCGACGGGATTCCCGCGGAGGTCGCGCCGCTCGCGCGCAGCATGAATAGCCTGATTGTCCGCCTGCGTGACGCCGTCGAGGCGCAGAGACGATTCGTTTCCGACGCTGCTCACGAGCTCAGGACGCCGCTCGCCGGGATGCAGATCCAGGTCGAAAACCTTTCCCGAGAGGCGCGAGGAACTCATAGCGGAGCGACGGCGGCCCTCGCTCGAGGCGTTCGGCGCGCGAGCGCGCTTGTCAACCAGCTGCTCCACCTGGCCAGGCTCGAGGAACGGGGCGCCCATCGGAACGAAACCGTGGGCATCAATGCGCTTGTCCTCGAGTCCGTTGCGGATCATGCTGCGCTGGCCGAGCGCAAGCAGGTCGACCTCGAAGTGAATTTGGCCTCCCAGGCCGCTTGCCGGGGCGACCCAGGCGAGATCCGCGCCCTCATTTCGAGTCTCATCGACAACGCCGTGCGATACACGCCGTCCGGCGGACGAATCAGTGTGTCCATCGGGCCATGTGATGGCGGCTTCTTCGTCGAAGTTTCAAACACCGGAGCATTTCTTCCGAAGGACGCGGAGACGCGGATCTTCGATCGCTTCTTTCGGGCCGCTCCTCAAGTGGCGGACGGGACGGGCCTCGGACTTCTCGATTGCGCGGCGAATTGCCGAACGGCATGATTTCGGCCTCACAGTCGAAAATCGCGCAGACGGCGTTGCGGGCGTCGTCGCCCGCATATCCATCCCGACCGCAGGCAAGCCTGCCCGCGTCGCTGCTGAGCAGAGCTAATTCTCAGCTAATTCTCACGTCGCACAATATCCGGCGGGGACAAACGCTTCCGCGGCCGCGGGCAGCCTCGAGTCGCGAATATTTAACATTGGAGAGAAACATTGAAAGTGACGACGTCGAACGGCGTCGGCCTCATCGGCTTGACGGTCATCGTCTTGGCAGTTGCAGGCCAGGCTGCTGCTTATACCGGACAAGAGCTCGCCGGCGAGGCGAGGATCACCATCGAGCAGGCGCGCGCAATCGCGCTGAAAACCCATCCCGGCCGGATCACCGACGAGGAGCTGGAACGCGAGCGCGGCGGCAGCGGGCTGCGCTATTCGTTTGACGTCAAGAAGGGTGAGGTCACGCACGAGGTCGGCGTCGACGCGGTTACCGGCCGGGTGCTCGAGAACAAACCCGAAGGCCCCCACCCCGATTGATTCCATTGGCAGGGCCGCCTGCTCCAGGCGCGAGCGGCTGCCCTTTGAAGAATGGAGCGATTATGAGCGACACGATGAAAGCTGCGTTAAGCAAGGTTCCGGAGGTCGCTCTCGGCTTCTGGATCATCAAGATCATCGCGACGACCATCGGCGAAACCGGCGGCGACGCGGTGACGATGTCCTGGCTGCACGCGGACAGGAACGCCCACAACGGCGGCTATCTGATCGGTGTTGGCATCTTCATGAGCGTGTTCATTGTCGCGGTGATCGCACAAATCCTGATGAAAAAATTTCATCCCGCCATCTATTGGATCACGATCGTGGCGACGACGACCGTCGGGACGGCGATGGCGGATTTCGCCGACCGCTCGCTTGGGATCGGCTACGCCGGCGGTTCGTCGCTCCTGCTCGCTTTGTTGTTGACGTCGCTTCTTGTTTGGCGGTGGCGGGAGGGAACTGTCTCGGTGAATACGGTCGCGACGCCTCGGGTCGAGGCCTTCTACTGGATCACCATCCTCTTCTCACAAACGCTCGGGACGGCTCTCGGCGATTGGATGGCCGATACCAACGGCCTCGGCTTCGAAAATGCCGCCCTCGTGTTCGGGGCCGCTCTGCTTGTCCTCGCGGCGGCGTATTACTTCACCAATGTCTCGCGGGTGCTCTTGTTCTGGGCCGCGTTCATCCTGACGCGCCCGCTCGGCGCGACGCTGGGCGATTTACTCGACAAGCCGGTCCGTGCTGGAGGATTTGCGTTCAGCCGCGTCGAGGCGACCGCGCTTCTCGCCGCCGGAATCGTCGCGCTAATCATGCTGATCCCGCAGCGACCAGGGGTCCACCCGGGCGCGCCTGCGCAGGCGCCCGCGGAATGAGCAACGCCTGCCTGGACGGGTCTGAATGGTCGGGTAATGCTCGAACTGACTTTTCTTGAGCCACTTTCGGGAAGGTCCGTCGCGGCGCGCCGGAGCCGCTTTGTGCTGGGCGGAAACAAGACGAACGAGCGGGAGCGCCGACTCGACTCCGAAGGCTGCCGGTGCTTCGATGCGGAGGCTGAACCGATCTTTTGGCGCTCAGGGCAACCCCTATGCTTAGAGTCACAGCGTTATTCTGGGTCTTTATCGCCATGCACGGGGCCGCGATGGCGCAAGACGACAAGCAAGATACTGTCGAGGTTCGTGGGAAGTCGCTTGTGCTCAGTTGTGCGGAGTGGAAGCGCAATGAGAACGGATCATGGACCAGCACGGGGCCCCTTCTCGTCGGGACAAATACAGTGAATGAGGTGACCTTGCGTGGCGCGAAGGAAACCAAAGTCCTGGAAGAGAAATGTGGAAACGGGGCCGCCCCATCGGCTACCCCGACGCGAAGCGACGATTCAACGCGACACATGAGGCGTCGGCATGGCCCTGCGGACCCCGGCGAGGGAACGTAGGGGCCGCGCAGTTTGCGACGGCGCCGGTCGAGGCCGGTCACGCTGATTAAAATTTGACTCTCTTGCGCTCTAGAGAGAGCGAATTTCGATTGAACCGAGACACTTCGGCCGGGTTGCCAAGGCAACCTGCTTCAAGCCTGCTCCAACAATCCGGTCGGCAGTCCGTCGATGCTGACGGCGTTCTTCTCGCGTCGATAGGCCTCGAGCCCATCCTCGCCCTTTGAACGGGCCCAATTGTCCAGGGAGGGCCGTTCGCCGCGGTAATCGAACAACGGCGCGCCATATCCGCAGGACGTCTGAACGCGGTCGACATGCAGGACAACGATCTGGCGCGCGCCAAGTGGTTCGACGCCGACGAACGCGCTCGCCAGGATCGCGCGATAAGCATCGCCGCCACGCCGCAAGACTTCGCCGCGCCCATACAGGCGCAGAATGTTCGGCGGTCCGTCGAAAGCGCAGAACATCAGCGTCAGACGGCCGTCGGCCTTCAGATGCGCGGCGGTTTCGTTGCCGCTGCCGGTCTTGTCGAGATAGGCGGCCGTAAGATCGTCGATGACCGCGAACGCGTCGGTCCCCCGCGGCGAGACGTTTACGTGCGCGCCGGGCGCGGCGGAGGCGGCGAAGAAGATCTTCTGGCGCGCAATGAAGTCGCGGCAACTTGCGTCAATGCAGGGAATTGTTTTCGCCATGAGACTCCAATTCCAGCGCGAGTTGTAACTCCCACGCTCCCTCTCGAAAACCGGCCTCGAACCCACCTCGTCCTGAGGCGCTCTTGCGAAGCAAGAGCCTCGAAGGACGCTCAGGGCGCGCCGCGGGCTCGGCAGCCCAGACGCTCCGCCCAACTGATTGCACAAATTGGTTCAAATCAAAGAATACCGGGCGCCGCCTCTTAAATACAGCGCGTCCGCACCGCGCTTTCTGGAATCGTCCTTCGAGGCCGGTTCGCGGCGCCTCAGGACGAGGGGCGGCGACGACCCATCGAACACAGAACGTCCGGCTCCCTTGAGAGTTACCACGAATCGGCCAGCGCGTCCCAGCCCCAGGTCAGGAGCGGCAGCGAACGCGAGGCGAAGGCGCAGAAATCGTCGACCAGCGCCGGCGCGCGGATGGATTCCTCCGCGACCGGCCGCAGGCAAATGAAATTCTTGAGACGAAGCGCCGCCACGATTTCGGGGTCTTCCGAAGCCTCGAAGCCACGCGGCGGCCGCTTCAGCGCATCCTCGTCGGAAAGGCGCAAGCCCTCGACCCCGAGCTTCGCCGTCATCTGCTTGAAGAATTTCGGCGCCCGCGCGGCGGCGGATCTGAGCTTCACGAGTTGCGGAGGATCGGGGCTGTGGAAGCCGGCGGCGAAGAAGCATCCTTGTGGAGAGAGGTGAAAATAGAGCACGCCTGGGTCGCCTTTGGCGCCTGACCGGGTCATCGCCACACCTGCGTTCGTCTTGTAGGGGTCCTTGCTCTTGGAGAAGCGCACGTCGCGATGGATGCGAAAGAGCGACGACTTTCGGTCGCCCTTGATCGGAATCTTCGCCTTCGCCAGGCGCCCCGTCATGTCGTCGACAAGGTCGCCCATCGGCGCCTTGACCGCGCGCTCGTAGGTTTCCCGGTTCTGCTCGAACCATTCCTTCGTCTGGTGGAACGCCAGCGCCTTGAAGAACGGCAGCGCCTGCGGCGGGAATCCCTGAAAAGGCATGGGCCCGTCCGCCTCGTATCAGGCCGGGCCGAAGTGCGGGCGAGCAAGGAACGGAACTGCCCGAGACATGATTGCAATATCACCCGTCGTCATGCGCCTGCTGCGACCTCCTGGGACCATTATATCTCTACCAGCTGCTTTGACATGCCTTCCACGCCGAAGACACGCTGATAGCGTTCGATCTCCTCGGGCAGGCCGAGCGCCTTGTTCGGATTGTCGGACAGCTTGACCGCGGGTCGCCCGTCGGCCTCGACGACCTTGCAGACGAGCGAGATCGCTTTGAGATCTCCATCCGCGCCGGCCGGCACGCATCCGACAAAGTCGTTGGTCAGGTTGGTGCCCCAGCCGAACGACAAGTTGACCTGCCCGCCGAGGGCGCGGGCGGATTCTTCGATCGAATCGATGTCCATCGCGTCGGAGAGCACGACCAGCTTCTCGCGCGGATCGCGGCCTCGCATCCTCCACCAGTCGATGAGCTCGCGCGCGCCCTCGACCGGCAGCTTGGAGTCGGGCCGCGCGCCCTTCCAGTCCGCGACCCAGTCGGGCGCGTTGCGCAGAAAAGACGTGGTGCCGAAGCAGTCGGGCAGAACGACCAGCAGGTTCCCGCCATACATCTGCGCCCAGTCCTCGAGAACCTTATAGGGCGCCGCGCGCAGCTCCGCCTCGTCGCCTGCGATCGCTGCGTAAACCATCGGAAGCTCGTGCGCATTGGTGCCGATCGCCTCCACGCCGGTGTCCATCGCATGCTTGACGTTGGACGTCCCAATGAAGCTTTGTCCGAGGCCCTCCTGCAGCGCCTCAACACACCAGCGCTGCCAGAGGAAGCCGTGGCGGCGCCGGGTGCCGAAATCGGAGATCTTCAACGGCTCTTCGCGCTCGAGAAGGCGAAGCCTTTCGACCTTGGACCAGAGCTTGGCCTTCGCCCGCGCATAGAGCACGTCGAGATCGAAACGGCTCAAGTTGCGCATCGCCGCGCGTGCGCGCAGCTCGTTAATGATGGCGAGCGCCGGGATTTCCCACATGGTGGTCCCAGTCCATAGACCCGCAAAACTCAGCTCGTATTGCCCATCGCGCCGCGTCAGCTCGTAGTCGGGGAGCCGGAACCCCCGCAGCCACTCCATGAAGCCTGGCTCGAAGATCTGTCTCGTGCCGTAGAAGGTGTTGCCGGCGAGCCAGATCAACTCGTTCTTCGCGAAGCGCAGCGTGCGCGCATGATCGAGCTGGTCGATCAGCTCCCGCTCATCGACGATTTCGGCAAGACGGACAGAGGCCGTCCGGTTGATCAGCTGAAAGGTCACCTGCCGCTTCGGATGCATCTTCCAGATCATCTGGAGCATCAGCAACTTGTAAAAATCGGTGTCGAGCAGCGTCCGGATCGCGGGATCGATCCGGAAGGTATGGTTATAGACGCGGGTTGCGATGTCCGTTGCCATTGTGCGACCTTACGGAGCCGCTCAAAACCCGGCAAGGGCGAGGGCGCGCGCCCGAAATCGGGGAATTGAAGGAACCATGCGTTCGGTCGATATCGAACAGACGCTGCTGCTCGGCGCCCATGGCCCGAGAACGCTTCACATTGTAATCTGCGGCTGACGTTGCTCCTGCGGATTTCAGATTTACGACCGTCGCAATAAAGCCGTCGTCGTACACTTTTGGTAACCTTGTCATGGTTAACCAAACGGGGAGGCGCGCGCTTCAGCAATGGATGGGCTAACGCGCGAGTTGGTTCAATGAAGTTTGACATGCGGTTTATTAGCGGACTCATTTGCTTGCCTTTGGCGTTTTCGGTCGCCATCGCACAAGAGACAGCGGCGCCGACGAAGGACGCTTCGCCGGCCGTTCAACGGTCCGGAGCAAGTCCCGAGCCTGCGCCAGGCGCTCCCGCGACCCCGTTCATGCCCCCGCAGCCGGGGCCGGCGGCGTCCGCCCCAGTCACGGGTCCGGCGTCAAGCCCGACGCCGCCCGCCGTCGCCATCCCTAGCTCGGCGCCGGCGGCGTCCGCTCCGCCGCCCGCGGCCGCGCCTGTCGCCGCGGCGCCCGCGCCGAAGCCGAAGAAGGTCGCACCCCGTCCGCGCCCCCTCGAGACCACGCTTTCGAGCGACCCCGAGCCGACATTCCAGCCCAACACGTTCTTCGCCACCGCCAAGGCGTCCGAACGCTATGGGGCGATCGCCGACGCCGGCGGCTGGCCGACCGACATCGTGGCGCTGCATCCGGGCGCGAAGGGAGCCGAGGTCGCCACGCTGCGCCGGCGCCTCTCGATCGAAGGGGACCTGGATACGCAACATGCGGCGGGGCGGACGTGGGACGGCGAGCTCACGGCCGCCGTCAAACGCTTCCAGGCGCGCATGGGTCTGAGGCAGACCGGAATCGTCGCCGGCGCAACCCTGAAGGCGATCAATGTTCCGGCCAGCGTTCGCTTCCGAGAGCTCGCTTCGAGCGCCGACCGCATTGCGGGGGTCAATTTCGCCTTTGGCGACCGCTATGTCGTCGTCAATCTTCCATCGACTTCGGTCGAGGCGATCGAGAACGGACGCGTCGTTCACCGCTATGTCGCGATCGTCGGCGATCCCGAACACCCCTCGCCCGAGATCGCGGCGCAAATCCAGGTCATCAACCTCAATCCGACCTGGACAGTGCCGACGTCCATCATCAAGAAGGAAATCATCCCGCGCATGCAGCGCGACCCCGGCTATCTGACCCGGGAGAAGATCCGCATCCTCGACGGCTCGGGCCAGGAAATCAATCCGAAGACGATCAACTGGAGCACCCAGCGAGCCGCTAACTACACGTTGAGGCAGGATTCAGGCGCGGGCAACTCGCTCGGGACGATCCGCATCGGCATGCCCAACAAGCTCGCCGTTTACATGCACGATACCCCCTCGAAGCGGCTGTTCGGAGCCGATTACCGGTTCCTCAGCCACGGCTGCGTGCGGGTTCAGGGCGTCTTCGATTATGCGGAGTGGCTGCTGCAGGGCACGCCCGGAGGCCCGGACGGAGTTTGGGACAAGGCGGCGATGCTGGCCAAGGTCAAGGAGGGCGCGCCCTACGACATCCGGCTTTCGAAGGCCGTGCCGGTGATCTGGGTCTACCTCACCGGCTGGTCGAACGGCGACGGTCCGGCCAACTTCCGCGACGATGTCTACGGGCTCGACACCGTGGGCGAGGCGCAGGCGAACGCGCAACCTGCACCAGAGGCAATGAGCGGAAAAGGACCAGCGCTCGGCCAGCGGAATTAAGGCGAAGCAGCCACGAAGCGCGCAAGCGGAACTCGTTTTCGTTCGAATATCAGGTGCTTGCGCGCCCCTTCTGCACGAAGTGGGGAAGGGGTCGGGCGAAGCCCGATGGATGGGGTGTGAAAAGCGGTGTGGACGACGGCGGTTCGCGCTGACCGTCGTGCAATCCGACTCGGTTTGAAGAAGCGGGCACACTCCATCACACCCGGCCAGCGCGGATCGCCGTCGCCGATTGCGGTCGCGCGAGGGGAGAAGTCCAGCCCGTCCCAGTGGCGTCCGCTGCGGCCCCGGTCTAAAGAAGCCAAAATTGTAGTTCAGGATGCAAGCCCAGATGGACGCCGAGCACGGTCACGTTTTCACCCGCCGCCCGCATCCCGCGCCGGTCGCCGCGAAGGTCCGGGCGTCGATGCTGGAAGACCCCGGCTTCGGCAGAGTCTTCACCGACCACATGGCGACCATCCGCTGGACGCAGGCCCGCGGCTGGCACGCCGCCGAGATCAGGCCCCGCGAGCCGTTCGTGCTCGATCCGGCCAGCGCCGTGCTGCACTACGCCCAGGAGATTTTCGAGGGCCTCAAGGCCTACCGCGTGGGCGACGGCGGCGTCGCGCTGTTCCGCCCCGAGCAGAACGCGCGCCGCTTCCAGGCCTCCGCCGAGCGGCTCGCGATGCCCGTCCTACCCGAGGTGGCCTTCCTGGGCGCGATCGAGGAGCTGGTGAAGGCGGACGTCGAGTGGGTCCCGGGCGGCGACGGCAGCCTCTACCTGCGCCCGTTCATGTTCGCCAGCGAGGCTTTTCTCGGCGTCCGGCCGGCCTCCGAATATCATTTCGTCGTCATCGCCTCGCCGGTCGGCGCCTATTTCAAGAGCGGCAGGAAGGCAGTCGGCGTCTGGCTGTCGGCCGATTACACCCGCGCCGCGCCGGGCGGCACGGGCGCCGCCAAGTGCGGCGGCAACTACGCCGCAAGCCTCGTCGCCCAGGCCGAGGCGATCCGACAGGGCTGCGACCAGGTCGTCTTTCTCGACGCCGCCGAACGCCGGTGGGTCGAGGAGCTCGGCGGCATGAACGTCTTCTTCGTCTTCGACGACGGCTCGATGCTGACGCCGCCGCTCGGCGGCACCATTTTGCCGGGCGTCACCCGCGATTCGATCATCGCGCTCGCCCGCGGCGAAGGGAAGACCGTGCGCGAGGAGCGCTACAGCTATGACGCCTGGCGGGCCGACGCGGCGAGCGGCCGATTGCGCGAGGCCTTCGCCTGCGGCACCGCGGCGGTCGTCACCCCGATCGGCGAGATCAAGTCCGCCGACGGCGGCTTCGTCATCGGCAACGGCGGCGGCGGCCCGGTCGCCGAAGCCTTGAGGGCGAAGCTGGTCGGCATCCAGCGCGGCGAGATCGCCGACGAATACGGCTGGGTGCGGAGGGTGGTCTGAGCACGCAAGGGCAGGGGAAGCGCGAGCGATCGGTGCTTCTTCGGCGGCTTGTTCAACACGGTAGCTTCAGCCACCTCCCGATAGGCGTGTTTGCTGACCTCCTCGGCGAGGCGGACTGGAAGCGCCCCGCCAGGTTGGCGCTCGTGAGGGGCGGACTGACGTTCGTCCTGCCGATTTTACTGAACCCATGCCAGAGTCCACGCCGCATAGATTGAGCCCGAGGACGTCGGTTGAAAGTGATTAAGTCTTGGAGCGTTGCGGCGGTCGTGACCGTCGTCCTCGTGGTGATCTCGGTCAATTTCCTCGACAGGCCGACGGCATGGTTCTTCTATCGGGTGTTCGGCCATCTCATGATTGTGCGCCAATTCGCCGCCACGCCGAGTTTTTTCGGTCCCTTTGAGCTCTTCACACTTTTGATCTTCTTCATTCGCCGCATCGCGCTCTACCCGCTGAGCCGGGCCGACGCCGCCCTCCTTTTATGCGAAGCGAGCCTGCTGGCGACGAAATCGCTCGTGTCGCCCATGAAGTTCTTCTTTGGACGGCCGTGGCCTTTGTACGGTCATCCTTCCTTTCTGCTCGATGGCGCTTATGGCTTTAACTTTTTGACTGCAGGCCAAGAGGCTTTTCCTTCCGGACACGCGGCCTCAGTCTGCGCCGTGGTCAGCGTTCTTTGGGTGATGTACCCGAGATTTAAGCGGCTATACGTAGCGGCAGTCGCGGCCATCGGGCTGGCGCTTGTCGCGGGAGATTTTCACTTTCTCAGCGACGTCATCGCAGGCGGATTCCTCGGAACCACCGTTGCTATGTTGATCCTGGCTGCTTCGGATTTCGCGAGGGGCAAGCTGAGCTCTGCAGGGCTCCGTCTGGGGGCTCTATCCGGATGCCGATCCCGCGCTGAATAATGGCCGGGCAGATCATTAATTGGGTTCGTTTTGCCAAACTCGGCATTTACACAATGATATTATGTTGGTAACAATCGAGGTCGCGAATTGCTCTCTTGCGCCTCGACAGCGCTCGACGTTCATATCGGTCCAGCCGAGTAATCTCCGCGACGCTATCAATCAGAATTGCTGCCAACTTGTCGTCCCTTCCAGAAAATTCGGCTGAATGAGCATGCGGACACGATTGAGATCGACCTGAGCTTCGGCAACTGGCGAGCAAAATTGAGAGTTATCCAGGTATAAGACGTTTTGTTGTTTCCCTTATCCTCGCTGCAAATTCGCCAAGTTGCGTTAATTTGGTCGCTCACGGCCGGTAGGCAAGCGCGCGCAACGCGTCAAAATTGCGGATCAGGGATTTGCGTCTCGATAGAGCGCGGCGCTCATATCGATCGAGCACCTCCAGCTTGAGAGTTCTGTCTGCCAAAATCGCCGCAATCTTGTCGTCGCCTTCGAGAGGCCTGCCGAATTCGAAGCAAAAGCGGTCGATCGGATTCATTAACCGGAGTTGCTGCCTCGGAACCCAAGCCCGCCGATAGTCGGGATCGGCAAGTATTCGCACGATCACGCTCCGGCGATGGGCGCGCACGCGATTGAGATCGACTTGAGCTTCGGCGATCCGCCCCGCTCGCTCGAGCGCCTCGGCGTTGGCGCGAGGACCGGCGATTTTGTTCGCCATCGTCTCGACCCCGCGCGCGAGAGCGGGGTCGGCGGAGACGGATAGATTCAGGCCATGGCGCAACGCGTTTTGTGCGGAGCGAGATTTTCCCGCCGCACTCTTCGGCCCAGTGCTCGATTTCGCGTTCATGAGGTTGGCGCGCATTCGGCGGTCGCTGGTCAAGGCCGCGTTCCTCCGCCTAGTTCTCCAGTTTCGACGTCTCGAAACTCCGCGTCCTGAACCTCGCCGATCGCTTGACGCATTGCAGCGCCAAGAGCTTCGCGGTGCATCCGCGCCGGACGCCGCGGGCGCTTCTTCACCACCGTCGATCTCGTCAACCAGCTCGAGGCCGAGGCGCGCGCCGGGCGCCAGGGCCGCATCGCCGATTATCTCAGCCGCATGGACTTCGTCGTCCTCGACGAGCTCGGCTACCTGCCGTTCGCCCAGGCCGGCGGCCAGCTTCTCTTTCACCTCGTCAGCCGGCTCTGCGAGCGCACCTCGATCCTGGTCACTCCCAATCTTGCCTTCGGCGAATGGCCGAGAATGTTCGGCGATCCAAGATGACCACGGCGCTGCTCGATCGCCTCGCCCATCACTGCGACATCGTCGAGACCGGCAACGAGAGCTGGCGCTTCAAGAACCGCGCCTGAGCGTTGTCCAATGACCGGGATTTTGTGACGTCACGCTTCGGAGTGGACCATGCCACGCAAGCCGATCGGAGAGCGACCGATGACCGATGCCGAGCGCCGAGGCGGAGGAAGGCGAGCGCCTTGCGGTTGAGGCATTCCCAATCCTTGGCCAGTTTGCGACAGCGGCCGAACTAAGGGCCTGTCAGGAATTAACCGCTTTGGATGTGTGGGGTTGAGGGGGCGATGGTGTAGTTCCATTCGCCGTGGAAATCTGCGTGCTGAATGTTGAGGTTTCGCATGTCCGCGTCCGAGACGACGATTCCCTTGGGATAGGATTTGTCGTCGAGTTCGCATCGAACCGTCAAACCGGTTTTGGTGGTCGTGGCGCCAATCAATTCGACGATGACGCGATAGCTGAGCAGCGGTTTGGCACGCCAATTTTGGGTGATGAACGAGAACAGGCGATGCTCGATCTTGTTCCTTTTGCTGGTTCCAGGCGGCAGATGATGGACTTCGATTGAGATGTCGAGTTCATCGGCGAGGCGCTGCAATTCAAGTTTCCACAACCGCACGCGCGAGCCGTTCGATCCGCCGCCATCGGCGGTGATGACCAGGCGGCGGGCGAGCGGATAGCGAACGCGGCCGATGTCTTGCCACCATCTGCGAATGGTCTGAACCGCGAAGGCCGCCGTGTCGTTGTCGACCCCGACGCTGACCCAGCCCGCGTTGGCGGCCAGATCGTAGATTCCATAAGGCACGGCGCGGCCGAGATCCTTGATCAGGAAATCGTGCACACGCACTTCTTCCGGGTCGCCTTGCTTGCGCCACTCGCGGCCGGCGTTCTTGAAATCGCCGACCAGTTCCTTCTTCTTCGTATCGACGGATATCGCTGGCTGGTTCTCGGCCATGGCCGTCTTGACCGCGTCGTTGATGACCCCAAACTGAGCGTCGCGGTCGGATTGTCGACGCCCTCGCGCGTCTTGCTATTGGCTTGCAGGCTGAACTTCTGCTTCTTCAGCAACTCGCCGACAACCGTATGACTGATCTTGTGTCCGAGTTTGTCGAGTTCCCCGGCCAGCCGGCGCAGGCTCTTGCACGTCCACCGCAGCGGCGACATCGGATCGCCGCGCGCGTCGGGCTCGATCAGCGCGTTCAGATCGCCAAGCAAACTCGGGTCCATTTCCGTAGGCGATTTGCGTCCCCCTCCCGGACGGCGAACGCCGCCGGGCTTCAGCGGCGGCGGTGCGTCGAGTTCCTTCAGGCCGCGGCCGAACGTGCTTGCGGCAATGCGCGCGACGCGGGAAACCACGGCTACCCAGGCGACGAAGCAGCGCTGAAACTGCTCGTGGTCCAGCACGGCGAGAATATCGCCAAGATGGTCGTCCGCCGGCGTGCCGTTGGCGAAGGTCTAGCTTCTTGCGGCCGAACAGAGCGATGTCGGTGATGGTCTCCGTCACCGGCCAGGACGGCGATCAGGCAGAGCAGCAGGATCTCTTCCAGCGGGTAGTCCACCTTCCCCTGCTGGCGGGGATCTTTCAGATCATTGAATGACTTAAGAAGACGACGGTTTCGTCCAACGCCGTCCAGTCCGGCTCGCCCCCTCATGCGAATCGAGGGCCGTCACTGGATTTAGCACTTTCGCGGCTTGTTGGCGTGACCCGTAGTGCGATCTACCCGTCACCTCTCACTTCAAATTGGACCTTGTGCGTGTTAGCGCGCGATGCTCGGCGTGGTCATTCACGCCCTTGTTGTTTTGACTGTGGGAGGCGCAGGCGGACGCCGACTCCGCCTCCGTTTTCCGAGATAAACAGGACGCCGGCGGACTCCAACGCGCGACGTATTGCCAGATCATTTGCTGCGGTTAGCGACGTCTGCTGATCAGTCAACTCAGCACGCCGAATCGTCGCAATTCCGAGAGCCGATGCTTGAGCCAAATCCTCGGCACTCCATCGGAGCAGAGCTCGCGCGGCACGAATCTGCGCGCTCGTTAATGGCGTGACGTCTGCTCTTGACATTTTGCTATCGAATGATATGTTTCATATCTAATGATTCTTGATGGTGCATGAGACTATGTTTCTACGGTTGGAGAAAGACATGAATTCAGTGAAGACACAGGAAAATCGTCGTGCCCGTCGTCGCTTCATAGGCGGCTCGGACGCCAGGATCATCATGAGCCCGGACGAAGCGGCGCTCATCCGCTTATGGAAGGAAAAGCGCGGCGAGGCGGAGCCCGAGGATCTGACCGACAATCTCATCGTCCAGCTCGGCGTCGTAACCGAGGTGCTCAACCGGTCCTGGTACGAGCGCAACACCGGACGGGCCGTCACCGACGTTCAACGCTGGGTTCAGCACCCGGTGCATCGTTTCTTGGCGGCGACGCTGGATGGGTTCGTGAACGACCCCGACGCCGTGTTCGAAGCAAAATTCATGCTGCCCTGGTCGTTCTCGGTGGAGGCCGCGGCCGAGAAGCATATGGCCCAACTGCAGCACAACATGTGGGTCACCAACGCCCGGTCGGCGGCGCTCTCCATCATCACCGGAGGGGGCAAATGGATCGAGATGACCATCCCCGCCGACGCGCTCTACCAGCACTTTCTGGTCACCGCCGAACGCCGGTTCTGGCGCTGCGTTCAGACCGGCGAGATCCCTCGGCCCTATGGCCTCGAACCGCCGCGGCCGCGGGTCGAGGCGGTTCGCATCGTCGACATGAGCGAATCCAATTCATGGGCGGAGTTCGCCGGCCTCTTCTGCTCAACCCGCTCGGCATTCCTCGACCACGAGAGAGCCAAGGCCGAGCTCAAGGCCCTGATGCCCGAGGACGCCAAGGAGGCGAGTGGTCACGGAGTTCGCGCCAAACGCTCGAAGTCGGGCGCGATCAGCTTCGATCTGCTGCTTCAGGAGGAAAGCCGTGCAGCGGTCGAGTGAAACAATTGGCGCAATCGCCGCGGCTCTTGCCAAGGCGCAGGCGGAGCTCACCAATCCGGAGAAGGCGCTGATCGCCACCATTCGCGCGGCAAATCCGCGCGATCAGGATCAGACCTTCCGATACGCCGCCCTCTCCAGCGGGCTCGACATCGTCCGCAAGGCGCTTGGCGGGCACGAGATCGCGACCGTCCAGACGACGGCGATCGACAACGAGGCGGGACTTATCCGCCTCACTACGACGCTCGCCCATTCGTCGGGCGAGTGGCTGTCGTCCGAATGGCCGGTCTGCCCGATCAGCGAGACGGCCGCGCCTCGTCGCATGGGGGCGGCACTCACCTACGCGCGACGCTATGCGCTTTTCACCCTCGTCGGCATCGCGGGCGAGGACGATCTCGACGCGCCGGACCTCAATGCGAAGGTCGAAGCCGCTGCCAAAATCGCTCCCGGCGTCAGGGCCAAGGTCGATGTCGCCACAGAAACCCAACCGGCAGAGGCGCCGGACGAAGGGCCGCCTGCAACATCCGCAATGTCGGCGACGTCGGCAGTATCGGCAGCGTCGGCGACAATAGCCTTCGCCCGTAAGGAGAAAGCCGTTCGTCCGGCGCAGCCCACGCTCGGCCCAGAGCAGTCTGCTGCGGGGAGAGAACAGTTGCTCGCCGACATTGGCCAGCTCCAATCGCAGGACGAGGCCGCCGATTGGGTCTACAAGAACCTGCCCCTCAAGAACACGCTCTCCGCACGCCGACGCAGACCTCGTCGAGGTCGGCTTCCGCGAGAGGCTCGCGACAATCGAGTTCAGACGTCCACCACCGGAGACGAGCAATCGCAGTTGCCGCCGATGCAAGGATTCGCTCCTTCGGAAGAGCCTTTCCTTGCGCCGACGGCAGACCCAACCGCGGCTCCAATGACCCCTCCGCGAGCCGCAACCGTACGTCGCCGTCGCGTTGCGGCGAAGACCATTCGCCTGCGCGACAAGGAGCATTGCAAGTTCGTCGCCACCCAACCCTGCGTCGTCTGCGGCCGAACGCCCTCGGAAGCCCATCACATTCGTTTCGCCCAACCGCGCGCGCTTGGCCGAAAGGTCAGCGACGAATACACGGTCCCCGTCTGCCGGCTTCACCACCGCGATCTGCACGGCTACGGGGATGAGGCCTCATGGTGGGCCGGCGTCAGCATTGACCCTTTGCCCATCGCCCTCGAGCTATGGTCGCGGTCGAGATTTTCGTGCTCAGCGGAAGCCGCTGTAATCAAGCTGTTGTCCGATGTCATACCGGCTCAACCGGCATGGCCCGAGCGTCCCTCAATGGATGACGACGTCACGAAACGGATCGAGTAAGCGCAGACGAAATATCGAGGATGAGTTCTCGCCCAATGATTCCAGGGTTGAACATTCGTCAAAGACGAGTAATTGCTCACCCTGTTTTGGGGACGGCGAGGCCGACGGGGGCGGCGAGTACGTTTCGGATGGCTGTGAGGGCGCCGATCGACTGCCTGCGGGCGGTTTCGATCACCGATCGGATGTCGGCGTATTGTCTTGCGCCCCATTGGGAGCGGAAGCCATTGGTGATTTTCCGATAGGTGGCGCAGGGACGCAGCGAACGCTCGGATTTGTTGTTGGTCGGGGGGACGGCGCGGTTGGACATGAAGACGAGGAGGTTGGGGCGGAGCTTTTCGATCGTGCTTTTCCATTTGACTCCGGCGGGATGAGCGGGGGTCAGGGCCACGATGCGATCGAGATCGGCTTCGAGGCGCCTTTTGTGGATTTTGAGCGTGGCGTCGTTCCATGTGTCGCGCCGCGCCGCCTCGTCGCAAGCCACGCCGATGAAGTGGCGTAGGGCGGGGCGAAGACGCCGTCGCCCTCGTCGATGACGTATTGCGTATCGCGCAGGAGATGGGCGAGGCAGGCTTGCCGATCTTTCGTGGCCCAGCCGGCCTGGGCGCCATAGCGATCGGCGACCCACACCTGCGGCCGCACGTCGCCGAGGAATTCCTCGACCGCCTCCTTGGAGCGGCGGGGATGGGTCAGGAAGCACGCATTCTGACCGTGATGGAAAACCCACAGCCACCAGCTTCGCTTGCCGACCCGCAAGCCGGTTTCGTCGGAACAGATCACCGTTCCCGACAACAGCCGGGCGCGGATGGCGGCGCTGGTCGCCGCAAAGCTTTCGCGCGCCTTGGAGAGAATGTTGACCAGCGCCCCTTCGCTGATGTCGAGGCCGAACACGTCCTTCATCAGGCGCGACAGCCGCTCGAAGCCGACGCCCTGGGTGAAGCGCAGATAGATGACGAACGCCCTGAGATTGGGGCCGAATGGCGAGCCAGGCTCCAACCCCGCCGCGGCCTCGGCCTTGAAGCGCCGCGCGCAGCAGGGGCAAACGCCTCCATGCAGCCTCACCCGCGTGATCTCCGGCCCAATCGGCGGAATCTCGATGCGGTCATAGACCTCGCTAGCCTCCTGCGGGCTCTGCGACACGTCGGCCCCGCAGCGGTCGCACACGCTCGCCAGGATGTCGCGCTCATGCGTCGGATTGGGATGCACGGGCCGATGCGCGCCCGGATGCGGCTTCTTCTTGCGGCGGCTCTTCACTACTTCGTCGTCTTCTTGTGGCCTTGGCTCGGCGGGACGCTCGAATTGTTCGGCGTCTTCGGCGGACGATCCGGTTTAGCCTCCAATTGAGCGATCTTCGCCTCAAGCGCCACCACCTTCGCGCTCAACCGCTCGATCGCCTCCGCCTGCGCCAAGGCGACGCCAACCACCCCTTCCCGATCCAGCGAATGTAAAGGCGTCACGATTTACTACCTAACCGTAGAATCTAGAAAGATCTCATTCCCCAGTCAAATTCGCCAAACGCTATCCAGAGAGGGGGTGAGCAATTACAAAGACGATCGCTGTTATGCTGCTCACAAGTCGGGCACGAGGGGATCGTTTTCCAGCGACATGGCAAGCAAAATCGTGGGCGAGGTCCCCCTTGACAGTTTTCGTCGCCGATGCGTTAATCGACTAGTCTAATTTGGCCTATTGTGCCATGCGCGAAATTCAAGCCTCGGAGGCAAAGACTCGTCTTCCCCAACTCCTCAATGACGTCGAGCGTGGAGAAACCATTGTCATCACCCGCCATGGTCGCGCGATAGCCCGGATCGTGCCGGAAGGGCATCTGCGGCAAGCCGAAGTCGACAAAGCGATCGCAAGCATCAAGGCATTGCGGCAGCGCACCGGAAAGATCACCCTCGACGAGCTTGTCTCAGCTAAACACGAGGGACACAAGTATTGATGCCCTTCGTGCTCGACGCCTCAGTCGCTGTATGCTGGGCCTTCGATGACGAAGACCATCCTACCGCTGATTTGGCGCTTGAGCGCGTCCGGACCGACGAAGCGCGCGTTCCGAGTTTGTGGTGGTTTGAAGTGCGCAACACACTTATAGTGAGCGAGCGCCGAGGACGCCTGACGGAGAGAGACACTGCGACGTTTCTGCACGGGCTTGCGCGACTGCGAATCACAGTTGATCGGTCGCCGGAGCAGGTCGACGTTCTCGCGCTCGCACGCCAACGCGGCCTTACAGTCTATGACGCCGCATATCTTGAGCTAGCACGGCGCGAGAGCGAGCCGCTTGCAACGCTTGATGTCGCTCTTGCAATTGCGGCACGAGCTGAACGGGTGCCCTTGCTAGGCGAACCGGGGTAAAGCTGCTGGTTGATTGCGGGAAATGATGGTCCCGACGCACCGATCTCGTCGCAAAGGCGCGAAGGCGAGCCAACTCGGCGCGCGCCGCATCGAGAGGCAGCGTCCTGTACGGCAAGACGCTGAGTGAGGCCCACCAAATTCGCTTCGCCCGGCCGCGCGCGTTGAGATCAAGGTCAGCGACGAATTTATCGGTCCCGGTCTGCCGGCTCCCTCACCGTGACTGCATCGGTATGCGGATGAAGCCTCATGAGCATCGACCCGCTGCCAATCGCCCTAGGGTGTGGCGACGTTCGCGCTAGTCGCCTTCGCCGCGAGCATGGCTTTTCGCGCCGATGTTTCTAGCATCTTGGCCCTGTCGACGACCTTATCCTTATGGCCTCAATCGGCGAGACGGAACAGCGAACCCAGCATTTTGTCGAATATGACCAACGGGAGTTGGTAATAATGGCCTCCATCTCGCGTACGAACACGACCAATGTTGCCAGACGGCGCAGCCTGTCTGTCGAAGCGCGCGAGATGCTGCGCGCCCAGGATCGCAGATTCGCGGGCGATTGCTGCATAGCGGGCGCGGTGAATGCACTTTTCGCGGTCCGGCCCGACGCCGAGCCTGCGGATGGCCTGCAGCCGCTCGACGACGCGGACCAGATTCCGTTGGCGCAGCGCTTCCGGCCATTCCCGCAACCAGGCGAGCGGCGTACGGTCTTCAACGTCGGCAACGGCAAGCAGCGCTTCCAGCCCTGCGATCGTTTCCGGTAAAAGGCCCCGACGGCGGCGTTCCTGTCACAGTTCGGGGTCGAGAGCCTGCGCGATTTGCCAGACCTGGAGCGGCTTCAGGACGCGGGGCTGCTCGGCGCGACCGATTTCAGACCAAGATGCGCTGAGACAATTTGGCCAAATCACGACGGCGCAACGATCCTGTTCGCGCGCTTGATCCTTTCGCGGAGACAGATGGGCGGGGCGCGGGAAGGCGCGGCGTGACTTGTCCGATTAAGCCAAATCGACGCTGAGTAGCCAATGAAGCCAAGGTCTCAGCGCGCCGCATTCCTGGAAATTGTCATTCAGTTGCATTACATTGCTCGTGAGAAGAGGAGATCGCCCGTCATGGTTGCGAAAGCCTTGGTGCAGACCCGGATCGACGCCGCAGTGAAAGAGCAGGCGACGGTCGTCCTGGAAAACATGGGCCTTACCGTCTCCGACGCGGTCCGCATTCTGTTGACGCGCACGGCGAAAGAAGGGGCCTTACCGATCGAGCTCTTGAGCAACAGCGAGGCCCATGACGCTTGGTTTCGGGCGAAGGTCCGGGAGGCCCTTGAGGACGCGCGCCCAGACGTCGACAACGCTGCAGTCGAAGCGCATTTTGCCGAGCGGCGCGCCGCTGCGCTTCGCAAAGCGCAGGGTAAGTCGTGAGGCTGGTTTGGACGCAGCATGCGCTGGCCGACCGCGACGCCATCTTCAAACACATTGAAGCCGATAACCCAAGGGCGGCGGTTAATGTCGACGATCAAATTGTCGCGGTCCTGCGGCGGCTCCTCGACTTCCCGAGAGCGGCCGCCCGGGCCGAATCGCAGGGACGCGGGAGCTTGTGATTCCTCGTACGCCCTACATCGTCGCTTATCTCGTCACCGCCGACAGGATTCGAATTCTGCGCATCTTGCACGGCGCTCAGGTCTGGCCCGACGATATCGACACCGGTTAGCGCTGGCGCCGTGGCGCAGCGCTAACCGGCGACAGCACCCGGTGCAACGGTTCTTGGCGGCGACCCTGGACGGGTTCGTCAACGATCCCGACGCGGTGTTCGAAGCTAAGTTCATGCTGCCGTGGTCGTTCTCGGAAGAAGCGGCTGCGGAAAAGCCACATGGCCCAGCTCCAGCACAACGTGTGGGTCACCAACGCAAAACTGGCGGCATTGTCGATCATCACCGGTGGAGGCAAGTGGGTGGAACTGACCGTCCCGGCTGGACGCCGATGCCGATCTCTTGGAGACGGCCTTTCGCGATCGGGTGGCAGTCATCGAAACTCCGAGACAAACGCCCCGTCGAGCGAGGTTAGCGATCAGACTGCAGGGGCGCAGAACGGTGCGGGACGTCCGCCTCTCCCCCGAGCCCGACCCGCCAGCAGCGCCGGTCATCCTATCAAGGACCGCGCCCGCATGTCGCCGGCGGCTCGCCCCCAAAACCGTTCGCCTACGCAATAAAGAGCATTGCAAATTCGTCACGACCGAACCTTGCGTCGTTTGCGGTCGGAAGCCCGAGCGAAGCCCATCATATTCGCTTCGCCCAGCCGCGCGCGCTTGGCCGCAAGGTCAGCGACGAATATACGGTCCCGGTTTGCCGGCTCCATCATCGCGAACTCCATGGCTACTGCGACGAGGCCTCCTGGTGGCCGGGGTCGGCATCAACCCGTTGCCCATCGCCCTCAAGCTATCCGATGAGTGCGAAAATCTCGACATCTCGACTGCGGCCCTAAGCCGCTGTAATCGAGTTATTGTCCGATGTCATGCCAGCTCAACCGGCGAAGGCCGAGCCGCCCCCATTGGATGACGACGCAAGGGAAAGAATCGAGTAAACGCGGGCGATTTCTCGAGGGGGAGCTGTCGCCCCAATAATTTCGGCGTTGAACATCAGTCAAAGACGAGCACTGTTATGCCACTCACGGGTCGGGCGCGATGGCATCAAGAGCTCGCTAAAAAGTACTCCCTTGGAAGTTATTCGTCATCGATGCATCAATCGACTAATCGATTTTGATTAGTCCAATTGGAGCCCCGGTCATTCGCGTAATTCAGGTCTCGGAGGCAAAGACTCGCCTTCCCCAACTCCTCAATGACGCCGAGCGTGGGGAGACCATGGTCATCACACGCCATGGTCGCGCGATAGCTCGAATCGTGCCGGAAGGCCATCTGCGCCAAGCCGAAGTCCACAGAGCGATCGCGAACATCAAGGCATTGCGGCGGCGCACCGGAAAGATCACCCTCGACAAGCTTGTCTCGGCTACCCACGAGGGACACAAGTTCTGATGCCAATCGCGCTCCGTGCTCTATCGCTGTATGCTTGGCATTCGATGACGAAGACTATGCTACCGCCGGGTCGGCGCTGAGCGAGTCCGCGCCGACAAAGCGCGCGCCAAGCCTCTGTTGGCACGAAGTGCGCAACACATTTATTGTGAGCGAGCGAGAGACACTGCGAACATTTCTGCACGGTCCTGCGCGACTGCCGATCAGCGGGGTCCCGACGCCGATCGGCGTGAAAAACCTTTGAAATAATTGACGAGGGGTCATTTTTTGCCCCTAAGCACAGTCTTGCTTTCCGAGTTCAGGTGGAATTCCACAGCCTGTCGACGATTGCGATGAGCTTCTCATTCCACGCGAGTCGCCGGGTCCAGGTCTCAGGTATGCCGGAGTATCCCCAAATGGCGCCCGCGATCTGGCCCGTGACCGCGCCGACACTGTCTGCGTCGTCGCCGAGGTTGACCGCCTTTAGGACCGCCTCCTCGAAAGTCCGGGATTCGGCCACCGCCCAAAACGCGGCCTCGAGCGTATCGACGACATAGCCGGAGGAACGGATGTCGTTGCGGGCTTTGCCGCGCCACGATCCTGCGGCGACGGCCCTCACTTTGGGCGATTCGGCCTTTGCATCGATGCCGGCCTGCAGGGCGTCGTGTCCTCGGCCTTCAATGCCCGCGGTGAGAACACGCGCCAGCGCCTCGGCAGCGTCGAGACACTCTGACGCGGCATGCGTGACCCTGGACTGAGCACGTGCCAGTTCGGAGGCCTTGGCCGCCTCGCCTTTGGCCGCGACAGCGGCAGGAGCCAGGCGCATGATTCCGCCGTTGCCGGCGGAATGGGGGCTCGCGCTGCCTTCGGGATGGCCAGTTCTCACGTAGCTCTCCAGGGCGGAGCGCGTGGCGATGCCGATATCGAAGCAGCGTCCGGTCACGCTGTTCTCGCCCGTTTGCCACCACCGGACGAAACGCTCGGCGAGGTCCTTCGGACTGATCGTCCCCTTGTTTGCGACGAGGCTCTCCGCAAGACACAGCGCCATCGACGTGTCGTCGGTCCATTCGCCCGGGCGCAAACCAAAAGGCCCTCCGCCGATCATCCCGGTGATCGGCGAATAGCTGTCCCTGGCCTGGAACTCGATTGTTGTGCCGAGGGCGTCGCCGACGGCGAGGCCGATGAAGGCGCCGATCGCACGATCCCGTCGCAGGTCAAACGCGCCGAGGCCTGGCGCAGCGTCATGTCTGTCGTTCATGGGAATCCCTTCTGGCAAATATTTCACGCGAGCCCGTCCGCGGCTCGAGAGGGTCGCCGGCCCCTCCGGACCCATCGTTCTTGTGCGCTGGTCTCGATCGCTCCCGATCGGACGGCGCGTACGCGCTCGATCGCGATTTCGGGTTCGACGCCGCCGGTCTCGACCAACAATCGCGCCGCGATCATCCCGGCTCGCCCGAGGCCGCCGCGGCAATGGACAAGAATGTTCTCGCCCGCCTCGAGCCGAGACCGAAGGCTGCGGCTGGCCCCCGGCCATTTCGCCTCGAAGGCTGCGCCCGGCGTGCTGACGTCGGGGATTGGCATGTGCACCCACTCCATCCCGTGGCGCTCGATTTCGGCCCCGAGCCGTGTGATCGCGAGCCATCGCAACTCTTGCGGTTCGAGCAGAGTGACGACGGCCTTCGCGCCCCAGGGGCGACTGCGTCGAGATCCTTATCGAGGTCTCTCGCCCAGGAACCGCCGAATGATTTTCCGTCGTTCTTGCCAGGCGCGAAGGTAACGCCGATCTTTCCCCGGCCGGTGCCGACATCGACTTCGGCGACGCGGGTCGGATCGGTTTCGCTTGTCCTCATCATCGTTTGTATGAAGTCCTCCGAGGCGTTTCTGAGCGCCGGGGCCGTGGCGGTTGCTCAGCTTTCGTCGTCGAGGCGGTTGAGCCAGGATTTTCTCGGCGAGCGGTAGTCGGCGTGGTTCGACTGGACGGCGTAGGCGGCGAACTCCATGTCCTTGCGGGTCCGCTCGTTCCACGATCGGTCGATGTTCTGCTTCAGCGTCACGATCTCCTTGAGGAGCGGCAGCGCTTCCGGCAGTCCTGAGCAATAGCGTTCAAAGTGGTGAAGCTCGCGCTCGAGATACCGACGCGCTTGTCGCCTTTCGCAGGCGCGATTCATCCGGGCGGACGTCCGAAGGATCTCCGCATGCCAGGCGGTCGCGACCGCCATCGTGGCGGCCTCGTCGCGAGGCTGGCGGTTGTTGCGAGCGCCTTCGACGAACGTGAACATCACCTCGGACGGGCGCGCTTCGAGGGCGCCCCCGTCGGGTGCGGTCCCGCGCGCCGTCAAGCCGAAGAGCAGCGTCTCGTCGATCTTGCCTGCCGGCAAGGTCACCCGGAAGACGCAGGCGCGGGGTCGATTCGCGACAAGCGCTCCGACCGAGACCGAGAGTGCGCCTGTTGCGACCTGGGTCGGGGCAGAGCCGACGAAAACTGCCCTGGCGGTCGCCGGAACGTGCAGCGCGACCGAAACGTCCTGCGCGGCGAGGCTTCCGATCTCGCCGAGTTCACCCATGAGCATTGCGACGATGTCGGACGCCAATTCGGCGTCGTGTAGCCGTCCGCCACCGTGTTCGGCGATCGCCTGAAGCACGAGCAAATCATAGCCGTCGCTGATGCCGACGCAGCTCGTCGTCACACCCCGTCTGGCGAGTTCGCTCGCATGAAACGCAAGTTGCTCCGGTTCGACGATCCCCGCGTTCGCCTGGCCGTCCGACAGCAGAATGACCCGGTTGACGCCAGCGCCCTCAATCGCCTTCGCTACACATTCCGCTCCGGTCAGCCATCCCTCGCTGAGATCCGTAGTCCCGCGCGTCTCGAGTTTCTCGATCGCCGCGCGAATTGCCGAACGCCCATCTCCGGCAAGCCGCGTCGCCTCGACATGGACGATGGTCTCGGACGCGAAGCTCACGATCGAGAGCCGATCCGTGTCTCGCAGCCGGTCGGCGACTTCGAGCGATGCGGCCTTCGCGCGTGTGAGCTTTTCCCCGGACATCGAGCAGGAAACGTCAATCACAAGGGCGAGGTTGAGGGGCGGGGTCGGCTCGCTTGCGGCGCTCTCCGGCCGGTGACCGTCGAGGGTCGCCACGATGTAACGGACGGAGTCGCCCTCGATCCAGGCGAACGACCGGTCGGCTGCGACGCTCAGGCTCAACCGTTCGCTCATGGTTCAAATCCTCCTGTGAGAATCGCACGCAGGAGGTCGGCGATCTGTTCGTAGCGCGCGAGCTCCTCCGGCGTATGGTCGCCCCGAACGGTCAGCTCGAGGTCGGGCGTGATGGGAATGTGCAGGCGAACGTCGCCCTTCGCCTTGCGGCGCGACGGACGCTGGCCGGCGTATCCGGCGTGCATCGCTCGCCGCCGGTCGTGCTACTGCCTTTGGCGGTTCTGCTCCGAAGACGCCTGCGCTTCTCAAGTTGCGCAGGTAGTCGGCGGCGAGCCGTCGGGCCTGGATCGCGGTCGGCCTGCAAGCGCGCCTATCCGTTTCCCGCAGCGCCAAGAGTCCGCCACTGCTTCAGCGCGCGGCGACAAGGCTCGACCGGATGCGCAGTGGCGCAATCCATGTAGCCGCTTTGCGTCCTTCTAAGTTTAGTTCATTGCGGTAATGAATAATGGCGACGCCGTTCCGCTATTGATGCGCTGCCCAGATGCGGGTTCCAGTGGGGGCGCAATGGTGAGCGCCTTCAGTTCCAGAGGGCACGTATTTGCTAATGAACCGAACATCGACGCCATGTCCTCCTCCATTCGTCGGCGCATAGCTGACTGAACTGATCCAGTTCTCGCCGGTGCGCGAATTTCGAACCAAGCTTCCCGTCGTAGAGCCTCCCTTAATCAGAAAAATGTCTCTCTCGGGGTCGAGACTGGCGCTGCATGTGTCGTATCCGCCCGGTCCCCGGAATGATACCCACCACCGTTCGCCAACCCGCTTGTCAATTTTTCCAGTTGTCCAGAAACCGGCGCCAAACCTCTCCCGACCGAAGTAGACTTGACCGACGATGCATGTCTCGCATGACGTCGTGACCGCCACCGCAAAATTTTTCTTACCGTTGATCGCATGCCAACTCTCCAGTCCTATTCCGCTTTTCTCCTGAAGGTGCAACTCGTGGGCCACAAATATAACTTCGGAGATGTTCTCTTGTGCTAAGCAAGTCAGTGACAACGCTGCAAGCACAATTGGCGCCAAAAGCAAGCTTGCACCAGGTAACATGATGCCCTCTCTGAGAAAACCGGTTTGGGCGGACGATTGCTTGTCGAGCCCGCAGCGCCAAACGTGGGCTTAACAGGTGGCCAATGTTTGTCAGCGAATGCCTGTCGAATTGCGGCGGTCGAAACAGGTTTCCTCCGGTCATCAGCATTATGGGCGGCGGCGTGAGCTCGCTCACCACCTCCTGCGACAGAGGCCTTCGCCACCGCTTAACGCTAGCCTGTCCGAGTAATAGCGGATTTGGGTAGTGGTGCGGGCGCTTGGCGCGCTTCGTTTTGGTGTTTGTGCTTGAGCACCTCGACCTTGGCGAGATCGAAGCGGCTTACGCAAGCGAGCGCGGGCGGCCGCCGGACCTTCGCGTTCGCCTTCCTTCAGACCCCGTCGCCGTCCTCGCCGCGGCTACCGCGCGAGCGGTTTCGTTCCCGGTGGAAAGCGGCCCTTTGGATCAGCCAACCCGGCGGCCTCGCTGCGCCAAGTGACAGCATGCCTGCCACCCTGTCGACCGACGGCGGCTTTATTGACCAACGGCGAACGTCACTGACGCAATGCAATCTCTGAACGGACGGGTAACGTGAATTGAAAGACGCGCCCAGCCGCCGCGGCGGCTGGGCCTCGCCTACCTGAGCTCGGCGGTGAACTTCTGGATCTTCTTGCACGCCTCTTCGAGTTGCTTCAGCGAGGTCGCGTAGGAGACGCGGAAGTTCGGACCTTGGCCGAAAGCGCGGCCTTGCACCGCCGCGACGCCTTCCTGCTCCAGAAGCTCGGACACGAAATCCCCGTCGCTCGCGATCGTCTTGCCCGACGGCGTTGACTTGCCGATGGCGCCGGCGACCGACGGATAGACGTAGAACGCGCCTTCGGGCTTTGGGCACTTGAGATGCTTGGCCTGGTTTAGCATGGAGACGACGAGGTCGCGCCGTTCCTCGAACGCTTTGCGGCGGATGGGAATGAAGTCCTGCGGCCCGTTGAGCGCTTCGACCGACGCCCATTGCGCAATCGTGCACGCGCCCGAGGTCTGCTGACCCTGCACCATGTCCATGGCCTTGATGAGCTCGGCCGGCCCGGCCGCATAGCCGATGCGCCAGCCAGTCATCGCATAGGCCTTCGAGACGCCGTTCATGGTCAGCGTGCGGGCTTTAAGCCTTGGCTCGACCTGCGCAGGCGTCGTGAACACGAAGTCGCCGTAGACGAGATGCTCGTACATGTCGTCGGTCAGCAACCAGACATGCGGGTGGCGCATTAGGACGTCGGTCAGCGCCTTGAGTTCGTCGTGGGTATAGGCCGCGCCGGTCGGGTTGGACGGGGAGTTGAGGATGACCCACTTTGTGCGCGGCGTAATCGCACGCTCGAGGGCCTCCGGCTGCAGCTTGAACCCCTTCTCGAACCGGGTCGGCACAATGACCGGCTCGCCGCCGTTGATCAGCACCATGTGCTGGTAGCTTACCCAGAACGGCGCGGGAATGATGACCTCGTCACCCCTGTTCATTGTGACCAGGAAGGCATTGTAGAGGATCTGCTTGCCGCCGGTGGCGACAATTGTGTCTGAGGCCTTGTAGTCGAGCCCGTTTTCGCGCTCAAACTTGGCCGCAATCGCCTCGCGCAAGGGGGGAATGCCGAGTACCGGCGGATATTTGGTTTCGCCCCGCTTTATCGCCTCGATGGCAGCTTCCTTGATGTTGTCGGGCGTGTCGAAGTCCGGCTCGCCGACCGACAGCGAAATGACGTTCCAACCTCGGGCTTTCAGGTCGCGCGCCTTCTGCGTCATCGTCATGATGGCGGAGGGCTTCACTCGAGAAAGCGCACGGGCGATTAAAGCCATGGAGTCTCAGTCTCAGATCCTGTCGGGTGAGATTTGTAGCGACGCACCATAATGAGTCGGGCGCGGCCCAACGGGTTTGGGGAGGGCTTGCGCCAGCGGGTCCGTGAGGACTTCATAGCTATCTCCTTGTGACGACGCGCGAGTGTGCGCGGAACTGGAGCTGGACCGCTGGGTCGCGCCGAGGGTCTCGGCCCAGCCAGGAATCTCATCGCCTTTGTCCACGGGGCAGTCAACTCGCCGATCTTGGTTGGCCTGTCGCTCGCGATGCGCCGGGAACACCGAGGCTTACGCCGTCCAGTCGAGCACGATCTTACCGCAATCGCCGCGGCGCATCGTCTCAAAACCTTCGAGGAAGCGGCTCGCGGGCAGGCGGTGGGTGATGACCTTGCGCACGTCAAGGCCACTTTCCAGCATCGCGATCATCTTGTGCCAGGTCTCGAACATCTCGCGGCCGTAGATGCCCTTGAGGGTCAGCTGCTTGAAGATGACCTTGTTCCAGTCGATGAGCATCGGCTTGGCCGGCAGGCCGAGCAGCGCTACCCGCCCGCCGGGGACGACCGCATCGAAGAGCTGGTCGAATGCCGCCGGCGCGCCACTCATTTCGAGCGCGACGTCGAAGCCCTCCGTCATCTTAAGGCGTTTCATCGTGTTGCTGAGGTCCGTCTTCGACACGTCGACTGGCACTACATCCGCGACCTCGGCCGCGAGCGCGAGACGGCGCGGATTGATGTCGGTGATCACGACATGGTGGGCGCCGACGTGGCGCGCGACCGCGCCAGCCATGATGCCGATCGGTCCGGCGCCGGTGATCAGCACGTCCTTGCCGACGAGATCGAACGAGAGCGCGGTGTGGACCGCGTTGCCGAGCGGGTCGAGAATCGCGCCGAGCTCGTCGTCGACATCGTCGGGCAGCGGGACGATGTTGAATGCGGGCATCCGCACATATTCGGCGAAGGCGCCCGGGATGTTGACGCCGATACCGCGCGTTTCGGGATCGAGATGATAGCGCCCGCAGCGGGCGGCTCGGCTTCGCATCCCGATCACGTGGCCCTCGCCGGACACGCGCTGGCCGACCGAAAGCCCGCGCACGTTCGCCCCGACCGCGGCGATCTCGCCTGCAAATTCGTGGCCGATCGTCATCGGCGTCGGGATCGTCTTCTGCGCCCACTCGTCCCAATTGAAAATATGGACGTCGGTGCCGCAGATGCCGGTCTTGTGAATATTGACCAGGACATCGTCGGGACCGAATGAGGGAACCGGCTCGTCGCCGAGCCAGAGGCCCGGCTCCGGTCTCCGCTTCACGAGCGCTTTCATCGGCGTGCCTTCGCTCTCGCCGAGAATGTGCGGCTTGGGGCCACCGGCGCCGCCAAAGAACTGAGGCCGGAATTGCTGCGGCTTCGCGGCGAGAATGCCCTGAAGCTCGGCCAGCTGCTCGCTCTCTTCAACAGACGGAAGCCAGACGGGCGCCCAAAACTTGATTGCAGGATTGAGTCGCGCGCCGACACGCCGCGCCACGTGCATCAGCTCCGCGAGCCCGAGGTCCTTTGAAGGAACTTGCCTTTCAAGAACAGGCACAGTGGGTTCGAGATTGTCGTGCACGGTCAAACTCCCCTTGTCACCCGGACGAAGCACGCACCAAAGAGAACTTTCCCCTGCCTCCTCGCAGCGAGCATAATCAGTTAGTTAGGCACATCGTCGCATCGTCGCGACCCCGACAAACGACCCTCCGCGTCCCTAAGTTTGGACGCAGATCCACCACTAAGGATGAGCGGTATAACAACCAGCCGGGTTGTCACAAGTCCGTTACGTTATCTATAAGCAGGAATCCGGTACAATGTCAACGTGACGAAAGGGCTACCGTCGTGAAGAACCTGGGGCAGGAAATCTGCACGCAGCAAACGACCGGCGTCGACCAAACCAGACATTGGAAGAGCCGCTGTCCCATCGGCTCACCGTCCCAAAGGACATTCCCCCGGTGGCTTTTGGCTAACTCCCGACCGGAATATTTCCGGATTCAGAAAATGCCACAACCTCGGAGATTGTGTTAATCTGGGTTGAATTGCAGTCGCGCTCTGGGCGACTTGGAATGTTGCGGCTATGCACCCATCGTGTTTCGCGGCGTGAAAAGCAGCATGTCGAGAGTGGGATGGCGTCATGTTCGCGAGGTTCGATCCGCCTTCAGCGCCGAACTATTTGACCGCAGTTCGCGACAGCGACCCGTCAGAGACGGCCGAGTGGCTGGACGCGCTCGAGTCGGTGTTTAACATGGCGAGCGCGAACCGCGCTGAGTTCATCCTCGCTGCGCTTGACCGAAAAAGCGAAGGATCTCGGCATCGTTCCGGACGTGCGGCCCTTCGGGTCTTAAGGAAACACCATCCCGCTCGAAAAACCAAGCGCACTTCTCGGCGATATCGATATTGAGACGCGCATCAGATGACCTTTCGCGGAGTGAACGCACCGAAAAGGCCGATTTTGCCCGTCCGCTGTTTCTCTTGGCCGCGGCGCGATTGAGCCCGCCTCGCTAACTCACGTCATCTGTGGCCGCTATTTACGCGATCCGGACCGCGACAATCACGGCCGGCCACATTTGAGCTCCGACGGTATGACCCTCGATCTACTTAACCCCGATGCTCTGTTGTTCATCAAGAAACCTCAGGATCTGGCGATTGACGATTTCGGGTTTCTCGGTGGGCACGGCGTGTGTGGCACCTTGGATGATGACTTCCTGACTCCCTGGAATGGCTTTTGCTAGTTGATCTGTGTGCTCGCGCTTAACGATATCGAATTCACCCGCCATGATGAGAGTCGAAGCTCTGATGTGGCCAAGTTCTTTCAGTGTGTAGTGCGGCTGCGTCTGCCACATTCTCACCACCTTGCGGTAGAACACTGGCCAATGAGCAGGATCCCGCGCGAGAAGTTTGTAGTGAAGTGGCGCAGGCGGAATATTCAGAATCTAATGATGGCATTTCGACAAGTCCATCGACGTCATAATTGGCGCTGATTGCTACAAGCTTCCTGATGCACTCGGGATGACGCATAGCAAGATCAAGCCCAATTATGGCGCCGTCGCTCCAACCGACCACGTCCACCCGGTCGATTTGCAAGTGATCAAGGAGCTTCGACATATCATCTGACATGAGCGCATAGCTCAGTTGCACGTTTGAGTCAGTTGATCGCCCGTGACCACGACTATCCGCTGCAATAACAAGATGAGACTTGGCCAGCGCTCTACTCTGGCGGCTCATACCCTCGATGGAGCCCAGGCCGCCATGCAGCACCAGCACCGGCGGTCCGGCGCCATAGGTCTCATAATAGATGAAGACGTCGTTAACATTGGCATAATGACCGCCATGCGCCTTGCCTTCGATTAACTTTCGGACATAGAAGCCAACCCATTTATGCACTGGTCCACCAGTTGCGTAGATCGCTGCGCCGAGTATTGCCACAATTGATGCAATACTTACGAAAGCAAGAGTCCTAGTTGTTCTCAATTGGAGTGACCAATTTTGGCGACCGACGCTTGCGCAATGGTCCGCAGGCCCTGTTCAATCCATATAGTCGGGTACCGCCTTCGCTCTCGCCGGCTCGAGGTATATGGGGCGCATCGCGCCGACGGCGGAGCGAATTGTCAACAGAATGTTGGATAACTTCCGTGTGGTGGGTCTCATCCATCCGGCGGTGCCGAATGCCCCCCGTGATCCGCACGCGGCGCGACCCCATCCACACCCGCCCTTTTCGCCTTCGAAGCTACTTTTCGAAAACTTGCCGTTTGCGCATGACCTCGAAGAACTGTGCCGCATTATTGTTCGTATGACCACCCTCATTACATACGAGCAGGGGGAGGATCGAATTCGAGGCGTCATGAAAAGCCGTGCCGGACTCACCGCAGTTCCGCATGACGGCCGCGATCTGTTTAAACTTGTCGAAAGACGTCTTCCCTTTGCCGTCGCGTATAACCCATATGTCGCGATTGCCGGGAACGTAAAAGACTTTCCTGAACCGATTTGCCAATGCCTCCAAGTTTTTTGCCGGCAATGGAAGCGAGTCCGAAACGTCGCCTCCTCCCTTGCCGCCGATCTTTGAAGTAACGGGAAAAGCGTCAGGCTTGGGCTTGCGGTGGGTCATGACGCACTTACAGCGCGTTGGCTGGACTCGACCAGCACGAGGACCTCGCTGATGCGGATACCGCGAGCTTGTGCTAGCTCTATGGCTGCGCGCCGGTCCGCCGCTTGGGTGACGGCTATGGCTTTGAGCATAGCCGTCGTGTTGCACATGTGACCTATGGTTTGCTGGCGTGCAGGACGCCATTCCGGGTCGCCGATCTTGGCCCAGACGTCAGCCGTTCTGGATCTACGCCGCCTGGAGGCAAGCCCGACCACCGCCATGTCGAATCCCCCGTCGCTGTCCCCGGTTTGCGAACTTTGTCGCCGGTTGTCCCACAAACAACTGCAATAGAACGTACCTCAGTTTTGAACCGCTAATGAGCCATTAACAGGTGAACGGCACGGACACAACTGTCTTGGTTGTAGAATTTGTTCGTTTGCGACGGCCGTGCCGATGACGGACGGCGCTGACCTTGGGGCGGGGATTAGAGGCCTGACCATGCCCGATCATCCTGGACCACCGCGAACGGCATGACTTTTTGTGTCCCTCGCCGACAACGCGCTAACCGGATACAATTGTCGTGGTTGTATTTACAGGCGTGAACAGATTGTTCACTGCCGGGACCCTCAGGGGAGGCGGCAATGAGATCTTTGGCAGTCGCAGTTTGCGTGTGCATCAGCGGAGCAACGGCGGCGTTGTCGAGCCCTGTTTCTAGCGCTTGTGCGACTGCGACATGTCGCGCCGCGCCTGCTCTAGTGATCGGCTCCGGAATTCCAGGCGCGCTAATGGTGGGCGGCGTGTTGCTCGGCACGACGCTCTTGAGCCGTTGGCGGCGATCATAAGTTTTTTCGCGCCTTGGCGCTGCGCACGCGGGGCCAACCGATTGACACCCCATCAGGGTGGCGAGGTCGATATAGCTAGCTTAGCCAGTTACATACGTCCGACGCTTAAATAGCGAAATCCTCTCCGGCGCATATCTGACGGAGAATAAATATTGCGAAGATCAACGATGACCGGCTCGCTCAGCGCGTCCTTGATGCGGGCAAGGTCGAGCGCCCGAAAAGCATCCCACTCGGTCACGATCACGAGCACGGACGCGCCTTCCGCGCAAAGATAGGCATTCTGACAAAAGGTAACATCGGTTAAAATTTGCTTTGCTTGTTCCATCGCCTGAGGATCGTAGGCGCGCACCCTCGCCCCTGCAGCCTGCAATGCGGTGATGATGCCAATTGCCGGCGCCTCTCGGATATCGTCGGTGTTTTGCTTGAACGCGAGACCCAAAACAGCGACCGTCTTGTCGGCTACGCTATCGCCGGACGCGGCGATCACCTTTTTCGCCATTCGGCTCTTGCGCGCCCGGTTCGCCTCAGCGACTGCCTCAATGATCGTGGTAGGGGCACCCAGCTCCCGCGCCGTTTGCGCGAGCGCCAGCGTGTCCTTTGGAAAGCAAGAACCGCCGAATCCAGGGCCGGCATGCAGGAATTTTGAGCCAATACGGTTGTCCAAGCCTATTCCGCGAGCCACATCTTGCACGTCGGCGCCCGCTTTTTCGCAAATGTCCGCCATCTCGTTGATGAAAGCCACTTTTGCTGCGAGAAAGCCATTGGCCGCATACTTGATCAATTCCGCTGTCCGACGCGCGGTGAAGAGAAATGGCGCAGCGTTCAGATAGAGTGGCCGGTATGCTTCGTGCATCAATGCGGCGGCACGAGGATCGTCTGTTCCGACGACAATCCGATCAGGATGTTTGAAGTCGTAAATTGCCGCGCCTTCTCGCAAGAATTCCGGATTTGAGACCACCGCGAAATCGGCGCCAGGATTCACCGTGCGAATGATTTTTTCGACTTCGTCGCCTGTCCCGACGGGAACGGTCGATTTGTTGACGACGACGGTGAAGCCCTTGATCCCGGTGGCGATCTCCTTTGCCGCGGCATAAACAAAGCGCAAATCCGCCTGTCCCTCGTCACCGCGGGTTGGCGTGCCAACTGCGATGAAGACCGCCTCAGCCATCTCGACCGCGGGAGGTAGATCGGTCGAAAAGGACAGCCGCTCCTCGCGGATGTTTGTTTCCACGATGCTGGATAGACCGGGCTCGTAGATTGGCATCCTCCCGGCTTGCAGCGCGGCGATCTTGGAGGCGTCCATGTCGACGCAGATCACAATATGCCCGAAGTCGGCAAAGCATGCCCCCGATACAAGTCCGACATAGCCGGAACCGATAATTGCGATGCGCACTAGTCTGTCATCCCCTTAAGTTTTTCGCTCGGGCGGTGAATTACGCCTCAATGATCCAATTTTGGCATTGGTGGCGTCGTGCCGTTCGGCCTAGGCTACGGCTTAGCACATATATATTGGATGCGCCGAATACGAAGCCTTCCCCGCGACCGAGGCTCGCCGCCTCGTCAACCGCTTCGAATGGGTCTACCCGCCCAAGGCACGGCTCCGGCAGAATCCGAACTCGCCGTCCTCACTTGCCAGTGCCTCGATCGGCGCATCCCTGACCAAGAAACCCTCATCCGCGAGGTCGGCGCCTGGGCCAAACACCGCAACCCGCCCCCGCCAAGGCCGACTGGCACTTCACCACGGACGACGCGCGCATCAAGCTCAAGCACCTATACCTCGTGCTTTAGTTAGATGAATCGGCCGACTAGACGTGGCGCAGAATTACGCCAAGGCCAGATGGTGACAACGGTTTGTCCCCTATCTTCTCGAGAATCCTCTCCATTTCGGCGGCAGTATAGCCGTGCAGTGTCTGTACACGCTTGTGGCCCAGCTTTGCTTCGCTCAACGCGAGTTCAGACGCTGCCGTGTCGTTCGGAGCGTCGATAATCGTCACCATGTCAAACTCGCCATCCGTCCAAATAATCTCCTTCACGGTTACGCCGTGCTTCACAGCTAAGTCCTTAAAATCTTCAGATCGCCGTACTGTATCTTTGATTTCGTGAAGCCCCTTCTCGGTGAAATTCACAAGTCTTACGTAGATGGGCATCGCGCCTCCTTCCTGACTGATCTTCTACAGTTGAAAAAGTTAAGCCTCTGAAATCGGGCGCAAAAGCGTCCCTGTGCCGATGACGTGGCACTACATTACATAACTATATCGTGGATAGGCATTTCTATTCGACGCAAGCGGACGTCGAGTATCTACGGGTCGCATACAGCCGGCATGAGGACGGCGCAGCGCACCCGCTCGCGGGCTTCGTGCCGAAATACATGCGAAGAATCCGGCACCAACTCAGTCTTGGTCCGCACATCATACGCATAGGTCACAAAAAAATCAATGGTCTATAGCGAAGACGTGGCACTACATTTTCAAGCCTGGCACCTATCAACAGTAGTTATATGAATGCCTTACGCATACCACGTACGCTCCAACTGTAGAAGATCAGCCTGACGTGTTGTGCTTTTTTAGCCCGCGTTTTCGGCCGCGCGAACGACCAATGGACGTTTAACGCGCACCACTCATCGTCCGCACCCTGGTAGTTCGACGCCACCAAGGCAACTGTAGTGCGTGCCGCGTGCTGCGCCAACAATTTATCCTCTGACGAACTCGGTTAGTCTAGCGCCAAATTAGCGCGCAGTGGCGCGGTTCGACCGAGTCAATAGTCCATTTAGTCTAGCGCCTTCCTGAAGGTAGCTGAGGTTGAGTGTGAGACATCTGAGTCCTGTCATAGACAGACATCTTCACCGCTCGTGGTGAGAAGCTTGCGAGCGGGTTCTTCGGATCAATCGGCTCGTCGGACATGGCCTCTCGCCGCCTCCATTCGGCGATCGTCTTGCGATTGACGCCATACTGCTTGGTGAGCGGTATTGCCTTCTCGCTGGGATCGCTCACGCGGATGTCCCGCTGGATGTTGAAAAGGGCGAAGCGGGCGTGGCTGACACAAAGGCTGTGCCGCCTTCCCGGCGCGAGCAACAGGATGCTGTGCTGGTTCAGCACGTATGAGAGACGGGGAGGTCTCTGAGCTGAGGCGTTTGAGATACTCGTCTGGGGTGAGCTCGCGAAGGGCCTGGTGGGGTCTGTCGTGGTTGTGTCGGTGGGCGAAGGCGTCGACGAGCGCTGGAGCTTGCTGAACTGGGCGGGCAGGTCGTAGGAGGCGTAGAACTCGTAACGCGAGTTCGACTAGGGGCGCTCGACGCAGCCATTGAGATCGGGCCGCTTGGGGGGGAGGACGAGGAGCTCGAGGCCGTTGTCACTACAGTGGTCTTCGAACACCGACAAGAACTCGAATCCTCCGTCGACCGTCCGTCGACCTGGATTCCCTTGACTTTGAAGGGCGCTGCCGCGGAGCTTGTCGAGGAGGGCCTTGGCGGCGCGGGCGAATTCTGTGGCCGAGCGTCCATTTTTGGCTACCGGGTCGTAGACGGTGAAGTGCTTGATCGCGCGACCGGGGCGGACGTTGACGAAGAGGGTGTCGATCTGGACGAGTTCGACCAACCCATCGAGTCGATGGTGCTAGTCGAGGACAATGGTCCGATCCACACCAGCAAGCCGTCCTTGGCCGCGCTGGCCGCTGGCTCACAGTCCACTGGCTGCCAAGATGCGCCCAAATTGACGCGTTCGATGAAGACGTTGTCCATCCAGCGACCGCTCCCGTCCATTGAGATGCGCTCGCGGCCTCGATCTCCGCCAATCGATTTCAGCGCAGATCGACAGAGATCAGTCAACACTTGACAATTCTGTCATTGCCCTCTGCACAAAACACCTGAGAGAATATGTAAACCTTGACGGAACTGACACAACGTGATTGGTTGTGTCCCGTCGCGGTCAATCCGGTTAGTCATAGGGAATGTCATGAGGTCGGTCCTGCCTGCTCGCCTTCGGCCGAGCATGTCGCTAGGTTAGCCGTTGAAATGAACCGAGCTGAACGCATGCCTTTCTGACCTTAAACCATTGGCAGTTATGCCCCACTCGCAAGTGGGCAGCGAGGATTGCGCGAAGCGCTGTATGCCAGTCGCCGGGGAAAGCCCTCGGCGCATCACCGAGGGCATGAAATGTTTCATACAGTTTTGAAGGGCGAAACGCTTACCGTTCGCAACCTTATTGATCGGATGGCTTTGGCCCACCCTGAGCTTGTCTTTTTGATTAGCCCGGAGACTGAGCGCGTTTTGACCTTCGAGGGGCTCCGGGAGCAGGCGCGGCATCTATGCGGGCAGTTTCGCCAAAAGGGATTGGAGCCCGGGGATAAAGTCGCCTTTTTGATGGATAATGGGCTGTTTACCGCACAGCTATTCCTCGGAACGATGTACGGGGGCTTTGTCTCGGTGCCACTGAACGTGCGCGCCGGGGTATCGCAACTGTCGTACATGCTCGATCATTGCGACGCCACGGTCGTATTTGTGGGCAACCAATATGCTTCTCTGATCAAGGAAGTGTTGTCCGAGGTCAGCCGGGCAGTTGAGGTGGTCTTCGCCGATGTCGGCAGTTTCATTGAAGAGAGTGATTCGCCATATCCAACCTGTGAGTTGTCTTCACCTGGGGCGGAGGATGCGGCGCTGCTGATGTACAGTTCAGGGACTACAGGGCAACCGAAAGGAGCAGTCCATACTCACAAGTCTATTCTCGCTCATGGGAAAAATTCTATTCTTTCACATGAGCTTACGCCGACGGATCGGTCTCTTCTTGCTCTTCCGTTATATCACATCAACGCCGAGTGCGTGACCTTGATTCCCACCCTTATGAGCGGCGGTTCGGTAGTCATCCCACGCGGTTTCGTCGTCAGCGAGTTCTGGAACTGGCTGGACGACTATCGCTGCACTTGGTCGGCACTGGTGCCGACGATCATCTCGCAACTCTTGGATTGGAAGGATCCGAAGGGGGACAGCCGCGCGGCCGCATTCGAGCGCATTCGTTTTTTGCGCACGTCGTCGGCGCCGCTCTCGCCTGCATTGCATCGTGAATTCCTAGAAAAATTCAAATTGCCGCTCATTCAGGCGATGGGATCGTCGGAGGCGGGCAACGTCTTCTCGAATCCAGTACCTCCCGGCACGAACAAGATTGGGTCACCCGGCAAGCCGTGGGGCTTCGAAACAAGGATTATCGGTCGCGAAGGCGAGGATCTGCCTGCTGGCGAAGCGGGCGAGGTTCTGATCCGCGGAGACGGGATGATGCAGGGCTACTACAAGGACCCTGCTGGAACGGCAGCGGCGGTGGATGCTGACAAGTGGTTGCATACCGGCGACCTCGCCTATCGGGACGAGGACGGTTACTTCTTCGTCATCGGTCGCTCGAAGGAATTGATCATCAAGGGCGGAATGAACATCGCTCCCAAGCAGATCGATGAGATCTTGGAGTCGCATCCTGCTGTCCTGGAGGCGGCAGCCGTGGGCGTTCCCGATCGGTACGTCGGCGAGGATGTCGTCGCGTTCGCGGTTCTGCGGGACGGGGCGAAGTGCCATGAGGGGGAACTGCTCAGCTTTTGCGAGAGCCGTCTTGGCCATTTCAAAACGCCGAGCCGAGATTTATTTTGTTCGCGATTTGCCGAAGGGGCCTTCAGGCAAGGTGCAACGGCTGAGGCTGCAGGAAGAGGCGGCGGCACGTTCTGCTTCCGCCGCGGCGACGGAACTGAGCAATCGGCTGACGTCGTCTGTCGCTTCGCTGACGCCGTCAACGCCGATCGAACAAATTATCGCGGGAACCTGGGCGAAGCTGCTTAATCAGCCGTATGTGGACCCGCAAAGCAACTTTTTCTCGTTAGGGGGCCACTCGCTGCTCGCCATCCAATGTTTGTCGCAGCTCCGCGAGAAGCTACCAATTCGCATTTCATTGGCGGATTTCTTCGAGAACGCCACCGTCGCGGAACAGGCGGCGCTGATCCGGAGTCGGTTGCGTCCTGATCATGTTTCTTCCGGGGACTCGACGGTTTCGTGGGAGCAGGAGCTATTGGAGAAGGCTGGTCTGGCGGTGGTCGATGAGACCGTCCCGCTTCGCGACCGCTCGCTGCCATGCCCACTAAGCCCCAATCAGCAACGAATCTGGTTCATGGAACAAGTGATTGCTGGGGCTCCCGTTTATAATGAATCTGAGGCCGCACGGCTTCGGGGAGAACTGAACGTCGAGGTGCTGGAGAAGGCGCTGAACGCCATCGTCGCGCGCCGTGAAAACCTGCGGACTACTATTCAGGCGACCCACGATGAACCTTCAGTGGTTGTCCACGAAAATTGGCCGTTTCAGCTCAAGCAAATTGACTTGAGTGCGCTGCCGCCGGCTCAACGCGAGGCGGAAGTCGAGCGTTTGCTGATTGACGAGCCGAGGCTTCCATATCATCTCGATGTAGAGCCGGGAATCCGCATAACGTTGCTCCGCCTGGGACAGACGGAGCACGTCATGATTCTGATGATGCATCACATCGTTTGCGACTGGGCGTCGATAGGCAATTTCTGGCGAGATCTGTCAGCTTTGTATCACGCGGGCTGCCGCGGCCAGCCCCTTGAGCTGCCCGCTTTGCCGATTCAGCACGGCGATTACGCGGTCTGGCATCGACAGCTGCTCAATCGTGGTGACTTCGCCCAGGATTTTGCATATTGGCAGGAAACCCTGCGCGGCGCCCCCGCGCTGCTGAACCTTCCGACAGATCGGCCTCGTCCTCCTGTTTTTTCCTATCGAGGCGCGAAGCGACGCTTCAAGATCCCGACGACATTGGTGCTAGCCCTGCGAGATTGCAGCCGGCGGGAAAAGGTCAGTTTATTTACTCTCTTTACCGCGGCGCTGGACGCCCTGCTCTATCGCTACACAGGGCAGGAGGACATCCTGCTGGGAATCCCATTGGCCGATCGGGATCGTCCGGAACTGCAATCGGTAGTCGGTTTTCTTCTGCACACTCACGTGCTTCGAACACGGCTCTCAGTGGATCTGAGTTTTCGGGAACTGATGATGCGGGTGCAAAAATCGGTGCTCGAGCTTTACGTTCACCGGTCTCCCCCGTTTGATCAGGTTGTGAGCAGGGTCCGACCTGAGCGGAACTCTAGTTATTCCCCTCTCTTCCAGGTGATGTTCATTTGGCGTGATGCCGACCAGCAGCCCTCGTTTATTGGGCTGGATGGGCTCGAGATGGAGTCGCTCCTGTCCGAGAGCAGAACCGCCAAGTTTGACCTCACACTGTTCTTGACCGACGGCGCCGACAGCTTCGATCTGGACATCGAGTACAGCACCGATCTGTTTGATGAGGACCGTATCGAGCGCATGGCTGGGCATTTGTCCACGCTATTGGAGGCGGCCGCTGAAAATCCGGACCGGCTTGTGTCAGATTTGCCCCTGCTGACCGAGGCCGAGCGTCGGCAGCTGCTCGTGGAGTGGAACCGGACAGCGCTCGCTTATCCCAAAGATCAGTGCGTGCACCAGCTTTTTGAGGAGCAAGTGGAGCGCGCGCCCGAAGTCCGTGGCAGTGACGTTCGACGGAAAGCGATTGACATATCGCGAGCTCAATCAGCGCGCCAACCAGTTGGCCCGCCATCTGCAGAGGCTGGGGGTGGGACCGGATACGTTGGTAGCCATCTGCCTGGAACGGTCACTGGAGATGGTGGTCGTTCTGCTGGGCATCCTCAAAGCCGGCGGGGCGTATGTCCCCCTGGACCCGAGCTTTCCAAGCGAACGGCTGGCGTTCATGCTTCGGGACTCAGGCGCGCTCCTGCTTCTGACCCAGCAGCGCTTGCGCGACCAATTAAAGGTTGCAAGCCCTAGCGCCAAGCTTCTCTGTCTGGACTCCGATTGGAAAACGATCGCCACATCGCCGGATGAGAATCCCGAGTCCGGCGCGGGGCCGGAGAACCTCGCGTACGTGATCTACACTTCCGGATCGACCGGACAACCTAAGGCCGTGGAGATCAGACACCGCAATTTGGCGAACGTCCTTTGCGCGATGGCAAGAGAGCCGGGCTTCGCGCCTAGCGACAAGCTGCTGGCGGTGACGACGATTAGCTTTGACATTGCCGCTTTGGAACTGTTCCTTCCGCTTGTCAGTGGCGGACAAGTCGAAGTGGCGCCGGCATCGGAGCTGTCCGACGGTTTCGCCCTGCGCCGGAGGCAGGAGATTTCGGGCGCCACCGTTATGCAGGCGACGCCCGCTACATGGGCGATGCTGATCGAGGCGGGCTGGACCGGCAATCGTGGCCTGCGGGCATTGTGCGGCGGCGAGGCGGTCGCGCCCGCGCTCGCCGACGAATTACTTACGCGGACGAAGGAGCTCTGGAACGTCTACGGCCCGACTGAGACGACGATTTGGTCGTCTCTGGGGCGCATCGGGACAGGCCAGCGGATCACGATCGGCCGCCCGATCGCCAACACGCTATTCTATGTAGTGGATAAAGCCGGGCATCCCCTTCCAGTCGGGGTGCCCGGCGAGTTGCTCATCGGCGGAGATGGGCTGGCGCGGGGTTACCTGCGTCGGCCGGAGTTGACCGCTGAGAAGTTTATCGCCAACCCGTTCAGCCGAGATCCCAGCGCTCGGCTCTACAGGACCGGAGACCTCGTTCGGCGCCTGTCCGGGGGAGCCATCGAGTTTTTGGGACGTCTGGATCACCAAGTGAAGATTCGCGGCTTCCGTATCGAGTTGGGCGAAATCGAGTCCGCGTTGGCCGAGCTTCCCGGGGTGCGCGAGGCGGTTGCACTGGCGCGCGAGGACGAGCCCGGCGACAAGCGATTGGTCGCCTATCTGGCAAAGGACGGAGAACCCCCGAAAGATTCGGAGTTGCGCGGCATGCTTCGGGCAAAGCTGCCGGAATACATGATCCCTTCCGCGTTCGTCGTCCTGGACCGCTTCCCGCTGACGCTGAACGAGAAGGTGGATCGCAAGGCCTTGCCGAGACCGGACCTCCAATCATCGAATCCGACCGAATTCACGCCGCCCGCAGACGGAGACGCAGAAGACCTTGACGGACATCTGGCGCCAAGTTCTTGGGTTGGCGCGTGTGGGACTGCACGACAACTTCTTCGAGTTGGGCGGCCACTCGCTGCTAGCGGTTCGTGTGATTGGCAAAATCAACAAATTGTTAGATGTGGATCTTACAGTTTTGACTGTCTACCAGAATCAGACGGTTGAACAACTGGCAAAAGCCATTGACCAGAAGCGTTATTTAGGGCCTGGGCTGCGGTTGGCGCCGTTGCGATCGGGGCATGCCGGGCTGCCAATCTATCTTATCGGCCCCGGAGCAGTCGAATATCGGATCGCTCAATCGATCAGTGGGGATCGTTCAATCTGTCTGTTCAATACATTCGAATGGCACCGCGCAATTTCAGTCGAGAGTCGCGAAGCTGTGCCGACCATCGGGCAACTTGGCGAGATTTGTGGCGCTGCGGTGCACGCGCATGCTGGACAAACGCCTTGTGTGATTATGGGATATTGCGTCGACGGCAAAATAGCCGTCGAGGCAGCGCATGCGCTTGAGCGCGCTGGAGGCAGTGTTGCGCTGGTTGTTCTCATCGATGCGGTAATGGACGGTGGCGGACGAACCCGCGGACCGGCGCTCCGCAGCTTGCGATGGATCTGGCGCCGCGCGGAAACCGCGAACGACACCCGTCACGTGGGCGGGTTAGGTACGTCGCTCGGTCAGACCGCGCAGGTGTTCTTGTGGCTGCTTGCCCAAGCGCCCCACGTAGTGAGGAGCCGGATAAACGACTTGAAGCAACGCCGCGTCCAGAACGGGCAAATGCTGTCTCCTTATTTCGACAACAAAGGCGCCCCGCTAGAATGGAACGTGGTCATCCAGTCGCTTGTCGCCGCCGGGAGGTCATTTCGGCCGAGCCCGGTCGAAGCGCCTGGAGTACTGATTCGCGTGAAGGTTCCGGCCGAGGAGAGACTTCCTGGCTTCGATGTCACCCGCGGATGGGGAAACCTCTTTCCACAGGGTTTCGATGTCGTCGAGATACCAGGAGATCACTACGACATTGTTTATGAAAAGAACTTCGAAGCACTGACGCAGAACATCAATGCGGTGCTCCACCGTTATGCCGTCGTTTCTGCAGCAGAAAATCATCAAAAAGCGCGGCCGTCTTTGTCCGCCTTTCGCGAAGTTCAGCTCTCGGCTTCCGACCTATGACCACCACTTGTGTGAGGTCCACTTCGCGGAGGGTGGGGCTGTGAGGAAGCGCATCTCACTAGAGCGGAATCCGAGCAAGCTGTATCATGTTCGCAGGCGACGATTTCAAGATGTCGGCAAATGCCTCCAGTCCCTTCAGGAAGCCCGCCGATTCAGTGCGTTCGGATACCGCTCTAAGCCTGGTTGAACGAAATCACCGAGTAACCTCCGTGTGTTATGCAATTGCATACGCGTCTTCCGGAGTCTTGGACTAAACCAAAACCTTGAAGGTAAATATCCCCGGCAATGTGGGGGCTTTGGGAAGTGAACCGCTCGAAAGCGGTAGGAGGGGTCGCTGACGCGACCCCTTGATCTGATCTTGGAGCCGCCCGAGTGCATGTGCCTGACGGGCGCACCTGCGTGCACGAGTGGCTTGGATGCATCTTTGATGTCAGGCGCGGTTATGCGACCCCGGGGACCTGCGCTTGAAAAAGTTTAGGCTTCCCGCGCCCGTACATTTGGCGTTCGACGAGCTGGGGAGATCGCTGCGCCGTGAAGCGGCCGCCCTGGAGCGAGAGCGCTTTTTTTGGCGTTGGCGGCCCTGAGTGGTACTGTCTCACCACAGCCGGAAAACCCGTCCCGAGAACGTATTGGGGCTAGCCACAAGCCTATCCGTACGCTATGGCTAAAGTAGGCTCGGGCTCAACTGTTGACGTTAGTCAAGAAGGGTGCCAAAGCGACGTATATTATAGGATGATGCAAGACCGAACGGTTGACTTTCATGGTCTAGAGAGAGCGTTTGGACCGGCTCAGTGGGACATCAGAAATGTCTATACAGACTAAACTAAGTGCTCGTGTAATAAAATGACTCCTGCGGGCCTTCCCGTAAAAAAACAGATCGGAGTTGTCGTGGGATGCGGCGCTATTGCGCGTGAGCATTTGGCGGTTCTAAAGGAGTTCGACAATGTCGACATCGCCGCGGTCTGCGATATCTCCGCTGCGCGGGCCGAGGCGACCGCAGAGCGGTTCGGCATTCCGCGCTGGTACACAGATCATAAGAAGGTTCTCTCTGACTTTCGTCCTGATTTGGTCCACATAACGACGCCTCCGGCTGTCCACGTTTCTATCGCCAAAGACTGTCTCATGCGAGGGGTAAACGTACTTTGTGAAAAACCTATAACAGTACGTTATTCTGATTTTCTCATGTTAAAGCAGATCGCAATACAAAACAATCTACTCCTGATGGAGAACCAGCAATTTAGGTGCCACTCGTCCATCCGGCGTATTCGTGATCTGATCGCATCCGATAAGCTTGGTGACGTGCTTGAGGTGCAAATATGCATATCTCAGAACATTACAGAGGACGGTAGCCAGTACATTGATCAGAATGCCCCACATTATGGCGTGACTCTGCCTGGTGGTGTGATCGGAGACTTCGTTCCCCATATTGCGTACCTGGCTTATATGTTCACCGGTGCGGTGTTCGAAGTTCGAACGATTTGGGAGAAGCGGATGCGGAATACGCCGCTCCCGGCGGACGAGTTTCGAGGGTTGATAAAGGGAGAGCGCGCGTCAGCATACGTCAGCTTTAACGGCGCAGCGGAGGTCGACGGCTTTTGGGTGCGGGTCGTAGGTTCGCGGATGCGTGTCGAAGCCAACCTATTCGAACCTCCGCGGTTTTCAGTCCGGCGACGGCGTCCGGGAGAACGCGCGCTCATGACTATGATCGACGGCGTCGCCAAATCTCGTGACCTTATGGTCGGAAGCCTGGCGGGTTTCCTGCGAAAGTTGGGAGGTACCAGCAGCTACGACGGCTTGGCGGAGATGTTGAATAGAACCTACCGGGCTTTACAATTGCGTGAGCCGCAGCCAATTCCGCTCGACGAGATCGACGAGGTCGCCCAACTCGTGGAACGCCTGTCGCGGCCGGAGTTCATGCTGTGAGAATTCTCGTGACCGGAGCAGGAGGCTTTCTCGGCCGATTTGTAGTCGATCGGTTGCTCCAGCGCGACCACGAGGTCCGCGTGATAGTCCGCCCTAAGTCGAGTCCGCCCCGCTGGAACAGCGAAGTTGACGTCTTCCCGGCCGATCTTCGGGTGAGCGGCGATCTTTTACTGGCGCTCGATGGTATTGACGCAGTGATCCATCTTGCAGCCGCGGTTACTGGCAGCGAAGACATCCAGTTCGCCTCCTCCGTAGTCGGGACAGAGCGGCTTCTTCAGGCAATGGCGCGCTCCTCTGTAAAGCGCTTCGTGCATATAAGCAGTATCGTTGTTTACGACTGGTCGTCCGCCGCCAAAGTTATGGACGAAAACGCACCCTTAGTCCAAAATCCGTATGAAATGGGCGGTTACACGATTGCAAAGGTTTGGCAAGAGCGGATTGTGACAAAATTCTGTCTTGATACAGGTTGCGCGCTTATAATCATGCGTCCCGGCTTTATTTGGGGTCCAGGCAACGCCAAAATTGGAGGGATGGGAAGGAGAGCCGGCCGAACATATCTCACCTTCGGGCCGCGAACTCGCCTGCCGTTGTCGCACGTTCTAAACTGTGCGGATTGCATAGTAGCAGCCGCCGAAGCTCCCTTGAGTGGCGTGAACGTTTTTAACGTAGTTGACACTGATAATATCAGCGTTTGGCGATACGTTAAAGAATTTAGACGCCACACAGAGAGCCGGGGTGTGATGGTACCTATACCGTACTCCGTGGGACTTGCATTCGCAAGGTTAGCGTCAAAGACCAGCCGGATAGCGTTTGGGAAAAAGGGAAAACTACCCTCTCTTCTTATACCAAAGCGATTCGAACAACAGTTCAAGCCAACTAGGTTTAGTAACGAGAAAATCAGAATAGAGCTCGGATGGACTCAGCCGTATACATTTGCGCAATGTCTTGATTTTACATATCGTGACGACCAAAACTTGGGTGACGCAGTGTAATTTGGAGTTTTTCCGGCAACGCTAATCGTCTTGTAGGATAGGCTTCGTCTCTCGAAGAAATGGCGGCCACCGGTCACCATTTGACGCGAGAGAAATTAAATTGGGCTGTCGACCGAAACTTACGCTGCGCGATTTATTTGAGCGGAATCCGATCAAGCTGTATCAAGTTCGCAGGCGACGATTTTAAGATGTCGGCAAAGGCTGCCAGCACCCTCGGGAAGCCCGACGAATTCAGTGCGTTCGGATACCGCTCTAGCAACGAGAACGCCACGTCGTTTCAATTATTGTACGCAGGTCCGAATGTTTCGGGCGAAACCCTAGGATCCGCGCTGCGAGCTCGGGATCCGAGACCAAATTGGGCGGATCCCCAGGTCGCCGAGCCTGCAAAGTCATCGGGACCGGCTTGCCCGCGACGGCCTCTATTTCCGACAAAACCTCCAATATTGAGAAGGATCGCCCCGATCCAAGATTTACCTCAAGCGACTGGGGTTCTTTGTCGAGATACCGAAGTGCTTCTACATGAGCTTCGGCAAGATCGGAAACATGTATGAAATCTCGTTTGCAGGTCCCATCGGGAGTCGGATAATCCGATCCGAAGATCTGAAGGGGCGGTCCCTTTCCCGAGGCCGCATCGATCGCGAGCGGAATGAGATGGGTTTCGGGGAAATGCTTCTCGACAAGATTCCCGGATGCATCGGCGCCACATGCATTGAAGTAACGAAAAATCACATATCGAAACCCAAGAGTAGATGCCGCATCCTTTAGGATCTGCTCAGCGGTAAGTTTCGAACGCCCATAGGGACTGATTGGGTATTGTTTGGCAGATTCTGAGATCGGGAGCGCCTCAGGAATGCCATATGTGGCGCATGAACTTGAAAAAACGATCTTATTCGTGCCGTGATGCGCCATAGACTCCAGGATAGTAATCATCCCAGCGGAATTTGTACGGTAATAGCCTAGAGGGTCCTGGAAAGATTCTCCGACGTAAGCCAGTCCAGCAAAGTGGATGACTGCCTCAGGGCGATATTGTCTAAACGCACCCTCGAGAGCGGCGCGGTCAAGTATATCTCCAACAACAAGTGGCCCCCACCGGACCGCCTCCGCATGCCCCCTCGACAAATTGTCAAATGCAATCGGAATAAAGCCGCCCTCCGCAAGCGCCTTGCATGTGTGGCTACCGATGAACCCCGCTCCGCCCGTCACTAAAATGGTTGCCATCAGTGCCTCGAATGCCTTTCTGTATGATACAATTTGCTATCATAAAATCTGTGGCTATGCTACTTGGGCAGCGCGGTTGATTGTCTCGGTTGAGCGGCGGCTCCGCAGGGCTTTGCCCGGTGTTGGCACGAAAGGGTCTGCGTCGATATCAATCGGATTCTCCGGCAACGCACCGCGATACCGCGGCTTGCCGCAATATGCGTTGCTGCGCGCTAACTGTCGACCTTGCAATGATAATTAGCGGATGGGTGGCGACGCTACACTGCGGACGGTCCGCGCCGGACCATTATTTGCCTAAATCAGCGTGTTATGGTACGAACGACAATTGGCGTTCGAGCTTCGCCTGTAACTATAATATGCGTGAAGGATGATGAATATATTATTTGCTTTGTCTGGTCTGCACCAACACAACCGTGGAGCGGAGCAGGCCTTTATATCGATTGCCTCTGAACTTGCTAAGGCGGGAAATTTTGTAACACTCATCGGCTCGGGTCGAAAGCGTGAGGATAGTCCATATCGTTTTCTACGAGCAGGCTGCATCCAACGCGAAATATTTGAGAAATTTCCTTCATTGCCAACGCTTCGAGATGAATGTGGTTACGAGGAACTAACGTTTTTGCCATCTTTTCTTTGGCAGTACAAACCATCAGAGTATGACATTGTCGTTAATTGTAGCTATCCGTTCACAAATTGGCTTATTCGACGCCCCGTCTTGCGGGGAACGAGACCTCGTCATGTGTTCGTGACGCAAAACGGCGACTTGGCACCACGTTCTCGCAAATCGGAGTTTCGATTTTTCGATTGCGACGGCTTAGTCTGCACAAATCCGGACTTTTTCAACAGGAACAAAGCCCGGTGGCGAAGTAAGTTGATCCCTAATGGTGTTGATCTCAATCGATTTTCTCCCGGACCTGCTCAGCATGAGACATTCGGACTACCGGCGGGTCGGACAATTGTACTGATGGTCAGCGCGCTAATTGAGTCGAAACGTGTAGAGGCTGGGATCGAGGCCGTTAGCAAGGTTGAAGATGCGCATTTAGTCGTTGCGGGAGATGGACCTCTACGTAATAGGATCGATATGGTGGCGAGTACATTATTGCATGGAAGATTTTCTAGAATATCTGTGACCCCAGATTTGATGCCTTCTCTGTATAGAAGCGCGAATGTTTTCTTACACCTTCCGAAATACGACGCATCTCCACTTTCATTTCTCGAAGCAATGGCGTGCGGGCTTCCAACCGTGGCCCATGACATGCCTCCATTGAGGTGGATTGCTGGCGAAGATGAATATTTACTCGATACTGAGGACGTGGCCGCCGTCTCTAGGGAAATTGAGGTAGCCCGTGGAGAAGGGCTGGCGCAGATTAAGACCCGTCTTGCCAAGGTCGAGGCATTTTCATGGGAAAGGATCGCTCGAAGTTACCGAGATTTCTTCCTTGAAATATTAGAAGACCGCTGAGGTAGGAATTTGTCTCAGTAGTTCCGAGGTCGCTTTGTTCTACTCCGGCATAAATGTCCTGTCGAGCTCGGTAAGCCACTATTCTCTGCGACAAACTCGGGAGAAGATGAGAAAGCGTGAACATTTTTTCTTGCTGGTAATTGCAGGCATGGTTAACAAAGTAAAGTGAGTGACTTGGCACCAAGTCAAGTCGTATCTCTAGTTCACAAGAGTGCTGTCAACCGATATATTACGCGGGAGTTCTGATTTACCAGCTTATCTATCGCGAACTAGACGGTTTCTGCTCCAGCAGCTTTGGCAAGAAAATCTTGACTAGTGTGACGCTTGAGTGGAAGGTATCAGATGAAAGCTGACGCAGCAACGAGGCGTCCTCATGTTTCCAATTATGGCGAGTACCGAGCAGTGATCCTGAGCGCACGAGACCTCGCCGACGGCGAAATTCTGCAGGCCGATATTTGCATCGTCGGCGCCGGCGCGGCAGGCATCTCGATGGCGCTGGAGTTGATTGAGAGTAAGCTCGACGTACTCCTGCTGGAATCAGGTGGATTCGATTTCGATGCGCAAACTCAGGCCCTTTACGAAGGATCCGTGGCCGACGAGCGCATGCACAGTCTACCGGTGCGTTTCCGCCAGCGCCAGTTCGGTGGGTCCACCACAATTTGGGGCGGCCGCTGTATGCCGCTCGACCCAATCGACTTTGAGCGGCGCAACTACGTCCCCTACAGCGGGTGGCCTATCAGTCTCAACGATCTAGCACCCTTTTATCCAAAGGCGAACCGGATCTGCGAAGCCGGAGAATTCTTATACACAGCCTCCACCGCGTTCTCGAGGCCGATTCCCCCTATGATCGAGGGCTTCAAAAGCGAAAACTTCACGGATGAGGCGCTTGAACGCTTCAGCTGCCCGACCAATTTCGGCGTGCGCTATGCCCACAAACTTAAGGCCGCGAGGAACATACGCGTGGTACTTCATGCCAATGTGACCTCTATCTGCCTGGATGAATCGGCCGATCGTGTCGACGCGGTGCGTGTGCAGACCCTGTCCGGACGCAAATTTCTGGCCAAAGCGCAAAACTTCGCCTTGGCCACCGGAGGTCTCGAGGTACCTCGCCTTCTGCTAGCTAGCCGTGATCGGCAGCCCAACGGCATTGGCAACAAACACGGCGTGGTCGGCCGCTACTACATGTGCCATTTGGCCGGCACGATAGGCGCGCTACGCTTCAATAATCCCACTTCATCCATTCATCATGGGTACGACATTTCGGATGAGGGCGTCTACTGCCGCCGTCGGCTCGCCTTGTTGCCGGCGGTGCAGCGCTCGCTACAGCTGGGCAATTTTATTGTGCGGCTGCACCATCCGCGAATTCTGGATCCTGCGCACAAGAGCTCGATCCTATCGCTGCTCCTCGTCGCTCGTATCTTCGTTCCTTACGAATATGCGAAGCGACTGTATGACGCGGAAAAGATCACACTCTCGCAATGGTTTCAGCATTTCGGCAATATCGTCGCGCGGCCGTTCGACGCATTCTCATTTGCTTGGCACATGCTGCGCGATCGCAAATTGGCTGATCGCAAATTTCCATCGATCATCATCCGATCGCGCGCCAACCTATACAGCTTGGACTTTCATGCGGAGCAGCAGCCGAATCCCGAAAGCCGGGTCACTTTGGCCGGTGGCTCGGATATCTTTGATGTTCCGCAACTTAAAATCGACTGGCGCTATACGAAAGCGGACGTCGAAACGGTACGAGGCGCCCTTGCACTCTTGGCGTCGGATCTCAGGCGGAGCGGAGTTGGCCATCTCGCGTACAATCCGGATTCTGTGGAAATAGAAATGACCCGCTATGGTGCGTATGACGGTCATCACATAGGTACCGCCCGCATGGGAGTCGACCCCCGGTCTAGTGTTGTCGATAGCAACTGCCGGGTGCATGATGTGCAAAATCTGTTCATCGCGAGTTCGGCAGTATTTCCCACCTCAGGGCAGGCCAACCCAACACTGACGATTGTGGCATTGGCCCTGCGGCTAGCCACCCATCTCCGGCAATCCACGGCCACTCATATACGTGCCGCCAGCATACCGCCGCCCCCCTCGCTTGCTGTGGAAAGTCGAGAATTGCAGTGAGAAGAGTTTTGGTCCTAGGGGGGCACGAATTTATCGGTGCACGGGTTTTGTTGGAGTTGGCCAGGAGCGCTTGGGCTCAACCCATAACGGAAACGTCCAACGCTGCGCTGGTGCGCTATCCGAAGACCGAAGGGATTTCGTTCGATGCGACGGATAAGGAGTCGCTTTCGTTCGCCTTGCGTGGCGTGGACGCCGTGGTCAATTGCCTGTCGGGCCAGCCAAAAGCGATCGAGCAGGCGGCGGCTGCTCTCGTTCGGGCAGCGGCAGGTTGTGCTGCACCGCCGCTGATCGTTCATATAAGTTCGATGTCGGTTTATGGCCCTGCAATCGGCGACGTTGGAGAGGACACGCCTGTGCAAGAAGGGCTCGGACTATACGCCCGAGCCAAAGTCGAGGCGGAAAAGGCATTCGTGGCTTATGCACGTAAAGTCGTTCTCCGTCCGGGCTGCGAGTACGGTCCGGGCGGAGAACTTTGGAGCGGACGCGTTGCAAGGTGGCTGCTTGCGCATCGAGTGGGAGATTTAGGCGCCGGCGGCGACGGCTACTGCAACCTAGTTCACATTGACGACCTCGTGAAAGCTGCACTGCTCAGCATGCAGCTTCCTGCCGCCGTGGGCGGAACTTTCAATCTGGGCATACCGGATCCGCCAACCTGGAACGAGTATTTCGTGAGGTATGCCAGGGCGCTCGGCGCGGTTCCGGTAAAGCGGATTTCAAACCGAACCCTTGCTCTCGAAAAAAAGCTGTTAGCGGTTCCGCTGAAGGTGTTCGAGATCGGGGCTCGAAAAGCCGGGTTAGCTTCTTTCGCGCCACCCCCCATTCCTTCTTCGTTTCTTGCCCTAGCGCGTCAGGAGATACAACTCGACAGCACGCGTGCCCGATCTGCGCTTGGATGGGCGTGCAAGGCACTAGACGATGGGATAACCGAGACCGCCGCGTGGTTCCTTCAGACTAATGCGAAGCCTGGGAAACGTGCCGATTAATTTCCCTGCTCCCGCTCGGTTCGAACCCACTTTCCGGTCTTGCGACCGAGAAGAAGCCAGATCCTCCAGAGAATGAATCCAGGGACGTGTGCAAGTGCCAGCAGCCCTCGTAACCCTATGCCGCTCAACTGCCAACCGCGTAGCACATGCAGAACCAGGACGGCTGCGCAAGCAACAGCCAACCATACCCAAACCATCGCTGTCGGTACCCAGACGCTCATAATTCCCGCTGCAGCTCCGAGCAAAATTACGTTCGCAGTTAAGTACGAAAGTGGGGGCACGATCAGATCGCATGCGAGGTCGAGGCATACCAGGCTCTGATTTCGCAGGGCAGCCAGTAGCAGCGGCACAGTACTGGAGCGTACGAGTTGAACGCGCCCTTGCCCCCATCGCTGACGTTGCGTGCGCGCAGTCTTCTCGCTTGAGGCCATGTCCGCGTCGGCATGTGCTTCATCCGCATACTCCACACGGCAGCCAGCCCGTCCGAGCGCTATACCGTACTCGACGTCTTCAGTGAGCGAGTAATAGTTGTAAGGGACCTCGCGCAAGAGCGCATGAGTCACGCACCAACCGTTGCCCCGCACCCCGCAGGACACTCCAAGCCGCTCGCGGGCGCGCGATCGGACGCCGTGAAAAGCGCCTTTCGCAATCGCCAGCAACTGCGTTCGCCATGACGTCCAAGGATTTAATACACCATATTGCGCCTGAATAGCCTGTGCTCCCCCCTCGATTCGGACCGCGAACGCCTCGAGCAGGTTGGGCGATACTACAGCGTCGGCATCGACCACCACGACTGCGTCGGCGAAGCCGTCATTGACGCTCCAGGTGAATGCATACGCCAGTGCGTAGCCCTTGCCGCGCAACGTCAAATCGTGGCGCTCCAACACAAATGCCCCGGCGCGGCGGGCCACCGATGCCGTCGCGTCAATACAGTTATCCGCCACGACCACAACCCTAAAATTGTCCCGTGGCCAGTCCATCGCCAACAAGCTTGAAACCGTTCGTACGATCCCGGCTTCCTCGTTGTGCGCCGGTACGATCACATCAAAGCTCACCTGCCGCGACGACGGTCCGAACAATGGTAGTTTCCAGGACAGGACCGTGAGCAGCCCAAGGTATGCGCAGGAAAACATTGCCGGCAACGCCAGGGCCACGAGGAAAAGAATCGCCAACTCGCTCACGGTGCATCCATCAATGACTACCAATTTATATCACGCTACTCGTTGCGGCGAGCTTTTGGGTAGCAAGGCCA
>CAVVTP010000005.1:0-181048 GCA_963751165.1 uncultured Alphaproteobacteria bacterium
GCGCATTGCGGCCGTCCATCGATACGAATTTGAACGGCGGAGAGCGACCGTACGGTCGTCGCCTATGGAACGCCCGCAATCGACGTACACCGACAGCCTATGGGCATGTGGACAACGCAAGCGCGTTGACCACGTGTCCACAGACGATCAAATCAGCAGACAGAACACTTGGCGGCGTGATAAAGGACAATCAGCAGACGGCTTTCCAACTTAACCGCCGCCAAAAACGGTCCCGCTGCGCGGGGCCACTTCACTCCGCTCCTCTCCGACCCTGATTTCCGTCGCGTCCTTGAGGACGTTCGCGAGCTTCGGCTCGCCGCCTGAAGCGCCATTCGTGGAAAGCGTTTAGGTATCAGTTGACGAATCGACGCAAATCTGCGATTTGCTGTAAAGTGGTTCATAAACATTGGACGGGAGAGGCCGGCATGTCTGGGGAGAGGTTCGGCGAGTTCGTTCGCAGCGAGCGGAGGCGAAGGACATCGGTTTGCGGGAAATGGCGAAGATGATCGGGGTGAGCCCGACCTATCTGTCGAAGGTGGAGCGGGACGAGTTCGCGCCACCGGCCGAGGACAAAGTGAAGGCGATTGCGCAGATCATCGGCTGCGACGTGGACGAACTGCTGGCGCGGGCGGGCCGGGTGGCGAGCGACCTGTCGGACATCATCAAGCGCCATCCGGTGGAATTGGCGGCGCTGCTTCGGACCACAAAGGGCTTGACGAACGAAGACATCGCCCGGCTGGCCCGCAACGCGCAGAAGGCGAAGGAAAAGTGAGCGCCTGATCGGGCGATGACGGTTTCGAAGATGCAGATGAGGATCGGCGATCAATGACCAAGTTCGTTTCCTATGTGTCCGACGAGGCGATCGAAAAGGACGCGCAGGCGCTCCTGGCCGAATAGCGCCATGCGCGCGGCGTCACGATCGAGGCGCCGATCCCGATCGACGACATCATCGAGAAACACCTGAAGATCGGGATCGAGTTCGACGACATGCACCGGCTGTTCGGCGTGCCGCGTTCGGGCATCGGGTTCGATCCCGATATCCTCGGCGCCATCTTCTTCGAGCAGAAGCGGATCGTGATCGACGAAAGCCTCGACCCTGATGCGTATCCGGCAAAGGAAGGGCGCTATCGCTTCACGCTGGCCCACGAAGGCGGCGGCCATTGGCACCTGCATCGTCGGTCTGTTCGGCAAGGACCCGGCGCAGACCTCGCTCTCGATCCCAACGTGCCGCCGAGCGTGATCTGCCGGACCAGCCAGGCCAAGGCGCGGATCGAATTGCAGGCCGACCTCTATGCCTCCTGCCTGCTGATGCCGCGCAAGCTGGTCTTCGCCGCCTGGGACGAACATTCCCCGACCGCAAGCAGCGGGTGCTTCAGCCGTCCGAACCAATCGACCACCCCTTTGTCGAGATCGCGCGCTTCGAGAGCTGCATTCCCGGCGCCGCCTTCACCGAAAGCGATGATCAGGCGCTCGAAAGCTTCGCCAAGCCCTTCGCCGAGAAGTTCCTCGTTTCGCCGATCGCCATGCGCATCCGGCTCGAAAAGCTCGGGCTGCTGCACCGCACGGTGCCGCTTCAGCGGCTTCTGTCCGATGGCGCGTGAGTCCTTTTTTTGAGGAGATCGTCAAGTGTCAACTGAACGAGCGATCCGCGAGGAGCCGAACCGGGAGACGCCGCGTTCGAGACGCGCGATTTCTATCTCGCCTGCTTCCTGCGCTGCGCCGGCTACGAGCTGGTCGAACCTGCGCGACGAGGGCCGGCGCAAGGTGTTCGTCTTTCGGGATCGCGCCACCCGGCGCGCCGACGTGATGGCCTTCTATGGCGACGCGACCAGCGTTCGGCCGCTGGCTTTCGCCGCCACCATCAAGGACATGAAAGGATTGCTGCACAATGGCTGAACCACCAGACCAACCGCCGTTCCAGCGCGCCAGGAGGGGGCAGGTCCGCGAAGCCCTCGACCGGCTCGAAGGGCTTGTCGTCGATGGCCTGAAGCACGGCTTCTTCGACTATTCGATCGCCTGTGAGATCGCCAACGGCGGCAAGCGCCAGCTCGTGATCCGGGCCGGCAAGAGCCACAAGTTCACCATCCCCGAGAACGAGGTGCCGCGCTGAAGCGGCGCAAGACGTGAGAAGACCGGCGATCCCTGAGACGGGGACGCCTGAAGATGCAAATCCCTGTTGGGTCCAGCGTCATCGGTGGGATTCCGAGACCGGAGGCCAGGAGCACGGAGCGGCGGAACCGCCCGTGAGGTCTTCGGTGAAACTATTGCAAGCAGTAAACGACAACCTGAAGGATAACCTGATCGAGCGCACGCGACGTGTTTGGCAGCCGCGCCTTGGCCGCGATCTTGGACGCGAGGAAACCCGGCAGATCGCCGTCAACGTCACGGGCTTCTTCTCAGTCCTGGCCGAATGGTCGCATGCCGAAAAAGCTGTTCCAGCAAATGACAATTATGGCGGATGCGCTGATGCACGAAGGCCGCACAGCCCGGGAGACAACACCTTCGCACGATCAGGAAGAGCCCGATCATGACTAATCTCCTTTCTCGCCTGCCGGGCGTGACGCAATGCGGAGGTGGCTGGACCGCTCGTTGTCCCGCCCACAACGATCATCAAAACAGCCTGAGCGTTCACCACCGCGATGGTCGATGGCTGCTGAAGTGCCATGCAGGTTGTGCGTGGCAGGACATTGTCGGAGCCCTGGGTCTGAAGGCCCAGGCGCTCTTTGACGAGGGATCTTGCGGAGGGGGGAGATCAACCCCTGCGGACAACCGCGCAACTGCGCAACCGCTGATGAGAACCTCAAACGGCGCGACCGGCGAGAGGTCCGACGCCGACGACGTCGTCGCCCCAATCGGAGCCGGCCTGACTCTCGACCAGTACGTGGCCGCGAAGAACATTCCCGCCGAGTTCCTGAGAGCAATTGGGCTGACAGAGATAAATTACGATCGCATGCCGGCGCTGCGAATTCCTTATCGCGGGATTGCAGGCGAAGAACAGGCCATTCGCATTCGCATCGCACTCGACGGAGACCGCTTTCGATGGAAGTCCGGCTCGAAGCCTCTCCTGTATGGCCTTCACCGCATTGGGGACGCGCGCAAGGCGGGGCATGTAGCGCTCGTCGAAGGCGAGTCCGACTGCCACACGCTATGGTTTCACGGAGTTCCTGCGCTTGGCGTTCCTGGAGCAGCCAACTGGCGGGAAGATCGTGACGCTGGCCACTTGGATGGGATCGATACAGTCTACGTCGTCGTCGAGCCCGATCGTGGCGGCGATGCCGTTCGCGAATGGCTGGCGCGTTCATCAATTCGGCATCGGGCGAAATTGGTCAGGCTGCCGACGAAAGATCCGTCGGCCCTCCATCTGGAAGGGCCCGAAGAGTTCCTGAAGCGTTGGCGAGCGGCCTGCGACAGCGCAATCGCCTGGACGCAAGCAGAAGCGGAGTCTGGCGCCGCGGAGCGTGCGGATGCGTGGAAGCTATGCGGCCGACTGGCGGGCAAGACCGACATCCTTGAGGAACTCGATCACACACTCTCCGAACTCGGGCTCGTCGGCGAGCGCCGGACCGCCAAGCTCGTATATCTGGCCGTCACTTCCCGGCTCCTGGATCGGCCGGTATCGATCGCGGTCAAGGGCCCGTCATCGGGCGGAAAGTCGTTCGTCGTCGAGTCGACGCTCAAGTTGTTCCCGCCTGAGGCATTCTACGCGCTTTCAGCCATGAGCGACCGCGCGTTGGCCTACTCGAGCGAGCCCCTCCAGCACCGCCATCTCGTCATCTACGAGGCCGCCGGCATGGCCTCGGAGTTTGCGACCTACCTAATCCGCACGCTGCTCTCCGAAGGCAGGCTCCGTTACGAGACCGTCGAGAAGACAAAGGACGGCCTGACTCCTCGACTGATCGAGAGGGAAGGGCCGACCGGCCTGATTGTCACCACGACGATGCTGCGCCTGCATCCGGAGAATGAGACGCGGATGCTGAGCCTCACGATCACGGACACTCAGAACCAGACCGCTGCCGTGTTCCGCGCGCTTGCGCGAGAGGGAGGTGAACCGGAAGTCGATCTTTCGCCGTGGCGCGCGCTCCAGACCTGGTTGGCGAAGGGGCCGGCGGCAGTAACGATCCCATTTGCGGACCGCCTTGCGCAAATGGTGCCGCCCCTGGCGGTCCGGCTTCGCCGCGACTTCAAGACGGTTCTGATGCTCATCCGGGCCCATGCGCTGCTGCACCAGGCAACGCGACAGAGGGACGCAAGCGGTCGCATCGTCGCCACCCTGGATGATTACCGCGCGGTGCGCGCCCTGGTCGCGAATCTCGTGGCCGAGGGCATCGACGCGACCGTCAAACCTGAGGTGCGCGAGACCGTCGAGGCGGCTTCCCGTCTGCTTGACGAAGGCAATTCCGAGGTTCGGCAGACTGATCTCGCTCGGACGTTGAAGCTCGACAAGTCTTCGATCTCTCGTCGGGTTGGCGCTGCGTTGGACGGCGGATTTTTGAAGAACCTCGAGGATCGCAAGGGCCGACCGGCGAGGCTCGTGCTTGGCGATCCGATGTCCGGAGATCTCGAAGTGCTTCCGTCCGCGGAGCGTCTGGCGCGCGATCACCTGTTGCACGGTTGCGCGGTTGATAAAGGGGGATAACAAGGCGCGCCCCCTCCCGAACCCCGCTTCGGGGAGCAATTCGGCGATGAAGCTCTCCGACCTCCGCGTCCCGAAACTCTTAAGTGGGAGGCGCGCCTGTGAAAGCGCTTCAGATCATTGATGCGGCGCGCGCTGCTGGAGTGACCCTCTTCGATCGACGGCGACAGCCTCCTGCTGAGGTCCGGATCGCCGCCGCCCCAGGAGGTCCTAGACGCCCTCTCTCGCCACAAGAGTGAAGTGATCAGCTTCCTGCAGTCGGATCGCAGCGGCTGGTTGGCCGAGGACTGGCAGGCGTTTTTCGACGAGCGGGCGGCGATCGCCGAATTCGACGGCGGGTTTCCTCGCCGAGAGGCTGAGGCAGGCGCTTTCAGGGCCTGTGTCGTCGAGTGGCTCAACCGCAACCCGGTCCGTTCGGCGCCGGACCGCTGCTGCTGGTGCGGCGGCGGAGAGCGCGGGGACAATGTGCTCCTGCCGTTTGGCGCCGACCGCGCAGGCCATGCCTGGCTGCACAGCGCCTGTTGGCGGCCGTGGCATGAGCATCGCCACGCTCAGGCGGCCGATTTCCTCCGGCCGTCTCGGGTTCGCTGCTCCGAGCGAGTTTCCAAATGATTTCGCAAAAAACGGAGCCGCGTGATGGGCGGCTTCGGATCGGGACGGCCAAGCGGATCGGGTCGCGCCAAAGTGGAAGGATGCCGTTCGCTCGACGTGAACCGGCTGCATCGCGAAGGCTGCCTGCGGGCCGGCTGGTCGGGCATCTTGCAATGGACCCGAGACGGCGAGCAAGTCGCCTGGATCAACCTGAGTGCCGATCACGATCACTTGCATCTCACCTACCGCGTGCGCATCGGCGACGGCGATTGGGAGGACATCGCGCGAGGGCGTCCGCATCGTCCGCATCGCGTGCCGATATGGTGGAGTGCGGCCCTATTTCATATGCCCGGGCGTCGTGAACGGCAGAGCCTGCGGGCGGCGCGTCGCCAAGCTGTACGGGCCCGGGCGCTATTTCGTGTGCCGCCATTGCAATCGGCTCGCGTATGCGAGCCAGAGCGAGGGCGGCTTGGATCGCGCTTTGCGTCGCGCCAACACGATCAGGCAGCGCCTCGGTGGCGACCCTGGAATGGCCTCGCCGTTTCCGAAAAGGCCGAAGGGGATGTGGCATCGGACATATGACCGTCTGCACAGACAGACATTCGAAATCGAAATGCGCGCCGAGGAAGCCATGGACCTTCACATGGTCAAGCTCGCAGCGCGTATCGAGACAGCGAACGGAAAACGGAGCTTCTGGAAATGACCGAGTCCGACCCTGCATTGTCAGCCGAGACCACCGGGACCGAGATCACCCGGTTCAACGCACTGCGTCACGGCGTGCTGTCGCGCTACACCGTGCTGCCTTGGGAGAGCGTGGATGAATACCAGGCCCTGGTCGCGTCCTTGGTCGCCGAGCATCGGCCCCAGGGCCCGACCGAAGAGCATCTGGTCGAGGAACTCGCCGGAGTCCTGTGGCGCAAGCGCCGGCTACGGCTTGCGGAAGCTGCTGCGCACCGACGAGGGCTGGAGAACTCCTTTTCCGAGTACCGACACACCGCGAAGGCAGCGCTAGCTCACATCGCGAAGGTCAAGATGTCCGTCGACATCAGCGAAGCGGTTCGCATCACGCCGGCGGACAGCAAAGAGGAGCTTCGCGACCTCGACGACGACGAGGCCATGACGCGTCGCGCGCTTGAGATCCTGGATTCGCAAAGGAACGACGCCTATGAAGCGGCGCTGACAGAATTGCGGGACGACACGCAGGGCTGGTGGGCGGATACGCTCAAGCTTGAGGCCGACGAACTCGAGGAGGATGAAGAGGCGGCCACCGCGGACGTCGCCGGGTTGCGCGGTTTTATCGAAGAGAAGGTGCTGCCTTGGTTCGAGGAGCGCAGAGAGGAAATCGGCCGGCGCCCGCTCCTGCGCGACCAGGCTTTGGGCGAATCGCTCGACCCCGAGAAGCTCGAACGCCTCGGCCGTTACGAGGTCCACCTCGACCGCAAGCTGGAGCGCATGCTGTCGATGCTGTTTCGGCTCAAGGAGCTGCGCCGGGTTCAAGACGCCCCATAATCCGTTTCGCAATACTTTCGAAATCAACGGAGCTTTTGGTCGCTGTGCATTTCGTGGGCTTGGCGTATGCGGCGGTGGCAGCACGGGCTTTCACCAGCGATAAGCCTACGAACCCGGTTCGCACGAGGGGTTTTCAGGTACGCCTCGTGCAAAGCGATCGAGACCGTGCGAAGACTGTTTTTTGTAATGACAGACGGCGATTCGTCCTCGATGGATAAGCGGAGCCTGACGGAACGCGATATCTGCACGAAGTTCATCCTGCCGTCCGTCAAGCGCGCCGGCTGGGATGAGATGGTGCAGGTTCGGGAGGAGGTCTATTTCACCAAGGGCCGGATCATCGTGCGCGGCAAGTTGGTGACGCGCGGCAAGGCGAAGAAGGCTGACTTCGTTCTCTACTGCAAGCCAAACATCCCAATCGCGCTGATCGAGGCCAAAGACAACAATCACAGTGTCGGCGACGGCATCCAGCAGGGCCTCGAATATGCCGTGACGCTGGACATTCCCTTCGTATTTTCCTCCAATGGCGACGGTTTCGTGTTCCACGACCGCACCGGCCGGAGCGTTCCGATCGAAACGAATGTTGGCCTCGACGCCTTCCCGTCGCCTGCCGAATTGTGGGCGCGCTATCGGGCGTGGAAGGGCCTCGACGCCGAGGCCGAACAGATCGTGCTTCAGGACTATTTCGACGACGGCAGCGGCAAGGCCCCGCGCTATTATCAGGTGAACGCCGTCAATGCCGCGATCGAGGCCATTGCCAAGGGCCGCGACCGCGTATTGTTGGTCATGGCGACCGGGACGGGCAAGACCTACACGGCATTCCAGATCATCTGGCGCTTGTGGAAGGCGGGCCGCAAGAAGCGCATCCTGTTCCTTGCCGACCGCAACGTGCTGATCGACCAGACGATGGTGAACGATTTCCGCCCATTCGGTGCCGCGATGGCGAAGCTGTCGACCAACGCCAAGACCATCGAGCGGCAGGACGGGACCAACGAAGATCTGACACTTGCGCTCGACAGGAAACGGCGGATCGACACCGCCTTCGAGGTCTATCTCGGACTCTATCAGGCGATCACCGGGCCGGAGGAGCGGCAGCAGCTCTATCGCGAGTTCTCGCCCGGCTTCTTCGACCTGATCGTGATCGACGAATGCCATCGCGGCAGCGCGGCCGAGGATTCTGCCTGGCGGGAAATCCTGACGCACTTTTCCGGGGCGACGCAGATCGGCCTCACCGCCACGCCGAAGGAAACCGAATACGTCTCCAACATGGACTATTTCGGCGAGCCGGTCTTCACCTATTCCCTGAAGCAGGGGATCGGCGACGGCTTCCTCGCGCCCTACAAGGTCATCAAAGTTCACATCGACCGCGACGTGGAAGGCTATCGGCCGGACCTCGGCCAGCTCGACCGCGACGGCAACGAGGTCGAGGACCGCATCTACAACGCGAAGGATTTCGACCGGAACATCGTGCTCGACGACCGCACGGTTCTGACCGCGAAGAAGATCACCGCGTTCCTGAAAGAGAGCGGCGACCGCTTCCAGAAGACCATCGTGTTCTGCGTCGATGAGGAACACGCGGCGCGGATGCGCCAAGCCCTCGTCAACGAGAACGCCGATCTGGTCGCCGAAAACCAGCGCTATGTCATGCGCATCACCGGCAGCGACAAGGAAGGCCAGGACCAACTCGGCAACTTCATCGATCCGGAATCGAAATATCCGGTGCTGGTGACGACCTCGCGGCTTCTCTCGACCGGCGTCGATGCGCAGACCTGCCGGCTGATCGTGCTCGATCGCGCGGTGGGCTCGATGACCGAGTTCAAGCAGATCGTTGGGCGCGGCACCCGCGTCCACGAGGACACGAAGAAGTTCTATTTCACTCTGATCGACTTTCGCGGCGCGACCGCGCATTTCGCGGACCCGGATTTCGACGGCGACCCGGTGCAGATTTACGAGCCGGGCGACGGCGATCCGATCACGCCGCCCGACGACGCGCCGCGGGGCGGTGGGTTCAGCCACTTGCCGATTCTCGATCAAGACAATGTGGTCATTGGGGTTTTGCAGCGAGCCGTTGAGCGTTGACGACTATCGCTATGGTGACGGCCACCTATGCAGCTACCATGCTCACGTCATGTCCAAAGACGATTGAGATGGCCGCGTTCGCACGAATCATCGGCGTTGACTATTCGGGCGCGGAGACACCGACCACCAACCTCAAGGGCCTACGCGTCTATCTGGCGGACGGCGACGGGCCGCCCGTGGAAGTTCCGCCGCCGTCGAGCCCGCGCAAATACTGGACCCGCAAGGGCATCGCAGAGTGGCTCGTGGAACGCCTCGCCGAGCACGTGCCAACTCTTGTCGGCATCGACCACGGATCTTCCTTCCCGCTGCGCTATTTCGAAACGCACGGGCTGTTGCCCGACTGGCCGCGCTTCCTCGACGATTTCCAGCTCCACTGGCCGACCGACGAGGACCACGTCTATGTCCAGTTCGTCCGCGACGGCGCCGGCGGCAACGGCGCGGCGCGCATGGGCAACGCCCGCTGGCGGCGGCTCACCGAGGAGCGCGCAGGCGGCGCGAAATCGGTGTTTCATTTCGACGTTCAGGGATCGGTGGCGAAATCGACCCATGCCGGCATTCCCTGGTTGCGCTTCATCCGGCAGCGCCTCAGCGCCCGCGTTCACGTCTGGCCCTTCGACGGCTGGGACATTCCCGCCGGGCGATCGGCCATCGCCGAGGTCTATCCTGCCCTGTGGTCGCGCAGTTTCGCCAACGAGGCCGCACCGGCGACCAGCACGACGCCTTCAGCATCGCCGCTTGGCTTTCGCGCGCCGACCGCGACGGTCGCCTTTCGGCGTTCCTCCACCCCGATCTGTCGCCGCCCGAACGCACGCTGCGCAGGTGGAGGGCTGGATTCTCGGCGTTCCAGGCTTGATCCGTTCGGCCGCGCGATGATTCCGCCACGCCGGAGGCTTGCGATCCGAGTTTGTTTAGGCTACACTAAACGGAATGAAGCTCGCCAAACCAGCGCCCGCCGCCGATCGCGCCCGCAAACAGGCGGTGATCTATGCCCGCGTCTCCTCCAAGGAACAGGAGAAAGAAGGCTTCTCAATCCCGGCGCAATTGAAGCTGCTGAAGGAATACGCGGCGGCGAACGGCTTCGCGGTGGCGCAGGAATACGTTGACGTTGAAACCGCCAAGCAGACCGGCCGCGCCGCCTTCGGCGAAATGGTCGCCTATCTGAAGGCGCACTCGTCCGTTCGCGTGATGCTGGTCGAGAAGACCGACCGCCTCTATCGCAACCTCAAGGATTGGGTGATGGTCGATGAACTCGATGTGGAAATGCACTTCCCCAAGGAAGGGGTGGTGCTGTCGCGTCAGTCGCGATCCTCGGAAAAGTTCATGCACGGCATCAAGGTGCTGATGGCGAAGAACTATATCGATAATCTTTCGGAGGAGACCCGCAAGGGTATGACGGAGAAGGCCGAGCAGGGGCTCTGGCCCTCGAACGCTCCGCTCGGATATCGGAACGTAACCGGGCCTAATGGGAAAAAGACCATCATTCCCGACGAAAACGTCTCGTCGATCATTCGAAGCTTGTTCGAGTGGTATGCACGCGGGGACATTTCCATCCGCGAAGCGACGAAAAAGGTGAGGGCGGCTGGACTTGTTTTCCGCAAGAGCGGCGACCGTATTCCCGGAAGCACAGTCGCAAAGATCCTGCGCAACCGGATTTATACAGGCCGGTTCGACTGGGATGGAAAAACCTACCAGGGGCGCCACGAACCGATCATTTCCGCTGACCTTTGGGAGCAGGTTCAAGACGTTTTGGACGGGCGGATCGGACGCAAAGCACGGACGCGAAAGCGGGACTTTGCCTTCTCCGGGCTGATCGAGTGCGAAGCCTGCGGCTGCGCCATAGTGGGCGAGATCAAGAAGGAACGGTACGTCTACTACCATTGCACCGGCTATGCCGATAAGTGCCGCGGGACCTCGGCAACGTGCCGCCGCAAGCACATGCGTGAGGAGGCGCTGGAGCAACAGTTTACCGCCATGCTGGGGCAGCTCCACTTCGATGACGAAGTCCTCGAATGGGTGCGAGACGCCCTTCACGCGAGCCATGCCGAGGAACGCCGCGAGCATGAGGAGGCAATCCGGCGGCTTGAGGCTGAGTGCAGTCGGCTCGACGATCGCATCCACGCGATGTACGCGGACAAACTCGACGGGCTGATCGACGCTGCCTTCTTCCAGAAAATGTCGAACCAGTGGCGCGAAGAGCAGGGTCGCTGCCGACGCGACATCGAACGACATCGGAACGCCGATAGATCCTATCTGGGCGAGGGCGTAGCGCTTCTCGAACTGGCCAACAACGCCCAACGGCTCTTCGCACAGCAAGAACCGCGCGAGAAACGTCGCCTTCTCAATTTCCTACTATCGAACTGCACATGGAAAGACGGCATCTTGACCGCTCATTTCCGTCAACCTTTTGACATGCTTGCCGAAACCGTAACCACGATTTGAAGCGACACGCCCTCGAAATCTGGATTTAGCGGCGAAACAGAGAAATGGCTCCCCGAGCAGGACTTCGAACCTGCGACCATTCGATTAACAGTCATTTGCCGATACATGACAGAGTCGGACAAATCAGGGCGTCTTAATCTCCAAGATGGCGATTTTTAGCTTGCATTGTGCGCATTGTCCGCTTATGTCATAGACACGGGGTAACAAGCCAAGAAGGGCGCTTTACGTTACCCCTGGAAAGGCGGGGTAACATGCTCACGGACCTTCTGATCAAAAAACTAACGATCCCTGAGAAGCGCCGTGAAATCCCGGATGGGAAGATCTCTGGGCTCTATCTCGTTGTCCAGCCGTCCGGCGCACGTAGCTGGGCGCTGCGCTATCGCCATGCCGGCATCCCCAAGAAGCTGACGATCGGCGCCTATCCCTCTGTCGACCTCGCTACGGCCCGCAAGCGGGCGCAGGAAGCCATTGGTGACGTCGCTGCCGGGAAAGACCCCGCGGGGCTCAAGGCGACCTCCAGAGCAGCCGCCAGGGCCGAACAGTCGACCAAAGACCGCATGAGCGACGTCGCCGCGATCTTCCTCGAGCGGTCCGTCAAGCGCTCGGCGGGCGCGCTGTGGGCGAAAGAGACAGCGCGCCTATTGCGCGTCGAGATCCTCCCAACGCTTGGCTCGAAGCGCATCGGCGACGTGAGGCGCGCCGATATTCACGCCATGCTTGATGGGATCGTGGATCGCGGTTCGGGGTACACCGCGAACCGGTCGCTCGCTGTCCTGAAGCGCATGTTCAATTGGTCGATCGAGCGCGGCATTGTCGATTCGTCGCCTGTCGACAAGGTCAAGGCGCCGGCCGCAGAGACGAGCCGCGACCGCGTCCTGACTGATGATGAGATATGTCTCGTGTGGAAGGCGTGCGAGCGCATCGGCGCGCCCTTCGGCGATGTCGTGAGGCTTTTGCTTTTGACCGGCTGCAGGCGCGATGAAATCGCCGAAGGCAGATGGAATGAAATCGACCTCGATGCGAAGACCTGGACGATCGGAAAGGAGCGCTCAAAGAACGGCGTCGCCCATGAGATCCCGTTGAGCGACAAGGCCGTGGAGATCATCACTGGTCTGGGCCGCATCGAAGGGAAAGGCTTCGTCTTCACGACAACCGGCAAGACGCCCGTATCAGGATTTCAGCCGGGCCAAGGGCGCGGTCGACAAGGCTATTCACGAAATCCAGAAAGAGGAAGCCGAAGCTCGCGGCGACGATCCTGACAAGATTGAGGCGCCGGCGGCATGGGTCCTCCATGATTTGCGGCGCACGGTCGCAACGAACCTGCAGAAGCTTGGCGTGCGGCTCGAAGTGACCGAGGCCGTTCTCAACCACGTCTCGGGAAGCCGGAAGGGGATCGTCGGCGTTTACCAGAAATACGATTACGCGTCGGAAAAGCGCGCGGCCCTGGACGCATGGGCCCGGCGTCTCGAGGCGATCGTGACCGGCGCGCCGGCGGCGAACGTCATTGAGCTTGCCGCAGCGAGGGGGTGATATTTTGGCGCCCTTTCCTCGCAGCAATCCCAAGTATCCCGATATTGAAGCCGCAGTGCTCAGGTTGCCGATAAACGACGAGCAAATGCCGCATGTCTGGCAACTCGTCGACTACCTTGCGCTGATGGGAAACATTATCAAAGAGAGAAGGGGCGACCTAACGCTGCCGCCACATTCTCGGCCAGCCACCAAGGCGATGGTGATAAAGCAGCTTGTGGAATTGGAAAGAAGAGCAAGCGATCTTGCTGAAAAAATTGACCGGAAAGGCGGCGCCAAACGGGCGCGCGAGCAATTGGCGCGGCATATTCGGGAACTGCATTCGCCGACAATCGCGGCATTGTCTGAAGCGCCTGAAGTAATAACGCCATATTTTGTAGCAGAATTGCCCGCAAAGCTAGAGCAAGATACGGAACTTATCAGCCGCGAAATGAGGTTTTGGGCCGAGATCGCAAAATTGGCTGCGATCGAGATGCGTCGGCCGGAGGCGGATAGATCGTCCGAAGCCGAGGACGCGGAATTTTTCAAAATGTTCCCGGAGGCGACGCTCAACCGTGTCGATTTTCAACCACCGATAACTCGAGACGTGGGCAGGCCACAAAAGAGACTCGCGCAGAATGTGGCAAATGAACTTGCGGACAAGTATTTCATATTTACTGGTAAACAACCAACCTTCATCACCGCCACGTATGAGGGGAAAGAGAAACAAGGCACCGTTTATGGTCCTTACTTAGATTTCACACGAGAAATATTTGCGTTGTTAAATATAACGGCCGACCCGTTGTCTTACGCTTCGATCGCGGCACACAAGCTTCGCGGCTGCGGCCGGAAAAAGTGATACCCTTTTACTCTTTATACGTCTCCGGTTAAATCTGTCATTTCCGCCTCGCCACTCTTTCAAGACGAGGCCGTCAATGTCTGCAAAGTTCCCTCCCGTTATCGAACAAAAGGGCCGTCGATTTGTTCGGCGCTCCGACGCCGAGCGGTACAAGTGCGCGCTCGCAGGACTCCCGTTCGAGGCCGACCCGAACACACCTGAAATGCTCATCCCCGTGCGGCAATTCGCGGCCGAACTCGGGGTTTGCGTCCGCACAGTTGGACGCCGGATCGCAGAGTCTCAGGCGGAAACAGTCGCCGGGCCGAAGGCGGCGTAAGTTGGAGGCAAAAAAAAGCCGGTCCGCTTGCGACGGCCGGCTCATGAAGGCAAAAAACAATCAGCCCGCGCTTTATGGCGCCTTCGCCTTCGAACCGCAACAGACAATTGACTTGCGCGTCCGCCATCTCAGGCGTCGCTTTCGGCTTGCGCCGGCATTGGCCGCGCTCGTCGCCGAGCATGCTTTCCCGAGTGGGACGCGAGCATGACCAGCGGCGGCAAACGCTCCCGTGAAAAGGGCAACCGCACCGAGCGCGCCCTTGTTCGCACTCTCCAGGATCACGGCTTCGGCGCGGAGCGCGTTCCGCTCTCCGGCGCAGCCGGCGGCTCCTATGTCGGCGACGTCAGCCTTCCCTTGCTAGGCATCGATCGCACCATTGAAGTCAAAGCGCGCGCCGATGGCTTTCGTGAACTCTACAGATGGCTCGAGGGCCGCGACGTGCTTGTCGTCAAGGCTGATCGACGCGAGCCACTTGTCGTCATTCCGCTGAGATTTGCCGTCGACGTGGCGCGTGCGGCTGAAAAAGCGAATGGGGGCGGCCAATGAACGCCTTCGCCCAAATCCTCGGTAAGCTCCACGGCGAAATCGCGACCCGCCCGACGCGAACAGGCGGCCAGTTCACTGCGTTCAAACTTCGCGTCATGAACGGCAACACCGTCGAGTGGTGGAGCGTCACAACCTTCAGCGAGACCGCGCGTGAAGAACTCGCCGGGCTTGGAGAGGGCGACGCTGTTTCGGCCGTCGGCGCCCTCAGCGTCGAAACATACGAGAAGAACGGGGAGACGCGGATTGCCCTTCGGCTGACCGCGGATCGCGTTCTCGCGCTAAAGCCAAAGCCGAAAGAGGCCAAGCCCCAAGCCCGAAGCCGCGCGAATCCTCCCTCAGACCGGGGAGGCAGCGGCATTGACGACGATATTCCCTTCTGATCTCCGCTCCATCGCGCGCGCCCTCAGCGGCGACGTCGCCGGCCGCCAGGTTCTCGCACCCGGTCCGGGCCATAGCCCGAAAGACCGCAGTCTTTCGGTCACACTCTCGCCAACTGCGCCCGAAGGCTTCCTCGCCTTTTCGCACGCGGGCGACGATTTTATGGCGTGCCGGGATTACGTGAAGGCCAAACTCGGCATCGCCAATGACAACTGGCGGCGCGCGGAGGCTCGACTTGTGCAGGTTGCACAAGTCGAAGGCGGACGCGGAAACGAAAGCGGTGATTTACGCCATATCGGCATAGCCAAGTCGATCGTGGACGGTCTGGTTGGTCTCCGCGGCTCTCCCGGCGAGGCCTATCTCGGCAACACTCGGCGAATTGAGGTAACGGCCATCGTCGACGTGCTGAAGCGAACGGACTCCATCGGATGGCATCCCGCGGTCCTCTTCCCAAGAAGGCCATCCCCTCAGCGGCAAGCGGCTCGGTTGCATCGTCGCCATCATGAGATGCGACATGGGCAAGCCCACGGCGGAATTTCGAGGACATATATCCACGAAGGTCAGAAAGTCGCCAAGGCCAAGGGACTTGGCCCAGGGGTGTCGTGCGGTTTTCCCTTGATGAGGACGTGCTCGGCGGTTTGCACGTCGCGGAGGGGATCGAAACCGGAGTTGCCGCAATGTCGATCGGCCTGCGACCTACCTGGTCGACCGGATCAACAGCAATCATGGCAAAGTTCCCTGTTGTGGCCGGGATCGAGGCCCTCAGCATCCTCGCGGATGATGACCTGAACGGCGCAGGAGAACGGGCAGCGCGCCTACTTCAGACACGATGGCAATCCGCTGGACGAGAGGCTCGTGTTGGAAGCCAAAAACTCGAGGCGACCTCAACGATATCCTCATGGGGGCGGCCCAATAACCCCTGAGGAACTTCTCGAACGCTATGGCCGATTTGCTCCCCCCGCCGCCGACGGGGCGGAATGATTTTGCTGTCGCCTCCGCGTCCGAATCCTTGGTTACCGCTTCGCCCTTCGTTTGGGTAGAGCCGGCCAAGATTCCGCGTCGCATGGCTTTACGGCCGCCACTACGTCCGCAAGTTCATCTCCGAGACCGTCGCGCCCGGCGCCTTCGGCAAGTCGAGCCTCGCGATAGCGGAAACGCTGGCGATCATCACCGGCCGCGGGCTGCTCGGCGTCACGCCCGACGAGCGGGTGAACGTCTGGTATTGGAACGGCGAAGACCCATTGGAGGAGCTGCAGCGCCGCATCATCGCGGCGGCGCTGTACTACGAAATCGACCCCGCGGAAATCGAGGGCCGGCTCTTCGTTGATACCGGGCGCGAGACGAAAATCGTCATCGCCGAGCAGACGAGGACCGGTGCGAGGTCGCCCGTCCGATCGTCGAGGCGGTCATGGCGACGATCCGCGCAAACAAGATCGGCCTCATGATCGTTGATCCGTTCGTTGCCTCGCATCGCGTCGTCGAAAACGACAATCCGGCAATCGAGCTCGTCGCCGCGACGTGGGCGGAGATCGCCGACGTGACCGGATGCGCCATCGAGCTTGTGCACCATGCTCGCAAGACCAACGGCGCCGAGATCACGGTCGACGACGGCCGCGGCGGCTCCGCCTTGCTCGCTAAGGTGCGATCGGCGCGGACCCTCAACGGAATGACCGATAACGAAGCAGCCCGGGCAGGCGTCGAAAACCGGCGAGCCTATCTCCGCGTCCAAAACGGAAAGGCCAACCTCGCGCCGCCGGCGGGCGCTGCGGAGTGGTATCGGCTCGAATCCTTCGACCTCGGAAACGGCGGCGACGGCAGGCCGAGCGACAAGTCGCCGTCGTCGCCCGCTGGAAGTGGCCGGACGCCTTCGAGGGCGTGACCGTCTCCGACCTTCGGGCCGTTCAGGCCGCCATTGCCGAGGGACGCTGGCGGGAAACTCACAGGCGAAGGATTGGGCGGGCTACGCCGTGGCGAAGGCAATGGGCCTTGACGCGAGAACAAGATGAACAGGGCGAAGATCGCGAGCTTGCTCAAGACCTGGATCAAGACCGGCGTGCTCGTCATCGCCGAGGGCAAGGACGCAGCGAAAGGCGCTCGTTCATCGAAGTGGGGAGCCGGCGAACGATTGAAGCACGCGCTTCGCGCCACCTGATTTCCTCCCCCTCGACGTGCGCCGCTCCACCCCCACACCCCTATAGGGGGTGGTGGTGGAGCCTTCCCCGCGCCACCTGCCCCACCTTCGCCGCTCCACCTTATCAAGTGGCGCAACACGTCAGAGGAATGGGGAAATGAGGAGCCAAAGAAGAGAGGGGCGGGGCGAACAACCGCGGGACACACGCGCCAGACGCCAAATTTTTTTCTGCCACGCGAGCCGACGCCGAGGCGCGCGGGGTTTCCGGCAACCGGAATTGCGCAGCGCGCCCGAATAAGTCGGCCACTGATATGATATCAGCGGCTCATACCATAGAAAATGTCTCAAAATGTCTTGTTTTGTCGGCGTTGCGCGGAATGACTATTCGAGCGCATAATGCAGGGGTAACGTCTGGGTATCGTTTCGCCACGTTTTCGGGAGCCGCAATGCTGGAATGTCACACCCTCGCCAAGCCCTTGTCGACGACTTGCGCGGCCGTCTCCAACGGCTCGCGTCTGCATGCGAAGGGAATTGACGGCCGGACCCGCGATGCGCGCCGGTTCCGCGACTTGGTCGCGAGCTTTTCGGACGGCGAGGCCGATCTGAGCGAGGCGGACAAGGCGCTTGTCCGGAACGCGGCGGCCCTAGCCGTGAAAGCCGAGCGCATGCAAGCAGCGATCGTCAAAGGCGAGGACGTCGACCTCGAGGGGTTGACGAGGCTCTCCAATTGCGTCTCTCGCGTGCTCAGCCAGCTGGGCGTGAAGCGCGAGCGACGCGAACGACGCCAGCCTCGCCGAATACCTCGCCGCGCACCACAGTGAGCGTGTCGCGTGAGGAGACCGCCTTCCGCTTTCCGTCGCCGTAGGCGCTTCTCCAAGCAGCACGCGCCGGACCTGCCACGTCCGCGCGAGCGAGACGACGGCTTTGACTGGAAACCGGGCGAGCGTGTCCTCGGCCCGCCTCGCCTGCGCCGTCCGCCCGTAACCAATCAGGGCGACCCGTGAGCCACAAACCCGCCATAGTGGCCCCGCCGGCCGTGACAATGCGCCAAGCGCTCAGCGACCCGGCGTTGCTCGGCAACGTGCTGGCCGGCGATTCCTGGCGCGCCTGGCGCATTTTGATCGCAGCGATGGGCGAGGCGTCGACGACGAGGAGCGTGTGATACTTCAAAGCCTCACGGGACGCGTTAGGAGCCCGGAGAGCGCGTTGAAGAGTTCTGGGCGGTCTGGCGGTCGCAGGCGGAAAAAGCCGCGCCATTGCCGTCCTGATCGTCTTTATCGCGGTGTTCATCGATCATTCCGGCGTGCTTGTCGTCGGTGAGCGTCCGGTTGTTCTCTGTCTCGCCCCAAACCAAAAACAGGCGGCTATCGTGCTCGGCTACATCGGCGGCATCCTCGAATCCACGCCACTGCTCGCCAATCTCGTCAAGCGCAAGACCGCCGACATCATCCCGTTGACGAACGGAATTGAGATCGAAGTGCGATCGGCCGTTTCCGGACGTCAGAGGCGTCACCGCCATTGCGGTTGTGGGCGATGAGGCCGCCTTTTGGTATTATGAGGCAAGCGGCTCGAGCAACCCTGACAGCGCCATCCTGGACGCGCTGAGGCCTGCGCTGGCGACGACGAGAGGTCTGCTTACGTTCATTTCTTCGCCCTACGCCCGCCGAGGCGCGGTCTATGAGACCTGGTCGCGCCACTTCGGCGAAAAGGGCGACCCGCGCATGCCTCGTCGCCCAAGGCGCAAGCCGCGACTTCAATCCGTCGCTCCCGCAAAAGGTTGTCGACCGCGCGATGGAGCGCGACCCGGTTGCGGCGAGCGCCGAATATGGCGGCCGGTGGCGTGACGACGTATTGATTTTCATTAGCCGCGAGCTTGTCGAAATCAGCGGTCGACGCTGGCGTTGTCGCACGTCCGCCGCGTCCTGGCATATCGTACATCGGATATGCCGATTCCGCCTCTGGGGCCGGAAAAAGACAGCTCCTGTGTCGCGATCGGCCATCGTGAGGGCGACGACATCATGCTCGACGCCATTTCCGAGCAAGGGCCCCCCTTTAACCGCAATCGGCCGCAAGGGACGCCGCCGCGCTGTTGAAAACTTACAAGATATCGCTTACCGGCGACAAATACGCCGCTGGATTCACGATTGAAGCTTTCGGCCGGAACGCAATCAATACCCCACCGCCCGAATGACACGTCGACCAATTATCTGGAAAGCCTGCCTCAAACTGACTGCCGGGCGCGTCCGTCTCCGACAACCGACGCTTGATTGAGCAGTTCTGCGGCCGGAGCGAAAGACTTCGCCTTCAGGCCGGTACCGTGTGGACCACGGCGGCGCCGATCGTCACGACGACGTTTCCGCGCCGCTGCAGGCCTGATCGCCACGCTCGCATCGGCGCGTCCGCCAATGCGGATCAATCCCGAAGCCATCCGCAAAATGAGCCAACCGCTCAGCGGATATCATCCGCTGCAAGCAAACATGACTTGGAGAAACTGAAAATGCGCAATCGCAAAGCATACCTCATGACTTACAAAGCAACCGGCTCGACGATGGCCTTCGACGAGCTCGGCGAGGTTGACGACCCCGTTGCTTTGATTTGCAAATGGGCGCGTGAAAATCTGGATGGAAGCGAGCAAAAGCGTCTGATCGACGCGCTAGTGGCGATCGACGAGTTAGGCCAGGACGATTTGCTTGCGGGCGTCCGCCCAGCCAAACGGGAGGCAGGCCACGGCTATCTGGGGCAGGATTCGCGAGGGGCGACAGCTTCGAAGCCCTCTTCGGACCGGCGCCGAAGGTCGAGCACAACTTCCGACGCGAAGCGCGGTCCTCCTATGTCGAGAGCGACGCCGACTTCGACGGCTTTTTGGGGGAAGCCTGTGAGACTGGCACTCAAGCCCGTAGCGCCAGACGCCGAGGCGCGCAAAGCCTTGGCGCTGGCGATCGCAGAGGCCCGGGAGCGCCAGGCGGACGCGGACAAGGCCCGTGCGAGTTTCGACCGGGTGAATTGTCTCGCCTCCGAGGCGGGGACTGCCGTCGAATTGGCTCACTCTGCTTTCGATACGGTTGTCGCCGAAGAAGGGGTTCGCCTTTCGGCTTTGCTGATCGACGCCAGCGGAGCGCCGGTCAAGGTGACGTCGGCCCCGATGCGGGCGGCTCGTGAACGGCTGGTTGACCTTGAGGACCAGCTCGCGGCGGCCAAGGCGGCGCGCGAACAGATGAGGGACTTGGTTGCCGAACCGGAGGCGGAGGCGGCTATGGCCAAGACGAAGGTCGAGAAGGCGAAGGCGGCTGTTATTGCCCTGCATCTTGACCCGTGGGTCCAGTTAGTCGAGCGGTTGCATGCCGAGCTGTTTCCGCGCGTGCGCTGCTGTGGGAGGCCAAGTCCAGCCTGCACTGCTGGAGCGACGACTACAAGCGCGTCCAGCGGATCCTCGACAATGAAAGCCTGATGCGCCGGGACGGCACTTGGGATCGGTGCGCCCCCGTTCTGGAATGGCGGCGCGCAATGGCTGCGTTATCCGAGGACGCCAATGCGCCTATCCCGGCGCCTGCAGGGGGGCGCTGACATGCCTGCCGATCGGAAAGAGCGCAGGGCTGAGGCGCAGGCATTCACGGCCGCGATTGACGCTGCGAGCGCTCAGGGTGATGCCGAGTTCATGAAGGAGCGCCTAGCGGCTGAGGCTACTGCGCCGCGCCGGAGGCTTCGAATGAAATTGCCGCCCCCAGAAGGAGGGCGGTGAGTTGCCGACGATCGTCGACGAGCTTCTCGTCACTCTATCGCTTGACCCCACGAAATTCACGGAAGGGCAGAAGAAGGCCGCCAATTCCCTCGTCAAGATGAAGGAAGAGGCACGCAAGCAGGGGAAGGAAATCGAGGCGACGAACCGTGTCGTCGCGGATGGATTTAGCAAAATCCGTAATGAAGCGCTGGCGTTTTTTGCGGCTCTGCTCGGCGCCCGCGGAATCAAGGAGTTCATTGCCAACGTAAATGACGCGAACGCGGCGGTCGGCCGTTTCGCCGGCAACATCGGCGAGGCTCCGCAGACAGTAGCTGCCTGGGGCATGGCCGTTGAGCGTATGGGCGGGAGCGCGCAGGATGCGGCAGGCTCCATCAATGCAATGGCGAAGGCGCTGTTCGATCTTCACACGAACGGAAAGGCGCTCCCCGAAAGCCTGTATCGTCTCTCCGGCTTGACGCACACCAAGATCGACACCGAGCACGGCGTCACCAAGTTCATGAACGATATTGCTACGTCGGCGCAGATCCTTGCGCGTACCGACATGGCGCAAGCGCATTTCCTGTTGACGGGCGCGGGGATTGACGACGCGACCGCCAATACAATGATCAAATATGGCGCTGGAATGAGTGCCTATGTCGATTCCCTTTCTCGCGGGCTTGCTCCGACAAATCAGGCGATCAAGGCGGCGCAGGATCTCAACGAACAGTTTGCCCGGGCGCAGCAAGAGGTAACGTCGCTCGGGAACGTCATTGCGACTCAGCTCGATCCCGAATTGTCGAAGATGCTCGACCACTTTTCGAAGTGGATCGAGGACAATAAACAGCTTCTTGGGGGCGATATCGTCACTTGGGCGCACCAATTCGCGGACGGGCTCCAGGATGTTGAGGCACACCTCAAGCCGGTGGTCGACCTTCTCAATCAGATGCACGCGAAGAAGATTTCAGGCGGACCAATCGATAGAATCGCATCCGAGATCGTGGTGGGAACGGTTGTTCCCAGGCTTCAGTTCCCTGTCTGGAGGCTTGCCCGGAGAAGGCCCGGGAGCATTGGGGGGCGCACATGCGGCCGAGGTCAACGGACAACCGGTCTCGCGGGGCAATCCAGTCCCGGTTGAGTTGGTCAAAGAACTCCGTCTCAGCGGCGGGAAGCTTTCTCGGAGGCCCGATCGGCACGGGCGGCTCATTGCCGACGACCTATCAAGGCGGCGCAGGCGCTCCAAGGGGGTTTAGGGCGCGAGGCCGATTTGGGGGCGGCGCGGGCGTACTCGGTAGCGGCGGGGGTGGCGCTGGCGTAAGCAGCGGGTCATTCATGGATGCGCTCGCCGAGATAGAGAGCAGCAATTCGAACATTTACAGCAAGGTGGACCCGGATCCGGAAGGGCCGGGAACGCGCAGCCAGGGCTATTTCCAGATCAATACGCCGACATGGCGCGAGTTCGCGAGGTCGGCCGGGGTCGACATCGCCCAATACCCGAATGCGATGAGCGCGCCGCGCGACGTACAGGCGAAAGTCGCATCCGTGATCCCTCTAAGCCGATTTGGCCCGCGCACTCGGAGGATGCTTCAGGACAGATTTGGTCCGCTCGATTTGGGGAAGACGGTCGGAGAGGACGCCGCGCGGTTTTCTCCGCAAGTCATTCATCCAAAAATCATCGCTGGCCATCCCCACATCATCGATGCCAAGACTGGGAAAGAACTATCGCCGCTTGATCTCGCGGGGAAGATTTCGACAAACGGCATTCCATCAATAGACCTCCCTCCCTCGCGGAAGGACATCAATAGCGGCAAGTACGATGCGCCTGGAACGCATTATGACCCCGCTTGGTGGAAGGGAAAGCCTCTTTCGCAGAATGGCGCTCCGACTGGCGGGGCGGTTCTCTCAACTCTCGCCGGCAATCATACGGTAACGACGAGCCAGACTTCCAACGCCATTCATATGGGCGGGATCAACGTCGACGCGCGCGGCGGGGATTTGCGCGAGATCGCCGACAATGTGAGTTCGTCGCTCGAACGTTCAATGATGACGCTTCTCGCGCAAAGCGGGCAGGCGTGATGGCTGGTTTCGGAGAGCTTGCAGGTGAAAGCCTTTCGTCACCTGCGGGAACGCCTATTCCCTTTCCTTCCTTGCGGGGTTTAGGCGGCTTGCCGCCCCCTTTGAGCGCGATGCTGACGCGCTCGGGGGCGGCCTTTTTCCGGATGGTCCCAGTCGCCCAGGCATCAAGACTGGCTTGATGAACCCCCTTGTTGCCAGCGACAGATAGCGGTGCTGTTATGCCCCGATGGGGTAATCCAATGCCGCGCTGGTTTTGGAATCTGACGTGGAGCGATTGGTGGGCGTGCGAGCAGGGCATAGCGCTCGCCTTTGCCGTTTTGGTTGCGTCATATCAGCTCTGGAAACTCCGCCGAGATCAGTGCGGCTGGGAAACGCTCAAAGCATGCGATCGCTACGAGAACGATCATATTTTGCACGATGTTTTACTTAAGCTGCGGGACGCTCGCGATTGCGGGGAGTTGCAGAAATCTCCTCGAAAATTTCGGGCCGAAACGACGACTCTGATGAACTATTTTGAGGGGATCGCGATTGGGCGCAGACAGGGATTTTACAACGCGGCCGTAATTAGAGACCATTTGGAATTCATAGTGCGAGATCATGCTAAGGAGTTCTTAAATCCGCATTTCGCGGACAAAATGGAGTTGGATATTTCCCGGTTCAGCAATGTAACCGAACTTATCGCCGAATGGGACAGGGCGCAGCGCCCTTGGTACAAGTTTTAGGAGAAGCAAACGATGCCCGGCACGATAAAATAGTTGACCACAAAACAACCGTGTGTTACTATCGGTTCGTGTGGCTTTGCAAATAACCTTTCCACTCCCGCAGATCCGCCAACTCAGCGTTGACGATGAGTAGATATTGCTCCCCGTTGCGGTCGGCACTGACGCCGTTCATGCGCGTGCTTTCCTCAACCTCACGCCCGGTTGATCGCCATTCGTGAATTCGACGCCGGCGGCCTCGAGGGCGGACCGGATCGCGAAAATCACATCCTCCGAGACCGTTCGACGCAGCCTCTCGAAATCGACGATGGTGGACAGGCCGAGGCCCGCCGCCTCGGCAAGGCCCTTTTGAGTGATCTCTATGAGCGCACGAGCGGCGCGGCACTGGGCGGGCGTCATTTCAACAATTTTTGTTGACGGAGCGAGAACCGGATAGTATCAACAATAATTGTTGATGCAACCCATCGTCAGGAGTATCCACAATGCCGAACGCAACCGTTTCGGCCGCCGGCGGAGCCATGCCCGCCGATCGCCGCACTATCCTTCGCTCAATCCTCGCCGCCGGCGCAATGGGAGCCGCCCCGATCGCTGCCGGAGCCGCCATCGCCGCCGAGCCTGCCAGTGGCCCGGCCGGCCCCGACGCCGAGCTATTCAGCTTGATCGAGACCGAACGCGCATTGGCCGCGAGGATCGAGGCGGCCGAGGAAGAAAGGAGCAACGAAGAAGATCGTATTGTTGAGCCCGCGGTACCGGACGCGCTTCGCGTCGTGCTGGACGGTGCCCGATTGCCAGCGCCGATCTGGGGCGATCATTACCGCGAGGCCGATAGAGCGCAGTTGGAAACCGCCGCATGGGTGCTAGACGACGCCAGGCTTCAGGAGATGCTATCAGCCAAGCGATCACAGTTCGCGATACAGCTTGTTCGGACGAAGCTTAGAGCTACTGAGATTCTTGAGGCGCTGAATAAGTATACGGAGGCGCGCACGATTGCGAGAGCGGGATATGAGGAGGCCGACAAGCGGGTGAGGGCTCTCTATGACAACGAACGGCGCCCAATTTGGCTGAAAATCGCGACCACGCGGGCAACGACCTTCGCGGGATTCTTGGCCAAGCTTTCAGTTTGCGAGCATTGCTACGACATCAAAGAAGAAGATGAGGGCGGAACCGGGGACGACATTCTTCGGAGCCTGGCGCATGATTACCAGGCCATGAAGGCGGCTTGCACGGCCGTCTGAGCGCGCCATCCATCGAATGAAGGAAGGTCGGGGCGACTCGGCGGCCTTTTCGTTTGAGAAACGCGGGCGAGCATGGAGCGGCTTCGGCCCCCTTTTGCCTTAGCGCTCCGGGCAGCGGGAACAACGCCGCGCGCGCCGCATTTGAACCGGCGCGACTGTTTCCCTCCCAATCGACAGCGCGCTAATACTGCCCCGCTCCCGCTCGCGCCGGAGCGGGGCCTTTTTTGTCCCTGCGCTATTAATCGATGGACATTCCCTCGCGCGTGGCGGCTAATAACCAATGAAGGGCCGCGGAAGCGGCGCGCCACATCGTGGACAGCCGTCGCGTCGCCGGCCCTTCGTCTAGCCGCGCGCGATCAGGCCAGTGATGCGCGCCGGTCTTCTGCCCCGCTCCCGTTCGCCCCTGGAGCGGGGCTTTTCGTTCGGCGGCCCGCTCCATCCTAAACCGTCTTGCAAGTGTCCGATGTTGACGGCAGTCTCCTGAAGCCTGCAGAAAAAAGGCTCGTGCGATATGATTGAGGGGAAGAGTCCTGCCGACTTGATGCGCCTGGCGCAGGCCGGGGCTTCCCTTAGGCTTGACGGCAGGCGCTACGGAACATCCGATCTGGTGATGATCGCCCGTTCGCTGCATCGCGATGCTTTGCTTACTCTCGCGAACTCCGAAGGCAAACAGACGAGCGAGCTGGTTTCGATCGTCTATGCGGCGCCGGGGAAAGTCACGATCGCGTAGGCGCGCAAAACAGACTGACTTCGGCTGTCCTTTTTTGCATGTCGCCAATCATGCCGTCATGGTAGGATCAGCGTCGGCGCGCATTTACGCCCCCCAGCAATGGCGCGCCACATTCCCCGCTCCTGTCCGCGCCGGAGCGGGGTTTTTTCGTTTGGGGCTAGGAAGCAGGGCCTGTTTTAATGGTTGGCTTTAGAGCGGCGGCCGGAAATTCACCTTCTTCTCGTTTCCCGCTAGCAAACCAGCAGCAGATCACACTTGGGCCGTCTGCTCCCAAGGGGTTATCGGGTCACGCGCGTGACCGTCATTGCAGGTCCGCCAGAAATCAGTTCGACTTGATCGCCGATCTTATACTGCATGATGTGTCTCGCCTGGATGCGGTAGGTTTACAGGACATGGGTTGAGGGGGCAAACGATGCTGCGATGGCTCCGCCGCCAGGACGCCCGTCGGCTGGCGCAAGCCGACGCCGAGGCGCTGATCTGCGGCCATGGTGCCCGAGGCCCACGGCGAGGCTTCCTGGCGCGAGCGTGACGCGGTCCCAAGCGCGGCCGTCGCATGAGTAGATTCCGACGGTTGCCCACGAGCGCCACTGTCCCGTATTCCGGAACTGTCTAGACGGGGGTTGTCTAGACTTCGGCTGGTGAACCCGTCGTCTGCAATGGCGGTTCGCCGGCGAGGACCTGCGGCGATGGGGAAGGGCGCCCGCCCGCCCCGCGCCGCAGGTGGCCCAAGGAATGATCGGCGGCGCGTTTCCCAGGCAAAACCAACTAGGAGGATTATCATGAAGAAAGCAATGCTGCTTGCGAGCGCTGCGACGATGGGCGTGGTTTTTCTCGCCGCACCCGTGATTGCGCAGGGCGTTTCGCAGACGGTGCCGATCGCCAAGGTCGATGTGCAAACGGTCGCGGCGGGCTACCGGGCGTCCAAGGTGATCGGCAGCAACGTTCTCAACGAAGCAAACGAAACGATCGGCAAGATTGACGACCTTCTGGTGACGCGCGACGGCAAGGAGCCATATGCGGTTCTATCGATCGGTGGATTCCTCGGATTGGGCACCCACATGGTGGTCGTGCGATATGACAGCCTCAGGTTCGACGCCGACAACAAGATCGTGCTGCTGGGCGGGACGAAGGAGGGGCTTACGATGCTGCCTGCGTTCGAATATGCCAAACAGTAATTTTGGTCTGTAAATAGCCAGACCAGATTATTTCGCCGACGCGGATTGGCCGCCCCAGGCCGTCGCCATGCACGTGCTCGACGCCTACGGGCGCGAGGTTCATCGCCGAGGCGGAGTGATATCGAGCGCAGTCGAAATCGCTTTCCGAATGGCCGCTTCTGCCTCTTCAGCCTCCTCCCGTGACTGGTACATGATAGTCAGGAGAGGGGCGCCTTGGGAATTTTGAATTGAGAACGAGTACCCGCTACGGCCGCTGCCGTTGACGCTGGCGATCGTCGACTGGGTTGATCCGACCTTCCATTGAGATGTGGTCATCGATCCCGCCTACGTAGGGTGTTACCCTATTGCATACCCCGGCAATTTTCTGCTTTCGCTCGGCGGTCTCAGCTTTCGCCGCAACCCATTGATTTTAATGGCTCCCCGAGCAGGACTCGAACCTGCGACCATTCGATTAACAGTCGAATGCTCTACCAGCTGAGCTATCGGGGATCAGCCGTCGCGGGCGCGATATAGCAGAATTCCAAGCGATGCAAAGTCGTTTTTATCGCGCTCCGCTTTATCCCTTGCCAGTCAGAGGGCGCCGGACCACCTTCTCGCCATGCTCGATCCGCCGAAACTGCCGGAACTCCTGACTCCCGCCGAAATGGGCGAGGCCGACCGCGCGACGATCGCCGGGGGAATCCCCGGGATCGTGCTGATGGAGGCGGCCGGGCAGGCGGTCGCAGACGAGGTTGCGCGCGTCGCGCGATCGCGCGGCCGGATCGCGGTCCTGTGCGGCCCCGGCAACAATGGCGGCGACGGTTTTGTCGCCGCCCGGCTTCTTGCCGACCGAGGCTATCGGGTAAAGCTCGGCCTCCTCGGCCGGCGCGATTCCCTTCGCGGCGACGCCGCGCTCGCAGCGGCTAAATTCACGGGCGAAGTTCTTCCCGCGCCGGGTCTGGACCTTTCCGGCGCCGATTGCATCGTCGACGCGATATTCGGCGCGGGGCTGGCGCGTGATGTCGGCGGGGAGGCGCGGGCGATCGTCGAGCGCATCAACGCCTTCGCTCGCAGCGCCGGGCGCGTGGTCGCCGTCGACGTGCCCTCGGGTCTCGACGGCGCAACCGGCAAGGCTCGAGGGGTCGCAATCGAGGCGACGTCCACCGTCAGCTTCTTCCGCCTGAAGCCCGGCCACCTGCTTGAGCCGGGCAGGTCGCTGTGCGGAGACGTCCGTCTCGCCGACATCGGCATTCCTGCGAGCGTTCTGCCCCCCATCGCGCCGAAGGCGTTCGTCAATTCGCGGGCCCTTTGGGGCCATGCGCTGCCTCGCCTCGGCCCCGCTTCGCACAAATATGCGCGCGGCGCGGCGCTCGTCCTCTCGGGGCCGGCGCATCAGACGGGCGCGGCCCGCCTCGCCGCGCGGGCTTGTTTGAGGGTAGGGGCCGGGATCGTCTCGATCGCCAGCCCGATCGATTCCGTCGCGGTCAACGCGGCTCATCTCACCGCGGTGATGGTCGCGCCCTTCGTCGGCCAGCAGGGGTTCGAGGCGCTCATCGCCGACGCGCGGCGCCGTGCGATCGCGCTCGGGCCCGGCGCAGGGGTCGGCCCGGAGCTGCGCAAACTCGTCATCGCGGCGCTGACCCGGCCGGCGCAGGGGCGAACGATCGTGCTCGACGCCGACGCCCTGACGAGCTTCGCCGGAGAAGCGGAAAAACTCGGGGCGCTGATCGCGCGCGGCGGCCACGCCGCGATCATGACGCCGCACGAAGGCGAATTCGCAAAGCTTTTTGCCGGAGCCCCGGGCGTCGAGGCGGAGGACGGCAAACTCGCGCGCGCTCGCGCCGCGGCGCGGCTGACCGGCGCGGTCGTCGTCCTTAAGGGTCCCGACACGGTCGTCGCCGCGCCCGACGGTCGCGCCTCGATCGGTTGGGACCTGCCCCCGACCCTCGCCACCGCGGGGTCCGGCGACGTCTTGACCGGCTTCGTCGCCGGCCTTGCCGCCCAGGGCGTGCCCGCCTTCGAGGCCGCCTCCGCAGGAGTTCTGGCTGCACGGGGCGGCAGCCAAAACCTTCGGTCCCGGGCTCATCTCCGAGGATTTGCCGGAGGCTTTGCCGGGCGTCTTGCGGGAGCTCGCAGTATCTGCTCGAGGCCGCGGCTTTTCGGGAAGTTAGGCGCTGGAATTTGAAATCTCGCGCCCGCAGAGCTCGCGGAGGCATGCGACGCCGGCGGCGGACGTCAGTCATCCGCCGGCCCGTTATCTGTCAGCCCCACGCGGACACGTGCGGGCGGGATATGGATGCGCGGCTCCTTTCCGGGCCAATCCTCGACTTCAAGATAAACCGCCTCATCCAGTTCCGCGGCGGCTGGAGCCAGCAGCCGGACAATCGTGGGCGGCTGGCGTACTTGGCCAACGCCTCGTCGAAATCGAGCGCCTCGAGTTCGCCACGCCGATAGGCGGCCATAGGGTCCTGCGCCTCCTCAAGCCCAAATCTGATCGAGGCTCGGATCCGTGGCGTCGAGGCTTTGGAGGATGCCTTCGACCAGCTCAGCCCGCTAAATCGCGGGAAGCAAGCCGCCTGCTCGGTCAGCTCCATGATGCGCTCGTTCATGAGCGACAACATAGCGGGCGAGAGCGACGGATTGGGCGAGTGGTCGGCGACGTTGCCTCCCGTGCGGGCGCGGCTTTCAAACCTGACAATCGTCGCGATCCTGGCTAGGCTGCCGCAACTTGACTCACAGCGCCGAGGCAGGCCCGCGCGATGTCCGAGATCGTTTCCGAAATCATCTCCACCGGCGGCCGCTCGCTCGAAAAGGAAGACGAGTTCGAGCGTTGGTACAGCACGCGCAAAGGCGAAGCCGGCGGAGTTTTGGCGGTAAAGCAGGCGTGCTACTTTCAATATGTCTTCGGCAGGGCGATCCTGCCGAAATATAAAGCAGAGCTGGAGTTCCACAACGAGGAGCGCTGTTTCGCCAACCTTCGGGTCAAGCTCGATCGGAAGAAGAAGCTTCTCTTCATGATGGAGAGCTGGAGGGACGGGGAAAGCCTGACGCCGCTGACGGAAAGCGTCGAGGCGCTGGCGAAACATCCGGCCGGCGCCCATCTGCTCGTTTTCTCAGCCAATCTGCCCGGCCAGACGGAGGACCGTCTCGGTCTCATCGACGGTCTGTCGGGCGTGGGGAGCAGGACGCACGTGCATCGTTTTCTCACTAAGAGTGTGGAAGGCGAGGACCGCGAATTCTGGATCGGGTGCTGGCAGGTCGCGGGCGCGGGGACGAGCTGAGGCGGCCAAAATCCTGTGGCGCGCTCGGTCGGCGACCGCGTCTTTACGACAGCACCCCTCGTCCGGCGCCATCGCCCGTCGAAGACCGGCGCTCTTTCGACGCCCTATGGCGCCACCTACTCCCGCAAGCGGGAGAAGGGGTTGAGATCGCTGCCGCCCGGGGCTATGGGGCAGGGCGGTTTCCGCATTTGGAGTGAGACGGACGTTGGGCGCGCACGAACCGAAGGTCGACGAGGCGCTCGCGGTCGCGCATGGGCTGAAGCCCGACGAATATGCCCGTTTCGTCGCCCTCATCGGCCGCACGCCGACCTTCACCGAGCTCGGCGTCGTCTCGGCGATGTGGAACGAGCATTGCTCCTACAAGTCTTCTCGCCTCCATCTCCGAAAGCTGCCGACCAAGGCGCCCTGGGTGATCCAGGGCCCGGGCGAGAACGCCGGCGTCATCGACATCGGCGACGGCGAGGCCTGCGTGTTCAAGATGGAGAGCCACAACCATCCCTCCTTCATCGAGCCCTACCAGGGCGCGGCGACCGGGGTCGGCGGCATCCTCCGCGACGTGTTCACCATGGGTGCGCGGCCGGTCGCCTGCCTGAACTTCCTGCGCTTCGGCGCGCCCGAACACCCGAAGACCCGCCATCTGGTGGCCGGCGTGGTCGCGGGCATCGGCGGCTACGGCAATTCATTCGGCGTGCCGACGGTCGGCGGTTCGGTCGGGTTCCACACAGGCTATGACGGCAACATCCTCGTCAACGCTTTTGCCGTTGGCGTCGCCGGGGCCGACGCGATCTTCACCGCCAAGGCGACCGGAATCGGGAACCCGATCGTCTATCTCGGCTCGAAGACGGGCCGCGACGGCATCCACGGCGCAACCATGGCCTCGGCCGCCTTCGAGGCCGACGCCGAGGAAAAGCGCCCGACCGTCCAGGTCGGCGACCCGTTCGCCGAGAAGCTCCTGCTCGAGGCCTGCCTCGAGCTCATGGCTTCGGGCGCGGTGGTCGCCATCCAGGACATGGGCGCAGCCGGCCTCACCTCCTCGGCGGTCGAAATGGGGGCGAAAGGCGATCTGGGGGTCGAGCTCGACCTCGACGCCGTGCCATGCCGGGAGACCGGGATGACACCCTACGAAATGATGCTCTCCGAAAGCCAGGAGCGCATGCTGATGGTGCTGAAGCCCGAGCTCGAGGCCGAGGCCGAGGGCATCTTTCGCAAATGGGGGCTCGATTTCGCCGTCATCGGCAAAACCACCGACACGAAGCGCTTCGTCGTGAGGCATCAGGGCGAGGTCAAGGCCGACCTGCCGATCAAGGAGCTCGGCGACGAGGCGCCGCTCTACGACCGGCCATGGACCCCGACCGCGCCATCCCCCGCAATCGACGGCGCTTCGATCGTCCCGCCCATGCCGACCGGCGCGGCGCTCGTCAAACTTCTCGGGTCGCCGGACCTGTGCTCGAAGCGCTGGGTCTACGAGCAATATGAACTCGCTGATCCTTGGAAACACTGTCCAGGGCCCGGGCGGGGGTGCGGCGGTGATCAGGCTCGGCGAGGGGCCGAAGGGCCTCGCGCTCACGACCGACTGCACCGAGCGCTATTGCGAAGCCGATCCCCGTGAGGGCGGAAGGCAGGCGGTCGCGGAGGCCTGGCGCAACCTCGTCGCGGTCGGCGCGCGGCCGCTGGCGCTGACCGACAATCTCAATTTCGGCAATCCGGAGAAGCCCCACGCCATGGGGCAGCTCGTCGGCTGCATCGAGGGCATCGGCGAGGCCGCGCGGGCGCTCGATTTCCCGATCGTGTCGGGCAACGTGTCGCTTTACAACGAGACGGTAGGCTCAGGGATTCCGCCGACCCCTGCGATCGGCGGCGTGGGCCTCGTCGCCGACGTGGCGAAGACGATGACCCCCGCCTTCAAGGCGGCGGGCCAGGACATCCTCATCGTCGGCGGCGTCCCCGGCTGGCTCGGCCGCACGGCCTGGCTCGCGACCGTTGCCGGCCGCGAGGAAGGCGCGCCACCGCCGGTCGACCTCGCCGCCGAGCGGCGGAACGGCGAATTTGTCGCCTCGCTGATCGCGAAGGGCAGGGTGACTTCCGTTCAGGATCTGTCGGACGGCGGGCTTGCGGTCGCGCTCGCCGAAATGGCGCTTGCCGGCGGGATCGGCGCCACGATCGAGGCTTCGGCGCCCGACCATTCCTTCTTCTTCGGCGAGGACCAGGGCCGTTACGCGCTGACCGCGACGCCGGCCGAAACCGGCGGCATCGTCGAAGCCGCCGGGCAGGCGGGCGTCCCGGTTTTGCGGATCGGGGTCACGGGCGGCGACGCGCTGAAGCTCGGCCGGGCGGAACCGGTCCGGCTGACATTCCTCCGCGCGGCGCACCAATCCTGGCTGCCCGACCATATGAGCCATCCCGGCGGGGAGAGCGCATGATCCCCTTCCTCGTCGTCAAGACCCGAACCGGCTTGGCCTACTTGCGGCCGGAACGCATCGTCGCCGTCAGCGCCACCAATTCCGCCGAGTGCATGGTCCTCATGACCGACGGAGTCACGATCGCCGCGAGAGAGCCCGCCGAGGACGTCGTCGCCCGGCTCGAGGCGGAAGCAAGCCAGGCGGACGAGGCGGAACGTTTGAAGGAGCACAACCGCAATGGCCATGTCCCGAACCGAGATTGAAACGATGATCCACGAGGCCTTCCCCGACGCGCGGGTCGAGGTGAAGGACCTGGCTGGCGACGGAAACCATTACGCCGCCAACGTCGTCACCGCCGCCTTCAAGGGCAAGAGCAAGGTGCAGCAGCACCAGATGGTCTACGCCGCGCTCAAGGGCAAGATGGGCGGCGACCTGCACGCGTTGGCGCTGACGACGTCGGAGAGTTGACGGACGAGCGCGCAGAAAGGGCAGGAGACGCGCCCGGCTCGTCGTCCGGCGCCGTGCTGCGTTCGGCAAGAACGAGTGGCTGATCGATTTCCGCTCCCGGCGAGGGCGGCCGGTCAACGGCCTACCGGCAAAGCGCGCGGGCGCGCGCCGTCCATTGGCCAAAACCGCTGGCGACCATGTTGCGGATGACGGCGCAGACGTAAGTCTGCTCGGCCGCCGGATTGCCGGGTCCGGCGTTGTAGCGGGCGACCGCCAGCGTCCAGCTGCCCACCTGCGCCTTGAGGGTCTTGAGGAAGCTCGCCGCATAGTCGACGTTGCGGGCCGGGTCGAACATCTCGACGAGCGAGCGGAAGCGGGCGCCATGGAAATGGACGTTGATCTGCATGCAGCCGACGTCGATGAACTTGGCCCCCCCGGCCTTCGCCGCAGCGAAACGCGCCATCGCCTCGGCGAGCGAGTCGGAATGGACGTCGCGGCCGTCGACGTTCATCTCGTAGGGGCCGAGTTCGCCCCTCTGTCCCGTCTCGGTGAGGCCCACCGAATAGAGCACATTGAGCGGCACGCCGGTTGTCGATGCGGCGCGCGCCATCTCCTGCTCGCAGGCCATCGGGCCCGCGTGACTGGCGCTAGAAGCCAGAATGGCCACGCCGAGCGCGGCCGCGCCCATCGCTGGAAGCCTGCCCTTGGGCCTGTCGTCCCACATCGTCGCCGTGCGCATCGGTGTTCCCTGCTCCATCGCTCCCGCCGGTCCGCTGGATGACGAGCGAGTCGAGCGGTTGGCCGATCGCCGCGAGGCGCTCGGCAATGGCGTCCCGCGCGCCTTCGATCGCCCCGGCCGTCTGGGAGCTCGCCGCCCGGATGGCGACGCTGAGCCGGTCTCCCGAAAGCCGCATCGTCATCGTCACGTCCTCGAGGCCGCTCGGCGAGAGGTCGAGATCGATCTCCCGGACCGGCGGCTTCGCCTCCAGTTCGGCAGCGAGCGTTCCGCTTCGAGGCGAAAGGGTTTCGCCCGCGAACGTCGCCTGCGTGCCTCCGGAAGTTTGCGCCCCCGCCACGGCGCCAGCCGGCCCGAACGGCAGTGCGCTCTGCCAAGCATTGGGCTGATCTTCTCCGGAGGTCGATCCAGCGGAATCGTCGTCCCGGCGCGCCGCTTCCGCCGATGTGAGCGGGGATGCGCCAGGGCCGGAGGACTCCTCCCCGGCCCGCTGCGCGGGACGAGGTCCGCTTGCCACGGCAGGCGATGGCGCCTTTGTGGAAGGGGGTGCGGCGGTCGCCGGCCATATGCGCGCTGCGTTGTTTAAGGGCTCCATTTCGCTGGCGACACTCGCCTTGGAGGCTGTAGCCGTCAGGATGCCGGCGCGGCTTGACTGCGCGCCGGCCGCTCCGGCCGAGATGTTTGCTTCGACCTGCGGCGTCGCGCCCGATCCGTCCGGAAAGGCGACCGAATTCAATCCCTTCTGGTCACGCGCCGTAGGCGGGCTTGCCGCTTGCCTTGCGCTCCGAGCCAAAAGCGCCCGGGCCGTCGCAACTGCGGCGGATGGGAACGCGTCCGGAGGGTCGGCGACAGCGGGGCTGTCCACGGGGCCCGCCTCGGTCCGGCTCCCGTCTTCCAATGGGGCTGGTCCGGACCCAGCGATCATGAGGCTGGCTGTCGCGGGCAGGACGAAGCTTCGCACGCCGACCAAGCGTGGGGGAACGGCCTGCCCGAGCGGCGCGTCCGGCGCGCCGGACGAACTCGTCGTTTCCGCCGCCGTCGTACCCGCCGCGCCATGCGCGCGTTGGCCTGCCTTCGGGGCCGGCTCAGAGCCCTTGTCCGCGGGCGCGTTCAACGGGGCGGCGAAGAGGGACGACAAGGCGGCGTCCATCGAGGCTGTCACGAGTTCGGACCGGGGCGCCGGCTGCGCTTGCCGCCGGTCTTCTTCCGCGGTCCGCGCTGAGGAGGGGGTCTGTTCGCCCTTGGCCTTCGAGCTGGAAAGGCCTTCGAGAACGCCGGCGAAGGCGAAACCCTCGGCGGCTGTCGCATGCGCGGCATATGGCGGCTTCGCCGGCGGCGGCGCCGAGCCCGGCGCCTGGGCGGGCGGGGGAGAAACCGCGGTCATTTCACGTCTTGCTCCGAACCGACGAGGCTCTCCGTTCGCTGGAGCGCCGCCACAGCGTCTCTGATCGTCAGTGCTGCGCCTCCGGCCTTCACGTCGCTCGCGAAATCCGCCTGCGCCTCGACAGCAGAGGGACTCGGCGTCGACCGGAACTGCGCCCCAGCCGCCCGAAACGCGGCGAGAAGGACTGCGTCCGAACGGTCGAGCATCGAGCTCGACAGGCCCTGCAGATTCGCCGAGGCCGATTCATGGCCATCCGAGAACATCTGGGCGGCGTTCAGGTAGAGTCGCGCCCGCGCCTCATCCCGGCTGTTCATCGACCCGCCGCGCGAGCCGTCGGCTGCGGCGGCGACAGCCGTCTTGAACCGGCCGTTGACGACCGCGGTTCTGGCGAGCGTCAGCAGAAAGTCGACTCGTCCTTGGGCGGACAGGGCCAGGGTCGCGCGCGAAAAGAGTTCATAGTTGGCGGGGTCCTCCAGGAGGCCTGTCCGCCCGACGAGACGCGCAAGCTCCCGGAAGAAATCCGGCGCATAGAGGGACGCGCCGAACCGGACCGCATACGAGTCCGCCAGCGTGGCGGCGCGCGAAGCGTCCCCCGCCTCCACGAGAATTGCGGTCTCCCTTCTCAATGCCGCCTCCTCGACCAATCCGCCAGGCGCAAGGAGGCGAGCCCAATCGAGCTGCGAAACCGCTGCCTTTGGATCGCGCTTGGTTTCGAGCACGGAGCGCGCGAAGGCGATCTGTCCGGCGACCCGGACGTCGAGCCCGTCAAGATCAATCGAGCTCAAGAGCCGTAGCGCTTCGGCTTCGTGACCCGTGATATAGGCGACCGCCCCGAGCGCGAGCGGCCGCTCCGATTCGATCAGGGCGCCGGTCTTGATCAGATTCGCGACCTGGGCGACCGAGCCGCCGCTGAGAACATAGAGGACCAGCGAATCCGCCTCGCGTTTGTCATGCCATGTGTCCGGCTTGGCGGCCGCGATGGCGGCGCGGATCGCCTTCAGCTGGGCAAGCTGCGCCGGATAGGCGGACTTGTCGCCGTCGGCGATGCGCGTCTGGATCCGCTGCAGTTCGTCGGCCATGGCGGAGATTCCGACCGTTCCGGTCGGGGCTGCAGCCGGAGCCGCCGAAAGAGTCGCCGCGCCGGCAGCGGGCGCTGCTGAAAGAAGCGCGGCGAGGATCAGGGCGAAGCGCAGGCTCATGGCTTCGCCTCGCGGAGAAGGATCTCGATGCGACGATTTTCCGCCGCAAACGGCTTGGTTGGATCCTTGAGGCGATGGTCGGCGAAACCCTCGATCCGCTCGAAGCGCTTATCGGGAATTCCTGCGCGGTTCAGCATGTAATAGGCCATCTGGGCGCGCGCCGAGGACAGACGCCAGTTGTCATAGTGCGCCGAACGGAATTGACGGGCGTCCGTGTGGCCTCGCACAACGATCGCGCCTAGCAGCCCCTGGAGGCTCGTCGCGACGGCGTCCATCATGTGAACGACGCGCGGCTGCGGCTCAGCGGAGCCGACCGCGAACATCGAATAGTTCTCGCGGTCCGTGAGGCTGATGAGGATCCCCTCGTCGGTCGCCTGCACGTCGAGTTGGGGACCGGGCGTCGACGGCGTTTCCGGGCCGAGACGCTTCTTCAGTTGGGCGAGCAGAGCGGCGGCTCGGACGCGGATTCGCGTCTGGCGGCGGCGCCTTTGCGTCCTGCGCCCGCGACGCTTGCAATTGCGACGGCGTCGGACCGGGCTTGGGCGACAGCTTCGCCTCCGAGCCCAACATTGCGGCCTCCGGCTTCACCGGAGGTTGCTGCGGTGTCGCGTCGCGATTCTCCAGGCTTTGCGAAGCGGCGTCGCGCGTGGGCTCGGAAGGCGGCTCCCTCGCCTCCTCGCGTGGCGCATCCGCCGGGCCGCCCGAATGGGCCGTTGCGCTGGTGGTGTTGTCGCCTCCGAGCGGGCGGAACGGGTCGCGGTACGATTCGTCGGCGCTCCGCTCCAGATCGCCGGCTCCCTCCAGAGGGGCAGAGGCCGGATCGCCGCGAGGCTCGGGCGGGGGCTCGCCCGAGATCCTGTCGAGACTCGCCATCGGGTCGCTGAAGAGCTCTTCTTCCGCCATGGTCGGCATCGGATGGGCTGGATCGGATTGCGCGGCTTTGGCCTGATGGCTACTCTTGGCGTCCTTGGGCGTCGCTTCGATGGCTTCGGCAGAGGGCTTGCCCGCTGTTTCGCCCCGATCGGGCCGCGGCTTTTCGGCGTTGGGGACTCCGGACGACTCCTTGTCCGGCTCCTGCATCTTCGGGTCCGGCGCGCGGATGCCCTTCTGCGACCTTGCCGGCTCCTCCACTTTCACAGGATTGAAGTATCGGGCGATGATGGTCTTGGTGTTCTTGTCAGTCGCGCTGATGATCCACAGGACTAGGAAGAACGCCATCATCGCGGTCATGAAATCGGCGAAGGCGATCTTCCACGCTCCGCCGTGATGCTCTTCCTCGGACCTGCTGCGCCGCCGGACGATGACGATTTCCGGATGATCCGAGCTCATCGGCGCTCAGCGATCAGGCGAAGCGAGCAGGTCGGCCCAGGGGCGCAGTTTGGTCATGATCTGGGTGGAGTCGGTCTCGACGACCAACTCGACCCCGTCCTCCTCGACGTATTCGACCGCGACCGGCAGATCGGCGATCCGTTCGCGCAGACGGTTCAGTAGCCGCTCGGGGCCGCGAATCGTGATTAGGCCCGTTGAGCGTCCGGTGCAGAGGCGGGCGATCTTTTTGCAGAGCTCGTCGGTCGCCCGTTTCACGATCTCCTCGGCGAGGAACGGCGCCAGAATGCTCGCGACCGCGGCGCCGACGTTCTCACCGATCTCGTTAAAGCCTGCGCGGATGGCCGCATCGAGCTCTGCGTATTGGTTCAGCTGGAACTCGATCCGTTCTGCTTCGACCTCATCCTGGGCTGCCGCGCGATCCGCAGCACGCAGCTCTTCGAGCCTCGCCTCTGCTTCCGCGCGGCCTTCCTCGCGCCCGCGCGTGTAGGCGTCTGCGAGTCGCCCAGCCATCTCTTCGGCTTCGGCGGATTCGCGCGCGACGAGCGACTCGACGGAATTCGGCAGCCCCTCGGGACGCCTGCCGTTCCAGGGCGACGGCCGCACAGGATCGTTGATCTGCGCTTCGACGCCGCTGCTCGCTCTCAGCGCGATCAAGGGAGATGCGCGCCGCGGCTCGGCGCTATGCGGGCTGTTCAGACTGCGGGGTCGAAACGGCGAGTTCTCACGCGCAGGCGCTGGCCTGTCCCACCGATCCTGTCCAAGGTGATCGAGGTAGGCGGCGATCGACGCAGGTTTCATTCATTTGCTCCCTGACGGATCCATTGCTTGAGAACTGTTGCGGCGTGGTTCTCGTCGAACTCGACGAGCTTCAGAAGCTTGCGCTCCGGGCCGTTCTCGCGGCGAGCCATGAGCGCTTCCAGAAATTCGTCGCCGCTGGATTCTCGGGCGAGGAGGAGATTGGGTTCGGGCGCGTCCTGCACAATGACGGCCTCATCGGCAGCGACGAGGCGCGGCGCGTTTCCTGGGGGAGGAGCCACCAGCATTCTCAATCCCGGTCGCAGGCCGAACCAGATCATCATCGCAGCGACGAGTACGATCGCCGCGGCGCTTACGAGCGAACCGATCTGGCCGGCGACGATCTCGACCAGTGAAGGACCGGGCGCCGGAGCAAGGTCGCGGCTCGAGTTCGACGAAATCGACGACGGCAATATTGACGACGTCGCCACGCTTCTTGTCGAGACCCGCAGCGGAGGAGACGAGCTGCTCGATTTCCTTGACCTGGGCGGCGATCGCCTCGGGCGAGGACTTGTCTTTGAGCGAAGCGATCAGCGCCGCGCGATTGATCAGCACGGCGACGGAGAGGTTGCGGACCACGAAGCCCGCGCTCGTCGTCTGAATCGACTTCGACGATACCTCGTAATTGGTGAGCTCGTCGCGCTTTTGCGTCTGGTCGTTCGACTGCTTCTGTTCCCCGCCGGCGCTATTCGACTTCGGTAGGTTTGCGGTCACTCCCGCGGCCGGAGTCCCGGCGGCATTTTGCTGGCTATCCTGCTCCTTGGTCACGCGCACGGAACGCTCGACGCGCTGGTCTGGATTGTAGATCGTCTCGTTCGTCTGCGTCCTATCGGCGTTGAGCTGGGCAGCAACCGAAATCTGGAAGTTGCGTGCGCTGAGGTAGGGGGTCAGCGTGCGTGCGATGTCCTCGCGGACCGCCTGCGACATCTCCTTCTCGAGAGCGAGGAGATTGTCTGGCGATTTGTCGATCGAGTCCGTGCCCCAGGCGAGCAGGCGCCCGTCGACGTTGAGTACGGTCACTTCCTCGAGCTTCATCCCCGGCACCGCCGCCGCGACGAGGTGGCGGATTGCTTGGCCCGTCGACCGGTCATCGCCGCCGTCGGTGCGAATCACCACGGACGCTGACGGCGGCTGCCGCTCGCGACGGAACGATCCCTCGTCGGCGAGCACGATATGCACGCGCGCCGCCTTGACGGAGCGCATCATTTGAATCGTTCGCGCCAGCTCGCCCTCCAGCGCTCTCAGGCGCGTGACGTCCTGCATGAATGAGGTGAGGCCGAGCGACCCCAGCTTGTCGAAGAGCTCGTTTCCGACCGCGCCGCCGCGCGGAAGGCCCTTTTCGGCGAGGATCATGCGCGCGGTCGGCGCCTGCCCGGCCTGGACCAGCACGACCGTGCTTTCGGCGTTGACGTCGAAGGGCACGCCGGCGTCGCGCAGCGCCGCGCCGATTGCTGCGACATCGTCGCGGTCGAGCCCGGAATAGAGCGTCTCCATCGCAGGCCGGCTAAGGTAGTACCCGGCGAACCCGGTGACGGCGAAAACTGCAGCGCCGATCACGGCCAGCGCGACGAGTCGGCGGACGCCCAACCCGTGCAGGTTCGTCCACAGCCGTTCCGTCTGCGCGAAGAGGTTCGTCACACATGAACCCGAATGAGGATTTCGTTCGGCATCGTCATGGCCGGAGCTTGCGCCGGGGTTGCGCTTGATCCCGCAACTGTTTCATCGGGCGCGATTAACCCGCCATTAGGCGGTCCGTCCTAATGTCGCCCCATCCGGTCGATGGGAGCGCCGAGGGCGCCTGCCGGAGCAACACGACGAATTAGGCCTTCGAGAGGCCTAAGGGCATGCCGCCGGTTCGTCGTCTCGGTGCGAATCCGAAATGTCGCCTCACGTATCGAGACCATTTCCGACAGGAGCACCCCTATGAGTTCGATTCTCAACAACTCGGCCGCGCTGAGCGCCTTGCAGTCCTTGCAGATGACGCAGCAGTCGCTGCAAACCGTCGAGAACCAGGTGTCGACTGGCCTCAGCGTCGCGAGCGCAGCCGACAATTCGTCCTACTGGTCGATCGCAACCGAGCTCAATGCCGACAGCGGCATGGTGACGGCCGCCGACAGCGCGCTGTCCGAGGGGCAGTCCGTTCTATCCACTGCCACCTCGGCGATCAACTCCGTCATCACGACGCTCAACTCGATGCAGACGGCGCTGACCGAGGCGCAGAGTCCGGGAGCCCAGATCGGCGACATCAACACCTCGATCGCCTCCCTCGGACAGCAGTTGCAGGATGCCGTCAACGGCGCCTCGTTCAACGGCCTGAACGTCCTCAACGGCACCCAGACCACATTGAGCTTCGTCTCCGGCTTCAATGCGAGCGCGACCGGCGGTTCGGTGAACACCATCTCGTTCGCCGCACTCGCGCTGACCGGCGGGGCGACCACGACGCCGACAACCACCACGACCCAGTCGACGATCACCAATTCGACGACGATCACCGATCTGCAGACCCTTTACGCCGCCGGCGCCTCCACCAACACCACTGCGTCCTACGGCAACGACGTCGTCACCCTGTCGACCACCGGGCCGATCTCGATGACCGTCACCTCGATGGATCTCTACGGCAACACCACGACCTCGACCTATACGGCGCTCGATTCGAACGGAAACAACTCGACGCAGGACTCGTCTTTGACTTTCGCGAACGCGTCGTCTTTGGCGGTGTCGACGACAACGACGACATCCGGAACGACGAACATGCTCACCCAGGGAGGCATCGACCTGACGGGAGGAGCAGGCGCGACGAGCACGTTCCAACTCGCCAACGGGAGCAACGGCTCGACAATCACCGCAGCAGCGGCGCTCACCGCCGTCAACCAGGCGCTCGCCGCCGTGACGGACTACGCAGCCTCGATCGGCGCCACGCAGGATCGGATGACGACGGCGAGCACGTTCAACTCGGCGCTCACGACCAACTACGCCAACGGCGTATCCGGCCTGGTCGACGCGGACATGAACACCGCCTCGACCCGGTTGCAGGCGCTGCAGACCCAGGAGCAGCTCGGCATCCAGTCGCTGTCGGTCGCCAACCAGAACGCCGCGCTGATCCTCAAGCTGTTCGGCGGCTGACGCGAAATTTTCCCGCGCGCCGCTTGCCCCGCCTCCCGGCAAGTTGCTTCAAAAAGGCGCGCGGGGAAACTCGACAAAGATCGCCCGAAAATGAAAAACCCGGCCCGCGCTCGCGCAGGCCGGGGGTCTTCAGAAACACCCTGTCATTTCTCGATGCAATAGCCGAGAAAGCGCTTGGAGTTGATCGGGTCGAACCCCAGACGTTGCTTCAATTTCTTGCGCAACTTGCTGATGTGGCTCTCGATGACGTTCTCGTCGACGTTTTCGTCGAAGAGACCGTAAACAGCGTTGAAGATCTGCGCCTTGCTGACCCGTCGGCCTCGGCAGCGCAACAGAAATTCGAGAATGCGCCGCTCCCGCCGCGGAAGCGGAAAGGGCTCGCCATTCGCCTCGGGCTCGCGCCCATCCAAATAGACGCGCAGTTCACCGACCGTCACATGACCCTTTTCGCCGAATACGCGCCGATTGATCGCGCCCACCCGCGCCAGGATCTCGCGCACGTGGACGGGCTTGCGCACCACGTCGTCCACACCTGCGGCGAACAGGCCGAGCGTGTCGTCAAGCGATTGACGCTCGTTGAGGCAGAGCACCGGCGCGTCGGACCGCTCCCGGATCATCCGCGACAGGGCTTCGCGCTCGCCGCAGTCGCCGATCAGGAAGGCTTCGACCGCCTCCATGTCCGTGTCGCTGATCTTGCCGATCCATTCGCGGAACTCCGAGGCCTCGATACCCGTGGACGATACGCCCTCGCGATCAAGACCGGTTGCGTAGCCGCCTGCCACGATATCGCGATCGTCGATGATGATGTACATGGCCCAGCTCCAAAAGCACCAACAGACCGATTGCTGACTCCCCTCCTACGCTTACGCTTGGCGTTTACGCTTGATGAAAAACAAACTTTGCGGAAGGTGAATCGTTCAACAGCGTCCCCTGAACGAGTGAATCCAACGAAGAACGATGCTTTCAGCGATGGACCGGGCGCCGGTCTACTGAGATACGGTCGGCTTCGACCTCTCAGTCTCAATCGGCGAATCCGATTCACCTTGTCAGCAACTTGTGGTTGTATGTATCGATCGAATGGTTAATGCAACCCTAACGGGCCGTCATGCCGCCGGTCGGCGCCCGCACCGACCCAGCCGCGTCGTGTTCGAGGGCGTCAAACAGGACGCCGGGCGGATGCGCCTCGCTGACGCGGGCGCGCTCGGCGAAAGGCTCGCGGCGCACGGAAAGATTGCTTATTGCGTGCTTCCGCTGGACGATTCGCCGCGGGGTCACGGTGGCGATCGGCGCGCCGACGCGCGTGAGCTGATGCGGTTGCGATCCGCCAAGCTGCTCGACCCGGCGTTTCAGTTCGTCACCGAGTGCCGGATCTGCGACCGCTCAGGCAGCGGACTCCGGATCGCCTTGGCTCGCAACATCCGGTTGCCGGCGCGCTTTGCGCTGCATATCGACGAATTGGGCGAAATCCGATGGGCGAAGGTCGTCTGGCGCCGCGCCCGTTTCGTCGGGTTACGACTCTTCGAGCATGCATCCGGAGTGAGGCCCAGCGACCGCTTCGCGCTGAGAGAACGCTATTACGGCATTCTCGATTGACCGCCTAGAGCCGCGCACTGGCGATGTGGCCGGCGGGAAGCGGAGTTTGGGCGAGCGGCGGGAAACCGCGGGATGGCGGACGTACAATTTTTAAGCTGTACGCGGAAATTACGCGATAAGAGACGTTCCCCATCCGATGTCGAACGGCTCTGAGGGCCGGACTCCGCACATTTGGTGCAGAAGAGCACGGACATTCACCGCGGAAGGTCGAATTGGGCCCCCGGAGATGGAGTTTGGCTATTCCTTCAGTAGCCAAACGCGGCGAGAAGGGTCCTGCAACTGATGAAAATGAGGATGAGCGAACTTGGAGTCCACAACGCGGCGCGCATATCATGGGTCTGGGCGGTGAAATAGGCAGCGAAGTGAAGAAAACGGAACACCACGAAGCCATAGAGCAGCCAGCGCGCGAGCACGACTGACGGATCGGTCAAGACGAATAGAAGGCCGGCGACAAGGAAGTACGGCAGACTCTCGAGATCATTGAGCTGGATTCGCCGGATGCGGTCGACGTACTCGTTCCGCTCAAGCTGTCCGGGACTGGGCTCGGGGTTGAGGCCGGTCTTCCTGATGTCTTCCGGCGAGCGAAATCCGCCTTTGACTCGCATCATGCGAACCACGGTCAGCCAAGACATGCCCACACCCTTGAGGATCATGAGCGTCGCGGCGATGACGTAGGTGGCGAACACCGGGTTCTGCAGCGTGAGCCTGTCCATGGGTTTCCTCCTTCCGCCGCAATCGGAGCCCTGGGGGAGGGCGGCCGTTCAAAATTGGACTAATGGCATATTATTTTACCATCGGTATATTTGTCAACCAATAGACAGAATTATCTTCTCAAGGTAGAAATGTTTGGAGGTTCCGAAGCATGGGAAGACCTATGCCCGCAGATAAGCGCGCTCCGAAGACTGCGATGGGCCCCAAGGTCGCGGCGCGGTTGGCGCGCCGCGACCGCCGGCGCGACAGATCGCGCGAAGAGATATTGGCCGCCGCTCGTGCGGTCCTCTTGCGCAACGGCGTCGCCGCAATGACGCTTGAGGCGGTCGCCAAGGAGGTAGGGGTCTCGAAGACGGCGCTCTACTATTACTTCTCCTCGAAAGACGCGCTGCTGTTTGAATTGATGTACTCAGCGTTAGAAACTCACGCGCATGCAGTCCACGATGCCGTCGAAGAGACGAAGGATGGGGTCGGCGCGCTCAGCGCTCTCATCCGCCAATCGGTAAAGACATTCGCGCTACGCCTCGAAGACTTCCGGCTCGCGTTCCTGCAGAGCCAGCTCGCCATTCCGGGTTCGGTTCGCTTCGACGCGGAGCAGTTTACGCGCATCCGCCCGCTCAACGATCTCCTCTTGGCCGGCGCGGCGAAGAAACTCACGCAAGGAGTAAGTAAACGCGGGAATCACGCCAAGGTCGAGCCCCGGCTCCTCGCGTTTCTCGCCTACCTCGCCGCCCTCGGGCTCTTGACGATGAAGGGGCTGGTCGAAAGCATGAACGATCCGCTGAAGTATTCGGATGACCAAATGATTGAGGCCCTCGCGAGGGTGTTCGCGGCTGCGGCGACGCCAGACTGATAGACGCTATTTCGGGTCGAGCCGGTCGGCGCGAGGGCGGCTGGTCGTGGAGTACGTCCGCCTGAGGTCAAGCGCGTCAGACCCTTATCCCAACCCTCCGCAATCCTTCGATGCGCCGCTCGAAATCCTTCGGGCTTCGGAACGGCAGGACCTGGCGGCTGTGTTCGATAGAGAAGTCGGGATTGAATTTGAGCGCCTGATCCCACGCCTCTTGACCATCCTCGGACCGTCCGAGCCAGCCGAAACAGCTGGCGAGCAGGACGGATGCCGTCGCCGACCGAGGATTGCGTTCAAGACGCCGCTTGAGCGCCTCGATCGCCTGGTCGTACTGGCCCAGCGAAAAATGCGCGTCGGCGAGAAATTGCAGCGCGATGTCCGGATAGTGCGGGTCGAGCCGCATCAAAGTGTCGATCGTGACGAGCGCGCTGCCGGGATCGCCGGAATAGATCTGAACCGAGGCGAGCAGGATCATAAGCTCCACCGAGTTCGGCGACAGGGCCAGACCCTGTCGCGCTTCGGCTTCGGCTCGATCGAGATCCCGACTCCACGAACAGGCCGCGCCTAGCGCAAGACGGGTTGCCGGATGGTCCGCGTCCATGCTCACCGCGCGCTCCGCGAGTTCACGGCCCATGCGGAGGGAGCGCTGAGGATCGCTCACGTATGCGTTCGCGTAGTCGTTCAGGTGGGTAAAGGCGATGAGCGCATACGCCGCCGCATAGCTCGGCTCTATGGCGATAGCGGCTTCCGCCAGGCTGCGCGCCGCGATGTTGCCGCCTCGCGTCAGCGCCAACATCCGCTCGCGGCTTCGCAACAGGAATTCGTACGCTTCGACGCTGACCGACTGCTTGCGGACAAGCCGGTCCCGCTCGCCGCTCGTCAGCCTCAGTTTCAGCGCATTCACGATCTCCCGCGTCAGTTCGTCCTGGATGTCGAAAATGTCGGTGAGCTCGCGATCGAACCGGTTCGCCCAGACATGTCCGCCGGTCATCGAATCGATCAGCTGCGCCGTGACCCGAACGCGGTTGCCCGCCTTCCGAACGCTGCCCTCCAGAATGTAGCGGGCGCCGAGCGCCTTCGCCACGTCGGGTACGGAGACCGCCGCTTTTTTATAAACAAAGGATGAGTTGCGGGCGATCACATGCAATTCAGACAGCATTGAGAGGTCGGTGATGATGTCTTCGCTAATGCCATCGGAGAAATACTCCTGTTCGGGGTCGCCGCTCATGTTGTTGAAAGCGAGGACTGCAATCGAGGGCTTGTTGGACAACCGCGTCGAGAAGGCCCTTTCCGGCGCTGCGGGGCCCTCGTAGCTCGGCGGTTTCGCCCCGGCGGGCGCGCCGACTTGCAGCGAATAGACCCTGACCGGCTCGGCGATGTTCTTGAGGTTCAACGGGCCGCGGTCGCTAACCTTAAGATCAAGCCGCGCTTTCACCTGACGGTAGCTGTCCTCGGACAAGCAAATTCCGCCGGGGTCGGCGACGCCTTCCAATCGGGAGGCGATATTCACGCCATCGCCCATCAGGTCGCCGTCGCTCTCCTCCACGACGTCGCCGAGATGAACGCCCATCCGAAATTCAATTCGGCGCTCGGGCGGAACTCCGGCATTGCGCTCGACCATGCCGTTCTGCATTTCGATGGCGCAGCGCACGGCGTCGACCACGCTGCGGAATTCGGCGATCAGACCGTCGCCGGTGCGCTTGACGATGCGCCCATTATGCACGCCGACGGTCGGGTCGATGAGATCGCTGCGCAGCGCCCTCAGGCGAGCCAGCGTGCGCTCCTCGTCGGCGCCCACAAGACGGCTGAATCCGACGACATCAGCGGCAAGAATCGCCGCAAGCTTTCGGGTCTCGGTCATCGCGGCCCTCTTGAGGGGCGCAAAATAGCACAAGAGCCCGGCCGCAACTGCCCCCACTGACCATAGTTCTCTCCCCCTTCCTGTCGCAGTCGGTCTAACGTCCGCTACTGGCGCAATCCGCCCGTTCGTGGGCCCTCATACGAGGCTTTCGGGCGCCGGCCTTTGCGACGGCGGGCGTCCGCCGGGGCCGGCGCTCGCAAGCCTCCAAGATTGGTGATGCTCCCGAGCCGGCTTTCAATCAGCGTCCGGTCGAGTGCGCCAGATCGGCCATCGGAATCTCCTCGCCCGAGGCGGTTGACTTACAGCGTGACCGCCTGATACATCAGGCATCAGAGAATGTTGCCCAGGAGCCAACCTGAAAACGCTCTATGGGGCGCCAGTTAGCTCGCAACGAGCAGGTGATGCCTATGTTCAATCGAGCGTCCCTCAGCGAGCAAGTCGAAGCGGCGTTAAGGCAAGAAATCACGCTTGGCCGCTTGCGTCCCGGCCAGAGAATTAGTGCGTCCGACTACCTGAACAGCTGGAACGTCAGCATCACGCCGTTCCGCGACGCCGTGCGCGCCTTGCAGAGCAGGGGCTTCGTCACGGTTGAGCCGCGCAAGGGCGTCTTCGTCGCGGAAATCAATCTGAAGACTCTGCGGGAGATCTTCGAGTTGCGGATGGCGCTCGAATGCATGGCGATTGAACTCGCCACTTCGCGCGCGAGCGCGAAAGAGTCGGAGCGGGTGCGCGCCGCTTACGTCCAGGCCGGCGTCCGCGTCCGCAGGGGCGACAGCAAGCTCCTGGTCGAGACCGACGAGGCGGTCCACGATTTCGGCCGCAACGCCTGCGGCAACGCGCGCCTGCAGCAGCTTCTGTCGTCGCACATGGACCTCATCCAGTGGACGCAGAACGCGGCCGTCCGCAGGCTGCCTGAAATCCCGCGAACTGGCGCTGCCCGAGCATATCGCGATCATGGACGCGGTTTGCGCGCGCGACGCGGCGCAAGCCGCGCGCGCCATGCGGACGCATCTCGAGAACGCCTATCTCAGGATGGCGGAGCGGTTCGAGGCGCGGGAAGCGCATTCCGGCGAAAGCGAGCGATGAAAGTCAAATCCGTCAGTTCGCACATCCTGCGCGCGCCGCTCGGCGCGCAGAGGTTCTATTCGTCGCAGGCCGCGTTCCCCGAGCGGAACAGCTATCTCGTCCGGATCGAGACGGATTCGGGGCTCGTGGGCTGGGGCGAGGGCGGCCAGTACGGCCCCCCGGAGCCGGTCGCGGCCTGCGTGGACGCCGTTTTCGCGCCCCGGCTCGTCGGGCGAGACCCGACCGAGCCCGTGCGCATCTGGGAGGAGCATTACGCCTTCTCCCGCGATTTCGGGCAGAAGGGGACCTATGTCGAGGCGATCTCCGCCATCGACATCGCGCTTTGGGACATTGCGGGCCAGGCCGCGGGCTTGCCGGTCTGGAAGATGCTCGGCGGACGCTTCCGCGACAGTGTCACGGCCTACGCGACCGGCTGCTACTATCCGGACGATTTTCGCGACATGCCGGGGCTTCTGCGCGCGCTCGAGAAGGAGGCGTCCGGCTACGCCGACGCGGGCTTCCTGTTCCTCAAGATCAAGGTCGGGCTGCTCGGCCTCGCCGACGACATCGAGCGCCTCCGAATCATCCGGACGGCGGTTGGCCCGCGGATCGGTCTGCTCGTCGACGCGAACCATGCCTACAATTCCGCGTCCGCCGTCCGCATGGGCCGGCTCATGGAGCCGCATGGGATCGAGTTTTTCGAGGAGCCGGTCCCGCCCGAGGATCGCGACGGCTACCGGAAAGTCCGGCGCGAAAATCCGATCGCGGTCGCGGGGGGCGAGTGCGAATTCACCCGCTACGGTTTTCGCGATCTCATCGGCGGCGGCTGCGTCGACATCGCCCAGCCCGATCTGGCCTGCGCGGGCGGATTTTCGGCATGGCTCGACATTCTGGCCCTTTCGAAGAGCTATGGCGTCGCGACGATCCCGCATGTCTGGGGATCCGGAATCGCGGTCGCGGCGGCGCTCCATGCGATCGCCACCATTCCGCCGTTTCCGCATACGGCCAATCCGCTGCCCCTGCTCAACGAGCCGGTCATCGAATTCGACCGCAAGCATAATCCGCTCCGGGACGAACTGCTCGCCGAACCCTTCACGCTGAAGGATGGCCGTCTCGTTGTTCCCGATCGTCCCGGTCTCGGCGTGACCGTACGGGAAGACACGCTCAAGGCCCACCAGCGATGACGGAAGAGATCCACGCAATGCGCTTCGCGCAGAAGAACGTGCTCGTCACCGGCGCCGCCGCAGGGCTTGGCCGACACATCGCCCGCGCTTTCGCCATGGAAGGCGCGGACATCGCCATTCTCGATTTTCAGGACGCGAGCGAAACGGCGCGGCAGGTCGAAGGCCTCGAGCGCCGCTGCGCAATCTTCCGCTCCGACGTGCGCGACGAGGACGGAGTCAAGACAGCCGTCGCTGGCGCGGCCGAATTCTTCGACGGGCGCATCGACGTGCTCGTGAACAATGCCGGGTTCAACGGCCATTACAGCCTGATCAAGGACATGCCGCTCGCGCACTGGCGCGAGACGATCGACATCAACCTCACCGGCACGATGCTCGTCACGCGATCGGTGCTGCCGTTCATGCTCGATCGCAGGGCGGGCGCGATCGTGACCACCGCCTCGAACGTGGCCCGCCGCGGCCTGCGCTATCGCGCCGACTACGTCTGTTCGAAATGGGCGATCCTCGGCTTCACCCAGACGCTCGCCCTCGAAGTGGCCTCCCATAACATTCGCGTCAACGCGGTCTGCCCCGGCCCGATCGAAGGCGACCGGATCGAGGACGTCATGGCGCAACACGCGAAGATCGAAGGCAAGACGGTCGCAGAGGTGCGCCGCGAATGGGAGGCGACGCCGATGAACCGCTTCGTCGAGCCGCGGGAAGTCGCGGCGGCGATGGTCTTCCTCTGCAGTTCGGAGGCGAGCGCGATGACCGGCCAGGCGATCAACGTCACCGGCGGCTTCATCATGACGTGAGCTTCCGGGTCGTCCGCCGGCTTCAATCCGCAAAAGAGGAGATCAAAGAATATCCGGTTTCGAGTTCTTGACGAACCTGCCAAGTGTCCCATGACTATACATGCATGGACGTTGTTTTACTAAACAACTCCATCTTAGAGCGGCCACAATGCCGCGCCAACAAGTTGAACGATGGCGACGCCAATGACGGCGTCGCGCAATGGGAGGAAGACCATGACCAGCTCGAATTGGATCCATCACCCGAATCGCCGCCGCTTTCTTCACGGCGCGGCGGCGCTCGGCGTCGCCGGCGCATTGCCCGCGATGCGGACGGACTCGGCCTTCGCCGCGGATACGGAGGCTCTCGTTCCCAAGCAGCACTATCTCATCGCCTTCTCGAACGGCGACATGAACAATTCGTGGCGCGCCGCCTTCGTGAATTCGATGGAGCAGTGGGGGAAGAAGTTCAAATCGGTGGGTCCCGGCGTCGATTACGTATGGACCAACAGCGCCGGCGATTCCGCTAAGCAGCTTCAGGATTGCCAGACCCTTCTCGCGCAGAAGCCGAACATCCTCATCCTGTCGCCGAACCAGGCCCAGCCTCTCGATCCCGTGATCGATATGGCGACCAAGGCCAACGTTCCGCTCGTGGTCATCGACCGGGCGTTGATTCGAAAGCCGCCGACCGGGACCTATGTGCTCAACATCACGCAGAACTACGGCGTCAGCGGCATGACCATGGCCGCCTATGCGGTCGCCCACCTCAAGCGCAAGCACGGCGACTACAAGGGCAACATCGTCGAGATCCAGGGCGAACTCGGCTCCTCTCCGAATACCGACATGTATGTCGGAATTCGTGAGGTGCTGAAGAACTACCCCAACATCAAGATCCTCTCGACCGAGGAGGGCAAGTGGTCGAACGACGGCGGCCGGCGCGTGATGCAGGGCTTCCTGCAGCGCTTCACCGACGATCAGATGGACGTCATCTTCACCTATTCGGACGCCGAGGGTCTCGGCGCGATGCAGGCGATGAAGGCTGCGGGACGCAATGAGCTGCTCGACGGCCGCATCGCCTCGAAGGACGGCGACGTCGCCTTCATCCAGGCGGTCGCCGACGGCAAGGCCATGATGTCGACGGAATGCCCGCCCTATTACGGCGCCTTCGCGATCCCCGAGGCGATCCAATATCTCAACGGGACGCTGGATCAGAAAGGCATCCAGTATCTCAAGCTGCGCACCTGGCCCAATCCCAACGCGCCTACCATGCTCAGCGTTTCGGACGCGGATGTGAAGGCAATCCTCGCCAAGCAGATCAAATTCACGCTGGACGCCAAGCTGCCGCTCATTCCGCCCGAGACCGGCGACTATGAGCAGCTCCATTTCGACGCCTCAAAGGTCAAGGGCTACGACGATGTCCAGGCCTATCTGAAAGCCGGAGAGGTTCCGAAGGACATCTACGACCTCCAGAACACGAAGGCGTAAATCCGCAACGCTCGCGTCTGGCGACGATCTTTTGTCGCCGGACGGCCGGGCCGGGAGGCGGCCCGCGCGGCTTGCTCCGAACGGCGGCCCTTCCGCATGGCCGCTCGCCGCCCTCGCGCCCGATAGACCGAAGGAGACCGACCGCTCTTGGCCTACCGCCTCGAACTTGAGAATGTCTCGAAGCATTACGGCAATACGCGCGCGCTCGAAAACGTCAGCGTCGCGATTCCCTCGGGCAAGATCCGCGGGCTCGTGGGCGAAAACGGCGCCGGAAAATCGACGTTGTCGAAGATCATCGCAGGCGACATCAGGCCGACGTCGGGCGTTGTGAAACTGAACGGGGTTGAAAGCCCCTATCTCACGCCGGCGTCGGCGCGCCGCGCCGGCATCGCCATCGTCCATCAATGGGGGGATCTCGTGCCCACCATGACGGTCGAGGAGAACATCTTCCTCGGCAGCGAAATTCACGGCGCCTTTGGAATGCTGGACAAGAACGAGATGCGGCGCAAGGCGCGCGAGGTCCTGAACGAGCTTGGCGTCGACGTCGATCCGGGCCTGGACGTGAGCGCGCTCTCGCCGGCCCACAAGCAGATTGTCGCCATCTCGAAAGCGCTGGTGCGGCAGTGCGATCTTCTCATCGTCGACGAGGGCGGCGTTTCCCTCGACAAGAAGGAGACGGTGCTTCTGCATGCGGTCTTACGGCAATTGCGCGGACAGGGCGTCACAATCATCTACATCTCGCATCTTCTGGACGACGTCATTGCGCTCAGCGACGAGATCTCGGTCCTGCGGAACGGGGCGCTTGTTGAGACGCTCGACGCCCGCGCGACGTCGGCCGAGGACCTCGCGGTCGCCGTCGTCGGCCACGAAATGCGCCGCCCGTCCCGCGCCGACGCGGCGACGGATTTCTCGCAGCGGCGCACGCTCCTCGACGTCGAAGGCTTGTCGTGGACGCAGGACGCGGCCGCGTTCTGGCTCAAAGTCCGCGAAGGCGAGATCCTTGGGATCACCGGGCCGGAGGGCGCCGGAAAATCAGAGCTCCTCCGCACCATCTTCGGGCTCATGCCTCCGACGCGGGGAACGGTCGCGATCGACGGCCAGACGATCGACTTGAGAAGCCCGAGAGCGATGCTGAACCGCGGCGTCGCCTTCGTGCCGGAGGATCGCTTTGTCGAAGGCGTCCTGCTCGATCGCAACATCGAGGAGAACATTTCGCTTCCCAAGCTCAGCTTCAACAAGCGCTTCTTTCTTCCGACGCGCGAGCTCAGGGCTGAAGCCGAGAAGAAGGCGGCGCAGATCAAGACCAAGATGGCCTCGATCGATTCGCTCGTGAGCGAGCTCAGCGGCGGCAATCAGCAGAAAGTGGTCGTGTCGCGCTGGCTTGAGGACAGCTATCGGCTGCTCCTCCTGGACGAACCCCACAAGGGCATCGACATCGGGGCCAAGGACGACATCAACGACGCCATCCGCGCGATGGCGGCCGCGGGCCGGGGCGTCATCGTCATCAGCACCGAATTCGCCGAGCTCATCGGCCTTGTCAGCACGCTTCTCGTGATCGTCAACCGCAAGATCGTCAGCACGCTCACCGGAGAGGCGATCACGCCGCACGAGATCGTCCGCTATTACCAGTACGAAGTCGAAACCCCTAGTCCGAGCTTTGAAGGCGCCGCCCCGCCGGCTCAGATGACTTAAGCCGGCGAAGGCAATCGAACCGGACAAGGAAACCCGTCTTGCCCCAGAGCTTCCGATCGATCCTGAAAGAGCTCGACGTCTTCGTCATCCTCGGCGCGCTCCTGCTCGTCGCTGCGATCTTCAAGGCAAGCACCTTCTACAATCTCTCCAACCTGTTCACGGTCCTCGAGCTATCGGCGGTGCTCGGCATTGCGACGCTTGGGGAGGCGATGGTCTTGATCGTCCGCGGCGTCGATGTCTCGGTCGGCGCCGTGATGGGGTTTGCGGGCACGCTCTCCGCCTTCCTCATTCCAAATTTCGGGCTCGCCGTAGCGATCCTCGTTCCCCTCGTCGCCTGCGGCCTGATCGGGCTCGGCAACGGCCTCTTGGTCGAAAAGGGCCGCGTGCCGCCGATCGTCGCGACCATCGGCATGATGTGGGTCGTAAGCGGCCTTGCCGGCGGCGTCAGCAACGGGCGCCTGATCCCGATTGAGGACCAGGCGTTCCAGCGCATCGCGCTCGGCAGCGCATTCGAGATCATCCCGCTCTTCTTCGTCGGCCTCCTCATCATCGGCGCGATCGCCTATTTCGTCCGCTCCAATTTCGCGATCGGCCGCTACGTCTACGCCATCGGGGGCGACGAGGGCGCGGCTTACTATTCCGCGATTCCCGTCGCCAAGATCCGAATCGGCGTCTATGGCGCGGCCGGCGTTCTCTACGGCGTAGCCGGATTGCTGATGGCCTCTTACGTGCGCTCCGGAATGCCGAGCGTCGGCAAGGGCTACGAGTTCAAGGCAATCACCGCCGCGGTCCTCGGCGGCATCGCGCTCACCGGCGGCCGCGGAAACATCTTCAAGGCCATCGTCGGGGCGGTGATCCTGATCGTCCTCTATGGCGTGATCACCGCCTTCGCGGTCTCCCCCTACATCCAGGGAATCATCCAGGGCGCCATTCTGGTCGGAGCGGTTTATTATGCAACTCGCAATGACTAAGGCCACGGCGAGCCTGCATCGCTACAATCAGCTTTTCCTCCTGGTCGCGGTTCTGATCATCGCGACCGTCATCTCGCACGGCGTCTTCATCCGGCCGACCAATCTGATCCTGGTTATCGCCAGCGCCGCCGCCTTCGGCCTCGTGTCCTTCGGCCAGGCGCTTGTCGTCATCGGCGGCGGGTTCGATCTCGCGGTCGGTTCGCTCGTCGCCATGTCGATCTCGGCGATCGTCTTCTTTCGCGCGGATTACGGCATCGTCGGCGGCACGGTCGGGGCGCTCGCCGCGGCGACCATCGCCGGGCTCATCAGCGGCGCGTTCGTGTCGCGTACGAAGATCCCGCCCTTCATCGTCACGCTCGGCATGCTGTCCGTCGCGGACTCCATGTCATGGATCCTCGCGGCCGGCCAGCCGATCACCGTTTCCGAATACAATGATTCCATCGCGCCCCTGTTCGACAACTTTCCGCTCGGCGAGAATTATTTCCCGATCCTCATCCTGATCGCCGCCTTCATCGCGACGAGCCTCCTCCTCCACCGCAGCAAATGGGGACGCTACATCTACGCGATCGGCGACAACGAAGCGGCCGCGCGGATCGCCGGCGTGCCCGTCATGAAGACCAAGCTGCTCTGCTATGGCCTCTCCGGCTTCTTATGCGCGGTTGGCGCGATCATCTATCTCTACCAGAACATCAGCGCGACTCCGGGCGAGGGCGCCGACTATCTCCTCCTGAGCTTCGCCGCGACCATACTCGGCGGCGTCTACATGTATGGCGGCCAGGGGACGATTCCCGGCGTGTTTGTCGGCGTGATCTGCCTCTCGAGCATCACCAGCGCGCTGACCATCGCCGGCGTTCCCCCGTCGATCTATCAGGGCGTCCTCGGGATCATCGTTCTTGCAGTCGTGTTGGTTCAAGCAAGACTGCGAAAATAGATTTCAAAGGGTCAAGTTCGCCGTCCTCCGCTTCACCAACGCCGAAGTGCTCCACAATCTCGACGGCGTGCTGGAGACAATCCGTCTGAAGCTGATCGAACTTGGGCCGCGCGCCGAGGAGTCCGCGACTTGAACCCGTCGCGGCGTCCTCCCCCCTTGTGGGGGAGTTGTATAGACCGGGCACATCATGGACACCCGTTCGGAGACATCGTGGACGGGGGGTCGGGACGCGAACGAGGCAGGCCAGCGCTGGACGCGGACGGCGCCTCGGCTAGCCGTCGCGAACTCTTGCTAACCAAGACGCTCCTGTGTCGTTATATTAGGTTCGAAGGAGTCTTCCGATGTCGCGCGCCGACCATGTTCAATTCAACGTCCGTTCGGCCTTCGCCCGGGCACGGGCGCGTGAACTTGCGAAACTGACTGGAATGACCGCGACCCAGATCGTGGAGGACGCCTTGCGCGGCTATGTTCCTCCCGGGACGACGCCGAAGACCGGCCGTCTCGTACAGCGGGGACCAATCCTGGTGAAGCCGGCAAGAGGAAAGACAATCAGTTCGGCCGAGGCGGACGCGGCTTTGAACGCGGTGCGCGAGCGCAATTGAAGATCGACGCACTGCTCGACAGCAATGTGGTGATTGCAATGCTGGTCGAGGCCCATGAGCATCATGAACACTCTCTCGCGCTGCTCGCAGGCGGAAGCAACATGCGGTTCGCCATCGCCGCGCACAGCTACGCCGAGGCCTATAGTACGCTGACCCGCCGGGGAGAGCATGCGCCCTTTCGCTTTTCGCTCGCGGAGGCGTGGGCGGCGCTGGAGAGCGTTCGCGCCGCGACCGGCCTGCTTGGGCTGACCGCCGCGCAGACGTTCGATGCAATCAGGAGCTATTCGCAGACCGGTGGCGTCGGAGCGCGTCTTTATAACCGTCTCATCGGTGAAACCGCGATCGTGCACAGCGCGGCAAACACGGTGACCTGGAATGTCGGTCGCGGCCCCGGTCTCGCCAGAAGGACGGCAGGACGGCTTGGGGCTTAATATTACTCCTTTCTCACAAGTCGAAGCACGGCCTCCACGATCATTCGCTTATGCTTCTGGCGCAGTTTCCGATGCTCAAGATCGACCCCGAACAATTTCCCAAAAGTGTACTTGTTTGAGACGCGGAAAAAGCAAAGGGCGCTGATCGCCATATGGATGTCAATCGGATCCAAATCGTCCCTGAACGTTCCTTCGGCGCGCCCGCGTTCGAGAATTCTCTCGATCGCCGCGATGACCTCGGAGTTGATCGTGCGGAGGGAACTCGCCTTGTCGAAATGCCGGGCGCGGTGAATGTTCTCGATCGCCACAGAGTCTGACGAAATCTTCGTTCGAATCGTCGTTCTCGAATGTCTGCTCGACGAGGCGCTGCAACGCTGTCTTCGGGTCTAGCCGTTCCAAAGGAAGCGCAGCTTCGACCGCCCTGATATCGGAATAGGCCTTCTCGAGAACCGCGCGATAAAGAGCTTCCTTACCTCCGAAGTAGTAGTAGATCATTCGCTTGGAGGTGCGGGTGAGCGCCGCGATCTCGTTGATCCGAGATCCGCTCAGGCCTTGGGCTGCGAACTCCCTCGTCGCGACGGCCAGAATATCAGCCTTGGTGCGCTCCGGATCCTTCGTCCGCGGAGTCCTTCGTCGCGCTGGCTTCTTTGTCATAGTCCCCGCGTCCATGACGTCGCCGCTCTCGCCTGACCGGGGCGCCCCTGATGCAACCTGTTTCGCCGTCGACCTCACAGCACGGCAAAAGGCGTTCCCGGCGAACCGGTGGCGCCGACGATCGGCAAGGGCGAAAACACGTAAGCGAATTCGTAGCGCTGCGTCCCCGCGATTTCGTCGAGGTTCATGCCCTCGTGCAAATCAATTCCGTGCCGCATCATCAGGTGCTGATGGCATGGAAGCGCGACCTCGGGATCCGCAGGCGGGATGACGTCGACGGCGAAGTTGTCGGCGCCGACCATGGATGGCCGCATGGCGGCGAGCAATTGCGCCGCCGCAAGCCCCAGTCCCGGCGCGCCTTCGTACCAGGAGGCGGCATGGCTGAAAAACCGGGACCCGTGCCCAGTGCGAATGAGAACGGCGTCGCCGGGCGTCAGCCAGGGATCGGGCAATCCCTGCGCGGCGACGCAAGCCTGGAGGTCATCCGGGCCGATCTCTACCCCCGGCGCGAGCGGACCGCCCTTGAGGCGTTGCACGTCCAGCAGGACGCCCCGCGTAAAAAACGTCGGCGCCTTCTCGATGCCGAGTTTCTTCAACCCGTAAGGCGTCCAGCATTGTTTGAGGTCGTTGCCATTGTAGAACAGCGTCTTGCCCAGGCCGCAGGCGCAGCCCGCATGGCCCAGCGCGTCCATATGGGTGCCGATCTGGCCGATTTCGGTCGCCAGAAAATCGTCGTTCCAAACGGTTCGGCTTCGCCGACCCTCCGGCCCCCCTGTGGGGCCGCCAGGCATGCGCAGTTCAAAACTCCGACCCGGAGAGAGCGGCATTCCCTTGGCATACGGAAATCCCAGCTTCACGATTTGTCCAGTCCTGATGAGCCTCGCCGCGGCAAGCGTCTTCTCCTGGGTGAGAAGATTGCCGGCGCCCTTCTCGTCCTCGGTTCCCCAGGGCGAGGGAAACCAATCTTCGCCGAGAGCCGGACTTGTTGCCTGTTCTGTCTCGGAATTTTCCCAAATCGTCGGCATGGAGACCTCACGCTTTCGGATAAGGATATCCCGCCCGACCCTTCGCGCGGACACGACGGCGCCCCAGCGCGGCGGAGACGGCTTCGGTCGCGACGACGAACATCAGCATCAGTCCGACGACCAGATCTTGCGCCCAGAACGGCGCGCCGATGTTGCCCATGCCGGCGATAACCAGCCGGATCGTGAACAGCCCAATCAATATGCCGAGAAAGCCGCCCTTGCCGCCTTCGAGGGCGACACCGCCGATGAGACATGCGGCGACCGCCTCCAAAAGCACGGCTTCAAAGCCGAGCGGGCTCGCACTACCGGAGCGAATGGAAATCAAGCCGCCAGCGAACGCCGCAAGCCCAGCCGCGGCCGCGAAGGCGATGACGATCGGTCGACGCTGGGGGACGCCGGCGGCCAGAGATTCGGTCCGTCCTCCCCCAATCGCGTAGATCTCACGCCCCCAGATCGTTCGCGTTGCAAATAGTCCGGCGAGCGCGAACGTAACCAACATTGCGGCGCTCAGCGGCGAGAACATCCAGAACCGGCTGCTCACGGCGTCCGAAATATACAACATGTCTATAGGCAGGGTCGGAGTGGTCTCGTTGGCGACGATCAGCGCGACGCCGCGCAGGCCTATCAACGTCCCGACTGTGAACACGAGCGAATTGATATTGAGCACGGCGATCGCCAAGCCCTGCGCCGCGCCGAACGCTGCGGCACCGGCCACTGCAATGGCGAGCGCCGGCGCGACGCCAATCCCGAAGCCGATCATTTTCACGACGCAAACGCTCGCCAAGGCCGCCATCGAGCCAACCGAAAGGTCGAGTTCGCCCGCAATCATCGTAAGGCCCACGCCGACCGCGACCAGCCCCGTCATGACCGCGCCGTCCAGCAAAGCCGCGATGCCGATGGCTGTGTGGAAGTTGGGCATTTGCGCGGCCAGCACAAGATACACTACGATCGCCAGCGTCGCGCGCGCGACGAATTCCCCGCTCGCCAAGTTCATTGCCCCCTCCTTTGAAGGAGGTGGAATCCCGACGTCGCCGCAACAACGAGAATCCCGACGATCGCGAGCCGAACGCCGGTGGGCAAGGATCGCAGCAGAAGATAGTTCTGCAACAGGGCGATCAGCACCGCGCCGAGCGCCGCCCGCACCGGCGACCCTTGTCCGCCGCGCAACGCGACGCCTCCAACCAGCACGGAGGCGATGCAATCGATGTCGAGCCCGGAGAACATGTCGGCCTTGGCCGACGAGAACTGGGAGACGGCGAAGATCGCCACGATAGCGCAACTGAGAGCAAGCATGGACATCGCCACGGCTGTCGCGAGATCGGCGCGCAGTCCGGTCGCCGCGGCGGCGAGGCGATTCGCCCCGCTGAGCGTTATCAGCCGGCCCCAACGCGTACGCTTCAACAGGAACGTCGCCAGTAAAGCCCAGACGACGAAGACGTAGCTTTGAATGGGAACGCCGAGAGGCCGCACGGTGCCGATCCAGGTCGCCGTCGCGTCGTGAATGCGAACGTTGCCGTTGCCGCTTACGTAGGCCGCCAACCCCACGAAAACCGCGCCAAAGGCGATCGTGGCGATGATCGGATTCCTAATCATGGTTATGGCGTAACCCTGCAGAAGCCCAGCCAACACCGCGACGATGCAGACGCAGACGCAACTCAGCCCCGCACCAAGATCGCTACGGACAAGCAATGCGAAGATGACGCTCAGCAACGCCGCGAGTTGCCCGGCCGACAAAGCGAACAGATTGCCTGATATCGTCACGTAGCTCATGCCCACGGCTACGATCCCTGTGATCGACGCCGCGCGGACAACGACGAACATATTGTCGACGGTGAGAAATGCTGGGCTGAACCAACCCCCGAGCAGGAAAGCCGCCACAGCCGCAACGAGCAGGCCTATGTAAATCCCGATGCTGCCCCTTGCGGCAGGCGTTACGGTCGAAAGCCTGCCGGCGGACATCGGATCACGCTCTCAACTCGGCCGCGTGAGCTTCGGGATGAGTAACGTCCCTGGTGATCGCCTCCGCGGTCGCCTCGGCGGCATCCATCGCGCGTATCATTCTCCCATGGTAGAAAGTCGCCACGCGATCGGCGAGGCCGATGACCTCCTGCGTGTCGGAGGAACCGAAGACGATCGCGACGCCGTCGTTCGCCAGCTTGCGGAGCTGTCGATAGATCTCGGCGCGCGCGCCGACGTCGACGCCTCGAGTGGGCTCTTGGACCAAAATGGCGCGGGGCGAGAATTCCCACCCATTTGCCGAGCGCGACCTTCTGTTGATTGCCGCCGCTCAGCATTCCGGAGGCGCGCGTCATATGACCCTCGTCAATCTCAAACTGCTTTGCGATCCCTTCTGCGAAAGCCCGCTCTAGACCGCGGTCAATCAGTCCGAGACGAGTCACCCGCGGCAGCGCCGGCGCGGAAAGATTTTCGATGACGCTTCTGCCCGCGAATATGCCATCTCGCTTGCGATCGTCGGAGCAAAAGGCGACCCCTTTCGAAATCGCATCGCGCAAGGACGTTGGCGCATAATTCACGCCGCCGAGCATGATCGACCCCGATGCCAACGGCGTCTGACCCGAAACGATCCGCAAAACGGCGCTGGTTCCGCTGCCGACCTGTCCGGCGAGGGCGACGATCTCTCCGCTCCTGACCGCCAGATTGACCGGCGAGTGAAGACCATCGCCGGCGCAATCGCGCAGGGATAGCAATTCCGCGCCTTTGGTCGAGGACCTCTCGGGAAACATCTGGTCAAGCCGGCGTCCAAGCATTTTTTCGATAAGTTGATTGACGTCGAGCGAAGCGGTCTCCATTGGAGGAAAGCTTCTGGCGTTGCGAAGCACGGTGACTCGACTGCACAGTTGGAACACCTCACGCAGGCGGTGCGTGACGTAGACCACGGCGCAGCCTTCGGCGGCCAGCGCCCTGACCGCGTTGGCGACCTTGTGTATCTCCGCGTCGGCCAGCGCCGCCGTCGGCTCGTCGAGTATGGCGATGCGCGCCTTTCTCGACAAAAGGCGGGCGATTTCGACCAGTTGCCGCTCCCCGACCGAAAGCGAGCCCGCCGGCGCCAAGGGATCGATGTGGGAAAGCCCCATCAAGTCCAGATACGGCCGCGCCTGCTTCGCGAGTTTCCGCGGCGTCTGCAGCCACCCGGCGCGGGAATCGCCGAGAAACACGTTTTCCGCCGCCGACATCTGCTCGATGATGCTCAACTCCTGTGCGACATAGCCGACGCCGGCGGCCCTGGCGTGGCCCGGTGTCGTCAGGCGCCGCGCTTGTCGATCGATTTCCACTTCCCCCGAATCCGGCTGCACCAACCCCGCGAGTATCTTCACGAGGGTCGACTTGCCGGCGCCGTTCTCGCCGAGAAGCGCCATGACTTCACCGCGCGCGACGGAGAGGTCGGCGCTCTCCAAGGCGACCGCCGCTCCATAGCGTTTGGTGATTTGCGACATTCTCAGTATGGCGCGCTCCCAGACGGCTGCAGCAGGTTCGTCGCGCCGCAGCGCTCCCGGGGCGTCAGAACTCGCACAGTTCTTTCATCGTCTTGCCCCACATCTTGGCCTTGTCGTGATCGGCCTTGGTGTTGCCGACCGCCGGATTCGGTATGAAGTTGAAGCGATAGGGCGCACCGGCGTCGGGCGGAGGCGCATCCGGGTTGTTCGGGTAAAACATCTCTCCAGGCTGCACCTTTCCGGTTTCCTTGTATTTCGCGAGGGTCTGCACGGCGAGCCACCCTTCGAAATATCCAGACTGAATGGCGGTGCCGACGAGGTCGCCATTGTTCACGTGCGTCGGGTCGCCGTGGCAGGTTCCGCCGACGACGAACACGTCTTTCCCCGGCGTGAGACCGTTTTCCTTGAGCGCTTGCGCGGCTGCGCCGCCCATCGAGTCGTTTTCAGTATAAATCCAGGTCAAACCGGCCTTGTGCGCGGGAATGATCTGCGACGCCACTTTGTATCCGTCGTCCTCCATGAAGCCGCCGGAGGGGACCACATCGACCGTGGTCAGCTTGCCTTTCACTTCATCCTCGAAGCCCTTCACGCGGTCGTCGCCGGCGGAATATCCGGCCGGAAAGCGAATAATGACCCCTTTGTCGCACTTGACCTTGGTCTGCTGCGCGCAAGCCGCAAGCAACAAATCGGCAGCGGTCTTTCCGCTGAGAATGTCGCTGGCGCCGGCATAGGCGGTCCAATAGGGATCGCTTCCCTTAACCGGATATTGGTTGGTCAGGATGACCGGAGCGCCCGTCTTGGACAGGGCGCGGAGTGACGCGATGCCAGCCGCGTTCTGCATCGGCCACCAGATGTACCCAGCAGCCTTTTCGCCGGACGCCAGTTCCTGCTGGACCTGACTGTCCTCTTCGGTCTGATTGAAATTGTTCTCGATGATTTTGATGTCGTAGCCAAGCTCCTTGGCTTTGGCCTCAGCGCCCTTACGCCACTGCCCGATATACGGGTTTGTACTCGATATGATGAAGGCGACGATCTCGCCCTTGGACGCAGCATGCGCTTCCTGAGCGAAGCCTTGCGCCCACATAGCAGCCGCGGCGACGCCTGCGGCGGACACGGCGATACGAGCCCTGGAATTCACGATCTCCTCCCATTTCAAGTTTTGGACACTGCGGGCGAAGCCCGCGCTTCGTCGGTCGATACGTCGTCCGCTTCCTTCGAGCGCCCACGCGATCCCAAGCGGGCGGCCTCACCCCTCGCGGCGAAGCTCTCGGATTGGCGCGGCGTTTTGGAGACTTGGGACGCTAATTAACTAGTTGGTACATGTCAAGGCGAGAGCGAGAACCGGTCCAGGCAATCGCTTTGACGAGGGGCTAAATTTCGGCGTGAGAGTTCTGCTCATCATGCCGTGCGGCGCGATGGCTGGGCTGCGGATTCGCCGACATCGAGCGTTGGGCTAACAGAAAGCCGTGCTTTTTCGGAGTTTCCCGCCCTTCGCGCGGGGCGTTCCTCGCAGACGTGATCAATCCGACCGTGCAAGCGTTCCCGGACTGCCTCGTCGCCCGGAAAGGGGAAACCGAAATTCGAATTGACCCCTACCCTCTGCCGCGCACAGTTTCATTCTCGAACAGACAAGGCCGCCGTTCCGCGTCCCTGGCCGGCCCTTCACCCATAACTCTTTTCCTCGATCAATGCGGAGCCGAACAGGTCGTTGGCGGCGCGCTTCAGGGCGGCGCGCTCGTCATTGAGGACATAGACGGAGCGCGACAGGGCCACGAAACGCGAAGCGAAGTCGCCCTCGCGCTCGCACGCCCGGAGCGCGTCCTCGACGTCCCAGAGGCTCGCGTTGACCTGGGCGAGCCGGTCGGCGAGCGATTCGATCGCGGCGCCCACCAGGCCCTCGTCTCGCGCGATGTCCTCGAGCAGCTCGAGCTCGCGGCGAATGTTGCCGAGCTTGCTGGCGTCTGCGATCCGCTCGGCCTTGATGCGCAGGATCGTGATCTTGTCGATCAGTTCGCCGATCGAGCACGGCGCTCGAATCATTTGCGGGGGGCGGCTCGCGAGCATATGTCGGAGCTCTTCCGCCATCGCTTCGAACACCTCCCTCCAGTCCCCGCGCCGGCGCTGGCGGAAGAGCCGCATCGTCGGGTACCAGGGCGAATCTTTCCTGTCCGTCATCCACCGCCATTCGGCGTCGCTCTTCAGCGCGACCCAGACCGGCCGCGCCAAAGCGCCGGCCAGATGGGCGATCGACGTGTCGCAGGTGACGACGAGATCGAGGCGCATCATCGCCGCCGCGGCGTCGACGAAGGCGTCGGGGCCGGCGTCGAAATCCGCCCCCAGCGTTTCGACCCGCATGGCCGGCGGCAAATCGCTCAGTTGCTCCTCGCCGAAACCCTTCTGCAGCGAGATGAGCCTGACGCCTGCGATCGTCGCGAGCGGCGCGAGCGCGAGGAGCGGCATGGAGCGGGCGCGGTCCGCGTCCGGGTGCGGGTTGCCCTGCCAGACGACGCCGATCTTGAATCCCGCCGGCCCGATCCGTTCGGCCCATTTTTCGACCAGCTCGGGTTCGGCGCCCAGATAGGGCGCGGTCGCCGGGATGGCGCCAAGACGGGTCCGGAAGGCCCGGGGCAGACTGCTGATCGCGATCTGCGCGTCGAACCGCTCATCCGGCGGCGAATTCGACGAAGCGCGCCGTGATCCGGGACGAGAGAAGCCGGTGCAACCTCGGCGGACAGACGAAGGTGGTCTCGACGCCGGCGGCGGCCATCAGCGGCAGATAGCGGACGAACTGGATCGTGTCGCCGGCCCCATGGTCGTTGAGCACGAGCACGCGCTCGCCCGGCCGACCGAGCCCCTGCCAGGTCGGAAATCGCGCGCCGAGCGCCTCCGCGAGCGACTTGCCCTGAAGCCAGCGCGCCTCGTAGCCCTCCCAACCGCGCTCGAAATCGCCGAGGGTGAGCAGGAGGCAGCCCTTTCCGGCGACAGCTTCCCGGCTGCCCAGCGCCTCGGCGGCCTCGAACGCCTCGAGCGCTTCGTCAAAGCGCCCGAGATTGCGCAACGCCAGCGCCTCGCCGCATTTGGCTTGGGCGAAGCCGGGACGCGCATCCGCGGCGCGGCGATAGGCGTCGAGCGCCTCCTCCATGCGGTCGAGCTTGAGGAGCGCGTTGCCGAGGTTGATCGCCGCCTCGGGGAAGTCGGGCCGAAGCGCCAGGGCGCGCTGCGCCGCCTCGAGCGACTCCTGCAGGCGTCCGAGCTCACGCAACGCCCCGGCGCGGCTGCACCACGCGTCGGCGTCGGCAGGCGCAAGCGCGGTCGCCGCCTCGAAGGCCGCGAGCGCCTCCTCGAAGCGGCCCATGTCGAACATGAGCTTGCCGAGCGTTGACATGGGCGATGAGCGAGTGACGGATCGAGCTTGACCGCCTGCCGATAGAAGCGCAGCGCCGCATCGCGGGTTCGCCGCACCGGCTCAGCATGTACCCGCCCATGCTGAGGGCCGCGGCGAAGTCGGGCCGGCGCCGCAACGCCTCGTCGAGGCGCGCGATCGCCGCCTCGCGCCGGCCCTCGCTCCAAAGCCGGCAAGCCGCGGCGTAGAGCGCATCGGATTCGGGAGACGAAGCGAGCGCAAGGGGTTGCGCAAGTTGGCTACGGCGCATGAGGCGGCAGGGTCCGGCGCGCCGCTTGCGCGAGCCTTTCGCTTGCGGGCTCGGCTTGAGATGCGCGCGTGTCAAATTCGCTGTTCCGGCGAAAAAATTCGCTCAGACGGACGAACGAATTCGCTGTTCCAATTCGCTGCCAGCGTTTGGCCCGAAGCCCTCGACTCGCCCGCGTTTCCGCCGAAAAACGTGGGTCGGAGCGCCCGCGACGGCAAAGAAGTCGCTGTTAATTCGCTGTTCTCAGCGAATTCGGCCTTACGCACTTTTCCGACCATGGCGTCAACCGCCCAGCGAGAACTTCTGCAGGCTCGTCATCAGCGCGTCGGAGAACATCGGAGTCGAAGCGCCGGTGAAGGCGTTCATCGAGCTGCCGATCGCCTGACCGTTCGAGTCGATGACGCCAGCCAGGATCGCCGACGCGGCTGACACGTTCGAACTGGAGTTGTTCGACGGCGCGGTGAGCGACGTCGTCGCGCCCGAGCCAGGTCCGTAGGTCAGATCGTACATCGCGGTGAAGCGCTCGGTGAGCTGCTGCAACTTCTTGGGATCCTGCAGATCCGAGAGCGGCATCAGCTTCGACAGCGTCTGAGCCTGGACGTCGATGTTGGTCGAGCTGGTCTCAGGCGACATCCCGAAGATCGTCTGCGCGACTTCGAGAAGGCTCGGGTCGGCGAGGATGCCGTATTCGCTGGTGACGGTCGGCGCGACGCGCTGGAAGTAGAGCGCGAGCTGGACGCCGACGTCCTGCGCGCCCTGGTCGCTTTCGAGCTGCTGTTCTACATAATCGCCGGTCGTCGTCCCGACGGCGCTCGCCGAAGACACGGACGACGCCCCCTTGCCGACGAAATCGAATGCCGCGGCGAAGGCTTTCCAGTTGGAATTGCTGAGCGTGTTGGCGAGGCTTTTCGGATTGGAGACCCCGCCCTCGAGCACCTTAGTGATCAGCGCCTTGTTGTCGACCTGATCGCCCAGGCCGTAGGCGTCGAGCGCATAGGATAAGAGCCGGTAGTTGCCGACGAAGTCCTGGATGGACGTCACCTTGCCGATGTTCGCCTCGTAATAGGCCGTCGCCGACTTCACCGCGGGCTCGGCCGCGGTCATCGTCTGATAGCGCGCGAGATTCTGCGAAACGGACAGATAGGCGGCGGTGGTCGTGGTCATCGGCGGCGGGGCGTTCGGTCGATGGCGAAACGCTAGGCGCGAATGGCTGCGTCTCCGTTAATTCCCTTGCGGCAGCAGGCGTCGGCGGCCGTCTCGTCGATATCCGATCGGGCGATCAGAGCCGCCTCTCCGCGCGAGCGCCCAACGGCGATCGCGCCGGCGAGCGAGGCAGCGCGGCGTCAGCAACGAAAGTATTGCCTCTCAGTCGCAGAGGCCATCGGCCAGGGAGAATAATTTCCCCTTCTCACGCAACGTCAATTATTGACAGCCGTTCAGCATGTGCGACGCTCGCGCCAACTCGACGACGAATCGCCGCGGACGGCGGTACCGATGGAGGACATTCAATGCGCATCCTCGTCCTCGCCGGCGACCGCCCCGATCAGGCGATCATCGAAAACGCCCAGCGTCTGGGGCAGATCGAGTTCTTCACCCCGGTAGCCGCTCCGCCGGGCGCTCGGCGGGCGCGTCGCTGGCGCTTCGCGGATTGGGCTCTTGACGCCGTGACGCGCCAGTGCGTGGACCCGGCGGGCCGACACGTCGATCTGACGGCGTCGGAATACGGTCTCCTAACTGTCTTTCTTCGCGAACCGGGACGGCCGCTGTCGCGCAATGCGCTGCTTCGCGACCTCCGCGGCCGGACCTGGACCTATTTCGACCGCTCGATCGACACGCTCGTCGCGCGGCTGCGCAAGAAGATCGACCTCGATCCCGCCCTACCGCTCATACGCTCGGTGCGCGGCGTCGGCTACGTCTTCTGCGCCAGCGTCTCGGGAGCGCCCGACCGAGATCAGTAGGCGAGGTCCGAGAGTCAGTCGCCCTCAGGCAGCGGAGCCGGGTCCAACCTATTCCCCCCAGGTGAGATAGAGGCCGATGTCGCCGATGGCGCCCTCTTCGTCGAAGCTGACGATGCGGGCGGCGAGGCCGAACCCCTGCGGCTTCAGCTCCTTCCTCCAGCGATCATAGATCTCGGCCGCTTCGCCCCGCAGCGTCTCCTCCCAACCTTTTTCGACGACGTCGATCTTGCGGCCGCCGTCGGTGCAGAGGTCTGAGGGAAAGCGCAGCAGCATCAGCTCCTGCTCTCCCCCGCGGGCCGCGAGTTCGGCATGTTCGAGCAACTCCCGCCACAATTGGGCGCTTACATGGTGATCGAGCAGGGCCTTGATCTGGCGGCGGCGGTCGAGCTCCGCCTCCCGCCGCGCAACCTGCTTCCGATCGAAGCTTTCCTCCTTGAAAGCGTGGACGTTGTGGCGAAAGGCGGACGCCGAGAACATCTGCGGCTGCGGGGCCTGCCGGGTCGGGCCGTCGGATGGCCCGCCGCCGCTGCGGTCGAGAACGCCGCGCAGTGAAGCGCCCCCGATCAGGGACTCGAGAAACCCCAGAATTCCGGCGCCGGTGTCCTCTTCGAACCGGGCTTTCGGCACGCTTTCGACGACGCACAGCAGGTCTGCCCGGCTGACGATCCCGAGCACGCGGCCGTCCTCGATCACCGGCAGCCGCTTGATGCGGTGAGCCTGCAGAGCTTCGGCAATGTCCTGGACTGGCGCGCCGCGCGAGATGGATATCAACGGCGCGGACATGACTTCACGCACCGGGCGGTCGTTGCCGTGACCGGAGATTTCATTTGCGGAAACCCCGTCAGCAAGGATCCTCAGCCACCAGTCAGGGTGGCCGTCTGAGGACCGGCGGCCCAGCAGGTCGCCGTCGCTCGCCATCCCGACCGCCCCGCCCGAAGCGTCGATCACCGGGACGCCGCCGACGCGGTGCTCCAGCATCAGGCGCGCGACCTCGCGCACGGAAGCGGTGTCGGCCGCGACGATAGGCGGGGAGTTCATCAGGTCGGCCGCCAGAAGATAAAGGGCGCTTTCGGAATGTCGGACGCGCGGCAAGAAGCTCACCTCCCAGCGTTCGGCGTCGGAACAGCCAGCGGACGTTGCCGACCCGGAGACGGAATGGCCGAACCTTATTCGGCACGCCTTCTTATCGCCGAACGCCTTCACGTCCCAGCACGGCGTTCGCGCAGAACCTTTTCGATGTCTCTTCACGAAAGCGCAATCGAAATGTTCGAGAGACTGCGCGACAGGCACGGACCGGCAGCGCCGGCTTGCACCACTACGATTTTGAAGTGCTGCGGGACGGTGCGGTGATCGTGGCGAGGCGGCGGTCGGGCTGCCGGACACGCGTCCCGCGTGGCCCGAGATCTCCCGGCTCGCCGAAGAATTCGACCAGCCCGGCTGCAAGATCCGGGTGCTGGACGAATTCGGCGGGATTGTCATCCTCACCGGCGTCGCGACGGTCCGTCGGCTCCTTTTTGTTCGCGCTGCTTGAAGAGCGCGAACCGCCTCGAGCCGGCCGCTATGTCTATCTAAGAATAACAACTCCGGTTTCGCCTTACCTTACCTGCCACTTTTTTTCCACAGAGGAGCCATTTTTTGTTGATTGCGGCAATTGTGTGTGTGAACATCGGTTCCGGGTTCTGCGGGATGGGGATTCGAATGTCTGAGCCTGGAGCGCTTCAAAAACTCGCCGATGGACTTATCCACAGCAGGAGAGAGGCAGTATCGCTCGGCGACAACCTCCTCGTTTATTTGCTCAGCATGGCGCTCCTGCATCTCAAGAAGCGAAGCAACGATCGTGAAGCCGCCGAGGAGCCGCGCGACGCCTTGCATTCGCCGCCGCTTCGCGCTGCCCAGCTGTATTATTTGCCGAGCGGGCCGACCGAGAAGACCCTGCTAAGCCTGTTCACTCCGCTCAGCCAACTTCGAAATCAAGTCGATTGCGACGGCACGAAGGGTAGGATCACGGATTCTCAAGAAGGCGCTTATCAGACGTAAGCCCTCCTCCGACGCCTCAATGGCAGTCCGCGTCTCAGTCGAAGTCTCGCTCGACGGCGGTTCGTTCTCGGGTTTTCGCATGACCCGCCTCAGTTCTACCCTGCCGGTTGTAACCGAATAATTCTGCCTCTCAGGAAGGCAAATCCCAGCGGGGGCGCCGCAATTCGTCGGTGCGACTGTCCCGAGAGTTAGCCATTGCGGACTTTTCGGCGGCAGGCAAGCCGTATTTACCCATATGAGTGCGCCTCTGATCTTACCCTTCGGTTGACGGGGTCGATCGAAGGGCACGGCGGCCCTCGAGTCGAAACCGTCGCTTTGTCACCGCCGGACCGCTTGGATGGGCGCCGTGGAGCATCCGATTGGGCTTGCTGCCGCTTAGCTGTCCATTTTCAGGGCCTGGATGAACGCCTCCTGCGGGATGTCGACCTTCCCGAACTGGCGCATTTTCCTCTTGCCCGCCTTCTGTTTCTCGAGGAGCTTGCGCTTGCGGGTGGCGTCGCCACCGTAGCATTTGGCCGTCACGTCCTTGCGCAAGGCGCGGATCGTCTCGCGGGCGATGATTTTCGCCCCGATCGCCGCCTGGACCGGAATCTGGAACATGTGCGGCGGGATGAGGTCCTTCAGCTTCTCGACCATCGCACGGCCGCGACTCTCGGCCCGGTCGCGGTGGACGAGCATGGAGAGCGCGTCGACAGGCTCGCTATTGACGAGAATTGACATTTTCACCAGGTCGCCCGGCCGGTAGTCGGCGAGCTGGTAGTCGAACGAGGAGTAACCCTTCGAGATCGACTTCAGGCGATCGTAGAAATCGAACACCACTTCGTTCAGCGGCAATTCGTAAACCACTATCGCCCGCTTGCCGACGTAATTCAGGTCGAGCTGATTGCCGCGCCGGTCCTGACAGAGTTTTAGGATCGCGCCGAGATAGTCGTCGGGGGTCAGGATGGTCGCCTTGATCCACGGCTCCCGGATTTCAGTAATCTTGACCGGATCCGGCATGTCGGCCGGGTTGTGCAGCTCGATCTCGGACTTGTCGGTCAGCCCGATCTTGTAGATGACCGAGGGGGCGGTGGCGATCAGGTCGAGGTTGAACTCCCGCTCGAGCCGCTCCTGGATGATCTCGAGATGCAACAGCCCGAGAAAGCCGCAGCGGAAGCCGAAGCCGAGCGCGGCGGAAGTCTCCATCTCGTAGGAGAAGCTCGCGTCGTTGAGGCGGAGCCGGCCCATCGCCGCGCGCAAAGCCTCGAAATCGGCCGCGTCGGTTGGGAACAGGCCGCAGAAGACGACCGGCTGGGCCGGCTTGAAGCCCGGCAGCGCCTCGGCTGTGGGCTTACGGTCGTCGGTGATCGTGTCGCCGACTCTCGTGTCGGCCACCTGCTTGATCTGGGCTGTGATGTAGCCGATCTCTCCCGGCCCGAGAACGTCAGTCTCCGCCATCTTGGGTCGGAAGACGCCGATCCGGTCGACTTCGTAGGCCGCGCCCGACCCCATCATGCGGATGCGCATCCCCTTGCGGAAAAAGCCGTCGACGACGCGGACTAGCACGACGACGCCGAGATAGGCGTCGTACCAGGAATTGACCAGGAGTGCCTTCAAGGGCGCCGTCTCGTCGCCCTTCGGCGGCGGCAGACGCTCGACGATCGCCTCGAGCACGAGATCGACGTTAAGGCCGGTCTTGGCCGAGATCGGCACCGCCTCCGACGCGTCGAGGCCGATGACGTCCTCGATCTGCGCCTTGATCCGGTCGGGCTCGGACGCCGGCAAGTCGATCTTGTTCAGCACCGGCACGATCTCATGCCCCGCGTCGAGCGCGTGATAGACGTTGGCGAGCGTCTGCGCCTCGACCCCCTGGCTCGCGTCGACGACGAGCAGCGACCCCTCGCAGGCGGCGAGCGAGCGCGACACCTCATAGGCGAAGTCGACGTGGCCGGGTGTGTCCATCAGGTTAAGGATGTAGGTCTGGCCGTTCTTGGCGCGGTATTCGAGCCGGACCGTCTGCGCCTTGATGGTGATGCCGCGCTCGCGCTCGATGTCCATCGAATCGAGCACTTGCTCGACCATGTCGCGCTCGGCTACGGTTCCGGTCTGCTGGATGAGGCGGTCGGCGAGCGTCGACTTGCCGTGGTCGATATGGGCGACGATCGCGAAGTTGCGGATGTTGTCGATTGGGTGGGCGGTCATAGGGCGGGATTAGCAGGGCGTGGCTGGGAAGGAAACCGCCCTCAACTCGTCAGGGCACGCCCATCACGAGCCCCTCGATGTCGTGCTTCTGGATCACCGGCTGAAGCTTGTCGACCACGCGGCAGACAAGGTGATCGCCCACGATCGGCGGCAAAGCGCCGTGATAGTCCTGCGTGACCATGAGGTCGTGCAGCTTGTCGTGGCCGGCCCCCGGCGCGTCGACTCCGGGGACCAGCACCGGGCGGGCGACCGGCGAAGCATGCGCCGTGCCGCGATGGATGGTGAGCGCCGAGCGACAGGAGATGTCACCGGCCTGGGGATATTCGCCCACCGCCCGCCCGGCGAAGAACGGCCAGAGCTACCCCGGCGGGAACATCTCGTGTTTCCAGGCGCGCCCGTACTCCCACTGGGCGCCGATCGCAATCTCGAACGGGCCCATGTCGGGGGTGAAGTCGACGCCGGTCAGGTTGAAGGTGAACGAGGTGAGGCGATAGTCGCGCCAGGTGTTGGGCGGGGAGGGAAAGTCCCGGTGCCAAGGCAGGTTCATCGCGCCCTGAAACGGTGTGTCGAACCCGATTTCGACGATCGTGTAATCGGTCCCGAGCGTCGCGACGCATATCGCGACGAACCGCGGGTGCGAGCATAGCTCGACGAAGCCGCCGAACATCCCTGGATGGATCTCGACATACCAGCGCCGCGGGCCTCGTCCGATCGCGCCTCCAGGGCGCTGGATGGCGTCCCAGAAAGCCGTCATCATGTCCTCGCGCAGGGGCATCGCATGCCTCGCCGACGTCTACGACCCTCTCACCGTGTTTCACAGACCGCTCCCTGCCTTCGCTCGAGCCCGAGCCTTCATCCTGGTTGGAAGTTTGGCGGGATAAGGACGGCTAAAGGGCTGGCGGCGTGCGGAGCCCTCGCAGCCATAGACCCCGCGCCGCTTTTCGCCTTTGGTCGAGGTCCCGGGATTCCCGCGGTTTCCCAGGTTGCGCCACGAAAAGTCCTATGTTAGGCAACGGCCGCCTTTGGGGTCGGACCGGTCCGCGCGCTACAAATCTGCGAAGCGGAATCCGCACGAATTCCGGGGCTGGCGACGGTCGAGAAGGCTTCACCGCGCGCTGTCGACGCCTTCCTGAGGTCACGAGCTTTGACACAAGACGAGTTCGTCGTTTCCGACGTCGCCGGCCGTTATGCATCCGCCCTCTTTTCTCTTGCCCAGGACAATCGTCAGACCGATTCCGTCGCCCAGGCTCTGGCGAAACTCGACGCCCTCATCGCCGAAAGCCCCGATCTCGAGCGGCTCGTCCGAAGCCCCGTTTTTTCAGCCGCCGACCAGCTCAAGGGGCTCGACGCGATTCTCGACCGGGAAGACATTGGCGGGATCGCCGCCAATTTCGTCCGCCTCGTCACGGTCAAGCGCCGCCTCTTCTTCATCCGCGGCATGATCGCGGCTTATCGCAAGCTCTACGACGCGAGTCGCGGCGTCACGCGCGCCGAGGTCACGACCGCAATGGCGATCTCCGACGCGAACCTCGCCGCCCTCAAGGACCAGCTGAAGGCCGCCTCGGGCGGCCGCGAAGTCGATCTCGACGTCAAGGTGGACCCCTCGATCATCGGCGGCCTCACCGTCAAGCTCGGCTCGCGCATGATTGACGGCTCGCTTCGAACCAAGCTCAACGCAATTCGCCTAGCCATGAAAGAGGTTGGCTGATGGATATCCGCGCCGCAGAAATTTCTTCGATTCTCAAGAGCCAGATCGCCAATTTCGGCGCTGAGGCGGAGGTGACCGAAGTCGGTCAGGTGCTGAGCGTCGGCGACGGCATCGCGCGCGCCTACGGGCTCGACAAAGTCGAGGCCGGCGAGATGGTCGAGTTCGAGAACGGCACACGCGGCATGGCGCTGAACCTCGAGACGGACAACGTAGGCATCGTCCTTTTCGGCGCCGACCGCGAGATCAAGGAAGGCCAGACGGTCAAGCGCACCGGCGCGATCGTCGACGTTCCGGTTGGCAAGGAGCTCCTCGGCCGCGTCGTCGACGCGCTCGGCAACCCGATCGACGGGAAGGGCCCGGTCAACGCCACCCGCCGCGCCCGCGTCGACATAAAGGCGCCCGGCATCATTCCGCGCAAGTCGGTCAATGAGCCCATGGCGACCGGCCTCAAGGCGATCGACGCGATGATCCCGATCGGACGCGGCCAGCGCGAGCTCATCATCGGTGACCGCCAGACCGGAAAAACCGCGATCGCGCTCGACACCATCCTCAACCAGAAGCCGTTGAATCAGGGTAACGACGAGAACCGCAAGCTCTACTGCGTCTACGTGGCGGTCGGCCAGAAGCGTTCGACCGTCGCCCAGTTCGTCAAGGTCCTAGAGGAGAACGGCGCGCTCGAATATTCCATCGTCGTCGCCGCCACCGCCTCCGACCCGGCCCCGATGCAGTATCTCGCTCCCTTCTCCGGCTGCGCCATGGGCGAATATTTCCGCGACAACGGCATGCACGCGGTCATCATTTATGACGATCTCAGCAAGCAGGCCGTCGCCTACCGCCAGATGTCGCTGTTGCTCCGCCGTCCGCCGGGCCGCGAAGCCTACCCGGGCGACGTCTTCTATCTGCACTCCCGCCTGCTCGAGCGCGCCGCCAAGCTCAACCAGGACAACGGCTCGGGGTCGCTGACCGCGCTCCCGATCATTGAGACTCAGGCCAACGACGTCTCGGCCTACATCCCGACCAACGTGATCTCGATCACCGACGGTCAGATCTTCCTCGAGACCGATCTCTTCTACCAGGGCGTCCGCCCGGCGGTGAACGTCGGACTCTCGGTGTCGCGCGTGGGCTCCTCGGCCCAGACCAAGGCGACGAAGAAGGTCGCCGGCAAGATCAAGGGCGAGCTTGCGCAATATCGCGAGATGGCGGCCTTCGCCCAGTTCGGCTCCGACCTCGACGCGGTCACCCAGCGCCTGCTCAATCGCGGCGCGCGCCTGACCGAGCTCCTCAAGCAGCCGCAGTTCTCGCCGCTCAAGATGGAAGAGCAGGTCTGCGTCATTTATGCCGGCGTCAACGGCTATCTCGACAAGCTGGCGCTGAGCCAGGTTCGTCCGTTCGAGGATGGGCTGCTTGCCAACCTGCGCTCGAAGAACCCCGACATCCTGGAAGCGATCCGCTCGTCCAACGATCTGGCGCCCAACGTCGAAGCCAAGCTCAAGTCGGCGGTGGATTCGTTCGCCGCCAGCTTCGCCTGACCGCAAATTCCACCAACCGGACCCCGCGCTCGATCGAAGCGCGGGGCGGAGACGCCAAGCGATGCCGTCGCTCAAGGACCTCAGAAACCGGATCGCCTCCGTCAAGTCGACGCAGAAGATCACCAAGGCGATGCAAATGGTCGCCGTGTCGAAGCTGCGCCGCGCCCAGGCGGCGGTCGAGGCCGCCCGCCCGTATGCCGAGCGGGTCGAGGCCGTGCTGACCAACCTCGGCGGGGCGGCCAAGGAAGGCCAGGCCCCGCGCCTGCTCGTGGGCTCCGGCGCGAGCCAGACCCATTTGCTCGTCGTCTGCACTGGTGAGCGCGGTTTGTGCGGCGCGTTCAACACGGCGATCGTGCGTCTGGCGCGCGAGAGGGCAAACGCGCTCGCGGGCGAGGGGAAGTCGATCAAGATCCTGTGCGTCGGCAAGAAGGGCTACGATCAGCTGCGCCGCACGCACGAGAGGCAGATTTTGGAGCTGATCGACCTGCGGGCCGTACGCGCGATCACTTACGACACGGCCCGCCCGATCGCCGAGAAGGTCATTGCGCTGTTCGACAGCGGCGAGTTCGACGTCTGCACGCTCTTCTATTCACGCTTCAGGTCGGTGATCTCGCAGATCCCGACTGCCCAGCAGCTCATTCCGCCGGAACTCGGCGAGAAGAACGAGAAGGCGCCCTCGTACGACTACGAGCCGGACGAAGGCGAAATCCTGACCCAGCTCCTGCCGCAGGCGCTGGCCGTGCGCATTTATCGCGCGCTTCTGGAGAACGCCGCTTCGTTCTTCGGCGCCCAGATGAGTGCGATGGACAGCGCCACCCGCAACGCCGGCGAAATGGTGCAGAAATACACGCTTCGATACAACCGCACCCGCCAGGCGATGATCACCAAGGAACTCATCGAAATCATATCGGGCGCCGAGGCGCTTTGATCCAATCGTCGCCCGGCGCGACCCTGAAGATTGAACGAGGACGTCAAAATGGCGAATATCGCGAATGCAACCGGCCGCGTTACCCAGGTGATCGGGGCCGTCGTCGACGTGAAGTTCGACAGCTACCTGCCGCCGATTCTCAACGCGCTGGAAACTGACAATAGGGGCAACCGTCTGGTGCTCGAAGTCGCCCAGCACTTGGGCGAGAATTCCGTGCGCTGCATCGCGATGGACATCTCGGAAGGCCTTGTCCGAGGACAGGAAGTCGTCGACACGGGCGGCCCGATCTCGGTTCCTGTTGGCCCGGGCACGCTCGGGCGGATCATGAATGTGATCGGCGAGCCCGTCGACGAAGCCGGCCCGATCGAGATGGAGGGTCGCCGCGGGATTCATCAGCCGACTCCGGCCTATACCGAACAGTCGACGGAAGCCCAAATTCTGATCACCGGCATCAAGGTCGTGGACCTCCTCGCGCCCTACGCCAAGGGCGGCAAGATCGGCCTTTTCGGCGGCGCAGGGGTCGGGAAGACCGTGCTCATTCAGGAACTGATCAACAACGTCGCCAAGACCCACGGTGGTTATTCGGTATTCGCCGGCGTCGGCGAGCGCACCCGCGAAGGCAACGACCTCTATCACGAGTTCATCGAATTCGAAGGTCAACGCCGACCCTCATCATCCCGATCCCAACGTGAAGTCGAAATGCGCCCTCGTGTACGGTCAGATGAACGAGCCGCCGGGGGCGCGCGCCCGCGTGGGGCTGACCGGCGTCACCGTCGCCGAATACTTCCGTGACCAGGGGCAGGACGTGCTGCTGTTCATCGACAACATTTTCCGCTTCACCCAGGCGGGTTCAGAAGTGTCGGCGCTGCTCGGCCGTATCCCGTCCGCGGTCGGCTACCAGCCGACGCTCGCCACCGACATGGGCGACTTGCAGGAGCGCATCACCACCACCACCAAGGGCTCGATCACCTCGGTGCAGGCGATCTACGTGCCCGCCGACGACCTCACCGACCCGGCCCCGGCGACCTCCTTCGCCCACCTCGACGCGACGACCGTGCTCTCGCGCGCGATCTCGGAAAAGGGCATCTATCCGGCGGTTGACCCGCTCGAACTCGACCTCGCGCATGCTGACCGCCGCGGTTGTGGGCGAGGAGCACTACAACGTCGCCCGTCAGGTGCAGCAGGTGCTGCAGCGCTACAAGGCGTTGCAGGACATCATCGCAATCTTGGGGATGGATGAGCTTTCCGAAGAGGACAAGCAGATCGTCGCACGCGCCCGCAAGATCGAGCGCTTCCTGTCGCAGCCGTTCGACGTCGCGGCGGTGTTCACTGGCACCCCCGGTGTGCAGGTCAGGATCGAGGACACCGTCAAGGGCTTCAAGGGCATCGTCGAGGGCAGGTACGACAATCTCCCCGAGGCGGCCTTCTACATGGTCGGCACGATCGAGCAGGCCGTCGAGAAGGCGAAGAAGCTCGCCGCGGAAGCGGCCTGATTTCAGGATGGAAGTCGAGGTTCACGCCGCATGGCCACCTTTCCCTTCGAACTCGTGTCGCCCGACCGGATGCTGTTCAGCGGACCGGCGCAAGCGGTGGTCGTGCCGGGCAACGAGGGCGACTTTCAGGTGCTGGCGGACCATGCGCCGACCGTGTCTTCGGTGCGGCCTGGCGTCGTCGTCATCGAGGACGCGGCCGGCAGGCGCCACCGCGTCTTCGTCCGCGGCGGCTTCGCCGAGGTCAATCCGCTCGGACTGATTCTGCTCGCGGAGACCGCCATTCCCTTCGAAGACCTGAGCGCAGCCAAGCTCGACCAGGAGATCAAGAACGCGGAAGAGGATCTCGCCGATGCGAGCGAGGACCAGAAGCGCCAAGCGCAGGAAAAACTCGACCGCCTGCGCGAACTCAAGGACGCGATGAAGTTGTGACGGGCCCTACCCGGCCTTCTATCGCCTGTTTCCGAGGGGGCGCAATGGAACGTCGGGAGCCGTTTTGGTGAATCCGTGAAACCAGCGGCCCCATTGCGGCGCGCGCCTCTACGAACTATGGTCCGCCCGCTTTCCGCCGGGTCGTTGGATCTTGCGGCTGATTGGGGCGTCGCCAAGCGGTAAGGCAGCGGATTTTGATTCCGCCATTCCCAGGTTCGAATCCTGGCGCCCCAGCCATATGCCTCAATAGCCAACTGAATTGCGAGAAATCCATTCCGCTGGATGTCGGCGCTATGTCGGCACGAAACAAAGATCCGGCGTTGAGGGGACCCCTTCCGAACCGGGCGCCCCGGATCGTCCCAATTCCACGATATTCTTCGAATTCACCCCAGAAGCAGCCGATGGCCGGCAGTCATCAACCGGTTACAGAGTGTTGTAAATGTTCAACGCCAGCTCGAGATCATCGAACACCCGACCGCGTCCGGCCTTCAGAATAAGAGCGCTGCGACAATATTCGCGGACGACCTGGGCATTGTGGCTCACCAGGACCATTGCTCGGTGAGCCCGCTTCACAAACAGCTCTTCATGACATTTGCGAGCGAACCGCTGATCGCCGACACTCAGCACCTCATCGATCAAAAGGCATTCGAAGTCGACCGAGAGCGACAGCGCGAACATGAGGCGGGCTCGCATGCCCGAGGAATAGGCCTCCAGGGGAATGTAAAGCTGCCGCCCGAGCTCGGCGAAGTCGTCGACAAAGGCCAAGACCTCCTTTTCATCTCGGTTGTAGAGGCGAGCGATGAAGCGCGCGGCGGCGGAACCCGTCATGTACCCTGAGATGCCGCCGGAAAGAGCGAGGGGCCATGAAAGGGACATGTCCCGGTGGATGGTTCCGGAGGTCGGGAATTCAACTCCGCCAAGCAGTCTGACGAGCGTGGTCTTGCCGGAACCGTTGCGGCCGAGAACCGCAATCTTTTCTCCCTCGCTCAGCTCGAAGGAGATTCCGTCGAGCACACGACGCAGGCCGATTGGCGAATGGTATTCTTTGACCAGCTTGTCGACCCGAAGGGAGCGAACCGGCCGCAGATGTGGGGTCCGAACCTCGGCGAGCGCCGGAGGCCGCCCGCCCGGACTTGCGACGACCGCAGTCGAGTTCCCGGTGGTCACGGCCGATGCTCCAGTGCGAAACCACGCAGGGAGCGCAGGATCAGGAAAATCCCCAGGCAAAGCGCCAGCAGAATGAGCAAATCCAGGGTTATTTGCGGATAGCGGGCCCAGTCGAGCTCGAGACTGGGCTGCGTGATGCGTTGAACATAGAGGTGCTGCCGGGCTGCGTCCTGCTGCGCCTGATCTCTCTGGCCTGCGGCGTCGGTGAGCTCCTGGACCGCGAGAACGAGTCGCAACGCCAACAGGTCATAGGTTCGCAACTTGGCCCCTTCGGACCCTGAGGCGCCGGCTATTTGAAGCATCAGATCATGAATTTGGTCGCGATAGGACTGCGCCTGGGCGCGAAGCCCCGCAAGCTGAGCTGACGAGGCCTTCAGCGCATGTTCATGCGAGATCGTCGCCTCGATTTGCGCGAGTTGGGTCGTCAGTCCCTGGGCCACGTTCAATTCGGTCTGCGCGACGAGGTTCGGGTCCACCGATCCTGAACCATTGCGAAAGGCCTTGAGGTCGGCCTCCACGGCATCGAGGTCTTTCTGCGCCTCGGCAATGTAACGATCGACGACTGCAACCTGAGTTTGGTAATAGCGCTCATTCATGCGGTTCACGAGCGCTTCCGCGTGCGCCAACATCGCCTGGGCGAGCGCTTGCGCGTCCTGTGGCGTGAATGCGTTCACCTCGATCGTCGTCATGTACGTTTCCGGATCAACCTTTGCGGTCGCCATCCACCGAAAGCGCTGGAACAGGAACTCCTTGTTGTCCGGCAGCCAAAATGTCGGGTAGCGGAAGACGAAGTCGGCCTGGCGACGGCTCAGGATTTCTCGCAGATGATCGTCTTTTGCTAGCTCGTCGACGAACTGGCGCGAGTTGAGATACGCATCGATCGCGTTGGTCTCGTCGATCGCAACCGTCGTCGCAATGGCCGGGTCCAACTGCGCAATCAAGATTTGACTTGGGTCTTTATCGGTCGAGCGGACGATGAAGCTTGCTGTTGAGCCGTAGCGGGGCGAAAAGACGAACAGAAGAACGCCCGCTGCGACCGCCATCGGCAGAACGACGGAAAAGACGAAAAGTCTGTATCGACGCCAGAGCCCCCGATGCTGCCGGTGGTAGGCATCGTCTTCCGACGGATTTCGGGGGTTCGGCCTCAATTCTTCTCGCCGGCTTTTCGACTTCGACGACCTGAGAGAAGGCCTCGACGGTCGGAACCGTATGGCTCTCCTCGAGCGGCGGTCTGTGATCGGTCGGCGCCAGAGTCAATGAGCGCGCTCCTTGACGCCGATCGAGGCGAGCCAAAGAACGAAGAAAGCAGTGAGCGTCACGGCGAACACCGTCGCGATCGACCGCACGCGCTCCGGCTCGGTGGGATAGTCCGGCAGATTGGGCGAAGCGATCTCCTCGACAAACACATGCTGCCGGCGAGCGTCCGTGCGAGCATTGTCGAGCGATGCTCTTGCCGCGGCGAGACTCAACTCGGCAAGGGTGCGCAATAGCGTCAAGCGGTCATACTCGGACACCTTGCTGGAGACCGCATTGTGGGGTCCGGCGAGCGCCTTCTCCTCTCTGGCGACCTGCTCCGAAAGCGCATCGGCCTGAGCTTTCAAGCCGACCGCCATGGGACTCGATGCCGACATCCGAAGGGTCGCCTGGATCTGCGCCAGCGTCTGATCGACCTGGGCCGCCAATTGGGTGATCGTGCCGAGCTGCGCGACCGCATTCTCCGTGGGATCAACCACAAGCTCCGCCTGGCGGAAGCGGTCTATTTCCTCCTGCGTGGAAAGCACCGCTTTCTGAGCGTCGGCCACCGAAGCCGCGGCGGCGCGGACGGTGTCGGCTTCCAGCCGATTGTTCATCTTGTTTACCAGCGCTTCCGCCTGCGACAACAACTGCCGCGCGATCGACTGCGCGTCGGCGGGGCGGAAAGCCTGGGCCTGAACTGTTATGATCCCGGTGTCTGGGTCTATATATGTGGTCACCCGATCTTGGTAGTACCAATAGAGCCGTTCGAAGCTATCGCCGAAAAAGGGGCGGGGAAACCGCGCAACCCAGTCGGCCTCTTCACGCCCGTACATCTTCCGCAACGGGAGCGCCGCCTCCAGGTTCGCGACCGCGTCGCGTGTCGCCAGATATTCCAGAACAGCGTTTGAGTCATCTTGGGAGCGCGATATTCCCACCGCCTGCAAGATGGTCTCGAGGAAGGAGCCGGTCCCCTGGGGGGTGTCGATCGAGCGCACCATGAGTTGAGCTTCCGAAACGTAGCGAGGCGCCGCCAAGACGCCGAAATAGGCTGCGGCGATCGCGGTCGGCGCCACGACAACGGTCAGAAAAAGCCGACGAACGAATCGCGAGCGCTGCCTGACGGCCGCTTCATAACGCTGACCGATGCGATCCTCGTCCGGACGCGCCGTCCGGGTCGGGAGCCCGATCCGGCTGGAGGTCTTGGCGACCGACGAACCTGTCATAGCCGGCATCCCCTTTGGCCTTGCAGGCCATCCCCTTTGGCCTTGCAGGCCCCGCTTTGGCTGTAATGTAAAACAGACGGGCTCAAGAGTCAGCCTCTCGCTCCTACCTCCGCGCGTGCGCCGGACCGAACCGTGCATCAGCGGTGTGACGCTCAACTGTGGCAACGTATCAAAGGTTTGGTCTTTTTGTTGGCACCTCGGCGCATGCAGACCCAACGCCGCCATTCTTCTCGCTGGACGTTGCCAACGCATGACCAATTCGCCAAGCAAACCTTTCCCGCGAGTTGTCGCCGAGGAGCAGCCGCGATTTCGCCCTATTTGACGCGCCTCCGCCGGCGAAAGGAAAGCCGATGTCCCTTTCCGCCGCACAATCCAGACTCTCGCTGGCCCACAGCGTCCTTACGCAATTGCGCGTGATGGTCGCCCTGATGATTCGAGAAGGGCGACTGGAAATTTCGTGCAAGAGTCATAGAGGGACGGCTTTTTGGCGAAGCAGAAGCCGTTTGTCTTCAACGAAGTGGGCAACCAAGCGCAGTCGAGCTTCGATTGCGTGCGACTGAGGCGCGAAAAGCCCTCGCAACCATTTCCATCTCCTTCCATCGATGGCGCTGATTCCAGACTTATCAAGGCCTTACGGGGCGAGAGCACCAAAAAACCGGGCGAGAGCACCAAAAAAGCCATTCGCCCTGACTTTCCGCCCGGCGAAAATTGCCAAATTATCGAGAATTCAGACTGACAAGCATCGACTTTGCCGCCCTGAGGACCTGAGCCGCTGCTCCGCCGCCAATGCTGACATCATCCCATCCCTGTCACCATGCTATCTCGCAGCCGCCGCGCTGTTGGAACTTAGAGTGAACATTTTCCCTAAGCAACTCCCAAATCACACTGCGGCCGCCTGTTCCTGCACCTCGCGCAGGGCTTTTTGATGCGCTTCGTTCCTGGGTTCCAAAGCGATTGCTTTTTCCAAAGCCCGTGCGGCTTCGCCGGGGTCGCGCGATAAAGCGCAGACGCGACCGAGCAGAGCGAAATGCGCCGCGGTGACGTCCTTGCACCGCGTGGCCTCCTCCAGCGATCGGCGAGCCTCTTCGACCCTCTTCATCTTAAGCAGGATTTGAGCGCGGAGGTGAAGACGCCCCGCGCGCCCCGGATCCAGGAGGATTGCTTCGTCGATCGCCGTGAGCGCCTTGTTCCACCGGGACTGGAGGTATAAGAGCTCAGCCAGATGAGTGAAGCACCGTGCCTCCTCCGGGTTGCATTTCGTCGCCGCAACGGCCTCGTTGATCGCGCCCTCGACGTCTCCGGCCTTCCGCAGGAGGTTGCTCAGGAGCAATCTCGCCGCGCCATTTTTTGGTTTTGCCTCAGCCCAGCGCCGGGCCAAATCAAGCAACTCTGGGTGTTGCGGATCGATCTCCCTCAGAAGATTCGCCTTGAATCCGAGAACGTCTCCGTCCTTCGGCTTCAGACGCAAAGCCTCGTTAGCCGACTCCAGCGCGCGCGATCGATCTTGGAGTCTACGATATTCTTGCGCGAGCCGGAAATGATGTCCGTAATGTGATGGCGCCATCACCGCAGCTTCGCGGAATTTCTCGATTGCTTCCGCTTCTCTCCCGGCCTTGGCGAGCAAAGCCCCGAGATTGTGGACCCACCGGTCGGTAAAAGCGAGCCCATCGGGGATCGTCTTCGCCAGTTCGACGGAGCGGTCGGCCCAATAGATTGCCTCGTCGACCTGGCCCAATTTTGCGTGGCAAACACTCAGGTTATAACCGGTCACAGCCTGCTCGCGCGGTCGCACCTTGCGTTTCTTGGGACGTCGAAGACGCGCAACCTGCGTCAACAATGTTCGGCTTCTCAAGGTCGTTGAAGCCCTCACCATCAGGTCCAAATAGTCGCTGAATTCGAAGACCAGGTTGCGACCCAGCGGTGCGGCTTCGCTCATTTTTCGAAAGGCCAAAAGGGCGAAGAGCAACCAATCGAATGCGCCCTCGACATCACCCTCCTTCATCAATCTTGTGCTGATCCGTCCGAGCACTACCCCGTCGTTTTGAAAACACTCTCGGCCCTCTTGCAGCAGGAGCGCAAACTCCTCGTTGCTGAGCGTTTCGGGCCTTTCAACCAATCTGTACGCAATTGCGCGAAGCTTTTGTCTCTTCAGGGCCGAGTTCTGAAAAGTTGATCTCTTCGAATGTATACGATAGCTCCCGACCAACAGACGGGTCGATCAGGTCCCAAAACATCTTGGCCACTTCGGGGGCAAGCGAACATTCGCGATTAAGGACCGCCTGCACGTCGTCCGTGCTCAACTCGACAGATTGTGGCAATTTCGCGATTACAGGGGAATAATCGCCGAGCTCGAACTGCCCTGAGAATGCGCTCGCCAGTGTCTTGGAATCACCTCCAAGAACGTCTTCATAACGCAGGATATACGCCCCGAAGTCCCTTTTGTGCTGCAACCATGACCCGTAAAAGCGGTTGAAAATCTGGGCGTATCCCACGACCGGGTCAACACCGTCGGCAAAGCAGTCCGGCCGGCTCTCCCTGATGTCCTTGGGGGAATTGACCAGGCAGCTCTGCAGCCAGAGCACCGGGTGCCTTGAAACAACAATCACCTTACCGCCAAGAGAAGGGGCGTCCACTTCATCGGGAAGGGAGTGCTTCCAAAAGTCGGATTTGATCTGCACGCTCGGAAGAGCTTGTCTGAGCACTTGGCGAACGTAATTTGTTCCTGTGCGCTGCAGACCAACGAACGCCAATTCCTTGCGGGCGGAATCGTCCATACGCGCCTCGTTCAAATGTCAATGTCTCGCTTGATGATCCAGGCGTAACGTTTGTGCGCGAATCCGTCAACGCGGGCCTTAAGGTACGATCTATCGGCCCGTTTCGCCGCGTTTCTTAATCTCCATTAAGGATTGGACTCCAAGGGAAGCGCTAAGCGAAGTCCCGAATGAGGGTGTAGGGCCCCCGGCGTGCGTCCGCTTCTCGCTGAAGGGCAGATGCGGCGCATCGGCGGCGCGGCTCACTGACCGGGTTGGCAAGTCTCAACACATTCCGACCGTGGGTGCGCTTCCCACGGTCATTCGCACTTTAAGCCGCCAAGCGTCGTCCGGTATGCATGGATCTTGCCTGCATACCGAGCGACGCGCCGACGCATCACGCGCCGATTTTGGGACTTCCCCCCGATTCTGAGCGATGCTATTCTCTCATCGACATTACAACTCCGAAGAAAGCGAGCGAGAAATACATGCCTATGAAAGCAGAAACGCCCAAACCCGCTAAGATTCCCGGGCCGACCAAGCGAATGCAACGTCTCGCCGACACGCTCAAAGCGGCGACCGAGGAGTTCGAAGGGCTTTTATTTCACGCCTTCGCCCGCCGCGATCGAGGCCCTCCCCAAGGTGAAGGTCGAGAACATCGCGCTGGGGGAGGCAGTCCAAGAGGGCAACGTGCTGAAACTCGCGAACGGCGATCCCGAGGCCAAGTCCAGTGGTGCGACCCAAGGCTTCTCCATTCGGCTGCCCGAAACATTCGAGCGAGAGGCGAGCATGAAGAAGGTCCGGGTGCGGGTGCTCGCCCGCTCCGTCGGCGAAGCGCCGACGCGTCTTGCGATCGCCTATTCGACAAACGAGGTTGGGAACTCCCGCTGGCGTTGGCGCGAGGTCGGGCCGACCTGGGGACTCTGCAAGATGGATTGGAAAGTGCCGCAGATGAAGGAGGGCCACGGGGATTTCATCGGCATTTTGCCCGACAGGCACGGCACACCTGGCGTGGAAATCTATTCAGTGAGCGCGACCATCATTGAATGAACCACCCGATAGACGGCGGAGCGAGGCGCGGGGCTGAAAGCCCCCGCCGAAGGTGAAAGACTTCTGGTCGAACGATGATGCGGTTGCCGACTGCGACGACTTTGGATGATTTGGCGGCCGATCCCGCCAAATCGGGGCCGGCCGGAAGCAATGAGGTGAAGTCCGGCGGCGGAGCCGAGCCGGAGGAACTCGAGAGGGCGATCGAGGTCTTGGAAGCGGCGACGGTCCCGACGGAGCCCGACGCGGCGGTCGAGCTAACTACTGCCAATGACGGCGAGACGGCGGGGCAGGCGGGAGCCTTGGCGCTCTCCACGCAGGGTGGCCCCCTCGTCGTGGAGATCGAACTCGAGCCATTAGCGCTTCATCCGCTGCTTCCGCCTTCCTTGTGGGAAGTCGGGACCGTCGAGCCGGCCGTCGGATTCTGGGGAAGTTACCGGCTGTTCATCCTCACAGTCGTCGTTCCGATGCTGATCGCCTCGATCTATCTCTTCGCCATAGCCACCCCGCGCTTCGCCTCCTCGGCAAGCTTCATAGTCCGGTCCGTGACGGATAGCGGCGCGCCGCAGCAATCCGTGGCGACGACGCCGATGACGCAGCAGGCCGCGTCGGCAACGCCTCAAACGCAACCGGGGCAGGGTTCGACGCCCGCCCTTCCGATGCCGCTGCAGAGTACGTCGCCGATGCTGAATCCGTCGTCGCTACAGAGCCCACTGCCGGGGCAGACGGGGGTTACGACGATCGCGGAGAGCGAGACTTATGCGATCAGCGCCTATCTGACTTCGAGAGACGTCGTCGATCGATTGGTCAAGAGCAACGGCTTGCGGGAGATTTTGAGCCGCGCGGAGGGCGACTTCGTCTACCGCTACCCGACCTTTTGGCTGCCTGACAACAATGAGCTTCTGTACCAACGCTTCAAATGGGCGGTGAGCGCGGATGTCGACGACTCAACCTTGATCAGCAAGATCGAGGTCAACGCGTTCAGGGCGGAAGATGCACAGGCGCTGGCTACCGCATTGCTCAAATACGCCGAGGAGCTGGTGAACAAGATGAACCAGCGGTCCTACGAAGATGGACTCGCCGTCGCGAACCGTTTCGTTGCCGAGGCGCAGAAAGACGTCGACGCCGTCGAAGCCGAACTGAAGACCTACCGCAGCACCACGTCTTCGATCGATCCAAACCTCGTAGCGCTATCGAAATTGCAGGTGATTGGGACGCTTTCGACCCAGTTGGCGCAGATCGAGGCCACGATCGCCCAGCTCAAAGTGATAACGCCGACGTCGCCCAATCTGGCGGCGTTGCGGGCGCAAGCCGAAGCCTACCGCGCGGAAATCGACAAGCGCAAGCATGAGATCGCCGGGCCGGCTGGGTCGGAAGCCGACAAGCTCGAAACGTACGATGAGCTCACGACGCGGGCCGGGCTCGCCGCGACCTCGCTGGCCGCGGCGATCGCCGAAAGAGACCAGGCTCGGGAGACTGCGATGCGCCAGCATCTTTTCATTCAGGTCATCGCCCGCCCCAACCTGGCGCTCGATTACGCCCGGTATCCGCGTAGGGTGTTGGATCTGCTTGTGCTGCTGGCGATCTGCCTTACAGCGTTTCAGATCCTACGGAAAGTCGCCGACTCTCGCGCTCAACACGGCTCGTAGATTCGCCAGGGTCCCCTCGAAATGGGGTGCGCCGTGGCCGCCAGAAATTGGCCGCCGCGCTCGCAAAAGCCCCGAACTCCTCATCGCGGCATCACCCATGTGTCCATGATGTCGATGCGCTCGGGCGTTTTTGGCGAAAGGGTGAGCCGCAAAGTCTCGCCGGCCTGCAGGTTTGGCGCTGGTTCACTGGTGTGCAGAAAGACGCTGCTTGCGCGATAAAGCAATTCGGCGACCGTATTGCCGCGATACTCATTGGGGATGGTCGCGTCGAACGAATCGGTCCACAGGATGCGCCCTTCGTGATCCCGCAGCGACAGGGTTGCCGTCATCGCGCCGGATGGGGCCGAATCGGAGACCGCGGTGAACCCGTAATCGAATTGTTTGGCCTCGCCGAAACGCGCTGCCGGGATATCCTGGTAGACCGCCGCGTCGGCGGCGCAGGCGTCGCGACAACTGACCTGCAGGAACTTGACGCCTCCACCGTGCTCGGTAATCAGGGGGTCGCGTTTCTTGGCCATCTCGGTATCGCGATCTGTGGTGGAAACGCCGAGTTTCCATTCCAGGCCGTCGCCCGGGCCGGCAGCCGGTTCGATACGCCATGGCGCGAGCTCGCCCTCGTCGAAATGCCAGTTGGCAAGAAGGTTGATCTGGGGATAGGGCCACGGAAATCTCGGTCGCGGAGGGTCAAGAATCTCTGTCGCCGACGTGTCGCCGCAGGCCGTCGCGACAAAATCGATCCCGTGATAGGTCATCTCCGGGTTGTCGGCGCACTTCGGACTGGGCTCCTTCTCGCCTTTGGGCCACCAAGCCTCAAAACGCGTCATGCCATACATGTCGGTGAAAAAGAATCGCTCGAGGTGAAAATGCGGGCTCGCCGAAAGCCTGTCAGGCAATCCGTGGGTCGAAACGATGGCGTCCATGATCTTGGTTTTCGAGCCGTTGATTCCGCCGAACTTGTGAGCGGGTTCAAAGACCCATTGGGCCGTCGAGTGTTGGGAAAAGTAACTGCTGGGATCGCACTGCCCGGCCAGGGCTCTCCCCTTTGCTCCCAGTAGTCGCCGTGAACGTGACGGAGTTCGCTTCCCTCGACGCCGGGCCTCAAGTCCTTCAGGAGAGAGACAGGAAAAAAAACCCAACCGCCGAACGGCTTGCACTCCGGGCCGAACATGTCTTGTGAATAGCCTTTCCCGTCGCGCGTGCCCCCTCCCGTTACGTAGCCCTTCCAAACGCGGTACACATCGTAACCGTCGCCGTCCGCCGGCCGGAAGCGGCCGTAAGCGCCTTCGTAGCCGAAATCAAAGTCGTTGGCCGAGGTGATCCCGCCATCGCGGAGATCGATCAGGGGATATGCGTCGCGACGCACAAACCCCTGGGGATGGTTACCCTTTCGGCCGGGCGGGCCATGCCGGAAATAGGGAAACGGATCGCCGAGCTTCATTCGGCGTTCGTGTGTCCCCGCGGGACAGCCGTCATAGGGATCGGCGGGAACGGGTTTGTCCGCGCTGTCGGCGCACACATGCTGGATGAGCCAGTCGAGCGGATCCGTCGAGTGCGGCCGCGCTGGAGCAGGCTCCGCCGCCGCCCCGAGAATACCCGAAGCTGAAACACCCAGGGTCAAGACGAGGACGAGACCCAGCCGACGGTTCCCCTTCATTGCAGAGGTCCGACTCCGGCACCCTGCTTCTCCGGGCCGCTCAGCTGTTTGGAGATCTTGTCGAGCAGCTGGAAGTCGCGCGGCTCCGCATCATGACATCGCGTCGCTCGACTCGAGCGCGCCACGAGCGTCTTCGGGCTTCTCCATCTTCAGGAGGATCTCCCCCCGAAAGTGGTGGTGCGTAGCGCGATTGGGCTCCAGCAAGATGGCTTCGTCGATCGCAGCCAGCGCCCGCCGCCACTGCGACTTGAGGACCAGGAGGTCCGCCAAATGGTGCTGGTGCCAAGCAACCTCGGGATTGCGTTCTGTGGCAGCCTCCGCAAATTCTATGGCCTCATCGATCTGGCCGGATTTTCGCAGTTGGTCGCTCAAGCAGAATTTCGGGAAGCCATCGTTGGGCTTCATTTCAACCCATCGCCGGGCAAGGGGAAGAATTTCCGCATTGTCGGGATCAAAGTCACGCAGCGCCGTCACTTTGAATCCAAGGATGTCCGCGTCGTTTGGATTTCAATCGGATCGCCTCATTAAGCGATTCGAACATGCGCACTCGATCCTTCAGCCGGCGATATTCTTGCGCAAGCCGGTAGTGATGGCGAAAATCCGAAGGGTCTCTCCTGGCTGCCTCGCGAAACTTCTCGATTGCCTCGGGTTGTTTTCCAACCCTGGCGAGCAGATCGCCCAAGTGGTGGATCCACCAAACAACGTCGCCCTTTCGAGTCGGAGCCAGGTCGGCAAATTCGACGGCCCGGCTCGCATGCTCGATAGCCAGATCGAGTTTGCCCAGCTTGGTCCAGCACAGGTTCAAATTCCATTCTTTGCCGGCGCGATAATGGTCCTCTTTTGGATTCACCCGGGTGTAATGACGCAGCAACTGCTCGAGTCTCCTCTCTCGAAGGACGAGGCATGCCTTCGACAATAATTCCAGATAGTCGGCGAGGCGGGAATCGAGTTCACGGCCAAAAACCTTGTCGTCGTTCCGCTCGATCGCCATCACGGCATGGGACAGCCAGTCGAAGGCGCCCTCCACGTTGCCGCCGTTCATCAGTCTTGTGCCAATCTGGCCGAGCACAAGGCCATCGTCTTGGAAATTGTCCTTGCCTTCACGCACCAGAAGATCAAATTCCTCGTCGGTAAGCGCTTTTGGCTGCTCGGTGAGCTTGTACGCCGCCGAGCGAAGTTTCTGTCGGATTGCGTAGGCTTCAGAAAAATTGATCTCACTAAACTTATAACCAAGATCGGCAGCGACGGCAGAGTGAAGTCGCCCCCAGAATTTCCCGGCCACTTCTTTGGAAACCGCGCACTCACGGTTTATGACGGCTTGTAAATCCTCTGCACTCAGCTGGACCGACTGGGGTAAAGTCATCATTTTGTTAGACACGTCTATAACTGTGAAACTATCCGAAAACGTTTCTTTTATTACGTCGGAGCCTCGCTCCAATACGTCTTCATAACGCAACAGATAGCCCCCGGCAGTCCTTTTGTGCTCGAGCCAACCTCCGTAGAAGCGAGTGTAAAGATCTGCAAATCCAATGACCGGATCGACGTCATCGGCAAAGAATTCGGAGCGATTGAGCTTGATATCTTTGGACGAGTTGAGCAAACAGCTCTGCAGCCACAGTACCGGATGCCTTGCAATAATGACGACCTTGTCGCCGATTGGCGCGTCGCCGGCTTCGTCCCGAAATGCGTGTTTCCAGGCAAGGTGATCCGTGAAATCGGCATCTGGGACAGCGGCCTTGAGCACCTGTTGCACGTAATTGGTGCCCGTGCGTTGCAGCCCAATCAGTCCCAGTTTTTGTCGAACTTGGTTCTGCATCGGCGTCCTCTTTTTACCTCTTGGCGTCCACCCGCAACGTGCAACGTCAGCGCCAGATGACTGAACTTTGTCGGCGTGCAACTCCATCACTGAGCGACGCGGCGCTTTCAAGGCCTATCTATAAGGTTAGTGGCCATGTCAAATTCAGGCGGCAGCCCTCGGACCGAGGTCCCTCGGTAGGCCCAGAGGCTGTGCGCTGCAGTTGGCGAAGGCGTCGGATTGGGCGCCCGCCAGCGCGTCTGTAGAGCAGCACACGCTGCTCTCGCATTCGCCTGGCGACCTCATGAGCAGCGCGGCGCGCCGAGGCATATGCACGGTCGGACCGCGGCCGGCGCTGCGCGGCTGAAGTTGCGCGGCGGTATGATAACCCGGCGACCCGAGAAGAAGCCTATTGCTGCGATGGGTCGGCCGGGCCGGTCACGGGTTCCGGAGGCCCGGCGGCCGCTTCGGCGGAAGCGGGCGCCTCGGCGCGCGCGGCGGCGGACTCGGTCCCTGTGGCAATGGCGGTCGCCGTCGCCGCGGGCTCCGCGCCTGCGTCCGGCGGCGGGGCCTTCCCGGCAATCTGCGCCTCGATGGCTCTCGGCAGGGCGGGATGGGCGCGGGGCTCCTCGAGGAAGGCCGTCCACTCGGATTTCGTGCCATAAAAGGCGTTGCGGTCGACCTTAGGCCCGATCCCCGCCACATGCGCGTCCGACTGGTACTGCCAGAAGGTCCAGGGACGCGATCCGTATCTGACCGCTGGATGATATTTCGTCGAGCGCACCCAGATCGGGTAGTCCATGAAGGCGCCGTCGGCGAGGATCGCCTGGTAGAAGTCGACGGTCGTGTAGATGACCGGCCGCTTGCCGTAGTGGCGCTCCATCTCCTCGAGCATCACCTTCATCGCGGCGATGGCGCCTTCCTCAGTGAGATGCACCCTGCAGGTCTTCGAGGTCGGCGTCGCCTCGACGTCGAGCACCGGGGGCAAGGCATCCGGCTCGACCGGGGCGTTCAGCTCGAAGTTGGCCATCTCCTCCATCGGCGGCCGGCACCAATAGACGAAGTGATAGGCGCCGTGCGCAATGCCCGCCGCCTTGGCCCCCTCCCAGTTGGCCTGGAAGCGCGTATCGACGCGGTCGCCGCCCTCGGTCGCCTTGATCCAGGCGAACTTGACTCCGCTGTCGGCGACCTTGCTCCAGTCGATGTGGCCCTGGAACTTGGAGACGTCGATGCCGTGGATGGGATAGTCGCGCGGTCTCGGATGGTCGACGGAGAAGCTCTCGTCGACCACGTCGAGCGGCGGGCTTCCGCCGCAGCCCGACAACTCGAGCGCCATGAGCGCGAGCGCAAATCCGCCCAACGCGCCCGAAACTAACGATATTGCGTCCCGCATACTCCGCCCGCGGTCCGACTCCGGTCGCTTTTGAGCGAATTCGGAGCTGTTTCTAGGCAAAAATACAGCGATCCTTGTAACGTTCCGTTAACGCCGCCCAGCTGCGACGAGCCGCTTGACGTCGCGGGCCGCCGATAGCAAGGAAGGCCTTTCACGCAACGAACGGAAAATGTCAATGCGGCATGCGGCGGCGCTCATGGCGCTGATCCTGAGCGCCGGGGTCGCGACGGCGGCGGAATGCGGCCCGGACAAACTCGGCACCGAGCGGGTCCAGCCGGTCGGCACGCAGGGCGGGCTAGAAGTCGGCCTCAAGACCTATCCGCAGACGATTCCGCTCGCCGACCACGAGGTGATCCTGACCTTTGACGACGGCCCCGACGAGGTCAACACCCCCAAGATCCTCGACGCGCTCGCCGCGGAATGCGTGCGCGCGACCTTCTTCGAGATCGGCCGCAAGGCCGAAGCCCTGCCTGCGATCGCCCGCCGCGAGGTGAAGGACGGCCACACCGTCGCCCATCACACCTGGTCGCATCCTCAGCCGACCCTGCGATACATGTCCGATGCGGCGGCCCGGGCCGACATCCTCCGGGGCATGATCGCGGTCGAGAAGGCGGCCTACGGGCGCGACTTCACCGGCCTCGACCCGAAAGAGCCCAAAGATCTCAAGCTCGAGGCGCCGTTCTTCCGCTTCCCCGGCTTCGCCGACACCGAGGACCTCAGGAACTGGTTCAAGGCCAACGACGTCGGCATTTTCGGCGTCGACTTGTGGGCGTCCGACTGGATCGAGATGACGCCCGAGCAGGAGCTGAAGCTGGTGATGAGCCGGTTGCATAGGAACCACGACCGGGGCATGCTGCTCATGCACGACAATCATCCCTGGACGGCTCAGATGATGCCGATGCTGCTGAGGGAGATGAAGGCCAAGGGCTACAAGGTCGTGCACATGGTCGCCGGGCACGGGAACGGCCCGACCGTTCCGGCGCCGCCCGGCTGGCGGTCGGAGACCGAACGGGTGATCGGCGCGCTGAAGCCGCGGCTCGAGAAGTTGCGCTCCAAGCTGGCCGACGGCCCGATTCCGGTAAAGCCCGCGCCGACGGAATAGGGTCGCGCGTCGAGCCGGGCGCCCTCAGGGGAAGCCGAATTCCCTTCTTGCAGGGAAAAGAACAGGCAACCTCACGCCATTCGACCGGAATGGCGGCGAGGCGGCCTCAAACAGGGCTTTACGCATAGAATTCCCTGCGGCGGGAAAAGGGATTTTTTTGCCCCTGTCAGGCATGAGCAGGGAAGAAATCTGGCGAGCAGGGAACTTTTAAGCGGTTGTGGACGTCCTCGTGAGGGCGACGGCGACGCGGCGTTTTGCCTCGGTTAACCATGTTGTGGGCCAAATGCAGGCGCTGTTTCACGCCGTTCCGATCGCCCATGCGGCCTTCAATCCGTCGTTTTGCTGTACGATTGTTCTGCCCTGGCGGCCGGCTGAACCCGGGCGCCGACACGACCGAGCGGCGACCGGCGCTTAAACGTTTCGGCGTCCCGTTCGGCGCACCGGGAGGTATCGCGATGGCCAGTCTGCCGGCCGACGAGGATTATGCTCGGGCCGTTCTGTGGATCTTCCAGACAAAACATGTCCAGCCGCGGCAGTCGCTGCGCATGAACGAGGTGAGGGCCGCTTTTCTGCTCAAGAACATGGGCCGCCTCGCCGACTTCGAGGCGGCGGTCCAGTACGCCGCGAGCCGGGGATGGCTAGCGCTCGCCCTGGACATGATCCGCCTGACGATCCCTGGCGCCGAGGAGATGCAGACCCTGCCGGCCTTCGGCTGATCCGGCCTGCTCGTCCGCCGCCCTTCAGCAGAGCAAGGCGAGGCGCCAGACGAGGAGACTGATGAACGCGAAGGCGGCGGACACGCTGACCAGCATCGGCGACAGCGCCAGCAGGATGGCGAGAAGCAGGACGCAGACGAACCACCACATGACCATACGGCCGATCCGTTGGTGAGCCGGGCGTGATAAAGGACGGCGGAGGAGAGTTTGCCATCCTCCGGGTGAGCGTCGATCATGCCACGCCGTTCACCCCGGCTCTGTTGGAAGCGTTAACACAAGATTAGAGGATTTGCAACCAGATTGGTTGCATCCGGTTGTCGCCATCGGCTTCGCCGGACGGCCGCGCCCCCCAACTTCGAGCCTTCGCGGCTCCCTCCGCAGCCGGCGTCCCGGGCTCGACCTCTTGTTCCATGACCGTTCATATATTAACTAATATTGGGAGAACCGTCGCCGGCTGCTCGAGGCGCAGCTCGACAACTGAAGAACGGCCAGGACCGCGAAGCTCAAATGAACTTCGACTACGTAATTGTCGGCGGCGGGTCGGCCGGATCGACCCTTGCGTCGCGGCTCTCGGAAGATCCGTCGGTGACGGTCTGTCTGCTCGAGGCGGGTGGAGACGGGAAGGGCGTGCTGATCCGCGCGCCCGCTGGCATCGCGCTCATGATTTCGGGCCGCCCCAGGATCAACAACTGGGCTTTCCAGACCACACCGCAGGCTGGCCTCAATGGGAGATGCGGCTTTCAGCCTCGCGGCAAAGCGCTTGGCGGGTCCAGCGCCATCAACGCCATGCTCTACGTCCGGGGGCATCGCTCCGATTACGACGACTGGGCGACGCTTGGATGCAAGGGCTGGTCGTTCGGCGAAGTCCTGCCGTACTTCCTGCGCGCTGAAGCCAATGAAAACGGGGCCGATCCCTGGCACGGCGGCTCGGGCCCGCTCCAGGTCTCGAACCAGAGAAACCCGCGCGCGATCACCGACGCTTTCATTCAGGCGGCGACCGAGTTGCAGCACCGGTCGAACTCCGACTTCAACGGTCCGGACCAGGAGGGGATCGGCCTCTATCAGGTGACCCAGTTCCATAGAACCGACAAGGCCGGAGAGCGCTGCTCCGCCGCGGCCGCCTATCTTCATCCCAACGAAGCCCGCGCTAACCTAATCATCGCCACCAAGGCGCACGCGACGAAAATCGAATTTGAGGGCAAACGGGCCAGGAGCGTTCGTTGCCGGGTCGGCGGAACGGAGAAAACCGTTACGGCGAACCGCGAGATCATCCTTTGCGGCGGCGCGTTCAACTCGCCCCAGCTGCTGCAATTGTCGGGCGTGGGGCGGCCGGAAGATCTCCGCCGCCACGGGATCGAGGTCTTGCATGAACTGACAGGCGTCGGGCGGAACCTGCGCGACCATCCCGATTTCGTCCTGGCCTATAAGTCGAAGGACAATGATTTGCTCGGCCTCGGGCCCGTGGGAATGGTCAAGACCGTCAGGGACATTATTCGGTGGCGCAAGGACGGGACCGGACCGATCGCTTCTCCCGGGGCCGAGGCCGGCGGCTTTCTGAAGACGGACCCGTCTCTGGCGAGGCCCGACATCCAGCTGCATTTCGTCGTGTCGGTCATCGACGACCATGCGCGCAAGCTCCATTCCGGATACGGTTTTTCTTGCCACGTCTGCGTGCTGCGGCCGAAATCGGCGGGTGCGGTATTCCTGCAGAGCCCCGATCCCATGGCCCCGCCGGCCATCGATCCCGGATTCCTGTCCGACCCCGAGGATCTCCGAGTGCTGGTGAAGGGAGCGAAGATGACCAGGGCCATCCTCGAAGCGCCGGCGCTGGCGAGCTACCGGCACAAGGAACTTTACACGAAGGAAGGCATGACCGACGCCGAATGGGAAAGCCATATCCGGACGCGGGCGGATACGGTGTATCACCCGGTCGGAACATGCAAAATGGGAGTCGACGACGATGCGGTGGTCGATCCGCAATTGCGCGTGCGCGGCCTCGAGGGGTTGCGCGTCGTCGACGCCTCGATCTTCCCCACCCTGATCGGCGGCAACACCAACGCGCCGACAATCATGATCGCGGAAAAGGCAGCCGACATGATTCTGGGCAGGCCGCCGCTCGCGGCGGCGCCTTCACTGAGTCAGGTGTGAAACCCGTTCGAGTTCGATTGCTCCACTCGGGCGATCGCGCGACGCGAAGAGTTCAGACGGCAGGGCGCACTCCTGCCCCCCCTAGCCCGTCGAGAAAAGGGCGTCCTTCGCCCTGGGGCCGGGGCGGGCAGGGGCGGGGGGTCGCGCTGCGCTCGCCGCAGAGGGCGTCGATGACCAGTTTCAGAGGTCTGGGCGTGGCCCCCCCTCCTTAGTCCTCCCCCACAAGGGGGTCGGAGATCGCCTTCGCCCGATTGCGCTGACTGCTCCGCTATCCCTTATGGTAAGCAGATGGGAACCATGGTAAACCAACCTGGCGCCGCGCATTAGAACGCTGTTAACTGAGCTGCCTCACGCTGCGTCAAAAGTGGGAATCGACGTACGTGTCTTCTCTGAGCCAAATTGCATCCGCCCCGTCGGAAGAGGCCGGAACGCGGAAGTTCAGGTTCTGGCGCGCGATTAAAGCGCGCGATCGTGTTTCGGCTGACGCGCGTGGGCAAGCCGAGCGCTCAATTCTTGCCTTTGCGTTGTCCCCCTCGGCGATTTCCGGGCCTATCAGGCAGGCCAAGGCTGCGCTTCAGCGCGGAGACTTTTCCACCGCCTACGTGCTGGCGCGGCCGCTGGCCGAACGGGGCCTCGACGTCGCGCAGCTCATTGTCGGCGTGATGCATGGCGGGGGGCACGGCGTGCCGCGTGACGATGCCGAGGCGGCGAACTGGCTTCACAGGGCAGCGGATCAGGGGCGCCCCGAAGCGCAGACCATCCTCGGCAGGATGTACGCCAAGGGCCAAGGGGTGCAGCAGAACGACGCCAAGGCCGCGAAGTGGTTCCGGATGGCCGCCGACCAGGATCATGCCCCCGCGCAGTCGAACCTCGGTCTCATGTATGCAAGGGGTCGAGGCGTGGCGCAAAACGACGCCGAGGCGGCAAAGTGGTTCCGCAGGGCCGCCGACAAGGGACTCGTCGAGGCGCAGACCATTCTCGGCCTGATCTACGTCAAGGGGCAGGGCGTGACGCAGAACTACGTTTTCGCGCACATGTGGTTCAATCTGGCGGCGGCGCAGGGCAGCGCCGGCGCCCTCGACAACCGCGATCAACTCGCCAGGATGATGACGCCCGCCCAGGTCGCAGAGGCGCAGCGGCTGGCCGAGGAATGGGCGCCGGCCAGATAGCGTCAGCGCGATCTTTTGCAACCGGCAAGACCGGAAAAAGGGGCCTCGATCCCCACGAGGCCCCTAACGCAGCTCTTTCAGCAGATGTTCACGGACCGCTGACCGAGGTAGTTCCCGTACCCGTCGTATACTGGCCGGTAGGCGTAGCAATTGCCTGCGTAATACGGAGCCGCCAGCAGAGCCCCTGCGGCCAACCCGCCTACGACGGCAGGTCCCCACCAGCCGCCCGCGCCGTACCATCCCCCGTGCCAACCGCCTCCGTGCCAACCGCCTCCGTGCCAACCGCCCCTGCCAGCCGCCCCCATGCCAGCCGCCCCCGTGCCAGCCGCCTCCATGCCAATAACCGGCTGTTGCAGGCTCGGCGGTGGCGATGACCGACGCCGACAGCGACAGGATCGCAAGTCCGGCGATCAACGGCCTGGATATCGCTCTTCGCATTTCGAACTCCTACCCATGTCCCCGAAACAGTTTTGTTTGTTGCACGATTGAGCCCGATGCGATGTGAGCCGGATCACGCTCCTGTAACGCCATTTCGGAAGCGACAGGAAAGGATGTGATGCGCGGCTCGCCAGAAGCTGGCCGAACGCAGGATTGCGAACGTGAGGCGCGCCAATTTGTTTGCGAGCGAGACCGCAGTCAGCTTGAACCCGGATAGCCCTCCCTTGCGCTCGAGCATCTGTCTGGCCCAGCGGCGCAAGGCATCGTTGTGGCCAGTCGCGTGATGCAGGACGGCTGTAGCGCCGACAACGAGAAGTCTACGCAGATATAGGTAGCTCATTTTCGTAATGCGTCTGAGACGCTCCTTGCCGCCGCTCGAATATTGACGTGGCGTAAGCCTGAGAAAGGCGGAGAACTCGCGTCCGCTGGAGAACGCGCGCATGTCGGGCACTGTGGCCGCGATCGCCGAAGCGGTGACCGGTACTATGCCGGGAATCGACATCAGCAGTAGCGTCTTGTAGTTCGCAGTCGCACCAGAGGCGAGATGACGGTAGATAGTCTCGATCGCCGCATACAGCGCGTCAATCTGTCTTGCCAGCGGCGCCAACGCCAGCCGAACGTTGTCTGGAACCTGGACCACCCCGTCCTCGTCGACGCGTCGGTCAGCATGCGTTTCAGCCGGTATGAGTTCTGAGCTCACTGCGCCGCCACAACTCCGATTTCGCTCAGATGGCCGCGCAATCCATTCAGAAGCGCGGTTCGCTGTCAGACCAGTTGATCGCGAACTAGATGCCGCATCAACTGCGCCTGGTTCTCGACCGAGCGCACCGGCGTGAACCGCTGTACCGGCCGCATGGCCGCCTCGCAGATAGCCGCAGCGTAAGCCGCGTCATTATTGTTGCGTCGCACGTAGGGCTTCACGTGCGACGGCGGGATCAGTTTGACCGAATGTCGCAGCGCCATCAGTTCACGAGCCCAATGATGCGCCGAACCGCAGGCCTCCATGACGATCTCGCACGGCCCTAGCTTGACTGCGAACCGCAGCAGCTCGGAGCGCCGGACCTTTCGCGCCAACACGACCTCGCCTCGCGCGTAGACGCTGTGCGCCTGAAACACGTTCTTTGCAGATAGAGCGCCATTAGCGTGACAGAGGCTGAACTCTCGCTAAGCTTACACATGGACGGCTTCCCTTCAGATGGAGTGTCGACAACGACCATCTTGGCACGATCGATGACGCCGGGGCGCCGTCCACCCAATCAGATTTACGCCTGGAAGAAGCAGCTGCTGGACCATGCGGCGCGGGCGTTTGATCCGAAGGTTGGTGTGGACGCGGAGGCGGCGTCGGCGCGCGAGATCGAGAAGCTTCACGCCAAGATTGGCCAGCTGACGATCGAGAACGATTTTTTCGTCAGGAGGTTCGGCAAATGAGCGCGTCGAACCGTCGAGCTAAGCTCGATCGCCATCACCCCGATTTATCGGTACGCCGACAATGCGCAATGCTCGGCGTGGCGCGCTCGGGCGTCTATCGCGAACTGCGACCGGCCAACGACAACGACCTTGAGGCGATGCGGCGCATTGACGTGCTGTTCACCGCACGGCCGTTCTTCGGCGCCCGGCGTATTGCGCGGACGCTGACGGAGGAGGGTTTTGCGATCGACCGCAAGCGCGTACGGCGGCTGATGCGGCTGATGGGGATCGAGGCGCTCGGGCCGAAGCCGAGGACGAGCAAGCCCGCGCCGGGGCACAAGATTTATCCCTACCTCCTGCGCGACATGACGATCGAGCGGTCGAACCAGGTCTGGGCGGCCGATATAACGTACATCCCGATCGGCCGGGGCTTCCTCTATCTGGTCGCGGTCATCGACTGGGCGAGCCGGGCTGTTCTCTCCTGGCGGCTCTCTAACACGATGGACGCCTCGTTCTGCCTTACTGCGCTGGAAGAAGCACTGGCCAGATACGGCAAGCCGGAGATTTTCAACACCGACAGTCAGAGGATAACAGCCAGTTTCCGGGCAGCCTGACTCAAACACCGATCGACCGACTGGTAGGCTGGCGCCACGAGGCGCCCGCTGCGATCTGACACGCACTTCGATCGACCAGCCGTGTCTTTCTCCGGACCTGTCGGCCGCGCGGGAAAGCCTCGCGGTGAATCTTTGCCTCGACGATGTCTGTGACAGGAGAAGGGCCTGACCTCCATGGTCTCGTGACTGTCCTGTCCGCGCATACGGTACCGGCAAAGCCATTCGTGCACGACAAGCCGGAGGCTGAGAAATGGCGATCAACGAAGGGCAGACGCGTAGAATCGTTGGCGGCGTTGATACGCACAAGGATCTTCACGTCGCAGCAGTCGTGGATGAGCAGGATCGCGTTCTCGGAACGCGGTCCTTCGCCACCAAGGCAGCCAGGTCACCGCCGCGGCCTTCAGACTCTCTTGCCGTCATGCGCGACGATGAGCGCGACGCGGGCTAGTGCGCCTCTGGTTGCCGCCTATCGCAGTCGAGCCACAATCTTGTATCAAAATTTAGAATTGGTCGGGGATCTTGCGGGCCGCGCGCAGCGGGCCGAAAACCATTGGAGGTGGAAAATGCGTAACTCGATTTCCAAGGCGATCGTCGGCGGGCTGGCGGCGCTGTCGCTGGCGGCGTCCATGATCGCCACCGCCGATCCAGCTGCCGCGCAGTGGCGTGGCCCGGGAGGCGGCTGGCATGGCGGCGGGTGGCATGCCGGCGCATGGCGCGGCGGCGGATGGGGCGGATGGCGCGGCGGCTATTACCGCCCCGGCTATGGCTACTGGCATCCCGGCTACTGGAACGGCGGCGTCTGGTATCCCGGCTGGTGGGCCGCCGCTGCAGCTGCCGGGATCGCCACTGGCGCCGTGGTCGGAGCAGCCGCCGGCTGCTGGCAGAGCCGACCAACGTATGGGCCCGACGGCGCATTTCTCGGCTACCAGTCGGTGTACGTCTGTTAATTGCGCCGATCTCCAGGGCCCCGGAAGGGGCCTCGGGCAAGCCGGGGTCCCTTTTCTATAGCGGCGCAAAGCCCTGCCACTGAAATCCGCGTTCAACGCCATGCGGATCCCGGTAGCGAGCCGGCGTGCGCTGTCCCATTAGGCAGGATCACGTCGTCGCTTCGCCCCGCCGAGCCTGGCTACAGGCCTCAGCGCCATGTTCGGAGCAAGGCCTCGGTGTCGGTTTGTGCCAGCCGGCTGGCGGCGAATGATCTGGAGGGCTCATTCAGCGAATGTTCAAGTGGCCCGTCGCAAAGAGGAGCCGCCCTAATCGAAAGGTAAACAGATGCGAAAAGTGTTTCTGATGTCAGCGATCGCGTTGTCGGGCTTGGCCGCCGTTCCCGCCTCGGCAATGCCGGTCGCCCCACTCTCCGACGCGCCGACAAGCATCACTCGAGTCGCGATGGGTTGCGGGCCGGGATTTACCCGCGGAGTCTACGGACATTGTCATCCCATGCACGGCGGAGTCGTCGTCGCGCCCGGACCCGGCGTTGTTGTTGCTCCCGTTCCCCGCGTCGTCGTCGCTCCAGGCCCATATCGCCATTGCTGGATCGGCGCCAATGGTTATCGCCGCTGCAACTAGACCAATAGCGGCGGGCCTTTGATCCAAGGGGCCCGCCCCATTATCCGCATTTCCGCGCCAGCGCGTCGAGCCCATCACCGTAATGCATTTCAGAAGCGACTGCGCGGCAATCCGCGTGCATTGATGGCGGATGCTTCCGCCCTCCCGATCCGACTTTTTAAGTCTTCCCCTTCTTCGATTGCCTGATCTATGGCGATCCCCGCTGCGTATTCCCTCCTATTATGGCGCTGTCGGCGAAAGTCGCGGGGGCTGTTTGCGTTCACAAGCAACCCGTCTGTGACGTAGAGCACAGCCATTCAACCAAAAATCTGCGAGGTGAGTACCTAGGATTGTGTCTGGTATTATCTGGACAGGCTCCTAGGCGGTGGCGAATGGGGCTGGCTCGGCCCTTTCGATCAGAGCCTCGCGACGTTCGTGGCGCGAACCCGCGTTTTCCACCTCGTCAAGGAGGCGAAAGTGCAACTTTCGAGGAATAGGTGAGCGAATTTAGACTAAAAGCAAAGCGCCATATATATCTTTTGGCGGTTCGGCGACACAGATAGCTCAGATGACTATGCATGGCATGCTGCTACAGCCTCCCCGCTTAGGGGGCGCCTTGAATCCGACTGGCCCTAAGTTTTGGCGGACCGGCATCGCATTCCTGGCGGTTTATCTCGTGCTAAATCTGATGACTGAGTGGTTCGACCTCGACCGGCTTGGGATCACACTGTGGAGTCCCGACAATGGTTTGAGTTTGGTGTTGCTGATCGAAAGCGTCACGTTCGCGCCGTTCGTTTTCATGGGAGCGGTTCTAGTCGATATTTTCGTTGCCAAGGTTCAACACAGTATATATGCAACAATCTCGGCAGAATTCCTTCTGGTAATAGTTTACGTTTGTCTTGCCTTATTTATAAGGAAAAGATTTAAATTAGCTGCCAAGTATGTTACGCTGGCTGACACAGTTGATTTGCTGATTTTTATTCCAGCTGGCGCGATATTGTCGGCATCTATATATTGTATAACTCTGTATCTATGGAGCGCGCTCCCATCGGATAAGTTGCTTGTCGTGATAGGTCATTTCTGGATCGGCGATACGCTGGGGATGATCACGATCATTCCGACGCTGATTTCAGTCATCATAACACTATCGATGTTGAAGGCTCTATCGATAGTTTATCATGAAGAGATAGCGGACGGGACGATTTATTCGGCGTTTTTCAGATTCCTCGCTGCGTTTAGGATTGTGTTATTTCCAAACACGATGATCAAGTTCCATTCTATGAAAATCATATCCAAATTATATAATCCGATACGAAAGCATGATCCGCTTTATTTTCTGATCCATAAATATCATATTTCTAAACAGCTCACCTTGCGACAGCGAGTGCAGGTCGCTATGAATCACCACACCTACGAATATCAGCATTATGATTGTGAATATGCGAGGCGCGTCTATCGCTCTGATGGAGTATTGCTTTGGGAATCAGTTGTCGACAATCAAAATTTTTGCATTGTCCTAATTGCCTCAGACGATAACCGTCATGAAGGCGATCTTAGCGTGGTCTTGTATGTTAATGATACCAGATTATGCAGAATGTCATTCTGTTATCTTAACGCCAATGTTTTCGGGCTGCCATCGCACAAGACGATCCTGATCTCACGAAATCAGACGGACCGAACATCCGTTCGAGACTCGTTTGACCGGTGCTTCAGACAGAATACGCCACAACTTTTTTGTCTTGCTGCCATTTGTGGAATTGCCCTCGCGAATGAGTTCAAGACCCTGCTGGCAATCAAGCATGATTCTCAGATAGCCTATGAAGAAAGGTTCGACTCGGGCTTTCGCAATTCATACACGGCATTGTGGGAGAGGTTTGATGCCGTCGAGATCGAACGGCACGTCTACATGTTGAGCGTGCCGCTGAATTTGCGACCGTTACGATCGTTGGACAGTGGCCACCGCGTCCGCGCCCGCAGCCGGCGTAGGTATTGGGACGATATTTCGCAAAGCGCTCGCTCGCGCCTAGTCAGCTATCGCCTGGCTTCCAAGCCCTGAATTTGTCGTCTGCGGTGGCCCCGCCGGGGCACGTCCACGTCGCGACCAACTTGTGATTTGCAACGTGAACACTTATTGCCACAGAGCAAAGTTTGCGAGCGATGGCGAAAAACCAAAATGAGAAGAGGGGCCTGTGAAAATGAGTGGTGCGGTCAAGAGGACTCGAACCTCCACTCCGGTTAAAGAACTAGCACCTCAAGCTAGCGCGTCTACCAATTCCGCCATGACCGCACATGGGCGCGCCTCGAGGGGCGCAAACCGAAGGCGGGTCGTCTAACAAATCGCCTTCGCCATGACAAGCGCGCCTTGGCGCGCTCGCTTGACAGGCGCCATCCAGTTTAACCGACGCCGTCGTCGCGAGTTTGGACCGCCCTCGCGGGGCCCCGGGTCTGAGGGCTTGGTCGTGTCCTTTGTGACCAACCCTGGTGTCCTTCGTGTTGAATATCCATCGCAAAGGACACGAAGAATCATCGCAAAGGACAGGAAGAAACACGAAGCGTGAGCGACGAAGCGATCCAGGGGTCGCTGGGCGCCCACTTGGATTGCTTCCCCCCGGGCTTTGACCCGAGGGGTCGCAATGACGGCGGTTCACTCCGCCGCGTCGTGTCGCGTCTCGCGCATGCTGAAGACGGCCAGGAAACTGATCACGGCGGCGGCGGCGATGCGTAGCCCGGCAGGGCGCCGATCAGAGTGGTCGCGAGGCCCATGGTCAGCATGGTGCTTGAGAGGGTCGAGGCCCGATCCGCTTGCCGAAATCGCTGAATAGAGCCCACGGCGGCATACCGGGCATCTGGCGAGAAGGAAATGCCGCTCGGCAAGACGAAGCGGGTAAATTCGCTGTTCGCAAGGCTCATCTATGCCTTGTTGCGCCACCGGCCGGATTTGCTGAGAACAGCGAAATAACAGCGATCTTTTTCGCAGGCGAAGGCTCTGACCCCGTTTTCCGCGGAAGCCCGGCAAAACAGGGGTCGAAAACGTTCGCGAATGGAACAGCGAATAATTCATCGTCTGAGCTAATTTGCTCGTTCAAAACAGCGAATTCGAGGCGCGCGGGCATTCGGCCGCGGCTCACGGCGCGCCGAGCGTGCAGCCTCCCGCCCCGGGAGGCCGAAAAGCCTCCGCCGCCGGGATCTTGGCCACGACCGTCAGATAATCCCACGGGTATTTCGACTCGGCGGGCGTTTTCACCCGCGTGAGGTAGCGGTCGTAGAGCACCCGGCCGTCGGGACGGATCGTTCCATGGTCGGTGAAGATGTCGTGGATCGGCGCCGCGCGCATCGCCTTCGTCACCGCGCCGGTGTCGTCGGTTCCCGCCGTCGCGACCGCCTCGAGATAATGGCGCACGGACGAGTAGAGCGCGACCTGGTTGTCGTTCGGCATGCGCTGGCGGCGGGCGTAGAAGCGTTTGGAAAACGCCCGCGTCTCATCGTTGAGGTCCCAGTACCAGGACTGCATGAAGGTGAGGTCGTGCGCGACGGGTAGGCCGAGGGCGTTGACGTCGCTCAAGTAGGTGATCGGGGTCGCGAGATATTGCGCCGGGGCGAGCTTGAACTCGTTGGCCTGCTTCAGAGCGTTCGAGAGATCGGCCCCGGTAATGGCGAAAACGATGACCTTCGCCTTGGAGGCCTGGGCGTCGAGCAGATAGGAGCTGAAATCGGCGGTGTTCAGCGGCGAACGCACGCCGCCGACCACGGTCCCGCCGGCCTTGGCGATCGCGTTGCGGGCGTCCGCCTCGAGCGAGGCGCCGAAGGCGTAGTCGGCGGTGATGAAGAAGAAGCTGTCGAGCTTCTCGCGGATGAGAAGGCGCATCAGGGCGACGCCGTTCGACCAGTTGTCGGCGTTCCACTGGATGCCGTTTGGCGAGCAGGCCTTGCCGGTGAGGTCCGACGACGAGGCGGAATTGAAAATGACGAGCCGGTTCCGCTCCTTGGCGAGGGCCTGGATCGCGAGCGCCACGCCCGAATTGGTGATGTCGAAGATCGCCCGGGCGCCCTGCTCGTCGTACCACTTGCGGGCGATCGCGAGGCCGACGTCGACCTTGTTCTGATGGTCGGCGGCGAGAAGCTCGATCGGCTTGCCGAGCACGGCGCCCCCGAAATCCTCCACCGCCATTCGAGCGATCTCGACCGAGCCGGGCCCCGCGAGATCGGCGTAGGGACCGGACTTGTCGTTCATCACGCCGATGACGAAGGAGTTGGCCGCGCGCGCCGGCGCCGCGAGGCCGAATGCCAGAAGAATAAGAGCGATTGCGCGCAAGAGCATGCGGAACCTGCTGGAATCGATCCTCTAGACTGCGACGTCGCCTCGCTTGCAATCCCTACTTCCCGCTTGCGGGGAGAAGGTGGGGCGAAGCGCCGGATGAGGGGCGACGCGGACTTCCGCCGCTTGCCCTAGCCCCTCACCCCGGCCCTCTCCCCGCAGGCGGGGCGAGGGGAATCGGGCTCCTCACATCTTCATGGCGTCAGTGACGCACTTCTTGACGAAGGAGTTTTTTGCAGCGCCGTTGAGCTTCTTGTCCGCGGCTTGGCCCTCGCAGGCCGTCCTCTCGCATTTGGTCATGAAGCTCGTCTTGGCGGCGCCGGCGAGCTTCTTATCGGTCGCCTGGGTCATACAGGCGTCCTCGGCGAAGGCGAGGGTTGGCGCTGCGACGATGCAGAAGGCGAGGGCGGCGAGTGCGAGCGTCTTGGTCATGAGATTCATCTCCCGAGATCAGGCCGACAGGCTCGGCCGGCGCACCATATCACGACGGGATTTTCTGGCGAGAGGCTACTGGCGCTCGTAGCGGCCGATCAGTCGGCCATGGGCTACGACGGACCCGGCCATGGCCGAGGCGAGCAGGGCGAGGTCGGGCGGGGTCTCGAAACTCATGGGCTTTCCGAGCGCGAACATCTGGAAAATGTACCGGTGAGGCCCATGCCCTGCGACGGGCCGCGGACCGTGATAGCCGACCTTACCGAACGAACCGCGGCCGAAGTGAAATTCGCTCGCTCGCGCCGCGAACGCGCCGTGCGCGACGTGTCCTGCGGCCGGATCGATCCCGAAGGCGATGAGATGCGTGACAGGCCGGGGCAACGGAGCGTCCGGGTCCTGGACGACAAGCGCAAGCTCGGCCGCCTCGGCCGGAACGCCCGTCCACTCGAGGGCGGGGGAGATATCGTCGCCAATGCCGGCGCCGGCGCATCGCGCCGGCATCATGCCGCCGTCCACGAAATCGGGACTTGAAAGACCGAAGGCCGACGGCGCGTCGAGCCTCTGATCGTTCTGCAGGAGATGGCGCTCTCCCGCGCGGACCGAATGCAGAAGATGGCCGAGCGAGCTTTCGAAGGACATGCGACGGCTCCCGGCGCCAAAGACGCGAGAATGGGGTGTCGGTTCCTCGACGCGCAAAGCGGGGCCAATGTTCCAAGAGCCGCACTCTGGCGCATCCGCCTCCGCCTCACTAAGAACACGGTTCTACGGAACGCAGCGACGCGGTCCGACCGAACCGCGAGCCGCAATGAGACGCGTGACGAACTGGCTGTTGTTTCTGCTCGCCCTGGCGTCGCTTGCGCTCGCCGTTGCGGCGAAGGTCGGGTTTGCGCATTTGCCAGGCTCCCCGATCGCCTTCGTCATCGCCGCCGCCGTGTTCGGCGCGCTGCTCGCCATCCGCCGATTGCCGCTCGGGGTCCGCCGGCCGGTCGTCTTCGTCGTGACGTTCGCTGCGCTGGCGGCGCTGACGGCGGGCCTCGCCTATTTCCAGTTCGTCATCAAGCCGAACATGATCAAGGGCTTCATGGCCGCGGCATTCGCCCCGAAGCCGACAACGGTGTCGGTCGAGGCGGCGAAGATCGAAAAATGGCCGCCGCAGCTGAACGCGATCGGGACGCTGCGCGCCTATCAGGGCATATCCATCGCGCCGCAGGCGGCCGGCAACATCACCGCCATTCACTTCGAGTCCGGCGGCGACGTCCAGGCCGGGGACCTCCTGATCAACATCGACAATTCGGTCGAGCAGGCGGACCTCGCCAACGGGCTCGCCCAACTCAAGAACGCCGATTCCACGCTGACGCGTCAGAAGATGCTGGTCGCGGGCGGCAACACGCCCCAGTCGACGGTCGACCAGGCGCTGGCGGCGCGCGACTCGGCTGCGGCGACAGTCGAGCGCACGCGCGCTATCATCGCGCAGAAGGCGATCCGCGCGCCTTTCTCCGGGCGCGTCGGCCTGCGCAACGCCGATCTCGGGCAATATGCGTCCGTCGGCATGGCGCTTGCGACGCTGCAGCAGCTCGATCCGATCTTCGCCGACTTTCCGGTGCCCGAGGAGGCGCTTGCGACGCTCGCCGTCGGCCAGGACGTGAGCATGACCGTCGACGCCATTCCCGGCCGAGCTTTTGAGGGGAAGGTCAAGGCGATCGACGCCCGCGTGAGCGCCGAATCGCGCAACGTGACCGTGCGGGCGGAATTCGCCAATCCGGATCGCAAACTGCTGCCCGGCATGTTCGCCAATCTGACTGTGACGACCGGCGCGAGCGCCGACGTGCTGGCGCTGCCGCGGACCGCCATCGTTTACAGCCTCTACGGCGACAACGTGTTCGTGGTGAAGCCTGCGCCCGTATCGCAGCGTCCGGCTCAATCCAGTGGTGGGGCGGCTGCGGCGCCGTCCCCGGCGGGAGGCGCACTCGTGGTCGAGCGCCGGTTCGTCAAGGTCGGCGCGACGCGGGGCGAGCGGGTTGCGATCGAGGAAGGGGTGCGGGCGGGCGAGCAGGTGGTGACCGCCGGGCAGATCAAGCTGCAGGCCAATTCGCCCGTCACCATCGATCCGACGGCCGCTCTGCCCCCGCCCGCAGTCACTCCGAAACCCTGACGGCGGCCGATGAACGCCTTCACCGACCTCTTCATCCGTCGACCAGTGCTTGCGAGCGTGGTCAGCCTGCTCATCCTGCTCATGGGGGCGATGGCGGGCTTCAAGCTGCAGATCCGCCAGTTCCCCGAGACCTCGAACACCACGATCACCATCACGACGACCTACCCCGGCGCCGCGGCCGATGTGATCAAGGGCTTCATCACGACGCCGATCGAGCAGGCGGTCGCCAGCTCCGAGGGGATCGATACGCTGGTGTCGACCTCACAGCAGAACGTCTCAACCATCACCCTCAATCTGCGGCTCGACGCCAATCCCGACCGGGCGATGGCCGACACGCTCTCCAAGGTCAACCAAGTGCGGGGGCTCTTGCCGCGCGAAGCCAACGATCCGGTCATCGTTAAGCAGACGGGGCAGGGCTTCGCCCTCATGTACATGTCGTTCAATTCGAGCGTGATGACGGCATCGCAGATCACCGACTACCTGACCCGCGTCGTGCAGCCGCGCCTGCAGACCGTCGACGGCGTCGCCAACGCCCAAATCCTCGGTGGCCAGGTGTTCGCCATGCGCATCTGGCTCAACCCGACGAAAATGGCCGCGCTCGGCGTCACGCCGAACGACGTGCGCGCCGCGCTCGCCGCCAACAACTTCACCTCGGCGCCGGGCGAGGTGAAAAGCGACTACACCCAGATCAGCGTCAACGCACTGACCTCGCTCGACAGCGCCAAGGCGTTCGGCAAGCTCGTCGTCGCTTCCCACGGCGACGCGCTTGTCAGGCTCGGCGACGTCGCCAGGATCGAGCTCGGGCCGCAGAGTTCCGACTCCTCCTCGGTGTTCGACGGGCTCAAGGCCGTGTTCATCGGCATTTACGGCACGCCGGAAGCGAACCCCCTCACCGTGATCGACGGGGTGCGGGCGATCATGCCGAGCATCGAGGGCCAGCTGCCGCCTGGGCTCAACGCCGCGATCGCCTACGACTCGACCAAGTTCATCCGCGCCTCGATCTACGAGGTCGCTAAGACGCTAGCCGAGGCGGCGGCGATCGTCATCGTCGTCATCTTCCTGTTTCTCGGCAACCTGCGCGCGACCTTCATCCCGATCGTCACCATTCCCCTGTCGCTAATCGGCGTGATGATCGCGCTGCTCGCGCTCGGATATTCGATCAACCTCCTGACCCTGCTGGCGCTGGTGCTCGGCATCGGCCTCGTGGTCGACGACGCCATCGTCGTGGTCGAGAACATTCATCGCCACATCGAAGAGGGGATGACGCCGTTCGACGCCGCGATCCGCGGCGCGCACGAGATCGCCCTGCCGGTCGTGGCAATGACGATCACCCTCGCCGCGGTCTATGCGCCGATCGGCTTCGTCTCCGGCGTGACCGGAGCGCTGTTTCGCGAATTCGCCTTCACGCTCGCGGGCGCGGTCATCGTGTCGGGCTTCATCGCCCTGACCCTGTCGCCGATGATGTGCTCGAGGCTTCTGCGCCACGACACGGGGGAGCACCGGTTCGGCCGTTTCGTGGACCGCGCATTCGAGCGGCTGCGCAAAGCCTATCAGCGGCGGCTGCACAGCACGCTGAACTTCCGCGCGCTGACGCTTCTCATCCTCGTCGGCGTGCTGGCGCTGACCGCGGTCATGTATATGTCGACCCCGCGCGAGCTTGCGCCCGAGGAGGACCAGGGGATCCTCCTGTCGCTGATCAAGACGCCGCAAGCTGGCAATCTCGACTATGTCGAGAAGGCGACGCAGAAGCTGTGGGGCGAAGTGCGGGGGATTCCCGAGGTCGACCACCTCTTCGTCATCAATGGCTTTCCCAGCGTGCGGGCCGCGTTCGCCGGCGTCCTCCTCAAGCCGTGGGACCAACGCGGACGCAGTCAGAAGCAGATCCTGACCGAGCTCGGTCCGAAGTTCCTTGCCGTGCCGACGGCGCAGGTGCAGGCCTTCTCGCCGCCGGCGCTGCCAGGATCGACCGGCGGCGCGCCGCTGCAGTTCGTCATCCGCACCACTGGGGACTACGCCACGCTCGCCGACGTCGCGCTGAAGATGCAGCAGGCGGCAAAAGCAAGCGGCCTCTTCCTGTTCACCGACGTCGACCTCAAGTTCGACACGCCGCAATACGAGTTCAAGGTCGACGCCGACAAGGCGAACCGCATCGGGGTCAACATGGCCGACGTCGGAACCGCGCTCGCCACCATGCTCGGCGGCAATTACGTGAACCTGTTCAACCTCTACGGCCGCTCCTACCAAGTCATCCCCCAGGCGCCGCGCGAATTCCGCCTGACCCCCGAGTGGCTGACCCGCTATCAATTGCGCACGAGGAACGGCGAGCTCGTGCCCCTTTCGGCGGTGGCAAGCGTCTCGGAGACGGTGCAGCCGAACGCGTTGACGAGCTTCCAGCAGCTGAATTCCGCGACGCTGTCGGGCGTGCCGTTCCCCGGGCGGACGCTCGGCGAGGCTCTCGACTATCTCAAGGCGAAGGCGAAGGAGATCTTTCCGGAGGGCTATTCCTACGACTTCCAGGGCGACTCGCGTCAGTTCGAGCAGGAGGGCAACGTCCTCGTCTACGTGTTCATGTTTGCGCTGGTCGTGATCTATCTCGTGCTCGCCGCCCAGTACGAGAGCTTCCGCGATCCGCTGATCATCCTGATCGCGCTGCCGACCGCGCTGTTCGGCGCCCTGCTGCCGCTCAACGTCGGCGGCTTTCTCGGGTTCGCCAGCATCAACATCTATTCGCAGATCGGGCTCGTCACCCTGATCGGCCTCATCTCGAAACACGGCATCCTGATGGTCGACTTCGCCAACCGCCTGCAGGAGCGGGAAGGCCTGCCGCGGCGCAAGGCGATCGAAGAGGCGGCCGCGGTGCGTCTGAGGCCGATCCTGATGACGACGGCGGCCATGGTGGTCGGCATGGTTCCCCTGATCCTCGCCTCGGGCGCTGGCGCGAAATCGCGGTTCACCATCGGGGTGACGATCTTCGCCGGCATGGCGGTCGGCACGCTGTTCACTCTCTTCGTGACGCCGATGGTCTACACCTTCCTCGCCCGCGACCACGCCGCGCTAATCGCCAGAGAGCGCGCGGCGGGGCATCTCGCGAAGGAGGCGGAAGGGGCGAGGTGAGGGGGACGCCCCGTAAAACAATTATCGCGACAATTATCGCGCGAGCGTTTCCAAAACCTGCGGCACATGCCGGCTTGGCCCAGGCCGTAAGGATAGATTATGCGGCGCTCAACTCTTCCGCGATCCGCCTTTCGATTTCGGCGATCAGGCTTTCTCGCTCCTCGATCCAGGCTTCGAGGCGCGTAAGCGTTGCCTCCTGCCAGTCTTGCTCCGGCGGCGACGTCTTGATCACGGCGTCGCATTCCGGTTCCGGCTCTTGCTCCTTCGCATCCACGCATATCGCCTCTTCGGCCATGGATTCCCTCCGATCGCCAGGTCGACTGTGAACGATGATAACATATGGTTGCGATCTCGTGAATGATTTGTCCGCCGGAACACGCCAGCCTGCTGAATAACCAGTTGATAACAATGCTCGAAATGCATACCCCGCGCTTTCGCAGCGCAGTCGAATGCTTGAGCGGCGGCGAAAAGGCGCCCGAATCGCCACGACGATGGCGGTTGCAATCGTCCTGAAGGGCGACCGACATGCCTAAGGTCAACAGGACCTCACTCGGCGCGCCGATCAAATTGACCGCGCCAGGCTTGTGACCCGGTATGTCGCCTTCCGAGGCGGCGCGGCAAGGGGTAGGCTGGCCTTTTGCCGCCCAGCATACGTAAGAGGCTCTATGAAAACGCAGATGATCGAAACGCCGAACGGCCGGATCGCGGCGCACGAATCGGCCGGGCGGGGGCCGGCGGCGGTGCTCATCCACGGCAATTCCTCGTCCTCGCGCGCCTACTCGAAACAGCTCGACGGGCCGCTCGGCCAGCGCTTCCGGCTGGTCGCGCTCGACTTGCCCGGCCACGGGGCGTCGGACGACGCGAAGGACCCGGCCCTCTATGCGATCAAGGCCCAGGCGCGAACGCTGCGCACGGCGATCGAGACGCTCGGGCTCGCCGGCGCCCGCTTCGTCGGCTGGAGCCTCGGCGGCCATTTCGCGCTCGAACTTGCTCCCGATATGCCGCAGGCGCGCGGCTTCCTCATCTTTGGGACGCCGCCGCTCGCCTTTCCCCCGGCGATGGAGCTCGGCTTCCTGCCGAATCCCGCCATGGGCGTCGGCTTCACCGAGACCATCAGTCGCGAGCAGGCGGAGGCCTACGTCGCCTCCTTCTTTGCTCCAGGCTTTTCCGACATTCCCGCGTTCTTCCTGGAGGACATCCTCCGCACGGATGGCCGCGCGCGAAGCGGGGTCCACGCCAGCATCGCGCCTGACGGCTATCGCGACGAGGCGATCGTCGTGCGCGATCTCGAGGCGCCCCTCGCCGTCGTGCATGGCGCGGAGGATCAGCTGGTCAACGGCGCTTACTTCGCGACGCTTACCATGCCGAGCCTGTGGCGAGGGGCCGTGCAGACCATCCCCGGCGCCGGACACGCGCCGCAATGGGAGACGCCGCAGGTGTTCGACGCGCTGCTCGAGGCGTTCATCGAAGAGACGGCGTGAAGCGGGCCCGCGGCGCCGGCCGGGCCTTCGAGGAATCAGAGGACTCCCTTGCCTGTTGACTATTCGGCTCAAGGGTTTAGCGCCGCGATAACCGGCGCAGTTCGCGGCCTAGCGATCGGCGCCCGCACGGCTCAAACAGCTGTGCCGGCGCGGTCAATCCGCGCGCACGGCGAAACGGTCGCTCTCGGCGGCGAGGGAAACTATTGCGCCGCCGCCTATCCTCGTCCGCGATGAGGATGGACCGGCCCTAAAAGCGAAGCGTGGAAAGCGAGCGCCCGATGGGGCAATTGCCCAAGACGCTGCGCGCCTGATTTACAACCTCCCTCGGTCCCCCTACGCTTTCGCGCCCACGCGGAGAGGGACCGCTCCGTTCGCGCGCGCGTCAGGGAGGGAACGATGGACGCCAATCTGCGGCGGCAGACGCTCGCCGACACCTTGCGGCGGAGCGCGGCACGGGTTCCCGACCGGCTCGGCCTAGCCTGCGGGGCGACGCGCTGGACTTATCGCGAGCTCACGCCGTGTGCGAAAGGCTCGCCGCCGGCCTCGCCGCGCGCGGGATCAGGCGCGCCGACAAGGTCGCCGTGCTGGCGCGCAATTCGCACGGCTTCGTCGCCCTTCGCTACGCGCTGATGCGGCTTGGCGCGGTGATGGCGCCGATCAATTTCATGCTGCAGCCGGACGACATCGGCTTCATCCTCAACCACTCTGGCGCGCGCATGCTCGCCTCAGACAGCGGCATGGCCGAGGTCGCCCGCAAGGCCGCCTCGCTCGCCCCGCATGTGACCGAATTCCTCTGGCTGCCATCCGAGGAGGAGAGCGCGCCGGTCGAGGGCATGACGAATTTTTACGCGCTCCTCGAGACGAGCGGCGAGCCGTCGGGCGCGGGGCCCGAATCATTCGACGTGGCGCAGATCGTCTATACGAGCGGCACGGAATCGCGGCCGAAGGGGGTGCAGCTGACGCATGACGCGATCCTCTGGCAATATGTCAGCTGCATGGTCGACGCGAGCATTTCCGGCGACGACGTCGCGCTGCACGCCCTGCCGCTCTACCATTGCGCCCAGCTCGACGTGTTCCTCGGACCCTCGATCTACGCCGGCGGGGTCAATATCGTCACGGCGAAGCCCGTTCCCGACAACGTCTTCAATCTCATCGAGCGCGAGCGGGCGACCTCGTTCTTCGCGCCGCCGACCGTGTGGATTTCCATGCTGCGCTCGCCCTCCTTCGACGGCGCGGACCTGACGAGCCTACGCAAAGGCTATTACGGCGCCTCGATCATGCCGGTCGAGGTGATGCGCGAGATGGCGCGCCGGATGCCGAATGTGCGACTCTGGAATCTCTATGGACAGACGGAGATCGCCCCGCTCGCCACCATGCTCGGGCCGGAAGATCAGCTTCGCAAGCCCGGATCCTGCGGGAAGCCCGTGCTCAACGTCGAGACGCGCGTGGTCGACGACGCGATGCGCGATGTCGCGCCGGGAGAGGTCGGCGAGATCGTGCATCGCTCGCCGCATCTGATGACCGGATATTACAAGGACGAGGAGAAAACCGCGGAGGCGTTCCGCGGCGGGTGGTTCCACTCGGGCGATCTCGCGACCGTCGACGCCGACGGCTACGTCACCGTCGTCGACCGCAAGAAGGACATGATCAAGACCGGCGGCGAGAACGTGGCGAGCCGCGAGGTCGAGGAGGCGATCTACCGGCTCGCCGGCGTGTCGGAGGTGGCGGTGATCGGCGTGCCGCATGCGCACTGGATCGAGGCGGTGGTCGCGGTCGTCGTGCCGAAGAACGGGGCGTCTTTGAGCGAGACGCATGTGCTGGAGCACGCCCACAAGGTTCTGGCCGCGTTCAAGGTCCCCAAGCGCATCGTGTTCGCCGAGGCGCTGCCGAAGAACCCGAGCGGCAAGATTTTGAAGCGCCAGCTGCGCGAGGAGCATGTCCGGGCGTTCGAGTAGGCGAGCGCCGGACCGGGCTCGGCGCGACGACTGGGCTCGAAGCAGCCACCAGAACCGTGTGTTTAATATCGACGATGCGGCTTGACCGTTTTGGCGGCTGCCGGAACAAAGCGGGCGGGAGTGCTGTTTTATAGCCGTTTGCGGGGAGCGCGATGATGATCAACTTGGCGCTTAGCGTCGCTTCCCTGGTCGTGTGGCTCTATATGTTGGTCGGCCGAGGTCGGTTCTGGCGTTCGAACCTTTTTGAAGCCGTTCGTCCGGACGATAATCTGTTCCGCGAAGGCGAATTGCCCCGAGTGACGGCGATCGTGCCGGCGCGCGACGAGGCCGAGGTCGTCGGCCAAGCCGTCGCTTCGCTGGCCGCCCAGGATTATCCTGGTCCCTTTGCGATCCTGGTGGTGGACGATCAGAGCTCCGATGGCACGGCCCGGGCGGCGCGGGGCGCGGCAGAGGGGCGGGTGACGGTGCTCATTGGGGAAAATCCCCCGACGGGATGGACCGGGAAGGTCTGGGCTATGGCGCAGGGCGTCGCCGCGGCGGAATCTGCGGCCGAGCCGCCGGAATATCTTTTGTTCGTCGACGCCGACATTGTGCTTGGAGCCCGCGTTCTTCGCGATTTGGTCGGGCTCGCGAGGGAGAAAGACGCGGCCCTCGCCTCTCTGATGGTGAAGCTGCGTTGCGAAAGCCTGGCGGAACGCTGGCTCGTTCCCGCGTTTGTTTTCTTTTTCCAGATGCTCTACCCGTTTTCCTGGGTGGAAAACCTCGGTCGGAGCACCGCTGCAGCCGCGGGCGGTTGCATGCTGGTCCATCGCCAGTCGCTGGCCGAGTCTGGCGGGCTCGCGGCGTTGCGCGGAGCGCTGATCGACGATTGCGCCCTCGCTGCCCTGATCAAACGGCACGGCCGCATCTGGCTCGGGCTTACCGAGGAGGCGGTCAGCCTGCGCGCCTATCCCTCCTTTGCCGACTTCGGCCGGATGGTCGCGCGGTCGGCCTTCGCCCAGCTTCGTTTCTCCACGTTGCGCCTGACCGTCGTCACGGCCGCGATGGGGTTGGTGTTCCTCGCGCCTCCGCTGCTCGTCGTATTTTCGCGCGGCGCGCCGCAGGCTTTCGCCGCGGCCGCCTGGATAATCATGGCGTTGGTCTTCGCGCCGGCGCTTCGGCTGTACGACCGTCCGGTCCTGAGCGGTCTGGCTCTTCCTGCGATCGCCGCCGCCTATATGCTTTTCACCGTTCAATCTGCGGCGGAGTACTGGACAGGCCGGGGCGGTCTGTGGAAAGGTCGCATCCAGGCGCCGGCGCCGAAGGCGGAGCGGGTATGACCACGGTCAGCCAATCGCTGTCGGGCAAGACGGCGCGCGATGAAAACTTTCCCGTGGCGTCCCGCCTCATCGACAAGCGGCGCCGGCCGGTCATCCTCGCCTTCTATCGCTTCGTCCGAGCGGCCGACGACGTAGCGGACAACCCCGAGTTGTCGGCAGACGAAAAGCTTGCGCTCCTGGATCATCTCGCCGACGCGTTGTGCGGGTCTGCCAATGATGCCGAGGCCGAGCCGCTGCGTCTCTTCCTTCGCATGCATGGGATCGCTCCGAGGCACGCACTCGATCTGCTCGATGCTTTTCGGCGCGACGCGGTGAAGAGCCGATATGCGAACATGGACGAACTGATGGACTATTGCCGCCTGTCGGCGATGCCGGTTGGACGGTTCGTCCTCGACGCGCATGGCGAAAGCCGCTCGCTGTGGCCAGCGTCGGACGCTCTCTGCGCCGCGTTGCAGATCATCAACCATCTTCAGGACTGCGGGCAGGATTGTCGCAGGCTCGACCGCGTTTACCTGCCGCAAACCATCCTTGACGAGCACGGCGCGATGGTCGAGATGCTTTCCGAAGAGCGCGCCCAACCGCAGTTGCTGCGCGCGATCGCGGATCTCGCCCGGCGCGCCGCGGCCCTGGTCGAGCAGGGCGGCGAACTCGTCGCTCGGATCGCCAATGTCCGGCTGTCGCTCGAAATTGCGGCGATCCACGGCTTGGCGCGCGAACTGGCGCTCCGGCTGCAGCATCGCGATCCGCTGAGCCAGTCGGTTCACTTGAGCAAACTCGAATTCGCCGCCGTCGGCGGGCTCGCGGTCGTGCGGACGCTGCCACGCGCCCTCGCCCCGCGCGCATGGCTCAAGCGGAGCGCCAGGGCATGAACGACCAACCGGCGGTCTCCCGCAGCTCCTTCTACCTCGCGATGCGGATCCTGCCGAAGGACCAGCGCGAGGCGATGTTCTCGGTTTACCGCTTTTGCCGCGCCGTCGACGACGTCGCCGACGAGCCGGAATACGGCTCACCCGAACAGCGCCTGAAAGAGCTCGAGCGCTGGCGACATGACATAGCTGCGATGTTCGCCGGCGAGGCTCCGCCCGATCTTGCCGACATCGACCGCGCAACGCGGCGATACGGATTGCGGCAGGACGATTTCGAGGCCGTGATCGACGGAGTCGAGATGGACGCGGAACGCAACATCCGCGCTCCCGACTGGGCCACGCTGGACCTTTACTGCGACAGGGTCGCGAGCGCAGTCGGACGGCTCTCGGTTCGCATCTTCGGCCTCAACGCACAAACGGGCGAGGCGTTGGCTTTCCACCTCGGCCGCGCGCTGCAGCTGACCAACATTCTGCGCGACGTCGACGAGGACGCCGCCGCGGGCCGGCTCTATCTGCCTTGCGAGGCGCTCGCCGCGGCCCACGTGCCGGTCGACGATCCGCAGCGGGCTGTGAAGGATCCGAAGCTCGCCATCGCGTGCGGCGAGGTGGTCCGCCGCGCGCGCCGGCATTTCCAGCAGGCCGAGCCGATTCTCGCCGCTGCGCCGCGGGCCGCGGCGAGGGCCCCGAGGTTGATGGCGACGGCCTATCGGTCACTCCTCGACAACATGGCGGAGCGGGGCTTCGAGCCGCCGAGGATGCCGGCGAGGCCGAGCAAGCTGCGCGTCCTGGGCGCCCTCATTCTGCACGGCGTCCTATGAAGGAAGGAACTGTCCACGTCATCGGCGCAGGAATGGCCGGTCTCAGCGCAGCGGTGCGCCTGACTGAGGCCGGGGTCAAAACAGTCCTGCATGAGGCCGCCGCCGCGGCGGGGGGCCGGTGCAAGTCCTTCTTCGATCCGGCGATCGAGGCTCAGCTCGATAACGGCAACCACCTCATCCTGTCTGGCAACAGCGCCGCGCTGGATTATCTGAGGCTGATCGGCTCGTTGGATCGGATGTCCGGCCCCGGCGTCGCTGTGTTCGACTTTGCCGATCTTCGAACGGGCGAACGTTGGCGGCTACGCCCCAATGACGGACGCGCGCCCTGGTGGTTGCTCGATCGGAAGAGGCGGGCGCCCGGGACGTCGCTGCAGGAATATTTTGCCCCGCTCCCCCTCTTCTGGTCGTCGGGCGGCGCCACAGTCGAGCGCGTGATGCGCTGTGAGGGGCCGCTCTACGAGCGCCTGTGGCGGCCGCTCCTGCTCGCCGGCCTCAACACAGAACCGAAAGAAAGCTCAGCCCTGCTCGCTGCCGCGCTCCTGCGCGCGACGCTCGGGGGAGGAGGAAAATCCTGTCGCCCCCTGATCGCGTCGGAGGGACTATCGCCGACGCTTGTCGATCCGGCGATCAGCTTTATCGCCGACAGGGGCGGCTCGGTCCGTATCGGCGATCGGCTGCGCGAGATTCGCTTCCAGCCCGACCGTGCAATCGCTCTCGAATTCGAGACGGAAACGGTTGTTCTCGGACGCGATGACGCCGCGATTATTGCCGTTCCGCCTTGGGCGGCGCGGATCCTTCTGCCCGGCGTCGAGGCGCCGGAGGAATTCAGAGGGATCGTCAACGCGCATTTCCGCGTCTCGCCGCCGAAGGACCAGCCGCAGATCCTGGGCGTGGTCGGAGGCCTGACCCAGTGGCTGTTCGCCTATCGCGGTCGCCTTTCAGTCACGATCAGCGCCGCCGGCGACCTCATCGACCGGCCGCGCGAAGCGCTCGCCGAGAGCATCTGGAGCGAGGTCGCTCAGCTCACCGGCTGCGACGCGGCCCTCCCGCCTTGGCGAATCGTCAAAGAGAAGCGCGCGACTTTCGCGGCGACGCCGGAGCAGGACGCCAGGCGGCCGTCTTCGCGAACGCAATGGAGCAATGTTTTCCTTGCGGGAGACTGGGTCCAGACCGGCCTGCCGGCCACGATCGAGGGGGCTGTGCGGTCCGGCTGCGAGGCCGCTTCTCTCGCTGTCGCCAGGGCCGCAAAGCCGAAGATTTTCGCCGGAGCCTCCCTCGCATGACTCTCGGCGTCCGACTTCCGCCGGAAGAGATTTTCCTGAACGCGGCGGAGGACGCGATTGCGCGCGCCGCGAAGGCGTTGCACGCGCGTCAGCGCGAGGACGGCCATTGGGTATTCGAGCTCGAGGCCGACGCGACGATCCCGGCGGAATATGTGCTTTTGCGCCACTTCCGTGGCGAGGAGAGGGATATCGGGCTCGAGCGACGCATCGCTGCATACCTTCGCCGCGTCCAGGGCGAACACGGCGGCTGGCCGCTCGTCCACGGCGGCGCTTTCGACGTCAGCGCGAGCGTCAAGGCCTATTTCGCGCTGAAAACGATCGGCGACGACCCGCATGCCGCGCACATGGCGAGCGCGCGCGCGGCGATCCTCAACCACGGCGGCGCGGCGAAGGGCAACGTTTTCACTCGCTTCCTGCTGGCGCTGTTCGAAGAGATCCCATGGAGCGGCGTGCCGACCATGCCGGTCGAGATCATGCTCCTGCCGCGCTGGTTTCCCTTTCATCTAGACAAGGTTTCCTACTGGGCGCGGACAGTGCTCGTGCCGCTCCTGGTGCTGCAGGCTCTCAAACCCCGCGCCGCCAATCCCCGCGCCGTCAGCCTCGCTGAGCTGTTCGTCACGCCGCCGGAGACCGTGCGCCAATGGCCGACGGGCGCTCACCAGCATTGGGCGTCGGTCAGGCTTTTCGGCGCGATCGATCGTGCGCTGAAACTCGGCGAACCGCTTTTTCCCGGCGCTTCGCGCAAGCGCGCAATCGAGGCTGCGGTTTCCTTCGTGGAGGAACGCCTCAACGGAGACGACGGTCTCGGGGCGATCTATCCGGCGATGGCGAACGCGGTCCTCATGTTCGACGCCCTCGGCTATCCACGCGACGACCCGCGTCTTCTCCAGGCGCGGCGGTCTCTCGACAAGCTGCTTATCGTGCGGGACGAAGAGGCCTATTGCCAGCCCTGCCTCTCGCCGGTGTGGGACACGGCGCTCGCCGTACACGCGTTGCTCGAAGCGGGCGACGGCGAGAGCCGGAGCCGGGCGCGGCGCGGACTCGAGTGGCTGAAGCCCTTGCAGGTCCTGGACGTCGTCGGCGACTGGGCCGCGCAACGGCCTGAGGTGAGGCCGGGCGGGTGGGCGTTCCAGTACGCCAATCCGCATTATCCCGATCTCGACGACACGGCGGTCGTGGCGATGGCGATGGACCGCGCCGACCGCGAAGTCCCCGAGACAGACAGCGAGGGCTACGCGGAATCGATCGCCCGTGCGCGCGAATGGGTCGTCGGCCTGCAGAGCGCAGACGGCGCCTGGGCCGCCTTCGATGCGGACAACGCCTATCATTATCTCAACAATATCCCGTTTGCCGACCATGGAGCCCTGCTCGATCCGCCGACCGCCGACGTCACCGCCCGCTGCGTCTCGATGCTGGCGCAACTGGGCGAGCGACCTGGCGAAAGCCCTGCGCTACAGCGGGGGATCGAAGCGCTCCTCCGCCTTCAGGAGAAAGATGGAAGCTGGTTCGGGCGCTGGGGCATGAATTATATCTACGGCGCCTGGTCGGCGCTGTGCGCTCTCCACGTGGTCGGCCAGGATCTGCGGTCGCAGCCTGTGCGTCGCGCCGTGGACTGGCTTGTCGGAATTCAGAACCCCGATGGTGGGTGGGGCGAGAGTTCCGACAGCTACAGGCTCGATTACAAGGGTTTCGAGCGCGCCGCGAGCACCGCTTCCCAGACGGCCTGGGCATTATTGGCGCTTATGGCGGCTGGCGAGACGGATCACCCGGCGGTGATGGGCGGTGTCGCATACCTTGCAGCGAAACAGGGGCGGGACGGCTTCTGGGAGGAGCCGTTCCACACCGCCACGGGGTTTCCGCGGGTCTTTTACCTCCGTTATCACGGTTATTCAAAGATATTCCCGCTCTGGGCGCTGGCGCGTTTTCGCAACCTCAAGCGCCGTTACAACCACGGCGCCAAGGTGGGCATGTGACTGAGGCCTCGAACAAGACTTCCTGCTGCGCGATCCACGGGGGAACTTTGGTGAGCGCTGTGCGTTTTGCGATTTCAACGGAAAGCGGAACCGGCTATGCTTCTCGACACCATCAATAGTCCTGAGCAGCTGCGACTGCGCAGCCCCACGGAACTCAAGACTATTGCCGATGAACTACGGGCCGAAACAGTCCGCGCCGTGTCCGTGACCGGCGGCCATCTTGGCGCGAGCCTCGGCGTGGTCGAGTTGACAGTGGCGCTGCACTACGTGTTCGACACCCCTCGCGACCGGCTCATCTGGGACGTGGGACACCAGGCCTACCCTCACAAAATCTTGACACGCCGCCGCCATCGCATCCACACGCTGCGGACAAGCGGCGGGCTTTCCGGCTTCACCAAGCGTAGCGAAAGCGAGTTCGATCCATTCGGCGCGGCACACGCCGCGACCTCGATCTCGGCCGCCCTCGGGATGGCCGTCGTCAGGGACCTCGCCGGCCGCAGCAACAGGATCATCGCCGTGATCGGCGACGGCTCGCTCTCCGCCGGCATGGCCTACGAGGCCTTGAACAACGCGGGCGCCGCAAAGAGCAGGCTCATCGTCATCCTGAACGACAACGAGATGTCGATTGCGCCGCCTGTCGGCGCGATATCGGCTTATCTCGGCCGCTTGACCAGGACGCGGGACGGCCGGCGGCCCGGCAAATCGCCATCGGAAATCAGGGCGGCGCAATCCGGCGAGTCGGCCACCATCTTCGAGGAGATGGGGTTCCAGTACATTGGGCCGATCGACGGGCACGACTTCAGTCAACTTCTGCCCGCCCTGGAGAAGGCCCGCGGGTTCGAGTTCGGCCCAGTGCTCATCCACGCCGTCACCCGGAAGGGAAAGGGTTATGCGCCGGCGGAGGCATCCAGCGACAGGTGCCACAGCGTCGCCAAGTTCGACGTCGAGACGGAAGTCCAGGTCAAGGCCAAGGCCAAGGCGCCGTCTTACACGAAAGTGTTCGGCGAGACCCTCGTGAAGGAGGCGAGCAAGGACGAACGCATCGTCGCGGTTACGGCGGCCATGCCGAGCGGAACGGGCCTCGACATCTTCGGCAAAGCGTTCCCCAACCGAACCTTCGACGTCGGCATCGCGGAGCAGCACGCGGTGACCTTCGCTGCCGGCATGGCGGCGGAAGGCTACAAGCCTTTTTGCGCGATCTACTCCACGTTCCTGCAGCGAGGATACGACCAGGTCGTTCATGACGTCGCGCTGCAGTCGCTCCCGGTGCGTTTTGCGATCGACCGGGCGGGGCTGGTCGGCGCTGACGGCCCCACGCATGCGGGCTCCTTCGACTTAGCCTATCTCGCGTGTCTGCCCGGCTTCGTGGTGATGGCGGCGGCGGACGAGGCGGAACTCGCGCATATGGTTGCGACGGCGGCCGCCATCGACGACCGGCCTTCGGCCTTCCGCTATCCGCGCGGCGAGGGCGTCGGAGCGCCGCTTCCGCTGTTCGCCCGTCCCCTCAAGATCGGCAAGGGGCGTGTGCTTCGCGAAGGAAGCGATGTTGCGCTCCTGAGCCTCGGCCCCCGCCTCGCCGAATGCCTCAGGGCCGCAGACGAACTCGACAACTTCGGCCTCTCGACAACTGTCGCCGACGCCAGATTCGCTAAGCCCCTTGACGTCGAACTGATCCTGAGGCTAGCCGACGAGCACGACGCGCTGATTACGATCGAGGAGGGATCGATCGGCGGATTCGGCGCGCATGTCATGCAGCTGCTCTTGGAGCACGGACGGCTTGACGGCGCGCTCAGAGCGCGCTCGATGGTGCTTCCTGACCTCTTCCTGGAGCAGGACGATCCGACCGCCATGTACGCCAAAGCCAAACTCGACGCGAATGGAATCGTCGCCAAGGTCTTCGAGGCGCTGAATCGCGAGCCTCGCGCCGGGCGGTCGGGCCCCGTCCGGTTTCCGTTCTCCCGTTGGCCATCGGGAAACCGGGCGCCTTTGCGAGTCCTCCTGGCGAAACCGAGGGGCTTTTGCGCCGGCGTTGTGCGCGCGATCGATATCGTGGAACGTTCGCTGGAGAAATACGACGCTCCGGTCTACGTGCGCCACGAGATCGTCCACAACAAGCGCGTCGTCGATGTTCTCAAGGCGAAAGGCGCGCGGTTTGTAGAAGAGCTGTCGGAGGTGCCTGACGGAGCCGTCGCGATCTTCAGCGCGCACGGCGTGCCGAAGAGGGTCGAGGAAGAGGCTGCCGCGCGGGGCTTGACGGTTCACAATGCGACCTGCCCGCTGGTGACGAAGGTGCACAACCAAGCCAAGCGATACGGAATGCAGGGCCGGGCGGTGATCCTCATCGGGCATGCCGGCCACCCGGAGGTCGAGGGAACGCTCGGGCAGGTCGCAGCTCCCGTCACGCTGGTCCAGACGGAAAACGACGTCGAGGCGCTGCAGATTCCGCGGGACACGCCAGTCGGCTATATCACACAGACCACTCTGAGCGTCGACGACACCAGGGCGATCATCTCCGCGCTCGAAAGGCGTTTCAGCGATATCTTGGGACCCGACACAAAAGACATCTGCTACGCCACGCAAAACCGCCAGTGGGCAGTGCGCGAGCTTTGCAAGGAGGTCGACGTGGTTCTGGTCGTGGGCGCCAAGAACAGCTCAAACTCGAACCGCCTCTGCGAGATTGCAACCCAGATGGGGCTCCCGACCTACCTGATTGCGGACAGCAGCGAGATCCGTCGGGACTGGGTCGATGGCGTCCGCTCGGTTGGCGTCACGGCGGGAGCCTCAGCGCCTGAAGAGCTGGTTTCGGACGTGATCCGCTATCTCGCGAGTCTCCGTCCCGTCGAGATTTCGACGCTCAATGGTCCAGATGAAGTGATCGAGTTCAAGCTTCCCCTGGAACTCGCAGGAAGCCCACCACCCGTCCCGCAACGGCCGAAGACGACGGAAGCAATTCATCATGATCCCATTCTTTAGGGAAGCAAAGATCGCCGCCTACCTGCTCAAGCAGAGGTTCGCTGGCCGAGACCGGTATCCGTTGGTGTTGATGCTGGAGCCGCTTTTCCGCTGCAACCTCGAGTGCGCGGGATGCGGCAAGATCGACTACCCCGATCCCATCCTCAACCAGCGGCTGTCGGTGCAGGAGTGCCTCGACGCAGTAGACGAATGCGGCGCTCCTCTGGTCGCCATTCCCGGAGGGGAGCCGCTGATCCATCGCGAGATCGGCGCGATCGTGGAGGGAATCGTCAAGCGGAAGAAGTTCGTCTCGTTGTGCACGAACGCGCTTCTGCTCGAGAAGAAGATGCATCTGTTCAAACCATCGCCCTATCTTTTCTTCTCCGTGCATCTCGACGGACTGAAGGACGTTCACGACAAGTCGGTGTGCCAGGCCGGCGTCTTCGATGTCGCGGTCTCGGCGATCAAGAAAGCGAGAGCTCAGGGGTTCCAGGTCAACGTCAACATGACGGTGTTCGACGGCCATTCCGTTGACGACATCGCTTCCTTTCTCGACTTCGCCGCTGAGCTCGGGGTCGGCGTGTCGATATCGCCGGGCTACGCTTACGAGCGCGCGCCCGACCAGGCTCACTTCCTCGCCCGCAGGAAGACGAAGCAGCTGTTCCGGGACCTTTTCGCGATTGGCAAAGGCAAGCGGTGGCGCTTCATGCATTCGACCCTTTTCCTCGACTTCCTGGCCGGGAACCGGGATTTCCACTGCACGCCGTGGGGCATGCCGACCCGCAACGTGTTCGGTTGGCAGAAGCCGTGCTATCTCCTCGGCGAAGGATACGCGGCGTCATTCAAGGAACTCATGGACACTACGGACTGGGACAGCTACGGCACTGGCCGATACGAGAAGTGCGCCAACTGCATGGCGCACTGCGGCTATGAGCCTACGGCGGCGCATGTGGCGATGACCCGCCCGTGGTTGGCGGTCTGGACCGCAATTCGGGGCATACGGACGGACGGCCCAATGGCGCCGGAGATCCCGCTCGACGCGCAGAGGTCCGCCGAGTACGTCTACTCGGCTCACGTGGAGCGGATGCTGGCGCGCATTGGCCACAAGCCTCGGTCCGCAGCGCAAAAGTCCTCTCCTTCCGTTGCCCGATGAGCGTGGAAACGCGCCGCCCGGACCTGGTCGGGCGCAGGGTGAGGATCACCCTCGGTCCGGCATAGCGGGCGCGGTCGCAGCAGTCGTTGGGTTCTGTCTGGTTCATGCGCGGCTCGTGGTCGTGGCCGGGGTCATTTTCGCCGCGGCTTGCTCGATCTACGCCGCCAGCAATTTTCGGTTGAATTCCGACATCAATGCGCTCTTGCCGACGAACGTCGCGTGGCGGCAGCATGAGCTTGCGTTCGAAAAGGCATTCCGCAGGTTCAACCTTCTCGAAGCCGTGGTCGAGGCTCCGACTCCGGAACTCGCCGCCGCGGCGACCTCGGCGCTCGCCCACACGCTCGAGGCGGACAAGGCTCGGTTCAAGTCGGTGACCAACGTGGGCGAATCCGGCTTTTTCCATCGCCGCGGGCTTCTCTATCTGTCGCTGGATGAGTTGAAGCGCACCGCGGCCGGTCTCATCGAAGGCGAGCCGATCATCCACGATATCTCAACGGACCGGAGCTTGCGCGGGCTCGTGGCGGAACTCGAGGACGCGCTGCTCGGCCTCCAGTCTAATCGGCTGAAGCTCGACGATTTTGCCGGCCCCTTGAACATGGTTTCGGACAGTCTGGAGAAGGTGCTGGCGGGCAAGCCGTCGAGCTTCTCGTGGCAACAGCTGACTGAAGGCGCGGCTACGGCGTCGCTGACCGAACGGCTCGGCTTCATCGAGATCAATCCAGTCCTCGACTTTAACTCCGTGGAGCCCGGGGAGGAAGCCGAGGCGACGGTTCACCGGATTGCCGCGCCGATCGCGGCGCAATTTCAGGCGAGCGTGCGGGTGACAGGCCCGGTCGCCATCGACGACGAGCAATTCGGAAGCATCAAGGAGAACGCGATCCGTAACGGCGCCATCACGATTGCAATCGTCGTTTTCATCCTTTGGATGGCATTGCGGTCGGGGCGCCTTATCCTCGCGCTGGTCGTCAATCTGCTGGTCGGTCTGACTGCGACAGCGGCGGCCGGATTGCTGATGCTTGGCGCGTTCAACATTATTTCGATCTACTTCGCAGTGCTGTTTGTCGGCATCGGTGTCGATTTCGCGATTCAGTTCAGCGTCCGCTATCGCGACGAGCGGCATCGTCTGGGCGACCTTGAGACTGCGATCCGGAGCGCCGGATCCAGAGTCGCCATGCCGCTCGCCCTCGCCTCGCTTGCGACCGCGGCCGGATTCTTCTCCTTTCTTCCGACCGACTACAAGGGCGTATCCGAACTTGGCCTTATCGCCGGCGCCGGAATGCTGATCGCCTTTTTGACCAGCATGACGCTCCTTCCTGCGCTGATCATGCTGACGAATCCGCCCGGCGAGCCGGAAGCTCTCGGCTACGCTTTTCTTGCGCCGGTCGACGAGTATCTCGCCCGGCACAGGATGCCGATTATCGTCGGCACGTTGCTCGTCGTCGCCTGCGTGTCCCCGGCGCTTTCATACCTCAAGTTCGACTTCAATCCCATCAATCTGCAGAACCCGAACAGCGAAGCGATTTCTACGTATCTCGAGCTCCAGAAGGATCGCGCGATCGGCGCCAACGCCGTGCAGGCGCTCGCCGCCTCGCTCGAGGAAGCGAACGCCGTCGCGGCCAGGCTCATGAAGCTGCCTCAGGTCGCGAGCGTCAGGACGCTTTCGACTTTCATTCCTGCCGATCAGGACCAGAAGATCCCGATCATTCGCAGCGTTGCGACCAAGCTTGCGGGAGCGTTCGACGCGAAGGAGACGTCGCCGCCGCCGACAGACGCCGAGAACGTCGCTGCGTTGAACGAAGGCGCGCAGCGCCTGACGGAAGCGGCCGCGGGTCAACAGGGCCCCGGCGCGGCAGCCATGAGAAGGCTCGCGGGTCTTCTCTCGCAACTCGCCAAGGCGGCCCCCGATATGCGCGACAAGGCCTCCGAAACGCTCATCTGGCCGCTGAACGCCGATCTTGCAGACCTTCAAGCGTCGCTGGAGGGGAAGCCGGTGACGCAGGCCGATCTGCCGCCTGCGCTCGTGGGCGACTGGGTTGCGCCGGACGGCGAGGCCCGTATCTCGATCTTGCCGAAGGCGGATCCGGACGACCTTCCAGCGATGCGAACCTTCGCCCGGGCGGTCGTCGCTATCGCACCGGGCGCGACGGAGGGCGCGATCGCAACGATCGACGGAGGCGACATGATCCTGCGGGCCTTCGTCGAGGCCGGCGCCTGGGCTTTGGCGTCGATCGCCGTGCTGCTCTTTATTTTCCTTCGGCGACTCCGCGACGTCATGCTCACTCTGGTCCCGCTGGCGCTGGCCGCCCTCGTCACCATGGAGGCGATGACGCTGATCGGCATGTCCTTCAACTTCGCCAACATCATCGCGCTGCCGTTGCTGCTCGGCGTTGGTGTGGCGTTCAAGATCTATTACATAGTAGCCTGGCGGGAGGGCACGACGCATCTTCTCCAGACGCCCCTGACCCGTGCTGTTTTCTACAGCGCCCTGACGACCGCGACGGCGTTTGGCAGCCTCTGGTTCTCGAGCAATCCGGGAGCGTCGAGCATGGGCAAGCTTCTCGCCTTGTCCCTGGCGTGCACGCTGGCCGCCGCGGTCCTTTTCCAACCGATCCTGATGGGCAAGCCGCGCACCCCCGCCGATCGAATCGACTAGCCTGAAACGAGGAGACTCCGATGACTGTCCGCCAGATTTCTATCGCCGCCGCGCTGCTTGTCCTGTCGTCGAGCGCGATGGCGCAATCGGGCACCCCGGAAGAGCAGGCGGCATGCCGCCCCGACGTCCGGCGCTTTTGCTATAAGGTCAAGGAGAGCGACGGGACGAACGCGTTTCTCCAGTGTTTGCAGGAGCACCGCGTTAAACTGAGCGCCCGCTGCCGCGCGGTTCTCGAGGGCCACGGAATGTGAACGGTCGACTGACCCGTCGGCGCCAAAATCCGATCATCAAAGCGACGGATTCAGCGGAAAAAAGCGTGGGTTCCAACGTGTCGTCAGATGGCGAAGCATGAAAGCTGCACTCGTAGTTCCACTCATCGCATTCGGGCTTGCATCCGGGCCGGCCCTTGCCGGCGCCGATACAACTGCCGCGGGCTTTTGGCAGCAGGTCGACAATGACGGCCACGTCGGCGGATGGTTCTACTTCGCCAAGGTAAACGGCCGCTACGAAGGCCGCCTTGTCAAGATGTTCGAAAAGCCCGGTGAGCCGACTTTCGTCGTGTGCGCCAAGTGCACTGGGAAGCAGAAGAACGCGCCAATGCTCGGCCTCGTCATCGTCAAGGACATGAAGCGCAACGGGCTGAAATACGAAGAAGGATCCATTCTCGATCCACGCGACGGAACCGTCTATCACGCCCAAATGGAGTTGAGTGCGGACGGTCAGAAATTGTCGGTGCGCGGCTATCTCGGCATTCCGCTGCTCGGGCAAACTCAGGTCTGGAACCGGCTGCCCGACAATTCAATGCCGCCGGCCGAGATTCCCAAGGAGTCTGTTTCGCAGGACCCCTGAGGATCGCGCCCCATCCTCCTAAGACCCCCATATCCACCCTGACGATCGTAGCGCGCCGAAGGAATGGCTCAGCCAGCGTGCTATTGCCATCGCCGCCATGCATGACGCGATCGCGCCACAAAAGACGAGCGCTGCTTTCAGAGGCGCCGGCAAGGGCAGGCCGAGGAGCGCGTATTGCAGCCAGACGACCGGCGCATAGTGCAGGACGTAGAGACCGAACGCGTCATCGGAAAGTCTCGTCAGGAGAGGGCGACGCCGGACAGCCCCGAAGCGAAGACAGATCCCCAAAATGAAGACCACGCTGCACGCTCCGGCGAGCGCAAAGCTCGCGTCGCTCGCGGCGTTCAAAATGACAGGCGTCGACGAGCCCAGATGGAGGCTCAGCGCTGTCAGTCCCATCCAGAGGGCTAGCGTCGCCGCGGCGGCGCCCATCCAGAGGGCCCATTTTCTTGCCGCGACGCCATTCGCGCGAAGTATCCCCTTGCCGAGCCCGACGGTTCCGACGCCCAAGCCTGCGCAAAAGTAGACAGCATAAAGGAGAGGACGGCAGAGCTGGACGGCGAAGGGGCCATGATTGGACCAGGTCCAGGGCGTGAACAGGAGCGCGAGCGGCACGTATCCCAGGGCGCAGATCATGGCGAAAGCCGCAAACGTTCGGATGGGCCGGTCATCGAACTGTTGGGAGAGGCGTCCCATGCGTGGGATCATCCGTCCCGGAAAATGACGCAGCGCGACCGTAGCGAGCGTGAACGCCAGCAGCAGCCAGAGGAACCATAGCGGGCCGCAGGGGGCGAACGGCAGGGCGAGGTATTCATGTGCGTAGCCGGCGAGGCTCGGATTTGAGGCCGTCACGCGGTAGACGGGATAGAGTGCGACAGGCATCAGCACCGCCACGCCGAAAAGGAGCGGGCCGCCCAACCGCAGAAGGCGCCTCCTGAGGAAGCGGACGGCGCCGTCGCGCTCGATGCTCGGCCAGATGAAAACGCCCGCAAGAAAGAACCACAACGCCATAAGGTAGACGTCTTGCCAGGCGCAGAACATGTCGAAGCCGAGCCAACGGCGCGGGTCGAGGATGGGAAAAGTCTGCCATCCATAAGGAGCGCGGTCGAACGGAAGGGGCTGCGCCGGTCCGGAGGCGGCGTAGGCGAGGCACGAATGCACCATCACCACGAATGCGATCGCCAGCCCGCGCATATTGTGGAGGGCGACGCTTGCTTCGTCTCGCGCACGGGTCAGTTGGAGGGCCGCGCCCGGGGACGCCGACGAACGCCGATGGTCGGCGGGCGCGGCGCGGGCGGATCGGTCCACGAATCCATCCGCCCTGAGCCTCGCCGCTCCCGGCTTTTGGGTCGCCTCCCCGAGGTGGCGCGAGTTGGACCGCTTGGCTTCGTGCATCGGCATGGTCCGCTCCCTGGGCTTGAGCAGGAAACTTGAACAGGCTCCCGGTGTTCCTTCTCGCGGCGGGGGGATGGGCGACGTCCCCGATGTCGGGTTCACGATGGCGCGCCAGTTGAAGCGCCGCCGGTTGGTCGTTCCCGAATGGGAGGTGGGGCAGTCGCGGCCCGAACGCTTTTCGAACTCGCGCCAGTTGTCCCTGTTTGCTCGGTTTCCGCGCCCAATATTCCTCTGTTATCGCGCAAAAATCCTCTGTTCCAGCACTCAGGGAACTTGCCTAGAAACCTATTTCTTCTGGTCGAATCCTGCCTGAATTGGGCGCATACAAATGAATTCCCTGCAGAATTCGCTGTTAGCAGGGGATTAGCCTCGCTTGGCAGCAGCCGCGGACGCGGCCACGCTGCCCGGCGTCAAAGCCCTTACCCCCGCCGCTCCAGTTCGATTTGGACGTCCGCGATGTCGCCGCCGCTCGGCTGGATGTCGACCGCCTGACGGCGGCCATTCGCGCTGAGCGACACCTGGGCGCTGAAGCCCGGGCCGACGACGGCCCCCACAAACCGGCCGCCATTGATGCTGCCAGTCAACTGGCCCGAGATGTTGCGCGTGTCTTCCTGCCAGGTGCCCTGAACGGTCCGTCCGGAAGCCTCGACGTAGCTATGGATGTCGATACGGTAGCTGGCGCTGGCGCAGACGATCGTCTGGGACAAGGCCTCGCCTCGCTTCGATGCGTCGTAGTTCGCCCGGCATCGGACCCGCTCGCGGTCTCCGTTTGAGCCGATGATCTGGCCATCGCCGGTCCAGTTCCCGAGGAAAGGTTCAAATGGACCGACCTCGGCGGCGCTTCGACTTGGCCACAGGGCTGCGGACGCGCCGACGGCGAGAGCCAGGAGGGCGCCTGCGGTGACCGCAGGGCGAAAACGTGAGGTGAGCTCAAAGGACATGTGCGGTTCCTTCTGCTGCGGTTAAGTCGCGCCGCCAAGCAGGCGGGTGATGAATGGCGGCCCCTTCTCGGCGAGCCGCAGGAGAGCGGTGATGACAGGCCTCAGAATCAGGAGATCTCCTGTGAGCGCTCCCAGCATGGAGACGGCGCTAAGCCAGCCGAACAGACGGAGCGCCGGGAGATTGGAGAAGACGAGCGCCGCGAGCCCACAGGAAAGGACGAGCGTGGTGAGGATGAGCGCCGGGCCGATCAGCGCGGTTGCGCGCTCCACCGCAATCGCCGGATCGTCGCCCCGCCGGCGCTCGCGAATCATGCGATTAAGGAAATGTATTGTCGCGCTGAGGCCGAGGCCGAACGACACCGTCAGTGCGACGACGCACTCGAATCGCATCCCAAAACCGAGCAGCCTCAGCAGCGAGCCCGCCGCGACCACTGGAAAAAGGCCCGGAAGCAGGCACGCCGCGCCGATGGCCAGAGACCGGAACGCGAGCCCGATGAAGGCGGCTATGAAGACGAATTCGACCGTCAGCGCGCGATTGAGGACGTTGATCATGTCGGCGCTGTTGCGGGCCGCGATGACGGAAAGGCCCGTCACCGAGATCGAATAGCCGGGATGCGCCGCGCGGACTGCGTTGAGCCGCGCCTGCAGTCGGTCGACGATTGGAACCAGAGTCGGCAGGTTCTTGTCGGGCACGACGCCGGACACGATCACCGCTTTCTGGTCCTGCGCAATGAAGCGCTGCACGAGATAGCGCGGGAGATAGCTCACATATTCCCTCAGCGCCGCGGTGCTGGTCAGGCCCATTTTCTCGGCGAGCCAGCGGCGCAACGTCTCGAGCGACCAGACGTTGCCGACACCGGGCTCGGTCTCGAGCGTCCTGTGGACATCGGCGATCGTCGCCAGCGTCTGTGGCGCATAGAGGTCGGCGCCGGGGGGAAACGTGATCAGCACGTCGATCGGGTTGGAGCCGGTTAATTCCGCGTCCAGCTCGCGACTCGCCTGCGTCGCATTCCCATGGTCGGGAACCTGATCGGCGAGCCGATAACTTGGCCTCAAGCCTGAATAGTCGAAGCCCAGCGCTCCGACGACGGCAAGACCCACCAGACTGTAGAGGACCGGCTGGAGCACCATGCGCCCTGCGATCCAGGCGCAGAAGCGCCTCAACGCCGTCACGCCAGGGTCGGCCGCCTTGAGGTTTGCGACGAAGCCCGCCTCGTCGCCAATCAGCAGGACGCCGAGCACCGGGACGAGCGAAAGCACGGTAACGAGCGCAACGGCAGTCGCGATAAACCCCGCCTCGCCGAATTCACGGATCAGGTCGCTCGAAGAGGCCAGAAGCCCGAGCAGGGAAAGGCCCGCGGCGGCGTGCGTAAGGACGCATGCCGGCCCGACGACCAGGATCGCTTTGCGGAAAGCCGTGCGTTTGTCGTCCCCCGCCATCAGTCGGTCCCGGGCGGCAAAAGTCAGCTGCATGCTGTCGGAGAAGCTGATGACCATGATGAGCGGCGTCATCATGTTGAGGAACATGTTGAGCCTGAACCCAATCCAGCCCAGCATCCCGAGGGCGAACGCGATCGCCAGGAGCGGCGGGGCGGCTGCGACGATCATCAGCGAGAGACGCCTGAAGAAGAGGGCCGCGATCGCGCATCCGAGCGCGAAGCCGACCGCATTGTACAGGATGCGGTCGCGCTCGAGTGCGCGGCGGATCTCGAGCTGCATCACCGGGACGCCCGTGAGCTCGGCAGTTAGTCCGGCGCCTTTGAGGTCCTCGGCCATCGTCTTGCGGATGTCGGCGACGGTCGCCTGCAGCCGGTTGCTGTCGACGATCTTGGGATCGAGCGAGAGCACAATCACGGCAAGCCTGCCGTCATCCGACAAGAGCTTGCCGCGGATGAGCTGATTGCTGGTTACGCGCTCAATCAGCTGATGATAGTCTGCCCCTTGTGGCAGATGGTCAGGGAACAGCGGGGCTGGAAGGCCTCCGTTCGGCGACGGCTCACGGGCGGAGAACATCGAGATTGCGCCGCGCGCCCCATCGATCAATTGCAGGTCCGTGACCAGCGAGCGCAGTTTCTCGACGGCCTCGCGTTCGAGCAGCTTGTCTCCCGAGGCGACGACGATGACGTCGTATTCACTCGAGGGGAACTCCCGCGAAACCTGCTCGTACTCGTGGAAGGCCGGAGAGTTCGAGCGGAACAGCTGGCTGAGCGAATCGTCGACCTTGATCCTCCCAATGCCGAGAACCGCTAGAGCGGCGAGCGCCAGCGCGATCGCGAGCGACAGTCTCGGGGCGCCAAAGGGGAGGAGCCCGAGCCGTTCCAGGCCGAGCGCAATGGCATGCGGATATGAGCCCTCGCCCTCGGCGGCCCCCCTGGTTCGATCCTGCAAACTGCCGCCTTTCGTCGCGTGGTCCCTGCCGCCGCGGAGAATTCGGGAAATTGGATTATGGACAGGACAAAACGCCCGGACGCCGATTTGGCTCCCCCGGCCGGCTAAGAAAGCCGCGATCAATTCCTGTCCGGCTCCTCGGAGAAGACGGCCCGGCGAATGACGGAACGATTATGCGATTGAATGCGTTTTTGACCCTGTGTCGGCCGATCCTGAGGCAAGGACTGGGATACCCCTTTGGAGTTTTTTCTCGCCGCAGCGCTTCTGTTCGTGGAATCGCTCCTGCTCAGGCGGGCATTGCGCCAGCGCCACGCTCTGCTATCCCTGTTTCCGAATAAGACGCTGCCCGGGGCGAATGCAGCTGCGGTCGAAGCGATCGTGCCGGCGCGCAACGAAGCGCTGAACTTGGGGCCGTGCCTGGAAGGTCTCGTCGCACAAGCCTATCCGCCTGGAAAGCTCCACATTACTGTCGTCGACGACGATTCCGACGACGGCACCTGGGAAATCGCCGCTGCTTTCGCAAAGAGCGATCCTATCGTGAGGTGCGTGCGCAGCGGGCCCCTGCAGGCCGGCTGGACGGGCAAGACACAGGCCTGCTGGCGCGGGGTGGCCGCAACTCCTCCCGATGTGGAATGGCTGGCGTTTATTGACGCGGACATGCGCATAGATCCGTCGCTCATTGCAAGCGCGGTGGCGGAGGCCGAGCGAGGGCTCGACCTCCTCTCCCTGGCGCCGAAACACCGACTCACGAGCTTTGCGGAGCGGCTCATGATCCCTTGCGGTCTCTATCTTCTTGGATTTAGCCAGGACTTGGTCAAAATCCATAGCCGCCGCAGCAACGAGGCAAATGTAACCGGCCAATTCCTGCTGATCCGTCGATCGGCATATCGGCAGTCGGGAGGACACGCCGCTGTCGCGGCGGCGATTTGCGAGGATCTCGAGCTCGCGAAATTGGTCAAACGGATTGGATTTTCCATCGCGCTGATGGACGGGTCGCGATTCCTTTCGACCCGGATGTATACCGGCTGGGGAACTCTTTGGCCCGGCTTCGCCAAGAACGTCCTGGAGATGTTTGGCGGCGCTCGCTCGACCTTGACCACAGCTGCCGCGGCATTCGTACTGAGCTGGTCCCTCGTCATCCTGCCCGTCTTTTGTGCCGCGCAGGGCTTCGGCACGCTCGAAGGATCGATTGCTTTCGCCCTGGCGGTCGCCGCCGCCGTTGCGGCGTTCGGCTTCCACATCGCCGGCTCCGCCCACTTCGGCATACCCCTGTGGTACGGCCTCCTGTTTCCCGTGGCCTACACATTGGGCGGAATGATCGCCCTGGATGGCGCCCGCCGGCGCGCCATTGGCCGCGTCCCCTGGAAGGGCCGTGTTTATCCATGAGAGAACCCGGCGAGCCGATATCGGAGAGCGGAGTCTCCGAAGCAGTCGACCTGGTGGCCGTTCTGCTCATCGCCTTTGCGGTCATCGTCTTCTTCTACTTCATTCACATCGTGCTGTTGCCCTTCGTCATCTCGGGGGTGACAGCCTTTATCCTCACTCCTCTCGTCGACTGGCTCGCGACGACACTTCGTGCGCCGCGGCTCATGGTCGCGCTGACGGTTTTTCTTGTTATTGCGGGTCTGATCGGGCTCGGAGGCTACTTCGCCCTGCCCGGGCTGCTTCGGGACGGCTTGCGCACCGTTTCGCATCTCCAGGAGTTCATCGAGTCGCCGCTCAAGAATCTGCTCGGCGATGGTCCCATCCAGTTTCTGGGCCAGCCGATGTCCGCCGCCGAAATTGCCGCCGCCACCGTCGCGAAGGTGAGGTCGATGCTGCAGCAGAGCGGAACGGTGACCGCTCTCTCCACTTGGGCCTTCGGCGGTGTCTTCGGCGTCTTTTTGACACTGACTCTATTGGCCTATTTCCTGGCCAGCGGGGGACAGCTGGTGAGGGGCCTGCTGTGGATTTTCCCGCCCAGTTGGCGGCCGGTGACTGCTCGCATCTTCGAGACGCTTCGGCCGATCCTGTTCCGCTACTTCGCTGGAGTCGCGGGAGTCGTCGTCTATGCCGGCTCGGCCGCCTACATAGGACTCGGCCTTTTCCTCCACCTGCGACACGCGGCGTTCCTCGCTGCCATCACTGGGGTTTTCGAGATTTTGCCGGTGGTCGGGCCCGCCTTGTCGGCGGTAATAGCTGGTGTGGTCGCGATCCAGGAAGCAAAAAGCGTGTGGAGCATCGCGGCCTATGCGATCTACGCCACCGCGCTCAGGCTCTCGATCGACCAGCTGGTCGGGCCGCTCGTGCTCGGCAAAGCCGCGCAAGTTCATCCGACCCTGGTGATCTTCTGCTTCCTCGCTGGAGGCGCGGTGTTCGGAATCGTCGGGGTGGTTCTCGCGGTGCCGATCGCCCTGACGGTCAAAGTCGTGCTCGCAGCGATCTACGAGGAGCCAATCGGCATCCACCGATGAGAGGGCTACCGCGTTTGCTTCCAACTGCGGCGCGGTCGACGGACTTGAAACTTTCCCTCATTTGGTGCGTTATCTGGACGGCTGGAGGCCTGCATTTGGGGCGCGGTATGACCTTGGATCTGTCAGTCCAGCGTTCCTTTGCTCGCGTAGTTTTTGCTTTCGACAGTCGGCTTCGTCAGCGATACGGAGTTTTCGACTATATTGACTCACCCAATTGCATTCTGAGAATGAAGCTTGAGCGCGTCGGGCGCCGGGTCGTTCTGTCGGATGGCGTCCTTCTTGAAGCGGCCGATCGAATCATTGAGCTTCATTACCGGAACGAATATTTTCCTTGCATGGGCGCCCAAGGCCCTACGGTGGGTTGGGCGCGACGGGTCATGAGGCTTATGGATTTGTCGCTGAAAGAGCTTTGCGAGTATCTGCAAAGTCGGCCCGAGCTGGACGACGTGTCCGCAATTCGGGCCGTGACATTGATGAGGAGTTCCAATCAGGCGGCTCAGTTTGAGTGGCTCGCTCGCCATTTCGGCTTCGAGCCCGTGCCTCAATCGGACGCGTACCGTGGTCGGTTGAACGGCGTCGGCCAGAAGGTGGTCGGCCTCCTGCTCATCCTTGCTAGCAATCCTAGGGCGGCTCATCTGGATCTTTTGCTGTCTCGTGGCGCTCCGTTCTTCATTTCCAGACGGAGGTTGGAAGAAAGATACCGGGAACAGAGTTCTTCACCGTTCTCGGGCAGGCTCTAATGACTGTGGGCGGGGAGGCGGAGATCGCGGCCTGGATCGGCGGTTTGTGCTCGCTGGCCGCGGGGCTCGGCCTTGCTTACCTCGCCGTAGCTTCGTTTCTGATTATGCGATTTCGGCCGGAGCCGTGGGGCGCTCCGGTCCGAATCCCGCCCGCTTCGATTCTGGTTCCTCTCTGCGGCGAAGATCCTGAGCTTCGCGAACGGCTCCTGGCGCTCTGCCGGCAGACGTATGCCGAAAAGCTCCAGGTCGTCTGCGGCGTGAGCGACGCTGCCGACCCGGCGGTCGGCATCGTCGAATCCGTCGCTTCCGAGGCGCGCGAGGTCCGGATCGATCTGAAGATCGATGCCAGACTGCACGGCGGCAACCGCAAGATCTCCAATCTTATGAACATGGCGCCGCTGGCGCGCGCGGAATTCCTGGCGATCATTGACAGCGACATTCTGGTCGGCCCGAACCATCTCGCGCAACTCGCGAACGAGCTCGAGAGACCTGGCGTCGGCGCCGTGACTTGTCTCTATCACGGGGTTGCCGGAGCCGGTCTCTGGTCCTCTCTGGCCGCCCTCAGCATCAACGCGGATTTCCTGCCGAGCGTAGTCTTCGCGCTCAGCCTCGGAGCCGCGCGTCCCTGTTTCGGCGCGACGATCGCCTTGCGCAGGAAAACGCTCGAAGCCATCGGCGGCCTGCGGGCATTCGTCGATTGCCTGCATGACGACTATGCGATTGGAGAGCGTCTTCGCGAGGCCGGCTACGCGATCGCCATTCCGCGCTTCTCGGTCGCGCACGTTTGCCGGGAAGAGACGGCGCGCTCGCTCATCCAGAAGCAAGTCCGAGCCGCGCGCACGATCCGGATCATTAATCCGAGAGGCTACGCGGGTTCAATCATCGCCCATCCGGCGGCGTTTGCTATTCCAGCAACGATATTGGGCGCGGCTCACGGAATGCCTTTGCTCCTGCTTGCCCTGGTCGGGCGGCTTGTTCTTTGTCTCTCGGTCGAGCGCGCCTTTTCGGTGCCGCGTCAAACCTACTGGCTGCTGCCGTTCTACGAGGCTCTCTTTCTTCTCGTGTACGTGGCGAGTTTCTTCGGCGGACACGTGTCATGGCGCGGCGAGCGCTATCGGCTTAAGCCGGATGGCACGCTCGTCCAGGACCCGCAGTGAGGATGGCTTCGATGCGAACCCTTTTTCTTCAGGCTCCGTCCTATGACGGCTTCGACGGCGGGGCGGGATCGCGATACCAGGCTCGGCGGGAAATTCGGTCGTTCTGGTATCCGACCTGGCTCGCGCAGGCGGCGGCGCTCGTTCCTGACAGCAAACTGATTGATGCGCCTCCGCACGGCCTGCGCGCAGCGGACATTCTCCGGCAGGCGCACGACTTCGACCTCGCGGTAATGCATACGTCCGCTCCGTCCTTCTCGCGCGACGCCGCAATGGCTGCGGCGATGAAGGAGGCCAATCCGAGGCTCCGGATCGGCATGGTTGGTGCGACGGTCGCAGTTGAGCCGCAGGGAAGTCTCGCGGCTGCGGCGGCGGTGGATTTTGTCGCCGGCGCGGAATTCGACTTCACGATCAAGGAGGCCGCGGAAGGTCGGGAATTCAGCGCGATCGACGGTTTGTCGTACCGCGATAAACGGGGGCTAATCGTTCATAACCCTCCGCGCCCCCTTCTCGAGGACATGGACAAGCTCCCCTTCGTGTCGCCGGTCTACAAGCGCGACCTCGATGTCCGTAAGTACTTCATTGGTTATCTGAAGCACCCCTATCTGTCATTTTACACCGGTCGTGGATGTAAATCTCGTTGCACGTTCTGTCTCTGGCCGCAGACGGTTGGCGGCCACCGCTATCGGACTCGTAGCGTGGGGCATGTGATGGACGAGGTGCGCTGGGCGTTGCGCGCCTTCCCCGAAGTCAAAGAGATATTCTTCGACGACGACACGTTCACCGATCATGCGCCGCGCGCCGCCGCTATCGCGCGCGAGCTGGGGAAGCTCGGGGTGACGTGGTCGTGCAACGCCAAGGCGAATGTCGGACGTGACCTGCTGAAGACGATGCGCGAAAACGGCCTGCGACTTCTCCTGGTCGGTTACGAGTTCGGGCAATCAGCAAATTCTGCATAATGTCAAGAAGGGCATGCGCGTGGACGTGGCGCGGCGTTTCACACGCGACTGCCACGACCTCGGGATTGTTATTCACGGCACGTTCATCGTCGGCCTCCCCGGCGAGACCAGAGAAACGATCGAGGAGACGATCCGCTTCGCGTGCGAGATCAATCCCCATACCATCCAAGTCTCGCTTGCTGCCCCGTACCCCGGCACTGAGCTCTATCGCCAGGCGCTCGAAAACGGCTGGCTGGATTCCGAGCATGGCGAACTGATCGACAGCCGCGGGCTGCAGGTGGCGCCGCTGCGCTATCCCCAGCTCGACTATCAGGAAAGCTTCGATTCGGTGGAGGCCTTCTACAGGCGATTCTATTTCAGGGCCTCGAAGATAGCCTCGATCGTTTCCGAGATGGCGCGCAGCCGCGAGATGCTATTTCGAAGGCTCCGAGAGGGAGTCGAATTCATGTCGTTTCTGCGCGAGCGCAGGGGGCTCACGACTTGAACTGTCTCGTCATTACGGCCGACGATTTCGGCTTGGCGCGGGAGGTGAACGAGGCGGTCGAAATCGGATGCTCGCAAGGCATACTGTCGGCGGCGAGCCTCATGGTCTCGGCGGCCCATGCCGACGACGCGGTTGCGCGCGCCTTGAGGCTGCCGCGTCTGCGCGTCGGGCTTCACCTCGCGCTGACCGATGTCCCGCCGATCCTGCCTGCGAAGCAAATTCCGCGTTTGATTGATGGAAAGGGTCGTCTACGCTCGGATCTTGCGCGGTTCGGGCTGGATCTCGCGATGAGCGGGGCCGCCCGAGCGCAGATGCGAGAGGAGATCGAGGCGCAGTTCCGCGCCTTTCGCTCGACCGGCCTGCGTCTCGATCACGTCAATGTTCACCAGCATTTTCATCTGCATCCCGTCGTAGCAGAAATGGTCCTCGAAATCGGGTCGCAATTCGGCTCGCGCGCGTTGCGCGTGCCTCAGGAGCCGCCGCGAATCGTCCGGCCGCGACGCCTGGGAGGAAAGTTTGTCGAGAACCTGTGCTCGCGCCTGTTGCGCCGCCGCGCCCGGCGACACGGCATGTTGTCCCCGGAAGCGGTTTTCGGACTGCGGTGGTCAGGCAAGATGACGCGCCAGCGATTGCGCCTTCTGCTGGAGAGCCTGCCGTGCGGCTTTTCGGAGATCTACCTGCACCCGGCAACGAGCGACACCTTTCCTGGCCATGCGCCCGGTTATCGTTATGTCGAAGAGCTCGGAGCTCTGCTCGATCCGGCGAATGCTGAGGCGCTTCGACGATCAGACCGTCGTCTTTGCGGGTACCGGGACGTGATTGACTTCCAAGATGAAGCGGTGATCCAAGAGTCGAAACAAGCTGCACCGGAACCAACTGGTTGAGCCGTAGTTTTCCGCTTACGTTTTCGAATCGGTAATTCTCTGTCGCGCTCGTCGTGCAGCCAAGCGTTACCGTCGGCTACGGTCGAACGCCGCATTCCGCCAGGAGACGCGCATGATGGTTGAGGCGGACCCCCCTCGAATGCTAGCTCAGCAGCTACGGCCGACTCCGACAAACGAAATTTTCGGAGTGGGACGGTGGCTACGGTTTGCGGGGAGCTCGATCGCAGTGACACGGTCTATGGGGCAGGCCGGAGCCGTATTTTCGACATCATGCCGAAATGACGAGCGACGAAGGCAGGGGAGCGCGATCGATCCGGGGGTCGTGGCGGTGGTGGGGCTTCAGTTCGAGGCCAGAATCGTAGCAGGCCCGGCAGTGCGAGCCGTCGTCCTCGGAGCGGAGACGACTCCGCTCGTGGCCCTGATTCTTCCAACCGACAGGGGCATCATCAGCTTCGGCATTTGCGGCGGCCTTGCTCCGGGCCTGTCTCCCGGCGCTTGCGTCATCGCGTCCTACGTCTCGGACGGGACGCGCGCATGGGCGACCGACAAGGCCTGGACGAGGAGTTTGGCCCGGTCGATCCCGAACGCGATCGTCGGACCGATTCTGGGCGTCGATGAGCCCGTCCTCGACGTCGCCATGAAGTCCAGGCTCCACAAGAAGCACGGCGCCCTCGCCGTCGACATGGAGTCTCATGTCGCGGCAATCGCGGCGAGCGCGCATGGCCTGCCGCTGGTGGCCGTGCGAGCCGTCGCCGACGATGCTACGTGCGCCCTGATGACGGTGGCGCTCGCCGGGCGCCGAGCGGACGGTTCAGTGAATGTAGCCGGCGTCTTTGCGGCGCTGCGAAGGCAACCAGCGGAGCTAGCGCCGCTGATACGTCTTGCGGCGCGGACCGGCTCTGCCCGCGCAACTCTCGTGCGCCTGCGCCGGATTCTCGGTTCGGAGCTGGGAACGCCGTAGAGTGTCCGTGGTTAGGCGCGCGTCATTCGGCGCCGGCCGCCTGAGCAGCGAGCGTGGCGAGCCGCGCGCCAACCGCCTCCAGAACGAGCCGGTGCGCTTTGGCGGCGATATCCTCCAGCGACGGAGAGTTCGCAAGCATCGAGCGGGCGCATTTTCGGATGTCGCTCTCGGCCGGCACCTGCGGAAGGTTCAGGTCGCTCAGGATGTCAGCGGCGCATTGCTGGGCGTGGGCCAGTTGAGCATGGAGTTGCGCCAAGCGGCCGGCGCCGAGGACAGACGCAACGGCGCCGGCGATGCGCTCGGCGTTGAATCGCTCCGCGACCTGGGACGCGGCGCGCCGGATGACCTTCGATCCGAGCCGGCGGCGATTCTCCAGCACCTCCGCAGGGGGCGATTTCAGGCCCCAGATCAGCCTCGTGAAGGCGAGGAACTTCAAAAGATAGAAAGTTCCATCAAACTCCCACCAGCGAAACCCCTGGCGGACGCTGCTCTGGAAGGCGTGGTGATTGTTATGCCACCCTTCGCCCAGGGTGAAAACGGCGAGAAGCCAGTTGTTGCGCAAGTCGTCGCCAGTGACATAGCGCCGCCGTCCGACAACATGCGCGACCGAATTGATGCTGAACGTCGCGTGATAGACCGCGACCGTGCTCCAGAAGAAGCCGACTACCAGACCCTGTAGGCCGGCGGCGGCGAAACACGCAATCGCCAGGGCGATGGCCGGCGCCAGTTCGTTCCGGTGCAACCACATCAATTCGGGATACTTGGCAAGATCGGCCACCTTCGAGAGGTCCGTCGCTTCGTGGCTGCGATCGAAGATCCATCCGAAGTGGCTGTACATGAAGCCGCTCTGAGCAGGAGAGTGGACATCCTGGGGCGTATCGGAGTGCAAGTGGTGCTGGCGATGTTTCGCCGCCCACCAGAGGACGCTCTTTTGCGCCGTGGTTTGGGCGAGCACGGCAAGAACGAATTGGAATGCGCGGCTCGTTTCGTAGGCGCGGTGGGAGAAATAGCGATGGTAGCCGGCCCCGATGGCGAAAATCCGGAACCAGTAGAGCGCGACGCCCAAGGCCGCCGCCTTCCATCCGACGCCTGTCCACATCGCAGCGATGCAAGCCAGATGAACGATCGCGAACGGCAGAGCGGAGGGATATATGATGTCGTGTGACGGCAGGGGCGAAGTGTCGACGTCGTTTGAACGCGAGGGAATGTTCTCAATCATGGCTTGCTCACATATTCGACGCGTCCAAGCACCGAATGAAGGCGCTTTCGCGTCAAGGGAGGCGCATTTCGTATCTGGACCATGAACGGACGCCTTTGCTTGGTGTCAAATCGAAACCGCGCCCAGCTACGTTCACCGCTTTTCACCGGGAAGGGTAATGTCTTCCTTCAGAGTATCGCGCACATAAGCCTTCTCGACTATGACGAAGATGGCGACCATCATCGGGGCCGCAAATACGAATCCAATAATGCCCGTCAAGGCGCCCATGCCCGCGATGCCCAGAAGCATAAGGGCCGGCGGAATATACACCATCCGCTTCTGGATCTGAGGCATGATGAGGTTGCCTTCGACCTGATGAATCAGGATATAGGCCGCGAGCGTCCACACCACCGGGTCAAACCCCTTCGTCACCGCCACCAGGAGCGCGGGAATCGCTGCCAGGATGGGGCCGAGATAGGGAACGAACTCCGTCAACGTGGCGATCACGCCGAGTGCCAACGGGGACGGTAGCCCGATCAGCCAGACCGCCAGTGTCGTCAATGCGCCGATCAGCGCCATCTGGGCGAATTGTCCCAGCAGCCAATATCGGAGCGCCTGCGCCACGGTGACGATGGTGTCGTCCGCCCACTCCTCATGCGCGGGGCCGAACAGGCGCACGAGCCCCGAGCGATAAAGTTCCGGCTCCGCCGCGAGATAGGCCGCGCTCATGACAATGATGACTAAAGCCTCGAGCGCCGTGACGAAGGTCGTGACGACCGTCCCGAAAAGTGCGCTTATCGAGACACTCGTACTCTGCAATCGCGACAGGATGAACTCGCCTGCAGGGCCCCTGTGCAACAGGTTCTGCACCTGGGTCGCTCCAGCTCGGACGCGGTTCATCACGTCGGAGAATTCCGCGGAAAGCTGGGAGCCAAAAATCCAGCCGCCTAAGGTGAGGAAAGCCAGCACAACCAAGCCGGCGATCAGGAGAGAGGCCCAGACCGGCAGAGGCGTCCAGCGCTGGAGCGGCTCGGAGACGACGTGCAGGAGAATCGCGATCAGAATCGCCGCAAAGGCGAGGATCAGAACCCACCCGAGCTGCCAGAGCAGAATAGGAACGAGAACGATCCCGACCGCCAATGCGGCATAGGCGACAAATCGACGGTAGCTGAGCTCCTGCGCGGCTGCTGCATCGCTCGTCCAGGGAGACAGGTCTTCGGTCTCCGTTCGCCCACTTTTCAACGCGTCTCTCCGGTACGAGTTCCGATATCCTCAGACGAACGGCGGTCCGCGGGAAATCGGATTCCCGCCAAGAACCGCAATTTTTTCGGAGCATGGCATGGGCAAGACGGCGTTGGTTACGGGAGCCTCCTCGGGCATCGGCGAAGCGACGGTCCGCGCTCTTCTCAAGGACGGATACGAGGTCTTCGCCGGCGCGCGGCGCCTGGAGAGGATGGCGGCGTTGGAGACACTCGGCGCCCGGCGTGTCTTTCTCGACCTCGCCGAGGATGCGTCGATTGTCTCGGCTGTCGAGACCATCACGAAGGAGACGGGCCGGCTCGACGTTCTGGTCAACAACGCCGGCTACGCCTGCCTCGGCGCGCTCGAGGATGTCCCGCTCACCGAGGCGCGGCTCCAGTTCGAAGTGTGCCTGTTCGGCCTCGCCCGCCTGTGCCAGCTCGCGCTGCCGATCATGCGGAGCCAGCGGGCCGGTTGCATCGTCAACGTCGGCTCGATGGCCGGACGCTTCGGCGAGCCTTTCGGCGCCTGGTATCACGCCGCCAAATTCGCGGTCGAGGGTCTGAGCGACTGCCTGCGGATGGAGGCGGCGCCTTTCGGCGTGCGCGTCATCCTCGTCGAGCCGGGAACGATCCGCACCGAGTTTGGCCGGATCGCCGGTGAAAGCCTCATCCGCGCTTCGGGCGAAACGGCCTACGCGCCCTACGCGCGCCGCCACGCGAAAATGCTCGCGTGGAATGAATCGTCAAAAGTGCCCTCGTCGCCAGAAGGGGTCGCAACAACAATCGCGCGCGCCATTCGCGGCGGCCGGCCGAGAGCGCGTTACCCGACAGGGGCTGCGGCGCGACCGATGCTCTTTCTGCGCCATATCGCGCCGGACTGGTTGTTCGACCGTCTCATGTGGCGGATCTCGCAATCGTTTGGGTGAGCCAGCGCCGATTTGCGCTTCCTCTTGGGCGCGCTTTTGGTCCGAAAACCTCGAATTCTCTTCCAATTTCTTCCATTTCTGGGCCAACATCGATCTTCGCGACCAGCCAACAGCACTAAATTGGGAGGATAAGAGATGACGGGAATCGGCAAACACATCAAATCGGAGCGGCGTCCGGGGATGCTCGGCGTCCATTCCTTGGACCACCTACATTTTGTCGTGCCGGATCTCGCGGCGGCCGAGAGCTTCTATTCCGAATTCGGTCTTGCCGTCTCGGAAATTGGCGAGGGGCTCGGCCTCGGCACGCAGGGCGCCGCGCATATTTGGGCCACGGTCGGGGCGGGGCCGCGCAAAAAGCACCAGTACATGTCGTTCGGCGCGTTCGAGGACGACATCGACCGGTTCGCGAAGCGCCTGCAGGAGATGGGGATCGCGAGGCTCGATCCTCCCGCAGGGGTCGAGTCGAATGGCCTCTGGTTCCAGGATCACGACGGAAACCTGGTGGAAATCGCGGTCGCGGAGAAGACGTCTCCGAGCGAAAAAAGCGACTTCGGGTTCACGTCGGTCGCGCCCGGCGAACGCGGCGCGCCGTTCCGTCGCAAGGTGAATCGCACCCATCCGCGGCGGCTCGCGCATGCCCTCATGTTCACCCGCGACGTGAGCAAAGCGATGGCCTTCTATACGGGCGTGCTCGGGATGCGCATTTCCGACCATTCCGGCGACGGCATCGCTTTCCTCCACGGCGTCCATGGCAGCGACCATCACATGGTGGCGTTTGCGAAATCGAACGCGCCCGGGCTCCACCATCTGAGCTGGGACGTCGGCGGCGTCGACGAGATTGGTGTCGGAGCGACGCATATGCTCGAAAAAGGACACGGGAGAGGTTGGGGTCTCGGACGTCACGTGCTCGGATCGAACTACTTCCACTACGTTCGGGATCCATGGGGCAGCTACAGCGAGTATTCGGCCGGCATCGATTATGTCCCCGCCGATTGCGACTGGGCCGCCGCGGACAATGAGCCTGAGGATTCGTTCTACGTTTGGGGGCCCAATCCGCCCGAGGACTTCGTACATAACTACGAGGCTTAACACGTGGACTGAAGTGCCTGCGTTCAGGTGTTGAGGTCGCCGCGCTCGATGTGGCAAAATTGCCTGCTTCGCAGCGAATTCGCTGCGAACTCGGCGCCTTGCGGGAGATCCGCAATCGAAAAGGCATTTTGGTCTCAAGTGCTTGCGGCGATATTCCCTAGGCGCGGAAGCAGGGAATGTTTCCGAACAGGGAACTCGCAGGGAATTCTTTGCGCGCAGCAGCGAATCTCGGGAGGCCGAAAACGGACCCCCCTGCCCACTCAGAATCGCGGTTGGTCGCCCGGAAGAAGCGTTTGAGCAAGCGCCGGAGAGCGATTGATAAGGTTGGTCGTTTTATCGTCCCATGCCGAGTGTTCCGCACGCGGTCGTTCAGCATTGGATAGGCGGCGAATATTCCCGCCGACGATACTGCCGGAGCGAGAAAGATTTAGTAGTCTGCCGACGCGAGGACGCGCCAAACTCGGGTGGCCGTGCCCCGAGGCCCGGAGTCGAGCAGAGGGCATCGGCGTCTCCGGACAATCTTCGACGCGGTTCGGTCCGTTTGGCGCGCAATACAACGCAAGCGATCCATCCCGCAGCGCAAGGCGCTCGACCAGCTGGAAGTCTCCCGGCGCCGGGAGATCTTTAAGTCGTCTCAGTTGCCGGTGATCCGCCTTATGGAAACCCCTGGCGTTTGGCCACTTCTCATTCAGCTTTGGTTCATTCTGTATCGAGCAGGTATTGAACGTTGGAAACATTGGGGGTCAACGACCCATTGGGAGAAACCAGATGCTGAAGACAATCGTCGCAATCGCTCTTGGAGCAGGTCTAGCCTTGTCTCCTCTCGCCGCCCTTGCGCAGACCGACCAGTCGACCGCTCCCGCAGCTGGCGCGAGCGCGACGCCGGCCCCGTCGGGCTCACACAAGAGCCAGATGCGGCACAGGAGAAGGATGAGTCATCACAGAGCCAGGGCTTCGGCCAAACATATGAGCAAGCCTGCCGCTCCCGCGGCCGCTCCTGCAGCGCAGCCGCAATAAATACTGGCTCGCTTAAGGGCCGGAGCGAAGCCAAAAAGTCCTTTGAGGACATTGGTTTTATGCTGCAGCCGAGAGTATAAAGCCAGCGCTTGGCGGGACTTCCCGCCAAGCGGGCAATCTTGCCTTTAGTCGGCTGGGGGCTTCCTGCAGCGGGCGCCTCTTTCACGGCAATCGAGGCGGCCTCGCTCTGCTGATGGCGCTGAGCTATGAGCGCCGCCGCTGATCGCGATTGCGCCTGATCGCAAATATTGGCCCGCAGGAACGCGCTCATAAATGCGTCGCTTCGGTAGCGTTGGCCGGAGAGCCGATTGTCGAATCTGAGTTCTTCGCAACCGCGAGGAGGCTTCCGTCAGCATGATATTCCACGGAAAGAGCCAGAGGGGGCTAGCGACGATCCTCGGGGCGGGAGCTATCTTCGTCGTCGCCTCCTTTGGGCCTTCATGGGCCTCTGACGTCAACCCGAGGTGCAAAGTCTTTCCGAGCGCACCAGAACGAGCGCAGTGCAGCTGTGCGTTGCGGCTCGGCGGTTGGGTGACGGAAGTCGGAGGCCGGTGGCGGTGGATCTATCCTCGCCGGCACCAGGAGCGCTATTGTCACGGACGGATTCATGGGCGGCCGCAATAAAGCGATCGCAGCGGCCGGATCTCCGCGGGCGTAGCGAGACTCGGCGCTCTGACATGATCCGCTTCAGAACGAACCGACCAGGGACCCGAGCCCGATCACGACGACGAGCGCGACGATCGGGCCGAGGATGCCGACCATGAAAATGTCCTTGTAGCTCTCCTTGTGCGTCGAGCCGCAGACAGCGAGCAGCGTTACCACGGCCCCGTTGTGCGGCAGGCTGTCGAGCGTTCCCGACCCGATCACTGCCACGCGGTGAAGGAGAGACGGATCCATCCCGATCTGCGCCGCTCGCGCAAGGTAGGTTCCGCCCAGCGCGTCGAGCGCGATCGTGAGCCCGCCCGAGGCCGACCCGGTCAGCGCCGCCAGCGTATTGGTCGCGACCGCCAGCGAAACGAGCGGCCCCCCTCCGATCCCGAGCACGGCATCGCGCACGACCGCGAACGCCGGCATCGCCGCCACGACCGATCCGAACCCGACCAGAGACGCAACACTGATCGCAGGCAGAGCTGATGCATTGACCCCCGCGTCCATGGTCGCGCGCAAGGCCGGAATCCGACGGACGCTGACGATGAGGACGGTCAGGATGGCGCAGGTCAGCGCCGTCATGACCGACCAGACGCCCACCACCGCGGAAGCGGACGTCCCGCCCCATTCCGGTCTCGCCAGGAAGCCGAGATCGAGCCGCGGCAGAACGATCAGCGACAGGACGAGATTGACCAGGACGACGACGATGATCGGCGCCGCGGCGGCGACGATCGGAGGCTGGCCCGCGGCTTCTTTTCCATGCCGGATTTCGGCGGGATCGAATTCTCGCGCCAGCGTCGCGCGCTCGCGCAGTTTGTCGTCCTCGGCCACAGCGTCGGCCATGGGCGGCGCCCCGTCGCCGAAGCCTTCGTTGGCCTTTTTCGCCGACGCCTCTTCTCGCGCCAGCCACCATAGGCCGAAGGCGAGCATAATCGCCGAAGCGATCACGCCGAGGCCGGGCGCAGCGAACGGCGTCGTACCGAAGAAGGGCATCGGAATGGTGTTCTGGATCGAGGGCGTGCCGGGCATCGCCGACATGGTGAAGGTCGATGTGCCCAGCATGATCGCGGCCGGCATCAGGCGCCGGGGCACGCCCGCCGAACGAAAAAGATCCTGCGCCATCGGCGCGATGACGAAGAAGGCAACGAAGAGGCTGACGCCGCCATAGGTGACGACCGCGCCGCCAAGCACGACCGCGAGGATGGCGCGCTTGGCGCCGAGCTTTCGGGTCATGAAATCGGCGATCGCCTTCACCGAGCCGGAATCCTCCATGAGCTTGCCGAACAGCGCGCCGAGCAGGAAGAGCGGGAAGAACTGGGCGAGAAAGCCGGCCGCGGCGCGCATGAAGGTCTGCGTCCAGTGCGCCAGCAGCGGCTCCCGGGAGAAGAACGCCGCAACCATCGCCGCCAGCGGGGCGAGCAGGAGGACGCTCCAGCCCTTGAAGGCAAGCCATATCAGGAGCCCAAGCCCGACCAGGATTCCGAGGAGGCCGACCAGCTCGGAAACCATGGCTCAGCACTCCTCCAGGAGCGCGTCGAGATCGGTCGTCGACCTCTTGCCGACATCGTCGCCATGCTCCGCAAGAAACGTGTCGGCGCTGCGGCGGCCCTCTTCCTTGAGGAGCGTGAGGAAGGCGCCCTCGGCGTTGAGCTTCGACGACGCGCCGAACGCGTCGAGTTTTGCGCTCATGATCCGATGCGTGCGCATCGCCGCCCAACGCGCTCCCTCACCATGGCCCGGGTCCGCCACTTCGCGCAGGACCGCGATCATGCGCAATTCCTTCATCAGCGGCGAGTTGAACGAGATCTCGTTGAGACGGTCGAGGATGGCGCTCGCCGTGCGCGGCGCCTCGCGCCGCTCGCGTGGATTGATCTGCACCAGGATCGTGTCATGCGCGTCGCTTTCGCGCACGAGCGGCGTGATGGTCGGGTTGCCCGCGAAACCGCCGTCCCAATAGGGCTCGCCATCGATCTCGATCGCCTGGAACATCGTCGGCAGGCACGCCGAGGCGAGGAGGACGTCCGGCGTAATCTCTTTGTTGCGGAACACCCGCCCGCGCCCCGTGCGCACGTTAGTCGCGGTGATGAAGAGCTTGATCGGCGCCTCGCCGAGATGGGCGAAATCGACGCTCTTGCGCAGGATGTCCTTGATCGGATTGAAGCCGAGCGGATTGAGGCTGTAGGGCGAGACGACCCGCGACATCAAGTCCATCGCGAGATAGCCGGGCGAGGCGTCGAGCGTCCAGCGGTTCATCAGCCGGTCGAGCGGGGAGCGCTGCAGCGGGCTGAAGCGCGCGGCGTCGGCGATGAGAATTCCAGTAGGCGTCGAGCGCGGCGCGCGCGCCCTCGGCGCCGCCCTGCATGAAACCGCTGACCAGAACCGCCGCGTTCATCGCGCCCGCCGACGTCCCGGAGATCGCCTCGGTCTTGAGCCAAGGCTCCTCGAGCAGTCGATCGAGCACGCCCCAGGTGAACGCGCCGTGCGACCCGCCACCCTGAAGGGCGAGATCCACCGGAACGGTTACGCGGGTCTTCTTGTCCACGTTCGACGCGTCGGTACTCATGCTCAACCCCGGCCGCTGAGGACTGCACGCCCGCTTGGGCGCAATTTGCGATCACGACCGGAACCGCCAGCATCATGCCGGGGCCGCATTCACTGGTGTCGATCCTGTGGCAGCGCCAGCTAACGACGTCAAGCGACGTGGAGCGGAGCAACGGATCTGGAGCCTGATCCGATCGGGTTGAACAGCCGTAGGGCCTGGATCGCGGTCGGCATGCAAGCGCGCAAATTCGACCCGAACCCGGATTTTCAAAACCGATCCCGGACGCGCGCGGGGGTCTGAAACAGACCCATGAAACCGCGAAACTCCTTTCATTCCCTTTCATTTCCTTTTCCTAAATGAGCCTTTTCAATGAATTGCATCGAATCTGCACGGGAATAGGTTGTTCAGCCGGCACGCCGACCGGCATGTTTAAGCCATTGGCAGCGCAAGAAAATTTTGTAGGCGACGCCTCAGATGAAACGGCGATGCTGGCTGCGATCCCGGAGCGCGCGACCATCGTCCGCTTTATCGTTCGCGCGACGGGAGCGGCGGCCGCGTCCATGACCCAAGCTGAAGCGGCCGGAATTCGCGCACCGCATTCCCAGTCGATTCAGTTCGTTCGGACGCCGCTTCTAAACGACAATGTTGCTTTGGCTGTTTGCGATGGTTTTCTTGAGGGCGCCCAATCCCGTGAACCATGGGTTAAAGTTCAATCGACAAGCAGCGAGTTCAAACCCGTTTGACAAACAAGCCTACGCGGATAACGTCTAGATTTAGTGCATGACAGGAAGACGCTCCGATGAGCGTTCGACCAAGATGCGCGATTGGAATGTCTTCCAACTGCACTTTTCGTTTGTTTTAAGTTTCTCCGGAGGAGGGCGCAATGTCTCAACAACGGAAGGGTCCTGATGCCATCGCTGATGCGCTCGGCGATGCTCAAAGCACATCCATCGGCAATCTGTCGAAAATCCCGGTCGGCAGACGAACGGTTCTGGCTGGCGCTGCGGCTCTCGCTGCGGGGGTGGTATCAGGCTCCGCTTCGGCGGCTGCGCAGCCCGCTGACCTGTCCGGGGCTCTGGCCAAATTCCGAGCATCGATCCCGAGCCATTTCGACCCGGCCTATGTCGAGAACGCGGTCGTGCCGTTCTATCTCGACAGCGTTTTCGCGGGCGAGCGGCCGATCCTGCCGATGATCGACGTGCCCCTCACCAAACAGGACGCGATTCCCTACGACTTTTGGGGGATGCTCTACGAGGATTGGAAGCCAACTCCATCGGACGGCGTCACTGTTTTCCTGGAGGGCCTCGAGAACCGCGGCGACAATAACCTCCGCAAGCGCATCTACTTCACTGGAGTCACCCCGGACCTCTACGCCCCGAAGTATCAGGCCAAGGTCGTCGCGTTCCTGGACGAGCTTTTGGAACTCGAAACACGCCGGGAAGCCGTTCATGCGGCATTATCTCGACTATTATTGGGACATCTATTGGGACCTGCACCTCGGCGTGAAGGGCGGGGCCGTTCCGCCGCAGATCCGCACCATCGGCGAGAGCTTCAATACGGTGCTGGCCTACCGCGATCCTCTGCAGGAGATCGTCTACGAAAACTACATGACCGTCAGGGCGTTACGGCCGTTCCTGACCAAATGGATCGACGCGCGTCTCAACGACATCGAGAAGGGCCGCATCGCCGACCCCGACAAGACCATCGCCTACTACTGGCTCAAGAACGCCGGCGACGGGAAATATTTCGCCAAAAAGGACGTCGTCTTCGAATGCTTCCACAACTTCGTCGCGTTCAGCCAATGGGGCAACTCGATCTTCGGCGTCATGACTCGCCTCAAAGAAAATGGCGGTGATCCCGCTGTCCGCGCGGCCTTCGACAAGACAATGAGCGGGGACTTCGACAACGCCAACGGAGCGCCGTTCACGCCGCTCGAGCTTCTGGTGATGGAGCTCTTCCGCACCATCTCTCCCAACGGGGGCAGCTTTTCAACGATCACGGATACGAGGGCCTCGTCTTTCTACGGCGGCTCTCCCTTCGCCCAGTTCGGCGTGCCTTACGAGCGCCACCCCTACATGATTACGCCCCACACTGCGACGAGCTTCGATACTCGCCTCTGGAAGGATCCTGAGGCGTTCAGTCCAGAACGCTATACGAGCGTGCCGACCAGCGCCGAGATCGACGAGGCGAAATGCAAGCAGATCGGCCTGCCGCACTGCCCGTTCGACATCACCACGTTGCCCGTCAGCGATGGACGCAAGACGGACATCACCAACAGCGGCTTCGGCACCGTGTTCGCCGTCGCCGACGGCAAGCCGCTGCCGGTTTGCGACTATTCCGGCTTCGCGCCCTTCGGCTTCGGCTACCGGCGCTGCCCAGGCGAGCAACTGACGATCGACGTGTTCGCCGATTTTCTGCGGAAGGTAAAGCGCGACAAGGTCGTCTTCCGGAGCCTCAACCTGCCCAATCCTGGACGAGTTCCGGTCGGGCCGACCGCGGTCATTGACGACGACATCGGATTTTCGCGATCCGCCTGAGGGTTCACGGCCCCGGCGCCGCCGCAACGTTCAGTTAGCGGCGTGCGGCGGCGTTAGGACGAAATGCTCCTTTGAGGGGATCGAAAGGCGAAAACGATTTTTCGGCAGAACTTAACTGCTGAACACCCGGGCTCTCAGGCGAGCGTATTCTTGTTCCGAAATCGAGCCAGTGGACTTCAGGCGATCCAGCTTCTCGATCTCGTCGGCTGCGCTGTAACCGACGACTTGGCGCAACTCGTCGCGGGCCTGTTGCGCGCGCGCTTGATTGCGCTCAGCCATGCCCCGGCCCTGAGTGAGAATGTAAGCAAAAATTCCGATATAGGAAAATAGCAGGAGCGCAATCACCCAGAGCACTTTTGCCCACCCGGAAACGTCATGACGGCGAAAGAGATCGGTGGCGACGCTGACGAACAGCCAAAACCATAAGACGAACATAAAAATAGCAAAGGCGTCGGCGACGAAATTCCTGAATGTGAAACCACCCTCGAAAAGCATAGCAAACTCCCTCCGTCCCGCGTCGACAGACAGCCGCTTTTTCAGCGCCTCGAAGGTCGGCGGGCCACGCAAGCTCGTCATTAGCGGACTTCGCAAGCTAATCCCAGCCCTTGCCGCCGACCGATGGGCTGCCACGGGCTATCGAGTCGGGTTGGCTTTTTCGCCGGCGCGCTTTCTTCAACGCGCTGCGCAAGATAGGTTCGCGACGCTCCAGGGAACGATGCCGGGCCCGCTTGAATCGGACGCCGCGGCCCGCTCACGACCATACGGCCTGAAGACCGCGCTTCGCAATCAGCGCCGCGGGCGCGGCCAGAACGCCACACCGAGCCCTGCTACGAGAATCAAGGCAAGAACCAGGAAGAGAAAGGACTGGGTAAGCCAGGCGATCGCCGGCACGGCGAGCGCCATCGCTAGGCCCAGGAAGCAGATCTGCACGGAGAGGAGGCTGACGCCCGCCAGAAAGGCGCCGAGCGAGAGGAGTGTGAGAAGCACGAGGCTGAGAGCCGGAGCAGGCACCATGCTCTGCACCCGGTCCAGGACCATGATGTTCATCGCAACCAGCACGGCCGCCCAATGGAGCGCTTGAGTTCCGATCAGCCGAAGTCGCGAGTCTCTTTCCGGTGCGTTTTCCCATTGCGTGATGATGCAAATGACCGCCATCACGATAGCCAGGAATTCCCAGTATCCCGTCAAGGGTTGACGGGCTGCGTTCGTGTAGGCGACGCCCGCGAGCGCCAGAACCAGGGCGGCGAGGTATGGCGCGTGCCGCCGCATGAACTTTTGCCAGTAAGGCGCGGCTTCGGCATTGTGAAAGGTCGGCCCGAGCTCGCTCATTTCGAAGTCACTCCCCATCCCTCCGGTCCGTAGCCCGAAACCGATGCGACGTCGACCCGCCCCGGCTCCGACGTCGCCGCCGTGGATTTGCTACCGCGCAGTCAAGGTCCGACCGGTTCGGCGATCGGCCGGCTTGGAGGAAGCCCTTCCTCGATGCGTCGCTCCAAATACGGGAAAAACGGATTCGACGTCAGCCGCAGCAGCAAGTCGAGGCTGGCGACGAGGACGCCGCGCTCGCCTCTCGGCGTAACCGTCCCGAGACGGATTCCGAAATCCTCGCGCAAGTCTGGTTTCGATCCGTACAGCCCGTCCTCGGCCGGAAACGGAAGCGCAATATGGGACAACGAATAGACGTCAGGTGGAAAGGCCATTCTCAGCGGGCGAACGGTTTCGGTCTCGGTCTCGGCCTCGGTTATCCGTTCTGACGCCTCTTCGCTGTTCCCGTTCGAGATGACGATGGTGCGATAATTGCGCGGCGCCGCCGGCAGGACGCGGGCCAGCTCGCCGTCCGCGGACCGGCCCAGAAGCATCCCGAGGGGGGTCGCTCGATTGATGTCGAACAGAACGAGCTCTCCGACCTTCGGAGGCAGCCGCTCATAGAAGGCCGACACCACCGCGGGGGTGCTGACCGTGAAATCGACGACGGATTGGAAGGTCAGGACCGGAGGGAGCTTCGCCAGCTCGCCGCGGCGCGTCTTGTCCGCGATTTCGTCCTGGAGGGCGCGCGTCAGTCGGTACGACTGCCGAGCGGCGTTGACGGGAAACGAGTTATACTTGAACGGATTGAATTCCGGCAGGATGTCGAGCCATGCGGCCTTGGCAAAAGCGGGGAAATAGGCCGGCAACGCCGCAAGTCCAGCAAACCGCGCGAAAACGGTCACCCCGATCATCGGAGATATCAGGACAAGCCGTTTCGGTCTTTCGAGGCGATCGTCGCCAAGCGCATCGAGCGCATATTTGAGGGCCAGTGCAGCTCCATTGGAATAGCCGACGATGTGGATCGGCTTTTCGTGTCCGATTCTCCGACCGGCTTCCCGCACCGCGAGCCGGGTGGCCGCCATCCAGTCTTCCCAGTCGACATCCGTCAGCGCAGCCGGAACGGTCCCATGTCCCGGCAGCCTTATGCCGATCGCGAGGAACCCGTGCGCGCGGTAGATTTCAGCGATATGCCGTAAGCTGAAAGGAGAATCCGTCAGTCCGTGGAGGAGCACGACAGCGCCAGCCGCCTCTCCCTGAGGCTCGAGGACATAGGACCTGTTCCAGTCCTGTCTGAAGTGACCGGGATAGATCGGACTTCCTTCGAAGTATCGGTTGAGAGGAACGCGATCTTCCGGTGGGAGCCGCTGGGTGACGTTCTCCCTGACACTCTCGAAGACGCGTTTCTCCGCCTCGAGGAATTCGGACCAGTTCGCCCGGTCGAGCGCCGGCGCTCTCAACTCGTCCGGCACGAACGTGTGCCATGGCTCGAGCGGCGGCCCGCGCTGCGACTGCCATGCGCGCACCACGACGAGCGTCACGGCGACCGCCGTGAGAACCAGGAGGAGCGACTTCAGCGCCTGAACCGCGCGGGAGCTCATCGCGCCTGCCTTCCGCGTCCACCGCGGCCGCATTTTCAGCCGGAGGCGCCGTGACTCAGTTTCGAGCTCGGACCCTCATGGAGAAATAAGCGGATCCTCTCAAGAGGACGGAGACCCCTGCGGGCTCGTCGCTGCGCCGGCCGCCAGTGCCTCGCGAATCGCCGCTTCCTTGGTTTCGTCGAACGACGTGCTGACGACCGTCCCCCCGACGCCCTTCAAATCCGCCAGGACTTTGTCCGTCGTCATCTTGCGAACGAGCAGGAACAGTCCCGCAGTTCCGGGCTTCAGGGCGGCGGCCAATTCCTTCATGAAGTCGTCGTTGATGCCGATGTCGGTCAGCTTTCCGCCGAGCGCGCCGGAAGCGGCGCCGATACCCATGCCGAGCAACGGGTTGAGGAAGATCAGCCCGATCAGGCCGCCCCACAGAGCTCCCGACCAGGCCCCGGTGCTGACCGGATTGATCAGTTGGTTGAGCTTGATCCGGCCGTTCGCATCCTTCACCGCGACGACCGCGTCCCCGAGCTCGATCAGATATTCCTTCTGCATCTCGAGGACTTTGTCGCGCACTTCCTCGGCCTTCTGCTCCAACTCGAATGCGATGAAGATCAGATCGCTCAAGATTCCCTCCCCCGAAGAGATTTCGCCGCGCGGCGACGCGGGAAGCTCGGGACTTTTAGGAGCTGCAATTTCGGAGTCAAGCAGCGTTGCGACTGCTTTTGCTCGCGCGACCGATCCTAACTGGACCGCCGGAAACCCGGGCTTCTCGGGAAGACGCGTTTTTGCCGGTCAAGCTGGGCCCGAGGCGCAACGGGAGCGCCCCAGCTTAGGAAACTGTCTTAGCCGCCGTGTCTGACTGCGCCGCTGGACGCTTTGTCGCCTGCCGGATCGGATGGGCAATGGCAGCGACCGCCGCCGAATGCGACGCGCCTTGGGCTCGCTCTGTACTTGGCCCCGGTTGTTCCGCTCCCCGATCGGACACGAGGTCCTTCTTCCTCTGAAGTGTACCGACAGCTCGAAGAACCCCACCGACAGTGCGGGTCGAAGCCCTGCGCTGAAAAGAGTGAGGAGATCCATCTAGAGGGACAGGGAGTTCCGACAATTCGCTTCCGGTGCAACGATCGTCATAAGTTATCGTGACGCTTGGTAAGCTACAAATAAAGCAAACAAATATCACATATTTCTTGTACTCATAGGTAATCTGTCAATGCAACAATTGAAAGGAGGTGCCATGCGCCTGTAACGGGAGTATTAACTATGAAGTATGAGATATACGGTGGCGTAGCGCGATATATACGTGACGTAACGTCAATCAATTTCCTGCCTATACGGCCTATGCACCAACATGGAGACAGGCAATCCGCATCATTGCATGTCAAACGATCGTATCTTCCAGCACGGCGAGCTGCAAAACGGATTTTTTTGGGACTTCTCGGCTTGCTGGTCGCCGGTCTTATTCCGGTCGAGCCGGCTGCGGCGCAAACTTCAACCGCCCCCTGGGACTGGATCATCCAGCATATCTGCGCCGACGCCTCCAATCGTCCGGTCGCCGTCGATCCCTACGGTGGCTGCCCGGCGGGAACGCAAGACCGGCGGCTCGGGCTGCAAAATTCACTGCCCTATTGGAAGCATGACCAACCCACAGCCAAGAGTCCCAATGGAACTCAGCGGCACGATTCACATCCGCTTCGCGACAGACAATTCGGCGGCATCATTTCCGCAAATGATTTCGATCCGCATCAGCCAACCAGCGCGGCGCATCACGGATATGACGTCTACCGCGCCGTCGATGGCTACGTCTCGTCCAGCGCCACCAGAGACCCTAGCGGCTACCGCCAGAGCATCTTCGGCTCCAGCTGCGCGCCATGGAACGGCCGGGTGTTTTTCCCCAAATCGTTCCTTCTTCAGTTGCAACCTGGCGCGTCCGGGCAGGGCTCCTTCCCGATTTACTGGGACTATCACGAACAGAACGGGCAACCCTATGTGGGGCTATGCGGATCGACGACCAAATTTAACGAGAGCGGCCTCACCACATGGCAATTCGACGCCAAGTATGCGTTCGGCGGGATGAACGGCGCTCCCGTGAAGTATATCGACACGATCATATCGACCGTCGGATTTCCGATCAAAAAGGGAACAATGCCGACGAGCGGCTACCACGTCGAGCGCCACTTCTTCACCGACCTCTATGGCCACACGCGCTGGGAGGCATGGTACCCGACGGGGCCCGCCAATACGACGACCAACTGCTCCGGGCCAACGCAAATGGAATACCAGGGCGTGACCTTCTATCGGCAGGACTGCCACGACTGGAGCGCGGTCACGCTTTATCCCACTCCGCAGCCGTACCTCCCGTGGCCCTATCCGGAGACCAATGTTCTCGTGAATTCGCATTTCGACGGCCTGCAGGGTTGGCAGTACGGCTCGGGGCTCGACGTCAGCGTCGTGCCGTCGACGACGGCGCTCGACACGGCGTTTTCACAAAATGGGCACGGCGTCGACTATCTTCAGGTCAACTGCGCTGGCCAGTGCTGGCCCAGCCAGGCCGTCTTCCAGGACGTTCCGATTTCCGCCGTGCAGGCCGGGCAACAGGTCGACTACGGTTTCAGCGGCGTGGTCCAGGCGAGCGCAGGCGCCAACATGCTGGTCACCTTGTCGATCCAGGATGCGCAAGGGGCGCAACTTTGGAGCACCTCTTTCGACGCGACCGTGCCGACGAACTCCCAAGGAGTTTTCCCGTCCGCCTCGATCTACGGCGCAAGTTCCATCTTTCTGGTGACCTCGCCCCGGCTGCCTAACCTCAAGGGCGCCGCCTCGCTGCGCCTGTCGCTCAGCCCGACCGCGGTCGTCGTGTACGATATTCTCGACGCCTGGATGATGCCGCGGTCGGGCCCGTCGGTATCAGTGTCGGTGTCGGCCGCGTCGGCGTCCTCTCCCTGACCCACGCTTCGCGTTATCGCTTTGGAAGGGGCCACTAATTTCACAAATTCGGGCACGATCGAAGCTTTGGACGGAACACTCATGCGGTCTGACGCCATCGCACGGACTGGCGGGCGTGCGGTTGCTTTGGCTACGTTCGCCTACGCCATCCCTGGCGCTGCAGGCGTATATCAGGCCGGATGTCGGTTGGAGGAAGACCCGCGCCGGCGTTTGGCGCTGCTCGGGTTTCTGGACTGATGGCGCGGGCGGAGAGAGGATCAATGATCGCGAGGGCGAGTTGAGCGGCAGCCTGTGCATCGTGGCCTGCGGCTTGGCATTCGCGGCGCGTGTTTCGCCTCGGAGGCAAGAGCGGGCTCGGTCAGCGCCGGCATGCGCGTCAATGTGCAGCTCATCGACGCCGAGAGTGGCAATCATCTCTGGGCCGAGCGATTTCGACAAGCCGCTCGCCGATCTCTTCGTCATGCAGGACGAAATCGTCGCCCGCCTGGCGAACGCGCTCAACGCCCAGCTCGCCGCCGCCGAGGCGCGACGCGCCAAGTCGGCTCCGAACCCCAACTCGATGGATCTTTATTTTCAGGGTATGGCTTGGTTATATAAGGGTCTGACCCCTCGTTATATGGCGCAATCGCGCAGCTATTTCGATCGCGCGCTCATCGCCGATCCCAACAACGTCGACGCGCTAATTACATTGGCAGGCGTGGAGGCGATCGAGGGCGTAAACTCCTTTGCGACCGATCCCGTGGCGTCCTTCTCCGCGGCCGAAGCAAAGTTGACCCAAGCCCTGTCGTCGGTCCCGGACCACGCGGTTGGCCATATGTGGCTAGGGATTGTTTACATATGGACGAAGCGTGCTGCTGAGGGCATCGCCAAATGCGAGCATGCGTTAGCGCTGGATCGAAATCTCGCGCGCGCCGAAGGCTCGATCGGATTTGGCAAGATACTTACCGGTCGCGCCGAAGAAACAGAGGCTCACGTTGCTGAGGCCCTGCGCCTCAGCCCCCGGGACTCGGTGGCCTTTGTCTGGATAATCACGTAGGCATGGCGAAGAACCACCTGGGCACCTGGGAGCAAGCGGTCGCCTGGTGTCGACGGGCGATCGAGGCGAACCCAAATTATCCTAGACCACATGTTCGCCTGAGATAGGGCGACCCGTCTCACAGTATGCAGGCTTATCGAGGGTTGCACCGGGCGTGCCGGCACCGAGCCTCATGCATAGGAGACGGGTCTTGGACAAAGCTATCACATATGTCGGTCTTGACGTGCACAAGGACACGATCGCGGTAGCGCTAGTCTAGCCGAAGCGGGCGCGCGGGCTGATGCGCGCGAGTATGGCAAGATCGCGAACACGCCCGCGGCTGTGAAGGCTCTGGCGACGAAGCTGTCACGTTTCGGGAACGCGCTTCGGTTCTGCTATGAGGCCGGACCTTGCGGCTATGGCATTCAACGCCAGTTGGCCCTCGCCGGGCATGAGTGCGTCGTCGTGGCTCCGTCGCTGATCCCGCGCAAGCCGGGAGATCGGATCAAGACCGATCGGCGAGATGCGATCAACCTCGCCAAGCTGCATCGCGCCGGTGAACTGACCGCTGTCTGGATTCCTGATCAGGCTCATGAGGCGATCCGCGATCTTGTGCGCGCGCGTCTTGCGGCCGTCCGCAACCTGCGCCAGGCCCGTCAGCAGCTCTCTGGCTTTCTCCTGCGTCATGGCCGTCACTACAATCGGCCGGCGTGGACGTTGATGCACCGTCGCTGGATGGCTGGACTGAGATTCGAGCAAGCGGCGCATCACATCGTGCTGGAAGACTGCATCGCCGCGGTCGAGGCGGCGACGGCGCGGCGAGATCGTCTGGAAGCTCATATCGAGGCGGCGCTGCCGGATTGGTCGCTGGCTCCGGTGGTGCGCGCTCTGCAAGCGCACGCGGGATGGCTATGGTCGCGGCGGCGACGGTAATCGCCGAACTCGGCGACATCACCCGCTTCGCCAATCCCCGCCAGCTCATGGCGTATCTCGGTCTGGTTCCCTCCGAGCACTCCAGCGGCGCCGCACGACGCCAAGGCGGCATCACGAAAGCCGGGAATGGCGCAGCCCGGCGAATGCTGATCGAAGCGGCCTGGAGTTATCGGTTTCCGGCGCGCATCAGCCGGGAGCAACTGCTGCGCCAAGAGGGTCTGGCAAAGCCGATCCGCGACACCGCGTGGAAAGCCCAGGAGCGGCTGTGCCGGCGCTATCGCAAGCTCGCCCGGGCGGGAAAATCACCCACTGTGGTCACGACGGCGATTGCTCGAGAACTGGCGGGATTTGCCTGGGCGATCGCCAAGCACGTTCAGATCGCCGGCGCTTGATGCGCTGAGATCGACAACAGACATCCCGAAAAGGAGGTCATCGCCGACAACACTCCTATCCAAAGCTGAGCAAGGCTGGAGGCACGGTCACGGCCAGGAGAACCCTCGCGTCCACTATCAGCCGGATATTTTCCGACGCTGGCCCCTAGACAGAGGAAGCTCCGCGACGCATCACCGGTCCGGCGGTATCCAACCCGCGCATCAGAGCCTGATCAACCGTCGTTTTGATGATCGTGCCTCCTGCCCTGCTCAGTGGCGGCCATTCTGAACCGCTCGCGCGCGAGCTACGCATTCTTGTGCCTGCTACTTGAAACGGCGAACATGAGAGTGGATCGAATCTAACGCTTGGTGCCCGCGCCTGACAGCGGCGATGATTTTGTCGGGATCGGCGACCCATTGGAAGGGCTTCGATTGGGCGTTGTGGTCTTCAAGGAAGCGGTTGATGGCGGCCTGAAGGTCGGCGACGGATCGGAAGACGCCACGCTTGAGACGGCGCTTGGTCAGGATGGCGAAGAAGCCCTCGACGGCGTTGAGCCACGAGGCCGAAGTCGGGGTGAAATGGAAGGTCCAGCGGGGATGGCGCGCCAGCCATCGTCGCACGGCGGGATGCTTGTGGGCCGCATAGTTGTCGAGGATCGCATGGACCGTCTTGCCTGCGGGAACTTCGCGCTCGACGGCGTTGAGGAAGCGGATGAACTCCTGATGCCGGTGGCGCTGCATGTTCTGGCCGATCACGGTTCCGTCGAGCACGTTCATCGCGGCGAACAGGGTTGTCGTGCCGTTTCGTTTGTAGTCGTGGGTCATCGTCCCGGCGCGGCCCTTCTTCAGCGGCAGGCCGGGCTGCGTGCGGTCAAGCGCCTGGATCTGGCTCTTTTCGTCGACGGAAAGCACGACGGCGTGCGCCGGCGGATCGAGGTAGAGCCCGACGATGTCGCGCAGCTTGTCGACGAAGGCGGGGTCATTGGACAACTTGAACTGCCGGACGCGATGCGGCTGGAGGCCGTGAGCCCGCCAGATGCGCTGCACGGAACTGAGGCTCACGCCGACCGCCTCGGCCATCGCCCCGCTGGTCCAATGGGTCGCTTCGTGCGGCGGTTCCTCCATGGTCAGAGCCACGACCCGCTCGGCGACCGAGGGGGCGAACTTCTGCTCGGGTGGCGCCGAAAAGTAGGCCATGATCGGCGTCCAAAAGTAGTCCAGACCAAAGGTTGAAGTTGTCATGATCGGGAGCGGTTCATCCCCGGAGTTCATAGGGGGGACCCGCGCGTAGCGACGCGCCCTCCGCGCGGCTGGCGGCGCGTAGCGCGGGGGGTGCCTGTGGGCCCCCGGGGGGTGAACCGCGGGCGGGGGTGTAGCGCCGGCGCTGAGGCCAGGCGTCTATAGGAACCGCTCGAAGCGACACGTTGGCTTGTCTTGAGCGTTCGTCGCTGGAAGGTCAGTTGCGTCCGAAGCCGCGTGGGGGTGCCACGCTCTCGAGTTCGGAGAGATCGAGTTCGCAGATAGCCTGGAGGGCCTCGGCCAGCGGGCTGTCGTGTTGGTTGGCCGGCAGCGCTTCGAGCCAATCGGCATACTGCGCTTGCAACTCGGTGAGTTGGGCGACGGCGTCCTGCCAACGCCGGGCGCGGCTGCGATGGTCGGCCGGGCGACGGGTGCGGATCACCGGCGCATCGGCCGCGCGCGAAAGGCGGTAACGGGCCTGGCGCTCGGCGTCGGTCATGGCTTTCTCGCCGATCGGCCTGCGCGGCATGGGCCACTCCCAATCGTTACGTCACGAAACCCGGTTGGTGCGGGGCAGCTCGGCGCGGTTCTTGAAGCGCCAGCTTTCGTTGCCGGTCTCGACGATGTCGCAGTGATGGGTGAGGCGGTCGAGCAAGGCGGTGGTCATCTTGGCGTCGCCGAACACCGAAGACCATTCGGCGAAGGCGAGATTGGTGGTGACGATGATCGACGTCCGCTCGTAGAGTTGGCTTATCAGGTGGAACAGCAACTGGCCGCCCGACTGGGCGAAAGGCAGATAGCCGAGTTCGTCGAGCACCACCAGATCAACGCGGGTGAGTTGCTCGGCCAGCCTGCCGGCGACGCCGGCGCGAGCCTCGGCCTCCAGACGGTTGACCAGGTCGACGACGTTGAAGAAGCGCGCCCGAGCGTTGCGCTTGCGTATGCAATTGGCGGTGATGGCGATCGACAGATGGCTTTTGCCGGTGCCGGTCCCGCCGACGAATACGACATTGCGCTGTGTCTCGAGGAATCCGCCGCCGTGCAGGTCGCGCACGAGGGCCTCGTTGACAGGGCTCCCGGTAAACTTGAACTCGGTCAGCTCCTTGGCCAGCGGCAGCTTGGCGGCGCCGATCTGATAGCTGATCGATCGTGCTTCCTTCTCCGCCACCTCGGCGCTCAACAGGTCGCCGAGGATCTGCTGCACGGATCGCTGCCGCTTCAGCCCGTCGCGCATGATGTCGTCGTAGGCGGCGCGCATGCCGGCGAGCTTGAGTTTGGTCATCAGCGCCAGCAGATCATGCCGCTCCACGGTCGACCTCCGGGGTGATGACGCGCAGACGGTCGTAACGGGCGCAATCGGCCATTGGGACGAGGCGCAACTGCGGTAGGGACGGCGCCGCCAAGGGCGCCGTCGGCGCACTGTCGCGGCCCCATGAGAGGATGTTAAGCACCGCATCGCGGCTGCACAGGCCTTCGGACAAGGCTAGCCGGCAGGCTTCCTCGACGGCATCGAGACCGTCCTCGGGGATGGCGGCGAGGATGTCGACGAACTGGCGATCCGCCTCGTCGGAACGGCCGAGGCGGGCGCGCAGCTTGGTCAGATTGGGCGGCAGCTCCCAGTCCTTGAACGGTGCGCCATTGCGCAGGGCGCCGGGCTTGCGGGCCAGGACCGGCAGATAGTGCAGCGGGTTGTAGCGAACACCGTCGCGGCCGAAGACGCGCTCATGCGTGGCCACCACCTCGCCATCGAAGCGGACGACGACCCGATCGGCATAGGCCCGCAGCTGGACCGGCCGGTTGGCGGCCTTGGCCTCGATGCTGTAGCGGTTGCGATCGAAGCGGACCAGACAGGTCTTTGAGGCGCTGACATCGACCTCGCGGAATCCGTCGAAGGGCCCGCGGATCGGCACAAGCGCCGGGCGCTCCGCCTCGAACACCTCCAACACAGTGCGCTCACGGTCGTCAGGATGGCGGCTCTCACGAGCGTAGGCGATGCAACCGTCCTCCAGTTGCCGGTTCAGCTCTTCCAGCGTCTTCACGTGCGGGCGCGGAATGAACAGGCGCTGGCGTAGGCTGCCGACCTGGTTCTCGACCTGCCCCTTCTCCCAGCCGGCCGCAGGCGTACACGCCGTCGGTTCGACCAGGTAATGCGAGCACATCTGGGCGAAGCGGCGGTTGAACTTGCGGTCCTTGCCGACGAACACGGCGTCCACCGCCGTCTTCATGTTGTCGTATATGCCGCGCTCGCAGGCGCCGCCCCAGAAGGCAAAGGCCCGGGCATGGGCGTCGAACATCATCTCCTGGCTCTGCCGCGGATACGCCCGGATGTAGGGCATGCGGCTATGGCAAAGCCGGGCGTGCGCGACTTGAGCCTTGAAGGCGATGCCGTCGAGGACGATCCATTCCTCCGACCAGTCGAACTGGTAGGCCTCGGCCGGCGCGAAGGTCAGCGGAATAAATGCCTCGGTGGCCTTAGCCTCCGTCTTCGTCGCCCGAATATCTGCCCAGCGCCGAGCGTAACGGCGCACCGCGTCATAGCCGCCGGCATAGCCGGCCCGCCGAAGCGCCTCGAATAGCTGCCGCTTGTCCAGCTGATCCCGCCGAGGCTGGTGTCCATTGTGCTCCAGCAACTCTTCCAGATCGGCCAAGAACGGCCCGAGTTGCGGATAAGGTTGGCAATGACGCTCGTACTTCGCCTCGGTCTCGCCGGACCGCAGGTACTTGGTCACCGTGTCCCGAGACAACCGCAGATCCCGCGCAATCGCCCGGACGCTCTTACCTCTCGCCTGCTCCCGCCGTACCCGTGCAATCGTCTCCACAGTCAGCATCCCCTGAACACCACCGATGTTGCAATCGGAGGTGATGTAAGTCTGATCAGGAGGTGGCCGACTTTTGCACGCCGATCACCCCCTCAGGTGGCCGACTTTTGCACGCCGCTCCACAAACTTCGGGATGCGCGAAGGCCGCGTCTGATCGCGCAAAAGCCCGTCCACGCCCTTGGCGGCGAACCGTTCCTGCCAGCGCCACACGCAGGTCTTGGACTTGCCGGTCTCGCGCATGATCGCGTTCGTGCCGAGCCCCTCGCCGCTGAGCAGCACGATCTGCGCCTGCCAAACGTGCTTCTGAGGAGCGTTGCGGTCTTTGACCACAGCGCGGAGCCGATCAATGTCGACAGGGCTGACGGTAATGGAGATGTTGCTTCGCATGCCGCAAACTCGCACGCCGCGAGCCCGCCGGGAATCCCTACCGGGATTCAAATGTTAGATGCGATCCAATAGAGCGTATTTTCAGTTGGCCCTCGCCCTCGCGCCGCTTGGTCGACTTTACGAGGCGCATTCCTCGGTCAAGTCCGGTATCACGATCAACCCGTCCTTTACCGTCTCTCGCGCCCGCGTCGACTGGACGGCGCTGAGCGACGACCCGACGTACCTGGCCCAGCTCGAGCCTCTGTTCGAATCCATGCGCATAGCCGGCGTCCCCAAGTCGTGACCACGACCTGCCGTTTCGGCGCGATCCTCGCGGCCGACGTCGTCGGCTAGTCCCGCTTGATGGGCGATCACAGTGTCCGCTTAACGTCGATTGCGGGCGTTCAACTGGCGACGACTGTAGGGGCGGTATCCGCCCATTTGAGACGGTCGCGATCGACCGCCATCGACCCATTCCTGCCCTTCCCAGTTGGTGCCCGGTACGGAAGGAATGCGCACATAAGCGGTCCTTCCGTCGAACAGGCAGACTGGAGAGACCGCCGGTGCGGCACTCGCCAGACATGCGGGCATAATCGCATGTCGTGGGCCGGCGATGGGTGGAAACTCGCCAGCGGTATAGCCTGCGACGCATCAGAAAGAAGCCGCTTGCCAAGACTACCGCCTCCCTCGCTCAGTGGTCAGCAAAGCGCATAATCACTTGGCGCCCTTTTGCGACACACGAACCTGGACCTGGATGGTTCCGGGTCGGCGGAACGAAGCACTGAAATTCGTCACCCTCCACGAGCTTTTGGCGGGTCTGCAACAGCGCGAGGTGAAAGCCCTCGCCGTTCAGGACCGCTTTTGATTTCGGGGCGATTGGAATGTCGTGAACCTCTCTCGCCGACTTCCCGCCCTCGCCGATATCGATCTGGCGCTTCTCGGAGAAGTTCGCAACCGGACACGAAACGCCGACAAGCGCGTCCGGCTCCGCGCCATCGTTCGTCACAACCATCCCAAGCACGGCGTCGCTCCCGATCTCGGCGTTGGGAGGTGTCCAGGCGTCGGTGACGGCAATGTCGTTGGCTTCGGCTGTCCCAGCGGCAAAGAGCGCCGCCAGCGGCGCCAGTTTCAGCATCAAGCTCGCGATCGGTCTGGCGAGGGAGGCGCCGAAGCAGAGGAAGGCGAAGCCATCCTTCATCATCTTTCTTCCCTCCTTGCCCGACGGCCTCGGGCGTCAGCGATCGCGTCGCGCTGCGGATTTTGAGAGTAGCGGCAAGAAGCGAGAGGATCACGCGCCGAGCCTCGATTAGGCTCGCCTTCAAACTTCGCTGGCCGGTTCGGAATCGACCCTGTTGACGCACCTTGATGGTTGCATGGAACCAGTCGCGACCGCCTTGCCGACCATTTGGGTCTGCACTATGAATCTCCAGTAGCGGGGGGACTGTCGTCGCCGCACGATGCGCGAGACGTATTCGGTGTCTGGCGGTGGAAAACTCCCGCTAATCCGCCGGCTCAGGCTCAGCTTTCTCGTGTGGGACTGACGCACTGCGGATCAGGCACTCAGTCGAAACCCAACCCAACAAAACGGGCGGGTAAAGAGGAGGAAGCGCAAAATGGAGCGAGAATTATCGCATCGGCTGTCGTCCAGATCAATACGCCAATTCTATGTTGGCGGCTCGGCTCTCGCGCTCGTGTTCGCCACAGGCGCCTTCGCCGAGGATGCCCCGGTCGGCCCAAAAGCCGTCGCGCCGGTGGTCGCCAAAAGTCCGGAGACGACAACTCAGCGCCTGCTGGACGCCGACAAGGAGCAGCAGAACTGGATTACGCACCATAAGAATTACAGCGCTCAGCGCTTCTCGACCCTCAACCAAATCAATGCGGGCAACGTCAAGGACCTAAAGGTCGCCTGGACGATGCAACTGGGGGGCGTCGAGGGCGGCGGCATCTGGTCGCACGGCGGCCTCGAGGGCACGCCGATCGTCGAGGACGGGTTCATGTACGTCACTGACGGTTGGGGTTCGGTCTACAAGATCGATGCGCACGGCGGAAAGGGGCTCCTGCTGTGGAAGATGGACCCCAAGACCGACCATGATTGGGCTGGCGCGGTCGCCTGCTGCGGCGTCGATAATCGCGGCGTCGGCTTATATAAAGACTTGGTGATTTCGCATACGTTGGACGGACGCCTCATCGCAACGGACAAGGAGACCGGCCAGGTCAAATGGCAGCGTCAAGTCGCCAATCCGGACAAGGGCGAGGTCGTCACCGGAGCGCCGCTCATCGTGAAGAACATGGCGATCACGGGCGTGGCCGGCGCCGAGTATGGAATTCGCGGGTGGATCGCCGCGACCGATCTCGACACCCAGAAAGAGGTGTGGCGCACCTACACGCTTCCCGCCAAGGGCGAACCTGGATCAGAGACTTGGGGCGGAACGAATAGCGCGGAGACGACGGGCGGCGGGTCGACCTGGGTGACCGGGTCCTACGATCCCGACACAAACACCATCGTTTGGGGCGTTGGCAATCCTGGACCCGACTGGGACAACGCTTATCGGCCCGGCGACAACCTCTACACCGATTCCTCGCTTGCGGTTGACGCCGACACCGGCAAGATCAAGTGGCACTTCCAGCATACCCCGAACGACCCTTATGACTATGACAGCGTCGCGGAAAACGTGCTGGTCGATGTAGACGGGAAGAAGCTTGCGCTCGAAGCCGACCGAAACGGTTTCGGATATGCCGTCGACCGAACAAACGGCAGGTTCCTCTGGGCCACTCCATTTGTGAAGAAAGTGACCTGGACCAAAGGCATCGATCCGGAAACCGGAAAGCCCGAGGAATATGACTCCAAGAAGAGCGTGCAAGTCTATAATCCGGAGGCCACGCCCGTCCGAAGCAGAGAGATCACTGACATTTGCCCCGGCAACATGGGAGGCAAGAACTGGCCGCCAACCGCCTACAATCCGCAGCTCAAGACCTGGTACGTGCCGGTGATCGAGAGCTGCAATCGCATCACGATCAAGCCCGAGACGAAGGCGAACAAGCCGCGCGATTTCTTCACTGGCGGCGGGCCTTCGCAGCCCTTCCGGATAACGGGCAGCGTCACTGCGATCGACGTCACGACAGGTAAGGTCGTGGGCAAGCACGAGACGCCGTATCCGGACCTTGCCGGGATCCTTGCAACTCCGGACCTCGTGTTCTCCGGCGAACCGTCTGGCCAAGTCTACGCGCTGGACGCGAAAACGCTGCAACGCCTTTGGCAGTTCGACACCGGCGGCGGCGTGAATGCGCCTCCGATGACCTTCTCGGTCGACGGCAAGCAATACGTCGCCATCCTGGTCGGCATGGGAGGCGCATGGGACAAGTGGTTCATCGACAGCACCCCTGAGCTGAAAAAAATGCAGCCGGGATCAACGCTGTACGTGTTCGCGCTCTGAACAAATAGCGAGGCCACGGGACCCGTGGCCTCACACCTTCATGCGATGATCAATATGAAAATCAGTGTCGCTGCGGGCGCTGCTGCTCTCGTCGCTGTCTTGATCGCTAAGACGGCACAGGCCGCCGAGAACAGCCCGGAAGCGGGCCGGGCCATCTTCAAAAGAGCAAATTGCGTCGGCTGTCACAAATGGCACGGCGACGGAGGCGGCGGCTATGGCGGCGCGGCTTTGTCGTTACGCAAGACTGAACTCGACAAGCAGCAGATTATGGAAACCGTGAGATGTGGTCGTCCAGGAACCGGGATGCCTTACTTCTCTCGCGACTCCTATCCCCCGGACGGCCCCCCGCAATGCTACAACCTGACTAGCGAGGACCTTGAGAGCATGCACGTCGCTCAGGCCAATGTCTTTCTCCGGCCGGAGGAGATCGCGGCCGTCGCTGAATATGTCATCAGCTCCATCAAGGGTAAGGGCGAGCCCAATCTGGCCGATTGCATCGCTTTTTTCGGCGAGGAATCGAAAGCCTGCGACGTATACAAGGGCGGAGGTCACCATGCGTTGCCGACACCCGCGACAATACAATGACTGGGACTGAGACTGATGCCCCGGCCACCACTTCTCGCTGCTGGTCTTTGCGCCGCTTTCGCGATTTCCACCGCGGCGGCCGAAGAGACCATCTCTGACCTCCGAGGCGTCACCATCGGCATGTTGGCGCAAGACCTTCCGGTTTCCGGCTACCGCAATCTCTTGTGCGTTGGCGGGACCAGTCAACCGCTCGAGGATTGGAGCGCTTGGAAGTCCTGTCCAGCCGGCGCGGACGGCTTTCGCCGCGTCCACGTCGACTACGACCAGCCGGGCCAGGACGCGACGATGGTCGCCGGCCATCCTGTCGATCTCACCGTCGTTTTCGACAATTCCGGCCGCCTGGTCCGAATTGAGATCAAGACGCAAGATCAGGCGAGCCTCTACATGCGCAAGAAAGCTCACTTCCTCGCACGGCAGGCGATGGAGCACTATGGCCATGATGGGTGGAGCTGTCGCGACACGCCGCCGAGCACTAACGAGGAAGCAATCGGTACGACATACGTCAATGAAACATGCTCGAAGGTGTCTGGGAGGCGGTCAATCGAGGTGAGCAGCCGCTTCTTCCATAAATCCGGCGGTGGGCCGCGTGACTTTGTCAGCGACAGCGTCGTCGTCGTGAACTTCCGCCCTTGAGGTCAAACAGCTCTCGTTATTGATGTTTCGCGTGTCTTGAAAGTGCGCGCCGCGGAGGACGCATGGAACACGCGCAATCCTGAGCAGGTCCCGAACGCCTACACGCCGACGAGCCGTTGGCGAAACCGCGATGAATTCTTCTCAGGTCGCAAGGAGATCACCTCAGGAATTCCCTCATTTCGGGAACGGCCTGATTTCCAGGCTTTTTTGGCCCTCGTAAGGGGCGAACGGAGGGCGCAAGGTCCCACATTGAGCCTGGCGCGACCTCCTTCTCGACAATTCGGAGCCCTGAACTCGCGCCTCAGGACTCCTCATACGAGAGTCATCGCAGCGAAGCGCCAACCTCCAGTTGCATTTTGGGCCCCAGTAGCGTGCTGAAGGCTCTGCAAAATCCCTGAGGGACGAAGGCGGTCATGGCAGGCTGGGTGATGTCGAAGTCACCTGATTCTCCGAGGAGAGAACCGCCGCCATGACCAAGACCGAAGCTAAGCCTACGATCGCCGCCGTCAATGAGCTGTTCGCCAAGAGCCCAGATGGGCTGCGCGAGATCGTGCGCGCCGTGATGCAGGAGATGCTGGAAGCTGAGATGACGGACGCGGTCGGGGCCGAGAAGAGCGAGCGGACCGCAGCGCGCCTTGGCTACCGCTCCGGCTACTACACCCGCACCCTTGTCACCCGCGTCGGCAAGCTCGAGCGGCGCGCGCCGAGGGTGCCCAGAGAGAGATCGTCGGACACTGCGAAAAACTAGACTAAAGCGCATGAGCGCGAATTCACGCGGGTTGTCGAACTTGAGGCCGGGATGCGTTCGCCAATGCCGGAAATCGGGCCGTTGTCGCAAGGAGTTGGAACTTGTAATTCAGGGATTGTCGTAAAACTTGTCGGGGTGCAAAATCGCCGATGCTGGACCCGGGCTCATCGCGTCCGTCGGGAGAGAACGACGTTGAGTGGACACGCCATTTCTCGTCGAGACCGAGGAGGCGCCGTGAGGCAGATCTTGGCTTGGCCAATTAGCCTCAATTTTCGAACTCGTCCTCAAATCTACTTGGTGTCCTAAGCGCGCTCCCTTCGGTCGCGCGAGGGCTTCGGGGCTTCGCCCCTCCGCCCTCCGTTTCTGTTGTTGATTCTTTACGTGTATCCTTGCAAATCCAATGATGTTCTATGTGTTTGCAACCAGCGGAACGGCATAATCCCCCCTCCTGCATGGTAGAGCGCTTATTCAGCGCATTAACGAGGCATACCTCGCCCATGCAGGAGGGGGATTTTCAGCGTCTACGGCGCGCGTATGAAGGGGATCAGGCAGATGTCTAGGCTGCGTGCCAGGCGGAGTGCCGAATTCCTGGCGGCCGATCCCGAAATCCAGCCTTTCTTAGAGGCTCACTCGGTCGCGAACTAGTCGCACGTCTCGCAAAACGCCTTCAGCCGATTTTACAAGACTGGGAGCTCATCACTCCCATCTTTTGCGTGTTTATTGAGGTCGCAAACTCTCGGCCCTGGCTGCCTCATACGGACGGTCATGTTCCCGTCCAGCGTTAAATATCGAGGCCAGTATGTCATCGCTCTCCAGACAGAAAGAACGACGGCGATTGCACGACCATAATAACCCAAGGTGCATCAGAACGGAAGGAGAAACTTCTCTCAATTGTGTTTCGCGTGCAAAATTGGCCCTCTGATGACGTCATCAGGGTTGTCAATCTGGAGTGGGCACCTCGAGCTCGGACAGGCTTTCGACGAAAGAGGCGGCCGCCACCGATCCTCTGCAGCAATATGGGGGCCCGCATCGCCGCTCGAACGCCTGGTTGGGAAGCAGGCTCTGGAGCTATGTTTCTAAAGAGGGCTCGACAAAACGCGGTCGTGTCCCAACTGGTGGTGTAGCTCGGACGAAGCAAGCCGCTCGCGAGGCGCGCTTTCCATAGCGCCGTAGCGAGCGGCTTGCGTGGTCATCGCCGATTCTCCGGCTAGGATGGGCACGGCTCTCGCCAATTGCAAACACCCGCAGGTCGGAGGCTTTGGGCAAGCAGATCCCCGAACCCGCGTTCGGCACTATCAAGTCGATCATGGGCTTTCGCCAGTTCCTTCTGCAAGGCCTCGACCGCGTCCAAGGCGAGTGGAGCCTCGTCACCATGGCGTGGAACATGCGGCGAATGTACGCTCTGACCGCCGTCTGGACGGCGGTCATCGCTCGCCCCCCGCCAGAGAATGCCCGCATCAGTTGCATTTGCTCTTCGGAACCACCAATCCGAGTCGCCGTTCACCGCAAACGCGCGGCCGCCGTTCTTGCTCACGCATCAGCCTCAAGCCCTAGGTCCGACAGGCTGCTAGACGGCGACCTCCTTGCCAAGCTCCTTGGCATGGAGCCAAGCGGCATGTTGCGGTGCGCGCTTCGTCCGCGACCATTCCTCTAGCATCTCCCATTTGACCGCATCCAGCTTCTTCAACTTCGCCTGTTCCCTAGTGGTCAAAATCAAACGAATGAGTCCGCCCGCTCAAACGAATGAGTCCGCCCGCTCTCCAATGTTTCCAAGGCTCGGCGCGCGAGGCGGCGGGTTCGGAGTGTCAGATTCGATCCACTAGCACTACTTTGGCAGATTTTTGAGCGGCTTGGCGGGATTGGGATTCTCGAATTGCGTTTTACGTGATTCATGGGTGGTCGGCTTGTGGAGGGCCGACCATGGACGCGACCTGGAAGTCCGATCTGGAAACGTGGCTGGCGCCGTTCGTAAGCGCCTTGCGGCACAAGGTGCGCGCGCGGATGTGCCCGGCCTACATTGCGGGTCTGATCGGCGCGGGAGATCGCAAGAGCGTCCAGCCTATGGCGGCGCGGGACGGCGAAGTCGGATACGACCAGCTTCATCATTTCATCACCGGCAGGGCGTGGGATACGGCGCCGCTTGAGAAGGTTCTGCTCGCCGAAGCCGACCGAATGGTCGGCGGCGCCGACGCGTGGCTGATCGTCGACGATACGGCGTTGCCGAAGAAGGGCGAGCATTCGGTCGGCGTCGCGCCGCAATATGCTTCCGCGCTGGGCAAGACGGCGAACTGTCAGTCGTTGGTCTCGCTGACGCTCGCATCGCGAGAGGTCCCGGTGACGGTGGGCCTGCGGCTGTTCCTGCCGGAAGAGTGGACGAGCGATCCCGAACGGATGGCGCAAGCGCGTGTGCCGGAGGAAAAACGGGCCGCACGAACCAAGCCGGAAATCGCGATCGAAGAGATCGACCGCGTCATCGCCTCGGGCGCGCGATTTGGCTGCGTCCTCGCCAATTCCGGTTACGGGTCCAGCGGGTCCTTCCGCCAGGCGCTGAGCGAGCGCGGTCTCAAGTGGGCGGTGGGCCTGTCGAAACGCCAGAACGTCTATCCCGCCGACGTCGCCGTGACCTTCCCCGTCGCCAAGGCGGGAAGGCCGCGCAAATACAGCATTCCGGATCAACCGCCGATCTCCGCCGAAACCGCCTTGGCCGGGGAGACGTGGCGAAGGATCAACTGGCGACGCGGCACGAAAGGCCGTCTGACCTGCCTCTTTGCGGCCCGTCGCGTCCGCGTCGCTGACGGCCACAAGCACCGCATGGCCGATGATCGCATGCAATGCATGCCCGGCGACGAAGTCTGGCTCGTCGGCGAGCGCAGGTCGACGGGCGAGCAAAAATACTACGTGTCCAATCTTCCCGCCGACGTCAGCCTCAGGACCCTTGCCGCCACGATCAAAGCCAGATGGGTCTGCGAACAGGCGCATCAGCAGATGAAGGAGGAACTTGGCCTCGACCACTTCGAAGGCCGATCTTGGTTCGGGCTGCACCGACACGCTTTGATGACCATGATGGCCTATGCCTTCCTTCAGTCCCGCCGCCTCAAGGCCGCGGGTCGGAAAAAAAAAATTGGGGGACCGCCGCCGCAACCGAGCCTGCCAGCCATCAGGCAGGCCATTCTTGATCTCTTCGTGCGCCATCCGCCGAGCAAATGCCCACACTGCGCAAGGCCGCTCAGCCCGGTGAATCCGTCAAATCTGCCAAAGTAGTGCTAGTGGATCGAATTTGACACTCCGAACCCGCCGCCTCGCGCGCCGAGCCTTGGAAACATTGGAGAGCGGGCGAACTCATTCGTTTGAGCGGGCGGAACTCATTCGTTTGATTTTGACCACTAGGACCGCCCTTTTTGTACCGCCACTCGCTTTAAGGACGTGAGTTGACTCTACTTGCTTCGCAAAGGAAAACTTAGGTAGGTCAGATCGATCATATTAACGGTTAATTATCGTGTAACTGTTTATGACTAGTGGTGTCGGAGTGTTGCTGCAATGCCTAACGAGACCGTCGTGTCATGGAGCTCGCAGTCGGTTCGGTCGGTTGTTTTTTCAAGTGAACTGAATAATGTGCTGGCCAATGAGCTATATGTAAGGGCATTTAACCAGCAACCTTCTGGATATCAGTCCGCGGGCCCAACTGCACCGTTTCCGTCGAGCCAGGCGACAGGGCATGAGAGAGAGGGCCTTGCCGGTTTGCAAGTGAACTCTGGACGAGCTGATATATCCATTGTGCCGAACCAGCCGGTGAAGCCGGGTACTTTGCCCGTTTTGCTTGATCTTGGCGGATCGATGGATTTAATCCAGAAGGCATCGACGAGACTTTGCAAAGGACTAACTAAGGTTAATCGACTCGCTCTGATTGTTGATTTCGTACAACCTGCCGAAGATAGCGCATCCGCAAGTGCACTATTGACTTCTGTATTGCCGTTCACAATACCCGTCGAGAGCACGATTGATTTTTTGTTACAATATACTAAGCGGGATGAATTGAAATCTGTAAATAATTTGAAGATAAATATTGTGGCTCGTTGGTCAACTTCGGTGGCTTAACAGTTCGTTTTCGGCCCTAACGCGGTTCAGCCTTCCCAAAAAATACCAGTTGCTTCATTGCTTTTGGATGTGAACACCCTTCAGGAGGTTGCTGAAATTGAAAGCGCTCAAGCTGAAGCCATATTTAGAGGGATGAGGGAAAAGATTGACGCCTTCAGACGGGGAGAGCCACTCGGCTAGTACAAAATGGAAACCGTTATTCGACCATCAGCGATCGACGCACTTCCTCAGGTCGCGTCAAGCACCCCGGGGATAGCGTATGGACCCGTTGCGCGCGCTTTCGTAGTCGCCTTGGGCAGTGCAGCATTGCTTGGGATCTTGCCGGCGCATGAGACCCGGACGCCGATCGCGGTCGAGGCGGCGCCATCCAACCTGTTGCGAAACACGATACGACTATCTTACGACAGCTTAGCCGTAAATGGGTCGATCCGGAGGCAATTGAGGTCGGGGACGCAACTATTCAGTATGCGGACAAGCTTCTTGCAGAACTTCCGTTGTCTGCAGAATTTCCGCACCTCTCTACATCGGCCGATGGCGAAGTTGGATTTAGCTGGACAAAAGGGGGCAATCGTTTTGAGGCAATACTTGATCCGGACGACCATTTGGCCTGGGGATCAAATATCGAAGGTGCCTTCGCGCCCGGCGGGGATATTCTGATAAGTTCTGCCGCAAGTCGAGATGTCTTTTACGCCGCACTGCGGAATTTTTATGAGCGAGCCTGAGCCGTGCCCATGCGAGGACAAAACGCCTCCAGCGTCCCCGGGCCCGGTAGCAGACCAAGAAATTCTAGTCCGCTTCGTTGAGAACAAGACTTATGTCGCCACAGATGGCAGCGGAATGGTCTACTTGGTGCCGACCGCGATCAGGAAAGAAGATCTCAGAGGGAAGAACGGGCGGTCGTTTTCCCTGGCTAGGGAAGCTCATTCAGAGGGAAGTGAACTCATTCGTCGAGCTGCCGCTCGGACGGCCGAAGTGGAGTGGAAGCGAAACCCAGTTTTTGCTCGAACTCGCACCGAACGACTAAGAGCGATTGTCGACAAAGCCAAAAGAAGAGAAGTGTGCGTCAACTCCGATCCAACAACGTCCGAGAACGATCCTCTAGGAGCGTTCTTAGCCCATGCATCGGCAGTGCGGTCCGACCCACCCCGAGATGACAATCTCCGACAGGAGTGGGTTTTGCTTAGAATGGCAGTCGGTTACGCATTTCAGGACATTCGACATGCTGACGGAGCCTTAGTCGTTCCATCGCCGTGAGATGTGCCTTTTTAGGGATAACAGCTCGTTCTTTGCCGCGGGCCGACTGCGAAGCGCGCTTTGATCACGCAATGACGAGGCTGCGATGGCGTCTTAGGCCCCGGCCTTCCTTTGATCGCCAAGGCGCACCACGGCTGAGGCTATTTTCGGCTCGCAATACGCAGCCCAGGCGTCCATAAGCTTGCGGCGCTTCGCGACGGCATCCTCTCGCCGGTAAGCTGCCTCGGTCTTGTCGCCAACGCCGTATCCCACCGGCGGCGGCCGCCTTGCTGGATAGGCGGACGTCGCGGAGGGTGTGACCTTAAGGCTAGCCTTAAGGTCACACAGAGATGGATGGGAAAGTTCTCGGGATCGAGCGCCGGCGACGGTGGAGCAAGGCGGAGAAGGCGCGGATTGTCGAAGAGACGCTGGCGCCAGGGTCCGTGGTGAGCGAGGTCGCTCGACGGCACGGGGTGGCGCAGAGCCTGCTCTTCACCTGGCGAAGGTTGGCGCGCACGGCGGACCCGGCCATGAGAGACGGCTCGATTTTGCTTCCGGTTGAGATCGACGCGACGGCGCCGTCCGGGTCGGAGGCGACAAGACCAGTGCGAGCGGCGACGAACGGGTTACTGCCGAAGCCCGCAACGATCGAGATCGAACTCGGCTGCGGGAGCCGCGTACGCGTGGACAACGACGTCGACGCCGACGCACTTCGGCGGGTTCTGAATGTTCTGGGCGAACGATGATCCCGATGCCGAGCGGAGTGCGGGTGTGGATCGCGGCGGGCCACACCGACATGCGTCGCGGCATGCACGGTCTGGCGCTTCAGGTTCAGGAGCAGTTGAAGCGCGACCCGCACGGCGGCGATCTTTACGTTTTTCGGGGTCGCAGAGGCGATCTGGCGAAGATCCTTTGGCACGATGGCCTCGGGCTATCATTGTATGCGAAGCGGCTCGACCGCGGGAAGTTCATCTGGCCGTCCGCGAAGGAGGGCGTCATCTCGATTTCGGCGGGTCAGATGGCCTACATGCTCGAAGGCATCGACTGGAGGAATCCGCAGCTGACATGGAGGCCGAAGAGCGCAGGCTGAACGCGACGGAGCGCATCCTGCAAGCGAAAAGAAACATGGGATCATCTGCGTTTTAGGGCGTCTCGAATCACGCGAACTGTGATTCGCTGCGTCGCATGGATCCCGCTTCCGAACCTCTTCCCGACGACGCGGCGGCCCTCAAGGCGGCGCTGATCGCCGAGCGTGCGAGACGCCTCGAAGTCGCGGCGGAGCTGGCGGTCGCGCAGGCGAAAGCCTCTGAGGACATGGCGCTGATCGCCGCGCAGAAGCTTAGGATCGCCAAGCTCGAGCGCCAGATCTATGGGCAGCGGTCGGAGCGGTCGGAGCGGCTGATTGACCAGCTGGCGCTCGAGTTCGAGGAGATGGCGGCCAGCGCCACGGAAGACGAGCTTGCGGCGGAGCAGGCGGCCGCGAAGACGACGACGGTGCGCGCCTTCACCCGCCGGCGCGCCGAGCGCGACACGTTCCCCGACCATCTGCCGCACGAGCGTGTGGTGATCGATCCGCCGACGTCTTGCGCATGCTGCGGCGGCCTTCGCCTGCGCAAGCTCGGCGAGGACGTGACGCGGACGTTGGAGACGACGCCGCGCCGGTGGAAGGTGATCGAGACGGTGCGGGAGAAGTTCTCGTGCCGGGACTGCGAGAAGATCAGCCAGGCGCCGGCGCCGTTCCATGTCGTTCCGCGGGGCTGGGCGGGCCCGAGCCTGCTGGCGATGATCGTGTTCGAGAAGTTCGGCCAGCATCAGCCGCTCAACCGGCAGGCCGACCGCTATGCGCTCGAGGGCGCGCCGATCGCGCTCTCCACCATGGTCGACGCCGTGGGCGCGGTCGCAATGGCGCTCGATCCCCTCCGGCGCATGGTCGAGGCCCATGTCATGGCGGCCGAGCGCCTGCACGGCGACGACACGACCGTGCCGGTGCTGACCAAAGGCAAGACCGACACGGGGCGGCTCTGGATCTACGTCCGCGACGATGGGCCGTTCGGGGGCGCCAGGCCGCCCGCGGCGATCTTCCACTACTCGCGCGACCGGCGCGGCGAGCATCCGCAGGCGCATCTCGCCGGATACGCCGGCATCCTTCAGGCGGACGCCTACGACGGCTACAACAAGCTCTATCTGCCGGACCGCAAGCCGGGCCCGATCCTGGAGGCGGCGTGTTGGTCGCACGCGCGCCGTAAGTTCTTCGTCTTCGCCGACGTCGAGGAGAACGCGCGCCGCAAGGCTCTCGGAAAGAGCGAGATCCCGCTGTCGCCGATCGCCATCGAGGTGGTGCGCCGCATCGACGCGTTGTTCGCCATCGAGCGCGAAATCAACGGCAAGAGCCCCGAGGAGCGCCTTGCGGTTCGCCGCGCGGAGAGCCGGCCTCTCGTCGACGATCTCATGGCGTACATGCGCGAGCAGGCGGCCAAACTGTCGCGCGGGCACGACCTCGTGAAGGCCATCCACTACATCCTCAAGCGTCATCGGGCCTTCACCCTGTTCCTCGAAGACGGTCGCGTCTGCATGTCGAACAATGCCGCCGAGCGCGGGCTGCGCTGCGTGGCTCTCGGAAGAAAGTCATGGCTGTTCTGCGGTTCCGACCGCGGAGGCCGGCGCACGGCGGACATGTACGGCTTGATCGTGACCTGCAAGATGAACGGCGTCGATCCGCAGGCGTGGCTCGCCGACGTCCTCGCGCGCATCGCCGGCCATCCCGCCCATCGGCTCGACGAGCTGTTACCCTGGAACTGGCGGCCGCAGCTTCAGGCCATCGCGCCGCTCGCGGCCTGAGCCGATGCACGTCAACAAGGTCTCCCGCGTCAGGACCATCGACCGCGTCGCCAAAGACCTCGGCGAGGACGCCGACTTCCTGTTCGACGTCGCCATCGAGATGGAGCCCGAGGACGGCCTCATCTGGGTGCTCAGCCTCGACGACGAGAGCGTCATGGCCTTCACCGACGACGGCGTCGACAACCTCGTCGACCTGATCAAGATCCACCGGGAAATGCCGCCGCGCCCCGGGCGCTGATCTCGGTCGCGAGCGCGCGGCCCTGCGGCCTACGCCGGAGGATTACGGTTCAACTCGCCTGCGCCGTCATCCTCCTCAACTGAACACACGCCCTAGTCGTAGGCTTGCCGAAAAGGGGGGCTGGGACTGAAGGACAACAGGAGGGCGGGGTCGAGTTGCCGGGGCCGATCAGGCAATTGACGTTTGCTTCCGGTGCCCACTCGAGTTGCCGGATTCCCCTGAAATTCTCGATTTCGACGAACGCGATCCTCATGACGTTCCGCCAAAGTCAGGCGACCTCTCGAATTGGATGACGAGGCGTGTTGGACTTAGACCGTCGGGGCAATGAAGTGGCCCCGCGCAGCGGGACCGTTTTTGGCGGCGGTTAAGTTGGAAGACCGTCTGCTGGTTGTCCTTTATCAAGCCGCCAAGGGTTCTGTCTGCTGCTGATTCTGCTCTGCCTGTGGGCCTGTGGTCAACGCGTCAGCGTTGTCCACATGTCCACGGGTCCGGACCGCGCCGTCGCGCCAGACGGCCATTGGGGCGCGGTAGCCGTGCGCCTGATGAAGACGACGCTCGTTGTAGAAGGCGAAATATTCGCCGATCCCGGCTTTCGCCTCGCGGCCGTCGGCGTAGCCCTTGAGATAGATATCCTCATACTTCAGCGAGCGCCAGACGCGTTCGATGAAGACGTTGTCCATCCAGCGGCCGCGCCCGTCCATCGAGATGCGCACGCCAGCCTCGAGCAACGCGCCGGTGAAGGCGGCGGCGGTGAAACTGGCTGCCTTGGACGCCCTTCTATTTGTCAAGCGGCAATTCGGGTGGCGTTGATTTCTCGGCGACGCTGCGTGATGAGCGTGTAGACCTCTCGGGCGAGGTAACGCTTCAAAGCTCGAATGGCGTCGAGTTTGGAATGCCCTCCTGCGATCCGACGAGCAACATAGTCCTTGGTTCTCTGGTCGGTCCGTAAGCGTCCGATGGCGATGATGTGTAGCGCGCTATTGGCTGCGCGATCTCCGCCTCGGTTGAGCCGATGCCGGACGGTCTTTCCTGAGGACGCCGGAACGGGGCTGACGCCGCACAGCGATGCGAAGCTGGCCTCAGATCGCAACCTTTCGGGATTGCCGCCGGCCGTAAGGAGGAGCTGCGCAGCTCCGATATGGCCGATCGAATTGCGGGCGACGAGGTTCGGCGCCAGCTCGTCGACGATGGCGGCGATCATCGCATCGAGATCCGCGATCTCATCATGCAGTTCGAGGTAACGGCGGCCCAGGGACTTGAGGCCGATGCGATAGGCGGATTCCAAGTCGCGATAAGCAGTAAGATCGGGCCGCCACGAGGCCAGGGTGCGGACGAGCTGCATGCGGGTGAGGCTGCGCAGTTGATCGCGAAGGCCGTCGGGGGCGCAGACGATCGTATTGTGGATCATCTGCAGGGCGACGCGCCTGGCGCTCACCGCGGTCTTCCGGCAAGCCATGAGAACCCGGAGGGATTCAATCATGCCGTCCCGGCTTCGCGGCGTCACGGTCCGTTGGCCTGCAAAGGCGGCATGGGCTGCGTTCTGAGCATCGAGATCGTCGTTCTTGCCACGTCTGCGGCGATCCTGCTTGTCCGGGGTTGTGACCTCGAGAACCGCAATCCCGGCTAGCCGCATGAAACGGAGAAGGCCTGCGCCATAGCTGCCAGTCGACTCTACACCGATGCGTTGCAAGTCACCGAAGGCCCGCATCCAGGCGAGCATCTGGCGATAGCCCTGACGGGTGGTGGCGAAGGATCGCGTTTCGATAACCCGATCCTGCTCATCCACGACCGCTGCGACGTGAAGATCCTTATGGGTATCCACGCCGCCGACGATGCGACGTGTTCCTTCGTTTACCGCCATTCCCAGCCTCCGGCTTTGACCAGCACGAACGGCTTCGCCGGACCGAATGCGCGGACAGGACAGTCACGAGACCATGAAGGTCAGGCCCTTCTCGGGTCACAGGCATCGGCGAGGCAAAGCCTCACCGCAAGGCGTTCCCGGGCAGTCGACAGGTCCAGGGAAAGACACGGCTGGTCGATCGGAGTGCGGGTCAGGCCGCACCGGGCGCCTCACGGCGCCAGCCTACCAGTCGGTCGATCGGTGTTTGAGTCAGGCCGCCCGGAAACTGGCGGTTATCCTCTGACTGTCGGTGTTGAAAATCTCCGGCTTGCCGTATCTGGCCAGTGCTTCTTCCAGCGCAGTAAGGCAGAACGAGGCGTCCATCGTGTTAGAGAGCCGCCAGGAGAGAACAGCCCGGCTCGCCCAGTCGATGACCGCGACCAGATAGAGGAAGCCCCGGCCGATCGGGATGTACGTTATATCGGCCGCCCAGACCTGGTTCGACCGCTCGATCGTCATGTCGCGCAGGAGGTAGGGATAAATCTTGTGCCCCGGCGAGGGCTTGCTCGTCCTCGGCTTCGGCCCGAGCGCCTCGATCCCCATCAGCCGCATCAGCCGCCGTACGCGCTTGCGGTCGATCGCAAAACCCTCCTCCGTCAGCGTCCGCGCAATACGCCGGGCGCCGAAGAACGGCCGTGCGGTGAACAGCACGTCAATGCGCCGCATCGCCTCAAGGTCGTTGTCGTTGGCCGGTCGCAGTTCGCGATAGACGCCCGAGCGCGCCACGCCGAGCATTGCGCATTGTCGGCGTACCGATAAATCGGGGTGATGGCGATCGAGCTTAGCTCGACGGTTCGACGCGCTCATTTGCCGAACCTCCTGACGAAAAAATCGTTCTCGATCGTCAGCTGGCCAATCTTGGCGTGAAGCTTCTCGATCTCGCGCGCCGACGCCGCCTCCGCGTCCACACCAACCTTCGGATCAAACGCCCGCGCCGCATGGTCCAGCAGCTGCTTCTTCCAGGCGTAAATCTGGTTGGGATGAACCTGATGGCGCTGCGCCAGGTCGGTTACCGTCGCTTGTTCGCGCAGCGCCTCCAGCGCGATCTTCGCCTTCAGCGCCGCGTCAATCTTCCGTCTCGTCTTCGTCATGCTCCGCTCCGTCCTATCCCATTCGGAGCAGACTTCCTCCAACCAGGCCAGTGGTCCCAAAAACCGGGGCCACTTCAGCAAACCTAGAGCACACTCCGATCAAATTGTATCATAGCGGCAGGCGAAGTAATTTGTGCATTCGTCAGATCGACACGTCGGGCTTGAGCGCCCTCATCAGACCGGCGACGGTTCGGTCGGGAATTTTGCGCAGGTTCATCTCCGGGCCGTAGGCGGAAAGGTGTTGCAATTCGGCCCCTGCATTTGATGAGTCGTCGACCTGCTCTCAATCGTGGGTCCATGACGACGAGATAGTCCGCGGGAGGGTGGGAACCAGACATTGATCAGGCGCTCGTGGATCTCGAGCAGCGTGAGATCCCGTGTGGGGCGGAAAAGCCGAGCGAATAGTCGCGCTGCGCTTCGATACGGCCGAATCGGCGATCGCACCGCGACAGCTTCGGTTCGAACCAGATCACCTGCCGGGCCGGCGCGGTCAACTGGATGGTTGCGGGGCGGCCTTGCCGTCGGTTGAGCACATGATCGGCGACGCCCGCGCCAACAGGTCGAGATCACTCGATCTGTCCCGACGTGCTCGCCGGTGACCTGATGAAGGAAACCGCCGGCCAGCCAAGTGGCCATCTGGGCGACGGTCATGATCTGCAGGCCGTTCCGCGGCGTCGCGAGCGCGACGGGCCGGGCTGCGAAGGCCAGCCGGCCCTGATGATCACGGTCCTTCTCATCACTCTGCAGCGTTCACGCCCCCCGCAAAAACGTATCACGGCAAAAGCCTTCTTTGTCGCATTTTCTGCGAACAAATTGAGGGGTTCCCGACTGATCAAAAGTGGTACAATGTGCCCCTTCCGGCGAGGATTTCTCGGCCATGGGCGAGGCTAGGCGCACGTTTGCCTGCAATGAGGCTTGCGCGGTCGGGGCTGGAGCATAAGCTTTTCCGACCGCCTGTCGAAACGAGTTGGTTCGTTTCCATTAGATCGGCTGGAGCGCCACGACACCGCTCAGCGTCGTCGAGGGCCTCCGCAAGCGTGGCGCGCCCTGCATCTGCTCGACTGTGAGGGCTACATCGACAAAGCAGCAGTTTGGGCCAGGGCGAGGAATGGTGAGGAGGCTACGTCCACGTCGGACACCGCGCACGCGTGCGTTACAAATCTATGCGCGTTACAATGTTACAAAAACTTAACAGCTAGACTACTAACGCATTGATTTTAATCACTTCTTGCGGCTAATGTTA
>CAVVTP010000006.1:0-157765 GCA_963751165.1 uncultured Alphaproteobacteria bacterium
AGGGCTTCCGACCGGCGCATGCAAACACTCGGCAAAGTGCCTGACGCGACCGGACAGACCACGTCTCGCCTACGCCGGACGTATCGTCTGCCACCGACATTTTCGCCCGACCGTCCTAGGGCCTGTGTTCAGTTAAGGAGGATGACGGCGCAGGCGAGTTGAACCCCGGCGAGGAAAATCTTATCGAGCTTGTCGTAGCGCGTGGCGATGGCGCGGAAATGTTTGAGCTTGTTGAAGAAACGCTCAATGAGATTGCGTTCGCAGTAGAGGATGAAATCCACGGGCGCGGGGTTTTTCGGTTTGATTTGGGTGGGATGACTGGGGTGATCGCTCGAGCATTGAGAGCGCTGATGAAGGAGTTGGCGTCGAAGGCCTTGTCGGCGATCAGAGCGTGGGGATCGAGGGCTTCGATCAGAGCTTCGGCGCAAGTCAGATCGTGATCCTGGCCCGGGCTGAGCATGATCCCGGCGGGATTGCCGAGGGCATCGACAACCGCGTGGATTTTGGTGGTCAATCCGCCGCGGGATCGGCCGATGGCTTGCGCGCCGTCTTTTTTTGGGCGCCCGCGCTATGCTGATGAGCGCGCACGATGGTGGCGTCGATCATCATGTACTCGTTGTCGTGGTCGTTGGCCAAGAGCTTGAAAACCCGCTCGAAAACGCCGCTCTTGGCCCATCGGTTGAAGCGCTGGTAGACGATCTTCCAGTCGCCGAAGCGCTCGGGCAGATCACGCCACGGGACACCGGCTCGAAACCTGAAAAGAACAGCTTCGACGAACAGCCGATTGTCCGCCGCAGTGCCGCCCACATGGCCTTCGCGGCCCGGCAGAATGTCCTTGATCCGATCCCACTGGTCGTCGCGCAGGGAATATCGTCGCATCGGTCAGCCCCTCCTAAAGGCCGACCGCTCACGAGTTAGACATTTGCTGATTTCGGGAATCCCTCTCCTATCCAAAACACAAAACGTTCCGCCTCCGATTCCAATCCGTTCTCAAATCAAATGAAGACAGGCCCTAGACAAGGTTGTGTGACAATACTATAAGTTGGACCATGCAAACCGCGCCAGGCCGCGGCGACGTCATCATGCCCGAGATCGCCTATTCGCTGAACGACGACATCCGCGCGCTTGCGCATTTCATGTCGCGCCAATCAGGCAAAGGTGGCCAGTAATGACTCGTTCGAGGGCTTCGCGATCAAAGCCATGGGTCCGGTGAAGGGGAGCGCGGCGTGCGAAAAGCGCGGAAACTTGGCGCCAAGCCGTCTGAGGCGAGTTCGACAAGTCGACGCGTCGAGCGACGATGTCGGCCGGCCGGCGTTCGCGCCTCCCGGTGAGATCACGCGACGGGGTCTGATCGGCGCGGGCATCGGATTGGCTGCAAGCGGCGCGACGGTCGCGTCGGCGCGCTCGGCCTCGATATCGGACATCAATCTCCCTCCGGCAATCCCTCAGTGGCAGCGGCGCCCGGGGGCTGAAGTCATGAGCCCGCCTTACGGCCTACCGTCGCCGCATGAGGCGGATGTTATCCGCAGGCGGCGACCCGGAAAGCCGCCGCCGACAAATCTCGCGGCGCTCAGCGACACTCCCCTGCAGGACTTGACCGGCATCGTCACGCCGAACGGTCTGCACTACGAGCGCCATCATTCCGGCGTGCCCGACATCGATCCCGACCAATACCGACTGATCGTCCACGGCCTCGTCGAGCGTCCGCTGATCTTCACCATGGAGGACTTGACCCGGTTCCCCTCCGTGTCGCGCTTCCACTTCATCGAATGTTCGGGCAATTCGTCGCCGACTTGGGCCGCGCCGAAGCCCGAGCTAACCGCGCAAGACACCCACGGTCTCCTGAGTTGCGCCGAGTGGACGGGAACGCCGCTCGCGACCGTTCTGGCCGAGGCGGGCGTCGACCCGAAAGCGACATGGTTTTTGGCGGAAGGAGGCGACGCCGCAGCGATGACGCGCAGCATCCCGATGGAGAAAGCGCTGGACGACGCCATTCTCGCCTATGCGCAAAACGGCGAGAGGCTGCGTCCCGAGCAGGGCTATCCGCTGCGTCTGTTGCTGCCTGGCTACGAGGGCAACACCAATGTCAAGTGGCTACGCCGGATCAAGCTCGGCGCGGCGCCGTTCGAGACGCGCGAAGAAACCTCGAAATACACGATGGTGATGCCGGATCACACCATTCGCCAATTCAATTTCGTCATGGAGGCCAAATCCGTCATTACCTTCCCCTCCGGCGGCCAGCGGCTCAGAGAGCCGGGCTTTTACGAAATCTCTGGCCTTGCCTGGTCGGGCGCCGGAAAGGTGGCGCGGGTCGAGGTGTCGACCGACGGCGGGCTCAGCTGGCGCGAAGCCAGTCTGCAGGAGCCTGTCATGACAAAGTGCCTGACGCGCTTTCGCCTGCCGTGGCGCTGGGACGGCGGCGAGGCGCTCCTCGCGAGCCGGGCTACCGATTCGACCGGCTATGTCCAGCCGAGCCGCGAGGCCCTTCTCAAAGTGCGCGACATCCGGTCGTACTATCACAACAACGCGATCCAAAGCTGGCGCATCGCCTCGTCGGGGGAGGTGACCAATGCGGGTTAGAGCCCTTTTCGCCGAGCTCGCGACGATCCTGGCGGTATGGCGCGCTGCCGCTGGCCTGTCTCGCTGGAGATTCCTATGGCATCGGCCGCACGGCGACGCCCGAAGAGATCGCCGGTTGGAACATCGACGTCTCGCCCGATGGCGCGGGACTTCCTCCGGGGCGGGGCGATCCGGCGCAAGGCCAACTGATCTACGAACAGAAGTGCTCGGCCTGCCATGGCGCACATGGCGAGGGAAAACCGATGAACCGCCTCGTCGGCGGCTTCGGCACGGTCTTCGACTTCAAGCCCAAAAAGACGGTCGGAAGCTTCTGGCCCTACGCCGCCACGCTGTTCGACTACGTTCGACGCGCCATGCCGTTCGACGCGCCGCAGTCCCTCACCCCGGACCAAGTCTACGCGGTTTGCGCCTACGTCCTCTACCTCAATGGTCTTATTGCACAGGATGCGATTCTCGACGCCGAGACGCTGCCGAAGGTCGAGATGCCAAACAGGGCCCATTTCGTCAGCGCCGTCTCCCCCGGTTCCGCACATCCCGCTCCTCATTGAATCGCTCTGAGAGAGGAAACGATGGTTGTCGATCTGCGCACCTATACGATGGTCCCGGGGCGCCTCAACGCCTGGCTCAAGCTCTACGAGAGCGACGGCTATCCGATCCACGTCAGGCACCTCGGCGAGCCGATCGGAATTTACACCACGGACGTCGGGGTCCTGAACCAGGTGGTGTTCCTTTGGCGCTTCGAGAGCCAAGCCGACCGCGAGAGGCGGCGCGCCGCTCTCGAGGCCGATCCGGACTGGATTTCCTATCGCAAGAAGAGCGCGGAAGCCGGAAACGTGCAGCACCAAGAGAACAAGATCATCAAGCCGACGTCTTTCTCGCCGCGGTGACGCCTGCGCCGGTCCTCGTCCCGCCAAAGGGAGGTCGCGGCGGGCGACCCCCCGCGGTGGCGTTTCAAGCCTTGCGCGCTTCCTCCACCATCGCGCGGAATTTCGCCACGTTGTCCTCGCCGGCATAGGCGCCGATCCGCTTGTAAGCGGGCTCCATCAAGGCGCGAAACGGAGCCAGGTCAGGCCGAGTGATCTGCATGCCGGCTGCTTCCAGCTTGTTGATCTGGTCCGCTTCGCCCTCGGCCATCAGTTTGCGCATCAGGTCGCCGGCCGCGGCGCTCTCCTCTCGAAAGATCGCCTGCTGCTCGGGCGTCAGCTTCTTCCACGTATTCACTCCCACGGTGTGGATCATGTTGTTGTAAATGTGACGGGTGATGGCCAGGTGCTTCTGGGTCTCGTAAAACTTGTTGTAATAAATCACGGCGATCGGGTTTTCTTCCCCATCGACGACTTTCTGAGCCAAAGCGAGATAGAGCTCGGGGAAGGCGATCGCCTGGACGCTGGCGCCGAGCGCCTCCATTGCAGCCTGGATTTGCAATTCGGGCGGCGTGCGCAGCTTCAACCCTCTCATGTCGCCGGGCGCATTGATCGGACGCACGCTGTTGGTGACGTTGCGGAAGCCGTAGTCCCAATTGCGCAATAGGATAAAACCCTGAGCCTCCGCGCGCGGCGCAAGCCACGCCATCGCGGGCCCGTCGAGGACGCGAAAGACGAGCTCTCTGCTGTCAAAAATAAACGGCAGCATCACCGCGCCGAAGGCCTTGTCGAACTTGTCGAGTTGGCCTTGGGTCGGCAGCCCCATATCAATCGCGCCCAGCTTGATCTGCTGGGCCTGCTCGGGCGGACCCCCGAGCTGATTGCTCGGGAAAATCATGATCCGGATTGCGCCGCCGGTGCGTTTTTCGACCCGCGCGGCGAACTGCTTCGCCGCGATATTCGCGGGGTGATCCTCCTCCGCGAAATGCGCGAAGCGCAGCGTCAGCGCAGCCGCGCGCGCGACGTAGGGAACTCCGGCGATCATTGCGCCGGCGATCGCGCCGCTGCCGAGAAACTCTCTCCGATTCATTCCTTCCTCCCTGAGCGACCGATCGACGTTTTCGTGGTCGATGCGAACCGTTCCTATCCGCGAAAGCCGAAATAGTTCGGCAGGAACAAGACAAACCACGGCACGAAGGCAACAATGAGCAACCCGATCAGCACCACCGCGAGGTAAGGGAGCATAGCGCGCGAGGCGCCCTCGATATTGCATCGCATCACAGCGCAGCAGACATAAAATCCGACGCCCGCCAGCGGCATGAAGCCGCCGACGCCCATGGCGATGATGAGCACCAGCGCATAGTGGAGCTCGCTGAGGCCGACTCTCCCCGCGATCGGCAGCAGCAGGGGGGCAAGCACATTGAGTGAGGGCAGCCCTTCGAGCAGCACGCCGACACACACGAGCAACACGATAGAGCCGATCATGAAGACCGAGGCGCTGTTGCCGGTCGAGCCGATCAGGTCGACGAGGCGTTGCGGGACGTAGGCGACCGTCAGCGTCCACGAGAAGGCCGAGGCCGCTGCGAATATGAAAAGGAGCACTCCGGACAGTGAGGCAGTGTCGCTTATGGTGCGCACGAGGTCGTGAAAACCCATCTCGCGATAGACGACAATCGCGAGAAACAGGCCGTAGACGACTGCCAGAGCCGCCACCTCTGTCGGCGTCGCAGTTCCCGACAGGATACCGGCAAGCAGAAAGCCCGGCATCAGGATTGGCAGCACGGCGCCAAAACCGGCCCTCACGACAGTAGCAAGCGGAGCGCGCGGCAAAAGAGGCGCCCCCGCCCGTCCCGCGCGCACGTGGATGAGCGCGGCGAGGCAGACCGCAATGACCGCAGCGGGTATGACGCCGCCTATGAACATCGCCGCCACCGACACATTGGTGATCGAACCGACGATCAGCATGGCGATGCTCGGAGGCACCGTTTCGCCCATGATCGCGGCTGACGCGAGTACGGCCGCCCCCTCCGCCGCGCCGTGACGCTCGCGCAGTTGGTCTCGCATGACCGTGCCCACGGCGGCGACATCGGCGGGCTTCGAGCCCGACAGACCGGAAATGACGTACATGCTGACGACCGTGACCTGGAGCAGTCCGCCGCGCAGATGACCAACGAGCGCCTGGATGAAGCGGATGAGACGCAGGCTGACGCCGCCACGCTCCATAACGAGTCCCGCCAGGATGAAGAAAGGAATCGCCAACAGAATGTAGTTGCCCGTGCCAGTCACCATGTTTTGCGGCAGCACCACGAGCGATGCTGTGCCGCTTCCCCATAAGTAGGCCGCAGTCGCCAGCAGCAGGACGAACCCGACAGGCACGCCCGCTAATATTGAGGATGCAAAGATGACGAGAGCGACGATGATGGGGCCGTTGTCACCGAAAACAGGCAGCCACTGACCGCATGTCATGGCGGCTGCGCCGACCGCAAGGACAAAGACGGCCGCTACCGGCAATGCCCGCTGGCCATGCGTTCGCCAGAAATGATCCGCCGCGAAGACCGCCATGAGTCCCATGCCCAAGGGGAGCGGGACAGCGATCAGCGATTCTGGAACTTGCAGGATCGGAGTTCGCTCGCTCCAGTTCGAGACAATGAATTCGACCGAAACGACGCCAGTCAGTCCCGTTGCGAAAAGAACGATGACATCGACAAGCGCGAGGCAAAGGCGTTCCGCAGGCGGCGGCAGCAATCCGAGAATCAATCGGACATGAGCATGCTCGCGTCGTCGATAGGCGACCGCTCCCCCGACGAACGCGATGATCGACAGGTTCAGCCGCGCGACCTCGTCACTCCACAAAAAGGAGTGATGGAAGAAACCACGCACCACGACATTGGCCAGCACAAGCACGAGTTCAAGAAACAGCGCCGCGACGACGAGCGCTTCGGCAAATCGATCCGCAATGTGCAGCGCGACGCCAAACCCGCGCGTTGAGGCGCCGTCGTCGCGCAAGTCTTGCAGGCTGCCCGTGGCCACGCGGCTTTCAGGTCCGCGTGACTTCAATGTCGAGCGTGCCGAAGAGAGCTGTCGTTGATCCGACCTTCATCGCACTCCTCCCAATCAGCGCCGGTGTTGCCCCGGCAAAACGCTATACGAAGGCCGATTTCGCCTCCGCGAAATAATTAGGGTTGAGCCGGCAGATGTCGGGAATGTCCGCAGCGAGGCCGTCGAGGTGCGCCGCCATGCGAGAGCTGCGCCGACTGCGTCGCCCGCCTCGACCCTCGCCATTATCAGCGAGTGCTCGGCTATGACGCGCTCCATGCGGCCTTCTTGCGGCAAAGTGAGACGGCGGTAGCGACCAACATGCACTTTGACCTGCTGGACCAATCTCCAGATGCCGGGCCTACTGCGAACGAGCGGTTCGCGGGGCGAGGCGTCTGCCTGGTGGGGTGGACGGTCATCATCCCGAATTTCGGCTGGAGCCAGAACTGATATATTAGTATCGTTCCCGCGTCCGCCGCGCGCAAGACTGCTCATTCGAAAACGGTCATGGTCTCGCAGTCGATGGAGGCGCCCAACTTGACCGACTATCGCAAACTGTTCGATCTGACGGGCAAGACGGCAGTCGTGCTCGGCGCAGCTTCCGGCATCGGAAAATCCTCCGCAGTGACATTGGCAGGGCTCGGCGCCCGTGTCGTCTGCGCTGACCGTGACATCGAGGGCTGCCAGGCCACGGCGGCCTTCGTCCGCGATGACGGCGGCGAGGCCGAAGCGATTTCGACTGACGCGGCGATCGCCAGCGAGGTGTCGGCTCTCGCCGACTCGGTTAAGCTCAAGTATCCGCGTCTCGACATCGCCGTCACGACGCCGGGGTTGAATATCCGAAAAACGATCCTCGACTACACCGAGGAAGACCTGGACCGGGTGATCAACCTCAACATCAAGGGCACCGTGTATTTCCTGCGCGCGTTCGGCCGCATCATGGCGGATCAGGGCGGCGGCAGTCTGATCGCATGCTCGTCCGTGCGTGCGGTCACGATAGAGCCCGGGCTCGCCGTCTATGGATGCACCAAGGCGGCGATCGGTCTGCTGGTCAAAGGTTTCGCCTCCGAGGTCGGAAGTTTCGGCGTGCGGGTCAACGCAATTGCTCCAAGCATCGCCGAAACAGCGTTGACCGCGCCCTTCAAGCAGCGACCGGACATCCATAAGCTTTATGCCGCCCACACCGTCTTCAACCGCTGGAGCTCATCCGACGAGGTGGCCGCGGCGGTCGCTTTTCTCGCTTCGGACGCAGCGAGCTATGTGACCGGCAGCACGCTGTTCGTCGATGGGGGATGGACCGCCATAGACGGTCCGCCGACCGGCCTGACGCAATTGACGCGATGACGACGAACCGGAATCGAAGTCCCCGATCGCAGCAAGCCCATATGACGTCGGGCGCCCTACTCCGTCATCTGGGCCAAGGGCCATCGCCGAGATGAGCCCGCGGATCGTCTTTATCGATTGCAACGATCAGCTCCAGCCGGTGTTCGACGCGGTGGCCGACCCCGACGATCCGCCGATCGAGGTCAACCGGGCGCCTTTCAAAAGCGAGGATCTGCCTCGGCTGCTCGACGGATGCGAGATCGCCATCGTCGACCATTCGTACATGCCGACCGATATCGTGACGCGGTGCAAGGCCTTACGCGAAATCGTGTTTCTCGGGACAGGGCCCCAAAGCTACATGGACGTCGAGGCGCTGAGGCTGCTGGGCGTCACCGTCCATGCGATCAAGGGATATGGCGATCGGGCGGTCGCGGAGCACGCGATCGCCCTGATGTTCGCTTGTGCGCGCGACGTCGCACGCATGGACCGCGAGATTCGCTCTGGAACATGGCGCCCGCGCGAGGGCGTGCAACTGGCGGGCAAGCGCCTCGGGATCATCGGCCTCGGAGGCATCGGGACCGAAGTGGCTCGAATTGCGCGTGGCGTCGGCATGGAGGTGCTGGCCTGGAACCGGACGCCGAGGCCTGACGCCGCACCGCCGATGGCGATCGAGGACCTGCTGCAAACTGTCGACGTCCTGTCGATGCATCTCGCCCTGAACGAGGAGACGCGAGGCTTTCTGGGCGCGCGCCGGCTGACTTTGCTGAAGCGCGGCGCCCTCCTCATCAACACGGCGCGCGGGGCGTTGATCGATGAGGCGGCGCTGCTCGAAGCCCTGGACGAGGGCCGCGTTGGGCGCGCCGGCCTGGACGTCTTTGCTCTCGAACCGTTGAGAGCCGATCATCCGCTTGCGAGGCACGACTGCGTCACTTTGAGCGCGCACTCGGGGTTTCGCACCTACGAGGCTTCCGCGACGCTGATCGGGCGTGCGCTGGCCATCGTCCGGAGGGTGGCCGCCCGGTGATCCTGCCAATGGAGCAATCCGAATTCGCTGAGAACAGCGAATAAACAGCGACATGTTTGTCCGCAAAGACCTTGTGACCGCTGATTTTCGGCCGAAACGCGGGCAAAAGCCGGGTTCCGGACAAAACACTACCAGCGAATTGGAACAGCGAATTTGTTCGTGGTCTGAGCGTGGAGTGCGCCCATTAACTGAGACACTTTTAATTGGGTGACATGGCTTCCGAGGAGGAACCATGTCGAAACGAACGCTGCGAGTATTTTCAAGGGAGTTCAAGCACCGGACGGTGCTTCGTCTTGAGAAGGGGGAGAGAGTAGGCCCGGTGGCCGAAGAGGCCGGGGTCAAGTCCCAGCTTTTGTATGACTGGTGGGCGGCCTATCGGGCGATGGGGGTTGCTGGGCTGAGCCGCAAGCGGGGACGGAAGCCCGGTTGGAGGCGAAGCCAGGCGTCGGCGGGTTTGGCGTCGTCCGATGCGGCGTCCTCTTCGGACGCCGCCTCGTCCTCCGCCAAGCCCGCCGACGAGCTCGCCCAAGCCAGGGCGCGCCTTGCCGAACTCGAGCGCCTGGTCGGCCGGCAGCAAGTGGATCTGCATTTTTTTCGCGAAGCCTTGCGGCTCTGGGACGCGACCAGCCAGGAAAGCGGCGCGCCCACCTCTACGCGGTCATCGGGGGAATGATCGCCGTCGAGCCGCAAGGCTTTCTCACGGACGACGCCACCGTCGAGCGCCTGTGCGCGTTGGGCGGCGTGTCGCGCGCCGGCTACTATCGGCATTTCGGGCCCCATCCGGCCAAGCGCGACGACGCCGACTTGCGCGATCTCATCCAAAAGATTGCACTCGACAACCGCTGCTACGGCTATCGCCGCATCGCCCAAGAGCTCAGGCGCCAAGGCCTGATCGTCAACGACAAGCGGGTGCGCAGACTGACGCGCGAGGACAATCTTCTGAGCCAACGCGCCAAGCCCTTCGTCCCGGCCACCACGATGAGCCGGCACGGCTTCGCCATCGTCCCCAACCTGACGCGCGGCCTCGTTCCCACCGGGCTCGATCAGATCTGGGTCGCCGACATCACCTATGTGCGGCTGGCGGAGGGCTTCGTCTATCTGGCGGCGATCCTCGACGCCTTCTCGCGCAAGGTCATCGGCTGGGCGATCGCCGACCATCTCGAGGCCAGTCTGGCGATCGAGGCTCTCGACATGGCGCTCGCCGCCCGAAATCCTGCGCCTGACAGCCTCATCCACCATTCCGATCGCGGCGTGCAATACGCCTGCGGCGCATATCAAGAGCGACTCGAAAAGCATAAGATCGCCGCCAGCATGAGCCGGGTGGGCAATCCTTATGACAACGCCAAGGCGGAGAGCTTCATGAAGACGCTGAAAACCGAGGAGGTCGAAGCCAAAACCTATCTCGACCTCGACGACGCCCGCCGTCAGATCGGCGCCTTCATCGACACCATCTATAATAAGAAGCGCCTGCACTCGGCGCTCGGCTACAAACCCCCGATCGAGTTCGAAGCCGAACTCCGCCGGGACAACTGCAACCGGGCAAACCAGGACAAAGCCTTGTCAGTCAATTAGCTTGTGTCTCAGCGATGGGGCGCAGTCCAGCGAATTTTTTCGTCAAAACAGCGAATTCAAGACCCGGGCGCCGATCACTGATAGCCGAGCAGGCGCGGCAGCCACATAGTCAAGCCGGGGGCGAAGGCGATCACCATGAGGCACGCAAGCAGCAGTCCGAGATAGGCCAGCATCGGTCGCACAGTCGCTTCGATCGGCACCTCGCCGATCAGGCAGGCGCCGTAGAGGCCGAGCCCGAGCGGCGGCGCAAACAGGCCGATGCCCATGGCGATCACCAGCACCACCCCGTAGTGCAGCCCGTTGATGCCGATGTCGGCCGCCACCGGCAGGAGCAGCGGGCCGAAGATGATCAGCGCCGCGGCGCCCTCGAGCACCGAGCCCATCACGATCAGGATCAGGATCGACAAGGGCAGGAACAGCCAGGCGCCGCTCTCATGCGAAAGAGCGATCATGATCTCGGCCAGCGCATGGGGAATCTGCTGCAGCGTCAGCACGAAGGACAGCGATTGGGCCGCGGCGACGATGAAGAGCACGAGACCGGCGCGCGTCGCCGCGTTGACGAAGGCGCGCGCCGCGGCGCGCGGTCCAAGCTCCCGAAACGCCAGCCCCCCGATCGCCAGCGCATAGAACGCGGCGAAGGCCGAGATTTCGGTTGCGGTCGCAATCCCCGACCTGAAGCCGCCGAAGATGATGGCGAGCAGCCCCAGCGTGACCGCCGCGCCGCTCCATAATTTGCTGAGCGGCGTGCGAGCGGCGCCCGTCGGCTCCGCGAGCCTCGCCCCTCCGCCGAACAGAACCGCCACCGCGATCAAGGCGACCGCCATCAGTCCCGCCGGCAGCAGGCCCGCCATGAACAGCCCGCCGATCGACAGGTTGGCGACGAAACCCAAAATGATGAGATTGATGCAAGGCGGAATGGTCTCCGCCATCACCGCCGAGGCCGCCAGCAAGGCGACGGCGGCGCCGGGGTTCTGCCGCGAGCGTCGAGCGGCCGGGATGAGAACCGAGCCGACCGCCGCGACGTCGGCCATTTTCGAGCCGGAAATGCCGGAAAAGATCACCATGGACAGCACCATGACCACATTCAATCCGCCGCGAAGGCGCCCGACCAGGCGCTCCAGCAGCGCAATCAGGCGGACGGACATGCCGTTCGCCTCCATGAGGTAGCCGACCAGAATGAAGAACGGGATGGCGAGCAGCACGAAATTGTCGATGCCGCGCGCCATTTGCTGTGCGAAGATCATGCCCGGCAAGGCGCCCTCGAGCCAGATGAAGACCAGGGCCGAGAAGGCCAGGGCGAAGCCGATCGGCACGCCGCCCGCCAGGCAGCCGACGAACGCGGCGGCCATCGGGGGCCCCGAGCGCGAGGCCCACGCGGGCGCAAACGAGCTCCAGGCATAGGCCGCGCCGGCCGCCGCGCAAGCGATCAAGAGGGCGATCGCGATGTCCCGCCTCGGCCGGCGAAACAGGCGAGCGAGCGCGAACACCGCCATGCAGACGGCGCCCGCGCCCATCGGATAAAAGGTCAGTTCGAGCGGGAGACCCGAACCTGTCGTTTGGCCGGTGGTGAAGCGCCCGAGCGCGATGGCGTACCAGGCGACCGATGCGGACGTGGCGAGCACGACCAAAGCCGCCAACGCATCGACGCAGGCGCGCACCCGAGGCCCCAGCCTTTGCACGAAGAAGGCGACGCCGATGTTCTCCTCGCGCGCAAGGGCGCCCGCCGCGCCGAAAAAGCTCAGCGCCACCATCAGCCCGCGGGCGACGTCATCGGACCATTCGATCGGCGCCGCCGAGCACATAGCGGTAGAAAACCGAAAGCAGCACCACGCAAAGGTCCGCCGCGAGCAGGATCGCCGCGACCCCGTCCACCAGCCTCAACAGGAGCGTGAACGCGTCGACCGCGGCGGCGGGCGCCCTGGTCCCGGGTTCGGGCCTTCGCTTCGGCTTAGAGTTCCCGACCGTGACTCCCAAGGCAGCGCCTATCCGGAAGCGAGCTTCGCCAGCCCGCCTCGGCGGACGGTCCCCCTCCCCCGCGCGCGGGAGAGGAAAGCGCCGAAGGCCGGTGGAGGGGGCGTGGCCGCCGGGTCCTGACCCGGTTTCATGCGCAGCGGCTCGGCGCCGCCGGCGGCCAGTTCAGGACGAAGGGCGTTTGAGCGGATGGGAGCCACCTCGGAGGACCAAAGCGTCAGGCGTGGGTGCTGCGAATGGTCTCGATGATTGGCTTCGACTCGGGATGCGCGGTCATGAAGGCGTCGGTCTGCGGCAGCACCCGCTGCCGGAAAGGCTCCTTGTCGACGGCGATGATGGTCACGCCCTTCTGCTTCAAGGATTCCATCGCCTCCTTCTGCGCCTCGAGCCCGCGAACTCGCGTGTCCGCCGCCGCCTTCGCGGCAGCCGCCAGGAACGGCTCGCGCAGCGGCGCGGCCATGCGGTTCAGGGTGGCGGCGCTGCAGAACACGCCGAGCGCCGAGAAGTTGTGCTCGGTCAGCGAATAGTTTTTGGCCGTCTCGTAGAACTTGGAGGCCAGGATCGTCGGCGGATCGTGCTCGAGCCCGTCCAGGACGCCGGCCTGGAGGGCGGTGTAGATCTCGCCAAAGGCGAGCGGCGTGGCCGCGGCGCCCATCAGGCGCAGGCATTCGGTGATGATCTTGTTGGGCAGGGTGCGGATGCGCTTGCCCGCGAGGTCGGCGGGGTTGTGGATCGGCGTCTTGCATAGGACGCTGCGGGCTCCGAAATTATAGGCCCAGCCGATGATCTCGGTATTGGCCCCTTTGCGGATCGCCGCTTCGAACGGCTTCGCCGCGCCCGCGTCGAGCGCTTTGGTTTGCTGGGGAAAGCTCTCGAACAGATAGCCGAGGTCGAGCAGGCCGATGAGCGGCACCACGTTCGCCCAGATCGAGGTGCCGGTGACCATGAGGTCGATGACGCCGAGACTGACCTGGTTCACGACGTCGATTTCCTGGCCCAATTGATTGTTGGGGAAGAACTGCACCTCGATCTTCCCGGCGAGCCCGCCCGCCGCCAGTTGCTTGACCAGATTGTCGTAATAGACCCGCCCATTGGCGAATTTCGGATCGTCGGGCAGCGACGAGGACAGGCGCAGCGTCATCGGCGCGGCGCGAGCGCTCCCGACGATCGCCGGCGCGAGCGCGAGGCCGAGCAACAAGGATCGACGATTTGTGCGAAAGCCTGTCATGCGCTTCGCTCCCTGCTGCGCCATGAGGCCGGCGCCGATTTGCATTGTGTTCGCCGACGGTACCCTGATTACCTGACAAGTGGCAAGGTTTTGTAGCGGCTATTGCGGTCAGTTACGGTGGGAGCGTCATTTTACATCCACCTGCGCGCATTACCCGTTAGCGTTACGGTGACAGCGCACTTACCTCGCGGCGAGGAACACCACTGGCGGCCATGCCGCGCTGCGTCACATGGTAGGGCAGCACTGGAACGGCGACGCGGGCGAGGCGAGCCGGCGCATGGTCAATTTACTGCACTGTCACCGAAATGACCGAAATGCGCGTAAACGAAATTGGTTGCCCGCCACAATTTTGGCCGCCTCTTGCCGCAGTATGGGGAGGGGCTTTCATGCGATTATAGTCGGCAAGGCAATTTAAGAAAAATATATCGACGCATGACGTGGCTCATGCAGACCGTTTGGTCCGCTGAAGGCAGATGAGCCACGGTCGGGTCGGGAGGGAAGGCGCTAATGGCCCAGAGACCAAGGGGCGGCGGCTCTCGCCGGGATGACGACGACGGCGACCGGGGCGATCGCGAGCACGAACGGCGTCGCGAGCACGAGCGCGAAGGCGAGCCGTACGACAATCCCAAAGAGCATCTCGTGATCGAGCGGCGCCGGTTCGAAGGCGGTCTGCCGCCGACGCCCGAGCTTTACGCGCTGGCCCGCGAGCAGTGGTACGGCTTGCCCGGCGCCGTGGTCAGGCCGTCGATGGATCCGCCGATTGGCGCGCCCGAGCAGCCGCAGTCTCCGGATGAGGCCCCCCCGAGCGGGAAAGGGCCGGAGCAATGAGCTTGAACGGTACGGTCTGGGCGCCGATCGGCCCGAGCCCGATCGATCAGGGCGCGATCAGCGCCAACGGCCAGGTCACCGCGATCGCCATCCATCCGAGCAACGCCAACATCATCTACATCGGCACGGCCTGGGGCGGCATTTGGCTGACGCGGGACGGGGGTCTGACATGGACGCCGATCTTCGACAAGGCGCCCGCGCTCGGCATTGGAGAGCCGGGCGGCATCGCGATCGACCCGATCGATCCCAGCATCATTTACGCCGGCAGCAGCAACCGCGATGGCTCGCAGTTCTCAGGCGAGGCGACTCAGCCCCCGGCCGGGCTGTTCAAGTCGACCGACGGGGGCGGCAGCTGGGTTCGTCTCGGTTCTGGATATCCGTCGAGCGCGCCGAGCAATGCGAAGTCAGTTCTTCAATCAGGTGATCAACGTCGTCATCGTCGATCCCGCCAACCACCTGGTCGTCTATCTCGCCTCCAACGCCGGCGTGTTCGTATCCGGCGACGGCGGACTGAACTGGACGCGAGGAGCGTTGCCCCTCGGCGTCGACGTGCGCTCGCTCGTGATTGACCCGACCTCTCCGGCGTCCGCGCGCATCCTCTATGCGGGCGTCACCGGCGCCGGAGTGTTCCAGTCGAACGACAGCGGACAGACCTGGAAACCCATCCTGAGCGGCTCGACGCTCGTCGTTTCGAACGAGCTCAACTCCGCCGGCATATCGGGCGGTCCCGCTCGCAGCGTCGGCAAGTTCATTGTCGCTTTGGCGCCCGCGACCTCCCCGCCCGCTCAGGTCTTGTACGCCACCATTGAGGGACGGCCGCTCAACAGGCCTCGCCAGCCCACCGACGCGCCCGACCCCATCGGCGTCTTCATGAGCATCGATCAGGGCGTGAACTGGACCTTGCAGACGCCGCCCGGCTCCGGCATCCCGCCCGGAACCGGGATGCCGCTGAACACGCAGGGCGGGTACAGCTTTCACATGGCGGTCGATCCCGCCTCGCCCGGCGACGGCGTCAACGACGTAATCTACCTCGGGGCGGTCGGTCAGGCGCGCTCGACGGATTCGGGCAAGACCTTCGCGGGGCTCAACTTGCTCCACGCCGACACCCACGCGTGGGCGTTCTCGCCGCAGCCCGGCCCCTTCTCCATCGTCTATTGCGGCAACGACGGAGGGATCTACAAGGCGACCGGCGGCAGCCTCAATTTCGCGTCTCTCAATGCCGGCGGCTTGCAGGCCGCGCTGTTCTACAGCCTCGATGTCGAGCGGGACGCCTCGGCGAGCGTGACCCTCGGCGCCCTCCAAGACAACGGCGTCATCACCACGAACGGCGTTGTGGCTCCGGCATGGACGTGGGGTGTCGGTGGCGACGGCTTCGACGTCGCGCACGACGGTCAGAACGCCACGAAGGCCTACGGGCGGAGCAACGCGAATATCTTCAGGTCCACGGACAATGGAGATAGCTATGGCGGCATCTCGCCGCCGTGGCCCGCGGCAGAATCGGGAGTGTATCTCGCGGCCGTGGCGGCCGATCCGAATGCCGACGGCACCGTCTACGCGAGCAGCAACGCCAATCTCTGGCAAAGCACGGACAGCGGCGCGACCTGGCCGAAGAAGGCGCCCATCCCCGGCCCCGCCAGCGAGGTGGACATAGCCCCGGCCAACAGCAGCAATGTCGTCGTCTCCGTCCGAGGCCGGGTCCTCGTCTCGACGAACGCGACCGGCGCCTTCACCCTGAAGGACATCACGCGCGATCTTCCGGGCCGGTTCGTTGCTCGGGTCGCGTTCGATCCCAACGACCCGGCGACCATCTACGCCGTGCTCGGCGGGTTTAGCGGGTTCCCGGGAGGGCACGTCTTCCGCACCACGCTCGCCTCGACAACCTGGATCGACATTCTCCCCGATCGATCTTCCCTTCAACACCATCGCGCTCGACGGGAGCGGGACGACCACCGCCCTTTATGCCGGGACGGACTTCGGCGTGCTGCGCTCGGTCGATGGCGGCGCGAACTGGAGCGTGCTCGACGACCTCCACTTTCCGCGGGCGCCGGTGTTCGAGCTGGTCTTCCACAACGGCGAGCTGAGGGCCGCGACGTTCGGGCGAGGCGTGTTTTCCTTCGTGAAGCCGACCGGGCCCGTCATCGCCATCAATCTTCAAGACAAACTCTGTTTTGGAACCGTCTGCCCGGGTCGACGCAATATCTGACGGTCGAGGTTTACAACGTCGGTGTCGCGGACCTCGTCATCGACAGCGTCGCGCGGCTCATGGGGTCGGCCGGCTTCACGGTGCTGCCGAATCCGGGGACGCCCCTGGTTCTGGCGCCTGGCGAGGATATCGCGTTCACGGTTCGCTACTCGCCGACTGGGGCGCCAATCGACATCGCAACGATCAGGATCGTCACGAACGACCCCAACGCTCCGGTCGTGGACGTCAGGGCGAAGGGCGCCCTCGGCGCAGGCAGGATCGCGACGGCGATCGCCAATTCCGGCAGTTTCGGAAATGTCTGTCTCGGCTCGTTCGCCGACGAGTTGCTCACGATCAACAACACCGGGACTTGCCCGCTGTTGATCGCCGGCATCGCCGGGACCTCGGACTTCCTCGCGCCGAGCGCGAAGTCCTACCCCCTTCACGTCGGTCCGGGCAACTCGATCGACGTCGTCGTGCGCTTTCAGCCGACGGCCCCCTTCGGCTCGAAGGCCGGCTCGATCACGATCACGAGCAACGATCCGGCAGGGCCCCACCTGGTCCCGTGTCCGGCGCCGCGCCAGCGCCGAAAGCAGGGCTCATCATCGCGAATGCGGGAAGCTTCGGAAAGGTCTGCGTCGGCTCGTTCGCAGACGAGCCGCTGATCGTGACCAACAGCGGTAAGTGCCCCCTCGCCATTACTGGCGTTTCGTCCAGCGGGCTCGACTTCCTCCCGCCGGAGACCCTGTCCTACCCGATCACGGTCGGTCCAGGCGACGCTCTGCCCGTTCCGATCCGGTTCGAGCCCCTCGGCTTCGGCTCCAAGACGGCGACGATCACCGTCACGAGCGACGATCCGGCAAGCCCCGCCAGCGTCAATGTTTCTGGAGACGCGCCGCCCGGCAAGCTCACGATCGCCGGTTCCACGACGTTCGGCGGCGTGAGCGCCGGGTGCTGCGGGGATCGCACGCTGTGGATCGCCAATACCGGCGAGTGCGCGCTCGACGTGACGAGCGTGCGCTTCAGGCGGAGGAGCCGACGCTGGCGATTGCTCAACAACCCATTCCCGGCCAAGTTGCGACCCGGCGCGAGCCTTCCACTCGTCATTCAATACCGCGCCGGCGAAAGATGCCCTCGCCCCTGCGAGCTGGTGATCGAGAGCGACGACCCCGCGACGCCGATCAGAACGGTCGAGGTGCTGGCCTACACGATTTGGGAACGCGGCTGCAAAGAGGGTTGTGACGAGCCCCGCAAAGATGATTGCGAGGATTGCCGCAAGACCTGCTGCGACAAGCACCCGGCCTGCCGGCAGGGGTACCCATGCTGTGACGACGACGATGACGATCTCGCAGACGGCGATTGACAAAGGCGACGGCGCCGTCTTGCGGCGCGATGGCAAGTCGAGGGGTTTCGAATGTTGCGGAGCTTTCGGCGGCTGTTTTGGATCGAAGTCGGATTGGCGGCAATAACCGGCTTATTGACGCTCGTCACCCCGATATTTCCGGATTGGATCGAGCTCGTGTCCGGCTGGGATCTGGACCAGCACGATGGGTCGGCAGAGCGGATGATTGTCGTCGGCCTGTTTGCGGTCACAATGGCGGTGGTCGCCGCGGCGGCTCATGAATGGCGGCGAACAGTCGCTCGGACCTCGCCGTAGGCGCCCCTGCGCGTTACGGTGACAGTGCATTTTACCTCGCGGCCCGCGGTCGCCGGGTCGTTCTTTGGCTTGGGCCCCGCTCGAGGGCGTCGAGGGGGCCCGCAGCTCTCATTTCCACTCGTCGATCACATGCGATTCAGCACCGTTATTCTCTCGGATTTTGCTTTATGAATTCCCGCATGTCTTTCATTAGATCGCCAAGCTCCTCCAGCGCCTTGGTAAGAGCTTTAGGCAGCGCGCTGAAACTACCTTGGAATGATGCCGGGTTCCACCTCAGTCGATTGATCAACAAGACTTTGTCCTTGAGTTTGCTGATTATCGACAAACATTGTCCGTATCGCCTCTCGAGCTCGGTTATGATTAGTCCGATCATGGCCAACTTAGCTGAGACGGAAGCCGTCGCTTTGATCGCGTTGACTAAGGCCTTCAGCAACTCGTCGTCCGTCGCGTTCTGCGCCTGCTCGGCCGTCGTCACCATAGAGCTGAGGGCTTGAAGGTCCGAAAAATCCCGCGTCAAATCCGTGATGGCGTTTGTGAGATTTGCTCGGACTTGATTGACTCCATAATCTCGGTATTTGCTCGGACTATCATCGAGCTGACTGAAGTACGCAGCCCAAGCAAACGCTCCCACTCCGGCGGCGGCGAACGCTCTCACCAGACCGGCGGCGATTCCGCCGCTTTCGGCCGCCCCGACGGCAAGGGTCGTCGCGCCCGCCGCCACTGCCACGCTCGCCAGTTTGACTTTCAAATCCCGAACCGAGTTCACAGCCTCCGGGCTGCGCGCGCGTCGTTCGGTCATCCCGAATTTATCGCGATAAGCGCGCAACGCGCTTCCGGCCTTGTTGATGTCGCCGAAAATCGAGGACATGTCGTTCGGCGACAGCCACACGGTGAGCTCCGGCGCCGCCATGATCGCCTGCACTTGGAACAGCAACTGATCCGCGCCATAGGCGACGTCGTCGTCTTGCACGCCTGCCATGAGGGCGCCTCCAACGGGCGCCGGTCTATGTTGCGCACGGGCGCCGCCAAGACCATATGCGCGCCGTATGATTTCCGCAATGCGGCCGATATTAAGACCGCATCCGATCCGGACGCGCTCGCCAACTCATGCAAATCGCCAGGGGTATTACGGTGATGGGGTGGACGGCGCCCCGACGGCATCAAGCGTGCCAAGATGGTGTTATCGATACAACATCTCAAAGGAGAGCCGCCCAATGGTAGAACCGACATTATTGACGCGTGCCTGTTTTTGGGGGTACAATAATTGCAGTGCGGATCAGCTTTGACGCCGACAAGCGGCTGGACACTCTTGAGCGTCGCGGCCTCGACATGCTCGACGCCGTCAAGGTCTTCTCAGGTCCGACCGCGACATGGCCCGACGACCGGCGTGACTATGGCGAGGTTCGTCAGTTGACCCTTGGGTTTCTCGCCGGTCGCGCCGTGTTGATCGCTTGGACGCAGCGCGGCGCGTATCGCCGTGTGATTTCGATGAGGCGCTGTCATGCCAAGGAAGTCCGCCGCTTCCGCCGTCGCTTCCCTGAAGCGTTCAGCGATGATGCCTGACGATGATTTACCCGAAGTGACTGACGCGATGCTCGCTGATGCCGAGCTGCGTGTCGGCGAGCGTGTGATCCGTCGTGGCCGTCCGCCCTCAGCAGCTCCAAAGGAGGCGATCAAGCTGCGAATCGATCCTGACGTGCTTGCGTATTATCGCGCCCAAGGCCCCGGCTGGCAGACGCGCATCAACGCGACGTTGCGCAGGGCCGCCAAGCGCCAGCGAGTTTCGGGCGATAATGTTACCGAATCTGGAAGACGATTCACGAAGCCCTGCCCCCACTCCGCGCCGTCGTGGACGCTGAGTTGCAGAAGTGATCTGAAACGCCCGCGCCTCAATCGACGGCCGAGACCGCACAGGGCACTTTTTGCCGCTCATTGTTGCCGCCTCGTCAACTCAGCCAACTCAGCCCGCGTGTGCTTGAACGGCAATACGGTGTCCGCGCAAAAGGGAACCCCTCTGCGCGGTCTGGCGCAGGTTTTTTGCTCATAGCGTCTCCCGTCTTATGCCGCGACGCAGACCAGCCTAGCCCGGAACTTCGCTCTCCCAGGTGGCGTGATCGACGCCGGGCAGCTTCTCGAGCGCTTCGACGACCGCATCGAGCTCCTTCGGAATGACCGAGGTCGCGACCAGGGTCGCGACCATCTCGACGGTCTCGTCGCCCCGTTCGTTAGTCGTGACGTCGGCGACCGGATAATGGGCGCCTTCGAGGAGCTCGATCAGCGCCGCGCGCGCCTCGTCGGCCGCGCGCGGGTTGGTCGACAAGCGAACTTCGTAAGTCGCCTCGCCGGTCTCCTCGTCGAGCGGGATGCGGTTGATCCGATTGACGAGCGGCCTGAGGAGCGTATTGCCCGCGATGACGAAAAGGGTGAGCAGCGCCAACTCCGCGACCAGTCCCGCCCCCGCCGCGGCCCCGACGGCCGCAGAGCACCAGAGCGTCGCGGCGGTGTTGAGGCCGCGGACATTGAGACCTTCTTTCATGATCGCGCCGGCGCCGAGAAAGCCGATGCCCGAGACGACATAGGCCATGACCTGGGTCGACGCCGGTCCGGCCAGACGGATGCCAAAATCGACAAACGCCGCCGCGCCGACCGCGACCAGCACGTTGGTGCGCAAACCGGCCGATCGCTGGCGATACTGGCGCTCGGCGCCGATCAGGGTGCCGAAGACGAAGGCCGCGGCGAAGCACACGGCGCTGTTGACGAGCGCGAGGACATCGAAAGTCTGAATGAAGCGCATCGGCTGGTCGTCCGGAGAGGCCGCCCTGATCGAATGTGTTGACTCCGGTCGAGCATCGGGGCGGCCCGAGGCGCTTGGCATAAGTGCGCCTAGAGGGCGAGTAAATTCGCGACGACGCCCCAAATCGATCGGCGCAACCGACCGCCCCCGTCGCGCTATCGGATAACCGCAACGGGTCGATGCTCGCCGATCGTCGCTCGTCCGTTCGGGTATTACGGTATTACGGTGACAGTTGCGCGTAATGCGCTGGGCAATGTCTCAGTCCAACCTGCCTTGCTCGCTATGATCCTTTGAACACGGTCAGCGTTGTATTATAAGGGACAGCGATGATGTCGTCGCCCGCCGACAGGCCATTCGGCACGCCGCCGACGCCTTCCGCAGAACTCGGAGGAAGCGTCAGGGTTTGCTGCAGGGCGCCGGTCTTCCCATCGAGCGCGTAAAGGTGGCCGGAGGTCGTGGCGGAAAGCACCGTGCCGTCGACGACGATCGCCGCAGGCGAGATGGTCCCGTCCCCGGCAAAGGTCCAGCTCTGAGCGAGGCTCGGGATTTCCAACGCGACCAGCGCGTTCGCGCTGTTGACGAAATATCCGTATCCGCCCTGCAGCGCCGGCGGGTAAGAATCGCCAACCCCTCGCTGATAAGCGTTACTGTTGGCGAGATCACCGAGCGCGCCGCGCACAGCCCCGTTGAAGGCGAGCAGCGCGTGTCCGGTCGAGGAATTGTTCACGTCAATTTCCGACGTATAGAGAAGCTGGTCGTAAAGCGCGGCGGTCACGCCGCCGCCGCCATCGCATCCACCGTCACGGTTCCAACGCTGAACGCCGGTCACCATATCGAATTCAAAAACTTGGCAGGGAAACGATACGAAAACGCCGTCTTCCGAAAGTGTCGGCGAACCCCAGTTCCCGGCGACCATTGTTTTAGACCACAACACCGCGCCGTTCGACTCGAGCACCGCGTATAGGGTCACCCCACTTCCGGCTCCGTTGAGGTAGACAACCCCGCCCTGCGCGGTGGGCGGGGACTCAAATAAATACTGACCCGGCAACTGAGTCTGCCAAAGCTGATTTCCCGTCGCGGCATCGAGGGCTCGCAGCACCCCGTCACCGTTCACGACGAATAGCCGACCGCCGCCGCAGGAAATACAGAATTCATAGGCAATAAGAGAAGTATAGTAGCTTCCCGCGATCGGACGAGACCAGATCGTCGCTCCGGTGGCTTCGTCGAGCGCGTGGACGACACTTCCATACGAACCGCTGTTTGCGACGGAAACGTACACTGTCCGCTGGGCGATCAGCGGATAACCGGTATTCCCGCCAAATTTCCGGGTCCACACCTGCTTCAAGGGCAGCTTCAGCGTCCGTTGAAAGACGGCTGCGCCGCTATGTTGCGGATTGATCTGATAGGTCGTGGCTTCCCCGGCGAACGCGGGGAGCCAAGTGAAGAGAGCGAGCCCAAACGCGCAAATCCACCTCAGCCAACCCGTGTTCATCGCGCTCTCCCCCATTCGGTGATCACTCTTGGCAAGGGCTTGGTCTCAAGGCTTGCCATCATGCACGTCAGACCGAACCTGTCTGTGATCTTCGTCACGCAGGTATGTTGGGTCCCACCACAAGCCCCCAAGGCGGGACGCCAGCCATCGGATCGCTGATACAATCGACGACCGTTCACGTCGCAGTACCCCCGTTCGGGGATCGCAGGCGAAGGCCCGCTTCGGTGAATCCGATGAGGGCGATCGCGGCGAAGGGGCAGGTATGCGGGGCAAGAAAACCCGAGCCGGGAAAGACGACGCGGGCGAGACGAGCCATCTGCGACTCGCAGCGGCGCACCCCGCATGAGTCCGAATGCAACGTAATGCTTCACCGCTTCGGGTAGGCCGTAAAGACGTAGTCATTTGCCGCTACGATCGTGTGGCAGGCGAACCCGCACTTGGCGTCGTGCTCCTGCGGCGGCGTATCCGATGTGTCGCCGGGCCTGAACCTATCGGACGCGGGGTCATACTCGAACTCGGCATATCCCCATCCGCCGCTGTCCGCGAACCTCGTGCTGTCCTTCGCCATGAGGTCCACATCATGCAGGGCGCCTGGCACGAGCGTTCGCCGGGCTCGTCGTCAGCCTTCTTCGCCGTCCAATGGATCTTCGCCATCTTGGCGCCGTCCGGGAAAGGCTTCCCGTTGCCTGGAAATGGGTCTGCCGGTCTCAGGAGCCGGTGGCCGACGCCTTCGCCGCCTCGTCGATCCAGACCGTCATTCCGGGTTCGAGCTTGGGCGTCGGACCAACCGGGTCGGCGCGCAGCAGGAAATTGTTGAGGTCATGATCGCCGACGGCGCGCGCTGCACGCCAGACCGCGAATTCCCCGAGCGGCCGGAGTTCGGTGACCTTGGCCTCGACGCGGTCGCCGGCCGCGGTCTCGAGCGTCAGCGTCGAGCCGATCGTCACGCCGCGAAGGCGGTCCTCGCGAATGGTGAAGCTGAACCAGCGGTCGTTCGCGAGGCCCAGCGTCAGCACCGGCTGCCCCGGGACGATCGCTTCGCCGGGCTCGGCGACCAGCAGGCGCGCGACGCCGTCGGCCGGCGCCGTCAGCTTCGTCTTGGCAAGCTCAGCCGCGACGTCGTCGATCGTGGCCAGAGCGAGGCGAACCTGGCTGCCGGCGATCGCGAGCTGCTCACGCGTCGGCCCGGCCTTGCTCTCGGCCAACGCGGCCTGAGAGAGGTTGAGGTGCGCGTCCGCTTCGGCCAGCGCCGCGGCGTCCTCGTCGTATTGCTGCCGGCTGGCGAAGGCCTTCGCGGCGAGCGTCGAGACCCGCGCGAACTGCTGCTTGGCGAGCGCGAGATTGGAGGCCGCGACCGCCGCGCGCTGCGCCGCCTCGTCGATCTCTTCCTGACGCACGCCGGCCGCGACATTGGCCAGATTGGCGCGCGCGGATTCCGCGTTCGCTTTCGCCTCCTCGAGCGACGCGGCGATCTCGGGGCTCGACAGTTCCGCCAACGTCTCGCCCTTGCGCACCGCCTGCCCGGGCTTCACGGCGAGGGATTTGAGCCAGGCCGAGATCTCCGGAGCGATGCGGATTTCCGTCTCGTGCACGACGCCGACGAGCGGCGGTTTGGGATTGTGCTCGACCTCGTAACGGAAGCCGACTGCAACCGCCGCGCCGATGGCGACGACGGCGACAAGGACCGTCAGAACGCGACTCCTACTGTTCATGACGCGCCTCGTTGCGATTGACGATCAGGGTCGCCGCGACGGCCATGAGGCCGTAGATGACGGTCAGAAGCCAGAGCGTGATCCAGTCGCGCCTCACCTCGAGAATGCTCGCGCCCATCTGGTTGATGCGAATGAGTGCGTCGATGGCGGCGGTGCTGGGGAAGACGCGGCTGCCGGCGCGAATGAAGTCCGGGATGGCCTCGACCGGCCACGACACCCCGACCATGAAGAAGAGCGGCAGGCTGACCGCGACGAGCAGCAGCACCGCCGTCTCCCGGCGCCTGAACCATGCGCCGACGAACTGCGCCAGAAAACTGACCGACAGGACGAACGGAACGGCGAGCAGGACGAGGTCCTGAAGGCGACCGAGCGTCGAAAATCCGTACACGCGCGGCAGGACGATCAGGTAGAGCGCAAGGCCGGGAATCGCGAAGCAAAGATGGGCGAGCGCCTGGCCGAAGACGGCGCGCGCGCCGGAACGCAACTGACGGCTCACGCGTCCGGCGCGCTCGAAAGCCGCGCCTCCGATCGACGCCACGCCAAGCAGCAGCGTCTGCTGCAGGATCAGCACGAAGGCGGCCGGCACGACATAGGCCGCATAACCGCCGGTCGGATTGAACAGCGGCTCGGACACGGACTTCGACGGGAGAACTTCGCACCAGCGCCGCGTAAGCGAGACTGCCGTCGGTGCGCGCCCCGCGAAGCGCGACGTCGGCGGACGCGGCCGCCGCAGCCTCCGATATGCCCTGCAGGGTCTGGCTGTAGAGCAGGAGGTAGGCGGCGTCGACGTAGGCGGCGATGCGCGCCTGTTCGCCCCGCAGCACCTGCCGCTCGGTGTCCTTGGGGATGGCGACGATCGCATAGACATCGTGCCTGTCCAGGGCCCTCTGTGCGTCCCCCAGCGTATTTGCACGCGCCGTCACGGCGAGCGCCTGGTCGGCGTTGAGGGCCTGGACGAAATCGCGGCTGAGCTCCGTGTTATCCTGGTCGACCACCGCAATCGGCAGGTTCCTAAGAACCTCGCCGAGATAGGGCTGCGGATAGAGGAGGCCATAGAGGATCGGCGCGAGCACGATCAGGCTGAGCACGGATCGATCGGAGAGGATGCGAATCGCCTCGTTGCGAAAGGCGATGGCGACTCCTCGCCCGAATTGCACGGGCGGAATCGAGAGCTCCGGGCGCGGGCTCGGCGTATGGGTGATGGCGCAGAGCCGCAGCCAGGCCAGGAAAAAATAGAGGCAGGCGAGGCCGCCCAGGATCATGAACGGCCTAACCGAATCCGCAGGCGGGACGCCGCGCGCAGCCTGATCGAACAGGACCTCAAGATACCAGCGCAGGGGCAGCACCGCACCCCAAGCGCGGGCGAAGCCGTTCATCGCGACGATCGGAAATCCGACGCCGGCGAAGCCGAAGGCCGGGTTGCAGAGGACGGCGATCAGGCTCAGGCCCGAGCCCAGGTTCTGCGTCAGCAGAACCAGCAGCGCCCCGAGCCCGAGATAGCCGAGAAGATGCAGGCATGCGGCCGCCGCGACCATGACCGGATCGCCGCGAAACGAAACGCCGTACAAGGCGTGCAGAATGATGGCGACGACGACCTCCATGAGGACGAAGAGGCCGAACAGCGGCATGAGCTTGCCGATCAGCGCGACCAGCGGACGCCCGCCTGCCGCACGCAACCACGCGCGCTTGCTCCGGCGGGAGAACTCCGAGCCGACAGCGTAGCCCGCGGCCAGCGCCACGACGACGTGCAGCACGGTCGGCAGAATCGCGCGCAGCAGGAATTGGGCGTAGTTCAAAGCCGGGTTCGAGAGAACATATTGCTCGGAAACAAGGGCGCCGGGACGGTAGCCGCCGCCGTCCCCGCCCCGCGGCAGCGTGGCAGTGGCCGCGGCGATCGCATTCGAGATCGTGGAATTGGCGTTGTTGCCGGGCGTGAAATATTGCCGGTTGTAGAGCGTCACGATCTGGGGTCGATGGCCGGCCAGGAGATCGCGTTCGAAATCCTCCGGGATGTAGACGGCGGCGATCGCCTCGCCGGAGCGGATCGCCCGCATCGCGCTCGTCATGTCCCCCGAACGCTCGGCGACGCTGACGCCGGGGGCCGAACCGATCGCCTGGACGTAGGTGAGCGAAGTCGCCGAGCGATCGGCGTCGACGATCGTGACCCTGAGATTGCGGATGACGGCGTTGCTGAAGGTCAAGGTCAGGACGGCGAAGGCGATCACCGGAACGATGATCGACAGGAGGAGCGCGACCTCGTCGCGCCGCATCCAGCGCAGTTCGCGCGTGGCGACCCGCAGCAGTCCAGGCCGCGCGGGCCTCTTCATCGCCGCTCGCCCGCCGGCCACTCGGCGTAGACGCTCATGCCCGGCCTTAAGCCCGGCAGCGGCGTGACTGGATAGGCGCGCACCTCGAAGGTCCTCAGATCGAAGTCGCCGGTCGCCCGTGTCGCCCGCCAGCCAGCATATTCGCCGCGCGTGGCGATGAGCTTGATCTCCGCCGGGATCTCCTGGTCGCCGAGCGCGGGCGCGCGGACCGTGAACCGGTCGCCGACCTTGAGCGCGCGCACCAGGTCTTCGCGCAGGTTGAACCGCAGCCAGACGTCGCCGAGATCGACGAGGGAGAGAAGTGGCACGCCGGGCGAAACGTATTCCCCGAGTTCGGCCCCGATCTGGTAGACTTGCCCCGCGATCGGCGACTTGACGACGAGTTCGTCGACCTGCGCCTTGATCGTGTCGACGCTCGCCTGCGCCTTGAGCAGTTGGTCTCGGCGATCCCGCGCTCTTCCTTGGTCGCGCCGTTGACGGCCTCCTCATAGGCGAGCTTCGCCTGGTCCTGCTGCCGCTTGGCCACTTCGAGCGAATTCGTCGCCTCGTCGAGCCGCTGCAACGGCGCGTTGCCGGAACCGGCGAGTTCCTTGATGCGGTCGTAGGTGCGCTGGGCGAGGGTAAAATTCGCCTCCGCCGCTTCGTCCTCCGCCTTGCGCTGGGCGATCGTCTCGGCCCGCGTCCCGGCGAGGATGTTGGCAAGCTGGGCCTTGGCGACGTCGACGCCGGCCTGGGCCTGACGCCATTTGGCGACCAACTCCGGGTTGTCGATTTCGAACAGCAACTGTCCCTTTGCGACGTTCTCGCCCCGATCGACAGGACGTTGCCCGACCCTGCCGTCGATCCGCGCGGCGATGTCGACGCGGGTGGCGTCGGCCTCGCCCTGGACGATCAACGACTGCGGCCTTGCGAGGTACCAAATCGACAGGCCAACGATCCCGGCGACGACCAGCGTCACGATCAGGGCGGCGGCGACGCCCCCGCCCGACGCCCGCTCCGGTTTCGGCTTTTCCTTGCCGGGGCTTTCGGGCGCGGGGATCGGGGCTGTTTCGTTCATGCGGCCTCAGGCGGGCTTTCGCCGGTCGAACGCATGGAGCGGCGTCGGACAAGGCGACCAATCTCGAGAGCGGTTCATGGGAATTCGAAACATGAACGGCCAAACCGGGGCCCGAACGTCTCTCAAAACGGCGGAAGTTGCAAATTCTGCGGCGTGATCCGGATCGGCTGCCCATGGCCGCGGCGCGCTGGTCGCACGTCATTGGAGGCGCGTAGCGCTTGCGGCATTGCCGCCATCAATTGTGTGGCGATCCCGAAAAGATTTTGAACGACGCCGGGTTCGTCACCCGCGAGTGATCTGACGACGCTCACATGCCGATTGTCTGGGATTTAGCCGCTGTCGCCGACGACGCCGCCTCGTCGACGCCGGCAATGTTCGCGGCGGCCTGCTGGTAGCGACGCAGCGCATTCGACAGGTGCCGCCGGGCGGCCGTGCGAGCCCGCGCGGCGTCGCGCGCACGGATCGCTTCGAAGATGGCGACATGCTCGGACTGGATTCGCTGAAGATACCGTTCGCGCCGGCTTTCGTTCTCCTTTGCGACCTCGATCATCTGACGAGGGATGATGAAGTGACCCAGAAATTGCAGCAACTGCGGAAAATAGCGATTCCCCGCAGCGTTGAAGATCGCCAGGTGAAACTGGAAGTCGGCGGCGACCGCGTTGCCGCCGCTCTTGATTTCCGCGTCGATCGCGGCAAGGGCCTTTTCAATTTGCGCGAGATCGTCGCCGTTGTGGCGATCGGCGGCGAGGCTCGAGGCTTCGACCTCCAGACTCATGCGCAGTTCGATGACTTGCAGCACGTCCGCCACCGTCTTCAAGTCGCTCGCATCGATGCGGAAAGGCCATCGTTGCACGTCTCCGGCGACGAACGCCCCGAGCCCTTGTCGCGTTGTTACGAGCCCGTCGGCCCGTAGCGCCGCAACCGCTTCCCGCACCACGGTTCGGCTGACGCCGGTCGCCGCCGATAATTCCTGCTCGGTCGGGAGACGCGAACCGGGAGGCAAACGGCCGCTCCGGATCTCCGCCGCGAGTCGTTGCGCCAATTCCTGTGTCCGGTTGAACCCCGGACTGATCACAAGCGATAGGTCCCCAATCTTGATCACGATCGCCCCTCGAACCGCATCAACTTAAGCCCGAGATCGAACCGAGGCCCCGGCTCGGCCGCCCTTTCGGGAAAAGGCTCGGGAGAGCCGAGGATCGGCTCGGAGCTTCCCGATCCATCGGATGCCGCCAGCGACATGCTCCACCACCATGGGCGGCCGCGAGCTGATGCGGCCGCGGTGATCATTGCAAAGCTACCACGACATCGGGTCATCATACAATTGCCTTGTCCGTGACCAAACTGGATGGTATCTCCGAAAGCGTTGAGCCCGCGAGACTCGCGTCATAAAAAATGGGAGGACCAAGCGTATCGGTCGACACCGGCCGTCAGCGAGATCGGCGTGGGACTGGAAACGACAAACTGCAATTCAGCGACAACGTCACCTGCGTCGCGGCTCGGGTTCTGGATTTCGCGCAGCCCGCGCGCCACTCGGCGAACGATTTTCGGCCGAGGCTGGCACAGCATGGCGCAATTCGTGGCCGCTCCCCCGCGGTCGGCGCGGCTATGCCGTCAGCATCGTCAAGGCGGGGTTGCGGGTCGAGGAACGGCGCGCGGCCCGGTTCGGGCGCCTTTGGTCGATCTCATCCAGGAGGAGGATGCGCGGTTGGCGGAACTTATTGGGCGCACCAAGGAGCAATAACGGTTTCGTCCTCCGCGTCGAGCGAATAACGTAGACGACTTCCCGACCCCGCCGACGGAAGGCGAAGAAGAAAGAAGCTCGGGGAAGGATCGAGCCGGAAGAAGGCCGGCGGCATAATCAGGGAGGAGACGATGAGCGAGATTTCGAGACGGAAATTGATGACTTCCGGGGCGGCCGCGGGCGCAGGCTTGCTCCTCAGCCGGCGGCCCGTGGCGGCCCAGACTTGGAACGGACCCCCGCCGGAGCGGAACGCCTCCATAAGGGTGCTGCGCTGGAAGCAGTTCATCCAGGCCGAGTTCGACGCCTTCGTCGCCAACACCAAGAAATTCAGCGAGCAGACCGGAGTCAAGGTGCGGGTCGACGCCGAGAACTGGGACGATATCCGTCCCAAGGCGGCGGTCGCGGCCAATGTGGGCGCGGGACCCGACATTATCATCGGCACCAACGACGACCCGTTCAAATTCCCCGAGAAGCTTATCGACGTGACGGACGTTGCCGAGTACCTCGGCGCCAAATATGGGGGCTGGTACCCGGTCGCCAAAACCTACGGGATGCTGGGCAAGAAATGGATCGCGCTGCCGCAGGGGGCGACCGGCGGCACGATGAACTACCGCATCAACGCCATGCACGCGGCCGGGTTCGACGAGTTTCCCAAGAATCTCGCGGGCTTCCTGAAGCTTTGCCAGGGATTGAAGCGGGTCGGCAAGCCGCCCGGTTTCGCGCTTGGCCACGCCACGGGCGATGCGAACGGCTGGACTTATTGGTTGCTGTGGGCGCATGGCGCCAAAATGGTCGACGACAATAACAAGGTCGTCATCGATTCGCCGGAGACCGTGGCCGCGCTCGAATTCGCCAAGCAGCTCTATCCGACCTTCATCGACGGCGTGCTGTCGTGGAACGATGCAAGCAACAACAAGGCGTTCCTCGCCGACCAGATCGGCCTGACCCTGAACGGAATTTCGATCTACACGGTGGCGAAGAACTCGCCCGAGCCTGCGCTCAACGCTATCGCCAAGGACATGAACCACGCCAACATGCCGATCGGGCCCGTCGGGCGCCCGACGGAACAGCAGAACATCGTCACCGCCTATTCCTACGCCTACACGAAATATCCGAACGCGGTGCGCGAATATCTGCGCTTCATGTGGGAAAAGCCGCAGGTGGACCCCTGGGAGACCGCGTCGAACGGCTATGTCGCGCCGCCTTTGCCGGCGTGGAACGACAACCCGGTTTGGACGGCCGACCCGAAAGTGACCCCGTTTCGCGATGTGCTGAAATACGCCCTCGATATCGGCTATTCCGGGACGCTCGGCTATGCTTCGGCTGCTGTCATGGGCGACTTCGTCTGCGTCGACATGTTCGCGGAGGCCTGCACCGGCGCGCAGACCCCGAAGGCGGCCGCACAGCGCGCCGCCGAGCGCGCCAAACGCTACTACAAGGCGTGATGGAACAGGCCGACACGGAGCCGCGCCGGGCACCGGCGCCCCCTGGGAGACGCGCGATGGCTGCGGATGCGCAAACTGCCCGCGAGCCCTTCGGGCGTCGGCAGAGACTGGATGCGCGCCTCCTCGAAAATCGCAATTTTCTCGGGTTCGCCCTCATGCTGCCTGCGGGGGCGATCCTGCTGGTGTTTCTGGCCTATCCCCTCGGTCTTGGATTTTGGCTGGGTCTCACCGATACGCCGATCGGCGAGCCGGGGCGCTTCGTCGGCCTCGCCAATTTCATCTCGCTCGCCCACGATCCGGTGTTCTGGCTCGTTGTATTCAACACCTTGTTCTACACGGTGGTCGCGAGCTTCCTGAAATTCTTCCTTGGACTCTATCTGGCGCTTCTGCTCAACCGCCGCCTGCCTTTCAAATCGCTGCTTCGCGCCATCGTCCTGTTGCCTTTCGTCGTGCCGACCGTGCTCTCGGCGATCGCCTTCTGGTGGATCTACGATCCGCAATTCTCGATCATTTCCTGGGCGCTGATCAAGTTAGGCGTCATCGACCAATATATCGATTTTCTCGGCCAACCCTGGCATGCGCGCTGGTCGCTCATCGCGGCCAACGTCTGGCGCGGCATCCCTTTCGTCACCATCACGTTGCTCGCCGGCCTGCAAACGATCTCTCCTTCGCTGCACGAAGCGGCGACCCTCGACGGTGCCAGCCCGTGGCAGCGATTCCGTTTTGTGACCCTGCCTCTTCTCTCGCCGATCATAGCCGTTGTGATGACCTTCTCGGTCCTCCTCACCTTCACCGATTTTCAGCTCGTTTACGCGATCACGCGCGGGGGTCCGATCAACGCCACGCATCTGATGGCCACGCTGTCGTTCGAGCGGGCGATTACCGGCGGCCACCTCGGCGAGGGCGCGGCCATCGCCGACGCCATGGTGCCGTTCCTGTTCGCCGCAATCGTTTTCAGTTATTTCGGGTTGCAGCGACGCCGCTGGCAGCCGGGCACGAGGGGCTGAGTTCATGGCCGGAGCGGGCGGAGCCGAGGGCATGGACTACCTCGAGCGGCTGCCTCGCCGCCTCGTCACGCTCTATCTTCCGCTGGCGGTTTTCATATTCGTGCTGCTGTTTCCGTTCTACTGGATGACAACAACGACCTTCAAGCCTGACGAAGAGCTTTACGATTACGCCCACTTCAATCCATTCTGGGTCGCTCACCCGACGCTCGAGCACATTCACAAGCTTTTCTTCGAGACGAGCTATCCGCAATGGCTGGTCAATACGATGGTGGTCGCCGTGGCGTCGACCGCCATTTCATTGTTTGCGAGCGTTTGTGCGGCCTACGCGATCGAGCGGCTTCGCTTCACTGGCGCGCGCTATGTCGGGCTCGCCATCTTTCTCGCCTATCTCGTTCCGCCAAGCATCCTGTTTATTCCCCTGGCGACGATCGTCTTCCGGCTCGGGCTCTACGACAGCCTCTGGGCGCTGATCCTCACCTATCCGACCTTTCTCGTGCCGTTCTGCACCTGGCTGCTCATGGGCTATTTCCGGACCATTCCCTATGAACTCGAGGAATGCGCCATGATCGACGGCGCCTCGCGACTCCAGATCCTCAGGTCGATCACTCTGCCGCTGGCCCTGCCCGGGTTGATCTCAGCGGGCATCTTCGCCTTCACGCTGTCCTGGAATGAATTCATCTATGCGCTCACCTTCATATCCTCATCGGAAAACAAGACGGTCCCCGTCGGCGCAATAACCGAACTCGTCGAGGGCGACGTCTATCATTGGGGCTCGCTGATGGCAGCGGCGCTTCTCGGCTCCTTGCCGGTGGTTATTCTCTACTCGTTTTTCGTTGAGTATTACGTGGCCAGCCTCACCGGGGCGGTGAAGGAATAGCGACCAGAAGCAGCGGACACATGATCAACGCAGCGGTCTCATCTTCCTGGTGTCCCCGGATATCGTCTGACGGTCGCGCTTCGACTCATTGCGAGTTTGACGGCGTTCGGCGCGCCCCAGCGACGACGCTGACAGCAACCTCACATTCGGCGATCGGCGGTCGCTATGTAAGGTTATCATACAATCCGCCCTTGTCTCGGCGCTGGTCGCAATGATATCCTGGCGAGCCGGCGGAATTCCGCTGTGAGCGATGAAAAGGGAGTGAAAGATGTCCTGGAACGCACCGGTCGTCACGGAAATCTGCGTTGGAATGGAAGTCACGAGCTACTTGTCGGCAGTGATCTAAATTTCTCGCGGCAGGCGACGCCGATGCGCCTCGCCTTGCCGCCTATAAGCGACGCCGTCGACGAATTGCTCGCTCGCCCTCCTTTCGGCAGACCAGCGCATTGACCCCGGCGGTCCCCAACCTGTCCGATCGCAGCCGAAAAATGACAATTTGAACGCGATACGATCGCGCGTGCGGGTGCGACTCCTCCGCCGAGTTGGGAACAATTTCAATGGCCTCCCTGTCCATCGAGAACGTGAAGAAGTCGTATGGCGCAACGCCAGTCCTGCATGGCGTTTCGATTCAGATCCCTGACGGGGCGTTTGTCATCCTCGTTGGTCCCTCCGGGTGTGGAAAGTCGACCCTGCTGCGCATGATCGCGGGTCTCGAGGAGATCTCGGCGGGAGAAATCAGAATCGGCTCGAGAGTGGTCAACCGCGTTCCCCCTAAGGAGCGGGACATCGCGATGGTGTTTCAATCCTATGCGCTCTATCCGCATATGACCGTCGAGCAGAACATGGCCTTTTCCCTCCGGCTCAGAGGCGCGCAGTCTCAAGAGAAGAAGATGAAGGTCGAGCGCGCCAGCAACATCCTCGGCCTGCAGGAGTTGCTTCAGCGCTACCCCAAGGAGCTGTCCGGCGGTCAGCGCCAGCGCGTGGCGATGGGGCGCGCTATCGTGCGCGATCCCTCGGTGTTTCTCTTCGACGAGCCGCTTTCAAATCTCGACGCCAAGCTGCGGGTGCAGATGCGCGGCGAGATCAAATCGCTGCACCAGCGTCTGGAGACGACCACGGTTTACGTCACCCACGATCAGATCGAGGCGATGACCATGGCGGACCAGATCGTGGTGATGAACCAGGGCAAGGTTGAGCAGATCGGCGCGCCGCTCGAGCTGTACGACCGCCCGGCCAATCTTTTTGTCGCCGGCTTCATTGGTTCGCCAGCGATGAATTTCATCGCCGGGACGGTCCGCAAAGACGGCTTTCTGACAGCGGACGGCTTGCTCCTGCCGCTCGACGCCAGGGTGGCGTCGCACATCGGAAACGCGGCGGTTTACGGAATCCGGCCCGAGCATCTTGTCCTGGACCGCGCCGGACTGCCGTTCGCTGTCGAACTGATCGAGCCCACCGGATCGGAAACCCAGGTGCAGGGCAAGCTTGGCGAGCAGCCATTTTCGGGTGTGTTTCGAGAGCGGATCGACACGAAGCCCGGGTCGACGATCAATGTGTCGCCTCAAGCCGGCGCAATTCACCTCTTCGACGCCAGTTCGAGCCGGCGGCTCAATTAGGCAGGCGCCGCGCGGCAAAAAGGGCGTTCGATCCCCATGGTCGCTCTCTCCCGCCGCTCAAAGATGCGCCAGCCAGACGTCGAGCACGGCGCAGCGCCTCTCCTCACGCACGACGCGCAGACCCTCGGCGACGCCGGCTTCGACGTCCTCCGGGCGCTTGATGATGCGGGCGAATGCGCCGCCCGCGGCTGCGGCGATCGCGGAATAGTCGGGCGGCGGATCGAAGCTGGTGTCCAAATCCTCCGCCCGGCTGGCGAAGCCTGCGGGATGAACCGCGAGCGTCGAGAACTTCGGCGCCTTCCATCCTCGATTGTTGTAGATAATTTGCAGGAAGGGCGTTTCATATCGGCGAGCCATCCAGTGCACGGAGGAAGGGGCCGAAAACATATAGGAGCCGTCCCCGGTCAGGACGACGAACGTGCTGTCCGGCGCGGCGAGCTTCATGCCGATCGCGGCTCCGCCGCTCCAGCCCAGCGAGCTGCCCCCACTGGTGAACATCGTGCCGGGTTTTTCGCGAGCCATATGATCGCAGATCGCCGGGTAGTTGGTGATGCCTTCGTTGACAACGATTGCGTCGAGCCCGACCTGGCGCCTCACGCATGCGGTCAAATATTCCGCCGTGATAATCTCTCCGCCCGACGCTTCGAGGCGGGCAAGATCGGATTTCCGCTCGCGATGTCTCGCGGCGTAATGACGGCGACGCTCGGCGGCCCGCGCATCGATTTCGACGCGATCGATGCAGGCGTTCAGCTGAGCAAGAGCGGTCGCGGCGTCGGCCCGATAGGAACGACGCGCCTTGATGTACCAGAGCGGCATCGATTGCTTCAGCGGATCGACATCGATGATGAAAACTACGGCATCCTCGCGCGGCTTGCTGACAGTCGGAATCCACGGCACGTCGCTATCGATGACCAGAACGAGATCGGCCTCGGCGAGCGCGCGGTTCTGGAACGGGTGATTCCAGTGGCTGCCTTGGTAGAGTTCGTCATCATGGGGGTAATTGACATAATTGGGCGCCGATTCCAGCACGCCCACGCCGAGCCGGTTGCAGAGGCGGACGAGTTCCGTCACGGCGGCGGGATCGCGGCCGAGATAGGAAGTGACGACCAGCGGCCTTCTCGCATTCTGGATGGCTTGGACGAGATCCTGGGCGGCCGCTTCCAGGAGCGGCACCCGGGCTATGGGAGTCCAGTCTGCAACGTCGATCGCAATGTTCTGGGTTTCCTCCTCCATCGTCTCGCGGGCTGCGGCGAGATAGACCGGTCCCTTGGGATCGCTGTGGGCGATTTGCAGCGAACGATGCACGATCTGCTTGATGTTGTGCGCGGTTCGGATCTCGTTGTCGTATTTCATATATTGCCGGACGATGCCGCGCTGGTCGTGGACGTCCTGAAGCCAGTGGATGAATTCGTTGCGGCTGCCCCTTGCCTCGCCCTCCTGCGAGAACGGCGACATGCCCGCAAAGACGAACATCGGGATACGCGCCCTGGCCGCATTGTGCACCGCGCCGCCGAGCGACTGCGTCCCGCAATCGACATGCACGACGACCGCCTGGGCGCGGCCGGTCAATTGCGCGTAGCCATGAGCGCAGCTCATCGCGACCATTTCGTTCGGACAGGTTACGACCGTCGGAATCTGCCGGCCGAGGGCGCGGGTCTCGGCGATCGCCTCGACCAAGGCGGGATGATCGCTGCCGAAATTGGCGAAGACGTAAGAGACGCCCGCTTCTTGAAGCGCCTCGAGCATTGCCGTGCTGGCGGTATACATTGGGTCACGCTCCGCTTTTGCACCTTATCCGCACGCTGCCCGGAGTGCGTGCGGCACGGGTCGATGTCGCTCGAGACGTTGATAATGGGGAAGACCGGCATGTCCGCGTGACCAGGCATCGGGAGCAAGGGAGCTGCACAAGCCGCTTGAGCCGCACTGGCCGCGAAGGTGTTCCGGCCAGCTTGCGCTCCATGGTTCGTCTCGTCTTCACGGCGCACCTACATCAGACTGGGCAGGTAGAGTGCGATCTGAGGAAAACTGATCAGGATGACGAGCCGAAGCACGTCGGCTGCGATAAAGGGGAGCACCCCTTTGAAGATCGTCGTAAAGCTCACGTCGTGGACGGCGGTCTTGATGACGAACACGTTCATCCCGACGGGCGGGTGGATCAGACCGAGCTCGACCGTCATGACGATAATGATCCCAAACCAGATCGGGTCGAATCCAAGCCCCGTCACGACGGGGAAGAGGATCGGAACGGTGAGGATGATCATAGCCATCGCGTCCATGAGGCATCCCAGCGCCAGATACATCAGCATGATCAATGCAAGGACGCCGTAGCGGCCAACTCCAAGACCGGTAAGGAACCCCGTCACCTTTTGCGGCGTCTGCGTGACCGTGAGGAAATAGCCGAACAGAAGTGCGCCGATGAGAACGGTGAACACGGCGGCGGCAGTGCGCGTCGCCTGCAGCAACGACTCGAGAACGACCGCGGGCGTGAGCCGACGCCGTGCGATGCTGATGAGAAATGCACCGCACGCACCGACGCCGCCCGCCTCGGTCGGCGTGAACAGTCCGCCGTACAGCCCGCCGATTACGAAGACGAACAGCGCCACGGCCGCCCAGACCTCGCGCAGCGAATCGATCCGCTCTTTCCAGCCGACGCGGGGACCGGCCGGCAGAAAGTCCGGCCGCGCCAAACCGATTACGGCGATCGTCAGCATGTACATGCACACTGCGAGCAGGCCCGGCAGGATTCCGGCGATAAAAAGCTTGCCGATGTCCTGCTGCGTGATGAGACCGTAGACGGCGAGCACAATCGAGGGTGGAAAGATTGCGCCAAGCGTCCCGCCCGCTGCGATAACGCCAGCAGCGAAGGACCGCGGATACTTGTATCGCCGCATCTCGGGATAGGCGACCGTCGCAAAGGTCGCGGCGGTCGCGACCGACGAACCGCTGATCGCCGCGAAGCCGCCGCAGGCCGCGATCGTGGCGACACCGAGGCCGCCCCGCCAATGTCCAACAAAACTGTTGGCTGCTCGGAACAGTTCGCGGCTCATGCCGGAATGGGAGACGATCGACCCCATCAACAGGAACATCGGGATGACGCCGAATGTATAATCGGTGACCGTGCGCATCGAAGTCAGCCCGACCATTTTCAATGCTGGCGCGGCGCCAACGACATAGCCATAGCCGGTCACGCCGACAAGACCCATCGCCATCCCGACAGGGACCCGCAGCAGGATCAGCGCGAACAGCGCCACAAAGCCGGTCACCGCCGCGGCGTCGGAACCCATCGTCCCCGCCTCATTCGACCGCCTTGGCGATCGGTTCGTCCGCAAGCTTTTCGGGGTGAAAGATCAGCCGATAGGCGCGCACCGCGATAAGGAGGACGGCGGATACGTCGCCCGCCCAAGCGACCGCAAAGAAAGGCCAGGTCGGAAGGTGGAGGTCGTAGGTCAGCACATGATCCGCCCGGGTCGCGCGGACCTTGTCGAACAGCATCGCGGAGTGAACCGCGACGACGAACAGCAGCACCAGCGTGGCGAAGACGTCGATCGCGCGCTTGCCCCTCTGATCGGCTGCGGTCCAAACGAGGTCCACAGTGATGTGGGAGCCGCGATAGCTCGTGGCGGCGATGCCCCAGAAAATCAAGATGCCGAGCAGCAGCCGGCCGAAGTCGTACGAGTTCGGGAATCGAGACGCTGAAGAGATAGCGAAGCAGGACGGAGACGAAGATGTCGATGGCGACAATGCCGATGAAGCCCGCCGCGGCCAGCTCGATGCCGTCGATGAAGCGATCCATGAAATTGCGCTTCATTCACGGGCCGCCCGGCGTTCGAAGTCTCATGGTCCGGCGTCGTATTTCGCGATGCTCGCCTTGAGCTCGGCGAGGGCGGTGTCGGGGTCGACGCCGGTTCGCTTCACGGCCGCGGCCCAATCCGTGCGCAGCGGCGCTGCCGCATCTTGCCAAGCTTGCATCTGATCGGCGGTAAGTTTGTAGACGTGCTGGTGGGGATCGGCCCGCATCCGTTCGCGGCCGGCCATTTCAAAATCGGCCCAGCCGCCAGCCAGCTTCACCGCCCAATCGGTCGTGCAGTGATCATCCATGACCTTCTTCTGGGCGGCGGTCATAGCCTCGTATCTGTCTTTGTTCATCGAGAAAGTGAAGACCGTGGTGTAGAGCGGCGCATCGATATGGTAACTGACCACCTTATCGATGCCGAAAATGTAGAGCGAGCCCCACGGAAAGGTAATCGCGTCCGCAACGCCTCGGTCGAGAACCTCGCGCGCCTCCGGCGCTGAAGCTTGCACATTCGTGCCGCCGAGGCGAGTGACCAATTCAGCGATCGCGCCTTGCGCAGGGCGCACCTTCACGCCGCGCAAATCCTGCGGCATGACAATCTTCTTGCGGGCGTGCAGCGAACCGGGGTCGTGAATGAAGGCGAGACAGAAATGGGTGTCCTTCATCTCCACGGGAGCATATTTCCGATACCACGAGTTCGAGCGCCGCCGTCCCCTTGCGGGCATCGCCAAAAGTGAAGGGAATCTCGCCGACGGCGATGATCGGAAAGCGGCCGGGCTGATACCCAGGGTTGACATATGCGATATCGACGATGCCGTCGCGCGCCATATCGTAATGGTCGAACGCCTTGCCGAGCTGTTCCGACGGAAACACCGTGATTTGAATCGTGCCGCCGGAAGCCTTCGCGATATCCGCGGCCCACTCCTTGGCGGCCGGCACGAGCGGATGAGCCGGTGGGAGCCAAATCGAAAACCTCAAGTCTGCGACCTTGTCTTGCGCAAAGGCAGAGCCGGCGATCCCCTGCGCAACGCCAAAGATAAGCAGAAGGATCTGAGTTGCGCGGCGAAGGCGAGCTTTCGAGAGGCGGCTTCTGATTGCGCGAAGCTCGCTCGATCCCGGCATATCGTCCTCCCAAGGTGACATGAAGTCATTGCATTTAGTTGCTATTTGGCCATTTCACAGAGATGGCCGCCAGCCGTCAAGCGGCCGACCCCTTTTCTGACAGCCGCGGCCCCGACGCCGCACACGATCCGCCGTCGCTCTGACAATGCCTTCTCATGGCGCTGGAGCGTCAAATTCGACCTCTAGCCCCCGCGCAGAATGGACACGGGTTGGCCGAAGGTCGACGACAGTCGCTAGTCGGACGCGAAAAGCTACCGCCACGCTTGACTTCATTCCGACCCTTGCTTCAGTTCGAGGCGGCACAGGTGAGCAAGCCGTTTGGCTTGTCCGGCTCCCGCTTGGGATGTCGTGACGAGCTTGTCGAGCAGCTTCACTGCCGCCAAAAATTGACGCTTGCGCATGAGGAGAAGAGCGGCGTTGTGGAGCGCGTCGATATAGGTGGGCTCCACGGCGAAAGCTCTTTTGTAGCTCGATAGCGCTTCGTCGACCCGGCCGACCTTCTCCTGAAGAACGCCGAGGTTGAACCAGGCGTCCGGAAAATTCGGGTCGCGCGCCAGCGCCTGCCGGTAGGCGATTTCCGCGTCGCGCTCGCGTCCGAGCTCGTCGAGAACGTTGCCCAGATTGAACGGAATGACCGGATCGTCCCTGTCGAGCCGGGCGGCGAGATCGTAAAGCCTCTCGGCCAGCTCAAGATCGCCCTCATGCTCGTATTCCTCCGCCCGGGCGAAAACGTTCTCGGCATCGATGTCGGAGCCCTCGAGAGGAAGGAGCAGTTGACCGTCAATCCGCGCCAGCCCGCCTTCGAGCACCTGAACCAGTTCTCCCCAGGGAGCTTCCGCAAGCCTGACCTCCGACAGGCTCATCCCCTGCTGTTCGAGCGCGAGCGCAGCGGCGATGATCTGGGGAAACGTCGCGCCTTCCCCATGCAGGCGTCCAACCGCACGCGCGACGACGAGGTCCGTGTAGGAGAGCCCGTCGTTGCTGGGAAGCAGAACGTCATAAAGCTTGAGAGTCCGGATCTGCTCGACGCCGATCGTTGCGAGCTTCGCCACCTGTTCCTCGGAGTAGCGAGCGTCGGCAGAGACCGTCGACACAGGCGTCCCGATCCGGGATTTGAAGGATCGCTCGGACAATAGTTGGGCGTCTCTCTTGGGCTGAAAGCGAAGGCGAAGCTCGCCCTGTTCCGACACCACGGTGCGGGCCGTGCCGTGGGCAAGCGCGATCAAATCGGCCGCCGCCGGCCGGCGGGTCAGGGCCAATCCTGCGGCGCGCGCCAGCTTCCCGATGCGCCGCGTCGTGACACCCCGCAGACGGCCGAAAACAAAGACTTTCGGGTCCGGCGACTTCATCTTATGCTTGCAACGCCTGAAGTCGCATCTCGCTATTCAGGCGTAGGTGCGTTTTTGGAGTGATCGTCATGGCCCCCCGCGCCAATTGGAAAGGCTATCTGAAACTTTCCCTCGTCTCCTGTGCTGTCAACCTCTATCCCGCCTCGAGCACCTCGTCTCGGGTTTCGTTCAACACCATCAACCGCAAGACCGGCAACAAGGTGAAGCGGCAGTTCGTCGACGCCGAAACCGGAGACGTGGTCGAGAACGAGGACCAGGCCAAGGGCTATCCCGTCGCCAAAAGCTCCTACCTGCTCGTCGACGACGACGAACTCGACAAGATCCAGATCGAGAGCACCCATACGATCGACATCGAAAAGTTCGTGCCGCGCGCCGAGATCGACCCGCGATACTACGACGCGCCCTATTATATCGCGCCCGGCGAGCGCGTCGGCGAGGAAGCTTTCGCCATCATCCGGGACGCCATGCGCGACGAGAAGGTCGTCGGGCTCGGCAGGGTCGTGATCGCGCGGCGCGAGCGCATCATGATGTTGGAGCCGCTCGGAAAGGGAATACTCGGCACCGCTTTGCGGTACGGCTCCGAGGTGCGCGGCGAAGACGCCTATTTCGAGGACATCCCCGACCTCCAGTTGCCCCAGGAGATGAAAGAGCTGGCCCATGTCATCATCGAGAGGAAGGCGGGGCACTTCCGGCCGGAGGAATTCACCGATCGCTACGAGGACGCGGTCGTCGAGCTCATTCGCGCCAAGCAGGCGGGAACACCGGCGAAGGTGACGGAGCAGCCCACGCAGCCGAGCAACGTCGTCAGCATCATGGACGCGCTTCGCAAGAGCATCGCGGTCGAGGCGGCGAAGGCGCCTGTCGTCAAACCCAAAGCCGAAACGGCGCCCGCCGAAGAAGTGCCCGCCGCCCCCAAACCGAAGGCCCCTTCCAAGGCCAAAGGCAAGGCGGCGCCCGCCGCACCGGCCTCGGCTCCGCCGAAGGCGCGGAAAGCCAAGTAAGGCGCCCCGGAACGAATTCCACGCCGCACCCGAACTGGCGCTCGCCCTGCGATCGCAGTTTCGCCGCGCCGTCGATCGAAGCGAGGCCCCATCGAGCAGACGAACGATCCGTCGACGGCTAGGACGGCCACGGCCTCAGGGAGAAGCGGAACGGTTATTCAACGGTACGCCGTTTATCCTCGTTCACCTTCAGCCCAGCAAGTTCATCTTCATCGCGTCCGGCGAAAGGTCGTATCCCAGGCGCTTCGCCGCCCGAGTGATATGGGCGCGCATGGCGAGGGCGGAGCCTCGAGCATCCCGCTTCATCAGGGCGTCGCAGATTGCGGAATGCTCGGCGACGTTCGTGGCTATGAGAGTGCTGGTGAAGCGGTTCTGGTTCTGACGCATGAACATGATGCTCTGCCGCATCTGTCCCGCGAGAAACGCAACGACCGTTGCGATATAGGGATTGCCGCTCGCGACGGCTACGCAGCGATGAAACTCGAGGTCAGCCGTGACGCCGTCATCGAGCCAGTTCGTGGCAGTCCTCATTCGGTCAAGCGCTTCCGAGATTCGGGCGCGCTGCTCGTCGCCCGCTCTCAGCGCGGCGAGCGCGGCCGCCTTGATCTCGAGAATTGCACGCAACTCGAACACATTGCGGAAGACCATGATATCGCTTGTGAGGCTAGCCTCGATGCGCAGTGTCGCCGTATCGCGTGGGCTCACTACGAATGTGCCCAGTCCCTGCCGCGAGCGAACGACGCCGTCGGAACGAAGGCCCGCAATCGCTTCTCGGACGACGCTCCTGCTGACCCCGAACCGCGCCGCCAGGACCATTTCCGTCGGCAGGCGATCGCCCTCCGCAAGTCGACCATCGGCGATCTCCGCCGTAATCGCGGCTGCGACCCGAGTGGGCGATTGCGGCGCCCGCACTAGCGTCGCCAGCAAATGTTCAGACGCTTTGCCGTTCGACTGCGTCCAATCCCCTTGCCCTGCCGCCGAATCTGTTTCGAAGCTCAACGAAACTGTTCTCGAATCGGACACGTCACGTTTGAGCGTCAGAAATTGAAGCTTTGCGCCACTCAGACGCTGGGACCCGCGACCATCTGAATCGCTCATCGCAATCTCCCAAAACCTGCGCGTCCGACCCTGGTCATAGGACGCCTTGACCTGCGTGAGGGGCGTGTCCCTTTGGACCATCCTACGGCTCCAAGCGGTCAGGAAACAACTTGTCAGACAACATTCTCGACTGTTATTCTGCACTGCGGCGAGGGAGCCTCCGCACGGAACGCAACTTCGCTAGATAACTGACGCCACGCCGTCCTCTCGATGAGGCGCGCAATCCGATGGGATTGAGCGCTGCTCATTCGAAGGCGGGAGGAAGCGCATAGCGCCCGAAAACTACGGAGGAGCCCCAATGACAATGAGAGTAAACCGACGCGAATTTTCGGCCAGCGTCCTCGCGGCGGCCGCTGCGGGCTTCTCGCCGGGCCTTGCTCGCGCCGCCGATAGCGGCAAAACGATCGCCCTTATGTTCGACGCCTTCGATTCCGATTTCTGGATCACCGGCAACGCCATCTTGAAGGCCAAAGCGAAGGGGAACGGCTGGACGACGCTCGAGACGATTTCCAACCGCGACCAGAACAAGCAGAACGACCAGGTCAAGGCCATGGTCGAGCGAAAGGTCGACGGAATCATTTTCATTCCAACTGACAACAACGCCGCTATCCCGGCGATCCGAACGGCGAACGCCGCGAACATTCCGATCATCTTCTTCAACCGTCCGCCGGCCCCGAACGACAACAAATATGTTGCGATCCAGGCGGACAACCGGAAGATCATGCAAACCACGGTGTCCACTCTAGTCCACCTCGCAAAGAAGCAGGGCGGCAAGTACAAAGCATGTCTCCTCATGGGCGATCTCGGAGACAACAACGCTGTCCAACGTCGCGACGGCGCGCTCGACATCCTCGATGCGAACAAGGACATCGTCGAGGTCGTATCGCGGGTCGCCACAGAGTGGAACGCCGACAAGACCTTCGCCGGCCTCACCAATGCGATCCAGGCAAATCCGGACATCAACATGCTCATTTCGCCCTCCAATTCAGAGGATACGATCATCGAGCAAGTGCTCAAGACGGCCGGCAAATGGCACAAGACCGGAGAGGAGGGCCACGTCCTGTTCGCGGGATTCGACGGCGACCAGAACGGCTACCGGTTGCTCAGCACGAAATACATGGACGTGAACGGGGTTCAGAACCTCTTTTATGAGGTCGACCTCGCCTACGGCGCTTTCAAGGATATCTGGGCCGGCAAACCGGTGGCCAAGATGCTGATCGACCCGGGGTTCGCGATCAGCCAGGCGACCCTCGACGCAAAGCGCGACGACATGTGGGGTTATCACGTGTGGAAGGAGAAGAATAAGTAGCGTCCCCGTTGCCCACGGCCCAGCGAAACGAGGTTTTGCGATATGGCGGAAATGGGCGGCGTACTGTCGAGCGCATCGGGCGGGAGGCGCTCCCGCCCGATGAAAGCCTTACGCTGGCTCCTGTTTTCCGACTATCTCGTCCTGGCTGTGACGGTACTCTATGTGGCTGTGCTCTGGCTGTTTGTGCCCGAAGTTCTGAGCCCAACCAATCTCGGCGACATCTTTCTTCAGATCCTCCCGCTCTTCGTCGCGGCGATGGGCGTCATGATGGTGTTGATGGTCGCCCAGATCGATCTCTCGGCCACTTCGATCATGGCGATGGGCTGCGTAGTCGGCGCATCGATCATGACGCGTCAGGGTGGCTATCTCGCAGGGCATGCGTGGGCCCCAATCGTCGCCGTGCTGGCGTTTGTGGCGATCGGCGTGCTGATCGGCGCCCTAAACGGCGTCTGCACCATCGTGTTCGACATGCCGTCCTTTCTCGTCACCCTGACGACGATGATATTCTTCAGTGGCGCCGCGATCTGGTACACCGCGGCCCACACGAGCTCCGGATCGAGCATCGGCGCCCTTCCCTCCAGTTTTCTCGCGATCGGCTATGGAGGCGTGCTGGGTATTCCCTATGCGGCGGTTATCACAGTGGCGGTCGCGATCGTCGTGCATCTCACCCTGACACGGACGGTTTTCGGCCGTTGGGTGCAGGCGGTCGGCCGCAATCCCAGGGCGGCGGCGATCTCCGGCGTGCCGGTAAGAGCGGTGGTCATTGGCTGCTTCGCCCTTTCCGGCCTGTTCGCAGCCTTCGCGGCCATTATCTACACCGCCCGCCTCGAAGCGGGGACGCCTATTCTCGGTCAGCGCATTCTGCTGGACATGATAGGCGCAGCGGTGATCGGGGGGGTCAGCCTGTTTGGAGGCAAAGGTACAGTCATTGGCGTCCTGTTCGGCGTACTTTTCCTTAGCGCGGTCGACAACGGCCTGGAGCTTCTCGGTCTGTCGCTGTCATCAGTCTATGCGATCAAGGGAGGCGTCATCCTTTTCGCCGCCGTCACGGATGCGATCCGCCACAACTTGATGGCGCGGGACTAGCGCGATGTCCGACCTCCTCCTGAAGGTCAGCGGGCTCAACAAGAGCTTTTTCGGCGTCCAGGTGCTGCGCGACGTCAGTTTCGAACTACGCCGCGGCGCGGTTCTCGGTCTGGTCGGCGAGAACGGCTCGGGCAAGTCAACGACGATGAACATTATCGGCGGCGTGGTGACGAAGGATAGCGGCCGTGTGGAGCTCGCTGGAAAACAAGTCGCGCCAGCGAGTTCGCGTGACGCGCTCGCTCTCGGCATCGCCTTCATTCACCAGGAGCTCAGCCTGTTTCCGAACCTGAGCGTCGAGGAGAATATCTTTCTTGACCATTTCCCTCGGAAGGTCGGCCAGCTTCCGTTCATCGACCGCCGCAACCTTCGGGATCGGGCCAAGAAGGCGCTCGAGCTCGTGGACCTGGACCTCCCCCCCGTCACGCCAGTGATGCGTCTGCCGCAGGGCGAACGCCAGCTTGTCGAGATCGCAAAAGCTCTGAGCCGGCAGGCGCGGCTCATCATCTTCGACGAGCCGACGACGTCGCTCACAGCCCGCGAGACGGAACGCTTGTTCGAGATCATCGGTCGGTTGCGCGCGCAGGGTATATCGATCATTTACATCAGCCACATCCTTGGCGACGTGCTGCGCCTCTGCGACGACATAGCGGTCCTGCGCGATGGCCAGGTAGTCGGCGCCGGCCCGCACGGCGATTTCACGATCGAGCGTTTGGTCACGCTGATGGTTGGGCGGACGATCGATCGGCTTTTTCCTGAGCGGGAGCCGTGCTCAGGTCCTCGTCGGACAGCGTTGTCCGTGCGTGGTGTCTCCCAACCAGGCATCGTGAAGGACGTTTCGTTTGACCTAGATTTCGGGGAGGTGCTCGGCATCTCGGGCCTCATGGGTTCGGGCCGTTCGGAACTGGCCCGCATCCTCTTTGGCCTCGACCCCTATTCCAAGGGCGAGATCCGCGTCCGCGACACGAAGCTCCCGCGGCTCGCGCCCCGGGTTGCGATGGACAGAGGGATTGCCTTCCTGACGGAGGACCGACGGGGCGAGGGCCTGATGATGGAAGCCTCCGTCACGGACAACATCGTCCTGCCGTCGCTCGTCGAACGATCGAGCAGATTTGTACACTGGCTGAAACCGGTCGAGCTCGGCAAAGCCGCGCGCGAAATCGCCGAGCGCGTTCGCGTCAACGCCAAGGCAATCGACCGGACGGCGGTGCGCACCCTCTCCGGCGGCAACCAGCAGAAGGTGGTTATCGCGAAATGGCTGCTGCGGGCGCCATCGATCTTCATTCTCGACGAGCCGACGCGAGGCATCGACGTCGGAGCCAAATTCGAGGTCTACAAGATCATCAACCAGATGGTCGCCACGGGCGCGGCAATTTTGTTCATATCCTCCGAGATCGAGGAGCTGATCGGCATGGCTGACCGCATCATGGTCATGGGGCGCGGCGAGGTTCGCGGCTTTTTCGAGCGAAGCAGCTTTGACCGCGAGACGCTCATGAGCTCGGCGCTGTGGGACTAAGGAGATCGCCTTGAACAGGCTGAACTCTCGGACTTTCGTTCTGATCGCGCTGCGTCTCGCGCCGCTGGTGCTCTTTGCCATCCTTTGCATCACCTTCGGTCTGCTTTCGGACCGGTTCCTCTCGCTTGCCAATTTCCGCAACATCCTTACGCAGTCGACACATGTCGCGGTCATGGCGATCGGTATGACTTTTGTTCTGCTGGTGCGCGGCGTCGACCTTTCCGTCGGCTCAGTCATGTACCTCGTGGCGGTGACGATGGGCCTCTACTTGTCGGATGTTCCGCTGGTCGTCTCGATCCCCGCCATAATCCTGATCGGAGCGGCATTCGGCGCGATCAACGCCTGTTTCGTCACCGGCCTGCGCATCGCATCGTTCGTCGTTACCCTCGCCACGCTCTTCATTGGTCGCGGGTTCGCGCTGTATCTCTCCGAGACCAAGATGGTGTTCCAGAGCGACACCGTGCAGACGCTCGGCCGGTCGTCGTTCCTCGGCCTCCCTTGGGCGATCTGGATCGCCGCGGCTGTCGCCGCGATCGCCTGGGTCACGCTTACCCAGACGCCCTACGGCCGCCAGATCTATGCGGTCGGGGCGGATCCCGATTCCGCTGGGAAGGCCGGGATCCGGGTTCAGGCGATCGTGTTCTCGGTGTTCTGCATCTGCGGCGGATGCGCAGCCATTGGCGCGCTGATCTCCGTCTCGCAGGTGGGCGCAGCCGCCGCGACCTTCGGCTATCAGGAGGAGTTTCCCGTGATCGCCGCCGCAGTGCTCGGCGGCACGAGCCTTTTCGGCGGACGCGGCGGCGTGTTCGGAAGCATCTTCGGCGCCGTGCTGGTGCAGACGACGGCCAACGGCCTCGTGATGCTCAACGCCAATCCCTACCTTTATCCTCTCGTCAATAGCCTGATTATCTTCATCGCCGCCTGGGTCGACGGGCGGCGCAGGCTCATGACCGAGCGAATCGAGCAACGCAAGATTCGCGTGGAAGCCTGAACTCCAAACGGAAAGCGCCATGACCCCCTATCCTTTTTCCGCCGCCGACCTTGAAGCCCTCAAGGCGTGGGACACGCCGACGATCTGCAACGGACTCGAGATCCTCGCCCCGGAACGGCGCGCCGTCGGCTTCACCGTGGAGCCGATGGTGGTCGTGGACCGAAAACTGCCTCCGATCGTCGGCCTCGCCCGAACCGGCGCCATTCGCGCCAAGGAACCGCCGCGAGGGCCGATCCCGCCGCGCGAAGACTGGTACGACTATGTCGCGGCCGGCGATCTGCCCACGATCGCAGTCATCCAGGATATCGACGAGCGGCCCGGCTTCGGCGCCTTCTGGGGCGAGGTGCATACCGCCGTACACGCCGGCCTCGGCGTCTTAGGCTGCGTAACCAACGGCTCTTTCCGTGACATCGACATGCTTGCTCCCGGATTCCAGATCGTCGGCGGACGAATCGGCCCGAGCCACGCGCATGTGCACATGGTGCAGATGAAGTGCGAGGTGAACATTTTCGGCATGCTCGTCGCTCATGACGACGTCGTTCATGCGGACGTTCACGGCGCGGTCGTCATTCCCGCCACGGCGGTGCGCGGATTGCCCAAGGCGATCGAACTCATGGCGCGGCGCGAGAAGGTCATTCTTGACCGGGCGCGAGCTCAGGGCTTCAACGCCGGCGCAATGCGTGAGGCGCTCCGAGAGGCCAACGAAATCCACTGAAAAACATGAGGAGTAGGATCCAATGACGACTTCTCCCCTTCGGGTCGGGGTCATCGGCTGCGGCTTCTTCGCCCAAAATCATTTGGCGGCGTGGGCCAGCATGGACGATGTCGTTCTGACCGCCGTTTGTGATCTGGACTCCGAAAAAGCGAGATCGGCGGCGGAGCGCCATCGCGCGGGAGCGGCGTACGAGAACGCGGCAGAAATGCTCAATCGCGAGGCGCTCGACTTCGTCGATATCGCGACCACGATGGAATCGCATGTCGAGCTCGTCGGGATGGCCGCGACCAGGAAGCTGCCAACCATCGTCCAGAAGCCGCTCGCGCCCACCTGGGAGGCGTGCGTCTCGGTCGTCGAGACCTGCCGATCCGCAGGCATACCCTTTATGGTGCATGAGAATACCCGGTTCCTGACGCCAATTCGCAAGGCGCGCGAGGTCATCGAGTCTGGCCGAATCGGAACGCCGACCTGGGGGCGCGTGTCGTTCCGGACAGGCCACAATATTTATGGCAAGCAGCCTTACCTCGCCGAAGTGGATCACTTCGTGATCCTCGACCTCGGCGTGCACATGCTCGACGTGGCTCGCTTCCTGATGGGCGAGGCGACGCACCTCTATTGCCAGACGCAAAGCATCAAGTCCGGAATCCGCGGCGAGGACATGGCCACAATCGTTCTTCAGCACGCCGGCGGCGCGACGAGCGTGGTCGAGTGCAGCTACGCGAGCAAACTTCATCCGGACCCATTCCCTCAGCTTGTCCTGCATATCGAAGGAACCTCTGGAAGCCTTGACCTAAGCCCTGGATATCGACTGAGCGTGTTCTCGAACGGCGAAGCGTCCGAGAGCGACGTCTCGCCGGCAATGCAGCCTTGGTCGACGCCGCCGTGGCACGGTACACAGGAAAGCGTCCTGCGAGTGCAGCAACACTGGGTGCAATGTCTTCGGGAGAAGCGCGAGCCGGAAACCTCCGGCGCCGACAGCCTCAAAACCTATGGCCTGGTGTTCGGCGCCTACATGTCCGCGCGTTCGAAAGCGGCCGTCGATCCGCTGGCCTGACGAGCAAAACCTCAGGGAGCCGACATGATTGGAATCGGTGCGAGAGTCGGCCTGAGTGCGGATCTATTCGATACGCATGGGCGGCCGATGTTCGGGGCCGCGCCGCTCTCCTTTTTTTCCGACGCAAAACTCGTCTGGGACATCATTCCCGTCGCGGCGGGGCAATTGGCGCCCACGGCCTTCACGGAATACGATGCCCTGCTGATCGGCGGGTCGAAGGTCTCGGAGAAGGAGCTCGCGAACGAGAGCGGGAAGCTGCGCATCATCGCGCGCAACGGAGTCGGCTACGACGCCATCGACGTGGCGGCGCTCACCCAACGCGGCGTTCTTCTCACCAATACGCCGATCCCTGTTAGAAACGCTGTCGCGACCACTGCATTCAGCTTTCTTTTAGCGCTCACGCTCCGCTTTCCCCTCAAGTCGCGCCTCGTGCGCGAAGGTCGGTGGAGTGAACGTGCGAACTATCCGGGTCTCGCTCTGCCGGGCCGGAGACTCGGGATCATCGGCCTTGGCGGAATCGGGCGCGAGCTCGTGCGCCTGATGCAGCCCTTCGGAATGGAGATCCTGGCAGCCGACCCGCATGTCGATGCCGCCTCGGCGGCTCAAGCGGGTGCGACGCTTTGCATCCTCGAAGATCTCCTTGAGCGTTCCGATGTCGTTGTGGTCGCCTGCCTTCTTGACGAATCGACGCACCACCTTCTGAACGCCGATCGGATACGGCTGATGAAGCCCACCGCATATCTGATTAATGTCGCCCGCGGGCCGATCGTCGACGAGACCGCCCTCATCACGGCTTTACAGGACGAGCGAATCGCCGGAGCGGGGCTAGACGTCTTTGAGAAGGAGCCGCCGGATCCGAGCAACCCGCTGCTGACGATCGACAATGTGCTCCTTACCGCGCATTGCCTGTGTTGGACCAACTCCTTCTTGGACGCTGTCGCAAGGGACGCGATATCTGGCATCATCAACGTGTTGGACGGCCGCTGGCCTGCGTTTGTCGTGAACACGGAGGTCAAGACCCGCGCGCGCGTAAAGTCCTGGATGCTGGAGGCATAATTCATCTGGAAGCAATAAGAACCGAGATCGGCAAGCCGCGGCGCCCATGCAAGGGAGGGCCCGACCGACCGATCGCGGTTGTCAGCGGCGTCCCAGGCGCGCTGCTGTCCAGCGCATGAGAACCTTCGGCGCGAACGGCACGTGTTGGCCGGGAGCGGCGGCTGAACGGAAGCCTTGCGCCGGGAAAGACCGCTCCCCGGGTATTGGCGGGTCGGGCGATATGTGCTCGGAAACAGGATGCTCCTTCATCGCCCTTCCAGCTATTCGCCGGCAAACCGCATCCGGAACTCGGACAGCCGCTTCTTCCAAGCCGCCGTCTCGAGCACTAGCCGGTTAACGACGACGCGCGGCTCCCGACCGTGGTGAACGTCCAGGACGGCGCGAACGTCAGCAGCGCCGTTGCCTGCGAAACATTGGTCGGTCCAGCAAAGCGCGTGCGGGGCGAGAATCACGTTGTCGAGTTTGAGGATCGGATCGTCCACGTCCGGCGGCTCCTTCTCGAGCACATCGAGCCCGGCGCCGGCGATACGGTGCTCCTGCAGAACCTTGGTGAGCGCCGATTGGTCGACGACGGGTCCCCTGGACGTGTTGATCAAATAGGCTGTCGGCTTCATCCGGGCGAGGCGCTCGGCGTTCACGAGGTGATGGGTCTCCGGGGTTAGAGGACAGCTCACGCTGACGAAGTCCGCGCGGCTAAACACATCCTCGAGGCCGACGAGCTCCACACCCAGCTCGGCGGCGAGGTTCGAGTCCGCATAGGGGTCGTGCGCGATCAACTTCATGTCAAAGGGCTTGATCAACCGGAAAAGCTCGGCCCCAATGTTGCCGACGCCGATCGACCCGAGCGTGCGCCCGACGAGGCCGACGCCCATGTATTCGCCTCGTCTCGCAAAACCGGCCGCTCCTTCCCGCGTCAGCCGGTCCTTGACCATGAGCTTGCCGGTCAGCGCCAGAATGAACGCGATGATTGACACCGCGACCGGCCGACGCACGCCGTCCGGCGTGATGACGAGCGCAATTCCCGCCTCCGTACAAGCCTCGACATCGACGGTATCGTAGCCGACGCCAAAGCGCGCAACCACCGCAAGCCGGCCGTTCGGATGGATGCTCTCCTTCGTGAAGCGGTGCGCAAGAAGGATCAGCGCGTCGAAATCTGCGAGCTGGTCGGCCTCCACCGGATTGCGCGGGTCGAGATAGGCGAACTCGACATTGGGCGCGCGGCGCAACGGCTCGAGGTCGAAGTCAGGATAGACGGGAGACCCGTCGGACTTGCGGAAATCGCCGGACAGAGCGATTCGAAACGGCGCGGTCATCGCTTGGTCCCCGCTTTCTTCGACTTTTCGGCCGCGGCGCAGCCTTCACGCAATTTGTCGACCGCGTCCTTGAGTGCGTCGTGCAGCACCCAGACGTCGCCGGAGTAGCAAATGAAGTCGAAGCCCTGACCGTAAAGGTCGACCCCCTGTTGCACTGTTGGGACGAGGCGCCCGAGAGATTTTCCGTGCTTGCGGGCGGCGTCGCAGACGCGCGCGATCGCGTCGGTGAACGTCTTCGAGCCGAACTCTCCCGGCACCCCGAGCGAAACCGAAAGATCGAAATGGCCCACCCACAGACAATCGACCCCCGGCAGCGCGGCGATGGCGTCAGCGTTGTCCACACCCTCAGCGGTCTCGATCTGGCAGAAGAAAGTGCTGCGTCGATTGGCGGCGACGAATTTGTCAACGACCGGACCCGGGCGATATCGATCGTGCGAGACCTGCAAAGCGACTCCGCGGCCGCCCTCCGGCGTGTATTTCATGGAATTGATGATGTGCCGCGCTTCCTCCGCGTTCCCGACCATCGGCAGCATGAGGCCCTCGGCGCCCATGTCCATCGCGCGAGCGATATGGTGGTATTCCTTCGAAGGCACGCGGACTATAACCGGCAGATCGGCCGCCTCGAAATATCTGATCGCGCTCTTCACCGTCTCGAACCCGAAGCCCGAGTGTTCGAGATCGAACAGCACAAAGTCGCAGCCCGCAGACTTGAGGATGTGACCGATGCCGGGAGTGGCGAACTCGACGATGAAATGACCGAACTTGGGTGCTTTGGTCTTTGCCAGCTCTTTTAGGCCTTGCGCCGCCATAACCTTCCTCCCTTATGCCTGTGTTTTAAGGGCGCTTGCTCGTTCTTAGCCTCGACCCGCCCGGCCGTGGAGGCGCCGAGTTTCAGCTCCGCCTCTCCAAGTGGACGCCTCAGAGCGTCTAACGTGTGCACTGAGCGGCCTGTTCGAACACCGACGCGTAAGACCTCTCGCCAGCAGTCGCGCGCGCTCAAGCCCTTCTCGTCACGCACCCGAAACGCAATGCAGCGCAGGACTTCGGCGCCTCCCAATCGCACGTCACGCAGCTGGTCGTTCTCGAACTTCACGGCGATACGGCCGAAGCAGAGCCGGCGGCTGGGAGGATCACTCGCCTCTGTACCGCAATAGTTCACCGCGCGCGACAGCGCCGCAAGCGTCTTGTCGCTCGTCATGGCTGCGAACCTCGAAGCCTCTTTCCACTGGCGGGGTCGAACAGCACGGCGCGTTTCAGGTTGATGTCAACCTCGATGCGCTCGCCGATGCGGTTGACTTCATGCGCCCGGAGCTCCGCGATCGCCTGTTGTCCGCCGAGCTTGAAGTTTGCGTAAGTGCGCGAGCCGGTCGGCTGGACAAGCTCGATCGTCGACGCCACGCGAACATGGCCATCGGCAGGGGAAGCGCCGGCCGAACGGTGCACGTGCTCCGGGCGAAAGCCGAGAATCACTTCCGCGCCGTTCGGCGCGTCGGGGATACGCTCCTTCGGGATAGCAAGCTCTGGTCCCCCGTCGCCGAGCTTTACCGACGCGTCCTCCGCCCCCCTCCTGAACTCGCCGCGCACGAAGTTCATCCGGGGCGACCCGAGGAACCCGGCGACAAACATTGAGGCCGGCTGTTCGAACAGATCAAGCGGCGCGCCCTCCTGCTCGATAACGCCGTCGCGGAGCAGCACGATTCGGTCGGCGAGCGTCATGGCTTCAACCTGGTCGTGCGTGACGTATATCATCGTTGTCAAGATCTCCTGGTGCAGGCGTTTGATCTCGCCTCGCATCTCGTCGCGCAGCTGAGCGTCGAGATTCGACAGCGGCTCGTCGAACAGGAACACGCGCGGGTTGCGCACCAGGGCGCGCCCGATGGCGACCCGCTGACGCTGCCCGCCCGAAAGCTGGCGCGGATATCGGTCGAGCAGTTTTGCCACGCCCAGCATCGCCGCCGTCCGCTTGACTCGCTCTTCGATCTCGGGCTTGGGCATCTTGCGCGCCCGCAGGCTCAACGAAATGTTCCCGTACACGGTCATGTGCGGGTAAAGCGCATAGTCCTGAAACACCATAGCGACGTCGCGGTCGCGCGGTCGCGTGCCATTGACGATCTCGTCGCCGATCGCGATGTCGCCCGCATCTGCGTCCTCGAGGCCGGCGATGGTGCGCAGGAGGGTGCTCTTGCCGCAGCCAGACGGGCCAACGAGGACGGTGAACTCGCCGTCCGGGATATCAAGATCGACGCCGCGGACCGCATGGACCGATCCGTAGCTTTTGTGCAAGGCGGCTATCCGAACGCTCGCCATGGCCTATCCTCGCAATGCGCCGAGCGTAAGACCACGCACCAGGTGCCGCTGCACCAGCATCCCCAATACGATGGAAGGCGCGAGCGATACGGTCGCAAGGGCGCAGGCTTCGCCATATTGCGCGCCTTGGAACCCAAGGAAGGCGCGAAAGATTGTCGGGAGCGTGAACGCATAGCGGCTCGTCAGGATCAAGGCGAAGAAGAATTCGGTCCAGACGGCTATGAAGACAAAGACGGCCGCCGCGGCGACGCCCGGCGCCGCAAGCGGCGTCGCGACCATCCAGAACGCCTGCCAGCGGCTGAGACCGTCGACAAACGCCGCCTCTTCCAGGGATTTCGGCAGCTGGCGAAAATACGCATACATCATCCACACCGACAGCGGCAGCGTCATGAAGGCGTAGGCGAGGATCAGGCCGATGCGCGTGTCGTAGAGGCCCCAGCTCCGAAATAGGAGGAAGATCGGCAGGATGATGGCGACGGGCGGCAAAAAGCGCTGGGAGATGACCCAAAGGGCGAGATGGTTGCCTCCCGTGCGGAATCTCGCAAGGCTGTAGGCCATCATCGTGCCCATCACGGTGGATAGCACAGTCGAAGCCGAGGCGATAACGAGGCTGTTGATGAGCCCCTGGAGGCCACGATAGGAGAAGAGCGCTGCCGTGTAGTGGACCATTGTGGGCTTCGCCGGGAACCACACCGGCGGCGTGGTCAGATAGTCGCTGGTCGGCTTGATCGAAGTGACGACGACCCAGTAGAGCGGCACAAGAATGAACACGATGAAAAAGCCGATCGTGAACGCGCGCGCGGAGTTGGCGCGGAAGCTGTGTGCGGACATCACGATTTTGCCTTCAACAGGCGGCGCACGAGCGCCAAGATCACGACCGACAGCAAAATGAGGAAGAGCCAGCTCCCCGCGGTCGCTATAGACAAGTGGAATTGCTGGAATCCGATCTGATAGAGATAGAAGGACGTCGTGTATGTCGCGGTGCCGGGGCCGCCGCCGGTCAGCATAAAGATGACGTCGAAAAGCTTGACGGCGTCCAGGAGGCGGAGCGTGACGGCAAGCAGCATTACCGGCGCCAGCTGCGGCATCGTCACATAGCGAAATGTCTGCAGCGCGCCGACGCCGTCGAGCTCCGCCGCCTCATAGAGATGGGGGGGAATGGCCGCGAGCCCGGCGAGCAGGATGACGAACATGAACGGGGTCCATTGCCAGACGTCGGCAAGGACAATCGAAATATAGACCCAGGGCGTTTCGCCGATCCAGCTGATCGCCACAGGATGATCGATAAGCCGGCTCAAGAGGTAGTCTGCGGGGCCGAAGGGCCTTTGCAGGAACAGCGCCCAGGACTGGCCGACGATCACCGGGCTGATAAACAGCGGGATGATGAGGATCGACATGACGATCCCGCGTCCCCGGAAGGTCTTCACCATCGCGAGTGCAAGGGCGAGCCCCAGCGCGAATTCGAAGGCGACTACAGTCACGGATAGAACGATCGTGAAGCCAAGCGACGACCAAGCCAAGGGGTCGTCCACGACCTGCCGAAAATTCTGGAGACCGACGAAGGCATGGCCCGGAATTTCGAAGTCGTAATTAACGAAGACGACCCATAACGAAAACAACAACGGGTAGATCGAGAACGCGAGGATCAGGAGCGTCGCCGGAGCGACCATCAGCCATTTGAAATGGTGATCGGCCCACGCCGAGACGCCGACCGCGCGGAATGCGGAGGCGGAGCGCGCCGAGCTGGCTGTGATTGCGCGACCCATAGTAATTTCGATGTGCTGGTGGGCTCAGGCGGTCGAGGGCAAAAGGCGAGGTCGGGTCGCGCACGGGCGGTCCGGCGCGAGACCGGGCCGCCCAGCGGTATCTCAGGTGATGTGCACCGCCTGCCCGACCTTCTCGATCGTATGGTCGGCGTAGCAGCCCGGAATCTTGAGGAACTCCTGGTAAGCAGCCTTCTGCGCCGGCACGCCGAGCCGTTGGGTGGTTTGATCCCACTCGGCCGCCGCTTTCGCTAGCGCGGACTTCGGGTCCTGGCCGCCCCAGACTGCCGTGCACATGCGGTCGATGGACAGGGCATAGTCCTGCCAGCCGGGCATGATCATGTCGACGACGCCCGAGTTGGCGCATTCGCACAAGTTGATCAGGTAGTCCTTCGCGGCGGGCCACAGCGCCCGATATTCCTTCGACTTGTAGGTCGAGAGCCGATAGGGATCGCGGAGCGTGTAGGGCAACATCGTCCGCACGAGCGACAACGGCGGCGCCGAAACCCACTGCATGAAGAGATAGGCCGCCTCCTCATTGTTGGACCCAGCAGCGAGCGCCTTGACATAGCCGGACGCCATCTCGCCGTTGCCGCCGGGCACAACCGCATAGCCGACCTTGCCGGCGATGCTCGACTGCGGGACAAAGTTGATCGCCTTGTCGCGCTGCGAATAGTTGGCCGACATTCGGCCGGTCGGCGGCCAGGAGAAGATCATCGCCACCTTGCCCTGCAACCAGGCCGCCCATTGTGCGACGGCGTCGAGGTCGTTGTTGCCCGGGATCGACGCCTTGTTCTGCGCGAGCATCTGGGTGAGCGTCGTCTCTCCCGCAGGTCCCGCCAGTTGCGCTTTCATATCGGCGTCGAAGAACTTGCCGCCGTTGGCGCGGAATTCCTGCAGAAACGCGAACTGGTTTCCCGGACTACCGAATTTGCGGAAGTGCGCGGCGCCATAGACGTTGGGCGCCAACTGGTCCGTGATGAACTGCGCAACCTGCGAATATTCGTCCCACGACTTCGGCACGCCAAACGGTTTGCCGAACTTCGCCTGGTAGGCCGACTTGAGCTTGGGATTGTCGAAGACGTCCGTGCGGTAATAGAGCGCCCATTGATCGCCGTCGTCGAACACGCCCCAGCGCTTGCCCTTGTACAAGGTGATCGACTTGAAGAGGGGATGATAGTCGTCGAGGTCGGCCTGGTTCATGTATTTCGCGACGTAGTCGTCGATTGGCAGAATGACCCCGCCATTGGCGAGCGCCGGGATCCACGCCGGCTCAATGTCAAGGACGTCGTAGGCGCCGGAATTGGCGATGTGCTCCGCGATCGGCTTGGAATACTGGTCCGGATGAGGCAGTTCGACGACGTTGTAATTGATGCCGGTCAAGGCGAGCCACAAGGGACCTGAGAAATTCTTCGGCTCCAGCGCCTGCAGACCCGCTTCGTAAGTGTGACTGAGCGTGATGCCCTTGTCTTTGTACTTCTGCGCCGCCTGGACCGCGCGGTAGGCTGAGCCCTCGGTCGGCCCTTCGCTCGAAGCCTTCACGGCGGCGGCCTGAGCCGCGCCGAGCGGCGTGCTCTTGTCGGCGAGCTCGACCTTCGAGAGGTCGGCGGCGGCGGCCCACGCCTTCGAGCCGGACGCCGTGTAGCCGAGGCCCGGAAGCATGGCGGCGCCGCCCATCAGCACAAGTCGAGTAAGGAAGTCGCGGCGGGACGTGTCCCCGCGGAGCCAGGCGTCGACTTCCTCGGAAAGTCCGGCGTTGAACTCGCGCCGTTCTCGTTCGTCCATCATTGGTCTCCTCCCTTGTTGCGTCGCCGGCGACGTTGCTGGCCGGTCGCGCCGATTGCCTAAGTCACGTTGATCTTTCCCAAACGGGGCTTCTTTGCTCGCATAGGGGTTCGAATTTCATCCGGCGAGTTGAATGGCTTCGGCCTTCCCGTCCTTAAGAGCGAACCGACGGACAGAGCATTGCTCAATCTCGTCGTCGATGGCGGCTGCAAAACTTCGGGTAATCGGCCGGAACAAGGCGCTCGACGAAGGCGGCTTCATCGTCGTGGATTTCGTACAGGACGAAGCGCCCGACGAAAGAGCACGTCACGAGGAATTCAACGACCACGGCGCTCCTCCGTTCAGGCGCGCAATTCAGACGCCAAGCTGCTGCCTTTGAAAAGGGGATGCTATCCGACACCCGGGGACTGTCAACCGACTACCGTCACCAGGCAGGGCTCCGAACTCGGGTTAACGGGATTTACGCGATTCGGAGCCTGCCTGATGGACACCTGGCCCTACGCCGCGGCCGCCGAACCCTCGGGGTTGCGGCTTTTGCTCGACCACTTTTCCCGGATCGAGGACAAGCGCAGTCCGGAAAGCGTGGCGCACAAGCTGGACGAGGTTCTGCTGGTGTGCGTATGCGCCACCATCGCCGAGTGCGACAGTTTCGACGCCATCTCGGAATGGGGCGACGCCCATCTCGCGTTCCTGCGCCGCTTCCTGCCCTTTGCCTGGGGGGTTCCGTCCGGGCGCTGGCTCAACATCATGATGAACCGGATCGATCCGGAACTGTTCGCCGCCTGCTTCATGGATTGGGTTCGCGCCTGCTGGCCCGGGCCGCTCGACGCGATCGCCATCGACGGCAAGACCGTGCGGCGCAGCCACGATCGCGCCAGGGGGCGGGCCGCGCTGCATCTCGTTTCCGCCTTCGCCACGGGCAGCCGTCTGGTTCTCGGGCAGGAGGCGGTCGACGACAAAAGCAACGAGACGACGGCGATCCCCGTGCTGCTCGAGAAGCTCGCGGCCGGCCGCAGCCTCGAAGGCGCCGTGGTCACCATCGACGCCATCGCCTGCAATCCTCAGATCGCCCAATCGATCCGCGCTGTGGGAGCCGACTATCTGCTCGCCGTCAAAGGCAATCAGCCGACCCTGCAGGCGGATGTCGAGGCCGCCTTCGAGGCGGCCGACAAAGGGCAGGTCGAGATCGACGTCGATCTCGACAAGGGCCACGGCCGCATAGAAACCCGCGCCGTCTCGGTCTTGCGCCAGGTCGACTGGCTCGACGGCGACCGGCGCTTTCCCGGCGAGGTTCGATTTCCCGAGGCGCGCGCCATCGTCAGGGTCGAAGCGCGGACTGAGCTCAAGGATCGCTCCCGGTTCGACGTGCGCTACTTCATCACCTCCAGCACGCGTTCCGCGACCGCGCTCGGACAGATCATCCGCGGCCACTGGGGCATCGAGAACATGGTGCACTGGACGCTCGACGTGACCTTCCAGGAGGACCTGTCGCGGGTGGCGAAAGGGTTACGGCGCGCAAAACATGCGCTCGTCCGCAAGTTCGCCATCAACAGGCTGCGCAACGCCACAAACCTTAGCGACCCGCCGAACCTTCCCATCAAGCCCTGCCGGCGGCCAACCAAGCCGCCCCGACCAAAGAGCCTCAAGCTCCGGCGTAAAATCGCAAGCTGGGACGTCGAAAGGCTCGCCGCCATCCTGATGGGCAAGGCTGGTTAAGGCGAATTAACCCGGATTCGGAGCCCTGCGTCACCAGGACTGCCGCCTGTGTCCCCGTCATCCCGGCCGCTACCCCCGTCCTTCAGTCTCGCGCTTCTCAGGCAAGTTCGAAGCGAATGTCGTGCTGACCCTCCAGAAGCGTTTTGCGCCCGAGGGCGTAGATGTTTTCGAGACCTTCGGTCAGCGTCAGGAAGTGGTTGCCCGACAGAGGTCCGGCCTTGGAGGCGAAGCTCACATTGCCGTAGGCGAGCAGGAGCTCGGTCTCGCTCACCCCGCCAGGATAGAGGATGACCTGGCCGGGCGCCGGATAGCAGGTGTTGTTCTCGAAACCGACGCCGAAATTCATTTCGCCGAGCGGAACCCAGACGCCCTCGCCGCTCCAACGGACGTGGATGATCTTGCTCGCGAAGGGCATGTGCTTGCGGAAGGCCGCTACAGTGTTCGGGGCGGCCTTCTCTTCGAAATGTCCGAGGAATGTGTAGGGTCCCGCGATCACTCTCACTTTGGTCATGACAGTCTCCTTTTGAAATGCCGGGCGCGAAATGCTCAACGAAATCGAGGAGGATCCTTGCGCCCATGTCGATGTCCCCTCCGCCGGATTGTGGCTGACGCCGCCGCGACAGCAGAGGAACAGCATGGCAAGCGGAAGGCGGCCCTGGAAGGCCATAGCGTTGCGGCCGACGACGCGGCCGACCGAGTCGATCTGCGCCGACATGCCCGCGTCGCGCATCCAATCGCATGAAGAGGTCCACCGCCTTGCGGTGAGCAGGGTTGAGATAGAGTCTGGTCAGGGCCATGCTCGTCGCCGAGAGCAGCACGTCTCGCGAGCCTGTCGGAAATCGCCTCTCCCATCGACGCGGGCGGATCCGGATTCGCGTGCAACGTGATCATGGCAAGGAAGCCCAGTTCGCGACGAGGCGGCGTTCATCGTCGGTCATCTCGGTGATGTTGTTGGGCGGCATGGCGTTGGTCATGCCGGCGAACAGGCCAACCCGCCGTCGATTGCGCTCTATGGCCTCGGCCGAGTTCGAGCCGGACTCCCTTTGGCGCGAGGCCAAGTCCGGGCCAGCCCGGGTCTGCGGCGTGACACATCGCACAGCGCGACATGACGACTTCCGTGATCTGATCCGGAGCGCGGGGCGCCCCAGCCAGTTGCGGCGCATCGGGCAGCGAAGCGAGGCCGAGCTGCAATCGCGCGACGGGCACGGCGCCGGCGGAGATCATGAGCGCGGCGGCAAGGCAGAGCGCGGACACGCCCCAGGTCCACCATGGATCGCCTCCTCCGGCATGCCGCACGTTGTAGAAGTGACGGATTAGCGCGCCGGCGACCAGGACCAGGCCGACGATCACGAAAGCGTATGAGGAGGTGTAGACCAGCGGGAAATGCGTCGACAGCATCAGGAACAGGACCGGCAGCGTCAGGTAGTTGTTGTGGGTCGAGCGCGTTTTCGCCTGTTTGCCATAGGCCGGATCGGGCTCCCGTCCGGCCACCAGGTCGGCGATCACCTTGCGTTGGTTTGGCATGATGTTGAAAAACACGTTGCCGACCATCATCGTGCCCATCAGGGCCCCGGTGTGGATGAGCGCGCCGCGGCCTGAGAACATATGCTGATAGAACCAGGCCATCAGCACGATAAAGGCGAAGCCGACGGAGGCCAGCGCGATTTCGTTCTTCGCCAGCGGGGAGCGGACGAGACCGTCGTAGACGAGCCAGCCGACCACGAGCGAGCCAATTCCGATCGCCGCGGCGGCATAGGGCGAAAGCGCGCGCACGGACGGGTTCACGAGAAAAAGGTCGGCCCCGAGATAGTAAATCCAGACCAGCAGAAAAAACCCGGTGATCCAGGTCACATAGGCCTGCCACTTGTGCCAGATGAGGTCTTGGGGTAGCCGGGCGGGCGCGACCAGATACTTGCGGACCTGATAGAAACCTCCGCCGTGCACCTCCCAGGCCTCGCCGCCCTTGCCCTTCGGAATGTCTGGAATCGCTTGGATCGCGGCGTCGAGATGCATGAAGTAGAACGACGATCCAATCCATGCGATGCCCGCCACGATGTGCGTCCATCGCAGCAGCAGTGAGCCCCACTCGTAACAGACTGTCCACATGGCGCGGTTCCTCCCTGACTTGTCTGGCAGGGATCATTGTCGAAACCATCGGTCCTCGATAGCATCGGAAATTGGGGAGACTATCAAAGCGGATTAGAAAATGTCCGAACTCGACAACATTCGCGTTCTGACCCGCGCTGTCGAGCTAGGCAGTTTCTCCGCCGCCGCACGGAACATGCGGCTTTCCGCCGGGGTCGTGAGCCACCGCATCGGCGCGCTCGAACGGCACCTTGGCTGCCGGCTGTTCAACCGCACGACCCGAAAGCTGCAGCTGACCGAGCAGGGTCGCATCTTCTACGAGAATTGCCTGGACGTGCTGGCCGCGCTCGAGCGCGCAGAGGCGAGCATCGCCAGCAAAGGCGCGAAGCCTCGCGGTCGCCTAAAAATCACCGCTCCACTAGGATTCGGACGACGCGTGGTCGCTCCCATGCTGCCGCGTTTCCAGGCGGACCATCCCGAACTCGACATCTTCCTGCGCCTATCGGACTATTTCGTCGACCTCTTCACCGAGTCCGTCGACGTCGCGGTGCGAATGGCAATTCTTCCCGACTCGTCTCTGATCGTGAGAAAAATCGCCGACGTCGATCGCGTGCTCTGCGCCGCGCCGGCCTATCTCGAAGCCAATGGCGAGCCACGCACGATCGGCGACCTCATGAAACATCGCTGTCTCCTGTTACGCTTTCCGGGATCGCGGCAGTTTCGATGGTCCCTCCTCGACGGCGAGAGCGTGCGGGAGGTTGCGGTTTCCGGGCATCTCGATGCGGATGACGGCGACATCCTCACACAGTGGGCGCTCGCCGGCGAAGGCGTCGTGCTGAAACCGGCGTTTGAAGCAGCCGAATACTTGCGCGCCGGAACGCTGCGGCTGGTTCTGCCCGATCACCCCCCTCAGCCGGCGACGCTCGCGGTTCTGCACGCTTATCAGCGCATGGCGCCGCCGAAGGTGCAGGCTTTCGGGGACGCGCTGATCGAGAAGGCTCGCGCTCATATCATGGGGGCGCTCGACGGGATTGATCTTTCCGGCGGCGCGAAGCGACACGCCAAGGCGCTCGGCCCCGGACGCAGGCGCCGGTAGCCCTCACTGGATTGGGGGCCCGGGCGACGCAGCGCCGCGCGGGAGCGAGTGGGAACGTCGCCCAGAGCAGAGCAGGCCTTCAATTCAGGAGGCCCGAGCCTGGAGCAGGCCATATTCCCTGGATCAGGGAAAAATACAGGGATTTCTTTTATATATCGGGCCATTCGGGCGGAAATCGCCTCAAAAAGCGCAATGAGTCGAGGCGGTTCCAGCAAAATTCCCTACGCGGGCGAACAGGGAATTCAATCGGCGCCTCAGGGAACTGAAGTTCCCTGATCGGCCCAATGCAGGGATATCTCGCGGGGGTCAAGCGGGGCCGTCCGGCTTCGAAACGGCGCCATTGCCGACGCTGCGAGCGAAGGTTGCCCGCCGGGACTTTGAAGCGCGCGGCGACTGTCTTATCCTGATTGCGACTGCCAGCGGGGTTTCGCAAAAGCCACAGGGAGGATAGAAGCATGAGCCCCCTCGTTCCGCGCCGAGCCTTTCTCACAGCAATGGGAGCGACGGTGATCGCAGCCGCCGGGTTGAACGCCTCCAAAGGACAGACGCAGCAGGCCGTGCCGTGGTCGGCGGGAACCGAACCGCCTAGGCTGAAGGCGCCGGCGAACGCCTGCGACTGCCACATGCATATCTACGACAGCCGCTTTCCGGTCGCCCCCAACGCCAAGCTGCGGCCGCCCGATGCGACCGTCGATGCCTATCGCCTGTTCCAGAAGCGGATCGGAACGACGCGCAACGTCGTGGTCACGCCGTCGACCTACGGAACCGACAATTCCTGCACCCTCGATGCAATGGCCAAGCTCGGCGCGACGGCCCGCGGCGTCGCGGTGGTCGACACAAGCGTCACCGACGCAGAGCTCAAGCGGTTGAACGATCTCGGCGTTCGCGGCATCCGCTTCAACCTCGTCCAGTCCGGCGCCACCACCATCGATATGCTTGAGCCCTTGTCGAAGCGCGTCAACGATCTCGGCTGGCATGTCCAAATCCATATGCTCGGCGACCACATCGTCGAGAATGCCGACCTGTTGCAGCGGCTCCCCTCGCCGATCGTGTTCGACCACATGGCCCGCATTCCCGAACCGGCCGGCGTCGATCATCCGGCGTTCGCGTTGGTGCTGAGGCTCCTCGACAAGGGCCGGACCTGGGTCAAGCTTTCCGGCGCCTACCAGGACACCCGCACGGGTCCGCCCGCGTATGCCGATGTCAGCAAGGTCGCCCGCGGCTACGTGAAGGCCGCGCCGGAGCGCCTCGTTTGGGCCAGCGACTGGCCGCATCCGACCGAAAAAGCCGACGCCAAGCCCGACGACGCCGTCCTGTTCGACCTGATGGCCGATTGGGCGCCAAACGAAGCGACCCGCAACCGCATCCTGGTCGACAACCCGGCGGCGCTGTACCGATTCGACTGACCGCGCTCACGGGCAGATGTACTTCCCGCCGTCCGGCGCCTTAAAGCAGCCGACCAATTCCGGAAATAGCATCTTCGGCAACCAGAGCACCGCCTTCGGGAAAAAGATCGCGAAGGCGATCGTTGCGAAGAAGATCACGTAGATCGGCAGCGACGCCCGCAGGCTCGAGGAAAAGCGAGCGCCGACGAATTTGGACGCCATCAGGAGCGACAGCCCGTAAGGCGGCGTGATCAAGCCGAAGGCCAGCGTGACGATGAGCACGATGCCCATATGCACGCTGTTGATCGACGCCTGGTCGGTGAGCTGGTTGACGATCGGCATGAAGATGACGATCGCCGGGATCGGCTCGATGAAGTCGCCGACGATGGTGAACACCGCAACCAGAAGGAACATGATGGCGCGCGGATCGCCGCCGGCGACATCGCCGATCCATGCCGAAACGACGATCGGGCCGCGCAGATAGGCGAGCATCCACCCGAACGCGGAGGCCGCGGCGATGGTTATCAGCGGCAGCGAGTAAATAAGTCCGGCCTGCACGAAGTCGCGCCACACCGACCGCATGTGGCGCGGATTGAGCGCTGGAATGACCACGACGAGAATGTACGCAACGGCGACGACCCCGGCTTCGGTCGGGGTGAACCAACCCGTCATGATGCCGCCGAGCAGGATCACGGGGATCAGCGCCGGCAGCGTCGCGGCTCGTGCAGCCGCAAGGAGATTGCGGAAACTCGAGCGCGGCCGGCGAAAGCCGACCGGCCCGAAAAAATAGCAGAAGACCATCAGGCCGGCGCCGATCATCAGGCCGGGCAGGATGCCGGCGAGAAACAGCCCGGCGATCGAGACATTGCCCACCGCGCCGTAGACGACCGCCATGATGCTCGGCGGCACCAGATTGGCGATGGTGGAGGCGGCGGCGATGAGCGCGGCGACAAAGGCCGGCGAATAGCCTTCCTTCGCCATCGGACGAGCCATCGTCCGGCTCAACACCGCGACGTCGGCCGACGACGACCCCGACATGCCGGAAAAGAACATGCTGAAGACCGTGGTCACTTGCGCAAGTCCGCCGCGAATGTGGCCGACCAGAGCTTGCGAAAGTTCGGCGATGCGAACGACCACGTTCGCCGACGTCATCAGTTCGCCGACCAGAAGGAAGAACGGGATCGCCAGCAGGGCTTCCGAATCGACGCCGTTGAACGCCTGCCCGACGATCGACTGCAACGAGACCGGCGTCAGCATCGTGCCGACGATGACTCCCGCCATCAACGAAAACGCAACCGGCACACCGAGATAACCGAGCGCCAGAAAGAGCGCCGTCATGATCAAAAGGATGGCGCTGTTGGGCATCGGGTCTAAGCGGCGGCCGTGGGCGACGGGGCCTCAAAGCCGTGGCGCAGGCCGTTGACGATCTGTTCGAGGCTGAACAACGCCACCAGCGCGCCGCACAGCGGAATCGGCGCGTAGAGATAGGCGATGGGCAGCATCGACGGCATGCGAAAACTGCCGAAGCCGGTAAGGAAATTCTGCCAGCCGTAAACGACGAGGAAGAGGCCGACGCCCATGACAATGGCGCGATTTGAGACCTCGAAGGCCCGCCGCGTCACGCCGCTCATCGACTCGGTCAAGGCAAGCAGCTGCAGGTGGTCGTTACGCCGCGTCGCGACCGAGGCGCCGATGAAGACGCCGTAGATGAAGAACGCCGAGGTCACCTCTTGCGGCCACAGAAGAGGGTGACCCGCCACTCTCGCCACGACGTCAAGCAAGGTGGTCGAGGTGAAGCCGATGAGGCAGACGCCGCAGAGCTGCATCAGAATGCGCTCCAGCGGGTCGAGCGCCCGCCACTTCAGGTGACGATCGGCGGCGAGGACGAGGTCGGCGCACCCGTCCATCGCCTATTCGATCGAGCGGCAGACTTGCAGGATCTTTTCGGCGTGCGGGCCGAGTCCTTTGGCGAGCTTGTCCTGCAACGGTTCGGCGATCTTGATGAAGCTCGCCTTGTCCACGTTCGTGACGACCTTAACGCCGAGTTTCTGGAGCTTGGCGAGCGACTTATGCTCGAGCGCGATCGCCTGCGCCGGCTGCTTTGCGCCGACCTCGGCGGCCGCCGCCTGCACCCATCCCTTTTGCTCGTCGGTCAGCGACGACCATAGCTTGTCGCTTACCCAGATGACGCTGTTGTTGGCCTCGTGCTCGGTCATCGACAGCACCGGCGCCACCTCGTAGTGCTTGTTCGAGTCGTAGACGTTGACGCCATTCTCGGCGAAATCGACGACGCCGGTCTGCAGCGAGGTATAGACGCTGCCGAACGGCATGTGGACGGTCTGCGCGCCGTAGGCGGGAAACAGGGTGTCCTCGGTCGGGGTCGCCTGGACGCGCACCTTGAAGCCCTTCAGGTCGCCAACCGAGGTGACCGGGCGCTTGCCGTAGAGATCGCGAAGGCCGAGCGTGGCGAGCGCCAGCACGTGCCCCTCCTTGACGGTTGCGTCGAACATCTCCCTTACCGCCGCGATCAGCCGCGGGTCGCCGATCGCCTTGATCAACTGGTCTTCCGACCGAAAGAGATAGTGGATCGACAGCACGCCCGACTCTGGCGCGACGGTCGCCGCATTGGCGGTCGAGCTGATCATGAAATCGATGTCACCGGTGCGGATCTTCTGCAGCATCTGGGGCTCCTGCCCCAATTGCGCGCCAGGAAACTGGTCGATCGTCATCGACCCGTGGCTCATCTCCATGAGTTTGCCGTTGAAGAGGTCGGCGGCGATACCGTAGCCGGTCGAATGCGGCTGGTCATAGGCGAAACTGAAATGGCGCGTCTGCTCAGCACGCGCCGCCACCCCGGCAAGGAAGCCCATCGCGACTGCGAAGACCGCCGCGCAAAACCGCAATCGGCCCATCCGTGTTCCTCCGCTCGCCGCCGCATCGGGAGCGCGGCGTCACCTTTTTCTGGTGACCGTACCCCATCTGCGCAATCAATGTCCACGTCGGCGCTGAGCAGCCTCATCGCGAGTTTTGCCTTCCGGCGGTAGCCTAGCGCCATGGCCGAACGCGGCAGTCCTCGGGACTTCGTCGACCTGCGTCGACATTTCTTCGTCGTGACCGGCGCCGACCTCAGCGCGGGCACGGGCATCGAGGGCAAGCCCGAGGCCGACGGCCACGGAAACGCGTGCAGTCGGCGACCTTCCAGGCGGTCACGGGCCGCTGGGTCCCGTGACCGAATCCCCTCGGGAGACGCAGGTCAATGATCGGCGGCGCGGGCCGCGTCCGCCAACTGATGCTCTGCAGTCTCCACCGACCCGACCCCGTTGTAGAAGGCGTTCAGCGCGACCGCGACGAGCGTCGTCAGGATGATTCCGGAGCCGAGAACGGGTTTGAGCGGGCCATAGAAATTCCTGAAGAAGTCCGGCGCCACGGTCGGGATCAGACCGAATCCGATCGCGATGGCGATGATGAACAGGTTGTGACGGTGGCGGAAATCGATACCTCCGAGGATGCGCACGCCCGTCGCCGCAACCATGCCGAACATCACGATCCCCGCGCCGCCGAGGACCTCGACCGGGACCGAGGCGACCAGCGCTGCGAGCTTCGGAATGACGCTGAGCACGATGAGGATCGCGCCGCCGGCGGCAGCGACATAGCGCGACCGCACGCCGGTCACGCCCACAAGGCCGACGTTCTGGGAAAATGACGTATAGGGGAAGGCGTTGAAGACCCCGCCAATGATCGTGCCGACCCCGTCGGCGCGTAGGCCCCGGGCGATGTCGTCGGGGCCGATCTGCTTGCCGGTCATCTCGCCGAGCGCCAGGAACATGCCGGTCAACTCGATCATCACGACGACCATCACGATGCACATGGTCACGATCGGCCCGAGCGAGAACTGGGGCATGCCAAACTGGAAGGGCAACACAATTCCGACGGCCGGCGCCGAGCCGACCGCCGCGAAATTCATCCTGCCCATCGCCGCGGCCACGACGGCGCCGGCGACGAGGCCGATCAACACCGAGATGTTGGCGACGAATCCCTTGCCGAATTTGCTGACGCCGAGAATGACGAGGAGCACGACCAGCGACAGGCCGAAATCCGCCGAGCGCGTCCCGGTTTGGATTTGGAATCATGCCCTTGAAGACGCCGTCGACGATATTCGGAACCACATGCGGTCCTTCGGCCCAGTCGACGCCGATCCGCATCAGCGACACGCCGATGATGAGAATGATCGAGCCGGTGACGACGGCGGGAAACAGGCGGATAAGGGAGCTCATGAGCGGCGCCACAACGATGGCGAAGACACCCGCGCTGATGACCGCGCCATAGACGATCAGGAGCGGCGAGGTCGGAACGAAGCCTGCGCCGCCAACCTCCTTGGCGGCGACGATGAGCGCGAGCATCGGCGCGACCGACGCGAAGGTTACGCCCATCATCACCGGCATCCGGATGCCCACGTAGGGAAGGCCGAGCGACTGGACGAGCGAGGCGAGCCCGCAAGCAAGGATGTCGGCCGAGATCAGGATCGCCCGCTGCTCCGCAGGCAGGCCGAGCGCGCCCGCGATGATCAACGGCACGGCCACCGCGCCCGCGTACATCACCAGAACATGTTGAAGTCCCAGCGTCGCTAATTTTGCTGGGGGCAGCATCTGATCGACGCCGCCCGATTCGTGTCCGTTCGAAGCCATGGTTCCCTCCCGCTCCGGCCGTTTTCAGGCGCATGAGCAAGCCGGGACAATAGACTGGCCGACGGCTTATGAGAATGCGGGAATAATTCCGTCACTTTCAAATTTCGTCGATAAATCCTCTCGCCTTCAGGCGCGGGGGGCAACATGCGGCCGTCCACGCGAAGAGAGTGCGCCGCCCGCGCGGCCCTCACGATGCCGCGCGCATGTATCCAACGTCCGCCCGCACGCTGCGCCCGCTGAAGATACGGACGGTCTTCATAGGTCGGCCCGCTACATACGTCTCAACGACCGCGCGATCGTCGCCCAGAATCTGAAGCAGGAACAGCTCTTCCGCCAAGCTCTCGATCCGCTCGGCGCGCAGCGCCATGGCCGGCGTCGCGCGGGCATCGAGCACCACCAGATCCGCGTCGGCTCCCGCCTGCAACGACCCGATCCGGTCGGCAACGCCCAAGGCCAAAGCGTTGCCACGCGTCGCCCAATGAAACGCGGACAAAGGATGGAGCTTCTGTCCACGCAACTGCAGAACCTTGTAGCCCTCGTTCAAGGTCTGCAGCTGCGAATAGCTGGTGCCGCCGCCGACATCGGTCGCCACGGCGGACACGACACCGGCTTCTCGGAGCCCGGCCGCGTCGAACAGGCCGGAGCCAAGAAAGAGATTGGAGGTCGGGCAGAATACCGCGCGCGCGCCGGTCTCCGCCATCCGGGCGATCTCGCGGGGCCGGAGATGAACAGCGTGGCCCATCAGGCTCAGCGGCCCGAGCAGTCCGTAGGTTTCGTAGACGTCGAGATAATCGCGCGCCTTCGGATAGAGCGACAGCGTGGTGTCGATTTCCGCAAGGTTCTCGCTTAGATGAGTCTGGATGTGAATGTTAGGATGTTCGGCCGCCAGAGCTCCAGCAGACGTCATCTGCTCCGGCGTCGAGGTGATCGCGAAGCGGGGCGTGATCGCGTAGCGCAAGCGCCCTTTTCCGTGCCAACGCGCGATCAGATCCTTGCTCTCGTCGTAGGAGCGTTGCGCCGTGTCCCGCACGGCGTCCGGCGCGTTCCGGTCCATCATGACCTTTCCGGCGATCATCATCATGCCACGCGCCTGCGAAGCTGCGAAGAGCGCGTCGACGCTTTCGGGATGAACCGACGCGAAAGCGCAGGCTGTCGTCGTCCCATGAACGAGAAGCTGGTCGAGGAAAGCCGCGGCCATAGCCTCCGCGTGAGGCCGGTCGCGATAGCGGGCTTCTTCCGGGAACGTATAGCGGTCCAGCCAATCGAGGAGCTGTGCGCCCCAGCTTGCGATGACCTGGACCTGGGGAAAGTGGATATGCGGGTCGATGAAGCCAGGCATGATGAGGTAAGGGCGATGATCGATCTCGGCCACGCCCGGCTCGGAGACTTCGGCGTAGCTCCCGACGCGGACGATGCGACCGCTCTCGACGAGGATAGCGCCGTCCTCGATATAGCGATGGTTATCCTCGGACTCGGTGGGGTCGGCGTGGAAGGTCAGAATGCGTCCACGCAGGAGCGTCTTCATCGTCAGGACTCGATCTTCAAAAGGGGCGGACAGGCGGCGCGCGGCTCAAATGCATCGGCGCTCCGAGCGGCGTGCTCGATCATTCGCGCCTGAATTTCAGCGGCGGCGAAGGCGGCGATCACTTCTGGCCGCTTGTCCCGCGGGAAACCGGCGCCGATCGGGCAGACAAGCGTGCGCGCATCGACACCTTCGCGAGCGGCGTATCGTGTGAATGTCGCGCGCTTGGTGCGGCTCCCGATCATGCCGACATAGGCCGCGTCGCTACGCCTGAGCGCTTCGACCGCGAGCAGGAAGTCGAGCGCATGATCGTGTGTGAGAATGACAAAGGCGGCGCCGGGAGGCGCAGCGCGGATCTCCGCTTCGGGAAGGGCGGAGAGGGTCGTGGGAGTGCCCGAGCAAGCCAAGTCCAGTTCCATCTGGCGCTCGTCGATAAGCCTGGGGGAGAGAGGCAGAAGTCGCAGGGCTTGCGCCAGCGCTCTGCCGACATGGCCCGCGCCGAAGATCATGACGGGTGGACCGGGTTCTCGCCGGGCGGGAAGCGCCCGGTCGAGCGACAGCTCGACCCGGCCGCCGCAACACTGGCCGATCTCGGGGCCGAGCGTGACGGTCATCGCGGCTTCGGCTTCTCCCCGGATGAGCATCTGTCGCGCGCGATCGACAGCAAGATATTCCAGCTGACCGCCGCCGATGGTGCCGATCAGCCGGTCGCGTCCGACGAACACTTCGGCGCCTTTTTCACGCGGCGTCGAGCCCCAGAGTTCGAACGACCCGGACCCGGATCATGGCGCGGCCCCTTCCCGCAGGCGTTCGATGGCCATCAGCACCCGTTCGGGGGTCGCCGGGGCGTCGAGGCGCGGCGCCAGGCGATAGCCGGCTACCGAGGCGACGGCCATTCCAATGGCCTCGAACACGCATATCCCGAGCATGAAGGGAGGTTCGCCGACCGCCTTCGAGCGTTTGATCGTCCGCTCCTTGTTGACCGACCACTCGGCGAGATTGACGTTGAAGACCTTGGGACGATCCGACGCGAGCGGGATCTTGTAGGTCGAGGGAGCGTGGGTGCGGAGCCGCCCCTTGTCGTCCCACCACAATTCCTCGCTGGTCAGCCAGCCCATTCCCTGGACGAAGGCGCCTTCCACCTGGCCCCTGTCGACTGCCGGGTTGAGCGAACGGCCGACGTCATGAAGCGCATCGACGCGTTCGACCGCGTATTCGCCGGTCAGCGTGTCGACAGAAACCTCTGCGCAAGCGGCCCCGTAGGCGAAGTAATAGAAGGGTCGTCCTCGCCCTTCTGCCCGGTTCCAATGGATTTTCGGGGTGGCGTAGAAACCGGCGGCGGAGAGGTGCACGCGCGCCGCATAGGCTCTGGCGACTACGGTCTCGAAGGGAATGGCGTCGCCCCGCAGGACGACGTGATTGCGAACGAAAGCAATCTCATCGCGCGTTATGTCCTGCGAATCGCAAAGGAAGCGGACGAGACGTTCTTTTATTTGTTCGCAGGCGTCGAGCGCGGCCATGCCGTTCAGATCGCTGCCGGAGGAAGCGGCCGTGGCGGATGTGTTCGGCACCTTTTCGGTTGTCGTCTTCGTGACCTTGATCCGATCGATGTCGACCTGAAAGGCGTCGGCCACGACCTGCATGACCTTGGTGTGCAGTCCCTGCCCCATCTCGCAGCCGCCATGATTGAGATGGATCGAACCGTCGGAGTAGATATGGACGAGGGCGCCGGCCTGATTGTAATGGGTCGCCGTGAAACTGATCCCGAATTTGACCGGCGTCAGTGCGATGCCGCGCCGGATCGCGCCGCCCTTCGCATTCCACGCGAGCACCGCCTGCCGTCGACTCGCATAATCGCTGCTGTCCTCGAGTTCCGAGAAGATCCTCGGCAGGATCTGATCCTCGATCGTCTGGTGGTACGGCGTCGTCTGGCCGTTCCGATAGAGGTTGGCCTTGCGCACCGCGAGCGTGTCCTGGCCCGTGGCATAGGCGATGTCCTCGATAATGCGCTCGGCGACGACGACGCCCTGTGGGCCGCCGAAACCTCGAAACGCGGTGTTGCTGACGGTATGGGTGCGCCAGGGATGCGAGCGCAGCTCCGCGTCTGGGTAAAAATAGGCGTTGTCCGCATGAAACAGCGCCCGATCCGTCACTGGACCGGAGAGGTCGGCGGACATGCCGCACCGCCCGTGCCAGTCGCCGGTGACCGCGAGGATTCGACCGAATCGTCGAACCCAACCTCATAATCCACGACGAAATCGTGGCGCTTGCCCGTAGCGATCATGTCTTCGTCGCGGTCGGGGCGGATCTTGACGGCGCGGCGGGTTCGTCGAGCCGCGATCGCGGCGACGCAGGCGAACAGATTCATCTGCGTCTCCTTGCCCCCGAACCCTCCTCCCATGCGGCGTACATTCACCACCACCGCGTTGGAATGCGTCCCGAGCGCGTGCGCCACCATGTGCTGCACTTCGGTCGGGTGCTGGGTCGACACGAAGATCGTCATCTCTTCGTCCTCGCCAGGGACCGCCATTGCGATCTGCCCCTCGAGGTAGAAGTGGTCCTGCCCGCCGATGACGAAGCGGCCTGAAGCGCGACGCGGCGCCTTCGCCATGGCCTTCTCGGGTTCGCCGCGCCGCAGCTTGAGGGGCTCGGTCACATAGTCCATTCCGGCTGCGCGCGCGGCGAGCGGATCGAGATGATGAGGTCGGATTTCGTATTCGATCTTGGCCAGTCGCGCGGCGCGCCGCGCCTGATCGCGGGTTTGCGCGATCACCGCAAATATCGGCTGCCCGTGGAACAGGACTTCCTTGGCCGCGAAGATCGGATCATCGTTTTTGCCGGTCGGGCTTACGTCATTGCTGCCGGGGACGTCCGCCGCAGTGAGGACGTCGACGACGCCAAGCGCGGACCGGACCGAATCGAGATTCGTCGAGAGAATCCGGCCATGGGCAACGGTCGACAATCCGAGCGCAGCGTGCAGCGTTCCGGTCGGCTCGGCCAGGTCGTCGGTATATTCCGCGCGGCCCGTGACATGTTTGATCGCCGATTCGTGAAAGACGTCCTGATTGGCTGCTCCGACGGCCGTTGCGCCGAGGGAACGGCGACTCGCGATATGGTCGTGCTTCATCCTAGAACCCCGCAGCTCGACGGATTCGGACCGGCTCGCCGCCTCCGGATTGTTCCAGCCAGAATCGACGGAACAGATTGGCCGCGATCCTGCGGCGGTAATCGGCGCTGGCGCGCCAGTCGGTCAGCGGGACAAAGTCTTCGTCGACGGCTCTCGCCGCGGCTTCGAAGGTTTCGCGCGTGAATGGACGTCCGTTGAGCGCGGCTTCGGCTTGCGGCGCCCGCCTAGGCGTGCCGGCCATGCCGCCAAAAGCGACGCGCGCTTCAAGGATCTGACCGCTCTTCTCGCGGACGTAGAAACAGGCCGATACCGCGGAAATGTCGGCATGGGCGCGCTTGGAGACCTTGTAGGCGGCGATCCGCGCGCCGCGCGGCCGTGGAATGACGACGGTCTCGACGAATTCGCCCGGCGCCCGATCCTGTTTGCCATATTCGATGAAGAAATGCTCCAGCGCGATCTCGCGTCGAGAGAAGCCGCGCCGCAAAACGATCCGGGAGCCGAGCGCGATCAACAACGGCGGCATCTCGCCGATCGGGGAGCCATTGGCAATGTTGCCGCCGATCGTGCCCGCGTTGCGAACCTGCCAGCCGCCGACGCGCAGCACGTAGTCTTCGACCTCCGGCAGATGGTTTCGAACGACGGGCAGGAATTCGGAATAGGTGACGCCGGCTCCGATGCGAAGCTCGGCGTCCGAGACGGCGATTTCCTTCATCAGGTGACCGATGAAAACGCCGGGACTGATCGCACGAAGGGATTTTGTGACCCAGAGACCGACATCGGTCGCGCCCGCGACGAGTACTGCGTTGGGGTTCTCGACCAAGGTCGTCGCGAGATCGTCGACGGTCGCGGGGACGATGGCGCGTTGGTCGCCGCGCCTGACGTCGACGCGATGTCCCGCCATTCCCGACAGCCGAGTTCGGACTGTCTCGCGTTCGACATTCAGGGCGTCCAGCGCCTGCCCGCCCGCCTTCGCGGCCGCGAGCGCCGCCTTGACGATCGGCTCATAACCCGTGCAGCGGCAGAGGTTTCCCTGCAGGGCGGTTTCGACGTCGATCACCGACGGGTCAGCGTTCGCCATCCACAACCCGTACAGCGCCATGACGATACCCGGGGTGCAGAAGCCACATTGGCTACCATGGCGCTCGACCATGGCCTTCTGGACGGGATGCAGCGCTCCGTCCGGACCCGTTAGATGTTCCACAGTTACGACATGGCAGCCGTGGCAGGACGCGAGAAACCGAATGCAGGCGTTGACCGGCTCATAGACCAGTCCGCCATCGCGCAGGCGGCCGACCAGGACCGAGCAGGCGCCGCAATCGCCCTCCGCGCAACCCTCCTTGGTTCCGGTCAGACGGCGCTCGAGACGGAGAAAGTCGAGAAGCGTGTCGCCTGGACCGACGTCGCACAGGCGAGCCTCGCCGCCGTTTAGAAGAAACCGGACCTCCCCACCCATTGCATCTCTCCTTGTCGTTGGAGATAGAATGCCAAAAACGGGGAGACGAAAACCGCTCGATACAGGGAACTGTTTCAACGGTTTTCTTGAAAATCGAGGCGCCCGTGTCTAACCTGGACAGTCTTCGCGTGTTCGTGCGCGTCGTGGCCCGCGGCTCGATTTCCGCCGGGGGCCGGGACCTGCGGCTGACGCCCGCGGCTGCCTCGAACCGGATCAAGGATCTGGAATCGCGCTACGGTGTCCGACTGCTCAATCGCACGACGCGCAAACTCGCCCCCACTGAGATCGGGGCCGTTCTTTATGAGAACGCTCGCAAGGTTATCGCTGCGCTCGACGAGACAGAGGCGATGCTGGCCTCTTATTCCGGAACGCCGCAGGGCGTGCTGCGACTTGTCGCGCCTTTAGGACTCGGGCGCCGGTTGATCGCCCCGATCGTTCTTCGTTTTTGCGAGAGCCACCCGGAAATCCAGATTCGCTTGCGTCTCTCCGACCGGGCTGTGAATATCGTCGAGGAAGGCATCGACGTCGCCTTTTTCTTAGGGCAACCTGAAGACTCTGGCTTGAGCTGGCGTAAGATCGCGGACTGCCGGCGCGTGCTTGTCGCATCGCCGATCTATCTCGCCAAGCGCGGGGCGCCTCTCTCGCCGGACGACCTGATGGATCACAACTGTCTCTTGCTTCGCTTTCCGCGTTCGCCGGAGTATTTCTGGGTGCTGATGACTCCCGAGGGGCCGCGCAAGCTGATGGTCGCGGGGCAGTTCGACGCCGATGACGGCGATGTCCTGACGGCCTGGGCCCTCGAAGGCGCGGGGATCGCCAATCGTCCGCACTACGAGGTGAAGCCCTCTCTCGATGCCGGCAAGCTTGTCGAGGTGTTATCCGATACGCCGCCAATCGGCGCCCAGATGGGCTGCCTGATGCCGCACCGTGAATTTCAGGACCCCAAGGTGCGGCTCTTCGTCGATTTTGCGATCCGGTCGCTTAAGGGAGTCTTCTGAAACTCGCGCGGAAACGGCCGCATCCGCCGGCGCGGGCTCGACGCCCGGCGGACGTTTCTTCAGCCCTGCGGATAGAAGACGAAGCGCGCCACGAAGAGCGCCGCGACCAGCCAGGTCGCGGCATGGACCTCCCTGCCGCGACCGGTCAGAAGCTTGATCGCGGCGTAGCTGACGAAGCCGAAGGCGAGGCCGTTGGCGATCGAGTAGGTGAAAGGCATAGCGATGGCGGTCAAGACCGCTGGCGCGGTCTCCGTAACGTCGTGCCATTTGACCTCGGAAAGTTCGCGCAGCATCAGTGTCGCGACATAGAGCAGCGCGGGCGCAGTCGCTTGCGCGGGAACAGAACCGGCGAGCGGCGCAAGGAATGTCGCCAGGAGGAACAGGACGGCCACGACGATCGCGGTCAGGCCGGAACGCCCGCCCGCCTGCACCCCCGCGGCGCTCTCGACATAGGCTGTCGTAGATGACGTACCGAGGAACGACCCTGCGACGATGGCGGTCGAGTCGGCCATGAGCGCCCGGCTGAGGCCCATATTGGCGTGCGTGGGTCCCGAAATGAGAAGTCCGGCGCGTTTGGCGATACCGATCAGCGTCCCTGTCGCGTCAAAAACTTCGACCAGGACCATGACGAGCACGACGTGAAGGATTCCTCCGTGCAAGGCTCCGGGAAGATCAAGCTTCATGAACGTCGGGGCTACGGAAGGCGGCGCCGAGGCTATGCCGCCGAACGCACTGACGCCCGTCAGAATGGAGGCGACTGTGACGAGAAGAATTCCGATCAGAATCGCGCCTGGAACACCGAGCGCGTCCAGAGACGCGATCGCGAAGAATCCGAGAATGCTGAGGAGCACGCCCGCAGAGGTCATGTCGCCGAGCGTCACGTAGGTGGCCGGGTTGGCGACGACGAGTCCCGCGCTCTTCATCGCGATAAGCGCCAAGAAGAGTCCGATGCCCGCCGCGATCGCGCTGCGCATGGAATGAGGAATGCCTGCGATGAGCCAGCGCCGGATCCCAGTGAGCGAGAGGATCAGGAAGATCACGCCCGAAATGAAGACGGCGCCGAGCGCCTGCTGCCAACTGTAGCCGAGCTTCCCGACGACTGTGAATGCAAAGAAAGCGTTGAGCCCCATCCCCGGCGCCATGGCGATCGGCCAGTTTGCCCAGAAGCCCATGACGGCCGAGCCGATCGCCGCCGCAAGGCAAGTCGCGACGAAGACGGCATTGGCGTCCATCCCTGTGCTTGAAAGAATCTTCGGATTAACGAAGATGATGTAGGCCATCGTGACGAAGGTCGTGACGCCAGCAATGATTTCCGTTCGAACGTTTGTCTGTAATTCAGCCAACTTGAAGAAGCTGCCGAGCATGTGCGCCCTCCCTGGGCCTTCGCGGTATGTCAGTTTTTTGACTGACTGCGAACGATAGCTCGGAACCGGCGGATCAGGAGCGGGGTTAGTTGCTGAGACTGTTTCTTCAGTTTTTTGAAATTGGCTGCTTGCCTTTAAATCAACAGGCTGCGGTCGACTAAACGGTGTCCCAGGAGCTGGCGCGACGCTACTGGTCAGGAAGTGGCGGGGCGCATCGAAATGTATATCTCCGCTCACGCACCAGCAATCATTCAAAGCCTTATCCTGATCGGTGCAGCGAACGGGGCTCCGGTCCTTGTCGCGCGGGTGCTGAGAGCAAGACCTGCCCGTCCGATCGATGGGAAGATCGTCCTGCGCGATGGCCATCCTCTCCTCGGTCATTCCAAGACTTGGCGGGGCCTCGCCTCAGCCATTGTTCTCGCGACCTGCGTGGCGGTTCTGATCGGTCTCCCGTGGGCGCTGGGCGTGTTCGCCGCCATTTCCGCCATGGTGGGCGACGGCCTCTCTTCATTCGTCAAACGACGGTTCGGGCTCGAACCGAGCAGCATGACGCTGGGTCTCGACCAGATTCCGGAATCTCTGTTTCCCGCGCTCGCCTGCGCCGCCTATCTGCCACTCCGTCCTATCGACGTCGTCGCGATCGTATTGGCGTTCTTCGTCGGAGAGCTGGCGGCGTCACGGCTCTTCTTCGCCGTCGGCTTACGGGACCGGCCCTACTGACGCGCGCCGCACGTAAGCTGGTGAAGGGTAATCTCAGGCCGATTGTTGAAGCGCGCCGGAACCACCGAGGACCCCGTTCCCACCGAGGTATAGCCCGCCATTCCCGCATGTCGCCATGCGCCGGCGGCGAAGGCTCGCGGCAAATTGGCTTCGAGCAGGATGGGAATGCCGCCAGGCAGGCAAATCTGCCCGCCATGCGTGTGCCCGCTCAGCATCAGATCGAAGCCGGCGTGCGCCGCCTGCCGGTAAATTTCAGGAGTGTGCGAGAGCAAGACAGAAACGCTGCCATGAGGGATCTCCGCTGCTGCTTTTTCGATGTTGTCGGCCCGGTAGAAGTGCGCGTCGTCGACCCCCGCGAGATAGATCGAAGCCGTCCCGCGTTCGATGACGACGCATTCGTTGAGCAGCATCCGGATGCCGAGCGCCTCCAGGTCGGGAACCATGGTGATCGAAATCGTGGTTGCCCAGCACTGCATAGACGTCGCCATGCAGCGCGTCGCACAAGCGCGCGACACCTTCGAGGCAGGGTCCGCAATCGCCGTGGGTGCGACCGCGATAGTCTCCCGTCAGTACGCAGAGATCATATTCGAGGCCATGCGCGAGTTCGGCGGCTCGGCGCATTGCGGGGACGCTCAGGTCTGCATGGAGGTCGCTCAGATGCAGGATGGTGAAGCCGTCGAAGGCCCCGGGCAGTTTCGTGAGCCGCACGATGTTGCGGCGCAGCTGCACCTTGCCCGCGTTCGCCAAGCCCAGCCAATAGGTCCCCGTGACGCGAAGTGCTACCTCAATCATCACCTGCATCAGGGGCAGGTTCTCGAGGTGCAGAAAGCTCAGCCCCTGGCCAAAGGCCTGCGCCTCGTGCTCGCGCTCCATGCCGAGACGGAGCTGCGCGTGCAACGGCCCGAGTTCGAGCTTCGAGACGACGCAGCGCTTCGTCGGGATCGAGTAAGCGGCGCACCTTCACGTCGTCCGCTCCCGCAGATGAGGTCTCGCTGGTGTCGTCGACGCCGCTGCAGCTGCAAACTCTGGCAATCCGCGCAACGACGCTCGCACGTTCTTGATGCAGGTCGAGTCAGTGTGTCAACTCGATAACATAGCGTTCCCGTCCTACTCGATGGCGAGAATTTCGATCTCGTGGTCGCCCACCAGGACAATATCGCCCGCGGCTCCGCCGATCAGAGCCCGCGCGACTGGGGAGACGTACGAAATGGATCCATTCCGAGGATCCATTTCGTCTTCCCCTACGATTCTAAACGCCTGGCGCCTGCCGTCGTCTCGTCTGTACGTCACCCGATGCCCGAAAGCGACCGTGCTGAACTCCGCCCGCGGCGGAATCAGCTGAGCTGTCCTGAGACGATCGGCGAAATATCTCATATCGCGAGAGGCAGACCGCGACAGCGCGGCGACGTTCGCCGGCGTCCTCGATCTTCTGCGCAGCGTCATAGGAACTGCGACTTTCCGTCATCGCTTTGGTCAGCGCCACCAAGCCCGACGCGGTCACCAAATTCGGGTGCGGCGAAATCGGCCGATCGGGCAGCTCAACCTCCGCAGCCGTCTCGGCGCTTTCTTCTCGGGTGAAGGCCACGCTCATCGTTTGGACTTTCTCTTTCTCGATGCGATAGTAACTCAGAATAAGCGGGCCGGCTTCCTGGCGGAGATCCGACCTAAATGACTTGGCCGAGATCGCCGACATCGCGGTCGAGCTGGGCTGACCTCCGCAGTCTTTCCGTCGGCACAGCCCGAAAGCGGAACAAGAAGTTGGAAAGCGACAGGAATACGCAAAATCCCAAGAGGATGGACTTGCCGGCGCCGTTCTCGCCGACCCGAACATGCGTCTCTCCTCCGACGACGTCTGAGCCGCCCTCGCTAAGCACATAGGGCGTGCAGGGGCACTTTGCGACGCCGCGAGCCGAAGGAACGGCGTTCTACTGCCCCGAAGCCGCAAATCACATGGCGCCGTTTCGCCAACTCCCTATTTTGCGCGCCTTTGCGCCGTCAGGAATTCAAAGTCACACCCCTCATCAGCCTGAAGGATCTGCTCGCGATACAGCCGCGAATATCCGCGCAGCGGCAAGGCGTCGCCGGACGCCTGGGACTCTGCTCGCCGCCGTTCGAGTTCTGGCTGTTCAACCATGAGTTCGAGCGAACGGCTGCGAACGCTGAGACGAATGCGGTCGCCGTTACGCACCAACGCGAGCGGACCACCGGAAGCTGCGTCAGGTGCGATGTGGAGCACGATCGTTCCGTAGGCGGTGCCACTCATTCTGGCATCTGAGATGCGGACCATGTCCTTCACCCCGGTTTTCGCGAGCTTCGCCGGTATCGGCAGATATCCGGCTTCTGGCATGGCGGCCGCGCTCGTCGGGCCAGCGTTTTTCAAGACAAGAAAGTCGTCTCCATCGACGTCGAGCGCCGGATCGTCGATATGGGCCGCCAGATCCTCTAGGGACTCGAACACAACCGCCCGTCCTTCGCGCTCAAACAGGCTCGGGTCCGCCGACGAGCGCTTCAGGATCGCGCCGCGCGGCGCCAGATTGCCGAACAGCGCGACCAACCCGCCCTTCTCGCGCACCGGTTCCGAAAATGGACGGATGAAAGCCCGATCAACCCAGGCCGGCGCCCTCTCGATGCGTTCCCCGAGCGTCTCTCCGGTCACGCTGACGCAGTCGAGATGCAGGAGATGGCGCAACTCGCGAAGCACCGCCGGGACGCCGCCGGCTGCGTGCAAGTCTTCCATGTAGCCGACGCCAGTGGGCTTCAGATCGACGAGCACCGGAGTCGTTTCGCTCAGTTCGTTCAAACGAGGGAGGTTGATCCCAATGCCGAGCCGACCGGCGATCGCGGTCAGATGGATGATCGCATTGGTCGATCCGCCCAGCGCCAGCAGAAGCCTCAGTGCGTTCTCGAACGCCGGCTCGGTCATGATCCGGCTCGGCCGAAGATGGTCGACGGCGATCAAAGAGACTGCGATGCGGCCCGTTTCCTCCGCCATGCGCAGCCGGTCCGCGTCGACGGCCGGAATTGCCGCCGAGCCCGACGGCATCATGCCCAAAGCCTCGGCGAGCGACGCCATGGTGCTGGCCGTGCCCATCACGGCGCAGGTGCCCGCGGTCGAAGCGAGACGCTGCTCGACGGCATCGATCTCCTCGCGGCCGATTTCACCGGCGCGGAACCTCGCCCAGTACCGACGGCAATCCGTGCAGGCGCCGAGCCGCTCGCCCCGGTATCGGCCAGTCGACATCGGGCCAGCGACAAGCTGGATCGCTGGGAGGTCGGCGGAAGCCGCGCCCATGAGCTGAGCCGGCACGGTCTTGTCGCACCCCCCAACCAGCACCACCGCATCCATCGGCTGCGCTCGGATCATTTCCTCGACATCCATGGACATGAGATTGCGGAACTTGAAGCTGGTCGGACTGAGGAACACTTCGCCAAGCGAGATCGTCGGAAACTCGACGGGGAGCCCGCCGCCGGCGAGGACACCGCGCTTCACGGCGTCGATCATCTCGGGGAAATGACGATGGCAGTTGTTGAAGCCGCTCGCCGAATTGGCGATGCCAACGATCGGCCGGTCGAGCATCTCGCGGCTGTAGCCCATCGAGCTGGCGAACGATCGACGCAGGTAGGCGCTGAAATCGCGGTCGCCGTAGTTCGTTAGGCCGCGATGGATCCCGCGGCGCGTCTCGTCATGGCTCATGAGAACAATCTCACGCGTGTCGAACCTTGATGTACTGCGGTTCGAGGTAATCGAGGATTCCGATCTGTCCGCCTTCGCGGCCAAACCCGCTTTCCTTGACGCCGCCAAAGGGAATCTCGGCCGCCGCGAGCATCATGTCATTGACGCCCACCATTCCGACCTCGAGGGCCGACGCCGCTCGACTGGCGAGCGATAGCGATGCCGTAAAGATGTAACCCGCCAAACCGAAGGGCGTATTATTGGCTCGTTCGACGACCTCGTCGAACTCGTCAAAAGCTGAGATCGGCGCGACGGGACCAAAAGGCTCATCACGCATCACTCTCGCGTCGTCCGGGACGTTGTCGAGCACTGTCGGTTGAAAGAAATAGCCTCGATTGAACTCCTGCGGACGCGCGCCGCCTGTAAGCAATGTTGCGCCGCGCCGGACCGCATCCTGGACCAACGCCTCCACGCGCTCGCGTCCGCGAGCGTTGATCATTGGCCCGCAGGTCACGGCGGGGTTCACGCCGCTTCCCAGTTTCAGAGTTCTTGCGCTCTCGGTCATCGCAGCGACGAAAGCGTCCTTAATCGACGAGTGGACGTAGAAGCGGCTCGGCGAAATGCAGACTTGTCCATTGTTGCGGAACTTTGCCGCCGCGCAAGCCTTGCCGGCCGCAACCGGGTCCGCGTCGCCGAAGACGAGAACGGGGGCGTGACCGCCGAGTTCGAGGCTGAGGCGCTTGAGGCCGTCCGCGCAAAGCCCCATGATCAGCTTCCCGACCGGAATGGAGCCGGTGAGCGAGACTTTTCGAATGACCGGCGAGGCAATCAGATGTCGCGAGATCTCTGTGGGATCGCCTGTCACGACGGCGAGCACCCCGTTCGGCAGACCGGCGCACTTTGCCGCCTCGGCGGACAGGAAGGCGCCGGACGGCGTTTCCTCCGAAGGTTTGAGGATAAGTGTGCAGCCTGCGGCCAGACCAGCCGCAATCTTCCGCGCGGGCAACAGCGCCGGGAAGTTCCAAGCGGTGAATGCGGCGACCGGGCCGACCGCGCGATACTGAACGTCGAGCCGCGCGCCCGAATCGCGACCGGCCAGCGTATGACCAAAGATTCGCCGCGCCTCGTCCGCGTACCAGTCGAATTGATCGATCGCCGCGCCGAACTCGCCGCGCGCCTCGGCGAGAGGCTTGCCGCTTTCGCGCGCCATCATCAAGGCCGCCTCCTCAGTGCGGCTTCGCAGCATATCCGCCATGGCGCGAAGCAGCCTTGAGCGCTCCCAACCCGATACGCCGGACCATGTCCGCTGCGCCCTTGCTGCGGCGGATAGGGCGTCGTTTAGGTCTTCGATCTCCGCATGGGGGATCGAACCGATGCACTCCTCCGTGGCCGGATCGATGACGTCCAGCGTGCGCCCGTTGCGCGCGGCGCGCCACTCGCCGTTGACGAAAAGACCGAACGAGTTGTACATGAGACACCCCTTCGATGGACGATCAAATGGTCTGCCCGAAGTAGAGCCGTTCGACCTCCGAGACCCATGGACCGACGGTCCAGCGGCCATAGGTCCCCATGCCATCCGTCGTAGGCTCGGAGCAAAGCGCCAACCGGAGCCCCGGTTGCCGGGAGCGGTTGAAGGGTTGCTCGATCGCGCGGGACTTTGGCCTAATTGAAGCTCAGAACATGAAGTTTGGCCATAATCGGCTTTTTTCTGAGACCAAACTTCGGGTCGTTCCAATGTTACAACTTACCCTCGTTATGGTTCGCCTTGGAGGTTAAGTAACTGAAATCGCGATATTTTTTATTCAGATCAAGGCCGCGTTGAGACCCTCAACCTCTTTCGGGTTTCTCGGCGAAACGATGTTTCTAGATTTCAATGCTCTCTTGCAGACCCATCTCAAGCGCCTGAGAACAAAGAAGCTTCTTGGGGCTAGGCGTCAGTTGCTCCTTCTCCCGCAGGTGCGATTTGATGCGGTTCAGGCGTACCGATAGGAGAGTGGTTATTTTACGGCCGAGTGTGGCCAATTGAAGGTTGCAGCGAGACCGGAAAGCGGATCTGCGCCCCCGCTGGCCTTCGGCTCCGGATTGCGTTAATTGGGCCTAAACGTATAGCCTCTAATTTTCGTTCCGGTCTTATCGAGGCGTAAGCGCAGGCGAAGGATGCAAGGGATAGAAGCAACACTCGACGAGGTTTCGTTCGATCGCGAACCCACAGCCCTCAACGTTGTTCCGCAATTCGTTTTTGGCGTCGTGGCTCTGGTTTCGATCGGCTGCGTTGCGGCTTATGTCGTGCACAATCGGCTGCCCGCCGCGCCCCGCTCGTCGGGGGCAAGACTGGCGGCGGCGCAAGTGGCGGCGCCAGCCGTAGATGTCGCTCAATTCGGCCAGATGATCATCGAGCCGGATTGGCTCCCCAAGACAGCTTCGCCTAGCCGGGCCGGGTCACCAGACGCCAACCTCGCAGCCCTTACGCCGACGGATTCGGCATCGATTTCGCAACCGCAGGGCGCTCCGTCTCCGGACCTCGAATCCGCGCCGCCAGCGCCTCCCCCTACGCTCATTCAGCCGGAAAACGTTCCGCTCCCGCCGACGCGCGACGTCGCCCGAATCGAGGATAGCGCGCCGTTGCCGCCGCCGCGGCCGCCCGAGTTTGCAGAGCCGGCCACGCGGCCAGGTCCGGAACGGCGTTTCACGCCGAGCGACACGTCCACGCCAGCTCTCGGCGACAAACCGAACTTCCTGCAAAGGCTCTTGGGGTTGGGTCGGCCGTCCGGGTCGGCGGTCGCATCCGCTCCCTCGCCTTCGCGGGCTCCAGCTTCCCATTCTCAAACCGTCGCATCAGCTCCGGCAGTCGCTTCGTCCGAACATTCCGGCAGAGGGATTTTCGGCTTTTTCTCATCTGGGCCGAGTTTCGACAGGTTCGGCTACGATCGACAGACCGCGATCTACGACATCTCTGCCCGCACCGTCTATCTCCCCGACGGAACCCGACTCGAGGCTCACTCTGGCCTTGGCGATAAGCTGGACGATCCCCGCTACGTGAGCGAGCGCATGGTCGGACCGACGCCGCCGCATCTCTATGATCTCGAGCTGCGCGAAGCCTCTTTCCATGGGGTCCAAGCGCTTCGTCTCAATCCTGTCGGCGGCGAAGGCGAAATCTACGGTCGGGCGGGGCTGCTCGCGCATCCCTACATGCTCGGGCCGCACGGCGATTCTAACGGATGCGTGTCCGTCAAGGATTACGAAGCCTTCCTGCGGGCCTATCAGAATGGCGAGATCAGACGCCTGGCGGTCGTCTCGCGGCTGTAGCGCGATCGTTGATCATGCGCAGCGCCTAAAGCGGGCGCGGCTCCGTCACGTCAAGCCGCCGCCTTCTGGTAGTCCTTGACGTCGGCGAAGGCGATCTTCGGCCAGCGCTCCTGTTCGTAACGCAGGTTGAAGGCGCTCGAAGCCATGAAGACCGGGGCGCCGTCGAGGTCGGAGGCAAGCGACGACGGGTAGGCGGCGAGAAATTTCTGCATCTCCGCCTTGTCGTTCGAGGCGACCCAGCGGCACACCTCGAACCGGCTCTGCTCGAGCGAAACCGGAAGGCCGTATTCGGCTTCGAGCCGCTCGACGAGCACGTCGAGTTGCAGCGCGCCCACGACGCCGACGATCGCCGACGCTCCGTCGAATGGCAGAAATACCTGCACGACACCCTCTTCCGCCAGCTGCTGCAGCGCCTCGCGCAATTTTTTCGCCTTCATCGCGTCGGCGAGCTTCACGCGGCGCAGGATTTCCGGCGCGAAGCTCGGCACGCCTCGGAAAAGGACCTCTTCGCCTTCGCTCAGCGTGTCGCCGATCCGGAGAATTCCGTGATTTGGAATGCCGACGACGTCGCCGGCGAAAGCTTCCTCCGCCAGCGACCGGTCCTGCGCGAAAAAGAACTGCGGCGCGCTCAAGGTCACCGGTTTGCCGGTGCGCACCAGCTTTGCCCGCATGCCGCGCTGCAGCTTGCCCGAGCAGACGCGCATGAACGCGATCCGGTCGCGGTGATTCGGATCCATGTTCGCCTGAATCTTGAACACGAAGCCGGTCATCCTTCCTTCGTCCGCCTTGACCACGCGGTTCGCAGCCGGCTGGGAGCGGGGCGAGGGCGCGAACTCCGCCATCGCGTCGATCAGGTCCTTGACCGCGAAATCCTTCAACGCGCTGCCGAACAGCACCGGCGTCAGGTGGCCCTCGAGAAAGGCCTGCCTGTCGAATTGCTTGAGACCTTCGACCGCCAGTTGGAGTTCGTCGATCGCTTGCGCGCGCTCGTGCTCGGGCAGGAGCCCCGCGACCCGACGATCGTCGGGGCCTGAGACGTCCGTCTCCGCGGCGTCCTTGCCGAGCGCGCGAAGCCTTTTGCGGCGGATGTCGTAGGCGCCGGCGAGCGAGCGCCCGCGCCCGATCGTCCAGTTGAGCGGAGCCGTATCGAGCGCCAGCGTCTTCTCAATCTCGTCGAGGAGATCGAACGGATCGCGCGTTTCACGGTCCATCTTGTTGATGAAGGTGACGATCGGAATGTCCCGAAGCCGGCAGACCTCGAACAGCTTGCGGGTGCGCGCCTCGATCCCCTTGGCGGCGTCGATCACCATGACCGCTGAATTCGACTGCGGTCAGCGTGCGGTAGGTGTCCTCGGAGAAATCCTCGTGGCCGGGGGTGTCGAGCAGGTTGAAGACGCAGTCGGCGTATTCGAAAGTCATGACCGAGGTGACGACGGAAATGCCGCGCTCGCGCTCGATGCCCATCCAGTCCGAGCGGGTCTGTCGGCGGTTCGCCTTGGCGCGCACCTCGCCGGCGAGCTGGATCGCCCCGCCGAACAGCAGAATTTTTTCAGTCAGCGTCGTCTTGCCGGCGTCGGGGTGCGAAATGATCGCGAAAGTGCGCCGCCGCGCAACCGGGTTCGTTTCAGGCATCGGTTCAGGTTTTCCGGAGAGTAAGCGGCTCCTACTTAATGGTGACAGGGCTTCGAGGGAAGGGCGAGCCGCAAGCCTTCATGCCCCGACCGGCATCGCTGCATCTAGAAAAGTCTGTTCAGGCCGTGCGAATTGGAAGCAATGCTTCGCGCCATCGTCCCATGGGGTTTTAAAGGAAGGCCGCTAGACATGCTCGATCGTCCCACCACGCGCGAAGGCTGGCTCGCTCGAGCCGCAGCGCTCGAATTTGAAGGCCGCGCCTTCATCGACGGCGCCTATGTCCCCGCCCTCGACGGCGCGACCTTCGCCAGGGTCTCGCCGATCGACGGAAAGGTTTTCACCTCTGTTGCCGACTGCGGCGCCCCCGACGTCGACCGGGCGGTGAAGGCGGCTCGGGCGGCCTTCGAGAGCGGCGTGTGGCGCGACGCCGACCCCCAGAAGAAAAAGCAGGTGCTGTTGCGCTTCGCCGAGCTCATCCGCGACAACGCCGACGAGATCGCGCTCCTGGAGACGCTCGACGTCGGGAAGGTGATCGGCAATTCGCTGAGCGTCGATGTCCCCTTTTGCGCCAACTGCATTCAATATTACGCCGAATACGCCGACAAGCTCTTTGACGAGGTCGCGCCGGTCGGCGCGCATGACGTCGCCATGGTCCGCAAGGAGCCCCTCGGCGTCGTCGGGGCGATCGTGCCGTGGAACTATCCGCTCATCATCGGCGCGTGGAAACTCGGCCCCGCGTTGGTCGCAGGCAATTCGGTCGTCCTGAAGCCGGCGGAGCAGTCGCCGCTCGGCTCGCTGGCGCTCGGGCGCCTCGCCGAGAAGGCCGGGCTTCCACACGGCCTGCTCAACATCGTGCCCGGCTTCGGCGAGAAGGCAGGCAAGCCGCTCGCGCTCCACCCGGACGTCGACATGATCGCCTTCACCGGCTCGACCGAGGTCGGCAAGCTGATCATGGTCTACGCCGGCCAGAGCAACATGAAGCGGGTCGCTCTCGAATGCGGCGGCAAGTCGCCGCATGTGGTGATGCCCGACGCCAATCTCGACGCGGCCGCCGAGTTGATCGCGTGGGGCGTCTACTACAACCAGGGCGAAACCTGCCACGCAGGCTCGCGCGTGTTGGCGCATGCTTCGATCCGTGAGGCCCTCGTCGAGAAGATCGCCAAGGCGCAGACGGCGCACATACCCTTGGGCCACCCCTTCGACTCCGAGGCCCAACTCGGCGCGCTGGTCGACGAACGACAGATGGAGCGCGTGCTGGGTTACATCCGGCTTGGCCTCGAGGAGGGGGCGCATCTTGCGCATGGCGGGAAGCGCGTCTTTGCCGAAAGCGGCGGATTCTACGTCGAGCCGACCATTCTCGACGGCGCGACCAACGCCATGCGCATCGCACAGGAGGAGATCTTCGGTCCCGTCGTCGTCGTTATTCAGTTTGAAACAGAGGCAGAGGTCGTGCGTCTCGCCAACGACACGATCTATGGCCTCGCAGCGGCAGTTTGGACGCGCGACATGGGCACTGCGCATCGGCTGTCTCGCGCCATTCGCGCGGGCACCGTCTGGATCAACACTTACGACCGCTCCTCGCTGACGACCCCGTTCGGCGGCTTCAAGCAGTCCGGCTTCGGCCGCGATCGCTCGGCCCACGCAATCGACAAATATGTGGACCTCAAAACGATTTGGACCAACTATCGATGACGGTGACCGCTGCTCGAACGATCCGAGGACCTTGACGACGCCGGCGCGCTCATTTCGCTTTGGATTGGTTGCTGATTGGTTGGCACGTCGTATTGTCCTATATGGCTCGTGTGCGTTATGAAGAGAGTTCGAGCGCGCACGCAGTGACTCGCGACACGATGCTCGTGCGGCGCGGGGAGGATGAATGGATCGGAAGTGGTTGCCGCTGAACGCGCTTCGCGCGTTCGAGGCGGCCGGGCAGCACCTCAGCTTCACCGCTGCCGCCAACAGTCTGACAGTGGCCCAGAGCGCTGTCAGCCGGCATGTGATCGTGCTGGAGAACTTTCTTGGCGTTGCGCTCTTCGAACGCCGTCCCCAGCAGCTGGTCCTGACAGAGGCCGGACGACACATTCTGCCGGTCGTTTCGAAGTCGTTCGACCGGATCGACCAGGCGCTCGGCGAAGTCATCAAGGAAAAGGGGCGGCCGAAGCGCGTGCTCAAGGTCGCGCTCCCGACCTCCTTCGCCCATCGGCTGGCGATCCCGATCCTGCGCGACTTCCGCGCCGAGAACGCCGGCATATCCCTCGAGATCGTCTCCAAGCCGACGACCGGGCCCGAGGTGGACGGCGACGTCGATATCGCCATCGTTTACTCCGAGCCGCGCGTCACCGACGCCATCCACGATCTTCTCTGGATGGTGCGCTCGACGGTCCTTTGCAGCCCGATGCTTCTCGAATCGACCGACGCCAGCGATCCGGCCAAGCTCATCGCCGCAAGCGACCTTCTCCATCTCAAGATCGACGGAAGGCCGCGCCACTTTTTCTGGGAGATGTTCGTTCGCTCGATCGGGCGCCCGGATCTTGCCGTCGATCGCGGCCTCGTGTTCGATACGCAGCAGCTGGCGGCGCAATATGCGATGAGCGGCGATGGGCTGGCGCTGCTCGATCCGCTGCTCTTCCACGAAGAAATCAAGGCCGGCCGGCTGATGCGCCCCTTCGACCTCTGGCTGGACGAAGGCTACGGCTATTATCTGACCACCCATCCCGAGGATCTCAGCAACGAGGCGGTCGCCCTGTTCCGATCGTGGCTGATCGCCCGCTTCTCGGCCAGCCGCGCCGCGGAAGCAGCCGCTCCGGCGCCGCAGAAGCTGCGAGCCGCAAAATAAGGTTCGCGGAAGTTCTCATGTCGCAATGCGAATTTCGCGCGAGACCCGCGTCGACCCGTAGGCTAGCCTGAATCCGCCTTTCGATTCCTAGGGGAAGTCATGTCTGCCGAAAGCCAGCCGCAGGACGTCGGCCGCCGACGCAGGCGCGGGCGCGAGCAAACGGGAGCGCGGGCGTCCGATCAGCCGACCGTCCAGCCGAGTTTGCCGTTTCCCCCGCTCGAGATCGTCTCGACAGATGAACTGGAGTCCATCCACCGGGCGGCGATGATCGTTCTGAAGGAAATCGGACTCGACTTCCTGCACGATGGGGCGCGACAGATCCTGAAGGAGGCGGGCGCCGACGTCGACCACTCCTCGAAGCGGGTGCGCTTTGATCCGGCTCTGGTCGAGGCGCAGATCGGACTTGCGCCGAGCGAATTCGTCCTCCACGCGCGCAACCCGACCCGCAGTCTGACGATCGGGGGCCGGCAGGTCGCCTTCGGCTCGGTCGCCAGCGCGCCAAACTCGTCCGACCGAGCCGGCGGCCGCAGGCCCGGAAACATTGCCGACTATCGCAGCTTCATCCGTCTGGGCCACACGTTCGAAACGATTCACTTCTGGGGAGGCTACCCGGTGGAGCCGATCGACGTGCACCCCGCCGTGCGCCATCTCGACGCGTTGTTCGACATGCTGACGCTTTCCGACAAGCCGATCCACGCCTACAGCCTTGGGCGCGAACGGAACGTCGACGCGATCGAGATGATCAAGATCGCCAGGGGAATCGACGACACGACGCTGGAGCGAGAGCCCTCCCTGTTCACCGTGATCAATTCCTCGTCGCCGTTGCGCCTCGACGGTCCGATGCTGGAGGGCGTGATTCAGATGGCGCGCCGCAATCAGGTCGTGGTGCTGACGCCCTTCACCCTGGCCGGCGCGATGGCGCCGGTGACGCTTGCCGGCGCGCTCGCCCAGCAGCATGCGGAAGCGCTTGCCGGGCTGGTCCTGACCCAGCTCGTGCGGCCGGGCGCGCCTTTCATCTACGGCGGCTTCACCTCGAACGTCGACATGAAATCGGGCGCGCCGGCGTTCGGCACGCCGGAATACATGAAGACTGCGATCGTCGGCGGCCAACTCGCGCGGCGTCTCGCCGTTCCCTACCGCTCCTCGAACGCGAACGCCGCCAACACTCTCGACGCCCAGGCGGCTTATGAAAGCGTGTTTTCGCTGTGGGGCGCGGTCATGGGCGGCGTCAACTTTCTCATGCACGGCGCCGGCTGGATGGAGGGCGGTCTGCAGGCCTCGTTCGAGAAGATGGCGCTCGACGCCGATCTTCTCGCAATGGTCGCCGAGTTCCTCCGCCCGTTGCCGGTCGAGGACAAGGAGTTGGCGCTTGACGCGATGCGCGAGGTCGGCCCGGGCGGCCACTTCTTCGGCGCCGAACACACGCAGTCGCGCTACCGCACCGCCTTCTTTGCGCCGATGATCTCCGACTGGCGCAATTACGAAAGCTGGCGCGAGGCGGGATCGCCGACCGCCCCGGACGCGGCCGGTCGCATCGTCGCCGAGCGCCTACGCGGCTACGCGCCGCCTCCCTTCGAGCCGGAGCGGCGCGAGGCGCTGGAGTCGTTCGTCGCCCGGCGCAAGGCCGAGGGCGGCGCGCCGACCGACTTCTGACGCCAATCCGCCGATGCGCGAGCCGATAAGCGTCCACGCGACGGTCGCTGGAGTGTTCTTCGCCTTCGGACTCGGGATCGGCCTGTGGGGCGGCGCTTCCGGCGGCATTCTGGCCCGCGCCAGCGTCGGCGCGGGGGCGTTCGGAGTCATCCTTACCGTCTACACCGCCATCTATCTCGTCGCGATGTCGGCTGGCGCCTCGCTCGCCCGTCGATTTGCCGTGCGCCGGGTCGTCGCCGTCGGCGCGATCCTCTTCGGCGCGGCGCTGTGTGCGCTGCTCGACGCCCGGAGCGGGGCCACGGTCGCCGGAGGGGTCATCGTATCGGGCTTTCTCGGCGGCATCGTCGACGTGACAATGAACGCCGAGGGCGCGCGGATCGAGCGGCGAGCCGGCAAGCCGATCCTCGCCCGGCTCCACGCGGCCGCCTCCGCCGGCATGGCGATCGGCGCAGTCCTCGGAAGCCTTATCGTCGTGAGCGCGGCGCCCTGGGCCTCCGGGCTGGTTGCGGCGATCGGCCTGGCTGCGGTCGGCTTCGCCTATGACGCCGCCGCCCGCGGCGAGCGCGAACTATCGGCGCCCGCAACGGCGTCGCCCGCGAGCGGTCTCTCCTTCACGCCTGCCCTGATCGGGCTCGGACTCGTCATCGGGCTCTCGATTGCGGCCGAGACGGCGGCTTCGCTCTGGTCGACGCTGCTGCTGCGCGCAGAGGCGCCGACGCTCGCCGGGATCGCCGGCCTCGGCGCGGCGTTCTTCGCCGTCTGCCAGGCGACCCTTCGCTTCAACGCGGATTTCATCCGGCTGAAGTTCAGCGATCAGCGAATCATCGCCGGATCGTTTGCGCTCGCCGCCGTTGGATTCGCTGTCGTCGCCGCCAAGGCCGGATTTGCCGCGAGCATCGCCGGTTTCGCCCTGATCGGCGTGGGCACCGGCGCGATCGTTCCCTGCGGCTTCGCCCTCGCGGCCCGGCATACGGGGGCCCAGCCGGCTGTCGGCCTGTCGTCCGCGTCGTTGTTCAGCGCGGCGACCCGCCTGCCGGCTCCCCTCGCCATCGGGGCAGTCGCACAGGGCCTCTCGCTTCCGGCGGCCTTCGCCGGCGTGGCTGTCGCCCTCGCGGCGGCTTCCGCTGGCATGGCCGCCTTTGGTGCCGGCGCCCAGGAGCGGGCCGCCACCGCGCGCCGAATTGACAGCCGCCGGACGATGTCCTAGGAGACGCGCCGGATGAGCGCGCTCTCGAGGAGAGGGCGCGCTTGTCGTTTGACGCACCCGCGGCGCGAGCCTTGCTCGGCTCGAGCCTGTCGGCGCCCGAACGGGCGCAGAGGAGGGCGCGTTCCTCGTTTTAACCCGATGGCGCCGCAAGAGGAACCGCGATGACGAAGCGCGCAGAAGCCAAGTACAAAATCGATCGCCGCATGGGCGAGAACATCTGGGGCCGTCCCCGCAGCCCCTTCAACAAGCGTGAATACGGCCCAGGCCAGCACGGACAGCGCCGCAAGGGCAAGGCAACCGACTTCGGCACCCAGCTCAAGGCGAAGCAAAAGGTCAAGGGCTATTACGGCAACATTTCCGAGCGCCAGTTCCACAAATATTACGTCGAGGCGCTCCGCATGAAGGGCGACTCGAGCGCCAATCTCATCGGTCTCCTGGAGCGCCGGCTCGACGCGGTCATCTATCGCGCCAAGTTCGTGCCGACCGTGTTCGCCGCCCGCCAGTTCGTCAACCACGGCCACGTCAGGGTCAACGGCCGCCGGGTCAACATCGCCTCCTATCAGGTGAAGGTCGGCGACCTCGTCGAGATCAAGGAATCCTCGAAGCAGCTCGCCCTGGTCCTGGAGGCCAATGCCCTCGCGGAGCGAGACGTCCCCGATTACGTCGAGGTCGACCACGCCAAGGGCACGGCCAAGCTCACCCGTTACCCCGGCCTGTCGGAAGTGCCCTATCCGACCCGGATGGAGCCGAACCTCGTCATCGAATTCTATTCGCGCTGACGTTCTTTCGTCTCGCCCGCTCTCCAGAACGGCCGCATCGCTAATGCGGCCTTGGTTTGCTTAGGCTGCCCGCACTCGTTCTCGCGTAGTGACTCTGCGGTCTGATATCCGCATCGCCGCAAGCGCTGGAGTTCGTTCGCGGCGAAGCCGGAGCTTTGAGCCGGACAGAATTCCCTGGCTGCAGGGAAAAAAACAGGGAACCGCCAGCAGTTGGTCTGGTTTTCGGAAAAGCTGGCCTGAAAAAGCCAGCGATTCAAAGAGGTTCCACATTAATTCCCTACTCGGCAGAACAGGGACTTTCTTTGGCGGATCAGGGAATTCAAATTTCCTGATCCTCGAAATGCAGGGATAATTCGCGCCATTGCCGGGCGCCTGTGATCTGAACGATCTGATCGCAAAGGGTGGAGTTCGTCTGCGGAGAGGAGTCGGACTTTCGTGACGGAAAAATAGGCCCGAATGCTCTCCGCTCGTTCCGCAACCGTCGGCTTTGGCGTCGGCTTCTATCTCGCAGGCGTGTGCCTGTTCGCGCTAAACGACGCGCTCGGCAAATGGCTGGTGGCGGACTACGGCGTCGGGCAGCTGATGATGCTACGCTCGATGGGCGCCGCCTTTGTGCTCGGGCCGATGGTCCTTTCGCTGCGAACGCCGCTGTTCGGCGTCGCCCAGGCGCCCCTGCACATTGTGCGGGTCGTCTGCATGGCCGCCGACTCGTTCTCGTTCTACTTCGCGACGCGCACGATGCCGCTCGCCGACGTGATGACCTTCTACATGGCCTCGCCGCTGATCGTGACCGCCCTGTCCGCGCCGCTGCTCGGCGAAAGAGTCGAACGTTTCCGCTGGATCGCCGTCGCCATCGGTTTCGTCGGCGTGGTGATCGCCCTCAGGCCCTCGCCGCAGATGTTTTCCTGGGCCTCGCCGCTCGCTCTGTTCGGCGCCAGCATGTTCGCGCTGGGGCAGACCCTGACCCGCAAGCTTCGCCAGGCCCACTGGCTGCAACTGACGGTGTGGCAATTCGCCGGCGGCGGTCTCATCGGGGCCGCCGCCGTTCCCTTCGCCTGGACGACCCCCGACGCGTTCGACCTGGGCCTGATGGCGCTGGTCGGCATCGTCTCGATGTTCTGTTTCGTCCTCATCACCCGCGCTCTGGCGCTGGCTCGCGCCGCCGTGCTGGCGCCACTGCAATATTCCGCCATCCTCTGGGCGGCGATGATGGGCTGGTTCGTCTGGCGCGACGCGCCGAGCCTGCCGATCATCCTCGGCAACGCGGTGATCATCGGCGGCGGACTCTATCTCGCGGCGAGGGGACCGATGGAGGGCGATGCCTTGGAGTGAGCCGCCAGTCCCACGATCGGATTTGACGCCCCCGACGGACAGCGGGTCGTGCTTCGATCCAATCCAGTTCGAGGCCACTGGCTTCCTGCTCTGAACAGGGCCACAAGACGGCCTTGATCGCACATATATGTGCGATCAAGGCCAGTGACCGGCAACGAATTCGAGCGAAATATCAAGAAGCTCGGCCGGAAGCGCGGGATTGCCGTTTACGTTTGATCGCAGTCACGGCAAGGGCAGCCACGGACGGCTCTACTATGGCGATCGGTTCAGGACGCTCAAGGATCGGAAGAAGGAAATCGGCCCCGGCCTGCTCGGCGCGACGCTCGCGCAACTGGGGCTGACGAAGGCGGATTTGGAGAACTGAGCATGGCGTTCGGTTATCGATACACGCTGGGGCGGCAGGAGAATGGTTGGTGGCTCGTCCGCTTCCCGGGGATTCCCGAGGCGCTGACCGAAGGCGAGACGCAGGAGGAGGCGCGCGCGAACGCCGTCGATTGCGTGATTGGGGCGCTCGAAGGTTACACGAAGGCTGGCAGACCCCTGCCCCGCGACGGCGCCGGCCATACCGGCCGCGACCGGGCCGTGCTACCCTCACTCGTCACTGCGAAGCTCGCGGTCTACGAGACGATGCGCGCGCGAGGCTGGTCGAAGCTCAAGCTCGCGAAGGAACTCGGCATGCCCGAGAATTCGGTGCGCCGGCTCCTCGACCTTCGCCACAGTTCACATTTATGGATCATCGATCAAGCGCTGGCGAGGATGAACGCTGAGTTGTCGATCGACCTCCCGAAGGCTCGCGCGCGCGAGAAGGCCGCGTAGGGGCGAGAAGCGAGGGAGTGGCCCTTGTGGACGGCGGGGCCGCCCGTTGGAGAGCGCGACGAAAAGATCCACGGTTGCAGATTGCGGACGTTGTTGGCCGCATTGACGATGCCACACTCGGTAACCTGAACGTACCAGAGTTCCAGAGGAGTTACGTCTGGAAACCCTCTAGTTACGAGGGCGACCTGCTTAATCCCGAATCTCAAGGGATCTGTCTGCTGACCTGCCTGTTCCTCACGGCCGGAGATGGCTCGGAAATGGGCGCCGCAGACCGCTGGAAATCGCTCGATCCGACCGAAAGGGCGCCTGCGCTTAGCGCCGCGCGGCCGCCCTTCCCCCGTGCGTCGAATTCCCCCATATTCCGTCCATGCCCGCACCGAAAAAGTCCGGCCGGCCGACCCGCGCCAAAGCCTCGCGGCCGGAATTGCAGCCGCTCGACGAGCACCTCGCCGCCTTGCTCAACCCCGCTTTGGTCGCGCCGAAAGGCTTCGCCGAAGGCCCGCAGCCGAAATTCGAGAGTCCCGCGCCGGAAAGCCACCCTCGCGGGCTGACCGGCGCCACCGTTTCCGCCGAGTCGCTGAAGGAGCTGCTCGAGCAGGGGGACCCGAACATCCGCAGCCGTCCGCCTTGGGCGCCGCACCGGCCGCCGCGCCCCGACAAGTCTGAGGGCGGACGAACATTCCGGGTCGTGTCGGAATATGAGCCGAAGGGCGACCAGCCGCAGGCGATCGAAGAGCTGGTCAAGGGCGTTTCGGCGAACGAGCGCGACCAGGTGCTGCTCGGCGTGACCGGCTCGGGCAAGACCTTCACCATGGCCAAGGTGATCCAGGCGACCCAGCGCCCGGCGCTGGTCCTCGCGCCGAACAAAACGCTGGCGGCGCAGCTCTACGGCGAGTTCAGGAGTTTTTTCCCGGACAACGCGGTGGAGTACTTCGTCTCCTATTACGACTACTACCAGCCGGAGGCCTACGTCCCGCGCACCGACACCTATATCGAGAAGGAATCCGACATCAACGAGCAGATCGACCGTATGCGCCACTCGGCGACCCGGGCGCTGCTCGAGCGCGACGACGTCATCATCGTGGCCTCCGTGTCGTGCATCTACGGCATCGGCTCGGTCGAGACCTATACCGCGATGACCTTCTCGCTGAAGCTCGGCGACCGGGTCGACCAGCGTCAGCTCATCGCGGATCTGGTCGCGCTTCAGTACAAGCGCTCGCAAGCGGATTTCGCGCGCGGGCTGTTTCGGGTGCGCGGCGACACGATGGAGATTTTCCCCGCCCACTACGAGGACCGCGCCTGGCGGATCGGCTTCTTCGGCGACGAGATCGAGGCGATCACCGAGTTCGATCCGCTCACCGGGCAGAAGACGCAGGACCTCGAGTTCGTCAAGATCTACGCCAATTCGCACTATGTCACGCCGCGCCCGACGCTCCTGCAGTCGCTCGAGGGCATCAAGCGGGAGCTCAAGGAGCGGCTCGATCAGCTCAACCGGCAGGGGCGGCTTCTCGAGGCGCAGAGGCTCGAGCAGCGCACCGTGTTCGACCTCGAGATGCTGGAGGCGACCGGCTCCTGCGCCGGCATCGAGAACTATTCGCGTTATCTGACCGGCCGCCGGCCCGGGGAGCCGCCGCCGACCCTGTTCGAATATCTGCCCGACAACGCGCTTGTCTTCGCCGACGAGAGCCATGTGACGATCCCGCAGATCGGCGGCATGTACCGCGGCGACTACCGACGCAAGGCGACGCTGGCCGAATACGGCTTCCGCCTGCCCTCCTGCATGGACAACCGCCCACTTCGCTTCGAGGAATGGGACGCCATGCGGCCGCAGACCGTCTGCGTTTCGGCGACGCCCGGAAACTGGGAGCTCGAGCAGACGGCCGGAGTGTTCGTCGAGCAGGTCATCCGTCCGACCGGCCTCATCGACCCGCCGGTCGAGATCCGCCCGGCGCTGAGCCAGGTCGACGACCTGCTCAGCGAGGTCAAGGAGGTCGGAAGACGCGGGTACCGCACGCTGGTGACCACGTTGACCAAGCGCATGGCCGAGGACCTGACCGAGTATCTGCACGAGAACGGGGTCAGGGTGCGCTACATGCACTCGGATATCGACACGATCGAGCGCATCGAGATCATCCGCGACCTGCGGCTTGGGGCCTTCGACGTTCTCGTCGGCATCAACCTTTTGCGCGAGGGCCTCGACATTCCCGAATGCGCCCTGGTCGCCATCCTCGACGCCGACAAGGAGGGCTTTTTGCGCTCCGAGACCTCACTGGTGCAGACGATCGGCCGCGCGGCGCGCAACATCGACGGCAAGGTGATCCTCTACGCCGACGTCGTCACCGGCTCGATGCAGCGGGCGATCGAGGAGACGAACCGCCGCCGCCTGAAGCAGCAGGCCTTCAACGAGGCGAACGGCATCACCCCGGCCTCGATCCGGCGCGGCATCCAGGACATTCTCGGCTCGGTCGCGGAGGCCGATCACGTCACCGTCGACATCGGCCTCGCCGAGGGAGCGGCGATCGGCCACAACCTTCACGCTACGATCGCGGACCTGGAAAAGCGGATGAAGGAGGCGGCCGGCAACCTCGAATTCGAGGAGGCCGCACGCCTGCGCGACGAGATCAAGAGGCTGCAGGCGGTCGAACTCGCGGTCGGCGACGACCCGCTGGCAAGGCAGGCCGCGGTCGCGGCCGCCGGCGGCGCCTACTCGGGCGAACGCCCCTTCGGCCGCGCCGCCAACCTCCCCTCGACGAGGCCGCGCAAGCCAACCGATGAAGACATGGGCCCGCACAACTGGGGCGGCGGCGAGGCGCGGCCGAAAGGCGGGGGGAGGATGCGGAGGAGGGGGAGGTGAAGGAGGTGAAGGGGTCGCTACGCGTGCTCTGGGAAGGCATCTCGCCAGAACCACCACATTTCGCGCTCCCCGATCCCGCGAAAATCAGCTACCGCAAGCTCCTCGAGTTCTTCTTCCAGATCCACGACCGGACGATTCGCAACCGACAGGGCAACAACGTCGGCCGGAGCTACCGTTCGGCGATTTCCTACACGACCGACGAATAGAAGCGTGTCGCGCTCGACACGATCGCTGACGTCGAGGCCTCGGGCCTTTGGCCGGGCAAGGTAGTGACGGAAGTCGCGCCGGCCGGGCCGTTCTGGGAAGCCGAGCCCGAGCATCAGGATTATCTCGAGCGCTACCCAAACAGCTACACCTGTCACTTCGTCCGCCCGAACTGGGTTTTGCCGAAGCGAGCCGCCGCGGAGTAAAAGGTCGCATGCGGCGCCTCGAACTCGAACGCTCCGGCCACCTGGTCCGGGTTTGCGGGACCGCGCCGACGAGCCAGCGCATGCGCCCAACGCGTTCGCTGAAATAGGCTCAGCAGGAGACATCACTATGACCGACGCCGGCACAATCCCTCCCGACGATCCCAACCGCAGCCTGACAGTCGCCGACCCCGACAGTTCCAAGGTGCGCCACGTCGCGGTCGTGGGCGACACCTACAGCATTCTCGTCTCCGGCGCTGAGACTGCGGGACGGTACTGCCTGATTGACATGATCGTGCCCGACGGCGGTGGCCCGCCGCCGCATCGGCACGATTTCGAGGAGATGTTCACACTGCTCGAGGGCGAACTCGAGTTCACCTTCCGCGGCAAAACGACGACTGTGCGCGCAGGATCGACCGTGAACATCCCGGCCAACGCGCCACACGGATTCAAGAACGCCTCCGGCGGTCCCGTGCATATGCTGTGCCTGGCCGCGCCGGCGGGTCTCGACGAATTCTTCCTCGAGGTCGGTGACCCGTTGGAGGACCGCACCTCGCGGCCGCTCAAGCTCGACAAGGCGCAAATGGAAGAGCGCATCAAGAAGGTCAAAGCGCTCGCCCCGAAATACCGCACGGAATTGCTGATGCCCTGAGATCCGCTCGCTCGCGGACATCCAGCGCGCCGATTCACGGCGCCTTCGAAGGGATCGCCATGCGTTCCGGCCGTCTCATCCAGCTCATGCTGTGGGCCATTTTTGTCGCGTGGGTTCCGACGCGGCCCGCGCAGGCGAGTTCCTGCGACCGCGAGGTCGTCGTCCGCATCCACCGCGCCGAGGGCCAAGCCTGCTGGACCTATCGCGGAGCCGCGACCACCTTCGTGGGCGACTTCTCGCACGGCCAGAGGATCGCGGTGCAGATGATGGGGCGGGCGTCCGAATACGATCCGCGCAGCGGCCGCGTCGCGAGCTTCTGGCGCCCGCGCGATCCGAATGTCGAGGGACCGGGCGGCTTCTTCTTCGGCGCGCCTCAAGAGCCCGGCTCGCTCGCGTTCGTTGCTCCGGCGAACGGCGCCTACCACTTCAGCTTTTCGCCTTGTGCGATGTGGGGCGCTGCGGGGGTTGTGAAGATCTGCGCGCGGTGACAAGGCGGAACCGCGGCAAGCGCCGCGGCTGGGTCGACAACAGTCTCACAAGAACGTCATGACTTCCTCGGGGTCCGCTCGTTCCGTCCGCAAAGCGTTGACCGGCGCGTCCGGATCCGCCCGTCCGATCGCGACGCCGCAAAACAGCATCAGCTCGTCCGGCGCCCCCACGAACTCGGAAACCATCCTCGGCCAACGGCTCCAGGCTTCCTGCGGGCAGCTGTCCAAGCCGCTTTCCTGGAAGAGCAGCATCGCCGTCTGAAGGAACATGCCGAGGTCCGACCATTGCGGCGGCCCCATGATCCGGTCGACGAAGCAGAAGATCCCTGCCGGCGCCCCGAAGAACCGGTCATTGTTCTGGAACCAGCGCAGACGGGCGGCCTTATCGGAGCGGGGAATGCCCAGCTTCTCGTACATGGCCTCGCCGACGGCGAAGCGCCGGGTGCGGTAGGGTTCTTTCAGCGACGGCGGGTAGACGGAATATTCGGGCGGCTCGCCCATCGGGCTCCCCGCCATGCGCTTCGCCATCAGGTCCCGAAAGCGGCTCATGCTCGGACCGTTGAGCACGTAGAGCCGCCAGGGCTGAAGGTTGCCGCCCGAAGGCGCGCGCATCGCCTTCGTCAACACCTCGGCGATGAGCGTCGAATCGATCGGCGATGGCAGAAAGGCTCTGACGGAGCGACGTCGCTCGACTGCCGCGCTGACGGAAACGACGTCCAAGAACGAATGCCTCCTGCTTCTGTCCGAAACCCGACCGCCCAGGCTCTAAGCCCAGCGTCAACGCCCCGCAAAGCGCGGCGCGCGCTTTTCGACGAAGGCCCGCGCGCCCTCTCGCAAATCCTCAGTAGCGAAGGCGGAGGACTGGGCGCGCGCCTCCTCGTCCAGCGCCGCTGCAACCGGCAGGCTCCACGCGGCCTCGACTTGCGCCTTGATGAGCGCAAGCGCGACGGGCGGGCCGTCGGCGAGTTTTTGGGCAGTCGCCATGGCCTCCGCCATGAGGTCGGCGTCATCGACCACCTTCCAGATAAGGCCCCATGCCGCGGCCGTCTCCGCCGAAAGAGATTTGCCGAGGAGCGCAACCGCGCGCGTTCGCGCGGCGCCGATGGACCTTTGCAGAAAGACCGTCGTGCCTCCATCGAGAGCGGCGCCGAGCTTGACAAAGCTCAACACGAACCGGGCCGAGCGCGCGGCGATCACGATGTCGCCCGCAAGCGCAATCCCGAATCCTGCGCCGGCCGCCGGGCCGTTGATCGCGTTGACGATCGGCAAGGGAGAGGCGCGGAATTTCGCGATCAGCGGGTTGATCGAGCCGCGCATCCAGCCGCCGATCCGCCCGCCCGCGGCGAACGTGTCCGTGCCGAGCTGCGCTCCCGAACAGAAGCCCTTGCCTGCCCCCGTCACGACGATCGCGCGGATGCCCGGTTCGGAGCCCGCCGCGTCCAGCGCCTCGCCCAGGTCTCCGATAAGGCTTCCGCCGAGCGCGTTCAGTTTGTCGGGATTGTTGAGCGTCAGAACCGCGACGGCGCCCCGCCGCTCGGAAATCACCATCGACATAAGACCTGGCCTCCTCCTGCTTCCGCTGCTGAGTTTGCTTCTTCTATAATGTGAACCGCTTCCCCACAGTCGAGGGGACGACCTTGTCCCCGTAGGCGGCCGCGAGGGCGCCGATCGCCCGCCAGCCCGTGCAATGCGCGGCCGCGATCAGTTCCAGGTCGAAGGATGCGAGCGCTTCGACTGTCTGCGGGATCACGGGTTCGGTGACGCCGGCGAGATGGAATCCACCGAGCACTCCGTAAAGCGGGATCTCCGGGAATCGCCGGCGAGCTTCCGTGAGCACATTGATCAGTCCTGCATGGGAGCATGCGGTGAACACGACGAGGCCCTTTCCCGCTACGTCGACGGCCACGAACCGCTCGTCTTTCGTCAGCTCGTCCGGCTCCCAGACGCCCTCGCTATTCAAGCGATGCTGGCCGGGCAATCCGCGCTCGAACGCGGTGACGCGGGGAATCTCCCCGCTCACGTAGAACGAATCGCCCAGGATCGATTGCTCCTGGGTCGTGACGATGACGTCGGCGTGACCGGCAGAGAGAACCTCGACGCCCGGGACGTCTTCCATTCGGAACATTGTCCCGTCCGGCATCTTCAATGCTCTCAAGTAAAACATATCCGGGTGCATGTAGGCGGGGACGTCCCGGCCCCCGTTGCGCTCCGCGATCATTTGCAGAGCCCGGACCATCGCTCCGGCGTGATCCCAGTGGCCGTGCGACAACACGATCGCCCCGACGGCCCCGATGTCGGCGCCGAGCCGGATGGCATTGCGCTCGAACACCCAGTCTTCCGGCCCCGTGTCGAACAGCAGCGTGCGCGATCGTCCGCCCTCATGCGCCGTGATCAGGCAGGACAGCCCATGCGCGGCGCAGCACAGGCATTTCCCGGAAAGCTTCAGGCCGCGACGCCCCAAAGCGGCGAACTCGTTCTCGACGAAGCGAGGCGCTGACGAAAGATTGTCGGTCGAATTGTCGACCAGGATCGTGATGTCGAGCTCATCGACCGCTTTCATCGCCAGCGTCCCTCCCAAACTGCGACCTTCGCAATCGATATCGCGCGCCTCACAACGTGCGGGCGATCAGAACCTTCATGATCTCGTTGGACCCGCCGTAGATGCGCTGGACCCGGCTGTCCCGGAACATCCGCGCGATGGGATATTCGGTCATGTAGCCGTAGCCGCCGAACAGCTGGAGGCACGTATCGACGATCTTGTTCTCGAGGTCGGACACCCAGTATTTGGCCATCGAGGCGGTCGCGGCATCGAGCTTGCCCTCGAGATGCAGGCCGATCAGCCGGTCGATGAACACCCGCGCGACCGTCGCCTCCGTCTTGCATTCGGCGAGCCTGAACTGGGTGTTCTGGAAATCGATCAGGCGCTGGCCGAACGCCTTGCGCTCCTTCACATAGGCTATCGTCAATTCGAGCGCGCGCTCCATGACCGCGACGCCGGAAACGCCGATCGTCAGCCGCTCCTGCGGCAATTGCTGCATCAGCTGGACGAAGCCTTGTCCCTCCTCTGGCCCCAGCAGGTTCGCGGTCGGGACGCGCACATTGTCGAAGAAGAGCTCAGACGTATCCTGGGCCTCCTGACCGATCTTGTCGAGGTTGCGCCCGCGCTGGAAGCCTTCGGCCTTGTCCGTCTCGACCACGACGAGGGAGGTGCCCTTCGCGCCGCGCGACGGGTCTGTCTTGGCGACGACGATGACGAGGTCGGCGAGCTGGCCGTTGCTGATGAAGGTTTTCTGCCCGTTGATGACGTAGTGGTTGCCGTCGAGCCTCGCCGACGTTGCGACCCCCTGAAGGTCCGACCCGGCCCCCGGCTCCGACATTGCGATGGCGCCGATGAATTCGCCGGAGGCCATCTTCGGCAGCCATCGCTTCTTCTGCTCCTCCGAGCCGTAATGGAGAATGTAAGGAGCGACGATCGCGTTGTGCAAAGATGCGGCGAAACCGCTGACGCCCTTTTTGGCCATCTGCTCCATCAGGACGACCTCGTGCCGGAAGTCGCCGCCGGCGCCGCCGTGGGCCTCGGGGACGGAGAGGCAAAGCAGCCCGGCGTCACCGGCCTCGCGCCAGATCGCGCGCTCGACGATTCCAGCGTCCCGCCACTTTGCAACCCGGGATTCGGGCGCGTGCTCGTCGAAGAACTTCCCCACCGAATGTTCGAAAATGACGATGTCTTCCTGTCTCATAAAGTCGGCGCGATCGATGTTCAACGCGGTCATCTGTCTCCTCCAGACGTGTCCGGCTTCCGCCGGTCCGACGGGTGGTCGCGGCGGGTCGAGTTTTTCCGATCTTCGGGAGCGGATTCGACCACGGCGGAAGTCGCCGCGCCAGTCCGCATCGCCGCCAGTCCCTCCGTGAGCCGCAGCGCAAATTCGTCGGCGATCGTCTCGACCGACAGCTCGCCGTCGGCGCGATGCCAATCGGCAATTCCGTTCAGCGCGCCCCCGATCACGAAGGCCGCGAGTTTGGCGTCGCAGGGAAGAATTGATCCATCCTCGATCCCACGTTCGATCTGCTTGCGGAAGGCCAGATCGTAGCGGCGCTTGGATCGGCGAACCTCGGCTCGCGCCTGCTCGCCGAGTTCCCGATCGTCGAGACGGGCGAAGCACATGCCTCTGTCCGTTGTCATGAGGCGGGCGTAGGCGCGGATGAATTCCCGCAGTTTGTGCAGGCTGTCGCCGTCGCCGCGCTCGATCCGGCCGAAACTCGCCTCGTATTGCTCGTCGCCCTGACGGTAGAGCTCACGGAGAATGTCTTCCTTGCTGCGGAAGTAGTTGTACAGCGCCGGCTTCGTGATGTTGAGCCGCTCGGCGATCTTGGCGAGCGGAGTCCGGTGATATCCGTCCTCGAGAAACATCCTGACCGCCATGCGCAGCACCGCCTCGCGCTTTTCGTCGCGTACGCGGCGCCGGTCCTCGAATGGCGTCCAGGGAGACTTCTCGGCGATTTTGGTTGACGCGCTCATGCATGTCCCGTTTCCGCTTGACAGCAGCGTAGGGCGCTAATATGACCCAACAGTAATATATTGTCCACTGGGTCATTTTCGGAGGAAGCGATGCGGTCCAGGGTGATCGTCGCGGGGGTGGGCATGATCCCCTTCGCCAAGCCGGGCGCGAGCGCCGCGTATCATGAGATGGGCGCGGAGGCCGGACGTCGCGCCCTCGCCGACGCCGGCGTCGGATACGATCGCGTCGAGCAGGCCTACGCCGGCTACGTCTACGGCGACTCCACGGCCGGCCAGCGGGCGATCTACCGGCTCGGCATGACCGGCATTCCGATCGTCAACGTCAACAACAACTGCTCGACCGGATCGACCGCGCTCTTTCTCGCCCGGCAGGCGATCGCCTCCGGCGCCGCCGACTGCGTGCTGGCGATGGGGTTCGAGCAGATGAAGCCGGGCGCCCTTGGCTCTGTCTACGCCGACCGTCCGAGCCCGTTCGAGGATTTCGACGCGCTCGCCGACACGTTGATCGATGCGCCCGGCGTCCCGTTGGCCCTTCGCTATTTCGGCGGCGCGGGCCTGGCCCACATGAAGAAATACGGCACGAAGCTCGACGCCTTCGCAAAAATCCGCGCCAAGGCCAGCCGGCACGCCAAGAACAACCCCATGGCGATCTTCCGCAAGGAGGTCACCGCCGACGACGTGATGAACGACACGCCGATCTGGCCGGGCGTGATGACGCGCCTCATGGCCTGCCCCCCGACCTGTGGCGGCGCAGCGGCCATCCTCGTGTCCGAGACCTTCGCCCGGCGTCACGGCCTGAGGACGGACGTCTCGATCAAGGCGCAGGCGATGACGACGGACACCCCTTCCACCTTCGAGACCAAGGACATGATGCGCCTCGTCGGCTACGACATGGCGAAGGCGGCGGCGAACAAAGTGTACGAGCAGTCGGGCGTCGGACCCGAAGAGATCGACGTCGTCGAGCTCCACGACTGCTTCGCCCAGAACGAGCTGATCACCTACGAGGCGCTCGGGCTCTGCCCGGAAGGCGGCGCCGAGGCGTTCATCGAAGCGGGCGACAACACCTACGGCGGCATGGTCGTCGCCAATCCGAGCGGCGGGCTTTTGTCCAAGGGGCATCCGCTCGGCGCGACGGGCCTGGCGCAATGCTACGAGCTGACCCGCCAGTTGCGCGGAACCGCCGAGGCGACGCAGGTCGAAGGGGTGGACCACGCACTGCAGCACAATCTGGGGCTCGGCGGCGCCTGCGTCGTCACCCTCTACGAGCGGATGTGAGGCCGGCCCGTGGTTGACGCCTCCGCCGTCGGGCGCGCCTTCACGCCGGTCACCGCTCGCGTCGAGCCGGGTCGCTTGCGCTATTTCCTCGATACGCTCGGCGAGACCAATCCGCTCTATCGCGATCCCGCCGCGGCGAAGGCGGCCGGCTATTCCGCGCCTCCCGTCCCGCCGACCTATCTCTTCTGTCTCGAACTGATGGATTCGGAGAGACCGTTCGAAATGCTGGAGGCGCTGAACATGGATCTGCGCAACATCCTGCATGGCGAGCAGAAGTTTGTCTATCACACGCCTGTCGTGGTCGGGGACGTGCTGACGTTCCGGTCGGAAGTCGCCGACGTCGTGCAAAAGAAGAATGGGGCCATGACTCTGATCACGGTCGTCACCAAGGTGACCAACCAGAACGCCGAGCATGTCGCGGACGCGGTCCGCGTCGTCGTCGAGCGCCACACAGGGGAAGGCCAGCGATGACGCATCAGCTCGCCTCGCCGGCGGTCGGCGATCTCGTCGTCAACAAGACCTTTCCTCGCGTCAGCCGCGCGACGCTCGCGCTCTACGCCGGCGCGTCCGGCGACCACAACCCGATGCATATCGACAGCGAGTTCGCCAAGAAGGCCGGCTTTCCCGACGTTTTCGCGCAAGGGATGCTCGTCATGGGCTATCTCGGCCAGGCGGTGACGGACGCCGTGCGTCCAGATCGGCTCCGCGCCTTCTCGACCCGCTTTGCCGCCATCACCGATCTCGGCGCCAGGATTACCTGCGAGGGCAGGATCGCCGAACTCCTCGAGGCGAACGGTGAGAAGCGCGCTCGCCTCTCGCTGAGCGCCAAGGACGAGAACGGAGACGTCAAGCTCTCGGGCGAAGCAATCGTCGCCCTCTAGATCCGGGACACGCTCAGATGAACAATCTTGCCGGCAAAGTTTCTCTCGTATCGGGCTCGGGCCGCGGCATCGGCCGCGCCATCGCGCTGAAGCTGGCGCGGCACGGGGCCAAGGTCGTGGTCAACGATCTCGACGAGGCGCCGGGCGCCGCCGTCGTGGACGAGATCAAGGCGCTCGGAGCCGAGGCGGTCGCGGTCAACGGCGACGTCACCGAGGCCGGGTTCGCCGACCGGTTCGTCGGCGCGGCGCTCGAGAAGCTCGGCGGCCTCGACATCATCGTCAACAACGCCGGCTACACTTGGGATTCCACCATCCAGAAGATGACCGACGAGCAGTTCCAGGCGATGCTCGACGTGCATCTCGTGGCGCCGTTCCGGATCTTGCGGGCGGCGGCCGAGCCGATCGGCGCGCTCGCGAAAAAGGACGCCGAGGCGGGGCGCGAAGTCTTCCGCAAGGTCGTCAACATCTCCTCCCTGGCCGGTCTTTACGGCAATGCGGGACAGTCGAGCTATTCGGCCGCCAAGGCCTCGCTGATCGGCCTCACGCGGACGCTGGCGAAGGAGTGGGGACGCTACAAGGTCAACGTCAATTGCGTCGCCTTCGGCCTGATCAAGACCCGGCTCACCCAGGCGATCGAAGCCGAGCAGGCGACGATCGACGTGGCGGGGCGCGAGATCAAGGTCGGCGTTCAGCCGCAACTGCTGTCCACCTTCGAGCGGTTGGTGCCTCTGGGGCGCGGCGGAACGCCCGAGGAGGCGGCGGATTCGGTCTATCTCTTCTGCATCCCCGAATCGAACTACGTCAGCGGCCAGATCGTCGCTGTGGGCGGCGGATTGCTGATGTGACGGGGCGCCGGCGCTTCCGGCGGCAGCGACGCGGCTCAATAGGTCTCGAAATGCAGCCTTCCGTCGCGCCTCAGCGAGACGCCGACCGCCTCCCAGTCCAGACCCGCCTGTTTCGCGATGTCCCGTAGCGCTAAGGCCACCCCCTCCTCCATCGCCTTCAGTCCGCAGACATAGAAAAAGGCGTTGGGGTCGGCGATGAGCGGCGCAAGATCCACGGCGCGGTCGCGCATGAGATCCTGCACGTAAAGCTTCGGGCGGCCAGGCGTGCGGCTGAAGGCGAGATTGACGTCGATGAAGTCCCTGGGCAGGTTGGCGAGCGGGCCGAAATAGGGGAGCTCCTCCTTGGTCCGGGCGCCGAAGAACAGCATCAGCTTTCCGCCCTCGAACTTGCCGGATTTGCGCAACCGCCGCCGCCATTCGGTCATCGCCCGCATCGGCGCGCTGCCCGTGCCGGTGCAGATCATCACAATGGCGCTGCGCGGATGGTTCGGCATGAGGAAGCTCGCGCCGAACGGACCGGTGACCTCGACTCTGTCGCCGACATCGAGATCGCAGAGATAGTTGCTAACGACGCCGCGAACTGGGCGGCCCTGGTGATCCTCGAGTACCCGCTTCACCGTCAGCGACGCGTTGTTGTATCCGGGCCGCTCGCCGTTGCGCGGGCTCGCGATCGAATATTGCCGCGGGCGCCGCCGGCCCTCCGCGTCGGTTCCGGGCGGAATGATTCCGATCGACTGGCCCTCCAGCAATGGGAAGGGCATCGCGCCGAAATCGAGCACGATGTGGTGCGTGTCGTATTCCTTGCCGACTTCCGTCACCCGCACGTTGCCGACGACGGTCGCCGTGATCGATTTCTCCGCCGCCCGCGGCCCGTAGAGATTGGCGTAAGGGTGGGCGGCGGACCAGGGCGGGATAATGGCCGCATAGTCGGCGACATTGAACGCGCCCTCTCCGGCGGCGTCGTCGCGCGGGATCGCAACCTCCTCGGTCTCCGCCTCGACGGACGCGACGCCGGCGGCGGCGAGTTCCTCGGCCGAGAGCTCGGGGGGAAGCGCCTCCCAATCCAATTGCGCCTCGACGCTGTAGGCGTCCGCTCTCGGCACGGTCCGCCAGTTGTCGATGCTGCCCGTGGGGCAGGGCGGGACGCAGGCCATGCAGAGATTGCACTTCTCGGCGTCGACGACGTAGTTGCGCGCATCATGGGAGATCGCGCCCACGGGGCAAGTCGACTCGCAGGTGTTGCAGCGGATGCAGATTTCGGGATCGATCAGATGCTGCCTGATGACCGACGCGCTGACGTGCTCCATGAGGTTTCTCCCGGAGGGTGCGCGTCTCGCGCACCTTGGGCGGCGAGACGCCGCCCCTCCATTACTAGAACTCGATTCCAGTCGAACGCGGCCTTTTCGCCCTTGCCATAGACCTTCAGCGCGCCCTTCTCGCCGACGGCATTCGGCCGCTGGAAGATCCAGTTCTGCCACGCCGACAGACGCCCGAACACCCGCGTGAACATGGTCTCGGGCCCGTTGAAGCGCAGGTTCGCCTCGAGGGCGGTCAGCGCGTCGGGGCTCATCGACACCCGCTCCTCGATCGCAAGCCTCACCTCGTCGCTCCAGTCGATATCGTCCGGGCTCATGGTGGCGAGGCCCAGCTCAAGGGCCGCCCCGGCGTCGAGCGGCTCGCCGAGCTTCGCCTTGACGGCTTCGAGCGCAGGCGTCTCGTCATAGAAGCGCCGGGAGAGTCGGCTTTGCCCAGACACCATCGGATAGTCGCCGAAATTCGCCCCGCCGACGACGATTTTTGGCGCATGCGCGGGATCGTCGGGAAGCGACAGATGGTAGATGCGGTCGCAGGCGAGGGCGAGCTCGAAGAGCGTGCCGGCGAAGCAGGAGTCTTGCTCGATGAGGGCGAAGAGGCTGCGCGAGGTGACGTCGAGCCGGCTGAAGGTGCGCCTTAGATAGCCGATCGTCTCGCGCACGAGCCAATGGCCCTTGAGCGCCTGCAGCGTCGCGTCCATTGCGGAGACGGCCGCGGGATCGCCACGAGTCTTGATGAGCCAGACGCCGATATCGAGCTCGTTCGTGCGCATCGACAGGATCGCGTCTTCGAGCTCGCGGGCCAGCGCCAGCGGATACCATTGCGCGCCAGCCGCCTCGATCGCCGCAATGTCCTGCGGCTCACGGCCCGGCGGGCCCTCCACGGCGAAGGTCGCCGCGCGTCTGGCCCGGTCGATCGTAACGGATACGTGCGCATAGCGGAGCGCGTCGCCCTCCACGATGCGCTCGAGCGGCGTGAGCTCGACGCCTTTTGCCGACCTGGGGCGATCGCTTTTCTCCGCAAGCGCCAGCGCGCGCTCCGAAACCTTGGCGGCGAACTGGGCCGGCTTGGCGATATGGTCGACCAGCCGCCAATCGAGCGCCTTCTGGCCGCGCACGCCTTCGCTCGTCGTGCAGAAGACGTCGGCGAGGTCATGCCGGACGTGGCGCTTGTCGGTGAGGCGCGTGAGGCCCCCCGTGCCGGGCAGCACGCCGAGCAACGGAACCTCGGGCAGGCTGACGGCGCTCGAGCGGTCGTCGACCAGCACGATTTCGTCGCAGGAAAGAGCGAGCTCGTAGCCGCCGCCGGCGCAGGACCCATTCACCGCGGCGAGGAATTTGAGCCCGTTGAATTTCGAGGAGTCCTCGAGGCCGTTGCGCGTCTCGTTGGTGAACTTGCAGAAGTTGACCTTCCAGGCGTGGCTGGAGACGCCGAGCATGAAGATGTTGGCGCCGGATGAGAAGACCCGGTCCCGAGCGCTGGTGACGACGACGGTCCGCACTTCCGGATGCTCGAAGCGGATGCGGTTGACCGCGTCGTTGAACTCGATGTCGACCCCGAGATCGTAAGAGTTGAGCTTGAGCTTGTATCCCGCACGGATGCCGCCGTTCTCGTCAAAATCGGCGATCAGCGTCACCACCGGGCCGTCGAACTTCAGTTTCCAGTGCCGGTAATGCGCGGGCGCGGTCTGATAGTCGACCGGATTGGAGCGGCTCATCGGGACTCTCCTCGATAGGCAATTTATTGCAAACCTATGAATGCATCATAATTCATTTTCTTCATCCAGACAAGCGCCGTCGGATGCGCTCGTTGCGGTTAAGAATGAAGCTCGAGCCCTTCGGACGCCCCACTTGTTGGCACAGTGGTGCACATGCGCGCCGGGTGAAGTGAAAGGATTAGGTCAAAGGGATTTCTGGACGGCGCGCGTCGGCAACGGTGAGCAACATTCCGAAGGAGAGCCCGCCGACGCGATTGGGAACCTCCGCTCCGGTGATCAACCGATAGCCGGCCCGCTGGTACAAACGGATGGCCGGATTGCTGTCTCTGACGTTCAGACATAGGCCATCGAGCCCCTTTTCCTTGGCCATTGTCTCAAGGCGCCGCAGAAGCGCGAGGCCAACGCCTTTGCCCCGCTCTTCCTCCAGGACGCCGAGCGAAAGTTCCGGTGTCTTCGCTCCAAAGAAGAAAACCGGGCCTTCCGAACGCTCGAACTGTCGTGCCCAGGCAGCTCCCACAGGCCTGCCAGCCCGTTGGGCGATGATCCCAAAATCTCCTGGACGTCGCCAGCCATTCAGATGCGCTGCAACGATCGGTATGCGACGCGCTGTGCTGGCGTCAGCCTCATATGCAGCGATGGCCAGAAAGCGCCACAGCAACTCGGCGTCGAGTGGGGTCGCTTCCCGATGGTCGAGTCCGTAAGTCATCCGCTCCGTCGTCTTGGCAATACCTTGGCGGGGACTTTTCCATCCGGACCGACCGGACTTCAACGAATAACGCTCAGGATCGACTCCGGCCCTCGGAGTGCGAATGCGATTGGTTCCAAGCGGCAGTCTCAGCGCACTAGACCGGCAGGCCGAGCGCCTGCCGCACCTCGGCGCGCAGAATCTGGAACGTCTCGAGCAGCGGCTGGCGGCTTGTATCGACTCGCAGGTCCGCCTTTGAATAGAAGGGCGCACGGCCGGCGAGGATCGACTTCAAATCCTCCATGGCCTCGGCGCTGGCCGCCATCGGCCGGAGATCGCCCTGCGCCCTGACCCGCGCCATATGATCTTCCGGGTCGGCCTGCAGCCAAATCGTGGTGCAATGGCCGAGCAGCAGGTTGAAACTGACGAGGTCCGAGACCATGCCGCCCGCGGTCGCGATCACCGCCTCGGGGTAGATCTGCACCGCCTCCTCGAGCGCGCGTCGCTCGTAGCGGCGGTAGGCGTTTTGCCCGTAGAGGCCGAGGATTTCGGCCGTGCTGCAGCCGGCGGTCTTCTCGATCTCGCGCGTGAGTTCGATGAAGGGAAAATCGAGATCCTCCGCGAGCATGCGGCCCAGCGTCGATTTGCCCGCCCCGCGCAATCCGATGAGGGCGACGCGCAAAGAGCGCGGGCTTGCTTCGCTGCGAGGCTCTGTTCCTAAAAGCTCGCCGACCGCGACCCTCACCCGGCGCAGGGTCGCCTCGTCGCGGCTTTCGAGCATCTCGCGCAAAAGGAGCCATTCGGGCGACCGCGCCGTGACGTCGCCGAGAAGCTCGGTGAAGGAGCACTGCAGCGCGCGGGTCACCTGCAACAGGACCAGGATCGAGGCGTTGCCGACGCCGTATTCGAGATTGGCGAGATGCCGCTCGGACACGTCCGTCGCCTGCGCCAGCGCCTTGCGCGTCATGCCTCGGCGCGCGCGCAAGGACCGCACGCGTTCCCCGAGCGCGATCAGGAACGGGTCTTTGAGCCGTCCTGCAGCGACCGTTGAACGAAGCGGGAGGGGGTCGCTTTGGACGCCGTCCTCCGCTGGCAGTATTGTGCTTGACATCGGTGGTCCGCGCCCCTGCAGCTTGAAGCAAGATAATGCATTACGGCAAAGGTCGGCAAGCCCCCGCGCGAGGCCTGCAACAAGGCGACCCTCTCAGAGGCCTCTCCGGCGTGCTTCGCAGGGGCGGATTGGAAACTCGCCCCTTCATTCCTCCCCGCGCGAGCGATCGGCATACCGGTTCAGCCTCGTCGCCGTTCCCTCGATCCCGCTCGCGGATTCGCCCGAATAAATTCCCTGACGCCCCAAATTTAATTCGCTGACGTGCTCAAATAATTCCCTGTGGACTGCGCCCCATCGCTGAGACACAAGCTAATTGACTGACAAGGCTTTGTCCTGGTTTGCCCGGTTGCAGTTGTCCCGGCGGAGTTCGGCTTCGAACTCGATCGGGGGTTTGTAGCCGAGCGCCGAGTGCAGGCGCTTCTTATTATAGATGGTGTCGATGAAGGCGCCGATCTGACGGCGGGCGTCGTCGAGGTCGAGATAGGTTTTGGCTTCGACCTCCTCGGTTTTCAGCGTCTTCATGAAGCTCTCCGCCTTGGCGTTGTCATAAGGATTGCCCACCCGGCTCATGCTGGCGGCGATCTTATGCTTTTCGAGTTGCTCTTGATATGCGCCGCAGGCGTATTGCACGCCGCGATCGGAATGGTGGATGAGGCTGTCAGGCGCAGGATTTCGGGCGGCGAGCGCCATGTCGAGAGCCTCGATCGCCAGACTGGCCTCGAGATGGTCGGCGATCGCCCAGCCGATGACCTTGCGCGAGAAGGCGTCGAGGATCGCCGCCAGATAGACGAAGCCCTCCGCCAGCCGCACATAGGTGATGTCGGCGACCCAGATCTGATCGAGCCCGGTGGGAACGAGGCCGCGCGTCAGGTTGGGGACGATGGCGAAGCCGTGCCGGCTCATCGTGGTGGCCGGGACGAAGGGCTTGGCGCGTTGGCTCAGAAGATTGTCCTCGCGCGTCAGTCTGCGCACCCGCTTGTCGTTGACGATCAGGCCTTGGCGCCTGAGCTCTTGGGCGATGCGGCGATAGCCGTAGCAGCGGTTGTCGAGTGCAATCTTTTGGATGAGATCGCGCAAGTCGGCGTCGTCGCGCTTGGCCGGATGGGGCCCGAAATGCCGATAGTAGCCGGCGCGCGACACGCCGCCCAACGCGCACAGGCGCTCGACGGTGGCGTCGTCCGTGAGAAAGCCTTGCGGCTCGACGGCGATCATTCCCCCGATGACCGCGTAGAGGTGGGCGCGCCGCTTTCCTGGCTGGTCGCGTCCCAGAGCCGCAAGGCTTCGCGAAAAAAATGCAGATCCACTTGCTGCCGGCCGACCAGGCGCTCGAGTTCGGCAAGGCGCGCCCTGGCTTGGGCGAGCTCGTCGGCGGGCTTGGCGGAGGACGAGGCGGCGTCCGAAGAGGACGCCGCATCGGACGACGCCAAACCCGCCGACGCCTGGCTTCGCCTCCAACCGGGCTTCCGTCCCCGCTTGCGGCTCAGCCCAGCAACCCCCATCGCCCGATAGGCCGCCCACCAGTCATACAAAAGCTGGGACTTGACCCCGGCCTCTTCGGCCACCGGGCCTACTCTCTCCCCCTTCTCAAGACGAAGCACCGTCCGGTGCTTGAACTCCCTTGAAAATACTCGCAGCGTTCGTTTCGACATGGTTCCTCCTCGGAAGCCATGTCACCCAATTAAAAGTGTCTCAGTTAATGGGCGCACTCCACCTGAAGCCTCAAACTAATTTCCCTGATGGATGACTGCGAATTCCCGTTTGATTTTGCGGCGATGCCCGGCGACCGACTGTGCTCTGCTCTGTTGAGGGCACGGGGCGCCGACCGGATGCGGGCGTGCGTTGGGCCGCCTGGACCTGGAGCGCAAAAATATTCTGCCGAATCGTCTTGCACATTATCGAGCAATCGGGTACATATAAAGAACGCCGCGCTCCTCGAGGCCCAAGAACGTTTTTTCCTCCTTGCGCCCCGCCAAGTCGTTGAAAAAGCACAAAACGGCAATGGGCGGCTCTTGTCATGAGTTGGCATTGATGACAGGTCTGGACCGCAGCCGTTTGGGGTTGGCGCCGCGACGCTGTACTCGTTTCGACGGATAAGAGATCGGGAGACGAAACGATGAGGGAGGGCGTGCCTGCTCCGCCGGAAACCTTCAACTTCGCCCAGCATCTCCTCGACGCCAACGCCGGACGGGCCGACAAGCTGGCCTTCGTCGACGACGCGGGGGCCCTGAACTACGGCGCGCTCGACGAGCGCGCGCGCCGCTTCGCCGCTGCGCTCAAGGATTCGGGCGTCAAGCGCGAAGAGCGCGTGATGCTGCTCATGCTCGACAGCGCCGACTGGCCCGTCGCCTTCCTGGGCGCGATGCTCGCCGGAATCGTGCCCGTCGCCGTCAACACCCTGCTCACCGCCGACGACTACGCCTATCTGCTCGAACATTCCCGGGCGCAGGCGGTCATCGTCAGCGGCGCGGTCAAGCCGGCGCTGAAGGCCGCGCTGACCAAGGCCGACCACGAGGTCCACAAGGTCGTCGTCTCGCGCCCGACCCAGCCGCTCGAATTCGGCGAGGCGGAGTTCGAAGTGTTTCTGGGCGCAAATGCGCCGCTCGCCCGCCCAGCCCGGACAAACGCCGACGACCCCGCCTTCTGGCTCTATTCGTCCGGGTCGACAGGCCGCCCCAAGGGGACCGTCCATTCCCACGCCAACCCCTATTGGACGGTGGAGCTTTACGGCAAGGCGATCCTGGGTTTGCGTGAGGACGACGTCTGCTTCTCGGCCGCAAAACTCTTCTTCGCCTACGGGCTGGGCAACGCCCTCACCTTCCCGCTGTCGGTCGGCGCGACGGTTCTCCTCATGGCCGAGCGCCCGACGCCGGACGCTGTCTTCCGCCGCTGGCGCGGCGAGGTCGGCGGCGTCAGGCCGACCGTCTTCTACGGCGCCCCGACCGGCTTTGCCGGGATGCTCGCCTCTCCGGCCCTGCCAAGGCGTGAGGAGGTGGCGCTTCGCCTCGTCTCCTCGGCCGGCGAGGCGCTGCCGGCCGAGATCGGGCAGCGATTCAAGCGCCATTTCGGCGTCGACATCATCGACGGCATCGGATCGACCGAGATGCTGCACATCTTCATCTCGAACCGGCCGGATAAGGTGCGTTACGGCACGACCGGCTGGCCGGTGCCGGGTTACGACATCGAGCTGCGCGGCGAGGGCGTCGGCGCCGTCCCGGACGGCGAGCCGGGCGACCTCTATATCCACGGGCCATCCGCCGCGATGATGTACTGGGGCGCCCGCGAGAAGACCCGCGAGACCTTCCAGGGCGGCTGGACGAAGAGCGGCGACAAGTACATCCGCAACGCCGATGGCTCCTACACCTACGCCGGCCGGAGCGACGACATGCTGAAGGTGAGCGGCGTCTATGTGAGCCCGTTCGAGGTCGAGGCCACCATCGTCCAGCACCTGGCGGTGCTCGAGGCCGCCGTAGTCGGCGTGCCCGACGCCGAAGGGCTGACGAAGACCAAGGCCTTCGTCGTCCTGCGGCCGGGCGCGCACGCCGACGAAGCCGAGCTCAAGGCCTTCGTCAAGGACCGGCTCGCGCCCTTCAAATACCCGCGCGCGATCGAGTTCGTCACCGAGCTGCCGAAAACGGCGACCGGCAAGATCCAGCGGTTCAAGCTCCGGGAAATGGAGCGCGGGCGCGGATGAACGAGCCCGCGCCGCCTCGCCCCGCATCGACCATCATGCTCCTCCGGGACGGGCCGGCGGGGCTCGAGGCTTTCATGGTCGTGCGCCATCATCAGATCGACTTCGCCTCGGGCGCGCTTGTCTTTCCGGGCGGGCGGATGGAGGCCACGGATGCGGAGCTCGCCGGTTCGCTCTTCGGAGTCGATCCGCTCGCTCCGTTCAAGGTCGCCGCGATCCGCGAGGCGTTCGAGGAATGCGGCGTCCTGATGGCGCGCCCGCCCGGAGAGGACGGCCTCGTCCCTCCCGGGCGCGTAGAGAACCTCGACCGCGCCGCGCCCTTTGCCGAGCTCTTGGCCCGCGAAAACCTTGCCCCGGCGATCGACTGTCTCGTCCCCTTCGCCCACTGGATCACGCCGGCGTTCCTGCCGAAGCGCTTCGACACGCATTTCTTCCTCGCGCTCGCCCCGGCCGGCCACGCGCTGGCGCACGACGGCCGGGAGGCGGTCGATTTCGGTCTGGATCTCTCCGCGCGAGGCCTTGGCGGAGCGCGGCCGGCGGTTCAAGCTCCTCTTCCCAACCGAGCGGAACCTTTGGAAGCTCTCGGCTCACGCCGACGCCGCTTCGGTGCTGGCCTCCGCGCGCGTCGAGCCGATCGTGACCGTGCAGCCCGAGCCGGTCGAGGTCGACGGCGGCCCAGGCTTAAGAATTCCCGCCGAGGCCGGCTACGGAGGCGAAGTTTTTTCGGTTCGCGGGCTGCTTTGAGTTCCCAACGCGCCAAAGCTGCTGTGATCGCGTTGAAGGGCCCAGGAGGCTCGACGTCAGATGGATGACCCGGCGATCGCTCGCGATGATGGTCGCGAGCGGGACTGGGTGCCCGCCCGCTGGGTTATCGGCCGCCGAGAGAGAATGCGTAGAGCTTGTCGTTGTCTCCGCCACGATAGCCGGATCCCCAAAAGACGGTTCCGCCGACGATTGCTGCGCCGGACGCGACCGCTCCGCCGCTGGCGAATGTCCAGAGCACGGCGCCGGTTTCCGCATTGAGCGCGTACATGTTGTTTCCGTCTCCGATCAGAGATCCGGCATAGATCGACTCCGTTGGCGACAGACATGGCGCCGGTGTCGATGGCCTGTTGCGGGTCGGCGGTTCGCCAGAGAACCTTGCCGCTTGCCGCGTCAATGGCCGCCCAAAAGCCGCCTTTCGTCGTCGTCTGGGACCCGTCCGCCGCATCCATGGCGACTGGCTCATGGTTCCGGTTGCCGATGGAGACATAGATGCGCTTCCCATCGGTTGCCGAGCCCCACATCATTCCCCCGAGCCTACTGCCCGGCCCGACGTCGGCTTTCCACAGGACCTCACCTGTCTTCGGATCCAGCGCCCAATAGATCCCACTCTTCTGGCCGGCGCCGAGCACGGTCGCGGGGCGCCCGTCGATCGTCGTCGTGTACAGGTTCGGGCCTTGAGCAAAGTCGTAGTCGGGACCGTCCTCGTGGTCGAAATTGGTCGACATGTCGGCGGGGAGGGTCGGGGTGGACCAGGCGATCCGTCCGGTCTTCAGGTCGAGCGCGACGATGCTGTCGATGCGATCGTCGGCCGCGTCCGGCTTGCAGTTCCCGCGATCCGCGGCGCGGCACACGCCTTCGGGAACCGAATAATTGTTGCCGGTCGTGACATAGAGGAGCCCGGTATCATGGTCGACGACCGGCGTGCTTCCCCAGACAGCGCCGCCCGTATAGCCTTTCGGAACCATGTAAGCCTTCCACAGAAGCTTGCCCGTCCCGGCTTCGAGCGCCACGACGCTGCCTCGAAACGTGGGCGGGGTTTTCACGGCTTCGTCCCTGGATGAAGTTCCGACATAGACGACGCCGTCATCCGCGACCGGCGAACTGGTGATGATGGCTTCCGGATCGTCTTCCACTTGCGTGCGCCACAAGGGGCGTCCGGCGACAGCGTCGATGCCGAGCATGAAGGCGCCTGTCGGGTTGTGGACAGTCTGCACGCCCTGACCGGTGATAAGCGTGCCTTTCCAGTACGCCGGCGCGGTGCGCGAGACATCGCCTGGTATCCCACTGTAGGTACTGATCTCCTTGTTCCACAGAACCTTGCCGTCAGCTGCGTCGACGGCAAACAACATGCCGCCATAATCGGGAACGTAGACTGTACCGCCGACGACTGCGGGCGTGGTGGTGACGTTTCCTTTCGTAGTCAGGACCCAACGCGGCGCGAGATTCGCGACGTTGGAGGGCCCGATGCTTCGCTCATCCGGCGCATTCCGCGTGTTGTGCAGATTCTGCCCCGCCATCGGCCAGGGAACGGCGTCATTCGCGGCCGCGCAACCGATGGACATGGCGAAAGCAAACAGAGGCCCGGCAGCCCAGGCGATGCAGTCCCGCGATGGCCTTGCCGCTCTTGGCGCGCGGCTCCGACATGCATGCTGCATGTTCTCTCCTTTTGAATGCCGCGACTTCAGGAGGAAGTCGGCGCCCACAGGGTCAAGCCCGAGTGCATCGACCGCGTCTGCAGTCCAGTCCCCGACTTAGGGAAAGTCGAAGCCGTTGTCATTCCAAGCTGCATTATCCGAGGGCCTCTCTTGAACAAGCCGATGGCGCTCGACAAGCTCGAGACGTTCCTCGAGAGATGGACTCGGCAAGCCTTACCGTCCCCGGCGGCACATTCCTTCGTGCGACCGGAACTGGGACCCTCCGTAGGAGTTGCCCTTGCACGGGCGGAACACCTCCTGGAGGAAATCCATGACTTTCACCAAATTAGCCTGCGCGTTACTCTTGACTACCGGACTGGCCGCACCCGTATGGGCGGCACCAGGCGACGCTGGCAGCGGCCCCACGACCGGCGCGACGGCCACGAACGACTCCGGCAGCGGCCCGACCAATGGCGTCGCAACGATGAACAAGTCTTCCAACGGCCAGAACACGACCAATGGCCAGAACATGACCAGCGGCCAGAGCTGGATGAACAAGCATAACGAAACGAACGGCGACATGACCGCCGGGCCCGGCGGCATGCGAGTCAGTCAGAAACTCCGGAACGATCTCAGCAAGGCCGGCTTCACCGACATCAAGATCATGCCCCAGTCCTTCATGGTGCGCGCCAAGGACTCCCAGGGCAACCCGGTGATGATGGTGATCAATCCGGATTCCGTCACCGCGATCACCGAGCAGACCGAGAGCACCAACTCGGCAAGCAACTCCACTCACGGCGCAACGGGCAACACCGGCGCCAACAATACCAACAACAGCGCCGGCGCGACCCCCGGTCCGGGTTCAACCGGCGGCTCCCAGCCCGTCACCCCCGGCGGGGCGACAAAGCCATAACTCACCCGAAGCCTCTCCCGGCTGGTCCCGGCTCGAGCCGGATCAGTCGGGAATCCTCAACGGCCGCCTGACGGTGCTTGACCGCCTCGCGATAGATTGGGTCGCGGATCATCGCTACGAAGGCAGCGACGTCTGGATATTGTGCAATAAAGCAACGGTCCCAGCGCTCCTCGGACGGGCCGATCAGCATCAGTTCGAATTTGCCGCTCCAGACGATCGAGCCGCCCAGGCGGCGAAAGACCGGCCCGCTCTCGCGCCCGTAGGCCGCATAGGCCTCCGCCCCGCTCGCCGCCCGACCGTCGGGATAGGCCGCCTGCTCGCGCAGGCGCACGAGGTTGAGCATATCGATTGGACCCTCCCGATCCGCGGCGCGGAAGGCCGCAAAGCCTTCCTTGGTTGGATCGATAAAGCCGGTCATGAGCACGCCCTCCCGCACGACAGCGATGGCTTGACAACCTTAGTGAGAGTCCTCGCAATCACGCCGCCAACCCCCCTTTGTCGCGCAAAAACGCGATCACCTGATCGACACTTTCGCCGGTCTTCATGTTGGCCATGGCGAACGGGCGTCCCTTTCGCTGCACCTTCGCGTCGCGGGCCATCACCTCGAGGGAGGCGCCGACGAAGGGGGCGAGGTCGATCTTGTTGATCACGAGAAGGTCCGAGCGGGTGATGCCGGGGCCGCCCTTGCGCGGGATCTTTTCGCCGCCCGAGACGTCGATGACATAGATCGTGAGGTCGGCGAGTTCGGGCGAGAAGGTGGCGGCGAGGTTATCGCCGCCCAATTCGATCAGGATCACGTCCAGGTTCGGGAAGCGCCTGCGCATCTCGGCGATCGCGGCGAGATTGATAGACGCGTCCTCGCGGATCGCGGTATGCGGGCATCCCCCCGTCTCGACGCCCATGATGCGCTCGGCCGGCAGCGCGCCCGCTTCGACCAGAATCCGCGCGTCCTCCTTGGTGTAGATGTCGTTGGTGATGGCGGCGATTTCCAGTCTGTCGCGCAGCCGCTTGCAGAGCTGCTCCATCAGCGCCGTCTTGCCGGAACCTACCGGGCCGCCGACACCGACGCGGAGGGGTTGCTTGGGGGTGGTCATGCGCGTTCTCCGGGAGGGCGCCCTGCGCCGGCGAGCGAAGATTACGTGGAAATCCGCTCCCAGACGAGTTCGCCCGCGACGTCGCTCGCGCCTCCGTCGAAAGAGAGGCGTCTTTTTGACGCCCTATCGCGGCCGTCCCCCACATAACCCGGCGAGAGACGGGCGTTCATTCGAATGTCTCACGCGGGAGAATTGGTTCTCAAGAGCCGCTCTTCGACCCCTGCGACAGGCCTCCGTGAGGATGACGCCTGTCGCCGCGCCGGTTCGACCGCCGGACATAGGTGATGGCCGCCTCGGGATGCTGATGCTTGGCCTTCAGGGCGGCGATGAGCGCGTCCTCGGCCTCGATGGTGAGCGTCTCGGAGCGGTCGCGGAGCCTGAGCCCAACCGTGTGTTCAATGGCCATGTCCGCCTCCGATCGTGACGACGCCGCAGCCGAAGCGCTGACCCAGGGAGAGGACAACGTTCGAGGCAGACGAATAGCACGGGAGCGCATGCGCTTGGAGTCGGAAGCGTGATCCGGCCGAGCCGACAGGAGGGACGTCTGCCTCGCCCCATCCCTTCGAGCGAGATGGTGGAAGCGCCGCTCTCGTCGGCGAATACGAGTTTGGCTGAATCAAGATCGAGTTGGAGGGCGAACCATCCCGGCGCTGGTAAGGAATCTCCGGGCGCCGCTGCCCCCCAGCGTGGGCAGGCAGAACAATCTCTTGACAAGAGCTCCAAATTGGTTCATGTTATGTTCTACAGCTCCAAAATCGAGATCGTCCTTGTCCGCTCCCTCGAACCTCCCCCGACCCCTGCAGCAGAAACCTCTCGCGGCCCTCTCACGCTTGCGTACCGAAGAAATTATTATGCTTAGATGTTGATCAATGCGCCCAGGACCGCGCCTTGGGCGTCATGGAGAAGTTTTCAGCTGTTCAGCCCGGCAATTTCTAATCGTAAAGGATTGATACATATAGAATTCCCGGTGGAATTTTCGGAAAGAATCGGCCAGAAATTGATCGTTTTCGGCACCATTTGGATGGCCTAAGAGAAGTATTCGGCAGCCTTTGGGAGCTTTCCGATCTTCGCCGTCCAGCCCCGACATGGCGCGACGTTTCCAGCCGATCGGAAGCTGCTTTAGCCGGCGCGGACCAGAATCCGCACCTGCTTCTCCGGCGGCGTTCGCTCCCAGGGCCTGAAATAGCCGAACGCAACCCCCGTCTCGCCGATGCGCTTGACCCAGAACCGAAACGTCTCACGGCACAGGAAGCCAACCATGTTCCGGCCCGGCTTCGGCTCGAACTGCACGTCTGGCTCACCGAGTCCCTGAAGGACGGAGGAGTCGAACTGCAGGAGCCGCCAACGGCAGCCCGAACCCGGTTGGGTCCGAAGAGCTACGGTGAATTCCATTCCTGGCGCGAGCGACACCGTCGTTCCGTCGTCGGCCTCGGAAGCCCCGGCGCTCTCGATAATGCTCAATTTCTCGCCCTGGGATTCCGGCCTGTCCGCCGCGTTGGCCACGGGCGTGACGGCAAACATCGCCACCGCCAGTCGTGTCGTCAACCGCATCCCTTCGTCCCCGGTCACGGAGCCATTCCCCCAAATCTTAGCCAGCTCCACGCGTCTTGCAAGGCGGGCCTCCCGATCGCCCAGGCCGCCGGCTTGATCCGGGTGAGGGCGGTAAGATGCTTGAGGAAGGCGTTTTCCTGCGGGCTCATCCCGTGCGATAAATCAGCAAAGGACCCGTGCTCGCCCATGCCGATTCGCCGTCTGGATCCGCTTCTCGTCGATCGTATCGCCGCGGGCGAAGTGATTGAGCGGCCGGCCGCGGCAGTGAAAGAGCTGATCGAGAACGCCCTTGACGCCGGCGCGTCGGCGGTGGAGGTCGCGATCGAGGCAGGCGGGCGGCGCCTCATCCGCGTCGCCGACGACGGGCGCGGCATGGACGGAGCCGACCTCGTCCTTTCGGTCGAACGACATGCGACCTCGAAAATTCCCGAAGGGGATCTGGCCGCGATCACCACTTTCGGCTTTCGCGGCGAGGCCTTGCCCTCGATCGCCTCGGTGACGCGGCTCGAGATCCGCACCCGCGCGCAGGGCGCGCCGACGGCCCTGAGGCTCGTCGTCGAGGATGGGGCGAAGGGCCCGATCGAACCCTGCGCGGGAGGGATCGGAACGAGGGTCGAGGCGCGCGATCTCTTCGCCGCGACCCCGGCGAGGCTCAAGTTCCTGAAATCCGACCGGAGCGAAGCGCAGGCGGCGGCTGACGCGGTGAAGCGCCTCGCGCTCAGCCACCCCGAGACCCGTTTCGCCTTCGCAACTGACATCGGCTCGGGCTTCGACTGGCCGGCTGCTGGCGCCGGCGAAGCGGGAAGGGTCGAGCGCCTGCGCCAAGCGCTGGGCCGCGACTTCGCCGAGAATTCGCTCGGCCTCGATGCGGTGCGCGAGGGGGTTCGGCTCACCGGGCGGATCGGGCTCCCGACCTTCAGCCGGACGAACGCGCTCGCCCAGTACGTCTTCGTCAACGGCCGCGCGGTGCGCGACAAGACCCTCGCCGGGGCGGTCCGGGCGGCCTACATGGATTTCCTGCCCGCCGACCGGCACGCGATCGTCGCGCTGTTCGTCGAATGCAACTCGCGCGAGGTCGACGTCAACGTCCACCCTGCCAAGGCCGAAGTGCGCTTCCGCGACGCGGGCCTCGTGCGCGGTCTCGTTGTCGGAGCGGTCAAGCAGCGGCTCATGGAGGCGTTCCATCGCGCTTCGACCACCGGCGGGACGGCGACCGTACTCGCCTTGCGCCCGCCGCAGGCATTCCGGTCGGCGGCGCCGGCCCGCGGCTGGGACTGGCGCGCCTCTCCTGCCGCGCCTGCGCTGGCGCAAGGGCTCGCGCCGGGCTTCACCGAGCCGGCGCAGGCGCGCTTCGCATTCGCTCCCGCCGCGCCCCCGGTGGCTGAGCCCGAGCCAGGCGATCTTGCCGCCCCGCTCGGCGCGGCGCGGGCGCAGGTGCACAATTGCTATATCATCGCCCAGACGGCCGACGGGGTCGTCATCGTCGACCAGCACGCGGCTCACGAGCGCATCGTCTACGAGACGCTTAAGCGCCAGCGCGAGGGACGGGGCATCGAGCGGCAGGTTCTCCTGACGCCGCTCGTCGTCGACCTCGACCCGGACGCCGCCGCGCTGATCGAGGCGCATGCCCAGGATCTCGCCGCGCTCGGGCTCATCGTCGAGGCCTTCGGCTACGGCGCGGTCCTGGTGCGCGAGGCGCCCGCCATTCTTGCAGCAGGGGATCTCGCCGGCTTGGTCCGCGACCTCGTCGCCGATCTCGCCGCCGAGGACGGGGCGCAGAGCCTCGCCCGTCGGCTCGATCGGTTTCTTGGGACGTTCGCCTGCCGCCATTCGGTGCGCGCGGGTCGGCCGTTGAAGCCTGAGGAGATGAACGCACTCTTGCGCGAGATGGAGGCGACGCCGGGGGCCGGCCAGTGCAACCATGGGCGCCCGACCTATGTCGAGCTGAAACTTGCCGACATCGAGCGCCTTTTCGGACGAAGGTAACTTTTGGCCGCAATTCGTCAGGCCCTAAGGATTCTTAGGGCCTTAGTTCGCGGCCGCGGGGACGGTTGGATGGAAAAGCCCAGTGACTATCGGCGATCGTGGGCCGACCGTTCACGTCGTCGCCGGCATGGAGCGTCCGCAGCTGCGTCTGAACGGACTTCGAATCTGGCCTGCACCCGGCAGCGCGCATGAGCGATGCGTCGCGGATCGTCACCGTTTGGGACGTTCCCATAAGGCTCTTCCATTGGCTAGCCGCGGCGCTTGTGGCCGCGGCCTATGCGACCTGGCGATTGAACTGGATGGAGTGGCACGCGCGGGTCGGCGATGCGTTGCTCGCTTTGCTGCTGTTTCGACTGCTGTGGGGCTTTTTCGGCAGCGACACGGCGCGGTTCTCCCGCTTTGTCGCCTCGCCGCGGATAGTGGCGCAACACCTGAAATTTGCGCTTTTGCGGGAGCCCGACCGGCAGATTGGTCATAACCCTGCCGGGGGCTGGATGGTGCTCCTCCTGCTCCTGCTGCTTCTTGTCGAGACGCTGACCGGCATTTACGTCGCCAACGACGTCGCCGATGTCGGACGGTTCACCGAGGTTGTCCCGGCCTCCGTCGCCAACGCGATCGAGACGTCGCACGCGATCGTCTGGGACGTGCTGCTGGCGGCGATCGTTCTGCATGTGCTGGCGATTTTCGGCTACGCTGCGGCGAAGGGACAGAACCTGTTGCGTCCGATGATCACCGGGACAAAGGTTATGCCGACGAACCTGCCCGCGCCACGGCTCGCAAGCCCGGCGCGGGCGGCGCTCCTGTTCGTCGGCGCCGCCGCCGCCACCGCCCTGATCGCCAACCTGCTGTAATCCCGATCAACCTTTCGGCGGGACCACCTGACCGCGGATCTCGCCCGCGGGATGCGATTGGGTGTGCACGTTCACGTACCACTCGCCGGCGAGGAACTGCTGCGCCTGCTGAGGAGTGAGCGTCGCATTGCCCGTTATCGGGCTTGAGGGTGGGGTCGTCTTGGAGGTGAGCCATATTACAACCGGCGCATTCTGGCCTTGCTTGGCGGGCCCATGGAAATGCGCCATCGTGACCGGACTCGACAGCCCACCATAGGTGATGTTCCAGGTCACCACCCGGGTCGACGGGTCCCAGGTTAGATCGGCTGTTCCGCTGCCGCTCGTGTCCACCGGCGGCACGCTTTGCGCCCCGGTCAGCGGAACCTTGAAGGAAACGGACGCAGCTTGAGCCGCCCCCGCCCACGCGAGCCCCATCGCCGAAACAACGGAAATGACAACTCGCCGAGAAATCCTAACGTCATCCATCTTCGCCTCCCTTGGGCCGAACGCAACGAAGAGCCGACCATACACCAGGCCGAGGGACAGTTTCATCCACGATTTGCCACGAACCGAACGCCCTTTCACCGACTTGCCGAGTATGTGATGATGCCGACGAGTGTGGAAGGGAGGGCGCGTGCAATGCGCCGCGGCTTCGCGGGGTCTATTTGCTTCGAATTTTCCTGCGGCCGTCAGCCTGGACCGCCGGTTGCGCTGGCGGAAGGGGCGATAGGCCGGTGGACTTGAACATGGCGCCGAACGTGTCGATCCGCGCACGACTGATCTTTCTTTCGATCCTGCTGCTCGCGATCCTCGCGGTCTCTTCCGCGCTTCTGGTCCGGGAACTGGCGCGCAACTCGCGAAGCCTCGCCGAAGAAGCGCAGCTTGTCTCCGTCGTCCGGAACGTGAATTCGGCCAGCAAGCATTTCGGCGATTTGAAGTACTGGGTGATCAACTCGGCCGTGTCGCAGCTCGCGCGGTCGCAACAGGCCGCCGCAGCCGCCAAGGAGCGACTCGATTCCGATCTGAAGGCGATTTCCGCAATCGATCCAGCGCTTGTCGCCTCCATCGGAGGCGAAGTCGACGTGATGGCCGAATTGGCTCGTCAGGCGGGCGTAGCCTATTCGAGCGACGACAGCGCCGCCGGCAACGCCCTTCTGGAACAGGCCAAGAGTCACATTCAGAATATCGACGCAAAGATCGACAGGATCGTCGACCGCGTCGAGCAGCAGTCCGTGGCGCTGCGCAACGCGTCGACCAGCCAGGCGCAGCTCGCGGTCAAACTCGCGATCATCGGAGGGATCGGCGCGCTGGCGCTGGCGTTCATCTTCACGGCGCTGACGGTGCGCTCGATCACCGTCCCCCTGAAACAATTGGACCGGAGCATAGCGGCGATCACGCACGGCAAACTCGACGTCCGGTTGCCGCCGGCGGGGGGCGACGAGATCGGGGCGATGACGACAACGCTTGGCATGCTTCGCGACAGCCTGATCGAGCGCGATCGCCTCGAACGCGAGCGCGAACGCGCCGAATCCGAGATCCGCGCCGCGCGCGACACAGCCGAGGCGGCGCTGCACGACCTGAAGGCGGCCCAGGCCAGTCTGATCCAGGCGGAAAAGATGGCGTCGCTTGGCCAGCTGACGGCCGGGATCGCGCACGAGATCAAGAACCCGCTCAACTTCGTCAACAATTTCGCCGGTCTTTCGGTCGAACTGCTCGACGAACTGAAGGAGGAGGCCGGGTCGGCGCTGGCTAAGCTCGGGGAGGAGAAGCGCGCCGTCGTGGATGAAATCTTCGGCACCCTGACGAGCAACCTCGGGCGGATCGTCGAGCACGGGAAGCGCGCGGACAACATCGTCAAGAGCATGCTGGCGCATTCGCGCGAAGGCAGCGGCGCGCGGGAGAGCATCGACCTCAACGCCCTCGTCGAGGAATCGCTCAACCTCGCCTATCACGGAGCCCGCGCACAGGACCGGCACTTCAACGTCACCCTGGAGCGCGCCTACGGCAGCGACATCGCGCCGCTCGAGCTCGTGCCGCAGGACATGACGCGGGTCCTGCTCAACCTTTTCGGCAACGGCTTCTACGCCGCGAACAAACGGCGGCAGGAGGCGGGCGACGGGCCTTTCGAACCGGTGCTGAAGGTGACCACGCGGGAGCTCGGCGACGCGGTCGAGGTCCGGGTGCGCGACAACGGCGTCGGCATTCCGGCCGATATCAGGGACAAGCTCTTCCAGCCGTTCTTCACCACCAAGCCGACCGGCGAAGGCACCGGGCTCGGCCTGTCGATCAGTTACGACATCGTAACGCACGGGCACGGCGGCGCGATCAAGGTCGCAAGCGAGGTCGGCGCGTTCACTGAGTTCACGGTCCGTCTGCCGCGGCGCTTCGCGGCCGGGGTGACGCCGGCTCCGGGCGCGAGAGCCGGGTCGTGACCGCAATCATTCTCATCGTCGATGATCTCGGGAGCGATCGGGACCTCGTGGAGGATTCGGAACGTTGGCGTGCGAGCCCGTGTTCAGGCATTCGAGCGCGGCCAATTCCCTGCGTGCAGGGAAAAAAGCAGAGTGGAGTGCGCCCATTAACTGAGACACTTTTAATTGGGTGACATGGCTTCCGAGGAGGAACCATGTCGAAACGAACGCTGCGAGTATTTTCAAGGGAGTTCAAGCACCGGACGGTGCTTCGTCTTGAGAAGGGGGAGAGAGTAGGCCCGGTGGCCGAAGAGGCCGGGGTCAAGTCCCAGCTTTTGTATGACTGGTGGGCGGCCTATCGGGCGATGGGGGTTGCTGGGCTGAGCCGCAAGCGGGGACGGAAGCCCGGTTGGAGGCGAAGCCAGGCGTCGGCGGGTTTGGCGTCGTCCGATGCGGCGTCCTCTTCGGACGCCGCCTCGTCCTCCGCCAAGCCCGCCGACGAGCTCGCCCAAGCCAGGGCGCGCCTTGCCGAACTCGAGCGCCTGGTCGGCCGGCAGCAAGTGGATCTGCATTTTTTTCGCGAAGCCTTGCGGCTCTGGGACGCGACCAGCCAGGAAAGCGGCGCGCCCACCTCTACGCGGTCATCGGGGGAATGATCGCCGTCGAGCCGCAAGGCTTTCTCACGGACGACGCCACCGTCGAGCGCCTGTGCGCGTTGGGCGGCGTGTCGCGCGCCGGCTACTATCGGCATTTCGGGCCCCATCCGGCCAAGCGCGACGACGCCGACTTGCGCGATCTCATCCAAAAGATTGCACTCGACAACCGCTGCTACGGCTATCGCCGCATCGCCCAAGAGCTCAGGCGCCAAGGCCTGATCGTCAACGACAAGCGGGTGCGCAGACTGACGCGCGAGGACAATCTTCTGAGCCAACGCGCCAAGCCCTTCGTCCCGGCCACCACGATGAGCCGGCACGGCTTCGCCATCGTCCCCAACCTGACGCGCGGCCTCGTTCCCACCGGGCTCGATCAGATCTGGGTCGCCGACATCACCTATGTGCGGCTGGCGGAGGGCTTCGTCTATCTGGCGGCGATCCTCGACGCCTTCTCGCGCAAGGTCATCGGCTGGGCGATCGCCGACCATCTCGAGGCCAGTCTGGCGATCGAGGCTCTCGACATGGCGCTCGCCGCCCGAAATCCTGCGCCTGACAGCCTCATCCACCATTCCGATCGCGGCGTGCAATACGCCTGCGGCGCATATCAAGAGCAACTCGAAAAGCATAAGATCGCCGCCAGCATGAGCCGGGTGGGCAATCCTTATGACAACGCCAAGGCGGAGAGCTTCATGAAGACGCTGAAAACCGAGGAGGTCGAAGCCAAAACCTATCTCGACCTCGACGACGCCCGCCGTCAGATCGGCGCCTTCATCGACACCATCTATAATAAGAAGCGCCTGCACTCGGCGCTCGGCTACAAACCCCCGATCGAGTTCGAAGCCGAACTCCGCCGGGACAACTGCAACCGGGCAAACCAGGACAAAGCCTTGTCAGTCAATTAGCTTGTGTCTCAGCGATGGGGCGCAGTCCAAGAGAATTTCTTCTGTTTCGGCCGATTTTCGGAAAAACCGTCCGCGAAAGGCCAACAATTCGAGCCGCTTCCAGCAAAATTCCCTACTCGGCCGAACAGGGTATTTTTTCGCCAAGCAGGGAATTGAAATTCCCTGCTCCGCCGAGAGCAGGGATAACTCGGCGTCTGGCGTTCCGCCAGTTCCGCGTGGAGGCGCAGGCGGCCGAAAAGTTGCTTCACGATCGCCGACAGGAGACGCGGCGGTTCGACAAGGCTAAATCAAATCAATCCGCACGTGAGCGACGCCCGCCTGCCGGAAGCCGAGCGCGACGGCCGCTTCGACGGAAACGTCGATGATTCGGCCGCGGATGAACGGGCCGCGGCCAACGATGGTGACAATCGCGCTGCGGCCGTTGTCGAGGTTCACGACCCGCACCTGAGATCCCACCGGCAGGCTGCGATGCGCAGCGGTCATTCCCGGGTGATGGGAATAGTGAAAATAGGACGCCAATCCCCGTTCCGCCGCGGAGGCTGCGCCGGTAAATCCCAGGAGAATCCCGCAGGAAAGAACGACATTTCTCATCTTCCCATCCCTTTAGCCTCGCCCTGCCCGTTCGTGGCCAGTAAAATAACAGTCCTGATGCCATGAAGCGCCACCTAAGCTTGACACCATCGAGCAGGTTTTCTCGGTGTGAACGGGCAAATACCTGCGCAATCCGACGATGGACTATGACAATCCTCTTTGAGTCGCGCAACCCGTGTGACCAGCGCTCAGCTGTCGCGCGATTTGTACTGGTATGCTCGAAGCGTATTTCGGACCAGAAGGAACTCGACCGGGAGCGCCCGGGGAGATCGTTAACGTTCTGGCCGAAGGCGAAACAATAGTCCCGTCTGGCCCCCCTTCCGCTCCGCAATTCCCGAGCCACCGCATTGACAATCCTGTCCGGCCATGGTTTTCGAAAAGCTCGTCGGCCGCGCCCCTTGCGCCTGGCGCCGGAACCCGTGTCGATGCCGCGTCTCGCCAAAACGATGACGATGAGGTTTCGCCCCGTCAAAGGCGGGACGAACGGCTGAACGCGCCTTCCGCTCCGGCTCCTCCCTCGGCGGGGCGCCGGGGTTGAGGTCCTGTCATGGGCCGTCGCGGGGAGGCCAGGAGCCAGAAGGAAGCTTTCCAAATGTCAGGCTATAAGGTCGCAGTCGCCGGGGCCACCGGCAATGTCGGCCGCGAGATGCTCGCTATCCTCGCCGAGCGCCGCTTTCCTATCTCCGAAGTGGTCGCGCTCGCTTCGACCAGCTCGATCGGCAAAGAAGTGTCGTTCGGCGACGGGACGCTGAAGTGCAAGGCGCTCGACCACTACGACTTTTCCGACACGGACATCTGCCTCATGTCGGCCGGTGGGGCGGTGTCCAAAGAGGTCTCGCCCAGAATCGGCGCCAAGGGCTGCGTCGTCATCGACAATTCGTCGGCCTGGCGGATGGACCCGGACGTGCCCCTCGTCGTGCCGGAGGTCAATGCCGCCGCGGCCAGGGGCTTCGTCAACAAGTACATCATCGCCAACCCGAACTGCTCGACCGCCCAGCTGGTCGTGGCGCTGAAGCCGCTGCACGACCGCGCCGTCATCAGGCGGGTCGTGGTCGCCACCTACCAGTCGGTGTCGGGCGCGGGCAAGGAGGCGATGGACGAACTCTTCTCGCAGACCCGGGCGGTGTTCGTCTCCGATCCGATCGAGCCGAAGAAGTTCCCCAAGCGCATCGCCTTCAACGTCATTCCCGAGATCGACGTGTTCATGGACGACGGGTCGACCAAGGAAGAATGGAAGATGGTGGCCGAAACGAAGAAGATTCTCGATCCGAAGATCAAGTTGACCGCGACTTGCGTGCGCGTGCCGGTCTTCATCGGTCATTCCGAGGCGGTCAACATCGAATTCGAGAAGCCGATCAGCGCCGAGGAGGCGCGGCGGATTCTGCGCGAGGCGCCGGGCTGCCTCGTCATCGACCGGCGCGAGCCCGGTGGCTACGTCACCCCCCACGAGGCCGCCGGCGAGGACGCGACCTATATCAGCCGCATCCGCGAAGACCCGACAGTCGAGAACGGCCTCAACCTCTGGTGCGTCTCCGACAACCTCAGGAAGGGCGCGGCCCTGAACGCCGTGCAGATCGCCGAAGTGTTGGCCAACCGTGGCTGGCTGAGGCCCAAAACCAAGGCGGCGTGAAGCCGGACGAGATTGGATGATAGCGGGAGGCGGCCGAGACAATCTCGTGAAACTTGCTATGGTCGCAATCCGCGGATATCGCGTCCACCGTGAACTCCGGTTCGGCGATCCATGACGACTGAGTCCGATATCCGCCTTCTCACCTCCCCGCGCATCTTCCTCGTCGGCATGGCGGCGTTCCTGGCGCTGGTCGGCTTCGTCGTCCTCATTCTCTACAAGCAGATCGCGCTCGCTTTCTCAGCCAATCCGGGCCTCAACGGGCTCATCCTCGGCATACTGACGATCGGCTCGCTGTTCGCCTTCCGTCAGGTCTTCCGGCTCTTCCGCGAGATCCGCTGGGTCAACTCGCTGACCGGGGCGGCGGCTGGCCGGACGGTCACCCAGCCGCTCCTGCTGGCTCCGATGGCCGCCATGCTCAACGCCGGCGCAGGCGCGCGCGGCCTTTCGACGCTTACGACGCGCGCCATCCTCAATTCGATCGCCACCCGTCTCGACGAGGGCCGGGAGCTCAGCCGCTACCTGATCGGCCTCCTGATCTTCCTCGGCTTGCTCGGCACGTTCTGGGGCCTGCTCGAGACCGTGCATTCGATCAGCGGCGTCATCGACAGCATGAAGACGGGCGCCGACACTTCGCGGATGTTCGACGATCTGAAGTCAGGCCTCTCGATGCCGATCGCCGGGATGAGCGTGTCGTTCACCTCGTCGCTGTTTGGTCTTGCGAGCTCGCTGGTCCTCGGTTTTCTCGACCTCCAGGCGGGACAGGCGCAGAACCGCTTCTATTCCGAATTCGAGGAGTTCCTGGCGGGCCACGTGCAGACAACTCCGCCTGTCGAGCCTGCGGCCCAGCCGGAGGTCGTCGTTCAGCCGATGATCGAGCACCAGCGCAACGCCGCGGCGATCGCCACCCTCGCCGAAGGCATCCAGGCTCTGGTCGGCCACATGCGGACCGAGCAGCAGCAGATCCGCAACTGGGTCGACGTGCAGGCCCAGCAGCAGGAGGACATCGGCAAGCTCTTGCGCCGCCTGCTGGAAGAGCTGACGGAGCGGTGATTTCGTTCTCCCCGGTTTGGGCGGAGAAGGCGCGGCATAGGGCGTCGAAAGACCCGTCGTTTGACAGGTTGTGGCGCAGGATGAGGGCCGACGTGGAGCGCCGCGGTTCGGTGTAGCCCCTCACCGGGCCCTCACCCCGCAAGGCGGGAGAGGGGAAAGAAGAGGAGTTCTCAATGGCGCTTTCGCGCGGCCGCCGCTACGAACCGGTCAACTACTGGCCGGGCTTCGTCGACGCCCTGTCGACGATGCTGCTCGTCATCATCTTTCTCCTCTCGGTGTTCATGCTGGCGCAATTCTTCCTGTCGCGCGAGGTCACCGGGAAGGACGAGGCGCTCGCTAGGCTCAACCGGCAGATCGAGGAACTCACCAACCTGCTCGCTCTCGAGCGAACCCAAAAGAGCACGGACGAGACCAAGATCGCGACCCTGACCGCGACGCTCGATTCGGCCCAGACCGAAGCCAAGCGCCTCAAGGACCAGGCCGCCCAGGGCGCGGCCGCGGCCGCGGCCGCGGGGCAGGCCACCGCGGCTGTGAACGCGCTCGACGATCAGAAGACCATCTCCGCCCGCGCGCTCGCCGAAGTCGACGTCCTCAACCAGCAGATCGCCGCCCTGCGCAGGCAGCTCGCCGCGCTCGAGGACGCGCTCAACGCATCCGAGGCGACGAACAGGGAGGCGCAATCGAAAATCTCCGACCTCGGCCAGAGGCTGAACGTCGCGCTCGCCCAGAAGGTGCAAGAGCTCAACCGCTATCGATCCGATTTCTTCGGCCGACTGCGGCAGATTCTTGGCTCCCGCCCGGACATCAGGGTGGTCGGAGATCGATTCGTGTTCCAATCCTCCGTCCTGTTCGACCTCGGCAAGGCGGATATCAGCCCGGAGGGCAAGCAGTCGCTCGATAGCTTGGCCGCCGCCGTCATCGATCTCGAGCGCGAGATCCCGCCCGACATCCCCTGGATCCTGAGGGTCGACGGACACACGGACAGCAGTCCCGTGAGCGGCGGCGGACAGTTCAAGTCGAACTGGGAGCTGTCGGCCGCGCGCGCCGTCTCGGTCGTGCAGTACCTCATCTCCAAGGGGGTGGAGCCTGACCGGCTCGCAGCCGCCGGCTTCGGCGAGTTCCAGCCGATCGACCAGGGGACCGACGAGGCTTCGCTCGCTCGCAACCGGCGCATCGAATTGAAGCTGACGGAGCGGTGAGCGCTCCGACCTTGGCGTTGCGCGATTTCCATGAAGCAGACTTGACCGCCCTCGTCGAACTCTGGGTCGCGGCCTGGAGCGAGGCAGGCTTTGCGATCGACTTCAAGGCGCGTCGCGCCTGGATCGGGGATCGGCTACGGGCCCATCGGGAGGCTGGAGGAACGATCGTCCTCGGCCTCGACGCAACCGGCCGGCCGGCGGGCTTCGTCACCCTCGATCCGGCGAACGGCTATCTCGACCAGCTCTGCGTCGCGCCGAACGAGCGCGGCTCCGGCCTCGCCACGGCACTTCTCGATGAGGCAAAACGCCTCTCCGCCGGCGTCGTCGAACTCGACGTGAACGAGGCCAATGGGCGCGCGAGGCGCTTTTACGAGCGCGAAGGCTTTCAATCGGTGACGCGGGGCCTGAGCGCGCATTCGGGGCTGCCGACGCTCAGAATGCGCTGGACTCAAGGGGAGGCAGCCTGAGCAGCGCAGCGATCCTGGGTCGGCCGCATGTGAGACCGCCGCCGCGCCTCGCCGCGAGCCCGACCGGCGCGGTTGCCATTGAAGGCGTTCCCCGCTAGGCCATGCCGCGGCGCCAGAGCCGACCACGCCGCGCCAAGCCGGCGGGAATCGCCTGCGTCCAGGGAGAAACCAAACATGCGCAAGATCGTCATTGTGTCGCTCACGGGGATCGCCCTCGCGGCGCTCGCGACTCCGGTCCTGGCCGACGACATCACCATCGCTGTCGCCGGTCCGATGACCGGCCCCGTCGCCTCGATCGGCGATCAGATGAAGCGCGGCGCCGAAGCGGCCGCCCAGGCGATCAACGAGGCCGGCGGAGTCAACGGCAAAAAGATCAAGATCGTGGTCGAGGACGACGCCTGCGATCCGAAGCAAGCGGTCGCCGTCGCCGACCTCATCGTCGGCCAGCAGATCAAATTCGTCGACGGTCATGCCTGCTCAGGCTCATCGATCCCCGCCTCCGATGTCTACGCTGAGAACAATATCCTGATGATGAGCCCGGCCTCGTCGAATCCGGTCCTGACTGAAAAGGGCCATCCGACCATCATGCGCCTCTACGGCCGCGACGATGCGCAGGGCGCCTTCGTCGCCCCCTGGATCGCCGAGAAGTTCAAGGGGAAGAAGATTGCAATCCTGCACGACAAGTCCGCTTACGGCAAAGGCGTCGCCACGGTGGTCAAGGACAAGCTGAACGCCGCCGGCGTCAAGGAGATCCTGTTCGAAGGCATCAACCCGGGCGAAAAAGACTACAGCGCCATCGTCACGAAGCTGAAGAGCGCAGGCGCCGATGTGGTCTATTTCGGCGGCTATCATCCTGAGGCGGGACTCATCATCCGACAGGCGGCCGACCAGGGCTATAAGCCTCAGCTCATTACCCCCGACAGCCTGGCGACTTCGGAATTCTGGCAGATCTCGGGGCCGGCAGGCGAGGGCGTGCTGTTCACCTTCCCGACCGATCCCCGCCGCTCCCCAGCCGCCGCCCATGCGATGGAGCAGTTCAAGGCGCAGGGCTTCAACCCGGAAGGCTTCACGCTCTTCAGCTACGCCGTGGTCAACGCGATCGCCGACGGGATTAAGAAAGCCGGCTCCGAGGATCCAAAGGCGGTCGCCAAGGCGCTTGAGGACGGCCAGCCGGTCGAGACCGTAATGGGCCCGGTCAAATTCGACAGCAAAGGCGACATCAAGGATCCCGGCTACGATATTAACGTGTGGAAAGAGGGCAAGTACGCACCGATCGCCCAGTAACGCAAGAGCCGGCGCCGCGCGCGCGATGGCCGCGACGTCGCCCGATACAGGAAGCTGATATTGCGCCGCATCGGCCGACGAACGTTTCTCGCCGGCCTTGGGGCCCTCGCAGGGGCGGCGGCGCATGCGGCGTCGGGCGTGGATGAAGAACGCTTCGCGCAGGCGAACGCCCGCCTAGCCTTGATTGAAAAGCGCGCGGGCGGCCGGCTCGGCGTCGCGGTGATCGAATCGGGGCGGGGACTTAAGCTCGCGCGCCGACCTGACGAGCGCTTTCCGATGTGCAGCACGTTCAAGCTTCTCGCCTCCGCGGCCGTCCTGAAGCTCGTCGACGACGGAAAGGAAAGGCTCGACCGAAGAATTGCCTACGGGCCGGCCGATCTCCTCGAATACGCGCCGGTGACGAAGGCGCACGCCGCCGACGGCGGCATGCGGCTCGGCGATATTTGCGCCGCGGCAATCGACTGGAGCGACAACACCGCCGCCAATCTCATCCTGTCGGTCATTGGCGGGCCGAAGGGTTTCACCCTCTTCGCCCGATCGCTCGGCGACGAAAAAACCCGGCTCGACCGCGACGAGCCGACCCTCAATACCGCCATTCCGGGCGACGAACGCGACACCACGACGCCGCTCGCCATGGCCCGCGACATCGAGGCGGTGCTGCTAGGCGGCGTTCTCTCGGACGCCTCAGCGAAGCAGCTCGAGGCGTGGCTCATCGCCGACAAGGTGGGCGATAAAAGGCTCCGCGCCGGGCTGCCGCCCTCCTGGGAAGTCGGCGACAAGACCGGCAGCGGCGATCACGGCGTGGCCAACACGATCGGCATCCTGCGGCCTCCCGGCCGCGCCCCCCTCCTCGCGGCCGTCTACTACGCCGAGTCCGACGCACCGATGGATGCCGGCAACGCGGTCCATAAGCAAGTCGGCGAGATCATCGCAGAAACGTTTTGAAGCATGCCCTTGCCTTGAGCCGCCCTTCTCCGCCGGAGCTGCGCGCCCATCCGTGATGCTTGTAATGCACCAACTCCATCCGTCCTGCTCCGATAGGGGTCTCGAAATCACATCGCACATGTGTTTGAGCGGAGCCAGTCGGCGAAAGCGCCCTCCTCCATGTCTCCGGATGCGAGCGTGAACATAGCTGCGGCGGCGCCGGCCTCGTCTGCAGCAAGATCGAGACCGTTCAAAGCGAGAAAGACGTAGGCCGCCAGAAGCGTCGTCCGTTTCTCGACTCAGCCGGCGCGGAAGACCGTCACCTCCTGGCCCATCGATGCGCGGCTCACGGATGGGCCGGCGCGACTGCCGCGTCGCGCCTCTCGCCCGTCGCGCCCTCCTCGCCGCCGTCCTCGGTCATGATGTCGAGAACCTGGCGCAGATGGGCGCGCATGCGCTCGCGGGCCGCAGCCGGGTCGCGCTGGCGGATCGCCTCGAGGATCGCCTGATGGCCTTCAAGCGTCGCCGGCCAGTTTTCGACGAGGTGCGCCCGTTCGGACAGGATGGCGAAGACGCGACCGTATTGCTCCTGCCACAGGCGCTCGACGATCAGGGCCAGCGCGGCGTTGCCGCTCCCGTAAGCCACAGAGATATGAAAGGCGAGATCCGCCGCGCTCCACGGCCGCCCAGCGTCATGGTCGGCAACCATCCGCCGGATCGCGTCGGCTGCCGCCTCGAGGTCGCGCCCGCGGGAATTCTCGGCGGCGAGCGCCGCGGCCTCGCCCTCGACGATCATCCGCGCGTTCAGGACGTCGGTCGGGCTGTGTCCAGCGTTGAGCGTGCGCTCCCCCGTCTCCGGCTGGCGCACATAGGCGCCCGACCCCGTGCGCACCTCGACAAGGCCCGCGATCTCGAGCGCCACCAACGCCTCGCGCACCACCGGACGGCTAACGCCAACGGATTTTGCGAGATCACGCTCGGCCGGCAGGCGTTGGCCGGCCCGGAACTCACCGCGGCGGATCATGTCGCCGATCTGGTCGGCGACCTGCTCGTAAAGCCGTTTCGAGTTCGATCGGCTGGAAGGGCATGCCGTCTCCCTCCTCAGGCGCCGGCCTGAGCGAGGCGGCCTTCGAGGGCGGTGCGAATGCCGCCTTGTTCGATCGCCTTGACCCCGGCCAGTGCTTCCGCCGCGAGGCTTCCGACTTCCGTCAGGTCCGCGCCCCAGAGGCGCGCATCCGCCATCAGTCTCGCCGCCACTGCGTCCGAGCCTATCGCGGGTTCCAGCGCCCAGGCCTCGGCCATGATCGCGAGCATCGCGGGCTCGTCGCGGATCGGGTAGTCGCCCTTCGCCCTCCGTCCGACAAAGCCGTCGCTCTCCTTTCGGCCGCGATAGAACCAGAGGAGCGCGGCGAGCGAGAAGGCGAGCAGGCTTGGCGCCCCTTTTCCTTCGGTCAGGGCGTCGCGGATCGTCGGCAGAATGCGCACCCGCCACTTCGAGACGGAATTGAACGCGATCGAGATCAGCTCGTGCCTGATGAACGGGTTGCCGAACCGCTCCAGCACCGAACGCGCGTAGCCGAGACGTTCGGCTTCGGACAGCGGTACGTAGGGCGCGATCTCGTCGAACACGAGCCGGTTCAGCGCGCGCGCGAACTGGGGATCGGCGATCATCTCGCCGACTGTGTCGAGGCCGGCGAGAAAGGCCGCGAGCGCGCTCGCGGTGTGAGTTCCGTTGAGAAGCCGTACTTTCCGCTCGCGATAGGGCCGGATGTCGTCCGTCCAGACGACGTTGGCGCCGGCCCTGGCGAGCGGCAGCGCCTCGGCGACGTCGGCCGGCGCCTCGATCACCCAAAGATGGAACGGCTCGGCGACGATCGCCAGCGGATCGCGATAGCCCCATTCGGCGAACAGGGTCTCGGCCTCCTCTCTCGGAAACCCCGGCACGATCCGGTCGACGAGCGTGTCAAAGAAGCGGCAACGATCTCCGATCCATGCGACGCAGGCGCGATCGAAGCCCCAGCGGCGCGCATGCTCGAGCACGATGCGCCGCAGCGTCGCGCCGTTGGCTTCGATAAGCTCGCAGGGAAGAACGACGAGGCCCGGTGCGGCCGAGCCGCCGAGCGCGTCGAACCGCGCCTTGAGCAGTGCGGCGACCTTGGCAGGAAAGCTGTCCGGGCAGACCGCCGGGTCGTACGCCTCGGGCACGTCGACGATGCCTGCCTCGGTCGTGTTGGAAATGAGGAACTTCAGTGCGGGCGAGGCGGCAAGCCGGAGCATTTCGTCCCATTGCACGTAAGGGTCGAGAGCCGTCTGGACGGTCGTGACAACACGGCGCTCCGAGACGTCGCTGCCGCCTTCGCGGCCGCGCAGCAGCACGGTGTAGAGGTTGTCCTGCGTGGCCAATCGCGGGCGGCCGCTCATGGCGACGGGGCGCCGCGACCGCGACGCCGCCGGCATAGACGCCTTTCTCGTTGGCGACGTCGACCATCCAGTCGATGAAGGCGCGCAGGAATACGCCCTCGCCGATCTGCAGGATTTCGATCGGCCGGGCCGAGGCCGGCGCGTGGCGCGCATCGATTGCGCCGCTCGTTAGCGCGGCGCGCGATAGGGCTGTCATCGGTCGGACGCTCCTTAGAGCTTGTAGGCCTTCTTGACGAGGCCATAGGCGAGATCGTGGGCGACCTCGACGGCTTCGTCGAGCTCCAGGCGGTGTTCCGCCACCAGACGGGCGAGGAAGGCGCAGTCAACGCGCCGGGCGACGTCGTGGCGGGCGGGGATCGACAGGAACGCGCGCGTGTCATCATTGAAGCCGACCGTATTGTAGAAACCCGCCGTCTCGGTCACGGCCTCGCGATAGCGTCGCATTCCCTCGGGACTGTCGAAGAACCACCAAGCGGGGCCAAGCTTGAGCGCCGGATAGTGGCCGGCGAGCGGGGCGAGCTCGCGCGAATAGGCGGTCTCATCGAGGGTAAAGAGGATGATGGTGAGGTCTCGCTCGTTGCCGAACCTGTCGAGCAGCGGCTTCAACGCGAACACGTAGTCGGTCGGCGAGGGGATATCGCATCCCTTGTCCCGGCCGAAGGCCTTGACGATCGACGGGTTGTGGTCGCGCACCGAGCCGGGGTGGATCTGCATGACGAGCCCGTCAACGAGGCTCATTCTGGCCATTTCGGTCAACATCTGCGCGCGGAAGGTCTCGGCGTTCGCCACCGAAGCGGCGCCGGTTCGCACGCGGTCATAGAGCGCGGCCGCGTCCTCGGCGTCGAGGTCGGCTGTGCGCGCGGTCGGGTGGCCGTGGTCGGTCGAGGTGCAGCCGACCGTTTTGAAGTACGCGCGCCGTTCGGCGAGCGCGGCGAGGTAGCCCGCGAAGGTCGAGATGTCGCGCCCGGCGATGCGGCCGAGCGCGTCGAGGTTGTCGCGGAAACCGGGAAAGGCGGGATCGACGACCGGATCGGGACGGAACGCAGTGAAGACGCGCCCGCGCCAGCCGCTCTTCTTGATCGCCTTGTGCCACCGCAGGTCGTCGAGCGGGCTTTCGGTGGTCGTCAGCGCCTCGATATGGAAGCGATCGAACAGGGCTCGGGGACGGAATTCCGGCCGTTCCAGGCGTTCGGCGATATGGTCGTAGATTCGGTCGCCGCTTTCGGCCGTCAGCCGCTCGGTGACGCCGAAGACTTCCGTAAAGGCGTGGTTCAGCCACAGCCACGAGGGCGTGCCGCGGAATAGCCGGAAGTTGGCGGCGAAGATCCGCCAGATTTTTCGCGGGTCGGTCTCGACCGGGCCGCCGTCGATCCGCGGCACGCCGACCTCCTCGGGCCGGATTCCCTGGCTGTAGAGCATCCGGTGAACGTAGTGGTCCGGCACGATGAAGAGACGCGCCGGGTCGGGGAAGGGCGCGTCCTCGGCGAACCATCGGGGATCGGTGTGGCCGTGCGGGCTGACGATCGGCAGGCCTTTGACCGAGCCGTAGAGATTTCGCGCGACGTCCCGCACAAGGGCCTCGACCGGGAACAGACGGTCGGGGTGAAGGGCGAAGGGCGGAGCCTGAACGGACATGGTTTGCATCCTGCGATTTGCCGCGGGGATCGAGCAACTTAGGACTCGACAATCGCTCTTTTTGGTCTAATGGTCAAGTGGTCAGGCCGATCCAAACAAGGCCAATGCGCAAAAAAGCGAGGCGACGTCATGAGCTCGGGAGGAAGTCTTCGGTGGAAGATGCTGGCGCTGATGCTCGCCGGCACGGTGGTCATCTATGTCGACCGCAACGTGCTCGGCGTCCTGGCGCCGATCCTCAAGAAGGATCTGAATTTCACGACCGAGCAATATTCCTATATCGTCTCGGCGTTCCAGATCGTCTATTCCTTCTCCCAACCGGTCGCGGGCTTTCTGACTGACCTGATTGGCCCGCGGCTCGGCTATGCGGTAGCGGCCTTCGTCTGGGGCCTGGCTGCGGCGCTGCACGCCTTTTCCACCGGCTGGGTGTCGATGGCGGGCTTCCGGGCGCTGCTGGGCCTCAGCGAAGCCGCGGCGATCCCGACCGGCACGAAGGTATCGACCATCTGGTTCCCGTCGAAGGAGCGCTCGATCGCGACCGGATGGTTCAATTCCGGCTCTTCGATCGGCTCGATGATCACGCCGCCCCTGGCGATCTGGCTCGCATCCGTCTACGGATGGCAGCCGGCGTTCCTCATGACCGGCGTACTCGGGATCATCCTCTCGATCGTCTGGTACTGGCTCTACCGCGACCCGGAGACGCACCCGGGCCTGTCGCCCGCCGAGCGGGCCTATATCGAGAGCGACCGCGCGCCGGAGCCCGAGACGAAGCCCTCGTTCCGCGCCGTGCTCAAGCGGCTCAAGTTCTACGGCGTCGTCATCGCCCGGTTCCTGACCGAGCCCGCGTGGCAAACCTTCGCCTTCTGGATCCCGCTCTACATGGTGTCGGTGCGCGGCATGAATATCAAGGAGTTCGCCTTATTCGCCTGGCTTCCGTTCCTGTTCTCCGACCTCGGTTGCCTGTTCGGCGGCTATCTCGCCCCGATCCTGCACAACCGCCTGAGGCTCCAGATGGTCAACGCGCGGCTCTCGGTGATCAGCATCGGCGCGCTGTTCATGGTTGGACCGGCGCTGATCGGCTTCGCCGCCAACCCGATCGTCGCCATTCTCTGCTTCTCGCTTGGCGGCTTCGCCCATCAGATGCTCTCGAGCATGATGTACGCCCTGATGGGCGACGTGGTCGAAACGCCGGACGTCGCGACCGCGACTGGAATCGCCGGGATGTTCGGCTATCTCGGCGGCGCCCTGTTCACGCTGATGGTCGGGGCGCTCGCGAGTACGCTCGGCTACGAGCCGCTGTTTGCAATGCTGTTCCTGTTCGACGTCGTGGCCGCTCTGGTGCTGTGGGCCTTCATCGGCGTACGCAAGCCCGCGGCGGCGGCGCAACCCGCATTTTGAGGGGCCTCAGGTCAGCGCACCTACGCCGAATGACAATTGGAATAAATCCTCCCCTTGGCGGAGTTCATGCCGTTCTTGTGTGACCCTGGGAGACAGGACTCCATCAGCGACGATCCGGCCCGGCCCGGACGTTCAATTCCAAGTCTTGAGTTTGCTCGTCTTCAAGGGGCCCGGGCTTTGCCGCAGGGGCCAAGCGAAGCCGTCTCGACCGCTGGGCGGGTTTCGTCCGTTTCTCCGGGTCGCGCGCCGTTTGTCACTCCTCAAGCTATACAGGCTTGCGGTTCTCCCTGAGCGCGTTCCAGGCCCTCAACGTGATCGACGCTGTCGTAGACGATGCGCCTCTCGCTTGTGTATATTCCTGCTTCCTCTTGCTGCAACGAGCGTACGCAGCGGAATGGCGATGCCGCTACGCTCTCTTGCAGGAGTGGCGCCGTCCGCCGGACGGATTACGCGCTTGAGCGCTCGAAGGACAATTATCGGTTCAGCTGGTGAACTGCACCCCTTGGCTGAGACACCGAATTTGAGTGACAGCCTGTTATTCGGCTCGATGTCACAGCAAGACACTCAACTGACTTCAAGCAAGCGCGGTTCTTCGGCTCGAGGCTGGGGAGCGGATGGCGGATTGCGGGCGAGCTGAAGATCAGGCGCAAGCTGTTTTACGAGTGGCGGGCGGCCTATCGCAACCTTGGCGCAGCGGGGTTGAACCGAACCAACGGCGAATGTATTCGCATGTTAGCGAGAACGTTTGTATTCTACAGAAGCGAATTTCAACACAAATTGACTTGCCACCCCAAGCGCCGCAAAGTAATGTTTGCTTCAGAACTTATGACGAATTGATCTGCAATCGGGTGATTTACCGCCAGCCGATGGTGGGGCAAAATGACTCGCACAGCGCGCGTTACGTCATTGGACGGTATGCGTGGTGTCGCCGCGGTCGCGGTGATGGCGTTTCATTTCAATATATTCTTTCTGCCGCAAGCACGCCTGCCGTTCCTGGCTCACGCCTATCTTTCGGTGGATTTGTTTTTCCTTCTAAGCGGCTTCGTGATGGCTCACGTCTACGGGTCCCTGATGGCATCGGATTGGCGTATGCACTGGACGCGTTTCGCGCTTGCGCGATTCGCTCGCATTTATCCCTTGTTCGCGACGACGACGCTCGCCATTGTGTTTCTAGTTGCTGTTTTCGGCGTTCCTACGAAAGGCGTAATGTTCTCGGGTCGCTCGCTGGCGCTTCAACCGCTTCTCCTGCAACAATGGTGGCTCGTCGCTATTTCAAGTGGGTGAATTGGCCAGAACGTCTCCGGCGATGAGGTAGACGATGGCTTTGAGGTTTCGTTTGGTTCGGTAGCCCTTGGCCTTGCGCTTGGCGGCCTGGACATTGCCGTTGATGGCTTCGAGGACGCCGTTCGAGAGGCCGGTGGCGATCGATCTGAGGATGCCCTCCGACTTGGCCGTGATCGTCTTGGCCAGCCTCTTCATCGGCGCGAGGTCGCAGACCTGAACCCAGACGTTCCAGCGATCGAGGAAACGTCGAGCCGATTTGACGCTCATCGTGAACAGCTGTTGCAGGTTCATGCGGATCTGCATCGCTTGGATCGTGTCCAGGTTCTGCGCTTCCAAGCGAGACAGCGCCTCCTTTTCCTCCTGCGTCAGACGATCGACGTTCTTCAGGAAGATGTAGCGCCGGCCCTTGATCTGGAAGTTGTTCCGCGCCTCCTCGCGCCGCACCTGGTCGACCGCCTCGTTGGCGAGTTTGATGACGTGGAATTTGTCGAACGTGATCTCGGCGTTCGGGAAGTTCTCCTTGATCCCCGCCTCGAAGGCAGCCCCCATGTCGATGCTGGCGTCGCTCACCGCCTCGCGCCGGCCGCCATGCGCCTCGAGGAAATCCGCGAATTCCTTCACGGTCGCCGCGTCCTTGCCCTCGGCGACGTAGACGACCTTGCGCCGCGCCATGTCGACGAACAGGCTGATGTAGTCGTGGCCGCGCCGCGCCGAAGTCTCGTCGGCGGCGATGCGCCGCACCTCCGACAAATCCAGCTTCTCCACCGCCCGCCAGACATAATGCTCGACGATGCGCCACAAGCGCGTGTCGTGCTCGCCGAGCAACCTCGCCGCATTGGCGATCGGCATCGCCTTGGCCAGCGTCAGCATGAAGGCCTCAAACAACAAGGTGAAGCCCGATCCCGCGCGAGCCCACGGCGTCGCCACCTTGCGCACGCCGCACTGCGGACACGTCACCCTCGGCACACGCGCGTGCAACAGCGTGCGATGCTGGAAGAAATCCAGATGCCGCCAAGTCTCGTCTTTCGTGTCATGAACCGCGCAGCCATCGCGCCCGCACTGCGCGCAGGCGAACCGGCTCCCCCGCAGAAAATCCACGTACAAATCGAGCCGACCGTCCGCCGCGTCGAACGCGCTGCGCGTTACCATCCACGGCGACGAAAGACCAAGAGCCAACTGAAAAAGATCGGTATCCTGCATCCCCTCACGATAAACTCGATCCCAACTGATCGCTCCTCAAGCCAACCCAAAGAACGACCTTACCCACTCAATTCAGCGAGGAGCCACAATGGTGCTCAGGCCTGAGTTGGAACTATCCGTCCTGGTCGATCAGCTCGGAAGCCGAGGCCTATGTTTATTTTGTCTTCTTCGCCAGCTTGCTGTTCGCGGGAAAGCATCCGTGGTTGATGGCCCTCTGCTGCATCGGCGTCCTGGCGGCATTGAGTTGGAGCGATTGGGGAGGGTTAAATTATTTTGTCGGAATACGAGCGCTGCTCCGGACGCTCGCTGGCTTCTCTCTCGGGATACTCTTGTATCGAGCGTATATTCCATGCGCCGCTTTTCCCCGTCACGTGAGCGGCGTCGCCGCAATTTTATTTGCAGGTTCATTTGCGATATCGCGACTTGATGTCTTTGCTGTCTGCGCATTCGCGTGCCTGATTCACTATACCGTCAACGCAGGGAACAGAGTCGGCAAGCTGCTGAACGCACCCCCTCTCGTGGTCCTCGGCGACTGGTCGTACTCGATCTATCTCTTGCATGCGCCGGTGCAATTTGCTGTGATGATTGCCTTCGCCTCCTTGTAACCGTTCGGCATAGGCCGCGGGGGCTGACGCTCGGGGCCGAGATCAGCACTCCTCGCGCGGCTTCGTTTCCCGGTGGATCTTGATCAGCTCGACGAGGCTGTCGACGCCGTCGTCGGTGAAGGCCATGACGCTTTCGTCGCCGAGGCTTAGGACCCAGATGAGGCCGTCCTCGGGCTCCATTTCGATAGCGACGTCGAAGAGGAAGTCGACGTCCTCGCCGAGGTCTTTGGCGACGCGGTCGATGGTCCTGACGCGGGAGACCTTGTTGACGTGCACGGGTCAGGCCGCGAGCGCCGCGATGGCCTGAGGCCGCGGCCGCCAGTTCCAGGGCAGCAGTTCGTCGAGCCGATGCGCGGGATGGCCGGCAATGCGTGAGAGGACGTCGGCGAGCCACGCCTGCGGATCGACGCCGTTCATCTTGGCGGTGACGATGAGACTGTACATGGCTGCGGCGCGCCGCCCTCCGCGATCAGACCCGCAGAATAACCAGGATTTCCGCCCGAGCGCCGCACCGCGCAGCCCGCGCTCAGCGGCATTGTTGGACATGCACACGCGCCCGTCGTCGAGGAACAGCGTGAAGGCCGGCCAGCGGTTGAGCATGTACTGGATCGCCTTCACCAGGTCGTGCCCGCGCGACAGCCTCGCCGCCTGCTCGCGCATGGAGGTCATGAGATCGTCGACCAGGGGCCGGCTTTCGGCGCGGCGGACCGCCAGGCGCTGTTCGGGGCTCCTGCCGTTGATCGACCGCTCGATCGCAAACAGCGCGTCGATGCGGCGCACCACCTCGATGGCGATCGGCGACAGCGGGATCTCGCTCTTTCCGACGGCCTTGCGGCGCGCGTTCTCCTCGACGTCGGCCAGAACGAAGAACTTGCGCCGCGCATGCGCCCAGCACGCCGCCTCCCGGATCGGGCCGGGCTTGCGGTCCCCGAGATAGAGCTTGTTGTAGCCGTCGTAGGCGTCCGCCTGCAGGATGCCGGCGTAACCCGCGAGATGCGCCTGCGGATGCTCGCCCCGCCGGTCGCGCGAGTAGTGGAAGATCGCGGCCGGCGGCCCGGCGCCGCCGAACGGCTGATCGTCGCGGACGTAAATCCAGAGCCGGCCGGTGTCGGTCTTGCCTTTGGCCAGCACCGGCACGGTCGTGTCGTCGCCGTGCAGGCGCTCGGCCGCCATGACATGGGCCTCGATCAGGCGCCGGAGCGGATCGAGCGCCGTCGAGACCGCGCCCACCGCGTCGGCCATGGTGGAGAGCGCGATCAGCGCGCCCTCGAGCGCGTAGCGCTCGGCCTGCCGGTTCAGAGGCTGGTGCTGGCCGAACTTTTCGAACACGATCATCGCCAGCAGGCTCGGGCCCGCCCAAGCCCTCGGGATCACGTGGAACGGCGCCGGCGCCTGGCTGATCTTCTCGCAGTCCCGGCAGGAGAACTTCTCCCGCACCGTCTCGATCACCTTCCACCGCCGGGGCGTCGTCTCGAGCGTCTGCGTCACGTCCTCGCCGAGCTTGCGCAGGCGGTTGCCGCCACAGCACGCGCAAGCCGTTGGCGGATCGATCACCACCCGTTCGCGCGGCAGATGATCGGGGAAGTGTCTCGTTCGGCGCGGCGGCGAGTGAAGGGGCGCACCGTCGTCGTCTTCGCGGCGGCTTGCTCAGCCGCCAGCTCGTCTTCGGTGGCGCTGGCCGCCAACTCCTCGAACTCGAGCGCCAGCTGGTCGATCAGACGCGCCGACCGTTCCGACCGCTGCCCGTAGACCTGGCGCTCGAGCTTGGCGATCCGGAGCTTCTGCGCGGCGATCAGCGCCAGGTCTTCCGACGCTTTCGCTTGCGCGACCGCTAGTTCCGCCGCGACTTCCAGGCGCCGCGCGCGCTCGGCGATCAGCGCCGCCTTCAGGGCGGCGACGTCGTCGGGAAGCGACTCAGGAGCGGGATCCATGCGACGCAGAGAATCACAGTCCGCGTGATTTGAGGCGCCCTAAAAAGCGGGTGATCCCATATTTTTCTTCGCTTCGCCGGCGCTTCCGTCGTCGCGCTCAGCCCGCGCTCTTCGGCCGCCACGTCAGTTGCGGATTCCTCCAGTCAATTCCTTCCAGCATGTAGGCCATCTGCGCCGGCGAGATCGACACGACGCCCCCCTTCGCCGACGGCCAGATGAACTTTCCCCGGTCGAGCCGCTTGGCGTAGAGCGACAGCCCGACGCCGTCGTGCCAGAGGATCTTCGCCAGATCGCCCCTGCGCCCGCGGAAGAGGTAGAGATCGCCGCCGTGCGGATCGCGCTTCAACTGCTCCTGAACCTGAAGCGCCAGACCCTGCATGCCGCGACGCATGTCGGTGTGGCCCGTCGCGATCCACACCCGAACCCCGCTCGGCATCGGGATCATCGTTCGCCCAGAACGCTCAGAACCCGCCGAAGCGCATCGGCGTCGACGTTGTTGTCGACGCGCACGCGGCTCCCGGAGCCGAGTTCAATTTCGATGACGCCGGACCTCGTTCGGCGTCCGCTCGTCGCCGGGCGCGACGGTCTCGCCGCCTCCGATCCAGACGGCGCCGCCATCGCTCCGATCTCGACCGGAAGCAAAATCGAGTCGTCTCTCCTGGCCGGTTCCCCCGTGCGCGCCAGCCTTCGCCATGTGAAGAGCAGGCTCTGCGCCACCCCGTGCCGTCGAGCGACCTCGCTCACCACGGCCCCCGGCATCAGTGTCTCTTCAACGATCCGCGACTTCTCGTCCTTGCTCCACCGCCGTCGGCGCTCAATCCCGAGAACCTTCCCATCCATCGTAACCGGTACGAGCACCCCACGAGGAGATCGCCGAAGAGGTGTGGACGGCGTCCTGTCGCGGATTGACGATGGCTTGGCGCGATGTCGTCGTGTTCCGCGAGGAGCGGCGGCATGGCGATCGAGGACGAGCTTCGCGAGCGATTGAGGAAGGTGGAGGCGCTGTTCTTCGGCGCGACGACCGCGGGCGAGCGCGAGGCGGCCGGGGCCGCGACCGGGCGGCTGAAGGCGAAGCTCGCTGAAGCGAGCCGCCTCGATCCGCCGGTCGAGATGAAGTTCACGATGCCGGACCAATGGTCGGCGCGGTTGTTCATCGCTCTTTGTCGCCGCTATGGGTTCAGGCCTTTCCGGTACGCGCGTCAGCGCAGCACGACGATCATGGTCAAGGCGCCGCGGCGCCTGTTCGACGCGGTGGTGTGGCGGCAGTTCTCCGACGTGCACACCGATCTGTGGACCCATTTCGAGAAGACGACGGAGCGCCTGATCCGGGAGGCGATCCACACCGATACGGCCGACGCCGATCTCGCTCCCGAGCCGATCGGACTGCGGTAGGCGCCGACTTCAGGCGGCCAACTTCGCCTGCGCCGCCTCCGGCTTCCAGTTCCAGGCCAAGAGCTCATGCAGGCGGTCGTTGGTCGTGCGTCCGGAGACCATACGCTCCAGCACGTCGGTCAGCCAGGCTTCCGGGTCGAGCCCATTCAGTTTTGCCGTGTTCAGGAGCGAGGACAGGATCGCCCAGGTCTCGCCCCCGCCTTCGTCGCCGCTGAACAACGAATTCCTTTTTCCGATTGCAATCGGCCGGATCGATCGCTCGACCGTGTTCGTATCCGGCTCGAGCCGCCCGTCATCCAGGAACGCAGTCAGACCCTCCCAGCGTTCGAGCATGTAGTCGATCGCCTTGATGAGCGTCGACTGGCGCGAGATTCCGTCCTTCACCGCGATCAGACGGGCCTTCAACGCCTCCATCAGCGGCTTCGTCTCGGCCTGCCGCGCGGCGCGGCGTTCCCCGGCGTCGAGCCCGCGGATCCTCTCCTCGATCGCGTAGACGGCCGCAATGCGCGCGATGACCTCGCTCGCGAAGGGCGAGTTCGTCGTCTTGTGGACCTTCGCGAAGTTGCGGCGCGCGTGAACGAGGCAGTAGACCAGCCGGATCCTGCCGGACATCTTCGCGTCGCCCGCGAGCGAGACGTAGGCGGCGTAGCCGTCGACCTGAAGCGCGCCTTCGAAGCCCGCCAGTTGCGTCACGATCTCCTTCTTGCCGCGGCCGCCCGCGAACACGTAGGCGACCACCGGCGGCGCCGGCCCCTTCCACGCCCGATCGTCCGTCGCATGCGCCCAGAACTGGCAGATCTTCGTGCGGCCGCGTCCCGGGTCGAGCACCGGCATCGGCGTCTCGTCGCAGAACAGCCGGTCGAAGCGGTGCATGGTCTTCAGTTGCAGATCGTAGAGGCCCCGGACCATCCAGGCCGTGCTTCCCATCCAGCGCGCCAGCGTCTGACGGTCGACGACGACCCCCTGGCCCGCGAGGATCTGCGTCTGACGATAGAGCGTCGACTGCCAAGCGTACTTGGCCGCGGCGATGTGCGCGATCAGCGCCGTCGTCGCCATGCCGCCCTCGACCAGCCGCGCCGGCGCCGGGGCCTGGACGATCGGGCCCTCGCAGGCGCGGCAGGCGTATTTGGGACGGATCGTGCGCAGCACGCGCAGCCACGCGGGAACCCGGTCGAGCGCCTCGCTCGTCTCCTCGCCGATCCGATGCATCGGACCCGTGCAGCACGGGCAGAGCGTCGACGCCGGCTCGATCACCCGCTCGACCCGGGGCAGATACGCAGGCAGCGCGCCGATGTTGCGCCGGGCCTTGCGCCGCTTCGGTTTCGGCGCGTCCGATGCCGGCTCGTCGTCGTTGGCCGGGGGCGGCGCGGCGGCGGACCGGTCCAGATCCAGCGCGAGCTGCTCGGCGCAGATGATCGCCGAGCGCTCGGATCGCGCGCCGAAGATCAGGCCCTTCAACGTCGCGATCTCGGCGCGAAGGTCGTCGTTCTCGCCGTCGAAGGCCAGCACCATCTCGACGAGCGCCGCAGGGTCCTTGGGGAGATCTTCAGGGCAAATCGCCATGTCGGAGAGCTACACGAGAACGCCCGGAATCGCCAGCAAAACAAGGCACTCACGGCGACTTTCGTCGGCCGCTTCGTGACCCGCGGGACCACCTGCGACCACTCCGACAGACCCTCGATCAGCATCGCCAGTTGCGCCCCCGTCACGCGCATCGTCCCCGCGCGAACGGGAGGCCAGGAAAAGCCGCCGTCCTCGAGCCATTTTGTCGCCAGCACTAGCCCCGAGCCGTCAAAAACCAGGAGCTTCAACCGATCCGATCGCTTCGAGCGGAACACGAAGACGTCGCCGCTGTAGGGCTGGCCGCCTAAGCCCTCCGCCACCAGCGCGACCAAGCCGTGGACGCCTTTGCGAAAATCGATCGGCTGCGTCGCGACGAACACCCGGACCTCCGCGCCGAACGAGATCACCGCGTCGACCTCACCGCCGCCAGTACCCGCTCCAGCGTCGCGGCGTCGACGCCGACGGGCACGCGCACCGTCGCGCCGGCGATCGTCACCTCGATCCGCTCCGCCGGACCCGCCACCACGCGAGGCTGCTCGATCGCGTCCGCTCGCGTTTCGACGGCGTCGTCGAGCCTGAGTTGCACGAACAACGGCCCTTCGCTCGACGCGAGCCGCGCCTTGCGTCGCCAAACGTTGAGCAAACCCCGGCTGACGCCATTGCGCCGCGCCACCTCGGATATGTTCGCCTCCGGCTCGGCACTCTCGGCCAGGATCCGCGCCTTCTCGTCGTCGCTCCAGTCGCGCCGCCGACGTCGCCCCGTGATCACCTCGACCCGCTGATAAGAGTCGGCGTCATGCCTGGACTGATGCATGGAATAAGCGCCCCGCGCAGTGTCGAACCTCGCGCGAGTCTCGCTCAGCCGAACGCCGCATGCCAGGTGGGGCCGGCGTACCGGTTACCATCCATCTCCGCGTGACCTTAAGGCTAGCCCTAAGGTCACACCCTTCGCGACGACGCAGCTCCCAAGCAAGGCGGCCGCCCCCGGACGGTTACGCCTCCTTCCACCATCCTGTCGCTCAACTGAGCTTCCTGAACGCGCGGGCGTTGTTGTCGGTGACAGCTGTCGTCGTGGTGACTCTAGCCGCAATTCACTACCGGTATGTCGAAACGCCACTGCGCCAGTTGGTGCTCCGCACGGCACAGCCTTGGCTCTGCTCGGATGGTACGATTGTTTGAATTCGCCGCGGGACCGCGCTGACGCGGAGCCATTATGGCGTCGTCGCAATCGGCGCGTCCGCCGACGCTGGTTGACATCAGGATGAGCCGCTCCGGCAACAACTCCTATGACAACGAAGCCGAACTCCGCCAAACCGAAACCGACTAAGAGGACACACGCCCGGCTCTGTCGGTTAAATCCAATGTCTCGGCAACGGGGTGCATTTCACCCCATCGATCCCGACAATTCCCTCTTTCCACTTTCATTTTGGATGGGTCGCGAACGAAATTGGGCGGCCGATGGTGCGAGCAGGATGTCGGCCCCATTGAGGCGAATAATTCTCTCCAAACTTGACGAAACGCCGCTTAGGATCAGTTCCGCACCATTGGACTTCACCATCTTTCTGAAGACGAGGAGCAGGCCAAGGAAGCGCGCGTCGATCGCAGAGACCTCAGTCAAGTCGATCACGACACGTCTGTCACTGGAAAGGGTTGTCCTGAGCGCCCCGATAATTTCCTTGATGTTTGTACTGGTGGCACTCCCGAGAAAACTCAACTTGTGGCAGTCATTTTGCCATTCGCTCTGTATAGTGAGTTGCCCCTGCGATGAATTCATCGTCCTAAGTCGGTAGAACAATAGGGGTAGAATCCTGGATTGCGCCAAGCCCAATAAAAGCAATCCGTCGTGCCAATAACGTCGCCAAAGGTACGGCTCTTCTTTAATCCGCCAAAGCCATTCAAGACCGAGCCTCTGCATAAAAACAGGCGCCCGTTTTACTGTGCCTGCTTCGAAGTTAACCGACGCTCCCAGGTGGGAACGGACCGGCACTCGTAATTTGTTGAGGTTCCGTTTTAGCCACAACTGACCTTTCTTACTGCCCAAGCACACGACCAGAAAATCTGCCTCTACTGAGTTGATCGCGTTGATTACCGAATCCTGACTGAGTTCTTCAACGGACAGAAAGCCCGGAAAATGCCATCCGACACAGACCACGCCGCTTTGGGCGCCGTTCAGCGATTTCGCTGCCGCCGCAGCGACACCCTCATCACCACCGAACAGGAAAACTTTTAGCGGTCTTTCCGAGGTGCGCAGACCTCTAAGGGCGGCGAAAACATCCGACCCGGCAACTCTCTCCTTGATTGGAACGCCAAGGAGCCGCCCCAGCCAAACGATCGGCATTCCGTCAGCAGGAGAGAGATCGCTGAGGAGCAGCGCGTCGCGGAACTCCGGATCGGTATGACTGTGCACCAGGAAATTAAGATTGGGAGTCGATAAGAAAAGCGTGGACCCAGCGTCGGCGGACTGATCGATTTTATTCAATACGCCAGGCGTGTCGATTACATCAATCGGCATGCCAAGAATGCAGTATACATCTCTTGAAAGATCATCGGATCCGGCCTCGTCGATAGCCGAACGCCGACTAATGGCTTCACTGAACATAACTTAGCTCCCCCAAATCGCCGTCGTGGCGCCGGCAACAGAAGCTGCCCTAGAGTCAGCGTCGCCGCGTCCCCGTGCGACGTCGCCACAACCAAAACAACTCACCAGATTGTAGTGAGCTTGTCAAGCGCTGGTAGGGTCTTGCGGGCGGTCAAATCACAGTGCGTTCCGGTCAGGCCCTAAGGGATGGACCATGTATGCTTTAGGGAAGGCGGCGTTAACCAACTGCATTAAAACTTTCAGGCCCGGCCCGCGCATTGCCAAGCGCGCGTTTTGCACAAGCTCTGAGGCAGAAAGCTGTCGCCTTTTACATCCAAACGAGCATTGTTTGTTGAATATAAGTCAACGCCGTAAATGCCGCATCGATGTGAACGGCTCGTACCGCGCTTTGTGGCAGAAGGGGCGATGCGCCAGCGGAGCCTCGTACGGAAAAAGCCTTGACCGGTACTGGAACCCACGTTCTATCTCCCGGGCGCACCGGAAGTGACGCCGATTGGAGTTACCTTTTTGGTTGTTCTTGCTCCACAAACATCGACCAATGCTGGTGATGGCCGGAGCGTGAAACTCGCTCTAAGCCGTCGTGACGTCTTCGTCTGGGTTTCGGCGATCGTTTTCCTCAATCAACTCTTTAGCCTGATCAAGGACGCGCCTTCGACCTCGCCCGAACAGCTCTTCTCCGATCTCAGCTCGGTCGGAATCTTCCAGCTTATGGCGTGGATTGCGATCTTCCGACTTCTGGCTTCCGCTGACGCCGGCGCCGTTGCACAGGGGAAGGATTTTCTCGCCGGCATTGCGCTTTGCTGTTTGATATTCCCGTCGCCGCGAATGATCTGGGTCACTGCGCTCGGCATCGCCATTTATGGCTGGCTCAACAATGGAGGCGACTTAAAGCTGCGCGGGGCCTCGATTGTCTTGGCTGCACTCTCTGTGCAGGAGTTCTGGGGGAAGATTGTCTTCAAGCTGTTCGAACTTCCCTTGCTCCGTGCTGAGACAGCGGTAGTTGGAACCATATTGCAGGCGGTTCGACCGGGAATGGTTTGGCAAGACAATGTCATCACTGGTCCTGACGGTCACGGGATTGTCGTTTACGATCTTTGTTCGTCATTCCATAATTTATCGGTGGCTGCGCTATGTTGGATGACCGTGCGCAGCCAACAGGATCGCAACTGGCAAACTCGGGATTTTGTGACCGGCGTCGTCGTCTGCCTAACGATGGTGCTATTCAACGTTACAAGACTCTGTCTCATGGCGTGGAGCGCTGACCTGTACGAGTATTGGCATTATGGACCTGGCTTTCAGATCTTCGCTGTCGGAGCATCCGTAGCGATGTTCTTAATCAGTCTCTATGGGTCCAGGGTCGATCGGTCCGCAACATGAGAATCTGGGCGGCGCATGGAGTCTTCGCAGGCATCCTTCTAGCGTCACTCGTAACTCAACAACGGGACACCGATGCTCGCTACGACGATGCAAGCCTTCTGGAACCAAGTATCTTGCGCATTGCAAGCTCTCATGGATTGACCCTTCAGGGATACCGAGCAATGGGCGGCAACATGCCGCTAGCTCTAATATTTGAGGCCCCAGGATGTGTGGGTCCGGTGCAAGTCAACCCGCTCTTGTCGAGCTTTGAGGAAGTGAGCCTTATGGACGACGCTCCAGGACAAGGTTACGCTCGCCGCTACATTTATTTCGACGCAAGCTGGGATAGGCCAAAACCTTGGGCTGCGATTGTTCAACGGATGAAGTATCGGGCGCTCGCGATGTTCGGTCTAACCGGGTATGTACCGTCCAAATATTTGTTACGGATAGAAACTCCGAAGAATTGCGAACCTGCCCGGAACATCGACTGGAGTTCTGTTTGGAGCCGGAAATATCTTGCCGTCGCCCCTACCACCGCCAAGTCTAATTCAGAAAGTACCATACAATGAACGATGTTGCACCGCCCGCTCGGAGCGGCGACCGCGAAGAGAGGCCGGCTCGGGCTTGGCTACGCGCGCTTGAGACGATTTCAGAAGCAACCCGCGATCCCAACCGCACGTTGCCCTGCGCAGTGATTGAGTGGGCGCGCAAGTATGGCGACGCGACGGCCCTCGTAAGCGATCTCGAAAGCTTCAGCTTCGGCACTCTGGAAGCGCGAATGAACCAGTATTCGCGTTGGGCGCTGAACGCAGGGGTGGCGAGCGGCGAGACCGTTGCTCTCATGATGGGCAATCGGCCCGAGTATTTCGCGATCTGGCTCGGGCTCACTCAGTTGGGCGCGGTCGTTGCGCTGATCAGCCCCGAGCTTCGCGCGCCCGCGGTCGCCCATGCCCTCAAAGTTGCCCGGGCGCGACGCATTATCGCTGCCGCCGAATGCGCCGAGGTCTGCACGGAAGCTATCGCCACCCTCGACGAGACCGTCGAGATTTGGGCCCATGGGGAGTGCCGACCTGACCTGCAGCGAATCGATCAGGTGGTCTCCACCCAGAACGGCCAGACGCTTTCGGAGGATGAACGGCGGCCTGTTAAGCTTAGTGATCGCGCGCTGAGGATCTTTACCTCGGGAACGACTGGCCTCCCCAAGGCGGCTGAAGTCAGTCATCGCAGGATCATCGTCTGGAGCCACTGGTTTGCTGGGCTCGCTGGTTTGACTGCAACCGATCGCCTTTATAATTGCCTGCCGATGCATCACAGCGTCGGAGGCGTCGTAGCGATCGGCGCTCCCTTGGTATTCGGGGGTTCAGTCGCTATTGCCCCGCGCTTTTCGGCTCAGCGCTTTTGGGACGACGTCGCGCGCTGGGAGTGCACGGCATTTCAATATATCGGCGAACTCTGTCGCTATCTTATTGCCGCTCCCAGTTGCCCGGAGGAAAAGGCTCACAGGCTGCGGCTCGCGATCGGCAATGGGCTCTCGGAAGAAGTTTGGCGCGTCGTTCTGGACCGCTTCGGGCCGCTCCGCATCCTCGAATTTTATGCTTCGACGGAAGGCAACGTCTGGCTCTACAACGTCGAAGGCAAGATCGGTTCAATTGGCCGGGTCCCGCCGTACCTCGCTCTCCGCGACCCGATCGCGCTCGCGCGGTTCGACCACGATTGCCAAACGCCCGCGCGAGGAGGCGACGGATTTTGTGTGCGTTGCGCGGAAGGCGAAATCGGCGAGGCTTTGGGACGCATAGGAGAAGATCCAGCCGCTCGCTTCGAGGGTTATAGCGAAGCCGGTGAGACAGAAAAGAAAATCGTCCGCGACGTCTTCAAGGCTGGTGACGCGTGGATGCGAACTGGCGACCTCATGCGTCGCGATGCCGACGGCTTCTATAAATTCGTCGATCGCATCGGCGATACTTTTCGCTGGAAGGGCGAGAACGTCGCGACGTCCGAAGTCGCCGGGGTTCTTCGCTCCTGTCCGGGCGTCACGGAAGCGATCGTCTATGGGGTGTCTGTTCCGGGCGCCGATGGGCGTGCTGGAATGGCGCTCTTGCTAATCGACGGACAATTCGAGCTCGATGCGCTTGTCCAGCGGCTTGACGCTTTGCCCCATATGCCCGGCCGCTCTTCTTGCGCCTAACCCACGAGATCGACGCTACGGAGACCTTCAAACCAAAGCGGCGCATTTATCTCGAGCAGGGCTTCGATCGCGAGCGTGTTAAAGATCCGCTTTACGTTTTTGAACACGAGCGACAGGCCTACGTCCCCCTCGATGCGAAGCGCCACGAAGGGATCCGAAACGGGACCGTGCAACTCTGAGGGCGAGAAGCGGACCGTAGAGCGCCGCTCATCGGCCCCTGGGGCGGGGCGTGGGTCAACGGTGCGGCTCGTCTCGGTCGGCACTCGTACGTATTGTTCTTCGAGCCGAACGCCGTAGCGTTCGAGCAGCAAGGTGAGTTTAGCTAGTCAGCTTGCCTGTTCGGAGTATTCGACATTACGGTCGATGCAATCATCCCGTCCGGACCACCGCAATACGATAATACTCATGGACGGACACTCTCGCTGACGCCGGACAAAGCACCTGTTAAAATCTTCGCCAACCAACTCGCTTCCATGTCGAGGTTAAATTCCCGCTCAACTTTGTGCCGTCCAGCAATCGCGAAACGATTTCGCAGTTCCGCGTCTTCGAGCAGTTGACAAACCGCAGTCGCGGCCTTCGCTGGGTCGCCCGGCGGAACAAGAAACCCATTCGTCCATCATCCACCAATTCCGGAATTCCTGCTATCCTCGTTGCAACAACGGGCACACCTGCTCCCATCGCCTCCATGGGGACGACCGGAAGCCCCTCAGCGAAGCTAGCCATCACAAAAACGTCCGCCTGTCGAAGCAGCTCCCGCACCTGCGCCTGCGACCGATAACCCAGAAAGTGAACTCTGCGGCTTATTCCAAGCGACGCGGCTTTCGCTTCCAAAAACTTTCGCTCGGGCCCGTCGCCCGCGATATCAAGGATTGCATCGTCAATCCTCGCAATTGTTTCAAGCAAAAAGCATACCCCTTTAGCAGCAACCAGCCGACCAACGAATAGCAGACGTCGTGCGGGCCCTTTGTGCCGCTTAGCTTCGTACATAGCTGCATCTACTCCACAGTGTACGATCCGGATCTTCTGCCAAAACTCCGGTTGTGACAGCATCATCGTCTAACTCCGACAAAAATAGCTGATACAATTTACAAATAACGCCCGCCTAACCTTTTCGCCGATCCACCAAAGATTTGTCTCATAAAATTCGGAAGGTCCGTGGATCGTAAAGCTAAAGGTGAAACCGCCCATTTCCGCTGCGATGGCGGCGACCGAGCAGCTAGAATCAGCAAAGTGATTGTGAAGATGCGATAGCTGGTGCTTCGTCATCAATTGCGCTAAAATGCCTGCCTCTGCGAAATAAGCTCCTTGCCGCAAGAATACTTTCACTCCAGGAGGGCAAAATTTTAGGCAACTATCAGCGCAGAAATATATTTTCGAGGTGATGACATAAATTGTGCGACATGCGCGCCAACCAACCCTCGTGGCGGCAACAAGTAGATTGTGGCGCGTTGCGATTCCGACAGTTCAACGTTGGAGGCTTCTGCGGCAGGGGGCTGCCGTATAGAAATTGTCTTTACATAATGCCCTAGCTTCCTCAGTGCGAAGACCTCTCGTTGTATGAAAGTGTCTGTTACCCGCGGATATTGCCCTGTCATATACCCTAATCGTAGGCCCAAAGCATCGTCTCCGGTTGACTGAATACCGTCCCGCTGCTGGTGAGTGGCGTCAGCCGGGGTCGGTTAAAGCGTTTCCAAACGGGACCATGCGTCTTTGAACGCAGAGTGACCGGCCGGTGGCCCCTCGCCAGCCGACACCAAGCAAGCCCACGAGGACTACGCCGTTGCCCCCGCGTCCACGGTCATCACGGCGCCAGTGATATTGCGTCCGCCCTCACCCGTTAGGAACCCATAATCTCCGCAATGTCTTCTGGTGCGGCCAGGCGTCGCAGCGCGCTGCGTCCTACGATGCGCTCTCGCTCGGATCCTCGAGCCCACCCGTCATCTCGGTGTCGATGAAACCAGGGGCGATTGCGTTGACGTTCACGCCAGCCCGTCCGACCTCGCGTGCAAGCGACCTAGTGAAGCCGACGAGCGAAGCCTTAGTGGCGGCATAGACCGAGAGGCGCATTGAAGCCGGTCGAGGCGACGATAGAGGAAATGTTGATCACGCGTCCGCGTCCCTCGGCCATCATGCCGCGCACGACATATTTGCTGAGCAGGATCGGCGAGAGCGTGTTGAGTTGAATGAGGCTTGAATTTCGGCGTCAGGCATCGTGGCGAGCAGGCCTGCCGTGCCCAGTCCAGCGTTGTTGACCAGGCCATAGATCGGGCCGAACTGTCCGCGCAGCTCCCGCACGAAGCTCGGGATCGCCCCGACGTCGCCGAGATCAGAGGGCGAAACGTCAGCGCCCCGGGCCCACGTTCGGCGATCTTTTCCGCCGCCGCAAACGCTTCGCTATCGCGGCGCGCAACCCCGATGACCTGAAACTGTCGCTCGCAAGCCGATCGGCGATCGCGAGACCAAGGCCTCGGCTGGCGCCGGTGACAATGACATTATCCATGGCGAGCGATCTTTCCGCCGTCCGTCATTGGCAGGTCGGCCACAAATCGAAATCCGGCCGGAACCATATGGGGGGCTAAGCGTGCGCCGCACGCGGCGAGGATTCCCGCTCGGACTTCCGCATGCGCCTCTCGCCCGTCGCGAAGCACGACCTCGGCAAAGACGAGGGCCCCCGTAATCGGGTTCTTGCGCCCGAATACCCGGCTCGCGCGCACAGCCGAATGCGCGTTGAGCACCGCCTCGACCTCCTCCGGGGGAACTTTGACACCGCCGACATTGATCATGCCTGCCTCGCCGGCCGACAAAGTAGAGCCTTCCCCTCGCCGATCGACCAGGTCGCCGGTATCGACGAAGCCCTCCTTGTCGGCCAGAGGAGGCGCGCCCACGCCGAGAAAGCCAAGCGCGCAACGG
>CAVVTP010000007.1:0-221593 GCA_963751165.1 uncultured Alphaproteobacteria bacterium
GGCACGCCTTCAGGTCGGATAGGCTGATCTCTTCTCCGACGTCGAGCACGCGCCCCTTGAGGCCCTGCACGTCAAAGAGGACGCCGCGGGTGAAGAACGGCGGCGCATTCTCGATGCCGAGTTTCTTTAGGCCGTAGGGCGACCACATGTCCGACAGGCGGTTGCCGTTGTAGAAGAGCATTTTGGTCTTGTCGCCCGGCGCGCCGCACATGCAGCCGAGATGGCCGAGAGCGTCCATCTGCGTTCCGATCTGGCCGATTTCGGTGGCGATGAATTCGTCATTCCAGATCGTCCTGCTCTTGCCGCCGTAGGGTCCCCCGGTCGGGCCGCCCGGCATGCGCAGCGCATAGGCGCGCCCGGGAGCGAGCGGCATGCGGGTGTCGTAGGGCATGCCGAGGCTGATAATTTCGCCGGTCCTGATCAGTCCGACCGCCTCGAGAACCTTTTCTTGCGTCATCAGGTTGCCGGCGCCGCGTTGATCGTCCGGGCCCCAGCGCGGGTTCATCCAGCCGTCGGAGAGAACGGGGCTGAAAAGGTGGGAGACCTTGTCGTCGTCCATGGCGCTCCTCCGCTACTCGGGAATCGGCGACTTCGCATCGGGCGCCGCCGCCTTGTCGGCCTCGGTCCCGCGGCATTGCCGGCGCTGCGCCGCCTGAACCGCAAGGCCGACCGCCAGGATCAGCATCGAGCCGTCGAACAGAGGTTCGACAAAAAAGGGCGCTCCGAGTTGATTGAGGCCGGCCACCGTTACGGCGAGAACCGCGACGGCGAGGATCGTTCCCCAAACGTTGACCCGTCCCGGACGGACCGACGTCGCGCCGAGCAGCGCCGCGGTGAAAGCCGGCAGCAGATACTCCTGCCCGACAGAGCTCTGGCCGAGCTGAAGCTGCGATTGGAGGACGATTCCGGCGAACGCCGCCAGCGTCCCCGCTGCAACGAAGCCGAGGGTAACGTATCGCCTCGCCGAAATGCCGTTCAATTCCGCTGCCCGGGGGCTGGCGCCGAGGACATAAAGGTAGCGGCCGAGGGGCAGGTATTCGAACACGACCCAAAGCGCCAGAGCGACAATCAGGGCATAAATCGCGGGCGCCGGAATGATCCAGAGACTGCCGGATATGTCGAGGAACGCGCTGGGCAATGAGGCGAGCACCTGTTGGCCGCCAGTATACCATGCGTTGAGACCGTACAGCACAGTTCCGGTCCCAAGGGTCGCGATAAAAGAGTCGATTTTCACCCGGGTGACCAGAATCCCATTCACGAAGCCGATGGCCGCGCCCATAATGAGCACCGCGCCGACCGCTGCCCACCACGGCCAACCCTGGCCCTGGAGACCGATCGCCAGCACCTGGGATATGCCGACGTTGAACCCAGCGGAGAGGTCGAACTGGTTGGCGACCATCGGAATGAACACCGATAGGGCGACCAGCGCCTGCACCGATTTGTTGCTGAGGATGGAGCGGAAATTGAAGTAGGTGTCGAAGGTGCCGGGCCTCAGGAGGGAGAAGGCGACGATCAGGACAATGAGGAGGACGAGAAGTCCCCACACAGAGATCGCGCGTGTGACCGCTTCGCCGAACGATGCTCGCTTCGCCTTGGCTGTCATGGCGGCTCTCCCTCAGCGCCGGTCGCGCCCCCCCCCGCCGCGGCTTCGGTCAGCGCCTCGATCGTCAAGAGCTCGTGCGGGATTTCCGCCGTTAGACGCCCCCGGCTGAAGACCAGCGCGCGATGACAGATCCGCGCCACCTCCTCGAAATCGGATGAAATCAGCAACGCCGCCATGCCCCCGCTCAGCGATTGTTGAAGCAAATGATAGATTTCCGCTTTCGAGCCGACGTCGACGCCGATCGTCGGCTCTTCCAGGATCAGAGCCTGACCCGCCCCTCCATCCAGCGCGCCACCACGACCTTTTGCTGGTTTCCTCCCGACAGGGTTGCGACCGGTTGCTCCGGTCCTGCCGCCTTGATCGAAAAGCGGCGGAGCGCGGCTTCGGTTTCACGCGCCTCCGATGATCGGGGAACGATTTCCAGCACGGCCCTTCCTGTGATCGTCGGATTCATGAAGATGTTCTCGCGAACCGACAAGTTCGCCGCCACGCCTTCCTCTGCGCGGCGGCTCGAGACGAAGCCGACGCCGAGCGCCATCGCATCGGCCGGGCTATCGGGTTCGATCCGGACGCCGTCGAGCGACAGGTGCCCCGCCTCAAGGGGCATCTGGCCGAAAATAGCGCGCCCGACGGTGTGATGCCCGGCGCCCCGCAGGCCGACCAGTCCGAGGGTCTCGCCCGCGGCGACGGAGAACGAGACGGGCCCGACATGCCCGGCGATGAGATCGCTCACCGAAAGGACGACGCGAGCGGTCGGTGGCTCGGGTTGCACGAAGGCATCTTTCATCGACCGGCCGACGATCATTTGCACGAGCGCGTCCGGCGACGTCTCACCAGTCGATACGGTCGCTACGCAGCGGCCGTCGCGCAGCACGGTCACGCGGTCGGCGATGCGGAACACCTCGTCGAGGCGGTGCGTGACATAGATGATGCCGATGCCGCTTGTTCTTAGCCGGCGCAAAGCCTCGAGCAGCCGCTCGACGTCGGCCTCCGGCAGGGCTGCGGTCGGCTCGTCGAGGACCAGGATTTCCGACTTGATCGCGAGCGCGCGGCAGATGCCGACGAGCGAGCGTTCGGCGACAGGCAAGGCCGCGATCGGCGCGTCCGGTCGATGTCGCTGCCCAGGATGGCGAGCGCCGCAGCGGCCGCATCCCGCACCCGCCGCCAGGAAATGGTCCTGAGCGGCGACCGGGGATAGCTGGTCTGAATCGCCACGTTCTCGGCGACCGACATCCATTCGACGAGGCCAAGATCCTGGTGGATGAACGAAATCAAAGTTGGCGCTCCGCCTTGCGCCGTCCGGCCGTCAATTAAAATCTCGCCGGCGTCTGCCTCATACACGCCTGCTAGAAATCTTGATCAAGGTCGACTTGCCGGCGCCGTTCTGGCCGAGGAGCGCATGCACCTCGCCGCGACGAACGTCGAAGTCGACCTTATCGAGGGCCAGCGTCGCGGTGAAATGCTTGACGATGGCCCGCATCAGCAGAATGGGTGGAGCATCGCCGGTCACGGACCGCTGCGGAACCTGCATCAGCATCCCTCCGCTTCCGCGTTCTTCCGCGTGCATTCAAGCAAGACCAAGAATTGCGGCGTCCGTTCCACGCGCCCGCGTGTGGGCGCTTGTTTGTGTCCTTTGTGGGTTAATCTTCGTGTTCGTTGTGGTGAATATTTACCACTAACCCGTCTTCGCGGATTCGGCCATTTTCTGGGGGTGCTCGTTAAGGAAATCAATATCTTGACCGAAAAGGTCTTCACTACAGGAGGTGTTGGGCGGGAAGCGCGGCGGCGGCGATTTTGGGGGGCGGCTGGGCCGGCAGCTTGAGCTTCATGCGGGCGATGAGGAGGCGCAGGTCGGGCTCGGGTTCGGTGAAGCGGGTGAGGACGATCTCTCGGCCGTCGGTGGTGGGCAGGTGCACGTCGATCATCTGCAGGGCGGCGAATTTCGCCAGCGCGCTACGCGCGGTGAGACCCGGGGCGAGGCTGTGCAGGCGGCGGGTCAGGGTGATCTGCAGGCAATAGGCGAGGAAGGCGACGAAGATGTGGGCTTCGATGCGCTTCTCGCATTTATGGAAAACCGGGCGGATCGCGAGGTCGCCCTTCAGGTTTCGAAACGCCTCCTCAACAGCAACGAGCTGGATATAGTACTGCCAGAGTTTGGCGGGATCGTCGTCGGTCATGTTGGTGCGCAACAGGTAGCGGCCCTCGCGGCGTCTGATTTTGCGCAACTTGTCGCGGTCGAGCGCGTAGGTCAGCGCGCCGGTCTTGTCGACCTCGGTCTTGACGAGCCGCCAGGCGCAGGGCGCCTTGGAGCGCGCCGCGCCGAGCTTCATCAGCCTTTCCTCACGGGAGACGTCCATCTCAGCGAGCTTCTTCAACCGCGCCCACAGCCATTTGAGCTGTCGCCTGCGCATTGCGCGCTCTTTGCTGACGCGATCGGCGCTCTGGGCCAAGACGTAGAGCTCTTCGTCCTGGGCCAGGAGCTTGACCTCGACCCCCTCGCGCGCCTTCCGCCAGGGCTTGTCGAGGAGCTGCTTTTCGAGGCGGGTCAGGCGTCCCTTGGGCGTTCCGACCAGATAGCGCACAGGCGGATCGGAGGCGCGCATCTCGGCGAGAACCTCCTCGGTCGGCACGCCGCGGTCCATGACCCAGACCCGCCGCGCCTTGCCGTACTGGCTCTCGATCTTTTCGAGGAAGGACCGCAGCGTCTTGCTGTCGGCCGTGTTGCCGGGCAGAACCTCGTAGGCGAGCGGCAGCCCTTCGGGGGTGACGAGGAGGGCGATGACGAGTTGCGGGCAATCGGGCCGCTTGTCGCGGCTGTAGCCGTGGCGGCGTTTCGAGCCCTCGGGCAGGTCGGAGGCGTTGACCTCGAAATAGGTGCTGGTCAGATCGTAGAGCAGCACGTCGAAGGAGGCGTTGAATAGATCGCGCCAACGCTTGCGTCAGATGTGAGAACAGCGCCTGTTTGTGGGCGATGAGCTTGTCGTGACAGGCGTAGAGCTTGTGCGCTTCCGCAAGGCCGAAGTCGGCGCCGAGCAAATCGGCCATGGCGCTATCGAGGAACCATTGGCGATGCAGCCGCCACTCGCTGCCGGGTGAAATGAGGCGATACGTCGCCAGCACTTGCAGCACGTCGGCCCAGCGCGTCCCTTTGCGGCTTCCTGGCAGGCGATCGGCCCAGAAGCGGTCGAGTTGCAGTTCGCGCCACAGAACGCCGGCGAGCCAGCAGGCGCCCCACTGGCGCGGCCGGCAGAGCCGCATCTCGCCGAGCCGCAGACGCACGATCGAGGCGTCGGCGGCGGGAAGATCGCAACGCTCATCGGAAAACAACGACAGCGAACGGGGCGCGCCGGCGTCCTCGTCGAACACCTCGATCGCCCTGCGCCAAGCTTCAGCCTGAGAAGAATTGATCTCGCCGAGGTATAGGACATAACGCTGCACCACCCGACCGCTGTCCAGACGCCGGTTCTCGACAACGCTCCAGTAGAGATGCGTCTTCCCGTCCTTTCGCCGCTCGGTCTTCCGGAGAAACATGGCGGAACCCAGTTTGACAAGGAAACTCGAGTCGAGGAATCCGGTTCAAACTGAGTTGGTCTTCACTACAGCCGATTTTGGCCCCGGCCCCAATAGCCGCATCAAACAATCCAAATACTTGGATGGCGTGAAACGCCGCAAAATCAGGTTACCCACAGGCGAATCCGCGAAGACGGGCTAAGGACACGAAGACTTACAAAAGGGCACGAAGAAAAACGAAGATCCGTGTTATTTCTTTAGGATCGGAGCGACGAAGCAATCCAAGGTCGCAGGGTGCCGCGGCATGGATTGCTTCGCCGTTGGCTCGCAATCGCGAGGGTGGCGCGAGGTCCGCCGCTACTTGACCCGCCAGATTTCGAGGTAGTGCTGCTTGTAGTTGTTGCTCGGAATGAACGTGTTCTTGTCGCCCCCCTCGGAGTGAATATTTTCCCTCGTGACGAGGAATGGCGGCTGGACGAAGCCGCTCGGCTTGTCGTTGTGGAAGGCGCGGTTCAGCTCGTCGACTGCCTGTCAGGCCTGCAATTCGATCGGCTCCGACACGGTCACGACCTGGTACTGGTCTCCCTTCCGGATGCGGTCGTAGGCCGAGCGGTTGCCGTCGGCCCCGATCAGCTTCACCTTGTCGGGAGGCACGCCGCCCGAGCGCAGCACGGGAACCGCGAAATCCCAGTCGTTGTCGCCGACCGAGGTGGCGTAGAAGGGAAGTCCGAAGCGCTGGACCCAGCTCGTCGTCAGCTGAGGCTGGCGCTGCGCCGCCTCGGAGGCCGGGGAATTGACGTAGTCCAGCACCTTGCAGCTGGTGCATTTCTCGATCTCGTCCTTGGTCGCCATCGATTTCACTTTTGCGATGGCGTATTCGTTGTGGGTGAGGACGACGACTCGCGCCTTGCCGTCGGAATCGGCGATCGCCCAATCCGCCTCGGCCTGTCCGATCGCGCGCGGATCCTCTTCGATATTGACGAACAAGTTCAGATCCGGCTGTGGACCCGGGAGCCCGGCGGCATGCAGGCCGACGAATTTGACGCCTTGGGCGAGTTCGGCCTTGATCGGGCCCTGCAGACTCGCGGCGTCCGCGAACATCGCGATGCCGTCGGGCTTCAGCGCGATCGCCTGGTTCATGCCGGCGAGCCAGGAGGTCGGGCTTCCCTTCCCGTCGATGACGGTGCACGTCCAGCCGAGCTTGTCGCAGGCCTCTTTGATGTAGACGCCGTAGAGATGCGAAATGTCGTTCTGCTCGTCACCCGATAGAAAGACGACCTTCTTTCCGGGCTCCGGCTTCGGCGCGCTGGTCGGTCCTTCCCAGGTCGTTTGCGGACCGGCGAATTTCTTGACGGCGGCTTTGGCGTCGGAGACTACGTCGGCGAACGCAGGTGGCGCGGCGGCCGCTCCGGCCAAAGCCGCCGCCAAGCCCGCGACCCACACGGAACGGCAAAGATTTGCAGCCATCGTCGTTTCCTCCCTGTTTGGGCGCGCCTCGCGCCTCCTTCTGGTGCTTGAAGCGTCGTCGGTTTCGTCGGCAATTGCATGAGTTGAGCGCAATTCCCGATCCCTCGCAAGCTTGCGAGGGCTATCCGAACCGCTCGGCGCGGAACGGCGCCGGGTCGACGACGGTCGGCTCGCCGCCCATGATCTCGGCGAGGAGCCGGCCGCTGATCGGGCCGAGCGTCAGGCCGAGGTGGTGGTGGGCGAAGTCGAGCCACAGGCCGGGCTTGCCGGGAAACGGTCCGACGACCGGGCGCATGTCGGGCAGGCATGGGCGCCGTCCGAGCCAGGGTTTTGCCTCCTTGCGCGGCCCAAGTGAAAACATTTCGCGCGCGAACGGCTCGAGCCGCTCGAGGTGAGCTGAGGAGGGCGGGTCGTCCAGGCGGGCGAACTCGGCGCCGGTCGTGAGCCGCAGGCCGAGCGCCATCGGCGTCACCACATAGCCCTTCTCGAGGTCGAGCACCGGCCGGTTGAGCCCAGAATTCCCCCGCGCCTCGTAATGCATGTGATAGCCGCGCTTGACGAAAAACGGCAGGCGAAGGCCGAGGGTTCGGACGAGCGCCTCGGACCACGCCCCGAGCGCGACCACCGCATCGCGGGCGGCGAGACGGCCGGAATCGGTGGTCGCCGTCCAACCGCCGGGCGATTCTTCGAGACTGAGGGCGTCGCCCCTCTCCATCCGGCCGCCGCGCTCGACGAACAGCGCGGCATAGGCGCGCGTCAGCCCTTGGGGGTCCGGCGTCGTCAGCGGTTCGGCGAAATGCGCGCCGCCGACCGCCGCCCCCCCGACATTCGGCTCGAGCGCGACGAGCGCCGCCCGGTCGAGCATTTTTGGCGCAAAGCCGTAGGGTTTCAGCTCCTCGATCTCGCGCAGGACGGAATCCTCGCCGCGCGCGGTGCGAAAAGCCTTGATCCAGCCGGTCGCCCGCAAGAGGCCGCTGGCCCCCGACGCTTGAGCGAGCTTCACATGCTCGCTGGCTGCGCCGCTGACCAAAGCCGCCATCGCCTTCGCGGTCTCGTGCTTTCCCGCCTCGGTCGAGGCGGCGAAATAGCGCAGGAGCGCCGGAGCGATCGCCGGCAATGCGCCGTAGCGGACATGGGCGCGCGGATCGCGATTGAGCGCAGCCCGGGCGATGTCGGCGGGATGGCGCGGAAAAAGGTAGGGGAAGATCGCTTCGCTCTGGACGATGCCGGTGTTGCCGAAACTCGTCTCGCCGGCGGCTTCGCCGAGCCGGTCGACGATCGCGACGGTTCTGCCCCGCGCCTGCAGCGCCACCGCCGCCGAGACTCCGACGATCCCGGCTCCGAGAACGACAGCGTCGACGGATTGGGACGGCATGGGCGAGCCTTCATCCTGACAACGCACAGCATGTGCGCCTCGATACGCGAAGCCCGCTCCTATAAACCCTCGCGAGATGGTCGCAACTCTTCTAGGAGCCCTGTAGGAGTTAACTCTAAGCTCATCGATATCATTTGGTTTTTCGTGTATTCTGTTAAGCAAGAAACTTAACAATATCAGTGTGTTGAGCGCCTGGAAAGTCTCAAGTGCGCTAGGCTGTTACGCGGGCCTGAGGAGGCTAAAGATGATCGGTCGTTCGATCCCTGTCTCAGATTTCGCGCCGAACGCGCTGGCTCCGCAGGAACGGGACCTCATCTAACATAATCAGGAGGTCCCCCGGCTTTGCCGGGGTGGCAGTAGCAGTTTGACATTTCCGACAGTCGCCGCGGAACGCGGCTGACCCTGGCCGAAAGAGAGAACGAGAGGCGAGAGTTTATCTTCGTTTGGGGGTTGGAGTTCGAAACACAGGATGCGCGTCACCGGCCCTCAGGGCTCCAGTGTAATCTTTCGCAGCGGGACTTTCGGGATTTGGGACCGGGCCGCGTAAGCGGTCTCCAGCCGCTTTGAGCGGCTCAAATCCTAAAGCCCCCGGCTTTGCCGGGGGATAATTACCCCGGAGAGCCCAGGTCAGGAGGGAGCTCGTGCCGCGCCTCCGACCAGCCTGCAAGCGCGCCGGCCGCCTCGAGTTCGGCGATCAGGGGCTCGAGTTCGCGAGCGTAGCCTCGCCAGCGTCCGAGGCCGCGGGCATTGACCGGTTCACGAACCTGGGCCCGGCTGACCGTGCGCACCCGACTCTTCTGCTCGTGGAAACGTCCGCAGGCGGGGTCGGGCGGAAGCTCCAGGTGATCGAGAACGCGCGAAAGCGTGCCGTCGAAATCCTCGACCCAATCGGACAACCGCACGGTCAGAATTGAACCGGGCAGCGCAGCGCGCCAATGCGCCATCAGCCGCTGCTGCTCGCCGATGTACCAGCCGAGGTCGCCAAGGTCATGGGCGTAGTCGTGTTGCCCGTGGAAGCGGAAGGTGAAAATCGACAGGCCGATGTCGCGCGGGTCCCGGGCGCATTCGATGAATTTTGCGCCCGGCAGCATCAGAGCGGCGAGGCCGAGGTAGAGGAAATTCCCCGGCATCTTGTCCACGACTCGACGCGCATTCGGGGCGAGCGCATGCAGGTCCGCCAGATACGCGCCGGCGGCCTCGTCCAGGGCGCCGGATGTTAGGCCGGCGATCGCGCGTGCCGCCGCCGCGTCGTTGCCCGTTCCGCCGAGACGCGCGAACGTCCGCCCAAGAGCCGCTCGCTCGCCCGCGGCGAAAACATCGCGATGAGCAGCGAGGATCTGCTCGACGAGCGTCGTTCCCGAACGCGGCATGCCGACGATAAACACCGGCGCCGGGTCGCGGTTGCGCGCGCGTTCCCCGTCGCGCAGGCGCCGCGCGCTGAAGGCTTCGATGCTCGCGTCGACGAACGCCCGATGCACGGCGCGCGAAAAGGGCTGGAGGCGCGAGAGCGCCTTGTGTCCCGCCGTCCAGTTCACGAAGGCGCGGGCGCCGTCGCCCCGCGACGACCAGAACTTCGCGAGGTCGAAACGGGCCATGATCGCATGTTCGGGCACAGCGTCGGGGCCCATCCGCGCGAGCGCCTCTTCCATCAAAGCGGCGCTTTCGCTTGCGCGTTGCAGATCGTTCTCCGCAAGCGCCAGCAAGGTGCGGCGCCAGAGAAGAAGCGGCGCGAGGGCTGGCGGGACCCGGCCGATGGCTTCGAAGGACGCCAGCGCCTGTCGCGCTTCCTCTGGCTGGCGCAACTGAAGGAGCGCCAGGGCCTGCTGCAGCCGCCAGTGCCGCCGTTCCGCCTCTCCTTTAGGCGTCTGCGTCTCTTCGAGCAGCGCGAGCGCCTCCTCGGCGCGCTCTTCCTGCAGGAGATCCGCCGCGAGGTTGAGCCTCATGCCGGTCGACCCGGGCGTCGCTCGGAGCCGCTCGCGCATAAGCCGCTCGGCGGCCTCGATTTCACCGCTGATGCGCATGAACGCGGCCAGGTTGGCGGCCGCCGCCTGATGGGCGGGCTCGGCTTGGAGGGCGAGCCGCATGGCCTGCTTGGCGTCCTCGATCGCGCCCTGCCGGTAACGCGCGAGGCCGAAGTTCACGTAGGCGTCCGGCCAGCGCGGCGCGAGCTTCACCGCAGCGCCGAAGGCTTGTTCCGCGCGCGCGGGTTCGCCGAGCGCCAGGAACGCCTGGCCATACGCATAGTGTGCCGCAGCCGCGCGGGGCGCGCGGTGACAGGCTTCGCTCGCGGCGATCAGCGCTGCTCGGGCTTGGCCGATCGCCAGCAGGGAGACGGCCGCATAAAGATACGGCTCCGGGTCGTCGGGCATCGCGCGCTGCGAGGCTACGAGCGCCCTCGCCGCCTCGGCGTGGCGCCCCACGCCCTGTAGCGCTGCGCCGAGGTGAAGCTGCGCCTGGCCGTGCTTGGGTTCGAGTATCAACGCCTCGCTCAAGATTCGGATTGCCTCGTCGAACCGCTTGTCGCGCAAAGCCGCGGCGCCGCGCTCACGAAGGACGGCCGCATCAACAACCGACGGATGCGCGGCGACCGGACCTCCCTTGTCGGGCGACATTTCGTCGTTCCTCCGAGATGTGTTTTGACGCCGAACCCAGAAAGTGCTGGGCCCGACGCTGCTGAGCCCAGCTTCCTCGTATTGACGGCGCGACGCTCGACGGCGTCACACTAAGCACGATCATCCGATCTTGAAATTGCCCGCACCCAAGGACGTCGCGGCGACATGGACGAAGTCGACCGAGCCGTTGGCGCCGAGCGAGAGAAGGCTACCGCCGTGGCCGTCGCTCGTCAGCGAGCCATAAGCTTCGCTGGCGGTCGCAAAGCCGCCGACGCCGTTGAGGAGATCGATGACCCCTGTCGTGTCCGTCCCGAAGCCAGAAATCCCGAGATGGCCCACGTTCGAGCCGATCGTGATCAGGGAGGAGGAACCGCTGTCGTAGACGTTGTCGCCGACCCCGGCGTGGATGACGTCGCCAGCCCCGTAGAGCCAGATCCCGTCGCCCGATCCCGCCATGATCGTATCCGTGCCATTGACGCTAAGGTTTGACCCGGCGCCCATCGTCACCGTGTCGCTCGACCCCTTAAGCTGCATGCGCGAATCGGCCTGAAGTGTTACGCTCGCTCCCGAGCCGCTGACGACGTCGGGCGTGCCGCTCGCGCCGTTGCCGCCGACCGTGAGCCCCGTCCCGCTCGCGGCGTAGACGGTGAAGCCCGCGCCCGTGATCGTGTCGCTCGACCCCAAGTTGACCCAGATCCCGTCGCCTGTGGCCGCCGCGATCAAATCGTTCGACCCGTACACGCCCATGTTTGACCAGGCGCCCATCGTTACCGTGTCGCTCGACCCCTTAAGCTGCATGCGCGAATCGGCCTGGAGTGTCACGCTCGCTCCCGAGCCGCTGACGACGTCGGGCGTGCCGCTCGCGCCGTTGCCGCCGACCGTGAGCCCCGTCCCGCTCGCGGCGTAGACGGTGAAGCCCGCGCCCGTGATCGTGTCGCCGGACCCCGAGTTGACCCAGATCCCATCGCCTGTGGCCGCCGCGATCGAATCGTTCGACCCGTACACGCCCATGTTTGACCCGGCGCCCATCGTCACCGTGTCGCTCGACCCCTTAAGCTGCATGCGCGAATCGGCCTGGAGTGTCACGCTCGCTCCCGAGCCGCTGACGACGTCGGGCGTGCCGCTCGCGCCGTTGCCACCGACCGTGAGCCCCGTCCCGCTCGCGGCGTAGACGGTGAAGCCCGCGCCCGTGATCGTGTCGCCGGACCCCGAGTTGACCCAGATCCCATCGCCTGTGGCCGCCGCGATCGAATTGTTCGACCCGTACACGCCCATGTTTGACCCGGCGCCCATCGTCACCGTGTCGCTCGACCCCTTAAGCTGCATGCGCGAATTGGCCCGGAGTGTCACGCTCGCTCCCGAGCCGCTGACGACGTCGGGCGTGCCGCTCGCGCCGTTGCCGCCGACCGTGAGCCCCGTCCCGCTCGCGGCGTAGACGATGAAGCCCGCGCCCGTGATCGTGTCGCTCGACCCCGAGTTGACCCAGATCCCGTCGCCTGTGGTCGCCGCGATCGAATTGTTCGAACCGTACACGCTCAGGTGCGAGCCTGCGCCCATCGTCGCCGTATCGGCCGATCCTTTCAGCGCCACATGCGAATTGGCCTCGAGCACGACGCCAATGTTCGAGCCGCTGACGATATCGCTCGCCCCGCTCGCGCCATTGCCGCCGACCGTGAGCGCCGATCCGCTCGTCGCGTTGACGGTCGCTGCCCCGGCGAATGTGATCGCCCCGGACCCAGCCGCCGTGGAAGTCGACAGGGTGAGCGTGCCGGATCCCAGCGTGATCCCACCTGTGAAAGTATTCTTTCCTCCGAGAACGACTTTTCCCGCGCCGGCGATCACAACGCTACCTGCCCCGGCGTTCGTTCCGGTTCCTCCGGAGCCGGTCTGATCGGCGATGTCGCCGGAAATCGTCGTCGTCTGGCCCGCAATCTGGCCGGCGCCGAGGGTGATGGTCTCGTTTCCTTGCAGAAAGATGCCCGCGCCGAAGGCAGAGCCATTGCCGGCGCCGCTACCTCCGGCGCCCCCCGTGACCGCACCCGCGCCCAAACTCCCGCCTTCGATTATCAATGAGGCGCCAGCCTGGATGAAGATATCGCCGCCTGCCCCGAGGCCACCGCCGCCGCCGGCCGTATTGCCCGCGCCGCCGCCGAATCCACCAGCGGCGCCACCTGGAACTCCGCCGCCACCACCGCCGCCGAAGCCGCCCGCGCCCCCCCGAATCCGCCAAATTTCCCTTTACTGCCGCCGCCACCGCCGCCACCAAAACCGCCGCCGCCTCCTCCGCCGCCAGCGCCGATGCTGCTTTGTGCGCCGCCGCCACCACCGCCGCCGAAGCCGCCCGCGCCCCCGAAGGCGCCGCGGCCGGCATAGCCTCCGACCCCTCCGCCGCCGCCGCCTGAGGAGACAGCCCCGCCGTACCCCCCGCCACCGCCGTTGGTGGTTCCGCCCAATGCGCCGAGAATGATGCCGTTTCCGCCATTGACATGCGACCCGGCGCCATACGCACCCTCACCCACGCCGCCGCCGCCGCCCGTGCCTGAACCGCCCGCGCCTCCAAGGCCGCCGCCACCGCCACCAGGTCCTCGACCCGCTGATCCTTGGCCGGCTCCGCCCACGCCGCCATTCGCCGTATCGTTCACAAACGTGGCGTTGTTTAGTGTGACGCTGGCAGCAGTCGCGCCGTTCGCCGAGTCGTTCGCCACAAATAGGCCGCCGCCCAACCCAGCTCCCCCGCCGCCACCGCATGCCGACCCACCGCCCGCACCGCCCTTCGCGACAGCATTCTTGATCGTCAGGTTTTCGACTGTGACGTCCCCTGAGTAGACGAAAAGCCCGCGTTCCTTCCCCTCGCCGTTGATGGCATAGCTGGCGCCGTCGATCGTCAGCGTGTCGCCGGAGGCGAGGTCGATTGCGTCGAGCGCGCTCGTCAGCGCAATGTCGCTGCTGAGCGTGATCGTGTAATTTGTGTTGACAGCCGACGCGCTCCCGCCGACGTCGATCTGAGCCAAAGCCGAATTGAGATCAGCCTCGCTGGCGACGGTATAGGTGTTGGACATCGAAACCTCCTTCTGTCTTCTTATGAGGTCCAAGATCCTCTCAGTCGTCGCTTTTTCCCGAACCCGGGCCGCCGCACGCGACTGCCAAACGTCGTTCCCTCTCGCTCCCGTTTTCTCGAACGCGCCCAAACCTGCACGCCCGCCGCACACCTGCGCTTGGCCGGCGCGTTTGGCACCCGCCCTTGGCTCAGCGCTCCCCGCTGCTGGTCACCTGATGAGAAAGTTGGACCCTCTCCAGCCCATAAAACCTGGTTTTTGTAGCACGCTTCTGCCCGATCGCATTTGACGCGGGTCAATTTGCGCTTTTCAGCCAGGCAAATCGTGACTCCGTTGCGCCATTTCGCTCGGCGGCGGGCCCGCCGCGGGGTTTCATAGGCCTGCGCCGGCCAGTGACACGCGGACGAGATGCGCATCGATTTCCCGCGCCCGCTCCTGTAGACCCCGCCTGAGCCGAACCAGAGACGAGCCCGAACCATGATCCCCCGCTATTCCCGCCCCGAGATGACCGCCGTGTGGTCGCCGGAGACGCGCTTCCGCATCTGGTTCGAGATCGAGGCCCACGCCTGCGACGCGCTGGCGGAGCTCGGATTCATTCCGAAGCAGGCGGCGAAGACGATCTGGGAGAAGGGCGGCAAGGCGAAGTTCGACGTCGCCCGCATCGACGAGATCGAGCGAATCACGAAGCACGACGTCATCGCTTTTCTGACTCACCTCGCCGAGTTCGTCGGCGAAGATTCGCGGTTCGTCCATCAGGGCATGACGAGCTCCGACGTGCTCGACACCTGCCTCGCCGTGCAGCTGCAGCGGGCGAGCGACATCCTCATCGCCGACGTCGACGCGCTGCTCGCGGCGCTGAAGCGCCGCGCCATCGAGCATAAGCTGACACCGACCATCGGCCGCTCGCACGGCGTCCATGCCGAGCCGACCACCTTCGGCCTGAAACTTGCGCTGGCTTATGCGGAATTTTCCCGCGCCCGGGGGCGGCTGGTCACGGCGCGCGAGGAAATCTCCACCTGCGTGATTTCAGGCGCGGTCGGCACCTTCGCCAACATCGATCCGCGGGTCGAGGAGCATGTGGCGAAGAAATTGGGATTGAAGCCCGAGCCGGTGTCAACCCAGGTGATCCCGCGCGACCGGCACGCCGCCTTTTTCGCCGCGCTTGGGCTGGTCGCCGCGTCGGTCGAGCGGCTCGCCATCGAAATCCGCCATCTGCAGCGCACCGAGGTTCTGGAGGCGGAGGAATATTTCGCGCAGGGCCAGAAGGGCTCGTCCGCAATGCCGCACAAGCGCAATCCGGTGCTGACCGAGAACTTGACCGGTCTCGCCCGCATGGTGCGCTCGGCGGTGACGCCGGCGATGGAGGATGTCGCGCTCTGGCATGAGCGGGATATCTCCCATTCCTCAGTCGAGCGGATGATTGGCCCGGACGCGACGATCACCCTCGACTTCGCGCTGGCGCGCCTGACGAACGTGATCGACAAGCTCGTCGTCTATCCGAAAAACATGAAAAAGAACCTCGACCGGCTCGGCGGACTCATCCACTCGCAGCGGGTGCTGCTGGCGCTGACCCAGAAGGGCGTGTCGCGCGAGAGGGCCTACGACCTCGTGCAGCGCAACGCGACGCCGGTCTGGCGGGGCGAGGGCGAGTTCCTCAAACTGCTGAAGGCCGACCGGGAGGTGGTGAAGATCTTGCCGGCGAAAGAGCTCGAGGTTCTGTTCGACCTCGGCTATCATTTTAAGCACGTGGACGCGATTTTCGAGCGGGTGTTCGGGGCATAGACATTGGCGGCGCGATCGTCGATCGCGCCGCCGTGCTCAGCGACCGCAGCTGCCACCCGCTCGAACCGCAGGCGCGCTGCGGCGCCTCGTCGCCCGAGTCACTCAAACTGGGGTATAGCTTTTTCAATTTGACTCGGGCGCTTTCGGTCCCTGCTTCCCTGCTTTTCCCTGCGTTTCCCTGGCTGCGGGAAAAACGGGCGCCCCTGCGACGCTCAAAATCGGACTAATGTTCGAAAGATCAGACTGATCTTCGACAGTTAACGCGTGTGCGTGGCGCGTAAGCCGTTGATATGGTTTGAGCCGGGGGTGCGCTGACGTGAAAATGTAGTGCCACGTTTTGTGCCGATTTTGCTTGATTTTTCGGGTATCGCAGCGGAATCTGTGCGCACCGACATCGAGTCGGTGACAGGCGTTCCGTCATGTATTTCCGCAAGAAGACTTCGGGCGGCCGCGCCTATCTGCAGATCGTCGAGAGCCGGCGCGAGGGCGCGGCGGTACGCCAGCAGGTGATCGCGACGCTCGGGCGCGTCGAGGATCTCAAGCAGAGCGGGCAGCTGGAGCGGCTCTTGCGCTCGGGAGCCCGCTTTTCCGAGAAGGCGATCGTGCTTGATGCGTTTGACCGCGGCGAGGCGACGGCGATCTCCACGCGCCGCATCGGTCCGGCGCTCGCCTTCGAGCGGGTGTGGGAGGAGACCGGCTGCCGGGCGGTGATCGAGCGCCTGGCGAGGGCGCGCAACCATGACTTCCCGCTGGAGCGCGCGGCGTTCCTGACCGTGCTGCACCGCCTCGTCTGCGGTGGCTCGGACCGGGCCGCCGACCGCTGGCGCGACGACCACCGCATCGACGGCGCCGACGGGATCGAACTGCACCACCTCTATCGCACGATGGCGTGGCTCGGCGACGAGCTGCCCAAGGCCCAGCAGGACGCCGCGACCCCGTTTTCGCCGCGCTGCGTGAAGGACGTCCTGGAGGAGGAGTTGTTCGCCGCCCGGCGCGACCTCCTGACCACGCTCGACATCGTGTTCATGGACACCACGAGCCCCCGGATCAAGTCCGGGGGCCGAGGCGGGCAGACGCTCGGGCGGCGCGGCTTCTCCAAAGACCATCGGCCAGACCTCAACCAGATGATCCTGGCTGTCCTGCTCGACGGCGACGGCCGTCCGGTGTGCACGGAGATGTGGCCGGGGAACACCGCCGATGTGAAGAGCCTCATCCCGGCGATCGACCGCCTGCAGCGGCGCTTTCGCATCAACCGGGTCTGCGTCGTCGCCGACCGCGGCATGATCAGCGCCGAGACGATCGCCGAGCTCGAAGCGAGAAAACTCCTCTATGTGCTGGGCGTGCGCGAGCGAACCGACAGGCTCGTGCGCGACCTCGTGCTCGGCGATCCCGCGCCGTTCACGCCCTTCGTCCTGTTGAAGCCGAGGGGCGAAGTCGACTACGAGGCCAAGGCCGTGACGCTCGCCGGGCGGCGCTATGTCGTCTGCCGCAACCTCGATCAGATGAGCAAGGACGCCGCCGACCGCGCGACCATCGTCGCCAACCTGGAGCGGCAGCTGAAGAAGGGCGACAAGAGCCTCGTCGGCAACAAGGGCTACCGCCGTTTCCTCAAGAACCCGGAGGGTGACGGCTTCGCCATCGACCGCGAAAGGATCGAGGAGGACGCGAAATTCGACGGCGTGTTCGTGCTGCAGACCAACGCGCATCTCTCGGCGCTGGAGGCGATGCTCGTCTACAAGCAGCTCTGGACCGTGGATATCGACCAGGCATGGCGACTCTCAAGACTCTGTGGCGGGGGCGGCGGCGCTGTCGGCGGGTTTCGGCGGCAGACGGCGCCAAGGCGGCGGGGTGGCGCGGATCGCCTTCAACGCCGCAATCGTTTCGGGATCGGCGCGCACGAGCACGCCGCGTTTCGAGCCGGAGCCGACGTTGCGGCAGGATAGGCGTCCCTTCTGGACCCAGGTGTAGAGAGTCGGCTGCGGCATGCCGATCTCGTCCGCGAGTTCGCGGATCGTCCATTCGTTCTCCAGACGCTCGATTTGCGGCGGTCGTCGGCGATACTTGATCGTCTCCGCGCCCGATCTGAGCAGGAGATGATGAACCATTGGCGCATTAAAGGTGTCGCGACGCTTGGCCGGGCGCCATCCTTCGGCATTGAGGATCTCGGCGATCCTCGCGCATCCGAGGCCTTCGTGGCGCAACTCCGCGGCGCGCCCCGTTAACGCTGCGTAAGTGCTCAGCGACGCGACCCGGGCGACCGGGCGCGTCAGCTCGCGCGTCGTATGGACGCCGCCATGCCAATGACACTCGACACGAACCTTTTCCGTGGCGTCGACGACCTCGACCAGAACCCGTTCGATGAGCAGGCGCACGATGGTCTGGCGCTCGGCTTGCGTCGTGGTTTCGGCGCGCCAGAGCGCCGGCAGATCCTGCGACAGATCACGGATCGCGGCCAGCTCGGCTGCAGAGGGGGCCTCCTTGCGCGCGCGCTTGACGCGCTCATGCTCCGCCTCGAGACGGGCCTGTTCGGTCAAGGCCTTCTCCCAGTCGCGTTCGAGCGTGCGCGCCACCAGCCGGTTCTCGGGCTCCACGGCGGCATATTGCCGGCGCGCGCGCTCGACCTCGTAGTCTGCGCGCTCCAGCCGCTGTCGCCAATGGCGATCGAGCGCCGCGCGCTCGGCCTCGAGGTTGTCGGCGAACGCCAGGCTTGCCTCGATCGCCGCCGGCTCGAGCGCCTGCAAAACGAGGCCCGAGACCAGCGCGTCGAGCGGCGCTGCCGTCAGCGATTGACAGAACGCCTCGCCGTAGCAGTTCTGCATTTGCGAGCAGACGTAGCGGGCGGCGTGGCCGTTGTTGTTGTATTGCGCCAACATGCGCAGACCGCAGCGGCCGCAGATCAGCACGCCGGAGAGAAGCGCGCTTCCCGCCCGCACCGTCCCGGCGCCCGCCGCCTTGTTGGCCTTCAGCTGCGCCTGATTGCGCTCATAGCGCTCGAAGCTGATGTAGCCGGGCAACCGATCGTGCAAAAAGACTTCGGCCTCGTCGGCGCGCGGCGGTCGGCGTCCCGTTCCCGGATGGCCTGGCTTTTGCTTTCGCCTCTCGACCGCACGCACGCCGTAAGCGTAGACGCCCGCATAGATCGGATTGGCGAAGAAATTGAGCAAGGTCGGGCGACTGGGGCGCCGCCATTCCAGCTCGCCCTTGCCCGCGCCATCGCGCCGGCGCACCGGCATGCGGATGTCGTGCTCGACCAGGTAGGTCATCACCTTGCCGACCGTCCTGAAGCGATCGAACAGGTCGAAGACCAGGCGGACCGTCGCCTGCGCCTGCTCGTCGGGATCGAAGACGACCTCGCCCGAGGGACGGCGCACATAACCGATAGGCACGGGCTTGCCGAGCTCGCCCCGACGCGCCTTGGCTTTCCGGCCCGCCAGCATTCTTGCCTTGAGGATATGCAACTCGGCTTCCGACATCGTTCCTTTCAGACCCAAAAGGAGGCGATCGTTGTAGTTGGCCGGATCATACACCCCGTCGACGTCGGCGATCAGCGTGTCGAAGAGCGCGCAGATCTCCAGAAGCTGATGCCAATCCCGGCAGGAGCGCGCCAGCCGCGACATCTCCACCCCGAGCACGAGGCCGACCTTGCCGAGCCCGACCTCGGCGACCAGCCGCTGAAAGCCCAGGCGTCCCTCGACGCTTGCGCCGGAGCGTCCGAGATCGTCGTCGATGACGACGATCCGCTCGCGCAGCCAGCCGAACTGCGCCGCCCGGTCCGCGAGGGCATATTGCAGCCTAGTCGACTCCTGATGGCGCTCAACCTGCTGCGCCGTGGATTGGCGGACGTAGACGATCGCCAGACGATCTTGATGGCGCCGGACAATCTTGTCGCAGAACGAGCCACTGCGACGCTGGACAAGGCCGGCATCCGTCATTGGACGTCTCCGTGGCGACCGTGGAGCTGCGCATCCGATGCAAAGCCATCTGACCCAGGAGCGTCGCTATGCGTCCCCTTCGTTCCGGGGGCAACAGGGTCCAGATCGACGCCGGCAGATCGCTCATCGCGGGATCCAAGCCAACGCGCCAGGGCAGATAGCGCTTCAAACCCAATTCTCGGTAATTCGTCCGGCTTCGTCAATTTATGAGCGGCATCGTGGATGGGATATCGAACGGACGTTCCGCACGACAAAGAGTCTGCTCGACACGCGGCCGATCTACCACAAGCTCGACGAGACGATCCGCGGCCACGTCGCCTGCAGCTTCCTCGCGCTCGTGCTGAAGAAGGAGCTGGAAGACCGCCTCGCAGCAGTCGACAAGGGCGCCCGCGCCTCCTGGCCCGCCGTGATCGCCGATCTCGACTCGCTCACCGAGACCGAGGTCGAGCAGGACGGCAAGCGCTTCCTGCTGCGCTCGTCGCCACGCCCCGGCGCCAGCCTCGCGCTCGCCGCCCTCGGCGTCGCCCTGCCGCCGACGATGCGCCAGATCGCGGACGCCTGATTTACAGACACCCTCCGTTTTGTAGTGCCACGCCCGCACCGCGGCGCGATTTTGCTCGCGCGATCAGAAACTTCGTTCCGGGCACTGTCGAAGATCAGTCAAACGTTTGTGCGGCGATGCCGACAGGCGCCGGGAGGGGTAGGCAGGGAATTTGAATTCCCTGCGCAGGGGGTAGGCAGGGAATTTCGACGCTCAGAAAGCTTCACTGTGTGAAGATCTTTTCGTAAGGCGTTGGGGTCACAAGGATTGACTGCAATATTGGTCTTCTGTCCTCGACAATAGCCGGCGCTGCTCGTCCCAGCCATGAATCGACCTCCATAGCTGCTGCCGCGGCGACAGAAATTCAGAAAAATACCACCAAAATTCAAGTAGCGTGCTGAAGGCTCTGCAAAATCCCTGAGGGACGAAGGCGGTCATGGCAGGCTGGGTGATGTCGAAGTCACCTGATTCTCCGAGGAGAACGCCGCCATGACCAAGAGTGAGGCTAAGCCCGCGACCGCCGTCGTCAACGAGCTTTTCGCCAAGAGCCCTGACGGGCTGCGCGAGATCGTGCGCGCCGTCATGCAGGAGATGCTGGAAGCCGAGATGACGGACGCGCTCGGGGCCGAAAAGGGCGAGCGCACCGCCGCTCGTCTGGGCTACCGCTCCGGCTACTATAGCCGCACGCTCGTCACCCGGGTCGGCAAGCTCGAGCTGCGCGTGCCGCAGGACCGGGACGGCCGGTTCTCGACCGAGCTCTTCGAGCGCTACCAGCGCTCCGAGCAGGCGCTCGTGGCGACGTTGGCCGAGATGTACGTGCAGGGCGTCTCGACCCGCAAGGTCAAGGCGATCACTGAGGAACTCTGCGGCCACGCCTTCTCGGCCAGCGCCATTTCCGCCATCAACAAGCGCCTGGACGAAAGGCTCGACGCCTTTGCAAAGCGCCCCCTTGCCGAGCCCTTCCCTTACCTCATCGTCGATGCCCGTTACGAGAAGGTGCGCGAGGGCGGCGTCGTCATGAGCCAGGCCGTGCTGATCGCCATCGGGATCGACTGGGACGGGCGCCGCCAGATCCTGGCCGTCGACATGGCCAACCGGGAAAGCCGCTCCTCCTGGAAAGACTTCCTTGTCGGCCTGCGCCGGCGCTGCCTTGCCGGCGTCGAATTCGTCGTCGCCGACGATCATGCTGGGCTCCGCTCGGCCGTCCGCGAAGTCCTTCCCGAAGCCGCCTTTCAGCGGTGCTACGTCCACTTCCTCCGCAACGCCTTGGACCATCTGCCGCGCAAGGCCGACGACGACTGCCTGCAGGAATTGCGCTGGCTTTACGACCGCCGCTCGATCGAGGAGGCCCGCCAGGACCTCGCCGCCTGGATCGCCAAGTGGGCGAGCCGCTACCCGAAGCTCGTCGCTTGGGTCGAGGAAACCATCGAGGAGACGCTCACCTTCTACAAGCTGCCCCGCCAGCACCATAAGCATCTCAAGAGCACCAACATGCTCGAACGTCTCAACGAGGAAATCAGGCGCAGGACCCGCGTCGTCCGCATCTTCCCCAACACAGACGCTTGTCTACGCCTCGTGCGAGCCCTAGCCGTCGAAACCCACGAGAATTGGCTCGAAGCCCACCGCTACATTAACATGAACGATCTCAGGGAGCACAAGAAAACCTACCTCCGCAAAGCCGCTTAACCCCAGCCAAGCCATGACCGCCTTTGCAGAACTTGACGCACACAATCCCAATTCATTTGACGCTAACGACTAGGTCTCCAAGAAAATCGCAGCATCTCCCGCGAGGCGTCGGGCCCCCGGGCGTCGGTGAACGACCCTTCCGGGCTGCCGCCGGACCAGGCGTGGCCGAGTCCGTCGACGGCCCAGCATTCGGCATGGGGAACGCCGCGCGCGTCCGTAACGATGGTCCGGGTGAAGGCGCGCCCGCCCGCGACGCCGTCCAGAAGCAGTTCCTGCGCGGGTTCGGCAAGACTGGCGCGGGCGTCGGCAAGGATGGCCTCGGCGTTCGACGGGTCGACGGTTCTGTCGCTTGCGCCGTGAAAGACGATGGTGCGGACGCGCCCCTTTGCGCGCCTCTTCCTCGGCGACCGCGCGGCCGGGTCTTTGGCGCCGCGCATCGCTGCGAACGCCGACGGCAGGTCGGCGGCGGCGCCGTGCGGCAGTCCGGAGTGGACGCCGGCCGCGGCGTAAAGCTCGGGATAGGTCGCGCTCAGGATCGCGGCCATGGCGCCGCCCGCCGAGAGGCCCGCCACATAGACGCGGGCCGGGTCGACGCCGAACTCCGCCATGATGGCGCGGGTGATGCCCGCGATGATCGCCGGCTCGCCATCCTCGCGCCTCTGGTGGGCGAGGTCGAACCAGTTCCAGCAGGCCGAAGGATTGGCGCTCGCCGTCTGTTCCGGATAGGCGACGATGAAGCTGCGTTCTTCGGCGAGCCCGTTCATGCCCGTGCCGACGGCGAAATCGTCGGGGCTCTGCGTGCAGCCGTGCAGCATGACGATCAGCGGAAGCGCGCGGCCCTCGGCGCCGCTCGGCACATAGACTTTATAGTCCCTCGAACCCGCCGCGCAGGCGAAGCTTCGCGTGAGATAGGCGGCGCCTTCCGGCGCCGCGACAGTCGGCCCCTTCCGCAACGCCGGCAATTTGGCGGAGCCGCGACCGAGGCCCGAAAGCTCGGCCTGTCGCAAGAGCTTCAGGACCTCGCCGAGCGGGCGTCGCATGCGCCCGGACGGCCGCCGCTCCGTTGTGGCCTCGCCGGCGGTCGCGGCACGCTTGCGATGCTGCGGTGACGGTTCGAACGCATCCTCAGTCCCCGCAATGCCGCGTGCGGGCGGCAGGACCAGCGTGGTCTCGCGCGGCGCATCGGCCGGAGGCGCCGCGGCATCGGCGAGGGCGCGCTGGATGACCCGCGTCGCCTCCATCACATTTTGTGAGCGCGTGAGTTTCGCGGCCTGACGCATGGCCGCGCTGAAATCGGTTTTCATTGTTGGATCCTTGTTCTTGAACAGCCGCGGCGGCGATCACTGGATGCGATCGGCGAGCGCCGCCTTGATGGCTTTGCTGGCGTGCAGGGCGCCGAGGACGGTGATCAATTCGATCGTCGCGCGCGCCAGCTCCGGCGTGACGTCGTCATCGATGGCCGCAAGCCCGAGAACCTGGATCTTGAGCCGGCCCCCCTTCGCCCTCACCGCCTCCAGCTCCTCGCGGCCGAAACGTCTGAGGCCGAGTTCGAGGGTGTGCCGAACGATCGACTGCTTGACCGCGTCCGTGTGGGAGGCGAGCTGGTTTCGAATCGCCGTGCGGATGAAGTCGGTGCGATTGGAATAGAATCCTTCGCGCACCAAAAGGTCGATGTGGCCAAGGTCGACAAACCCGAGGTTGATTGTGATCTTCTCGCTGTCGCCCTGCCGCTCGCGCAGTCTGTGGATCTCTCCGGTCATTGCGTGCCGCCTAACCATCTACCTGGATGGTATATGGATGGAGAAAGAGTGGGCGCAAGGGGCCTGGGCGGGTTCGACGCCGATTTCTGCATCTCGAGCCGATCTTGAGGAGAGCTGGTCGAAGGGGTGGCCAGAAACGTCGACAAACTCCGGACGACGTTCGATGCGACGCCCCGTCGTCACACCTCGAGCCACTCCTTGCGGACGTCCGCGGCGGCGGACAGATCCGCCGGGGTGCCCTCGTAGACAATCTTGCCATGGCCCATCACATAGAGCCGGTGGCTGATCCTGAGCGCGATCGTCAGTTTCTGCTCGACCAGCAGGATCGCCACGCCGCGGCGGGCGATCTCCTGAAGAAGACGGCCGACATGCTCGACCATTTGCGGCGACAGGCCTTCGGTCGGCTCGTCGACCATGATAAGATCCGGATCGCCCATCAGGGTGCGGCAGATCGCCAGCATTTTCTGCTCCCCGCCCGAAAGCACCCCGCCGGGCGCCTCCGCGCGCTCTTCGAGACGCGGGAAGATCCGGAACATGTCGGCCATCGCCCAGCGACGGCCGGCCTTGCCGGGCTTCTCGCCGAGCATGAGATTCTGCCGGACGGTGAGCCCGGGGAAAATATCGCGCGCCTCAGGCACGTAGCCGAGTCCGCGGCGCGCTGTCTCGTGCGGCTTCAGGCCTGCGATCTCCTCGCCCTTGAAGCGAATGGAGCCCTTTGGGCGAACATCGCCCATGATCGCCTTGATCGTCGTCGAGCGGCCGACCCCGTTGCGCCCGAGAAGGCTGACGATTTCGTTGTCGCCGATCCGGAAGGTGACGCCGTGCAGAATATGGCTCTTGCCGTAGAAGGCGTTGAGACCGGCGACATCGAGCAGCGGCGTCATCCGCCCACCGCCTGCCCGAGATAGGCTTCCTGGACCTCCGCGTTCTCCCGAATTCGCTCGGGCGTGTCGCTGGCCACGATCCGTCCGTAGACCAGGACCGAGATGCGGTCGGCAAGATCGAACACCACCCCCATGTCATGCTCGACCATCAACAGCGTCCGGCCCTCGCTCACCTTGCGGATCAGCGCGACGGCTTGGGAGGTCTCGGAGGCGTTCATGCCCGCTGTCGGCTCGTCGAGCAAAATCACATTGGCGCCGCCCGCGACCGTCACGCCGATTTCGAGGGCGCGCTGCTCGGCATAGCTCAGAACGCCCGCCTGCACGTCGCGGCGGGCGGAGAGACCGATCTCGTCCATCAGCCATTCCGCCTTCTCGCGGACATCGCTCAAGCCGTCGATCGGCCGCCAGAAGGCGTAGCGGTAACCGAGCGACCAGAGCGCTGCGCAGCGCAGGTTTTCGTAGACCGAGAGCTTTGGAAAGATGTTGGTGATCTGGAAGCTGCGCGCGAGGCCACGGCGATAGATCTCGAACGGAGCGAGTCCGTCGATGCGTGCGCCATCGAGCTTGATCTCGCCGCCGGTGAGTCCGATGCGACCGCTCACGAGATGGAACAGAGTCGATTTTCCTGCGCCGTTGGGGCCGATGATCGCGTGCCGCTCTCCCTTCCCGATCTCAAGGGTGACGCCGCGGATGATCTGGGCGAGGCCGAAGTTCTTGGTTACGTCGGTCAGCTCGAGCGCGGCGATCATGCCTGCGCCCTTGCCTGAAGGCCCTTGTTGACGGCGCCCCAGGCTTCCTCGACCTTCGGCCAGAGCAGCCATGTCGCCGCGACGCCGCCTGCCAACAGGACGACCGCCCCGGCCCACGGGGCGATCGACGATGCGTCGACCGGGAAGCCGAACAGGCTCATCGCCGAGCCCTCGCTCTGCGCCATCGCCAACTCGCGGTTGGCGAGCTCGATCAGCATTACCGCGCCGATGAGGCCGGCCGCGAGGCCCGGCGTGACGAGCCCGTAAGCAGGCGCGAGGCGCCAGAACCCGCCCGCGCACGTGGCCTCCCAGTGACGCATGAGCCAGCCTGCAACGCCGCCCGGCGCGAACGATACGACTCCGATGAACAGCAGGCCGAAATAAAGCTGCCAAGCGTTCGTCACGTCGGACAGATTGATCTGCAGGAAGGTGATGATGATCGCGCCGACGATGGGCCCGGCAAAAACGCCGACGCCCCCGATATAGGTCATCAGCAGCACGAGGCCCAACTCTTGGGCGCCGAGCTGCTGCGCATTCATGATCTCGAAATTGATCGCCGCGAGGCCCCCCGCGATCCCGGCGAAGAAGGCCGCGAAGCTGAAGGCGAGGAGGCGAATCCGCTGGGCCGAATATCCGACGTATTGCACTCGCTCGGGATTGTCGCGCACCGCGTTGCACAGGCGCCCGAATGGCGTGCGCGTCAGTGCATACATCGCGGCCACACAGACGAAGCACCAGATCGCGATGAGATAGTAGACTTCGATCTGCGGCCCGAACTTGAGCCCGAACAGCGGCGCGAGCTTCGCCCGGTTGGTGGTGATTCCCTCCTCTCCGCCGAAGAACGAGCGCAGGATGAACGAGCTCGAGGACACGAGCTCGCCAATGCCTAGCGTGATCATCGAGAAGACGAGTCCGGCTCGACGCGTCGAAACGAGGCCGAACAGGGCGCCGAAGGCGAGCCCCGCGAGACCCCCGACGATCGGCATGACAGCGACCGGCACGCCGAGCTTTCCATGGATAAGGGCGTTCATCGCATGGATGGCGACGAAGCCGCCAAGACCATAAAAGACCGCATGCCCGAAGGAGAGGAGGCCGGTCTGTCCGAGCAGCATGTTGTAGGACAAGGCGAAGATGATCATGACGCCCATGAGCGACATCGTCGTCAGCGCGGTACCAGACGACATGATCCTTGGGGCGAGGGCGAATGCCGCCGCGAGGGCGAACCAGGGCCAGAGGAAGCGGGGGGACCGCTTCACGATTCCCGCGTCCCCATGAGGCCGGTTGGCCGGATGATCAGGATGAGGACAAGTAGGAGATATGGAATGATCGGCGCGAGCTGGGCGACCGTCACCCGCCAAAGATCGCCGAGATAAGGGGGCGCCGTCGAGCCGAAGATTTCGGCAAGCGAGCCGTTCATCGCCACCGCGAAAGTCTGGACGAGGCCGATCAGCAGAGAGGCGAAGAAGGCGCCCGCGAGCGAGCCGAGGCCGCCGACCACGATGACCACGAACAGAATCGGCCCGAGCAGCGCCGCCATCGTTGGCTGCGTCACCAGCGCCGGACCGGCGATCACGCCGGCGAGGCCCGCGAGCGCAGCCCCCCCGCCGAACACGAGAGTGAAGATTCGCGGCACGTCATGGCCGAGCATCGCCACCATATCCGGATGGGTCAGCGCCGCCTGAATGACGAGTCCGACCCGCGTCCGCTTCAGGACGGCGTACAGCACGGCGAACATCGCCATCGCCGTGACAAGTATGAACATGCGATAGGCGGGGTAAGTCGTGTCGAACAGCCGGAAGGCGACGAAGTCGAGCGATGGCGGCACCTGGTAATCGACCGGCAGCTTCCCCCAGATCATCTCCACGATCTGCTCGATGACGAAGGCGAGCCCGAAAGTAAACAGGAGCTCCGACACATGGCCGAGCCGGTGCAGACGCCGAAGGCCGTACCGCTCGACCGCGGCGCCGATCACGCCGACGGCGATCGGCGCAACGACGAAGCCGGGCCAGAACCCGACGCGCCGCTCGATCTCGAAACCGAAGTAGGCGCCGAGCATGTAGAAGCTCACGTGGGCGAAATTCAGGACGCCCATCATGCTGAACACGAGGGTCAGCCCGCTCGCGAGCATGAAGAGAAGCATGCCGTAAAGGACGCCATTCAGCGTCGAGAAGGCGATGATCTCAAGCATCGAACCGAGACCTCGGAGAGGCTGGCGAGATTTGCGGCCAGGACGAACCCCGGCCGCACAGGGAAAGCTCGGAAGGAGGCGGGACGCCGCCGCACCGGCCGCCGTCCGTCAGGGACGCTCCATCTTGCAGGTCGTCGGCAGGACCGTGTCCTCCGCCTTGACCGATCCAACTAGTTTCCACCCCCAGCCGGTGCCTTCCTCGTCGAATTTCGCGCCAGGATCGAGGACCCCGAAGCTGCTGATGTACATCGGCTGGAAGAACTGGTGGTCTTCCTTGCGCATGAACCCCTCGCCGCCGTCGAAAACCTCGATCTTCATGCCCTCGAGCTTCTCGGCGACCGCCTTCGCGTCGGTCGACTTGGCTTCGGTCGCAGCCTTCGCCAGCATTCGCATTTCGTTGACCGCGCGCGGATAGAAGAGCGAAACCCCCTCCTTGGCTCGGAACGTAGCCTCCCATTTCTGCGCTTCCGGCGTCGCCGAGTTTGGAACGCCCTCCGTGATCGCGAACACGCGATGCGACAACCCGGTCTGCTTGATCGCCGTCGGTCCGCCGGCGCCGCCCGCGTAGTAGGTGTACCAGTTGGCTTGCAGGCCGGCGTCGGCCGCCGCCTTCAAGAGGAGCGCGATGTCCTGGCCCCAGTTGCCGGTGATGACGCTGTCGGCGCCAGACGCCTTGATCTTGGCGATATAGGGGGAAAAGTCCGTGACCTTGAGCAGGGGATGGAATTCATCGCCGACGATTTCGATGTCCGGCCGCTTTTCCTTCAGCATGGCCTTCGCCGTCTGCTCCACCGAATGACCGAAGGAGTAGTCCTGATTGATCAGATAAACCTTCTTGATATTGGGCTGGCTTTTCATGAACGTCGTCAGCGCGGCCATCTTGATGTCGGAGTTGGCGTCCCAGCGGAAATGCCAGAACGAGCATTTGTCGTTGGTCAGCACTGGATCGACCGCGGCGTAATTGAGATAAAGGATCTCCTTGCCTGGATTGCGGTCGTTGTACTTCGAGACCCAGTCCGTCAGCGCCGCGGCGACCGACGAGCCGTTGCCCTGGGTGATGAAATGGGCGCCGTCGTCGGCCGCCTTCTGCGCCTGGATCAGGCTCTCCTGAGCGTTGGTCTTGTTGTCGAGCGGGACGATCTCGATCTTCTTGCCGTCCAGGCCGCCAGCGGCATTGAGCTCGTCTGCAAGATATTGGAACGTCTTCAGGCCGATTTCGCCGATCGAGGCGCCGCCGCCGGACAGGGGGTCGATGTAGCCGATCTTGACGGTATCGTCCGCCCATGCCGGAGCGACAAGAAGGCCTAAGTACAGCGCGACGCCCAACATCCTGACGTTCATGAGTTCCTCCCTTTCCGGCGCCGACGACCAGGCCGTTGAACGCGACAATGATCGCACAGCATGGAATTGTCCAGACTTGGCGCCAGCCTTTTGTCATGATGCAAAGCCTTGCCGCGCAAGGGACACAGCAAGAGGGCGTGTCAAAGACCGTTCACGAATTCGGGCGATGCTCGCCCGTATGAACCCCGTCGTGGGAGAGGAAGACGGGGCGCCTCAAGGCTTGTCGAGCAGGTCCCTAACCCGCGTTGCCAGTTGATCGAAGGTGAATGGCTTTGCGATCAGGTGCACGCCTGGATCGAGACGCCCGTGATGGACGATCGCGTTGCGCGAGTATCCGGTGGTGAACAGAACCTTGAGAGCCGGCCTCAGGGCGAGCGCCTGTTCGGCGATGACCTTGCCGCTCTTTCCGGGCAACACGACGTCGGAAAACAGGAGATCGACGCGCTCGTCGCCGCGGAGAATTTCGAGCGCATGATCTCCCTCGGCCGCCTGGAGGACCCGGTATCCAAGCTCGGTCAAAATCATGACGCTGTAGGCGCGCACGTCGTCGTTGTCCTCGAGGACGAGGATTGCTTCATCCGATGCGCCTGCAGGCGCCGCCTTTTCGGATTTGACCGGCTTGGATTCGCCGTCCCCGTAGAATTGGGGGAAGTAGAGTTTGACGGTCGTTCCCTGTCCCGCCTCGCTGTAGACCGTGACATGGCCGCGCGACTGCTTGACGAACCCGTACACCATGCTCAGGCCGAGTCCCGTTCCCTGCCCGGGCTCTTTCGTGGTGAAAAAGGGCTCGAAAACCCGGGATTTGACATCAGGGGCCATGCCGACGCCCGTATCCGAGATCGCTACGACCGCATATTGGCCCGGAACGACCTCGGACACCGGATCGACATAGGTCTCGTCCAGGGCGGCGTTCGACGTCTCGATTGTGAGCTTCCCGCCGTCCGGCATGGCGTCCCGCGCATTGACCGCGAGATTGAGGATCGCGCTCTCCAGCTGATTCTGGTCGGCCTCGATCGTCCACAGCCGAGGGGCCAGCACGCCCTCCAGTTCGATCTGCTCGCCCAGCGTCCGATGCAGAAGCTCGGTCATGTCTCGGACGAGAACATTGAGGTCGAGCGGTTTCGGCTCGAGTGACTGTCGCCGGGCGAACGCCAAAAGACGCCCCGTCAATCCCGCCGCGCGCCGGGCGCCCTGAACCGCCATGGCGACGCCGCGGTCCATTCTCGCTTCGTCGCCCTGCCTCCCGCGCTGGATAATATCGAGACCACCGATGATGAGGGTGAGAAGATTGTTGAAGTCGTGCGCGACTCCGCCGGTCAGTTGGCCGATCGCTTCCATCTTCTGGGCCTGGCGGAGCGCGTCCTCGACCTTCGACCGTTCGACCACCTCGCGCGCCACTCGCTCTTCCAGTCGCCCGTTCAGTTCGCGCAGCCTCTCCTCGGAGCGCGCAATGGCATTTCGCGCGTTCACTTCACGCGAAATGTCCTGGAAGTAGCAGACGACGCCATAGTCTCCTTCGGGCAGGGGAATGCGCGAGATGAGCCACTCGTAATATTCGTTGGGCTCCATACCCGGGCGTTCCAGGGCTTGTTCCGAAACATGGTAGGGGACGCCGGTTTCGAGCGTGCGGCGGAAATGCCCGACGACCTCATCCGAGGTGGCGTGTGGCCAGAGGGCCCGCATCACCTCGGCGAACTCACGTCCGACGACGTCGCCGGCAGTCTCGAAGAGTCGAGCGGCGATCGGGTTGATCGCGCGGAACCTCAGGCTGGAGTTCGACCAGATAGACGCCGAGCGGCGCCTGGTTGAGGAGAAGTCTCGAACTGCTCCGTGCGCCGCTCGAGGGCGGTCCTCGCCGCTCGGCGGATTCGAGCGAGTTTGAGATTGGCGTCGACTCGGGCGACGAGTTCGTTGGCGGAGAAAGGCTTGACGAGGTAGTCGTCCGCGCCGGCCCCGAGCCCCTCGATCCGCGCCTCCTCGCCGGCCCGCGCCGAAAGCAGGATGACCGGCAGCTCCCGGGTCTCCTCCTCGTCGCGGATCGCGCGCAATAAGCCAAAGCCGTCGAGACGCGGCATCATCACGTCGGTGATGATGAGGTCCGGCGTCTCGTTCCGCACCGCCTCCAATGCGGCCGCCCCGTCCGCGACCGCACGCACGTCGCATGAGACGCCAAGCAGACGCGAGACATAGTCGCGCATATCGGCGTTGTCGTCGGCGACCACGATGCGCCCTCGCTCCGACTGCGGCACGGAGCTGTCGAAGGAAGCTGCGAGCTGCAGATCGGCGGCCGCCGCTGTCTCGCCGGACGTCCAGCGCGACACTTCGGCGAGATACTCGTGCGCGAGGGACGACGCCGCTCTATGGGGCGCTTCGATGCGGACATGGCCCTCCGGCAGGTGAGCGTGGCCGAGCGGCAGCGTGATCGAGAACGTGGCTCCGCGCCCGGGCTCGCTCTCGACCGCAACATCGCCTCCGTGCAACTTCACGAGATCGCTGACGAGCGCGAGGCCGATGCCGGATCCCTCGATGGACCGCCCTTTCTGGCCTTCGATCCGGTGGAACCGCTCGAACAGCCTCGGCAGCTCATCGGCCGGGATTCCGACCCCAGTGTCAGAAACCCTGACGATTGCGCTCCGCCCGTCGTGCGAAGGGCCGAGCGTGAGGGCGATCTCGCCGTCCAGCGTGAACTTGAACGCGTTCGACAGCAGGTTGAGCAGGATCTTCTCCCACATCTCGCGGTCGACGTAAGCAGGCTGTGGCAAAGGCTCGAGATCGATACGAAGCCTCAGCCCCGCGCCCTCGATGGCCGAGCGGAAGTTCGATGCGATGTCGGCGCTGAGCGCGCCGAGATCGACCGGCGCGTAGCTCGCCCGGACCCGACCCGCCTCCATACGGGAGAAGTCGAGCAGGCTGTTCACCATCCTGAGCAGCCTGAGGCCGTTGCGATGCGCGGCCTCCGCTGCGCCGCGAACCGCTGGCGCAAGCGGCTCGCCGCTGAACAGAAGATCGTGGAGCGGGCCGAGCATCAGGGTCAGGGGGGTCCTGAACTCGTGGCTGACGTTGGAAAAGAAGACGGTCTTGGCCCGGTCGAGCTCCGCCAGGGCGTCGCTGCGGCGCCGCTCCTGCTCGTAAGCGTCGGCATTGGCGATCGCGACTGCGATCTGGCCGACGATCAGTTCGAGAAACCCCTGATATGACTGGTCGTAAAGCCGGCAAGGATTTAATCCGACGACAAGACGCCATTCCCGACCCTGCCCGTTGTCGGGCAAGGCGAAAATCGCCGCCCGGTTACAGGGTCTGTCCCAACCCCCCGTCGGCAGCGCCTGACCGAAGCGCAAGGCGACACCGTCGCAGAAGGCGACCTCGCGGCCATCGGGAATCACCAGGGGCCAGGACGCGGCGCCCTTGGATGGGACCTCGGACGTGGCGGCGGGATGGATCCGCCCGAATCCGGATGAACCCGCGAGTGACCAGATCTCATCGTCGTGCGGTTTTGTGTAGAGGAGCGAGAAGGGAATGTCGCGTTGGTCGCCTGCGAGCGCGGCGGCGGTTCGCTGGCAGGCTTCCTGCCAGGAGCGCGCGTCGATCGTACTGGCGGCCAGTTCGCGCAAGAGACGCAGTTGTCGCTCGCCGATGACCCGCCTGGTGTCGTCGGTGTTGGCGCATATGATGCCGCCTGGCGCTCCGCTCGCGTCCGGAATCGGGCTGTAGGAAAAGGTGTAGTACGTCTCCTCTGGATAGCCGTTGCGCTCCATGATGAGGAGCTGCTCTTCGACATAGGTGCCCTCGACGCCGCCGAGCGCGGTCGAGAGCAAGGGCTCGATGTCGCCCCAGATTTCGCGCCACACCTCCCGGGTCGGCTGGCCGAGCGCCTGCGGGTGCTTGCCTCCGATGATCGAAAGATAGGCGTCGTTGTAGAGGTAGATCAGCTCTTCTCCCCAGCCGATCCAGATCGGCTGACGGGAGCTCAACATGATCCGGACGGCGATCCGCAGGCTCTCGGGCCATCCCGCCGCCGCGCCGAGTGGGGTCGCGCTCCAGTCGAAGGCGCGGATCAGCTCACCCATACGGCCCCCGCCGGCCAGGAAGCTCAGGGTATGCGGTCCATGAAGATCGGAACCATAATTCACAGCGAATGTCCTTCTCGCCGCTACGATGCTGCTTTTGGGGACTGACGCTTCGATTTGCTCGGGCGCAGAACGGGATCGGCGGACGCGGCCGCCGGGTCACGACCATGTCAGCGGCGCGCGGGCTCCGGCGCCGCGCGCCTCGACCGCCGACCGCGTACAATTGAGGCGCATTGGCACGGAAATGTGGCGGCGCGGGCAGGCCCCATACTTCGCAAGGCGCTAGTCTTTCCGCTTCATCGCCACGCCCGAGCCAGCCTCGGCCGGGCGCGGCAGGCCGGCCTGAACCTTAGCCAGCGCGTCGAGCGCGGCGAGCGTCTCGAATCCCCAAGGTGCAGCGCGGGGGGCACCCTCGCCGAGCGTCACCGACATCAGCAATTGCTCCGAGGCGGCGAGGCGCTCGCCGCTCGCGTCGGCCATATCGAGCCAGACGCGCATGCGCTTGTCGTCGTGCTCGAGGAGATGGCAGGAGACGGAGAGCGCGTCGCCCTCCTTGGCCTCCTTGAAGTAGTGCAGCATCATCTGCAGCGTGAACAGGCTGCGGCCCGTCCGCTTGCGCGCCGAGGCGTCCAGGCCGATGCGGTCCATGAGCGCGTCGACCGACCGGCTGAACACGATGGCGAAGGCCGCGTCGTTCATGTGGCCGTTGTAATCGACCCATTCGCTGGCGACTCTGGTCGCGTAGACATCGAGCGGCGCATGAGGCTTGGCGTGCGCGATCACGGATCTTCTCCTCCCCGAGCTCCCCAGCCGATCTTGTGCCAAAGACCGGCCGGAGACAACGGCCCGCCTTCCCCCGCAGAAAGCCGCGCGGCGACAGGACGCGGCCGGCAACGCGGCCGCGCCATGGCCGTGACCGGACTCGAGGCCCTATTCCTCGTCGTCCGGACCTTCGCCCCAGTGATGGTGGGGGCCTCGCGGGCCTCGATCGCCATGGTCCCAGCCCATCATGCCACCGTGGCCATGCCCGAGCATCATCATCTCCCGGCCCAGCATGACGAAGATCCGCTTCTGGGTGTCGTCCAGGCTCGCATAGAGCGGCTTCGCCGTGTCGGCGACCTTTTTCAGCGCGGCGGCGGCTTCGGACAGGCGGTCCGCCATGGCCTCGAGACGGTCGACAGGCGAGGCTCGTTGGTCTTCATCCTCTCCCATGTCCGGGGTCATCATGCCCCGTCCCATGTCCGGCCCCATGTCTGACTCCCCCATGCCATGCATCCTTTCCATCCGGCCCATCATATGCTTCATATGCATCTCGGCGGCCTCGCGCACGGCGGCCTCGAACGGCGCCCACAGTTTCTCCTGATCGGGATTGAGACCGAGGCCGGCCTTCAGACCCGCCAGTTTTGCGTTGAGCAGCGCTTCGTGGTCGGCGCCCCAGTGCTGCATCCCGTGCTGCATGGGGGGAGGGTTGTCGGACTGTGCGACGGCGCCGGCGGCGACCGCGACCGCGAAAACTGAAGCCGCGAGCGGCGTCAAGAAAATGCGAAACGACGACCTCATTGGATTTCCTCCTTGATCCGGTCCGCAATGGAGGGCGCGAACCGCCACCTATATTGCAGATTAACCGCGCGTAAGTTTGGTGACCAGGGGAGACCGGCGACCCATTAAGAAGCAAAAAAGAAGACGCGGCCGAAGGGGATGCGGCCGCGTCTTCCGTTTGCCGAAGCCTGGGGGGAAGCTTCGGACCACTGAAGCCTGGGGAAACGGCTTCAGACTATTCGTGCTTTTCGCGTTCGTTCCAGCGGTGGCGCATCATTTCCATCGCGAACCGGGCCCGCTCGGGCATCAGCATTCGACCCAGCATGGTGAAATCATGCTTCTGCGTCTCGTCGAGGCTGGCGTAGAGCGGCTTGGCGGCGTCGGCGACCTTCTTCATGTTCGCGCCGGCCTGTGTGAGGTCGCTCGACCATGTGTCCAGGAGATCTATGGGCGACGCCTGCTCGTTCTGCTTGCGCATCTCCATCATCTTCTGCATGTTTTCCATTCGGTCCTTCGCGCTGTCCCGCACCGCGGTTTCGAATGGCGTCCAGAGCTTCTCCTGGTCGGGTTTCAGTTTGAGCTCGGCCTTCATGCCGGCGAGCTTGGCGTCGAGCATCATCTGGCGGTCGGCCGCCCAGTGTTGGGAGCCGTTCTGGACGCTTTCCATGCCTTGCTGCGCATTCGGCTCGACGGCTTCCGCCGCCAGGGCTGGCAGGGAGAGTGCAGAAACCGCAACGATCGCTAAGGGACCTACAAATCGCCGTTTCATGGGACGGGCTCCTTCTGCAGGTTTCATGTATTTAAGGATGCGGGCGGCAAAGATGAATTTCAAATGAACTCGCCGTAATGTTTGCGGCGGGCTGAAAACAGGAAGGCTGGCGAGGACATGAGTGAAGCCGTTGTCGGGAAATTGTCGGAGGCGCTGGAGTCGGAAGCGCCGGTCTTCTGCGGGTGGGTCGGAATGAACGAGCCGGCGGTCGCTGAGTTGCTGGCCCGGGAGGCGTTCCATGCGGTGGTGCTCGACATGCAGCACGGCGCGTTCGACTTCGCCGGCGCCTCGAGGGCGATCCTGTCTGTGGCGTTGGCCGGCAAGCCGGCGATCGTGCGCTTGCCGGTCGGCGCGTTTCCGCTGGCGAGCCGCCTCCTCGACGCGGGCGCTGCGGGCGTCATCGCCCCGATGATCAACAGTCGTGACGACGCGAGCCGCCTGGTCGCCTTCACCAAGTACCTGCCGCTCGGCGAGAGGTCCTGGGGGCCGCGGGCCGTGCTGCCGTTGAGCGGGCTCGACGCGCCCGATTACCTCCCCGCCGCCAATGCGATGACTCAGACGATCGCCATGATCGAAACCCGCGCCGCGCTCGAGGCGCTCGACGACATCCTGGCGGTCGATGGTGTGGACGGCGTGTTCGTTGGCCCTTCCGACCTTTCGATCGCGCTGACCGAGGGCCACCGGCCCGAGCCGCGCGGGCCGGTCCTGATGGAGGCGACGGGGCGGATTGTCGCGCGCGCGAAAGCGCACGGCAAGTACGCCGCCATGTTCTGCTTCGACGGCGCGGACGCCGCGGCGATGGCCACCCTCGGTCTCCGGCTCTGCTCCATCGCAACCGACACGACCCTTTTGCGCGGCGCGGCGAGGGCGGAGTTGGAGGCCGCGGGAGCGCGCGCTGCGGCGGGGACTCGCAAAGAGACGAAATAGTCCTATATATCATTGGGTTGGATTAAGCGGCCGCCGTCGCCGAAGAAGCACGAAAACGCCGGTTTTGGCGTGCATTGACGGCCGTGCGCGGCTATCATGGCGCAATCGGCGAGTCGCGGCTTGTTCAGCTCGAAATTCCCCATAAAAAGGCGTTGATTTTGAACGATGAAATCAAGGATTTGGGCCGCCCCACGGCGCCCGTAGGCGAGACCTACGGCGCCGATTCGATCAAGGTCCTGCGGGGCCTCGACGCGGTGCGCAAGCGTCCGGGCATGTATATCGGGGATACCGACGACGGCTCCGGCCTCCATCACATGATCTACGAGGTGGTCGACAACGCCATCGACGAGGCGCTGGCGGGACACGCCAGGCTTGTGACGGTGACCCTCAACGCCGACGGCTCCTGCACCGTGACGGACGACGGGCGCGGCATCCCGACCGGCATCCACGAGGAGGAAGGCGTCTCGGCGGCCGAGGTCATCATGACGCAATTGCACGCCGGCGGAAAGTTCGACCGCAATTCCTACAAGGTGTCGGGCGGCCTGCACGGCGTCGGCGTCTCGGTCGTCAACGCGCTCTCGACTAAGCTTCTCCTGCGCATTTGGCGCGACGGGCTCGAGCACGAAATCGAATTCGCCCATGGCGACGCGGTCGCGCCGCTGAAGATCGTGGGCACGGCGCAAGACGTGGACGGCCGGCCGAAGCGCGGCACCGAGGTGACGTTCTGGCCGTCGTCCGAAACGTTCACCATGGTCGAGTTCGATCACGCGACGATCGAGCACCGGCTGCGCGAGCTCGCCTTCCTGAACTCCGGCGTGCGCATCGTGTTGACCGACCTTCGCCACGCCGAGCCGAAGCGGGAGGAGCTCCATTATGAGGGCGGGCTCGAGGCGTTCGTCCGCTATCTCGATCGCACCAAGACGGCGTTGATCGACAGGCCGATCATCATCAAGGGCGAACACGACGGCATCGGCGTCGAGGTCGCGCTGTGGTGGAACGATAGCTACCACGAGAATGTGCTGCCCTTCACCAACAACATCCCGCAGCGCGACGGCGGCACCCATCTCGTGGGCTTGCGCAGCGGGCTGACCCGGCAGGTTGTCGGCTACGCCGAAAGCTCTGGCCTCCTCAAGAAGGAGAAGGTCGATCTTTCGGGCGACGACACCCGCGAGGGGCTGACCTGCGTGCTCAGCATCAAATGCCCCGACCCGAAATTCTCGTCTCAGACGAAGGACAAGCTCGTCTCCTCCGAGGTGAGGCCGGTCGTCGAGGGCCTCATCAACGAGCTGCTCGGGCAATGGTTCGAGGAGCATCCGGCCGAGGCGCGTGTCGTCGTCGGCAAGGTGGTCGAGGCGGCGCAGGCGCGCGAGGCGGCGCGCAAGGCGCGCGAGCTCACCCGGCGCAAGGGCGCGCTCGACGTCGCGAGCCTGCCGGGCAAGCTCGCCGACTGCCAGGAGCGCGATCCGGCCAAGTCGGAGATTTTCATCGTTGAGGGCGACTCGGCGGGCGGAACGGCGAAACAGGGTCGCAACCGCGAATATCAGGCCGTGTTGCCGTTGCGCGGCAAGATCCTCAACGTCGAGCGCGCGCGGTTCGACAAGATGCTCGGTTCCGAGCAGGTCGGCACGCTCATCACCGCGCTCGGCGCCGGCATCGGGCGCGACGACTTCAACATCGACAAAATCCGCTACCACAAGATCATTATCATGACCGACGCGGACGTTGACGGCTCGCACATCCGCACCCTCCTGCTCACCTTCTTCTTCCGCCAGATGCGGCAGGTGATCGAGAACGGCTATTTGTTCATCGCCCAGCCGCCCCTGTTCAAGGTCAAGCGCAGCTCCTCCGAGCTTTACCTGAAGGACGAGCGGGCGTTGGAGGACTATCTGGTCGAGGCCGGGCTCGAGGGAGCGTCGCTTCAACTCGCGCACGGCGAGGTGCGCGCCGGAGCGGATTTGCGCGCTCTGGTGGAGGAGGCGCGCGCCATGCGCCGTCTGCTCAACGGCCTCCACTCGCGCTATCTCAAGAGCGCGGTCGAGCAGGCCGCGCTCCTCGGCGCTCTGAGGCCGCTTAGCGTCGCCGATGCTCCCGAGGGCGAAGAGCGGGCGCGCGCTCTCGCCGATCGGATGAACGCCACCGCCGAGGAGACCGAGCGTTCATGGCGGGGTCGGGTCGAATCGAACGGCTATGTGCTGACCCGCGAAGTGCGCGGCGTCCGCCAGGCGGCGGTCCTCGACACGGGGCTTCTCGCCTCCGCCGACGCGCGCCGTCTCGACGAGCACGCAAGGCCCCTTCGCGAAGCCTTCGCCGGTCCCGCCGTCTTTTCGCGCCGCGGCGATCAGACCAATGTCTCCGGCCCCTCGGAGCTGCTCGAGGCGATCAACGCTGCAGGCCGCAAGGGGGTGACCTTCCAGCGCTACAAGGGCCTCGGCGAAATGAACAAGGACCAGCTCTGGGAGACGACCCTCGACCGCGAGGCCCGCTCGCTCCTGCAGGTCAAGATCCGCGAGGTCGACGAGGCCGACGACATTTTCGTCAAACTGATGGGCGACGTGGTCGAGCCGCGCCGCGAGTTCATCCAGGACAATGCGCTGAGCGTGGCGAATTTGGACGTGTGAACCCAAGCCGGCCAGGTGAGGGCCCGCCACCGTCATCGCAAGGAGCGAGGCGACGTGGCGATCCATTGCTGCCGCTGCGCGCACCGATCTGTTTGTGGCGCACTGGATCGCCACGCTTCGCTCGCGACTTGCGCAAACGTCCAACCCGCGCAGAAGCGCACGTCCTCAGGCGGCGCGCCAACGTCCTTCGCGTCGAATGACTTCGGAAGCGAGCTTGAGATAGGCTTGGCTGCCCGCGCACTTGAGATCGTAAAGCAGCGCTGGCTTCCCGTGCGAAGGCGCCTCGGAGAGGCGGACATTGCGGGGAATGACCGTCTCGTAGACTTTGTCGCCCATATACGCGCGCACGTCCGCGACGACCTGCCCGGCGAGGCTGTTGCGGGGATCGTACATGGTCAACAGAACGCCATGAATTGTCAGAGCCTGGTTGAGGGTGCGGCGAACCTGCTCGACTGTCGTCAAAAGTTGCGACAGGCCTTCGAGGGCGAAGAACTCGCACTGCAGCGGGACGACGACCGCGTCTGCGGCGGCAAGAGCGTTGATGGTCAGAAGGTTGAGCGACGGCGGGCAATCGACCACGACATAGGTGACGGATTGAGGATCGTCGCCGCTGGATTTCCCATAGGCCCGAAGCGCGTTTCGCAATTTATAGGAGCGGTCGTCGTGCCCGGAGATTTCCAGTTCGACCCCGAGAAGATCCATCGACGAGGGTGCAATGAACAGGCGCGGCACGGCTGTCGGGATCATCACGTCTCGTAACGTGCGTTCTCCAACCAGCATGTCGTAACTTGAAGCGACGCGAGATTTGCGATCGATGCCAAGCCCGGTCGACGCGTTGCCCTGGGGATCGAGATCGATAATGAGAACGCGCTCCGCGATCGCGGCGAGGGCGGTTGCGAGGTTGATGGCGGTTGTGGTCTTGCCGACGCCGCCCTTCTGGTTCGAAATGGCGAGAACGCGCGGCCGAACACCAGTCTCAGGCTCGTGATCGAGCGGATGGGTCGGGTTCATGGGCTTTGGTTCTCGTCTTCGTGCGAACCGCGCGGGATCGTGGCCCTTCTGCCGACCACGCGGGGAGGCGCTTCGATTTCATAAGCGGACGCCTGAGGCAATGCCGCCGATTGGTCTTTACCCGATTCGCCGCGCACAAACACGCTTGCAGCCCCGATCCAGCTTTGAGGCGACAGCTTGTTCAATCCCCATTTTCAATCCCAGAGCCTTCCCCTTCTCGCCTCCCATTCTGCTCCGAACGCGGGACAAGCTGGGCGCGAAACGAGGGATCAAGTCAAAGTCATCGTCATCGATAGGAATTTAGTCGCCCGAGTTCCTCAAACTGGGGTATCGCTTTTTCAATTGACTCGGGCGCTTTCGGTCCCTGCTTCCCTGCTTTTCCCTACGTTTCCCTGGCTGCGGGAAAAACGGGCGCCCCTGCGACGCTCAAAATCGGACTAATGTTCGTAAGATCAAACGTTTGTGCGGCGATGCCGACAGGCGCCGGGAGGGGTAGGCAGGGAATTTGAATTCCCTGCGCCGGGGGTAGGCAGGGAATTTCGACGCTCAGAAAGCTTCACTGTGTGAAGATCTTTTCGTAAGGCGTTGGGTTCACAAGGATTGACTGCAATATTCGTCTTCTGTCCTCGACAATAGCCGGCGCTGCTCGTCCCAGCGATGAATCGACCTCCATAGCTGCTGCCGCGGCGACAGAAATTCAGAAAAATACCACCAATTCATTTGACGCTAACGACTAGGGATCCATTGCCTGGGTCCGGGGCGAGGCAGGCAAGGCCGGAAGCCGCTGGAAATGGGGGATTGAAGAAGCCGTCACCGCGATGTGGGAGTGGGTCAAAAAAAGTTCATAAATCGGTCGAGTTGTCGCTTGAACTCGTGACGTGATCTGCTGTTTCACACGAACGGTTCATATGTGTACGAATTACGCTGCGGGGTGTGGGGACGCCCCTGGGCCGTGTGGAGCCAGTAGGGGAAACACACGCCCAGGGGTTTGATCATCTCCAACCCGAGCTTTGAAACCGGCCGCCTTCGGGCGGCCTGTTTTTTGAGGACGTGATTTTGGAGGATGCGGTGGCGCAACGAGTGACTTTCTCTGACCTTGCGAAGACTCCCCTCAACCCAAGACAGGGTAGCGGGTTCGGACAATCGTCCACGCCAAATCCCGAGGAGGGTCATCGCCTGATGCGCGCTTTTCTCTCTCTTGGACAGGCCGGCCTCCGCGAGGCGGTGATCCATTTCGTAGAAACACTGTCGACCCTTCCGGACTTTGTCGTCGCTGAAGAACACCTGTTTGTGGCGCCTCCGCGCTCATGTGCTGAGATGGGAAAGGCAGGGGACGTCGAAGCGGGCGACCCGGGCCTTTGCGGAGGGCGACCAAAGCGGCCGTTCACAAATCGGGGAGCGCGGATTTGATTGAACGTCGCCATAACTCGCAGCCCGTTTCGGCAGACACCGTGATGACTGCGAAACGGACCCCGCTCTATGCTCGCCTATGGCGTAATAGACAGTCGTTTACATCTAAACTGCCATAGACGATTATTCGCGACAATTTTTATAACAATATTTTTACGCATTTTTGTCTTAGTGACGACGCGTTCTCTTCTAAGATGACGTTGCGCTTTAGTCCGTCGCCCGTCGACCTCTCACGGCGACGAACATGCGTTCCGGAGGATCCGGGACGATGACCATCGTAGCCATCACATTGAGCGCCCTCGGCGTGGCCTGTTCAGTCGTCGCTTGGTCGGCGCTTGCTGTCGCAAGCATCCGAGACAAGCACGGGGACGATGTCCGATAGCTCGTGCTGACCGCCGGTCACGAACTCCGCCAGCGCGAGTGCATCGGATCCTGTCGTTCCGTCGGGTTCGTGCAATGCGAGGAATTGTGCGGTGGGGCTGTAGGCGCGGCTTTTTTAGATCCAGTCGGCGAACCGTCCAGCGCTTCGCTTACCTTGACCTCCGGCCGCATGAGCCGCCGTCGCGCTCGCGTTTCGGCTTGGGCCCGCGTTTGCCGGGCGTGACGGTCCGGCCGAGATGGCGCCTGATTGCGTCCTGAAGGGCGCGATCGCCGAGCGGGCGGCCGATCTGTTCGTTGCGACGCAGCATGGGCCAAAGGGGGGATCATCGGGGTCCGCATCGAGGAGATCGGCTAAATTCGGCGCCCGGTCGAGGAGCGGCGGCGCCTCGACGAGCCCGTCCTCGCGACCGGCCAGATGCGCGCTTAACTGGGAGTAGAGGTTGGGCATCCGCGTGGCACAGGATGCTATGGGGGTTGGCGGCCGCGCTGTACTCTGAAATTCCTTGGTAAGCGCAATTGAATTGAGGTGAAAGCCTGCGCCTATTCGAGCTCGTAGGCTCGTAGAGCGTCCTCGGGCGCGGGGCCAAAGGGTTTTTGTTCTGACCCTCGCGTAATTGCGGCAAATGGCGCGGTGCATCTTTAGACGCGGCCGATGACCGCGTCGGAAGGCCCGGGTCGGAGCCCACGGCGTTCACACATCTCAAACCGCCGCGCGGTCACCTTCCTCGCTTCGCGGAGGAGGCGAGCGACGGTCGGAGACATTTCGGCCGCCGGACTTGACAGGCGCCAGGGCATGGGGAAACATTTGACCGATCGGTCAAGAAATCCCGGTTCGCCGCCAGGGCCTTGGGGAGAAGCCATGACGATCGCCAGCCATCCGCCAGGACTTTCCGACGTCGCGGCGGGCCGCCTCGACCGGGCGACAGTCGAGGCGAATTTCGCCGATCTCCATCCGCCGCTCACGCCGCATGAGGCCAGAGTCGAGTCGGACCGTTGCTATTTCTGCTTCGACGCGCCCTGCCAGAACGCCTGTCCGACTTCGATCGACATTCCGCTGTTCATCCGGCAGATCGCGGCCGGCAATCGCGAGGGAGCGGCCAGGACCATTTTCGACGCCAACATCATGGGGGGCATGTGCGCGCGCGTCTGCCCGACCGAGACGCTCTGCGAAGAGGCCTGCGTGCGCGAGGCCGCCGAAGGCAAGCCGGTCCAAATCGGCCTTCTGCAGCGCTACGCGACGGACCCGGAGATCGAACGCGGGCAATCGCCCTACAGGCGCGGCGCGCCGACGGGAAAGCGGGTCGCGATCGTCGGGGCCGGTCCGGCGGGTCTGGCCTGCGCGCATGCGCTGGCGATCGCAGGGATCGAGTCGACGATCTTCGAGGCGCGCAGCAAGCCCGGCGGGCTCAACGAATACGGCATCGCCGCCTACAAGACGGTCTACGGCTTCGCCGCGAAGGAGGCCGCCTTCATTCTCTCGATCGGCGGCATCGAGGTTGAATACGGGGTGGCGCTCGGCAAGGACGTGAAGCTCGCGGATTTGCGGCGCGACTACGACGCGGTCTTCCTGGCGATCGGCCTGGGCTCGACCAACAAGCTCGGCCTGCCGAAGGAAGGCGAACTCGAGAACGTGGTCGACGCGGTGTCCTACATCGCCGCCCTGAGGCAGGCGGAGGACCTGACGACGCTGCCGGTAGGCCGCCGGGTCGTCGTCATCGGCGGCGGCATGACGGCGATCGACATCGCCGTGCAATCGAAGCGGCTCGGCGCCGAGAGCGTCACCATCGTCTATCGCCGGGGCGCCGACAGGATGAAGGCGAGCCTGTTCGAGCGCGAACTGGCGCAAACGAGCGGCGCGGTGATCCGCGCCTGGGCGCGCCCGGCAGCGCTCGAGGGACATGGTGGCGTCTTCAGCGGCGCGGTGTTCGAGGACACCCACGAACACGAAGGCGTGCTGGCTTCCCCAGGCTCGGTCTTCCGGATCGAGGCCGACATGCTGTTCACCGCGATCGGACAGCGCGGCGCGCCCGAGACGCTCGACGGCGCGCCGATCGAGTTCGAGGACGGCCGGATCGTCGTCGATGGCGAGCGGCGCACCAGTCTCGAGGGCGTGTGGGCCGGGGGCGACTGCGTGCTGGGCGGCGAGGACCTCACCGTCCGGGCGGTCGAGGACGGCAAGCAGGCGGCGCGCTCGATCGTCGCCGCGCTTGGCGTGGGAAGCGCCTGAACTCGAAGCGAGGACTCCATGGCCGATCTGCGCAGCAACTTCCTCGGGATCAAGTCGCCCAATCCGTTCTGGCTCGCTTCGGCCCCGCCGACCGATCGCAAGGTGAATGTCGAGCGCGCGTTTCGCGCCGGCTGGGGCGGCGTCGTGTGGAAGACGCTCGGCGAAGCGGGGCCGCCGATCGTCAACGTGTCCGGCGCGCGCTATGCCGCGATCCACGGGCCCGACCGGCGCGTCGTCGCGATGAACAACATCGAACTCATCACCGACCGCGACCTTGAGATCAACTTGCAGGAGATCAAGGAGGTCAAGCGCGCCTGGCCCGACCGCGCCCTGGTCGTCTCGCTGATGGTTCCCTGCGACGAGGGCTCGTGGAAGACCATCCTCGGCCAGGTCGAGGAGACCGAGTGCGACGGCGTCGAGCTCAATTTCGGCTGCCCGCACGGCATGTCGGAGCGCGGGATGGGCTCCGCGGTCGGCCAGGTCCCCGAATATGTCGAGATGGTGGCGCGCTGGTGCAAGGCGCACACCCGCATGCCGGTCATCGTCAAGCTGACGCCCAACATCACGGACATCCGCAATCCAGCGCGAGCGGCCAAGAACGGCGGCGCCGACGCCGTTTCGCTCATCAACACGATCAATTCGATCATGGGGATCGATCTCGACGCCATGGCCCCGACGGATGCGATCGATGGCAAGTACACACACGGCGGCATGTGCGGTCCGGCGGTGAAGCCGATCGCGCTCTCCATGGTCTCCGAGATCGCCCGTGATCCGGCTTGCGCCGGCCTGCCGATTTCGGCGATCGGCGGGATCACGACCTGGGGCGACGCGGCCGAATACATCGCCCTCGGCGCAGGCACGGTTCAGGTCTGTACCGCGGCGATGACCTACGGATTCAAGGTCGTGGAGGAGATGGCGTCAGGTCTTGCCGCCTACATGGACCGCAAAGGCTACGCGACGATCGAGGACTTCCGCGGACGGGCAGTCCCCTCCATCACGGACTGGCAGCATCTCAATCTCAACTACGTGGCGAAGGCCGAGATCCATCAGGATCTCTGCATCAAATGCGGCCGATGCCATATCGTCTGCGAGGACACTTCTCATCAAGCGATCTTCGCCAGCCTCGACGGCAAGCGGCAGTTCACGGTCAACGAAGCCGAGTGCGTCGGCTGCAATCTTTGCGCGCTCGTCTGCCCCGTCGAAGGATGCATCACACTGGTCCATAAGACCAAGGGCGTCGATCCGCGAACCGGCCTCGCCTATGACCGTCCGCCCGCGAACTGGACCACTCATCCCAACAATCCGAGCGTCGCAAACGCCGCCGAATGACCGGCGGTCGCGATTGCAAAGCAGCCCAGGCTACTCCTGGCCGGGCTCTTTCTCTTTTTCTTTCAGCTTGCCGAACACGGATTCGACGTTCACCTTCTCCTCTGCCGGCGCCTTCGGCTTCGGCACGCCGAACACTTCGAGTTGGCTGGACGGCGCGGGTTTCGCGGTCGTGATCTCCGCCGGGACCAGGGTCTGGCTTCGGTCCTCCTCGGTCTTCGGCCGATCCTTCGAGGCGCGATTGACCTCAAAATCGAGGTCAATCTGCGAGCAGAGGCCGAGCGTCACCGGATCCATCGGCTGCAGGTTGGCCGAGTTCCAGTGGGTACGTTCGCGGATCGCCTGCAAGGTGTGCTTCGTAGTGCCGACGAGCCGCATGATCTGCGCGTCTTTGAGCTCGGGATGGTTGCGCAATAGCCACAGCACGGCGTTCGGCCGGTCCTGCCGGCGCGAAAGCGGTGTGTAGCGCGCGCCGCGCGGCTTCTTGAACTCGGGCGTGCGCACCTTCGAGACAGAAAGATGCAGGCGGTGGTGCGGGTCCTGCTCGGCCGCGGCGATTTCCTCACGCGTCAACTGGCCGGTCGAAATCGGATCGTAACCCTTGATGCCGGTGGCTACCTCTCCGTCGGCGATCCCCTTCACCTCCAGCGGATGCAGCTTGCAGAACTCGGCGATCTGGTCGAAGGTCAACGAGGTGTTCTCGACTAGCCATACCGCCGTCGCCTTCGGCATCAACGGGATTTCGCTCATCTTGACGTGCTCCTTGCAACCGTTCGGACGCGCGGCTCCAGTCTCGGCCCGGAGGAGGCGCAGCCTCAAACGACAAAACTCTAGGGGGATGCCTGTTTATAGGCGTCCCGAGGCCGAATTGCAAATCGACGCACTCAAAAAGCCGGCCCGTAGGCAGTTTTTCGTTGGCCCCTGCCGGGTCCTCGCGGGCCGCGGAATCGCGGCGGCAACAGGCTATTCGGAACTCTTCTCCTTCGGGGCCATTGAAGGGGACGCTGCAAGAGAGAGAATCCTGACATGAAAACCGCGATTTTCGCCGCCACGCTAGCGCTGGCGCTCGCCCCGATTGTCGCCCCGTCCTCCGCCGAGGCGAAAGGCTGCCTGAAGGGGGCGCTGGCCGGCGGCATCGCCGGCCATTACGCCGGCCACCATGCCATCCTCGGAGCGATCGGCGGCTGCTTCGTCGGCCACCATTTGGCGAACAGGAACAAGGAAAATCCGTCGACCTCGGCTCAGGCCCAGCATCCGACGAACCAGACGAACGGATATTGAGGGGGCGGTCACGCCTTGTTGTTCAGCGCGCGCTGCGACTTGGCGTCCAGCGGCCAGCGGGGGCGCGCGGCGACATTTAGCGGATCGGTCAGGCCAAGCCTGAGCCGCTCAACCCCGGCCCACGCGATCATCGCGCCGTTGTCGGTGCAAAGCTTCTGCGGAGGCGCGACCATCGGCAGTCCCGTTTCGGCGCAGAAGCGCTCGAGCGCTTGACGCAGGGCCATGTTGGCGGCCACGCCGCCGGCGATCACGACTGCGGCGGGCGTCCGGCCGAGGCGGCCACGGAAGAGCTTGAGGCCCATTCGCATTCGATCCTCCACGACGTCGACCACCGCCGCCTGAAAGGACGCGCAGATGTCGGCGACGTCGCGCGGCCTTCAGGGGCGCCGCCGATTCGGCCGCCTGCCGCACCGCTGTCTTAAGGCCGGACAGGGAAAAATCGGCGTTCGGCCGGCCGACCATCGGCCGCGGCAGCGCAAAACGTTCCGGATCGCCGCCCTTGGCGGCGGCCTCGAGCGCCGGACCGCCGGGATACGGAAGACCGAGCAGTTTGGCAGTCTTGTCGAATGCTTCGCCGATGGCGTCGTCGACAGTGGCTCCGAGTCGATCGTAATCGCCCACGCCCTTGACTGCGAGAATCTGGGTGTGGCCGCCCGACGCCAGCAATATCAGAAAGGGAAAGGCGACGCCGGCGGTGAGACGCGCCGTCAGCGCATGCGCCTCGAGATGGTTGACAGCGAGGAGCGGCTTGCCGATCGCGATCGCGATCCCCTTGGCCGCCATCAGCCCGACCAGCACGCCTCCGATCAGGCCCGGTCCCGCCGCCGCCGCGACGCCGTCGAGATCTCGCGCCGACATCCGCGCCTGCGCGAGCGCGCGCGCGATCAGCAGGTCGACGATCTCGACATGGGCGCGCGCCGCGATCTCCGGCACAACCCCGCCGTAGGCCGCATGAGCCGCAATCTGACTCATCACTTCGTCGGACAGGATCTCACCCGCGCCGTCAGGCCTTAGCCGCACAACCGCCGCCGCCGTCTCGTCGCAGGTCGTCTCGATGCCTAAAACGCGCATGCGCTTGCCTTCTTCCGGATCCGCCACCAGTTCGCGCAGATCCCCGGCGCCCTGTAGCGTGAACGACGCGACGAGGGAACCGCGGGACGCGGCGATACGTCGCCTGTCCCGGGAAACAGTGTCGTGTTATTCAAGCACAATCGCGAGGCGGAGCGATGAGCAGCGCAATCGGATTGAGTGAAATGCGTGTCGTGATCCGGCCGCTCTTGGCGCCCGGATTCGAGCCCGAGCTGATTCCGGCTCGGCTATTCAAGCGGATATACGACGCTTTCCTGGCAGCGCTTGTCGCGGCCGACCGTGAACTTCACGCGAAGCCGGTGTCAAGCCAGTTCTTCGTTTCTCATCTGGCCTTCAGTTCCTGCGAGTTCGGGATCATCGAGAAGCAGAAGTCGACCGGCGCGACCGGCGGCTCCGCGGTCGAGTTCTTCCGACGCTGCGCCGGCCTTATTTATCGCAGCGACTACCAAGCGCTGCTGCGGCGCCCGAGGCTCATGCGCGCCTTCGATCGCATCGTCAAGGCGATTGACCCGGCCTATGTCGTCCTCGTCCAGTACAACGACATGGAGTTGCCGCTGGACGGGTTCTTTCGCCGACAAGTCGATCGCGTCGGACGTCTGGGTGAATCGCCGTCACAAACGGATGTCTGGTTCGCCGGGATCGCGATCACCGCGTTCGAAGGGCGACTCGAGGCGATCGACTACCGAGGCCCAGTATGGAAAGGCCGCCTGGCGCTATCCGGGGGAGAAACCGGAATCGAGTGTGTGTTCGACCGGTCCCGGGGCGAGGACGCCTTGAACCCATACGGCAACAAGTCCGTGTGCGTAACCGGCCGGGCTATCTACACCGGGGACAGCCAACTCCCCGAGCGATTGGAGGTTCTGACAATCGAGGAGAGGACTCCCGTCGTGGCCGCGATTGGCATTCAGGGCTCGCTGGCGGCGGCTTCAGGAGGGGATTGGGATGGCACGCTTGATTACCTCCGCTAGTGACAGGCACTTCTTGCACATGAACGTGCTCTTGCGGCACGCGTGGACAGAATCCGGCGAATCGGAGCGCGACCTCGAGACCATCCTGACCGAGGCGGCGGTCGGCAAGCGCCGGCTATGGGTCTCGAGCCTCCTGTTCGCAGAGCTGAGGCCCTCCGCTTTCGTCCCCGGCCGCTTCCCGACCCTTGCCGAATTCGTCCGTTACCTCCGATCGATTGCGACCTTCGTGACGCCCGACCCCAACGCGATGCTGCGCGCGGGGCGGTTGCGCGACGTCAAATGGCGGCGCCCTGCCGCTCTACGGCGTCCCGACGAAAAGCCGCGTGTCCTGTCGATGGTCGACGCCATCCAGCTTGCCTCCGCCCTGTGGGTGAAGGAAGCCGCCGGCGTCGCCAATCTCGAATTCCTCGCGTTCGATGATCGCGCCATGGACGACGCCGAAGCCGCCGCGCGGCTGTCGCTGCTCCGCCTTCAGGATTACGCGGACGACATGGAGATCGATTCCGACGTCATGGCCGCTGTTCGCCTCGCCCGCGCCGAACCGGTGCTGCCGCATGCTCCAAAGGAGTCCGTACCGGCCGGGATGACCGCTTGAGCGGTCAGCGTCGTCGGGCCTTCTCCAGCGCCCCCTCGATCGCCGGTTGAAGGATGGTCTTCACCGCGAAAATTGAGCCTTGTGCACTGTAATGTCCGTAGTCGACGGCCAGCAGGTCTTCAGGAAGATCGGGGCCAACGAGCCGCCGGCAGCCGTCGTGGCCGCAGAGCTTCGCCGCCTGCGACACGTACACGACGCCCTCGCCCCAGTCTTTGGCCGCGAGCGCCGCGTCCGTTTGAAGCGCGTCCGGCCGCACCCCGACGCGGGAGAATGCCGGCGCCTCGCCCGTTTCGAGCAAGTCGCGCCCCACGAGGATCGGCAGCCAAGGCGCCCAAGTCGGAACCTCGCCGGCGACGACGATCGAGCGCACGCCGTCCTGATGCAGCATTTTCGCGCCCTGGACTAGCGCGTCGAGAAAACCCGGATACCGCCAATTCGCCTCGTGGTCGTATTGCGAATAGTAACCACCGACTAGAAGGACGTCCGGCTTGATCTCGCGGATCCGCTCGAACACGTAATCGTTGATCGCGCGGCAGCGGGGCGTGCCGGCGACACCCTCGTCCATCTCGACATGCTCGACCAGAGGAACGCAGAACACCGACGAGAGTGTCAGGATGTTGGCCTCGCCGCCGAAGGTCTCAGAGAGGCCGGCGAACAGGTGCGCCGCGTGCAAGTCGCCGACCACGAGGATGGTCGGCCTTGCCGGGTCGTCGACGACGCCGCACTGGTTCGTCTCGAAGAACCGAGCCGCCCTCTCGCGCTCCTCCGCGAGCGAATAGGCCCGATCGTCCCGCTGATAGAAGCACTGCATCAGGCGCGATCCCTGCGCGCCGTTGACGTCGTAGTCGAAAACGCGGGTGACCAAGGGCGGAAATCGCCCCGGAAACCCCCTTGAGTCATATGTGATGCGACCGGCGACGCCGGTCAGCGCGAGTCCGAGGACGAGGGCGACCGCCACCGCGTAAGGGCGCCGGCGGAACAGCGAGGCGGTCGGAGCCTCGATAACGCGGTAAGTCGCGGCCGCGAGTCCGACGGCCACGCCGGCGAGCGCGAACATCACCCCGGTGGTCGGAATGACGCCGGGCCACATGTGGGCGAAGGCGAACAGGGGCCAGTGCCAGAGATAGAGCGGGTAGGAGATCAAGCCGAAAAAGGCCGCGACCCTGTTGCCAAGCGCAACATCGCCAAGGGACGACCGAGGGCTGGCGATGACGAGCGCGCAGCCCGCCGTCGGGATCGCCGCGCGCCATCCAGGAAAAGGCGCGGCTTCGCTCAGGAAAAGATAGAAGCCGATGATGAGCGCAACGCCCAATCCCGCTCCGAGGTCGGCGAGCCGGCGCGATGGATAGGGGCATTGGCGCAGAAGGAAGACTTCGCGGTAAGCGAGAAGCGCGCCGAGCGCGAGCTCCCAGGCCCGCGTCCACGGCAGATAGAAGGCGCCGATCGGATCGATCGGGGTCAGGACGATGCTATATCCGAACGAGGCGACGAAGACGCCAAGGATGACAAAAGGTAGCAGTCGGCCGTTCAGTTTGAAGACGGCCAAGAGCAGGATCGACCAGACGAGGTAGAACTGCTCCTCGATGCTCAGCGACCAGAGATGGAGGAAGGGCTTGGTTGAGGAATCCGCGCCGAAATATCCCTCGACCCCGGCGAGTCGCATGAGCCAGAAGTTCACCGTGAAATACGAGTCGCCGAGCAAGCCTCCGCCGATGTCGCGGAACTGGGTCGGCGCCGCCCGGAACCAGCCGACGATCCAGACGGCGCTCAAGACAACGAGCAGGGCCGGCAGGATGCGCTTTGCTCGCTTGGCGTAAAACTTTCCGACGGAGAAATGGCCGACCGTGCATTCGGACAGAATGATGCGCGAAATGAGAAAGCCGGAAATGACGAAGAAGACGTCGACGCCGGCAAATCCGCCCGGGACGAGCGACCGGTCGGCGTGGAAGGCGACCACTCCGAGAACAGCGAGCGCACGCAGACCATTGATGTCGTCGCGGAAATCGAGTTCGCGCCAGATGCGGGCCGCAGCAAGGTCGGGAGTGTCGAGGGCTTTGTCCAACAAGGATCCTCTCGCAGCTGACCCGAGAAAGGCCGAGGGGGTAAAGCTCCGCGCGCCAATCGGCAAGCGCGGTGTTGCCCGGTCGCCCGCTGACCTCATATTGCGGCCATGAACGAGCGGGGACCAGCAGTCGGGGTGGCGCTTTTCCGCGCTCGCAACGATGCAGCGCGCAGTAGAGCACGCTTGCGGAGACTCGGCTTCAGGGTCGTCTCCCTGCCTGTCGTGGAGATCGCGTACACGCGCGCCGAGACGGTGGGCGAGCGCTACGACGCGGTCGTAGCCAGCAGCGACAAGGCGTTCATGGGAGAGGCGCCCGGTGGCGCGGGGTCGCCGCTCTACACCATCGGCGCGCGCACGGCGCATGCGGCCGCGGCGCGCGGGTGGCGGCTGGCCGCCCCGCCGGCGCCGGACGCTGCGCGGCTCGTCGAGATGCTGAGGCGCGAACTGCTCCCGGGCGCAAAAATCCTCTACCTTGCCGGCCGCGACCGCAAGCCGACGCTGGAGGCCGCGCTCGGCGGATTTTGCGCACTGGAGGTTGTCGAGGTTTATATGGCCGAGGCACGCGCCTCATGGCGCCCAGCCGAGATCCGCGCCCTCGCCTTCTGCGCCGCGGCCCTGCATTTCTCCCGGCGCTCGGCCGCGCTCGCGGCGCGGCTTGCCGAGAAATCCGGCGTTATCGGGCACTTCCTCGCTTTGCGCCATATCTGCCTCTCGGAGGACGTAGCCGAGCCGTTGCGGGCGATCGAAGCCCCTTCCGTCGTCATCGCCGACCGGCCCGAGGAGGTTGCTCTGATTGAGGCGTTGGCCGCGGCGGCGGCTGTATTTCCTTCCGGTGGGGCCTCTCTTATATAGGGCGCCGATTTCCCGAGGAAGCGCGAGCAAATGGTTGACGAAGAGTATCAGGAAGTCGCGTCCGAACCGGCCGGCGGTGCGCCCGTCAACCGAGACAAGCAGCGCACCACTCCTGAGGGGATCGAAGGTGAGGCTCCGTCGCGGGGCGAGGGCGAACCGGCGCCCCTTGTTGCGGAAGCTGAAGAGCATGCGCCTCCGGATGAGGAAACAGGAGAGCCTGCGCCCTCGGCCGGGGAAGCCGGCGATGCTGCGCCTCCAACCTGGGAAGGGCAGGCCGGCCGACCCCGCTGGAGGGGGCTAGGCGCTTTTGTGTCGGGAGCGTTCGGCGGCCTTATCGTTTCGGCTCTGGTCGGCGGCGCCGGATACTATCTATTGGCCCCGAAGGCCAATCTCGCGGAGGAAGACGCGGGCCGACTTGCGGCGATCGAATCGCAGGCCCAGCGTGAGGATTCTGCGATCGCTGATATCGACAAGCGGGTCGCCCGGATCGACAAGCGCGTGGGCGCCCTCGAGGGGAGCAGCTCCATGGCCGGATTCGCCGCACTCGACAAACGCCTGGGCGCACTGCAGTCGGCAAACGCAGACGAGGGGCCCAAAATCGCCGCGGCGACGCAGGCGGTTCAGAACGTGACCGCCGAGGTGAAGAATCTCGGGGCGGACGTTCATGCGGCGCGAAGCGATATTCCCGCCCTTCAGGCGCGGGTAGCGCAACTCGAATCCGCCGCCGCCGCAGCCGGCCGCCGCGGACCTCTCAGCCGTCAACGGCCGGCTCGACAAGATCGAGGCGCAGCTCGCGGCGACGAAGAGCGTTGCGCCGGAGAAGCCATCTGCCGGCGACAACCCCGCCGCAGTCGCCATCGTGGCCGAGTCGCTGCGCGACAAGCTGGTCCGCGGCGCGTCGTTGAAGACCGAACTCGAGGGGCTGCGGCGCCTCGGTGTCGAGCCGGCGAAGCTTGCGCCACTGCAAGCCGTGGCCGACGGGGCTCCGACGGACAGCGTGCTCGCCGCCGACTTCGAAGCCGTCCGGTCCAAGGTGCTGGCCGCAGCTGCGCCGGCAGAAGAGCACGAAAGCGCTGCCGACCGCCTTCTCGCGCACCTGCGCGGTCTGGTTCAGGTTCGCGACCTGAACGGGATGACGGGCGACGATCCGCAGGCCCTGGTCGCGCGCATCGAGGCGGATAGCCGTCGCGGCGACGTGAACGACGCGCTCGCTGCTTTCGCTGAGCTTCCGGAGCCGTCGCGTCGGGTGGCATCGGCCTGGGCGTCCGCCGCCGAGGCAAGGCAGGCGGCTGCCGAGGCCCTCCAGTCAATCCGCGAGACGGCGGTCGCGCAGCTGGCGGAGAGCGGCAAGCCCTGACAGGGTCGCCCCGCCGCGCGCCGAACCGTGAAAGCAGAGAGATAATGTTTCGCCTCTTGATCCTTCTTGCGGCAGTGGCCCTCGCGGCCTGGGGTCTCATGTGGCTCGCCGATAACCCGGGCGTGGTGACGGTGACCTGGGGCGGCGTGGAATACAAATTTTCGCTGATGTTGGCGTTCGGCATCGTCGGCGCGATTGCAGTCCTCTGGTCCATCGCCTGGGGACTTCTGCGCTTCGTCTTCCGAATCCCCTCTCTCATCACGATCGCGTCGCGGTCGCGGCGGCGCGAAAAAGGCCTGGATGCCGTATCGCGCGGGCTGATCGCCATTGGCGGCGGCGACGCGCGGGCGGCGAGCAAACACGCGGCCGAGGCGAGCCGACTGCTCGGGCCCCATCCGATGACCAGAACTCCTCCGCGCTCAGGCGGCGCAGCTCGCAGGGGACCGGCAGGCGGCCGTCGCCGCCTACAACGAGATGCTCGAGCATCATGAGACGCATGGCCTCGGCTTGCGCGGCCTGCATGTCGAGGCGCGTCGCGGCGGGGATCACGAGGCCGCGCTACACTACGCGGCGCGCGCCAACGCTCATGCTCCCGCCGCCTGGGCCGGACAGGCGGTCCTCGAGGACCGCAGCCGGCGCGGCGACTGGACGGGAGCGCTCGCGACCGTGGACTCCAACGCCGCCGCACGCCTGATCGACAAGCCGACCGCCAACCGCTGGCGGGCCGTGATCAAGACCGCGATGGCGGAGGAGCAGATGGAGCGCGACCCAAAGGCGGCGCTGGCGCTCGCGCAGGAGGCCTGCCGGCTGGCCCCGACTCTCGTGCCGGCGGCAGCGATCTATGGCCGGCTCGCGGCGGCGTCCGGCGATTATCGCCGCGCGACAAGGGCGCTGGAAAGCGCTTATGCCCAGACGCCTCACCCAGACCTGGCCGCGGCATACCTCAGGGTGAGGCACGGCAATTCCGCTGAGGACAGGCTCGCTCGCGCCCGAACGCTGGCGCGCGTCGCACCGAACGACCCCGAGTCGATGCTGACAATCGGGCGTGCGGCGCTTGAGGCGCACGAGCCGGACGCCGCCCGCGCCGCGGTTGCGCCCCTGCTCGCTTCCGACTCGCGCTACGGCCGCCCGACCCGCCGCGTCTGCCTTTTGATGGCCGACATCGTGGAGGCCGAGGGCCATCAGGGAGCGGTGCGCGAGTGGCTTGGCCGCGCGGCGCGCGCTCCCCACGACAAGGCCTGGGTGGCGGACGGCTTCCTCAGCGACCGATGGGCGCCTTTCTCGCCGTCGGGCGCGCTCGACGGCTTCGTCTGGCGCACGCCTGACGAGCGCATCGCCGCGCCCGCCGAGCCTCCGCCGCTCGAAGCGGAGCCGGCCACGGCGCCGCCGTCTCTCTCGTCCGCAGCTCCGCCGCCTGCAGATCATCCCGCTCCGCTGCCCGCTGCGGGGATCGCGGCCCCCGAGCCTCCGCGCAGCGCGCCCTCAGCAGGGCCGGCGCCGAGAGCGGGAATCATCATCGATCCCGCGACCATGCCGCCGGACGATCCGGGACCCGGCGAAGACCGGCCGGAGGACGAGCGGCGGGACTTCAGCCTCTACGCCGGCGAATGAGCCCCGCACAAATCCCTCAAGCCAAGGACTGACCCAAATATGTCGTCTTCCCCGGTCGTGATCGCCGGCGCCGGCCACGCGGGTGTCCAGGCCGCCGCCAGTCTGCGCGAAGAGGGCTTCGACGGCGAGATCGTCCTCCTCTCCGATGAGCCGGACCTGCCCTACCAGCGCCCGCCGCTGTCCAAGGCGTTTCTCAAGGGCGAGATGGACATTCACGGCTTGCCGCTGAGGGCCGCGGCCTTCTTCCGCGAGCAACGCATCAAGCTCAGGCTCGGCGTTCGTGCGGAGCGAATCGACCGGGCGGGGCAACGGGTCGAGACGGACGATGGCGGGACGATCGGCTACGGGCATCTGATCCTCGCGACCGGCGCCCGTAGACGCTGGCTCGACGCGCCGGGCGTAGACCTCCCGGGCGTCTTGACCCTGCGGACCATCGCCGACGCCACCCGGATTCGCGAAGGGCTCGCCCCTGGGCGCAAGGTCGTCGTCATCGGCGCCGGCTTCATTGGGCTCGAGATCGCCGCGACCGCGGCGGGCCTCGGCGCCGAGGTGACCGTCGTTGAGATCGCTCGGCCGATGGGCCGCGCCGTCTCGAGCGTGATGTCGGACTTCTTCCTCAAGGCGCATGGCGGCTTCGGGGCGAAGTTCCGGATCGGACGCGGCGTGACTGCGATCACGGGCGAGGGCAAGCCCGAGGCGGTCGTGCTGACCGACGGCGAGGTCTTGCCGGCCGATCTCGTGATCGTCGGCGGTCGGCGTCACCGCAGAGGACCGGCTCGCGCGCGACTGCGGGCTCGAATGCCTGAACGGCGTCGTCGTCGACGAATACCTGCAAAGCTCGGATCGGGCGATTTCGGCGATCGGCGACTGCGCTGATTTCCCCCACGCGGCGCTCGGCTTCCGCACCCGGCTGGAATCGATCCAGAACGCCGTCGACCAGGCGAGGTGCGTGGCGGCCCGCATCGTCGGCAAGGCCAAGCCCTATGACGCGCTCGCCTGGTTCTGGAGCGACCAGGGCGACCTCAAGCTCATGATCGCCGGCCTTCCGCACGGGGTCGACGCTTGGATCGTTCGCGGCGATCCCGGGACGCGCGCGTTCTCGGCCTTCGGCTTCCGTGAAGGGAGGCTGGCGGTGGTCGAATCGGTCAACCGCGCCGGCGACCATGCGGCGGCCAAGCGCATCCTGGCCACGGGAAAGACGGTGACTCCGGAACAAGCGGCGGACCCGGCGTTTGACTTGAGGGCGCTGGCGAAGGGATGAGCTAGACGCACGCCTCCGAACTCGGTCGACCGCCTGCGGCGAGCAGCCTCATCGACACCGCATCGACACCGATCGCTTGTACACTTGGCCTGCACGTTCGCGCACGATCTGTGAATGCCGTGGGTTGCAACCCGGGCCGCCCCGCGGGTCATCGGCGGCATCACCAGGGACCTGTATATTAGGCAAAGTCGAAGCTTTGTCTTTCCAAAATGCGCCACCGGCGCCGTAAATAAGCAAAAATAAGATTGGGCTAAGCGTTAAGGGGTCGGAGGGAAGGAACGTGGTTAATTAAACTGGTCAGACCAGCTTAACTTTGGTTTACTTCCACTCCGGCGTGCAAACGACATACTGATCTGTGATCGCCGCCGCCTGGTCGCCCTGCTTCTCCCGCTGGAAATATAGGTAGCAAATACTCAAGCCTCCGTTCCGATAGTTGACGCGAAAAACGCCGCCTTCCTGCTCGTGGCGGGTCGCAACCAGCCCATATTCGCCGGGTTCCTGTTTCGTCGCGCCGTCACCGCCGCGGTAGCAGCTCGTAACGCCAAAAGCGCCTGGACCGACATCGGTGCGCCCCGGATTGTGAGCGAACTGACAGGCGACGACATCGCCCGTAACCTTATCCACCCGGTAGACCAGCGACAAATTGATCTGTGGCGCCGCAAGGAATTCGTACTGGCTCGCCAAGGAGGGCGCCGGAGCGCTCAACATGGCTATCGACGCGGCAAAAAACGTAGCGGTGGTGCGCAATGTCATTCTTCCGCGGACCGAACCGGCTCCAGCGCCCACGGGCGCGTATCCAGAGCAAACAACATTATCGAGGAGCATTCACGGCAAAACCACTTTTAGCCCGGAAGTCGAATCGGCGCTGAAACGATAGACCCGCCTGACGCCATTTGCCAACTCCACAGCAGGAAGGTCTTCCCGAGCCGGATAACCCTAGTGCAGCCGCAAATACAGAGGACCAAGCGCCGTCTCCGCGTGTTGTGGTGCGCACTGAGCTCTGCGTCTGCGGCGATCACCCGCTTTCCGAAGCACGATCTCGTTGATCCGCCATGGTGGCCCCGGCGCGCCAGGGCGAGCGCCGGCCGGACTGAGGCCCAGGGGGCCTCATAGCGCAATCTTCGCGCGCACCGCCAGTTCCCCCACGATCCCCCGCCGGAACGCCAGCACGCAGGCGACGAAAACGACGCCCTGGATGACGGTCACCCACTCGCCGAACTGGGCGAGGTAGTTCTGCATCGAGACGACGATCAACGCGCCGACGACCGGCCCATAGAAGGTGCCCATTCCGCCGACGAGCGTCATCAGCACGACTTCGCCCGACATGGCGAAGGCGACGTCGGTCAGGGACGCATTCTGAGCGACGATCGCCTTGGTCGCGCCGGCGAGGCCCGCAAACGCCGCCGACAGGGTAAAGGCTGCGAGCTTGTAGAGCGTCGCGCGGTAGCCGAGCGAGATCACCCGTGGCTCGTTCTCGCGGATCGCCTTCAAAATCTCGCCGAACGGCGAGTTGACGATCCGCTGGATCGCGAGAAAGCCGAACAGGAACACGATTGCGACGAAGACGTAGAGAATCCACGGATTCGACAGATCGAAGAGGCCGAGCGCCTTGCCCTGCGGCACCGCCTGGATTCCATCCTCGCCGTGTGTGAACGGCGCCTCGACGCAGAAGAAATAGACCATCTGCGAGAAGGCGACGGTGATCATGGCGAAATAGATGCCAATTGAGCGGATGGCGAGCGCCCCGGTGACGAGGCCGAGCGCGCCGGAAGCCAGAACACCGAGCAGGATCGCTGAACCCGGCTCGAGGCCCCAGACCTTCGCGGCGTGGGCGCAGACGTAACTCGCCAGGCCGAGGAACATCGCATGGCCGAGCGACAGCAGGTTGACGTAGCCGATCAAGAGGTTGAAGGCGCAGGCGAAGAGGGCGAAGCAAAGGGCCTGCATGACGAAAAACGGATAGGTGACGAAAGGCGCGACTGCGATCAGCGCGACCATCACCGCAAAGGCGATGACGTTAGCCTTGCGGTTGCGTGTTGTGAGGTCGGCGGCGACCACGGCTTGCGCGCTCATCTCAGGCCGTCCTTCCGAACAGGCCCGCCGGCCGGACAAGGAGCACGACCGCCATGATGACGAAGACGACCGTGTTCGACGCCTCGGGGTAAAAGACTTTGGTCAGGCCCTCGAAGACGCCGAGCACGAAGCCGGTGAGGATCGAGCCGAGGATGGAGCCCATGCCGCCGATCACCACCACCGCGAACACGGCCGCGATGATGTCGGCGCCCATGCCGGGGCGGACCTGGTTGATCGGGGCGGCGAGAACCCCGGCAAAGGCGGCGAGCGCTACACCGAAGGCGTAGGTCAGCGTCACCATGCGGGGCACGTTGATGCCGAAGGCGCGGACCATCGTCGGGTTCTCCGTTCCCGCCCGAAGATAGGCGCCGAGCTTCGTTTTCTCGATGACGAGCCACGTGCCGAAGCAGACGGCCATCGAGGCGACGATGACCCAGCCGCGGTAGACGGGCAGGAACATGAAGCCGAGATTGTAGGCGCCGCTGAGCTGTCTCGGGATCGCGTAGGGCATGCCCGAAGCACCGAAGAAGTTCTGAAACAGGCCCTGGATGATGAGCGCGAGGCCGAAGGTCAGGAGCAGGCTGTAGAGCGGATCGAAGCCCGCCAGACGCTTCAGAAACAAGCGCTCGACGATGGCGCCGACCGCGCCGATCATGATGGGGGACAGGATCAACGCCCACCAATAGTCGAGGCCCAAACCCTCGAGAAGGAAATAGGCGCCGAAAGCGCCCATCATGTAGAAGGCGCCGTGGGCGAAATTGACGATCGTCAGCATGCCGAAGATGACGGCGAGCCCGAGGCTCAGGAGCGCGTAGAACGAGCCGTTGATGAGCCCGATGAGAAGCTGGCCGTAGAGCTGGGGCCAGCTGATGACGTGGCCGAAGATGGTCACGGGCGGACTCCCCTCATCCGGCGCTTCCCCTTATCCGGCCCTTCGGGCCACCTTCTCCCCGCGCGGGAGAAGTGATTCGCCCCCTCTCCCGCGTCGGGCGTCGAGAGACACCCGTCTTTTGGCGGGCTATGCGGGAGGGGTCCGGGGTGAGGGGAAGCGCGCCGACGACCATCTTCACACCCCCAGCGCCTCGTGCAGCATGTCCATCTTTCCGTCGAGCTCGGCGTTGGTGAAGGCGTCGATGATCCTGCCGTGCTCCATGACGAAGAAGCGGTCGGCGAGGGTCGAGGCGAAGCGGAAGTTCTGCTCGACCAAGAGGATGGTGAAACCCGCGCGCTTGAGCTCGGCGATGGTGCGGCCGATCTGCTGAATGATGACCGGGGCGAGGCCCTCGGTCGGCTCGTCGAGCATGAGGAAGCGCGCGCCGGTGCGCAGGATTCTCGCGATCGCTAGCATTTGCTGCTCGCCGCCCGAGAGCTTGCCGCCGCCGCTCGCCAGGCGCTCGCGCAGATTGGGGAAGAGCTCGTAGATCCGATCGACGCCCATGCCCCCGGTCCTGGCGATCTGGGGCGGCAGGAAGAGATTCTCCTTCACCGTGAGGCTCGCGAAGACCGCGCGCTCTTCCGGGCAGAGCGCGACGCCGAGCCGGGCAATGCGCTCGATCGGCAGGCCGATGAGCTCGCGCCCGAGGAACATCACCGAGCCGCTACGTTTTCCGACGATGCCCATGATCGATTTGAGCGTCGTGGTCTTGCCCGCGCCGTTGCGTCCGAGCAGGGTCACGACCTCGCCCTCGCGCACGTCGAGATCGACGCCGTGCAGAATGTGCGAACTCGTTGTACCAGGCCTGCAGGCCCTTGACCTCGAGCACGGCCGCGACCGCGGCGGCTGGGCTCGCTGCGCGCGCCGCGTCAGGCATTCCCGGCCCCCATATAAGCCTCCCGCACCTCCGCGTTCTCCGACACCGTGCGGTAATCCCCCTCGGCCAGAACCCGCCCACGAGTCAACACCGTGATGCGATGCGAGAGGTTCGCGACCACCTGCAAATTGTGCTCGACCATGAGGATCGTGCGGTTCACCGACACGCGACGGATGAGGGCAGCGATGCGGTCGATGTCCTCGTGACCCATGCCCGCCATTGGCTCGTCGAGCAGCATCATTTCGGGCTCGACGGCGAGCGTGGTCGCGAGTTCGAGCGCCCGCTTGCGCCCGTAGGATATCTCGCCTGCCTTGGAATAGGCGAAGGCGGTGAGCCCCACGCTGTCGAGAAGCTCGAGCGCCCGGGTGTTGAGCGGGTCGAGCGACGACTTCGAGCGCCAGAAGTCGAAGGAATCGCCCCGCGATCGCTGCAGCGCAATCCGCACGTTTTCGAGCGCGGTCAGGTGCGGGAACACAGCCGAGATCTGGAACGAGCGCACGAGGCCGAGGCGCGCCACGTCGGCAGGCCGCATCGCCGTGATGTCGCGCCCGTTGAACGTGATTCGCCCCGCAGTCGGAGCGATGAATTTGGTCAGCATGTTGAAACAGGTCGTCTTCCCGGCGCCGTTCGGGCCGATCAGGGCGTGGATCGTTCCTCGGACGATGCGCAGGGACACGTCGCTGACGGCGCTGAAATCGCCGAAGCTCTTGGAAAGCCCCTCGGTGACGAGAATTTCGTCCGTGCTCATCCCCGCCGGTCACCCGAGCGCATGCGCTTCCTCCGCGATGGTTGGGGACAATCAACCGGCTGGCGCGGCGGTTGTAAAGCCCGAAAAGGCGGCATGGAGGGTGCGCCTGCCGCTCCAGCAGCAAATAGAGCGTTAGTGCGTCGGCGTTACCCGAGCGTCATAACGTCGTCACGGAAACAAGGACATGCCTCGCCCACTTTACCGACGTTCTCGCGTCACGCGCCACTGAGAAGATGATCCGAGCCCTCTTATCGCCACGGGTGCATCGAAGCGAGCCACAGCATTAAGGAGATCCTCGCCGATTATCCGATTATCCTTGCATCGAACGCGACGACGTCCTGTAAGCGCTCCGTTGAGAGAATGGCGGCGGCCGCTGATCAAGGCGAGAAGCGCCGACAACGATCTCGCATTCGGTACGAACCCCTCATCCATCGCCTTCGGCGATCCCTTCCCAAAAGGAGAGGGGTTGCTCACTCACGGCCTCTCGCGGGCCTGCCGATTGTGCAAGCGGCGTTCCCAGTCGAGCGCTTGGCGCACGATGTCGTCGAGATTGTCGCGCTTGGGCTTCCAGCCGAGCGCACTCTTCGCCCGGTCGGAGCGGGCAACGATGGTCGCGGGGTCGCCGGGACGGCGGGGCGATAAAACCACCTTGAAATCGACGCCCGACACCCGCTTTACTACGTCGATCACCTCCTTGACCGTCTGCCCGTGGCCGTAGCCGCAGTTGCACACCAGGCTCTCCCCGCCGCTGCGCAGATAGGCGAGCGCGTCGAGATGGGCGTCGATCAGATCGGTCACCTGGATGTAGTCGCGGACGCATGTTCCGTCACGGGTCGGGTAGTCCTGACCGAAGATCTCCATCGAGGGGTAAATGCCGAGCGCGGTCTGCACGCCGCGCTTGATCAGATGGGTCGCGTTTGGCGTCGACTGGCCGAGGCGCCCTTGTGGATCGGCTCCGGCGACGTTGAAATAGCGTAGCGCGACGAAGCGGAAGTCATACGCGCGGGAGGCGTCCTCCAGCATCCATTCGACCATCAGTTTCGAACGGCCATAAGGCGAGATCGGCGCGAGCGGCGTCTCCTCCGACACCTGTTCGGACGAGGTTTCGCCGTAGACGGCGGCGGTCGAGGAGAAGATGAAGGTTTTCACCCCGCCGTTGACGGACGCTTCGATGAGCGTTCGGGCGTTCGATGTGTTGTTGAGATAGTAGCCGAGGGGGTCGACGACCGATTCGGGCACCACGATCTTCGCCGCGAAATGGACGATCGCGTTAATATGATGCTCCCCGATCAGCCGGGTGACGAGGCCGGCGTCGCCCACGTCGCCGATCACAAGCCTCGTCTCGTCGGGGACCGCCCAGTCGAAGCCGGTCGAAAGATTGTCGAGCACGACCACGGGTTCGCCGGCGTCCATGAGCCCAAGAGTCATGTGGCCGCCGATATAGCCGGCTCCGCCGGTCACCAGAACGCTCATGTCAACCCTTTCCCGTTCAACACCGGCGTCATTCGGTCAAAAGCCGCATGGATTGCCGTCGCCGGACCTGCTAAGCGATATCAGATTCTCCCTCCTCGTCTCTGACCATCCCATTCCCGCGAGCCCGTGAAAGCCATGAGAAAACCGCTTCGCAAGGCTGTGCTTCCCGTCGCTGGCCTCGGTACCCGCTTCCTGCCTGCCACCAAGGCGATCCCGAAGGAGATGCTGACCGTCGTCGACCGGCCAATCCTGCAGTACATTGTGGATGAGGCGCGGGAGGCGGGGATCGAGCATTTCATTTTTGTCACCGGCCGCAACAAAGGCGTCATCGAGGACCATTTCGATTCATCCTACGAACTCGAGGACACGCTGAAACGGCGGGGTAAGGGTGCCGAATACGCCGCCCTGATGGCCGATTTGCCCCCTGCCGGGGCGACCAGCTTCACTCGCCAGCAGGCGCCGCTCGGGCTCGGCCACGCGGTCTGGTGCGCCCGCGATATCGTCGGCGACGAGCCATTCGCCGTTCTGCTCCCCGACATGGTGACGAAAGAGGGCGCACGCAGCGGCCGTTGTCTGGCCCAGTGCGTCGAGGCCTACGACCGGTTTGGCGGCAACGTCATCGCCGTCGAGGAGGTGTCGCCTGCGGAGACCCATCAGTACGGCGTCGTCGCAGTCGGCGCCGACGACGGGCACACGTTCGAGATCACCGGCATGGTGGAGAAGCCGAAGCAGGGGACGGCGCCGTCCAATCTGATCATCTCCGGGCGCTACATCCTGCAGCCGGAAGTCTTCCAGATCCTCGAACTGGTCGAGAAGGGAGCGGGCGGCGAAGTCCAGCTCACCGACGGCATGATCCAGCTCGGCCGCACGCAGAAGTTCCACGGCGTGCGCTTCGACGGCAGCACCTACGACTGCGGCTCGCGGCTCGGCTTCCTCGCAGCCAACCTTGCCTTCGCCCTGGGACGACATGATCTCGCCCCGGGACTGAAGGAGGAATTGCGCAAGCTCGGCTACGCGCCCGCGCCCGACTGACGACACCGGCCGCGGCGTTTCGCCGGCCGGGCAGGGTGTCGCGCTCACTGCTTCGGTGCTAAAAAGCGTCATGATTCACGAACAGGCGAGCGCCGTCCTCTCAGCCCTCCGAACGATCGCGAACGAGCGGCGCGGGCTCGAAGCGCTCGAGGGGGCGATCCGGCGCACAGGCGACGGCGGGCTCGGCGCCGCCTTTTCGCAGGCGGTCGGCATGATTGCGGCAGCGAGCGGCCGAGTCATCATCTCGGGCATGGGCAAATCCGGGCACATCGGCCGCAAGATCGTCGCGACGCTGGCCTCGACCGGACAGCCGGCTTCTTTTGTCCATCCGGCCGAAGCGAGTCACGGCGACCTCGGCATGGTGCAGAACGGCGATGTCGTGCTAGGCATTTCCTGGTCGGGCGAGACGGTCGAGCTCGCGGCGATCATCACCTTCGCCAAGCGCTACGCGATACCGCTGATTGCGATGACCGCCAATCCGGAGAGCGCGCTCGGCCGCGAGGCCGACGTGTGCCTCACAATGCCGAACGCCGACGAGGCCTGCCCCAACGGGCTTGCGCCGACGACCTCGACAACCATGCAGCTCGTGCTCGGCGACGCGCTAGCGATCGCCCTCCTCGAAGGGCGAGGCTTCACCGCACGCGACTTCCGCGCTCTCCACCCAGGCGGCAAGCTCGGCGCCACGCTCCGGCACGTGCGGGACGTGATGCATACCGGCGACCGCATACCGCGCATCGCGGCGAACGCGCGTATGGCCGAGGCGATCGTCGAGATGTCGTCGAAGGGTTTTGGCTGCGTGGCGGCGTTCGAGGGCGACAGGCTCGTCGGCATCGTCACTGATGGCGATCTCCGCCGCCATCTGGAAGCCGATTTCTCGCTCGACACGCCGGTCGCCGAGGTGATGACGCGGAGACCGCGCACCATCGGTCCCGACGCCCTCGTCGCCGAGGCCCTTGAAAGTATCAGCCGTAAGATTTCCGCGCTCCTGGTGGTCGAGAGCGACGCCGTGGTCGGAATCGTGCATTTCCACGATCTCATGCGGATTGGCGCGGTCTAACGCGTACGATGTCGGCGCCCGCTTAAGAAATCCGCTTGCCGTGCTCGAAGCGCGCGGTGGGTCTGCGCATCGTCACCAGCTCTTCGGCGGCGGTCGGATGCACGGCCATGGTCGCGTCGAGATCGGCCTTGGTCGCGCCCATCGTCATCGCGACCGCAAGGACCTGGATCATCTCGCCCGCATCATGCGCGAGGAGATGGGCTCCCTCGATCCGCTGGGTCGCTCCGTCGACCACGAGCTTCATGATCGTCCTTTCGCCGCTGCCCGAAAGAGTCGCCTTCATCGGCCGAAACTCGGCCTTGTAGACGTCGACCTCGGGAAAGCGCTCGACCGCCTCGGCTTCGGTCAGCCCAACCGCCCCGAGTTCCGGCGTGCCGAACACCACGCTCGCGATCATGTCGTAGCGGATAGGCTTTCCGCCAGGGCCGAACAGCCGATCAGCAAGCGCCTGACCCTCGCGGATCGCGACCGGGGTGAGGTTGACGCGATGAGTGACGTCGCCGATTGCGTGGATCGAAGGAACTGCGCTCGTCAGAGAGTTCGTCGACCTTGATCGCGCCATGCGGACTGGGCGTCACCCCGGCCGCCTCGAGGCCGAGTCCTTGGGTGTTGGGCAGTCGCCCGGTCGCGATCAGAACCTGGTCAGCACCGACCACGAGCCCGTCGGAAAGAACGACGCGCAGCGCACCGTCGGCCTGCTTCTCGATCCGGACCGGCAGGCAGCCGAACCGAAAATTTACGCCCGCCCGCGCCATCGCGTCGCGCGTCCCGTCACGCATATCCTCGTCGAAGCCGCGTAGCACGTTCGGCGCGCGCATGATCTGGGTCACCTGCGAGCCCAGCCGCTGGAACAGAGACGCGAATTCGACCGCAATGTAGCCGCCGCCCACCACCATGAGACGGCGAGGGAAGACCGCGAGATCGAAGACCTCGTTGGAGGTGACCGCATGCTCGAGCCCCTCGACTCCCGGCAGCGGCGTCGGCCACGAGCCCACCGACACGAGAATGTGGCGCGCGGAAATCTCTCTGCCGTCCGCAAGCCGGACCCGCTGCGGGCCGACAATCGTCGCGCGTTCTTCGATCAGATCCGCGCCAGACGCCGCCAGATTGGCTCGGTAGGCGGCCGAAAGCCGGGTGATTTCTTGCTCCTTGGCGGCGACGAGGCTCGGCCAGTCGAAAGAGACGTCACCCACACGCCAGCCGAAGCCCGCGGCGTCGGCAAAATCGTCAGCGAAGCGGCTGGCGTACACGTAAAGCTTCTTCGGCACACAGCCGCGGATGACGCAGGTGCCGCCGACACGGCTCTCTTCCGCGACGATCGTCCTCGCGCCGTGGCCGGCGGCGACGCGCGCCGCCCGCACTCCGCCCGACCCGGCGCCGATGACGAAAAAATCGACGTCAAAAGCCATGGCGGCGACCTCCCGATCGAGGCTCGGAAGAGGCTCGACTAGAAGTCGATGCCCTTCTTCTTCATCGCCTCGCGCGCCTGCGTCATCATGTCCGTCGACACCTGTTCACGCCACGGCCCCGCGATGGCGGTGAACTTCTGCATGAAGACCGGCTCGGCGGCCAGGTACTTCTTGCCCGAGGGGCTGTTGAGGAAAGCGGCAACGTCCTGCAGTTCCTTCTCGGACATCTGAGAGGCGAGGAGCTCGGCAGCCTGCGTGTACAACTGCTGGGCGCTCTTGTCGAACCCCGGCTGGATCGCACGCAGCGTCTCGCGCAGGCTGTCCTTGATCTCGGGGCGCGTAGTGGTCACAGTGCGCTCGAGCTGAGACAGCATGCCCGGGACGATGAGGGCAATCGACTGCTTGACGCCCATATCGGCGAGTATCGAGTCGGCGGCGGCGACAGCGGCCGGCGAGGGCGCCGGGGAAGCGGCCGGAGCAGCCGAACTCGGCGGCGAAGGCACCCGCGCTGATGAAAAGGGCTGTAACCAGAAATAGGCCTTTTGTGGTGCGAACGACGGACAACGCTGGGGCTCCTTTCGAGGGTGGGATTTCAGCCGTCCCGGCTGAGCACTTCGACGCTTCCGGAGCGTCCGATGATCGCTGTTCGCGCGTAGCTGATGAACAGTCCATGTTCGACGATCCCGGGGATCCGGGAAAGGGTCTCCGCCAGGCGCTCAGGATCGGCGATCGCGCCGAGCGAGCAGTCGAGAATGTAATGCCCCCCGTCGGTCACAAACGGCTTGGCTCCGCCCCGAAGCCGGATCGGACCTGCAAGTCGAAACTCCGCGAGCGCGCCTTCGATGTGCCTGCGGGTCGCCGCAAGGCCAAAAGGCACGACCTCGACCGGCAATGGAAAAGCGCCAAGTCGGCGGACCAGCTTCGTCTCGTCGGCAATCACCGCCATTCGCTTGGAGGCCGCGGCGACAATCTTCTCCCGCAGCAAAGCCCCCCCGCCACCCTTGATCAGCCTCAGCTCGAGATCGATCTCGTCCGCCCCGTCGACGGTCAGATCGAGTTCGGGAGCCTCCTCCAGCGTCGCGAGCGGGATGCCGAGCGCTTTCGCCTGGGCGGCCGTCGCCTCCGACGTCGCCACGCAGCGGACATCGAGCCCCTCGGCCACTTTCACTCCGACGAGATCGACAAAATGGCGCGCGGTCGTGCCCGAGCCGAGTCCGAGCCTCATGCCGGGCTCGACGAGTTCCGTCGCGCGGCGCGCCGCCTCCAGCTTCTGCCGGTCGATATCCGCATTCGCCGTCATTGCCGTCGTCCCACTCGCCTTTCTCGGCGTCGGGGATCCACGCGCCGCGACCAGGGCGACAGAAACACAAGGATCCGAGCGCAATCTAGCCGCACGCCTTCGAGGCGTGCGGTCGCTTTAGCGGCTCATACGATCCAAAGCAAATCGCGGCCGCGAGCCCTTACTTCCGCGCGGCCTCGATCGCGTCCTCGAAACTTCGCAACCCGGTGGTCGGGGCGTTGACGAGCACCGCCATATTGCCCGGCAAATGCTGGTTCTTCCACATCTTGGTGTGCGCGAGCGGAATTTGCGCCCAAGGGAACACCTCGGACATGCAAGGATCGATACGACGTTCGATCACGAATTTGTTGGCCGCCGAAGCCTGCTTGAGGTTGGCGAAGTGAGAACCCTGGATGCGCTTTTGCCGCATCCAGACGAATCGCGCGTCGAAGGTGAGGTTGAACCCGGTTGTGCCCGCACAGAACACCACCATCCCGCCCCGCTTGACGACGAAACACGAAGCCGGAAAGGTCTGCTCCCCCGGGTGCTCGAACACCACGTCGACGTCTTTCTTGCCCGTGATGTCCCAGATCGCCTTGCCGAACTTACGCGCCTCCGCCATGTAGGCAGTGTATTCGGGCGTGTTGACCTTCGGCAGCTGACCCCAGCAGTTGAAGTTCTTTCGGTTCACGACGCCCTTCGCCCCGAGCGACATCACGTACTCACGCTTGTTTTCGTCGGAGATCACCCCGATTGCGTTGGCGCCGGCCGCCGCGCAGAGTTGCACGCCAAAAACGCCAAGCCCGCCCGAGGCTCCCCAGACGAGAACGTTATCGCCGGGGCGCAGCCGGTGCGGCTCATGGCCGAACAGCATGCGATACGCAGTCGCCAGCGTGAGCGTATACGACGCTGCCTCTTCCCAGGTCAGGTGCTTCGGCCTCGCCATGAGCTGACGGTCCTGCACGCGGCAGAACTGGGCGAAGGAACCGTCCGGCGTCTCGTAGCCCCAGATCCTCTGAGAAGCCGAGAACATCGGGTCGCCCCCGTTGCATTCCTCGTCGTCGCCGTCGTCCTGGTTGCAATGGACGACGACCTCGTCGCCAACCTTCCACCGTTTGACCTTGGAGCCGACTGCCCACACGATGCCCGAGGCATCGGAGCCGGCGATGTGGTACGGATTCTTGTGCACGTCGAGCACCGAAACCGGTTCGCCGAGCGCCGCCCAAATTCCATTGTAGTTCACGCCGGCCGCCATAACGAGCACGAGCACATCGTGACTGTCGAGAATCCAGGTGGGCACGACTTCGACCTGCATCGACTCCTCGGGAGGACCGTGCCGCTCCTTGCGAATGGCCCATGCGTACATCGACCTCGGTACGTGGCCGAACGGTGGGATCTCCCCGATTTCATAAAGATCTTTGATCGGCGTTTCGGCCGAAAGATCCTTGCTCGCAGGGCGGGTGTTCATGGTTTCCTCAATAAACGGCACCGTGCGGACCGCGCCAGGCGCGGCTTTTCGATATTGCGTTGCACAATGAAGCATTGCGCTTTCCATGGACGAAAATCAATCCCACTTTCGCCGCGCGGCCACCAGGTTGCGGGATTGAACAATGCATTCATCCAAAGTCGCAAGATTCGCGGGTTAGAGCGGCGAGCGGACTCAAAAATGTGGCGCGCCAAATCGTTTTCTGCGATTGTGCTTCGCACAAAATCCTCACCAACCAAGAAGTGACAAGATTGTGCGCCGGTCGGTCGGCGTGAAAGGAGAGCGATGGCGGAAGCGGATAGGCTGGCGTTCGGGGCGCGTCGAGACAAGGCTTGGCTTTTCCGCACCTATGCCGGCCATTCGACGGCGCGGGAATCGAACAGGCTCTATCGACAGAATCTGGCCAAGGGGCAGACCGGACTCTCTATTGCGTTTGATCTGCCGACACAAACAGGCCTAGACAGCGATCATCCGCTGGCGCGCGGCGAAGTCGGCAAGGTCGGCGTGGCGATTTCGCACATCGGCGATATGCGAACGCTGTTCGAGGAGATCCCGCTTTCCTCGATGAATACCTCAATGACCATTAACGCCACGGCGCCGTGGCTGATGGCGCTCTACATCGCGACAGCCGATGAGCAGGGCGCGCGCCGGGACCAGCTGCAAGGGACGACCCAGAACGACATCATCAAGGAATATCTGGCGCGCGGCTCTTACGTCTACCCGCCTGACCCTTCGCTACGGTTGACGAAGGATCTGATTTTGTTTTGCGCCCGCGAGACGCCGAAATGGAACCCGATCAATGTCTGCTCGTATCATCTCCAGGAGGCCGGCGCGACTCCGGTGCAGGAATTGAGCTATGCCCTGGCGACTGCGATCGCGGTGCTTGATCGGGTGCGCCAGTCCCGGGAGTTCGATGAGACAAGCTTCGCCGAAGTGGTGGGAAGGGTTTCGTTTTTCGTCAACGCCGGCATGCGCTTCGTCACAGAACTCGCCAAGATGCGGGCGTTTGTCGCGCTATGGGATGAGATCACACTCGAGCAATTCGGCGTAAAGGACCCGTCGAAGCGGCGGTTTCGCTACGGCGTACAGGTTAATTCGCTCGGTCTGACCGAATCGCAGCCGGAGAACAACGCCTATCGAATCCTGATCGAGATGCTGTCGGTCGTACTCTCCAAGGACGCCCGCGCGCGCGCCGTGCAGTTGCCTGCCTGGAACGAGGCCCTTGGCTTGCCGCGTCCGTTCGACCAACAATGGTCGCTTCGTTTGCAGCAAATCATGGCCTACGAAACAGATCTCTTGGAGTTCGGGGATATTTTCAATGGCAGCACCGAAATCGCCGCCCTCGTTGAGAGGCTCAAGTCAGAAGCGCTCAACGAAATCGTCGCAATTGACGCGATGGGTGGCGTGGTGAAAGCGATTGAAGGCGGCTCGCTGAAGGCGAAGCTGGTCGAATCCAACATGCGTCGGCTCGAGTCCATCGAGCGGGGCGAACAGGTTGTTGTCGGCGTCAATGCTTTCACGAACTCCGAGCCCTCGCCGCTGACCGAGGGCGAAAACTGCATCATGGTTCCGTCTGCCGAAGCTGAAGCGCAACAGATCGAAGGGTTGAAAAATTGGCGCTTCGCACGGAACGAGACGCGGGTGCGGGAAGCGATCCGAGCGTTGCGGCTCGCTGCTGCGAGCGGAGCCAATATCATGCCCGCCTCGATCGAAGCCGCCAAGGCGGGCGTCACCACGGGCGAATGGGGCGACGCGCTGCGCGCCGAGTTTGGGGAGTTCCGTGCGCCGACGGGCGTCTCGCCAAAGGCCAGGCAGGAAGCGGCCGGGCTCGAGGCCCTGCGAGGCGAGATCGAGCGCGTGTCCCTCAAGCTCGGCCGCCGAATCAGGTTCCTTATCGCCAAGCCCGGCCTCGATGGCCACTCCAACGGCGCCGAGCAGATTGCGGCTCGCGCCACCGATGCCGGCATGGATGTGGTCTACGACGGCATCCGTTTCAGCCCGGCCGAGATTGTCGAGCGCGCGAAATCAGGCGTGCATTGCATCGGCTTGTCGATCTTGTCTGGATCGCACGTGTCGCTGACGGAAGAGGTTCTCTCGAAACTACGCGCGGTTGGCTTGGAGCGCATCCCCTTGGTAGTCGGCGGCATCATCCCGCCGGCGGACGCCGAGAGATTGCGCAAAGCCGGCGTGGCCGCGGTCTACACCCCCAAGGATTTTGAAATCAACGCCATGCTCGGGGCCATCGTCGCTGAGATCGAGGCGCGGCTCGACCGCGATGCGCACTCTCTTCCAGTATGATGCGAGCGTCGGCGACCTTCGTCGAACTCGAAAAAGCACGCAACTCCGTCGGGGGTGGCCGCACAACGCTTTCGGCGGTCAGGCGGACCAGACGTAGAGCAACAGCACGATCGTCAGGACGATGCAAACCATCGCCACGACGAAGCCGACGTTGATGTAAAACGTCTTCCACCACAGAAGCTCCGACAGCACCGCGCACCGCAGCTTCAATTGCTCGATCTCGTCCTCGGTTTCGGCGACGTTCCCGAAATCGGCGGCGGTGGCCATCCGCGAAACAAGGAAGTTCTTGCTGCCACGCTTGGGGTAGCGCGGGATGAGCACAAGGAACAGACAAAGATAGACAATCAGGAAGGGCAGCAGGACGAAAGGGATCGGCAGATAGCTCGGAAACTTCGTGTAGTTTCCGAGGATCGGGCCCATCATGAAGGCGACAAACAGAATAGCGATATTTGCCTTGAAATCGCTGGCGCGGATCGAGTCGGTGTATGCGGCGATCAGGCCGCGATAGGGCTGGGAGGGATCGGAAGCGGGCTCATCCATCCGACTGCCGGACGCTCCAGAAGGCTAGGTGCGAGGGGCGTCCAAAGCCTCAACAAGCAGATCCCCGCATCCTTCAAACATGAGATTCGCGTGAAGCATGAGGGTCTGTCAAGTTGACGCAGGGGATCGATTGAGGCTCGAGGGAGCCCGCTCCTCACGTCTGGCTTGCAGGCGCAAAGCACCTCTGGCGCATGGGAAAGCGATCCATTAGCCGACGTTACCGAAATAGTGCGTCAACGAATTTGGCTCTTTGGTGTGGCGGGGAACAGCGGCTTCTGGCAAAGAAGCGCCGGCCTGCGAGCATCGCGAGGCCGAAGGCCAACGCGGAAGAGCCGATGCTTGTTGAAGACGCGGCAATACCAGGGATCAAGATTGTGACCCCGAAGAAACATGGCGACGCCCGAGGATTTTTCTCCGAGGTGTACAACAGGACCGCTTTCGAGAGCGTAGGCCTTCACTTTGAATTCGTCCAGGACAACCATTCCCTCTCGGCCGCTGCCGGCACCCTGCGGGGGCTGCATTTCCAGACGTCCCCCTTTGCTCAGGACAAGCTCATTCGGGTTAGCAGAGGACGTATTCTTGACGTCGCAGTCGATATCCGTCGATCGTCACCGACGTTCGGGAAATACGTCGCCATCGAGTTGTCCGCCGAAAATTGGCGACAGTTGCTCGTGCCGATCGGCTTCGCCCATGGCTTCGTCACGCTCGATCCCGAGACCGAGGTTCTTTACAAGACGACGGCGGTCTATTCGGCCGACAATGATCGAGGGATCGCGTGGGACGACCCGGATATCGGCATCACCTGGCCGCTGCCGCCGGCCGGGCCAATTCTTTCGGACAAGGACCGGCGCTGGCCGCGGTTGCGCGAGGCCGAGGAACTGCCCGAATGACGCGCGTCGCCGTCACAGGCGCTAAAAGACACGCAGGGGCGCGTCTGGACACGGAAAGGTGCGCAGCCTGTACGGATTGGAATTGCCGGACCGGCGCCTATCGCTCGCCACGTGCCGTGCACAGCTGATCCCCATGACGCAGGAGACCCAATGACGCGTAGCGTGCTTGTGACCGGCGGCGCGGGGTTCATCGGCTCCGCCGTGTGCCGGCATCTGGTCGGCGCCGGCGTCGACGTTTTGAATATCGACGCTCTCACCTACGCGGGCAATCTCGCCTCCCTGTCGACAATCGACAATGCTCCGAACTACCGTTTCGCCAGGATCGACATCTGCGACCGTCGCGCGGTCTCGGAGGCGTTCCGGACTTTTCAGCCGGATCATGTGATCCACCTCGCCGCCGAGAGCCACGTCGACCGCTCCATAACCGGCAGCAAGGCTTTCATTCAAACGAACATCGTCGGCGCCTTCTCCATGCTCGAGGCGGCGAGAGCCTACTGGGAGGAGCTGCCGCCCACGAAACTCGAACGGTTCCAATTCCTGCATGTATCAACCGACGAGGTTTATGGCTCGCTCGGCGAGGGAGGTCTGTTCGTCGAGACGACGCCCTATGATCCAAGGTCGCCGTATTCCGCCTCGAAGGCCGCCTCCGACCATCTTGTCTCGGCCTGGGCGCACACCTACGGCTTTCCCGCCCTCATCTCGAACTGCTCCAACAACTACGGTCCCTATCACTTCCCCGAAAAGCTGATTCCACTCGTCATTCTCAACGCGGTCCACGGTGAGGCATTGCCGGTCTACGGGGCTGGAGCCAACGTGCGCGACTGGCTCTATGTCGAGGATCATGCGCGCGCGCTCGATCTGATCGTAAGCCGCGGCCGTATCGGCGAGAAATACAATGTCGGCGGCCGTAACGAGCGGCGCAACGTCGACGTCGTGCGCACGATCTGCAAGATCCTCGATCGTCTTCGCCCAATGGGCGCCCGTACGAGACGCTCATCGCATTCGTCGCCGACCGCCCGGGCCATGATATGCGCTACGCGATCGACGCCTCCAAGCTGGAGAGCGAACTTGGCTGGCGGGCGATCGAGGGCTTCGACACCGGCATCGAAAAGACCATCCGCTGGTACCTCGACAATGAATGGTGGTGGCGTCCGCTGCGCGAGAAAGTCTACGCAGGCGAGCGTCTCGGCGTACTGCCGGAGACGCAGAGCGCACCCGTTGCGGTCGGAGAGCCGGCCGCAGCGACGATCGGGGTTGAGCGGTGAAGGGGATCATTCTGGCGGGCGGCGCGGGCACGCGTCTGCACCCGATCACACTGGCGGTCTCGAAGCAGCTCGTGCCGGTCTATGACAAGCCAATGATCTATTATCCGCTCTGCGTCGCCATGCTGGCGGGGCTGCGCGAGGTGCTGATCATCTCGACCCCGCAGGATCTGCCGCTGTTCCGCCGCATGCTCGGCGACGGCGCGCAGTGGGGCATGCGCTTCGAATACGCCGAGCAGCCTACGCCGAATGGGCTCGCGCAGGCCTTCGTCATCGGCGAATCCTTCCTCGCCGGCGACCAGGCGATGCTGGTGCTCGGCGACAATATCTTCTATGGCGCCGGACTGGGCGACCAATTGAAGCGCGCGGCGAAGCGCCAGAGGGGGGCGACCGTCTTCGCCTATCACGTGCCGGATCCCGAACGTTACGGTGTCGTTGAGTTCGATCGGAGCGGGCGCGCGATCTCGATCGAGGAAAAGCCCGGCCGGCCAAGATCCAACTTTGCCGTCACGGGGCTCTATTTTTACGACGCCGAAGTCGTCGAGATCGCGAAGGCCCTCAAGCCCTCGGCGCGGGGTGAATACGAGATCACGGACGTGAACCGCGCCTATCTCGAATCCGGTGAGCTGAACGTCGAGCGCATGGGACGCGGCTACGCATGGCTCGACACCGGCACCCCCAATTCACTGGTCGACGCGGCGAACTTCGTCCGGACGCTCGAAGCTCGACAAGGCGTCAAGATTTGTTGCCCGGAGGAGATCGCTTTCGAGCTCGGTTTCATTGACGGCGCCCAGTTCGAGGCGATCATCCGCCGGTTCGGCAAGAGCGCCTACGGTCAATATCTGCACGCGCGGCTCGAGGAGAGCCGGCGCCTCTAGTGTCCTGAATCAAACGCAAGGCGGCTTGCTCCTGTTTCTGGAAATCTTTACGATGCATTGCCGCCCAGGCGTCTGGCGGCCGTCGGCCAGGAACGATTTTCTCCCTGTTCCTCCCTGCCGAGCGAGAATTGACGACACTGAACACCTGTGGCCTGAGCGAAAATCATTTGTTTACAGTCACTTGAGCAAGAAATACATGTCAGCGTCGGGCAGATATCAGGGAGAATTATCGGGAATTAACTCCCTGCTCCAGCCGGTAACAGGGAGACGACCAGTCGCTCGGAGTCGCGGCGGGCGAAGGGCCGGCGCCGCCTGCTCGGGTGCTGAAAAACAAAAAAGCGCCTTGCTCGGACCCTTGGAGCCTACGACCTTCCGGCGGCGCGGGATCCAAGCGTTAAAGACGCAACACTAGGTGGGCTGCTACGCGGAACCCGCGTACGGGCTGCTGGCGCTATCCGACAGCATATTCGACCCGCGCAAGATAGAGACCGCACGCCGGGGCTACCTGACCGCAGCGGGCCCGGTCGGCGGCTTCGAGCGCCGCTTTGAGGTCGGCCGCGGTCCAGCGCCCGGCTCCGACGTCGACCAGCGAACCGATCATCGAGCGCACCTGGCGGTGCAGAAAGGACAGCGCCCCGACCTCGAAGATGATCGCCTCGCCGTCGCGCCAGACATCGAGTTGCCCTAGCGTGCGAACGGGCGATTTCGCTTGGCATTGCGCGTCGCGGAACGTGGTGAAGTCATGCCGGCCGACGAGCGCGCGCGCCGCCTCCTGCATCACCTCGACGTCGAGCCTGCGCCTCACCTTCCAGGCGCGGCCGCGATCGAAGGTCAGCGGCGCCCGCCGGTTGACGATTCTGTAGACATAGACACGGCCGAGCGCGCTGCGGCGGGCGTCGAAATCATCTGCCGCCCCTTCCGCCTGCAGGACTGCGACGGGGCTCGGAGCAAGATGAGCGTTGAGCCCCTCCATGAGCCGGAACGGCGACCAGTCGCGCTGAAGATCGACATGCGCGACTTGTCCGGACGCGTGAACGCCGGTGTCGGTCCGCCCGGCGCCGTGCGCCACACTCTGCTCGCCCGTCATCGCGAGAATCGCCTTTTCCAGCGTCTCCTGCACCGAGACGCCGTTCTGCTGCCGCTGCCAGCCGACGAATGGCGCGCCGTCATATTCGATTGTGAGCTTGAAGCGCGGCATTGGGTTTTCGGGCTGACGAAAGTATGGGCGAAGGGCGACGCCGAAGAGGGGTTCTAGAATCACCGCGACGCCGAGGGAACCGACTCGCGATGCTTTGCGCCGGCGGTTGTCCAATGTTCGACCTTCCTTTCGCGCAGGTCATCCGCTATGTTGTCTAAGACAACACAAGGGTTTCCGATGACGCTCGTCGACGAGGTCCGCGCGTTCAACAGGTTCTACACCCGCGAGATCGGTCTCCTCGACAAGCATCTGCCCGAAAGCGACCTGTCTCTTCCGGAGGCGCGGGTCCTGTACGAACTGGCGAATGCAGAGGGCGACGGTCGGACGGCCGCCGACATCGGCCGCGGGCTCCGGATGGACAAGGCCCATCTGAGCCGGATCGTCGCGCGCTTTCGTCAGCGGGATTTCGTTCGGCGCCGGGCCAGTCCGCAGTACGGAAAACATGTGCTCCTATCGTTGTCCGAGGCAGGCCGGCGAACGTTCATCGAGATGGAAGCTGGGACGCGGGCGCAGATGGACGCGCTCGTCTGGCCTCTTGATCAGGAGGGGCGGCAGCGCCTCGCCGCGGCTATGAGCGACATCCGTCTGGCGCTGACGAAGGACCAGACGGATGACGGCGTTCGCCTCAGGGGCCCGGCGCCCGGCGACCTCGGTTGGATCATCCATCGCCAGGGCGTCCTCTATCATGAGGAATACGGGTGGGACTGGACCTATGAGGGACTGATCTCCGACATAATCGGGAAATTCGTCGCCGAGCACGATCCGATGCGCGAGGCCGCCTGGATCGCCGAATCTCGGGGCGTGACCATTGGCTCGGTGTTTCTCGTCCGGACGGACGATCGGGCGGTTGCGAAGCTCAGGCTGCTTTATGTCGAATCTGCCGCTCGCGGTCGCGGCGTTGGACGGCAGCTAGTCGACACTTGCATCGCGCGCGCTCGCGAGATTGGGTATCGCGAGCTGACGCTTTGGACCAATGACGTGCTGACCTCGGCTCGGCGCATCTATGAGGCGGCAGGATTTCGTCTGGTGAGCGAGTTGCCCCACCATTCATTCGGCTGCGATCTCGTTGGGCAGACGTGGACGCTCGACCTCGGATGATACTGTTTCCGTTCGATCCGTTCGGCGCAGCAGATCTCCCCCGTCCCACGGTTTGCGGTTGACTGGCTCGCCAGGCGCGCCAAAGAACCCTTCTCCCTCGGAGAGAAGGGTTCGCGCGGCGACTTGAGATGTGTGAATATCGTGGCCCGAAAAGGGAGAGGGGAGGCGGACTGCACCCTTTCGGGCCGACTCGGACGGGTCAGAACAGGCTGAGTTGCGCGCCCTTTCCCTTCGCCTCCTCCGGCGAGGGCTTCCGGAAAAGGTCCGTCCGGAGCCTCGCCGGGTTCTCGTTATAGCCGAGGCGTCGCGCCGCCATCTCGAAGCGGCGGCCGATCATCCAGGCATAGGGGCCCGAGCCCGCCATCCGGCGGCTCCATTTGGACTCATAGTCCTTGCCGTTGCGCATCGACTGCACCAACGAGACGGCGCGGTTCAGGCGATCCGGGAAATTGACCTGCAGCCATTCGCGGAACATGTCGCGCAGCTCGAGCGGCAGGCGGAGCACGACATAGCCGCCCTCGCGCGCCCCGGCGGCGTGGGCGCGCGCGAGGATCGTCTCGATCTCGGAATCGTTGATCGCCGGGATGACCGGCGCGACCATCACCCCCGCCGGCACGCCGGCCTCGTTTAGCTTTTCGATCGCCTCGAGCCGCTTCTCCGGCGTCGGCGCACGCGGCTCCATCCTCCTCGCCAGCTCGCGGTCGAGCGTCGTCACCGAGACGAACGCCTTAACGAGGCGGTCGCGCGCCAAGTCTGAGAGGATGTCCAGGTCGCGCAGGACGAGATTCGACTTGGTGACGATGCTGACCGGATGTCGGGTGCGCCGCAGGACCTCCAGCACCGAGCGCATGACGCGAAAATTTCGCTCGATCGGCTGATAGGGGTCGGTGTTGGTCCCCATCGCGATCGTCGCGGGCGCATATTTCGGCGCCCCTAGCTCGCGCTCGAGCAGTTCGGCCGCCCCCCGCTTGGCGAAAAGCTTGCTCTCGAAGTCGAGCCCGGGCGAAAGACCCATATAGGCGTGAGTGGGCCTTGCGAAGCAGTAGAAGCAGCCGTGCTCGCAGCCGCGATAGGGGTTGATCGAGCGGTCGAAGGAGATGTCGGGCAAATCATTCCGGGTGATGATGGCCTTGGGGCTTTCCCAGGTCACTTCGGTCGCGAGCGGTTGCGCCTCCTCCGGTGTCCAGCCGTCGTCGAAATCTTCGCGGGCATAGACCTCGAACCGGCCGGAGGCGTTGGTCGCGGCGCCCCGCCCGCGCCTGCGCTCCTTCGGGACGAGGCGGTCGGCGACGGCCGCGCGGCTCTGCGGGGCGCCGCCGCTCGAAGGGAGGATCGTGAGCCCGGTCATGGGCGTTCATCCGAACAGATCATGAACATCTGGATAGCCCGTTGTTGCCGGCTCGTCAAGCCGCAATTGGCCATGCAGTGCCTCGGTTTCCAATTTGATAGGCGGACGGGGGTCCCCGGCTCCCGCTGTCCGGGACTGAATCCGCTGATCCGCCGAATGGATCGGCTGTTCCGTTTGTGTCGCAATAATGGCGCCCATTCGCGCAATTAGCTGATATCTCTCGACTTCACCGGGGCCCCGCGCGGAATGGACCGTCCAAGAGAACAAATCCGCTGTGCCATGCGCCCGGTCGTGGGGTTGTGGAGCAGCGGACCTACTGCGCGAACGTGTTGCAGGAGGCGATCTGACCGCTCTTCAGCCCCGTCGTCAGCCACTTCGCTCGCTCTGCCGAAGACCCGTGGGTGAAGCTGTCCGGCACCGCATAGCCCCGCGCCGCCTCCTGCAGGCGGTCGTCGCCGATCGCCTGCGCAGTCGCCAGCGCTTTTTCGACGTCTCCCGGCTCGAGAATCTTCCACTTCGCATTGGCGTTGGCGGCCCAGACCCCAGCGAGGCAGTCAGCCTGGAGCTCGACCCGGACCGAAAGGGCGTTCGCCTGGGTCTGGCTCACGCGCTCCTTGGCGGCGTCGACCTTGTCGAGAATGCCGAGCAGGTCCTGCACGTGATGGCCGATCTCGTGCGCCACCACGTAGGCGTAGGCGAAATCGCCGCCGCCGCCGTATTTCGTCTTCATATCGCGGAAGAAGGAGGTGTCGAGGTAAACCTTCTTGTCGAGCGGGCAATAGAACGGTCCCATCGCCGCGCGTGCGCCTCCGCAGCCCGACCGCGTCGCACCGTCATAGATGACGAGGATCGCGGGCACATATTTGACGCCCGTCTGCGCCGGCAGCACCGCCGTCCAGACCGCTTCCGTCTGCCCCATGACATGGGCGAGAAAATTGCGCATCGGGTCGTTCGGATTGACGGCGCTCGTTTGCGGCGGCGGCTGGCTGCTGTTGCCCGCCACCATCTCCGCCCCGCTCATGAGGACCCGGGGCGAGATTCCGGTGAAATAGCTGATGGCGAAAATGATGATGATCGCGCCGATGCCGAGCCCGCCGCCACCCATCCCGATGCCGCCGCCGCCCTGTCCGCGACGGTCCTCGATGTTCGAGGAAATGGGCGTGTTTTCGTACTCCATGACAACTCCAGGAAGCCGGGTAGCCGTCTGAAGTGTACCAGAGCAACGCTGGGGTGAGTAGCGCCTTCGGCGCGCCGCCTGTCGCAATCGCTGCGTTTCCAGCCTTCCAGCCGAAAGCTAGTGCAGCTGGGTCCCTGCGTCGTCGCTTCGCGCGAGTTCTATGGTGGTGATCGCCACCAGCATCTCGGCCCTGGACTTGAGATCGGGCGCCTCGAGCAGCGCCTGCTTCTCCCTGGGCCCGCATGGGCTCATCATCGACAGGCCGTTGACGAGCGCTTCGTTCGACGCCTTTTTGATGTCGCTCCAGACGACTTTGACGTCATTGACTTCCGCGAAGCGGCGAAGCGTCGCGAGCAGACCGTCGCGGTCGACGGCCTCCTCTCCCGCGCCCTGCTTGAAGTCCTCGGCGAAGGGCGCGTAATCGACATGGGCGACCCGATAGGGCGTCGCGTAGTGCATTTCCTCGACCAGCCGGAAACGCGCCACGCCCATGAGGGTGAGAAAGCACCGGCCGTCGCCGATCTCGGCGTATTGGACGATGCGGCCGGCGCAGCCGAGGGGGTAAAGCTCCGGCGCCGGCGCAGCTTCCGGACTGGCCGGCTGAATAACGCCGATCAGCCGGTCGCCGCTCAGCGCGTCGTCAAGCATAGCGAGGTAGCGCGGTTCGAACACGGTCAACTGGATCGGCCGGCGGGGCAGGAGGAGCGCCCCTTCCAAGGTAAACAACGGAATGCTTACCGGCATGTCCGCTGGACCGGCATAGGTGCGATTGAGCTTCATCGCTCTCGACCCGTTCCCGTCTCCCCGTTGCCGGCGGCTCATCCGCGGCCTCAGAACCATATCGCCGAAAGCTTCCGCCGCGCGGCGACCGTCGCCGGATCCATCAGGCCCCAAGCTTCGAACAGCTGCAAGAGCTGCTTGCGCGCCGCCTCGTCGTTCCACTTGCGGTCCCGCCGGATGATCTCGAGCAGGTGGTCAGCCGCCCCCTCGCGGTCGCCCTTGGCCGAAAGCGCGACCGCGAGATCGAACCGCGACTTATGGTCGTCGGGATTGCCCGCGACGGCCTGCTGGAGCGGCGCCAGGTCGCCGACGGTCGCCGCCTGCTCGGCCACGCCCAGCGCCGCCAAAGCCGCAGCAACCGCGGGATCGTGGTCCTTGCCCGGAGCGGGCGGTGGGACGGTCGCGAGCAAGGCCTTGGCCTGTTCGAGCTGCCCCAAGGCGATCTGAAGTTTTGCGAGGCCGCCGATCGCTTTCGCGTCGCCCGGGTCCTCGGCAAGGACTTCGGCGTAGATCGCAGCCGCCCCCGCCGAGTCGCCCTTTGCCGCCGCCTGCTCGGCCTCAGCCAGCAGCTCCGCGAAACCTCCTCCGAGCGGGCCGACGAGGCGCTCGATGAACCCGCGGATCTGGCTCTCCGGCAAAGCGCCGACGAAACCGTCGACCGGCTGGCCCTTGTCGAATGCGATCACGGCGGGAATCGACTGGATGCCGAGCTGGCCGGCGATCTGCGGATGCTCGTCGATATTCATCTTGACGAGCGCCACCTTGCCGCCCGCGTCCGCGACCGCCCGCTCCAGCGCCGGGCCGAGCTGCTTGCAGGGACCGCACCACGGCGCCCAGAAATCCACGAGCACGGGCTGCCGCTGGGAGGCCGTCAGCACGTCCGCCCGGAACGAGGCCGTGGTCACGTCCTTCACCGGGCTTGCCGTCTTCACCAGGGGCGCAACAGCGCCGTTTGCATTCGCCATATTTTGTAATCTCCGCCCAGCGGTCGGGTAACCGGCCGCACAATTAGAATTCTTCGCTGTTCTAAATGGAGGCGCGGCGCGGGTTATGCAACCTGCGCCTCCTCCTCGCCGAGCGTCACGATCACCGGCTCGTGCCCGGTCGCGCGCAGGAATTTCACGAGATCCGCGCTGGCGAGACTGGTCGTGCGCGTGTTGACCAAAGGGTGAAAATTGAGCCGATCATGCCGCATCATCGTCTCGTCCAGGACCACCCTGACCCGAACCGCCTCGTCGTTGACCGCCCCGAACGGCGTCACCGCGCCGGGCGCGACGCCCCAGACCTCCTGGAGCAATTCGGCCGAGCCGAAGGAGACCCGCCCCTGCGCGCCGATCTTCTCGTGCACGCGCTTGAGGTCGACCACGGTCTCTTCGCCCAGCACCAGCAGGAACAGCCGGCCCTTCTTGTCCTTGACGAAAAGGTTCTTGGTGTGGCCGCCGGGGATCTCGCCGCGCAGCGCCTGCAACTCCTCGACCGTGAACAAGGGCGGATGCTCGACGGTCGTCGTCGCAATGCCGTGGGAATTGAAAAAGGCGATGAGCTGCTCAGGCGTCGTCGGCATGGGGGGACTTGGCGAGGGGAAAAGATCGGCCCGGTTGGGGGCTTCTAACGCGCGCCGACGTTGGCAGGCAAGCCGGACTCCCCGCGCCTTTGGGCGGAGGCCCCATTCTCTGGTTACAGGGAAAAAAACAGGGGAATTTCTCGCCTTGCGGCGCGAAGGAGGCGGGGGGCCTCAGAAAACAGATGTCGCGCCAAGGGTTTGCACGAAAATTCGCTGCGCGCAAGGAACAGGGGATTTTTCAGCCTAACAGCGGATTTAAGGCGAAAGAATCTCCCCGATCAGGGGAATTTGTGGGCCGTCGCCGGGGCGATCACAGGTCCATCGTCGCCAGGCGCCTGCGGTTGATGAGCGTGAACTGGCGCGGTCCGGAAAAGTTCAGCACGCCCCATTCGTTCAGCTCCGACAGGGCCCGCGATACGGTTTCGACCGTGAGGCCCAGATAGTCGGCGATGTCCCTCCGAGACATCGGCAGCTCGACCATGTGGACCTTCGAGAGCCGGCGATCCATTTCGAGGACGAAGTTCGCGACCCGTTCGGCGGCAGTCTTGCGCCCCAGGAGCATCATGCGGCTCTCGGCGTGCCGCAGATCCGCCGCGGTCGTCGACCACAGGCTGCAGGCGACCTCTGGGTCCGTTCGCGCCGTTCTCTCCAGCGCGCGCCGCTTCAAGATGCGCGCCGTGGTGTCGACGACGGCCTCGGCGGACCAGGAGTGCTCGGCGCCGCATTCGAGGCCGAACACGTCGCCGGGAAGGTGAAAAGCCCCGATTTGCCTCCGGCCGTCGTTTAAAACCTTGGACGTCCGAACCGCTCCATAGACCACCTGGTAGACGTATTCGGCCGGCTCGCCTTCGCCGTAGATCTCCGTGTCGCCGGGATAGGAGTGCTCGCTCGCGACGAGAGCGGGCCGATCGGCGAAGAACGGGAATTTGTCGGCGTGCGCCGGCGGGGCGAACGGCAGAGCGATCTGATCGGCGACGGTCTCGTGTAGCATTGTCTTCATCTCCTTACCGGCGATGAAGCGACGCTAGACGGCTTCGCCTGGTCGCGAAATTTCGGTCGATGCCTTAAGGGCCGTCGCCTAAGGGAATTTACGGAGGTCGGGTCAAGCCGCTCCCGCTTCGCGCAGCGCGTCCTGCACGTGCGCGACCAGGCTTTCCTCGATATGCGGCTTCAGCACGACATGCCTTATGCCCGACGCCGCCGCCTTCGCCGCGGCGTTTTCGTAGGCGGTAATGAGAACGACCGGGGCCTCGACGCGATGGTCACGTAATCTGCGAACGAGCTCCAGCCCGTTCATTCCCGTCATTTTGTAATCGATGATGAGGCAGTCGCCCGGTTCGGGCAAGTCGGATTCGAGCAAAGCCTGGCCGTCGGCGAAGGTCTTCACCTTGAACCCTTCGGCCTCCAAAAGGAACCGCAGCGAAACCAGCACGTCCGGATCATCGTCCGCGACATACACGGTAGCCACGAATGGCTTCTTGTCCATCGAACATCCGTGCCCGGAACGGGCGCCTCGGGCAGAAGAACTCGGCCCGAAGGATGAATAGGGCCGATTGGCCCTGTCGATCTTGACATAAGTCAATCCCTCAGGACGCCGGCGCGCACCGCAAGGCGAACGAGTTCGGACAGGCTGGCGGCCTGCAGTTTCGTCATCACGTTATCCCGATAGACCTCGACGGTGCGGGGGCTGATGTTCAGGTCGCGAGCGATCGTCTTGTTGGAGAGGCCCGCGACGAGACCCTCCATGACCTGACGCTCCCTTGGGCTGAGAGCGCTGACGCGGGAGGCGACTTGCGCGGCTGCCGCTTCCGCTCTCGCCCTGTCCGTGGTGTCGGCCACAGCAGTCCGGATTGCCTCGATAAGCCGCTCGTCTTCGAAGGGCTTTTCGAGAAAATCGATCGCGCCAAGCTTCATCGCCTGGACCGCCAAAGGAATCTCGCCGTGCGCCGTGATGACGATCACCGATAGCGCCGGCTTGGCCTGCTTCACGCGCCTCAAGAGCTCGATGCCGTCGATGCCGGGCATCCGGACGTCGGTGACGACGCATCCCGAATCGATCCCCGGCAGAGCCTCGAGGAAACTCGATGCGGTTTCGAAGGCGACGACCGTGAACCCGGCGGCGTCGAGGAGAAAGGCGAGCGACTCGCGCATGGCGACATCGTCGTCGACGGCGTAGACGACCGCCCCGTCAGCCATCGCCGTCCTCCTTTTGCTGGGCGATGGGGAGGGTGAAGCGAAAGCTCGCGCCGCCCCGATCGTTGGGCTCGGCGCGCATTCGGCCGCCGTGGGCTTCGACGATGCTTCGGCTGATCGACAGCCCGACGCCCATTCCGGCGTCCTTGGTGGTGAAGAAGGGTTGAAACAGATTGGAGAGCGCGCTCTCGGAAAGGCCATGCCCGGTGTCGGACACGCTGATTTCCAGCATGTCGTCGGCGGCGCGGGCGCTTGTTACGACGAGCTCGCGATTCGCAGTCTCCGTCATCGCCTCGATCGCATTGCGAAACAGGTTGACCAGGACCTGCTGAATTTGGACGCGATCGGCGATGACCAGATCGACCGTCGGATCGAGGTCGAAGGTCAGCAAGACGCCGCGCTCCCGGGCGCCCACAAGGCCGAGCGCGCCCGCATCCTCCACCATTTTGCCGATGCTTTCCACCCGCCTTTCCGATTCCCCGCGCGCCACGAAATCTCGAAGTCGCCGTATGATCTGGCCGGCGCGGATCGCCTGTTCCGCCGCCTTGTCGAGGCCGGTTTCGATCTTGGCGGCGTCGATTCCCGTGCTGGAGGCCAAGAGCCGACGCGACCCTTTCATGTAATTGCTGATTGCCGCGAGCGGCTGATTGAGTTCGTGCGCAAGCGCCGAAGCCATCTCCCCCATCGCGCTGAGCCGCGACACGTGCAACAGCTCGGAATGCAATGCCTGGAGTTTGATCTGCGATTCCTTCAGCGCGGCGTCGGCTTTGGCGGCCGCGGTGATGTCGCGAGCGACAATCGAGGCCCCGACGAGTGCGCCTGCAACGTCGAAGATCGGCGAGACGGTCAGCGAGACATGAAGAATCGATCCGTCGCGATGCCGGCGCAAGGTCTCGTAATGGTCGACGCGCTCGCCTCGCTTGATTCGGCCGAGAATGTCGATCATGTCGTCGCCGCGACCGGGAAGGGTCAAGCGCGAGATCGACTGTCCGACGAGTTCGGACGAGCCGTAGCCGAAGACGCGCTCGGCCGCCTTGTTTGCGCTTGTCACGACGCCGTCGAGATCGGCGCCGATGATGGCGTCGTCCGACGATTCGACGATTGCAGCCAACGATCTGAGTCGATGCTCGCTGTCGAGCAGTGCGGTTTCGGCGGCCTTGCGTTCGGTTATGTCCACGATGGCCGCAAGAACCATGGCGCCATCGTCGGTGTCGATCGGGTTCAAGCCGATCTCGACCGGGAACTCTGTTCCGTCTTTCCTCAGGCCATAGAGATCGCGCCCGACACCCATAGGTCGGGGCGTCGGATCGGCGAAAAACGACCGGCGTAAGCCTGGATGACGCCCGGCAAATCTTTTCGGAACGAGAAGTTCCACCGGTTGCCCGAGCAGTTCAGACCGCAAATAACCGAAAACACGTTCGGCCTGGGCGTTGACCAGGACGATCTCACCCGTCGCCTTGGTCATCACCATGGCGTTCGGGGCCGCTTCGACGACGAGCCGAAAAAGGCGGTCGCCAAAAAACTCCTGGGGTTCAGGGCGGAGCGATTTCCCGCCTGCGTCCATGGATTGACCTGTGATTTCGAAACCGGAACTGATTGAGGGTCGTGCGACCAAGCCTTGCGGATTGGTCCAGCCCGAATGTTACTTGATGGCGTGGCCATGGGCCAGCGCGGGGCGTCGACGCTGCTTGTTCAGGCGCTCGTACGCGCACGCAGGGCAAATCACTGAAAACCGGAACCAAAAATTGCGCTTCGACGACTTGTGAACGGAACGTGCGCTCAGCCTCGAAAACAGGCCTCGTGCGAGATTCGTGCCTCTTTGGCGTGGCTCACGATCTCCAGGCCGGAGGCACACAGGGTGCCAATCGAGCAGAGGTGAGGGGTCCTGGGCGAGGGGCGCGCATGCGTCAGTTTGAGGTCTTGCATCGTCCAAATTAACGGCAGAGGATAGCGATTGATCTAGGGGCAGCCTTCCCAAGAGGTATGGAGGGCGGGGATATGACATTCAAAATTTGGCGTTTCTGGTCAAACTCACTCGTTGCTGCGATTGTACTTGGCTGCGCAGTTCCTTCGGAGGCTGGACAGAACACTCCCGATATCGGCGGAATAATTGGCGTCATATTGAATTCGGCGCTTGCTAACCAGGCGCGGCAAGAATGGCGGGGTCGCCCGCTTTCGGAGTATAATTGCCTTGCATCGCAACACTTGACAGTCGATCAATTGGCCGCCAGAGGCATCGGCCCGAACGACCCTCGCGTGCGGACGCTTTTTGCGCGATGTGCCGGAGATACGACAAACCAGTCCCCGATGTCGGGCGCCGTAACCGCGGCGACAGGCCCCAGCTCCGACTTCGTGGTCGAAGGCCTCTCGGTAGGCAGCGAGGTTTATCCCGATAGTGCTGCCTACAAGGCCTATAAATGCCGTCCAAGCGTTGAGTTTCCCGGGTTTACATGGTGTGGGGTCAAGCACTCTCTCCTGGGCAAGTTCGGTCGGTACGATTCGTGGGTGACGATCCTCCATTCCGACGCCAATAGGTTGGTCTTCGTCCTTCAGGACGTGATTCCCGCCTATTTCGGGACTGGCGACGCCGACCGAGAGATCCAACGCCTTTCCCAGGATTTTCGACAGTCCCCCGAATCTACAACGGCGCGCCCCGCCCGGATGCGCCTCATTCGGTCATTGCGACCTGGGGGGACGTGACGTTGACCCCCCTCGACCAACCGACAATGGACGCGCTCCGACGCGGCGACACCATTACTGCCGGTCTCCTCATCGATTTCCTTGGCGACTCTGGGAAGTCCGCCCGCGAGGGCCTGCCGGTCTTCCATATGGGGGGCGGCAATGGATATATCTGGGCCGCAAAGTTCGACGACAGCGGAAAGGGACGACTGCGGATCACCGCAGTCAACCCAAGCCTATTACCGGAAGTTACTCCCGCGCCGGAGCCGCGGGCTCCACAAGCCCCGACCGTCCCTCCCGCGCCCGTCGCTCCCCCGCCGGACCCTGTGCAGGTCGAAAAAGAACGGGCTGCCCGCGCTGAAAAAGCAATTGCGGCTGCGAAGGCGCTATTGGAAGATGTCGACGGCTTCATCAAAGAACATTCGAAGTCACCCAATCTGCTCGATTATATCGATAGAACCACCGCCCTGAGGGCCGGAATCAAGTCCGGAGACCCAGACGAGATCGAGCGGAGAATGACCGAACTCAGCGCAAGTCTGAAGTCACGACAGGGATTATCAACAGCACCTCGCGGATCAAGCCGAAGCACAGAAGAAGATGGCTGCGCAATATCTCAGTGACGCCATTCGTCGTGGTGAACAAGAGCGCGACTTCATCCTCGACTTTATTGGAAGAAATCCGTCTGCAGATGTGGTACCCGCCTTCGCGAGTCTCGTCAAACAACTCAATCCTGCACTTCAACAGGCTAATTTGAACCAGTTGCAGCCCTTAGTCAACAAAGTTGATCTAGCCATCCGCGAGGCAAATCTGGAAGACGAGTTCATTGCGGCGCAAAAAAAGGCTGCGAGTTCTTCGCAGAAGAAGGCGGAACCAACGCCGAACCCGCAAACCGAGGAAGCGGAGTCAACGGTCAAACTACCCGTTACTGACAAGAACCGTTTCCTCGTGGAGGGTGATCTCGGTGATGTGGAGATCCTCTACAACGCGAGTCCGAGCGCGCCTCATGTCGCCCAAAATCTGCGCGGAGATTTTGTTTTCGCTCAAAATCAGGCGAGCGTTTGTTTGTTTGGACAGAACCCAGATGAATTGGCGCTCATCGTAAAGCAGGCAATATCGGCAAGGACCGACCCGAGGCAGGTCGCCGTACTTGTCGAACCGTGCAATCCTGAACAGTTGCTCAACTATGACATCGTCGCGACGCAGCGGAGCGCCTTTCTCCGTTCGAAGCGGGAGGACGCGCTGACCCTCATCAAGCAAATTGAAGAGGGCAGCTATCGGAGGTTCGCCGAGGTAACTGCGGCCGACCTCAACAAGTTTGCTGAGGCCGAGCGCGCTTTGGTTGAGAAGAACGAGGCCAACATCGCCGACGGAGCGCCGTACGGTTTCGGAATCGTACTCCTGCAGACTGGATCGCCGAACCTCTGTGTCGCAGTCGGAGCCAAAATTCCTAGTCACCACCAACTGCTCATACGCGTCGAAACCAAACTCAACCTCGAAATGCAGACACAGGTTGTCATTAAAGACACTACCATCGACGACGCATTCATCAGCGCCCAGAAAGGCCAATGTGGGGCCGTCTATGCATCGGCTGCGGACTTGAAGATGCTCACCGCCGCCTTTAAGCGCAATAACGTCGTCTATAGGGTTTCCAGCTTGTGGAATTCGCCCGCTGACGTTGATCGAGAGGACGCGGCGCTGGCGGAGAAGGCTAGAATTGCGGCAGTACAGGAGAATGAGCGGAAGCAAAGGAACGAGGATCAGAAACACCTTGAGCTTCTACACAAGCAAGAGCTCAGCGAAACGCAACGAGCGCGACAGGACGCTCTCAGGCAGAAATTCGGGGACAGCGCGAATGCTGCAGCTGACAGCCTAAGTTCTGAGATCATCGCCTGGACAAAAGACCAGAATGGCCAAATCGGCAGTTTCTACCCAGCGTATGCTACCTGGCTGACCGACAACATGGCCGATCATTGGGAAATCACAACGATCGAGCCTAAACTTTACGATTTCGGGACGTCTGACTTCAAGGGTCGCTCTCTCGATACAGTTTTTTCGAGGATCACGCTCCATATGAAGAATTGAATGCTAGGCGAATACCAAAACGCTTGTTTCATTTTCGGCCGCATCAACGACAACGAATTCTCGATGTCGAGAGAGCCGGCCTTCGCTCGGTGCGACGACGAAGCGGCGGTCAAGGCGTGGGAGTTGGCGCATCAGTTCAAGAGCGAGTGGTTCGCCTCGAGCTGAGTCACATGAGAGCCAAAGAGCCGCTTCTGGCGCTCCTGCCCGTAGCGTCTACGCGCGCTTTTTCGGCGTTCTCCGCTCGTATCGAGGCCGATCGGGAAGGTCCGCAAACGGTTGGACGCCGAAACAGCCCCACGACCGGCAGGGATGGCGTTTTCCGATGACCTTCGCAAAGCGGGTAGTGGAGGCGGTCATTTGGGGCGCAACGCGGCGGACCAGGCGTCCGGCCGGGCGCTCCGAGGCCATTTTGACCAATACTACCCTCAAACCCGTGACGAAAAGTACTTAGTCTAGCCGAGGACCTTCGGGCGGATATGCTCGGCGTGCTGCGCCAACAGCTAGACCAGACGAAGGGGATATTTCCGAACTCCGAGGCTTTTCGTGAACAGCCTTTGAGCGGCGACATTTCGACAGGCCGGGCCGCAAAGTGATCTCCGCATTGTCCCTGAAACGAGTTGGCGGACGGCTGGAATTCGACGAAGAAGACCTCCAACGCGCGCTGCGACCGTCTCATCACGCGCGCGAAGCGATCCATCGGCGCGGCGACCGATCGGTTGCCAGCTCAATTGCGTAGAATGGATGACGGTTCCTCGTTCAGTGGAGGCGATAAGAGGTCATCGTTTGCTCGAAAGAACTTTCGCCGACCCTGTCGATTCCCGGATGGCTTGCTCGACGTAAGCCCAGAGCGGGGGCACAGGCTGGTCGATCCGGCCGCCGTCCCCCGGCTCGTGAAACCTGAGGAGACCGCACCATGCGCTTCATGCTTATCATGATCCCCGGCGTCTACAGCAAGCCCCTGCCGCCCGACTTCATGCCCGACATGGAGGCGGTGAAGGAGATGGGAAAATACAATGAGGAGCTGCAGAAGGCAGGCATCCTGCTGGCAATGGACGGGCTGACCCCGCCCTCCGCCGGCGCCCGCGTATCTTTCGCTGGCGGCAAGCCCATGGTGATGGACGGCCCCTTCGCCGAGGCGAAGGAGGTCATCGGCGGCTACTGGATGATCCAGGTGGCGTCGCGTGAGGAGGCGATCGAATGGGTGAAGCGCTGTCCGGCTAGCCCGGACGACGTGATCGAGATCCGCCGCGTCCATGAGCCGGAGGATTTCGGGCCGACGATCGCGCGCGAGGAGCGCGAGCTCTTGGAACGGATCGGCCGTAACAAGTGACCGCGGCCCCTCGGGCGTGATCTAATCGGCGGCCATGACGGCCGCCGACATCACGTGCGCGATAGAAGCAATCTGGCGGATCGAGTCGGCGAGGCTCGTCGCCGGCCTGGCGCGCCTGGTGCGCGACGTCGCGCTGGCCGAGGATCTGGCCCAGGACGCGCTGGTGAGCGCCCTCGACCAATGGCCGAAGCAAGGCGTCCCCGACAGGCCCGGCGCCTGGCTCATGGCGGTCGCCAAACGCCGCGCCGCCGATCACTTCCGCCGCGACAAGCTCTCGGCGCAAAAGCACGAGGAGCTGGCGCGCAGCATCGAGACGCTGCGCGAGGAGCTCGATCCGACCGCGGCCCTCGATGACGACCTCGGGGACGATCTGCTCGGCCTGATCTTCACCGCCTGCCATCCGCTGCTGTCTCGGGAGGCGCGCGTCGCCCTCACCCTGCGCCTCGTCGGCGGATTGACGACGGAGGAGATCGCCCGAGCCTTTCTAGTCTCCGACGGGGCGATCGCCCAGCGCATCGTCCGCGCGAAACGCACGCTGTCCGAGGCCAAGGTCCCCTTCGAAATCCCGCGCGGCGACCAGCGCGCCAAGCGGCTTCCGTCCGTCCTTGAGGTGGTTTACGCCATCTTCAACGAAGGCTATTCGGCGACCGCCGGCGAGGACTGGGCGCGGCCGCAGCTCTGCGAGGAGGCGATGCGGCTCGGCCGCATCCTGTCCGGGCTCGCTCCCCGCGACTCCGAGGTCCACGGCCTCCTCGCCCTCATGGAGATTCAGGCCTCCCGCCTAAAGGCGCGGACTGGCCCGGGCGGCGAGCCGATCCTGCTGCTCGACCAGGATCGCAGCCGCTGGGACCAGCTTCTCATTCGTCGCGGGCTTGCCGCGCTCAGCCGGGCCGCCGCGATCGACGGCGCGCGCGGCCCTTATGCGCTGCAGGGCGCAATCGCCGCCTGCCATGCACTCGCGCCGACGGCGGCGCAAACGGATTGGCCGCTCATCGCGGCGCTCTACGCCGCGCTCGCGCAGATCATGCCGTCGCCGGTGGTGGAGCTGAACCGGGCGGTTGCGCTCGGCATGGCGGTTGGTCCCGCCGCTGGCCTCGAGCTCGCCGACGCGCTGATGCAGGAGGCAGCGCTCGCCGACCATCACTTGCTGGCGGCGGTTCGCGGCGATCTGCTCGAGAAGCTCGGCCGGCGCGAGGAAGCGCGCACCGAGTTCGAGCGCGCCGCCCGGCTCACCCGCAACGCGCGCGAGCGAGCCCTGATGCTCGAGCGCGCCAACGCCATCTCGCCAACACCGTCGCCGCGATAAGTCTGGCCGGGGAGGCGCCTCAGGCCGATTTCGATCCTGAACCGGACCTTCGGTCTACGGCCGCAGTCCGCCCTTTTGAGCCGTTCGCGACCGACCGTGCATCGACCCTTAGCAGGCCTTGAAGATCCGCCCTATGAACGGGCGCTGACCGCGCAGAATTGGGTCGCGCCACGTCCCACTATTCTCCCAAAATGAGGTTCAAAGCCACCTGGCCTAGGTCGCCGTCATCTTCATTACACCGGCGTGCGGCGCTTAACCCGGGCGGACCGGCCGCGCGCGTCGAGAGTTTGAGGCCGGTGAAGGGAAACAAAGCCCTCGGTCGAGCCTTGGACTATAGGTTGTTATTGCACGGCCTCCAGCGCCGCTCGCATCGAGAGCGAAGACGACGCCCAACTGCTGCACCGGGGCAATGTCTTAAGGCCGCGTTCATCGGCGAGGCGGTCTATTGTATGCGGTGACAGGAGAAATCGGATGCGTTTCCAGAGACGTTTCCTCAGTCCCGTTGCGCCGCCTAGACGGAGAGTAAGGATGCCCGGCATGTTATTCGTGCGAACCGCGATAACTGCGTTGACCATCATAGGCTCGACGACTGCGATTGTCGCGCCCGTTTTCGCCCAGACTTGCGTGTGTCCGTCGCCAGAGCAAGGCGCGATCAGCCCGAACAGCGTGCCCTATTCCGGCGGCCAGCCGGCGCCGCTGATCTACGCCGACGAGCCGCCGCCCCCGCTGCCGGATTACGACCAGCCGCCGCCGGCGGCGGCAGGCTATTACTGGACACCCGGCTATTGGGCCTACAACAACGTCGATTACTATTGGGTGCCGGGCGTCTGGGTTGAGCCGCCCCAGCCGGGTCTCTTGTGGACGCCGGGCTACTGGGCCTTTGTCGGTGGCATTTACGCTTTCCATCGCGGCTACTGGGCGCACGAGGTCGGATTTTACGGCGGAGTCAACTACGGCTTCGGCTACTTCGGTCGCGGCTACGATGGCGGTCGATGGGAAGGAGGCAATTTCTTCTACAATACGGCGGTCAACAACATTCGCACCACGAACATTACGACCGTCTATAACAAGCCCGTCACCGTCAACAACATCACCAATGTCTCCAGCGTCAGCTACAATGGCGGCCCCGGCGGAATTGTCGCAAAGCCCACCCCCGCCGAGCAGCGAATCGCTTCGCAGCGGCGTATCGCACCAACCCCACTACAGAGGGATCAGATCCGCGCCGCAGCCATCCGTCCCGAGCAGTTCGTAAGCACAAATCAGGGCAAGCCGCCAATAGCTGCGACCGCTCGCCCCGCCGATTTCAAGCCCAACGCGGTCGTGCCGGCCAAGGCTGCCGGAACGGCGCAACTCCCGTCGAACGTTCAGCCTTTGCCAAAGGGCGCATCAAAGGAACAGGAGAAAAGGCTCGTCCCAGGAACCGGCCTGCCACGCATGGGCGGGACGCCGGGAGCGCCGCCCCTGGGCAAGCCCGGCCAGCCGGCACAAAACAGCGAGCCGAACCAGGAGCAGAAACTGCCGCCGATGAAGCCTGAGGGAAAGCCGGCGGCTGCCTCCGCCCCGCCCGGCGAGAAACTGCCAGGCGGACAAGCTCCTCCGCCCCCAGAGTCAGCCGCCTTCAAAGCCCGAGCAGCAGCGGCGGCAGGAGATGCAGCAGCAGGAGCAGCAGCGCCAGCAGCAGGAGCAGCAGCGCCAGCAGCAGGAGCAACGACAGCAGGAGATGCAGCGGCAGCAGGAGATGCAGCAGCAGCAGGAGCAGCAGCGCCGGCAGGAGATGCAGCGGCAGCAGGAGATGCAGCAGCAGCAGGAGCAGCAGCGCCGGCAGGAGGAGCAGCAGCGCCAGCAGCAGATGCAACGGCAGCAGGAGATGCAGCGGCAGCAAGAGATGCAGCGCCAGCAGCAGCAGCAGCGCCAGCAGCAGTTGCGCCAGCAGCAGCAGGAGCAACAACGTCGGCCTCAGCCTGGCGGTGAGCGCGAATGCGGAAAGCCGGGCCAACCGCCCTGCCCGCATTGAAGTATCCTCAAGAAGGAGAGGTTTTGCGCCGCTCCTTTTTCACGACCCGACATTGCAACCTCCAACCGAATTCGCCCAAAGGTTGGGCGCACGCCGGGCATGGTCCGCAACATCATTCGTCCGGGCGAACGCACTGGGAGGACAGCCCGAGGCGGCGCGGCGCATTCTCACCGTTGGAGGTCGTTGATAGGAGGGCCGGACGCTCTCTCGCAGCACGGCCGGCCGGATCGCGACAGCGCCGGAAGACGAGTCGACGCTCGATCGCGAAGCCGGCGCGGATGTTCCTGTAGGCGGCCTTCAGCTCAATGAAAGTCGGCGCGGCGATTGGGAATGCCCGCTTCGGCGCAGACCCCGGTGCTTCGCGAGGTGGTCATTCTATGCCCGTTCTCCTCCGACTGTGTTGAAAAACCCCGATTTTCGGTTCGATCACAATTGGCGAGGCCAATGACGCGCGCCGAAAAATTTTGCCTCGAGGTTCGGCTTACACAAGCGGTTGCCGGCGGGCGAGCTTCGTGGGCTCACCAATGGCACCTTCAACGCCAATCAAGGCATGCGGATCAGCAAATGCGGTTTTCGACGACCGGCCGATTCAGGAGTTATTTCAACACAATCCGCCCATTTGCGACATTCCAGAAACGCGCTTCAGCGAGCCGGAGAGCGCTTGTGCGTCCCGTACCCGCCCCTTTCCCCCGCGAAATAAAAGCCGTTCTACGCTTTCATGGCTCTGTTTTCGGCGCCCGTGCGCGTCCGCGATCGGTTTTGCAAATCCGGACTTCCGGCGCCGCGGCAGACGGACAGGCGCGCTCGCACGCCGAACCGCGATCCAGGTCGGCGGGAGTTCACCCAGCGTCTGCGCTGGCGACCTGTCAAACAAACCGCTGGCGTCCGGCCGCAAAATCTGTATAAGCCGACGCTCCGCGACAAGCGCGGGCAGCAGCGACCGACCTGGACGACATCCCGGTTCGGCCGCTCTTTCGATTGTCAGGCGGGCTTCGGCCCCCAAAAAACACCAAGGAACAGTCCGATGTCGATTACCACCGAGCGCAAGCTCGCGCTCATCAACCAGTATGCCTTGAAAGTCGGCGACACCGGGTCGCCGGAAGTGCAGGTCGCGATCCTCACCGAGCGCATCGCCAATCTGACCAGCCATTTCAAGACCCATGTGAAGGACAACCACTCCCGTCGCGGCCTGCTGAAGATGGTTTCGCAGCGCCGCACGCTGCTCGACTACGTCAAGAAGCAGGACGAGGCCCGCTACAAGACGCTGATCGAGCGCCTCGGGATTCGCCGCTGAACCGGCGCTGGGCGCGGTCCGCGCCCCTCACGACCGGGCGACGGCATTGGGCCGCCACCCGTACGACATGCGAGAGCCGCGCGTCATGGCAGGATCGCCGGGGGCTGGAGCGTTCATCCGCCCAGCCTCCCGCCGTCTTGCCGATGACGAAGTCAGAAGAGCGGCGCAGGCCGCGGGCTTTCGCATCCTCAACCGCAGGATGATGAAAAGATGTTTGATATTCAACGCGAAGAAATCGATTGGTGCGGGCGCAGGCTCGTGCTGGAAACCGGGCGCGTAGCCCGTCAGGCCGACGGCGCCGTCTACGCCACCTGGGGCGAGACCACCGTGCTCGCGACAGCGGTTTCGCTGAAGGAGGCGAAGCCCGGGCAGGATTTTTTCCCCCTGACCGTTCACTATCAGGAGAAGGCGTTCGCCGCCGGCCGCATTCCGGGCGGCTACCTGAAGCGCGAGGGACGGCCCTCCGACCGCGAGACGCTCACTTCGCGCCTCATCGACCGTCCGATCCGCCCGCTGTTTCCCGACGAGTTCCGCTGCGAGACCCAGATTATCGCGACCGTGCTCTCCTACGACCTCGAGTCAAATTCGGACATTCTGGCGATGATCGCCTCGTCCGCGGCGCTCACCCTTTCCGGCGTGCCCTTCATGGGGCCGATCGGGGCTGCGCGGGTCGGCTACATCAAGGGCGAGATCAGGCTCAACCCGACGGTCGAGGAAATGAAGGACTCGACCCTCGACCTCGTCGTCGCCGGCACCGCGGACGCAGTTCTGATGGTCGAATCGGAGGCCCAGGAGCTATCCGAGGAGACCATGCTGAAGGCGGTCATGACGGGGCATGCCGGCTTCCAGCCGGTCATCCAGGCGATCATCCGGCTGGCCGAGAAGGCCGCCAAGGAGCCGCGAGACCTGCCGGCAAGCGATCGCGCCGAAGTGGAGAAGGCCGTGCTGGAGATCGGAGAAGCCGATCTGCGCGCCGCCTATTCGATCACCGAAAAGCAGCAACGCTACGCCGCGGTCGACGCCGTCAAGGCGAAGGTCATGGCCGCGCTCGTCCCCGAGGGCGGCGAGGCCAGGTTCCCGGCTTCCGAAGTCGCCGAAGCGTTCCACAATGCCCAGGCGAAAGTGGTGCGCTGGAACATCCTCGACCATAAGAGCCGCATCGACGGCCGCGACCTGACGACCGTTCGTCCCATCCTGGCGCAGGTCGGAATTCTGCCCCGCACCCACGGCTCCGCCCTGTTCACCCGCGGCGAGACGCAGGCGCTCGTCGTCGCGACGCTGGGCACCGGCGAGGACGAGCAGTACGTCGACTCGCTCGATGGCACCTACAAGGAGCGCTTCCTGCTCCACTACAACTTCCCGCCCTATTCGGTCGGCGAGACGGGTCGCATGGGTTCGCCCGGCCGGCGCGAGATCGGGCACGGCAAGCTTGCCTGGCGCGCGATCCGTCCGATGCTGCCGACAGCGGCGGAATTCCCCTACACGATCCGCGTCGTGTCGGAGATCACCGAGTTCGAACGGCTCCTCCTCGATGGCGACGGTCTGCGGCTCGTCGCTTGCGCTGATGGACGCCGGCGTGCCGCTGAAGCGTCCGACCGCGGGCATCGCGATGGGGCTTATCCTCGAGGATTCGCGCTACGCGGTCCTGTCCGACATTCTGGGCGACGAGGACCATCTGGGCGACATGGACTTCAAGGTCGCCGGCACCAGCGAAGGGGTGACGTCGCTGCAGATGGACATCAAGATCGCCGGCATCACCGAGGAGATCATGAAGGTCGCGCTCGCCCAGGCGCGCGAAGGGCGCTTGCATATCCTCGGCGAAATGAGCAAGGCGATCACCGGGGCTCGGGCCGAACTCGGCGAGTTCGCCCCGCGCATCGAGACGATGAAGATCCCGACCGACAAGATCCGCGAGGTGATCGGCACGGGCGGCAAGGTGATCCGCGAGATCGTCGAGAAGACCGGCGCCAAGATCAACATCGAGGACGACGGGACGGTGAAGATCGCCTCCAGCGACGGCGCCAAGATCAAGGCCGCCGTCAACTGGATCAAGTCGATCGCCTCCGAACCGGAAGTCGGCCAGATCTACGACGGCACTGTGGTGAAGACGGTCGAGTTCGGCGCCTTCGTCAATTTCTTCGGCTCGAAGGACGGCCTCGTCCACATCTCGCAGCTCGCCAAGAGCCGCGTCGCCAAGACGACGGATGTCGTGAAGGAAGGCGACAAGGTGAAGGTCAAGGTGCTGGGTCACGACGACCGCGGCAAGGTGAAGCTATCCATGCGCGTCGTCGATCAGCAGACCGGCGCGGACCTGGAAAAAGCCCAGGTGGCGGAGCCAGCGGCGGCGAGCGAATAGTCGCAAGACAAGGGTTGATCTGGAGCGGCGCCGCGGCGCCGCTTTTTTCGCCGACTTCCTCCGCGACAAACAATCCCAACCAAGAATCCATGGTCTCTTAACCGGCCGGAAAGGCGCCGTGCGGTAATGGCGGGACATCACAACCCGGCGCGGATCGGACGGATGCAGGTCAGCTTTTCGAGCAGTCTCGAGGACGGCCGCAAGACGACGGCGATCGGTCGGGTCAAGGCGGCCGCCCGATGGCGGGCGGCCGATGAGCCCGGCTCCGAGGCCGAACGCCAGATGGCGATCGAGGCCTTGAAACGCGAAGCGGCCGAATATGGCGCAGACGCGATCGTGGGCGTCCGGTTCGAGGTGGACGACGTCAGAGGCGTCGATATCGACGGCGTCGCGCTGCAGCGCGTGACCGTCACGGGCCTCGCGGTCCGCTTCGCCCGTGCGGCGTGACGCCATCTATGCTTATAATTTAACGGCCCCTCACTCGGCAGCTTCCCGCATCGCGGGAAGCGCAGCCTCGCGCCGGCGCAGCTCCGCCTCGCGTTCAAGAATATATTCGCGCGTCAGCGGAACCGCGTCCTGCCGTTTGGCGAGCTGTATCTGAAAGACCATGTGCCCATCGACGCGGAACGAGGATTCCGATCCCGCCAGATAGAATTCCCACATGCGGCAGAAACGTTCGTCATGGATGCGGGCCACTTCCGCCCGGTTCGCCATGAAGCGCTCGCGCCAGGCGCGCAGCGTATCGGCATAATGGAGGCGAAGGATCTCGATGTCCGTCACATACAGGCCGGCGCGTTCGATCGCGGGCAGGACCTCGGAGAGGCTGGGAATGTAGCCGCCGGGGAAGATGTATTTGCTGATCCAGGCGTTCGTCGCGGCCGGCGTCGAGTTCCGGCCGATCGCGTGGAGCAGCATCACCCCGTCGTCCTTGAGCTGACGGCGGACGGTTTGAAAAAACTCTTGATAATACGCCACGCCGACATGCTCGAACATGCCGACCGAGACGATACGGTCGAACGTTTCGCTGACGTCGCGATAGTCCTGGAGGCGGAACTCGACCAATTCGCCGAATCCCGACTGCCGCGCCCGAACTCGTTGCTTCGCCGAATTGGTCCTCCGACAGCGTGACGCCCGTCACCTTCGCCCCGGCCACCCCCGCGAGATAGAGCGCCATGCCGCCGAACCCGCAGCCAATGTCGAGCACCGAGGCGCCGTCATTTAAAAGAAGCTTTGCAGCGATATGCCGCTTTTTGGCCTTCTGCGCGTCGTCCAGCGACTGACCGGGACGCTCGAAATAAGCGCAGGAATATTGGAGGTCCGAATCGAGAAAAAGGGCATACAGGCGAGGGTCGTTGTCGTAGTGGCGGGCGATGTTCTTCTTCGCCCTCCGGCGATCGTTGCGCTGATGGAGCCCGCGGAACGCGACGCGGGCGTGCTCCAGCGCCCTGAGCCACGGCAGAGCCTGGAGTTCGGCGAGGTTCCGGGCGCCGAGCTCGATGATATCGTAAAGGCTGCCCTTGGTGACGATCAGGCGGCCGTCCATATAGATTTCACCGAAGCGTAGCGCCGGATTGATGAGCAGCTGCCGCTCCGCCGCGCGGTCGACCAGTCTTACGCCGAGCGGCGGTCCGGAGCCGTCGCCGAACCGATGCCTCTGGCCGTCTGAGGTCTGCACCTCGAGATCGCCTGTCCGCACAAGCTTTCCAAGCAGAGTCGCGAGAGAAACCAGCATGGACAACTACCCACTTGCTACTGCGGCCGCCCGCACCGGATTAACGGGCTTCCTTCCCCTAAGTTACGAAAGGTTCGACGGATATTTCAAGAGCCGCCGGCGGCGCCAGGGCCACGTCTTGGTTTGGCCCCATTCGTCAGAGCATGTCGCCCGGCATTCTCCTTTCGCTTCTTTTACGATAGACGACGAGCAAATCGGCTAGGGATTTCCTGTTCGTGCAATACATTTCGACGCGTGGAGCGGCGCCGGCCCTCGGCTTCGCAGACGCGCTATTGACGGGCCTGGCGCGCGACGGCGGTCTCTACACGCCCTCGACCCTGCCGTTGTGGCCGCCGGACGCCATCCGCGCCCTGCGCGGCGTCGCATACGCCGAGGCCGCCGTCCGCCTGATGACGCCTTTCGTCGGCGCTGATTTCGCCGCCGTCGAGCTCAGGGCCATGACCGAGGACGCCTATGCGGGCTTCCGCCACGCCGCGACTGCGCCGGTCGTTCAGATCGAACCCAATCTCTTCGCCCTGGAGCTCTTCCATGGGCCGACGCTGGCGTTCAAGGATTTCGCCATGCAATGGCTCGGGCGGGCGATGAACCGCCTGCTCGCCAGGCGCGGCGCGCGTGCGACCATTCTGGGCGCGACCTCCGGCGACACCGGCGCCGCGGCGATCGAGGCCTTCGGCGGCCAGTCGCAGACCGACGTTTACATCCTCTATCCGCACGGTCGCGTGTCTGACGTCCAGCGCCGTCAGATGACCACGGTCGGCAAGCACAACGTCCACGCGCTCGCAATCGAGGGAACGTTTGACGACTGCCAGCGTATCGTGAAGGACCTGTTCAACGATCTGGCGTTGCGCGACGAGATGAGGCTGTCGGGGGTCAACTCAATCAACTGGGCCCGGATCCTCGCCCAGATCGTCTATTACTTCGTGGCCGCGGTCGCTCTTGGCGCCCCCGAGCGGTCCGTGTCCTTCTCGGTTCCCACCGGCAACTTCGGCGACATCCTCGCCGGATATTACGCCAAGCGCATGGGCTTGCCGATCGAGCGCCTCATGGTCGCAACCAACGAGAACGACATTCTTGCCCGGGCGCTGGCGAGCGGCCGTTACGAGCCGCGCGGAGTGCGGGTCACACAGTCGCCGTCGATGGACATACAGGTCTCGTCGAACTTCGAACGCCTTCTGTTCGAAGCCTCAGACCAGCGCCCGGACGCGGTTCGGTCGCTGATGGCCGATTTCGCCGAAGGCGGCGGATATGTGATTCCCGGACCGACCCTCGAGCGCATTCGGGCCGACTTCACCGCCGAGCGCGTCGACGAAACGGCCTGCGCGGCGGAGATGAGGCGGATCTACCGCGACAGCGCCCTCGTCGTCGATCCGCACAGCGCCGTCGGCATCGGCGCGGCGCGCAGGCTGATCGCGGTCTCGCCAGCGACGCCGGCCATCGCGCTCGGCACCGCCCATCCGGCGAAGTTTCCCGACGCGGTCGAGCGCGCCACCGGCGTGCGCATCCCGCTGCCGTCGCATCTCGCCAATCTCATGGACCGCGACGAAACGATCGTCGTCCTGCCGAACGATCGCGACGCGGTCACGGATTATCTCCAGCAGACAGCGCGGGCGCCGGCGTGAGCGTTCAGGTCACGACTCTGCCCTCCGGCCTCGTTGTCGTCACCGACGCGTCGTCGCACGTAAAGACCGCCGCGGTCGGCGTCTTCGTCGCCGCGGGCTCCCGCCACGAGAGCGTGGGAGAGCACGGGCTTTCGCACCTCCTCGAGCACATGGCGTTCAAAGGCACGCGCAAACGAAGCGCCCGCGACATCGCCGAAGCGATCGAGGACGTCGGCGGCGACCTCAACGCCGAAACCGGGGTCGAGCGGACCGGCTACTTCGCCCGCGTCATGGGCGCCGACGTCGGACTGGCGCTCGACGTCATCGGCGACATTCTCACCGACAGCCAGTTCGACCCGGAGGAGTTGCAGCGCGAGAAGAACGTCATCGCGCAGGAGATTGGGGCGGTCGAGGACACGCCGGACGACCTCGTGTTCGATCTCCTCACCGCGGCTGCTTGGCCGGATCAGGCGATCGGCCGCCCTATCCTCGGCACGCGCGAGGGGGTCGGCGCATTCGACCGCGACGCGATCGACCGGTACCTCCGTCGGCACTATCGCGCCTCCGGAATGGCGGTTGCGGCCGCTGGCGCGGTCGACCACGGCGAGGTTGTTTCGCTTGCCGAATCCCGCCTCGAGGGACTGCCCCGGGCGCCCTCCGCGCCACAGGCGCCGGCGGACTACCGGGGCGGCGAGGCCAAGCTGCGCAAGCGCCTCGAGCAGACGCATGTCGTCGTCGCGTTTGAGGGGAGGCCGATCGGCGCCCCGGACCACGACGCGGCGCATGTTTTCGCGGCGGCCGCGGGCGGAGGCATGTCCTCCCGGCTCTTCCAGGAGGTCCGCGAGAAGCGCGGCCTCGCCTATTCGATATATTCTTTCCACTGGGATTACTCGGACACCGGCCTGTTCGGCTTCTATGCCGGCTCGGCGGATCGCGATGCGGGCGAGGTGATCGCGGCCTCGCTCGACTGCCTGGCGGAGGCGGCGCACTCGCTCGGCGAAACGGAAATCCGCCGCGCCAAGGCGCAGATGAAGGTGTCGCTGGCCGCCGCGCTCGAGTCGCCCGGAGCGCGCGCCCAACAGCTTGCGCGGCAGATGCAGGTCTACGGGCGCCCGCTCTCGATCGACGAAATCGTCGCGCGGGTCGAGGCGGTCTCGGTCGAGGACGTTCGCAAAACCGCCGCAGCCATGCTTAGATCGTCGCCGACAATCGCGGCGATCGGCGCCGTCGGCAGGGTCCCCGGCCAAGCCAAGGTCGCCGAAGCGCTCAGGGGAGTTTGATGGCGCTTTTCGGACTGACCCGGTCCCTCAACCCGGAGCCGCTGGTTCGCGGCGACGGGGTCTATCTGCGTCCGGCCACGGCGCCGGACTACCCGTCGTGGTCGCGGTTACGGGCGAGCAGCCGCGTATTTCTCGAGCCCTGGGAGCCGACTTGGCCCGAGGACGATCTGAACCAGACCGCCTTCCGCCGGCGCCTGCGCCGCCAGGAGGAGGATATCTCGCGCGACGAGGCGTACCCCTTCCTCATCTTCGACCAGACTTCGGACCAACTGTTGGGCGGCATCACGCTCGGCGGCATCCGCCGCGGCGTCTCGCAGACGGGTACGCTCGGCTACTGGATGGGCGCGCCTCACGCCGGAAAGGGACGAATGACCCGAGCGGTCGCGTCGGTCGTCGATTTTGCGTTCTCGAAGTTGAGGCTGCACCGCGTGGAGGCGGCCTGCATCCCGGACAACGCGCCTTCGATCGCCGTTCTCGAGCGCAACGGCTTCCAGCGCGAAGGCCATGCGCGAGGCTACCTCAAGATCGATGGCGCATGGCGGGATCATGTTCTTTTCGGGTTGCTCGAGGGCGACGCGGACGCACGGCGGACGTCCTGATTTGTCCGACATCGATTCGCGCGGCGTCGCGCCGACCCGTTTTCACGCCGTCGCCAGGACCGCCTTCGGCGGAAAATCCCGGCGGCTCGCGCTGCGTCTCGTTCTCCGTCTCACGCTGCTGTTGGCGCTCGTTTCCGCCGGCGCGCCGGCGGCTTTTGCGGTTCAGTCGGTCAGGGTCTCCGCCGATTCCGATGCGATCGACCTGACCCGAGCGGTCGAGCACTACAGCGCCCAGGGCGACCGGATCCAGGTTTCGACCGCGCCCGGACCAGACGGCATCGTGCGGCGGATCGAGGTGAGCGCCCTCGAGGCCGGCGCGCAGCCGGCGTGGATCGTTTTCGCCCTCACCAACGATTCCGACGAGCAGCTGACTCGCCTCATCGTCGCGCCGCACTTCAGGCTCGTCGGCTCCGGCGTGGTCTGGCCCGACCTCGGCTCCTCGCGCATCACGACCATCACCGCGAGCCAGGGCCAGGCGCCGGAGCGCGAGGACAACCCGCAGGCCGACGTTTTCCGCCTGACGCTCGATCCGGGGACGACGGTGACGTATGTCGCCGAATTGCGCACGCCGTCGCTGCCGCAGCTCTATCTCTGGGAGCCGGAGGCGTTCAAGGATAAGTCGACCAGTCTCACGCTCTACGAGGGCATTCTGATCGGCATCGCCGGTCTTCTCGCCCTTTTCCTGACGATCGTGTTCGTCGTGCGCGGGGCGATGATCTTTCCCGCCGCCGCCGCCCTGGCGTGGGCCGTCTTCGCCTACGTCTGCATCGATTTCGGCTTCTGGCGGAAAATGTTCGGCCTCGAGGACGCGTCCGAGCGGATATGGCGGGCTGGCGTCGAGGCTTCGATCGCCGCGACGCTGATCGTGTTCCTGTTCGCCTACCTCAACCTGCGGCGCTGGCACGTTCGCTACATGCACTTCGCTCTGGCCTGGCTGGTGCTGATGGCGGCGGTGGTCGCCCTCTCGGTCTTCAACGCGCCGGTGGCCGCCGGGGTCGCCCGCATTTCGATCGCGACCATCGCCGGCGCCGGCCTGCTCCTGATCCTGAGCCTCGCTGCACGCGGGTCCGACCGCGCGGTCATGCTGATCCCAACGTGGTATCTTTTGGCCGTCTGGGTCGTCGCAGCAGGGGCGGCCGTTCTCGGCTATCTCACCAACGATCTCGCAGCGCCGGGTCTCGTCGGCGGACTGGTGCTGATCGTTATGCTGATCGGCTTCACCGTGATGCAGTTCGCCTTCTCCGGCTCGGGCCGCGGCGGGGAGAACGCCGCCGACGCCGAACGGCGCTCTCTCGCCATGACGGGCTCCGGCGAGGCGGTTTTCGACTGGGACGTCGTCAACGACGAGATCGGCGGCGCCGAGGGGCTCGAAAGCCAGCTCGGCCTCAAGCGCGGCGCGCTCGAGGGACCGGCGGCCAGCTGGCTCGACGTCCTCCACCCGCTCGACCGCGACCGCTACACTCTGGCGCTGGACGGGCTCCTGCAACAGCGGTCGGGAAGGATCAACCACGATCTGCGCCTGCGTGGCTCGGACGGCCATTACTTCTGGTACGTGCTGAAGGCGCGGCCAGTGATCAGCGCCGACGGAGAGGTCGTGCGGGTGATCGGCTCGCTTGCGGACGTCACCGAAATCAAATCGGCCGAGGAGCGCATGCTCCATGACGCCATTCACGACAATCTGACAGGCCTTCCCAATCGCGAGCTCTTCCAGGACCGCCTGGCTTCTGCGCTCTATCTCGCCCACAAGCCCGGCGCGAGCGCGCCGATAGTGCTTATCGTCGACATCGACGGCTTCAAGGACGTCAACGATTCCTTGGGCCTGTCGATGGGAGACTCGGCTCTGCTCGCCGTCGCGCGCCGCCTCTCGCGCGACCTGAAGCCGGGCGACACGCTGGCGAGGCTATCGGGGGACCAGTTCGGCGCCATCGTTTTGGCTCCGCCCCCGGCGGGCGAAATTGCCGCTACGCTCGAAACCCTGCGCGCAGCGCTCGCGGCGCCGATCAGCTTCGGCGAGAAGGAGATCGCGCTCACCGTTTCGATCGGGGCGGCGCTCTACAATCCCAAGCAGCACGTCAAGGGCGGGGAACTGCTCGCGGACGCTCAACTCGCGCTTGCCAACGCGAAGAAGACGGGGGGCGACCGGGCCGTCCTCTTCGCCCCGGCCATGCGCATACACGCCTCTGACCGGCGAACGCTCGAAAACGACATGCGCCACGCGCTCGAGCGAGGTGAGATCATGGTGCTGTTCCGCCCGATCGTCCGGCTGGAGGATCGGACCGTCGCCGGGTTCCAGGCCCTGTGCCGCTGGCGGCATCCAAGGCTCGGCGTTCTCAACGAGGATGAGTTTGCGTCGATCGCCGAGGCCGCCGGAGCAATGGTCGACGTCGGCGCCCATGTCCTCGATGTGACCGCACGCGAGCTTGCCGCCTGGCAGAAGGCGCTCGAGGTCAACCCGCCGATCTTCGCCGCCGTCTCCGCCTCGTCGCGTCAGCTCTTGAGCTTCGACCTTCTCGCTGACGTGCGGGCTGCGCTCGGCCATCACTTCGCCGAGCGTGGATCGCTCAAGCTCGCAGTCGCCGAAAATCTGGTGATGGAGAACCCGGAATACGCAGCGGTTCTGTTGCAGCGGGTAAGGGAGATCGGCGCGGCGCTGATGCTCGACCGGTTCGGCGCCGGCTTCACCTCGCTGGGCCATTTGCCGCAGTACCGGTTCGACGCGATGCGGATCGACGCTTCGCTGGTAAGGCCGAACGCCTTCGGCGCGCGTTCGCCCGTCCTGCGCTCCATCGTCGCGATGGCGCACGAAATCGGCATGGATGTCATCGCTGAAGGAGCCGAAAACGAGTCCGATGCGGTCGAACTCGCCCAGATCGGCTGCGAGTTCGCGCAAGGCGCGGCCTTCGGCCAGCCGATGAGCGCGCCGGCGGCGCGCAAGCTGATGGGCGCCGCGCCGGCGGAGGCCGCCGGCCGGACCCACGCCTGAGACCTGGACCGGACTGCCGGAAGCCGACAGCGCGACACCAAGCGCTATTTTCTTTTGGGTCGCGATGAAAAGCGGGGACAACGCGCCTGGCTGCTTGCCAAAGGGGCGGCGCCGGCCAATCTCAGACCCATGAAGTTTCCGACCGCCTTTCTCGACGAGATTCGGGCGCGCCTGCCGGTGTCCGAAGTCGCGGGCCGGCGGGTCAAGCTGCGCAAGCAGGGGCGGGAATGGGCTGGCCTCTCGCCTTTCAACGCCGAGAAGACGCCTTCGTTCTTCGTCAACGACCAGAAGGGTTTCTTCCACGACTTCTCGTCCGGCAAGCATGGCGACATTTTTGCCTTCGTCAGCGAGACGGAGGGTTTGAGCTTCCCCGAAGCGGTCGAGCGGCTCGCCGGCATGGCCGGCGTGCCGATGCCGCGACAGACGAACGAGAGCGCCGCCGAGGAGAAGAAGCGGGCGAGCCTTCTCGACGTGCTGGCGATGGCCGCGCGCGTGTTCGAGGCCAACCTGCATGGGTCGGTCGGCGCCAGGGCGCGGGGATACCTCGCCGACCGCGGTCTGGGGCCCGCCGTGCAGCAGCGCTTTTCGCTCGGCTTCTCCTCGCCCGAGCGCTTCGCCCTGCGTGACGCGCTGGCGGAGAAGGGGATCGGCGTCGACCAGATGATCGAGGCGGGGCTCCTGATCCACGGCGAGGGGATCGCCGTCCCCTACGACCGGTTCCGCGACAGGGTGATGTTTCCGATCCACGATCGTTCCGGCCGAGTGATTGCCTTCGGCGGCCGCGCCATGGATCCGGGCGCCAAGGCGAAGTACCTCAATTCGCCGGAGACGACGCTCTTTCACAAAGGTTCCCTGCTCTTCAATCATCACCGCGCGAGAAAGCCGGCGCACGACAGCGGTCAGCTGATCGTCGTGGAAGGCTATGTCGACGCGATCGCATTGAGCGAGACGGGCTTTCCCAATGCCGTCGCGCCGCTCGGAACGGCGCTGACGCCGGACCAGTGCGCGCTTCTCTGGGCGATGGCGGAGGAGCCCATTCTCTGTTTCGATGGCGATAGCGCCGGCCGCAAGGCGGCCTTCCGGGCGATCGACACGGCCCTTCCGCTGATCGGCGCAGGCAAGAGCTTTCGGTTCGCGCTCCTGCCGGAGGGTCAGGACCCGGACGACCTCGTCCGCACGAGCGGCCGGGAAGCGATGGTCGAGGTCTTTGAGGGAGCGCGGCCGTTCGCCGACATGCTTTTCGCCCGTGAGAGCGAGAACCAGCGGTTCGATACGCCGGAGAGCCGCGCAGCGCTCGAACGTCGCCTCGCCGATGCCGTCGCGGCGATCGGCGACGACACTTTGCGCAAGCACTATCAGGCCGACATGAAGCGACGCCTCGCCGGGCTATTCGGGGACGAGCAGTCCGTCCCGAGCCAGCGTTCGGCGAGGCCGCCTTTTTCGCAGAGGCGGGCGGCTCAACAATTCCCGCCGCGCGGCCCGCGGCTCGGCCTCGCCGAGCAGCCGTTGCCGCCGCAGGCCAGACTCGCTCGGAAGTCGCCCGACCCGGCGCGCGAGATCACCATCCTCGCAATCGCGCTCGGCCATCCATCGCTGCTCGAGGCCCATTGGGAGGAACTCGCGGGGCTCGATTTCTCGAGTCCAAAACTCGCTGCATTCCGGGACGCGCTCGCCTCGGCTCCGCCGGAGGCGCTCATGTCCCCGGAGGCGCTGGCCGAGGCGCTGAATGCGGCGGGGCGCGGGAAGGAACGCGACCGGATCCTCGGCGAGGCCGCGAAAATGCCGAACTGGTGGTGTTTGCGATCCGAGGCGGCTCCGGCCGACGCCGAGCATGTCCTGAGGCAGAGCCTGGCCTTGCATCAGCGGGCGGGCGCGTTAAATAGGGAGCTGAAACTCGCGGAGCAGTCGCTGGCTGCCGAGCCAAACGAGCAGAATTTCGCCCGACTGCTGGATATCAAGACGCATCTCGCCGATCTCGCGCATGCGGAGGCGGCGATCGACGGTTTTGGCGAAGAGTCAGGACGAGCCGCTTCGACGATCTGACGGGGACGCGAGGGACCAGGCTGGCGAGAATTCGGGGGCCTCGGACATCGAGAGACGCTTCGGCCTCGCCTTTCTTGCTTCGCGAGTTCCCGACGAATATTGAACCGGGCCTCGCAGCCTTCCGCGGCGGCCCAGCGCTGAAACTGAAGCCCGCGCCGGTTGCGGGAGTACGGAGACTTCCGATGGCGAAGAAGGACGAGGCGAAGGCCGAAGGCGAAGCCGTCGCCACCGAAACCGCCGACAGCCCCCTTTTGGATCTGAGCGACGCCGCCGTCAAGCGGATGCTGAAGGTCGCGAAGAAGCGCGGCTGGGTGACCCAGGACGAATTGAATGCTGTGCTGCCCTCCGAGGAGATTTCCTCAGATCAGATCGAGGACATGAACGCAATGCTCAGCGAGATGGGCATCAACGTCGTGGACAGCGAGGACGCGGAGGAGGCCGAAAAGGAGACCCCCGCCGAGGGTGGGGCCGACGAGGAGGAGTCCGAGGGTGGCGAGGTCGTCGAGGCGAGCCGCTCGACGGCGGTGGCCACGCGCAGCTCCGAGCCTGCCGAGCGCACCGACGATCCGGTGCGGATGTACCTGCGCGAGATGGGTTCGGTTGAGCTGCTTTCCCGCGAAGGCGAGATCGCCATCGCTAAGCGCATCGAGGCCGGCCGCGAGGCGATGATCGCGGGCTTGTGTGAAAGCCCACTCACCTTCCAGGCGATCATCATCTGGCGGGACGAGCTCAACGAAGGCAAGATTCTCCTGCGCGACATCATCGATCTCGAGGCGTCCTACACCGGACCCGACGGCAAGAAGCCGCCGAAGACCGATTACACCGCGCCCGGCGCCCCGCCGGCGCCCAATCCCGTTCGCGACCGGATCGCTCCCGCGACCGCGCCGCAGGCGCCCCCCGACGGCTTCGAGGGCGAGGGCGTCGCTCCGGTGGAAGGCTTCGACGAGGACGACGATCTCGAGAATTCGGTCTCGCTCTCGGCTATGGAGGCCGACCTCAAGCCGAAAGTGCTCGAGACCTTTGACCGGATCGCCGACGCCTACAAGAAGCTACGCCGACTTCAGGATCAGAATGTCGAGAACAAGCTCAGGAGCGAGTCGCTCTCGCCCGCGCAGGAGCGCAAGTACAAGGCGCTGAAGAAAGAGATCGTGACCGACGTCAAGTCGCTGTCCCTCAACCAGAACCGGATCGACGCCCTGGTCGAGCAGCTCTACGACATCAACAAGCGCCTCATTGGGCTTGATATCCGCCTCATGCGGATGGCTGAGAACTCACCGCGTCAGCCGCGAGGATTTTCTGAGAAATTACCAGAACTCGGAATTGGACCCGAAGTGGCTCCTGCGCGTCGCCAGGCTGACCACACGCGGCTGGAAGGAATGGGTCGCCAACGACAAGGCCTCGATCAAGGAGATTCGGTCCGAGATCCAGTCGCTCGCAACCGAGACGGGTCTCGAGATCCAGGAATTCCGCAAGCTCGTCCACATGGTGCAGAAGGGCGAGCGGGAGGCGCGGCAGGCAAAAAAGGAAATGGTCGAGGCGAACCTGCGTCTCGTCATCTCGATCGCCAAGAAATACACCAATCGCGGCCTGCAGTTCCTCGACCTCATCCAGGAAGGCAACATCGGTCTCATGAAGGCGGTCGACAAGTTCGAGTACCGCCGCGGCTACAAGTTCTCGACCTACGCCACCTGGTGGATCCGCCAGGCGATCACCCGCTCGATCGCTGATCAGGCGCGCACGATCCGAATTCCGGTGCATATGATCGAGACGATCAACAAGATCGTGCGCACCTCGCGTCAGATGCTGCACGAGATCGGCCGCGAGCCGACGCCGGAGGAGCTCAGCGAAAAACTGGCGATGCCGCTCGAAAAGGTGCGCAAGGTGTTGAAGATCGCCAAGGAGCCGATCAGCCTCGAGACGCCGATCGGCGACGAGGAGGACAGCCACCTCGGCGATTTCATCGAGGACAAGAACGCGGTCTTGCCGATCGACGCGGCGATCCAGTCGAACCTGCGCGAGACGACGACCCGCGTGCTCGCCTCCCTCACCCCGCGCGAGGAGCGGGTTTTGCGCATGCGCTTCGGCATCGGCATGAACACCGATCACACCCTGGAAGAAGTCGGCCAGCAGTTCTCGGTGACCCGCGAGCGCATCCGCCAGATCGAGGCCAAGGCGCTCCGCAAGCTCAAGCACCCGAGCCGGAGCCGGAAGCTGAGGAGCTTTTTGGATAACTGAACCTTGAACCTGGAAACGCAGTTGACGCGTAACTAGGACCTGTCTTCGGTTGACGCGAGAACGGATTGGAATTGGAGGCAGAACGTTTTGTGTTTCGGATACGCGAGGGATTCCCGAATCAGCAAATCTCTGACTCGTGAGTGGTCGGCCCGAGGAGGGGCTGACCGATGCGACGATATGCACTGCGCGACGACCAGTGGGATCGGATCAAAGACATTCTGCCGGGCCGCGAAGGCCATGTGGGCGGCACGGCGGCAGACAATCGCCTGTTCGTCGAAGCTGTCCTTTTCAGGTTTCGAGCCGGCGTCCCGTGGCGTGATCTGCCCGAGCGTTTCGGGGACTGGAAGATCGTCTACCAGCGCTTCAACCGGTGGGCCAAGAGCGGCGTTTTCGAGCGGGTTTTCAAGCTCTTGTCCAACGACCACGACAACGAGTACATGATGATCGACGCCACCATCGTGCGCGCTCACCAGCATAGCGCGGGCGCCCAAAAAAAGTCGGTGCGCAAGCCATCGGCCGATCCCGCGGCGGATTGACCACCAAGATTCATGCGCTCGTCGATGCCCTCGGCAATCCTGTCGAGGTGATGCTCAGCCCGGGCCAAGAGCACGATCTGACTGATCTTCGACAGTGCCCGGAACGAAGTTTCTGATCGCGCGAGCAAAATCGCGCCGCGGTGCGGGCGTGGCACTACAAAACGGAGGGTGTCTGTAAATCAGGCGTCTGCGATCTAGCGCATCGTCGGCGGCAGGGCGACGCCGAGGGCGGCGAGCGCGAGGCTGGCGCCGGGGCGTGGCGACGAGCGCAGCAGGAAGCGCTTGCCGTCCTGCTCGACCTCGGTCTCGGTGAGCGAGTCGAGATCGGCGATCACGGCGGGCCAGGAGGCGCGGGCGCCCTTGTCGACTGCTGCGAGGCGGTCTTCCAGCTCCTTCTTCAGCACGAGCGCGAGGAAGCTGCAGGCGACGTGGCCGCGGATCGTCTCGTCGAGCTTGTGGTAGATCGGCCGCGTGTCGAGCAGAACTCTTTGTCGTGCGGAACGTCCGTTCCACGGTCCAGAGCTGCTTGTAGACGAGCATCGCCTCCAGCGCCGAGAGATGCGCGTTGGTCTGCAGCACGAACACGCCGTCGAATTTCGCGTCCTCCTCGATCCTTTCGCGGTCGATGGCGAAGCCGTCACCCTCCGGGTTCTTGAGGAAACGGCGGTAGCCCTTGTTGCCGACGAGGCTCTTGTCGCCCTTCTTCAGCTGCCGCTCCAGGTTGGCGACGATGGTCGCGCGGTCGGCGGCGTCCTTGCTCATCTGATCGAGGTTGCGGCAGACGACATAGCGCCGCCCGGCGAGCGTCACGGCCTTGGCCTCGTAGTCGACCTCGCCCCTCGGCTTCAACAGGACGAAGGGCGTGAACGGCGCGGGATCGCCGAGCACGAGGTCGCGCACGAGCCTGTCGGTTCGCTCGCGCACGCCCAGCACATAGAGGAGTTTTCTCGCTTCGAGCTCGGCGATCGTCTCGGCGCTGATCATGCCGCGGTCGGCGACGACGCAGACCCGGTTGATGCGAAAGCGCCGCTGCAGGCGGTCGATCGCCGGGATGAGGCTCTTCACATCGGCGGTGTTCCCCGGCCACATCTCCGTGCACACCGGACGGCCGTCGCCGTCGAGCAGGACAGCCAGGATCATCTGGTTGAGGTCTGGCCGATGGTCTTTGGAGAAGCCGCGCCGCCCGAGCGTCTGCCCGCCTCGGCCCCCGGACTTGATCCGGGGGCTCGTGGTGTCCATGAACACGATGTCGAGCGTGGTCAGGAGGTCGCGCCGGGCGGCGAACAACTCCTCCTCCAGGACGTCCTTCACGCAGCGCGGCGAAAACGGGGTCGCGGCGTCCTGCTGGGCCTTGGGCAGCTCGTCGCCGAGCCACGCCATCGTGCGATAGAGGTGGTGCAGTTCGATCCCGTCGGCGCCGTCGATGCGGTGGTCGTCGCGCCAGCGGTCGGCGGCCCGGTCCGAGCCACCGCAGACGAGGCGGTGCAGCACGGTCAGGAACGCCGCGCGCTCCAGCGGGAAGTCATGGTTGCGCGCCCTCGCCAGGCGCTCGATCACCGCCCGGCAGCCGGTCTCCTCCCACACCCGCTCGAAGGCGAGCGCCGGACCGATGCGGCGCGTGGAGATCGCCGTCGCCTCGCCGCGGTCAAACGCATCAAGCACGATCGCCTTCTCGGAAAAGCGGGCTCCCGAGCGCAAGAGCCGCTCCAGCTGCCCGCTCTGCTTGAGATCCTCGACGCGCCCGAGCGTCGCGATCACCTGCTGGCGTACCGCCGCGCCCTCGCGCCGGCTCTCGACGATCTGCAGATAGGCGCGGCCGCCCGAAGTCTTCTTGCGGAAATACATGACAGAACGCCTGTCACCGACTCGATGTCGGTGCGCACAAATTCCGCTGCAATACCCGAAAAATCAAGCAAAATCGGCACAAAGCGTGGCACTACATTTTCACGTCAGCGCACCCCCGGCTCAAACCATATCAACGGCTTACGCGCCACGCACACGCGTTAACTGTCGAAGATCAGTCTGACTTGCGCTGAATCTCTCATCGAAGCCGTCGATCCCGGCGCTTTGATCGGCGACAAGGCGTTCGACGCCGACGCCTTCATCGCCGCTCTCAACAATCGAGCGATCGTCCCAGTCATCCCATCCAAATCCAACCGAAAAACCCCGCGCCGGTGCGATTTCATCCTCTACTGCGAACGAAATCTCATTGAGCGTTTCTTCAACAAGCTCAAACATTTCCGCGCCATCGCCACGCGCTACGACAAGCTCGATAAGATTTTCCTCGCCGGGGTTCAGCTCGCCTGCGCCGCCATCCTCCTCAACTGAAGACAGGCCCTAATTAAAATTATTTAGATGTGGCCATCTGCTCCTCTATATGGACTCTATATATAAATGAAAGCCGCAGGACACCTTCGGCGAGTTGCGGCGGCCTAAGCGCCGGGCGAAGGACTCGCGCAGATGCCAAGACCTCCTCTGCTTTCCGTCGAACCGAGATCGAGAGCCCGCCTGGGACCTTGGGACGGGAGACCGCCGTCGACAGAGGCGCGGCGCGTGCTACAGTTCGGCGGCCGGCTGAGCGGGCCGCCGGCCAGAGGCGCGTCGAAGCGAAGTCCGGGAGAGGCGGCGCGAAGAGGAAGGGAGGGAAGCGATGGCGTACAAGGATGTTCTGGTCTACCTCGACCCGACGGCTGAATCGGCCGAGCGGCTTCGCTTCGCGGTTGACCTTGCCAAGGCGCAAGGCGCGAGGCTCATCGGAGTTGACATCAGCGCTCCGGAAGCCGAGCGGCTTGAGGTCACCCAGCAGACCTTCGACGATACGACCCGCGAAGCCGGCGTGAAGGCCGTGTTCGTGCCGGCCGAGAAGCCGGGCGAAGGCGAGGCCTTCACCCATTGCATTGATCTCATGATCGCGCCGGCGCCATCGGGCGCGGCGCGCGACATGGTGCGTCGCGGCGCGCTCGACCGCGCGCTCGTCGAATCGGGCGCCCCGATGCTGATCCTGCCGCCCGACTGGACGGACGGCAAAGTCGGCGACAACGTCGTCATCGCCTGGAACGGCGGACGAGAGGCGCTCCGCGCCGTCCATGACGCGATGCCCTTCCTCGAAAAGGCTGGCAAGGTCACCGTCTTCTGCTTCTCCGCCCGGCCGAGCGACCTGCGCGCCTCGGCGGCGATGCTCGTCCAGCATCTCGAGGCGCATGGCGTCGTCGCGCGAATCTCCGACTGGACCAACACCGGAGACCTGACCGCGATCGAGGCCCTGTTCGCCAGCCTCGACACCCAGGACGCCGATCTCATCGTCGCCGGCGCGTTCGGTCATTCCCGGCTCTACGAAGGGCTGTTCGGCGGGGTGAGCATGGACCTCATCCGCCAGCAGTCGCTGCCTGTGCTGATGTCGCATTAGCAGCGCTGCAGTCCCAAAAAAACCTCGCAGGGCGCGCGTGCGGGAGGAGGTATGTCCAGGAGACGCCGACTGCGCGACATGCGGCGTCTCGGGGTCGCATTGGCGGTCGCCTGCGCCCCAGCCCTCGCCGCGGCGGATGACGACGCGGCATCCAGTGCGGGACAGCAAAGCAATCCGTTCTACGTCCTCGACACCAAGAACCTGTTCGGCTTCCTCGAGGGGGCGGACGTCGGCGAAGCGGGCGACAAGTCGCTCGAGTTCGAGACCACCGGCTCATTCGGCAAGGCGCAGGGCCTCTACGATTCGATCGAACAGGAATTCATTTTCGAACCGACGCTGACCAATTCGTTTGGGCTCGAGTTCGGCGCGCATGTCCTTGGGCAGGACGTGCAGCGCGTCGCCGGGCTGCCAGATTTCGTGGGGGTCGACTTCATGGGGCTGTCGGTCGAATTTCGTTACGTGATCATTCACCGGAGCGAAACTTGGCCAATTCAGGTGACCATGACCGCTGAGCCCGAATGGGATTCGATCGCCGGCGCCGGGCAACGTGACAGCGACTTCAATCTGGCTTTTCGCGCCGTCGCCGACATCATTTCCCCCGATCGCCGCCTGTATGGCGCCGTCAACCTCGATTACGCCCCGGACGCCGCTCGGCTTCCCGGCCAACTCTGGCAGGATTCGGCGATTCTCGCTGCGTCGGGCGCGATCTCCTATCGCCTGACGCCGCCATTGATGTTCGGCGCGGAGGCGGACTACGACAGGGCCTACGATGGCATCGCGCCGCGGGGCTTGCGCGGCGAAGCCTTCTACCTCGGCCCGACGTTCCACTATCAAATCAACGAAAAAATCGATCTCTCGGCCGCCTTTCTCGCGCAGGCGCCGAGCGGCCGGCTCGACCTCGACGATTTCCCGCGCCAGCTCGCCAAGCTGAGACTCGAAGTGGACTTTTAAACCTCGGCGCTTTTCTTTCTGTCTTTCGTGGGTTTTCTCGTGTCCCTTTTGGTCAATATTAACCGTACAGGACATGGCGATCAACGCTGAGCAGACATATAAGCGCGGAGACGGAGGGCGCATCGGCAATGAGAGCCGGGCGCGAGGCGCCTTTACGACGACCTTGCCTCGTTCCTGGGCCGAATGAAAGGCGTCAAAAAAATGAGCCGACAGGGGGACGAGGCGTGCGGCGCGCAGTCCTTCGAGGATCAGACGGCGGACAGGGGGTCGGCATCGAGGGCGCCTTGCGGATCGGCCTTGTTGAAGAGATCAAGCTGGGGCAGCTTGGAGAGCGTTCGAAGATTTTTCGGCTGCTGGAGGAACGGCCTATGGCGAGTTACTCTTGGATCGGCGCTGACACGGGCGCTTGGGACGATCAAAGCAGCTGGTACAACGTCTCCGCGGGCATGTCCGACGACGGCTATCCGGGCGCTGGAGACAACGCCACCGTCAATGCCACTACGGTGACCGTGAATGACGTCACCGTCGCCAATTTGAACGCAGTCTCGACGGACATCGTCGGCGACATTACCGTTACGAACATCATCGAGAGCGGAGTCTTCAGCGGGGGAACCGTCACCGCTGGAACTGCCGGGAACATCGTCTTTCAAGGCGTGTCGCTCGCCGCCAATACGATCGACGATGGAAACCTCGACGCGGGAACGGTTACAACCGGCGTGTTCGTCTATGGCGCGGTCGACGGCGCTACGGTTAGCGCGCAGAATATCGAGCGCGATCCAAGCGGCCAATATGACTCCTGGTGCGGCATAACGGTCGAGAGCGGCTCACTCACCGCGGACACGATGACTTCTGGTCGGCCCCTCGGCAACGATCAATGGTTCCGACTTTCTCAACATCTTCGGCGGAACGACGACGGTCACCGGCGCAGCAACCGCAACCGGCGCCAATGTCGAAATCAACTCCGGGGGAGGAACGTTGGAGTTCAGCGATGGGCTGACGCTGTCTGATGGCGCAGCTTTATACGGGCGCAACGGCGGGAAAACCACGGTTGAGACCCTCTCTGCCGGCGAAACCGGGATTGGTACGATCGATTTCGAGGGCGCCGGCTCGAACTCTGAGCGTCGATGAAACGCTGACCCTCGGATCGAACGGCGATGGGATCCTCACGCTTGCGAAGGGCGGCGCGCTCGTCATCGAGGGCGCTTTCGACATGGCCGAGAACACGGGCTCTACCAGCGCAGCGACGATTAGCGACGCCGGCGCGGCTTTGACTATTCACGGCGAATGGCAGATCGGCGTCGCCGGGACCGCCACTGCGACCATCACTAGGGACGTCACGACCGAGGCCCTCGGGGGCGTTACGCTCGGCGTGCAAGCGACGGGAAACGGCACGCTGACAGTCTCGAACTCGAAGACGCTACTCTCGGTCACCGGCGATCTCGTCATCGGCGAGGCGGGCAAAGGTGCGGTAAACGTCAAGACTGGCTCAACGATCGATGCTGCTGGAAGCGACGTGACGGTCGGAGAGCAAAGCACGGCGACCGGGCAAGCGACGGTCGACGGCTCCGGCTCGCAATTCGAAACGGGAAGCTTGACGGTCGGCGGCGCCAGCACCAAGGCGACCGTGAAGATCTCTTCGGGTGGCGACCTTGAGATCGCAACCGATCTGACGGTCGGCGAAGAGGCCGGCAGCAAGGGGACGCTGAGCGTTACCGATGCGGGATCGCAGGTTTCGGTCGGCGGCGATGCGACGCTTGGCGAAGCCGGCTCCGGAACGCTTACGATGACCGGCGGCGCGATGTCGGTTGCGGGCGCGATGACGCTCGGCGAAGAAGAGGGTTCGTCTGGCAAATTGACACTCAGCGACGCGACGATGTCGATCACCGGCGATCTCAAGATCGGCGAAGCGGCCTCCGGCGCGGCGATCGTGCAATTGGGATCGGTCCTGCAGTCGAACGCAATTGAACTCGGTGGCGCTCTCGGGGCCAAAGGCTCGCTGACGATCAGCGGCGCCGGGACAAACCTGACCACCGGGGAGACCACCATCGGCGCCGGCGGCTCGGGCGCGCTCACGATCAACAGCGGCGGCCTCCTGACGACGAACGGAGACGCGAGCATCGGCTCGGTTGCGCTCGGGGCGACCGTTTCCGCTTCCCTCGACACCGGCGGCGAGTGGATCGTCGGCGGCGATCTCGATGTCGGAGACAGCGGCGCGGGGAAGCTCTCCATCGCCGGCAAGGAGACCCTCGTCTCGGTTCACGGCGACATGACCATCGGCGGCGCGGCGGGCGGGACGGCGACGCTCGGGTCGACTACCGGCGCGAGCTCGGCGCAGCTGACCTGGGACGGCCGGCTAACCGTCGGCGGGGGCGCCAAAGGGACGCTGACGATCAACGCCGGAGACTCGGTGAGCGCGCTCGCCGGCGGGGAGGGCGAGCTGGAGATCGGCGCGGATGCCGGATCATCGGGCAAGGTCAGTCTTGCGGGGACCGGCGCGAGCCTCAGCGCCGCGATGCTCATCGACGGCGGGACGGCCAGCGAACAGGGGGGCGCCGGATCGCTTTCGATCGGCGCCGACGCAAGCGCAAGCTTTGACGAGGCGACGATTTGGAAGACGGGCAAGGTGATCGATGCGGGAGCATTGTCGATCTCCGGCGCGCTCAGCGGGTTCGGCTCCGTGCAGATTTCGGGCGCGGGACAGTTCACGCTCGGCGGATCCAACTCCAGCGTCGGGATCGACTTCGTCTCCGGCGGATCGGACGAGTTGCTCGATCTCTCCGCCGCGAATTTGCCAAGCGTCACGATCAAGGGGTTCGGCGCCAACGACACGGTCGACATCAGCGGGCTTTCGACGAGCGATACGATCGGCGTCAGTGACAAGAACGGCGTCGCCACGGTGAGCTTCCTTCAGGGGAGCAAGACGGTCGGGAAGTTGCGCTTTGCGGAGGCCGGCGCGGGCACGTTTGATTTCGACGCCGCGGACGGAGCGTTGACCTTCACCCCGGCTGCCGAGTTCAGCGAGCGCGAGCGCGTTGAGCGCTCTCGACTTGTTCGGTCAAGGCGCCGCCTACGCTTTGCCTCTCGACGTTCTTGCCGCAAACTATGGGGCCGCCACCGCCCCGATCGCCGCCTTCGATCCGGTCGCTGGCGACCCGATGTTCGCCGGACATTTTAACGGGGCCCTTCTCGGCGCGAATGCCTTGGCGTGACGAGTCAGCCCGGAGTCTACATATTTGCCGCTGAATTTGGCGCTGGATGGAGTAAAATCGTCTCGACAACCAACGAGTGCTGATGGCGCAATCGAGCCGACCTGACGATGGGCGCCCCGACCCTGACGCGCTCCTGGCGGCTGCGCGGCGGGAAGCCTCTGGCCGGTTGAAGGTGTTCGTGGGCGCCGCCCCCGGCGTGGGCAAGACTTATGCGATGCTGCTAGGCGCGCGGCGATTGAAGGAAGAGGGCGTCGACGTCGTCGTCGGCCTCGTCGAAACGCATGGGCGCGCCGAAACGGGGGCACTTCTCGAGGGGCTCGAGATCCTGCCGCGCCGCATGGTCGAGTATCGCGGCCACATGATTGGCGAGTTTGATATCGACGCGGCGCTCGAGCGGAGGCCCAAGCTGATCGTCGTCGATGAGCTCGCCCACACCAATGCTCCCGACAGCCGCCATCCCAAGCGCTGGCAGGACGTCCAGGAGTTGCTGGACGCCGGCATCAACGTCTGGACAGCGCTCAACATCCAGCACCTCGAGAGCCTCGCCGACGTCGTGTCGAGGATTTCTGGCGTCGTCGTGCGGGAGACGGTGCCCGACCGCGTGCTTCAGGAGGCGTCCGACGTCGTCCTGGTCGACATCACGCCGGACGAGCTCATTCAGCGCCTGAATGAGGGCAAGGTCTACGTCCCCGAGACGGCGCGGCGCGCGACCCAGAATTTCTTCACTCCCGGCAACTTGACGGCGCTGCGCGAACTGGCGCTCCGCCGCACGGCTGACCGGGTCGACGACCAGATGGTCGACTATCTGCGTCAAAAGGCGATCGAGGGGCCCTGGGCCGCCTCGGAGCGCCTGTTGGCGTGCGTCGGCGCGGATGAAGTTTCCGAACTCGTCGTGAGGCGGGCCGCCCAGCTCGCCACCTCCCTCAACGCCGCCTGGACCGCGGTTACCATCGGACCGGTCGCCCAGGAGGGGGATGCCCGGAAGGCGAACCAGCTCGCCAAGACATTCAGCCTAGCGGAGCGGCTCGGCGGCGATACGGCTCGACTGGAGGGCAGCAACTACCCGGCCGAAATTCTGCGCCTCGCCCGCCGCGAGAACGTCACGCAGATCGTGATCGGCCAGTCGAACTCGGGATTCTGGGGGCGCCTGATCGGCCGTTCGCTACCGGAACAGCTTATCCGCCAAGCCGGCCCGATCGAGGTCCATGTCGTCTCCAGCGGGGAGGCGAAGCCTTCCGCCTGGCGAAGGTTCACGCCGAGGGTCACCCTGGAGGGGCTGAATGCGGAGATCGTCGCGGCTCTTGCGTCTGTCGGTTGCGCGGTCCTCATCGGCGAAGCGTTGACCACGGAGCTCAAGCTTCCCAATCTGTCCATGATCTTCCTGACCGCCGTGCTGTTCAGCGGCGTTCGCTTCGGCACGCGGGCCGCGGTCATCGCCTCGTTCGCTTCGTTCGCGGCATATAATTTCTTCTTCATCCAGCCCCTCTACACCTTCACGGTCGCCTCCCCGCAGGAGCTTTTCGCGCTTCTGATCTTTCTCGCCGTCGCCGTGCTGACCGGCTCGCTCACCGGCCGCGTGCGCGACCAGCGCGAAGGCGTGATCAAGAACGCCGAGATCACGCGATCGCTCTACGACTATTCGCGCAAGCTTTCGGGCGCTTCCAGCGTCGACGACGTTCTCTGGGCGGCGGCGGCCCACCTGCACGCCACGTTCGGGGGCCGCATTGCGCTCATGCTGCCGGAGGGAGACGATTTGCAGCTGCGGGCGGCCTGGCCTCCCGACGCCCAGCTCGACGCCGCCGCCATAACGGCCGCTCGCTGGTCCCAGCAAAAGAACGAGCCGGCCGGGTGGGGAACGGGCACTCTCCCGAGTGTCGGATACCAGTTTCGAGCGCTCGTCGCCGCGCGGGGGCCGATCGCGGTCTGCGGATTCGAGCCGCATTCGCCTGAGCAGCCGATTACTGCGGAAGACGAACGGGCCCTGACCGCAATTCTCGATCAGACCGCGATCGCGCTCGACCGGGCGCTGCTCGCGCGCGAGGCGGTGAAGGCCGCGAGCATGCAGGAAAACGAGAAGGTGCGCGACGCCCTGCTCGCGGCGCTGTCGCACGACCTGCGCACGCCCTTGTCGGCCATCGCTGGCGCGGCCACTTCGCTGAGATCGCTCGGCGACAAGATGAGCCCGGCGGAACGGCTCGAACTTCTCGCGTCGATCGAGGAGGAAACGGCGCGTCTGTCGCGCTTCGTCTCGAACCTTCTCGACATGTCGCGCATCGAAGCGGGCAACCTCAAGGTCAATCGCGACCTGGTCGACGTCGCCGACGTCGTGCAGGGCGCTGCGGAGCGAAGCCGCAAGGCCTTTCCGAAGCAGCCGGTGCGCGTCAATCTCGCGCCGGACCTGCCGTTCGTGCGCGCGGACGACAAACTCCTCGAACAGGTCGTCTTCAACCTGCTCGACAATGCGCACAAATACGCCGGCGACAGCGGAGCGACCATTCACGGACGCAAGGACGGCGACGACGTCGTGCTCAGCGTCACCGACGAGGGACCCGGGATCAAGCCGACCGATCTCGAGCGTGTGTTCGAGAAATTCTATCGAGGCGGCCGTTCTGACGGCCGCAAGCCCGGCACGGGGCTGGGCCTCTCGATCTGCCGCGGCCTCATCGAGGCGATGGGGGGCACAATCATCGCACAAAGCCCCGCGGTGCGGAGGAGGGGGACGCGCATTGTCATCCGCTTGCCCGCCGCGGAGCCGACCCAGATCGAGATGAGGCCGGCGCGATGAAGGGCTGCCGCGTCCTCGTGGCCGACGACGAACCGCAGATCCAGCGGTTCCTGCAGGTCGCTCTGAGCGCCGCCGGCTACGAGGTCCTGACGGCCGAGACGGGCGCGCAGGCCCTCCGTCAGGCGGCGACCGGGGCGCCTGATCTCATCGTGCTCGATCTCGGGCTGCCGGACCGCGACGGCAAGGATGTCTTACGCGAGATCCGCGAGTTCTCGCAGACGCCGGTGATCATTCTCTCTGCGCGGGACCGCGAATCGGAGAAGATCGAAGCGCTCGATCTCGGCGCCGACGATTACGTCGAGAAGCCGTTCGGGATCGGCGAACTGACGGCGAGGCTTCGCGCCGCGCTTCGCCACCGCGCCAGCCAGGCCCAGCCCGCTCAGCGGATCGAGATCGAGGGCGTCGTCATGGACTTCGACAAGCGCCTCGTCACGCGCGACGACATCCCGATCAAGCTGACGCCGAAGGAATACGATCTCCTCGCAACCCTTTTCCGCAACGCCGGCCGCGTCGTCACCCACCGCCAGATTCTATCGTCCGTCTGGGGACCGGCTCATGCCGAGGACACACAATATCTGCGTGTTTTCATCGGCCAGTTGCGCGCCAAGATCGAGCGCGATCCCACGGCCCCGAAGATCGTCAAGACGGAGCCGGGCGTCGGCTACCGGGCTGCCGAGGCTTGAGGCGCCGTGGGCTGCTTGACGTAAGCTTCTGATCAATTCCTCGGCGCCCCGCACCACAATTCGGCGCCCGCGATCCGAAACTCCTTGGAAAACAAGCTGGCATGCTCGTTGCGAGGTTGCGAGCCGGCCCGGGGATCCTTTGGGTCGGCTCACGGCCCCGCTCGATGGGGCGCACTCGACGAGGTCATCCATGTCTCTGACAAAACGAATGTTCTTGCGCGCGGCGGGCGCGCTCGCAGGCGCGGCGCTGACGCTCGGCGTCACTGCTGCTCGGGCGGACGACACGATCAAGGTGGGCATCCTCCATTCGCTGTCCGGCACGATGGCGATCAGCGAGACGACCCTCAAAGACGTGATGCTTATGTTGATCGACGAGCAGAATAAGAAGGGTGGGCTGCTCGGCAAGAAGCTCGAACCGGTGGTGGTCGACCCGGCCTCCAACTGGCCGCTGTTCGCGGAGAAGGCCAAAGAGCTCATAGAGAAGGACAAGGTTGCCGTCGTGTTCGGCTGCTGGACCTCGGTGTCGCGGAAGTCCGTGCTGCCTGTGTTCAAGGAGCTTAACAACATCCTTTTCTATCCGGTGCAGTACGAGGGCGAGGAGTCTCAGCGTAATGTGTTTTATACCGGCGCGGCGCCCAATCAGCAGGCGATCCCGGCCGTCGACTACCTGATGAGCGAGGACGGTGGCGCGGTAAAGCGTTGGGTGCTCGAAGGCACCGACTATGTCTATCCGCGCACGACCAACAAGATCCTCGAGGCGTACCTGAAGCTAAAGGGCGTCCCGGCCGAGGACATCATGATCAACTACACGCCGTTCGGCTTCTCCGACTGGCAGACCGAAGTGTCGAAGATCAAAGCCTTCGGCTCGGCGGGCAAGAAGACGGCGGTCGTATCCACCATCAACGGCGACGCCAACGTGCCCTTCTACAAGGAACTCGGCAACCAGGGCATCAAGGCGACCGACATACCCGTCGTCGCCTTTTCGGTGGGCGAAGAGGAACTGGCCGGTCTCGACACCAAACCGCTCGTCGGCCACCTCGCCGCGTGGAATTACTTCGAATCGATCGACACCCCGGCGAACAAGGAATTCATCGCCAAGTGGCACGAATTCACCAAGAAGCCGAACCGCACCACCAATGACCCGATGGAGGCCCATTACATCGGTTTCAATATGTGGGTGAAGGCGGTGGAGAAGGCAGGCACCACCGATCCGGACAAGGTGATCCCCGCGATGATCGGCGTCGCAGTGCCAAATTTGACCGGCGGCATCGCCACCATGATGTCGAACCACCACATCACAAAGCCGGTCTATATCGGCGAAATCCAGGCCAATGGCCAGTTCAACACCGTCTGGCAAACGCCTGGAACCATCGTAGCGCAGGCATGGTCGCCCTACCTTGAGGGTTCGCGGGATTTGATCGCCGATTGGCGTCCGCCGATGTCGTGCGGCAACTTCAACGTCAAGACTGGCAAGTGCGGCGGGTGAGGTCTTGAACGCGAACCCTCTCCCGCAAGCGAATCCACCTTCCCCAGCTTTGCTGGGGAAGGTGGCGCGCAGCGCCGGATGGGGTGTGGCCCGCTACTGCGTCGTCGAACGCCTTGCACCAATATCGTCGCGACCCTCCACCGATCCAGACCTGCTCTCCACACCCGATCCGCCCCTTCGGGCCACCTTTTTCGCTTCGCGGAGAAGGCGAGCCGCGCAGACCGTTCGCGGCCGCTTGGCCGCGCTCGCACTGAGCGTTCTTGCGCTCTTCGCGTGCCTGCTGTTCGCGGCGGCCGCGCGCGCCGACGCGCTCGACGACACGCTGGCGAAATTCCTCGCCGACAAGTTTACCCAGACGGAGAAGGCGATAGCCGAGCTCGCGGCCGAAGCGCCCCCGCAGGCCGCAGCAATTCTGGACGCGCTCGGCGACAATCGGCTCCTGTTCGACGCGGCCGACCACGTCGTCGCCTACAAGACCACGACGGGGGCGATCGTCAACGCCAGGACCGGGCAGCCGATCGCCAGCGCCGACGCCTTCAAGAAGGTGCGGGTCAATAATGCGATCCGCAGCGCCATCCAAGGCTCGCTGGGATCGCTGACGCTCGCCAACCCCGATCCTCAGAAGCGCCTCGCTGCAGCCGAGGACGTGTTCAAGACCCGCGACGCCAAGGCGCTGCCCGCGCTTCAAGCCCAACTCGCGAAGGAGCGCGACCCCAGCGTTGCCGACGCCCTGAGGCTTGCCGAGGCGGCGATCGTCGCGTCAACCGACGGCGGCTCCGTCAAGGATCGCCTCGCCGCCATCGAGACCCTGAAGGCGCGAGGCGACCAGGACGCGCAGAGCCTGCTTGACCAGATGCTGCAGAAGGCGACTAATCCGGAAATCAAGAGCGCCGCCAATTCCGCACTGTCCTCGATCCACACGCGCCTGGCGATGTGGAGGGTTGCGCAGAACCTTTGGTACGGCCTCTCAGCGGCCTCGGTTCTGCTGCTGGCGGCGATCGGCCTTGCGATCACCTTCGGCGTCATGGGCGTCATCAACATGGCCCATGGCGAAATGGTGATGCTCGGCGCCTATTCGACCTATGTCGTGCAGACAATTCTGCCCCCGTCGCTGCAGAATTGGTCGCTGGCTTTTGCGATTCCGCTCGCGTTTGTTGTCGCCGGCGCGGTCGGCGTCGCCATAGAACGGCTCGTCATCCGCTTTCTTTATACGCGTCCGCTGGAGACGCTGCTCGCGACCTGGGGCGTCTCGCTCGTTCTGCAGCAGGCGGTTCGCAGCATCTTTGGCGCCAACAACAAGCTGGTCAGCAACCCGCCCTTCATGTCGGGCGCCTTCCACCTCGGCGGACTCGAGATCACGACCAACCGATTGTGGATCATCGTGCTCTCCGCTCTCGTCTTTGTGGGGTTGCAGCTTGTGCTGCGCGCGACGCCGTTTGGCCTGCAAATGCGTGCGGTGACGCAGAACCGCCGGATGGCGGCGGCGATGGGCATCTCGACCACGCGCATCGACATGCTCGCCTTTGGACTCGGCTCCGGAGTCGCCGGAATCGCGGGGGTCGCGCTGTCGCAAATCGACAACGTTTCGCCCAACCTCGGCCAGGGCTACATCATCGACAGTTTCATGGTCGTTGTGTTCGGCGGCGTCGGTAATCTGTGGGGCACGGCGTTTGGCTCATTGATGATCGGCCTCGCCAACAAGATTCTCGAGCCGCTGATCGGCGCCGTGCAGGGCCAGATCGTACTGCTGATCGTCATCATCCTCTTCATCCAAAGGCGCCCCAGAGGGCTCTTCGCGCTGAAGGGCCGGGCGGTGGAAGCATGAGCGCGCGAACTCGACCGCCTCGGCCTCGTCTTCGTCGTCCTCCTGGCGCTGGCGGCGATCATCGTCCCCGTCTTGTCGCTGTGGACGCCGACGAATTCGCCTTTCAACATCCCGCCCTATGTCGTGCAGCTGTTGGGCAAATATCTGTGTTACGCCATCCTAGCCGTCGCGCTCGACCTCGTCTGGGGCTATTGCGGCATCCTGTCGCTCGGCCACGGCGCGTTCTTCGCGCTCGGCGGCTACGCGATGGGCATGTATCTGATGCGCCAGATCGGCACGCGCGGTGTCTACGCCAACCCGATCCTGCCCGACTTCATGGTGTTTTTGAACTGGAAGGAGCTGCCGGTCGCCTGGTGGGGATTCAACTGGTTTCCCTACGCCATGCTGATGGTCGTGCTCGTTCCGGGCCTGCTTGCGCTTGCCTTCGGCTGGTTCGCCTTCCGCTCGCGGGTGACCGGCGTCTATCTCTCGATCATCACCCAGGCGATGACCTTCGCGCTGTTCAAGGAATTCTTCCGCAACGATTTCGGCTTCGGCGGCAACAACGGCTTGACCGATTTCAAGGACCTGCTCGGCTTTTCGCTCCAGTCGGCCTCGACCAAGGCTGCCATGTTTTCGGCGAGCGCGATCGCACTCATCCTCGCCTACTGGATCGCGCGGAGAATCATCGGCTCGAAATACGGCAAGGCGCTGATGGCGGTGCGCGACGCCGAGAGCCGCATGCGCTTCCTCGGCTACCGGGTCGAGAACTACAAGCTCTTCGCCTTCGTCGTCTCGGCGGTGATGGCGGGCGTCGCCGGCGCGCTCTATGTGCCGCAGGTCGGCATCATCAACCCGAGCGAATTCGCCCCCGCCAATTCGATCGAGGCGGCGATCTGGGTCGCGGTCGGCGGCCGTGCGACGCTGGTTGGCGCGGCGATCGGCGCTATTGCGGTCAATTTCGCAAAGACCTGGTTCACCGGCGCCTTCCCCGAATACTGGCTCTACGGCCTCGGCCTGCTCTTCGTCCTCACGACGCTGTTCCTGCCCAAGGGTCTGCTCGGCCTCGCGTTGGCGTCGCGGCAAAAGGAGCGCCGCGTCGAGACGCCCGCCGTCGCCGTCGAGGAGGGCGCCGACCCATGATCGCCTCCGACGATCCGGCTCTCACCTCGTCGCTCCTCTATCTCGATGGGATCAACGTCTCCTTCGACGGCTATAAGGCCCTGCGCGGCCTGTCGCTCGTGCTCGCGCCCGGCGAAATGCGCGCCATCATCGGCCCCAACGGCGCCGGCAAAACCACGATGATGGACGTCATCACCGGCAAGACGCGCCCGGACGAAGGCGACGCCTTGTTCGACGGCCGGCACGACCTCACCAAACTCGACGAGGCGGAGATCGCCTCGCTCGGGATCGGGCGCAAGTTCCAGAAGCCGACCGTGTTCGAGAACCACAGCGTCGAGGACAATCTCCTGCTCGCGACAAAGGCGCCGCGCGACGTGCTCGCGACCCTGTTCGGCCGCGACGACAAAGCCGTTCGCCAGACCATCGACGAAACTCTTGCGACGACCCGCCTCGGCGCCCTGCGGGACAGGGTCGCGGGCTCGCTGTCGCACGGGCAGAAGCAATGGCTCGAGATCGGCATGCTGCTGGCGCAGGATCCGAAGCTCCTGCTGGTCGACGAGCCGGTCGCCGGCATGACCGACGCCGAGACTTTTGCGACCGCCGAGCTGTTGCGGGAAATCGCCCGCGATCATTCTGTCGTCGTCGTCGAGCACGACATGGCCTTCGTGCGCGAACTCGGGGTCAAGGTGACGGTGCTGCACGAAGGCTCGGTTTTGGCCGACGGCTCGCTCGACAAGGTCAGCTCCGACCCGCGCGTCATCGAAGTGTATTTGGGACGGTGAGCTGACAATGGAATCTCGACGCAGGATAGCCCCCTCTCCCCGCATAGGGCGTCGAGAGACGAGCGTCTTTCGACGCCCTATGCGGGGAGAGGGTTGGGGTGAGGGGCGCGGCGAGTTGTCGCTGCCCCCTGCCGCCCAGCCCCTCATCCTAACCTTCTCCCCGCAAGCGGGGAGAAGGAACGAGGTCCGCGGGGTCCCATGCTGAGCGTCGACCGCGTCGATCTTTTCTACGGCGCGGCGCAGGCCCTGCGCTCGGTGTCGCTGAAGGCGGCGACGGGACGGATTCTGACCGTGCTGGGCAGGAACGGCGTCGGCAAGTCGTCGCTTCTGCGCGCCATCGTCGGCCAGCATATGGCGGCGTCGGGCTCGATCCGGTGGAACGACGAGGACATGACGCGCCTGCCGAGCCACTTACGCGCCAGGGCAGGCTTCGGCTACGTGCCGCAGGGCCGCGAGATCTTCCCGCTGCTCACCGTACGCGAGAACCTGATGACTGGCTTCGCCGGCCTCAAGCGCGCCGAGCGCGTCATCGACGACGAGATATTTTCCCTCTTCCCGGTGCTCGCCGACATGCTCGGGCGGCGCGGCGGCGATCTCTCCGGCGGCCAGCAGCAGCAGCTCGCCATCGCCCGCGCGCTGGTGACGAAGCCGAGACTTCTCATCCTCGACGAGCCGACCGAGGGCATCCAGCCCTCCATCATCAAGGACATCGGCCGCGCGCTCGTCCATCTGCGCCAGAAGGGCGGTATGGCGATCCTGGTGGTCGAGCAATATTTCGAATGGGCGCGCGACATCGCCGACGACTATGCGGTGATGGACCGCGGCGCGATCGTGCTCGCCGGGACCCGGGCCGAGATGAACGAGACCGAGGTCAGGGGACGGATGACGGTGTGAGTTCAAGCGGCCCGCATAGGTCGATCTTCTGATCGAAGCGCGGCGATTCGAAAGCCTCGAGCCACGCGGAACTTCGCGAACTCATGAGTCCGGAATTCGGTTTGTGCGTTCCTCTCGCCTCACCGAGGCCATCGAACCTCCGACCATCAAGGACATTGGTCGCATGCTCGTCCAACGCCACAATAGCGGTGTCGTGAACCCAGAGGCGCCAGCTTTATGATGTTTTGATATCAGTTATCGAGCCATCAATGACGTCAACTATGCGCACCACACTGACGCTCGATGACGACTTGGCTGGTCTGCTAAAGCAGCGCGCACGCGACCGCAGCGTGCCGCCAATGCCTTTTGCCTCGGCCTCTCAATGCGCAGCCGGCGCCGGTCCCTTCGGGGCGGCGATGTTACGCATGAGGGGAACGAGAAGCGTGGCGATGACGAAGGCGATCATGATGGCGCGAAAGGCGTCGGCGTAGGCCATGGTCGACGCCTCGCGGTAGGCCAGGCGCCAGAGTTGCTGGAGCGCGGCGGCATGCCCTTCTTGCTGACTGCCGGGGATCGCGGCGTAGCGATGCGCCGCCTCGGTCAGGAATTGGGTCATGGCCCCGTTGGCCGGCGTCAGGTTCGACGCGATCGCCTGGAAATGGAAGTTCGTGCGGTCATTGAGGATTGCGCCGCTGACCGCGATGCCGACCGCCCCGCCGAGGTTGCGCATCATGTTGAACAATCCGCTGGCATATTTCAGCCGTTCCGGCGCCAAGCTGCCGAGCCCGAGATTGACGCTCGGCGCCACCGCAAACACCTGCGGGAAGCCGCGCAGCGCCTGTGGCAGGAAAAGCTCGGCCGCGCCCCAGTCGTGGGTGATGAAACTGAAGCTCCACATCGCCAGACCGAAGGACGCGAGGCCAGCCATCATAAGCCAGCGCGTGTCGAGCTTGCGCGCGAGCATGATGTACACCGGCACGCCCAGGAGCGACGCCGCGCCTGTCGAGAAAACGGCGACGCCCGTCTGCCAGGCGCTGAATCCGCGCACGTAGCCCAGAAACAGCGGCGTCAGGTAGATGGTCGAGAAGATGCCGATTCCGGTGATGAATGAGAGGATGCAGCCGAGGGTAAAGTTTCTGTTGCCCAGGGCGCGGAGGTCGACCACGGGACGCTCGAAAGTGAGGCTGCGGATCACGAACAGGGCGCCGGCGCCGGCGGCGATCAGCGCGCTGTCCCTGATGGTCGCGTCGTCGAACCAGTTCCACCGCGACCCCTCCTCGAGCACATATTCGAGTGTCCCGAGCGCGATCGCCATGAGGACGATGCCGGGGTAGTCCGCTCCCTTGAGCAGCGAGAGGTCGGGCTTGTCGATCTTGACGAGAAGCGGAACCAAAATGGCGATGGCCAAGCCGGGAACGACGTTGATGTAGAAGAGCCAATGCCAGTTCAGCGTATCGGTGATCCAGCCGCCGATCACGGGCCCTAGCGTCGGGGCGACCGACGCGATCGTTCCGATCACCGCGGCGGAATAGACGCGGCGCGGCCCCTGGAAATAGTGAAACGAAGAAGTGAAGACGGTCGGGATCATGGAGGCGCCCAACAGTCCCTGCAGCGCCCGGAACACGATCATGCTTTCGATGTTCCAGGCGAGGCCGCACAGCATGCTCGTCACGGTGAAGCCGGCAGCCGACGCAGTGAAGAGCCACCGGGTCGAGAAAACCCGCGTCAGCCAACCCGACAACGGGATCATGATGATCTCGGCGATCAGATAGGCGGTCTGCACCCAGCTGATCTGATCCTGAGCCGCGGACAGGCCGCCGCCGATGTCCTGTAGGGAGGAAGCGACGATCTGGATGTCGAGCAGGGCGATGAACATGCCCACGCACATGACCACGAAGGGGGCGAGGCTTCGCACCCAGTGTTCGGCGGATGGGGCTTCGGTCACGGCGCCCTCTCCGGACCCGAGCGCGTGTCCACGCTCACGCTTGTCGACAGGCCCGGCCGGAGCGCCCTGAGCAGCGGGTCGTCGCCGTCCAGCTTGATGCGGACGGGAACGCGCTGGACGATTTTGGTGAAATTGCCGGTCGCGTTTTCGGCCGGGATCACGCTGAAGACCGCGCCTGTGGCGGGGGCGAGGCTGACGATGCGGCCATGAAAGAGGTGATCCGGCAGGACGTCGGCGACGACCGTCGCGGCTTGTCCAGGCGCCATTCGCGCGAGCTGGTCCTCCTTGAAGTTGGCGTCCACCCAGAGGTCATGCGCCGGGATGATCGTGGCGAGGTAGGCGCCGCCGGAGACGTAGGCGCCGACCTCGGCGGCGCGGTTGGCGACGTAGCCGTCGATGGGCGAGCGGATTTCGGTGTAGCTCAGGTTGAGCTCGGCGGTGCGGAGGTCCGCCTCGGCCTGAGCGACGTCGGCCCGACCTTCGGCGATGTCCGCGTCGAGCACCGCGAGCTGCTGCCTGGAGGCGTCGAGCCCGGCGGCTGACGAAGCGACGCCGGCCTGAGCCGACTCGTCCTGCGCCGATGCCCTCTCCGAATTTTGCCGCGATCCGGCGCTGGTCAGCGCGAGCTGCCGATATCTCAGGTCGTCCTCCTTGGCGAAGGCCGCCTGCGCGGTCTTGCCGTCGAGGTCCGCCTTCGCCTGACGGATCGCCGCTTGTTGCAGCGCCTCTTTTCCCTGGAGACTGGCGAGGGTCGCCTTGCGCGCCGCGACGATCGCGGTCGCGCGATCGACGGCGGCTTGGAAATCGCGATCGTCGAGGCGGATGAGCGCCTGCCCGGCGCGGACATATTCATTATCGGCGACCAGGATCTTTGCGACAAAGCCGGCCACGTGCGGCGAAATGGGGGTGACATTGCCGCCGGCGTAGGCGTCGTCGGTGCTTTCGACGAAGCGCCCGACGGTCCACCAATCATAGCCGTAGCGCGCTGCGCCGAGCGCGAGGAACCCCGCGAGCCCCGCGTACAGCAACCATTTCAGCCTCTGCTTGGTCAGCGTCTTGCCTGGCGCCCGGGCAGGGCCTTCGACGGCGATGGCGCTCATGAAAGTCTCCTCAGTGTACTCGCCCGCAAAGAGGGTATATACGCCTATTCCGCACAACGAATTTCGGATTGGATGTTCCTAGCCGGATGCAGCCGGAAGGTCGGTCGCCGAGACTTCGCGCAACAAAGCGCGCAGCCCGACCGTGCGCTCATCGCCAAATGTGGCCGCGAACTAAGTCTGCGCCTGCCTCCACCCCTTTCGTGCGGCTCGCAGCCGCGCGTCGCCGGCCTCCGTCAATCGCAACTCCTTGCTGCGGCGGTCCCTTCGCCCAGGCGCTATACTAATGAGACCTTCGCGCTCGAGCGGCAGGATGTTCCGCCCGAGCGTCGTGCGATCCATCACCATCTCATCGGCCAACGCATTGATCGTCATTGGCCCCGTCCGCTTGAGCCTGGCGAGAATCGAGAACTGGGTTGCGCGCAGGCCCGATGGGGCCAGGTGCTGGTCGTAAAACTGCGTGATGTGCCGCGCGGCTTGGCGGACAGCCAAGCAGGTGCACTCTTCGAGCCGCGGCAGCGTTTCCGTCGACATCGCGTGATTCCCTCCTCGGGCATTAGGAGCTTGTACGCCTATCTACGTGCACATACGCCTAATGTCAAGACCGCATTCTTATGGCAAAATCGAGCCATGGCGGACTCCCAACTTGACAGCATGCGCATATACGCCTAGATGGGAGCATATACTCGTTTTGTCGAAGCCAACTTCAAGGAGTTTCAAATGACTCGATCCTCCCTCGGCGCAGCCCTTGTCACCGGCGCCTCCTCTGGCATCGGCGCGGTTTATGCCGACCGTCTCGCAAAGCGGGGCTATGATCTTATCCTCGTGGCGCGCAACGAGGAGCGACTGAAATCGCTCGCAGCGCGCCTAAGGCGCGAAACGGGCCGATTCGTCGACGTGCTGACGGCGGATCTGGGCAACAAGGCGGATCTCGGCAAGGTCGAGATGAGGCTCCGGGACGATCCCGCCATCACCATGCTCGTCAACAACGCCGGCGCCGCCTCCGTCGCGCCGCTCCTGAAAGCCGACGTGGACAAGATGGAGGACATGATCGCGCTCAATATCGTCGCGCTCACGCGGCTCACTTTTGCGGTCGCTCCGGCCTTCGCCGCACGAGGCGCGGGCACGATCATCAATATCGCATCGATCGTCGCCATTGCGCCCGAGAGGCTCAATGGAGTGTACGGCGCCACCAAAGCCTTCGTTCTTGCGTTCAGCCATTCGCTGCAGCACGAGCTCGCCGACAAGGGCCTTCGTATTCAGGCCGTGCTGCCCGGCGCCACCGCGACCGATCTCTGGGAGACCGCCGGTCTCCATTACTCGAAACTCCCCCCGGGGATCGTCATGTCGACAGAAGACATGGTCGATGCGGCGCTGGCCGGGCTGGATCAGGGCGAACAGGTTACAATTCCCCCACTTCAGGATGGTGAAGAATGGACCCGCTTCGAAACGGCGCGTCGCGCTCTCTCGGACAGGTTCGGCAATTCCGTTCCGGCGCCCCGGTACCGGGCGGGCAAACCGGCCCGGCGGGTTGCCTAGACGCATGAGGAATCGGAGCCGGATGACGGTAATCGACGGGGAAAGGACGCGATCATGGCCGTGAACTCGGTGATCGACTACGGCGTGGCGACGCCGGCCGACATCGCGAGCCTCACCGGCAGGCAGTTCCTCGAGGCGATCATGGAGGGCAGGCTCCCCGCCCCGCCGATCGCACGGGCAATGACGTTCTGGCTCAAAGAAGTCGGCGACGGATTCGTCGCCTTCGAGGGCGAGCCCGGGGAGCATCTGCTCAATCCATTGGGAGGCGTGCATGGCGGCTGGGCGCTGACGTTGATCGACAGCGCCGGCGGCTGCGCCGCGCATTCGACCTTGCCGGCCGGCGTCGGCTACGCGACCATCGAGACCAAGGGCAACTTCAGCCGGCCGATCACACGCGACACCGGCTTGGTGCGCGCGGAAGGGCGCGTTGTCGCCAAAGGGCGCCAGATCATCTCGACCGAAGTAAAAGTGCTGGCCCGCGACGCAAAGATCCTCGCGCACGGAACCTCGACGTTGATGGTGTTCGGCGGGAGGGGTGAGTAAATTCCGCCGAAATCGTCGGCCTCGATCGCGCACTGGGGTCGCCGCGGCCGACGCAGCGCCGTGAAATCTCAGCCGCAGGAAACGCCATATCAGACGGTGAAGGTTGGACATGTCGATCGAAATGGAACGCCCACCCGTGATCAGCAGCGAGACCGACTCTGCTTTGCTTTCGCCGCAGGGCGCGGGATCGCTCGGGCACAAGCTGTCGCGCCGCTCCCTGGTGGCTTGCGCGACGTTTTTCGGGACGGCGATGGCCGCGATTGGTGAAATAGCCAAGGCTCAGGAAGGCGGCTCCGGCAGCTACAGCAACGCCGCGATTGCCTTGCCGGACGACGGCGTCGCTGCGAATTCCCGCGAGGAGCAAATCCGCGCCGTCAAGATCGCGCGCGCCATGCGAGCGGGGCCGCCCACGATTACCGAGCACGCGACGATCGCCGAAATGGATGGTTTCGGCCGGATGACGAACGTCTTGAGGAAAGGTACGAACGACTGGGTCTGCATGCCCGGCAAGGAGGATGTCGTCGGCGATCCGCCAATGTGTGTCGACGCATTGGGCATGCAGTGGTTCAAGGATCTGCACGAAGGGAAGCCGCAGCCCACCAACAAGGCGCCTGGGCTTTGTTACATGCTCTGCGGCGCAACGCAGCACAGCAACACGAACGCCCATGACAGGACGAGCCCCGCCATACCGATTGGCCCGCACTGGATGATCCTCTGGCCTTTCGACGCAAGCCACTGCGGGCTGCCGACGACAGTCCGTGATGCCGGCGCGTGGATCATGTTTGCCGGGACGCCCTACGCCTATCTGCACGTTTGCGGCACACCTTGGGTGGGAAATGAATATAGGCCTGGCGACGAAGCGATCTGGACGATGCGCTATAAGCAGCGAACCGCCGGTTGATGCTCGCGATCTCTGAAAGACTGACGCGTCCCTTGGGCTTATCTCCCGCGCCTTGATCAGCGATGCCGTTGGCAGATTCGGTGCGGCGCCTTCCATCCGGGAGTTGATGAACATGACCGAGCGCTACCTCGAGGACTTTGCCGTGGGGCAGACCTACGGGTCGGGAAGGCTCCGCGTCGACGTCGATCAAATAAAATCCTTCGCCGCCCGGTTCGACCCGCAGCCTTTCCATCTCGACGATGAGGCCGCGGCCAAGTCTTTTTTTCGCGGGCTCGCGGCGAGCGGCTGGCACACCGCGGCGCTGACCATGCGGCTCCTCGTCGAGGGCGAGATGAAGCCCGCCGGCGGGATCGTCGGCGCCGGTTTCGACGAGTTCCGCTGGCCTCGTCCGGTGCGCCCCGGCGACGAACTGCGCATCGAAAGCGAAATCTTGGAGGTGCGCCCGTCGAAATCGCGTCCCGAGCAGGGACTGATCAAGGCGCGAACGACGACCCTCAACCAGAATGGCGAACCGGTGCAGATCATGGTCGCCAACCTGGTCGTGCCGCGGCTGGCGCCGGCGCGGGCAGAGCGCGAAGGCGTGTGAGGGTGGCAGAGCCATGCACGGCGTGCGCGCTATCGGTCGCGCGAGGCTGTTGGCCCGAACAGGTCCGCTTCGCTGACGACGCAGGCCGAGCCTGTCGGCGCCAGCCTACCGACCCCACGTCGGATCGAAGTAGTTCTTGGTGTAGACCGGCTGCTCGTAGACGCAGGTAAAGTTGGCGGCATCATTGGTCGCCCCCGAGCCCTTGTACCGCGTCTGCTGCGGATACGGACAGATGGGGCGCGTGCCGTTGGCCGGGAAGTTCGTCGTGACGCCGGGCGCGAAGAGGTGATTTGGATCGATGCCGCCAGCCGTGAACGGCGACGAGCTGTTGTGGTTGGCGGCGATGATCTGCCTCGGCGCGATGCCCCTTTCGACCCAATCGGTAATCGCAGTCAGCGTATTGGCGCTGAAGTCGCTTGTCGCCGGGCCGCCGCCGCAATGGGCCAGGTTGGGCACCAAGAACAAGCGGGCGAAGTTTTGGGCCTGACCGAACTGGGCCCTGTTCATCGCATTGTACCAGTTGACGAGGTCGACGCCGGAGAAGATTCCGTCATTGACGCCGTCGTAGATGATCATCTTGCCGCCGTGATACGCGAACGGCGCGAGATTGAGCGAGACGCCGGTCATGAACTCCATCGGGCTCTCGGGATAGCCGCGCACCGGGGTAAAGATCGTCGGCGCGTCCGTATCGAAATTATAGTCGAATATCAGCTTCTCCTGTGACTCGCCCGCCGCGCCCGTGCTGCTGTTGACGGGCGTGACGATGGGCGGATTATGGAACACCATCGGGACAGCGCCGGCGCCCAAGCTCAGGTTTGCGGGCAAGCCGCCGAACAGGGTCACGTTCCATGCCTGCCAGCCTAGCCCGGACGCGGCCGGCGGGTCCCAGATCCCGGCGTCCCAATACCAGTTGGAGTACAGCGCCTGCCCGCGGGAATTGTACGCGCCGTCATAGATCTTGAGAAGGGATCCGACCTGAGCTGAAGTCAGGCATGTGCCGCCATGTGGCGTGCTGCGGTGCGCGCCCGTGCCGCAAGTAAAATTCGCGAGGTGCGGCTTCACGACCGCGGTGGTGCAGGCGGAATAATTATCGATGACGCCGTCAACGAGCCCGTCGAGGCCGTCGCAGGCCTCGAGGATCGCGGCTGACGCAACTTCGAGGTCTTGCGACTGGAAAGATTGCTCGATGTTGGGCTGGCCGTTGGCGTCAACGCCGTTCGCGAGCGGCGCGAGGCTCTGTTCGTTCCACGCTTCGGCGATCCCGGCGCGCGGCAGGTCGAACCCCGGATTGCCCGCGACGACGCCATCGTAATTTTCAGGGTAGCGCTGCACCTGCATGAAGGCGTCGCGGCCGCCGTTGGAGCAGCCCCAGAAATAAGAATGCTGGGGACGCTCGCCGTAGTAGGACCACAGGATCTGCTTGGTGACGTCGGTCGTACGCTCCATGGCCTCGTAGCCATAGTCGCTGCGCGCCTGCGCATCGATGCCGAAATGCGCGCTACCCCCGGCATTGGGATCGTCGTCCTGCCAGGTGAACGGGGGTGTGAAGCCGGTGGTCGTTGCGGGGTTGGCGTCCTCGTGGCCGCCGTCGTCCGCCGCCACCGCCCAGCCGGAGGCCAGCTCGCTGCCGGCATTGCCCTGCGGGTTCTGGTTGAGCGACCCGTCGGTGCCGCCGCCGCCCATCATTTCGAAACGGCCGACCCAGGAGTCCGGCAGGTTGATCGCGAAGCCGATGCCGTAGGTGTAATGGTCGGGATCCTGCGAGCTGACCCGCTTGTCGATGACGCCAACCACGTTGCAATGCGCCGGCAGGCCGCCGCCCGCCGCGACCTCGGTAGCGGTCAAGATCTGCATTTTGGGGATCGGCAGCCCGGTCAGGCTCGCGCAGCTGACCTTGGGCGACTCGTTCCCGGTCGCCGCGGCCGCCGAGCCGATGGTGGCGAGCGCCGTCGCCGCCAGCAGGCTTGTCCGTCCCAAGCCGAATCGTCGCAGCGCGACCGCAGAAATGGTCATTGTGTCCCCTCCCTAGCGACCGGATTGCGCAAACCTCACCAGCGGCCGCCTCGCTTGGCTCGGCCGCCAAATCCTTGGGCCCGGGCGCATCCCCGATTGACGACAGCGTACGCTATCGAGAATCGTTCATCAACATGGAAAGTCGCGGCTGAGGAAGGGTGAAACGAGTTTCCCCGGCGATGCCGTGGCGTCAGCCGACCAGGCGGCTCACGGGGGAAGCTGGCGCCGTGGCGGGACAGTAACGAAAATCGGAGCGCGACGTCCTTCCATGCGCTGCGCCTCATCCGTTGCGAAACGCGTAGGCATATCCGTTGAGCGCCGGCGCGCCGCCCAGATGGGCGAACAGCACCTTCGATCCTTTCGGGAAGAAGCCTTTCCCGACCAGATCGATCATCCCCTGCATCGATTTGCCCTCGTAGACCGGATCGGTGATCATGCCCTCGAGCCGCGCCGCGAGCCTGATCGCCTCCTTCGTCTCGTGCGACGGCACGCCGTAGACGGGATAGGCGTAGTCCTCGAGCAGCACCACGTCGTCGTCAAGAATCTCCTGGCCGAGCTCGACCAGTTTCGCGGTCTTTTGCGCGATGTCGAGCACCTGCGCTTTTGTCTGCTTCGGCGTGGCGGAGGCGTCGATGCCGATGACCTTGCGCTGCCGCCCGTCCTTGGCGAAGCCCACGACCATGCCGGCGTGAGTCGAGCCGGTGACTGTGCAGACGACGACATAGTCGAAGGCGAAGCCGAGATCGCGTTCCTGCGCGCGCACCTCCTCGGCGAATCCGACGTAGCCGAGTCCGCCATATTTGTGCACCGAGGCGCCCGCCGGGATGGGGTAGGGGCGTCCGCCCTGCGCCTCGACGTCCTTCAGCGCGTCCTCCCAGCTCTGGCGAATCCCGATGTCGAAACCGTCGTCGACCAGCCTGACGTCCGCTCCCATGATGCGGCTCAAGAGGATGTTGCCGACCCGGTCGTAGACGGCATCCTCGTGCGGAACCCAGGCCTCCTGCACCAGGCGGCACTTCATGCCGATTTTCGCCGCGACGGCGGCGACCTGGCGCGTATGGTTCGACTGCACCCCGCCGATCGAGACCAGCGTGTCGGCGTTCGCGGCGATCGCGTCGGGCACGATGTATTCGAGCTTGCGCAGCTTGTTGCCGCCGAACGCAAGGCCGGAATTGCAATCCTCTCGCTTGGCGTAAAGCTCGACCAGGCCGCCGAGATGCGCGCTCAGGCGGCCGAGTTTCTCGATCGGCGTCGGTCCGAAGGTGAGCGGGTAGCGGGCGAATTTCTCCAGCATGTAAGCGGCCTCTTGGACTGGGACAGGCGGGCCGCGACCGATAGCGATGATCGCTACGTTTGCGCTGTAGCACTATGAGGGGCTCGAGCGCCGGTCGCTGTCGTCGCATCAAGCCCGCGGCCTATTGCTCGTGTCAATCCTCATCATCGTCAGAGCCTGCCTCGCCGCGGGGCAAGAGGCGCAAAGCCCACCGAGGGACGACGCCTTCGACGCGACGGATTCCATCACGATCTGCGCCTTCACCACCGACCAGACCGAAGCGCCCTTGTTCCGGCTGCCGGTCGAGCCGAACGAGCGCAATGGGCTGCGTTCCTCCTCCCGGCTGATGGTGGACAAAATCACCACCGTCCCGAAGTCCAAGGTCGGCGAGATGATCGGGCGGCTGGACGACGAGGACGTGGTCCGGCTCAACCAAGCCGTGATGGTCCTTCTTGGCCTGGCGATGTCGCCGAGAACGGCCCGGAAGGGGAATGATGAGAAGCTCCGCTAACGAGGTGAAACCCGGCGCGTCGTCGCGCAATCGTGGCGCCTCGCCTCATCCTCGGTCCTCGAACACCTCGGCCCGCGCTTCGACGATCTCCTCGAGAGAGCCGTCGGGCGCAAATGGGGCGAGGGCCTCGCGCAAGACGCGCCTCATTTCGGGGACCCCGTCGCCGAGCCGTTCGGGCGAGGTCGTCGACATGGAGAGAATGCGGTCGGCCAGCCGCTCGACGGGGATACGCTGGCTCGCCTCGACGCGGATTTTTCCGCGAGAAGCGAACCGCCCGTCGGCGAAGAAGGCGCCATGGTCATGCGCGGGCCGGTCGCCCTTCCAGCGATCGCGGACACGCTCGAACGTCTCGAGCCAGGGATTGCGGTCGTCCTTGACGCTGCTTGCGCCGCAAACGAGAACCCGGGCGCGCCGCGCGACGACGCGTTCGAGCCCCGCGCGCGCCGGTTCGGGATCGAGCCAATGGAGCGCCCGTCCGATCGTGACCACGTCGAACGCGCCGAGCTCGTCAGCCAGGTGTTCGAAACGTCCCTCGATCAGCCTGAGCGCGACGCCGGCGCGCCCCGCGGCTTCGCGCGCGGCCTCGATCATCGCCGGCTCGGGGTCGACACCGACGACCTCGCGGCAATAGGGCGCAAATCCGATCGCGAGAATGCCGGGCCCCGTGCCGACGTCGAGGAGGCGCTGGCTGCGGTCCAAGCCGAGCTCGTCTGCCGTCTTGGCGAAGAACCCAACGGGGTAGGGCGGCCGGGCGCTCTCGTAATAGGCGACTGTGGAGGCGAAGCGTCCCATGACGTTCCTCATGTTCCATGATGGCGACTGCAATGCGAACGCGCTCGCATGGCCGTTTGTTCGCCTGAGGGCTCAGGGGCACGCTTCGGCGACGACAGGGCCGGCGCCGCCGGTCGCGGCAAGATCAAAGGTGACCGGCGGCAGAGCCGGCTCTCCCTCGGCACGCGCGCCGGCCGGCGCGGCGACGAGCGAACCGCTATGGGCAAGAGCGCAGAATTGCTCGCGTGGAATGATGGCTTGAGCTTCAGCGCGGCCGCCGGCTTTCGATTGGGCCGATTTCCCGCCGCTCGCAGTCAGGGTCAGCGTCCATCCGTCGGGCGACGGATCGGCGACGGCCTTCATGTCTCTGTCGCGCGCCGCCACCGACGCTCCGACCACGCCGCCGCCCCGCCGATAGGCGAAGGTCGCCTCCAGCGCCGTGGCCCCGCTGCGCGTCGGCGCGGCGAATGGCTGGGAGATCTGCCCCCTGACGAGGTCGGACCCGGTCCCCCCGCCTGCGAGCGGGCGAGCGTTGAGACCGTTGAGGCCGTCGTCGAGGACCGGCGCCGAAGCGTCGAGCGCGCCCGTCGCGAGATGCAAGTCGCTCAATTCCGCGGGGCTCAGCCAGCGAATTCTGGCCGCCGGCGTCTTGCGCAGGATTTCCATGACCGGATCCTGGACGCCCATCGCCTGGAGGTAGGACTGCACCAGCCGGTCGACGGAAGCCTGTTCATAGATTTTCTTCACCATCGTCAGATGCTCGACGCCTTCGGTCTCCTTCTCCACGGTCGTGATCTGGTGGACGCCGACTTCCGGCATGGGGCCGATAAGCCGCTCGACGCCGCCGGCGAGGATCAGCGGACAGGCGGAGGCGCAATAAGCGCCGCCGACGATCGCACGGCCGCGAGCGTCGGGACAGTCATGGGCGCGCTCGGGGCAATTGGCGATCAGCGTCCGCGCGACCGCCACGACCAGTCCCTTCGAGCGGATCAACAAGCCCATCGCCAGCGCGTCGCGGACCGAGCCTCCGTGCGACGAGATGAGAACGGGCAGGCGGCGCCCGCTGAGGCCGGCGATGACTTTGGCGAACTCCCGAGCCTTGCCGGGCGTAATGACCCCTTCCGCTGAAATCCATTCGGGACAGTTCGGCTGGCACGCCGGGTCGACGCTCGTGACGTGGAGGATGCGCATCGGCGGATCGCCACGCGGCCGAGGCGGAAGTCTCAGGTCGGCCAAGGCAGGATTTGCGGCGAGCAGGCCGAGGAGCGTAGCGGCGACCGCCGCGGCCCTCGCCAAAAAGGGCGGGAAGCGCAGCGCAGTCGGCGCAAAGAATCCCGTCATGCGGAGATCATCGCGATATGCCCTGGACGGTCCAGACGATTCCCCTTCACGCGGCCGCGGCCGTTTCTCCTTTCAAGCGCTGGTATTCGAAGGCGACCAGGTTCGGCCCGTGCATGCGCTCGAGCCGACGCACGATGAAGTGGCCGCGCGCCAGCGTCTGGAAATGCTCGGCGAAGACCGCGTTGACTGCCGCGCCGCCGATCGCGCCGAGAACAGGCGCCGCCTGGGCCGCGATCTTCTCGCTGACGATCACGCCGAATCGGGCTGCGATCTGGGAAATAAGCCGCACCACGGCCGGCGCGGTCTGCGCGCTGAACCCCTGGGCGGCGACGAAGCGCGCGCTGTCGCTGACCGATTTTGCCAGCGCGGCGCGGACCGCGAAATAGCCGCTCTCGTACACCGCCTCCTCTTCTTCCTTGCCGCCGAGTGCGAACACCTCGATGCAGGCGAGCGAGGCCTCCGGCGCGCTCAGGTCCTCGCCCTCCTCCCGGGCGATCTCGGCGATCGATCGCAGGAGGATCGTCGTCGAAAGCGGCAGTTCGACCGGCAGCGCCGCGAGCCCGAACGCGCCGCCGACCGCGCCCGAGGCGGCGGCGGCGAATTTGTGGGCGCGATGCGCGGGGTTCGGCGTGCGCTTCAAGTCGATCGTGCGCAGCGCGAGCTTGAGCGCCGCACGCAAGGCGCTCTCGCTGGCATGAGCGACCATGCGCCGGGCAGGCAGCGGCACGTTGCGGCTCAGCATGCCGATCGGCCGTCCGACCGCGTCCGTCAGGCGCTGGGCGAAGCTCGCTCCCTCCAGGAAGGCGATCGCGCGCCGCAAATCATCTGTTTCTTCGCGGGTGAGCCGCGCCGGCATGACCTCGATCGTCGACATGGACGCCCTCGCATAGGGCGCACGTCCGCGGCCCTAGCTCTGCCAATATAGCGCGCCTCCGGGCGCGGCCAAGGCCCCCGGGGAAGCGATCAACTCAGCGTGACAATCGCCAGGAACAGGGCGCCCGCCGCCCAGCAGTAATAGGCGAAGGGGCTCAGCGCCTCGAACTCGTTCCTGTGGAAATAGCGCATCAGGAACGCGAGGCTCGCGTAAGCGACCACGCCGGCGACGATTTCGGAGAGAACGGCCATCGGCCCGAGCGTCGCGCCCTGCTTCAAGAGTTTCGGCGCCTCGTAGACATTGGCGGCGAGAATGATCGGCGTGCCCATCAGGAACGAGAAGCGCGCCAACTCGGCGTGTTTCAGGCCCGCTACGACGCCGGCAACGATGGTCGAGCCGGAGCGTGAAATGCCCGGAATAAGCGCCAGGCACTGGGCGAACCCGACCGCGAGCGCGCCCTTCCAGTTGAGCTGGTCGAGTTTCCCGACTGTCTCGCCGGCGATCAGATCGCCAAAATAAAGCAAAAAGCCGTTGACGATCAGAAAGGCCGCCGCGATCCAGGGCACGCCGAACGCCTGCGCGAGCGGCTTGTGCAGAGCCGCGCCGATCACCACCGCCGGGATCGTCGCCAGAACGACCAGCCAGAAAAGCCGCCGGTCCGCCGCCGACCGCGCGCCCCTGAGTCCGGCCAGCGATAACGCGAAATTGAACCAATCGCGCCAGAAGAAGATGAACAGCGCGATCGCCGTCCCCAGATGCATCACCGCGAGATAGGCGAGCCAGTCCGGGGCCTTGAGGTCGACCGCCCACTTGAGAAGGCGCGGCAGGATCACCGCATGGCCGAGGCTTGAGATCGGAAACAGTTCCGTCACGCCCTGCAGCACGGCCATGACGATCGCTTGGATGGCGGTCAACGGGAACCTCGGCTGTCACTCTTAAGCGTGTTCGGATGTCCGACCCTGCACACAACTCGGGCGAAGCCGGCCGGATGGGGTATGGGCCGCTTCGACAGTCTGCAGGCTTGCACGAAGGTCGGAGCGCACATTCACCCGCGCCCTTCTGCTTTCCACACCCCATCCGTCGGGCTTCTTTCCCCGCTTCGCGGAGAAGCGGGCCTCAGCAGGAGACGCGGCCGCACTTATGCACGGAATCGATCTTGTCCTTGAGCTGATCGTAGCCGACCGCGCCGACGACGACGTCATGGCCGACGACGAAGGTCGGCGTGCCGTTGATCTGGAGGGCGTCGGCGAGTTGCATGGTCTCGTCTAGTCCGGCCTTGACGTCGGGGCTCTCCATGTCCTTGGCGAGCTTGTCCATGTCGAGCCCGAGATCCTTGGCGACGGCCAGCGCTTGCTCCTTTCCGATCGGTCCGTGCATGGCGAGCAGCTTCGAGTGAAACGCCCAGAACTTGTCGCCCGGCAGCTGGTTGCGCGCCGCGCTCGCGACCTTCGCCGCCTCGACCGACCCAGGCCCAAGCACCGGGAAGTCCTTCAGCACCAGCTTCAGGTTCGGATCGGCCTTGATGAGCTTCGTGACGTCGGGCAGCGCGCCCTTGCAGAAGTGGCAATTGTAGTCGAAGAACTCGACCAGCGTGGCGGTCGCCTTCGGATTGCCGATAGTCGCCTGGTATTTCGAGCTGAACAGAGGCCCAGCTTCGTTGGCGACAACCTTCTGCCGATCGGCCTCCGCCGTCGCCTTGTCGCGCTTGTCGAGCGCCTCGATCGCATCCTTGAGGACGTCCGGATTGTTGACCAGATATTCGCGGATGAACGACCCAAGCTCCTGCTTCTGCGCCGGAGTGAATTCGTCGGCGCGGACGGGGAGGGTGAACGAGGCCGCTGCGGCGGCGAGAGCGGCGGCGAAGCCGAAGGCGGCGATAAGCTTCATGCAAGTCTCCAAACTGGGGGCGGCGGGCCTTGCCCAACCCCATCGATGGCCGCTCATGAGAGGGCCAATTGCGGCGTTTTTTGCGTTCCTCGCCGCTTCTATCGGATTTCCGCGATCGTGTCTTCCCGCGCCAGTGAGCTGAACCGGGTCACTTCTGCGTCAAATTGCAGCTCGATCGTGCCGGTCGGCCCGTGCCGCTGCTTGCCGATGATCACCTCGGCCCGGCCGTGCGCGCTCTCCATCTGCCCCATCCAGGCGATGTGCTCCTCGGTGCCGGGGCGCGGCTCCTTGTTCTTGAGGTAATATTCCTCGCGGAAGACGAACAGCACCACGTCGGCGTCCTGCTCGATCGAGCCTGATTCGCGAAGGTCCGAAAGCTGCGGCCGCTTGTCGTCGCGCTGCTCCACCTGCCGCGACAGCTGGGACAAGGCGAGGATCGGCACGCCGAGCTCCTTGGCGAGCGCCTTCATGCCGGTGGTGATTTCGGTCAGCTCCTGCACGCGATTGTCGCCGCGCGTCTTCGAGCCGGACAGGAGCTGCAGATAGTCGACGACCAGAAGGTCGAGGCCCCGCTGGCGCTTCAGGCGTCGGGCGCGGGCCGCGAGCTGGGCGATCGAGATTCCGCCCGTCTGGTCGATATAGAAGGGAATCTGCTGCATCTCGGCGACTGCGTCGGCGACCCGATGGAAGTCGCCTTCGGTGATGTCGCCGCGGCGGATCTTGTAGGAGGCGACGGCCGATTGTTCGGCGATGATGCGGGTCGCAAGCTGCTCGGCCGACATTTCGAGGGAGAAGAAGCCGACAATGCCGCCGTTGGCCGTCTCGACCGTCCCGTCGGCGCGGGTCCGGCCCTCGTAGGCCCTGGCGATGTTGAAGGCGATGTTGGTGGCGAGCGCCGTCTTGCCCATGCCGGGGCGACCGGCGAGAATGACGAGGTCGGAAGACTGCAGGCCGCCCATGTAACGGTCGAGGTCGGTGAGGCCGGTCGCAATGCCGGAAAGGGATCCTTCGCGCTCGTAGGCTCTCGCCGCCATGTCGACAGCCACCTTCAGCGCGTCGGAGAAGCGCTGGAAGCCGCCGTCGTAACGGCCCGTCTCGGCGATCTGGTAGAGGCGCCGCTCCGTCTCTTCGATCTGCTCGCGCGGACTCGAATCGACCGGGGCGTCATAGGCGACGTTGACCACGTCCTCGCCGATCGAGATCAGTTCGCGGCGGATGGCGAGGTCGTAGATGCTGCGCCCGTAATCGTAGGCGTTGATGATGGTGGTCGCCTCGGTCGCCAGCCGCGCCAGATATTGCGGCACGCTGACGCCGCCAACATCGTGCTCGCCGAGGAACGTCTTGAGCGTGATCGGCGTTGCGAGCTTGCCCATGCGAATCATCGAGCCCGCGATCTCGTAGATGCGGCGATGAATTTCCTCGACGAAATGCTCGCTTCTGAGAAAATCCGAGACGCGGTCGAAGGCGTCGTTGTTGATCAGGATCGCGCCGAGCAGCGCCTGTTCGGCCTCGAGATTGTGCGGCGGCGTGCGATAGGCGCGCTCGGCCGCAACGGACCGGCGTTGCGGCAATGTGTCGATGGTCGCCATGGGCTTGCGGGCGATCTTTCTTTGGCTGAGGTTTTCGTCGAACGCGAGGAAACGAATCGGAAAGCCGCGATTGTACGCCCGGGGCGGCACGCAACAAATTCGCCTCGGCTGCGACGGCGGACATAGCGCCGAATTCCGTCGCAGCCAAACCCCTTGCGTCGGCGACGGCGGCCTTGTCCCCGTTATCCACCTCGGCAGGATATGGAGCTTGACTGTGACGGCCGGCTGCTCATCGTCGGGACCAGTCTGTTCAGAACTTTCTACCCGCAAAGGCGGCTTTTCGCCTCGACGTACTCGCGCTCGAGCCGCGCGACGAGATCGGCGACCGTCTGCACCGCCTTGACTGCGCCGATGCCCTGGCCGCTGCCCCAGATGTCGCGCCAGACCTTGGCTTCGGCTTCCGCGGCTCCGCGGGAGGCGAAATTCATCATCTTCGCGTCGCTTTCCGGCAGATCGTCCGGATCGAGGCCCGCCTTCGCGATCGAGGGTTTGAGATAATTGCCGTAGATTCCGGTAAAGAGGCGCGAGCCGACGATATGGGAGGCGTCGCCCTCGACGATCGCCTGCTTGTAGGCGTCGATCGCGCGCGCCTCTTCGGTCGCGATGAAGGCCGAGCCGATATAGGCGAGATCGGCGCCCATGGCCTGCGCCGCGAGGACGGCGCGTCCCGTTGCAATCGCGCCCGATAGGAGCAGCGGCCCGTCGAACCACGCGCGGATGTCCTGGACGAGCGCGAAGGGCGAGACCGGACCCGCATGGCCGCCGGCGCCCGCGGCGACCGCGATGAGGCCGTCGGCGCCCTTCTCCACCGCTTTGCGGGCGAACCGGTCGTTGATGATGTCGTGCAGCGTGAGTCCGCCATAGGCGTGCACCGCCGTGTTGACGTCCTCGCGCGCGCCGAGCGAAGTGATGACGATCGGCGCCTTCCATTTGACCGTCAGCGCCAAGTCCTCTTCGAGCCGCGCGTTCGACTTGTGCACGATCTGGTTGACGGCGAAGGGCGCGGCTGGCCGATCGGGATGGGCGCGGTCATGCGCGGCGAGCAATTCGGTGATCTCGTGCAGCCATTCGTCGAGCTGCGAGATGGGCCTCGCGTTCAGCGCCGGAAAGGCGCCGACGATCCCGGCCTTGCATTGGGCGATGACCAGAGCCGGGTGAGAAATGATGAACAGCGGCGCCCCGACCACGGGCAGGCGGAGCTTGACCCTGAGTATGTTCGGCAGCGCCATCGAGACCCCCTCGGGATAATTCGTTCGCACATAAACCGAGCCGTCCCGCATCGGCAAGACGCCTCAGGCCGCAGCCGGGGATTAGGCCCGAGTTTTCAGCGGGGGGTATACATGCAAGGCGCGTCGGTCTGTGTCCCCGGACCAGCAACGTCGTGAAGGCGGAAGTTCGCGCGCTCCTCAGCCGAGAAGGTCGTTTGAGCGACTCGCCAGATGCGCAGTCAGTGGATCGCGCAGGTCGTCCCGGTGACCCGGTAGCTCGAAAAGTAGCCAATTGCGTGCGTCGAAATCCTCAGGAAGGCGTATTCGCTAAATCCCGGCTTCAGCTCGTCGCGGACGTCGAGGCGACACGTCGTCGGCGAAGTCAGCGTCACGATCATCGTCCGTACGCTCTGCGGATCGTGCTGAATTCTCTCCAGCTTATCCTTGGACACGACGCGCCAAGCCGCGTAAGCGCCGGCGTCGTTGCCGCCGCCCAGCACCTGCCTCATCGCGTTGTTGTCCGAGGCGTTGTGCGTGCTTCGGTCGCGGGTTTCCGCCACGTTGTTTCGCCCGGATAACGTGATTTGAAGGTTGTGGTGCACTGCGATGCCCGGGTGCGCTTCGGGACGCACCATGTCCATGATGGAATCATAAGTCAGATTGATGACCGTCGTCCCACCCGCCAGCGCCGGAGTCGCCACGATCGGCAACGCAAGCACGGCGATCGGTCCGATGATGATAGGAAGGAGATTTGAATCCATCGCTTGGCTCCCAGCATCGAGATTTGGCTCGAGGCGCGCACGGTGGTGCGCGGCTGCTGCATCCTCCTCCCGGACCTCGGGCGCGAAACAGAAAGTCACGGGCCCGCTGATGGCATGCTGCCGCGACGCCGACGGCGTGGCAAGTCCGAAACAAAGTCACGGTCCGGCGGCACACTTCATTCCAAGGTGAACACAGGATCCCAGCTGTCGGAGCGCGCTGCCTGAGCCATCGTCCTTGAACGCTTGAGCAACCTCGCAGACGGCGGATCTATGTCGGCGAAGCGTGCACATTGCCGGGCGGCAGCCGAGAAGTTGCCGGCGCGCCACAGCGCAAGGCCCTCGAGGTAACCTTCCGCGCGCTCGATCTGCTCTTTTGTTTCGCTACCTTTGAAAGCCAGCGGCTCGAAAATGCGAACCGCTTCAGCGCGTCCCTTGACGCGAATGACATCTAACTCGCGCCAGACAAACTGCGCCTTTGCGAGAATGACGGTCTTCTCTGACGCGACGAGCGACGTGCCGAAGTACCGATTGGCCCCCTCCAGCCTCGAGGCGAGATTCACCGCGTCCCCCATCACGGTGTAGTTGAACCGCCGCTTGGAGCCGATATTCCCGACGACCGCCGGCCCGGAATTCAGCCCGATGCGATGGGCCAGCGCAGGCGCGTTCGTGATTCGGCTCTCGGCGTTGAGCGCGTCCAGTTTGCCACAGCAGGCGAGCGCGGCGCGGACCGCGCGCTCGGCATGACGGGGATCGTCGAGCGGCGCCCCGAACACGGCGAGGATCGCGTCGCCGATATACTTGTCGATCAACCCGCCTTCCGCCTCGATGACGTCGGTCATGGCAGTCAAATATCGGTTCATCAGATCGACGACATCATGAGGCGCCAAGGTCTCCGACAAGGTGGAGAATGTGACGAGATCGGAGAAAAATATCGTTACGTCTCGTTGTTCGCCGCCCAATTGCGGAGGCTTCTCCGAATTCGCTATCCGCTCGACGACCGCAGGGGCGAGATAAAGCTCGAAGTTGCGCCGCAGCGCGCGCTTGTCCCTGTCGGTGACAAACAGCCGAAAGACCGTCGTCCCGATGATCGCGGTCAAGCCTGCGAGGCAGACCTCGACGACAGGCGCCGCGACGAGGAAGTGCAGGGCGATCGCGGCGAGTGCCGCAGCCGCTCCGCAAAGAAACAGAAGTGAAAGTCCGACCCCCACGGGCGTCAGATACAGCGCCGCCGCAGATTCGATCGCCGCCCCCGCAAAAGCGATAAGCCAGCGGGGCCCGTCGCCGAGCTCGACTAGGGCTTCGCGCCTCAGCAGGTTGTTGACCGCCGTGGCCTGGACGAACACGCCATCGATCAGGCCCCGCGCGGGTTGCGTCGTCCTCAAGGCGCGGGAGACACAGCGTTCGGTCACCGCGGGCCGCGGCGCAGCGGCGAAGCGCTTCGACGTCAGCTTAAGGTCCTCGAGGTCGAGATTCGAGCCAAAGAGAACGACTCTTCCGGCGAAGTTGCGTCGGAAGAAATTCGTATCGTCCTTGTCGACGCACGCGAGCAGATCAGCCAGCGAATAGGTCGGGATGTCGCCGGACCCTCCGTCGAAATTCAGCGTCATCGCGTTGGGGACCGACGACGCAATGACGTTTCCGGCAATCTCGACGCCGGCAAACGTGATTTTCGGTTGCGCTCCAAGAGCGCGCGAGGCGAGTTCGAGCGACATCGCCGGGGCGGGGTGGCCGTTGACCGAGACGATCAGGGGAACTCGTCGGACGACGCCGTCCCAGTCGCTGTAGACATTCAGGAAGCGGATGTTGCGCATCTGATCGACAACCGCTCTTTGTCCGGCCGCGGGCAGAATGAGATCGTTGCCGGTCCGGATCGCGCCGAGGACGACCTTTCCCTCGCTCGCGCCGGCCGACAGTGCACGCAGGAAGTCGCGATCGAATCCTCGCATCCGTTCGCCGATGGTTTCCTTGTCGAAGGATATTTCAAAATCCTCGATCGTCGTGGGGAAGATCACGTCGAACCCCACGACCTTGACCCCCGCATCGAGAAGAGTGCTGAGCACGCGCCCGATCTCGCCGGTCCAGGCGATGGTCGGCGTTCCCTTGAATGGCGGCGTCCGGTAAGTCTCTTCGTCGAGCGCGATTACCACGGTCGGGGACGATAGGGTCTCATGGGCGTCGCCGAACATTCGCCAGCGCAAGCCTGTCGCCACGTCGAGAGAGAGGCCGCGTAAGAGCAAAAACCCGGGCGCGGCGGCAAGCGTGGCGGATATGGTTGCGATGACCGCCAGCGCAATCGCGGTGAGAGTTTTCCTTCCCGGCAGCGGCAAGGTTCGACCTCTGGGCTCAGGTCTAAAATCCCAATCTCAACAGCCTACCAAGGAGCGGGGATGCGCCGGGTTTTGCGGCGGGATCGATCCTGAACACAACCAGGCGCTTCTGCCAGCGAGCCGCATAGACTTCCCCGGGGCTGAGGGACTGGCCGGCGGCCGCGAAATCAAGAAATCGCCCGCGCATGAGATTGTCCCGGTCCACTTCAAACTTCAGATACTCACCCTTGGCGTCGAGTTCGCGATCACCAATGAGCCCGCGCCATTGAGTTCGATTAGCGGCGCCGCGCCATAGAGCGTGAATTGCGGCGCCGGGGCCCTGGGGACTTTGGGCAACTCGTCTTGCACGGTTGCCCCGCCGCGAAGCACATATCCAGTCGCGTCGAGCGCTTGACCGTCGGTCATCATCATGTCCTGCGCATCGCATTCGACCTTGGTGCGTTCGACGACACCTTTCTCGACCAGGCTTTGCTTGCTCCCGATCTCGACCACGCCTCCATGGATCGTCTCGTGAATGCACGAATTCAGGTACCCGATCACCACGGTCTCGTCTTGCGAGAGACGGAATGTGCGGCCGGGGACGAGATAGTCCATCGCCTCAAGACCTGGAATGTTGCCTTTGATTTCCTCGACGATGGCGACCGGCGATTGAGCGAACCCGGTGTGCGCGTAAAGGCATGCTAACGCGAACACACCGACCCTGACTGAGACACCCATGCGGGAACTCCCTTGCGCCGGGGAGACGCTGCATCTTGCGTGCTCGCTCGGCGGAAATTCAAGAGCCTCGTCTTTGTGCTTGCGTCCGCCCCCGTGACAGGTGCGGACGGAGACTGGACAGAAATATCGCGCTGGACTAGTTTTTAGTCGTGACGGCGACGGTTGCAAGAGGTTGGGCGTTGCCGCCGAGGGATCGCAGCATGAAGACGCAACGCCGTTTGGTGCTGGTCTTTTGCTTGACCGCGCTCACGATTTTCAGTCAGGTCGCGGCCGCGCTGGCCGACAAACGAATTGCGCTGGTTATTGGAAACGGCGCCTACAAGCATACTCCCGGCCCTCTGGAATCCGCCGAATGACGCCAGAGACGTGGCCGACGCCCTCAAGGCGATCGGGTTCGACGTCACCCTGAGAGTCGATGTCGAAAAGCGGCAGATTGACCAGGTGATCGCGCAATTCGCGCGGGAAGGAAGATCGGCCGACGCCCTGCTCTTCTACTACTCCGGCCACGGCATGCAGTTCGAGGGCAAGAACTATTTGATGCCGGTGGACGCGGAATTACAGGACGAAGTCAGCCTTCGCTATGAGATGGTCAGCCTCGATGACGTCAAATCGGCGATGCAGCTCTCGCCGGGCGTCAAGATCATGGTTCTCGACGCGTGCCGCGACAATCCGCTGGCCGAGAAATTCGTCCGTTCGATCAGCCTCTCGACCCGCGACGTGCCCAAAGTTCAAGGCTACGCGCGGCCGGAGAAGGCGCAGGGGATGATCGTTGTCTATGCGACGCAGGCTGACGACGTGGCGCAGGACGGGACCGGGCGCAACAGTCCGTTCTCCGCGGCGTTCCTCAAAGAGGTCAAGGAGCCGGGGCTCGAGGTCGGCGCGATGTTCCGGCGCATTGGCAGCGACGTCTACGCGGTGACGAACGGCCGCCAATCCCCGGAACTGTCGATCTCGATGGTGCCGGAGTACTACCTCAATCAATCCGAGACCGATCAGACGATCTGGGCGCGCATCCGCACGAGCGCGAGCGCTGCGACCCTGCGTGAATTCCTAGATCGTTATCCCAACAGTTTCTATGCCCCCGACGCGCGCGCCCTCCTCGATCTTTTGGAGCGCGAAGCGCGTGAAAAGGCGGACCGGGAGGCGGCCGCGCACGCTAAATCGTCGGGGGATGCCGAGGCTGCCCGCCTGCGGGAGGAGCAGGCGAAGAGTGAACAGGCGGCCACGGAGGCAGGCGCTCGGGAGCGTGCGATGGCCGAAAAACTCGCGGCCGCGGAGGCGGAGCGCTCGCGGCTGACGCAGGAGCTGGCGCAACGGACCGCTGACCAGGCTGCCGCGGAGGCGCGCAACCGGGCCGAACTCGAGAGGCTGCAGAAAGAGCGCGACCAACGCGAGGCCGAGCTTCGCGCGCGCGTTGACAGGGAGCAGACCACAGCCTCTCCCTCGGACAAGGACCGACTCGTGCAAGAAGCCCTTGCCAATGATAGCGGCAATTCGGCTGACGACGCCCGAGCGCGGGCCGAACGCGAGCGCGTCGCGAACGAGGAGCAAAGCCGCCAGCTACGGGCCGAGGCGGATCGAGTGGAGTCCCTCAAGGCTGAGATCGTCCGGCTCGATCAACAGGCCGAGCAGGCGAAGGCGGTCGCGCAGTCGGAGGTGCAGAAGGCTGGGGAAGCGAAGAAGGCCCTGGCGGCGAACACAAATGTCGCCTCGCTCGAGTTGACGTCCGACCAACGCGCGCTGGTGGCGCCGATCGAGGCGGAGCTCAGACGGATTGGCTGTTACCCAGGCGCCAATCAGGATTGGGATTCCCCGGCCGTCCGCCTCGGCATTGCGGAATATGCCCGAAACGCCAAGCTCTTGGCCGCCCCCACCCTGCCCGACGCGGCGCTGCTCGATACCCTAAAGGGCATGCGCGAGCACGTCTGCCCGATCGAATGCTCCCCGCGAGAGACGGCGGTCGGCGGCCGTTGCGTCGCCAAGACCTGCCCGCCCGGCGAAATCCTCTCGCGCAGCGGCGCCTGCTTCGCCAAACCCGCTTCGCCGCGCGTCGCTGCGGCTCGTGAAATCGAACGGCCCGCCCCGCGCAGGGCGGCGCCGCATCATGCTCCCGCGAGCTCGGGCGGACGCTGCTTCAGCTTCAACGGAACGCAATATTGCGAATGATGCGGGCGCTCCTCGACAGGAAGCTGGGGCTCGGCCTTCTCGCAGGGCTCGGGAGCTTGGCCGGAGCTGGCGAGGCCGGTGCGGCGCAATACGCCTGCCGGGTCCCCCTGGCCGTTCTATGTCAGGGCTGCGCGGGCGATGTCACGATCGCACTTCAGCCTCGCGGCGGCTGCCGTGTGAGCTTCAGCCCCGCGCCGGGCGGCGCCGTGCAGCCGGTGTCCGGGGCGATTACCCTCCAGATTCAAACGCCGTCGGCGCAATTCACTCGTCGCGGCGCCTCCTGGCGGCCGCGTTCCGCCGCTAAGCCGCTTCAACCATCGAGAGGCGCCTGCTTCGTTTTTAATGATCGCCAATATTGCGAATGATCCAACAAGAGAGTTGAGAAACGCGAGATTGCGCGGGTCCCGAGGCCGTTCTGCGCCCCCGTGAACGCTTAGGGTCAGTTGCCTCCCTCCATCGAGGACACCGGCACAAGGAAGGAATGCATAAAGCAGCGCCTTCCAATGACCCTCAACGCAGTCCGAGTTTCCGCTGGGGGGCGTCTTGCGAGCCGGCGAACGGCCTGCGGACGCGTCTCAGCGGATGGAGCATTGGGAACTGAGGAGTTTCGGCAGGCTGAAATGCGCCGGTTCGCCGTTGTCGGCCCGCCTGCTGATGATGTCGGGATATCCTTTCTGCAGCAGATACTTGATCTGCACGTTGCAGGAATTGTCGCCTGAGATTTCGATGTCCGCCATCATGAGATACTGTCGACCGACGAAGATGCGCCTAAGCCGATGCGGCCCTATGACGTGCCAGACGACGCGCGCCGAATTGTTGCCGAGCGTCTCGCTGTTCTGACCCTGCTTGACGAATTGGCGCTTGCGCCTGCCGACGACGGTTTCATTGCTCTCGCTGACCTGCTTGCTCGCAGAGAGCGTCGCGATGATCTGGTGCTGCCCGACGATGCCCGGTCTTTCCTCGGGCGTCAGCCGGTCATGGGTCTCGGCAAAGTCGATTTGAATTATGGTGTCGCCTGTCGAACCGGCTGCAACCGCCAACCGGCCGGGCAACCACGCGATCGCGGCGGCAAGCAGAAAACGGACTGCCTGCTTCGACCCGCGACCTTGTTTTCCGCCGCCCGTCACCGCGTTGCCTCCCTTCAGGCTTTGCACCAAATTGACATCTTCGATCGCGCCAAAGATCTGCGTGAATTCAGATCAGGCGTCAATGCGCCGCCGACTTTGGTATCTTGCAATCCGACGCATCCATCGCGTGCTCGGCGGCCGCACTCGCGCAACGACTGGCGAATGAGCGCCGAGGGGCGGTTTACGGGGCTCACCGCCCAAGCCAGTCGGCGGCCCAACAGGAGGTGACGCTTACGCGGACGTGAGTTCGACTATTAGGCCGTCGCTCCAACCGTACTTGGCGTCAAAGAGCGACTTCACAGTCGCCGCGAGCTGAGGCTCGCGGTCATCGTGCACGACGCGTGCGTTGGCGTTGAACTCAGCGTCGCCGAGCCGGGCCTTGACCCGTGGCTGGGACTGGATGTTGCGCACCCAGTGGGCGCTCTCGCGCTCCGCAACAAGGTAGAAGCGTCCGCCGTGCTCAGTGAACCAGATCTCGATTTCACGCGGCTGACCGGTAACGCGGCCAACGGTGGTGAGGTAGAGATACATGGGGGCGGTCAGACGACCAGCATATTGTTGCCCAATCCACTCCTCCTCGATTTGAGCGGGCGCGCCGGGCTCGTTCGCGGGTCGGCGCGGGAGCGTCCCCGGAAGCGTTAACCGTCGCTTTGGCGCGGCTTCGGCCGCCCGTCGAGGATGGACGCCGAAACCACCTCGTTAGCCGACCGTCCAAGTCAAAACCAGCTTCCGGTCTCTGCCGGCGGCCCTTTATTTGGCCCGTGGAGTTGTGCAAAGTCGGATCGCGAATGAAGCGCTCAAAAAGGGAGGCGCGTGTGGCGCTGAAAGAGGAGCGCGCGCCTGCATTCATGGCCGGCGGCGGCGAAATGGGCGCCAGGATGCGCGCCTACGATTGGTCGTCGCACCCGCTCGGGCGCCCGCAAGTCTGGCCGCAGCCCTTACGCACCGCAATCCGCCTGATCCTCAACACAGGCCATCCCATGTATGTCTGGTGGGGGCCGGAGCTATTCTGCTTTTACAACGACCCCTACCGGCAATCGATCGGCAGCGAGCGCCATCCGAGTTCTCTTGGTCAGCCGGGCCGCGAGGTCTGGGAGGAGATTTGGCCGATCATCGGCCCGCAGATCGATCAGGTGATGTCAGGCGGCGGCGCCACCTGGCGGGAGAACCATCTGGTGCCCATTACCCGCAACGGCAAGCTCGAGGAGGTCTACTGGACGTACAGCTATGGACCTATCGACCATCCCGGGGCGCCGAACGGAGTTGGCGGCGTGCTGGTCGTCTGCACCGAGACGACGGAACAGGTCCTGACCCGGCGAGAGCTCGCAATCGAGCGCGAGCGCCAACACCTTATGCTGCAGCAGATGCCCGGCTTCGCTGCTTTGCTCGCCGGACCCGAGCATCGCTACGAATACGTCAACGACGCCTACCGGCAAATCGCAGGGGACCGGGATTTTATCGGCCGCACCGTCCGCGAGGTCTTTCCCGATCTCGCCGGCCAGGGCTTCTACGAGCTCTTGGATAAGGTGTACGCGACCGGAGAGGCGTTTGCGGCCCGGGCGATGCCGATCAGCCTTGACCGTCCGCAAGGAGAGCGGTTCATCGACTTTCTCTATCAACCTGTGCGCGACGATTCCGGCCGGGTGACCAGTATCTTCGTCGGCGGCTACGACATCACCGAGCGGCGGATCGCCGAGGGGGCGCTACAGACAACCGCGGAACGCCTGCAACTTGCGACCGAGAACGCCGAAGTCGGTTTCTGGGATGTCGATCCCGTCTCGGACATCCTCACCTGGCCTCCGCGCACCAAGGCGATGTTCGGGATCTCGCCCGATGCGCCCGTCACCATGCGCGATTTTTATAACGGCCTCCACCCTGACGACCGCGAGGCGACCAGCCAGGCCTATGCGGCGGCGGCGGACCCGGAGCGGCGGGCCCTTTACGACGTCGAGTACCGGACCATCGGCAAGGAGGATCGTGTGATCCGATGGGTGGCGGCGAAGGGTCGGGGCGTGTTCGACGCTTCGGGCCGCTGCATCCGCGTGGCGGGAACCGCGATCGACATCACCGCTCGCAAGCGCGCGGAGGAGCAGTTGCGCGAGCTCAATGAAACGCTGGAGACGCGCGTCGCCGAGCGCACGGCGGAACTGGAGGCCGCCCACGAGCAGCTTCGTCAAAGCCAGAAGCTCGAAGCCATGGGGAGCCTCACCGGCGGCGTGGCGCACGATTTCAACAATCTGCTCACTCCGATCGTCGGCGCCCTCGACATGCTTCAGCGCAGGGGCGTGGGTGGGGAGCGCGAGCAGCGGCTGATCGCGGTCGCCGTGCAGTCGGCCGAGCGGGCCAAGACGCTCGTCCAGCGCCTTCTGGCGTTCTCGCGCCGCCAGCCGTTGCAACCCGTCCCGGTCGATCTCGGCGCCCTGGTGGAGAACATGGCGGGTCTGGTGTCGAGCACGACAGGCCCGCAGATCAGGGTGGTGGTGGACGTCGCCGACGATCTTCCACGGGCGAGAGCCGATCCCAACCAACTGGAAATGGCGCTCCTGAACCTTTCGGTCAATGCGCGCGACGCCATGCCCGACGGCGGCACGCTTCGGATCAGCGCGTTAGCGAAAACAGTCGGCGCAGGCGCAAGACCAGGTCTGAAGGCCGGCCGCTATCTCTGCCTGTCGGTTGCGGACACCGGCGTCGGCATGGACGAGGCCACCGCGGCTCGCGCCGTCGAGCCCTTCTTCTCGACGAAGGGATTCGGCAAAGGCACCGGGCTCGGGCTTTCGATGGTTCACGGGCTCGCCTCGCAACTTGGCGGCGTGCTGGCGATCAACAGCAAGCTCGGCCTTGGCACGAACATCGAGCTCTGGCTGCCGCAGACCGAGGACAAAATAGAGCCGTCCGCGGCGACGCCCGAAGGCGAGCCGATGCGCGGCCGCGGCGATGCCCTGCTGGTCGACGATGAGGAGGCGGTGCGGCTCAGCACCGCCGAGATGCTCGCCGAGCTGGGATACACAGTTGTCGAGGCGGCCTCGGCCGAGGAGGCGCTGCGCCTGATCGCGAATGGCGCCAAGGTGCGCCTGGTGATCACCGACCATCTGATGCCCGGCATGACGGGCACAGACCTGGCTCGTGCGGTGCGCGAGCGCCATCCCGACATCGCGGTCCTGATCCTCTCCGGCTACGCCGACGTCGAGGGCGTCGCCCCGGAACTGCCGAGGCTCACCAAACCCTTCCGCAAGGACCAGCTGGCCGCCAGCCTCGCCGGCCTCTTTTCGCACGCAGCCGACCGAGGATTTGGCTGAGTTCGTCGCGGTCTTGGGTCGTCAGGGAACCTGAGCGCGCGGCGTCGACCGCTTCGCCGATGTTCTCGAGGAGGCGTCGTTGGAGGGCCACTCATTCGGAAGCCATGGTTTTCAGGCGCCTCGGCGACTAGGCGCCGACGTTCTGTCGCCTACCGCGGCTCGGCCAGCCATTCGCAGATGTGGCTCCCTCTGCCCTCGCGCGCCAGCAGCCGAGCGAGCCATGGCATGAGCGCATGCGCCTCGTCGAACAGCGTATGCGGTGGGTTGACGACCAGGAGCCCGGCGCGCGCCAGCGGCCGCTGCCCCTGCGGCCCAACCGGGCCGGGGCCGATGTCGAGCTCGAGCCTGAGGATGTTGGGCGCGCCGAGCGCGGCGACATTGTTGAGAAAATGGGCGTCTTGCGCCGGCTCGCGGATCGGCCGCCATAGAAGATAAGCTCCCGTCGGCCATTTGCGGAGCGCCCGCGCCAGCGTCTGCTCAACTCGCTGAAGCTCGTCCGGCTGCTCGAACGATGGGTCGACGAGAACCAGGCCGCGCCGCTCCTTGGGCGGCAGATAGGCGTTGAGCGCCACATAGCCGTCCGTGCCGACGATGCTGAGCCGGCCGTCGCGCCCGAGCGCGGCGACGAGCCTCTCGCGCTCCTCGGGATGCGCTTCGCAGAGCGCGATCCGGTCCTGCGGTCGCATCAGCGCCTGGGCGATCGCCGGGGAGCCGGGGTAGGAGGCAGGCGCGCCGTTCGCGTCAAAGGGCCCGATCGCCCGGAGATAGGGTTCGATGAGCGCCGCGATCGGGGCGGACGGCGAGGCCTTGACGAGCCGCGCCACGCCGTCGCGCCATTCCGGCGAGCGCTTCGCCTCGCCGCTTCCGAAGTCATAGCGCCCGGCGCCGGCGTGGGTGTCGATGAAGCGGAACGGCGCGTCCTTGCGCGCGAGATAGACGAGGATGCGCGCCAGGATCGCGTGCTTCATCACGTCGGCGAAGCCGCCGGCGTGGAAGGCGTGACGGTAGTTCATCGAGGATGGCCCGGATTCACTTCGACGCCTTCAACGTCAACGGCGCGGCGCGCGTTGGCGGGCCGGAATCGCGGCGCGGGTCAAATTCGCTGTTCATCGGCAAAAATTCGCTCAGAGGACGAATAAATTCGCTGTTCCAATTCGCTGCCAGCTTTTCGCCCCAATCCCCGATCCAGCCCGCGTTTCCAGCAAAAATGCCGGTCGGATCGTCCTGGACTGCGCCCCATCGCTGAGACACAAGCTAATTGACTGACAAGGCTTTGTCCTGGTTTGCCCGGTTGCAGTTGTCCCGGCGGAGTTCGGCTTCGAACTCGATCGGGGGTTTGTAGCCGAGCGCCGAGTGCAGGCGCTTCTTATTATAGATGGTGTCGATGAAGGCGCCGATCTGACGGCGGGCGTCGTCGAGGTCGAGATAGGTTTTGGCTTCGACCTCCTCGGTTTTCAGCGTCTTCATGAAGCTCTCCGCCTTGGCGTTGTCATAAGGATTGCCCACCCGGCTCATGCTGGCGGCGATCTTATGCTTTTCGAGTCGCTCTTGATATGCGCCGCAGGCGTATTGCACGCCGCGATCGGAATGGTGGATGAGGCTGTCAGGCGCAGGATTTCGGGCGGCGAGCGCCATGTCGAGAGCCTCGATCGCCAGACTGGCCTCGAGATGGTCGGCGATCGCCCAGCCGATGACCTTGCGCGAGAAGGCGTCGAGGATCGCCGCCAGATAGACGAAGCCCTCCGCCAGCCGCACATAGGTGATGTCGGCGACCCAGATCTGATCGAGCCCGGTGGGAACGAGGCCGCGCGTCAGGTTGGGGACGATGGCGAAGCCGTGCCGGCTCATCGTGGTGGCCGGGACGAAGGGCTTGGCGCGTTGGCTCAGAAGATTGTCCTCGCGCGTCAGTCTGCGCACCCGCTTGTCGTTGACGATCAGGCCTTGGCGCCTGAGCTCTTGGGCGATGCGGCGATAGCCGTAGCAGCGGTTGTCGAGTGCAATCTTTTGGATGAGATCGCGCAAGTCGGCGTCGTCGCGCTTGGCCGGATGGGGCCCGAAATGCCGATAGTAGCCGGCGCGCGACACGCCGCCCAACGCGCACAGGCGCTCGACGGTGGCGTCGTCCGTGAGAAAGCCTTGCGGCTCGACGGCGATCATTCCCCCGATGACCGCGTAGAGGTGGGCGCGCCGCTTTCCTGGCTGGTCGCGTCCCAGAGCCGCAAGGCTTCGCGAAAAAAATGCAGATCCACTTGCTGCCGGCCGACCAGGCGCTCGAGTTCGGCAAGGCGCGCCCTGGCTTGGGCGACGCCTGGCTTCGCCTCCAACCGGGCTTCCGTCCCCGCTTGCGGCTCAGCCCAGCAACCCCCATCGCCCGATAGGCCGCCCACCAGTCATACAAAAGCTGGGACTTGACCCCGGCCTCTTCGGCCACCGGGCCTACTCTCTCCCCCTTCTCAAGACGAAGCACCGTCCGGTGCTTGAACTCCCTTGAAAATACTCGCAGCGTTCGTTTCGACATGGTTCCTCCTCGGAAGCCATGTCACCCAATTAAAAGTGTCTCAGTTAATGGGCGCACTCCAGTCCTTTCGGGCGAAAAACTCGCTGTTAATTCGCTGTTCTCAGCGAATTAACGAAGCCGCCCGCCCTCATCGAACCGGCGCGACAGCGATCGACGATCGGTGGCATGTATGGCCCGCGACCTTCGGGCAGACGGCGAAGGCCTTGAGGTCCCTCGACAGGCAAAACCGCACGTCGACCAGTTCGCCGCGCGCGCAGGTCACCGCCATGTTCTCGGCTGTGAGATTCGCGTTCGCCGCGATGAAGCCCTGCTCGATCGCCTGAGGCGGCACGCGGCGCCATTCGCGCGGGCCCTGCAGCATCGGCGGGATTTTAAGCTGGTCGCGCACGTAGCGCACCGCGGCGAAATAATCCTCTGCGCTTAGGCCGGTGCAGATCCCATGCTTGCGGTACTCGTAGCGTGCGAGACCCTCTGTCGGGTAGAGGCCGCGCGCTGTCGCGAGATCGGCGGCAGAGGCGTCCTGGTCCGGATTGCATTCCTCCGGATTGGGACCATAGCTTTCATCCGGCCACAGGCCGTGGACGACAAAGCCGTTTCCCGCGCCGGTGGCGCATTGGTCGGGCGACTTATCCTCGCCGCCGAGGTCGCAGAAGCCCGGCGACCAGGAAAGCGTCATCACGTAGAAATCGAACGGCGCCGTCGCAACCGGCGGAAGGCCACCCGCGAAAGCCGCCGCCAGTTCGAAGAACGCGAAGGCGCCGGCGAGCAGAGCGAGCGCAGCCCGGGCAAATGCGGACAGGCGCGGCGCGCGGCTCAATAGCGAGGCTTGAGACCGTACTCGGCGAACCAATTGACTTCCTTCAAAACGCCGATCCGGCGCTCGATGATCGGGCGCAGGACCGCGCATTCGGGATCGTAGGCGCCGTCGGCCACGAAGTGCGTACTGTAGGCGCGCTCGCGGTCGAAGTCTGCAACGCACCATTCAACTCCCCACATCATCCCGAGGGGCCCCCCGGTCGCGTTGACCTGGTAGATGGTCGTATGCGCCTGCGGCCTCTGCGGAGCCGGGACTCGCGTGTCGATCACCAGAGCGCGGGCAATGCAGAAGCGGCGCGGGATATAGTCGATCCCGTTGGAGCGGAAGCCGATCTCGCGGATGCGCTCATAGCCCTCGATCGCGTGCTGGCCGCCCCAATATTCGTTTTCCGTGCCGGCGAACCCCCCTGTGATGTTTGACAGCACCCTGAGGTCGTCGCAGGCGGGGACATTGGCGTCGTTGGCGTGGAGGGGAGCCCAGCGCGCCTCCGCCGGCGTCCCGTAGATCGAGTCCTCGAACGGCGGGCTCGCGGCGGAGGCGAGCGAAAGAGAGCCGAGCAGCGCCAGAAAACCGATGATCGCGCGAACCATGCCGGTCGTATCCCCTGTTGCTCCGCGGACGCCGGTCCGCGTCCCTCGCCAGATCTCGCCCGAACAATGCGGCCCGACGCACCTCAAATCAAGAGCGTCGCACCGGCTCGCTTCAGTTCAGCCGGCTCTTGATGCCCGCGATTTCGCGCGCGACCAGTCTCAGCCCCCTGTTCTCCCTGCATCTGGTCGCGCAGGACGGCTTCGGCCGCTTTGGCGGCGAGATCGGCCGCGGCGGCGCGCACGTCGGCGGCGGCCTGAGCCTCGGCGAATGCGATCTTCGCCTCGGCCTGCTTCGTACGGCGGGCGATGAAGTCGTTCACGCGCTCGGCGGCGTCCCTGGCCATCTGCTCCGCCTGGGCGCGCGCCTCGGCGACGATCGCGGCGGCGTTGGCTTCCGCCTCGGCGGTCTTCTTCTCGAAGCTCGCAAGCAGGGCGGTCGCCTCGTCGCGCAGCTTCGCGGCTTCGCCGAGTTCGGCCTGGATGGCCTCGCCGCGCGCGTCGAGCGCCTTCAGGACCGTGCGATGGGCCCCAGCGTAAATCAGGATCCCGATAAAGACGAGGAAGCCGAGAAGGACAAAGAATTCGGGGCCGAGGTCCATCTTCCCATCTCCGCTCAGCGCTTGGCCGAATCGACCGCGGCCGCGACCGCCTTGGGGTCGGGCGCCCGCCCGCCGAGCCGCTCGACGATCGCCCCCGCGGTGTCGCGCGCGATCTCGGAGACGTTGGTCATCGCCTGGGCGCGGGTCGCGGAGATCTGCTTCTCCGCCTCGGCGAGCCGGGTGGCGAGCTGGTCCTCGAGCGCCCTGCGCTTGGCCGCCGCGGCGGCGGCGGCCTGGTCGCGCGCCGCCTGAGCCATGGCTTGAGCCTTGGCCCGCGCGTCGGCGAGCGTCTTCTCATGCGCGGCCGCCGCCGCGTCCGCCTTCTGCTGCATCATCGTCGCGTCGTCGAGGTCTTGGGCGATGCGCGCCCGGCGGTTCTCGATCACCTGCCCGATCTTGGGCAGCGCGCGCTTCGACATGTACCAGTAGAGGAAACCGAACGAGATGAAGAACCAGACCAGCTGCGACGGAAACGTGCTCGTATCGAAGGGCGGAAACATGGGCGTTCCGCCGCCTTCCTGGCCGACTTAAGTCTGAGTTGCTGCGGTCTGAGCCATTGCCGGTCCTTCGGGAAACGCCAATGCGGGAAGCCGCCTTCGCGTCCTCCCGCAGAATTCGGAGCTTCGCTTCGCCCTAGACGGCGAACAGGAGCAGGAACGAGATCAAGAGCGCGAAAATGCCGAGCGCCTCCGTCACCGCGAAGCCGAAGATCAGGCGGCCGAACTGACCGTCGACCGCCGACGGATTGCGCAACGCGCCGTTCAGGAACTGCCCGAACAGAGTGCCGACGCCGATGCCGGCCGCGCCGGTCCCGATGGCGGCGAGCCCCGCGCCGACGTATTTGGCGGCGAGGGCGAGTTCATGCGGTTCCATCAGTAGCTCCTATAAATTGCCCGAAGACAGTTCGGTTGGAATCGGAAGGTCAGTGCCCGCCGGGGTGAAGCGCGTCGTTGAGATACATGCAGGTGAGCATCGCGAACACGTACGCCTGCAGGAACGCGACGAGCAGTTCGAGGGCGTCCATCCCAACCGCCATGGCGAAGGGCAACACCGCAAAGATTTTCATCGCCGCGCTGGCGCCGAGCAGCATGATGACGAAGCTGCCGAACACGTAGAGGGTGATGTGCCCAGCGAGCATGTTGGCGAAGAGACGCACCGAGTGGCTGACCGGACGGGACAGGAACGAAACGATCTCGATCGCCACCACCAGGGGCAGGATGTAGATCGGGACGCCCGGGGGAACGAAGAGCTTGAAGAAGTGCGTTCCGTGCTCTTTGATCCCGACGATCACGACGGTGAGGAAGACCAGCAGCGCGAGAGCAGCGGTTATGACGATCTGGCTCATCACGGTGTAGGAATAGGGGATGAAGCCCACGAGATTGGAGATCAGAACGAAGAAAAAGATGCTGAAGACGAGGGGGAAAAAGCGCATGCCAGCTTCGCCCGCCGCCGACCGCACCATACCGGCGGTGAATTCGTAGGCCATCTCGCCAAGCGCCTGCATCCGGGTCGGAACCCCGGAGCCGCCCCGCGCCGTAATCGCGGTCATCAAACATGCCAGCGCGACCGCGAACAGCATGAACAGGCCGGAATTGGTCAGCGAGACGTCGTAATGCCCGACGGTGATCGGGAGGACCGGATGAATGGAGAATTGCTCGGTCGGATGAATCGCCGGTCCGGTCTCGGTCGCCACTTCGCCTAATCCTCGTCGTCGTCCGCCTCGTCGGCAGGGTTTGCCCCGCCGGACGCCCCCCGTCCGGGCCATGCGCCAGGCGCGGCCCCCGGACCCGAGCGCCGGAACCCTTTATCCGCCGCTTCCGTATGAGACAAGCGCGAATCGTGCTGCGATCCCCCGCCTTTGGGCGAAGTCAGCCGGATCACGCTCCAGACGCCAGCCGCGACCCCAAGGAAGAAGAAAAGGATCAGGAAGAGCGGATTCGTGCCGAAGAGCCGATCGAGCCCCCAGCCGATGCCCGCGCCGACGACGATCGCCGAAACGAACTCGCTGCCAGCCCGCATCGCAAGCGACATGCCGGAATCGCCCTTCGCCTGGTTCGGCGTGGGCGCAGGCGCTGGCCTCTCCGTTTCGCGGGTCGCGCGCGCCCTGTCGAGCGAGCCCCGGAGTCTTGCGAGGCGTTCTTCGTCGTCTTCAGCCATCGGATCTCCTTTCAGGCGGGCGAGCTGCCGCCCGGCGAGAATCGGCCGTGCCGCCCGGCGCCGCCGGCAAATCGGGCCGAACCTTCGCCTGTCTCGCCGCTCGCGATGGTCGCGAGGCCGTGCGCGACTTCGTTGGCGACCGCCTCTCGCCCTCCGAGATCCCATTGTTCGAGCATGGACAGCCGGTCGTTGCGCATCGCCGTCTGCGGGAATTCGGATAAGGTCCGGGCAAGCGACAGCGCCCGGGCGAGCGCGTCGCCCTCGACGGTCACCTCGTTGACGAGGCCGATCCGCAGCGCCTCCTCGGCGCCGACCGCCCGTCCGGTAAGGATCAGTTCGAGCGCCCGGCCGTGTCCGACAACGCGCGGCAAGCGGATCGTGCCGAGGTCGACGAGCGGCACGCCGAAACGGCGGTTGTAAAGGCCGAAGACCGCCGAGCGGCCAGCGACTCTGAGGTCGCACCACAGCGCGAGCTCCATGCCGCCCGCGACCGCCGGCCCCTCGACCGCGGCGATCACTGGCTTCGTGAGCCTCAGGCGCGTTGGGCCCATCGGCCCGAAATCGCCCTCTGGCTCGATCGGCCGCGTCTCCCCGGCCGCCAGGGCGACGAGGTCAGCGCCGGCGCAGAAGGCTCCGCCAGCGCCGGTCAGCACCGCGACGTCCGAGCCGGAATCGGCTTCGAAAGTCTTGAAGGCCTCATAGAGCGCGCGCGCCGTCGCAAGGTCAACCGCGTTGCGCCGCTCGGGCCGCTCGATCGTCACCACGGCCACGCGCCCCTCGGCGCGAACGGAAATCGTCGGGTTCATTGAATCTCGTGCTCCAGGCCGCCGCGATTGTCGCCGCCCACCATAGCCCGTCGCAACACGGGCGTCCTGTCAGGCGCCCTAGGGAGCGCGGACGGCGCGCGGTCAACGACGTCAGCCACCGCGCCGACAAGACCGCCCTTTCGCTGGTAACAGCGGCAAAAACAGCGGATTTCGTCAAAAAGGCGGCCTGCGACGCGCCTCCTGAGGTCAAAGTGCTCGCCATTTCAAGGCGCTGCTTGGGAATCGCCGCTTCAGCCGGAACAGCGAAGGATTCGCCGCAACAGCGGATTTCGCCGAGCGCGGCTGCATGACCCAATGTTTCGGCTGTCGCTTGCTTGACCCCCCGCGCCGGGTCGGGCAAGGCAGGCGCCGTTTGAATTCGAACGGCTGCGCATGTCAAATCCCCCGCCCTCGCCAGGCGCCGACGACGAGTCAGGCGGATTTCTCGTCACCCTCGCGCATCGACCCCGTCTGCTCGCGGGGGCGATCCTCATGGTCATGACCTACTTGGTCTTGTTTGCTTTTCCGTTTTTCGTCCGCGAGGCGACCCGCCTCCTCATCGCCTGGAATGTCGGGGCCTGGGCCTATATCGGTTCGATCGCCCTGATGATGACGCGCCCGAAGGCGGACCCGCGCGTCGAGGCTCGGCCGGAGGATGAGAAACAGTCGGTTTTGGTGCTCCTCGGGGTCGTGGCGGCCTGCGCTTCCCTGGCGGCGATCGTCTGGGAGCTCGGCCCGGTGAAAAACATGGAGGGCCTGCTCAAGGCGGGACATCTGGCGCTGGTGGGCGCGAGCATCCTCAGCGCCTGGACCTTCATCCAAGTCATGTTCGCGATCCACTATGCCGGCGTCTATTTTGGGGCCGTCGCCGACGGACACCCAGGAGGATTGGAATTTCCTGGCAAGCCGGAACCGCAATGGGGCGAATTCGTCTATCAGGCCTTCACCGTCGGCTGCACATTCGCCAGCTCCGACGTCAATGTCGCCTCACCCCGCATGCGCCGGATCTGCGTCATTCAGGGGGTCGTCGGGTTCTTCTTCAACACAATCATCCTCGCCCTCGCCATCAACATCGCGGCCGGACTTCTTCTGATTGGAGGCGGCCTCATGACCCGGAACGACCATGCCTGAGAACGACACCCAAGCCCGCGTCCGCGCCGCACTGCCGCGCGGGCTCGTCGACCGCAATGCGGCCGACATCGCCGCAGCGGATGCAATGATGGCGAAGATCCGCGACGTCTATCGTCTCTATGGCTTTGAGGCGGTCGAGACGCCGTTCATCGAATACACCGATGCGCTCGGCAGGTTCTTGCCCGACCAGGACCGGCCGAACGAGGGCGTGTTCTCGTTCAAGGACGATGACGGCCAGTGGCTGTCGTTGCGCTACGACCTCACCGCGCCGCTCGCGCGCTACGTCGCAGAAAACTACGACCAGCTGCCAAAACCCTACCGCAGTTTTCGCGCGGGCTGGGTGTTCCGCAACGAGAAGCCGGGGCCAGGCCGCTACCGCCAGTTCATGCAGTTCGACGCCGACACGGTCGGGGCCGCGAGCGTCGCCGCGGACGCCGAGATCTGCATGATGGCGGCCGACTGCCTCGAGGCGCTCGGCATCAAGCGCGGCGACTATGTCGTCAAGGTCAACAATCGCAAGGTGCTGGACGGTGTGATGGAGGCGATCGAGCGTTGGCGGGGCACGATAATGCAGCCCGTCGCCTCGTCGTCATGCGTGCGATCGATAAGTTGGATCGCCTCGGTCCTGACGGCGTCTTCGCGCTGCTCACGGTCGGACGTCGAGACGAAAGTGGTGATTTACACTAGCGGCGCGGACTTGTCCGAGCCCACAGGCCGATAACGTGATGCGTTTCCTCGGCTACACGTCGAAAGTCTCTGGGGGCTACGTCGCCGATAAACTTCTTGAGCAAGCACTCACAAACGCCGAGCGCCTCGACTGGCTTGAAAGCAAGGTTGAGGTGAAGTCCCAGCGGCGCGGTCGGCGTGCGAAGAATTGAAGGAGATTGCATCTCTAGCCAACGCTGCTGGCTACGCCGAAGATCGAATTTCGGTCGATCGCTCCGTCGTTCGCGGCCTCGAATATTACACTGGCCCCGTCTTCGAGGCCGAGCTGACTTTCGAAACCCCCGGCGAGGACGGCAGGCCGGTCCGCTTCGGTTCGGTCGGCGGCGGCGGCCGTTACGACGGCCTCGTGGCGCGCTTCCGCGCCGAACCCGTCCCGGCCACCGGTTTCTCCATCGGCGTCTCGCGCCTGCTCGCGGCGCTGCGAGCGATCAAAAGCCCGATTGTCGCCGCAGCAGAGGCGCCGGGCCCCGTCATCGTACTCGCCCTCGATCGCGACGAAGAATCGATGGCGAACTACCAGCGCCTCGTCGCCTCGCTGAGGGCGGCGGGATTCGCGGCCGAACTCTATCTGGGCTCGGGCGGGATGAACGCTCAGCTAAAATATTCGGACCGGCGCAGGAGCCGCGTCGCCGTCATCCAGGGATCGAACGAGCGCGAAGCCCCGGGCGGGGCGCAGGTGACAATCCGCGACTTGCGGCTCGGCGCCGAGCTCGCCAAGGCGACGAAGGATCGCGCAGATTATTTGGAGCTCCGCCAGCGCGCTCAATTTTCCGCGCCGGAGGCCGAACTGGTCGAGCGCGTACAGGAGGTGATGGCGCGATTGTAGACGCGCGCGCAGGCCGGGTCGGCCGCGCTCAGCGAGCGTGGCTACAAGGGCGTCAAAAGGGACCAAGGATCGTGTCGACTATCTCGGCCGGCCTGGCGGGTTAGCGCACGATCGTCGCGATTTCGCCGCGGTACGACCGGTTGTCGGCAAAGCCGACCAGCGCACCCCGGACAGGGTTGTCCCGAACGTGAAGACATTTCGATTCGCAGTTCTCGTTCGTCCGCGAAAAACGAGGGGCCGGCCGCACACGAACGAGAGCAGATTACCTCACTTCGCCGCCGGCTGCCCGTGCCGCTTCGTCCATTCTGCCCGCTCGTAATCCTCGAACGCGGCGATCATCGCGCGATAAGTTCGCTCCGCCACGGTCGGGTCGAAGCCCTGCGCCTCCGCGTCCGCCCGCACTTTCCGAATGATCGCGTCGACCCGGGCCGGGGCGCTGACGGCGGCCGGGTCGTTCTTGAAGCGGCCAGCCTCGGCGACGTACTGACCCCGCTCGGCCATCAGGCGGATGATGGCATGGTCGATCCGGTCGATATTCTGGCGCACCTCGCCCAGCGTCGCGCAGCACTTGCCGCCGTCGACCGAGGGATGGCCCCAATAGGCGGGCGGGCTGGCCGCGTCCTCGGCGCGGGCGCTGTTGCAGGCGAGAAGCGCAAAGGCAAGCACGATTTTTTGCATGGGCGGCGAGGGGCGCTCAGGGGTTGGCCCGATGGATAGCGCGGACCGGGGCGTCCGACAAATTTCTGCAACAAAAAGCTTTACCTTCGGAGGAGAGCAGCCGGTCGACCTGCGACCTCCTCGACCGACCGTCGAGGCCGAAGCGTTCGTGCGGCTTCAGCGCAGGGCGAATTGCCCCACCAAGGTGCTTCAGCGCGGGCCCGTCTCCTCCTTCACCGCCGCGATAAACCGGCGGACGCGCGCAGCGTTGGCGCCGAAGTCGTGCTTGCCGATACGCGACACCGAGCGGACATCGATCGCCGTCCGCGTCGCTCCGGGTTGGATTCGGATCGCGATGTCGCTGACGAGACCGAAGAACATGGACCGGGCCGTCGCCTCGATGAGGGCCGAGCCGTCGCCGGCGAGGTTCGGCGGCTCCGCATCGACGATGCGCCAGCCTAGATCGGTCGCGACGCTCAGCGACAGCCGATAGGCCTCGGTCGAGTCCATCTCGACCTTCACCGTTTCGAGGTCGGGATAGGCTGTCCGTTGCGCGGCGCGCGTCTGATCGTCCAAGGGCGGCGGATCGGCCCCGGCGCGCGCCGCACGCGCCTTGGTCGAGAGCATGAACGGGGGAGGCGAAGCGAGGTCGGTCGAGACCTGATTGATCGGCGGGAGGACGAAAGCGATGACGGCGAGATAGGCGGGATAGGCGATGAGCGCCGCGGCAAGGGCGAAGCCGAACGCCGCCTGCCCCGCTCCCCGGCGCCCATCGCGCCAAATTGTGACGGTGGCTGATCCGGCGAGCACGACGGCGATGGTGGCGATCACGAGGGCGGCGGCGAAGACGGTCAGCGCGGCTGGCGGATTGGCCGCCCGAGCGCGCGCAAGCGCGACCGCAACCGCGGCGCTCGCGGCGGCGAACACGGCGAGGCGCCGCGCCCATCGCGCCGCGCCCGCGATCGGCTCATCTTCGGTCAGCCGGCGCAAGGTTCCGCCGGCGGTTTCTGGCTACTTGACGGCCCCCGCGGCCAGCCCGTTGCGGGTCGTGACCTCGCCGCCGGCATCGTTGAAATTCTTTGGATCGTCGCCAAGCTGCACCGTGGGCATGCAATCGGGGTTGCAGGAGTAGGATACGCGCGAGGCGCCGTTCTGCAAGACCACAACCGACTTGTTCGGAAGGACGCGCAGCTGCCTTTCCAGTATGATCGCGCCGTGCGCGTCGAGCGCGATGAGGTTCGTCTGGCCGTAACCCTTGCCGGTCAGGACCATCGCGTCGCCGGTCTTCAGCATCGTCACGTCGGCGATCATTGGATTGCCGATAACGAGGGTCGAAGTTCCCTCCGGCAGTTTTGCGATCCTGGCCTCGTCGAGCCTGATCGCCAACACGTCTGTGGATGCGGCGGCGCGGGCCGCCTGGGGGGCGAAGGCGAAGACAAAGGCCAAGGCGAGCCAAAAGCGGGACGACATCGAACGACCTCTTTACGCGGTTACGCTTTGCGCGTGCACGAGGCCATTTGGCTCGCGATTGGTGTACGAAGGCTCAACGCCGGGAGGGGCGCCGCGGCGTCATGCCGCGGGAAATATCGTCGCCCCCTCGTCCGCCCCGGAGATGAAGCCGCGGAAGGCGCTGAACAGCTCGCGGCCGATACCAACGTGCGATGCGGCGAGGTCGGTGTGCGCCTGCGGCCGAGCGCTCCATACCTCGGCCGGAACCATCACGTCCAGTCGGCCGGCCCTGGCGTCGAGGCGGATGACGTCGCCGTCGCGGATCTTGCCGATCGCGCCGCCCGCGGCGGCCTCCGGCGTCACGTGCAGCGCCGAAGGCACCTTGCCCGACGCGCCCGACAGCCGCCCGTCGGTGACAAGCGCCACCCGGTGGCCGCGATCCTGCAACACGCCGAGCGGCGGCATCAGCTTGTGCAGCTCCGGCATGCCGATCGCCTTCGGTCCCTGGAAGCGGAGGACAGCGACGACGTCGCGGTCGAGCTCGCCCGCCCGGAAGGCGGCGTGAAGCTCTTCCTGGGTGTGGAAGACCCGCGCCGGGGCCTCGATCACATGCCTGTCGGGGGAGACGGCGGAGGTCTTGATGACCGCCCGGCCAAGAGGCCCTTCGAGCACGCGCAATCCCCCCGTCGGCTGGAACGGATCGTCCATCCCGCGCAGGACGCTCGGGTCCCCCGTCTTGTCCGGCGCGGGGCGCCAGCGAACCTCGCCTCCGCCGTCGAGATGCGGCTCGATCGCGTAGTCGGCGAGCCGCTCGCCCCACACAGTGCGCGCGTCTCCGTGGAGGAGGCCCGCAGCTTCGAGTTCCCGGATGAGGACGCCCATCCCGCCGGCGGCGTGGAAATGGTTCACGTCCGCCTTGCCGTTGGGATAGATCCGCGTGAGCAGCGGCGTCACCTCGGCGAGATCGGCGAAATCCTCCCAGGTCAACGCGATCCCGGCGGCCGCAGCCATGGCGATCAAATGGATCGTGAGGTTGGTCGAGCCTCCGGTCGCATTCAGGCCGACGACGCCGTTGACGATCGCGCGCTCGTCGATGACGTGGCCGATCGGGGTGAATTCGTTGCCGAGCGCGGTCAGCTCGAGCGCGCGCTTGACGCCGAGCATGGTCAGCGCGTCGCGGAGAGGCGTGTTCGGATTGACGAACGATGCGCCGGGGAGATGGAGCCCCATGATCTCCATCAGCATCTGGTTGGTGTTGGCGGTGCCGTAGAAGGTGCAGGTGCCGGGGCCGTGATAGGCTTTGGCCTCGGCCTCCAGGAGGTCCGCGCGGTTCGCCTTGCCCTCGGCATGGAGCTGACGGATCTTCGACTTCTCGTCGTTGGCGAGCCCAGACGGCATCGGCCCCGCCGGCAGGAACACGGCCGGCAAGTGGCCGAACGAGAGCGCGCCGATCAGGAGCCCCGGCACGATCTTGTCGCAGACGCCGAGATAGACGGCGGCGTCGAACATGTCGTGCGACAGCGCGACGGCGGCTGCGAGCGCGATGACGTCGCGAGAGAAGAGCGAAAGCTCCATGCCCTTCTCGCCCTGGGTGACTCCGTCGCACATCGCCGGCACTCCGCCTGCGACCTGCGCCGTGCCCCCGACCGCGCGCGCCGCATCCTTGATCAGATCGGGGAAGCGGGCGAAGGGCTGATGGGCGGACAGCATGTCGTTGTAGGAGGTGACGATCGCGAGATTGGGTCCTGTTCCGTTGCGCAACGCCTCCTTGTCGTTGGCCGCGCAGGCAGCGAAGCCATGGGCGAAATTGGCGCAGCCGAGGCGCTTGCGCGTCGGTCCCTTGGCTACCGCAGCGTCGATACGCTCGAGATAGGCGCGCCGCGAGTCGCGGCTACGCTCGGCGATTCGTCGGGTGACTTCGCCGACGCGGGCGTTGAGTTCGGCCATGCCTGACTCCTCTATCGCAAATGGGCCCGCCGGCGGCAGATCCCACGGCTCGCGCCATCGGAAACCCGCCCCGCGCCCCTCGAAGCTCAATAGCCGATCTGACTGCGAACGATCCTGGTGAAGCGGCTGCGCTCGTCCGCGGTCAGATTGGCGGTCGCGACGTCGAGATCCTGGTCGGTCAGGCCACCCGCCTTGGCAAAGGCGTTCCAGGCAGCGGCCTTGGCGAGATCGCGCTTGACCACGCGGCCGACGACGTAAAGATGGGCGAGGCGGTTCTGGGCGATAGGGTTGCCCTTCGCCGCGGCGATCCGCAGGATCTTCACCGCCCCCGCTTCATCCTTCGGTATGCCGTCGCCGTTGAACAACATGATCGCATATTCGACCTCGCCAGCGATGATGCCGCCGTCGGAGGCGCGCTTGAGCCAGTGCGCCCCCTCGGTCACGTCCTGGGGAACGCCCTTGCCCTCGCGCAGCATCACCCCATAGGAATAGGCGCCGTTATCGTCGCCCGCCTTGGCGGACTTGAGGAAATACTGCGCCGCCGCGGCGAAGTCCGGGGTCCGGCCGTTGCTCGAATCGAGCGCCATGACGCCGAGATTGTAGAGCGCGCCGGGATGGTTCTTGGCCGCGGCGCGCTCGAATTGCTGCTTGGCGGCGGCGCGGTCCTTGGGCACGCCGCCGGCGCCTTCGAGCAGCAGCACGCCGAGCTCGTAGGCCGCTTGCGGATCGCCGAGGTTGCTGGCGAGGCGGTACCAGCGCGACGCCTCAAGGTCGCTTTTCGGCACCGCCGCGCCGTCGTGGTAGATTTCACCGATCAGCGTCATCGCCGCGGCGTCCTTGGGATTTTCGTCGATGCGACGCTCGGCCTCCCGGAGGGCGAAAAGGAAGTTGCCGCGCTGGTAAGCACCGAAAGCGTAATCGGGCGGCACTCCGTCCGCACGCGGCGGCAAGGGCGCGGGTGGGGTCGAGGGCGCGAGCGGATTGCCTGGCGTCGCAAGGGGACTTGGGGCCTGCGTCTGCGCCCAGGCGTCTGCGCCCAAGGCGAGAGCGAGCGTGATCGCGACGGCGAGCGCTAGCCTGATCATGGCGCCCCGGCAACGGTCTGGGAAATGAGCGCATAGGCTTCGCGGACGGCCTCGGACGGCTGGTCCGCCTCCCAGATCGCTCCCTCGAGCGCGACGAAATCCGCGCCAGCCCCCGCCAGCCTGGCCGCCGCCTCGATCGTTTCGGCGAAAGCGACGCAGGGAGTTTCGAAGATTTCCGCCCACCAGCCGACCCGTTCGAGAAGGAGCTCGAGCGCCATTGGCGGCCCGCCGCCGCGCGGCTCGCCGAACATCACATAATCTGCGCCCATTTCACCGGCGGTCATCGCCTCATCGCGAAGGCGCAAGCCTCCCGCGCCGACGATCCGCTCGGGCTTGAGGCTATCGAGCGCCTCCTCGAGCGCCTCGCCCGCGCCGGCGACCTGGACGCCGTCCGCCCCGAGCCGCGCCGCCAGCCGTGGGTCGTTCTCGAGAATGAGCGCGCAGTCGTTTGCGACCGCCGCCTTCAGGAGGGGCGCGACAATCGCCTTCGTCTCGCCCTCGGCGCTGGGCGCAAGCCTGATGAGCGCGCTCGCGATCGGCGCCGCGGCGAGGGCCCCGGCGAACGCCTTGACGAAGCCAGCCGCATTCGCCGGCGAGAGGCGCGGCGTCACGAGGTAGAGCGAGCAGGGGGGCGGGTTGGTCGGCAAAGGCGGCACGGGGTTTTGGCGAGGAGCCTCTCTGCCCGACCAATGCGGCCAAACCGGGATCAAGGCAAGCCTCGGGTTGCGGCCGGATTTGGGGGTAACAGCGGCAAAAACAGCGCATTGCGCCAAACCGAGCGTCTCCGCCGCGGCTTTTGCGGAAAAACGCTTGCAAGTGCAAGGCCTTGGTCGGAAATCAGGGCTGTCGGCGGAACAGCGAAGGAATTCGCCGTAACAGCGGGAACGCTTGCCGGAGGCTGACGCGAGCGCGGGTTCGAGGAAAACGAGCGCGCGCGTTGCCCGTAAATTCCGACGGCGGGGAACCGCGCCGACGCCCGACCCGTTCTGGTCGGGACGGCAGGGCGGTGACCAAACAGAACCCGGTCGCATGGCCCTGCAGCACCTTGCGGTGATGGGTGGACGGCGCTGCCCTCACTCGAGGTTCGTGTGCCGAGCCCGCATCGTCTCCGCGGTCTCGTTGAAGCGCGGGCGGAGCCTGAGGATCGCGAGCTCGAAGGCGATCATCTGCGCCGTCTCGAACAGCGAGCCCATCGGCAGCACCGAAAGCTTGCCGCCGCGGTCGTCCGCCATCGTCTGCGCCGGAATGACGGTGATGACGTCGACGTGCCGGGCGAGCTCGCCTTTGGGCTGGGCGGTGACCAAGGCCGTGCGGGCGCCCGCCTTGCGAGCGATGCCGGCGAGGGTGCGGGCGGTCGCAAGATCGCCGGGGCCGGCGGAGACGATGAACAGGTCACCCGGGCCGACCTCGGGCGCCGTCATGTCGCCCCAGACCGCGACGTTGCGGCCCATGTGGAAGAGGCGCATGGCGAATCCGCGCATCTGCAGGCCCTCGCGCCCGAGACCGAAGACGACGATGCGGTTCGCCTTGACGATTTCCTCGACGAGCCCGTCGAGCGCGTCCTCGGGCATCGCCGCGAACACGTCGTCGAGATCGTTCAATGCGCCCTTCGCCAGCGCGCTCAAGCTTTCCGCCATCCTTCCCTCCCTTCATCGGATCGCGAGCCCTATCATACCGACTTCCGCATGACGATCGGGCACTCGACCTTGATCTGCCGCGGGCGGAGCGTCGACCCGGCGGCCGCGTCGATCAGAAGCTCGGCCGCGATCGAGCCCATCTCGAAATGCGGCAGCAGCACCGTAGTGAGCGGCGGATGCAGGTGCTGGGCGATCTCCCGGTCGTCATACCCCATGACGGCGACGTCGTCGGGAATTCTCAAGTCGAGTTCGCGCAACGCCTCGTAGCAGCCGACCGCCATCAGGTCGTTGGCGCAGAAGATCGCGGTCGGGCGAGTGCTGAGGCGCATCAGTTCCCGTGTCGCCTCATAGCCCGAAAGCGGCTGCCAGTTGCCTTCGCGCACGAGGTCGGAGTCGAACGGGAGGTCGGCGGTCGCGAGCGCCTGTCGATAGCCTCTCAGGCGGTGGCGCGCCGCCTCCATGCTCGCCTCGCCGTTGATGTAGCCGATGCGCCGGTGGCCGGCGCGGATCAGCACGTCCGTCGCGGCGTGCCCCCCGGCTACCTCGCCCGGCGCGACCGAAGTCAGCGAGCTCGTGGCGGCATGGCAGTTCAAGAGAACGACCGGCGTCTGCGGCGGCGTCGCGGGCCCGTCGACCAGGCGCGTGTTGATCGTCGCGTAGACGAGGCCGAGCAGCGGCAGAGCGCTGAGTTGCGCGAGCGCCGCCGCTTCCATGTCGGCGTCGCCGCGCGTCACCATCACGGTGACGGTGAGCCCGCGCTCCCAAGCCTTTTCCCGCACCGCGTCGAGCCCGATCGCCGTCCAGGGATCGGTCGAGATTTCGTCGCAAACGAAGCCTATCGAGGTCGGCGACGACGGCAGGGGCGCGCCGCCGCGACGGACCGGCTGGTAGCCGAGCCGGGCCGCGGCCTTCATCACCCGCTGCCGCGTCTCGGCCGAAAGGCGGGCGCCGTCGGCGTGATTGAGAACCAGCGAGACCGTGGTCTGCGAGACCCGGGCCTCGTTGGCGACGTCGATCATCGTTGGCCGGCGGGCCGGCGCGGCGCGCCGACGATAGCGGCGCCGGTCTTCAGCGCGGCGGCGCTCCGCCTCGATCCATGCGGCGCTTTGCTCCCCCATCGCTTCCTCGAACTCCGGCTGAAAATATTATTAGCGCGATAACCTACTGAAAGGCAAATATGAATATCGCCCGATACGCTTTCCCATTGACAAGTTTTAGCGTATTATTATCCTGCATCAAATTCGGGGTTAGTTAGATCGCGAAGGAACGCCGAGGGCTGTTGCAGCCAGGGACGATCCTCGCGCCTCGGAACCAAACGGTGGAAGCGCCGTCAAGACGCGCCGTCGCGCGCGGAATGTCGAGTGGAGGAAATCGAAAATGCTCATCAATCGCAGACAAGTGCTCATCGGGTCGGTCGGCGCCGCCGCCGGACTGACGATCATTCCCGCCTTCGGCCAGGTGCCACCGCTGAAGAAGAAGCCTGCCTACAAGGTCGGTTTCGCGCAGACCGAAAGCAACAATCCCTGGCGTCTGGCGGAGACCGCCAGCATGCAGGACGAGGCCAAGAAGCGCGGCGCCCAGCTCGTCTACACCGACGCCGCCAGTTCGGCGGCCAAGCAGGTCGCCGACGTCAACAGCATGATCGCCCAGGGCGTCGACTTCATCTTCCTTGCGCCGCGCGAGGAGAAGCCGCTGATTCCGGCGATCATGGCGGCCAAGAAGGCCGGCATCCCGGTGCTGCTGATTGACCGCAACGTCGATCAGTCGCTCGCCAAGGCGGGCCACGACTATCTCGCCTTCGTCGGCTCGAACTTCGTCCAGGAAGGTCAACGCGTCGCCGACTGGACGATCGCCAAGACCGGCGGCAAGGGCAAGATCATTGAACTCGAGGGCACGATCGGCAGTTCGCCGGCCAACGACCGCAAGAAGGGCTTCGACGATACGATCAAGGCCAAGGCGCCGGGAATGGCCATCCTCGCGAGCCAGTCCGGCGATTTCGCCCGCGACAAGGGCCGTCAGGTCGCGGAAACCCTGCTGCAGGCGCATCCCGACGCCACCATCGTTTATGCGCATAACGACGAAATGGCGCTCGGCGCGATTGCCGCCATCGAAGCCGCCGGCAAGGTTCCGGGAAAGGATCTCCTGGTCGTGTCGATCGATGGCGAGAAGGACGAAGTCCAGGCGATCATCGACGGCAAGCTGGGCGCGACCTGCGAGTGCAGCCCACGCTTCGGACCGAAGGCGTTCGACATCATGTATTCCTACGCCAACGGAGACAAAATTCCGCCGATCATCATCAACCCGGATCGCTTCTTCGACGCGAGCAACGCCAAGGAAATGCTGGCGACCGCTTTCTAGGTCGCCGAGCGCTTCCTCTCGCTCTTGTCGAAACCTCTCCCGCCTGCTTCGATGCTGGCGGGAGAGCGCTTATTGAAGCGCGCCAGAACGCCGAAAGCTCCGATGCCCGCGTCCGCTGCGCTCCTCGTCATGCGCGACATCGACAAGCGCTTCCAGGGCGTGAAAGCTCTGTCGTCCGCCTCGCTCGAGGTCGAGGTCGGCGAAATCATGGCCATCGTCGGTCAGAACGGCGCCGGCAAGTCGACCCTGATCAAGGTCCTGACCGGCGCCTACAGGCGCGATTCCGGCGTGATCGAATTTGGCGGCAAGCCGGTCGACTTCGCCTCTCCGCAGGCGGCCCAGCGCGGCGGCGTCAGCACGATCTATCAGGAAATCAATCTCGTCCCCTTCCGCTCGGTGGCCGAGAACATCTTTCTCGGCCGCGAATACCGGCGCTATGGCTTGCTCGATTGGCCGCGCATGAACGCCGAGGCGGCCGAGCTGCTGCTGCGGTTCGCGGTCGCGATCGATGTGCGCCAGCCGCTGATGAACTTCAGCACCGCAATCCAGCAGATGGTCGCCATCGCCCGCGCGGTGTCGTTCAAGGCGCGGCTGGTGATCATGGACGAGCCCACGTCCTCGCTCGACGAAAGGGAGGTCGCGGTTCTCTTCGACGTCATGCGGCAGCTGCGCGCGGAGGGCGTGGCGGTGATTTTCGTCACCCATCGGCTCGACGAGCTCTATCAGGTCTGTGACCGGGTGACCGTGATGCGCGACGGCAGCACCGTGATGACAAGCCGCATGGCCGACATCGACAAGCTTTCTCTCATCGCGGCGATGCTGGGACGCGACCTCGAGACCGTTCGCGCCCATTCTACCGGTTTTTCCGCCGCCGCCGCCGCCGCCGGCGAGGAAGTGCTTTGGGCCGAAGGACTTCGGATCGGGCGAAGGGTGCGCGACGCGCGGGTCGAGGTGAAGGCCGGGCAGATCGTCGGGCTGGCGGGCCTGCTCGGCTCCGGCCGGACAGAAACCGCACGCGCGGTCTTCGGCGCCGATCCGCCGGACGCCGGGTCGATTCGCCTTTTGGGAAAGGACGTGTCGCCCCGCGAGCCATCCGATGCGATCGCCCTCGGGGTCGGCTATTGCAGCGAGGATCGCAAGCTTGACGGGATCATTCCCGACATGTCGGTGCGCGAGAACATTACGCTCGCGATTCTGCCGCGCCTCGTCAAGATGGGCGTCGTGGAGGAGGCTCGGCAGCGCGCCATCGTCGACCGCTTCATGAAGCGTCTCGCCATCAAGGCCTCGAGCGCCGAGCAGAAGATCCGCGAGCTCTCCGGCGGCAACCAGCAGAAGGTTCTGCTCGCCCGCTGGCTCTGCACCGACCCAAAGCTCTTGATCCTCGACGAGCCCACCCGCGGCATCGACGTCGGCGCCAAGGCCGAGATCCAGTCCCTCATCCGCGAGCTCGCCGACCAGGGCCTCGGCGTCCTGATGATTTCCTCCGAACTCGAGGAAATCACCGAGGGCGCGGATCGCGTGTTCGTGCTGAGCGATGGACGCACCGTCGCGGACCTGCCCCATGCGAAGGCGAGCGCCTCGGCGATCATGGCGGCAATGGCGCACGACGATTCAACCGCCGCGGCAATCGGCGATGGCTGACTCCGACAATCGCGACGCATCGGCTGCGCTGACCACCGATGCCTCAAGCATCGCGGGGAAGGCCCTTCCGTTCGACGGCGGCGCCTTTTTTCGCCGCTATGCCGCGCTGACGGGCCTGATCGCGCTGTTGCTGTTCAACTTCGTCTGGACGCCGCATTTCTGGAGCCTGCAGACGCTGAACGTGAATCTCACTCAGGTCGCCACCATCGTCATCGTGTCGGTCGGCATGACCCTGGTCATTGCGACCGGCGGCATCGACCTGTCGGTCGGTTCGCTAATGGCGATATCGGGCGCGCTGGCGCCTTTGATCTTCCTCAGTCCATTCGGTCGCGCGCATGCCGCGCTCGGCAACCTGGCCGCTTTTAGCGCCGCGATCGCCGCTGCGGGCCTGCTCGGTGCCTTCAACGGCTGGTTCATCACCCGATTTCGGGTGCAGCCGATCGTCGGGACCCTCGTCATGTTCATCGCTGGGCGCGGCATCGGGCAGGTTCTGACCAACGGCAACCTGCAGCCATTCCACAACCCGACGTTCCAGTTCATCGGTCTCGGGAGGATCCTCGGCGTCCCGGTCCAGGTCATCGTCATGCTGGTCCTGGTCGCCATCGCCGCCTGGATGTTGCGGCGCACGCTGTTCGGTCGCCAGATCCTTGCCGTCGGCGGCAACGAGCGGGCGGCGCGCCTGTCCGGCGTTCCGGTCGACCGGGTCAAGCGCTGGGTCTATGCGATCAGCGGGCTTTGCGCTGGGATCGCCGGTCTTGTCGTCATTTCGATCAATTCGTCGAGCGACGCCAATCTCGTCGGTCTCGGCATGGAGCTCGACGCGATCGCGGCGGTCGCCGTCGGCGGTACGCCGTTCACCGGCGGACAAGCGAGCGTGGTCGGCTCGCTCACCGGCGCGCTGCTGATCCAACTCCTGCGCTATACCCTGCTCGCGAATGGAGTGCCCGACGCCGCCGCCCTCGTCGTCAAGGGCGTGATCATCGCCGGCGCAGTGTGGGCGCAGCAGAGGAGCCGGGCCTGATGAGCGCCGAGACCGCGGGTTCACCGAGATCGGCGCGCCTGAGCGCTCTGGCCTGGGCCGGACGGCAGCGTGTGACGATAGCTCTTCTCCTCCTCATCCTGTTCGGCGCGCTGCGCTACGACCATTTCCTCGGCGCCTACAACGTGCTGAGCGTGTTGCGTTACAATTCGATGTTCGCGCTGATCAGCCTGGGCCAGTGCTTCGTCATCATCACGGCCGGCATCGATCTCTCGGTCGGAACGACGGCGGCCTGCGCCAGCGTTGTGTCGGCCATGCTCTCGCCGTTCGGCCTTCTGCCAGGCCTCATTGGGGGGCTGGGGACCGGCCTGGCGGTCGGCCTGGTGAACGGCTTCATGGTCACGCGGATGAAAATCCTGCCGTTCGTCGCCACGCTCTCCGGTATGCTGATGGCGAGCGGGACAGGATTGTTGTTGGCTCACAACCAGTCAGTCTCGGTCTCCTACGACACGGGCTTCACATGGCTGGGGCAGGGCGATTTCCTCGGCTTTCCCGCGCCTGCGTGGATCGGGGCGATCGCCTACGTGTATGGCTCCGTCGTGCTCAACTACACGCGTTTCGGCCGCCACGTGCTGGCCGTCGGCGGCAACGAGGAGGCGGCGCGCCTGATGGGGCTGCCGGTCGACCGGGTAATGTTTTTGACTTACGTGCAGTCGGGCGTGTTGGCGGGCCTTGCCGGCGTCATCCTCGCCGCGCAATTCGGCGCGGGCCAGCCGGCCGAGGGGGTCGGCTGGGAACTGTTCTCGATCGCTGCGGTCGTCGTTGGAGGCACTTTGCTGACCGGAGGCGTCGGCTCGGTCGCGACGACCCTCGCCGGCGTCCTCCTTCTCGGGCTCATCTTCAATGTGCTCAACTTCGAAAACGGCCTCGGCTGGATCAGCCTCAGCGCCTACTGGCAGTCGGTGGTCCGCGGGGTCTTCCTCATGGTGGTAGTCATGGCAGGCTCGGGCGCGGCGAGGCGGGCGGTGCGAGCCGCGTGAGTTCTCAAAAGTTCATCGGCACGAAGAAGCAGAAGACCGTGGACTGCCGTCCGTTCTGGTTGTCGGCGTAGAATATCCAGTAGTCGCCGTCTTGGCTGGGCAAAGCGATGCTCGCCGGAATCGGCGTGGAGTATCCGTCGACGGCGTAAAAATCATCGGAAACGCGATGGACCTGGTCGGGCCGGAGATGGTGAACGTCTTGCGGCCCACAGCAGGCCGCCTTGACCCAGGCTGGCACCGCCTTCCCATTCGACCACACATCGTGCGCATTCGCGGCGCTTGCGACAAGAACAAGAGGAATTGTCAATGTTCGAACAAGCATCAGTGTGCCTCTCTGGCTGTAAGGCTGCTGACCCTCGTCGGACGCGACTCGATCGCGCGAATCCTCCTCCTGGCGAAAAAATTCATCGACGTTTTGTTGGTTGGCAAGGCCAGAATATGGGCGCCCGGCCGAATTGCCGCCAATAATGCGGGCGAATCGCGCTCGGTTGCTTATCTTCTGTCCAGCCCACCGAGGTCGAATGAAGCCGCGGCCCAAGCGCCTTCAGGAAGCGCAACTTCGCGGCGTCCCTGTCGCCTTCCGGCCGTCGACCAGGATCGCGTTCGTCACGCCGGTGACACGGGCCGTGTCCCGTGCGTCACGCTCCGCGCAGGCTTTCGAATAGGGTCTGTCGACTGTGCCGGTCAGCGTCACGTGCCCGCGCTCGACCTGGACGTCCACCCGATTGCGCGGCACCGCGAGGTCCCAATGGAGGGCGTTCAACACTGCGAGCCGGATGAGTTCGTCAGCGGCGGTCCCCGCGCTTCTCTCGTCCACTGACAAACTCGGCGCCGCGAAAACACTGTGCAAATTCCGACCCATCTGGAATTCCTCCCCGATAGGGCCAACAACGCGGAGGCACACCGTCGAGTTCCAAGCCGGGCAGTTTCGGGGCGTTTTCGAGTCAGCTTCGGGGTGCGCTCCGCGATCGGGGAACCCTTGCGCATCCTTCCGCGTTGCCGCAAACCGCGGGGCGGGGCTTCCGATTGGGGGGCAAAGCCGACAGGAGCGTTCATGCGAATCAGTGAGGGGAAGCCCTATCCGCTCGGCGCCACCGCGGACGCCAAGGGCGCCAATTTCGCAGTCTTCTCGGCGCATGCGACGCGGATCGACGTCTGCATCTTCGATGCGCCAAACGGACGCGAAATCGATCGGTTCGAGCTGCCGGAATATACCGACGAGGTCTTTCATGGCCACCTGACCGACGTCGGCCCCGGCTCGTTCTACGGATTTCGCGCCCACGGGCCGTTCGAGCCGGAGGCCGGCCACCGCTTCAATCCGAACAAGCTACTGCTCGATCCTTACGCGCGCGCCCACGCCGGAAAGCTCGTTTGGGACCCGGCCGTGTTCGGATATACGATCGGCGCCGAAGAAGACGATCTGACGTTCGACGAGCGCGACAGCGCGGCTTTCGTGCCGAAATGCGCAGTCGTCGACCCCAACTTCGACTGGCGCGGCGAATACCGAAGGCGCAGCGTCCCCTGGGACCACACGATCATCTACGAAACGCACGTAAAGGGCTTCACCAAGCTGCATCCCGCGGTGGACGAGGGGTTGCGCGGCTTCTACGCCGGGCTCGGGTCGAAGCCAGTCGTCGACTACATCAGGTCACTCGGCGTCACGACGGTCGAGCTCTTGCCCATCCATACGTTCATCGACAACTCCTTCCTGCTCGACCGCGGGCTCAAGAACTATTGGGGCTACAATTCGATCGGCTTCTTCGCCCCCGACCCGCGCTATGCCGCCGACGTCCCGAATTCGCTTCGCGAATTCAAGGAGATGATCGCCCGTCTGCACGACGGAGGCCTGGAGGTGATCCTGGACGTCGTCTACAACCACACTGCCGAGGGCAACGAACGCGGGCCGACCCTGTCGTTCAAGGGCATCGACAATCGCTCCTATTACCGGCTGATCCCCGACCAGCAGCGCTACTATGTCAACGACACGGGAACCGGAAACACGCTGAACCTCAGCCACCCCCGCGTCATCCAGATGGTGTGCAACTCCCTGCGCTATTGGGTGAGCGAAATGCGGGTCGATGGTTTCCGCTTCGATCTTGGCACGATTCTGGCGCGCGAGCCGGACGGATTCAAGACCGAGAGCGGGTTTCTAAAGGCGGTCGGGCAGGACCCGCTGCTGGCCGAGGTGAAGCTTATCGCGGAGCCGTGGGACTGCGGTCCGGGCGGCTATCAGGTTGGCGGCTTCCCGCCGGGCTGGGCGGAGTGGAACGACACGTTCCGCGACACCCTGCGCGATTACTGGCGCGGCATGGCGAGCGCGAAGGCCCTGGCTCCGCGTCTCTGCGCTTCGCCGGACAAGTTCAATTTCCGCGGGCGGAAGGCTTGGGCGAGCGTCAATTTCGTCTCTGCGCACGACGGATTCACCCTGCGCGATCTCGTCTCCTACAACGACAAGCACAACGAGGCGAACGGCGAAGAGAACCGCGACGGCCACTCCGACAACCGTTCATGGAACTGCGGCGACGAGGGACCGACCGACGACTCTACGATCAATACGCTTCGCTGGCGCCAGATGCGCAATTTTCTCGGCACGCTCGTCCTGTCCCAGGGCACGCCCATGATCAGGGCGGGCGACGAATTCGGCCGCACCCAGAACGGCAACAACAACGCCTATTGCCAGGATAACGAAATCAGCTGGGTCGATTGGCGGCTCGACGAGGAGCAGGAGGCGCTTGCCGCATTTTTCCGGCGGCTGACGACGCTGTTCAATCACTATCCGGTCCTGCGCCGCTCGCGTTTCTTCACCGGCGAGATGAACCCGGACATCGACGTCAAGGACGTGACCTGGATCGACGCCAACGGCTCCGAAATGACATCCGAGACCTGGGACAACGATCTCACACGCTGCTTCGCCATGCTTCTCGACGGGCGCGCGCAGGTGTCCGGGATCAAGCGGAGGGGCAGCGACGTAACGCTGCTGATCGTCTTCAACGCGCATCACGACGTGGTCGAATTCTCCTTGCCGCCTTGTTTTGACGCCTGTGGCTGGAGCCGCTTGCTCGACACCAACGAGCCGGACCTTCCGGAGCAGAAGTTCAACATCGGACACGCCTATGAAGTGACCGGCCGGTCGCTGCTGCTGTTCGAGCGGGTCGCAGCGGCCACATCTCCGTCTTCTTGATGGACGAGGCTAACGACCCGTTGCTCGACGTCGTCGATTGCAGCGTCTGCTCAGGGAGGGCGGAATGGCGGAAGATGAAGCCGGCCCCGAACTGTCAAAAGGGGTGTCGCTCGAGGATCTCCCCGATGGCGGAAAGTTGCTTGGTCGTGTCGGTGACGAACCGGTGCTGTTGGCGCGGCAAGGATCGGAGACTTTCGCGGTCGGCGCCCACTGTACGCACTATCATGGGCCCCTCGCCGAGGGGCTCCTGGCCGATGGCGCGGTCCGCTGCCCCTGGCATCACGCCTGCTTCGACTTGCGCACCGGGGAAGCGCTTCGCGCCCCGGCCTTCAGCCCATTGGACACATGGGCGGTGGAGCAGCACGACGGAAAGCTTTTCGTCCGGGAGAAGGTCACTCGGCAGAGCGCGAGACCGCGCGCCGCATCAGGCGGGCCGAATCGAATCGTGATCGTCGGCGGCGGCGCGGCCGGGTTCGCCGCCGCGGAGATGCTGCGACGACAGCAATACGGGGGCGAACTCGTCATGCTCAGCAGCGACGATGCGCCGCCGGTCGACAGACCTAGCCTTTCCAAGGACTATCTTGCAGGCGGCGCGCCGGAGGAATGGGTTCCCCTTCGCCCGCTGAGCTTCTATTCGGATAACGCCATAGAACTGCGTCTCCGAGCTGCCGTTACCGGGATCGACGTTACGGCGCGCGAGGTCTCGCTCGCAAACGGGGAGCGAGTTCCTTTCGATCAACTCCTTCTCGCGACCGGGGCTGAGCCCGTTCGCCCCTCTATTCCCGGCGCGAAGGCGTCCGACGCGCTTCTGCTACGCTCGCTCGACGACTGCCGCGCCATCATCGCGCGAGCTAATACCGCGCGGCGGGCGGCAGTGCTTGGCGCTAGCTTCATCGGACTCGAAGTCGCCGCCTCCTTGCGGGCGCGCAATGTCGAAGTCCATGTCGTCGCGCCGGAACGGCGTCCGATGGAGCGTATTCTGGGGCCCGCTTTCGGCGACTTCATTCGCGCTCTCCACGAGCAACACGGCGTGGTCTTCCATCTTGAGACCACTGCGAGCGCGATCGACGGCAAGCAGGTCCGGCTGTCGGACGGAGGCGTCATCGAGGCTGACCTCGTGGTGGCCGGCCTCGGCGTGCGCCCCCGCGTGGCGCTCGCCGAGTCTGCCGGCCTCAGGATGGATCGAGGCGTCGTGGTCGATGCCTGTCTTGAGACCTCGGCGCCAGGCGTCTTCGCCGCCGGCGACATCGCCCGCTGGCCGGACCCGCATAGCGGCGAGTCCATTCGGGTGGAGCATTGGGTCGTCGCCGAGCGCCAGGGACAAACCGCAGCGCTGAATATGCTCGGCGGCCGCGAGAGATTCTCGGCCGCTCCGTTCTTCTGGAGCCAGCACTACGACATCCCGATCAGCTACGTCGGTCACGCGGAGCGGTGGGACGAAATCGCAGTCGAGGGAAGCATGGCCGGCAAGGATTGTCTCGCCCGCTTCAAGCGCGATGGACAAACGCTCGCCGTCGCCACCATATTCCGCGACCTCGAGAGCCTCGAAGCCGAGGTGAGCATGGAACGCGAGCACGCGGCGTGAGGGTTGCTGCACGTTTCGACGCAACTCGTCATCCCTGGGTCAGGAGCGGCGACGGGACCAAGCGACGCGCCTCTGCCGCCCATGCGCGCTCCGCGTTCCGTTTCGCCGGATAGAGCGCGACGAAGACTCGACGCGAACGGAAGGCCCCGGGTCCCTCGCGCACGAACGCGCTGAGCGAAAACGCGCGTCCTCGTCGTCGCGAAAGCTTTCCGCGTCAACAATGTTTTCATGACGCGGACGCTGCGCCGGCTTCGCCATGAACTGTTTTCAAAGCACATGGATCTACGCATCTCGATCTACGCACTAAGAAGAATTTAGCCAAGCGCGAATTCGATATACGAGCTGCGTCCTACTCAACCGCAACACGAGGGCGGCGCTGTGCTTGGCCTTCGCGAGGGAGGGATGATGAAACTTGCCAATCCGGCAACGCTGGGACTGACCGGCTTTGCCTTGACGACCTGGATGCTCAGTATGGTGAACGCGGGCTGGTATGCCGGGCCCAGCGTGCCCCTCGTGCTGGCCAGCGCCTTCGCCTTCGGCGGCACGGCGCAGTTTGCGGCCGGGCTGATGGAAATGCCTCGCGGCAACACTTTCGGCTTCGTGGCCTTCTGCGCTTACGGCGCGTTCTGGTGGAGCTTCGCCCTGTTCGTGCAATTCTTCTCAGCCAAAGTGCCGGCGGATTTCGTCGGCTGGTGGCTCGTGATGTGGGGCGTTTTCTCGTTCTACATGTGGGTCGCCAGCCTCGCACTGAATCGCGCCCTGCAGTTGGTGTTCCTGGTGTTGTGGATCACCTTCTTCCTGCTGGGAGGAGCGGATTTGCTTGGAATTCCGCTCTTGCACAAGCTTGGCGGCTATACCGGGCTCGTCACCGCAGCTCTGGCGTTCTATCTCGCAGCCGCGGAGATCATCAACGAGACCCACGGCCACGTCGTGCTGCCGGTCGGCGCGCCGGCCCTCGCCCCCATGTTGAGGGCTGGTCCCGCAGGCGTTGCCGTGAACCCGTAGTTCTGCGCGGGCATCGCAGCGCAAACGTCATGGTCGGAGCAAATCTCGGTGCAATTCGCTCCGGTCATGCAATCCTCCCCTTACAAGTCCTTGCAATCGGCCGGCGAGGGTAGTTCCAGCTGATCAAGATCGGGGGAGACACGCCGCACGTTTGGGCGCGACGCGCTCACCTCACATCGACGTCAGCACGGCGAACGGCAGCGGCGCCAGCCATTCGCGCAACGGACGGGCGGCGTCGACGACGCGGCTGCCGACGAGATCGAGCCAGCGGCCTTCCGGCAGGCGCGCTGTTGCGTCCCACGTGGGTTTCGCCTCCCGCTTCGCAGGATAGAGCGAGGCGACGACCGCGATGCGTTCCTCGCCCAGCGCCCGGACGAAGCCGACTGCCCAGTCCGCGTCATCGCCGACAATCTCGATCGGCTGATAGTCCCCTTTCACGAACAGCTCCGCGCGCTCCTGCCGGAGGCGAAGCAGGAGAGCGGTCACTGCGAGCTTGATGCGCCCATCGCGCCAGTTCCGCATCAGTTTCGCGAAGAGTTCGACGCGCTTTTCGTCCGACCCCGGCGGCGCCCGGAGTTCGGCGAGCGCCGCATTCCTCTCGGCGTAATCGACCGTGCGGCGATTGTCCGGATCGACGAGGCTCAGGTCCCAAAACTCGCAACCCTGATAGATGTCGGGCGCGCCCGGGGCGGCCAACTTCATCACCGTTTGGACGAGACTGTTGTCGACGCCGAGCCGCGCGATGCGCGCGACGAACGGCAGGATGCTCGACAGGAATGCGTCGCCCTCCGGGCGAAGCGCTTGCGTGGCGAAGGCATGCATTGCGTCTTCGTACGCTGCGTTCGGCGCCGCCCAGCCCGAGCGCTTCTTGGCCTCACGCAGCGACTTCTCCAAGGCGCCGTGAATTCGCTGGCCGTAGGCTTCGAGCGCCTCGGCGCTTGGGCGCTCGATGATCTCCATCGGCCAGGAACCTACGAGCATCTGGTAGAACATATATTCATCGTTTCGGTCCGGCGGCGCTCGGCCTTCGACGTCGCCGAGCCCCGCCCGAAGAAGCCGGCTCCAGCTCGAGACCTGACGCCGCCATTCCTCCGGAACTTCGGAGAGCACGGCGAGCCTGGCGCGCGAGTCCTCGCCGCGCTTCGTGTCGTGGGTGGCGGTCGCGAGCATCGCGTGGGGCCAATGCTCCGCGCGCTGTGTGTTCGCCTTGTGGAAGGCCGACGGAGCGATCCCGAACCTTTCCGGGGCGCCGCCGACCTCGTTCAGGGCGACGAAGCGGTTGTAGCGGTAGAACGCCGTGTCCTCGACGCCCTTCGCCATCACCGGGCCCGAGAACTGCTGAAGCTTCATGGCGAAGCGCCGCGCCGCGGTTCGGCCGATCTCGCTCGCGGCCGATTGCTTGACCTCCCCGGTCAGCACGCTCTCGAGGAAATCGAAGGCCGACGCGTGCACCTCCGGATCGAGCCTGCGCGCGTGCGTGACCGCCCACGCGACGTCGCGCCGATCGGCTTCGGCGACCGCGCCGGAGAGGTCGACATAGGTGCGGTAGACCGGAAAGCAGGCGACGATCGCCTTGATCGCCCGTGTAAGCAGCGCCCGGGTGAGATCCGCCGTCATCGGGCTTTTCCGGGCAAGGCGCGCCGCGGCGCGGCCAAGCGCGCCGAGCTCGCTCGCCATCTCGTTGTCCATGATTCTGAGCTTGCTCTCACGGACGATCTCTTCGAACGAGGCGTCGACGCCGGCGAAGGCGCGATAAGCGTCGTCGAAGGCGCCTTCCGCCGACGAGTCGATCAGGAGACCCAGCGAGAGATTCAGGTAGTCGTATCCCGTCGTCCCCTCGACGGGCCAGTCGGCGCGCAGGCGCTCGTGGGGCGCAAGAATCTTCTCGACCACAAGATAGAAGGGCCGGTCGACATGCTCGCGCAGCGCGAGGAGGTACGCCTTCGGGTCGAACAGCCCATCGATATGATCGATCCGGAGCCCGTCGATCTCGCCCGATCTGAGCATGCGGAGCGCCCGGGCGTGCGCATGCGCGAACACGGGCTCGAGCTCCATCCGGAGCCCGGCCAGATCGTTGATGTTGAAGAAGCGCCGGTAGTTGATCTCGTCCTCAGCGACGCGGAAGAACGCGACGCGCCAGAATTGCGCAGCGATCAGCCGGTCCATCTCGCGCCAGTCTTGATTGAAGGCGGCGACGCGCTCCTCGATCTCGCGGCGCGTTCCGGCGCTCCCCAGCGCGAGATCCGACAGTTCGGCCTCGAGGCCGAGCGCGCGTTCGGCGGTCTGGGGACGCCAGTTCGGCAGGTCGAGAAACCGGTCCGACATGCGATCGAGCGCCTCAGTGGCGTGCCCGAGGATCATTGGATAGGTCAGCGGGCAGACCGGCAGCTTGTGGGTGTCGTAGGCCCATATGGAGAAGGCGCCGTCGTCCTCGAATCTGAGGGTGAGCTTGCCCTCTCTCAGCTCTTCGCCATATTGGGCGCCCAGCACCGGCGCCAGAAGCTTGCCGCCGCCCGCGCCCCAGTCGATGTCGAACCAGCCGGCGTAACGCAACTCCGGGCCCCATTCGAGCACGTCGAGCCAGAGCGGATTATCTGCGCCGCCGACACCCATATGGTTCGGGACGAAGTCGAGGATGGCGTTCAGACCCTCGTGCCGGAAGGCCTCAACCATCGCGGAAAAGTCTTCTTCCGAGCCGAGCTCCGGGTTCAACCTTGCGTGGTCCGTGATGTCGTAGCCGTGCGGGCTACCGGGCCGCGCCTTGAAGAAAGGCGACAGGTAGACGTGGCTGACGCCGAGGCGGGCGAGATAGGCCGCGATCGCCGCCGCCTCCTTGAAGCCGAAGGCCGACCTGAGCTGTAGCCGATAGGTGGCGCAGGGAGCGATCATGCCGCCCCGACGCTCCAGCGCACGCTCCAGGGCCCGAACTCGGCTTCGGTCTCGCCGCAACGCCAGAACACGCCTGACGCGTCGGGGAAGGCGATCCTGGCGTCCGACAGATTGGCGTCCAGCGTGAGGCCGCGTTCGCCGGACCGCCAGACGACGCGGACCGCCTGGTCGTCGAGAATCGAGCTTTGGCCGCCGTGCTCGATATCCGGCAGGAGCGGCCGGATATGCTCTCGCCGCGCGGCGAGCGCGGCGCGGTAGAAGTCGAGGCGCTCCGCGTCGATCCGGCTCCAGTCGAGCTTCGCCGACAGGAAGGTGGATTCGGCCACCGGATCGGGAATCTTCGCCGCCTGCCTGGGACCGGCGAATTCGGGAAAGCGCGTGAATTCCGCCCGACGCCCGTTTCGGACGGCTTCCGCCAGATCGCCGGCGAAATCGCAGAAGAACGGGAACGGCTGCGCCGCTGCCCACTCCTCGCCCATGAACAGCATCGGCGTCTGCGGCAGCAGGAGATAGACGCTCGCGAGGGCGCGGACCGCCGCTGGCGAAGCAAGGGCGCTCAACCGCTCGCCGAAGGCGCGGTTGCCAATCTGATCGTGGTTCTGAATGAACGCGACGAAGGCGCCCGGAGGGAGGTCCGCGCTCGGCCCCCCGCGTCGAGCTCCGCGATGGGACGAGAGCTCGCCCTGATAGGCGAAGCCTTCGGCCAGCGCCCTGGCCAGGAGCTTCGTGTCCCCATAATCGGCGTAATAGCTGCACTTTTCGTGCGTCGCCGCGACGTGCAGCACGTGGTGGACGTCGTCGTTCCACTGCGCCGTGTAGAGAAGAGGCTTGCGCTGGTAGCGGACCAGCCGCTGCGGCTCGTTGTCCTCGTTCTCGAGCAGGAGGTGGATCGTCCGGTCGGAGCGCGACCGGAGGCGAGCGCCGAGCTCATCGACGATGTCGGGACGGCTGTCGTCCTTGATCGAATGGACCGCGTCGAGGCGCAGCCCGTCCAGGCGGAACGCGTCGATCCAGTATTCCGCGTTCTCGATCACGAAGTCTCGAACCGGACGCGCGTTCGTGCCGTCGAAATCGATAGCTTCGCCCCAGGGCGTCCGATGACGCGCGGTGAAGAAATCCGGCGCATAGGACGAGAGGTAATTCCCCTCCGGACCGAAATGATTGTAGACTACGTCGAGCAGCACGGCCACGCCGCGGCTGTGCGCCTCGTCGACGAAGGACTTGAAGTCCTCCGGCCTGCCGTAGGTCGAGTCAGGCGCGTAAGGGTAGACGCCGTCGTAGCCCCAGCCCCACCGTCCGCGGAAGTCCGCCACCGGCATGATCTCGACCGCGGTCACCCCGAGCTCGACAAGATGATCGAGCTTCCGCGCGGCGCCAGCGAACGAGCCTTCCGGCGTGAAGGCGCCGACGTGCAGCTCGTAGAGTACGACGTCGTCCCAGGCCAAGCCCGGCCACGGCTGGCGCCAGCGGTAGGCGTCATGGTCGATCGTCTCGGTTGGCCCATGCACGTCCTGTGGCTGAAAGCGTGATGCGGGATCCGGAACGCGCGTCCCGTCGGAGAGCTCGAAGCGATAGAGGGACCCCGCGCCGATGCCCTCGACGAAGATTTCGAAGAAGCCGCCGTCGCGGCGCTCCATCGGGATCGTCGCGCTTCGGCTCTCGAGCGCTAGGCTCACACGCTCCTGCGACGGAGCCCAGAGACGGAAGCGGATCCCGCCCTCTTCGAACGAAGGGCCATGCGTCCAGCGTCGTACGGCGCTCTTCATGCTCGCTCTTCGCCAAGGGGCTTTCGAACGGCACAAACCCCCGAACGAGGCCATCAGTTCCGCGTCGCGGCCCCGCTGCGGCCGAAACCGGACTTCGCGGACCTCAGGCGGGCGAGAGGCGCACGCTCCTTACCGGATAAGGACGACGGGCGCCGCAGGCGGCGCCGGTCAATTGGAAAACGCCGCCCTCAGCCGTTCGTGCTGCGACACGACCTCGCTCCGGCGCACCAGAACCTCTGGCGAACGGGCGAGGGCGAGGCCCTGGTCGAGGTGGATGACGCGCTCCTGGACGCGGAGCGACCGCCGGCTTAGGCTTCGCAGCGTCGCCGGCAATTGTTCGAAAAGCTCAGGCGAGCAGCCGAGTTCTTGGCGAGCAAGCTTCACCCGGTGGCGCTCGGAGAGCGCTTGGCCGGGCGTCAATTCCCCTTCGTTGACGGCTCGCCGAAGCAGAAGCCAGGAGGCGACCTGCATGAGGCGGGTGGTGAGCCGCATGGTTTCCGTCCCGTAGGCGAGCGCGGCATGGCGTGTGAGCGCCTTCGACTCCGCCCGCCCCGGGCCGTCGAGATAGGCCGCTGCTTCTTCCACCAGCGCCATCCCCTCGCGGAAGAGGTCGTTGAAGGCGCGCGAGGCCGTCAGGTGATTGATAAACGCGACGGCCGCCGGCGGTGGAGTCGGCGCCGCGGGTAATCGCTTCCATTCGTCGAACTGGCGGCTCATACGCTTTACTCCCGTCCCGCCGCGATCGAGCGCCGTCGATGACGGCCCCACGCGCATTCAGGAAGAACCTAAGCAAATATAGCGCCTCGCACCGGCGGTCCGTGCATTTACGTCAAGTTAACGTTACCGCAGGCTAATGGTCCCTGGCAACGCACAAAAAAAGCCGCCCGGAGGCGGCTTTCAGGCAGGGGAGGATCGGAGACGTCGAACAGAACGGGCACAAGACCCGTTCAGCACCCTGAACTCCGGGTAATAGGATTCATAGTCGATAACCCTTAACAAAGCTTTGCGTTGCGGCGGCCTGTCGCAAATTGGAATGCCGCAGGTCGAAATGGGACGGGAGCAAACTATAGTTTGAACGCCGCGTGCGCCGCGCTGCGAGTTGCCTGGCGCGCCTCGATCGCTCGTTCGAGCCGCTCGATCTCCGCCTTCAGAAGCCCGATGCGCTCGGCAAGCTCCGGCGCGGACAGGTCATCGATGTTCTGCCCGATCTCATGGACGAGCGGGGCCTTCCGCTTGATCCCGAGCACTGATTCCTCGTCGAACGCGGCCATTGCTCACCTCTGCAGATCTCAGGATGCGGCGATGAAGCCGCCGCCCAGCACTCTCGCGCGCGGGTCGAGGGAACTCGTAGAAGACGCAGGCCTGCCCGGGGGAGACGCCGCTTTCGGGCTCGACGAAATCGACCTCGCCCGACGGCAGGAGGAGCGCCGGGGCGGGGGGCCGGGTCGAGCGCACGCGCGCGCCGATGAGGAGTCCGTCGGCCGGCGCCCCAAAAAGCTCGCCATCGCCGATCCAGTTGACGTCGCGCAGCTTGAGCCTGGTTTTGGCCAGCGCGGCGCGGGGGCCGACGACGACCCGACTGCGCGGCGCGTCGAGCGCCACGACATAGAGCGGTTCGTTCGCAGCGATGCCGAGGCCGCGCCGCTGGCCGATAGTGTAATGGACGATGCCGGCGTGACGGCCGAGCACACGGCCGTTGATATGGACGATGTCGCCGGGGGCGGAGGCGCCCGGCATCAATCGCTCGATCATGTCGCTGTAATGGCCCGCGGGGACGAAGCAGATGTCCTGGCTGTCCGCTTTTTCGGCGTTGATGAGGCCAAACCGGCGGGCGAGCTCGCGGACTTCCGGCTTCGGCATTGCGCCGAGCGGAAACCGCAGACGCTTGAGCTGCTCGCGCGTGGTGGCGAACAGGAAATAGCTCTGGTCCCGGTCCGGATCGGCGGCGCGGTAGAGCGCCTGCCCGCCCTGCCCGTCGTCGCACGCGACGACATAATGGCCCGTCGCCAGGAGATCGGCGCCCAGATCTCGCGCTGCGGCGAACAGGTCGGCGAATTTCATGTGCTGATTGCAGGCGACGCAGGGGATCGGCGTCTCGCCTGCCACATAGGCGCGGGCGAAGGGCTCGATCACCTTCTCGCGGAAGCGCTCCTCGTAATCGAGGACATAATGGGGAATATCCAGCCGGGCGGCGACGTCACGGGCGTCGTGGATGTCCTGCCCCGCGCAGCAGGCGCCTTTGCGGTGGGTCGCCTCGCCGTGGTCGTAGAGCTGCATGGTCACGCCAACGACATCGTAGCCCTGGTTGGCCAGCATCGCCGCGACGACGGAGGAATCGACGCCGCCAGACATCGCCACCACCACGCGCGTATCGCCGGGAGCCTTGTCGAGTTCGAGACTGTTGGTCGCGCAACGCGGGACGTGCGCGAAGGTCGTCGCGAGCATTCCGTTCTCATCCCGGCATACATCGCCGGACCCAGCTTAGATTGGGCGTTTAGCCGGCAAAGGCAAGCCCATAACCCAAATCTGGCCGGGGGGCCAGTTTTTGCTGACCCGATACGGCGAGGGATAGCGCATTCCGGCGTGGCGCTATTTGATCAGGGCGGCCGCTCCCCTGAATTGCGGATGCTCGGCTGTTCCGAGCCATTCGAAGACGACCATCTCCGCCGTCACGATCTCGACGCCGTGGCGCGCCATGCGCGCGATCGCCGCCTCCTTGCTCTCGGCGCGCCGCGAGCCGATCGCGTCCCGGACGACGAAGACGCGGTGGCCGCGGTCGATCAGGCCGAGCGCCGTCTGCAGCACGCAGACGTGCGCTTCGCATCCGGCGACGATCACGGCGCGTTCGGCCGGGATGCGAAGGAGAAACTCGGGCGAGCGGCAGGAGTTGAACGTCATCTTCCGAACGACAATGGCCGGGTCCGGCGCCAGTTCCGCGACTGTGGGCCCGAGGCCCTTGGGGTTCTGTTCGGTGAACAGCGCCGGGACTTCGAGCAGCTCCGCCGCGGCGATCAGCCGGCGCGCGTTGGCGACGATCGAAGCAGCGCCGTCGATGGCCGGTGCCAGCTTCGCCTGGATGTCGATGACGACAAGCATCGAGTTTCGCTGGTCGACGGTCAGCATGGCGCCATCCAATCCTCGCTGTTCGCTTGTGGAGACAATCCTCCTGTTGACTGGAAAATCTAACATCGTTCAAATATTCGAACAATAAGGAGCTGCAGCCATGCTCATGACCGCCGCGGACTATCGGGAGTTGCTTCGCGCCTACCGGCCGCGGGTGTTCGTCAATGGAAAGGCTGTCGACAGCGTCGCGGACGAGCCGCTGCTCGCGCCCGGCGTCGCGGCCGTCGGGGTCACTTACGACGAGGCGCGCCGCCCCGAGCATGCGGAGCTCATGACGGCGCGGCAGGGCACGTCCGGCAAGACGGTCAACCGGATGCTGCACATCGACGAGACCCCGACCGACCTATTGAGCAAGCTCGAGGCAGTGAGGCTCGTCTGCAGAATTTCCGGCTGCGCGCAACGATATCTGACCCACGATGGTCTGAACGCCGTTTTTCAGGCGACCCGGCGAGCCGACGATGCGCGTAGCACCGACTATCATTCCCGCTTCCTGAACTATCTGCATGAAGTCCAGGACCGCGATCTGACGCTTGGCCTCGCCATGACGGACGCCAAAGGCGACCGCTCGCTCCGCGCCGGCGGACAAGCAAACCCCGACGTCTACGTGCGCATCAAGGAGCGGCGGCCGGACGGCGTGATGATCCGCGGGACGAAGGCGATCGTCACCGGCGCGCCCTACATGCACGGGTTCCTGGTGATGCCGTGCCGCACTCACATGAGGGAGGACGCCGACTTCGCCGTCTGCTGCGCCGTGCCGATCGACGCGCCTGGGGTGACCGTGATCGCTCGCCCCGCCGGCCGACCGGGCGAGGCGGCGGCGAAATTCTCCGGCAGATACGGTCAGTCGACTGGCGTCGTCGTCTTCGACGACGTTTTCGTGCCGCACGATCGGGTCTTCCTCGCGGGCGAGACCGAGGAGGCCGGCTTCCTGACGACCTCATACGCGACCCATCACCGGCATTCGTGCATCGGCGCGCGGGCGGGCTTCGGCGACCTCCTGATCGGGGCGAGTGCGCTGATGGTCGAGGCGAACGGGCTCGACCCCGATCGCCACGGCCACATCCGCGACCAGATGACGGACCTCATCGCCATCACCGAAAGCGTCTTCGCCTGCGGCGTCGCCGCCTCGGCCCATTGTGTCCGGGACCCGGCCGGCTCGGTGATGCCCGACCCCGTATTCTCGAACGTGGGCAAGCTCCTGCTGGCAACGAAGATCTACGACATGCACCGGATCGCCCATCACGTTTCGGGCGGCCTGATCGCCGCGCTGCCGGGGCCAGACGAGGACCACAACCCGGAGACCCGCGCTTGCCTCTCCGAAGTCCTGCAAGGCCGCGCGGATATCCCGACGGAGCAGCGGATGGAGGTCGCGCGGCTCATCGAGGATCTCACCGTCTCGCACCAGGCCGGCTGGTATTCGGTCATTTCGCTCCACGGCGGCGGCTCGCCGGAGGCGATGAAGCGCGAGATCTGGCGCAATTATCCTGTCGGCGAACGAAAGGCGCTGGTCGAAGACCTGCTCGACCGCGGCGTTCTTGCCGACGGCCGGCGCGTCTCGAAGCAGCCGGGCCGCTGCTGCTCGACGGGTTGCGAATATCCGAAGCCGGCCGACGCGGCGGAGTGAGAGAGCGCCGGCCGCTTTCCTCGCTCGAGGCCGGAAAGGCGCATTGAAATGTAGGCCGAGCAGGCGCGACGCCGGCGGAGCCAGCGCTGCGTAACGATGTAAACAAAGGCCCGGCCCCTCGTCTTGCTAACCTTTCCGCAATACTTCGAGCGATTTGAGACACCTAAGCCGGTTTTTTCGCCCCTGCCGTTTAGGCAAATCTTAAAGCGCCGCCCCTATTGTCCGAGGCGTCGAGTCCAGCGTACCAGTGAGCGTTCCATGAGTGATGCGATGCGGCCGCGGGTCAAATATGTGATCGGCCCCGACGGCAGTCCCCTGACAGTCGCCGATCTGCCTCCACCCTCCACCCGACGCTGGGTCATTCGCCGAAAGGCCGAAGTGGTCGCGGCGGTGCGCGGCGGCCTCCTGTCGCTCGACGAGGCCTGCTCGCGCTATACTTTGACTGTGGACGAGTTCGTGAGCTGGCAGGTGTCGATCGACCAATTTGGCCTGCCGGGCCTGCGCACGACCCGAATCCAGCAATATCGCCAGTAGGCGCCGGGGACAGCGTCACGGCATGAGCTGGCCGCCGTTGACCTCGATGATCTGTCCGACGACGTAGCCGCTCAGCGCCTCCGAGGCGAGGAAGAGATAGGCGCCGACGCATTCCTCCGGTGTGCCGATCCGGCCGATCGGAATGGTTTTGCGTAAGACCTCCATCGTAGCTGCGTCGGAATAGCGTTCGTGGAACGGCGTCGCGATGACGCCCGGCGCGACCGCGTTGACGCGGATCCCCTTTCCGATGAGCTCCTTCGACTGGCCGCGGGTCAGCGTCGAGACGAAGCCTTTCGCCGCTGCGTAGAGCACGGCGCCGCCCGCGCCGCCGTTGCGCGCCGCGATCGACGTCGTATTGATGACGAAGCCTCCGTTGCGCTCGAGCCACGGAACAGCGGCGCGAGTCATCGAAACGACCGAGCGCGCGTTGAGGTCGAACACCGCCTGCGCGTGTTCGTCGCTCGCTTCGGTGGACGGGACGCGGCCGAGCATCAGGCCGGCGTTGTTGATCAGGCCGTCGAGACGGCCGAATTGGCCCGTCGTCTCGGCGACGATGCGCTCGCACTCGGCGGGGCTCGCGACGTCGCCCTTGACCGCGAGCGCTTCGCCGCCCGCGGCTTCGATCTCCTTCGCCAGGGCGAACGCCGGGGCCTTGCTTTCATGGAAGCCGATGGCGACTTTTGCGCCTTGTCCAGCGAACCCGCGGGCGAGCGCCGCCCCAATGCCGGTGGAGCCTCCGGTGATGAGGACGATCTTGCCGGTCAGATCGGGAATGACCAGGGATGGAGCGGGCATAGCGGGAACCTCCGGACAGGACGGAAGGGGGTCAGCATGACGACCGGCTGAGGCCCCGTCAAACGGCGAGCGGCCGCCCTTATGGAATGTTCCGCCTGGGGGTCTATATTCTCCCAGGAAGCGCGGAGACCGGCCCCCATGATCGTGATGCGCAAGTTGGCGGCAATCCTGGTGGCCGACATCGTCGGCTACTCGCGGCTCGCCGGCGCGGACGAAGACCGCATCCTGGCCCGTCTGCGCGCGCTCCGCAGCGACCTCATCGATCCGGTCATCTCCGTCCACAACGGCCGGGTGGTCAAGCGGACGGGCGACGGGGTCCTGGTCGAGTTCCGCAGCGTCGTCGACGCCGTGCGCTGCGGAATTGAGATGCAGAACGGGCTCATCGAGCGCAACGTCGGTCTTCCGCCTGAGTGGCGCATCGAGTTTCGCGTCGGCATTCATCTCGGCGACGTGGTCGAGGAAACCGACGGCGATCTGATGGGCGACGGCGTCAATATCGCCGCGCGCCTCGAAGGCATCGCCAAGCCGGGCGCCATCGCCCTGTCCGAGGACGCCTATCGTCAGGTGAAGGGTCGGCTCGACATGTCGGTCAGCGACCTCGGCCAGAAGGAGCTCAAGAACATTGCCGAGCCGATTCGGGTCTATTCGCTCGAAGTCGGCCGACCCATCGAGGCGAAACCCGCCCCGCTCGAATCGCCGGCGCAAAAGTCCGGCCCGCCGCGCTGCTCGATCGTGGTCTTGCCCCTCGCCAATCTGGGCGGCGGCCCCGAGCAGGAGAATTTCGCCGACGCCGTCACCGAGAGCCTGACCACCGATCTGTCGCGGATGTCCAATACGGTGGTCGTCGCGCGCAACACCGCTTTCACTTACAAGGGCAAGACCGTCGACGCCAAACAGCTCGGACGCGAACTCAATGTCCGCTATCTGCTCGAGGGCAGCATCCAGCGTGGCGCCAATCGGATGCGGGTCAACGCCCAGCTGATCGACGCGGCCTCCGGCAACCACCTCTGGGCCGACCGGTTCGACAAGCCGATAGCCGACCTGTTCGACATGCAGGACGAAATCGTTTCGCATCTCGCCAATCAGCTGCGCTCAGAACTGATCGTGGCGGAGGCGCAGCGGGCGGAGCTCGAGCCCAATCCGGATTCGCTCGACTATTATTTCCGCGGCGTCGCCAGATTCAACAAGGGAGGTCTCGACAATCTCCGCCAGGCGCGCGAGCTGTTCCAAAAGGCTCTCGAGCTTGACCAGACCAACGTCGACGCGATCGTTGGAGCGGCCCGCGTCGACGTGGTGAAGGCGCTGTGGAACTATGACGAGCGCGCCAAATCGCTGGCGGCGGCGGAGGCGCTTCTCTTGAAGGGGCTGTCGGTCGAGCCGCGCAACCATTGGGCGCATCTGTGGCTGGGCTTCATTCAGATTCAAACCAACCGCGCGACGCGCGGGATCGGCGAACTCGAGCGCGCGATCAGCCTCAATCGAAACATCGGGGTGGCGCACGCCTGGATCGGGCTGGCGAAGATCGTGCTGGGGCGCGCCGAGGAGACTGCAGCCCATGTCGCGGAGGCGTTCCGCATCTCGCCGACCGACGCCGTTACGTTCCTGTGGAAAAACATCGAGGGCCTGGCCAAGCTCCATCTGGGCGTCGACGAAGAGGCCGTCGACCTCTTCCGCCAGTCGCTTGACGCCAGCCGGAACTTTCCGCCGAACCACTTCTACCTGGCTGCGGCGCTGGCGCGCCTCGGCCGCCAGCGCGAGGCGGAGATCGAGGTGAGGGCGGGGCTCGCGATGGCGCCGAGTTTCACCTTGGCGCGCTTTCGCGCCAGCGCCGAGGGCGACAACCCCACATTTCTGGCTCAGCGCGAAGGCGTGATCGAGGGCATGCGCAAGGCAGGCGCGCCTGAGGAATAGGCAATTCCCAGGCGATCGGGAGCGGGCATCGTCGCGGTTCCGGTCGGCGGGCTCTTGCCGAGCGTCCGCTGAACGCGCATTTCTTGGAACGCGTGGCGGCGTTCCAGCCGCGCCTTGCCGGGAGGAGCGCAATGGCGAGCGACAAACCCTTCCCTTTGAACGCCTGGTATCCGGCGGCCTGGAGCGACGAAATCAGGCCCGCGCTCGCGGCGCGCACGCTCTGCGGCAAGGACATGGTGCTCTTCCGTCGCTCCGACGGCGGCGTCGCGGCGCTCGAGGACGCCTGCTGGCACAGGCTTCTGCCGCTGTCGATGGGCCGGCTCGTCGGCGATCAGGTGGTGTGCGGCTATCACGGCCTTGTCTACAATTCCGCCGGTCGATGCACGCATATGCCGGCGCAGCAGACCATCAATCCGTCCGCCTGCGTGCGGGCCTATCCGGTCATCGAGAGACACCGGCTCGTGTGGGTCTGGCCTGGCGATCCCGCCCTGGCGGACCCCGCCGCCATGCCGGATTTTCACTGGAACGACGGCGCCGAATGGAAGGGCGAAGGCGGCACGTTCTACAGCCTGAAATGCGACTGGCGTCTCGTGGTCGACAACCTCATGGATCTCACGCATGAGACCTATGTGCATTCCGACAGCATCGGCCATGACGCGATCCTCGATACGCCGTTCGAGGTGACCCACACCGATCGAACGGCGACCATGACGCGTTGGATGATCGACATCGACCCGCCGCCGTTCTGGGCGCGGCAGCTTGGCAAGCCGGGCCGCGTCGATCGCTGGCAGATCGTCACCTTCCAGGCGCCGGCGGTCGTGGTCGGCGACGTCGGCGTCGCCCCGACGGGAACCGGAGCGCGCGAGGGCGATCGCTCGCAGGGGGTCAACGGCGCTTTCCTTGCCGCCATCGCTCCGGAGACCGAGACGAGCTGTCACTATTTCTGGAATTTCGTCCGCACCTTCCGAACCGACGATGCCGACCTCACGCGCGCCCTTCAGCGCGCGCATGTCAACGAGGGGAAGGGGGTCTACGATCAGGACCATGCGGTCCTCGAGGCGCAGCAGCGCGCGATCGACCGGAACCCGCGCCTGCCGTTCTACAACCTCAACATCGACGCTGGCGCCCTTTGGGCGCGGCGGATGATCGACCGGATTCTCGCGGGCGAACGGGCGACGGGCGCGGCCGACCGCGCCGCGGAGTAGGCGCGATGCCGGAGACGATCGATCGCAGCGGCGTCGTTCGCGCGACGCGCGATCTGACGCCCCGAATTCGCATGATCGAGATCGAGCCGGGGCAGGGGTTTATCCCTCCGTCGCCGGGCAGCCACATCGACTTTTCCGTCGTGATCGGCGGGCGGCCCGACGTCCGGTCCTATTCGGTTGTCGGGCCTTGCGCGGACGGCGTGTACCGGATCGCCGTCAAATTATTGGAGGCCTCGCGCGGCGGCTCCGCCTTCATGTGGAGCCTCACGCCCGGAGTCCGGCTCGCCTATTCGGCGCCGGCCAATCACTTCGGGCTCGCGCTCGGCGCCCCGGAATACCTGCTGCTCGCCGGCGGCATCGGCGTCACGCCGATTTTTTCGCATGCCCTTGCGCTCGCCCACGCGGGCCAGCGCTTCCGCCTCTTGTACGCCTGCCGAAGCGAGGGTGACCTGGCTCTCGCCGACGAGCTTCGCCGCCATATCGGCGAGCGGCTGGATGTCCGGCTGAGCGGCGGGGGAAAGCGGGTCGACATCGCGGCCGAGATCGCCCGTCTCGATCCGCGCGGCGAATTCTATGTCTGCGGCCCGATCGGGATGCTCGAGGCCGCCAGGCGCACGTGGGCTGCGAGCGGTCGCCCAGTCGATCTTTTGCGCTTCGAGACCTTCGGCGCCAGCGGCGAATACCCGCCTGTTCCGTTCGAGGTCAGGATTCCAAGGCTCGGCAGGGAAATTCGGGTCGCCGCGAACCAGACCATGCTCGAAGCGTTCGAGGAAGCGGGGGTGGAGATGATCTTCGACTGCCGGCGCGGCGAATGCGGGCTTTGCGCTTTACCGATTCTCGAGGTCGACGGAATCGTCGACCACCGGGATGTGTTCTTCAGCGATGCGGAAAAGGCCGGCAACGCGAAGCTCTGCACCTGCGTCTCGCGCGTTTACGGCGGGGCGATCACCGTGGACACCGCAGATCGGTGAGTTGCGGCCGGCGCCCAAAACCAAAACGGTGAATGCAGCCGGCCCCGATTATAGGACGTTTTCGAGGAGCGCGCCGATGTCGGTTCGGACTTCGTCGGTCGACGCATGAGCTTTGCCGTTCACGTCTTCCTCGTTCAAAATGCTCATGAAGCGCTCGGACTTGGCGTTGTCATATGGCTCGCCGGCGCGGCTATGCTGATCAGGGGCGCCAGGCTTTCCTGTGCGAAGTCGGGCGATCGGCTTGGTTGAGCCTTGCGAAGCTGACGATGCTCGAATTCAGTTCACCGGCTGAGGCTCGGGGAACTTCCACGACCCGTCCAGAATTTCGGTGCGCGGTCGATACAGCCGCACAAGATAGTTCCATCCGTTGGTAGTCGGGAGGCAATTGGCGATCGTTCCGTCACAGCCGCCAAACTGGATGGCGATCGAGCCGTCCGCGGCCCGCTTTCGCCGTGATGTTGTTGAGCGTGTAGGCGTTCAGGGGATTGGGCTCGAAGTATCCCTTCGCATTATAGACGCTGATGGACCAGAAGCCGTCGACTGGCACGTCCTTGACGTTCAGCCTGTAGATGGTCTTGCCGTCGTTCATCGTTGGCGTGACGTTGAGGTAGAGGGCGTCCTTCTCGGGGTTGCCGCCCCAGGCCGACGCCGAACCGACGAGCCGTCTGACCGGATCGACCGCGTCCTTTGGTCCGAACATCCGCTTGGTGTCGGGTAGAGTCGAGGCAAGGGCCAACAAGGCTTCGCGTACCTTCTTCTGGCTCACCTGATCCCATTGGGGCGCCTCGAACACCCCGGGTCCGCCGGGTTGATCGACCTTGATGGCGTCCTGCAGGGCGTGGACCGCTTCCACGTCCTTGGGATCGCTCGGGTCGACCAGCGTCCTCACAGCAGTGACGACGTAGCGCGTGCCAATCCCTTCCTTCGTCAGGTTGTAGTTTCCACCGCCGTAGACGACCTTGGGCGTGTACTGGTCCTGGTCGATGATCTGCATTGACATGAAGCGTTTGCCTGACTCGGGCAAGGTGACGGTAACCGGCCCTGCATCGAGATCGAAGACCGCGGCCGAGTAGAGCGTGTCGCGATTGAGTCGGATGACGGTCTGATTGTCGATCGCCGCCGGCTCCCGGCGATGAAGGAACTTGCCGAAGCCGCCGTCCTTGACGATGTTGCCGAAGTAGAGATCGCTCTCGGCGCGAACAAAGTTGTCGGGCGTGACGGCGACTCCCGCCTCTGACGCAGCACCACTGGACGCCTTCGCAAGGACCAACGGCGGCGCTTTCCACTGGCCATCAAGCGCCTCCTGCTTCGGCCAATAAAGACGCATCACCAGCAAGAATGGTCCGTTTGGCGCCGGGAGCCAGTTCGTCTCCTTTTCCTCGCCCGGGAACTCGTGCTGCACGCAAAGCGTCAGCCCGCCGTCGGCGTCGCGCCTCAGGTTCGGCAACATCGGGGAATTGATCAGGTAGCGGTTAAGTGGATTTGCGGAAAGAAGAACTCGACGGCAGTTCGTATAGGGTGAGGGACCAGAAGGCGTTGACCGGCGGAAGTTGGCCAGGGGCAAAACGAAGGCTGTATTTGTTCACGCCGCTTAGCGGCCTCTTGTCATCGTCGACAAAGTAGACCGGATAGATCGCCTCGTCCTTCGAGTTGCCGTAGATCCCCAGCACTGCAGCCGACATCCTGGCCATATAATCGCCGTTCAGGAACTCGCGCGTGCCGAAGGCGTCGGCGCTGGTCCTCTTGCCAGTGTCGAGCTCAGTCTCCTTGAACACCTTGAAGGTCGCCCAAGCGTCGGCCATTCCAGCGGTGATCGCTTGGCGCGTCTCTGGCGACAAAGCATTCGTATCGAACGCGCCGTGAGCCCCGAGCCCCAGCCTCGCGAACCGCGCCATGAGATCGGCCTCCGCGGGGTTCAACGGACAGAACTGAAGGACAAAGTTCAGGACGTTGAAAAACTCGGGAGAGGTTCTCTCGGTCTCGACGTCAAGAGGCTTGATGAAATCGATAGCCGGCGGCGCTGGCGGCGCCGGCCTGCCAAGGAACTGCGACAAGGTCTCCACCTTGTAGCCAGCCTGAATTCTCTTGACATTGTCGATGTCGGCCGGATTGAAGAGCTGCGTCCTATAGAGGACGAAGGCTAACTCCGTTTCCGAGCGGATCACCGCGTTGACGCCAGGCGGCGCCTCACCCTTCCAGCCAGGGCCGGCTAGCAAAAAGCTGCCCGCGTCGTTGCCCGTCGCTCGGCTGCCAACGTAGGCGAAGTCGAACGTATACATGTCGATGAACTGCAGGGAGTAGTAGCGGCCCTTTTCGATCGCCGGCACAGTGAGGACGAGAGGCTCCGCCTGCAGATCGGCTCCCAAGAACGAGTAGGGCGTGTCGGAGTTCGGCGTCTGGATCGCCTTGTCGTCCGGCGTATAGACCCGTGCGGTGTTGCTGAGCGCATTCCACGCTCCCTTGAACTCCGAGCCTCCGCGGTCGACGAAATAGGAATACTGAATTCGATAGCTGTCGACCAGCGGGAAACCGTAGATGACGGCCTCCTTGGCAATGGCGCGCGCTTCGCTCGGGGACAGCGAACCAGGCACTGAGACTTCCTTTCCCCGCATGAGCGGCCACTCGCGAACTTTGGATATGGCGCCAGAAAGGCGGCGCGGTCGCATGTCGATGATAGGAACGCGGCCATTTCGAGGCGCTGTCGGCTTGGCCCTCTGCGACATCGGACCAGAACCAGTGTCACGGCGCCCCGCCGATTTCGCGCGGAGCCACGGCTCCTGCCTGGTAATTTTCGAGGAGGTGAGCGGTGCAGGTTGATCGCGCACCCGACGGCCTCACTTGTCCGGAACGCGCGGATTGACGGGACGCGCTCCGCGAATATTGTCCGGCCGCCTTCCGAATGACCGACGAGAGTGAGGTTTTGCGCGCTGCCCAGGTTCCCTATCTTGTCGGCGGCTTGGTCGTTTGCGGGCTGACGGCGTTGGCGATATGGGCCTTCGCCTTGGAGCGCGGGGCGCTTTGGCAGGTGGTCCGCGCCTGTGTCGCCGACCAAAGACTGACCGGGTCGCCTTTTCCGTGTCTCGAGGTCGACCTGACCGGCGGCGAGGAGCAAGGCTATGTCGTTTTGCGCCAGCCGTTCCCGCGGGACACGATCCTGGCCCCGACGCGAAAAATAATCGGCGTCGAAGATCCTTTTCTGTATTCGCCCGAGGCTCCCAACTATTTCGCCGCCGCATGGCGCGCGCGGACCTTTCTCGACGGGGCGGACGGAAAACCGCCGGAGCGCGACCGGATCGCGCTCGCAGTGAATTCGCGCGTCGCTCGGTACCAGGACCAGCTCCACATTCACATCGGATGCCTCGTTCCCTCCGCGAGAAATGCGGTGCAGGCGATCGCGCCCAGGCTTCCGGTGGGCGAATGGGCGCAAGTCGGCGCCGTGGTCCCGCACTCGATGTTCTGGGGCTTGCGGATCCAGGGAGCCGACCTGGCAGCCGTGCAGCCCTTTCGCCTGGCGGCCGATTATCTTGCCGACAAGGCTCGCAACCGAGCCGACATCATGATCGTCGTCGCCGCCACTCGCGTCGCGGGCGATGACGAATTCCTGATCCTCGCCACTTACGCTCACGCCCCTCATTCGTGGTGGGTGTTCGGGGCCGAGGATCTTCTGGATCTGAGTTGTTCGACCGCCTCGGACCTTCCCGGCGAAGCAGCCCCGGGCGGCCGCGAGATTGGCGGCGCTGGAGGGCGCGAGGCGGCGGCTTCCGAGCGCCGGGCCTTCACGCTCCTGCGATGATCGCCTTGAGGAACGCGACGTGGCGGGCGAAGGCGGCTCGCCCGGCGGCGCTCGCCTTGACGGTGGTCCGCGGCCGCCGCGCGACGAAAGCCTTGGTCACCTCGACATATCCGGCGCGAGCGAGATGATCGAGGTGGGCGCCGAGATTGCCGTCCGTCGCGCCAGTCAGGCTCTTCAACCGGGTGAAGTCGAGGCCTTCCTCGGCTGGCCCAAGCGCGGTCAGCGCCGCCATCACGCGCAGTCGCACCGGCTGGTGGATGACGTCGTCCGGGGCGTCCATCCCTCAGCTCCGCCGCATCCATAAGCCGCAGGCGATGAAGCCGAAGCCGGTGACGACCGCCATCCACAGGTTGAAGGCCTCGCCCGTCCAGAGATATCCGGCGACGACGAGCGCGGCGAGACCGAGGCCGATCGCCGTGAAGGCCGCCCCGAACCACAGGCCCGCCAGACAATAGCCGAACAGGAACAGCGTCGGCCAGAACGCCGTCTCCTCGCGCGGCCCGAAGTCCCCGATGAGGCGGGACCAGATCCAGCCGAAGGCGTAGAAGAGGGCGAAGGCCGAAAGAATGCGCAGCGGAAGGCGGGGGGCGGGTGAACGGTAGCGCAGGAGGGCGATGGTTCCGGCGACCCCGACGAGGTCGACCAGGAACCAGCGCGGGCCGAACCATCGGGGCTCGAGCGCGATGAGCAGATCGCGCGCCAGATCGACGAAACCCCATAGGATGATGACGAGCGCGGCGGTGCGGTAGATGCGCGACTGCTTGACCTTGGCGACGACGTTCTCGATGTCGGCGAGGGTCGCGGCGGCTTCGTCGGAGCGGATCGTCACGCCGTCCTCGCTGCCGAAGGGTCCGGCTCGTCCGGCTTCGGCAGGAGCCCGAGTCGGCGGCACAGGAAGAAGAGCCGCCGGCCCTGCGTCACGCTGACCGCGATCATCAGGCCGAGGCTGATCGAGCCGATGACGGATCTCAGCGCCATCGCCTCGAGCAGCGGCAGCGTCCAGACGATCCAAACGTAGAACGCCGCCTTGACGAAGAAATAGGCGGCCCAGGCGAGGGTGAACAAGCGGAAGTAGGCGCGGATCTCGCGCGTTGGCGGCACGGCCTCGCCCCGCTGCTCGGCGACTTCCTGGAGGATCGGCTTCTCGCCCATCGCGCCCGCGACGAAGGCGACGCCCGTCGCGACATTCGTGACCGCCGCCTCGTATTTCAGCATGAAGGGCGAGGTCGCGGCGAGGTCGATCGCGCCGAACGCGAGCGTCAGCCCGCTCGTCAGCAGATAGAGCCGGGTGAAGGCGAGGCCCTTTCGCCAGCGCCAGGCGGCGTCGGCGACGATGAAGAGGATTGAGCCCAGGATCGCGGGCTTGACGCCGAGCAGCAGCGCCAGCGCCCAGAACACGATCAGCGGTCCGAACTCGGCGAGGGCGAAGCGGGCGGCGGCGGCGACTTTCGGCATGGGGTTCCGATCCCTCACTTGGCCATCGCGGCGAGGATCGCCGTGATGGCCTCCGACCGATAGCAGACTCCCATATGGTTGACGCCCGGGAGGATCGTCACCGGGACCCCGAGCGGAGGCAGGGCGCGCTCGTAAGCCGCCGCGTCCATCAATTCGTCGGCCGCGCCGGCGATGACCGCGATGCGTCCCCTCGCTCGCTCGAACGCCCCCTTCCAGTCGGGAGGCGCTGTGTAGTTCTGCAGGAGCCGGAAGGAATACTTGTTCGTCACAGACATTTTTGCCTCCGGAACGTCGGCGAAGGCGATCGCAGGCAAGGACTGCGGCCAGTCGATGCCGATCCGGCCGAGCAGGATTGTCGCGATGATGCGCGGCAGGTCGGGCGACGCCCATAGGCCCGGCCCATCCGACGGCCTGTTGGTCGGCGCCGAATAGCCGAGGTAGGGCGAGAGCAGCACAAAGCGGTCGAATTGACTGCCGAGGGGGCCGGCCGCGATGCGCAGCGCGAACCCGCCGCCGGCCGAATGGCCGATCAACGAGAATCTTGCCGACCCGTATGTCTTGCGGAGTTCGGCGACGAGATCGGCGAGGTCGTCGTCCAACTGGCCGACATAGGCGATGTCGCCCCGCGTTCCCGACGCGCCGTGGCCGCGGACATCGATTGCGACGGCGTTCACGCCGGCGCCGGCGAGCGCGCGCGCAATCTCATTCATCTGGATCGACTGGGACGACGAGCCGTGCGCCAGGATCGCGACCCTGTCGCGTGCGCCGTTCGCTGCGGGGTAGAGCCGATAGGCGAGCCATGTGCCGTCGCGGGCCTGGAAACGACTCAAGTCGGGCGCGCCCGAATGGTCGATCTGTGTCGCCCCTTCGTGGATAGAGGCGAGGGGCGGCGGCGCACGCATCGGCCAGGCCAGCATGAGCGTCAGCGCGATGGCTGCGGCGCCGACGAGGGCGAGGAGCCGCAGGAGGAAGGAGAAGGAGGTCGAGATGGACATGATCGACACCAAGCGGAGTACTCTATATAACAGAGTACTCTAGATTTCGCAACGAGGAATCCGTCGCTGGCTTGTCCAGCCGCGGCGGCCGGGCGATACCTCGCGGAACGGCGCTCGAGGGAGGGGTGTTCAAGGCGGCCGCCGCGGCGGCGGCCGGCATCGACATCCTGTCGATCATCGAGCCGGTGTGGACGCCCGAGAAGCGCGAAGCGAGGGGCGGCCTCGCTTCTACAGCCAGCACTCTACTCGCGCGGGCATCGGCCGCGGCATGCGAAAGTCTAACGGAATTTCCGCGCCGAATACGACCGCCTGCGGCGTGAGCGCGTCGCCGCCTTCAGGGAGTTCCGCGCCGACCTCGAGAGGGGCGCCTATCGCCTCCCCGACAATCGAACGGCGGGGATCCGACCTCATGCGAGGGATTCGACGGCGGGCCGCGGGTCGTCTCGCCGTCCGAGTACGTGCCACACCTCCATATCGTCTGCTCCCTTCACCTTGATGGTCCCGCGGGATTTGCAGTCGAATTGGTCCTTAATCCGGTCATAGGTGTTGCGGGTAATCTGGATGGTCCCGCTCTCGCCGTGCGATTCCATCCGGCTCGCCAGATTCACCGCGGCGCCCCAAAGATCATAGGAAAATTTCTTTCGGCCGATGACGCCGGCCACCACTGTGCCGGAGTCGACGCCGATGCGGAAGGCGAGCTTCCGGTCCCCGAAGGTTCGGCTCGCCGCCGCCTCGCGCATATCGAGCGCGAGGTCGATGAGCGCGGTCGCGTGGTCCAGTCTCTGCCTTGGGACTCCGGCTGCGACCATGTAGCAGTCGCCGATCGTCTTGATCTTTTCGAGGTCATATTTCTCGACGAGATCGTCGAAGCAGTGGAAGACGTCGTTGAGCAGATTGACCACGCGCATGGGCGTCATCGCTGCGGCCATCGGCGTGAAGCCTACGACGTCGGCGAAGAGGACGCTTGCGGACTCGTAATGCGCAGCGATGGCGCTCCGGTCGGTTTTGAGCGCTTCCGAGATTTCCTTCGGCAGGATATTGAGCAGCAGCGTCTCCGAGCGTTCCTGAAAGAAATTCCGCTGCCCCACGAAATAGTAGAGCAGCGCGAAGACGATAACGATCACGCTGCCGAGGTTCAGCACGAAGAACCAGGTAACGAACGCTTCGGGCATTCCGGACGGCGAGAGATAGGGCTGAAGAATGGCGCTCGCGACCAGGAGCAGGACGAAGCCCACGATCCAGAGCAGGGTCTGGCGCAGATCCTCGACCAGCAGAGAGACGAGAGGGCAGAGCGCCGCCCAGATGAACACGACGCTCGATTCCTTGTAGCCCCCCAGGCTCATCATCACGACCCAAGGCAGCACCAGGGTCATCAGAAGCTGAGTGAAGCGGTAGAGGCGGAAGTTGCGGGTCCACCCGAGCAGAGCCGTGTTGATCGGGGTGATCACCGAATAAACCGCAGGCGCCAAGGCGGCGAGAGGCGCCCCGGCGGCCAAGTAGGCCGCCGACCAGAGGAGCGTCAGCGGAAGCGTTCCGACGCTCATGAGGACGAGCAGCCGCCTTCGTAACGCCGCGTCGCCGCCCTCGAGAGGATCGGCGCCGACGCGCCCGGCCAGCGCGAGCAGTCTCGCCGCGGCGCCGGTCGCCCAGCTCAGCCGGTGGATATTCGGCGCCCCGTCCCTCTTCATCTGCGTCCTCAGGCTGGCCAGCCTCGATAGCGAACCGGCGCGCGGCTTCAACTGAGCCCGACGGTTCCGCGGCGCGAGCAGCCCCAGCGTTTTGGTTTTGTCAGGGTATCAGGCGCCGCCTCCACGGAACGGAACTTCTCTCGCACCGCTTCGTTTCTGCGCTACTTGGCCGTCGCGCCGCAAGCAATGGGGTTAGCAGGAGAAGTCTGATGGTTGGGACATCGCGTTTGGTCTTGCGCGCGACGGTGGCCACGGGAGTGGCTGTCCTTGCGGCCTCATTGTCCGGAACAATCGCGTTCGCCCAGCAGGTCGCCGCCTACACCGAGGATCAACAGCCTACTCCGGACGCCGAAGCCCATACAAGGCAGATCGTGCCTTTCCATACGAGCGAGGCCCCCGGGACGATCATCGTCGATACCGCCGAGCGATATCTTTATCTCGTTCAGCCGAACGATTTGGCCATCCGCTATGGCATCGGCGTCGGACGTCTCGGCTTTCAATGGTCGGGCATCGAGCGGGTGTCCAGGAAAGAGGAATGGCCGGACTGGACGCCCCCGCCGGAAATGGTCGGACGGCAGCCCTATCTGCCTCGCTTCATGGCCGGCGGCCCAGGGAATCCCCTTGGCGCGCGCGCCCTCTATCTCGGTCACACCGAGTTCCGCATTCATGGAACAAATCAGCCCGAGACGATCGGGCACGCCGTGTCCTCTGGTTGCATTCGCCTCGATAATGCCGACGTGATCGACCTCTACAATCGCGTCCAGGTCGGCGCGAAAGTGGTCGTCAGGCAGTCGTCGCACATTTCCTGATTTTTTGAGCGGAGACTGCGTTCTGTTCGGCGGAGGCGCAACGAGGTCTGTCGAGTTTACGGTCAGAGTTCAGAAACGGGACTAGGCCGAGTTCGCCCGGATGCCGGCGACCGTATTTTTGGGGCGATTCGGGCGTCGATCTCGAGCCCGTTGATCGGTTCTGCTTCCTCACGCCGCTTCTTCCGGACGCAGCTCAAGCCGGGGACGAATTTGTGTCGTTCGCAAGTCGCCGGTTGGCTTCGTTTCGGATCATCCGGACATGATCGAACCCCCGTTTAGCGACACGCTCGGCGCGTGTCGCTAAACGGGCGGAACCATGCAAAGAACTGTGAACGCGGCAGTCGGTCGAGTTCACAAATCAGCCCGGGGTAGGTTTGCCGATGGCGTGACGCGAGCCGACGGCCGGGGACCCAAATTCATTCGACTCATTGCAACGAAGGCGACGGCTGGTGCAGCCAATATCCAAATCCAAATCAGGAATCCCATTTGCTGTTTCCTCCATGCGAAGCAGTAGCGCCGTGAATTGCAAAACCGGACCTCGCAAATCAGGGGGGCCAACGAGCGAGGTCCGGCGACGGCGACGAACTCCCTGACGCGCCTCGACTACACGCGCGCGGCGCTCGTTGCGGTCGATAACGAGGAAGTCGGGTAGACGGTTCCGTCCTGACGGGGACGGGGTCGCAACCGGACCCTCCAACGGCATGATGCGAGGTCCGGCGATGCGCCAAGCTACTCGTTGCGCGGGGCGCCGTGCGTCCGAGTACTCGAGAACGCATCATGTCGGGATGTCGGGGCGACGCGCTTCGTGAACCAGCAGGGGAGGTTTATTGGCTGTTCCGTAAGGCTTGGCGAGAGAAGGGCCCCGCGCCGATTCGGGAAAGCGGAACGCGCGGGGCAAGTCTGGTCGGGAGAAGCCCTGCGCTCCGTTACCGTGGAAATCGAAGACAGGGCTTCCTGGCGATGGCGCTCGGCGTTCCTGGCCGGACGCCAGACCCTTAACGCGCGTAAGCCTATGATGGCGCCGAACGAAAACCCCGCGCTCCAGCCGGGACCGCGCGGCGAAGGAAAGGGGGCGCCCAGTCAGCAAAGCGCGCAGCCGGGGGCTGCGCGAGATCGCTGACCGACGCCGGCGCACTTGCCAACTCGACCATCGCGATGGATGTCCGACCGAGGATCGACGCGACCCTACTCCGCCGCGCCGAGAGGGCCGCCGGCGATGCTTAAGGGCGAACGCGCCGCCGGCCGAATTGGCGTCCCCCATCGAAGCAGCTTCGGCGATTGCAGCCTCCGGATCGCTCACAGCCCCGATCAGGAGGAATAGGCGCTCCGGTGATTTTCCAGGAACTCGAGTAGCGATCCGGGCTGCCGGCCGAGGAGCGTCGTAAGGTCTGGCGAGACGAGGTTCTCCCTGTCGCCGTAAGCTGATGCGATGTGGGCCAGATCGTAGGCGCGCCAGTCCGGCATCCCCACAGCGCGCAGGCGTTGTTCGAATTGCGCGGGCGCGACCGCCTCATAGGTCACCACGCGGCCGGCAATCGAGGTAAGCGCTTTGGCTGCCTCTTCATAACTCACCGCGACAGGCCCGCTCAGCGCATAAACCTTGCCGGCGTGCGCGGCGGGGTCGCGCAGGACCATGGCCGCCGCCGCACCGACGTCGCGGGTGTCTACAAGTGGAAATCTGTTGCGCCCCATCGGGGCGGCAAGCCTTCCTTCGCGCCGAACCGCATCGGCGGCGCGCAGCAAGTTCTGCATATAGAGGTGCGGCTTCAGGAGGGTCCAGCCAGCCGCGCCTTTGCGAACCTCCTCGTCGACTTCGTGGTGCTCGCGCATAAGGGCTATTGGCGACTCTGGCGATGCGCCGATCGCCGAGAGCTTGACGACGTGGCGCACCCCGGCCTGACGAACGCGGGCCAATACGCGGCGATGCTGGGCGACGGAGTTCGGGCTGTCCCTGCCGGCCAACAGCATGACAGCGACGCCTTCGAGCGCTTTGGCGATCGAGGCGTCATCGTCGAAATCACCTTTTACGACTTGAACGCCTTCCGGCGCCGCAAATCCGGCCGGGTCGCGGACGAGGGCGCGAACCGCAGCGCCGGCGCCAGCAAGGGCATCCAACGCCGCGCTTCCGACTTGGCCTGTCGCTGCGGTGATAAGGATCATGATTCAGCTCGCATTTTCGAGCCCCTGACAGGTGGCGGTTGAGGAAGAATCGATGGGGGTTACGGGCTCATTCTCGGCGCCGAGGCGCCATCAATCAAATGGGGATTGCGGGTGAGGCTTGCATATCTACCTTGTCAAACCGCAGCGTGCAGGCAGGAGCCCCTGTGGAGCATGCGGGGCGTGCCACACGTTGAATTTCGGGTTTGGGCGGAGTCCGGCCGTTCGACAATCGCATTTTGAACGGGCAAAGTCTGGCCCCAACCAGACGTTACAATTGAACAATTGCCGCTTGATTTCCGCTAAAAATTATGCCGATCGTTAGCTTAATTGATGCTGCGATCCTACGTAGCGGAAGCCAGTTGAATGGGCAGGCCGCGCATTGCGGGGGCTGGCCGTGAAAAAGGGCGTCCAGAAAGCTGTCTGCTTTGCTCTTTAGCGGCTACAATGGCTGACGGGTCGGGAGGATAAAAGATGATCGCGGCAAACTCTCTCTCCGCTGCCGCTTTCGCCTGCGCTGCCTTTTGCATGACGACGGCGGACGCCAACCAATTCGGTCGTCCGACGGATGGCCGGCCGGCAACCGAAAAAGACCTTGTTGGCAAGAACATCTGCTGGAACGATGGCCGAACCTTCATGTTCTCAGCTAATGGACAATTCACCGACGGGGAGGGGCATCACACGACCTGGTTGGTCACTGAGCCGGGAGTGGTAAAAATTGGGCTCACCCGGTATGGTCAATACGAAATATTACCTGACGGCAGTTTTTACAAACTCGTTGGTCACCGAAAGTTACATGAATACTGAGGAAAAGTGTGCAACTGACGTTACTTTCAGGTCCGCTGCGGTAAGATCTCGCAGCCACTCGCTGACATCCATGGCCACCCACTTGGCTTGATGGGAGAATTACTCAGTGGTGGCGAGCGGCATCACGATCGATCGGTTTGGTCGGAATTGGCTCGTTCGAATCCTGCCAGTGAATCACGGGCGTGGAGGTTTCCGGGGTAGCGCCTACGGCCGCTTTCTGACGGTTTGCGCCCGCACCGAGGGCCGGTCAGGAACGGCAGCACCGGGTCGAGGCCGTGCGGAAACTCGGCGAAATTTTGCAAACGATCGAGCAGCCAAAATCTTTAGCGATTTTTCCGAATTCTGAACGCTCTAAGGCCTCGAAAAAGCGAACGAAACAGGTTGGTGGGAAAACGCCTGGGAGTTTTCACACAGGCTCGGTCCGATTCCGGCCGCTGGCCGCCGCACGAGCAGGGCGGCGACAATCGAGACGCCCATTCCAGGTGCTGACCTCCGCCCCCTCGACGACAATCCCCATATGACTCGGCAGATGACTTAGGATTGGCGTCCGGCGCCGTCCGGCTTGGGTGATCGCCGGAAGGCCCTCAAGGCCGCCGGCGAGTTTCCCAGAGGCCCGTGGATCGCGGTCGCGCCAATTCAGCGCTTAGGGTAGCGTCATCATGACGTGCGCAAGCGCGCGTTCGGCAAGCGGATATGCGTCTCGCTGCCCGGCCCAATCCCGGAAAGCCGCTCCGGAAGCTGTGAACCGCCGCATCCTTTGCCCCGTGAATTGTGAGTCGCGCCATCACCGCTAGATAGCCAAACCCGCCCCGGTATTAATTGCGTAACCTATCACTAGGGCATCCTGGGCTCAGGGTGATCGAGGAGTTCAAGGTCCGTCAGCGCGACCGCCTGGCGAAACCGTGTGAGGCCGCGGGCGCCGCAGCGAGGCTTGCTCGCCGACACGATTGTTCTTCTGATCGAAGGGGCGCGGCTCAGCCGCCGCAGCGTCGGAACAAAGGGTCCCAGCGCCAATCATCTACGAACGAGCGAAGCCGTGATCGTTTCGCTTGGCGTTCGGCCAGGGGGCAGCATCGTTCGCGGAAAAGCGCTAAGTTGACGGAGTCGTCGCGATTGACGGCCGTACACTTAGCTCAGAGTCTTCGGCGACGCTGGCGCGTTCGTGACAAGGCGGTCAACTGTTCATGAGGTTATGCTTTTTGGCGGGGATGTTGCTAAGAAGCCTCGTGCAGACTGTTCGCCTGATCCCGACCAAAGGAGTGAGAGCGTGGCAACGCCCGACACGCTTCGCTATGCAAGGATTCCTCTGACCCATGGATCTGGCGCTATTCCCGCCGTTGGGTTCGGCACCCTGATCCACGATCCTCTCGTCGCCAAACAGGCGACCAAGACCGCACTGGAGGTCGGATATCGACACCTCGATTGTGCGGAGCGCTATCGCACCGAAGAGGCAGTTGGCCAGGCGATGCAGGAATCGTTCAGGGCGGGGATGATTCGGCGGAAGGACGTTTTCGTCACGACGAAGCTATGGAACACCAACCATCGTCCTGAGCGGGTCAAGCCCGCCTTTGACGCCAGCCGACGGCGGCTGCAAATCGATGATGTCGATTGCTATATGATTCATACCCCATTTGCCTTTCGCCCGGGCGACGATCAGGACCCGACTGACGCGTGCGGTCAGGTCGCCTATGATTCCGGGGTGACGTTGCACGAGACGTGGCAAGCGCTCGAACGCCTCGTGGACGAGGGCCGGTGCGGGGCGATCGGGCTCTCGGACATTACCTTGGAGACGTTGCGGGAGATCTTTGCCGCTGCTCGCATCAAGCCCGCGTCGGTCCAGGTCGAATGCCATCCGTACTTCCCTCAATGGGACCTTATCGACTTCTGTCGGGAACACGGGATTGTCGTCCAGGCAGGGGCGCCGTTGGCGCATGCCTCATCGCCCAGAATCGTCGACGACCCCGTGATCAAAAGCATCGCCGAGCGCGTCCGCAAGACTTCGGCTCAGGTTGCGCTCGCCTGGGCCGTGCAACGCGGAACCGCGGTCCTGATGAGTTCGACCAAACCGGATCGTATCCGAGAGAATTTTGACATTTCGGCCCTGCCTGAAGAGGCCATGCGTGAGATTCGAGACAACATAACGACAAACATCCGGTTCAATTCTGTGGTCGAGACGGGCGTGCCGGGATTTATCCGGGCGACCGAAGAGCGCGCAGAGGCAGCGGCTCGCCCGGCGTCGCCCGCCGCCGCGGCGACGGCGACAGGAGAAGCAATTCCGTCGACCACCGGAAGCTGAGATTCACGGGTTGTGGTTTACGGCGACAGCTCTCGGAAGACCGTCGGCACGAGTTCGGACACCCTCCAGTGGAACGTCAATTAGAGCATAGTGCTTGTTCCTAACTTTCATACTATTTCGATGCCCGGACGAATTTGCTCAATCCGGGTAGTTCCCAGTTTTGGCAGTTTGTCGGCGTGGACACTGGACCGAACCCCCGCGCGATGCGGGCCGGTGAGCGCCCGTAACCTTTCTTCTCGGACGGTCGGCTTTGTGTTGTTAGCTGTAGGTCACCGTTCATCGCTAACGCACGCCCCGACCTATTCTGGCGAATGAAGAAATACGATGTCTGAATTGGAGTTTATGAACCAAGTACAAGTCGAGCAGAAAAGCTATCAGATGCCGACTTCACCGAGGTCGCGGGCTTAGCTTATCGGACGATCACGGATCGGTGGTGCATAAAATCTTGCAGACCGTGCGAAAAACCAGCCTGAGCGGATTCCTTGGTGGCGTTGGCGGCGTTAGAATTGCGCACAACTCGCATCGCCGGATTGTGCGATGCGAACGGCTGTGACTTTCTCCGTGTGGAGTGCAGACCGAAAGGGAACGGCTCGGGCACTCGTTTGGTGCCGAGCGGCGTCGTGTCGTTCTGACGCCGCAATTGGAAGCGACCAGGCAAACGCGGCTTTGACTGCCTCCGCCGCATTGCGCGCTCACCCTGTGAGCCTGCTCACAGCAATTCCTATACCGTCCGTTATGATGCCTGTGAGTAAAGCCGGGTCATGCCCGCATCCCAAACGCCGGCCATCTGGCGAATGTCGGTTTAAATAGTTTGGCTTGATTTCACCGGCGAACCGGAGAAATTTAAATGTCCAGACAGTATCATTCTTGCTTGGCGAAGGTTCATGGCTCGTCACCTCCAGTTTCATTTCTCGACGAATTGGTGGATTGGGCGTTAAGGGCCCCCGATGTAATTTTCACTCCCAACGCAAAATATGACATTTATTCCAGCGTAGTAAATCAGCTGGGGCCATATGGGTTCACTGTCCATCGCAAAGCGGTTATGCTTGAAGTCTTGAGAGTCCTTGCAGGTCGTGAAACCCAATGGGATTGGAATCATGGTGTAGACACCAGTAAGAAAGAAAAAAAGACGAGTCATACTGAAGAGGCTGGTGCGTTTCAATGCTCCGCGAATTCAATGAAATTAGATAAAAGCTTAGAGAATTATGTTCAAGCAACCATTGGAAGCACTGACGACAATACGTTCATAACGAGGTCGAAATCTAACCATAAATTCGCGATCGAATACGCAGCCCGGCTTCTCAGGGTCACCGTCGAGCATCACGGGCCAATATTGCACCATCATATTCACCCCGAATTGCGGAGAGACGCGGTGTCCGAGTTCAGGGGTTATCTTGAGTGCATCGGCGACTTCCCCTCGCCGCCGAGAGGCATACGCTACGCCTGAATGGCGTGAAGACAGAGGAAGTGCACGGGCCGTTCCAACCTCGCCACCATCGAGGAGAGGCATATCGCCTGGTAACACGCCCGCGTCGCCAGGAGTCAAACAGCCGCTTGGGCCTCGCGTGCCGATTATTTCGCTTCCATTGAGTCTATACGCACTCAAGGGAAGAGTTAGAAGGGGAACGCCGATGTATGACCTATACGGACAACCGAATGACGAGTATGAGTTGTTCCTCCCGTTCGCCGAGACGAAGCTCAAATGCGGTCAGGTGGGTGGTTTCAAGCTGCATGTGACGGTTGATACCGAGCATGCCGACCGATTGGCGCGCGTCATCCTGCCGACGTTGCGGATGCTGCATGTCCACCACAAAGTGGTGCTGCCCGGGGAGTTCTATCGCAACATCAACAACAGCGATCAGCGGGGCAAGTTCATCACCGTCTATCCCGGCGCGGCCGCATCGGCGCAACGGGTTGTCGATACGATCGATCCGGTCCTACTACGCTTGCGCTCGCAGGGCGTTCGTCCGGGGCCGGCGCCGACGACACGTCAAAGCCGTCATACCGAGGCGGAGATCCGGATTGGCCAAAGCGGCATGATCCGCACCTACTGGGCTGACAACTACACGACCACGTGAGGCGGACGTCGGAGCGCGACGTCCTTTACTGGTCGCGTCTTCCTGCGTTTGGTCGCTGTCTCGGGAAATCTTCGGCCTGCTCTGCCAGGGGAGGCATCTTCCGTCGCTGAACGCCCCCTTAAGTGCAATTCAATTTTAGGGAGGTGAAACTCCAATATTTGCGATTGTCTTCCTTGGAGGGATCGTATTCGATTGAGTCACGTGGAAAGGGGAACCTTGATGAGCAAAGTCACTCTGATTTTAAGCCGAACGCCTCTGCACGAATTTATCTATACTGCGAAAGGAAATATCGACGCCGACAATATGGTCGACGATGCACGCAAGCGCCTGTATCGTTCCAAAAGCGAGCCTCTTGATCGGCCTGCTAACGTTAAGCATTTTAGCGGTCGGTGGGGAAGTTTGCTTCTATTAAGGGGCCCGCAAGTCTTCGGCGTCGTGCCTGTCATCGGCAACTCGGCCGCCCCTGCGACGGTCGGAGGCCAATATGTGACGCTGGCAGACCGGAAGCTGCAACTAACGACGGACGGGAGATCGTTCGCATTTTCGAAAGAATATACATCGATGGAGAGGTATAGGACAGACTTCGGCAGCCTTGAGGGCCGCTATATCATGTTGCACCCCAGGCCTAATCCTTACGATCTGCGTTATGAACCGGGCAACTCTGTGGTCAAGACCTTGCGACCAAACCACTCCGGCAACTGCATCCGCGTGTTGGGCGGAAATCCTGGCCCGGAACAGGCGATTCTGATCCACGAAGCGCCCAACGTTACATGGCTAATCGGCTGCATCTCGCCACGTCCGAAGGATGATAAACGCGAGTTCGACAATGCGGACGGCAATCCATCTTTTCGCGCCATGAACGAGATCATGGGGGAACTGAACGCCCAGGGAGGCGGCCGCGGCTCCCTTTTTGTTATTGTCTGATCCGGTCGCTTATCCGGCTTTCCGCCAGGACCGCTTCAACGTTCGGACCCCACGCCGAATAACACAATGCGGCCTCGACAGCGTCCCGGCAAGACGGCCATCGTTACCGGCGGGTCACGCCTTCCGCGAATGACCGGTATATGCGCATTCCTTCCGTACCTGAGCCCCGACTGAGAAGGTGGGCTTCGGGTCGAAACCCAAAATCCAACCGACAAACCCCCACCACCCTCGTCTTGTCCTCCGCCGCCGGCCGGGCGATAGGTTTTGCGGCCGCGGGGAGGGGCCTTCGATGGCGTTGACGAAACACAACCGGATGACGGTTGCAGACCTGCGCGCCCTCAAGGGCAGGCGGCAATTGACCATGCTCTATGTCGACACGCTCGACGAGGCGGCCGCCGCTTCGGCGGCGGGCATCGACCTCCTGTCGATCATCGAGCCGGTGTGGACGCCCGAGATGCGCGAGGCGGCGGGCGACTGTTTCGTCCAGGTCGGCCTCATCTACGGCCAGCGCTGCACCTACGAGGATTATCTGCGCGCCGCCCACGCCGGGCTGATGAAGGGCGGCGACGCCTTCTATTGCGCGGCGAGCCTCGGCACGATCGCAAAACTCGCCAACGAGGGCATTCCCGTCGTCGGACACGTCGGCCTCATCCCGGCGCGGGCGACCTGGACCGGCGGCTTCAAGGCGGTCGGCAAGACGGCGGCGCAGGCGATGCAGGTCTACGATCACGTCAAGCGCCTCGAGGCCGCCCATGCGATCGGGGCCGAGATCGAGGTCGTGCCCGGCCCGCGTCGCGGCCGAGATTTCGAAGCGCACCTCGCTCTTTCTCATGTCGATGGGGGCGGGGGCGGGGGCCGACGCGCAATATCTCTTCGCCGAGGACGTGCTCGGCTATTCGCGCGGGCATCGGCCGCGGCACGCGAAGGTCTACCGGAATTTCCGCGCCGAATACGACCGCCTGCAGCGCGAGCGCGTCGCCGCCTTCAAAGAGTTCCGCGCCGACGTCGAGAGCGGCGCCTATCCGGAGGAAAAACACCTGGTGTCGATCGCCGAGGCGGAGTTCGAGGCGTTTCTGGCGGGGTTGAACAAGGCGTGACCATTCGTTGCGGCGGCGGTCCATCGCGAGCATCGAATTGGGGGAGCCTGCGGCTCACGCCATGCGCCGCGGCCTTCGCCCGGGCGCGAGCGGTCTGGCGCATCGCTCAACCCCGACTGCGCGGTTGGTCTAACCGCAAACAGCGGGGCGGAATCAGGGTCGGGGCGCCGGGGGGCATCGAAAGCGCTCGAACAGCGAAATAGATTCCCTGAACGCGCGCAAAAATTCCCTGAGCCGCCGCAAAAAATTCGCTGAGATCCCCGTTCCAATTCGCTGTTATCGGCCCGGCGGCGGCGGCCCGGCGCCGCTTTCCGTCGCGATCCGCATGGCGTCGGCGCCCCGACGGCGCTCACGCAAGTCGCGCCCGCCTTCTCCAGCTTCGCTGGAGGGACGCATGACCTACGGCTTGGCGAACGCCGTGGCCCTGTTGAGTTGCAGATCCGTGGCTTTTGATGCGACGAGGCGCGAGCCCTGGCCGCTGCGTCATCGCCGGGCGAGCGTCGATCTTCCTGCCCGCAAAAGAAACGACCGGCAACTTCTTGACAAGGCTGATCCATTCCCTATCTGTTCTCATCACCGGCGTCTGGCAGTCTTGGACCCCAATAATCTGCCGCTATGGCGCGTAAGCTATTGAAAAGGCTGAAAACGGCAATGGGCGACTATTGCTGGGAGTTGGCATGGATTCGCGGTTGGCGCCCCTTCCGACTTGGGTTGGCGCCACGTCGGCGAGGCGTCGGTGAGGCACGCACAAAGCACAAATAGCTAAAGCGGTCCGGTGAGCCGCCCCCTCACCAGCCCGAAAACGTCGCCTCGACCTTGCTCAGGAAAGCCGCGCGGCGCTCCGGTTTGGTGTGATCCATGTCGTAATGGGCGAGATAATCGACCCGCGTCCCCGGCGCGCAGTTGTAGCGCATCGAGCGCGTGAGGAAGCGGCGCGGCGGGTCGCCGGCGAGGAAACTCGTCAGCCGCGAGCCGCCATAGGTGCACACGACGCCCATCCGCTTGATGTTGAACAGGCGCGGCGCATAGGCGCCGTCCTGCCTTATGTCGAAGCTGACGCCCGGCAAGAAAACCTTGTCGACAAAACCCTTGAGAATCGCCGGAAAGCCCATGTTCCAGACCGGGAACGAGAACACGAGCCCCTCGGCGGCGAGCAGCCGGTCGACATAAGGCGCGACGCGCGCTCGGTTGCGGTCGATGTCGTAATACTCGGCCCGGTCCTGCCGGGTCATGACCGGGTCGAAACCTTCGGCGTAGAGGTCGCAGTCGTCGACCGCATGGCCGCGCTTGCGCAAGGATCGGACCGCCCCCGCGTGCGCGGCCGCGCCGAAGCTGGTCTCGAGCGGGTGGGCGAAGAGGACGAGGACGCGCATGGGCCGCTCAGCTTTCGGCTCGTCGGCGGCGTCCGGCGCGCGCCGCATGACCGGCGACGAAATCGTTGACGCTGAGACGGGTCGGCCGCGTCCGGCCGTCAGGATAATGGCGCTTGAAGTAAAGGGTCTGCTTGGCCGTAAAGAGCTTGCGCATCGTGTCGACGATGAAGCGATTGGCGCCGGCCGTGTCGGCGGCGAAGGCGTTGACGATGACGCAGTCGCCGTCGCGGCACTCCTCGCTGCGCAGCCCCGCGCGGCCTTCGACCCATTGCTCGGCCAGCGCCTGCTGCGTCAGCGCCCAACCGAGGAATCCTCTGACCCTTCGATCCTGGTCGACGACGAAGAAAAAGTGTCCGCGAGCGACCTGATAGAAGAGGACTTGCGACCAGTCGCCGAATTTCAGCTTGGCGAAGGCGGGCTTTTTGCTGAGAAACTCGACCGCCAGACCCAGGGATGCAGCGGGGTCCTTCGGTCTCCACGCCCGGAGCGGGAGGTCGTCATCCGTCTCCTGTCGGCCCGCTCCGGCGGGGGCGCGGGCTTCCGGCGTCGGGGAAACGACGACCTTGTTGCCGCCGCCGGCGCCCTCGAGCGCGGCGAGATTGGCCTTCGCCGTGGCGTGACCTGGAGCGTAGCGAAGCGCTTCGCGCATGGCGGCCTTGGCGCCTTCGATCGCGCCCTGGCGGTAGCGGGCGACCCCGCACAGCACCCACACGTCCGCCCATTGAGGAGCCTGCCGAAGCGCGGCCGCGAAGGCCTGCTCGGCGCGCTCCGGCTCGTTGAGCGCCATCAGCGCTTGCCCATAGGCCGACTGGGCCTGCGGCAGCTGCGGCGTCCTGGCGCAGGCTTCGCCGGCCGCCCGAAGCGCGGCCTCCGCCTGACCGAGCGCCAATAACGACAGCGATGCGTGCAGGAATGGGGCCGGATCCTTCGGCAGGGCCTTCTGCGCCCTTTCGAGAGGCGCCGCCGCCTCGGCATGGCGCCGCGCCCCCTGGAGCGCGATTCCGAGAGAAAGCTGGGTCTGGGGATCGCCTGGATCATGCGCCGCGGCGCTGCTGAGAAACTCGATCGCCTGCGCCAATTCCCCGGCGCGCAGCTTTTGCAATCCCTGGTCGCGCAGCGCCGTCGACGATTTCTCGTCGTCCTCCGAGACCGCTTGCACTGTCGACGAGTTCGCTGCGTCAACGGTCACGGATTGCTCGCCAGCTCTTTTGAACGACGACCGCTCTCATCCCTCGGATTGCGTCGCGTGGGCGATTGTCGGTCGATCGAGAGGGATGGAAAGGTAACAGACAACCGCATTTGCGAATAGTCTCGCGGCAAGACCCTTGGTCGATCGAGCGACGCCGACGCCGCGCGAGACGGCGAGGCCAGGGTCTGGTAGCCTTGCCCGCCGGAATGTGACGGAGATCACTGACGGTCAGCGGGACTTCGCCACGAATTATGTTCGAGGGCGTTTCCGGCCGAGGGGGCTTAAACCGCCATGCAAAGTGTGATTTTGTCGACCGACGGCGTTCCTGAGGCAGAGCGCTTCGCGTACTGGCGTGAGGCGGTCTTGGAGCGATACATCGGCGTCACCGGCGAGCGCCATAAGGAACAGCCAGCCCCGTTCGCAGCCCAACTGGTCGGCGCGGTCGGCGGGACCGTCGCCCGAATCCGCGCTCGCGCCGAAGGGCATCACGTCATTCGCCAGCCGCGCGATATCGCGCGGCGCGGCGGAGAAGCCCAAATTACCGTCTTTCGCGCATCCAAGAAGGTGGCTTGGCGTCGGCCGAACGGGCAGGAGTGGGTAACCCAGCCGGGCGATCTCGCGGTCGGCGATACGACTCTCCCATTCTCCTGCTGGGTGGAGGGCGACTACGACAGCGAAACCTGGGTGCTTCCGCGAAAGCTCCTCGATCCTCACCTGCCGATCGCCCTGCGCGGTCCCCCTTATCCCATTCTGAGCGGCGCCAGCGGCGTGGCTGGAATCATCAAGGCCTATCTCGACGCGTTCGCTGCCCAGATCGACGCCCTCGACGATCGCGAGGCGGACCTCGTCGCCGACAACTTCTGCCGGTTGCTGGCCGTCGCCTGCGGCGCACAGGCAGAGGATCAGCGCGAGCCGATTCGCCTGGCGAGACTCGAGGAAGCAAAGCGCTACATCAACCTCCATCTGGCCGACCCCTCTTTGTGCCCGGAAAAGGCGGCGGGGGCGCTCAAGATGTCGGTCAGGCGTCTGCACCTGCTATTCGAGCCGAGCGGGACGAGCTTCGCGAAATACGTGTTGCGCAGACGGCTCGAGGAATGCAGAGCCACGCTGGCGAACCCTGTCGCCGACCGCTCGGTCACGGACATCGCGCTCGCCTGGGGCTTCAGGAGCCTGGCGACGTTTCACCGGACCTTCCGGGAGGCCTTCGGCGAGACCGCCGGCGAAATGCGCAGCCGGACCCGGAGGCGATAACCGCCGTGCCCTTCGCGCCGGCCCCCGGGTAATTTGCGGCGGCGTGGCCCGCCGAACCGGCCCGCCGGGTTTGCGCTCGACGAGAGTCGATTTTGCGCGCGATGAGAGGACGGCGCCGCCACGACGGGCCTATGACCCTATGCGGCAGATCCGCGCGCAAGGGTCGCGCGTCGGGAAACCGACTCGCGGGAGAATGTCGTCTTGTGATCGTCGGGTCATTCGATGGATTTGGCCGGAGGGGGGTAGCGCCGGTCTCAGCCAGCGCCGGAGAGCCAATCGGACCGTCTGCCCGCGCGAGCTTTTGGTGCGGTTTTCTGCGATTGAGGCATCGCGCAGAGCCGGACTGTGACCGGGATCACAGCCGACGGAGCGGAACTCGAATTATTTCATTGAAAAATATTTAGAGATTTGCAACTACTTGAGTTGCGTCCAATCGACGCTCGGTCATGATCGCAGGAGACGGCAGCCGGACAGGGGAGCATTCTGATGTTTCGATCGTTTAGCCTTCGACAATTTAACAGTGAGATCAGAACGATACAATTCGTCGTCCTTCGACTCGTCCCAGCAGGACAACACCCAGACTTCGTTCGATTCCGTCGACTCGTTTAGCTCTGCCCCGAGGTTCTTCGGCATCGGGACGGCCGCGCAATCGTTTCTGGGCTGGGGGACGAGCGTTACACCATCTGCGGGGTCCGCTTTCGGCGCCTCCTCTTCGCCATTCGGCGCCTCGGCTTCCATTGTGAGCGGATCGGGGATTGGAGGCGCGTCCGGCGCATCCTCACCGGCGAGCGCGGCGTCGGGGTCTTCCTCCTCCAGCGCGGCACTCAGATCGTGAGCACGTCCGGCAGCGGGCTGCCATTCGACAATACTTACGGCTCCAGGTTGCAGCACTGAACTTATGAAAACTGCATCGTCGCCGCTGAGGACCAGCTCGAAAGTCTGTTTACAAACACCGTCACGATCAATGTTACGTTCCAGGAAGCAAGTAGTCCGGGGAGTAGCAATGCGCTAGGGAACAGTTCGGTTGGCTACAACTATAATTACGCGACATTGAAGAG
>CAVVTP010000008.1:0-174152 GCA_963751165.1 uncultured Alphaproteobacteria bacterium
TGCGCATAAAATGGCTGCGAGGGCGGAACAGCGGATTTTTTCGTGGAAACAGCGGAATTATTGTCGCGAATCAAGCGGAAACAGGGGAACTTGGCTGACGGGGGCGCGCATAAGAGAACGCGCGCCCGCGGTTCAAAGACCAGAAGTGAAGCCCGGTCAACGCGACTTCAGCGTCCGTAGCACATGCTGACCAGACGCCGGCCGAGATAGCGGCCGAATCGGTCGTACACCGGCCGACGAGCCCAACATCCGACATTGTGTAGCCGTAGTTTGCGCCGCGTACGAATACTCGTAGCCGTAATACGGATACCCATACCCATATCCATAATACGGATATGTGACGGCCGCGCCGATGAGCGCGCCGGCCGCCAGCCCGGGCCAGAAGCCGCCGCCGCACCAGCCGCCCCAGCCACAGCCGCCCCAACCGCCGCCCCAACCACCACCCCAGCCGACACCGCGCCAGCCGCCGCCCCAGCCGCCGCCGCGGCCGCCGCCCCAGCCACCGCCGCGCCAGCCGCCGAAGCCGCCATGAAAGCCGCCAAAGCCGCCATGAAAGCCGCCGAAACCCCCGCCATGGAAAAACGCTGCGTCGGCGGGAGCGCTCGATAACGCCCCCGCGGCCGACAACGCGACCGCGGCCAGGCCGGAAACGAGCCATTTGGGAATTGAAACGCGCATCGCTCTCACTCCTCCCGCCCAAAGCCCAACTCGCCCGATTTCGAAAAAGCCAATAAGCGCTGCTCGGCTCGGGCCGCGGCGGCGCTTGGCCCTGAACCGACGCGTCCGCGAAAGGTTCCGTCGACGGGGAATTTTCAGCCAGCAAAGACCCCGAGGTCAACCGCCGAAGATGACACGCTTGAAACGGCTGCTGGCGACCGCAAAATAGACGACGCCGATGACGAGCATCGCGACCATCGGCCGCCAGACGAGCGTTACGTCGGCCCCACGGAACAGCACCGACTGGGCAAAGGCGAAAAAATGCGGCGTCGGGTTGATATCTGCACATATATTGCAGCCAAACCGGCATGCTCTCCATCGGCGTGCTCGACCCCGAGAGCAGCTGCGTCACCATCAGCACCGGCATGGCGAGCAGTCCGAACTGGCCCATGGTCGTGGCCAGCGTGCCGAGCATGATGCCGAGCGCTGCCACGACGAGGGCGTAGATCACGGCGCCGAGGAGGAACAGCAGCAGCGAGCCGTTGATCGGGGAGCCGATCCACCAGTGGACCACGAACTGCAGAGACAGCATCGCCGCAACAAGGATCACGAGGCCATTGGCGATCATCTTGGCGAGCATGATCTCGGTGGCACGACCGGCATCACGAGAAGGTGTTCGACCGTGCCCTGCTCGCGCTCGCGAATGAGCGCCGCGCCGGTCAGGATGACGGTCAACAGCGTGATCTGGTTGATGACCTGGGTCATCGCCGAGAACCAGGAGGTCTTGAGGTTCGGGTTGAACGCGGCGCGCACGACGAGGTTGATCGGCGCCGCCTTCGAAGCGCCTTGCCGGTGATGAACGACTGGATCTCGTTGGCGATGGCTGTCCTGAGATAGTTCGCCCCGTTGCCGGCCTGGGCGACCGCGGTGGCGTCGACATTGATCTGGATACCGGTCTTGCGTTGGGCCCGAATGTCGGCCTCGAAATTGGGCGGGATCTCGACGACGAACAGGAGCTTGCCCTGGTCCATCATCGGGTCGATTTGCGAGGCTGTGATCTGCACGGGCGGCTGGAAGGTCGGGCGTCTCAGGCCCTCGGCGATCCGCCGCGACAAGTCGGACCCGTCTTCGTCCACGATGCCGACCGAGAGATTGGTCGCTTCGGTCACGGCCCCGGTGGCGACCGTGTTGACCGAAATGCTGAAGGCGTAAACCACCAGGATGAGCATCGTCGGGTCGGCCCGAATGCTGCGCAGCTCCTTGATCACGAGGCGGAAGATGTTGACGACGTGATCGCGCAACGTCAGCGGTTTTGCTTCGGCGAGATGCGGGAGCGGCGGGGGCGGCGACGACATCTCAAGCCTCCTGCTTGCGGAGCAGGAGAAGCGACAGCGCGAGGAAAGCGAGCGCGATGATCGTGATTCCCGCGACGTTGCGCCACAGGTCGGCCATGCCGAGCGCCTTGGCGAACACCCCGACGGTCACCGGCTGATACCAGGCCGAGGGGAAGGATAGGCCAAGGATCTTCGCGGTCCCCGACAGGGACGACACGGGCGCGAAGAGGCCGGAAAAGTTGACGGCCGGAACGATCGACAGAATTGCCGTGGCGAACACTGCCGCCACCTGGGTGCGCACGAACGAAGAGATGAGCTGCCCAAACCCGGTGGTGGCGAACACGTAGACGAGGGTGGCGATGAGCAGGGTGAGGAACGGCCCCTTGATCGGAACGTGGAATATGAAGATCGCCATCAGGAATAGCGCAAAAAAGTTGATCATCGCGACGGCGACATACGGCATCTGCTTGCCGATCAGGAATTCGAACTTGGTGATCGGCGTCGAGCGGAAGTTTGCAATCGACCCCGTCTCCTTCTCGCGCACCACGGCGATCGCCGACATGATCGCCGGGATCAGACAGAGCATCAGCATGAAGACGCTCGGGACCATGGCGTTGACACTGAGGAAGGCCTGGTTGTAGCGGAACCGAGTTTCAATATTGTCGTCGTTCCATTTGTTCGGCGCGCCTGGACGATGCACTTCGCGTTGAAGCTCCTCGCCCTGCTTGCGGACAACTCCGCCGACATAATTCTTCGCCGTCTCGCCGCGGAACGTCATGGCGCCGTCGACCGTCGCGTCGACCTCGGGCTGGCGCCCGTTGAGGAGGTCGCGGCCGAAGCCGGGGGGCACCTCGACAACGATCTGCGTGTTCCCGCTCTTAAGTCGCCTCTCCGCCCCTTCGGCGGACTTGATCGGGGGTTGCATTGAAAAATAGCGCGAGCCCTCGAAGCCCTGCAGCAGTTCGCGGCTCTGCGGCGTGTCGTCCTGATCGAAGGATGCCGTCGCCAGGTTCTCGATGTCGAACGAGATGCCGTAACCGAAGGCGAGCATCAGAACGATCGGGCCGAAGAGGGCGAAGGCCATTCGGATCGGGTCGCGCAGCAGCTCGACCGTTTCGCGCCGCGCGTAAGCCCAGAGCCGTCCAATGTTGAAATGCCTCGGCGGCGAGACCGGCTCCGCCTCGGCCGCCTCAGCGTCCGCCGGCGCCGCTTCGATCTTCTTCGAGCGATCGATCCCGGCCGCCTCGGCGAGATAGCCGACAAAACAATCCTCGAGCGAGTCGCTGCCGCGTTCCTTGACGAGATCGTAAGGCGCGCCGACCGCGAGCACCTTGCCGGCATGCATGAGCGAGATGCGGTCGCAGCGCTCCGCCTCGTTCATGAAATGGGTGGTGACGAAAATCGTCACCCCGTCGTCGCGCGAGAGATCGATCAGCGTTCGCCAGAAGGCGTCGCGGGCGATCGGATCGACGCCCGAGGTCGGCTCGTCGAGAATGAGAATGGCGGGCTCGTGCAGCACCGCGACGGCAAGCTGAAGGCGTTGCTTGATGCCGAGCGGCAGGCTGTCCGGGCGCGCGTTGACGAAGGCTTTCAAGTCGTAGCGATCGAGCAGCTCCTCGAGTTCGCCCGGCGACCTTTTCATGCGGCAGATGGTAGAGCTGGGCGTGCAGCTCGAGGTTCTGTCCAACCGTCAGCTCGCCGTAGAGCGAGAAGGCCTGCGTCATGTAGCCGACGTTGCGCCGGGCCTGCATGTCGTTCGAGCCCATGGGCTGGCCGAACAGCTGGCACGTTCCGCTGGTCGCCGGCAGGAAGCCCACCAGCATTTTCATCGTCGTCGACTTGCCGCAGCCGTTCGAGCCGAGGAAGCCGAAGATCTCGCCGCGGGGGATTCGGAAACTGACGTGGTCGACGGCGACGAAATCTCCGAACCGCCGCGTCAGTCCCTCCGCCTCGATCGCCGGCGTCTCGTCGGGCGACGCCACGCGCGGGCGGACGACCACCTGCTGGTGCAGGGCGCGCTTGGCCTCCGGCATGAGCGCGATGAACGCCTCGTCGAGATTGGGTTTTCCCGTCTTGGCGAGCAGCTCCTTCAGCGTGCCGGTGGCGATGATCTTGCCGTCGTCCATCGCCATCAGCCAGTCGAAACGCTCGGCTTCGTCCATATAGGCGGTGGCGACCATCACGCTCATCTGCGGCCGGCGGGCGCGGATAGAGTTGATGAGATCCCAGAATTGGCCGCGCGACAAAGGATCGACGCCGGTCGTCGGCTCGTCGAGAATGAGAAGATCCGGATCGTTGATCAGGGCGCAGCACAGGCTCAGCTTCTGCTTCATGCCGCCGGAGAGCTTGCCGGCCGGGCGCGCCTCGAACTTCTCCATCGCCGTCGCGGTGAGGAGCTCGGTGATGCGCGTCCGGCGCTCTTCTGCGCCCTGCCCGAACAGCCGACCGAAGAAGTCGATGTTCTCGAACACGCTCAGCGTCGGATAGAGATTGCGGCCGAGCCCCTGCGGCATATAGGCGATGCGGCCCCGGATCTCCCTCAGATTGGACCTGTCTCCGACGTCCTTGTCGAAGACCAGGACCTCCCCCTGCTGAATCTTTCTCACCCCGGCGATCAGCGCGAGAAGCGACGACTTGCCGACTCCGTCCGGCCCGATCACACCGACCATGATGCGCGCCGGAATGTCGATGCTGACGTCATCGAGCGAGACGGTCGCGCCGTACCGGTGCGATACGTTCGTGACCTTCGCGATTGCGTTACCGATCATTTGGCGTCGGGGGCCTTGGTTTCGGACGCGCTGTTGTCTGGGCTCTTAGCTTCCGATCCGGCCGATGGCTGCGCGTTGTCGTTACCAGACGCCGGAGCCGCATTGGCTTGAGGGGGCTTGGGAAGCTTGACCTGAAGATCGGCCGGCCATTCCAGGCCGGCTTTGATGCGGACGAAGCCGAGACCCCGCACGCCTGTCTTCACCCGCGTGTAGAACTGCTGAAGAAGCTGCGGATCTATCTTCAGCTTGACGCGGAACATCAGCTTGGCGCGCTCGTCCTTCGTCTCGACGGTCTTCGGCGTGAATTGCGCGTCGGCCGCGACGAAGCTGACGCTGGCCGGAATCACATAGTCCGGAACGGGATCGAGGATGATGCGCGCCTCGTCGCCGACCGCCAATCTGCCGGCCTCCGCGGCCGGCAGGAAGAGCGTCATATAAACATCGGTGAGGTCGAGAATGGTGACGATCGGCGCCCCGGCGGCAACGACCTCGCCGGCCCGCGCAAGCTGATACTGGACCCGTCCAAGCCGTGGCGACACGAGGGTCAGATCATCGATGATCGACTGGACTCGATCGACCTCGGCTTCCGCGTTCGCGATTTGCGACAGGGCCTGATCGCGCTGCGAGGTGAAGCTCTTCACCGCCGCAACCGCCGAAGTCGTAGTTTCGCTTGCGCTGCTCGAAGGTTTGCTTGGTGATGTGGCCAGACTTCATCAGCTCCTGGCCGCGTTCGAAATCGGATTTGGCGAAGGTGAGCGCGCTCTCCCGAGAGGTGATCTCCGCTTCCGCTGCCGCGAGCGCGTCGTTGGCCTTCTGCACGTCCGCCTTTGCCGCGCGCAACTTGGCCTCATACTCCGGCGAGGTGATCTTCGCGATCACTTGCCCTTGCGTGACGCTGGAGCCCTCCTCCACCGTCACTTCGGAGAGTCGGCCCGGATATTTGGAGGACACGTCGACCTGGGTCGCCTCGAGGCGTCCGTTGGACTTGACGATGCCGTCAGGCAAAGACTCGCCGCGCAAGCGCGCGATGAGATTCCGGATGATCTGGGCATGCGCCGACGAGCCAAGCCAAGCGCCGCTCTTCGGCTCCGCGCCCGAGAAGAACGCGCACGCCCCGACGCCTAACAAAAGGGCCGACGCCATAACGCGCCGATGAACATTCATTGTGGATCTCCTGCGCGCGTCATCCGGATTTGGCGTCTCGCCCGCGGATGAAAATTCTCGGAACGCAGGAACCGCGTCGTCCATCTCGCGACGCCGGCCAAATTGGCGTCATGAGTTGCCACCTCTGCCTCCAAGCCTCAAGCCGCTTTCCTAGGCAAGCGCGACCACATTGTAAAGAACGATCCAGAGAGAAGGGTTTGGCTGCGACAAAAGGCCTTGGCGGGCCACAAACCAAGAACGATGACAACTCAGGTCCGACAAAATTTGAGCGACAAAGTTTACCGGCCCGAGCTCGCTCAAGTCCTTGCAGATGGATGCAACCTACCGAGTGGCGATCCTCGCGGAGTTAATTCTGCGTCGGTCAGTCCCTGTCTCGTCGGGATTGAAATTTCCGACGATTTGGCCAAGACTCGAGCATCGGGAGTCTCAAGAGTTGGCTCTTGTGATGCCGAAGGAGGCTCGTCCGCCAACTGAGCGGCTTCCGACGAACGAGGCAAAGCTGTGAGCTGCCTTCAGTCGGGAGGTTACGTCATGCGTTGGTCGCGTCATTTTAAAAATACTCTGCTTGCTTTGGCGCTTGCGGGGCTGATCGTGCCTGAAGCGAACGCAATCGAGATTTACACCGGGGCGAGCCCCACGACGCAAATGGACGATGGGTTCCTTACGCAGATTCGCCGCGGCGGCGGCGGTATGCGTCACGGCGGTGGCGGAATGCATCGGGGCGGCGGAGGAATGCATCGGGGCGGCATGCATGGCGGCGGGCGCTACGCCGGCGGAATGCACCGAGGCGGCATGCATGGCGGGGCGCGCTACGCGGGGGGAATGAACCGAGGCATGCATGGCAACGTCAACCGGAACGTGAATCGCAACGTCAACCGGAACGTCAATCGCAACGTCAATCGCAATGTGAATCGAAACGTCAATCGCGGCGCCTACGGATATCGCGGCGGCTATGGTTACCGGGGCGGCGCGGTGTGGGCCGGGCGACCTGGATGGTACCGATGGCCGGCCGGCGGCGCGATTGCAGCGGGCGCGGCGATCGGCTTTGTCTCGGCGGCGACCGCGGCGGCCTGGGCTGGCGCGCCCCCGCAGCCGGGTCTCTGCTGGTACTATACCGACCCGAGCCAGCATCAGGGCTTCTGGGACGTGTGCCAATAAGCCCGGATTGCGTACGCATGTCCCGGCGTCGTCGCAGGCCGGCGCCGGTTCAAAATTCGTGATGGCGCTAACTTGAGCTCAAATGTCGCCTCGAAAGAGGCGACAACCGGCTTGAGCGACGCGCAGGGGCCAAGCGACAATTCAGATTGCGCAAGGCTCGGCAAGCCGGTCTATCGTCCAAAGAACGCGCCTGGGGGAACGGGATGGCGACGACAAAGCAACGGCGCAAAGCCGGCAAGATCGAGGACGACGACAGCTTGCGCAACGCGCGCAAGCTTTCCGGCAAGGATTACGAGCGCGAGCTCGCCCGCCTGCATGGCGAGCTCGTGAAGCTGCAGCTCTGGGCGGTCGACAAGGGGTTGAAGGCCTGCGTCGTGTTCGAGGGCCGTGACGGGGCCGGCAAGGGCGGGGTGATCAAAGCCATCACCGAGCGCGTCAGCCCGCGGGTGTTCCGGGTGGTGGCTCTGCCTGCGCCGACCGAGCGGGAAAAGTCGCAGATGTATATCCAGCGCTACATCCGCTACATGCCGGCTGCCGGCGAGATCGTTCTCTTCGACCGCAGCTGGTACAACCGCGCCGGGGTCGAGCGGGTGATGGAGTTCTGCTCGATGGAGCAGGTGAAGCGCTTCCTCGAAGTGACGCCCGAGGTCGAGAAGGCGTTCGTCGAGTCGGGCATTATCCTCATCAAGTATTGGCTCGAGGTCAGCGAAGCGGAGCAGACGCGGCGGCTCGAGGCCCGCATCAACGATCCGCGCAAGATCTGGAAACTGTCGCCGATGGACCTCAAGTCCTACAGCCGTTGGTACGACTACTCTCTCGCCCGCGACGAGATGTTCAAGGCGACCGACATGCCCTGGGCGCCATGGCACGTGGTGCGGTCGGACGACAAGAAGCGCGCACGGCTCAATGTCATTTCCCACCTTTTATCGAAGATCCCGTACAGGGAACTGGATCTACCGAGGCCCGAACTGCCGAAGCGGCAGAAGCCGCACGGCTACGAGGAGCCAAGCTATCCCTTCAAATTCGTGCCGGAACTCGAGTGGCCGACTGGCTGACACTTAAGAAGAAACGCCGCATCAGAGCGGGCATTTCATCAAAGTGGTCGCCAGCACCGGATCGCCTGTCGCGCTATAGAATAGCTCAGTATCCGATCTGAGCGTGATGTACACGGTTCGCGACGTATAGCTGATCGAGTCCTGACAGTCGGCGCTCAGTTTGAGCGCCCCGCCTTGCTTCGTCGCCGTTTCGAGCAGACAGATGGCGGAGGGCAATCGGATTCGCTGCGGCTCGACGATCGCGGCCTGCGCAAATCTGTCCACCGGCTGCCGAAAGGCCAACGCTTCGCCTCGCCGTTGGAAAAGCCGGCCGCAGTCGCCGGCAGAAGAAGCCCAGGCGCCAACCAACCGCGCGACGCTCTGGGGAGCGAACTCGGGCGGAGGCTCTTGCGCGTCGGGCTCTGAGCCTTGCTCCTCCGCGGCCGCCGCGGAAGCCGCCGCAGGCGGCGAGGCTGCAGGCGCAGGAGCCGTAGCGGGCGGAGCGGCTTGCGCGGCCGGTGCGGGAGGAGGCGGAGGGGTAGGAGCCGCAGCGGGCGCAGCCGTTTGTGCGACAGGCGCAGGGACAGCCGCCACAGCTTGGGCGGGAGCTGCGGTCGGCGGAGCCGTTTGCGCGACAGATGGAGGAACGGCCGGCGCGGGCGCGACGGGCGCCACGGACGGAGCCGTTTGCGCGACAGATGGAGGAACAGCCGGCGCGGGCGCGACAGGCGCCACGGACGGAGCGGCTTGCGCGACCGGCGCGGGCACAGGCGCCACGGGAGCCGGGGCGGGCGGAATCGCATGCGGGGCCGGCGCGGAAGCAGGCGCGGGAACCGCCGCAGGCGGGGCGACTCGCGCGACAGGCGTGGGAGTGGGCGCAGCCGCAGCAGGCGCCGGGGTTTCCGCGATCGGCGGCGACGCGGGCGCGGGAGGAAGCTTCACTTCCAATTCGGCCGGCCATTTCGCGTCCGGTCGCGTGCGAACGAATCCGAAGCCGATCAGCCCGCCCTCCACCCTCCCGTAATAGGTCTTCAGGACCTGCCGATCGATCCTGAGTTCAACGCGAAACATCAGTTTGGCGCGCTCGTCCTTGGTCTCGACCGTCTTCGGAGTGAACTGCGATTCGGACGCGACAAAGCTCACTTCAGCCGGAATGACGTAGTCGGGGACCGCGTCGAGGACGACGCGGGCTTCGCCCCCGACCCCCAACCTCCCTGCGTCGGCCGCCGGAAGGAAAATGATCATGCGGAGGTCGGTTAGATCGAGTATCGTGACGATCGGCTCGCCTGCCGCAACCGTCTCCCCTTTTCGCGCCAATTGATACTGGACCTTGCCGTTCCGTGGAGACACGAGCGTGAGATCCTGGATCATCGAGTTTATCTGCTGAACTTTGGCTTCCGCGGCTGCGATCGAGGCCTGCGCCTGATCTCGCCGGGCGGACATGGTTTCGACCGCCGCTTGCGCCGCCTCGAAGTTGCGCTGCCGTTCCTCGAACAGCTGCTTGGTAATAAAGCCGGTCTTCATAAGCTCCTGGCCGCGCTCGAAGTCGGACTTCGCGAATTCGAACGCGGCCTTGCGCGAAGCAATGTCGGCCTCGGCCGCCGCGAAAGCGCCCTGCGCGGATTGGAGGTCAGACTGCGCTGCGCGCAGCTGCGCCTCGATTTCCGGCGAGGAGATCCTTGCGATCGCCTGACCGATCGCGACAGTACTTCCTTCCTCGACCGAGATGTCCGCAAGTTGGCCGGCATATTTCGATGAGACGTCGACCTGATTCGCTTCGATCCGGCCCTGAGCCTTTGCGATTCCATAAGGCTGAGTCTCGGCCGCGCAGTCGCGCAATCAATTTGCGGAGCGGCTGGGCCTGCGCGGAGGAAACGAATCCGTGATCGCCAACAATTCTGGTGTCGCCCGTGGCCAACACGAGACCTGCGCTCAAGAGGAGGGCCAGAGCCGTCGAAGCGCGCTTACAATGACTATTCATGCCGGACTCCCGCGCATGATGCTTGTGATTAAGGGCGCTCGCGCTGATAGGAACCGCTCAGGTCTGGGGCGGCGTCAGCGCGCCATGCACCGGTGATAGTAGTGGTTGAAGGCTCGGCTCCTCTGGACGGCGCGCCGTGTCAGGCCCACCCCGGCCCCGATGGCCGCGCCCGCGCCCGCGGCCGCTCCGAAGGAGCCGATCGCGCCTCCGACAATCGCGCCGCGAACCGGACCGCCGCGGGTCGGCGCTGAGCGCGCCATGTTGTGGGCGTAGGCTTCGCACCGCTGGGACTTTGTCGCTGCTACCGCCACATCGCCGGCGGGTATTGCGACTTCAGCGGCTAGAGCGAGGCATGTCACCAAGGTAAGCGCCGCTCGCGTTCTCATTTTCCGAACTCCCCTCTCTTCCATCCAGAGCCCGGCGCCGGCGCCGGGTATCCATCGTTCTGCTTGCCGGGACAGCGTTTGAAGCAAGCGCGTCTCCTCCGATCGAGCACAATAAGGACGCTACTGCTGGCGCATCGTCCGCACATGCTCGGCTCCCGCCCTCGCCCGGTCCTTGCTGGAAGTGTGCCGCTTCCGCATCTCGCTTCGGAACGAACTCGTCGGCTTGTGCGCCGAAGAATAATGCGTCGCCGACGGGGGTGACGAAACGCTCTGGGCGAGAGCGGCGGGCGGCGTCAGCGCGATCGCGGCGCCGAAGCTGATGAATGCGAGCGTCCTCACAGAAGAATCCCCCCTTGGTGCATTGTTCCGGTCCAACCATACTGGAATTGACTTAGGCGGCCAAGGTCGCTTTCCTTTGCCATTGCGCCGCGCATGCGGCGCCGCCTCGCCCAAGCCTCGGTTCCACACTTGTCGCCTCTTCGGCCCGACGCCGGGAGTGACACGCCGCTGTGGTATGCTAGGCTGAGACCGCACCGTAGGGAGGAGATATCCGTCATGTCGAAGACCGCACTTGCGATCGGGTTGGCCGGGCTGCTGCTCGCAACGGTTTCTACCAGCGCATCGGCGATGCCCATTATGCCGATGTCGAAAAGCGTGATCACCGGACTCAATAGCAACATCGACCAGGCAGGCTGGCAGCGCTGCTGGCGTGACCGCTGGGGGCGCCGGCGTTGCACTTGGTGTTGGCGCGACCGCTGGGGTCGCGTTCGCTGCCGGTGAGAGTTTCTTGAGGGCGGCGATCTAAGAACCGGTCGTTCTGACGTCGCCTGCTGAAATCGAGAGTTGGCCTCAGGCGCGCACTTCCCGCGCCCTCGGGCTCGTTCGGCCATTGTTGACGAGAGGTGAACTCTTGGATTCTCAGCCGCTATGAGGCGGAGGTCCTGCGACGGGAGGCTTGTCCCGCTGCGAGGGCCCGCACGACGAACGACGGCTGTGCGCATATTGCGATCGTCCCTGTCGCGCGAGGATGGTTCAATTGACTGGAAGCATCATCGGCGACAGCCGGCTCGCCGGCCCCCAGCGAAATCGTGCGCTCAAGCCTCAGACGCGACCGGAATTCGACCCCCCCGGATCGCCTTGACGAAGGCGCGGTGATCGCGGAGATTCTGGTCGGCGTATTCGACCGCGAATTCGCAGACTGCGTCGTCGAATGTCGAATTGGATCCCAGGTAGCCTGCAATGCGCGCCGCGTCCCCCGATCGCGCGTGCGCCCGCGCCAGCGCCCAGGCGCAAAGCTTGCCGTACTCCCGCAGCATCGTTGCGTCCCAGTCTTCCAAAACGGCCGAGATTTTCGCGTCGCGAAGCTGCCGGAAGTAGTAGTCGCGGCCGTTTTCTCCGCGCGTCCAGCCGAGGAAAATGTCGCTGGCCGACTGCATGAGGCGCTGGCCGACTACGACCCGTTCTCCGTGGTTCTTGTGCAGGACTTGCCGGCGTAAGGCTCGAGCACCGATTTCCGCGCCTCCTTGACCTGCAGGAAGATCGGATCGTTATCGGCCGCCATGAACAACCCGAGAGCGCAGAACGTGCCGACGCTGCCGACGCCGACGACCTTGATGGCGAAGTCGAACAGGTGGAAGCGGTCGAAAAGCGTCCGGACGTGCTCGGGCAGCGACTTCCGGTAGCGTTCGAGCGCGTCGGAATATCCCGTCCTGGCGCCCGGGGCCTGCTCTTCGGTGGGGTGGAAGATGAGCGGCGGCTCATCCTTGATCCTCGGCGCCGAACCCATATGCGCGACCAGTTGGGGAACAGGCTTTCCGGCAGACTTTTCCGTCGCGCCTGTTCGACCCTTTGCCGGACGCGCTCCACCTCCCGTCCGCTCGGTAGGACCTTGAGAACGCGATCGAGATCGATGCGGTCATACCAGACGTCCAGCGCGCGCATCGAGGAATAGTCGACCATCCGTTCACGGTACGAGCAGACGGAATCCGTCGCCGCCTTCGCCGCCTCGCTGTCGGGCAGCTCGAGATGCCGGGCCGCGATGACGATGCTGGCCGCCAGCCGCTTGACGTCCCACTCCCACGGCGCCGGTAGGGTCTCGTCGAAATCGTTGATGTCGAAGAAGATGTTGCGCTCCGGCGTGGCGAAGCCGCCGAAATTCATCAGATGCGCGTCGCCGCAAGCCTGCACGCGAAGCCCGGTCGTCGGAGTCGACGCCAGATCGGCCGCCATGACCGCGGCAGAGCCGCGATAGAAGGCGAACGGCGATTGCGCCATGCGCCCGAAGCGGATCGGGACCAGCTCCGGAATTCGCCCTTCGTTGGACTCGTGCAGAATCTCGATTGGGTCGCGCCGGTCCTTGGCCGGCTTCCAGCCGCCTTGCGCCGCGCGCGGCGTCGCGTCGCGGAGCGCCTTTCCTGCGGCGCGACGTTCGTCCGCGGACAAATACCCGTCCAGCGTTCCGGCGACCTCCTGCTTGGTCTCGCGCTTTGTGACGCCTTTATCCACAGCCCCCTCCTTCAGAACGTTACGCGATCAGATTGACGCCTCCATCCACATAGATCGTGCCGCCAGTGACCCGCTTCGCCAGCGGAGTCGCCAGATAAGCGCAGGCGAAGCCGACATCCATGATGTCGACCAGCTCGCCGATCGGCGCCTTTTGCGCGGCCTCGCTCAGCAGAAGCTCGAAATCCTTCAGGCCGGAGCCCGCTCGGGTCTTCAGCGGTCCGGGCGAAATGGCATGAACCCGGATCCCCTGCGACCCCAACTCGTAGGCGAGATAGCGGCAGACAGATTCCAGAGCCGCCTTCACCGGACCCATGACGTTGTAGTTCGGCACCACGCGGTTCGCGCCCAGGTAGCTCATCGCGAACATCGTCCCGCCGTCGGTCATCATGGGGGCCGCGAGCTTCGCCATGCGGACGAAAGAGTGGCACGAGATGTCCATCGCCTTCGCGAAGCCTTCGGCCGAGCAGTTCAGGATGCCGCCCTGAAGGTCGGCCTTGGGCGCGAAGGCGATCGAATGGACCAGGATGTCGAGCCGGCCCCATTGGGAGCGGATCTGATCGAACATCGCCTCCAGCTGTCCCGGGACGGAAACGTCAACCGCGCCTGTAATCGACGCTTCGAGCCCCTGCGCGAGCGGCTCGACATGGGCCCGGTCCCTCTCGTTCCGCCAGGAAACGGCAAGCTCCGCCCCTACGGTCCGAAAGGCCTTGGCGCATCCATAGGCGATGGACTCGTCGTTTGCGACACCAACCACAAGCGCCTTCTGTCCTGCTAGAACTGGGCGAAAAGTCGTCTCGTTCATGAACTGCGTCCCTCATGGTCGAAGCCGCCGCAGCCTTCCGCTTCGCAGCGGCGACCATGACCGCCACCGCGCAGGACGCAAGCCGGCTCAGCAGCGAGTCGGCCCTGCTGGTCAGGATGATTGGCACGCGGGCGCCGAGAACAATCCCCGCCGCGTCGGCGCCAGCCAGAAACGACAGGCTCTTGGCCAGCATGTTGCCGGCCTCGAGGTCCGGAACGACAAGAACGTTGGCCCGTCCCGCCACCGGCGAGGCGATCTTCTTGACCGCCGCCGCCTCCGGGCTGATGGCGTTGTCGAGCGCGAACGGGCCGTCGACCAGGGCGCCCGTGATCTGGCCCCTGTCAGCCATCTTGGAGAGGGCCGCCGCCTCGATCGTCGATGGCGCCTTGGTCGTCACGGTCTCCATCGCAGCCAGGATCGCGACGCGCACCTCGGGCGCGCCCATCGCATGCGCGAGATCGATCGCGTTCTGGATGATATCGACCTTCGCGTCGAGGTCGGGCGCGATGTTGACCGCGGCGTCAGTGACGATCAGCGGTTCGGCATGGTTCGGGACATCCATGATGAAGCAATGACTGATCCGCCGCGCGGTGCGAATGCCGGACTGCCGCGAAACCACCGCGCTCATCAACTCGTCTGTATGGAGGCTGCCCTTCATCAGGGCTTCGGCCTTGCCGGCTCTGATGAGTTCGACCGCCTTAGCGGCCGAGGCATGGCTGTGCTCGGCGTCGATGAGCTCAAATTGTCCAATGTCGAGACCGCTCTCTTGGGCGGCGCGGCGAATACGCTCGGCCGGACCGACAAGAATTGGATCGATCAGCCGGAGCTTCGCCGCCTCGACCGCCCCGCGCAAGGAGACATCGTCGCACGGGTGCGCGACGGCCACCTTGATCGTCTGCTCCTTCTGAGCAGCCGCAATCAGGCGGCGGTACTTTTCCCGTCCGCCCGTTTCCGGATTGTCTGCCATCCTTGCTTTCCTCCTGATCGCGCTATCGGAGACGATCGAGACGTCACTGGAAAGTCCTTTTGGCTCAGCGCTTTCCTCGCGTCCTGGTCTTTGGCGGAGGCAGGCCGAAAAGGGCCTCGACCCGCGCAAGCCGCTTCTCACCCTCGGGCGTGAGCGCCCCCGCGGCGCTGACGAGCTGGCGGAACATGTCGAGCGCCACCGCTTTCTCCTGCTCCACGGTCTCGAGCAGTATGGGCAGCGCCGAAATCGCCCGCTCTTCATCGAGAAGGACAAGCTGAAGCTGCTCGTTCAGCATCTCGCGGAACTGCGGGATGCTCAATCGTTCGTTCGACTTGCGCGCCTCGCGGATGATTTTCAGCATCCGGTATCCGCGTTCGTCGAGGGCTCCGTCAGGCTTGCGCACATAGATCAGCGCCCGCAGCACCGCCTGCTCGACCCCGCCTTCCTCGAACTTGCGCTCGAGGCCCGACCGCATTTCGGCTGCGGCGACTTCGCGCGCAAGGTCGCGCTCGATCCGGCGCTCAGCGCCATCGCCGGCGAGCCGAGGCCGACCATCGCCTGCAAGAGCGGCGAGCCGTAGGTGGTCAGAAAGAACGCCTCGGTCATGCTGTCGCGAACGTCGCCCCAACTTTCGAGCGCCGACGTGATCCAGGACGACGCCTGCTTCTCCATGGCGAGCAGCGGATTATCGGCGCTGACCGGCCGCCGCCCGGCGCGCACCTTTTCGGCAAGCGGCTTGACCGCGGTCATGAACGGGTTTCGATCGGCGAAGAGGTCGAAGCGCAGCCGGTTCGGGTGAAGGGCGCGTAGCCTCTCGGCCATCGGCTCGCTCACCGCGGCCCGAATCCAGGGCTGGGCGAAGGTGCGGTAGAGGCCGAGATTGATCTCGGACAGGCGCGCGACCGCGGCGAAGCGCTTGTCGTCCTCCGCATTGTTGACGCCGAAAGCGCGGATGTCGTCGAGGCTTCGCCGCTCGAGGCGGAAGAGGTACTTGCCGTCGATGAGGTCGCGGTTCGCCGTGTCCTCGCCGACGTCGGTGATGACCGCCTCGTAGAGACCCGGCGGCGTCGCCTCGATCATCTCCATGCAAGAGACGAACTCGCGGTGCTCCTTCGACGCAACCTTGCCAGAAACGAAGATGCCGAGATGCCCGATCGTATGGTGCAGCGAGTAGACGATGGTCTGCCCGTTGGCGACGATCTCGCCCACATCGTTATAGAGGTCAAGGATCCAGTCCAAGGCCTGCTGCGGCGGCGTGATGTTGTCGCCCCATGAGCAGAAGCAGACAATCGGCGACTTGATGTTGCGCAGGTCGACGCGCACCCCCTCGGAGGTGCGGATTTCCCCGGCCGCGAGCTTGTTGCCGACGAACAGGTTGTCGGCGATCCACTGCATCTCGCCCGCGTTGAGCAGGACCGGGCTGCCCCACCAGGTCTCGAATTCGAGAAACCGCTCCGTTTCGGTGTCGACCTTGGAATAGACGTTGTAGGGCTTGCTCCAGTAGGTGTTGGCCGGATTCAGCGACTCGAAATTGGCGACAAGATTGGCGCCGTCGAATATTCCCGCGCCCAAATCGCCCGCGAGCGCGGTGAGCCATGTGCCGCCGAGCGTCCCGCCGAGATAACGCATCGGGTTCTTGCCCCGCACACCCGCCCAATAGGAGAGCGGCGTTCCGGCCAGCATGATGACCCCGAAGAGCTCCGGCCGCACTGCCGCCGTCATCATGATCTGCCAGCCTGCCTGGCAGTTGGCGATCACGATCGGCTTGCCTTCCGCCTCCGGATGCCGCGCGGCGACCTCGGCGACGAACGCCGCCTCCGCGCGGCACACGTCCTCGATCGTCTGCCCTGGAACCGGCGTCGGCAGGAAGCCGATGAAGTAGACGGGATGGCCGGCGCGAAGCGCCATGCCGATCTCGCTTTCTGGTTTCATGCCGCCGATCCCCGGCCCGTGCCCGGCGCGCGGGTCCACGACGATAATCGGCGGCTTGGTGGGATCGACCGACGCGTCAGCGGGTGGAACGATCCTAACCAGGACGTAATTGACGGGGCGATCGAGCTTGCGGCCGTCGAGCAGGACCTCGGCGGGGAAGGTCAGAACGTGCGGCGCCTCCTTGGCCGCCTGCGAGACCTGGATATTGCCGCGCTGGTTCAGAAGTCTCGAGGAACAGCACGCCGCGTTGCCACGCGTCGGCCCAGTATTCGCCCGCCGCTCCAAACACGGACAGATCTTGCGCCATGACCTCACTCCCGATCAGGCTTACATTGAGCCCATTCTATCGACTATGGCCAGATCGCACCTAGGGCCTTTGATCTCGGTCAAGTTTTTGGCCGCGGAAGCAGGATTGTCGCTGACTGAAAAAGAGCGGCCGGAGAACGTTCATGAAGACAATTTCGCGTTTCGTCGGAACCACCCTTCTCGGCGGCGTTCTCTTCCTGACGCCGATCGTCGTGCTGGCGGTCGTTCTCAACAAGGCGTACGACTTTGCGCGGCGGGGCCTGCAGCCGGTGGCCAAACTTATTCCCGATCGCCTCGCTTCGGCTCCAGTCGCACATGCGACCCTCGCGATCCTCGTTGTCGCCCTTGCCTGTTTCCTGGCAGGGATTCTGGCGCAGACGCTGTGGGCGAAGCGATTTGTGGACGAACTCGAAGGATCCATTCTCTCGAAGATCCCCGGCTATGAGTACCTGAAGCAGGCGGGAACGAGCGTGCTCGGCGTCAGCGAATCGGCGGAGCATCCGGTCGTGCTCGCTTGGCTCGGCGGCGCCTGGCGGATCGGGGTGCAAACCGAAGCCGGCGGCGACCTGGTCGCGGTGTTCCTTCCCAATTCGCCGAACCCGATGTCGGGATCGGTGTTCCTACTTCCCGCGGACCGGATTCGCCCGGCCAACGTCCCGCTCGCCTCGGCGATCGCCTGCCTCAGGCGATGTGGAACGGGATCTGCGTCTCTGCTCGCCGGGCTGCCGACCGGACCGCCGAGCTAAACTGCGAAGAGCCGTAGCTTTTTCCGCCCGAGGATGAACGGAGAGCTTGGTCGGCTGCTGGCGATTCCGTTCTTCTGGCGCTGTAAACCATCAAGTCAGGCGCCGCGCCGAGGCCGACCGACAATCTCTTGACAAGAATTCGGAAGCGCTGGCGAAACATTCCGGAAATTTTCTGAAAGCTTTTCCCGGAAAAAGGGACGAGTTCACCGGCGCCAGGGCGCCGTAACCGCAGGATCGGCGCAGCTTTGGCGGCGTCCAGCTGCCGGACTCGAAGGCAGCGCGAGGCCGCAGTTCGTGCTAGAGAGCCTTCGCCCGGCATGGCCGCAGCCGAGGCAAATCGAAGTGGACCGACCGGTCATGTTCGACCCAACCAGATTTCACGTGACCGAAACGCTCAGCGACGGCCGCCAGGTCGAAATTCGCGCGCAACGGCCGGAGGACCGCGAGGCCCTGCACGCCGCCGTCCAGCGGGCGAGCCCGGACACCCTCTATCACCGCTTCTTCGCAATGAAGCGCGCTTTCTCGGAGCAGGAAACCCACTTCTTCCTCGACATCGATTTCGTCAACCATGTCGCCCTGGTGGCGGTGGCGAATGAAGGCGGCGAACCCGTCATTGTCGGCGGGTGCCGCTATGTCGTGCTCGAGCCCGGGCGCGCGGAAGTGGCGTTTTCGGTCGTCGACGACTACCAGAAGAAGGGTCTCGGAACGGCGCTCATGCGCCACATCGCGGCGATCGGCCGAAAAGCGGGTCTCGAGGAGCTCGTCGCCGAGGTCCTCTCGGACAACCTGGCGATGATGAAGGTGTTCGAGCGCAGCGGGCTCGCCCTCACGACGAAGCACGAAGGAACGGTGATCCACGTGTCTATGCGCTACCCAGGACGCGCAGAGCTCGACCGCCCGCTCACTTCCCGCACTTGATAAAGGTCGTGTCGAGGGTGGGGTCGCCGGTCGGGCTATAGACGATCTCGCCGTCCGGCGTGACCCTGATCTGCACGTTCTGGGTCGTGTAGCTGATGGTGTCGTTGCAGTCGGCGGTGATCTTGACGATGTCCTTCTCATGCGAAACGCGCTGAACCCGGCAGGTGCTGGCCGGCAGGCGGATCATCTGCGGCCCGATGATCGCGGCCTGGGCGAACTTGTCGACCGGCTGCCGATACGTCATCCCGCCGCCGCTCCTGACGAAGACTTTCGCACAGTCGGCCTGGGAGGTCGTCCAGGCGCCGACCAGGCGCGCGTCGATGGAATCGGCAAGGCACGCCGGCGCGCCAACGGCGAGGCCCAGAAATCCGATCGCCCCGATAATCAACTTCAACATCGGCTCCCCCAGGTAGCTCCGCGGGACCCTATTTCAAAAACCAAATCTCCGCCAACCCGTCCGGGCGCCGAGGCGTCACTTGCTGCATAGCTTTACAGGGGTGCCGGCCAGGCGCGCTTTCGTGCTTTCAGCCGCGAGCAGACAGCGCAATCGAACCCGACGGTCCTTCGCGCAATTGCCGCACGAAGGCCTGTGCAACCTCGGAGGCCGGGATTCCGGGCGCCGGATCGCGACCCATGGCCTGAAGGGTCTCCGCCACCCAACCGGGCGAGACGGCGTTGACGCGAACGTTCAAGGGCTCGACGGCTGTGGCGCGCACGAAGGCCTCGACCGCCGCGTTGACCGTCGTCACCATCGCTCCACCCGGCATCGGATGCTGCGCGAGCACCCCGGTGGTCAGGGTGATCGCGCCGCCAGAGCGGACTTTCGGCGCCCGCCAACGCACGACGTTGACCTGACCCATGAGCTTGTTGGCTAAGCAGAAGGCCCAATCCTCGTCGGTCGTCTGGTCCCACGGCTTGAATCGCGCGGCGCCGCCTGTGCACACGATGCCGTCCAGAACCTCGAGGCGGTCGAACAGAGCGATTAGCGATTTGGGATCGGAGATGTCGACCCGCTCGCTCGAACTGCGCGAGGCCTGAATGCACTGTCCTTCGCCGAGCGCCCTGACGACATGCGAACCGAGAAGCCCTTTCGCGCCGACAACGAGAATCCTGCTCATGGTTGCTTCTGCTCCTTCGGCTGCAGCGAAATTTTCGCCCCACCTGGCCTTCAGAGTCGGCGTCGAAGCCATGCGCGTCAAGAGCCCACGCGGTGATGCAATCTGCTCGCCCTCGATATCAAGCCCTACCGCGGCGCGCCGTTCAGCAGCGCCGCCATTTGCAGCCTTCGAATTCTTGGGGGATCAGCAGGTTGGGGGTGGTGGAGCCAGACGGAATCGAACCGACGACCTCTTCAATGCCATTGAAGCGCTCTCCCAACTGAGCTATGGCCCCATTTTCGACGTCTCGCGCGCGGCTCCGATTGGGGCGGAGCCGAAAATCTGCGCGGGCGGCGGTATAACCGCAAACCTTCGCCGGCCACAAGGGCCATCGGGCGAAAAAAGCCGGTCTGGGGCAAAGGCTGTCGGTCAGGTCTCCTCGTCCGGCGCGATGTCGCCGTCGATCAGGTTGCTGACGTCGTCGTCCTCTTCCTCTTCCTCTTCGAGGAACGAATCGTCCTCGGCGTCTACGGTGTCCTCGACGTCGATGTCTTCGGCCACGGTCTCGACGGCCTTCTCCTCGCTCGCCTCGACTTCGTCGAGCGAGACCACGTCGACGCCGGCCGGAGTCGCGAGATCCACATCTTCCTCGTCCTCCTTGACGGCCACGCGCGGGCGGGCGGCGCCCTGGAACACGGTTCCGCACTTCGGGCAGACGATCGGATCTTTGTTGAGGTCGAAGAATTTGGCGCCGCAGTTCTGACACTGCCGTTTGGCGCCGAGTTCGGGTTTTGCCACTGGGCTCGGTTCCCTGTCGTTCAAAGGGCCATTTCGGGAGCGCTTCGGTTAGTCAGGTCCGATCCCCCTTGTCAACGGGGATTCGGAGGCGTCGACACGGGCCCTGCCGCGATGGTACGGACGCGCGCGCCGGAAGCGGCGCAACCTCAAGCCAACCGAGTTCCGCGTGTCACTTTCCTCCCTTGGGCCGACTCACGCCTCCCCTTTGCGCGCCCGCCGCGGGCCAGCGTTGCGCGGCCGCTTCCGGCCGCCAGGCGACAAGTCGATTTCTCACCGCGCCTTCATCTTCGGCCTCCTCGCCTGCGGCGAGACCAGGGTCGAAGGCCTGCTCGAGGGCGACGACGTCCTGCGCACAGGCGAGGCCTGCAAAGCCCTCGGGGCGTCGGTCGAGCGCCTTGCGCCGGGCCGCTGGCGGATCCGGGGGCCCGGAATTCGGGGCGCTGCTTCCTCCGCGGGCGAAACTCGATTTCGGCAACGCGGGCACCGGTTCGCGGCTCATGATGGGCGTCGTCGGCGGCCACGGGGTCACCGCGACCTTCGACGGCGACGCGAGCTTGCGCAAGCGCCCGATGGGCCGGATTCTGGACCCGCTCAGGCTCATGGGAGCCGAGGTTCTATCGCAGGCGGAAGGGGGACGCTGTCCGATCGTGTTGAAGGGGGTCCGCGATCCGGCGCCCATTCTCTACAAGACGCCCGTCGCCTCGGCGCAGATCAAGTCGGCCGTGCTGCTCGCAGGGCTCAACGCGCGCGGCGTGACCACGGTCATCGAGGCCGAGGCCTCGCGCGACCATACCGAGAAGATGTTGGCCCATTTCGGCGCCGAGGTCACGGTGACTCGCGAGGGCGAGGGGCCGCGGATCGATCTCGTCGGCCGTCCGGAGCTTAAGGCCCAGCCCGTGGTCGTTCCGGCCGACCCCTCCTCGGCGGCTTTCCCGATCGTCGCCGCGCTCATTGTCCCCCGCTCAGACATCGTGGTCGAGGGGGTGATGACGAATCCCTTACGCTCGGGGCTGCTCACGACCCTCCTCGAGATGGGGGCCGACATCGACGTCCTCGACCGGCGCATCGAGGGCGGCGAGGAGGTGGCGGATCTCAGGGTGCGGGCCAGCGCGCTCAAGGCCGTCGATGTTCCGGCGGCGCGCGCGCCTTCGATGATCGACGAATATCCGGTTCTTGCGGTTGCCGCGGCCTTCGCCTTCGGAACGACGCGTATGCGCGGTCTGCACGAATTGCGCGTCAAGGAGAGTGACCGGCTCGCCGCGGTCGCCGCCGGCCTGACGGCCGCGGGGGTCGAGCAGCAGATCGAAGGCGACGACCTCATCGTCGAGGGCGGGTCGCCGAAGGGCGGCGGGACCGTCGCGACCCACATGGATCACCGTATCGCGATGAGCTTCCTCGTCATGGGGCTTTCTACCCGCGAGCCGATGACGGTCGACGACACCGCCATGATCGCGACCAGCTTTCCTGAATTCCGCCCGGCCATGGAGCGGCTTGGGGCGTCGTTCGAGTAACTCGGCCCAAATCCCGCTGGCATAAATGGTCGCGCGGCGAATTGCGCCGCGGCGGCCCCGCGGAGCTGCGCCTGCGGCAGGAGAATTTTTGGGGCACGGGCGATGCAGCGCGCGGGGCGAATTCGCTGAGAACAGCGAATTTTCACCCGCTTGGGCAATCGGACGGCCTGAAGAGTCCTGAAAAGCTGCAGGATTCCAGAGCTCTCCGAGATAGGCGCCTCATTCCCGCCGCAAACTCTCAGCGAATTTTTTTCGTCCGCTCAGCGAATTTTTTTCGCATGAACAGCGAATTAACCTCGATGTCGGCTAAATCGTGGTCGTCGAGGCGCGGACCCCAAACCTCCTCGCTTACGGCGCCTCCCACCGCCCCTCTCGATGCGAGCGTCCGATCGCGCGGATCACGCGCTCGATGGCAAGACCCTGGTCGAAGTCGATGGTGAGCGACGGCTTGCCGGCGATGCGGTTCAGGAGCTCGTGCGCCTCGACGATCTTCAGATCGTTGAACCCCAGCTGGTGGCCGGGAGCGGGGATGAAATGCTGGTAGGGCGGATGGGCCGGCCCCATCAGCACGGTCTTGATCCCCTGGTCTTCTATTGGCCCTTCGGCGAGGTAAACGCCGACCTCGTTGAACCGCTCCTGATCGAAGAAGATCGCCCCGCCCGAGCCGAAAATCTGAAGCTGGATCCGGCCCTTGCGGCCCCACGCGGTGCGGCTGACCTGGATCGCGCCCGTCGCGCCGCCATCCATGCGCAGAAGCGCCGTCGCGATGTCGAAGGTCTCGACCGCCCGGCGCCCGGCGCCGTGCGGCCGGTCGGCAAAGGGTTTGACGAGCTCGCCGAATACCTCGCGCGGCATTCCGATCAGCGTCGAGATGAGGCTCATCGGATGGACGGCGAAATCGTCGGGCGCGCCAAGGCCCGAGCTCGCCTCGCTGCGCCAGCTGAAGGGCTGCTCCGGATGGGCCATGAAGTCCTCGTCCATCTCGACCCGGAACTGCGTGACCGAGCCGATCGCGCGCTGCTTCAGCAATTTGGCGATATAGCGGGCCGCTGGGCTCTGGATGTAGTTGTAGCCGAGGATCGCGACCTTGCCGCTCGCGCGCGCGGCGGCGGCCATGCGCTCGGCGTCCTCGAGCGCCGGCGCCATCGGCTTCTCGCACCACACGTGCTTGCCCGCTTCGAGGGCGGCGATCGCCATCGGCGCGTGCAGACCGGTCGGCGTCGTGACCGAGACGACGTCGACGTCCGGATCGGCGACAAGCGCGCGCCAATCCGCAGTCGACCTCTCGAAGCCGAACTCGTCGGCGCGCCGGCGGGCGAGCCCCTCCTCGACTTCGCACAGGCTTACGCGCCGCACGACTGGCCCGCCGCCGAACGCCGCCCGCACCGCCATCCACGCGAGCGCGTGGCATTTGCCCATGTAGCCCGTGCCGATCAGTCCAACGCCGATTGTGTCCATGCCGTCGCCTCCCGCTGTGCGCGCCTTCACTCGCCAAAACAAATATTTCACAATCTAGTCGATTTGGAATATTCGTTCCATAATGAATCTGCGGCTGTGGGACGGCGCGGGGTAAAATCATGAGCGAGCAGGCGACCATCGAGCCGCCGGACACCTTCGAGTCGCTGAAAGACCGGCTGATCGAGATCGAAGCCGCTCTGCCGAAGCGGCTGCGGCAGGCGGCGGCCTACGCGCTCGAGCACCCGGACGAGTTCGCCCTCGGCACTGCTTCCGGCATCGCCCGCAACGCCGACGTGCAGGCCTCGACGCTGGTGCGCTTCGCCCAGACACTCGGGTTCGGCGGCTTCTCCGACCTGCAGGAGGTGTTCCGCTCCCATCTGCGCAACCGCTGGCCCGACTATTCCGAGCGTCTCAAGGCCTTGCACGACACCGCCCGCGACAGCGGCGATCCGACCAATCTGCTCATGGGCTTCGCCGACTCGGCCGCGTCCTCGGTCGCCCGGCTGCGCGAGGCGGTCGACAAGCGCGACCTCGAAAGGGCGGTCGATCTGCTCGCTCGGGCGAAAACCATCTACTGTCTCGGCCAGCGGCGCTCCTTCAGCGTCGCGCACTATCTGAGCTACGCCCTCGCCCAGCTCGGGCTCTCGGCGAGCCTGATTGACAATGTCGGCGGCCTCGGGCCGGAGCAGCTCGCCCGCGCCGGGCCTGAGGACGCGCTGATCGCGATCAGCTTCTCCCCCTACTCGCCCTTGACCGTCGACCTCGCCAGGCGCGCCCATAGGACGAACACCCCGACCGTCGTCGTCACCGACAGCGCGTTTTCGCCTCTGGCTGGCCTCGCCGACGTCCGCTTCGAGATCGTCGAAAGCGACTTTGGCTCGTTCCGCTCGCTCGCCGCCACGTTCTGCCTGGCGATGACGCTGGCGGTGGCGGTGGCCGAACGGCGGGCGGCGGACGGATAGGCGAACCCGACGGCGTCGGCAATGCCGAGGTCAACTCGAAATTGACGGGCCGGTCACCGAAATCCGAGAAACACTTTCAAAGCCGCCCACACGCCCTTCGGATCCAACTGTCCCTGATAAACGGGCGGCGGCGCGGGGCCGCGTTTCAGCAGCAAGTGGATCGCCTCCCACGCAGTGCGAGTGGAGTATTCGAAGGTGAACGCGATGTCCTGCGGAACCTCGACGTACTGGCCGATAAGTCCGAGATTGGTCGAGCCCTCCGGAACCACAGGGGGCCTATCAGTGTGACGGCGCGGCAGCCAGATATTATTCACATAGGGCATGTTGCATGGAATGCAGATCGACGCCTTCATGATCGCTTCCGTTTTCTCGAACCGAAGGTGCTGCAGCAATTCCTCCATGATCTCGGCGCCGGTGCATTGATCCATGCGTTTCTTCACGAATGTGCCGTTGCGTCCGGGATAGAGCCCATAGCCCCACCAGACGGACGTGCCCGGCGGCTGGTCGACGATCTCCGGCTGAAGGAAGATCGACAGCGACAGCACCCACCCCGAGTCTTTTAAAGTCAGAAGGCCGCCGCTTCCCGGATCGCTGCGGGTCAGCTTGGTCATTTCGTCGAGAAATTCCTTCCCTGTCGTGGTGACTGTGAATGTCACCCAGCGCGAATCGGCGATCCGGCCGGGACCGAAGAATGCATCTGGATTGCCGAAACCCTTGCGCTCCTGCGCCAGGCGCTTCCAAAGCGCCCAGGACCGTCCGGTGTCCAGCGGCTTTGGCGCGGCGGTCATCGACCCCACGGAAAGGTCGGCGGCCTGCGACCCGGTCGTCAGCAGCACGATATCCTCCGGCGCGACAGCGACCGACGTGACCGCGCCCTCCTGTTGGTAGTCGATCCGGTTGACGGTCATGCGGTCGGGCGACGGGGCGAAGCCGATGTCCTGGACGTAGGCGCCGGTCAAAAAGTTGACGCCGCGCGGACGCAGCCAAGCGACCAGGGGTCTGATGAACGCTTCGTGCTGGTTGACGGGCGAGCGCAGGACATGCGCCATGGTCGACAGATCTGGGAACACGTAGACGAAGCGGTTCATGTAGCGGCGGAACTCGATGAGGCTATGCTGAGGCAGCGAACCCATGGTCGTCGACCACAGCAGCCAGAATTCCGTCTCAAAGAATTTCGAGGAGAAGAACTCCTCGATACGCCGCCCGTCCAACCGCGCCTCGGGCGTGAGCGAGAGCCGCGCGAGGGCGAGGCCGTCCAACAGGTTCAGGCCGAAACGCGGCCCGTGCACGCTGCGGAGGTCGCGATCGACGATATGCGTTTGGTCGACGAACGGGTGCTCCGCGTTGAAAGTGAAGAATTGCTCTTTAACGGAAATGTTGGGGTAGGCTTCGGTCGGGATCGTCGCGAGCAGATCGAAAGCGCAGCGGTATTCCCTGTCAAAGACGGACCCAGGCAGATTGTAGCCGCTCTGCGGACTGCCGCTCAGAAAAAAGCCCCCACCCAGCTGCTCATCCGCCTCGTAAATTGTGATGTCGTGGCCGGGCGCCCCAGCGTCCCGGATGAGCAACGCCGCAGCCGCGAGACCCCCAAACCCGCCGCCGACGATATGCGCCTTCATCTAACCCCCCTTGGACGCCGGGTTTGTGAGGCCCTTCCGACCCGAGCCCCGCTCAAGTAAGCAACAGGCCGTGGAGGACCGCAACTCCCGCTTAGGGCGGACACCTAGGCCTCCGTTCCGCCCTCGTACGCCACTTGCCCGACCGGCGCTTCCCGCCCAATCGGTCCTCGAGAAAAACGGCGGCCTCTCCCCTTCCTCCGATCACAAGCGAGAATTTCACTTGCTTGCGGATGTCGGACACGGCAGCTTTGGAGCGACGAGGCTTGCGCCACGCCGCCAAGGCGCGACGCGGAAGTTGTAACAACAGCCAGATCGGGGAGGACAAGAATGTCGCGATACGAAATGACTCCGTTGGGCGCCCACCTGCGCGGCGCGCTCGGCATCGCTTCCGCCGCCTTCCTGCTCGCGCTCGGCCCGTCGGCTCGAGCCGACGACCAAGGCCCGATCAAAATCGGGGTGATCGCCGAAGCGCAGGCGGTCGCTGGCTCCTCGATCCCGCAAGCCGCTCAGCTCGCCGCCGACGAGATCAACGCCAAGGGGGGTGTCGACGGCCGCAAGATCGAGATCGTGTCCTACGACGACCATTCCTCCTCAGCCGAGGCTGTGCGCGCGTTCCAGCGCGCGGTCAGCGAGGACCACGTCAACGCGGTCATCGCGAGTTACATCAGCGAGGTCGTGCTGGCGCTCGAGCCTTGGTCGGCGCGCCTGAAAACGGTGATGATTACGCCGGGAGCGGCGTCCGACGTGATCACGGCCAATATCGCCAAGGACTACGAGCGCGACAAATATGCATTCCACGGCTATCTGACCTCGAGCGCAATAGCGAGTCTCGTCTGCGACGCCGCCAAGGACATGCTGGTCGACGGCCTCAAAATGAAAACCGCCGTGATCATGAGCGAAGACGCGGCCTGGACGACGCCGCTCGACGCCGAATACGAGACATGCCTGCCGAAGATCGGGCTCAAGGCGCTCGACCATATCCGCTTCTCGCCCGACACCACCGATTTCACCCCGATCTTCAACAAGATCGAGGGCGAGAAGCCGGACGTGATCATCACCGGCATCTCGCATGTCGGGGTGCAGCCGACCGTGCAGTGGCAGAGCCAGCAGGTGCCGATCCCGATGTTCGGCGTCTCCTCGCAGGCGACCAACTCCACCTTCTGGAAGGACACCAACGGCGCAACCGAAGGCGTGCTGTACCAAGCGGTTTCGGGTCCGGGCGTGGCCGTCACGCCAAAGACGCTGCCGTTTGTCGACGCCTTCCAGAAGAAATTCGGAAACCTTCCGTCCTATTGCGGCTACACCGCCTATGACGACGTCTACATTATCGCCGATGCAATCAAGCGCGCGGGAAGCGTCGACAGCGACAAACTCGTCAAAGCGATGGAGGCGACCGATTATGTCGGCACGATCGGCAGGATCGAGTTCCTGCCGCAAGGCAATCCCCATGTGCATGGCCTGAAAACCGGTAAGGGCTTCATCACCGGCTTGATGCTGCAATGGCAGAAGGGCGAGCAGGTCAACCTGTGGCCGGCGGATCTCGCCAAGGGCAAGCTCGAATTCCCGTCCTTCGTCAAGATCGCGTCGGGCGGCAATTGATTGACGGGGGGAAAGCGTGCATCCCTTCCCCAGCGAGCTGGGGAAGGGGAACCACCCCGCCGTTCGAGATGCGTGAATGCTGTTCTGGCAGATCCTGATCGACGGCTTCGCGATCTCGTCCCTCTACGCTTTGGGCGCCATCGGCTTCACCTTGATCTTCGGCGTTACCGGAGTGCTCAACCTCTCGCATGGAGCGATCATGGTCGCGGCGGCGGTCGGCGCCTGGGCCGCCTCGGGGAATCTGAGGGGCAGGCGCCTATTCAGGAGCCGCCTTCGGCGTCGTCGTCGCCTTGGCTCTGTCGCTGGCGACCTACTACCTCATCGTCCGGCGGCTGCAATTGTCGCGCGCCGTGCGCGAGGAGGAGAAAGAAATCTTCATCCTCACCGCGACGCTGCTGTGGGGCGTCATGATCCAGGAGGCGATCGCCTATTTCTATACGAACAATGCGAAGACCGTGTTGCCGATCGTCGAAGGCGTGGTGTCGATCCTAGGCGTGCGCACCCCGTCGAACGAGGTTTTCACCGCGCTCGTCTGCTGGGCGGCGATCGGCGCGCTCTGGGTTTTCGTCAACCGCTCGCGCGCGGGCAAGGCGGTGCTCGCCGCCTCGATGAACCCGCGCGGCGTCACCCTGCTCGGGATTGAACTCTCCACCGTCTATGTCGGCGTCTGGGCAATCTACGGCGTTCTTGCAGGTGTCGCCGGCGTTCTGCTCGGCATGTTCCTCGGCGTCTCCTCCTATAGCGCGGGGCCGCTGACGGCGAGCGCATTTTCGATCGTCGTATTGGGCGGCCTTGGCAGCGTGTCCGGCTCGCTGATCGCCGCCTATGTCGTCGGCTATCTCGAGACTCTCACCGCCTATCTCGTCTCGCCCGCCTATCGCGCAATCCCCGCGCTGCTGCTGCTCGTCGCGGTGATGTACGTGCGGCCGCGCGGATTGATGGGCAGGCGCTAGATCATGCTGCGGCGCGCCCTCTTCTCCCGGCCGGTCCTTATCAGCCTGATCGTTGTCCTCGCCGCCTCGATCTTGCCGCTCTATGTCTCAGGCTACGTTCTGGGCCTCCTCACCGTCGCCTATTACTTCGGCGTGTTTTCAATGGCCTGGGACCTTCTGTTCGGCTTCGCCAACGAAGTGAACTTCGGCCCCACGTTCCTGATCGGGCTCGGCGCCTATACCGCCGGCATCCTCGATAATCTCTATCAGCCGCCGCTCATACTCTGCATCGCGGCGGGCGTGCTCGCGGCGATGACCGGCGGGGTCGTGCTGGCGTTGCCGGCGCTGAGGGTGCGCGGACCCTATTTCGGCCTCACCACGCTGGTCGCGGTTCTCATATTGCAGAACTTCGTCGTCGTGGCGGCCGGCCTTACCGGCGGAGAGATCGGTCTGACGGTGCCGGACGTCATCTCGATCGACGCCAAGGTCAATTACTGGATCGCGCTCTCCTTCATGGGCGTGAGCGGCGCCATCCTCTACGGACTTTCGCGCTCGCCGGTCGGCCTCATCCTGCAGGCGAGCGGACAGGACCCGGTGCAGGCGGCGGCGCTCGGGTTCAACGTGACGAAACACAAGCTCGCGGCGTTCCTGGTCAGCGCATTGTTCTCCGGGCTCGCGGGCGCGCTGATGGTCTTCTATCTCGGCGCGGCCTCGGTCGGGACCTTCATCGACATCACCGTCGGGGTGCAGGTGATCGTCGGCGCGGTCCTGGGCGGCCGGCGCACGATTCTCGGCGGCGTCCTGGGGGCGGTGTTTCTCGTCGCCTTCGGCGAAACGCTCCGCCCGCTCGGCGATCTCGCAACCTTCATCGTCTCGGCCGTCGCGCTCGCCGTCGTTCTGTTCTTCCCCGGCGGGTTGCTCGGCATGCTCAAGGGCGCGCGGGAGGCGACATGAGCGCGGCGGCGGCCAAGCTCGAGGTCGAGGGTCTCTTCAAGAGGTTCGGCGGGCTGGCGGCCGTCCGGGACGTCAGCTTCTCGATCAAGGCCGGAGAGATTCTCGGCCTGATCGGCCCGAACGGGTCGGGCAAGTCGACGGTGATGAAGTCGATCCTCGGGGTCGAGCGCCCCGATGGGGGGTCGGTTCGGGTCGACGGCCTCGAGGTCGCGGGCTGGCCGCCGCACCGAATAGCCCGGCTCGGCGTCGGCATGGTCTTCCAGCATTCGCGTCCGCTGCATCGGCAGACGGTGCTCGAGAACATCGTCTTCGGGCTTCTGCCCGATCGATTGATGGCCCTCCTTCCGAGCGCAGCCATCGATGCGCGAGCCCGCGCCATCGCAGAGCGCGTCGGACTGAGCGCTGTGCTCGATCGTCGCCCCGCCACGCTGCCGTTCGCGGATCTGCGCAAGATGGAGATCGCCAAGGCCATCGCCCGCGATCCGAAGGTCGTGCTGATCGACGAGCCCTTTGCCGGCCTGACGGCGCGCGAAACCGCATCTATCGCGACGCTGATCGCCGAGATGCGCGACGACGGGCGCGCGGTCCTGATCGTCGATCATAACGTGAAGGGGATATCCGCGCTCGTCGACCGAATTTTTGCCATGCATGTGGGCGAGCGGATCGCAGAGGGCGCCGTGCAGGAGGTCATGGAAAATGAGACCGTCCGGAGGGTCTATCTCGGCGGCGCCCTCGAGACGGCGGCGCGGCCAGAGAGCGCGTTTGGCGATGTTGCAACGCCTTTCCTCGATATCGGGAATCTGAGCGTCGTCTATGACAAGGCGCAGGCGCTGGAGAACGTCTCCCTCCACGTGCATCAGGGCGAATTCGTCGCCATCGTCGGACTGAACGGCGCCGGCAAGACGACGCTGTTCAACGCCGTCTCGGGCCTCGTGCCCTATTCCGGGGACATTCGGCGACAGGGCCAGTCGTTGCGCGGAAGAACGGCGGCGACGATCGCGCGCGAAGGGATCGTCCAGTCGCCGGAGGGGCGCGAACTCTTCGGCGCGATGTCCGTGCGCGAGAACCTCGACGTGGGCGGGCACGGCCTCAAGGAAGCGGACAGATCCGAGCGTCGGGAGCAGTTGTTCGATCTGTTCCCGATCCTGAGGGAGCGTCAGACGCAGACGGCGGCGACGCTGTCCGGCGGAGAGCAGCAGATGCTGACGATCGCGCGCGCCCTGATGATGAAGCCCGACTTGCTGATCCTCGACGAGCCGACGCTCGGCCTCGCCCCGCTCATCATGGAGCAGATTTCGAAGGCGCTCGAGCGGCTCCGGAGGACGACCCAAATTACGGTGCTCCTCGGCGAGCAGAACGTCACCTTCGCGTTGCCCCATGCCGACCGCGTGTACGTGCTCGAACGCGGCCGGATCGCGTGGGAGGGCGGGCCGAGCCAATTCGCGAGCGAAGCCGGAGCGCGTTATCTCTAGGCGCGTGTCGCTTTTCCGACGATCTCAAACAGGATGAAGCGAGTCGACGCCACGTTCGGCAATGAGGCATCGCAGCAAAGAGGCGCCATCCGGCGCAGGCTGGAAACGATTGCGGCTTTCAGCGGGTTGCTCCGCGCCCACTCCGATGGCGGAGCAAGGGCCGGGGCCGCCTCCGCGTGGACCCGCAAGCGAGGGGAAAAACCGCCTTTCGCCGACCTATCCGCGCCGTTTGCGTCACGCGGCGCCCGCTCCTTCCGCTCCCCGGCCTCTCTTGTCCATAGACATCGTTTCAAAAGCAATGCCCGTCTTTTTGTCGTTTTGTGCCGAATATATGAGCTTATCCGCGATTGACACAAAATTTTCAATTTGCATACAATTATTACACCCGACGCTCCCTGTCGCGGCTCCGATCTGCAAGGGATCTCGCCATGAGCAACGCCGCCGCCGTCTCCGGGCTGGACGCGCCCGCCCCCACGACCAAAGGCCTCCCCGATGTTTCGCCGCTGACCAAAGGCCAGGTGACGTACACCGCAATCGTCGCTTTGTTCGCCTGGACCTTCGCCGTCTACGATCTCATCACTTTCGGTAATCTCCTTCCCAGAATTCAGCAGGATTTCGGCTGGTCGAACGCAACCGCCTCCTATGTCGCGACCTTTGTCGGCCTCGCCTCGCTGGTGGTGGCGCTGAGCGTCGGCCCGGTCATCGACCGCCTCGGCCGCAGATTCGCGCTGGTGCTCACGACCGGCGGCGCGGCCATCAGCTCGGGCCTCGCAGCCTTGGCGATGGGCCCAGTGTCGCTCGTCGTCTTCCGCGCGCTGTCCGGCTTCGGCATGTCCGAACAGGCGGTGAACGCCGCCTATCTGAACGAGGTCTTCGGCCCGCGCGCCAAAGGATTCCTGTACGGGATCGTTCAGGCCGGCTGGCCACTCGGCGTCATGCTTTCGTCGGGACTGGCGGCGCTGCTTCTGCCTCAGCTCGGTTGGCGCGGCGTTTTTCTCGTCGCGACCTTCCCGCTGATCGTGATCCTGATCTTCCGCTTCGGGCTCCGTGAGTCGCCCTATTTCGTGAAGATCCAGCACCTTCGAAAGTTGCGGAAGCAGGGCGACGCCGCCGCTTCCGACGAGCTTGCCAGGCGATGGAGCCTCGACATCAAGGGCGACCGGCCGAACACCTACGCCGAGCTTTTCGCGCCATCGCTGCGGCGCCAGTCGATTGCGCTCGGGGCGATGTTCTTCTTCAAGATCATCGCCGACTCGCAACTGACGGTGCTCGCGACCTCGGTGCTCGGCCAGGCGAAGGGCATCGACCTCACGAGCGCGCTCTGGACGATCTTCTTCGGCAACGGAGTCGCGGTGCTCGGCTATCTTTTCCTCGGCTGGCTCGGCGACCGGATTGGGCGGCGCGAGACGGTGATCATCGCCCAGACTCTCGCTGCCGTCTGCACGTTCGTCCTGCTGTTCGTCGCGGGGAGCCTTGCGAGCGTCGTCATCGGGTACGCGCTCGTCCTGTTCTTCGCCCAGGGCGCAGCGGCGCCCTTCTTCGCCTATGTCGGCGAATCCTTCCCGACGCGGGTGCGAGGCACGGGCGCGGCCTTCATCAACATCACGGGCCCGATCGGCGGCATCTTCGGGCCGCTGGTCTATGGCGCGCTGCAGCAGGCAGGAGCGAGCCCGACGACCGCCGCCGCCTCCGGCGGGGTCGCCGCGCTCGTCGCTGCGGCCTGCATGCTGGCCGCGCGGTCGATTCGTCCGGGCCAGGAACTGACGGCCATCTCGCACTAAAGGCCGCGGACGGCCGGCGCCCGCCGCCGGCCGGTCGTCTTCACAGCGGCTATCTCGACGGCAGGCGTTCCTGGTGTCCGGTCAAATGTCGAACCATCAGGTCGCGCGCGGCCTCGGCGTTTCCAGCCGCCAATAGGTCGATGAGCGCGGCATGTTCCTCGATGGCGCAGGCGGGCGGCTCCCAGTCGTAAAGGAGGACCGCGAGCGAGGTCTTGGCCGCGAGTTGCTGTACGAAGGTTTCGAGAAGCCGATTTTCGCCGAGGGAGGCGAGCAGCGAATGGAACTCCGTGAGGAGTTGGACGAACCGGCCGCGGTCGCCCGAGGCCTGCGCCTCGACCTGGCGCGCGAGATGCTTGCGGAGGGCGCGGATGTCATGCGCGGTGCAGTGACGGCAGACGTCGTTGACGATCTCGCCTTCGATCAGCCGGCGCGCCGCATAGGCCTGCTGCACTTCCGTCAGCGAAGGATCGGCGACGAAAGCGCCGCGGTTCCGCTGCAGCGTCACGATGCCTGCGAACGCCAGCCGCCGCAGCGCCTCCCGAACAAGCGTACGACCGGCGCCGAGCTTCTCCGCGAGATTGGCCTCGCTAAGCTTCTGTCCCGGCCGGAACCGCTCGTTGACGACCAGGGATGCGATCGCGTTCGCCACGCTGTCGTCCGAGGCGAGTCCATGAAAGAGCCCTCCCCGCCCGAACTGGCGCGCCTCTCTCGCCGGTCGCGGGCGCTGCGGCGCCTCGACCGCCTCGCCGCGCGCGGTCTTCATCGGTTCGCCGGCTCGTTTGAGGACCTTGAGGATCGTCTCCGCCGACAGGTCGATTCCGTGGCGGCGACGCAATTCCGACTTGAGGCGATGAACGCCGAGACTCTCGTTCTTGCGCAGCGCGAGGATCAGCCCCTCTTCACGCTCGAACACTTTCTGGTTGGGAGAGGAGACAGGCTTGCGGCTCGAGTCTTCGAGGCCGTCCGGCCCGGCTTCCTTGTAGCGGCGCCACCATTTCCGCAGCGTCGGCCGCGATATGTGGAACCGCGCGCAGACCAGTGCAGCGCTCCCCGTCGCCTCGTAGGCGTCCATCCAGCGCAGGCGTTCTTCCGCGGACATCCGGCAATCCGAGTTAACAAGATCCCGAAATAATCTATATAGACTGCTTTAGCTTCAGGCGAGTTGCCATGACAAGTGTTCCCGCGCGGGATTTCAGGGGCTACGGCGGCCGTCCGCCGAATATCCGATGGCCTGGCGGCGCGCGCGTCGCCGTCTCCTTCGTCGTCAATATGGAGGAAGGGGCCGAACTCTCCGTCTCGGACGGCGACGAGCGCAACGAAGGCGCGTACGAGGCAGTCGAAGAGGTCGAGGGATATCCTGATCTCTGCCAGGATTCGCACTTCGAATATGGAACGCGGGCGGGCTGGCGGCGCGTCGCCGCGGTTCTGGCCGAAAGCGGCGCGGTCGCCACGCTGAACGCCTGCGGACGCGCGGTCGAGCGCTCCCCATGGCTCGCCGCCGAGGCGGCGGCCCTGGGTCACGAAGTCTGCTGTCACGGCTGGCGCTGGGAGCGCCATGCCGGCATGAGCGAGGCTGTCGAACGACGCGCCATCGCAAAAACCGTCGCCGCGATCCGCGAGGCGGCCGGGGTGACGCCGGTCGGTTGGCATACGCGGTCGGCGCCCTCGGTCAACACCCGTCGGCTGCTCATGGAGCATGGGGGGTTCATTTACGACAGCGACGCCTATTGCGACGATCTCCCGTTCTTCGTCGAGGTCGCCGGCCAGAGGCGTCTCGTGCTCCCCTATGCGTTCGATACGAACGACATGAACTTTTTCCGGGCGCACCGGTTCGTGTCCGGCGACGATTTCGCATCCTACGTGATCGCCGCGTTCGACCGGCTCTGGCTCGAGGGGGCGAGCGCGCCGCGCATGCTTTCGATCGGGCTGCACCTAAGGATGATCGGCCGCCCTGGCCGCATCGGCGGACTGGAGACGATCCTGCGGCATATCCAGGATCGCGGCGGAGCCTGGATCGCGCGAAGAGATTCCATCGCCCGTCACTGGCTCGCTTCAGCCGAAGCGGCCGCCCAAGAATGCGAAGCATCCTACTCATAAACCCGAACACGACCGCTGCGATGACTGAGCGGATGGCCGCCGCCGCGACGCGCTGTCTGCCCGACGGGGCCGCAATCGAGGCGCTGACGGCGGCCGCCGGGCCCCCGGTCATCGCGTCCCGCGCGTCCTACGAGGCCGGCGCGCAGGCCGTGCTCGAGACTTGGGCGCGAGCCCGCGGCGCTTACGCCGCGGTCATCATCGGCTGTTTCGGCGATCCGGGGCTCGAAGCGCTGCGCGCGGCGGCGCGCCTGCCGGTGTTCGGCATGGCGGAATCCTCCATTCGCGAAGCGGACGCGCTCGGTGAGCCTTTCGGAATCCTGACGCTCGGCAAAGCGTGGGTCGACATGCTGAACGAGCGCGTGGCGCTGGCCGCAGTCCGGACACCCTTCGTCGGGGTGTTTGCCGGCGAAGGGACGGGCCTCGACGTCAGCCGTCGAGAAGCGTCGGTCCTCGCCGAACTGGATCGACTGGCGCGGACGGCCGTCGCCGCGGGCTGCCGCACTCTCATCCTCGGCGGCGCGGCCCTTACGGGAATGGCGGACCGCCTGGCGGCGGACGCCCATCTGATCGACTGCCTGGAAGCGACGATGCATTCCGTGCTGGCGGCGACGCAAGCGGATTAGAGGCTGCCTGCCATCCTGCTTCTGGTCAACGGAGCGCTCGAATGTAAACCAGCCCGCATTGGACTGATGCGATCGGCTAATTAAGACCGAGAGAACTCTGATTTGCAACGGCTGCTGGAGCCGGGTACGACTTGAGTTGCATCGCCATCGGGAACCGGCGCCAGCGTGCTCATGCAACAGCCTCCTTTATCGGCCGGCAAAAGCCGGCGTCTCGGTAAGGCCTTCCTGGCTGCGATTTCGGCGCTCGCCCTCGCGGGCTGCAACGGCTCCAGGAACGCCTACGTCCCTCCTCCGCCGCCGAAAGTCGTCGTCGCGCAGCCCTTGCAAAAGCCAGTGACGCTCTACCTCGAGCTCACCGGCAACACCGCCGCTTTCGCCTCAGTCGATCTCGTGGCGCGCGTCGAAGGTTTCCTCGAGTTGATCGACTACCAGGACGGCGCGTCCGTGACGAAGGGAAAGCGGCTCTTCGGCATCGAGATCAATCAGTATCAGGCGCAGCTCGATCAGGCGAAGGCGGAGCTCGCCTCCGACCAAGCGAATCTCGAATATAACCAGGCCGAATACCAGCGGCAGGCGACGCTCGCCAAGCAGGACTTTGCGAGCCAGGCGACGATGCAGGAGTGGAAGGCCAAGGCGGACCAGGCCTCCGCCGCGGTGCTTGGCGACCAGGCGAAGATCGAGCTCGCTCAGATCAACCTCGGCTATACAGAGGTGCTCGCGCCTTTCGACGGCGTCGTCTCCAATCACCTCGTCGAGGTCGGAGCGCTCGTCGGCGTCTCCGGACCGACCAAGCTTGCGACGATCATCCGGACCGACCCGCTCTACGTCTACTTCACCCTGAGCGAGCCGCAGGTCCTGGCGATCAAGCGGAGCAACGCCAAGGCGGGCCTTCCTTTCAGGACGACGGACCTCTCCAGCATACCGGTCGACATCGGCTTGCAAGGCGAGGAGGGCTATCCTCACAGCGGCCACATGGACTACGCCTCGCCGCAAGTCGACCAGTCGACGGGCACGCTGACTGTGCGGGCTTTGTTCGACAACAAAGACCACGCGCTCCTCCCCGGCCTGTTCGCGCGCGTGCGCACGCCGATCGCCCACCAGGACAAGGCGTTGCTGACCCAGAACGCCGCGATCGGGACAAGCCAGGAGGGGAGCTACGTTCTGGTGGTCGGCGCAGACAATGTCGTTCAGCGCAAGGTCGTCAAAACCGGGGATCGGCAGGGTCAGCTCCGGATCATCGAGTTGGGGCTCGATCCTTCCGACTGGGTCGTGACCGAGGGAATTCAGCGCGCCTTTCCCGGGGCCAAGGTCGAGCCGCAGCGAACCCAGCTGGCGGCGGAAGCGTCCGAGCCGGCCGGCGTCGGCAAGCCGGCCGCTCAGGATCCGGCGGCCAAATGACGGAGCGAGAGATCGGTCCGTCGGGAGGGACGCCGCAGCAGCCGCTGGGGCGCGCCGGCGCGATATCGCGCTTCTTCATCGAAAGGCCCGTGCTCGCCAACGTATTGGCGTTGGTCGTCGTTCTGGTCGGCCTGGTCGCGCTCTTCCAACTTCCGAGTTCGCAATATCCCAATGTTGTGCCGCCGACCGTGCAGGTGACGACGCGCTACCCCGGCGCCAGCGCCCGTACGCTGGTCGACTCCGTCGCGCTGCCGATCGAGCAGAACGTCAACGGCGTCGAGGACATGATCTACATGCAGTCGACGAGCGCCGACGACGGCACATACAATTTGGCCGTCACCTTCGCCATCGGCACGGATCCGGACAAGGCACAGATCCTGGTGCAGAACCGGGTGTCCGCCGCCATTTCGTCGCTGCCGCTGGAAGTGCAGGTTCAAGGGGTGACGACGAAGAAGCAGTCCACCTCGATCCTCGAGTTCGTCGCGCTGGTCTCTCCCGACAGCCGCTTCGACAGCCTCTTCCTGTCGAACTACGCCGTCATCAACGTGCAGGATGAGCTTCGCCGCCTGAACGGCGTGGGCGACGTATCGGTCCTCGGCGCCGGGCAGTATGCGATGCGCGTCTGGCTGAACCCGGACCTGCTCCAGTCGCGCGGCCTGACGCCACAGGACGTCATCAACGTCATCCAACAACAGAGCCAGGAAGTCACCGCCGGCCAGGTCGGCGCGCCGCCCGCCCCGAAAGGCCAGGATTTTCAGTATACCCTGAACCTCAAAGGCCGGCTGGACGACCCTTCCGAGTTCGAAAACATCATCGTCAAGGTCGAGCCGGGCCCCGGGGGACGCATCACGCGGGTGCGAGACGTCGGCCATGTCGAACTGGGCGCCCAGACTTATAGCGAGTTGTTCGAGACTCGATGGCCAGCCCGCCGCGGGAATCGCGGTCTCTCTCCTGCCGGACGCAAACGCCATCGCCGTCTCCAACGAGGTGAAGGCGAAAATGGACGAGCTCGCCAAGAGCTTCCCGAACGGACTCGCCTACATCATCCCTTACGACACCACGAAATTCGTACGGGCAGCGATTGGCGAGGTCTATCGGACGCTGATCGAGGCCGCCATCCTGGTGCTGATCGTCATCCTCGTCTTCCTGCAGGACTGGCGGGCGATGCTCGTCCCCGCCACCACGGTGCCGGTCACGCTGATCGGCGCCTTCGCCGCCATGGCCGCCCTAGGTTTCTCGGTCAACCTTCCAACTCTCTTCGCCCTCGTCCTGGCGATCGGAATTGTGGTTGACGACGCGATCGTCATCGTCGAGGGCGTCGCGCGCTATGTCGAGCAAGGGCTCCCAGGCCGCGAGGCCGCAGGCAGGGCGATGGACGACCTGACCGGTCCGGTCCTCGGCATCACGCTGGTGCTCATGTCGGTGTTCATTCCAGCCGCCTTTCTGGCGGGCTTTACCGGACAGCTCTATCGGCAATTCGCGCTCGTCATCGCGGCCACCGCCTTCATCAGCGCTGTCAACGCGATGACCCTGAAGCCGACGCAGTCCGCATTGTGGCTCAGGCCGCCGAAGCCGGCCAATCAGCGCAATTTTTTCACCCGCGGCTTCGACGCCGCCTACGGCGCGACCGAGCGCGGCTACGCGCGGCTCATGGGCGCCATGACGCGCCGCGCCGTCCTGATGGTCGTGCTCGCGCTCGCGCTCGTCGGGGTCGCGGTCTACGGGCTGACACGCATCCCGACCGCGTTCCTTCCGACCGAGGACCAGGGCTACCTGATCGTAGCCGCGCAATTGCCGGACGGAGCCTCGAAGGAACGCACCGACGCCGTCTTGCAGAAGATCCAGGGGATAGCGAGCAAGATCCCCGGGGTCGAGCATGTGGTCACCGTCAGCGGCATCTCCATCCTCGACAACCGGGCGAGTCTTGCCAACGCGGGCGTCGCTTTCGTCGTCCTCAAGGATTGGGACGTGCGCCTCAAGGAGCAGGGACAGGACGTCCGCTCGATCGGCCTGCGGCTGAACGGCGCCCTGCAAGGCGTCCCGGAGGCCATCGCTTTCGCCCTTCCCCCACCGCCGATTCAAGGAGTCGGCAACGTCGGCGGCTTCACAATGCAGGTCCAGCTCAAGAACGGCAATTTCGACTACGCGCTCCTGCAGAGCCTGACCAACGCCATCGTGGCGAACGCCAACGCCCAATCCGCCCTGCAGAGGGTCGCCACGACATTCCGCGCGGGCGCGCCGCAATTCTTCGTCAATGTCGACCGGGTCAAGGCTGAAAGAATCGGGGTTACGGTCGGCCAAGTGTTCTCCGCCCTTTCGGGCTATGTCGGGTCGGGCTACGTGGCCCAATTCGACAAATTCGGGCACGTCTTCCAGATTTATACGCAGGCGCTGCCCGCCTACCGCGCCACAGCCGACGACATTAAGAACCTCAAAGTTAAGGCCGGCGACGGAACCATGACGCCGATCGGGACGGTGGTCGATGTCACCGAGGTCCAAGGTCCTTCGCTGATCAGCCTTTATAACCTCTATCCGTCGTCCACCGTCGTCGGCAGTCCGGCGCCCGGCTTCAGCTCGGGACAGGCGCTCGACCTGATGGACCAGATCGGCACAAACACTTTGCCGACCGGGGCAGGCTACCAGTGGACCGCGATGTCGTTCCAGGAGAAGGAAGTCGGCAACCAGATCTATTATGTCTTCGGTTTCGCGCTCCTGCTCGTCTATTTCGTTTTGGCCGGCCAGTACGAGAGCTGGATTCTCCCGCTCGCCGTGATCCTCGGCGTCCCGCTGGCCCTGATCGGGCCGGTCCTCGCGCTCACCTACCTGGGCGCAACGAATGTCGCCGCCAGCCAGAGCGGCGTGGCCGCCACCAACCTCTATACCCAGATCGGCCTCATCCTCCTGATCGCGCTCGGCGCCAAGAACGCGATCCTCATCGTCGAATACGCCCGCCAGCGGCGGGCGGAAGGAATGGAGATCGTGAGAGCGGCAGTCGAGGGGGCGCGGCTCAGGTTCCGGCCGATCATCATGACCTCTTTCGCCTTCATCCTCGGCGTCCTGCCGCTCGTCCTCGCCACGGGGGCGGGCGCCTCGGCGCGCATATCGATCGGGATCGCCGTCTTCTACGGCATGATCGCCTCGACCTGCCTGGTCGTGGTGTTCGTTCCGTCGTTTTATGTGGTGATGCAGCGCACCGAGGAATGGCGGACGCGGCGGGGAGCAAAGCAAAATGCGGCGACCGCCAAAGGGGAACCGGCCGCCTCAGCCTAGCGGGCAGATTCTGACTCTTGGCGCCCAATCGAAGCGGCGGTGAAAGGCCTGGAATCGACCCGTTGCCTTCCCGATCAGCTTCGTACGGGCACAAAACGCCAGATATGGGTCGTGGGCGCTGCGGGGCGCGATGCGCAATAGCATCATCGAGACCAACCTTGTCCGATTCTGTGAAAGGAATCGACTAGGGCCTGTCTTCATTTGAATTGAGAACGGATTGGAATCGGAGGCGGAACGTTTTGTGTTTCTGATAGGAGAGGGATTCCCAAATCAGCAAATGTCTGAACTCGTGAGAGGTCGGCCTTTAGCCCAACTTGAGCAGTTTGGCGGCGGGTTTCACGTTTTTGCGCAAGGCGGCGTCAGTTAGATCAAGTAGTTGGAGGTCGGGCGAGGCGAGTTTGAGCGTGTAGTGACGACCTAGGGTATTTTCGAGGGCGCCGTTGTCGGTTCAAATGGCGCATGTACTTGCGCCATACGATTCGCAAGAAGGACGGGAAGGTTCATCGCTATTGGACGTTGGTGCGCAGCGTTCGGGTCGGCCGGCGGGTGATCCAGCAGACGGTCGCACATCTTGGCGAGCTCGACGAGAACGGACGGATCGCGGCGCGCGCGCTTGCGCGCCGGCTGATCGGCGTCCCTGAAGAAGCGCCGCTGTTCAACGACGGCAGCCAACATCTGTCGGCGCCTGTTCGACTGAAGGGCGTTCGTATTGAGCGCTCGCGCCAGTTTGGCGATGTCTACTTGGCGCTCGCCCTGTGGCGTGCGGTGGGCCTCGAAGAGTTGTGCCGGCGGCTGCTTCCAATGGGCCAGGAGCGGGTCGCATGGGCGAAGATGGCGGCGGTGCTGGTGACGGCTCGGCTGTGCGAGCCGTCGAGCGAGCTGCACATTGCCGAGGACTGGTATCGTCGAACGGTGCTTGGCGATCTGCTGCAGCTCGGCGAGGAGGAGGTCAACAAGGATCGGCTCTATCGCGCGCTCGATCGACTGCTCGCGCACAAGGGGGCCGTGGAACGGCATCTGTCCGAGCGTTGCGGAGAGCTGTTCGCAATCGAGAACGACGTGCTGCTCTACGACATGACGAGCACCTATTTCGAAGGCCAGGCGAAGGCGAACCCGCAGGCGCAGCGCGGCTATTCCCGCGATCATCGCCCCGACTGCAAGCAAGTCTGCATCGCCCTTGTCGTGACCTTTGACGGCTTTCCGCTCGGCTACGAGGTGTTCGCCGGCAACACCCACGACTCCAAGACCTTGCAGACGATCGTGGCCACGATGGAGGCGCGGCACGGCGTGCTGGGGCGCGTCTGGATCGCCGACCGCGGCATGGCCAGCGCCGAGAATCTGGCGTGGCTGCGCGAGACCGGCCGGCGCTACATCATCGGCGCGCCGAAGTCGGAGCTGAAGAAGTTCGGCTCCGAGCTCGCTCGCCCGGATGGCTGGCGCATGGTGCAAGAAGGCGTCGAGGTCAAACTCGCGCGCCATCCCGAGACCGACGAGATCGCGATCCTTTGCCGCTCCGACGACCGACGCAGCAAAGAGCGAGCGATGCACGACAAGTTCAGCCGGCGGATCGAGCAGGCGCTCGAACGCCTGTCCGCTCGCATCGCGCGCTCAACGAAACCGCTTAATCCGGCGACGGTGAACCGGCAGATCGGCCGCATCCTCGAGCGAAACCAGCGCGCCGCCGCCCGCTTCGCCATCACGTTGGAGCCTGACGCGTGCCCGGCGGGCTTCCGGCTCAACGTCGCTTGCGACGCCGCGTTCGACAATTGGGCCGCGATCTCGGAAGGAGCCTATCTTCTGCGTTCGAACATCAGCGATTGGAGCGATCAGCAGCTGTGGAAGGCCTACATCCAACTCACCCAGGCCGAAGCGGCTTTTCGCATCCAGAAAGATCAGCTGAACGTTCGACCGATCTGGCATCAGCGCGAGGAGAGGGTCCAGGCCCACATCCTCGTTTGCTTCCTCGCCTTCGTGCTCTGGAAGACCCTCGAGATGTGGCAGCAGCGCGCGGGCCTCGGCAACTCGCCGCGGACCATCCTCGAAGAGCTCGCCCGCATCCAGTCCCACGACGTCGTCTTGCCGACCGCAACGCACGGCGAGATCCGATTGCGATGCGTCGCCCAGCCCGACGCCGCTCAGGCCGCGCTCTTCGACCGCCTCGGCCTCAAGCTCCCCAAGCGCATGCGCCTTCCAGATAACGAGGCCCCGATCCTGGCCCTCAGCGCCTAAGCCCTACTTCTCACCAGAAATGTAGTGACGACTTTTCGTCTAAGGCTTTGATTTGCCTAGGCCACACCCCCGAATCTGCTCAAGTTGGGTTAGGAGGGGCTGACCGATGCGACGATATTCCCTGCGCGACGACCAGTGGGATCGGATCAAAGACATTCTGCCGGGCCGCGAAGGCCATGTGGGCGGCACGGCAGCGGACAATCGGCTGTTCGTCGAAGCTGTCCTTTTCAGGTTTCGAGCCGGCATCCCGTGGCGTGATCTGCCCGAGCGTTTCGGGGACTGGAAGATCGTCTACCAACGCTTCAACCGATGGGCCAAGAGCGGCGTTTTCGAGCGGATTTTCAAGCTCTTGCCCAACGATCACGACAACGAGTACATGATGATCGACGCCACCATCGTGCGCGCTCACCAGCATAGCGCGGGCGCCCAAAAAAAGAGGGTGCGCAAGCCATCGGCCGATCCCGCGGCGGATTGACCACCAAGATTCATGCGCTCGTCGACGCCCTTGGCAATCCTGTCGGGACCATGCTCAGCCCGGGCCAGGATCACGATCTGACTTGCGCCGAAGCTCTAATCGAAGCCCTCGATCCCCACGCCCTGATCGGCGACAAGGCCTTCGACGCCAACTCCTTCATCAGCGCTCTCAATGCTCGAGCGATCACCCCAGTCATCCCACCCAAATCAAACCGAAAAACCCCGCGCCCGTGCGATTTCATCCTCTACTGCGAACGCAATCTCATTGAGCGTTTCTTCAACAAGCTCAAACAATTCCGCGCCATCGCCACGCGCTACGACAAGCTCGATAAGATTTTCCTCGCCGGGGTTCAACTCGCCTGCGCCGTCATCCTCCTTAACTGAACACACCCCCTAATTCGGTGTGCGACTGCGCGTTCAAATGTACGGGCCGTCGTCTCTGTGGGGTTGAGGGTGCGGCCGAACACGGATTGAACGGACTGGAAGGGTAAGGGCTCGCTTATGGGTCCTGAGCCTAAGACTTGAAGCAGCGATGGCGCGCTAGTACGTTGTATTTCGAGCCGTATCATAGAGCTTTCATGTCCTGACGAGGTTGCGTGCGTTTGCGCCTCAGGATGGATCCGCATCCGCGGATTCGAACGGGAAGCTTTCTCGTTGGTCAGCACGCTCAGACCGGGGCTCGGCGGCTGAACGTCGGAGTCGCGTGGCCATGAACGACCGGCCCGCTGAACAAGAGAGGCCCCTCGCCGCCGAAACCGCCGGCGCCGCAGCTAATGCGCCTCATCATCCGTTTGCGCCGGCGCGAACCTCCCGATGGGTTGGCGTCGCCTTCCGGTTGTTCGTCCTCGTCCTGGTCGCGGGCCTTATCGCATTCGTCGCCGACGAATGGGACTGGTGGGTAGGCTCGGCCGTCCTACAAACTACAGACGACGCCTATCTGCACGCCGATCTGACCCCGCTCGCCGCCAAGGTTCCAGGTTATGCCCGCGACATCCTCGTGCGAGACTTCCAGAAGGTCAAGGCGGGCGACCTGCTGGTGCAAATCGATGACGACGATTACCGCGCCGAGCTGGAGCAGGCTGAGGCGAATGTAGTTGCTTCCGATGCTGCGATCCAAAACATCGAACAGCAGAAGCTCTTGCAGCAGGCGCTGATCGCGCAAGCCGAGGCAGCGATCCAAGGGGCCGACGCAGATGTCACGCGCTACCATCTGGAGACGGTGCGCCAGGAGAAGCTGCTTGCTGGAGGTCTCGCCGGGACGCTTCAGATCGTCGAGCAAGCGGTCGACAATGAGCAGCGGGCCAAGGCCGCCCTTGACCTCGACCGGGCGAAACTCCGGCAGGAGCGCGAGCAAATCAACGTGCTCGATAGCCAGGCCAAGCAGGCCCGCGGGAGTCTCCTCGCCCAGAAGGCGGCGCGTGATCTCGCGAAAATCAACCTCGGCTACACCCGCATCGTCGCGCCGGTCGACGGCATGGTCGGCCAGCGGCTGGTGCAGCGCGGCCAATACCTCAGCGCTGGCACACAGGTGATCTGGGAGGCGCCGCTTCCCAATGTCTGGGTCATCGCCAACTACAAAGAGACGCAGATGACAAACATTCGCGTCGGTCAGAATGCGCAAGTCACGGTTGACGCCTTCCCCGGCGTCGTGCTGCGTGGCCGGGTCGACAGCTGGTCGCCGGCTTCGGGCGCCCAATTCGCCTTGCTGCCGCCTGACAACGCGACCGGCAACTTCACCAAGGTCGTGCAGCGCATCCCGGTGAAGATCACCCTCGAGCCCGATCGACGGCTGGCCGACCTCTTGCGGCCGGGCATGTCGGTGATCACGACCATCGATACCCGCTCTACGCCATCGGCCGGCGGCGTCGAATCGCAGGCGACGCCGTGAGCGCGTTCCAGAGCAGCGCCGCGGAAACTATCCCCGGCGCCTCCCGCCGCGCTGTTGGCCGCACCCTCTGTTCGCCCGCTGATCGCGCGGCGCAACATCCCCCGGTCATCGCCACACGCCCGCTGATCGGCGTTCTCGCGGTGTTGTTGGGCTCGCTCATATCGACGCTCGATAGCCGCATCACGACTTTCGGGCTAGCCGACGTCCGGGGCGCTGTTCATGCCGGCTTTGACGAGGGGGCGTGGATCACCACCGCCTTTACCGTCGGCCAAATGCTGATGGGGCCGGTCTCGGTCTGGCTCGGGATGGTGTTTGGCCCGCGCCGGGTGCTGGTGATCTCGTGCGCCATCTTCGGGGTCTCAAACTTCCTCCTGCCATTCTCGCCGAACCTCGGGTTCGTGCTCGTGTTCCAGATGGTCAGCGGTCTCGCCTCCGGCACGTTCATCCCGCTCACTCTCGGTTTCGTGGCTCAGAATCTCCCCCCCCGGCTCGTGGTCTACGGCGTCGCAGCCTATGTGCTGAACCTCGAACTGTCGCTCAACATCGCCGCATCGATCGAGGGCTGGTTCGCCGATTACTGGTCATGGAAGTGGATCTTCTGGGACACGGCCTTGGTGGCGCCGCTGATGCTGATCTGCGTCCATTTCGGCATGGCGCGCCAGCCGATAAACTGGGCGCTGCTCAAAACTGCGGACTGGGCGGGGATCATCTATGCAGGTGTCGGATTCAGCCTGCTCTACGCAGCTCTCGACCAGGGCAACCGGCTGGACTGGCTGAATTCGGGATTGATCTGCGGGTTGCTGCTCGGCGGGGGGCTCTTGCTCGTCGCCTTCGTCGTGCAGGAGCTCACCAATCGCCGGCCCTGGGTCGATCTGCGCTTTGCCGCTAGTGGCAACTTCCCGCTGCTTTTCCTGTTCATCGCCTTCTTCCGCTTCACCATTCTATCCACTTCGTACATCATCCCGCAGTACCTGACGACGGTCCAAGGTTACCGGGCGATGGAAGTCGGCGGCGTGCTGGTGTGGATTGCGCTGCCGCAATTCCTGCTGGCGCCGCTCACGGCGACGATGCTTCGTTTCAACGACGCAAGGCTTCTGACCGCCGTGGGCTTCGCCCTTATCGGCGTCGCCTGCTTCATGGCGGGTCAGCTCACCGACGAGTGGATCGGCGCCGACTTCCTGCCCTCGCAGATCGTCCAGGCGTTCGGCCAATCGATCGGGCTGACTTCACTGGTCTGGCTCAACCTGCAGAACTTGGACCCGAGCCAGGTTCTCACCTTCGGCGCGGTGCTGCAAACAGGCCGTTTGTTCGGGGCGCAAATCGGCGCGGCTTTCGTCCAAACCATCATAAGAGTGCGCGAGCAGGTGCATTCGAATTACATTGGGCTCCACATCGCGACGGGCTCGCTCACCACCAATGACCGGCTGCAGCACTACGCCCGGGCGGTGGCCGGGCGCTCGATCGGTCCGCCCGACGCCAATGCGCGCGCGACCGCGCTCCTCGCCCATTCGGTCCAGGTCCAGGCCTATGTGCTGGCCTATATCGACGGCTTCATGATCATCGGCTTCGCCGTCATCGGAATGCTGCTGCTGATGCTGCTCCTGCGCACGCCGGCAGGCGAGCCCGGGGCCGCGGACCATGCGGCCGCTTCGGCGCCGCATGGAGCTTAGTGCGCTCTTCCTCGTCCAGGGAGGCAGCATGAAGACGGGGTCGACTTCCTGTCCATGGGGAATTATCGGCGGCGCCGTCTTTTCGAGGCCACTCCTGCAGGCGTCGTTCGCGACCCCACGTGGGCGCCAAGCGTTCGGTTTCGGCCACCCGTTTTGGCCACCACTATTCCGCCGGCGCGCGCCGCGTCGCGAACACGACCTTCGGCACCAACGCCGCGGTCAGCGCGACCAACGCGGCGACGACGAACATCGAGGCGAAGGTAATGTGGAGCGAGGCCTCGAGCGCGCGCCTCAGCGCGACGTCGGCTGCCGCGCCGCCCTCAAGAAGCCGCCGTAGCTCGTCGGAGGTCACCGCGCCGAGGCCCGAGCGCATCAGGCCCATATTGAGCACAGCCCCGAACACGGTCGCGCCGAAGGTGCTGCCGAGCGTGCGGGCGAAAAGATAGGAGGCGGTGACGCTGCCCCGCTCCGACCAGTCGACGATCTCCTGGATCAGCACGATCGAGGCGCTGCTCGAAAGCCCCATGCCAAAGCCGACGACCGCCGACCCAGCGCCCGCGACGAAGGGCGAGGTCTCGGGCCTAAGAAAGACGAAGACGAGCGCGCCGAGCGGGATCAGCGCCGCGCCACAACGCAGGATCGTGCGAAGGCCGAACCGGCCCCAGAGCCGCGGTGAAAGGGTCGCGCCGATCGGCCAGCCGAGCACCATGGCCGAAAGCGCGAAGCCGGCGACGAGCGGCGACTTTTGCATGACGCCCTGGACGAAAACCGGCAGGAAGGTCGTGAGCCCGATCATCGCCATGCCGGCGAACAGGGACGAGGCGTTGACCGCGGCAATCGGCCGCCGGCCCCAGAGCTCGAGCGAGATCATCGGCTCGGGCGATCGGCGCTCCTGGACGACAAAGGCGACGACGGCAGCGACGGCGATCGCGGTGATGATGGCGATTTCCGTCCTGCTCGCGGTGGAAAGCGCGGTCAGCCCAGCCATCACCGCGGCGATCGCGAGGGTGAAGACGCCGGCGCTTAGATGATCGATCCGCCCGCGCGCCTCCGACTTCTTCTCGTGCAGATTGAACCAGAAGCCGGCCGCGGCGAGGAGGCCGATCGGCAGATTCAGCCAGAAGATCCAGGACCAGGACCAGACCTGGATGATCAGGCCGCCGACAAGCGGACCGGCGACCGCCGAGAGCGCCCAGACGCTGGCGAGCCAGCCCTGGATCTTGCCCCGTTCGTGGACGGAATAGAGGTCGCCGACAATCGTCATCCCGACCGGCTGGACGGCGCCGGCCCCGACGCCCTGCACCAGACGGAAAACGATCAAGGAGGGCATCGACCAGGCGAAGCCGCACAGGAGCGAACCGACCAGAAAGATCCCGATCCCCGACAGGATGACAGCCTTGCGGCCCCTGAGGTCGGACAGCTTGCCGAACACGACGGTGGTCGCGGTCTGGGTCAGAAGGAACGCCGCGAACACCCAGCTGTAGAGCTCGAGGCCGCCGAGTTGGGCGACGATCTGCGGCATAGCGGTCGAGACGATCGTCGCCTCGATGGCGATCATGAAATTCGCCGCGATCACGGAAGCGAGCACGAGCGGGCGATGGGTCGCAAGGGCGGTCATGTGGCGCTTCATAGGGGAGCGAGCGACTGGGCGCCAATCGCAAGACCGTTATCTTCGGGCCGAAAAAACGGTTGGGCCAATCAACGGCCGCTCAGAGCCGGGTCCCCCAGATCCGTCGCGGGCCCTCAATCTTCGTTTGTCCGCGACCCGCTCGGGCCGTCTGGTCAACATTCTCAGCCACGACTGAGCCAAGCGGACATCGCCCGCGTCGCGGCTTGCCGGCCAGAGGACCTGGCTCGCCGCTACGGTTCAAGTCCCGACGGCGAACCGGTATTGCCGGCCATGCTTCTCGCCGAAACGAGCAGAAGGCGGTCCGTCACCGCTCGACCTCGCGGCCGGGCTCGGCGTCGCGCTCGACGTCAAGAGCCGGCGCGATGAGGTCGACGCCTTCGCGAACCCGCACCGAGCGCGGATGCGCTGCGAAGAGCGAGCCCGCGGGGACATTCTGCTCGAGCAGACGCCGCATGGCCAAGGCGACTGCGCGTCAGCTTCTTGGCGGCTTCTTCGATCAGCGCAACCACCTCGGGCCGATTGATGGTGACCACGTGGACCATAGGACCATAGGACCATAAACGGATCCTCATATCATTACGGGCGCAATGAAATAAAAGTCGCCCCATTAAGCAAGCCCTGACACTCCGGCATATCCCCAGCGCGCCATCAGGTCCGAGTGAAGAAGAGTTTGGTCGCCGGCAGCTTGGGAATAGATCGTTGGCGGCGATGAGGCTCGCGGAATTGACCCGAACCAATCGCCGCGGCGAAAGCGCCCGTCTTCCGCCCGACCGAATTTTACGTTACCCTCCTCGTAATCAGGGAGATATCCAATGCAGCTTCGCCGCCTCGGCCGCACCGATCTCTCGATCACGCCGATGGTCCTCGGGGGAAACGTATTCGGCTGGACGGCCGACAAGCCGACCTCGTTCGCCGTGCTCGACCGCTTCGCCGCGGCAGGGCTCAACGCCATCGACACGGCTGACGCCTACTCGTCCTGGGTCCCCGGCAACAAGGGCGGCGAGTCCGAGGCGATCATCGGCGAGGTGGATGAAGGCGCGGGGAAACCGCGGCCGCATGATCGTCGTCACCAAGGTCGGTTCGCCAATGGGCAAGGGTAAGGAGGGCCTCTCGCCGCGGTACATCGAAGAGGCAGTCGACGCCTCGCTAAAGCGCCTGCAGACCGACGTGATCGACCTCTACCTGTCGCACTGGCCGGACATGGCGACGCCGATCGCCGACACGCTTGGCGCCTATCAGCGGCTGATCGAGAAGGGAAAGATCCGCTGGTGCGGCGCCTCCAATCTCACCGTCGCGCTGCTCGAGGCGGCGATCGCCGCGGCGAAGACACGCGGCGGCCCGCGCTACGAGGTCCTGCAGCCTGAATACAACCTCGCCGACCGGGCCGGGTTCGAGGGGGGCCTCGCGGATATCTGCCGGCGCGAGGAGATCGGCGTCATCACCTATTTCAGCCTGGCGAAGGGCTTCCTGTCGGGCAAGTACCGCAGCACGGAGGACCTGACCAAGAGTCCGCGCGGCGGCGGGGTGAAGGACTATCTGAACCCGCGCGGCTTTCGCATTCTCGACGCGCTCGAAGCGACGGCTGCGCGCCACAAGGCGAAACCGGCCGAGGTCGCGCTCTCCTGGGTCATCGCGAGGCCCGGCGTGACCGCGCCGATCGCCAGCGCCACATCGATCGAGCAGGTCGACAGCCTCGTCCGCGCCATCCAGCTATCGCTGTCGGAAGCGGACATGGCCGCGCTGAATCAGGCGAGCGCCAGCTAGCGGACTGTCGGCTGGGTCCGCCCCTGGCCACAGAGAGATCAATAGAATCGCAGCTTTTTTCCGAGGCACTGCAACGATATCAACGACTCGCATCCTAAATGTCAGATCGACCACGAGCGCTCGCGTCACTGGCCTTTGAGCTCGACTTGTCTCGCAGCTCGCGGCGCAGAATCTTTCCGATCGGCGTGCGCGGCAGCAAATCGCGGAACTCCACGTGACGCGGCGTCTTGTATCCCGTCAGATAGAGCCGGCAATGAGCGATGATCTCGGCGCCGGTCAGCTTTTCGTCCTTGCGCACGACGACGATCTTCACCGCCTCGCCTGACTTCACGTCCGGCACGCCGACCGCGCCGACCTCGTGCACGCCTGGGTGGGTCATCACCACGTCTTCGATCTCGTTCGGATAGACGTTGAAGCCGGACACGATGATCATGTCTTTCTGCCGATCGACAATATAGACATTGCCGCGGTCGTCGACCCGGGCGATGTCGCCGGTACGCAGATAGCCGTCGCTGGTCATCACCTTGGCCGTCTCGTCGGGCCTGTTCCAGTAGCCGGCCATCACCTGCGGACCCTTGACGCAGAGCTCGCCGGATTCGCCGAGCGCCACGTCGCATCCGTCCGCGTCGCGGATGGCGAGGTCGGTCGACGGCATCGGCAGGCCGATCGAACCGGTATAGTCCTCGATGGTCAGCGGGTTGGCGGTCACGATCGGCGAAGTCTCGGTCAGGCCGTACCCTTCGATCAGCGGCTTGCCGGTCACCTGTTTCCAGCGCTCGGCGACGGCTCGCTGAACGGCCATGCCGCCGGCCACGGCGAGATGGAGGCGCGAGAAGTCGAGCCGCAGAAAGTCCGCGTTGCTGAGCAGTGCGTTGAACAGGGTGTTGACGCCGCTGATCGCGGTGAAGGGCGTGCGCTCCAATGTCTTGGCGAAGCCCTTGACATCGCGCGGATCGGGGATGAGCAAATTGTTTGCGCCAACCATCAGCGGCACGAAGCAGTTCACGGTCAGCGCGAACACGTGATAGAGCGGCAAGGCCGTCACGAACACTTCCTCGTTGGTGATGAGCGACGAGCCGACCCACGCGTGCACCTGTTCCAGGTTCGCAATCATGTTGCGGTGGGTGAGCATCGCGCCCTTGGGCACGCCCGTCGTGCCGCCGGTGTACTGCAGGAACGCGAGGTCGTCGGGCTCGACCGGCGGAAACTCGACGGTCTTAAGCCTGCCGAGCGACAGCGCGCGCTTGAAACGCACCGCTTGTGGCAGACGCCATGCGGGAACAGCGCGCCGTACCTGGCGAAGCACGAAGTTGGTGAGGGGACCGCGCGGAAACCCGAGAAGATCGCCGGCGGCTGCGACCACGACGGTGCGCACCTGCGTGCCGTCGATCGCCTTCTCGAGCGTCTGGGCGAAATTCTCCACAACCACGATCGCCTCGGCGCCGGAATCCTCGAGCTGATGACGCAGCTCGCGCGGCGAGTAGAGCGGATTGCAATTGACCGCGACATAGCCGGCGCGCAACGCGCCGAACAGGGCGACCGGATATTGTAGCAGGTTCGGCATCATCAGGGCGATTCGCGCACCGCGCGGCAGACGCGCGACGTTCTGCAGATAGCCGGCGAACGCCCGCGACAGGCGGTCGAGCTCGCCGTACGACATTGTGCGGCCCATGCTGATATAGGCGGCCCGGTCGCGATAGCGGTCGACATTGGCGGCGAAGAAGTCGCCGATCGAGGCGTAAGCGGTCGGATTGATGTCGGCCGGGACGCCCTCGGGATAGGACTTCAGCCAGATCCGTTCCATTATTATTATTGCCTCGCTTCACGCATCAGATATGCAAGCCCCTCAAGAGTTGGATGAACGCGACCTGGTCCGCGGTCGGGGCGGCCTCGCTCTCCTTGGCGCCGCTTGCGGCGGCGCTCTCCGGGAACATGCGGAACGCCGTATTGAGCACGATCCGCCCCATGTTGGGGGCGAGCGCATGCACCGCCTGGCCGAACCGCCCGAGTCTAGTCGCCACACGCGCCGGCCGATGAATGATCGCCTCGACGACCAGAGCGGCCGCCTCATCCGGATCCAGCGTCGGCACCTGCTCGTAGAACTTGGTCGGCGCGATCATCTCCGTGCGCACGAGCGGCATGTTGACGTTTGTGAATGCGACGTTGCGGTCGAGAAACTCGCTCGCTGCGCAATCCGACCAAGCCTCCAGCGCCGCCTTCGAGGCGACATAGGCGGAGAAGCGCGGCGCGCTCGTCAGCGCGCCGATCGAAGAGATATTGACGATGTGGCCGGAGCGACGCTCGGACATGCCGGGCAGGAACCCCATCGCCAGCTGAACTGCGGCGAGATAGTTCAGTTGCATCAGCCGTTCGAGGTCGTGCAAGCGATCGTAGGAATTCTCGACCGCGCGGCGGATCGAGCGCCCAGCGTTGTTGATCAGGATGTCGATCCCGCCGTGCTCGTTCAGGATCCGCTGAATGAACGTCGCACATTGCGCCGGATCCGAAATGTCGGCGGTATAAGTCTGGACGTCGAGCCCCTGCCCCGCGAATTCCTGGCGAGTCAGGGCAAGCTTTTCGTCGTCGCGCGCAACGATCAGCGTCTTCGCGCCGGCCTGGGCGACCCTGAGCGCGATCGCTTTGCCGATGCCGGCCGAACCGCCTGTCACCAGAACACACTTGCCTTCGACGGCGCCGCGCAGCGACCTGTCGACGAATAGCGCCGGATCGAGGTGACGTTCCCAATAGTCCCAGAGCCGCCAGGCGTAGTCCTCGAAGGCGGGAACCACGATACCGGCCGGACGCAGGAGCTTCTGCGTCTCGCGGCTGTCGAAGCGGGTCGGATAATTGACGAACATGAAAACGTCTTCCGGCAGGCCGAGCTCCTTCATCATCATCTTGCGCATGCGGCGGAATGGGGTCAGCGCCATCAGGCCGCGCCTCAGCGCGGGCGGCGCGAGGCCGAAGAGAGCGGCGTTGACTCGCACTGTGAAGGCAGGAGCGTGAGCAGCGCGCGCGAGCGCGTTCAGCATGTCGCCGACGCGCAGAGGATTCGGGTCGGTCAAGTGGAAGGTGCGGCCGTCGAGTCCGTCAAGATGGGCGAGATGATCGATCGCGGCGACGACGAAGTCGACCGGCACGACATTAATTCTGCCGCCCTCGACGCCGATCATCGGAACCCACGAGGGCACGACGTCGCGCAACTTCTGGATGAGCTTGAAGAAGTAGTAGGGGCCGTCAATCTTGTCGATCTCGCCTGTTCTCGAGTCGCCGACGACGACGCCGGGGCGATAGATCCGCCAGGGGATGTCCTTCTCCGCCCGCACCAGCCCCTCGCCCTTATGCTTGGAGGCGTAATACGGATGCTCGAGACCGCGCGCCTCGTCGAACATGTCCTCGCGGAAAACGCCATCGTACAGGCCCGCCGCAGCGATCGAGCTCACGTGATGGAAGCAGCCCGCCTTGACCGCCTTGGCGAAGGCCAGCGCGTTCGCGACGCCTGCGACGTTGGCAGTGACAACCTGCGCAGGGGGCGCCTCGAGGTCGTAAACGGCGGCGAGATGGAAGAAACGGTCGATCTTCCCCTCGAGATTGCGCATATCCTTGGCTGAAACGCCGAGATCGGGGCTGGAGATATCGCCTTCGATCAGCGTCATGCGCTCTGCGCCCGCGCTCCAAAACTCCGTCAGCGCCCCGACCAGTTCCTCGGTCGGTCGATAGACCAGGACGTAAACACGCTCGCTGTCGCGCTCGAGCAGCCGCCGGACAAGTCGCTTGCCGATGAATCCCGTTCCTCCGGTCACGAAGGTGCTCATGAGCCTTTCCTTTCCCGCGTATTTTTCATCTAGCCGATAAGTCTAGAATGATCCGCCTAGAACTTTGGGCGGCGGATTCTAAAATCCTATGCTTTGATGCGCTTCATAGAAAGGCGGGTTGGCCGCCGAGACGAATGCGAGGATGGTCATGCCAAAGAGAACTCAAGGAACTTGCCAAAGAGACGACAGAAAACCAGTTGGCTGTGAAAGTCAGGGAATCCGCCACTCAGATTTGGCTTGCGGGCCTCGGAGCGTTCTCCAAGGCTCAGCAGGAAGGCGCAAAGGTGTTCGAGGCGCTTGTCGCCGAAGGCGAGAAGGTTCAGGAGCGGACCAAGGTGGCCACGGACGAGCGTCTGGCCGAAGTGAGGGCCAAGGCGAGCGGAACCTGGGATAAGCTCGAGCAGGTGTTCGAGGACCGGGTGGCGCGGGCGCTGAACAGTTTGAGCGTTCCGAGCCGGAAGGACGTCGACATCCTGTCGCAGCGGGTCGCTGAACTGACGGAGATCGCCAAGAAGCTGATCTGCCGAAGAGGAGACGCACGGGCGCGCGCGGGCGCACAGAGCGAAAACTGAGTAAGCCAAGCCCCATTCCGCTCTGAAGATTCGAGCGGGGTCTTCAAATGAACAGGCGACGTCGCCCCGGGAAGATGGGGATCGCCCTCGCAGGGGGCGGTCCCCTCGGTGGAATTTACGAGATCGGAGCGCTGGTCGCGCTAGAAAAGGCGCTTAAAGGCCTTACGCTAACCGATCTCGATGTCTATGTCGGCGTGAGTTCCGGTGCGTTTATCGCGGCGGGCCTCGCCAACGGGATCGGCCCCAGCGAGATGCATGGGATGTTCATACTCGACCGGTCGCATAGCGATCCGTTCGAGCCCGAGCTTCTGTTGCGTCCGGCTTTCGGCGAATTCGCCCGGCAAATCATGCGGATGCCGGAACTGATGCAGGCCGCGGCGCTTGCCTATTTCGGCGCGAGCCCCACGCACGGCCTGGTCGAATCGTTCATGCGCCTGACGCGCGGATTGCCGAACGGCCTGTTCGACAACGGCGCGATCGCTTCCTATCTGGCGCGGCTCTTCAGCCAGCCGGGCCGCACGGACGACTTCCGCAAACTCCCGCACAAACTGTTCGTCGTCGCCACCGAGCTCGACAGCGGCAGCTCGACGCCGTTCGGAGCGCCAGGAACTCGACCACGTGCCGATCTCCGAGGCGGTCAAGGCGAGCTCGGCTTTGCCGGGCCTCTACCCGCCGGCGCGCATCGGCGACCACGATTACGTCGACGGCGCGCTGAAGAAGACGCTGCATGCGTCAGTCGCGCTCAGGGAAGGCGCGACGCTACTCATCTGCGTCAATCCGCTCGTTCCCTACGACGCCGATCGCGCCGCAAGCGCAGGCGGAAAGCCGGTCCGATTGGCCGACCGGGAACTCGTCACCGTTCTTTCCCAGACCTTCCGCGCCCTGATCCATTCGCGCATGCGGGTCGGCATGGAACGCTACGCCAAGGAATTCCCGAACGCCGACGTCGTGCTATTCGAGCCGGCGCAGGAGGACGAGGTCATCTTCTTCGCCAACATGTTCAGCTACGCCGATCGGCGCGCGCTGGCCGAGCATGCCTATCGCCACACGCTTTCGGAGCTCAGGCGTCGCTCGCACGAACTCGCGCCCGTCTTCGCCCGCCATGGCGTCGAGCTCGACTTGTCAGCACTGCGAGTCGACGAGCGGCCGGCGTCGAAGCCTAGCCAGAGCGGAACATTGTGGAATAGCGTGCAGCCGCTCGGGAAAACACTGGGCGACCTCGAAAAGGCGTTGAGCCGGGATAAGCCCGGACGAACAGAGGGTGTGAAACGCGATGCCGAAGCCGCCCCGCCGGACGCGTGAGCGGATCCTCGAAACCGCGCTCGCGATGTTCAACGAGTTCGGCGAGCCGACTGTGGCGACAACGTCGATCGCGTTCGAAATGGGCATCAGCCCTGGCAATCTCTACTACCACTATCACTCCAAGGAACAGATCCTCGCCGACCTGTTCGCCAATTTCCGGCGGGAGATCGAAACGACCCTGGCGGCTCCCGAGCAGCGGCCGCCCCATGCGGAGGACATCTGGCTCTTTCTGCACCTCGTCTTCGAGGCGATCTGGAAGTACCGATTCCTCTATCGCGACATCAATGATCTCGTCTCCCGCTATCATGTGATCGAAGTGCAGTTCCGCCGCGTCCTTGCGCACAAGATCCGGGTCGCCCAGCAGATTCTGGCGGGCCTCGTTACAGCGGGGCAGATGCGGGCTCAGCCGACTGAAATTTCCACCTTGGCCGAGAATATGGTGCTGGTGGCGAGCTACTGGATGTCTTTCGAATTCGCCCGCGATCCAAGAGCGACGCAGGATGACAAGACGCTCGCGCGCGGCGCATTTCATGTCATTTCGCTCGCTGCGCCCTATCTCGAGCCGCGCGAACGCGAATTGTTCGATCAGTTGGCGAAGCGCTACATCGCCTGAAGGAGGAGGCCATGGTCACGCTCAAGTGGAAACCCTTTCCCTACGAGGCCGCCGGTTACGGCTACGAGGGGCTGGCGTTGCATAAGGCTTGGCCCCTCCTTCACCGCGGCGACTGCGAACCGTTCCCGGAAGCGGAGTTCGTGCGTCAGGCCTTTGCTCGGCATCCGAAACTCAAAGGCGGCTTCGACGCCGACAAGACGGCTCTGGCGCTGCAATCGGCTTGGCGCGCCTATCACCGGGGCGACTTTGCCGCCGCGATCGCCGAAGGGTCCGCGCTCGGCCCGATCGGCGCCAACGCCGCCAACAAGGCGGCCAACATCTATGCGACCTATCTCGAAACCGAGAGCGAGCGGAAGCGCGAGACCTTCCTGAAATCGGCCGAGCGCGCCGAGGCGCTCCAGGCGGCGGCCCCGGATTTCGTCAACGCCTTCTATTTCCACGCCCAGGCGCTCGGGCGCTATTCGCAAGAAATCTCGATCGCCAAGGCCTTGGCGCAGGGGATCGGCGGCAAGGTGAAGGCGAGCCTCGATAAGGCAGTCAGGCTCGAGCCGAACCACGCCGAAGCGCACATCGCGCTCGGCGCCTATCACGCCGAGATCGTCAGCAAGGTCGGGGGAATGCTCGCAGGCCTCACCTACGGAGCAAGCAAGGAGGAGGCGCTGAAGCATTTCGCCCTCGCCCGCAGGCTCCTGCCCGATTCGGCGATCGCCCGGATCGAGGAGGCGAACGGCCTCGTCATGCTGTTCGGCAAGGCGAAGCTCGCCGAGGCCGAAAGGCTCTACAAGGAAGCCGCGCGCTGTATGCCGGCCGACGCGATGCAGAAGCTCGACGCCGAGCACGCGAAGGAGGCGTAGCCGATCAGATCAGTCCCGGACGACGGCCTCGCGCTTCGCCCGGGCCTTCCTGACCGTCGCAGGCGGAGGGGCTTGAGCGGCCTTCTCTTCCTTCGCTGGCGGATCGAGCAGCACGTAATAGAGATACTTCTCGAACTCCTCCGGGAAGCGGCTGACCACTGCTTCCGGGTCAGGCGTCAGCGCGGCGTCGGTGATGAGGCCGAACTGGACATGGCCGGCGTAGGAGAAGATCGACACGCCCATGCCGAAATCGCCGGTCTGCGGCACCCAGAACAGCGACTGCTTCAACGTGCTTCCGGCAACCTTCAGGGGCTCGGCCGGGCCCGGCACGTTGGTCATCACCGCGGTCCCCCGACTAAGCAGGAGGTTGAACAGCTGGTCCTGCACGACTTTCGGCAGGTAGCCGAGGCCGGCGAACAGGCCCAGCGTGACCCTCGGCTCGTAGGACGTCTTGAGCTCCAGCATGCGCTGGCGCACCATCATCAGCCGCTCGAGCGGATGTTCGATTCCGACCGGCAACAGGACGGCGAGGATGCCGAAGCGGTTGCCGAGTTCGGTGTCCCCCGGCTGACGCAGGTCGATCGGCACCAGGGCGCGAACTTCGACGCCCTCCGTCTTGTCGCCCTTTTCGGCGAGGTAGCTTCGCATCGCGCCGGCGACGCAGGACAGCAGCATGTCGTTGATCGAACAGCCGAGCGCCCGGCTCACCGCCTTGACCTCCGGCAGCTTCAGCGGCTCGCACCAGGCGACGCGCTTCGTGCCGTTCGGCTTGCCCTTGAAGCGGGTCGGGCTGTCGGTCGGCATGAAGAGCAGCCAGCCGAGCTCGCCCGCCACCCCGGCCCCGTTACGCAACAGGCTTCCGGCGCGGATCGGATGGCGCGCGAGGTCGAATGCGGCGCCCAGCGCCGAGGTCGAGATCTGCGTTCCGGCGTTGACCGCGGCGACGACCGGCGCGATCAGGTTCTGCAGCCAGCCGTCGTCCTCGTCGGCCAGTTGAGCGCGGCGCCCGTTTTGCGCGGGGCCGTCGACCAGCGCCATCGTGACGCCCATTAGCGCCATTCCGTCGGCGATCGCATGATGCATGCGGAACACGACAGCCGCGCCGCCTTCGTATTCTTCGACGATGTGCACTGTCCACAGGGGATGGTTGGGATCGAGGGGCTCGGACGCGAGTTCGCCGACGAAGCGCTCGAGCGCCTGCTTGCCGCCGCGGCCCGGCAGGTTCACCCGCCTGACGTGGTGGGAAAGATCGAAATTCGGGTCGTCGCGCCAATAGACGCCCGCCGACGCATACGCGACCTTCTGGCGATAGCGCCGGTAGCTCATGAGCCCGTCGGCGACCTGTTTCTCGACCTTGTCGAGCGCGACCGGTCCCTCCAAAACCCAGACGGCGACAATCATCATCGGATTGGCCGGCCGGTCCATGCGCAGCCAAGTCGTGTCGACCGACGACATGCGCTCGTTTCGGGTCATTTTTCGCTCCCGGGTGCTTCCATGGTCTGAAACGGGCGGATGCTGTTTCGCCTTTAGGGAGATAAGCCTACTCGGCTGCGGTATAAATGGAGCACGATGACGCAGGAGACCTTTCGCCAACTGCTGCTGACCGAGCTCGACCGGTCGGCGACCTTGCGCGCCCGGGTCGTGGAGGACGCGGGTTTCAGCGAGCGGCGGGCGCTGTTGCGCGCCTGGCAGGCGGCGCGGCTGGCGCGCACGCATCGGGATTTGCTGGAGAGTCGCCGCTTCCGCGAACCCGCCAAATTCTTCCTGAACGATCTCTATGGGCCGCGAGACCTGAGCCGGCACGTCGAGGAAGTGCGCCGAATCGTCCCGGTGATGACGAACGTATTGCCGGATTCGGGTTTGGCGACGGTCGCGCACGCCATGGAGCTCAACGTTTTGTCGGAGAGCCTCGACGGCGCGATGGCCGAATGGCTCGGCGGCAAGGCGCCGGAGATCACGGACGCGCTCTATGGCGAGGCTTATCGGGCCGTCGGCCGCGCGCAGGACCGCGAACGCCAGATCGAGCTGATCGCCCTCCTCGGCCAGGCGCTCGACAAATTGACCCACCTCCGCTTCATCGGGATGACCTTGAAGCTGATGCGGGGGCCCGCTCGAGCCGCGGGCCTCGGCGAGCTGCAGGCGTTCCTCGAGCGCGGCTACGCCGCCTTCGGGGCGATGCGCGGCGGCGCGGGCGAGTTCGTGTCGATCGTCGTTGCCCGGGAACGGGCGATCTCCCGGGCGCTCTTGGCCGGCGACGATGAGGCTTTGCAGCGGCCGCCGGCGGCGGACTAGCACTACTTTGGCAGATTTGACGGATTCACCGGGCTGAGCGGCCTTGCGCAGTGTGGGCATTTGCTCGGCGGATGGCGCACGAAGAGATCAAGAATGGCCTGCCTGATGGCTGGCAGGCTCGGTTGCGGCGGCGGTCCCCCAATTCTTTTTTTTCCGACCCGCGGCCTTGAGGCGGCGGGACTGAAGGAAGGCATAGGCCATCATGGTCATCAAAGCGTGTCGGTGCAGCCCGAACCAAGATCGGCCTTCGAAGTGGTCGAGGCCAAGTTCCTCCTTCATCTGCTGATGCGCCTGTTCGCAGACCCATCTGGCTTTGATCGTGGCGGCAAGGGTCCTGAGGCTGACGTCGGCGGGAAGATTGGACACGTAGTATTTTTGCTCGCCCGTCGACCTGCGCTCGCCGACGAGCCAGACTTCGTCGCCGGGCATGCATTGCATGCGATCATCGGCCATGCGGTGCTTGTGGCCGTCAGCGACGCGGACGCGACGGGCCGCAAAGAGGCAGGTCAGACGGCCTTTCGTGCCGCGTCGCCAGTTGATCCTTCGCCACGTCTCCCCGGCCAAGGCGGTTTCGGCGGAGATCGGCGGTTGATCCGGAATGCTGTATTTGCGCGGCCTTCCCGCCTTGGCGACGGGGAAGGTCACGGCGACGTCGGCGGGATAGACGTTCTGGCGTTTCGACAGGCCCACCGCCCACTTGAGACCGCGCTCGCTCAGCGCCTGGCGGAAGGACCCGCTGGACCCGTAACCGGAATCGGCGAGGACGCAGCCAAATCGCGCGCCCGAGGCGATGACGCGGTCGATCTCTTCGATCGCGATTTCCGGCTTGGTTCGTGCGGCCCGTTTTTCCTCCGGCACACGCGCTTGCGCCATCCGTTCGGGATCGCTCGTCCACTCTTCCGGCAGGAACAGCCGCAGGCCCACCGTCACCGGGACCTCTCGCGATGCGAGCGTCAGCGAGACCAACGACTGACAGTTCGCCGTCTTGCCCAGCGCGGAAGCATATTGCGGCGCGACGCCGACCGAATGCTCGCCCTTCTTCGGCAACGCCGTATCGTCGACGATCAGCCACGCGTCGGCGCCGCCGACCATTCGGTCGGCTTCGGCGAGCAGAACCTTCTCAAGCGGCGCCGTATCCCACGCCCTGCCGGTGATGAAATGATGAAGCTGGTCGTATCCGACTTCGCCGTCCCGCGCCGCCATAGGCTGGACGCTCTTGCGATCTCCCGCGCCGATCAGACCCGCAATGTAGGCCGGGCACATCCGCGCGCGCACCTTGTGCCGCAAGGCGCTTACGAACGGCGCCAGCCACGTTTCCAGATCGGACTTCCAGGTCGCGTCCATGGTCGGCCCTCCACAAGCCGACCACCCATGAATCACGTAAAACGCGATTCGAGAATCCCAATCCCGCCAAGCCGCTCAAAAATCTGCCAAAGTAGTGCTAGTCGCCCGAGTCACTCAAACAGGGGTATAGCTTTTTTAATTTGACACGGGCGCTTTCGGTCCCTGCCCTGCTTTCCCTGCGTTTCCCTGGCTGCGGGAAAAACGGGCGCCCTGCGACGCTCAAAATCGGACTAATGTTCGAAAGATCAAACGTTTGTGCGGCGATGCCGACAGGCGCCGGGAGGGGTAGGCAGGGAATTTGAATTCCCTGCGCAGGGGGTGGGCAGGGAATTTCGACGCTCAGAAAGCCTCACTGTGTGAAGATCTTTTCGTAAGGCGTTGGGGTCACAAGGATTGACTGCAATATTCGTCTTCTGTCCTCGACAATGGCCGGCGCTGCTCGTCCCAGCAATGAATTGACCTCCATAGCTGCTGCCGCGGCGACAGAAAATTCAGAAAGATACCACCAATTCTTTTGACGCTAACGACTAGAGGCGAAGCCCAGATTCCGCTGGTATTATACAGCGGAAAAAACAGGTAATTCGCATTTTCAGGGCGGCTAGAACGCCGATTTTTCAGGAAAAAGTAAATAATTACATTATGTTGTGCAAAATTGGGCGCCTGTGTCCTGCGCGAACAGGAAACTCCGTACAGATCGAACGTGTTCGCAGTATGTTCTGCTCAGCCAAAAAAGCGACCCTTCGATTTCTGAACTTTAAGACGGCCCCTCCGATTCCCGTCTGCCGGAGCGGGTCGCTGCGCTTCCAATCTCGACCAAAAAGGTTGAGTCCGGCGAATTTGGGCGTCACGATTTCCCTTTCCGCGAGCCTCCTCCATGCCGACATCCGCCGAAAGCTTCAATCTGGCCTGGCATTGCCTCGGGCGGCAGGCGCTCGAGCGCGGCGGCAAGACCGCGCTCGTCATCGCCGACGGCCCGGAGGCGTCGCGCTCGTGGACCTACGCCGAGCTCGACGGGTTGGTCCGCCGCCTGGCCGGGGGCCTCATCGCCGAGGGCCTCGGGAAGGGCGACCGGGTTCTGATCCGCGCCGCCAACGACCTCGATTTCGTGCTGGCCTTCTTCGCCGTGACCGCCATCGGCTGCGTCGCGCAGCCGGCCTCGGTGATGCTGACGACCGAGGAAGCGCTGGCGCTGGCCGCCGATTTCGGGCGCGACGGCGATCTTTCTGGGCGAGGCCGAGCCTAAGGAGCGCGCGCTATTCGCCCATCTTCGGGTTTTCGATCGGCTGGAGACCCGGCGGCTCGCCGCCGAAGCGGCGCCCGCCGACTACGCCCGCACGGCGCCCGACGATCCGGCCTATCTCGTCTTCACCTCGGGCTCGACCGCCGAGCCCAAGGGCGTGCTGCACGCGCATCGGGTGGTGATCGGCCGCCGGCCGATGGCGGCCGACTGGCTCGGGCTCGCCGAGGACGACATCGTGCTCCACGCCGGCAATATCAACTGGACCTACACCCTCGGCGTCGGGGTGCTCGACCCCTTCGCCTGCGGGGCGACCGGCGCGATCTACGCCGGGGAGCGCGAACCGAGCATCTGGCCGGCCCTCATCGAGAAGACCGGCGCGACGATCTTCGCCGCCGTGCCGAGCCTCTACCGCCAGATCCTCAAGTACGGCGACCCCTCCGCCCGCGACCTATCGAGGTTGCGCCACGGCGTCACCGCGGGCGAAGCGCTGTCGCCGGAATTGCTCGCCCACTGGCGGCAGGCGACCGGGCTCTGGCTCTACGAGGCGCTCGGCATGAGCGAGATCTCGACATATGTGTCGAGCCGCCCGGGCGAAACCATCCGCCCCGGCTCGCCGGGACGGCCGCAGACGGGCCGGCGCGTCGCCGTCCTGCCGATCGAGGGCGGAACCGAGCCGCTGCCGCCGGGCGAGGTCGGCCTGCTGGCCGTCCACCGCAGCGATCCCGGCCTCATGCTCGGCTACTGGAACCGACCGGCCGAAGAGGCGGCCGCCTTCCGGGAGGAATGGTTCATCGGCGGCGACCTCGCCGAGTTCGACGCCGACGGCTTCGTGTGGCACCGGGGCCGCAACGACGACATCATGAACGCCTTCGGCTACCGGGTGTCGCCGCTCGAGGTCGAGAAGGTCTTGGCGTCTCATCCTGACGTCGCGGACGTTGCTGTCGCGGAGCGCAAGGTCGCCGAGGGCGTCTCGGTGATCGCGGCCTTTGTCGTGGCGAAGCCCGGCAGCGCGCCCGACGAGGCGGCGCTCCTCGCCCATTGCGCCGAGCATCTCGCCGCCTACAAGCGGCCGCGCAAGATCGTGTTCGTCAGCGAGATCGCCCACACCGCAAACGGCAAGGTCAGCCGCAGGATGTTGCCGCAGGTGGTGTGAATTCGGCGGCTGTGTTCGCAAGCCAGCGCCGCCTACTGCAGGGTGAGCCGCCGGCGGTCCGGCCGGCCCGGATTCAATCTTTTCAAGCCCCTGTGGCGCCATTTATTGCTCGATGCCAAGGGGCCAACTTTTCGATCGAAATCCCGCGGTCAGCGTGATCGCGGCCGGCCTCTTCCCCAGCACATGGCGCGGCGCCAATAGAAGCCGCCGACAACGCGGACGGGAGTGGAAAATCGAAACACCTGAACTTACCCCTGGGCAGGACCGGTAGTGGGTCAGTTTATGGAATGGCCCGCCCCTCCTTCCGGCGTCGTAGGATCGCCGGCAGTTCAGGAGGAGGAGATGGGCATGGCTTTGGCGGCGATTTCGGTTCTCGGCGTGGATCTCGGCAAGAACGTCTGTAGCATAGTCGGGCTGGATTCGTCCGGCGCGGTGGTCATGCGTCGCAAGATGAGACGCGAGACGTTGATCGGGCTGGCTGAGAAGCTGCCTGCGTGCATTGTGGCAATGGAAGCCTGCTGCGGCGCTCACCATCTCGGCCGGATTTTCGCCGCCGACGGCCACGACGTCCGGCTGATGTCGCCCGAATACGTTCGCCCATACGTCAAGGCGCACAAGAACGACGATCGCGACGCCGAAGGGATCGCGGAAGCAGCGACGCGGCCGACGATGAGGTTCGTCGAACTGAAGAGCCAGGATCAGCTCGACATGCAGACGCTTCACCGATCGCGGGATCGTCTGGTCGGCGAGCGGACTGCTCTGATCAATCAGCTGCGCGCCATTCTGCTGGAGCGCGGATTGGTGGCCCCGCAGGGCAAGCGGAAGCTCGAGCGGTTCCTGGCCGTTCTGATGGACGAACAGGGAGGAGCTGGGCTGAGCCCGCGGATGATCCTGCTCGTCGCCGACGCCCGCACGCAATGGGCTGAGCTCGATCGACGGATTGCGGCCTTCGACGCCGAATTTGTTCGCTGGGCGAAAGAGAACGAAGACGCCTGTCGACTGGCGACCATCCCCGGGGTGGGCGCGCTCATCGCGTCTGCGCTTGTCGCCGCAGTCGGGCGAGCGGAGAGCTTTGAGAGAGGTCGTGATCTCGCGGCCTGGCTCGGCTTGGTCCCTCGGCAGTTTACAACCGGCGGCAAACCGAAGCTGCTCGGGATCAGCAAGCGCGGCGACCGATACTTGCGTCGACAGCTGATCCACGGAGCGCGCGCGGCGTGCCCTCTGTCGCTGAGCGCGATACGCCGCTCGGCCGGTGGGCAAAGGGCTCGTCGGCACGCGCCCATCGCAACGTTGCGGTTGTCGCCTTCGCCAACAAGCTTGCCAGGATCGCCTGGGCGGTGCTGCGACGACGGGAGAGGTTCGCCGCGGTGGCGAGTGTGGCGGTGTAGAATTGGCGTCTGGACAGGAAAAGCGTCCGAACGCCAACCGGTGTTTGCGAGAGGGTGACGACGAGATGGCCTAACAGTCGAACGGTGCTCCGGAAGCCTGGGAAATTCAATGGCCTTCAAGGCCGCTCAGTTTGTGAGGACCGGGGTGGCGTATCTCCATCTTGGCGGAGGGGCGTCTCCCGAGACCGGATACGTTGAAGCAGACTGATCAGCGCCGATCTCGACAAACCCCTTGCAGACGGGGCGGGCCATACGTTGAACTTCAGGTTAGGGCGGGAAGCGACAGTCGGACGAACGGCAGGAATGGGCGGGGATAGCCGGCGTACAATGGCGGCTGGGAACGCTTAGTGTCCGCCCGAACCGGACCTTTCATCTCCGCCGACGGCGCATGACGCCGCTGAGGCCGAGGAAACTCGCGATCAGTCCGGCATTTCGAGATTTCCGTGATACTGAAAGAGATACACTTTTTTGGAAGCCCGCAGCCGAAGAGCGACGGGCAGACTCGCACGAGCGACCCGTCCACAATGCCCGCTTCGATGTAAGCGTCAAAGACCGTGGTGCCGTCGTCGTAGTACGTTTGGTCTTCTTCAAGCTTGAACGTTCCGCAACATTCGAGATCGATAGTTTGAGCTCGCCACCGTCTTAGGTAGTTTCTTCATCGAATCGCTCCCTGCTATCCGACATTCGCGAAGCTTGCCGAAGCTCAGGGCACTCACGCTAGCCCGGTTTCTCAAACAGTAGGTGCATCGAGGCCGCGAATCAGCGAAAGTATGTTGTGCAGCAACAGCTTAGCTTGGACTTGCGAGGTGCCTCGATGCAAACAGACTGTATCCCGGATTTGTTTGAATTTGAACCGGTTGAAGGACGTTGGGTGGTGGCTGCTTTCGACGGCGGAAGCATCACCTCGGACGCCGGCGCGACGCTGCTTGGCTCAACCGACCGGGCGATCGGTCTCATCGATCGGTTCGCCGCCTGCTTCCGCGACGCGCGCCGCCAGGACCTGATCGAGCACGAGGTCAAGACGCTGATCGGCCAGCGGGTGTTCGGACTGGCGCTCGGCTATGAGGACCTCAACGATCACGATCACCTGCGCCATGACCCGGTGATGGCGATCCTCGCCGGCAAGCTGGAAGCGCGGCGCGAGGATTGCGCTGCGGTGGCGGGCAAGTCGACGCTAAACGGGCTCGAGCTGAGCCGGCCGCTGCCGACCCGCTATCACAAGATCAGCCACGATGCGGCGATGATCGAGCGGCTGCCGGTCGACCTGTTCGTCGAGGCGTATCGCCGCCCGCCGAAGCAGATCATCCTCGATCTCGACGCCACCGACGACCCGCTGCACGGCCATCAGGAGGGCCGGTTCTTCCACGGCGATCACGATGGCTATCGTTATCTGCCGCTTTACGTGTTCTGCGGCCGCCATCTCCTGGTGGCGAAGCTGCGCAAAGCCGACATCGACGTTTCCGCCGGGGCGGTGGAGGAGATCGCCCGCATCGTGGCGCAGATCCGCGCTCGCTGGCCGGACACCCGCATCTTGCTGCGTGCCGATTCCGGCTTCGCCCGCGAAGCGTTGATGGCCTGGTGCGAGGTGAACCGGGTCGATTATCTGTTCGGTCTGGCGCGCAACGCCCGTCTCGCCGCGATGATCGAGCGCGAGTTGGCCGCGGCCAAGGCTGCGGCGGAGGCGAGCGGAAAGCCGGTGCGCCGCTTCAAGGAGTTCTCGTGGACCACGCTGGACAGTTGGTCGCGCGAGCGCCGGGTCATCGCCAAGGCGGAATGGACGCAAGGCGAGGCCAACCCGCGCTTCGTCGTCACTTCGCTGAGCCGAGAAGAGACTGTCGCCCGGCGTCTCGACGAGAAGGTCTATTGCGCCCGCGGCGACATGGAGAACCGGATCAAGGAATGCCAAGCCGACCTGTTCGCCGACCGCACCTCGACCGCAACCATGCGCGCCAATCAGCTGCGGCTGTGGTTTGCCTCCTTCGCCTACATTCTCTTGTGCGCCGTGCGCCGCATCGGCCTCAAGCGCACGCAGTTCGCCAAGGCCAATTGCGCAACCATCCGTCGCAAGTTGCTCAAGATCGGCGTGCTGGTGCGAATTCGGTCCGCCGCATCAAGCTCGCCATGGCCTCATCCTTCCCCAACCCGCGCGAATTCTGGATCGCCCATGTCCGGCTTGCCGCAGCGGCGATCTGACGAACCAGACAGCGCACAGTCGACATAACCCAAAATAGCGCCGCCGATCCGGCGGCCGCCGCCGTGCGCCTGTAATTCCCGCCACAAGGCCTTTCTGCCATCAAGGCTTGGGCAACGCGGCCGCGCTCAAACAGCAAGCGCGCCGCCATGGAGCTGTGAGAAATGCGGGCTAAGGCGGCCCAGGTTGTCGTGCACTGAACCCACCTCTCGACGCCGCGATGCGTCCGACCAGTCTCAAAAAAAGGCCGGCCAAGCGTGCGACAAAAAGAAGTGTTACCACCAGCACAAAAGCCGCAATGCCCCTACGGCCCTCCGCCTCGGCTTTAATGCCAAAGCTATAGTCGAGCGAGCAGCTCCGCCTTTTTCGCCGAGAATTCCTCCTCGGTGATGATATCTTCCTGGCGTAGCGCCGCCAAGCGTGCGATCGTCTTTGGAATGTCCTCCGGCGCAAGGTACACGGCCGGCGTTGCACTGGGCCGCGCGGCCGCCTGCGGTTTTAGCCGTGGCGCGCCCGATGCGGATGCCGGCGGCATCTGAGGCTTGCCGTCGTGCGGATAAACCAATTGTGGGTCAGCGACGCGCACCGGGCCATTAAGCCCGCTGGGCAGAGATGGCGCTTCCAAATCTGGCTTCTCCCGAGCGTGAGTTTGAGCCGCTTTGGGTCTTACGCGGCCGGCCCCGGCGTCCGTCGTGCTTCAGGGGCCGCTCGATCCCTAGGAAATCGTTCGCTGTCACCTGTCCGCCGGTCTCTTCGACGATCGCGTTCAGTGTCGATTTTTTCGGAAACGAGATGCCCGAGCGGATGCGATAGATCGTCATGAGGTGACACCCCATTTTTTCTGCGAATTTCCGATCGCTTAGCTTGTTCTCGGTGAGATACTGGGAGAGGCGCATTTGCGCGATATCGCACCGATTGCTATAAACCGCAAGCCCGAAGTAGCCTATGACGATAAAGACCCTTCACTTATTTTAGCAAATCGCGTTAATAAGATGGCGCTCCCAGGGACGAAGAGCCAACTTGCCTTATCCCCCATCCCGGATCACCCGGCACGAATCGATGCCGAATGCCATTTCGCCCGATGGTCAACCCCGTCTGGTCTCGTCCGGCAGGGCATGTCGCAAATGAATTCCGCCCAAGAACGAAGCCGCTCTCGCATTGCCGCCGCAACGACCTTGGCCATTTGTCATGGGCACTGTGGACGCTGATTCCGTCTATCGCATTCGGACTGAATGAACCTGCGCCAATCGATCCAATACGTTCTTAACGGTTGAGGCGTACCATTTCGTTCCGCGAGCAGTAGCGACACCTCCGTCGTTCAATTGCCGAGCGATTGCGTCGAGGGATTTACTCCCGGACTTCCCTCGTTTTTTGCAGAAGGAACAACGCGAACTCGTCCGCTTTCTTTTTCCGCGCAAGCCCGGACGCGGCGCGCCCGTCACCGCATAATGGGCACGCGGGATAGCCCTTAACGAGGGACTGTTTGATGTTGCTATAGAGACGACGGAACACATGGCCGGATTTCTTGCACCGCCACTCGTATAGGGTGCCGGCTCCATGATATTCGTTGTCGATTAGCTCGAGACCGACCGCCTCGCCCCAAGAGCGCAGCCCGTCGATTCCGAGGCGACGATTTCGCGCACACGAGGGACACCAAGCGTCCCTCCTAATGCGCCACGGCTCGGCCAACCACGTCGGATGATCGGGTCTTCCCGCACCACCATTCATGTCGTTCACTGCCTAGATAAACAGAGGTGACAAGCTCGCCGCCTCTTTCCCTTGCTAGTTGTCTCAGAGCATCCAGCTCACGGGCAAACAGTTCTTCGGTAGGCAATGTTAGAGGTTGAGCATCGCCGGTTTTGCGCAACGCCTCTTCGACTTTCGTCCGTACGTTCTCTGGAGGAAATGGCCGCTTGACTGCCTCGATGTCGATCAACCTGATTCCGTGTTTTTAACCCGCGCAGTTCCTCGACCAGCCAAAATTTCACCGCAGCGCGCTCCGAAGCGTTAACTGACTTGCATTCCGGACACCGTCTGCCTGTCTTAAATTGTCCGCAGTTATCTCGAAATTGTGCCCCCGCTTGCAGCGGACCCGCAATTTCGATTTTGCTGATACATACTCGGTGGAGAGCAGCTCTCCTCCGTCCGCCTCAATGCGCTCTCGCGCATTTTGAAGAAACTCTTCTTTGGACTTACGCGCCTTATGGCCCCTGTAGCCGCGCGGATTCTCGGCCTGACACTCGACACAACACCCCCAGCGTATCGCGCCGCTAGATGCCCATGACAGCACATTTTACCGGTGAAATAGAGATCTGCCCCGAATTCGCGAGCTTCAGCCTGGGTTCTGGGAAGGTTCCACAGCTCGTCAAGGTCCCGAGGCTCGCCGCCAGCCATTTCTTTCCCCCTCCGCCCATGCTGAAGGCGTTCAAGACGACGAACTGTCATAACAGGACTGGTTGATCAGAACCCGTAGGCGCGATGGGTACGATCCGCGAGGGATGATCGGGATGCCTATCCGTGAATTGCGACCAGCGAGGACCGGTATCAGTTCATTTCCGCTAGGATCGTCCTTCTTCGCGGACCGGCGAGCAGCGCGGTCATAAACTCTTATCCCTCTTATCCGCGAGATCAGCGAGATCACCAGTTCATTCAGCCGACGCGCCGAAGATGCGCCCCAGTCCCCTGAACTTCCCTCAAGATCAAACAGACGCATTCGCAGCCCACTTCCGGATCGCCCGCTCCTGGCCCACTGCGCCCATAGCGCCTGCGACAGCTTAACAGGGTTCACCGCCCGTAGCGGGCCGCTCTCGAAAGCCCGCTCAGGGTCGGAAGCTGCAAATCAAACTGCCCCGCTGCCGCAGGATCTCTTGAACAAATATAGAACATCGCTGGCGCCTCGTCAAGAAATTGGTCCTGCCCCTATCAGGCGTCCTAACTGTTCCAGGATGCGTCGCCGTCGCCCGGGACGGCGCGCAAGCAAACAGGCGAATGCCCGACGACCTCCTCGAACGCCTGACCAAGGCTCTGGCGCGCGCACCGGGCGTCGCGGCGCTTGCGCTCGGCGGCTCGCGCGCCAGGGGAACGGCGGGCCCATCCTCGGATTTCGACGTCGGCCTCTATTACCGGAGGGGCGCCGAGCCGAAGGCCAGCCGGCTGCGCGACATTCTGGCTGCGCTCGTCGACGACCCCGCCAACGCCACCGTGACGGAGACCGGCGAATGGGGCCCGTGGATCGTCGGCGGCGCCTGGCTAGAAGTCGACGGGCAGAAGGTCGATATCCTTTATCGCTGCATTGAGGCGGTCGAGGAGGTCATTCGCGACTGCTCCAACGGCCAGGTGACGGTGCATTACCAGCCGGGACACCCGCATGGGTTCTCGTCCGCGATCTGGGTGGGAGAGGCCGCCCTTTGCAGGCCCCTTCACGACCCGAACGGGGCGCTCGCCGCGCTGAAGGCCATGGCGTTACCCTATCCGGAAAAGCTTGGCCGGGCGCTCGTCGACCGGTTCCTCTGGGAGGTCGGCTTCAGCCTCGAGAATGGCGACCTCGCTGTCGTGCGCGGCGATGTGACGCATGTCGCCGGTTGCGCCTACCGCGCCCTCGCCTGCGCCGCGCAGGTCCTGTTCGCCCTCAACCGGCGCTACCTCATCAACGAGAAGGGCGCGCTCGCGGAAGCGGCGCGTTTTCCGCTCACGATCCCGAACCTCGAGGAACGCGTAGCTTCCGTCTGGCAGGACATCGGCCGCGGCGCTTTGCAAGAATTGCTCCTCACGCTCCGCGCCCTCGACCGCGATCTCGAGGCGCTGGCAGGTCCATGTCGCTGAATTGCACTGGTAGGAAGCCGCCGGCATCGGTCGCAAGCAGTTCAAGATCATGCGCTTGTTTTGAGAGAAGGAAGTAGTTCCCAAGCTTGTGCGTTGAGGAGAGGGCGCGACCCCCACCGACCTCGTCCTGAGGCGCCGCGAAGCGGCCTCGAAGGACGAATTCAGAGGATGCCGAGGATGGAGCGCCGGACGGACGCATTTGTTCGGACCGCTGGCGTGCACGGGAAGCGTCCTTCGAGGCTCTTGCTTCGCAAGAGCGCCTCAGGACGAGGGCGGGAGGCTCTTGCTTCGCAAGAGCGCCTCAGGACGAGGGCGGTAGATGCGAGAAGGTTTGCGGTTACAGAAGGAAGCCATGGCGAGACCGCGCGCAAAAGACCTGGTCGTCTGCATCGACAACGACGGCTATCCGGCGTCGCTGGCTCTCCTGGATAGGGACGCCGAAAAGCACGGGCTCTTGCGGATCATCGATGAATTGGGAGACGATTATCTCTATCCCAAGACGCTGTTTCGTTCGATCGACTTGCCGCTGTCCGTCAAATGAGCGGTGTTGGCCGCAGCGTGAAGGAAGACCCCAGACCTGTCCCTCCCTTCCCCGCAGTCTTCATCTGTGGTTCCACGGGCTCAGGTCCGGCGACGGGCGGTTGTTGTAACAGCCGACCGTTCGCCCACTCTCTCGCGCCCGCCCGGGGCGCGAGATTGCTTTGCTCCTATTGCGGAACCTTATCGAGGAAGCCGATGACTTGGCCGATCTTGCCGTCCTCCATCACCAGAACGTCGCTGCCCTCGACTGGAGGTTCGACCCCGTCCGGGCCCAGCGTCCAGCGGAAGCGCACAAATTCCCCGTGGCCGGAGGGCGCGCCCGAGAGCTTAAACCGAAAAGCGGGAAACCGCCGCTGTACGCCGGAGATCATGTCGTCGATCGCGGTCAACCCTTCCGCGCGGGCGACCGGGTCGGCGTAAGCCGCGGCGGTCGCCCATCCGTCGCCGAGTTTGGCGCGGCGAGCGGCGGCGTCGGTTTCGTTCCAGGCCGCGATATAATCATTGGCGATTTGGTTCGCGTCGTTCATCGAAAACTCCATCGGGTTTGAGCGCTGACGTTCGCAGGATGGCTGAGGGCGGGGGCGCCGGTCGATTAACCACGAGGTTATCGGCGGGGATAAAATTCTGACGCTCATTACCCTCGAGGTCGTTGCGAGCGCGACCAGGCGGGACCATGGATAGGTGATGAGTCAGCCGGTCGCGCTCGTCGGAAAAATGTTTCGCTCCTGGCGGGAGAAAAGGCGCATGAGCCAACTCGAACTCGCGCTCGAGGCCAGAGTTTCGCAAAAACATGTGAGCTTCATCGAGAGCGGGCGCGCCGCGCCGTCGCGCGACATGGTCCTGCATCTCGCGGGCGCGCTCGAAGTGCCGCTCAGGGAGCGCAATGCGCTGCTCAACGCGGCCGGTTTCGCCCCCATCTTCCGCGACCGTCCGCTAGACGACCCTTCGCTCAAGCCTGCCCTGGCGACGATCGAGCGCCTGCTCGAGGCGCACCTGCCCTTTCCTGCGCTGACTGTGGACCGCCGCTGGAACCTCGTGCGCGCGAACGCCGCCGTCCCTCTGCTTATCGGCGGCGCCGACCCGAACCTGCTGGCGCCGCCGGTCAACGTGATGCGCCTTTCCCTTCATCCTCGCGGCCTTGCTCCCCTGATCGCCAATCTGCCGGAATGGCGGGCCCATCTCATCGAACGCCTTCGGCGGCAGGCGATGCTCACCGCCGACCCGGAAATCGAAATCCTGCTGACCGAATGCGAAGGCTACGGAGGAAAAAGCGTCAAGCGCCCGGCGTCCTCGCCGTCGGAAGACATTGCGGTTCCACTGCGGCTGAGGACCAACGCCGGGGTCCTCTCTTTCCTCAGCACCGTCACCGTTTTCGGCACCGCCGTCGATCTCACGCTGGCCGAATTGTCGCTGGAAGCCTTCTATCCCGCCGACGACGCCACGCTCGAGGCTTTCCGGGGCGGCAGGGTCGGACGAGCGGCGTCGCCGTGAACGTCGGGGCGCGCTCCAATCTCGGAGATGCGTGAATACAGGAGACTATCCTTTAGGGCGGAGCCGGCCTTACTCCGCCGCGTCCTGCTTCCTCGCGAACCTCTGCCTCAGCTGGTACTTGAGAATCTTCCCCGTCGCGTTGCGCGGCAGCGCCGGCACGATCTCGAGCCGCTTCGGCTGCTTGTAATGCGCGACGCTGTCCTCCGCGAAGGCGCGCAACTCGTGGATCGTCAGCGAATGGCCGGCTTTCAGCGCGGCAACCGCCACGACCGTTTCGCCCCATTCGGAGTCCGGCTCGCCGATCACCGCCACCTCGGCGATCGCCGGATGGCGCATGAGGGCGCTCTCGACCTCGGCCGGGTAGACATTCTCGCCGCCGGTGATGATCATGTCCTTGATCCGGTCGTTAATGGTAAGGAAACCCTCCTCGTCGAAGAAACCGGCGTCGCCGGTGCGGAACCAGCCGTCGCCGTCGATCGCCTGCGCCGTCGCCTCGGGCAGATTCCAGTAGCCCGGCGTCACGTTCGGCCCGCGCACCAGGATTTCGCCCTGGACGCGGGGCGCCTCGATCGCCGCCCCGCTCGAAATCGACGATCTTGACCTCGACGAACATCGCCGTCCCGCCGGACGAGCCGACCTTGCTCAGCGCATATTCCGGCGCGAGGAAGCTCACCATCGGCGCGGTTTCGGTGAGTCCGTAACCCTGCTGCATCGAGACGCCGCGGGCGAGCCAGGTCTTGAGCAGCGGCAGGGGAGAGGGCGCGCCGCCGACGATCAGCACTCTGAGCGACGACAAGTCCGTCTCCGCGAAAGCGGGATGCTGCGCCATGAACAAAAACATCGCCGGCACGCCGAACATCGTCGTCACCTTGTTGGCCGCGATGTCGGCGAGCGCGCGGCCGGGGTCGAACGTCCGGTGCAGAACCACGAGCGCGCCCTTCTGGAAGGCGGCCAGCGTCGTGACGTTGAGCCCGCCGATATGGAAGACAGGCGCCGCCGTCAGCGTCACGTCGTCGGCCAGGCAGTCGATCGCGTGCATGCCGTTGGCGTTGTTCCACCAGATGTTGCCATGGGTCAGCATCGCGCCCTTCGGCCTTCCGGTGGTGCCGGAGGTGTACATGATGAGCGCGACGTCGTCTTCGCCGACCCGAACGGCCTCCGTCGGCGGCGGCGGGCCCTCGGTCCAGTCCGCCTCGTCCTCGGCGAACAGAAAGGCCTTGAGCGAGCGAAGGTCTTCCAGTTGCGGCTCGATGACGGCGCGATGGTCGGAATCGACGATGAGGGCGCTGGCGGCGCAGTCCTCGATCATGAAGGCGAGCTCAGGGCCGGTGAGACGGAAATTGAGGGGCACGAAGATCGCGCCGAGCCGCGCGGCGGCGAACATGGCGAAGAAGAACATCGGCTGGTTGAAGCCGAGAAAGGCGACGCGATCGCCCTTCGCGACCCCGAGCGCCGCGAGCCTGCCGGCGCAATCCTGGACCGCCTGCTGCATGTCTGCGTAGGTCCAGTCGCGGCCTTCGAAGCGCAGCGCAACACGCTCCGGCGTGCGCAGCGCGCGCTGGCGGAACCAGTTGGCCAATCCGATGTCCGGGGTCATGTAATCCTCCCTTTCAGGCGTCGCATACGCGCTCCAAAATCAGCGTTTTTTGCGATAATCGCCACTGAATTCGCAGGACGCGCCGTGAAAATACGTACAGTTCCCTGCTTCTTCGAGGCTTACGCCCTTCTTCCTGCGGTAAAGGACGAGAACGCAGGTTTCATTGTCCTGCTTGCCCTCCGCCTTCAACATGTCGCCGTCGGCCACGCCGACAGCGTTCTCGACAATCCCCGAGCAGCCTTCCGTCCCGACGACGGCCGTGACGCTGAATCGGCCGTCCGCGCGCTTGGTGATCGTGAGCTCCTGTCGATAGCTCTTGTCGCCCGCGACATAGCGCCCCTCGAAGGCGAACGCCCCCTGGGCAGCGGAAATCGCCATACCGAACGCCAGCGCGGCGACCGCCGATGGCGAAGCAAGTGTGTCCCGCTCGCCCCGGCCCCAGGCGTCAATGAACCGTCTGGAAGCGTCTTCCTCGAACCGCCCGCCGACAGTGATCTTCATATTGCTCATTCGCCGCCTCGTAAGGACAAGCACACCCGACCATTGGTCAAGGATGTGGCCTACACAGGGGGCTCGACACCTTTTTCGCGCGCGGCTTCCGTCTGGGCCGCCTTCGCCCGATGGAATGCCGGCCGCTCGCGCAAGCGCGCATAGTAGGCTTGCAGCGACGCTGGCGCCTCATCGAACAGGCCGGTGATCTTGAGCAGCATCAGCGCATAGCCGATCGAGATGTCAGCGACGGTGAACCGCCCCGCGGCGACATGCTCGGCGCCGCTCATCAGAACTCTCGAGCCCCTTGAGGCGCCCGAGCGTCCAGCGCGAATAGTCGTTGACGGCCTGCGGCAGGCGGCGCTCCGGCGGTTCGAGCTGGCTGTAGCGCAGCACGATCGTCTGCGGAAAGGTCAGCGTCGCCTCGCCGAAATGGAGGGCGTTGAGATAAGCCCCGTAGCCCGGCTCGTCCGGCCGCACGGCGAGCGGGGGGCCGGCGTAGCGCTCGGCGAGATACTGGCATATGGCCGCCGATTCCGTCATCCGCACGTCGCCGTCGATCATGAGCGGGATGGTGCCGAGCGGGTTGAGCTGAAGGTACTCGCGCGCGAGGTAGCGCGGCGGAAACGGCAGCATCTCGAGGCGGTACGGAACGCCGACTTCCTCGAGCGCCCAGAGCGCGCGGAAGGAGCGCGCATCGACGCAATGCCAGAGAGTGATCATTCGCGTGCTCCCTTCAAATCATCGCCCCGCCACGCCCCCTCCGCCGTGCTTCGCACAGTCCCCCCGCTCTGCGGGGGAGGATACCGCAGATGGCGATGCCCAAAGGGCGGTGGAGGGCGCAATCGAAGCTAAAGCCCCATCTGGCGGCTGGCGAGGTCCTTCATGATCTCCTCGGTTCCGGCGCCGATGGCGTTGACCTTGACCTCGCGATAGATGCGCTCGACCTTGACGCCGCGCAGGAAGCCGGCGCCGCCGAAAATCTGCACCCCCTCCGAGGCGCAGAAGGCGAGCGTGGTCGTCGCCTGGTTCTTCAGCATGCAGATTTCGGCCACCGGGTTTTCGCCCTGCTCGAGCCGCCAGGTGAGCATTTCCAGCATCGCCTGCGACGCCTCGATCCGCATCGCCATGTCGACGAGCTTGTGGCGGATCACCTGGTGCTCGATGATCGGCTTGCCGAAAGTCACGCGCTCCCTGGCGTAGCCGATCGCCTCCTCGAGACAGACCCGTGCGGCCGAGATCGCGCCGGCCGCGCCGTGCAGGCGCTCGTCGTTGAAATTGAGCATGATGGCGCGAAAGCCCGCGCCTTCCTCGCCGATGAGGTTTTCCGCCGGCACGCGGCAGTCTTCGAAATAGAGGGTCGCGGTGTCGGAGCACCACCAACCCATCTTCTTCAGCAAAGTGCGCTGAAGGCCCTCAGGCTGGCCCTCGACCAGAATGAGGCTGACGCCGCTCGCGCCGGGGCCGCCGGTGCGCACCGCCAGCGTGATGAAGTCGGCCCGCATGCCGGAGGTGATGAAGGTCTTCGAGCCGTTGACCACGTAATGGTCGCCCTCGCGCCGCGCCGTCGTCCGGAGATTGGCGACGTCCGAGCCGCCGCTCGGCTCGGTGATGGCGAGAGCGGAGATTTTGTCGCCGGAAAGAATCTGCGGCAGCACGCGGGCCTTCATCGCTTCCGATCCCCGGTGCAGGATCGGCGGCGCCCCGATGGTGTGGCTGAAGAGGCCCGCCCCTACCCCGCCGCAGCCGGCGCGCGCGATCTCCTGCATCGCGATGATGCGCATGAAGCGGTCGCCCTCGGTCCCGCCGTAGCGCTCGGGAAATCCGAGCCCCATGTAGCCGACCGCGGCGGCCTTCCGGTAGAGCTCGCGCGGGAACTCGCCGGCCTCGTCCCAGTCGTTGGCGTAAGGCTCGATCTCGCGCGAAACGAAGCGCCGCAGGCTCTGCCGGAACGCCTCGTGCTCGGATTTGTAGAACGGGCTCGAACGGACGGCGTCGAAAGCATGGGCAGTCATGGCCGCGCCTCCTGCGGTTGCGGCGACAGTTTTAGCGCGACGCGCGCCTCCTCGGGCGAGGCGATGGCGCGTCCCGCTTCGCGGGCGATGGCGACGAGCTCCTTGACGAGATCGCCGTTCGATGAGGCCCGCGAGCCGTCGGGCAGGTGGATCGTGTCCTCGAGGCCGGTGCGCAGATCGCCGCCGTGCTCGGCGGCGCGCCGGTGCAAGGGCCAGATCTCCTTGCGGCCGATCGCCGTGACGCTCCAGCGCGCCCCGGGGACGACGAAGCGCAACACATAGGGCAACAGCTCCGGATCGGCCGGCATGCCGGATTCGACGCCCATCACGAGGTTGTATTTCGGCGGACGGTCATAGCCGTAATTGCGCGCGATCGAGGCGGCGGTGCGGACCATGCCGAGGTCGAAACACTCGAACTCGGGCTCGATCCCCTTGGCGCACATCGATTGCAGAAACTTGCGGATCTTGTCGACCGGATTGTCGAACAGGATCGGCTCCCATGCCCAGGTCCCGTCGGCGCGCGTCTTCAGATAGTTGAGCGAGCCGGCGTTGAGCGCGCCGATCTCCGGTCGGACCGCCGCCAGGCATTTCAAGGGGCCGGTGATGTCGTCGCCGATCACCCCGGTCGTCTGGTTGACGATGATTTCGGGACAAGCGTCGCGGATCGCCGCGACGATCGCTCTGGCGAGCGAGGGGTCCCACGAGGGCCAGTGCATGATTTTCGGTTCCTGCCGCCGGAAATGGACATGGACGACGCTCGCGCCTTCGTCGAAGGCGCGCTTCGCCTCGCGCGCCATCTCTTCAGGCGTCACCGGCGCAGGATAGTCGGCCGGGTTGGTGAGAATCCCGGTCAGAGCGCAGGTTACGACGGCCTTCTCCATGTCAATCTCCGTGCGGTTCGACGGCGAACAGCAGCGCCCGCGACGGCGCCTGCTGGCCGGCGACTGCGTTCGCCTGGGCGATCACGCCGTCGATCGGCGCGAGAATGGAATATTGCATTTTCATCGCTTCGACGGTTGCGAGAATTCGTCCCCGACGGACCCGATCACCGGCTTTCGCCTCGACCCCGACCACGACGCCGCTGACCGGCGATCGAACCGCTCCGTCCGCATGCCCGTCAGCCAGCCGCGGCGGCTCATAGGTCCGATCGACGACCCGCCGGACGGCGCCTTCGAAATCGAGCCAGATGTCGTCACGGACGCGCGTGTAAGCGGCGCCGAGGACGATCCCGTCGCGCGAAATGCGAATTTCGGAATCGGTGCGCGACACGAGGCCCATCGCCAGCGTCTCGCCATCGACCGCAACGATCCATTCGCGCCCTTGCCTGCGGACGGAGACGCGATATTCGGCGCCGTCGACCTCGAGACGCAGCGGCGAAGCGCGCCAGCCCGCACTCGGCGCCGCCGGTCCGCCGCGCTCGACGAACAGGAGCGCGGCGAGTGCGATCGCGGTCGGGCTCGGCCGCGGCGGGATGAGCGATTCGGGGCCGATGAAATCGGTCGTCGCCTTTCCTTCGATGAAGTCCTGCCGCCGCAGGGCGCCTAGCAGAAGGCCGCGGTTGGTCGTCACGCCCGCCACGAACGTCGCCTCGAGGGCGCGGGCGAGCCGCGTCCTCGCTTCTTCGCGGTCGGCGCCGAAGGCGATGATCTTCGCGATGAGGGAATCGTAGAAGGGGGTCACCGTCGCGCCCGTCTCGACGCCGCAATCGACGCGCACCCCCTCCCCGTCAGGCATCCTAAAGGCGGCGATCCGCCCAGTCGACGGCAGGAAATCGGCGGGAGAATCCTCGGCGTAGAGCCGCGCCTCGATCGCATGGCCGCTGAGGGCGATATCCGACTGCTCGAAGGGCAGCGGCTGCCCCTGCGCGATCTGAAACTGCAACCGCACGCAATCGACGCCCGTCACGCACTCGGTCACGGGATGCTCGACCTGGATACGGGTGTTCATCTCCAGGAAATAGAACCGGCTGTCCATAAGGCGCCCAGAAGGACGCCCGTCTTCCGATGGGCTATGCGAGAGAAGGAACTCGACCGTTCCGGCTCCGAGATAGAAAACCGCCGCGGCCGCCTTGACAGCCGCCGCGCCCATCGAGGCGCGCAGCTCGGCCGTCATCCCGGGCGACGGCGCTTCCTCGATCAGCTTCTGGTGGCGGCGCTGGATCGAGCAGTCGCGCTCGCAAAGATGGACAATGCTGCCCCCCTCGTCGCCGAACACCTGGATCTCGACGTGGCGAGCGCCGGCGAGCGCTCGCTCGAGGATGAGACGGCGGTCGCCGAAAGCGGCCTCGGCTTCGGCGCTCGCGGCGCGTAGCGCGGCCTCGAGCTCCGGCCGCTCGCGGACAACTCGCATGCCGCGTCCGCCCCCGCCGGCGCTCGCCTTCACGATCACCGGGTAGCCGATGCGTTCGGCCTCCTCGGCGAACCGGGCAAAACTTTGCTCATCGCCGTGATAGCCGGGGACGCAAGGGACGCCCGCCTCCTCCATCAAGACCTTGGCTGCGGCCTTGTCGCCCATGGCTCGAATCGCCGGGGGCGGCGGCCCGACGAAGACGAGGCCCGCGGCTACGCAGGCTTCGGCGAACGCGGCGCTTTCGGCGAGGAAGCCGTAGCCGGGGTGAACCGCCTCGGCGCCGACCGCCTTCGCCGCAGCAACGAGCTTCCCGATCGAGAGATAGGATTCTTGAGATGGAGCGGACCCGATTCGGACGGCGGCGTCGGCGAGGCGCACATGCAGCGCCTCCGCGTCCGCGTCGCTGAAGACGGCGACCGTGCGGAGGCCTTCCGCGCGCGCGGCGCGAATGACCCGGCAGGCGATCTCGCCACGATTGGCGACGAGGACCGAGGAGAAACGCCGGCTCATGCCGATCGTCTCGCCCAAAATGGCGCGCGCTTTTCGGCGAAAGCCGCCAGCCCTTCGCGCCCTTCCGGCCCACGCAGCGCTTCGGCGAAGCTTTGCGCGGCCGTCTCGACATATGCCTCCGGCGACAGCGCGCGGCAGGCGCGGAAGAGACGCTTGGTCTCCGCATTGGCGCCCGGCGCACAGCGCTCGATGGCCGCAAGCACCGACTCGAGCTTTGCGTCGCGCTCGGCCTCTCCCTCGCAGAAAAAGTCGGCGAGGCCGAGCGCCTCGGCTTCCCGTCCCTCGACGCGCGCGCCGGTCAGCGCAAGGCGCCGCGCGACGCGTTCGCCCAGGCGCGCGACGAGATAGGGTGCGATCTGCGCCGGCGGCAGGCCGAGGCTCGTCTCGGTGAGCGCGAAGCGGGCCCGGCCGGTCGCGATGACGATGTCGGCCGCGGCGGCGAGGCCCATGCCGCCGCCGACCGCCGCGCCGTCGACGACCGCAATGGTGACGAAAGGCAGGGCGGCGAAGCGGGCGAAAAACCGGCCGCCGGCGGCGTTGAGCGCCTGGAGAGGATCGGTCTCGCCGGGAGGAGGCGGCTTCGCCAGGGCCTCCGACAGCGACCTCAGGTCGGCGCCCGCGCTGAAAACCCCGCCGGCGCCTTCGACGACCGCCGCGGCGAGACCGTGAGACGCGTCGTCGAGCGCATGGCCGATGGCGGCGACCATTTCGGTCGAAAGGGCGTTCTGACGGCGGGGGTCATCGAGCGTCAGCCTGAGACGGCGGCCGGCCTCATGGACCCGGAGGAGCGCAGGCATCGTCAGAACCTCGCAACGCCGAACGAGTTGGGCCGGAGCGTCCGCGCCTGCCCCTCGACGCAGGTGTCGAGGCAGAAGGCGAGCGTCGCGCGGCTGTCGCGCGGATCGATCAGGCCGTCGTCCCAGAGCCGCGCGGTGGCGAAGAGCGCAGTCGACTGGCGGTCGTAGCTCGCGACGATCTTCGCGCCCTGAGCGCTGATTTTTTCTGCGTCGAACGGCAGTCCCCGCGCGCTCGCCGCCTCCTCGGCGACGATCGCCATCACCTTGGCCGCCTGCTCGCCGCCCATCACCGCGACGCGCGCGTTCGGCCAGGAGAAGAGGAAGCGCGGGCCGAACGCCCGCCCGCACATGCCGTAATGGCCGGCGCCGAACGACCCGCCGATCTGCAGCGTCAGCTTCAGCGCGCTGGCGTTGGTGACGGCCTGGATCATCTTCGAGCCGTGCTTGACGATACCCGAGCTTTCCGCCTCGACGCCGACCAGATAGCCGGTCGTGTTCTGCAGGAAGACGATCGGCAGGCCGGCCTGACAGCAGAGCTGGATGAACTGGCCGGCCTTGCTCGAGCCGGCCGAGTCGATCGGGCCGTTGTTGCCGATGACGCCGATCGCGCGCCCTTCGATCGCCGCGTGGGTGCAGACGGTCTCGGGACCGTAGGACGGCTTAAAGTCGAGAACCTCCGAGCCGTCGACGAGGCGAGCGACCACTTCCCGCACGTCGTAGGGTTTGCGGTAATCGACCGGAACGATCCCGAGAAGCTCCTCCGGGTCGTACAGAGGCGCAGGCGCGCCGAGGCGGGCCAGCGGGGCTTCCCACGCCGATGCGGGCGAGGATTTCGCGGCCGATGCGCAACGCGTCGGCGTCGTCCTCAGCGAGATATTCGCCGAGTCCCGTCGTTCCGCAATGCAGCTCCGCCCCGCCGAGCTCTTCGTCGCCGGCGATTTCGCCGGTCGCGGCCCGGAGCAAGGGAGGCCCAGCAAGAAAGACTTTCGAGCGCCCGCGCACCATCACGACATAATCGGCAAGGCCGGTCTGATAGGCGCCGCCGGCGGTCGAGGATCCGTGCACGATCGAGACGACCGGAATCCCCGCCGCGGACATCCGCGCCATGTTGGCGAAGGTCGCGCCGCCGCGCACGAACATCTCCGCCTGCAGCATCAAATTGGCGCCGGCGCTTTCCACCAGCTGGAGGTAGGGCAGCCTCTCCGCGAGCGCGATCTCCTGGGCGCGGATCGCCTTCTCCACCCCCATGGGATGCGCCGCGCCGCCCTTGATCCCTAAATCGTTGGCGGCGACCATCGCCCGCGCGCCCGACACAAAGCCGATCCCAGCGATCAGGCCGCCGCCGTAGACGTTGTCCGTCCCGTCGTCCTCATGCATCCCGAGGCCGCAGAGGCTCGAGAGCTCGAGAAAGGGCGAATCGCGGTCGAGGAGCCAGTTGAGGCGATCGCGCGGCGGCAGCTGTCCCCTGGCGCGGAATTTCGCGTCAGCGCGGGCGGAGGCTTCCCGCACCTTTCGCTCGAGGGCGCGGAATTCGGCGATCAGTTCGAGATGGGCGATGCGGTTGGCGCGGAATTCATCGCTTCCGACGATCACGTTCGAAGCAATCGCGGGCATCAGCCCTCCCTGTTTGCCGCGCGTTCCGGCTGCGGGTCGTGCGCTGGGAAGGTCCATTGAAGCGGCGCGAAAGTCAAATCGCGGGGGAGGACAGCGAAATCGACGCCGAGATGAAGTAAGCGGACGCTTTCTCAGACGGGCAGCTGGTCTATTTCAGGGCTGGGGCCTGCTACTCTCGAGATTCATGGCCACGGACCGTGCGGGAAGGAGCGCCTTGGCCGGGTCGCCGACCATGAAGGCCCGCGTCTCTGGGGTCACGTCGTTCAGCAGATCCCGGATGAACTTGTTCTCAACCTTGAAGGCCGCGTCCGGGGGCAAATCGAACGTCGAAACCCGAAACAGGGCGCCGTCGGGAATCCATCCCCTCAGCCCATATTCCAGCTTCAGCGCGTTCCGCGCCCAGTTGCTGTTGGTGACGTCGAAGCCGATCCGCATCCAGTAGCTGATCGGCTCGACGCGCTCCTCGCGTGTGGCGATCAGGCGGGTCAAGACGATCGGCGGCGCGGCAGCCGACCAGGCGAATGTCGAGGTGACCGGACGCGTGACGCGGAAGCCCTGGGCCGTGTAGCAGACTTCGGGGTGATGGAGTTGCAGCCGCTCGCTCTGGCTTTCGCCGTAGGCGATCATCAGCATGATGACGTGGCCTTCCTTGTCGACAAAGTCGCGCGACACCTCCTGATTGTAGACCTCCGCCTCCAATCCGTCGGGAGGAGGCCGCACGGCCTGCACGCCGGGGACCGCCGCCCATTCGCCGAAGGCATGAGGAATATGGGCGTCGATGTTGAATGCGTCATGTGTGCGCGCCATCAGATGGCGCGGCGTCATCACATAAGCCAAAGCGGCCGCGGCAAGCATGGCGGCGCAAGCCAAAACGAGGTTGACCGAACGCGCCATCGTCCCTCCGCAGCCATAGTCCGACGGCCGCTCAAATGTGTTGTCTACAACTGGCTCCCTTTCCGCTCAACCGCTACGCGAAGCCTCCGGCCGAATTGCGGCGGCAGGCGCCGAGGAGCGGGGTGCGGCTCGGGTGCGGCTCTTCAAGACTTGTGGAGGAGCCCATTTTGGGCCGAACATGCCGCACGCAAGAAGGAGTGCGCGAAACCATGACCAGCCAGGAGATTCTCCAGCGCGCGGGCCTCGGCCCGGCGGAATTGAACGGTGGCGCGTTTGGCGTGCGCTCGCCGATCGACGGCGTGGAGATCGCCCGCATCCAGGAGACGCCGCTTTCCGACATGCCGGCGATGATCGCGCGAGCGAAAAGCGCCTTCGGCTCCTGGCGGGAGGTCCCACCTCCGCGCCGGGGCGAGCTCGTCCGCCTCCTCGGCGAGGAATTGCGCGCCGCCAAGGAGGCGCTGGGCGCCGTGGTCACGCTCGAAGCCGGCAAGATCGTCTCCGAGGGTCTCGGCGAAGTGCAGGAAATGATCGACATCTGCGATTTCGCCGTCGGCCTCTCGCGCCAACTTCACGGCGTCACCATCGCCTCCGAGCGCCCGGGCCACCGCATGATGGAGATCTGGCATCCGATGGGGCCCTGCGCTGTCATTTCCGCCTTCAATTTCCCTGTCGCCGTCTGGTCGTGGAACGCCGCGCTGGCGCTCGTGTGCGGAGATCCGGTGATCTGGAAGCCGTCCGACAAGACGCCGCTCAGCGCGCTCGCGGCGATGAAGGCCTTCGCGCGCGCCGCGAAGCGCTTCGGCGCCGATGCGCCGGATGGGCTCGCTCAGATCGTGATCGGCGGCGCGGCGCTCGGCGAGGCCCTGGTCGCCTCCAGGGACGTGCCGATCGTCTCCGCGACCGGCTCGACCCGGATGGGGTCGACCGTCGGTCCGAAGGTCGCCACGCGGTTCGGGCGGGCCATTCTCGAGCTCGGCGGCAACAACGCGATGATCGTGGCGCCGTCCGCCGACCTGGACATGGCGATCCGAGCCATCCTGTTCTCGGCCGTCGGCACCGCGGGCCAGCGTTGCACCTCGCTCCGGCGGCTGATCGTCCATCATTCGATCCGCGGCGAGCTGACGGGGCGGCTCGTCAAGGCCTACGCCAGCCTGCCGATCGGCGATCCCCGTGAACCGGCGACGCTGGTCGGACCGCTCATCGACCATGCCGCGCGCGAAAAAATGGCCGCGGCGCTGGCCCGCGCTAAGGCGGAGGGCGGCGTCGTGCACGGCGGCCGGGCGGCGCCCGAGCGTGCGCCGAACGGCGGCGCCTATGTCGAGCCGGCGATCGTGGAGATGCCGGACCAGACGGAGACGGTACGCGAGGAAACCTTCGCGCCCATCCTCTACACGCTCGGATACGAGACCCTCGAGGAGGCGATCGCCATCCAGAACGGCGTGCCGCAGGGCCTGTCCTCCTGCATCTTCACGCTCAATCTGCGCGAAGCTGAGGCTTTTCTTTCCGCGACCGGCTCCGATTGCGGCATCGCCAACGTCAACATCGGTCCGTCCGGGGCCGAGATCGGCGGCGCCTTCGGCGGCGAGAAGGAGACCGGCGGCGGCCGGGAGAGCGGTTCCGACGCCTGGAAGAGCTACATGCGCCGCCAGACCAGCACGGTGAACTATTCGGCCAGGCTGCCGCTCGCACAGGGGGTGAGGTTCGACGTGTGAGCGACGGAGCCTGCCTCGGGCGCCCGGGGTTCGCCTGGATCGGCTGGTCACCACGCGATCGGCGTCTCCGGGGCGCCGATGGGCGGCCCGCGGAATCGGTCGGCCGCAGGCGATCATCAAGTGAGCTACCCTACCGTCGGAGTTCCTCCGCGGGGACGAAACCGGAGGCGTTGCGCGGCCAATTCCCTGCCTGCAGGGAAAAAGGCAGGGATTTTCTCTCGCCTCGGCCCGTTTTCGGAAAATCTGTCCAGAAAAGTCCAATGATTTTAGACGCTTCCAGCGATATTCCCTACTCGGCCGAGCAGGGAAATTTTCCGCCGAGCAGGGAATTCGAATTCCCTGCTCCGCGGAAAGCAGGGATATCTCGCGCCGGGCGCGCCGCCTTCGCCCGCGCCAGCTAGCCGAATGAACCAACCGAAATTCCAACCGGTGCATTTGCTAGAAGCCGGGGGGCAGCGGTCGCGGAGGCGGCCATTTCGGCAAGCGCGGCGCAATGCTCCTTGGAGGCCAAGCGAGCCCTGAATACGGCGCCCCATTTAGCGACAGCAATGGGCTGTAGCAAGGATCTTCAATCTGGACCTCGCCCCAGCGAGCGCGGAATTGCGCAAGTTCGTGGACGGCGACCGCGCTGTGTGCTTGTCGTCGCGGATTATGAGCGCTTTCTCCACGAACCAGCCTCGCGCGAGGCGCCAATACGACTCGGAAGCCGCGCGACCTCAATCTGAGGCAGTAATCGACTTCGTGATATTCCAAGGGAAAACGAACACCGTCGAGGCCGCCTAGGCCGAGAAAAACGTCGCGTGGCGTCATCAGACATCCTCCAGCGACCGCGCCGCATTCGTGCGCAACGATCAGTTGATCGGCGTAGCCCGGATCCCCGTCGATACGATCGCTGAATGCAGGTCCTGGGGCGAAGCCGACGCCAAGGACCATTCCGCCGTGCTGAACCACGCCACTCGGCCAGAGCAGAGCGGCGCCGACGGCGCCAACGTCCGACCTCGGCTGCCCGGCCGAGCATTTCCTCCAACCATCCCGTCTCGCGCGCGCAGACGCTGTTGCTCAGCATCAGCATAAATTCGCCGCATGCATGGGCGGCGCCTTGGTTGATCAGTTGCGCTAAGTTGAAGCTGCCGGAGAGTGACGCGACCTTGACGTGTTTCGATTTGATTACCTCAAGGTAATCGAGCGTCTCCGGATCCGAAGTGTCGTTGTCGATCACAATCAGTTCATGGTCATCGAAGCTCACGGTCCGTCGAATCGATTCGACACATGGCCGCAACAAATCGAAACGATCCCGCGTTGGGATGAGGACCGAGACCTTGGCGCGGACTGGCGCACGCCTGACCCATGCGCAAGGGAAAAGCGCCCCCGACGACGGTTCGACGGTTGCGGCGACTCCCCGCGCCTCCAAATGGTGAATAGCGGCTTCAGCGAGCAGCTTCGCGCCGTCGCCAAAATCGATCCGCGGGACCTTTGCGAGAAAGCCGGGAACGTGAACGGGGACGCTGGCCGTGTAATTGTCGGTCAGCGCGGATCGCCTGCCGTCAACTACGTGATTGAAGACGCGAAACAGATTGCTGGCGCCGGCCCGCGCGGCGTTCCGCGCCTCTTCGATCCGCAAGGCAAACAGGTAAGCGCAATAGCCCTGCTCTAGCATTCGCTCGTAGTCGAAACTGGGAAAGGCGAGCGGCCACTCGCTTCCGTCCTCGGATAATATCGTCACGTCGCAATAGGCAGCGGAAGCGGGCGCCTGAAGTGTGAGGCCTTCCACCAGCCGCGCAAACGCGGTCTGCCGGAACACTGTCCCTGACAGCGCAAAGACGACGAAGTCGCAGTTAGTCCCGTCGCTGTCCAGGAATTCCAAGAGAAGCTCGGGTGCGAAGGACATTGCACCCGATCCGCCGCCTAAGATTCCCGCAACCCAATCCACTCCGACCTGGGTTTCGAGACTCGCGATGGTCGCTTCTGCGTCTTGATCGCCCACGAGAGCCAACGCCAATTTGGGTAGGGCCTGGCCACCGAGATGTCGCACCGGAAAGGCTCGACTCCATTCCTCAAAGTGGTCAAATGGACAGGACTGCGGAAAGCACAGATCGTACAGGTCGACGCGGATTCTCTCCGACGCGATGTCGGCGCTTGCGCCCAGGACGTTGGCGAGGCTGTCCTCGAAAGCAAAAAACGCACAGGGACTGCCAATCAAAGGTCGGGAACAGTCGTCGACAAAGCTCGCCCGTCGGACTCGGCCGTCCGCGAATTCTCTGGGCAGGTGCAGTTCGAAGCCTCGAACCGCCTTGGCGCATGCGCCGTCGTCGATATGCCTCCATTGCTGCGCAGTGACTCTCTCCACGCAGATCCCGTCGACGAAGACTTGGACTTCAAGTTTTGGACGCTGAGGTTCGTCGCTCAGCCATCCAGAGAAACGAAGTCCTCCGCTCCATCGGACTTCGCCGGCGCCGCAGAAACCTCCGGCTTCCCGAGAAATGCTCCCGAGAGCAATTGGAGAGCCAAGAGATCGCCCGGAATTCGCGATTCTGACTTCGAGCGACGAAGCGGACTCGACGATCAGATTGTCGGGCGCGAACGCATAGCGATAGCAACCGTCTCCTACGCCCCATTCCCACAGTAGATCGCTATAGAGCTCTGCGCGCGCGAGCGCGGCCGGTTGGCCGTCAACATAGAGTTCGACAACGAAGCGAGCATCGAGCCTGCTCGGATCGAACACGTAGCCTTCGACGCGCGCAGGCGACGTCAGCCGGACGTCAGCAACGAGGTCTGGCATCGAATCCCTGGCGCGCGAAAGCGTAGAGTAGGTCATGGACTGAGACAGAAAGCAAATTCGTCGACAAGCCATGCGCCAATCTTAAGGGCGGCCCGGCAAACGCAGGTTCTCGGATCGAGAGCCAGATCGCCGTCGTCGATCTCAAGGGCCCCAAAGGACCAGTCGAAAAATGCCTTCTGCAGGCCGCAAATCGCTCCAAGGTCATCCACGATTCGAAAATGACTTGTCCGATACGCCGACAACAGCTTCGTAATGCCGTATCGGCGGATAACATTCGGATAGTCTGGGTACCCAATTGCGCCAGTAACGAAAACATTGCCTGAGGCCATGACGGCGAGTTCGTTGACGCATTGGCCAAGGACGATGATCGACGCGTCGACATCGTGAAGCCTGAACATTCGACCCAGGGTTATGATTTGCCGGTCGACGTCGCCATTTGCTTCCGGACATATGACACCCAGGTTCGCTTGTTGCAGTTTCGCGAGCGAGGTGATCGACCCACGAGGCGGCCGCGGGACGCAAGGAGATGCGACGATCGGCTTCAAATACGAGGCGGAAAAGGCGGCGGCCATCCGATCCAGCGGAACGATTGCCTGAGCTCTGCGCAAAACCTGTCGCAATCGGCTTCCATTCGACGTGTCAACTCCGGTCTGCGCCGCCTGCGTCATTCGCCGAGGACCGACGCATCCACGCCCCCCTCGGTCTTCGGGCTTGGAACAGACCGTCTCGACGACGAGCTTGCTGCCGCAGATCCATCGAAGGTCGCCCAAGGCAAATCGAAAAGGGGTGTCGAGCTTGAAGAGTATTTCCAGCATGGCCTCGGGCAGCGATTGTGGGTCAAACACCTCAACGGCTTTCAAAAGGAGGCGTTTGAGGTACGACTCCAAGCTTGCTTGGCCCGCCCGGTCGGATACCGCAAAGCGGAGCGATTGCGGTACAGATCCTCGGAGGCTCCTTATGATCACACAAGAAGCGCGCTCGGCGAACTCGCAAAGAATGCAATGAAGGCCGTCCACCTCGGATTGGATTTGACGGGCGCGTTCGAGAACGAGGGCATGGGCAGAAGAGACGGGCGCAACGAGAAGCGCCACCAGGCCCTTGGGGAGGATGTGTTCCTCAATCCTGGCCCGAGCGGAAGCGAGCGGATCCGCTTGGAGGAATGCTCCGCATTGAAGCCGGTGCTCAGGAAATCGCGCTTCGAGGATCGAGAGGTTCCGGACAACCAGAGTGCGCTTTTCATCCAGAAAGGAACTTGCGCCGGCATGCCCCACAAAGACGTTCGTCGCGCAGACGCTGCGAAAGCCGAGTTCTTGCGCCTTCAGACAAAATTCGACATCCTCGTAGTATCCGCGGGAGTAGAGATCGGGCAGGGGACCGACGGCGTCGGCGCACGCGCGTGAGATGTAAAGGCAGAAGCCGATTCCGGTCGGCAGATCGACGATGTCGCGGTCGTTGACGATCTGCGCCACGTCATCGAGAGCCTGAATCTCCTCTATGGTGTCGAGTGCATTGGCGGAGTTCGGTCGGGGAAAACTCGTGAACTCACCGTTGTTCGACAGCGGCGTTACGGTCCCCAGGTCTGCTTCCAAATGTGTGGCGGCAGCGAGTTCGATCGATTGCGCCTCGCGGAACTATCGTGTCGGCGTTAAGAAGCAGGACGTCCCCGTCCTGACGCTGCTGCAGAGCCAAATTCACAGATCGCGCAAAACCTAGGTTCTCTACATTTTTCAAAAGCGTGAAACGGCCCTGCGACGCCCGCTCCTCGAGCAAGGCTCGCAGGTCCTCATCAGGCGTGCAGTCGTCGATAACGATGATCCGTTTGGTTATCTTGGAGCCTTCGAGTTCAAGCGAGTCCAGGCAGGCCTTGGTCGCGTTGTAGTTCCCGTAAACCGGCACAATGATGTCGACCTGATTGGCCGGTTCGCGGCTCGAGGCGATCGATCGTGTGCCGGCATTGTCGTCCGCCTCTTCGGCAAACGAGGACAACGTCAGAACGCTTTTGCCGTCGAGACTGAAGCTTATCCGTACCGGCCGTGAACTTCCGAGCTCGATCGCAACTTCGACCGCCAACCAGTTCTCCGCGCTCAAAGGATGCGCAGGATCGCCGTCCAGCACAAAGGAGGAGTGTATTACGCCTCTCCTGATCCGCAGCTCAAGGACGCAGTATTCCGACCATGCGACCCACCCGCGGACCATGCCGCGGCTTACATTCAGTCTCGATGAGATTGGAACACGCGCGGACTTAAGCGCCCGCAAGGCGAGAGCGAGGGTCTCGCGGTGTTCAGAGACCCCGCCGATAAAATTGGCGGCTGCGATTCTTCCGTAGCGCCGGCGGTCCACGCCTTAATATGTCGGAGACGACCAATTCGTCGATCGGATCAATTTCGAATGCCCGCGTGAGATCCTGTATCGCGGATTCCTCGTCGCCGAGACGAAGGGATGCCGAGGACCGGAGCAAGAAGTCTCGCGCCCTCGGCGTAGGGCGACGGCATCGCCGGTCGGCGAACATGAAAGCGGCGTCGAATTCGCGCCTGCGCAACGCCTCCGCAGAAAGCGAAGCCAACAATTCGTCTTGCCGCCGGGGATCGACCAGAAGCCTCTCTGTGTGGCGGGACAGAGTCATTCTGGCAAACGGCGACTTTGCCCGTTTGGGCAGCGGCGCGGTCGAAGCGAGCGGAGTCATGGAGGGCTGAGTTTGGCTGCTTTATCGCCGCCAGATAAAGCCGATGTGTTGGATGCCGCACCCGATTCTGTCCGGCGACGTCTGCTTGAAGACTTTGACGTATGGTCAGTTATCATTCCAGTTATTCTTGAAAGACCGATCGCGCACATGTGATATCGGCGAGACCAAGTTCGTAGTATGACAATATCTAATATCATAATCAATACTCAATGACCATTTGATCTAATAGAAAGTAATGACAAGCGTTTAACTGAAATTAATAATCTCAACAATGTCTCGCAAGGTAAGTTGTTGTGCGTGACATTTTTGCTCGTATAGTTGGCTCTGTCGAGAGTGCGCGTCGCGAGACGGAGCCGGCAGGTGGTGAAGCCAGTGCCAGAGCCAGAGTTAGAGTTCGATCGAGACTCCTCGCTGTTCGTTGCGCCGGGACTATACGTTCTGCGCTACGAGTTTGGCGGCGACAAAGGTGGTCCCCCGACCGCGCTCGTATTGCCCGTTCGGGAATCCGAAGGCGACATCAAGATCATATCAGCGCCCGGATGCGTTCCGGGGCGGCTGGAGCACCCGGGATCCGCGCTCTTCATTCGGGCGACCGACCATGGCGCGCTGCGGATTGGCGTCAGGAGACAGGGCGCGAATGGCTCGCTGGATGCGGCATTCAAACTGGAATCCATCGGAAGCCAGTCAGTCGGATCGAACCAGGCCAATGGCAGCCGACCAGTGCATGCGGAAGATGAAGTGGCGGCTTCCACGGTCTCGGTTGCTGACGTCCGCGTCCCCTCCAGTGCGCTTTTCCTCGCACACATCTCCAGACGCGGCGATATCTGGGTGACCCCTGGGCAGTGGGCGGCAGGCCCTGACGCTCCGGGCCGCATCGAAGGTCTGGAGCTACGAGCCCTCGAGAGTTCGGGAGTCCACTTTGAACTTCAGGTGCTCGGTTCCGGCAGAGACGCGGGCTGGTCCGACTGGAACGGCGCAGGAACCTACGCGGGAAGCCGCGGGCAGAACCGTGCTCTCGCGGGACTGCGCCTCCGACTGACGGGCGATCAGGCGCATCGCTTCATTCTTGACGCGGAGGCGCTCTTTCTAGGTTCAGCAATTCTAAAAAAACGGGGTCGCGAAGTCGAATTGGTGAGCCCCTTAGGACGCGATCCCCTTGTGGGGTTTCGCTTCGAAGTCAGCCCCGAGCGGCGACTGAGCGTCCGTGCGCCCGTTCTTTTGCCTGGGCGTGATCGCCCGCCTGGACGCGAAGCGCAACCACGCGTGCGCGTCTTCCGCGCCGCCGCAGTGAGCTGAGGACCACAATTTTCGCACGCCGGGTAAGGGAGTATCTCAGTGGCCATCTACAACCTGAATTACAGCAACCTTGAATCGCTCCTGGATCGGAATTACTCGCCAGGCACCGAGAATGCGATCATCGAGGCGATCAAGAGCGCCGGAATCGTCAATCCTTGGTTCGGCAGAATTGGCGTCGACGTCGTCGACACGAGCGGCGCGCAGACTCTGCCCTCGGGCGTGCAGATTCTTCTCGATACCGGCGCGAACAACGACATTGCTGTCAACACCAACGGCGCGACGCTGATCGCCGCAGGGGATGGCTCAGTCAAAGTCGTCGACACGGGTCCTGGAGGCGATACGCTGGTCGGAGGCGCAGGGGCCGAGTCGCTCAAAGTCACCCACGGCGAGAACGTCCTGATCGCCGGAAGCGGTGAGAATACGCTGATCGGCGGCGCGGGGCATGACACTTTGATCGGAGGCGGTTCGAGCTTGCTGGAAGCCGGATCAGGGGGCTCGACGCTGATCGGCGGCAATTTCGATCCTTCCGGTAACGACCGAAGCTCGCAAGGGAGCGATATCGGGCGCGGACACGGCGGCCCTTCCGGTGGCGACCGAAGCTGGCAAGGGAGCGATAACGAGCGCGGACACGGCGGCGGCGGCTTTTTCCAGCCGGCTCAGTCCGGCCCTGGTTTGACGCCGTCCGACACGCTGATGGGCGGACAAGGCTCCGATCTCCTGGAGGTCTCCCACGGGGACAATCTGCTCATCGCCGGCGCCGGGCACGACACGATCTTTGGCGGCGATGGCCACGACACGATCTTGGGCGGCGGTCACGACACGATAAACATCAACTACGGTGACGAATTCGTGCAGGGTGGCAGCGGCTCCGACCTCGTCAATGTCGGCCTGCACGGGAATGACGTGATCTACGGCGGCCATGCGACGACGGTTCAGACGGACCAAACCTCGGGTTCAATCAGGAGCGAGGTGAGCGTACACGGGGTCACGACGATCCAATTCAGCAATCATCAGGTCCTTACCGTCAGCAATGTCACGATCGACTTCGCCGACGGTCACAACAGGGTCGTGCACTGATCACGGTCTTTGCCTGGAGCGCGGCCCCCGGGTCGCGCCCAGCGGCGGGAACCTCGCCTTCACTATCTTTCATAGGGTGGCGAACTGGCGACAGGGGCTACGCTTTCGATGAAATTTCTCTTCGTCCACAACAACTTTCCGGCTCAATTCCGAAATGTTGCGGAGGAATTGGGAAAGGTGGGTTCGTTCGAACTCGCCGCCATCGGCGCCCAGGGCGCGCAGGCCGTCGAAGGCGTCGCGGTCCACCGGTATCAGGTTCCACAAGTCGATCTCTCGGCCACGCATCCCTTCGCGCGCCGCTTCGACGCCGAATGCTGGCGAGGGGACCAGGTGCTGATGGCGGCGAGCGCGCTCGCGGCGTCTGGCTTTAGTCCGGATTGTATCCTCGCCCATAGCGGCTGGGGAGAATCGCTGCCGTTGCGGGCGATCTTTCCGAAGGCGCGAATCGCCGTCTACTGTGAATTTTTCTACCGTGCGGAGGGACAGGACGTTCACTTCGATCCAGAGGGTCCGAGGATGGGAGTGGACGGAATCGCTGCCCTGCAGTGCAAGAACGCTGGCTCGCTCGTCGCCCTGGCCGAGGCAGACTTGGGCGTCTCGCCGACTCGCTGGCAACGCTCGACCTTTCCAAAGGAGTTTCATAACAAGATCGAGGTTGTTCACGAGGGGGTCGATCTCGCGAGCACGCGGCCGGATCAGAGGGCGCGTCTCAAATTGCCCGGCGGCAAAGTCCTCACGAAAGCGGACGAGATCGTTACCTTCGCGTCGCGCAATCTCGAACCGGTTCGTGGATATCACGTCTTCCTGCGCGCTCTACCCGGGATCCAGCGCGCGCGGCCAAATGCCCATGTCGTCATTGCGGGCAGTGATGGCAACTCCTACAGCCATGCTCCGCCGGTTGGAAAGACATGGAAGGCGCATTGCCTCGACCAGGTTGTCTCGGACCTCGACCTGTCCCGGGTACATTTCGTGGGCTCGCTTGACCGTGGCTCCTACTTGAATTTGCTTCAAGTGTCGTCCGTCCACGTCTACCTGACCTATCCGTTCGTTCTATCCTGGTCGTTGCTGGACGCCATGGCGTCCGAATGCGAGATCGTCGCGTCCGATACCGCCCCTGTCCGGGAGGTTATCGAGGACGGCAGAAACGGAGTCCTGGTTCCGTTTCATGACCACTCGGCGCTGTCGCAGGCCGTCGTGGACACGCTCGCAAGCCGCGGGTCGACATCCAAGCGCGGCGCAGCGGCGAGACAAACCGTCGCCGAAAGGTTCGACAAACAGGTCTGCGTGCGAGACGCGCTCCGCGCGATGGGCGTCCGTTGTCCGGAACGGACAGCGGCAATCGCAGCATGAGCAGCCCTCGAGGGTGCGCGGCGTATCGGGAACGGCAATGACTGCGCTAAGCGCAATGAAGGCCGACATATCCGACGACGCTGTGCGCGTCCCGAGCGGGGTCGAGTGCATTTCGCTGGTCGCGCGGCATCACGGACTCCACGTCTCGGCCATGCAGACGACGGTCGACAATCGTCTTTCCGGCGCCGAGCTGTCGGCCGAAGAAATTGTGCGATGCGCCGCGCGCTTGGGGTTGAGAGCACAGCGGGTTCGACTGACCTGGCGCGGTCTGTCGCATCTGAAGAAGTCGCTTCCGGTCATCGTGAGCTTGACGAGCGGCGCTAGTATGGTTCTCGAAGGGCTGGACGTAAGCAGCGAAGCGCCTGCCGTGATCTTGCGCGATCCGAAGGCGGGGGACGACGGCAAGCTGGTTGTCGACCGGACCCGGTTCGAGGGAGCCTGGACGCGAGACGTTGTGCTCCTACGTCGCAACTACGACCACGCCGACGAGGAGCAACCTTTCAGTCTCGCCCTGATCATGGCGCTCGTTATGCGGGAGCGGCGGGTCGTCAGGGATCTCGTCATCTGCGCGATGGCGCTGAGCCTGTTCGCGCTTGCGCCGATCATCTTCTGGCGACTCCTCGCAGACAAGGTGATCTATTACGGAAGCCTGAACACATTCGCTGTCTTATGTATCTCGATGGGCGTGATCATCGTCTTCGAGGCCGTCTTCGCGTACCTGCGGTCGTTTCTCGTCCTGTTCACCACGGCGCGCGTCGACGTCCGGCTTTCCGAATATTTACTCGACCGCGTCCTGAAACTCCCGATCGACTATTTCGAACGGACACAGGTCGGCATCATCGGCCGCGATATGAACGAGATCTGGAAGGTTCGCGGATTTCTTACCGGCCAGCTGTTCGGGACCGTCCTCGATTCAATGACGCTCCTCGTGTTCGTGCCGGTGATGTTCTTTTTCAGCCCTCTGCTAACTTTGATCGTGCTCGCGATCTGCGGCTTGATCGTTGGCTGGCTCGTTCTGATGCTGCCCTTTTACCGCAAGCGCAGTAGCGCGGTTCTGCATGCGGAAGGTGAGCGAGGCGCGTTTCTTTTTCAGACCCTTCATGGAATCCGGACCGTGAAGTCGCTGTCCCTCGAAGACCGTCAGCGGCGGCAGTGGGACGTCCATGTCGCGCGCATCGCCAAGCTGAAGCTGGCCGAGGGATACATTTCGGCGATCATCCAGGTCGGCGTTCGCCCGCTCGAGCGCCTTGCGGTCAACGGGACCTATGCGCTGGGCGTCTATTTCGCAATCACGACCAACGATCCGGTTTATACTGGAGCGCTGTTCGCGTTCCTGATGCTGACCCAGCGCGTTTCCGGACCGCTGCTCCAAATGGCGCAGCTGATTAATCAATACGATGAAGCGCGGTTGGCGCTGGGCATTGTCGCCAAGCTGGTCAACCAGCCTAAGGAGGAGGCGATCGCCGAGCACGGGGTCCGGACCCCGCTCAAGGGGCACGTTGAATTCGCCAAGGTCCGCTTCAAATACTCCGGCGCTTTGACACCGGCGCTCGACGGCGTCTCGTTCGAGGTTCCGATCGGATATACGTTCGGTATTGTCGGCCGCAGCGGATCCGGGAAAACGACAGTAACGCGTCTGCTTCAGCGGCTGCACTCGGATTACGAGGGCCTCATCAAGGTCGATGGGGTCGATGTACGCGAGTACGACGTCACCCATCTCAGACGCAGTCTGGGCGTTGTGTTGCAGGAAAATTTCCTGTTCAGCGGAACAATCCGGGAAAACATAACCGCGGCCAAACCTCAGGCGAGCTTCGATGAGGTTGTCCAGGCCGCTCGGCTCGCGGGCGCCGAAGAATTCATAGATCGACTCCCGCGGGGTTACGAGACCTTTATTTTTGAGGGGTCTCCCAATCTGTCGGGGGGACAGCGCCAGAGGCTGGCGATCGCCCGGGCGCTGATCCTCGACCCGAAAATATTGATCCTCGACGAAGCCACGAGCGCTCTCGACCCGGACAGTGAAGCCATCGTCAATGAGAACATTCGTCGCATCGCAGCCGGTCGAACAGTGATCGTGATCTCGCACCGACTGTCTTCGCTCGTGAATTCGGACGCCATCCTCGTGCTCGAACGGGGAAAGGTCGCGGCGGTCGGCCGGCACGAAGAACTACTGGAGAGCTGCGAAATCTATAGCGGTCTCTGGCATCAGCAGAATCGGCACGTCTCGTCGCGCAGCGCCGGCGTCGTCTCTTTACGAGGAGGCGTCCATGGCTAGCGATGCGGTTCCCGCCGCGGTTCGACAATTCCAATCGGAAATCGACGCAATCCGTCACGCGGATGAGCCGTTCAGCGCGCGCGCCACGGTGCTTGCGCTCGGCGCAGCGTTGCTCGCCACCGCGCTCATCCTGGGCATCGCCCGCGTGGATCGAGTCATTTCAAGCACCAGCGGAAGGATCGTTTCCGTCGAGACTCCGCTCGTGTTTCAGGCGCTTGACCCGTCGATCGTCAAGACCATCGACGTGCGCGAAGGAGAGGTGGTCGAGAAGGGCCGGCAACTGGCGACGTTGGACCCGACATTCGCCACTGCTGACGTCGACCAATTGCAACTGCAGATCGACAGCCTAAACGCCCAGATCACCCGGGAGGAGGCCGAGCTCGCCGGCGCGAATCTGGTGTTCCCGCCGAATGCAGATTCGAACCTCGAGAAATACCAGAAGTTGCAGAAGCAGCTCTTTGACCAGCGCGCGGCGCAATACTCGGCTCAGGTGGACAGCTTTGATGAGAAAATCGCGCAGGCCGAGGCCACCATCGAGAAGTTTCAGGGCGACGAAAGCCGGTACAAAGAGCACGTCCAGATTGCAACTCAAGTCCAGGGAATGCGCAGCACCCTGCTCCAACACGGCGACGAGTCGCTTCTGAACGTGCTGTTGTCAACAGACGCTAAAGTCGAAGCGCTCAGGACGATGGAATTCGATCACAATAGCCTTGTCGAAGCTCAACACCAGCTGGCTTCCGTCAAGGCCGACCGCTCCGCCTTCATCGAGCAATGGTCGTCGGCAACTTCACAAGACCTGGTCACCGCGCGCAACAACCGCGATGGGGCGCGCGCGCAGCTGGAGAAGGCGACGAAGCATAAAGACCTGGTCCGTTTGTTGGCTCCAGAGCACTCGATGGTGCTGAATTTGGCCCATCTGTCCGTCGGGTCCGTCCTCAAGGAAGGCGATACGCTGCTGACCCTGGCGCCGATGAACGCACCGCTGGAGGCGGAGGTCCAAGTCGCGAGCCGAGACGTCGGGTTCGTTCGACCCGGAGACCCAGCGACTCTGAAAATCGACGCTTTCAACTTTGCCGAGCATGGAACGGTTGCGGGAAAGGTCAAGTGGATCAGCGAGGACGCGTTCACGACCGATGACAACGGCGCGGCAATCCCCGCCTACTACCGCGTGCGGATTGCGATCCAAGCAATCAACCTGATCAACGTGCCGAGCACGTTTCGTCTCATTCCAGGCATGACTTCTGATCGCCGACGTCAAAGTGGGCTCACGAGCGCTCGGCGCCTATCTCGTCGGGGGCATAATTCGTAATCTCGGGCAGGCGATGCGCGAGCCATGAGCAAATCTGCCGCAGCGCCTTCAGGAACGCTAACTGCTGCGATTAAGCGGGTGCGCATTGCGCGTCACATCGGGCGCGGCGCGGCGGCCTATACCGAAAGGCGCTTCCTTTCCGCGCTGCGGCGGTGGCAGATTGCGCACTTGGCGGGTTCCAACGAAGCGGCGTTTCGGATCGCGGAACTCTACGTTAAAGGCGAGGGAGTGCAGCGAAATTTAGCTGAAGCGGTGAAGTGGTATCGCGAGGCCGCGAGCCACGGACACGCCGATGCGCAATTTCGTCTAGGGCTCATTCTGCTGAATGGCGCCCTAGGCGGGGGGGCCGCCAAATGGCACAGTGCGGCCACGGCGCACGATGCACACTTGGCGCAAAAGAATGCGCACGCGCTATTCCCTTCGGGCTTCGAGGTCCGTTCTGATCCCGTCGAAGGCCTGCGATGGTTGGAGGAGGCCAGTCAAAACGGGGTTCGCGAGGCGGATAGCGTAATCGGCTCGATCTATCTCGAAGGGCAGGTTCGCCCGCGCGATTTCGCGGCAGCGCGCCAGCGGCTGCAGCTCTCCGCCGATGCGGGCGTCGCCTCCGCGCAGTTTCGTCTGGGGGACATGCTGTTTCGCGGGCTCGGTCAGCCATCCAACCCCGCGGCTGCTGCGGATTGGTATGAGCGAGCGGCTGCGCAAGGGCATCCGAGAGCCGCAGTAGCAATCGCGACGATACTCATGACAGGTCAAGGCCGACCGCGCGACAAAGACAGAGCCGGCGCCTATTACGAAACGGCGGCGCAAGCCGACGACCTCCAAGGGCTGTACCAGGCGGGACTCATGAGGCTTAGCGGCGATGGGCTGCCTCGCAATCTTGTCCGCGCCGAGAGCTATTTTCGGCGCGCGGCCAAGAAGAATGATCTGCATTCGATCCTCGCTTTGGCTGAGCTCTATAGTCGCGGCGCGCATGTCGAGCCTGACCTCCGCGAGGCTTACATCTGGTATCGGCGAGCGGCCGAGCTCGGCGATGCGCGCGCGCAGTTCATAGTGGGACGGCTCAGCGCAACCGGTGCCGGAGTCGCCGCAAATCTGCGTGAATCGGCCCGTTGGTTCCTGCAATCTGCTAAGAAGGGCGATCCGCTTGCGGCGCATAACGTCGCGTGCCTTTACGCACGAGGTGAGGGTGTCGAGAGGGACGTTGCCGCCGCCGCCAAGTGGTTCACGATCGCGGCCGAGAACGGGGTCGCTGCCAGCCAGGTCGCACTCGCGCATTGCTTGCTACGCGGAGACAGCACTGCGCATGACCCAGAGTCGGCACGGTTATGGCTCGAGAAGGCCGTCCAAGCCGGCGATAATGAGGCCAAGGTTTCGCTCGCTTCGCTTTACCTCGTCGGACAGTCCGTTCCACAAGAGGTCGACAGAGCCCAAGGACTGCTTCGGGAGGCTGCCGTAGCAGGTTTTGCGCCGGCTGCACGGCGACTAGCCCAGATTCATTCGGGCCAGTTCAATTGGCCCGTGAATGTAGAAGAAGCGACCCGCTGGTATCGCGTTGGCGCCGAAGCTGGGGACGCGGAGTCGCAATACCGGCTTGCGCTAATTTTGCGGGCAACCAAGGGCGCCGCGCACTCGCAGGCGGAAGCGATTGAGTGGCTGCGCCGAGCCTCAGGTAACGGAAGCGCTGCGGCGACCTTCGAGCTCGGAGTTGCGTGTTGCATCGGGGATGGGACCCTACAGGATATCGCCCAAGGCGCGCGGCTTTACGCGGCAGCCGCGACGGCCGGGCATCCGCTGGCGATGTTCAACTGGGGAGTCATGTTGCGCAATGGCGTCGGGATTGAGGCTAATGAGGAAGAGGGACGAACATGGATCGAGAGGGCGGCGAAGGCGGGCTTGAAGGACGCTCGCTCGGCTTTGGAGCGCCTGACATGAGCGCTCTTCGGGCCGAGTCTTCACAAATCTCTTCGCCAGTGGTTCGGCGGTCGCGCGATGGGGTCGCAACGGGCCTTTCTGTCGATCGCGTGCTCGTCGATGGTGACTTACTCGTAGTAGAAGGATGGGCGATCGGCGGACAAGATGTGACGTTCATCGCCGTCGGTGGAACCGGCGTTCCAATGCTCCCTTCGCTGACACTCTTCGCCAGAGACGACGTCGCAGCCGGGTACAGCGTCGCAGCCGATCTCGTCAAAGGATTCCTTGCGATCTGGCGGAAGCGGCCGCGCGGCGACATACAGGTGCAACTGCGAGCCGGCTCCGGGCAGCCGCTGCAAATCGATGTAATGGTCCCGGAGCAAGGCACGCCCGGGAAGCTCGCGCAGTTCCTCATAGAAAATCGCTCACGGGCGGGACGTCTGTTCGAAGGATTCGTTCATAACCCCGTCGCGATATCGGCTCTTGTGAAACATCTCGAGGCGCCCCCTCTCGGGTTTAACCGCGTTCGAGGTCATCTCGAGACCGCGAGAGGCGTGGAAGGCGTCGGTGGACTGGTGGTCGGTTGGACCGTCGGGGAGCCCGACATTTCCTTCCGCCTCGTCGACGAAGAGGGGGCGGTTGTCCCGCTCAAAGGCGCGGTTCGCTGGACGCGCAACGACATCATTGACGCGATGGGTAGCGAGTTTGGCGATTACGTGTTCAACGCAGGCTTCTTGCAGGGGTGGAGCGGTCCGCTCCGCATGGGTGGCGTCGTTCGCTTGATCGCATCGACAGATGATACATCCTACGAGCTGTCGGAGATCAAATGGTCGCCGGCTCCGGTCGAGCCTGTAAGCTTTGCGCGCTGGGCGTTCGAATTGCCGACCCCCCGGGAGAAATTTGCCGACAGACTGACCAATCACGATGGAGCCATCATAAACGCCCTTATCGAAAGGAAGATCGCCCGACGCTCGAGATCCCATCCGTCGATCTGCGAATATGGACGCCAGCCGGCAAGCCCGAAATGCTCGGTCGTCGTGCCGCTGTATGGGCGGCACGACTTCATGCTGAATCAATTGCTGGCGTTCTCCGATGATCCGGATTTTATCGAGGGCGTCGAGCTCGTCTATGTCATCGACGATCATCGGCTCGTCTCGGCGTTGGCGGCCGATGCGCCTATGTTCGAGGCTAGCTTCGGCGTTCCTTTTCGAACGATCTGGAGCGGCGAGAACCGGGGTTTTTCAGGCGCAACAAATCTCGGCGTCGCAAATTCGCGGGCTCCGTTCGTCTTGTTGATGAATTCGGACGTCATTCCGATCGCATCCGGCTGGTTGGAGCGGATGCGTTCGGTCCTTGCCGCTCATCCCGAGATTGGAATGTTGGGCGCGCGATTGCATCACCCGAATGGCGCCGTCCAGCACGACGGCATGGGTTTTCAGTGGGAACCGACGTGGCAGAGCTATCTCAACAAGCACCCAGGGGCAGGACTGCCCGGACCGCCTACGAAGGAGAAATTCGTCAAGCGCCAAGCCGTGACAGCCGCATGCGCGCTCTTGAAACGGGGAGTGTATAACGCTGTTGGGGGACTCGATGAGAAATTTCTGATTGGGGATTTCGAGGATTCCGACCTTTGCCTGAAGGTACGGGAGCAGGGCCTAGAGATTGCCTGCCTTCCGCTCCCGGTGACCCTGATCCACCTCGAGCGCCAATCATTTAGCGGCATTGGAACCCCGAGCTTTCGCGATTACGTCGCGCGGTACAACGCCTGGCGGCACCATGCGCGCTGGGGCGCCGCGATAGCGAACATGTGCGCGGTCGACAGGCAGCAGGCGACTTCAGGATGAAGGCCATGGTCATCGCGCACGCGCATCCCGACTTCAGCGTCGGAGGCGCAGAAATTGCAGCCTACAACCTCTTTCGGACCCTCAGGGCGAGGCGATCCTTCGGTGAGGCGACCTTTCTTGCGCGCACCGAGATCTCATCTCAGGGCCACGGCACGATCATGATGCGTCGCCCAGGGGAATATTTGTGGCGGCAGGACGTCGGTGACTGGTTTCGGCTACGAACACAAAATCCGATGTCGGTGTTCGGCGTCTTCCGCGAGTTTCTGAAGACAGAGCGCCCGGACGTCGTTATTTTGCATCACTATGTCCACCTCGGCGTGGAGGTTCTGCGCGAGATCAAGCTGACCCTGCCAGATTGCGTGTTGATCGTTACGTTGCACGAATATGTCGCCATCTGCAATCGTAACGGTCAGATGGTGAAAAACAAAACAAAGAAACTCTGCTACCGCGAAAGCATCGAGGACTGCAGCAACTGCTTCCCCGAGCGAACGACGCAGGATTTCTGGCTGCGCAAGCACTACATACAAAAGAACTTTGAGTACGCCGACGCTTTCGTCGCTCCATCCGAATTTCTGCGCCAGCGGTACATCGAATGGGGAATCCCGGCGGAGCACATCGTAACAATCGAAAACGGGCAGACGTCATCCTCTTCGCCGAAAGCAGATCCGTCCGCCGCTCGGCTCAGAGCCCGGTTTGGCTTCTTTGGACAGATCACAGAGTATAAGGGCGTCGAAATCCTGCTTCAGGCAATCCATCTTATTTCCAGTGAATTCCGCGCCAAGATGATCTTCGAAATCCACGGCGCCAATCTCAAATCGCAGGGACAGTGGTTTCAGGAATTGATCGAAACGCTGAGAAAGCCCTTGATCATGGAAGGGGTATTGCGCTGGGTCGGGCCTTACGAACAGACCGAGCTCACGCAGCGCATGAGCAAGGTCGACTGGGTAATCGTGCCGTCGATTTGGTGGGAGAACTCTCCGATGGTCATCCAGGAGGCATTCTGCAACGGTAGGCCGGTCATATGCTCCGGGATCGGGGGCATGGCTGAAAAGGTTCGCAATGGCGTCGACGGCCTCCATTTTGAGGTGCGAAATCCGCTGGATCTCGCGGAGACGGTGATAAGGGCCGTGAGCGAGCCCGGGCTCTGGGAGAAATTGAAAGCGAACATTCGAAAGCCGTTGTCTCTTGAGGAATGCGCGGACTCATATCTCGCGTTGGTTGGATGATCGTTGGCGCTGAAGGAAGAGGACTTCCTGCCCGGGTGAACTCAAGAATAGAGGACAGAATGAAAGTCGCGCTCATTGCCACTGATCTCCGTGCAGAAGACTCCTATCGCTTCCCATCGGAGCACCTCCTTAAGAAATCCGGAGGCAACACGGGCAACTTCGCCTACGTTCAGGCGATTTGGAATCATTTGTCGCCGCATGTTGAAATTTTCCCCTGGCACGCCTCGCCGGAGAAGATTCGAGAGACATGCAATGTCGTTGTGATAGCCTGCGCCAATCAGTTGGGTCCTCACACCGATCTCGAGCACCCGGCGCTGACGCTGGAAAAGATTGGGCTTCCGGTTGTCGCGGTTGGCCTCGGCGCGCAAGCGCCCACGACTGAGGCGATCGTTGCATTGAGCGCTGGAACGAGGCGATGGCTGGATGTCGTCGCCGCGCACGCGCCCTCCAAGACGCCCAACATTGGGGTTCGGGGCGAATTCTCGCGGCAGCAGGTCGAGCGGCATGGGGCAGCGAACCGTGCAGTTGTCGTCGGCTGTCCGTCCAACTTCATCAATCCCGATCCTCTCCTAGGCGCGGCCCTGGGCGAAAAGTTCGACAATCTGCGCCTCGACCGGATTGCCGTGCCTGCCGGCCTGCATCTCTGGCCGCACCTCAGGGCGATAGAGCAATCGCTTGCCGAGCTCGTCGAAGCAACCTCCGGGCTGTATGTCGCTCAGTCCGAAATCGACATGATCCGCCTCTCCCGCGGAGAATGGTCTCGTATCGACGCCAATACGTCGGCCGCGCTGCACGAGTACATCCGGCCTCAACTCTCCCATGAACAGTTTCGCATATGGTGCAAGCGCTATGCGGTTTGTTTTTCTGACGCGAGCTCCTGGATGGAATCGATGCGCAATTTCGACTTCGTTGTTGGCGCACGGTTTCACGGCGTGATGCTCGCGATCCAAGCGGGCACGCCAGGCGGAGTCATCGCGCACGACAGCCGCACCCTCGAAATGTGCCAGACGATGCACATTCCTGTGCGCAAATTTAATGAGCTTCCGGATCCGCTCGATTTGCGCGCGATCTCTTCGCTGTTCACGTTCGACGTCGCGGGCTATGATCGCACGCGCTCCGCGCTCGGTCGCCGCTACGTCGAGATGTTAACAGGGGCCGGAATCGAGCTGAGTCAAAGCCTTCAAGGTCTTTTGGCGGAAGCTGGGACGCCTTGCCGCGCGCCAGTCGAAGAGCCGCCGGCGATGGCGGCTGTTGCATGAAGCTCCGGGCGATTGCGGTCGCCATAAGCCTATTCTGTGCAGTCGGTGGTAGCGCGGAATCTAACACCCTTCCCGTGCCGGCCCTGGCGCCTAATGGGCCAATCGAATTGATTTTCGATTGGAACACTTCGCGTTGCGCTGACGACGACATTCCGGATGCCCCGTTGCGAGCCGTCCGCACTACGCCCACGAGCGTGGTCGGGTTCTCCACGCATTTCGATAACAGACGATTTCTCGGAAAAAGCCTTAATTCGATGGTGCGTAACTGCGCCGTCGTGTTCGCGGGCAAGGGATCGCCAAATCCCGAGGACTACAGCGACCGCGTCTGGATCGCTGCGACATGGTCCGACAGCGGTCGAACGATTTTCGCCCTCGGTCATGACGAATATCAGGCGCACCGGCATGCCGGTCGCTGCCGTTTTTCGACCTATATGCAGTGCTGGTATAATGCGATCGTCTTGTTGCGCTCGGACGACGCAGGTGAGACGTTTTTTCGCGTCGGCGAGCGTCCGGTTGCTTCGATTCCTATTCGACAGGACGTCGATCAAGGCCACAATCGCGGATTCTTCGAACCGACCAATATCGTCAAGCGGGGCGAGGCTTATTTCGCATTGATCCGCGCCGAGGCCGAGGGCGCGCAACAGGCCGGAACCTGCTTATTTCGAACTGACGACGTCACCCGGCCGGAGTCATGGCGTTTCTACGACGGCAAAGGGTTCTCGGCCAACATCGATCCGTACCGGGACGACGCTAGCAAGGCGAGGCCATGCGCGCCTCTGAAGGGGCTGAAAGGGATCGTCGGATCGATAACTTATGCAGTTGAGTACGAAACCTATGTGGCAGTCAGCGCATTCGCTTCGAAGAAGTTGGGAGAAAGCGGCTTTTACTACTCGGACTCGACGGATCTGATTCATTGGAGCGATGGACGCATGTTCCTTCCGCTCCAGACGCCCTGGTCAAACGTTTGTGGCCAAGATCGTTTCGCCTACCCGTCGCTCATCGACGTGGACTCCCCGTCCCGGAACTTCGACGTTGTTAAAGCCGATCCCTATCTTTATTTCGTCCGTAGACATTTCGATGGATGCGACGGCACATTGCGGCGCGACCTCGTGCGGATGAAGCTACGCGTGACGACTAAGTGACAGCGTCAGTTGTACAGGACAGGCTGGCGTCAGGTTCCGAGGATGCGAACGCGCTTCCGCCTCGTCGCCTGGGAAGCCAGCGGGCCTTGTGCAGATTGATCATGAAATAGGACCGCAATGTTTGTCCCTTCGAAGAGGGCGGCCAATGTCGACGACTCAGCTTTCGGCATCATCAGCACAGCCCATAAATCGTAATTCTCGCCCTCGACCACGCGCGCTTCTGCAAACCCAGCGCGCGTCGCCATCCGGCCGAGACGATCAACAGTGAAGCCGGTCCTGTGGGCCATGTGGGCACGCCCCGCTTCGATCGAAGGACTGTGGCCGAAGATCATGTCGAGGAGCCGGACGGGACCGGCAGAAGAGAGATATGCGACCAACTCGATGTCCTCCAAGACGAGCAGTTTCGCAATTGCGTCTATGTTCGGGCAGTTGATCACGACGAAGCCGTCGTCATGCAAAACACGCCTAAATTCGCGCAGCGCAGGCAACACCTCGTGATCCTGAAGATGTTCGATGCAGTGGGATGACCAAATCGCGTCGAAAGTGTCGTCTTCAATCACGCTTCGCATGTCGCAAACGGATCCGATGAAGTCCGCCCGGTTACTCGGGTCAATGTCGATAGACAGCTCGGTCCATAGGGACTGGTTGAACACAGGATGCAACGACTTGGCTCCAGCGGGACCGGATCCGGCGTTTAGAACGCGTCTCGTTCGGCGAATATCCATCTAGCAATGTCCGTCGGCCGAGATAGTGTCGTACGTTGACTCAGAGCTCAACTTCCAGGCTACGGGCGCCCTGGAGGGAGAACGAAAATAATATTCGTTTGTAAAGAAAGTCGTATGGCGTCACGAGGTCCCGTTCAGCGAGGAGCCGAAAATAATATGGATATTTGGCGAGTATGAGTAACTTCGGGGCGCCACACGCAAGCGGTCCCGGGATTGACGGCTTGCTGGACAGCTGGCTCCGGAGAAACGGTTCAAGACGGCACTCTATAGTTCGGCCGCCAAACCCTCAATGCTCTTTTCCACTGCTCTTTCTCCGATGCCGTTAGACGGCCGGATGCTAAACTTCCGGACGTTCTCCTAACCACGTCTGCTATATCACGAAGCAAACCGCGACGTGTCGGCGCGTCGGTGTCTCGTCCGTTCGCGACGGCTTCGGGCTGGACGGTGCTCCAAAGCGGTGTGCCGGATTTTTAAATGATGAAGGGATTATGGAAATCCGTAACCCTCCGGCGAGGGGCGCGGATTCAGAGCGGGTGTAGCAGACCGTCAGCGATGATTGTATTCAGTGCTTCGGTCAGGGACAGGCCGCGATGGAGGCAGAACCATTCGCCGGTATGCCGATGCCATTGAAGGTCGAAGCGCCCGGGGCTGATCCAGTCCAGACGCGTGAATGGCGCATCAAACTCCTCGCCGAGGTTCTCGGGAAAGCCGGACCGATAGCGCTGAATGAAGCGATAGCGTGTTCCACGCCATTTGCCGCAGATGTCAACCGGGTAGTTGAAGTCGGTCGGCCGGATGACAGGCAGGAATCGCGGTTTCAATACCTCGTCGATCAGTCGCTGACAGGCGGCGGTGATGGCGGCCTTCTCAGTCTGGGATAAGGCGCCCGGCTCCTCACCGGGGTCCATTGCCGTTGCCGCATGATCGCTCCTTCACGCCGCGACAGCGTCGAGTTTCGGATTGTCCCAGTTCCACGGCAAGAGTTCATCGAGTTTGCTCATCGCCTGATCAGCAATGCGGGCGAGAACGTCGGCAAGCCAAGCCTGCGGATCGACGTCGTTGAGCTTGGCGGTCTGGATCAGCGTGTACATTAGCGCGGCGCGCTCAGCGCCGCGCTCCGAGCCGGCGAAGAGCCATGACTTTCTTCCCAAGGCCAGACCGCGCAGCGCTCTTTCCGCCGCGTTGTTCGTAAGACAGATGCGCCCGTCTTCGAGGAAGCGGGAGAAGGCCGACCAACGGGTGAGCATGTAATCGATGGCTTTGGCGACGCCATTGTGCCGGGAGAGCTTTGCGCGTTCGGCGCGCAGCCACTCCTCCAGCGTCGCGACGAGAGGCGCGCTCCTTAAGCGGCGCGTAGCGAGCCGCTCCTCGGCCGAGAGGCCATTGATCTCGCGCTCGATGTCGAAGATGGCGTCGATCCTCCTTATCGCCTCCAAGGCGATCGGCGAGATCGGCACAGCGTCCCTGCCGCGCCGCGCGTTCGAGGCGATATCAGCGAGCTCGAAAAATCTGCGCCGGCTATGGCTCCAGCACAGCGCCTCAACGATCGGGCGTGGCCGGCGATCAGCGAGATAAAGCCGACCATAGCCGCTATAGGCGTCGGCCTGCAGGATGCCGACAAAGGACTTGAGATGTCGCTGGGGATGTTCGCCCGATCGATCGCGCGAGGCGTAATAGAGCGCCGCGGGCGGATCCTTGCCGCCGAATGGCCGATCGTCGCGAACGTAAGTCCAGATGCGGCCGGTTTCGGTCTTGCCTTTCGCCAGGATCGGAACCGTGGTGTCGTCCCCGTGCAACCGCTCGGCGGAAAGAACATGCGCCTCGATCAGCGCATAGAGCGGCCACAGCGCCAAAGCGCAGACGCCAACCTGATCGGCCAGCGTCGACAAGCTTAAGTCCACGCCCTCTCTGGCGTAGCGCTCGCTCTGGCGATTGAGCGGCTGATGCTGACCGAACTTCTCGAACAGGATCATCGCCAGAAGATTAGGGCCAGCGAAGCCGCGCGGCGTCACATGGAATGGTGCCGGCGGCTGCGTGATCGTCTCGCATTCTCGGCATGAGAAGCGCTCGCGGACGGTCTGGATCACCTTCCATTGACGCGGGACGACCTCCAGCGTCTCGGTGATGTCCTCGCCAAGCTTCGACAGCCTGGCCGAGCCGCAGCACGGGCAAGTCTCCGGGGCGGGAATGACGACCCGCTCACGCGGCAGATGCTCGGGAAACGGCTTTCGGCTCGGCCACTTGCGCTCAAAGGATCTGACTAAGGTGGACCGGCGTTGCGCTTGTTCGGCGGCGAACTCGTCTTCCGTCGCCTCCGCCTCCGCCTCCTCGAGCTGAAGCTCCAATTGGTCAAGAAGCCGCGCCGTGCGCTCGGCGCGAGGTCCATAAATCACGCGCCGCAGCTTCTCGATCTCGAGCTTAAGATACGCAATCAGCGAACGGTCGTTAGCCGTCGCGGCTCGAGCGCTGGCCAGTTCGGTGCCGACCGCCGCAGTCTCAGCTCGCGCCGCAATCAGCGCGGCTTTCAGCGCTTCGATGTCGTCGGGAACGAAGGAAGGATCGGCGTCCACGAATCAGATGAAATCACAAAATCGGACGTTTGAGGCGCCCCTTTTTGCGTTCTCAAGCAATTTTTTTCCTCTATCCAACCGCCGTCGGACGCCATGTCTCTTGCGGCATGCGCCAATCGATGCCGGACAGAAGATAGGAGAGTTGCGCCTTCGAGATCGTCACTGTTCCGTCAGCCATCGACGGCCACAGGAACCGCCCCCGCTCCAAACGCTTCGAGAGCAGGCACAGACCCTGGCCGTCGCTCCAAAGGCATTTGATCAGAGACCCGCTGCGGCCGCGAAAGACGAAGAGATGGCCGGAATGCGGATCACGCTTCAACGTCTCTTGGACAATCAGAGCCAGACCATCGAACCCCTTGCGCATATCGGTGTGGCCCGTCACCAGCCATACTCGCACGCCGGTCGGAATCGGGATCATCGCCGCGATAATGCCTTGGCGATGCGAGCGAGCGCGCCGGCGTCAACATCCGCCCCGACAATGATCCGCTCACCGCCAACAAGCACGATCTCCATCCGGCCCATCGACCCGGGAGCTATGGCGGTCGCAGTCGGCTGCGCCCCCACGACCCTCACCGGCACGATGTTCACTGGCTCGCCGACAGCGCTCGCGCCGCTCGCCTGCTGTTCTCGCCTGCGCCAGGTGAACAGCATGTTGGCGTTCAGGCCGTAGCGGCGCGCCACCTCCGCAACGGACGCGCCTGGCGCAAAGCTCTCCGCAATGATCCGTTGCTTCTGATCAGCTGACCAAGTCCGTCGCCGGAGCTCGCCCCCATCCGTGCTTGGCCTTCCGACGTCCGACATCTGCGATAGTGTCCATCATCGACTCAGTGGACACGATCGCCGCGCCCACACCACACTATCGTCCCTCGCTGGCCATTCTCGCTAGGCGGCCTTCGGCAGAGGGATACGGAAATCCTTGCGACCCCAAAGCTGCTGGCAACGCGCGAGCGCGCCCGCATTCGTCGCGTAAGCCTCCTGCTTCCTCATGGCGAGCCGAGGTCGCGAGGGATTCACGAACGTCTGGCCATTGGACCGTAGGTGTCACGCAAAATTTTTTCGCAACGCTTTCCTGCGTGAGCTCCCAACACTCACGCCATGCTGCAAGGGTCAGCTTCTCGAAACCCGCTGTTTTTGCCCCTGTTACCAGCGGAAGCGGCCCGCCCGCGGGGCGTCAGCTCCTCGGCTTGCCCTTCTTGCCCTTCGCCTCGGCGGCCACGCTCCGGCGCAGCGCGTCCATGATGTTTACCACGTTGCTCGGCGCCGTCCCTGCCGCCGGCGCCTTCGGGTGGGCGGGCTGGACGGTCTTCCTCTTTTCGCCGATCATCTCGGCGAGGCGCTCCTGTACCGGGTCGCGGACCATGTCGGGGGTCCAGGGCTTCTTGCGCTCCTCAACCAGCCGCGTGACGAGATCGAGCAGGGCAGGATCGGGCTTGGCTTCCCGAATGTTGCGAAAGAGCTCGGCCGGGTCGCGCACCTCCGAGCCGTAGCGCAGCGTCCACAGCTCGATGCCGTTTTCGCGGGCCTTGAGGAGCACGGCGCGCTCGCGGCGATGGAGGACGAGGCGGGATATGCCGACCATGCCGGTCGACCGCATGGCGTCGCGAATGACGCAATAGGCCTCTTCGCCGACCTTGTCGTCCGGCGTGAGATAATACGGCGTCTCGTACCAGAGCCAGTCGATGCTGCCGGCCGCGGTGAAGGTCTCGACGTCGATCGTGCGCGCGCTCTCGAGCCGGACCGCCTCGAGCTCCTCGTCCTCGAGCAGGACGAACGAACTCTCGTCGCGGCCGTAGCCCTTGACCGCGGCGCCTTCGTCGATCGGCTCTCGGGTCTCGGCGTCGACGTAGCGGCTGACGACGCGGTTTCCCGTCTTGCGATTAAGCGTGTGGAAGCGGATCTTGTCGGCGTCGCTGGTGGCGGGGGTCAGGGCGACAGGACAGGTCACCAGCGACAGCTTCAGATAGCCCTTCCAGAAGGCGCGCGGCGCCATTGCAGACTTCCGTTATTTCGCCTTCGACTTGCGTTCGCCCGCCTTTTCGTCCACGGGCTCCGCGCTCTTCGCCTTGGCGGACCCGGTTTTTTCTTTCTTCTCGCTCTTCTTGGGCGCGTGTTCGGCGGCTTTGGCCTTGGCGGATCGGGCCGGTTTTTCAGCCGCTGGTTCGTCGGCCTTCGGCTTTGCCGGTTGGGCCGACTTCTCGTGGTCGGGTTCGGCCTCGCCGTTCTCCGCCTCGAACCGCGCTTCGGCGGCGAGCCAAAGCCGGTGCGTGTGGCCATCGCCCTCAGGTCGACCTTCCTGCTCCCACATGTGATACGCGATCTCTCGAATGCGTCGCTCTCGACTGGTCATTTCCACCCTCCAGATCGTCGTCCGCGCCACCGTCCGGCGCCAAATCCCCCATGTCGTTCGCCAGGAGAACCCATATGTGCGGGGTCGGCGTGCGTCAACTTGTTGCGAAGCCCCTCCCCCGTCGTCCGCTTTATCATGAGCCGCGCCGGTAACCGGTTCCGAGTTCCTCGCCTTTCCACTGTCCGCGGCACGGCCGGCACCCTACCGGTTGCTTATGGCAACCAGCCAAAGAAGGATGATCGAAACGCTGATCAGCGCCGCCGCGACCGTGCGCATGACCTCGAATTGGAGAAGCTCGGGACCCGTCACTGTCGGACTCTCGCAGGTTGGAAAAAGGAACCCGGAATGACTCGGCCGGCCTGCAAAAGTTCCCACCCTGGGGACCGATCCGGGCAAGCGTCGTGTAGGCGACGGAACAAGCCGGAGTGGAGGCCGTTGGACCGTCGACGGTTGTTAGCTAGGATGCTGAGGCCGCATTTTCGCCGATAATTAAAGCGATTACGCGATGTTGATCCAGTCGAACGATGACGGCAAGTGCCTGGACGGAGTGAGGGTTCTCATCGTCGAGGACGACCCGTTGTTGCTGCTTGACCTGGAATTGACTCTGTCAGGCGCCGGCGCAGTGGTGGTCGGCCTGTGCCAGACCCTCGACGAAGCACTCAAGCGTTCCCGTCCGATAGATTTTGCGGTCGCTGTTCTCGACTTCCGCCTTGGCGCAGAGACCGCGTCGCCAGTCGCCCGTCGCCTCGAGGACGAAGGCGTCCCGTTCGTATTCTACACCGGGCAGACTCGCCACGAGCCGAGCCTCGCGGAATGGCGGCACTGTTCCATCATCGAGAAACCCTCGCCTCCGCATGCCCTGATTCGCGCAGTGAAGGAGGCGCTGCCCAACTGAGCCGCTACCCGGCCTGCCCGACCTTCTTGCGTTCAACCGCCGGCTCCGAGGCCTGCTCGAGCTCGAGAAGCTCGACGAGCTTCGAACGCGCGCGGCTGAGGCGGCTCTTGATCGTCCCGATCTCGACCTCACAGATCGTGGCGGCCTCCTCATAGGATAGGCCGTTTGCGCCGACGAGGATCAGAACTTCGCGCTGTTCTGTCGGCAGCCGGGCGAGGGCCTTGCGAAAATCCTCAAGATCGAGATGACTCTCCTGATCGCCGGACACGATCAGCCTCCGGGCATAGGCGCCGTCGCTGTCTTGCACCTCGCGGGAGCGCTTGCGGTAGTTGGAATAGTAGATATTGCGCAGAATGGTGAACAGCCATGCCCGAAGGCTGGTCCCCGGCTGAAACTTGTCCGACTTGCTCCAGGCTCTCAGGAGAGTCTCTTGGACCAAGTCGTCCGCGAGGGAAACGGAGCCGGACAGCGAGATGGCGAACGCACGGAGATTCGAGATCTCGGCGACCAGTTCGTTCTTGAAGCTAGTCGGCGGCATTTGGCTTCCCTTGCCGTTCTTCCCGCTGCTCTTCATTCTCGAGTCGAGCCAGCAGGTCGAGGAATTTGTCCGGAAGCGGAGCATGGACGAGATCGTCGTAGTGCGCCTTAAGCGCCCGCCCGATCGTGTCCAGTACCTTCGGGTCAAGCGAGACGCCGTTTGCCAAATCCTCGTCCTTCGACGTCGCGTTCTCCGCGGGATTCGTCTTTGTCATTGATCGCCCGCCCATCCATATTTGCTCATGTCCCCGCCACGGCTAAACACCATGGCCGCCGTTTGGTTCCCATACAATAAAAATATTTTGCTTTTTGGCCAAATACTGCGGTTCTTTTGACGCCGAACAACGTTGTTATGGAGCGCAATCTAAGTACTTTCCCCAATTGATCCGCCGACTCGAATTTGCAAGTGTGCCGTCTACAAGGGGCACCGCACCGCCGAACCCACCGTAGGCTTCCGATAAGCCGAGGAGCGCGAGGCTGGCCAGCAAAGAGACATTCAATGACAATCTCGAAGGACATTGCACCGCTTCTTCCTTACCTTCGGCGTTTCTCGCGTGGGCTAAATGGTTCCCAGGCGAAGGGCGACGCCTACTTGACAGCGACCCTGGAAAATCTGGTGCGCGATCGGTCCTCGTTCGCGCGCGAGCTTCCGCCGCGGCAGGCCCTCTATCAGTTCTACCTAGGAGTCTCTTCGCAGCCGCTCCGCGACGACTACGTTGACGCGCCCGAGCCGTCGGCGTTCGATCGGAACCTCATGGCCCTGTCGCCGCCTGTCCGGCAGGCCTTTCTGTTGACGACGGTCGAAGGCTTTTCCCAGGACGAGGCGGCCAGGATCATGGGCGTCGATTCGGACCAACTCCTGGCCCTGCTCGAGCGGGGAGCTCGCGACCTCGCGCATGAACTCGCGTCAAGCATCCTGATCATTGAGGATGAAGCGATCATAGCCATGGACTTGGAAGCGATCGTCGAGGATCTGGGTCACCACGTGGTCGGAGTGGCGCGCGAGCACGGGCAAGCTGTGGCCTTGGCGGCGGAGAGGCAGCCGCAACTGATCATGGCGGATATTCAGCTTGAGGGCGGGGGGTCGGGAATCGAAGCCGTGAATGAGATCCTTGCAGCCGCCAGCAAGCCCGTCGTCTTCATTACGGCCCATCCTCGCGCTTATCTCAGCGCTTTAGCGAACCGGCCCGAACCAGCCTTCCTTTTGCCGAAGCCTTTCCGGCCCAACTCCGTGAGGGCCGCGGTAAGTCAGGCGCTGTTCTTCAACCGCAGGGCGCGCGCGGCGGCCTGAACCGCCACGCGCGAAAGGCGCATCCTAGACGCGCCTCGTATAGCCCATCACGGCGGTGATCACGAGAGCGATCAACGCGACGATGAAAACGATCTTCGCGGCAGCGAACGCCGTGCCCGCGACCCCGCCAAAGCCGAGTATGCCGGCAATGATCGCAACGATCAGGAACAAAATAGCCCACCCGAACATGAAATCCTCCTTAGACTGAGCGGGGACCGGTCCTAAACGCTTGAATGTCCGACCGGTTCCAGAGCGGCGATCAGAACTCACTGGCGCTTCTCCGGTCGCTTGCGTCCCCCGCGCGGGTGAGGCGCTTCTCCATCCTGCTGGTCGGGTCGGCGCGAGCGAATGTGTGCGGGCCCTCCGCGGCGAGCTAGGTTGTGCGCGGTGTTGATCAAGGCGAGGTGCGAGAAGGCCTGCGGAAAGTTCCCGAGCTGTCGCTTCTGGACAGGATCGTATTCCTCCGCCAGGAGCCCGACATCGTTGCGCAGCGCGAGCAGACGCTCGAACAGAGCGCGCGCCTCGTCGCAGCGGTCGAGCAAGGCGTAATTGTCCGCCAGCCAGAAGCTGCAGGCGAGGAAGGCGCCTTCTCCCGCCGGCAGCCCGTCCTTTGCCGAGCCCGTGTCGTAACGCAGAACCAATCCGTTGCGGACGAGCCGGCTCTCGACGGCGGCGACCGTGCCTTTCACGCGCTCGTCGTCCGGCGGCAGGAAGCCCACGAGCGGAATCATGAGAAGGCTCGCGTCGAGGTCGGTCGAGCCGAACGATTGGACGAATGCGTTCTGCTTCTCGTCGAAGCCGTGGCGGCAGACTTCGTCGTGAATCTCCGACCGAGTGGCGCGCCACCGATCGAGCGGGCCTTCGAGGCCGAATTCCTCGATCGAGCGCACCGCTCGGTCGAAGGCGACCCAAGCCATCACTTTCGAGTGGGTGAAATGCCTGGGACCGCCCCGAACCTCCCAGATGCCTTCGTCCGGCTCACGCCAGATGGTCTCCAAGTGGGATACCAACGCCTGCTCGAGCGCCCAGCTGTCCGCATCCGGGCCGAGGCCGGCGTGGCGGGCGACGTAGAAGGCGTCGAGCACCTCGCCATAGACATCCAGCTGCAGCTGTCTGACCGCCGCATTGCCGATACGCACAGGCCGCGAACCCTGATAGCCAGGCAGCCATGAGATCTCGTATTCGTCGAGTCGGCGCTCGCCCGCGACGCCGTACATCGTCTGCACATCGTTCGGAGAGCCCGCGACGGCGCGCATGAGCCATTCGCGCCACGCACGGGCCTCGTCGAGAAAGCCCGAAGTCGTGAGCGCCAGAAGCGTGAAGGTTGCGTCACGCAGCCAGCAATAGCGATAGTCCCAGTTGCGCGGTCCGCCCATTTTCTCGGGCAGCGAGGTCGTGCCAGCGGCGACGATCCCGCCAGTCGTCCAGTGCGCCAGCGCCTTCAAGGTCACGAGCGAACGCAAAGCGGCGTCGACATAGTCGTCGCACGGTTTGTGCGCGGCAGCCCAATCGGACCAGAACGACTGTACTTGCTGCAACGCGTCCGCCCCGCGCAACGGAGGCGGCGGCGGGGTGAAGGACCGCGACCAATTCAGGACGAAGCTCGCTTCCTGTCCGGCTGAGACCGTGAAGTCCGCCAGGGTTCGGAAGTTCTCGCCGCGCGTTGCGACGTTGGTGTCCAGGAGCAGCCGATCGGGCCCGGCGATAAACTGGAGCCGGCCGTCCTCCTGCCGCGACGCCCAGGGAACGATCGATCCGTAGTCGAAGCGCGCGACGAGTTCCATGCGCAGAGCGACATTGCCCTGAAGACCGCGAACGAGACGCACAATGTCGCAAGCGCCTTCCCGCCGCGCCATGAAGTCGGTGAGGCATGCGGCGCCGCTCGCGGTGCGAAACACGGTCTCGAGGACGAGCGTGTCGCCGCAGTAGCGCCGCGTCACCCGTGCCTCGCCGTCCGCGGGCGCGATCAGCCATCGTCCGTGCTTGGGTTCGCCAAGGAGCGCGGCGAAGCACGCCGGACTGTCGAAACGGGGCAGGCACAGCCAATCGATAGAGCCGTCGCGGCCGACCAGCGCCAGCAATTCGCAATTGCCAATGACGGCGTAGTCCTCGATTCGGCTGGGCATAAGGCTCCGGAGCGTGACGGGAGGGAACGGGCAACAACCGCGGGCGCTGCGAAGGGTTCCAGAGCCGCTCCGGCCGGACGGCCCAGCCCAACGGTCGCAAGCGACGAGGCCGCCCTCAAAGCCTGCCGGCCGCGCCGGCCCAGCGCCAGCTGCCTAGAACCGGTGTCGCAGAAGTCGGTCAATCGCTGCAGCGTCCGCTCGCCAATCAGCGGTAAGAAGCGTCCGCCACAAGGTTTCTTGCGATCTCCCGCTCCCAGCGATCGCCGTTGGCCAGCAGCCGCTCCTTGTCATAGTAGAGCTCGTCCCTCGTCTCGGTCGAGAACTCGAAGTTCGGCCCCTCGACGATCGCGTCGACCGGGCACGCTTCCTGACAGAAGCCACAATAGATGCACTTGACCATATCGATGTCGTATCGGGTGGTGCGACGGACGACGCTGTTCTTATTGTTGTCGCGCGGATCCGCCTCGATCGTGATCGCCTGAGCCGGGCAAATGGCTTCGCAGAGCTTGCAGGCGATGCAGCGCTCCTCGCCATTGGGATAGCGCCGCAATACGTGCTCGCCCCGAAAACGCGGGGAGAGCGGGGTCTTCTCATTCGGATAGTTCAGCGTAGCCCTCGGCTTGAACATGTAACGTATGCTCAGAGCGAAGGCGGCGACGAACTCGCCCAGGAACAGCGATCGGGCTCCTTGCTGTAGCTTCATCGATGACGCTCCGCAGCCCGCTCATAGGCGAACGCGCGCGACAATCGATTGTTCCGGCGTCGTTTGTGGCCTCGCCATACGCCCGAGGCAGGAACACTAATCGTGGCTTTAGAGTTGTCGACCATCGACAACCCAAGGAGTAGCTTATGCGAAAGGCATTTCTCACCGCCGTCGCGGTTTCGGCCCTCGCCGGCGCGACAGCGCTGGCGCAACAGACGCCCTCGCCGGGCGCAAATCCCGCTCCGGCCCCCATGGCCGACCAGTCGGCCACCGTTTCGAACCCGCCGGCCAATACGGCCAACGCGCCGGGTCCCCTGGCCAATCCGCCTGCTAACGCGCCAGTCGCCCAAAACCTTCCTGCGCAAGGACCAAACTTCATCAAGGTGAAGACCGACGACATGCTGACGTCCAACGTCGTCGGCCTCGACATCTACAACGGCCAGAACAACAACATCGGCAAGATCCAGGACGTCGTGTTCGACAAGGCCGACAAGGTGACCGGGTATATCCTCTCCGTCGGCGGCTTCCTCGGCATGGGAACGCACTATGTGGCGGTCGATCCGGGCGCGGTGTCGATCACCTACGACGCAAACAACAAGACCTGGCGGGCGAGCATGAACGCCACGAAGGACCAGCTGAAGTCTGCGCCGGAATTCAAGTACGGCGGCCAGTGGACGGCCAGCCGGAGCTGATTTGGCCAGGACGCCGCGAGATATGGAGAATTGACGATGGACTGGAATCGCCTTGAGGGAAACTGGAAGCAGATGAAGGGCAAAGTGAAGGAGCAATGGGGCAAGCTGACCGACGACGACCTCGACATGATCAACGGACAGCGCGAGCAGTTGGAGGGCAGGATCCAGGAGCGCTACGGGATACAGAAGGACATGGTCAAGCAGCAAGTCGACGAATGGTGGGCTCGTCAGTAGCCCTTTCCGCCTGTCGGAAGAGTGCGCCCTGTCCGCAATCGGGCAGGGCGCACTTGCGTCTGGGAATTCCACCGCGGCCGCCGCATTGCTGATGCACCGACTCTGAGGCTTCAGTCCTCCCCGATCGCACGGCATGAGGAAGTCTGGCCCCGGACGCGGCCGAATTCCCTGGTTACAGGGAAAAATGCAGGGAAAAAAACTCGATTTCGGCCGATTTCGCAAAAGCTGGCCAGGAAAACCCAGTGATTCTCGCTGGTTCCGCGCAAATTCCCTACTCGGCCGAGCAGGGAATTTTTTTAACGGAGCAGGGAATTCAAATTCCCTGCCCGTCCGAAAGCAGGGATATCTCGCGCCTTACGCGCCCCCTGTCGGCGCGGGTCTATGGAAAGTCAGAATACAGCCGACATAAATCATTTTCAGTCGGTAGGGGTTAGCTCTTCTGACCCTCATCGCAGGTCAGGGTCCCAATTAGCGGCAGATCACGCACGTCCCCCGGTTATCGTAGCGGCGCTGCGTAGAATTCTGCCGAACGCTGATGTTCGCGCCCTTCACTCCCCGATCGCATGAACGGCGATCTCGCGCCGATGCGGCGCGCGGCGGTGCTCGAAGAGGTAGATCCCCTGCCAAGTCCCAAGCGCCAGCCTGCCCTCGATCAGCGGGATCGACAGATTGACGCCGGTCAGCGCCGCCCGGATGTGCGCAGGCATGTCATCGGAACCTTCGTCGTTATGGACATAGAGTTGAGCATCTTCGGGCGCGATTCGCTCGAAGAACGCCTCGAGGTCCGAGCGGACGGCGGGCGCGGCGTTTTCCTGGATGATGAGCGATGCCGACGTGTGTCGGCAGAAGAGGGTCAACAGTCCTAGCTGCAGACGATGAGGCTTGACCCAGTCCGCGACGCTCCGCGTCACTTCGACGAGGCCGCGGCCTCGCGTCTGGATTCGGATGAGGTCGGCGAACTGGCGCATGCAGGGACTTCCGAGGGCGTCGCGTCCGCCCATTTGAATGAACTGCACCTCGAGGCGTGGCAGCAGGCGCCGCACGAGGAGGCTCAGTTATAGCGCGCATTGCTGCGCCCGGCTCGTGATGTCCGCTTTCGCGCGGATGATCCCTTGCTAAAGGGAAGATTGCCGCGATGCGTTCCCACTGGCCCGACGCGCCGGGAGTCTAACAATCGTGGCCCCGGTCATAAAGCTGGACGCGCCGTCCCTCGTCGCGTTATATTTTATCGGATATAACAGCGCTCGCGTGGCGCTGCCTACCGGAGGAACGGGAAATGAATGTCGCCATTGGGAAGAGTCGAGCTCGGAAGCGCCGCCAAAGCCTTTCTTGCCGGCAAGCATCGTATGTTGATCGATGGCAAGTGGGTCGAGGCGCAGAGCGGCCACACCTTCGAGGTCGAAGATCCTGCAACCCAAAACGTGATCGCCCACGCGCCTGCGGGCGACAAAGCCGATATCGATCTCGCCGTCGCGGCGGCGCGCAGGGCTTTCGAGAGCGGCCCTTGGTCGCGGATCTCGCCGGGCGACCGCGCACGGCTCGTCTGGCGGCTCGGAGACCTGCTGGAGCAGCACGCCGACGAGTTCGCGGAACTCGAAGCGCTCGATAACGGTAAGCCCGTCACCAACGCGCGCCGCGACGACGTCGGCGGCTCGATCGCGATGTTCCGCTACATGTCCGGCTGGACGCAGCGTCTCACCGGCGAGACCATCCCCGTCTCGAGCCCAGGCAATTGGCATGCCTATACGCTTCGCCAGCCTGTCGGCGTGGTCGGCCAGATCATTCCCTGGAATTTCCCGCTGATGATGGCCGCGTGGAAGCTGGCGCCGGCGCTCGCCGCGGGCTGCGCGATCGTCCTCAAGCCCGCCGAGCAGACTCCTCTCTCGGCCCTGCGCTTCGGCGAGCTGATCGCGGAGGCCGGGATCCCGGACGGGGTCGTCAACATCGTGACGGGCTTCGGCGAAACGGCGGGCGCGGCGCTCGCCAATCATCCCGACGTCGACAAGGTCGCCTTCACCGGATCGACCGAGGTCGGCAAGCTGATCGTCAAGGCGGCCGCCGGAAATCTTAAGCGTGTGTCGCTCGAGCTCGGCGGCAAGTCCCCCGCGATCGTCTTCCCCGACGCCGACATCGACCATGCCATCGGCGGCGTTTCCGACGCGATCTTCTACAACCAGGGCCAATGCTGCACGGCCGGCTCTCGGCTCTTTGCGCACAAGTCGGTTTACGACAAGGTCGTCGAGGGCATGGTGGCGCGCGCTCAGAAGATCAAGGTCGGCCATGGGCTCGACCCGAGCGTCCAACTCGGACCGCTCGTATCGAAGGAGCAGCACACCAAGGTTGCGGGCTATATCGAATCCGGCCGCAAGGACGGGGTCGAGGTCGCGACGGGCGGGAGCGTCATCGGCAATCAGGGCTACTTCATCGAGCCGACGGTGCTGACGAAGACCAACCGCGACATGCAGGTCGTGCGCGAGGAGATCTTCGGTCCGGTCGTCTGCGTGCAATCCTTCGACGACGACAGCCTCGACTCGGTCGCGAAATTCGCCAACGACACGGAATACGGTCTGCAGGCCAGCATCTGGACGCGCAACCTGCGCGTCGCCCATACGTTGGCGCGCAAGATCAAGGCAGGCACGATCTGCGTCAACGCGCATAATTATGGCGATCCCGCCTGGCCCTTCGGCGGCTTCAAGCAGTCCGGCTGGGGCCGCGAAATGGGCAAGGAAGTGATGGAGCACTATACCGAGACGAAGTCGGTGGCCGTGAACCTGATCTGAGCCGCAGTTGAGCCCGGGGTGTGCGAGGGACAGTCCTCGCCGCTCGGGACTTTTTCCTCGATAGCGCAGGAGCTGTCAGGCCTCTACGTGGCGGCCGCGCCTGTCGAGCCAAAAGAGGTCGAGCCCGTATTCAAGGGCGCGATCAAGATAACCAGGAATTTTTCGACCGAGCGATCGGAGCGCCGAGCTTGTCGAGGAGGGTCTTGCCGAATTCGCGCAGCGCCAGATTGTGGGAATGAATCCGGCCATGTTTGACGCTCAAAGCGACCTCGCCGCTCTCGTCTATGGCGAACATCAAGATCCCGACTCGGTCCTGCGTGACTTCGCGACTGACCTGAAGGCGCGCGGCCTTCGCGCCATTGGCATGGTGCAGGTCGGCAAGTGCGCGGATTCAAGCCTGTCGGCGATGCTGCTCCCCAGTGGGGAGAAGTTGCTTCTGGCGCAGGATTTCGATCCCGCTGCGACCGGCTGTCGGCTCGATGTCGGCCGCCTTCAGAATGTCGGCGCCCGGATCGCCGAAGCTCTGGAGGCCGGAGCCGATCTATTGATCGTCAATCGGTTCGGCAAGCGCGAACGAGACGGGAAAGGCCTCGGGCATCTGGTCGAGCGAGCGCTCGCAGCCGACATTCCCGTGGTCATCGCGGTTTCGGACCATCGTTTTGCCGACTGGATCAAATTCGCGGGAGGCATGAGCGTCAAACTCGCCTGCAATCGATACGCCCTCGAGGCCTGGTGGCGCACCCTATCGAGGCGCTCTCCGGCATTGGCCGGCGAACGCCGCCAAACGGTTTGCGCGATCCTGAAATAGCTTTGTTGCATTCTTTGCGCAATTGCACCCTCTCAAGAAGTCAACGCGCTCTCCTCTCTGCTCGCACTGCAAAAAGCGGGTCCGGGCGATGGGAGATGAGCAACTGGAAGACGCGGCAGCTCTGTCAGCCTGCCGCGTTATATTGGATTGGACATCACGATCGGTTCGTGATTCACTGAAGGCAATTGCTGGAAGAGAGCAGCGGCTGGGGGTCAGTCATGAGGAAACTGATTTTCGCCGCGCTGACCGCGGGGGCGTTTTGGTGCGCGGCCAAAGCGGCTGATCTTCCGACGGCCAAGCCCGCCGAGGCTCAGCCTTCGAAGCCGTCGTGCTTCAGCAGCCTATGGAATTATCTAAAATCCTCGGTGAAGGATTGCCCGCTCAGCGTCGGACCATTCACATTCTATGCGAATCTCGACGGCGGCTACGGCTATGAGCAGTGGGGCGCGCCGGTCGGCAGGTACGCCGACAAGCCCAATTACGCAATCCAGAGAAACAGCGGCGATACGCACTGGCTCTGGTCGCCAAACGCGCTCAGCACCTCGACCGTCGGCGTGCGCCTGGCGCAGAAGATCGGCGACAACTGGGAGATCATCGGCGTCGTCGAGGCGGGCTTCAATCCCTACTCGCTCCAACTGATCAATGGGCCGAGATCGCAAGCCGACAACAATCCCTATACGCCCCCCAATCAGAGAACCGCCTTCGACACGGCGCGCGCGGGCACTTGGGACAACGGGCAGGGGTTCGTCGGGGTGAGCAATCCGACCTACGGGACCCTGACCTTTGGCCGAACCAATCTCCTGACTCAGTCGGCGCTCGGCGCGTACGATCCGGTGGCCTCGGTCGCCTTTTCCCAGCTCGGCTTCACGGCGCTCTACGCGACCTTTGGCGCCAGTCCGACCTCGCGCATCAATACCGCCTTTACCTACCGCCTGACCTATCAAGGCTTCCGCGTGGCGGCGCAAGCGCAGGTCGGCGGCTACGATCAGGACAATGCGGCGACCGAGCAATACCAGGCGCAGATCGGAACGGATTTCGCCGGCTTCTCATTCGACGCCATTGCCGGGTACGCCAAGAACGCTTTGACCTTCCAGAGTTTCGCCGGCGCCGCGACGCCGATCGGCTACGATTCGGACGCCATCGTCCGCGCGACGGCCTTGAATACGGGCGGCATCGCGTTGCTCGGCCGGTACGAATGGCAGAAATTCAAATTCTATCTGGGGGACATCTACTCGGCCTCCGTCAATCCGAGCGATCCGTACTATCCCTACGGGGTGTCCTCTATCGCGCCGGGGATCATTGTCCCCCCGGGCTTCGTGACGACCAATGCTTTCACAGTTCCGCGAGTCCTCAACACGGTCTGGACGGGCGTCCGCTATGCGGTCTGGTCCAACCTTGAGCTGGCCTCGGGCGTCTACTGGGAGTCGCAGAGCGACCACCTTGCCGCACCCGCAGTCTGTACCGGCTCTGGGTCCGCGACCAGCAGCGCTCGATGCGCCGGCGGCCGCTACTCCTATTCATTCCTTGTCGATTACCGACCCATTCCTCGCGTGGACCTGTACGCCGGCCTTCTGGTGTCGAACGTCTATGGCGGCGTCGCCAGCGCCTACGCGCACACTCAGAACATTGCGCCGACCGTCGGCATGCGCCTGCGCTTCTGACGACGCGCCTAGCGGGGATCGCCGCCGATGCAGCCCTTCATGCAATCATCCGGATCACGGCTTAGCCCATCGTCGTCACCCTGTCCTGAGCTCGCATATGGCTTGAACATGGACCCGAAAGGCCCGCTCTGGGCCGCCCGCGCCGGTTGCTCGATGACAGGAACCGGAGCGGCTTGCGTCGCGTGGCGCGCATGATGACGATGGTGATGCAAGGGAATGGTCTCAGTCGCCCATGCGGGAGAGACGGCGAGCGCGGTGATCGCGGCAATCCGCAAGCTAGCTGCAATTCTCATCAGTCTCTCCCTCGGTCCGGTGATCTGGTCGCCGTCCGACTGGATTTCATGGGCATTCTGGCGCTTTGCAAGGGCGAACGGAAGACAAGCGCCAATTTCGACTCGAAATATTTCTTGGATCTGACGCGTCACCGGCAATTGGGAGCCATGAGAATGCTGAGATCTGTAGCCGCAGCCTTCGGGTTGATTATTCTCCTCTTTGCGGAAAGCGCAGAAGCCGGGCAGACGCACGTCGCCGTCGCGGCCAACTTCACCGAGCCGGCGCGAGAGATCGCAAAGCTCTTCCGTGAGAAGACGGGTCACGAGGCGATCCTGATCTTCGGCGCGTCGGGCGCTTTTTTCACCCAGATCACCCATGACGCCCCCTTCGAGGTATTCCTGTCCGCCGACGAGGAGCGGCCGAGGCTTGCCGTCGAGCAGGGCTACGCCATGCCGGATAGCCGCTTCACCTATGCGATCGGCAAGCTCGTCCTCTGGAGCCGTGTCCTCGACGTCGCCGACGGAGAGGCCGTGCTGCGCGCGGGCAAGTTCTCAAAGCTCGCAATCGCCAATCCCAATTCGGCCCCTTACGGAGCGGCGGCGATCGAGACCATGAAGGCGCTCGGCGTGTTCGACCAGCTTCAGCCGAAACTCGTCCGCGGCAACAGCATCTCGCAGGCCTTCCAGTTCGTCGACACCCGGAACGCCGAAATTGGATTTGTCGCCCTCGCGCAACTGCATGGCGTCACCGCTGGGACTCGCTGGCTCGTGCCTGAGAATCTACATTCCCCAATTCGTCAGGATGCAGTTCTGTTGAAACGCGGAGCAAACGACGACGCCTCGAAAGCCTTTCTGGCCTTTCTCAAAGGTCCGGAGGCGCGCGCGATCATCGAGAGCTTCGGCTACTCGCTCGAGTAGGTCCCATGGAGACGCTCCTGCACCTCTGGCTGCCGGTTCGGCTGACGCTCGAACTCGCGACAATCAGCACGCTGTCGCTTCTCGTTCTGGCGACGCCGCTCGCCTGGTGGCTCGCACGTTCGAAGCGACCGTGGAAAGAGGTGATCGCCACGATCGTTTCCTTGCCGCTGGTCCTGCCGCCGACTGTCCTCGGCTTCTACATGCTGATTGCGCTTGGACCCGACGGTCCTGGGGGAATGATCGCCAGCATGTGGGGTGCGCGCACTTTGGCCTTCACGTTTCAAGGGCTGGTCATCGGCTGCATCGTGTCCGCCTTGCCGGTGGTCGTGCAGCCGATCCGCAATGCCTTCGCCTCTGTCGGGGACCGGCCGCTCGAAGCGGCGGCAACCTTGCGGGCGTCGCCGTGGAAAGCGTTCTGGAAGGTCGCGCTGCCGCTCGCCAGCCCAGGGACTGCTTTCCGGGGCGGTGCTCGGCTTCGCCAACATTGTCGGAAACTTTGGCGTTGTCCTCATGATCGGCGGCAACATTCCGAGTCGCACGCGTGTCATGTCGACCGCGATCTTCGATTATGTCGAGACGATGCAGTGGCGAGAAGCCAATATCCTCGCAGGCGGAATGGTGGTCTTCGCCTTTGTCGTCATCCTGTCGATGATCCTTATCCAGAAGCGCTTTGCGAGGGCTGGAGCATGACATCGGCCCATGAGATCCACGTCGAGTTCCGAAGCGCGCTCGGAAAGTTCACGCTGGAATCGGTCTTTACGGTTCCGGCGACCGGGATCACGATGCTGTTTGGTCCGTCGGGCTGCGGCAAAACCACGGTCCTGCGCTGCATTGCCGGGCTTATTCATATCAAGGATGGGCTCTGCGATATCGCCGGAGAGATCTGGCAGGACCGCAACGGCGCCTTCGTTCCAACGCATAAGCGGGCATTGGGATACGTCTTTCAGGAGGCGAGTCTCTTCCCGCATCTCTCCGTCCGCAAGAACTTGCTGTTCGGCGCTCCCGAGAAGAAGCAGGACGGACCGACGATCGACTTCGACGAGGTGGTTGATCTCCTGGGAATCCGCGCGCTGCTCGATCGTTCGCCGCGCAATCTGTCCGGGGGCGAGCGCCAGCGCGTCGGCATCGGCCGGGCGTTGCTGACCCAGCCAAAGGTCCTGCTGATGGACGAGCCGCTCTCGGCCCTTGACCGGCGGACGAAGGGAGAGATTCTCCCCTTTATCGAAAAGCTGCGCAATCACTTCGCCCTGCCCATCTTTTACGTCACACACGATATTGCGGAGGTCGAGCGCCTCGCGGACCAAATGGTTCTTCTCGACAGAGGTCATGTCGTCGCTGTCGGTCCGCTCGCGGAATTGCAGGCCGATCCAGCCTCGATGCTGACGTCCTCACAGGAAGCCGCGGTCTCTTTACAGGGCGTGATCGTAGGCTTCGAAGAGAGATTCGGCCTCTTGCGCGTCTCGGTTCCGGGGGGCGATATCCTCGTACCTTCGACTTCGGGCAGTGTCGGCGATGTGTTTCGCATTCGCATCCTGGCCGCCGATGTCGCCCTCGCCCGCGACCGGCCCGGCCGGAATTCGACTCTCAACATGTTGCCGGCCCGTATTGTCGCAACCGACGCGCCTCACCCCCACGAAATCCTGGCGTCCATAGCGCTAGGCGAAGACGGCGCCGGAGCGCGGCTTCTTGCGCGCGTGCCCGAGAAATCCTGGGAGGAGCTTGGGTTCGCGAAGGGCCAGAATGTCTTCGCCCAGGTCAAGTCTGCGGCATTGGGAAGGGACAACTCGCCGGAGTAGTCCGGACAAATCGATTGGACATTCCAATGTTGTTGCTACGGTGGGTTATCTCGTGAACAGTCGGATCGCTTCTCGCGGGTTAATGAAACACCCGGGTTCATGAAACTTGCGCGTTTTCCCGCAGCCGTGCTTTGATTCTCCAAAATGACGAAAGGCGTCTTGATGTCCAAAACAACCGAGCTTGGGGCGCTTCTTGTCCAGCGATCGCTGACCGACGCCGAGCTTGAAGCGGCGGCCTCGAAGGCGCAGGATTTCCGCATCCTCCCGGACGCGACCGTTCTGAAAATTGGCGGACAAAGCCTCATCGACCGCGGTCGCGCGGCTGTTTACCCGTTGGTCGACGAGATCGTCGCCGCCCGCAAAAATCATAAGATGCTGATCGGAACCGGCGCAGGCACGCGCGCCAGGCACCTCTATTCGATCGCCGCGGGCCTTCGGCTGCCGGCGGGGGTGCTTTCGCAACTCGGCGCCTCGGTCGCGGACCAGAACGCAGCGATGCTGGGCCAACTCCTTGCCAAGCACGGAATCTCGGCGGTGGACGGCGCCGGCCTCTCGGCAGTGCCGCTCTACCTCGCCGAGGTCAACGCAGTCGTCTTCAGCGGGATGCCGCCCTACGGTCTCTGGACGCGCCCCGCCGCGGAGGGCGTCATCCCTCCCTACCGCACCGATGCGGGTTGCTTCCTGGTCGCCGAACAGTTCGGCTGCAAGGCTATGATCTTTGTGAAGGACGAAGACGGTCTTTACACCGCCAATCCGAAGACGGCGAAGAACGCCAAATTCATCCCGAAAATCTCGGTCGACGAGATGAAGGCGCAGGGATTGCACGAATTCGATCCTCGAGTTCCCGATGCTCGACCTGCTCAAGGAAGCGCGTCACATCCACGAGGTGCAGATCGTGAACGGTCTCGTTCCCGGCAATATGACCCGAGCGCTCGCGGGCGAGCACGTCGGCACCATCATCACGGCGAGCTGAGGAGCCAGCCCATGTCCGACCTCGCTGCGACCAAGCATGTCGCCTCGCCGCTCGCGCGGCAAACCCTCCTTGACCGGGACCTCACCCAACCTGTGGCGGGCGGCCGCCCGATCCGGCTTCTGCCTTGGCTGCAGGTCGTGAAGATTGGCGGACGCTCGATCATGGATCGCGGTCACGAAGCGATCCTCCCGCTCGTGGACGAGCTCCGGCGGCTCCTGCCCGAGCACCGCATGCTCATCCTGACAGGCGCGGGCATACGGGCTCGCCATCTCTACAGCGTCGGCCTCGACCTCGGTCTGCCGGTCGGGTCGCTCGCCCCGCTGGCCGCGAGCGAGGCGGGCCAGAACGGTCATATCCTCGCCGCGCTGCTCGCAGCGGACGGCGTCTCCTACGTCGAGCATCCAACCATCGCGAACCGCCTTGCAATCCACCTTTTGACCGCGCGCGCGGTGGTGGGCAGCGCCTTTCCGCCCTATCACCACCATGAGTTCCCGAGCTCGCGCATTCCGCCGCACAGGGCGGACGCCGGCGCCTTCCTCATCGCCGACGCTCTCGGCGCTGCGGGACTTACGATCGTCGAGGATGTGGACGGGATCTACGACGTCGATCCGAATGGACCGGGCGGCAAAAAGGCGAAGCTTATGGGTGAAACCACCGCTTCAGAACTCGCGAAGGTCGAGGGCACGCTCCCTATCGACCGCGCGATGGTCGACATCATGGCGACCGCACGCCAGATCGAGCGCATTCAGCTCATCAACGGACTCGTTCCGGGCCGGCTCACTGGCGCGCTGCGGGGCGAACACGTCGGGACAATCATCCGTACGGGCGCGCGCAAGGCCTGAACACGGCCCTCCGACGAGGGTCGGTCGAGACCCTCAAAATCGCCGTGGTCGTCGTCTACTCGTAACAGAGGCGAGCGGGGAACGAATTAACTCCTGGCACTGAGATTCGCTCTCGAGGCAAAGGAGAGGTCCATGGTGACGCGTCGCGGGATTCTGGGAGTGTTCGCCTCTATCGCGGGATTGGGCTCTATGCGCGCGCTCCGCGCGGCGACGGCTGAGGGGCCTGTCGCCCATACCGATGCCGAGTGGCGTGCGATCCTGACGCCGGCTCAATACGAGATCCTGCGAAAGGATGGAACGGAGCGCCCCTTCACGAGCCCGCTTCTGCACGAGGAAAGGAAGGGGCTCTTTGCCTGCGCCGGCTGCAGCCAGGACCTTTTCTCGTCGGCGACCAAGTTCGATAGCGGCACAGGCTGGCCGAGTTTCTGGGCGCCTCTGGACCATGCCGTCAACACCCACGAAGATCGGTCATGGGGCATGACCAGGACCGCGGTGACCTGCGGGCGCTGCGATGGCCATCTCGGCCACGTCTTCGATGACGGGCCAAAGCCCACAGGCTTGCGCTATTGCATGAACGGGCTGGCGATGACCTTCAAGCCGGCTACAGCCTGATGTGTAAGGTGGTTGGTGGCCCGGTGAGCACGCCGCCCAAGTAAGCGAGGACGAAACGAAGCATTGGCTCTCGCCGCCGCTTCGGTGGCGACAGCGCCGGTCCCCCGGGTCCTTGAAACAGGCTCGCCGCACAAGGGTTAGATCCGCATTGCGTCCGCTCTACCCCGTAACCGTCGCAATCCGCAGATTGTTCGTTCCGCCCGGGGTGCCGAACGGCACGCCGGCGACCACAATGATGCGCTCGCCGGGCCCGGCGAAACCTTCGATATAGGCGTGGCGGCAGGCGCGCTCGGCCATGTCGCGCTCGTCGCGTGCGTCGTCGGTCACGATCGGATGCACCCCCCAGACGAGGGCGAGGCGCCGAGCCACCTCCTCGATGGGGGTCAGCGCCAGGATCGAGGAACGCGGCCGTTCGCGCGCGATGCGCAGACCCGTCGCGCCGGAACTGGTCCAGGCGCAGATGACCTTGAGGCCCAAAGTCTCGGCAACGTCGCGGGTCGCCTCCGCGATCGCGTCGGCGCCGGTCTGCTCGGGCGCGGGGCGCTGCGCCTCGATGATCGACGGATAGATGCCCTCCAACTCGACCGCGGCCGCAATCCGGTTCATCGTCGCGACCGCCTCGCGCGGATATTGCCCGGACGCGCTCTCGGCCGACAGCATGACGGCGTCCGCGCCCTCGAACACCGCAGTCGCGACGTCGGACACCTCCGCCCGGGTCGGGACCGGCGACGTGATCATCAATTCCAGCATCTGCGTCGCCACGACCACAGGCTTGCCGAGCCGGCGGGCAAGCCGGGTCAGCGTCTTCTGGATGCCTGGCACCCGTTCGAGCGGCATCTCGACGCCGAGATCGCCGCGCGCCACCATCAGGGCGTCGGCGACCGCGGTGATCTCGTCGATCCGCGCCACGGCTTGAGGTTTCTCGATCTTGGCCATGACGAGCGCGCGGCCGTTGACGATCGCCTTGACCTCGGCCACGTCCTCGGGCCGCTGGACGAAGGAAAGCGCGATCCAGTCTATATTCTCCTCCAGTGCAGCGTGCAGGTCGGCGCGGTCCTTGTCGGTCATCGCCGAGGTCGGGATCGTGGTGTCGGGCAGGCTTACGCCTTTCCTGTTGGACACGCGGCCGGCGACCTCGACGACGGTTGAGGCTCGTCCCGGCTCCGCCTCGGCGACGCGCAGCATCACCTTGCCGTCGTCGACCAAGATGCGGTGGCCGGGCGCGAGCGAACTCAAGATCTCCGGATGGGGCAGTTGCACCCGCGCCGCGTCGCCCGGCTCGGTATCGCCGTCGAGTCCGAAAACGTCGCCTTTGTGCAGATCAGCGCCCCCCTCGGCGAACACGCCCAGCCTCAGCTTCGGCCCCTGCAGATCGACCAGAATCCCGATCGGCCTTCCGGCCTCCTCCTCGAGCCCCCGGATCATTGCGACGCGCTGGCGCATCGCATCGTGCGAGGCGTGGCTCATGTTGATGCGGAAGACGTCGACCCCGGCCGCCAGCAGGGCCGCCACGGTCTCGCGGTCGGCCGAGGCCGGGCCGAGGGTGGCGATGATCTTCACGCGGCGGCTGCGGCGGAAATGCAAAGGCTCCTCCCGAATTCGGGCGATGTCCGCGTCGGGTTAGCGCGCGGCCCGCATCGCAATCATGACAGGTTTCAGGGCGTGGCGGAATTCGCCTGGTCGGTCAGCTGCACCGTCCAGCTCTTTGCGTCCTTGCCGGTGTCGACCTCGAAGAAGCCGGTCCGGTCGTAGCCGCGCCGGTAGCAGTCCTGGCGGCCATCGATCTTGAACTCGCGGTCGGAGGTGCACATAAAGGCCTTGCCCTTCCACTCGCCCCCGCGCTCGTCCATCGCATAGACGTAATAATACTGCGCCGCCAGCGCGCCGCGCAGGAGGATTGCGCAGTCGAGGGACTTCAGGTTCCACCAGCCTTCGCTGACCCAGTTCTGGCCGTCCGCGTAGGCCACCGCGACGCTGACGCAATTCTGGGTGTTGTTGCACATGCGCAGGTCGGCCGCCGCCGGGGTCGCTGCGGCGAGGAGGGCCACAAGGGACAGGAACTTGGCGATTTTGGTCAAACGGATCACGGGTTTCGGCGGCCATATTCGCCCCGCGACTGGCTCTGTCAACCCGGGCCGCGCGCCTTACGCGTGCCGGTCGAAGCGCCAGTCCGGCCGCGCCGACCGGATGAGCACGACTTCGGCCAGCGCCTCGCGGGTCAGAAGGCCGACGATCGAACCATCGGCGTGCGTGACATAAAGAGCGGGCGCCTTCGGATCCTGCAGCCGCTCGAACACGCTCTCGACCGGCGCCCCCGGACGGACGCTGTCGACCCCGGCGCGCATGAAGGCGCTCGCCGGCTCCCCGCCGCCGTGGCTGCGCACCGCCGCGAGGATGTCCTCGCGGGTCAGGAGGCCGACGGGCTTCCTGAACGCGTCGACCACCGGAAATTCATGCTGCGCGGTCGCCAGCAGCGCGTCGACGGCCTGACCGAGGCTGGCGTCGATCGAAATCGGGGTGAAGCGCGTCTCCATCGCGTCGGCGACGGTCAGCCCCTTCAGCGCCTGCTGCGCCGCGCTCATCTGCGCTTCCCCGGCTGCGACCATGTAAATGAAGATCGCGATGAAGAGCAGCAGCGGATTGCCGAACAGGCCGAGAAAGCCGAGGCCGATGGCGAAGGCCTGGCCGATCTTGGCGGCGACCTCGGTCGCCTGCGCGCCGCCCATGCGCATGGCGAGGAGCGCATGCAGAACCCGGCCGCCGTCCATCGGAAAGGCGGGGATCAGGTTGAACACTGCCAGAAAGATGTTGGCCGCGGCGAGCCGGCCGATCAGCGACAGGCGCGGGTCGTCGATCTCGGCGAGTAGGCCCAGGCGAAGCGAGCCCGCCGCAAGCGCCAGCGCGAGGCCGATGACGAGATTGACCGCGGGTCCGGCGAGCGCGACGACCAACTCCTGCCGCGGGTCTTTCGGCAGGCGCTGCATGCTGGCGACGCCGCCGATCGGCAGCAGCGTCACCTGGGGCGACTGGATGCCGTATCGGCGGGCGGCGGTTATGTGGCCGAACTCGTGCAGCACGACACAGAAGAAGATGAGGAGGATGAAGAGCGTGCTGTCGAGGGCCGCGCCCGGGCCGCCCTGCGCCCAGGCGCTGGCGGCGATCCAGACGAGGAACAGAATGAAGGTGATATGAATCTTGACCGCGGTGCCGCCGAAGCGGCCGACGGTGACGGACCAGGGCATGTCAATCATTCTCCCATAGCGCGACCAGCCATTCCAGCGGAGGTTCCGTTGGCGCACGGCCGGCTCGGCAATTCTCTGCGGCGCCAGAGGCCAATCCGCTGGTAACAGCGGACAAGAACAGCGGATTTCGCGTTTTGTCGCCCGATCATTGGCCCGTCGGGCTTGTAAATCAAAGCCATTTCAAAGGACTGGGCGAAGACGCGGCTGCAATCGGAACAGCGGACTTGTTCGAGGAAACAGCGGATTTGGAAAGTCGGGACGTCGCCCAGGCTCGCCGAGCTCTCGTTGTGGGTTCGACGGGTCGACGCGGCGATCGGAATCGCGGTAGACGGGCGCTCATGAACCGCTTTGCCTTCCCCGCCTGCACGGCTTTGGCAGCCCTCCTTGCGTTTGGCTCCCCGGCCCGGGCGGATTTCGCCTCCTGCGTCGCAGGCCTGCGCGCCGACGCCGCCCACGCGGGAATCTCTAGCGCCACCATCGACCGCGCCTTCTCAGGCCTCCAGCCCGACGCCAAGGTGCTGGATTTCCAGAAGCAGCAGCCGGAGTTCACGACGCCGATCTGGGACTATGTCGCAGGCCTGGTCGACGAGGAGCGGGTTTCCGACGGCAAGGCGGCGATGGCGAGGGAGGCGCACGCACTCGCCCACGCCGAGCAGACTTTCGGGGTCAGCCGGTACATGGTCGCCGCGATCTGGGGGGTTGAGTCCAATTTCGGGACCGAGATGGGCGCGCGGCCCCTGGTGCAGTCGCTCTCGACCCTGGCCTGCATGGGTGAGCGGCAGAGCTATTTCCGCTCGGAGCTGATGGCGACCTTGAAGATCGTCGACCGCGGCGACATTCCGGCCGAGAAGCTCACCGGCTCCTGGGCGGGCGCCTTCGGCCAGACCCAGTTCATGCCCTCGAGCTATCTGCGGCTCGCGGCCGCCGGGACCGACGGGCGGCGCGACATCGTCGAATTCGGCGGACGACGCCCTCGCCTCGACCGCCCATTATTTCCTGAAGTCCGGCTGGCGCTCCGGCGTCCCATGGGGGTTCGAGGTCAAATTGCCGCCAAACTATTCCGGCCCGTCCGGGCGCAAGGCGAAAGAGCCGATGTCCTTCTGGGCCGCGCGGGGGATTTCCCGCATCGACGGGAAACCCCTCGGCGAGGGCGAGGCGGGGCTCCTCCTGCCCGCCGGGCGGAACGGGCCGGCCTTCCTGGTGACGCGCAACTTCGACGTCGTCTATTCGTATAATGCGGCCGAGTCCTATTCGCTCGCCGCCTGCGTGCTCGCCGACCGCCTCGCCGGCGGGCCGGGCATCCTGACCCCCTGGCCGACCGACGACCCGGGTCTTTCGCGCCAAGGCCGGCGGGAATTGCAGACCCTGCTCGCCAAGCGCGGCTACGACGTCGGCCAGCCGGACGGGGCGATCGGAAACAAGACCAAGTCGGCGATCGCCGATTTCGAGCAGAAGAACGGCATGCCGGTGAACGGCCGGGCGTCGCAGAAGGTCTTGGAGGCGCTGAGGAGGTAGGGGCGCGAGAAGACTTTCCTGGTCTCGGCTCGAATCGGGGGCAGCTTACTGCGAATTGAGCGACGCAGAGACAATCGCCGAGGCGGCCTGCGCGCGAGCCAACGGAGAATGTTATGCTGCCGCTGATCGCCGAACGCCGCTCCGCGATCGCAGACATCTGCCGCCGCTTCGGCGTTAGCCGCCTCGTCGTGTTCGGCTCCGCGGCGCGCGCGGACGATTTCGACCCGGCGCGGTCGGACGTCGACTTTCTCGTCGCCTATGAACCGGCGGCGAACGCCGAGCTTGGGGACTATTTCGCGCTGCGCGACGAGTTGGCGCCGGCCGTGGGCCGTCCCGTCGACCTCGTCGTCGAGGGCAGCGTGCGCAATTCGTTCGTTCGCGCTGGCATAGACCGTCGGCGGAGACGGTCTGTGGACCATGATCCGCGCGCCTATCTCTGGTGACGGCGCGCCGGCGCGCCGGCGCGCCGGATCGTCGAGCGCGGATAGCTTGGCAACGGGTTCGGCGCCGCGTGGGCCACCGCTGAGCACAGCTTGCGTCCGCGACGCACTCTCCTTTAGCTAGCGCCCGGCGCCGTTTCGACGCGAAGCGCCGAAAGGGTTTTCGATGTCCGGCGTGCGATACATTCTCACTCTGTCCTGCATCAACCAGCCCGGGATCGTCGCAAAAGTCTCCATGGCGCTGTTCGATGGCGGGTTCAACATTCTCGACGCGCAACAGTTCGACGACACGGAGACCGGCGACTTCTTCATGCGGGTCGAGTTCAACGCGGGAAGCGGGACGGCGGACGTCGGCGCCCTGCGCGAGGCTTTCAAGGCGATCGCGGCCGGCTTCGGCATGACCTGGTCGATGCGCCGGTCCGACCAGCGCAAACGGGTGGCGCTGATGGTGTCGCGCTTCGATCACTGCCTGGTCGATCTCCTGTACCGATGGCGCAGCGGGGAGATGCCGATGGAGCCGGTCGCGGTGATCGCCAACCACCCGCGGGAAACCTACGCCCACATCGACCTGGACGGCATCCCGTTTCATTATCTGCCGATGACCCCGGACACCAAGATGGAGCAGGAGGCGCAGGCCTGGGAGCTGATCAAGTCAGCGAAGGCCGACGTCGTCGTGCTCGCGCGCTACATGCAGATCCTGTCCGATGGATTCGCCGCCAAGCTCAGGGGGCGCTGCGTCAACATCCACCACTCCTTCCTGCCCGGCTTCAAGGGAGCGAAGCCCTACCATCAGGCGCACGCGCGGGGGGTGAAGCTGATCGGCGCGACCGCGCATTTCGTCACCTCGGAGCTCGACGAAGGCCCGATCATCGAGCAGGACGTCGAGCGCATCAGCCATCGCGACACGCCCGAGGTCCTCGTGCGCAAGGGACGCGACATCGAGCGGCGGGTGCTCTCGCGCGCGCTCGCCAACGTGCTCGAGGACCGGGTGCTGCTGAACCACGGCAAGACGGTGGTATTCACGGGATAGCTGAGTTTCGCGCCTTCGCCCAGTCGCTTGCCCGCACCCCCCGGAGCTCGGCGACGCCGGCGACGCCGCGCTCGACGACCGCGCGTTCAAGGCCGTTCAGGACGCGGTCGATCACCCCTAGGCCGTCAAGCGCGAGGCTTGTGTAGAGTTGCACAAGGCTCGCCCCCGCCTCGATCTTGGCGAGCGCCGTCGCGGCGTCCTCGACCCCGCCGCAGCCGATCAACGCCATTGCGCCGTCGAGGGCGACATATGCGCGCGCCAGAAGCCGGGTCGAAAGCTCGAACAGGGGCCGGCCGGACAGGCCGCCGCTCTCGTTGCGGTTCGGCGAGCGCAGCGACGCAGGGCGCGCAACCGTCGTGTTCGACACGATGAGGCCGTCGATCCCTCGCGCGAGCGCGACCGCGACAATGTCGTCGAGTCCATGTTCGTCGAGATCCGGGGCGATCTTGACGACCAGCGGCCGGCGCGGCTCCGTCTCGTCGCGAGCCGCAGCGACACGGGCGACAAGCTCGTCGAGCGCGTCGCGCCGCTGCAGCTCGCGCAATCCGGGGGTGTTGGGCGAAGAAACATTGATTGCAACGTAATCGGCTAGCGGGGCGAAGGTTTTGACGCCGAGCACGTAATCCGCGACGCGGTCGGCCGTGTTCTTGTTGGCGCCGACGTTGACGCCGATCAGCCCGGCGGGGCGCCGCGCCAGCCGAGCCCTGGCTCTCTCGTACCCGTCGTTGTTGAAACCGAAGCGGTTGATGACCGCGCCGTCCTCGCGCAGGCGGAAAAGTCGAGGGCGCGCATTGCCCCCTTGCGGAAGGGGCGTCAGCGTTCCAACCTCGACAAAGCCGAAACCGAGCCTCAGCATCGCGCCGGGGACCTCGGCGTTCTTGTCGAATCCTGCGGCGAGACCAAGCGGGTTCGGGAAGTTCAGTCCGAGAGCCGCGACGACGAGCCGCGGGCTTGGCGGCCTCGCTGGCGCGAGCGGCGCAATCTTCATGCCGTTGACGGCGAGGCGATGGGCGGTTTCCGGCGGCAGAAGCTTGACGAAAGGCTCGACGAGATCGGTCAGCCTCACTCCTCAAGGCTCCCGAAATCGTGGCGGCCGTCCGGACCGAGCGGCAGTGGGCGCGACCACATGACGGCGCTGAGCGGCAGCGGCGCGTAGAGGTGCGGAAAAAGCGCGCCGCCGCGCGACGGCTCCCAGACCAGGTCGTCGCCGAGCGCGGCTGCGTCGACCGCGACCAGCGTCAGATCGTCTCGCCCTGCGAACCATTTCTCCGCCGTTTCCGGCGCTTGCTCGGCGGTGGAAAAATGAATGTAGCCGTCCGACCGGTCGACAGCCGCGCCGGCAAAAGCGCCGGTCGCCTCAGCCGCGCGCCATTCCTCGGTCGCCAAGATCTTGAACACGAGGGTCACGCGTCGCGCTTACTCTTGCAGCATCCGCTTCAGGAGATCGATTTCTTCTCGAAGCGTCGTGTCGTTTGCCGACAAGGCCTCGATCTTGCGGACCGCATGCAGCACGGTCGTATGATCGCGCCCTCCGAAATCGCCGCCCGATTTCCGGTAGCGAACGCATGGTCAGCGTCTTGGCCAGAAACATAGCGACCTGGCGCGGCTTGACGACGACGGCGGTCCGTCGCGAAGAAAGGATATCGGCGCGAGACACGCTGTAGTGGTTCGCGACCAGCTTCTGAATGTCCTCGATCTTCACCCGCCTGGGTTCATGCGCGCGGATGAGGTCCCGGATCGCGATCTCCGCCGCCTCGACGGTCAACGGCGCTCCAGTCAATGTCGAATGCGCGAGCAGACGATTGACGGCCCCCTCCAGATCGCGCCCGTTGGAATGGATCGAGCGGGCGACGAAAGCCAGCACGGCGTTGGAGAGCTCGAAACTTGGCTGCAAGGCTCGCGCCGCCGCGACCCGCGCCTCCAGGATCTTTAGGCGCAACGGCTCGTCGAGAGGGCTTATCTCGACGCAGAGGCCGGCGCCGAGGCGCGAACGCACCCGTTCGTCGAGCGCTTCGAGATCGTTCGGAGGCCGGTCGGCGGCCACGATGACATCGCGGCCCGCGTCCAGGAGCGAGTTCAAAGCGTGACCGAATTCCGCCTGGATCGCTTTGCCCTGCAGGAATTGGGCGTCGTCGAAGATCAGGAGATCGATCGCCCGCAGGCGCTCCTTGTAGGCGACCGAGGTCTGCGACTGGAGGGAGGCGACGAAGCCGTACATGAACTTCTCCGCGGTCAGATAGATGGCGGAGCGGCCCTGGCTCGCTGCAGCGTGCGTGACGGCTTGCAGCAAGTGCGTCTTGCCAAGCCCGACAGCTGAATGAACGTAAAGGGGACAGAACGGCGCGGTCCGGCCGCTGCCGCGTTGCTCGGCGACGCGTTGCGCCGCGGAGAACGCGAGCTGGTTGGACCGCCCAAGCTGAAAGGTCGAAAACGTCAGTCGCCGGTCGAGGGGCGAGCCGACCAAGGCATCGCTCGCGGGCGACGAAGTCGGCCGCGTGGGGGTGCGCTGCGAGACCGGCGGGCATCGCTCCCGGTCGCTTACCGTCTCCCGGAGCCATTTCGACGCTACCGGCGCGCAATTCTCCAGCCTTGTCTGCGGCTCGGGGAGCGCCGTCGAGCGGACCGAAATGCAGATCCTCGTCAGCGCGCCGACCTCGGCGCCGAGCGCGGCGGTGAGACGGCCAAGGTAATGGGTGTCGATCCAGCTCTTCAAGAAGCGAGTGGGCACGGAAAGCCGAGCCTGGCCGCCGCTCACCGCCTCGAGCTCGATGCGTCCGAACCAGCTATTGAAGATGTCGTCACCCAATTCCGCGCGCAACCTCTCGCAGCAGCGTCGCCAGGATGGCCCGAGCGAAGGAATGCCGGAACCGCCCAGATCGATAACGTTGGCATTGGGTTCGTTATACATGTGCATGGACCATGTCTCGGTGATGATGACGGATAGGGTCGGCGCAGGAAGGACAAATGGCTCGAGGCGCTTTAGGTCTGCTCCCAAGGCAGCCCGGCCGCCCTCCAACCTCCGATGTCGCCTCTGTGGCGCCGCGGGTCGAGCGGTCCTTCAAACCCATCCGAGACATTGAAGCACGGCGCCCAGCCACCGCTTGTCATCGCAATGGCGGCCTGGCGCGAGCGCGCGCCCGACCGACAGATAAACAACAGGGGCGCTCCCCGCTTGACCGCAGCGTCCTCCAGCATCGCTGAAAGGCGCTCGGCAAAGCGTTCATCGACCTGCATTGAAGGATAACGCTGCCACTCGAGGAAAAGCGCCGCCTTGCCCAGGGGGGAGAGATCCGGGATACCGACGTAAGCCCACTCTGCCTGCGTTCGCACATCGATCAGCGCCGCAGTCGCCTCCTCCGTGAGAAGGCGGTAGGCGTCGACTGACACCATGTCTCCTGCATAACCGACGCTGCTCTGATAAGACATAAGCTCTCCTCAGCCCGTACTACCGCACGGTACTAGTCTCGGTCTCGATTTTAGGAACTTGGTCGTCGATCTTCAGTTTGGACCGGAATACAATTTTTGGCCCATAAGACGACGCCCTTTCACATCGCTTACAGAAGGATAATCAATGCTTTTCTTTTATTAACACCCTGGTCGTAGATACCAAGTTTTACTCAGTGTTGCTTCGCGTGAGCAAAACTATGGCACGGTCACCTCGACGAGGCAACAGCGTTTCCGGCGAGGAAGGCCGCCCGGGCGCTCACACAAACGCGCCTTTCATACACTGCAATATAGTTGTATCGCAAAGGCTTGATTCGAGGCCGAAGATCAAATCAGCCGCGCGCCAGAACGCCTGATTGCGAGAAAGTCCTCGACAAGGGAACGGTCGATTGTCGTCGGGTTCGAAATCGTTCGGCTCGGAGGAGCGATGCGCGCTTGATTAATAAAGATTTGAGAATCATGGAATTTTTGTGTTCGCCGGTGGGCCGCCGCGCGTCGTCTTTTCGTCGTAGAATTGTTATGTGGCATAGCCACGACAGCGGCACGACCCTCGAAGCGTCGCCGTTTCAAGCCTGAGCAGTAAACTTATCCACAGCGACCACGCCAAAAAACGCGGGCAGCGCTAATAGATACGCGAAACCGGCGATTTCGATGACTGCCGCGAGGCCGAAGTTGGTCGCAATAACCGGAGCGGCCGCCGCCCCGATCACGGAGAAGCAGCCATTGACGCCCCACGCCCAGATGAACATGTGATTCTTGCCGAGTCGTCCAAGCGTCGTCATCGCAGTCGGCATTGGGAAGCCCATCAGGAACGCCGGCGGGGCGACGATCATGAAGCAGCAGACGAGGCGCTCGGCGTAAGGCAGGGCGCCGATCGAGTCGAGAGCCTGATTGATGAACAGCGCGTAAAGGATGAGGAGCCCGCCGATCGCGAGGAACAGGGCCGGCATGAGCGTGCGCATGCGCGGCAGGACGCGCTCCGAAGTCAGCGCCCCGAGTCCCGAAAAGACCAGCATGCCCGTAATCAGCACCGAGGCGGAAATCGTCGGATTGCCGAGCGCCATCACGAAATCGGCGATGAGACCAACCTCCACCATGATGTAGCCGGCGCCGAGGCAGGCGAAGTAGAGCACCGTCAGCGCCTTGCCGCGGCTGCGCGAGAAGATGGTCCGCCAGCCCCAGATGACGGGAATGACGAGCAGGACGGTCGCCGTCAGAGTGGCGACCCCGAGCGTCGCCCAGATCAGCAGATAGCCCCACTCGTCTTGCAGCAGTTCGAGCCGATCGAGGACCCTCGGCAGATCGCGGGTCTTCACATAGGCCGCGAAGTACGGCGAAGTCGTTGGTCAGCGTTCGCGCGTTAAATACGTAGCGCGCCGCGACGTCGGGCCAGGTCCCAGACATGAGCGCGTGCCAGGCCAGCCGCCCCATCGATGTCGCCGGCAGAACGCTGTCGTCGGCTTTGCCGGACGGCGGCGCGTCGGTCTCCTGATCGGAACCTTCGGTCGCGCCCTGACTGCCATTCGGCGAGGGTGGTCCGCCTGCGGCGTCGCCGAATATCTGCTCGACGTAACCCTTGAGCGTCGCGTCGGTCTGCGAAGGGTCGAAGGCGAAGCCGGGCGAGTAGATCTCGTCGAAGGACATATCGCGCGTGTGCCTACGCAGCTTTGCGACCTCGTCCGGAGTGAAGCCGCCGTTCTTGTACAGCACCGTTGCGGTCGAGAGGTAGGTGGAGACGACGAAGAACGAATTGGCCATATGGCCGGGATCGACGTCGCGGGCGGCGGCCGCCATCGTGGCGTAGAGCTTCAGCACCGACTTCGGCGGCTCTTCCTTGTTCCACAGGGTCACCGACAGCACTCCGCCGGGCGCCAGCGCGCGCATGTAGGTTTCCATCGCCTCCTTGGTGTAGGAGAACTTCTCGACGATGGCGAAGCCCCCCGGATTGGACAGGCCGACCAAGTCGGCCAGGCTCAAATCGATGACGTCGAATCGCTGGTCGGTGTGGGCGAGAAAGTGCCGGCCCTCGTAATCGATGACGTGCACTTTCGACAGGATGTCACCGGTGAACTTGCGGATCACGTCGCTCCGGAAGGCCTCGAGGACCGCCCGATTGCCCTCCGCGACCGTGACGTCGCGCGCGCCGGAATGCAGGGCGACCTCGGTCGAGATGCCGCCGCCAAACTGCGTGATGAATGTCTTGGGCGCCGACTTGATGACGTAGGGGTACACCATCGGCAGGAAGCGGAAGTAGGCCGTCTCCTTGTCGGTCAGGTCGCGCATGATCCCGATAGGACCGTCGCTGTCGATGTAAAGGCCGAGATAGGCGTTGGCCGGCATGGTCGGCAGGTTGAAGCCGGCGTTGTCGGAGAGCCCCGGCGCGAAGTGGAGGTAGGAACTCGAATAGATCTCGAGGTAGCCGAAGGGCGAAGCGCTCTCGTAGACCTTCTTTGCGTCCGGGAACTTCCGCGCGTAGGAGACGCCCTTGTAGTCATTGACCGCCAGCGTCTTCAGGCCAAGGGCGGGAGCGATCGAGAAGTGGCCGGCGAACGCCAGAGCAGCCGCGAGCAAGAACGGAACGAGCGCGCGCGGACCCCCCGGGCCCGCGGCCCAAGCGACGCAGGCCGCCAGCCACAGCGCGAGCGGGGCCGCGATGAGATTGGCTGGCACGAACACATACATCGCCAGAAGGAAGATGAGACCGCAAAGGCCCGACCCGGCGAGATCGGCGAAATAGACCCGACCGAACGTGCGGTTGCTCTTGAGAAAGACCGACCCGAGAAAAACGGCGCCCGCCAGAAACGGCGTCAGCTCCGCGAGGAACATCTCCAACAGCTTCCACTTCTGAGCCGGATCCGAAACGAGAAAGATCGCGTTGAAGCCGAGCCTCTGGACGTAGAGATTGGCGGCAACGGCGAGCGGTCCAAACAACCCGAGCGCGACTGTCGCAGCTAGGCGCCAGTGGCGGGAAAACCAGTCCTTGGCGACGGTCATGACGGCGCTCGTCAGCCCAAACCCGAGCATCGCCAAGCTCACGACCAGCGAGCCGAAATGCGCCCAACTGCCGACCGAGAACACCCGCATGATGTCGATTTGAAGCGCGATCACCGAGCCCGCGCCGAGCCCGACGGCGAAATAAAGTCCAGCGCGCTCACGGCCCGTGAGCACGACGTCGCCGTTTGCATCGTCGCCAAAGGATTCGGCGACCGGGATAGGACTCGCGTCGTTCATGGATTCCTTCCCGGCGGCGGTCGCGACGAAAGAGCCCTCATGGCGAACAAGCGGCGCGCTTTTGAGGCGGAGCAACGCCTTCGCCGAAGACCCGTTCGGACCGCTAGTTGTTGTGCGTGCCGACGATCTGCTCGCCTTCAAGCTTGGTGAAGGGCACGAACGGCACGATACGTCCGCCGTAGATGTCGGACCGCGCCACCCTCATCTGGCCGTCGGCGTCTTCGGACTTGACAACTCTTAGGACGCGCTGGGCCCCCGGCGGCCCGACAGGAATGACCATGATCCCGTTCGGCTTCAGCTGCTGCAGGAGCGGCGGGGGCACGTGGTCGATGCCGCAAGTCACGATGATCTTGTCGAACGGAGCGAATTCCTCCCAGCCGTAATATCCGTCGGCCGCTTTCGTCGTGATGGCGGAGAACTCGGTGTACCCATCCTTGATGAGCTGATCGTAAATGCCCCGCGTGCGCTCGGCGAGCGGCTTGATGATCTCGATCGAGTAGACCTTGTCGGTCAGGTGCGACAGGTAGGCCGACTGGTAGCCGGAGCCCGTCCCGATCTCGAGCACCTTCTCGCCCAACTTCGGATCGATGTTCGAGGTCATACGGCCGACGATATGCGGGCCCGAGATGGTGACGCCATAGCCGATGTCGAGGAAGGCGTGGTCGTAGGCGCGGCTGAGATTCTGCTTCAGCACGAATTTCTCGCGCGGCGTCAGGAGGAAGGCGCGCTTGTTGCGGTCGTTGAGCAGGTCCTCGTTGCGCACCATCATGCCGAAACGGTCAAACCTTTCGCCGAGAAACTTCGGCTCCTCGCCGCGCTGGGCAACGCCCCATTCGATGAACTTTGCGCGATTGTCCATCGGCGGGTTCATATCGAACGTGAAAGGCGTGGGCACATTGGCCAGCGCGAGGCGGGGCGCGAGCGCGCCCGCGAACATCCCGGCTGCGCCGGCCAAGAATTGACGTCGTTGCACGGAGGGCCTCCTCAAACGAGACTGATGGGTCGGCCTGTTATCCCAACCCGCAGCAAAACGCGACCCTTAATCGCGCTCGACCGGGATCGATCGGGACTTGTTTTGCGCGATCTTCCCGTTCGGTCAGCGCCCAGGCGGATCGCGCGCCCGTTCGTCCAGCGTCTCCGGGCGATGAACCGGCGCATAGGCGAGCGCCCAAACGAACTTGCGCGCCCGGCGGGCCTAACCGTGGCCGTCGTGGGCCCGATACACCCGGGCGCAGACCAATCAATTCATGGCGCACAACCCGCGGTCGCGCAATCGTGATCCCTCGCCGTCACCTGAATTCGGGGAATGTCGGGTAATATCACCGGCACCGATCGGTCCCAACGCCAGGAGGCATCGCTGCCCGAGCATGAGTCCTTCGACCGTTCGCGCCCTGCCCCGCGCGCAGCCCCCGGCGCGGTGACACTGATCGAGCGCTGGCTCGGCTGGGCGGTCCCCGCGACGCCGCAGGAGCGCGCGGCGGCGCTATGGTCCTTCGCCTATTTCTTCATGCTGCTGGCGGGCTACTACATCCTGCGGCCGCTGCGCGACCGGATGGGCATCGCCGGCGGCGTCAAGACCCTGCCGTGGATGTTCACCGCCACCTTTGTGACTTTGCTCGTGATGCAGCCGCTCTACGGCGCCCTGGTGGCGAAGCTGCCGCGCGCCCGGTTCATCGCCGTCGTCTATCATTTCTTCGTCGCCAATCTCGCGCTGTTCTGGCTGCTGTTGACCCTCCGCGTCGCGCCGGTGGTGGTGGCGCGCGTCTTCTTCGTCTGGGTCAGCGTGTTCAGCCTCTTCGCAGTCGCGGTGTTCTGGTCGTTCATGGCCGACCTGTTCGACAGCGAGCAGGGCAAGCGTCTCTTCGGCTTCATCGGCGCCGGCGGCACGGCCGGCTCGTTGCTCGGCCCGGTCATTACCATCGGCCTTTCGGCGCCGCTCGGTCCCGTCAACCTTCTGCATCGCCGCCATCGTGCTCCTGGAACTCGCGGTGTTCTGCGTGCACCGGCTCGAGCGCACGGCCAACGCCCGCCAAGGTCCGCGCCCGGAGCCGTCCCGCGTCGGCGGCAGCGCGTTCGCCGGGCTGCCCGAACTCTTCGGCTCACCCTATCTGCTTGGCGTCGGCGCATGGGTCAGCCTGCTGTCCTTCGGCGCGACCATTCTCTATCTCGAGCAAGCCAACATCGTCGCCGCAACCGTCCACGGCGCCGGCGCGCAGACGCGCATCTTCGCCAGCATCGACCTGACGGTCGGGCTGCTGACCCTCGCGACTCAGGTCTTCGCCACCGGGCAGCTCCTCAAAAAATTCGGCTCCGGCGCCGCGGCGGCCGCGCTGCCGGCGGTCTATGTCGTGGGCTTCGCTGCGCTCGCGGTCGCGCCAAGTTCTGATCCTCGTTGTGGTGATCCAGATCGCCCAGCGCTGGATGAACTTCGCGATCGCCAATCCGGCGCGCCAGGTGTTCTTCACGGTGGTCACCCGCGGGGAGAAGTACAAGGCGAAGAATCTCATCGACGTGGTGATCTATCGCGGATCCGACGCGTTCTATGGCTGGATATTCGGCAGCCTGGAGGCGCTGGGGCTCAAGATCGCAGCGATCGCATTGTGCGCGCTGCCGGTGGCGGCCGGTTGGCTCGTCCTGTCGGCGGCGCTGGGTCGGTCGCAGGCACGCCGCGCTTCGCGGCAGGTCGCGGCGGCAGCATCGGGAGAATGAGGATGATCCGCATCACCAGGCGGGATTTTGCCGCGCTGGCGGGCGTCGCGCTGTTGGCGCGGAAGGCCTTGGCGCAAAACGACGCGGCGCCGCTTATCGAACGCGCCATTCCGAGTTCTGGCGAGCGCCTGCCGGCGGTCGGTCTCGGCACCGCCCGCATCTTCGACAGCGGCGACGAACGAACCCGGCACGACGCCGCGCAAGTCATCAGGACGCTGGTGGCGGCCGCCGGCCGGGTTGTCGACACGGCGTCGTCCTATGGCGAGGCGGAGAGCGTGCTCGGCGATGTGATCGCCCACGCGGGTTTGCGCGACAAGCTCTTCGTCGCGACGAAGCTCGAGGCGCCCGACGCGGCGGAACTGAAGCGTTCGCTGGCCCGGCTCGAGACGGCGAAGCTCGATCTCTTGCAGCTTCACAATGTGCGCGATCCCCAGCAATCCCTGGCGCAGTTCAAGGCGTGGCAGGCTCAAGGCCTCTGCCGATACATCGGCATCACCTCCACCTTCCACGGTGATTTCGCCGCGGTCGAGGCGGTGCTCGGACGCGAGCGGCCGGATTTCGTGCAGATCGACTATTCAATCGACGACCGCGAAGCGGAGAAACGCATCCTGCCGCTGGCGGCCGAGGTCAAGGCCGGGGTGCTGACCGCGCTCCCCTTCGGGCGCGGCCGCCTGTTTCGCGCGGTGCGCGGACAGGCGATCCCTGACTGGGCGACGGGTTTCGCCGGCAGCTGGGCGCAATTCTTCCTCAAGTACCTGCTCGGCGACGAAAGGGTGACTGTGGTCATTCCCGGCACTTCCGACCCGGCGCACTTGGCAGACAATCTCGGCGCCATGCGCGGCGCCATGCCTGATCAGGAGCAGCGCAAGCGGATGGCGGCTTTCGTCGATGGCCTCTAGCCGCAGGCCGGGTCGCTGAGGCGACGACCGCGCAGCCATTTCATCGTCCAAGCGTATCCCGAGGACGCCCTATAGGAGCCCGATCATGATAAAGCATCCGTCCTTCGAGTTCGACCGCCGCAGGTTTCTCGGTCTGGCGGGCGGCGGCGTCGCGGCGAGCGCGGCGGCGACAGCGCCGTTCCCCGCCTTCGCCCAAGCCGCCGGCGGGGCGCCGCTCAAGATCGCCACAATCGGCGCCGGCCGCGAGGGCGGGGCGCTGGGCACGCTCTTTGCCCAGCAGGGCCACCCAGTGATGTTCTCCTCTCGGCATCCGGAGCAACTCAAGGATCTCGTCTCCAGCGCCGGTCCGACGGCGCAGGCGGGTACGATCGAGCAGGCGGTGGGGTTCGGCGACGTCATCCTGCTCGTCGTGCCCTATACCGCAGTCGAGCAGATCGGCAAGGATTACGGCAAAGCCCTCGCCGCCAAGCAACTCGTCATCGACGTCTCGAACCCGATCGCGCGACGCGACGGCGACGCGATCGTGAGCTGGGTCGCGGAGCAGGGTGGGGCCGGGCTTGCGACCGCGAAGCTGCTGCCTGGCGCCCATCTCGTGCGCGCCTTCAACGCAATCAACTTTCGCCGGCTGACGGAGGATGCGCATCGGACCGGGGAGCCGATCGGCGTGCCGATCGCCGGCGACGACCCGAAGGCTATCGCGCTGGCGTCGCGGCTCATCAAGGAGATCGGCTTCGAGCCGGTGCTCGTCGGCGGACTGGCGATGGGCAAGTATCTCGTACCCGGAACGCCGCTCGCCGGCGAGCATACTCCGACCGAGATCCGGCAGATCGTCGCGACCCTCAAGTGAACAGCGGTCAGAGTGATCGCATTTACAGCAGGTCCCGTTAGGTTGGAGGAGCCGCCCTCGCCGCCGGCGGCGCCTTCCAAGGACGGGCGTCGGGAGTTCAGATGTGAATCGCGCGCTTGTCGACCGCCATCGCCGCTTCCTTCACCGCTTCCGACATGGTCGGATGGGCGTGGCAGGTGCGGGCGAGGTCTTCGGCCGAGCCGCCGAACTCCATCAGAACCGCGATCTCGTGGATCATCTCGCCCGCTCCGAACCCCACGATATGCCCTCCGAGCACCCGATCGGTGGCGGCGTCGGCGAGGATCTTCACGAAGCCGTCGGTGTGACGCATCGCCCGCGCGCGCCCGTTGGCGGTGAACGGAAACCTGCCGACCGCGTAAGCCACGCCCTCGGCTTTCAGTTCTTCCTCGCTCTTGCCGACCGTGGCGACTTCGGGGCTCGTGTAGACGACGTTGGGAATGACGCCATAGTTGACATGGCCCGCCTGGCCCGCCAGCAGCTCGGCTACCGCGACCCCTTCGTCTTCCGCCTTATGGGCGAGCATCGGCCCCCGGATCACGTCCCCGATCGCATAGATCCCCGGAACGTTGGTGGCGTAACGCGCGTCGACGACGACCTGGCCGCGCTCCGTCTTGACCCCCAGCGCCTCCAATCCGAGGCCTTCGGTGAATGGGCGCCGTCCGACAGCGACGAGCACGACATCGGCGTCGATCGTCTTGGCCTCGCCGCCGGCCGAAGGCTCGATCGTCGCCTTGAGGCCCGCTCCCGCCGTCTCGGCTTTGGCGAGCTTGTGGCCGAGGTGAAAGGCGAGGCCCTGCTTCTCCAGCGTACGCTGCATCAGCTTGGCGACCTCGCCGTCCATCCCGGTCAGAATATGGTCGAGAAACTCCACCACCGTCACCTCGGAACCGAGCCGCCGCCAAACCGAGCCAAGTTCGAGCCCGATGACGCCGGCGCCGACAACGATCAACTTTTTCGGCGGAACAGGCAGGCTGAGGGCGCCGGTCGATGAGACGATCGTCTTCTCGTTGATCTCCACGCCGGGCAGCCGCGCGACCTCCGAACCGGTGGCGATGATGATCGCCTTCGTTTCGAGCCCCGTCTCCTTGCCATCGGCCGTCTTGACGCTCACCCGCCCGGGCGCGGCAATTCGCCCCTCTCCACTCACCCAGTCGATCTTGTTCTTCTTGAACAGGTAGGCGACGCCGTTGACGTTGGCGGCGACGGTTGCGTCCTTATGCTTCATCATCGCCGCCAGATCGAGCTTCGGCGGAGAGACGACGACTCCGAGCGGGCCAAGGCCGTGCGCCGCCTCGTCGAACATTTCGGATGCGTACAGGAGCGCCTTGGAGGGAATGCAGCCGATGTTGAGGCAAGTCCCGCCCAGCGTCTTCATCTTCTCGACCACCGCCACCTTCATGCCGAGTTGCGCCGCGCGGATGGCGCAGACATAGCCGCCGGGACCGGAGCCGATGATGATGATATCGTAGGTCATTGATTTTCTCTCGTGGTTGGACCGGCGTTTCGTCCTGCAGGCGCTCCGTCGTCGATCCTGCGAGCATCGCCAGGAGGACGACGAGCGAGCGCACGATGCAATCGCTCGATGACGGGTGGCGCCTCAGCGTACGAAATTGTAACGGAAGCGCTCACCGTCGGCCGTGACCAGACCGACCGTGGGATTGGGAAAATGAATCGGCAGGACGAACGTGCCGGTATCGGCCAGCTGCCCCAGAAGTCGGCGTCGCGAACGGGCCGCCTGCTCGCGGTCGAAATCGAAGACGGTAGACCAGTGCGGCTCGCGGCACTGGAGCGCATGATGCATCATGTCGCCAGTCACCACCGCCTGCCGACCGCGTGAGCGGATATTGACGCAGCAGTGGCCTGGCGAATGGCCTGGAGTTGGCGTCAATGACAATGTGTCGTCGAGCTCGTAAGTGTCTTCAACCAGAAGCGCTTGGCCCGCCTCAACGATCGGCAGGCAATTGAAGGCCCACACGTTCTGGGCGCCGCCGAGCAGGTGAGCGGCGGGCGGACTCGCGCCTCGCTCGGTTTCGGCTTTCGCGTAGGCGTACTCCTTGGTGTTGAAGATGTATTTTGCGTTCGGGAATGTCGGCGTCCAGCGCCCGTCACGCAACATCGTGTTCCAGCCAGTGTGATCGAGGTGCAAATGCGTGCAGAACACATAGTCGATGCTCTCGAAGCGCAGACCTGCTGCACGAAAATGGTCGAGCCATGGCTGCTTCGGGAAATCCATAGGCGGCGCGTAGCCCTTATGTTCGCCTGTGCATGTGTCGATCAGGATCGTGTGTCTCGGCGTACGCACGACGAATGTCTGGTAGGTGATGACAAGCCTGCCTGAGGCTGCGTCGAATACGACCGGGTCCAGCTCAGCAAGATGTCGGCCCCCGATCGCCGGCTCATAAGCAGGAAACATGTCCTCGGGCTTCCGCCATGGTCCGTCACGCTCGATGATGCTGGTGATGGTTACGTCGCCGATGGTGAGCGTTCGCATGATTTTCCCCTTAAGCCCTGTTCAGCGCCTGAGTTCGGCCAGCGAGTGAAACAATGTTTTGCGCGCGTAATATGTGCAGCGTCCGGCGCATATGTCTCCATTGATTTTCTTCGCCTGCTTGTGCAGCCGATCCGGTCCCGCAGACGTCAGATCGCCTATCTGATCAGCATCGCCAGGATCGCGACGAGGGAGACGCCCCAGGCTACCGAGCTGAAATAGGTCACATTGAACAGATAGAGGGGCAGATAGACGATCCGCGCTAGAATCCAGACCGTTGGCCAGATCCCAGCGGGGTAGCGGGTCCCGATGAATGCGAGATCGAGAGCTTGGGCAAGATGACGTGCCCTTTCGTCGAGACGGTGGTCGCCGCCTTCTCCGTCAAATTCATTGCGCGCTCGAATTGGGTAAGACGATCGCTAAGATATGGTCGCTGCTCGTCTCGCGCAAGTCGCACGAAACCTTTCGCCGCTCCGGCACGTCACAAATCCAGGACGAGCCTCGCCGGGTCTTCGAGCCCCTCCTTGACGCGCACGAGGAAGGTCACCGCCTCCTTGCCGTCGACGACGCGGTGGTCGTAGCTCAGCGCCAGATACATCATCGGGCGGATCTCGATCTTGCCGGCGACGGCGACCGGACGCTCCTGGATCTTGTGCATGCCGAGAATGCCCGACTGGGGCGCATTGAGGATCGGCGTCGACATCAGCGAGCCGTAGATGCCGCCATTGGTGATGGTGAACGTGCCCCCCTGCAGCTCCTCGAGCTTGAGCTGGCCGTCGCGCGCCCGCCTGCCGAGGCCGGCGATCGACTTCTCGATCTCGGCGACCGAGAGCTTGTCGCAATCGCGCACCACCGGCACAATGAGGCCCTTGTCGGTGCCGACCGCGATGCCGAGGTGATAATAATTCTTGTAGACGAGGTCGGCGCCGTCGATCTCGGCGTTAACCGCCGGGATTTCTTTGAGCGCCTGCACGCAGGCCTTCACGAAGAACCCCATGAAGCCGAGCTTCGCGCCATGCTTCTTCTCGAAGGCGTCCTTGTAGCGAGCGCGCAACGCCATCACCTCGGTCATGTCGACCTCGTTGAAGGTGGTCAGCATCGCGGCGGTGTTCTGGGCGTCCTTGAGGCGGCGGGCGATCGTCTGACGGAGCTTCGTCATCCGCACCCGCTCCTCGCGCGCGCTGTCGTCGGGCGTTGTGGCGCGGGGCGCCGGCGTGGACATCGGGGCAGGCGTGGGGAGTGGAGCGGGCGCAACGAGGGGGGCAGGCGCCGCCGCAGCGGCGAGCACGTCACCCTTGAGAACCTGGCCGCGCTTGCCGCTTCCCGCGACGCGGGCGAGATCGATCTGCTTCTCCGCGGCTATCTTCGCTGCTGAAGGGGCGGGCGGCATCGCGGTTGCGGGCGCCGAAGCGGCCTTCGATGTGGCTGCCGAAGAGGCGGTCGGCGTCGAGGGCGCCGGCGCAGGAGCAGCCTTCGACGCTGCGGCCGGAGGAGGCGCGCCGGCGGCCGCCCCGGCCCCGGCTGACAATTGGCCGAGCAGCGCGCCGATCGCCACCGTCTGCCCCGTGTCTGCGGTTATCTCGCTCAGCACGCCGGCGCCCGGCGCGTTGACTTCCAGCGTCACCTTGTCGGTTTCGAGCTCGACCAGAGGCTCATCGGCGCGCACCGGCTCGCCGGCCTTTTTGAACCACTTGCCGACGGTCGCCTCGCTGATCGATTCGCCGAGGGTCGGTACACGGATTTCGATGGCCATGCTGGTCGCGCCACGAGGCGCCCTTCTTCATTCAGGGAGTTACGGAGGTGATCGGAGCGAGCGGCATGCTCGGCCGTACCGCGATCGTCGGCATCAGGAAATTTTCGTAGGCGAAGCCAGTGTCGGTCATGATCGCCGGGTCGGCGGCCTGCATTGCCTCGAGCGCCGCCAGCGAGGGCGTTTCGATAATCGCGACGCCGTATGCCCCCCCAGGATCGGCGACCGGCCCCATCGCGATCACTGACCCGAGCTCGACCCGCGGCATCCAGTATTCGCGATGGCCGCGCATTACTATCGCCTCTTCTGGCGTCATGTCCGTCAGGAACGTCGGTCGCGGCGGCTTCAGTTTGCAAAGATAGTGCGGCATGGCTTCCTCTCGCCGCACGCCGTCAGGCGAGGCACTCGTCGAGAATGGCCTTGAGCTGAGCGAGGTGTTTCGACATCAGGCCGGTCGCGGTCGCCGCTGAGGCGGGACGACCGGCGTAACGCACCCGCCGCGACTTGCCGGCGACCTGGCCGAGCACCCACTCGAAATAGGGCTCGACGAAGAACCATGCGCCCATATTCTTCGGCTCCTCCTGGCACCACACGATCTCGGCCTTCTTGAACCGCGACAAATGCCGCACCAACCCTTTCAGTGGAAAAGGATAGAGCTGCTCGACGCGCAGCAAATAGACGTCGTCGACGCCCCGCTTCTCGCGCTCGTCGTAGAGGTCCCAGTAGACCTTGCCGCTCGAGACGACGACGCGTCGGATCTTGTCGTCCGGAACGAGCTTGATCTTCTCATTCTTGCCCGTCTCGGCGTGGTCGAGCAGGATGCGGTGGAACGACGAGTTCGCGTCAAATCGATCGAGCGGAGACACGGCCCGCTTGTTGCGCAGCATCGACTTCGGCGTCATCACGATAAGCGGCTTGCGGAACGGCCGCTTCAGCTGGCGCCGCAGCACGTGGAAGAAATTGGCCGGCGTGGTGCAGTTCACGACCTGCATGTTGTCTTCGGCGCAGAGCTGCAGATAGCGCTCGAGGCGCGCCGAGGAATGCTCAGGGCCCTGTCCTTCGTAGCCGTGCGGCAACAGACAGACGAGGCCCGACATGCGCAGCCACTTGCGTTCTCCGGCTGATATGAATTGGTCGAACACGACCTGGGCGCCGTTGGCGAAGTCGCCGAACTGCGCCTCCCACATCACGAGCGCGTTTGGCTCGGCCAGCGAATAGCCGTATTCGAAGCCCAGCACCGCTTCTTCCGACAGCATCGAGTTGATGACCTCGTACCGGGCCTGGCCGTCGCGGATGTGGTTGAGCGGGACGTAGCGCGCCTCCGTGTCCTGATCGATCAGCACGGAATGACGCTGCGAGAACGTCCCCCGCTCGCTGTCCTGGCCCGAAAGCCGAACCGGGAAGCCTTCGTCGAGCAATGAGGCGAAGGCGAGCGACTCGGCGGTCGCCCAGTCGATCCCCTCTCCGCTTGCGATGGCGTTCCGTCGGTTTTCAAGGAAGCGCATAATCGTCTTGTGGATACGGAAACCTTCGGGCGCAGAGGTGATGCGCTCGCCGAGTTGCCGCAGCCGCTCCACCGCGACGCCGGTCTCGCCGCGACGGTCGTCGTCGACGACGTCCTGCTCGGCTTTGACCCCGGCCCAGCGTCCGTCGAGCCAATCGGCCTTGTTCGGCGAATAGGACTGGCCCGCCTCAAACTCGGCCTCGAGCCGCTGACGCCAGTCCGACCGCATCTTGTCGACCTCGCCGCGGGTGACGATGCCTTCCGCCATCAGCTTCTCGGCGTAGATTTGCTGGGTCGTCGGATGCGAATGAATCAGCCGGTACATGATCGGCTGGGTGAACGACGGCTCGTCGCCCTCGTTGTGGCCGAACCGGCGGTAGCAGAACATGTCGATGACGACGGGCTTGTGGAACTTCTGCCGGTACTCGGTCGCGACCTTGGCGCAGAAGACGACCGCCTCCGGATCGTCGCCGTTGACATGGAAGATGGGCGCCTCGACCAGCTTGGCCACATCGGAGGGATAGGGCGAGGAGCGCGAATAGCGCGGATAGGTGGTGAACCCGATCTGGTTGTTGATGATGAAGTGAAGCGAGCCGCCGGTGCGATGGCCGCGCAGGCCGGAAAGGCCGAAGCATTCCGCCACCACCCCCTGGCCGGCAAAGGCCGCGTCGCCGTGGATCAGCAGCGGAAGCACCTTCGCGCGCTCGATGATGTCGTTAAGCTGATCCTGCTTGGCGCGCGCCTTGCCGAGCACGACCGGGTCGACGATCTCGAGATGCGATGGATTGGCGCTCAGCGACAGGTGCACGTTGTTGCCGTCGAACTCGCGGTCGGAGGAGGCGCCGAGGTGGTATTTGACGTCGCCTGAGCCTTCCACAGCGTCGGGCGCAGCGGAGCCGCCCTTGAACTCATGAAAGATGACGCGGTGAGGCTTGCCCATGACCTGGCTCAGCACGTTGAGCCGGCCGCGGTGGGCCATGCCGAGCGCGATCTCGCGCAGACCGAGCTGGCCGCCCCGCTTGATGATCTGCTCGAGCGCCGGGATCATCGCCTCGGCGCCGTCGAGCCCGAACCGCTTGGAGCCCGGATACTTGATGTCGAAAAAGTTTTCGAACCCCTCCGCCTCGACCAGCTTCGACAGGATGGCGCGCTTGCCCTCCTTGGTGAATTGAATCTCCTTGTGGGGACCCTCGACGCGCTCCTGAATCCAGGCCTTCTCGGCCGGGTCGGAGATGTGGATGAATTCGAAGCCGATCGTGCCGCAATACGTGCGGCGCAGAATCGCCAACATCTCCCGCACGGTCGCGTATTCGAGCCCGAGCACGTGATCGATGAAGATCTTGCGGTCGTAGTCGGGTTCATGGAAGCCGTAAGTCGACGGATGCAGCTCCTCATGATCCTTCTGCGGCTCGAGGCCGAGCGGATCGAGATTGGCGTGCAGATGGCCCCGCATGCGATAGGCTCGGATCATCATCAGCGCGCGCACCGAATCGCGCGTCGCGCGGCGGATGGCGTCCTCGCTGACCGGCGCGGCGGGCGCAGCCTCGGCCGCCTTGGCGCGCAGCTTCTCGGCGATGGCCCTCTCGGCCGCCGGCCAGTCGCCGTCGAGCGCGTTGACCAAATCGCCCTTCGGCGCCTGCGGCCAGTGCGGCTTCTGCCAGGACGCGCCTTTCGCAGTCTTGTCGACGGTCGCCGGATCGTCGCCGAGCGCGGCGAAAAACTCGCGCCAACCCGGCTCGACCGACAGCGGGTCCTTCTCGAATTGCGCCTGAAGCGCCTCGATGTACGCGCTGTTCGCGCCGTACAGGAAGGCTGTCTGCAGCAGCGCCTGATTGACGTCCTGGCGGGTCATGGAGCTGGCTTCCTTACTTGCCGTGCAAAAGGTCGACGAGCGACTTGCCGAGGCGGGCAGGCGAGGGCGAGACGCGGATGCCGGCCGATTCCATCGCCGCGATCTTGTCTTCGGCGCCGCCCTTGCCGCCGGCGATGATTGCGCCGGCGTGGCCCATACGACGTCCGGGAGGCGCCGTGCGGCCCGCGATGAAGCCGACCACCGGCTTCGACCGGCCGCGCTTGGCTTCGTCCTTCATGAACTGTGCGGCGTCTTCCTCCGCCTGGCCGCCGATCTCGCCGATCATCACGATCGACTTGGTCTCGGGATCCGCGAGGAACATCTCCAGCACGTCGACGAACTCCATTCCCTTGATCGGATCGCCGCCGATGCCGACCGCCGTGGTCTGGCCGAGCCCCTCTCGGGTCGTTTGGAAGACCGCCTCGTAGGTCAGCGTGCCCGAGCGCGAGACGACGCCGACGCTGCCCTTGGAGAAGATGTTGCCCGGCATGATGCCGATCTTGCATGCCCCGGAGGTCATGACTCCGGGGCAGTTGGGACCGATCAGGACCGACCTGGAGCCCTGCAGAGATCGTTTGACCCGCATCATGTCGAGCACAGGAATGCCCTCGGTGATGCAGACGATAAGTGGCGTCTCCGCGTCGATCGCCTCGCAAATGGCGTCGGCCGCGCCCGGCGGGGGCACGTAAATCACGCTCGCGTCGGCGCCGGTCTTTTCGCGCGCCTCCGCGACCGTGTCGAAGACCGGCAGGCCGAGATGGACGGACCCCCCCTTGCCGGGGCTGGTGCCGCCGACAAGCCGGGTGCCGTAGGCCATCGCCTGCTCGGAATGGAACGTGCCATTCTTGCCGGTGAAGCCCTGCGTGATGACCTTGGTGTTCGCATTGACGAGAATGGACATGTCGCTTTCCGTGCGGACGTTATCATTTAAGGAATGGATTGATCACCTGGACGTCGCCGTAGCTCTGGCCGTGGCCAAGGTCCTCGCTGTAGAACGATAGGCGCAGAGGCGCGGACCGCGGCGGCCAAAATCGCCGCGTCCCAATAAGCGATGCGGTGACGCCGAGCGGTCTTGATCGCCTGTTGAACGAGGAACAGGTCCGTCGCGACTTCGCAGAAGGGTTCAAGCCAGCCGACCCATTCCGAAGCCTCTTGCTCGGTGAGAGCAACGCCACCCCGTTGGCCCCTCCTTTGAAGCCGCGACATAGAATTCCTGTAAAACCTGGGTCGAGAGGCAGAAGGACTCGTTCCGTAAAACGTCGGTAGCGACGGCGAATTTGTGCGGCTCGTCATCTTTCGCCTCGCCGCGTAGATCAGGATGTTCGTGTCGACGAAGCGCCGGACGTTCATGGAGTTCCTCGCGATTCCAAACGTAGTCGGGAGCGAGGCGTCCCTTCGACGTGTGAGCCAGCCGCAACAATCTGGCGGCGCGCTTCGGCCCGGCTGTCGTTCTCCGCCGCCAGCTTCTCGAGATGCCGGCGAACGATGGCGTTGACGGTCGTCTTCTGTCCAGCCGCGTAAACGCGAACTTTGTCCAGGACGTCGTCGCCGATCGCCAGAGTGATATTCGTCATCGGAAGCTCCCGCACACAGCATATGTGTAACTGTGTGCGCGATCCGGCAGCTTCCGCGGAGTTGGTCGCGCGGTCCAATTCATGGCTCAGGCCCCCTTCTTGACCGCTGACACGATCTTTTGCGCCGCGTCGTCGAGGTCGTCGGCGGGAATGACGTTGAGACCGGAGTCCCTGATGATCTTCTTGCCGAGGTCGACATTGGTGCCTTCCAGGCGCACGACGAGGGGAACCTCGAGGCCGACATCTTTCACGGCGGCGATCACGCCCTCCGCAATGACGTCGCAGCGCATGATGCCGCCGAAAATGTTGATCAGGATGCCCTTCACGTTCGGGTCGGCGGTGATGATCTTGAACGCCGCCGTGACCCTCTCTTTGGAGGCGCCGCCGCCGACGTCGAGGAAGTTCGCCGGGCTCTCCCCATAGAGCTTGATGATGTCCATGGTCGCCATGGCGAGGCCGGCGCCGTTGACCATGCAGCCGATCGTGCCGTCGAGCGTGACATAGTTGAGGTCGTATTTGGAGGCCTCGATTTCCTTGGCGTCCTCCTCCGTCTCGTCCCGGAGGGCGAGGATGTCGGGATGGCGGTAGAGCGCGTTGTCGTCGAACGACACCTTGGCGTCGAGCACGCGCAATTGCCCGTTGCTCGTCACGATCAGCGGATTAATTTCCAGCATCGACATGTCTTTATTGAGGAAGGCGGTGTAGAGCCGGGTGACAAGGCCCTCGATCTGCTTGGTGAGATCGCCGGCGAGTTCGAGCGCCTGCGCCGCGGCGCGGCCGTGGTGCGGCATGATCCCAGTCGCCGGATCGACGGAAAACGTGTGAATCTTCTCGGGCGTGTGGTGCGCCACGTCCTCGATGTTGACGCCGCCTTCGGTCGAAAACACGAACGACACCCGGCTCGTCTGGCGGTCGACCAGAGCCGAAAGATAGAACTCCTTGTCGATATTCGCCCCGTCCTCGATATAGAGGCGGTTGACCTGCTTGCCGGCCGGACCGGTCTGCACGGTGACCAAAGTCGCGCCCAGCATCTGCCGGGCGAAGGCCCCGACCTCCTCGATCGAGCGGGCAAGCCGGACGCCGCCCTTCCCTCCCGCCGAAGCCTCTTTGAACTTGCCTTTGCCGCGCCCGCCGGCATGAATCTGGCTCTTGACCACCCAGAGCGGTCCCCCGAGTTTCTTGGCGGCCTCGACCGCTTCCTCGGGCGTGAAGGCCGGAAAGCCGTCGGCGATCGGCGCACCGAAGGCGCGGAGAACCGCCTTCGCCTGATATTCATGAATGTTCATTGGACGGCAACCTCAGAAGGAGCGCGCGCGGCGGCAGAATCAGGCGAGCGCGGGGTTGATGGCCTTGCACGCTTCCATCAGCGTTTGCACCGCTGCGACCGACTTGGCGAACATGGCCTGCTCCGTTTCGTCGAGAGCGATCTCCATGATGCGCTCGACGCCGTTCGCGCCGATGACCACCGGCACGCCAACATAGGTGTCTCTGACGCCGTATTGCCCGGTCAGATGCGCCGCACAAGGCAGGACCCGCCGCTGGTCCTTAAGATAGGCCTCGGCCATCGCTATGCCAGAGGCGGCGGGGGCGTAGAAAGCCGATCCGGTCTTGAGGAGATTGACGATCTCTCCACCTCCCTTGCGCGTGCGCTCGACGATGGAGTTGATTTTCGCCTGCGTTGTCCAGCCCATCTTGACGAGATCGGGCAGCGGCACGCCGGCGACCGTCGAGTAGCGCATCGACGGCACCATCTCGTCGCCGTGGCCACCCAGCACGAAAGCGGTGACGTCCTCGACCGAAACGTTGAACTCCTCGGCGAGGAAATGTCGGAACCGAGCCGAGTCGAGCACCCCGGCCATGCCGACGACCTTGTGTTTGGGCAGACCGGAAAGCTTCTGCAGCGCCCAAACCATCGCGTCGAGCGGATTGGTGATGCAGACCACGAAGGCTTCGGGGGCGTGCGCCCTGAGGCCGGCGGCGACCGCCTCCATCACCTTCAGATTGATACCGAGCAGGTCATCTCGGCTCATCCCGGGCTTTCTCGGCACGCCAGCGGTGACGACGACGACGTCGGCGCCGGCGATGGCGGCATAGCCGCTCGCGCCGACCAGCTTGGCGTTGAAGCCCTCGACCGGCCCCGATTCGGCCAGATCGAGAGCCTTGCCCTGCGGAACGCCGTCGACAATGTCGAACAGCACGATGTCGCCCAGCTCCTTCAGGGCGGCCAGGTGAGCCAGGGCGCCGCCGATCTGGCCGGCCCCGATCAGAGCAATCTTCTTGCGCGCCATGGATCTATGCTCTTTCGTTGAGCGCCGCGCGCCGCCATGGCGCCGGCCTGAGGGGTTCGGCCTCTGCTATTCACCGTTCATCCGACCCGATCAAGCCGAACTTTTGGCGCAGGCGCCGGCGAAGGATGCGCACGTCGCACAGTGGGTCTCAAAAAAACCATTCGCCAACAGGCCAGTTGGAGAAGGCGTGACACATTGTTCCCGGAAACGATCATTTCATGTTACAGCAAGCGAAATTCATCACCGCCGGCCAAGCCTAGTATAGCGCTTCCGAGTTTGAATCCTATCGGGCGCCTCATTGCGCCGTAGGCCAGAGTGACGAACGCCGTCGTGCCCACCCGGCGGGCGCCGGTGCATAAGCGCAATCGATGATCCCGCCCTCGGAAAGGTCCGCCCTCGACAGCAAGGCTCGTCTGCACAGGAAGGTTGAGCGGGACTCTTGTCGTTGCGGACCGGCGCCTCCAGCCGCACGGGACGGCTTCGGCGCCCGAGGGTGAAGAGGGTCTGCCGGGAATCGCCGCTTCATCGCGTCTGGTTCCCGGTTCTTTCGATTAATTCGCTGTTCCTTCGAATGAATTCGCTGCTTTCTGGTTGCAAGTTCCTGGTTTCCTTCCCCCGCATCCGCGCCGGGTGCCGGAATCACAGCGCCGCTTTGCGTTCTCGGGGGAGCGGCGGCGCCCGCCGAATGGATAGCCCGTTTGGCCCTTTCGAATGCGCCATGGCGGCGAAAATATCCGCGGCCTGCTCTTGCACCGTGCTCTTGCATATTGTCGAGTATTTTGGTACAAAGCAAGAACTCGATGCTAATCGTGTCGCGGGAGTTCAAACAGATTATTACATCACTAACATGTTTATCTCTTTTTTGGCTGGAGTGTTTTTCCGCCCATTGAGCGCTAAGTCATTGAAAAGGCAAAAAAACGGCAATGGAGGGCTCTTGTAAAGAGCCGGCATGAATTTGGGTTTGGGGCTGCTGCCGCTTGAAATCGGCGCTGCTCCGGTTTTGGATAGAGGCCGGCACAGAGCCGCTTCCTAGCTTGGCGGCTCAAAGAAAGCGGCTTCCGCCCCTGTTGCTGCGATACGAAGCAGCCTAGCTTCTGCGTACAACGTTTTGCCTGGAAGGCTTCAATGTCGGCTGCAGTTCAAGCGTCAAAGCCATTCGTCCCGCCGTATCCGGCGCGCCCGGAAAAGCCGCTCGGGGCGCTGTCGATGATTCTCACCCTCCGGCGCAATCCGCTGGAAATCTGGGGCAAGGCGGATTTCGAACGGCCGTTCTCAATCGGGCGCACGATCCTCGGCGTGCGCGCCGCCGCCCACGATCCGGCTGCGGTGCGCCGGGTGTTTCTCGACAACGCGGTCAACTACCGCAAGGACGACCTACAGCTGAAGGTATTGAACCCGGGCCTTGGCGACGGGCTTTTGACGGCCGAGGGCGAGTCGTGGCGACTGCAGCGCCGCTCGCTGGCGCCCCTGTTTTCACCTCGCCTGGTGTCCGAGTTCGCCCCCGCCATGCAAAGAGTCGCCGAGGCGACGGTCGAGCGGCTGAGCCATCGCCACGACGGCGCCGTGACGGACGTCGGCGAACTGACGTCGCGGATGGCGCTGGAGGTCCTCGAGCAGACCTTGTTTTCCCAGGGTCTCGGACGGGAAGCGAGCGAATTCCAGCGCGCGGTGACGAGCTACTTCGAAAGCTTCGGGCGGTTGGATCCCCTCGATCTCCTTGCCGCGCCGGCCTTCCTGCCGCGGTTTGGACGACGGCGCGGGCGGCCGGCGCTCAAGTTCTTCAACGAGGCTGTCGACGCCATCATCGCGAGGCGCAAGGCTCTGCTCGACCGGGGCGGCGAGGCGCCCCGCGATCTTCTGACCCTGCTGCTGGCCACAACGGATCCGGAAACCGGCCTCGGTTTGCCCGACGCCAGCATCCGCGCCAATATCGTCACGTTCATCATGGCCGGTCACGAGACGACGGCGAACGGACTCACCTGGACCCTTTATCTGCTGTCGCAATCGCCGGAATGGCGCGGGCGCGCCGAGGAGGAAGCGGAGCGGACTTACGATCCTCGACGGCCAGCCTCCTTCGAGCATTGCGAGGTTCTGCGCGCCGTGTTCGAGGAGGCGCTGCGCCTTTATCCGCCGGCCGCCATGCTGGCCCGCCAGGCCATCAAGGACGACGAAATTCTGGGCAGGCGCATTCCGGCCGGAACGGTGATCTCGATCTCGCCCTATGTGCTCCATCGCCGACGCGGCCTGTGGGACGACCCAGACGCCTTCGATCCGTCCCGATTCCTCGGCGAGCGGCGGGAGCGCATCGACCGGTTTGCCTACATTCCGTTTGGCGCAGGCCCGCGCGTGTGCATCGGCATGCCGTTCGCAATCGAGGAGGCGATCATCATTCTCGCCAACCTCCTGCGCACGTTCCGCTTCGGGCTCGTTGCCGGACATCCGGTGATGCCGCAACAGCGGGTCACATTGCGGCCGCGCGGCGGCATGAAGATGCACGTCAGACGGCGCGAAGCGCGGGCAGATATTCACAGCTAAAAATTTCTTTGCGCGGGTCCGTTGACACAAAAACCGCGTCCCTCTATATCCGCACTCCTCCAACGGCGTAGCGCGCATCCTAGTGGCGCTTGGCGCGGTGGGTTTCGGGAACTTCTCAAGTGCGCTCCTCCCCGGCTGAGAGGCGGGGGCGGAGAGGCTTAGTTTGTTCCTGCTTCGCGTGAGCGAGGCTTTTCGAATTCGGGCTCGTCCTTTGAGCTCTGCAGGCGGCGGCCTCGGGGTTTGGGGTTGGGGTCCTTGGGATTGGACGGTCTGGCGTCAGCTGGGTCATCGGGTTCTTTGCTGTTTGACAATTGCATCGGAAGGAAGAGAGACGTGGGCGGCGTTGTCCTTGCGTGAGGGGCAGGACTGCCGGGATTGCTGTTGGCTTATGGGCTGACGGCTTTTTCTGGCGGTTAGGCTTCTCGTTAGAGAGACCAACGACGGTCACGTTTCAGACAATTCATCGCGCTTTTGAAGGGCTGATTGGAGGACCGCCGTGAGGCGGGCTTTCGGTTGGTTTTTTGGAGCGGATGTGTTTGGAACTCGTCAAGAATGCAGGAGGGCTGCGAGGTCTTTCTGAAGTGACCAGTCGGGATTGAGATCTCATTTGAACTTGAGAGTTTGATCCTGGCTCAGAACGAACGCTGGCGGCAGGCTTAACACATGCAAGTCGAACGCTCGTGAGCGATCACGGGAGTGGCAGACGGGTGAGTAACGCGTGGGAACATACCCTCCGGTTCGGAATAACTCAGGGAAACTTGAGCTAATACCGGATACGGCAACCAAGAGAGATCTTGGCGGCGAAAAATTCATCGCCGGAGGATTGGCCCGCGTTCGATTAGCTTGTTGGTGAGGTAACGGCTCACCAAGGCGACGATCGATAGCTGGTCTGAGAGGATGATCAGCCACATTGGGACTGAGACACGGCCCAAACTCCTACGGGAGGCAGCAGTGGGGAATATTGGACAATGGGCGCAAGCCTGATCCAGCCATGCCGCGTGAGTGATGACGGCCTTAGGGTTGTAAAGCTCTTTCGCTCGGGACGATAATGACGGTACCGAGATAAGAAGCCCCGGCTAACTTCGTGCCAGCAGCCGCGGTAATACGAAGGGGGCTAGCGTTGTTCGGAATTACTGGGCGTAAAGCGCGTGTAGGCGGGTCTTTAAGTCAGGGGTGAAATGCCAAGGCTCAACCTTGGAACTGCCTTTGATACTGGAGATCTTGAGTCCGGGAGAGGTGAGTGGAACTGCGAGTGTAGAGGTGAAATTCGTAGATATTCGCAAGAACACCAGTGGCGAAGGCGGCTCACTGGCCCGGAACTGACGCTGAGACGCGAAAGCGTGGGGAGCAAACAGGATTAGATACCCTGGTAGTCCACGCTGTAAACGATGGATGCTAGCCGTTGGGGAGCTTGCTCTTCAGTGGCGCCGCTAACGCATTAAGCATCCCGCCTGGGGAGTACGGTCGCAAGATTAAAACTCAAAGGAATTGACGGGGGCCCGCACAAGCGGTGGAGCATGTGGTTTAATTCGAAGCAACGCGCAGAACCTTACCAGCTTTTGACATGTCCTGGACGGATTGCAGAGATGCGATCTTCCCTCACGGGCCGGGAACACAGGTGCTGCATGGCTGTCGTCAGCTCGTGTCGTGAGATGTTGGGTTAAGTCCCGCAACGAGCGCAACCCTCGCCCTTAGTTGCCATCATTCAGTTGGGCACTCCAGGGGGACTGCCGGTGATAAGCCGGAGGAAGGTGGGGATGACGTCAAGTCCTCATGGCCCTTACAGGCTGGGCTACACACGTGCTACAATGGCGGTGACAGAGGGATGCGAAGGCGCGAGCCTTAGCAAATCTCGAAAAGCCGTCTCAGTTCGGATTGCACTCTGCAACTCGAGTGCATGAAGTCGGAATCGCTAGTAATCGCGGATCAGCACGCCGCGGTGAATACGTTCCCGGGCCTTGTACACACCGCCCGTCACACCATGGGAGTTGGCTTTACCCGAAGACGGCGCGCTAACCCGCAAGGGAGGCAGCCGGCCACGGTAGGGTCAGCGACTGGGGTGAAGTCGTAACAAGGTAGCCGTAGGGGAACCTGCGGCTGGATCACCTCCTTTCTGGATTCGGACAGCATTAGGACTTGGGACTCAAAGGACGGATGGGGTAAAGCCTGCCGTCGTCGAGGTCGTCATGTCCTACTCGTCCGGTCGGAAACATCAGCGGCTTGTCAAAGCCGCGTTTTGCGGGATCACGCCGCCTTCGTCTCTCTTTCTGATCCAAGGATATGGAAGACTTCGCGTCTTGACGGGCGGCCGGGCAAGGCCGTTTCGCGGACGGGCGCGGGACTTTCCTTTCGACCGGGGCTTGTAGCTCAGTTGGTTAGAGCGCGCGCTTGATAAGCGTGAGGTCGGAGGTTCAAGTCCTCCCAGGCCCACCATCGAGGTCGGAAATCGGCCGTCGGAAATCGGCCCTCTGACCTCTGTTTTTCTGAGTTCTGATTTCCGCGCCTTCGCGGCGAGGGGGCCATAGCTCAGTTGGGAGAGCGCGTGCTTTGCAAGCATGAGGTCGTCGGTTCGATCCCGTCTGGCTCCACCATTGGGATGATGACGCCAGACGCTCAAGAGGCTAAGAGCGATCGGCGCCGGTTTCGATATCCTTCCGATGCAAGTTTGATCCGTTTCGCCTCGAGCGCTCTTTGAAAATTGCGCCCGGGCGTCAGGCGAGGCCAGGAGGCCGGCAGGAGCAATTCGTTCGTCCGCCGTCCGATCGAGGCCTTTGCCGAAGGGTATCTGACATCGTGAAGAGGAAGCGCATTCGGTCGAAGACCGGATGGCGAGATGGGGTTGGCCTGGAAGGGCCTGCTCTCTCGAGATGACGCAAAGGCGGATTTGGACGTGATGTCCCGTTCCGCCCGTGCGTTGTCGGATCTCTGTCGTCCGCTCGTCGAGCAACCAGTCGTGGGTTTGGAGCCTGACCGCTCAGATCCCCGGATGCGTTTGAAGCAAAACTGGTCTTTTCAATGCCGAAGGGCGTTTGGCTTTCGATTGCCGATCGAAGGCCTTAGAACAACGACGCGCTTTGGCGATGAGAGCAATCAAGTGTCTTAAGGGTATCTGGTGGATGCCTTGGCGCTGAGAGGCGATGAAGGACGTGGTACGCTGCGATAAGTCATGGGGAGCCGCGAACAGGCTTTGATCCGTGAATCTCCGAATGGGGCAACCCCCCTTCGATCTCTGTTGCTCCGAAGAGGCGCGTTTTGGCGCGAGGGGAGGCCGCACAAGGCTGACCTTCGGGTCGATGCGGGCCGGCGAGGGCGTTTCCGGAAGGGACGGGCCTTGCGGTCTTTGGACCAACAGAGATCAAGAGAAGGGACTTATTCTCTGAATCCATAGGGGGATAAGAGCGAACCCGGGGAACTGAAACATCTCAGTACCCGGAGGAAAGGACATCAACGAGAACTCCGTCAGTAGTGGCGAGCGAACGCGGACGAGGCCAATGCTTTTGCTTAAGTCGACCAGAACCGGCTGGAAAGCCGGGCCGCAGCGGGTGACAGCCCCGTATGGATAGGACCGAGCAGGAGATTTGAGTAGGGCGGGACACGTGCAATCCTGCCTGAACATGGGGGGACCACCCTCCAAGCCTAAGTACTCCTCAGCGACCGATAGCGAACAAGTACCGTGAGGGAAAGGTGAAAAGCACCCCGACGAGGGGAGTGAAACAGTTCCTGAAACCGGATACCTACAAACAGTCGGAGCGGGCGCGCCTCGGTGCGCCCGTGACGGCGTACCTTTTGTATTATGGGTCAGCGACTTAAAGTATCGAGCAAGCTTAAGCCGATAGGCGTAGGCGCAGCGAAAGCAAGTCTGAACAGGGCGACCTTGAGTTCGATGCTTTAGACCCGAAACCGAGTGATCTAGTCATGAGCAGGTTGAAGGTAGGGTAACACCTACTGGAGGACCGAACCGGTGCCTGTTGAAAAAGGCTCGGATGACTTGTGATTAGGGGTGAAAGGCCAACCAAACTCGGAAATAGCTGGTTCTCCGCGAAATATATTTAGGTATAGCCTCGAGCTGAGGCTCCAGGGGGTAGAGCACTGGATGGGCTAGGGGGGCCAAAACCCTACCAAACCTAACCAAACTCCGAATACCTGGAAGTCATGCTCGGGAGCCACACGGCGGGTGCTAACGTCCGTCGTGGAGAGGGAAACAACCCAGACCAACAGCTAAGGCCCCCAATTCGCGGCTAAGTGGGAAAGGATGTGGAAATCCCAAAACAACCAGGAGGTTGGCTTAGAAGCAGCCATCCTTTAAAGAAAGCGTAACAGCTCACTGGTCTAAACAAGGGTTTCCGCGCCGAAGATGTAACGGGGCTCAAGCCGCGAGCCGAAGCTTTGGGTGACGGAGGACAGAAGACAGACGACAGAGGATGGATGAGCGAGAAGCGGGCGGTGGTTTCGTTTGAGGACATGGATGTCTTTCAGCGAGCCTACCGGATATCGCTTGAGGTTCATCGGGTGAGCCTGGAGACGCCGAAGATCGAACAGCGAGCGCTGGCCGATCAGATGCGCCGGGCGAGCAAGTCCATCTGCTCCAATCTAGCCGAAGGTTATGGTCGCCAGAAACAGTCGAAGGCTGAGTTCAAGCGCTTCGTCTGGATGGCGATTGGTTCGTCGGATGAAATGCGGGTCTGGTCGCGCTATGCGCTGGATCTGAGCTATGTCGACGAAACGACCTGGCGCCGTTGGCGCGACGAGTAATCAGACGATCTCACGACAATTGCAGGTTCTGGCTGCGCGGTCGTGAGTTTATCCGATTTCCGTCGTCCGTCTTCTGTCCTCCGCTCACGGTAGCGGAGCGTTCCGTAGGCTGACGAAGGAAGACCCGCGAGGGCTTCTGGAGGCATCGGAAGTGCGAATGCTGACATGAGTAACGACAAACACTGTGAAAGACAGTGTCGCCGAAAGTCCAAGGGTTCCTGCGTAAAGTTAATCTTCGCAGGGTTAGCCGGTCCCTAAGGCGAGGCCGAAAGGCGTAGTCGATGGGAATCACGTTAATATTCGTGAGCCAGCAGGTGGTGACGGATCTCTTAAGTCGTTCATCCTTATCGGATTGGATGGGCGGCGACGAGGTTCCAGGAAACAGCCCCTGCATTCGACCGTACCCGAAACCGACACAGGTGGACAGGTAGAGCATACCAAGGCGCTTGAGAGAATGACGTTGAAGGAACTCGGCAATTTACCTCCGTAACTTCGGAATAAGGAGGCCCTCGGGTCGCGCAAGCGGCTTGGGGGGGCACAGTCCAGGGGGTGGCAACTGTTTAACAAAAACACAGGGCTCTGCGAAATCGTAAGATGACGTATAGGGTCTGACGCCTGCCCGGTGCCGGAAGGTTAAAAGGAGAGGTGCAAGCCTTGAATTGAAGCCCCGGTAAACGGCGGCCGTAACTATAACGGTCCTAAGGTAGCGAAATTCCTTGTCGGGTAAGTTCCGACCTGCACGAATGGCGTAATGACTTCCCCGCTGTCTCCAACGTCAGCTCAGTGAAATTGAAGTCCCCGTGAAGATGCGGGGTACCTGCGGTCAGACGGAAAGACCCCGTGCACCTTTACTATAACTTTGCGTTGGCATTCGTGTGGTCATGTGTAGGATAGGTGGTAGGCTTGGAAGCCGGGGCGCCAGCTCTGGTGGAGCCACCCTTGAAATACCACCCTTGACTTCATGGATGTCTAACCGGGCTCCTTCATCAGGAGCCGGGACAACGCATGGCGGGTAGTTTGACTGGGGCGGTCGCCTCCCAAAACGTAACGGAGGCGCGCAATGGTTGGCTCAGACCGGTCGGAAATCGGTCGTCGAGTGCAATGGCATAAGCCAGCCTGACTGCGAGACCAACAAGTCGAGCAGAGACGAAAGTCGGTCATAGTGATCCGGTGGTCCCGCGTGGGTGGGCCATCGCTCAACGGATAAAAGGTACGCCGGGGATAACAGGCTGATACTCCCCAAGAGTCCATATCGACGGGAGTGTTTGGCACCTCGATGTCGGCTCATCACATCCTGGGGCTGGAGAAGGTCCCAAGGGTTCGGCTGTTCGCCGATTAAAGTGGTACGTGAGCTGGGTTCAAAACGTCGTGAGACAGTTTGGTCCCTATCTGCCGTGGGTGTCGGAGAATTGAGAGGATTTGCCCCTAGTACGAGAGGACCGGGGTGAACGTATCTCTGGTGGACCTGTTGTGGCGCCAGCCGCAGTGCAGGGTAGCTATATACGGAATGGATAACCGCTGAAGGCATCTAAGCGGGAAACCAGCCTCAAAACAAGTTCTCCCTGAAGAGCCGTGGAAGACCACCACGTCGATAGGCCGGATGTGGAAGCGCGGCAACGCGCGCAGCTGACCGGTACTAATCGCTCGTCCGACTTGATTGCTCTCGTCGCCAAGGCGCGAAACCAGTGATCGGTCATCAGGGATCGGCAATCAGACGATGTTCGTCTTCCGATTGCTGATCTTCCGATCACAGAAAATCCCAGTTTTGCTTCATCTGTGACCGATCCCGCGGCTGATCGATGATTCGGAGTCTTCCTCCGGTCCCCGATCCCGATGACCGGTCACCCAATCCGTCCTTTGCCGGCCTGGTGGCCCTTGCGAGGTGAAAAAGACCCGATCCCATCCCGAACTCGGCCGTCAAACGCCTCAGCGCCGATGGTACTCTGTCTCAAGACATGGGAGAGTAGGTCGTCGCCAGGCCTGCAAAGAACGGATGCAGACAAAAGACGCCGGGGGACGACACAAAACGCCGCCGCTCCAGGCTGTCATGCTTCCTCTTCACCCGAAAGGACCGACCGGAAACCCGTCCGTTCTCGGTCGTCCGTCCTCCAATCTGCCGCGGGGTGGAGCAGCCCGGTAGCTCGTCAGGCTCATAACCTGAAGGCCGCAGGTTCAAATCCTGCCCCCGCAACCAGCGTTACCTGTCGAGCCCTCGGCCCACAAAGCCGGGGGCTTTTTTCTTGGCCGAGCGCCAGAATGCCGGTATCCCACCGGCGGCGGCCGCCTTGCTGGATAGGCGGACGTCGCGGAGGGTGTGACCTTAAGGCTAGCCTTAAGGTCACACAGAGATGGATGGGAAAGTTCTCGGGATCGAGCGCCGGCGACGGTGGAGCAAGGCGGAGAAGGCGCGGATTGTCGAAGAGACGCTGGCGCCAGGGTCCGTGGTGAGCGAGGTCGCTCGACGGCACGGGGTGGCGCAGAGCCTGCTCTTCACCTGGCGAAGGTTGGCGCGCACGGCGGACCCGGCCATGAGAGACGGCTCGATTTTGCTTCCGGTTGAGATCGACGCGACGGCGCCGTCCGGGTCGGAGGCGACAAGACCAGTGCGAGCGGCGACGAACGGGTTACTGCCGAAGCCCGCAACGATCGAGATCGAACTCGGCTGCGGGAGCCGCGTACGCGTGGACAACGACGTCGACGCCGACGCACTTCGGCGGGTTCTGAATGTTCTGGGCGAACGATGATCCCGATGCCGAGCGGAGTGCGGGTGTGGATCGCGGCGGGCCACACCGACATGCGTCGCGGCATGCACGGTCTGGCGCTTCAGGTTCAGGAGCAGTTGAAGCGCGACCCGCACGGCGGCGATCTTTACGTTTTTCGGGGTCGCAGAGGCGATCTGGCGAAGATCCTTTGGCACGATGGCCTCGGGCTATCATTGTATGCGAAGCGGCTCGACCGCGGGAAGTTCATCTGGCCGTCCGCGAAGGAGGGCGTCATCTCGATTTCGGCGGGTCAGATGGCCTACATGCTCGAAGGCATCGACTGGAGGAATCCGCAGCTGACATGGAGGCCGAAGAGCGCAGGCTGAACGCGACGGAGCGCATCCTGCAAGCGAAAAGAAACATGGGATCATCTGCGTTTTAGGGCGTCTCGAATCACGCGAACTGTGATTCGCTGCGTCGCATGGATCCCGCTTCCGAACCTCTTCCCGACGACGCGGCGGCCCTCAAGGCGGCGCTGATCGCCGAGCGTGCGAGACGCCTCGAAGTCGCGGCGGAGCTGGCGGTCGCGCAGGCGAAAGCCTCTGAGGACATGGCGCTGATCGCCGCGCAGAAGCTTAGGATCGCCAAGCTCGAGCGCCAGATCTATGGGCAGCGGTCGGAGCGGTCGGAGCGGCTGATTGACCAGCTGGCGCTCGAGTTCGAGGAGATGGCGGCCAGCGCCACGGAAGACGAGCTTGCGGCGGAGCAGGCGGCCGCGAAGACGACGACGGTGCGCGCCTTCACCCGCCGGCGCGCCGAGCGCGACACGTTCCCCGACCATCTGCCGCACGAGCGTGTGGTGATCGATCCGCCGACGTCTTGCGCATGCTGCGGCGGCCTTCGCCTGCGCAAGCTCGGCGAGGACGTGACGCGGACGTTGGAGACGACGCCGCGCCGGTGGAAGGTGATCGAGACGGTGCGGGAGAAGTTCTCGTGCCGGGACTGCGAGAAGATCAGCCAGGCGCCGGCGCCGTTCCATGTCGTTCCGCGGGGCTGGGCGGGCCCGAGCCTGCTGGCGATGATCGTGTTCGAGAAGTTCGGCCAGCATCAGCCGCTCAACCGGCAGGCCGACCGCTATGCGCTCGAGGGCGCGCCGATCGCGCTCTCCACCATGGTCGACGCCGTGGGCGCGGTCGCAATGGCGCTCGATCCCCTCCGGCGCATGGTCGAGGCCCATGTCATGGCGGCCGAGCGCCTGCACGGCGACGACACGACCGTGCCGGTGCTGACCAAAGGCAAGACCGACACGGGGCGGCTCTGGATCTACGTCCGCGACGATGGGCCGTTCGGCGGCGCCAGGCCGCCCGCGGCGATCTTCCACTACTCGCGCGACCGGCGCGGCGAGCATCCGCAGGCGCATCTCGCCGGATACGCCGGCATCCTTCAGGCGGACGCCTACGACGGCTACAACAAGCTCTATCTGCCGGACCGCAAGCCGGGCCCGATCCTGGAGGCGGCGTGTTGGTCGCACGCGCGCCGTAAGTTCTTCGTCTTCGCCGACGTCGAGGAGAACGCGCGCCGCAAGGCTCTCGGAAAGAGCGAGATCCCGCTGTCGCCGATCGCCATCGAGGTGGTGCGCCGCATCGACGCGTTGTTCGCCATCGAGCGCGAAATCAACGGCAAGAGCCCCGAGGAGCGCCTTGCGGTTCGCCGCGCGGAGAGCCGGCCTCTCGTCGACGATCTCATGGCGTACATGCGCGAGCAGGCGGCCAAACTGTCGCGCGGGCACGACCTCGTGAAGGCCATCCACTACATCCTCAAGCGTCATCGGGCCTTCACCCTGTTCCTCGAAGACGGTCGCGTCTGCATGTCGAACAATGCCGCCGAGCGCGGGCTGCGCTGCGTGGCTCTCGGAAGAAAGTCATGGCTGTTCTGCGGTTCCGACCGCGGAGGCCGGCGCACGGCGGACATGTACGGCTTGATCGTGACCTGCAAGATGAACGGCGTCGATCCGCAGGCGTGGCTCGCCGACGTCCTCGCGCGCATCGCCGGCCATCCCGCCCATCGGCTCGACGAGCTGTTACCCTGGAACTGGCGGCCGCAGCTTCAGGCCATCGCGCCGCTCGCGGCCTGAGCCGATGCACGTCAACAAGGTCTCCCGCGTCAGGACCATCGACCGCGTCGCCAAAGACCTCGGCGAGGACGTCGACTTCCTGTTCGACGTCGCCATCGAGATGGAGCCCGAGGACGGCCTCATCTGGGTGCTCAGCCTCGACGACGAGAGCGTCATGGCCTTCACCGACGACGGCGTCGACAACCTCGTCGACCTGATCAAGATCCACCGGGAAATGCCGCCGCGCCCCGGGCGCTGATCTCGGTCGCGAGCGCGCGGCCCTGCGGCCTACGCCGGAGGATTACGGATCAGTTCCGGTTGCAGCAGATTATCCTTGAGCCCCCGGAGCACCGTCTCCTCCAGCACGTCGCGCCGGATGGTCAGGCGGTTGCCGCAAGTCCCACGATTATGGACGTTGGCGCAGCCGTAATGCCGGCTGCCGACGAGGGTGTAGCCGCCGCCACAGGCCCCGCAGGTGGTGAGCCCGGAGAAGAGGTAGCGGGGCCGCCGCGCGCGTTCTGGCCGCACGGCGGCATCCTCGGCCACACGATGCCGCGTCGCCGTCTGGCGGGCTTTCACGCTCGACCAGAGATCGTCGCTGACGATGCGCAGGGAAGGCACGTTCTCGACGACCCACTCCTCCCTGGGATTGGGCCGAGCCTGCCGACGATGCATCTCGGGGTCCTTGATGAACCGCTGGCGGTTCCAGACGAGCTTGCCGATATAGAGCTCATTGTTCAATATCCCGGTGCCGCGCTGCTGGTTCCCGTATATCGTGGACGCGCCCCAGGGGACGCCGCGCGGCCCTGGTTCGCCCCGGTCGTTCAGGGCCTTCGCGATCGCCCTCGGGCTCGCACCGGACGCAAATTCCGCGAAAACCCTACACACCACTCCCGCCTCGTTCTCATCGACCTCGCGTTCGCCGGTCGTCGGCGCTCCGTCGGGTCCGATCGAGCGGACGATCCTGTAGCCATAAGAGATGCCTCCGGCCGACCGGCCTTGCCGCACCCTCCCCTCCAGCCCGCGCCGCGTCTTCTGCGCGAGGTCCTTGAGGTAGAGGGCGCTCATGGCCCCCTTCAGGCCGACGTGCAGCTCCGTGATCTGGCCTTCGCCGATCGTGACCAGAAGCACACCGGGGAACGAGAGCTGCTTGTAGAGGCCCGCCACGTGTTCCTGATCGCGCGACAGACGGTCGAGGCTCTCAGCGACGACAACGTCGAACTTCTGACTCCGGGCGTCCCGCAGCAGCGCCTGATAGTGCTCGGTCACGCGCGGCACGAGACAAGTGAGAAATACTACAATCAGGCTAAGGGCGTCGAGGTCGCTCGGCACGAACTGCGACCGTGGTCGCCGCCGAGTCCCGAAACAGGTGGAGCGACATGGGGTGGCCGAGGTGTTTCGTGACGAGCTTCCCGAACACGGCGGGAGATGGACTTGCCGGTCATGCGCTCGCCTTCCGCTCCGAGCCACAGCCAGCCCTCGTCGGCTTTGCCGGAACGGGCCAGCAGGACCGGCCGGGCGACGTCAACGTAATAGTCCAGGTAGGGCACGAGGAAGGCCCAGACTTCCGAGTCGAAAGGCTGACGGGTCTTCGTCTGCTTTGGGCCAAGCTCGACGCGGTAACCGAGGTGGTCACGCAGGAGGCTCTGGCCGAGTCGAAGGCATTCGAAACTGGCGCGGCGGAGCGGACAAGCGATCTGGAAGAGGATCATGCAGCCGTCGCGCACGGCTGCGGCCGAGAGCATGTGGCCTTCCTGAACCCGTTTGGCCCCGTGCGCGATCAGCGCCTCTCCCAACTCGATGAGCGCGCCCTGATCGGCCATGTGCGGCAGTTTAGGGCGGGGCTTGGCGATCGCCTTCAAGCCCGCCACCGTCTCGCGCAGATCGGAGAGATCAGCCTCGGGGTGCATGACGCGGGTCGCCTCGTAGACGCCATGGACGGTGGCGGCGAGCGACGTGCTGGCGTGGCAGGCCCCATAGGCGTCGATGAACGCCTCAAGGTTCTCCGAGATGACCCGCGCCAACGGCATGGACCCCGGCAGCAGGCGGCCGGTTTCGCCTAGCCACCACAAGAAGACGCCATTGCGATAGATGACGGTTTCGAAGTTCTTGTCCCCCCAGCTTGACGCTGACCCGCCGGCCTTGAGGAAAGTCTTCGGCTTGCGCGCCTCCTGCATCAAGCGGCGATCCGTTTCCGGCCACTCGGGCAGCTTCAAGGAGCCAAACGCCTTCGTCTTGGCGAGATCGGTCGGGGTCATTTCGCGCCTCCGCGCCTGCGCCGGCCGAACTCAAAGCTCCGCTTGGGGGCGTCGGCAGACGCGGCCCTCATGCTGTCAAGCAGGCCGTGGTATTGCCGAAACGAGCACCGCTGGTTTGCGCCGGCGTAGAACTTGCGGGTCGTGTCGATCGACCGGTGACCGAGCAGCTGCCGAGCGGTTTCGGCGTCATCGGGATGCGCGTCTAGCCAAATGTTCGCTGTGAAGTGGCGCATGATGTGCGGGTTGAGCGTGAGGCCCGTCTCGCGACGGATGAAATTGCAAAACTGCGTCCACCACGTCGTCGTGCGCTTCGCCTGTCCGGTCCGGCTGACGAACAGGACCGACGAGGGCTGTGCGGCCAGGACGGGCCGGAAGACGCTCACATAGCGATCGAGCATCGCGCTCGTCTCTTCACCGAACTCGCCGTTGATGTCCTCGTCGTTCTTGACCTCGTGGCCGGGGATCGAGACGAGCCACTTGCCCGGCCCGTCTGAGACAGGCCGGTGGAAATGGCGATCTAGGTCCAGATACGCGACGTTCTTCATGCGGAGCGGCAGTTCCAGCAGCACGGCGAGAACGGCGGCGTCCTGCACTTCGCGCGCCTGCTTGAAGGTCGGCTTGGTCACGCCCGCGTAGCGGGCGAAAACAACAGCCGGGAGATTGAGCAGCAGGCTCTTGGCGCGTGGATCGGCGAGCTGGTTCAGCCTCGCCTTGTTTTTCGCCGTCATGCCCTCCCGCTTGACGCGCGTGCTGGACGCAATTGCCTTGATGGCGGCGAACGTCTCGGCGTCGGGTTTGAGGAATTTGGCGAGGCTCAGCACTGCGAACGCAACTTGCGTGACGATCGGGAGCGGCTCGTGAGGGTCGTGATGCGCCGTTTCCTTGCCGTGCGCCGAAGCCCTTGAACCGCTCTCGGCCCGACCGGCGAGAATGTCGTTCTGCATGCGCTCGAGGCCGCGCTCCACGAGTTCCGGGTCCAAGAGCGAGCCCAACGAGGCGAAGTGCTCCAAGGGCGCCCCATCCCTGACCAGATACCCGGCGAGGAGAACAAGATTGCGGGCATAGCCGTCGGCGGTGACGGGGCTCAGAGGCTTGCGCCGCCGGCCAGAGAGCCTTTCCCTCAACCTGCCCCCATGACTTGTCGAAGCGGTCGGTGAAGCCGTCTGCGAGCGAAAAATCGTCGGCTTGGTCAGCGCCTCGCGGTAGCCTTGCAACTGCGCCGCGAAGCTGGCCGGAAACTCAGCCAACGAGGGAAGCTTTTCCCTGCGATCAAACGGGATTTCAATGTGGAAAAAGCCATTCCCCTCAACCGCCACGACTTCGTTCCAGGCGCGACGGGCGCGGTGCCAGCGTTCCCGCAAATTGTGCTGGATCGACTGCTCCTCCAAGAATTTATAGTAATTCTCGAACACGTTCTGGGTGACGGCGTTAGGTTCGATCCCCCGCGCCAAGCACCAGCCGGCAAACTTCCGCAGATCGACCCGCTTGGACTCCTCGACCTCGCCCAGGAGCGCCCCCCAGCCGGCGCTCTGGGGCATATTGCGGCGGCGATCGACGGGATCCCGACGTGGGCCAGCCCCTTCCTCAGACGCGACATCGAATTATTGAAATGGGCGTCGCCGATGCCCAAGAGCTTCGGCTTGGCATGCCGCACTATCGCCCGCAACGCGGCGGGATTGGCGTCGATCTCCGAGGGATCGCGTCCCACGCAGCGGCAAACGGTCTTGATCCCCGTTGTCAAATTGGTCTTCTCGGCTTTGGTCAGGCTCTCGTCGCTCTGGATGGCCTCTATTACGGCCAGGAGCGTGCTGGGACGGCTATCTTTACTGGACATTGTGACCCCCTCTTGGTTGACTCGAGTTGACTTGTGGCGGCACGATAGGAATAGCGTACCATATTGTGAGAAGCATAGCAATAATAAGCCGGGTTTAGTTTAGCTATGCCCATCACAATACACTATTCTACCCACGGTTGACCTGACGCTATGTGACTCTACTTGACACCCGCGAGGCTGGCTTCGAACCTCGCTACCTCTACAGCGGAGACGCGGACGGACCGGCCGAACCTGGTTGCGATCAGGTCGCCGAATGCGATGTAGCGCCACACCTGGCGTTCGGAGATGCCCCAGCGAATGGCGAGCTGGGGCGCCGTGGAAAAGGCGGCCTCGGCCTCGATGGTGGGCTTCTCGATCGAGAAGTCTGTGCCGGTCATGGCCGACGCGGCACAATTCTTGGTATGCAACATGTGTCTGCTCCTGTGCGGGCGCCGGCGCCATCCTCTCGTGCGGCCGAGCGCTTGTTGACCTGATCCGCAAGAGCCTCCTTGGCTGCGTCGCGCGCGAGCAGGCGCACGAGGGCGAGGACCCCGGGCAGGGTCGCCTCTGTCGCTCCGCTCGATTTGCCTTGCGCTTTCAAAGCCGGTCTGCCTGCACGGATCGCCGCGACGCGTTCGCCGCAGCAACCCCGTCTTACTCGGTGCGGCTCAGGTAGAAATCGTGAGACATCGACTGCATGACGCCAATTCAGATTTGGCTTCCAACTTTCTTTGGCGGGGTCGCGAGGCCGGAACTTCAGCGCGACATGCAACGCATGTTTAGGGCGCGAACGACCGAGCTAGTGATGTGGTCGGTGCCCGGTTGGATCGGACCGCCGTTATGGACGCAGGGTCAAGAGGGAGTTTCGTGCCTAAATGGCGATGATCTGGAATGCGTCGAAATTTTACACGTCGGGGAAACAGGCGCGGTCTTCGGACCGGGCGCTGCTTCGTTCCCTGACCTCTCCGTCACAGGCTTGCTCGACCAGTGGCTGAACGGTGACTTTGTGCGGGTCGTCGAGGTAAATCCTGAGGTCCGCTCCACATCAAAGTCCCGCATCCCGTGAATGACGGCGTCGCGCTTGCCGAGGCAGAGCTGCCGGTCCCCGAAGGTTTTACCTCCCGCCGTTCACTCACATCGACAGCGAGCGCCTCTACGCCAATGGCCGCCGCGCCGCGACATGCCCACGACCGTGTCGCCCGAAATGGAGACCGTACGGTTGTTGTCGGACAGACGGAGCGGCTCACCGCCGCTTCGGTATGCTTGGCAGGCCCCTTTCGGCGAGTTGGGACCGTTGTTGATCTCCTTGGACGATGTCCATGCGCGCAACAGAATGCGGCTAATCGCGGAGGTCAGCGGCGACGATTGCGCCAAAGCCCGCGCTCAAGCTATGACGGAAGCAAGGGATTGGATTTCCGAAGGTCAGGCATCCGTGAATGAGGCCTGGTTGCGCCCATTAATTGCCCGCGAAAGAGAGGAAGGCGCGCTGTTCGCGATCGAAGCGCGATACGGGATTGACGCCAGCAGCCTTGAGCGGGTCTACAAGAACGAGGAACTGCGGAAGGTCTTCGACGCTCCCATGCCCGTCACCCGCGTCTGGGGCGTTCCGGGCCTGATGTGGGCGTTGCTCCTGGATCGGCTCTCCAAGGCTCAGCCGTTCCGTGCCTGCAAGCGTTGCGGCAAAATGATATTGGGCAGGGGGCATAGGCTTTACTGTCCATCTGAGGACAACCCCGA
>CAVVTP010000009.1:0-344060 GCA_963751165.1 uncultured Alphaproteobacteria bacterium
CTTATGCCGAGCTCGGTATAAGCGCCATAATTCCGAGTGCCGGATTATTCCGAGTTGGGGTCCAGATGGGACGGAAATCCAAGGGTTGCTCTGGAGTTCGCCCGCAGGGGGATCGGGATAATCAGAGGCTTCTGAGAAAGGTCAGGAGGTGATCGTCGGGTCGGTATCGACTTACGTGAGCACCGGCGGCCGGCGTTTTTGCTAGCGCGGCTTCCTTGAGCTGCATGTCGGCCTGCAATAGATGGACGTCGTCTCGACAGATTCGTGGCCCAGCCAGAGCGCGATCACAGAACGGTCGACGCCGTGGTGAAGCAGGTCCATCGCCAGCGTGTGCCGCAGCACGTGGGCGTCACGTGTTTACCGGACAACGAGGAGCAATGACGACGGGCGACGACGAGGTGCTTGGCGAGCAAATATTGCAGGCCGTCATGGCTCAGCGCCCCGCCGGAGGTGGTCGGAAAGGCAGGTTCTGAAGACTGGCCTTGACGCTCTCGCATCCAACTGCGCAGCACTGCGGCAGTCTCCTTGCGCAGTGGCGTGTTGCGGACTTTGCGCCCTTTGCCTTGGCATTGCACGTGGGCGCTGGGGCTGAGCACGATGTCCTGACAGCGCAGGCCGAGCAGTTCGGAAGCGCGTAGTCCGGTCTGCACGGCAAGCAGCAGCAATGCCCGATCGCGACGCCCGCCCCAGGTGGCGAGGTTGGCGCCGCCAGCAGAGCGGCCACTTCGGCGGGAGTGAGAAAGTCGATCGGCCGCCGCGGATAGCGCTTGCTCGGCATGGCGAGCGCGCGCTGCGCCAAGGCGCTATGCTCGGGTGTGTGCAGGGCCACATAGCGGAAAAAGGAATGGATAGCGGCGAGGCGGACGTTGCGGCTGCGGGCGCTATTGTCGCGTTCCTGTTCAAGATGATCGAGGAAGGCACCGAGGAACGGAGTGTCCAGATCCGGCAGCGTCACCGCCGAGGGCGCCCTGCCAAGCTGTCGTTGCGCATATTGCAGCAGTAAACGAAAGGTATCACGGTAGCTCGCGAGGGTGTGGGGGCTCACCTGTCGCTGCCGCACGAGACGATCCATGAAGAACGCCTCCAGAAGAGTGGGGAACGTGTTGGCGACGTTCATGGAAGAGCCTCCCACTCGGATGGCTCCACCCGCAACAGCGCCTGTCGCAACAACTCTGGCGTCGCTGTGAGATACCAGTAGGTATCTGTGATGTGTGCATGGCCAAGATAAGTCGAGAGTTCGGGCAGGCGTCGTTCGACATCGACACCGTCGCGATACCAGCTGAGGAGCGTGTTGACGGCCAGTCGGTGGCGCAGATCATGCAGGCGTGGCCCTCGGCTGTCGCCGACACAGCGCAGGCCGATCTGCTGAGATAATTTGACGAACGTCGATCGGACGCTCCAGTGGGTTAGGCGGGCCCCGCAGTCGGAGACAAAGAAGCTTGGACTGTCAGGGTTGCGGCACAAACGATCCCGGCGCGTTGCGTAGCTGTTCAATGCGCATTGCGTGGAAACGTGCAGCGGCACATAGCGGGATTTGCCGAACTTCGTGCCGCGGATCGTCAGCACGCCGTTCACCAAGTCCACATCACCGCGATCGAGCTGCAGCGGTTCCTGGCATCGCATGCCAGTCACCGCGTATAAGCCGAAGAGAGTGGCGTAGGTATGAGGCCGTAACCCGGTTGCGGAGGATAGTTGCCGCGCCGCGTCGAGTAAGCGAGAGATCTGCTCGTCACGATAAATGTAAGGTGTCGGACGCTGATAGCGATGGGGAAGCAGGTCGGGCGGCGGCACGACAGTCCGCGGGTCTAGCGCACCGCAGTAGCGTGCGAAGCGACGCACCATCCCCAAGCGACGGGCCCGTTCGGAGAGCTGCGCGCCGCCAGATTGGCTCACCCATGCCAAAGCGAGATCCGTGGTGACGTATGCCGCGCCAGCCAGATCGGCGAAAGTGACGAATTGTTGCAACAAGCGTCCGGCTAGACAGAGTTTGTGCCCGAGGGCGCGACGCATGGCCAGATACTCGTCGAGCGTCTCCTGCAACGGGCTCATGACGCAGCTCCCGGCCAAGCCAACCCGATAGTGCGTAGCGCCGCGATGTCCACCTTGGCGTAGATCTGCGTCGTGGTTGGCTGACTATGGCGCAGGAGCTGTCCGATCTCAGTCAGCGAAGCGCCTCGACGCAATAGATCGGTGGCGAGGGAGTGGCGTAGCAGGTGGGCCCCTTTGAACGACGGGTTCAGCCCGGCGCGCTTGAGCGCGCGACGCACGACACAATCGATGGCGGTGGGACCGACTAGGCCGCGCAACGGTGCTCGCATGCGGATGAAGACCTGCCGCATCGAGCAGAGGGGACGAACGTGACGCAAATAGTCGACCAGCGCCAAGCCGACATCCGTCGTCAGCGGCAATCGTCCCAGCCGCTGGCCTTTGCCGCGGACGAGAATCTCGCCCCGTTCCCAATCCAGATCGTCCAAGGTCAAGGCGACGACCTCTCCGGCGCGCAATCCGAGACGCGCTAGAAGCAACAAGATTGCATGGTCGCGCTCACCGACTGGCGTGCCGCGATCGCAAGACGCGAGCATCCGCTCGACCTGTTCAGGCGGAAGCGACTTGGGCAGATGCGACAAGCGCCAGTTAGCGATCCCCGGCACTCCGCCAGCGAGATCCGTCGCGATCACGCCCCGCTGTCGCAGAAAGCGCAGAAACGAACGTAACGCGGTGACTATCAACTGAGCGCTGCGACGGCTTCCTGTCTGGGCGTGACGTACAATAAAACGATGAATGTCAACCGGGCAGAGTTCATCGAACTGGATCGGCTTGCCCTCAAACCGCTCGATAAGAAAGCGTCGAACGATCGGTAGATAGTTGTCCAAGGTCGCCTGTGACAGGCCACGCTCGGAACTCAAGTGGCGGCCGAAGTCTTGCGTGAGGTTTCCCACAGGGGTCGGATCAGTTCTTGGCGGCAGGGCCTGAATGCAACCAAGGTCACGCAAGAATCTGAGCAGTTGCCGGCCCGTCGCCACTTCGCCACGCCGCACATGGCCTTGGCGGCGGCGATCTGTGTGAAAATGGTCGAGCTGACCCTCGTCAAGCGCATCCTGCGAAAGATCGCGCCGATGGAGCCAAGCACTGAGCTTTGCCACGAGTTCGCATTTGTCGTGCACCGTCTTCGACGTGTATCCCTCGCCGCCGAGACGTGCCCCAAATGCATCGATGTGGCTCGCCAACGGGCCAACGTAGTACAGCTGGACCGCCGTCTTCGCGCCAATGTCAGGATCGTTCATCATCCGTCTCCTTAGAGCCGAGGACAATCCTCGGTCAGAGAAGACAGCCGAATAATGCCGAGTTGCCAACGATCGACGCCCATCCAAGCCTTTGAAATCAACAGAATATCAAGCGATCTTGCCAGATAGCTCGGAATAATCCGGCACTCGGAATTATGGCGCAGAACGTGCACGCTCACGCGCTTGTCGATGCCGGCCGCGACGCGCGCCGAACGGCAGGCGGCGTGCAGGACAGTCGGCTCGATCGGCCTGTGCTTGTCGCGACCCGGGAACAAAAACCGTTCGGGATGCGCGAGACGCCAATAGCTGCGCAGGATGCCGAGCAGTTGCTCGGACAGCATGACGTAGCGCTCCTTGCCGCCCTTGCCGCATTCGACCCGGATGACCATGCGGTCGCTGTCGATGTTGGGCGCCTTCAGGCCGACGACCTCCGACACCCGCAAGCCCGCGGCATAGGCGGTGGTCAGCGCCACCCGAGCCTTGAGGCTCGAGACGGCTTCAAGAAAGCGCACGACTTCGCCGGCGCTCAGCACGGCCGGCAGCTTGCGCGGCTCGCGGGCATAAGCGATCCGCTCCGGGATCGCGTCGTAGCCGAGCGTCACGCCATAGAAGAAACGCAGCGCGCACACGACCTGATTGAGCGACGCCCAGGAGATCCCTTTCGAGATCAAATGCACCTGGTAGGCGCGGACGTCCTCCAACCCGAGCCGATCCGGCGAATGGCCGAAATGTCGGCTGAACTTCGAAACTGCATGGATGTACGATTGCTGGGTCGCCGGCGACAGATTGCGGATCGTCATGTCCTCAACCATCCGGCGACGCAGAGGGCTCATCTCGGCCATCTGAAACTCCTGCCTGAGAGGGGGCTTCTGAACACCCCATCCTCTCAGGCAGGAGGACATTCACTCCATGCCGCCGATCATCCGCGCGCTTCCGCCCCCGCCGCGATAGCGGCTTCGTTCAATCCCCTCGATTCATTTTGCTGGAAGACCGCTCTAGTCTAGTCGGTGAACGGACCGCTCTGATCAACCAGTTGCGCGCGTTTCTGCTAGAGCGCGGAATCGTCGCCCCTCAAGGCAAGCGGAAGTTGGAGCAATTCCTTATCGACCTGATGGACGAACAAGGCGGGCCGGGATTGAGCCCCCGGATGATTACACGCCTTTCAACCACCTGCCCGCAAGCTCAGATCGATAAAGCGGCTCAAGGCTAGCGGCGCTTAGGGCGCGTGTCGCTGCCAGATCGCCATCTCAATGCCGTGCGCCGGATCGAGAGGCAACCGTTTGGTAAGCCTGATCGCCTCCTGACCGATCAGATCGCGCGAGGGTTCCTGTCTTCGCTTATCGCCCTGCCGGAGGTGAAGGCCCGCTTTGTGCAGGCCGTCGTGGGCCGTTCGCTACCTTGAGGAAGCTCGGATCGCCGCCCTGTTTGGGGGTCTGGGAGTTGTAGTACGCCTTAAATGCCGCGATCGTCTTGAGGGGCCCGGTGGAGGGCAGCGCGAGGTAGGGCTGCAGCGCCTCGCGCTTCGGCGTCATGACCCGTCAAGGCGAGCGCCGCCACAAAGGAACGTATGGGCGAACCAGGAGGCTTTCATGGCTGTTTTGCCCCGCCTTTTTGTGCGAGACCTGCCCCTTTCCGCTCAACAGCTCTAGGCCTCTGCGATCAGGGTTACGTGGTAATTATCATTTTGTAAGTCCCTACCTAGTACGGATGTACGTGAGTAGCCAACGTCGCGGGTTAGGTTAAGCAGATCACTTTCACAAAGCCACATAGATGAAGGCGACATGCCACTTAGAGGGTCATCGATACCGTGCTCCGGCATTCTGCGCGCTCGATATGATTTACCACCGTAATGATATTCCACATCATTTCGTCGTGGCCTTCCCGCGCAATAATGAGTAGCAAAGAACAATGCACTCGATTGGGATCGCATCCCACTCCAGTCCGCGGTCCGGGTCTGGCAGGTGATAGAGAACACCAGCTCAAAATACCAAAACAAATTTGTCGTCTAAGCTGGCGTCCTCCTCTCCCTTATACAGGCACTCAAGGTCAGCTTGGACGAAGTGCGTATGATCAAGATGGTACTTTTCTTTGGTTCTCTGGCACTTACGTAAATTGATCGCTCGGCTCAATAGCTATATTTTCGCGCACGCCCATTTTTTCAAGGATGGTGCTATGGTACCCTTCGACTGACCTTCGACAGTGCTCCGAGCCAAGTTTCTGATCGCGCGCGCAAAATCGCTCTACGCCGGGGGCGTGGCACTACAAAACGCAAATGCTGCGTAAATCAGGCGTCCGGGATCTGCCGCATTGTCGGCGGAAGGGCGACGCCGAGGGCGGAGAGCGCGCGGCTGGCGCCTGGGCGTGGGGCGGAGCGCAGCAGGAAGCGTTTGCCAGGAGGCGCGGACGCCGTCGGCGGCGGCGAGCCGGTCTTCCAGCTCCTTCTTCAGCACGAGCGCGAGAAAGCTGCAGGCGGCGTGGCTGCGGATCGTTTCGTCGAGCTTGTGGTAGATCGGCCGCGTGTCGAGCAAACTCTTGGCCGTGCGGAACGTGCGCTCCACGGTCCACAACTGTTTGTAAACGAGCATCGCCTCCAGCGCCGAGAGATTCGCATTGGTCTGCAGCACGAACACGCCGTCGAATTTCGCGTCCTCCTCGATCCTTTCGCGGTCGATGGCGAAGCCGTCGCCCTGCGGGTTCTTGAGGAAACGGCGGTAGCCCTTGTTGCCGACGAGGCTCTTGTCGCCCTTCTTCAGCTGCCGCTCCAGGTTGGCGACGATGGTCGCGCGGTCGGCGGCGTCCTTGCTCATCTGATCGAGGTTGCGGCAGACGACATAGCGCCGCCCGGCGAGCGTCACGGCCTTGGCCTCGTAGTCGACCTCGCCCCTCGGCTTCAACAGGACGAAGGGCGTGAACGGCGGGGGATCGCCGAGCACGAGGTCGCGCACGAGCCTGTCGGTTCGCTCGCGCACGCCCAGCACATAGAGGAGTTTTCTCGCTTCGAGCTCGGCGATCGTCTCGGCGCTGATCATGCCGCGGTCGGCGACGACGCAGACCCGGTTGATGCGAAAGCGCCGCTGCAGGCGGTCGATCGCCGGGATGAGGCTCTTCACATCGGCGGTGTTCCCCGGCCACATCTCCGTGCACACCGGACGGCCGTCGCCGTCGAGCAGGACAGCCAGGATCATCTGGTTGAGGTCTGGCCGATGGTCTTTGGAGAAGCCGCGCCGCCCGAGCGTCTGCCCGCCTCGGCCCCCGAACTTGATCCGGGGGCTCGTGGTGTCCATGAACACGATGTCGAGCGTGGTCAGGAGGTCGCGCCGGGCGGCGAACAGTTCCTCCTCCAGGACGTCCTTCACGCAGCGCGGCGAAAACGGCGTCGCGGCGTCCTGCTGGGCCTTGGGCAGCTCGTCGCCGAGCCACGCCATCGTGCGATAGAGGTGGTGCAGTTCGATCCCGTCGGCGCCGTCGATGCGGTGGTCGTCGCGCCAGCGGTCGGCGGCCCGGTCCGAGCCACCGCAGACGAGGCGGTGCAGCACGGTCAGGAACGCCGCGCGCTCCAGCGGAAAATCATGGCTGCGCGCCCTCGCCAGGCGCTCGATCACCGCCCGGCAGCCGGTCTCCTCCCACACCCGCTCGAAGGCGAGCGCCGGACCGATGCGGCGCGTGGAGATCGCCGTCGCCTCGCCGCGGCTGACCCCGTCGAGCACGATCGCCTTCTCGGAAAAGCGCGCCCCCGAGCGCAAGAGGCGCTCCAACTGCCCGCTCTCGTTGAGATCCTCGACCCGACCGAGCGTCGCGACACCGCTGGCGGACCGCGGCGCCCTCGCGCCGGCTCTCGACGATCTGCAGATAGGCGCGGCCGCCCGAGGTCTTCTTGCGGAAATACATGGCGGGAAGCCCGTCGCCGACACGATGTCGGTGCGCACAGAATCCGCTGCGATTCCCGAAAAATCAAGCAAAATCAGCGTAATACGTGGCACTATATTTTTGGGTCCGCGAGCCCCCCGCTCAAATTATATCAATGACTTATGCGCCACGCACGCGCGTTAACTGTCGAAGATCAGTTCGAGTGGGCCGATTTCCAAAATTCTTTGGTCTCGAACGTCGAGGAAATCGGTTATATTTATAAGGCGCGTATCGTCGCCATATTTTGAGCGGTGATGCTGCAAAACCGGTGGACGATAGTATCGGTTTGAAACCTGCAAGGCCCTACCCACCCATGGCCCGCTGACAACTTCGTCGGTAAGTATTGAGTCGTCAAGCGCCTGAGGTTGACGTTTGTGAAGCGAAGGCGGGAATATTGAAGGCGTCGATGTATAGAGGCATAAGATCCGTAATGGACCGCCTTGGTTACGAAGACACACTTGATTCGGGTAAATCCTGGGCGGCCGGAGACAAGCGTGCGAAAGAGCAAGTAACGCGCGTGCTTAGCAACGCGGGACTTTCAATTGACGATGTGACGGCGACGACTTTGCAAGAAATAATGGGGGCCCCACGGTCGGCACGAGCATCAACTTGAATACCCAATGAGATTTCGCCGGCTCTGCTGAAACGACCAGATGGACCTACCGCTCGGTAAATACCGCTGACTACAAGGTAAATTGTGCTCTCCACGTCCGCTACTGTAACGCAACAGCTTGTTTAAAGTGAATTTACGCTTTGCTTTCGGTGAGCTTGAGCAATTTGATGCCCGTTAGCACTTAAATAGTGCAACCTCGCGCGGGGTTTTCGCCTTAGTAAAGCCTACTTTCAGGCATCATTTTGGCATGAGGCACCCGGTAGGGGCTAGCGAGGTACTCATCATCCATCACCTGGGAGGGAGCGAAAAGCAATGACGAAACATGTCACTGAAACGTCGCTTGTTGCCGCCAATGAAATTGATGCCGAGCTGGAGAAAAGCCTCACAACCACATGGGACGCCAAAGTCTATTCGTGGGACAATTCGAAATATCCATTCAATGAGTGGATACTCGATCGTATCCGCAGTATAGGTTACAAGCTCAACGACTTGAGTTATTTGCATGAAACTGTACCGCTCGCCGAAACTTACAAGGTAACCAAGCAGCTCTGCGCGGACACTAATCTGCCCGAATTTCGACGCATGCTGAACCGTTTCGTGCGAGAAGTGGTCGTTCCGCAGGGTAAATTGCGGCTTCCCGTGGCGGTGCAGCGGTTCATGAACGTCCGGGTCATGCTCCCGACCACGCCGGAACTCTTCTTTCCTTTCCACACCGGCTTGCTCTACGGCCACGGCATCGCCTCGCGCAGCCTCTGGCTGCCTTTCGTCGATGTGACCGCTGACGAGGACCGAAGCCGATCGATGCAGATCCTGGGCATCAAGAGGTCACGTGAGCTGATCAAATATGCGATTGAAAAACGGCTCAGCATGGAGGAGATGACTGAGGTTTTCGGAAAGGAAAGCTGGCAGATCAAGGCAAAGCCGGGCAGCGGTTGCTTTTTCACTCAGGAGAACATCCACGGTTCGGGACGCCCGAACACTACGGGCAGGACAAAAGTCAGCATGGACTTCCGCATCGCCGAGGGGATGTTCAGCGATTATCTCGCGCGCAAGATTCCGGCCGGATACTTCCATCTAATTCCAGACACCGAGGAAGAAGAAGAGAGGGTGGCGGCGCGGCCATCTCGCGATCAGGCTTTCAAAATCGAGAAGCCGAACATCTTCTACGTAGCCAATAACACCTCGTCAACGTACAGCATTCCAGTCCATCTGCAGCGTTACATGCTCGTGGACTATTGCAAGAAGAAGGATATCGAGTTCAGTTACGAGCTCTTCGACCTCGAGGATATGCTGCATCTGCCGACGTTGTGGCACCTTGTCAGGGACCGTAGCTGCAACATCATTATGTACAGCATCTTCTCGTTACCGGAAGACGAGGAAATGCGAAACGACATGCTGGACACTGCATTGAAGCGAGGAAACGTCATTCATTTCGTCAACGAAGATCTGCAGCTTACTAATACGGAGGACCTGAACGAGATCCGAAAATATCTAGACTTCTCGCGATACGGGCGTTCACGTGCGCCGATAGGACTGCCGCTTTCGGAGACGACCAAATCGTACTTCAACAAGTGGGCAGGTTCGCTCGGTCATCAACTCGCCTAGCGCGCCCACGGAACGAAGCGGAAGGCTAACGGGACGGGAGACGCTGTCTCCCTATTCTTGCGCATTTGGAGGGGATGAGCGGCTGGCTGGCCGAGGGGCGATTGCGCGCTGCGGAGGCCTCGAGCGCGTCTAGGGCATGGATCGCTTTTGCCCGCCCCGACTATAGGGAGGCCGTGGGTCTAGGGGGACGCCAGCAAATGGAGGTAGCTCCGAACCCTCTTGGTTCCGCCGCGCCACTGGAGAGCCCGCGGGCGCCGGGGCGGACGTCCCGCGCTCAGCCGCCAACATTCGGGAGGCTGCATGTCATTCCCGCCGACCAATTTGGCTCCTCGCCGCGAAGCGTAAGCCGCGCAGTCTATCGTGTGTTCGAAATCGTCGTTGCGTTGATCGGCCTGGTTATCGGGCTGCCCCTGATTTTGATCGCTTCGGTGATTGTCCGCCTCAATTCGCCAGGACCGGCGCTATTTCGGCATAAAAGGCCTGCGCGGTCGGTTCGCAAGCGCGGACGCGACCTCATGGGCCGGCCCGATCTTATCCCGCCGCCCGACGGCTATCGCCCAGACGCGCAATACTGCCTGCCAAGCTACTTCACGTTGGTCAAGCTCCGCACGATGTACGCCGACGCTCGGACGCGCTTTCCGGCATACTACGCCTACAGGTTCTCGCAGGAGAATTTTCATGGTCAGTTTCCGACGATCCGAGACGATCCCCGCGTCACGCGAGCGGGACGGCTGCTTCGAAGACTGTCGATCGACGAGCTCCCGAACCTGTGGTCCGTGGTGAAAGGAGACATGGCCCTGGTCGGCCCTCGTCCCGAAGCCCCAGAAGTGCTGCAATACTACACTCCCACGGAAATGGTCAAGTTTAACCTCAAGCCTGGCATTACCGGACTGGCGCAGATCAGCGGACGCGGGCTGCTCAATTGGGGCGAAACCATCGAGTTGGATCTGGAATACCTTCGGACTCGGAGCGTTTCACTCGATTTGAAAATAATCATGCTGACCATTTTGCGAGTTATAACTCGTCATGGAGCGTTTTAGTTGCAGTGATCTGAGGGCAAACGATAAATCCTGGTGCGCTCTTCCTTGTGCGGGCTTTTGTCATTGTTGCGCTTCCCGGGCCTACCGTCCTGGCGGTGCTCATCTTCGGATTCATTACTGGACTGCACGTCGCCCCTGGCGCCTTCGCCAGCAGCGATCGCAAGTTTTGAGCATTGGCCGGTGCAAATGTCCTTGTCCTGTGAGAGCAATGGAAGGTCTTCGAGCCCATGGCTGCTAGCTCTATCTTCCTGATTCAAGCGTTCGTCATTGTCGCGGTGCCCGTCGTGCTATTGCGCGTATCTGGGCTCAAGGGCCTTTTGCCGCTCGTCGCCATCCAGATCCTCGTTGGGATTGCTCTCGGCCCCTCGTTTTTTGGCAAATTGGCTCCGGCTTATTTCCAAATGTTCGCGAGCCAGCCGGCGATCTCATCGCTGACGGGACTCGCAATCGTCGCCGTAATGATCTTCGGGTTGATTTCCGGTTTGCACATTGATCCTGCCATTTTCAACGGCAAGGAGCGGGTGTTCTGGCCCGTTGCGGCGGCCAACATCAGCTTCCCGATGATTCTCGGCGGTCTGGCCGGATGTTGGATTCTTGCCCTCTATCCGGAAGAGCTTCTCCCTGCCGTTAGCCCTGTAGTATTCATCGCGGCGATGGGAATATCTTTGAGTATGACAGCGCTTCCGGTCCTTGGCGCGATCTTAAGCGAAATGAACTTGCTAAGCAGCCGCATCGGTCAGCTCGCCCTCGGCATTGCGGGAGTAAACAACATAACGTTGTGGATATTGCTCGGAATTCTTCTGACAAGTGCGGCGGCGGGACGTGTCGGACACGGTCACGGAGGTGCGGCTGTTTATCTGTTGATATCAGCGCCGGTCTATCTCCTATTCATGGTTCGGGTGGTGCGGCCTGCGCTCGGCAAGCTGGTCACGTCCCGAATGCAAGATGGGGACGAGGGATTCACTACGCGCGGAGCGGTGGTGGTGGGCGCGGCAACGATCGCGTCCGCGCTGGCAACTGACCTCATGGGACTGCACTTCATCATCGGGGCTTTCCTGGTCGGTGCAATCATGCCCACCGATCTGCACAAGCCTATCCTTGATCGCTTGCAGGTCATGACCCTCGCGCTGTTGATGCCCTTCTTTTTCACGCTGACCGGTATGCGGACCCTTATCGACCTGAGTTCCCCCGCTCTGTTCCAATTTTTCAGCATAGCCATCGAAGTCGGCGCTATCGGCATCATAGGGGGAACCGCCGTAGCGGCGCGGCTCATTGGCGAGAGATGGTCGTTCGGACTCGGCCTCGGATCCCTCCTGCAAGCTAAGGGGCTGACAGAACTGATCGTTCTGACGGTTCTCCTGGATGCTGGGATCATCTCTCCGAGAATTTTCGCCGCCATGATCCTCATGGCGGTCTCCAGCACCGCGCTGGCGATGCCGCTCGCTCGACTGGCGTTGGCTCGCTCCGGTATACGCAGAATTGTTGCCGATTCCGTAGCCGCGCCGGGCCGGGATATCAGCGCTGAAACGGTTCCGAGGCATGGTTGACGCCATGCGAGTGGCGCACCGATGTGCGGCTACCGCCCAGCGAACGGGAAATCGCCTATCGTCTTCCATCGCCGGACCGGGCCGGCGTCCTCGATTGGCAGCTCCGTTTCGACCATCCGGACCCGATCGAAAGTGTAGTTGCCTCGCGGCGCGGAGAGGGTTTGGCAAAGTTCTCTTTGTTGCGCTTCCTGAAGTCTCTTGTAGACGAGACTCAAATGCGGATTGAATGCATAGTCGGAACGGCTCGCGTAGGTGTCCCGTGCCGCCTCAAACATTCGTTGCGCCTTCGCCGATTTCGGCAAACTGGACGAACACCGTCTTAGTGAAGTGCGCAGTATAGTCCAACCGATCGACGTTAAGCTCGATCGGAGGGAACCCGGTCGAGATCGCGCCGGCGGTCGCCCGAGCCTTGGCCTCGTTCGACGGGCCGCAAAAGAGCGTTACATGCGGTTCGAACTCGACCGCATCAAAGTCTGCAGCAAGCCGACGGATGAGCGCGTGAAGCGTTGTCCAAAGCGGCTCGTGGGGCATCAGCCAGAGCGTGAACTCTGTGTAAGCGATCTCAAACCCTCCCTTTTTCATGTCCTACGCAGTGTCGCCCGCGTGGCGAGAGATCGAAGCCAATGAACACATTGGACGGCATCGACGCTCGCGGGGCGAATATGAATCCGGTGCTGACGATCATCATCACCTGTTACAACACTCGGGACATCGTTCGAGATTGTCTAAATTCGATCTACAAACATCCGCCGAGCGAAACCCATGAGATCATTTTGGTGGACGACGCGTCCACCGACGGCACGAGCGAGATGGCGCGCGCAACATTCCCCCAAATCCGTCTGTTGCGCAATGAAATCAACCAAAACTACTCCTACTCCAACAACAGGGCGCTCGACGAGGCTCGCGGCCAGTTTGTGTTGCTATTGAACAATGACACCCTTGTTCCGCCGCTTGCGCTTGACTCGATGATCGCATTTCTCCGCGAACATCCCGAGGCTGGGGTCGTGGGCTGCAAGTTGCTCAATGACGACGGAACGATCCAGGCGTCGGTGAAATCGCTTCCCAGCCCCGCGGCGGCGATTTTCGGCGCACGCTCGATCGTAAGCAAACTGCTCCCGAACAATCGCTTCACCCGGCGGCACTTGCTGCACATTGACAGAAACATGACCCAGCCAATTGTCGCCGGCTTTGTTTCTGGCGCCGCAGCGATGATGCCCCTCGCGGCCATCAAGAAGGTAGGGTTACTCGACCCTCAGTTCTTCTATCATGTCGATGCTGATTACTGCAAACGACTTGCAGAAGAAGGTTATAAATGCTATTATCTTCCGACAACAGCGATCGTTCATCTTAACCACAAAGGCGGCACCATGGCAAACTTGCCTGTCCGCTTCCGATCTTTGCGGAGGTTCGAGTGCGATAGTTATCGATACTACCGCAAGCACATGCAGACATCGTCATGGAGCCCGATGCATCTTGTTGTGGCCCTCGGCCTCTCATTTCATTTCTTGGCGCTGGCGTCGGGGCAATTTGTTTCCGAACTTGTCACGGCCTTCCCCCGTTCCAAAGGCGATATGTCGATTGGCGCACGGGACTGAGGTGGAATCCTGCAAAACAAAGAAACTCGCCAACTCGCTTGCGCAACGAAATCGACAGTGCGTCCGGCGGGTTAGGCTCGAACTCGGGGCCGCTTGATCTTCGTCGGCGTCAGCCAGGCACCGACCGGGAACCGACCTCCACCGAGGGAAACCGAACCGACAGTACGATCGTGTCGCCTGTAGCCTCCCAGGAATGGACGACGTCGGGTCCGAACACGACGTAATCACCTCTTTCCTGAAGCTTCACTTCCTTTTGCGTTCCGCCGACGTGGAACGTGACTCGCAAGACGCCCTCGACCAACACTGAGATCGTGGTGCCATTGCCGTTCGCCCAGGCACTGGATCGCCGGTCTCCGTCCGGATGAACGCCCCATTTGACCTCGACGTCGGTCTGGTGTCTCAGTCCGAGTTCGGGGGCAACGAACTGGCCGACAAACCATCCGCTGTTGCGCACCTGATCTGCGTTTGCGTTGCCAAAATAAAAGCCTTTGTTGTGGCGCATTCGCGCTTCCCGCCTGGAACGATAACAGCTGAACTCTCCCGGCCAGCGGACAGTTCTCGCGCGTCGCACGCCAAGGCACGTTAACTTACTCGGACCGCAGACGAACGATGATGTCCTGCCCAACCGAGCTGGTCAAGCACGCGGAGCCCGACCACCTTTGAGATCCATAAGCATCGCCTTTAGATCGGATGCGACACGCTTTCTTCTCCCGGTAAAGCGGCCCTGCTTTGGCGCGGCTGCGAGCCTTGCGATGGCAATTGCCATTGGAGCCCAGAGCCTCTTGGCTTATCCGGCCACGAAACTGCCGCGGCAAGGATCTGGGAGGGACCCTATGCCCGGCCCGGCAATCCTCATGCGTTACGGCCGCTCAAGTTGTCACAGAACTAAAGGAGTAGCAGCCCCAAGCGGATTGATCTGACCGCCGCTAGATGCGATCGGGGACCCCATCAAGATCGCCGGCGAGCCGCCGGACACGCAAGCCGTACCGGGTGGTCATGTGCGCCGCCGACCGGTTCATGCTCGCAGTTTGATGCTATAAGCGGAAGACCTTAGCCTGCGTCATAGCCTTCATTTCACTCCCCTTTGACTCACTGGGCTTTGAGCGGGAGGTCGGCGGTCAGAGAAGCCGCCCCAGGCGTTCTGAACCGAAGGCGCCCGTTCTCGACAACAATCTCGCGCAGGCCGTGAAAACCGGGCTCGAGCTTGTCGCTAACGACATCGAGATAGTGCCTGCCGTCTCCGCCGTAGGTCCTATCGCCGACGATGTAGATGCCCTCGCGCCACACTTGTTGAGAGATAAGCCAGTCGCGGAGTTCCGCGCCTACAATGACATTCGTCTGGCCCATTGGTCTCTATCTCCAGAGACCGCCTATTGGCATATTAGGCTTGCGCTAAACTAACGAGTTTGCCGGCTGCGCCTTGTGACCGGCCCTATCGTCGCCGGAGAAACCGGTAACTTCCCTGGGGTCGGTTACGGATTGTTAGTTCCGGTCGGCCGATTGCCACCTCCTTTGGTTGAGGAGGCGGCGGTGGCGACAACGGCAGCGGTAGAATGGAAGATCGCGATTGAAGGCACGGACGCTTTTGGAGAGGTTCGCCGCCATGAGATCCGGGTCGAGAAGAGTTGGGATCGGCTGTTCGATGGGAAATCGGCCTATCAGTCGATGATGGCAAGAAGGTCATGGCCGCCCTTCAGACCGCGGTCGTGAACCAGGAGGCCGACACGGACACGCTCTTTCGTCGGATCTGTCCGGACTGCGGGGTGCTTCGGCCGGTCAAGGATTACACGACCCGCCGCATCAGGACCGTCTTCGGAACGTTGGAAGTTCGCAATCCCCGCTGGATGCTGTGTCGGAACTGCCATCCGGCCTTTGCCGTCGCTTTCGCGCCTCTGCAGGAGATCTGTCCAGACAGGGCGACGGCTGAACTGACCGAGTTGACGGCCCGGCTGGGCAGCATGATGCCCTACCGCCAGGCCGCGACCGTCATGGCCGAATTTCTGCCCATTGAGCCGACGGAGACCCATGCGACCGTCCGCAAACGCACCATTCGAACGGGCGAGAGGCTCGACCGACAGACGGCTGAGGAAGAGAGAAGAGCGGCCTCGCAGATGAGGGATCGGCGCCAGCTTGAACTGGAGCTTCCTGGCGATCGCCGCAGGGAGTTCGTTATCAGCATCAATACGGCGCACATCCGCAGCGCGGATCCGAAGTCAGCACGCAGTTTCGAGCTTGTCGTGGCCAGGTGTGGCAGGGGAGGTCGCGGGGAGGCCGGCGGCCGCTATTTCGTCACCGCCGCCGCCCATCAATATGCGTTACGCGATCGAGCGGGTAACCCTCCGGCGAGGGGCGCGGATTCAGAGCGGGTGTAGCAGACCGTCAGCGATGATTGTATTCAGTGCTTCGGTCAGGGACAGGCCGCGATGGAGGCAGAACCATTCGCCGGTATGCCGATGCCATTGAAGGTCGAAGCGCCCGGGGCTGATCCAGTCCAGACGCGTGAATGGCGCATCAAACTCCTCGCCGAGGTTCTCGGGAAAGCCGGACCGATAGCGCTGAATGAAGCGATAGCGTGTTCCACGCCATTTGCCGCAGATGTCAACCGGGTAGTTGAAGTCGGTCGGCCGGATGACAGGCAGGAATTGCGGTTTCAATACCTCGTCGATCAGTCGCTGACAGGCGGCGGTGATGGCGGCCTTCTCAGTCTGGGATAAGGCGCCCGGCTCCTCACCGGGGTCCATTGCCGTTGCCGCATGATCGCTCCTTCACGCCGCGACAGCGTCGAGTTTCGGATTGTCCCAGTTCCACGGCAAGAGTTCATCGAGTTTGCTCATCGCCTGATCAGCAATGCGGGCGAGAACGTCGGCAAGCCAAGCCTGCGGATCGACGTCGTTGAGCTTGGCGGTCTGGATCAGCGTGTACATTAGCGCGGCGCGCTCAGCGCCGCGCTCCGAGCCGGCGAAGAGCCATGACTTTCTTCCCAAGGCCAGACCGCGCAGCGCTCTTTCCGCCGCGTTGTTCGTAAGATAGATGCGCCCGTCTTCGAGGAAGCGGGAGAAGGCCGACCAACGGGTGAGCATGTAATCGATGGCTTTGGCGACGCCATTGTGCCGGGAGAGCTTTGCGCGTTCGGCGCGCAGCCACTCCTCCAGCGTCGCGACGAGAGGCGCGCTCCTTAAGCGGCGCGTAGCGAGCCGCTCCTCGGCCGAGAGGCCATTGATCTCGCGCTCGATGTCGAAGATGGCGTCGATCCTCCTTATCGCCTCCAAGGCGATCGGCGAGATCGGCACAGCGTCCCTGCCGCGCCGCGCGTTCGAGGCGATATCAGCGAGCTCGAAAAATCTGCGCCGGCTATGGCTCCAGCACAGCGCCTCAACGATCGGGCGTGGCCGGCGATCAGCGAGATAAAGCCGACCATAGCCGCTATAGGCGTCGGCCTGCAGGATGCCGACAAAGGACTTGAGATGTCGCTGGGGATGTTCGCCCGATCGATCGCGCGAGGCGTAATAGAGCGCCGCGGGCGGATCCTTGCCGCCGAATGGCCGATCGTCGCGAACGTAAGTCCAGATGCGGCCGGTTTCGGTCTTGCCTTTCGCCAGGATCGGAACCGTGGTGTCGTCCCCGTGCAACCGCTCGGCGGAAAGAACATGCGCCTCGATCAGCGCATAGAGCGGCCACAGCGCCAAAGCGCAGACGCCAACCTGATCGGCCAGCGTCGACAAGCTTAAGTCCACGCCCTCTCTGGCGTAGCGCTCGCTCTGGCGATTGAGCGGCTGATGCTGACCGAACTTCTCGAACAGGATCATCGCCAGAAGATTAGGGCCAGCGAAGCCGCGCGGCGTCACATGGAATGGTGCCGGCGGCTGCGTGATCGTCTCGCATTCTCGGCATGAGAAGCGCTCGCGGACGGTCTGGATCACCTTCCATTGACGCGGGACGACCTCCGGCGTCTCGGTGATGTCCTCGCCAAGCTTCGACAGCCTGGCCGAGCCGCAGCACGGGCAAGTCTCCGGGGCGGGAATGACGACCCGCTCACGCGGCAGATGCTCGGGAAACGGCTTTCGGCTCGGCCACTTGCGCTCAAAGGATCTGACTAAGGTGGACCGGCGTTGCGCTTGTTCGGCGGCGAACTCGTCTTCCGTCGCCTCCGCCTCCGCCTCCTCGAGCTGAAGCTCCAATTGGTCAAGAAGCCGCGCCGTGCGCTCGGCGCGAGGTCCATAAATCACGCGCCGCAGCTTCTCGATCTCGAGCTTAAGATACGCAATCAGCGAACGGTCGTTAGCCGTCGCGGCTCGAGCGCTGGCCAGTTCGGTGCCGACCGCCGCAGTCTCAGCTCGCGCCGCAATCAGCGCGGCTTTCAGCGCTTCGATGTCGTCGGGAACGAAGGAAGGATCGGCGTCCACGAATCAGATGGAATCACAAAATCGGACGTTTGAGGCGCCCCTTTTTGCGTTCTCAAGCAATTTTTTTCCTCTATCCAACCGCCGTCGGACGCCATGTCTCTTGCGGCATGCGCCAATCGATGCCGGACAGAAGATAGGAGAGTTGCGCCTTCGAGATCGTCACTGTTCCGTCAGCCATCGACGGCCACAGGAACCGCCCCCGCTCCAAACGCTTCGAGAGCAGGCACAGACCCTGGCCGTCGCTCCAAAGGCATTTGATCAGAGACCCGCTGCGGCCGCGAAAGACGAAGAGATGGCCGGAATGCGGATCACGCTTCAACGTCTCTTGGACAATCAGAGCCAGACCATCGAACCCCTTGCGCATATCGGTGTGGCCCGTCACCAGCCATACTCGCACGCCGGTCGGAATCGGGATCATCGCCGCGATAATGCCTTGGCGATGCGAGCGAGCGCGCCGGCGTCAACATCCGCCCCGACAATGATCCGCTCACCGCCAACAAGCACGATCTCCATCCGGCCCATCGACCCGGGAGCTATGGCGGTCGCAGTCGGCTGCGCCCCCACGACCCTCACCGGCACGATGTTCACTGGCTCGCCGACAGCGCTCGCGCCGCTCGCCTGCTGTTCTCGCCTGCGCCAGGTGAACAGCATGTTGGCGTTCAGGCCGTAGCGGCGCGCCACCTCCGCAACGGACGCGCCTGGCGCAAAGCTCTCCGCAATGATCCGTTGCTTCTGATCAGCTGACCAAGTCCGTCGCCGGAGCTCGCCCCCATCCGTGCTTGGCCTTCCGACGTCCGACATCTGCGATAGTGTCCATCATCGACTCAGTGGACACGATCGCCGCGCCCACACCACACTATCGTCCCTCGCTGGCCATTCTCGCTAGGCGGCCTTCGGCAGAGGGATACTCGAGCGCTCGACGCTCTCGGCCAGGAAAAGTATCGCGGCTTTGGCGACGTCGCCGTGATTTCGGACGGCGCCGAAATCCTGAAACGACTGCCCCGAGCGATGCCGAAACCCACGACCCACATCATCGACTGGTTTCACATCGCCATGAAAATCCAGCCGATGCAGCAGATCGCCGATGTCGGGATACATCTTATTGTGAGAAATTCCCGGTTCGCGCGGGCTTTGGACATCTTATTTGAGAATTTCGAGGGGGATTTTCGGCCTTGGACATCTAAATTGAGAAATCCTCGCTGTCGCCGAGAGCAGCTGTGGCGAGCTCGTCGAAACGCTTCAAGTAGAACGGACGGCAGGCCGGCCGCAAATAGCGCACCGTGCCGACCGTGTCTCTTGCCGCTGCGGTGAGGCCGGCCAGAAGCGCGATGCGCAAATGAAGCGGCACGAATGCGGTCGCGCCTTTGCTGATCGACGGCTTGACGCGCAAGGCTTCGGCGTCGAAGCCGGGCACGACGCCGTTGAGCAGCCAACTCTTGCGATAGAGCTCGGACGACGTTTCTGCTCGGCGCCAGCTCAGGATGAGTAAGAGCCGCATCATCGCTACGGGGGAGGCGAGTGGAGTGCGCTCGCCCCTCAAATGTCGATTGACGATGTCCTCTCCTTCCCTCGCGGCGTCCCAATCTTTCAAAAAGGGGCTGACGTCCCGGACGGTCTCATCGCCGATGCGCCGGCGATCGCCTTCTGACAGCGGTGAGCCGCACACGGGGCAAGTGATACGCCAGCCTTCGCGCCAGTTTTTCAAGACGGCGCCGTGCGCGTCCGCCGCCCGATGCCGCTCCCAACATGGGCGGCAGAACTGGCTCGGTCTGCCCGACCGAACCAGGGACGCAATTTCAGTTGGAAGCGACGCGTGCGTCATCTCGACGATTGTCTTGGGATCGCATTGGAATTTTTCGACGATCCGCGTGACTTGGCCGAGGCCGAGTCGGCTATCCAGGCTGCGTAAATTCTTTGTTCCGAGGCGCAGCCAGGAGAGGAACATCGGCTCCGTGAGTCCATAGAAGGTCACGTGACGGCGGAGCCACGACGAAAGGAGCTCATCCGGCACGGGCCTCAGGACGACTGGAAGCGGTCTTTCGGCGACGGTGAGCTCCGGGGTCATTGGAAAGCGGCTTCCTCCTCGCTGAGCGGCCTCCACTTGTCGACCGCTTCATCGGTCAGCCGCTCCGCGCCGCTCTCGATCGCATCGAGCGCGACCTCGTTGAGGAGGCGAAATATTTTCGACGTGACGCCCTCGGTCACGCGGAGGATGCGCTTGAGGCCGCCCGCCGTCAGAATGCTCGGCTGGCGTAACGGAAAATTACGGATGATGGCGAGGACGAGTTGCTGGAATTCGTCATTCGCTTTCCAGCGCGGCAATGTGATGACGTCGAAGCGTCTCGCGAGTTGAACGTCTCCGTTGATCGCCTCGCGCGCTTCCGTGATGCCGAAACAAACAAGCGAAAGGTTGGCTTCATTGCTCAGGAAGCGGAGCGTGTTCAGAACGATGCGCTGCTCGCGCCAGGAGCCGGCGATAATGTTATGAATTTCGTCGATCAGCAGGACCTGAACTCCGAGGGCGCGCAAGAGACGAATTGTCGCTTGCTCCAGACCGACGATCGTCGCACGCGGATTATGAGGCGCGCCGAGGGCCGTGAGAATCTGCGCGTAAAGGCGTCGCTCGCCCGGCCCGCCGGACAGTTCGACGACGAGAAATCTCCGTTGGAATTTTCCGAAGTCAGCATCGGCGAAAAATGCGGCATCGTGCTTGAACAGCCCGACGATCATGGACTTCCCCATGCCGCTATCGCCGTAAACGGCGATCGAAGGCATCCGCGTCGTGCGAGGGTGCCGCAGCAGGCCGTGCACCAAATCGACGATTCGTTTTGCCTTAGGATAATGGACCCATGGCTTCGACAGGATGTATCGGATCCGCGCTTCGTCGCCGGCATGAAGCAGCGCCGCGGCTTCCTCGGTGACATGCGCCGGACTATCGATCACGCCGTCTCTCCGTCAGCTCCAGCTCCGAAGGAGTGCGCGAGTCGATGCCCGTGAGCGACCCAAATCCTTCGTCATCCACCGAAGATTTTTTCTCGGGCCGCGGAGAACGCCGAGCCTGCGCGGTCTTCTGGATGGCCTCGTCGACGATTCGTCGCTTGGCCTGAGCGGTCACCAGCCACTGGTTCGGATTGCGTTCGGCCTTGGCTTTTGCCCGCAGTTCGGCGCGCTGCTGGTTCCATTCGCGCAGGCTGATCGAGGGGAAGGTCAGGTCGCGGGTCCGCGCTTCAATGAAGCGACCAGAAGGGCGCTGCACGAAAACCCTGGAAATGTCGCGCGGGTCATACTTGACCAGAAGTTCACGTTTGGTGCCGCCGAGATCGGCGCTAAGCACGTTCGACCAATAAGGCAAGCCGTGCAGCCACACGCCATCCGGCCTGAGCGTACGGTGTTCCTCGGGAAGGAACGAAACCCAGAAAGCCATGCGATCGTGCGGCATGCGAAGTTGGACCCGCCCCTCGTGCTCCCGCCAGATCGCCATGGGGGAGCGCATCAAGGCGCTGTGAATGCGTTCGTGGTAGCCGCCGGCGATTTCCCAGCCGAGATAGCACTCGAGCTCCCGCAACGACATGGCGGAGTGCTGCTTCGAATTGTACGAGCCGCGTTCAATGGGATTCCCAAACGACGTGCCAGGTAAGAGATGCATCTCGCCCATCATCGTGCCAATCAGACGCTCAATGTGGCCGCCATAGTGCGGCTCGCCGGGCGGACGCCAAATGATGTCGATCCCTTCGTTCCGACATCCGCGAATGAAGGCCTTGCTCCTGAAATCTGCGCCGTTGTCGACGTGAATTGTCTCCGGCAAACCGGCGATCCGCCAAACGGCGTCGATTTCGCGCTCTTTCAGCCATGCCGTCTTGTCGTAAACGGCGTAGAGGAGGCAGAGGCTTACCGAAAGGCGAGAAGGAGGATCCATCGAAAGGTAGAAGCCGATGATCATCCGCGTGAACACGTCGATGGCCAGCGTCAGCCACGGCCGCTTCAGCGGAGCGCGGGTTTCCTCGTGTACGACGACCAGATCCACGAGCGTGTGATCGATCTGAACCACCTCGAGCGGTCGCGAGGCCTTGTATTGGCCGGGAACCGGGGTCGTCGCTTTGATCGCAGCGGCGTCTCGCCGTTTGCGCGCTGTCAGCCGCTTTTCGATTTCGTCGACGCGGGCCTTGACGGTTCGGCGATCCGGCAACGGCCAGCCATGCTGCGCGAAACGCAAATGAACTTGTTCGACCAGGTGGGTCAGCGTCGGGCGTTGGGGCTTCAGATAAACCTCACGGATCGTTTGCCTGATCAGATCGTGGCGCGGCTTGACGAGGACGAGCGCTCCCTTCCGCCGCCCCCTCTGTCCTGGTTCGAGCGCCTCGACAGTCGGCCTCTGACGATAGATCGTGATGAGCCGATAGAGCGTCGCCCGACTAACTCCGAGCTCCAATGCGACCTCCTCGACATCGCCCATCTTGAGCCGCTCACCGTCGGATCGACTGAGGAGCTCCCGGATAGCCTCCTCTCGGCGGCAGGCCTCGCGCCACCCCGGGCCATCGGAGCCACCGCCGGCGCGCGCATTCTCACTATTGATGCCCATTTTTCAGCCGCACCCATGGCCAACGTTCGAGAATCAAATTCTCAAATTAAGTGTACATGAAGCGGCGATTTTCTCAATTTAAATGCATATTCTCAAATTTGCTGCGCTCGATAAGTTATTGAAATCCCACAAGGTGATTTCTCATATTTGGATGTATCGTGACACTCCGCGCCGTTGCGGCGGGGCAGGGCAGGGGCGCCGCGGCCCGCTTTCCGCGCTCATAAGCCCGCCGCCTTGGTCAGATTGACCCGGAACCGGTCGCGGCGGCGCTGGTAGCGGCGGGTCATTTCGGCGGAGGCGTGGCCGAGTTGTTTTTGCACGTAGCGCTCGTCGACCTCGGCCGAGGAGGCGAGGCCGGCGCGCAGCGAATGCCCAGAAAACTTGTCCTCCCGGTCACGTTCCGACAGATCGCCGCGAACGCCTGCGGCGACCGCCAGGCGCTTGACCAGGCGCGCGACGTGGCGGTCGTTGAGACTTTCGGCTCCGACCGCGCGCCCGACCACCGCCCGGAACACTGGGCCGACCGAAATCCGCGCGAATTTCAGCCAGGTCTCGAGCGCGGCGACCGGGCATGTGGCGTCGGAGGAGCCGCGGCCGATCTCGACCTCGCGCCAGCCGGTTTTGCCGCGCAAGGTGAGGAGCACGCCGTCGTCGAAGAATTCCGGCCAACCGGAGCCTTCGAGCGAATCCTCCGGGCTCATGACGAGCCCGGCGATCTCCGATCGGCGCAGGCCGCCGGCGAAGCCCAAGAGCAGGATCGCGCGATCGCGCAGGTTCCTCAGATTGGACGGGGGCAGGGCGTCGAGCATCGCCGCCACATGCTCCGGCAGTAGCGCCTCCTTCTGCACCGGCGGCCGGCCGTGGGTGCGCCGGACGCCGGCGAGCACGGTGGCGACATGACGGTCCTTGCGGTCGAAGGGGAGGGCCCTCTGGGCGAAATTCCAGACGAGCGCCGACAGCCGCCGCTCGATGGTGGCGACGGTCCGCGACTTGGCGCCTGCGCCCCCGGAGGCCATCGCCGCGAGATAGAGGCCGACGCATTCGGGGTCGGCGAGGGCCTTGAGGTCGAGGCCCTGGCGGGCGCGCCAGCGCAGATAGTCGCGCCAGTCGGCGGCGTAGGCGCGGTTGGTGTTTCGCGAGGTCGCGGCGCGGGCGTAGGCGCGGGCGGTCTCGACCAGCGGCTCGAGCTTTGCCGGGAGGGGGGTTTCGCCCGGCTGGCTGTCCTCGGGCAGGGCAGGGGACCTGCTCATGCGCGCCTGATGTCGGTCAGGGCGAAATCGTCGCCCTTGAACAGGAGGCCTTCGCCGGTCGCCTTGGCGAGTGCGTAGGAAAAACAGTCGCCGAAGTTCAGGCCCGCCTTGTGGCGGCCCTTGCCGAAGTCGAGAAAGGCCTGCCGCGCCAATTCGCCGTGCTCGAGAGTGACCGGTTCGACGACGACGCCGGCGCGGCGGAAGAAGGCTTCGGCCTGGCGCATGCCGTCAGGCCCGAGCTGGCCTTCGACCACCATCGACAGTTCGACATAATTGGCCACGCTGATGCGGCAGACGTCGGCGGCGTGAATCCGTTCGACGAAGGCGCGAGCCTCCGGCTCGCGGTAGAGGATGGCGACGAGAGCCGAAGTGTCGACGATCATTTCGGCAGGCCGCGCTCGTCGTACAGAAGCTCGGCGTGGTCGAGGTACGGGCGATGGACGTGCGCCGCCGCCCGGTCGGCGATCATGAGCAGCTCCTCGACGCTCGCCCGGGTGTGTCTCCGCTCGATCTTCTCCAGCCGTTCGCGCAAGGCCTCGGTGACGACGCGGGTCATCGTCTCGCCGGTGGCGCGCGCGATCCGTCGCGCCAGGCGGTGGGCCTCGGGGTCTTTGATGTTAAGGCTCATCGGCCAAGGCCTTTCTCGCTTTTTACAGATTCGTCTACCTTTCTATATCGCCTCGCTCGGGGTTCTGGGGGCTCGAATTGGGCCATTCTCAGTATAATGACAATCATGTCCGATAATGCAAGATTATCGGACATCGAATCCTGTCGACAGGCGCGGCGGTTTTGACTCCAACCGATGGTCATAAGCGCCGCCGCCGGCTACGATTCCCAAGTGATTCGCGCCGAGCAAAACCCCTTCGAGCCGCCGCGCGCACCGGCCTGGGCCCGGGCGGGCGGCAGTTTTCGCGAGAATTCGGACGGTGAGGCGCTGTTTTTTGCCGGCGCGGCGCTTTCCGCCCTCGATTCCGCCGCCAAATCCGACCCGCCATGGGCCGGCGCCTGGCGCCGCCGCCTGGCGCTGAAAAGCGCCGCCGCGGTGTGCCAAAACCTGCTGAACCGGCGCGAGGACGATTCCGCCCTGCGCGACGCCGTCGCGCTGGCAAAACCCGGGCAGGACCTCGGACCGGCGGGAAAAGTCTACGCCGCCTTCCGCGCCCTCACAGGGTCCGGCGACCCGTTCCGCCCCGAGCGGCTCGCCGCCGTCGCGGGGGACCTGCAGGCGCCGCTCGACCCGCAAAAGGCGGCGGAACTCGCCGCGGCGCTGAAGGAGGCGTCCGCGCGCGGCCGGCCGGCCCCGGTCGCCGCGGCCGCGGCCGCCGAGGCGGCGATCAGAATACGCGCCGACGCCGAGCCGCTCGCCCTGCTCTGCGCCGACGCCGCGCTGGCGAAAGCCCTGGCCTGGCCGGTCCCCGTCCCCCTCCTCGCCGGCGAGCTCTTTTTTCGCCGGTCGGCGGGCGAAGGGCGGCGGCCCAAGCCCGGCGAGGCCGGCTGGGGCAAGCTTGTGGCCCTGAGCTACGCCCGCGCGGCGCTCGCCGCCCTCGACCTTGCCCACGACCTGTCGCGCCGCGCAGCCCGCCTTGTCGGCGCCGCGCCAAAACTGCGCGCCAAGGGGAAGACCGGTGCGCTCGCAGCTTTGCTCGCCGACGACGCGGTCTCCGCCGCGGCGCCCATTGCGGGCCTCAGCGACCGCGCCCGCCGCCGCCTGTTCGACCGCCTGGTCGCGCTTGGCGCGGCGCGTGAGCTCACCGGCCGCCCAACCTTCCGCCTCTACGGGCTCTGAAACCATGGCGCGCCGGCAAAGCCCCGAACCCGACTTTGACCGCGACCTCGCCGACCTGCCGCCGGAATTGCGCTGGCGCGAATGGAAGGCGCGGGTCGAGGCGGTGCTGTTCGCAGCGGCCAAACCGGTCACGCGAGACATCCTCGCCCGCGTGGTCGGGCGCGACTGCGCGGTCGAGCTCCTCCTGGATGATTTGAAGGAAGACCTGCGCGGGCGGCCGATCGAGTTGGTCAGGGCAGGGGAGGGGTTCACCCTTCATACGAGGCAAACGTTCGGTCCGGCGGTGCGGGTGGCGTTCGAGATCCCGGCCGACGCCAGGCAGCTCTCGAAGCTGGAGGCGGGGGTGCTGATGGCGGTGGCGTATTTCCAGCCGGTGACCCGGGGGGAGCTCTCCGAGACGTTCGGGCGCGAGATCTCGCGCGATCTGATCGCGAGCCTACGCGAGGAAGGGCTGATCGCCGCCGGTCCCCGCAGTCCCAGGCTCGGGGCGACGTACGCCTACGTGACGACGGAGAAGTTTTTGCGAGAATTCGGGTTCGAGTCGCTGCGCGACCTGCCGGACCTCGAGGCGCTCAGGGACGCGGGGTTGATGCGGGGCGAGGCCCCGCGCTCCGAAGTCAGCGAACCGGCGGCGGAGGAAGCGGACGAGCGTTTGATGTCGTCAGAGATTTCGAGAGGTCGGGTTGCGTAGCAACTAGACCTTGCGCTTGAGCGCGGCGCGATCTTGCCTGCCACTGGATATGGCGCTATGTTGCGTCAGGATTTGTGGTTCTGTCAAGGAAAGGTCATGGCCCTCTCCCGCTATGCCGAAAATGGGGTCTTCACTCCCGCGAAAATCGCAGGCGCTCTTCGCACGACCCGCGATGAAATCGCTGAGACCGCCGGACTCGGCCGCGACGCAATCTTGCGCAAGGACCGCATCGCCTCGCAGAAGACGCAAAAGCGCTTGCGCGAGATGATCGAGATTCTCAACAAGATCGAACCGCGGTTCGGATCCGAGCTGATTGCCTACGCCTGGTATCGCTCCGAGCCGCTCCCCGGTTTTTCCGGACAGACCGCCATGCAGCTCGTCCGCGCCGGTCGTGCGGCCGACGTCCTCGACTACATCGACGCGGTCGACGCCGGGGTCTTTGCTTGATCCCAATCGACCATTTCGTTGGCCTCCTCTACCGCGCTCTCAATCCCGTCTATGCCCGCCAACCCCTATCCGGCCGAGGTGCCCAGATCTACGGAGGCCGCTTCAACCCGAAGGGAACGCCCGCGCTCTACGCGTCGCTATCGCCGGTGACCGCGCTGCGTGAAGCCAACCAGGTCGGCGCCCTCCAGCCGACCACCCTCGTCGCCTACCACGCCGACATCCGGCCCGTCTTCGACAGCCGGGACGCCGAGGCGCTTGCCGGGTTCGGCGTCACTCCCGAGGGTCTCGCGTCTGTCACTTGGCGCGATGAAATGATCGCCAATGGCGAATCGGAAACCCAGAAGTTCGCGCAGCGCCTTGTCGCCGCCGGTTACGGCGCAGTTCTCGTGCCGTCCTTCGCCCGGGGCGCCTCGCGCGCCGACCTCAATCTTGTGCTCTGGCGTTGGGGCGATGTCGCCCCAACCAAACTCGTTCTCATCGACGACGAAAACCGTCTTTCGTGAACATCGCTATTCACGCGAAAACCCGCACGAGGAAGGCGCTGAGCGACCGAACCCAATCGTTTCCGGACGGTCGCGTCATCCGAGGCGACCCCTCGGCAGCGTTTCCTCCTTTGGCAACCGGATCGGCCGCTTGCGCCTGAAGCCCCGCCAAAGCCGAAGTGTGAATCGGCTCCGGAGGCTGACCCCACCGAATTCCAATTCATTCAAGGACCCGCAGCGCCGATCGGCGTTCAGACCCCACGCCGAATAACACTCGAGTCTAACACGCTCCCCGCGTTGGTTTCGAGGTCGTCCGCCGAGCCGGCAATTCTTCTGGTGAAAGTCGAGTTATTTGGAGATCGTAAACTGCTATGTTGTAATGTACATTACATGTGCAGCCAGCCGAGGAAGGCGCGCTTAAGGAGCTCGGTGTCGAGCCGATCCGTCTTCGCCCGCCGATGCTCGCGCGACACCGGAACGCTCGAGGGATGGATCACATACGCTTCGACGGACTGAGCGCGCAGCCAGCGCGCCAGCCAAAAGCCGTCGCGGCCGGCCTCATAGGAGAGGGCGATTCGGTTGACCGCATGGCCGACCTTCGCCGCTTCATTGCGCCAGCGGTGCAGAAGCTGCAGGAGGGCGTCGCGGTCCGCGGCGAGCTTCTTCAAAGGATTGCGTTCGAGCCCCGGCACAATGCCGGCGATCAGCCAACTCGCCTGGCCCATCTCGACCACGGCGATCAATGTCGCGTCTGGCTCAAACGCGGTCAGGCATCTGCTCAGATCGTTCTGCTTTGACATAGGAGCGCTCCATCGTTTGGTTGCCGCGACGAAGGCGCTCGCCGCGCGCCCCATAGAATTTAAACCGCTCTCGCGGTAGCAGCGGCGAGCGCCCGGGGAGCGCGGCATGGGCTGAGGGCGAAGGCGAAGTCCCGGCCCTGTCTCAAGATCGTGGGGTTTAACCCCATGCGAGACAGGAGTTTTCCATGTCCAAGAAGCCCATCAGCCCGCTGCGTCAGCGGTTAATCGACGACATCACGGCGCGCCGGTTCAGCGAAGACACGAAGAGGGACTATGTTCGCAATGTGAGGAAGTTCGCAGCCTTCCTCGGCCGGTCGCCGGATACGGCGACGAGCGAGGACCTTCGCCGCTATCAACTGCATATGGCGCAACAGCAGGCCAGCCCCTCGATGATCAACGCCGCGATCGCCGCGCTGCGGTTCTTTTTCACCGTGACGCACGCCCACGACCGACGGCGCGGCGTCATCCCCTCCCGGCTCGCGCCGCCCGTAGCGCGGACGCGACAAGCGCGCCGGAGAGTTCCTCCTCGAGCACCGCCTCGATCAAGCCGCGCACCCGAGAGCGGACCCCGTCCTCGATCGCGTCGAACCAATCGTCGAAAAGCAGACCCTCGGCGGCGATTGCCGCCTCCTTTGTGTTATCCTTCGTCATGGCGTGGTCTCCTTCCGGCGCGCCGGAATCAGTTGGGTTGAGCAACCCGGGGACTACGCCAACCCAATTCCCACCACCTCCGCGACGGGACCGCGCGCCTCCTCCAGGCCGCGCCGAGCCTCAAGTACCAGGCCGCGCTCAGCGTCGCCTACGGCGCGGGCCTCCGGGTGTCCGAGGTCGCGAACCTGAAGGTGTCGGACATCGACAGCGGGCGCATGATGCTCAGGGTCGAGCAGGGCAAGGGGCAGCGGGACCGCGATGTGATGCTGTCGCCCCGACTGCTCCAGCTCCTGCGCGAATGGTGGAAGGCGGCGCGACCGCCGGTCTGGCTCACGAATGTGCCTTTTTGGAAGTTGATGTCTAGCTTCCGTATGCCTCTTACTTCTTCAATGTGAGCGGTTTCGAGTTTGATCATTTGAGGTCGCCGCAGGCCGGAGCGGAGAATATTTTCACGAAGTCGTCGGCTTTCGGCTTCTTGTTGCTTGCGAGCAAGATTCTGAGCTGTTCGATTTTCTCGGCGTCGACGTCATTGGATTCCGCGACCTTCGTGAGAAATTTTTCGGCTATTTGTTCTTGAAGCGTGGGCATGTGGACTCCATGGGAAAGCGGCAGTTCCATTTTCTCACCTCCGTCCCTGTGGAATCAACGCCATTTACCTTCGATGTCACATTCTGCTGAGCGGTTGCTTTGAAGGAAAGCTGCTATGCGGGCCAGCACGTCATTGTCCGCGAGCCGTGTTGGCCCACGCAGCGAACATTCCCAGACGACGAGCACCCGCCAGCCATCCCCGAAAAGTTCGCCAGCGGCGCGCTGATCGCGGCGGCGGTTACCAGCTATTTTTGCCTTCCAGAACTCCGGTCGTGTAGCCGGCAACCGGCACATCGGACAGTCGCAAGCCGCCGCGGCGCGCGCGAAGAGACGACCGATCTGCTTGCAGAACATACGGATGTCCTCGTCTGTCAGCCGTTCCTGCAGATCGATGAGATAGGCGAGAAGCGTGGGACGCCGGCGATCGGCGCCAAAACTCCTCGGCGAGCCAAGCAGGCGCGGCACGACGACGATCGCTCACGCCGCATAAGGAAGCCGGATATACGTCAGCAGGTGTGACCTTGGAACCAGCCTTTGCCAAACCCGTTGCAATCGGGCGGGGTCCATATACGCCCAGACATGACGACATGACAAAGCACGTGCGGCAAGCGCCGCGTCACGATCTCAAGGCCCAGTATCGACGCGGCCCAGGTTGTCGAGTAGCATCTTTGGCTCGACGGCTATCGGGCTCGGATCGCCCCGGACCTTGCTAAGACGCTCGATCAGCTCAGGACTCTAGCGCCGAAAATCAAAACGCTCGACGGCGTCGAGGCAGCGATCTCCGATAGCATTTCGAAGCCGACGAACACGAGGGCCAAGCCGTCGCCAAATTCAGAGGTCATGTGCATTGAGCCAATCACGCAGGCGGGCGAGGCTTTCCTTCTTCCAGCCTTGCGGCTCGGTCACGGCGATCCAAGCGTCGAGATAATGGGCCGCGGCGTAGACATGCCCGACGCCCCGAGGGGTCGTTGTAGCGGTCATCATGTCGCAGATCTGCTGGACGAACGTCACGACTGGCATCCACCGGATTTCCGGCGCCACGTCCGGGCCTCTCTGTTGCTTCATCCAAGAGGGCGGACGCCACAAGCTGGCGGTCTCGAAGAAAACTATCGGGTCGGAGGGGTACTGCAAAAAGACCATGCGCATCGGTCCCCAACGCGTGTTGGCCTCGTCGAGTTCGTTGCGCTGCGTCGTAAAGTGGAAGAGCAACTCGTCGCGAAATCGCGGCAGCCAGACCGGGCTCCCGGCCGCCCGCATAGCGGTGACCTTGCCCCATGTCACGCTGTCCCATGGCGGTCCCACCCAGAGAGCGCCTTCATACGGGTCTGCTATGACGTCGAAGAAATCCGCCGACAGGTCGGAGTTCCGGGCGCCGAGGCTAAGCCCGAATAGATAAAGGCGCGGCCGCCGCTCCTTGGGAAGAGTGCGCCAATAGTCATACACAACGCGAAAGACCGCGCGCGCAGTGTCGGCACCGTAGTCCGGCTCGATGAGCAGGGAAAGCCAACTCGGTAAGTAGGAATATTGCACCGAGACCGACGCAACGTCGCCGCGAAACAGGATCTCGAGCGGCGCCATGCCCGCGGGATCGACCCAGCCGGTGCCCGTCGGCGTTGCAATCACAAGCAACGCGCGGTCGAACGCGTCGATGCGTTTTAGCTCCGCAAGCGCCAACTCCGCGCGCCCTTCGACGGTTTCGGCGGAGTTGAGGCCGACATAGACCCGCAACGGCTCCATCGCAGAACCCTCTGTCAGCGACGAAATGTCGCTTTTGGAGGGGAGTCGCAACCACCCGTTCCCGCCCCTGCGCACCCAGACTGGCCCACGAAACAAGAGACTTGCTGCTGCCGCTCTTAGAGGGATCTTCTGGCGACGAAAGCTCGGCTGGCAGCAACGCATCGATTTGGCGATAGGAGCTATCAAGCTGGTGAAGAACCGTCCTCAGCAAGAGGCCATTGCCTATGGTCCAGAACAGCGCCGCTGCGATTCCGAAACCGACAAGAAGCGCGACACGGCGAGGGACAAGCTTTGCCAAACGAGCCGAAAAGAGCATCGCCGAAGCGTTGAAGAGCCTGGCGAGGCCGATAAGAAACAATGCGACGGGGGCGCTCACGATTGCGATGAGAACCGGAAGGCTGGCGGGTACAGCCGGCATGCCCATCGCTCTATGGATGGCGTTCTGCCAGTCCGTCTCCCGCACCAGCCCGTAGCCGACAAGGGCAAGGCATAGAAGGATCGATATCCGTCCAAAGGCGCGGGCATAGCGGGCGCCCGCGACGGGCAATTGCAGCCACGACCAAAGCGCGCTTGCGCCTGTCCCAACGCCGTAAAGCAAGGCGAAGGCAAGGCCGGCCTCAACTCCTTGCAAAACGCCCGGGCGGGGAATCATGCTCGGCGTCAGCGCAGCAACAAACGCCGCGGCGCCGAGTATCTGCCCGAACGGCGATAGCGGAGCCAACAAAATCGAGAACATGACGCTTCATAGAGGGACGACGAAGCGCGTGCCACTCGATATGAAGCGCTTGGAAATTTCACCAAAACCCAGGAGGCGGCCGGCTGTCCACCGTCACCATCCAAGCCTGCTCGCGCCATTCGACGCTCAGACATTCAAGCCTGCCGCGGGTGATCATGTAATCGATGTTTTCATCGCCGCTTGCTGCCGCACGCCGTCGCAAGACGCCAGCCCGCCAGCGCATCATCGGCAGCGCCGCTTCCGAGGTCGCTTGCACCAAGAGTCAATCAGATCCCGATTAAATGCTATCCGACACCGCGAGCGGCAAACCCGCCAGTCCGACTGCGATTGCGGTTTTCGGCATGACCTCGTTCCCTCCTTTGTTTGCTTCTCAAACAAGCGCGCCAAACAATAGCACCGTGATGATGACTGCGAGAAGAATCCCCATCAGCGGCGCCACAAATCGAAGGTACTGGTCGAAGCCAACTCTTGCGAGCGCGAGACCGGCAATCAGAATCGCGTTCGTGGGAAGGACAAGTCTGAGCCAGCCCGCTGCCGCTGACCATGTCGTGATCACTAGCGCTCGATCGACGCCTGCGAAGTCGCCGAGCGGCGCCAAGACCGGCGTTGTGAGCGCGGTGCCGGCCGCGCCCCCACCGACCAGGAAAGATAGCGGAAGGCTGCCGACGAAAGTCAGCATGACGAACACGCCGCTCGAGGCGCCCGCGACGAACCCCTCCATGGCGTGCAGCACCGTGTCGATCGTTTTGGTGTTCGTCATGACCACCGAAACGCTGCGCGCAAGCGTGACGAGAAACGCCGGACCGGTAAAGTCGGCTACACCCCTGATGAAGGCTGTGGCGATCGCCTCCTCGCCGAGGCGGCCGACCATTCCGACCACGATCGTCATGACAAAGAACAGGGCGGAGAGTTCTGGGAGCCACCACCCCAGCTCCCACCAAAGCGGAGAGTTGATGGTCTTGTCCGTGTAAGGGTCGACCGCCGCGTTGTCGAGGATGGCGCCCCAGGGAACGATGGAGAAAGCGAGCAGCCCGAAGGTGAAGAACACCAGGCCGATAACGGCCGCATGCGTGGCGGCGAGAGGTTCAGGAGCGCGGGCGTCGGCTTGGGTAAGGTCGGCGTCTTCCGCGCTGATCCCGCAAAGGGACTTTGCCGGATGAGCCTTCACCCGCCCCGCGTACCAAAGCGTGTAAGCGACCGTCGCCGTCATGGCGAGCGCGAGCAGAAGCAGGCGTAAGCCCATGCCATCCGCGATCGAAACCCCAGCCTTCGAAGCTCCGATCCCGGTCGCGAACGGGTTGATCGTCGAGGCGAGCGCTCCGACAAAGGGGGCGACGGTGACGACCGCCACAGTGACCAGGCGGTCGTAACCCAACGCAATCGTCAACGGGACCATCATTGCATAGAGGCCAAGAGTCTCGTCGCTCCAACCCTTGATCGAGCCCAGTATGCCGAACAGCAGAGTGAGGATCGCGATCAGCAGCGGCGCGCGCTCGCGGAACCGATAGGACAAGTGATGGATGCCGAGGTCCAGCGCGCCGGTCGCGAACACCACCGTCATGAATCCGCCGATCGAGAGAATAAATAGAAAGACCTCGACGGAGCCAAACATCGTTCCCTTGTTGAAGGGACCCACCATCCCCGTATCGGGATCCTGAATTCCATACATCCCGTTCACGGGCGCGAGCAAAAGATCTTGAATTCGGCCGCGGAGATCGAGCGGAGAGGCCACGTAGGTGAAAGAGCCCGCGATGGGGCTGCCAGAAGCGTCGAGTTTGTACCGGCCTGACGGGATGAAGAACGCCGCGATCCATACGAGGACCAGCACCGAAATCAGGATGGTGACAGGCGCCGGGAACCCTCGCGGGCGTTTCTCGCCGGGCACAGTCTGAGGGACGCCGCTGCCGTCGGGGAGATTGGATTTATCGGAAGCAGGCGGCGTCACCTCGCCCATGCGTCGTCCTATTCCTCGGCGCAGTTCGCATTCGCGCCGGATACCGCGGCGGCGGGCGGCAGCGTGCAATCTAGGGGCGCCGATCTCATGTTCATTTGCATCGCCCTCGCGAGCGAATTCCCCAATTCACAACGCGCACAAGGAGCCTCAGCCCCTAGAACCGCCAGCCCACCTTGAGCGTGGCGCTCGCCTCCCATTGGCCGAAGCTGACTCCGGGCACGGTCGACCAAACTTTCAGGTGGGAGCCCTGCAGGTCTATCGCCGGTCGCCCGAGAAGATTGGCGAAGCTCTCGCTGCCGAAGAACGAAGCCGGGATCACGTATTCCAAGGTGGCGATCGGCAGCGCTTCCCAGTCCCGGCTCGTCTCCCCGAACCTGTTCGCTTCGTACCAACGCCCGAGCATCTCGACCGCAAAGCTCGCGTTCCAGTCCTTGGAGATCACCCAGGAGACCGAGGGGACGACGACCAGCGCGTTTGACGAAAGCTGCGGCTGGCGGAAACGCTCCTGCACAAAGGCGGTCAGGCCAAGGGACCAGACAGTTTCGGCCGAAGTGTCGGCGGCGATCGGCGCCAAATGGAAGGAGTTGTCGAAATGGAACGCCTTGTTGAATCCCAAGTTGAAGTCCTGCCGCGCCTCGGTCTGGTCCGAGAAGGTCGGCAGATAGCTGAAGCGTGGGGTGATAGCGAAATAGGGCGAGAACGCCTGATCATTCGTCGGGTCGACATACTGCAGGCGGCCCGAGAAGGTGAGCCGGTCAATGTCGACGTCGGAGGCATCGAAGAAACGCTTGAACTCAGAACGCGCGTTGACTGACACTCGGAAGGGTAGATCACCGACCGGCGCCGCCCAGGACAGATTGCCGACCGGAAAAGTTCCCCAGGTTTGCGTTCCGCCCGAACTCACTTCTTCCGCGTTGGAGTCGAAGTTGAGAGGCGCGAGGACGTTGAAGCGAAACTGCGGTTGCGCCGCCTGCTGCTCCGCGCCGGGAGCGGTCGAGTAGAGGTTCCCGTAAGGCTGGGGCGTCGTGAGATTGAGCGTTCCGAGGAGGGCGTCCGTCCGGGCGTCGTCGGCGTCGACGCCAGCGTCGCTCCTGTCTCCCGCGGCCTGCGAGAGCGCGAGGGACGGCGCGAGCGCCAAGGTCACCAGAGCGAGCGCGGCCACGACGATCGCCCTAGCGGCGGCCTTGGCCGAAGGGTCGCGCGCCGACGTCGGACTGATCATGCTCAACCTCGCTCGCCTGCTAGGTGAACCTCGCGCGTCGCGTCCTGGCCGCCTGCCCACGGGTTTGCTAATAATCCACAGCATCCCGAATGATCGGGCAGGTCATGCAATGCCCGCCGCCGCGGCCGCGGCCCAGTTCGGCGCCCACGATCGTGACAACCTCGATGCCAGCCTTGCGCAGCAGCGTATTGGTGTACGTGTTGCGGTCATAGGCGTAGACCACGCCCGGCGAAGCGCAGACCAGATTGGCGCCGCTGTCCCACTGAGTCCGCTCGCGCATGTAGTCTGTGCCGCCGGTTTCGACGACGCGCATCTTTTTGAGGCCGAGCGCGCCCTGAAGCGTCTCGACGATGCCGCCCTTGTCCTTGTGCAATTCAACCGTTCCCTTGGCGCCGGGACGGTAGGAAAACGCCTCGATCTTGTTGACGATGTCGGGATAGATCAGGAGGCAGTCGCGATCGGCGAACGTCAGGACAGTGTCTATATGCATGGCCGCGCGCAGCTTAGGCATGGCGCCGACGATGACGCGCTCCGCGGCTCCGCGCTCAAACAACGCCGCTGCCACCTGGCTGATCGCCTGCCGCGATGTGCGTTCGCTCATGCCGATCAGCACGTTGCCCTTTCCGATCGGCATAACGTCGCCGCCTTCGAGCGTGGCGAGCCCCCAGTCCTTGGTCGGATCGCCCCACCAGACATTCACCTTGCCGGCGAAGTCGGGATGGAATTTGTAGATCGAGGTGGTGAGGATTGTTTCCTCATGACGCGCCGGCCAGTAAAGCGCGTTGAGGGTGACGCCGCCATAGATCCAGCACGTGGTGTCGCGGGTATAGAGCGTGTTGGGAAGCGGCGGCAGGAGATATTCGTTGACGCCGGCGGCGTCTCTGATGAGTTCCAGCGTCTCGCCACCGATATGCTCGGGAAATTCCTGGGTCGAGAGGCCGCCAATCAGGGTCTCGGCCAGGTCCCGCGCCGACAGCCCTTCCAGATAGCTTCGGACCTCATTGACGAATCCTAGGCCGATCTGATTCGGCGTCACCTGATTGTCGAGGATCCATTTTTTCGCTTCCGGGATCGCCACGGTTTCGGCCAGCAGATTGTGCATCTCGACGACTTCGACCCCGCGGTCGCGCATCTTGGTCATGAAGTCGAAATGATCGCGCTTGGCGTTGTCGACCCATAGGACATCGTCAAACAGCAGGTCGTCGCAATTGCTCGGCGTGAGCCTCTGGTGCGCCCGCCCCGGAGCGCAAACCATGACCTTCCGAAGCTGGCCCACTTCCGAATGGACGCCGAACGCGGCTGAAGTGTCCGTCATGGTCCAAGTCTCCTCATTTCGCAGTTTGTTTCCAAAATTCTCCTGCCCCCGTTTCCTTCACGGCGTGATGAGGCCGGTCACGAGGCCGATAACGCCGATCGCCGCGCCGATCAGCACGACGGCGAAGATGGCGAGTTCGACAAAAGTGAACATACGGGCGCTCTGCTCCCGCCGCGCCCAGAAATAGAGGATGGTGCCCGGGGCGAAGAGGACGGCCGTCAGCAGCACATATTTCAGCCCGGCCGCAACGAACATGAAGACCGTGTAGACGACCGCGATCCAGGAGAAGACCTGGTCGCGGCCGCGTTCGTCCGGCGCCGTCTCATAGCCGACGCCGCTGCGCGCTAGCAGTACGCCGTATCCCGCGACGAGCAGATAAGGCAAGAGGGTGGTCACGCTCGTCATGTCGAGCATGAAGTTGAAGGCGTCGCGGGACCAATAGGTCGAGATGATGAACAGCGAGACGACAATGTTGGTAAGCCACAGCGCGTTCGCCGGAACCCGGTTGTCGTTCTGCGCGGCAAACAGGCGTGGCATGTCCTTCGATTGTCCTGCCGCGAAGAGCACTTCCGCGCAAATTAGTGACCACGCCAGAAAGGCGCCCAGCACTGACACCAAGACGCCGATCGAAATGAACACCGCCCCCCAATGCCCAACGACGAGTTCGAGCGCACCGGCGAGAGACGGGTTCGACACGCCGGCGATCGCCGCGCGCGGCGCTGTCGCATAAGGGAGCAGCGTGATCGCGACCATGAGCCCAGTCACGGCGACGAAGCCGAGAACGGTCGCGGCGCCCACGTCCGAGCGCTTCTCAGCGTAGCGGGAATAGACGCTCGCGCCCTCGATGCCGATGAAGACGAACACGGTGATCAGCATCGTGTCACGCACCTGCGCAAGAAGGCTCTTGTCCGGCATGCCGACGCCGCCGAAGAAGTTCTCCGAGAACTGCGAATAGTTGAAGAAGAAAACGAAGGGCGAGGATCGCGACGATGATCGGCACGATCTTGGCGACGGTAACGATCTTGTTGACGAAGGTCGCTTCCTTGACCCCACGCAGGATCATGAAATGGAACGCCCAGACGCCGATGAGCGACACCACGATCGCCCCGACGCTGGTGCCGTCGCCGAAGATCTGCGGAAAGAACCGGCCGAGCGTCGTGCTGATGAGCACCCAGTAGAAGGTGTTGCCGAGGCAGCTGCCGAGCCAGTAGCCGAAGGCGGACAGGAAGCCCATGTAATCGCCGAAACCGGCCTTGGCGTAGGCGAAGACGCCGTTGTCGATGTCGGGCCGTCTCTCGGCGAGCGCCTGGAAGACGCGTGCTAGCATGTACATGCCGGCGCCCGCGATCGCCCAGGCGATCAGCGCTCCGAAGGGGCCGGTCGCCGTCGCGAAGCGGCCGGGGAGGTTGAAGATCCCGGCGCCGACCATGGAACCGATGACCATGGCGGTCAGCGAGGAAAGCGGAAGCTTCTGCTCCTCGGACGAACTCATCGGCGCCGCTCCCTGATGCTATGATTAGACGACTGTTACGACGCGGCGTGTGAAACGAAGACCGACCGGCAGGATGGGCTGCTCTTGCACCGGCGCAGACAGTCGCGCCCAGGCCGGACTTGCGTTTCGCGAGGGCAGGTGGGACGCGCGCGAGCGTGTCCGAGCGGCTGAGCCCGCCATTGGATAAATCCCCCCTTCCGCGTGCGCGCTTGGCGGCCGCGTGCGCCGCTTGGCGGCTGCGCGGTCAACAATGTTCAATTCTCTCTTCTTAACGTCCTGACCGACAGCGGGAAATGGCTCGGTATCCCACGGCTGTGCGTGACGTCCCAAAATGCGAGCGAGAGCTAGCGCATCGATAAGCGCCTCCGAAGCAGGCGGGCTGCGCCTAGGCGGGATTTTCTGGAAAACCAGCCGCAGCCGCTCCTACGATTGGACGAGTTTTGGCACGGAGGCCGGCAAATTCCGATCGTGCCCGCCTTCCCCAGGGCGTCGAGTTTTGCGAGTTCATCGGCGGCGCTGAAGCCGACGATGCGACGCAATTCCTCGCCGGCGTCCTTGACCTGCCGCGCGTTGCGGTCGGCCGTCCCGCGGCCTTGGGGCGATTAGGTAGATATAGATCGCCAATTAGGCGAAAAGGATGAGCGCGATCAGTCAGATCGCCTTGCCCCAGCCATCCAGCCAGAGACGTCGTGCCGCCGAAACAGATCGCCTGAGACCGTGATCAACAGCCAAAGCCAGACCACGAAGAAGAAGATCGCGAGCACGTCCGCGAGAAAATGGAAAACGTGAAACCCTCAGGTTCGTTGAACATGTAAGTGCTCATCTTCTTGTTCGGTTGCCCACAAGCGTGGTCGTCGAGCAACGGCGCCGAACCCGAACCGCTTCGGGCCGCCCGTCCGATCACGAATGGAATTGGTAATTACTCAATTCGCGTCCGGTGGACAATTACGCGGAGTCCCGCGACTATGCTCAAAATCCCCAAAAAAATGTCGTTTCCAGATTGCTAAATCGCTTCGGAGGTGCGCGTAACACCTGCCTTCACAAATTTGTAAATCAAATTTAGAAGAGTTACAAATCGGGTTGGCCGTTCCGGCGTGCGGGCGGCGCGAACATTCTCGGCTCCCTCATTGAGCTAGATCAATTCCGGCGCAGCCCAAATCTGCAATTTTGACGGAGCGCGGCTATGTGCGTCAAGTCGAGGAGGCAATGTCGGACATGCCCCGTGCAAACTCTGTCGCGTTCACCACCCGCGGCTTTCGCCGACGCGAGCGCTACGACGCTTGGCGGCGCGTTGCAGATCGACTTCGAGCATCTCGGCGAGGCGTCGATCAAGCTCTTCATCACCGCCACCAACGTGCACACCGGGCGGGGCAAGGTGTTCCGCAACAAGGACATCACGCCGACGTCCTGCTGGCGTCGGCCTGCCTGCCGACGATGTTCCAGGCGATCGAGATCGACGGGGAGCCCTATTGGGACGGCGGCTACGCCGGCAACCCGACGATTACGCCGCTCGTGGGAGAGCGAGGCGGCGATGTCATCTGGTGCAGATCAACCCGCGCGAGCGCCGCGAGACGCCGCGCACGGCTTACGGAAATTCTCAACCGCCTGAACGAGATCTCCTTCAACTCGCCGCTGATGAAGGAGCTGCGGCGTGATCGCGCTCCTGCGCCAAGCCGCCGATCCCGGTTCGGGCGAGGGCGCGCGCTGGGCGTGCATGCGCACTCACCGCATCGTCACTGACAGGCTCGCCGAATTCGGAGCCTCCTCGAAGCTTAACGCCGAGGCGGCCTTTCTCGACATGCTGAAAGAGGAAGGCCGGAGCACCGCCGACGCGTTCCTGCGGGAGCGCGGCGCCGACCTTGGGAAGCGCTCGACCGCCGACCTCGACGCGCTGCTGGCCGAGGTCTGAACGATGAACGACGTTCGTGGCCTAATCGGAATTCTGTCGGCCTGGTGTCTGACTGGCTGGCTTCGGGCTGGAGCGGGGTGCGGCGATCGTCGCGGCGCTGTTTGCACGCGAACCGCTGCTCGCCCATTGGACGCAGACCTTCATGCGCAGCGCAGCCGGATTCTTCGCCTCGTTCTTTCCGCTGTTCCTGCTCGGCGCCCTGTTCGGCAAGCTTATGGAGGACTCGGGCTCGGTCAACGCCATCGCGGATTTCATGAGCAAAAAACTTGGGCCCGGCCGGGTGATCCTCGCGGTCGTCCTCGGAGGAGCGGTCGTGACCTACGGCGGCGTCAGCCTGTTTGTCGCCTTCTTCGTCATCGCTCCGATGGCCGAGAACCTGTTTCGCTCCGCAGGCATTCCGCGGCGCTTGATGCCAGCGGCGATCATGCTGGGCACGGCGACCTTCACAATGTCGGCGATGCCGGGAACGCCCTCGATCCAGAACACGATCCCGATGCCGTTCTTTGGCACGACGCCCTTTGCGGCCCCGGGGTTGGGCGTCATCGCCTCCATGATCATGCTCGGCTTCGGGCTCTGGTGGCTCCAGCGCCAAGAAGCCGGAGCGAAGGCGGGGGGCGAAGGGTTCGGCGGAAACGCGGCGTTGCCGAAGGCGGAGACGCTCGCCGATGACGAGGTCTTGCGCGAGCGCGCGACGGCGGCGCACGAGTTCGATCCGGCCGAGATCGTCCATGGGAAGGCCGCGGCCTCCGACCCGTCGTTCGCCATCGCCACCGCCCCGATCGTCGTCGTCATTCTCGTCAATCTCGTGCTTTCGCTCGTCGTCCTCCCGCGGATGGACTTGGGCTTTCTCGCGAAGCCGGAATGGGGCGGAGTGTCGCCCGCCGCGGTCACCGGCGTCTGGTCGGTGATCGTCGCTCTGACCTGCGCGATTCTGACTGTGCTTGCGGTCAACCTCGGACGCATCCCCCGCCTGCGGGCGACTATGGACGCGGGCGTCAATGCCGCCGCGCTTCCCGTGATTAGCGTTGCGAGCCTCGTCGGCTTCGGCGCAGTCGTGGCGGCGCTTCCCGCCTTCGGCATGGTTCGTGACGCGGTGCTCGGCATCGGCGGCGGTCCGCTCGTTTCGTTGGCCGTCGCGACGAACGTCCTGGCGGCGCTCACGGGCTCGGCGTCCGGAGGCCTAACGATTGCGCTCGACGCGCTGGGCGGAACCTTCATGGAGCGAGCCGCTGCGATCGGCATGGACCCGGCGCTCCTCCACCGCGTCGCGGTGATCAGCTCCGGCACGCTGGACAGCCTGCCGCACAACGGCGCGGTGGTTACGCTCCTCTCCGTCTGCGGTTCGAACCACGCGGAGTCCTACAAGGACGTTTTCATCGTCGCCATCGTCGGCGCGCTCGTCGCGCTCGCCGTGGTGATCGTCCTCGGCTCGCTCGTGGGGTCGTTCTGAATCGTGTTTCGGGAGTCTTCTCTTGTCTTCCTTCGGCTTCCCTTTCCCCCATCATCTCCATAAGCGGCCGGGCCTGCTGGCGCTTGCGGCGATCGCGCTCCTCGCCGCGGGATGCAATCGCGAAACGACCGCCAAGGCGCCTCCGCCACGCCCGGTCCGCACCGTGATCGCCGAGAAGGGCGACCTTGGGCACTCGGTCGTGCTCACCGGTCAGATCCTGGCGGAGAAGGAAGCGGCGCTCGCCTTCCGTATTGGTGGCCGAATCCTCGAACGCTCGGCGGACGTTGGCGACCGCGTCACATCGGATCAGGTGCTGGCGAAGCTCGACCCGCAGAACGAACTCAACGCCCTCCGTTCGGCCCGCGCGGCGCTTTCCGCGGCGGAAGGTCGAACTCGAGCAGGACGCCAACCAGTTCCAGCGGCAGCAGCAGCTGCTGGACCGCGGCTTTACGACCCGCGTCCTGTTCGATCAGGCGCAGCAGGCCTACCGCACGTCCCAGGCGGCTGTTGACGACGCAAAGGCGCAACTCGAGATCGCCGAGGACCGGGTCGGCTACACCGAGCTCAAAGCCAACGTCGCGGGCACCATCACCGCGCGCGGCGCGGAGGCGGGCGAAGTCGTCCAGCCTGGCCAGATGGTCTTCCAGGTCGCGCGCGACACCGGCTGGGACGCGGTGTTCGACGTTCCGGCCCAGGTAATCCGCACGGCGCCGGCCGATGCGGACATCATCATCGCGCTGACGGACGATCCCTCGGTGACAGCGAAAGGACGCGTGCGCCAGGTCGATCCGCAGGCCGATCCGATCACCCGCACCTTCAAGGTTCGCGTCAGCGTAAACGACCCTCCTCAGGCGATGCGCCTGGGCGCGACCGTCACGGGGCGAATGGATACGAGTTCCGGCCGGGGCATCGCGATTCCCGCAAGCGCCCTTACCGCGATCGATCGCAGTCCGGCGGTATGGGTGGTCGATCCTGCAAAGCTGACCGTGAATTTGAAGCCGGTCGAAGTCCTACGCTTCGACCCCGGGACCGTCGTCATTTCCGGCGGGCTCGACGGCGGCGAACTCGTTGTCACCGCAGGCGTGCAGGCGCTGCATCCGGGACAGAAGGTGCGGCTCCTCGGAGCGCAGTCATGATCGGCCCCAATCTCTCGGATTGGGCGCTCAAGCACCGCTCGTTCATGGTGTTCACGATGCTGGCGATCGTCACCGCCGGCCTGCTGTCCTACTACCGGCTCGGCCGCAGCGAGGACCCGGCGTTCACTTTCCGCACCATGATCGTGCAGGCGGCGTGGCCCGGCGCGACGCTCGACGACACGCTGAACCAGGTGACCGAGCGGCTCGAACGCAAGCTCCAGGAGACCAAGGGCCTCGACTACCTGAGGAGCTATACGAGCCCCGGGCTGACCACGATCTTCGTCAACCTGAAGGGCTCGACGTCCCCCTCCGAAGTGCCGGACATCTGGTACCAGGTCCGGAAGAACGTCGGCGATATTCGCCGGACATTGCCGTCCGGCGTCGTGGGGCCGGGATTCAATGACGACTTCGGCGACACCTACGGGCTCATCTACGGTTTCACCGCGGACGGTTTCTCGCACCGCGAATTGCGCGATCACGTCGAGGCGATCCGCTCGCGCCTCCCGCAGGTTCCGGATGTGTCCAAGATCGAGATCCTTGGCGCGCAGGACGAGCAGATCTTCGTCGAGTTCTCGACGCGGGTGCTCGCGGGGCTTGGGATCGACCGCGCGGCTCTCGTCGCCGCGCTCCAGGCTCAGAACGCGGTGATTCCCGCAGGGAGCCTGCAGACCGGCGACGAAAAGCTTTCGATCCGCGTCACCGGCGCCTTCAAGTCCGAAAACGATCTTCTCGACGTTAATTTCCTGTCCAACGGCCGACTGATCCGTCTGCGGGACATCGCCGAGGTGCGCCGCACCCTCGCGGATCCGCCCCAGCCGATGTTCCGCGTCAATGGAAAGCCCGCGATTGGACTCGGGATCGCGATGCGCGACGGCGGCGACATTCTGGCCCTCGGCCGGAACGTAAAGGCGGCGCTCGACGAGGCAATGGCGGACACGCCGCTCGGCGTCGATGTCGCGCTCGTCTCCGATCAGCCGGTTGTCGTGAATAACGCGATCGGCGAGTTCATGGAATCGCTTTGGCAGGCGATCGCTATCATCATGGCGGTCAGCATCGTCAGCCTCGGCTTCCGTCCGGGCGCCGTGGTGGCGCTGTCGATCCCCCTCACGATGGCGATCATCTTTCCCATCATGGAGTGGCTGGGGATTGACCTCCAGCGCATCTCGCTCGGCGCGCTGATCATTGCGCTGGGCCTCCTGGTCGACGACGCCATGACAACCGTGGACGTGATGACGTCGCGGATGGCGGCCGGCGAAGGCAAGGAGAAGGCCGCAACTTTCGCCTATCAGTCGCTCGCCTTCCCAATGCTTACCGGCTCCTTCGTTACCGCGGCCGGCTTCGTGCCGATCGGCTTCGCCAAGAGCTCCGCCGGGGAATACACATTCTCGATCTTCGCGGTCGTCACGATCGCGCTGATCGTATCCTGGTTCGTCGCGGTGCTGTTCGCGCCCCTGCTCGGCGTCTGGCTCCTCAAGGCGCCCGACAAAGCGGCGCCGGAGAGGCCGAGCCGCATTCTCTCAATGTTCCGCTCGATCCTCCTCACTGCGATGCGCTACCGCTGGCTGACGGTCGCTCTGACGCTCGGCTGTTTCGTGCTGTCGCTGATGGCGCTGCCCTTCGTGCCGCGGCAGTTCTTCCCTGCTTCCGACAGGCCGGAGCTGGTGGTCGATCTGACCCTGCCGCAGAACGCCTCGATCTTCGCGACCAACGGAGCGGCGGCTAAGCTCGACGCCATGCTGAAAGGCAACCCTGACGTCGCGAGCTGGAGCACCTATGTCGGACGCGGCGCGATCCGCTTCTACTTGCCGCTGAACGTCCAGCTCGCGAACGACTTTTTCGCGCAGGCCGTCGTCATCGCCAAGGACGTCGCGGTGCGCGAACGCCTCCAGAAGAAACTGGAGCAGTCGCTGGCGGAAGAGATGCCGAGCGTCGTCTCGCGCGTGTCCCCGCTCGAGCTCGGGCCGCCGGTCGGATGGCCAGTGCAGTACCGGGTGAGCGGCCCCGATCTCTCCAAGGTCCGGTCGATCGCTTTGCAGCTCGGTCAGGCGATGGGCAGCGAGGCGACGCTGAGAAGGGTCAACTACGACTGGATGGAACCCTCGCGAAAGGTGCGCGTAGCGATCGACCAGGATCAGGCGCGGCTTCTCGGCTTGAGCTCGCAGGCGCTCTCGGAGTTCTTGAACACCGTCATGACCGGCGCCCCGATCACGCAGGTGCGCGACAACATCTACCTCGTCGACGTCGTCGCCCGCGCACAGGACGAACAACGCGTTTCACTGTCGACTCTGCGGGGCCTGCAGGTCCCGCTGCCGAATGGACGCACGGTTCCCTTGAGCCAGATCGCCACCTTCGACTTCGATCAGGAATATCCGCTGATCTGGCGTCGCGACCGGACGCCGACGCTGACCGTTCAGGCCGACGTCGCTGAGGGCGCGACGCCCGAGGCGGCGGTCGAGTCGCTCGCCCCGGCGATCGACAAGCTCCGGGCGACGGTTCCCAAGGGCTACAGCATAAGCGTCGGCGGAACGGTGGAGGAGAGCGCCGCCTCGCAGGCCTCCGTCTTCGCCAAGGTGCCGCTGATGCTGTTCCTGATGCTGCTATTTCTCATGGCGCAACTGCACAGCTTCAGCCGCCTCGCCCTCGTGCTGAGCATCGTGCCGATGGGCCTGATCGGCATCGTCGGCGCGCTCTTGATCGCAGGACGCCCGCTCGGCTTCGTCGCCATCCTCGGCATCCTCGCTCTCATGGGCATGATCGCCCGCAACGCCGTGATCCTGATCGAGCAGATCGAGACGGAGCGGAGGGAGGGCCGCAGCGCGTGGGAGGCCGTGGTCGAGGGGTCCGTCTCCCGCTTCCGGCCGATCATGCTGACCGCGATCTCGACGGTGCTGGGCTTCATCCCGATCGCCCCGACGGTCTTCTGGGGCCCGATGGCGTTCGCGATCATGGGCGGCCTGTTCGTCGCAACCGTGCTGACGCTGCTCGTGCTCCCCGCCCTTTACGTGATCTTCTTCCGAATTCGGGAGACGCCGCCGGCAAGCACGAGCGCCCTGAAGGCCAAGCCGGAAGTCGTCCCGGGATGACGGCCGCCTCAACGACAGAGACCTCCGATGGACGTCATGCACCGACGCAAATTCGTATTCGCCGCGCTTTGCGGCGCCGCCGCGGGCCTCGCGCTCGCGCCCTTCGGCGCTGAGGCGCTGACGCTCGACGCCGGCGCTGCAGGTCGGATCACCGATCCGCTGCACGAGGACATCCAGCGCGTCCAGGTCGTGGTCACCCGGCCGCGTCGTCGCCGCTGGATCTGCTCGCGGCGTCGCGGCCGCCGCGTTTGCGGCTGGCGCTGGGTGTGACGGCGAGCAGGAGCCAGCCCATGAGCGCGGCGCTCGCCCGCGGGCTCGCCTACCTTTTGCTGTGGCTTGCTGTCGCTGGCCGAAATCCTTCGGACCTGCCTGTCGGAGTCGCGGTCGCGGCGGCGGCGACGTGGGCCAGCCTCGTCCTCGCGCCGCCTGCCGGCGGACAGCTGAACATCGCCGCCGCATGGTCCTTCCTAGTCGACTTCTTGCGCCTGTCGCTGACCTCCGGCCTCGACGTCGCCCTGCGGGCGCTGCGGGTCGCGCCCGACCTCAGACCCGGCGTGGTCGAGGCCCGGCTCAGGCTCCCGCCTGGCTTCGCGCGCAACGCCTTCTGCGTGATCGCAAGTCTCTTGCCCGGCACGCTGTTGACTGGTTTTGACCCGGATGACGATCACAAGACCTATGTTCACGGACTCGATGTTCGCCAGCCGATCGAGGCGGAGCTCGCGGCTGAAGAGGCCTCCTTCATGCGGATGATGAACCATGAATGACGCGTTGCTGACCGCCGCAGGAATCATTCTCGTGACGGTTGCTGCAGGGCTTGGGCGCGTGCTCCAAGGCCCACGCGAGGTAGACCGCATGATGGCGGTCCAGCTCCTCGGCACCGGAGGCATCGCCGCGCTGCTCTTGGCCGCATCGGCGACCGAGGTTGCGGGAGTCGAAAACGTGGCGCTTGGACTTGCGTTGCTCTCAAGCTTTGCGTCCGTCGCATTTGTCAGCGCGTCAGCCGCAAGGCGCGCGTCCGACCGGGGCGAAGGCCAATGAGCGCCGTGACGGATCTCTTCGCCGTGGCGGCGATCAGCGCCGGCGTGTTCTTTTTCCTCGCCGGCACGATCGCGCTCCTTCGGTTCCCCGACCCGCTGTCGCGCCTGCATGCGCTGACCAAGGCCGATAACCTCGGCCTCGGCTTTATTGTTCTCGGGCTTATCCCGCGCGCAGCCTCGCCTCTGCAAGCGATCAAGCTGATTGTGCTCTGGGCGCTTGTGCAGCTCTCGAGCGCCACGGTCGCCCAGTTGATCGGCGGCGCGCTCCGACGACGAGACGCGGTTGAATGAGCTTGATCGAAACGCTTGATCTCGGACTCGCCGCTCTTGTGCTGGGCGTCGCCGCGTGGACCGTCGCAGTCGGGGAGGTTTTCAGCGCGGTCGTGGGCTATGTCGCATATGGCCTTCTGCTGGCCATCGTCTGGGTGCGACTCTATGCGCCGGATGTCGCCCTGACCGAAGCCGCCATCGGCAGCGGCGTCACCGGAGTCCTGCTTGTGACGGCCTCGACTCGGCTGGGCCGCCTTCCGAAAGGGAGTGCGTCTCCCAGTGCGGCGCTGAAGGTGGCGGCGGCCGTTCTTTCTGCGCTTGTCGCGGGCGCCCTCGCGGCGGCAGTGCTGTACCTGCCCGATCCGGCCCCCTCGCTCGCTTCGGAAGCGGACAAGGCTCTTCTCGCAACCGGTCTCGGCAATCCGGTGACGGCCGTCCTCATCGCCTATCGCTCGTTCGACACGATGCTTGAAAAAATAGTGCTGGTGCTCGCGATCGTCGGCGTCTGGTCGGTTGCGCCGGACCGGTTTTGGAGCGGGGCGCCGGCGCCCCTTGGTCCCGCCGCGCCTGACGCCGCGCTCGTCTTTCTCGCCCGGGTTCTTGTTCCGGTCGGCATCGTTGTCGGAGTCCAGATGTTCTGGGTCGGCGCCGACGATCCAGGCGGCGCCTTCCAGGGCGGCGCGATCCTTGCGGCCATGTGGATGATCGCGATGATGGCGCGCCTGACCGAGCCGCCGCCCGTCGGCTTGGCCTGGCTTCGGCTCGCGCTGATCTCTGGGCCCACAGTGTTCCTGGTCGTGGGCGTCGCTGGACCGCTTATGGCTGGGAGCTTCTTCGCGTTTCCCGCCGACTTCGCCAAACCCCTCATCCTGTTTATCGAAGCGTTCATGGTGCTGTCGATCGCGCTCACGCTGCCGTTGCTGGTCGCGGGACCGCCGAAGCGGAAGTTGGCACAATGAGCGCATCGAGCATCGCTGGCTTCGTGGGGGCCGGGCTCGTCGGGCTCGGACTCTACGCCCTGATCGTCAACCGGGAGCCGATCAAGAAACTGCTTGCCTTCAACCTGATCGGCAGCGGGGTCTTCCTGGTTTTCGGCATTGTCGCCCGGCGCGGTGCGATCGGCATGTTTCCTTTCGATCCCGTGCCCCAGGCGATGGTGATCACCGGCATTGTGGTGGCTTTCGCGGCGAGCGCGCTCGCTGTCGCACTGATGCTCCGCCTTGCCGAAGAGACGGGGAGCGTGACGCTCGATCCGGATATTTCGGAGAACCCGGACAAGAGAGCCGAGGAGCCATGACCCCGGCGGAAACGACCACCGCCGGCGGCGTCCTGCTTGTGCTCGCGATCCTGCTGCCTGCGGCAGGAATCCTGGGGTCCTTCGCGCTTGGCGGCCGCAACGCCGAACGGATCGCAATTGGCTCCGCGCCCATCGCGCTCGCCATCGCGGTCGCGGTCCTCGTCGAAGTCTGGGGCGCGGGGCGGCCGATTGTCTACCTCATCGCGGGCCTTTCCCCGCCCCTCGGAATCGCGTTGAGGGCCGACGGCATATCGGCAGTCATGCTGGTGACGACCGCTCTGATCGTCCCGGCCGCCGGATTCTACGCACGAACCGGCTTCGCGACGCCGGCCGGCGCGGATGAAAGGCGCAAGCCGTTTGCTTTCTGGATCATGCTGCAGGCGATCAGCGCTGCGCTCGCGATCATCTTCGTCAGCGGCGACCTCTTCAACCTCTATGTCGCTCTCGAGTTGCTTACTTTCGCTGCAGTGCCGCTCGCCTGCGTGGAGGGCCGGCCGGAGACGTTCGCCGCCGCCCTGCGTTATCTGCTCTTCGCCTTGTTCGGGTCGATCTTCTATCTGCTCGGGGTTGCGCTCCTCTACGGGGCGTTCGGCACGCTCGATATCGCGCTCCTGGCCGAAAGAATGCGCCCGCTACCGGCGGTCACGGCGGCGGCGGCGCTGATGACCGCGGGCCTACTCGCCAAGACTGCCCTCTTTCCGCTGCATCTCTGGCTGCCGCCGGCCCACGCCAATGCTCCGGCGCCGGCGAGCGCGGTGCTGTCCGGCCTGGTCGTCAAGGGCTCGTTCTTTCTGACCGTGCGGCTGTGGTTCTATGTCCTGCCGGCTCTCCCCGCAGTCGGCTTTGACGCGATTCTCGGCGTGCTTGGGTCGGCCGGAGTCGTGTTCGGCAGCGTGCTCGCGTTGCGGCAGCGGCGGCTCAAGCTGCTCATCGCCTATTCGACCATCGCCCAAATCGGATATCTCTTCCTGGTCTTCCCGCTGGGCTCGGGGCTCCATCCGTGGACGGCCGACGGCTGGAACGGCGGCCTGATGCAGGTTCTCGCCCACGCTTTCGCCAAGGCCGCGATGTTCCTCGCCGCTGGCCTCCTCTATGAGTCGCTCGGGCATGATCGGATCGCAGGGTTTTCCGGCGCAGCGCGCGTCATGCCAATGACGTTCCTGACGCTCGGCCTGAGCGGCCTGTCGCTGATGGGCCTGCCGCCCAGCGGAGGCTTCGCCGCGAAATGGCTGCTGCTTCGGGCGTCCGTTTCCTCCGGCCAGTGGTATTGGGCGCTCGTGCTTCTCCTGGGCGGCGTGCTTGCGGCCGGCTACGTCTACAGGATTCTAGCTCCCGCGCTATCGGGCCAACCCATTGCGCTCCAGGCTCCGCCGCGGCGTACCGGCGAGGCGATTGCGCTGACGCTCGCCCTCATCGCGGTCGCGCTCGGATTTGTGCCGGAATCCTTCTTCCAACTTCTCAACATTGGTCGGCCAGCACTTGCGGCGGCGGCCCTGCCATGACGGCCCTCGGCCCCATCCTTCTGACTTCGACCCTGGCTGTCCCAAGCGCATTCTTCGTCGCCTGCTTCGTTCCGCGCCTGCGTGACGGCGCCCTGGCGCTGCATTGGATCGCACCGATCCCCGCGCTGCTTGCCGCGACCGCCGCGCTCACGGCTGGCCCGTTTAATCTCGAGGCACCGGCGCTGAAGCTCAGCTTGCGGCTGGACTTGCCGGCCGCTCTGCTGCTCGCCGTGTCGGCGTTCCTGTGGATCGTTATCGGCGCCGGGTCCTTCCTGGGCCGGACCGAGCGGCCTGAACCGCGCGCGGCCTTCTGCTGGCTTCTCACTATGATCGGCAGCCTGGGCGTGTTCGTCGCCGACGACCTTCTCTCGTTCTATCTGGTCTACGCGCTCGTCAGCATCCCAGCCTACGGCATGTTCGCCTTCGATCCGTCGCCTGCCACGCAGCGAGCGGGCCGCGTGTACATGACATTCGCTATTCTGGGCGAGGCGTTCTTGCTCTTGGCATTCGGCATGCTCGCCGCAGGCGAGCCTCATGGCAGCGTCCGAATTCCCGACGTGGTCGCCGCCTTGCCCAACTCCCCCTGGTGCGATGCGGCGCTCGCGCTCCTTATCGCCGGCTTCGGCGCGAAGATGGCCCTCGTTCCACTCAACGGCTGGATGCCGCTGTCTTACGCGGCAACTCCGATCCCGGCCGCAGCCGTGCTCAGCGGCGCGGGCGTCAAGGCTGGCGTGATCGGCCTCATCCGCTTCTTGCCGCCGGGCGCTCCCCTTGCGGGTTGGGGCGAAGCGCTCGCGATCATCGGCTTTGCGACAGCCTTCTACGGCGTCGCGGTCGGCGTCACGCAGCACAATCCAAAGGCGATTCTCGCCTACTCGAGCGTGAGCCAGATGGGAGTCATCGCCGCCGCGCTCGGGATGGCGCTCGCGGCGGGCAATTCAAACGCGTCGTCGATCGTCGCCTTCTATGCGGCCAACCATGTGCTGGTGAAGGGCGCGCTCTTCCTCGCCGTCGGCGCCTTCGCTGCTCGCGGGAGCCGGCGAGCCGCCTGGACCATGCTCGCAATCGCTCTCGCGCTCAGTCTTGCGGGCCTTCCCTTCACCGGCGGCGCGCTTGCCAAAGCGGCGTCGAAACCTCTCTTCGCTGGCAGGCTTGCGGCGAGCCTTGCATGGGCCTCCTCCGCGGGCAGCGCGCTGCTGATGCTGCATTTCAGCACTCGCTTACCGCATGCCGCGGAATACGATGAGACGAAGAGCCCGGCTCGTCTTGTCCGCTCATGGCCATTGACCGCAGCCGGCGCGATTTTTCTGCCCTATCTGCTGTTCCCCTTCGTCGGCGCCTTCGGGGACGCCCTCTCACTCTCGAAGATTTTGGACGGACTCTGGCCTGTCGTCGCGGGGGGGTTGCTAGCGCTCGGACTCGCGCGTGTCTCCAACCGTCTTCCCCGCATTCCGACCGGCGACACGATTGTCATCGGCGAGGCGACGTTCGACCGATCGCTTGCCGCGGGCGCGGCCTTTGACCGAGTCGACGACGTCTTCCGCCGCTGGCCGGCGGCGGGCCTGGCGCTGCTTGCCATCGTACTCGTGCTCGCCTATGCGACGGGCTAGCCCGTCTTCGCGGATTCGCCTGTGGATAACCTGATTTTGCGGCGTTTCACGCCGTCCAAGTATTTGGATTGTTTGATGCGGCTGTCGGTTGGCATTTAATTAGGGTCTGATTGGTTCTCGGTGCAAGCGGCCGGGGTTCGGTGCTCCAATGAGGGGGTAGCGCCTTGGGAGGGCGTGCTGCAGCAAGGGGGGATGAAAACATCGACAGCCTGGTCGCCCGCGGCGGGCTTGAACGTCGTAAGCGTCAAACGCGGCGAACAAGCTTGGACGGTCACGGTCGACGGTCGGCTGCCTCCTGCCTGTCCGAGGTGTGGCGCGCTGTCCAATTCGCGCCACAGCACCTACTCACGAACGCTTCGGGATCTGTCCGCTCAAGGAGCGCCAGTCATTGTTCGAGCCCGCCTCGGGCGTTGGAGGTGTCGCAACCTGAAGTGTGATCAGCGCATCTTCGCCGAGCGCCGGCCGGGTCTCGCGGCGCCGCTCTCGCGCCGGACCACCCGCCTTGCGGAAATCGTTCGGCTGCTCGGCCATAGCGCGGGCGGGCGGCCCTCGGAGCGGCTGATGAGAAGGCTTGGGATGCCGGTCAGCGACACGACGATTTTGGCCAGCCTGAAGCACCACGCCAAGGCTTCGTCGGAAAAATGGCGCCGGCGTCGCCGTCCGTGTAGCTGGCGTCGACGACTGGGCGTGGCGGAAGAGTACCCACTCCGGCACGATCATCGTCGACCTTGAACGTCATGAGGTGGTCGACGTGCTGGCGGATCGTTCGGCGGCGGTTCAGACAGCATCCGAGCGTGGAGGTGGTAAGCCGCGATCGTGCGGGTCTCTACGCGGAGGCCGCGCGTGAGGGCGCGCCGCAGGCGCGGCAGGTCGCCGATCGTTTTCATCTGTTGCAGAACTTCCGCGAGACCGTCGAACGACAGCTCCGCCGCTATGAGGCGCCGGTTCCGGAGACTCGCATCAGCCCTGAAAACGATCAGGTAACGGCGCCGCCATCAACGCCGCCGGACTGTGCCTCTGACGTCGCAGAGCAAACGCGCTTGATGCGCCGCGGGCGCCTGGCTGCCCGGCAACAGCTCTTCGACGAGATCCGAGCCCTGTTTGAAGGGGGCAATTCCATCGGGGAGATCGCCCGCAAACTGGGCCTTGGCCGCCGACGCGTCGAAAGATGGGTCCGCCGGATCGACTTGCCGGATCGCAACACAATGGCGTCAACGCCATCCAACCCCGCTTATTTCGTCGTTCTGTTGGAACGGCGGTGGGCCGAAGGCATCACCAAAGTCCGTCACTTGTTCGCTGGGATACGCCATCGCGGCTATACCGGGTCCTTCAGTCATCTCGCGCGCTTCCTTTCACCCTGGCGCAGCGGCGAGCCTTCCCTCAAGGACGCCGACCAGGAGGAACCGGCCCCGGTTCGGGTACGAATGCTGGATCCAATGACCGGTCGAGTGATCTCGCCGCTCACCGCGGCGGCGCTTTGCGTCAAACCTCGCGGTCAGATGAGTGCCCGGCAGGTCATCACGGTCGACGCGCTGAAAGCGGCGTCCCCTGAGTTCACGGCAATGCGGCGTCTGGCGATGCGGTTCCGAGGCCTGCTTCGCGGTGGAACGGTAGACAAATTGGACGCCTGGCTGATCGCCGCGCGTGCATCTGGAATCTTACGGAATGCAGCGATTCGCGAGGGCGATTCGCCAGGACATCGAAGCTGTTCGCAACGCCGTGTCGGAGCCGTGGAGCAACGGGCAGACCGAAGGACAGATCAACAAGCTGAAGACCCTCAAGCGAGCCATGTATGGCCGCGCCAGCGTCGCCCTACTCCGCGCTCGCATGGCGCCGCTATAGGCAGAGATTGGCGCCAGCGTCCACCAACAACTCTTCCCTCCGCAATCTTGCAGCCTGGCGGTAGCTCAAACCCCCGTGCCGCCGCCCAGAATGTCTTATCACCGTTGTTGCGCCGCACACAGCGCAAGAGGCCTGCCCCGCCGGTGTCCCGCGGGGCGCAGGCACTCTGAGCTTGCACCGAGAACCAATCAGAGCCCTTAACGAAGGGACTCGACCTGATCGAGACCGGGAACTTCTCTGGGGTCGGTTACGGATTGTTAGGTCTGGTCGGCCGATTGCCACCTCCTTCGGAATTGTGGAGGCGGCGGTGGCGACAATGGCAGCGGTGGAGTGGAAGATCGCAATTGAAGGCACGGACGCTCTTGGAGAGGTTCGTCGCCATGAGATCCGGATCGACAAGAGTTGGGATCGGCTGTTCGATGGGGAAATTGGCCTATCCGTTGATGACGGCAAGAAGATCATGGCGGCCGTTCAGATCGCCGTCGTCAACCAGGAAGTCGACGCCTACACGTTCTTTCGTCGGATCTGTCCGGACTGCGGCGTGCTTCGGCCGGTCAAGGATTACACGACCCGCCGCATCAGGACCGTCTTCGGAACGGTGGGGGTTCGCAATCCCCGCTGGATGCTGTGTCGGAACTGCCATCCGGCCTTCGCCTTCCCTTTCGCGCCTCTGCAGGAGATCTGCCCAGATCGAGCGACGGCGGAACTGACCGAGTTGACGGCTCGACTGGGCAGCAGGATGCCCTACCGTGAAGCCGCGAAGGTTATGGCCGAATTTCTGCCTGTTGAGGCGACGGAGACCCATGCGACTGTCCGCAAACGCACCGTTCGAACGGGCGAGAAACTTGACCGACAGGCGGCCGATGAAGAGAGAAGAGCGGTCTTGCCGGCGAAGGATCGCAGCCAACTCGAATTGGAAATTCCCGGCGATCGCCGCAGGGAATTCCTTATCAGCATCGACACCGCGCACGTCCGCAGCGCGGATCCGAAGTCAGCGCGCAATTTCGAGCTGGTCGTGGCCAGGTGCGGCAGGGGAGGTCGCGGGGAGTCCGGCGGCCGCTATTTCGTCACCGCCGGCGCCGATCAATATGCGTTACGCGATCGAGCGCTCCATGCTCTCGGGAAGGAAGGGTATCGCGGCTTTGGCGACGTCGCCGTGATTTCAGACGGCGCCGAAATCCTGAAACGGCTGCCCCGAGCGATGCCGAAACTCACAACTTCACATCATCGACTGGTTTCACATCGCCATGAAAATCCAGCCGATGCAGCAGATCGCCGATCATGCGGCTCGATCTCGGCCGGATGAACAGGAAACATCTCCTCCGCTCGCCCGGCGCGTTCGCGCCGTGAAGTGGCGTCTCTGGCATGGTCACGTCAACCGCGCGGTCCGAGATCTTCAGGAGTTTCTGGAGGAGTTGAGGCCCAACGGAGAGATCGAGGACCTTTCCATTGCACGGCTCCGTAACCTCGGCGCGCAGCTCCTGACCTATGTCGTTTCCAATCGCGGTGCGATCATCAACTATGGGAAGCGCCATAGAGCAGGGTTTCGCGTCGCATCGACGCTCGCGGAGGGAGCAGTCAATTCGATGGTCGGCAAGCGAATGGCTAAAAGCCAGCAGATGCGCTGGTCGGTCCGAGGCGCGCATATGCTGATGCAGGTCCGAACCGCGGACGTCAATGGCGAGCTTCGCGATCGGTTACGGGCCGAGTTTCGGAAGGCCGATCCCCCAATTCCCCTGGCGTTCCGCCCCAAGCCACTCCTTCGGCATGCCGCATGACCCCACGGAAGTTACCGCTCTCGTGGTCGGTGTCGATCAGATAATTGGTGGCGTAGGCGAAGAAGGCGTGGCCCTTGTGCGCGCCGGTCCACTGCGCCGCCGGATCGGACGGGGAGATGAATTTCGGCGTGAGGGGCGAGGCCGCTCCGAACGCTGCGTCATCGAGCGTGGCAAGATATTCGCGCGCCGCGCGAACCGCGTCCTCCTTGAGCTCCTCCGGCTTCCAGTCCTTGCTCGGAACCGAGCGCTGCTTGTTGGCGTCGGCGGCGATCAGGCTCGCATCAACCGCGAACCCCTCGGCTCCGACCAGACCCTCAGCCATGCAGCGCTGAACGACGCTCTCGAACAGCCGTCGAAGCGCGTCGCTCTCGCGAAAGCGGCCGTGCCGATTCTTTGAGAAGGTCGAGTGATCCGGAACCTTGCCGTCAAGCCCAAGCCGGCAGAACCAGCGATACGCGAGATTGAGATGGACCTCCTCGCAAAGCCGCCATTCGGACCGGATGCCCATGCAGTAGCCGACGATCAGCATGCGCATCATCAGCTCGGGATCGATCGAGGGTCGGCCCACCGAGCTGTAGAACGGCTTCAACGATTGGCGAGGCTCGAGGTCCAAGTGACGGTCGATGCCCTTGAGCATGTGGTCTGCCCATGCTGCCTGAGGGCCTAGCAGCCTGTCGGACTTAGGGCTTGAGTTTCGTGCGTGAGCACATTGGCGGCGCAGGTGCAGCGCGCGGCGACTCGGATTGGTGGTTCCGACGGGCAAATACAACTGATGCGAGCATCAATTGGAGGGAAGCGGCTCTGACCGCCGTCTTAGACGACGGTCAGAGCGTACATTCGCCGCATGTTCCAGGCCATGGTGACGAGGCTCCACTCGCCTTGGACGCGATCGAGGCCTCGCAGAAGGAACTGGCGGAAGCCGATCACCGACTTGATAATGCCGAACACGGGTTCGGGGATCTGCTTGCGCAGGGCATAAAGCCTCCGACCTGCGGGTGTCTGCAGACGGTGGCGCATAGCCTCGAGCGGCGTCGGGTTCTGCGGCGCGGGCGCCGCCTTAGCGAAGCGCTCCGCCAAGGAGGGATAATGCGGCTGCCGCCCCAGGGCGATTATCGGTTCGATCTGGGCCGCCGCACAGAGCTCGACGTTGGCCTCGCTGAAATAGCCAGTGTCGGCGAGCATCGTTTCCGGCTTGCCGAGAGCCTCGGGCAAGGCCTCGAGCCACTCCAGCATCGGCTCGATTTGTTGCTTGTCATTGGGGGCCTGAACCACCTGCGCGGCGACGACGAGAAGGCTGTCCGCCGCCACCACCGCCCGAGCGTTATAGCACTGCTCGAACCCCCCGCCCGCCACCGGCATGATGCGCGAATCCTCATCGGTCAGATTGATCTGATCCAAGGGTCGCGCGCCCTCCTGGGGCGGCTGCGGCGGCCTGCCTCCCGTGGCTGCGGCCTTCGCCTCCCGCGCCGCGAGCTTGGCCCGTGCTCGGCCGTCTCCTGCTCATAGCATTCCTTGGCGCGAGCTTCGATCTTGGCGCGGGCCTCCGCAAGCTTCGCCATTCGCTTCTCGCGGCGCGCCAGTTCGTCGGGAATCGACAGGCCATCCGGGACGTCGGCCTGGTCCGCAGCTTCCGCCCGCGCCAGCAGTTCAGCCGCTTCCGCCTTCAATTGCTCAGCGATCTTGCTGGCATGCTCATACGACAAGGCGCTGTGCCGGCTGGCGTTGGCGTGGATCTTCGTGCCGTCCAGCGCAACCGTGCCCATCCTCAGCATCCCCATCTCGCGCGCCAGTTCCAGCACCTGCACAAACAGCCCCTCGATCTCCTTGAGAAACCGCCGGCGAAACGTTGCGACCGTGTCGTGGTCGGGATGGTCGTTGGCGGCTATAAAGCGGAACGACACCAAATCGTAGGTCGCCCGCTCCAGCTTCCGGCTGGAAAACACCCCCGTCGCATAGCCGTACACGAGAATGCCCAACAGCAGAGCGGGATGATACGAAGCCGACCCGGCGCTCCGATAGCTGCGGGTCATCGCCGACAGGTCCAGCCCCTCGATCACTTCGACGATAAAACGCGCCAGATGTCGCTCCGGAAACCACTCATCCAGCGACGGCGGCAGAAGATATCCTGTCTGCCGGTCAATCATGCGGAAATTGCTCAAGAGCGCCCAACTCAGCAAAGGCCGAATCAATGCATCGATTCTACCCAAATCCGATGAGCGCGCTAAGTCCGACACGCTGCTAGGTAAAATTACCTATTGCCGCCCGCTCGACTGTTGGCCAGTGTCAACTAGTAGCTCTGACTGACGACTAGGCTATGGCAGTGTAGAGTTAGGAATTAGCGAAATGCGTGGCTGGGTTCCCCACAGCGGTTGGTGATTTCTCGAGGAGGTGAGGTCCATCGACCTGGGACATGCGCTGGACGGTCTCTATGAGGCGGCTGCTACGCCTGAGGCATGGAACCTAGCGCTGCATAACTTCGCGCGCGCGACCGGGTCGGTTGGGTGCAGAGTTCGACCGATCCGTTGGAGGCCTAACGACGGCACGTTTCCAGCATCGCCTGATATAGCATGCTTCCTTCACGAATTCGTTTCGGAAGGTTGGCTTGCCTCAGACCTGAGAACGCTCCGCGGAGCCCCCCTGGTCGAGGCCGGGCAATCGGTCATCTTGGAGCACGACGTTACGACCGTCGAGGAGCGCCGCCGCTCCGCCTTTTACCAGACGCTACTTAAGCGCCACGACTTGCCGTGGTGGGCCGCCACCGCGTTTGAGGCCGACGGACGCCGATGGTGCGTGTCGATCCTGCGAAGCGCCAGGCAAGGCGCGTTCACCCGGGCTGACGCGCGACGTCTCGCCTATGCCGCATCGCATTTGGGCAGGGCGACCAGTCTCGCCAGTAAACTTTCGCTCGCACATGGGCTCGGCGCCGTCGAAGCATTTGAGCGCCTCGGCCGGGCTGCCTTTGTGATCGACTCTGCTGGCCTGATCGTCACCGCCAATACTCTCGCTGGCCAGCATACGAACGGAGATCTCTTGATTGTCCGCGGCCGCCTGCATGCGGCGGACCAGGCGAGCGATCGGCGGTTACAGGCCCTCATTACGCAGGCCGTCTCTCCTCGCACGCCAGGGACCGCGCCTCCTCAGCCTCTGTTCGTCGCCCGCCGCGCTGGCCGGCCGCACATGGTTGAAGCCTTGCCGGCAACGGGTCCGATGCGTGACGCGTTCCGGCGAATCGGCGCGCTAGTCGTCGTCACCGACCTAGACGCCCGTCCACGACTGCCGGACTCAGTGATCCGTGACGCTTTTCACTTAACCGCCGCCGAAGGCCGTCTCGCGTCGATACTCGCCGGGGGTGAGGATTTGCGGAAGGCGGCGGATTGTCTCGGCGTCACCTACGAGACAGCCCGCGCTCATCTGAAGGCGATCTTCGGCAAGACCCAGATGAGCCGGCAAGCCGAACTCGCAGCCATGCTGGCGAGGATGGCGCGATAGAGCGCTTTGCAAGATAGCGGCATTTTCTACCCCAATTGGGTGATGACGGCCGGCAGGCGGACCTATCCAATCCCCAGTTATAGGCCGTCTGAAACCTTCATAATCTCAAGCAGCGCTAACGTTCTCGCTTTGCGGGCTTGAGAATGGCGAAGCCGACTGGGAGGGAAACATGTCCGCTGCTCCGACGATCTCTGGGACTCTAGCGGAACAGACGACGACATCCGAGGCGCCGGTGGCGCTCTTCAGCGGCGTTACGATCGGCGATGCGAACGTCGGCGCGGCCGACACCCTGACCATTAGTCTGTCGAATGAAGGAGCGGGCGGGACACTGGCCAACGGGATCGGCTTCGGCGGCCTTATCTCCCACGGATCGGGCGTCTACACGCTCACGGGAACCGCGTCGGCGATCACGAGCGAACTCGACGCGCTTGTGTTCACTCCGACCGCGGGCCAGCCCAACACGACCACCACGACGACCTTCACGCTGAGCGACGCCAGCAGCGCCTATGGAACGACAAGTTACGCCAGCACACCGACGCTGCTTACCTCCTTCGACGGGTCGAACGTCGCGCTGCCGATGGCCGGCTTGATCAGCGACGCGGCCGGCGACCTGTTCGGGACGACTAGGCAGGGCGGCGACAATGGGTACGGCTCGGTGTTCGAGATCCCCAAGACGGCGTCCGGTTACGGCTCGGTGCAGACGCTCCAGTCCTTCAGCGGCCCCGACGGCGAGTATCCTGAGGCCGGGCTGATCAGCGACGCCAACGGCGACCTGTTCGGGACGACCGCCGGCGGCGGCGGCGTCGGCAGTTCGGGGACGGTGTTCGAGATTCCCAAGACCTCGTCTGGCTATGGCCCCATCCAAACCCTCGTGACCTTCAATAGCGTGTTCGATGGCAATCCTCAGGCCGGCTTGATTAGCGACGCCGACGGCAACCTGTTCGGAACGATGAGCTCTGGCGGCTCAGGCGGCGGATGGGGCACAGTGTTCGAGATCCCCAAGACGTCCTCCGGCTACGGCGCGCTGCAGACCCTTGCTTCCTTCGACTATGCGAATGGCGGGGACCTTCAAGCAGGCTTGATCAGCGACGCCAATGGCGACCTGTTCGGAACGACGAACGAGGGCGGGGCATTGGGCGGTGGCGCCTACGGGTACGGCACGGTATTCGAGATCCCCAAAACCTCGTCCGGTTATGGCCCGGCCCAAACTCTCGTGATTTTCGACGGCTCCAACGGCGCCCGCCCCAAAGCGGGCTTGATAACCGACGCCGGCGGCAACTTGTTCGGGACGACAAGCGCGGGCGGCGCCTACGACAAGGGCACGGTATTCGAGATCCCGCTGACGTCGTCCGGTTACGGCCCCGTCCAGACTCTCCTGTCCTTCGACGGCGCCAACGGCTGGTATCCTGCAGCCGACCTGACCATTGACGGTAATGGCGACCTGCTCGGCACGACCGTCCAGGGCGGCGCCACCTATGGAGCAAACAGCTCGGGCTATGGCACGATCTTCGAGATTCCCAAGACCTCGTCCGGCTACGGCCCGGTTCAGAACCTCCTGTCCTTTGGCGGGTTCAACGACGGCAATGACGGCGCCTATCCTTACGGGGACTTGATCAGCGACGGCCATGGCGACTTGTTCGGGACGACCGCTCAGGGCGGTGCCTTCGGCAACGGCGCGGTGTTCGAACTCCCCGCCGTATTCACCTCGACTCCCACGGTCGATTCGACGACGGTGGTGACCAACAGCGATCCCGCGTCGGACGACACGCCGACATTGACGGTTCCGGGCGCCCAAACCGTGACGGCGGGTCAGGCCCTGGAACTGTTCGGTGCCGGCAAGACAATCAGCATCGCAGACCCGGACGCTGGCCCGGGCGAGACCTTCACCCTCGAAATAACCCATAGCGCGAACAACGGGTCGGGCTTCACGATCTTACCCGAGGGCGCGATACTCACAGGCTCGGGAACGGGCCATGTCACAGTGTCGGGCACGCAAGATGAAATCAACGCGGCCCTCACGACGCTCGACTACGCGAGCAACAATCCGGGCGTCATCCCGGGCGCAGACACGATCATGCTTCAGGTAACCGGTTCGATTGGAGGAACCGACGCCAAGACGATCGCCGTCAGCGTCGCGGACACGCCGGCGTTGACGGTTCCAGGCGCCCAGACGGTGACGGTGGGCGATGCGCTGGAGCTGTTTGGCGGCTCGAATGCAAACGCGGTGACGGATCCCACGGCCGTCCCTGGCGAAATCTTCACGCTTGAAATCAACCACAGCGCCAGCAACGGCACCGGCTTCACCATTCTACCCGAGGGCGGGACGTCAAATTATACGACCAACGGCAACTTGCTCGTGACCGGCACGCTCTCCCAGCTCAACGCCGCCCTCGGCACCCTCGGCTATGCGAGCAACAACCCGGGCGTCACGCCCGGTCCGGACACGATCACGCTCAACCTCACCGATTCCGTCGGCGGGACGGACACCAAGACCATCGCGGTCACCATCGCGGACACGCCGGCGTTGACGGTTCCAGGCGCCCAGACGGTGACGGTGGGCGATGCGCTGGAGCTGTTTGGCGGCTCGAATGCAATTGCGGTGATGGATCCCACGGCCGTCCCTGGCGAAATCTTCACGCTTGAAATCAACCACAGCGCCAGCAACGGCGCCGGCTTCACCATTCTACCCGTGGGCGGGACGTCAAATTATACGACAAACGGCAACTTGCTCGTGACCGGCACGCTTTCCCAGCTCAACGCCGCCCTCGGCACCCTCGACTATGCGAGCAACAACCCGGGCGTCACGCCCGGTCCGGACACGATCACGCTCAACCTCACCGATTCCGTCGGTGGGACGGACACCAAGACCATCGCGGTCACCGTGCTTGCAGCCGCGGAGCCAAGCGCCCCGACGATCGGAGACGCGTCCATCCAAAACGGGTACGTCAATGCGGCGAACGACACGGCGGCGCAAGCGCTGACCGGCACAGCCGACGCCGGCGACACGGTCAAGATCTATCTCAATGGCTCGACTTCGCCGGCGTTCACCACGACCGCCGACGCCTCAGGCAATTGGGGCGTCACGATCGGCCAGCTCGCCGACGGAAGCTACAGCTACACGGCGACCGCGACCGATGCGGCGGGCGAGATGAGCTCCCCAAGCGCGCCGCTAAGCTTCACCACGGACGCGACGGCTCCGACTCTTCGCTACCTCTTGATCAATCCTGAAACCGGGCTGAGCACCGGGGGCGGTGTCACCGTCAACACGAATGCTTTTTACGTAGGAGGCAACGTCAGTGATTCTCTCCCTGGCACGGAAATAGATATTTTGGCGCAACGGTCCGACCAATCCGCGCCAGCTCTCATCGCGACCCACACGACTACGGCGTCGTATGAGGATATTCGTATCCCCACACCTGCTCTCCCCGATGGCACATACACGTTTACGGTCAGCGCCACGGACGTCGCGGGCAACGTCTCGACAATCATTAGCCCTTCCGGCCTTACGATTGACACGACGGCGCCTGCAACGCCCGCGGTCACGCTTCCGCTCTCCTACGCCTCCGGCCACTGGACTTTGGCTGGCAGCGCCGAAGCCGGAAGCACCGTCACCGTCACCGATGGAACCAGGACCTGGTCGACGGTCGGCAGCGGCGGAGCCTGGACCGTCGCGACGACAGATAACAACGCGGCGATCCGCAAATTCACGGTCACGGCCGCCGACGCGGCCGGAAACGCGAGCCTCCCATCGGGCGGCTATTACGAAGGAACGGCGAGCGCGGACATTTTCAACTTCGCCTCGGAAGCGGGGCTCTCCGCCGCGACCTTGATCAACGGCGGAGCGGGGAACGACACAATTCTCATGACGTCGTCGGCGACGCTGACCGACGCCGACTTCGCGCATGTCGAGAGTGTTGAACTCCTGGGGTTGAACGATGCGAGCAGCGTCAGTCTGGCGGCGAACGCCTTAGCGGCCGGGATTGCAACCATCAACATTGGCGCGGGCAACACGAGCGTCATCGACGTTAATACGGGTAAGCTAACGTTGAACGCCGCCGGGCTCGGCGCCGGCGCCACGCTGACGCTGGCCGACTTGACGACAGACACTGTCACCAATCTGACCGGCAATTTGTCTGCGACGGGGGACAGCGCCGTGCTCACCGTCACGGTGACCGGCGGGACCGCGCTCAATATCGCGACCGGTTCGGCCGCCGCATCGATCACTGACAACGCTTCGGGTGGCAGCGTGACCCTGGACGCAGCAGCGATGGCGGCCGCGAACACGCTGGCGCTAAAGGGTTCGGCGCCAGAGACGGTGATCAACCTCGCCGGCAATATCGCCGCAGGCTCGCTGACCGGCGCCCTCACGGTGACCACGACCGGCGCGACCCAGACGGTGACCACCGGCTCTGGCCCGACGTCGGTTAGCGACGGCTCATCGACGCTTCTGACGATCAACGCCAACGCAATGGTGACAGGCTCCGGAGCCAAGCTGACGTTGTCAGGCGCCGGGCCGGCCACGGTGACGAACCTGAAGGTTGATCTGGACGCTTCCGGCTCGAGCGGCGCGCCCATCGCTGTGACCGCGACCGGCGCGGCCCCACAGAACATCGCCACCGGCGCCGGAAGCATGTCGATAACCGACAGCACGGCAGGCGGCAGCGTAATCGTCAACGCCGCTGCGCTGGCGTCCGGCAGCACGCTGACGCTCAAGGGCTCGCGGCCGGAGACAGTCACGAACTTCTCGACCGGCGCGGTCGACGCGTCCGGACTCTACGGCGGCGAGCACGCTGAGTCTCACCGCCAGTGGGGCGGGGCCGCAGACCCTGACCACCGGCCCGGCCGCGGCCAATGTCGCCGACAATGCCACGGGAGCCTTCACGATCAACGCCGGAACCGGCGCGCTGACCCTAACCGGCGACACCGACTCGACGACGGTGGACACGGGCGCAGGCAACGCCACGATCGTGGACAATGCAGTGGGGAACCTCATCGTCGACGCCGGCGCGACGGTGGCCGGCCATTCACTGACTCTGTCCGGTTTGGGGAACGTGACCATCAACAATCTGGCCGAGAACGTGGCGGCAAGCGGGCTCGCTGGAAATCTGACCGTCACGACTAAGACAACGTCGTTGTCGATTGCCACGGGCGCGGGCGCGAACACGATCGCGGCAGGCCTGGCCGCAGGCCAGACGCTGACGCTGACGGGCTCCACGGCGGCGACCGTGAACGGGCTCACCGGCAACCTGACGGCGACGAACGAAAGCGGCGCCCTTACGGTGACCACATCCGGCGCGGCCCAGACAGTGACAGCCGGATCCGGTTCGATGTCGGTCAGCGACGGTTCGTCGACGCTTCTGACGATCAACGCCAACGCGATGGCCGCGGGCTCTGGAGCCAAGCTGACGCTGACGGGGATCGGATCGGCCACGGTGACGAATCTGAAAGTCGATCTGGACGCTTCCAACTCGAGCGGCGCACCCATCGCCGTGACCGCGACAGGCGCGGCCCCACAGAACATCGCCACTGGCGCCGGGAGCATGTCGATCACCGACAGCACGGCGAACGGCAGCGTAACCGTGAACGCTGCGGCGCTGGCGTCCGGGAGCACACTGACGCTCAAGGGCTCGCGGCTAGAGACGGTCAGCGACTTCTCGGCCGGCGCGATCACCGCAACCGGGCTCAGCGGCGCGCTCAACGTGACGACTGGCGCCGCAACAGCGGTGAGCATCGCGACGGGGACCGGCCAGAGTTCTCATCGACGCCAGCGCGATGACCTCGGGCACGTTGACGCTGACGGGCGCTCATGCCGCAACCGTCAACGTCGGCGGCAATTTGGCCGCGGGGGCCGACACGGGCGCCCTCAACGTCGCCGCGATCGGCTCTTCCCTCCAGGCGATCCAGACGGGCGCCGGCGCGGATACAATCACGGCCCACACCGGAGGCGATACGATCCGGGGGGGCGGCGGCGGCGACATCATCAGTGTCGTTGGTCATAGCGCGGCCGACTCGTTCGTCTATGCGACGACGAGCGACTCGCTAAATACTGCGACTGGCCACGACACGATCACGGGGTTCGCGGGGAGCGGCTCGATCAGCGATCTTTTGGATTTCTCGCAGCTCGGCAATTCAAGCCTGACCGTTCAAGGTCTCGTGGCCAACGGCAGCAAGATCGCCGCCAACACCATAGCTTGGGTCAATTTTGGCGCCACAGACATGGTGTACGTTAACGACACGAACAGCGCGCTCGCGTCCAACAGCACCAGTTTAATGCAGATTGCATTGAACGGAGTTACGGGGAGCCTGTCGGCCGCCAACTTCAGTCTCCATGCGTAGAAGGCCACTTTCTACGGATTGTGTTCTGAAGGTAGAAAAAATAGATCGCCTGTTACAATGGCGACCACCTTAGGCGCGAGCGGACTGTTGTTGGGCGGAGTTCCCCCGTCCCGTGTCCGCTCGGGAACAGGAACAGCCGCAATCAGCTTGACACCGTGCCCTCAGGCGTCGCCAACAAGGCGGGCAATCCGCCGAGGCTGTACGAAAAACAACTGCCCTCGACGACACTCCTATTCGACCAGGTCACGGTTCTCCTTGCGCTCCTGCGCAATACGAACAGCAACGGGAAAGCGCAGCCAAGTCATTGATTTGACGGCTGTTTTTGGTTGCCGTGGCTTGATACCAGCGTTATTTGCCGGACCTGAAATGCAGGCTGGGCGTGACGAGAACTTGCTCCCGATGGTCGCGCCAATCGCACTGATCGCGTCCCTAACCCATCGGCCTCGCTAGCGTGGCTCAAATTGTACAAACAACGCGTCAGTGGAATTGACCGTCGATCTTATTGGACACTGTGGACGCCCTTCTATTTGTGAAGCGGCAATTCGGGTGGCGTTGATTTCTCGGCGACGCTGCGTGATGAGCGTCTAGGCCTCTCGGGCGAGATAACGCTTCAACGCTCGAATGGCGTCGAGTTTGGAATGCCCTTCGGCGATCCGACGAGCAACATAGTCGTTGGTTCTCTGGTCGGTCCGTAAGCGTCCGATGGCGATGATGTGTAGCGCGCTATTGGCTGCGCGATCTCCGCCTCGGTTGAGCCGATGCCGGACGGTCTTTCCTGAGGATGGAGCGCGCGCTTCGGAAGATCGCGGTCGTTCCGACTCAGCCGATCCGCACCGCCGGCGATTTTCTCGGCGCATTCGACGAGCGTGATGCACTTCGTTTCGACTTTTCCGCCGTGAAAGAGGATCAGCGTTTAGAGACAGCAGCAACCCTTGCCGACTGGCTTCGCGATCTCGGCGAGGTGTCGTCAGACATGTCCATGTCGCAGCGCCTGGAAAGCGCCCGGGAAATTGTGGATCTCTGCAACACGATCGAAAGCTGCGGCTATCTTTGCCACTTGGGGCATCACTGGCAGCAGCGTCGGCAGAAGGACCGGCCGCCGCTTGTTTTCAACGTAGGCCTGGTGAAGATCCTGCCGAAGACTGAAAACGACGGGATGCGCTACGCCATTGTTACGCTTGAAGATGGTTGGGAGACGATGGCGGCCGATAGGCCGAGCGTTCCTCCGGCTTAATCACTTGTCCCTTGTTAAGTCGCTGCTCAGCCTCGGTTGGCCAACACCCCTCGCTGACCGCGCCGCCCGGCTAATATCGCGAGCATATTCACAACCGAGCATGTCCCTCGGCGCACAACGCAGCCGTTCGAAAATCCGGCCTTCTCTTATGTTGCAGCGCCAAGGCGAGGCCTACGGCGGCCCGCGCGTGGGCGCGCGCTTCGTCATTCGATGAGCCTTTCAATTCGACGGCGAAGATCGCTTCGAGCATTCGCTTTGCATCGGTCGGACTCGCCTTCACCCCGTCGACTGTCGGATGCTTCGTCGAGCTATAGATTTCTTGGGCAACCGAGATCAGGACCTCACGACAAAGGAGGCCAACCATCTGCCATTCCTCTTCGTTGTCGGCCCCGCCGAGCTGGCGGATCATCGCGGCGAGCTGGCGATCCACTTTTTCCCAGCCGGCGGGCTCCTCGAATACGATGAACTCGACCGGCAGGCTGGGCGACGAATGTAGGCCGCCCCGAAATCGCTTTGCCCTCGACAAGCTGCCAGCCGTCCGCAGCAAGGGCCTCATTGTAGATGCGCACAAGCTCAGCCACCCCTTCTTCATCTGGGCGAACGACCGGGTGAACGGTTTCGCAGAGAAAGCGCAGGAATTCGGAATCCGGAGCATGCAGCAGGCGGAAGCGGTCGTCGTAAAAGACCCAGTCCGCCGGCCAATCGTTGTTCCTTTCCGTGTGCTGATGGATGTCGCCGGCGGCATTCTGAAATCGATGGTCATGAGAGGGGAGGGCCGCAAGATCGTAAAGACGGCCCAGGAAATCGCTATCGCTGTAGCGGCCGGCCCAGCTGATCCGACCCACAGTGAAATGGTCGATGATCGCCCGCCGTGTGACTTCCGAAATCTTGTTTTCGCTTTGGTCGAACATCGCGGCCCTAAATTGCAATGCGCTCAACCTCATCGAGCGTGATCTCGTCGCCCGTTCGATCGTAAAGCTTTGTGGTGCGGGGGCTTTCGTGCGCCGCCATGGCTTGCGCGTTTTCGAGAGTGCCGCCGTTTTCGAGATAGGCCGTGATCCCGGTCGCGCGGAACGTGTGGCAGCAGATATCGGCGTCGAGCCCGGCATCGCGCGCCCGGCGGCGGATCATGCGGTAGACGTCGACGCGGTCCATGGCGCTTTCGGTCAGCTGGCCGGTGCGGCCGCGCGCCGAACGGAAGAGGGGGGTCTTCTTCGCCTCGCCGATCCCGGCCGCCTCGAGATAGGCGTCGAGATAGGCCTCGAGGTTGTGGTGACAGGGCATTTCGTGGCGCTTGCCGCCTTTTTCATGGAGGCGCACCCACCAGCGTTTGCCCTGGCCGTAATAGTCCTCGACGTGCATGCCGATCGCGGCGCTGACGCGCGCGAACGAATAGGCCATAAGCCCGATCAACGCGCGGTCGCGCAGGCCCACGACGTTCGAGACGTCGATCGCATCGAGCAGCTTCCGCGCCTCGGCCGGCGTGAGCACCGGCGTTTTGCCACGTTTGACGACGTGCTTCGGGCCGCGGACCGCATGAGCAGGGTTGATCGCGATCACCTGGCCGACGACGAGCCAGTCGAACAGCATGCGGATCGCCGCGAGGTGCTGCTTCACGGTCGGCTTCTCATAGCCGCCGCCGATCGCCTTGACGTACGCGCCGACATGGAACGACTCGACCTCGACGAGATCGGCAATGACTTTCGTTTCGCACCAGGCGAAGAAACTGAGGCAGGCTCGCATGTACGAACAGCTCTTCGACGAGATTCGAGCCCTGTTTGAAGGGGGCTGCGAGTCTCCGGAACCGGCGCCTCATAGCGGCGGAGCTGTCGTTCGACGGTCTCGCGGAAGTTCTGCAACAGATGAAAACGATCGGCGACCTGCCGCGCCTGCGGCGCGCCCTCACGCGCGGCCTCCGCGTAGAGACCCGCACGATCGCGGCTTACCACCTCCACGCTCGGATGCTGTCTGAACCGCCGCCGAACGATCCGCCAGCACGTCGACCACCTCATGACGTTCAAGGTCGACGATGATCGTGCCGGAGTGGGTACTCTTCCGCCACGCCCAGTCGTCGACGCCAGCTACACGGACGGCGACGCCGGCGCCATTTTTCCGACGAAGCCTTGGCGTGGTGCTTCAGGCTGGCCAAAATCGTCGTGTCGCTGACCGGCATCCCAAGCCTTCTCATCAGCCGCTCCGAGGGCCGCCCGCCCGCGCTATGGCCGAGCAGCCGAACGATTTCCGCAAGGCGGGTGGTCCGGCGCGAGAGCGGCGCCGCGAGACCCGGCCGGCGCTCGGCGAAGATGCGCTGATCACACTTCAGGTTGCGACACCTCCAACGCCCGAGGCGGGCTCGAACAATGACTGGCGCTCCTTGAGCGGACAGATCCCGAAGCGTTCGTGAGTAGGTGCTGTGGCGCGAATTGGACAGCGCGCCACACCTCGGACAGGCAGGAGGCAGCCGACCGTCGACCGTGACCGTCCAAGCTTGTTCGCCGCGTTTGACGCTTACGACGTTCAAGCCCGCCGCGGGCGACCAGGCTGTCGATGTTTTCATCCCCCCTTGCTGCAGCACGCCCTCCCAAGGCGCTACCCCCTCGTTGGAGCACCGAACCCCGGCCGCTTGCACCGAGAACCAATCAGACCCTTTTCCGCTCCCATCCGACACCCGGGGGCGGCTGTCGACAAGCCGGTCGACCGCGAGCTTCGCCGCCTCACGCAAGAGCGAAACCGGTAGCTGGTGTGGAGTTGACCTTGGTGACTCCGAGGTCCGCGGGTGACCTGGTCAAAATCTTACGTTTGGCTCCCTCGCCGATAGCCGGGAGTCGGTAGATTGGGAGTGTGGCGTGGCGGCTTTGGGTTGAACATGTCCGTTTGCCGCCCCTTTCGTCTGGAGGTGCCTTAGTTCTTCAGGGCAGAGCGCCGTGTCGGACTGCTACACGAAGACGCCTCGGAATTGCCGGCAAAATAAGGCGGCTCGGCCCACTTTGGTGGGGCACTTCGTCACCTTCGGGATCACGCGCGACCACTCCGACAGACTTTCGATCAGCATCGCCAGTTGCGCTCCCTTCACGCACGTAGTCCGCTCTCGAATAGCCGGCCACCCGAAGCCGCCGTCAAGCCATTTTGGTCGCCAGGACCAGTCCGGTGCCGTCGAACACGAGGAGCTTCAAACGATCAGATCGCTTCGAGCGAGAGCGGTCGGACCTGATCTACACTATTCTACGTCACCGGGAGTCGCATTCGGATTCCGCTCTGAAACTGTGGCCAACAGATCCCCTGCCAGAAGTAGTTGTGGCACTTCTCGCAAGGTCCATCTGCCGCCGTCCAAAGTGAGAACCAGCGTGACGTCGAAGCGAGTACCGTCCCAGTGTGGAGACTGAATCGCGCCGCCGGTAACTTCGCGGACCAGATCCTTGATATGCTTGTGTTCCCAGCAGATGAGGCAGACGTCGCAACCGGCACCGCGGATTGCGGCCGCCGCTGCAGTTTCCTCGCCCGGTGCAGATAGTACTTGAACTGGCAGCGGCGGCCTCGATGCCAGAGCAGTCGGCCTGACAGTCGATTGCGGACGCAGGCTCGTGGAGGAGGCGGAAGTCCCAGCAGCAAAAATCGCGGAAGGTCGCTCAAAAGGCTGCGGGGGGTCACTGCCGTCGCCCGGGGCAAAAAGGGTAACGAGGGCTCCCGCACGTTGCCACCCGCGCGGACTCAGCTCATCCGGAACTCGGAACTCCTTGAAGGTCGACGCCCTGCGGCGGCGGCCCGGACTTCGGCGGCTTCTCGGCGTGCCTGACGATCATGACTTTGCGAAGCGTCATAAGTCTCGCTCCTTTGCTGTCGGCGCGGGCGGAATGGGTCTATCCGACTTCAGGATCGCGCCCAGGCTGAGTGATCGTAAAATTCGTTGTCAAGTCTGACCGGCGGACGGCGTCCGAAAAAGCACAAGGCAAGAGGGGCGGACCCAGTGGCCCGGCCGCGGATTTGATTCCTTCATCCCCATGCAGAGGCTGTCCGGCGACCTCTGGGCGCTCCGTTCGACGCGTGCGGTCGCCCATGGGGAACCGAACCGTCCGCGCCGCCATTCCCGGTAGCGAGCACCGGCGCGATGGTCGCCAGAAGTCTCCGACTGGAGGAACGTCTTGGGTTCGTAGATCGCAGACAACGTCTCCTGCGCAATCTCATCAAGCGCGGTGATCGCGCCTTCGCCGGCGCCCGCCTGCCACGCGCCCTGCCACATGCGCGCGAGGCAGTCTGATCCGTTGGCAATCACCTCGATGGTCCGACTCCCGAACGCACCCCAGAGCGCCTGGGCGACGGCTTTGGGTTGCGCGCGTTCCTCGGCCTTGTAGGCCTCGACGATGTCCATCGGCGCGATCTTGGCGAACGTGTCCTTCATGAGCTGGACCACAGCTTCTGCGGCCGACTTGCCGTCGGCAGGAAGCGCGCCGGCCGCCATCTGCCGAAGGTTCTGATCTACGCCGGGCCACAGCTCGCTGACATGAAAGTCGATCATATTGTCCTCGTAGGCGCCATGGACGCCGGCGCCGTAGGAGGTCATGCCCTCCTTCATGCCGAATGGGGGCTTGCGGTCGCGGACCATTCCCTTCTCCGCGCGGTCGGGATCCCCGTTGAACAGGTAGGAAATGTGCAGCGGCTGGCAGGCATCCCCAATGTAATGCGATAGGATTCCGGCGGCGCAGACGAAATTCTCGACCTCGCGTCGCTTCAGATAATACACCATCGCATCGAAGATCTGCCAGACGCGGAAGGGCAGTAGTCCGCGATTGTCCAGCTCCTGATCCTGATGCTGATCGTCGACGGCCTGATAGTAGCGAGTCCATAGATCGACGTCGATGTTGGCCGGATTTTCGCAGATGGCGAGCAGCGTCTCGCCCTCGGGAAGGGGCGGGTCGAGCTTCCGGTCCATGTCGGCGAAATGGTTGGGATGCTCGGGTTCGCCCCGATTGTTCGGGCCAATCTTCCAGGCGAGGTCTGGAACGTCGGCGAGCGGCACGAAATCGGCTTTGCTGAGGCCCGACGTGCCCTTCTTTGTCACTTGTGCGATGTCGAGCGTTATGTTGGCAAGGTTGTTTTTCATCAGCGTCTTCAGGCGGCCGTTCGGAAGACGCCCGATCGCCTTGTTGGCGATGCCGTAATGTCCGACGGCGCCCCAGTAGTCCTGCGGGTCGGCGTTCCAGTCGCGGATCAGATCGACGTCCAGCGCGGCGCAGACGGTGCTGAGCGCCGTCGCCAGCGCATACGAGCTGCCTTGTGCGTCCGCGCCGTCGACGAAGACCTGGCCGCCCCATTGCAGCGCGAGCGGCCGCGGTGGCGCGTCGTCCGGCGTTTCGAGCAGCCAGACCGTGCCGGAATCGCCCGGATGCGTGCCGAGCGACGAGGCGTCGCTGCGTGGGCCGATGAGGAAGTCCGACACATATTCGAACCCGCCGACCGACTTGAAGCGGTAGAAGAGCGCCGCGATCTCGCCGCGCATGTCCTTCGAGGCGGCGCCGAAGGCGCGAACGGGCGCCCGATCAGGCGCAGGGAGAGGTTGTCTGCGGCGATGTCCGCGAGCTTGCCGATCGCTCCCACGCCGTAGATTTGCGTCGTCCAGTGGTTGACGTCGTCGACTTCGATCAACGCCGCGTCGAGGTCGATATAGACGTTCTTGGCCGGCCAGACCTCGTAGACCTTGCTGAAAGCCTTGCGGGTGAGCGTGTGCTTGGTCGAGCGGCCAATCTGCGCGCGGTTGTTTCCGATGAGCGAGTAGATCGGCGTGCCCGGCTCGCCGGCGACGTGGCGATTGGTCAGCGCGTAGGTGCGATGTCCGTCGGTGACGAGGCACCCTACCGAGGCGACGTGCTCCTGCCCCTGGACGTCGACCATCAACGGAAAGCCGCCGCCGATCAGGTTGGTGGGGAACGTGTAGTTCAACTCCCAGGGATGCCGCATCTCGTCGCGGTCCGCCTTGACCACGCAGATGGGGACGCTGCGCCCGTCCGCCATGTAGATGGCCGGCGGCACGAAATCCTGCGGCTTGATCTCCCCGCTCGGCGAGAAAGCATGGTCCTCGAGCCACAGGCTCACGAACACGAGGATCGCGGGCCAGGAATAGGGCCTGACTTCGGAGTTCTGCAGCGTCCGCTCGCCCTTCGGCCGCTCGCCCCGCATGCGCCCCTTACTGTCGGGCCAAGGCTCGGCTTTTCGGACGCGGTAGCGGCCGACCGCGATGCCGACGACGTTGGCCTTGTGCAGCAGGTGGAGGTGAAACTCGTCGCGGGCCTTCAGCAGGTCTGCGATCGAGAGGGCCGAATAGTCGGTTTCGTGCTCGAGGTCGTCTGTCATCCCCGCGCCTCCCGGCCTGCTGCTGCGCTTGTCCTCGTGGACGCTTTGGACCAACGGCGAGACCTCCGGGGAGCCCTTTGGGAAGCCCGTCATACGGAACGCGACGGCGCCAGACGACCGGTTTCGGGGGGTGGCGAAGGGCGAGGAAGAGGACGCGGCAGACTTGCCTCCGCTGGACCATCGGCAGCGGCGATCCAGGATCCGGATGCGGCGATCTTCCAAGCAGACATCAGGGCGACCAGGCGCGAAGTCGAGGGAACCTCCAGCTTCTGCATGATCCTCGCGCGGTAATGTTCGGCTGTCCGCATGCTAATCCCGAGGCGACTTGCGATAACCTTGCTCGGCTCGCCTTCGATAAGCAGGTCCAGAACTTCCATCTCGCGCGACGTCAGGGTCCTGCGGCGGATTTCCAAGTCGGTCATCTTCGATTCATGATTGCGCGCGGCAAGCGCGCGACGTGACGCCTCTTTCATGCTCTCGACGAGCGCAGGGGGGTGAAAGGGCTTCTCGATGAAGTCCATCACCCCTTCCTTCACGGCCGAGACCGCCATCGGGATGTCGCCGTGGCCGGTGATCATGACTGTCGTCGGCGCCGCGCCGATCGCGAGCAGCCGGCGGTGGAGGGCGAGCCCATCCATCCCCGGCAGACGAACATCCGTCAGAAGGCAGATCGACCGAGAGTGGGTTACGGCGGCCAAGAACAACTCGGCGTGCGGATAGCTCTGCACCGCAAAATCTTCGGTGCGAAGAAGCAATTCGATGGCGACGCGCATCCGCTCGTCGTCCTCGACAAGGAACACCGTCTGTCGTGTCGTCATGGGGACGCTCCGCCCTTGTCCGGCAACTCTGCCACGAATCTCGAGCCGGCCGAGCAGGTCCGATCGAGCCAGAGCCGGCCGCCATGCGCTTTGATGATCTCCCGGCTCAACGACAGGCCGAGCCCGATGCCGCGCCGCTTCGTTGTTTCAAACGGCTCGAACAGGCGCTCGACGATGTCGGGCGCCACGCCCGGGCCATTGTCCTCGACCTCGATTCGGACGGCCCCGGGCGTGCTGAGGAGAGTCGTTTGGACGTTTCCCTGGACGACCTGGGCGGCGGCCTCGATCGCATTTCGCATCAAATTCACCAGAACCTGCTCCAGTTGAATGCGATCGGCGGAGGATCGCCGCCGGCGCGTTGATGCGGATCGCGACGCCGTGGTTGCGGGCCTCGTCGGCGAGCGCAACGCTCAGCCGTCGCAACAACCCGCTGAGATCAACCGAATCCCAGCGCAACTCGCCCCGGTCGAGGAAGTGCCGAATGCGCTCGACGATGGACCCCGCGCGGCGGGTTTCCTGCTCGACATTTTCGACCGTCTCCCGCAGCAACTCGGCGTCGATCGGGTTCTGCGCCAAGAGCCGCGTGCACGAATGAGCAAACGTTGCCGCCGCCGCCAAAGGCTGGCTGAGCCGTGCACAACTGCGACGCCGAATGCGCCGACGGTCGTGAAGTCTCGCGTGCCGAGCAAGCTCGGCCTGCTGGCCGCGCAGGAGCTGCTCAGCCGTATGACGCTCGGTCACGACGGCGCCGAGAACGAGACTGGTGGCCGAGATGACGACCGACAGGAGTTGAGAACTCAGGAAGCCATCGCGTGAAAAGTCCAATAAGGATATCGTTGCTACGAGGGCCAGCTGATTGACCAGGACGGCGATGGCGCACCAGGCGAGGATTGTCGGCGCCGGGATCATTGGCGTCACCCTGGCTTACGCTCTGCAAAAGCGGGGCGAGAGCGTCGTGCTGATCGACCGGGATGCGCCGGGAAAGGGCGCCTCCTACGGCAATATGGCGAGCATCGCCGTGACCGAATTCATGCCTGCGTCGCGGCCATCGATCTGGAGGCAGATGCCCGGCTGGATGCTGGACCCCGAAGGCCCCGTCAGGGTGCGCCCCTCCTACCTTCCGCGCCTTACGCCGTGGTTCCTGCGCTTCCTCGCGGCGAGCAGGCCGGCCAAGCTTCGGGCGCTCGAGGCGCAGGGCGCGGCGCTTTGCAGCCGGGTCTATGAGGACCTTGACCCGCTCCTGAAGGAAACCGGCCTCACCCACATGCTCAGCAAGGAAGGCTGCCTCAGCCTCTATGCGGACGACGCTGAATTCGCGACCGACCGGGACCATATCGAAATCCTGGAGCGTTTCGGCTTCCGCCACGAAATCCTGGGCGGCAATGCGATCCGAGATCTCGAACCGGCCCTGACCACCAAGATCGGGCGGGCGGTCCTTTTCCCCGACAATCGGTCTGTCACCGATCCCTACACATTTGTCGTGGCGCTGGCCGACAGGTTCCAAACGCTGGGCGGACGCATCGAGACCGGCGAGGTCGTGGGTTTCGTCGATGGAAACGGAGCAGTGACCGGCATCCGGCTAAAGGATGGGCGCACGCTTCCCGCATCGAAGACCGTGCTTGCGGCGGGCGCCTTCAGCGGCCGTCTCTCGAAACTGCTTGGCGAGCCGATTCCGCTTGAAACGGAGCGTGGCTACCACACCCAGATCATGGCGCCGGGCGTTAAGATGCGCCACTCGATCAACTGGCCGGCGCGCGCCTTCATGGTGACGCCGACGGCAGGAGGTATTCGGGTCGGCGGCACGGTCGAAATGGCGGGGCTCGACGCGCCGCCGGACTTCGCCCGGGCGAAAGTGCTGGTCAAGCGGGCGCAGGAGGCGCTGCCGGATCTCAAGGCCTTCGACGCAACGGAGTGGATGGGCCATCGGCCGGCTTTTCCCGACACGGTTCCGGTCATGGGGCCTTCGGCCAAGCGGCGCGATGTCTTCTACGCGACAGGCCACGGCCATCTCGGCCTCACCTATGCGGCGACCTGCGCCCGGCTGATGGCCGACGTGATGACCGGCGCGACGCCGCCGATCGACATGGCGCCCTATCGCGTCGATCGGTTCTGACAGGACAATTGGAGATAATCCATGCGCGATCAACTCTATATCGACGGTCAGTGGCGGCCGGCCGCGCGGGGCGAAATGCGCGACGTCGTCAATCCCGCGACGGAGCAGGTCTTTCACGCCATCGCCACGGCGACCGAGGAAGATGTCGACCTCGCGGTCAAGGCGGCGCGCCTGGCCTTTGATCACGATGGCTGGCCGAAACTGTCCGGATCCGCGCGGGCGCGCTACCTGCGGGCGATCGCGGCCGGCATCCGCGCCCGGCAAGCCGAACTCGCCCGTCTGGAGACGATCGACAACGGAAAGCCGCTGCCGGAATCCGACTGGGACATCGCCGACGCCGCCGGCTGCTTCGATTTCTACGCCGATCTCGCCGAGCAGAGCGACAACAAGCCCGAGGAAACCATCCCGCTCGCCGACGCCCGCTTCACGTCCAAGGCGGTCAAGGAGCCAATCGGCGTTGTAGGGGCCATCATTCCTTGGAACTACCCTATGCTGATGGCGGCCTGGAAGGTGGCCCCTGCTCTGGCGGCCGGATGCACGATCGTGCTGAAGCCGGCGGAACTGACTTCCATTACCGCGCTCGAACTGGCCGCAATCGCTGACGCGGCGGGGCTTCGCCTGGCGTCTTGAACGTGCTCACAGGACTTGGCTCCATCGCCGGACAGGCGCTCACCGAACACAAGCTAGTCGACAAGCTGGCTTTCACCGGCTCGGGCCCGGTCGGCTCGCGGATGATGGCGACGGCGGCGCGGGACATCAGGCGGATCAGCCTTGAACTCGGCGGCAAGTCGCCCTTCGTGGTTTTCGACGACGCCGATTTCGAAAAGGCTGCGGAATGGATCATGTTCGGGATCTTCTGGAACCAGGGTCAGGTGTGCTCAGCGACATCCCGCGTTCTTGTGCATGAGGGTCTTTACGGACCACTCCTGAACCGGCTCGTCGAGGAGACGCGCAAGATCACCATCGGCGACGGGCTTGAGCCTGGCGTGCTGCTGGGACCGCTCGTTTCGAAGAGGCAGCATGATTAAGTCATGGCGGCGATCGAGGCTGCGAAGGCGGCGGGCGCGACGATCGCCTGCGGCGGAGCGCGGCCGCCGGGCTTCGACAAGGGCTATTATCTCGAGCCGACGATCCTGACTGACGTCCCCCTCGACAGCGCTGCGTGGCGCGACGAAATCTTCGGCCCCGTCGTTTGTATTCGGCCGTTCAAGACGGAAGCGGAGGCGATCGCTCTCGCCAACGACTCGCCCTTCGGGCTGGCGGCGGCCGTCATGTCGAAAGACGACGCCCGGGCTGAGCGGGTCGCGGCGGCGTTCCGGGGCCGGCATCGTGTGGATCAACTGCTCGCAGCCGACTTTCACGGAAGCGCCGTGGGGCGGCTACAAGCAGTCCGGCATCGGCCGGGAACTCGGACGCTGGGGGTTCGAGAGCTATCTCGAGACCAAGCAGATCACGAAATACGTCAGTGAAGACCCGTGGGGTTGGTACATCAAGCCGAAGGAGGTCGCGCCATGAACTGGAATCGTTCGCTCGATTTGCTCCAGGTCCACTGCCAGGGCGAGATCGGCAAGGTGATCGTCGGCGGCGCGCCGGGGATTCCCGGCGCGACTGCGCTCGACAAGATGGATCATATCAACAAGGTCGACGACAGCCTTCGCCGCTTCGTGACCTTCGAGCCGCGCGCCAATGTCGCGATGACGGTGAACCTGTTGCTGGCCCCGACCCGACCGGATGCTGACGCAGGCTTCATCGTGTTGCAGGCCGATCGCGCCCATCCGATGTCGGGCAGCAATTGCATCTGCGTCGTGACCGCGCTTCTGGAGAGCGGCCGCATCGCGATGCGCGAGCCCGAGACGGTCGTTCGTCTCGACACCCCCGCTGGCCTGATCACGGCGCGGGCGCTCTGCCGCGACGGCCGCTGCCTGTCGGTCAGCCTCGACAACGTACCGAGCTTCGCCGAGATGCTCGATCATGAGATCGACACCCCGCGCTGGGGGCGCATCAAGGTGGATGTCGCGTTCGGCGGCGTCTACTATGCGCTGGTCGACGTCGGGCAGCTCGGCCTCGAAATCGACCCTCCCAACGCACGACAGCTTGCCGAGGCCGGGATCGAACTCAAGGCGCTGCTCCCCGAACAGGTGTCCGTGAGACACCCCGTTCTGACCGGCGTCGACGAGATCGCCTATGTGATGTTCCGCGGCGTCGAGCCCGACGGCGCGGTGCGCACATGCACGACGCTGAAGCCGGGGCGGGTCGACCGTTCGCCCTGCGGCACTGGCAGTTCCGCCAATCTCGCCTGCCTCTACGCGCGCGGCGCCGTCGCCGTCGGCGACCGCAGGACATCCCGCTCGATCATCGGCGGCGAGTTTCTCGCGGAAGCGATCGGGGAGACGGAGATTGGCGGGCGGCGGGCCGTCCTGCCCCGCATCAACGGACGCGGCTATGTCTATGGCCGCGAGTAATTGCGGATTTGGGACGAAGATCCTTTCCCGTCCGGCTTCGCGCTTTCGGACACGTGGGGCCCTCAAGTCGATTTGCTCGGTTGAGCCACGCGATGACTTCGATTGACAAGCCGCTTGCGGGCCAGACGGTCCTGGTCACCGGCGCCTCGCGCGGCATCGGGGCCGCAATCGTTGAACGGCTCGCGGCCGAGGGCGCGCGCCCGATCATTCATTGCGGCCGCGACCGGCTCCGCGCCGAGGCGCTCCTCGACAGGATCGGCGGTGTGGGCGCAATCGTTCAGGCGGATCTCACCCGCTCTGCGGGCGCTTTCGATCTCTGGCGCGATGCCGAAGCCAAAGCGGACGGACGCATCCACGCGCTGATCAACAATGCGGGCGTTCGCACCGAGATCGGGATCGATGCGGACACCGACGCCTGGACGGAGGCCTGGCGGAAGGAATTCCAGGTCAATGTCTTCGCCGCAGCCGACCTTTGCAAGGAGGCGCTCCGCCACTTCAAGAGCCATGGCGGCGGCCGGATCGTCAACATGGGGAGCCGCGCCGGACAGCGCGGCTATGTCGAAGAAGCGATGCCCTATGGCGCGTCCAAGGCGGCGCTGGTCAATCTCACCAAGTCGATCGCGCGCAGCTTCGGTAAGGACGGCGTCGTCGCTGTCGCGATTGCGCCCGGCTGGGTTCGCACCGACATGGCCGACGCCTTCATCACTGCGCATGGCAAGGCCACAGCGGTCGCAGATATCCCGATCGGCGAGATGGCCGAACCCTCGGAAGTGGCCGAGCTCGTCGCCTTCGCGTTGCTGCCGTCCCAGGCGTCGCTCAACGGCGCAACGCTCGATGTCAACGGTGGCAGCTACATTCGTTAAGGCAGGTTCATGAACAGGTTTGAAGGCAAGGTCGCAGTGGTGACGGGCGCGGGCGGCGGAATCGGCTCGGCGATCGCCAGACGCCTCGCCTCCGAGGGCGCTCTCGTCGTGGTCACGGACGTGGCGGCCGAAGCGGCTCGACAGGCTGCCGCCGCCATCAAGGAAGCCGGCGGCGAGGCAGTCTCTGTCACCGTCGACATCGGGACGAAGGATAGCTGCCAGTATGTGATCGCCGAATCCTTCGCGCTCAAGAACCGTCTCGACGTTCTCGTGAACAACGCGGGAATCAACCGTCGCGGGAACCTCCTCGCGCTGACGGATGCTGACTGGTCGCTGAGCTTCGCCGTCAATCTCGATTCCATGTTCCATCTTTGTCGCGCGGCGCTTCCGCATATGATCGCAGCAGGTGGCGGCGCGATCGTCAACACCGCCTCGCAATGGGGCCTCTATCCGGCGCCGAACCACATCGCCTACAACACGACCAAGGCGGCGGTCGCCGCCTTCACTCAAAATCTTGCCCGCGACTACGCGCCCAATAAGATTCGGGTGAACGCCGTCTGTCCAGGCGAGATTCATACGCCAATGCTCGAGGCGGGCGTGAAGCGGTCCGGCCGCACGATCGCGGACCTCGACAGACTGGTGCCCTTCGGGCGGATCGGCAAGCCCGAGGAAGTGGCGGCGCTTGTCGCCTTTCTGGCGTCCGATGAGGCCGCCTTCATGTGCGGCTCGCTGGTGGAGATCACCGGCGCGCAGGCCGTCGCCTGAGCGCGCAGACCAATGAACTCACGCGCTTCCGGGACGCCGGATATCACAGCTCTTCCCGGCGTGTTGACGATTGACCTCGAGGCGATTCGCGCAAACTGGCGCCTCATGGCGTCCCCGCCCAATGCGGCGCGGTCGTCAAGGCTGACGCCTATGGGCTTGGCGCGGACAGGGTGGTTCGCGTGCTCCTCAAAGAGGGATGCCATCATTTCTTCGTCGCGCATCTCATGGAAGCGGCGGCCCTTCGTTCCGCCCTCCCGTCGGATGTGACCCTCTATGTGCTGAATGGGCTTCTCCCCGGCGGCGAAGCCTATGCCGCCGCGCAAGGGTTCACCCCCGTTCTCAACTCGCTCGAACAGGTCCGGCGCTGGGCACGGATGGCCGGCGAACGTGGCGGGCGCCTGCCCGCCGTCCTGCAATTTGACACAGGCATGTCGCAACTCGGTCTTGGGCCGGATGAGGTCGCGGAACTCCGGCGGGAGCCGAAGCTCCTCGAAGGGCTCGAACTGCGGTTTGTGATGAGCCATCTGGCTTCCGCGGATGAGCCGGACAGCCTCCAGAACGCGAACCAGCTCGCGGTGATGCAATCGGTGGCCGGCATCTTTGAAGGAATTCCCGTCTGCTTCGCCAATTCGGGCGGCGTGATGCTCGGCGGGTCCTATCTCGGCGCCACGGTTCGTCCGGGAGTCGCGCTCTACGGCGCCAACCCGCGAGCGCGTGGTCCCAATCCGATGAAGCCGGTCATATCGCTTCAGGTTCGGGTGATCCAGACGCGGACAATTCCAGCCGGCGCAAAGGTCGGATACAGTGGGACGCATGTCGCCTCGCGCCAGACAAGGCTCGCCACGATTGCAGCGGGATATGCGGATGGACTGCCCCGCTCGCTGAGCTCGCGTGGCTCGGCCTGGTATGACGGCGTTCGGCTCCCGATCGTCGGGCGCGTTTCCATGGACAGCGTCACGATCGACGTTTCCGCTCTGCCACCCGGGGCTCCGCGCCTCGGCGCGCTCGTCGAACTGATCGGCCCGAGCCAGACACTCGAGGCTCTGGCGGCCGACGCCGGGACGATCTCTTACGAAATCCTGACCAGCCTCGGCTCCCGATACCAGCGTATCTATCGCTGACGGCGCCCCGGCCAATCGAGATGAGCCATGAAAGTCGTAGTCCTGGGCGCCGGCGTAATCGGCGTGAGCTCCGCCTACTATCTTGCGAAAGCCGGTCATGAGGTGACGGTAGTCGACCGTCAACCGGGCCCCGCGCTGGAGACGAGCTTCGCTAACGCCGGCGAAGTGTCGTTCGGCTATTGCTCTCCGTGGGCCGCGCCGGGAATTCCGCAAAAGGCCGTGAAGTGGCTCTTCATGAAACACGCGCCGCTGATTCTGCGTCCCAAGCTGGACGCGGCCATGCTAGCCTGGATGACCCAGATGCTGCGGAACTGCACGTCGGCACGCTACGCGCTCAACAAGAGCCGAATGCTGAGGCTTGCGAATTACAGCCGCCAGTCGCTCGCCGAGCTGAGGGCTGAGACGGGCATAGCCTATGACGAGCGCATGAAGGGCACCTTGCAGCTCTTTCGCACCCAAGCTCAACTCGACGCGTCGGCGAAGGACGTTAAGGCGCTGACGGCGGACGGAGTTCCCTATGAGGTGTTGAAATCGAGACGGCTGCATCCGCGCCGAGCCGGCCCTGGCCCGCGTCCGCGAGAAGATTGCCGGCGGCCTTCTCACGCCGCAGGACGAAACGGGCGATTGTTTCAAATTCACCAACGCGCTCGCCGCGAAGGCCGAGGCGCTTGGCGTGCGCTTCGAATACGGACGAACAATTCAGAACCTCGCGGTCGAGGGAAGCGAGGCGAACGGCGTCCGGACGGATCGTGGGCTGACGCAGGCGGATGCGATCGTCGTGGCGCTCGGCAGCTTCTCGCCCTTGCTCTTGAGGACGCTCGGCCTTCGCCTGCCGGTATATCCGGTCAAAGGCTACTCCCTGACGATTCCCATCATCGACGCATCGCTCGCCCCGGAGTTGACAGTCATGGACGAGACGTACAAGATCGCCATCACCCGGCTCGGCGACCGCATTCGCGTGGGCGGCATGGCGGAGATCTCCGGCTACGCCAACGATCTCGGCGCTGCGCGAAGGCGCACGCTGGAATATTCCGCTTCCGACCTCTTCCCGGGCGGCGATCTCCCAAGGGCGGATTTCTGGTGCGGGCTGCGCCCGATGACGCCGGACGGCACACCCGTCATCGGTGCGACCCCCATCCGTGGCCTGTTCCTCAATACCGGCCACGGCACTCTGGGTTGGACCATGAGCTCCGGCTCAGGCCGCCTCATCAGCGACCTCGTCGGCGGCCAAACCCCCGACATCGACGCCACCGATCTCGCGCTTGGCCGCTATCTATGATGGACGGCGCCTTCAGAACAGGTCTCCCGCGCCCGGCCGCCGGGCGCGAATAAGATCTCGAGGCCTTCTCGGACCCGGTTGCTATCTCTTGTCGAACGAGGCGCGGCTGGAGCGCACGGCCGCTGCAATATGCTCTGTGACGGCCTTCACCCGGCGGATGTTGTGGGTGTCGGGGTGAGCAACCAGCCAGTAGCTCCGCGTGAAGCGCTTCAGCGGCAGAAGCTGACGGAGTTCAGGGCGACGCTCGGCGACATAGTCGTGGAGAATGCCGACGCCGTGGCCGGCGCTGACGGCCTCCAGCTGCGCAACGACACTCCCACATTCGAAGCGTCGGCTCATCAACCGTCCGAGCGTTTCGGCGTAGTCCAGCGCCCGGCTATACGCGAGGTCGTCCACATGGGTGATGAACAGGCGCCCGACCAAATCGCCTTCGGTTTCGACCGGGCCGGTGCGCTCTAGATAGCTCGCGGCCGCATAGACGCTCAGCGTATAGTCCGTCAGCTTTTGCACGAGGAGCTTGGGTTGCGAGGGGCGGTCCAGCGTGATCGCGATATCAGCCTCCCGGCGCGACAGCGAGAAGGTTCGCGGCAGCGGCAGGAGCTGGACGACCAATTCGGGATGGCGCGCGGACAGCGCGGCGAGCTCCTCCGACAGGAAATAGTTTCCGAGCCCGTCCGGCGCTCCGACGCGCACAACTCCGCTGATCGTCGCCGCCTTGCCGGATAGCTCCGCCCCGGCGCGCAGAAATTCCGATTCGGCTTTCTCGGCGGCGGCCAGCAGCGCTTCTCCAGCGGGCGTGAGCGTGCATCCCTGTTTCTGGCGGTCGAGAAGCCGCGTCCCGAGCGAGGCTTCCAACGCCGTCACTTGCCGCCCGACCGTGGCGTGATTGAGTTTGAGCCTGCGCGACGCGCTCAGTATCTGCCCGGTCCGCGCGACGGCGAGGAAAGTTTGAACATACGCCCAGTTCATCAACGCATGACTATAAGATTCGCACAATCGAAGTGCAATCTTCGTCGTTGCTGTGCAGTGTACCGATCCTCATAAGCGCGCTCATGGCTCCGTCGCCGAACGGCTGGCCCCCTGGAGGATTTCATGGTGAAAGTCGTTTCTCATTTCGTCGGCGGCAGGATCGTCGCCGGAAAAAGCGGTCATCAGGTTCCCGTTTTCAATCCGGCGACCGGGGCGGTCGCCGCCCATGTGGATCTCGCTTCGGCTTCCGAAGTGCGGGAAGCGGTCAAGAACGCAAGAGCCGCGGCGCCGGGATGGGCGGCCACGACGCCGCTGCGGCGGGCGCGCATTCTCAATAAGTTCCTGCATATCCTGGAGCAGCGTCTCGATACGCTGGCGGCCGTCATCACGGCCGAGCATGGCAAGGTGCTCTCCGACGCCAAGGGCGAGATACAGCGTGGCATGGAGGTCGTGGAGTTCGCCACCGCGGCCCCTCAACTGCTCAAGGGAGAAGTCACGGAAAACGTCGGCACGCGCGTCGACAGCCACTCCCTCCGCCAGCCGCTTGGGGTCGTGGCCGGCGTCACGCCGTTCAACTTCCCCGCGATGGTTCCGATGTGGATGTTCCCCGTCGCGCTCGCCTGCGGAAACTGCTTCATCCTGAAGCCGTCGGAACGCGATCCGTCGGCTTCGCTCCTGCTCGCTGAGTGGCTGAAAGAGGCCGGTCTTCCCGACGGCGTGTTCAACGTCGTTCAGGGTGACAAGGTCGCGGTCGACGCGCTTCTGATCGATCCCGACGTCATGGCGGTGAGCTTCGTCGGATCGACGCCGATCGCCCGCTACATCTATGAGACCGCGACCAGGCGCGGCAAGCGGTGCCAGGCGCTGGGCGGCGCCAAGAACCACATGATCGTGATGCCCGACGCCGACATCGACCAGGCCGTCGACGCGCTCATGGGCGCGGCCTATGGATCGGCCGGCGAACGCTGCATGGCCATCTTGGTCGCCGTTCCGATCGGCGACAAGACAGCGGACGCCCTCATGGCGAAGCTCGAGACGAAGGTGCGCGCGCTCAAGATCGGTCCGGGCACAGACCCCGACGCGGAAATGGGGCCGCTGGTCACGAAGCAGCACTACGACAAGGTTCGCGGCTATATCGACGCCGGGGAGGCGGAGGGCGCGAAGCTGGTGGTCGACGGCCGGGGCTTCAAGATGCAGGGCTACGAAGACGGATATTTCCTCGGAGGAACCCTGTTCGACAACGTCACGACTGACATGAAGATCTACAAGGAAGAGATCTTTGGACCCGTGCTCGCGGTGGCGCGAGCGCCCGACTACGATACCGCCGCGAGAATGATCAACGACCACGAGTTCGGCAACGGCACGGCGATCTTCACGCGCGATGGCGATGCGGCGCGCGAGTTTGCCCACCAGATCCAGGTTGGAATGGTTGGCATCAATGTCCCAATCCCGGTGCCGATGGCGTTCCATTCGTTTGGCGGATGGAAAGCGTCCCTGTTCGGCGACCATCACATGCACGGCAACGAGGGCGTGCGCTTCTACACGAAGCTCAAGACCATCACGAGCCGCTGGCCGACCGGCATCCGCTCCGGCGCGGATTTCGTGATGCCGACGATGCGGTAATTGTCCGATAGCGAACAGCGGCTGGAAAACCCCGCCGTGCCGGATTGACGAACGCAAAGAACGGAGACGAGGAATCATGTCGAACGAAAAGGTCGCGCTCGTGATCGCGGGAGGGAGCGGAATGGGCGCCGCATCGGCCCGGCGTCTTGCTCAAGACGGTTTTCGGATTGGAGTGCTGTCGTCTTCAGGCAAGCGGGAGACGCTCGCCCGTGAGTTCGGAGGCCTGGGCGTCAACGGCTCCAACCAGTCGACGGACGATCTGAAGCGCCTTGTCGATCAGGCCGTGCACCGTTGGGGCCGGATCGACGTGCTTGTCAACAGCGCGGGCCACGGGCCTCAGGGCAATCGACTGTAATTTCGCGTGACAAGAGGGAGAAAGCCTGAATCTGTCGCAATCCTCTGGTTCGCTTGGAGGATGGATCGATGAGGGAAGCGGACGCGGCTCTTGGGGCGGTGAAGGAGACGGCGGTTTTCCTGTCGTATTTTAAGGACTTGCCGGACTACCGGCAGAAAGGGAAGGTCGCCTATCCGCTCGAGGAGGTGCTGCTTTTGATGCTGGCGGCGGCGCTGGCGGGGGCGGAGACGGTGGCTGACATTGCGCGCTTCGGCCGGGCCAAGCTGGCGTTCCTGCAGCGCTTTCAACTCTTCGCCAACGGCACGCCCTCGCACGATCAGTTGGGCATCATTCTGGCCAAGCTCAACCCGGTGGCGTTCCAGCGTTGTTTTGTGGCGTGGACGGCGGCGCTCACCAAGACGTCGGCCGAAGTGATCGCCATCGACGGCAAGACGGTGCGGCGCTCCTACCAGAAGAAGGGGGCCGAACAGCCGATCCATGTCGTCTCGGCCTTTGCCGCGCGCCAGCGCATGGTGCTCGGACAGATGAGGGTCGGCGACAAGACGAACGAGATCGTCGCCATTCCCGCCCTGCTCGAGCTTTTGGCCATCGAGGGCGCGGTGGTGACCATCGACGCTGCGGGTTGCCAGCGCAAAATCGCGCAGACGATCATCGACAAGAAGGCCGATTACATCCTCGCGTTGAAGGGCAACCAGGGCACGCTGCGCGACGATGTCGAGTTGTTCGCAAAGGAGCAGAAGGCGGTCGGGTTCAAGGATACATCGATCAGCCAACACACGACCGTTGACGGCGACCACGGCCGCATCGAGACCCGGACGGTCACTGTTTTCCACGACATCGGCTGGCTTGAGGACAGCCACCAGTGGCCGGGCCTGAAGTCGGTCGTCATGGTCGAGAGCGAGCGGGAAACCTAGGGCAAGACGGAGACCGAGACGCGTTTCTACATCACCTCGCTTACCCTGCTCGCCAACGCTGTGGGACCGATGATCCGCAGCCATTGGATGGTCGAAAACAGTCTTCACTGGGTGCTCGACATGATCTTCCGCGATGACGAATGCCGAGTGCGAACCGACAACGCACCCTTCAACCTCGCCATCGTCAAGCACAGCGCCCTCAACGTGCTCAGGACCGGCAAAAGCAAAGACTCCCTACGCATGCGCCGCAAAGTCGCCGCGTGGGACGAAGACGCCCTCGCCGCCTACATCGCCGCATGACCCATTCAGTCGATTCCCCTGCCACGGGCCGGTCCCGTCGCGGAGGTGGTTGGAATTGGGTTGGCGTAGTCTCCGGGTTGCTCAACCCAAATGATTCCGGCGTTGGAGCGCTGGAACGGAGACCACGCCATGGCGAAGGATACCACGAAGGAGGCGGCTGCGGCTGCCGAGGGTTTGCTTTTCGATGATTGGTTCGACGCGATCGAGGACGGGGTCCGCGCTCGCGTGCGCGGCTTTATCGAGACGATGCTGGAGGAGGAACTGTGCGAGACGTTGTCGCGTCCGCGCTACGGCCGGCGCAAGCCGGACGCGACGGAGGCGGGGCTGTCGGTCGTCGGCGTCCGCCACGGCCATCGCGAACGGACGCTGACGGGCACGTTCGGCAAGACGCGGATCGCCGTGCCGCGCGCTCGGCTGATGGGTGACGACGACAAGACGCGCGAATGGCGGAGCGGTTCGCTTCGCGCCTATCAGCGCCGCACCCTGGCCGCCGAGGCGTTGATCGCCGGGGCCTATCTTTCGGGAACCAACACCCGCCGGGTGCGTCGCGCGCTGGCGTCGGTTTTCGCCGGGCCGGTCGGCAAGGACGTGGTCAGCCGGACCTGGCGCAAGGTGAAGGGCGATTGGGATGCCTGGAATGGGCGCTCGCTCGTCGAGGAGCCGATCGTCCGGTTGATCCTCGACAGCACGGTCGCGCGTGTCCGGCTCGACAGGAAGGCGACCTCGGTCTCGCTGCTCGTCGCGCTCGGCGTGCGCGCCGACGGTCAGAAGGTGCTGCTGGCGATCAAGTCCATGGGCGGTGAGAGCGAGGCGGCCTGGCGCCCGCTGCTCGACGATCTCGTCCGGCGCGGATTGCCAACGCCGGAGCTGGTCGTCGTCGATGGCGCGCCGGGCCTCGAAAAGGCGCTGGCGGCGCTGTGGACCGACATGGCTGTTCAACGCTGCACCGTGCACAAGCATCGCAATCTCCTCGCCCATGCGCCGGAGCGTCTGCACGAGGAAATCTCGAACGACTATAAAGATATGATCTACGCCCAGACAAAGGGGGAGGTCGAAGCCCGGCGCAAGGCGTTCATCCGCAAATGGCGCCTCAAATGCCGCGCCGTCGCCGATAGCCTGGAGGAAGCCGGCGACAAGCTCTTCACCTTCACGCGCTTCCCGCCCAGCCAATGGAAATCGATCCGAACCTCGAACGCGATCGAGCGACTGCACGAGGAGTTCAAGCGCCGGATCAAGACCCAGACCGTGCTGCCCTGCGCCGAGACCGCCGCCATGCTTTTCTGGGCGCTGCTCGCCTCGGGTCAGATCACCATGCGCAAAGTCGACGGATGGCAGACCCTCGCCGAGAAACCAGACGATCAGATCATTGACCTCGCCGCATGATCGGATAACCTCATGTCGCCCGAAAACTCGCCAGTCAATTCCAACACAAGTCGCGACGGAACCCACGGGCCTCGAGCGCCAAATGTCGAGATCCCCGACGAGGACTGGCGCATCGGGATGGAGACCTATTTCCTGAACGTCGTCCGTCCAACGCGTCTCGTTACGCCGGTGATGCAGAAGCAGAAGGCCGGGTCGATCATCAATATTTCGACGGCGTGGGCGTTCGAGCCGACCGCTAAGTTTCCGACGTCGGCCGTCTTCCGAGCCGGGTCTCGCGGCGTTCACGAAAATCTTCGCCGACACCTACTCCACCGACAACGTCCGGATGAATAATGTTCTTCCAGGATGGATCGACAGTCTTCCTGCGACTGAAGAACGCCGCGCCAGCGTGCCGATGAAGCGATATGGAACCAGCGCCGAGATCGCAGCGACAGTCGCGTTTCTGGCGTCCGAAGGGGCTGCCTACATCACCGGCCAGAACATTCGCGTCGACGGCGGATTGAGTCGTTCGGTGTAGGAGGGCGAATGCCTCCTGCGCCTGGCCCCTTCGTAACCAATTTCGTAACCGGGTGTCTTGACCGCCCCGCGTCGCCCGCTTTCGATTGGCGACTATCTGGCCGACTGGCTTTCCACTAACCTGCCGTTCGATTGCTTGTAAAACACTTAGTCGACGCGGGCGATGTCGCCTTTGCGGTCGTAGACCACAGGTCCGACGACAGTGTCGACAATCATGCCCGAGTGGAGCGGTTCTGCTGCGAGCTTGGGATCCGCCTTGCCCGCGGCATTCACCGCGTCCGCCACGACCTGAACGGCGGCGTATGCGTACAGCGTAAAGCCTTCAGGATTGATGTTCTCGACCTTGAACCTTTCGACCACGGGGGCCGCGGCCCGGTTCTTCCGCGGATCCGGACTGAAGGTGATCATTGTGCCCTCGCCGCTGGGGCCGGCGAGCTGCGCGAACTCGCTTGACATCATGGCGTCGCCGCCCAGCATCAAAGCGTTCACGCCCTGATCGGACATCTGCCGGCGGATCAATCCGGCCTCGGTGTAGACGCCTCCGAAGTAGACCGCATCGGCGCCGGACGACTTGATCTTGGAGACCAGCGCGGAATAATCCTTCTCACCGGCGTTGATGCCCTCGTAGGCGATCTCGTCGAGGCCAGCCTTGTTCATCGTCTTCTTGACCTCGTCGGCAAGACCTTTGCCGTAGGTCCTCTTGTCGTGAACGAGGAAGACTTTCTTCCCCTTGAAGTTCTCGGCCAGGTAAGCTCCCGCGACCGCGCCTTGCTGGTCGTCCCGTCCGCAGGTGCGGAACGTGTTCCACAATCCCCTGTCCGTGAACTTGGGATTGGTCGAGCCGGGCGTCACCTCAAGCGCCCCAGCTTCTGCATAGACGTCAGAAGCGGGGATCGACGCGCCGCTGTTCTGGTGGCCGATCACGAACTTGACGCCGTCGCCGACGAGGACGTTCGCCACGGATACAGCCTGCTTGGGCTCCCCCGCGTCATCTTGGGTTTCAAGGACAACCTTCTCACCCAAAATGCCGCCCGCGGCGTTGATATCTTCGACCGCTTGCCGGGCGCCGTTGAGGATCTGCGCGCCGATTGCGGCGCTGGCACCGGTCAACGGGTCGGCGAAGCCAAGCCTGAACTCGGCGAGCGCAGGTTGGGCGAGGAGGATGACGGCGGCCGAGGCGAGCAAATACAATCGCATGTGAATTCCCCTTGCAGGTAGGGTCGACGGCAAAGGCGGGCGCAGGAACGCTTACCCAGGTTTCAATCGACGCCTGACAATGGCGGCATGGAGCCGCATGCCGTGAAGGAGCGCGTCGTCGTTGAAATCGAAAGCCGGATTGTGAAGAGGCGCCGAGTCCTCGCCATTGCCGATGAAGATGAATGCGCCGGGCGCATAATCGAGAAAACGGGCGAAGTCCTCTGACGCGGTCACCGGCTCCTCAGCCGTGACCACCTTCACTCCGTCAAGCTCGCGCGCTGATGCGAGCGCTTCTTCAGCCAGGGCCGGGTCGTTGACCAATGGCGTGAACTCGCGAGTGTAAGTCACTTCGACCTCGCAGTCGTGGCTTTGGGCCGCGCCGGACGCGATCCGGCGCATCTCGCGTTCGATCGCGGCGCTGACTTTAGGCCGAAAGCTTCGGGCGTCGCCCAGGATGCGCGCAACGCCCGGCAGAATGTTGCGGGCCCCGTCCGTCAGCAATTGGGTGACGGATACGACGCCGATGTCCGTTGGGCTGAGGCGTCGCGACACGATGGTCTGAAGATCGAGCACAAGCGCGCAGGCGGCGACGAGGACCTCGCGTCCCGAGTGCGGGCGAGCCGCGTGGCCGCCGAGGCCGCGCAAAATGATCTCGAAATTATCCTCGGCCGACATTATAGGCCCGCCGCGGGTGGTGACGGTTCCGACGGGAAGGCCGGGCAAATTGTGCAGCCCGTAGATCTCCTCAAATGGAAAGCGCTCCATCAGGCCGTCGCGCAGCATGGCCAGGGCGCCCTGGCCCCATTCCTCGGCGGGTTGAAAGACAAAGCGCACAGCGCCGTCGAAATCCGCCCTCGGTCGCAAGACGCTTCGCCACCCCGAGCAGCATTGCGGTGTGCCCGTCATGACCGCAGGCGTGCATGGTCCCGAGCGTTCGCGACTTGTGAGGCCGCGTACCTTGCTCCTCTATGCGCAGCGCATCCATGTCGGCCCTGAGCGCAATCGCACGATTGCCCGCGCCCCGGCGCAGGGTCCCCACGACGCCTGTGCCGCCGACGCCCTCGGCTACGTCCAGTCCAAACTCTTTCAGCTTGCCCGCCACGAAGGCCGACGTGCGATGCTCTTCAAAGCCGAACTCGGGGTGGGCATGGAGATCACGTCGCCAAGCCGTCATATCGCGCAGCAACGCCTCTTCCGCTCCAGCGTCGAAAGTCATGCGATCCCCTCATTCCCGATGGCGATCGCGCGAACCACGTCGAGCAGCACTTCCGCGCCCGCGACCAGCATGGCGTCATCGGTATGCTCCGCCGGGTTGTGACTGACGCCCTCCCGGCTCGGCACGAAGATCATGGCCGCCGGGCAGATCCGCGCCATCATCTGCGCGTCGTGGCCCGCGCCGGAGGTCATCCGCCGCACCGTGAGGCCGCGCGAACGCGCCGAAGATTCGATAAGGCGTACAAGCGCCTGGTCGAACGTGACAGGTTCGAATCGCGCAAGGGGCTCTGCTATGACCACCACGCCATGCTTGTGCGCGAGGTCATCAAGGAAACCAGCAAGCGCCGCTTCCTCTTCCCGCAGACGACCTTCGTCCGGATCGCGGAGGTCTACCGTAAAGGCGGCTCGCGAGGGGATCACGTTGATCGCGTTCGGTTCGAACGTGATGCAGCCGACCGTGGCGACTGTAGGCGTGTTGGACGCCCTGGCGCGGTCGCCGAGGAATGTCACAGCCCTCGCGGCGGCGAGCCCAGCGTCGCGCCGCATGGCCATTGGCGTCGTTCCCGCGTGGTTGGCCGCGCCTTCGATCATCACCCGCTGCCAGGAAATGCCCTGAAGGTTTTCCACGGCGCCGATGGCGACCCGTTCCCGGTCGAGGACGGGGCCCTGTTCGATGTGCAGCTCGACATAGGCGTGGGGCTTGAGGAATCCTGGCTCGTGCGGTCCGGCATAGCCGATCCGGGCAAGCTCCTCGCCGAGGATCGTCCCGTCAGCGCCGACCGTCGACAATGCCGCCTCGACGGAGAGACCACCGGCATGGACGAGAGAGCCCATCATGTCGGGCGCGTAGCGCACACCCTCTCGTTGGTGAACGCTGCGACCGCAATGGGTTGGCGCGGCGCGAGCCCGGATGCTTTCAAGGCCTCGATCACCTCGAGCCCCGCGAGGACGCCATAGCAGCCGTCATAGACGCCGGCGTCGATGACGGTATCGATGCGTGACCCGATGAGAAGCGGCGGGGCGTCCTCCTGCCCAAGGCGTGTCCACGTTCCGAAAATGTTGCCGATCCGGTCGATAGCGACCGTGAGCCCCGCGGTTTCCAGCCACTCGACCACCGCATCGCGGCCGAGTTTGTCGGCGTCTGAACCGGCCAATCGAACGAGCCGGCCATCGCCGTCGCGGCCAAGGGAGCCGAGTTGGCGGAGCCGCGTCAGCAGAGGCGCAGCGTTGATTGTCTCGGTCAAGCCTCGACCCTCCGGCTCCGCTCGAGAACATCTTGTGGCGCTGCTCCGACCAATTGGGCGTAGAGGCTTGGATCGGTCGCGCCTTCGGTGTTAATGAGAAAGACGCGGGACGCCGAATTCAGGCCGATGGCGGATCTGATGTCTGGGTCGCGCGCCGCCCGAATCAAGCCCGCAAGCCCGGCGCCGCCGCTTTCCCCCGCCACGACGGCCGGCTCGTCTCGCCCGGGCGTGGCCAGGCGACGCATCGCTGCGACTGCGTCCTCCTCGTCGACGGTCATGAACCCGTCGGCGACGCGTTCGAGAATACGCCAGGCGATCACGGACGGCTCATAGCATTCGAGCATCGCCATGATCGTGGCGGGGCCGCGCTCCACCTTCACGACTCGGCCGTCTTGGGCGCTGGCGAACAGGCACGCGGCGCGGGCGGGTTCGACAACGATGACGGTCGGCCGGGCGTTCCCAAGCGCGACAGCCAAGCGCCCGGCCACGGCCGCTGCGAGCCCGCCGACACCTGCCTGCAGAAAAACATGGGTTGGCGGCCTCGACAGGATTGCCAAGGTTTCGCTGACCATTGCGATGTAGCCCTGCATCACAAGCCCCGGGATGCGTTCGTAGCCGGGCCATGATGTGTCGGACACAACCGTCCAACCGCTATCGGCGCAGACGCGATTGCATTCGGCGACGCTGTCGTCATATGCGCCGTCGACCCGGATCACTTCGGCGCCCATCCGGGCCATGGCGTCGACCCGCTCGGCGCTGACGCCGGAATGCACGAAGATGATCGCCTTCGCCCCAATAAGCCGCGCTCCGGCAGCGACCGAACGGCCGTGATTGCCGTCCGTGGCGCAGGCGACCGTCATTGTGCTCGCGACCCCCCGAAGATCCTCGGCGTGAAGATTCTCGATGTCCATCGACTTGCCGAGGCGCCTAACGGCCTCTTCGAGCGCCAGACGAATGACCGCATAAGAACCGCCAAGCGCCTTGAAGCTGCCAAGCCCGAGCCGGAAGCCTTCATCCTTCATGTGGATCGAGCCGACGCCGAGATCGCCCGCCAGCGACGGCAACGCATGGAGGGGCGTAGACCGATGATCGCCGCGGCAGGTCAGATAGCGCTGGACGGTCTCGGCCGCCCCTGTGCTCAGGACCTCCGCGTCGCTTGCGGTCAGTGGCTCATCGTGGCGAGGCAGCCGGTTTGGGAGGAAATCGCGATCGTTGATCATTGCGCAAGCCTATTGCGCAGCGTACGGACTTTTCGCTCCTATATGCTCTTCCGTGCGCAAGATTTTTCCGATTTAAGGCCCTGATCGCAACAAACGCTGCGGAGATCCGAGGTGGACCGATTTGACCGGGCCATATTGTCGATCCTCCAGCGCAACTGCGTCACGCCGCAGCGGGAAATCGGCGAGGCGGTGGGACTGTCAGCGCCCGCCGTCCAGCGGCGCATCAAACGCCTTCAGGAGCGCGGCGTCATCGAGGCGACTATCGCTGTGCTGAATCCGACAAAGGTCGGACAAACCGTCACGCTCCTCGTTCAGGTCACAATCGAGAGCGAGCGGCTGGACCTGATCGACGCGATGAAGCGCAGTTTTCTTGCGACGTCCGAGGTGCAGCAATGTTACTACGTGACAGGTGAAGTTGATTTCGTTCTGGTGATTACCGTGACGACCATGGCCGATTATGAAGCGCTCACCCGGCGATTGTTTTTCGAGAACGCCAATGTGAAGCGCTTCCACACGCTCGTCGCTATGGAGCGCGTCAAGGTCGGCCTTTCTGTCCCTATACCTCCTGAGCACTCCTGAGCGGCGTTGTCCGCTGTCGCGCGCTCTGCGCGGGAAGGTAGTTGAGAGAATGGCGTTCACGCGGAACACGCGTCTGGACATTGTCCACTTGTTTCCGGCCGGAAATGCGATCGGCCCTTCCCATCTGTCACAAGGGAACTGCGATCCCGTCCAGTGTCGGGAGCCATTTTGGCGGGGTCTGATTAACTCTTGGTGCAAAGTGACGGCGAGGACATGCCGTAACCTGCAGAGAACGCGAGACAATCCGCTCTGGTTGGGCGGCACAGCTCACCATAGGGATTGACGCGAATGAAAATTTCCAAATCTCCGGTAATTTCAGGAAGTTCGCTTCTCCCTCACGCCACTGCCTGCAGTCAATCAGACCCTTTTGGCGTGAGAATGCTATTTGATGGAAATCAATGGCTTAGCGGGAGCCATGAAGCCTGAGAATATCCATTTAAACTGACAATATGGCTTGCCGAAGCCATTTAATTTGAGAATATGGCGGATCAACCTTTTTGCGGATTCGGCGGACGAGGATGAGTGGCGTGGATGAGGTTGGCGAGGACGAAAAGACAAATCAACGCAGGGAGGAATGTCGGGAGCCATTTTGGCGCCAACCGACACCGGAAGCGGACTTCACGCGACCGGATCGGGTCACCGGCGCAGACCTGGCGCCGGCGCCGGAACTGGCTTTTGCCGTCGAGGCGGCGCCGTTCGATTTCGAGGCGGATTTTTGCGCGGCTTGCGGCTTAGGTTCGCTGGTCGCTTTCGTTGTGCGATCTCTCGCGGCGCTCGCTGAAACAGATGGGGACTTCGCCTGTCCCGCCTTGGTCGTCGTGCGTTCAGTCGCTGGCGCTCTTTTATTCCCGACGATCACGGCGGCGGGTGGCACGGCGTCGAACTCCAAGCCGAACAGCGCGGCGACGTCGTGGTCGACGAGCACGCGTTCGCTGCCGGCCGCAGCCTCGGTGATCGACAGATCCGCGCCAGCGGAGACAAGCTCGCTGCGATTCACTCCGCGCAACGTGAACAAGAGGTCCGGATCATGGTCGAGCCGGGCGCCGACGCCGTAGAGCGTCGCCGCGACGTGCTTGCACATCCCCGCCCAGTCGGGACATGAGCACGACATCTTGATCTCTTTCGGCGGCGGGAACAGTCCATCGGCTTCGCGGCAGACGCGCTCCATGACGTGCTTCGAGAGCTTGCCTTGCAGAAGCTCGACGATCGAGCCCACCGACCCGGCGCAGTCCGCGCAGATCGCCTTCCAACGCGCCGGCGCTGCGACCGCGATGTCGATCTTGACCCTATAGATTTCCGAGCCGCTGACCAGGGCCTCGACTTTGCCGCGCGCGATCCGCAAGTCGATGACGGAGCCGTTGTTGACATAGGTGCGCCCGCGCGGGAGGCGATTGGCGAAGTCGGAATAGCGCTCGAGGTTGTCGCACCAGGCCACGCCCCAAAAGCTCCGGGCGATCTTGCGCCCCTCGATCACGACGGGCGAGACGGCGCGGCCGTGTTTCTTCAGGTTTGCGACTTCCTTCGCCGCCTTGGCGCGCCGCCGAGCGACGGGCACATATTCCCGATAGCCCCAGAAGCTCATCACGCCTCCTTCGTCGCCCGATCGAGATCGAGCCGGATGAGGTCGAGGAGCTCGCGGTCGCCGAGTTCGGTCAGGTTGATTTCGCCGCCGCCGCTGAGCAATTCTTCCGCCATCTGTCGCTTCGACTCGATCAAGGCGTCGATTCGCTCCTCGATTGTGCCACGGCAGACTAACTTGTGCACCAGCACGTTGCGTTTTTGCCCGATGCGGAAGGCGCGGTCGGTCGCCTGGTTTTCGACCGCAGGGTTCCACCAGCGGTCGAAATGAACAACATGCGACGCCGCCGTCAGCGTGAGCCCCGATCCGCCCGCCTTGAGCGACAACACGAAGAACGGAACGCGCTCGTCCTCCTGGAAGGTTTTTACGAGCTCTTTGCGTCTGCCGACCGCGGTGTCGCCGCTGAGCATGAGGCCGGGGCGGCCGAAAGCGCCGGCGAGCTCGGCGCATAACGGTTCGATGATCTCGGCGAACTGGGTGAAGACGAGAAGCTTCTCCTGCCGGCTGGCGATGGTCGCGGCGATTTCCGCGAGCCGCGCGAACTTGCCGCTGTCCTCGCTCGGCCAAGAGCCGCCGCGGTCGAGGCCGTGGGCGGCGTGATTGCAGATCTGCTTGAGCCGCATCAGCGTCGCCAGCACCAGCCCGCGCCGGCCCATGTCGTCGCTCGATTCTTCGAGCCGCCGCTCGAAGGCTTCCACCGTCGTCTGATAGAGCGCCGCCTGCTTGCGGGAGAGGGCGCAATAGGCCATCACTTCGGTCTTATCGGGCAGATCGGCGATGACGCTGCGGTCGGTCTTCATCCGTCTCAGGATGTAGGGCGCGATCAGCTTGCGCAGCGGGGCATAGGAAGGGGGCGTCTGGTCGGCGAGGCGCTTGGCGAAGGTCTGAAACGCCTTCGCCGAGCCGAGCAGGCCGGGATTGAGGAAATCGAAGATCGACCACAGATCGGACAGATTGTTCTCGACCGGCGTGCCTGTGAGCGCGATGCGCGCGTCCGCCTCGAGCGCCTTTACCGCGCGGGTCTGCTTCGCGCCTCGGGTTCTTGATCCCCTGCGCCTCGTCGACGACGACGAGCCGCCAGCGCGATCTCGCCGATCCAACCGAGCCTCAGCAGCGCCGCATAGCTGGTGACGACGAGGTCGCTGGCCGCCAGCGTTTCTTCCGGCGCTTTCAACCGCTCCGCCGGGCTGAAGGCGGGATGGGCGACGAACACTCTGAGCGACGGCGCGAAGCGTTCGGCTTCCGAAGCCCAATTGGCGAGCAGCGAGGCGGGGGCGACGATGAGGCTCGGGCGGGCAGGGTCCTCGCCGCGCGCCATCGTCAGCAGGAGCGCAAGCACCTGCAGCGTCTTGCCGAGCCCCATGTCGTCGGCGAGACAGGCGCCGAGGCCGAGGCGGATCAGGAAGCCGAGCCAGCGCACGCCGACGTCCTGATAGGGGCGCAAGGTCGCCTTGAGCGCGTCGCGCGGCAACGCCGCGGTGAGCGCCTCCGGGCGGCGGCAGGCGGCAAGCGTCTCGGCGAGCCAGTCGCCCGCTCTCACCTCTCCCCAGGCGGCGATGTCGGGCGTCGCGTCGCGTTCGCCGACGTCGGCGCCGGCCAAGAGCCGCATCGCCTTGCCGAAGGAAATCCCTTCCTCCAGTGCGAGCCGCTCGATCTCGGCGTAGCGGTCGAGCGCGGCCTTGAGCTTCTCGTGATCGACCTCGACCCATTTGCCGCGCAGCATCGCCAGGCCGTCGGTCGCGGCCAGGAGCCGCTCGATCTCCTCGGGCGACAGAGTCTCGCCGTCGAGCGTCACTTCGACAGCGAAATCGAGCAGCTTCGTCGGCCCCGACTAGCGACGGCGCCTTGGCGCCGACGGTCGCCTCGACTTTCGGCCGGCTCGGGCGGGCGCCAGGCCAGCCGGCCGGCATCCGCACGACGAGGCCCGCCTGCTCCAGCGGCGCGACATCCTCGAGGAGCCGCATCGCTTCGGACGGCGTCCAACGCAGCGGATGGAAAATCTCGCCGGAGTTCGACGATCGCCTTCAGCCATGCGCAGCTCTCGCTGGCGCGGCTCACCGGCTCGAGCAGCCTCAAAAGCTCGGCCTTGGCCCCCGCGCTGGCGTATTCGCGCAGCGCCGCGCCGAGCGGGGCGTGGCGGACCTCGCCGTGGGCGGCGAGCCCGGGCGCATAGGTGGCGAGAAAGGCGAACGGCCGCTCGGCGTCCTTGCGGTTTTCAGCGAGATGGAAATGCACGCGGCCGACATGCCGCCAGCGGCTGTCGCGCGCGGCGAGAAAGGCGTCGAGGCTTGCGCCGCTCGCGGCGAGCTCATCCTCGAAGACCTCAGCGAGCTGCCGCCACAGCGCCGAGAGCGCGCCGGCGTCGAGGTATTCGCCGCCTGGCATCGGCGGCGCTTCGTCGGCGAGGCGGGCGAGTTCCTCGTCGTTTGGCTGCGGCCAGCTTGTCTCCCCCGCGCGGCAGCGGGCGGCAATGAACCTCATCGTCAAACCGCGCCAGAAGGCGAGATCGGCGGGCAGCCGCGACCGGGCCTCGCCGAAGCCGAGCTGCAGGAGCCCATGGCCCGATCCGCGGGCGAACGCGGCTTCGAGCCGCGTGGCGACGGCGTTATCCAGCGGGACGTCCGTTTCCGTCCGCTCCAGGCGAATCGCGCCACGAGGGGTTATGGCCGTGGCGAAGGCGAGAGGCGACGGTGAGGGAGAGCCCGAGGTCATGCGCCCGCGTAACACAGTGGCTGCGGTTCGGCTCGTCGCGAATTTCCGCCTCAGTGCACGGCCCGGTCAATGCACGGCGTCGACGCCCCAGGAAATCTTGACGCGGCGGCTTCACGCGTTTCCGCCGAGTTACTCCTTGCCTTTTGGCGCGCACTGATCCCGAATGCTTCGCCACCGGGCGTGCGGTCGAGGCCAAGCGCACGAGCGAGGTTGGCGGCAGACGCCGTCCACGCTCCGAGTCGCCAGCGCGATCGAGTGTTTGGAGCGCGATCCAGCCCCGGGATTCTCGAGCGGTCGAAAGACGCTATGAAGGTAGACGCGACCGCCTTGGAACCGAGCGTAACCGCGAGGTTAGACACTCACGACGCCAACCCCTGCGCGCGACGATGATCTCAACTCCGCCAACGGCAATTGGTCCGATGAAGTCGACGCACGCACAACAGCGCATTCGTGCGGTCAACCGCAAAACCTCTTTCCGCGCACGCAGGGCGTTCCCGCCAATTGCGGCCCGTGCAAGGCCTTACCGGCCCATCGGAACTTCACCCCGCCTTATGCGGCGCGATCAGGAACTTCTCGCCGGTGGCGCGTCGGCTGCAAGCTAGCAAGTTTGCGATTTGCATCGCCTCCTGGAGCGAGACGACGTGCGAGTAGTGGCTGGCGAACGTGGTCTTCAGTTCCGCGACGACGCGATCGCGCAACTTGGCCGCCTTTTCCGCTCCGAGCCTCTGCAGGAACGGGAACAATAGCCAGCCGCCAACACCCCAGGCCGTGCCGTACGAGCGCCTGAGCTCGGTCGGCCGCGTATCAAGACTGCCATAGATGTAGACCTGCTTGTGAACCGGACTTCCATATCGGCTGTATGTGGCCATCGCCCTGACGGCGGCGCTTTCCATTGCAGTGAGGATCTGCGAGGCGAGCGCGCCGCCGCCGATGGCGTCGAACGCCAGCGTCGCTCCTGTCTCTGCGATCGCGCGGTTCAGGTCATCGACGAAGGACGGCGCGCTTGAATTGCAAACATGGGCGGCGCCCGAGCCCGCGGAGGAGCTCCTCCTGTTTGGCGTGTCGAACGACATTCACGAGGCCTACGCCGTCTTTGAGGCAGATACGGTTCAGCATCTGGCCGAGGTTCGACGCCGCAGCGGTGTGGACCAGCGCCTTGTGCCCCTCCAGGCGCATGGTCTCCACCGTCGACAGCGAGGTCAGCGGGTTGACGAAGGCCGAAGCGCCGTCGGCCGGCGTTGCGTCTGCCGGAAGCACCAGACACTCCGTGGCCCGCACGCATCGGTACTGCGAATACATGGCACCGCCGATGACGGCGACAGTCTTGCCCTTCAGCGCCTGCGCCTCCCGCGACTCGCCTACGGCGACGACGACTCCGGCGCCCTCGTTGCCGACAGGCATGGATTGATCGAGCCGGCCCGCCATCGCCTTCATCAGGCCCTGCGGAATTTTTGCTTTCACCAGCGGCAGCCAGTCCTGGATGGACGCGACGGCGGTAGAGAGGTCTGCGGGTCCGAGGAGGAGACCGAGGTCGCTCGGATTGATCGGCGCCGCCTCGATGCGCACGACGACTTCGTCGGCCCTGGGCGTCGGCATTGGCGCATTGACCAGCGAAAGCTCGAGCTCGCCGGCGCCGGTGATGATCGAGCGCAGTTCGAGCCCCGTGCTCGGCAATGTGGACGTCATGATCTCCTCCCGTTTGCGGAATTGCCGTCGCCCCGCTAGCGCGGTCGACTTTGGCCTTCGGCGCTATCTCTGAAGAGTTATCACGCCGCGTCGGGGTTCCGAAACCAGCAATGTCCGGCTGTGGCCAGCGCAAGAGCGCGCCCCGGCCTGAACTCGGTCACCGCGCTCGATGCGGGCGAACCAGCCATAGACATTCCCGTGAAGAATCCTGGGAGCGTCCGGGATCGACGCTTTGAGCTCTCGGGGGCGTCGCGGGCCGTGCGCCAACGCGGCGGCGCAGGCAAGGGCGCGCTGCCGGTACGCCGTCATGATTGGGGCGCGCGATCCGCCGCCTGCGACAGGATCGCCCCGACGGCGCCAGTGCTCTTCGATCAGACGAGATCGGCGAAGCGGATTTCTTGCGCGGGGTCGGCGCGGCCGGCGTCAGCAGAACCTCGACTTCGCCGTTCAATGACACTCCGAGCAAGCCAAAGCCGAGCCGTCGACAAAGGTTGCGAAACCTTGCGTCGATTTCACGCCCCTTGCCGCGCGACGAGCGGCGAGCGGCCAGCCAGACTTCATCACAAGCGGCCGCGCGATCGACCCCTTGCAAGACGAGCTCGAGATTGAAGGTCAACTTGAGTTCGCCGATCACGACGAGAGGCGGGTCGTCGCCCTTCAGCGCCAACAGATCGCAGCCTCCGACTTCGCCTTTGACGACGAAGCCGAGTCCTACAAGGAACGCCTTGACCGGCCGATAGAGCGACGTCTCCAGAATCGTTCTCCTGTCTCACCGGTCGGCCCCAGCCCGGCTCTAGTTTCAGTCGCATATATCCGCAATTCCTTAAGGGTAAGACCGCAGGTTCCTCCGACCGCGGGATGACATGGCTCGGGCGCCATGCAATAGAGCCGGCCCTTTTGATTCGTGAGGAGGCCCGAAGTGAACACGTCCGAACTCGCCTCGAAAATTGCCGAGGCGCACAGCTTGAGCAAGAGGCAAGCCCAGGCGATTGTGGATAGCATGCTGAAGACCATCTTGGGCGCTGCCGCCAACGGCGAGGAGATTTCGCTTCCTGGATTCGGGAAGTTCAAAGTCAAGGAAACGCCGGAACGCGAGGGGCGCAATCCGACCAGCGGCGAGAAAATCAAGATCGCCGCCGCGCGCAAGCTCAGCTATTCGCCGGCAAAGGCGGTGAAGGAGCTCCTGAACGGTTGAGCGCTGGCGAGAAACCGCGCGCACGCTTCGCAGATCGTCCGCCGTCAATTTCATACGAGCCTACGCTTGCAAATTCGCTTCAGGGCGCCGGACCCCAGCCAATTCGTAACGTAAGGCAAGACGAGAAAGACTTGGGTTGCGCTCTCCGTCCTCCGAGTCGTCGCCGGGTCTTTGGCGGTTCCAAGGCAGCCGGATTCTCGGATTCTAGTCGGGCGGCAAATTTTGTTCGGGACTCCACTCAATGGCGGAAAGATCGCGCGCGGCGTCGATAATGCGCACAATTTGTGCGCCGTGTTCCGTGACGCGATACATGGCAAGCCAGCGCTCGATCACGAGCGAGCGCGCTTCTGGCTGGATTTCCGGTCGCGCGCGCCCAAGCCGAGGATGATCCGAGAGCGAACGGCACGACTGCTCGATGCTTTCATAGATGCGATCTGCCACCGCTCCGAATTGTGCGTGGCGACGTAAAGCCAGATCTCGAGCAAATCTTCGCGGGCGCGGGCCGTGAAGACAACGCGGCTCACGGCTCACGCTTCGCCGTCTTGCGCCGGGCGCGCGCTTCCGTCTTCAATGCGGCGAAGTCGATCTCGCCGGCGTCGCCGCTGTCGATGCCTTCTTTCCAGGCCTGACGCAGCGCGGCGAGTTTCTCCGCTGCCTGCTGCTCGGTCTTTTCCATCAACCGAAGCGCCTCGCGCACGACTTCGCTCGACGAGCCGTAGCGACCGGTCGAGACCTTGTCTTTGACGAAATTCGCCAGCTCCTCGGGGAGCGATACGTTCATGTTCATGTCGGGCCTCGCGGCAAGGTTCCCACGGGTATGCCTAACTATAACATTTTTAGGTATTGCTCGGAAGCCTTTTGGTGACGGCCCAAGCGGTTGAATCCCCTTTGCCGTTGTCGAACGAATAGCGCAACATAAAGGATGTTATGTACGAGGCATATTTATTAAATATTCCAACTGTATAGTCGATTATCGGTTACTCTAAATGGGCCCGCATTTTGCGGTTATGTTACCCAACCGGAGAGGGTCAGTAGGCGACCTTGAATGTCGGACTGCCCTCGGGGCGGGTCCGCCGGTGATCGTAGATGCGCGTCGTGGAGATGTTGGCGTGACTGAGCCATTCCTGCACCTTGGCGATGTCGGCCTAGCGTTAGTGGCGGCAGTCGCGCGTAGCGCATGCGCCCAAAGCTTCGCAGTTAAAAAGGGCGCGCCGGAACGGTGACAACAAGAAAGGGCTTGGTCTATGAGAATGCAAAACTCAGCAAGAATATGTTATTCATTGCGGGCATCGACGGGGCCTGGTTCGCGGCTTTGGCGCAGTTCCTCCTTTAGTCGTTCCACCTCCTGTTCCAAACGTTCGATGCGATCGAGGGTGTAATCGAAGCTGGTGGACTCCATCGCTTGGAGGAAGGCCCAGATGGCCCCGAGGGCGCGGCTAAATTTCCCCTGCTCTGAGGCCAAATGGCGCGCTGTGTCTGTCATCGAAAGCTCCTCATCGGCGAGGCTGCACCCTGGGGGACGGTCGCCACGGATGCGGCATTGCCGCTGAGAATGCAGGCGGACGTCATCGCCGTAATTGGCTCTCGGGAGTGCCGGATTGGCGTGCTGCGCCGCGCGACCCCTCTCACACCGCAGCCTTTCCGATGGAGCCGCCGCCGTCGACGAACAGGGTCTGCCCGGTGGTAAAGCTGGCGTCCTCCGAAAGCAGGAAGGCGACCGCCGCTGCGATCTCCTCTGGCTGTCCCAAGCGCCGCATCGGAATATTGGCGAGAAAGATGCGTTCCGCCTCGCTGCCGGCGGGCGTGTTGCGGCGGAACAACTCTGTCTGGATGGGGCCTGGTGCGACCGCGTTGACGGTGATGCCTGCTTCCGCAAGCTCCCAGCGCCCATGTCCGCGTGAAGCTTCCCAGCGCCGCCTTGCTGGCCGCATAGGCCGTACGGTTCACCTTTCCGAGGATCACCAAGCTGGTGATGTTGACGATACGGCCCCATCCCTTTTGCCGTAGCGTCGGGAGGATCGCTTGGACGGCGTTGATGGGCGCATGCAAGTTGAAACGCGTGAACTCGTCGACGACAGTGAGATCAACCTCTCCTAGGCGATGCAACTTCCCGACGCCGGCATTGTTGACCACGCCGTCGAAGGAATGGCGCTGGGCAAGCTCGACAAAGGCCTCCGCTGAGGCTCTGTCATCGCTGAGGTCGACCGAAACCAGCGTTTCGGGGAATCAAGGAATCGGCTCGCGGGCGATGCCGACGACCTCATGTCCCGCGGCGGCCAGGCGTTTTGAGATGGCGAGACCGATACCTTTCGAAGCGCCGGTCACAAGGAAAGTACGCTGAACCATGGCCTGCACCGCCCTCAGAGCTGTGACCATCCCCCGTCGACCGGGAGTTCCGCGCCGGTCGTGAAGGTCGCCTCGAACGCGAGGAAGAGAACGGCCTTGGCGATTTCCTCCGACGTTCCAAAGCGCTTCATGGGAATCGTGCCGATCGTTTTTTCCCTGACCTGGGCGACCACGCCTTTATTGGGAAACACTTTGTCGAGGATCGGCGTGTCGATGGGACCCGGCGTAACCGCGTTGACGCGAATCTCTCGAGGAAGAAGCTCAGTGGCGAGCGTCCGCGCAAAGGAACGCAGCGCGGCCTTGGCGGCTCCGTACGTGGCTTGACCGGGCAATCCCTTGACGTTTGCAACCGAAGTGGTGAGGACGACTGAGCCTCCCCGATTGATGAGCGGCGCAAGCTTCTGGACCGCGAAAAAGGGGCCCTTGGCGTTCAGGTTGAACATCTCGTCGTAGACGGCCTCGGTCACGCTCTCGATAGGCGTTGGAATGCTGAACCCGGCGCTGACGGAGAGCATTCGCTGTCGCCAGCCCCATGCCGCTCGTACCGCCGATTATGACCTACCGCTTAGCTCCGTAACGTTTCATCCGTGCTCTCCTAGGTGACGCCAGGGTCGCCCTGCTAATTGTGAACTGTTTAGTACGATAATTGACGCGACGATCACAGTCAATGTTTTTTGAACTGAATGTTTCAGAATTCCGTTAGGCCCCGTCGACGATCCTGCAACCGCGCCATCGCCTGCCGATTGGGACCAGCGAAATGTTCTACGCCAATCCGACGGACCGATTTGGTATCGGCGAACCCGACGGCGACTTGGGGCTGTCCGGCGCGTAGTCGACGCCGGAGACCTTGACGACGGCCTTCCACGCCGCTTCCTGGCTGGCGCGGTCGTGGAGGTGTGGGTGGCGCTGCACCTCAATCGGGCCTGAGAACTTCCCTTGTGCCGAGGCGAAGAATTGCCCTGAGACGTCGGTCGCAAATTCGGATGCTTGGAGGTAGCGACTGGCCGCGGTCTCCGGCGTCTGATTCATGCCGGGAATGAGGTTCACGATAGGGATAAAGATATGCCTCAATGCCCAGCCGGCGCTTCGGACCACGTTGGTGGTGGTCGCGCCACCGGGCGACACCGCGTACACGGCCATGCCGGAGGGCAGCCGGCGGGCCAGCGCCGCGGTCCACCAAGCGACGACGAGCTTCGCATCGGCATACGCATTGTTGGGCACATATTTCACGTTCGGCCCGCTGCGTATCAGGGCTTCAACGGCGGCGGTTCGGTCGCCTTGGTAACGCGTGGCCGCAAAGGCTGGCAGGTCGGTGTATTTGAACATGGGCACGCCCCCTCGGGCAGGTTCCGCGCCCGCGATAACGATCCGGGCGTCGGGGCTCAGCAAGTTGGCATTGAGCAGCCCAACCGTCAGTTGATGATGGCCGATGAGCGGAGCCTGAGACGACTCGACGCCCGCCGCGGTGACCGCGCGCTGCTTAAAGGGAACCAACCCTGCATTGAGCAGTAGAAAATCGACCGGCCGACCACGCTTGACCAGTTCAGCGAGGGCAGATTGAACGCTCGACGGCTTGTCGAGATCAACCTCTAGCGGTGTGAAAATTTCTTTTTTTGCCTCCCCCGCGAGCTGAGCGGCCGTTTCCTGAACACGATTGAGGCGCCGCCCGGTGACGATGATCTCGCGCCAGCCCTTTCCGGCAAGAAGTTGGGCTGCCGCATAACCGAGCCCAGAGGTGGTGCCGGTAACGAGCGCGATCGAATGTTCCATAGGCGTCTCCGTGGTGAAGGGGGAAGGTCAAGTCGCAAGGCCCGCAAGGCCCAAGCGGGCTTGATAATTTAGAACTACTTAGTTATATATTGGGGCATTCAAAAGCGGATTGCAAGGAATTTCTAACTGAATGGTTCAAAATGCCCCTAAGCCGCGCGGACGGCCGCGTAGCTTCGACGAAACGGAGGCGGTGGAAAGGGCGATCCAGGTGTACTGGTCGAAAGGCTACGACGGCGTCACGATCGACGATCTTGTCGCCGGGACGGGCGTGGGACGGCCGAGCCTGTATGCCGTCTTTGGCGACAAGCGAGCCTTGTTCTTGCGCGCCCTCAAGGCCTACGCGGAAAAGAAAGGCGCGCGCGCCGCTAAGGCGCTCCTCGCGCCGCGGACGCTCCGCGACTCGCTCGTCAGCTTCCTGAGACACGCGGTTGAAAGTGCGACCGAGAAAGGCTCCGCTAGGGGGTGTCTTCTCCTGTGCGTCGCGCCGCTTGTGGACGACCCTGAGGTCCGGCAGTTCCTGCAAAACGCGGCCGCCGGCGGGGCCGCGCTAGTGGAAGGTCGGTTCCGGGACGCGATCAGCGCAGGGGAAATCCCGCCCGACTTTCCTGTGACCGTCCGCGCCAGCCAGCTCACGGATTTTGCGCGCGGCCTAACGATGCGTGCGCAGATAGGCACGTCGCGCAAGATTCTTCTCAACGATGCGGAGGAAGTGGTCGATTTGATGCTCCTGCCGCGGCGCTGATGAAGCCGGGGATTTCTGGTCAGTAGGCCACTTTGAAAGTCGGGCTATCCTCGGGACGCGTGCGCCGGTGATCATATATTCGGGTGGTGGAGATATTGGCATGCCCGAGCCATTCTTGCACCTTGGCGATGTCGGCTTGGTGATCGAGGGCGTTGGTGGCGGCGGTTGCACGTAGCGCATGCGCGCCGATCTGGAAGCCGAGCTGCGCCGAATAGCCCCGCACCAAACGATAGACGCCGTCGGCGGTGATCGCGCTTTCCATCCGTCCAGTGCGATTGTTGCGGACCGGGCGAAACAGCGCGCCGCCGTCATCGAGGTCATGCCCGGCCGGGTCGAGATAATCGTTGATGAGCCCGTGGGTACCGGGATGCAGCGGCAGATAGCGCGTCTTGCCACCTTTGCCGGACACCCTCAGGTGCGGCACGCCTTTGCGTGTGTGCCGAAAATCCTTGACCTTCAGCTTGCACAGCTCCTCGCGCCGCAACGCGTGGAACAGCAGCGTCGACAGGATGGCGCGGTCGCGCTTGCTCTTGATCGTGTCGGCCTCGGGCGCGTCGAGCAGCTTGCGCGCCTGGTGATCGCCGATCGCCGGCGTCTTGCCTTCGCCGCTCTCCGTGCGCGGCCGCTCGATGCCTTTGACCGGGTTGTGGGTGACGGCGTTCTTCTCGCACAGATATTCGAACAGCGAGGCGACCGACGCCAGTCGATGGCGGATCGTCGCGCCGCCGAGTTCGCGCCGGCGCAACTCGTCGCGCCAGGCGATCAGGTGCGCGCGGGTCACCGTGCGAAATTCCTCCGGCCGGAAAATGCCGGCGAAGCGCATGAAGTCCTTCACGGCGGCCTCGTAGGCGCGGCGGGTGTTCGGATTGCTGAGATTGGCGAACCATTCGACCTCGGGCGGCACGTCGGCGAGCTTTTGGAACTCGGCGGCGGTAAGCAGTCGATCGGCGGGCGCGATCGGGGTCGGAAGTTGGTCGGTCGTGGTGTCGTCGTTGACGCCGGCGCCGGAGCCTGCGTGGCCGGCTCGGACTTAGACGCTTCGGCGACAGGCGCAGGAGCGGCCGCCGACATCGGCGCCCCGGCGGGCGCCGACGGGGCGGAGGCTCCGCCTATAGCCGCTGATGCGCTTGCGCCCTCCTGCGCGACAGGCGCTGGAGCGGGCATAGACTCCTGCGCAACCGGCGCAGACGGCAGCTTGACTTGTAAATCGGCCGGCCATTTCGCCTGCGGCCTCGTGCGCACGAATCCTGCGCCGCGCAGCCCAATCTCAACCTTCCCATAATATGTCTCCACGACCTTCGGATCGACCTGGAGATCGACCCGGAGCATCAGCTTGGCGAGATCCTGCTTGGACTCCGCGGCGTCGGGCGCGGCCACAAAGCCCACCGATGCGGGAACGACGTAGTTCGGGGCCTCGTCCAGAATGATGCGCGCTTCGTCCCCCCTTGCGACTTTGCCCGCGTCGGCGGCGCGAAGAAACACGGTCATGTACACGTCGGCAAGATCGATGATCGTCACGATCCTCGCGCCCGCCGCGACGCTGTCCCCCGCATGCGCCAGCTGATACTGGACCTTTCCGGAGCGGGGCAAAAGGAGCGTGAGTTCGCTGATCATCGACTTGATCTGTTCGACTTTGGCCTCCGCCGCTTTGATGGCATCCTCCGCCCCCGCCTCCTTGGCGGATCGGAGGTCTGATTGTGCGGCTTTCAACTGCGCCTCGAGCTTAGGCGAACGCGTCCTTGCAATCACCTGACCCACGGCGACCTTGTCTCCCTCCTGCACTGCGACGTCCACGACCTCGCCGGCATATTTCGACGAAACATCAACCTGCGTCGCTTCGATGCGCCCCTCCGCCCTGACGATTCCGGCGGGCATAGTCAGGCCGCGCAACCAATCGATCAATCTGCGGATCGGCGCGGGCTGGGCCTGCGCCGATGAGACAAAGTCGCGATGGTTGGTTTCTCCCGCATAGTGCACGACCGACGCCAGGCCGGCTGCCCCGACGATCACGGCCGCCGCCACGAAAGCGCGCCCGTTCCAAGCTCTCATCTTTCGCTCCTGCATACGATTTTCTTTCCAGACTGGGGCGCCGCCTCGTCATGGCACAGAAGCTCCCCGACATGCATCGTCATGGGCAGCAAGGTGTTGGTGCTGTGCCAGGCGTTGATCCATTGCTCCGGCAAGGCGCCCCACGAGTTGAGCTGGCCGAGGCCGTCGAAGGTTCCAAGAATTTGATTGTAGTTGGCCGGCGTCTCCTCTGCGACGCAGCAGCCGAAGGTGGTCACATGCAGGTCGGCGGTGCGCCCGGGCGGCAAGTTGCGGATGGCGTTCCGCAAACAGAACGCGCCCTTGCTGTGGGCGTAGAGGCGCTTGATCTGCGGCGCCGCCTTCAGGATGGCGTGCAGAATGTCGCTCTCCGGAGCGCCGTTCGGGAACGGGTCAGAGAGCGCGGTCAAGGAGAGACCGCGGCCGATTTTCGCAACCTCGGGAGCTGACTTCCGGTCGGAGGCGATGATACCATAGGCGAGGCATGCTGCAGGGAAAGACGTAATGAAGCCGCCGATCAGCCGATTTCCTCCCGCCGAGCTCTCCGGTCTGCCGAAGGACGTCCGCGAGCGGATCGACGCGGTGCAGGAGAAGTCGGGCTTCGTGCCCAACGTCTTTCTCGCGCTCGCCCGCCGTCCCGACGAGTTCCGCGCCTTCTTCGCCTATCATGACGCTCTGATGGAGAAGCCCGGGCCCCTTACCAAGGCGGAGCGGGAGATGATCGTGGTCGCGACCTCGGGGGTCAACGACTGCCTTTATTGCGTGGTCGCGCACGGCGCGATTTTACGTATAAGGGCGAAGAACCCGCTGATCGCCGATCAGGTCGCCGTCAATCCGCGAAAAAGCGATGTCACGCCCCGGCAAAGGGCGATGCTCGATTTCGCTTTGAAGGTGGCCCAGCGCTCGCATGAGATCGACGACGCCGACTACGATGCGCTCAAGCGCCACGGATTCACCGACGACGACGCCTGGGACATCGCCGCCATCGCCGCTTTCTACGCCATGTCGAACCGGCTCGCGAACGCGTTCTCCATCCGGCCGAACGACGAGTTCTACGCGATGGGGCGCGAGCCGCGCGCGTGAGCGCGCTTCGGCGTCGAACGACAGCCTTGAGGAGGCACGATGCGGAAAGGCTTGCTTCTCCTCGCCGGATCGCTCGGCGCCACGGCGGCCCTCGCCGCCGACAGTCCGGTCCTGACCGGGACCGCCGCCTTCGGCGATTGGCGGACCGACGCCCCGGGCGTGCGCCGGCTGATCACGCCGGCCGATATGCCGCCGCCGTTCGCCACACCCTCGGTCGCCAATTTTCCCGGGCGAGCGCCGCGAACGGCAGCCGTCGTCCCGCAGGCGCCGCCGGGTTTCGTCGTCGATCTCTTCGCGTCGGGTCTCGACGAGCCGCGGGTCATTCGCACGGCCCCGAGCGGCGATGTCTTCGTCGCCGAGAGCGGGGCAGGGCGCGTGCTCGTGTTCCGCCCCAACTCGACGGGCGCGACGCCTGTCCACGGCGAGATCTTCGCCGCCGACCTGCAACGCGTCTTCGGCATCGCGTTCTTTCCCTCAGGTCCGGACCCGCGCTGGGTCTATGTGGCGACCCCGGGCGCGGTCGCGCGCTACCCATATCGCAGCGGCGACCTCAAGGCGTCCGGGCCGGCCGAGACCGTGGTCCGCAACCTGCCGACCGGCGGCGGGCACTGGACGCGCGACATCGCCTTCTCGCCTGACGACAAGACGATGTTCGTCTCGGTCGGGTCGGCGACCAATGACGCCGACGGTGTAAGAGCGCTTGCCTCGCATCTTCTTGGCGGGTTGTGGGACGGGGAACGCGACCGGGCCGACGTGCTCGCCTTCGACCCGGACGGCGGGAACGAGCGCGTCTTCGCGACCGGCCTCAGGAACTGTTCGGGCTTGACCGTCCAGCCGGCGAACGGGGACCTGTGGTGCGCGGTCAACGAGCGCGACGGCCTCGGCGACAATCTGCCGCCCGATTTCGCAACCCACGTCGTCGAAGGCGCCTTCTATGGCTGGCCTTGGTATTACATCGGCGCGCACGAGGATCCGCGCCATAAGGGCCAGCGCCCGGACCTCGCGGACAAGGTGACCGTGCCCGACGTCCTGTTCAACGCCCATTCCGCCCCGCTCGGGATCACGTTCTACGAGGGCGGACAATTTCCGGCCGACTACAAGGGCGATGCTTTCGTCGCGTTCCACGGCTCGTGGAACCGCGCCAAGCGCACCGGCTACAAAGTCGTCCGGCTCCTCATGAGGGACGGAAAGCCGACCGGCGTCACCGAGGACTTCCTCGCGGGCTTCGTCGCCGACCCGGCAGGCGTCTGGGGCCGGCCGGTCGACGTCGCCGCGACCAAGGACGGCGCGCTGCTCGTCACCGACGACGAAGGGGGCGCGATCTGGCGCGTCGCCTACCGCGGTAAACCCTAAGCCGCCTTCCAGCTCCGGCTTCCAACATCATTAACGGCACCAGCCATAATGGCGATTGCCATAGCGATCGCGATAATGGCAACGATAGCGGGGATGCCCCAGCGGGCTGGCGGGCGAGGTGATCACCGCGCCGGCCGCGCCGCCGACCACCGCTCCGACCGGGCCGCCCACGACGGCGCCGGCGACGGCTCCGCTCGTCGTCCCGACCGTCTGAACGGGCGTCGCGCAAGCGCCGAGCACGAGGCACGCCGCACAAACCGAGGCGATCTTCATCATCCTGTCATCCTCCCGTCGAAATCGGGGCAGGCTTCGCACGAGAATGTGGCGAAACTGTTTCGCCAGCGCCTCGGAAGACCAATTACGCCGCAGCGGGATCCACCATCCCGACGAGCTCGAAGCTCAAGGCGCGCAAGCGCTTGCGCGCCGCCGCGTCATAGGCCTGGGGGTCGGCGCGCGCCTCTCTCAGTCCGTTGAAATAGAGTCCGGTCCTATCTTCGAGCGCGGGCAATTCGATGAGCCGTAGGATCGCTTCGCCGCCTTCCTCGACTTTGCTCGCCGGTTGCATGCCGCTCCGCCGCACCATGGTCGTGTCCATGAAGGTCGCGGGGTGCAGCGCGTTCGCCGTGACGTTCCTGCCCTTCAGCTCCTCCGCGAGATCGAAGGTGAAGAGGATCTGGGCGAGCTTGCTCTGGCGGTAGGCGCGCCACCCGTCGTAGCCCCGAGTCAGCATCACGTCGTCGAAGTCAATCGGCTGCTGTCCTGCCGAGGCGACGTTGACGATGCGCGATGGCGCGCGGTTCTCGATCAGCGGCAGCAGGAGCCGGGTCAGCAAAAATCCGGCCAGATAGTTGACGGCGAAGCGAAGCTCGAAGCCGTCCGCGCTCACGTCCCGGCCGCCGGTTGTGCCGATCCCGGCGTTGTTGACGAGCACATCGATCCCGTCGGTTTCGCGTCGCACGTTTTCCGCGAGTTTGCGAACTTGCGCGAGCGAGGCGAGGTCGGCCTCGAAGAAGACCGCGCCGCCTCCGTTCTTCGTGACCCGCTCCGCGACTTCCTCGCCGCGCGCCCGGTTGCGTCCGTGCACGATGACGCGCGCGCCGTCCGCGCCGAGGCGTTCGGCGACCCAGCGCCCGACGCCGTCGGTTGAGCCGGTGACGAGGATGGTCTTGCCTCTGACGGACATGGAATCCCTTCTCGCCTAGAGCAGCGGGAGCTTCCGATTGGCCTGTACAGGAAGGCATGGCCGCCCCACTTGGCGGTCAAAATCTAACACCCGGCCCCGTATCACGAAAGGGCGGAGCCTTCCGTTGCCCGTGGCGATTGTAGGCGCCGGTCTCTCCGCCCAAGCAGACTTTCCGGGGTCCGATTCGGGGGCGCCGGCTGGCAAAGGGGCCGGCGCCCGCGCGGTCAGCCGCCGACCGTTGGGATCACCCACGGGATAACGAATTGTTGTACGATCACCAGCGCCGAGAGCATCAGCGTCAGGATGATCGAGTGCCAGAAGGTGCGGGCGAAAACGACGCCTTCGTGGCCCCTCAGGTTGGTCACCGAGACGCCGGTCGCGATGTTCTGCGGCGAGATCATCTTGCCCATCACGCCGCCCGAGGAGTTGGCCGCGGCGAACAGGATCGGATTGAGGTTGAGCTGGCGCGCAGCCACGACCTGGAGATTGCCGAACAGCGCGTTGCCCGAGGTGTCGCTGCCCGAAAGCATCACCGCGACCCAGCCGAGGAACGGCGAGAGCAGTACAAACAGGTACCCGGTCGAGGCAACGCCTTTGCCGAGCGTATAGGCCAAGCCTGAATAGTTCATGAGATAGGCGAGGCCGATGATCATCATCACAGTGACGACGGCGAGCCAGGCCTGACGGATGGTCTTGCCGATGCAGTCGAAGAATTCACCGGGCGAGAGGCGCACGACGATCGCGGTGATCACGCAGGCGATGAGGATCGCGGTTCCGGTGCCGAGCGGCTGGAAAGACCACACCGCCCCGTAGGGTTTGCCGCCGTAAAGCGTGATCGAGATCGCGTTGTGCAGGCCCGGCCAGGGGATGGATTGCTGGCCGATCGCCGCCCATTTGAAGTGGGTCCACACGATCACGAGCGCCGAGACGATCAGCCAGGGCAGCCAGCCCTGCCACGGGGCGACATGGGCCTTGGCGCCGATCTGCGTCGCTTCGCGCTCGGATTCGAGCGTCTCGGAGCGGATCGCGAATTCGGCGTCGGGCTTGGGCTTCCAGACCTGCAGGAATAGGAGTGTGACGATCAGCGATCCGAGCGAGGCGAGGACGTCGGTCAGCGAATAGTCGAGCAGATTCGAGGCGACGAACTGGCTGATCGCAAAGCTGCCGCCCGCGACGAGCAGCACCGGCCAGATCGCCTTGACCGAGCGCATGCCGCCATAGACCGCCATCACGTAGAAAGGCAGGATCAGCGCGACCACGGGCAACTGGCGGCCGATCATCGCGCCGAGCGCGGTTGCCGGCAGCCCGGTCACCGCTCCGAGCACCGTCACCGGCACGCCGAGGGCGCCGAAGGCGACCGGGGCGGTGTTGAAGATGAGCACGAAGACCAGCGCCTCGAGCGCCTCGAACCCGACGAGGATCAGGAGCGATGACGTGATCGCCACCGGCGTGCCGAAGCCCGCGATGCCTTCGAGGAGCGCCCCGAAGCAGAAGCCGATCACCACCAGCACCACGCGCCGGTCGTTCGGCAGATGGTCGATCACCCAAACCCGGAACGCGTCGAACCGCCCCGATTTCACCGCGATATTGTAGAGCAGCAGCGCATTGACCACGATCCACATCACCGGCCAGAGCGCGAAGACAGCGCCGGCGAGAACCGAATTCGTGGCGAGAGTCATCGGCATTCCCCACGCCGTGACCGCAATGACGAAGGCGACGATGAGGCCCGCCGCCGCCGCCTGCCACGCGGGCCGGCGAAAGAGACCAAGGAGCACGAGAACGGCGGCCACCGGGAGGATGGCCACGAGAAACGACAGCCCGAGGCTGCCGACTATCGGCGTGAGGAGTTGTTGGAACATCACTGGAACTCTGTCGCTTGGGGGTTGGAGGGCTCGACGAAAATGACATGCAGGTTGGCGGGCCCGTGCGCTCCGCGGACCAGCGCGCCTTCGATGTCGGTGGTGCCCGACGCGCCGGTGATCAGGTTGAGATTGCGGGGCGCCGGGCGCGCCGCCTCGATTGCGGCGCAATCTTCCAGCCAAGCGACGATGCTGGCCGCCTCGACGACGACCAGGCAGTGGAGCGGCAAGAAGGCGAACAGCACCGGCATTTCTGAGCCGGAGCGAAATACGAGCGAGCCCGTTTCGGCGATCGCGTAAGGGGCGATCAGGACCGCGGCGGTTTCATCGACCGCGATTGCTCGATGCGTTTCGAGGCTGGACCAGTCGAGCGCCTTGAGTTTCGGATGCGGCTGCAGGGCTACGCTGGCCTGCAGACCATGGGCGTCGAGATAGGCCCGAACCGCGGCGGGCGCTTCGGCGAGCGAGGCGACGCGGGTCGCGGTCGCGCCGATCGCGGGGCTGGTGACGCGGGCGAGAAACGCCTCCGCCGGGTCGCCGCTCACGCGGTCTGGGCGCAGGGTAGGCACGCGATCGAGCAAAGCGGCGGCTTCGCGCGCGATGTCGGCAGCGGGACGGGAGGCGCCGCCGACGGCGGCGAAGATGGCCTCGCGCGCATTCATCGCCGCCTCCGTTCGATCTGATCCATGAAACTCCGGCGCGCCGGGGCCGGGAAATCGCGATGCCGCGTCCAGCCGTCCGCAAGCGGCATCGATGCGATCCAGCCGCGCCGGGCGAAGAGCCGCATGGTTGGCAGGGCGAGGCGCGTGGCGAGCCGGTAGAGCCGGGGACGCAGCGCAAAGAAGCGCCATAAGCCGAGGCCGGTGCGCGAGACCGCCGGCTCGAGCCCCTCGCGCCACGCCCGATCGCGCCAGCCCCGCAGAAGAGTCGGCAGCGGGATCTTCACCGGGCAGACTTCCTGGCACTGTCCGTTCAGCGTGCAGGCGCGCGGCAGGTCCTGCGCCTCTGCGAGTCCGTCGAGGACGGGCGTCAGCACAGAGCCCATCGGCCCGGGATAGACACCCCCGTAGGCATGGCCGCCAATCTGGCGATAAACGACGCAATGGTTGAGGCAGGCCCCGCAACGCAGGCAGCGCAGCATGTCGGCGAGTCCGTCGGCGAGCATGCGCGTGCGACCGTTGTCAACGAGGACGATGTGGAACGCGTCCGGGCCGTCGGCGTCGCCGGGCCGGCGTGGACCACAATGAAAGGTCGTGTATTGCGTGAGCTCCGCACCGGTGGCCGAACGGACCAGCAGGCGGAGGAGGGTCATCGCATGCGCGATCGACGGAACGAGCTTCTCGATCCCCGCGGTGACGATGTGCACGCGTGGCGGGGTGGTGGTGAGCTCGGCGTTGCCTTCGTTGGTGACGGTGCAGACCGCGCCCGTGTCGGCAACGAGAAAATTCGCCCCTGATATGCCGACGTCCGCCCGCATGAATTTCTGCCGCAACTGCCGGCGGGCGCTGCCGACCATCGCCTCGACGCTGTCGAGCGCTCCTGGATCGGCGTGCAGGCGGCGGAACAGCTCCCCGACCTGCTCGCGCGTCTTGTGCAGCGCCGGCCAGACGATGTGGGATGGTCGGTCGCCGGCGAGCTGGACGATATGCTCGGCGAGATCGGTCTCGACACGCTCGATTCCCCCTTCCTCGAGTGCAACGGGGAGACCGATCTCCTCGCCGAGCATGGACTTGGCGCGCGTCACGCTCTTTGCCCCGGCGTCGTGGCAAATGCCGACGACGATGGCGCAGGCTTCCTCGGCCGTTTGCGCCCAATGCACCTGAGCGCCGGAGGCCTTGGCGTTGCGCTCGAACTCGGCGAGGTAGAAGCCGAGGTTGGCGATCACGTGATCCTTGATGTCGCGGCCGAGATCGCGGCTAGCCTCGAACTGCGGCCAGGCCGCCACGGCGGCGGCCCGTTTCGCCCGCGCCGTGCCGGTGGTGCGGTCGATGGCGAGTTTGAGCGTCGGGTCGGCGAGCGCCGTGTCGACCCGTGAGGTGAAGGCGGCCGTCACGACTCTTCTCCGATCGCCGGGCCGTCGCCCATGCCGGCGAGCACTTCGGCAGCATGATAGGCGCGCGTCGGCCGGCCCTCGCGGTGCATCCGCCCCGCCATATTCATCAGGCAGCCGAGATCGCCGCCCAGCAGCAGGTCCGCCCCGGTCGCGGCGATGTTCGCGGTCTTTTCGGAGACGATGGCGTTCGAGATCGACGGGTACTTGACGCAGAACGTGCCGCCGAAGCCGCAGCAGGTCTCCGCGCCTTCCATCTCGGCAAGCTCGAGCCCCTCCACTGTCGCGAGCAGCCGCCGCGGCTGCGCCTTGACGCCGAGTTCGCGCAGGCCCGAGCAGCTGTCGTGATAGGTCGCGGTCGCCGCCAGCGCGACGCGCTCGGGGCGCCAGCGGCGGACATCGGCGAGATAAGTGAAAAGCTCGAAGGTCTTCGCCGCCAGCGCGTCGGCGCGTCGGCGCCAGTCGGAGCCCGCGGGGAACAGATCGGAATAATGGGCGCAAATCGTGCCGGCGCAGGAGCCGGACGGGACGACGACCGCGTCGTGGCCTTCGAAAAGCGCGATGGTGTGCCGCGCCACCGCGGCTGCGCCGTCATGATCGCCGGAATTGAGCGCCGGCTGTCCGCAGCAGGTCTGCCCGCGGGGGATTTCCACTGCGCAGCCGGCGGCCTCCAGCATGGAAACAGCGGCGAAGCCGACGCGGGGCCGCATCGCGTCGACCAGACAGGTCACGAACAAAGCCACGCGCGGAGCGGACGGATCGTGCACGGACACTCGTTTCCTCCCTCTCCCCGCGACCGGGAGCGACTTATTTTGGTCTGGAACCCAACATTGCGCACATATATCGCAGGCGATTGAGAGGTTGGAAAGATTGTTTTACTCACAACACATGGCGATCGGAGAGGTCGTCCTGCGCACAACTGAAATCGCTGACATCTGGCCCCCCGCGCTCCCAAGAGCTTTCTTTCCAATAGAGCTGTCTTGGGAAGCACATGGGAAAGCAAGCCGCCTCCAAGCGACCAGATTTACGGGTCCCCGGATCTTTGCCGGGACCGAGCGCGAGGCTGGCGCGCTGGCATGCCTCGCGATATGCTACAATTCGCGCGGGCCAAGCGAGAGGGGTTGGCATGCGCAAATACGCGAAAATCCTCGGAGCACTCGGCATGAGCTTGACGTCGCTTGTCGGGGCGTCCCACGCACAGGAAAACGCGGTCACGGCGATCGACATCTTGCTGAAGCCGGACATGACGATGGTCAGGCGGGCGCAAGCCGACAACACCCGTCTGCTCAATGCCTATCCGAAGGGCTTTGCTCTCGACGCAACTCACCAGCCGCATCTCACGCTGGTTCAGCAGTTCGTCCGCACAGCTGACCTTGAGAAGGTCTACGCCGCGGCCAACCGGGTTCTGGCCAAGGAAAAAGCGGGAGGCTGGAGCCTGAAGGCGATCAAGTACTACTACATTCCCGTTCCACCAAACGGCATAGCGGGCATTGTCGTCGAGCCCACGGAAGATTTGCTCCGCCTGCAACAGGAATTGTTGGACGCGGTCGCGCCATTCACGGAGAAGACCGGGACTGCTGCTGCGTTCATGAGCGCCGCCGAGGGCCGCGACATCCAGCAAGGATTGATCGAGTATGTGGCCAATTTCGCTACGGTCGCAGCAGGCAAGAAGTTCAATCCGCACGTCACGATTGGCGTCGCTCCCGAGGCCTATCTCAATAAGATGCTCGCGGAGCCATTTGAGGCGTTCACCTTCTCGCCGGTGGGCGCGGCGGTTTATCAACTCGGCAGTTTTGGCGCAGCCCGCAAGGAGCTCCAGGCCTTATCGCTGACGCAATGAGCATAGCGCGCGAGGCGCGCGTCGTTTGAGTCACCCGACGAACATCGCGAAGGTCGGCGCGGCAACTCCGGAACCCGACGACGCAGATTTAGATCGCGGGTTGTTTTTAACCCTCGCCGGGCCGTGTGCCAGTAACTACACAATTGTTGCTGTAATACGACGTTTCCTTTCTGAGGCATGCGGAGGGCCCGCTGTAAGGTATCGTCTGGCCAATCTTGATTTCCGTGCCGTGACCCCCGGCGCATTTGAGGCGCGGGCGGCCCGCGACCCCAGCTGCTTAAGGCCAGATGCGCCGGCAAGCGCTTTGTGAGCGCAGGTCGTGGCTGCGGGCGCGTCGCCTTCCTTGGGGAGCGGCGCACCGAGACTTCCCGAGGAAGCGCTGCTACTTGTAGTAGCCGACCCCGCAGCCCAGATCATCGCTGACCCTGGTCACGAGGCTAACCTTCGGAACCGGGGTCTTGTCAGCGCCTGGCCTTGGAAACATGTAGCTGACCTCGGTGACTTCACCTATCGGCTTCTGGTATGCGGCGACGATCTCAGCGCCAAACATTTTGCCGGTAGAGTCCTTGAGGGTCTTCGCGTCCGTACCGATCAATTGCTTGGCGTTGGGGTTGCCGATTGCAACGGATTTCCCATCGCTGACATTACCGCAAAAGACATAAAGTCCCGATCCAGGAACCCGCCTTCCCCCTTGTTGAACATATCGAGCGCTTTGGCCTTGTCCGCCTTCACGGCGGCGGCCGCCTTCATCAACATTGCTCTGGCTTCATCGGCGGTGCCTCCCGACTGCTGTGCCGAGGATTGTGACGGCGCCCCCAAAGCCAGCGCCAAGCCGAGAGCCACAACCGACGCATTACGCGTTCCGACTATTCCGAAATATCTACTCATTTGAACCTCCCTCTTCGGCGGCACAAGAAAGTGCGCCGATCGGTTCCTCCGACTTTTCTTTTTGATCGAGACTGGGGAACTGCCGGAGCACGTTGAACCGAATGAGATGTACATTCAAGCACGTAATTTAGATGGCTAGAGGCTCTGACGAACGACAGGATCGGATCGATCGGCGCTTCAGCAACGAAGGATTCCCTGCAACTTGCTCCTTCAGCCGAAGACCGCTTCCTCGCGCTTACCGCCCCTTCAGGGGCCGATTCTGGAGGTCCAAAAACCTGTACAATTTGGCGTGTTCGCCACGCCGTCGGCAAATGTCTCCTATTTGCGCAATCCGCCCGTTCATAGGACCGGTCTGGAACGGCGGCACCGGTGAAGAGTTTTCGGACGTCTGGCTCGCCAAGCGTCGGGCTCGAACCATTAGCTCCGCACCGCGGCCGCCACTTTGCGGGCGAGCTCCTCGACGGTGAAGGGCTTCGGCAGGAAGATGACGTCGTGATCGAGCAGGCCGTTGTGGATCACGCCGTTGCGGCTGAACCCCGTGGTGTAAACGACCTTGAGGTCGGGGCGCTGCTTCAAGGCCTCTTCGGCAAGCTTGCGTCCGCTCATGTCCGGCATCACGACATCGGTGAAGAGCAAAGCAATTTCGGGGTGCGCCTCGATGATCTTGAGCGCCGCCGTCGGCCCCTCGGCATGCAGGACGGTATAGCCCAGATCGCGCAAGGCTTCGACGGTCAGCGCGCGCATGCGCGTCTCATCCTCGACGACGAGGACAGTCGTTGCGGCGGTTCCCGTCGGAATCGGCTCAGTAGCGGCGCTGGAACGGACAGCTTCCGCCTTGCCAAAGTAGCGCGGCAAATAGATCTTGACCGTCGTTCCTCGGCCACGCTCGGTGTAGAGTTTGATATGCCCGCCGGACTGCCTGACGAAGCCGAAGACCTGGCTCAGCCCCAGACCGGTTCCCTTGGCCCCGCCTTTGGTCGTGAAGAACGGATCGAAGGCATTCGCGGCGATCTCCGGAGTCATGCCGGAGCCCGTATCGGTCACGGAGACGAGCACATATTGACCCTCCCTGGCGCCGTCGTTCTCCAAGGCGTAAGCAGCATCCAGGTGGGCGTTCGCCGTCTCGATGGTCAGCTTACCCCCGTCCGGCATGGCGTCGCGGGCGTTCACCGCCAGATTGAGGATCGAGCTCTCGAGCTGGCTCGAGTTCGACGAAGGTGCGCCAGAGGCCGCCGGCAAGCACGGTCTCGACGTGAATGTGATCGCCGAGGGTGCGGCGAAGCAGTTCCGACATGCCGGCGACGAAAGTGTTGCAATCGACCGGCTGCGGCATGAGCGGCTGCTGGCGCGAGAAAGCGAGCAGGCGATGGGTCAACTTCGCGGCGCGATCGGCCCCGTCGAGAGCGTTGTCGGCGAGCCTCAAAAAGTTCGACTCGCCTCGCTCCACTCGGCGTTTCAATAGGTTCAGGTTGCCGATCACCACCGATAGCATGTTGTTGAAGTCATGCGCGATGCCCCCGGCGAGTTGGCCGATCGCCTCCTGCTTTTGCGCTTGCCTCAGCTGAGCCTCCGCACGCTCCTTCTGCTGCATTTCGTCGACGAGTCTGCTGTTTGCGAACTGAAGGGCTTCGTTGGCCTGTATGGCGGCCATCAGAACGCGGCGGGCGTCCCGGAGAAGAAGCGTCCCGAGAACAATCGCCAGAATGAGCGCGACCAGCGTCAAAAGACGGGTCAAATGGTCCGTGCGCAGCGCCTGCGCCTGCGTTTTGGCGAGGATACCCCGTTCCTCGGCGTCCATCCTCTGCACCGTGTCGCGAATGCGCTCCATCGCCGCCTTGCCGCGATCCGTCTCCACGAGCGCGAGCGCAGCCTCTTGCTGTCCTGAGCGGGCCAGGTTGATCGTCTCTCCCAATTCGTCGAGCTTCGCCTTCGTGTCGGCGGCCAGCGCATCGAGCAGGGGCGGCTGGCGGCCGTTCGCGTTCATGACGTTGCTAAGCGCCGCGATTTCGTTCTCGACCGCCGGGAGAGCGGCCTTGTAGGGAGCAAGATAAGTCTCGCTGTGCGTCAGCAGATACCCGCGTTGTCCCGTCTCGGCGTCCTGCACCAGCGAGAGCACCTGCGAGAGACGGAGCTGGACCTCGAGCGAGCGCTGAACCGCGGCCTGTTCCGCTTCCCGCCGTCCCATCAACAAAAAGTTGGTCGCGATAACGGTCAGCAGCAGAGCCAGCGTCGCGACGAGGAAGACGATCGAGCGCTTGCGCTGGAAAACGGGCATCGGAACTCAACAGCCTCATCAGCGGGCGCGCGCTTTCTAGGCGTCTTTCCCAACCGGAACAAGGCGGGCGGAGGCCGTGCGAAGGCCGCGCGGCGCGAACGCTGCGAACATGCGAGCCCGAGCCGAGGCGGAGCACCGTGAACGGCAAAAAGACCTTGAGGTAGTCGGACTGCTTGTAGTCGCCGCGCAGAAGGTCGGCGACCGACCGGATGAAGGCAGATAGAGATTGATGACTCAAAAGGAGGCCCCGGGCGACACAGTTCCGCCGCTCAGCGACAGTCAAATCACCGGTACTTTGAGTGCTTCACAAAACGGCGGCAAGGGTCACAGGCTCCCTGCGCTGGCGGCGAGGTCGAACGGCCCGTAGCGGTGGAAGTGCCGGAGGCGAGGCCGAGGCCGGGTTCAACAGACGCGTAAAAAAAGAAGGCAAAATCTATTGACAAGATCGTGTCGTTTGTACTATCTATGTTCTAAAGCGGCGCCCCAAAGGAGACTCCCAAGTTGATTGGTTCCAAAGCCGATCTGCCGCACGCCGCCTCGCTACCGCTCGGTTGCGTGCGGCGCGGAGCGCACGCCGAAGACCGAACAGGAGAAGTTCGAGCCGGGGCTTCGGGCCGGCGGGGATGGGCTGACGGCGTGTTGCGTTGCCCGGAAAATTGCGCCGCAAAAGCTTGAAACAATTGGATTCGCGCCCGAAAATGGCATGGCTCCCCGCCCTCTTGCTGAGGCGCCGCGAAGCGGCCGCGAAGGACGCTCGCCGGAACGTCCTTCGAGACGCCTTGCTGCGCGCCGCTTCTCGGGACGAGGTTCACGGCGAGTCCGGAACGGTCAACCTGGGGTTTTCACTGCGACAGATTTTCGCACCTAAGACCTTGAAATCGCTTGGGCCGTGCCGAACGAGCGCACCCCGCGGCCGAGGCCCTCACGCGGGCTCGCGATCGGCGATTGCGGCTCTCATGCGGCGGGCGTCGGAGCTCCGGAGCGTCAGGGCGCCTAAAGCGGAACCAAATATCCGATGGGATCGATGGGCTTGCCGTCCTTGCGCAATTCGAAATGCAGATGCGGGACGTTCCCGCTGACGCCGGACTTGGCGATGATCTCCCCGCGCCGGATCGTGTCGCCCTCCTTGACGTCGAGCTCGCTGTTGTCGGCGTAGACCGTGACATAGCCGTCGGCATGGCGGATCACGATGAGCTTGCCGTAACTCTGGATGTCGTCGCCGGCATGGATGCAGACGCCGTCGGCGGCGGCGTGCACCGGCTCGCCGACCGGCGCCGCGATGTCGATTCCGTCGGTCCCCCCCGCCTTGAACTTCTCAACAATCGCTCCGCGCAGCGGCCAGCGGAATTTTTCGCGCGCGTTTCCCGGAGTCGGCGGAAGTGATTCTCGCGAAAGCGCCGGTGCTCCGGCGAGGCTTACGAGGACGAGCGCGGCGAGGCCGGTCCTGGCCAGGCCGCCTGTCGCCATGCGAGACGCCCCGTCAGTGCTGCAGCGCCTTGACGATGGCGTCGGTCATCTTCTTGGCGTCGCCGAACAGCATCAGCGTGTTGTCGCGGAAGAAGAGCTCGTTCTCGACCCCGGCGTAGCCCGAGCCCATGCCCCGCTTGACGAACAGGACCGTCTTCGCCTTCTCGACGTCGAGGATCGGCATGCCGTAGATCGGCGACTTGGGGTCGGTCTTGGCGGCCGGGTTGGTGACGTCATTGGCGCCGATGACATAGGCGACGTCGGTCTGGGCGAACTCGTTGTTGATGTCCTCGAGCTCGAACACCTCGTCGTAGGGCACGTTGGCCTCGGCGAGCAGCACGTTCATGTGGCCCGGCATGCGCCCCGCGACCGGATGGATCGCGTATTTGACCTCGACCCCATCCTTCTTGAGGATCTCCGCCATCTCGCGCAAGGAGTGCTGCGCCTGCGCGACCGCCATGCCGTAGCCGGGCACGATGATCACCTTCGAGGCGTTCTTCATCATGTAGGCCGCGTCCTCGGCGGACCCCTGCTTGACAGGCCTCGTCTCTTTTCCGGCGACCGCCGCCACCTCGCCGCCGAAACCGCCGAGGATGACGGAGACGAACGAGCGGTTCATGCCCTTGCACATGATGTAGGACAGGATCGCGCCCGACGAGCCGACGAGGGCGCCGGTGATGATCAGAGCGAGGTTGCCGAGGGTGAAGCCGATGCCTGCCGCCGCCCAGCCGGAATAGGAGTTCAGCATCGAGATCACGACCGGCATGTCGGCGCCGCCGATCGGGATGATGAGGGTCACGCCGACCGTAAGCGAGACGAGCGCGATCAGCCAGAAGAAGGCTGCCGACTGCGTGGCGTAGAAGAGCGCGATCAGGACGACGAGCGCGACGCCGAGGCCGATGTTGATCGCATGGCGCTGCGGCAGCAGGATCGGGGCGCCGGACATGCGCCCGTCGAGCTTGAGGAAGGCGATGATCGAGCCGGTGAAGGTGATCGCGCCGATGGCCTGGCCGAGCGACATCTCGATGGTGCTCGGCGGATGGATGCCGGCGCCCTCCGCGATGCCGAAGGCCACAGGCGCGTAGAACGCGCCGGCCGCAACCAGAACCGCGGCGAGACCGACCAGCGAGTGGAACATCGCCACCAGCTGCGGCATCGCGGTCATCTGGATGGTGCGGGCGCGCCAGACGCCGATCGAGCCGCCGATCGCGACTGCGACAATGATCAGCAGCCAGGAGATCGCCCCCGACGGAGGCTTCAGCGCCAGCGTGGTCAGGACGGCGATCGCCATGCCGATCATGCCGAAGCGGTTGCCCTGGCGTGACGACGCGGGCGAGGAGAGGCCGCGCAAGGCCAGGATGAACAGGATGCCGGCGATGAGATAGAGAATGGCGGCGAGGTTGGGGTTCACGGTCGCTCAGCCCTTCTTCTTGTACATCGCGAGCATGCGCTCGGTGACCCAGAAACCGCCGAAAATGTTGACCGAGGCGAGAGCGAGCGCGATGAAGCCGACGAAGCGCGCGAAGGTCGAGCCGCTGTCGACTGCAGCGACGCCGACCGAGAGCAGGGCGCCGACGACGATGACCGACGAGATGGCGTTGGTCTCGGCCAACAGCGGCGTGTGCAGCGCCGGCGTCACCGACCAGACCACGTAATAGCCGACGAAGACCGCCAGGGCGAAGATCGCGAGCCGGAACACGAATGGATCGATCGCGCCGCCCGAGGCCGCATGGCCCGCCGCGGCGAGCTGGTCGGAATAGGACTGGGCGGCCTGCTGCGCGGCGTCGGCGGCGGCTCTGAGTTTGGCGATTGCGGCGTCGAGGTTGTCCATCCGGCTCTCCGGGGCTTGAACGGGCGGGAGGCGCGTCGCGCCTACCTGGGTTGAAAGGCGGGATTAACGATCGCGCCGTCGCGGGTCAGGCAGGTCGTCTTGACGAGTTCGTCATCCCAGTTGACCGCGAGCGCCTTGTTCGCCTTGTCGATCAGGGTCTCGACGAATGCGTAGAGGTTGCGCGCGTAGAGCGAGGAGGCGGTGGCGGCGAGGCGGGTCACGCTGGAGTAGCCGACGATCTTCACCCCGTTGTCGCTGATCACCAGTTCGCCGGCCTTGGCCAGTTCGCAATTGCCGCCGCGTTCGACGGCAAGGTCGACAATTACCGAGCCCGGCCGCATCGATTTCACCATCTCCGCGCTGATGAGGCGCGGCGCCGGGCGGCCGGGGATCAGCGCGGTCGTGACGACGATGTCCTGCTTGGCGATGTGCGAGGCGATGAGCGCCGCCTGCTTGGCCTTGTAGGCGTCCGACATTTCCTTGGCGTAGCCGCCCGCGGTTTCGGCCTGCTTGAACTCCTCGTCCTCGATGGCGACGAATTTCGCGCCGAGCAACTCGACCTGCTCCTTGGTCGCCGGGCGAACGTCGGTGGCGGTGACGACCGCGCCGAGGCGCCGCCCTGTCGCGATCGCCTGAAGGCCGGCGACGCCGACGCCCATGACGAACAGCCTCGCCGCGGTGACGGTGCCGGCCGGCGTCATCATCATCGGCAGCGCTCGCCCGTACTCTGAAGCTGCGTCGATGACGGCGCGGTAGCCGGCGAGATTCGCCTGGCTGGAGAGGACGTCCATCACCTGCGCGCGGGTGATGCGGGGCATCAGCTCCATTGCGAAGCCCGCGACGCCGGCCTTCGCCATGGCCTCGACCGCGTCCTGATGGCCATAGGGGTCCATGACCGCGATGACCAGCGCGCCGCGCTTGACCAGGCCGAGCTCGTCCGCGCTCGGCCGGCGCACCTTGAGCACAACGTCTGCGCTGAGTGCGTCGGCGGCGGAGACGATCCGCGCGCCAGCCGCCACATAATCCGCATCGAGGACACCGGCCTTGAGGCCCGCGCCGCGCTCGACGGCCACTTCCGCGCCCAGGTTGACGAATTTCTTCACCGTCTCGGGGGTTGCCGCGACGCGCGTCTCCGCTTGGTCCGTTTCCGCGGCCACTCCTATCAGCATGAGACTTTCCCCAAAGACCGTCGATGTCTGGGCGGTTCCGGCTGTCCTCGGCTACTTTATCCCGAGCGAAGGTTCGGCCGATTTCGCAGCGCCGCAATCCCATAGAGCATCACTGGTCGCGTCGCAACGCGACTTTAAGTCTCAGATCGGCGGCAAGACTTGCGACCGCGTCGCGCGCGATTGAACGCGTCAGGCGCGGGCGAGGGCCTCGATCGGGCGGTCGTTCGCCTTGTCGCGGGTTTCGAGCGCTTCGAACTTGAGCAACTCCGCCTGGGACTCCTCCTGCGCGGCCTTGGCCTCTTCGATCTGGGCCGCGAGCTCGGCGATCGAACTCTTGAGATTATCGCGTCGAACGGACGCTGCGCGGGCGTAGGTCGGATAGGCGAAATGCCGCGGATCGCTGATACCCGCCCGCTTTTCCTCGTTGGCGATTTCGCGGTCGAGCTCGCCCGACATCCGCGTGAACTCTGCAAGCATCATTTCGATCTGACGGACGCGACGCCGCTTTTCTTCAAGCTGAAAGCGCTTCAGGCGAATGAGAGTGTCCCGCGACTTCATTCCAAGAGGCTCCATGCACAAAGCTACGCGGGAGGGTGATGCTGCCTGAATTGATCACCACGAGACCGGGTCGAGAATGCAGCATGAAGGTTTCCCTTTTCTTACCATTGCCGCGTGGGAAGGAGGTCTTCTCCATGGGGATGAAGGATGCTTGTCCGCTCGGGCGGCAGCCTTGAAGCCAACCGGATGTTAGCACTTCGTTTACGCCTATCGTTAACAATCAGGGCGGTCCGGAGACGTGCGCGTCAATTTTGTCCTATTACCGGCAGGGCGACGATGGCGTTGCGTCAAGATCAATCTGCGAGTCCCATAAGTCCGTTGCATTAGCTTCTTAAATTGCCACATGAAAAATGCTGGATGAGAAAATTGGCTGAATTTCAAGAGCTTCGGTCAGTTACGCAAGGTCAAGGTGGGGGACTTGCGCGAAGGAATCATGATTTGTTAACCAATGGCCGCCACTCTTCATCGCGAATCAGTCCGGGTCCGAATCCGACAGCGCGATGGCGAGGGTTGGGCGTGAAGGCGACGTACGAAACCGCGGTCACGAGGCAGATGACGAGGCGGGGAGCCTAACATGCGGGTACTTTTGATCGAGGACGATGCGGCGACCGCGCAAAGCATTGAGCTGATGTTGAAGTCAGAGAACTTCAACGTATACGCGACCGACCTCGGCGAAGAGGGCATCGACCTGGGAAAGCTGTACGATTACGACATCATCCTACTCGACCTGAACCTGCCGGACATGTCCGGCTATGAGGTGCTTCGTTCGCTGCGCGTAACCAAGATCAAAACACCGATCCTCATTCTCTCCGGGATGGCTGGCATCGAGGACAAGGTCAAAGGGCTAGGCCACGGCGCCGACGACTACCTGACCAAACCCTTCCACAAGGACGAACTGATCGCTCGCATCCACGCGATCGTGCGTCGATCCAAAGGGCACGCTCAGTCGGTCATCATCACCGGAGATCTCACCGTCAATCTCGATCAGAAGACCGTGGAGGTCGATGGAGCGCGCGTGCACCTGACCGGCAAAGAATATCAGATGCTCGAGCTTCTCTCGCTGCGCAAGGGGACGACGCTGACCAAGGAAATGTTCCTCAATCACCTTTACGGCGGCATGGACGAACCGGAGCTCAAGATCATCGACGTCTTCATTTGCAAGCTGCGCAAGAAGTTGGCGATGGCCTCCAACGGGCGCAATTACATCGAGACGGTCTGGGGCCGGGGCTACGTTCTTCGCGAGCCGTCGCCGGCCGAAGAGCGCATCACCGCCTGACCCTGACATCCGCGCTACGTCTTAAGTCTCCTCGGCCGTTGAGGTTCCGCATACTTGCTCGGCGACAGCGTTAAGATCCGCTGTTCTTGCGAATTCTTTCGCTGTTCCACCTGCAGCGGTGGATCCGAATCAAGGCGTTGAACTTGCGAACATTTTTGCGGGCGAAGGTGCGAAGTCGTCCGGTTTTACCGAAATCCGCTGTTTTCGCCGCTGTTACCAGCAAATCCCGGTTGGCGGTCCCGCTCGCCGGCAGCGCCTAACGCGGCAGCGTGGTCGCGCCCATAAGGGCTTCGTCAATCGCCGCGGCGCATTGACGGCCTTCGCGTATAGCCCACACGACGAGCGATTGACCTCGGCGCATGTCGCCGCAGGCGAAGACCTTGGCGACCGACGAGGCGTAGCGCTCCGTGTCGGCGGACACGTTGCCGCGACCATCGAGCTGGACCCCGAGTTCGTTGAGCATTCCCTCCTTGACCGGCGAGACGAAGCCCATCGCCAGCAGGACGAGATCTGCCTTCAGCGTGAATTCCGTTCCCGCAATCGGCTTCATCTTTTCGTCGACGCGCACGCACCTCAGGCCCGTCAACACGCCGTTCTCCCCCTCGAACGCTGCCGTCATCACTGCGAAGTCGCGCTCCGCGCCTTCCTCGTGGCTCGACGAGGTGCGCAGTTTCAGGGGCCAGTTCGGCCAGGTCAGGAGCTTGTCCTCGGCCTTCGGCGGCATCGGCAGGATTTCCAGCTGGGTCACCTTGAGAGCGCCCTGGCGAATGGATGTGCCGATGCAGTCGGAGCCCGTGTCGCCGCCGCCGATCACCACGACATGCTTGCCGCCGGCGAGGACCGCATCGTTCGTGCCGAGGGGCTCGCCTGAGACGCGCCGGTTCTGTTGCGGCAGGAAGTCCATCGCGAAATGAATGCCGGCGAGGCCGCGGCCCGGCGCCGGTAGATCACGCGAGGCCTCGGCTCCGCCGGCCAAGGCAATCGCGTCGTAGCCGTCCAATAGGCTTCGGACGCTGGTAGTTAATCCGACATGGGCGTTGTAATGGAAGACTACGCCCTCGGCGGCCATCTGCTCGATGCGCCGGTCGACATGACGCTTCTCGAGCTTGAAATCGGGGATGCCGTAGCGCAACAGGCCGCCCGCCTTGGCGTTCTTTTCGTAGACGTGAACCTCATGGGCGGCGCGAGCGAGCTGCTGGGCGCAGGCGAGGCCGGCGGGACCCGTGCCGACGACGGCGATCTTCCTGCCGGTCCTGTTCGCGGGCGGCTCGGGCACGATCCAGCCCTCGGCGAAGGCGCGATCGATGATCGCGCATTCGATCGTCTTGATCGTTACCGACGCATCCTGAATGTTGAGCGTGCAGGACGCTTCACATGGCGCGGGACACACCCGGCCGGTGAATTCGGGGAAGTTGTTGGTCGAGAGCAGGTTGCGCGCCGCCTCTTGCCAGTCGCCACGGTAGACGAGGTCGTTCCAGTCGGGAATCTGGTTGTTGACGGGGCAACCGTTGTGACAATACGGGATGCCGCAATTCATACAGCGCGCGGCTTGGTTGCGGGTGGCCTCCTCGCTTAGGGGAAGAACGAATTCCCGATAATGGCGTATTCGGTCCGAGGCCGGGGCGTAGCGCCGGTCGGTCCGATCAATTTCCAAGAAGCCGGTCACCTTACCCATGATCGTTCCTTCCCCTGTCCCACGAAGGACAGGGCAGGGGCCGGGCGCGCGGCGCTCTCCCTCCCCATACTTGACCAAACCAAAAGGTCTTTGCGACCTCGCCAGCGCCTGCGGCTCACTCTCCGGCCGCCAGCATTGCTTGCCCGCTCTGCGCGGCAAGCTCCGCGAGAGCGCGCCGGTACTCAACCGGCATTACCTTGCGGAACTTGGGCAGGTACGTCTCCCAGTTCTCCAGAACGCGCCGCGCGCGTGCCGATCCGGTCGCCCGGGCGTGGTTGACGACGAGCTGGCGAAGGCGTTCGGCGTCGAAGCGACTCATGTCGCGCATTACGTCGACCCGCCCATGCGCCTGCAGGTCGCCGCCGGAGTGCAGATGACGCACCATGACCTCTTCCTCAGCGGCGACCGGTTCGAGCTCGACCATCGCCATGTTGCATCGTTGGGCGAAGCTCCCGGCCTCGTCCAACACATAGGCGATGCCGCCGGACATTCCGGCTGCAAAATTGCGGCCGGTCTCGCCAATCACCACGACGACGCCGCCGGTCATATACTCGCAGCCATGGTCGCCCACGCCCTCAACCACCGCGATGGCGCCCGAGTTGCGCACGCCGAAGCGCTCACCGGCTACGCCGCGAAAGTAGCATTCTCCCGCTATGGCGCCGTAGAGCACCGTGTTGCCGACAATGATCGACTCCTCGGGCTTGAGCTTGGCGGCTTCGCGGGGCGGATAGACGACAATGCGCCCGCCCGAAAGGCCCTTGCCGACGTAATCGTTAGCGTCGCCTTCGAGCTCGAGTGTCACACCCTTTGCGAGGAACGCACCGAAGCTCTGGCCCGCCGTGCCCTTGAACTTAATGTGGATCGCCTCGTCGCGCAGTCCCGTGTGGCCATAGCGCTTCGCAATCTCGCCGGAAAGCATCGCGCCGGTCGATCGGTCCGAGTTTCGGATCGGCAGATCGAGGCGCACATGCTTGCCCCGCTCGAGCGCGTCCTTCGTCTCGGCGATGAGGTGACGGTCAAGCACGTGCTCGAGCCCATGATCCTGGTCGATGCTGCGGTAGATCGCGTCACCGCTCCAGGGCTTCGGCTTGTGGAACAGCCTCGAAAAATCGAGCCCTTGCGACTTGGCGTGCTCGACTAGCCTCGCCTTGTCGAGCATCTGGCTCTGCCCGATCATTTCGTCGAACCGACGGTAGCCGAGCGCCGCCATCAGCTCTCGCACCTCTTCGGCGACGAAGAAGAAGTAGTTGATGACATGCTCCGGCTTGCCGACGAAGCGCTTGCGCAGAACCGGGTCCTGCGTCGCCACCCCGACCGGGCAGGTATTCAGGTGACACTTGCGCATCATGATGCAGCCAGCAGCGATCAGCGGCGCCGTGGCGAAGCCGAACTCGTCGGCGCCCAGGAGCGCGGCAATCACGACGTCGCGGCCCGTGCGCAGGCCCCCGTCGACCTGCACCGCGATGCGGGAGCGCAGACCATTCATCACCAGCGTCTGATGCGTTTCGGCGAGCCCGATCTCCCAAGGAGAGCCCGCATGCTTTATCGAAGTCAGCGGAGACGCCCCAGTGCCGCCCTCGAAGCCGGAGATCGTAACATGATCCGCCTTGCACTTGGCGACGCCCGCTGCGACGGTGCCGACGCCGACCTCCGATACGAGCTTGACCGAGACCTTCGCTTCGGGGTTCACGTTCTTCAGATCGTAAACGAGCTGCTTTAGGTCTTCGATCGAATAGATGTCATGGTGCGGCGGCGGAGAAATGAGGCCCACGCCCTGGGTCGAGTGCCGCACCTTGGCGATGACCGCGTCGACCTTATGGCCGGGCAGCTGGCCGCCCTCGCCGGGCTTCGCGCCTTGCGCCATCTTGATCTGCATCATGTCGGAGTTGACAAGATATTCTGTCGTCACGCCGAAACGGCCGGACGCGACCTGCTTGATCGCGCTGCGCATCGAGTCGCCATTCGCCAACGGCTTGAAGCGGTCGGCTTCCTCGCCGCCTTCGCCGGTGTTGGACTTGCCGCCGATCCGGTTCATCGCGATGGCGAGCGTGGTGTGCGCTTCTCGGGAAATCGAGCCGAACGACATCGCTCCGGTCGAGAAGCGCCTGACGATCCCCGCCGCTGGCTCCACCTCGTCGATGGGAACAGGCGCGCGGCCTTCGGTCTCCGCCGTCTTGATAAGAAAAAGGCCGCGGATCGTAAGTAACTGCGCGCTCTGTTCGTTGAGTGTCTTGGAGAAGGCGCTGAAGCGGTCGCGCGCGTTGCCGCGGACGGCGTGCTGCAGAAGCGACACGGTCTGCGGCGTCCAGTTGTGCGCTTCGCCCCGGATCCGGTAGGCGTATTCGCCGCCGACCTCGAGCGCGGTCCTGAGCACCGGAGAATCGCCGAACGCCTCGGCGTGACGGCGCCGCGTCTCTTCGGCGATCTCGGCAAGCCCCGCGCCCTCGATCGACGTCGCGGTGCCGAAGAAGAACTCGTCGACGAACGCCTGCGAAAGGCCAACCGCGTCGAAGATCTGCGCGCCGCAATAGGACTGGTAGGTCGAAATGCCCATCTTCGACATGACTTTCAACAGGCCCTTGTCAACCGACTTGATGAAGCGCTTGATAACTTCGTAGCTCGAGATCGGCTCTGGCAGATCCTTGGTCATCGCCGACAGCGTCTCGAAGGCGAGATAAGGATTGATCGCCTCGGCCCCGTAGCCGGCGAGGCACGCGAAATGGTGGATTTCGCGCGCTTCGCCGGTCTCAACCACGAGGCCGACCGAGGTCCGCAGGCCCTTGCGAATGAGGTGATGGTGCACCGCCGCCGTCGCGAGCAGCGCGGGAATGGGAATGCGATCCGCGCCGACCATGCGGTCGGAGAGGATGATGATGTTGTAGCGGCCGTGGACGGCGGCTTCGGCGCGATCGCACAGGCGCTTGAGCGCCTCCTCCATCCCTGCCGCGCCCTTCTCCACCGCGTAGGTGATGTCGAGCGTCTTCGTGTCGAACGAATCCTCGAAGTGGCCGATGCAACGGATCTTCTCGAGGTCCTCGTTGGTAAGGATGGGCTGGCGCACCTCAAGGCGCTTGTGCCGCGCCGTGCCTTCGAGGTCCAGGAGGTTGGGCCGCGGTCCGATGAACGACACCAGGCTCATGACGAGCTCCTCGCGGATCGGATCGATCGGCGGGTTCGTCACCTGCGCGAAGTTCTGCTTAAAGTAGGTGTAGAGCAGCTTGGACTTGGACGAGAGCGCCGAAATAGGCGTGTCCGTGCCCATCGAACCGACCGCCTCCTGACCCGTGGCCGCCATGGGGGTGAGCAGGAAAGCGAGGTCTTCTTGAGTGTAGCCGAAGGCCTGCTGCCGGTCGAGCAAAGATACGTCGGTGCGCGAAGCGCGCGGCTCGACGGGGTTGAGCTCCTCAAGGACGATCTGCGTCCTTTCAAGCCACGAATTGTAAGGATGGGCGCGCGCCAATGTCTGCTTGATTTCAGCGTCGGACACGATGCGGTGCTCGTGAAGGTCTACGAGCAGCATCTTGCCCGGCTGCAGGCGCCACTTGGCGACGATCGTCTCCTCCGGCACGGGAAGCACGCCCATTTCGGAGGCGAGCACGACCAGATCGTCGTCGGTGACGAAATAGCGGGCCGGACGAAGTCCGTTGCGGTCGAGAGTTCGCGCCGATCTGGCGGCCGTCGGTGAACGCGACCGCGGCCGGTCCGTCCCACGGCTCCATCAACGCGGCATGATACTCGTAGAAAGCGCGCCGCTCCTCGTCCATCAGCGGGTTGCCGGCCCAGGCCTCCGGGATGAGCATCATCATCGCGTGGACCAGCGAGTAGCCGCCCTGGACGAGGAATTCGAGCGCATTATCGAAGCAGGCGGTGTCCGACTGGCCTTCGTACGAGATCGGCCAGAGCTTCGAGATGTCGTTGCCGAACAGCTCAGAGTCGACGCTCGCCTGACGTGCCGCCATCCAGTTGACGTTGCCTCGCAGCGTGTTGATCTCGCCATTATGCGCCACCATCCGATAGGGGTGCGCAAGGCGCCAGGAGGGGAAAGTGTTGGTCGCGAAGCGCTGATGGACGAGCGCGAGCGCGGTTTCGTACCGCGTATCCAGCAGATCGCGGTAGTACGGCGCAAGCTGACGAACGAGCACCATGCCCTTGTAGACGATCGTACGCGCCGACATCGAGACGGGATAGTATTCCGCGATCTGGGGGCTCCCGATCTCGTAGACGCGGTTCGAGACGACCTTGCGGATGATGAAGAGCCTGCGCTCGAAGTCGTCTTCACTCACGAGGTTCGCCGCGCGCCCGATGAAGATCTGCTGCACCAACGGTTCGACCGCTTTCACGCGCTCGCCAAGTCGCGAATTATCGACAGGGACGTCGCGCCAACCGAGCGTCGTCTGACCCTCGGACGCGACAACCTCTTCGACGATGTCGCGCACCTGCTTGCGGGCCTGGCTGTCGCGGGGCATGAAGAACTGACCGATGGCGTAATGGCCAGGCTCGGGCAACTCGAAGCCGAGCTTGGCGCACTCCGGCGCGAAAAACCGATGCGGGATCTGCGTCAGCACTCCGCAACCGTCGCCGAGCATGGGATCAGCTCCGACAGCGCCGCGATGGTCGAGATTGACCAAAATCTGGAGGCCCTTCTCCAAAATGTCATGCGACTTCCGGTTCTTCATGTCGGCGACGAAAGCGACCCCGCAGGAATCATGCTCCTTCGCAGGATCGTAGAGGCCTTGAGCGCGGGGAGTGAAGGGATCGGCCCGGCGGGGAAGGCGCACGCTCGTCGGCCGGGACAGGCTTTGCTTCGGCTGGGTTTCGGCGTTCATCTCAGCTCCCCCGACAGTCGGGTTCCTTCGGCGACTGTCATTTCAAATTTGAAGGCGTATCGTGGACGGTAATGCTGCGCCGCGCGCAGCCGACTGAGCTTCAGGCCTCGGATTTCTTTCGATCCGTTTTGGTCGTCCGGAGCGACACCGCTACGCCTCGTACGTCTGGTCGCGGCGAGGCGGTGCCTCGTTTGCGAATGGTCAGTAAAACTGTCCTATTTTAAAACCATGCCAGAAATGAAGGCGCGACACAAGCGGCCGCGAGGCAAATCTTGATTTCGCCGGCGCCGGAACATTTGCCAAAGCGCCGCAATTTGAGGCAGCTTCGTAGTGGGGACGCGCTATCGGCGAAAGAATGGCCGACTGAAAGAGGTGGGGATGAATTTTGCGAGCGACAACGGCGCAGGGGTTGCGACGGAAATTCTCGAAGCGATCGCGACCTCCTCTCGGGTCAATGCGCCGGCATACGGCGCCGACGACTACACTGCCCGGGCGTGCGCCAAGCTAAGCGAAGTCTTCGAGACGAGGACCGAGGCCTTTTTCGTCGCGACTGGAACTGCAGCCAACGCGCTTGCCCTGGCGTCGCTGGTAAAACCGTTCGAGGCCGTGTTCTGCCACGAGGAAGCGCATATCCATGATGACGAGTGCGGAGCGCCGGAGTTCTTTACCGGTGGTGCGAAGCTGGTCGGGATCAAGGGGGAGGGCGGCAAGATAACGCCCAACGCCCTGCACGAGGCGCTCGGGCGTTTCCCGCGTGGGCTGGTGAAATCGTTTCAACCGGGTGCGGTGTCCTTGTCCCAAGCGACCGAGGCCGGGACGATCTACCGGGTCGGCGAGATCGCAGAGCTCTGCGACATCGCTCACGCCGCAGGGATCGGCACGCACATGGACGGGGCGCGCTTCGCCAATGCGCTCGCGGCGAGCGGCGCGTCGCCGGCCGAAATGACATGGCGCGCCGGGATCGACGCGCTATCTTTCGGCGCGAGCAAGAATGGCGCCCTCGCCTGCGAGGCGGTCGTCTTCTTCGATCCCGCGCCTGCAGTGAACTTCGCTTATCTGCGCAAACGCGGTGGGCATACGCTCTCGAAGGGAAGGTTCCTCGGCGCTCAGATGGAGGCCTATTTGAGGGACGGCCTGTGGCTCAGACTTGCCGAGCGGGCCAACGCCTCCGCTAGACGGTTGAGCGCGGAGCTTGCGAAGGCGCCTGGCGTGCGGCATGCGTGGCCGACCGAAGCAAACGAGGTCTTTGTCGTTGCGCCCGAGACCATGGTCCGGGCATGGCGCGCCGCCGGCGCCAAATTTCACGAATGGAATACGCGGTCTTTGCCGAGCGGATGCGGGCCACGCGAGGGAGAGGCGCTGGTTCGCCTGGTGGCGTCGTTCGAGACGCGGCGCGACGAGATCGACCGGCTCCTCGCTGTCTGTATCGAGAACCCGAACGCAATAGCGCCGTAACCGCGCCGCATTTGGCGCGGCAGATGGCCCGCGACAGCGGAGTTCGGCGGGGTCTGGGAGCGGTCAGAGTTATGGCGGGGTTTTTCACGCGTTTGCGACGCCTCTCAATGCGCGCGGGGTTTGCGGCCGCAACCGCCTTCGCCCTCGTCCCGTGGGCCGAAGCGCAATGGCTTCCGTTCGGAGCCGCGCCCCCGCGCGAAATCGTCGAGCGGCTGCGGGCCGAGGGCTATGTCCTCGTCGGTCCTCTTCGGCGCAGAGACACGGTCTATCTCGCCGACGTCGCGGGCGGACCGCTCGGCCGCGAGCGGCTCGTTATCGACGCCTGGAGCGGGGAGATCCTTCAGCGGTTTGTCGAGCGTCGCGGCGGTTTCGCGCCCGAGGGCGGCGAGTTCAGCGAGCCGCCGCCTCTTGGCCCGCCGCCGCCGCGCGACTTTCGTGAGGGAAACTACGGGTATGGATCGGAAGGACCCGGCGTATTCGAGGCGCCGCCAAGATCAAGGCCAAGATCAAGGCCAAGGCCCGCCGCGACGGCGCGCAAAAGCATGGAGCCCAAGCAGCCGGCCGCTGAACTCGCGCCGCCGCAGAACGCCGGAACCAGCGCCCCCGCGCCCCCTGCGCCCGCTGGCGCAGCCGCCCCGTCGGCCACCGTCTCGCCTCCGGGCGCTGCGGCCCACCCGAACGTGGCCGAACCGGCAAAGGCCGAGCCTTCGCCCCCGAAGGCCTCCACTGAGTCCGCGAAGGAGGCTCAACCTCAGCCCGCCGCGGCCTCTACACCGGCCGAGTCGAGGCAGGCCTTACCGGCGCCGGCCAATTCTTCGCCTGCCCCCCTGAAGCCCGGCGAAAAGAAAGTGAACGATCTCCCGGTCAACCCGCTCGATTGAGACAAATAAAAGGGCGCCCATACGGGCGCCCTTTAGCTGGCGGGACGGGTGGCTCAGGCGGCCTGTTTCACCGCGGGAGCCTCGATCGTCTTGCCCGAGCTGATCGGGACCAGCCGGGGCTTCTGCGCTTCGGGGACCTCGCGGACCAGATCGATGTGGAGCAACCCGTTCTCACAGGTCGCGCCCGTCGGCACGACATGATCGGCAAGCTGGAAGCGGCGCTCGAACGCGCGCGCGGCGATCCCCTGATACAGAACGTCCCGCTTCTCGTCCTTGCCGCTCAACTCTTTCGAGCCGCGCACGGTCAACGTGTTCTCGCGGGTCTCGACCGAGAGCTCCTTCTCGGCAAAGCCTGCGACGGCAAGCGTAATACGATAGGCGTTTTCGCCGGTGCGTTCGATGTTGTAGGGCGGATAGGTCGGAGCGCTCTGCTCCGAGCCGACTGCTTTGTCGAGCATCGCAAGCAGACGGTCAAATCCGACGGTCGAACGATAGAACGGCGCAAAATCATAGTTCAGCATGGTCACATCCTCTTTATTGAGCGACATAGCGGAGAGTGCCCCGTTTGGCTGCGCTCGCCGCTGCGTGTCCCTTGGACTCCGCACCCATCCATGTGGCGCCAAAAGGTCGGAATTCAAGAGGCGCCGGCCTCGTCGCGGCGGCGGTATTCGCCACAAAAAGCGCAACCTCTGGAGCCATAGGCGCGGTTGCGCTGGCGCGAATCGCGCCTTATAGCGCAATCACGCAGGAGGCTCCGGCCTCGGATCCATGGGGTGTCGAAACGCATGATGAAGTCCGTCTTGGCTGCGGCTGTCGGCGCAGCTGTCGTGTGTCTGTCCACCGCGGCGTTAGCCGGGCCGCCGCACGGTCCTCAGTCCGAAGAAGACCAGGGGCCGCCGAAGCCGCTGCCGCCGTTGCAGAAGAACTTTCCGCTGGACGAGACCTGGTCGCTGCGCGAGCTCAACGGCAAGCCGGTGCCATCGGGGCTCGACGCGAGCTTGAAGATCGACAGCACCCTGCGCGGCTCCGGCTATACCGGCTGCAATTCTTGGTCAGCGACCCTTTATCCGGTCAAGGACCAGCATCTGATGGTCGGCCCGTTCGCGCTGACAAGGAATAAGTGCGACAAGGACGTCATGGCGGTCGAGTTCGGCTTTCTGTCGAGCCTGATCGGCAAACCGACCTGGGACCTCGTCAACGGCGACTTGGTGATCAAGGGCCCGCGTGGCGCAATTCGACTAGCGCGCTCGTTGTGACCGGGAGGAGACGGGCGCCGTTTTTGAGCCGCCCGGGCGTAAGGTTCCTCCAGTCGCTCGGCTGATCGGCTGTGAATTGCAGAGGCGAACCCGCTCGCGACGGTGGGCCGCGTCTTGCGGAGCTGTTTCCAGCTTCGGCGCTTCCTGTGGGCTCTTGGGCGATCAAGTTAGTGTTGCTCATTTCAGCTTCCCTGTTTGCAGGGAATTCGCGCAGGATTCCCCCCTTTGTGAGGCAATCTCCGCAGAAAAATTCTTGGATTTCAAACCCTTGCGGCAAAATTCCCTAAGCGGAGGACAGGGACCAGGTCGGTTGACCAACGCATGGAGCGAACTGTCGCTTTTATGCTTGTTCTCAAACAGATATGCGGTCATCTGGATGAGACGCGCGTGCTCCTCGGCGGGGGAAGCAGTTTCGCTTTCCGCCGCCTGTTATCCCCATCCCATGATCAGGGCGATAACTTCCGGTGCATTTCCGGTCGCTGCGCATCAAAGCTCTGGTAAGCAGCAGTTGTGCGGTTGGATTGCCCCGGCTGCTGCTGCCAGATCCGGTACGGCAACCCGCTCCTCCCCCACAAGGGCAGCGTAAGACCCTCATGCTCCCTGACCAACCGGGGTCTGGGCGACTGACGTGACGGACGCCGGAGCCCCTTCATGCGCCTTGAAGGCGACGGAGCGCTTGTGGAAGGAGTTCAAGGTCGAGCGGTGCCCGATCGACACCAGCGTCGTCTTCGGCAGCATCTTGGCGATGACGCGATAGAGCTTTGCCTCGCTCTCCTCGTCGAGCGATGCGGTCGCCTCGTCGAGGAACAGCCAGTCCGGCGCGGCAAGCAGCGCGCGGGCCACGGCCAAGCGCTGCTGCTCTCCGCCGGAAAGGCGCATCTGCCAGTTGTCGCTGTCGTCCAGCCGCCCCGCGAAGGCGCCGAGCCCCACCTCCGCCAGGACGTCGCGCAATTGCCCCTCGGAAAAGCTGGCGGCCGGGGCTGGGTAGGCGAGGGCATCGCGCAGAGGCCCTATCGGAATATAGGGCCGCTGAGGCAGCAACATCAGCTTGGCGTATGCTGGTTGAAGAATCTCTCCCGACCCAAACGGCCATAGACCGGCGATGGCGCGAAACAGCGTCGACTTGCCGATCCCGGAAGGACCGACGACCAGGGTCGACTCCTGCGGCACGAAGGCGAGGTCGCCGACGTGAGCGAGCTTGCGGCCGTCAGGCAGCGCCAGATCGAGGTCGGGAATCGACAGGGCCGGGCTCTCCGCCGCCTTGGCGAAGATGCGCGGCGTCATCGCTTCCGCGGCACGCGTACGGGCGAAGGCCTCCTCGAAGGAGGTCAGGCGCTGGATGGTCGCGCTGAAGCTGGCCAATCCGGTATATTGATTGACGAAAAAGTTCATGGCGGAGTTGACGTTGCTGAACGCGTCCGCCGCCTGGTTGAACGTGCCGAAGTCGACCCTCTTCACCACAAAATAGAATGGCGCGACCACCACATAGGGAATGATCGCCGAAATTTGGGTATAGAATTGCAGGAACGAGTTCAGCATGGTCCGCACGCGGATGATCCGCTGCACCGTGACGAAGACGTCGTTGAACACCCTGTTGGCGCGCTCGATCTCGCGCGGCTCGCCCTTGAGGAGGGCGATCTGCTCGCTGAACTCGCGGATGCGCGCCAGATCGAAGCGGAAATTCGCCTCGACCGCCTGTTGGCGGAACATCAGCCGCGACAGGGTATGCCCGATAAGCTGCATCATGCCGGTCGCGAAGCAGGCGTAAAGGATAGCGACCCAGAACAGAAAGCCGGGAATCGGGACGCCGAACACCGAAATGTCCATGTTCCGCGAGATCCCCCAGAGGATGATCGAAAACGCCACCAGATTGGTCGCGGTCGTCATCGCTTGGATCGTGTAGTTGTAGATGCCCGCGTTCATGTAGGCGCCGACGCCGCCGGCGCCGCTGATGAAGCCGCCTATGTCTTCGGAGATGCGCTGGTCAGGGTTGTCGGTCTGGGCGCCGGTGAGCGCGAGCTTGTAATGCATCGAATGCAGGAGCCAGCGCGACGTGTAGGACGCCGTCATCCACCGCCGCCATTGCAGGACGAAGTTCAGCGCGACGTAGAACTCGACGAGGAACGCCAGGATCGAGATCGTGACCAGCGGGACGAAGACCCAGAGCAACTGCTGCCAGAACGCGGCCTGGTGGACAGCATCCGGTATCTGGATGGCGTTGCCGAAGGCCCGGTAGAAGAAATTGAGCCGGACGCCGAGCGCGACCTGAAATTGATTGATCAGAATCAGGAAGAAAATGTTGATGCGCGCATAGACGCTCTGGCGCACGGCCATCCCCGGCAGCGGCCACGGGCGGATGGAGATCGGCGTCTGGGCTTCGAAGAACGGGTCGGTGAGCGCCACCATCCTGCGCACGAAGGAGGCGTGGGAAATCCCGAAGATGGCGACGCCGAAAAGAGCAGTCGCGAGTGGCAGGTAACGCGGAAGCGAGTAGTCTTTATAAGCTGCAGGCCAGTAGCCCAGGAGCGCGACGATGTCAGCCAGTCCGAACAGGATCGTCTCGAAAGCGAACAAATCCGACAGGATCGTCAGGAAGGTCGAGGTCCTCCATCGCGGCAGGGAGGCGAATGCGCTGAGCGCCGAAGCGAAGCCGACGACCAGCATCATGCCGTCCTCCTCATACGCCCCGACGACGAGGGCGAGAGTGGCGAAAACGGCGAGACTCAACATGCGCATGGCGATCACCTTGTCGGGCGGAACGCGAAAGAGCGCGCACTAGCAGACGGATGCGGGCATTAGAAGGGCGGCCAGGCGGGCTCGGCGATGAAAGTTTGGCAATGTCAGACGACGCCTGATCGACCATCGTGCGCAAGCGGCCCGGGCGGCGATCTGGCGGCGACCGGGCCGGGGAGGGGGACCGCCCGTGTACGATCCGGTAAGATCGTTGACGGATTGGACCGGATACATCGTTGACAGGTCAACTGCACGGCGAAGAGGGCCCCGCCGATGCCTTCGCGCTGTCGGCGAGGCGGCTGGACGTCCTGGGACGAGCGGGATGGCCGCGGGTCGTCCGGGTGGGAAACCGCAATCCGGGGAAGCCGAAGGAATGCCGGGGGAAGTCGACGGAACGCCGGGGGAAGCAAGGGGAACCCCAGGGGAAGCAAAAGGAACCCCAGGGGAAATCAGATCCGTTCACGTTTCTTGCCTTTTCAATGGCTTACGCAGGAGGTGGAGCAGTCGGAGCACAGTCCCGGGCGGCCGCGCATTGTAGCCGCCCTCGCTGAGCGCGGCTGATGCGGTCTGCCGACCGCGACTACAGGACCACCCGCGATTTGCCCCGATTACGAAGTGGAGAGTTTCCGGCCTACTCATGCCCTTTACTCTCTCTTTCCGAAGTGAGCTTTTACAATGGCTTATGAGCAAGGGGCGCCGCGGCTCGCGGAAACGTTTGGGCGAGCGGCGTGCATGAAATACCTTCGAGGGGCGCGGCAACCGGCTTTCTCAATCGCGTCAGCCAAGAGAACAAAGATAGAACATAATTATGGCGTCAGCAGGACAATGGTCGATGTTCCTGGAGAACATAGTTAACGAAGTCGAACCCGATAGCGCGCGGCGCCGGGCCCTTCTTGCATCGCCTGCTCCGCTGACCGTCTCGCAAAAGATTGTCTCGGCTCCGGACCGATCGAGTTCGATGTCCTCCGACTCCGGCATGGCCAGCGGCTGGTCATCGTCTTCGTCTTGAAGTCTGGCCTCGCCTTCGAAGGGAAGTAGCTACGCGCGGCTTGGCCGGGCGACCCGCAAACAGAAAGGGCGGCCGAAGCCGCCCTTTGTTCTTTCGCCCCGCTTGCGGGGAGAAGACGATCGAAGCCCGGATGAGGGGACGTGGGCTTTCGGAGTTGGCCCTGCCCCTCACCCTGGCCCTCTCCCCGCACGGCGGGAGAGGGGGCTCTGGTTCAGAAGTCCATGCCGCCCATGCCGCCGCCGCCCGGCATCGCCGGAGCGGGCTTGTCCTTCGGCACTTCGGCGACCATAGCCTCGGTGGTGATGAGAAGGCCGGCGACCGAGGCCGAGTCCTGCAGCGCGGTGCGCACGACTTTGGCCGGATCGACGATCCCGGCTTCGATCATGTCGACGTACTCCTCAGTCTGGGCGTTGAAGCCCCAGTTCTGCGACTTGTTCTCGCCGACCTTGCCGACCACGATCGACCCTTCGGCGCCCGCGTTCTCCGCGATCTGCCGGATCGGCGATTCGAGCGCCTTCAGCACGATGCTGATGCCAGCCTGCTCGTCCGCGTTCTCGCTCTTGAGCTTGGCGACCGCGGCCTTGGCGCGCAATAGCGCGACGCCGCCGCCCGCTACGATGCCTTCTTCGACCGCCGCACGGGTGGCGTTGAGGGCGTCGTCGACCCGGTCTTTCTTCTCCTTGACCTCGATCTCGGTCGCGCCGCCGACGCGGATCACCGCGACGCCGCCCGCGAGCTTGGCCAGACGCTCCTGCAGCTTCTCCTTGTCGTAGTCGGAGGTCGTCTCCTCGATCTGCGCCTTGATCTGGGCGACGCGACCTTCGATGTCGGACTTCTTGCCGGCGCCGTTGATGATCGTCGTATTCTCCTTCTCGATCCGGACGCGCTTGGCCTTGCCGAGCATCTGGACCGTGACGTTTTCGAGCTTGATGCCGAGATCCTCGGCGATCATCGTGCCGCCGGTGAGGATCGCGATGTCCTCGAGCATCGCCTTGCGCCGATCGCCGAAGCCCGGCGCCTTGACCGCTGCGACCTTCAGGCCTCCGCGCAACTTGTTGACGACGAGAGTCGCGAGCGCCTCGCCCTCGATGTCCTCAGCAATGATGACGAGGGGCTTCGACGTCTGAACGACCGCCTCGAGCACGGGCAGCATCGGCTGAAGCGACGACAACTTCTTTTCATGGATCAGGATGTAGGGATCCTCGAGCTCGGCCACCATCTTCTCGTGGTTGGTGATGAAGTAGGGCGACAGGTAGCCGCGGTCGAACTGCATGCCTTCGACGACGTCGAGCTCGGTCTCGAGGCTCTTAGCCTCCTCGACCGTGATCACGCCCTCGTTGCCGACCTTCTGCATCGCGTCGGAAATCATCTTGCCGATCGACTTGTCGCCGTTGGCGGCGATCGAGCCGACCTGGGCGACTTCCGCCGAGTCCTTGATCTTCTTCGAGCGCTTGGCGATGTCCTTGACCGCCTCGGCGACAGCGAGATCGACGCCGCGCTTGAGGTCCATCGGGTTCATGCCGGCCGCGACGAGCTTGGCGCCTTCTCGGACAATCGCCTGGGCAAGGACCGTCGCGGTCGTGGTGCCGTCGCCGGCGGTGTCATTGGTCTTCGAGGCGACCTCGCGCACCATCTGCGCGCCCATGTTCTCGAACTTGTCCTCGAGCTCGATCTCCTTGGCGACGGTGACGCCGTCCTTGGTGATGCGGGGCGCGCCGAACGACTTGTCAAGGATGACGTTGCGGCCCTTGGGGCCGAGCGTCACCTTGACGGCGTTGGCGAGGATGTCGACGCCGCGCAGCATCTTCTCGCGCGCGTCGGAGGAAAAACGTACGTCTTTGGCAGCCATTGTTGTCTCTCTCCTGCCCCTCTGGGGCGCAATTTTTAGGGAAATGGGCTATCGGAAGAACCGTGGGCCGGTCACCCAATGACGCCCATGATGTCGGACTCCTTCATGATCAGGAGCTCCTGTCCGTCGATCTTGACTTCGGTGCCGCTCCACTTGCCGAACAGGACCTTGTCGCCGCTCTTGACGTCAATCGGGATGAGCTTGCCGCTTTCGTCGCGGCCGCCGGGGCCTACGGCGATGATTTCACCTTCCTGCGGCTTCTCTTTTGCGGTGTCCGGAATGATGATGCCGCCCTTCGTCTTCTCCTCGCCTTCAAGGCGGCGGACGACGACGCGGTCATGCAATGGACGGAATTTCATGTTTTAGCTTTCCTCTCTCGAGACCCCCTCGGGGCGTATTGTTAGCACTCGATGACGGCGAGTGCCAGCGGCGCTCAAATAGGAGAGGACGTCTACACCGTCAAGGGCCCGGAACCCGAGTTATGCTTTTCGCATGGTCGCTTATCGAGGCGACCGCGGGGCCGGGCGCCCGGTATACCACATAGAAGATATAATGGTGAGAATTGCAGGTGGGAGACGGTCCGCCAATTCCAAACAATATCCATGACCGTGAAGCAAACTACTTTCGCCTAAACCGAGATTTTTGCAGCGTTTGATTCGGAAGGTTTGACGTTGCCACATTTCAAGTTCTTCAATTTAATTTATATGATTTCGGACACGAAAACGTGAACGGAACTTTGAACGCTCCTTGCAGCCTTTGTCTCTCCTCGGCGGTTTGAAGACCACGTGTTGGCGGCGCCTCCAGCGCCGCCTGCCAAGGAGGTTTGTGTCATGACATGCAAGGCTCTTCGTCTTCCTGCATTGGCGGTCGGCGCGGCGACGCTCGCCCTGTCCGTCGCCTCTCCCGCGTGGGCGTGGACGTATTCGAGGCATCATGCGGCTTACTGGGGCTATCGCACCCACCATATCGTCGTTCATCGGCCCGCCTATCGGTACGGGGCTTATCGTACGACCGGGTACGCGTTCACGACGCCGGCGGCGGTTGCGACGGCCCCCTTCGCAGCGGCTGGCGACGTCGTCGGAGGCGCCGCCACGGCAACCGCGGACATCTTCGGTGGCGCGGGCGCGCTGGCGGGTGACATCGTCGGCGGGGTTCTGGGCGCGCCGTTCGGCTATACGAATCCCTATGGGTACTCTGGCTATACGTATCCCTACGGATACTCTGGCGGACTATCTAACGCCACGGCGTTGGTCGGAACGTACCCGTCCACGTACACGTACAACTATAATTGCGCCTACGGCTATCCGAGCGCCGCTTATCCGGGCGAGTATTGTCCGCCCTACGGCTACTACGGGGCGAATTATTACGGCTCCGGATATCCTTATGCTTATGACTACGGATATGGCTATCCGGACTACGCTCTCGGCTATGGCTTCGGCTACGGCGCGCCGTTTTTCGGCGTCGGGTACGGGTACGGCTATCCCTACGCGTCCGGCTATGGTTACGGGCGATTCCATCGCTTCGGATACAATCGCTATGGGTTCCGGCCCGGGATGCGTACTTGGGTTAGGCCGGGGCTGACAACTGCGAGCTTCGGCGATGCGGGCGCTCCCCGAGTAGGTGCTGCCCGCTTCGGACACCGGGGTTTTGGCGGCGCCCACTTCGCACGAGCCGGATTTGGGGGCGCGCATGTCGGCGGCGCTCATTTCGGGGGAATGCGAGGCGCTCAGTTCGCAGGTGGCGGCGCCCACTTCGGAGCGGGCGGCGCGCACTTCCACTGATCAAGAGACGTCAAGTTCACTGATCAAGAAACGCCAGGTTCATCGGGACGGGCGGTCGTGCCCGTCCCGATTTTTTTACGCGACTTTCTTCGGGCTTGGCGCAGGCGGGCCGCCACGAGGCCGATGCGAAAGATTAATTTAGCTCCGAACACGTCGGAATTGCATCATTTGGTCCATTTGGCGGCCTAAGTGTGGACTGGGAACACGCGCCAAGTTGACGCGTTTCTGCTTTTCGAGCGATTTATCAGGGGTCGATGCGGCTCATGGTCGCTGGTACTGTAGGAGTTGCCTATGACTATTTCTTCCTTTTCTTCGTTTCGTCTTTCGGTTCTGGCTCTGGGGGCGGCCGCGCTGATGGGCGCCCATTGTTTGAGCCTGCTGACGCTGCAACGGTGGTTCATCACGCTGGGCGTTATCATCCTGGGCATTCCCGGCATGTCGCGCACGTCTACGGGCATCGAGCTTTGCACGGCCACGTCTACGGCTACAACCGTTACAACAACGGCTATAACCCCGGCGCCGCGGCTGCTGCGGGCGTCATTGGAGGCATCCTCGGACTTGGCCTGGGCTCCGCCTATCCCTATTCCTGCGACTATGGGTACTATGGCGGTGGCGCCTGCTCCGACTACGGCTATTACGGGCCGGACTATGGCGACTACGGCTTCGGCTACGGGTACCCCGGCTACTATGGCTATGGCGGTTACGGCGGTGGCGGTTATGGTTATGGTCGCTATGGTTATGGTCGCGGCTATGGCTACAACGGCGCACATGGATTTGGCGGGAACCACATCGCTGGAGGGTTCGGCCATGTGGGCGGCTTTGGCGGCGGAGGTTTCGGCCATATGGGCGGCTTCGGCGGTGGACATATGGGCGGCTTCGGCGGTGGACATATGGGCGGCTTCGGCGGCGGCGCGCATGTCCATTAAGCCATCTTTGTGAGAGACGGCGCGTCGCTTTCGCGGACGGCTCGATCAACCGTCCGCCGGTCACTTACCGGAACCACCTTGCATTGAGGCGGTCGAACTCGCCATCCTCCATCGTGATGTGGAGCCATTGATCGACGAAGGCCTTAAGGGCGGGGTCGGGGACCATCCAGAAGGCCTTTTCGCCGAAATCGAATGGCTTGTCGGGATGGATGGCGCACAGCACATTCGGGTGCAGCTTCTGCTGAAAACGCGTCTCGGACGCGTCGGTGATCATCACGTCGGCGCGCCCCTCGGCCAAACGGTCGAAGATCGTCAGATTATCTGGATAAACAATGATGTCGGCAGCGTGGAGGCGAGTTCGATCGAAGCGCTCGTTCGTGCCTCCCGGATTGGTGATGACGCGCACTTCCGGTCGGTCGATGTCCGCCATCGTCTGATACATGGCCGAGTCGGCGCAACGCGCAATCGCCGACTTTCCGTCCCGCAGATAAGGGGTGGAGAAGAAGCCCGTCTTTTGCCGGTCGAGGGTAACCGAAATCCCGCCCATGGCAATATCGAAAGCGCCGCGGGCAAGGTCGTGGGCGAGCCCTGCCCAAGTGGTCGGCACGAATTCGACCTTCGCGCCAAGCGCTGCTCCAAGCGAGCGGGCAAGATCGATATCGAGGCCGGAATACTCGCCCGTCGTCTTGTCGAGGGTCGTGAACGGGCGGTAGTCGCCGGTCGTGCCGACTTTGAGGACCCGCGAGGCTAAAATAGCATCGAGTCGCGACGTTTCCGCCGAAGCAGGCGCCCAGAACGCGAGGCTGAGCGCGAGCGACAGCCAAACCGAGACCCGTTGGACGCGCCCTCGTCTCCCGCCGATTCGGACAGCCGAGGCGCTCCTCGCCGTCAAGCGGCCCTCAGCAGCCGCTCGACCTCGTTAACGAGGTCGCGTAAGTGAAAGGGCTTCGACAAAATCCGCGCGTCTTTGGGGGCGTTGTTGTCCGGGTTCAGCGCCACCGCGGCGAAGCCGGTGATGAACATGACTTTGATTTCCGGATCGAGTTCGGTGGCCCGACGGGCGAGTTCTATCCCATCCATTTCCGGCATGACGATGTCGGTCAGCAGCAGTTCGAATGGCTCCTCACGCAGGCGATTGTATGCTGAGACCCCGTTGTCGAATGACGCCACCGCGTAGCCCGCATTTTGCAGAGCCTTGACGAGAAAACGACGCATGTCGTTGTCGTCCTCGGCAAGCAAGATTTTCGGGGATATCTCGACTGGCGTACGCATTCCTGTCCCCCCAATGAAGCCTAAACTTTGCCGTGCCGAGGTAAATATTCTTTAAACCGGCGCGCAGGCCTCGCGCGCGCGCGCCTCATGCGTATAATAGAAGCTGAAGCGGGAGCCGAGAGCAAGCCCGACGCTTGCAGGAGAGACGATGGACGAACTTGTGCGGTTGACTGCGTCGGACTTCGATCCGCCGATCGAGACGATTGAACCGGCTCGACTGTCCTCCCCGCTTGTTTTCAGTTCTCCGCACTCGGGCGCGACCTATCCCGAGCGTTTCTTGGCCGCCTCCCGCCTCGACCCACTGACGCTGCGTCGGTCCGAGGACGCGTTCGTGGACGAGCTGTTCCTTCCCTGCGTCGCGCTCGGCGCGCCTCTTTTGCGGGCGAAGTTTCCAAGAGCCTACCTGGACGTCAACCGCGAGCCATACGAACTCGATCCCAAGGTCTTCGAAGGGAACGTTCCGGACTACGCCAATACCAATTCGCTGAGGGTGGCAGTGGGTCTGGGCACCATTCCCAGGGTCGTGGGCGACGCCCAGCCCATCTACAGACAGCGGATCCCCATCTCGGAGGGTCTCGCGCGCATCGAGACCCTCTACAAACCCTACCATGAGGGACTGAGGGCGCTTGTCGACCGCGCCCATCGACGGTTCGGGCTCGCGGTTCTCCTCGACTGTCACTCGATGCCCAGCAACGCCGCCGACGTGGGAGGAGTGGACATAGTGCTCGGCGATCGATACGGCGCGAGCGCCGCCGCGGGCGTTATCGGGACCCTCGAGACGAGCCTGCGCGGCGCGGGATACCGGATCCGACGAAACAAGCCGTTCGCGGGCGGATTCATCACGGAGCACTTCGGGGCTCCGGACAGGGGGATTCACGCGGTTCAGATCGAAATCGCGAGGGCGCTCTACCTGGACGAGCGCAGCATCGTCAGGAACGAGAGATGGACCATGTTGCGTGACGATCTTTTCGCCGCCGCGAAGGCGCTGGCGGGCGAATTCTCAAGGGGCCTGAGGCCGAACCGCCTCGCTGCGGAATAGCGGGAGACGACGTTCTCGCGCGGCGAAAAAAGGAGGCCGCCCTGAGGCGGCCTTCAGTCTAGGGAGGAAACGCCCAAGGAGGGCATGTGCGGCAAACCATGCCGCACCGCAGCAATATCGGTGCGGAGGGACGCGCTTGCAAGAGCTTTCTTCGTTCGCGAGGCCGCGGTCGGCCAGGGTCTTGCGCAACGCGAAGTCGCGGCCAACTCGGTCCGCGCTGCTTTGATGCTCTTTCAAGGAGCTAGAACAAAAGGTTATCTCGATTATCGATTTCGGCCGAGAGCCGAAAGCCGCTGTGCGCCGGGATGGCAGACATGCCGATTACGCATGGCTTTCGGACTTTTTTTCAGGGGATATCTCATGACCGCCGTCGACTTCGCTGCCTTCGTGGAGCGCCTCGCCCAAGTTTCGGGCGAAGTGATTCTCCCGTTCTTCCGCACCGCGATCGGGGCGGAGGACAAATCCAGGGGAGGACCGTTCGATCCGGTGACGGAAGCCGATCGCGGCGCCGAGACGGCCATGCGGCGGCTCATCGGACAGACCTTTCCCGACCATGGCGTCATCGGCGAAGAATACGGCTCGGATCGTCCCGACGCCGAATATGTCTGGGTGCTCGACCCGATCGACGGAACGAAGAGCTTTATTTCCGGCATACCGACCTGGGGCACGCTGATCGGGCTCATGCATCGCGGCCGCGCGGTGTACGGCATGATGGCGCAACCCTTCACCAGGGAGCGCTTTTATGGCGACGGCAAACGCTCCCGGCTCCGGACCCTGGCTGCGGCTCGGGGCGACTCGCCGCCGACTGACTGGACGACGCGGTCCCTCCGCACGCGCGCCTGCGCCTCGCTCAGCCAGGCGTCCTTGTTCACCACGAGCCCGCTGCTGATCCGGGAGGAGGCGGACCAGGAGGCGTATCGCCGAGTCGAAAGCAAGACGCGGCTGCCTCGGTACGGCGGCGACTGCTATGCCTATTGCGCCCTCGCCGCCGGTTTCATCGATCTCGTGATCGAGACCAACCTAAAGCCGCACGACGTTGTCGCCCTCGCGCCGATCATCGAAGGAGCGGGCGGCGTCATCACGACCTGGGACGGCGAGGATCCGACCAAGGGTGGGCGGATCCTGGCTGCCGGCGATCGGCGGGTCTATGACGAAGCGCGCCAGCTGCTGCTTGTCCCGCCCTGACGGCGCCGCCGGGTTCGCAAAGAGGTCGAACGCGCCGGGCGTCGGAGCCGGCCCGCGTCTCGGCGCGGCCAGCGAGACGAGGAAGCCCGCGACATACGCCGCGGCGGCGGCGGCGAGGGCGGCTTCGAATGCCTCGGCTGCAGTGGGCGGCCACTCCATCCCGATCGCCTGCTTGGCGCCGACCGCCACGGCGACCAGCGCGGCGACGCTCGCGGCAGTTGGTCCAACCCGCGCGATCGCCGCCAGCGCGATCATGGGAGTCGTAAGCCCGAGCGACAGGGCCAGGGCGATGACGAGCGCCGTGCGGGACTCGACGAAGCCTCGACTGTCGCAGATCGCGCAGCCGATGACGAGGGCGACCTGCGAAGCGCGCATCCGCGCCAGGCGCACGCTGGCGGGCCTTGGAAAAGGCCGCCGTCCCTCCGTCAGCACGACGCCGAAGGCGCGCGACGAGGCATGCATGCCGACGCCCGCGAGCGCCAGAGTCGAAGCCAGCATCGCAGCGCCAACGAACGAACCGGCGACCGCATCGGCGGCGTGCGCGCCGATGTCGATGGGAAAGGTGGAAAGCGCGGCGACCGCTGTGACGACGAGCGCCGCGCAGATAGCGAATCCGCCGATCCCCGCCCTGACCGCCGAGGCTGCGTCTCGGCTCGCGATCGCCGGCGACTGCAGTGCAAAGAAACTGGCCGCTGCGAGGGCGGAGGCAAGAAGCGGCGCAAGCGACAATGGAGAGTCGAGCGCCAATGGCGCAGGGGCGACCACGGGGAACGAACCGATTGGCGCGAGGCCGCGCATCCAGGCCGACGCCGAGCCCAAGGCGACTATCATGGCCAGTTCGCCGGCGCTTGCGGCCGAGCACCAGATAACGCCGGCGAGGCCGCCGGGCGCCACGCTCAAGACCAGCGCCGTCGACACGATCGCTTCGGCCAGCATGCGGTCCGGAATCACGAGGGTCTCGGCCGCCGCGACAGCGATCTGAAAACCGGCGAGCGCGGTAGCCGCCGCGGTCGCCCACGCGACAATCCCCGAGACGACGGCCGCGGGGGAGCCTGAAAAGCGTGTCGCGACAATGTCGTTCGCGGAGGTCGCGCCGAAGCTCCGGACCAAGGGTCCAAAGACGATCGCGCCGAGCGCAGCTCCCGCCGCGACCCCGAGCGGGGGAGGGTCGGAGAACGACCCCAGCCCGGGATAGAGGCAGAGCGCCATTCCCGCGGCGACCGCCGCCAACGCCAGCCCGCCGTAGAACGCAGGCGCGCTGCGTCTCGCCGCCAGGAAGGCCGCGAGATCAGCGTTGCGGGCGCCGAGGCCGAAGACGGCGAGTCCGATCAGCGTCAGGACCGGGCCAATCGCTCGCACGAGCCCGGCCGGCAGGCCGATCCTATCGAGAACGAGCGCGGTCGCCACTCCGGCCGCGAACAGGACCGCCGCGGCGACCGCCAATCCATTGATCCGTCGGAGGGAATCTCGGGAGGTCATGAATGGACGGGCGTTCGCGATGCGAGTTCGTTCATGCCGCCCCGGCTGCCCGTGCGAATCCTTTTGCACGCAGGCGATTTCGGAGGCTTAGGCGCCGGAACCTGCAACTTTCCCTCTGTCTTTCCTCGTCCCTGCAAGCAACCGTTTTAGCCGCCGCGGCGGCCCTGCGCAAAACTGGCAGCGCTCGAGCGATTTCAAAGGCTTGGGCGCCAAAATCTGTCACGTCGAAGCTTCCGACATTGTCATGCCGCAGGCGGGAGTCCATAGGCCAAGATTTTTACCGAGGGAAGGAGGCGCTTGCAGCCGTAGTTTTAGTCCAGTAATTTTATAGACATAATAGGAGGGGGTTAAGGCAGGTGACAATGAGAACATCGCCGGCCTCGACGTCGAAAGCAATTTCGCAGCTCGGCGAAAATTGTCTCGCAGCCAGCCGCCTTCAACGCGTGGCCTGGGCGTCGAGAGTTTGGCCGGGTCCACCACCTGTTCCACCATTGTCGCCTCCGCGCGTGCGTGCGCGCGACGACCCGTTCAGCCGCCGGTCGCCTTGGCCTTGTTCTTTCCCGTTTTCCCTTTGCCCGGATCGACCGCGGCAAAACCGTGCGGGCCGCACCAGCCCGGCAGGTAGTCGGCGTCTCCCGTCCTCGCCAGCGCGAGCGCCTCGGTCAGCGCGGCGTCAAAATCCGACCGAACCGTCTTCGCCTTGATGCGCGGGCGGAAGAAATCCGCCCACAGGAACTCGGCGAAGGGAGTCGAATCCTTGGCGAATTCCGCCGTTGTAGCGGAGCGCGCCCGCGAGCGAGCGGTAGGGATCGTCCTCCATGCCGGCGACCGTCTTCGGCAGGTCGGAGAACGAACGCCGCCGACCCTTGCCGTCGTAGGGGTGGGCCCAGCTGTGGAAATCCATCATGTTCCAGAACGGGTCGGCCGGCAGGCGGCTGAGATCGGCGACCACCGTGACGAACACGCTGTCGACGCCTTCTTCATGCAGGGCGAGCGCGAGATGGTGGTGGTCGATGAGGTAGTGCTGGCCGCGCGGACCGAGGATCGTCGGAACCATGTGCGACTGAAGGAACTTGGACAGGTCCGTCGCCGTCTTCTTCCGCCACTCATCGCGCTTTCGGCGGACCTCCTGCATTCCCACGGAGAGCTGGGTCGGCCTGAGGTTCAGGATCGGCGTTGCGTGCAGGACGGGTTCGCTTGGGCTCATGGGGAGTTCTCGTAGGGCTCGACAGGTTTCGTCACAAAAATGTCAAGTAACCTGCGCGAGGTCGAGAAGTTTCGGCGCATTTCTGTGGACAGATTGCTCGCTTCTCCGGGCGTCGTCATTTGACCCTTTAGTCAAACCGTGGTTTGTCGCGCCGCACTTCAAAAGCCCGAAAACGAGACTGTCCGGCCGATGCGTTCCGAACGCTACAACGCGCGTGAATCCGAGCCCAAGTGGCGTAAGGCCTGGGCGGACGCGCAGGTGTTCAAGACCTCCAACGACGATCCGCGGCCCAAATATTACGTGCTGGAGATGTTTCCCTACCCGTCGGGGCGGATTCATATGGGGCACGTGCGCAATTATGCCATGGGCGACGTCGTCGCGCGGTACAGGCGTGCGCGCGGCTTCAACGTCCTGCATCCGATGGGTTGGGACGCGTTCGGCATGCCGGCGGAAAACGCCGCGATGCAGAACGACACGCATCCGGCGACATGGACCTACGCCAATATCGAGACGATGCGGGCGCAACTGCAGTCGATGGGGCTGTCGCTCGACTGGTCGCGCGAAATCGCGACTTGCGACCCGAGTTACTACAAGCACCAGCAGAAGCTGTTTCTCGACTTTCTCCGCGCCGGCCTCGTCGTGCGCAAAAAATCGAAGGTGAACTGGGACCCGGTCGACCAGACGGTGCTCGCCAACGAGCAGGTGATCGACGGCCGCGGCTGGCGCTCCGGCGCTGTCGTCGAGCAGCGCGAGCTCACCCAATGGTTCTTCAAGATCACCGACTATTCCGACGATCTGCTCGCGAGCCTCGACCGTCTCGACCGCTGGCCGGAAAAGGTGCGCCTGATGCAGCGCAACTGGATCGGGCGCTCGGAAGGCCTGATGATCCGCTTCGTCGTCGATCCGGCGACGCGGGGACCGCTCGCCGGCGAACCGGAGGCGAACGAGCTCGAAATCTACACGACGCGTCCTGACACGCTGTTCGGCGCGAAATTCATGGCGATCGCGCCGGACCATCCGCTCGCCGCCGCCGCGGCCCGGCACGATCCGAAGCTTGCCGCCTTCATCGAGGAATGCCGCAAGGTCGGCACGTCGGTCGCGGCGATCGAGACCGCGGAGAAGAAAGGTTTCGACACCGGCCTCAGGGTCGTTCACCCGTTCGACCCGGACTGGCGGCTGCCGGTCTATGTCGCGAATTTCATCCTGATGGAATACGGCACCGGCGCGATTTTCGGCTGCCCGGCGCACGATCAGCGCGACCTCGACTTCGTCAACGTCTATGGGCTCGGCGCGACGCCCGTCGTCTGCCCGCCCGACGTCGATCCCGAAACATTCACGGTGGACACGGTCGCCTATGACGGCGACGGCGTCATGATCAACTCCCGCTTCCTCGACGGGATGACAATCGACGCGGCCAAGGAGGAGGTCGCCCGGCGCCTGGAGGCGGTGGCGATCGGCGGTTCTCCGCAGGCCAAGCGGCAGGTCAACTACAAGCTGCGCGACTGGGGCGTCTCCCGCCAGCGGTACTGGGGCTGCCCGATCCCGATGATCCATTGCGAGAACTGCGGCGTCGTCCCGGTCCCCGAGAAGGACCTGCCGGTCAGGTTGCCGGAAGACGTGACCTTCGACCAGCCCGGCAATCCGCTCGACCGGCACCCGACCTGGAAGCACGTCGCCTGCCCGCAATGCGGAGGGCCGGCCCGGCGGGAGACCGACACGATGGACACGTTCGTCGACTCGTCCTGGTACTTCGTCCGCTTCACCGATCCCGCGAACGATGCGGCCCCGGACGATCCGGCGGTCGCCGATCACTGGCTGGCGGTCGACCAGTACATCGGCGGCATCGAGCATGCGATCCTGCATCTGCTCTATTCGCGCTTCTTCACCCGCGCGATGCGCAAGTGCGGCCATCTCGATCTCGACGAGCCGTTCGCCGGCCTGTTCACCCAGGGCATGGTCGTCCACGAGACCTACCGTGACGCGTCGGGGCAATGGGTGGCGCCGTCCGAGGTCCATCTCGAGGCGGACACGGGGAGCCGGCGCGCGGTCAGGGTCGACAGCGGCGAAGAGGTCGAGATCGGTCCGGTCGAGAAGATGTCCAAGTCGAAGCGCAACACGGTTGACCCGGACGACATCATCGCGACCTACGGCGCAGATACGGCCCGCTGGTTCATGCTTTCGGATTCGCCTCCCGAGCGCGACGTGATCTGGACCGAGGCCGGCGTCCAAGGCGCCTTTAAGCAGACGCAGCGTCTGTGGCGCCTCGTCTGCGAAATCGAGCGTGTCGCCGGCTCCGAGCGACCCGAGCGCCCGGTCGTCTTCGGCGACGCCGCCAGACGCATCCGCCAGGTCGCTCATGGCGCTCTCGCCAAGGTCGAGGGCGAGATCGAGCGGCTGCGCTTCAATGTCTGCATCGCGACGATCTACGAATTCGCCAACGCTCTGAGCGCCGCCATCGGCGCGATCGATGCGACGCCGGTCGCCGACGACCTCCGCACCGCGTTGGCCGAGGCGGGCGACATCCTCGTCCAGTGCTTTGCCCCGATGATGCCCCATCTCGCGGAGGAATGCTGGGAGGCGCTGGGCCACACGACCTTCGTGTCCCAGAGCCCGTGGCCGGTCGTCGACCGCAACCTCATCGTCGCGACCCATGTCACCTATGTCGCGCAGGTGAATGGGAAGAAGCGGGGCGAGCTCACGATCGAACGGGACGCCGAGGCCAAGCAGATCGAAGAGGCCGCGCTCGCCCTCGACGGCGTCGCCCGGGCGATGGATAATAAGCCGGCTCGCAAGGTCATCATCGTTCCCAACAGGATCGTCAATGTCGTGGTCTAGGGTGTTATGTCGGTTCATGTCCCCTCTCCTCGCGGGGCGGGAAGAGGGCCAGGGCCCCTTCTCCCGGCGTGCGGGGAGAAGGGGCGGCAGCGCCGCCGCTCTCCTGCTCGCAGGCGGCCTATCGGGCTGCTTCACGCCGCTCTACGGCGAGGCGTCTCACCCAGGCCTGGTCGAGGACATGCGTGCGATCGAAGTGGCGCCGATTCCCAACCGCATCGGACATTACCTCGCCGAGGACCTGATCGCCGACCTCAACGGAACCGGCCAGACGGCTTCGCCGCCGAAATATCGTCTCGTCGTCACGGTCGCGCTCGGGACCCAGACGCCGACGATCAATTCCGAGATCAATGTCGCTTCCTCGGCGACGCTGACCGGCGACGCCACATACTCGCTGATCAAGGTCGATGGGGGCAAGGAGGTCTTGAAGGGAACCGCGAGCGAGGCGGCGGCCTACGACCGCACGACTCAGCGCTACGCCGATCTGCGCGCGGCCCGGGACGCCGAGATCCGAGTCGCCCGCGCCCTTTCGTCGACGATCTCGCTTCGCCTCGCCACCGCGCTCGCCGCGAAGACCTCCTGAGCGCTTGTCTCGGCATCGCTGGAAGCCTTAGCCTACCGCGATGCTCCTCTACCTCCTGCAACGGCTGGCGGTTCTCGCGGCGACGCTTGTCGCGGCGTCCGTCATCGTGTTCGCCGTCATGGATATTCTGCCGGGCAACGCGGCCGAGACGATGCTCGGACCGACGGCGACGCCGGAGGCCGTAGCCGCGCTGGCGCACAAGCTTGGCCTCGACCAGCCCGTCTATGTCCGCTACGCCCACTGGATCGGCGGGGCGCTGCATGGCGATTTCGGCCTCTCGTACGCGTACGGTTCTCCGATCGGCCCTCTCATCGCTTCGAGCCTGTCCATCAGCGCGCCCCTGGCGGTCATGGCCATGGCGCTTGCGGCTTTCATCGCGCTCACGGCTGGCGTCTACGCGGCGGACAGGCGCAGCCGTCCCGGCGACGCGATCGTGATGGCGGCGAGCCAGATCGGGCTCGCGGTGCCGAACTTCTGGCTGGCGATCCTGCTGGTGATCGTCTTTGCGGTCACGCTTCGCCTCGTGCCGGCAGGCGGCTTCCCCGGCTGGGAACAGCCGCTACAGGCGTTGAGGGCGCTCACGCTTCCAGCCGTCGCTCTTGGCGTGGTCCAGGCGGCGATCCTGACCCGGGTCACGCGATCGGCGCTGCTCGAGGCGCTGAACGAGGATTTCATGCGCACCGCCCGCGCCAAGGGCGTGTCGAGACGCGCGGCGCTGTGGCGGCACGCCCTGCCCAATGCGCTTGTCCCGATCCTGACCATCATGGGCCTGCAGTTCGCCAATCTCATCGCGGGCGCGATCGTGGTGGAGAACGTGTTCGTTCTTCCCGGAATCGGACGTCTGATGCTGCAGTCGATCTCCAATCGCGACACGCTCGTGGTCGAGGATTGCGTGATGCTCATTGCGATCATCGTGATCGGGTTGAACTTCGTGGTCGACGTCGCCTGCGCCGCCATTGACCCGCGGCTCAGGAATCCCGTCGCATGAGGCCTGGCGCGCGCCTGGACGTCAGCCTTTGGTTGGGCGCCGTTTTGGTCACCTTCCTCATTGCCGCGGCGGTGGTTTCCTTTTTCTGGACGCCCTATCCACCCGCCGCGATCGACATTCCGCACAGGCTCTCTCCACCCTCGCTGGCGCACTGGTTCGGGACAGACAGCCTGGGGCGCGACGTCGCCTCGCGATTGCTCGCGGGTTCGCGAGTGTCCATCCTCGTCGGTGTCGTGGCGGTCGGCATCGGCCTCGTGTTCGGCGTCTTGCTCGGCCTGGCGGCGGCGCTTTCGAAAGGTCTCGTGGAGGACGCGATCATGAAGTTCTGCGACTTCGTTTTCGCCTTCCCCGCGCTTCTGTCGGCGATCATGCTGACCTCGGCCTACGGACCGGGCGTCGTCAATGCGATCATCGCGATCGGCGTCTATAACGTGCCGGTCATCGCGATGCTGACCCGCGCGACGGCCAACGGCGTGCTCGGGCGCGAATTCGCTTTGGCCGCCCGCGCGGCCGGACGGGGGCCGTTGTCGATCGCCGTCGATCACGTTTTGCCGAACATCGCGCCGGCGCTGATCGTGCAGGCGACGATCCAGTTCGCAATCGCGATCCTGGCCGAGGCGGCTTTGTCCTATCTCGGTCTCGGCGCGCAGCCGCCGCAGGCGTCGTGGGGCAAGATGCTCTCCGAGGCCCAGAACGTGCTCTTCAACGCGCCGATGCTGGCGGTCTATCCAGGCGTCGCGATCGCGCTCAGCGTCCTCGGACTGAACCTTCTCGGCGACGGTTTGCGCGACGCCCTCGACCCAAAGTTGAAAGTGCGAGGCTGAGATGCTGCTCGAGGTCGAAAACCTCGTGATCGACATCGCGACGCCTCGCGGCCTCGAGCGCATCATCCGCGGCGTGTCGTTCTCGCTCGATGACGGAGGGAAGTTCTCGGCATCGTCGGGGAGTCGGGCTCCGGCAAGACGATGACGGCCCTGGCGCTGATGGGGCTCGCTCCGGAATTGGCTCGCGTCGCCGGCTCCATCCGCTTCGAGGGACGCGAGCTCCTGGGTCTCGGGGAGGAGGCCCTGCGCGTCCTGCGCGGGGACCGGATCGCGATGATCTTTCAGGAGCCGATGACGGCCCTCAATCCCCTGCACCGCGTCGGCTGGCAGGTCGCCGAACCGCTGATCCTGCATCGAGGGATGACGAGATCGGCTGCATTCGACCGGGCGGTGAAGCTGCTCGAACATGTGCGGCTCGCCGATCCGGAGCGCGCCGCCCACGCCTATCCGTTCGCGCTGTCGGGCGGCGAGCGGCAGCGGGCGATGATCGCCATGGCGATCGGCTGCTCGCCGCGTCTCGTCATCGCCGACGAGCCGACGACGGCGCTCGACGTCACCGTTCAGGCGCGAATTCTCGAGTTGATCGACGGCCTGCGCTCTGGAATCCGGAATGGCGCTCCTGCTCGTCAGCCACGATCTGGCGGTGATCGCCGGCCATTGCGACCGCGTGATCGTCATGTATGCGGGCCTCGTCATGGAAAGCGGGCCGGTGGATGCGATCCTCAGCGACCCGAGGAACCCCTATACGAGAGCCCTGCTCGAGGCCCGGCCGCAGCCCGGAGCGCGGCGCGGCGCGAGGCTGAAGGCCATCCCGGGCTCCCCGCCCGTTCATCACGAGCTCGGCCCCGGCTGCCCGTTCGCCGGCCGCTGCGAGCTGACGATCGATCTCTGCACCACGACGCCTCCGCCGGAAATCCCGTTCGGCTCGGAGCGGATCTCGCGTTGTCATCGCGCTCGCGAGCTGGGGCGGAAAGCATGAGCGAAGCGCCGCCGCTGCTCGAGGTCGTTGATGTCTTCAAGAGCTATCGCCTGCCGCGGCCGAGCCCTTTCGCGGCCCATCCTATGCGTCCGGCGCTGAGCGGCGTCAGCTTCTCGGTCTTCGCCCGACGCTCGTTCGGCGTCGTGGGCGAGTTCGGGGTCGGGCAAGTCCACTCTGGGAAGGATCGCGCTCGCGCTCGACCGGCCCGATTCGGGCGAGGTCCGGCTCGAGGGGCGCTCGCTGTTCGATCTTTCGCATCGCGAATTGCGCGCTCTTCGTGAGCATATGCAGATGATCTTCCAGGATCCCTACGGCTCGCTCGACCCGCGCCACCGGGTCGAAAAAATCGTGGCCGAGCCGATTGCGGCGCTCGAACACGCCCCACACAGTGAACGGCGGGCGCGGGCCGCCGCCTCGCTCGAGGCCGTCGGGCTGCGCGCCGCCGATGGCAGGAAATACCCGCACGAGTTTTCGGGCGGGCAGCGCCAGCGCATCGCAATCGCGCGCGCACTGATCACCCGCCCGAAGCTTGTTGTCGCCGACGAGCCGGTCTCCGCGCTCGACGTGTCGGTGCAGGCGCAGGCGCTGAACCTGATGAGCGACCTGCAGCGCGACGCCGGTGTGACCTTCGTGCTGATCAGCCACGATCTCGGCGTCGTCGCGCATATTTGCGAGACGACCGCGGTCATGTTTCGGGGCCGCATCGTCGAGATCGGCCCGACCGACGCCCTGTTCACGACGCCGGCGCATCCTTACACGCGCGAACTCGTCGACGCGACGCCGCGCCTCGACCGGGCGGCCCACGTCTTGGACGGCGCATTGGCCGAGCCCGCCGACGGATCGTCCGCCGGTTGCCCTTATGCGCGACGTTGCGCGCATGCGCGTCCACGTTGCGTCGATGAAGCCCCGACGCTGACGAAAACCGTGGAACCCGGACGAAGCGCCGCCTGTCATTTCCCGCTCGCTTAGGTCAGCACTATTGACCCGCCGGCGCCGATTTTTCCGGCCGCCACCCTTGCGCGGGACAAAATGCGAGACAATCTGATAGGCGCGCGGGGCGCGACTGCAGCCGATGGCGCGGCGGCCCCGACGGCAAGGAGGTCCTTGATGGGCACGGCGGATAATGCGATGGGCGGTTCGTACGGCGCACGGGAGTTCGGCCCGGGCGAATGGGCGGGCGCCCGCTGGCGACGGCGCGGCGGTTCGCGTTGGACCCCGTTCGAAATCCTCGCCATGGTTCTCGGATTCATCGTCTTTTGGCCGATAGGTCTGGCGATCCTCGGATACAAGTTCTGGCAGAGCCGCTACGGCGGACCCGATCTTCAGACCCTGGCGACCAATAAATGGCAGGACGCACGCACCATGATGTCTTCAAATTCGACTTGGGGTTCTTCGTGGGGGTGTGGCGCGATGAGGGGCGCAAGCCGCTTCTACACACCTTCGACCGGCAACGCCGCGTTCGACGAGTGGCGGACGGCCGAGCTCGCCCGCCTCGACGAAGAGCGGCGCAAGCTCGACGACGCGCAGCGGGAGTTCGCGGAATATGTCGACGCGATCCGCCGCGCCAAGGACCGCGAGGAGTTCGAGCGGTTCATGGCCGAGCGACGGGCCCGGCCGGCCAACGGCGGTTCCCAGACCAGCTGACTGATCGAAGATCAGGGCTGACGATCAAGAATCCCTTCTTCCCCTGCGGGAGAAGGGATTTTCCATGCTTGACGATCTCGTCTCGCGCAATGTTATGCTCGGGCGCCCCTCCCTTGAGCCCCGGAGCACACCATGCGCCGCGCAATCCGTCTTCTTGTTTCCGTCGGCGCCGCTCTCATCGCGTCCGCGGGTCTCGCGTTCGCCAAGGACAGCGTCACGGTCGGCATCGTGCTCGAGCCGGCTCCTGGCCTCGATCCGACGACGGCGCCGGCGGCGGCGATTGGCCTGATCACGCACTACAATATTTTTGAAGGCCTGACGAAGATCAACGAAGACTTCTCGATCACGCCGCTGCTCGCCGAGAAATGGACGTTCTCGCCCGATCTCAAGACGCTGACCTTCACGCTCAAGCCGAACATCAAGTTCCAGGACGGCGAGCCCTTCACGTCGAAGGACGTCAAATTCTCGTTCGAGCGCTTCGGAGCCAAGAACTCGACCAACAAGGACAAGGCTTTCTTCGCCTCCATCCAGTCGATCGATACGCCCGACCCGATGACTGTCGTGCTCAAGTTCAATGAACCGAGCTTCCTCGCGCTCTTTCACCTGGGCTTGGAAACCGCGGTGATCATCGACGAGAAGAGCGCGGCGGGCGAGGCGACCAATCCGGTCGGCACCGGCCCCTACAAGTTCGCTTCGTGGACGAAGGGCGCCTCGATCACCCTCGACAAGTGGGACGGCTATCGCGAGCCGGCGAAGATTGCGATCCAGCACGCGACTTTCCGGTTCATCTCCGATCCGGCGGCGGAGGTGGCGGCGTTGCTCGCGGGCGACGTCGACGACTTCCAGGCCCTTCAAGACGTCCAGGCGCTCGGCCAGTTCAAGAACGATCCGCGCTTCCAGGTGCTGATCGGCGGCACCGAAGGCAAGGTGATCCTGGCGATGAACAACAAGAGGAAGCCGCTCGACGAACTCAAGGTGCGCCAGGCGATCGCCTACGCGATCGACCGCAAGGCGATTATCGACGGGGCGATGAACGGGCTAGGCACGCCGATCGGCAGCCAGATGACGCCCAACGATCCGGGCTACGTCGACCTCACCGGGATGTATCCGCACGATCCGGCCAAGGCTAAGGCGCTGCTCAAAGAGGCGGGCGTGACGACGCCGCTTGACCTCACCCTCATCCTGCCGCCCCCAGCCTACGCCCGGGTGGGCGGGCAGATCATCGCAGCAGAGCTCGCGGAGGTCGGCGTCAACGCCAAGATCCAGGAGGTCGAGTGGGCGCAGTGGCTCTCAGGCGTCTTCCATGACCACAACTACGATCTGACCATCGTCAACCATGTCGAGCCGCTCGACATCGGAATCTACGCCAACCCCAACTATTATTTCCAGTACGACAGCCCGGCGTTTCGGGCGATCTACGCCAAGGTGACGTCGGCGCCCAATCTCGAAGCCCTCAAGGCGGCGCTGGGCGAAGCCCAGAGGAAGATCGCCGAGGATTGCGTCAACGGCTTCCTGTTCCAGTATCCGGCGGTGACGGTTGCGAATGCGAAGCTGAAGGGGGTGTGGAAAAACCTTCCGGTCTCGGCCGTCAATCTCTCGGCGATGTCGTGGCAATGAGGGCAGGGGCTTAGAGAATCGTGCAGCCCTTCCGTCTCACAGCCCTCGAGCTTCTCCGCGCCTATCGCTCGCGACAACTGTCCCCGGTCGAGGCCATGGCCTCGGTCATCGAGCGGGTGGAGGCGTTCGAGCCGCATATCCGGGCGACCTGGCTGTATGCGCCGGATCGGGCTCTCCAACAAGCGCACGCCTCGGAAGCCCGCTGGATGAAGGACGATCCGCTTGGCCCGCTCGATGGCGTGCCGGCGACCGTCAAGGACAATATCGCGACCCGCGGCGACCCGACGCCGCTCGGCACGGCGGCGAGCGACATGACGCCGGCGGAGGCCGACGCGCCGCCCGCCGCGCGCCTCAGGGAGGCAGGCGCGATCATCTTCGCCAAGACGACGATGCCCGATTACGGCATGCTGTCCTCCGGGCTCTCGAGCTTTCACCCGCTCGCCAGGAATCCCTGGAAGCTTGACCGTAACCCGGGCGGATCGTCGGCCGGGGCGGGCGTCGCGGCGGCGGCGCTCTATGGGCCGTTGCATGTCGGCACCGACATCGGCGGCTCGGTCCGCCTGCCGGCGGGCTGGTGCGGAATCGTCGGGCTGAAGCCGAGCGCCGGCCGCGTTCCGATCGACCCGCCCTATATCGGCCGCGTCGCCGGCCCGATGACCCGGAACGCGGCCGACGCGGGCCTGATGATGGCGACGCTCTCGCTGCCGGACGTGCGCGACTATGCGAGCCTCGCGTTCGAGCCGTTGGATTGGGCGATCCGGCCGGCCAGCCTCGAAGGCCTCAGGATCGGCCTGATGCTGGAGGCGGGTTGCGGCGATCGCCCCACGCGGGAGGTCAGGGAAGCGGTCGAGCAGGCCGCACGCGACTTCGAGGCGGCCGGGGCGCGGGTCGAGCCGCTCGCGCCGTTCCTGACCCAGGAGATGCTGGACGGCCTCGACCATTTCTGGAGGAGCCGAGCGCTTGTCGATCTGGAGGGGCTTACGGCTGAGAAGCGGGCGGCAATGCTGCCTTTCATCCGCGCCTGGGCCGAGTCGGCCGACGGTTTCTCCGGCCAGCACGTTCTTCGCGGTTTCAACCAGATCTTCGCCATGCGCAAGGCCGCGATCGCCGCCACGCACCGGTTCGACTATGTGCTGTCGCCGACCGCGCCGATGACCGCCTTTGCGGCCGAACTGGCCTCGCCGAGCCGCAACCCCTTGAACCCGTTCCCGCATATCGGCTTCACTGTCGGCTTCAACATGTCGGAACAGCCGGCGGCGTCGGTCAATTGCGGCTTCGACGCCGAGGGTTTGCCGATCGGGCTTCAGATCGTGGGAAGGCGGTTCGACGACGTCGGGGTGCTGTCGATGGTGCGCGCCTACGAGGATATCCGCTCAGCCGAGATGCGGCCGTGGCCGGAGCCGCCGGCGGGGTAGGGGGCAGGGCCCCGTTGCCGATCAGATAAGTCAATTTTTTCAAACTGTTGGGGTGTGTTTCCCGGGAGCCGGGCGGCTGCAACAACCAGCCCGGCCCCTCGTCCTGAGCTTGTCGAAGGACGCTCCAGGGCCCACGTCAGGCGCCGCAAAGCTGGATCATCCTTCGAGACGCCGCGCTTGCGCGGCTCCTCAGGATGAGGTCAGCGGATGAGGCCGAATGGAGAGAACCGCTCGAGAGTTGCGTCGCATCGGGCGCCGGCGCCAAGCGAATGGGGCGCCAACCCCAAACCCATGCCAACTTTTGACAAGGTCTATCCATTGGCGTTTTGAACGTTTTCAATGATTTGTCACACGACCAAGCAGAAACTCAGCTCCATTCGAGAAGGGTCGTTCGACGTCGGCGGCTCTCCATCTTTTGAGAACAAACATAGTACATACCCCCGGCTGCGGTCAAGATCTTTTTTCTTGACCCCGGCTTGAGCTCCCGGCGCAACGCTTCCGGCGGGCCGCGCCGTCGGCGGACGGATGAGACATCGGCGCCGGACGTGGGTCGCCGTGGCGCCGTCGCTAGGGCCGACCGCCGCGGAAACGCTCTTGCGATGCAATCGCGAGAAGCGCCTCAGCGAATTCGAATAGAAGGAACAGCGAAACTTTTGCGCAGGAACAGCGAAACTGTGCGACGGATCAGGGAATTTTTTGCGCGGATCGGCTGCCGTGCGCCCAAAGCCGCCTCGGGGGTTTCGGCGGCCCGGAAAGTGCGGCTGCTTCAGGCCGCGTCCGGCTTGAACGGCCTGATCCTCGCGATCTCCTTGGCGGCTCGGCGTTTGGCTTCGAGCGTGTCAAAGGCGTTTTGCAGCCGCAAAAAATAACCTTCCGAGAGGGCGAAGAATCGGCAGAGGCGCAGGTCGGTGTCGGCGGTGACGCGGCGCGCGCCGGCTACGATTGCGTGAATACGGTTCGGCGGGACGCCGATCGCGTGCGCAAGCTGGTTCTGGCTGAGGCTTATCGGTTCCAGAAACTCGTGCTTGAGGATATCGCCCGGATGCGGATTTTGCAGCGCAGCCATGATGGCCTTTCAGTGATAATCGACGATCTCGACGTCATGCGCCTCCCCGTCGGACCAACGAAAGCAAATACGCCACTGGTCGTTGATCCGAATACTCCATTGTCCCGCACGGTCCGCTCTTAGAGCTTCCAGGCGGTCGCCGGGCGGGTTGCGCAGGTCCTCCAACATGAGCGAAGCATCGAGTTGGCGTAATTTGCGCAAAGCACGATTTTGGACGTCGCCCGGGAACTTGCGGCTCTGGGCGCCCTGCCAAATTCGCTCGGTCTCTTTGCTGCGAAACGAGCGGATCACGGGCCGTCCGATGGTACGCGAGACGTACTGGATATCAGGCCCTTTGTCAATCCGAATCGTGCTCGAGAACATCGCTCGGATGCGATTTTGCAGCGCGGCCACGATGGCCTTCAGCGATAATCGACGATCTCGACGCTATGCGCGGGGGCCAGCCGCGTCGCCGGGAGACGGATAACCGCCTCACCTCGGCGCCCTCATCCGGCGCTCCGCGCCACCTTCTCCCGCGGGGAGAAGGGGATTCCTCGTTCTACACTGGCGTCGCCATCTCCAGATAGCGGCAGAAGGCGTTGGCGAGCTGCATCTGGCGCGGCGTGCGGCACTGCGCCTCGAACACCGACGGCGAGGCGACCAGGATGCACAAGGCCTTGGCCCGCGAGGTGGCGACGTTCAGCCGGTTCAGCGAGTACAGGAACTCCATTCCGCGCGGCGCATCGGCATAGCTCGACGTCGTCATCGAATAGATCACGATCGGCGCCTCCTGGCCCTGAAACTTGTCGACCGTGCCGACGCGCGCCCCCGGAATGCGCTGTTGCAGCTCGAAAACCTGAGCGTTGTAGGGCGCGATAATCAGAATGTCGGACAGCGCGAGCGGGCGCTCGACATTGTGTTTGTCAATCCAGGTCGTATCGTAGGTCATGAGTTCGTCGACGATATCCCGCACGCAATCCGCTTCTTCCGGCGAGCTGCTTTGATTGCCTTCGGTCGGCAGCGGCACATAGCGAAGGCCGCTGCCTGAAAAGCGTGAGCCGGACCGGATCCTCTGGGACTCGAGTCCCGTGCGCGGCCGCAACCGTCCCTCATAAAAAAGCTCGGACGTATAGGCGCAGATGTCGGGATGCAGCCGGTAAGTCTCGTTCAGGAACAAGCCGCGATCGAGAGCGATCGTCTTCCCGCCTTGAAGAAGGTGATGGAGCGCAGAGACGTCCGTGCCTTCGGGATGACTGCCCTGCATGGGCTGTTCGAGCTGCTGCGGATCGCCGAGCAGCACGATGCTCCGCGCGGCCTGCGACGCTGCCAGCACGTTGGCGAGGGACATTTGCCCGGCCTCGTCGATGAAGAGAACGTCGACTGCGTTTGCCGCATCGGGCGAAGCCCAGAGCCATGCCGTTCCGCCGGCCACGTTGCAGTCGTCGCCGATCGCGGCGAGCAGCCCGTCGTTGGCTGTCACAAAGCGGAGGCCCGGCTGATCGGCTTCCGTCTCCGAGGGCTTCTCGGAGAGCTTTTGAATGCAGCGCACGTCGACGCCTCGTTCCTCGCCGGCCGCCAGGACTTCGTCGAGCAGGTTGCGGATGACCTTGTGACTGTTCGCCGTGACGCCGACTGTTTTTCCGGCGGCGACGAGGGCGCAGATCATCCGTGCGCCGATATAGGTCTTGCCGGAGCCCGGTGGCCCCTGAATGGGGAATATTCCCCCGTCGATCGCCGGCGCGACGCGCAGGGCCAAGTTGAGCGGGGTCTCTCCCGGGGTCTGGATCGGCTGGCCTCCAATTCGAGGCCGCGCCCGCATCAGCAGGTCCCGGGCCGCGAGATACGGCCCATCGCCTTGCATTCCTCGGTTGGCCACATGCTCGCCAACGCGCATCAAGGCATCCGCCAACACATCGGCGTCGATGACCTTGTGCGCAAACACCGCCTCGGGATGAACGCCAGCGGTGTCCTTGCGTTTCTTGATGTCGACGCGCAGCGTTTCGAGCGAGATTTTCTCCACAGTCCCAAATTTCGCGCCGCCAACGTTGCGAAGCTCCTCGCCTCCGCGGAGTTCCGTCTCCTGCGGTGGAAAGCTGTAGCGATGGACAGGCGCCTTCGCGCTGCCGCCGACCGCTTCGACGAAGGTCAGCCCCGACAGAGCCGCCCGCTCGTCGAGCAGCTCGTCCGACGTCAGATCGCGCAGCCGGAAGTACTCCCACCAGAGGGCCTTGTCCTCGCGTCGGTGGAAGTCGAGCAAATAGGCGAGCAGCCAGCGCGCATGTTGCTCCTCTGTCTGTTCCTCGACATCCGCCGGAACGCCCTCCGTCAGCAGCGCTCGTAGTGCATTGACTTTCCGCTGCCGGTCGTCGAGCTTCTCGCTCGGTTCGCCCACCGGGATCTCGGGGCGAGGCGCTTTCAGGCCTGCTTCGATCAACGATGCCCGTCGTTCCTCCAGCCAGTCGCGCAACGCGAGCGTCGACAGGCAGTCATCCCGGTTGTAGCCGGCCACGACGCCGCGATCTCTCTCGTCAATGAATTCGAAATCGCCAAGCTCCAGGCAGGCCTGGAGCTTGGCAAGCGCACTGTTCGCTTCCGGGAGCGGCGTTCCCCGCATAAAGCCGTAAAGCGGTTCGAGCCTCTTGATCGAGTAGCTCTCGACGCTTGCCATGAGTCCGTTGCGCACCACGCTGAAGAGATCGACAAAACGTTCCGAGCGCAGCAGCCAGTCGATCTCTTGTTCGCGACTCGCGTAGCGGCCCATCAGACGTTTCAGCGCGGCGGGTTCGTAAGCCGCATAATGGTAGATGTGCAGGTCGGGATGCGTTTCGAGGCGCGCGATCACGAAGTCGATGAAGCGCTCGAAGGCCGTTTTTTCCTGTTCGCGCGAAGACGCCCAATCGGCTGTATAGCTCAGTGAGCCGTCGGCTCGATAATAGGCGTAACCGAACAGGTACTCCAACCCGCCTTCCCCAACGAACGGGTCGCCCTCGAGGTCGAAGAACAGGTCTCCAGGGGAGGGTTCAGGGAGACATGCGAGCCCGAAGCCAGGGTTCAGCGGCAGCAACTCGTACACGAGCTTCCCGGCCTCACGGCCTCGAACCTGTATGCGCGCCTGCTCGCGCAAGCGCGCGTAGGACTGCGCGGCGCCGCGCGAGGGTTTCCAGGCGAGCGGCAGAGGCATCGCCGCGAGCGCCGCCACCGTCTCAATTCCGTGACGCCGCAACTCCTCGATCTGAAGCTTGGCGGCGCCGGCGACGAGCGAGAGGTGATCGTCCTCCCTTCGGCGGCGCTCGCATCGTTCCTTCCAGCGGCAAACCTCGCAGTGATCTTTCGGATCGGGATAGGTTTCTTCCTTCCCCCGGTTGTTTATCGATTCGACGAGGTCCAGGCGAGCGCGGCGAAAATAGGCCCCGTAATCGTCCATCCGGTACGGCTGCGGCTCCTTCTCGTCCCTCGGCGTGACGACATAACCGACGGCGGGTCGCAGGCCCTGCACGCCGGCGACCAGCTCTGCGTAGAGGCTGAGCTGAAGCACGGTCCCGCTTTTGGTCTCCCGCGCGAGCTTGGTGTCGACGACTTCGTATGACCAGGGGCCCAGATGGGATGGCGTATCAATTCGCTGCAAGACGTCGGTTCGCCCGATCCAGTCGCCCGAGCGAAAGGCGCCTTGAACGATGATCTCTGCGCCCCCCTCCATGGCCGCGCGGGTGCGGGCGGCCGCGTCGTCGTCTACGCCCACGCCTTCAATGGAGATGACGGTGAGCCCCTTGGACTTCAGGCTCTCGACATATTCCCGTTCATGACGCAACCCGCGCTCCCAAAGAAGCTGCAGCTGCGGGTCCCATTTGTGCGGTTTTGCGAGGGCCCCAAACGCGACCTCGAGATCGAGCTCGGTCAAATGACGGCAATTGAGGTGGCCGACCAGGTCGGAAGCGCTGAGGAGAAGGGAATCGCCCACCTTTTGCATCAGCGAGATTTAGCGCCGCAGCCGCTACATTCAAGTTGGTCGCGCCTTACGGGCGTCCTCCCTCGGCCTCCTGGCCGGAAAAGGCGGCCGAGACTTCGGCGATCAGGCGCGCGTGGTCGCCGGCGTAGCGCGGGGAGAAGTGGAACGGCTCGACCCGGCGCACGGCCGCTTCGCGCGCGATCGATCCGGCGGCGAGCGTCGTCAAATGCGCCCGGTCGGCCGCGATCTTTGCGTCAGCCGCTGCGAACGGGGCTTCGATGAAGAGGAGATCGGCGCCGCGAACGAGCCGCACGATCGCTTGGCGGTTGGCCTCCGTGTCGGCGGCGTCGGTCACGTAGCCGATCTTCTGGCCGGGCGTAACCGTCGCCGTCGCGCGCAACGCGCCAAGCGGCGCGGTTCTGGGGGTCGACCCTTTCGAGTGCGCGCCGACCTCGATCAAAAAATCGTCGGGCCGCCCATCGAGAAGCGCGCGTTTCAAGGCGCGCAGCCACGGCCCGACCGGAAGCCCGAGTTCGCTGAGTCTGTTCTTCCAGACGTTCACGTGCGCCGTTTCCTGCGCCGCGAAGGCGAGGCACGGCGTCCCGTGGTCCAGCACCGCGGTCGACACCTGGAAATTGGGCTCGGCATGAAGGACGCCGTCGACGAGCGCGCCCACGCCGGCCGGTTCGGCCGAAAAGCCGGTCTTGAGCCTCAGGCGCGCGGTCCGGACCACGAGGTCGGGGTCGACTTCGGCGACGACGAAAACAAGATCGGCGGCGAAACGATCAACCAGATTCCAGCGATAGGCGGCGAGCTTATGATGGACATGCGCCACGAAGCCGGCGGGTCCGTAGAGGCGGACGACCTTCTCCCGCCCCACCAGAAATCTCAACAGCCGGTCGAAGCCGAAGAAGTGGTCGATGTGCGCGTGCGAGACGAAGATGTGCTCGAGGCGCAGGATCTTGCGCGGCGACAAACTCGAAATGTCGCCGAGATCGAACATGAACGCGCCCTTCTCGAACAGGGTCTCGACATAGAGCGCCGGGTCGCCGGATCGCCCGTTGACCAGGAAAGGGTGCAGAAGCGGCCGCATGGGGCAGGGTTATAACGTCCGATCCGGACGTACGGAGGCGCGGGGCGAACTCTTGGCGGAACTGCGCCTGCCTTCGACCGAGGCGCGGTTCCCTCACCCCCGGGCCCTCTCCCGATGCGAGAGATGAGAGCGCGTAACCGTTCGGATCGTGTGCTCGGCGATCATACGTTCCTCGTCGGTCGGGATGACGAAGACGAGGGTCGGAGAGTGTTTGGCGCTGATGATCTCGGCGTTGGCGCGATTCGCCTCGGCGTCGAGATGGATTCCCATCCATTCCATGCCGTTGAGGACCGCTTCGCGCACTTTCCACGCGTGTTCGCCGATGCCGGCCGTGAAGACAATGGCCTCGGCGCCGTCGACGGTCGCCGCGAGCCCGGCGAGCTCGCGCCGGATATGGGAGACGAAATAGGCGATGGCGTCGCGCGCCGCGGGGCTGTCGGACGCCTCGAGCTCGCGCATGTCCTGGGAAATGCCCGACATCCCTTTGAGGCCGGAGTTCTTCCAAAGCAGGTCGGACACCTCGTCCGCGCTCATCTTCTTCTCGGCCATCAGATAGAGCACCACGCCCGGATCGAGCTGTCCGCACCGGGTGCCCATCGGCAGCCCGTCGAGCGCGGTGAAGCCCATGGTCGAGGCGACGGCGCGGCCGTCGTGCACGGCGCACATCGAAGCGCCGTTGCCGAGATGGGCGATGATCACGTCCTTCCGCGCGATCTGAGGCGCCATTCTGCTCAGCTTCCGCATGATGAACTCATACGAAAGGCCATGGAAGCCATAGCGGCGAACGCCTTCGTCGTAATAGGAGCGCGGCAACGCAAAGGTGTCGTCCACGAACGGATGACTGCGATGGAAGGCGGTGTCGAAGCAAGCGACCTGCGGAATCGACGGGAAGGCCCTCATCGAGGCTTCGATCCCGGCGATATTGTGCGGCTCGTGCAGGGGCGCGAGCGGAATGAGCCGCCTCAGCTTCGCGATCACGGGCTCGTCGATCAGCATCGGGTCGACGAGGTCCGGGCCGCCGTGCACGACGCGATGGCCGACCGCGACGACCGAGGAATCGTAGCCGGCCTTGCCGAGCCAGCCGAGGATGGCGCGCACAGCCGAGTGATGATCGACGCGGCCTTGCGACGGATCGAAGGCGAGCTCGGTCGATTTGCCTGAGGCGTCCTTGATGGCGCCTTTGGCCGTCGCTCCGATACCCTCGATCTGTCCCGCAGCGAGCTGGCTCATATCGCCGCCGTCAGCGACCGCGAAGGCTGCAAATTTCAGCGAGGAAGAGCCGGCGTTGAGTGTGAGTACGATTTTGCTCAAGTGCTTTACTCCGCGCCTCGGCGATAGTCGGCTCGTCGCCAAACGCGCGGCCTTCGGCGACGATTATACTCACAAGCCGACGGAGAGCGCACGAGACGAACGGCCCGTCTGGCGTCGACGGACCACCTGGTGCAGGTCCGTCACGCGCAATTAACCCGCGCAGCGGGGCAATCGCACCGACTTTGCTGCGCAATTCAGCCGGACTCGCCGCGACCAATGGATGCAACCGGCAGGCCGGCGCCCGGGCGAATTTGCCTTTTGGACATTCTCCTCGTTTCTGATATGCGCATTCTGTCTTAGCTGGCCCCCCATTCAGGCGCGGCGCGCGCCTTCAAGCCGCCCGGGACGACAATCCATGAACTTCTTCCAGCGCTTCACCTTCCTGTTTTCTGCGCCAATGTTCGACGCCGACGATCTCGAGGGCCTCAGGGTCAACCAGATCGTCGCGGCCATCGAGCGCATGGGCTTCCAGGTGATCAAGGCGCGGCGGGTCGAGGACGCGGAGATCGCCGTCCAGACTGACGCGGCGATTGGCTGCATGGTCGTCGACTGGGGCAAGAAGGGCATCGAGGGCAAGGCGGCTTCGCTGATCAACCTGATGCGCAGACGCGGCCTCGACATGCCGATCGTCATCCTGGTCAGGCGCAAGCGCTTCGAGGACATACCGGTCGAGGTGCTCGACTATATCGACGGCTACGTCTTCCTGGCCGAGGAGACGCCGGAATTCATCGCCAAGAACCTGGTCTCGCGCCTGAAGCAATACGCCGAGACGTTGAAGACGCCGTTCTTCGGCGCTCTTGTCGACTATGCCGAGGAGGGCAACCAGCTCTGGACGTGCCCCGGCCACAACGGCGGCATCTTCTATAGCCGCAGCCCGATCGGCCGCATCTTCATGGAGCATCTGGGCGAAGCGGTGTTTCGCGACGACCTCGACAACTCGATCCTCGAGCTCGGCGATCTCCTGACGCACGAAGGCCCGGCCCTGCAGGCGCAGAAAGAGGCCGCGGCGATCTTCGGAGCGGAAAAAACCTATTTTGTGCTGAACGGCACGTCGTCCTCGAACAAGATCGTTCTGACCAATCTCATCGCAGAGGGCGACCTCGTCCTGTTCGACCGCAACAACCACAAGGCCGCCCATCAGGGCGCCCTGTTGATGGCCGGCGGAATACCGGTCTACCTGTCGACCGACCGCAACGCCTACGGCCTCATCGGCCCTATCCGCCCCGAGGACCTCGAGGAGAAATCGATCCGCGAACGGATCCGATCCAGTTCGCTGGTGACGGACAAGGACGCCTGGAAGCGCGAGCGGCCCTTCCGCGTCGCCGTTATCGAGCAATGCACCTACGACGGTACGATCTATGACGCTCATCGGATTCTCGAGCGCATCGGGCCTCTCTGCGACTATATCATGTTCGACGAAGCCTGGGCCGGCTTCATGAAGTTCCACCCGCTCTACGAGCGCCGCTTCGCCATGGGCCTCAGGGACCTGAATGCGGACTCGCCGGGAATCATCGCGACGCAATCGACGCACAAGCAACTCGCCAGCTTCTCGCAGGCGTCGCAGATCCATCGGCGCGACAGTCATATCAAGGGGCAGCGCCGGCGCGTCGAGCACCGGCGCTTCAATGAAGGCTTCATGCAATACGCCTCGACCTCGCCGTTCTATCCTTTGTTCGCCTCGCTCGACGTCGGCGCGCAGATGATGAAGGGTCGTTCGGGCGAGGTTCTGTGGGACGACACGATCCGGCTCGGCATCGAGCTGCGCAAGAAGATCCGGGCGGTCCACCGCGAGTTCGAGGAGAAGGAGCGCGATCCCGCGCGTCGCTGGTTCTTCGATCCGTTCGTGCCCGATCGCGTCTCGATCCGCGATGCGGCGCAGGATGGCGCGACCCACGACGTGCCGTGGGAGAGCGTCTCAACCGATCTCTTGGCGCGCGATTCGCGCTACTGGGCGCTGGCGCCGGGGCAGGCCTGGCACGGCTTCACGGCGCTGGAAGAGGGCTTCGCCATGACCGATCCGGCCAAGCTCACGCTTCTCACCCCGGGCTTCGATCGCAGGACCGGCCGATACGAAGAGCACGGAATTCCCGCGCCGGTCGTCGCGCAGCACCTGCGCGAGAATCGGGTGGTGGCGGAGAAGTTCGACCTCAATTCGATGCTCTTCCTGCTGACGCCCGGGGTCGAGTCAAGCAAGGCCGGCACGCTGGTCTCGACGCTCGTCGCCTTCAAGCGGCTGCATGACGACAATGTCCTTCTCGAGGAGGTGATGCCGGAATTCGTCGCCAAGCGGCCGGCGCGCTACCGCGGCAAGCGGCTGAAAGACCTTTGCGCGGAGATGCACGCCTTCTTCCGCGCGCACGACGTCAGCAGCCTGCAGAAGGCGCAATTCGCGGCCGGGCATATCCCGCGCCCGGCGATGACGCCCCACGAGGCGCAGCGCCAGCTGGTGCGCAACAACGTCGACTATGTGCCGCTCGAGGAGCTCGAGGGGCGCATCGCAACGACCCTGTTCGTCGTCTATCCGCCGGGAATCGCGACCATCGTTCCTGGCGAACGCCTCGACGAGCGGGCCCAGCCAATGCTGGACTATCTAAAAATGTTCCAGAAGAGCGCTAACGTGTTCCCGGGCTTCGAGCTGGAAATCCAGGGGCTCTACCGCGAGGTCGACGAGAGGGGCGCCATTCGGTTCTATACCTATGTGGTCAAGGAGTGATTCGGTTTTCCGGATGAATAGCTCGCGACTGCGCGTCTCCGCCGCCGGCAGCCGCGCGAGAGGCCTGGGGGAGTTCGAGGCGAAGGCTGAAGGGGCGCGCGAGCGCCTCTTCAAAAAGGCCGAGCGCGGTCCCAAGGGCTCGGGGCGGCCGGCGTTTCGGCCACGATAGGATATGGGGCGAGGATGGACGCGAAATCGAGTTCCATGAGGGATGAATCGGCAACGGCCGAACAGAATGCGCGGCCGATCACCGTCCGCAACTCGCGCGACGCCGACGTTCCGGCGATGCTCGCGATCTATCTGCACCACATCCGTCGGGGCGTCGATCCGGGCACCGACGGCGAGTTCGAGACGCCCGACGCCGATGACCTCAAGCGACGCAGGAAGTCGATGCAGAGGCGGAAAATGCCCCATCTCGTGGCGGAGGCGGACGGCGTCGTCGTCGGCTACGCCTACGCCGTGCCGTTCCGCAAGCGCCCCGCCTATCGCTATTGCGTCAAGCATTCGATTTACGTCCGCAACGACCTTCTGCATCGCGGCGTCGGCCGGCAGCTGATGGGCGCGATGATCGACGCCTGCGCGGCCGGGGGATTCCGCCAGATGATCGGCTACATCGACGCGGCCAACCGCGCCTCGCTCGGGCTGCACGAGGCCTTCGGCTTCCGCCAGGTCGGCTATTTGCCCTCGGTCGGCTACAAGTTCGGCCACTGGACGGATACAGTAATGGTCCAGCGATCGCTCGGGCCCGGCGCGACAGAGCCGCCATAGATCCCCAGAAAGCTTGCGGCCTTGCCGGGGCTTTGGCGGCATTGGTTGCTTCGCCTTTGGCGCCCGACGCTTCTCGGCGATGCGGCTGACCGCATGGAATCGCGCGTCGGTGCGGATCGCGCCGTCGGTCTTGGCCCAGTCGGCGGGATTTTAACTCGTCCAGCCGAGCTGGCTTCGGTTTTCCAACCTATGCCTTATCGACGAAGCCCGTCTGAAAGGAGACTGCGCCATTCAAATCCAGTGTCTCAGTCGAGGGATGCAGTTCACTGGAAACAACTCGATGATTTGGACGTTATAGCGGTGATCGAATCAAGGGAGGATCAACCATGGCGCTAAACCGAAACCGGCGACGGTCCACCCCGTGGCGCAGCGGCCTGTTGCTCGTTGGCTGTGGCGCGCTCGTCGCCGCATTGGCGACGCCGGCTTATGCCGCCGCCGAACCGACCATCGCCTTCGTCCCCAAGCTCGTCGGCATCCCCTATTTCGACGCGATGAAGCAGGGCCTCGACAGTGCCGGCAAGAAGTTCGGCGCGAAAATCGTCTACGAAGGCCCGACCACCGCCTCGGTCTCCGGACAGGCGGAAATGGTGCAGAGCCTGATCAACGAGCACGTCGCCGCCGTTGGTGTCTCGGCCAACAGCCCGACCGCGCTCGAGGCCCTGGCCAAGAAGGCGCATGACGCAGGCTTGCTGTTCTATTCGAGCAATTCCCAGGTGGATGGCCCAGACGTCGCCTTGCGCGTGCAGCAGACCAGCGACAGCGCGCTCGCCGATACCGTGATCGACCAGATCGCCAGCCAGATCGGCGATGCCGGCGACATTGCCTTCGTCTCCGGCGGGCCGACGGCGACCAACCTGAACCTCTGGATCGGCCTGATGAAGAAACGGCTGGCCGCCAAGTATCCGAAGATCCACCTCGTCGCCGTCGAATATGCCGGCGAGGACATCAATAGGGCGACGCAGGTCACCGGTCAGTTGCTCTCGGCTTATCCCAACCTGAAGGGCATCGTCGGCGTCAACTCGACCGCCGTGCCCGGCGCGGCCCAGGCCGTGCTGCGCGCCGGACTGACGGGCAAGGTCATGGTCACCGGCATCACCGACCCGAACTCGATCCGACCGTTCATCATGGACGACACGGTGAAGAGCGTGGTGCTGTGGAACCCGATCGACCTCGGCTACATCACCGTCTGGGGCGTGATGCAGATGCTCGACCACAAGCCGTTCCAGCCGGAGAACACCGTGCCGGGGCTTAGCCATCAGGTCAGCTACACGGCGGATACGCACACGCTGCTGCTCGGGCCGCCGATGGTGATCACCAAGGCAGATGTCAGTCTTAACTTCTGACCTTCAGGCCGCGCCACTCGTCGCGCTGACCGGCATCGTCAAACACTATGGCGGCGTTATTGCCCTGAAGGGGGTGGATCTCACGGTCGCGGCCGGCGAGACCCACGCCCTGCTGGGTGAGAACGGCGCCGGCAAATCTACTCTGATCCGCGTGCTGACGGGCGCGGTGCGGCCGGATGCCGGCGAGATCCGCATCGGCGGCGAGTTACGCCACTTCCGTCACCCGGAGGACGCGCGCGCCGCCGGCATCGCCGCCGTGTACCAGGAGCCGGCGATCTATCCGCATCTCTCAGTGCTCGAGAACATCTTTGCCGGCAACGAGATCACCACGCGGTTGGGCGCCATGCGCCGCACCGCGATGGCGGCCGCCGCGCGCCCCTGGTTCGAGCGGCTCGACCTGCCCGCCGCGCTGCTCGGCCGCCGGATGGGACGGCTCAGCCTCGCCTACCAGCAACTTGTGCTGATTGCCAAGGCGCTGGTGCTGGAGGCGCGCGTCATCATCTTCGACGAGCCGACCTCGATCCTGTCGCAGACCGAGACGGCGCGGCTGTTCGCGATCATTGGCCGGCTGCGCGCTGATGGCCGAGGCATCGTCTACATCACGCACCGGCTCGACGAGATCGGCCAGATCGCCGACCGCGTGACCGTGCTCACCGACGGGCGTGTCACCGGCGAAGCCCGTCGCGGCGAGTTCGACGAAGCGCGGCTGGTCGCGCTGATGGCCGGCCGCGCGCATCGCGACTTCGCGGCGGCGACGGCGCGACGTCAGACCGGCGTTGGGCTGCCGGAATTCGAGGTGCGGCGGCTTCGCCGCGCTGGCGTTTATGTCGATGTGGACTGGCAGGCGCCGGCGGGCCAAGTGACCGGCGTCTACGGCCTGATCGGCTCTGGCCGCAGCGAAGTGGCGCTCGCAGCGTTCGGGTCGCAGCCGGCCGAGAGCGGAGAGATCCGCCTCGGTGGCCGCGTGGTCGCGCCGCGCGACCCAGCCGATGCGATCGCGCTCGGCATCGGCTACCTGCCCGAGGACCGCAAGTTGCAAGGCGTCTTTCCAGCCAAGCCGCTGGAGGCGAACCTCACGGCCAATCGGCTGCGCGATTTCGTCCGCCGGTTCGCCCGGCTCGATTTCGCCGCGTTGCGCGCCGCCGCGGCGGCGCTGATGGCCCGGTACGCGATCAAGGCGCCCGATCAGACGGTCTCGATCGGCGCGCTTTCGGGCGGCAACCAACAGAAGGCGCTGTTCGCCCGCTGGGCTGGCAAGGCGCTGAAAGTGCTGATCCTCGACGAGCCGACCCGGGGCATCGACGTCGGCACGAAGGCGGAGATCCATCGCTTCATCCGTGACCTCGCCGCCGGCGGCCTCGCCGTGGTGATGATCTCGTCGGATCTGCCGGAAGTGCTCGCGGTCAGCGACCGCGTGATCGTGATGCGGCGCGGCGCCGTTGTGGCGGAGTTCCTGGCCGGGGCGCTTAACGCCGAGGCGATCCTCGCCGCCGCCGTCGGCGCGGGTGAAGGGGCAGGCTCGGGCGCGAAAGCGGCATGAGCGGCGGGGTCGCCGACGCGGGCGAGGACAGGGCCGCGTACACGTGGCTAAGGCAGCTCGCCGCCGAGCGCGAGGCGTGGCTCGCCGCCACGCTGGTGGCCCTGATCGCGTTCGTGACCTGGGGTTCCGGCGGCACATTCTGGAGTTCGGTCAATCTCAACAACCTACTGGTCGGCAGCGCGATCACCGCCATCCCGGCCCTCGGCATGACGGTGGTGGTGCTGACCGGAGGGATCGACGTCTCGACCGGATCGATGCTCGGCCTCGTCGCCGCGATCGGCGGCTCCTGCTTCGCCGCCGGGTGGGGCTTGGCGGCGGCGATCCCGGTGTTCCTGCTCGCCGGCATGGGCCTCGGGTTGGTCAACGCGCTGCTCATCATCGTCGGGCGCATCCCGCCGATCGTGGCGACGCTCGGCACGCTCAGCATCTACCGCATGCTGGTGTTCGTCGTGCTCGGCTCCAACTGGATCACCGCGATCCCGCCGTCGCTGACGACGATCTTCGTGGTGGACCGCATCGCCTTCCTGCCGGTGGTGGCGGTGCTGGCGCTGGCGATGTACGCGCTCGCCGACGTTTTCCTACGGCATTTCCGGCTTGGCCGGCACGTCTACGCGCTTGGCAACAACGAGGAGGCGGCGCGGCTTTGCGGCATTCGGCCCGCGCGGATTAAGCTTGCCGCCTATGTCGGCCTCGGCACGCTGACCGGGCTCGCGGCGCTGTTGACGCTGGCGCAGAGCCCGCTCGTGCAGACCTCGACCGGTTCCGGGTTCGTGCTCCAGGTGATCGCGGCCGTGGTCGTCGGCGGCACGGAGCTGACCGGTGGGCGCGGTACGCTACTGGGCACCTTGCTCGGCACGCTGCTGGTGCAGGTCGTCGATGACGGCATTGTGCTGCTGCACATCCAGCCGTTCTGGAGCGGCGTTGCGCTCGGCGCCGTGATTCTCGTCTCGTTCGGCGCCGGTTTGCGGCGCCGCGCCGGGAGCTTTTGAGCGATGGCCGCGGCGGGGTTCGACCGCACGAGGCCGGTGCTTCTGCTGGTCATCGCGTCTTTGGCGCTGGCTGGGTTTGCGTTCGCCGATCCGAGCTTCGTCTCGGCCAACAACCTGGCCGCGGTCGCGGTGTCCGGCGTGGACATCGGCATGTTCGCGTTGGCGCAGACCTTTGTCATTTGCGGGGGCGACGCGGGGATCGACCTGTCGGTCGGGGCGATCGCGGCGCTTGCGCAGGCCGTGCTCGGGCGGCTGATGGCCGCAGGTGTGCCGTGGCCGGCGGCGGTGGCGATCACGGTCGGCGTCGGGTTGGCGCTCGGCGCGATCAACGCGCTTGCCGTCGCCGCGGTGCGGATCCCGCCAATCATCACCACGCTTGCGACGCTGTTTGCCTATGACGGGCTCGCGCTGGTGCTGACCGGCGGCATCAACATTGATTTGACGCAATCCCCGGCCGCGTTCCTTGCGATCGGGCGGGGCCAGGTGTTTGGCGTCCCGTTCCAGTTGCTGTTCCTCTATTTGCCGATGTTGGCGGCATTCATCTACGCGCAGCATGGCACGCGGTTTGGCCGCGAGCTGTATCTCGCGGGCAGCAGCACGCTCGCCGCCAACCTCGCGGGTCTGCGCGTCGGCCGCCTGCGCGGCGCGACTTACGTGGTGGCCGGGCTCGTTTCTGGGATCGCGGGGATCGTCGATGCGGCATGGCTCGGCACGGCGCGGCCGGACGCTGCGGAGAACGCCAACCTCATCAGCATTGCGATCGTGGTGCTAGGCGGCACCGGGATTTTCGGCGGCACGGGCTCGGTGATCGGCACGGCGCTCGCGACCGTGGTGATCGCGATCATCGACAACGGACTGAGCTACAGCAACGTGAACCCGATCTATCAGGCCGGGGTGATCGGCGTGATCCTGCTCGCGACCATCCTCGCCGAGAACCTGCTCGCTTCCGTCCGCGCGCGCGCCGCAACTCCGGCTGCGCCGAGCAGCGCCTCGACCGAGTGACCGGGGCGACGACACGGCGGCGCGGTTTCAAGCGGCCGCCGGCCGCTGCCGGAAGGCGGCGGTATGCGCGCGGGATACGGCGACGGGGGCCCCCGGAGACCGGCAAGGAGTCAGCGTCGAACCCCACTGCGATGAAGGAGCTGCGACCCGCATCGGCTGACCCCATGCGTCGTTCGAACGATGACCTCAGCGCGCACGTCTTCACTGCCGACTTCGGCTCGGTATCGCGAAAATCGGCAGGCGCCTGCTTTTCATCCCCGGCCGCGATAGGGCGCGACGCCCTGGTCGGGGACCCACACGCCGTCGGGAAGCTTGCCGCTCTGCCAGAACACGTCGATCGGGATTCCGCCGCGCGGGAACCAGTAGCCGCCGATCCGGAGCCAGCGCGGCTTCAGGAGGCCGACGAGATCCTTGCCGATCCGGACCGTGCAATCCTCGTGAAAGGCCCCGTGATTCCGGAAGCTCGCCAGATAGAGCTTCAGCGACTTCGAACTCGAGGATCCATTCGTCTGGCGCGTAGTCGATGACCAGATGGGCGAAATCGGGCTGGCCGGTGACCGGGCAGATGGACGTGAATTCCGGCGCGGCGAAGCGCGCGACGTAATCCGTGTCGGAATGCGGATTCGGCGCCCGGTCGAGGGTCCTGGCGTCCGGCGCTTCGGGAATGTGCGACGGCTGACCGAGGTGGGCGAAGGCGGGTGCGGGTTTCTTGCTCATCGGCCCCATTAGACCGGCCACTGTTCCGCCCGCAAGCGATAGTCCGATCGGGTCGGCTCGCGTCGCGAGGGCGGCTGGCGGGCCGCCTCGGCAAATGGCAGAGATATCCCTGCTTTCGGCGGAGCAGGGAATTTGAGTTCCCTGCTCCGCGAAAAAATTCCCTGCTCGGCCGAGTAGGGAATTTTGGCGGAAAAACCTGGAATTATTGAGCTTATTAGGACGGTTTTTCCGAAAACGGCTGAAACGCGAGAAATTCGCTGTATTATTCCCTGCAACCAGGGAATTCGACCGCGCTCAAGGAAAGCCGCGACGGGGCGCCATCATTGTGCACCTCCGCCTACTGCACGACCGCGAGCACGCCGCCGGCGGTCGAAAACAGCGCCGCGTCGCGGTCGGCGAAGCCCAGAAGCTGGAGCCCGAGCGGCATGCCGCCGTCCTGAAGAACCGGAAGCGTGATCGCCGGAACGCCGAGCATCGATCCGGGCACGACAAATGCCGGGTCTCCCGTCCAGCCGAGTCCGGCCGGGGCGGCGCCGGGCGCGGCCAGGGTGATGCAGGCGTCGAATTCACCCACTAGCGCTTGATAGACGGCCCTTCGTTCGGCGCGTTCCTTCAGGGCGCGGCGGTAGTCGTCGAGGGTCATCGCCTCCGCCTGGGCGCCGAGATCGAGCATCGCCCTGCTGAGTTTGCCGGCGTTGCGCGTCCGGTAGGTGTTGATCGGCCAGCGCGACTCCCACGCGATGACCTTGACGGAGAGTTCGCGCGCCGCATGAATCGCGTCCTCGATCGCCGCGACCTTCCTGCTTTCACGGCCCGACGCCAGCGTGACGCCCGCCACTTCCAGTTTTGCCAGCGCTTCTTCGAAAGCCTCTTTGGCTGCCTGCGACGCAGTCGCCCAGCCGTCGGTTTCGAGAACCGCAAGCCGGTTCGGTTTGGACGGCTCGGGTGGGCTCAAAGGGCCGTAGAGGCCCGGAAAGCCGGGGTCTCCGCCCGCCCGCCGAGAAATCTCGATCGCGACTTGCCATGCCTCCGGCAGACTTGCGGCGATCGTTCCGTGCGTGCTTTGGGAAAGGGCGTCGTGGCTTCCGCCGCGATTGATCGCGCCCACCGTCGGCTTGAAGCCGAAGCAGCCGCAGAAACTCGCCGGCCGCAAGATCGAGCCGACGACTTGGGTTCCGAGCCCGACGCTGATCGCGCCCACGGCGACCGCCGCGGCCGAACCGCTGCTGGAGCCGCCAGGCGTGCGGGTCTGGTTCCACGGATTGCGCGTGACGCCCGGCTCGGTCCAGGCGAATTCGGTCGTCACCGTCTTACCGAGGATGACCCCGCCGGCCTCGCGCAGGGCCGCCACGCTCGCGCTGTCGCGCTCGCTGTGGAAGCCATCGAACAGCGGCGAACCGTTCCCGGTGGGCATGTCGATGGTTTCGATAATGTCCTTGACGCCGATCGGCATGCCGTCGATTGGCGAAAGGGGCTTGCCGGTCCGCCAGCGCTCGCTCGAACGATCCGCCGCCGTCCTGGCGCTGGCGAGATTGAGAGTGACGAAGGCGCGGATCTTCGGCTCCCAAGCATCGAGTTCTGCGATGCAGCGTTCCAGGAAGCGACGGGGCGAATCGCTTCCACCGGCAAAACAGGCCGTCGCCGGAAGATAGGGTTGCATTCGCGGCGTGATCACATCGGGCGCGTTCATCGGCTCAGTTCCTGCCCCAAGGGCGGGGGCGACCAGCTACTTCAATCGCCCGGCGGTGAATTCGCTCGAGATGTAGCCGCTCAGCTTCACGCAAACGCCGTCCGCCGCCAGAACCCCTGGCGAGCCCGCGACATCGCAGTGCTTCACCGCCTTTGGAGGGTTCGGCTTCTTGTTCTGGGACGGCAGTTCGGCTGCGGAAAGCGAAGCGGGAAACGCAAGGACGGCCAGGACGGCGAACGCTGTCCACCGGATATCGGCCATGAGGACTCCTTTCGGACACGTTTTTCGGGTTATGAGGCGCCCCGCCGGCGGTTGCAACGCGGGCTTGCCACTCGAAATGCGAACCGCGAGGTTAGGCCACGGCTGATCGGGAGCGCACCTAAGGCATGGAAATGACGCAACCCGTTGCGTGGCGGCCGCTCGCGCGGGCCCTGCCGGCCTGCGGCGCCGCGCTTGTCGCTATCGCTGTCTATGCGGCGGTCGCGGCGCGGCAACCCCTTCTTGCAGCCATCGCCGGCGCTGGCGGTCTCGCCCTCCTGCGCATGGCGTTCGCCGAGCGGCCGTACTCGAGCGCGCTCATTGCAATCGATGCGGCGGCCTTTGCGCTCTTTGCCCTCGACCGCAACGATGGGCTCGGCTTCTGGCAATTGCCGGGGCCGTGGGTCGACGTCTTTCGATTCAACCTCCCCTCGGCGGCCATCGCTCTGATCGTCTATGCTGGCGCCTCGGTCATGGCCCTGATCAGCGGCGCCCGCGGGCTCCGGCTGGTCGAGGCGCTGAGCCTGATCGCGGTTCCCTTCCTGTTCAACCTCCTCCTCGCCGTCGGCGCCGACTGGCACATGGCCGAGATCGGCGGGTTCGTGACGGCTCACGCGGCTCTGCCGTTTCCCGTTCAGGTCGCGATCGGCCGCGCGCTGGTCCTGTGGTTCATCGGCGAAGCGATGCGGACGCTGATCACCCTCGTCAGCGTCAACCAGTTCCCGCGATCGGCGCGAAGGCACGCGGTCTACGCGCTGAGCGGCGCGGTCGCGGCCGCGACTCCGCTGGTCGCCAACGCCGCCCAGCTGGTGACGCAGCCGATCCTGGCGATTTTCGTCTCCAGCGCCTGCGCCGCGCTCGCGCAAGCGGGCCTGTGGGCGATCGTCTACCTTCTGACCGGCATTTGTCTCGACTGGCTCGCCGGCCGCCCGCCGCGCTTCAGCCTGCTCTGGACCCATTGGAAAACCGGATTCGTCAAAGGCGCGATCTATGGCGGGCTGTTCATGGGCTTCATCCTGATCGCAGCCTACATATTGCGCGCGCCGGGCGCAGGAGCGATCCTCGAACGCGCCGCGCTGCTCGTCGGCCCGCTCGGCGGCGCGCTCGTGTTTCCGCTCGCCCAGACGATCATCGGCAGCGCCGACGGGACGCCGCCGTTCTTCGGCCGCCTCAGGGCCGCCTATTGCGACCCGCGCGCGCCTCTGCGCGGCGTCGTCGCAGGGCTCGGGCTCGCGCTGGCTTACGAGGCCGAATCTCGCCGCATACGGGTGGCGGCGACCGATTTCTCGCGATGTTCGCGATCGGGGCGCTGTCCTACGGGGGCGTCGACCTCTTCTTCGACGCCCTGAACGCATTCCTCGGAAAGCGGCGCAAGCTCGAGAGCTGGCGATCTTACGCGCTGGGCGTGCTGCTCGGCGGCCTGGTCGCCGGCGCGCTCGGGTGGTATTTCGACAGCGCCCAGCTCCAGGTCGTTATCGCCAAATTCTGGGCCTACGCCGACGTCAATTACCGGCTCGACGGCCGCAGACTCGGCGACTTCACGACCTATCCGATCTTCAACAAATACGGAATGATCAACCTCGGCGAGGTCGCCGGCGGGGTGAGGCTGTTCTGGGCGGAGTCCGTGGCGGGGGTGATCAACTGGTCGCTCGCCGCGCCTTTGTTCTCGATCAATTACGTGCTCCTGGACGCAGCCTTGCAGCGAAGCCTGCGGCCGATCAAGAACCTCATCAGCCCGAAGGGGGTCGAAGGGCTGGTCGAGCAGGGCGTGCGGGTGTTGCGCTGGGGCCTGTGGATGGCCCCGATCATCAACTCGTTCCTGCGCCAGTCGCCCAATCCTTCCTGGTACAATCAGGACGGCGCAGTCCGGACGCTCGTCGCTTCCGGCGCCGACGTTACGCAGAGCCCGGTCGACTACGGCCGGTTCAGCCTGGCGTTGTTCACCGGCCTCCTCGCCTATGACTGGCTGCGCATCCTCATTTGGTTCGATCACATGGGCCTCAGGGTCGCGACCCTCGTCAACCTGTCGTTTCTCGGCGGCGACCGGGCGGACGAAGCGGCCGCCCGGTTCATCGGCCACAACGGCCGGACCCGCTCGATCCCCGACGGAATCCGGCGGTTCGGCACCTGGGCGCCCCTGCTGATCCCGTTCTACATTCCGCGCGGCGCGCAGTGGGACCAGGCATGGACGGGAGCCGAGACGCTCGCTCGCGGGGCTGCGCCTATGCCGGAACCCGTGCGGACGCTCGCCTTCGCCTACGGCGGCGCCATCGCCGTTCTCGCCGCCGGCGCGCTCGCGGCGGTCGCGCAGTCGCGCCGCAGGATCGGCGCGCCCACCCCATGGCTTGCCGGCGCGCCGCTCGAGCTGGCGCGGCGGCCGGAGAAATTCGTTTTCAACAACGGCGCCGTTGGAGTGGAACTCATGCGCGATGGACGCAGCGCTGCGTCCGTCACGGGCGCCGAGCGCGGCGGCGCCCCAATCGACTTCTTCCGTCGCCCCCTCGACCCCTTGCAGGCGCGCGGCCATTTCTTCTACCTCGGCGAAGACGGGGCGGAGCCATGGTCGATCGGTTTCGAGCCGGCGCGGCGCGCCGGCGACTATCGGATCGAAGAGCCGGCCTTCAATCGCTTGGCGATCGTCCATACGCTGAACGGCGTCGAGGCGCGCATGGAGGTCGGTCCGGACGAGGACCAGACCGCCGTGCTCGCCTGGCGGATCCGCATCTCCGACAAGTCCGGCAGGCCCAGGAGCCTGCGGTTGACCAGCTTCTGCGAGATCGCCGGCCACGAAACCGAAGCCTATTCTCGGGACCTCGATTTCGCCGGCATGCATGTCGAGACGGTGTTCGTCCGCGCGCTCAACGCGATTTTCGCCCGCAACCGGCTCTTGCGGTCTGCACGCGCCGACCGCGGCGAAACCTCGTTCTTCGCGGTCCGGCCCGGCGCCGGCGCCGAACTCGTGGGCTACGAGGATTCGCGCACGAGATTTCTCGGCGAGGGATCGCTCATGAGACCCACCGGCTGCGAGCGCTGGCGCTGGCGAAAGCTCGACGACGAAGGCAAGCTCTGGCCATTCGACCCGGCGGCCAGCTTCACCCTTGAATTGACGCTTGAGCCCAACGGCGCGGCCGAGGCCGAGTTCGTCATCGGACGCGCCGACAACGCCGTCTGGGCGAGCGAGCTTCTCGCACGGCGGATCGGCAAGCCGCCGATCCCGGAACCCGATTTGCAGACTCGCTTCTACGAGACCCGCGCCCTCGAGCCCACCCATGCGCTGCCGACTCGCTGGCCGTTCGCGATGTCGTCCGACGGCAAGAGGCTCGATCTCACGCATCGCACTCCGCGCCCGTGGGCGCATGTGATGGCCAATGAACTCGGCATGGCGACCATGGCGTCGAACGACGGCGAGATCTTCTCGGCGTTCGGCAACGCGCGCCAGAACGGCCTCTCCGCCTTCCGCTTCGACAGCGCGACCGTCGTGCAGCCCGGACAGGTGGTCTATGTGCGCGATCTCAACTCCGGCGAGACGGACGCGCCGGGCTTTGCGCCGTTTCAGAGGGAGGAAGCCGTTCATCAGGTCTCTTACGAGCCGGGCGTCGCGACGTTCCTGAAGAGGCGCGGCGATCTGTCGATGGAATATGTCACGTTCGTTCCTCCGGATCTTCCGTGCGACGTCCGGGTGCTGAAGCTGACCAACCAGGGTTCCAGGACGAGGCATCTGCGCATTGTTCCATTCTTCGATATTGCGCTCGAGGAAAGCCCCAATGAGAGCGTCGGCAAGATCCGTGACGAGACGGTCGGTTCGACGCTTGTCTTTCATAATTCTCGCAACGATTTCGTTCGCGGCTTCGCCTTCGCGGCGACCAGCATGGAGACGCCCGCGACCGAGACGGTCCGCACGCGCTTTTTCGGCGGCCCTGGCCGGGACATCCATTCGCCCGCGATGGTCGAGACCGGCTTTTCTGACGGGGCGGCGCGAGACGACGGCCGCCGCGTGGCGGCGTTCTGCGGCGAAATCTCGATTCCGCCAGGGAGCGAGGAGAAAATCGCCATTGTGTTGGGCCAGGCGCCGAGCCGGGCCGAGGCCTTGTCGGCTGCGTCGCGGGCGTCGGTTGCTGACGCTGAGGCTTGGCTCGCGGCGACTCGCGCGTCCTGGGCGGAGCGGCTCGGCAAGGTCGAGGTGCGCAGCAACCGGCCGGACTTCGATCGCCTGGTCAATACGTGGCTCCCCTACCAGCTCTACGCATCGCGGCTCTGGGGCCGCATCGGGCCGAACCAGCGGGGAGGGGCGACGGGATTCCGGGACCAACTGCAGGACGTGATTCCGCTCATCCTCACCGAGCCGCGCCTGGCGCGTGCGCAGATCGTGCTGCACGCGAGCCAGCAGTTTCGCCAAGGCGACGTGCTCAAATGGTGGCACCGCGCGCCGAACGGCGGCACCGGCCTGGGCCAGCGCACCAAGGCGAGCGATCCCCATTTGTGGCTGCCCTACGTGCTTGCGCGCTATGTGCGCCAATCGGGCGATGTGAGCGTCCTCGACGTGACGACGCCCTATCTCGAGGGCCAGGCGGTTCCCCCAAACGAGGAGACCTGGATCGTCGTTCCCATCGCCTCGCGGGAGACGGCGACCGTCTATGAGCATGCGCGTCTCGCGATCGCGTTCACGCTCGAGCATATCGGGAAGAACGGTTTGCCGCTCCTGCGGGCGGGCGACTGGAACGACGGAATCGACGTGCTTGGCCGGCGCGAGATCGGCACGAGCGTCTGGATGGGGTTCTTTCTGGCCAACGTGCTCGACGGCTTCATCCCGCTGGCGCGTCTTAAGGGCGATGAAGCCTTCGCCGTGCGGTGCGAAGAGGCGCTCGCAGCCCAGCGGGCGGCGCTGGAGGTCGGCTGGCAGGGCGACCACTATGCGCTCGACTTCGCCGACGACGGGCAGATTGTCGCCATGCCGAACGCAATGACGACGGGTTGGGCGGCCTATTCGGGGGCCTGCGACGACAGCCGAGCGCTGGCCGCACTCGAAGGCGGCCTGAGGGCGATCGAGCGGGTAGACCGGGTGCTGCTCATGGAGACGCCGTTTTACGAACATTCGCAACCGTACCCCGGCCGGATCGCGGACTATCCCCCGGGTGTTCGAGAGAACGGAGGCCAGTACAGCCACGGAGCCTCGTGGATCGTGGACGGCTTCGTCCGACTGGCCGAGCGGGCCCGGGATAGGGGAGAGGAGAAGCTGGCTGCGCGGCTCGTCGCGCGATCGTTCGAAATCTTCGAGAAAATTTCCCCGCTGAAGAAGACGGACCCCGAGCGCATTGCGGTCTATGGGCTCATTCCCATTCAGCAGCCGGCCGATATTTACGATGGATGGGGCCATGGCGGCCGCGGGGGCTGGTCGTGGTACACCGGCTCGGCGGCGCGCATGCTCTCGGCCGCCTATGCGCTCCTCGGGATCGAGCAGACGAGCGACAAGGTGAGCGTTCGGGACGACCTGTTCGAGCCGAAAGGGGATCTGCAGGTCGAATCGCTCAGGATCGGCGATCGGGACTGGCGCCGGTAGAGGATCATATCCTCTTACTTGGCTCAAGTCGGGCGATGTCGCAGACGGCGGAGTCCGCCTGACAACCGCATTTTGAACGAGGTAAACTGCTCCGCCTCGCCTCGCGTCGGCATCCAAAATCTTGATTGGATTCAACTGCAGGGCCAAACCGCGTCGGCGTCGAGCGCAGGTCCGAAAAATCGACAGCCCGGCGGCCGTGATGTAAGTCCTCCTTACATGGCTTGGAACAAGGACGGACCCGGCGAGCGCGATTCGCCGCGCGGCTATCATCACGGCAATTTGCGCGAGGCATTGATCCGCGCGGCGCTGGAACTAATCGCAAGAAAGGGTATAGCAGGATTCACTTTCGCGGAGGCGGCGCGTTTTGCCGGCGTCAGCCCCGCGGCGCCCTATCGGCATTTCCGCGATCGCGATGAGCTGATGGCAAGCGTGGCGCTGCGCGGCTTCGAGCAGTTCCAGGCTGCGCTGGCGCGGGCATGGGACAGCGGACGTCCCGATATGTTCGTTGCGTTGGACCGCCTCGGCAAGGCCTATCTCGATTTCGCGCACGCAGAGCCGGCGCTTTACTCGGCAATGTTCGAAGCCGGCGTTCCGGTCGGCGCCGATCCCGCGCTGCGGGAAGCCAGTGAACAGGCTTTCGCGGTATTGCGGGGCGCCGCCGACGTGGTCTGCGCCGCGATGCCCGCGGCCGCCCGGCCGCCCGCCTTGATGGTCGCGCTCCACATGTGGGCCATGGCCCACGGAGTCGCTTCGCTGTTCGGACGGGGCGATGGCGCGCAACGGGCGATGCCGATGTCGCCGGCGGAACTCCTGGAAGCGGACATGCTGGTCTATCTCAGAGGGCTCGGGGTGAACGCGGCGCGGTCGTGAGCGCCCGGCCAGCCTGCGCGGCCCAGGTCGAGTCGCGGAAATTGAAACCAGCGTCGAGAAGGAGCCCGCGCAGCTCACCCCCGCCGCAGTCGGGATCGGAGAGCTGCCGGGAAGGGACTTGACAACGGCGGCGTAAGATGTAAATGTTCATTACATTCACACACGCGAGGACGCGCCATGGCTCTCATTTTGACGGTCTTGGGATTTTTGTGGTGGTGGCCGCTGGGATTGCTGATTCTCGGCTTCATGATCGCACGGGGCAGGTTCGGCTGTTGGCGTCACCCAATTTACGCAGGAGATGGACCGATGCTCGACTGGGAACGCGGTAGGGACCGCTGGGAACGCAAGATGGCCCGCATGCAGGAAAAGATGGAATTCATGCGCGCCAGAATGGATCGTGTCAGGAGCCGCGACTGGTTCGGCCCGACTTCCAGCGGCAACCGCGCCTTCGACGATTATCGCTCGGAGACGCTGAAGCGCCTCGAAGACGAGCAGCGCGAGTTCAAGGATTTCCTCGCGCGGCTTCGCTTCGCCAAAGACCGCGCCGAGTTCGATCAGTTCATGGCCGACCGACGCCAGCGCCCCTCCGGTCCTGATCCCCAAGCCGAGACGCCGCCGGCTGAACCGCGCAACTGATCTTAAAGAGCTTCAGTAGCTCCGCTCGTGCCGCCATTCGCCGAATGGCGGCACGAGCCGTTTGTCCGTCAGCGAGCCCCAGACAGGGCGCGGAGGCGCCGAGGGGCGGACGTCGAACGCCGCCGCCCCAATGCAACAGCCGCTGGGTCGGCTAATGTCAGACTAAGCTCTCAAAAGCGCTGATTGTTTGCGGGCATCCAAGGCGCCGAGACGATTTGCCACGGGCGCTCACCTCGCCTTTCGTCCGAGGAACGCCTGAAAAACCGGCATTGTGCGTTGCGGCGGCGCCCGCTTTCTGGCATGAGGCCGCGCACAAACGCGCCGCAGGCGCGCATGCCGGACGTTCAGGGGGCTTTAGGCCATGCTGTTTGGTTTGATCATTCTGTGTGGACTCCTCTCGATCGTCTACGGGGTCTACACGGTCAGGAGCATCATGGCGGCCGACCCCGGCTCCCAGCGCATGCAGGAGATCTCGGGCGCGGTTCGCGAAGGGGCGCAGGCCTACCTTCGGCGCCAATACATGACCATCGCGGGCGTCGGCGTCGTCGTGTTCATCATCCTCGGCCTGCTGCTCTCGTGGACGGTCGCCATCGGCTTCGCGATCGGCGCGATCCTGTCCGGCTCCGCGGGCTTCATCGGCATGAACGTATCGGTCAGGGCGAACGTGCGCACCGCCCAGGCGGCGACGAAGTCGCTCGCCGGCGGCCTCGAGATCGCCTTCCGCTCGGGCGCAGTGACCGGCCTTCTGGTCGCCGGACTCGCGCTGCTCGGAGTCGCCGGCTACTTCGGCTTCCTGACGGGCGTTCTTCGCTATGCGCCCGACGACCGCACCGTAGTCGATGCGCTGGTCGCGCTCGGCTTCGGCGCCTCGCTGATCTCGATCTTCGCCCGTCTCGGCGGCGGCATCTTCACCAAGGGGGCCGACGTCGGGGCCGACCTCGTCGGCAAGGTCGAAGCCGGGATCCCGGAAGACGATCCCCGCAACCCTGCGACCATCGCCGACAATGTCGGCGACAACGTCGGGGACTGCGCCGGGATGGCAGCCGACCTGTTCGAGACCTACGTCGTGACCGTGGTCGCCACCATGGTGCTTGCGTCCCTATTCTTCGAGGGAACCGGCGCGCTGCTGCCGACCATGATGTATCCGCTGGCGATCTGCGCGGCCTGCATCGTCACCTCGATCGTCGGCACGTTCTTCGTCAAGCTCGGGGCCAACAACTCGATCATGGGCGCCCTCTACAAGGGCCTCATCGCCACCGGCGTGCTGTCGATCCTCGGCCTCGCCCTCGCGACGACCTACGTCGTCGGCTGGGGCGAGATCGGAACCGTCGCCGGCAAAGCGGTCGTCGGCGCGAATCTGTTCGTCTGCGGCCTCATCGGCCTCGCCGTGACAGGCCTGATCGTCGTCATTACTGAATATTACACCGGCACCGGCAAGCGGCCCGTGGTGTCGATCGCCCAGGCCTCGGTCACTGGCCATGGCACGAACGTAATCCAGGGTTTGGCCGTCTCCCTCGAATCGACGGCGCTTCCGGCGCTCGTCATCGTGTTCGGCATCGTGTTCAGCTACCAGCTCGCCGGCCTGTTCGGCATCGCAATCGCGGTCACCACCATGCTCGGCCTCGCCGGCATGATCGTTGCGCTCGACGCCTTCGGTCCCGTCACCGACAATGCCGGCGGCGTCGCCGAAATGGCAGGCCTGCCCAAGGAGGTGCGCCAGTCGACCGACGCCCTTGACGCGGTCGGGAACACGACCAAGGCCGTGACGAAGGGCTACGCCATCGGCTCGGCAGGCCTCGGCGCGCTCGTTCTCTTTGCGGCGTACACCAACGACATTAAACACTTCAGCGCCTCCGGGGCGCCCTATTTCAAGGATGTCGGAACCGTCTCGTTCGACCTTTCCGGGCCCTATGTCGTCGCCGGACTGATCTTCGGCGGCATGATCCCCTACCTCTTCGGCGGCATCGCGATGACCGCGGTCGGCCGAGCGGCGGGCTCGGTGGTGATGGAGGTGCGGCGGCAGTTCAAGGAGATGCCCGGCATCATGAAGGGCACGCAGCGCCCCGATTATGGCCGGGCGGTCGACATGCTGACCAAGGCTGCGATCCGGGAAATGATCGTGCCGTCGCTTCTGCCGGTGCTCGCGCCCTTCGTCGTCTATTTTGGCGCGCTCTGGATCTCGGGATCGAAGGCCTCGGCCTTCGCGGCGCTCGGCGCCTCGCTGCTCGGGGTCATCGTCAATGGCCTCTTTGTTGCGATCTCGATGACTTCGGGCGGCGGCGCGTGGGACAACGCCAAGAAGAGTTTCGAGGACGGCTTCATCGACAAGGACGGCGTCAAGCACATGAAGGGCTCGGACGCGCACAAGGCGTCGGTCACCGGCGACACTGTCGGCGACCCTTACAAGGACACCGCCGGACCGGCCGTCAACCCGGCGATCAAGATCACCAACATCGTGGCGCTTCTGTTGCTGGCGATGCTGGCGCATTGACGAACGGCCACCTTCTCCCGCGCGCGTGAGAAGGTGGCCGCGAAGCTGCCGGATGAGGGCTCATGGGCTAATGAGTGCGGCATCGTCCGTCGCCTTTGCCGGAACGAAAGAACCCTGAGGAGGAGCGCCCCTTCTGAAAAATCGCTGAATTCTCGTGGCTCCATTCGTCCCGCAGTCCGCGGATGGTTCGCGCCGCTGTCCTCTCCCAAAGTCCGCGTTCTGATCCGGCCGCGGGCGCGAACGGTTCTTAGCGAATGGCGGCGTCGTCGCTGGGCCCGAGCGCCGCAATCGACCGGCCATGTTTGGTGATAATCGCGGATCGACCCGTTTTTGCTTCTCCGAGCAGATGGGAAAGCTGATTGCGAGCTTCCTCCGCGCCCTTTCGGATCAATGCGTGGTCGGCCCCTAAGCCGAGCAGCCGTGCAGCGCCGTGCAGAGATTGGCCAAGAGAGTTATCGTCGGCGGACACGGTTTTTGCATCGCCGCCCTGGCCCTTGAGCGAAGCCGAGCTTCGGGCGCTTTCGGTCTGAACTCCGCCCATGGAAACTGATGAACCGATGAAACTCGTTTGCCTGAACACCTGGGGCGGCCGCGCCGGGGCCGATAAGCTGCTCGCCTTCCTCGATTCGCACAGGGACGCCGATTTCCTCTGTCTGCAAGAGGTCTGGTCGGCCCCATACGAGGGTCTCGAGGGCGTTCCCGCGGGCGCTGACGCGATTGCCCACGCCGAGATTATGGTCTACGGCAGGCAGGAGATCGGCGCCTTGCTCGATGGTCACGCGGCCTTTTTCCATCCCAATCACTTGAACGACTACGGCCTGATGACCCTAGTCTCGACGGCGCTCCGCGTCGTCGAATCGGGCGACGTCTTCGTTCACCGGGAGCGCGGCTACGTGCCCGAGGGCAACCTCGGCCTTCATGCCCGCAATCTCCAGTTCGTCACGGTCGAAGGCCGCTCAGGCCCGCTCAGCGTGGTGAATTTCCACGGCCTGTGGAACGGGCAGGGCAAGGGCGACAGCGACGAGCGGATCACGCAGTCGCGGCGGATTCTAAAATTCCTCGAAGGCCGTCGGGAGCCGCTCGTTCTCTGCGGCGACTTCAATCTGCTGCCGGACACCGAGAGCCTGCGGATGCTCGAGTTCGGCGGGCCTGCGCAACCTTGTCGCCCAATCCGGCGCGACGTCGACCCGGACCAGCCTCTATACGCGCGCCGATCCGTTCGCCGATTACGTCTTCGTCAGCGACGAGATCGATGTGCGTGACTTCCGCGTCCTGCCAGAGGAAGTGTCGGACCACGCGCCGCTGTTGCTCGAGTTCGCTTGACGGCCCTGCCTGGCCTGGCGCTATGCGAAATATGCATGCCGGCATGAATTGCGCCCACACCCGGCCCATTCCCTGATTGCCGCAAAAACCTCCCCGTTTCTGAAATCATTATCTGAACATCCTATTCCGTCCGCCTCTTGGCCGCCGCCTGAACACAAATCGTTAGAGAATTTGCGCCGATCCGCGAATAAACAGGGATTTCGACGGTCCAACAAGGACCTTCGCCACCGCGTCGCCGAGGGGCGACATGTTCAGGAGGCAGAGGCATCCCCACTTCGCCTGCGGTCGAGGGTGTCAGCGCCGAAGCACTGTCTTTGTGCACATTCCGCAAACAGGATCAGCATTCATAGCCACACGATGAGCAGAAGGCTCGCCTGGCGACGGCAATCGTTTGTCCGGGCGACGGGCACGGTCCTTGCTTCGGATACGATCACCGCTGAGTGGCGAGAGGCGCCCGATGGAGCAGTTGACAGGCAAACGCGCAGCTGCAGTGAACGCTCCTGTCTTCTGGCGGTGTGGGCCGCCCTTTGGTTTCGTCTCCCCGAACACTGGCCTTGAGCCATGAAGGCGACCGAACTCGCGGCCGAGCCGTATTCCTTCACACTGAGCCCTGACCATTGCGCGCTGCTGATCATCGACATGCAGCGGGATTTCCTGGAGCCGGGGGGATTCGGCGAAATGCTCGGCAACGACGTTTCGCAGCTTCGCCGGACGGTCGAGCCCAACCGTCGGCTGCTGGCGGCTTGGCGCGCCGCCGGTCTTCCTGCGCTTCATACGCGGGAAGGCCACCGGCCCGACCTGTTTGACTTGCCGGAATCGAAGAAGATTCGCGGCCGCAGCGCGATTTGCATCGGCGACGCGGGCCCTATGGGCCGCATTCTCGTGCGCGGCGAGGCCGGTCACGACATCATTCCCGAGCTTTATCCGGGCCCGGGCGAGCCGGTCATCGACAAGCCCGGCAAAGGCGCATTCTACGCGACCGACCTCCACGCGATTCTGCAGCACCGAGGCGTCAAGCAGCTGGTCGTCACCGGCGTGACAACCGAGGTCTGCGTCAACACCACGGTGCGCGAGGCGAACGACCGGGGAATTCGACTGCCTCGTGCTCGAAGACTGCGTCGGCTCCTACTTTCCGGAGTTCCACGCCATGGGCCTGAAAATGATCAAGGCTCAGGGCGGCATCTTCGGGTGGGTGTCGAACTCTGACCGCGTGATCGAAGCCCTGGGCTGATTGAACCGTAGACAGAAGGAGCGGAGCTATGACGGATTCGGCCATGACCTCCGGCCGCTCGGAGCGGTTTTGGGTCCCGGGCGACTGGAACGCCTTCTTCGGATTCGGGACGAATATCCTTGTCAATATTCTCGTCCTGACCGGGCTGCTTCGCTTCGTGCTGAAGATGCCCGACTCTCTAGTATTCGGCCGGATCCTCCCCGCCACCGGGCTGATGCTGTTCCTCAGCACGGTGTATTACGCCTATCTCGCCTATCGGCTCGCACAGAGGACCGGGCGGACCGACGTGTGCGCTTTGCCGTCGGGCATCAGCGTGCCGCACATGTTCGTCGTTACCTTTGTGGTCATGCTTCCCATCCTGGCCAAGACCAAGGATCCGGTGCAGGCGTGGGACGCCGGCCTGACCTGGGTGTTCGTCCAGAGCTTCGTGCTCATGGCCGGCGGGTTCATCGCGCCGGTGATCCGCAGGATCACGCCGAGGGCGGCGCTGCTCGGGTCGCTCGCTGGCATTTCCATCACCTTCATTTCCATGCGGCCTGGACTCCTGATGTTCGAGACGCCCCTGATCGGCCTGGTCTGCTTCGCCGTGATTCTGGCCAATTGGTTCGGCGGCGTGCGCTACTATGGCGGCGTGCCTGGCGGCTTGATCGCCATCGCGGCAGGCACGATCATCGCCTGGGGGTCCAACCTTTTCGGCCTCGGCTACGGCGGCCTGACCCTGGCGGAAGTCGGCGACGCCGTTTCGCATTTCGGCTTCTCGTTCCCGCTGCCGGCGGTCGGGCACGTCTTTGCCGGGTTTAAGTGGCTCGGCATTATCCTGGTCACCGCGATTCCTTTCGGCATCTACGACCTCGTCGAAGCAATGGACAACGTCGAGAGCGCCGCTGCGGCAGGCGACTCGTTTCCAACGACGCGGGTGCTAACTGCCGACGGCGTCGTCAGCCTGATCGGTTGCCTTCTCGGCAACCCGTTCATCAATGCCGTCTATATCGGCCATCCGGGCTGGAAAGCGATGGGCGGACGCATCGGCTACTCGGCTGCAACCGGCGTGATGGTCCTGGTTCTGACGTGGCTGGGCATCGCGGCCCTCGTCAGCAGTCTGATCCCGGTCGTCGCGATCCTGCCGATCCTGCTCTACATCGGTATGCTGATTGGTTCTCAGGCCTTCCAGGAGACCCCGAGAAGTCACGCGCCCGCGATTATTCTGGCGATGCTGCCGCAGATCGCGGCGTGGGGTAAAAACATGGTCGACAGCGCGCTCGGCGCGGCGGGCACCAATGCCGCCGCCGTCGGCTTCGACAAGCTCGGCAATGCCGGTGTGCTCTATCACGGCCTGGCGACGTTCGGCAGCGGCGCGACGCTTGCCGGCATCATCCTCGGCGCCGTCACGGTGTTCATTATCGAACGGCAGCTCAACAAGGCCGGGTGGTTTGCGCTCGCCGGAGCGCTACTGACGTTCTTCGGCTTCATCCACAGCGAAGAAATCGGTTTCGCCCAGTCGCCGGTGGTCGCGCTTGGCTACCTAGGGGTCTCGGCCATGCTGTTCGGCTTCGCGAGGTTCGCTCACGTGTCGCCGGCGGAACAGAGCGAGATGCACGGCCACGGCGAGATGGCGGCGCAGGCCGCGGAGTAGCCCTGCGCCCTGTCTGAGGTGCGAGAACTGTCCGCCGGTTACCGATCGTCGCAGTTCGTCGAAGGAAAGAATCTCTATCGATACCGCGTGAGGCCGCTCCGCGGAGCGCGCCCACGCTTCGAGGCGGAGCCGTCCGCCGGTCAGCAATTGGCGTTGGCAGGCGCTCCGGTCAGGTCCAGCGGAGCAGTCCAACCATCATATTGCGGAGGAAGTCTGGCTCCTGGCCGCCGGTCGGGGTGGTGCGGGTGACGTAATCGAAGACTTTGCCGTCCTTCATCCCGTAGTTGGCGAGGCGCGAAACCTTGCCACTCTTGTCGAAATAGACCGCGAGCACGTGCTGGTCGGTCATCTGAACGGGCATGAAGGCGAGAACCCGATGCATCTTCTGCCCGATGTAGTACCAGGCGTCGCCGCCGACGGTCGAGGTTGTTGAAGGAGTGCCGAGCGTGGTCAGGGCCTCCTGCTTGGTCGTGGAGCCGACCTTGATCTGCGCCAGTGTATCCTGATCGACCTGATAGCCGCGGTCAAAATCGCCGTCATAGCCGAGGCATCCGCCGAGCGCCGTTCCTAACGCCAGAGCTCCGGCAAGCGCGAATCCACGCGCCGCGCGATCATAGCCTTTCGGCCTTCTTCCCATACGCTCTCTCCGCCTCGTCGAGCCTTTTTTGCTTGCCAGGTCGACCGCGGATGCCTAACCCGGGCGGCTGAACAAATGCAAGACGCCGCGGGAATTCGCTGCGGCCGATCAAGGCGCGTCTGATGATTTTCGCCCGATGGCGCGCTCGGCGCGCCAGCAGAGCTCTCATCGAGCAGATTCGCGGCGAGATCGTGGCCGCGGCCCGCCGGCCGGCGCTGTATGAAACCCTTAGGGCGCCGGACCGGTTCGACGGGCGATTTCGAGCTTCTGACCCTGCATGTCGGGCTCGTTCTGCGGCGACTCGTTGCAATCGGCGGCCTTGGACAAGACATTGCGCAGGACCTCATCAACAGCGTCTTCCTCAATTTTGACGACACTCTGCGTGAACTGGCGTTGAGCGACATCGCGGTCTCGAAGCGCCTGAAAAAGATCAAAGAGGCGTTCTACGGTCGGAACGCCGCCTACGCCGTTGCGCTCGATTTGCGCTCGCGACCGGACCTCGAGGCGGCGCTCGCGCGCAATGTCTATGGCGCTCCGAAGGGGGCGCCCCAGGCGGCCGCTCTGGCCGATTACGTCGTCGCCGTCGAGGCGGCGCTCGGCGGGACGCCGCTTGAAGACTTCATGACCGGCCGTTTTCGGTTCCCGGAAGGCCGGGTTGCATCCAGAGGATGAAATGCAGGGTGAGCCCTTCAGCCGCGTGATTCGGGTCGACGCGCTGCCAAAGGAAGGCCAGACGGTCACGATCGAAGCCGATGCGGCGGAACGCAAAGCGCTCGCGGCTTTCTTGAAGCTTCCCTCGATTGAATTGTTTGCCGCATCGCTCACGCTCGTTCGTGCGCAGAGCCTCGGCGTCAGGGTGACCGGCGCGGTTCACGGCGAACTGACCCAGGTCTGCGTCGTTTCGCTCGAGCCTTTTGCCGCCACGGTCGACGAGGATATTGACGTCCGTTTCGCCCCGCGCAGGGACGACGGCGCCGCACGCAGAGTGTCAGTCGAAACGGACACGTTCTCGGTAGGGGACGAAGGCCAACCCGATCCGATCATCGACGGCAAGATCGACCTTGGCGCGTTGGCGGCGGAATTCTTCGCCCTTGGCCTCGATCAGTATCCGCGCAAGCCCGGCGTCTCGTTCCAGTTGCCCGAAGCACCCGAGGCGACAGTCTCGCCGTTTTCGGCGCTCGCGTCCCGCGCGCCGCGGAAGGTGAAATGATTCTCGCTGCACCGCCAGCGTGCCGAGGCGCTTAGTTCTCGGGTTAGGCGTGCAACCGTCGTGGATCGGCCCAGGCGGCGTTGCCTTGCGTAGGGAAGACGTTATTGTCGCGCCGCGCCGGGCGTGCCCCGGCAGGGCCGGGGGCGCGTTCGGACGAGGGAATGGCGAGCGATATCCGCATAGCGCTGGACGCGATGGGGGGCGACAGTGGGCCCTCCGTCGTCGTGCCAGGCGCCGCGATCGCGCTCGAGCGCCGGCCGGACCTCCGCTTTCTGGTCTATGGCGACGAGGGCGCTGTGGCGCCGCTTCTTTCCGCACATCCCAGGCTCGCCGAACGGTCGCAGGTCTTTCACGCCGGCGTCGCAGTCAAGATGACCGACAAGCCGAGCCAGGCTCTGCGGGCGGGGCGACGGGTGTCGTCGATGTGGCAGGCGATCGAGGCGGTCAAGACCGGCGATGCCGACTGCGCCGTATCGGCGGGCAACACCGGCGCGCTCATGGCGATGGCGAAGTTTTGCCTGCATACGATGGCGTCCATCGACCGCCCCGCGATCGCGGCGCTCTGGCCGACGTTGCGGGGTGAATTGATCGTCCTCGATGTCGGAGCGACCATCGGCGGCGATGAGCGCCACCTGGTCGATCTGGCGGTGATGGGCGCGGCGATGGCGCGTATCGTGTTCGACATCGAGAACCCGACGATCGGCCTCCTCAACGTCGGGGTCGAGGAGATCAAGGGGCTCGAGGAGGTCAAGGCGGCGGCTCGCATCCTGCGCGAGGCGAACCTTCCCCACATGCGTTATCACGGCTTCGTCGAGGGCGACGATCTCGGCAAGGGCGCGGTCGACGTGTTCGTTACCGAGGGCTTCACCGGCAACATCGCGCTGAAGACCGCTGAAGGGACGGCGCGGCAGCTCGGCCAATACGTGCGCGATGCGATGACCTACAACTTCATGTCGCGCATCGGCTTCTTATTCGCCCGCAAGGCGCTCGCGGCCCTGCGCGAGCGAATGAGCCCCCGCGCAAGCGGAGGCGTCTTTCTCGGACTTGACGGCGTCGTCATCAAGGCCCATGGCGGCGCGGACGCCGACAGCTACGCCGGCGCGATCGAATTGGGCTACGACATGGTTCGCCAGGAACTGCTCGCAAAAATTCGTGACATGATCGCTTTCGCCGAGGCGGGAGGGACAGCTGCCGCCCCACCGCAGGCCGCCGAGCCCTGAATTGGAACCTCATGACAGCCCCCCTCCGTTCCTGCGTGCGCAGCGTCGGCGCCGCACTTCCGGCCCGCGTTGTGACGAACGACCAGCTCGCGCATTCCGTTGACACGTCGGATGCGTGGATCCAACAGCGGACCGGCATCAAACAGCGCTATGTGGCGGGCGAGGGCGAGACGACTTCGACGCTGGCGACCCGGGCTGCCGAGGCTGCGCTGCGCCAGGCAGGTCTCGCGGCGGCCGACATCGACCTCGTCATCGTGGCGACCGCGACCCCCGACTACACCTTTCCCGCGGTCGCGACCCAGGTGCAGGCCAACCTCGGCATTGTCGAAGGCGCGGCCTTCGATCTGCAGGCGGTCTGCACCGGGTTCGTCTATGCGGTTGCGACCGCGGACAAGTTTCTCGTCTCAGGCTCGCATAAGCGGGCGCTGGTGATCGGCGCGGAGACCTTCTCCCGGATCCTCGACTGGACCGACCGTACGACTTGCGTGCTATTTGGCGACGGGGCTGGAGCGATCGTGCTGGAGGCGCGTGAGAGCGACGGCGCGGTCGACGCGCCCGGCCTCATCGCATCGAAGCTCAGAGCCGATGGCCGCCATCGGGCCAAGCTCTACGTCGACGGCGGACCGTCGACGACCCAGACGGTCGGCTATCTCAGGATGGAAGGCAAGGAGGTGTTCCGCCACGCCGTCGGCATGGTGACCGACGTGATCCAAGGCTGTCTCGCGGACGCCCGGACGACAGCCGAGGCGATCGACTGGTTCGTGCCGCATCAGGCGAACCGACGCATCATCGACGCCACCGCCGACAAGCTCGGGATTCCGGGCGACAAGGTGATCGTCACCGTCGATCTACACGGCAACACCTCCGCAGCCTCAATTCCCCTCGCGCTTGCGGTCGCGGTCGAGGACGGGCGGATCCGGAAGGGCGACCTGGTCATGATCCAGGCGATGGGCGGCGGCTTCACCTGGGGCGCGGCGCTGATCCGCTGGTAGGGGCGGGCGAATATGACGCTGCGTCGACGAACTCAGGGAGCCGAAATCTGCAACGCTGGACCTGTTGTCGCCGCGAGCTGAGTGCGGCGGACTCGGTCAGCAGAGGCTCTCCCCCGGCACAACAGGCTCAAGGAGTAATATGACCTGCTCCAGTTTGGCGCCGAGGGAACGAAATCAAGGCTTTAGGCGCCAAAAACTGTCGCACTGCACGGCCGAGGCCGCTGGAATGATTCCGGTTGATTTCAGTGACGGTTGCCTTGATGCCAAATTAGGCAAGCGGATTAGGCAATTGACGTAAATGATCTTCTTACAAAACTATTCAAAAATTAAATTGAGAGTGGAGACGATATTTGTATAGATTATTGCTATATCAAAGTACTAGAGAGAATTAGTATTATATTTGCTAGAGCGAAATAGATTTAGATTACATGTTCAGTGTGGCGGTTGCTATTGTTGAAAATGATTTGCCGTATCCTTGACCGTAGTCATGACAGGCGACCCTCTCGACGCGATCAAGTGGTGCTGGAGCTACATACAGGGCTATTTGTTCCCTTCGATGCGTGAGGACATCGATCCGGTCACCGAAGCGTTGAGTCGTCTCGTCACCACCCTCGACGTCATTGGTCTCGAAGCCTTCGTACTCGAGCCGCCAGGGGCCACGCCGGCCGCCCGAGGACCGTCGCGCCCTCGCCCGAGCTTTCGTGGCCACGGAGGTCCTGGGCGTTCCCACCACCAGCGCCCTGATCGAGCGCCTCGACGTCGACAAGACCCTGCGTCGCATCCTCGGCTGGGAGCGACGCTCGCAAGTTCCTTCCGAAGCCAAATTTTCCCGGGCGTTCGCCGAATTCGCGCGCCGCGAACTGCCAGAGAAGATCCACGCCGCGCTGATCGAGCGTGCGCTTGAATCCGGATCGCCGTTCCTGCGGGTCTGCTGTTCAAGGCCGCCAAACCTTGCTACGGCTAGAGCTTGCGATGAAGGAACCTCCGATGAAACGACTTGCATTCGCTGCGGCCGCCACGCTCACAATGTTCGGTCACCCAGCGCGGGCCGATGACGCCGCTGCGAACTTCGTGAAGTTGTTCAGCGATGTCTGCATGGCCAAGATGGGCCATCTCACGACGGTTTGGGACTGGGCGGACAGCCAGAATTTGCCGCCGATCACCAATCCGCAGGCTCTTGCGGTGTTCGCAGGCAAGCCGAACCGCGACGGCAAGATGCTCTCATTTGCCGGCGGCGGGGTGCCTGGTTCCGGCAAGGCTTGGGCGGTGCCGGATCCCGCGGGGCGGTTCGTGCTGTCGACGCGGCTCGATCCGGAATCGTGCGTCGTCTGGGCGCAGAAGGCGGACCCGGGCGAGGTCGACGCGGGATTCGCAAAGATGGTGGCGCAGGCGGCCGGGCCCGGCATCGACGTGAAACTGGCCGATGACAAGACCGTCAATGTCCCGGATGGCGCCGTGCACATTCGCGTCTATCGCGTTTGGTCAGGATCGGCGCTCAATAGCTATGCGCTGGCGGTGGCGACGGTCAGCCGGTCGGGCGGCCCGTTCCAGGCGATGCTGGAGAGGCAGCGGCTGGTCGAGCCCGACGACGCGATCAATCCGATGGTGCCGTTGGAGCCGCCGGGATAGACCTCCCGATGAACCCTAACACACGTTAGGACGACGCTTCATTTTTTCGCTGCCGATCAGTACGGCGTTGTCAAAGACGTTGCACCCACGTAAGGTACGCCTCGGTCTGCTGCCCCCGCTTTGCCGATGCGCAAAAGTAGTCTGGGATGGCGTGATCTATCAGTATAGCTATAGAAATGGACGCCTGAGGAGGAACGTATGCGACCTAGAGGGTTGAAATTACTGTCGACGTTGGCAGGCGCGGCTGCGCTCGCCGTCGCCGTGGGAGCGGCGCCAATCGTGCCGGCGCACGCGGCGGACCAAGCGCTGATCAAGTACAACGGCAACAGCCGCGATTACTGGGAACATCCGCCCGCAGACTGGTTCATGGGCGACGAGACGGTGCAGCAGCACGGCACGCATCCCTATCCGGGCCAGCCGCTGCCGACTCCGCATGACGAATTGGTGAACCTCGTCAAGGAGAACATCAAGCTGTTGCCGGGCTTCCATATCGAAGTCCTGGCCAGCGGCATCGACTGCGCCCGCCAGATGGTGTTCGGCAGCGACAACACGCTCTATGTCGGCTGCTGGACCGAGCACGTGTACGCGCTGAAGAAGCAGGGCGACCAGTGGGTGCCGAAGGTCATCATCAAGGGGCTGCGGCAGCCGACCGGCATCGGCTACTACAACGGCAACCTCTACGTGACCGACATCGACAAGATCTATCGCTACAAGGACATCGCCAACAATCTCGACAACCCGAAGGGCGAGGTCGTCTACAGCGACTTCCCGCCGTACACCTCGCACGGCTGGAAATACATGGTTGCGGACACGCAATCGCCGGGTTGGTTCTATATTCCGGTCGGACCGCCCTGCAACGTCTGCATGATCCCCGCCGGCACGGCCCAATATCGCCACATCAACCCGGACCAGGGTCTGTCGGAAGTGGCTGCGCTCGGCCAGCGCAACAGCGTCGGCGGCGACGTCGATCCGCGCTCCGGCCAGCTCTGGTTCTCCGAGAACGCGCGCGACTGGATGGGCGACAATATCCCGTCCGACAAGCTGAACCACCTGACCAGGTGGGGCGAGCACTTCGGCTACCCGTACTGCCACCAGGGCGACATTCCGGACCCGAAGTACAGCATGGGCCACAAGTGCAGCGAGTTCGCCCCGCCTGCCATGAATGTCGGCCCCCACATGGCCCCGCTCGGGATGAAGTTCTACACCGGGAACAACTTCCCGGCTGAGTTCAAGAACAACATCTTCCTCGCGGAGCATGGCGGCTGGAACCAGTTCTGGCACACCGGCGCCCGGATTGTCCGCATCCAGACCGACCCGGATGGCAAGAACATCTCGCAGGAGCCGTTCGCCTGGGGTTGGATCAAGGACAACAAGTACTGGGGTCGCCCGGCCGATGTGGTGGTCAACCCGATGGATGGGTCGCTCCTGGTCTCGGATGACCAGGCCGGCGCGATCTATCGGATCTGGTACGACGCAAGCAGCAAATAATCTGCCCTAACGCGATCAATCCTCGCCCTGGCCACTCGACAACGCCAGGGCGAGGTTTTCTCTCCAACGATAGCCATGAGAACCGCACGACCGTGCGAATCCTAAGCTGGATCATCGCGGCGCTGAGCGTCGCCGTTCCCGTCGTCGCGATGGCGGCGGAAGGGAAGCCGGACGCCGGCAAGGCCAGAGCGGAGGCGGCCGGGTGCTTCGCGTGCCATGGCGTCGATGGCGTCGCCACCGCAGACGGGCTCGCGATCGACAAGAACGTCCCGAACCTAGCTGCGCAGCCAGACCTCTATTTGCAGTTCCAGCTCGTGTTCTTTCGCAAAGGCGTGCGCAAGAACGAGGTGATGAACGCGATGGCGGAGCAGCTCAGCGACGACGACCTGCGCAACGTGTCGGCATATTTCGCCTCGTTGCCGGCGCCCAACCCACCCACGCCGCCGGACACTGCCCCCCAGGATACCGAGCTTGGCGGCAAGATAGTGGTGGGGATCCACTGCACAAACTGTCACGGCGACCATTTGGAGGGAGTGGAGAACATCCCGCGGCTCGCGGGCCAGCGCGAGGATTACCTTTACAAAGCCCTGCGCGACTTCAAATCGGGCGCTCGGACCTCTACCGGCGCCGCGGGCATGGCGGAGGTGGTGTACCCGCTTGGCGACACGGAGATGAAGGCGCTCGCCCACTACCTGTCGCGGCTGCGTTGACTCGGCGCGCCGGCTGAGGCCGCCGCCCGTCAACCGTTATTTGAGCGGCGTATCGAGTACGTAGACCGGCGCGGCCGGGTGACCCGAGCGAGACCGGTCCGTCGAAGCCGCTCTTCGTTCCCGAAGCGATGACTGCGGCGACGCCGGACTGGGCCTGGTCCAGTTCAGGGCTATTGCTGCGGCGCCTTGACCGCGAACGCCGTGAACGGCGGGGGAGCCTTCTTCTCCTTCGCCTCCGGACCGAGGAGGTACCGCAACGGCAAGTCCAGCACATAGATCGTGTCGCCGACCTGCACGAGCGACACCGGTCCATCGAAGCCGCCCTTGATGGTTTCGATGTTGGCGTTGTCCCCGTCGATGGTGATGAGGTCGAGGTTGCCCTTGGTCTCGCCCTCGACCATGATCAGCTTGTTGGGGCCGAAGGCCCTGAGCCCGTCGGAATGATAAAGCGGTCGCGAGGTTTGCAGCTTGGCGATCTTGCCCGCGCTGCCGTCCGAGTTTATCGGAATTCGATAGAGGCCGTCGCCTTCGAAAATGTTGGCGTAGACCGCGCCGTCGGGCAGAATGGCGATGCCGTCGAGTTGGGCCTTGCCTGGGACCTCCCATCGCGGGTCGCTGGCCCAGATCTCGAACTCCTTGGCGCCCGGCTTGAGGCGAAGGATGTGGCCGGCGAACAAGTCGCTGATATACGCGGCGCCGTCGCTGGCGACCACGATGTCATTGCACAAAGTCGCTTTTCCCGGCGAGGCGATGCTGCCCTTGGCCTCGCCGGTCTTGAGATCGAACAGCTTGAGCGAAGTGGCCGTGCCGCCGGGAATTTTGATTCCAGCCCCAGAAAAGTCATCCGAACACACATAGAGCGTGTTGGATTTGTCGTCCGCCAGAACGCCCAGGGCTGAGGCCAAGCCGTTGCTGCCCTGCTTGATCCATTCGCTCGCCCGGGTCTCGCCTGGCTTCGCGCGCCAGATCCGGCCGCCGCCGAAGCTGCTAAAGAACAGCGTGCCGTCGGCGGACGCGCTCATGCTTTCAGGAAAATCGGTTGTGCCCGGCACGATGACATCGGCTGCGCGAGCCGGCGTCGCCGCGCCCAGCGCGGCGACCACGCAGGAGCCGACGATGGCCAGCGGCGCCAGCGCACGACAGAATTGGCGAATTCGTGTCATTGTTCCCTCCAGTTGGTATTGGTGTGGTTTGAACGACCTTGCTATAGCCAACGGGATATAACGAGCCCGCAAAATAGCGATCCTTGTGTTGCGTGTCCACGAGGCCATGGCGTGAACACTCAGAGATCGAAGCGATATAGCGTTTCAGCCAGGCCAGATCGACCTAAAAATAACGCATAAGACAGGTGATACGACAGACGTCTCAACGATGCACGCGCGCAAGGACGCGGCGCAGGTCGTCTTCGTCTTGCGGGACGACGATGAGATCATGGGCTCGAGCGCTGAGACTTTAGACTGATCTTCGACAGTGCCCGGAACGAAGTTTCTGATCGCGCGAGCAAAATCGCGCCGCGGTGCGGGCGTGGCACTACAAAACGGAGGGTGTCTGTAAATCAGGCGCCGTCCGCGATCTGGCGCATCGTCGGCGGCAGGGCGACGCCGAGGGCGGCGAGCGCGAGGCTGGCGCCGGGGCGTGGCGACGAGCGCAGCAGGAAGCGCTTGCCGTCCTGCTCGACCTCGGTCTCGGTGAGCAAGTTGAGATCGGCGATCACGGCGGGCCAGGAGGCGCGGGCGCCCTTGTCGACTGCTGCGAGGCGGTCTTCCAGCTCCTTCTTCAGCACGAGCGCGAGGAAGCTGCAGGCGACGTGGCCGCGGATCGTCTCGTCGAGCTTGTGGTAGATCGGCCGCGTGTCGAGCAGACTCTTTGTCGTGCGGAACGTCCGTTCGATATCCCATCCACGATGCCGCTCATAAATTGACGAAGCCGGACGAATCACCGAGAATCGGGTTTGAAGCGCTATCTGCCCTGGCGCGTTGGCTTGGATCCCGCGATGAGCGATCTGCCGGCGTCGATCTGGACCCTGTTGCCCCCGGAACGAAGGGGACGCATAGCGACGCTCCTGGGTCAGATGGCTTTGCATCGGATGCGCAGCTCCACGGTCGCCACGGAGACGTCCAATGACGGATGCCGGCCTTGTCCAGCGTCGCAGTGGCTCGTTCTGCGACAAGATTGTCCGGCGCCATCAAGATCGTCTGGCGATCGTCTACGTCCGCCAATCCACGGCGCAGCAGGTTGAGCGCCATCAGGAGTCGACTAGGCTGCAATATGCCCTCGCGGACCGGGCGGCGCAGTTCGGCTGGCTGCGCGAGCGGATCGTCGTCATCGACGACGATCTCGGACGCTCCGGCGCAAGCGTCGAGGGACGCCTGGGCTTTCAGCGGCTGGTCGCCGAGGTCGGGCTCGGCAAGGTCGGCCTCGTGCTCGGGGTGGAGATGTCGCGGCTGGCGCGCTCCTGCCGGGATTGGCATCAGCTTCTGGAGATCTGCGCGCTCTTCGACACGCTGATCGCCGACGTCGACGGGGTGTATGATCCGGCCAACTACAACGATCGCCTCCTTTTGGGTCTGAAAGGAACGATGTCGGAAGCCGAGTTGCATATCCTCAAGGCAAGAATGCTGGCGGGCCGGAAAGCCAAGGCGCGTCGGGGCGAGCTCGGCAAGCCCGTGCCTATCGGTTATGTGCGCCGTCCCTCGGGCGAGGTCGTCTTCGATCCCGACGAGCAGGCGCAGGCGACGGTCCGCCTGGTCTTCGACCTGTTCGATCGCTTCAGGACGGTCGGCAAGGTGATGACCTACCTGGTCGAGCACGACATCCGCATGCCGGTGCGCCGGCGCGATGGCGCGGGCAAGGGCGAGCTGGAATGGCGGCGCCCCAGTCGCCCGACCTTGCTCAATTTCTTCGCCAATCCGATCTATGCGGGCGTCTACGCTTACGGCGTGCGTGCGGTCGAGAGGCGAAAGCAAAAGCCAGGCCATCCGGGAACGGGACGCCGACCGCCGCGCGCCGACGAGGCCGAAGTCTTTTTGCACGATCGGTTGCCCGGCTACATCAGCTTCGAGCGCTATGAGCGCAATCAGGCGCAGCTGAAGGCCAACAAGGCGGCGGGCGCCGGGACGGTGCGGGCGGGAAGCGCGCTTCTCTCCGGCGTGCTGATCTGCGGCCGCTGCGGTCTGCGCATGTTGGCGCAATACAACAACAACGGCCACGCCGCCCGCTACGTCTGCTCGCAAATGCAGAACTGCTACGGCGAGGCGTTCTGTCAATCGCTGACGGCAGCGCCGCTCGACGCGCTGGTCTCGGGCCTCGTTTTGCAGGCGCTCGAGCCGGCGGCGATCGAGGCAAGCCTGGCGTTCGCCGACAACCTCGAGGCCGAGCGCGCGGCGCTCGATCGCCATTGGCGACAGCGGCTGGAGCGCGCAGACTACGAGGTCGAGCGCGCGCGCCGGCAATATGCCGCCGTGGAGCCCGAGAACCGGCTGGTGGCGCGCACGCTCGAACGCGACTGGGAGAAGGCCTTGACCGAACAGGCCCGTCTCGAGGCGGAGCATGAGCGCGTCAAGCGCGCGCGCAAGGAGGCTCCCTCTGCAGCCGAGCTGGCCGCGATCCGTGATCTGTCGCAGGATCTGCCGGCGCTCTGGCGCGCCGAAACCACGACGCAAGCCGAGCGCCAGACCATCGTGCGCCTGCTCATCGAACGGGTTCTGGTCGAGGTCGTCGACGCCACGGAAAAGGTTCGTGTCGAGTGTCATTGGCATGGCGGCGTCCATACGACGCGCGAGCTGACGCGCCCGGTCGCCCGGGTCGCGTCGCTGAGCACTTACGCAGCGTTAACGGGGCGCGCCGCGGAGTTGCGCCACGAAGGCCTCGGATGCGCGAGGATCGCCGAGATCCTCAATGCCGAAGGATGGCGCCCGGCCAAGCGTCGCGACACCTTTAATGCGCCAATGGTTCATCATCTCCTGCTCAGATCGGGCGCGGAGACGATCAAGTATCGCCGACGACCGCCGCAAATCGAGCGTCTGGAGAACGAATGGACGATCCGCGAACTCGCGGACGAGATCGGCATGCCGCAGCCAACTCTCTACACCTGGGTCCAGAAGGGACGCCTATCCTGCCGCAACGTCGGCTCCGGCTCGAAACGCGGCGTGCTCGTGCGCGCCGATCCCGAAACGATTGCGGCGTTGAAGGCGATCCGCGCCACCCCGCCGCCTTGGCGCCGTCTGCCGCCGAAACCCGCCGACAGCGCCGCCGCCCCCGCCACAGAAGTCTCTGAGAGTCGCCATGCCTGGTCGATATCCACGGTCCAGAGCTGCTTGTAGACGAGCATCGCCTCCAGCGCCGAGAGATGCGCGTTGGTCTGCAGCACGAACACGCCGTCGAATTTCGCGTCCTCCTCGATCCTTTCGCGGTCGATGGCGAAGCCGTCACCCTCCGGGTTCTTGAGGAAACGGCGGTAGCCCTTGTTGCCGACGAGGCTCTTGTCGCCCTTCTTCAGCTGCCGCTCCAGGTTGGCGACGATGGTCGCGCGGTCGGCGGCGTCCTTGCTCATCTGATCGAGGTTGCGGCAGACGACATAGCGCCGCCCGGCGAGCGTCACGGCCTTGGCCTCGTAGTCGACCTCGCCCCTCGGCTTCAACAGGACGAAGGGCGTGAACGGCGGGGGATCGCCGAGCACGAGGTCGCGCACGAGCCTGTCGGTTCGCTCGCGCACGCCCAGCACATAGAGGAGTTTTCTCGCTTCGAGCTCGGCGATCGTCTCGGCGCTGATCATGCCGCGGTCGGCGACGACGCAGACCCGGTTGATGCGAAAGCGCCGCTGCAGGCGGTCGATCGCCGGGATGAGGCTCTTCACATCGGCGGTGTTCCCCGGCCACATCTCCGTGCACACCGGACGGCCGTCGCCGTCGAGCAGGACAGCCAGGATCATCTGGTTGAGGTCTGGCCGATGGTCTTTGGAGAAGCCGCGCCGCCCGAGCGTCTGCCCGCCTCGGCCCCCGGACTTGATCCGGGGGCTCGTCGTGTCCATGAACACGATGTCGAGCGTGGTCAGGAGGTCGCGCCGGGCAGGCGAACAGCTCCTCCTCCAGGACGTCTTTCACGCAGCGCGGCGAAAACGGCGTCGCGCCGTCCTGCTGGTCTTTCGGCAACTCCTCGCCCAGCCACGCCATCGTGCGATAAAGATGATGCAGCTCGATCCCGCCGACGCCGTCGATGCGGTAGTCCTCGCGCCTGCGGTCGGCGGCGCGGTCAGAGCCGCCACAGACGAGACGGTGCAGCACGGTCAGGAACGCCGCGCGCTCCAGCGGGAAGTCATGGCTGCGCGCTCCCGCCAGGCGCTCGATCACCGCCCGGCAGCCGGTCTCCTCCCACACCCGCTCGAAGGCGAGCGCCGGACCGATGCGGCGCGTGGAGATCGCCGTCGCCTCGCCGCGGTCAAACGCATCAAGCACGATCGCCTTCTCGGAAAAGCGGGCTCCCGAGCGCAAGAGCCGCTCCAGCTGCCCGCTCTGCTTGAGATCCTCGACGCGCCCGAGCGTCGCGATCACCTGCTGGCGTACCGCCGCGCCCTCGCGCCGGCTCTCGACGATCTGCAGATAGGCGCGGCCGCCCGAAGTCTTCTTGCGGAAATACATGACAGAACGCCTGTCACCGACTCGATGTCGGTGCGCACAGATTCCGCTGCGATACCCGAAAAATCAAGCAAAATCGGCACAAAACGTGGCACTACATTTTCACGTCAGCGCACCCCCGGCTCAAACCATATCAACGGCTTACGCGCCACGCACACGCGTTAACTGTCGAAGATCAGTTAGAGTGCGCCGTCACCGCGAGAAGCGGAGCGACGAAGCAATCCATCGCGCCGCTTTCGCCTTTCGTCGCGAATTGCTCGCTTCGCTCGGCGAGGAGCCTCGAGCGTCATTGAAGGCTTCGTATTATTTTGACGGGCGCACGCACTCAGTCGCAATCGTTCAGGCATTGGTTGAATATCTCGCAAGGACTGTGCATGGGAGCGACTCCTTCCTGACACTCCTTCTTCTCGTTATACTGCGCTTCGCACTTCGATCGACACGTCGCTTTCGATTGATTGTTCGGTGACGGATTTTGCGCAGGTTGGTTATCTTCACTGGATGCCGGAATGATCAACGATAGCATCACTCCGAACGCCAAAGCCGATATCCTGATCATGACGGAAAGGCCCTTGTGTCTGGTAGATAGAATGCTACGCCTAGCAGGCCGTTGACGAAGTGTCGCGTTTTGCCTGAAGCACCCAATTCCAACGGCTCATGCCCACAGACGTCGTCATGCGGCGAAATCTATACTGAAAATATGTGTTTATAACGGCGCGGGAGCGACCTCGCACGACAATGGCCAAGCGCCTCCCCAAAAGCGTCGGCCCGACCCGCCTTATCCCGCGTTGACACCCTGGCCCATCCTTCTTCAAACGACGCGCCATTGATGGGCGACCGGGCATGGTTGACCTGAGGAATCACGGCAAGTGTAAGGTGAGAGAGCTGCAAATACGATTGGTTTCGGCTCTCCACTCGCTAGGGCTTAGAAAACGGTCTGACGAATATTAGAAATGCGATATATTCGGAAGAATACATCGCATTTCCACTTGACCGGCAGGCTTTCCTGTATTTTGTTGTCGTTGACGGGTAAATCATTTTTCAGCACGTCGACTGACGTTAACAACGTCAGCTAAGCCTCGGATATACAGGGAGGAAGTCATGCTCACGCTGCATGTGAACGGGCAAGCCGAGACGTTCGACGGCGATCCGTCGATGCCACTACTATGGTATCTTCGCGACGAGCTCGGGCTCACCGGCACAAAATTCGGATGTGGGGTCGCCGCTTGCGGCGCCTGCACCGTTCATATCGACGGCGAGGCCCGCAGGTCCTGCGTCACAACGATGAGCGATGCCGGCGGAAAGGCGGTCACCACCATCGAAGGGCTCGACCCGGAGGGCAATCACCCCCTTCAGAAGGCCTGGCGCGCGCTCAATGTGCCGCAATGCGGCTATTGCCAGGCCGGCCAGATCATGCAGGCCGCGGTGCTTTTGAAGCAGACGCCGCATCCTTCCGACGACGACATCGATCACACCATGTACGGCAACATCTGCCGTTGCGGGACCTATCAGCGCATTCGCGCCGCCATCAAGCAAGCTGCGGGAGCGTGACATGACCAAGCACATTCGCGGGATTGCGCCGTCGAGCATCGAGAACGTTAGCCGCCGCGGCGTCTTGAAGGGCATCCTTTCAACCACTGGACTCGTGCTCGCAGTCGGCGCGTTGCCGCAGCGTCGGGCGCTGGCCGCCGATGCCCCCAAATGGGGGGCCGCCGGCATGCCGCACGGCACGGTGAACAATCCTCTCGCATTCGTTTCGATCGATCCCGACGGGACGGTCACCATCGTGTGCCATCGTTCGGAAATGGGACAAGGCGTACGCACCGGCATGCCGCTGATCGTCGCCGACGAAATGGAGGCGGATTGGTCCAGGGTCAAGATCGCCCAGGCGACCGGCGACGAGGTGAAATACGGCAATCAGGACACGGACGGTTCACGCTCGACCCGTCATTTCATCCAACCGATGCGCCAGGTCGGCGCCGCCGCCCGCATGATGCTGGAGGCCGCCGCTGCGAAACGTTGGGGCGTCCCGGTCTCCGACGTAGAGGCGAAGAATCACGAGGTCATTCAGAAGTCCACCGGGACAAAGCTCGGGTACGGAGAACTCGCCGCGGCCGCCAGCAAGATGCCTGTGCCGACGGGGGTCACCCAGGAGAAAATGGGCGAGTCAACGCCTACCAGCCTGCCGCTCAAGGATCCGTCTCAGTTCCGCTATATCGGCAAGGAAGGGACGAATATCGTCGACGGCTTCGACATCACGACCGGGAAGGCCAAATATGGCCAGGACATCCACCTGCCGGGCATGAAGTACGCCGTCGTTGCGCGGCCGCCGGTCATGGGCGGAAAGGTCGCTTCGTTCGACGCCACGGACGCGAAGAAAGTTCCCGGTTTCGTGCAGATCGTCGAAATCCCAGCGCCATCCTATCCAATGATGTTCCAACCGTCAGGGGGAATCGCCGTCGTCGGGGACAATACCTGGGCCGCCATTCAGGCCCGCAAAGCTCTGAAAATCACATGGGATGACGGGCCGCACGCGACCTACGATTCGAAGGCCTACCGAGCGGAACTCGAGGCCACAGCCCGCCAGCCCGGAAAGGTCTTGCGGAGTGAAGGTGATTTCGCCGCCGCATTTGCGAGCGCAGACAAGAAAGTCGAGGGCGAATATTACATCCCCCACCTAGCGCATGCGACGATGGAGCCGCCCGCGGCGACTTGCCGGATTGTCGACGGCAAGGCTGAAGTGTGGACGAGCGTGCAAAGCCCTCAGGCCGCGCATGATCTGGTCGCCAAATACTTGGGCCTTGCGCCCGAGAACGTCACGGTCAATGTGACGCTTTTGGGCGGAGGTTTTGGGCGCAGATCCAAGCCGGACTTCGCGGTCGAAGCGGCGCTTGTGTCAAAAGGGATCGGCGGGACGCCGGTGAAAGTCGTGTGGACTCGCGAGGACGACATCCACAATGGCTTCTACCATACCGTATCGGCCGAGCGCCTGGAGGCGGGGCTCGACAAGGACGGCAAGGTGATCGCATGGCGACATAACAGCGTCGCGCCGACCATCTTTTCGCTCTTCGTGGCAGACCCCAAGCACGAGGCGCCGCTCGAGCAGGGGATGGGCCTCGTCGACACGCCGTTCGACATCAAAAACATCAGCATCGAAAACGGCGAGGCCGAGGCGCACACCAAGATCGGTTGGTATCGATCCGTCTCGAATATCCCGCACGCATTCGCCATCCAATCCTTCGCCGCTGAACTGGCTTCCGCGGCGGGTAAGGACCAGAAGGCGTTCTTGCTCGATCTGATCGGGCCTGGGCGCATCCTCGACGTGCCGCAGAGGGTGAAGAACTTCTGGGACTACGGGGAAAACCCTGAAGTCTATCCGATCGACACGGCGCGGCTGCGGGGGGTCGTCGAACTTGCGACCGAGAAAGCCGGATGGGGCCGAAAAATGCCGAAAGGCCATGGTCTCGGCTTGGCCGTCCATCGCAGCTTCGTGACCTATGTCGCGACCGTCGTCGAAGCGGCGGTGGACGACAAGGGGAATGTCACTATCCCCCGGGTCGACGTCGCCGTCGACTGCGGCCCGACCGTCAATCCAGATCGAGTGCGCTCGCAAATGGAGGGCGCGGTCATCATGGGTCTGGGGCTCGCTATGATGACCGAGCTGTCGTTCAAGGACGGTAGGGTCCAGCAGAACAACTTCGACGACTACCAGGTATTGCGCATCAGCGACGCGCCGCGCGAGACCCATGTCCATATCGTGCCGCACGGTTTCGACATGCCGCTAGGCGGGGTTGGCGAACCCGGCGTGCCGCCGGTCGCTCCGGCCCTTCTCAACGCCGTCTTCGCCGCGACGGGCAAGCGGATCCGCTCGCTGCCGCTCGGCCTGCAAGCCGGGGTCTGACGAGCCTGGAAAGCGGGCCGAGGTCCATCCCTTGGCCCGCGCCATCCTTGGAAGCGTCTTCCAGGCGAACAACGATTACATTCCCGCGCCGTCGCATATTTTGCGCTTAGCTTGTCGCTTTGAAAAAAAAACGACAGCCGATCGGTTTCCGCGACTAGACAACAGCCGTTCGATACGAATAGACTTTAGTCTAAATCGGGAGGAAAGCGACGAGGATGCAGGATCAGACCGAAGGTCCACTATGTCCGCGCCGCCTAGTGTTGCAGGCCGCCTTGGCTTTGGCGACTGGAGCAGTGTTGCCGGCGCGCGCGGAGGATGATCCCACAGAGCTGCCACCGCAGGCGGGCGATCATCTTGTCTTTCTCGCCGGGCCCAAGAGGGACCAGCCCGTTCGCGCCGATGATTTGGAGCTGGGCGGCCCACAGGCCCAGGCCTATCCGGCCGATCCCAAGGGCCTCCTGCGCGATGGCACGCCGCTCAATCTCGTCGTCCTGGTGCGCGTCGGCAATGACGGCCTCGACGAGCAAACGCGCAAGCTTTCGGCCGACGGCGTGGTCGCCTATTCCGCGATATGCACGCACCAAGCCTGTCCGGTAAACCAATGGTCGGACGAAAAGAAGGCCATGGTCTGCTCATGCCATGGCTCGACCTACGATCCGAAAAACAGCGCGAAAGTGATTTTCGGACCGGCGCCGCTGCCGTTGGCTGGGCTGCCGCTGAAAAGCGAGAACGGCCTCTTGGTCGTGGCCGGTGGATTTGACGGTCCAGTCGGCAGGCAGACGAATTGATGAATCGTTTAGGGACATGACGGCCAAGTCAGCCGGGTGATCTCGAAAGTGAGACTGCTCTTACCCAGGGAGGGAAGTATGAAGAAGGTCTGTTTAAGTTCAAGCTTTGCGGCTCTGCTCATAGCGGGGACGTTAGGCGTCGCCTATGCAGGCGACTACACGCCGGTCACCGACGCTCGTCTCGCAAACCCGGAGCCTCAGAACTGGCTGATGACGCGCGGGAACTATGCGGGGTGGAGCTATAGCCCGCTCGAGCAGATCAACACCTCAAACGTCAAGAACCTGGTCCCGGTGTGGAGCGTTTCGACCGGGGTCGATTCCGGCCATGAGGCGCCGCCGATCGTCAACAACGGTGTGATGTTCGTCGCCACGCCTTACAGCCAGGTGATGGCGTTGGATGCCGCTACCGGCGAGTTCCTGTGGCGCTATAAGCGCAAGCTGCCGCCGGGTTTTGCCGCGCTGCATAACACCAGCCGCGGTGTCGCGCTGTATGGGGACAAGGTCTTCCTGCCATCACTGGACGCGGTGCTGGTGGCCTTGGACGCCAAAACCGGCAAGGTCGCCTGGGAGGCGAAGGTCGCCGACTGGAAAGACGGCTACTACATGACGATGGCGCCCCTGATTGTGAAGGGCAAGGTGCTGGTCGGCGTCTCGGGCGGCGAGTTCGGCATCCGCGGTTTCGTCGAAGCGTTTGACGCCGATACCGGCAAGTCGGCGTGGAAATCCTACACGATCCCCGCGCCCGGCGAGCCAGGCAGCGAGACCTGGGAGAAACCCGACACCTGGAAGACCGGCGGCGGCGCCGCCTGGATGACCGGCAACTACGATCCGGCGACCAACACCGTCTATTGGGGCGTCGGCAACGCTTCGCCCTGGTTCGGAGATCAGCGGCCGGGCGACAATCTCTACACGGCCTCGACGGTCGCGCTCGATGGCGACACCGGCAAGATGAAAGGGCACTTCCAGTACCAGCAAAACGAGTCATGGGACTGGGACGCGATGAATGCGCCGATGCTGGTGGATTTCCAGAAGGGCGGCGCCACCACGAAGGGTTTGCTGACCCCGCAGCGCAACGGCTACCTCTACTGGCTCGGCCGCGGCTCCGACGGCAGCATTTCCTACCTGGATTCCGAGCCCTACGTCCCGCAGGACGTGTTCAAGAGCATCGACCCGAAGACCGGCCGACCGGTCGTGGACCTCGACCACAAGCCGGGAACCGGCAAGGCCGCCAAGTTCTGCCCCGGCCTGTGGGGCGGCAAGGACTGGCCGTACGAGGCCTACAATCCGAAGACGGGTATGGTCTACATTCCGAGCAACGAAAATCACTGCAACAATCTCGAAGGCAAGGTCGAGCAGCGCATCCCCGGCCAGTGGTGGACCGGCGTCGCGATCCCCGACTTCCACTTCTCGGTCGATACGAAGGCGGGGTTCTATGGCGAGTTGCAGGCGTATGACGCCAACACCGGGAAGCGCGCTTGGCGGGACCTGTATTCGGACTCGATGAACTGGGGTTCGCCGCTGACCACCGCGGGCGGTCTGCTGTTCGCTGGCGGCACCAACGATAGAATGTTCCGCGCCTACGACGCCAAGACCGGCGAGGAACTTTGGCACTTCCGCACCAACTCAGGCATCATCGCCCCGCCGTCGACCTTCGAGGTCAACGGCGTGCAATATGTCGCGGTGGAGTCCGGCTACGGCGTCGACGCAGCGTTCCAGCAGACCTTGATGGCCGACTTGGTCGGTTGGAACCCGGACGTGCCCCAGGGCGGGGTGGTCTGGGTGTTCGCTGTAAAGTGAATGCTGCTGCGGCGACTCTGTCGCCGCATCAAAAAAAGCCAGCCGCCAAACTTGGCGGCTGGTCCCTGCGCGCCCCTCGTCGGCGCCGTTCATTTCCCGGAATGCCCTCATGTTCTGTACGCGAGCAGCTTTGATTCGTGGCTTTTGTGGTTTGGCTCTCGTCGCTCTTGCGGCGAAAACCGGCGTCAAGGCCGCAGCAGAGGAACCGTCCGACTTTCCGTCCGCCTATGATGTCCAGGTCAGCGACGTCACCGCCAAGGTCGGCGATCCCGCCGTTATGCGCGCGACCCTCAAGGTTCGCGATGGGTATAGAATTCTCAAACACTACAACAACCGGGTGATCGAACTGTCTTCGTCGGACGACGGCGTCGCCTTCGAAAGCAAGATGGTGCCCGCGACGTTGGACGAGGACACCCTCGTCTTCGAGGTTCCGCTCCACGCCACCAAGGCCGGCAAGCACCCGATCAACGGGGTTTTTCGCGTCGGTTACATTCACGGAACCGATGACTTGTACATGGTGTCGCTGCGTTTGATCGCTAATGTCACCGGAACCCAGTAGTTCGGGTTTCTAGGAATTTGGGCTTGCCGTTGTTGGTGTCGACGGCTCGCTGAGCAGCGGGCCACGTCGATCCGTGGGGCTGTTGCGGACGCCGGTTGCGACCAGCCCGCGCCAATCGCTTGAAGTGAGGAACGATATGAGAAACCCTTGTGTCCGTTATCTTCTCTTCCTGCTGGTCGGGCTTGCCGCAGCCCCAGCCCTTGCGGCCGCGGACGTCACCGAGTCGGAATTGATGCAAGCAGCGACCGATCTTGGGCGGCAGTATGACGCGAACTACAACGACAAGAATGCGGCGGCGCTGGCGACTCTCTACGCCCCAGACGGCGTGTTCGTCACGCCGTCCGGTTCGATCGTGCGCGGCCGGGACGCGCTCAAAGCCTATTATGCCAGCCGCTTCGCCGCCGGCACGCGAGGTCACGCGATCAAAGTCGTCGAAGTCCATGTTCAGGGCGACGGCGGTTATGGCCTCGCCCACTTTTCAGTCAATGTTCCGGGTACGAACGGCGAACTTCACGAAGTCGGCGGCAACCTCATCGCGGTCTATCAGCGCAGTCCCGATGGGTGGCATATGCGCCTCGTCGAAGCGAGCGTGACGAAACCGGCCGGCAAGTAAGGGCGGTCATAGCGGCGCTGACAGCCGATCCGCGGCGAGATCGGCGGCCCTCGCGACGCTGCGCGCCTTGACCCGCGCCTCCCGACCTCGGGCGTCGACCTCGTGCGCGGGCAGATCGTCGCGCTCGAGCCCGGCTTGTGCGTACACCTCCTCGCTCATCAGGACTTCGCAGCCGAGCGGCTTGGTCAGGTCCTGCAGCCTGGCCGCGACATTGACCGGATCGCCGATCACGGTGAACTGCGCGTGGCGTTCATAACCGATGTCGCCGGCGACGATGACGCCGGCGTGGAGGCCAATGCCGAAGCGGATCGGTTCGACCGGCCCGTGAGCGAGTGCGTCGTTCATCTTTTCGACGTTCGCGGCGATGCCGGCGCACGCGGCGACTGCCTGCCGGCAGGCGTCCCCCGGGCCGTTCTTAAGCCCGAACAGCGCCAAGAGGCCGTCGCCCAGGACTTGGTTGGGCTCCCCGCCCGCTTCGATGACCGCGCCGCTCACTGCATTGAGGAACTGGTTGATGATGAAGACCGTGTCGTAGGGCAGCCGCCGTTCGGCGAGCCGACTCGATCCGCGCATGTCGACGAACATGATGACCACGTAGCGCTCCTCGCCGCTGCGCGTCGGCCCCCCGCGATGGACGTCGGCGATGGTTGCGTGCGGCGGAAGCAGGAGTGCGAAGGCGAGGTCATGGGTCGGACGCAGCTGGCAGGCGAGCCGGACCGCGACGCCGGCGCCGACTCGGTCGAGCACCGCTTGCTCGGCTGCGCTGATCGGGGGCAGGGCGCTGAGCTCCCCAAGAATGCGGATGCGGCAGGTGGAGCAGCGCCCGCGCCCACCGCAGACATGCGCGTGAGGGATGCCATTGATGAGGCTCGCCTCCAGCACGCTCAAGCCCCGCCGAACCCTGATGGCGCGGTCGGGATAGGTGAGCAGGATCGATCCGACCCAATGCTCCCTCAGGCGACGAAGCCCGCGGGCGAGGATCGCCGCAGCGAGAAGGGCCGCAAATGCCACGAGCGTTTCATTCCGAACGTGAAGGAGAAGGGCGTTCTGAGCCGGCGTTCCGACGTGGTCTGGAGTCAGATTCTCGGCCCGCCAGGACGGGCTCCCGGCCAGCCGCAGGACTTGCCTGCCTCCCTGCCAGTAGCCAAGCAGCGCGAGGGTCGGCAGGAGCACGGCGAACGACAAGAGGAGGTTTTTCACCCTGGCGTATCCGGGTTTCAATTTGAGCCAGAAGTGGATTCCGACGCAGCCGTGGATCCAGACGACGAGCAGAAGCAGGGCCTGCAACGCCCCGTCAGGCGGCGGCTCGGCCCAGAAGCTGAACAGCTCCTGCGCATAGCCCTTGTCGGTCCCGAACAGGCTGAGGGAGACGCGCGTGCCGACAACGTGTGTGGTCAGGAGGAACGGTATCGAGAGCCCGAGCGCGAGCTGGGTCGCCTCCATCCGGGTCCAGCGGAACTGGCGTCGTTCGTAGAGCGCCCAGAAACCGAGGCTCAGATGGATCGTCAGCGCCCCATAGAGAAGGATCGCCCCGGGCGCCGACTGCCAGATGAGCTTCTGGAGCGCGAGCCCCTTTTCCATCGCCTCGATGGAAATGTTCCCCAACGCGTGATCGATGTAATGCAGCGCGACATAGGCGAACAGGACGACCCCTCCGCCCAGTCGGATCTGGCGAAGGTTGAGGGGAAATTTGCGCCTCGGCGCTGCACCCTCGACGCGCGGCATGAGCTCTATTCCGGCCGGTCCGATTTCCCCTTCGAGTGAAGCGGCTCGTCGCCGACTTTACAAGCCGTGAACCCCGGTCGGCGCGGCGCGGGCTCTTGGCCTCGCCTCATGCAAATTCCGCGATCCTCGACGCGTTTCCGAATGTCGAAGGCGATGGGCAACGATCCGTCTTGCCGAAATCGCCGCCCCGAGCCTCCACGCCTTCGGCCTCGGCGCTCCTCGTTGGAAGTCTCAGCCGCGTCCGATCGCCCTCGCGGCGTCGACGACCTCGGCAAGGCCGGAAAAATCTTTGGCGTCGACCAGCAAGTCGCGCGCGAGCCGTAGCGCCTTGGCCTCGCAGCGCGCCCGCCGTTCCGGATCCTCGATCGCTTCGAGGTCTTCGACATGGGCGAGGCCCAAAATACGGCGGATCATTTTGGCGCCCGCGAAGGCCAATGTGTCCTCGAACAGAATGCGCATGAACCGCGCGCGCTCTTTGTCCACCGTCAGGCGGTCTTCCTCGGACGCGAACAGGTCGGCGGGATACGCGTCGCCCCGGCGGGCGGCTCGCCAAAGCGCAAGAAAGCGATCGTGGAACCTCGACCACACTTGCTCCGCCTGCAGCAGAATCCAGTCTCGATAGGCATTGCGGGCGCCAGGCTCGGCCTCGTGGCCCTCCTGGGCGAAAAAGGCCAGCAGCAAATTGCCGACGACGGCGCCGACGTCGAAGCCGATCGGCCCGATGAAGGCGAATTCGGGGTCGATGACCCGCGTGTCTTCGCGCGTCAGCATGATCGAGCCTGTGTGCAAGTCGCCGTGGATCAGCGCCTGAGCGCTCGTCATGAACTGATATTTGCGGCGCTGCGCGGCGACTTTCAACGCGCTATCCCGCTCGAACGCCCGCTTGTGCGCGTCGAGATACGGCCTCGTCCAGCGATTGAGCGACGCTTCGCGATAGGGATCGGTGAAGACGAGATCTTCTGTGATCTTGCAGAGCGCAATGTTCGGAGCGAAGAGCTCCACACGCGCCTTGTGCTCGGCGGCCGTTCCCGCGAGGACTGAAGTGTGGAACAGGGTTGCGGCGAGGAACTCTGCAATATCGGTTGCGAAGCCGGGATACTCGACGCCTCGGATGAGGCCCTTGCGCATGATGATGTGAGGCGACAGGTATTCCATGACGATCATCGCCTGGGCGCGGTCGAAGTGGAAAATCTCCGGCGTGAGGCCCGGCGCGTGGCGGGCCTGCTCGATCAGCGCGCTGTATTCGAACCATGAGCGCTCGAGCGGCAGCGGCCAGGACTCGCCGACCAGTCGCACATAGGGGAGCGCCTGCTTGACGACCACGCCGCCGGACGGGCCCTCGACGATGAAGACGAGGTTCAGATTGCCGTCCCCGACCTCGCGAATACGCCATGACGGCGCGTCGCCGCCAAGACGGTCGCGAACGGGCGGGATTTCGGCGAGGGCGCCGGCGAGCCGAGATCCATCGACGGGAGCATAGGCCGGCATGGCCTTCAGCCGCCCTGACGGCCGACGCGCGTGGTGCGCAAACGCTCGGCATAGACGTTGATGACCAGCGCGGCGAGCAGGATGATTCCGCGGATAAGGATCTTCAGGAAGCTGTCGATCTTGACGTAGTCGAGTCCGTTGTTCAACACGCCGAGCACGAACAGGCCGACGATCGTGTTGCCGATGCCGCCGCGTCCGCCGAAAAGACTGGTGCCGCCGACCACCACCGCCGCGATCGCGTCGAGCAGGAAGGTGTCGAATTCGTTTTGCTGGGCGCTGCCGAAATAGGCGACGCCGATCATGCCGGCGACGCCCGAGCACATGGCCGAGATCACCATCACCGCGCCGACGATGAAGCGGACGTTGACGCCGGAATATTCGGCGGCTTCACGGTTGCCGCCGACCATATACACGTACCGGCCGAACCGCGTGTAGGTCAGCACGAGATGAGCGACGAGCAGAAAGATCGCCGCGACGATGATGATCCAGGGGACGCCGCCGAGCGTCTTGGACCCGAGGATCTGCACAAGAGTCGGCACGGTGTAGGCGATCTGGCCGCGCACCAGAACGGCCGAAACGCCCGCCCCGATCTGCATCATTGCAAGGGTCATGATGAACGACGGGATGCCGATGCGGGTGACGCCGAAAGCGGTCAGGAGCCCGAGCGCGAAACAGGCGGCAAGCGCAAGGACGATCGCGATCGCCCCGGGCATTGGAAGGTTCGCGATGTTCACGTAATCCGGCTGGGCCGTGAAGAACGTGAGCACGATCGCCGTCGCGTTGGCGATCGCGCCGACGCTCAGATCGATCTCGGCGGTCAAGATGACGAAGGTGAGGCCGACGGCGATGATCGCGGTGACGGAGACCTGCTGCAGAATGTTTTCGAGATTGCCGAGCGAAGCGAATGACGGGCTCGCAATGCTGAAGAAGAGGACGAGGCACAGAAGCGTGATGAACGGCGCGATGTTGCGCAGTTGATTGCGCAGGAAATCCGCAATCTGGAAGCGGCGGGGAGAGGTCACGTCGGCGCCGGGCGTATTCATCGGGGTCGCGATCCCATCGTCAGGCTGCCGCCAACAGGCGATCCTTGCTGATCGCTTCGCCGGCGAACTCGCGGGCGAACTCGCCCTTGCGCATCACCAGAATCCGGTCAGCAAGCGAAAGAACAGTCTCGGGCTCTGTCGAAAAGACGATGATGGCGATGCCCTGATCGCGGAGCGCTCGCACGATCCTGACGACGTCCTCCTTCGCGCCGACGTCCATGCCCCGAGTCGGCTCGGCGAGCAAAAGAATTCGGGGCGAATGCGTGAGCCACTTGGCCAGCGCGACCTTCTGCTGGTTGCCGCCCGAAAGGGCGCCGAGGCGCCATTCCGGATCGGGCGGCCGGATGTCGAGATTTTTGATCTGCGCCCTGGCGATCTCCCGCTCGCGATCGGGTTTCAAGAGCCAGCGCGACAGGCGCTCGAGGAGCGCGATCGAAACGTTTTTGTAGACAGGCTCCTCGGCGAACAGCATCGAACGCCGGCTTTCGGTGACAAAAGCAACGCCCGCCTTCCTTGCGGCCGAGGTGTTCCGCAACGCCTTAACCTGGCCGTCGATGTCGAGCACGCCGCCGTCGGCCCGAAGCCGACCGAACAATGTGCGCGCGAGCTCGAGCTGGCCGCAGCCCATGAAGCCGTAGACGCCCAGCACCTCGCCTGCCCGGGCCTCGAACGTCAAATTGCGATAGGCGGGCGAGAGCGTCAGCCCGCTCGCCCGCAGGACGACCGGCGCCTGTGGTCGGCTGTGCATCCTGATTTCGCCCAGGTAGCTTTCCTCCAGGTCCCCGCGGCCGGCGCCGATCATTCGCTCGATGATCCAGCCCTTGTCGATGGCGGGCGTGACTTCGGTCGTCACGACCTTGCGGCCATTGCGAAAGATCGTGATCCCGTCCGAGATCTTCAGGATATCGTCGAGGAAGTGAGAAATGAAGATGATGCTGCGCCCGCTCTCGCGCAGTCTGGCAAGCACTCTGAACAGGCGCTCGATTTCGGGCGGCGACAACGCCGACGTCGGTTCGTCAAGAATGATGATCCGCGCGCCCGAAAACAGCACGCGCGAGAGTTCCACGAGCTGTTGCACCCCGATCGGAAAATCGCCGAGGCGCGCCCGCGGATCGATTTCGAGCCCGAGATTTTTCAATTGCTCGGAGGCAGTCTCGGCCATCCGCCGCCAGGCCACGACGCCGAACCGATCGATGGGCTGGTTGCCGAAATAAACGTTCTCGGCGACGCTCAACTCCGGCGCCACGCTGAGCTCCTGGTGCACCATCCCGATGCCGGCCGCCCGGGCGTCGCGTGTGGATCGGAAATGCACGTCTTTGCCGTCGACGCGCATGCGGCCGGAGTCGGCCGTATGCACGCCGGCGATGATCTTCATCATCGTGCTTTTCCCGGCGCCGTTCTCGCCGGCCAGTCCGTGGATTTGGCCGGCGAGCAGCGTGAAGTCGACGCTCCGAAGCGCCTGGACGCCGCCAAACGACTTCGAGACGTTCGTCAGTTCGAGCAGCGCCATGGCGAGAGATCGGCCGCGGCTTTAGATGAGGAACTGCTCCTCCATCCAGAGCATGCCGTCGGCGTTCTTCTTGGTGACGACCGGGCCGTCGGCGACGATGTTCTTCGGAATGTCCTTGCCGGTCTTCGCGCCCTGCACGACAGCCTGCACGCCCGCGATGATCGCCCCGCCATGGATGCGGCAGGACGGATTGCGCACTGTTGCGTACATCTGGCCGTCCTGGACCGCCTTGATCGCCGGCGGCATCGCGTCGCACCCACCGATCTTGATCCCGGTTCGGCCTTTGGCCTGCATGACCTTGTAGGCGGCGAGCGCCATGTCGTCATTGTGGAAGTAGGCGGCGTCGATCTTCGGGTATTTGGTCAGCAGCGTCTCCCAGATGCGCGCGACCTTGGTGACGTCCCAGTCACCCGGCTGCTCGTCGAGGACCTTGATCTTCGGATATTTGGAGATGACGGACTTGAAACCCCTTGCCCGTCCCTGGGCGCCTGTGTGGCCGAGCGCGCCCTGGGTCATGACAATGTTGCCTTCGCCGTTGATCGCGTCGACGAGCGCCTGGGTCACCGACGCCCCCATGAACTCATTGTCCGGGGCGATGAAGGTGTGGACATTGATGGTGTCGAGCGGCGCGATCAACGTGTCCATGTCGATGACGGGCGTGCCCGCCTCGATCATCTTGTTGACCGGCGCGGTCAGCGTGCCGATGCCGAAGGCCTGAATTGCGACGAAATCCCACTTCTGCGATGCCATATTGTCGATCGCGGCGCGCTGTTTGACCGCGTCGAGCTGACCGTCGAACCAGGTGACGTCGACGTTGAACAATTTGCCCCAGTATTCGGCCGCCTCTTTGCCCTGAGCGCACCAGGTCGCCTGCAATCCGGCGTTGGAGAATGCGGCCTTGAGGGGCTTTGGAGATTTTCCGGCCGCCTCGGCGAACGCCGTCGAGATCAGCGGGTTGAATCCAAATCCGCAGAAAAGGGCCGCTGCTCCAGCGCCCATAGCGCCAGCCTTAAGGAGCTTGCGCCGGTCCTCAGAAACGCTCTTGGTGGGGTCTGACATGGTTCCTCCCGTTTGATCTGGCGTTCGCGCCGTTGATCGGTACGGGAGGCAGCATGACACGGAAAACGATTTTGGTTCAATATCGTGGTCGCGTCCGATGCGTTATCGATCGTTCACGGTTCCTGAGCTACTTGTATTCCCAATCGGCTCCTATGCCGACGCTCGATCCGCCGCTTGCATCGACGCCTGCCTGCAGGCGAATGTGTCGGGAGACGCTGAGATCGACGGATACGCCGTTGTCCTGGGGCAGGGCACCGGTTGTCGCCCTGACGCTTATCCTGTCGCTGATCGCCCGGCTGACGCCGACCGTCGGGCTGCCGCTGGCGCTCGAACCGATATCCAGACTGTCGACGCCGAGCGATTTTCGCAACCGCTCGAACGCGTCGCCCCGTCCGGTGAGGGACGCGACGGCGTTGGCAAGCTCCACCGCCTGGAACGCCGACAGGTTGCCGGACGCCTTTTGGAACAGAATTCGGGAGAGAATTTCGTCCTGCGGCAGGCTCGGATTGGAAGTGAACGCAAACACCGGCTGCGCCGCCGGGCCGGTAACGCTGACGCGCGCGATGATATCGGCTGAAGACGTCTCGGCGAGAAGGTCGAGTTCGGGCATCGCGCCGCCGTGAAATTGAACGCGGCCGCGGGTAAAGACCAGGCGCTTGCCCAAGAACGACAGCGACCCTCGTTGCAAATCGAAGCCTCCGGAGACGTGCGGATTGACCGCAGAGCCACTGAGCCGGAGGTCGCCGCCCATTTCCGCGTTTATGCCGCGTCCGCGAACGAAGATCCGGCTGGCCGATATCGTCAGGGCCAGCCTCGCATCGAACAGGGGGGTGCGGGCGCCGGCGGGGCCGGCCTTGGTCCTCAGCGCAAGTACGGCGCGCGCCGTCGCGTTCGGATTGACATGCCGGGTCCCAGGAATTGGGGACGTGACGCTGCTGAAGCGGTCGGGCACGTTGATGTCCATCGAAACGATTGAGACCCGGCCGGCGACATCGGGCGTTCGGGCGAGTGCGCCGGTGACATCCAGCGACATGTCGGCTACGGCGGCGACGATGGCGGTCGCAACGAGCTCGGCGTGCTGGCTGGTGACGTGAAGCGCGCCGGGAAATCCGGCGGCCGGGTCGAGTGTCACTTGACCGGTCGCGCCGATCGACCCGCCGTTGGGGGTCTTGCCGCTGAGGCGGTCGATCCGCAGATTGGCGCCCTTGGCCAGAATGAGCCCGCTTATCGAGGTGATCTTGAGCCCCGTCTGATCGTCGCTGAAGGCGCCGTCGCTGAGTGTGAGCGAGCCCTCAGCCAGCGGCTTCGCCACGGTTCCGCGCGCCTGAAGGTCTAATCGCAAGGGCGCCGGAGAATGACGGCCGGAGATCGAAAGCGCATTGTTGAGAAGGCCGGCGTCGAGCTTGCCGGCGATCTTCACATCGAGCGCGCCGTCAATCGCCAGGGGGGCGGAGCCTGTGGCGCGAACGGAGCCGCCTTTGCCGACATTGACCGCGACGTCGAGCGAGGTGCGGCTGCCCGCGAACCGCCCCGACCCGTCGACGTCGAGCGCGGGCAGAACGGCGTTGCGTGTTTGCGGCGCGCTCAGTGCCTTCAATCGCACCCGCCAGTTGCCTGACGGTTCGCCTGCCGCTCCTTTGATCGTCGCCTCGCCGTCCGCCGAGCCGGACAGCCCGAGCCCGGGCGCCATGAGATCGAGCGCCGACAGCGGCAGCCCGGCCGCCGTCGCTCGAAGGTCGAGGGTCGGCCCGGCGTGACCGGCGAGCGAAAATCGGCCCGAGCCGACGGCGAGTGCGAGATTTTCGATGTCCAGACCGTCGCCGCCAAAGACCAGCGCGGCCGGACGAACAAGCGACAGCCGCTGGCCGGCGCCTTGAACGCTGAAGGTCGCGAGTTGGAGACGGGTCGACGGCCCGCCAGAAAGCCGGCCGCTCGCCTTCAGCGCAAGTCCCCGGACAGACGCGGTGAGATCGAGATCACTCGAATTGGCGCGGCCCGTCGCCGCCAGTTTGACGTTGGCGATCGATTGTCCGGCGAACGCCGCTCGGGAGAGGCTGGCGACGCCGGACATGATCCTCATGCCCCAGAGGTCGCTGAGCGTCAGGTCGACTTTCAGGCCATCGAGCGTATTGGGGCCGACGCTCATCCTGACGCTGGCGGCGACGATCGAGACATCCTGCCGCCCGCCGGAGCTCGAAGCGTGGACGCTCGCCTGCAGCGCCCCGCTCATCTTCGTGAGGACCAGCGGCGAGAGATCGTCGAGATTTGCCGCGCTGAAACTCAATTCGCCGCTGGCCAAGCGATCCTTGTCGATCGCCAGATTGCCCGCCAGGCGCGCCGACGCCAGGCTGACCGCAAGATTGTCGGCGACCCAACCGCCGTCGGCTTGTCTGGCGAGATGAGCCGAACCCGCTAACGCCTGTCGGTCGACATCTCCGCGCAGAGAAGCGCTTGCATCGACGAGGCCGGTGATATCGCTGGCGCGCGCCACGAGCGTAAGGCCGGACGTGGGCCGGTCGAGCAGACGTCCCTCGCCGAAGGTTGCCTTGAGGCTCGCGTCGAGATGATCGAGGGAGCCGGTCAACCCGGCGACGATTTCGGCGTTGCCGGTGATGCGCGGGTCGAGAAACTGCGCCTGCGGCACATCGATCCTGGCCTCGAGATCGGCCTTGTCGCGCAAAACCGAGCCATTCAGCTGGGCGGATGCGTGCTTGCCAGCCAGAACTAGATTGTCGAAGCCGAACCCGCCGCCGGCATGCGACTGCGCTCCGCCGGTTAGACTGAGCTCGCCGCCGATCACCCTGTCCAGGATGATGTAACCGGTCGCCAGGCGCGTCACATGCGCATCAAGGGTCGCGGCGAGCGCGCCGTATCGCGGCGCGCCGTCGAGATCGGCGGCGATGCGGGCCTCACCCTCGATGGAGCTGCCGGCGATTGGCGCAAACCTGCTCAGATCGCCCGCCGCAACGGCAAGCTTGCCGTGTATTCTTGCGCGGCTGAGAAGACCGGAGAAACTCGCGTTCAAGGATGGTGCGGCGAGGTCGAGCGCGTCAAACGTCATTTCGCCGCTCGGCGCCGCTGCGCCCCGCATGGTCAGCGTGATTTCGGGACCGACGGCCCGATTAAGGGCCGGGTCGGCGAGAGCAAGACCGCTCAGCTTTCCGTTGCCCGCGAAAGCGATCCGGGTCGCCGGGTCGCTCAAAGGGCCGTTTGGCGCGGCGCGCAATGTCGCGGCGACACGGTCGAGCGATCCTTCGGCGATACGGATTTGCCCGGCGTCGAAGGCGGCGTCGAGCGTCGGGCCGGAAAGAGGGCCCTTGATCGACGCGTTGAGATCGAGCTTTCCGACTGCGCTGGCGCCCGGAATCGCGCCGGCGTGGACTTTGAGATCGAGATCGCGATCCGCCGTCGCGGCGCCCTCGATGTCGAGCCGGGCGGCCGCCGAAACGAGATGCAGGCCGGTGACGTCGAGGCTCGAATCATCGTTGAAGACGACATCGCCTTGCAGCGTCGTTTCGCCGGCGAAGATCGGCTTGACAATGCCGGGCGCCAGGCCCTCGAGCCGCGATTTCAGGTCCAACGCGAGGCGCCGCGCGCCATCCTGGCGGGCGAGAGCGACCTTTCCATTCGCCCACACGTCGGGGCCGGCGGTGAAATCGAGCTTGGCCTTGAAGGCGTCGAGCGGACCCGCCCCGTCGAATGCGAGCCTCACCGGCGGCAGGCCGGGAAGCTTGGCGAAATGGGCGAAGAGGCCGCCGGCAGGCTCGGCGGCATCGACATTGAGCGTGAGCTGCTTGGCGGCCGGAACGAAGCCAAGCAGCACGGTCAGGCTGCCCGGGGCGTCGAGTCGCTCGGCGCTGAGATGCAGATCGAGCCCCTCGGACGGCGGCCCGAGCGTCGCCTTGCCCGCAAGGGCAAGACGCGCCGCGACGCCGACGACCGGCTCTCCGAGCGAAAGCTCCTGCACCGCGAATTGCTTGACGATCACCTTGACCGGCAATTCCGGCAGGATCGACTGGAGCGTTGTTGTCGTATCCGACGATGGCGGGGCTTCGGACGGCAGCGGGCGGCGCAGGAACTGCAAACGGCCTATCGTGAGCTGATCGACTTCCAGACGCCGCTTGAGCAGCGCGAGCCGGCTCCAGATCAGCCGGGCCTTGTCGATCTTCAGCCACGGCCCGTCGCGATCGGACAGGACGATATCACTGATTGACGCGTCGGAGGACAGCACGCCGTCGACCGCGCCGATGGAGACGTTTGTCGACGGCGTCGACAACGCCTTCGAGATCAGGTCGGCAAGCACGCCCTTGTCCTGCTCGGCGGCGCGCGGGTGCGGGGAAAGAGCGAGGAGCGTGCTGATCAGCGCGGCGAGCAGGGCCGCCAGCGTTCCGGATCGGATGCTAGAGCGACGCCGCGCCATCAGAATGCCTGTCCGATGCTGACATAAACCGCAACAGGTCGCGTATTGTTGTATGGACGCTCGAACGGGAACGCGACGTCGAGGCGGATCGGGCCGAACGACGTATAGTAGCGCAGCCCCAGTCCTGCCGCCATGTACAAGGGTTGGCTGAAATCCGGGAAGCTCGAAGCAAAGGCGTTGCCGGCGTCGAAAAACGGCACGATTCCGATCGTGTCGGTCACCTTGATGCGCAATTCGCCCGACGCCTCGAACAGGCTGCGACCACCGACGACCGCCCCCCACCAGGTGGTCGGGCCGAGACTGTTGTAGGCGTAGCCGCGCACCGAGCCGGCGCCACCGGCGTAAAAGCGCCAGTTGGCGGGGATTTCATCCAGTTCCGGGCCGCCCATGGCGCCGAATCCGGCCCGGCCGGCCAGGACGAAGCGCGAGTCGGCGTCCAGCGAATAATATGCGGAGGCGCGCGCCTTGACCTGCGCGAGATCGATCGTCGAACCGAGGAACGTGCCGAACCCGGAGGCGGAGGCGTTGAAGCGCACGCCCCGCGTCGGATCGAGCTTGCTATCTGTCGAATCATAGTTGAGGGACACGGGGAAGCCGACCAGCGTGTAGTTCACTTGGCCAAGCGCATCCGTTGCGACGCCCGTTTGCGCTTCGATCCCCGCCTGGATCCAGAAGGTCTCGCTAAATCGATGGCGCAGGGCGGCCGTCGCGTCGGCGTCCTCGACTTCGTAACCGACGAAGCCGACCCCGCTCGTGCTCACCCGCTCTCCGAGGGCGTTGATCAAGAGATCGTTTTGGGTGCCCCACAACGCCGGTTTCAGGAAGCCTGCGGAAAAACGTCCACCAAGATCGTTGATCGAGAAGTTCTGGATCGTCTGCGAGCTCACGTACCACGGCGGCGCGTAGAACAGGTCCGCCTGGAGGCGAAGCTGCTCCGCGCCCCCGAACAGATTGCGGTCTTCCCAATAGACTTGGCCGGCGGGGCCATTGATGGTCGAATAATTCGCCGACGCGCCGACGGCATAGGGGAGGCGGTCGACCACGTCGATCTGGTAGGGCAGGCCGCCGGACGCATCGAGCTGTGTTCCCTCACTGATCCGCACGCTGCCGACCGCCGGGATTTCGCGGATGCTTTTCTTCGCATCCGCAAGCGCCTGCGGCGAATAGGGATCGCCCGGCTGGATATAAAGGAACGAGCGCACGATGGCGGGAGAGAAGTGTTCGGGTCCGACGATCGTCGCCTCGCCGAAACGCGCGGAGGGACCCGGGTCCGCCGTTAAGGTCACATCCATCGAATCCGACGCGTGATCGACGACGGGGGTGATCGATTAAATCTTCGCCAGCGGATGGGCCCGGCTGCGGAAATAATCGACGATGCGCACCTCGGCCGCTCGCAGGTCGCTGGCGGCAGCGGGGTCTCCGGGCTTGAGCCCGACGAATCGAGGAGGCAGCTCCTCACGCGAGAATTCAGCGCCGTCGGGGGTCAGGACGCGGATCGACCGGAGCCTGAAGAGCGGACCGGGCGCGACCTTGATCGTGATCGGAGCGACCGCGCGGTTGCGGTAGCTTTCGGCGGCGCGCGCGAACGCCGCGATGTCGCTCGAGCCGATCGTGAGGTTGGTTCGATCGATCGAGATCGTGACCGCCGCGTTGTAGTAGCCGGCGCCCCACAGGGCGTCGATCACTGGAACGAAATCGAGCTCAGCGCGCCGCGCCAGCGCATCGCCGTCCGGAGGGGCGTCCTGGCGTAGCTTGTAGAGCGACGAAGCGTCTTTCACCGCATTCGCCAGCCCGCTGTCGGCGCCGGCGACGTCGATCGTCACCGTGTAGGAGATGGCTTTCGGGGAGACGGGCGGCGCTGTTTCCCTCGAACTCCAGAGGCCGAAAAAGTCGATAGAGGAGAAATCAAAAGCGCGCGCAGGATCCGGCATGTCGAGCGTTGCCAGGCTCGCCAGCGCGACCATGAAACGCACGCCCAGGCGATCGGGCAGATTCCGGAAACCCTCGCCCATCAACTCGAACGCTTTTCCCTTGGCCGTTCCGGGCCATATCCGCCAAGGGGGCTATTCATGGGCCAGACGGCGGCGCGCGTCAAAGTCGAGGCCTGCGGGCGACCGTCGGCGCATGTGGCCGCCCGGCCGACTCAGGCTCCTTCGCCCGGGTCCGGAGGCGCACAATGAGCCAGGCGAGGACCGCCGGAGAGACTATCCTTGCCAGGGACCCTATTTCCCGCGCGACGAGGCCGAACAGCTCCCGGCCATGCCAGATTCGGGCGCCCGCAGGAACGGCCCGCTCTCCCCATTCGTTACCCAGCGCATCGCAAACACGGAGTTTGACATATGCGAACGTTGCTAATTTCCGCCGTTGTGCTCGCCTCTCTTGGCGGCGTTGCTCTTGCCGAAGACGTGACGGTAACCACAGCCCCTGCTCCGGCTGTGGTGGTCGAACATCCGGCGACCCACCGGCAGGTAACGATCAATAAGGAAGACGGTTGCAAAACCAAAACTGTGAAGAAGTCCGACGAAATGGGCAACAGCGTCACGCGCACCAAGTCCAACTGCTGACCCTGTTAGCGCGGCCGCGCCTTCCCGCCAACCTGCTCTGGGATTCGGCAGACCGGCCCCGCCTCGCCGGGGGCGATCGGCCGCAGGTAGCGCTCGACGCCAAAGTCGGCGACGACGCAATTGGCCTCATGGGCCGGGTCAATTCCGTAGCGGCGCAAATAGGCGTAGAACGCGCCGCCCGCGGTGTCGACCCTACGCGCGTGCCGGACGGCGACCGAGCCGATGACGCCGACGGCGCCTGGACCGAACGCCGCGCGCGCGGCCGGACCGAGGACGAGATCGGTTCCCCAGCCGCTGACGGTTTGTGAAAAGGCCCAGCCGACGCGCTCGAGAGCCCGCCGCGTGAGCAGCGGGGCCATGATCTCGACCGTCGACACCCGGATGATTCCGTCTCCCGCGCTGGGCCTCCTCAGAAATGGCCATGCCGAGTCGGAATCCGCGGTCAGCGCCGGATGCGCGAGATCGAGGCGCTCGCGCGCCGCCGTCGCGAACAGCGCCTGGATGTCGCCCGCGCCGATCTCGACGTCGTCGTCGAGGAAGAGCGCCGCCTCGTAACGCAGCAGCAGATCCGGCCGTTCATCGAGCAGGCGCCGGATCGCGGTCGTCTTCGTGCCGCCCTGAAAGACGACCGTGTCGGCCCGCGGATCGGCGTCCGTTTCCTCGTAACAATTGAGCATGAGGTCGTAATCGCGCCGCGCGGCCAGGAACTTCGGAGCGAAGCCCCTGCCGCACTGGACGAAAACGAGCAACTTGCGTCCGGCGCCGGGCGCCTCGCGCGCGATGCGCATGCGCGTTTCCGCATAGAAGCGGTCCTGCCTGGCTCTGAGCTCCTCGTGGCTGAGCGGGGGTTTCATGTCGCCATCGCGCGGCTTGGGGTCGAACACGCGCATCGCGGCTTCCTCGAGCGAGCGGCCCTTGCCGCGCACCACGTCGCGCACGAAGGCCATGTCGATGTCGGGCCGCGGCCGCCGTCCGCTCCGCAAGCCGACCTCGAGAAAATGCAGGAAGGGGTGGGGGTGGGTCTTGCGCCACTGCGGGTTCTGCGCGGCGTACCAGGCCTCGTCGAACTCGGCCGAGGGCGCCCGCGCCCGTTCCGTCTTCCGGCGAGGTAAAGCCCAAGGAGGCCATCTGTCTTCGCGCTCAAGCCCGCGCGCTTGCGAAAGAAGTCTGGGTCGAAGAAGCCGTTCGGGCGGTGCCCCGCCGCTCGCCGATCAGCGCATAGTGCAGCGGGGCGATCGCCTCCAGCCGCTCCGTCCCGAATCGCCTCAGCGCATAGGGGCGGCTCCAGAACGCCCGCCGCGCCAGCGAAACGGGCGCCGGCACGCGTTCCCCTTCAGGTCGAAGCGGAGACGGAGGCCGCCTCGCGGACCTCGGCCGTCGGACCGAACGTCCTCTCGAAGGAGGCGCGCAGCGCCTGGTCGACATCGGCGAAAGTCGCGCCGCAACCGAGATCGGCGAGGCTCGTCACCCCGAAGTGGGGCTCCCTGATCCCGCATGGCGCGATGCCGGAGAAATGCCTGAGGTCGGGCGCGACGTTCAGCGAAACGCCATGGAACGTCGCCCAGCGCCGCACCCGGACGCCGATTGCCGCGATCTTGTCCTCGGCCGCCTCGCCTCCCACCCCGCGCGGCTTGTCGGGGCGGGCGACCCAGACGCCGACCCGGTCCTCGCGGGTCTCGCCTTGAACCCTGAAGTCCGCGAGCGCCCCGATCAGCCAGGCCTCGAGGCCGGCGACATAGGCGCGGAGGTCCGGGCGGCGGCGCCTGAGGTCGAGCATCACATAGGCGACCCGCTGTCCGGGACCGTGATAGGTGAACCGCCCGCCGCGGCCGGCGCGAAAGACCGGAAAGCGCTGGTCGAGGAGTTCCTCGGGTCTGGCGCTCGTTCCAGCGGTGTAGAGCGGCGGATGCTCGAGAAGCCAGACGCGCTCCGCCGCGCGGCCGACCGCGATGGCCTCCGCCAGCGCCTCCATCAGGGCAACCGCCTCCTCGTATCTGGTCAGCCCTGGCGAGACGAGCCACTGGACCGGAGGCGCGCCCGGAGGGGCGAAGAGACTTTCGGCCTCGGCGTGGCGGGGATTGGACATGAGCCGATCTTCATAACAGATGAGGCTTGGTTTGCCTCCTGTTTTTCCTGTTAAGGCGAGAGACGAGGGCAGATCGAGTTTTAGGCGCTCCGGTCGGCATGAAGCGTTTTTTCAGTGACTTAGCGAAGGATCCTGTTCCGTGGAACAACAGGAGGCGAACAGGACTGTAATCGGCCGCAACGGGAAGGAATCCGGCGGCGGAAGCGCGATATATTTTTGCCGGGGAGGGCTTGCGGTCCACAAGGGATGATGCAGTACATTCATAAATAATTTTATCTATGTGAAGTTATTATTAAAATATTAAGTTGTAAGTATATTATTCGTGATCGCAAACGCCGGCTGGGGTAAGGTGCATCCACGCTCCCCGAACGAGGGAAGCGAAAAACTCTCCGGAGTTCATGCGCGCGGTCGTAGAGCAGAACGCCCTCTTTCGTCCCCAATCGATCGTGATCGAAGACCGCGCTTCGAGGACGCAGCTGATCCGGAACCTGATCAACAATGACCTGTCGCAAGTCGCGCACTTTTCCCCGGACGGCGACAAGATCATGCGCCTCCATGCGCAGACGTCGGTGATCGAGAACGGCTTCGTCTTCGTCCCCAAGCATCCAGAGAACAGCCACGCCCGGCCTGCCGCCATGTGAGCTTCGTCACTGCATCTTTGCGTGCACTCAGCTATGCTTAGGAGTGGAGGGTGAAGAGCGCCGTCATATCTTAATTGACTTGATTAGGCGAAAGCCATGATGACTTACCACTATGCCTTGATCTGCAATCCGTGTGAGAGCACGGTCAATGCGCTTCTCGAATTTGCGCGGGCTCACCCGGGCTGCTTGCTCACGCTTCCGCCAGCGGACTCGCGCGCGATGCTCCGCGCGATCGCGGTGGCGCGGAGCGGCCATGAACGTCGATTTGCGGGTGAAGACGACGCTTTCGTGCATGCCCTCGACTGGCATGCGCTGAGCTAAGGCCGTGCGCCAAACCCTTACCGCGGAGTTGGGTCAAGAGCGTTGGCTTGGCGCCGAAGATGGCCCGTCTCATACAAGGACGAAGGGAGGTGGCTGTTATCGTCCTGTGGTCGGCGTCGGGTCCCCTCATCCGACGCTCCGCGCAGCCTTCTCCCAATCGGAGAAGGGCCCGCTGCCTGCATCTCATCCGGTGAGACGACGGGCTGGTTGAGCGTGGCACGCTGGGAGGGACGGTGGCAAGCGTGCGTGCCGCCGAGCGATCGGACGCTTTCCAGCTTATAGTCCATGGGATGTCGCGTGCGTCGCTCTTTCGCTCTGTGCTCTGGCGCGTCGTCTTCGGCGCTACGGCCGGCGGACTCTACGGCGGCCTCCGGTCTGGAGCGCAGGCGGCCGGCGCCCTCGTCGGCGCCTTCCTGGCCGTCGGCTTCTTCGCGCTCGAACGGCTGGTGCTGAGGCGCAACGCCGGCGGCGTCTTCCGCCCGCTGCCGTTTCTGACCTATTTCGCGCTCCGCTCTTCCCTTTACGCCGCAATCATCGTGCTCGCCATCGCCGCCGTCGATTTCGCGGCGTCTGGCGGATTTGGGGGAATCGGCGTCGACTTCCTGTTTTCGGTCGCACTGGTGATCGCAGTGAACCTCCTGATCAGCGTCAACGATCTTCTCGGCCCGGGAACGCTGTTCGCCTTCGCCGCTGGGCGCTATTATCATCCGCGCATCGAGGAGCGGGCGCTCCTGTTCATCGACCTGCGCTCCTCGACCGCGATCGCCGAACGCCTCGGCGAAGTCAAGTTTCTCAACTTCCTCAATCGCTTCGTCGGCGACGTATCGCTCGCGATCGGCGATGCCGGCGGCGAAATCCACAAATATGTCGGCGACGAGGTGATCGCGACCTGGCGGCCGGCTCCGGGCGCCAATGAAGCCCGATGCGTCGGCGCCTGCTTTGCCGCGCTCGACCGGCTGAAGGCGAGCGGGCCGGCCTTCGAGAGAGAGTTCGGCCAGCGCGCCGATTTCCGCGCCGGCCTCCACTATGGCCCCGTCGCCGTCGGCGAACTCGGCACGCTGAAGAAGGAGATCGCCCTGATCGGCGACACCATGAACAGCGCGGCGCGTATCCTCGAGGCCTGCCGCACCACCGACCATCGCGTGCTCGCGTCGGCGAAATTGCTCGACCGCCTCGCCGCGCTTCCTGCCGGCGTCACGCGCCGCAGACTCGGCGAGCTTCCCATGCGCGGCAAGGAGCGCGCGCTCGAGCTTTATGTGCTGGAGGCCGGGATGATGGGGACGTGATACAAAATGGCGTAATATACCAGGAACCACTTCCGTCTGGTCGGGACGCCGGACGACCCGCCGGACTCGCGGTCACGCTGGCCGGCGTACCCCCAGGCGGGCTTAACCGCCCGGTTGACATCCGTCACCCGGCGGTTACTAATAGAGTGTAAACTAACAGCGGGGGCTGTTAAAATGACGACAAAAGAAACATCCCGTGTGAATTCTTCGGATGTTTCGGCTCGCAGTCGTCAGTCTGCGGCTCCGCGGAGTTCGTCCAAGCCCGCTCCTGAGGAAGGCATTCGTCTGTTGCGGGCGTTTTCGGGCATTCGACAGGCTGCCCTTCGTGAGGCGATCATTGAACTCGCCACGAAGTTCGCCGCCTCGGCAGATCAATAGAGCGAGCAACGCTCAGTTGACAATATGAAAATCGGGCGTCGTCTCGCCCGTGAGGCGAAGGTCGCCGCAGTCAGGCGTCCCGAGTTGGATTGCCTCCGAGCTTTGCCGGCGGGAACGAGCCCGCGCGTGCGCCTCGATGACGGCCATGTCGATCAGGTAGAGTAGAAACTCGTCGCCAGCCTGCTCGGCCATTCGACGGACTCTGGTCAATTCGATCTCGATCAGGTCTAACATAACCTCCCCCGCAAGATTATTCCCAACGCCATAGGCGTATAACTGAGACAGCCGACAAACAGCGTCAACCACCAACTATGGGGAGATCAAATCATGAACTTAGGGAAAACGGCTCGCCGACGCCAAACGATGCGGCGGGCGATGGCCGGTTCGCGCTGGCCACAAAGCTTCAAACTGGACGAGGTCTGGACAGAATATTATTGGGCCCTCAGAGACAGCGGGCCGGGGCGGCAGTGCACCGCGCCGGCCTTGTTCTTCTGAAGGTTTAGCCGCGCGTCAGTCGTTGCCCGGCTCGCTCCTTCACGGAGCGCCGAGCACAACTGCAGCCAAATCAGAATTCTCCGCTGAAGCTCACTTCGCCATCGACTCGATGTCCTGACAGCTTCGTCATCGTCTGGATGATCGCCTCGCGCAGCGCAGGCTGTCGAATCTTGATGAAGGCCAGCATCAGGCGATACCCCTCTTCCGGACTTGGGAAGCTGCCGTCATTTTCGGCTGGGTCATATGTTCCGCCAGCAATAGAAGGATCTATCCGACCCATTGAGAACGCCGTGATCGTAGCCATTGCGGACTTCCTGGCGGTATACCGCCCGAGCGAGACAATCTGCCGCCCGCCCGCTCGGCGACGACGCGGCTATTGACGCGATCAGCCGGCGCTGCGCGCGAATGATCGTCCGTCCTGTTCGTAGTGAACGAACATTTGCAAATAGCAAGGGGCCCGCGCAATCAGGGATTCTACTTAGCGGGAAGGACACGAATCCGCCTGGATTCTCAGCTCGGTAGATCGTGATTTTCAGATCAGTCAGGAGAGTGGACGGCGTGGCGGGATTCGACCCTGGACTCCCAATTTCCCGCTTCATCGCATCGGCGCCGCCCGCGCCGAAGATTTGCATGGCCGGCTGATCGATCGTTCGGCGGAAGGCTTCGCATCCGGCATGGATGGCGACACTCACCGAACTCTTGACGCCGTCCGCCGCCAAGCGAAATCGGTTTCCTGTCGGAGGCCCGGTATACGGCGACAACTTTTGACTTGACCAAGGGGAAGGCCCTGGGTTCTTCTGGTAAAGGGCTGGTTGGCGCTGCGGCGTCTCCATAGCGCCGTGTTGCGTTCGGGGGGGACGGTGATCGCCAACGCCGGAAGGCTCGGGGCGGTGCTTTGCGCTTGCGCGGCTGCATCCTTGCCGGAGCCCGCCGAAGCCGGCGCCTGGACCTTGCCGCAAGGGCAGGGCCTCATGATCGACACCCTGTACGGCTGGACAGGCGAGGGGGCGCCGTGGGGCGGCAATAAGGGTGTCGATCAGACTCGGTTCGACGCGCAGGCCTATGCGGAATACGGCCTGACAGCGGACTGGACGCTTTACGGTCAGACTTCGTTTGAGCATTACGCGCTTGGGCCCCCGACGCCGAACGTCTATAACGGCCTCGATTATTCGGACATCGGGTTGAGGCGCAGGCTGTGGTCGACGGGCCAGTGGGTGTTTTCCGCCGAGGCGACCTTCTTCATTCCCGGCGCGACGAATCCGAAGGCGCCGGCGCAAGCCGGCGACACCGGCGTGGCGGGGGAGGGCCGCCTGCTCGCAGGGACGAACTTTACCCTCGGACCATGGCCAGGCTTTGTCGATGGCGAGTTCGGTTACCGCCTGCGCACCCAGGGACCGCCGAACGAGTGGCATGCCGACCTCACCATTGGCCTGAAGCCGGCGCCGGGATTCATCCTGATGGTGCAGGAATTCGGCACGGTCTCGACTGTGACGACTGATCCGAATTTTCCCGCCTGGCGGCAGTCGATCGTCGAGGCGAGCCTCGTCGTCCCGCTTTGGGATCGATGGTCGGTCCAGCTCGGCTTGTTCACGAGCGTGGTCACGGTCAAGACCAATACCCAGCGCGGGGTGGCGTTGTCGGTCTGGCGGACGTTCTGAGACTTCGGCCGCGCGGCGAGCGCGGCTACGAGGCCCACCGGCCGGGATTCGCTGGTAACAGCGGCAAAAACAGCGGATTTCGTCGAACCGGCGGCTTCCGGCGCGCCTGCTGCGGAGGAAAATCACACGAATTCAAATTCTTGGTCGAAATATCGCCCCTGCAGGCGGAACAGCCCAAGAAGTCGCCCTAGCAGCGGACTTCGACAGCAAAAGCCGTTTCGTCGGTCCGGTCGCGCCAATTTACCGCATGCTGACGCCTAATAGCTACGCCGTCTTCTCGAACAGCTCGCGCCCGATCAGCATGCGCCTGATCTCGCTCGTGCCGCCGCCGATCTCGTAGAGCTTTGCGTCGCGCAGCAGGCGCCCCAGCGGATAATCGTTGGTGTAGCCGTTGCCGCCCAGAACCTGGATCGCGTCGAGGGCGACCTGGGTCGCCCGCTCGGCGGCATAGAGAATGGCGCCGGCGGCGTCCTCGCGGGTCGTCTCGCCCCGGTCGCAGCCCTTGGCGACGGCGTACACATAGGCCTTGGAGGCGTTCGTCGTCACATACATGTCGGCGAGCTTGCCCTGGACGAGCTGGAACGTCCCGATCGGCTGGCCGAACTGCTTTCGCTCGTGCACGTAGGGCAAAACGACGTCGAGCGCCGCAGCCATGAGCCCGAGCGGCCCGGCCGACAGCACCACGCGCTCGTAGTCGAGCCCGCTCATCAGCACGTTGACGCCCTTGCCGATCCTGCCGAGCACGTTTTCCTCCGGGACCTCGCAGTCGGAAAAGACGAGTTCGGAGGTGTCGGAGCCGCGCATGCCGAGCTTGTCGAGTTTTTGCCCGTTGGAGAAGCCTTTGAAGCCCCGCTCGACGAGGAACGCGGTGATGCCGCGCGCGCCGGCGCCCGGATCCGTCTTGGCGTAGACGACGAGCGTCTCGGCGACCGGGCCGTTCGTTATCCACATCTTATTACCGTTCAAGACGTAGCGGTCGCCCTTCTTCTCGGCTCGCGTGGTCATCGACACGACGTCGGAGCCGGCGTTCGGCTCCGACATCGCGAGGCCGCCAACGTGCTCGCCGGAAACGAGTTTCGGCAGATAGCGCGCCTTCTGGTCGTCGTTGCCGTTGCGCGCGATCTGGTTGACGCAAAGGTTGGAGTGCGCCCCGTAGGAGAGGCCGACCGACCCGGAGGCCCGCGACACTTCCTCCATCGCCACGCAATGCTCGAGATAGCCTAAGCCCAGCCCGCCGAATTCCTCGGGCGCGGTGATCCCGTGCAGCCCGAGGGCGCCCATCTTGGGCCAGAGGTCGAGCGGGAAGAGGTTGTCGCGGTCGATCGCCGCGGCGCGCGGCGCGATCTCCTTCTCGGCGAAGGCTCTCGCGCTCTCGCGGATCATCTCGGCGCTCTCGCCGAGATCGAAGTTGAAGGGTTTGGGGGCGTTAGGGATCATGCGGTCAAGCGCCAAAGGGAGGAGCCCGGCGGACATTGGCGCACCGGGCGGACAGTGTCGAGACTTGTCGTGAGCCATGCAGGACTCGGCGGCCGCGCAATTGCCGCCTTCGAGCGCGCTTCTCCGCAAGGTGGAGTTGAGAGGAGAGGGCCGAGCGTCGCCGCCCATTGACGGCGCGTGTATCGACATTGTATACACTGCCTAAACTCGCGCTCGCTAGCGCTCTTCCTGGGCTTCAGTCATGAGAGTGCTTGTCAAGAAATGGGGCAACAGCGCCGCTGTGCGGATCCCCGCTTCCGTCATGGCCGCCGCGTCCTTCGGCGTCGATCAGGCAGTTGACGTTCGTGAAGAGGGAGGCCGTGTGGTCATCGAGCCGATCAGAGCGGAACCCTACGATCTCGACGCGCTCCTCGATCAGATGCGTCCCGAGACTTTCCCTGAGGACATTGATTTTGGGTCGCCCCGGGGAGGCGAGATCTGGTGAAGGCCTACGTCCCGGACGCCGGCGACGTCGTTTGGTTGGCGTTCGATCCCCAGGCCGGACACGAGAAGGCCGGCCGGCGTCCTGCATTGGTCCTGACGCCTGCGCGCTACAACGCGGCGCGTGGCATGATGATCTGTTGCCCGATGACGAGCAAGATCAAGGGCTATGTCTTCGAGGTCGTGATCAGTCAGAAGCCGCCGAGCGCCGTTCTCGTCGACCAACTCAAGAGCCTCGATTGGCGGGCGCGTCGGGCGGCCCGAAAGGGCGTCGTAGAACCGCGGGTCCTTTCCGAGACGCGCGCGAAGATCAGGGCGCTCCTCGCATTGTGAGACGCTCTGCTCTCCGGAACGAACGAGCAGGCTGAACTCTCCCTGTGGGACCCCCCCCGCTATGGATCGATTTGTTCATCCCGAGCATCCCGACCCCCGCTATTCCGGCACGCCGGAGACGATCAGCTCCAAGACCTCCTTTTCCGTGGTCTCGGAGATGGCGCGGTCGCCGACGTTGCGGCCTCGCTTCAGGACCATGACGCGATCGCCGACCTCGAAAATGTCGGTCAGCCGATGCGAGATGATGACCTGCGACACGTGATGCCGCTTCAGCTCCACGATCGTCTCCAGGAGCCGGTTGGTTGCGGTCACCGACAGGTTGGCGGTCGGCTCGTCGAAAACCACCACCTTCGGCTCGAAGGAAATGGCGCGGGCGATGGCGACCGACTGCTGCCGCCCCCCCGAGAGGCTTTCGACCTTCTGGTAGACGGAGTTCACGTCGACCTTCAACCGATTTAGGATTTTTCGCGCGTCGCGATGCATGCGGTTTCGATCGACGAAGACGCCGAGGCGCCGGGGCCAGCGCCCAAGGAAGACGTTCTGGCCGACGTCGAGATTTCCGCAGAGAGCGAAGTCCTGGTAGATCATTTCGATGCCGAGGTCGCGGCTCTCGTGCGGGCTCTTGAAGTGGACGGGCTCGCCGTCGACGAGCACTTGGCCCGAGTCGCGGTGATAGGCGCCGGTGAGGATCTTCATCAGGGTCGATTTGCCGGCCGAATTGTCGCCGACGAGGCCGAGAACCTCGCCTGGCATAAGCTTCAGATGCACGTCGGTCAGCGCCCTGACCGGTCCGAAGCTCTTGTCGATCCCCCGCATTTCAACGATCGGGCGGGTCATGCTTCGGCCTCCGCGGCGGGTTCGACGGGCGACGGCGTTTCATCCGGAGTTCTGAACCGCGCGAACCATTGGCCGAGGATGTTGTTCTGGCGCAGCCAAATGTCGCCGACGACGGCGATGATCAGGATCAGGCCGATGAAGACGTTCTGCCAATGCTGCGGCAGCACGAACGACGCGCCGTCTTTCAGGATGATCTGGAGCGAGAGGAGCGAGCGGATGAGCGTAATGACCGCGGCGCCCGCCAGCGAGCCGATCATCGTGCCGTAGCCGCCGAAGATCGAGCCGCCGCCGATGATGACGGACGAGATGGCGTCGAGCTCGCGCAACTGGCCGGCGGTCGGAATGAAGCTCCGGTAGAAGGCGTCGTAGATGATTCCGGCGAAGCCCGCGCAGGTCGAGGACATGACGAGCGCGGTAAAACGCACGCGGCGTGTGTTGACGCCCGCGAAGCTCGCCGCCCGCTCGTTGCCGCCGATCGCATAGACCTTCTGGCCGAAGGTCGTATAGGCGAGCACGATGCCCGCGACGAGCGCCACGCACGACGACGAAGATCGTCTGGACGCTCACCGCTTCGGCGATGGCGCGCCACAGGCCCGTAGTGGGCGCGACTCCGAAGACATTGAGCAGCTCGAAGAGGTCGCGGCCGATGAGATCGAAGGATTCCGGGAATCCGTTGAGCTGGGTGCCGGCGACGATCGACGACCCCACGCCTCTCGCCCAATAGAAGGTGCCGAGAGTCGCAATGAAGGCGGGAAGCCCGAGATAAGCGGTGAGCCAGCCGTTGACGATCCCGGCGAAGACGCCGGAGAGGATTCCGCCGACGACCGCGGCGAAGGGACCCCAGCTCGTATCCTTCATGATGACCGCCGCGACCGCGCCGGAGAGCGCGAGAACCGACCCGACGGACAGGTCGATGTCGCCGTTGGCCATCACGAAGGTGAGGCCGATGGAGAGCAGGGCGATTTCCGAGAATGCGAGCAGGATCGCGAAGCTGTTGTCGAGCCCGGCCCAGAAATCCGGCCTCGCCCAGAGGCCGAAAAGCCAAAGCGCGACCATCATCAGCACAGCGGCCGCGTCGCGCCGGTGGAAGAAGGCTGCGAGGCCGCGTTTGCCGACGCTACGCGACTGCGACGCCGTCCCGCGCGTCTGGACTCCGGTGAGCGCCACGCCACCTATATCGGGGACGGGCGGCGGCGGGAGGCCCCGAAGCCGAGCCCACAGGCGGGCGACCAAGCGGCGACGAACGAGCCACGGTTCGATCAGCACGGCCAGGACGAGGACGACGCCGAGGAATGCCGGAACCGCGCCCGGCGGCAGTTGCGCCACCGCCGCCACTTGCGCCGTCTCGCCGCCGCCGAGATCGATCGTCCGAGTGATCGGCACGCCTTCCCGCAGAACCTTGTCGATGAGCCCGATCAGGATGGCTCCAAGGCAGGAGCCGACGATCCGGCCACGGCCGCCGAAGATGGCCGTTCCTCCGACGATCACCGACGAGATCACGATCAGCTCGACGCCGAACCCGGCCAGCGGGTCGGCGTCCTTGTTCTGCGCGACGCTCATCAGGCCCGCGGTCACGGCGCAGAGCGAAGAGAGCACGTAGGAGCGCATGCGCACGAAGCGCGTGTTGATGCCGGCGAATCGAGCCGCCTGTTCGTTGCCGCCGGTCGCGTAGGTCGTCCAACCAATCGTCGTGCGGGCGAGCGCGACCGCGCCGACGGCGGCGATGACGAGAAACAGGATGATCTGGTTGTTGAAGCCGAGGGCGTTGATGTCGCCCAGAGCGAAGAATCCGCTGGTCGACTGCGCCTTGATTTCGAAAGCGATGTTCTTGCCGCCCGTGAGGCCCAGGATTACGCCGCGACCGATGAACAGCATCGTCAGCGTCGCGATGAAAGCGGGAACCTCGAGGACCGTGACCATGAAACCGTTGAGGAGGCCGATCGCGAGCCCGATCGCGAGGCAGGAAAAGATCGCGGTCCACAGGCCCGAGTCGAAATAGGTCGGTGCGAACGCCACGCCGAAGATCGTCGCCGTCAGGCCGAATGTCGAGCCGACCGAGAGGTCGAGCTCCTTGTTGACGATGACGAAGGTCATGCCGACCGCCATCACCCCGTAGCGCGAAGCGTCGCGCAGGATCGAGAACAGCGCCTCGGCGGACCCGAAGAAAGCCGGGTTGAGATAGAGGCCGCCGGCGTAGAGCAGAGCCATGATGACCAGAAGGCCGACTTCCCAGCCGCCAAAAAAGAGCGGCGCGTCCCGCCCGACTTCGCGGGTTGCCGTCTTGGGTCGGGAGGGGGTCTCCGGGTCAAAACCGAGGAGCGGTGACGGAGTCGTCGGTTCAGGCAAAGGGCGACCTCGACCGAGCGTAAACAGTCCCTTCTTCCCGCAAGCGGGGAGAAGGGACGGATGATCCCCTCACCCCGCAAGCGGGGAGAGGAGGAGGAAGGCCGCTCAGTTCTCGAAACGCTTGCCGACCTTGTCGACGTTCTCCTTGGTCACGAGCTGGGCGCGCGTGTCCAAATTGGCGGCGGAGATGTTGCGATCGATCTGCAGATAGAGCTGCACGACAGGATAGAAGCCTTGGAGGAAGGGCTGCTGTCCCAACGACCCCATCAACGCGCCTGTCTTGATCTGCTCGAGCTGCTTCGGTCCGAGGTCGAAGCCGTAGGCGCAGATCTTGCCGTTGAGCTTGAGCTGCGAGATGGCGTCGCCGATCGCGGGCGTGACGCCGCCGTTCGGTCCGAAGAGGCCGACGACGTCCTTGCGGCTTTCGATGAGCTGTACGATCGGGGCCGCGGTGATATCCGGGACATCGACCCCGATGCTGTTGGGTCCGGCGTCCACCTTGAAGTCCTGCAGCCGGTTGGCCGCCTTGAGGGCTTTGACCGCCGCCTGGAACGCCGCCTTCACGCGGTTGTTGACCTCGATGTTGCCGACAGCCACGGTGTTCGGGAACAATATCGAGCCGCTCTTGACATTGTTCTTCAGGAGGCACTTGACGATCGCCTCACCGCCGATTGCCGCCGCCGAGGCGTCCTGCCCGGTGTGGCTGATATTGCTCCGATCGTACAGCGTGGGATCGTAGGAATTGGTGGTCGCCACGACGACCCCGCGCTCCTCGAGCTTCTTGACGATGTCGTTGTAGGCGCCGACCTGCGGCGTCGTCATGATGACCCCGTTGATGGTCGGGTCGTTGACGATCTGGTTGAGAATTTGGATCTCGCGCGGGATGTCGTCCATCGGCGCTTCCGAGCCGAGCTTGATCAGGTTGATGCCGAAGGCGTTGGCGGCCACCTGTGCGCCGACATAGACCGGATCGAAGAAGCCGTTGCCGGCAGTGTGCGTGATGATCGCGAAGGTCAGGGGCTTGCCGTTTTTCCTGGTCGTCGGGGCTTCTTTCGCGGCGTCCTCGAACGAATAGCCGCCGACCGCCTTGTTGATTGCGCCCACTTGCGCGGACGCTCCGAAGCTCCACAGACAAACCGCGGCAGCGGCCGCGGCCACACCGAACCCTTTTCGCATCGCGTTCCTCCCTGGGATGTCGTTCTTCAAGCGGTCCGGCCGGTTCAACAGGTCGCGTTTGCCGGCGACCTGCTCGATCGGTCCTCGATCGAAAGCAGGCAATCATCCAGACTTCGCCTGCGACGTCGATCGTCGCGCCCGGGATCGATATGGATCGATCCGTCCGGGAGTAGACACCAATTTATCGGGAGAGCCAACTCCCCACGCCTGACGGTGACGGAAGAGTTTCTGCGCCGGGGGGATGCTCAGTTCGTTCTTCTGAATAACGAGAACGCGTAATTTCCGGCCAAGGGAGGACATTTAACGCATCTGGGCCGCCTAATTATGGTCAAAGTCATAGCCTAAAAGAACAAATGTAACAAGCGAGCGCTCGCTAACGGGCCATTCTCCGCCGCCGAACGGTCTTTCGGCGGCGTACAATGTGTACATGACAAAGCTCGAACATTATCTGTTCGAGGTGTTCGCTTACCGCCATTCGCTTTTTTATTGGAGGCATCGAGCAAAAACCTGCTCAAGGAAATTGTTAGCCTACACTAGTCAAAGGAGACGGGGATGTCGAAGGCTTTTCGCGTGATGGCCCTTAGCTTGGTCGTGAGCGGATCCGCGATCGCCGGCGCAAACGCCGCGGCGGTCGTATTCTCCGACAATTTCAATTCCGATGCTTATCAGCTCGATTGGACGCCTCCCGCCAGCCTCTGGACGGTTCCGAGGGACAGGAGCGTCGGCCTGATCGGCGAAACGACGACGTTGACCGCCTCTGATTTCGACCCCGGCAATGGCGGCTACGTGGATCTCGGCGGCTCGACCGGGGCCATGCGGACAAGCATGGATTTTGCGCGCGGGAACCTACACCCTGTCGTTCGAGCTCGGCGGCAATACGCAGGGCGACGCCGTGGAGAAGACGAAGATCCGGATCGGCGACTGGTCCACGGCGGTTACTCTCCCTTCGTCCGACCCGCTAACGACATATACATACACCTTTACGACGACCGGCGGCCATCTCTGGTTCAGGGACTTTCCCGCAGCGGGCAATCAGAACGTCGGCAATATCCTCGACAATGTGGTCCTGTCGATCGCGACGTCTGTTCCGGAACTGTCAACGTGGGCCATGATGACGATTGGCTTCGCCGGTCTCGGCTTCGCCGCCTTCCGCTCGTCGCACAATCGCCTCCGCTCCGGAGTCTAACGTCGGGAGACGGGGAGGATTGTCTCTAAGGATGCAAATGTCCTTAGCCGGGCAATGGGAGAAGGGCGGTCTCCGACCGCCCTTATTGACTATTCCCAGCCGACGTCTGGACCTTGCCGGGCGCTACTGACAGGCGTCCCAGAAGCCCTGCGTGCGGCTTGGGCTGGTGTAGTACCAGCAGAGTCCCGGAGCCGGAGGAGCGCCAGCGTAGGACACCGCGGCCGCCGCGCCGATGACTCCGATCGCTGCGCCTGCGGCGATGGCGCCGCCGGCCGGCCAGCCATACCAGCCGGGACGCGCCCACCCGCCATAACCGGCACGGAGCCAAGCCCGGATAGCCATAGCCTCCGCGATAGCCGTAACCCCCGCCACGGTAAGCTCCGCCGCGATAGACCGTGCCGTGGCGATAGACGCCGCCACGAGGCCCGCGGTAGACGCCGCCATGAGCGACGGCCCCGCGGCGCGCGACATAGGCCTTCGAGATCATCCCGTCGTCGACATGAGCAGGGTTCGCCCCGCTGACGATTTCGAGCGCTTGCGTTTGCGGTGACGCGAGACACGTCAGCGCCGCCGCCACGCACGCGCTCCTGAAAAGACGAAACCCCTTCATGCTGCTTTCCTCCGGCTGCCGATCCCGCGTCCGCGCCGAAACCGAGCCCGGCGAGGCCGCCTATCCAGATCGATGTGCTCGAGAATTATTGCACACCGTCGACGATGAGTCGAAGCGTCGTTAAGAATTAGGTAAACATGGCGGCCTTCTCCCGCGCGAGCGGGAGAAGGCGCGACGAAGGGCCCGGCGGAGAGAGGCGCATCCATCACAGATGCGCCTTCCCTCAACTCGGACTTCTCCTCGCGTAGCCCGTCGAAAGGCGAACGCTCTATGCGGGAAAAGGGAATTTCTACCCGATTGCGATCTTCCGCGGCTGGGCGTGTTTCGCCTTGGGCAAAGTCAGGGTCAAGACCCCGTCCTCGAGGTTGGCGCCGATCCTCTCCTGGTCGATCGCGCCCCCGAGCGCGAAGGAGCGCGCGTAATGGCCGACATTATATTCGGCGTAAACGGGCTCCATGTCCCTGTATTTCGCAAAATCGATGCGCCCGTCGACGCGGAGGACGTCTCTCTCGACGTGGATGGTGAGATCCTTCTTCTCGACGCCCGGCATCTCCATCGTGACGGTGAGCACCTCGTCGGTTTCGAAGATGTCGGCGCTGGGAACATAGTAACGCCCTGGGACCGTCTTCTCCTCCTTGGCGACCAGCTCTTTTTTCTCGCGGACCGTCATGTCCTTGGTGTCGCCCGCAGGCGAGCCCTTTCGGTTCGGTTCCTTGCTCATCTCGCCCTCACCCGATCGTTATGGACTTGGTCTTCGCGCTCTCGGCCTGCGGCAGGAAGAGCGCGAGGACGCCGTCGCGATATTCCGCCTTGACGCCGTCCGGATTGATCTCGACAGGCAAGGTCAACGCCCGATCGAACCGGCCGGCGAGCCGCTCCCTGCGGTGCACGGCGGCCTTCTCGGGGAAGTCGACCGACTTCGCGCCGGATAGCCTCAGCGTGCGCCCTTTCACCTGCACGTCGAGATCGGATTTCTTTACGCCTGGAATTTCAGTGATGATGATGTAGTCGTCACCCTTGCGGAACACGTTCATCGGCGGATAGCCGCCGCCGCCGCTCAGCCCCGCGTCGAGCCAACTGCTCTCGCGAAACGAATCCAGCGCCTGCTGAAAGCTCGCAAGCGCATCGAACGGATCTGAAAACAAAGCCATGAAGTCCTCCTTGCCCTCTTGCCGGCAAGGAGCGCCGCCGCCGCGGAATGCGCGCCTCCGGCGCCGCCTCACCACGACTTGCCAAGTGGGAAAGGTCCGGCGGGCCGTCAAGGGTATTCCGCGTGCGGCGCCTGGTCGCAGATGAAGCGCGCAGACGTGCGGCTGCGGAAGCGCTTTAAGCGGCTTGAAGCGGCTCGAGCCAAAAGTTCAGCGCAATTTTATGATTCATTCAGTCGCTGCAGGACGCGAATTGCGGTGCGTCAATGCAACCAAAGCAATCTCGGGTATTTTCTCTAAACAAGGCTGAGACCCAGCCGAGTTTTGTGAAGGCTGAGACTTGGCCGGGAATTGGAGGATTCCATGGCAAAAGTTGAGACAAAGGTTCCTGTCATCACCGAGAACAAGATGGATGCGCCCCCGACTGCGATGCAGATGTGGCGTCCGTTCGAGAAGTCTCCGCCGGGAAGTCGACCGGCTGTTCGATGACTTCAATACGAGTCCATTCCGGCTGCCGTTCCGCAGGCCGGCCTTCGACATCGAGCCGTTCTGGTCGCCCGAGTCCTGGGTCGCCGTTCCGGCGGTGGACTTCGTCGAGCACCACAATGCCTTTGAAGTCCATGCCGACCTGCCTGGGCTCGACGAGAAGAACATCGAGGTCAAGATCGCCAACGGCGTGCTGACGATCAAGGGCCAGAAGACCGAAGACAAGGAAGAGAAGGAGAAGGACTTCCACCTGAGGGAGCGTCGGTTCGGCGCTTTCGAGCGCTCGATCCGTGTCCCGGAGTCGGTGGACACGGACAAGATCGAGGCGAGCTTCAAGAAGGGCGTGCTCACGGTCACGATGCCCAAGACCGCTGAAGCGCAGAAGCCGGTGAAGAAGATCGAGGTGAAAAGCGACTGATCGTCACTGATCGTCGGCGCCCTCTGGACGCGCGGCGCCCTTCGTTCGGCTCCGGAAGCGAGGCGGGTGGAAGGGGTCGGCTCGGGAAAGGAATCGAGCGGACACGGTGGTCCGCGCCGCTTGCAATCCCTTGCGGCGCTGATTAATCGCCGCCTATGTCCGTTACGCCGATCGCTCTCGTGAACGCCCGCCTCGTCGATCCCGAGCGCGAGACCGAAACCCGCGGCGGGCTTTTGGCGATGGACGGCGTCATCGCCGCGGTCGGCCCGGCGGTGACGCGTGATCAGCTTCCTGACGGGGCGCGCATTGTCGATTGCAGGGGTGACGTGGTCGCGCCAGGTCTCGTCGATATGCGGGTCTTCGTCGGCGAACCCGGGGCGGAGCATCGCGAGACGATCGCGAGCGCGAGCGCCGCCGCCGCCGCCGGCGGCGTCACGAGCCTCGTCATGCGCTCCGACACCAATCCGCCGGTCGACGATCCGGCGGTGGTCGACTTCATCCTGCGGCGGGCGCGCGACACCGCGAAGGTCCGCATATTTCCTTCTGCGGCGTTGACCAAGGGTCTTCAAGGGCGTGAGATCGCCGAGATCGGCCTTCTCGCCGAAGCGGGCGCGATCGCCTTTTCCGACGGCGACCATTCGGTCGCCGACGCGCAGACCATGCGCCGGGTGATGACCTATGCGCGCGACTTCGACGCTCTCATCGCCCCGGTTTGCGAGGACCGGTCGCTGCGCGGTGAAGGCGTGGTGGCGGAGGGGCTGCGCGCGAGCTGGCTCGGACTGCCGGGCATACCGCGCGAAGCCGAGACGATCGTGCTCGAGCGCGACCTGCGGCTCGTTGCGCTGACCGGGGCGCGCTATCACGCGGCGCTCGTCTCCAATCGGCTCTCGCTCGAGGCCTTGCGGCGCGCCCGTGAGGCGGGGCTCGCCGCGACCTGCGGCGTATCGATCAATACGCTCACCCTCAACGAACTGGATGTCGGCGACTACCGCACCTTCCTGAAGCTAAGCCCGCCGCTGCGCGCCGAGGACGAACGCATCGCGCTGGTCGAGGCCCTGAGCGACGGTCTCGTCGACGTAATCTGTTCCAACCATGATCCGCAGGACGTCGAAACGAAGCGGCTGCCCTTCGCCGAGGCTGCAGCCGGAGCGATCGGCGTCGAGACCATGCTGTCAGCGAGCCTGCGCCTCGTCACCGCAGAGCGCATCAGCCTGCCGCGGCTCCTGCGCGCGATGACTCTGAGGCCGGCGGAAATCCTGCGGCTGCCGGTCGGGCGGCTTTCGGTCGGGGCGCCGGCCGACGTCGTCCGCTTCGATCCGGACGAGCCTTACGTGCTCGATCCGGCGGATCTGCATTCGCGCTGCCGCAACACCCCGTTCGACGAGGCCCGGCTCGAGGGACGGGTGAAGCTGACCCTGGTTGCCGGGCGCGTCGCCCACGAATATCCTGCATAAAGGAGGATCGGAGCGCGCATGGTCGGCTTTGAGTACGGCGCGGCGCTCGCGCTGGTTCTCGGCTATCTGCTCGGGTCGATCCCGTTCGGCCTCGTTCTCACGCGCCTGTTCGGCGCGGGCGACCTGCGCTCGATCGGCTCGGGCAATATCGGCGCAACCAACGTTTTGCGCACCGGGCGAAAGGGTCTCGCCGCGGCGACGCTCGTTCTCGACGCGCTGAAGGCGACGCTCGCGGTCGTGCTCGGCGCCTGGCTGTTCGGGCCCGAGGCGGCGCTCGCGGCGGCGGCGGGCGCGATTCTCGGCCATCTCTATCCGGTCTGGCTGCGGTTGCGCGGCGGCAAAGGGGTCGCGACCTTTTTCGGCGGGCTCATCGGGCTGGCCTGGCCGGCGGCGATCGCCTTCGCCATCGTTTGGCTCGCGGTCGCCTGGGCGACGCGCTATTCCTCCGTCGCGGCGCTGGCGGCGACGGCTATTTCACCGTTGGTCGCGCTCCTGATCGGCTTCAAGGATCCCTGGCAGCGCGAGGTCGCGGTCGTGTTGGCTCTCCTCGCTGTCCTCATCTGGTTCAAACACAGCGCCAACATCGGGCGGCTCCTCAGGGGCGCCGAGTCGAAGATCGGGCAGGGCTAGGCGATGGCCGCCAACCAACCTTTGGCGCGTCTTTCCGACGACGAGCTGTTCGACTGGCTCCGCCTCGTCCGGTCGGAGAACGTCGGCCCCCGCACCTTTCGGGCGCTCATCGACAGGTGCGGCGGCGCGCGAGCCGCGCTGGAGGCGCTGCCGGAGCTTGCCCGCCGGGGTGGCGCGCGCCGCCCGATCACGCTGGCGGCGCCCGAGGAGATCGAGCGCGAGCTCGCGACCGCGCGTCGGCTCGGCGTGCAGTTCCTCGCGATCGGCGAGCCGGACTATCCGCCGCTCCTCGGCGAAATCGACTCCGCTCCGCCGCTTCTCGCGTGCCGCGGCCGGGTCGAGGCGCTGCAGCAGCCGGCGGCGGCGATCGTCGGATCGCGCAACGCGTCGGCCGCGGGGCTGGCCTTCGCCGATCGTCTTGCCCGCGGCCTCGGCAGAGCCGGCTACGTCGTGGTCTCGGGGCTTGCCCGCGGCATCGATCAGCGCGCGCACGCCGCGAGCCTCGAGACCGGCGCAGTCGGGGTTTTGGCCGGAGGACACGCAAAACCCTATCCGAGCGAGGCCGTCCCGCTGATCGAGCGCATCGTCGCGTTCGGCGCCGTCGTCTCGGAAATGCCGATCGGGCAGGAGCCGCGCGGACGCGACTTCCCGCGCCGCAACCGCATCGTCTCCGGCCTGTCGCTTGCCACGATCGTGGTCGAGGCGGCGCGCGGATCGGGGTCGCTCATCACCGCGCGTTTTGCGCTCGAGCAGAATTGGCAGGTCTTCGCCGTGCCGGGCTCGCCGCTCGATCCGCGCGCCGAAGGAACGAATGATCTCCTGAAGCAGGGGGCGGCGATCTGCACCAGCGCGGAGGATGTGGCGACCGCGCTCGAGCCGATGCGGTCGCGCGACCTGTTCTCGGCTCTCGAGGAGGGAGACCCGAGCGAGCCGCCCCGCGGGAAAGGCAGGTCTCCGATGACGCCGCGCGCCGCTCCTAACGACGACGTGGAGCCGGGCGGCTTGGCCGGAGTCGCGACCGATCGTCTCGACGCCATCCGGGACCGCATCGCCGCCCTGTTGGGACCCTCCCCGATCGCGTTCGACGACCTGGCCCGCGCGGCGGAGGCGTCTGCGCGCGAGACGCGCGTCGCGCTGATGGAGCTCGAGCTGGCCGGGCGGATCGAATATTCCGGCGGCGGGAGGGTGGCTACGAAGATCGCGGCGGAGTCCGGCTGAGCGTGCGGAAAGCCGGAGCACGCCGCAGCGCGGTTAAGCGAAAGGACCGGCTCTTCGAGATCCGCGGCCGCCTGCTTCGAGGTCGGGAATCGTCGGGTCAGGCTCGGCGGTCGTGCGGTCGAACAACTCGGCTTCGGCCTTGGCCATGCCGAGAAAATAAGCGAGCAGGTCGAGGTCGACGGCGGACGACATCGCTTCGAGCTGCGCGGCCATGTCGGCCACGTAGCGCGCGATGTCGAGAGCATCGCGCGTCGCCTTTCCGGCGGGCTCGCGCAGCTGCGTCGAGGCCTCCGTCCTCGCCGTTGCGACCGTTCGCTGAGGCGCCGGTCGCCTTCGTCTAGGAAAACCCTCGACGCCGCTCGTCAGCCTGTTCGCTCCGATCGTCCGGTCCATCATGAGAAAAGCCGCCCGCCGTCATCATTATTATGCGCGATACGGCCCGACGATTCGAGCCCGTTTTCACGCTTCGCCAATGAGACGATAGCTCTCCTACCGGAAGGCAAGTCCAGTCCGCGTTTCACCGGCGCGAATGTTACGAACCGCTGCGCGCAAGGTTCGCCAGCCGGTCCAGCGCGCCCTGCAGGATATAAGCGGCCGCCATCTTGTCGACGACCTTGGCCCGCCGCGCGCGGGAGACATCGTTCTCGATCAAGGATCGGATGACCACGGCGGTGGAAAAGCGCTCGTCCCAGTAGGCGATCGGCAGGTCCGTCCGCGTCGCGAGATTTCGGGCAAAGGCGCGCGTCGATTGCGTGCGCGGTCCGTCGCTCCCTTCCAGGGCGAGCGGCAGGCCGAGAACGATCGCGACGATTTCGAATTCCGCGAAAAGCGCGACGAGCGCGTCTGCGTCCTTCTGGAATGCGCCGCGCGCCAACGTCTTCAGCGGCGAGGCGAGCCGCCGTTCGACGTCGGACAGCGCCAGTCCGATCGTCTTGGCGCCGAGGTCGAGACCAATTAGCCGCCCCTTCGTTGGAAGGCGCGGGGCGAGATCTTCGACGGAGCTCGGGCGGTTCATGCCGATGAGCGGCTAGCACGGGCCGCGGCGGGAGTCGAACCTTCGCCTGCGGGAGCTCACGCCCATGTTTGCAAGGCAAATATCCACGATGTATAGGGGCCGGCCCGCTTTTCTCGGGCCTTCGTGGAGTTCTCGATGGCCGTTGATCTCAACGCCGTTCGCCGCATCGCGCATCTCGCGCGCATCGGAGTGAGCGAAGCCGAGATCCCGCATCTGCAAGGCGAGATTAACGCGATCCTGAGATTCGTCGAGGCCCTCGAGGCCGTCGACGTCGAGGGCGTGGAGCCGATGACCTCGGTCCTGCCGATGCGTCTGCCGATGCGGGACGACGTTGTCACGGACGGCGATATCGCCGACCAGGTACTGGCCAACGCGCCTTTGACCGAGGACGGCTTTTTCCTCGTGCCGAAAGTGATCGAGTGAGCGGCCGGGAGCCGCGATTTCATCTCGAGGACCCGACTTGACCGACCTGACCTCCCTGACGCTCGCCGACGCGCGCGATAAGCTCAAATCCAGGGCGATTTCGAGCGTAGAAATCACCAAGGCCTGCCTCGAGGCGATGGAGCGGGCGAAAGGCCTCAACGCCTTTGTCGTGACGACGCCGGAGAAGGCGCTCGAGATGGCCGCGGCGAGCGATGCGCGCCTCTCCAAGGGCGAAGGCGGCCCGCTCGAGGGGCTGCCGATCGGCGTCAAGGACCTCTATGCCACCGCAGGTGTGCATACGCAGGCTTGCAGCCACATCCTCGACGGCTTCAAGCCGACCTACGAATCGACCGTGACGGCCAATCTGTGGCGCGACGGGGCGGTGATGCTCGGCAAGCTCAACATGGACGAGTTCGCCATGGGATCGTCGAACGAGACGTCCTACTACGGGCCGGTCGCCTCGCCCTGGCTGCCGCCGAACTGGAGCCGCGACCGGGCGCGCGCGGCCCTCGCGGTCGGCAAGCGTGGGCTGATGTCGCCAGGCGGCTCGTCGGGCGGCTCCTCGGTTGCGGTCTCTGCCCGCCTCTGCCTGGCCGCGACCGCGAGCGACACCGGCGGCTCGATCCGCCAGCCAGCCGCCTTCACCGGCATCGTCGGCCTCAAGCCGACCTACGGGCGCTGCTCTCGCTGGGGAATGGTGGCGTTCGCCTCGTCGCTCGACCAGGCCGGCCCGCTCGCCCGCACGGTGCGAGACGCGGCGATCATGCTTCGCTCGATGGCGGGCCCGGATCCGAAGGATTCGACCTGTTCGCCGGATCCGGTCCCGAATTACGAGGCCGCGGTCGGCCGGTCCGTCAGGGGCATGACGATCGGCGTGCCGAAGGAATATCGGCTCGACGGGATGAGCCCGGAGATCGAGGCGTTGTGGATGCGCGGCGCCCAATGGCTTCGCTCGGCGGGCGCAAGCATCGTCGACGTGAGCCTCCCCAATACCCGCCATGCTCTGCCTGCGTATTATATTGTCGCGCCCGCCGAAGCCTCGAGCAATCTCGCCCGCTATGACGGCGTTCGCTACGGTCTGCGGGAGCCCGCCTCCGACATCGTCGACCTCTACGAGAAGACGCGCGCGCGCGGCTTCGGCGGCGAGGTGCGGCGCCGGTTGATGATCGGCGCCTATGTGCTGTCGGCCGGCTACTATGACGCATATTATGTCCGGGCGCAGAAGATCCGCACGCTGATCAAGCGCGATTTCGAGCTCGCCTTCGCGAGCGGCGTCGACGCGATCCTGACCCCGGCGACGCCCTCGGCCGCCTTCGGCATCGGCGAGAAGGGCTCGGAAGACCCGGTCGAGATGTACCTGAACGACGTCTTCACGGTGACGGTCAACATGGCGGGTTTGCCTGGTCTGGTGGCTCCCGCGGGCCTCTCGAGCGAGGGACTGCCGCTCGGGCTGCAGCTCATCGGCCGCCCCTTCGACGAGGAGACGCTGTTCACCCTCGGCGAGGCGATCGAGCAGGCCGCCGGCCGCACGAAACTGCCCGATGCGTGGTGGGGCTGAGGCGGCTTCGTCGGGGCAGTTGAAGCATCAGAGAGAACCGAGGTCATCGATATGGCGGCGCAGCCGGCGAACAGATTGATCAAAGGTGCGACGGGCGAGTGGGAGGTGATCATCGGGCTCGAAGTCCACGCTCAGGTGACGTCGCGGGCCAAGCTCTTCTCCGGCGCCTCGACCACGTTCGGAGGGGAGCCGAACTCGCACGTCTCCCTGGTCGATGCGGCGATGCCCGGGATGCTGCCGGTCATCAACCGCGAATGCGTCGCCCAGGCGATCCGCACCGGGCTCGGACTGAAGGCCAAAATCAACCAGCGCTCGACCTTCGACCGGAAGAACTACTTCTATCCGGACCTGCCGCAGGGCTATCAGATCTCGCAGTACAAGAGCCCGATCGTCGGCGAGGGCGAGATTCAGGTCGACCTCACGCCCGATTATTCGATCAAGGTCGGCATCGAGCGGCTGCATCTTGAGCAGGACGCCGGCAAGTCGCTGCACGACCAGTCGCCGACGATGAGCTTCGTCGACCTCAACCGCTCGGGCGTGGCGCTGATGGAGATCGTCTCCAAGCCCGACCTGCGATCGGCGGACGAGGCCAAGGCCTATGTCGGCAAGCTCAGGACGATCCTCCGCTACATCGGCTCCTGCGATGGCGACATGGAGAAGGGCAACCTGCGCGCCGACGTCAACGTTTCGGTTCGTCGCCCGGGCGAGCCGCTCGGCACGCGTTGCGAGATCAAGAACGTCAATTCGATCCGCTTCATCGGCCAGGCGATCGAAGTGGAGGCGCGCCGCCAGATCGCGATCATCGAGGACGGCGGCGCGATCGATCAGGAGACTCGTCTGTTCGATCCAGGGCGCGGCGAGACGCGCTCGATGCGCTCGAAGGAGGAGGCGCACGATTACCGCTACTTTCCGGATCCTGACCTGCTTCCGCTCGAACTCGAGCAGGAGTGGATCGACGCACTCGGCGCTTTCCTGCCCGAACTGCCCGACGCCAAGAAGGCGCGCTTCATCGCCGACTACGGCCTCTCGGCCTACGACGCCTCGGTGCTGGTGGCGGAAAGGGAGACGGCGGATTTCTTTGAGAGCGCGGCCAATCACGCCGGACGCAAGCGCGACGCGAAGGCCGTCGCCAACTGGCTGATGGGCGACCTCTCGGCGCACGCCAATGCGCGCGGCGTCGGCGTGTCGGATGCAGGCCTCAGCGCAGAGTCGATTGCGACGCTGGTCGATCTGATCGGCGAGGGCGTGATCTCCGGCAAGATCGCCAAGGACCTCCTCGCAATGCTTCTCGGAGATGACCGCGGCGCCGATCCGCGCGTGCTGGTGGAAGCGCGCGGACTGCGACAGGTCACCGACGTCGGCACGATCGAAAGCGCAGTCGACGCCGTCGTCGCCGCCAATCCCGACAAGGCCGATCAGGCCAAGGCGAAGCCGGGCATGCTCGGCTGGTTCGTCGGCCAGGTGATGAAGGCGACAGACGGCAAAGCCAACCCTCAAGCCGTCAGCGATGCGCTAAAGCGAAGGCTCGGTATCTAGTCGGCGCCCGAATCAATCGCTGCGATTCGTCGATTCGCAGCGCGCATCGCGAGCGAACGCGCGCCTTACGCGCGTCATCGCAACAAAATTGCGACGACATGTCCCAAGAAAAATTCGATTGCGATATGCGCGCGCGTCCGTTCGCTGCGTCGCGCGAACGAACGTCGCGCGTGAGGTGATGATGGGTCGAAGAGGTTGCGCGATGCGGGCTTCGATAGATGCGCATGATTCTCGGAAAGGCGCAGGAAATATGGCAAGAGCGAGGATCGATGCGTGTCGTGCGTTCAAGCGTCAGCGGCGATTAAGCGGCTCGAGGTCGGCGCTCTGCGCGTGCGCTCGACTTTCACGCACATCGCTTGCAGCGTGTCGCAGAGGCGCGAGCGCGCGCGATAATTCGATAGAGAGGCGCTCATGCGCATCATGCGCGCGCGTGCGTCTCTTGCGCGTGAGCAAAACGAATGTACCTTCACACATGCCTGCGCGAAGCGCGTGAAACGCGCGGATATGCAGGCGAAATGAAGGGACGCTACTCATGGCGAAAGCTGCAGTGAAGAAGACGGCGAAGAAGTCCGCCGCCAAGAAGAAGCCGGCCAAGAAGGCCGCTGCGAAGAAGACCGCGCGCAAGGCGGTCGCGAAGAAGGCCGTGCGCAAGGGCGCGGTGAAGAAGGGCGCGGTGAAGAAGTCCGCTGCTAAGAAGGCGGCGGGCAAGAAGACCGCTGCGAAGAAGAGCGCCGCCAAGCGCGCGCCGGTGAAGCGCAAGAAGGCGGCTCCTTCGGTTCCTCCAACATCGTCCGAGCCCTCGGCTATGAGCTGAACGGCGCGGTCAACGCCTCTCCCGATCAGGCTGCGGCTCGCGAACGCCCGTCTTCGGCGGGCTCACAGGGCGTCCCAGGACGCTCGTCCTACGACGGGCTGACGGTGCGGCCGAGCCCGGCCTGATCTTTCTCTGCTAAAGAAAAAGCGGCGCCGCTACGTGAGAGTCGGCCTTGTCAAAGGGCCAGCGAAGAGCGCAAGTTTCGAGCGCGGCGAACGTCGTGAGCCGGACGTCGGTAGTTGTACGCGCCTTCGACCGCATGAGGAGACCGGGCGCCGCATGACCCAGTCCCAGAATCCTATCGAGCTTTATTATTGGCCCACTCCGAATGGATGGAAGGTTTCCATCATGCTCGAAGAATGCGGCCTCCCGTATGTCTTGCACGGCGTCGACATCAATGCGGGCCAGCAGTTCGAACCCGCCTTTCTGGCGATTTCGCCGAACAACCGGATGCCGGCGATCGTCGATCCGGACGGCCCGGACGGCCAACCGATCTCAGTGTTCGAGTCTGGCGCGATCCTCCAATATCTCGCGGGCAAGACGGGGCGCTTCGGCGGAGATAGCCCACGCGAGCGCGTCGCGGTCAGCGAGTGGCTGTTCTGGCAGATGGGCGGACTCGGGCCGATGGCGGGACAGGCCAATCACTTCCGCCTCTACGCTTCAGAAAAGATTCCCTATGCGATCGACCGCTACACCGACGAGGTGAACCGGCTGTTCGGCGTGATGAACCGCCGCCTCGCCGACCACGAATATCTCGCCGGTCCCTATTCGATCGCCGACATGGCCTGCGTCGGTTGGGCGAGGGGTTGGAAGCGCAGCGGGCAGGAAATCTCCGATTTCCCGCATCTCGCGCGCTGGCTCAACGCGGTGCTGGCGAGGCATGCCGTCCAGCGCGGAATTGCGCTCGACGTACCGGGCCGCACGCCGCGCGACCTCTCGAGGGACGAGGAGGCGCGCAAGATCCTGTTCGGCCAGCGGGCGCGATAGGCTGGCCGCCGCTCCGGGCACACCGCGATGGCCGCTTCGGCGGATAGGCATGGCGAGCGGATCGCTTGCAATGGCCGCATCCGTCGGGCATACGTCGCTTCCGCTTTTCCAGGCGAACCGGAGACGTGGCCGAGAGGCTGAAGGCGGCGGTTTGCTAAACCGTTATAGGGTTGTAAAGCTCTATCCAGGGTTCGAATCCCTGCGTCTCCGCCATTAGACCTGTATATTCAAATACTTAGTCGACTTTCGGGACGGTCGTAACCCCCAAGCAGGCGGCGAAGTTCGCGGGGTTCAGTTCCGCCGAGCTCATCCTGAGTTGACCACAGGCGGGCGCCGACCCACTGAACGACAAAGCTCCAGTCGCAACCTGGCGATCGGCACTTTCATGTAAAGGCGACCTTTGTCGAAGGCAAAGGGCCTCGACAGCCCCGCCCTGAGCCAAGCGAAGGGGATGCTCGCAGCCCATGAGCGGTTTTTGAGACGCTCGCCTCGCGAGTCTCCTTACGGCGATGGCGGCGGGGCTTAGGTGTCAGGGGCGGTCCACCAATCAGTCCAACTTCCGGTTGAGGCTTACTGGGCCAAACATCGCCGGAGGCATTTCGTCGCGGATCAGGCCGCGAAACCGCGCCCCAGCCCATCCAACATGACTTCGGTTCCAGGGCCTCATTCGCCGGTCCGAATTCTATCATCGGTTCGGCCGCGTCTCAGATGCATGGTTACAGTGTGGAGACCGATCCGCTTGCCGGTGATCCGCGCGATTGTCGACGCGACGTCTCGCCAATATCGCCTTTCGTCGCGAGACCGAGCCTGTCGCTTTAGCTGTCGAGCCGCGTCATGGGCGTCGGGGCCAAAGTCGCGGACAAGCCTGCCAGCCTCCCGCTCAAGCACTCCCGTGTTGTCGTGTCGACGGCGAAGCCAGGACAGCAATGATTCAACCGCCTCCCTTTCGGCCGATTGCTGCACAATTTCAGCCATTTTGCAATCTAAGCAGAATCCGGTCGGTTGACCAACGCAAGCGGTATAATTCGGCTTTTATTCCTGTTTTTCAAATTGATATGCAGCTATTTGGATGAGAAGCACAAGGTTTTCGACGCGGATTCGGATTCGCTCTCGGCGCCTGTTATCCCCATGATCAGGCAGATAAGCTTCCTGTCATATTGCTGCGGGCGCACATCAAAGCGCTTGTGGAAGCAGATGGAATCAATAGCGTTAACATGGTTGAGCGGAGCGCCCCGCACTCTTTCAGCGGGTGCGGGTCCCGCACGCCTTGGCGGGGAGACGCCGCACGGCGCAAATACGGCGCTTTAGTCGCTTGACAGACGGCGGCGCTCGCCCCAGATTCTGAAATTGCTCGAGGGGCGTCCCGAACGGGGCTGAGACGGCGACGAGCCGAACCCTTTGAACCTGATCCGGGTCATGCCGGCGAAGGGACTGACGCGGCCGTGTATCCTCCATCCCGGTCAGCCCCTTCTCGCCGTCAGACCGCAGCCCGCGCGAGGAGACGGCCATGAACGAGATCCCGACGCCAACCAAATTTGCCGCCCCGCACGACGTCACCGTCGGCCCGATCGCGGGCTCGCGCAAGGTTTACGCCTCACCGAAGGGCCGGCCGGATGTGCGCGTGCCGCTTCGGGAGATTGCGCTCAGCGATCTGAAGGAGCCTCCAGTCAGGGTTTACGACCCTTCGGGTCCCTACACCGAGGCTGCGGCGCGCATCGATCTCGCAGAAGGCCTGCCGCCGGTGCGCGAGGCCTGGCTCGAGTTCGCGCGGCTATGCCACGATCGAGGGGCGCTCGATCAGGCCGGAGGACAACGGCGTCGTCTCGGCCGATCATCTGGCGCCGCTCTGTCCCGCGACGCGCACATTGCGCGCGGGCCGGCCGGGTCAACTCGTCACCCAATACGAATTCGCCCGCGCCGGGATCGTCACCGAAGAGATGATCTATGTCGCCCATCGCGAGAATCTCGCTCGCGATGCCGCGGTCGAGGAGGCCGCCGCGCGGATCGCCGACGGAGAGAGTTTCGGCGCCGAGATTCCGGAGTTCGTGACGCCGGAGTTCGTTCGCAGCGAGGTCGCGCGCGGCCGCGCGATTATTCCGGCCAACATCAATCACCTCGAGCTCGAGCCGATGGCGATCGGCCGAAATTTCCTCGTCAAGGTCAACGCCAATATCGGCAATTCGGCTGTCAGCTCTGGCGTCGCCGAGGAAGTCGAGAAGATGGTGTGGGCGATCCGCTGGGGCGCCGACACGGTCATGGATCTCTCGACCGGCCGCAACATCCACAACATTCGCTCCTGGATCGTGCGCAATTCACCGGTTCCGATCGGCACGGTGCCGATCTATCAGGCGCTGGAGAAGGTCGACGGCGATCCGCTCAAGCTCGACTGGGAAGTGTTCAAGGACACGCTGATCGAGCAGGCGGAGCAGGGCGTCGATTATTTCACCATCCACGCCGGCGTGCGGCTCGCCTACGTGCCGCTGACGGCGAAGCGGGTGACCGGCATTGTGTCGCGCGGCGGCTCGATCATGGCGCGCTGGTGTCTCGCTGGCCATCGCGAGAGCTTCCTCTACGAGCGCTTCGGCGACATCTGCGACATCATGCGCAAATACGACGTCTCGTTCTCCCTCGGCGATGGCTTGAGGCCGGGCTCGACAGCGGACGCCAACGATGCGGCGCAATTCGCCGAGCTCGAGACGCTTGGGGAACTGACGAAGGTGGCGTGGGACAAGGGCTGTCAGGTGATGATCGAGGGTCCTGGCCACGTGCCGATGCACAAGATCAAGATCAACATGGAAAAGCAGCTCCGCGAGTGCGGCGAGGCTCCCTTCTATACGCTTGGGCCGCTGACGACCGATATTGCTCCGGGCTACGACCACATCACCTCGGGCATCGGCGCTGCGATGATCGGCTGGTTCGGCACGGCGATGCTCTGCTACGTGACGCCGAAGGAGCATTTGGGCCTTCCCGATCGCGAGGACGTGAAGACCGGCGTCATCACCTACCGCATCGCGGCGCACGCCGCCGATCTCGCCAAGGGCCATCCGGCCGCCCGCATCCGCGACGACGCAATCTCGCGGGCGCGCTTCGACTTCCGATGGGCCGACCAGTTCAACCTGTCACTCGACCCAGACACCGCGCAAAAATTCCACGACGAGACCTTGCCGAAGGACAGCCATAAGGTAGCGCATTTCTGCTCCATGTGCGGGCCGAAATTCTGCTCGATGCAGATCACCCAGGACCTGCGCAAAGAGGCCGAGGCGATGGCCGGCATGGCCGAGAAATCGCGCGAATTCGTCGAGGCGGGCGGCGCCCTCTATGTGAAGGCGGCGGAGTAAACAAGATGCGCGCAACGGTCGTGGGCGCCGGGGTGGCGGGCTTGGTCACCGCGCTGACGCTCGCGGAGCGCGGGGCGAAGGTTGCGCTCGTCGAGCGCTCGCGGGAACTCGGACACAACGCGTCTTGGCTCGCCGGCGGCATGCTCGCACCATGCTGCGAGGGCGAGAGCGCGCCGCACCAAGTAGTCGAACTGGGCCGTCGTGCGATCGACTGGTGGGATGCTCATGTCCCCGGCGTTGCACGCGAGGGCACGCTCGTGATCGCTCCGCCGCGCGACGTTTCCGAGATCGAGCGCTTCGCGCGGCGCACCACGGGTTTCGAGCGCGTGGGCGAAGCGCGCATCGGCGAGCTCGAGCCGGATCTTTCCGGGCGGTTCCACAAGGGCCTGTTCTTCGCCGGGGAGGGTCACGTCGATCCGCGTCGAGCCTTGCGTGCACTGACCGATTCACTTCGCCAACGCGGCGCCGAGTTGCGTTTCGGCGAGAATGGCGATGCGCTTGGGCGGGAAGCAGGGATCGTGCTCGACTGTCGTGGTTTCGGCGCACGGCCGGAGCTTCCGGAACTGCGGGGCGTTCGCGGCGAGATGATCCGCGTGCGCACGGCGGAGGTGCGAACTCAAGCGTACGGTCAGGCTTTTGCATCCGCGCATTCCCCTCTATGTCGTGCCGAGGGCGGACGGCGAATTCATGATCGGGGCGACGATGATCGAGAGCGCGGACAAGGGTCCGGTCACCGTGCGCTCGGCAATCGAGATGCTGAGCGCGGCCTACGCGCTGCATCCTGCATTCGGCGAGGCCGAGATCGTGGAGATGAGCGCCGACATACGCCCCGCCTATCCCGACAACGAGCCCCGCGTCGAGGAGCGGGAGGGGCGCATTTTCGTCAATGGCTTCTACCGCCATGGGTTCCTGCTTGCGCCGACTTTCGCCGATAAAGCCGCCACGCTGGCGTTCGAGCAGGCGCGGGAACGAGCCGCGGTGGATGCGAGCGGGATGGGCATGGGAGCGCTGACGTGAAAGTCGTGGTCAACGGCGAACTGCGCGATGTGCAGGCGACGACCTTGGCTGCGGCGCTCGAGGCGCTCGACTACGCCGAAGCGAAAGTGGCGACCGCGCTCAATGGCGAGTTCGTGCCCGCTCGGGCACGCGAGGCGACCCCGGTGAAGGACGGCGACCGGATCGAGGTTCTCGCGCCAAGGCAAGGGGGATGAGATGGCGCTGAATAGGATCAGAGACTCGCGTCTGTGACAAACTCCCCAGACTTCATCCTCTACGGCGTGAGCTTGAGCTCCCGCCTCATGCTCGGCACGTCGCAATATCCATCGCCGGCGATCCTCGCTGACGCGGCGCGCGCGAGCGGCGCCGAGATCGTCACCGTCTCGCTCCGGCGCGAATCGGCGCGGCTCAAGGAGGGTCAGGATTTCTGGCGGCTCATCCGGGACATCGGCGCGCGCGTGCTGCCGAACACCGCCGGATGCTACAGCGTGAAGGAGGCGGTGACCACCGCTCAGATGGCGCGCGAGGTGTTCGGCACGGCCTGGGTGAAGCTCGAGGTGATCGGAGAAGCCGACACGTTGCAGCCGGACGTGTTCGGCCTGGTCGAGGCCGCGCGGATTCTCTCCGCCGACGGCTTCGAGGTGTTTCCCTATACGACGGAGGACCTTGTCGTCGCCGAGCGCCTGATCGAGGCCGGCTGCAAGGTGCTGATGCCATGGGGCTCGCCGATCGGCTCCGGCAAGGGGCTCAACAACGTGTTCGGCCTGCGCGCGCTGAGGGCGCATTTTCCGGACATTCCCCTGATCGTCGACGCGGGCCTCGGCCTGCCCTCGCAGGCGGCGGCGGCGATGGAGCTTGGGCTTGACGGCGTGCTGCTCAACACCGCCATCGCCAAAGCCGGCGATCCGGTCGCGATGGCGCGGGCCTTCGGCCTGGCGATCGAGGCGGGCCGCGCCGCCTTCATCGCGGGCCCGATGCAGCCACGCGACATGGCCGCCCCCTCGACGCCGGTCGTGGGCAAGGCCATTCTTTCGTGAGCGCGCTCGACCCCTTTTATCCGATCGTCGATAGCGCCGGCTGGGTCGCGCGCCTCGTCGGGGTCGGCGCAAAACTCGTGCAATTGCGAGTGAAGGACAAGGGCGAGGCGACGGTCGCCGAGGAGACGCGCGCGGCGCTCGCTATCTGCGCCAAGGCCGGCGCGACCCTCGTCGTCAACGACTTTTGGCGGGTCGCGATCGACGAAGGCGCGCCGTGGATTCATCTGGGGCAGGGCGATCTCGACGGCGCGGACGTGCCTGCCATTCGACGGGCGGGCGTGAGGCTCGGCGTCAGCACGCACGACGAGGCGGAGCTCGCCCGAGGGCAGGCGCTCGATCCCGACTATATCGCGCTGGGACCGATCTATTCGACGGTCCTCAAGGCGATGGCCTTCGCTCCGCAGGGGCTCGCCCGCATCGGCGACTGGAAGCGACGCGTTGGCAGGGTTCCGCTCGTCGCCATCGGCGGCCTCACCGTCGAGCGGGCGAAACTCTGTCTCGCCGCCGGCGCGGACGTTGTCTCGGTCGTCACCGACATCACGCTGAACGCCAATCCGGAGGCGCGAGCGAGCGAATGGATCGTGGCGACGCGCCCGGCGTGACCCATCGCATCTCGATAGCGCTCACCATCGCCGGCTCCGACTCCGGCGCCGGGGCGGGGATCCAGGCGGATCTCAGGACATTCGCGGCGCTCGGCGTCCACGCGGCGGGCGCGATCACGGCGCTGACGGCGCAGAACACGCGGGGGGTGCGCGCGATCCACTTCGCGCCGCCCGACTTCGTGGCGGAGCAGATCGAGGCCGTGCTCGACGACTTCGACGTCGCCGCGGTGAAGATCGGCATGCTGGGGAGCGCAGCGATCGTCGACGGCGGCGGCGGAATGTCTTCGCTTGCCCTCGGCCAGCGCTTCGGGCCACCTTCTCCCGCAAGCGGGAGAAGGGAAGCGCCCGCTCTCCCGCTTGCGGGAGAGGGCCGGGGCGAGGGCCCTCATCGTCTACGACCCGGTCATGGCCGCTTCGTCGGGCGACGCGCTGAGCGGCGCGGGCTTCGTCGATGCGGTCAGGGCGAAGCTCCTGCCGCGGGTCGATTGCCTCACCCCCAATCTCGCCGAGGCGGCGGCGCTCCTCGGCGAGGGCATCGCACGGAACGAAGCCGACATGGCCAGACAAGGCCGAGCGCTGATCGCGCTTGGACCAAGCGCCGTGCTGATGAAAGGCGGGCATCTTCCGGGTGAGGAGGCCGTCGACCTTCTGGTGACGGACGACGCCGTCCGCCGCTTCGCCGCGCCGAGGCTCGATTCGCGAAACCTACACGGGACCGGCTGCACGTTCTCGAGCGCGATTACGGCCCATGTCGTCTTGGGAAAGCCGCTGCCGGAGGCCGTCGCCGCCGCCAAGGCGTTCGTTTGCGAGGCGATCGAGGCGGGGCGCGACCTCGAGCTCGGCACGGGACCCGGGCCGCTCGTCCAGTTGAAGCTCAGCCGCTGATTTTCCCGAGCCGCTCGGTTGCGGTAGCTTGAGGCCCGGAGGCAGGCGCCCGATGCAGAGCGACGAAAGCGAGTTCTACGAAACTCTTCCGATTCTCCGGGATTTCGCCGAAGCGGTGAAGATCGAGAACTATCATCCGCTGCCCGACGGCTGGGTCGTCGGCTTCTCCGACGTCGTCGCCTCGACCCAGGCGGTGGCGCAGGGACGCTACAAGGCGGTCAACATGGTCGGCGCGGGTGTGATAGCCGCTGTCTCCAACGCGCTGGGACGCCGGCCGTTTCCCTTCGTTTTCGGCGGTGACGGCGCGAGCTTTGCCGTTTCGCCCGCCGACGCGGTCGCCGCCCAGCAGGCGCTGGCCGCGATGGCGCGCTTTTCGGAGGCCGAATTCCAGATCGAACTGCGGGCGGCGATGCTTCCAGTCGCTGAAATCCGGGCCGCCGGACGCGACGTGCGCGCCGCGCAATTCGGCGCTTCTCCCCATTGCGCCTACGCGATGTTCGCGGGCGGGGGGATCGCCTGGCTCGAGACGGAGGTCAAGCGAGGCCGATTTGCGCTCCCGCCGGCGCCGCCTGGAGCGCATCCCGATCTTTCGGGCCTGTCCTGCCGGTGGAGCGTAGCGCCGGCGAGGCGCGGCGTCATTTTGTCGCTGATCGTCGCTCCGCGCGGCGAAGACTCTCGGTTCGGCTTGCTGGTCGAAGAGGTCGTCGGCATGGTGCTCTCTACCGACCACGCCGGCCGTCCGATCACGGTCGAAAGCCTCAGCATTGCCGAGCCGGGCGCGGCGCTGGGCCTCGAGGCTTTGGTCGCCAAGGCTTCCGGATCGTCGCGCGTCCGGTCGCAGCTTGCGGCGCTCAAAAACTATCTGACGGCGGCGGTGTTCCATCAATTCAAGCTGCGGGCAGGGTCGTTCGACATGATGACCTATGTCGACGACGTCGCCGCCAACGCCGACTTCCGCAAGTTCGACGACACCCTGCGCATGACGCTCGACTGTTCCGAAGCCTTCGCCAACGCGCTGGTGGCGCGCCTGGCCGCAGCGGAGGAGTACGCCGACTACGGCGCGTTCCGGCAATCCGGCGCGCAACTCACCTGCTTCGTGCCGTCCTACGGCGATCGCGGCCATGTCCATTTCGTCGACGGCGCCGATGGTGGCTACGCCATGGCCGCGACCGCGATGAAGGCGAGGCGGCTCCTGAAGGCGAACGCCGCCGCCTGAGGGCGAACGATCGCTGTCGTGGATATCCGGCGCACGCCGCTGCATGCCGGGGGCCGATTTGCTAGGGTCCTGCGCATGGAAGCCTCGAGCGCCAATCTCGGCCCCGAAAGCGTCGCCGCGCGGCTGACGCCGATGATGGCCCAATATCTCGAGATCAAGGCGGCCAATCCGGACTGCCTGCTGTTCTACCGAATGGGCGACTTCTACGAGCTCTTCTTCGAAGACGCCGAGGTTGCGAGCCGCGCCCTCGGCATCGTGCTGACGAAGCGCGGCAAGCACGAAGGCGACGACATTCGCATGTGCGGCGTGCCGATCGAGCGCGCCGATGAATACCTGAACCGCCTGATCGCGCTCGGCCATCGCGTCGCCGTGTGCGAACAGCTGGAAGACCCGGCGGAAGCGAAGAAGCGGGGAGCGAAGTCGGTCGTCAACCGCGGCGTCGTGCGTTTGGTGACGCCGGGCACGATCACCGAAGAGCGGCTCCTCGAACCCGGGAGGGCGCGCCTTCTCGTCGCGGTCCAGCGCATTCGCGCCAACGAGGCGCGCTGGACTTTTGGCGTCGCGGCGCTCGACCTCTCGACTGGCGCGTTCTCTCTGAGCGAGACGGATGAGACCGGCCTCGCCGCCGAGATTGCGCGGCTCGAGCCGAGCGAGATCGTAGCCGCCCAGGCGGTCTACGATGAAGCTCCGTTCCAGCGCCTGGTCGCAGACATGCGCGTGCCGGCGACGCCCCTTGCCCGGGAGGTCGGCGACGGAGCGGCGGCCGAACGGAGGATGTGCGAATTCTACGGCGTCGAGACCCTCGACGGCTTCGGCGCCTTCGGCCGCGCCGAGATCGCCGCCGCCGCGCTGGCGCTCGCTTACGTCAAGCGCACCCAGTTCGAGGCGAGGCCGGCGCTGTCGCCCCCGACGCGCCGGGCTCGAGGCGCGACGCTCGAGATCGATCCGGCGACGCGCGCCAATCTGGAGCTGACCCGAACGCTCGGCGGCGGCCGCGACGGCTCGCTTCTCGCGACGATCGACCTGACTGTCACGCCTGCGGGGGCGCGCCTCCTCGCCGAGAGGCTCGCGAGCCCGCTCACCAATCCGGACGCGATCAACGCGCGCCTCGATTGCCTCGACTTCCTCGTCGAGGCCCACGCCTTGCGCGAGGCGTTGCGGCGGGCGCTGGCGAGCGCGACCGGATTTCCTGCGTTCGCTGTCGCGCCTCAGCCTCGATCGCGGCGGCCCGCGCGATCTCGTCGCAGTCCGCGACGGCCTCGCCGCAGCCGCTGCGCTCGCGCGCATTCTGGACTCTGCCGCCGACCTGCCGCAGGAGCTTGAGCGATGTTTCCGGGCGCTCGGGGTCGATTGCGGCGCCCTTGAGCGAGATCTCGAGGCGGCGCTCGCCGACGACCTGCCGCTTGTGAAGCGCGACGGCGGCTTCGTGCGGCCGGGCTTTCTACTCGCGCTCGATGAGGCGCGGGCGCTGCGCGACGAGAGTCGCCGCGTCATCGCCGACATGCAGGCGGCCTACGCCGAGGAGACGGGTGTCAGGCAGCTCAAGATCAAACACAACAACTTCCTCGGCTATTACATCGAGACGCCGCAGGCGCAGGGCGAGGCGCTCCTGAAGCCGCCGCTCAACGCTGCCTTCATTCACCGCCAGACGATGGCCGGCGCCCTACGCTTTACGACCAATGCTCTCGTCGATCTCGAGGCGAAGATCGCCTCCGCCGCCGACCGGACGCTTGCGCTCGAACTCGACGCTTTCGAGCGGCTGCGCCAGGCCTGCCTAGCCGAGGGCGAGTCCTTGCGCGGTTACGGCGCGGCGCTGGCCGAGATCGACGTCGCGGCGTCGCTCGCCGAACTTGCGGTCAGGCGCGACTGGACGCGGCCCCTTGTCGACGCCTCGCTCGCCTTCGCGATCGAGCGCGGCCGCCACCCGGTGGTCGAGGCGGCGTTGAAATCGGCCGGCGAGCCCTTCGTCGCCAACGACTGCGATCTGTCGGGCGATCTTGCCGATGGCGGGCGCATCGCCGTCGTCACCGGGCCGAACATGGCCGGCAAGTCGACCTATCTGCGCCAGAACGCGCTGATCGCGCTCATCGCCCAGATGGGCTCCCATGTGCCGGCGGCGCGCGCCCATATCGGTATCGTCGATCGGCTTTTTTCGCGCGTCGGCGCGGCTGACGATCTCGCGCGGGGGCGGTCCACCTTCATGGTCGAGATGGTCGAGACGGCGGCCATCCTCAATCAGGCCACCCAGCGCTCGCTCGTCATCCTCGACGAGATCGGACGCGGCACGGCGACCTTCGACGGCCTGTCAATCGCCTACGCCTGCGTCGAGCACCTCAACACGGTCAACCGTTCGCGCGCCCTGTTCGCGACCCATTTCCACGAGCTGACTCGAACTCGCCGAGACCCTTCCGCGCCTCGTCAACCTCACGATGCGGGTCAGCGAGTTCAAGGGAAATCTGGTTTTCCTGCACGAGGTCGTACGCGGTGCGGCCGACCGCTCCTACGGCATCCAGGTCGCGAAGCTTGCGGGCCTGCCGACGTCCGTCGTGAAGCGGGCGCGCAAAGTGTTGGCCGATCTCGAAGCCTCGCATCCCCGCGGCCCGCTGGACGCCCTGCCGCTATTCTCCTTCGAGCCGCACGAGTCGGCTCCGGCGCGTGATGAATTGCGTGAGGCGATCGTTGCGCTCGACCCAGACGCGCTCAGTCCGCGCGAGGCCCAAGCGGCGCTTTATGAGCTGAAGCGGATGCTTGGTTAAGGGTGGCCAGCCAGCGGGGTCGACCGCTGGGGCGCGGTGCGCGCAAAGGCGAGAAAGCTCGAGGCCGAAATTGAGCCGCTGAAGGAAGAATTTGAGCGCTGGGGCTTGAGCGTCGTCGCAGGCGAGGCCTGGGGTGTCGCCCGGAGCGAGAGCCCCTCGACGCTCCCCTACCGCCCTCGTCCTGAGGAGCCCGCGAAGCGGGCGTCTCGAAGGGGGCTCGCGGCCAGCGAGTGGGCCAGCGAAGCGTCCCGGCGCGACCGTCGAGCCGCGCCGATGAAAGCAATCCGCTCCGACCTCGCTGCCCTCGCGGTCGTAAGCGCGCCGGCGGGGCTCACGGATGCACTGACCTCGGGCGCCGGCTATCGATCCGACTCTGTTTTCCGGACGCTCGCTGCGCTCGGGCTTCGTCACCAGCGCGCTCGAGGACGGCGCGGACGTGTTCAAGGTGGTGGACGTCACGCGCCACCGGGCGGTTGCGACCTTGCGGGAATATGACCGGCGCGCCAAGGCGTTCAAGGATCACGCGGGGAAGGGCTTCCTATGAGCGGGCACGCTGCCACGTCAGACGAGGACTTGCGCGTCATCGCGCTCGCCGCGGCGTTTGAATGCGAAGGGCCCAAAGCCCTGACGGGCGAGGTGCTGGCCGCGGCGGAGGAGATCTATCGCTTCCTGAAAGGGCAGCGCGACGACGACGCGGGCAGCCGCACGGCGCACTGATGGTTCGCATCTTCGGCCGGCCGAATCCGTCAGACTGGACGGACGGAATCGACGCTTTGCCCTCCATGGGTGGTCTCGGTTGAATTCTTGCACCACTCGTGCGCTAAGAGGAGGTATGCCGAGTATGCGGCGGCGGCCTAAACGCCCGTCTCAATCGGGCTCCAGGGGAAGGCCGGCAAATTGAATTTGTTGTTGATCCAGCAAATCGGGCTGATTGTTATCGGGCTTATGATTGTCGCTGCGGTCTTGATGACCTCAGCGTGGAGAGGCGCAACCCCAGAATTGGTAGCCACGTACGTCAATACGGCCGTTCTTATTTTGACCCTCGGAGTGCTCGCTGCCACCTGCATTGCAATCATTCAGCAGGTCGGTGAAATGCAGAAAGTTTATCCTCAAATAAAGAAACAAGCAGACGCGACCTTATATTTGCAAAGAGCTTGGATTGCACCTCTACCTAAATCGTTAATAAATCTTAACAATACATCTGAGAAGTTACGAGTAAATATTACGGTACAAAATGTTGGTCATGAGCCTGCAAGGAAGCTTAGAAGCAGCGGCTTGAAGTCCTATCTTCATACGCCGGGAGTCAGCATAGAAGAGTTGCCCAGCATATCTGACTAGGATACGTATGATGAAAACGCGATTAGGGAGATGTGCTTAAAAACAATGCATGAGCAAAAATTTAAGAAACCACTTTCTATTGTATACCCAAGTCATGCTCTCGCACCTGACATTCAAGTTGGAAATGACAACGATCCTGGTACTCCTCCTCCCGGAAAAGATCGAGAACTATTAAAATCAGAAGACGACATATTGATGCTGCGTGGTTGTCTTGTCTATGAAACAGTGGGACAAATAGCGGCAAGTGCGTATTGTTATCTTCTAATTCCAGATAAGACCAAAGATATATCTCAATGGGGTTTTGGTGCGTGCCCGGTTGGCAATACCGACCTTGTGTTGGGACCGGAAGCTGATCCTGCCCTGCATGATCTCCCAAAGTAGCCCCCGGCCGCCGCCCCGGGTGAGACGTTGGAGGCGCACGAATGTACTCGGCAAGCTCGCATCGCTACGCTTCACAGCGACGGCGTCACAGCGCGCGCTCCAAGAGCTCGCCATCAGCTTGCGCTTCGGATAGATAGAAGTCTGTTGCAAAGACAGTTCGCGAGCTCAAGCGCGCTGCCGACGATTTCATGACAACCTACGAGGATCATCGGATTGTCGCCCGAGCGGAGCAGCGCGCGATCATCAGTCTTGAGACCTAGGCACAAGTTCCCGAGCGCTCGCGCATAGCCGATTTCGAACGCGACGCCCTAGTCTAGTCGATTGTGCGCCCATCGAGCACGGCGACCACGCAATTGCAGAACTTAAGCGCATAAACGTCCGCTTCAAACACGAGTTGTCGCGCCGCTGACAGCGACATTCCGTCACGCACTACGTCGCGCATGAGCTTGCCGTCGCAATGTGGCAGGAACACCTCCGCCATCGGCGAAATAACTTCATATAGACGTAAGTTAGAACTGCGCTCCAAATCGTTGAACAACGGGCCCGCTAAACAAACTCGAAACGGGACTGGATCTTCATTCATAGCGCTCAATGATCTTTTCGAGATCGCTCGGGCAATATTGCTCGAATAATACATGACGTGCAACAAGGCGTGCTACTTCTCCTGAATTATACTGTTCGGTGGAGAGCACGAAAGAAGGTTCATAAACCTTCTTCAAATTGTCGATCTGTTTGCCGAAATACTCTTCGGTTCCGGCGTCCTCGGGCGGGCGGCCGCGCGCCAAATTCCTTCGAACAAGCGCCGCAGGTGACGCTTCGATAAAAAGAATCTCGCCCTTCTGGAGCGGCTGGTCGCGCGTCACCGATAGACGAAGGGTCTTGGATTTTTCCCGATTTTCCTCGTCGGATTTGGAAAAGGCGTAGAGGTCGAGCGGCGCACGATCCATGAAGTGAAATCCCGTTTGTGCCGCGTGCATACGGCGGTTTTTTTCCTTCAGCTCCGAGTAGACGAAGTCATCAACGGTCTGCGCTTCCCGATCGTTGATCTTGGTCGAGGCGAGATACATTTCGCGTGGCGGCGGACAAGTCCATTCCTCGAAGGTTTGGAAGCAGCGCAGTTGTTCGAGGAGGGTCGACTTCCCGGAGGCGACCGGCCCGACGATGTAATAATGGTAGCGCGAGCGACGATCTTCACCAAGCGTGTCGAGGCGCTCACCAAAACCGCGCTCATCATGATTAAGTAACTCGAGGAATTCCTTGATTTCAGTTAAAGTTAGAAAGATCGTGATCAAATTATACAATTCGATATTTGCTCCAAAAATATCCTTGCGACGACTTTCCGAAATATTGCTCTCGTCCTTAATCCAGAAGATCATATAGTGGTGGTTGGCTGGGCTCTTATCCCGGTTGAGGCGAAGATAGTTCTTGAGCGAGCTGTCGGCCAGTGAATGACCGATCAGTAACATCGTGTTTTGGACGAAGCGTAGGAAGAGATATTCGGCGCTGACGCCGGGCGCTCGAGCTCGAGCATCGGCGAATAAATCCTCGGTAAAGATTAGCTGCGGGCTGCGCTTGCGGAGACTAACACGCGGGAGAATGCCGTTGACGTGATAGATCGTCGTGAGTTCGGCGCGATCAGTGAGCGGAGGCTGCCAGGTGACGCTGAGCGCATTGCCGGCGACGCCGCCCTTGATCTGGTCGCCGATTGCGTCCGACAAAATGTCGTCGAAATTGAAATTAATGAGGAGCGGCACCTTGCGGGTAAGGTCGCGCAGCTGCGCCAAATAGGGGTGTTTATCGACCACCTCATGAATATTGGTTGGCACATTCTCGTATATTGCCTTATGGATTGCCTCGCCCCAGTGACGCTCTACGGTAGCAACGCGCAGGTCGGCAGGCTCGGTTTCAGGGCACGCATTCTTGAACCGGTGGTAGACGATCTGCCCAAGATACTCTGGACTCAGCCCGGCCTTTCGGTGCTCGCCGAGGTCTTTCCTAAGCGCGTCCTCTTCCGCAGCGAGCCGGTCTAGCAAGCCGTGCCAATTGGGCACTCCAGCATCGACGGAAATGCCGGCACCGGTCACAAGGTTAAGCCGCCTTTGGCTTAGGCGCTGGTAGAGGTGGCACAGGAAGCGCGAAAGCCGAGGCTCCCGCGTAATAGCCTTGTCGAGCATGCTCATTGTCTCTTATGTCTGGACAATTGAGCGGACTGAACCAATTCCAGTGGGATCATATTTTTCCCCCACCCCTCGGATATTCCATAGGCCGGACAGCCGGATTGGTGCCATCGGGGACTTGAGGCCGAGCCAGCCGGCTGTTGGGCAGTCGATCGGCCGCATCGCTTCGCTGCACAGAGCGATCAACTGCGCTTCGACGCTGGCGCGCAGACTGTCCTTTCTAGCTTCGTCATTGATGTTGATCAGCACCACCTCCAAGTCTTGAAGATAACGCGACACAGCTAGCTCATGCTCGGCCTCCAGGGCCTTGGTCTCGGGTCCGGCGTCCTGGCCCTTGCCCCAGCTAGGCAGGCTTGTATGGCCTGCTGCCGTCTCGAGCATCGCTCGGCCGACATGCAGACGGAAAATCGAACCGCGGTGGTTGCCGATCTCGTTGTTTGGACCAAGATGACTACGTAGACGCCCTCGCAGGGTGGCCTTAGAGCCGGCGCTCACTGCATGTGTGCCGATCCGCACGATACGCGGCGACACGCCCAAGAAATTGGGCTCTCGATGGTCAAGGAACACATAGACGCCTCGCTCGGGCACTGGTTGTGCGGACAAACTCCGGAACGGAAAAACGCTCCCGTTGCGGCGCTGATCGTCGATCCACCGATACAGGAGAGCGAGATCGCCGAGGCGTCCCGCCATGCGCACTGCCTCGACTAGCCATACTGAAACATCTGGCGGCTCAAGGAGCGCCCATGGTGCGATCATGTCGAGTGGAGAGGCGCTGGCCTTGTTAAACTCGATTAGGGGCGATGTGTACGCGGGCCTTGCTAGCAACGTGATCCTGCGTCCTTCGGCGCACACCCGAAGCTCGTCGAGTACCTGCTAGCCCAGCGCCTCAGCTCGGCGGGGGGCAGATCGGCGAGAATTACATCATAGGGCTCAAGCACGGTCTCTCCTGCTACGAGGCCGTGCTTACCCGACAAGATCGCATGCGGCGCGCCGAGCAGGCGGGCGATGTTTATGCTCGAGCGGAATTTATCCGAGACATATAGGTCGCACGCCGGCGCCGCGTCGGCCCGCTTGTTTCGACCGCAGCCGATGACGATGAACGGCGCAGCACCGCGCGGGCCAGTCAGCGCAGGGCGGAGTACGAACGTTGCTGGCTCGAACAATTGCCCCTGCATGCCGCTCAATCCCACGTCGCGCTAGCGTCGCTAAATATCGGCGGGCGCGATCAAGCTGGAATGACGTTGAATCGCGCACACGCGCTGATTTTGCAAGTACGCCGCGGCGCGCAATCACGCCATAGCTTGATCGCGGTTGTCATCGGTTCCAGACAGACCAAGGGCTTCCTTTGAGCGACAGCCTTCCTACGGGCGACGAGGAGCTGCGCGTCATCGCGCTCGCCGCGGCGACCGAATGCGAAGGGCCCAAGCCCGCGACAGGTGAGGTTCTGGACGGGGCAGAAGCGATCAATCGCTTCCTGGAGGGGCTCGAGGACGCGACCGGGACGACGCACTGATGGTGCGGATGCTCGCCCCACGGGTGCGGGGGGCGCACCTCCCCATCGTCCGGCTGCCACCGAAGGCGGCCGACCCCTATTACTTCACGCAGGAGTGGCGGGAGCTGCGCCAGCAGACGCTCGAGCGCGACGGAGGCGTCTGCACCGTGCCGGGCTGCGTGGTGGCCGCCGGCTGGACCGAGGCGCAGAAGCGCGCCTACGTGATCGCCGACAACAAGCTCACCCTGAACGGCGGCTGGGACGACGAGCTGCTGAAGATCAGAGCTGGACGACCTCAAGGCGTGCGACTTCGACGTGGCGCGGATGGGCTTCTCGCTCGAGGAGCTCGGGACCCTGTCCTCCGACGAGCCGGCGGGCGAGGGCGGCATCGAGACGCCCGGGGCCGGATCCTACAAGGAGCAGTACGGCGTGATCGTCGTCTGCTCGAGCGAAACGGACCAGGCCGAGATTTACGAGCGCCTCAAGGGTGAAGGCCTGACGGTCAAGGTGGTGACGACTTGAGGATCGCCGTTCGCAACCGCTGCTCGGATTTCGACAGCTACCGCGCCGCGCGGGTCAAATCCTTGTTCAACGCCGAGAGCGGCTGCGCGCAACTTTGAGTGATCGTCTACATAGCCGCCATGTTCGGAATCTGTCTGGAGGCGATCCTGCCGGTGGGAACTTCCGCCAAGAAGAAGCCGGAATTTCAAACTGAGGCGCTACCCACGCCAGGCCGCCGTCCAGTCCTCGACGCCGAGCCCGGGAACCGCGTTGAAGGCGCGATCGTTGGTCACGAGTATGGCGTCGTGCTCCACCGCGTGGGCCGCGATCATCAGATCGAGAGGACCAAGCAGCTTCCCGCGCCTTTTGAGCTCCACGCGAACGGTGGCGTATCGGCGGGCGGTTGCGTTGGTCCAAGGCAGAACGTCGATCGCGGCCAGAACTTCGTCGATGGCGAGGCGAAGTCTCCGTGCTTGCGGGCGTCGGGCGACGCCGTAGAGAAGCTCGGCTTCCGTCACCACCGAAAGGCAGATGCGCTCCGGCGCTTCCGCCGCCAGGCGCGCGCGCACGTTCGGGCGACGCTTGATGAGCCAACTCACCGTGTTGGTGTCGAGCATGAATCTCGTCACTCGTCCCAGCCCTCGAATGGGTCGCGCTCTTGCGCCTCCTGTTCGCGTTCGGCGGGGCTCAAGAAATCGTCGGGAGCTTTGAGGTCGGCGAGCGCGGCGAACATGCGATCGAAAGAACGCGGTTTGGCCGAGATGATCACATCGCCGCTAGCGGGATCGCGGCGGATGTAGACCTCGTCGCCCTCGAAGCGAAAAGCCGCAGGCAGGCGCACAGCCTGGCTGCGTCCGTTCTTGAACAATTTCGCGACCTGGCTCATCGTCCTTCCTGTTCTTCGCCTTTCGACGCCCGGTGATATATATCATGATCTATGCCATAGAGCAAACATGACCAGCCCGCAGATCCTCGTCGCAACCCTCGCCGCCGCCTATCTCTACGTGGTCACCCCGGGACCGGCGTTCCTGGCTTTGTTCACGCTCGCCGCCTCGCGCGGTCGCGTCTCGGGCGCCTGGTTCATCACCGGCCATCTCGTCGGCGACGTGACCTGGGGCGCGTTGGCGGTCGCGGCCATCGTCGGGGCGAACACGCTGGGTCCCGCCCTGTTCGAAGGGCTCGGCTTCGTCTGCGGCCTCTATCTCATCTATCTCGGCGCCCGGGCGGTGATGACGCGCAGGGACGCAAAGCCGCGAACGATCGGCGCGAGCCGGCCGCTGGCGACCGGCATGGCTTTCGGGCTCACCAATCCGAAATCCTACCCGGTGGCGCTGGCGATGTTCTCGGCGATCGTCGCGCCCTATATCGGGGCGTTGCGCGCCGCCGACGCGCCGCAGATGTTCGTCGCGGCCTTTCTGGGCTTCCTGCTCGCCGACGCGACCCTGATCTTCGCCGCCGGCCTGCCTGCGGTGAGAAAATTCTTCCTGGCGCATGGCGTCCCGGTGACGCGGGTCGTCGGCGTGATCTTCATCCTGTTCGGCGCGCGCTCCATCGCCGACGCGGCGGGCGGGGCGATGCGAAGGGCGTGAGGGACCCGTCCTCCTCAACGCGGAAACGCGGAGAGGGTTGGAGTGAGGGGCGAAGCCAAGCGTTCGACCATTCGTGTCGCCCCTCATCCGGCCGGCTTCGCCGGTCACCTTCTCCCCGTCAACGGTGAGAGGCAAGATTGCGGTTGGAATTGCACCGCAAGGAGCGGAGTTCGTCGGCCGCGCGGTCCGCGTAGAGGATGAGCCGCAAGCAAAATTCCGGAGCCGACCTTATGTTCACCGTCATGCCCGAAACCGCCCCCGTCCTCGACCCCGAAGCCATGTGGGACGCCGCCCGCCGGCGCGACCCCTCTTACGACGGCGTCTTCTACGTTGCAGTGAAAACCACTGGCGTCTATTGCCGGCCGAGCTGCAAGTCGCGCCCGCCGAAGCGGGAGAACGTGTCCTTTTTCGCCAGCCCCGCTGACGCCCTGCGCGCCGGCTACCGCGCCTGCAAGCGCTGCCGCCCCGATCGGCTCGGCGCGGCGGACCCGCAGGTCGAGGCGGTGCGGCGGGCCTGCGAGCGGATCGCGTCGGCCGAGCAGGCGCCCTCGCTTGCCGACCTTGCCGCGGGCGCGGGTCTCAGCCCCTTCCACTTCCACCGCGTCTTCAGGAAGGTGACGGGCGTGACGCCAAAGGCTTACGCCGCCGAGATGCGGGCGCGCCGCGCCGCCGAAGAACTCAAAACCGCGAAAACCGTCACCGAGGCGATCTATGACGCGGGGTTCAACTCTTCGAGCCGCTTCTACGAGACCGCGACGGCGCGGCTCGGCATGACGCCGACCGCGGCGCGGCGCGGCGGCGAGGGTCTTGCCATCCGCTTCGCCGTCGGCGAGGCCTCGCTCGGCTCGGTGCTCGTCGCCGCGACCGACAAGGGCGTTTGCGCCATCATGCTCGGCGACGATCCGGACGGGCTCGTGCGCGAATTGGAAGATCGCTTCCCGCGCGCCAAGCTCGTGGCCGCAGACCCGAATTTCGAGCGGACCGTCGCCCAGGTCGTCGGCCTCGTCGAGGCGCCCGGGCAGAACCTCGATCTGCCGCTCGACATCCGCGGCACCGCCTTTCAGCAGAAGGTGTGGCAGGCGTTGCGGGCCATTCCCGTCGGGGCGACCGCGACCTACGCCGAGATCGCGCGCACGGTCGGCCGTCCCAAGGCGGTGCGCGCGGTCGCCCAGGCCTGCGCCGCCAATCCGCTCGCGGTCGCGATCCCTTGCCATCGCGTGGTGCGCACCGACGGCGGCCTGTCGGGCTATCGCTGGGGCGTCGAGCGCAAGCGCAAGCTGCTCGACCGGGAGGTCGCGTGATGGCGGCTCAACCCCTCGCCCCAACCTCACTCCCGCAAGCGGGGGAGGGCCGCGGGCCCTTCTCCCGCCTGCAGGCGAAGGCAGCCGGCGATAGTCGGCCGGATGAGGGCGCGGCTCTCGAGGCTGCGATCGATCGGCTCGACTGGGGAGCGCTCGAGGCGGACCTCGACGCGTTTGGATGCGCAGTCGCGCCAAAACTCCTGCCGCCCGAAATCTGCAGGCGCGTCGCGGCGATGTATCCGGAAAGCGAGCGCTTCCGATCGACGATCGTGATGGCGCGTCACGGTTTCGGCCGGGGCGAATACCGATATTTCGCCGATCCGCTGCCGGATCTGATCGCCGACCTGCGCCGTCATCTCTATCCCCGGCTCGCGCCGATCGCCGACAGGTGGAGCGCCACTATGGGCCTCGAGGCGCGATATCCCGCGGCGCACCAAGAATTCCTCGATCGCTGCCGCGCGGCGGGCCAGACCCGGCCGACGCCGCTCCTCCTCCGCTACGGTCCGGGCGACTACAATTGCCTGCATCAGGACGTGTACGGCAGCCTCGTCTTTCCGCTCCAGGTCGCGATCCTCCTCTCCGAACCGGTCCGCGACTTCACCGGGGGTGAGTTCGTCCTCACCGAGCAGAGGCCGCGCATGCAGTCGCGAGCGGAGGTCGTCAACCTGACCCGGGGCGACGGCGTCATCTTCGCCGTGCGCGAGCGTCCGGCGCGAGGGACGCGAGGCCCCTACCGGGTCAACATGCGCCATGGCGTGAGCCGGGTGCGCAGCGGCGAACGCTTCACCCTCGGCGTCATTTTCCACGATGCGGCGTGAAGCCGGCTCACTTTGCGGAGACTAGTCGTTAGCGTCAAATGAATTGGTGGTATTTTTCTGAATTTGTCGGTGCGGCAGCAGCTATGGAGGTCGATTCATGGCTGGGACGAGCAGCGCCGGCTATTGTCGAGGACAGAAGACGAATATTGCAGTCAATCCTTGTGACCCCAACGCCTTACGAAAAGATCTTCACACAGTGAAGCTCTCTGAGCGTCGAAATTCCCTGCCTACCCCCTGCGCAGGGAATTCAAATTCCCTGCCTACCCCTCCCGGCGCCTGTCGGCATCGCCGCACAAACGTTTGATCTTACGAACATTAGTCCGATTTTGAGCGTCGCAGGGGCGCCCGTTTTTCCCGCAGCCAGGGAAACGCAGGGAAACGCAGGGAAAGAGGAAGCAGGAACCGAAAGGCGCCCGAGTCAAATTGAAAAAGCAATACCCCAGTTTGACACCCGTTTTGCCGGGTTCGGGCGCTATGCGGGCAAGGAGATCGGCGGCGTTGATCTTCCATCAATAACATAACGCCGCCGGGAGGCTGCGCCTCAAGCGCGTCGTCGCCGACGCGAAACCGGGCTATCCGGATCGCGGTCCGCGGTACGGGTCGCGCCTGCCGCGGGAGTTGTCACAGTTACGCCGGAGGCTTAACTGCACGCAGACGCCCCCAGCGCCAGAGGTCCTCCCATGTCCGCCGTCCGTCAGCCCGCGATCTTCATCCCCCATGGCGGCGGCCCCTGCTTCTGGATGGATTTTCCGCCGCCCTTCGGGCCGCACGCCTGGGATCGCCTGCGCGACTATCTCGGCGGCCTGGTCGCGTCGCTGCCGGAACGGCCGAAGGCCTTCCTGGTCGTCACCGCCCATTGGGAGGCGGCCGAGCCCACCGTCAGCGTCAACCCGAAGCCGGGGATGCTCTACGACTATTACGGTTTCCCGGAGCACACCTATAAGTCTGAATATCCGGCGGCGGGCGCCCCTGAGCTCGGCCTCGACGTCAAGCGCCGGATCGAGGCGGCGCATCTTCCGGTGGCGACCGACAGCGAGCCGCGGCTTCGATCACGGCGTCTTCGTGCCGTTCCTCATCGTCGATCCAAAGGCCGAGATCCCGGTCGTCATGCTGTCCTTGCGCAAGGATCTCGATCCGGCCTTCCACATTCGCCTCGGCAAGGCGCTCAGCTCTCTGCGCGACGAGGGCGTGGCGATCGTCGGCAGCGGCATGAGCTACCATGACCTCAGGCATTTCTTCGACGGCGGCGAGGGAGCCTCGGCGACCTTCGACGCCTGGCTCGATGAGACCGTGAAGGCGCCTCCGATAGAGCGCGAGGCGCGGCTCGCTGCCTGGGACAAGGCCCCCGGCGCGCGCGCCTGCCACCCGCGCGAAGAACATCTTTTGCCGCTGATGGTCGTCGTCGGCGCGGCCGGCGACAGCCCGGGAAAGCACGACTTCCGCGACGTGATCGCGGGGAAGACGATCTCAGGCTTCAGGTTCGGGTGAGGTTTGAAGCAAGGCGCCCCGCCATCCCAGCCCATCCCATTTCCTGCTCAGTCCGCCAGCCCAATCACGGCCGACCTCAAACCCGTCGCGGCGGTCAGCGCGCGATTCTCGACCTCAGGCAGCGGCGGCATCGTTCTCGACCCTGCCGGCGCATCTCAAGCGGCCCCTTTTGCCTTGTGATTTGCCAGCCGTACCGGCATGCCGCTTACAAGCGAATCAGACGGGTTGAGGATCACCTCGTCCGTCGCGTCCAGGCCGCTCAGCACCTCGACGCGGTCGCCATAGTCGCGTCCGATGGTAATTGGCGCCAGCTCCACGGTCCCGTTGCGCACCACGCCGACGCGCAGCCCTTCGCTGCGGAACAGCAGCGTATTGGCCGGAATAATCACCGAGCGCGTTCGCCCCGGCAGCGTGAAATGCACGAAAGCGTAGGCGCCGGGCAGCAGCTTGCCGTCGGCGTTGTCCACGTCCACCTCGACGAGCAACGTGCGGGAGGCGGGGTTGATTGCGCCGTCGGTGCGGGTCAGCGTGCCTTGGAACACCTGCCCCGGATACTCGTCGAACGTCACCGCCGCCGCAGCGCCCGGCCGCAGATTCGGCGCGTCGGTCTCCGGCGCCGCGACGAAGATGCGCAGCGTCTGGGTCGAGGCCATGTGGAACAGCTCTGTGGCCGGGCTTCCGGCCCCGGCGTTGATCAGCGCGCCCACATCGGTGTTGCGTGCGGTAATCACGCCGTCAAACGGCGCCGTCACGCTCTCGAATCGGGTCAGTTCCTCCAACCGGTCCACCTGCGCCTGAGCCACCCGGACGTTGGCGCGAGCGACATCGACCGCGGCCGTGCTTCCCGCATAGGTTAGCCGGTCCTGATCGCCTTGCTGCCGGCTGGTCCAGCCTTGCCTCACCAGTTCCGAGGTGCGGCTGGTCGTCACCTTGGCGAGGTCCATATTCGCTTCCGCCTGAATCACCGCCGCCTGATTCTGCGCCAGTTGCGCCTGCGCCGCGCGCAACTGCAGGTCGAGTTCGGGAGTCTCAATCTGCGCCAACACGTCCCCGCGTTTCACATGGCTCCCAATGTCGTAATTCCAGCTTTTCAGGTATCCGCTGGCGCGCGCGTAGATGGGCGTGTCGATGAACGCCATCGTCTGACCCGGCAGCGCCAGCTTCTGGTCGGGCGCGTCTCCGACCGGATGCACGACTTCGACGAACGGCGCCGCCTCCTGCCCGGTCTCTGTCGCCAGCGCCGCCTGGGCCGCGGCGCGCTCGCGCATGCCATTGTAGACGAGGCCGCCCAGCGCCGCGGCTACAATCGCCAGCCCGACCAGCAACATGCCAACGCCCCGCCGGGGCCGCGTCGCCGGGGCGGCCTCGAGCGGGGCGGCCTCGAGCGGGGCGAGATCCCTTGCCTCCGGGTCCTTAAGCATAACGTGGTAGGCTCCTTAAGCCGCGTTGGATGCGACGCTGCGATCCTCCGCCAACCGGGGCGAGCCCCTCCCGTGGAGGAGGGAGAAGACAGCCGGAACGAACACCAGAGTCGCGACTGTAGCAAGCAGCAGGCCGCCGATCACCGCCCGCCCCAGCGGGGCGTTCTGCTCGCCGCCCGCGCCGAGGCCAAGCGACATTGGCACCATGCCGATGATCATCGCCAGAGCCGTCATCAGCACTGGCCGGAACCGGGTGAAGCCGGCTTCGACCGCGGCGCGGGCCGCGTCGCCGTGCTCCGCCAGCCGCTCGCGGGCGAACGACACCAAGAGGATACTGTTTGCGGTCGCCACGCCCATGCACATGATCGCACCCATCAGCGCCGGCACGCTCAGCGTCGTCCTGCTCAGGAACAGGAACAGCACGATCCCTGCCAATGCGCCCAGCAGCGCCGTGATAATGATAAACGGATCAAGCCAGGACTGGAAGTTCACAACGATCAGCAGATAGACGAGCAAGATCGAGAAGCCCAGTCCCTCGGCCAGGCTGATATACGCGCCGCGCATCGTCTCGAGCTGACCCCGTATGGTCACGAAACTGCCGCGTGGCAGGTGGCCGCGGTTGGCGTCGACGATCCGCGTGATGTCCCGCCCCACGGCGCCAAGGTCGCGTCCGTCCACGTTGGCGTAGATATCGACGACCCGGCGGATGTTGTAATGATCCACCGCCGCCATCTCCTGCGAGCGAGAGATCGTGGCGACGTCGGCGAGGATAGCCTTGCTTCCAGACGCGCCGGTGATCGGGATGTTGCGGATATCGTGCAGAGACTGGATGTCGTATTGCGGCGCCTCCGCGGCGACCTGGTAGTTCACTCCGTTCTTCCAGTTGAGGAAGAACATCGGCTCGGTCTGGAAGCTTCCGCTCAACGTCGCCAGCACGCTGCCCGCCACATCCCGCTCGGTCAGCCCGTTTTGCTGGGCCTTGGTGCGGTCCACGTCGATGTCGAGGTCCGGGTAATCGAAGCGCTGCTGGATGCGCGAGTCCACCACGCCCGGCACGCGGCGCACTTCTTGGAGAATTTGGTCGGCGACGACGCGGTTGTCGCGCACGTCGGCGCCGTCAATCTCGATGTCGATCGGCGAGGGCAGGCCAAAGTTCAAAATCTGCGTGATCATGTCGGCGGGCAGCGAGTAGAACGTGACGCCCGGGAACTCTTTCGCCACCATCTTTCGGATCGCCGAGAGGTAGTCGGCGGTCGGTCGGTGATCGGGTTTGAGCGAAACCATTATATCCGCGTCCGCCGCGCCAAGCACGCCGGTCGAGGTGTGGGTCAGGTTCATGCCGCTGTACGGCAGGCCGATATTGTCGACGATCGTGTCCAGCTCGCGGGCAGGGATGATCCGCCGCATCGCGGTCTCGACTTCGTCGGCCAGCCGCGCGGTTTCCTCTATGCGGGTGCCCGTCTTCGCCCGCATGTGAAGGGTGAACTGACCGCTGTCGGTGTTGGGGAAGAAGTCCTGGCCAAGCCATGGGAAGAGCGCGAAGAGCGCCAAGCAGCAGGCCAGGAATCCAGGAATAAAGACGCCGCGACGGCGCACCAGCAGCGTCAGCAGATCGCGATAGGCATAACGCGTCCGCTCGAAGCCGCGCTCGAAACCACGCTGGAAAATCACCAGCGGATTGCGGGAGCGCGTCGCGGCGTGCGGCTCGCGCCGCAAGAGATACATCGCCATCGTCGGGACGAGCGTGCGCGACAGAAAGTAGGAGGCGAGCATCGCGAACACCACCGCCTCGGCCAGCGGCATGAACAGATAGCGCGCGACGCCTTGCAGCAGGAACATCGGCACGAACACGATGCAGATGCAGAGCGTCGAGACCAGCGCCGGCACGGCGATCTGAGAGGCGCCGTTGAGGATCGCCTCGCGCAGCGGCTGACCGTCGTCGAGGTAGCGTTCCATGTTCTCGATCGTCACCGTAGCGTCGTCAACCAGGATGCCGACCGCGAGCGCGAGGCCGCCGAGCGTCATGATGTTGATCGTCTCGCCCAGCGCGCTCAACACCATCACCGATGTCAGGATCGACAGCGGTATCGACACCGCGATGATCAGCGTGCTGCGCCAACTGCCGAGGAACAGCAGGATCATCAGCGCGGTCAGGCACGCCGCGATCACCGCCTCGCGCAGGACGTCGGCGATTGCGGCCTTGACGAAGATCGACTGGTCGCCGATCGGCCTGACGTGGAGCTGTGCCGGAAGTGTCTGCTGGACCCGCGGCAGCAGCGCGCGAATGTCGTCGACCACGTTGATGGTCGAGGCGGCGCCGGCCTTCAGAATGGTCACCAACACGCCGCGCTTACCGTCCATCCGCACGATGTTGGTTTGCGGCGCAAACCCGTCGTTGACCGTGGCGACGTCGCGCAGATAGATCGTCGCATTGCCGACCGTGCGGATCGGCAGGTCGTCGAGCTGTTCGATCGTGCGCGGCGCCGCGTTGGTGCGCACGTCGTATTCGAACTGCGAGATCTTCGCCGTGCCGGACGGCAGCACCAGGTCCTGTGCGTTCACTGCGTTCAGCACGTCGGTCGGCGACAATCCTTTTGCTTGCAACCGCGCTGGATTGAAGGCGATCGTGACCTGCCGCTGCTTGCCGCCGTATGGATAGGGAATCGTCGCGCCCGGTACCGTGATCAGTTGCGTGCGTAAGAAGTTGAGGCCGAGGTCATTGAGTTGCTGCTCGGACAGGTTGTCGCCGGACAACCCGAGTTGCAGGATCGGCACGTTGGAGGCGCTGTAGTTCAGAATTTCCGGCGGCTCGGTCCCCGGCGGCGTCTGCCGCAGCAGCAGCTGCGAGGCGGCTGTCACCTGCGCATTCGCGGTATCGAGGCTGGCGCCTGGCTGGAGGAAAATCTTGACCAGGGCGAGGCCGTCATAAGAGGTCGATTCGATGTGCTGGATGTTGTCGACCAGCGTTGTCAGCGCCCGCTCGTACGAGGAGGTCAGCCGCCCCTCCATCTCTTCGGCGTTGAGGCCGGTATAGGTCCACACCACCGCGACCACGGGGATGTTGATGTTCGGAAAAATGTCCGTCGGCGTGCGCAGGATAACCAGCGGGCTCAGAATCAGGATGAGCAGGGACAGCACCACGAAGGTGTAGGGTCGATCGAGTGCGATTCGGACGATCCACATACGTGGCGATTCCCGGGTGACGGAAGGGTGGCCTCAGCCGATGCCCCGGTCCCTGATCCAGTCAGAGGCCCGAGGCGTCGCGATAGCCTCCGTTTCCCAATGCGGCGCCGTCCTTCATCGCGGTGTCGCGCGCTGCGCCAGCCTGTTGACCCAGCTTATGTTGCACCGCCTAAGACTTGGCAAGGCCGCGATCGGTCACGCTGATCAATGAAATGTGTTTGACGCCGCCGAGGTTGTCTGACCGAGCGTTGAAACCGCGGCGCAGTGGCCGCAATCGCGGCCCGTGGCCAAGAAGCGCGTGATCCGGCAGCCGGCTCTCCTCCTCAGCTGCTTCGAAGATACAGTGCGGGATCCGCCAGGACCACATCACGCAGCGCTTCATGATATTTGATGTAACCGGTGCAGCGGCAGAGGTGACCATCGAGCGCCTCGGCGATTGTCTTCTCGAGATCGCGGCGCGCGATCGGCGCCTTCGCCAGGCGCTCGAGCAGGACCTGGCCCTCGTTGAGGAAACCGGCGGTGCAATAGCCGCATTGGAAGGCGAAGCGCTCGATGAAAGCCCGTTGCAGGGCCGTGAGCTCGCCGTCCTTCGCATGGCCTTCGATCGTGCGGATCGACGCGCCGTCGAAGCTTGCGGCCGGCACGACGCAGGTTGGACTCGTGTAGCTCGTCCCGTCGGGATCATCGACGATGATCGTGCAGCTCAGGCACTGCGCAGCGCCGCAGCCGAACTTCGTGCCAGTCAGGCCGAGGTATTCGCGCAGAAAGTCGTTCATCGTGAGGTCATTGCGCACGTCGCGCGGGCCGTAGACGCGGCCGTTGATCGTAACGGTGAGCGAAGTCATTTGGGCGCTGCCGCGAGCGCGGCCTCCTTCAGCATGGCTTGGGTCACCGGAAGAGACCGGAAGCGTCGCCCCGTCGCGTCGAAGATGGCGTTGAGAAGCGCAGGGACGACGGGGATCATCACGACTTCCGCAATCCCTTTCGGCCGTTCGTTTGCGTCAATCGGCGGCAAGATCTCGATCTCGAGGTCGTGGAGCGGCAGGTCGGAGCCTCGCGCCACGCGGTAGCGGCCCAGGTTCCATTTCCCATTGCCGGGACCATCCTCGTAAAGCGGCAGCGACTCGAGCAGCGCATAGCCGACGCCCATGGCGAAGCCCCCTTGCGCCTGACCGAGCACGATTTCGGGCGCCAGGACCTGACCGCATTCAAGCACGCTATAGGCTTTGCCGATCCGGAGCGCGCCGCTCGCGCGATCGATCTCAACGCGGACCGCCGCGCCGCATAGCGAGCTGTAGCTGGTCCCGATCCGGTTGAAGTCGGTTGGCGGGAACTTGACGGAGCTGCGGTCGAGACAGACGAATTCGCCGCCCGCGCGGCGCACGGCGAGCGCGTCGATGTCGGCCGTCCACGGCTTACCCTCGATGCTGAAGGTCGCCTCCGACCAGGCCCAGCGATTGAAGCCGTGCGCCATCGCCGCCACAATTCCTCGACGGGCGTGCGCTTTTGCCGCCACCGCGGACAAGGGTAGAGGCGCAAGCCCGGACATCACGAGGCGTCCGTCTTTCCAACGCGCCTTCTCCCATTCCAGGGCTTTGGAATCGCTCGGCGCGAGGCCCCACAACTCGAGCGCAGCCGGCCACAGGCCGAAACGGAAGATGACGCGCGCCGCCTCGGCCGCCGCATGGGTCCCGACATGGGCGCCGGTCGAAGCGCTGCTTGCCGAGCTGATCGCCGGGACCCAGCGCGGGTTGCGCGCCGCGGCGTCCTGGTTTTCCTGGCTGATCGTGTAGGGGTCGAACGAGGTTACGAGGCCGAGCGGACCGAACGAATCGACCTGGGCGACCGCGACTTCGTCGACGATGCCGCCGAGGGTGGCTGCGACACGATTGGCGAGCGCCGTCCCGACGCCGTTCCCCATCTCGACGGCGTTGCAGCGGATCGCAATCTTCCCGTCCGGATTGACGGCGACGGCCCCTAGCGAACAGTCCGCCCCTGTCCCGTAGTCCTTGGCGGCGCAGGCTACGCCGGTTCCGACGAGGACTCCTGCCCGCGCCCGCTCCTTCTGCTCGGCGCGGTCGCGCCAGATCGGATGCTGCTCGAGTTTATCGAGGATCTCCGGCGTTCGGACGGACACGACGTAGGGATTGCCGGTCATCGTCTTCCAGCCGGCCTGAAGGGCGTTGCGTCGACGAAACTCGATCGGATCGAGCTCAAGCGACCCGCAGATCTCGTCGACCATCGCCTCGAGCGCGGTCATGGTCTGCACGGTCCCATAGCAGCGCATCGATCCCGCGGTGACGCCGCGCGAATGGAATGCAAACGTCGTGACGTCGACTTTCGGGGCGTAATAGACGCCAAGCGCCGCAGTCGCCGCAACGGCCGCCACGCTCCCGGAAAAATTGGCGAGGCCGCCGCCGTCCAGGGCGTGATCGGCGGCGAATCCGACGATCTTGCCGGTTGCGCGATCGACCCCGATGCGGGTTCGCATCTTGAAAGCGTGCCGTTTGATTCCGGACTGAAACTGATCGAAGCGATTGTTGGCCAGGCGAACGGGGCGATCGGGAAAGAACATCGCGGCCAGGGCCGCATAGAGCGGGAACGGAGTGTGGTCCCGCCCGCCGAAGCCGCCGCCGCAATAGGCGCAGTTCATATTGATGCGGGCCGGCCTGAAGTCGGCCTGAGCGTCGCCGAGCAGGAACGCGACCGACTCCGCCGCTTCGTAGGGCGACTGCACGCCGACGACCAGCTCGAGAGTCTTGCGGCCGGCGTCGTACCAGCCGAGACCGCTTTCCGGCTCCAGAAACATCGGGTCGACCGACTGGGTCTCGAATTCGCGGTCCAGCACCAGAAGCGCCGGATTGTTCGCCGCGAGCTCCGCCCGGATCTGCTCGCCGTAGCCGGCTGCTTCGGCATACGCATGCTCGCTCGCGTTCGGCAGCCGATCCCAGATCGGGACATCCGTATGTTGGCTCTGTTGGAACTTGCTTGGACTGACCCAGCCGTTCTTCACCGGCGAGTAGACGTCGGGCCCCTCGGGAGTCGGGCCGCCGATCCGGGTGAAACGATAGGCGCCATAGTTGGGCAGCTGCACCGGGTCGGCTTTCGCGCCGAACCGGGCGAACGCCTCATCCCGCAACGCCAGGCGCGCTTGATCGAAGACATCAAAATCCTCGAAAATCAGCAGGGCGACCGCCTGGCCGAGATAGAGCGGGGTCTTACCGACCGGGCAGAAGAGGTCGCCGGCATAGAATTCTGGAACCCGGACGCCGATCCGCGCGACATCGTCGGCCGTCACCACCACCGAAGGCTGCAATTGTCCGGCGAGGCGGGAGAGGTCGAGGCCGAGATAGACGTGCGTCGCATCCGCTGCTCGGAGGAGCATGGCGTGCGCTGTCCTGGCGGGCCAGCCCGGCATATCCACGGCGCGAAAATCGGATGCGTAGAGCTTGGCTCCGGTGACCTTGGCGACGCCGTCGATCCGCCCGACGCCGGTTGCGGCCGGATTCCGCTGGCCTTGTCCCGGCAGGGTCTCGCGTGCTGCAAACCCCGGTTCTTCGGCGGCTGACAAGCGTGTAAGAGCCAGCGCGATGCCGCTTGCGGAGCCTGCCTGGAGGAACCTGCCGGCGCGAAACGCCGTGCAGTCCTCGGTTGGCGCGATCCAAATCCGCCCTCTACGCCACTCTGGTCCGTCAGCGCGCCGCCGCCAAGCTTGAACCAAGATGAAATCATATCGGCGTTGATGGACGCACATAACCAGAGATCGGGAACTTTCGCTATGCGTCGCAGGCGCCTGGCCAGCAAGGCGCCCGGTCCTTCGGCCTGAGGCGGCGGTTTCCTGCGCCACGTCGGGGCATGGCTTGCCTGCCCAAGCGTTCAAATCTTCTGCTTGTTTCTCTTGACTGGCGCCGGGTGGGTTCTCCTCGCGTCCCCAGCGTGCCAATCTCGCCAGGAGCGGCGGATATGGTCGCCAGACCCCTCATCAGGCCCGGCGCCTTTTGGAGAAAAACGCCATGAGCGACGACGACAAGGATCGCAGGCATCTTCCGATCGCGGCCCCCGAGCGGACCGGCCTGGTTACGTACGATGCGCGGGACCCGGACACCAAATTCCCGCCGATCGAGCAGTTGCGCCCGCCAAAGGGGCGCCCAACGTGCTGCTTATCCTTCTCGACGACGTCGGGTTCGGGGCCGCGAGCGCCTTTGGCGGCCCGTGCCAGACGCCGAACGCCGAGCGTTTGGCGGCGGCCGGGCTGAAGTACAACCGCTTCCACACAACTGCCCTCTGCTCTCCCACTCGGGCGGCGCTTCTGACCGGACGCAATCACCACTCCGCCGGCATGGGCGGCATCACCGAGATCGCAACCGGCGCCCCGGGGTACAGCTCGGTGCTGCCCAACAACATCTCGCCGCTCGCGCAGACCTTGAAGCTGAACGGCTTCTCAACCGCCCAGTTCGGTAAATGTCACGAAGTGCCGGTATGGCAGGCAAGCCCGGTCGGGCCTTTCGACGCCTGGCCGGCGGGCGGCGGCGGGTTCGAGTATTTCTATGGCTTCGTCGGGGGCGAGACAAACCAATGGTATCCGGCGCTGCACGAGGGCACGACCCCGATTGAGCCGACAAAAACGCCGGAAGAGGGCTATCACTTCATGGCGGACATGACGGACAAGGCGATCGCCTGGGTCGCCCAGCAGAAGGCGCTCGCTCCCGACAAGCCGTTCTTCCTCTATTTCGCGCCGGGGGCGGCGCATGCCCCGCACCACGTGCCCAAAGAATGGGCCGACAAGTACAAGGGCAAGTTCGACCAGGGATGGGACAAGCTGCGCGAAGAGACGCTCGCGCGACAGAAGAAGCTGGGCGTCGTGCCGGAGGACTGCCAGCTCACGGCTCGCCACGCGGAGATTCCGGCGTGGGACGACATGCCGGAGGCGCTGAAGCCCATCCTGCGGCGCCAGATGGAGGTCTACGCCGGATTCCTCGAATACGCCGACCACCACGTCGGACGTCTGCTCGATATCCTGAAGAGGCTCAACATCCTCGATGACACGCTCATCTACTACATCGTCGGCGACAACGGCGCCTCGGCGGAGGGCACGCTGAACGGCACGTACAACGAGATGGCCAACTTCAACGGTTTGGCCGCGTTGGAGACGCCGGAATTTCTCATGGAGCGATACGACAAGCTAGGCGGGCCGGAGTCCTATAACCACTACGCCGTCGGCTGGGCGCACGCGCTCAATACTCCGTACCAATGGACCAAGCAGGTCGCTTCCCATTGGGGCGGCACGCGCAATGGCGCGATCGTGCACTGGCCGAAGGGCATCAAAGCCAAGGGGGAAATTCGCTCGCAGTTCCATCACGTCATTGACGTGGCGCCGACGATCCTCGAAGCGGCGGGGCTGCCTCAACCGCTTTCGGTCAACGGCATACGTCAGCGGCCGATCGAGGGCGTCAGCATGCTCTACTCGTTCGACGACGCTCAGGCCGCGGAGCGCCATGAAACGCAGTATTTCGAAATTCTCGGCAACCGGGGAATTTACCACAAGGGCTGGGCGGCGGTGACGAAGCACGCCACACCCTGGGAGCTCATCGGCCGCAAGACCGTGGCTCTCGATGACGATGTCTGGGAGCTGTACGACACCAGCAAGGACTGGAGCCAGGCCAACGACCTCGCCAGGCAGATGCCCGAGAAGCTCCACGAGTTGCAGCGACTGTGGCTGATCGAGGCGACGCGCTATAATGTCTTGCCCATCGACGACCGGACTGCTGAAAAGCTCAACCCAGACACAGCCGGCCGACCGGTGCTGATCAAAGGAAAGACGCAGCTGCTTTTCGCGGGCATGGGCCGCTTGACGGAAAATTGCGTCCTGAACCTGAAAAACAAATCCCACTCCGTCACCGCCGAGATCGAGGTCCCGCAGTCGGGCGGGGAGGGCGTGATCGTCGCGCAGGGCGGCAACATCGGCGGCTGGAGTCTCTACGCCAAGAACGGCAAGCTCAAATACTGCTACAACGTGGCCGGGATACACTATTTCTACGTCGAGGCAGGCGAAGCATTGCCCACGGGCCAGCATCAGGTCCGCATGGAGTTCGCCTATGCCGGCGGCGGCCTCGGCAAGGGAGGGCAGGTGACGCTCTATGTCGACGGCGAGAAGGTCGGTGAGGGCGCCCTCCCGATGACGCAGGCGATTGTGTTCTCCGCCGACGAGGGCTGCGACGTCGGCAGGGATACCGGCGCGCCCGTCTCGCAGGACTACGGGTCGCGCGGCAATGAATTCAATGGAACGGTCAAAGGCGTGCAGCTTGCGATTGCCGAGGAGGCCGAGAGCCTGGATCACCTCGTCTCGCCGGAGGAGGCGATCCGTATCGCCCTGGCGCGGCAATAAGCTCAGGTCCGCGTCTTCGCAAATCGCGGGTTGCTTTTGGGCTTTTGCGTCCTGAGCGAGGGGTTGCGGGACGTTCTTCGCGTGAGCTCATCCGCCCGGCGTCTCAACCCGATCGCCGGTCGAGCGAGAGCCCTGCGCCCGATGGGCCTCGACGCTCAGGTGGTTGCCCGAAGACCGAAGCGACAAAACCCCAAACGCGCGAAAATCGATCGCCCGACAAAAAGCCCCGCGAGGTTTCGGGGCAAACAAGCCTGGAAGACTGCCACGCCGCCGGCAAAGCGGCCGAGACGCATGGCGGGCGCGGCCCGGCGGCGCGCCGCTGAACTCCAGCACGGCAGCGGACCAATTGAATTTCGGATGCCGACCCCAAAGCGAGCGTTCGAGAGCGGCCCGTTACGGGCGGTGAACCCTGTTAAGCTGTAGTGGGCGCTATGGGCACAGTCCGCCAAGTGCGGACCTTTACAAGAGCCGGGATGGAGGAACGCGCTGCAAGCTGGCGCCTTGGCTCATTTGTCAGAGTGTGCGGGCGCCCTCGCCCTGCTGCGCCACTGACTCGGGGTGATGCCGCTCCAACGTCTGAATGCTTCGCCGAAGTTCGAGTGTGACGAATAGGACAGCGCATCGGCGACGTCGCCCACCGGCAGCTCCGTGATCTGCAGCAGCTCGCGCGCCATGAGGTAACGCGTCTCGTCGAGGAGAGGCTGGAAGCTCGCGCCCTCCTTTTCGAGATAACGCGCGAGGGTGCGGACGTTGACGCGGAGAAACGCAGCCATGGACACGGCGGTGGGCTCGTCCCGGAGCAGCAACGGCCGGACGGCGTGCTTTACCCGGTCTGTCCAGGGGCGGTCGCTTGGCGGCGCCATTGCGGCGGCGAGTTTGCGCAGATGCTCGAGCTCTGACGACCGCGCGCCGGGAATGCAGGCGGTCAGCGCCGACGGAGGGAGCACGACGCCGCTTTCCTGCTGGTTGAACAGAACCTCACCGCCCAATAGCGCCCTGTAAGGGCCGGCATTCGCCGGTTGGCGGGTCGAGAGGAGCACCTCCGCCGGCTTCACCGCGCCGCCCGTCAACGCCTTCACCAGGTTCACCATGAGCGCGGTCATCAGGGGATAGATCTGCTCCTGGGCGACCGCCTTCGGCTCGTAGACCCCATACCCGAACACCCAACAGTCCCCGGACCGACGGAAATAGGCCGAGCCGCCGCGCGAGTTTCCGTTCTGAAGCTCGATGAAGCCCGAGAGAGCGGAGCCCAGGTCCGGGGCGTTGGCCATCCATTGGCCTGGAAAACCAAGACAGCGATGATCGAAACGCGCGCCAAGGAGAAGGCCGAAATGCGGGCATTTCGTCACCTTTGAACAGCGATCGAGCATCCGGCTCGCCGCCCAATAAGGGATGCGGACTTCCTGATCGGCGAATGCGCCTTTGTCGATCGGCAGGCCGTCCAACACCGCGTCAAGAGACGCTCCGAACTCCGCCAGTAAGGTGGGAACGGCAACGAGGAGGCTCATCCTTTGCGGAGCGTCGGCCGAGAGCACTTCGACCCGGCAATCGTCCAACATATGGAAAACGTCCCCTCGGGAAGGCCGCCAACTCACTCGCGCTGCGTTCATTGCCGGCATCGCCCATCTAACTGAGACTTTATCGCCTGTGTCGCCGCGACATCTTGCCACGGCGAAGGTGTCCGAGATTCCGTAACGCTCATCGGATCGGAGAGTTATGAATCCCGCGTCGACGGTGAGACGGCGACCAAGCCTGAGGCAATCCGCATCAGAGTTTGACTCGCCTCGCCTGGGGCGAGCCGGTTGGCGCACGCCTGCGTCGCGGTGAAATTCGATTGAGTGAGGTGTGACAATGGCAGAAAGCTCAGCAGCCCCAACGGGCGAGAAGATCGTCCTGACGGGCATCGCCCGAGCAAAAGGCAAGGCGGCCGGCAAGGCCCTCGTCAACCGACAGCGGTTCGGTTGGGCGTTCAACTACGTCGGCAACGAGGACGGCAAGGTGATGGTGCCGGGGGCCGACATCCTCGGCGAGTGCGTGACCGGCGCGGTCGTCGTCTATCCGACCGTGATCGGATCAACCAGCGGTGCGATCAGCCTCTACTTCAAGTGCAAGGAATCGCATCACGGGCCCGCGGGCATCATTTGCCAGAAGGTCCATGACATCGACATCAGCGGCTGCATCGCGGGCGAGATCCCGGCGGTCGACGGCCTCGACCAAGACCCGATCACCGCCATCAAGACCGGAGACTGGGTCGAGATCGACGCGCCGAAGGTCGGCCAGAAGGCCACCGTCACCATCACCCGCGCCGCGTAAAGGACACCAAATCCATGACCATGAAAATGACCCAGCGCCATAAGGACATGCTGGACGGCAAGCTCGGCGAGACCAAGAAATTCTGTATGGAGAAGCTTGTGGATTTCGGCGAGGCCGTCGAGTCGACCGAGATGGTCGACCTCTCGCTCGTCCTCAACGCCTGCCCGATCTGGACGAAGGATCGCCGCGACCCGGAGAACGCGAAAAAGCTCGCGGAATACGACCTCGGCCACAGCCCGCTCTACGATCCGATCTTCAAGATGAAGGACGCCCACGTCTCCGACGAGACCGGCACGCAGTGCGGCAACGACCCCTACATGGTGCAGTTCGACAAGCGGGACGCGAAGGGCTACCCGTGGAACTTCGAGCTTCCTGGCAAGGGCAGCTTCAAGCTCGACGACGGCATGGTGGACGACCTCAAGGCGGGCTACGACAAGCTCCTTGAGCACGGCTGGCTTCCCTGGCTCTCCTGCAACGCGTACTTCAACACGCGCATCCCCAAGATGGGCGAGTACGCGGCAAGCTCCGAGTTCGAGCGCGGCCGCCTACATCAACACAATCCTCGGCGCGCGGACCAACCGCGAGTCGCCGGTCAACACGGTCTACTGCGCCTACACCGGATGCCTGCCGAAATACGGCAGCCACCTCGACGAGAACCGCATCGCGAAATGCATCGTCGAGCTCTCCGACGAGGTCAGGGACAACATCAGCGGTCCTGCGGAGTGGGGCGCGCTCGGCGCGGCGATCGCCGAAAAGACCAACAACCGCATCCCGGCGATCCTCAATCTTCCCGGCAAGATGGGCGCCGCCGCGACCAAGAATCTCGTGTCGTGCTGCTCCCCCGGCATGAACGACCCGATCCTGCACCTTATGGGCTACACCCCCGAGTCGCCGACGCTCGAAGCCGCCTTCAAGGGCAAGATGCCGAAGAATCCCGAACGGTTCACGATCGAGACGGACGATATCATCGAGATGTTCCAGCGCCTCAACAACCTGAACCCGGCCCCGGGGCCGGCGGACGCCAAGCCCGTCGATATCGTCATCTTCGGCTGCCCGCACGCGACCTTTGAAGAGGTCCGCGAGGTCGCGCGTCTCGTGAAGGGCAGGAAGGTGAAGGAAGGGGTGATGCTGTGGGTTCAGACCGACACGCCCACGTATCACATGGCGCACCACTACGGCGACGCCAAGACGATCGAGGACGCCGGCGGCAAGATCTATCATCAGACCTGCATGGCCATGACCCCGTTCCGGCATCACCCGGCCGGCACGGTCGTCGCGACCACCAGCTTCAAATACGTGAAACTTGGCGCGGCCTTCGGCGATCATCACTGGATCTACGCCAATCCGGCGGCGCTGATCGACGCGGCGGTCAGCGGCGTGTTCAAGCCGAGCGCCCGCTGGGACTACTGGAGCAAGCCGAAGGCAATGCGCGGCGCCAATGAAATGGAGCGCGCCATCTACGAGCTTCCCGGCCCGTTCATGTCCTGAGGCGGATCTGCGCCCCTCCCGCGGGTCAGCCCGGCGGGAGGGGCGGCAGGCGCACGAAAGGGGACCGCGCCCTCGCGTCGGCGCTGGCGTGACAAGCAAAGACGAACTCCCGGCGCCGCCGCCTGGAGACAAACTCATATGCGACGGCCGATCCGCTCGGGCCTTGCCGAGGAACGCACACATGAACGAGACGCTACAGCAGCAAGCCGTCCAACCGGTTCTTTCCGCCCAGGAGCAGGCGATCGTCAGCGGATCGCCGACAATGCACGGCGCCGTCGCCGACCGGGTGCAACGCCTCTACCAGGGCATGCGGGCTTTCTGGCCGCCGCGCGTCTGCCTTGAACGGTCTGTCCTCTTCACCGAAGCCTTCAAGGAGACCGAGAAGGAGCCGCTCGTCCTGCGCTGGGCCAAGGCGCTCAAGCGCTACGCCGAGAAATCGACGGTTACGATCCTGGCCGACGAACTCATCGTTGGCCGACCCCACACCTGGCTCGGCCGCTGGGGCCTAGTCTATCCCGAGCTCGACGGCGCCGTCATGCCTGCCGGCGTCGAGATGTTCCGAAAGAACAAGGGCAAGGTCGGCGAGGTCGTCGTGACCGACGAAGACGCGCGGATCATCAGCGACGTTCTGACGCCCTACTGGACGGGAAAGGACTATTCGACCGCCTTCGCCAACAGCCTGCCTGCCGACACGCGCTTCAAGATCCTCGGACCGGACCCGAACAACACAATCCTTTATACGTGCGTCGTCATCGCCACTTCCACGATGCGTCATTCGCAGAACTGGACGCCGGACCTGACCAAGATTCTGACGCGCGGCGTGAAGGGGATTCGCGAGGAGGCTCAGGCGAAGCTCGCCGCGCTCACCGACCCGCGCGACGTGATCGAGAAAAAGCCGTTCCTCGATGCGGTCGTCATCACCTGCGACGCGATGACAATCTGGTCCCGCCGATACGCCGCGGCCGCCCGGGACCTCGCTGCGAAGGCGACCGACCGCGCGCGGGCGAAGGAGCTTGAGACCATCGCCGACGTCTGCGACTGGGTTCCCGAAAACCCGGCGCGCACCTTCCACGAGGCGATCCAGGCGCAATGGTGGGGTCAGCTCCTGAACCGGATCGAGCAGACCTCGAGCGCCATGGGGCAGGGCCGCATGGATCAGTATCTATGGCCCTATTACAAGCGCGACCTCGACGAGGGTCGGCTGACCAAGGACAAGGCGATCGAGATTTTCCAGTGCCTGTGGCTCAACATGTCGCAGGTCACGGAGATCAAGCTCAATCCGGTCGCCGCCGCCGGCACCGAGGGTTTCTCGCAGTTCCCCGACGTCGTCGTCGGCGGCCAGACGGCGGACGGGAAGGACGCCACCAACGAGCTGTCGTACCTCATCCTCGAATCGGAGCGAGCGCTGCAGATCACGGCGCCGGACACCTGCGCGCGGATCCACTCGGGCACACCCGACGCATTCCTTCATCACGTCGCTGAATGCATCAAGGACGGCAAAGGCTATCCGAAGCTCCTCAACGACGAGATGGTCATTCCGTTCTACCTCGCCAACGGCGCGACCTTGAAGGAGGCGCTCGATTGGTGCGTGTCCGGCTGCTGCGAGAACCGCATCCCTAATCGGGAGACAAACGTCACCGCGGGAGGCGGCATCAACTACGGCTCAATTACCGAGATGACCGTCCGCAACGGCAAGCTGAAAGTCCTGCACGACCTGCAATTCGGACTTCAGACAGGCGACCCGCGAAGCTGGACGAGCTTCGACCAGGTCTGGGACGCCTTCAAGGCGCAGATGCTGCATCTCGCCGACCATGTGCTGATCCAGCAATATCTCGCCATGCAATTGAAGCCGGCCCATTTTGCCGCGCCGCAGACCTCGATGCTGCACGATCTCGCGATGAAGGAATGCCGCGACCTGCACACGCACGGCCAGTATTTCGAGGGCGGCATCGATCACTCGACCTTCGAGGCGATCGGCAAGGGCACGGCGATCGACAGCCTCGCCGCGATCAAGCACCTCATCTTCGACATGAAGACGCTGACCTGGGATGAGCTTCTTGCCGCGATCGAAGCAAACTGGGAGGGCCACGAGGCGACGCGCCAGCTATGCCTCAACGCCCCGAAATATGGCAACGGAATCGCCTGGGTCGACGCGATCGGCTTCGACATCGAGCGCACCCTGCTCGAATACCTGCACGCCCATCCGAAGCCGCACGGGCAGGTTTTCCTGCTGCGGCAGATCCCGATCACCCTGCATGTGCCGTTTGGCAAGGTGACCTGGGCGACGCCGAACGGACGGCCGGCGTATGAATATATTTCGGAGGGAATCTCCGCCTCGCACGGCATGGACGTGAAAGGGCCGACCGTCGCGCTCGCCTCGATCGCGGCCGCGCGCGACCGCAGCTTCAAGGAGAAGGGCGGCGACCTCATCAACCTGAAGTTCAGCCCCGCCAACGTCGCGGGCGAGCAAGGCACGCGGCGGCTCATGCAGGTCATCCGGACCTGGAGCGAGCTCAAGCACTGGCACGTGCAGTTCAACATCATCAACCGGGCGACGCTTATCGCCGCGCAGAAGGAGCCGGAGAAGTACCGCGACCTCGTCGTGCGCATCGCCGGCTATTCGGCCTATTTCGTCGATCTCTCGCCGATGCAGCAGGCCGAGATCATCGCGCGGACCGAAGAGGCCGCGTGAGGGCGCAAGCGCGAGCGCGCGGGAGAGAGATGCAGGTTCACGTGGGGGCCAACGGCGATGGATGAGCACTTTCTCCAGACCCTCGGGAACGTGCTGGTCGTGGCCTTCATCGTCGACAGCATGCTGGCGATGGGTTTGTCCCTTTCGCTCAGGGAAGTGCTGAAGCCGCTCGCCGACGTCCGCGTCGTCGCGCGCGCGCTCGTGGCCAACTTCGTGCTCGCGACGGCGACGGCCTATATGCTGGTTCAGATCTTTCATCTACAGCACGGCGTCGCGATCGGCCTCATTCTCATGGGGTGTTCGGCGGGCGACCCCTTTGCGCCGAAACTCACCGGATTCGCGGAAGGAGACCGCGCCTTTTCGCTCGCCGTGATGGTGCTGCTCAGCATCTTTTCGATTTTGTACCTGCCGATCGTGGCGCCGCTGCTGCTGACCGACGTCGAGGTCAACGCCTGGAGCATCGCCAAGCCGCTGCTCGCGCTGATCTTCACTCCGCTGATAGTCGGCTTTGCAGTCAGACGCTTCTTCCCCGCTGCCGCCTCGCGCCTCGCGCCACTGCTGGACCGATTGGCGTCGCTTCTGGTTCTCGCGGTCCTGGTCGAGCTCGTCGTGACGTACTTCTGGAATTTCGTCGCCCTGTTCGGGTCGGGCGCGATGCTGTCCTCCGCGATCCTGCTCGCGCTGTCGGGCGTCTACGGATACGTGCTCGGCGGCCCGAACTCGGACTCACAAGAACGACCTTGCGCTTAACACGGGCTACCGGGGCCTGTCGGCCGCCATCGCCATCGGCATCGCGAACTTTCCCGATCAGCACGACGTGGTCGTCCTGCCGATCTTCCAGGCCTTTCTGTCAACGGTCGTCCTGGTGCCGCTCACCATGACGGTGATGCGCCGCATCAACAACGCGGACGCGAGGGCGACCGCGAGATGAGCAGGCAGGAATATGGGAGGCGTTCGTGAGACCGAAGCGGTCCATGCGGGTCGTCGCCATGGCCTTGGCGGCTCTCGCGGCGGCCGCCGTCGCGGGCTCGGGCCCCGCTTTCGCGAAGGACGAGCCTGCGTGCAAGCAGGAGTATGCCGCCAAGCTCGCCAGCGGGGAGGCGAAGGGCGAGACCGAAGCCCAGTACGTCAGGGCGTGCCTCGCGGCGGCGTCAGGTTCCGCCACCAGAGCGGAGGCGCCGAGCGGGGGCGCCGAGAGCGAAAGCGCGACCGATATCGCCAAGAAAATTCAGAACCCGATCGGCGATGTCTACTCCTTCCCGTTCCAGAGCAACACCAACTTCGGCTATGGGTCGCATCACGGCACGCAGGAAGTCCTGAACATCCAGCCGGTGATCCCGATCCATATCAACGACGACTGGAACATCATCAGCCGCACCATCCTGCCGCTGGTCTGGACCCCCGACCTTGCGCCAGTCCCGAGCGTGCCGTTCGGCACGGCGCCCGTCAGCGCGTCGCTTTTTCTTTCGCCGAAGATCCCCATCGACCATTGGCTCTGGGGTATTGGCCCGGTCATCCAGATCCCTACAATCAGCAGCGCGGACCTAGGATCGAGCGTCTGGGGCGCCGGCCCGACCGCCGTCCTCGTCTACCTGAACGGGCCGATCGTCGCAGGGGCGCTGGCCAACAACGTCTGGTCGCTCGGCGGAACCCGCGGGTCCAGCGGCAACAGTTACAACGCGTTTCTGACCCAACCGTTCTTCAACTACAATTTTGGCGAGGGTTGGTACGGCGGCACGTCGCCGATGATCACCGCCGATTGGCAGGCGAAGGGCACGAAATGGACCGTGCCGGTTGGAGCGAACGCCGGGCGGGTCGTGCGCATCGGCAAGCTGCCGGTGAACTTCCTGATCGGCGCCTACTACAACGTCGTCAAGCCCACCTACGGCGGAGACTGGCAGCTTCGTACCCAGGTGACGCTGATCTTTTGAGTGTGGTTTCGGGGCGCCCAAGAGCGGAGACTAGACATGGCTTCGGAAACGCGACGCATTGCGATCACCTGCGGCGGCGGCCATGTACCGGGGCTGAACGGCGTGATCGCAGGCGCGGCGCTTGCGGCAACGCGGCTCGGTTGGGAAGTCGTGGGCATCCACGACGGCTACGACGGCCTGCTCGCCCCCGAGTCCTACCCAGATAGCGGCGTGGTCGAGTTCGATGGGCGCACGATCGATGCGCTTGCTGCGAATGGCAGCGCGCTCGGCGCCGGCCCGCGCATCGATCCGTTCCGCGCGCGCCATGTCGGCGAGGACGATTTTGTCGGCGAGATCGACCGATCGGACGAGCTTCTATCGGAGATCCGCGCTCACGGGATCGACGCGGTCGTATCCGTGGTCGGCGGCAGCGCGCTGACAGGCCAGCATGCAACAAGCGTCGCGTTCAAGCTCAGCCGCAAGGGCCTCAAGACCGTCTGCATCCCGAAGTCGATCGAGAACGATGTAGCGGCGACGGCGCTTTCGTTCGGGTTCAACAGCGCGCTTCAGTTCGCCACCGAGACGCTCGATTGCATGCGCATCGCCGCGCGCGACGTGCGCCGCCTCGCGGTCGTCGAGGTTCCAGGCCGGGAGGCCGGGTGGCTCGCGTTGCAGGCGGGGATCGCCGCGCGGGCGGACGTCGTCCTGATCCCGGAGATCGCCTACGGCCTGCGAACGGTCGCCGACAGACTTCGGGAGCGCGAGGAGGCGGGGCGTAAGCCGTCGCTCGTCGTCGCCGCAGAAGGAGCGTGCGCAGAAAGGAGCCATGAACCGGAGGCGGCGCCAAAAAATTCGCGGCGTAAGAGCCTGTCGCCGCTTTCCGATCCCGCCTTTGGCGAGGGCGCACGGGTCATCGAGCGATCGGGCGCGCTTGCACATAGCCTCGCGCTCGACCTTCAGCGGCTAACCGATCTGGAAACGATGCCCTTCGCGGTCGGCGAGCTCGTGCGCGGCGGCGCACCGACCGCGGTCGACCGGCAGCTCGGCCTCGCTTACGGGGCTGCGGCGGTGCGGGCTCTCGCCGAAGGCAAGGCCGGTGTGATGGTCGCCTTCGAGCCGCCCGACCTGAAGTTCGTGCCGATCGCGAACTCGATCAACAAGGTCCGCACCGTGCCGGCGCAGAGCGAGTTCATTCAAATCGCGCGGGCGCTCGGCGTCTGCCTCGGCGACGACTGAGGAGGCGCGACATGGCGACCGAGCCGCTCAAGGGCCTCGTCCTTAACATCCAGCACTTCTGCACCGACGACGGGCCGGGCATCCGTACGACCGTCTTCCTCAAGTTTTGCTCGCTCCACTGCAAGTGGTGCTCGAACCCGGAGAGCATCGGGCCGAAGCCGGAACTCGCCTATAACGCGAACAAATGTATCGGCGCCAAGGCCTGCGGGCGCTGCCTTAAAGCCCCGGCGCCGGAAGGGGCGATGTATGTCGTTGACGGACCGGACGATCGGGTTCGGATAAACTGGGCCCTCGCAGCCGACTGCGGCGAGGAGACGACGGAGCTTTGCCCCTCGGAGGCGCTCTATCTGTTCGGTACCCGCATGACCGTCGACCAGGTGCTGGAGGAGGTCGAGCAAGACAGCGCGTTCTATCGCGACTCCGGCGGAGGGATCACGCTCTCGGGCGGCGAATGCCTGCTTCAGCCAGACTTCAGCGCGGCGCTGCTCGCCGAGGCCCGCAACCGCGGGATCACGACCGCGATCGAGACCGCGGGCAACGTGCCGTGGGAGTTCATGGCGAAGGTGTTGCCGCACGTCGACACTATGATGCACGACCACAAGCTGACCGACCCGGAGCGCCACAAGAAGTGGACGGGGGTCGACAACAAACGGATCAAGGAAAACTTTAAGCGCGCCTACGAGACGTTCCCGGACGTGAAGTTCATTGCACGTACGCCGCTGATCCCCGGCGTCAACGACGACGAGGAGCACATCCGCTCCGTCCTCGCCTTCATCCGGCCGCACCCGAACGTGATCGATTATCAGCTTCTCCCGTACCACCGCTTCGGCGAGTCGAAATACGGCTTCCTCGGCAAGGTGTACGGCCTCGCTGATTTCGTTCCGCCGAGCCCGGAGTCGGTCGCGCGCCTGCGCGCGATCATCGACGAGGCGTTCGGGCACAATTAGTCGGCTGGCGGGTGGGTGAATTTTTCTCGACCGGCGAAGGCCTGCTCGGAGTCCGGGCTTTCGTCGTCTCGTGGGAACGCCTCCTCTCCACCTGTCTCCCGCCATTCGGCCAAAGGTCGCTCTCCGCCCTTCAGAGACATTCCCAACCGTAGGGCGCCAGTCTCGACCAACTCGAAATCTGCAGCGCGCCCGAGTGGCCGGAGTCGACCCCAAGGAGGCGAACGCACAGTGCAACGACGGTCTCGTTTACGTACACGAAGCAGCCGCTGCCGCCACGAGCTAACGCGACCCGTGCAAGAGAGGGAGTTCCTCCGTTGACCGGCTCGACGGTCAGATGAACTTGATCGCCCGGCCCGCGCCGCCGTTCGCCGAGACGATCGAGAAATCGCGCAGCGCGTAGGGCTCGCCGGCGAAGTTGAACGTCGCCGTCCGCGTCCCGTCCGTCAGCGTCCACGGGCAGGAATCCGCGCCCGTCTGCGTGTAGAGCGGCGTCTGGGCGTCGGTGAATCCGTTCGCGATCACGCAGTCGCCGACGAGGAAGAAGTCGTCGATCGTTCCGTCGAACGAGGAGGGCTCGCCCAGGATCAGGTGGTCGACGCCACTGGAGAAGGTCGTAATCTCGCCGCTTGAAACTGCGGCGCCGAATGCCAGCTTCGGGCGATCGGAGAGGTTGAAATCGCCGGTTCCGCTGGCCAACGTCGGCGAGGTTTTCATAGACAGGCCATCCCGTACCTTCCTGTTCCTTCGCTGCTCGCGCGCGAAAATGTCGCTGTTCACGCGAAAATATTCGCTGTTCGGCAACACGAGACTCGCTGTTCTTGTGGACGAGTACGTCGCTTCGCTGCGCTGTTCAGGCCCCGGCCGCGATCGGAGCGCGCCGCGCCGGCGCCCGGCCTGCGCCGCGGGGCGATGCTGCGGATTTGGCGCTTCTGCGCAGCCTGGAATTTACCTTCATCGCGGATTTTACCATTTCTGATGTGAAAGGCACTGGCGCTGATGCCTCATTGTGTACTATATATGTTCTCATTCGCATGCATCAGAAAGGCGTTTGATGACCGATCCGGCCGAACCCCGCTCCGCCCGCCCCGCGCTCTCGCCCGTCGCCCGGGCGCTGCGCCTCCAGCGGATCTTCGCCCGCCTGCAGGAGGGGGCGAGCTATGCGGCGATCGCTACGGAAGAGGGCCTGTCGCGCGAGCGGCTGCGTCAGATCGTCAAGGCGGCGGCGACGCGCCGGCAGTCTCGCCCCGACCACAGGAAGATGCAGTTCGCCCGGCTCGAGCCCGCCCTGCGCCTGGCCGCCCGCGGCGTCGCGGAGGGCGACGCGAAGGCCATTCCGCTGCTGATCAAGCTGGTCGACCGGCTCGACCGCTATTGCGATCCCGGCCTGTTCGAGAACTCGCCGCTGCTCGCCGACCTTGTCCCGCGGCCGAGGCGGCGTCAGCTTCGCCGCAGCGCGCTGCTCGCGGCGGACGAGCAGGCGGTCGAGCCTGGGGCTGAGCCGCCAGGAGCGCAAATCGACCTGGAACCTGATCCAACGCCTTGAAAAGGCTCAAAACGGCAATGAGCGGCTATTGCAAAAACTTGGCATGGATTTGGGTTCTGCGCCGCATCCGCTTGGCGGCCGGCGCCCGTTTGTCGCGAGATGGCGACTTGACGCCTACGCCTTCAGCTCCGCCGGGAAGCCGGGCGCGCGCAAGTCCGTGTGCAGCGCGTCCTCGAGGAGCTTGACCACCTGGGTCGACCACGCCCCGCCGCCGTAGGCCTCGCGGGCGCGGATGAAGGTCTGCGAGGTGATCGCGGCGAGGTCGAGCGGCACGCCGAGCTCCCGCCCGAGCTTCATCGCGAAGCCGAGGTCCTTGCAGGCGAGGTCCATGGTGAAGCCGATATTGTAGGAGCCGTTCAGCACGAGCTGCGAACTCGGTCTCGTGGACGAAACTGTTCCCCGAGCTCGCCTTGATGACGTGAAAAGCCTGCGCGAGGTCGAGGCCGCCGCGCTTGGCGAGCATCAGCGCCTCGCCCGCCGCGATGAGATGGACGAAGGCGAGCATATTGGTGATGACCTTCATCACCGAGGCCGAACCCAGCGGCCCGACGTGGAAGATCGGGCCCCCCATCGCCTCGAGCGCGGCGCGATGGCGCTCGAGGACGGCCGGCTCGCCGCCGACGATGACCGCGACCGCCCCGGCGGCCGCCATGTGAACCCCGCCCGTCACCGGGGCCTCGAGGGCGAAGACGCCCTTTTCCGCGGCGATCGCGGCGAGGCGCTGGATCGAATCTGTATCGTCGGTGCTCATCTCGATCCAGGTCGAGCCGGGCTTGAGCCCCGCGAGCGCGCCCTCCGGGGCGGTCAGGACCCGCTCGGAAACGGCGGGCGAGGGAAGGCAGGTGAAGACAGCGTCGACCCTTTCGGCGAGCGCGCGCGGCAACTCCGCCCAGGCCGCGCCGGCGCCGACCAGGGGTTTCGCCGCAGCGGCGTCGATGTCGTACAACGTAAGATCGAACCCGGCGCGCTGAAGGCTGGCGGCCAGCGCGCTCCCGAGGCTGCCGAGTCCGATAAAGCCATAACGCATCGTCATTTACGCCTCCCAAACCATTGCCGGGGAGAATAGGCGCTCGGTCGCGTCGGGCAAGCGGCGAGTCGTCACGGGGCTTTGAAGGAACAACCGCTGGCGCGCGGGCATTGTTTGCGCTACATTTACATTTGCCGTTTGGCGCCTAAAGTAAATCATAATCTGAATGAGCGGCCGCCTTAATTCGGGAGCCTTTGACGGTGGAAACGATCGCGGCGGTGGCGGCGAAGAAGCTCGGCAAATTTCTTGCAGACGATTTCCAGGAAATTTTCGGGCCCTCCCATGACGAAGTGGCCGAGCGTCTCGGTTCGCTGGCCCGGAGCACCATTGAGTGCATCGCAAGAAGTGACGCGCTCTACCACAATTTCGAACACACGATGCTGGTGACTGCGGTCGGCCGCGACATTTTGCGCGGGCGGGTGCTTCGCCAGAGAATGCTGCCTGAGGACTACAGCCACCTCATTTGCGCCTGCCTTCTGCACGACATCGGCTTCGTGCGCGGCATTCTGACGGGCGACACCAGGACGGAGTTCGTCATCGACGAAGCAGGCAACAAAGTCACGCTTCCTCGCGGCGCCTCGGACGCCGCGCTGATGCCCTACCACGTCGATCGGTCGAAGCTGTTCGCGTACGAGCGGCTCGGAACCTCGAAACATATCGATCCGGCGAGGGTCGCGGAAGCGATCGAACTCACCCGCTTTCCGCCCTGCCTCGACGGGCGGGAAAACGCCAATCTCGAGGCGAGGCTGATGCTGGCCTCGGATCTCATCGGCCAGCTCGGGGACCCGCTTTATCCCAAGAAAGCCAACGCCCTCTTCGCCGAGTTCGAGGAGAACGGCAAAAATCGCCAATTCGGCTACCAGACGCCGGCCGATCTGGTGGACAAGTATCCCAAGTTCTTTTCCGAGCTGGTCGCGGCCCACATCGAGGAGGGCGTTAAATACTTGTCAATGACCGCCTCGGGCCGCCAGTGGATCGCCAATCTCCACAATCACGTGTGGTGCGCCGAGAACGGCAACTGGCTCATGGGCCCGCAGCACTGATCGGCTTGAGGCGCCGTCAGTCGGGCGGCGAGACCGGCCCGAATCGCGGCACGAGATGCAAGGCCGAGCCCTGCCAAGGGTGGGCGTTGGCGACCTCTTCGTCGAGCTCGATGCCGAGACCGGGCTCGTCCGGAGGAATGACATAGCCGTCCTCCCATCGGATCGGCTTCCTCAGAATGCTGGCATGGAAGCCGTCCCAGCGCTCGATGCTTTCGAGGATGAGGAAGTTCGGGCTGCAGGCGGCGAGCTGGACGTTGGCGGCTCCGACCACCGGCCCGCAGTAGAGATGCGGCGCGATCTGGGCGTAACGAGCCTCGGCCATCGCCGCGATCTTTTTCGCCTCGAGCAGGCCTCCGACCCGGCCGAGATTGGGCTGCAGGATCGAGGCGGCGCCCGTCTCGAGCACGCGGGCAAATTCATATTTCGTCGTCAGCCGCTCTCCGGTCGCAATCGGCATGCGGCACTGCGCGGCGACCTTCGCCATCTCCTCGGGCGCCTCGGGCGGCGTCGGCTCCTCGAACCACAGCGGCTCATAAGGCTCGATTCGGCGGGCGAGCCGCAGCGCTCCCGAGACGGTGAACTGGCCGTGGGTGCCGAACAGGAGGTCGCACTTCGTTCCAAGCGCTTCGCGCAGGGTCTTGCAGAAGGCTTCGCTGAGCGCGAGCCGCTCGAGGCTCGGCTGTCTGGGGTCGAACGTGGAGTACGGGCCCGCCGGGTCGAACTTCACCGCGGTGAATCCCTGCGCCACGTATTTTAGCGCTCGCTCGGCGGCGGCGTGAGGGACCGAGTAGACCGGGCTGTCGGAATAGGCGTGCGAGCCGGGCTCGTCGGGGTAAAGGTAGGTATAGCTGCGCAGCCGTTCGTGGACCTTTCCGCCGAGCAGCTCGTAGACCGGCTTTTCGACCGCCTTTCCGACGATGTCCCACAGCGCCATCTCAAGGCCCGACAGGACGCCCATCAGCGAAACGTCCGGCCTCAAGGTGTAGCCGCGGCCGTAGACGTTGCGCCACAGCGCCTCGATCCGGAAGGGGTCCGCGCCCAGAACATGGCGCTCGAACACGTCCTCGATCATGGCGACGATCGCCTTCGGGGCGAAGCTCGCCGCATAGACCTCACCGACGCCCTCAATTCCGCAAGCGGTCCTGAGTTTCAGGAACACGAAATAGCGGCCGCCGAACGCGGGCGGCGGGTTGCCGACCACGAAGGTCTTCAGTTCCGCAATCTTCATGTCGGATTCCCTTGCCCCATCGCCTCGACCCTCTCAGCGGGAGAGGGGGAGACTCAGAACACGATCACGTTCCTCAGTGCCTCGCCGGAGCGCGAGGAGGAGAGGGCATCGTTGATCCTCTCCAGCGGATACCGCCCGGTGACGAGCTCATCGAGTTTCAGCCGGCCCTCGCGATAGAGCCCGACGATCTTCGGCACGTCGATCAGCGGGCGGGCCGAGCCCATTTTCGAGCCGAGGATCTTTTGTCCGTCAGCAGCGAGCCAGCCGGGGTCGATGGTCGCGGTGACGCCCGAAGGCGGCATGCCGACGAGCACCGTTCCGCCGTTGCGCTTCATCAGCGAAGCGCCCTGTTCGGCCGCGCCCTTGACCCCGACGGTGACGAACACCCAGTCGGCCTTTCGCCCCCGCGTGAGCTCTTTCACGCGTCCCTCGACGTTTTCGCCCCTCGCGTTGATCGTGTGCGTCGCCCCGAATTCCCGGGCGGCCGCGAGCTTCCTCGCTTCCACGTCGATCGCGATGATCGGATCGCAGCCAGAAAGACGCGCGCCCTGGACCGAGTTGAGGCCGACGCCGCCGCAGCCGATCACCACGACACTCGAGCCCGCCCTGACATTGGCCGTATTGACCACCGCTCCCAGTCCGGTCAGCACGCCGCAGGCGATGATGGAGGCGCTGTCGAGTCTTATGTCCTCCGGGACAGCGACCGCCTGCGAGGCGTCCACCACCATATGCTCGGCGAAGGCGGCGGTCCGCAGGCCATGGACGAGCGGCTTGCCCTCGGCGTCGTGGAGCGGCGTCGCCCTGTCGAGCGGAAACACCTCTTCGCAGAAGATCGGTGCACCCTCGGTGCAAGCCGGGCAAAAGCCGCAGTTCCGGATGAGCGTCGCCACAACGTGGTCGCCGGCCTCGAGCCGCGTCACGCCCGGCCCGACCGCCTCGACCACGCCCGCCGCCTCATGGCCGTATACAGCGGGCAGTTCGCCGCCCCATGCGCCGTCGAGAAAATATATGTCGCTGTGGCAGATCGCGCAGGCTGCCGTCCTGATCAGAACCTCGCCCGGGCCGGGAGGGCGGATTTCGATCGTTTCGATGGCGAGCGGTATGCCGAAGGCGCGGCAGACTGCGGCTCTGGTTTTCATTGGCGCCCCGGCAACTCGTTTCTGGCTCGCGGGCAAAATTTCGCCCCGGGCCCCGAATTTCAAGCGCAGTCTTGATGCGGGGGTCATCCATTTTTGTGGCGAGCTTTCGCTTGCCTGCGCTCCGGACGCAGAGCCCAGAGCGGAACGAAGTCGGAAAGGGCTTCTCAGGAGGTTCAGCGGCAACGCCGAAGGCTGCGCAAGGACGGGCTGTCGACACGGAGAGAAGAAGGTGAACGGATCCTTCGGCCCGGCTGCGGACCAATGCAACTTCTCGCGGAGGGGGTGCGAAGGGAGAGATCCCACGTGCATATTTGGAATCCATCGTGATAATTGAGTTGACACATGCCAAAACACATCTTTGTGCTGACCGGAGCCGGGATCTCCGCCGAGAGCGGGCTCGGCACGTTCCGCGACAAGCATGGCGACGGGATCTGGGCGCGGTTCGATCCAATTCGGCTCGCAACCCCTGAAGCCTTCGCGCGCGACCCGGAGACCGTGCTCGCCTTTTACGACGCTCGGCGGCAGAACCTGAGGAACGCCGCGCCGAACGCGGCGCACTTCGCTCTCGCCCAGCTCCAATGTGAGCTCTCCGCAAGGGGAGACCGCGTGACGCTCGTCACCCAGAACATTGACGACCTGCACGAGCGGGCAGGCTCGACAGAGGTCATCCACATGCACGGCGAACTGCTCGAGGCCCGCTGCGAGGGGTGCGGCGAGGTGCACCCTTGGCCCGGCGATCTCTCGCCGTCGCACGCTTGTTCCAACTGCGGCTTCGTAGGCGGATTGCGCCCGAATGTCGTCTGGTTCGGCGAGATGCCGCTCCGCATGGACGAGATCGACCGCGCGCTTATTGCCGCCGATCTTTTCGTCGCAATCGGCACCTCGGGCGCTGTTTATCCCGCAGCGGGCTTCGTCGCCGAAGCGCGCGCCTACGGCGTGCCGACTTGCGAGATCAACCTCGAGGCGGCTGACAACGCTTATTGCTTCGACGAGGCCCACTACGGCCCGGCGAGCGAGACGGTCCCGACCCGGGTTGAGGAATTCCTAGGAACGTGATCGAATCAAAGAAGCGCGCGTTCGGCGGAGCCGACCAAGCCGCCTGCATCTACCTGGCGGCGCTGCTCAGACGGAGCTCTTGAACTCAGGTCGGATCGAATTCGTTGGCGACGGACCCTTCCATCCGCTTCAGTTTCATTTCGGCCAACGGCGTCACGCTGCATTGCGCCGAGGCGGGCCCGGACGATGGACCGCTGGTCGTGCTCCTGCACGGCTTTCCAGAATTCTGGTTCGCCTGGCGCGAGTATTTCCAGCCTCTCGCGAGGCATGGCTTTCGCGTCGTCGCGCCGGACCAGCGAGGCTATAACCTGAGCAGCAAGCCGGAAAGCCCGGAAGCCTATCGGCTGGAGGATCTCGCGGCCGACGTGTTCGCTATCGCTGACGTCCTCGGGCGCGACCGGCTCCACGTGGTCGGCCACGACTGGGGCGCCACAGTCGCATGGACGATGGCGGGCCTCGAGCCGAAGCGTCTGTTGAGCGCCGCCATGATCCAGGCGCCCCATCCGACGATCTGGCTCAAGGCCATGCGCACCAATCATGACCAGCGCCAGAGGAGTCGGTATGTGCAGATTCTGCGGTTGCCCTGGCTTTCGGAGATGACGTTGAAGATCGGGAATTACGCGGCGCTGGCGCGGGCATTCAAGACCTCGACCCGGCGCGACGCCTTCTCCCCGGAGACGCTCGACATTTATCGTGAAGCTTGGCGCCAGCCCGGCGCCGTGACCGGCATGCTGAATTGGTACCGGGCGCTCTACGTCGCCGAGCCGCCGACGCCGGCGCTGGGCAGCCTGACTCCACCGACGCTCGTCCTCTGGGGGGACCGGGACGAGTTCGCCGTTCCCCATCTCGCCGACGACAGCGCGGCCTTGTGCAAGAACGTCCGCCTCCGTCATCTGCCGCAAGCCTCCCACTGGATCATCCACGACGCGCCGGACGTCGTCCGCGACGCGTTGCTCGACCACCTGTAGCTGTCGCCACAGTCGCGAGTTACCTAGTATCCTGAATCTTGCCCCTGTTTCTGGAAATCTTTACGATGCATTGCCGCCCAGGCGTCTGGCGGCCGTCGGCCAGGAACGATTTTCTCCCTGTTCCTCCCTGCCGAGCGAGAATTGACGACACTGAACACCTGTGGCCTGAGCGAAAATCATTTGTTTACAGTCTCTTGAGCAAGAAATACATGTCAGTGTCGGGCAGATATCAGGGAGAATTATCGGGAATTAACTCCCTGCTCCAGCCGGTAACAGGGAGACGACCAGTCGCTCGGAGTCGCGGCGGGTGAAGGGCCGGCGCCGCCTGCTAGGGTGCTGAAAAACAAAAAAGCGCCTTGCTCGGACCCTTGGAGCCTACGACCTTCCGGCGGCGCGGGATCCAAGCGTTAAAGACACAACACTAGGAGGTAGGCGTAGATTTAGAAACGCGGCCGCGTCCGGCTTAGAGCGGGTTTCGATCGACCGGAATCGTCGCTCGCCATGATCGGCTGCACTTTGGGTCGCCGCCGCTGGTCTGCCTGATAAGGTACCGGGGGCGACCCCGGGTTTGGTCGTATATGCGGCCGATATATTCGCCGATGATTCCGAGTGTAACCAGCTGGGCGGAGCCGAAAAAAAGCAGCACCACCATCAGGGAGGTCCAGCCCTCTACGGTCTCTCCGCCAAAGAGCCGACGAAGTATGTAAGAGAGATAAAGCAGGGCAAGCAGAGCTGAAACACAGCCGCCATAGAAAGCGATCCGCAATGGGGTGACCGAGAAGGCCGTGATGGCGTCAATCGCGAAGCCGGTCATGCGACGCCAAGTATAGCTGGTCGTGCCTCCATTGCGAGCGCCGGCTACGAAGTGCAGAGTTGCGGTAGGAAAGCCGAGCCAGCTAATCATACCGCGTAGGAACAGACGTTGGTCGCCGAGCCTCAGCAGAGCGTCGAGAGCGGTGCGGTCAATGAGTTGGAAATCCGCAGCTCCTCGTACGATGTAGGTGTCCGAAACGAGATTGATGAGAGAGTAGAAAGCCCGCGATGTGACGCGCTTGGGGAAACCTGCGTCGGCGGTGTCATCCCGCACCGTCTGGACGACGGAATGCCCGCAGCGCCAGGCATCGACCATTTTGGGGATCAACTCAGGAGGATGCTGGAGGTCACAATCCAAGGTGATGACGGCGTGGCCGTTGGCGGCGCTCAGGCCAGCCCAAACGGCGGCCTGATGGCCGAAGTTGCGGGTCAGAGCGATCAATCGGACGCGCCCATCGTGCGCCGCAACGTCTTCGACAAGCCGGACCGTCGCATCACTTGAGCCGTCGTCGACGAAAATCAGCTCGAGATCGACGTCGAGGCCCGCAACCGCATGAGCAATTGCCTTGTGCACCGCCGCTATGTTGGCGGCCTCGTTATGTGCAGGCACGACCACACTTAGGAGTGTTTTTGGTCCGAATGCGTTCATTTGTCGCTCAAGCTGACAGCGGCGCAACCGGCGAATATCAGCAGCACGCCTGCGACCTTGAGCAGGCCGAGTTGCTCACCAAAGAACATTTCGGCGCCTGTTGTTGTAAACGCCAAGGTCAGCCCGATGGCCAAGGGAAACGCCGTCGATAAGGGCATTCGCGCAAGGACGCCCAGCCAAAGGCAGAAGCTGAGAACGTACAGGGTGAGGCCGGCGCCCAGAAGAACCGCATCTCCCGAAAGCGCCAGCATTAGGCCGCCAGTGGCGGCAATGCGATTAAACGATCCCTTGAGCAAGAGCAGGCCCGTCGTGCTGGTCACCACATAAGTCGCTAGGAGTAAACAACTTTTCCCAAAATCTGACATCAGCGAACGGCCTGGACGCAGCGGTCGAAGTTCGGACGTCGCGCTTCGATATAGGCGTAAAACGCGAAATGCCGGGCCGGCAAGGGAAACCACTTGATCCTCAGAGCCTCGAATAAATGACGTAGGACTCCGATGATCTCAACCGCGCTGTTGAGGTGCTCATGCCGCATGACCGGCGCGTAAGGCAGGCCAGTCCGCAAACGGTACGACACTCCGGTCGTAACGCGCCAGGAGAGCCCCCAGACCATGCCACCCTCGGCGGGAATGCCCGCTTGAAAGACGCCCCCTTCGGCGAGACGCAACGCGCAGGCGGCGACGAGAGAGGGAAGATCCTCGACATGTTCAAGCACTGCGACGGAGAAGATTCGATCGTAACGCGCAGCTGCAGGAACGTCATGAATACTCGCGTAAATGTGGTCGACGCACGCGATTTCGGGACTCCCGGCATAGAGCGCCGGGAGGGGCTCGACTATGTCATAGACGCTTGCGTGTTTTTCAAAGTGGCGATGATTGAGCGTGCCGGCGCCGATTTCGAGCAGCGTAGACCCCGGCGCGGCGGACGCAACCCGACGGTGCATCCAGCTTTCGAGCGAGGCGACGACGCGATAGAGGCCGCGCGCATTGACCCCGCGGTTGAGCTTGTATTCCTCGACGTATATGCGCGTGGCGGCCGCCGGCAAGGGCGGACGTCCGCGCGGGTAGCTGGCGAGTAATGCCGAAATATCGGTCATCGCTAATCCGTGCGGGTCAGCGCGGCCAATTGCGAGGCCTCGCCGGGAACGTCGCTGCAAACTACGAGGCGCGCGCCAGCGCGGCAGGCGCCGCTAGCGACCGCACGCGCGCGGACGCGGTCGATGCCCGCGAACTCGCTCAGGTACACAGTCAATTCACCGTCGGCGGGGGCAGCCGCGCGGTCTGCCGCCTGTTCGGCGGCGCAGTCGGCATCGAACCTTGCGGCGTAAACGGAATTCACCGGCCGGTCGCTGAAAGCCGCCGCCAGCTCGATTTCGACCGCAACTTCCTGATTCCAGCTACGCTGCCTCGCGAGGCAGGAATATTCGGGCAGGATGCGCACGAGCCTATGCCGCGCAATCGCGGTCCGCCACGCCGCGAGGTCGATATGCGACGTTTCCGGCGCACGTGTGCGTTCGGACATCGCTTCCCGCAACGGCGCGGTGTCGATCCATTGCAACGACGTAGCCATGAGTAGCAGCAAGGCGCCGCGCCGGCCGTATAGAGGTACGACCGCCGCGATCGACAGCGCGGTCAAGGCGTACATCACGGGCCAAAAGAAACGACCGCTCGATCGAAACGTCGACGTAAGAGCGACCAAAGGAGCGGTCAGGGGCAGCTCGAGGAGCTTCCAAGGGCCGAGGTAGACGACATTGGATAATGCAAAAAGCGAGCAGCCGAGCAACACGGCTAGCAGCCACGGATTTCGCGTGAAGCCTGCTTTCAGCGTATTCACTTGACGGAAGAAAGTCGCCAAAAGGAGGAACAGGATTCCGCCGCCAAGGTAGCTGAACCCTTCGTATTGCCCTCGCGTGGCGTCCACCATGTACCCGCGCAGCGAAGGAACCAGGCCGCTCCCTTGAGGAACGACAGGAGACAGCATATTCATTGAATAATATCCGAATCCTTCGGCCGCCAGGTCGCCGCGCGTAGACAGGTAGCCGGACAGGGCGATGACAACGCCTAGGAGCGCCGCCACGCCGAACAACACTGCAAAGGCGTTGCGCCATTCGAGCGAATGGTTCGTGACCGCCTGGGCGATTGTTGCGAGCACGATGTCCATCACCATCACGAAAATGTACGTGTGGGTCCACAGAGCCAGCAGGGAAAGCCCGCCTGCTTGAGCAAACATTCTCGGCGCACTGTCCGAGTTTCGGTTTCGCAAATAGAATATCAGCGCAAGCGGGACCTCGAATTGGGCCATGAGCGACATGTGGCCCCACCGCGCAAGGAGCGCCGGCATGGTCAGACCGGTGACCGTCGCCATCCCTGCGGCCACAAGGTTGCGCTGACCGAGCGTGGCGACGAGACCGGTCAGCGACATGGCGGAAGCCACGAAGCACAACGCGGTCCAGGCGCCGTAGAGATTGACCGGCGCGCCGGTCGCGCGGAACACCAGCCTACCGGCGAGCGCGACCCACGGGATACTGTCAGTGAATATAATGTTCTCGCCCGTCGGCGTGGCCAACTTGGTCACGTGAAAGAGCGGCAGTTGCCAGCTGTCGCGCTGATAGAAGGCGTAGCCGCTCAACGCGGCAGGCATATCGGCCCAACTGTTGCCGACAATGCCGCGCGGGTTTTCCCAGTAGGGCGACACGCCAAGCAGAAAACCGGATTCGAACAGCCAGGCGCAATAAGCCGTACCCACCATGAAGCTGAGTATGAGGAGCAGTCGGAGCGGCCGTTCAGCTGTGAGATAGAGGCAGACCGTATCGAGCGCCGTGCTCGGCTCTCCCGCCCAGCGCCGGCGATCGATCAAATTCGCTTCGTACGGCGCCACCGCCAATTCCTTCCGGATCGCTCTCGGTTAGCCAGCCGTCAGTAATTGAGTAATTCAAAGACGTCTTGAGCGCAGGCCGACGACGCCGGTGTTGTACAGGGACGCGCCAGGGAGCAAACGACCTCCTGAGGCACGGTCAGTTAAGTGGGCCAGACCACCTCTATTCTCCACTTCGATTGCAATCAATAGGATAAAAACCTTAACCAATATTCTACCGCGATCAAAAGCACGGGGGAAATGCTTTCGTTGCGTGAGGCACCGCCGCCGGCACAATAGTGGAAATGGCTATCGTGAAGCCTGACGCTAGCCCAGCGCCTGATCGGCATGCTGAACTGGTATCGCGCCCTGTTCGTCGCCAAGCCGTCGACGCCGGCGCTAAGGTCGGCCCCGCAGGGTCGCCGGACAACTTAAGTGCTAGGAGCCATGGCTGCTTACGGAACTGGCTCGGCAGCGGGCAGGGTCCAGGCGCCGTTGAGGACCTCGGGGCGTGGGCGGTAGAGGCGGACCATGTAGCTCCAGTCCGGCGGGGTTGGCAGGCAGTTGGCGACCTTGCCGTCGCAGCCGCCGAACTGGACGACCGCGGAGCCGTCCGTTTCGGTCTTCGCCGTGACGCTGTTGACCGTGTAGGCCTTCTGTGGGTTGGGGGCGAAACGGCCGTCGGAGTCATAGACGCTGATCGACCAGAAGCCGTCGACTGGGACGTCCTTCAGCGTGAGCCTGTAGACGGTCCTGCCGTCGTTGCCGGTGGGCGCCCGATTCAGATAGAGGGCCTCCTTCTCGGGAACGCCGCCCCAGGCGGCCCCCGCGCCGATCAAGCGCCGCACTGGGTCCACCGCTCCCCGCGGCCCGAACATCCCTTTGGCGTCGGGCAGCGTCTCGGCGAGAACGATCAGCGCGGTGCGCACGTCGACCTGGGTCGAGGCGTCCCAGTTCGTCACATGGAAGACGCCCGGGCCGCCCGGCTGCTCGACACTGATCGCGTCCTGCAGGGCGTTGACGGCAGCAACGTCCTTTGGATCGTCGGCATCGACATAGATGCGCACGGCGGCAAGGACGTAGCGCGTACCGATCTGGCTCTTCGACAGCGAATAGCGGCCCGGGCCGTACACGACCTCCGGCGTGTAGGCGTCCTCGTCCACCACCTGCATCGACATGAAGCGGCGGCCGGCCTCGGGAAGCGTGATCGTTACGGGGCCGGCGTCGAGATCGAAGACCGCCCCGGAGTAGAGCGTGTCGCGGTTGATCCGCGCGACGGTCTGCCGGTCGAGCGCGGTCGGCTCGCGGCGGTGGAGGAACCTGCCGAGGCCTCCGTCCTTGACGGCGCTGGCGAAGTAAAGGTCCGACTCGGCGCGCGGAAAGTTATCGGGCGTGACGGCGACGGCGGGCTCCGGCGGGCGAAGGGGCGCCGCTCCCGTCAGGGGCGCCGCCGCGGCGAGCAGCAGAACAAGATTCATGGGCGTCTCCTGCAAGAATGCGAGCGTCGTTCCCGACTGAAGGGTTTCGCAGGAACGAATTGCGACGCCGCTAGCGGCGAATTCTGTCCGTTTGACGATGGACCGGCAATCGGCCGCCGACGGATTGTTCGAGTGGCCAAGACCGGATGGGTTTCCAAAATTCCCGAGGATCGGCTACGCACCTTCGAGCTTCGACATTCTACAAGGAAACGCCGATGCCCGCCCTCGACCGATGCCTGACCATCGACGACCTGAAGCGTCTGGCGCGTCGGCGCGTGCCGAAGATGTTCTTCGACTATGCCGATTTGGGCAGCTGGACCGAGACGACCTATCGCGACAACGAGAACGATTTCCAGAAGATCAAGCTACGGCAACGCATTGCGGTGAACATGGAAGACCGTACGCTCAAGACGGACATGCTCGGCATGCCCGTCACGATGCCGGTCGCGCTCGCACCCACGGGTCTCACCGGCATGCAGATCGCCGACGGCGAGATCCTTGCGGCGAAAGCGGCGGAAAAATACGGTATTCCATTCACGCTTTCGACCATGAGCATTTGCTCGATCGAGGATATCGCGGAGAATACGCGGGCGCCCTTCTGGTTCCAGCTCTATGTGATGCGCGACCGCGGCTTCATCGAGCGGCTGATCGACCGCGCCAAGGCCGCGAAATGCTCGGCGCTGGTGCTGACCATGGATCTGCAGATCCTGGGCCAGCGCCACAAGGACATCCGTAACGGTCTGTCCGCGCCGCCAAAATTCACACTGAAACACGTCTGGCAGGTCGCGACCCGACCCCGATGGGCGATCGGAATGCTCAGCACTGAGCGGCGGACCTTCCGCAATCTCGCCGGCCATGTCGAAAATGCCGGCGATCTGAGCCAGCTTGCCGCCTGGACAAATTCCCAGTTCGATCCGAGGCTTTCCTGGAAGGACGTCGGCTGGGTCAAGGACCGGTTCGGCGGCAGGATCATCGTAAAGGGCGTGCTCGATCCCGAAGACGCGAAGCAGGCCGTCGCCCACGGCGCCGACGCAATCCTCGTGTCCAACCATGGCGGCCGGCAGCTGGATGGCGCGCCGTCGACGATCAGGGTTCTGCCGGAAATCATGGACGCTGTCGGCAGGCGGACGGAGGTCTATCTCGACAGCGGAATCCGTTCGGGACAGGATATCCTGAAGGCGCTGGCGCTCGGTGCGAAATCAACCTTCGTCGGCCGCGCCTTCCTGTACGGGCTCGGCGCCGGCGGAGAGGCCGGCGTGTCCCGCGCACTCGAAATCCTCCGACGCGAGCTCGATATCACGATGGCGCTGTGCGGCGAGCGGGACGTCAAGAACCTCGGCTCGCGGAACGTCTATAGCAACGGACTGGTCGCAGCGGGAGAGAGTCGGGCTGAGCGGTCGCGGTAAGACCCGCTTCATCGCGCGCTTGAGGGCGCAGGGCGGTCACGACGCCAGAGCATCCTCCTTCGCTCCGACCATGTATTGCACCAGCTCCTCCGCGTTCGTCCGTGCCGTCGCCTTCTCAGCGACCTTCCGGCCGCGGTGCATCACGATGACGCGGTCGGTGACGGCGAAGGCGTCGGGCAGGATGTGGGTGATGAGAATGACCGGAACGCCGCGCTCACGCAACGTGCGGATAAGCTCGAGCACCTTGTGCTGCTCCGGCACGCCGAGATTGTTGGTCGGCTCGTCCATGATCATGAGCTTGGCGTCCCAATAGACCGCGCGGGCGATCGCCACCGCCTGCCGCTGGCCGCCGGACAGAGTCTCGATCGGCTCGGTGAGGGTCGGAAAGCGGATCTGCAGCGAGTTCGAGGGTGTGGCGCGATTCGTCGCGCATGCGCCGGTCGTCGAGCGTCTGAATGAGGCCGCCGAGGCGGCGCCTCTTCGCCTCCCGGCCGAGGAAGATATTGGCGCCGACGTCGAGATTGTTGGCCAGTGCGAGGTCCTGATAGATCGTCTCGATGCCGACGCGGCGCGCGTCCATCGGCGTCGCGAACTCGGCTTGCTTGCCGTCGAAAACGATTTCGCCTTCGTCCGGATGATAGACGCCGGACATGCATTTGACGAGCGTCGATTTGCCCGCGCCGTTGTCGCCGAGAAGGCCGACCACTTCGCCCTGGTGGACGTCGAGGCTCACCTTGTCGACGGCGACGAGGCCGCCGAAGATTTTGGTCAGGGCGCGGATCGATAGCAGCGCCTCGCTCATCGTCGGGCACTCCCCTTCGCCCTGCCGATGAGGAGGTCGCGCGACTGGTCGATCAGCACCGCGACGATGACGACCGCGCCGATCACGATGAACTGCCAGAAGGGGTCGACGTCGAGCATCACGAGACCTGTAGTCAGCACCGCGATGATGAGCGCGCCGATCACTGTTCCGATCACGGTTCCCGAGCCGCCCGACATGCTGACGCCGCCGATGATGACGGCCGCGATGGAGGATAGCAGCAGTGGGTCGCCGATGACCGAGGAGCCAGCGGTGAAGCGTAGCGTCGAGAGAACGCCCGCGACCCCGGACGTCGCCGCCGACAGCATGTAAAGCAGGATGATCACGCGATCGACCGGAATGCCGCTGCGGACGGAGGCGTCCATGCTGCCGCCGAGCGCGTAGGTGTGCCGGCCGAACTGGGTCCTGTGCAGGAGGAACATCGCCCAGGCGACGACGACGGCGGTCACGATGACCGGATAGGGCAGGACAATGTCCATGCGCCGCAAGAGTTCGCCGCTGACGTTCGGCCGGTGGAGAAGATGGATCCCACCGCTCTTGCCCCCAATATAGTAGATGAGGGCGTCGTTGCCGTAGGCGCGGATGCCCGCCGGCAGGCCGATCACCGTCGTGTTCTCCGACATGAGATAGGCGGCCCCGCGCACGATGAAGGACGTGCCGAGCGTGACGATGAAGGCCGGGACCTTCAGCTTGGAGATAATGACCCCGTTGACGAAGCCGACGGCGGCCGCACCGCCGATGCCGGCGGCGAAGCCGACGACCACGGCCGGGAAGAGCGGCAGTCCGGAATTGAACGATCCGCGGATCGCCAGCGCCGAGAGGACTGAGGCGAGGCTCATCACCCAGCCGACCGACAGATCGATGCCGGCGGTGATGATGACGAAGGTCTGGCCGAGGCCGAGCAGCAGCACCGGAACGATTGCGACGAGGATGTTCTGAGAATTGCGGACCGTAAGGAAATTCACCGATCCGCCCGTCGTCAGCGGCACCGCGACGACGAAGAACAGGACCATCAGGCCGAGAAACACCCAGGCCCAGATGCGGCTCAGGAAGATCGCCGCGCGCTGTGCGGGCGTCAGCGCGCCGGAAGCGGCGGCGTGGGCGCCCCGCGCAGCCCTGACGGCGCGTTCAGTCACGACCTCGGTTCCTCGCATTTTTCACTGGATTTCGGCGTAGCGGGCGAGTCGAGGACGCCGAGGCGCCCTCGCTTGCATTGCTTAGCCTTTCATTTGCCCGGCACTTGATAGATGAAGCGGGCGACTTCCGGGTCCTTGACGTTCTGCTTGGTGATGATGGCGAAGCCGGTCTCGACCCGGCGCGGCAGGCTGGTGACTTCCGCGGCGTCCGCGGCTGCGAACATCACCGCCATATACCCCATGTCGAACGGCTTCTGCGCCAGCACCAGCGAGACGACGCCCTTGTCCATGAGCTCGATCGCCTGCTTGGTCGCGTCGTAGGCGACGACCTGAACATGGCCGCCGAGACCGGCGTTGACGACCGCGGTTCCCGCGCCGTCCGCGCTGAACACGTTGGTGCCGAACACGCCAGCGAGGTTGGGCTCGCGCGCCAGCACCGCTGCGGTCTGTTGCGCGGCCTTGTTGGCGTCGTCAAGGTTGAAGTCCGGCCCCAGGACTTTGATGTCAGGGAATTTCTTGGCCATTTCCTCCTTGAACCCCGTAGCGCGGCCCTCGACGGAGCTGACGTTCGGGTTGGTCGAATTGATGTACACGGTACCCTTGCCACCGATCGCCTTGGCGAGCCCGTCCGCCGCGATGCGGCCGCCTTCGACGTTGTCGGAGCCGATATAGCTGATCGGGAACTTCACGGGGCCGCTGACGTAGTCGCCGTTTCCAAGGAACGTGTCGACCGTGATGATCTTGATCCCGTGGTCGACCGCGGCCTGAAGCGGGCCGACCATCTGATCTTTATCGACCGGGGCGGTGATGATGTAGTTCAAATCGCCGCGGGCGACCATGGAATCCAACAGCGGCGTCTGCGCCGCGACGCCCCAAGTCGGCGGAATCTGCGTGACGACTTCGGCGCCGAGGTCCTTGGCCGCCTTCTCCACGCCGACCTGCATGACCTGGTAGAAGGGATCGACCACCCCCGGGAGGAAGCCGATTTTCAGCTTCTCCGCCGCGAGGGCGCCTTGCGACGCCAGCGCGAGCGCCACCCCCGCCGCAATTGCCAAAAGCGAATTCTTGCGCATGTTTGTTTACCTCCCTGAGTTTTGTCTTTCGGAGCCGGCGTCTGCCGTCCGGCCATCGCCGACGCGTCCGACGCGCTCGCACGCCTAGCGCGCAGATTGCCGCGTCAATTTGACTGGCGTCAAACGATATCGCTATTCCTCAAGGCCGGCTCGAGTTTTTCTGGCAGCTCAGCCCGGATCGTCTGGCCGGCAACCTTGAATAGCCGGGGGGGACCCTTCAACATGACGGCCGCGCAAAGAAAACGGCGAGACACACGTGCAACGCGACAAGGCTGTCCTCAACGTTTGCCATGTGACGACCTACCGCTACGCTCGGCCGGTCGAATTCGGCGAGCACCGGATGATGATGCGGCCGCGGGACGGGCATGACCAGCGGCTCGTCTCGTCGGAGCTCGTGATCGAGCCGCGGCCGACGCGCCTTCGCTGGCTTTACGACGCTTTCGACAATTGCGTGGCGCTTGCCTCTTTTTCGGGCGCTGCGACGTCGCTCATGATCGAGAACCGCTTCACCGTCGAACGAACCGCCGATGATTCTCCTGGCGGCGAGATCGATCCAGGCGCGCGCTTGTATCCGTTCTCCTATCTCCCCGAAGAGCTTCCGGACCTCTCGCGTTCTCTGGAGCGCCTGTTCCTGGATCCGGACGGCGACCTCGACCGCTGGGCGCAACAGTTCGCCCCTCCCGGCCGATCGACGCAGACAAGCCATCTCTTGATGACGCTGACCTATGCGATCAAGGAGGGATTTTCTTACGAGCGGCGTGAAAAATCCGGCGCCCAACCGCCGCGCCTGACGCTCGACCGCCGCCGCGGCAGCTGCCGCGATTTTGCGGTGCTGATGATGGAGGCCCTCCGCGCCCTCGGCATAGCCGCCCGGTTCGTCTCCGGCTACATCTACGTGCCCCGCGGGGAGGACGGGCCGCCGCGCGTCGGCGGCGGCGCGACGCATGCGTGGTGCCAGGCGTATCTGCCGGGCGCGGGTTGGGTCGAATTCGACCCGACCAATGGCCTGATCGGCGGCCGAGACCTGATCCGCGTCGCGGTCGCGCGCGATCCTGCCCAGGCCGCGCCACTGACCGGGACGTACTTCGGCAGTCTGGATGATGAATTGGGCATGGAGGTCTCGGTCGAAGTGACGCAACCAAAGTGAGCCGAAAGCGTTCCCGCTTGGCGATTCTTCATTCGCCAGGGACTTCTGTGCATGATTATCCGAGCGGGATACAGAATAGCCTTTGAGTGCCCAGCGCCGACGCCTATGCTCTTGCAGCTCAACGTTCATCCGTCGCGGGAGGGTGATCTCCTGTCGCCGGATGTCGTCCGGACGTCTCCGACTCTGCCGACTGCGAGCTATCTCGACCTGTTCGGCAACCGGGTCACCCGGCTCGACGTCCCGATGGGAATGGTGACGTTCAGTACCGACTTCACGATCCGCGACAGCGGCCTCGCCGACCAAACACCGGAGGACGCACCGCTGACGCCGATCAATGCGCTGCCGAGCGAGGTTCTTGTCTTTCTTCTGGCCAGCCGCTACTGCGACAGTGACAGTCTCGCCGACTTCGCCTGGTCGCAATTTTTAGGGATCGGCGCAGGGGCCCGGCTTGTGCAGGCGATCTGCGATTTCGTCCACGATCGGATTCGTTTCGACTATTCTCTGGCGAATCCGAAACGCATGGCGTCCGACGGATTGCGAGAGGGGGTCGGTGTCTGCCGCGATTTCACCCATCTCGCGGTCGCGCTCTGCCGCGCCATGAACGTGCCGGCGCGCTACTGCACGGGCTACCTCGGTGACATCGGCGTTCCGCCCGATCCGGCGCCGATGGACTTTTCCGCCTGGTTCGAGGTCTTCCTGAACGGGAGCTGGTATTCGTTCGACGCCCGCCACAACAGGCCGCGGATCGGCCGCGTTGTCATGGCGCGCGGTCGCGACGCGGCGGACGTGGCGTTTTCCACCGCGTTCGGCCAGGCGCCCCTGCGGCATTTCGAGGTGACGACCTATGAGGATGCCGTGGTAGCGTGACGCACGGCTCTCCTACTTTCGGCGCTTAGCCGGGTGCAGCGCGGTCTCGAGAATGTTCTCCGCCGCGCCGATGACCAGCGCCGACGATCCGACGATCAGCGGGTCGGGGCCGACGACGATGCGCCGATCCTTATTCAGATAGGGCAGCGAGGCAAGGAAGTGCTGCATGCAGTTGATGCGGGCGCGCTTCTTGTCGTCGGACTTGACGATCGTCCAGGGCGCGTCGGCGGTGTCGGTGTTGAAGAACATCGCCTCCTTGGCCTCGGTGTAGTCGTCCCACTTGTCGAGCGAAGCCTTGTCGATCGGCGACAGTTTCCACTGCTTCAAGGGATCGGTCTCGCGCGCCGCGAAACGGCGCCTCTGCTCCTCACGGGTCACCGAGAACCAGTACTTGTACAAGCGGATGCCGGAGCGGACGAGCATGCGCTCGAGCTCCGGGCACTGGCGCATGAATTCGAGATACTCGTTGGGCTTGCAGAAGCCCATCACGCGCTCGACCCCCGCTCGGTTGTACCAAGAACGGTCGAAGAACACGATTTCGCCAGCGGCAGGCAGATGGTTGATGTAGCGCTGGAAGTACCACTGGGTCCGCTCGCGGTCGTTCGGTTTTTCAAGCGCCACGATGCGCGCGCCGCGTGGATTGAGATGCTCCATGAAGCGCTTGATCGTGCCGCCTTTGCCGGCTGCGTCACGGCCCTCGAACAGGACGACGATCTTCTCGCCGGCTTCCTTGACCCAGTTCTGCGCCTTCAGGAGCTCCGCTTGCAGCGGCAGCATCCGTTCAATGTAATGGGATTCGGTGACTTTCGATCTGTAGGGATAGTCGCCGGTTTCGAACGCGCGGCGGATCGCGTCGGGGTCGTGGCGCAGGGACTGGACGTCGACCCTTTCGGGCCTCGGCTCCTCCTCTGGCTCAGTGACGTGTTTGCCGGCCTTGCGGTGGGGCAGGGGGGTGGAGATGACGACGGAAGCATGCGGCAATGGCGCCGGCGAAGGGATGTGGCTCGGATCGGGCGGCGCACTTCCGGCGTCGGCCGCCTGCGGTGCGGGCGCCTTGATGTGGCTTTCAATTCCCATGCCCCCAACTCCAGGCTTCAACTCGGCCGGCCGCTCCGGGAAACCGGAGCCGCCCTAAGCTCGAGGGGCGGTCTTTTCGCGAGCCGAAGGCGCCGGAGTCAAGATGGCGAGCAGTCGCAGGACTGATCGTGCACTGTTGCATTAAGGGCGCGCGCCGATGCGAAAGGCGCGGCGAACGGGAATGGCGCTTGCGTGGCTGCTTTTCGGCAGCTAACACCCAATTTGGGCAGGATTCCTGCGGAGCGTGATCGGATGGCCTTGCGCCTTAGCGTCGTTGGCCTTGTTTTGACTTGCGCGACGCTCGGCGCCGGTGCGGCTTCATGGGCCGCCGACGTTCTCGTCCCGGAGACGCGGTTGCGCCCGAGCCCGCGCTCGAGCCGCCCACCTTTGCGCCGCAGCCTTACATCACCCTCTTCCAGGAGGTTCGCGTCGGCGCATTCGCGCACAACCCCAACCACGACGAGGATGAGCCGGTCGACGTTTCGATCGAGACGCTCTCGTCGAACCTGCCGTTCGCCAATTTCTCCAACCCTTACGCCAACTGGTTCCTGAGCCCCAGAATCGCGTTTGGCGCGATGATCAACACCGGCGGCAAGACAAGCTATGCCTTCGCCGACTTCAACTGGCGCATCCCAATCTGGAAGATGCTGTTCTTCGAGGGGGAGTTCGGCGGCGCGGTGAACAACTCGCCCGACTGGCAAGGGCCTCAGCGCATTGACATGGGTTGCCCGTTGACGTTCCGCGAATCGGGCGGCTTCGGCCTTCAGCTCACCCCCAACTGGGACGTCATCGCGAGCGTCGCGCATGCCTCGCACGCAAGCTTATGCACCAGCAAGAACCCGGGCGACACGGATTTCGGCGTGATGGTCGGCTATAGGTTCTGATCTTCGAATTGGCGAGGACTGACAGCTGGCGCGCCGGGGCAACGGGACGCGCCCCTTCTTGCGATTCGTGGTTTGCGAGGGCGGCGGAGACCGCCTTCGAACTTCGGCGACAGCCGAGCCAGCCTTCATCAGCCCTTCCCTAGCCGGCGATTATCGTCTAACGACGGACGCTCATCTTGAGGCCGGGCGTCGATCCGGCGCAGCCAAGAAGGACGCATAGCGGCCCCGCGCCCTGCGGCCTTTTTTTGTGCGCCCGCCACAGAAGTTGTGCCGCGGCGGCCGCGAGCGGAAGAGGACCGAATGCCGAAACGGACCGACATCTCGACCATCCTCATCATCGGCGCTGGGCCAATCATCATCGGCCAGGCGTGCGAATTCGACTATTCTGGAACGCAGGCCTGCAAGGCTCTGCGGGCGGAAGGGTACCGCATCGTCCTCATCAACTCGAACCCTGCCACGATCATGACCGATCCCGAGATGGCGGACCGGACCTATATAGAGCCGATCACCCCCGAGATCGTCGCCAAGATCATCGCCAAGGAGCGCTACGCCGCGCCTGGCGGCTTCGCGCTGCTGCCGACAATGGGCGGACAAACGGCGCTCAACTGCGCCCTCAGCCTGAAGAAAATGGGCGTCCTCGACCGCTACGAGGTCGAGATGATCGGCGCCACTGCGCAGGCGATCGACAAGGCCGAAGACCGCGAGCTCTTCCGCAAGGCGATGACCAAGATCGGTCTCGCTACGCCTCGTTCGCATCAGGTCAAGACGTTGTCGAAGGCGCTGGAGGCGCTCGATGACATTGGCCTGCCGGCGATCATCCGCCCTAGCTTCACCATGGGTGGCACCGGCGGTGGCATCGCCTATACCAAGAGCGAGTTCATCGACATCGTCGAGCGCGGCATCGACGCTTCTCCGACCGACGAGGTGCTGATCGAGGAGAGCGTGCTCGGCTGGAAGGAATTCGAGATGGAGGTCGTCCGCGACAAGGCCGACAACTGCATCATAGTTTGCTCGATCGAGAATCTCGATCCGATGGGGGTTCACACCGGCAATTCGATCACCGTCGCTCCGGCGCTCACGCTGACCGACAAGGAATTCCAGATCATGCGCGACGCCTCGATTGCGGTGTTGCGGGAGATCGGCGTCGAGACCGGCGGATCCAACGTGCAGTTCGCTGTCAATCCGGCGGACGGCCGGATGATCGTGATCGAGATGAATCCCCGTGTATCGCGCTCCTCCGCGCTCGCCTCGAAGGCGACCGGCTTTCCGATCGCCAAGGTCGCCGCCAGGCTTGCGGTCGGCTACACCCTCGACGAGATCGCCAACGATATCACCGGCGGCGCCACGCCGGCCTCTTTCGAGCCAACAATAGACTACATCGTGACCAAGATTTCCCGTTTTGCTTTCGAGAAGTTCCCCGGCGCCGAGCCGGTGCTGACGACCGCGATGAAGTCGGTCGGTGAGGCGATGGCGATCGGTCGCACATTCGCCGAATCGCTGCAGAAGGCCCTGCGCTCGCTCGAGACCGGCCTCGACGGTCTCGACGAGACCGAGATCGAGGGCCTCGGCAGGGGCGACGATCGCAACATCCTGCGCGCGGCGATCGGCACGCCGACGCCGGATCGGATCCTCAAGGTCGCCCAGGCGATGCGGATGGGCATGAGCGTCGAGGAAATTCACGACGTATGCAAAATCGATCAGTGGTTTCTTCAACGGATCGCAGACATTGTCGCTTTGGAGAATAAAGTGCGCGACTTCGGCCTGCCGGCCGACGCGGGGAACATGCGCGCGCTGAAAGCGGCAGGCTTTTCCGACGTGCGCCTCGCAGGGCTAACGGGTGTCACAGAGGCCGATGTCGCCGGAGCCCGGAACAAGCTGGGGGTTCTGCCAGTCTATAAGCGCATCGACACCTGCGCGGCCGAGTTCGCATCTCCCACCGCCTATATGTATTCGACCTACGAAACCCAGTTCGCTGGCAGGCCGAGCTGTGAAGCGGCGCCAACCGACCGCCAGAAGGTGGTCATCCTCGGTGGCGGTCCGAACCGCATCGGGCAGGGGATCGAATTCGACTACTGCTGTTGTCATGCCTCCTTCGCCCTCAGGGAGGCGGGCTACGAGACGATCATGATCAATTGCAACCCCGAGACTGTCTCGACGGACTATGACACGTCCGACCGGCTCTATTTCGAGCCTCTGACGAAGGAGGACGTTCTCGCCGTCATCGATAAGGAGCGCGAGAAGGGGACGCTCAAGGGGGTGATCGTCCAGTTCGGCGGCCAGACGCCGCTGAAGCTCGCACACGTCATCGAGCAGACGGGGGCGCGGATCCTCGGGACCTCGGTCGATTCGATTGATCTCGCCGAGGACCGCGACCGGTTCAAACGACTTCTCGACAAGCTCGGCCTCAAACAGCCGAAGAACGGCATAGCCTATTCGGTCGAGCAGGCGAGGCTCGTCGCGGCGGATCTCGGCCTGCCGTTGGTCGTCCGCCCGTCCTATGTGCTCGGCGGGCGGGCGATGGCGATCATCCACGACGATACCGAACTCGACGACTATCTGCTTGGCGTGCTGCCGGGCCTGGTGCCATCGGACGTCAAGGCTCGCTACCCGAACGACAAGACGGGCCAGATCAATACGGTGCTCGGCAAGAACCCGTTGCTGTTCGACCGCTATCTGTCCGACGCGATCGAGATCGACGTCGACGCGCTTTGCGACGGCGAGACCGTGTTCGTCGCAGGAATCATGGAGCACATCGAGGAGGCCGGGATCCATTCAGGCGACAGCGCCTGCTCGCTCCCGCCCCGATCGCTGAAGCCCGAGACGATCCGCCAGCTCGAGGAGCAGACGAGGAAACTTGCGCTCGCGCTCGAAGTCGGCGGCCTGATGAACGTGCAGTACGCGTTGAAGGACGGCGTCATCTACGTGCTCGAGGTCAACCCCCGCGCCTCGCGCACGGTCCCGTTCGTCGCCAAGGTGATCGGCAAGTCGATCGCCAAAATCGCAAGCCGGGTGATGGCGGGCGAAAAGCTCGAACTCGTTCGACCTCGGCTTCGACAAGTTCGCCCACGTGGGGGTCAAGGAGGCCGTGTTCCCCTTCGCCCGCTTTCCTGGAGTAGACACGGTGCTGGGCCCCGAGATGCGCTCGACCGGCGAGGTAATGGGACTCGACCGTTCGTTCGAGGTCGCTTTCGTCAAGAGCCAAATCGGCGCGGGCTCCCGCCCGCCAAAATCCGGCACTGTGTTCGTCTCGGTGCGCGACGCCGACAAGGAGCGGATCGTCGAGCCGCTCAAGACGCTCCAGGCGCTCGGCTTCAAGATCATCGCAACCAGCGGGACACAGCGCTATCTGGCGTCGCAAGGGCTGAAGGCCGAAAAGGTCAACAAAGTTTCGGAGGGCCGGCCGAACGCCGCGGATATCGTCCGCAACGGCGGCGTGCAATTGATGTTCAACACCACCGAGGGCGCGACCTCGCTTGCCGATTCGAAGCCGCTCCGTCGCGCGGCCCTCTTGCAAAAGACGCCCTATTACACCACACTTTCAGGCGCGATCGCCGCGGCCGAGGGCATAAAAGCCGCCTCGTCGGGCGAACTCGAGGTCAGGGCTCTACAGGATTATTTGACGTGACGGCGCGCCAAGACGCCGCCGCGACAACCTCTTTTTGACGGGTAGCTCATGGACAAAGTGCCGATCACCGCCGCGGGACACGCGGCGCTCGAAGCCGAATTTCTCCGCCGCCAGCAGGTCGAGCGACCGCGCATCATCGCGGCTATCGCCGAGGCCCGGTCTCACGGCGATCTCTCGGAAAACGCCGAATACCATTCGGCGAAGGAGGCGCAGTCGCACAACGAGGGCCGCATCGTCGAACTCGAGGACCTGCTGCAACGGGCCGAGGTGATCGACGTGTCGAAGCTCACTGGCGCCACCGTCAAGTTCGGCGCGACGGTGACGCTGATCGACGAAGACACCGAGGCCGAACGGGTGTTCCAGATTGTCGGCGAGACCGAGGCGGACGTGAGGTCCGGCAAGGTGTCGGTCTCATCGCCGACCGGCCGCGCGCTGATCGGCAAGAAAGCAGGCGACAGCGTCGAGGTGAACACGCCGGGCGGCGGCAAGAGCTATGAAATCGTGAGGGTTGCTTTTATATGATCCGATGCGCCGCCGTTCTTTCTTCGCGGCGAGGGAGGGCTTCTTTATGTCGACTTGCGCCTTGACCCGCCGCGCTGCCATTTGCGCCGTGGGCGCTTTGGCCCTCTCTTCTGCGGCAGTGCTGGCGCAAGGCCCGGTCCGGTTCCGGAACGTCGAGGTGGACGTGGGACCGCTGCGCGCATCGACGGGCGATCCGACCGCGGCCTGGGTGGAGGAAGCGCTGCCCGGCCAGCTGGCCCAGGCGTTGGGACCCTATCTGGTCCCGGGCGACAGAGCCGGGGCGACGCTGATCGCGCGGATCGACTATCTCTATCTCGGGCCGACGAGCGGCGGGGCGGGCCCGGGGGGATCATCGCAGGACACGATCGCGGGCGTCCTCATCGTCCGCGGCCCCCGCGGGTCGATCGCCGCTGAGACGCCGCTGAGGGCGATCACGTCGTACTACCCCAATGCCGTCGACCAGGCGTTGGTCGTCCAGTCCAACCATAATCGGGTATTTCTGCTGGCGCAGGCTTTCGCCGGTTGGGTCCCGAAACAGCTCGGCCTCTGAAGCCCGGCGCCGGGCTGGGCGGACTGCCATCATGCTTTTGGCGTCATAGACGGCGGCGATGGTTGGCGCCGGCACCGACAAGACTAAGCCGCCGCTAGTCGGCGGCCCGGCGGTGATCCTGGTCAGGCCGCAACTCGCGGTCAACATCGGCATGTGCGCGCGGGCGATGGCCAATTTCGGCCTCGTGGATCTGCGCCTCGTAAACCCGCGCGAGGGCTGGCCGCGGAGCGACGAATATCGCGACGTCGCCTATTCCGCGGCGGCCGGCGCGACAAACGTTCTCGACAGGGCGCGCGTCTTTCCGAGCGTCGAGTCCGCCGTCGCCGATCTCAACGCCCTCTATGCGGCGACCGCCCGCGAGCGCGGCCAGATGAAGGCGGTCCTGACCCCGAGCATCGCGATGGCGGCGACGGCCGCCGCCACGGGCGAAAAGCGGGGGATCCTGTTCGGGCCGGAGCGTACCGGGCTCGACAACGACGAGGTCGCAATTGCCGACGCGATCGTCACCTTTCCCTCGAACCCGGCCTACGCCTCGCTCAACCTCGCCCAGGCGGTGCTCATCTGCGGCTATGAATGGTTCAAGGCCGCGCACGGCGACAGGCCGCCGGCCTCAACCATCCCGCGCTCGGTCTCGCCGCCGGCGCAGCGGGAGATGCTGCTCGCCTTCTTCGACTATCTCGAGGGAAAGCTCGACGAAAACGGCTTCTTCCGGCCGGTGACGAAGAAGCCCGGAATGCGACGGAACCTGCGCAATATCTTCCATCGGATGGAGCTGACGCAGCAGGACGTGCGCACGCTCTGGGGTGCGGTCGTGCGCCTCGTCGATGGCCCGCGGGTCGACGTTCAGAACTCGAAAGCGAACAAGGCCGAAGAAGCCGGCCGAGTGATTGGCTCCTTCCGCCGGGACCCTCTCTCAGCCGCTGGCCGCCTCGTGTTCAGCCGCCTGCATCGGCTGCGCCAAAAAGAAGGGCCCTCCGGATTCGACATCCGGAGAGCCCAACCCCTCAAATCGGCGCGCCGTCGCTTATTGCGGGGCGGGGGCGGGGGCGCCAGGAGCAGGAGCGCCGCCTTCCGCCGGGGCCGGGGCCATCTCGTGCTGCATGTGATGCATGTGATGCACGTGGTGGTAATGATGGTGATGATGATGGTAGTGATGATGGTGATGCATCTCGGTCATCGGAGCGGCCGGAGCCGCGGCGCCGGGGGCGGCCGGAGCCGCTTCCTGCGCCGCGGCGTAGCCGGCGAGGGCGATGGTGAGAGCGGCGGCGGCGACAAGGCTCTTGATCATTGGCAAACAATCCTCTCGAGGAAGACCCCAGCGGTCTTCTGGCCTCTATTTGTGGGACCCCGCCTGAACTCAAGATGAACTGAGGCTGGGCGCGCGACATGCGACCGGAATATTTCGTACTGCGGTCCCGAGGCGGCGCGCATTTTTGCAAGGAGCGGCGAGGATGGCGGTGAGCAGCATGACCGGCTTTGCCCGCGCGGCCGGATCGAGCGGCGCCTGGCGCTGGGCGTTCGAGGTGAAGACCGTCAACGCCAAGGGACTCGACCTGCGCCTCAGGATGCCCCCGCCATTCGACCGCGTCGAGTCGGAGGCCCGGGCGCGTCTCGCAAAGGCGCTCGCCAGAGGAACATGCTTTGCCACCCTGATCGCCCAGCGCGAGGGGGCCTCGAGCGCGGCCCGGATCAATGAGGCTGCGCTGGCCTCGGTCGCCGCCGCCACTCGGGCCGCCGCGGAGGCGGAAGGGCTCGCCCCGCCGACCATGGACGGCCTCCTCGGCGTGCGGGGAGTCGTCGAGGTCTCGGAAGCCGAGGACGGCGAGGCGGCGATTGCGACCGCCTGCGCCGGTGTGCTCGCTGGCCTCGACGAGGCGCTCGCCTCGCTCGGCGAGGTCCGCCGCGTCGAGGGCGAGGCGTTGGCCGCCGTCCTGCGCGAGCGGCTCGACGCGATCGAACGGCTGACGCTCTCCGCCGACGCCAATCCGGCGCGCCGCCCGGAGGCGGTGCGGGCCCGGCTCGCCGAAAGCATAGCGATGCTGATGGAGGCCGGGCGCGGCTTCGACGAAAACCGGCTGCACCAAGAGGCGATCCTGCTCGCGGCCAAGGCAGACATCCGCGAGGAGCTCGACCGGCTGAAGACGCATGTCGCCGCCGCCCGCGCCCTCCTCGACGAGGGTGGAGCAATCGGCCGGCGGCTCGATTTCCTCGCCCAGGAATTCGGCCGCGAGGCCAATACCCTCTGCGCCAAGGCGAACGACGTCACGCTGACCGCTCAGGGGCTTGAACTGCGGGCGCAAATCGAGCAATTCCGCGAGCAGGCCCAGAACATCGAGTGAGATTCGAGATGGCGAAGGCGAGCCGCCGCGGGATGATCCTGATTCTCTCCTCGCCCTCCGGAGCGGGGAAAACGACGCTGACGCGCATGCTGATGCAGGACAGGGGGCTCGATCTCACTCTCTCCGTCTCGGTCACCACCCGCCCGCGCCGCTCCTCGGAGGTCGATGGCATCCACTACCGCTTCATCGACCGGCGCGAGTTCGAGCGGATGAAGAAGAGCGGCGAACTGCTCGAATGGGCGGAGGTCCACGGCAACGGCTACGGGACGCCCAGGGCGCCGGTCGACAAGGTGCTCTCCGAAGGGCGCGACATGCTGTTCGACGTCGACTGGCAGGGCGCGCGGCAGGTGCGCGAGCGGCTCGGCGATGATGTCGTCCTGGTCTTCGTGCTGCCGCCCTCGATGCGCGAACTCCGCGCCAGACTGGAACGCCGCGCCGAAGATTCCACCGCCAACATCGACCAGCGCGTCGAAGCCGCCCGGCACGAGATCGAGCGCTGGCGCGCCTACCAGTATGTGATCGTCAACGACGATCTCCAGCGGGCCTACGCCGACGTGCTCGCCATCGTCAGGGCCGAGCGTCTTAAGGCGGGGCGGCTCGAGCCCGCACTCGAGCCGTTCATCGAAAGGCTGGTCCAAAGCTGATTAGACGGGAGTGGCGCGGTATCTCGAATGATGCGGCTTTGCGGGAAAGTCGAAGCCACCTTCCTTCAAAAGAAGCAATCCTCCTTCAAGAAGGCGCCAGCGATGCCGGTCTTTGTGCGGTAAGAGTGCAATGGCCAGCGAAGAACATATTGTGAACAAAGAGGGAAGGTAAGAGGGCGACAAATACGTGGGCCACTCCTGATCGGCGCTTGCTAAAAGCGTGCGGATCTCGCGGAGGGCGAGGCTTCTCCTCCGACAGAGCGCCTCCGATCCACGCGGCGGAAGGGTCAGCCTCGCCTCGAAGCCGATCCCGGGCAATTGTCGTCCGGCAGGGCCCGATGCAAGGGCCTCCAAGTTGCGCCATTGCCAATTTTCCGCAATGGGAGCAGGAGAGGATTGGCCCTCGAATTCCGGTCGAGACCATTGACGAGCCCTTCTACCGCCGCGCCGAATGGCTCCGCGCCGCCCTCGCGCTGGAGCGTGTTCGCCAATACGGCCTTCACCGCGATCCTGGTTGCGAGCGCGATCTCGAGCATCGGGATCGCGATGTTCGACACCTCGATGAGCTGGCTGATGACCAGGCTCAATCCGAACCCGTTGATGGTGTCGGCGGTCCAGGTGGCGACGATGGCGCCGATGTTCTTGCTGACCATTCCAGCTGGCGCGCTCACCGACGTGGTCGATCCCCGCCGCCTTCTCCTGGCCTCGCAGTTCGCCGTCATTGCGGTCGGGGCGGCCTTCGCGGTCTTCGCCACGTTTCATTTGGCGACGCCGCCGGCGCTGCTGGCGACGGTATTCCTGCTCGGCGCCACAGGCGCGCTGGCGGCTCCGGCTTGGCAAACCATCACGCCGATGCTCGTGCCAAGAAGCGAACTCGACAGCGCGATCGCGTACAACAGCTCAGTCTATAATGTTAGCCGCGCGATCGGTCCGGCGCTAGGGGGCGTCGCGATCTCCGCCGTCAGCCTCGCGCTGCCGTTCTGGGTTTATGTCGCGACCAATCTTATCCTCCTCGGCGTGATTCTCTGGTGGCGCCCACCGCGCAAGGCGCCGGAAACGCTGCCGGCCGAGCGGCTCGTCGCCGCAATGAGCACGGGTCTCCGTTACGCGAAGAACAACCGCGACCTCGACGCGACGCTGATTCGGGGCCTCGCATTCTTTCCCTTCGCGAGCGCCTATTGGGCATTGATGCCGCTCATCGCCCGTAAGCAGCTTCACGACGGCGCGGAACTGTACGGTCTCCTTCTCGGCGTCCTCGGCCTCGGCTCGATCGTCGGGTCGCTCGTCCTCGAGAAGTTGAAGTCGTGGCTCGGACCAGACGGGTCGGCCGAACTCGCGACGCTCGGGACAATTCTGGCGCTTGCTCTTTTCGGCTCCTCGGGCAACCCTGAAGTCGCGATGATCGCGAGCTTCGTCGCGGGCGCGTCGTGGATCGTCGCCATGACCACGATGTTCGTCTCGGCGCAAGTAGCGTTGCCGGATTGGGTGAGGGGCAGAGGCCTCGCCATTTTCCTCACCGCCTATTTCGGCGCGATGACGGTCGGCAGCGCACTTTGGGGCGAGGTGGCGAATCTGAGAGGGTTGCCGTTTGCGCTCTTTGCTGCGGCGGCCGGCGCGGCGGTGGGGTCGGTCCTGACCTGGGGCTGGAAGCTCGAAACCGGCGCGTCGCAGGATCTCGCGCCGTCCATGCACTGGAAAGCGCCTGCCTTCGTGCAGCGGCTGGAGGACGACCAGGGGCCGATCCTCTCTGTCGTCGAATACCGGGTCGATCCGCAAAAGGCGCACGAGTTTCTCGCCTTGATGCAGGAGATCGGCCATGAGCGAATGCGCGAGGGCGCATACGCCTGGAACATTTTCGGAGATCCCGACGAGCCGGACAAGTTCATCGAGACCTCCCTCGTCCACTCGCTGCTCGAGCTCAAGTACCGCAGAGCTAGACAGACCGTGGCCGACGAGCTGGTTGAAGAGCATCTCGGGCGGTTCCTGAAGGAGCCCCAGAAGGCGAGCTACTATGTCGCCTCGAAGCGGCAGCATCATAGGCGGCGGCAGCTAGCACGCGACCGCGTCGCCTGAGAGCTGGCTTCAGGGCATGGAGGCGAGGGGCGACGGCGGAAACGGTTTGGCGGTGGGGGAACCGCCCATATGGTTGCCTTGCCTCGAAGGGGTGACAGGCCAGGGCCATCCCGCAACCGCCGTCGCATCAAGCTTAACACCGTCCCGGGAAAGGCACAACCGAATTAGTTGCAATCGGGAAAGGATCGACTGCCCATGGCCTAGCCCAACTTGAGCAGTTTGGCGGCGGTTTTCACGTTTTTGCGCAAGGCGGCGTCAGTTAGATCAAGTAGTTGGAGGTCGGGCGAGGCGAGTTTGAGCGTGTAGTGACGACCTAGGGTATTTTCGAGGGCGCCGTTGTCGGTTCAAATGGCGCATGTACTTGCGCCATACAATTCGCAAGAAGGACGGGAAGGTTCATCGCTATTGGACGTTGGTGCGCAGCGTTCGGGTCGGCCGGCGGGTGATCCAGCAGACGGTCGCACATCTTGGCGAGCTCGACGAGAACGGACGGATCGCGGCGCGCGCGCTTGCGCGCCGGCTGATCGGCGTCCCTGAAGAAGCGCCGCTGTTCAACGACGGCAGCCAACATCTGTCGGCGCCTGTTCGACTGAAGGGCGTTCGTATTGAGCGCTCGCGCCAGTTTGGCGATGTCTACTTGGCGCTCGCCCTGTGGCGTGCGGTGGGCCTCGAAGAGTTGTGCCGGCGGCTGCTTCCAATGGGCCAGGAGCGGGTCGCATGGGCGAAGATGGCGGCGGTGCTGGTGACGGCTCGGCTGTGCGAGCCGTCGAGCGAGCTGCACATTGCCGAGGACTGGTATCGTCGAACGGTGCTTGGCGATCTGCTGCAGCTCGGCGAGGAGGAGGTCAACAAGGATCGGCTCTATCGCGCGCTCGATCGACTGCTCGCGCACAAGGGGGCCGTGGAACGGCATCTGTCCGAGCGTTGCGGAGAGCTGTTCGCAATCGAGAACGACGTGCTGCTCTACGACATGACGAGCACCTATTTCGAAGGCCAGGCGAAGGCGAACCCGCAGGCGCAGCGCGGCTATTCCCGCGATCATCGCCCCGACTGCAAGCAAGTCTGCATCGCCCTTGTCGTGACCTTTGACGGCTTTCCGCTCGGCTACGAGGTGTTCGCCGGCAACACCCACAACTCCAAGACCTTGCAGACGATCGTGGCCACGATGGAGGCGCGGCACGGCGTGCTGGGGCGCGTCTGGATCGCCGACCGCGGCATGGCCAGCGCCGAGAATCTGGCGTGGCTGCGCGAGACCGGCCGGCGCTACATCATCGGCGCGCCGAAGTCGGAGCTGAAGAAGTTCGGCTCCGAGCTCGCTCGCCCGGATGGCTGGCGCATGGTGCAAGAAGGCGTCGAGGTCAAACTCGCGCGCCATCCCGAGACCGACGAGATCGCGATCCTTTGCCGCTCCGACGACCGACGCAGCAAAGAGCGAGCGATGCACGACAAGTTCAGCCGGCGGATCGAGCAGGCGCTCGAACGCCTGTCCGCTCGCATCGCGCGCTCAACGAAACCGCTTAATCCGGCGACGGTGAACCGGCAGATCGGCCGCATCCTCGAGCGAAACCAGCGCGCCGCCGCCCGCTTCGCCATCACGTTGGAGCCTGACGCGTGCCCGGCGGGCTTCCGGCTCAACGTCGCTTGCGACGCCGCGTTCGACAATTGGGCCGCGATCTCGGAAGGAGCCTATCTTCTGCGTTCGAACATCAGCGATTGGAGCGATCAGCAGCTGTGGAAGGCCTACATCCAACTCACCCAGGCCGAAGCGGCTTTTCGCATCCAGAAAGATCAGCTGAACGTTCGACCGATCTGGCATCAGCGCGAGGAGAGGGTCCAGGCCCACATCCTCGTTTGCTTCCTCGCCTTCGTGCTCTGGAAGACCCTCGAGATGTGGCAGCAGCGCGCGGGCCTCGGCAACTCGCCGCGGACCATCCTCGAAGAGCTCGCCCGCATCCAGTCCCACGACGTCGTCTTGCCGACCGCAACGCACGGCGAGATCCGATTGCGATGCGTCGCCCAGCCCGACGCCGCTCAGGCCGCGCTCTTCGACCGCCTCGGCCTCAAGCTCCCCAAGCGCATGCGCCTTCCAGATAACGAGGCCCCGATCCTGGCCCTCAGCGCCTAAGCCCTACTTCTCACCAGAAATGTAGTGACGACTTTTCGTCTAAGGCTTTGATTTGCCTAGGCCACACCCCCAAATCTGCTCAAGTTGGGCTAGAGCGAGATCGACGGCATTCGTACCCTGCTGACATCGAAGCCGCGGCCGGTCGGTTGGGCCGCGCGCCGCGGGCCGCCTTGACGAGGTTGGGTCGGTCTGGCCGGTCGCGGAGGATGTCGCGCTCGAATCGGTCGACTGCGACGGCGTTCCGGGCGAATGGTCGATCGTCCCGGGCAGCGACGCATCGCGCACGCTGATGTTCTTTCACGGCGGAGGCTATTGCTCGGGCTCGATTCTGAGCCATCGGCGTCTGGTGACCGAAGCCGGCCGCTACGCGGAAGCGCGGACTCTCCTGAGTACCCATTCCCGGCCGCCTCCGACGACGTATTAAAGGCATGGCGATGGCTTCGCGGGCGGTCGGCGGGGACAGCGCCGGCGGCGGGCTGGCGCTTCCCCTCGCAGGCGAATTGAAGCGCACCGGAGAAGAGCTGCCGGGCTGCCTGTGGCTGGTCTCGCCGTGGACGGATCTCACGATGTCGGCGCGACCCTCGCAACCAAAGGCGCCGTCGACCCGCTTATCCATAAGGACTATCTCGAGGAGCTCGCTGGCGCGTACGCGCCTGCCGGGGCCGACCGGAAGGACCCGCGCATATCGCCGCTCTCCGCAGCTCTCGAGGGTCTGCCGCCGGGTCGGATCGGCCGAGACTTTACTGGACGACGCCGTCCGCCTGGCCGAAGCGGCCGGCGCGGCCGACGTCTTCGTCACGTTCGAGGCCTAGGCGCACATGATCCATGCCTGGCCGCTATGGAACGCGCGGCTCGAGCCGGGCCGGCGCGCGCTGATGCAGGCAGGCGAGTTCATTCGGCGTTGGACGTGACGATCGCGACCATCCCGTTGCGGGTGAAGCCTTTTGTGCGCTGACAATTCAGGCTGACGGAAACTTGGTGGCCTCCGTCGTTAAATTGTTTTCGGTGTCCGCGGCTTGTCTTCGCAGGTACAGAAGCATGATGTCGATCAAGTAGAGCAGAAATTCCTCGTCGAGGGTCGCGACTTGCTTTCGGCAGCGCATGAGGGCGACCTCGAGGGAATTGACGATTATCGTGGTCGGCATCGGACGCGCCAATCCTTGTCTCTAAGCGCTTTCCGACTGAAAGGGCCCCCGCGCCAGAGAAGGGGACAGAACCCTGGGCGGGGGTCAGGCGGCGCCAGCTCGAAGATGGCCATTATTTCCACCCGCTAGAATCTGGCCATTGCTCTGCTCTCGCCTTAGCGAGCGGCTGGGTCGTATCGTTTACCTCGCGCGGACGCTTGGTAACCTGTTTCTAGGCGCCAAAATTCTGCCTTTTCCCGCCAACAGATTCCGCATTGGCCGCAGAGCGGACTTGGGAGGGCGATTGGCCGGCCCAGCGCCTGAAGGCGTGCGTGAAGGATTCCGACCTCTCGTACCCCAGAAGCCAGGCGATCTGCGCCATCGTGAAGTTCGACTCTCTTACATACTGAAGCGCGAGGGTGCGCCGCACATCATCGATGAGCTTGGCAAAGCTCGTTCCCTCTCCCGCCAGTCTACGGGCAAGGGTCCGAGGGCTTAAGCCGAGCGCCCTCGCCGCGGATTCCGCATTCGCTCGGCCGTGGGGCAAAAGCCGGTAGATTTCATTTTCAACCGATGCGCGCAGAGAGCCTGGAGCAGTATGACGGGCCTTCGCCGCCTCCTCGCAATAGGGACGAAGCGTTTCCAGCAAGTATCGATCGGAGGTGGCGAGCGGCGTGCTGAGCACGTCGTGGCCGAAGTCCAACTCGTCGCTTGCAGCCCCGAACTCGACCCGGCAATTGTAGAACCGCTCGAATTCCTTCAGGTCGGAATTCCGCGCGTGCGAGCAAAGCACCCGGTTTGGACTGATTTTGCGGCCGGCGGCCTCCCGCAAGGCCTTGACAATCATTGCAACCCCGAATTCGACGTTCTGCTTGAACCGGTGTCGCGGCACGTCCACGACATTGAGCGCGAGCGTTCCTCCCTCTGCCCGAGGAACGATCGCCACCCTCAGGCCGTCGTTCACGATGCGGACATAGCGCGCAAAAAGCCCGAGAGCTTCCCGAACGTCCTTGCCGGCGGAAACGGCATAAAAGAGAAGGCCGACTTCTCGCGGGTTTGTCTCCTGTGCAAGGTGAAGTCCGAACGCGGTGTCGTTGGCGACTTCCGCCGCATACTCGACGAGCCGCGCTTGGCTGAGCGCCGAAATTCGTTGCTGGAGATTGTCGGGATTGTAGTCGGAGAGCCCAGCCCGCCGCAGCAAGGGCGCCGCCTCGATCTTGTGCTTCTGAAGCACGGAAAGCACCCGACGCGCCGCGAAACCGCTGACGGTTGCAGGCGTTCGCCCTTCGACGCTCACGGAGTACAGCCTTGCTCATGAAACAGCGCCAACTTCGTCGTCTTGCCGAGAAAAAGCAATGGCGTCGAAAGATGGAGAGCCATCGCGTCGACTCCCGCCGGAACGGCCAGGATGCAGGACGCCGGATTGCGGGGATCAGGTTTTGCCAGAATCCTTGCGCGCCTGCGCGACTTTGCCTGCTTGCGAGACGCGCCCCATTTCGCGCTTCGACGTTCCGCCGGCAAATTCCTCGGTTCTCTTCTTCGGCCGCATCCCGGTATTGGCCGTGCGGCCGGAATCGGGATGGCGCCCCGCCTCGGCGCTCATTTTGAGCTCGAGCGCCTTGCGCGCAAGTTCGGCCAGGCTCGGCTCTCCGGCCTCGTTCTCTTCGCGGCGGGAGAGCTCCTGGTCGAGGCGCTGGATCGCTTCGAAAAAAGCCTGCGTCTTGGCGATCGAACCGGCGGCGTCGCTCGCTGGCCGAGCCCCGCGCGGCTCAGGCTTGCCGCGCATCTCGCGCTGCTGGCGGGTGCTGATGTCATTGGCGCGGCTGTGCGCCTGCCGCACCCGATGCGCCAAAGCCTTCAATTCTTCTTTTGTCTGCTGCTCGATCGCCGGGGGCAGCGTGCCCTTCACCATTTCAAGCTCCGCGGCGTTCAACGCCCGGTTTTCGGCTTCCGGTCTGGCGCTCATATGAATGGTCCGCAGCCTGGAGCGATGGAGCTCTGTCTGACATTTAACACGGATCGGGGAGCGCCAAAACTCTTCAGGACGCGCGATCAACGCGTGATCAGCCGGGCGCCGCGCTGGAAGTTCACGTAGCTCCAGGCCCAGCTCAGCGCGACGAAGAACCGGCTGCGCGCGCCGATCAGAAAATAGATGTGCACCGCGCTCCAGAACACCCAGCCTGGGAAACCCGTCAGTGTGAATCGCCCGATTTTCACGAGGGCCGAGTTCCGCCCAATCGTTGCGAGGCTCCCTTCGTCCCGGTAGCGGAAAGGTCCGGGTTTGGGTTTGCCTTCGAGCCGCGCGCGGATGACCCGCCCTGCGTAGCGGCCCATCTGCTTGGCGGCCGCGGCGAGGCCCGGCGCCTGGCCGCCGTCCGGCCCGACAGCCGCACATGCGTCGCCGATGACGAATATCTCCGGCCGCCCGGGCGCGGTGAGATCGGGCTCGACGCGTGTGCGGCCGCTCGAGTCGCAGGGCGCTTCGATCCAGCGGCCGGCGGGAGACGAGCGAACGCCCGCCGCCCAGAGGATGGCCCCGCCGATGTCCATCCGCCGCCCGTCGGCGACGATCGCGCCCTCCCGCACGTCCTCGACCTTGGTCCCGGTCAGCACCTCGACGCCCAAGCGGGCGAGCGCTTGCCGCGCTACCTCCGAGAGCCTGTTGGAAAAGGACGGCAGGAGCCGCGGGCCCGCCTCGAGCAGAAGGACGCGCGCGCGCGCCGGATCGGACCGTCGGAATTCCGGCGGAAGGGTCCGCCGCGCAAGCTCGGAAAGCGCGCCGGCAAGCTCGACGCCGGTCGGACCGCCGCCGACGATGGCAAAGGTCAGCAGGCGCACGCGCTCCTCGGGATCTTCGGCCGCCTCGGCGCGCTCGAAGGCCTTGAGCATCCTGCTCCGGATGGCGATCGCGTCCTCGATCGTCTTGAGGGCGGGAGCATAGGCCTCCCAGGCGTCGTGGCCGAAATAGGAATGGCCGGCCCCGGTCGCGAGCACCAGAAAATCGTAGCGGAATTCTCCCGCCGACGACGAGACGGTTCGACGGTCCGCATCCACCGCGAGGACCTTTGCCATGAGCACCGTCGCGTTCGCCTGCCCTCGCATGATGTGCCGGATCGGCCAGGCGACGTCGGACGGCGCGAGCGCCGCGGTCGCCGCCTGATAGAGCAGGGGCTGGAAGCAATGATGGTTCTGGGCGTCGATGACGAGCACCTCGATGGGCGCGCGGGCGAGCTCCGAGGCGGCAGCAAGGCCCCCGAAGCCGCCGCCGACGATGAGAACCCGTGGAAGCCTCATGGGGGGAGCGTGCCCGATCGGCCGCTGGCCGGCGGTCTCTGGCGACCGGCCCGCCGTCTCGCCGTCCGTCTCGACGGGGGCCGCCGCGGAATCGGGAAAATTGACCTTGTCGCTCGTCTCGCCGTTGTCGATGGCGCGGCGAATCTCGTCTGTCGTCGGGGGTCGATCTTGAGCCACGGCGGCTCTCCGCAGACTGAAGCGATAAGCTGCGAGTGTGGGCGCGGAACGCCGCGCGGCCTGCTCAGCGCCCGAGCCTGCCCGACGCTTTCCCTCGACGCAAGCGAATGGAACGCTGGCGCTCGACGGGAGTTCCGTATGCGGCAAGGCGGGTTTCGCAATCTCGGCCTCGGCGGCGGCTGACGACCAGCCCGAGTCCCGGATGGGCGTCCAATAATGGTTCGGAAGTACGAGGCAGTCGACGGGGCTGACATGCGGGCGTCGCTGTTCGCGCCGAACTGCACGTGCTATCGGGGTTGCGGCGGAGGCTGGCGACGTGTTGCGCGGACTGATTGCTCTGATCGTAATTGTCTATCTTGTGGGAATCGGCGTCGTGCTGGCGCCGACCATCCAGGCGAACTGGAGCACCGCGACGGCGGCGGAGTTCACGAGCAGAATTGGTCAGGCCCTACCCTACGCGCTGGCTTGGCCGGCTTGGGTCTTCCGCGGCTTGGCAAATCGAGGCTGAGCGAAAATGTGCTTAGATCCCTCGTTATCGCCCAATCTCGCCCGATTCACATGGTCCGCCGCAGGTCGATGTCGTATAATGGTGCTCGCGTCGCGATGACGCGCAACCCGGTGCGATTTTGAGCGGCGCGTTTTGCAGGAGGCGGCCATGGCGTTGATCCCTGCCATTATTATAATCGGCGCGATTCTGGCTCTCGTCTACCATCTCGAGAGAACAAATCCGAGCTGACCAGGCCTCGGTTCAGTTCCGGTTCGCGTCGAGCCCGCGGCGGGCTTTCGGGTTCCTGCCTGCGAACGGGTTCGACCTGAGAGTCGCCGAGCGGGTCGTTGTAACTCGACGGTCGCGATCCTGGCGCTCTTGGGCGACGGGGGGCGGTTCATTGTTTCGCTCGGAGCGGACTTGCCGCAGTTCAGGAGAAGAGGGCCCAAAACCAACCGAAGTCGTTCTCTGCTTCAATAAAGCGCCCCATTGGCTTTCCGACCGTTAAGAGGCTGTTAAGCCGACTCGGCAAATGTTGCCCATCCGTTGGGTAATCATACTCTCGATCGGACGCGCGTTGGCAGGAACGCCGCCTGCCGCTCTTGTGGACCTCGAAGGGCGCCATAATGACGGACATGACTCGCCGGAGACTTCTGGGCATGGCGGCGGTCGGCGCTTTAGGGTTGGCGGCGCCGCCGGCGCGCGCCGACGCTCCCGAATCGTTTGCCCCCGAGGAGATCGTCGACAACGGCAATCGCTTCTTCGGCAGCGTATCGCGCGGCCTTGCCGAGGTGGTGCAGGAGGCTGGCCGTCGCTGGGGCCTGCCGAACGCCTATATCCTCGGTCAGGAAGGCTCTGCGGCCTTCGTCGGCGGTCTGCGCTACGGCGAAGGCAAAATGTATACGAGGAACGCCGGAAATCAGCCGCTCTACTGGCAAGGCCCCTCCGTCGGCTTTGACGCCGGAGCGGACGGCGACCGAACAATGATGCTCGTCTACAACCTGCCGGCGACGGGGGCTATTTTCGATCGCTTCGGCGGCATCGACGGTTCGGCCTATTTCATTGGGGGCTTGGGCTTTACGGCGGTGGGCGCGAAGGGCGTCGTCGTCGTCCCCATCCGCACCGGTCTCGGCTGGCGGCTCGGCGTCAATCTCAACTATCTGAAGTTCACCCAGCAGGCGACCTGGAATCCCTTCTGAGGGCTGGGAAAACCTCGGATCGGCGGCGCATCGGGCGCGAGATATCCCTGCTTTCCGCGGAGCAGGGAATTTGAATTCCCTGCTTCGCAAGAGATTTCCCTGTTCGGCTGAATAGGGAATTTTGCTGGACCCGCCCAGAATCATTGGGCTTTTCTGGACGGATTTTCCGAAAATCGGCCGAAAAGCGAGAAGTTCCCTGCATTTTTCCCTGCATGCAGGGAATTGGCCGGCGCGAAGCTATGGCCACCTCTCCGGGAAACCCGAACGGTTCCGGATCCGGAAAGATCAAAGGGTCAACCGCCTCATTCCTCGCGGGAGGCGAGCGCCTCGCTTGCCTCCCACAATCGTTTCGCGGCGGAGTCGTCCCGCGCCGCGCGCGAGGGCTCGGCGGCCTTCCGCTTCACGAAATAGGCGCCGGTCACATTGGGGACCTCCTGCGAAGAGGCAAGGCTGATGAGGGTGTCGGCGCCCTGTTCGGGCCTGATTGCAAAAATCCGGGCGAAGGGGATCAGCCGGCTTGTCCAGCCGCCTGACGCCTCGCCGAACCGGGTGGCGACGAAGCCTGGATGGAAGCAATTGGCGGTGACGCCAGTCCCGGCGAGCCGGCGGGCGAGCTCGCGGGTGAACAGGATGTTGGCCAGCTTGGAGCGCCCGTAGGCCTGCCAGCCGTTGTAGCGCCGCGCGCCCTGCAGGTCGGAGAAATCGAGGCGCATGCCCTGATGCGCCGCCGACGAGGTTGAGACGACGCGGGCCGGGGCGGAGGCGACGAGGGTCTCTGAGAGAGCCTCGGTCAGCATGAAATAGGCCATGTGGTTGAGGGCGAAGGTCATCTCCAGCCCTTCCGCGGTCACGCGACGGTCGGCGAACATCGCCCCGGCGTTGTTGATCAGCACGTCGACACGCGGCTCCTGTTGTGCGATCAGGCGCCCCGCGCGGCGCGCCTCCGCCATCAGCGAAAGGTCGGCGAGATGCACACCGTGCCCGAGCCCGGGCGCCTGCCTCTCGAGCTTGATCAGCGTCGCCTCGGCCCGACGCTCGTCACGCGCCACGAAGACGATGCGCGCCCCCATCTTCGCCAGGGCCAGGACTGCGACCTCGCCAATGCCTGACGTCGCGCCCGTCGCGATCACTGTCTTGCCTTGCATGTGACTCCCAGGACGCCCAGTTTCGATCGGCGTTCCGCTGCAACGGCGCAAACCCTCGCCGGACCGGGCGCCGCCGTCAATGGTCGAGATCGAGACCCGGCGGACAGGCTCCGCCGGTTGCGAGCGCAAGCGCAAGAGCGACCTGCTCGCGTCGTTCTCGCGCAGCCTCGATCATGGCGAGGGTGCCTGAACGCCGCGTCGCCGCCCATTTCCTCGACAAAAGGGTCGAGCTTTCGCCGGACAGCGAACCTCGCTATGGTCAAGTCCCCCATGCAGTCCTATCGGAGAAAGCAGAGTGATGGCAAAGGACCAGCAAGGTTTGACGCTCGCCGGCTCGCCTCGTTCCGCTGAAGCCTTCGATCGCGCCGTTGCTGACTATTTTGGATTGACTGGCGATCCGGTCGGTATTCTCAGGCAGGCACTGGAGAGCGACCCGGAATTTGCCCTGGGCGCCGTCGCGATCGCGGGTCTCTGCATGATCGGCGGTTTCCGCGGCGACCATCCGCAAGTGACGGCGGCGCTCGCGTCCGCCGAATTCGGCGATCCGCGGCGCGTCATCGCGCGAAAGGATGCATCTCGCCGCCGCCAAGGCTTGGTCCGAAGGCCGCTCGCCTGACGCCGCGCTCGCCTGGGAGGCCATTCTGGCCGATTGGCCGACCGACGCTCTCGCGCTCCGGTTCTGTCAGGACGCCTATCTGTTCCTCGGCCGATCGCTTTCGATCCGCGATTCGGTCGCGCGGGTTCTTCCTGCCTGGCACTCCGACAATCCGCTTTCGAGCTTTGTCTTAGGGGCCTACGCGTTCGGGCTCGAGGAGACCGGCGAACTTGCGAATGTTCCTTGCCGCGCCTGGTTGCGTTTACGTATTGCTATCCAAGAATGGCGTCAGATCGTCGGGATGGATTGCCCTCTGCCGCGCGTGATCGCGCGCCACGTCAGGTCCGGGACCCGTGAATTCGCACCAGTAACCGTTGACGAAATCGCTCCGACCATCGTCTTGCGTCGTCCAGACCAATGCGGGGAGCGCATTCACAATCCCGCCGAGGTCAACCTCCGTCGCCACGTTATGGTCGCTATCCATGTCACAATGCCTGTGCCGTCGAGCGGCCGCAAAGGATACCTTGATGTTGAGGCATTGATATTAATGTTGATGCTTCGGCAAGAATTCTTCACAAACCAGCGCCCCGAAGCAATGCTCGACCGTCCGAAGCGTGCGATCGACGAGCCCTTGCCGACCCCACACGTCTGGCTAGCCTCCCTTGAATCGCGCCGTCTAATACCAAGGTCTAATACTTGGCGGCTCAAATTGCGGCAAAGCCTGAGACTCAGCGACAGTGCTCGCCTTGATCTGATTCGATTGCGATGTCGGTAGCGAGCCGAACAGAGGACCACGAATGAGGAGTGGGATGAACGATCAGACACCATCAAGGCCTGTCGCCGAAGTCGCGGCAAAGGCCTGAGCCAATGGATACGCGGGAATAGTTCACTCGCCGAGCGGTTTCCGTGTCAGGCAAACACAGCTCTGGCGGCAGCGCTGCCCCCGGCCGGCAGCGCCACCCGTCTCCTCAGATCCCAACCGAGGCGGCGATATCAGAATTTGTAGCGCACACCAACGGTCGGGTTGATGTTGGTCGTATTGATGTAGCCGTTGGCCAGACCGTCGTGCACGCCGCTGTACATCGCTCCGAGATAGGCGTCGAAGTGCACGTTGAAGCGGTAGTCGGCATCGAAGGAGAAGGCTTGCAGGCTGCCGCTGCAAGCACTGTGCGCGGTTGTTGAGCATCCCACCTGAGTTCCGGTGCCGTAGGCGTCCTGGTGAACGCCGTAATAGGCCGCGGTCAGATCGAGGTGAGGAATGACGGTGTAGCGAACGCCGGTCCAGTAGACCTGCACAAGTTTCGAATTGGTGTAAGGCGTTGTTGTTGACGACAGCGAGAACGTAACCGCCGATGTCGGTGAATCCGGCGTCCAACGGCGTCTTCGGATTGGCATATTGGATGTACTCGTATCCGGCGAAGAATTTAAGCGGATCCAGCTTGTACAGCGCCATGAGGGCATACGCCGTATTGTCCGAGACGGTCGCCGCCAGAGAATTCGACACGGAATCGCCCACCGGAAGCTTCGCGACTTGAGCCGCGGTCAGGGCGCTCGCCGTGATGGCGCTGTTGACCTTCGAATAGTAGGCATCGAGCGATGCGCCCGCGAAATTACCCCCGATATTCGCCTGGACCGCGGTGTTGGCCGATCCGCTCGAGCCATTGAACTTGTACAGAGCGCCGATGTGCACAAGATCGTTGAAGCCTAAAAGGTACTTCGCGGTCGAATCGAGCCGGTTATTTTCGCTGCTGCCTCCGCCGGAATACGTGTTTGACGCGCCGAGCAGCCCGAACGCCGTAGCGTTGTAGTTGGGATCGTATTTGATGGTGCCTTCCGACAGGAGCGTTAACTGACGACCGAAGGTGAGGGCGCCGAACCGCGGCGACTTCAGCCCGACGAAGGCGGTCTGGAAAGCCTGGCCCGCTGAGCTGCCATCTACACCGACGCTCTGGGTTGTCAGTGATCGACCATTGTTCACCGTCAACGACTTCAGGGAATCAGCGATTTGGCCGGACTGCGGGGTTGAAGAAAGCTCTCCACCTGGAAGACGGCCGCCCATGCTCGTTCAGGGGCTCGGTGCCTTGCAGGCCGACTCGCGACTGTCCCATGTTGCTTGGCGTGATGCCGGTCACTGACTGGTAGCTGTTCTGCCGCACGATGTTTCCGCTGGCGGAGGGCCGATACGGGGTGAACGGCGGGCTGTGCGTATCGTATTGGAGCCCCAGGTCGACGACGCCATACAGCGTGATACCGTGCCAGGTCAGACTGTCATCGGTGGGGACGCCCGGCCCGGTCTTCTGCTGAGCGACTGCGGGGGCTGGTTAGCGCCAAGGGTACCGATCAGAATCGCGGCATACCATCCGAGTCCTGAATTGCTCGCACCCATCGACGGGCGTTTGAACGGCAGAACGCCGCAAAGACATTCCCAGCAGAGACGCTCTACCGATGCAATTCGCTTGTCTCTGTGGCTTTTTTCGAACAGTCGTCTTAAACATGTAACGCATAGCTCCGTGATTTGTTATTCGCGCCTTCACACCGTTGCCAATATTAGGGACGCGCGGCTATGCGGTCAGTCGTTAGGCGGTCACAAATTGGTCGTTGCACATAAGACACCGCTCATCCGATCGACCGCGGCTAGCGACTTACATAACGAAGCCACCCTTGTTTGAGCCGGGCTCGGTCGCCCGAATCGAGAGCGGCACACGCTCCTAGGGCTGGCTTTGCGACCATGTATGTACAACAGTGCCGCACGAGTCGAAGTGTTCGCCGTGATCCGACGCTGCCCGCGCTTTACGGCGCAGCGAAAGGTGCCGTTTTTCCCGGAAATGAGCGAACCTCTGTCGCCAGCCGCCATGGCATAGCCCCAGTCTGATCGTAGGTTGGTGCGCCGGGCAAAGAGAGAGCTCACGCCGTAGAGTCGGTCGGCACCGGCTCGATTCGTTCGTCCAGGAAACTGGCACACTGCCGCTTGCATCGAGCGGAGCCAATAGCACCGGAATTTGGAATTACTGAATGACCCCTAACGCAC
>CAVVTP010000010.1:0-220233 GCA_963751165.1 uncultured Alphaproteobacteria bacterium
GATCCTGCAGCTTGAATAGATCGGCCACGTCTTCCTCGAAGCGGTCGGCCCAGAGATGTGCGCCGGACGCCGCGTCGATGAGCTGGGCGTTGACCCGCACTCAATTCTTGTCGCGTTGCACCGAGCCCTCGAGCACATAGCGGACGCCCAGTTCCTTGCCGATCTCCTTGGCGTCGATGCTCTTGCCTTTGTAGGTGAACGCCGTATTGCGAGCGATGACGAAACTGTCACGGATACGCGAGAGGTCGGTGGTGAGGTTCTCGGTGACACCGTCGGCAAAGTAATCCTGGCTCGGATCGCCTGAGAGGTTTGTGAAGGGCAGTACGACGATGGAAAGATGCGCCGGCTCGGACGGCCTCGGCGCGGTCGTGACGATAAGCGTGGGGCGGTTTCGGTTTTCGGCGAAAAGATACCACGTTCCGGCCGCGACCACGACGAGCGCGACGATCCCGGCGATCATCGGCGCGAGCGCCGAGCGCGCTTTCGGTTGGGCTGGCTTCGTCTCGGTCGCAGGTTTTGCTTGGGCGGGGACGCCCACTTGCAGCGAATAGACCCGGATCGATCTTTCGATGTTCTTGAGCTGCGTCGGGCCGAGATCAGTGACCGCCATATCGAGCCTGCCGCTCACCTGCCGATAGGCGTCCTCGGACAGGCAGATCGCGCCGGGCTCAGCGATCGCTTCCAGTCGCGCGGCGATGTTGACGCCGTCGCCCATCAGGTCGCCGTCGGCCTCCTCGACGACGTCGCCCAGATGGATGCCTACCCGGAATTCGATGCGGCGCTCCGGGGGCAGGCCGGCGTTGCGCTCGATGAGGCCGTGCTGCACCTCGATCGCGCAGCGCACGGCGTCAACCACGCTGCGGAATTCGATGAGGCTGCCGTCCCCGGTCCGCTTGACGACGCGACCATGATGCACGGCGATGGTCGGATCGATCAGATCGCTGCGCAGCGCCCTGAGTCGCGCCAGAATGCGATCCTCGTCCGCTCCCGCGAGCCGGCTGTATCCAACGATGTCCGCGACCAGGATCGCCGCGATCTTCCGGCTCTCGGTCATGGCGCGCCTTCCAGGGTCACGCAGATTAGCACAAAACCGGGCGGTGCCGCGTGTTTGTCTATCGAAAAGCGTTCGGGCTGAAGAAAGCGACCGAGCCGATCGCGAGATGACGATTTTAAGACCCATCCGGCCCGCCGTGGCAAAAAGCTGGGGAATGTCCGCTTCAGAGTGCCGCCTTTCACCGCATCGTCTTCGGAATTACCGCGATTTTCGGACCGCTGGCCCGGCTGGCCAATACGATCTAAGCTCGGGGTCCGCGTGAGCGGGCGCATTGAGAAGGGGCACGATTATGTCCGATATGATCCTTTGGGGCTTTGACGCGTCCACCTATGTCCGTACGGTCAAGATGGTCCTCGCCGAAAAGGGCGTGACTCAGTTCGAACAAGTGCAACTCAACGTGCTCAAGGGCGATCCGAAATCGCCCGAACATCTGGAGCGTCATCCTTTTGGCAAGGTCCCGGTCCTCGACCATGATGGGATGCGCATTCTGGAAACCACCGCAATTGCCCGCTACCTCAACGATGTCCTTCCCGGCAAATCACTGGTCCCGACAACTCCCAAGGATCGTGCGCGGATGGACATGATTATCGGCATGATCAACTCCTACGGCTACGGCGCCTTGCTCGGCGGCGTCGTCGCCTATCATCTTTTTCCAGATTTCGTCGGCGGAAAGAACGATGCGATGCGAAAGGGCGGCCTCGAGAATGGCCGCAAGATGATCGATTTCGCCATGAAGACGAAGGGCTCCTCCCCCTTATTGCCGGTGAGCTAAGCCTTGCCGACCTGTATCTCGCTCCGATCGTCTTTTATGTCTCGCTGACGCCGGACAAGGAGGCGCTTTTCGATGTCGATGGCTTTGCGGACTGGTGGACAAAGACGCAAGCCTTGCAAAGCTACAAAGATACACAACCAAAACTTGGCTGACGAGCCGGCGTCGAGTGTCAGAGCCCTACCAGCCGACAAACTCCTCAGCTCCGCCGAACGACGCCGGGAAGCCTTTATAATGAGGCAGATCGTCGACAACAGGCAGAACAGCGTGCGCGCATTGAACATGGAATTGTGGTTTGAACGCTCCCTTGGGAAGAAGGTAACCGCTGACGCTTCGCATCCCGACGGTCGCAATCTCGGAAAATAGATAGGCGCCGCAATCCGCGCAGCGCATCCGCTGGGTTGCTTTCACCACCACCGGAGTGGGCTTCCCCCGAACGACTTCGACGGCATGCGCGGGATAGATTGCTGCTGGGACGTAGGCTGCCCCGTGAGCGGCCTGGCAGTCGTCGCAATGGCAATAAAGCTGCACGACGGGTTCGCCCGCAATTTTCAATCCGATCGCTCCGCAGCGACATTGTGCTTCGATCATCTGCAAGCCTTGCTCCTCACTCGGGTCGGCAATGAGAGACTTACCTACTCCCACCCACTGTCAGTTTCTGTCAGCAGTATCGAATGGCGTGCGGCATGAACCCCAGAGTCATTCGCGACGAAAGCGAAAGGCGACTTTCGGCCCGGCAATGCTGGGGGTTGCGCTCTTTCACGGCCTCCGGCAGCCCCCCTTACGCAGGGCTTCGAACAAGGTCGGGAAGCGCCCAGATGTCGCGCCAGTTCGCCTTACGTCGACACCCCGGCAGAGCCCCGCGTCTCCTGCTGCTCAAGCCCTCGGATGGGCCGAGCGATAGGCGGCAAGAAGCCGCGCGCCGTCGACGTTCGTATAGACCTGGGTGGTGGACAGAGAGGCGTGGCCGAGCAGCTCCTGGATGGTGCGCAAGTCGCCGCCACGCGCCAGCAGATGGGTGGCGAAGGAGTGGCGCAGCGCGTGCGGCGTCGCGCTGTCGGGCAGGCCGAGCGCGCCCCGCATCCGCTCCATCGCCAGTTGCACGATGCGCGGCGAGAGCGGGCCGCCCTTCGCGCCGACGAACAGCGGGCCCTCGTGTTTCAGCGCATACGGGCAGAGCGCGAGATAGTCCGCGACCGCCTCGCGCACGGGGACGATGACCGGCGCGGAGCGCATCTTCTTTCCCTTGCCGACGACGGTGATCGTCTCGACCGCGCCGACCGGAGCGTCGGCCCGGCGGATCGACAGGGCCTCCGATATGCGCAGGCCGGCGCCATAGCAGAGCGCCAGCACCGCCGCGTCGCGCGCCAGCACCCATTGTTCGCGGGCTTCGCCCTCGCGAGGCGCGGTCGTCGCGACGGCTTTCGCATCGGCCGGCATAAGTGGGCGGGGCAGACGACGCGGCGCTTTTGGCGGGCGGACGGCGCCGAGCGCGGACGCCGTCGCGCCGCCTTCACGGGCGATGTGACGCGCCAGCGAGCGCAGCGACGAGAGCGCGCGCTGGAGCGACCGGCCCTCGACGCCTTGCGCACGACGCCGGGCGAGGAAGGCGCGCAGGACCGGAGGCGGGCAGTCGGCAAAATCGGAGATCGAAGGTGGCGCGCCGTAGCGCTCAGCGAGGAAGGCGAGGAATTGCCGCGCGTCGCGCGCATAAGCCTCGATCGTATGCGGCGACATACGGCGTTCCGCCGCGAGCCGCCGAAGCCAGGCCGTGACCACGGTCGCGAGGTCGGGCGCGGCGGGGAGGGCGGCAAGTTCCACGGAATTGGAGGGCGAAACCATACAGAAGCTTTAGCCGAATGGTATTAAACTCTCGTTGCGGCGCCCAGCCGGTCTTGCGATTCCACTGTGGCAATGGCGATGGGAAGCCTGAAGTCCCTGGAGAGGCGGCAATTGCCGAAGGCGTCGCGCTGCTCGGGGGTTTGAGCTTTCGCCCTGCCAGTCCGCTGTTGAATTCCGCGGTTCGCTGAGGGAATGTATCACGCAGCGGCGGCGACGCAGTTTCGCTCGTCCTCGGCCGTCGACACGAAAAGGAGCGGGCTCATGCGATTCCTGGCCGTCATCGGCGCGCTTGCGATCCTCTTCGCCATCGGCGCGGGGATCTCTCTCTTCGGTGGCTTCTACAGCGTCGCCGAAAACGAGGACAATCCGGCGTTCGTCAATTGGGCCTTGGCCAACGTTCGGGCGGCCTCGGTCGCGCGGCAGGCAACCGACACGCCGCCGGCTTCTCTCGAGGATCCCGCGATGGTGAAGGCCGGCGCGCACGCCTATGCGACCATCGGCTGCGTCAATTGTCACGGTGGGCCGCCGGACAAAGATTGGGCCAAGTGGTCCGAAGGGCTGAAGCCGGTTCCCGCCGATCTCAAGGTCATGGCGAAGGAACGTACCCCATCCGAGCTCTTCTGGGTCGTGAAGAACGGCATCAAGTTCACCGGCATGCCGAGCTTTGCCTTGGCCGGGGCGTCCGACCAGCAGATCTGGACGATCGTGGCTTTCATCAAGAATTTGCCGGCCATGTCGGACGCGGATTACAAGGCCTGGACGGCGTCGCCCTGAATTCGCTGTTCTTGTCCGAAACGCCGTCTTTAATCCGCTGTTCGAGCGAAAAATTCCCCTGTTCCATCGTGCGGCGAAATCCAGCGCAAAGCTCTGAAAAGGCGCGATTTTTTTCGGGAGCACGGTGGCGAGCTTCGCCGGAATCCGAGAATTCCCTGCAGATTTCCCTGATAGCTGCGAATCGGGTTGCCGCCGTTACCGAGGAGGCTCAGTCCAGCAGATCCACCAGATGCGGGATCAGCGGCGCGTCGGCAGGCGGCATGGGGTAGCTTCTGAGGTCCTTCGGCCATACCCATCTGAGCGTCTGGCCGTCGAGCGGCTGCACGAAACCCTCCCACTTGCGGCAGACATAGAGCGGCATCAGGAGATGGAAGTCGTCGTAGGAATGGCTGGCGAAGGTAAGCGGCGCGAGGCAGGCCGCCTTGACCGTGACGCCGAGCTCTTCGTTGAGCTCGCGGATCAGCGCGTCCTCGGGCCGCTCGCCGGGGTCGATCTTGCCGCCGGGAAACTCCCACAGGCCCCCGAGTGCTTTGCCCTCTGGCCGCCGGGAGATCAGCACCCGGCCATCGACGTCGACGAGCGCCGCCGCGACGACCAGCAGAAGCTTCACGAGCGATAGTCGCCGTTGATCGCCACATATTCCTTAGTGAGGTCGCAGGTCCACACGGTGGCGCGGCCGCTGCCGATGCCGAGATCGGCGGTGATGACGATCGCGTTCTTCTTCATATAGGCCGAGGCGGCCGCCTCTTCGTAGCTCGGATCGCGCAGGCCCTGATGAGCGACGCGGATCTTGCCGAACCAGATGTCGAGCTTGTCGCGCTCGGCCTTCTCGCCGGCCTTGCCGACCGCCATGACGACACGGCCCCAATTCGCGTCCTCGCCGGCGACGGCGGTCTTGACGAGCGGCGAATTGGCGATCGACATCGCGATGCGCTTGGCGGCCTTGCGGGTCGCCGCCCCTTCGACTTTGATCTCGATAAATTTGCGAGCGCCCTCGCCGTCACGCACGACCTGTTGGGCGAGATTGCGCAAGAGCTTGTCGAGCGCGCGCCGAAAGGGGACCGCGAGCGGGTCCGAGGCGTCCTCGATCCGCGGCGCGGTTTTCGCTGCCCCGGTGGCGAAGATCATCAGCGTGTCGGAGGTCGAGGTGTCGCTGTCGACCGTGATCGAATTGAACGAGCGCTCGACCGATTTCGCCAGCATCGTCTGTAAGGCCCCGGAGGCGATCGGCGCGTCGGTGAACACGTATGAGAGCAAAGTCGCCATGTCGGGCGCGATCATCCCGGCGCCTTTGGCGATGCCGTTGATCGTAACCATCGTGTCGCCGATCTGCGCGAACGCGGTGGCGACCTTGGGATAGGTGTCGGTCGTCATGATCGCCTTGGCGGCGTCCATCAGCCGGTCCTCCCGCGCTTCCGCAGCGAGGTCGGCGATGACGCGGACGATCGTCAGCCCGTCGAGCGGCTCGCCGATGACCCCGGTCGAGGCCATGAAGATTTCGCTCGGGCTCGCCTTGATCGTCTTCGCCGCGGCGTCGGCGACGATCTGGACCGCGTCGATTCCGGCGTGGCCGGTGAAGGCGTTGGCGTTGCCCGAATTGACGATCAGCGCTCTCGCGCTGCTGTTCAGATGCGCCCGGCACCAGTCGACCGGGGCCGAGGGGCACTTCGACCGGGTGAACACGCCCGCGACCGCGGCAGGCGCATCGAACAGCGCCATCATCACGTCGGTCCGGTCCGCATAGCGCACGCCGGCCGCGGCGGTGGCGAAGCGCACCCCCGCAATCGACGGCATGAATGGATAATTCTTCGGCGCGAGCGGGGAGAGCGGAGTGGCGGCGGCCATGGGAAAGTTCCGGGCGGAAGGATGGCGCCGGTGCTTCGACCGACGCCGCTCGAGACTATTGTTTCGGCTTTTCCGCGGACGGCGCAGCTGCGGCCGGAGCCGCGGAAGACTTGTCGGCGCTCGGCGCGGCGACCTCGGCCGCGGCCGGCATCGGCTTGCCTTCGGCGTCGAACAGCTCGATTTTGGCCGCGCTGTGCAGTTGCGCAACGGTCTCGCTCTCCGCCTTCTGCGCGACGTAGCGTGCGGCCTGGTCCTTCAACTGCTCGAAGGGCGGGAAGGTCTTGGTGCGGGTATCCTCGACCTGGATGATGTGCCACCCGAACTGGGTGTGGATCGGATCGGAAATCTCGCCCTTCTTCAGCTTGAAGGCGGCCCCGGAGAACTCGGGCACCATCCGGTCCTTGGTGAACCAGCCGAGGTCGCCCCCGTCGCCGGCCGTGTCCTTGGAGAGCTCGTTGGCGACCTTCGCGAAGTCCTCGCCACCCTTCACCCGCGCCTCCGCCTTCTTCGCCTCCTCCTCGGTCGGCAGCAGGATGTGGCGCGCGTGGATCTCTTCCTGCGGCGGCTCGGCCTTGGCGGCTTCGTCATATGCTTTGCGCTCGGCCTCTTCGGTCGTCGCCGCCTTGGCGACCGAACTCAAGAGCTCCTCCATCGCCAGCTTGTCGCGGTAATAGGCGAGCTTGTTGGCGAATTCGGGGGTCTGGTCGAGCTTGTCGGCCTCCGCCTTCTTGGCGGCGAGCTTGAGGTCGATCAGGTAGTCGAGCACATATTTCTGCCGGGCGGCGCCTTCGAGCTTCTGGGGCAGGCCGGGGCCGATGTCGGCCATCGCGACGGCGACGTCCTGGTCGGTGATCGGCTGGCCGTCGACCTTGGCCACCACTTTGGGGTCGGCCGAAGCCGCGCCGACGAGTATGAGGGTCGCGCCGAGCCCGAGCGCCAAAGCGGCGGCGGTCGAGCGCAGATGCGCGGGAAACTTGGCTGTCATCAGGGATCCTTGTGAAGCGTCTTTCGCCGGCTCTCGGCGGGCGGGCCGTGGCGCTATAGAGGGATTCAGGCGAATTTGCGAGGGAAAAGCCCTCGATGGCGGCAAGAATCGTCATCCGAACGCGACGCGACTTCGGGGGTCCCCGGCCCCGGTCGCGTCTGGACGGGTTGAGACGCTTGGCCTTCAGGCGCGTTTGGCGGCTGGGCAGGTCGACAGGCCGACAAGGCTGTAGAGCGGGCAGGAGCCCACGAACCCGGTCAGGACCGGGATGACGCCAATCCAGCCGATCCAGGCGTAGGATGCGCCGGGCGCAATGAAGCCGAGCGCAAAGGCGATAAGGGCGATTCCGACGACGATCCGCAGGATGCGGTCGATCGCGCCGACGTTGGTTTTCATGGCTTGCCTCCAGGCTAAAGACTGGAAACGGCAATAGTCCTGATGCGCTGCGCCGTCTGTGACCTTGTCACCGTTGGGACCGGGCCGTCGCCCGAAGCAGCGCCTCGTTTCGGATGCGGATTTCGCCCCGTTCGCTCTCGAGCGCCCCCTCCCGCTCCATCCGCCGCAGGATGCGGCTCACCACTTCGCGCGCCGTGCCGAGTTCCGCGGCGAGCGCCTGGTGGGTCGTCGCCACGACGCCGCCGCGGGCCGCGGCGAGGAGGCGCCGCGCCAAACGCTCAGGCACGGCGTGGAACAGCGCCTCCTGTATCACGATCACGAGGTCGACGACCCGCTCCGCGTAATTTCTCAGGACGACGCGGCGGAACTCGGCCAACTCGCCGATGAGCCGCTCGAAGACCGGCGTCGGGATCAACCGCGCCTGCACGTCCGTCTCGGCGACCGCCTCGGCGAGCATTGAATCGCCGCTGAACATCGCGGCGGTCGTCAGCACGCAGGATTCGCCTGCCGCGATGCGGTAGAGCGCCACCTCCCGGCCGTTGTCGGCGGTCAGGCTGACCTTGACTCGACCGCTTTCGAGCACGATCCACCCGAGCGCCAGATCGCCTGGGCGATAGATCACGTCGCCGGCGGCGAAGCTGACGGGGAGCGCGCCGGCGCGCCGCGCCGCCTCCGCAGCGTCGTCGGCAGCGTCGGCTTCAGGAGTGCGTTTAGTTTCGGCCATGGCGCGGGCGACATTCGGCGCTCGGGCGGGCGAACACAAGCCGTTCGATGAGGGCGATAGGAACCATCGATCGGAACCGATTGACGCAGCGCGCGCGGCGGACTATATGAGCCCCATCCCGAATACGTTCTGGGTCCCGGCGCCATTGCGAGCGCATGGGACTTTTTGCGTTTTGAAGGGTCTCGGCAAGGGCCGGCCTCCACCGGACGTCGAGTTGTCGGTCTCGCGGCGCCTCAAGCATCTTGCTAACGCGCCGCTGAAATGGAGAGAAGAGCGAATGGCCCGCATAGCAGGCGTCAATATTCCCACCAACAAGCGCGTCGTCATCGCGCTTCAGTACATTCACGGCATCGGTCCGAAGAAGGCCGAAGAAATTTGCGAGAAGGTGCACATTCCCTCCGAGCGCCGCGTGTCCCAGCTGTCGGACGCCGAGGTGCTACAGATCCGCGAGACGATCGACCGGGACTACATCGTCGAAGGCGATCTTCGCCGCGAAGTGTCGATCAACATCAAGCGCCTGATGGATCTCGGGGCCTATCGGGGCCTCCGCCACCGCAGGCAGTTGCCGGTGCGCGGCCAGCGCACGCACACCAACGCGCGCACCCGCAAGGGCAAGGCCAAGCCGATCGCCGGCAAGAAGAAGTGATTACGTTCAACGCATTGAGGTATTGGCGCGCCACGCGCGTTTGAGGGATCGACCGATGGCAAAAGAAGCAACCCGCGTCCGCCGCCGCGAGCGCAAGAACATCGCAACGGGCGTCGCCCACGTGAACTCGACGTTCAACAACACGATGATCACCATCACCGACGCGCAGGGAAACACGATCTCCTGGTCCTCCGCCGGGACGATGGGGTTCAAGGGGTCCCGCAAGTCGACCCCGTTCGCCGCGCAGATCGCCGCCGAAGACGCGGTGCGCAAGGCGGCCGAGCACGGCATGCGCACGCTCGAGGTCGAGGTTTCCGGCCCCGGCTCGGGGCGCGAGTCCGCTCTGCGCGCGATCCAGGCGGCGGGCGTCACGGTGACCTCGATCCGCGACGTCACCCCGATCCCGCACAACGGCTGCCGTCCGCGCAAGCGCCGCCGCGTCTGAACCCAAAAGGCGCGCCGACCGGTCCGGCGCGCGCATGCGGCTCGAAAAGCGCGAGGCTTTCGCGTTTCGGGCTGTTCACCCGTCGAATGGAAGGCTCAAGCCCGTGATCCAGAAAAACTGGCAAGAACTGATCAAGCCGAAGAAGCTCGAAGTCGCTCAGAGCGTTGATCCCCGTCGCCTGGCGACGGTGGTCGCCGAGCCGCTCGAGCGCGGCTTCGGCCAGACCCTCGGCAACTCGCTGCGCCGCGTGCTGCTCTCCTCGCTGCAGGGCGCCGCGATCACCTCGATTTCACATCGACGGTGTGCTGCACGAGTTCTCGTCGATCCCCGGCGTCCGCGAGGACGTCGTCGACATCGTGCTCAACGTCAAGGACATCGCGGTCAAGATGCAGGGTGAGGGCGTGAAGCGCCTCGTCCTCAAGCGCCGGGGACCCGGCGCCGTCACCGCGGGCGACATCCAGACGACCGGCGACATCCAGATCCTCAATCCGAGCCTCGTCATCTGCACCCTCGACGAAGGCGCGGACCTCCGCATCGAGTTCACGGTGACGACCGGCAAGGGCTATGTCCCAGCCGACGGCAACCGCGCGGAAGATGCGCCGATCGGCCTCCTGCCGATCGACAGCATGTTCTCGCCGGTCAAGAAGGTGAGCTATCGCGTCGAGAACACGCGCGAGGGACAGGATCTCGATAAGGACAAACTGACGATGACGATCGAGACCAACGGCGCCATCTCGCCTGAGGACGCGCTCGCCTACGCCGCCCGGATCCTGCAGGACCAGCTCGCGGTCTTCGTCACGTTCGAGGAGCCGCGCCGCGAGGAGGCCGCTCACGCGATTCCCGAGCTCGCCTTCAACCCGGCGCTGCTCAAGAAGGTCGATGAGCTCGAGCTCTCCGTGCGCTCCGCCAACTGTCTCAAGAACGACAACATCACCTATATCGGCGACCTCATCCAGAAGACCGAGGGCGAGATGCTGCGAACGCCGAACTTCGGCCGCAAGTCGCTCAATGAGATCAAGGAGGTGCTGGCGCAGATGGGGCTGCACCTCGGCATGGAAGTCAACGGCTGGCCGCCGGACAACATCGAGGACCTCGCCAAACGGTTCGAGGAGCATTACTGAGACTTCCATTCTCCCGCCCGAGGGAGAAGGTGGTGCGAAGCGCCGGATGAGGGCCTGCACACCGGCCCTCTCCCGCAAGCGGGAGAGGGGGACAACGACAAGCGGCCGTTCCTTGGCACGGCGGCCGCAGACCCGAGAAGGAGACGCCGACATGTATCACGGACACGCCAAGCGGCGCTTCAACCGCACCGCCGAACATCGCCAGGCGATGTTCGCCAACATGGCCCAGGCGCTGATCAAGCACGAGCAGATCACCACCACCCTGCCGAAGGCCAAGGACCTCCGACCGGTGGTCGAGAAGCTGGTGACGCTCGGCAAGCGCGGCGACCTGCACGCCCGCCGTATCGCGATTTCGCGGCTGCGCGACGCCGATCTGGTCAAGAAACTGATCGACGTCCTCGGCCCGCGCTACAAAAACCGCAACGGCGGCTATACCCGCATCATGAAGGCGGGCTTCCGCGCCGGCGACAACGCGGCGATGGCGGTAATCGAATTCGTTGACCGCGACGTCGAGGCCAAAGGCAAGGGTTCGGGTCCGACGGCGCAGGCCGCCGAGGGTTGAGCCTTTAACCACGGCGCAGCGGTCTCTTCTCCCCCCATGCGGGAAGAAGGCTAGGATGCGGGCAGGACGAGCTCGAGCCGAGCGGCCAACCGTCACGCCCTCGCCCTCCTCGCAGACGAGGGAGCGGCGATCGCGGCCCCGGGACGCCTTTGGTCGCTTGACTGACCGGAGACAGTCCCACAGTTTCAAGTCCCATGTCAGACGCCGACAGCAACGCCAGCGCGCCGAAGTCGGCGGGCGACGAGCACATGGGCGACGATCGCATCCAGAGGGAGATCAAGTACTTCCGCGATTTCGCCGCCGTCTACACCGACGCCATCCGCTCAAGTGACTTCAAGGCCAATATCGCGCTTCTGTTCGTGCCGCTGCTGATGGTCCCGATCCTCAGCGCGCACGAAAAGAACTTCCAGCAGATTCCGCTCTGGCTCATTCTCGCGCCGTTTCTGACCGCCTATTTTTTCTGATCAAGGCGATTTTCCCCAGCTCCGGGTGCGGAGGAGAAGAGCAATTTTCATCTGTCGCGCAATGCGGCTGCCGACCACTTTGTCTTCAACCATGTCATTTCGGTCGAGCTCGAGGAGAGCAAGCACCGGATCGCCCTCCTCTCGCGTGTCCTCTACTGGAAGACGGGCTACCTGAGGGTGAACCTCGGCGTGTGCCTCGTCGCCATCCCGGTTTTCGGCGCGCTGCTAGCGTACTACGGCGTTTAGCTTGGATCGGCGCCCTTCTGGCCTCCGTGACTGCGCGGATCAGGTTCGGCGCCGACCAACTCGCCATCCGCGTTCCGGCGAAATCGCGGTCGGTCGTCCACACGTCGGCGTCGACGTTCCAGGCGAGCGTCAGCACATGCGCGTCACTGATCGAGCCGTTTCTGCGGGCGACGGTGTCGGTGAACGCAATCTCCGCTTGCGGCAGAAGCGCAGACAGAGCGGCGACGGGAAAGACCGTCATCCCCGCGATAAGCGCACCCACGATTGGCTGCAATTCCGGCCGTTTCAGTCCGAAGTCGATGCGTCGTCGCGCTTCCGCCACGACACGGTCGGTCGTCACCAATGCCATGGCCCGCGCCGCCGCCAGGGTAGCGCCAGAGCTTCACGCTCGGGCCGCGGCTATGAGGATCGCCGCATCGACGACCAGGGCGCTCGCCGGCGGCTTCACGGGATCTGGCTTGGTGGCAAGCGCGCAAACGCCTCGATCGACCAGTCGACGGGATCGACCGCACCGTACACCGATGGCGCCCCGTCGTCGGCGACCGGGTCGTGTCTTCGCGCGAGATCTTCCGCCCGCGCCAGCACTGCGGCGAGTTGGTCCGGATCGGCGCTCTTGAGGGGTATCAGGAGTTCAACCGTCCGAGCGCCCGACTTGCTCGCGGTCAGCCCATCGAGCGCCCCGATCGCTTCGCCGGAAATCTTCTGCAAATCGCAGATGCCGACTGACGCTATGGCGCTTACATACGATTTATGTAACAGTCTGCAACGGTGTTGGCGGGCGGCCGGAAGACGAGGCGGGCCACCCCTGTCCTTCGGGGAAAGCTATCGCGACGAGACGCGTTTTAGAGCCGGATCGCGCCCATCCGCGCCGCCTGCGCAACGGCCTCGGTCCGCCCGTCCGCATCGAGCTTGTCGAGCAGCAGCGCAACATGGAACTTCACCGTGTGGACCGAGATCTTCAGCTGGCGGGCGATCGTCTTGTTGGAGGCGGCTTCGGCGATCAGGGCGCGCGGCGTGAGCGCCACCTCGGCCTCCCGAGGCAGGTCGCGCACGGCGAGGAGGGTCACGTCGGCCGGCTCGCCGGGCGCCGCGAGACGCAGGCCGGGGACGTCCGCCAGAAGCGCCGCCAGACGATCGGCGAGCGCTCTCCCGCCATCTCGATCGCGACCACGATCGCGGTGCGGCGTGTCCGTCATTGCGCCGGCGGCCTTTCGTCGACCGTCACGTAGAGATCTAGCGGCTCATTAGCCCGCTTGAGCGAAAGCTTGGCTGTCGTGCCCACGCTCTGTCTGGCCCAAGCAGGCGCATGAGATGGTAGTTGCCGCGAAGCGGCTCGCCGTTCCATGCGATGATGACGTCTCCCTGCTTGACGCCGGCGCCCGCGCCCGGGCCGTTGGTGTCGACGCTGAGCGCCATCAGGCCGAGGCCTCCGCCCTCGAGCTTCACCGGCTGCAGGCCAAGTCCCAGATAGCCGCGCGCGATCCGGCCCTTGGCGACGAGCGTCGCCGCGACGCGGTCGATCGTCGATAAGGGAACGACGAGGGTGCGCCGTCTCGGACCGAACACCGTCATGCCGAAGGCACGCCCTTCCCAGCGCCGCGGCCGCCGCCTATACCAGCCCCGCTCTCGTCCCCGGAGGTCTCGTTTGATCCGCTTCAAGCTCGCCGTCGTCTTCGCGTTCCTCGTCGCCCCTGCCCTCGCCGATACGGTCCAGAAGGTCGCCCCGCAAAGCCCGGCGCAGGCGCGCCTATCGTTCGCGCCGGTCGTGAAGAAAGTCGCGCCCGCGGTCGTCAACGTGTACGCGTCGCGGGTCGAGACCATGCCGCGCAATCCGCTGTTCGACGATCCGATCTTCCGACGCTTCTTCGGCGGCGGGGACGACCAGGGTCAGCGGGTACAGAAGGCACTGGGGTCCGGCGTCCTCGTCGATCCGTCGGGCCTCGTCGTCACCAACTATCACGTGATTGAAAACATGACGGACGTGCGGGTCGCACTCGCCGACAGGCGCGAGTTCGACGCCGAGATCGTCCTGCGCGACCCCCGCACCGATCTCGCCGTGCTGCGCATCAAGGGCGGCGCCAATTTCCCGGTGCTCACGATGGGCGATTCCGACGCGCTCGAGGTCGGCGATTTCGTCCTCGCGATCGGCGATCCGTTCGGCGTCGGCCAGACGGTGACGCAAGGGATTGTGTCGGCGCTCGCCCGCACCCAGATCGGGGCGAGCGACTACGGCTTTTTCATTCAGACCGACGCCGCGATCAACCCCGGCAATTCGGGCGGCGCGCTGGTTGATCTCGACGGTCGGCTCGTCGGCATCAATTCGATGATCTATTCCCGATCCGGCGGCAGCATGGGGCTCGGCTTCGCCATTCCGGTCAATATGGTCAAGGGCGTGGTGGCGGCGGCGCTGCACGGCGGGAAAACCGTCAAGCGGCCATGGCTCGGCGCGACGCTGCAGAATGTGTCGAAAGACATCGCCGACACTCTCGGGCTCCAACGCCCGGCTGGAGCGCTGGTCGTCGACGTCGTCGACCGTGGGCCCGCGGCGGCCGCGGGCCTGAAGCGCGGCGACGTCATCGCCGCGATCGATGGTCAGGACGTCGACGACGCCGAAAGCGTCGGCTTCCGACTCGGAGTTAAGCCGCTCGGCGGTACGGCCAAACTGAAGGTCCTCCGAGACGGGAAGACGCTGGATTTTCCGCTCCAGCTCGCATCCGCGCCTGAAATTCCGCCACGCGACACGCTGACGATTTCATACTCCTTCTCCCTTCGAAGGCGCCGAGGTGATGAACCTGTCGCCAGCGGTGACCGAGGAACTGTCGCTCCACGGCGTGAGTGAGGGCGTTGTCGTCGCCGCCGTCGCCGATGGCTCGACCGCCGCTCAGGTCGGCGTGCAGAAGGGCGACGTCGTGGCTTCGGTGAACGGACGGCGGATCGGCACCACCCGGGATCTCGAGCGGGCGTGCGCCGAGCGGGCGCGGTGGTGGGATCTGACCATCGAGCGCAGCGGCGAGACGATCCGCACGCGCCTCGGCGGCTGAAGACTTGTCCCTTTGTCTCAGGCGGCCTTGCGTCCGCCGCTCCGGGGCCTGATTCTCGCGAGACGGCGGCTGATCGAGACCCAAACGGCGCGCATTTCCTCGGCCGCGGCGCCGGCCGGATCGAGTTCGGTGACGCCAAGGCCGTGGCGCGCGGCTTCCTGGTAGTCGACGCGCGCGAGAATGAGCGGCGAGATGAGCCCGCCCATCTCCTCGAGCGTCTCCACGCCGTCCCTTACCCGCGCGGTCTGCTGGGCCGGAGGACATTGGTTGAGCAGGAACACGAACGCACCGCCGACCGCCTCGAGCGCGGCTCGGGTCTTCGCGCTCGCCCAGAGATCGAACATGCTCGGTCGGGACGGGATGATGTTGAGGTCTGCGACCGCCATCGCCGCCTCGGAGGCCGGCCCTTCGGCGCCGGGCGTGTCGATGATCGCGAGCGAGCAGCCTTTGGCCTTGAATTGAGCCAGAACAGCGGGCAGCCGCGCTGCGCCGGAGGCGACGACGTCAATGTCGCCCGAGGCGCGGGCCTTGAGCCAGTTAATCAATGAGCCTTGCGGATCCATGTCTACGACGCCGACCTTCTCCTTCATCTCCTGCGCGGCGACCGCAAGAGACGAAGCGAGGGTGCTCTTGCCGGAGCCGCCTTTCTGGGTGACAAACGCAATCGTCCGCATGTTTATCGGCCTCAGCATCGTTCACGCCCAGGCTGCGGCTCGCATCGAGGGCTCCGCTTAACGAGCCCTTTCAAATTGGCGGCGGCGCTTTAACAAATGCTTACGGCGATGGCGCTCTTCAGTCAGAATTTGGATCGTCCGGCTCTGCTGCGCGCGTCAGCCTTGCGGCGCTGTTCAGAGCCGAGGACAAATTGACTTGCGTCAGTCCCCGTCGAGGGGAGTGAGCCCCTTCGGCTTCCCGTCCGCTGTGAGCGTGATCTTTTCGATCCGCATCTCCGCGTTCTTGAGAAGCTCGTCGCAGCGCTTCTTCAGCGCTTCGCCGCGCTCATAAAGTTTGACGGAGTTGTCGAGGGACACAGCGCCCTTCTCGAGCTTGTCGACGATGCCTTCGAGCTCCGCCAACGCCTTCTCGAACGGCATGGCGGCGATGTCCGCATCGACTTCGGTCACGATCGTCTCCAAACTCCTGAACGCAGACGCGCTCCTGTCCCGCAGGCGCGTTCCCCGACCCAGGTCGTCGAGTTTGTGCTTACCAGAGTTGCGTCGCCACGCCAAAAGCCTCAGGGCGGGATTGCCGCAAGGGCCGGCCTCATAAGCGCGCCTTCACGCTGCGGCGGGAAGGCGCCATGATTGCGTTGTCGGGGACAAGGAGGCTTGCCATGCTCATCGGCATTCCGAAGGAGATCAAGAACAACGAATTCCGCGTCGGCATGACGCCACCTGCCGTCGCCGAGGCCGTGCATCACGGCCACCGCGCGATCGTGGAGATAGGCGCGGGCGTCGGCTCGGGGTCGCCGGACGAAGAATACGCCCGCGCCGGGGCCGAACTCGCCGATACGGCCGCGGAAATTTTTGCCCGCGCCGAGATGGTCGTGAAGGTGAAGGAGCCGCTGGCCGAGGAGCGGAGGCTCCTGCGCCCGGGGCAGATCCTTTTCGCCTATCTCCACCTCGCCCCCGATCTCCCGCAAACGCAGGATCTCGTCGCCTCGGGCGCGGTCTGCATCGCCTATGAAACCGTGACCGACCCACAGGGGCGCCTGCCCCTGCTCACCCCGATGTCGGAAGTCGCGGGGCGCCTCGCGCCGCAGGTCGGCGCGCATGCGCTGGAAAAAGCGCAAGGCGGTCGAGGCGTATTGCTTGGCGGCGTGCCCGGCGTGGCTGCCGCCAATGTGCTGATCCTCGGCGGCGGCGTATCGGGAACTCACGCCGCGACGATCGCGGTCGGGATGGGGGCGTCCGTCACGGTCGTCGACCGTTCGCACGACGCCCTGCGCCGGCTCTCGGCGCAGTTCGGCTCGTCGCTGCGCACCGTCTATTCCACGCGCGCCTCGATCACCGATCTGCTTACGCGCTCTGATCTCGTCATCGGCGCGATCCTCTTGCCCGGCGCCGCGGCTCCGAAGCTCATCACCCGGGCCATGCTGGCGACGATGCGTCCGGGCGCTGTCATCGTCGACGTCGCGATCGACCAGGGCGGTTGCTGCGAGACGTCGAAGCCGACGACGCATTCGAACCCGACCTATGTCGTCGACGGCATCGTCCACTATTGCGTGGCGAACATGCCCGGGGCGGTCGCGCGCACCTCGACTTTCGCCCTCAACCACGCAACGCTCCCGTTCACTCTGGCGCTTGCCGACAAGGGCTGGCGCGAAGCCCTTGTGGACGACCCGCATCTTCGCGCCGGGCTCAACGTCTGCGACGGCAAGGTGACCTGCGCCCCGGTCGCGGATGCGCACGGGCTCAGTTATGTGAGCGCGGAAAGCGTTCTGGGCTGATTGCCGGCAGCCGTGGCGCTACGGTCGGTCGCCGTGGCCGTTCAGCGCGCCCGGGGCCCAGTTCACGCCGTCGCGCATGGCGTAGAAGATGTGGGCGCCGATGCGGTCGACCCGCCTCAGATAGCCGACCCAGAACGGCGAGACATAGTTGGCGTGATAGTTGACCGCCTCGGCGACGGCCGGGTTGTAGCTCTTCCCACTGACCACTTCCTCCGCCACGCGGGTTGCGACCGCCCATGCCCCGGGCTCCTGTACGCGCAGCGACTTGCCTTCGCAGGCGAAGGAGAACTGGCAGGCGAAGGGTCGGTTGCGGTCCTGATAAACGACGCCGCAGACGGTGCTCGGATAGATGCCGCTGCGCACGCGGTTCAGCACGACCTGCGCGACGGCCGCCTGGCCCGCCTCAGGCTCGCTGCGCGATTCGAAATAGATCGCTTCGGCCAGACAGCGCATTTGCCGCGCATTGTCCTTCGGATCAATCAGGGCCGCATAGTTCGGCTTGCCGCCGCCGAGCAGCGACTGTTGCACGACGGTCGTGTCCCGAGCGTTGGGGTCGGTCACGACCGCCACCACCACCCCGTCGCTCGAAGTCGGGGAAGACGAGTTGAGGGCGAATTCCAGCGGCAGCGTCGGGGTCGCGCCGTCGCTGAAGGTCGAGGCGGCGAAGTCGGGCGCGCGTTCCGGGTCGCCGGGGTGTACGGGGCTCATCGTGTGGCCGGGGTCGAATTCCGAATCGCGCGGCCACCCCCCGGGCGAGTCCGGACCAACTCCGCCCGCGCCGGCGTGGGCACTAAAACCGGGCCGCCGGCCGATGAACGGATCGCCCTTGGCGGCGCGATCGACGTCGGGAAACGGCTCCGCCGGAACCTTCATGGTCGCCTTCGGTTCGGTCTCGTCGCGTGAGGAATCGTCGTCGGGGGCGAACGAATGTGCCTGGACGAGCGGCACCGGCATGCCGTCCGCATCCACAGCCTGTCGATTGATTGCGAGCGCAATCGCCCTGCGGACCGGGTCGCTCTGGTCCTGGAGGCGGGTGCGGTCGTAGACGCCCGAGAGCTGCATGGGCTCCTGCTCGGCCTCGGCCGTGATCGACAGGAGCACGCCGGCCGCGAGGCACCACGGAGCGACGACCGAACCGGCCCATCCTATACGCGAGCGACCCATACCCTCCGCGCGCCTGTTCCAATCTCCGATGCGCGGGCCGACAAAGCGCGCGCAATGCGAACGGATTCGTTTATGTGCGTTTAAGGTTGCGAGGGTGTTACCGCAGGGGCGGGCCCGCCGTCCCGGAATGGGGCAGCGGCGCCGGTCTCGTCATCGGAGCCGCTCGATCAGTCCCATCGCCGCGACCGGGTTCAGCGCCTTGAAGCCGCTGATCACGTAAAGGAAAACGTCGCGCGCGGCGGCGCTGGCGACGGGTCCGCCGACCGCCCCGAGATCGGGGGGCGCTCCTCCCTTCGCCCACGCCAGAGCCCGCTTCGCCCAGATGTCGAGCGCCTCGTCCGAATAGCCGAGCCTTTCCGTCTGGGTCGTTCCCATGACGCGCGCATAGACGAAGGGCGCGGTCGGATCCGCGATAAGCGGAAACTTGCTGTCGCCCGCGGCGACGACTGCGACACCGTGGGCGCGCGCGAGCTCGATGAATTCCGCGGTCTTGAAGCTCTCGTTGCGGACTTCGACGGCGTGACGGATGGCGAGGCCGTCGACGGAGGAAGGCAGAAGCCTCAGGAACGCTCCGAAATCCTCGGGATCGAAACGCTTGGTTCCGGCAAACTGCCAATTGACCGGCCCGAGCTTGCCCTTGAGCTCCGTCACGCCGGTCTTGAAGAACCGCTCGACGGAGGTACCCGCTTCGGCGAGGACGCGACGGTTGGTGGCGAAGCGCGGCCCTTTGACCGAGAAGACGAAATCGTCCGGCGTCTCGTCGCGCCATCGGGCAAAAATCTCCGGTGTCTTCGAGCCATAATAGGTGCTGTCGATCTCGATCGAGGTGAGCTTGCGGCTCGCATATTCGAGTTCGCCGCCGCGCGGCAGGCCCTTCGGGTAGAAGGCGTCCCGCCACGGCGCGTAGTTCCAGCCCCCAACCCCAACCCGGATTCTTGCCGAAACATCCGTGGACATGCTCGCCTCCGCGCGGCTGCGCCTGGAAGAGGACCTACTGTCGTTTTACCGCCGCGACCGTTCCGCCAGTCAGCGACGCGAGGTCGGCGGGAGTGAGGCGGAAGACCGCGTTCGGCGTCCCGGCCGCCGCCCAGATCTGGGAATACGCCATGAGATGTTCGTCGATCAGCGCGAGCGGCGGCGTCCTGTGGCCGACCGGAGGCACGCCGCCGATGGCGAAGCCGGTCGCCTCGCGCACGAAATCGGCGTCAGCCCGCGCGATCGGCTCGCCGACGAGGGCGGCGACCGTCCTTTCGTCGACCCGATGAGCGCCCGAGGCGACCACGAGCACAGGCCGGCCGCTCGCGGCGCGAAAGACCAGCGATTTTGCGATCTCTTCCACCTTGCAGCCGATCGCGGCCGCCGCGTCCTCGGCGGTGCGTGTGCCGGCATCGAACTCGAGGACCTCGAAACGCGGGCCGAGCGCGGCCTGGACCTTCAGCGCGGAAGGGCTGGTGGCGGGCTTCATCCGGGATCCTTCCGTTCGCAAAGGCTGACGACCCTAAGACGTCGAGGGGCCGACGCCAAACGGATTGCGCGTCGAAGCCAAATCGACGCGAACTTCCTGACAAGTCCCGCCCATTGCCATATTTAGCATTTTCAATAAGTTAGAGCGGCTGGACGAGAATTTGCAACTCCCAAGCCGCGTTCGGTTTCGCGGCATGCCGGCCCGCTATCCTCCTCTGCGCAGCGCGAGGGGAGCCGGAAAGGGCAATAAGCTTCAAACAATTTCCAAGCGCTTCCGCGGGACTTCCCAAAAGTTTCCAAGGCCTTCCGAGCGTTTCAGAAAATTTCGCGAAATTTCAGCCAGGAACGAAGGTTTATCAGTGACCTAGAGCAACTCAGGGCCGGTGAAGTGCGATTTCCGCGGTGCATCAGCTCGCCCACGTCCCCCATGGGCTGACGGGGTGGGTGTGGGCTATCGGAGGCGCGATGTCGGCGGGAGCCTCCGGCGCCGGGGCCAACGCAGCGGGTTGAAGTTCAGGGGCGAGCGGCGGCGCAACGAAGGCGGGAGCTTGCGGCGCCGGGGCTGGCGTAACGGGCGAAAGTTCAGGGGCGAGCGGCGGCGCGACGACAGGGTCCTCTTCCGGGACCATGGTCCGCGCAGCGGCGGCCGCGGCGACCGCTTGTTCCGCCTCCCTCCTGCATTCGTCGAGAACGTGGCTTCTGATTTGAGCGACCAGGTTCTGCATGACCAGCTCGTCGTCATCGCTCGTGTTCCGCCGCTTCGGGGGTGCCTGACGCGCGAGCGACTGATAGCGGTCGAGCTTTTCGATCGCCTTGATGAACGGCCCGACCGCTCGCACGTCGCCACGCGCCAGCGCATCCCCCGCGACCCGCATCGCCTGGCCGAGCCGATCGATCTGCATATGGGCGTGGGTTGCGCTTTCGAGCGCCTCGCGGCCTTCCAGGGCCTGCTTGACGATCTGGCGGATGCGCCGTTCGGACAGTTTCTCCTCGCGGGCAATCTCGTCATAGCCGAAGCCTCCGCGCAGCTGCGCCAAGATGCGCTTGTTCCTCGCGGACCGGCTGAAAGTCGTTGTCTGCCGCTTGCGGGGCGCTTTCTCGTCCATGCCGTCCTCGTTTGCCGCCGTCGCTGATCTTCACGGCATAGCACAGGGCAGGCCAGCACGGGAAGGAAATGTTCTCTATATGTTCCTACATGGTTAATGACCTCAGTCGCTGGACGCGGCGCTTCCAATGGAAAAGATGGGGGCCGTCGCCGAGATCAGAACCTTGCGCAAGTAGCTTGTCGAGCGTCGCGCGACGGGATCGCAGCAAACGTTCGCTGCCGCTAAAAATTGCGTTCCGCGGGACTCAGGTGACGCTTGGTTCAATACCCAATTCAGGCGCCTGTCGAGTGGCGACGCTGAACTCTGCGACATGGCTATGCAACCCCTCTCCCCGCAAGCGGGGCGAGGGGGTGCGCGAAGCGATTACGGTAACGAAGCTGCGAGCTGGACCCCGCAGTCGATGGCGGCTTTCCTTCCATAGGCGGGACGCAGTAATGCTCGTGCTCGTGTTCGCGGCCGTGACGCCGCCGACACGGAGCGACGGAGATCATGGTATGGACGGCCCTTTGCTCCAAGACGCATCTGAGACCGACACAGGGGCGGCGATTCTCGACGAGGCGCTCGCGCGCTTTGGAACGACCGAGGATGCCCGGCTGCGCGAGATTATGCTGAGCCTAATTCGCCACGCGCACGCCTTTGTGCGCGAGACGAAGCTCACGTGGGATGAATGGGAGCGCGGCATGGCGTTCTTCGCCACCGCGGCGCGTGTCACCGGGCCGGGGCGCAACGAGTTTATCGCACTTTCAGATTCGATCGGAGTCAGCATGCAGGTGCTGGCCGTCTCCCAGCCGAAGCCGGCGGGCGCGACGATTCCGACCCTGATCGGGCCGTTCTTCATCGATGAATCCCCGGCGTTTCCTGCCGGGGCCGATATTTCGAACGGCGCATCGGGCGAGCCGCTCTATGTCTGTGGGCGCGTGCGGGATACGGCAGGACAGCCGGTCGCGGACGCCGTGGTGAACGTGTGGCAGTCCGACGATCGCGGCTTGTATGACGTGCAGGACGATTTCGATCCGTCGCGAATGTGGGGTCGCGGCCGAATATGCTGCGACGCGGAGGGCCGTTACGCGTTCTGGAGCGTGATGCCCACTGCCTATCCCGCCCCCATGGACGCTGCCCTGGGCGAACTCATAAACGCCACGACGCGGCGCTGGTGGCGGCCCGCGCATTTGCATTTCGCAATCCAGACGGAAACTGCCGATCCTCTGGTCACGCATATTTTCGTGCGCGGCAGCGATCACATCGGCGAAGATGTGGCGTTTGGGGTCCGACCGGAGCTGATCGCGGATTTTGTCGCGAACGAAACGGGTGTCGCTCCTGACGGCAAGGTCATGAGTACGCCATTCCGCAGCCTCGCCTACGATTTCGTTTTGACACGCGGCGGACGATGAGGGCAGTCTAACACGTTGACCGCTCCGATTGTGCGAAACTCAAATTTTTCAACGCCAACGTTAATAGAGTTGGCGGGTTACGCAGTGCGGAAATCCGGCGCAGAAACCGCTTCCCATCGCCGCGCGAACGCCTTCTCCAGCCTTGCTGGGGAAGATGGCCCCTAGCCCGTCGAGAGACGCCCGTCTCTCGACGGGCTATGGGGCCGGATAGGGTGTGGCCGCTGCTTCGAACCCGGCAGGCTTGCACCACCACAAAAGCGAGCCTTCGACGACGTATTCCTGCTTTCCACGCCCCATCCGTCGGGCTTCGCCCGACACCATCCCCGCTTCGTGGAGAAGGGGGTGCGCAAGCGCCAGGACGGTTTTGCTCCGGTCGAAAGGATGGGTCGGCGCCGGCTTGAAATCGTCCCGCTCTAGCCTCCGGGCCCGCGATAGAGGTCGAGCAGCATCGGCTGCTCGAACATGAAGTCGCTCCGGTCCGTGCGGCCGGCCTCGAACAGGGCGCGCACTTCGTCAGTCTCGACCCGCTCGCGCCGAATATCGTTGAAGGTCTGGCCGATCACCCGCGCGACCAGAGCCTCTAAGTTGGCGTAGCGCCGATACTGGACAAAGCATAGCAACAGTATACATACACAGACACTAGGCTATGCAGGCCAGCTTTTGCTTGCTTTTTCCGCGCCATTACGCAACACTGTCTGACAGCGATCTACGGATAGCTACGCATCCTTGGCCGCGCCATGGCCACGCCAACGCGCGCGCGAGGAGCGTCCCTGCAATGCGGAGAGCCGGACGGCGCACACCGTTCGGCCCTCCTGACCACACGACCGAAAAGGAGCTTCGATCCATGGCTGATCACGACACTACCCACGACACGCCGCTTGCGGGAGGGGCCTGACCATGCCCCGCCGCACATCCTCGGCATCGCCCGAGCGCTTCACCGACAGCTGGCTCGCCCGCTTCCGCAAGCAGCCGCCGCACAAGGAGATCACGCTCTTCGAGCGCTCGACAGGCCTCGGCGTGCGGGTCAACGCCGACGCCTCGGTCATCAGCTTCCTGATCCAGCTGCGCCTTTCGGACGGCCGCCGCTGGCGGGAAACGCTGCGCCCTCCCTTTCCGGGCCTCAGCGTCGCCCAGGCGCGCGCCGCCGCCCATGCCAGGGCGGGCGACATCGCCGTCGGCGTCGATCCGTTCGAGGAGCGCGCCGCCGCGGCGGCCGAGCGGCAGGAAAAGCGCGACGCGGAAGCCGCCGCCAAGGCGAAGGCGGAGGCCGACGCGTTCACCCTGCGCGGCCTGATGCGCCTCTGGGACCGGCGCCTGCTCGCCGAGCGGCGCAAGAGCTACGCGGTCAACGCGCTGCGCAGCATCGAGAGGACCTTCCCGGCGCTCATCGACCGGCCGGTCACCGACCTCGCGCGCAAGGAGGTGCGCGACGCGCTGCGCAAGGACGTGCGGGCGGCGTTGGACCACGCCATCGAGCATCGCGGCAAGGGCGCGGCGATCACGGCCGGCGCGGCGTTGAGGACGTGCTTCCGCTGGGCGGCCAAGCACGACGTCGTCGAGAGCGATCCGCTGCGCGATTTCGTGTTGCCGCCGTTCAATCCGCCGCGCACCCGCACCTTGACCGAGAGCGAGGTCCGCCGCGTCTACAAAGCCGCCGGGAGCATGGGCTACCCGAGCGGGAGCTTCATCCAGCTGCTCGTCCTGACAGCTTGCCGGCGCGACGAGATCAGGGGTCTCCGGTGGGACGAGATCGTCGACGACGAGGCCGGCGGCTTCATGATCGATCTGCCGGCCAGCAGGGTGAAGACCGGCCGCAAGACCGGCGGCCACGCGACGCATTTGAGCGCGCCGGCGCTCGCCGTCGTCCAAGCCTGCCCGCGGCATCAGGGCTGCCCGTTCGTCCTCACCAACGATGGACGCGTGGCGCTGGGCGACGTGGTGCGGCTCAAGGCCAAGCTGGACCGGCTCGTCGCCGGCGACGGCGGGCCGCCGATCGTCAGATGGCGGCTGCATGATCTCCGGAGAAGCGTCGTCAGCGGGCTCGCCAAGCGCGGCCACGCGCCGTTCGTTTGCGACCTGCTGCTCGGCCACAAGCCGGGCGGCCTGAGCGACGTCGCGATGATCTACCAGCAATACCAATTTGGCGATGAAAGGCGCGACGCGCTCGACCATTGGGCGTCGCTCGTCACCGAGCCGGCGCCGGGGCCGAAGCCGGTGGCGTCGCTCGCCGAGGCGCGGGCGGCCAGACGCGGCCGGCTGGCTCGATGATCCCTGTCCCGATCGTCGGCGCGCTCTTGGGCCTCGTCATCGGCTGGGCGCTGTGCACGCGGTCGGGACGGCTGTTCCTGCTGCTGCTCGTCGTCCTGTGGCTGGCCGGGCGCTAGTGGACGGCTTCGCGCTCGAAAGCGCCGAGCATGGCGAGCAAGGCTTCGGCGATCCGGCGAACGCGATCGTGCGGATAGCGGCGCGCCAACGCGGCGGCGATCTCTTCGTCGGTGTCGCTCGGCGCGAACAGGCCTTCGCTCGTGACCTTGGCGCGCAAGGCGTCGAGCTCGACGGCGTCGGCTTGAGCGCTCGGCTTCGGCGGCTTCGGCGGTCGGCGCTCGGCGTCGAAGCGCCTTTTGATCGCGCCGGGATGATTGAGCGCGAGCCGCTTGTCCTCAGGCAGCGCGGAGCGCCACGCCTCGACCTCTTCCAGGCGATCGGCGAGCCAAAGGCAGGCTGACCTCGTCACGGTCGGGATGCGGCGCGCCCACGGCTCGGCGGTGAGCCATTGCTCGAAGGCCTTGCGGTACGCTGTCGAGCGGACGCTGTTCGCGCCGGTGGACGCCAGCGCCTCGCTGCGGCCCTGCGCCAGCGCCTTGGCGACCAGGACCCAATCGCCGAACGCCTGTCGGGCGGCCTTCTCGATCCGCATGAAGGCTTTCCGTCCTTCGGTCACCGCTTTGGAGCGCGACGCGCGCGGCGGCGGCTCCGCGTCGCTTTCCGGCATGGCGCGGCTCCAGATCGGATATCAGCTTGGGAAAGAACAAGCTCATATCTTTTGTTTGTCCACTGTAGACAAATGGCTGGCTTTGTCAAGCTCTACTAATTTGCACCATGTTTTCAACAGCTTAAGCTCAAGTAGTGCCAAGTAGGCACACACACATTTTCCTTCAGCGTGTTTAAACATCCATTTGCTGTCATGTATTAACACAGCCGATATTTGACATAAAACAGTATTGATGCATCAATGTCTCTGGACAATTACGTCTGGAGACATGTTATGCTCACATCTGACAAGAGAGACACGCCCGCGCGCGTCCTCCTGACGGCCCATGCGCTCGCCCAGCGCTGGGACATGACGGAAGCCGCGCTCTACCAGCTGCGGCACCGCGGCGAAGGCCCGCCGTTCATCATGCTGGGGCCGAAGCGGCTCCGCTACGCGCTCGACGAGATCGAAGCCTTCGAACGAGCCCGAGGCTTCCGCACGGTCGCCGAGGCTCAGGCCGCAAGCCCCGATCAGGCGCTGCTCAAAAGGAGGCGCGCAGCGATCGCAAGAGCGCGCAGCGGCAAGAAGCGGCGCTCGGCCCAGCGCGGACGCCCCGAGGCGGCCTTTCCGCCGCGATGACCGACGTCTATCCGCCCCAGCGCCAGCGCGAGGCGCTGCTCAGGCTCGTCGAGGCCTTGGGCTGTCGCGACGCCGCGCTCAGGCGCGACGAGGCCTCCGATTGGCGGGTCAGCGGCAAGCACGGCTGGATCTACGCCGTGCCGGGAACGCTCGATCGCCCGGAGGCGGAAGGCTTCTTGATCTACTACAGCGGCCCTGAGCACATCGGCTCGGCGCGAGGCTGGGGCTGCGCCAAGCGCGCGTTCGAAGCGTTCGGCTGTGTGACGACGCAGGACGGCGACGACGAGGGGATCGTCTTCCTCGATCGGCTGCCGGCCGCAGCGGAAGCCGAGATCATCCGCGACAAGCTGCGCATCCCGAAAAAGCGGGAGATGAACGAGGCGGCTCTCGCGCATTTGGCCGCAATCAGACAAGCGCATCTGTTCGTCCGCCGGGACGGTGTTGCTGACGAGATCAGCGCCGAAAAATCGGCCTCGGACAACCCGGCTGGGCTGAGGGACCGGGACGCCCCGAGCGAGAGCGAGGCCGATGGCTGAGCCTTGGAACGCAGAGCGAACGCGCGACGCGCCATTATCTGGCCAAGCGCAACAGCGCTTGCCCGCCAGCGTGTTTCACGCGAGCCGGCCCGGGCGCGGCTGTGGCGCGGCTGCCGGCAATGAAAAACGGCCCAAGGTGACGAGCCTTGGGCCGAGGGACGACGACGATTTCCAACGGCAAGAAGGAAAATCATCATGGCGGACGATAAGCTCGGCGACGACGGCGGGCAATACGAGCGCTTCAGGGCGGCCGTCAGCCGCGAGGCCATGCGGCGCAACGAGGTCCTGCCCGATCCGGCGCTCCACTTCACGACCAAGCTCTTTCAGAGCCTCGAAGCCAAAGCCGATCGCCTCGAAGACGTCATCAGCGGGCTCGAGGCGCGGGCCGCCGAGGCCGAGCGGCAAACGATCGCCGACAAGCTGAAGGCCGAGCGGCTGTCGCGTCGCCGCGAGCGGCTCAAGCTCACCGTCATCGATGGCGACGGCGAGGGAGGCGACGACAATGGGTGAGGCTCGCAAGAGAAGAACGGCAGGCGACGGCGAAGGCGAGCTGCCGGATTTCATCTTCATGCGCGATCGGGCGCGGGAAGCGAGCGGCGGCTTCCTGCTCGCCGGGACGTTGGTGACCGATTTCCCTCGGCGCGAAGGCGCCCGCCTGAGCGAGGCCGAGACGCGCGAGCTCGAAGCCGTCATCAAGCGCGTCCTGGCCGAGACGAGGCGCGATCCGGAACGCCGGCAGGTCAGCATGTGGCGCGGCGCGATGCCGGCCGACGCGATCATCACCGACGATCTCCTGAGGCGGCGGGTGGCTTCAAGCGTCCTCATCGAGGTGCGGATCGACCCGCGCGGCGACCCCGACGTCTTGCGTTTCTCGCAAGACGAGCTGTTTCCCGACGAAGGGGCCGGCCATGCCTGAGCCGCGCCATTTGCGGCCAAAACGCCGCAGCCATTGGCCCGTCGGCGCATTTTCCGGCGGGCGGCCGGACGCGGCGGGGGCGCGGCCATGAGCGCTGACGGCGACCTCAAGGGCGCGGTCGACGCGCTGCGCCTGGACGAGCTGGCCTCGCTCGCGCGCCTCGCCTGCTCCTATTGGGCCTCGGTCGCCCTGGCCGCCGATCGCGGCGACGCGCACACCGTCGCCGTGCATCTCAAGCAGGCTGTCGCGGTGGCGCGCGCGGCGTGCACGGTCGCCGGCGAGCTTCGGCAAGAACAGCGCGACGCGGAGGAAAATATAGCCTTAAAGATGAGAGGCGGCCCGCAAGGATTTCGGACCTGAGCGGGCCGCCAATGTAGCAACACGATCCTCGGTAGGAAGATCATGCAGAAGCACAATGAAAATAACGTCGTATGGCTGTCGCCGCAAGGGCAGACCTTCGATCTCTTGCGCCTTCCCGAGGCCGAGCGCGAGCATTTCCGCGCGGTCCTGTCTGGAGAGGCGCCATCCGTCAACGCTCCCGGCCGTCCGCTCGATCCGCAGATCGGCGCCGGCCTGCCCGACCATCAGCGCAAATGGGCGCGCGAGCTTTACGCCATGGGCGGGCTGCCGCCCGATCCGGCGCGGGCCGAGCGGGCCAACAAGCTGATCGAGCGGCTGCGCAACGCGGAGAAGCGACGCGAGCGCAAGGGCGCGAGCCTATCGGCCGAGCGGGCCGAACGCATTTCCACGGCCGAAGAGGCCGGAGACGCCAGCGAGAACGAGGACGGCCTGTTGGCCGGCTTCGAGGAGCGCATTGAGGAAAGCGTGTTCCTCAACAAGCTCGCCAAGGGCGATCCCGCGGCGATCAAGGCGCTGGCCGGCAAAGCCGTGGCCGATCAGGGCGCGCCGTTCGAGCCGTCGACGAAGCATGCGATCGCCGCGCTCAAGAAAAGCGACCGCGCCGCTTTCGAAAGCCTGCGGGCGCAGCTGAAGAAAGCCGGCTGCCGGGTGGCCGTGCTCGACAGCGACCTGCACGCCACCGAGATCAATCTCGGCCTGGAAGCCGTCGACGATGAGCTCGCCGGGATATTTGCCGCCGAGCATGCGGCCGATCTTCGCTACGTCGCGGCTTGGGGCCGCTGGCATCAGTGGCGGCAGGGGTGCTGGCGCGAAGACACGACGCTGCACGTGTTCGACCTTATCCGCAAGACGGCCAAGGCGCACAACGCCGTCAAATTGCACAGCATGGCGAAGATGGTCGCCGCCGTGCATGCGCTCGCTCGCGCCGACCGCAGGATTGCCGCCACGACCGACCAGTGGGACGCGGACCCGTGGGCGCTCAACACGCCGGACGGCATCGTCGACCTCAAGACCGGCAAGCTCAAGCCGCACGATCCGAACGCCTATTGCAGCAAGATCGCTGCGGTCGGGCCGCGCGGCGATTGTCCAAGATGGCTGGCGTTCCTGCGGCGGGTCGCCGACGAAGACGAGGCGCTGATCGCCTTCCTGCGGCGCGTCGCGGGCTACTGCCTGACCGGCGACACGTCCGAGCAGGCGTTCTTCTTCGGCTACGGCGTCGGCCAGAACGGCAAAGGCGTGTTTGTTCGCACGCTCGGCTACGTGCTCGGCGATTATTGCAAGGCGTCCGCGATCGAGACCTTCACCGAAAGCAAGAGCGACCGGCATCCGACCGAGATCGCTCGCTTGATCGGCGCTCGCCTCGTGACGGCGACCGAGACCGAGGAAGGGCGGCACTGGGCGGAGAGCCGCATCAAAGAGCTGACCGGAGGAGACGCCGTCACCGCGCATTTCATGCGGCAGGACGATTTCACCTACATCCCTAGATTTAAGCTGTTCTTCACCGGCAATCACAAGCCGGGCCTTCGCAACGTCGGCAAGGCGATGCGAAGGCGCCTCAACATGATCCCGTTCGCGGTCGTCATCCCTGACGAGGAGCGCGATCCGCGTCTCGAGGACAAGCTCAAGGACGAAGCGCCCGGCATCCTGCAATGGGCGATCGACGGGTGTCTCGATTGGCAGGAGCGCGGCCTTGCGGCGCCGGAGGCCCTCGCCGAGGCGACCAGCGCCTATTTCGTCGCGCAGGACAGCTTCACGCTCTGGCTTGAGGAAAGCTGTGTGCTCGACGCCAACGCGCTGACCGCGACCACGGCGCTGTTCGCGTCGTGGAAGGCGTGGGCCGAGCGGGCGGGCGTGCGCTACGGCGACGTCAAGACGTTCGGCGAGGCCATGGAGACAGCCGGCTTCGTCTGGAAACGCACCAAATTTCTACGAGGATACGCCGGCTTGCGGCTGGCGATCGACCCGCCTCAGCACTGGCAAGACGACCGTGGCTAAGCCGCCGGTGACGGCAGGTGACGCGTCACAATGTTTGACACGTCTCGCGCGTACGCGCGCGGGTGCGTATCACCGCGGGGAACGCGTCATACAGCGTCATATAGCCATAGACGGTCATAATGCGGCGTCCCGTCACCGCCCGTCACCAGCCATCATTTCATATGCGCCGTATGCGCGAAGAGGGAGGACCTGACCATGGGCGAAGCGAAACGACGCGGCGGCAAGAGCAGGATGCGGGCGCCCCGGCTCGGAGATGGGCTGAGATACGGCCTCAACACGGCCCGCTTCAGCGACGAGGCGACCCGCGACGCCGTTCAGATCCAGCTTGTCGCCATGGCCCGTGAGGTCCTGGCCGCGCATGGGCTGAGCGCCTTCGTCGCCACCCGCGAGCACGCTGCTTGGCACGAAGCGGGACATGTGACGTCGGCGGCCATGCTGGGCTTCACGACCGAACGCGCGTTTGTCGAACAGGCGGTCCATCCCGAGGCGGGCGAAACGTGGGGCGGAGGCAGCGAGTATCCCGATCGCGGCGCGTGGCGGCTCGCGCCTTCCAGCCCGCCGGAAGAGGATTGCGTGACCGCGATGCTGACCATCGCTGGCCTCGGGGCCGAGCGGGAATTCGTCGAGCGCGACCAGCGCCAAGGCTCAAGCTTGGACGAGCAAATATTGTTTTCGACGGCATGCAATTGGCTGGCCGAGAAGCTCGGCGACGAGCCGCGATTGCATGAGGCGATCAAGCTCATGCTGATGGCGCGGGTGCGCCAGATGCTGCATCACGCGAAGGCCGAAACGGCGGCTGTGGCGCAGGCGCTGATGGAGCGCATGGAGATCGGCCGAGCCGAGATCGCGCCGCTCGTCACGCCGATTATGAACGCATGGCGAGGTGCGCCTGAGGCGATCGTCCGCGACCTCCGGACGCCGGAAAGCAGACGCCGGCTGGTCGCGGCTTTCATGAACAAGCCGGGTCAAATGCCGCCCGGCTCAACGCCGTCGGCCACCGAGCGCTAACGCGGCTAACGCGGCAACGCGCTGACCCGTTAACCGAGGAGGCGAAGCCAATGAGGCAGCCGGTGAAATTGGAGGGCAGAGCCGTCGTCCTGCCGGCGCGGCCGAAGCCGGATCCGGGACATGCGGAGGCGGCGCGGCGCACGTTCGAAGGCGGGAAAGGCCGCGTCCGGCCGTCTGGCGGCCCAGGACGGCCAAATCGCCTCCCGGCGGCTTGAAAGGACCGGCCACAAGCGGAAAAGCCGCCAGCGGCTGTTTCCGTCGATCTGGCCGCGCCATTACTGGACATAACGGAAGCGCTCGATTTCCCGAAACAGAAGCCTTGCGCTTCGCTCAAGCGCCGCCTGCGCCGCCTTGCGCACGCGCGTCTCGTCGTGGAACGGACGGATGAGCGGGAAGTGGGTTCCCTCCATTCCCGGCTCGATCACGCAGAGGAAGCCGCTTTCGGGCTTCAGGACTCGCGCCGCTTCGGCGAGCGCGGCCTCCATCGCCTCGACCGGGACGTGATGGAGGGAGCGGAAAAAGAAGACGCCGTCCGCCGAGCCTGAGGCGACCGGCAAATCCTCGGCATGGGCCTCGACAAAGGCGACGCCTTGCACCGGCTCCGCCTCGCGGTTCTTCGCAGCCTGGATCGGGTCGGGCTCGATCGCGATCACGCTTGCCCCGAGCGCCGCAAGCTCTCGCGACGTTTGGCCCGCGCCACAGCCGACATCGACGACGGTCAGTCCGGCGAGCGGCGTTAGCGCGGCGACCGCGGCTGCGTCGGCGCGTTCGCCGAGATGCTTGCGTTCATTCATTTTGCGCCCTCCTCTTGCTGGGCGTGTAGCCTCGGCCGAACCCTCCACCGCGAAGCGGGGGAGGGGGACCAGGCGCAACCCGTCTCGCGGCGCGAACCCTCACCCCGGCCCTCTCCCGCAAGCGGGAGAGGGAGACCATGCGCGCCAATCAACGCTATCGCGCTCAGCCCGTCCGCGCCCGCTCGGCCTGGCGCAGGTCCTTCTTGGAAATCTTTCCGACCGCCGTCTTCGGCAATTCGTCGCGGATCTCGAGCGCGCCGATCATCTCGTGCTTGCCGAGCCGGTCGTTGAGGAATTCCTTCATCTCTTCGAGCGTCAGCGGCGGCGCTCCGGCCTTGAGCTTGATGAAGGCCTTCGGGCTCTCGCCGCGGTAGGGATCGGGGACGCCGATCACGCTCGCCTCCTCGACCGACGGGTGCTGGTAGATCGCCTCCTCGAGGTTGCGCGGGTAGACATTGAAACCGCCGACGAGCAGCATGTCCTTGGTGCGGTCGACGATGAAAACGTAGCCGTCCTCGTCCACATAGCCGACGTCGCCGGTGCGGAAGAAACCGTCGGAGGTCATCGCCTCCCGCGTTGCGTCCGGTTTCTTCCAGTAGCCCTTCATCACGTTCGGACCCCTGACGCAGATTTCGCCGCGCTCGCCGAGCGCGACTTCGTGCGAGGGGTCGACGACGTCAACGAACTTCATCTCGAGGCGTGGCATGGGAATGCCGCACGAGCCCGGCTTCACCGCGCCCTGGCGCGGTGTGAACGTGCCGACGGGCGAGGTCTCGGACATGCCCCATCCTTCGGTCAGCCGGCAGCCCGCGAGGGCCTGAAACTTCTCCTGCACCGCGACTGGCAAGGGCGCGCCGCCGGAGCCGCAGAACTTGAGCGACGAGAGATCATATTTCTCGATGCCGGGCAGATTGAGGAGGGCGACGTGCATGGTCGGGACGGCCGGGAAGATCGTGATCTTTTTCAGGGCAATGTCCTTCGCCACCGCCGGCGGATCGAAACGCGGATGGAGGACGAGCTCGACGCCCATCCGCAAACCGAGGAGCATGACCGCCGAAAGCCCATAGATGTGAAAGAGAGGCAATACGCAAAGCGTGCGCTCTTCGCCCTCGATCATGCTGGGGGGATCGGTGCGCGTCGCGGTCTCCATATATTGCGCGCAGGCGGCGGTCAGATTGGCGTGGGTCAACATCGCGCCCTTGGGCGAGCCGGTCGTGCCGCCGGTATATTGGACGACCGCGAGCGCCTCCCGCGGATCGCCGAGGACAGGGGGCTGGTAGCGCCCGTCGTTGTCCAGAAGATCGCGGAACGCGATTCGGCGGTTGTCGTGCTGGACTTCCGATATCACGCCTTGCGCCGCCATGAACGCCTTCACCGGGCTCGGCGCGAGCGCGTACTCGGCGAATTCGCCGACGACGAGCGTCTTCAGCCGGCTCGAGGCGAGAAGCTTTTCCGCCTGCGGATAGAGAGAGGCGAGGTCCAGGGTCACGAGGATGTCCGTCTCGCTGTCCTCGATCTTGAGTTCGAGCGTCCGCAGCGCATCGAGCGGCGAATAATTGACGACCGTCCCACCGGCCTTCAGCACGCCGAAAAAGGCGATCGGGTAATGAGGCGTGTTGGGAAGATAGAGGCCGACATGCACGCCCGGGCCGACGCCGAGCCTCTGGAAGCCCGCCGCCGCGCGGTCGGAAAGCGCTTCGAGCTCCGCGTAAGGGATCCGCTTGTCCATGAACTGCAGGGCGGGAAGCGGGCCGAAGCGCCGCGCCGACTGGGCGAGAATGCTTTGCACGAGGGTTGGCTCGATCGAGATGTCCCAGCGGACGCCCTCGGGATAGGACTTCAACCACGGCTGAGCGTTCATCGGGTTCCTTGTGCTTTCTGGCGTTCTTTTTTCTCGCGCGAGGCAGATTCGGAGGCCGGCGCAGGGGCGGCAAATGGCGCCGGGGCGCCTGGACGTCAACCTTCATGGATTTATAGCCGTCAACGTTCCCCGGGCAGCTCGTCGAAGAGCGCCTGGTCGGCGATGCGCCAGGTCGGAGCGGTAGAGGGCGCTCCGGGCGCAAAGCGTGTCGATAGGCGCGACGGGCTGTCTCGCTCGTATTTGCGTCAAAACCAGCAGTTCTAAAAGAGCGTAGCGCGAAATTTTTTAGCGCGGGGATTGAACGAAGCCGCTATCGCGGCGGGGGCGGAAGCGCGCGGATGATCGGCGGCATGGAGTGAATGTCCTCCTGCCTGAGAGGATGGGGTGTTCAGAAGCCCCCTCTCAGGCAGGAGTTTCAGATGGCCGAGATGAGCCCTCTGCGTCGCCGGATGGTTGAGGACATGACGATCCGCAATCTGTCGCCGGCGACCCAGCAATCGTACATCCATGCAGTTTCGAAGTTCAGCCGACATTTCGGCCATTCGCCGGATCGGCTCGGGTTGGAGGACGTCCGCGCCTACCAGGTGCATTTGATCTCGAAAGGGATCTCCTGGGCGTCGCTCAATCAGGTCGTGTGCGCGCTGCGTTTCTTCTATGGCGTGACGCTCGGCTACGACGCGATCCCGGAGCGGATCGCTTATGCCCGCGAGCCGCGCAAGCTGCCGGCCGTGCTGAGCGCCGGCGAAGTCGTGCGCTTTCTTGAAGCCGTCTCGAGCCTCAAGGCTCGGGTGGCGCTGACCACCGCCTATGCCGCGGGCTTGCGGGTGTCGGAGGTCGTCGGCCTGAAGGCGCCCAACATCGACAGCGACCGCATGGTCATCCGGGTCGAATGCGGCAAGGGCGGCAAGGAGCGCTACGTCATGCTGTCCGAGCAACTGCTCGGCATCCTGCGCAGCTATTGGCGTCTCGCGCATCCCGAACGGTTTTTGTTCCCGGGTCGCGACAAGCACAGGCCGATCGAGCCGACTGTCCTGCACGCCGCCTGCCGTTCGGCGCGCGTCGCGGCCGGCATCGACAAGCGCGTGAGCGTGCACGTTCTGCGCCACAGCTTCGCCACCCATCTCCTGGAGAGCGGTGTCGACATTCGCATCATCCAGGTCTTGCTCGGACACGAGAATTTGTCGACGACGGCGCGCTATACGCGTGTCTCGTCGCAGCTGATCGCCAGGACCGAGAGCCCGCTGGATCGGTTGTCGCTTCAGGTGACGCCGCCGGAATAGCCGGTGACGGCGCGGCCGGCGTTCGACCTGGCCGACGTCTTCCGCCGCCACGGCGAGACTTACCAACGGGCGAACGCCGGACACCTCGGACGGATCGAGCGGCGCGTGATCGGAGCGATCACGGCCTGCCGCACGGCGTCGCTCGGCGGTCATGTCGAGCGCTGCGACGATTGCGGGCTCACCCGCATCGCCTATAACTCGTGCCGCAACCGTCATTGCGGAAAGTGTCAAGGAGGGGCGAGGGCCGAATGGCTCGCCGCTCGTCAGGCCGAGCTGCTTCCGGTTCCCTACTTCCACGTCGTCTTCACCCTGCCGGCAGCGGCGGCCGAGATCGCTTTCCAGAACAAGCAGACGGTCTACGGCCTGTTGATGCGCGCCGCCGCCCAGGCGCTCATGACGCTTGCCGCCGAGCGCCTCGGCGCCAGGATCGGCCTCATCGCCGTCCTGCACACCTGGGGACAGGCGCTGACCCATCACCCCCATGTCCATTGTCTCGTCCCCGGCGGCGGCGGCGCTCTCGACGGCCCGCAATGGGTCGCCTGCAAACCCAACTTCCTGCTCTCCGTCCGCGCCCTGTCGAAGACCTTCCGCCGCCTATTCCTCGACGGCCTCAAAGCGGCTTTCCGTCGCGGCGAACTCGGTTTCTTCGGCGATCTGGTCCCGCTCGCCGAGGCCGCCGCCTTCGCCGAACGCGTGCGAGCGTTGCGGCAAAGCGCCTTCGTCGTCTACGCCAAGCCGCCCTTCGGCGGCCCCGAGCGGGTATTGGCCTATCTCGCCCGCTACACGCATCGCACGGCGATCGCCAATTCGAGGCTTGTCACCGTCGACGACGATGAAGTCGCGTTCTCCTACAAGGACTATCGTCGCGGGGGGCGCTCCCGCGTCATGCGCCTCGCCCCAAACGAGTTCATCCGGCGTTTCCTGCTCCACGTCCTGCCCGACGGCTTCCACCGCATCCGGCACTACGGCTTTCTCGCCAAGGGCGACCGAGGCGAGAGCCTCGCGCGCGTGCGCCACCTGCTTCAGGCCCAGCCGACCGGCGAGCCCGCCGCTGCCAGCGAGCCACAGGCAGACGAACACGCCCGCCAGCCCTTCGTCCTCTGCCCGGATTGCGGCGGTCTCATGCGCCGCATCGGCCTCGTCGCCCGATCGCCGGCCGCGGCCTTCCGCTGCGACACATCATGACCTCGAGTCTCGCCCCCACCTCGATCGCCCGTCCTCGCCCACACCGCCGAACCGCTCGAGCCGCCGGCGATGAGGCTTCTTGCCCTTGCCGCTCCGCTTCGATCGAGATCCCCTCCCTGCCGACCTCCAAAGCGCGCCCGAATCCCCGCCGCCGCGCCTCCGAACCGCTCGACGGTCTCCTCCCGCCGAACGCGCAGGGCAAAGACGCGGCGTCAAACCCGAAAGCCCTCGCGCGCTTTCCCCATAGCGCCTAACCGGCCCGCGCCTTCGTTCAATCCGGCTTATGTGAGGTCGCCGTCCGCGAAGACCCAACCTGCGCGCCAGCGACCTCACATAACCCTCCAAATTCCCAAATCAGCGGAAACATGATTCACGCTGGGGATGAAGATTTTGGGGTCGCTTCTCTGTGGCCTGAAGGCGGTTTGCGCGGCGTTTCCGGACTCTCGCAAGGGGCGGAGCGGCAATATCGCGATGGCGGACTTCGGTCTGTCCGCCTTCGCCATGTTTTTCATGCAGAGTGCCTCCTTCCTGTCCTTTCAGCGGACGCTGGAGAAGGGGCAAGGGCGCTCGAACTGCCAAACCCTGTTCGGGATCGAGAAGATTCCTTCTGACAATTATATCCTGGACATGCTCGACGGTGCGGACCCCGCGCTGGTTTTGCCCTGCTTCGAGCGCACGGAGCAACTGCTGCTCGAGCCCGCAATGCGCCAGGCGTTCGGCCGGCTCGACGGCCGAATGCTCATCGCCCTCGACGGGACCGAGTATTTCTGCAGCCAGAAGATTGGCTGCCCGCATTGCCAGACGCGCAAGCGCAGCAACGGCAAGATCGAGAGCTATCATTCCATGCTGTGCGCGACGGTGGTCGCGCCGGGACATTCCAAGGTCGTTCCGCTCGCGCCCGAGTTCATCGTCGAACAGGACGGGGCCGAGAAACAGGACTGCGAGCGCAACGCCGTCAAACGCTGGCACGAGAAGCACGGCGCGCGCTTGAAGCCCCTGCGTCCCGTGTATCTGGGCGACGATCTTTTCGCCTGCCAGAGCGTGGTGGAAAAGCTCGCGGACAACGGCGACGATTTCCTCTTCACCTGCAAGGAGGCTTCGCACAAGGCGCTCTACGATTTCATCGACGGCGCCGAACTCGCTCGCCATGACGTCAAGGTCCGCAGCGGCAAGGCGCGCGAGACGCACCGCTACCGGTTTGTCAGGAAGGTTCCGCTGCGCGACGGCAAGGACGCAGTGCTGGTCAACTGGATCGGCTTCGAGATCTTGGACGCCAAAGGCGCCGTGAAATACAAGACGGCCTTGGTGACTTCATTGACGGTCGCCAAAGCCGACGTGGCGGAGATCGCCGCCTGCGGTCGCGCGCGGTGGAAGATCGAGAACGAAAGCTTCAACGTCCTGAAAAATCACGGCTACGAACTCGAACACAATTTCGGGCACGGCGACAATTATCTGGCGATGACACTCGCCGCCCTCAACATGCTGGCCTTCGCCTGGCATACGATTCTCGACCTTGTCGAACCCCCATGGCGCAAGGCCAGAGAGGCCGCGCAAAAGCGAACCCGCTTCTTCGCCCATCTCATAACCCTGACCACCTTCGTCATCTTCCCCGCCTGGTCCGATCTCCTCGAAGCTCTCGCCACCTTCACAATCCCCCCCGAGATCCTCAAAACGCAAAAAATCGAATAGTAGCCAAGCCGCGCCGGACCTTTAGAACTGCTGGTCAAAACGAGCGGCGTTGCGCGCCGGCTTCGGCCGATGCAGGATCCCTGGCCACAGGGGACTAACGGAGGATCAAGCAATGGCGGACGACAAGGCTCCCGTCTGCGCCATCGTCGGAATCGGCCCCGGCAACGGTGAAGCTTTGGCCCGGCGCTTTTCGGCAGGCGGTTATGCCGTCGCGCTGATGGCGCGGCGGGCGGAACTCACCGCGAAACTGGCCGGCGAGCTCCCGCGCGCGAAGTCCTACACCTGCGACGTTGCCGATAAGTCTTCGGTGGCAAGCGCCTTCGAGCTCACGCGGACCGAACTCGGCGACGTCGAGGTCCTCGTCTTCAACGCGGGCTCCGGCGTCTGGGGCTCGATCGAGGATGTGTCGCCGGACGATTTCGAGCGGTCGTGGCGGGTCAATGCGTTCGGCCTCTTCCTCGCGGCGAGGCAGGTCATCCCGGCGATGCGGCGCCAGGGCAGAGGTGCGATCATCGTCATCGGCGCGACCGCCTCCCGTCGCGGCGTCGCGGGCACGGCGGCCTTCGCGCCGGCCAAGATGGCGCAGCGCGGCCTCGCCGAATCCATGGCCCGCCATCTCTGGCCGGTGGGCATCCATGTCGCGCTCATTGTGGTCGACGGGGTCGTCGGCGGCCCCGTGACGCGATCGAGATTCGCCGACCGGGCGGAGGACACGTTCATCGCGCCGGCTGGAGTGGCGGACATCGCCGCGAGCCTTGTCGGGCAAGACCGCTCGGCCTGGAGTTTCGAGGTCGAGGCGCGACCCTATGCGGAGAAGTGGTAGGCGTGTCGGCCAGTCACGTCTCCGCCAATAGCCCCGGCAGCTCCGCCAGCGTGCGCACTTCGGCGTCTGGCGCCCCTGGCAGGCGCTCATGGCGCTGGCCGGCGCGGTTGCACCACACGACGCGCATGCCGAAGTCCGAGGCGCCAAAGGCGTCCCAGGCGTTGGAGGACTGGAACGCGATCGCCTGCGCCGGCAGGCCGAGCGAATCGAGAGCGTATTGGTAGACCCTCGGATGGGTCTTGAATACGCCGACCGCGTCGGCGGACAGGACGGCGTCGAACATGTCGGCGAGCCCCGCGCGCTGAACGAGTGCCTCCAGCATTGACGAGGACCCGTTGGACAGGATCGCGGTCCGCAGCCCCCGCGCCCGCAGCGTCCGCAAAACCTCGGGAACCTCGGGAAACGGCTCGAGGCCGAGATAGAGGTCCATCAGGCGGTCGCGCAGGCCCGGCGCTTCGAGGCCAAGGCTCTCGAGCGCGAAGTCGAGCGCGTCGCCGGTGACCTGCCAGAAGTCGGCGTAGCGGTTCTGCAATGTTCTGAGCCACGTGTACTGGAGCTGTCTGTCGCGCCAGAGCGCGGTTAGCGCCGCGCGCTTCTCCGCCGGCGCCTCCTCGCAGCGCTGGACGGCGGAGGCGAAGTCGAACAGCGTGCCATAGGCGTCGAAAACGCAGGCGCGCACGCCTTCGAAGCGGCGAACCGAAGTGCTCGTCATGATGGTCTCCCCATGGGCGCAGGACTTTCTCGACCGGTGGAGACGCGGGCAAGCTCGCTTTGCAGGACGTCGATCCGCTTACGCAGCATCTCGCTTTCGACCTCCCCGTAGGAGATTTCCGCGTCGCGGGCGAGGCGGCTCAGAAGCTCGCGCTCGGCCTCGTCGAGGTCGGTTCCCTCCTCGTGTCCTCCGTACAGAAGCACCGCGTAGCAGCGCCGCGGGTTTCCAATCGGCACGCCGAGCACCGGCCGCGCCAGATCAGCGGGAAGCCGAGCGTCCTGCGGATCGGTCCTTCGCCCGGCAACCCGAAACGGCCCGTCGTCGAGCCGTGCGGCGAGCGGCGGCTGCGCCGGCGCCAAGCGATCGGCGTCCGCGGCCCCCCATCCCGCGCTCGCGCGGCGGCGGAAGACGCCGTTTTCCTCACGGAACAGCGCCGCGGATGCCAGTCGCAGGGACCGCGAAGGTTCATCCACCAGCAGGCGATCGATTTCTTCGAGGCTGTCGGCCCACTGGATCGTCCGGCCGACCCCGGCGAGCTGATACTCCGCGCGGCGGAAGTTCCGGTCGAACAGCCGGTCCGCCAGCTCGGTCAGCCGTTCGTGCGCACGCGAGATCAGGAAGATGAGCGCCGAGGCCGCCAGCACCCAGGCCCATTCCGGCAGGCTGGTCCATTCGTTGATCGTGTTGAGCTCCTCATGCACGAAAAAGGCCGGGACGCTGAGCAGGAGGCCGAGCACGGTCGCACGCCGCAGCGGGACCCATACGCTGACCACGGTCGGCCGGCGCACCGCTTCCACGACGAACAGGCACAAAATCCCGTTGATGAGATAGATGAAGCCCGAGACATCCTCCGTTACCGCGCCTTCGCCGAACAGGGTGGCCGGCAGCGAGGTCTCCATGGAGATTTCGGCAATGAGGTAGGCGGGAAGACCGATCAGGCAGCCCCAAATGACCCAGCGGATCCGCTGGTAATCGCGCGGCGACAGATCTCTCCGGCGCCCGAGCAGGATTCCGACGGCGGCGGCGCTGACCGCGAAGCCAAGCAGGATCGAGGCCTGCATCGCGAACTCGGTTGGATAGCCGAAGATGCTGCCGAGACTCACGAGGGCGATCGCGAGGAAGAGAATGGCGAGCGCCGGCAGCGTCCGCTCGACCAGGCGCCACCGTCCTTCGCATCGGTCGACCGGCGCGCGTAGCGCGAAGAGCAGAAGGCCCGTATAGCCCGCAGCCTGCATGACGCAGGACGCGACATCCAGCGCGAACAGGGCCGTTGGCCATTGCTGGAGCCAGGCGTTCACCTGAAACCATTGGCCGGGGTTGAAGTACATCGTATAGGCGAAGAAACCCCAGGTCATGGGACCCGGACGAATCCAGACCAGATAGGCCGCGCCAAGCACGACCAGGATTCCGGCGATCTGGTCGAGCAGCACCGCGGCGTGGAGCGCGAGCGAGGTGGGGCGCGGCTCGGCGACCAGCGAGACTGCGCGCTCCAGCTGGCCGGCTCCGTCCTTCAAGAGCAGAGTCGCCATACGGCCGGGCAAGACGTAGGTGACGCCGCCCCATAAGGTGAGCGTGCTGGCGCAAAGCTCCGTGCCGATCGGCGCGCAGCGCATGGCGGCGAGGTCGAGACGGTCCCCGACGCGCAGCCCCGCCTGCCAAGCCGGCGAATCCTCTTTGGTCGCGAACGGTTTCTGGACGTCGTAGATCAGCCCGTCCGCGTTGGCCGCAACGCCGAAGGAGCCCAGAGGCCGGGCCAGCCGAGCGAAATCAGGCGCGAGCAGCGCCAACGCATAAAGGGTCAAAAGCGCCAGCAGAAAGCGCCCGCCGAGCCCTTGGCGCCTCCGTTCGCTCATCATTCAGCGCTCGCCTCCGCGCCCGGCCGTCGGTCGCCTTGAAGCTAGCCAATTCGGGCGCCGGCGCCAAACGCATCGAGCGCCGGCAGCGCATCCATGCCAACTTTTTACAAGAGCCGCCCATTGCGGTTTTGAGCTTTTTCAAAGGGTTCGAAGGGAAAGCAATCGGATTTGCCGGGCGAGGCTTGACGCATAGGCTCAGCATGGCCCTCGGCGCGCCCGTCGGGACGGGATCGAAGTCACGGGCTTGCGCGACCGGCAGGGTCGTGGAGGGTGCGACGGGTCGAGAGGGACGGATCGACTTCATTCGGGCAGCCTCTTAAAGAGAACAAATATGGAACATAAGCTCCGATATGTCAAGACATTTCGCTTCCACGCCGCTCAAATGCGAACGGGTCACGGTCCTCCCGCCGAATGGGCGCCGCTGTGCTCCTCGCGCGCCGCCGATGGGGCCGAGCCAGGCGTCCGACGGCGCTTTCGGCGGAAAGATCAGCGAATTCGAATTCGAGGAACAGGGTACTTTTGCGAGAGAACAGCGAACCTTTTCATGAGAGCGGCGATTTTTTGGGTGGTTTCACGGGCGCCGCGCCGGCCGGTCGAATCAAGCGCAAGAGCGCGTTGGCCAGGTCGCCAGCCGACCCGCAGCCGACCCGGCTGTCCCACCGGCGTGGGCTCGGCGCACCGGGTCGCGTTCACCCTTCGATCGTCGATCTTCGCTCAGCCGCTCCGCAGGTTCTTGTACATGATCCGGGTGGCGTCGTAGCGATCCTCGAAGGGGTTTCGGGCGTAGGAGGGAATCACGCCTGCGAGCTGGTAGCCGAGTGACCGGTAAAGCGCCTCGGCCGCGTCTCCCGCCGTATCGAGGGTCAGGAGCCAGCGGCCGGTCTCTGAGGCCAGCCGCTCGATCCCCGCCATCAAGGCCCGAGCGATCCCCATGCGACGGAATTTCGGATCGACCAAAACCTTGGAGACTTCGGCGTGATGGCGCTTGATCGGCATCAGGTCGAGATCGAGTTGCGCGGTCCCGACGACATCGCCGCCGAGGGTCGCGACGAGAACGAGCTTGGCGCCCGCTGCGCGGGCCGGGGCAACCCTGTCGCGCCAGTAGGCGCGCGCCTCGTCGATCGCGAACGGCGAAAGGAAGCCGACGCTCGCGCCTTCGTGTACGCAGGCCGCGAGGATTTCGGCGAGGCGGTCGAGGTTTTGCGCGAAGGCGACGGCGTCGAGGGCGGCGATCGAGGGAGTTTGAGCGGGCATGCTCACCTGAGCTTTTGCGAGGGCAGGCCGCGCTTAGCGCTCGACGGGTTGCGGGGACTGGATCATGCTCCCCCGCCGGGCGTCCGGCAAGCGGTCAAGCCAGCCAGTTTCGGTCGGACGAGAGTCATGCTCTAACAATGTCATCGCCGCCGGATCCGGGCCAATTGGCCAGGCGGCGCCTACAATCACGAAGGAGGTCGGGCAATGTTGTTCGTCGCGGGTGGCTTGATTGGATGCGCGGTCGCGGCCAGCGACGGTCGCGTCGGCGCCGTCAAGGACTTCCTGTTCGACGACCGGACCTGGAAGGTCCGCTGGATGGTCGTCGACACGGGTCATTGGTTGCCGGGACGCAAAGTGCTGATCCATCGCTCGGCGATCAGGCCGATCGATCTGCCGCCGAAGCCCGCGATTCCGATGTTCAGCTTTGGCGGCGAGTTGATCACGTTGCGGGTCAATCTCAACACGAGCCAGATCCAGGCAAGTCCGGATGCGCTGGAGGACGAGCCGGTGACCGAACAGCTGGAGAAGCGCCTTTACGATTATTACGGATGGGATCCCTATTGGGGCGCCTCTCAGTTCGGCGCCGAAGCGGTTGTCGCACAACCTTCCGGCGAGCCGCTCCCCGCCGAAGTCGCAACGGGGCGAACCGCAGACCTCGAGGGTCTTCATGGCGATCCGCATCTTGGCAGCGCCGCCGCGATCAAGGGCTATGCGGTCCACGCTGTCGACGGAGACATCGGCGCTGTCGACAATGTGCTCATCGACGACGTCCAGTGGACGGTGCGTTATTTCGTCGTCGACACGGGCCACTGGCTGCCGGGCAAGCTCGTCCAACTTGCGCCCTACGCGGTAGCGGAGATCGACTGGGGGGATCGGCGCATCGGCGTGGACGTCACCCGGGAACAGGTGAAATCAGCCCCAGCCTGGGACCCGCTGGCCGTCTTGGATGCGATCGCCGAACAGCGACTGCACCGTCATTTTGGCTGGCCCGGGTCGGGCGCCTAAGCTGCATAAGGATTTCGCCATCGGAGCTCTCCCTATTTCTCCCTGCCAACAGGGCGGAGCCCCAGATCTTTGCGCTCTGTCGCGCGGTAAAGCTTTGATTCCAATCGCTTCCACGAGCGATTTGATGCGTAGCAAGCGGAAAGAACAGGAAGCTTATCTCCCTGATTGTGGGGATAACAGGCGTCGAGAGCGAACCTTATCCACGGCGAAGACTTCGCGCTTTTTATCCAAGTGACCGCATATCTATTGGAAAACACATACAAAAATTACGCAATTGCGCCTTGGTCAACCGAACGAATTCTGCTTAACCAGGGCTTCCCGGTGTTAACATAGGTCGACAAGGATGCCAGACTTGGCGGGGAAGCCAGATCGGACCCTTCGAGCGCGCCGCGGCGGGCCGGTCTTTCAGGCGGGATCGGATTTCTTGAAAGGGCGCTTGAGCGGACTGCGAGAGGGATTGATACTGTTCGTCGATTTATCGTCGCCCTTTGCTGGTGCTGCGCGCGCCCCTTCGACCGAGCGCCACTCCGCTGCGCTTTTGAGGCGCCCCAGTTTTCGGGTGGTCGAGAATTTTTTCGTCCGCCCCTTGCACCCCTTACACAAACCCGCTATGAAACCCGACCGGGGTTGGCGGCGCGATGCGACCCCGAATGATCATACATGGCTACCGCCCTGTTCGGGTTGAACCTCATTGAGGAAGGCGCGAAGAGGAGCGGCGGATAGGCCGGAGGACGGAGGGAAGACCCTTGCGTCCCTTCCGGCCATGTCCTGTCCGAGACTGCCGGCGCGTGAAGCTTTTCGGCCAAACGCTTAATTCCGAAGGCCCGCAAAAGGGTCCGGGGCCAGCATAGACGGGGAAGACCGGGTTTTGAAACCGTGGGGGTGAACATCACGGTCAATGCGGTTCGAACCTTCTGTCCGGCGTTGGGTTCGCCCACCTCCGGGGACAGGCGCAAGTCGTCGCGGCGCTCGAGTCTCCTTGATTCGCGCGGCGCGGCATGTGCAACAGGCGGCCTGAAAGGTCCGCCGACCGGAGACAGCACCCGTGGATAGAACGGAAAAGAAAGAAGCTGTCGCGGCCCTGAACGAGGTCTTCTCGAAGAGCTCGGTCGTGGTCGTGGCGCATTATTCCGGCTTGACGGTCGCCCAGATGCAGCGTCTGCGCAAGCAGATGAAGGCAGCTGGCGCTTCCGTCCAGGTCGCCAAGAACCGTCTCGCCCAGATTGCTCTCAAAGGCACGGACGTCGCCTCGATCGGCCCCTTGCTCAAGGGTCCGACCCTGATCGCCCATTCGGCCGATCCGGTGGCGGCGGCCAAGGCAGCCGTGGCTTTCGCCAAGGACCACGAGAAATTCGTGCTCCTCGGCGGCGCCATGGGTAGGACTGCTCTCGACGTCGAAGGGGTCAGGGCGCTCGCGACCTTGCCCTCCCTCGACGAGCTGCGCGCCAAACTCGTGGGCCTTATCAACGCGCCCGCGACCAAGCTCGCCCAGCTCGCCACCGCGCCGGCCGCCAAGCTCGCGCGTGTGGTCGGCGCCTACGCCGCCAAAGATGCAGCCTGAGCCGGGCTCTTCCATTTCCTCAAATCGAACCCATATAAGGAAGTCTCAAAAATGGCCAATCTCGAAAAAATCGTCGACGAACTCTCTTCCCTGACGGTTCTCGAAGCCGCTGAGCTCGCGAAACTCCTCGAAGCCAAGTGGGGCGTCTCGGCGGCCGCCGCGGTCGCCGTCGCCGCCGCGCCGGCCGCCGGCGCCGCCGCCGCCGCGCCGGTCGAGGAGAAGACTGAGTTCACCGTCGTCCTCGCCGCCATTGGCGACAAGAAGATCGAGGTCATCAAGGAAGTCCGCGCGATCACCGCGCTAGGCCTGAAGGAGGCCAAGGACCTGGTCGAAGGAGCGCCGAAGCCCGTCAAGGAAGGCGTCACCAAGGAAGAGGCCGAGAAGATCAAGGCCGCCCTGGAGAAAGTCGGCGCGAAAGTCGAGCTCAAGTGACGAGCGCGCGGGTCCCTTTGGGCTCGCGAACGGGAGAAAAGGGAACGGTCCCGGGCGGTCACGCCGCGGGGCCGTTCGGGCGTTTTTGAGATTGACGTTTTCTAGCCCTCTCGCGGGGCGCAGGCGGCTGTGGGGCCGGAGCGCCGAGGCAGAGGACATCCAGGGGCGTACGCAACGCCCCGACAGCCCAAGGGCGATCCGCCGATCGCCGGTCGGGCTTTCGAGCATTGAGGAACGACATGGCGCAGACATTCACCGGCCGCAAGCGCGTTCGCAAGGTCTTCGGGCACGTCAAGGAGGTCGGCGAAATGCCGAACCTGATCGAGGTGCAGAAGGCGTCGTACGACCAATTCCTCCTGAGGGATGCGCCGAAGGGCGCCCGTCCCAACGAGGGCTTGCAGGCGGTGTTCAAGTCGGTGTTTCCGATCAAGGACTTCGCCGACACGGCGCATCTCGAATTCGTCAAGTACGAATACGAGGAACCGAAATATGACCTCGACGAGTGCCGCCAGCGCGGCATGACCTACGCCGCCCCGCTCAAGGTGACGCTGCGACTGATCGTGTTCGACGTCGATCCGGAGACGCAGGCGAAGTCCGTCAAGGACATCAAGGAGCAGGACGTCTACATGGGCGACATGCCACTCATGACGCCGAACGGCACCTTCATCGTCAACGGCACCGAGCGCGTCATCGTCTCGCAGATGCACCGCTCGCCGGGCGTGTTCTTCGACCATGACAAGGGCAAGAGCCATTCCTCGGGCAAGTTGCTGTTCGCCGCGCGGATCATTCCCTATCGCGGATCGTGGCTCGACATCGAGTTCGACGCGAAGGACATCGTCTATGCGCGCATTGACCGGCGCAGGAAGATTCCCGTCACCTCGCTCCTCTTCGCGCTCGGGCTCGACGGGGAAGAGATCCTGAAGACCTTCTACCGCACGATCACCTACACCCGCATGAATGACGGATGGCGCGTGCCTTATGATCCCGAGCGGACGAAAGGCCTGAAGGCCTCCGTCGACCTGATCGACGCCGACACCGGAGAGGTCGCAATCGAGGCTGGCCGCAAGCTGACGGTGCGTTCGGCCCGTCAGCTTTCCGAGAAGGGCCTGAAAGCCCTGCTCGCCGCTGACTCCGACCTTTACGGGCAGTACATCGCGGAGGATCTCTACAATCCGGAGACGGGCGAAATCTACGCCGAGGCCGGCGACGAGATCAGCGAGAAGTCGCTTGCCGCGCTGCTCGAGACGGGCTTCAGCGAGCTGCCGATCCTCGACATCGACCACGTCAACGTCGGACCTTACATCCGCAACACGCTCAAAGTCGACAAAAACGCCTCGCGCGAGGACGCTCTCTTCGACATCTACCGGGTGATGCGTCCGGGCGAGCCTCCGACCATCGAAAGCGCGGAAGCGATGTTCCAGTCGCTGTTCTTCGACGGCGAGCGGTACGACCTGTCGGCGGTGGGTCGCGTGAAGATGAACATGCGCCTCGACCTCGACGCTCCCGATACGCAGCGGACGCTGCGCAAGGAGGACATTCTGGCGGTGGTCAAGGCGCTGGTCGACCTGCGGGACGGCCGCGGCGAAATCGACGACATCGACCACCTCGGCAACCGGCGAGTCCGCTCGGTCGGCGAGCTGATGGAAAATCAGTACCGCATCGGCCTCCTGCGGATGGAGCGCGCGATCAAGGAGCGCATGTCGTCGGTCGAGATCGACACGATCATGCCGCAGGACCTCATCAACGCAAAGCCCGCGGCGGCCGCGGTCCGCGAGTTCTTCGGCTCCTCGCAGCTCTCCCAGTTCATGGACCAGACGAACCCGCTCTCCGAGATCACCCACAAGCGCCGCCTCTCGGCGCTCGGTCCGGGCGGACTTACCCGCGAACGGGCCGGCTTTGAGGTGCGCGACGTGCATCCGACCCATTACGGGCGCATCTGTCCGATCGAGACGCCGGAAGGCCCAAACATCGGCCTGATCAACTCGCTCGCCACGTTCGCGCGCGTGAACAAGTACGGTTTCATCGAGAGCCCCTATCGCAGGGTGCGCGAGGGCAGGGTGACGGAGGAGGTCGCCTATCTGTCCGCGATGGAGGAGCAGAAATACGCGGTCGCGCAGGCCGATACGCCTATCGACAACGGCCACCTCACCGGCGACCTGATCGTCTGCCGGCGGGCCGGCGACGTCGTGCTGCTCGCGGCCGACCACGTCGACTACATGGATGTGTCGCCGAAGCAGCTCGTCTCCGTGGCCGCGGCGCTGATCCCGTTCCTCGAGAACGACGACGCCAACCGGGCGCTCATGGGTTCCAACATGCAGCGTCAGGCGGTTCCGCTGGTGCGTTCCGACGCGCCGCTCGTCGGTACCGGCATGGAGGCGATCGTGGCGCGCGACTCGGGTGCGGCGATCGTCGCGCGCCGGGCGGGGATCATCGACCAGATCGATGCGACCCGCATCGTTATCCGCGCGACCGACGAGACCGACGCGGCCAAGCCCGGCGTCGACATCTACCGGCTCATGAAGTTCCAGCGTTCGAACCAGTCGACCTGCATCAATCAGAAGCCGCTGGTGAAGGTCGGCGACCGCGTCGAGGCTGGCGACATCATCGCCGACGGGCCGTCGACCGATCTCGGCGATCTGGCGCTCGGCCGCAACGTGCTCGTCGCCTTCATGCCGTGGAACGGCTACAACTTCGAGGACTCGATTCTGCTCTCCGAGCGCATCGTCAAGGACGACGTGTTCACCTCGATCCACATCGAGGAGTTCGAGGCGATGGCCCGCGACACCAAGCTCGGGCCGGAGGAGATCACCCGCGACATTCCGAACGTGTCGGAAGAGGCGCTGAAGAACCTCGACGAGGCCGGCATCGTCTACATCGGCGCGGAGGTGCAGGCCGGCGACATCCTGGTCGGCAAGATCACGCCGAAGGGCGAGAGCCCGATGACGCCGGAAGAAAAGCTCCTGCGCGCCATCTTCGGCGAGAAGGCGTCGGACGTGCGCGACACGTCGCTCCGCGTCCCGCCGGGCGTCCAGGGCACCATCGTCGAAGTGCGTGTCTTCAACCGCCACGGCGTCGACAAGGACGAGCGCGCCCAGGCGATCGAGCGCGAGGAGATCGAGCGGCTCGCCAAGGACCGCGACGACGAGCAGGCTATCCTCGACCGTAACGTCTACGCACGTCTCGCCGAGACCCTGGAGGGCAAGCGCGCGCTGTCGGGGCCGAAGGGCTTCAAGAAAGATCAAGTGCTGACCCGCGCCCTGCTCGACGAGCAGCCGCGGTCGCAATGGTGGAGCTTCGCGCTCGAATCCGACCAGTCGATGTCGGAGATCGAGGCGATGCGCAAGCAGTACGACAAGTCGAAGAAGTCGCTGGAAAGCCGCTTCCTCGACAAGGTCGAGAAGCTGCAGCGCGGGGACGAGCTGCCGCCTGGCGTAATGAAGATGGCCAAGGTCTTCATCGCGGTGAAGCGCAAGATCCAGCCCGGCGACAAGATGGCGGGACGGCACGGCAACAAGGGCGTCGTCTCGCGCATCGTGCCGCAGGAGGACATGCCCTTCCTCGATGACGGCACGCCGGTCGACATCGTCCTGAACCCGCTCGGCGTGCCGAGCCGAATGAACGTCGGGCAGATCCTCGAGACCCATCTGGGATGGGCCTGCGCGGGCCTCGGACGGCAGGTCGGCGAGACGGTCGACGCCTACCTGCGCTCGAACGACGCCAACGCGCTGCGCGGCAAGCTCAGGGAGATCTACGGCGAGGACGAGACGATCAGGGAGCTCGACGAAAAGAGTCTGGTCGAGCTCGGCCAGAACCTGCGCCGTGGCGTGCCGATTGCGACCCCGGTGTTCGACGGGGCGCGCGAGAAGGACATTGTCGATATGCTGAAGAAGGCCGGCCTCGATCCTTCGGGGCAGGTGACTCTGTTCGACGGCCGCACCGGTGACCCCTTCGACCGCAAGGTGACGGTGGGCTACATCTACATGCTGAAGCTTCACCATCTGGTCGACGACAAGATCCACGCCCGCTCGATCGGCCCCTACAGCCTCGTCACCCAGCAGCCGCTGGGCGGCAAGGCCCAGTTCGGCGGGCAGCGTTTCGGCGAAATGGAGGTCTGGGCGCTCGAAGCCTATGGCGCGGCCTATACGCTGCAGGAGATGCTGACCGTCAAGTCGGACGACGTCGCTGGCCGCACCAAGGTCTACGAGGCGATCGTGCGCGGCGACGACACGTTCGAATCGGGCATCCCGGAGAGCTTCAACGTGCTGGTCAAGGAAATGCGCTCGCTCGGCCTCAACGTCGAACTGGCGTCGGTCAAACGACTGCCGGAAGAGGCGCCGCCAGCGGAGGCCGCCGAGTAGCGTTCAAGGCGCGCCCCGCAAGCGGCGCCGCGCCAGTTTTGCCCGCGGCGATCGTGCCGCGGTTTCTTCCATGAGAGCGCGGTCTCGTCGACGGACGGCGAGCCACGCGGGAGACGAGAATGAACCAGGAAATCACCAATCCGTTCGCGCCAGTCGCCGCTCCGCAGGCGTTCGATCAGATCCAGATCGCCATCGCGAGCCCCGAGAAGATCCTTTCGTGGTCGTTCGGCGAGATCAAGAAGCCCGAGACGATCAACTATCGCACGTTCAAGCCCGAGCGCGACGGACTGTTCTGCGCCCGCATCTTCGGGCCGATCAAGGACTACGAGTGCCTGTGCGGTAAATACAAGCGTATGAAGTACAAGGGCGTGATCTGCGAGAAGTGCGGCGTCGAGGTAACTTTGTCGCGTGTCCGGCGCGAGCGCATGGGCCACATCTCGCTTGCCGCCCCCGTTGCCCACATCTGGTTCCTGAAGTCGCTGCCCTCGCGCATCGGCCTCCTGCTCGACATGACGCTGAAGGACCTCGAGAGAATCCTCTATTTCGAGTCCTATATCGTGCTCGATCCGGGCCTGACGCCGCTCAAGGACCGTCAGCTCCTTAGCGAGGACGACTATCTGCGCGCGCTCGACGAATACGGGCAGGACAGCTTCACCGCGATGATCGGCGCCGAGGCGATCCGCGAGATTCTCAAGGGCATGAACCTGCAGAAGATCGCCGAGGACCTCAAGGTCGAGATCGCCGAGTCGAAGAGCGAATTGAAGCCGAAGCGGCTCGCCAAGCGGCTCAAGATCATCGAGGCCTTCATCCATTCGGGCAACAAGCCTGAATGGATGATCATGACCGAGATCCCCGTTATCCCGCCGGACCTGCGCCCGCTGGTTCCGCTCGACGGCGGCCGGTTCGCGACATCCGATCTCAACGACCTCTATCGGCGCGTGATCAACCGCAACAATCGTCTGAAGAGGTTGATGGAGCTGCGCGCGCCCGACATCATCATCCGCAACGAGAAGCGGATGCTGCAGGAGTCGGTCGACGCGCTGTTCGACAATGGCCGGCGCGGGCGCGTCATCACCGGGGCCAACAAGCGCCCGCTGAAGTCGCTCGCCGACATGCTCAAAGGCAAGCAGGGCCGGTTCCGTCAGAACCTGCTCGGCAAGCGCGTCGACTATTCGGGCCGCTCGGTCATCGTGGTCGGCCCGGAGCTCAAGCTCCATCAGTGCGGCCTGCCGAAGAAGATGGCGCTCGAGCTGTTCAAGCCGTTCATCTATTCGCGGCTCGACGCGAAGGGCCTGTCGGCCACCGTCAAACAGGCGAAGAAGCTGGTCGAGAAGGAGAAGCCGGAGGTCTGGGACATCCTCGACGAGGTGATCCGCGAGCACCCGGTGATGCTCAATCGCGCCCCGACCCTGCACCGCCTCGGCATCCAGGCGTTCGAGCCGGTGCTGATCGAGGGCAAGGCGATCCAGCTCCACCCACTTGTCTGCTCGGCCTTCAACGCCGACTTCGATGGCGACCAGATGGCCGTGCACGTCCCGCTGTCGCTCGAGGCGCAGCTCGAGGCGCGCGTGCTGATGATGTCGACCAACAACATCCTGCACCCCGCCAATGGCCAGCCGATCATCGTGCCCAGCCAGGACATCGTTCTCGGCCTCTACTACGTGTCGTTAATGCGCGACGGCGAGCCTGGCCAGTACGAGGAAGATCCGAAGACGAAGCGCCCGCTGCGAGGCGTCTATAGCGAGATGGGCGAGATCGAGCACGCCATTGCAGCCAATGCGATCACGCTGCATACAAGGATCAAGGGCCGCGCCTGGACCTATAATGAGAAGGGCGAGCGGGTTGCGAAAATCTTCGACACTACGCCCGGGCGCCTGATCCTCGGCGAGCTTCTGCCCGAGCATGCGAAGATCTCTTTCGACGTCGTCAACAAGCTGATGACGAAGAAGGAAATCTCCAACATGATCGACATCGTCTACCGCAACTGCGGTCAGAAGGAGACGGTCATCTTCTGCGACCGGATCATGGCGCTCGGCTTCCGCGAGGCTTTCAAGGCCGGCATCTCCTTTGGCAAGGACGACATGGTCGTCCCGGAGACGAAGACCAAGCGCATCGCGGAGACGTCGGCGCTGACGAAGGAGTACGAGCAGCAGTACAACGATGGCCTAATCACCCAGGGCGAGAAGTACAACAAAGTCGTCGACGCCTGGGCGAAGTGCTCCGACAAGCTCGCCGAGGAGATGATGGCGGGCATCTCGGCGGTGCGGAAGGACGAGCACGGCCGCGACAGGCCGATCAACTCGATCTACATGATGTCGCATTCCGGGGCGCGCGGCTCGCCTACTCAGATGCGCCAGCTTGCCGCGATGCGCGGCCTCATGGCCAAGCCGTCGGGCGAGATCATCGAGAGCCCGATCATCTCCAACTTTAAGGAGGGCCTGTCGGTTCTCGAGTACTTCAACTCCACCCACGGCGCCCGGAAGGGCCTGGCCGACACCGCGCTTAAGACCGCGAACTCGGGCTACCTTACTCGCCGGCTGGTCGACGTCGCGCAGGACTCGATCATCACTATGGTCGATTGCGGATCGCAGCGCGGCATCAGCATGCGCGCGATCGTCGACGCCGGCACCGTGGTGGCCTCGCTCGCGACCCGCATCCTCGGCCGCACTTCGGCCGAGACGCTGCGTGACGCCGACGGCGCCGTGATCGTCGAGGCGGGCCAGATGATTGCCGAGGAGCACATGCCGGCGATCAACGCGGCCGGCATCCAGGAGGTGAAGATTCGCTCCGTGTTGACCTGCGAGGCGAAGAACGGCGTCTGCGCCCTCTGCTACGGGCGCGATCTGGCGCGCGGCACCCCCGTCAACCTCGGCGAGGCGGTCGGCGTTATCGCGGCGCAGTCGATCGGTGAGCCGGGCACCCAGCTCACAATGCGTACCTTCCACATCGGCGGCGCGGCCCAGCTCGCGGACCAGTCCTTCATCGAGTTCGAACTTTGACGGCGACGTGACGATCCGCAACCGCAACCTCGCTCGAAACTCCAACGGTGACCTGATGGCGATGGCGCGCAACGTGGCCGTGGTCATCCATGACCGCAGCGGGGCCGAGCGCGCGGTGCACCGTGTTCAGTATGGCGCTCGAACTCAAGGTCGACGAGGGTGACAAGGTCAAGCGCGGCCAAAGGATCGCCGAATGGGATCCGTTCACCCGTCCCATCCTCACCGAGGTCGATGGCGTCATCGGCTTCGAGGACTTGGTCGAGGGCTCCTCGATGTCGGAGCAGGTCGACGAGGCGACCGGCATCGCCAAGCGCATCGTCACCGACTGGCGATCGACGCCTCGCACCGCAAGCCTCAAGCCGGCGCTGGTGATCAAGGGCAAGGACGGAAAGATCGCCAAGCTGCCACGCGGCGGCGACGCGCGCTATCTGCTGCCGGTCGAGTCGATCATCTCCTACGAGCCGGGCGCGACCGTGCGCGCGGGCGACGTCATCACCCGTATCTCGATCAACAGCGCCAAGACCCGCGACATCACCGGCGGTCTGCCGCGCGTGGCGGAGCTGTTCGAGGCGCGCCGCCCAAAGGATCACGCGATCATCGCCGAGATTTCCGGCACGGTGCGGTTCGGGCGCGACTTCAAGAACAAGCAGCGCCTATCGATCGAGCCGAGCGAGGAGGGCGTCGAATTCGGTCGAGTACCTGATCCCGAAGTCGAAGCACATTCATCTTCAGGACGGCGACGTCATCGAGAAGGGCGAGTACATCGTCGACGGCAATCCCGCCCCGCACGATATCCTCGCGATCAAGGGCGTTGAGGAGCTGGCGGCCTATCTCGTCAACGAGATCCAGGAGGTCTACCGCCTGCAGGGGGTCAGCATCAACGACAAGCACATTGAGGTGATCGTCCGCCAGATGCTGCAGAAGGTCGACATCGTCGACGCCGGCGACACCGACTTCTTGGTCGGCGAGCAGGTTGACGCGATCGACCTCGAGACCGCCAACGAGGCGGCATTGGCGGAGGGCAAGAAGCCCGCGAGCGGCGTGCCGGTGCTGCTCGGCATCACCAAGGCGAGCCTGCAGACGCGGTCCTTTATCTCCGCCGCGTCTTTCCAGGAGACGACGCGGGTGCTCACGGAGGCCGCGGTCAACGGCAAGATCGACACGCTCGAGGGTCTGAAGGAGAACGTGATCGTCGGCCGCCTGATCCCGGCCGGCACGGGCGCGGCTATGACGAAACTGCGCGCCATCGCTTCGATGCGCGACACGCTGATCCTGGCGCAGAAGGCCGAGGCCTCCGAGGCCCCGGCGGCCTTGCCGCTCGCGGCGCCGGCAGTCGACACGGCTCCGCGCAAGGAGAGGTCGAAGTCGGCGGCCGAATAAGATCTGCCGCCCTGCAAACCAAGAAGGGCCGCCTTCGGGCGGCTCTTTTTTCGACTCGACGCAGCCTAGGGCGAGCGCCTGAGGGGCGGTCTCCGTCACGTTTTGCGGTAAGAAGTCGGGATCGAGCAGAGCGGGGTCGATCGCCGGGCGCACGTTGCGGTCGTCATATCCTCCTGCTTCGGCGCTATACGACTCCTTCGGGAGCCAGCGCGCAGGCGACATTCGGGTCCGTCTCGATCTGGAGGGTCGAATGGCCAATTCCGAAGCGGTTTGCGATGTCTGCCGCGAGTTGGTGCAGGAAGGGATCGCCCGGATGGCCGGCGGGCATCACGAGATGGCAGGTCAGGGCGAATTCGGTGGTGCTGATCGCCCAGACGTGGAAGTCGTGGATCGAAGCGACCCCCGCCCTCGTCGCCAGGAACTCGCGCACCTTGGCCGGGTCGACGCTCGGCGGCACCCCAGCCATGGACATGCCGAACGAATCTCGGAGCAGCCCCCACGTGCCCCAGACGATGACCGCGTTGATCGCCAGGCTCATGGCCGGATCGAGCCAAAACCAATTGGTCAACAGGATCACCAGGGCGGCGGCCACCACCCCCGCCGAAACCACCGCGTCAGAGGCCATGTGCAAAAAAGCGCCGCGCAGATTGATGTCCTGCTTTCTGCCGGATGCAAACAGCCAGGCGGAGGCGCCATTGACCAGGATGCCGGCCGCGGCGACGATCATCATCGTTTTTTCCGCGACAGGCTCGGGCGCACCGAGCCGCAGGATCGCCTCCCACGAGATCGCGCCGACCGTCAGCAGTAAGGCGACGGCATTGAACAACGCCGCTAGAATCGACGAACCGCGAAGGCCGTAGGTGAAACGCGCCGAAGGCGCGCGCTTGACCAGTTCGCTCGCGAGCCACGCGACGGCGAGTTCAAGGACGTCGCCGAGGTTGTGCCCCGCGTCCGCGAGGAGGGCGACGGAATTGGCGAGGATTCCAAAGACGGCCTCCGCCAAGACAAACCCTAGGTTGAGCAAAATCCCGACGGCGAAGGCCTTGCCGAAGCTCGCAGGAGAATGGACGTGCGCCCCGCCGCCATGACCGTGATCGGCTCCGTGGTCGTGCGGTTGCGCCGAGTTGTGGACCATTCTGCTAAGCTACCGTGCGCTCATGTCTTCGCGACCACGTTGTCGAGCCGCGCGTCTTCGATACCATGCGGTTCGACATGCGCGGTCGCCTCGACGGTTCCAGAAAGCAGATTCTGGACCGCGAGTTCGGTTGCGTCGCCGATCGCGTGGCCGATGTCGACGGTCAGTCCCGGATCGACCTCGAGGTGATACTCGACGAATGTGCGGTCGCCGGAAAACCGGGTGCGCAGGTCGTGAATGTCGCGTACGCCCGCGCAGGCGCGTACGGCCGCCTTGATGCGGCGCCGGTCCTCGCTGGGCAACTCGCGGTCGAGCAACTGCTCCAGCGCCTCTCTGGAAATGGCGTAGGCGCTCCACAGCATATAGCCGGAGATGACGATCGCGAAAGCTGGATCGGCGCGCGCCCATCCGGTGAATTGGGTCACGGCGAGCGCCGCCAACACCGCCAGGTTCAGTCCGATATCGGTCAGATAGTGAGCCCGGTCGGCCGCGATTGCGGTCGAACCCGTCTTTCGCACCACCCAGCTTTGCATCGCGACCAGCGCACAGGCCACGACGAGGCTCGCGCCGATCAGCCAGAAGCCGATCTCAAGCCCGCCGAGCGGCACGGGAAAGACCAGTCGTTCAACCGACTGGAAAGCCAATACAAATGCCGCGCCTGCGAGGAAGCTCGCCTGGGTGAAGGCGGCCACCGCCTCTCCCTTTTCGTGCCCGAAACGATGTTCGCGATCGGGCGGTTGTTGGGCGTAGCGGACGCCCCAAAGCGTCACGATGCTGGCCCCGGTATCGACCAGCGAGTTCGACCGCGGACGCGAGCAGGGCCATCGAGCCGGTGACCAGCCAGCCCGCCAGCTTGACGACGACCAGGACCACCGCGACGACCAGGGTGACTCGAGCCGAAACATTCTTCAGCGCAGAGGCCTCGGCTGCGTCATCCAGTTCGTAGGGAATCGCTCTCATGCGTCAGGCCGGTCTCGAGCTGCGCCAACCTCAAAACGATCAAAGCAGGCCGATGTCGCCACATCAAGCGTCGTTGCGCGGTTGCGGCGCCGACGCCAAACAAATGGCGCCGACCCCAAATCCATGCCAAGTGTTTACAAGGGTTGTCCATTGCCGTTTTGCGCCTTTTCAACGGCTTAGCGGACGGAAACGGGTAAATTACGTCCCCGCGGTCAGTATAAACATATAAGATTAGTATAACATCCGCTTATATTCGGATCGGCCCAAGGATTTAAAGCGCTTGTTCTTGATTTGTACAGAGTCTGCGGCCAAATTGCAAGAGGTTGCAGCAGAAAACTCAGCCGGCTCCCTTCGCGCCCAAGCGCCCGGCCCGCCGGGCGGGCGCCGCCACTCGCTCAGGCGAGCGCCGCGGGGGCATGACTGCGCTGCGCCGCGCTCATTGCCGCGAGAAAGAACAGTCATTTGCGACGCGCGATCAGCGAATTTATTTTAAAGAACAGCGGAATTAACAGCGGAATTAATTGAGCGAACAGCGAGCTTGATGCGACGAACGGCGGATCCGCGCCAGACCCTGTTCGCTCGGGACGGCCGGAGCGACGGCCTGTCCTGGCGGTCAACCGCCCGCAGGCCTCGATCCTCGAGTTGCCCCTGGCCATCGTTTGACCCGACGTGGGCCCGTGTGTCCGCCGAGTGTTACGGTGTGCGTTGACGGCGCCCTGAGGAACTCCAATTCTGGCCCTCCATACGCCTTCTTCAGGGGGGTCAACCGGCGGCGCATTTTTGCCGGTCTGCGGAGGCGAGACGGGCGGGGAGCGTGTCCATTCTTCGATAACCGGCAGCGCATGACGCGAGGACCTTCTGTTGGAATGGACCGCTCTCAAGTTCCGCGCCAGACCCTACGCCGTGGCCTTCGCCCTCGCCTCGATCGCGGCGATCGCGGACGCCGCATTGTCGAAGTGGTGGTCGGCCGGGGCGGCGGCTCAGGCGCTGTACGCGCCCGCGATCGTGGGAAGCGCGCTGCTCGGCCTCGGTCCCGGCCTGCTCGCCGTCTTGGCGAGCGCTTTCGCCTACTGGTTGCTTTGGAGCGGCGGCTCCCCCTCCGATGGAGGAATGGCGGAGCTCGCTCTGTTCGGCGTGAGTTCGCTTCTGACGGTGGCGGTTCTCGGATCGAGCTGGCGGGCGCAGGCGCCGGAGGCGGACCCTTTGTTCAAAGCGGTTCAGGACATCTCCATCGAGGGGGTCGTGGTCTATCGAGCGGCGCTCGACCGGGCCGGCCGGGTCGTCGACTTCGAATACCGCTACGCCAATCCGGCCGCCTGCAAGATCATGCGCGGGCGACCCACGGATATCGCCGGCGCGATGCTTCTCGAGCGACTGCCGGAGGCGCGCGATCATCCGCAGCTCTTTCCGCGCTATGCACGGGTGTTTGAATTGGGGCGCGCGTCGGAGGCCGAGTACGAGCTCGGCGGACGTTGGTACCACAGCACCGTGGCCAAGCTCGGCGACGGGATCGTCGTGACCGTGCAAGACATATCCGAGCGGAGACGCTCCGACGAGGCCCAGAAGCTGCTCCTGGCCGAGCTGAACCATAGGGTGAGGAACCTGCTCGCGTCGGTGATCGCGATGGTGGCCCAGGCGGAGCGCGGCGCTTCGTCGCCGGCGGACCTTCGGGACAGGCTTTCCTCGCGGCTGCACGCCCTCTCTCGCGCTCACCACTTGCTCAGCGCAGCCGCGTGGTCCGAGGCCGGCGTCGCGGACGTGGTCCGGAGCACGCTGGAGCCGCACCTCGGCGCGGACCCCATGCGCTTCCAGATCGAGGGCCACGCCTTCAAGGTGACATCCGATACGGCCCTTGCGCTCAACATGGCGCTTCATGAGCTTGCGACCAATGCGGTGAAGTACGGCGCCTTAGGTGGATCTCAGGGCAAAATCGCCATCCGCTGGTTTCCCGACCCCGACAGGCCAGGTTTCCTGCGCCTGATCTGGATGGAATCCGGCGGCCCCCGCGTCTCAGAGCCCGAGAGAAGCGGTTTTGGATCGCGTCTGCTTGCCCGTGCTTTCGCCGCAAGCGGCGGAGAAGCGAAGGTTCGATTTCTGCCTGACGGCATAGTATGCGAGATGACGTTTGCAATGCTCGAAGCGTCGGCCGGCCCGCACGGCGCCGGCGAAACCGCGAGGCCGACGCGCGCAGGCGGACCGCCGGGTCCGTAAGCCGCGAATCGAGGCCGCGGGACAGGGAGGAACGCCCATGCAGGCCGCCGTTTCCGCCGCGGCCGTTCGTCCGATCGGCGCCAAAGGCGTCTTCGCCGCCGTGCTCGGCAACGGCTTCGAATTCTTCGATTTCACCGTCTACGCGACGTTTCTCAACCTGATCGGCGAGGCTTTCTTTCCCTCGAGCAACCCCCTCGTCAGCGATCTCGCGTCGGCGGCGACGTTCGGCGTCGGCTTCATCGCCCGGCCGCTCGGCGGGGCGCTCATCGGCGCCTATGGCGACCGGGCGGGGCGGAAGCCGGCGATGATCCTGTCGATCGCCCTCATGGCGGTCGGCTGCGCGATCATCGCGGCGACCCCGGGTTACGCCACGATCGGAGTTTGGGCGCCGGCTCTCCTGATCGTCGCCCGCCTCCTGCAAGGCTTCGCCGTGGGAGGGGAGGTGGGGCCGGCGACGATGTTCGTGCTGGAGGCCGCGCCGCCAGGCCGCCGCATGCTCTTTGCGAGCTGGCAGCTCGCCAGCCAGAACCTCGGCGCCCTGGCGGGCGGCGCCATCGGCTTCCTGCTGGCGCTCGCGCTGTCGAAGGCGAGCTATGGCGGCATGGGGCTGGCGCGTCCCGTTCGCGATCGGCGTCATGATCGCCCCGGTCGGATTGTACGTGCGCCGCCAGCTCGACGAGACGCTCGATCCCGCGGCGAAGAAAAAGGGCACGGCCCAAATTCTCTCGACCGTGCTCCGCACGAGCTGGACACGCGTGCTGATCGGTCTCGCCCTCATCTCCGGCGGCACGATCACCCAGTATTTCCTGATCGCCATGACGCCCTATGCGATCCGGACCCTGCATCTGCCGGCCTCGACCGCGATGCTCGGCTCGGTCACGCTCGGAGTCAGCGGCGGACTTGGCGCGCTGGTTGGCGGCGCGCTGGCCGACCGGTGGGGAATCAAGGCGCGTGGCGCTCGCGCCGCGCGTCTTGCTCATGATCGCGCTCTTCCCCGTGATGTCGTTCCTCGTCGCCAATCCGACTGCGGCGACGCTGGTCGCGGCGGTCGCCGCATTGAGCTTCCTGCAGGCGATGAGCGCCGCCGTCGGGGTCATCCTGATCCCGCTGATCTTCCCGCCCGCCGTCCGTTCGACCGGCCTTGCTCTCACCTATTCGCTCGGGGTCGCGATCTTCGGCGGCACGGCGACCTATGTGGTCACCTGGCTGGTCGGCGTCACCGGCGACCCGCTTGCCTCGAGCTATTACGTGATGGCGGCGAACGTCGTGATGCTGGCTGCGATTGTGCTGGTCCGCGACGAGGACGTGGGCCTCAGGAAATGGCCTCTGCCGGTCGAGCGGGAGGTCTGACGACGGTGCTGGCGGTCCGGCCAGCGCGGTTCCCCATCGAGGCGCGCGTCGTCTTATCGAATTCCCGTTTCGGTGGGTCGCAATTTGAATTTGCGTTTTCGACCCGAAGCGGGCGTTCCCGGCGGGCTCCAGCAGGGGAAGGAATGCGCAAAGAGCGGGCGGCGGACGGCGTGGCGAGGGCATCCAATCCGCCCCGTTGCTGCCTTCCCGGTCGGCTGCAGACGGCGGCAGGGCGCCAGCTGCGGTCGTCCGCCATCGTCGTCCCGGTCCGCCGGTCGCCCATCGCTCAACCGCCGTCGGATGGAAATGCGCGTACACTCCGCCACTCGGCGGCTACCTATGGGCTTGCGCACGCCTTGACCTGGTCGGCGGTCAGAGCGGGGAACACGCGCATGGCTCCGGCCTTGAAGCTTGTGTAACGGACGGCTCCAGCCGTGGCTTCGCGCCGCAAGCAATCGAGCGCGGCGGCCGAGGTCACCTGCTGACAGGCGGCCACCACCGCAGGGTCGGGCTTCCCGGTTGGGGTGGAGGTTCCATACTGATGTATCTTTGGCGTCGCGGTATGAACGCATCTTTGCGGATAGGTCAACGAGTTCCAGTCTTCCCAGGTGGTCAGAACTTCTCCGGGATGATGGCCCATATTGGCCGCCTCGCTGATTGATGAGCCGAAGAACAAGGAAATACAGACAGAAACAATATATGTAACTCGCATTGAAGGTCTCCAGTCGCAATAGGCCTACGTACCGACCCTTCTCACCTGCGCGCCGGGCATCAAGATAAGGCGCTTCGGCGGCATGGATCGCTTCCCCCGGGCCAAGACAGGTTCCCTTCCTTCGTCTCCTTGCGTCCGGCTAACCGGACTTGTGTGGCCGCCTGAGCGAGCGGAAACCGAGCATCCCCAAGCCGGAGAAACCGACGAGCATCATCGCCCAGGTCGAAGGTTCCGGGACCGCCCCGGCGATCGGGGTTGTAAAATCGATGTAGTACGTGGGGTCCTGCGCGCTTGTCGTGGATATCCCGATGGCGTAGTCGCCGGCGGCGAGCTCGCTGTAGAAAATCGTCCCCTGGAAATAATCGGCGGAGTTGAGAACGGCTGACCCGCCGGGGCCTCCCATCAATTCGAAGTCGTAGGTCGACGATGGGTCCGCCCCGACCAAATTGGCGACAGAGTTGAAGGCCGCCTCCGTTCCAACGGAACTTGAAGAAGTCCTGGGGCGCGGCCGGCCCGATGGAGCCGGTGATTTCGTCGACGGACTGTCCCGGAAGCGCCGCCGGGTCGCTGGCCGTTCCGCCCGTTACGCCGGACACGACGGTGGGCTGCGAGGGATCGTTTCCGTAGACGACGGAGAAGTCGCTGTAGGTGACCGAGGCGGTCGTGACCGGCTCGGTCCCTTGGACGAAAAGCCCGAGATTAAGGGAAGTCGGCCCGAGGAAGATCGACCCGGACGCCGAATACAACTGGGTGAAAGTGCTCGATCCTTCCGGCGCGATCGACTCGAAGACGGTGTCGCCGACGCGCTGATAACGCAAGATATTGGTTTGCGGAACTCAGGCTGAAATTTTGGCCGCCGATATAGACCCCGTTCTCAAAGACAGAGCCCTCGGTCGTCGGCCCGGTTTGTTCATTGTAAGGACCAATAAAGCTGCTACCGTTCGCCGCGAACACGACGGGGCCGCCGTTCACGTAAGAGCTGGGCGGATTGATGATCGGCATCCCGGAAATATTCTGGACGACGGTGAGGGTGAAATTGCCGTCGAAGCTGAAGTTGGAAACGACGCCGCCGTCCGTTCCTGCTGGATTTCGGGGACGATGAACTGTACGAGATCGTCAACCCGCTCGCGCCGGTCGAGACGCTGTAGTTTGTCGATCCGAACAGCGCCCATTGCGAAGTTGAGCGTGGGTGAGTTGAAATTGTCCGTGATTGTGTCCGCGTGCGCGGACCTTAGCGGGGCGACGCCGCCAGTGAGGGCCGAGACCAGAAGGGCGAGGGCGAAGAGATTGCGCATGGCGGCGCTCCGAAGGAGAGGTTTCAGCAGCCCGAGGTGCCGCAATCGGCGTGCGCCGAGGTCGGGCGTTCGACGCTGACGACGGCGACGCCGCCGCCGAGGGCGAGAGCCAAAAGAGCGAGGGCGAGAAGCTTGCGCATGGTGGGCCTCCGAAAGGCGAAGTTTCAGCCGCAGGAGTTGCAATCCGCGTTTGCTGGGGTCGGGCGTTCGACGCTGACGACGGCGATCCCGTCGGCGAGCGCGAGGGCGACGAGCTTGCGCATGGGGGCGCTCCGACGGAGAGGTTTCAGCAATTGGCGCTGCCGCAATCGGCGCGCGCGGGAGTTGAGCGTTCGACGCTGACGACGGCGGCGACGCCGGCGAGGGCGAGGGCCAGACAGGCGAGGGCGAGAAGCTTGCGCATGACGAGGGTCCAAAACGGGTGAGAGTTCAGGGGCACGAGCCGCTATCGCAGGCGAGCGCGGGCTTGGCGGTGAAGGTCGAGACCGCCGCGACGCCGCCGGCGAGAGCGAGAGCCAAAAGAGCGAGGGCGATCAGCTTGCGCATGGTGGGCCTCCGAGGGAGAGGTTTCAGCAGCCGCGCGCTGCCGCAATCGGCGTGCGCGGAGGTCGGGCGTTCGACGCTGACGACGGCGACGCCGCCGCCGAGGGCGAGAGCCAAAAGAGCGAGGGCGACGAGCTTGCGCATGGGGGCGCTCCGAGGGAGAGGTTTCAGCCGCACGAGCCGCCGCAATCGGCGTGCGCGGGGGTCGGGCGTTCAACGCTCACGACGGCGATGGCGCCGCACACAGCAAGAGCCAGAAGGGCGAGGGCGAGAAGCTTGCGCATGGAGGGCCTCCGAAAGGCGAGGTTTCAGCTGCAGGTATTGCAATCCGCGTGGGCGGGCCGTGGCGAGAGGAGCGACGTTCCGGCCGCGACGCCGCCGGCGAGCGCGAGAGCAATCAGAGCGAGAACGAGAATCTTGCGCATGAAATGCCTCCCTCGAAGGTTGGAGCCACAGGCCGCCTGCGGAGAACCGCGGGCGGCCTGACACTCAATCTGCACCGACACTCCTTGGTGCGTCATGCCCCATTTGGGTGAAGCTCATCTACCTCTTTCGACGCTGTGCCGCTCCGCAAACAGACTGGCCAAGTTCGGAGAAGCCCCGCAGGCCCTACCAAATCCGCATCATAGCTTGGGACCGCTCTTGCCGCCCGCGATTAGCGCGACAAGTTCGGCTTGACGATGCGTTCCCGTCTTGACGAATATCGACTTCAACTGCGCGCGCGCGGTCTCGTAACCGATACCCATTTTCGCCGCCGCTTCGGCAAGCGAAACACCGGATACGAGTTGGCTGGCAAGGCGCTGTTCCGCAGGGGTCAACCCGTAAGTCCAAAGGGGCGGCGGCGCGGCTTCGCTTGGGTCGACGCGCTTCGACAGCAGCAGCACGCGAGCGCCGGTGAACGCGTATCGCCCCCAGTCGCGAAGCGTCACTGCGCGCAATTGCGCCGGACGGCCTCTGCGATCGGATACGCGTATCGCCGCCGGGGCCGCCGCGGCCACCGGAGAGTCTAAGGATCGCGGCGGCGATAAGCGCGTCAAATCGCGCTTGGCTGCGGCGATCATAGAACGCCAACTGTCCATGAAGCCGTTCAAACAGAACGCCGAACTCGGCTTCGACCGCGGCGTTATGAGCGAGAATATGACCGCGCCGATCGAGAGCGATGGCGGCTTGCGCAACATGGTCGAGGCCGTTGACCGCGCCGAGCAGTCGCGCGAACCCGAGCTGGCGCGACAAGGTCGCAGCGTCGCTCAGCGGACGCCATAACGTCGCGATGCGCTTCGCTTCATCGGGCTCGAACGGCCCTTGCTTGAGGGTGCGCTGGATCGGGATCGCCCAAATGTCGCCCCCGGCATTGAGGCCGAGCGAAGCCGACCAACGGTATCCCCAGCGGGCCAGGTGGTCCTGATAGAACGGCGACCGTTCGAATTCGTCAGCCGTGGCGTAGTCTTGGTCCAGGGCGACGCCCTTGCGCAGAACGATGGGGGAGGCGCGGTAGCGCAGATCATCCTCGTGCCAGCCATTCTTGAAGTAATTGACGATCAGTTCCTCGACCCCGGGGGGAAACGGAGTTCCCCGGAAGCCGCCAGTCGGTCGACAACAGCACTGCGCCTTGAGCGCCGACGCGAACGCTGAGATCGTGGAGAACGCTTGGCCAGAGAGAAGGATCGAGCGCAGCCTTTTCAAAGCCGGAGACGACCGGGGCAAGGTCCCAGTTCGGCATGGCTCCCCACGCAGCTTGAGAACGAGAAGGTTGATGTCTCGTCAGGCTAAAAGCACCACGAGAAGTCTGTGGGACCTCGCCTCCCATCGCTCCTAAACGAATTCTTGTAGAACGAATTTCGCGCGATCTGCTCGGCCGTGGTGAAGTCGAAGTCGCAAGCCACGCCCGCCGCAAGAGTGCGCGCAAGCTTCGATGGCGCTCGTCGCGCTCGACCCACCGGTCTGGACGTAGGCCGCCAGAGTTGGTCCGAGGGACAGGCTCGCTGTAACGCAAGGATCCGGGCCGCGAAGGGGCTGAGGGCGCCGACACTGCTTGTGGCCTCGGCCGCGACATTCCCAGCGCGTGGATTCACCGCCGCCGCCACGAAAGCGTCGGTCAGCTTGCGGAAGTCCCCGAAGGCCGTCTCCATCGGCGCCTCCAACCGGCGGCGTCCTACCGCTCTGCAGTGCGAAGGTCCGCCAAGCCTATCAGTGCGTTTTCTTTTCCAGACACAACGCGTGCTACCCCGACTGTGCTGACGTTTACGGCGTTTTGATGGCTGTCGGGTCGCTTCCGGCTAGGTCCGCTCTTGTACAGGTTTTTGGACGCCGGCAGCACCGAGACTTTCCGCGTGCGCAGCCGGCCGGCGTCCAAAAACCTGTACAGTTGCGGGCGTTCCATAAGGCGACGACCCTAGAGGCGCTTCCCGCCGATTGTGTTGAAAAACCCGTTGTCGTGGCCCGGTGCTTAGCGTACGGGGCGGCTGTTCCAGCGAGGCAACGCGGGGCCGTTTCGCCTCAGGTGGCGAAGATCGGCGCCGGGAAGGGGATGAGCTTCGCCAGTTTCCGCAGATTTTGGGCGGTGGCGGCCAAGAGGAACTCGTCTTTGGCTCCGTGTGGGCCCCGCAAGCGCAATCGGTCGAGCCTGAGGATGCGTTTCAGGTGGGCGAATAGCATCTCGACCTTCTTTCGCTCTCGGCGTGAGACGCACGTAGGCCGTCGGTCTTGGCGATCGCGCGTGCCTTGTCGCGGGCCGCTTCATGGATGGAGCGCGGGATTTTGCGTGCGGGCATGTTCGGGCAGCACTGGGCTTGAGCGCGCAGGCATCGCAGTCGTGTTTTCTGGCGCGAAGTAGAGGAGTGTGCCGTCCTTCGTCAGGCCGTCGCGCGGCTTGGAGAAGTTGCGGTGGTACTTCTTCAGCTCTTTGCCGCCGGGGCAGACATAGACGTTGGCTTCGGGATTGTAGCCGAAGTCGCCTCGCGAAAAGGTTCCGTCCTTACGCTCGGACTTGTCGAACACCGGGCTTCACGTGCGGCTCGATCCCTCGCTCGTCCACCAGCCACGCGAGCATCTCGGCCGAGCCATAGCCGGTGTCGGCCGACCAGACGCGAAGGCCTGACGTCGAACCGCTCGGCGGTGCGGTCGATCATCGTCTTGGCCGCCGCCGACTTCGGCCTGCCGCACGGCGGTCGTCGCCTCGACGTCCATGATCACCGCATGCTTCAGGTCGATCAGATAGTTGTCGGAATAGGCGTAGAAGGCAGGCGTGCCGGACTGGCGGCGGTCCAGCGGGCCGCCGGATCGGTCGGGAGACGACTTCGGCTCGACCGGCGTTGCGCCGCCGAACGCGGCATCATCCAGTACGGCCAGATACTCCGTGACCGCGCGGCTCGAGGTCGGGTCCAGGTCCCCGACCTTGGCCACACCGCGCTGACGGTGGGCGTCCGCGGCAATCACGCTGGCGTCGACCGCGAAGCCTTCGCCGCCCACCAGCCCTTCCGCCATGCAGCGCGCGACCACGGTCTCGAACAGCTTCCGCAGCAGATCGCTATCGCGGAACCGGCCATGACGGTTCTTGGAGAAGGTCGAATGGTCCGGCACGTCGCCGTCGAGCCCCAGCCGGCAGAACCAGCGGTAGGCCAGATTGAGGTGGACCTCCTCGCACAGCCGCCGCTCGGAGCGGATGCCGAAGCAGTAGCCGACGATCAACATCCGGATCATCAGCTCGGGATCGATCGAAGGCCGTCCAACATCGCTGTAGTACGGCTCAAGATGAGCCCGAACCCCCGACAGATCGACGAACCGGTCGATCGACCGCAACATGTGATCGCTCGGGACATGCCGCTCCAGGCTAAAGCCGTAGAACAGCGCCTCCTGCATCACCGGCCGTTCGCCCATCATCGCGTGAGCCCCCGATTCGCGATGAAAATTGAATTAGCAGCGAAGTCAAGGGCGGCAAGCGACTTTTTCAACAGAATCCGCCCAAACCCGAAATTCAAATTCAGCCCGCCCCGTTTCAAAATGTGTTGACGAGGGCAGAAGCGCCGAATATATACCGCCCGCTTTCGGCAGGTCGTAGAGCTTCGCTGTATTGGACGGCGCGTTCGATACCCAACGGCTCTAAACGCTGACGATCTCATCGACGAGCCATTTCCGGCCCCCGGGCTGGTTCTGTTTTGCATGATCGCGGGTCCGGCTGCGATCCTCTGCTTTCGGCGGCGCCCTAACCCGAATGGGTTTCATGGGCGCTTTCGGCTTCGCGCGTTGCCATGAACGCGCGACGGTGAGCGACGGAATTCTGTCCGGCCCTGCGGCCGAGCGACAGGAACACGAAGTTGGACGGCCGCAATGCGCAAGAACCGGGTGTTCGCTGAGGGCTTGGCGAACGCATCATATCCGCCTCATCGCTGCCTTCCCGGTCGGCTCCTGGACGGCAGGAGGGCGCCGGGACCGACCGTTCGTGAAAGAGGCTTCGAACGCGCAAGCTCGACCCGAAGTGCAACATTCGTCCGAAGCAATTGAACGGCGCGAATCGACGTAAATCCACGGCATTTCGGCGGTCTCAATGTCGAGGCTCATTCGCAACGGGCGCACATCGCCGGCCCCGAACGTCGACGGCGACATGACGGTCGCCGGTGATCGCGACCGTTCACGCCGACCATTCCGCCTTCATTCGATCGTTTCGGCGATCCATACCTGCATTGAACCGGGCTCCCGATTGGCCCACAGGTGATAAGGCAGCGCAGTCATCGGGGCTTCCTCGCCGATTGGCGGGGCGGTCGAGTAGAGCGCGTCTTCGCCATTTCCGGAAAACAGCCGCTTCGCGGATGCCGTCAAGGTCATGATCCCGCCAAACAGGTCCTCGCTCCAATTGGTCTCGAGGCGAGACTCACGCGGCAGCGTGAGCATTTGGACCGGGGCGCCGAAATTGTCCGCCTCCTCGATACAGTAGATGAGCGGACCGCGACGCAGCGCGACTCGCCCAACGTCCATACGCACGTTCGGATGGCCGAAGAGACGCTCGGCCGGCATCGGCAAGCGCAACGTCACGATGTCGCCTCGGCTCCAGGGTCGATTGATCGTCGCGTAGCCGCGCACCGGCGTGAGAGACAGCGACTCGCCGTTGATCGCCGCGGTCGCGTCCTTCGCCCATCCGGGAATCCGGAGCTTGAGGTCGAATTGCGCTGGCGCCTCCGGATCGATCTCGATCCGGAGATCGCCCGACCATGGATAGTCGCCAACGTCGCGCACCGCCACGTTGACTCCGCCGATCGCGACGGTCGTCTCGAACCCTCCATAGAGGTGGAACGCGACGCCGTCGTCGCTCCTCGAAATCGCATACCCCGAAATCGAGGCGACCAGCCGCGACACGTTCATCGTGCAGCAAGGGCAGACATGCCAGGCCCAGCGCCTATGCTGGCCGCGGCTCTCGAGCGGGTTGGCGTAGAAGTAATGGGTTCCCTCGCGCGAAAGGCCGCTCAACGCGCCGTTGAACAGCGCGAGCTCCATTACGTCTGCGTAGCCGCCGTCGAGGTCGAGGTGCAGCATCCTATGGGCCCAGAAGACGAGAGCCACGGAGGCGCAAGTCTCCGCATAGGCCGTTTCGTTCGGCAAGTCGTAGGGTTCGGTGAAGCCCTCGTTTGATTTGTCGGGCCCGAGGCCGCCGGTCACGTACATCTGCGCCGCCGTCACGTCGCGCCACAAAGCCTCGCAGGCGCTTTTCAGGTTCTCGTCGCCAAGCTCGAGGGCGAGGTCGGCCATCGCCGAAGCCATGTACATGGCCCGCACGGCGTGCCCAACCATCTTTGTCTGCTCGCGCACGGGGACGTGCGACTGATTATACTCGTAGGTCTTCGCCCAGTAATCGGCCGGGTCGTCGCCCCGCGCGAACGCTTCTTGAGTGAAGTAGTGCGGTGGCCGGCCACGCTCGTTGATGAAGTAGGCCGCAAGATCAAGCCGCCGCTGGTCGCCAGTCAGGCGGTAGAGTTTGATCAGCGCGAGTTCGATTTCTTGATGGCCGGGGTAGCCGCGCCTTTGTCCGAGCCCCGTCCCGAAGGTTGCGGCGATGTGGTCGACGTAACGCTCCATGATGTCGAGGAGCCGCCGTCGCCCGGTCGCTCGAAAGTATGCGATTGCGCCTTCGAGCAGGTGCCCTGCGTTGTAGAGCTCGTGGTTATCGCGCAGATTCGTCCAACGCTTGTCGGGCTCGCGGCCGTTGTACCAGCAGTTGAGGTAGCCGTCGGGCGATTGCGCCCGGCTGAGATCGTCGACGATGGCGTCAATCCTGGCCTCGATGTCCGGCTCGCGCCGGTGCGACAGCGCGTAGCTCGCTGCTTCGATCCACTTGCCGACGTCCGAGTCCCAGAACACCTGCATGGTGAAGCCGTGATCGTTGCGCGGGATGGTGAGCGGCGGGATAGGCTTCGGCAGCTTCAGCGACTCGAGGATGCCGACCTCCTCGAGCTTGGCGTGCTGGCTCGGAATCGTGTGCTCGAGCACAGTGTCCAGCCGCTCGCGCCAGAATGAACCGGCGATCCGGACTTCTGAAAACGGCACAGGGGAATATCCGCCCTCCATTACGACTGCCTTTCCTGCATGTCCGAACGATTTGCGCCACATGAGGCGCGGACGACGAGGGAGCACGGCAGACGCCGCACGCCCGCCCGCTGGCCGCCCGCCATCATTTCGAGGAGGGCCGCGCCGGCCTCCCGTCCAAGCGCGTCGAGATTCATGTCGACGCTGGTGAGGGACGGCCGGATCGCCTCTGTCATCACGTCCCAATTGTCGAAGCCGACCACCGCCACGTCGGTCGGCACGGCAAGTCCCATTTCGCGCAGGGCTTCTATCGCGCCGCGCGCAATCTGGTCGTTGCCGCAGAAAAGAGCGTCGGGCGCGCTCTTCCGCCGGGAGAAGAGATGCTGTGCGGCCTCGCGCCCCCAGGCCTCCGACCAGCGGCCCGGCAAAGAGGGCCTCGCCGTCAGGCCGGCCTCGGCGAGCGCCGCGCGATAGCCGTTGTCGCGCAGTCGGACCGCCTCGAACCGTTCCGGCCCGGTGATTGAGGCGATGCGTCTTCGTCCCAGGGCGGCAAGGTGTTGGACTGCGAGTTTCGCGCCGCCTTCGTCGTCGGGCAGCAGGCAGAACGCATCGGGGTGCTCGACCCGGGAGAACACGTAGACCACAGGCAAGCCGGGCGCCGCAGGTTCGATCGGTTTGCGCCGGTCGACGCGCCGCGCCGTCACCACGAGGCCGTCGATGCGCTTGCCGAGCAACTGATCGATGTGGCGCCGCTCGCGCAACGGATCGTCGGTGGCGTTGCACATGAAGACAGCGACGCCGTGATCGGACAGGCGCCGCTCGATTGCTGCGACAATCGGAAAGCTGAACCGACCGAAACTGTCGGTCGACAGGATCCCCACGGTCATCGAACGCGCCCGATGCAGGCTCTGCGCGAGATCGTTGGGTCGGTAGTCGATGGCCTTCGCGATCTTCAGAACTTTCGCGCGGGTTTCGGCGCTGAGGCGTCCGCTGGCGTTGAGCGCCTTGGAGGCGGTCCCGATGGAGACGCCTGCGAGCCGCGCCACGTCGCGGAGGGTCTTGGCGCCTGGCGCGGGGCCGTCATCTTCGAGCGGCGCATCGTCGCGGACAAGATCGTTCATTTGACCCCGCCGGACAGCAAGCCGGAAATGTAATATCGCTGCAACGCCAGGTAGACGGCGAGACAGGGGATGATGGAAATGACGATGCTCGCTTGAAGGGCCCCCCAATCGACCTCGCCATGATGGCCGCTGCGTACGCTGACCAACAGGATCGGCACCGTGAAGGAGGACTCGCGGCTCATGAAAATGAGCGCGGCGAGGAACTCGTTCCAGGAGTTGATGAAGGCGAACAGCGCGACGGTGACCAGGCCTGGGACGGCAAGCGGGAGGAAGATGTAGGTCAGACGCCGTCCAGCCGAGCAGCCGTCGATCATCGCCGCTTCCTCGATCTCGCGTGGGATCGCTTCGAAGCTGTTGCGCATGAGGTAGATCGAAAACGGCAACTGGAGAATCGTATGCACGATCGCGAGGCCCACTCGGGAGTTGACGAGGCCGACTTTGGCGAAGTCGAGATAGAGCGGCGTCAGGATCGCTTGATAGGGGATCATGATCGGCGCAAGAAGCATGAGGAACGCGACTTCCTTTCCGCGCATGGTGAACCGAGCGAGCCCGTAGCCGGCCGGCGCCGCGAGCGCGATGCAGGCTACAATCGTCATGAGCGCCACCAGCGCCGAGTTGCCGACATAGGTGGCAAGGCCCGCCTGGTAGTGGATGACCTTGAAATAGTTCGCCAGACTCAACGCGCGGGGCAGATAATGCGGCGGCACGGCCGACGCGTCCTCCGGCGTCTTGATCGACGCCAGGAACGACAGGACGATCGGCGCGCTCATGATTGCGATGACGCCGAAGCAGGCGGCGGCCGCGAGATAGGCGGCAGGGGCGGCGCGCCGCCCGTGCGCCGCCGACATCACGCGAGCATCGGATGCAGGCGCAGCCGCACTCATGACGCCTGGCTCCGAGCCGTCAGCGTGATCTGCAGAGTCGAGAAGGCGAGAATGATCAGCATCAGCACGATCGACAGCGCGGCCCCGTAGCCGAGCCTGAACGACACGAACGAGTTCTGGTAGATCCAGTAGACTGCGGTGAAGGTCTGTCCCCTCGGGCCCCCCGAGGTCATGATGTAGAACTGGTCGAAGGCGAGCATCGATCCGATCGCGCTGACGAGTGTCGTCAGCAGCAGGACCCGGCTGGTCAGTGGCAAAATCATCAGCCGAACCCGGCTCCAGTAACCGGCGCCATCCATCACCGCGGCCTCGAGAATGTCGGGGTTGATCGACTGGATTCCCGAGACGAACAAGACCATGCCAAAGCCGACGACCTTCCAGGTGATCGAAATGACGACCGCCCAGAACGCCAGATCCGCGGTGACGAACCAGACGATCGGCTCACGAATCAGGTGGAGATCGACGAGAAGCTTGTTGAACAGGCCCACCTGCTCGTCCAAGAGCCAGAACCATAAGAGGCTCGAACTCGAGAGGCCGATGACGACAGGCAGGAACACGATGGTCCGTGTCAGGCGTTTGAGCAACGTATTTTCGGTGGTCAGCAGCGCCAACGCGAAGCCGAGAACCATCAGGATGGGCGTGAGGACGAGGGTGTAGGTGACCGTGAACCGAAGCGCGCGCCAGAAGCCCAAGTCGTTCCAGATCTTGAGGTAGTTCTCGAAGCCGATGAATTTTCCGCCGCCGAGCAGCGAGCGGTCGGTCGCCGACATCAAGGCGAGCTGACCGAGGGGAACGAGCACGAAGATCGCGACGAACAGCAGGGCCGGCGCGGCGAACAGCCAGCCCTGCAATTGTTGTGAGCGCCCGGCGTGCTGCATCGGTTGCCGCTCCGGTGGGGCTGAGGCGTGCTACTCGCTGGCGATCTCCTTCATCTTCTGCCGCGCCTCCTTGATCGCGCCGTCGACGTCGCCATCGAAGATCGCGCGCTGCAGCATGTTGATCCAGGGGCTCGAGTCGGAATTCACCATGTCGGCGAAATGGTAGACCCATGGCACGTAGCCGATGGCGAGCGCCTTGGCCGTGGTCACGATGCGCGGATCAGCGGCGAAATATTTGTTGTTGGCGAGCGAGGGACGGGACGGCAGGATGTTGTTCTTGGCGAGCCCGTCGAGCTGGGCCTCGTTGGTCAGTTCCCAGTGGATGAAGGCTTTTGCGAGAGGCACGTGCTTGGAGCCGACGGGAATCGCTACGACGTCGCCGCCGACAAAGGCGGACGCCTCTCCGTCCTTCATGCCGGGCAGGAACGTGACGCCGAAATTCATATTCGGCGCGTCGCGCTTCAGATCTGAGATCAGAAAGCCGCCGCAGCCTTGAATCCCGATCTTCCCAGACTTGAACAGAGCGGTGAAATTCGCCCCGTTGTCGGCCTGCGCGCTTTTCGGCACGAGTCCCTCGTCCCACATTTCCTTGAATTGTTCGAGCACTTGCTTGACGCCGTCGCCGGTCAGGGCTTCGTCGTTTCCGTTGGCGGGGAGAATCTTCGACCCCGAAGCGACCATCATCGGCGAGGTGGTGAAGATGTTGCACCCGGGGCAGGAGCCGGAGAAATAGAATCCGTAGATGTCGGTCCCGAGCGCGCGAATCTTCTTCGCATCGGCTTGGATTTCCGGAACGCTGCTCGGCGGCTTGTCGGGATCGAGGCCTGCCTTCTTGAACAGGTCCTTGTTCCAGATGAGGATCGAGACGTCCGGCGTGAAGCCCGCGCCGTAGATCTTGCCCTCATAGGTGGCGATATCCTTGTAGGCCTTCGCGACGGAGGCGTAGTTCGGGTCGGAATTCAGGTCGGCGGTGAGGTCGGTGAGGAATCCGGCCTTCATGAAATCGGGCATGTAAATGAGGTCGAAGGACACGAGATCCGGGACTTCGCCCGCCTGGGCGCCTGTCGCGAGCTTGGTGACCATCTGGTTGTCCGGGATGGTCGTCAGCTCGATCTTGCCGCTGTGTGTGGAATTCCAGAGATTGACCAGGTGCGCGGCGGCATTCGTTCCGCTGGCCCGCACCCACATCGTCATGGTGTCGGCGAACACCGGCTCTCCAAGGGCGGTCGAACCGATCAGCAGGGCGGCGAGCGCGGCGCAGGGTGTCCGTTTGTTCATCAGTTTCCTCCCGGGATACCGGCATTTAGAATTCTGTTTGTCGGAAAAGTAGCCCCTCCGAGTGAAGAGGGAAAAGCTTTTCCCATTCTTCGTAGCGCGAACCCGGCGGTCCGGCAACGGAATTTGGTCGTGGGACCGGCTCTCAAACCTCGTCTTCGACGCACGAGCCGATATCATCAAGCCGCGTACGCTATTTGCGCATTGCGACCTTCCACGGCGCCAGCGCCAATGACCGCGCTCCGCCTTCGCGATGCTCCGGCGGCGCCTCGATCGATGCCTGCTTCGGGCGGTCTCTGCGCGCACAGGCTTTGGCGCGAACACGCGCAACGCGCGCCAGACCTGACATTCGGCCAAAGCGCACTTCCCGCCGAACCCGAAATTCAAATTCAGCCCGCCCCGTTTCAAAATGTGTTGACGAGGGCAGATGCGCCGAATATATACCGCCCGCTTTCGGCAGGTCGTAGAGCTTCGCTGTATTGGACGGCGCGTTCGATACCCAACGGCTCTAAACGCTGACGATCTCATCGACGAGCCATTTCCGGCCCCCGGGCCGGTTCTGTTTTGCATGATCGCGGGTCCGGCTGCGATCCTCTGCTTTCGGCGGCGCCCGAACCCGAATGGGTTTCATGGGCGCTTTCGGCTTCGCGCGTTTCCATGAACGCGCGACGGTGAGCGACGGAATTCTGTCCGGCCCTGCGGCCGGGCGACAGGAACACGAAGTTAAGGGCTCGACATGCCGACCATCAGCCAGTTGATCCGCAAACCGCGGCAACCGAAGACCTACCGCGAAAAGGCCCGCCACCTCGAGGCGAGCCCGCAAAAGCGCGGCGTCTGCACGCGCGTCTATACGACGACGCCGAAGAAGCCGAACTCGGCGCTGCGCAAGGTCGCCAAGGTTCGCCTGACGAACGGCTTCGAAGTCATCGGCTACATTCCCGGCGAAGGCCATAACCTGCAGGAGCACTCGGTCGTCATGATCCGCGGCGGCCGCGTCAAGGATCTGCCGGGCGTGCGTTATCACATTCTGCGCGGCGTGCTCGACACCCAGGGCGTCAAGGACCGCAAGCAGCGCCGCTCGAAGTACGGCGCCAAGCGGCCGAAGTGACCGGAGCGGAGCGAGGGTCATCCCCGGACGAGCGAAGCGAGACCCGGGGATCCTTCCGAGGGTTTCAATGAATGCCCGGTCAAGGCCGGGCATGACTGAGAGAGAGAATTAGGACATGTCCCGCCGCCATTCCGCTGAGAAACGCGAAATCATTCCCGACGCCAAGTACGGCGACGTCGTGGTCGCGAAGTTCATGAACACGATCATGTACGAAGGCAAGAAGTCGGTCGCGGAGAGGATCGTCTACGGCGCGCTCGACAACGTCGAGGCCAAGGTCAAGAGCGACCCGCTCGCGATATTCAAGCAGGCGCTGGAAAATGTCGCGCCCGCGGTCGAGGTGCGTTCGCGGCGTGTCGGCGGCGCGACCTATCAGGTGCCGGTCGAGGTGCGCACAGATCGGCGCCAGGCGCTGGCGATCCGCTGGATCATCTCCGCGGCGCGCGATCGAAACGACAAGACCATGGTCGACCGCCTGTCGTCCGAGCTGCTCGACGCTTCGAACAATCGCGGCGCTGCGGTGAAGAAGCGCGAAGACACCCACCGCATGGCGGAAGCGAACCGCGCATTCGCTCACTATCGCTGGTAAGCGGCCGTCGTCCACGCACCCGGGATCAGGATAATGGCGCGCAGCCACGCTATCGAAGACTACCGCAATTTCGGCATCATGGCCCATATCGACGCCGGGAAGACGACGACGACCGAGCGCATCCTGTACTACTCCGGCAAGTCGCATAAGATCGGCGAAGTCCACGACGGCGCCGCAACCATGGACTGGATGGAGCAGGAGCAGGAGCGCGGCATCACGATCACCTCCGCCGCGACGACGACTTTCTGGCGCGACAAGCGCCTCAACATCATCGACACGCCCGGACACGTCGATTTCACCATCGAGGTCGAGCGGTCGCTGCGGGTGCTCGACGGCGCGGTCTGCGTGCTCGACGGCAACCAGGGCGTCGAGCCGCAGACGGAGACCGTCTGGCGCCAAGCCGACAAGTACAGCGTGCCGCGCGTCGTGTTCGTCAACAAGATGGACAAGATCGGGGCCGACTTCTTCCGCTGCGTCGAGGAGATCAAGAGCAAGGTCGGCGGCCGCCCAGTCTGCATTCAGCTGCCGATCGGCTCCGAGTCCAGCTTCAAGGGAATCATCGACCTTCTAAGGATGAAGGCCGTCGTCTGGGAGGACGAGGGGCTTGGCGCCAAATATCACGACGAAGAGATTCCTGCCGACCTCAGGGGGAGCGCCGAGGAGCATCGGCACGCCCTGATCGAGGCGGCGGTCGAGCTCGACGACGACGTGATGTCGGCCTATCTCGACGGCCACGAGCCGGACATCGACACGCTGAAGGCGATGATCCGCAAGGCGGTGAGGCAGATCACTTTCGTGCCGGTGCTGTGCGGATCGGCGTTCAAGAACAAGGGCGTGCAGCCGCTGCTCGACGCGGTGGTCGACTATCTGCCTTCGCCGGTCGACCGTGGCGGCATCAAGGGCCATGACGTGGACACCGGGAAGGAAGTCGTTCGGATGCCGAGCAACTCCGAGCCGTTTTCCATGCTCGCTTTCAAGATCATGGACGACCCGTTCGTCGGCACCATCACCTTCTGCCGAATATACTCCGGCAAGATCGAATTGGGCGCCTCGATCCTCAATTCGACCAAGGACAAGCGCGAGCGCGTCGGCCGCATGCTCCTCATGCATGCCAACAACCGCGAGGACATCAAGGAGGCCTATGCCGGCGACATCGTCGCGCTCGCCGGCCTCAAGGACACCCGAACCGGCGACACTTTGTGCGATCCGCACAAGCCGGTGATTCTGGAGAAGATGGAGTTCCCGGAGCCGGTGATCGAGATCGCCATCGAGCCGAAGTCGAAGGCGGACCAGGAGAAGCTCGGGGTCGCGCTGTCGAAGCTCGCCGCCGAGGATCCGTCCTTCCGCGTCTCGACCGATCCCGAGTCCGGCCAGACCATTCTCAAGGGCATGGGCGAACTGCACCTCGACATCAAGGTCGACATTCTCAAGCGCACCTACAAGGTCGACGCCAACATCGGCGCGCCGCAGGTCGCCTATCGGGAAAAGCTGACCAGGAAAACCGAGATAGACTACACCCACAAGAAGCAGTCGGGCGGTTCGGGCCAGTTCGCCAAGGTCAAGCTCGTATACGAGCCCGCCGAGCCGGGCGCCGGCTCCTCATTCGAATCGAAGATCGTCGGCGGCTCCGTGCCGAAAGAATACATCCCCGGCGTCGAGAAGGGCTTCCAGAGCGTGCTCGGCTCGGGCGTGCTCGCGGGCTTTCCCGTCGTCGATGTGAAGGCGACGCTTGTCGACGGCGCCTACCACGACGTCGACTCGTCGGCGCTTGCCTTCGAAATCGCTTCCCGCGCTGCGTTCCGCGAAGGTCTGCAGAAGGGCGGATCGGTTCTGCTCGAGCCGATCATGAAAGTGGAAGTCGTGACACCGGAAGAGCACACCGGCTTCGTGATGGGCGATCTTCTCTCCCGCCGCGGGCACGTGCAGGGTCAAGACATGCGCGCCAACGCCGTCGTCATCAACGCGATGGTGCCGCTGTCAAACATGTTCGGCTACGTCAACCAGTTGCGCTCGGGCACGCAGGGCCGCGCCAACTTCACGATGCAGTTCGATCACTACGAGCAGGTCCCGGCGAACATCGCCGCCGAGATCATTGAGAAGTTCAAGTAGGGCGCGTCCACGCGTTGAAACTGAAGGGTCACGAGAAGGAGTCCGGCTATGGCCAAAGAGAGATTTGCGCGTACCAAGCCGCATTGCAATATCGGCACGATCGGCCACGTCGACCACGGCAAAACCACGTTGACGGCCGCGATAACAAAGGTTCTCGCGGAGACGGGCGGGGCGACGTTCACCGCCTATGACCAGATCGACAAGGCGCCCGAAGAAAAGGCCCGCGGCATCACGATCTCGACCGCCCACGTCGAGTACCAGACGAAGAAACGCCATTACGCCCACGTGGACTGCCCCGGTCACGCCGACTACGTGAAGAACATGATCACCGGCGCCGCACAGATGGACGGAGCGATCCTCGTCGTCTCCGCCGCAGACGGACCGATGCCGCAGACCCGCGAGCACATCCTGCTCGCCCGCCAGGTCGGCGTTCCGGCCCTCATCGTCTACCTGAACAAGGTCGACATGGTCGACGACCCAGAGCTTCTGGAACTCGTCGAGCTCGAAGTCCGCGAGCTCCTTTCCCGCTACGAGTTTCCCGGCGACGACATTCCGATCATCAAGGGTTCGGCCCTGATGGCGCTCGAAGGCAAATCGCCCGAGATGGGCCACGACTCGATCCTCAAGCTCATGGACGCGGTCGACGATTATATCCCGCAGCCGGAGCGTCCGAAGGACCAGCCCTTCCTGATGCCGGTCGAAGACGTCTTCTCGATCTCCGGCCGCGGCACCGTGGTGACCGGCCGCATCGAGCGCGGGGTGATCAAGGTCGGGGAGGAAGTCGAGATCGTCGGCCTGCGCCCGACCGCCAAGACCACCGTGACCGGCGTCGAGATGTTCCGCAAGCTGCTCGACCAGGGCGAGGCCGGCGACAACGTCGGCTGCCTGTTGCGCGGCACGAAGCGCGAGGACGTCGAGCGCGGCCAAGTACTCTGCAAGCCGGGTTCGGTCAGGCCGCACACCAAGTTCAAGGCCGAGGCCTACATCCTCACCAAGGAGGAGGGCGGCCGTCACACCCCGTTCTTCACTAACTATCGGCCGCAGTTCTACTTCCGCACCACCGACGTTACCGGCATCGTCCAGCTGCCGCAGGGCACCGAGATGGTGATGCCGGGCGACAACGTGACGATCGACGTCTCGCTCATCGTGCCGATCGCGATGGAGGAGAAACTGCGGTTCGCCATCCGCGAAGGCGGCCGCACGGTCGGCTCGGGCGTCGTCGTTTCCATCACCGAGTGAGGCTTCACGACCAGCGAAAAAAGGGCGGGGCGCGGAATGCCCCGCCGGCGCCGGCAGGGAATTGACACATGAACACGCAAAACATCCGTATCCGTCTAAAAGCGTTCGACCACCGGGTGCTCGACGCTTCGACGAAGGAGATCGTGTCCACCGCCAAGCGCACCGGCGCCAGGGTCCGGGGGCCGATTCCGCTGCCGACGCGGATCGAAAAATTCACCGTGAACCGCTCGCCGCACGTCGACAAGAAGTCGCGCGAGCAGTTCGAGATTCGTACGCACAAGCGGGTGCTCGACATCGTCGACCCCACCCCGCAGACGGTCGACGCACTGATGAAGCTCGATCTTGCCGCGGGCGTCGACGTCGAAATCAAGCTCTAAGGATTTGCCGAGCGCCTCTTCGACCTTTCTCGTACGCGCTCTCGAAGGATAAACGCCAATGCGTTCAGGCATCATCGCAAAGAAGCTGGGCATGTCCCGGATCTTCACAGACGCGGGCGATCACGTGCCGGTCACGGTCCTCCAGGTCGATGGCTGTCAGGTCGTCGCGCATCGCACGCAGGAAAAGAACGGGTACACCGCCCTCCAGCTCGGCATCGGCAAGGCCAAGGTCAAGAACGTCTCCAAGGCCGAACGCGGCCGGTTTGCGGTTGCGCATGTCGAGCCGAAGATGCGGCTTGCCGAGTTCCGCGTCGCCGAGGACAAGATGATCCCGATCGGAGCCGAGATCACCGCCGACCATTTCGCCGTCGGCCAATATGTCGACGTCACCGGCGTGACGATCGGCAAAGGCTTCGCCGGCGGCATGAAGCGGTGGAACTTCGGCGGCTTGCGCGCCACCCACGGCGTGTCGATCTCGCACCGATCGATCGGCTCGACCGGCGGTCGCCAGGATCCGGGCAAGACCTGGAAGAACAAGAAAATGCCCGGCCACATGGGCGTCGATAAGGTGACGACCCAGAACCTGCGGGTCGTGCAGACCGACGTCGAGCGCGGCCTCATCCTGGTTCAAGGCGCGGTGCCCGGCCATGCCGGCGGCTGGATCGCCGTGCGCGACGCGGTGAAGAAGCCGCTGCCGAAGGACGCGCCGATTCCCGGCAAGTTCCGTGTTCACGGCGAGGCGGCGCGCGAGGGCGCCCCCGCCGATGCGCCCAAGGGAGAATGAGGTCATGAAGTTCGACATGACGTCGATGGACGGATCGGCCGCGGGCTCGCTTGAACTCGACGACGCGATCTTCGGCCTCGATCCGCGCGCCGACATCATCGCGCGCATGGTGCGCTGGCAACTGGCCAAGCGCCAGTCCGGAGACCACAGGACACTCGGACGAAGCGAGATCAATCGCACCGGGAAGAAGATGTACAAGCAGAAGGGCACCGGCGGCGCCCGTCACGGCTCGGCCCGCGTGCCGCAGTTCCGCGGCGGCGGCCGGGCGATGGGTCCGGTCACGCGCAGCCACGCGCACGACCTGCCCAAGAAGGTGCGTGCGCTCGCGCTGCGCCACGCGCTTTCCGCCAAGGTCCGCGCGGGCGGCCTCGTGGTGTGGGAGAAGGCGGAGCTCGCCGAGGGCAAGACGAAGGCGCTGCGCAATTCCTTCGCCAGGGCGTCGCTGAGCAACGCCCTCATCATCGACGGCGCGCAGGTGCACGAGAACCTGACTCGGGCTGCGCGCAACCTGCCCCAGATCGACGTGCTGCCGGTCCAGGGCGTCAACGTATACGACATCATGCGCCGCGAGAAGCTCGTGCTGACCAAGGCGGCAGTCGAAGCGCTGGAGGCGCGGTTCAAATGAACAGGGACGCTCGCCACTACGACACGATCGTCGCCCCCGTCATCACCGAGAAGGCGACGATGGCGTCCGAAAGCAACCAGGTCGTCTTCAAGGTGGCGCGCAACGCCACCAAGCCGCAGATCAAGGAAGCGATCGAGAAGCTGTTTGACGTCAAGGTGACCTCGGTCAACACCCTCTTGCGCAAGGGCAAGACCAAGGCCTTCCGCGGCGTGCGCGGGCGGCAGCAGGACATAAAGAAGGCGATCGTCACCCTTGCGGACGGCCATCGCATCGACGTGACGACCGGCTTGTGAGGACTTAGAAGGCCATGGCTCTCAAAACCTACAATCCGACGACGCCGGGTCTGCGCCAGCTCGCCCTCGTCGACCGCAGCGAACTCCACAAGGGCAAGCCTCTCAAGACGCTGACCGTCGGCCTTAGCGAGAAGGGCGGCCGCAACAACGCCGGCCGGGTGACCGTGCGCTTCCGTGGCGGGGGCCACAAACAATCCTACCGCATCGTCGACTTCAAGCGGCGGAAGCTCGACCTGCCCGCCAAGGTCGAGCGGCTCGAATACGATCCGAACCGCACGAGCTTCATCGCGCTGATCAAATACGCCGATGGCGAGCAGGCCTATATCATCGCCCCACAGCGTCTGGCGGTCGGGGACGAGGTGATCGCTGGCGTGCAGGTGGACGTGAAGCCCGGCAACGCCATGCCGCTCGCCAGCATTCCGGTCGGCACGATCGTCCACAACGTCGAGATGAAGATCGGTAAGGGCGGCGTCATCGCCCGCTCGGCCGGCGCCTACGCGCAAATCGTCGGTCGCGACCAAGGCTACGTCTCGCTCCGCCTGAATTCCGGCGAGCAGCGCCTCATACATGGTCAGTGCTTCGCCTCGGTCGGCGCGGTGTCGAATCCGGATCACATGAACGCCTCGCTCGGCAAGGCAGGCCGCAACCGCTGGCTTGGCCGCCGCCCGCACAACCGCGGAGTCACCATGAACCCGGTCGACCACCCGCACGGCGGCGGCGAGGGCCGCACCTCCGGCGGCCGACATCCGGTGACGCCCTGGGGCAAGCCGACCAAGGGCAAGAAGACAAGGACCAACAAGTCGACCGACAAGTTCATCGTCGCGTCTCGGCACGCGCGGAAGAAGAAAGGCTGAGCCATGACGCGCTCGATCTGGAAGGGGCCGTTCGTCGACGGCTATCTGTTGAAGAAGGCCGACGTCGCGCGAGGTTCAGGCCGCTCGGATATCATCAAAATCTGGAGCCGGCGCTCGACCATCCTGCCGCAGTTCGTCGGACTGACCTTCGGCGTCTACAATGGCCACAAGCACATTCCCGTGCTCGTGTCGGAGGAGATGATCGGCCACAAATTTGGCGAGTTCGCGCCGACGCGGACGTTCCACGGCCATTCCGCCGACAAGAAGGCGAAGAGGGCGTAACTCCATGTCCAAGCAAGCCAACCCGCGCCGCCTAGCCGAGAACGAAGCCAAAGCGACTGTCCGCATGCTACGCGTGAGCCCGCAGAAGCTCAATCTTCTCGCCCAGCTCATTCGGGGCAAGAAGGTGTCGACGGCGCTCGCCGATCTCGAGTTCTCCAACAAGAGGATCTCGACCGAGGTCAAGAAGGCGCTCGAGTCGGCGATCGCCAACGCCGAGAACAACCACGAGCTCGACGTCGACGATCTCGTCGTCACGCAGGCTTGGGTCGGCAAGGACATGGTGATGAAGCGCTTCAGCCCGCGCGCCCGGGGCCGGGCGGGGCGGATCGAGAAGCCGTTCTCCAACATTACGATCGTCGTGCGCGAAGTCGCCGACGAAGCGGCCTGAGGAGGCGCTACGATGGGTCAGAAGATCAATCCGATAGGCTTGCGCCTGGGCGTCAACCGTACTTGGGACTCGCGCTGGTACTCGAACAAGACTGAGTACGGCAAGCTTCTGCACGAGGATATCCAGATCCGCGAAGTGCTGATGAAGGGCCTGAAGCAGGCGGCGATCTCCAAGATCGTCATCGAGCGCCCGCACAAGAAATGCCGCGTCAACATCCACTCGGCGCGTCCCGGCGTCGTCATCGGAAAGAAGGGCGCGGACATCGACAAGCTGCGCAAGCAGGTGTCGAAGCTGACCAACTCGGAAGTGGCGATCAACATCGTCGAGGTGCGGAAGCCCGAAATTGACGCGACGCTGGTGGCCGAGTCGATCGCTCAGCAGCTCGAGCGTCGCGTCGCGTTCCGTCGCGCCATGAAGCGTGCGGTCCAGTCGGCGATGAGGCTCGGCGCGGAGGGCATCCGCATCAACTGCTCTGGTCGGCTCGGCGGGGCGGAAATCGCCCGCCTCGAATGGTACCGCGAGGGGCGCGTGCCGCTGCACACGCTGCGCGCCGACGTCGATTACGGGGTCGCCACCGCCCACACCGCCTACGGCACCTGCGGGATCAAGGTTTGGATCTTCAAGGGCGAAATTCTCGAGCACGATCCAATGGCCCAGGACAAGCGGCAAGCCGAGGCTGATCACTCCTCGACGCACCGTCCGCGCCGCGAGCCACGCGAGCGCGACCGCGAACGCGAGCATGGCCGCGTGGCGGTCTGAGCTACGCGCAGCATTTGAAAGTCTACGACCATGATGCAACCCAAGAGAACCAAGTTCCGCAAAGCCTTCAAAGGCCGTATCCACGGCGTCGCGAAGGGCGGATCTGCGCTGAACTTCGGCGAGTTCGGGCTGAAGGCGATGGAGCCAGAGCGGGTCACGGCCAGGCAGATCGAGGCGGCCCGCCGTGCGCTGACGCGCCATATGAAACGCGCCGGCCGCGTCTGGATCCGCGTGTTCCCGGACGTACCGGTATCGAAGAAGCCCATCGAAGTCCGCATGGGCAAAGGTAAGGGCGCGCCGGAGCTGTGGATCGCACGTGTGGCGCCTGGGCGCATTATGTTCGAGGTGGATGGCGTGCCGGAGCAGGTTGCGCGCGAGGCGTTCCTGCTCGCGGCGGCCAAGCTTCCGATCAAGACGCGGTTCGTTCAGCGGATCGTCGAATAAGGAGAGCGCGAGATGAAGAGGACCAGCCGGGTTTCCGATCTGCGCGTCATGACGCCCGACCAGCTCGAGGACGAGGCGCTCAAGCTGAAGAAGGAGCAATTCAATCTGCGCTTCCAGAAGGCGAGCGGTCAGCTGCAGGACACTGCGCGGGTGCGCGTCGTCCGCCGTGACATCGCGCGCGTCAAGACCATCGCTGCGCAGAAGCGCGCCGCCGCCAAGGCCGAGGGCTAAAGAATATGCCGAAGAGAATTTTGCAGGGTGTCGTCGTCAGCGACAAGCAGGAGAAGACGCTCGTCGTAAAGGTCGAGCGCCGCTTTACCCACCCGTTGCTGAAGAAAACCGTGCGCCGGTCGAAGAACTACCACGCCCATGTCGAGAACAAGACGCAGAAGATCGGCGACACCGTCTCGATCCAGGAGACCCGGCCGATCTCAAAATTGAAGCGTTGGATCGTCATCGACGAGAGCGCGCCGCAGACGGAGGTCGCGGAAACGCGCCCTTGAATTCATTCCGGAGGCGGAGACGCCCCCTTCAGGCGAAGTCCGACGCCGATGAGGCGGCGGAAACCGATCTGACCAGAAAGGCGATCAGGCCATGATACAGATGCAGACCAATCTTGACGTCGCCGACAATTCCGGCGCGCGGCGCGTGATGTGCATCAAGGTCTTGGGCGGATCGAAGCGTCGCTATGCTTCGATCGGCGACATCATCGTTGTCTCCGTCAAGGAGGCGATCCCACGTGGGCGCGTGAAGAAGGGCGATGTGATGAAGGCGGTCGTCGTGCGCACAGCAAAGGACATCCGCCGAGCCGACGGCTCGGTGATCCGCTTCGACTCGAACGCCGCGGTGCTGATCAACAATCAGTCCGAGCCGGTCGGGACCCGCATCTTCGGGCCGGTGCCGCGCGAACTTCGCGCCAAGAACCACGTCAAGATCATCTCGCTCGCTCCGGAGGTGTTGTGATGGCCGCCAAGATCAAGAAGGGCGACAGGGTCGTGGTCATGGCCGGTCGCGACAAGGGCAAAACGGGCGAGGTCCGCGAGGTGATGCCCGACGAGGGCAGAGCCATCGTCGCCGGTGTCCATATGGTGCGTCGCCACACCAAGCCGAGCGCGCAGACCGAGGGCGGCATTTTGAGCAAGGAGTCGCCAATTCATCTCTCGAACCTGGCGATCGCCGACCCCAAGTCCGGCAAGCCTACGCGGGTCGGCTTCAAGATCCTCGACGACGGCCGCAAGGTCCGCGTCGCCAAGCGCTCCGGAGATCTGATCGATGGCTGAGGCAAAGAACGAGAAGGGCGCCAAGTCGGCCAAGGGCGCCAAGGTCGCCCCGCCAAAAGGGGGCAAGGGTGCGCCGCCCGCGGCGGCGGACGCCAAGGGCGGGAAGAATAGAAAGGAAGGGTCCGGCGAAGTCGCCGCGGCCGGCGAGGTCAAGGCCGCGCCCAAGGACTATGTCGCGCGGCTGAAGAAGGTGTACCAGGACGAGATCGTACCGAAGCTCGTCGAGGAGTTCGGCTACAAGAATTCGCTTGAAGTGCCGCGGCTTGACAAGATCGTGCTTAACATGGGCGTCGGCGAGGCCGTCAACGACACCAAGAAGGCGACACTGGCCGCGGCAGATCTCGCGCTTATAGCCGGGCAGAAGCCGGTCGTGACTCGGGCCCGCAAGGCGATCTCGACCTTCAAGGTGCGCGAGAACATGCCGATCGGAGCCAAGGTCACCCTGCGCAAGACCCGCATGTACGAGTTCCTCGACCGTTTGGTGACCGTTGCGCTGCCGCGCGTGCGCGACTTCCGCGGCCTCGACCCGAAGTCCTTCGACGGACGCGGAAATTATGCGCTCGGCATCAAGGAGCACATCATTTTCCCTGAGGTCGATTACGATAAGGCAGAGGCCATGCTTGGGCTCGACGTCGTGGTCTGCACGACGGCGAAAACCGACGCGGAAGCGCGGGCCCTGCTGAGCGCGTTCAACTTCCCCTTCCGGCAGTGAGCTGAAATTGGCTCAGACGCGGAAAACTGGAGGCCGTTGATGGCAAAGAAAAGTGCAATTGAGAACAACCGGCGCAAGCAGCGCTTGGCCAAAAAATTCGCTGGCCGCCGTCAGCGCCTGCTCGAGATCGCCAACGACAAGTCGCGGCCGATGGAGGAGCGGTTCGAGGCCCGTCTCAGGCTCGCCGCGTTGCCGCGGAACGGAGCCGTCGTTCGCGTGCGCAACCGATGCGAGGTCACTGGCCGCCCGCGCGGCTTCTATCGCAAGATGAAGATGTCGCGCATCGCCGTGCGCGAATTGGGCAACAGCGGCCTGATCCCAGGCCTAGTCAAGTCGAGCTGGTGAGGAGGCGAGCGTCATGGCGATGAACGATCCCCTCGGCGACATGCTGACCCGCATCCGAAATGCGCAGATGCGCAAGCGCGGCAAGGTGACAACTCCCGGCTCTTCGCTGCGCAAGAAGGTCCTCGACGTGCTGGAGTCGGAAGGCTACATCCGCGGCTATTCGATGACGGACTACGGCAACGGACGCAGTGAGTTCGAGATCGAGCTGAAGTATTTCGATAATGAGCCGGTGATTCGCAAAATCGAGCGCGTCTCGAAGCCGGGCCGGCGCGTCTATGCTACCGTCGACGCCATGCCGCGTGTCGCCAACGGCCTCGGAGTCGCGATTGTGTCGACGCCGAAGGGCGTCATGGCTGACCATGCCGCGCGCGAAAACAACGTCGGCGGCGAGGTCCTGTGCACCGTCTTCTGACGGCGCTTCGCAAAGAACGGAATTGAGCCATGTCTCGTATCGGCAAGAAGCCCGTCGTCATCCCGTCCGGCGTCAGCGCGAAGCTGGACGGGCAAACGATCGCGGTCAAAGGCGCAAAGGGCGAACTCAAGTTCACCGCGCCTGAGGAAGTATCGGTGTCGATCGACGCCGGGGCTGTGCATGTCCAGCCGCGTGGCGACGACAAGCGCGCCCGCGCGATGTGGGGGATGACTCGGGCCCAAATCGCCAACCTCATCGGCGGCGTTACTCATGGTTTCGAGAAGAAGCTCGAGATCAGCGGCGTTGGATATAAAGCGGCTGTCGCTGGCAAGAACCTGCAGCTGTCGCTCGGTTACAGCCACGACGTCCTGTATCCGATCCCGGCCGGTGTGACGATCACCACGTCGAAGCCCACCGAGATCACCGTCGCCGGCATCGACAAAAAGCAAGTCGGCCAGACAGCGGCGGAGATCCGGGGGTTCCGCGGGCCCGAACCCTATAAGGGCAAGGGCGTAAAATACGTCGGCGAATTCATCTTCCGCAAGGAAGGCAAGAAGAAGTAAGAGGACGCCGCCATGACCAAGTCGCATATGTCAACAGAGCGGCGCAAAGCGCGCGTCCGCCGCGCGATCATTGCCAACGGAGGCGGCCGTCCGCGGCTCAGCGTCTTCCGTTCCTCCAAGCAGATCTATGCTCAGGTGATCGACGACGAGAAAGGCCGCACCCTCGCGTCCGCCTCTTCGCTCGAGAAGGCGATGCGCGAGCAGCTCAAGACCGGCGCGACAGTCGAGGCCGCGCGTATCGTCGGCAAAGAGATTGCCGAGCGAGCAAAAAGGGCAGGAGTCGCCAAGGTGGTGTTCGACCGGGGCGGCTACATGTATCACGGCCGCGTCAAGGCGCTGGCCGAGGGCGCGCGCGAGGGCGGCCTCGAGTTCTAATGGCAACGCAAGCGAGCGCCGGTTTCGGGCGAGCGCCGAGATTCAGCGATGGAAAAAAGCAATGGCGCGTGAAGAAGGCGGCCGCGGCCGCGACCACAAGCACGAGGAGCGAGACAGCGAGTTCGTCGACCGCCTCGTCCACATCAATCGGGTGGCGAAAGTCGTGAAGGGCGGTCGCCGGTTTGGCTTCGCCGCGCTCGTCGTTGTCGGCGACCAGAAGGGCCGCGTGGGCTTCGGCCACGGCAAAGCGCGGGAAGTGCCGGAAGCGATCCGCAAAGCGACCGAGGCGGCGAAGCGCGGTGTCGTTCGCGTGCCGTTGCGCGAAGGCCGTACGCTGCATCACGACGTCAATGGCCGGCATGGTGCAGGCCGGGTCGTCCTGCGGTCCGCGCCAGCGGGGACCGGCATCATCGCCGGTGGCCCGATGCGCGCGGTGTTCGAAGTCCCTCGGCGTCCACGACGTTGTGGCGAAGAGTCAAGGCTCGTCAAACCCGTACAACATGATCCGGGCCACATTCGACGCGCTTTCTCGGGAGGACAGCCCCCGACTGGTCGCGCAGCGCCGCAACCTTAAGGTGTCGACCTTGCAGTCGCGTCGCCAGGGCGTCGAGCCCGACGCCACCAACTCGTAAGGCGGGCTGAGAGCCATGAGCACTGAGAAGAACATCACGCTCGTACAGACTGCGAGCGCAATCGGGAGGCCAGGGCCCCAGCGGGAGACCTTGAAAGGCCTCGGGCTCAACCGGATTGGGCGCCGCTCGAGCGTGGCCGACACGCCGGCCAACCGCGGCATGATCGCCAAGGTCGCGCACCTCGTGCGCGTCGTCGAAGGGAATTAGAGATTTCGCCATGAAACTTAACGAAATCAAAGATAACCCTGGCTCGTCCAAGGCGCGCGTCAGGGTCGGACGCGGCATCGGCTCGGGCAAGGGCAAGCAGTCCGGACGCGGAGGCAAGGGGCAGACCGCGCGCTCGGGCGTGCGCATCAAGGGTTTCGAAGGCGGTCAGATGCCGCTCCATCGCCGCCTGCCGAAGCGCGGCTTCACGCCGCCGTCCCGGATCGTCTACAACGAGGTCAATCTCGACCGGATCCAGCACGCGATCGATGTCGGCAAGCTTAGCGCAGATGAGCCGGTAACGCTGGAGAGTCTCGTGCGAGCCGGCGTCGTCACTCATCCGCGCGACGGCGTCAAGATCCTCGGGTCGGGGGAGCTGAAGGCGAAGGCGCATTTCGAGGTCGCGGCGGCCTCGAAGAGCGCGACCGCTGCGATCGAGAAGGCGGGCGGCAGCCTCAAGACTTTACGCGAAGAAGCGGTCGCCTCCGGTTCCTGATTGCGCTCTTCGGGGTGGCGGTGGCGCGCGCAGAGGTCATATAATAGGGGCGTTCTCGCCGGATCCGAAAGGGGCGGCGGGAACGATGTTATTGAATGTCTGCGCTTCCGGGAAGCGCCGATCGGAGCGAATCATGGCGTCGGCCGCCGAACAGCTCGCAGCCAATATCAACTGGTCCGCCTTCGCCAAGGCTGACGAGCTGAAGAAGCGCATCTGGTTCACGCTTGGCGCTCTGGTGATCTTCCGTCTAGGCACCTACATCCCCTTGCCGGGCATCGATTCGCAGGCATTCCAGGCTGCGTTCCTCGGGCAGAAGCAGGGCGTGCTCGACATGTTCAACATGTTCTCGGGCGGCGCCGTGCAGCGCATGGCGGTGTTCGCCCTAAACATCATGCCCTACATCTCCGCCTCGATCATCATCCAGCTCCTGAGCTCGGTGATGCCGTCGCTGGAAGCGATCAAGAAGGAGGGCGAGCAGGGGCGGAAGGTCCTCAACCAGTACACCCGATATCTCACCGTCGTCCTGTCGATGTTCCAGGCCTACGGCATCGCGATCGGCCTCGAGGGACGCGCAGGCATCGTCAGCAATCCCGGCCTTCTGTTCATAATCTCGACGGTCGTGACGCTGACTGGCGGAACGATGTTTCTCGTCTGGCTCGGCGAACAAATCACCGCGCGCGGCGTCGGCAACGGCTCGTCGCTCATTATCTTCGCTGGCATTGTCGCGCGACTGCCGCAGGCGATTGTTCAGCTGTTCGAGCTTGGCCGACAAGGGTCGATTTCGACCGGCCTTGTGCTCGCTGTCATTGTGATGGTGTTCGTCGTCGTCGCCTTCATTGTGTTCATGGAGCGTGCGCAGCGCCGTGTCCCGATCACCTATCCGAGGCGTCAGGTCGGCAACAAAATGTACGAAGGGCAGAGCTCGTTTCTGCCTTTGAAGCTCAACACGTCTGGCGTCATTCCGCCAATCTTCGCCTCCTCGTTGCTGCTTCTGCCGACAACGGTGGCCAATTTCGCCCAAGGCAGCGCGAGCTCCGGTATCCTGTCGACGATTTCGACCCTGCTCGGCCGGGGCAGCGCGCTCTATCTCATCCTGTATGTCGCTTTGATCGTGTTCTTCGCTTTCTTCTATACGGCGACAGTGTTCAATCCGGCCGACACTGCCGACAATCTGAAAAAGCATGGCGGCTTTATCCCAGGCGTGCGGCCCGGCGAACGCACGGCGCAGTTCATAGATTACGTCTTGACGCGTATCACGGTGCTTGGCGCAGCCTATCTGGCCCTGATCTGTCTGTTGCCGGAATGGCTTATCTCTTACGCGGCTCTGCCTTTCTACTTCGGAGGAACTTCGCTCTTGATCGTCGTCAATGTGACGATGGACACGGTCGCTCAAATTCATGGGCACCTGCAGGCTCAGCAGTATGAAAGCCTGATCCGCAGGGCGAGGCTGAAGGGACGGAAACGATGAAGCTGATACTGCTGGGGCCGCCGGGCGCAGGGAAGGGCACCCAGGCTGCGCGACTGGCGCACAATCTGGACGTTCCGCAATTGTCGACCGGCGACATGCTGCGCGCCGCGGTCGCGGCGGAAACGCCGATCGGTCTCAAGGCCAAGACGGTAATGGACGCGGGCGGGTTGGTGTCTGACGAAATCGTCGTCGGAATCATCAATGAGCGCATCAGCCAACCGGACGCCAGGAAGGGCTTCATCCTCGACGGATTCCCGCGCACCCTGAAGCAGGCCGGGGACCTGGAGGCGATGCTCGCCGCAAAGGGCCTCAGGCTCGACGCGGCGATCGAGCTCACGGTCGATGCGCCCAAACTGGTCGACCGTATCGTCAACCGCGCCGCGGAAGCGAGGGCGGCCGGCCAGCCGGTGCGCAAGGACGATGATCCCGAAGTGTTCAAGTCGCGCCTCGTCGCTTACGAGCGAGACACCGCCGCGGTGACACCGTTCTATCGCGAACGCGGCCTTCTGCATTTGGTCGACGGCATGGCTTCGATCGAAGAGGTCGCCAAGGCGATCGATGCTGTGTTGTCGGTGGTCGCGTCGGCGTGACCGGCGGGCTTGGCTCGGAGGCGGCAATCGAGCGGCGCGGGGCCGCGGGGGTCGTCGTCTTGAACCGGCCCAAGGCGCTCAACGCCCTGACCCTGAATATGGTGCGGCTGATGGCGGCCGCGCTCGACGAATGGGAGCGCGATCCGGCCGTCGCCCGGGTCGTCATCAGCGGCGCCGGCGACAAGGCGTTCTGTGCAGGCGGGGACATCCGCCATCTGTACGATCTCGGCCGCGCTGGCGACCACGGGCAGCAGCTCGCCTTCTGGCGGGAGGAATATCGGCTCAATCGACGGATCAGGACCTATCCGAAGCCCGTCGTCGCGCTGATCGACGGCATCGTGATGGGTGGGGGCGTCGGCGTCTCGATCAATGCCTCGCATCGCGTTGCGGGAGAACGGTTCGTTTTCGCCATGCCGGAGGTCGGCATTGGCTTTTTCCCCGACGTGGGGGGAACTTTCTTTCTACCGCGGCTCGCCCATCATGCGGGCGTCTATTTTGCGCTGACCGGGCTTCGCGCCAACCCGGGCGATGCGCTTGCATTCGGTCTTGCGGACGCCTTCGTTGCAAGCGCCGACTTCGCCGGTCTGGCCGAGGCGCTGGAAGGCGACGCTCCAGTCGACCGGACGATTGCCCACTTCGCCAAGTCTCCTCCGCCGTCGGCGCTGACGAACGAAGCGGACGGCCTCGACGCCTGCTTCTCGCTCGACAGCCGGGACGCAATCCTGGCCGCGCTCGTTGAGGCGGAGCAGCATGGCTTCGCCTTCGCCGGCTCGGCGCACGCAGCCATGCTCGGCAAGTCGCCGACCAGCCAAGCAATTGCATTGAGGCAGATGGCGGCAGGCGCGTCGATTGATTTCGACGAGGCCCTGCGCGTCGAGTATCGGATCGTGTCGCGTATCTGTCGCGGACGCGACTTCTACGAAGGGGTGCGCGCTCTCATCGTCGACAAGGACAATCGTCCGCAATGGAGCGCCCCGCCGTCAGAGGCCGAGGTGCAGGCCTATTTCGCGCCGATCGGCGACGATGAGTTGAGCTTTCCGGGCGGAGCCGCGTGAAATTCCTGATGCGCCAGACGCGCGACGGCGCGGTCGAGCTCGTCGACCGATCTCCACGGCCGCTGGACGGCTCCCTCCTGTCCGCCATCAAGACCGTCGGCTGGGGAACCGCCCTCCTGTGGTACGTGCGGACGCTGGCCTGGGTCTGGGTAGGCAAGGGTCTGTTCAATTGGGCGATCATTCTCGGAGTTTTTCCGGGGCTCGGGGATTTCGCCGCCATGCCTCTGGCGCTCCAGGCGACCATCGTGACCTTCGCCTGCTTCGATCTTCTGGCGGCCGTCGGATTGTGGCTGGCGGCGCCGTGGGGCGGGGCGATCTGGCTCCTCTGCGCGGTGGTCGAGGCGGTTTCGCCGTTCCTTGGCCCGACCGCAGTGGCGATTGGATATTTCGCGTCGCTGCTCAACATCGCCCTCATGGGGGTCTATTTTCTTTTGAGCTGGAGAGCCGTGCGGGAGCGCGATTAGATCGTGACTGCCGCTTGGGAATTCCGCTGCGGATTATCCAGCAGATCGTTTGCGATAGGCTGGCGCGCAGGCACAAGTCCTTTGTGCGCGGTCGCTTACCGCATCGTCAACCTAAACAAAGTCTATGATTCAATCGATATTTACCAGACGCAGAAAACCTTCGATTCATCTTAAATCTTAGGTTCGTCTTCACGCGCCAAGGCTAACGTTCACTCCATCAGCGGACCGAAAAAACTCGGCCATGGAGAGACGAACAGGCGAGAGTGCTATGTTGAACGCAGTCAAAACTCAGAATGTCGCCCTTCGCGCGGATCCTGAACTTCGTGTCACGAATGTTTACCTCGAGACACTGACCATGGTCGAGCGGCTGCACCGTCGGCTGCTCGATGTCGTCAAGGACGAATTCGACCGACGCGGCCGCTCTGACGTGAATTCCGTTCAGGCGCTCCTGCTCTTCAACATCGGCGACAAGGAGTTGACCGCTGGGGAATTGCGGACCCGGGGCTATTATCTGGGCTCGAATGTTTCCTACAACGTGAAAAAACTGGTCGAACTGGGCTTCCTTCACCATTCCCGCTCACGCATCGACCGGCGCTCGGTGCGCATCAGCCTGACCGAGAGGGGCAAGGAAGTTCACCGGATCGTCGCCGGGGTGTACGAGAAACACGCCCGAACGGTCGAGCAGATCGGCGGCATTCCGTGCGACGACCTCGCGCGCGTGAACGTCTCGCTCCAGCGCCTCGAGCGTTACTGGACCGACCAGATCAAGTACCGACTTTGACAACGAATTGGTAACCAAACTAGGCTCTTCGGGGCGGGGCGTCCGGCAATGGACGCCCCGCTTTCGTTCGACGCTGTAGACGGCCATAAAAAGGCCTGACTGGACCCTATGTTGGCGGTCAATCGAGGTTGTCGTCCAAGGGAAGGCTTCGACCGGATGCAGGGGGACGCCGATTGCGGGCTGTTCCGGGGAGTATTGGGCTTAATGCATGACATGATCGTCTCGCGGCGCTCGCGCCGCGCTCTTTTCAGCGCGGCCGCCCTTGCGGGGCTGGCGCTCGCAAGCTTTGCGCCAGCGGCGGCGATAGCTGGAAGCGACGGCGATGACCAGGCGGAATGGCCGCAGAGCTACGAGGCCTCTCCACAGATGGCGGTCGGCCGCGAGTCGACGCCGGTTCTCTCGCCGGCTACCGTCAGCGCGACAGAAGCGGCGATCCAGAAATACCAGGACATCGTCGGGAAAGGCGGCTGGGGCCAAGTGCCGCCGGGAGTCCCGCTCAGGATCGGCTCGAAGGGCCCGCGGGTGCAGGCGTTGCGCGACCGGCTTGTGGCATCGGGCGATCTGGATCCGATCGCGGGGGCAGGCCCAATCTACAATTCTTTCGTCGAGGCCGCGGTCAAGCGCTTCCAGGCCCGCCATGGGCTCAGTCAGACCGGAATCGTCAACGACGAAGTCTTCGCTGACCTCAATGTTCCCGCCGCAGCGCGCCTGCAGCAGCTCGAGACCAATATCGTGCGGCTGAAGTCGTTTTCCGGCGACCTGGGCGCCCGCTTCGTGGTCGTCAACATTCCCGCCGCCTCGGTCGAGACGGTCGAGGGCGGGGTCGTCTATTCCCACCACGCCGCCGGGGTCGGCAAGATCGACCGCCAGTCGCCGATCATGCAGACCCGCGCGACCGAGATCAATTTCAATCCGTATTGGACGGTGCCGCCTTCGCTGATCAAGAAGGATCTGATCCCGAAGATGAAGGCCGATCCGAATTATCTGACCGAGGAGAAGATCCGCGTCTTCAACAAGGAGGGCGAGGAGGTCTCGCCGTCGTCGATCAACTGGAATACCGACGAAGCGACGCACTACAAGTACCGACAGGACACAGGCGCCGATCTCAACTCGCTCGGATTCGTGCGCATCAACATTCCGAACCCCTACGGCGTTTACATGCACGACACGCCGGAGAAGGGCATTTTCGGCGATGATTTCCGCTTCGTGTCGTCGGGTTGCGTGCGCGTGCAGGACGTGCGCGACTACGTCGCCTGGCTCCTCAAGGACAACCCCGGCTGGGGCCGCGACCAGATCGACGAAGTGATCCGCTCCGGCCAGCGTCTTGATGTCAAGCTGACGCAGCCGGTCAACGTCTACTGGGTCTACATCACTGCTTGGGCGACCCCCGACGGCCTGGTTCAGTTTCGCCACGACATCTATCAGCGCGATGGCGCAGGGCCCGGTCCGGTCGCTTCCGCCGTCCCCGCCCAGCCGATGGCGTTGCCGCAGGAATAGCGGAATTGCTCCCCCCGATGCGGCGCCTCGGGGGGACATCTGGCTTTGAACCTCTTTAAAAGCTCACGGACGCACCCCCGGCCCGAAAGCCGCAGATGGCGTGCGATCGTGCTCACTTGCATTTGGCGGTCGAGACGGTGAACACTGGTGGCCGGCGGCCGAACTCGGTATGTGGGATACCGTGCCGCTGCAAAGAGGACAGCGATGCGCAGGAAAGTCATTGTGCTTGCCGCGATGGCGGCTCTCATGTCCGGCGTAGGGGCGCCGTGGCACGCTCAGGCTCAGATCGAACGTGGACCCGCCGCGCTGGCCGGCGCGGCCCAGAACTACACCCCGATTGAAAAGGCCGCATGCGGCCCCCATTGGGGCCGATTTTGCGGCCCGTGGCATCACAGGGTCTGCGGGCGCTATCATTGCTGGTGCGCGCCCTGCTGACAGCGACAAGGTCCGAGTAATCGGCCCCTCCCGCCTCGCCGCGATCCGGCGGGGCGGGAATGGGCGATCTGGGAACCTTGCGCGCCGTCCGCCGTTTGCCGGGCGAGCAAGGAGGCCCGCATGACGCTGCAAGATTTCATGGCCCAGGTGAAGGGTCTTCCGCCCGAAACGCCGCTGTGCGTCGCCGAAGTCGACGAAGCGTCGGCGATGAATGTCTCCGGACTCGAGCTCGTCCACGACGCGAAACTGCAAAGCAGCGAGGTGTACGGAATGGAGACCGTCGAACTCGGGAGCGGGCAGGAGACGGTGCTGCTGGTGCGCTGGTAGCGCCTCAGGCGGACCGGCTAAGGTTCACACTCCGTCCTAGGGCTTTGCCTGGTCCTCGATCCGCCACAAACTCTCCTCCCGCCCGAGAACCGTCAGCACGTCGAAGATGCCAGGCGAGGTCGAGCGGCCGGTCAGCGCGGCGCGCAGAGGCTGGGCGACGCCGCCGAGTTTGGCCCCGCTCTCCTCTGCATAGGCGCGGACGACCGCCTCCAATGCGGGGCCCGACCAATCGACCGCGCTCATCCGCGGCAACAGCGCGGCGAGATGCGCTCGCCCGCCCTTGATGAGAATGTCGGCCGCCTTCTCGTCCAGGGCCAAAGGCCGCGTCGCGAACAGGTAACCCGCGCCGTCGAGCAGCTCGACCAGCGTCTTGGCGCGCTCCTTCAAGCCCGGGATCGCGGCCCGCAACTGGGCGCGCTTGTGCTCGTCGAGCTTGGCTTCGACCTCGGGCCCGGCCGGCAAATAGGGCAGGGCGTGGAGCAGCGCCTGAAAAAGCTCGTCGTCGCTCGTCGCCCGAATGAAATGGCCGTTCACGTTCTCGAGCTTGGCGAAGTCGAAGCGCGACGGCGAGCGGCCGATCGCCGGCAGGTCGAAGGCGGCGATGATCTCGTCGGTGGCGAAGAACTCCTTGTCTCCCTGGCTCCAGCCGAGCCGCACGAGGTAGTTGCGCAAGGCGGCCGGCAGGTAGCCCATGGACCGATAGGCGTCGACGCCGAGCGCCCCGTGGCGCTTCGACAGCTTCGCGCCGTCCGGTCCGTGGATCAGCGGGATGTGGGCCCAGACCGGAATGTCCCAGCCGAGCGCCTGGTAGATCTGGGTCTGGCGCGCCGCGTTGGTCAGATGATCGTCGCCGCGGATGACGTGGGTCACGCCCATGTCGTGATCGTCGACCACGACGGCGAGCATGTAGGTCGGGTTGCCGTCGGAGCGCAGGAGCACGAGATCGTCGAGCTCCTTGTTGGCGAAGACGACCTTGCCCTGCACCTTGTCGTCGATGATCGTCTCGCCCTCCTGCCCGGCGCGGAGCCTGATGACGGGGGCGACGCGTGGCGGCGCATCGGACGGGTCGCGGTCGCGCCAGCGGCCGTCGTAGCGCATCGGGCGCCCTTCCGCCCGCGCCTTCTGGCGCATCTCCTCGAGCTCATCCGGGCTGGCGTAGCAGCGGTAGGCGCCGCCGCTCGCCAGCATCTGATCGACCACCTCGCGATGGCGCCAGGCGCGGCCGAACTGGCTCATCGCCTCGCCGTCCCAGTGGAGGCCGAGCCAGCTCAAGCCGTCGAGGATGGCGTCGACCGCCGCCTGGGTCGAGCGCTCGCGGTCGGTGTCCTCGATGCGCAGCAGGAACGTGCCGCCGAACCGCTTGGCGTAGAGCCAGTTGAACAGCGCCGTGCGCGCCCCGCCGATGTGGAGGAAGCCGGTCGGGGAAGGCGCGAAACGGGTGACGATCTGCGGCATGGGTCACACTCGGATGGGTTTAAAGCGCTGGATCTGGAGCAGGGCCACTTTAGCGTAGGCCTGGAGGGATTTCAGCGGCTTGCGATCTGGTGCGGCGTGGCCTCGGCATTCGTCTTGGGCGCCGAGGGCGGTTCGCCGAGAGCGAGATTCTCCGCACTGCGCTCGTTTGGCAGCAACTCAACCTTTTCAAGAGCTTGGGCGCCAAAACCTGTCGCAATTTTTGTCGCAATGTAACCCCCAGGTCGGGCGCGCATTCGTCCAGATCTTGGCGCTTCACCGGACGCTCATATTATGATAAATAAAAATATAAATCTACATATTATGTTTTACAGAAAAATGTGAGCTGCTCCTTCGGCGCTGGGAGTTGGGATGCTTGCGAAATGCGGTCCCCAAGCGGAGAGAGGGAACCGGCCGCCGCTGCTTGCGCGGGCGTGTCGCATTCCCTTCGCTGAGCCTGCGGTGGTAGCCTCGCCGGCCATGGACTTCGTCTTCATGCTGACCCGCAATGACGCAACGGTCGCAAACGCTGTCGAGCTCGTCGAGGGCGCGCGCCCGTTGCGCCTGAAGCACATCGGCTTCAAGGACGTCGGGGCCGAGCCGTGGCTGTTGAAGCGGCTGGCCGCGGCCATTCGGGAGGCCGGCGCGGCCGTGTGGATGGAAGTCGTGTCGACGACGCACGAGGACGAATTGCGCTCGATCGCGCTCGGGCGCGATCTCGGCGTCGACTGGCTGATGGGGGGCGTCAGCGTCGATGAGGCCTTGAGGGTCCTTGCCGGGAGCGCGACGCGCTATCTGCCGTTCGCCGGCAGGCCGAGTGGCCATCCGACGCGGCTCGGCGGCACGCCGGCCGAGGTGGAGGAGCATTGCCGGGCCTTCGCGCAAAAAGGCTGCGCTGGCGTCGACATTCTCGCCTACCGCACGACCGAGGCCGAGCCGCTCGACCTCGTCGCCGCTTGCCGGCGCGGCTTGAGCGACGGTGGAATGCTGGTCGTCGCAGGCTCGATCAATTCGGCCGAGCGGATCGCTGCAATCCGCGCCGCCGGCGCCGACGCCTTCACCATCGGGACCGCGGCGATCGAGGCATCCTACGCACCGGGCGCCGGGCCTTTGGAGGCGCAGCTCAGAGCGGTGCTGGCGGACTGCAGCCGCGCGCCGTAGTCCGTCGTCCCCGCGGTCGGCGACGCGCCCTAGGGCGGCGCCGGATTGTGCCCGGCGAAGCGCCGCCCTTCATTTCGCCAGCGCATCCAGCGACCGCTTCATCACTCGCGTCCCGGCTTCAAGCGCGGCGGTTAGTTGCGGCTTGACGTCGTCAGGCAGGAAGTCGGCGGTCCACACGACCGTCGCGCCGCCGTCGGCTCTCGCGGCAACCTGCAGCGATGCGTTGTAATGGCTGGTTCGTCCGCCTTCCGCGCTCCAGACAAGCCGGCGAGCCTCGTCGTCGAGGGTGACGATCGGCTCGCGAATGACCATTCCGTTGACGAAGGTCACGACGCGCGCGCCCGGCTCGAGCTTCGTGTCGGCGACAAAGCCAGGGGCGAGGCGCGTGTGCAGCGCACCGATGTCGCGAATGACCGCCCAGGCGTCGTCGGGCGACGCGGAGGTATCGAGGGTGGTTCGAACTGTCGCCATCGCAGTCACGCTCCGAGATGCAGGGCTTCGAGCCGATAGCCGTCGGGGTCGGCAACATAGGCGGCGAAATAATCCGCGCCATAGTCGGCGCGGATCCCTGGGCCGCCGTTGTCCCGCCCGCCCGCGGCGAGCGCGGCGGCGTGAAATTTTGCGACGCTCTCCCGATCGGGAGCCGTAAAGTAGATGTGCAATCCCGAGTTCGGATCGGCGGGGACCGGCGACTTGGTCGCGCCGATCCAAAGGCCGACCGCCTCCTGGCCGTAGCCGAGCAAATCCTCGCCGTCGCTGAGCCGCCTCAAGCCGAGGGGTTCGAGCGCCCGGTCGTAGAACGCCTTCGCCCTGGCGACGTCGCGGACGCCGATCGAGACATGGTCGAACATGCGCCTATCCTCCTTGGTCGAGCCGCGGGGCCTGCGAGGCTTGCCGCGACGCGCACCCTACGCGGGGGCCCCGATGGCCGGCTTGGGGAAAATTGCTAATATGTGGGCGATGACAACGACGGCTCCGGACGCGCCTGACATCGCCGAAAAATTGGGGCCGCCGACGCTGTCAGCGCGGCGGATCGCCGGCGGGGAGACGTGGAGCGTGACCGAGCTCGTCTGCCGCGCCGGGCCCGCCGACCGGCCTTTCGAGGAGCGGCACGAGGGCTTCAGCATCGCGGCGGTGCTCGAGGGCTCATTCACCTATCGCGCCGACCGGGGCGCGAACCTCCTCTATCCCGGCGCGCTGCTGCTCGGAAACCATCGCGCCTGCTACCGTTGCGGGCACGAGCAACGTGCGCGGCGACCGCTGCATCTCGTTCAACCTTCGGGAGGACGCCTTCGAGGAGATCGCCTCGGCCGCATCGTTGCGCCGGCGCCGCGCGCTCAGCCAGCCGATGCTGCCGGCGTCGAACCGTCTTGCGCCGCTGTTCACGGCGATCGAGAACCTGCGCGACCGCGCCTCGCCGCTCGAGGCCGAGGAGCTGCTCGTCGTTTTGGTCGAGACCGTCGTCGCCGCGCTCAACGACGGACTGCGAGCCCCGCCGGCGCCGGCAGCCTGGGAGATCCGCCGCCTGATCGAAGTCTTGCGTCTGATCGAGGAGCGCCCCGACGAGCCGCTCGATCTCGCCGGCCTCGCGTCGAGGGCGGGCCTCAGCAAGCATCATTTCCTGCGCGTGTTCCGGCGCTTTGTCGGCATGACGCCCTACCAGTACGTCCTGCGCGCCCGGATGGCGCGCGCCGCGCGGCGCCTGAGGACGTCGAGCGAATCCGTCCTCTCCATCGCGCTCGCCAGCGGCTTCGGCGATCTCTCGACCTTCAACGCCCGCTTCCGCGCGACCTTCGGAACGACGCCGTCGAACTATCGGGCGAGCCCTTAGCGCCGCTGCCCCCCGGAGGCGAGATCACGCGCTCCACAGCGTTACGCGAGACGGTTTGACAGTCTCAGCCTTTCGCCACACCATGACAGCAGGCCAGATCTCATCAGGATGACGATGCGAACTACGGTTACGCTGGATCCAGACGTCGAGTTCATGCTGCGCAAGGAAGTGCGCCGGCGCGGGGAGCCCTTCAAGCAGGTGCTGAACAACGCGATCCGCGCCGGGCTACGCAATCTGAGCCGGCCTGACGAGGCCTTCGAGCCTCTTACCTTCGATATGGGTAAGCCGCATGTGGATCTTACCAAGGCCGCTTCGATCGCCTCCGAGCTTGAGGACGACGAACTCATCGGCCGGTATCGACGCAGCTGATGATACTTCCAGACGTCAACACGCTTCTCTATGCCGTAAACCGATCGAGCGATCAGCACACTGGTGGCGCTGAAAGCGTTGCAGCGAAGTTTCGGCAATCCCCGCGGCGTGGCGTTCGCGTGGACGGCGTTGCTGGCGTTCTGCTCAGGTCTCGCAGGCGTCGCCGGAAACCTGACGACGGATGCCCATCTGGCTGCGCTGGCGATCGGACCCGGCGCCGCTGTTCTCAGCTTCGACCGGGATTTCGCGCGGTTTGAAGGCGTGCGGTGGACGCTGCCGACATCTGATTGACCTTCGGAACGACGCCGTCGAAGTATCGGGCCATTGGCTGAAACCCCCTCGCCCCGCATAGGGGCCGTCAGACGCCCGCCTATCAACGGGCTATGCGGTGAGAGGGGACGACGGTTGAGGAACCTGCGCCTCGCCGTCCGGATTGACGATATTGAGCTGCGAGGTGATCTGGTAGGACGCCTGAGCCGCTTCGCTGACCAGCGCGATGACCGCATTGCCGTCATGGGCGGCGAAGGCCGGGGGATCCGAAAGGGGAGTATTTTGACGTGATCCAATCGAATGACATCGTCCGGGAGTTGGAAGACTGGCTGGCGCGGCATGCCCGCGACGGCGAAGCCGCAGAGGTCGAAATCGATCTGGTGCGGCGCGCCGTCGCCGAGATCAAAGCCTTGCGCGAGCGGCTGGGTCTCAGGCGCGGAACCCGCTCGATCGCGGCCGAGGACCTGAACGCCAGCAACGACGAGTAGCTCCGCCTGAAGTCCTTCAGGTCGGCTCCGGCGCGAGGCTTTCGAAGGCGGCCTGCAATCCGCCAAACCGAAATCCTCACCGAGATCGGCTGAGGGTAACGCGGTCATCCCCGGAACACGATCTTTCCCGTTCGGCCCGGCCGCATGCTGGCCCGCGCCGCCTCCGCCGCTTCCTCCAACGGGAAGGACTTTTCGACCGGCAATTTCAGCGCGCCCGCCGACGCGAGCCGGACGAGGTCGCCGATCGCCCGGGGGATTTCGGCTCGGCGGGGTCCGGTTCCGAGCTTGGCGGCCCAGAACCCCTTGATCGTCGCCTGCTTGAAGATGAGATCGCCGGGGCTCACGATCATCGGCTGGTTCGCCATCGCGCCGAAGGTCATGAGCTGGCCTCCTTCGGCGAGCATGTGAAGCAATTGCCCGCTTTCCTCGCCGCCGACCGAGTCTAGCGCCGCGACGATCGGGGCGCCGCCGGTGACCGCCTTGACGCGCCTCCGCCAGCCCTCTTCGTCGGTCGACACCGTGTTCTCGATTCCGAGGGCGGAGAGCTCTGCGACGCCGTCGCGTCGGCGAACGACATTGACGACATGGACGCCGCGCGCCTTGGCGATCATCGCCAGCGTCTTGCCGACCGCGCCGGTCGCGGCGTTCTGGATCATCCACTGGCCGGGCTGCACGCCGAGCTCCTCGAGCGCCATCATCGCCGACAAAGGCATCGCGACGAGCTGGCATGCGACTTCGTCGCCGATCGCATCGGGAACCGGCACGGCCGCGGCCGCGCGGACGATAAAATATTCCGCCCAGGCGCCGGCGATCCCGCTTGCCGTCACCCTCTGGCCGCGCGCCGGCGTCGCCACGCCTTCGCCGAGCTTGTCGACGGTTCCGAGCGCCTCCGTGCCTCCGGTCGCCGGCAACGGCGGCTTGACCCCGTATTCGCCGCGGATCGTCCAGAGATCGTGATTGTGGATCGGCGACAGAACCATGCGGACGCGGATCTCCCCCGGACCCGGCTCCGGAACAGGCCGCTCCGCCAGATGCAGGACCTCGGCCGGGACGCCGAAAGCGTTGTAGACGACGCACCGCATGGGCAATCCCTCCGTTACGCGGGCCGCTTTCCCTTGCGGCAGGCCCTGCGACTATAGAGCGAGGCACGTACGGGGCCAATTCCGGGTCGCAGGGGTCGTTTCCCGGTATGCTTCCCCTGCTGACCATACGCTCTGCAGCCTAGAGCGTCGGCGCCTGATTTTCGACCAGAAGTCCTGTTCTAATACAACTCTAGTGGTTGTGTCTGATTCGGGGGACTGTGGGAATGAACGATTCGAGCGATATCGTCGGCGACTTGGACGACTGGCTGGGGCGAATGAGCACGGAGACGCTTCTCGGCCGACGATCCGGCGAGACGCCGGATTTCGAGGTCGAGCTTGTCCGGCGTTCGATCGCCGAGATCAACGGCCTGCGCGAGAAGCTGGATCTGCGACGGGGAACCCGCTCGATCGCGCTCGAGGATTTGAACGCCAGCAACGACGAGTAGGTCGGGCCTCGACGCGCAAAGCCGCCTGAGGCGGGCAGACGGTCGCAGCGATAAGCGCGGGGGCGCGCTGAAGCTCGAAGCCGACCGCGAGTCCGCTGGGCCGCATTTCTGACGATGCCGCTGGGCGCCGCGCGGGTCGCCCGGCCATGTGAGGGCCGGCCCGGGCATTGGCATCGATTTCCTTCAGAGCCTCGAAAAGATTTCCGAGAGCTTCTGTGGGGCTTCTCGAGAACGCTCCAGGCGACGATGCGACGCGCCGTGAGGCGCAGCGTGATAAGAATTTACTGATTGACGCTGTCGCAAAATTGACCTGTGATATGCGCGAGCCTAAGCAAACAGGAAACCGCTCGACGACACCCAGGGAGGCTATTCGGATGTCTACGACCGCCGCGTCGGACGCCCGGCCCCAGCCGCAAATCGACAAAGGGGCCTTGCTGGCCAAATATAGGGCTGAGCGCGACAAGCGGCTGCGTCCAGACGGCAATGCGCAGTATCTCGCGTTGAAGGGTCGCCTTGCGCACTATCTTGACGACCCGTACACGCCGGTTGAGCCACGCGAAGCCAAAACCGACCATATGACTTTCGCTTTCATCGGCGGCGGCTTCGCGGGCCTGGTGACGTGCGCTCGCCTGATTGAGGCTCGTGTGAGCGACGTGCGCATCATTGAAAAGGGCGGCGATTTCGGGGGAACCTGGTATTGGAATCGGTACCCTGGCGCGCAATGCGACACCGCGTCCCTGGTCTATATGCCTCTCCTCGAGGAAACCGGCCACCGGCCGACCGAGAAATATGCCCACGCGCCGGAAATTCTGGCTCATTGCAAGCGCATCGGCCGCCAGTACGGTCTTTACTCGAACGCGCTGTTTCATACCGAGGTCGAGAATCTCGACTGGGATGAGGCGAACGCGCGCTGGGTGATCGAGACAAATCGGGGCGACCGGTTCACGGCGAGCTTCATCGGCCTGGGGACGGGACCGCTTCATGTGCCCAAACTGCCGGGCATCCCGGGCATTGAAACCTTCAGGGGCCACGCCTTTCATACCAGCCGCTGGGACTACCAATATACGGGCGGCGGGCCGGACGGCGGGTTCATGGAGAAGCTTTCGGACAAGCGCGTCGCGATCATCGGCACAGGCGCCACGGCGGTCCAATGCGTGCCGCATCTGGCGCGCGCCTGCCGCGAACTTTACGTCTTGCAGAGAACGCCCTCCTCCGTGGACGTGCGGGCAAACGCCCCGATCGATCCCGATTGGTTTTCGTCGATCGCAACGCCCGGCTGGCAACAGCGTTGGCTGGAAAATTTCACGGACAATTCAGCGGGCGGCTCAGCGACCGAAGACCTGGTTCAGGACGGCTGGACCGATCTGTCGCGACGGATTCGCTCCAAGATGAAGCAAATGCCGGCCGGAGAGCTGACGCCGCAGAAGGTGCTGGCCGCATTCGAAGATTCCGATTTCGAAAAGATGGAGGAAATTCGCGCTCGGGTCGACGCCATCGTGAAGGACCGCGAAACGGCGCAAGGACTCAAAGCCTGGTATCGGCAGCTCTGCAAGCGTCCGTGCTTCCATGACGAATATCTGCAGGCTTTCAACACGCCGGGCGTGCGGCTGATCGACACCGACGGCAAGGGCGTCGAACGGATCACCGAAAAAGGCGTCGTCGTCGCGGGCGTCGAATATGAGGTCGACTGCATTATCTACGCATCCGGCTTCGAGTTCGGCACAGAATACACGAGGCGCGCCGGGTTCGACCTGACGGGTCGTGGCGGCCTGAAGCTCTCGCAAGCCTGGGCCGGGGGCATGAAGAGCCTGCACGGCATCCATGTGCACGGATTTCCCAATGCCTTCTTCGTGCAGTTCGCGCAGGGCGCGAATCTGATCACGAACATTCCCCACAATTTCACCGAAGCCGGACAAACGGTCGCGAGGGTGGTCCGGCGCGCGCTGGACGGCGGCTACAGAGGGGTCGAGGTCACGTCCGAAGCCCAGGACGCCTGGGTCGCCCTGCTGCTGACGGGCATGGGCAGCCTGATCGGCTCGCCGGACTGCACCCCTGGCTACTACAACAACGAGGGACAGGCGGGGCCTGAGGCGCGTTTAAGCGTAGGCTATCCGGCCGGTCCCTCGGCCTATTTCAAATACCTCGACGCGTGGCGCAAATCCGGGGCGTTCGAAGGCCTGGTCTTTGCCTGAACGAGCCCTTCGGGCTGCTCGGCGATGCTTGCTTCGTATACTGGAAAGTGTCGGCGCGTCGGTGCTGGCGGAACCGGCAATTCGTTGATCCCCGCGTCCGGGCAAGGTCCGAAAGGATGAAGGTCTCGAACGCCGGCCCTTTGCTGCGGTGAGCGAGGCGCCGCGGGAAGCAGGGCGAGGCCGCAGTCGGCGCTGTCGCGCGCCTTTTCGCTCCTCCCTCGGATGGGAAGGACGCGGCGTTCGTCGCCCCTTTCCCCCGCCTTTTCGCCGTGCTTACCTTGCGTCATGTCAACATCCGGGGGCGCCGGCGTTCTGGCCGCGGCCCGCTTATCGCGGGCGATCGTCTTCGCGCCGGATTGGCGCGCCGCCCTGGCCCGTGCGGTTGCGCGCGAGGTCGAGGAACGGCGCTTCTTCCTCTGGTTGCCGGTCCTGGGCATGGGCGGGGTCGCGCTCAACCTCTCGGCCGACCGGGAGCCCGTCCTCTGGTTGCCGGCGGCGCTGACCGCGCTCTTTTCCGCGCTCGCTTTCGCCTCCCGCGCAAGGCCGGTCGCGCTCGGCGTCTCGCTGGCGTTCGCCGCCCTCTCAGCCGGATTTCTGGCGATGTCGCTCCGCACGGCGCGGGTCGAAGCGCCCGTGCTCGACCGCATCCGCATCGTGAGCCTCCAAGGCTATGTCGAGGAGGTGGATCTGAGAGCGATCGGCGCGCGCATGATCGTCGCGGTCACGAGCGCCGACGGCATGCCGCGCGACAAGCTCCCGCGCCGCGTCCGGGTCACGACACGCAGGAATCCGGAGGTCGCCGCGGGCGACTATGTGGCGCTGAAAGCCCGGCTCCTGCCGCCCTCGCATGCAGCCCTGCCGGGCGGCTACGATTTCGCCCGCGATGCCTTCTTCGCAGGCGTCGGCGCGGTCGGATCGACGCTCGGCCCAATCAAGGTCCTGCCGCAGCCCGACGATGCGTGCGTGCGGCAGCGCGTCTCGGCAGCGATCGATCACGCCCGCAACCGGCTCGCGGTCCGGGTCGAGACGATCATCGGCGGCGACGAAGGCGCGATCGCCGCCGCCATGGTGACGGGAAAGCGCGACTTCCTCTCGAACGACGCAAAAGACCTCATCCGCGAGGCCGGCATCTTCCACATCATCACGATCTCGGGCGTGCAGATGACGCTGGTCGCCGGCATTTTTTTCGTCGTCGCCCGACGCCTGCTGGCGCTATCGACGCGGCTCGCGCTGAACTACCCGATCAAGAAATGGGCGGCCGCCGTCGCCATGGCGGGCTCGCTCCTCTACGACGTCGCTACCGGCTCGCGCGTCGGCACCGAGCGGGCGCTGGTCATGACCCTGATCGTGCTCGGCGCGGTCATCATGGACCGGCGGGCGCTGACCATGCGCAACCTCGCCTTCGCGGTCCTCGCCGTCGTCGCGCTCGAGCCGGAGGCAGTGCTCGGGGTCAGCTTCCAGCTTTCCTTCGCCGCGGTGGCGGCGCTGGTCGCGGTGATGGAGGCGCGGCTCGCGGGCCTCGACAGCGATCCCGATCCCTATCTGCCGAAGCGCGGCGTCGCGCCACCCGGTTTCTTCGCCGATTTGCTTCACAAGCCGCTCGCGCTTCTCTTCGCCACCGCCTGCGCCACTGGGGCGACCGCCTCGTTCATGGCCTATCACTTCCACGATCTCAGCCCCTACGTTCTGATCGGCAATCCGCTGACCTTGAGCGTCATCGAGTTCTTCGCCGTGCCGGGCGCGCTTCTCGGGGCGGCGCTCTACCCGCTCGGACTCGACGCGCCGGTCTGGCTCTATGTCGGAATGGGGATCAAATTCATCCTATGGGCGGCCCGCTTCATCGCCGAGGCGCCCGGCTCGACGCTGCATCTGAGGGCGTTCGCACCGTATGCGCTCCCGTTCCTGGCGCTCGCGGTGATGAGCGCGACGATCTGGCGGAGCTGGCTCTTCCGAGCGAGCGCCATTCCCTTCGCCATTGTCGGCCTGATCGGCGCGACCCAGGGCCCGCGCTACGACGTCATCGTTTCGCCTTCGGGAGACGCGGCCGCGGTGCGCGACGCCGATGGCCGCTTGCAGATCGTCGGCAAACGCTTCAACCCCTTCGCCGCAGAACAATGGCTGACCGCCGACGGCGACGGGCGCGAGCCTCAGAGCGCGCGCGACCCGGACGCCCCTTGCGACCGGCTCGGCTGCGTCGCGGCTTTGCCGGAGGGGGAGTTTCTCTCGATCGTCCTCGACCGGATGGCGTTCGAGGAGGACTGCGCGCGGGCGGAGGTGATCGTCAGCCCGCTCGTCGCGCCTCCCTGGTGCAAAGCGAAATTCGTGCTCGACCAGAAGGCGCTGGCGCGGACGGGGGCGGTCGGCCTGAGTTGGAACGACGACACGGGCTTTGCGATGACGAGCGACCGCTGGACGGATGAGGACCGCCCCTGGTCGCCCGCGCCGCCGGCCGGGCCGGAAGAGCGCATCGTGCGGCCCGGTCATGCGATGTCGCACGGCGCCGATCCGGCGGACGCGGGGAAGGCGCCTGGGGAGCGGCGGTAGCGAAGCGCCCTGACCTTCCCTTCTCAAGCTTGCAGAGAAGGTGGCGCGTAGCGCCGAATGAGGATGCGCGCCCAAGGTGCGCTTGCTGCCTCGACGCAAGGCCCTCACCCCAATCATCTTCCGCTAGCGGGGCCCACAAGGGGGAGGAGATCGCTTTCGCCCGATTGCCCGCGGCTCGGCTGCGCCCCATGCGCATACGGACCCAGCTTCGGCCTGGACTTTTCTTCAGCTCCTTGCCTGCCTGTCATGGTGATGAATCATGGGAAGACGGCCGATTCCGAACCCGCAACGCGCGACGAGATTGACGAGATTGGCCCCGTTGACCGCAGGATTTTATAAGGGAAAGACCGCCATTGTGGCGATTCGCTTCATTTCAGAATCGGGAGGGAAGACTCATGCGAGCATTAACCGCAATCGCCGTCATTGCCGGCGCGATCGCCGCCGGGTCTGCGGCGCTCGCCGCAGACTCGCAGGTCGAGCGCGGCAAGTATCTCGTCACCATCTCCGGCTGCAGCGACTGCCACACGCCCGGCTATTTCCTCGGCAAGCCCGATTTCTCGCGCATGCTCGGGGGCTCCGACGTGGGCTTTGGGCTGCCGGGCTTAGGCACGTTTGTTGGCCGCAACCTGACGCCCGACAAGGAGACGGGCCTCGGCGATTGGACGGACGACCAGATTGTTGCGGCCTTCACCACCGGAGTCCGGCCGGATGGCCGCAAGCTGGCGCCGATCATGCCCTGGCGGGACCTCGCGCACCTCGACCGGGAGGACGCGCTGGCGATCGTCGCCTATCTGCGCAGCCTGCCGCCGGTGAAGCACGCCGTCCCCGGCCCCTTCGGGCCGAAGGACGTTCCCTCGACGCTGGTGATGACGATCATCCCCGGAGAGGTCTATTCCAAACTGCCCCCGCCGCCGCAGTGACCGCGCGACCGGCTGCGACGGTCGGCCCCGCATGGCGCGAGTCGGCGTCCTCGCCATTGCCTCCCACGGCTGGGCGGGGAATCGACGATCGAGGCTCGATCGACGCTCGATCGACGCGCCGTTTCCTTGCCTATCCGCCTCAGCGCAGCACGTGGGACTCAAAGTTCGTCATCGTATAAATCAGCTAGCGATCCTGAGAATCTTGCCCCCGATGGCGCCTTTGCCATGACTGGTGGATCAGGCTGGAAGAAACATGGGTGGAGGCCGAGACATGGCTTGTTGGGATGTTTTTCACCCCAGAGGGACAATCGAAATTTTAGAAGTTCCTTTCGCGACTTGATGGCGGGTTTCATCTTCTCGACTTCTTTCCTGACGAGTACGATGAAGTCTTCGATCATTTTCAGGTTCTTCTCCAGATCGGATATGCACGATTTGGCCAGCGCGTATTCAAAAGCGGTCTTATAAGCGTCGTCGCACAGACTCGGGCAGCGGTCTATCCTTCATTTTCAATTCGAAATATTTCCGCATCACGGTGTATTGACCGAACACGTCGTCGATGTTCGCGTTGATCTTCTCGTTCCTGTATTGGATGATTTTATGAAGCTCGCCTCCCGATTCGGCCTGCTGCAGCAGGAGATCGAGCGCCTTGGCGTTGACGGCGTCGCTGATTGGGTCTGAGACGGCATGGTCGAACAGGAAGCTAAGCTCTTGCCCCACCAGCGGGATCTTCCCAATGCCATAGCTCGCGGCGCTCAGAGCTCCTGTCCCCGCCTTTTTGACGCTGACCTCTTTCACTTGCTCTTCCAGCTTGGAAATCTTCATGTGCACTCCGCCTGAAAATGTATCCTTCGCGTTTTTCTTCGCGTAATTCCATAGGTCCGTGATTCTCAACATTGACTTCTCCTTTGGCGTTAGTAACCGACATTCCCAGATCGTGTGGCCCGACCTTGAAAGGGCATTGTCGTCCCGGTCGAAGCGAGCCTCCGATTCGAATTGTTTTGTATCGGGCGAAGCGCAGTTCACGCTGACCGGCCGCCTCGACAATACCAAGGATCCACGCGACCGAAGCCCCCCGAGGCCGCGCCAAACAACCCGACGCACGATAGACCTACCCAAACCGTCGGCGTCGCAGTAAACAAGCCATCATCTGTTGTCGCATGAACGCCGAGGCGGCGCCACGGCGACGATCTTGACGGATGGAGGCGGCATGCGGCGCAGGACACTGGTCGCTGGCGGCGCGCTCATCGGAGCGGCGGCGCCGCTCCTCGCAGGGCGAGCCCGGGCCGCCGACGCGACGATCGCGAGGCGCTTCGCCGACGCGCTCACCGCCCACAATATCGAGGCCTTCGCCGCCCTCTTCAGCGAGAGCTACGTCAACCACCAGACGAGCGCCGCGGCTGCGGCGCCGCCCGCCGGCGTCAGCCCCAAGGCCGCGACCGTCGCCTTCTTCGCCGCCCGGCTCAAGGCGCTGCCCGATCTGAAGGTGTCCATCCAGACGACGGTCGCCGAGGCCGACAAGGTCGCGGCGAGCTTCGTCTACGAAGGCACGCAGGATGGCCCCTATTACGGGATCGATCCGACCCATAAGCGATTGTGGTTCACCTCCTGCGACATTTTCCGGGTCGCCGACGGGCAAATCGTCGAGCATTGGGGAATGGGCGACATCGCCGGCGTCGTGGCGCAGATCAGGGGGTAGGCAGGGGCGCCGGGATGACGGCAGCCGCCAACCCGAGAATCAAAAAAGGCGCCCAAAGGCGCCTCTGAACCGCCAGCCCGCGAAACGGGGCTTACTTGATCTTTGTCTCCTTGAACTCGACGTGCTTGCGCGCGACCGGGTCGTATTTCTTGAAGGTCAGCTTTTCCGTTTTCGTGCGGGCGTTCTTCTTGGTGACGTAGAAATAGCCGGTGTCGGCGGTCGAGAGAAGCTTGATCTTGAGCGAGGCGGCCTTGGCCATGGCGCGGAGTCCCTGAGCTTTTGACGCTGGAAGGCGCCGGAAACATGAAAAGGCCCGCGGAACCCGCAGGCGCATCATGCGCGGCAAAATAAGGAGGCCGGGTCGGAAGTCAAGCCGAACCTCGCCGGGGTTCGGCAGGGTAAAGGGTCCGACCAATCGGCGGGCGGAATCTCCCGTTGCCGAGGGGTCACGGCAAATTCCCTGTTCCTGCTTGCATCGCCGGATCTATTCCCCTGTTCGACCAAAAATTCCGCTGTTCGGCTGCGCAGGGAAATTTGGCGCAAAAGCTGCTGGGATCATGCGTTCTTTTTTTGGAGCCTTGGGCCAAAAAGCGCCCAAAAATGCGAAGTCCCCTGTTTTTTTCCCTGTTCCCAGGGAATTCGGCTAATCGTTCGAGCGGCTTACGCGCGTGACGCGCCGCCCTGCCCGTTGGGAGAACCGCATGAGGCACCTTTATTCGGGCCCGGTGTTCGAGATGGCCCGCGAGCAGTTTCACGTCATCGCCGACCATCTCGCCATTCCCGAGGACGAGCGCGACCGGCTCCTCTATCCGAAGCGCGCCATCGTGGTCTCCTGCCCGATCCACATGGACGACGGGACGACGCAGGTCTTCACCGGCTACCGGGTGCAGCATCATCTGACGCTCGGGCCCGCCAAGGGCGGCACGCGGTTCGCCGCCAATGTCGACATTGGCGAGATCGCGGCCCTCGCGATCTGGATGAGCTGGAAATGCGCACTCGCCGACTTGCCTTACGGCGGCGGCAAGGGCGGCGTCGCGGTCGATCCCGAGCAGCTTTCGCTATCCGAGCTCGAGAACCTGTCGCGCCGCTACATGCAGGAGATGATCCCCTTCGTCGGCCCGAGGGTCGACGTGATGGCGCCGGACATGGGAACCAACGAACAGGTGATGGCCTGGTTCATGGACACCTATTCGATGTACCAGGGCGTCACCGTGCCGGAGATCGTGACCGGCAAGCCGGTCGGCACGGGGGGCACCCTCGGGCGGCGCGAGGCGACCGGCCACGGCGTCGCCTTCCTCGCCTTCCGCGCGATGGAGTCGCTCGAGATCGACCCGATCGGTTCGACCGCGATCATCCAGGGTTTTGGCAACGTGGGCTCGCACGCTGCCCTTGGGCTGGCGGCGCGCGGCGTCAAGCTCATCGGCGTCAGCGACCACCGCGCGGCCTATTACGATCCCAAAGGCTTCGACGCGCGGGCGCTGTTTGATCACGCCCGGAAGGAGGGTTCGCTCGCCGGTTGGTCGAAAGAAGCCGCGATCGATGCGCGGGCGCTTCTCGAGCAGCCCTGCGACGTGCTCGCGCCCTGCGCGATCGAGCGGGTGATCGACGGCGAACTCGCGCGGCGGCTGCGATGCCGGATCATCGCCGAAGGGGCGAACGGGCCGACCACGCCCGAGGCCGACCGGGTTCTCCGCGAGCGCAATGACGGGATCTTTGTCATCCCCGACATCCTGTGCAACGCGGGGGGCGTCGTCGTCAGCTATTTCGAATGGGTGCAGGACCTGCAGCAGTATTTCTGGTCGAAGGACGAGGTGATGGACCGGCTGGAGCGCGCGCTCGACCGCTCGTGGACAATGGTGGTCAACCGCGCCAAACGCGAAGGCGTGACGAATCGAGTCGCGGCGATGGCGATCGGGGTCGAACGGGTGATGAAAGCCAAGCAGGCGAGGGGCCTCTTTCCATGACGGGCGGCGCTGACCATGCATTCCGCCGCCAAACGCTCGTGCGCGACGCAGAGGCAGCCGACATGGCGGCGGTCCAAGGCATTTACGCCCACTATGTCTTGACGTCGCTCGCCACCTTCGAGGAGACCCCGCCGACGCTCGAGGAGATGCTGTCGCGCAGGCAGGCCTCGCTCGATCTGGGCCTGCCCTATCTCGTCGCTGAAGCGGGAGCGGAAATTCTCGGCTTCGCCTACGCCTCAGCCTATCACCGCCGCGCGGCCTATCGCTTCGCCATCGAGGATTCGGTCTATGTCGCCGATGGCCTTGGGGGCAGGGGCATTGGCGCCGCCCTGCTCGGCGAGGTGATCGCGCGATGCGAGCGCGGGCCCTGGCGGCAGATGCTCGCGATCGTCGGCGATAGCGCCAACGCGGGCTCGATCGCGCTGCATCGGCGCTTCGGCTTCGAGCTCGCGGGGACGCTGCGGTCGGTTGGTTTCAAATTCGGGCAATGGGTCGACACGCCGATCCTTCAAAGGACTCTGGGACCGGGTGGGAGCCGGCCTGCCGCCGCCGGCTCGCCGTAGCCGCCGGTCTATTGGCTCGCGCCCAGCGCTTCCGGGCGCACCACCCCGACGATCGGCCCGAGGGGCCCGAGTTCGTCGTCGCGCGCGAGTTCGGGCGCATAGAGCGAAGAAACGGAGCCGTCGAGGAAAAGGGCGTTGCGGCAGCCGAGTCCATCGCGAAACAGGCGGGCGAAGGCGTCGAAAGTGACCGGTTGCTCGGCGATGGCGAATACGACCGCGCCCGAGTCCGAAATCCCAACGCCGTTGCGGATCTTCACCGACGTGCCGTTGGGCTGGATTCTTGGATGGATCTTGCCGTCGACGATCAGCATCGGCCCGGACTGGGTGGCGTAGCGGGCGGCAGGCGGCGCCGCGAGATAGCGGCTCGTCTCCATGACCCCCGCGGCGCCGTCGCCGATCCAGAACACACCGTTCGGCTTCATATGGAAATTGGTTACCCCGGCCCGGGTGTCGGCTCCGTGCAGCTTCTGGCCCCTTTCGACGTACAGCCCGACGGGCGACTGGTCCTCCTTGAACATCCCGGCATTCATTGCGAAGTCGAGTCGAAGCCCTTTGGCGCGCAAGTCGCCGGCAAGCGCGGCGAGCGAGCCATAGGGGCGGCCGTCAGCCCCTCTCCAGAACAGGCGGATATCTTCGTGGTGCGGATCGAAGGCGCAGACGGTGAATTTTGCGCCGTCGAAATCTTTCGGGGCGCAGGCGGCGGCCGCCGGCGCGACGCTTCCGCAAGCGAGACCAAATAGAACGGTCAAGGCGGCGATACCGCTGCGCCGCGTGACGGGCATTCGACTATTCAACCAATATTGCGGCGATCTGCTCTGCACGCGCCCCAAGCTCCGCGGCGAATCTCAATTCGCCAAAGAATAGACCTTCACAAAGCTGCAGGCCACGTGTCCAGGCCGTCGCAGCGAACGGCGGGCGTTGCGAATCGAAAGAGCGCTTTGAAGCAGGCTCAGTCAGACCACCTTGCCCGGATTCATAATCCCGTTCGGGTCGAGCGCCGCCTTGATCGCGCGCATGATCGCGAGCGCCGCGGGGTCTTTCGTCCGCGCCAAGAGATCTCGCTTGAGCCGCCCGACGCCGTGCTCGGCGGAGATCGAGCCGCCGAGACGCGCGACGACCGCGTGCACGACCTCGTTCATCGCGTCCCAGCGTTCGAGAAAGGCGGCTTTGTCCGCCCCCAGCGGCTGCGACACGTTGAAGTGGATGTTGCCGTCGCCGAGATGGCCGAAGGCGCAGACGCGGGCGCCCGGCTCGAATGCCTCAACTGCCCGAGTTCGCCTCGGCGATGAGCCTGGGCACGTCACCGACCGCGACCGAGACGTCGTGCTTGATCGATCCGCCCTCGTGGGTCTGCGCCTCGGGAATGCCGTCCCGCAGCTTCCAGAATTCATGGCGCTGGTCGAGCGAGGCTGCGATCGTTGCGTCCTCGACAATTCCACGGTCGAACGCCGCTTCCAGTGCTCCGGCGAACGACGCGTCGAATCCTCCCGGAACCTGCGAGGAAGCCTCCATCATCACATACCATGCGTGCTGGCCCGAAAGCGGCGCGCGAGCAAACCCGTGCTTCACCGTGATTTCGTAGGCCATGCGTCCGATGAGCTCGAAAGTCGTGATCCCGCCGCCGAGTCGCTCGCGGACAAGGGCGAACAGCGCCAGCGCCTGCTCGGGGCTCTCGAGCCCGACGAAAGCGGTCGCTTGGGCCCGCGGATTGGGGAACAGCCTGAGCGACGCGGCGGTCACGATTCCGAGGGTGCCTTCCGAGCCGACGAACAGGTCTTTGACGTCGTAGCCGGTGTTGTCCTTGCGCAGCTTGCTCAGCGCGTTGACGATCCGCCCGTCAGGCAGGACCGCCTCGACGCCGGTCACGAGGTCGCGTGCATTGCCGTAGGCGACGACCGTCAGGCCGCCGGCGTTGGTCGACACGTTACCGCCGATCGTGCAGGTTCCTTCCGCGGCGAGCGACAGCGGAAAAAGCCGGTCGGCGGCAAGCGCGGCGGCCTGCGCCTCGGCCAGCGTCACGCCCGCCTCGCAGATCATCACGTTCGCGTTCGGGTCGACCTCGCGGAAGTGCCTCAGCCGCTGGGTCGAAAGGATGATCTGGTCGCCGCTCTCGTCGGGCGTCTGGCCGCCGACGAGGCCGGTATTGCCGCCCTGCGGCACGATTCCGATCCGCGCCTCGTTGCAAAAGGCCGCGACCGCCGCGACCTCCGCCGTCGAGCCGGGCCGAACGAGGGCGAGCGCCTTGCCCTGATAGAGCCCGCGCGGCTCGACAAGGGCGCCGGCGATGAGGGCGGGATCGTTGAGCACATGGCTCGAGCGGACGATCCTCTCCAAGGCGGCGAGCGCCGCGTCGCGACCTGAATTCAACCGAGAAGCCTCCGCCCGCGCGGCTTCGCCCGCGGGCGACGAAAGACGGCGGCGATCTCGACATGGGGAGAAAAGCGGAATTGGTCAAGCGCTGCGACCGTCTCCAGGCGAAACCCGCCCTCGACGAGGAGACGCGCGTCTTGCGCAAAGGTCGCCGCGTTGCAAGAGACGGCGACGACGAGCGGCAGGGCGCTCGCGGCCAACTCCCGCGCCTGCGCCTCCGCCCCGGCGCGCGGCGGATCGAACAGGGCGGCATCGAACGGCGACAACTCCTCTGCCCGCAGCGGGCGGCGGAACAGGTCGCGCGCGTCGGCGACGATTGTGCGAAGGCGCTCGACGTCCCCCGCCGCGCGTGCGAGCGCGGCAATGGAGGCGGAGTGGGAATCGGCGGCGAAGATCTCGCGTCGCCGGGCGAGGCGGAGGGCGAAGGCGCCCGCGCCGCAGAAGAGATCGACGACCTTTTTCGCGTCCTTGAGCGCCTCTTCGGCAAAACTAGCGAGAAATTCTTCGCCGGCCTCGGTCGCCTGGAGAAATCCCCCGGGCGGCGGCGCGACGAGCGCCTCGCCGAAGGCGACCCGCGGCGGGCGGCGCTCGATCACGACTGAGCCATGGTTCGAGACCCGCGCAAGGTCGAGTTGCTCGGCCGTGCGAATGATCTTCCGCGTCTCGGACAGTTCCAGCGGCCCGCAGCCGCGCAGGTCGATGTCGAGACCTGCGAGCGTCGCGGTCACGCCGATGTCGAGCGGCTTGCCGAGGCCCCTGAGGTCGCCGGCGAGGGCGCGCGCCGCCTGAACGGCGCGCGCCATCCCGGGCGCGAATAGAGGGCATTCGTCGATAGTGACGATCTCGTGCGAGCGCGCCCGCATGAAGCCGACTTCATCCAACTTTCCATGGGGAAACCGAGCGTGAAAAGTCGCCCTCCGGCGCCCCGCGCCATGCGCGTCGATCAGCGGCAGAACTTCGGCCTCGACGCGCGCCCGCTTCAGCGCCTCGACGAGGAGACCGCGTTTCCACTCGCGATAGAGGTTCTCTGACATGTGCTGGACCGCGCAGCCGCCGCAGGTTTCGAACCAGCGGCAGAATGGGGCTGCCCGCTCGGCGCTGGGGTTCAGAATTTCGATCAGCTCAGCTTGCCGACCGCCGATCCGGACACGCGCCCCTTCGCCGGGCAAGGCTCCAGGCACGGACACGCCGTCATCGGAGACGCCGTCGCCGCGCGCGTCGAGGCCGACGATCGACCAGATCTCGACCAATTCAGCCACGATGCGCCGCCGCGAGAAATTCCTTCGCGCCCGCGCCGCCGAGCACGGGCGAGGGAACGAGACCGATGAGTGTCCAGCCCTGCGCCAAGATGCACGCGCTTACATCAGCGCAGGCGCGCTTCATCGCCTCTTCGCTTCGAACTCGGCCCTTGACGATTTCGGCGGGGCCGACTTCGAATTGCGGCTTGATCAGGCTGACGAGCCAGGCTTGCCGCGCCGCCAGCTTCAGGACATGCGGCAGCACGAGCCGCTGCGAAATGAAGCTGACGTCGCAGACTATTGCGCCCGGCGGCTCGCCGACCAGGTCCACCGTTATGGCGCGCGCGTCGACGCCCTCGAACGACCGGACGCGTGGTTCCGCCGCTAGGCGCCGGTCGAACTGGCCGCGGCCGACGTCGACCGCGATCACCATTCTCGCGCCGCGCCGCAGCAGGACGTCGGTGAAGCCTCCGGTTGAGGCGCCGACGTCGAGGCACGCGAGCCCGGCCGGATCGAGGCCGAATGCGTCGAGGGCGGCCGCGAGTTTCAACCCGCCGCGCGAGACGTAAGGGTGTGGCGCCTCGGCTTCGATTGCTGCGGCCTCGTCGATCTCCTCCGAGGCCTTGCTCACCACGACCCCGCCGATCTGGACGAGCCCCGCCGCGATTGCGTCTTGCGCCCGCGCCCGGCTCGCAAAGACGCCTCGCTCGACCAGAACGATGTCCGCGCGCTTGCCCATGGAAACCCTTAAGGCGAAAGAGGCGACGGAGTGTAGCACCGGGCAGTGTGGGCCGCGATCGGCCCGTCCGCGTTTAGCTTGTGGGCACGAAACTCCGCAGCAGGTCAACGGCGCTGGGCATATTTCACCACAAAGAGCACGAAGTTTGCACGAAGGACACTGGTGCGCTTTGTGCCTCCTTCGTGTTCATTGTGGTGGACAGCTTCGATCCGTTGGCCGGTCCAGGAATGTCTGCTTGAGCCCGCCCCGGCGAGCATCGCCCCTCACTCCGGCAGCCCGGCCTGGCGCAAAGCGCCGTCCATCTTCTCGCGATAGGCGGCATCGAAGCAGGCGTTCTTATAGAATGCGTCGGCCTCCCGGATCGTCATCGTCGGATACATTTTCAGGAGCGCCGCGACCTGCGCATTGGCCTCGTCGACGCGGCCGAGGAACGGCAGGGTGTAGGCGAGTTCGAGATGCGATATCCAGAGGGAATTGATATATGCGCGCTGGGAGGCCTCATAGGCCTCTTGATATTCGCCGCGGAACCAGGCTCGCGACGCGGTCGCCCACCACCAGTATGGAGGGGCGGACGGCCCCGCCAACTTGATGGCCTTTTCGGCCAGCGCGGTCCCTTCATCCCAATGACCGGTAAACGCTAAAAACAGCCCCAGATCACCTAACGCATCGGCGTTGTAGGGGTTGAGCGCTGCTGTTTTTTCCGCCTCGACCCGAACGCGGTCCGCCTGACATGTGGCGTAATAGCCCATCGCGACGTAGTACTGAGCGCCGCCGTTTAGGGGTGCGAGATCGCGGGCGCGTAGAGCCGCTTGCAACTCCCGGTCCGCGAGATGGGCGCGTTTCTCGACGCTGGCCTCTTCGGGCGGCAGCCCCCAGCCCCAAATCCTCTGGCTCTGGATGGTGTTTGTAAGCGCTTTCCAGACGTTGACGTCGGAGGGCTCTCTTCGCGCCGCCGCTTCGAGGCAAGCACGGGCGTTCGCGGCCGTGTCTGGTTTCGTCGCAAGGCCCTGAAGGACGCAACCCCAGGTCGTTTTCTCAAGCTCGCCGGCGGACGAAAGGCGCGCGCGCTCCGCATCCAGGATCGCGTCATTCAACAGCTCTGCCGCGCGCCCTGCGATTTCAGCCTCCGCCTCCGCCGCATTATCGCTTTCGAGGACCGGCGAAATCGTTCGGGACCAGAAGCGCACGCCCGAATGAACGTCATCGGCTTGAAACGTCACGCGCAACGCCTTGCCGCCCGCTTCGAGGTTCCCCGTGACGACATAGTCGGCGTTCAACTGCCGTCCGGCTTCGATCGGGTCGGCGGCGCCCCCGGCCGCGTCCCCCGGGCGCCCAACGATGCGCCAGAACGTCCCATTGCCGGCGTAGTCCCTCGTCTTCTGGCCGATGCGCTGGGTCAGCGCGTCGTATTGACGGTCGCCGGTCACGTTGGCGAACGGCAGGATTGCGACGGTAGGAATGCCGGTTCGGGCCGCTTGCGCCGTTTCTGACGACGGTATGGTCGCCGCGGGCTTGCCTGCAAGCGCGTACCAGACCGCGGCGCCGACAATGACGACTGCCGCCAGCGCGGCGGCGGCCGCGATGAGCTGACCGCGCGGCGCCGGCTTCGGCTTGGGCTTCGCGGCGGGCTTGCCGACCTCGACCGAATAGACGCGGACCGGGTCCGCGATGTTCTTGAGTCGAGTAGGCCCGAGGTCACTCACTTTCAGATCGAGCCGCGACTTCACCTGCCAGTAGGCCGCATCGGAGAGGCAGATCGCGCCAGGCTTGCCGACGCCTTGAAGCCGTGCGGCGATGTTGACCCCGTCGCCCATGAGGTCGCCGTCAGCCTCCTCAACGACGTCGCCGAGGTGGATTCCGATGCGAAACACGATCCGCCGCTCGTCAGGGAGGCCCGAATTGCGTTCGACCATCGCGTTCTGGATTTCGGTCGCGCAGCGCACTGCGTCGACGACGCTGCGGAACTCGACGATCGCGCCGTCGCCAGTGCGCTTGACGACCCTGCCGTGATGAACGGCGATGGTGGGATCGATGAGGTCGCTGCGCAGCGACCTGAGCCGCGCCAAGATGCGATCCTCGTCCGCGCCGGCGAGGCGCGAGAAGCCAACCATGTCGCAGGCGAGAATCGCGGCGAGCTTGCGTGTTTCGATCACCACGCTTTCCCACGTTGCCAGCTACGGTCGCCGATGCGGGTTGCGGACCAGATTAAGTCAAATACTCAAAATAAATAGGCGTCAAATTCGTCAATTCTGCCGGCGGCTCCAAGTCGCGGAGTTAACCCTCGAGCGGACAGTCTCAGTGCGGTGGCCGCTCTTATCGCCGCGCCAGCGCCAGCCCTTCAGCCGCGCTGACCAGGACCACGCCAGTCGCGCGGTTGCGCAACCGGCCGAACCGGGCCACGAGCGGACGGGCGCGGCCAGCGAGCAATGCCCAGCCCTCCGTCGACGACGAGCGCTGTCGAGACGAAAGTCACGCTGTGGATCGCCATCTGCCTGCCGAGCGGGGTCGACGGATCGAGGAACTGCGGAAAGAAAGCCGCGTAGAAGGCGAGCGTCGTCGGGTTTGTCAGCGAGACGAGGAAGCCGCGGCCCAAACCTTGCCGGGCGATACGGCGCGCACGCCATCGAGATTATTCGCCGGCTTGCGCCAGGCGCGGAACCCGAGCCGGACGAGATAGGCGACGCCGAGCGCCCGAACGCCTGCGCCAGCGCGCCGAGAAGCGCCGTGACTCCAAACGCCGCGACCGCCAGCTGGACGACCGTCGCCGCGCTCGTTCCGGCGACCGTGAATAGGCCGGCCCGCGCGCCGACGGCGAGGCTGTTCGCGACGATCAGCGCGACGTTCGGGCCAGGAATCAGCGTCAGGATTGTGGTCGCGCCGAGGAAGGCGCCGAACAGGGCAAGGGACATTGGCCGGCTTGAAGTACTCAAGCGAGTATCGCCGCAAAGGCGGTTGAACGCCAGCAAAATGGCTGGCCTCAGGGTGACCGCTTCCGCCGCGCCGATAGCCACGGCCCACGGTCCTTGACCTCCGACCTTCAATCGGCGAGGTTTCGGCCGCTGACCCGTTGCCGCAGGGCATTGAAATTAAATCCATGGGAGGGGGGCGAAATGCTTGGTCCGACCGCGATTGTGTTCGCAGCGGCCATGCTGTTCGCTCCGCCGTTTGCTGCGTCGCAAACGCCTATGACTCATGATTTGCATTCTTCAGCCGCGATTGACGGGGGCGACGATACCTTAGCCGATGACATCGACAAGGATTTCGATCCCTATGACGTCCTCGGCAGCCGTTCGGCAATGACGCTCGCGGTCAACGGCCGGGTCGTGGCGACGGACGAAGAACCCGCCTCTGCGACCGTAAATGGGTGGAATTGGACGTTTCTGCTCCTCGGCTGCGCAGGGCTTGTCATGACGAGCCTGCCGCGCCCTCGGGTCCGCCGCCCCGTATTCTCCTCCTGACATCACGCGCGAGAGCAGAAGACTGGATCGTATCGGGAGGCGGGTGTTTCGGCCCTTGCAGGGCTCGGAATAGGAACGAACGCGGGGCCTTGACGTTCCCGACAGGCGCAGCGCTCGCCTCGGGATATCACATGGCGTCCATTCCTTTTGCCCTCGACGCGCTGAATTTCCTGTCGGCCGACGTCCGAAACCTGTTTGGTCCGTTCATCAACATCTATCTCGTCACCAGCCGGCACTGGACCCAGACCGACGTCGGGCTCATCACGACCGGAAGCGGCCTTCTTGGCATCGCGCTGCAGACGCCGATCGGCGCCGCCATCGACGTGACCCGAGCCAAGCGGGCGGTCATCGTCGCGACCATGGCGGCGATGACCGTCGCGGCCTTCATTATCTACGGATTGCCGACATTCTGGTGGATGGCGGTCGCGACCAGCGTCCTCTCGCTCGCCGGCGACGCCTTCGTCCCGGCGGTTTCGGCGTTGACCCTCGGTCTTGTCCCGAGGACCGGGTTCGCGCGACGCCTCGGGCGCAACTCCGCCTGGAATCATGGCGGCAACATCGCGATCGCCCTCGTCGCCGGCGGCGTCGGCTATCTCTTCACCCAGCGGGTCGTCTTTCTCCTCGTGCCGCTGTTCGCGGCGCTGACCTCCGTGGCGGTTTTGGCGATACCGGCAGACGCCATTGATCATGACCGGGCGCGCGACCTCGGGAAGGACGATGACGACGGAGCCGCCGAGGGCTACTCGGTCCTGTTCCGTACCCGGCCGCTGATGATCTTCGCCGCCTGCGCGCTCTTGTGGACTTTCGCCAACGCGCCGCTGCTGCCGCTGGTCGGGCAGAAGCTCGCGTTTCAGTTTCCGCGAGAGGCGACGGCCATGCTGTCTTTCTGCATGGTCGCCGCCCAGGGCGTGATGACGCCAATCGCAATTTTCGTCGGCCGCAACGCCGACAGGCTGGGGCGCCGGCCGATCTTCCTCATCGCCTTCACTGTGCTGCCGATCCGTGCGGCGCTCTACATAGTTTCCAACAATGCCTTCTGGCTCCTGGGCGTGCAGCTTCTCGACGGCGTCGGCGCCGGCATCTATGAGGCCCTGACGCCGCTCGTGATCGCCGACATCATGCGCGGCACCGGGCGGTACAATCTCGCGCAGGGGGCTGTCGCGACCACCCAGGGCGTCGGCGCGGCGATCAGCGGTTTGGCGGCGGGCGTTGTGACAGACCATTTTGGCTATTCGGTCTCCTTCCTGTTTCTGGCATCCGCCGCTGCGGTCGCCTTGGCGCTCTTTCTCCTCCTCATGCCGGAGACGCGCGACGATCAGGGGTTCGCGCGTGAAGCCGGGACCCTCGAATTCCCGTCCGGCCAATGAACTCGACGAGCATCGCCGCTCTCGCCATCCTCGTCCTGACCTATGTCGGCGTCGCGGCCGGCGGCGTCCCAGGGCTTCGTCTCGATCGGGCGGGCATCGCCTTCCTCGGCGGCGCGGCGATGATCGCGCTCGGCCCCTTGAGCCTCGGCGAGGCCTTCCAGTCCGTCGACTTCAACACCATCGCGCTCCTGGTCGGCATGATGATCGTGGTCGCGCATCTGAAGGTCTCGGGCGCTTTCCGCGCGCTGGGCTCGCTGGCGATCGAGCATGCGCATGCGCCTTTTGTCCTCCTCGTCATGGTGACAATTCTTGCCGGCGTCCTCTCCGCCTTTCTGGTTAACGACGCGATCTGTCTCGTGATGACGCCGATCGTCATGCAGGTCGTTCGCGCGCTCGGGCGGAACCCAGCGCCCTATCTGGTCGCAACCGCGACCGCCTCCAACTGCGGCAGCGTGGCGACGATCACGGGCAATCCTCAGAACATGGTGATCGGGGCGACGTCGAAGATTCCCTATCCGGCCTTCGCGGCGACGCTGGCGCCGGTCGCCGCTGTCGGCCTCGTCGCGGTCGTCGTGGTCGTCTTTCTCGCGTTTCGCCGCGAATTCACAACGGCGAGAACGATCAGCCCGCATCTGAAGCCCGGCCGCATGCACGGCGGGCAGGTCGTGAAGGCGAGCGTCGTCTGCGCCGGCCTCGCGATCGCCTTCTTCGCCGGAGTCCCGCCGGCCGAAGCGGCCCTGGTGGGCGGAGCGATCCTCCTCTTCACGCGCCAGCTCAAGCCGATGCGGATCTATCGGGAGATCGACGGGCCGCTGCTTCTTCTGTTCGCCGGTCTCTTCATCGTCGTCGCCGGGGCGGAGCGCGCGCTCCTGACGCCCGACCGCATCGCCATGGCGAGGAGCTTCGGCCTCGACGTTCCATGGCGACTGTCGGTCTTCACCGCGGTTCTCTCGAACATCGTCAGCAACGTGCCGGCGGTCCTGATCCTCCGGCCCTTCATCCCGAGCTTCCCCGATCCCGAGCGCGCCTGGCTCGTCGTCGCGATGGCGTCGACGCTCGCAGGCAACCTCACCCTCATTGGCTCTGTCGCAAATCTGATCGTTGCCGAACGCGCTCGGGCCGAAGGGGCTCCGATCAGCTTCTGGACCTATTTCAAGGTCGGCCTGCCATTGACGCTGCTGACCATAGCGGCGGGCACGGCGTGGCTGACATGGCGCTGAGATTTTAAGCTGAAAGCCGCGGCCCCGCCTTCGGGCGGCGGTCTACCGATGCGCGTTGTTCGGCGAGCCGCCGAGTTCCAGCGGCGCATTGTCTTGCGCCGCGGGAAGCGGGGCCGAGACGACCGCCGGGGCCTTGGGCGTGACCCGCTTCTTGGGCTGCGGAGGCGGCGGGCTCACTTCCGGCGATTGCAGCTGGTCGGGTTGAGCCGTCGCGTCGGGATTGTCCGTGTCCGGCGTCGAGGCCTCGACCTGCGGCGTATCGTGAATCACCGTCGTTCCGCCTTTGCAGCCGATCAGCCAGACGTCGTAGATCGGATGCTCGACCCCGTGCAGGCCGGGGCTGCCGGCGAACATCCAGCCGGAAAAGATGCGCTTTTCCTGCTTGTTCTCGTCGATCTCATCGACTTGGGTGAAGGCGTCCGTCTGGGGCTGCTCGGTCAGTGGACGCGAGTAGCAGACCCTCGGCGTGACCTGCAGGGTGCCGAACTGGACCGTCTCGTTGATCGCCACCTCGAAGGTGATGATTCGCCCTGTGATCTTGTCGAGGCCGTTGAACACCGCCGTCGGGTTGCTGATCTTGTCCGCCCTCGCCGACCCGGCGGCGAGGCCGAGCGCGCCGGCGATCAGAGCGCAGGAAAGCTTCGCCCCCCGGGTCGCACGCGCGGCAAACGTGCCCTTTCCGGGCGCGACCGAGGTGTTTAGAAAACGCATGCGGGTCGATCTGCCGGTGAAGCGCGGCTAAATGAAGGCGTCAGGGGCCGGGGCTCCAGGCCTCGTAGTCGCCCCCAGTCGCCTGCCGGTGGGGGCGCGGCAGGAGAATCGACCCCTTCGGCCGGATCGCCGCCGGCGTCCCGGTCGTATTTGGGATATGGGGCAGCTCCCAGGAGTATGGCGTATAGGTCTCTTCGGTCGGCGGCGTGTCGACCGTGTGGTGCAGCCAGCCGTTCCAGCCGGGAGGCGTCATCGAGGCCTCGGAAATCCCGTTGTAGATGACCCAGCGCCGCTCGAAGCCGAGCGCCGGATCGATCTTGCCCCCGCGCGTCCGATAATAGGCGTTGCCGAACTCGTCATGGCCGACCAGCTCGCCCTTGAGACGGGTATAGAACAGGGTGTTGACGGTCGCTCCGTTCCACCATGTGAAGAACCGCAGAAGAAACTCTTTCATTTGTCGAGGGCCGCTGTCGTTTCGAGCCCGCGCCTGCAGGCGCCCGGACTTATGGCGGCGCCGGCCGCGCCTGTCCAGTCGAACTTTGCGGGATCGCGTCGCGCCGCCTCTTGCGCGCCCCGCCGACTCGGACGATGCTGTCAATGGGACTCAGCGTTAACGTTGCATTATACATGGTTGTCCACAATATGTTGTATTGCAGGCAGAGACTCGTCCCTAGCTATTGACGGGTTCGTCACAAAGTCGTAGTGTTCGAGTTCGTTCGGCAATCGCGGGTGCGAGCCTGCGCGAGGTGCGGTTTTCGGGTCCATCGGCCGGGAGCTAAGCCCCGCCGAACACGTCAGACGGATTTTCAGGCAGGGCGTATCGGGGCGGCAGGGGCGCGGGAATGGCGCGCTCATGCGCTTGGTTGCGGGCGCGTTCCAGAGCGATGCGGGTCGCGGGCGGCTCGCCACGAACAAAGAGGGCGAGAACAATGAGAATCGAGCGGCATTACACTCAGTCCGGCGCCTCGCCCTACGAGCGGATCGCCTTCGCCACGACGAAAAGCGAGATCCGCAACCCGGACGGCTCGGTCGTCTTCACGCTCGACAACATCGAGGTTCCGTCCGCCTGGAGCCAGGTCGCGGCCGACGTGCTGGCGCAGAAATATTTCCGCAAGGCGGGCGTCCCGTCGCGCCTGAAGCGCGTCGAGGAGAACGGCGCGCCGTCGTTCCTGTGGAGGTCGGTCGCCGACGAGGAGGCGCTCGAACATCTTCCCAAGGCTGATCGTTATGGCTCTGAAATCTCGGCGAAACAGGTGTTCGACCGGCTCGCCGGCGCCTGGGCCTACTGGGGCTGGAAGGCCGGCTATTTCGACGGGGAGGAGGACGCGCGCGCCTATTACGACGAGATGCGCTTCATGCTCGCTCGCCAGATCGCGGCGCCGAATTCGCCGCAATGGTTCAACACCGGACTCCATTGGGCCTATGGCGTCGACGGGCCGAGCCAGGGCCATTATTACGTCGACTTCGAGACCGGCAAGCTCGTCAAGTCGAAGTCGGCCTACGAGCATCCCCAGCCGCACGCCTGCTTCATCCAGTCGGTCGCCGACGACCTCGTCAACGATGGCGGCATCATGGACCTCTGGGTGCGGGAAGCGCGCCTGTTCAAATACGGGTCCGGCACCGGCTCCAATTTCTCCGCCCTGCGCGGCGAGAACGAGAAGCTTTCGGGCGGCGGGCGCTCCTCCGGCCTCATGTCGTTCCTCAAGATCGGCGACCGGGCGGCGGGCGCGATCAAATCGGGCGGCACCACCCGCCGGGCGGCGAAAATGGTCGTCGTCGACGTCGATCACCCCGACATCGAGGCCTATATCGGCTGGAAGGTGAAGGAGGAGCAGAAGGTCGCCGCGCTCGCCGCCGGCTCGAAGCTCGTCAAGCGCCACCTGAAGGCGATCCTCAAGGCCTGCGTCAATTGCGAAGGCTCGGGCGACGACTGTTTCAACGTCGAGAAGAACCCCGCGCTCAAGCGCGAGGTGAAGGCGGCGCGGAAGAACGACGTGCCGGACGGCATCATCGGCCGGATCATCCAATACGCGAAGCAGGGCTATACCACTCTCGAGTACGACACCTACGACACCGACTGGGAGTCGGAGGCCTATCTCACCGTCTCGGGCCAGAATTCGAACAATTCGGTGCGCGTCACCGACGCCTTTTTGCATGCGGTCGAGTCCGACGGCGACTGGACGCTGACCCGGCGGCTCGACGGCAGGCCGGCGAAGACCCTGAAGGCGCGGGACTTGTGGGAGAAGATCGGCTACGCCGCCTGGGCCTCGGCCGATCCCGGCGTCCAGTACCACACGACCATCAACGACTGGCACACCTGCCCGGAATCGGGGCCGATCCGCGCCTCGAACCCCTGCTCGGAATACATGTTCCTCGACGACACGGCGTGCAATCTGGCGTCGCTGAACCTGCTGCAGTTTCTCAACCCCGAGACCAAAGCCTTTGACAACATTGCCTACGAGCACGCGGTAAGGCTCTGGACGCTGACGCTCGAAATCTCGGTCGCGATGGCGCAGTTCCCCTCGAAGGAGATCGCGCGCCTCTCCTACGACTTCCGCACGCTCGGCCTCGGCTACGCCAACATCGGCGGCCTCTTGATGTCCTGCGGCATCCCTTACGACAGCGACGAGGGGCGAGCGATCTGCGGCGCGCTCTCCGCCGTGCTCACCGGCCGCGCCTATGCGACCTCGGCCGAGATCGCCGGCAAGAGCGGCGCCTTTCCCGGCTACAAGCCGAATGCGGACGCCATGCTGCGCGTCATCCGCAACCACAAGCGCGCCGCCGACGGCGAGGTTTCCGGCTACGAGAGCCTGTCGGTCGCGCCGACCCCGCTCGACCACGCCTCCGTCGCCCAGGCCGGCCCCGCCTTCGCCCATTTGAGCGAAGCGGCGCGGGGCGCCTGGAGCGCCGCTCTGGCGCTCGGCGAGAAGCATGGGTTTCGCAACGCGCAGGTCTCCGTCGTCGCCCCGACCGGCACCATCGGCCTCGTCATGGACTGCGATACGACTGGCATCGAGCCCGACTTCGCCCTGGTCAAATTCAAGAAGCTCGCCGGCGGCGGCTATTTCAAGATCATCAATCAGGCCGTGCCGAGCGCGCTGCGGGCGTTGGGCTATGGCGAGAAGGCGATCGACGACATCGTCGCCTACGCCGTCGGCCGGGCGACCCTCGCCCATGCGCCGGGCATCAACCATTCGTCGTTGCGCGCCAAGGGCTTGCCCGAGGCTTCGATCGACAAGGTCGAGGCGGCCTTGCGCGGCGCCTTCGACATCCGCTTCGTCTTCAACAAGCACACGCTCGGGGCCGAGACGCTCAGCGGCGCGCTGAAGATTTCTGCCGAACGCTATGAGACGCCGGGCTTCGACCTTCTGTCGGCGCTCGGCTTCAGCAAGGTCGAGATCGAGGCGGCCAATATTTTCGCCTGCGGCGCCATGACTTTGGAAGGCGCTCCTCATCTCAAGCTGGAGCATTATCCGGTGTTCGACTGCGCCAATCCGTGCGGCCGCACCGGCAAGCGCTATCTCTCGGTCGACAGCCACATCCGCATGATGGCGGCGGCGCAGCCCTTCATCACCGGCGCGATCTCGAAGACGATCAACATGCCGAACGACGCCACGGTGGAGGACTGCAAGGACGCCTACATGCTCTCCTGGCGCCTCGGCCTGAAGGCGAACGCGCTCTATCGCGACGGCTCGAAACTGTCGCAGCCGTTGAACGCGCAGCTCATCGAAAGCGACGACGAGGAAGAGGAGGCGCTGGAAAACCTGATCGCCGCCAACGCCCCGGCGCGGGCGGTGCAGATCGCCGAAAAGATCGTCGAGCGGGTGATCGAGCGGGTCGAGCGCACCCGCGAGCGCGAGAAGCTGCCGGACCGCCGCAAGGGCTATACCCAGAAGGCGGTGGTCGGCGGGCACAAGGTCTACCTCCGCACCGGCGAGTACCAGGACGGCCGCCTCGGCGAGATTTTCATCGACATGCACAAGGAGGGCGCGGCCTTCCGGAGCCTCATGAACAATTTCGCCATCGCGATCTCGCTCGGCCTGCAATATGGCGTGCCGCTGGAAGAATATGTGGAGGCCTTCACCTTCACCCGCTTCGAGCCGGCCGGCTTCGTCCAGGGTAACGACGCGATCAAGAACGCGACGTCCATCCTCGACTACATCTTCCGCGAGCTCGCGATCTCCTACCTCGGCCGCAACGACCTCGCCCATATCGCGCCGGAGGAGATCGGCAATACCGTGCTCGGCGGCGGCGTCGGCCAGGACAAGGCCCCGGCCCCCGGCCCCGGCGCGGCGGCCGTGATCTCGAACGGACTCGTGCGCGGCAGGCCCGGCGACAAGCTGATGCTGGTGCGGGGCGCGACGGGCGGCGAAGCGCCGCCGGTTCGGAGCGCGGGCGTCTCGCCCGCCTACGCCGGCAGCGTCCAGGGCGCGACCGCGCTGAAGCCCCCGGGCTTGGACCCGGGGGTCGCCGAGCCCGCGCCGCTGAAGCTCGGCGGCGCCGAGCTCGCGCCCGGCTGAGACGGTGGCGGAAAAGCGGGCGGAGGCGCGGATGAAGGGCTATGTCGGCGAAGCCTGCCCCGAATGCGGCAATTTCACCATGGTGCGCAACGGCACGTGCCTCAAGTGCGACACGTGCGGCAGCACGACGGGGTGCTCGTGACCGCCGTCATCCGGCGCTCCTCATCATGGCCGGCCTTGTGCCGGCCATCCACGCGGTCCCGCTCCAGAACCGGGTTCCCATTTTTAGCTGGCGTCCCTTTGGTCACGGAGCGCCAAGGAATTACCTGCGAGCAACGGCGCGGCGTGGATGGCCGGGACAAGCCCGGCCATGACGTGGAAATGAGTGCGAGCAAGTCGCGCCCAAGCGCGGATGAAGGGCTACGTCGGCGAGGCGCGCCCGGAATGCGGGAATTCACGATGGTCAGGAACGCCGGGCGAGGGCCGGGCTTGCCAACGGGCCGTGCGACGGCAAGAGACGCTCAGCGGGTGTGCCGGATTCTGTCTGAAGTCGGGAAAAAGGACTGGGACGCCGAAGTCATGATCATGGACCTTGGAATGGCCGAGGCGCGCGCGACGGACGAGCGTGCTCCGCACGAACTTCGGTCGGGGCTTCTCAACCGCCGGTCGTTTCTGTTCGCTCCGCGGCCGGTCTCGGCGCGCTGGGGCTCGCCGGGTGCGCGACGTCGGACGACATGCTGCCGCGCCGAGGCGGCGAAGCACTACCGGCCGGCGCCCGACGAGAAATTCCCTATTCCTGCGGTCGACATCAGCAAGATCGATCCGAAATATTTTCGGAAGATCGTGCGATTACGACAGCCTTGAAGCGCCCGGCACGATCGTCATCGATCCCGGCAAGTACTACCTCTACCGCATCGAGGGCGAGGGAAAGGCCACCCGCTACGGCGCCAATGTCAGCCGCCCGGAATTCCTCTGGAGCGGCGAGGCCTATGTCGGGCGCAAGGCCGAATGGCCCGTCTGGACGCCGCCCAAGGCGATGTTCCAGCGCCAGCCCGAGGCGGGCAAATCCGCCGGCGGCATGCCGGGAGGCCTCGACAATCCGCTCGGCGCCCGCACGCTCAACCTCTATCAGGACGGCAAGTACACGCTCTACACGATCTACAGCACCAGCGACCCCGAGATCGATCGGGACCGGCGTGTCAAGCGGCTGCACCGGCCTCCTCAGCCAGGACATGCTCGACCTCTATCCGCGAACGCCCGTCAAGACGAAGGTGGTCATGCTGCCGGCATAGGCGACGGCGTCAGCTTCGGTCCCGGCGCCCGTCTACAACGCCGGCGCATGCCCACACAGTCAGGCTGCCGATCCCGAAGCCGTCGAGTTGGGCGGAATATGTGGAGGTCGGGGATCAGGCCGCGTGGGGAAGGCCGCATTTCGCCCGTCATGGCCGGGCTTGACCCGGCCATCCACGCGGTCGTGCCTCGAAGCCGGCGCCGACATTGCGCCGCTTTTAACCGACGGGGGCGCGGCATGCCCGTCGGCCGCCAAGCTCGACAATACGGTGACGGTGGAGCGGCGTGGATGGCCGGGTCAAGCCGGGCCATGACGGTGTAAACTGGTGGGCGGAACATCGCCTTCGAGGGGCTGCAATGCGCGGGGGCTGGGTCTACATCATGACCAACCGGCCGAACGGCACGCTCTATACCGGGGTGACGTCCAACATCGGCCGTCGGGCGTATGAGCATCGGGAGGGAATCGTCGAAGGCTTCACAAGACGCTACGGCTTGAAGCGTCTCGTCTACATCGAGCGCTACGAGCGCATCACCGACGCCATCCAGCGCGAGTTGAATATGAAGCATTGGCCGCGCGCCTGGAAAGTGAGGCTCATCCTGGAGGGCAATCCGGGGTGGTGCGATCTGTTTGAGACGCTGAATTGGTAATCGCGACGGCTTGCAGAAAGCGGAACCGCGTGGATGGCCGGGACACGCCCGGCCATGACTACATAGGGTCGCTTACGTAAAAGAGAGCGTCAAGGCAGCGATGCGCGGAGGCTGGGTCTACATCATGACCAACCGCCCGAACGGCACGCTCTACACCGGAGTGACTTCAAACATCGGTCGCCGCGCCTACGAACACCGCCAAGGGCTGATCGAGGGCTTCACGAAGCGCTACGCTTTGAAGCGCCTCGTCTACATGGAGCATTACGAACGCATCACGGACGCCATCCAGCGCAAGTCGAACATGAAGCATTGGCCACGCGCTTGGAAAGTGCGGCTGATCCTCGAAGGCAATCCCGGCTGGTCCGATTTGTATGACACGCTCAACAATTGAAATCGGCGATGCCGCTGCGACGTCATGGCCGGCCTCGTGCCGGCTTATCCACGCAGCGCCTCCTCCAAAGCTGTGTGGCATTGGACGACAGAACCGGCGGAACCGCGTGGATGGCCGGGACAAGCCCGGCCATGACGTGGAAATGAGTGAGAGCGAGTCGCGCCCAAGCGCGGATCAAGGGCTACGTCGGCGAGGCGCGCCCGGAATGCGGGAATTCACGATGGTCAGGAACGCCGGGCGAGGGCCGGGCTTGCCAATCGGGCCGTGCGACGGCAAGAGACGCTCAGCGGGTGTGCCGGACTTTTTGTGAAGTCGGGCAAAAGGACTGGGACGCCGAAATCATGATCATGGACCTTGGAATGGCCGAGGCGCGCGCGACGGACGAGCGTGCTCCGCCCGAACTTCGGTCGGGGCTTCTCAACCGCCGGTCGTTTCTGTTCGGGGCCGTGGCCGGCATCGGCGCGCTGGGGCTCGCCGGGTGCGCGACGTCGGACGACTTGCTCCGCGCCGAGGCGGCGAAGGACTACGGGCCGGCGCCCAACGAGAAATTCCCTATTCCTGCGGTCGACATCAGCAAGATCGACCCGAAATATTTCCGCAAGATCGTCGATTACGACAGCCTTGAAGCGCCCGGCACGATCGTCATCGATCCCGGCAAGTACTACCTCTACCGGATCGAGGGCGAGGGAAAGGCCACCCGCTACGGCGCCAATGTCAGCCGCCCGGAATTCCTGTGGAGCGGCGAGGCCTATGTCGGACGCAAGGCCGAATGGCCCGTCTGGACGCCGCCCAAGGAGATGATCCAGCGCCAGCCCGAGGCGGGCAAATACGCCCGCGGCATGCCGGGAGGCCTCGACAATCCGCTCGGCGCCCGCACGCTCTACCTCTATCAGGACGGCAAGTACACGCTCTACACGATCTACAGCACCAGCGATCCCAACTCGATCGGGACCGGCGTGTCAAGCGGCTGCACCGGGCTCCTCAGCCAGGACATGCTCGACCTCTATCCGCGAACGCCCGTCAAGACGAAGGTGGTCATGCTGCCGGCATAGGCGACGGCGTAAGCTTCGGTCCCGGCGCCCGTCTACAACGCCAGGCGCATGCCCACCACAGTCAGGCTTCCGATCCCGAAGCCGTCGAGTTGGGCGGAATATGTGGAGGTCGGGGATCAGCCGCGTGGGGAAGGCCGCATTTCGCCCGTCATGGCCGGGCTTGACCCGGTCATCCACGCGGTCGTGCCTCGAAGCCGGCGCCGACATTGCGCCGCTTTCAACCGCCGCGGGGGCTGGGTCTACATCATGACCAACCGGCCGAACGGCACGCTCTATACCGGGGTGACGTCCAACATCGGCCGTCGGGCGTATGAGCATCGGGAGGGAATTGTCGAAGGCTTCACAAGACGCTACGGCTTGAAGCGTCTCGTCTACATGGAGCGCTACGAGCGCATCTGCTTGGCCCGGAAAGGCGGGTCGGGGCGCCTTGCGGCGCGCTGGCCAGACGGTATATACTAGCGGTAAAATTACTATATCCTCATCAGGATATAACATGCCGCTCTATGTGAAGGATCCGGAGGTCGACCGGTTGGCGGAACGCCTCGCTTCGCTGCGGCGCGTGAGCAAAACCGAGGTCGTGCGGCAGGCCCTTCAGCATGAACTGGAGCGCGAAGAGGGTAAGCCGTCTCTTGTCGAGAAGGGGGTTGCGTTCGTCCAGGCGCTGAAGGCTCAGGCGCAACCTGCAGCCGCCCGCGCGGCGGACAAGGCCTTCATCGACGGCCTGTACGAGAGGTCCTGATGTTCGTCGACGCTTCTGCGCTGACGGCGATGCTGACCGACGAGCGGGATGCGCGAGAGCTTCTCGCTCGCGCCCAGAAGTATCCGGTGCGGTTCACGTCGCCGCTCGCCGTGTGGGAGACGGCGGTCGCCGTCGCGCGGTCACTGGGAATTGACGTGCGGAATGCGGCGTCGGCGGTTGAGGACTTTCTGGTCCTGACCGAGATCGAAGTGCGTCCCGTGCCGGCCGAAGTCCGGCGGCCTCGCGTTGGAGGCCTTCGAACGGTTCGGAAAGGGGCGGCATCCCGCGGCCCTGAATTTCGGCGACTGCTTCGCCTATGCCTGCGCGCGCTTTGCGGCGGCGCCGTTGCTCTACAAAGGCGACGATTTCCCGCAGACCGACATCGAGACGGCTTGATCGACGAAGTCTGGATCTTGGCACGCAGCGCCGGATGGGGTGTGGCCCGCTGCTTTTGACACGAATCCTGGCCGGTTGGACCTGTTTGAAGCGCTCGACCCATAGCGGTGGCGGAACGGCGTGGATGGTCGGGACAAGCGCGGCCATGACGGGCGCGGGATTCCGCGGAACGTCGCAACAACGAGCCGCTTCTCCTCGCCTCATGGCCGGATCATTGTCCGGGGCGGCCGTCGCTGGTAGATCGGTCGGATGCGAGAGGGAGCTCGATTGGCGTCATGAACAATCCCGTCCTGAACTTCGGCGAGATCTTCGGCCGGCTGGCGGCTGAAGGGCGGCGCGAGCACCATGCCGTCGCCGGCGGGGTCGATGTGAGGCTCGTCCGGGTGGCGGGCGGCGCGGAGGGCCGCTGGGACCATCACGACGGCACCGCGGAGACGGTGGTCGTGTGGAGCGGCGCGTTCGACGTCGCCTTCCGCGACCACACGCTCTCGCTCGGCGCAGGACAGTGCTGCGTGGTCCCCGCCGGGGCCGAGCACCAGGGCACGTCGCCCGCAGGCGCGGAAGTGATCCTCTTCAAGTCGGCGCCCGCAGGGTAATCTCGGCGCTTCTCCCTCCGAGGAGCATCCTGCGGCAGGCCGGCCTCGAGGATTGACCCCACGCGCTACGGTGTCGTGATCGAGAAAGGCGAACGGAATTACTCGGCCTACGTGCCGGACTTGCCCGGTTGCGTGTCGGTCGGCGACACGCTGGAGGAGGCGAGGGCTGAAATCCGCGCGGCGATCGAATTTCGTCTCGAAGGGATGCGTCAGGATCGGCTGCCGGTCCCGAAGCCCGTCGAGTTGGGCGGAGTATGTTGAAATGGGCAAAAGCAGGCGAGGCTGTCCGTCCGAGTAAGCGCCGGTCGTTTTTTGCGGGCCCGCGCTCGGCAAAGACAAAATAGCCGCCGAGCTTGAGGCTGCGGTTCTCGTGTCGTGTCTTTAACGCTTGGATCCCGCGCCGCCGGAACGTCGTAGGCTCCAAGAGTCCGAGCCAGGCGCTTTTCGTTTTTCAGCACCCGAGCAGGCGGCGCCGGCCCTTCACTCCGCCGCGACTCCGAGCGACTGGTCGTCTCCCTGTTACCGGCTGGAGCAGGGAGTTAACCCAACTTGAGCAGTTTGGCGGCGGTTTTCACGTTTTTGCGCAAGGCGGCGTCAGTTAGATCAAGTAGTTGGAGGTCGGGCGAGGCGAGTTTGAGCGTGTAGTGACGACCTAGGGTATTTTCGAGGGCGCCGTTGTCGGTTCAAATGGCGCATGTACTTGCGCCATACGATTTGCAAGAAGGACGGGAAGGTTCATCGCTATTGGACGTTGGTGCGCAGCGTTCGGGTCGGCCGGCGGGTGATCCAGCAGACGGTCGCACATCTTGGCGAGCTCGACGAGAACGGACGGATCGCGGCGCGCGCGCTTGCGCGCCGGCTGATCGGCGTCCCTGAAGAAGCGCCGCTGTTCAACGACGGCAGCCAACATCTGTCGGCGCCTGTTCGACTGAAGGGCGTTCGTATTGAGCGCTCGCGCCAGTTTGGCGATGTCTACTTGGCGCTCGCCCTGTGGCGTGCGGTGGGCCTCGAAGAGTTGTGCCGGCGGCTGCTTCCAATGGGCCAGGAGCGGGTCGCATGGGCGAAGATGGCGGCGGTGCTGGTGACGGCTCGGCTGTGCGAGCCGTCGAGCGAGCTGCACATTGCCGAGGACTGGTATCGTCGAACGGTGCTTGGCGATCTGCTGCAGCTCGGCGAGGAGGAGGTCAACAAGGATCGGCTCTATCGCGCGCTCGATCGACGGCTCGCGCACAAGGGGGCCGTGGAACGGCATCTGTCCGAGCGTTGCGGAGAGCTGTTCGCAATCGAGAACGACGTGCTGCTCTACGACATGACGAGCACCTATTTCGAAGGCCAGGCGAAGGCGAACCCGCAGGCGCAGCGCGGCTATTCCCGCGATCATCGCCCCGACTGCAAGCAAGTCTGCATCGCCCTTGTCGTGACCTTTGACGGCTTTCCGCTCGGCTACGAGGTGTTCGCCGGCAACACCCACGACTCCAAGACCTTGCAGACGATCGTGGCCACGATGGAGGCGCGGCACGGCGTGCTGGGGCGCGTCTGGATCGCCGACCGCGGCATGGCCAGCGCCGAGAATCTGGCGTGGCTGCGCGAGACCGGCCGGCGCTACATCATCGGCGCGCCGAAGTCGGAGCTGAAGAAGTTCGGCTCCGAGCTCGCTCGCCCGGATGGCTGGCGCATGGTGCAAGAAGGCGTCGAGGTCAAACTCGCGCGCCATCCCGAGACCGACGAGATCGCGATCCTTTGCCGCTCCGACGACCGACGCAGCAAAGAGCGAGCGATGCACGACAAGTTCAGCCGGCGGATCGAGCAGGCGCTCGAACGCCTGTCCGCTCGCATCGCGCGCTCAACGAAACCGCTTAATCCGGCGACGGTGAACCGGCAGATCGGCCGCATCCTCGAGCGAAACCAGCGCGCCGCCGCCCGCTTCGCCATCACGTTGGAGCCTGACGCGTGCCCGGCGGGCTTCCGGCTCAACGTCGCTTGCGACGCCGCGTTCGACAATTGGGCCGCGATCTCGGAAGGAGCCTATCTTCTGCGTTCGAACATCAGCGATTGGAGCGATCAGCAGCTGTGGAAGGCCTACATCCAACTCACCCAGGCCGAAGCGGCTTTTCGCATCCAGAAAGATCAGCTGAACGTTCGACCGATCTGGCATCAGCGCGAGGAGAGGGTCCAGGCCCACATCCTCGTTTGCTTCCTCGCCTTCGTGCTCTGGAAGACCCTCGAGATGTGGCAGCAGCGCGCGGGCCTCGGCAACTCGCCGCGGACCATCCTCGAAGAGCTCGCCCGCATCCAGTCCCACGACGTCGTCTTGCCGACCGCAACGCACGGCGAGATCCGATTGCGATGCGTCGCCCAGCCCGACGCCGCTCAGGCCGCGCTCTTCGACCGCCTCGGCCTCAAGCTCCCCAAGCGCATGCGCCTTCCAGATAACGAGGCCCCGATCCTGGCCCTCAGCGCCTAAGCCCTACTTCTCACCAGAAATGTAGTGACGACTTTTCGTCTAAGGCTTTGATTTGCCTAGGCCACACCCCCGAATTCTGCTCAAGTTGGGTTAATTCCCGATAATTCTCCCTGATATCTGCCCGATGCTGACATGTATTTTTTGTTCAAGCGACTGTAAACAAATGATTTTCTCTCAGGCCACAGGTGTTCAGTGTTGTCAATTCTCGCTCAGCAGGGAGGAACAGGGAGAAATTCGTTCCTGGCTGACGGCCGCCGGACGCCTGGGCGGGAATGCATCGTAACCGAGCCGCTGGTTTTCGACGTCGTTAACAAAGTCGTCCGCCGCGTGATCGCGATCACAGCGAAAATCGGCGCTTTGCGGTAGCAACACCCAACTCAGCAAGGCTCGGGGCCAGCCTCCGGAAAGTCCAGCGGCTGGCGGAGCGGGCCAAACAATGGGCGCGCCGCGATGAGCATCGAGCGACGTTCAGCAGTGTTCGGGAAGGGCGCCTCAGGAACCGGGCGCCTTGACGCCGCACTGGACAGGATTTCACGCGACCCCGCTCGTTGCCTTGCGGCGTTGACCGTGCTTGGCGTCGTCGCCGTGGCCTGGGTCGGCCTGATCGGAGCGCTCCTCCTGCGCCCGCCCGCGCCGGAGCCCGAGGCCGTCGCCGCCCTGCCGCCGCTGGCCGAGGCGCTCTCCCATTTAGGCGACGCCGAATTCGAGCGCCGACGGTCAGGCGGCCGTCAAACCGGCCGAACCGCCGAGAACCCGAGTTTGCCTCGGCTGCTCTGAATCCTTCGCACGAGGCGAGTTTCGAACCCGGTCCCCCTGCCTCTCCTCGGCTGCGGACGCACGAGAAGCAGCCGGATACCGCCGGGCACTCGGCCAATCCGCCCGGCGCAAAGCATTCGGAAGCTCATTCAGGCCAGGGTGACAGGTCGGAGGAGGCCCGCCATGCGGACGAACGCGATCGGGAAGCCACGCCGGCGCGCGTCAATAGACCAGCGCCGCGAGAGGCGTCCTCCCATGGGACTCGGGCGTCGACCATCACGAGTGGCCACCGTTACGCAGCCACCGTCACATTATCGGGTTTTGAGAGTTTCGCGGATAACGGTCGCATCGCCTCGGTCCTGACCGGCGCAGGCTTCGCGAATGTGACTGTGACTGGATCGGGCGGAACCCGCTCCGCAACGGGCACATGGACCGGCGCGACAATGACCCGCGCGGTGGACCCGCATCTCAGCAACGTGCGGGACCTTTCGGTGTGAAGCTCGACGTCGATTGCATGCGGGAGAAGGGTGAAGGGCCATTGATCCTAGAAACGGACGCGCGATTTCGATCCGCCTGGATTTGAAGTCTCGATTGAGGCGCTTTTTCCTCCTGGCGACGCCTGAACCATCGCGGTCGGCCTAGTCGAGGAGCAGCAGACGGGCCGCCTCCAAGGCGTGGGTGTCCGCCAGCGTCTCAACAACCTTGCGCCTGACGGGCAAGATTCATTGTATGCAACATGCGCGGACAAGCGGATTGGTAATGGGGCGACGGCGGTCGACCGCGATTCAGCTCCGACGGCTGTTCAACCGATCGGATCAGGCTCTAGCCATGCGGCAGCATGCGCCTCAGGACGTCGTCGCGCTTGACGAAGCCATGGTAGAGGGCGGCCGCGGCGTGGAGCGCGACGATCGCGGCGATGAGGATTCCACCGGCCAGATGCCAGACGAAGATTTGGTCCGACAGCGGCCGATCCCTGCCGACGATCGCTGGAAAGGTGAAGAGCCCGAACACGCTGACCGGATCGCCATAGGCGTTGGTTCCCGCCCAGCCGAGCACGGGGACGATGAAGAGGAGGAGATAGAGCGCATGCTGCGCCGAAAGCGTCGCGCGCCGCTCCAACGGCGACAGGCTCGGATCGGGCGCCGGCACACCGAACGCCAGCCGCCTCGACAGCCGCGCGACCATGACGATCAGCACCAGCGCGCCGAGCGCCTCATGAAAGTTGTAGAGGCTCTCCCTCAGCGGGCCCTCGGGAATGAGCCGTTTCATGATGGGGCCTATGCCCAGGAGCGCGATCACGGAAATCGCGATGAACCAATGCATCAGCTTCGCCGATGCGGAATAGCCGAGCGGCCGGGCGCGCGAATGCGACGTCGAAGCCATGACGCCCTCCAGTTATGGCGACACTTCCACCATCCCCGATCACAAGTACAGGTCTTCGCTGCTCCGCCACGATCATGCTGCCGCCAGGGTAAGCCGTCGACCTCTGCCGAGCCTTGTTTTCCGAGCCGTGAGCGTTGTCAAGGGTCGGAGACACGGTCGAAGGGGCGAAAGCGGAAATCCGCGAGGCGATCGAATTCCATCTCGAAGAGATGCGGGAGGATGGCTCACCGCTCGCGCAAGCGAGGCAATCGGCCATGGTTTTGCCTCCGAGTTGACAATCTCAGGCGCTAGCCGCGCGTGTGCGTTGCGGCGCGCATCAGGGCCGCCGGAACGCGATCCACGTGGAAGAGTGGCGAAATGACCGTTTCGGGGATACGAGTGGCAGAAAACGATCCTGGCGAAACGCGGCGCCAGCAAGCAAACGCCGAGGAACTGCTGGCTGAATTGGTGCGACTGGTCGAAACTTCCGGGCTCGCAGAGGATTCGCCGCCGATTGCCGAGACCGCGGGCACGCCGAGCCCGATGGATGCCGGGCCGATCCAAGCCCGCGAAGGGATGCTGTTGCGCTCTTCAGTCGGCGTGGCGCCGAGCGAGCCGAGGGAGACGGGCGCCGCCGACGTCGAACCGCCGCGCTCCCGCGAATCCGACGATTACTTTTCGAACGGTCCGAACGGAATCGATCTGGCGACAGGACGACGTTCCGGGGCTTGGGCATTCAAGCTTTCGGCGCTCGTTCTGGCTGGCGCGGCGGTGATCGGCTCGATTTTCTGGCTCAAGCGCGATGAGGCCGGACAGCCAAAGGCGCCATCCTTCGTCGCCACGGCTCAAGGCCCAACCATTGTGAAGCCGCGAAGCGATTTGACCGTCGCGTCTCCAAGCGCCGCCGCGGCCGCCCCACTGAGCGACATCGCGCAGCCGGCCCAAGTCAAGGGCGCCACTCCCGAAGAGCCGCCGATCGACCTTGACGCTCACGCCTCGCCCAATAATCCAAGCCGGGCGGCAGACTTGGAGCCAACGGTAACCGGCGAGGCGCAACCTGCGGCCGCACCGTCCACTGGGAAGCCGCTCGCGGCGTCGGGAGACACGCCGGCCCCCGCGGCGCCGACCTCTCCACCAATGGCGCCGCAATCCCTTGATTCCAAGCCGGCGCCTGTGGTTTCGCTTCCGACGGGTTCGCCGCAGATCGCGGTGCCGCCCCCCTCTGCCACGGACCCGGGTCAGGCGGCGCTCGCGAGCGACGCGCCATTGCCGCCCGTCAGGCCCGCGACGAAGGCCGCGGGCGAGGCGGCCGGGGATGCTGTGCGGTCGACGCCCAAGCTTGAATTGCCCACCAAGCTTTCAAGCAAGTCTGCCCATGTCGTGGTCGCCAAGGCTGAGGCGACCGCGCCGGGCGCTTCCGTGGAGACGCCGAGCCGGGCGCATTCGGCGGGGGGGGTCCGTCAAGCCCGAGAAGGCGGCGCCGACAGTCAGGCCCGCGCAAGGCCCGGCGGAGGCGCAGGCCACTCCGCCGCAGCCGCCTGCGCCGGCGCAGCAGCCCAATTCCAATCCCGTCGTGCATGCCTTCAACAATGTGGTTGGCGCGGTTGGCGCGTTGACCAGCCTCATTCCTTTTGCAAACCATTGATCTGGAGCGACGAAGGCTCGGAGCCGGATTTGCCAGAACAGATGCGGCCATGACGCTCAGGGGCTTCAGTGGGCGATGAGACGAACCCGGGGTAAGACCGCGGGAAAGTGATGGTGCTCAAGTTCGAAGAACAATCTCTTGACAAAAACCTCGAGCTATGTTCTTGATATGTTCGGAGGGTGAGGAGGTGCTTGTTCGCTGGACCTGCCCAGGCCCGGCGCCAACATTGCTCCGTCCTGGCTTGGGTTGATATCGAAGGAGGGCCGATGCAGGAATGTTCATTATTGGCCCTGGGCCACGCCGCGCGGCGTCACGAACAAAATGGCGCGCTTAGCCTGTACTTTGCGTTCGTACGAGTCTGATAAATATAGCTTTTATGATGAAATTTTATGGAAGGAATTGGAAGGAGACTGAAGCTCTCGGAACTTTTTTGGAAAGCCTCACGGAACTGTTCGGAGACATTTTGAAGCTTCCGAACAAATGGACCACTCGGCCGGCGGCGCAGGCCTAGTAGAATTCGCGCGACGGCGGCGCTTCCGGTCGACGCCGCACGCATCGAGGAGACTTACTCATTGCCGTTCGGGTTGCGCCTTGCCGAACGCGTCGGCCTCGAAATGCTGGTCGCGCTCGCGGCCGCGAGCCCGTCTCTTGCGGGGGGACAGCCGAGCGTTCCGGCCTGGCTCGAGGCCCATGTCGGCGAGGGCGACGGGCAGATCGCGCCGGTCGTGCTCATGAGAGCCCGCGCGCTCTATCAGCGAAAGCTGAGCCAAGGCGCGGTCCACAATCCTTGCTACTTCGCCATGGACGCGACGCGTCCCCATGACCTCGGCGGCAACCGATTGGGACGCCGGTTCTACATCATCTGCGAAGCCGAAGGTTCATTTCGTGCGATCTCTGCCGGCCACGGCGGCGGTCGGGATCTGGATGGGCTTGCGGATTTCTCCAACGGCCGGCGGTGCGTGAAGAATTTCGGCAACGCGATGGATTCGGACCTGACCGCCGGCGGGGCGTATGTGACGGGCGAGACTGCCGCGTCCTTCAAGGGGTATTTTCACGCCCCGGCCGGAGGAGAGGCGGTTTTCATGCGCGCGTTCCTGAAGTTCGATGGCGAGGGCGAGACCGCTAACGCCAGAGAGCGCGCCATCGGCGGACATGCGGCGGTCCTGCTCAGGGGCGTCTGCCGCCGAAGGGACCCGGAGAGCCCGCACGCCGACCCGGACGGCTATGTTCCGTTCGGGAAGCTGGTGAATTACGCGGCCGGGCGCAGCGACGGCTGCACCAGTTGGTCGGCGTCGGACGCCGAGACCATCATGGCGATGGCGAAGGACGATCCGACCACGCTTTACATCTATCCGGAGTTCCGCGACATCGACGCTGTCGCGCGGGCGGTCGAGGCCGGCCAGTCGCCATCGCGAGCGGGGCACTATTGGAACGCTGCGTGCCTGAAGGACATCGGCGCTCCAAGATTTTGGCGGAAGGAAACGCTCGAGCCCATCCTTGCGCGATATCGAGAGGCGCATCCCGCTCCGCCGCCGCAGCCGGCGCCGATTTGCAGGGAGCCCTGAGCGTTCTCCCGGTTTTTTCGCCTTCAGGGCCGGTCGGCAGTCCTGTCGTCCAGCCGCGCGGCCTTGATCAGGCTCGTCAGCTGGCGCCTCAAGGCGGGACCTTCGATCTGGCGCGTGTCATATCGATCGCGCCTCAGCGATTCGACGATTTCCGTGATCGTCGAGACCTGCCCCGACTTTGCCAACTGAAAGGCCCGTTCCAGGGCGGTCATTCTGTGATCCATGGCGCCAAGCATAGCAGGGTTTCAGGGAGCCGCCGAGAGCCGACGATATCGAACGCGAATCCGACGTCCAGCGCCAGTGGCGCGCCCATGACCGATAGAAGGAGGCCGTCCCTTTGATCCGTTCGCTGGAGACCCCCCGAAACCACAGGGCGAACCCCATGGCGCGAGCGCGGGGGAGGTTGAGCTTCGGGGCGCTGGCGTTTGGCCTCGCGGCCTCCTGCGACGCTATGGCCGAACCGCCGCCATTGCCGCCGCCGCGCCCTGCCGACCTGAGTTCGGCGTCGCCGCCAAAGCCGGGTGCGCAGCCCCTTGCGCAACCAGAACAGGCAACCTGCCTGTCGAAACTCGTTGCCGGCGGCGCCCGTGCCGAATCCGCGCCGACGCCGACGCCGGCGGGCCAGGGGTGCGGGATCGCTGCGCCGGTCCGACTGTCGTCCGTCACTCTGGCGAGCGGGGAAACCGTCGGTCTGCCCGGCCAGCCCCTTCTCGACTGTCAATTCGCGACCGTTTTCGCGGACTACATCCGCCTGATCGTCGCGCCGCTGGGAGAGGCGATGCTGCGCGCCAGGGTCGCCTCGATCGAGACCGGTCCCGGCTATCAATGCCGAAGCCGGGACCATCTGACGGGCGCAAAAATCAGCGCGCACGCGAAAGGGTTGGCGGTGGACATCATCGCGGTCGAGTTCGCCGATAAGAGGCGCGTTCCGGTGGAGCGTCAAGCTGGAGCGGGCGAAACCGCCTACTTCCGCGCCATGCGGTCCGCGGCCTGCGGCTGGTTTACGACCGTCCTTGGCCCCGGCGCCGACGTCTTTCACGCCAACAACATGCATCTCGACACCGAGAGCCACGGGCCGAGCGGGAGCTACCGCATCTGCGAGTAGGGGGAAAAATCATGGCGATCGCTTTGGCGTCGAAGTCGCCGCTTCTCCGCTTTTTCCCGTCGATCACGCCTCATTTCGAACCCGTTCGAGAGCTATTCGAAATGTTGGAGAACGGGGTCGCGCCCGCTCTCGTGCAGGCGCCGTCGATGACCCGCTCGACCACGCTTTTTCGTAAGAAGCGGCTCGCGTCGGAGTTTGAGTGGTGTCGGCGATCGAAGTAAACTGCGCGGCGACGGCGCGCGACTGGGCGCGGGTGGTTGCTCCCTACCGCCGTCCGAACGCGGCGCGCGGCGTCTTCGAGCTCGGAGTCACCGTCCTGCCCTTCGTCGCGCTGTGGGCGGCTATGCTGCTTGCCTCGCGCAACGGCATGGTCTGGCTCTCGTTCGCTATGGCGCCGTTCGCCGCTGGGCTGCTCGCCCGCCTCTTCATGATCCAGCACGACTGCGGACATGGGGGCCTCTTTCCGAGCAAGCCCGCCAACGACTGGGTTGGCCGGGCGATCGGAATCATCACCATGACGCCCTACGATCACTGGCGCCGTCTCCACGCGATTCATCATGCGACCGCCGGCAACCTCGACCGGCGCGGCATCGGCGACATCAACACGCTGACGCTTCGCGAATATTTTGCCCGCAATTGGCGCGACCGGCTCGCCTACCGTCTCTACCGCCATCCGCTCGTGATGTTCGGGCTGGGGCCGCTTTATGTTTTCCTGCTCGAGAACCGGCTGCCACTCGGCTTCATGCGAAAAGGCCCCATGCCGTGGCTCAGCACCATGACCACCAACGCCGGGCTCTTCGTCGCTGCAGGCCTCCTGATCTGGGCCGTCGGGCTCGCGTCGTTCCTGATGGTTTACCTGCCGATCTTCGCGATCGGCGGGGCGATCGCGGTGTGGTTCTTCTATGTGCAGCATCAATTCGAGGAAACGACGTGGGAGGGGAGCGCGGATTGGAGCCAGCCCGAGGCGGCGCTGCACGGCAGCTCCTTTTACGACTTGCCGTCGCCGTTGCCCTGGCTCTCCGGCAACATCGGCGTGCATCACGTGCATCACCTGTCGAGCGGCATTCCCTTCTACCGGCTTCCAGAGGTTTTGCGGGACCATCCCGAGCTCAAAAAGGTGGGCCGCCGGCTCACGCTCAAGGAAAGCCTCGCCTGTGTCCGGCTCGCGCTTTGGGATGAGGATAGGCGGCGTATGGTGTCGTTCGGCGAGGCATGGGCGTCGCAGCGCGCTGTTTCCCGGGCAGACTGAACGCGGCGAATCGGGCTTGGTCGGGTCGGGCCCCGCCGGTCAGCCTGGCGCCGCGGTACTGGTCTCGTCGGTCCACACGCGGAATGACTTGAGGATGTGCGGACCGAACGAGTTGACGAGCGGAATATCGGCCGCGTCGCGTCCGCGGGCGATGAGGATGCGGCCGATGCGCGGCATGTTGTGGCGCGCGTCGAAGGTATGCCATTTGCCGCCGAGGAAGACATCGAACCAGGCGTTGAAGTCCATCGGCGCCGGGTCCGGCGGCACCCCGATGTCGCCGAGATAGCCGTTGCAGTAGCGTGCCGGAATGTTCATGCAGCGGCAGAAGGCGACTGCGAGATGCGCGAAGTCGCGGCATACGCCGACTTTTTCGGCATAGGCCTCGTATGCAGTGCGCGTCGCACGCGCGCTCTGATAGCCAAACGTGATATGGCCGTTGACGAAATCGCAGATCGCCTGCACCCGCGGCCAGCCGGGCGCCGCGTGGCCGAAATGGTTCCAGGCGATTTGGCTGAGCCTGTCGGTTTCGACGTAGCGGCTGCCGACGAGATAGAGCAGCGTGTCGTCAGGAAGATCCGCCACCGGGATTTCAGCCGCGTCGGCGACGACGGGATCGGGGAGGCCGCTGACTTCGATCACGCCGGAATTTGAGATCGCGAGGTCGCCGGTCGGGGCATTGAATCGTCGGCAGCGATTACCGAACACGTCCGCATAAAGCCTCGATTCCACATGCGGGCTCGTGGCGAAGGGCGTTTCCGCCCGCACCGCGGGGATGCAGGAGGGATGGACGTCGAGCTGACACACCATCGGCGTCGGCGCGTCGCAGGTGAAAGTCATTTCATAGCCATAGCGGATCAGCATTGAGGCCTCGAAATTCAGTCGGACGGCGCGGCGAATCCTTTACAAGAAATGAGCCAAGGCAACGTCCGGCCTGTCAAAGCGGAATCACGATGATCGCTTATCGATCAATCCCTAAGCATCCGCAAGCTTTTGCGGTTCCTCGAGGCCGTGGAGGACACCAATGCAAATGCCCGATTATGCCTTCCTGATCGAGCGATTGTCCGAAGGGGATGGAGCGGGTTCCTGCCGAGGATTCCCGATCTTCCTAGCTGCATGTGGGACGGCGAGATGCGGTGTGGCCGCAGCAAGTGGCCAACGTCGCGGCTCGGGCGCAACCGGCTGCCGACGAGGCGACAGTCTGTACGACAAGTCCTGATGTTCGTATTGTGCGCATGCCGGCCCTAATCGGGGCGAAAAAATTCCCTGCGTGTCGGCTAAGGGAGTTTTGCCGCAAGAACCTGAAATAAGACGCATTTTCTGGGCGGAGTTTCGTTCAAAAGGCGGAGTTCGCTGCGAATTCGCTGCCGCACAGGGACTTCTTATCCTCATCGATTGATTTCGATCAGAAGTACCCATGATATTGCCCCGGCGAAGGCGAAGGCGAGGATGACGCCGGATGGATACCAGGCGAGGCCCCACCAGTCGTTCCTCAGCGCCACCAGGGCCGACCCGACAAGGAGCGTCCAAGACGCCGCCTGGCCGATCAAGAACGACCCAAGGGCCTTGCGCCGGAACTGCCTGTCCGTCGCGCGATAGCCCGCGATCTGCAGCCAGAAAAGGATCGCGATCTGCCCGGCTGAGAGCGTGAGCGCCGCCGCGCCGAACGTGCGCGGCCGCCAGTCGGGGGCAAGGGCGAGGCTCGCGATCGCAAAGACGAGGAATAGCGAGGTCAGCCCCTGGATTTCCCGCTGCGCCAGCCCCGGCAGCTTGAGAATGCGCTCCTGGTTGACCGACAGGCTGACGAACAGAAGGCCCGCGAGCGCGGCGGCCGCGCCGAGTTCCCCGACGAAGAAGTCGTGCCATGCTTCCATGCCGTCCCAACCCCGTATGGTCCCGAGCCTACTCGCGGGGCCCCGGCTTGCGCCAGAATGTCGCGGTCGGCCGGGCGTGCTCGGATGACGATGACAGGAGCGCCGGGAGACTGGTAAGAAGTAAGCGCTGGAAGTCCGCTGCCAACGGTTCACCCAGCGCCGCGTCGCTGGAATTGCGCCTGCGCCTTATTGAACACGGCATGGCTTGGTAAAGTGCCAGGCGTGCCGCACAGGGCTGAGTGTTCAGAAACCGTCGCTATGACCCAAGCATCGGGAGCGAGACAGGAAGCTCCCTCGATTACCCGGCCCGACCAAAGGGCGACGCTCGTCTTCATTCTGGGGCTCGGCGCGCTTCTGTATTGGCTGTGCCGCTTCCATCCATCCTGGATGCCGGCCTGGGCGCCGTGGGACTTTTCCTGGCCCGAATATCTGGCGTTCGCCCTGACAATCCTTTGGTTCCTTCGCGGCCTGGGGGCAACCCCTGAGGCTTCGCGCCCGTCCATAGGGCGGCGAATCGCCTTCTTTTCGGGCCTCGCCCTGCTTTACGCGGTGTTGCAGACCCATTTCGACTATATGGCCCAGCACATGTTCTTCCTGAACCGAATTCAGCATGTCGTGATGCATCATATCGGGCCTTTCCTGATTGCCCTCGGCTGTGCGGGGGAAACGATTGGGCGCGGCATGCCGCCGCGGCTGCGGCGCATGGCCGAGAGCCGCCCCGCCGCTTTGACGATCCGTGTCCTGCAACAGCCGGTGGTGGCGGTCTTCCTGTTTGTCGGCCTCTTTTATTTCTGGCTCGTTCCCCCCGTCCATTTTCGAGCGATGATCGATCCCCGTCTCTACGCCCTGATGAATGCGAGCATGGTCCTTGACGGGCTCCTCTTTTGGTCGCTTACGCTCGATCCGCGACCGCGGCCGCCAGCGCGCGTTTCCTACGCCGCGCGCTTCGTGCTCGCCGTCGTGGTCATGTTTCCGCAAATCGCATTGGGAGCCGTAATCACGTTTTCGACACACGACCTTTTTCCCTATTACGATCTGTGCGGCCGGCTGTTTCCCTCCCTCGACGCGCTCGCCGACCAGCAAATTGGCGGCATTGTGATCTGGATTCCGCCGGTGATGATGAGCGTGATCGGCGCGTTGCTGGTCGTCAATGCATTTCGAATTCACGAAGAAACATCTGAGGCAAAAAGACATGGCCTGTCCTCGAGCGCGACGTTCGCCGGCCGCTAGGGCGGCTCTCGACCGGATGCTTGTTCTTGGCGTCGTTCTGGCCGGCGCGCTTGCAGCCGGTACGGCCCAGCCCTTGGAGCAGGGGCTTGCCATTGGCGATTCCTGGATGCGCTTCATCATGCCGTCGCGCCCGGCGGCGGGATATTTCACCCTGTCCAACGCGACGTCTGCGCCTGTCACGCTGGTCGGCGCGGCCTCGCCCGCCTGCGGCGCCCTGATGCTGCATCGGACTGTTCACGAGGGAAACGTCGACACAATGGCGATGGTGAAGGACGTCATCGTTCCGGCTCATGGCGGCGTGAGCTTCGCGCCCGGCGGCTACCATCTCATGTGCATGTCGCCTTCGCCGCAGATGATTCCCGGCCATTCGGTTCGCATCACGCTTCGCTTCGCGAACGGCGTTGAAATCACGGCGAGCTTTCCGGTGCGCGGCCCAGCCGAAACAAATCGCTAGACTAGTGCGGTGACTCTAACACTCCGATCCTCCCCGATCGCGTGGAACGGGACGCCCGGCCTGAGGAAGTCGGGCTCCCGCGCGGTTGAGTTCCCTGGCATCAGGGAAAACAACAGGGAATTTTTCGCCTTTTGGCCGTCTTTCGGAAAAACCGCGGTAAAAAGCTTCACGATTCCAAGCGATTTCCACCAAAATTCCCTGCGCGGCCGAGCAGGGAATTTTTTGAGCCGAGCAGGGAATTCAAATTCCCTGCCCGGCGCAAAGCAGGGATATCTCGCGCCCGACCCGCTCTGTCGGCGCCATTCGGGCTCGGGCGCCTCGGGAAAACCAGAAGATAGCCAAAAAAATCGTTAGCCCGCATTTCTCACAGGGCTCCATGGCGGCGCGCTTGCTGTTTGAGCGCGGCCGCGTTGCCCAAGCCTTGATGGCAGAAAGGCCTTGTGGCGGGAATTACAGACGCACGGCGGGGGCCGCCGGATAGGCGGCGCTATTTTGGGTTATGTCGAGTGTGCGCTGTCTGGTTCGTCAGATCGCCGCTGCGGCGAGCCGGACGTGGGCGATCCGGAATTCGCGCGGGTAGGGGAAGGATGAGGCCATGGCGAGCTTGATGCGGCGGACAGAGATTCGGACGAGGGCGCCAATCTTGAGGAACGTGAGACGGATGGTTGCCGCAATTGGCCTTGGCGAACTGCGTGCGCTGGAGGCCGATGCGGCGCAAGGCGCACGAGCAGAACATAGGCGAAGGAAGCAAACCACAGCCGGAGCTGATTGGCGCGCATGGTCGCGGTCGAGGTGCGGTCGGCGAACAGGTCGATCTTGGCATTCCTTGATGCGGTTCTCCATCTCGCCGCGGGCGCAATAGACGCTGCTCGTAGAGAGGCCGGGCGCTTGCTCTTCGGCGCGCTGAGCGAAGTGACGATGAAGCGCGGATTGGCCTCGCCTTGCCCGTCTATTCGGCCTTGGCGATGACCCGGCGCTGGCGCGCACCAACTGTCCAGCGTGGTCCACGGGAAGTCCTTGAAGCGACGCACCGGCTTGCCGCTGCGCCTCCGCTCTGAGCCTCGGCCGACGGCGAACTCGGCGCTCGATCACCGCGACGAGGCGGTCATTGCTGCGCCAGGCCGAAGAGATAATCCACCCGGTTGGCCTCGCACCAGGCCATCAACGCTTCGCGGGCAAAGCCGGAATCGGCGCGCAGGAAGATGCGCAGCTGTGCGGCCAGCGAGCGCGGATCTGCGCCGCGATGCGGGCGATCTCCTCGACCGCCCCGGCGGAAGCGTCGATGTCGGCTTTGCCGCAGCTTCGCCGCCAGGAGATGGCGGCCGCAGAACACGTAAAGCGGCAGATAACAATAGCAGTCGTAATAGCCGTGGAAGAACCGGCCCTCCTGATGGCCGTGCAGCGGGTCGTCGGTGGCGTCGAGATCGAGGATGATCTGCTTCGGCGGGCGGCCGATGCGCCTCGAGGAACAAGTCGACCGGCAGCCGCTCGATCGATCGCCGCATCGTGGCTGATCTTGTGATAGCGGGTCGGCAGCGGCCGGCTGAGCTCGAGCCGGTTCAGCGTCGACTTGCCCGCCACCGGCAGCGCAATCCTCGCGCCGCGCTTCCAGCTTGCCGGCGAGGATCGCCATCACCGGGTCATGGCGCAGGTCGATCGTGATCGTTGAGGTCCTCATAGCCGAGCGCCAGTCCCGAACACCCGCTGGCCGATCAGCGTCTTGACCTCGTGCTCGATCAGGTCCTGGCGGCGCGCGTCGCGGAAGCAGGCGGCGAACCGATCGATGAGACCGATCGCCCGGTCGGTTGAGCCAAGCAGCGTCGCACCGGCGTCCGAGGTGATGCTTCCGCCGTCGAAAGCAGCCACCACCCAACGTCCTTCAACCGGTTCAAATTCAAACAAATCCGGGATACAGTCTGTTTGCATCGAGGCACCTCGCGAGTCCAAGCTAAGCTGTTGCTGCACAACATACTTTCGCTGATTCGCGGCCTCGATGCACCTACTGTTTGAGAAATCGGGCTAGGTGCGCTTACTGGGCGCGCCGCCGGGGTCGGCAACCTCCTCTACAGAGCGCACCCGGGCTAGATCAGCCGCCATAGGCGGGCGATGAGGCCGGGTTGGCTCTTGTCCTCGGCAAGCCGTTCGAGATCGGCCGTCACGCCGGCAATATCGGCGTTCGAGGCGATCAGGGGGGAAACGAGCAGCCGCGCGGCGCCCGACTTGTCGAACACATAGATCGCCGAGCTGTGTGTCACCTGGTAAGGCTCGTCTTTGGTCGCGGGCGTCACCGAATAGACCACGCGATAGCGGCGGGCCAGCGCGGCAAGCTGATCGGGCGCGCCGCGCAAAGCCTCGATCTGAGGGGCGAAGTTCTTTGTGTAGTCCTTGAGAATTGGAAGCGTGTCGCGATCCGGGTCGACGGTGACGAACAGGACTCGAATTTGCCGCGCCTCGGCGCCTACCCGGCCGAGAATCTCGCTGACGTTCGCGAGCGTCGTGGGGCATACGTCCGGGCAAAACGTGTAGCCGAAATAGAGCATGACGACCTTGCCGCGATAATCCGCTTCGGTCACTGCTTTGCCGTCGGACGCCCGCGTCATGCTGAATTCGAGCGGCGGCGAACTGCCCTCTATGACCGTCGAGGCCCATTTCGCGTCGTGATCGCAGCCGGCAAGCAGCGCGGTCGCCAGGAGGGCGAACAAAGCGCCTGAGAGCCCGGACACGCGCCTCCGCGCGATCCGGTATTGAAAGCGGCTCCAAGCGGCGTGCGGCGAAGACATGGTGCGTTTCGCTATGCCCGACCAAGGACAGCATTGTGGCGGCCGCCTCACGCCCGAGTGAGGAACGTCACCTGGGAGGTCGTCGGAACATGGTGTCGGACCGTCCAGCTGGACCACGAGTCACCTGCGACCGGCGCAAGCCGATGGCAGTTCTGGATTTGGCGCAGCCGCTCTGAAGCTTGCCGCGTAGCGTCGCTTTTTCGCGGTCGACGGCCCGTTCAGGTCGCGTGGACAAGCCGCGGCCGGACGGGTTCATTCAACTCCTGCCGCAGCCGCATCAGCTGCTCGGCAAAAGGAATAAATAGTTGAAGATAGACATAGGCCTGGTCGCGCGACGGCGGTTTGCCGCCCGACGGTTGCCCGGACTCGTTTTTCGCGATGCGCAGGAGCGACTGCATGATATGCAAATTGTTCTCCAATTCCTCGGTCGCCGCTCTCGGCAGGAGACCGAGGATCGGTTTGATCGCCTCCTGAAACCGCGAGATCTTGGCCCTGATATGCAACCCGTCACCGATGCGGGAAAAGTAGTTTCCATAAGTCTGGCTGTTTTTTGCGACGTGCAACAATCTCAGGAACTCGATTTCGGCCGCGAGGCCGAGCAGGACGCAGGTCGACAGCAGGCAGTCCATGTAGAAGGCTGCGACCGCTTCCCGAAGATAAAGGACGGCCTCTGGACAGACGTCGACCGCCCCGGACCGCAACGCTTTCATGAATCCCGCCTTGTTGTGAAAGCGATCGGGCCCCTGTTGGAGAGCGGCTTCGCCGAAGCGGGTGAGCCTGAGCCACGGCCACCCCGGGTTTGAAGCGTTCAGGCCCAGGGTCAGAATCCCTTGCCGGAACAGGTCCCACACGATTTCGAGAACCAGCTCCCCATCGTTCGGGTGCAATTGGTTGGCTGAGCCGTGTGAAAAATACTGGCGTTCCCGCGCGGAACTGTCCCGCTTGTAAAGTGCAAGGGCGGTCTGCTCCAGAAGTTTCTCGAATCTGTCGACGCCGTTGCTGCTATAGTCGAGCATGACGTCGATGACCACATCACGCAACTCTTCGTAACTGTGCTCCTGTTGATTCCAGTTCATTTCGCTCTCCCGCCCGAAAACGACAATCCGATTCGCCTAACCGCATCGGTGGCCGGCAGGCTCAGAGGCCAACCTTTTGCCGGGCTTTTTTCCGAGTTTGTGGCGCTGTTACGAGTTGGGAATTGACCCACCGCCCACAGAGCGGCGAGAATGCCCCCGACGCCATGCGGTCGGGCACAGCCGACGATCGCCACGCGAAAGGCGCGGGATGCGGACAGCTTTTGTTGCGCGAGTGGCGTTGACGGCAGGGGCCGTCCTTTTCGCCGCCGGTCCGTCGGGGGCGAAGCCGACGCAAGGCTCTGCCTCAACGGTAGACCTCAAGCCCGGGCAGGAGCTGACCTTCTCCGTCGCGGAGGCCGACGGCCGCGTCACGCTTGGGCCCGCGCAGGCGTCGAAACCCGGGACGGCTCGGCCGAGAGACGGAGAAATCACCGTCAGTATGGTCAAGCACGGCCTCTCGCCCTACGCCGAGATCACCGCGAGCGAGAAGACCTCCGAACCCGTCGACTTCGTGGCGACCGGCCTGATTGGCGACATCAAGATCGACGAGGTGGTGCTCTGCGGGCAAATGGTGGGATCCGCCACCAACCGGATCGCCTCCGGCTCGTGGCGCGTTTCGCTCAGCCGGTTCTCCATCCGCCAGAGTGGGCAGGATTGCCGGCAATGACCGGCGAAGGAGGTCGTGCGATGCCGAAGATCACCTACCACATCATCGAGCACGACGGCGGTTGGGCCTACCGCGTCGGCGACGTCATCTCGGAAACCTTTCCGAGCCACGACCTCGCCCGCAAGGCGGCCCAGCGGGCGGCGGCGGAGCAGCGGGTCGGCGGCGAGACCACCGACATCTCCTACGAGGATTTGCAGGGCCGTTGGCGCGTCGAGACGGCGAAGGGCGGCGATCGCCCGGACACCGACGTGGAGGAGGAGTGAGCCGAGCAAAACTCGTTGCGCGCCCGCTTTCCTCCTTGCTCCGGGCGGACTTTCCTGCTAGCCACCCGCCCTTGCTGTGGCCCCGAGGCCGGAGCTTTTAACCTGGGTGTTCGCCGTCGGCCATTAAGCGCCGGCCCCGCCGAGAGGCGGAGACAGGTTTCGCGATGCTCTCGCGAGCCTTTCCGGCCGGCGGACGCCTGATCGTCAACTCGAACCCGATCGCCGGCGCGGCCCGCTCGGAAGCGGGCGTTTCAGGAGAACCAATGTCGCAAACTCAAACCTCTGCGCCCACGCGCGAGGACTTCGCCGCTCTGCTCAACGAGACCTACGGCGACGACGAGGCCTTCGAGGGCTCGGTCGTCAAGGGCCGGGTCGTCGGCATCGAAAAGGACATGGCCATCATCGATGTCGGCCTGAAGACGGAGGGCCGCGTCGCCCTCAAGGAATTCACCAACCACGGCCGCGATCCCGCGCCCGGCGTCGGGGACGACGTCGAGGTCTATCTCGAGCGGATCGAGAACGCGCTTGGCGAGGCAGTCATCTCGCGCGACAAGGCTCGGCGCGAAGAGAGCTGGGTCAAGCTCGAACAGGCGTTCGAGAAGAACGAGAAGGTCGAAGGCGTCATCTTCAACCAGGTCAAGGGCGGCTTCACCGTCGACCTCGACGGCGCCGTCGCCTTCCTGCCGCGCAGCCAAGTCGACATCCGCCCGGTGCGCGACGTCGCGCCGCTGATGAACGTGCCGCAGCCGTTCCAGATCCTGAAGATGGATCGCCGGCGCGGCAACATCGTCGTCTCCCGTCGCACCGTGCTGGAGGAGAGCCGGGCCGAGCAGCGCCACGAAATCGTCGCCAATCTCGCCGAAGGCCAGGTGATCGAGGGCACAGTCAAGAACCTGACCGACTACGGCGCCTTCGTCGACCTCGGCGGCATCGACGGCCTCCTGCATGTCACCGACATCGCCTGGCGACGGGTCAACCACCCCAGCGAAGTGCTGACGATCGGCCAGCAGGTTAAGGTGCGCATCATCAAGATCAACCACGAGACCCACCGCATCTCGCTCGGCATGAAGCAGCTGCAGGAAGACCCGTGGTCGAACATCGAGACGCGCTACCATGTCGGCCAGAAGCTGAAGGGCCGAGTGACGAACATCGCCGACTACGGGGCGTTCGTCGAGCTCGAGCCGGGCATCGAGGGCCTCATTCACGTCTCGGAGATGTCCTGGACAAAGAAGAACGTCCATCCCGGCAAGATCGTCTCGACGAGCCAGGAAGTCGAAGTCCAGGTGCTCGAGGTCGACGCCTCCAAGCGCCGAATCTCGCTCGGCCTCAAGCAGACCCTGCAGAACCCATGGGAGGCCTTCGCCGAGCGGCATCCCGTCGGTTCGACGGTGGAGGGTGAGGTCAAGAACAAGACCGAATTCGGCCTTTTCATCGGCCTCGACGGCGACGTGGATGGCATGGTCCATCTCTCCGACCTCGACTGGACGCGTCCGGGCGAGCAGGCGATCGAGGACTACAAGAAGGGCGACAAGGTCAGCGCCAGGGTGCTCGATGTCGACATCGAGAAGGAGCGCATCGCGATTGGCATCAAGCAACTCGCCAGCGACCCGTTCGCCGCCAAGAAGGCCGGTGAGGATGGCGGCGAGGGCGAGCTGCGCAAGGGCTCGGTCGTGACCTGCGAGGTGCTCGAGGTCAAGGACGGCGGCATCGAGGTCAAGATCGCCGGAACGGATCTGACGACCTTCATCAAGCGCAACGAACTGGCCCGCGACCGTGGCGACCAGCGCCCCGAGCGCTTCTCCGTCGGGGAGAAGGTCGACGCGCGAATCATCCAGTTCGACCGCCGTGCGCGCAAGGTCGCCGTCTCCATAAAGGCTCTGGAAGTGGCCGAGGAGAAGGAGGCGATCGCGCAATACGGCTCGGCCGACTCGGGCGCCTCGCTCGGCGACATTCTGGGCGCCGCGCTGAAAGCCCGCGACCAGAAGAAGTAAGCCTGCGCCTCGGCGTAACAAAAAAGGCCCGCTCGGAGCGATCCGAGCGGGCCTTTTTGCGGGCCCCATCGTCGACCGGCTCATCAGCAGGGCCCGACCCCGGAAGCACGCTTGCGCTCGATCGGCGCCGGGTTATAGTGACATGTCAGCTCGAACGAGACGCAAGCAAGTCTGACGCACGCGCGCCAAGCGGATTTCGCCTTTGGGATCGCAGCGTCTGGGGGTGCTTGTCGCCGATACAGCGACTCCGTCGCCCTTTGGCGGCGAGACGAATAAACGAATGTGGGAGGATGACGATGCAACCTGTACGCCTTCTGGTGTTTTCCGCTTTCGCAGGAATGGCCGCCGCTTGCGCGTTCGCCGCGCCCGCCTACGCCGCTGGGCCGGAGATTGTCTCAGGTCCGTCCGCCGAACCGAACTGTTTCGTTCCGTGGACCGACAAGACCAAGTTCTTCAAGTTCCCCGCCAAGAAAGGCCCGTATCGAATTGCGCTCGCCAACGGCTATATCGCCAACACCTGGCGCATCCAGATGATCCAGACGGCGAAGGCCTATGCGGCCCAGCCGGACGTCGCCGCCAAGCTCAAGGAGTTCAAGGTCGTCTCGACCGGCGAGGACGTCGCCGCCCAGATCGCCGCGATCAACAATTTCATCGACTTCGGGCTACGACGCCGTCGTCACCGACGCGCAGAATCCGGCCGCCTTCAAGCCGGTGATCAAGCGCGCCAATGACGCGGGCGTGGTGCTGGTCGCGTTCGACAACACCCTGGACACGGATCAAGCGATCAACGTCGACGTCGACCAGAAGGGCCTCGGCGTCTACTGGGCGAAGTGGCTCGACAGCCATCTGCCAAAGGGCGGCAAGATTTTGGAAATTCGCGGGGTCTCCGGAACGTCGGTCGACCGCGACCGCCACGACGGCATTCACGAGACTCTCGACAAGACCGGCAAGAAGTGGGACGTCATCGAAGTCTACGGCAAGTGGGACGATCCGACCGCGCAGAAGGTGACGGCGGACGCGATTGCGGTGCAGAAGCATTTCGACGGTTACACTGCGCAGGGCGGCGACACTGGCGTCGTGCAGGCTATCATCGACGCCAAGCAGCCGTTCGCGCCGTTCGGCGGCGAGACCGAAAACGGTTTCCGCAAGTTCTGCGCCAAGTATTCCGGCGAGGGATTGAAATGCGCCTCCGGCGGCACTGGCCCGGCGCAGGTTGCGGTCGCGATCAAGACCGCGATCGCCGCGCTCGAAGGACAGGTCGTGCCGCAGAACATCAGATTGCCGCTCGCGACCGCCGAAGATCCGAACTTCAAGGACGGCGAAAATTACTACGCCGCTCAGTCCGACAATTTCTTCGTCGGCAATTCCTTCCCGACCTGCAACATCAATTTCACCGCGCAGGAAATCATGGGGCAGACGAAGGAGAACAAGTAAGGGCGGCCCGGCGCTCCGAAGAGGGCGCTTGAAACTTCATCACTGGCGAGGATCGAGGCTTTGACGCGACTTGAGGCCGGCGCTTCGATCCTCCGGATGGATGGCGTCTCGAAGCGCTATGGTGGGGTGCGCGCGCTGGAAAATGCGAGCCTCTCCATCGGCGCCGGGCGCATCCACGCCATCCTCGGCGAGAACGGCGCGGGCAAGTCGACCCTGATCAAGATCCTTTCCGGCGTCGTCAGGCCCGACGCCGGCCGCATCACGCTCGACGGCGCCGAGGTCGTCTTCGATTCTCCCGCCGCCGCCAACCGCGCCGGCATCGTCTGCATCTTCCAGGAGCTGTCGCTCGTTCCCGAACTATCGGTCGCCGACAACATCGCCATCAGCAATCCGCCGCTGCGGTTCGGACTCATCGACCGGCGGGCGCAGCGCCGGATCGCCGAGGAGGCGCTGGCGCGCGCCGGCGCGACCGACATTCATCCGATGGCGCTGGTCAAAGACTTGCCGCTGTCGCGCCGGCAGATGGTCGAGATCGCCAAAGCGCTGGCGCGGAAGCCGCGCATACTCATTCTCGACGAGGCGACGTCGGCCCTGACGGCCGCCGACGTCGCCAAGGTGTTCGTTGTCCTGAAGCGCCTGCGTAAGGAGGGGCTCGCGCTCCTCTATATCTCGCATCGCATGCACGAGATCGCCGAACTCGCGGACGAATGCACGGTGTTCCGCAACGGTTCGAATGTCGCGACCTATCCGGCGGGGACGAAGTCCGATTCCGAAGTGGTCGAGATGATGATCGGCCGCGAGCTCAGCCACGTCTTTCCGGGCAAGCCGCCCGCGCGCGAGGAGGCCGGGCCGCCGCTGCTCGAAGTGAAGGGGCTCGGCTGGACCGATCGGCTGCGTGGCATTTCCTTCTATGCGCGGGCGGGCGAAATCGTCGGCCTCGGCGGCCTCGACGGGCAGGGCCAGCGTGAACTGCTTCTCGCATTGTTCGGCGTGCTCCGCGGCGTCTCGGGCGAAATCCGCGTCGCCGGCCGACTTGTATCTCCCTCGAGTCCGCATGCGGCGAAATCTCCCGAGATCGGCATGGCGCTCATTCCCGAGGACCGCAAGACGGAAGGGCTGATGCTGCCGATGTCGGTGAGCGAAAACTTGTCCTTCGCCGCGCTCGAGCGCTTCACTCATGGCGGCGTGATCGATCGCGCCCGGGAGGCGAAGCTGGTCGCCGAGATGATCGACCTCCTGGCGATTCGCGCCGGTTCTCCCGACATTCCGGCGGGCGCGCTCTCCGGCGGGAACCAGCAGAAGGTGGTGATCGCCAAATGGCTGATGGCTGAGCCGCATATAATTCTACTCAACGATCCGACGCGCGGGATCGACGTCGCCACCAAGCAGGAGATCTATCAGCTCTTGCGCCGGCTTGCCGATTTAGGCGCGGCGATCGTCTTCTACACCACCGATTATGCCGAGTTGATCGGCTGCTGCGACCGGGCGCTGGTGCTTTACGACGGCGCGATCCGGCGGGAGCTCGTCGGCGACGAGATCACCGAGCGGGCGCTGATCATGAGCGCCCTCAACATCGGCGACGGTTCGAACGACACCGCGCACGAGGGCCGGCAGCAATGAAAGACTGGCGCTATGTTCTCAGCCAGAATCGCGCGACGCTGATCGCCTTCATTTCCTTCGTTGCGATGTTCGCGGTCTACACGAGCAACCATCCGGCCGGGTTCAGCGCGAATGTGGTGCAGACGGCGGCCAACAAGGGCGTGCTGCTTGCGCTGGTCGCGATGGCGCAGACCTTCGTCGTCATCACCGCCGGAATCGACCTTTCTGTCGGCGGGGTGTTCGTTCTGACCAATTGCCTCGCCTCGTGGATCGTGGTCGGGACCGCGCCCGCCGCAGCGCTCGGCGTCGTCGGCGTCCTTCTGACCGGCCTGGCCTGCGGGGCGCTCAACGGCCTCATCGTCATCGTCGGCCGACTGCAGCCGATCGTGACGACGATCGCCACTGGCGCGATCTTCTACGGCCTCGCGCTCATCCTGCGGCCGACGCCGGGCGGCGACGTCTACGGTCCCCTCGCTGATGCGCTGACGGGCCGGGTCTTCGCCGTTCTGCCGGCGAGCCTCATCGCGCTCGGCGCGGTCGTCGTCGTCGTCTGGATCCCATATTCCCGCTCGGAAATCGGCCGCGCGGCTTATGCGGTCGGCTCGTCCGAACAGGCCGCCTACATGTCAGGGGCGCCGGTCGCGCGAGCGAAGTTCTTCGCCTATGTCCTGTCCGGCCTCGCCGCGTCGCTGGCCGGTCTTTTCCTGACCTTCATCACCTATTCGGGCGAAGCCTCGGCGGCGACCGGCGGCTCCTACACGCTTTTTTCGATCGCCGCGGTCGTGCTCGGCGGCGTCTCGCTCTATGGCGGTTCGGGCAGCGCAATCGGGGCGATCTTCGGCGCGCTGATGTTCCGCACGATCGGCGATCTTTTGTTCGTCTTCAATCTCGATCCGCTGTGGCAGCCGTTGTTTCAGGGCCTGGTGCTGCTCGCCGCCGTCTCGCTCGGGGCGGCGCGGCTGTTCCAGGTCCGCAACCGGCTGGAGCTCATGCCGTGACCGGGCGCGCCGCCTCGCTCGCCGCCCGCGTCGACAGGCCGGTCGCCGTCGCCTTCGGCTGCGTGATCGCGCTCCTGCTCGTCGGCTCGCTCTATTCGCGCAGCTTTCTCTCGCCCGAATATCTGCTGCAGCAGTTGAAGGTCGCGTCGTTTCTCGGCGTCATCGCGACCGGGACGATGATCGTCATTCTGCTCGGCCAGATCGACCTGTCGGTGCCCTGGGTCGTTGCCGTCGGCGGAATGATGTCGACCGCCGCGACCGGCTGGGGTCCCGTTGGCCAATCCCTCGCCATACCTTTCGGCGTCGCCTGCGGGATCGCGCTCGGGCTCGTTAACGGCTATGGCGTCGCCTATCTGCGCATCCCCTCGATGATCGTGACTCTCGCGGTCAACGCGGTCGCGCAGGGGCTGATGGTCGTCCACACCGGCGGCTTCTCACCGCAGGATTCCTCCTCGCCGGCGATGCGTGCGCTCGCCACGGGCGATCTCGTGGCCGGGCTGCCGAACGCTCTGATTGTCTGGGCCGTCATCGGCGCCGGGGCGGTGTTCCTTCTGAACCGCACGACGTTCGGCCGTGCGGTCTACGGCGTGGGAAACCGCGAACGCGCCGCCTATCTCTCCGGCGTCCCGACGCAGCGGATCGTGCTCATCGCTTTCGCTCTCGCCGGCGGCCTCTCCGCCTTCGGCGGCGTGCTGCTCGCCGGCTACGCCAGCAAGGCTGCGCAGGGCATGGGCGACGCCTATCTGTTGCCGGCGATCGCCTCGGTGGTGCTCGGCGGCGCCTCGATTCTCGGCGGCCGCGGCAGCTATATCGGCACGGTCGCGGGCGTGATCCTGATCACGCTCCTGCAATCGATCCTGTCGGTCATTCAGATGCCGGACGCTGGGCGCCAGGTCATCTACGGCGTCGTCATCATCGCGATGCTGCTGCTCTACGGACGTGAAAGCCGGGCGGGATAAGCAGAATCGTCCGACCCGAAGGGAATCAGTCCAGCACGTGACTGACCATCCCGTCGGCGAGCTTGGGTTCGAACCAGGTCGATTTCGGCGGCATGATCGCGCCGGCGTCGGCGACGGCCATGAGATCGCTCATCTGCGTGGGATAGAGCGCGAAAGCGACCGCCATGGCGCCCGAGGAAACCAGCTTCTCGAGCTCGCCGAGGCCGCGGCCGCCGCCGACGAAGTCGATGCGCTTGTCGCGCCTCGGATCGGTAATGCCGAAGACCGGCTCGATCACATTCTTGGCGAGCAGGGTGACAGGCAGCCGGGCGACCGGGTCGCCGCTCTGCGCGGCATCGGCCGCGAGTTCGGGGCGCAGCGCGAGGCGATACCAGCGTCCCGCCAGAACCATGCCGACCTCGTCCGCGCGGCTGGGAGGCGCTGGACGATCGCTCGGCTCGACCACGTAACGGCGTCCGATCTCCCGCAAGACCTGGTCGGGGGTCAGTCCGTTCAAGTCGCGCAGAACGCGGTTGTAGTCGAGTATCGTCATCTGCTGCTGCGGCAACAGCACCGCAAGGAAATAGCCGTCCTTCTCGCCGCGCGCCTGCGCGACGCGCAACGCCGCGGCCGAGCGATGATGGCCGTCAGCGATATAGAGCGCGGGCTGAGCGTCGACGGCGGACGTGAGCGCGGCGATCGTCGCCTCGTCGTCGATCACCCAGAGCTGGTGGCGTACGCCATCGTCGGCGGTGACGTCGACCGCCGGCCTTTCGGCGGCCGCGCGTGCGAGCAGGGCGTCGATCCCGGGCGCCTGCGCATAGGCCAGCATGACAGGGCCGGTCTGCGCATTGACCGCCTCGATCTGGCGCACGCGGTCGTCCTCCTTCGTCAAGGTCGTCAGCTCGTGCCTGCGAATGCGGTTCTCGGCATAGGCTCCAATCGACGCGACCGCCGCGAAGCCTGTCTCGACGCGGTCGCGCCAGGTCAGCCGGTAGGCGTAATAGCAGGGCTTCTCGTCGCGCATGAGCACGCCGGCGGCGATCATGCGTCGAAGGTTCTCCGCGGCCTTGGCGTAGACCGCGCCGTCATGGGGATCGATCGCCGGATCGAGATCGATCTCGGCCTTGGAGACGTGCAGAAAGCTCCAGGGCTTGCCGTTCGCGCGATCGCGCGCTTCCGCGCTCGAAAGCACGTCGTAGGGCGGCGCCAGAATGTCCGTCGCGCGCCCGGGCGCCGGTCGCAGCGCCCGAAAGGGTTTTACCAGGGTCAAGCGAACTCTCTTTCGTAAGGATTTGACTTCGCGCAGAGGCGGAGCCTGCGCCATGAGCCTGCGTCTTTCGGGCGTTCTCTCGCAAGTCGGCAGGAGACGCGCAAGGGGTTCATGGACAAACGACGAGATCCCGCCTTTGCTCTAGTGTCCTGAATCAAACGCAAGGCGCCTCGCTCCTGTTTCTGGAAATCTTTACGATGCATCCCCGCCCAGGCGTCGGGCGGCCGTCAGCCAGGAACGATTTTCTCCCTGTTCCTCCCTGCCGAGCGAGAATTGACAACACTGAACACCTGTGGTCTGAGCGAAAATCGTTTGTTTACAGTCGCTTGGGCGAAAGATACATGTCAGCGTCGGGCAGATATCAGGGAGAATTATCGGGAATTAACTCCCTGCTCCAGCCGGTAACAGGGAGACGACCAGTCGCTCGGAGTCGCGGCGGGCGAAGGGCCGGCGCCGCCTGCTCGGGTGCTGAAAAACAAAAAGCGCCTTGCCCGGACTCTTGGAGCCTACGACCTTCCGGCGGCGCGGGATCCAAGCGTTAAAGACACGACACTAGCTTACGGCCCGGGCGCGGCGGAGGAAGATCTGGACTTCAGCTCTGGAGGTCGCCCATCCGCCTCCGCAAATTCTCGATCAGCCACCGCCCCGCCCGGCCGATTTCATGGCCGCGGACCTGTACGACGTGAGCGAGGAACTGGAAAGCGCTGAATTCGGCGAGCTTGAGCTCTTTCAGCCGCCCGTCCGCGATCGGCCCCACGACGAGATGGGCCGGCATTCTGCACCAGCCGAAGCCGGCCAGCAGAAATTCGAGTCGGGTCGACAAATCCGCAAATCGCCAGATGTGATGGCTGACGATTCCGCCGCTGAAATTCTGGGTCAGCGGCGTCCGGTCGGTGAGGACGAGTTGGACATGCGGCTCGAGGGTCTCGAGCGCGATCGGCTCCGGCTCTTTCGCCAGCGGGTGATCGACGCCGACGACTGCGATAACGTCGATGGCGGCGAGAAAATTGGCCATGAGACCATCGCCGACCCCGGCCGGAGGGGTCGGATAAATCGCGAACTGCGCCACGCCGTCGCGCAGGCGTTGCTCGGAGCCGCCAAGGCTTTCGGTGAAGATGGAGACCGGCACGGCGGGAAATTCGTCGCGCAGCGCCTTCAGGCTCGCGATCAGCGGCTCGTGCGGAAAGATCGCGTCGACGGCGAACACGAGCTCGGGCTCGACCTGGACCGCCATGCATGCCGCGCGTCTCTTGAGCGCGACCGCGTCCGCGACCAGGCGGCGCGCGTCCTTGGCGAGCGCGGCGCCGGCCGGCGTGAGGCGCGGAGTCTTTCCCGAGCGGTCGAACAAGGCGACGCCGAGATTGCCCTCGAGCGCGGCGACCGACTGGCTCACCGCCGACTGCACCCGGCCAAGCTTCCGCGCTGCAGCAGAAAAACTGCCCTCGTCGACGGCCGTGACAAAGATTCGCATCTGGTCGAGGGTCAAGGCGTCGATCATCGCCTAATCCATCTCATAAGACGATAGGAGTGATCATAATTTAGCCAGTTGTGCTGATGTCTGCAAGCGCCCATGTTGCAGTGCATCGTCAGGAGACAGCACATGACCGTCGTCAAGAATGCCCGTAGCGCGGGCGTCGGCGCCGCCGCCCAGGCCCAGATTTTCACCGAGGCGCGCACCCACAACGCGTTCCTCGACCGGCCCGTCCCCGATCAGCTTCTGGTCGAGGCCCTCGATCTCGCCAAGATGGGGCCGACAGCGGCAAACCAGCAGCCGCTGCGCGTTCTCTTCCTCCGTTCGTGGAAGGCCAAGGAGCGGTTGCGTCCGGCCATGTCGCCGGGCAACCTCGAGAAGACCATGGCCGCGCCCGTTGTCGCCGTGACGGGCTACGACCTCAAGTTCTACGAGCATTTGCCATTCCTTTTCCCGCATGCCGATGCAAAGAGCTGGTTCTCCGGGAACCCGGAGTTCGCCGCCCGCAGCGCCGCCCAGAGCGGCACGCTTCAGGTCGGCTATCTCATCCTCGCGCTGCGTGCCGTCGGTCTCGATGCTGGTCCGATGGGCGGCTTCGACGCGGGCAAGGTCGAGGCGGAGTTCTTTCCGGAAGGGACGGTCAAGGCCAACGTCATCATCAATATCGGCTACGGCGACAATTCCAAGCTCTTCCCCCGCAGCCCGCGCTTCAGCTTCGACCAGATGGCCAAAGTCATCTAATTCCAGCAACGCCAGGAGCATTGACATGAGTTCGACGACATTGTCCCAGCGCGGTTCGGCGCTGACCGTCATCCCCAAAACGCTGGCGCCGGCGCTGCAGTCGGTGCTGCGCATCGTCGCCGGCCTTGCGTTTCTCGAGCACGGCACAGGTAAACTGCTCGGCTTCCCGCACGGTCTGCCATTTATCGATAAGATGCCGACGGGCCTTCTGTATTTCACCGGGACGATCGAACTCGTCGGCGGCGTCCTGATCGTGCTCGGCCTGTTCACTCGCCCGGTTGCCTTTGTCCTGTCGGGCTTCATGGCCGTCGCCTATTTCATGGCCCATTTCCCGATGAGCTTCTTCCCGGCGATCAACTTCGGCGAGCCGGCGCTGCTGTACTGTTTCATCTTCCTCTATCTCGCCGCGGCCGGCCCGGGCCCCTGGGCGATCGACAGGGACTGATCGTATGCGAGGATCCCGAGCCTCGCGAGGGTACGAAGCAGTTCAGGGGTCGTAAGGCTGCCGCGCCAGCGTCATTGCGAGATCAGCATCGACCTCTGGCCGACTTCATAGAATGAAACGAAGGCATTCCGGCGCGTCGACGTCTCGGTGCTTGTTCGTATCCTTTGTGGACTAACTTCGTGTCCTTTGGGGTGAAATTTATCCCACTAGGGACACGTAGAATCATGACGAAGGGCCGGAAGAAACAGAAGATCGACGCGCGCAACGACGGTCGAGCAACGGAAACTTGAGGAGGCCCAAATGACCAAGGTGCTTGTCCTGTACTATTCGAGCTACGGCCATATCGAGACGATGGCTTACGCTCTGGCCGAAGGCGCCCGCGCGGTCGGGGCGACGGTCGACGTCAAACGCGTGCCGGAGACGGTCCCCGAAGCGACCGCGAAAGCGGCGCATTTCAAGCTCGACCAGCCCGCGCCGATCGCCACGCCCGGCGAGCTCGGGAGCTACGACGCGATCGTGGTCGGCGCGCCGACGCGTTTCGGCCGCATGCCTTCCGCCATGGGCAGCTTCTGGGAACAGGCCGGCGCCCTATGGATGAGCGGCGCGCTGCACGGCAAGGTCGGCGGGGCCTTCACCTCGAGCGCCACCCAACACGGCGGAAATGAAACGACGCTCTTCTCCATCATCGCCAACCTCATGCATTTCGGCTTGGTCATCGTCGGACTGCCCTATAGCCACGTCGGCCAGATGACCCTCGACGAGATTGCCGGCGGCGCCCCCTATGGCGCGACGACGATCGCTGGCGGGCAGGGCCAGCGCCAGCCGACGAGGATTGAACTGGACGGCGCCCGCCATCAGGGCGAACTCATCGCCAAAACCGCCGCCAAACTCGCCGGATGAAGGTGGCTTCGAAGGGAAGGGCCCAGTGGAGGACCGACTTTGGATCGTCCGGTCGCTTTGCTCCTCGCGGCGACGGACGGAATCGACGCGGGTTTCGGCAGAAGCCGTTTCGCACTCACTTGATCGGCGGCTTGGGAAGTATCGTCGGGCCGCGCTCTAGAACGTAGGTGTAATCCAGCGAGCGCCATGGCCCCGCGACATCGACCGCGGTCGGATGCGGCTCTTCGTGCTTGACGAAGTCGGCGAGCGTCGCGCGTGTCACGCCGAACTGCACGTCATCTTCTATATGCGGATCGACGGAACTGTAGACCTGCGAGATCAGCACTTTGAACCCCTCCTTGACGATGAGGGCGTGCAGGTGGGCGGGCCGGAACGGATGGCGATTCTGCGCCTGCAACAGGCGGCCGACCACGCCGTCGGTCGGGATCGGATAGCCGACCATCATCACTGAGCGGAATGAGAAGAGCCCCTCCGCGTCGGTCGTCAGTTTGCCGCGCAGGTTCATGTCGGCCTGGGTTCGGTCCTGGCTCTCGTACAAGCCGACCGGTGATGCGTGCCAGACGTCGACCTCGGCGCCCTCGATCGGACGCCCCTCGCAATCCACGACCGCGGCGTTGACGAAGAGCGGCTCGCCCGGCGTCTCCGAGCGCACGATCGAGTCGCCGTTCTCCACCCGCGGCGAATGCATGCGCCAGAAGGGACCCAGCAGATTTTGCGGCGTCTCCATCCGGCCGCTGTCACCGTTGTTCAGGAGGCAGACGAGCGACGACACGCCAAGCGAACCGGCCATCAGTACGAATTCCTGATGTGAACTCGGTGGTCAGGCGGCCCATTTCTGCCAGGATCGCCGTCGCGGCCCGGAATTCCGCTTCGGTGAGGCGCGTCTCGATGATGAAGCCATGGAGATGACGTACGAGCGACGTCATGATTTCGCGCAGTCTGGGATCGGTCGTCCGTTCCATCACCTTGAGCACGGCCGGCGTTACGTCCTCATATGAGCGAATCATCGTTGCCCTTCCTCAATGGGATTCTGACGCGCGCCATTGCCTCGGAGGGATTGCCGGGGCGCTTCAGGTCAGCGGTTCGACGATCTATCGGACCAAGCGCCGCTTCGTCGCAGACAACCTCGAGGGGGCCCTCAGCGACGAGCCGCGTCCGGGAGCCGAACGCAAGCTCTCGACCAAGGAGACGGCCCTTCTGGCGGCGACTGCCTGCTCGGCGCCGCCTCCGGGACGCGCCCGCTGGACGCTCGAACTCCTGGCCGATGAGATGGTCAAACTCACCGATCATGACGAACTGTCGCGCGAGACAGTGCGCCGGAGGCTGGCGGAAAACCATCTCAAACCCTGGCGTCGGACCATGTGGTGCATTCCCAAGGTCGACGGCGAGTATGTCGCGCGCATGGAGGACGTGCTGGACCTCTATGCGCAGCCGCCCGATCCGTTGCGGCCGGTGATTTGCTTCGACGAAAGCCCGACCCAACTCATCGGCGAGGTCAGACAACCGATCCCCGCCGAGCCCGGCCAGCTTGAACGCTACGATTGCGAGTACCGCCGCAACGGAACCGTCAACCTCTTCATCTTCCTCGACGCCAACAGGTCCTGGCGCAAGGTCAAGGTCACGGATCGCCGGACCAACAAGGATTTCGCCGAGTGCATGCGGGATCTGGTCGATCTCCATTACCCGACCGCTTCCGCCATCCGCCTGGTGATGGACAATCTTTCGACTTATTCCACCGGCGCGCTCTACGACGCTTTTCCGGCGCACGAGGCGCGCCGCATCCTCAAGCGGATCGAGTTCCACTACACGCCAAGACACGCCAGTTGGCTGAACAAGGTCGAAATCGAAATCGGCGTCCTGCGCGGCCAATGCCTGGACCGCCGCATCGAGGACAAAGCCTTCCTCATCTCGGAAATCGCCGCCTGGGAAAAAAGCCGAAACGACAGTGGCGCAACAATCGAATGGACCTTCACAACCGAAAAAGCTCGCCAAAAACTCAAAAAAGCCTATCCAGTCAAAGAGTTATGATCACTGTGCAACGGTACGAGTACCTCTGCACAGTGATCCTGACGGTTTGCTGAGTTAGCGCAAGACTGGGAGGATTTCGGCAGGGAGCGCGAGCCTGATGCTTCGGGGGATTCCCGGCTGTCGGGTGATGAGGCCTCGCTTTTCGAGAGTGACGACCATTTGGTGAACGGATGGCGGGGTGACGTTGAAATGTCGATGCATGTCGGCTTCGGCGGGCGGCTGTTTGAAGATGCAGGTGTAGGCGTGAATGAACGCCAAGTACTGGCCCTGAAGGGCGGTGAAGGTCGGACTGACGGCGGCCGGGTTTTGGCCAAGCTTCGGATTTATTAGGGATTTACCTGCGCCCCGAGCCACGGAGGCGCAAGGTGAACATAAAATATCGGGTCGACCTCAGCCAGGAGGAGCGTGAACAACTGGAGGGAATGCTCAAGGGCGGCAAGCTGGCGGCGCGCAAGCTCGTGCGGGCGCAGATTCTCCTGGCCGCCGACAAGGGGATTTCGGACGGAGGGATTGCCGGGGCGCTTCAGGTCAGCGGTTCGACGATCTATCGGACCAAGCGCCGCTTCGTCGCAGACAACCTCGAGGGGGCCCTCAGCGACGAGCCGCGTCCGGGAGCCGAACGCAAGCTCTCGACCAAGGAGACGGCCCTTCTGGCGGCGACTGCCTGCTCGGCGCCGCCTCCGGGACGCGCCCGCTGGACGCTCGAACTCCTGGCCGATGAGATGGTCAAACTCACCGATCATGACGAACTGTCGCGCGAGACAGTGCGCCGGAGGCTGGCGGAAAACCATCTCAAACCCTGGCGTCGGACCATGTGGTGCATTCCCAAGGTCGACGGCGAGTATGTCGCGCGCATGGAGGACGTGCTGGACCTCTATGCGCAGCCGCCCGATCCGTTGCGGCCGGTGATTTGCTTCGACGAAAGCCCGACCCAACTCATCGGCGAGGTCAGACAACCGATCCCCGCCGAGCCCGGCCAGCTTGAACGCTACGATTGCGAGTACCGCCGCAACGGAACCGTCAACCTCTTCATCTTCCTCGACGCCAACAGGTCCTGGCGCAAGGTCAAGGTCACGGATCGCCGGACCAACAAGGATTTCGCCGAGTGCATGCGGGATCTGGTCGATCTCCATTACCCGACCGCTTCCGCCATCCGCCTGGTGATGGACAATCTTTCGACTGATTCCACCGGCGCGCTCTACGACGCTTTTCCGGCGCACGAGGCGCGCCGCATCCTCAAGCGGATCGAGTTCCACTACACGCCAAGACACGCCAGTTGGCTGAACAAGGTCGAAATCGAAATCGGCGTCCTGCGCGGCCAATGCCTGGACCGCCGCATCGAGGACAAAGCCTTCCTCATCTCGGAAATCGCCGCCTGGGAAAAAAGCCGAAACGACAGTGGCGCAACAATCGAATGGACCTTCACAACCGAAAAAGCTCGCCAAAAACTCAAAAAAGCCTATCCAGTCAAAAAGTCATGATCACTGTGCAACGGTACTAGTTCGTGGCACGACCTTGGCGAACCGGCGCAGGGCCAGCGAGTAGTCGTCCTGTCGCTTTTTGCTTCTCGCGGCCATGGAAGAAATCGTCGATGACCAGGGGCAGAGCTCCGAGTAAGAGCGGCAGTGGATCGATCGTCTGCGAGCGACGCGCTGTCGTGCCCACTGCGTTGCGCGCCAAAAGCGAGCGGCGAAAACAGCGCGGTCAGACCGAGAGCGGCCGGGATTTTCCGTTTCGTCTCTTCGGTGCTGGCGCTGTCGCAGGCGTGGCATATGGGGACAGTAACGGCGGGTTTTGTCGCGAGTTGGCTCGCCGATGGCGCGTTCAATTACGGCCATGACGGAGAGCGCGTCCAGGCCGGAGCGGTCGACGCGGCACAAGCCACAGCGCCACGGGCGGATTTCTCCCGTGCGGATTTTATCGATGGTCTCGAAGGCTCGAGCGCGTCGACCGCAATGCCGGTCCCCGTCGAGCCCCCGGCGCCATTTCGTTTCCTTACGCCGCTCGCAGAATCCTCCGCAAAAAAGCCCGTCGTCTTCACTCCGCAATAAGACGCCGCCAAAAGGCGGATCTCCGTTCGTTCTGATAACGAAAGACTACGCGATCGAAATCGCAGTGTGATGCGGGTCGCGCTCGAAGCCGGCCGAGCCGACGGCGAGAGCGACAGTAAACGCAAGATCGCTCAGGGCTCAATCTCGGCCACAACATCAGCCGCCGCTTATCGCAGTCAAAATGAAAACGTCAGCGCCCGGTTCGAGCCGGGTGTCGAGACGCGCGCGTTCGCCTTCGACAAACACGTTGATGTGGCGCCGAATCGCCGGCGTCGAATCGCAAAGACGGTCCCGCATGCCCGGCCAGCGCGCCTCAAGTCCATTCATCACATCCTCCACCGTCTCCGCCTCGATCTTCACGACGCGCTCGGAGTCGGGAAAGAGCGCCTTCAGCAAGGGCGGCAGCCGGACGACGGCGGGTGCGCGCATCAGGCCGCCGTCATCGTCTCGACCGACGAAATCGCTGGCAGGTCGCGCGCGATGCACTCCCAGGTCTCGCCCTCGTCGCGGCTTGCGTAGACGGAGCCGTTGCTCGTGCCGAAATAGACGCCGGCGGGATCGAGCGCATCGGTTGCCAGGGCCTGACGCATCACACCGAAATATGCGCCGGACTGAGGCAGTCCCGCACGACCGTCAGCCCAATGCGCGCCGCCATCGCGCGAGCGCCAGACGGCCACGCGTGCGTCTGGCGGATAGCGGCCCTTGGTGTCACCGTTAAGCGGCAGGAAGAACAGCGTATCGGCGTCACGGGGATGGGCGGCAACAGGAAAGCCAAAGCTCGACGGGAGGCCGTTCTCGATGCTGCGCCAGGACGCGCCGCCGTCGTCGCTGCGGTACATGCCGCAATGGTTTTGCTGGTAGAGGCGGTCGGAACAGCCCGGCGCGAGCGTCAGGTTATGCACGCACTGGCCGAACTCGGGATAACGCTCTCCCTCGGGCAGAAAATCGCAGCGCGTGCCCGAATTGCGCGGACTCCAGGTTTCGCCGCTGTCCTCCGTGTAAAACACGCCGACCGAAGAGATGCCGACCCAGAGGCGACGTAGGTCGGCGGGATCGGAAACGATGGAGTGCAGCACAAGGCCGATCCCGCCCGGTTGCCATTGAGGGCGCGAGGGGTGTCGGCGCAGACCCTCCACCTCGCGAAAACTCTCGCCGCCATCGCCGCTGACAAAAAGCCCCGCCGGCTCGACTCCGACGTACAACCGCCCGTGCGCGGCATGAGCCACCCAGGCGCATTGAACCGGCGTCTCGCCTTGGGGGTAAGCCAACCCCTGGCTCGAATGGGTCCATGTTGTGCCACCGTCATTCGACTTCCACACAGCCGGCCCGAACCACGCGTTGCCGCCGGTCGCGTAAATGGTCCCGTCTGCGAGGTCGGCGGCGACGTGGGTCAGCGGCCAGTGCTCGCACAAAGGCCCACGCACGCGCCAATTGCGGCGCTCGCTGTCGCTTTCGAGAACGAACGCGCCCTTCTTGGACCCGATCAGCACCCGGACATTCATGGGCGGCCTCCCGCTGCTGCGCCCAAGAAGGCGCCTCGGCAGCCGTGCCGTCAAGATCGTGCGGATCTGAGGAATACAGCGGGCGACAGCCCCTGGGCTGACTCCTTTTCGTCCCGACCTCCTCTGCGACCGTCGGAGGCGGTGCTCGTCATCACTCTGGATCCGAACGACGGCCGGTTCGTGAACGAAGATGGCGAGGTGGTAGTGTCGCACTGGCCAGGACGACGGCGAGTCCGGTGTCGCCGCATAGCTCAGCATCTGGTGCAGCGTTTCCGTCCGGGACGGAGCGAGAACAGTAGCAAAGGGTCGGACATAACCCCTTCGGCAAGCCGTCAACGAACGGCCCCTCTTGCGCATTCCCGCCTTTACGCCACTCGACGAGATTCTCGCGCAAGGTTCTGATCTTGGCGATGGCCCTCATCTTCTCCATCGGCAGCGCCCTGTCCGGCGACCGAGGCGATTAACTATGTTGGAACATAGAGAGAACATTTTCTTCCCTCGTCGACATGCTCTGTGCTATCAGATGAGGATCACCGACGAGGCCAAACGAGGACGGCATGGACGAGGAGAAATTCCACAAGACGACGCCGGTCGGCCGGTCCGCATAGCTGATCGATCGGCTCGGCCAGGCGATGCGGGTCGCGGGCGATACGTTGGCGCGGAGACGTCCGGGCGGTCGCGATGAAACGCGTGGATGGCCGGGACACCCCCAGATCAAAGTCCGGGGGCGGCCATGACGTTTGGGCCGCTAGTCCGGAAATTTGCCTCCGGTTGCAACGGAGTGACTCTAAGATATTGCGAAAGATTGATTTTCCTGTGAATCTCTCGGAATTTTCTGAACCATCCGGAATCTTTTGGGAAGCCACGCGGAAGCGCATGGAAACTGTTTGAAGCTTATTGCCGCAACTCCCAAGCCTCCCGCCGCCCTCGCCCTGAGGAGAACGCGATCCGCGGACGAGATCCTGGGAGGTCGTCTCCAAAAGCCTGCCCTGAGCCATGCGAAGGGGGCGCTCCGGGGAGGCGCGAAGAGAGGTGGGCCGCGCCTTCCTCTATCTCCCCGCGGCCGGCCCGGGCCCCTGGGCGATCGACAGGGACTGACGCCTACTGCTGCGCTCCGCGCAGGTCCCCCGAGTCCTGCTTCACGGGCGCGGACCGGGATGAGCCGAACGACACGACGCTCCACAGTCGGGAAACAGTCTCGGCCCACGCGCTTCGTTTGGGTGGCGCGGCGCCAGCCCTGGTCTCGGGCGGCGCGGCGGCGGTCGGGACCGGCACCGGCGGCAGGGGCGCATCCAATTCGGCGGCGCGCTGAAGCAGGGCGTCGGAATCGTATTTCGGCGCGGGCGGCAACTCGGCAAGGGCGAGGGCGCGGCTCGGCGGAGCCTCCATGCCGGCGGTGATCACCTTCGGCAATTGCTTGAGATCGGCGCCGAACGCCGCCGGCGGCGCCTTCGCACCGGCTCTCTGGGCAAAAGGCCCTGGAACCATCAGATTGGCCGGGCGCGCCGGGGGCGTCGGTGCGATCGACCCTGTCGTTTCCGGCGCGGCCGCGATCCCGGGGGGACGGGCCGGCGGCAGAGGGCTCCCCGCAGCGACCGTCTCCGGCCCTTCTGCGATGAGGAGATCGGCGGGCCGGACCGGCGGCAAGGGAAGGTCCGAGATCGACGCGAGGAGAAGCTCCCGGGCGCTCGGACGGCGCGGCGGCAGCGGCGCGAGATCGAGCGCCGCGATCGGCCCGTTCAGCTTGACGGGAGAATCCGGCTGAGCGTCGCTTTCGACCTTCGGCTGCTCCAGCGCCGCCACGACCTCAGGCTGCGGCGCCGGCGCGGCCTCTTGCTTCATCGCGGGCGCGGGCTTGGGAGCCGGCTCCGGCTCCGGCGCGCTCGCGTATTCGGGGCCGGTCGGCAGGTTGAGTTTGGCTTGCGCGACGGCTGCCGGCCCGGCGTCCGCGATCTGCAACGCCGCCCGAGCGGCCGCCGCCGCGGCCTCCGATTACCGCTGCAGCCTGGCTGCTGCTCTCCTCGTCGTCGTCGGCGCCGCCGCCGCGCGAGCCGAACAGCCAGGCGAACAAGCCGCCGCCGCTCGCCGTCTGAATCTCGCCGCCGCGCGCCTCGATCTCCGCCTTCGCCAGCTCGTAGCCCGGCAGCGGCTGTCCGTCGGAAGGAATGAAGACCGTCTTGCCGTCAGGAAACAGCCGCGTCAGCGCCGCGCGGCTCATCCGCGGCCAGTAGCGCACCGCGCCGCTGTCGATATGCACCCAGGTTTCGCCGGTCGGATAGAAGCCGACGCCGCCTTCCTCCATCCGCATCGCGATGTCGCGAATGCGCGCGGGACCGACGTCGACGAAATGGGCATCGATCGCCCGCCCTTCCATGTGCAGCGAATGCTGGGCGACCTGGCTCGAGCGCCGCCGCAGCATGGCGTTGGTCTGCGGCGACCGGTAGCCGGAAAGGACGTCGATCGGCTCCTTCGATCCGGACTCGCGGTAGACCTCCCATATGATGTCGAACAGATGGGGGTCCATTTTGGTCGGCTCGTTGAGCCGCCAGTCCCGCATGAACCAATTGAGCTTGTCGAGCACCGACTGGTCGTAGACCCCGTTGACCATGTAGGTGAACGAACCCTGCTCGTTCGTGTGCTGGCTCGAAAAGATGACCGTGCGCGTGTCGCCGTTGGCGACGGCGGACTCGGTCGAGTTCGGCGCAAGCCCAGTGGCAACGAGAATTGCCGCCGTCGCCGCTCGCGACGCCGCCCCGCCGCATCGGCCCAGATTCGTTCCAGAGAATCCCGCCAACCAATCATCCTTCCGAACTGCGGCTCGCCCCGCGGCTCGCCGTGACCTCGGACAAATCGTCCGCTTAAGCACCGTTTCCCATACCGGCCGCCCCTGCCGACCCATCAGCGCCTTCCCAATCGCGAAAATTTGTACGATTGGGTCGGCACGGCGCCCTTCGTGTGACCTCAACGCTACATCAACCGATAAATCGAATGATTCGGGGTATAGCGCTATGGCTTTCCAGTTTCAATCTTGACTGCGCATGGAGAGTGTGCCTGCGACTTTCTGCGTCAGGCCGTAAACGTCCGGCCTCTCCTGCAGATTTCCATCCTCGTCGACGAAATCGGTGAAATATTCGATGTGGATCGGCAACGGATGCGGCAGGAAGACCGTTCGCTCCGGTCCGCCGATCGCCGCATCCACCCGGCTTTCCGGCCATCCGAGCACCAGTTCGGCGAGGCGCAAGGGGTCTTCGACGCGCACGCATCCGTGGCTGAGCGCGCGCATGTCTTCGGAAAACAGTTCGCGCGCCGGCGTGTCGTGCAGGTAGACCGAGTGGTCGTTCGGGAACATGAAAGCCAGCCGGCCGAGGGCGTTGTCGTCGCCCGGCGGCTGGCGCACCGTAACCCGTCCCCCGATCGTCTTCACCTCGTAGCCTAGGTGCTCGAAGTGGCTGAGCCGAGGCAGGATCTCCTTCTTGACGATCGAATCGGGCACCAGCCAGGCGGGGTTGATGAGCACGTAGCGCATCACGTTGGAGAAGATCGGCGTTGGGGTTTGGGGCTTGCCGACGACGACCCGCGCGCTGTGAATCAGCGTGTCGCCCTCAAACACCTCGACCGAAAAATCAGGGATGTTGACCTCGATGCGCCGGGCGCCCATGTCGCGCGGCTCCCAGCGCCACATCTCCATGTTGGCGAGTATTGCGGCGCGGCGGCGACGTAGAAAAGCTCGGGAGGCGAGGTTGGCCGAAGCTGTATAGCCGCGCCTTCGCCGCGAGCCCTTTTTCGAGTGGAGCGCATCGAAATCCGGATCGTCGGCGAGAATGCTTTCGCCTTCGATCAGCGGCGTGTCGGGCAAACCGGCGCCGAGGTCGAGCGCGGCGCGCCGTCGCGAAGTCGGCGGGGATTCCATCAGGCGCGTTAGCTCTTCGCGCAGGTCGCGGTATCCCTTCTGCGGCGGATTGAATTCGGCAAGCCGTGCGCCCGGGTCAGCCGCGGTGGCTGTTTCGGCGAGAGCCGCGCCCGGATCGGCGACATTAGGGGTGGCGCTGATCAAGGGCGAAATGCGTTGAGGAGCGATCCGCGATCCGCTCGCCTGTTCGGCGTAGGCGACGACTGCAGCCGTGATCGCCATCTCGGCTTCGGCGAGTTCATCCGGCTTAAGGCCGGCGGCGGCCGGCTTCGGGAGGGACAAAGGCGGGATATTGAGGCCGTCGTCGACCGCGCGTCGGAGTTGGACGAGCGCCGAGCGCCCCGCGCTTGTCAGGCCGTTCCGATCTACCCAGACGGGCTCGAAACCGCGCGCCGCATAGAAGGCGCCGATTGCCGCCCGGGCGGCGCGCCAGTCGCCGGCGCCGAGCGGATTGGCCGAATTGCCGAGGATCAGGCGAGCCGCCGCCGCCGCGATTGCCGCTGGAACAGGGGCAGGCGCCGGGCTCGCGGTGCGTGTCGGAAACGGATCAGGAAGTCTGTTTTCGACGACGGCCGCTTCTGGGGAGGGCGTTGGCTGGGCGCCCGCCGCGCCTGCTTGCGCGAATTCGTTGGGAACGAATTCCCAAGAAGGGGTGTCCGGCCCGGCGAGCCGGGAGAACGCGCCGAGGTCGGGCGATGGAAGCGCCCCGTTTGGCCTGTTGAACGCGTCAAGCAGCGGGCCGCCTTCGACTTCGGCGAACGCGGTTTGGGTTTGGGCCGCGGCCGCGAAGGGAGCGGAGGAACGCTCGAACGCTGCTTCGATCGACGGGGGCTGCGCGGCCGCTGAGGTCTCGTTCGCAAATCGGCCGGCGAGGAGAGCGCAGGTCGTGAGGACCGCGATGCGCCAGTTCGGACCGCCAACGTTCATCTTTCGAACCCGCCGCGCGAACACAATGACCGATTCCGGAGTTTACTGCTCGATGAAACAGTCATCGCCTCGGCAGTGTGAAGCAGTCATGTGTCTGCCGCAACCAGAGTCGCCTTTATTCTACGCAGTGATCACGTCTTCATCAGGCGGCCGCGTCGCCGATCACGTTCTCGGCGATGCCGCCCTCTTTCATCTTCCGATAGAGGGTCGACCGCCCGATGCCGAGCTTGCGGGCGACCTGCGACATCTGCCCCCGATAATGGGAGAGGGCGAAGCGGATCGATTTCGGCCTCGATGTCGGCCAGCGCACGAACGTCGCCGTTGTCGTTGATGAGTCTCAGAGCATGAGGATCACGCGTTTCGATCGCCGTCGTCCGCAGCGGCGCAAACTGCGCTGGGTCGGTTGCGACCGGGGGAGGCGCGGGAGGAATGCGAATGTCAAAGCCTTCGACTTGCGCCGCGATCTGGGGGAACTCCGCCGTCGTCAATTCATCCTTGTCGGCGAGCACCACAGCGCGAAAAACGGCGTTCTCGAGCTGGCGAACGTTGCCCGGCCAGTCGTAGGCGGAAAGCAGCGCGAGCGCCTCCGCGGAAATGCAGCGGATCCGCTTGCCTTCTTCGGCGCAGAAGCGAGCAAGAAAGCGCACCGCGAGATCGGGAACGTCGCAGGCTCTGGCGCGGAGCGGCGGAATCGAGATGGGAAAGACGTTGAGGCGATAGAACAGGTCCTCCCGGAAACGGCCGGCTTTGACGAGTTCGATGAGGTTCTGGTTCGTGGCCGATATCATGCGGACGTCGACCTTCACCGAGCGGCGCGCGCCGACCGGATCGATCTCGCCCTCCTGCAGCGCCCGCAGGAGTTTGACCTGAGCGTCGAGCGAGAGCTCGCCGATTTCGTCGAGAAACAGCGTGCCGCCGTTCGCTTCGGCGAACTTGCCGATGTGCTTTTCGGTCGCGCCGGTGAAGGATCCTTTCTCGTGACCGAACAGGATCGAACTCGACCAGCGTCTCAGGCAGCGCGCCGCAATTGACGGTGACGAACGCCTTGCCGCGCCGCTCGGAACTGCCCTGGATCGCGCGCGCCATCAGCTCCTTGCCGACGCCCGACTCGCCCTCGATAAGGATGGGGATGTTCGACTTTGCCGCTCGCTCGGCAAGCCGCACCGTACGGGCCATCGATTCCGCCCGACTCACGATGTCGCGGAAGCCCAGCTCGCCGGCGTTTCGGCGAGTGGCTCGGCGCAACTCGTCCTCGAGCGCGTCGACCTTAAGAGCGTTCTTGATCGAAACCTGAAGCCGTTCGGCTCCGACCGGCTTGACGACGAAATCGATCGCGCCCGCGCGCATCGCGGAAATGACCGCCTCGATGGACCCGTGCGCGGTCTGCACGATGGCGGGAACGGCAATGTCCTGCTGGCGCATGCGCGCGAGCACGCCCATGCCATCCAGATCGGGCATGACCAGGTCGAGAATGAGCAGGTTGACCGGCGGCCGGTCGATCGCGTTCATGCGCGCCAGCGCCGCTTCGCCCAATTCGAGCGTCTCGGCCTCGTAGCCGAACCGCCTCGCCATCGCCTCCAGCAGACGGCGCTGAATGGGGTCGTCGTCGACAATGAGGATGAGCGCGGCCATTCGGGATCCTCGGGCATGGCTCAAGCTGAAGCCGTGCGTCGCGCCGACAGTCTGACAACAGGGTAAATGTCGTGTTAATGACGTCCCGGGTTGGCGCGTCGTTTCACTAAGAACGTCTCTTGTCGGCTCCAAGGATTGGGCCACGCTTAGCCGAGGATTAACGGACTCCTGACAATGAAAGCGCTTTTCGATCCCCTTCGCTCCACTCAGTCGCCGTCCCCAACGTCGTCGGAACTCGGCGTGCTTCCGCAATGGCGCCTCGAGGATCTTTACGAGAGCATGAACTCGCCGCGCTTCCTTAGCGATCTCAAACGCGCGCAGGAAGAGGCCAAGCAGTTCTCCGAGGCGTGGCGCGGCAAGCTCGCCGCGATCGCCGAGGCGGAGAACGGCGGGGAGCGGCTCGGGGAGGCGGTGAGGACCTACGAGGGACTGCAGGACCTCACTGGCCGGGTCATGTCATACGCCTCGCTGCTTTACGCCTCCGACACGAGCGACGCGGCAAGAGCCAAGTTCTACGGCGATACGCACGAGCGGGTGACCGCGCTGTCGGGCGATCTCCTGTTTTTCGAGCTCGAGCTCAACCGGATCGACGACGCGATGCTCGAGTTGGCGCTGGCCGCTCCCGCGCTGGCCCATTACCGTCCGTGGCTCGAGGACATTCGCAAGGAGAGGCCGCATCAGCTCACGGACGACATCGAGCAGCTGTTCCTGGAGAAATCGGTTTCCGGCGTGGCGGCATGGAACCGGCTCTTCGACGATACCATGTCAGCTTTGCGTTTCGACTTCGAGGGTGAGAGCCTGACGCTCGAGCCTCTGCTCGGCAAGCTCCAGGACCCGGATGAGAAGAAGCGCGAGGCGGCGGCCAATGCCCTCGCAGCCACGCTCGGCGCGAACCTTCGCTTGTTTTCTCTCATCACCAACACGCTTGCCAAGGACAAGGAAATCTCTGACCGGTGGCGCAAATTTGCCGACGTGGCCAACTCTCGCCATCTCGCCAACCGCGTCGAGGGCGAGGTGGTCGAGGCGCTGGTTTCCGCGGTCACTGACGCCTATCCGCGCTTGTCGCACCGCTATTACGCGCTGAAAACGCGCTGGTTCGGCAAGGAGCGACTCCCCCACTGGGATCGCAATGCGCCGCTGCCGGACGCGCCCCAGCGTCTCTATAGGTGGGAGACTGCGCGCGACACCGTGCTCGACGCATATGGTCGCTTTTCGCCCCGCATGGCCGACATCGCCCGCCGGTTCTTCGACGAGGGCTGGATCGACGCGCCGGTGCGGCCCGGCAAGGCGCCGGGCGCCTTCGCCCATCCGACCACGCCGTCGGCGCATCCATATGTGCTGGTCAATTACCTGGGCAGGCCGCGCGACGTCACGACGCTCGCGCATGAGCTCGGCCATGGCGTCCATCAGGTGCTGGCGGGCGTGAACGGCGCCCTTATGGCGCCGACGCCGCTCACGCTGGCCGAGACGGCGTCGGTGTTCGGCGAAATGCTGACCTTCCGTTCGATGCTCGCCGCCGTCTCCGATCCGGCTGAGCGCAAGTCGATGCTGGCGGCCAAGGTCGAGGACATGCTCAACACCGTCGTGCGCCAGATCGCCTTCTACAAATTCGAGCGGCTCGTCCATCTCGAGCGCCGGAAGGGCGAACTGACGGCGGAGCGCATCAACGAACTGTGGATGAGCGTGCAGGCCGAGAGTCTCGGCCCCGCCATCGAGCTCAAGAGCGGATATGAGACCTATTGGGCCTATATCGGCCACTTCGTCCACTCGCCGTTCTACGTCTACGCCTATGCGTTCGGCGATTGCCTGGTCAATTCGCTCTATGGCGTGTACGAAAATGCGCGCGAAGGTTTCGCCGAGCGCTATCTCGCGATGCTGTCAGCCGGCGGCTCGAAATCCTATGCGGAGCTCCTGAGGCCCTTCGGCCTGGACGCGAAGGACCCAGCCTTCTGGAGCATCGGGCTCAAGGTGATCGAGCGGATGATCGGCGAGCTCGAGGCGATGGGATAGGCCGATGGCGGCCTTGGCCCATTAACAGCGAAAAATACAGGGAATTCTTCGATTCCGGCGGGCCTCTAGGCTCCGTGCACCCGAAAAAGTCACGTAAAATGAGAGGCTTGGTCAGGAAATTCCCTACGCGCGGGAACAGCGGAATTTTTCGCAAAAGCAGCGGAATTATTCCGCGAAAAAGCATCGAAACAGCGGAATTGATCGGGACGGCCCTGACTGCAATCGGGGAGACCGAGGCCCATATAGGTTCGGCCAAAGGTTTGCGGGGCAGAGTTTGTGACCCGTTGGACCCTCATCCGGGTGATCGGAGCAGATCGCATTGCCCCACGACGACGAAGCCAATCGCCTGAGCGCGCGCGCCTCGCGCTATGCGCGCCTCGGCGTCAACGCGGGTGCGCTCGCGGCGCGGGTTGGAGTCAACCGGCTCCGCGGCGGCGGGCGGGATAGCGACGCCAAGGCGCTGGCCTCCGTCTTGGGCTCGATGAAGGGCCCGATGATGAAGGTGGCGCAGCTCCTGACCACCATCCCGGACGCGCTGCCGACCGACTACGCCAACGAGCTCATCCGCCTGCAGTCGCAGGCGCCGCCGATGGGCGCGGGCTTCGTGCGCCGGCGCATGCAGGCGGAGCTCGGCCCCCACTGGCGCGAGCGCTTCTCCGAGTTCGATCTGAAGCCTGCGGCAGCCGCTTCGCTCGGCCAGGTGCACAAGGCCCGAACGCTCGCCGGCGATGAGGTCGCGTGCAAGCTGCAATATCCCGAGATGGCTTCGGCGGTCGAGACCGACCTGTCGCAGCTCGACGTCCTGTTCTCGCTCCATCGCCGCATGAGCGCAGCGATCGATACGCGCGAGATTGCGCGCGAGATTCGAGAGCGGGTGCGGGAGGAGCTCGACTATGTGCGCGAGGCGAAAGTGGCGCGGCTCTACGCGCTGATGCTCGCCGAGAAACCGTTCGTGCGTGTGCCGCGCGTCGAAGAAAGCCTTTCGACCCGGCGGCTCCTCACCCTGCAATGGCTCGACGGCGAACCGCTTACGGCGTTCGAGAGCGCGCCGCAGCAGGCGCGCAACGCCATCGCGGTCGGCCTGTACGACGCGTGGTGGCTGCCGTTCCTGCGGTATGGCGTGATCCACGGCGATCCGCATCTCGGCAACTATGCCGTGGCCGCGTCAGGCAAGGGCGACGCGCTCGAGGTCGAGGGCGTCAACCTCTTCGATTATGGCTGCGTGCGCATCTTTCCGCCGCGCTTCGTCAGCGGGGTCGTCGAACTCTATCTGGCGCTGAGGGCCAACGACGAGGCGCGTCTCGAAGAGGCCTACGCGATGTGGGGCTTTCCGAAACTCACGCGCGGCACGTTCGAGGCCATGAACATCTGGGCGCGCTTCATCTGCGGCCCCATCCTCGACGACCGCGTGCGCACGGCCGCGGACGGCGTCAGCCCGTCGGAATACGGGCGGCGCGAGATCGGCCAGGTGATGCGGGCCCTGAGGGCGGAAGGCGGCGGCCTCGTGATTCCGCGCGAGTTCGTCTTCCTCGAGCGGGCGACGATCGGCCTCGGCGGCGCCTTCCTGCGCCTCGGGGCGCGGCTCAATTTCCATCGCCTGTACGAGGACGCGATCGCCGGCTTCGACATGGACGCAGTTGCAAGGCGGCAGGCGCAGGCGCTCGAGGCGGTGGGGCTGAAAGGCTAGCGGGGGGCGATCGAAATCTCTCAACCGAAAACCGGCTGGCTTCTGCCAGCCCTTCCCGCATTCGGGCCAGGCCCGCGTGGTGCGTCCCCGGCGAAAGCCTTCAGTTCCGCCCGAGCAGCCCGTGCGGATCCACGTCGTCCGGTAACGTTATGAGCCCAGCAACCAGCGCTTCCTCTGGACTGCCGTACCGAAATGGCTGAAACTGCGTCTTTTGGTTTCCCGTCGCCGGTCGCGAAAATTGCACGACCGACCACCGTTCAAGCGACGAGGCCGATGCTCGCTCGGCTGCCGCCGAGACCGCGCAGCATCGTCCGGCAATACCAATCGACGAATTGCATCACCCCGCCTTCATGATCCGATGCGTAAGGTCCGGGTTCGTAAGCGGGCGAGCGAATGCCGATCTGGTTTTCTTCGACCACACGCTGGTCCTGGCTGTTCGTCGCAAGCCAGACGCGGGTCAGTTCCTCGATCGAATAGTCTTTTCCTTCGACAGCCTCCTTGTGAACCAGCCATTTGGTCCTGACTCTAGTCTGCATCGGACCAATCGGGAGAACCTGAAAGCTGACGGCGTGATCGCCCAGTACGTGATTCCAGGTCGAGGGATAGTGGAAGAGCAACAGCGATCCAATGCGGGCCTCGGCAACGCTGTCGCTCAGCGCTCGCCTAACGGCGGCGCGTCCGGACATCGTATAGCTGACAGCGTCCTCCAGAAGCGGAACCCGGCTGGTGCGGAACTGTCCCGATTCCGAGAGCTGGAATGCGCTGGGCAGCCCCGCCGCCTCGCATCGATCCCAATGAGCCTTCATCTCCTCGTCGTCGAAAGCGCCGTCGATGCCGGATATGGTCGGCTTCTGAGGGAACGTCCGGCACAGTTCCGGGTGGTTCGCCGCGCAGTGATAGCACTCACGGTTGTTTTCCCACACTAGCTTCCAGTTGCCGTTTTCGACGATCGTGCTCTCGAAGGCGATTTTGGCCTCGGCGATCTTGTGCGGCGACAAATATCCTGTTGCCTGGGCTCGGAAGGGCTCGAAGCTCGGCGCAACAGGCGCCACGCACACAAAAATATAGCCACAAACGCTTTCGCAGTGGACGGACTTGAGCCCGAGATGTGTCTTATCGATCGCGCCGTCTATTTGACGCGTGCGGATCAGGCTTCCGTCCAAATCGTAGGTCCATTGATGATACGGACACACCAGCCGCTTTGCCGCGCCCCGGGGCGCGGCGCAAATCCGTGAGCCGCGGTGTCGGCAGGAATTGTGCAGGGCGCGGATCGAATTGTCGCGACCCCGAACGATGATGATCGGATAGTCGCCGATCTGGTCGGTGAAGTAGTCGCCCGGAGCGGGGATTTCGCAATCGTGCCCGACGAAGATCCAGTCCCGGTGGAAGATGGTTTCGAGGTCGAGGCGATAGAAATCGGAGTCGGTATAGAACTTTCGCTCGAGGCTCATGCCGGGGCGCCGAGCGTGCAATTCGGCGAGCATCATGTCGATCGCATTCATGTCAGCATCCCACGTGACCATCACTGCGAATGGACCCATGTCGGACATCGAGTTGCGAAGCCTTCGCGGGCTTGAGCGCCGCGACGCACTCGCCTCTCCACCGCCCGCCGCGGTCCTGCCGGCTTCCTCGAGGCTGGTTTCCGGGCTCGAAAGCGGTCGACGCGGACCGAGCGCAACGCCTTCCCAGATCAGATGACCCTGGGCTTGGTCGCGCTCGAACTTTCCCACCGTTGCGGGGGCAGCGCCGGATTCACACCGGCTTCCCAATTCTCCGACTCGGACAAGTCCGAGCCAGCACCTCGACTCCGCAGATACAACAGCGCTCACCGTTCGACAACCGCGAATCCGGCGCTGCCCTTGTGCAGCTTCGGGATGCGCAGCTCAACCGTTCCAGCCCGCGTCTCCCAATCGCGCTCGCGGTGTGAATGGGCGTCTAAATCTGATCCCGGGCGATTCATGCCTATCACGTTGATATAATGCACGGTTCTCGGCCTTGGGGTCGTTGGGCTAGCGGCGTCCGATAACGACCCTCCGACGTGCCGCTGATGTTGTTGATCTTATGGATAATTCTGCATAACTCAAGAATTTTGCGGGAAGCAATTACAGTCGGTTGGACGGGAGTTATGAGAGATCGCAGGGCGGTCGTTAGGCCGCCTGCCGGACCTCAATCGTCAGGTGCGATACCGAGCGGAACCGCGCGAGCTTGGCGCGGAAATACGCTTCCCTGCGATCCGCCGGAGCGATCACCGAGATAATCGCACCGAGATGGCCGGGGCCAAGCCGCCAAAGATGGAGATCGGCAAGCCGGTCTCCGTCTTCCTCCACCGCTGCGCGGATTTTGCCCGCCATTTGCCGGTCGGGGTTCATGTCGAGCAGGATGGCGCTTGTATCGCGAACGAGCGACACGGCCCAGCTGGCGATCACGACCGCGCCCACGATACCTGCAGCCGGGTCCATCCACACCCACCCGAACGCCCAAGCGAGAATCAGTCCGACGATGACCAGCACAGAAACGGCGGCGTCGGCGATCACGTGAACGACTGCCGCACGCATGTTGTTGTCGCGCGCCGCCGCGCCTTGCGCTTGTTCATGTTCTTCAAAGGCAACCGGGTAGGCTTCCCCGTTAATCGTGACGGTTGCCCTGAACTCATGCGGTTCAGGAATTTCTTCGACCGACTCGAGAAAGCCGCCATGATCCACAAAGGCGAACAATTGCCGCGCGCTATCAGGTCGCAGCGTTTCGACCGTCGCCCCCGCCGCCGTCAAAGCGGGGCCGGACAGGGCCTGAAGCCGAAAGCGCTGCGGTGCGCCGTCCTCGAATACATCGAGGCGAACAGCGCCGCCTTTAGCCGCGATGATTTTCGACTCGTCGTGATCGTGGCGATCGTCGTGGCTGTGACCGTGCCCATGAATGTGGCCGTGGCTATGGCCGTGATGATGATCGTCGCCGCTTAGGAGCCATACGCTTGCGATATTCACTGCAAGGCCGAGGCCGGCGACGGGAATCGCTTCGGCGAAATGGATCGCGACGGGCTCGAACAGGCGAGAGACAGCTTCATAACCGATCAGCAGCGCGATCATTGCGAGGATGATGGCGCTTGTGAATCCGGCGAGATCGCCGAGTTTTCCCGTGCCGAAGGTAAAGCGTTCATCCTGCGCATAACGGCGGGCGAACATGTAGGCGAGCGCGGCAAGTAGCAGTGCGCCCGCATGAGTGCTCATGTGCAGGCCGTCCGCGATGAGCGCGATTGACCCGAACAGCCAGCCGCCGACGATTTCGGCGATCATCATCGCCGTGCAAACCCAGATGACGGCCCACGTCTTGCGCTCGCTCTTCTCGTGACCTGCGCCAAGGAAGACGTGGCTATGGAAAGCCCCGGCGATGCCGGATTCAGCGCCGTCGCTCATAGCCTGCCTCATTTCAGATAGGTGCGGACAACTTCCAAAAGCTGATCGACGGCCTCGCCGTTTAGAGCGTCAGGATGACGTTCTGAATCGACAAGGTGGGTCCGCACGTGGTCCTCCACGACTTCCCCCATGAGGCCGGAGATCGCGCCTCGCGTCGCGGCGATCAGTTGCATCACCTGCTCGCAACCGGCCTCTTTATCGAGCGCGCGCTCGATAGCTTCGACTTGGCCTTTGATTCGGCGCACGCGCGCCAGCAGCTTTTGCTTTTCGCGGATGGTATGCGACATGCCCGCCTATACCATACCCCCATAGGGTATATCAAACGAAGGCCGTGAGTGCAAAATCCAAAATTGCGGTGCCGCGCAATTCGGGTCCGAAACGCGGGGCTTTTGAGAGATGGCGCGGAGCGCCTTGCGTGGCTGCTAGTGCGAAGGACTTGCAGCGAAGACCTGCCACGCGTAGACAAACATAACGATCCAGTTTGTGAAATAGATTGCGGGACGTATCGGAAAGCGCGCTAGGCCCGAAATCATTCCGATGGCGTGAGCCACGCGGAGCCAAAAGAAGATGATCGCGCAGACCGTAGTCGTCGAAGTGCTAACCCCTGAAATCGCGCCTGCGATGACAATCACTGCAAAGGGCAACAGCTGCTCCAGCGCGTTCTGGTGCGCGCGAAGGCTGCGGTGAACCCACGGAGCCATTTTGCTGTGATCTGGGGGACGCTCGAATAATTGTCCTTTACCCTCAAAGTCGGTGACGTTGACGCCCACGATGAACGGAATCCAGAGCGAGCCGACGAGCAAGGCCGTGAAGACGAGCCATTTCAACTCGGGCGTCATGGACGAGCTCCTCCCGTAGCAAGCTCGGGCGATCTTTCGGGCAAAAAGTGGGCAAGCCGCAACCGGTGCAAAAATCAATCAAGAATTTTGAGACGCCCACCCACGGCGAGAAATTGCATGCTTTGAGAGACCTCCGCGCACTGTTCTCCGTTATGTCGCGTGAATTGCGCCGATGACGCTGCCGAGGACGGCCAGAGCGTCGCGCGTGCCGTCCGCCTCGCCTTTCTCGAAATCATCCCCGGCTAAACCCATTGTGTTGGTGACATGAGCGAGACAGAGCACTTGCACGCCAGCCGCTGCGGCAAAGGCGTAGAGGGCGGCGGCTTCCATCTCGACAGCGAGAATCCCTCGGCTTCGCGCGTTTTCGATAGCTTCCTCCGTTTCCCGAAACGGGGCGTCGGTTGTCCAGCTTGAGCCGACAACGCTATGCAAATCTAAGCCTGCCAAGGCCCGCGCCGCCGTCGCGACCAATTCAGGGTCAGCTTGCGAAAACTCGGAGGGGGCAGCGTAGTGATAACTCGTGCCTTCATCGCGCAAAGCTCGGTCGATCACGACGAAGTACGGAGGGTCTCCGGCAGGAACAATTTGCCCTGCGGAAGTTAAACTCACCAGCAGCTTGCAGCCGCAGGCGAATAATTCTTCAGCGACCAATACAGCGAAGGATGCGCCAACAACACAACCTACAATTCCGACGCGCTGTCCTGCAAAATCGAAGATATAAAGTTCCGTATGGTAACACGGCCAATCCGGGAAAATCTGCGTCGCGCCGTTCTGGCGTAACTGCCGCACGAGATCGCCGTCCGGATCAAGAACGCAGACGGGAGGCACATCGGCGGTGCCTAGCCCTTTCTGCCTTCGGGCTTCCCTGAGTAACGCTGCGGGAGCGAACACCGAGGGCGTCGAGGGCCGTTTGTTGCAAAGAATGGGGGCTGTGACCATACTATGGGAATATAATCATCGGGAGCGAGCTGACTTTGGAGATTGCGGGCCGCAAAGCCCACTGGGAAGGTGTTTACACCACCAAAGGGGAGAACGAAGTCAGTTGGTTTCAAGATAATCCGGCGCACTCGCTTGAGTTGATCGAAGCGGTTGGTGCTGCGCCGGAAAGCGCCATCATCGACGTTGGCGGCGGAGCCTCGCGGCTTGCCGATTATCTGTTAGCCAAGGGCTTTCGCAATCTCTCCGTGCTCGATTTGTCGGGGGCCGCTTTGGACGCCGCCAAAACGCGGCTTGGAGCCCAGGCGGAAAAGGTCAATTGGATCGTCGCGGACGCAACGCTTTGGCAGCCGACTCGGCTTTATGACATCTGGCACGACCGCGCGGCCTTCCACTTTCTCACAGAGGAAAGCGACCGCGTAGCCTATGTCGCTCGCATGAAGCAAGGCTTGCGAGCCGGAGGTCACGCCATTGTCGCGACGTTCGCACCGGACGGCCCGGAGCGATGCAGCGGCCTACCCATCATGCGCTACGACGCCGAAACACTCGGCCGGACGTTCGGCCATGGGTTCGAGTTAATCGATATGCGCAGGCACACCCATGCTACGCCCTGGGGTTCGAGCCAGTCTTTCCAGTTTAGCGTTTTCCGTTTCGGCTAGTGCTGTGAGCGGTTTCGAAGGTAGTCTCTCAAAAATGATCCCTTTTTGAGAAACACGGGGCGGGAGAGCGAGTTAGCTCGAGATCCCCTGAAAGCGCCTCTCAAAACTCATTCTTGATTTCCTACCTCTCAAAAGCCATTGTACAGCTGAGCTGTGAGAGATAGATAATGGCTGAAAAGAAATCACGGCGCGCCGACTGTCGCTAGAATCCGACGCGCGAGGCGCACGGCCCCAAGAAGGCGCGGCGCGTCTTGCCCCGAAAGGACGGCGAGATTCACCTAAAGCCGGTGCTGATCGGCTACGCGCGCGTTTCAACCCTCGACCAGAGCGTGGAGTTGCAACGCAACGCGCTCACCGAGGCCGGATGCACGAAGCCTTACATCGAGGAGGTGTCGGGCGCGGTCTATGACCGCCCCGCCCTTCTCGAAGCGCTGGAATTCGCCAGAGCGGGCGATACCATCATTGTATGGAAGCTCGACCGCCTCGCGCGCTCGATCAAGCAGCTCATTGAGACCGTCGAAGAACTGCGGTTGAGGAACATCGGGTTTCGCAGCTTGACGGAAGCGCTCGAAACGACCACGGCGCAGGGACGGTTTGTGTTCCACATGTTCGCGGCGCTTGCCGAGTTCGAGCGCAGCTTGATCCGCGAACGGACGCAGACCGGACTCGACGCCGCGCGGCGCGCGGAACGTACGGGAGGGCGGCCCGCCAAGCTCAACGACGATGATATTAGCGTCGCCATGACGATGCTGGCGAACCCGAATATTATGGTGTCGGACGTTGCGCGACGACTCGGCGTCTCACCGGCGACGCTCTACCGCTATGTGCCCGCAGCGAGGACGGCGCACGACCCGCCGCGCTGATTGGTGCGCCGTTGAAGACTCTCGCACCGTGCGGTCGACCCTTCAATTTCAACCACTTGCAGCGTGCAGAATATACGGGGAGAAATCCGCGCTGTTTCGAGCCGGTCGATCGCCATGCCACGGATACCCGACAGCGACGCCGAATTACGCGCGCTAGTCGTTGCGCTGAGCCAAGCGGTCACGGTGAGCGCTCGCCATGCGCCCGCAAGCCGCTCGCCACTGCGCTATGGAGAGCGCACTTCGCGAGCGGCCTGCTCCAGCGGAGCTACACCACCTATCGCGACACAACCTCAGATCCTTTGACGCCACGGGCGTGTATCTGCCGGACGAGGCATGCTTCCAAATGTGGCGCTCCCTGCGGTAGGCTGGGCCTCCGCGAGAAGCTGAAGGGAAGACGCAAAGATGTGTTGGACTTCTGACGCCTCAGCACCGGTTGACCGTCGCGTCTTGGAGTTCGTCCGAACGCCACCACGGCGGCTTGGACCTTCGACGGCGATCGGGATCATGCTGCTCGAAGCCGCAGCCGCGGTGGGACTGCTTCTCCTGTCCGCCGGAACGGCCGAGGCTGCGCCGGTTCAGGTGCAGGGCGGCGCTATTGTCGGGGCGCCAAGCGCCGACGGGGCTATCACACGCTACCTCGGCGTCCCCTTTGCTGCGCCCCCGGTCGCCGGACTTCGCTGGCGCCCTCCCGAGCCTGTGGCGCCCTGGCAGGGAATCCTCGAGACGACGCATTTCGCGTCGGCCTGCCCGCAACCGCTGCCGCCGCCCGGCTCGTTCTACCAGAAGGAATTCTTTCCCACATCCGAACGACAGAGCGAGGACTGCCTTTACCTCAATATCTGGACGCCGGCGCGTGCGCCTGACGAAAACCTGCCGGTCATGGTGTGGTTCTACGGCGGCGGTTTCGTTCAGGGATCGGGCTCGCTCCCAAGTTTCGACGGCGAGGCGTTGGCGCGCCGCGGAGTGGTCGTCGTGACGATCAACTATCGGCTCGGTCCTCTCGGTTTCCTGGCTCTTTCCGCGCTCGACCACGAAAGCCCTGACCATGTGTCGGGAGATTACGGTCTGCTCGACATGATCGCCGCCCTCCGCTGGGTGCGCGACAACATTGCGGGGTTTGGAGGAAACCCCGCCGAGGTCACAATCTTTGGCCAGTCCGCCGGCGGCTTCGGCGTCAACGCCATGATGGCGTCGCCGCTGGCGAAGGGCCTGTTTGAGCGCGCAATCGTCGAGAGCTATCCGATGTTCGGCCTTACCGCGCCGACACAGACCCTGGCGCAGGCCGAAGACGGCGGACAAAAGTTCGCCGCCGCCCTCGGCGCACAATCCCTGGCGGATCTGCGGATGATCCCGAGCACCGATCTTATCAGGACGATGGGCGCAAACGCCGCTGGATTTCGGCCTTCGGCCGAACGTCGACGGCCATCTGCTTCCGCACGATCTGCCGGACATGATCGCTCGTCAGGCGAACGGCGCGGCGCTCCTGATCGGATCGAACTACGACGAGGGGACAGAGCTCTTGCCCGCGACCACGCCCGAGGGCCTTACCGCCTATGAGCGGCGGCGCTTCGGCGCCGAAGGCGACGCCATCGCCAAGCTCTACAACGGGACCGACGATGAAAGCGCCTTCGTTGCTCAGGATCGCATGCTGAGCGACTATGCGTTTGCCGCCTCGACGCGCGAAGCTGAGATTTTCACAGCGCACGGGCCTGCCTATGTCTACCGCTTCACCCGCTTCGCTCCGGGGTCTGAGCCGACCAAAGTCGGAGCGTTCCATTCGGCGGAACTTGTCTATGTGTTCGGCACTCAGGCCTCTGTCGATCGGCCGTGGTCCGACCGCGACCGAGAATTGTCCGACCAGATGCAACGCTATTGGACGAACTTCGCCAAGTCCGCGGATCCCAACGGTCCTGGACTGCCGGAATGGCCGCGCTACGGATCTTCCAAGCAAGACGTGATGGAGCTCGGAGACGCGACCCGTCCGATACCTGCGCTGGAGCCGGAGAGAAAAACCGCTTTTGACGCCTATCTCGCGACGCGCCTGACGCAGTGACGGCGGTCGCGGCACCGACGAGGGGCCCTCCTCGACGAGCAATAGACCTTTCAACGATGTATCCGGTCCAATCCCCTCAGCGATCTTACCGGATCAAACAAGAAGGGCGTGGCGATTGCCCGCTCCGAAATTCGCCCGGCCGCTCATCCTAACCTTCTCCCCGCAAGCGGGGAGAAGGGACTATGGCGGCGCCATCGAGGCGCGAGCCCCGGGCGACATCACGGCGTTCGAGGCGGTCGCGCGGCCCCCATACAGCCAGGTCACTGAGCGCCGCGCGCCGGAAGGGGAGCCCCGCCGTGTTGCGAGACAGCGTCCAGATCCGAGGCGGTGATCGGCTGATCGACGATGAAGAGGTACGACGCCGCCGAAGCCACGCCAACCGCCGCGCCCACGACCAGCGCTGGAACGAACGACCCGGTTTGCTGAACGATCAGCCCCGTGACCGTCGGCGCCAGCGCGCCGCCGAGATAGCCGCCGAAGTTTTGCATGGCGCCGATCGAGGCCGTGCAATTTGTCGGCGCGGCGACCGAGCTCAGCGCCCAGGCGCAGGTGCTGGTGACGTAAACGAGAAACAGCGAGGCCGAAATGAACGCAACCGCAAGCGCGTTGCTGCTGACGAAGGCTGCGGCGATTGTGCACGCTGCGGTGCCGAACAAAGCGATCGCCGCCGGATATCTTCGGCTCTTCACCGGCGAAACGCCGCGGCGCACCAGTATGTCGGACAAATAGCCGCCCAGGACTCCGCCGACGACGCCCCAGGCGAAGGGGACGGCCGCGGCGAACCCCGTGAACTTGACGCTCATGTGCCGCTCGATCTCGAGATAGCCGGGCAGCCAGGCGGTGTAGATCCAGGTTAGATAGATGCAGCCGAAATAACCAAGGATCATGCCCCAGGTGGTTCGGAAGCGGAACAATTGCTTCCATTCCCTCAGGGTCACCTTGGTTCGCTGCCCGGGCGGATCGCCCTCGGTGCGGTAGAAGTTCTCCTCCGCCGTGAGCGCGACATCGGTCGGATTGCGATAGGCGGTATACCAGATCGCCGCCATTGCAAGACCTGCGGCGCCCATGATCACGAACATCGTGCGCCAACCGAAACTCAGCATCAGGAAAGTCAGCAGAGGCACGGCGATCGCGGTGCCCAAGGACGACGCGCAATTGAAGATGCCGGTGGCGAGGCCCCGGTCGCGGGGGTTGAACCAATCCCGCACCACGCGCGCGCAGGTCGGAAATTGCGGCGCCTCGCCGATGCCCAATAGGACCCGGGCCCCGAAGAACTGGCCAAAGCTCTGCACGAGTTCCGCCCAGCACCTGGGCGAACGACCAGACACTGAGGCCACAAGACAGAAGCAGGCGCGGCCCGAGCTTGTCGACCATGGCGCCGGTAGGCAATTGCGCAAACGCGTAGGCCCATAGAAAGGCGGATAGCAGGTAGCCCATGTCCGCGATGGAGAGGCCCAGATCGTGGCGGATGAGCAGATTGGCGACCGCGAGGGTCGCCCGGTCGATATAATTTATCACGCCGGCCAGGACCAGCATGGCGAGCGCCATCCGCTGGACCGTCCTTATGCGCGGCGTCGGCTTCAGCGCCTCCAACATTGGCATTTCCTTGTCCTGGATTGTCTTTTTGACTTGTGGATTACGACCGGAGCGGCGGCAACGAGCGGTTATCGTGACGAACCTACGCCGAGACCGAGATTTTCGCGATCTCGCCGGCGCTGGAGAGGCTCTCGACGCTCCAGCAGGCGTCGATGGCTCGTCGGATCGCGGACGGCGGAAGGACGCCGTCCGCGAGGTCGGCGAACTTGGCCTCGAGCTGCTTGTCCGTCATCGGAACTTCGACGCTGCCGATCGCATGCGCGATGAAGCGGTGCAGCGTCCGCCCGTCCTTCAGCGTGATCGTCATGTCGACCTGCGCCGGCTCGATTCCAGGCGTCACGACCGGATTCACCTTGCCGCGCAACGCGACGACGTTGGGGTCGTTGACCGCCCGGTCGCTGAATTGCTTCTCGCCGCCAGCGCCCTCGACCAGCGCCACCGCGACGGCGTGATAGATGCTGAACTTGCCTTCCAGGCCGTCGCGCGGACTCGGCTTGCCGGTCAGCTCGAGCACCAGAGGATTCACTTTGAGCTCCACGCGCTCGATCTGATCCGCGGTGAGCCGGTTCTCGTTGCGCAATTGAATGGCGGCGTCGATCGCAGGATGCATCACAATTCCGCAGGCGAACGGCTTGTAGGTGTTCAGAAGCGCCTCATAGCGGACGCCGAGACCGTCGAGAATCTCATGATAATCCTGCTTCGTGCTGACCGTATTGGCCCAGCCTCGCTTGGCTTCGATCATCTGATCCGACGAGGTGAAGTTCTTCGACGCCAGCACGGCTGCAAAAATGCCGTCGCTCGCGGCTCGTCCGGGATTGAAGCTCTTGTTCATCGACCCGAAGGACTCGCGCAAGCCCACCGGCTGCGACGCCGCGAGGCCCAAAGCCCACACCATCTGCTGCTCGCTCAGGTTCATGAGCTTGCCGATCGCCGCGGCCGAGCCGAACACGCCCGCGGTGCCCGTGATGTGCCAGCCGACATCGTAGTGGTTCGGATAGACGGCGCTGCCGATCCGACATTCCGTCTCAACGCCGAGAACGAGCGCATTGAGAAAGTCCTTGCCGGAGACCTGCTGCATCTCCGACAGCGCAAGGATCGCGGACACCACCGGACCAGCCGGATGGATGATCGTCTTCAGGTGCGTATCGTCGAAATCGAAAATATGACTGGAGACGCCATTGATGAACGCGGCGTTCATGATGTCGAACCGCTCGTGTCGGCCCAAGAGCGAAGCCTGCGGCGGACCCGAGAAAGGCGAGAGCGCCGAGACCGCGATTTCCACCGTCTCATGTCGCGAGCCGCCGATCGCAACTCCGACCCAGTTCAACAGCGTCCGGACGCCTTGCTTGCGGACGTCTGCCGGCAGGTCGTCATAGGTCGCGGTCACGAGATAGCGCGCAAGGGCGCGAGTCACGCCTTTGGCCGGGGCGAGATTGGCGCCGGCGCCGGGCGCGGCTTGGGTCGTCTGGGGGAAAGCCGGGCCGGACGCGGCCATGGCGATGGGAATGGCCGCCGCGGTCTGCATCAAGGTTCTGCGGTCGGTGACGGGCATGTCGACGGCCTCCTAGGAGGGGATACGCGACCGGGCGAACGGCTGGCGCCAGGCGCGCTGGCGAGCGCACGGAAGACCCACGATCGGGACAATCTCATGACAACAACGACCGCCCTCGCAAGTCAATTCTGGGACGCCGGCTCCAAGAGGCGAGGGCGGCGGGACGGTTGGGAGTGACGTCGCCGATCGAAACGGACGCCAAGCGTTCGATTCGAACCCCTAGTCGACGCGCGGCGTCCCGGTGCATATTGAGGCGCATTGGGAGGACGACATGGAGCGCACTCAGGTCGCGATCATCGGCGGCGGCCCGGCGGGCATGCTCCTGTCGCACATGCTGCACCTCGGCGGGATCGACAGCGTCGTGCTCGAGCGGCAGAGCAAGGCGCATGTCCTGAAGCGCATTCGCGCCGGGGTGCTGGAAGAGGGCACGGTCAAGCTGCTGCGCGACGCCGGCCTCGGGGAGCGAATGGACCGAGAAGGCCATGTCCACGACGGCAGCTGGATCGCGTGGCAGGATCGAAAACCCTTCCTGATCGACACCAGAGCGCATTGCGGCAAGCCAATGGTTTCGCACGGCCAGACCGCGATCACCGAGGAGCTCTACCGGGTGCGCGAGCGGGATGGCGGATCGATCGTCGATGAGGCAGAGAACGTCCGCCTCGACGACGTCGCTGGCGGCGCGCCCAAGGTGACCTACGAGAAGGACGGAGAGACCCGCACGCTCGCCTGCGATTTCATTGCTGGCTGCGACGGGTTTCACGGCGTCTCTCGACGGAGCATTCCCGCGACGATGCTCAGAACATTCGAACGCGCCTATCCCTTCGGCTGGCTCGGAATCATGTCCGAAACGCCGCCGGTCGGCGAGGTCATCTATGCAAGGCACGAGCGCGGCTTCGCGCTAGCCTCCCTGCGCAATCCGACGCTGAGCCGCTATTACATCCAGTGCGACGTCGCCGCCGACATCGCCGACTGGTCTGACGACCAATTCTGGGACGAGCTCAAGCGGCGCTTTCCGCCGGAAATATCGGGCAAGATCGTCACTGGCCCGTCGATCGAGAAGTCGATCGCGCCGTTGCGCAGCTTTGTCGCCGAGCCGATGCGATATGGCCGCCTGTTTCTCGCCGGCGACGCCGCACACATCGTCCCGCCGACGGGGGCGAAAGGGCTGAACCTCGCGGTCTCGGACGTGTTCTATCTCCAACGCGCCCTCATCAAGCACTATCGCAACGGCGATGATCGATACCTCGAAGGCTATTCCGACATGGCGCTGCGACGCGTGTGGGGGGCGGTGCGCCTCTCCTGGCAGCTGACGATGCTATTGCATGTCTTCCCCGACGAAGATCCGTTCGAGACGCGGATCAAGCTCAGCGAATTCGACTACCTTCAGGCGTCGCCGCGAGCCCAGGCGGCGCTGGCGGAGCAATATGCGGGATTGCCTTTCGAAATGTGAGGCTGATCGGCGATCGGCGATCGCGGCTACAGGCGCGAGAGAATAGGCACTCTCGGCGCGACGGCGTAGTTGAGCTGGAGCAGGATGATCAGCACGATTCCGACCGGCACGCTGATCAATCCGACGAGTGCGCCGAGGGCGTAAAGCGACTGGGCGATGACGATGCGGCGCCGGATGGCCCGCGATACCTCGGCATGGGCGTCCTCGCGGACCAAATTCGCCCGTTCTGCATAGGCCCACGTCGCATATACGCCGACGCCGAGCAAAAGTAGGTTCGCCCAATAAATGAGGAACGCCGTTCGATAGGTGAAGAAATTGGCGAGCAGGCGCGTCGAGAACGGCAGCGCGGTGACGAAGGCGAGGAAGAGGAAGTGCAGCCAGGTCAGGTCGCGGTTCGATCGGGCGAGCTGGCTAAGCTGCGTCTGCTGGCCGAGCCAAAAGATGCCGAGCGTGAGCAGGCTGAGGAGCCAGGGCAGGAGCCGCGGCGCGGAGGCGGCCAGCACGCGCAGGAGTTCGACCTCGGAATGAATGTCGGCGGGCTCGGGAGTGTGGAAGTCGAGCACCAGCACCGTGGCGGCGAAGGCGAAGACGCCGTCGCTCAGCGCCTCGATGCGGCCAACGTCGCCGCCGGCGATGCGATTATAGTGCATGTGCATGGGCGAGAGCATCGCAACAGGCGCCGCGCCTGGTCAACCTCCAGTCGCCGCTCCCGGGACTGTCCGCTCGCCGAGCAGACGGGCGATATGGGCGCGAAGCTCCGAGACTCCTTCGCCGGTCCGCGCCGAGGTGAAGATGACCTCGGGATAGGCCGCGACGTGCTTGCGCAAGGCCTCGAGCGTCGCCTCGACTTGCGCGTTCTGCTCGGCCGCCTTCACCTCGTCGCGCTTGGTCAGGACCACAGCGTAGGACACGGCGGAAGCGTCGAGGAGCCGCATCGTGTCGCGGTCGCTTTCCTTGAGCCCGTGGCGCCCGTCGACGAGCACGAAGACCCGGAGCAGGGTAGGGCGCCCGCGCAGATAGTCGCGCACGAGCCTGCCCCAAGACGCCGACTTCGCCTTGGAGACGGCGGCGTAGCCGTAGCCCGGCATGTCGACCAGAGTTGCCTTGCCGTCGAGATCGAAGAAAATAAGCTCCTGCGTGCGGCCCGGGGTGTGGGAGGTGCGGGCGAGAGAATTGCGGCCGGTCAGCGCGTTGACGAGCGACGACTTGCCGACGTTCGAGCGGCCAGCGAAGGCGACCTCAGGCGCGCCGACTGGCGGCAGGCCGTCCGAGCCCGCCGCCGCGAAGACGAAATCGCACGGGCCGGCGAACAGCTTTCGCCCGGCTTCGACCCAGTCGATTTCGCCGGGCGAATTCCCTCCCTCCTTCTGGGGAAGGGTTAGCGAGGCGGTTCGCGCCGAATCCTTCAAGCGACCGGCCCAATCATCCGCTTGGAAAAATCGGCGCGATCCCCATCCCCATACGAGGGGCGGGGGCGCCAAAGGCGACAGCCTGTTCGCATCAACTCACGTCGGCGTCTTGGCCGGCGTCCTTCCGAGCAACTTGGCGAGGTTGTCCCACAGCTCGACCTTCACGCCGGCCTTTCTCATGATGAAATACTGCTGGAAGACGGTCAGCGTGTTGTTCCACGTCCAGTAGATGACAAGGCCGGCCGGGAACGTGCCCAGCATGAAGGTGAAGATCACAGGCATCCAGGCGAACATCGTCTTCTGAACCGGATCGGCGGGCTCAGGATTTCATCTTCATCTGGAAGAACATCGACACGCCCATGATGAGCGGCCAAATTCCAAGATGAAAGAAATGGCCGAACACCGGCAGGGCGGTCGGGTCCCACGGGATGAGCCCGAACAGCGTGAACACGTTGGTCGGATCGGGCGCCGACAAATCCCTGATCCAGCCGAAGAACGGCGCGTGCCGCATCTCGATGGTGATGAAGATCACCTTGTAGAGCGCGAAGAACACCGGGATCTGGATCACCATCGGCAGGCAGCCGGCGACCGGATTGACCCCCTCGCGCTTGAAAAGCTCCATCTGCCCTTGCTGCTGCTTGACCTTGTCGTCGGGGTAAAGCTCTTTCAGCGCGGCGATCTGCGGCTGGATCTTCTTCATCTTCGCCATCGAAGCGTAGGATCGGTTGGCGAGCGGGAAGAAGGCGAGCTTGACCAGCACGGTCACAATCAGGATCGCGACCCCGAAATTGCCGACATATCTGTAGATTGTATCGATCAGCCAGTACATTGGTTGGGTAATGAAGTAGAACCAGCCCCAGTCGATCATCAGATTGAATTTTTTGATGCCGAGTTCGGTCTGGTAATTGTAAATCGTGCTGACTTCTTTTGCGCCGGCGAAGATGTGTGTCGTGGTAGCGTACGATGCACCCGGGGAGATCGTCTTTTCTGGGCCGACGAAATCGGCCTGGTAGTCCACCGGCTGGACAGTTCCGCTGGCCGAGTATCGGGCCTCGATCGGCGCGGTTTGCTCGGGAATGACCGCTGAGGCCCAGTACTTGTCGGTAAAGCCCAGCCAGCCGCCGATTCCCTTGGATGTCTCGGCCTTGCCGGCGGCCTTGTCCACGGAGGCGTAGGTCGGCGCATGCTCCTGCTCGCCGATCACACCTTCAAATCCCTCGTGCAGCACGGAATAACCGGCGACATGGGGCATGCCGTGGCGCAGGACCAGCCCATAGGGCCGCAGGCTCACTGCCGCACCGCTCGAATTGGTGACGGAGTTGGTGATGGTGAACATGTATTTGTCGTCGACCGCGATGACGCGCTTGAAGACGAGGCCCTCGCCATTGTCCCAGGTCAGCGTGACCGGGTGCTCAGGGGTCAGCGTATTGGCGTCGGCGGTCCACACGGTGTCGAGGGTGGGCGTCTTGACCTTGCCGACGCCGATATATCCTGAGGTGGCCCAATAGGCGTCAGGCGCACCGCTCGGCGAGAAGAGCCGGACCAGCGGGCTCGTTTTGTCCACGGTCTCGTGATAGTCCTTGAGCACGAGGTCGTCGAGCTTGCCGCCCTTGAGCTCGATGGAGCCGCCGAGGCTCGGCGTGTCGATGGCGACGCGTTGATTCGCGGCGAGCGCCTGGGCGACCGTCTCGGTCGCGACTGCGCCGGGCGCCGCGGCGCCGCCGGGCGCGCCGACGCCCGCCTCCTGCTGCGGCTGTCCAGCCTGGGACGGCTGTTCAGTCGATGGCGGCGTCGTGACTTGCGTGTGCGTCTGCTGCTGCGCCTGGTGCTGGCGCTGAAGAGGGCCGGCGTAGAAATATTGCCACCCGGCCATCACCAGGACCGACAGGGCTATGGCGAGAAAAAGGTTTCTCGTGTCCTGGGAGTTCATGGTCGCCCGTTTCTACCCTTTGCAGGAATCTGCGCCGCTGGTCGGCGGCTCTCTCTTTCGTTCCGCTGAGCGGCGCGAAAAGCCAGGTGCAGGTCATCGACCAGCCCGGCGAAGGAACGCCCGAGCGCCTCGCGCCGGGCCATGAGCACGTAATCGTGATCGGCCTGCGTCTCAAGGGGACACGCAGCGCGCAGGGCCTCTTTCAGCCTGCGGCGGATACGGTTGCGCACGACAGCGCCGCCGACCTTCCTTGTCACGGTGATGCCGATTCGGGCGACCGTCGGCCCGTCGTCGGCGTCCTCGCGTCGCGCCGCCTGGAGCGTGAACGCTTCGACCGCGCGGCGTCGCCCGCGTGAAACGCGCCGAAACTCCGAACGGCGCCTCAGGCGGCCGAAGTCTCCGGCCGCGGGGGAGGCCTGCGCGTCCTTGTCCAGAAGTTGCGGCTCCATCCGCGGCGTCGCATCGGGAGGGACATCACGCGGCGGGGCGGGCCGGACGCCGGTCCAGGTGATCAGGCGGAAAGCGTCTTGCGGCCGCGGGCGCGGCGCCTGTTCAGCACCTTGCGGCCGCCGACCGTCGCCATGCGGGCGCGGAAGCCGTGGCGCCGCTTCCGAACGAGCTTGCTGGGTTGATAAGTCCGTTTCACCGGTCGGTCTCCAAAGTCGAGATGGCGCCTGAACGCAACCACCCGGCCTCGTCGCGATGCAATCGGGCGGCGAGCCGGGAAAAAAACTTGCGGCGCTTTCGCGCCGCTCGGAGCGTGGGTTTATGCGGCGCCGGACATGTGAAGTCAATCGCGGCCGCGACTTGCATCACTTCCATGAGCCGGCGCGGACGCGAGCCCGCCCGATCGGGCGGTTCTTGCGGCGGGAAGCGCTCCACACGGATTTCGGCGGTAGAGAAATAGTTCCTTGTCGGCACGCCCATGCATCCCGCGATAACGATCGGCGCGAACGTCTTACTTTGTCGGGCTTACGATCTCGACACAGTTCCGGCGGCCCTCGTCCAGGCAATTCTGCAATTTCCGCTGCCTCTCGATTGCAGTGAAAGCCCAGTAGGCAAGCAGCCCCAGCACGACGATCACGATCAGCGCGGCGATGTTCGCCCTGCTTCGTCCCCCTTCGCCGTGATCATCCGTTGGCGGTTCGCTCACGCAATGAGGCTCGACGGCTTGTCGGCGCCCTTGCCGAGCGCCGAAACCGCTTTCGCGACGATTCCTTTCGCATCGAGCCCCGCCGCGGCGTACATCCGCTCCGGCTTGTCGTGCTCCTGGAAGGCGTCGGGCAGGGTCAGGGTACGGACCTTGAGGCCGTTGTCCAGCGCGCCCTCTGCGGCAAGCAGCGTCAGCACATGCGCGCCGAATCCGCCGGCCGCGCCCTCCTCGACGGTGATCAGCACTTCATGTCGCGCGGCCAGTCGCAGAATGAGGTCGCGGTCGAGGGGTTTGGCAAAACGCGCGTCGGCAACGGTAGTTGATAGTCCGCGCGCCGCCAGCTCCTCGGCCGCTTTCAGACCCTCGGCAAGGCGTGTCCCAAGCGTAAGGATAGCGATCCGCGCGCCCTCGCGGAGAATCCGGCCCTTGCCGATCGGCAGCGGCTGGCCGCCCTGCGGCAACTCGACGCCCACGCCCTCGCCGCGCGGGTAGCGCAGCGCGATCGGGCCGCCGTCGTGCGCGACCGCGGTCGCGACCATGTGCACGAGCTCCGCCTCGTCGGCTGCCGCCATCACCACCATGTTCGGCAGACAGGCGAGATAGGCGACGTCGAACGCCCCGGCGTGCGTCGGCCCATCGGCGCCGACGAGCCCGGCGCGGTCGATAGCAAAGCGCACGGGAAGATTCTGCACCGCGACGTCATGCACCACCTGGTCGTAAGCGCGCTGCAGGAAGGTCGAGTAAACGGCGCAGAAGGGCTTGAACCCCTCCGCCGCGAGCCCGGCCGAGAAGGTCACAGCATGCTGCTCGGCGATGCCGACGTCGAAGACGCGCTCGGGAAAGACCTCCTGCATCCGGTCGACGCCGGCGCCCTGCGGCATGGCAGCGGTGACCGCGACGATCTTGTCGTCGCGCCGCGCCGCCTCGAGCAGCGCCTCGCCGAACACTCTCGTGTAGGCGGGCGCGTTGGACTTCGGCTTCGCCTGCGCGCCGGTGATGACGTCGAAGGCGGTGACGCCGTGATACTTGTCGTCGGCGGCCTCGGCCGGCGGGTAGCCCTTGCCCTTCTTCGTTACGACATGGACCAGCGCCGGTCCGCCGTGCATATCCCGCACATTCTTCAGGACCGGCAGCAAGTGGTCGAGCTTGTGGCCGTCGATCGGCCCGACGTAATAGAAGCCCAATTCCTCGAACAGCGTTCCCCCGGTGAAGAAGCCGCGGCCGTATTCCTCGGTGCGCTCCACCTTGTCGTAGAGGGCTTTCGGTAAGTGCTTCGCTAGCTGCTTGGCGACGCCGCGAAACGAACGATAGGTGTGGCTGGTGACGAGCCGCGCCAGATAGGCCGACATCGCTCCGGTCGGCGGCGCGATCGACATGTCGTTGTCGTTCAGGACGACGATCAGCCTCGAGCCCATCGCGCCGGCGTTGTTCATTGCCTCGTAGGCCATGCCGGCCGACATGGCGCCGTCGCCAACGACGGCCACCACATTGTTCGTCCCATGCGACAGATCGCGCGCGACCGCCATCCCGAGGGCGGCGGAGATCGAGGTCGACGAATGTCCGGCGCCGAAGGCGTCGTAGTCGCTTTCCGAACGCTTCGTGAAGCCGGAAAGCCCGCCGCCCTGCCGTAAAGTGCGGATCCGGGAGCGCCTCCCCGTTAGGATCTTGTGCGGATAGGCCTGATGTCCAACGTCCCAGACGATGCGATCGGACGGCGTGTCGAACACGCGGTGCAGGGCCACCGTCAGCTCGACCACACCAAGCCCGGCGCCCAGATGGCCGCCCGTTACCGAAACCGCGCTGATCGTCTCGGCGCGCAATTCATCGGCGAGCCTCACGAGGTCGCTCTCGTTGAGCTTTCGCAAATCCGCGGGCGAATTTATCGAGTCCAGGAGCGGCGTTGCTGGCGTCGTCACTAATATCCCCGGAATGCGGCGCTCCCCAAACGGCGTCGCCATGGAAAAAATTACGACTACACCAAGACGAAGGGCGGCCGCAATCGCGGCGTTGCCGAGGAAGTGGCTCGAAATCTCCGCCTCTGCGCCTCCGGCGGCGGGCTCGTCGCTATTTCGAGTGGGTGAATTGGCCAGAACGTCTCGGGCGATGAGGTAGACGATGGCTTTGAGATTTCGCTTGGTTCGGTAGCCTTTGGCGCTGCGCTTGGCGGCCTGGACAGTGCCATTGATGGCTTCGAGGACGCCGTTAGAAAGGCCGGTGGCGATCGATCTGAGAATGCCGGGGTTGGCCAATCTGGGTCGGAGGGGTTCCGCTGAAGCCCTGCGGATCCCTGGTTCGAGATTAACAACCCTCACATCAATTTTGAATGGACTAAGGCGAAAGAACGGCGCGACCCTGCGGGGCGCGCTGCATGGCCCTGGGGTGAAGGTCCACGTCGAGATCGTCGCGGTCAACCCGACGGTGCATCTCGTCTATTCGAAGGACGTGACGCTCGATCGGGTCGGCCAGACGATCAATGTCGAAAGCTTCGATCTGTCCCGGGAGGGCAGAATCGCGTTGGCGGAGCCGCCGCTCGAACTGGTGACCGCCAAGGCTTACAGAACGGCAGGCTACCCGTGACATTTTTTTCGACGTTCGTCCTCACGTTTGGCTTCATGCTGGCCTCGATGGCCGTGATGGCCTCGTGGCTCTTCCGCTCGTCGAGCGCGCCGCTTTACGCCAAGGTCGGGCTCTCGGTGCTGGTTGTCGCTGCCGCCTGCCTGACGCCGGTCGAGGTCAACTCGATGATGGGGCTCCCGGTCACGGCCTCGCTTCAATCTTTGCCCGACCGGGCGCAACTCGTCGCCTTCCTACCGCACGACGAAGCGAAACTCGTCGATCTTTGGCTCCGCTGCGACGGGGGCCCGCCGCGGTCGTACGAGACGCGGCTCGACGAGAGATGAAGAAGACGCTCCGCGAGGCGCAACAGGAGTTGGAAAACGGACGTCCGGCGATGCTGGCGAAGCGAAAGCCGACCGACGTCGGGTCCACGAACGGGCTCGCCAACGAGCAGAACGAATACGTCCTCGACGATTCGGTTCGATCCGCTCTGCCGCCGAAGGAATAGAAATCATCAGGGAATTCGGCGGATCTCGGCCAGAAACGCCACCAGTCGCGCCAAAAACGCTATAAATCTCAGGTCCTTGCGATAGAATTCTCTGCGCGCAGGAACAGGGAATTTTGAGATTTTATCGGAGCAAATCCGCGAGAGCTATTGTCCTTCAGATCGGCGGCCCGTCTTCCTTGCGAGCTCGAGCGCTTGGGCGAGCACGTCCATTTGTCCGACATGATTGGCCAAGATCAGGACGAGGCGCGCGTTCAGTGCGTGACTTTCGTCGATCGAGAGACCTTCATGCGCGGCCAGGATCATCGCGTACGCCTCGTCAGGACGCGCGACGTTGGGGTCGGTTACGAGCACGGCGGGGTCTCCAGGGCCAGGGCTTGCGCCAGCGCGCCGACGACGGCGTCTTCGTCGAAGCGTTCCCACCGCGCGGCGACATGTTGATCCGGTCGGATCAGATATACTCCACTTGCAGCAGACCCCAGATACCGCGCTCGGAGCACGTCATTGCCTGAGGCGCTGAGACGGATGCGGGGCAGGGTCAAGCCGTGCGCCCTCAAGGTCTCCGGCGCCTCAGCGTCGATGGTCATCAGCTGAAACGTCTTGCCAACTCGCTCGAGCAGCCACCCTTGAGGGGTTGGCGCGTCGGGCGCCGGCGCGCCCGGGCGCGTCTTTGGCGGCATCGAGGCGCAATCCTCTCCATTGAGCCGCGAGCCATCGTAAGTGCAAGGGGTCGAGAGCCGACCAGAGTTGACAAAACTTCGGGCAAACGGCGTCGTTTCCGCGAGATCCAGCACGGCGTTGCGGAAAACCTTGGAGATCTCGCTCTTCGGCGTTATGAAATCAGTCGCCCGGGTCGAGTTGAGAATGTTCTCGTCAGCGCCAAGGACCCTCTCGTCCGAGTAGGTGTCGAGGAGCGCTTCGGGAGCGACACCGTCCAGAACGAGCTTGAGTTTCCAGCAAAGATTGTCGACGTCCTGGATGCCGGAATTTGCGCCGCGCGCTCCAAAGGGGCTGACCTGGTGCGCGGCGTCGCCGGCGAAGAGCACCCGGCCATGGCGGAACTTCTCCATCCGGCGACATTGGAAAGTGTAAATCGAAGTCCAGACGAGCGTGTAATCGACCTCCGGCCCCAGCATCGCGTCGATGCGCGCGCGAACGCGCTCGGGTTCGATTTCCTTGGCGCGATCGATGTTCCAGCCGAGCTGGAAGTCGATTCGCCAGACGTTGTCGGGCTGTTTATGCAATAGCGCGGAGTTCCCCGATTTGAAGTGTGGCTCGAACCAGAACCAGCGTTCGGTCGGGAAGTTGGCCTCCATCTGCACGTCCGCAATCAGAAAATTGTCCTCGAAGACCCGCCCTTCAAATCCCAGCCCCATCATCTCGCGCACCGGCGAATGAACGCCGTCCGCCGCGATGATCCAATCGGCCCGCATCCGATAGGGGCCTTCGGGCGTTGTCGCGCAGAGCGTCGCCCCGTCGCCGTCCTGCATCACCGCATCGACGCGGTTCGCTCCGCGGATTTCGATCGGCGCGCCGCTTGCTCGCGCAGTCAGGATCGCATCGTGCAGGAACTTCTCGAAATAGGGCTGTTGCAAGTTGATGAAGGCTGGAAACTTGTGGCCGGCCTCGGGGAGGAGGTTGAACTCATAGACCAGACGGTCGTCCCGAAAGACCTTGCCGCGACTCCATTGGACTCCTTTGCGCAGCATGGGTCCTGCAGCGCCCAGTCGGTCGCAGATTTCGAGCGTGCGTTTAGAGAAGCAGATGGCCCGGCTCCCGGCGCCGACGCCGTCGTGGTCGTCCAGCACCAGGACCGGCACGCCTTGTCGTCCGAGGTCGAGCGCCGCGGCCAAACCGACGGGTCCAGCTCCAACGACAATGACCGGATGATGGGCAGGCGTCGGTGAATCCTGATCCGCGGAGCGAACATAAGGGTAGAGGGTGAAGACAAAATCGCAACGGCGCACGACGGCGTCTTTCATCGTATCCGCCAGGACCCGCTAGCCCTGCAGCGCGGCCCACATCTCCAGATCGCGCTGGGCCGTCCATATTCGGGGCGTGTCGATGCCTCTGGCCTCGTCATAGGCTCGGCTGACATTGAACGGCAGGCAATGTTCGTAAATCGCGTAGTCGCGGAATTTGGGATCGCACTCGGCCCGCACCGAATCCCAGGCCTCCTTCAGGCTGCCGCCTCTGGCCGCGACCTTAGCCGCCGGGCCAAAGGTGCTGGCTACGAAGTCCTTGGTTCGATCGAGCGCCGCGTTCACGGCCTCGCTCCCGACGACGGCGTCCCCGCGGCCCGGCCCAATCGCGGCCGGCTCGAAGCTCCGGATCCTTTCCAGGGTCGGGGCCCAGTCGGCGAAATGACCGTCTCCGCAATAGCATGCCGAATGGGCCTCGACGATGTCGCCGGTGAACATCACGTTCTGGTCCGGGACGTGGATGACGATGTCGCCCGCCGTATGCGCGCGGCCGAGCTGAATGAGATCGACTCGGCGGCGGCCGAGAAACACTGTCATGCGCCGTCGGAACGTCGTCGTCGGCCAGGTCAATCCGGGAATGCTTTCGTGGCCCTCGAACAATCTCGGAAAGCGCTGGAATTCGCTGTCCCAATCCTCCTGTCCGCGTTCCGCCACCATCGCGCGCGCGGTCTCGCTCATGATCACTTGCTGAGCCGCGAACGCAGATGCGCCGAGGACCCGGACTGCATGGTAGTGGGTCAGCGCGACATGCGTGATCGGCTTGTCGGTCACGCGTCGTATGCATTCGATCACCTTCTGCGCCAAACGCGGCGTGGCCTGGGCCTCGATCACCATCACCGCATCGTCGCCGATGACGACGCCCGAATTCGGATCGCCCTCGGCGGTAAAGGCGTAGAGCCCCCTGCCGATCTCCGTGAAGCTGATCTTCTTTTCCGTCAGGTCGCCCTGCGATGCAAAAGCCTTAGCCATTTTCGTCACTCACTTCACGCCCGGCGCGCCGTCGAACTTCTTCTCGATGCTCGCCCAGCAATCGATGTAATTCTCCTGGAGCGGGGCCGCTCTGGCGGCCCATTCCGTCAGGTGTTGCGGAAAACGTGTTTCGAACATGAAGCTCATCGTCTCGTCGAGCTTTTCCGGCCTGAGCTCGGAGTTGGACGCCTTGTCAAAGGCGTTCCGATCCGGGCCGTGGGGCAACATGCAATTGTGCAGCGACATCCCGCCCGGCGCGAACCCCTGCGGCTTGGCGTCGTAGACGCCATATATGTTTCCCATCAATTCGGACATGATGTTCTTGTGGTACCAAGGCGGCCGGAAGCTGTGCTCGGCGACCAGCCAGCGTTCACGGAACAGAACGAAGTCGATATTTGCCGTCCCTTCTTGGCCGGAAGGCGCCGTCAGCACTGTGAAGATCGACGGGTCAGGGTGGTCGAACAGGACCGCTCCGACCGGGGCATAGGTTCGCAAGTCATATTTGCAGGGTGCATAATTGCCGTGCCACGCCACCACATCGAGAGGGCTGCGCCCGACCCGGGTGGCATGGAACTGCCCGCACCATTTGACGATGACGTTCGAGGACGCGTCGCGGTCCTCGAACGCCGCCGTCGGCGTCTTGAAATCCCGCGGATTGGCGAGGCAGTTGGCGCCGATCGGGCCGCGGTTCGGCAGGTTGAACTTCTGCCCGTAGTTTTCGCAGACGAAACCTCGGCACGGGCCCTCGAGCACTTCGACGCGGTAGACGAGCCCGCGCGGGAGGATCGCGACTTCCTTCGGCTCGAGGTCGATGATCCCCAATTCGGTGCGGAAGCGAAGCCGCCCCTGCTGCGGAACGACCAGCAGCTCGCTGTCCGCGGAATAGAAGTACTCGTCCGTCATCGACCGATTGACGAGATAGATATGGCTCGCCATGCCGACCTGCGTGTTCACGTCGCCGGCCGTCGTGAGCGTGCGCATCCCTGTGACCCAGGTCAGGGGTTCGGCGGGAGCCGGGACCGGATCCCAGCGATACTGCCCGAGACTCACGACGCCCGGAAGCACGTTGGGAGCGGTCTTCCAAAACGGCAGATCGATTGCCTGAAAGCGCGAGGTGTGTTTGACGCTTGGGAGGATGCGATAGCACCACGTTCGCTCGTTCTTGCCGCGGGGCGCGGTGAAGGCAGTGCCCGACAGCTGCTCCGCGTACAGACCGTAAGGGCATTTCTGTGGGCTGTTCTGCCCTTGCGGGAGGGCGCCCGGCAAAGCCTCGGTCTCGAAGTCGTTGCCAAATCCCGGCATATACGCAATCGGCCGACCGGTCGCCGCGCTCCTCTCGCTCTGGACGGACGGACTGTCCATGGCGTCCTCTCCTATGCCTGGCAAAGGGATCGTAACCCGCTACAGCGTCGTTCGCGACCCGTAAGTTCCCTCTTCCGATTGAGCGACGCCAGGTTCCGCCAGATGCCCTGGGAACTCGGAGTAAAGCCAGGGGAAATCGCGCCAAAAGCCCTGGCAGTTGGAGCAAAGCCAGGGGAAGCCGAAGCAAAGCAAAAGTGTTCCATGAATTGAAGCTTTTCAAGCGCTTAGGCCGGAATCCAAATTGTTTTGCAGCTCCCAAGCTGCGGTCGATTTCGAGGCGTGGCCCCTCCACCCTGCTGCGCGTGGTCCCCTTCGCGGCGCAGCGGGGAGCGGGACCGCCGTCCATGCCTGCCTGGCTCAATACGTCCGCATCCGGATGTCTGTTCCGCATTATGTTCTCTATGTGTTCTTACGTCAAGATAATTTTCCAAGATAATTTTGAAACAGGCTCTTGAGGGGCGAGAGCGCCACGTAGCGCGCCGGCATCTGCGCGCCGGCGCGCTACTAAACAGCTCAGATCGAACTCAAAGCCCCAGCGCGCGCAATTTGCCGTCGAGGAATGTTTTGGCCCTCGGCACGTCGCTCTCGTCGAGATGCTCGATAATGATGGGAATGTTCGGGTGGTGTTCAGCCAGCCGCTGCAGATAAAGATCGTAGTTCAACGATCCGAGTCCGGGCGCGGGCAGCTCGATCTGCCCAACGCCGCGGAATGTATGGCTCTCGGCGGCGCCTTCAAAAAGCTCGGCGTGCTTTTCGGACTTGTCCGCTCCCGCGAGCTTCACATCCTTCGCGTGAGAGATCTTGATCCTGTCCGCCAGGGCGTTGAACACCCGGTTCAACTCCCCATCCATGTCGCCGATGTTGTGGGCCTCGAAATAGTTCGTCGGGTCCATCAACAACCCTAATGAGCTGTGGTTGATCTCCGAAAACATGCGCAGAGTTTCGTTGATCGAGCCGACGACGTTGTTGACGTAGGTTTCGAGCAGGAAGACGGCGCCGTGATCGTAGGCGGTCCGGACGAGGTCGCGGATGACGTTGACGCAGTCTTCGAACCCTTCCTCCGTCTTGTTCTTGGGATGGTGGACCCAATCGCTGTCGGTCGCGAAGGTGCCCGTTTCTGAAATGACATAGGGTGAACCGAGATCGCGCGCGTGACGGATGATGGCCTTGAGATGCTCGAGCCGTCGCTTGCGCTCGTCCTTGTCCGGGTGAACGATATTCGTGTAGCCGGATATGCAGCAGATCGGCAGGTTGTGATCGCGGAAGACCTGGCCGATTGTTCGGCACTTTTCCTTGGTGATCGCGCCGGTCGAGAGATCCAGGTCCTTGAAGGTGAGGTCGAGCTGGACGGTGTTGAAGTTGAGCCGGCGGATGCGCTCCGCCGTCTCCTTCAGACCATAGGGAAAATAGCCGGTGAATATGCCCGTTTGGATCATGTTCGTCTCCTCCTCGTGGTGATGCCTAAATCTTGAATTCGGCGAGCTTTACGGATCGCTTCTCGTCCAGGGAGCGGTATGCGGCTTCGACCAAAGCCATCGTCTTGAGATTGTCGGACGCGCTGAGCTCCGGCTCCGCGCCGACTTTCACTGCGTATTGCAGCTGCTCCATCACGCCCTTGAACGCCTGCGGGAACCAGCGGGTGGTCCAGCTCGGCCCCACCCACTTGCCGCCGGTCGCGCGGCAGGAATAGCGGAGCGTGCTCGGGCTGCCGTTCGGATAGTCGGGCCAGCCGATCGTTCCGTCCGCAAGCCCATCGGTCCCTTCCATGCGCCATTTGATGTAGATGTCGGATTCGAAGCCTTCCTCGCGGGGTCCCGTCCACACGTCCTCAAGAGACACCGCGATCGCGCCCGACGGGAAGCGCAACGTCGATACGCAAACCCCGTCGCGGTGTGCGAACGTCGTGCGCGGATCGGTCCTGGCCGCAGTGAAGATCTCGAGCGGGTCCCCGAGCAGGTGACGCAGAACGTCGAGATGGTGAACGCTCATGTTGAGCAGGGTCAGCCGATCATACGCCTCGAGGAACGTCTGCCAATGCGGAATGGCCCGCATTTCGATGGTGGCGATGACCGGCGCGCCGAGGTCGCCGCGTTCGAGGATCTGCTTCAGAACCCGCATGGACTGATCGAAGCGCATGTTCTGGTTTACCGACAGCGTTTTGCCCACCGCCTTCGCCTCGGCGACCACGGCTTTCGCAGTTTCGAGGTCGATCGCGAGGGGCTTTTGCGCCAGTATGGCCTTGATGTGCTTCTGACGGAGAGCGAGTTGAATCAGGGCTGGCTGCTGGTCTGGCGGGAACGCGATGTCGAGGATTTCGACTTGCGGATCCTCGATCAGCGCTTCTGGGCTGTCATGGGTCTTCGAGATGCCCCAGCGCCTCGCAACCTCTTCCGCCCGCGATTTCGTGCGCGACGCGATCGCGACGACTGGAAACCCTGCCTCATGGTAGCTGGCCAGGTGGATGTCGGCCATGATGAAGCCCGCGCCGATCGCGCCGATGCGATATTCGCGGCAGCGAATGTCCGGATCGGGTTTGAATTGAATGATTTCGGACATCTCTCTTCCCTGTCGTTTGTGATTGGTCGGCCCATGCCGAGGCCAGACGTCGGCCGCTTGCTGACCCAAAAGAAGGCCACGCGTCTGGGATCTGGCGACCGCTTACCCGCCGTGAAGCGAGGCAGATCTGCATCTAAACTTCCCGCGCGATGGAGCCGGAGGCTGCAACTTGGGGGGCAAAAGACCAGGACCAGCCGTTGTCGTTGCTTTCCTCTCCATCGCATTGATGTGGCCCTTCAAAAAACCTCACACATCCATCAGAGCTTTTCAAGGCGGGAGAGGCCAAACGATTTGAAATCGGATCCGGCCGCAACCCGTCACCGACCCTGCCTTCACTGACGCGAAGTGGAACGAGCCGCCGCGCATAGGCGCTTCTCCGACGCCCGCCTTCGCACGGCCAAATTGGTCAAGTCTCGGGGATGTTTTCACGAAATATGATCTGCAGCCGCGGCGGATGGTAATCGTAGGGGAGGTCCCTGACGCTCTGGATCAATATATTGAGCGCCTCGCGCGCTTCGACGCGGGGATTCTGATCGATCACCGCATCCAGCGCGCCATCGAGGAGACGCGCCCGGTTGTGCGCGGTCAACTCATGCGCGAGGTAAACAACGCGCCCCTTGGACGGATAGGTTTTCAGAGCCCGGGCGATGCCCTCGTTGCCGGCGCCGATATTGTAGATTCCGGCAAGATCGCGATGGCGGTGGAGCAATTGCTTGGCCTCGGAAAACGCGGTCTCCTGATCGTCCCGCATCTCCCGCAGTTCGACAATTTCGAGATTGGGAAACGCCTCCTTCACGATGTGGCGAAAGCCCATCTCGCGCTCTTCATGTCCTCGGTAGGACAGAGAACCTGCAAACAGGGCCACCTTCTTCCGCTCGGAAGGTCCTAAGAAACGGCCGAGCACATAGCCCGCGAGCCTTCCGGCCGCACGGTTGTCGATCCCAACGTAGGCGACGCGGGGGACATGCAAGATATCCGATGCGAGCGTGACAACTTTCACGCCCGCCTCCGACAATCGCCGAACGGCTTCTCGAACCGTGGGGTGATCAAGCGCAATGACGCCGACGCCGTTCGTCCGCCCCTCGAGCTCGGTCAGCGCACTCGCGAGCGTGTCCGGATTGAACCCCTCGATGGAGGCAATCTCGACTTCGACTCCCAGCCGCGCCGCGCCCTGCGCCTCCAGTTGCTGCTGGAGGGTTCGAATGAACATGTTCGAGCCCCTGGGCAACACAAAATGAAGCCGGATCGGAGCGCTGGAATCGACTGGCGCGTCGGACGCGCCCGTGGACGCCTCGGAAACGTAGCCGAGCCGCCGAGCCGTATCGACGACTATCTCCCGCGTGCGGCTTCGCACCCCTGAACGATTGTTCAAGACCCGGTCCACCGTCGCCGTGGAGACGCCCGCTTCACGAGCGACATCATGCAAGGTCAGGCGCATGCTTTTGTCCGAAGAAGAATGTCTTGCTCTCGAGTAGTCCGAGGGTGTCGCCCTCTGACTGAGGAAAAGCTTAGTCGTAAATCAAATTCGATCAAGTTTGATCACCGGCGCCTCTGGCGACCGTCGTGAGGTGGACTGGATGGGTGCAGAGCGGGCCGTCCCACGTGGGCCAGATCCGGATTTTCTCAGCGGGAGGACTTCGAGGGTCGCGGTGAAGGAGCTCAATCGCAAAGCGACTCAAGAGAATTGATGTCAGCGAGTCTCGATGTCCCGCTGAAATCGCTCCAACTCGGTCGGGTCCATTTGAACGACGTGTTTCCTTTCCGGAAACGTCCTGTCATTGACGTCGGCGACGAACTCTGAAAAGGCCGCAACCCGCTCTCGTTGCAGCCTGTCATACTCCCCTGCAAAGTCGCGGTAGACCTTCGAGTGTCGCGGCATGTGTCCTCGATTCTGTCCGAGAACGTCGTCGGCGAAAAGGTACTGCGCGTCACACCCGGAGCCTGAGCCCATCGAGATCATGAACAGCGAGGTGCGCTCGCAAATCGCCTGCGCCACCTCTACCGGCACGACCTCGATTTCCGCGCCAAAGGCGCCCGCCGCTTCGTACTTCTTCACCGCGTCGAACACTTCCATCGCGCTGTCGGCCGTCTTGCCCACGGCGCGAAAGCCCCCGGTCCAGGTGGCGCGGGAAGGAATGAGGCCGACATGGCCGATGACCGGAATCGCATCCTCGGCCAGGCGACGCACGGTATTGAAGCCCGCGCTGCAATAGACCGCGTCGGCCGTCGCTTTGTAGAGCCGGAACGCCCAGCGGACAAAGTCTTCGGCGCCGCCAATCTCATAGAAATTGTCGCCGGGCATGGCGAAGATGCCGGGCGCGGCGTCGCGAAAGCGCGGGTCGAGCATTAGGTCGGGCGGCACCGATACGATATCGACGCCGGCGCGCTCCGCCGCTTCCAATTCTTCAAGCGTCAGCACGCGCAGCATCGTGAGCTGGCGTTTCCCTTTCATCGCCCGCATATCGGCGATCGTCGGTCTCCTGCGGGTCAAGACGCCATCCCTCTTGCTTTCGTCTCCGCGGCGACCGCGATGAAGCTAGCGAACATAAGGCGCCGTCGCGGCTCCGCTGCGACGACGGGCAATGATCCCCTCACGATACGGACGTGCGGTCGACGGCAATTCGCGCCTGACGAAATACTCTTCGTTGCGCAGCTGCCGGATGAGCGCCGGGACCATCTCGCGATAGGCGTGCAAAATGGACGGATTGGCAGGCGGAAGATCGTCCTTGACCAACTCATGCAGCCGCCGCATCGCGTGGAACGGCACGAGCGGGTACATGTGGTGCTCGATGTGATAGTTCATGTTCCAGTAGATGAATTTGCTGATCGGATTCATGTAAACGGTGCGCGTGTTCAGCCGATAGTCGACGACATTGTCGGCGAGGCCGCCGTGCTGCAGGAACCCGACCAACACGAGGTGCCAGCAGCCGTACATGCGCGGCAGCCCGATGATCATGAGCGGCAGCCACGATCTCATGATGAGCGCTGCCGCGACCGTCGCGACGTAAATCGCGACATGCACCCGCGCCGCGAACACCGCCTTGCGTCTCTCCGCTTCCGGAATGAAGCTCTTTTCGTCGTCCGACAGGATCCCCGCCGCGTTTCGCACGAGGGTGTTCAGCGACCGCCAAACGTCGACAATTCCCACGAAGTTCAGAACGACGCGAAGCAGGTCCGGCGGACGCATGATCGCGATCTCGGCGTCGCGGCCGACGATGATCGTGTCGGTATGGTGCCGCGCATGGCTCCAGCGCCAGGTCACAGGATTGCGCATGAGCATGAAGCTGGCGATTTCGTAGACGACGTCGTTCATCCAGCGCGTCTTGAAGGCCGTGCCGTGTCCGCACTCATGCCAACGCGAGTCGCTGGCCGAACCGTACAAGGTCCCGTAGACGAAAAAGAAGGGAACGCACCACCAGGTCCCCCAGAACCAGACGCCGCCCGCCAGCGCCGCGGCCATCACGCCGAGCCATATGATGGTGTCCCGGATGGCCGGGGCGTCCGAACGTTTCATCAAATCCTTGAGCACTTGGCGCGACACGGGGGTCTGATACCAGTCGGCCGAAGTGAGGCCGCTCTCGATCGCCGAGCGCGTGCTCGCGCCAACAAGGCTGTAGTCTCTCTTGGTCTCGGGCATCGGATGCGAAGTTGCTGTCGTCATCGTCCTCTCGCCATTCGTCAGGTTTCAATCTTGGCCATCGCGCCGCGAACTCGAGCTGCCGCGACCGCCGAATTCAAACGCCCGACCTTCCGCCGACTCGTCCCCCCGCGCGGCGCCTCAAATCGCGGTGTCGTCATGAGCGGTTCTCGAGCGGCGCGAACACGCCGGTTGGGCGGGGATAGTCTTCATCCGGTTGCCGAGCGACGCGCCGTATCTCCGATTCTGCTTCCGCGATCTCCTGCGCCCCGTCGAGAATCCGCAAGCAAACGTGGTAGTCGCGCGACATGCCGTGCTCGAGCCAGATCATTTCTCCGCGCTCCCTGGCCGCGAGGTCGCCCAGCACATGATGAGTGGAAGGTTCGATCCCGAGCGCGTACTGCCCCGCCTGGAAGGATTGCCACTCGTACAGGCAGGGCAGTTCGTCCTTGCGGGTCACGATCTGGAGGCCGAGACCGATTCTGTCGTTGACGACGGCTGCCGCGACATTGCCTGCAGGGTCGGGCCTGAGGTCGTGCTGCCAGACCTGCTCGCGAAAATTCAGTCTCGGCGCGGACGCGGTCCTGTAGCCGACCCGCTGGGCTTCGTAATCAGCGCCGTCGTGGGCGGCCCATACCACGCTTGCGATCGGCGCGAGAAAACGCGATCCTTCGTCGAGCAGTGGGAAGCCGACGTTGAAATGATAGAAGTACATGTGGGGCGTCCGGCTGAAGCCGTGGTTCAGGACGCGATCGGAAATGCGGATCGTGTTCTCGCCGACTTCCGCTTCAATTCGCCGAATGAGATGCAAGTCCTCGCCGAACACGGCGGACTGCTGAACGACGCCCTCGGCCCACAGAACGCACCTGTCGTCAGTCCAGCTCTCGCCATACCCGGTCAGTCGGGCCGGGATCGTGCTGATCCGGCCGTGAAGCGAATGAAGCACGCGCTTCCTGCCGGGGTAGTTGTAATTGTCCGCAGGCGTTTCGCACGGCGACAGGATATGGTCCAGGCCGCAGGTCACCAAAAAGCCTGAGAACGATCGCGCCCAGGCCAAGCCGTCCTCGCCTTCATATTCATGCAGGGCGGGATGCCGGAAACCAGTCGGCGAATGCCAGCCAATAGCTTGGCCCTTGTATTCGCATTCGGCGATATCCATCGCCCGATCGACGAGCACGGTGAAACGCAATCCTGCGCCCGTGCGAAACTCCAGCATGCGGACGCCTCGCTCGACCCCGTCGCCGAGGGTCATCAGCCGGACTCCGGCAAACTGGGAAAGCGATCCGCAGCGCTCGGCCACTTGCCGGCGCGAGAGGGTTTGCCCGAACAGCCTAACCACCGCGGCAATTCCCGCTGAAAGAGCCAGAGCACTTCATGACAGCAGCCCTGGTGTCAATATCATTTTTCATCATAACGCCTCAGAAATATGACGATAGGCGATTTCAAAGGCAAAATCATCATTTTCGTTCGAAGCACCCACTGCCGGTCCCGGCATCTCGCGCTTTGAACGCGCGGCCCTCATTTTCAAGGGGAAATTGCGACAGCGGCTATCGATTCCGAAAGCGTCGTTTCCGGCAATATTTTTGCCGCAGGATGACGCTTTCGGTCATGAATTCATCAAAAATGATCAATTTCGGGGGAAGAGGCGCGGCGCTGCCCACAATGTTGCGGTGGAGCGGGGGTAGGGAATGCTGATAGGGCGGGCTTACCCGACGCGGTCGTCTTCGGGAGGGTGGAGTCGGGTTTGCCTAAACGATATCGACCAAATCCCTTCGTCCGGCAGGGACGGCGAACTCGCCCTCCGCCGACCATGGGTTGGCAATGAGGTTGGCGACCGAGGCTGACAGCGCGGCTGACGCTGACGGCGGAGTGGCCCACGCCTAATTGGGCTGACGTCGTGGCTGCGGCTCTTGCCGCCGATCGTCGAGGGTTCGCGGCAAAGCCACCCGAGGGTCCGCTCGATCCGTGTCGACCGGCCTAGCCCGCAGGAAAGCAATCTGCGAACCAGAGCACGAGCTGGAGGGGGCCGTGACCGATCTTGGAAACTTCGACCTGATCGTCGTGGGCGGCGGCGTCAATGGCGCTGGCATCGCACGCGACGCCACGGGCCGAGGCCTCTCGACTCTGCTGGTCGAAAAGGACGACATTGCGCAGGGCACGTCTTCGCGCTCGGGCAAGCTTGTTCGCGGCGGCCTGCGCTATCTGGTTCGCCCGGACCATGGCGAGGTATCGATGAGGCTGCCGGACGTTCGCGTTCAGACACGCGGGTCGCCGATCAAAGTTGCAGGTCAATCCGGCGATGGTGCCCAGGGGCGGAATTCTGGATTTCTCTCTAACCATCAGACATATCGTTGGTTTCTCGTTGTCGAGACTTTGAAATACCAACGCCGATACCATCAGGCAGAGTTGGCGGGGTATCGTTTCGACGAAACCAGATTGACAAACCACTAAGCGGCGAGAAGCCGCAGGGCATCTGAGTGCAAAGTATCTTAGAGCGGTCATGCGGGACCGTTTTTTGCTTCCCCGCCCCGGTCTGCGAAACCGGGGAAGCATGGGGGAAGCAGCAGGAAGCAGGTTGCCGCGGGCGCGCGGACGCCTTTGGCATGAGTAAGGCCCCGACTCTGGCGCAGGCGAGCGGTCGCAGCGAATGCGCAAGCCCGTTGGATAGATTGTCGCCGGTGCGAACCCGCACGCTTCCCCGGAGGCCGACACCCCCTTTGGTCTGCTTCCCCAAGCGCTTCCCCGGCATCTTCAACGAATGCAAAGCCATCATCGTTCAGACCCCACGCCTGCCTGACGCATCGGCAGAACGAGCCGCAGCGAGTCCGGCAGACGCACGAAGCCATGCGCCGCGTAGAACCCGGCTGCCGCCTCGTCCAGCGCGTCGACCATCACCACTGAGGACCCGACGGTGCTGGCGCTCTCGAATGCGCGCTGTAGCGCGTCGGCAAGTAGGATTGAACCGAGGCGTCGACCCTGCTGGTCCTTCGCCACCGCCAGCCGCCCGATCAGGGTGCAACTGACGAGCGGGTAGCGGGGAACATGCTTCCGAGCCGCTTCTGGCACCTCGCCCTGGGAAATCGCCATTGCGCAGAGCGTGTAATAGCCGAGCACTCTCTTCGGCTCGGTCTCCAGGCCCAACACGAAGACGGCGTTCGCCTTCCGACGGACATCCTGGCCGGCCTGGGTCTTGAGATAGCGATCCAGGCTCTCCACGCCGCAGGTAAAGCCGGCACGGTCGTGCATCTCGCCAAGCGGAACAATGCGTAGGTCCGCAGATGGCCGTTTCGCCATTCACCGCACGACCCGGCGCTTATGTTCCGCGAAGGCCCGTTGGAGGCGTTCGTTCGGCACCGGCGGGTTGACGAGGGTGTCAAGAAGACCACGCGGTCACGCTCGGACAGCACAATGGTCTCGTGCTCCGCGATCGTACGGCGCGCGGCTTCCGTCAGAGCGGTCATGCAGAAATCAGTCAGTTTCCGCCTCTCAAGCTGCGCGGCGCGTTCGATCAAAGCCTTCGTCGGCTCGTCGACGCGAAAGCCCAGCCTCTCTTCTCTCAGACGTCGGTCGCGCTTTGCCGTAGCCACCATGGTCACCTTTCGATGCCAACGTACGTCGAATGGACTAACTTTTCAACACCTAGATTTGGAGCGAGAGATCCGGCCAGGCGCGCCAAGCGCCGGTATGCTGCACGACCCGAATGCCTTTGGTGGGCCGCAGGCACTCGCAGAATGCCCGCTCGATTCTCCAATGCATCGTAACGCGCTGATTTATAGGCGCAAATTTTTTCTGGCGATGCTCGAAGTCCGAACAATGAGCCGTCAAAATTTTTCGCTTATGATTTCAAAGGAAAATTCGCGCGATTTCGAATTCAGCGACATTTCAGCGTCTATCGACAACGATCGGTCGATTTTTCGCCGCGTCAATCATACAGCGCATCCACGATCCCGCATCTAATTGGTGAGTTTCGGGCGAAACGGGTGGCGGAGCGGGCGGATTTCGGGCGTGGCCGCGGGTCGAGGCTGGGGATGGGATGAACAGGTTCGCGCTAAGGTTGTAGGCGGCTAGCCTCCTGCATCGTTGACGAGTTCTTGCCCGGGCCGTGCGGTCACGGCGCCGCCGTGACCGGCCGAGCCCGGCGTTGTCGGCAGGACTGGTGGAAGGGACCGGGCGATCATCCACTCGACGCCGGATGCAGGGAAAGGATGGCGGCGCGCGCGTCGTGGATCAGGTCAAGGGCGCCGGCCGAAAGCCGCACGATCAGCCGGCGCGCGTGGCGCACGACCCGGCCCGGCAGGGCGATCAGATGAAACCGCATCGCCTTCATGCGTTGCGCCGGCCAATCGCCGCCGAGCGCCAGACGCTTCATCATCGCGTTGAGATTGTGGGCGAGAACCATGATCGCCCACCACGCCGCATTGGCCCCGAACAGGCCGCTCGGCAGCCGCCCGCCGGCGAGATCGTCCTTCATCACCGCGTGCGCTTCCTCGCTCTTGCCGCAGCGCTCGCGCTGCCAGCGGATCAGTTCGCCGCCCGGAAGGTGCGGTTGGTGACGAGGCTGAACAGCTTGTAGCGTCCCGGCGTCCCGAAGCTCATCGTCGGGAAAGGGCAATTGCTCCGCGTCGCCGAGATCGAGTTCGCGCAAAGGCTCGCGGATCGCCAGAAAGCGGTAGTCCGGCGCTCTCTTGCTCATGCCCGCCCAGTCGGCAGTAGCCGACCTCCGCCCATTGCTGATCGGTAGCGTAGCGCTCGCCGTCGACGATCCGATCGAGCGCCTGCCAGGCCGCCTCGGGCAGTTCCGCCGCCGCCTGCTTGAACTCCCCCGTCACATCCGCCCCGATAGCGAATTCAATCACCCCGAAGCGCTCGTTCTTGCCCTCGGCGCAATACTTCAAAAGATTCTGCTGATAGGCGGCCGTATCCGAGCGCAGATAAAGCTTGGTCACCCCCGCCGGAAGCAGGCCCGCCGCCTCTTCGAGGACGCGCAATTGCTCATGCCCTGCCGGCACGTTGCCGTCGCGGAACTCCGAATGCACGATCAGACCCTGCTCGGCCCACCAGGTATTGAGCGGCTGATAGGCCTTGAAGTGCTTGTAACAGTACAGCGCGCCCCCGTTTGCGTCTCGATCAGCGTGGCGTCCATGTCGAGCGTCGCCTGCGCCGCCGGACGCTGCGCCTGAACCGCCTGCAGAAGATCGCCGTTCACCAGGCCACAAGCCAGCCACCCCCTCGCTCGGCGCCGGAATCAATGCCCGCTCGGCTTCCCGCCGCGCCTCCTCGCCGGCATCGTGAAACCCCGCAAGCCACCGGCCCGCCGCATGGGGCGAGGGCAGCGCGCGCGACCGCTGCCGCCGCCAGCGCCGCGCCTCGGCCCCTCGCTGCCGCCGACTGCGCCCATGCGCCTCCGCCGCCCGCACCAGCCGGCATAGACCGCCGTCCGCCTCCAGTCGGCCGAGATCGTCGAGACCCTCGCCCCCAGCAAGGTTCAGCAACACCAGCGTCGACACCATCTGCCGATCGCTCCAGCCCTGGTTGCCGCTCACCCGACGTGCCGCCCCACCGATTGCTCCAGTCCGGCTGCGCGCCACAGCTCCAAATACAAGGGAAGACCCGCCAGACCGGTCAGTCCCGCTTCGCCCGCGTCGGATTCGTACTGGAACGGCAAGAGCCCCTGTGCCACCCTCAGTCACCTCGTCGGTGATGGCGTTGATTTGCAAACCTCAGCCTATCTCCCTGATCATTCAGGACCAACGAGGCACTTCACTTTCTTTGATGCGGAATTTGGGGGTGGGCCTACTCGTCGGACGGCAGGAGCAGGACGCAGACGTCGTCCCTGGGAGTTAGGATAGTCGTGCGCACCTTCGCGCGCGAGACGCAAACCTGAAAATTCTGATGCGCCTGCGTCATCGGCCCGTCGTGAATATTGCCGGACACGATCCGATCAGGATTGGCGACGATCTCGCCCCGAGCCCGCTTCGGCCACCCTTCGAAGATGATCACCTCGTCGAATTAGTCCCCCTTCGCCTTGTGCATGTTCATCACCACGATGCCGGACTCTGGCTTGTGAGCTGTCGCGAAGTGCTCCTGCACGAACGATTGCCGGGTGATGGCGAGGGCGTTGCGATATCCGCTGGTGTCGCGCGAGTCCTGGGCCAGCCCCTGGCGGAGCTGCGTCCCCGCTCAAGGAGGCCCACGTTACGGACCTCCTTGGCGATATCGTTCAGTTGCTGACATGGCCCAGCGTCTAGTACGCCGCGCACCGCGACCCAGTCCGCATCGGGATCGCCCGTCAATGTCAGGGCGGCTGACGCTTGGTGAACAGCATGGGTGCCCTTCAAGACGCTGTTACCGGGCGTCGGCCGGCCCTTCGCAAGGCACTCATTCCACTTAGCCAACGCCCCTCGAAACCGCACAGCCTCGTCCATGTCTCCTTTGTCGTCGCCGCGCCGCCACGTCCGTGGAAGTAGCCGCACATCAGTTCGACAAACTCATCGAAACATCCCGCGTGCCCGCGCTGCTGGAGCAAAAAGGCGATGATCTCCGCCGCGAGGATGGAACCTTCCATATCAACGGCCGCCGTGTGCGCAATCGGCGGGACATTGCCGAATGGCTCACGCAGCACGTCGGACACCAGCCGCGTCATCTTCTTGGTCGGCACGAGAATCGCCAGAGACCAATCGCGACGGCCGTTCTCGATCAACCGTTTGCGGGCCTGCAGCACTTGGCCGACCAGCGAGGCATAAGCTTGGTTTTGGTTCGGCTCGTACGGCGCGTAGCCGATTCCCCTGTAGTCATTCTGCCGGAATTTGCCGGTCAGGATGTCGTTGCCGAACAGGGCGATCTCGGTTTCCTTGCTCCGATGGTTGTCGCCGGCAAGGTCGTGGACCGCCCGCGCAAAGGCCGCCTTGAAGTGATTCAGCCGCTCCGGGTCAGCGCCCATGAAGTCGAAGATGCGCTGTTCCGGGTCCGCCAGGGCGATCAGCGTGCTGCTGGCGCCAGCGCCTGCACCACACGCCGATCGGTCGGCGCTGGTGTCCTGAAACTCATCCAGGACGATGTACGGATACATCGTCGAGGTGAGCGACCGCACCTTGTTGGACCCGTGGAGCAGGATCGCCACGCGGTCCGCGAAGAGGTCCAAGCAGACCCTCCCTTCTTCGGTCGCCATACGGATGCGCTCGGCTTCCTCCCCGGGCGCTTCTCCGCCTTTTCCTCCTCCGACAGCTTCGAGGCCGCCTTGTAGCCGCTTCGAACCGCCGAGAGTGCGATTGCCTCATTCGGAGGCGTGGAGATTGTCATCCGCCTCGGAAACCCGACGAGATAGCCGTGTGTCTTCAGGATACGCCAAAAGAACAAATGGTAGGTGTCGACCTCGATCCGCCGCCGCTCCTCTGGCGTGATCGCACTTTCCTCGTTCATTCCCCTAGGACACGCGAGACGGTCGCGCGTGCGAAACTGAGGAAGAGGATCTGTGACCTGGCTTCAGCGCCTCACGCGCAATATTCGCGTCTTTGAGGATCGCGACGGTCGTCTTTCCCGAACCAGGCTCGCCGGTCACAAGCTGGTGGCCGACGGCCCGGAGGACTTCTTTTTGCGTCTCGGTCAGGTCGACCACGGCATCCCCGCCTAACCGAGAGGATAAGCGTCGAGTTCTTCTTCGTCGTCGGGTGGCGCCGGCGGTGGCGGCGGGTCGCAGAGCGCTTTCAGTGTGGTGTAGGACTCGCGCAAGGACTGAGGAATCTGGCTTCGGAGCACTGCGCCAGAAACTCAGCAATACCCCAATTTCCTTTCGACCAGCCGAAAACCTCCTTGAGCGCCACTGTAGCCTGCGCTTTTGGATTGGGATATTTCGCCACGAGATGGAGGGGCCAATCGAGCTGATCGGCAAATCGGTCTAGCGCGGCTTGCGTGGTGTTCTGAGGATCAAATCCTCAATGCCCTTCTCGGCGTGCATGAACAGGCGTTCCACCTGCGCTTCAATGGCCGCCTTCGCGGGATCGGTCTGTTTATCGCAAAAAGCAAAGGTTCGCTTGCCAAGGCTCTTGTATAGGCCGCCGAGGTCTCGGCCATCTTGAATAATTTGTCCCAGCGTCGATTATGCACACGCCAAGGGCCTCCAACGACGCGTAGGTCGCTGGATTGAGCTCTGACAGGCGGCGCGCAGCGACTGGGAAGGCGGTCGCCTCCGTCGCCCCTTCGGCGATAAGGACGCGACGCGAAAGGAGCCCTTCGCAAAACCGGGTTCGGAACTCGTGGCGGTAGCGCTTGTGCTTGACGCTCTCCGGCAGCTCGATCTTGGATTGGCTTAGTTGGCCGTCGTTCCGACCCGCGCAGGATGACGGTTTCATCGAGGCTGAACTCCTCGAGCACATACGGCGAATGCGCGACGTGAACAGGGACTGAGCCAAGAGCTTGCGCAGCTCGTGGACGATGCGCTTTTGTGCATATGGTGGGATTGCCGTTTCGGCTTCCTCCATCGCGAAGACCTCTGCTTGTCCTCGGCGATCTGCGACAGCGTCGCGAGACCCAAGATGTTCATCGTCCCCGTTTTTCGCCCATAGTACGGGGCTGCATGGCCCGCCAGTGCCGGTGGCGATAAAGGCAGTGACCACCTTGCGCTGACGTTCACGGGTCAGGTTGAACACCTTCAGGTGCGGCTTCACGGCCCCATTCGCGCGGAACGTATTTCTTCAGCGACTTATCGATGCTTTCGAGCACCACGGATATGCCGAGTTCAGGATCACTCGCGACATCGAAGCTCGCGAGCGTTCCGATCGTCCCTTCCCACATCCGCGGCCGGATTTCCTTCAGTCGAAGGATGATGTCGAGCAAGCTACCATGTTCGAGGCTGAGCGCCCGAGAGCCAGTCCTCAGCGAACGCAAGAAAAGAAAGCCGCAGTGCTGCTTGTCCTTTTTGGAGAAGGGACGTTGGCGTGTCCTCTTCGGATAGGCTGCGCGCAAAGTAGGTGTTGCCAACAAAGTCGTCCTCGTCGGGATCATATTCGCCGATAAACGTGACCCGCAGCGCCGCCTTGATTTCGGCGGCATCGACACCGGCCGGCTTGGCCTCCTCATAGAAGACCCCGGTGACCGTATTCAGCCACTCGACGTTGGCCCCAAAGCGCGCCTCCTGCTCGGGCGACAGATTGGTGATCGTCACCTCAACCATGATTTTGGGCGCCGGACCAGGTTCTGCACCTTCGGGCACCCCAGGGTTCTCGGCCGACAGATAATTGCCTTGATAGAAATCGTGCTCATCCACGGGCGGCCGACGACTCAGCCGGTCCGACCCAAGGGCCAAGTCTATCGCCTCGAAGACCGACGATTTTCCCGTATTGTTATCTCCGATCAAGACGGCGTGATCTGGTAGCGTCAGCTTGGCAGAGCGGATGCCTCGAAAATTGTCGATTGCGACAGAATAGATTTTCATTCGCCCTCCACCTCCCGCCTTTGGGTTTCACGCGAGTAATCGCGCGAGTGCCTTGGATTGATCGGCGAACTTTTTGGCGTTGCTCTTCTGCAGTCGCCCGAGGTTTTGCAGCTTCCATTGCAATCCGGGGAGCTGCTCCAGATGCTGGACTCCCAGCAGCTTCCATTCGGGCTCGCAGCGACCAATGACAATAAAAACCAGCGCTCACCTCTTGTTAGCCCCGGTTGGACTTCCCGCACCATCCGCCCGCGCGCCTCAAGCAGCGTCTTGAGCTCCACCGGTTCTACGGTCATGCCCTCAAAATCCTGTTCGTACTCGTTGCGGATGTCGCGTAGCGAGGGAAAGAGGACCTCATGCACAGGCCGGTTGTGGCTTGCGAGATAGATCACGAAAGCGCGCCGAATACCGGCCGTGATTCCTTCATGCACGAACAGTTGCATCACGTCGAACAGATCGCGGGGATGCTGCCGGTCCATCGCCGCAACCAGTTTGCCGCCATAAATATCCTCCAGCGACACTACCGGAATATCCAGGTCTGCTTTCAACGTGTCGCGCGCATTCGGTTTCAGCGACGCCACCCGAACCGAATGGCTGTCCCGCGCATCACGAAATTGACCTCGATTTTCATCTCGTGGCGGCCGCGCGCACCAGCAGCCGGGTTTCACCCGCAACGGCCAACGCCGGACGCATGGGTTTCGAAGCCTTCTTCTTGAGGCGTGCAACAGACTGGCGGATCGCCGCATTGATGCGCCGGAGCGCCTGATCGCGCGGCAGAGTGTGGTCGGGAAATACCAGATCGAGATCGACTGATAGCCGCGGCATGTCGCACACAACAGGTTGATCGCTGTGCCGCCCTTGAGCGCGAATGTGTCGTCGACGAACACGAGCGGCGCCACCCGCGTCATCAGGCGTGCGCTGTCGAGGTACACCTGATTCATGGCTTAAGCACGAGAACGCCATCTGCCGAGCGCGACACCCACGGCCGGTCGCTGCCCTTGGGCAATTGAGACGGATCGAGCTTGCCGGCCCAGGGCTGGGAGAGCTCGCGACCGAGCTGCAGGCACAGGCGCACGGTCTTGACGTTCGTGCAGCGCTTGAGCAGGTCGCGCAGCACGTCGGCGCGCAGGCTGTAGCTGCTCTCCACCAGCTCGCGCGCTTCCTGCAACGGCTGCCGGACGCCGACCTCGCTCAGACACCTCCAGCAGCGCGCGCTCTGGCGCCGAGACCAGCGGGCCGTCCTTGCGGT
>CAVVTP010000011.1:0-228994 GCA_963751165.1 uncultured Alphaproteobacteria bacterium
CCGCGGGAGCCTCGCCGCCGATCGTGATGACGGCGCGCTGGACGGCGGGTGCCGACGGCTCACCGGCATCACCCTCGGTCTCCGGGCCGGCATCGATGTCCACGGCGGCTGGCGGCTCGTCCTCGGGGCGTACGTAGCCCCGATCGACAGAGAGGTTGCCATCCGAGTCGATGCAGACGAAGACGCCGGCGCGGACGACCTCGGAGGGGTCGTAGCTGACCGGTCCATCCTCGAAGGCGGCGAGCGCCGTCTCGATTTCGCCGAGGCGAGCGTCCACCTCGTCGGGCAGTTCATCGGCGTTCTCGTATTCGGCTTCGAGTTTGGCGTACTCGGCACGCAAGGCATCGATCGTCGCCTGCTCCTCGGCCGTGAGGTCTGTTGGGGTCCCGTCGAGTTCGCGCAGACGATGGGTGTGGCCGAATGGGAAGTCGACATTCACCTCGATCCACTTCCAGCCTTCGGCGGCGATCTTCTCCGCCTCGGCCTTCAGCTTCTCAGCGACCAGGCTGTCGAGCAGAGCGACATTCTCGAGCCAGCCGCCATCGTCCTGCTGAAAAAGATCGCGCATGACGATGCCGCCCGCTTGCTCATAGGCATCGAGGCCGACGAACAGGGCGCGCTTGTCGGATGCGCGCACGGTGCGCTCCGTCAGCATGCGGCGGATCTGATACGGCTCCTGGCTGTACGAGCGCTGAAGCGTTTCCCAGACCTGCTCCTGACGCGCGTGATCGGTCGTTACCGTGAAGGCCATGAGCTGGTCGAGCGACATGCCGTCTTCGGCATAGACGTCGAGCAGCTTCTCCGACACGGCCGCGAGACGCAGCCGTTGCTTCACCACGTTCACGCCGACGAAGAAGGCGGCGGCGATCTCTTCCTCGGACTGGCCCTTCTGGCGCGATGCCTGAAACGCGCGGAACTGGTCGAGGGGATGGAGTGGCGCGCGGTGAACGTTCTCGGCCAACGAGTCTTCCTCCGCGCAGACGTCGACGCTGGGGTCGCGCACGACGCAGGGCACCGGCGCGGTTTTGGCGAGACGCTTCTGTTTGACGAGAAGCTGGAGCGCCCGGTAGCGCCGCCCGCCGGCTGGGACCTCGAACATCCCGGTCTCCACGCCGTCGGCGTCCAGAACCGGCCGGACATTGAGGCCTTGCAGGAGCGTGCGCCGGGCGATGTCCTCGGCGAGCTCCTCGATCGAGACGCCGGCCTTCACGCGCCGGACGTTCGACTGGGACAGAACAAGCTTGTTGAAGGGAATGTCGCGCGACGACGACAGGGTGATCTTCTGAACAGTAGTGGCCATCGGGATGGTCTCCGCGACGGGCGCCGAAAGACTCTCTCTCGGCTTCCAACCCGTCACGAAGACCGGCGCAGCCCTCTTCCTCTCTCCCAGACCATCCCGTAGCGGGCGCTGCGCCCGCCACGCCGACACGTTCGCCTATGCTATCCTCGTCGTGAAAGGTGGTCGGATCGACGGATGCGAGGGAACGCGACACGCAACCAGCATTTTCTGCCGCGGGTGGAGCAGAAGCTCAATGCGCTCAATCCCGGCAGCGCAGGCGGAAAATTCAGGATCTATTCGTTCCGGCTGGTCAATCGGCAGACCTACGAGATCGCCCTCGAAAATCCACGCGGCCATTCGATCGACGCCACGCTTTCCATGCTCGATTTGTTCAGCTTCGACGTGCCAGGGGGTAGCCGGCTCCGTGTGAATCTGGAGGAGCTGTTTCACAAGTACGAGGTGAATTTGGAATCCCACACAAGGGGTCTCCTGGCAAAACTCGCGGTGCGCGATGCCGACATCAAGGCCGAGATCATCGACCTGTTTGCGGCGAAGCTTCTCAATTTCATCCGCAATCCCTTCTGTATCGAGAAGGTACTGAACAGCTTCCCAGGTGTTGCGTCCTACGAGCCGACCGATCCCGAGCTTTTAGCGACGTACCGTAAGATCGTCACCGGACGGAAGCCGCACCAAGCCTATCTTTGCGCCCAACTCGGCATCTCTGACCAAACTTACGTGGAATGGCTGCGCCTGCTGTTCATCCTGCTGATACGCACCGGCAGCGATCGGCCGAACCTGTTCGAGAGCCTAATCAAGGGACTGATGGAAAACCGGACGAGACAAGCCGCTGCGTTTGTGTGGGCGTATGACAACGACCACTGTCTGTTGTCGGATCGCGGCTTCAGCCAGCCGATTCCCGATGGCGTTCACATGGCGATGTCGTTCAATCTCTGCTCGACCGCGTTTGTCGATTACATCTTTGCCGACGCCGCCACGCTCGTTCAGGGACGCGCGTCGCCTGATTTCGTGGCCAACGCGTTGGATGCGTGGAAGCAGCGCCCGCAGGCCACGATCAATGTAACGATGACTCGGAACAACCGTGACATGCTAGCCCGGTACAACAGGCGGGTCGTCGAGCAATGCTACGAACGGGTGTACTGCTCTGCGAAGAACGGTCTCGTTCTCGGGTAGACTCCACGACGATCCGCGCAAGGCTGCACTATGCGGCTTGTTGTCCCGACGCCGGCGACACGAGCTCCTCGCCCGCAAGAAAGCCGAGGAGGAAGTCGGCAGCCTTGCTCGCCTGCGAGGCGGCGCGGACGATGGCGCGATTATCCTCACGGAGCACTTCTAGCCACGAGCCGATATAGTCGGCGTGGCGGACGGTCGGCACGATGCCGAGCGAGGCGCAGCAGAAGGCGGCATTCATTTCCGCGACCAGTTCTTCGAACGCATAGTTCTTCGACCCGAAGGAGCCGGATAGATCGCGGTTCAGCCGGTGCGGGGCACCGCTGGCGTGACCGAGCTCATGCAGCGCGGTGCGGTGCCAGTTGATCGGCTCGAAATAGGCTTGCGGCGGCGGGACCTGTACATAGTCGTGCGCGGGCATGTAGAAGGCCCGGCTGCCGCCGATGCGGAAATCGATGCCGGTGGCCTTGATGAGTGCTTCGACCCTGGGCTCGATCAGCCCGGGCTCCGGCGGTGGCGCGGCGACCACGAGATCCTCCGGCAGCCCTTCGCATTGCGCCAGGTTGAAGACGGTGAAGCGCTTGAGGAACGGGATCGTTTGCGCGTCCTCGCCGGTCTCTCGTGCCCGTTTCTTCTCGTCGTCGGGAATGAAGCGGTCGGCGTAGACGACGGTGGTGCCCTGCTCACCTTTGCGGACGTTGCCGCCGAGGCCGAGCGCCTGGCGAAACGTCAGCCAGCCCTGGACCGGGAAACCATACTCGATCAGCGAGCCCCAGAGGATCAGCACATTGATCCCGGAGTATTGTCGGCCTGGTAGCGGCGTTCTTGGGCATGGCGAGCGGCGCCTTCGCAGCCGCGGTCCCCCAGGGCTGGACCCAGGGCACGCGGCCGGCCTCCAGCTCGCCGATGATCTTGGTGGTGATGTCGTCATAGAGACTCATCCGGTCGGAGCCGGAACGGGCGCGAGCGGTGCGTCTGGACATCGCGGATCTCCGCGACGGGTGCCGGGAGCCTCTCTCCCAGCCCTCAACCCGTCACGGAAAACCCGTCCACACTCTCACTCTCGGGGCGTTGCGGGGTGTCCCCCGCAGAAGGGGGTGCGCCGGCGATGACAGGCGTCGGCCGCAGGGGAAGGCCTTCCCGCCCGTTTGAAATAATTCGATTGGTCGTAGCTGAGCTACGATGGCGGCACTGGAATCCAAATTTGGCCGCGCCGTCGCAGGCTAGGCTTTGCCCTTGCTAATCCGCGGCGTTCAGAATCCTGACCGGCTGTAGGGGCCAGGTCGCGCGGGCAGCTCTGACGACGGCAGCGTCGGGGAAAAGGTATGGGTTGGCGACGAGGTCGAGTACCGCGCCGAATTCATCCCGCTTGTAGGTGCGCTCCCGGACAAACCCAAGGAAGTGGACGCGTTCGCGAACTTCGGCCGCGCCGCGGACGGCTGTCCGTGTGCTGAAGACGCCGGATATTGGTTGCCCCTGCCAAGCGAGGCGATATTGAGGAGCGACGGACTCCGCACCAAGGGCGACATGAAGTCTGTCATGGACGTCACCGCCGTTCAGTACCGTCCGGAAGTCCACCAGGATCATATGGTAGGCTTCGCCAGGCGTCGGGAACTTGTGGGGTCGTCCGGCTTGCTCGCATTTCTGGCAAATCCTTTGCACGGCCTTGAGCGTTTCGCCTTCAGTCGATTGCGTTGGATCCTCGGCGATCGTCGACAAGACCCGCCCGCTCCATGCGGTGCCGTGTTCGTCGACACTGTGTCCGGTTGCCGCCTTTACTGCTTGCGTTTCGCCCAGTCGTAGTAGTTCGACGGCCCATCGCCGGCCCTGCGACGCAAACCCAAAATCGATCGTGGATCTCGCTTCGCCGGGTATCTCATAATCGGGGGTAATTCCGGCTAGATGCAGCGCGTACGCGAATCGCAGCTCAAAGAGGCGGTCTTTGTTCTCGCGTTTGAGACCGCCGTTGTCGTTGATGGCCGCGACGATCGGTTGAGCCCAAGGCTGGTTTGCCAACTCGAGTATGATCGTCTGCGCGAAGTCGGCTTCGTCCTGGCTCAGGATATCCCAGAAGCTGTCGATGGCGGGCATCATCGCCTAAGCTTATCATAGTGGTCAGGGTGGCGTCGTTGACCGGCGCGGGCCTCGGCAATATTCTGGCGCTTCCAGGGTATAGCATCGCCGGGATGGCCCCGTGCTTCGAGCGCCCAGATTTGGAACGCGACCTGGAGTCACAACTATGCCGGACCTCGCCGCTGAGCTTTGGGCTGTTCAGCATCTCGCCGCTTTGTGCGGCATGAACGTCACGAATATTCGCGATGCGAAGACTGTGCTCGGTCCGGTCGAGCGGGGCCTCGACGTTGTTTTCGATCTCGATGGCCGGAGGGTCGGCGCCCAGCATACGATCTTTCACGCCGATGAGGGTCAGGCCCCTGGCAAGCGCGGGTCACTCGCCCGGGCGAAGGAAGAGGCGACGGCGCGGGCGACGCAGGCGCCGTTCGGCGTGTGGGGCGTTGCCGACTATCGCCCTGGGCTCGCGCTTCGGCTTCAGGAGAAATGCGCCATCGCTGCGCGCCACGACACCCGTGACGCGGTCGCGCAGAGCTGGTTGGTCGTCTCGGCTTGCCTTAATCGGTGGGGTGCGGCCGCGTCGACGATGATCGTGCCGGGTCTCGTGCAGACCGACGAACTGAACCGGCTCTTCCATGGCTCGCTGTGCGGCTCCCGGTTTGAGCGCGTCTACCTGGTTCTTCACATCGGAAGCGTCGTCTTCGAGTGGACGCGCGCAGAGGGTTGGCAGCTTGTCGCCGATCCGGATGCCCAGGAGCGTGAACTGCACTGGGCGCAGATGAACGATCTGATTTTCAACCAAATTCCGAACCATCACCGCCGCAGCCGCATGACTGGCTAGGCGCGAAGGGCGGCGTCGGGGCAAAGGGGACGGCTTGCATGGCGTTGCTCGACATTCCGCTGGACAGGATCACCGAGGCGGACGTGCGGCGCCTGATCGCGGCGGGGGCGGCGGAATCGCTTTATATCGACTACAAGCAGGCAACATACGGTGGCAAAGAAGCCGATCACGCCGAATTGCTGGCGGATGTATCGTCATTTGCCAATACGGCCGGCGGCGATCTTGTAATCGGTGTCACCGAGGCCGGCGGCGTTCCGAACGCCATCGTGCCATTCACCGGCATGCCGACGACGAGCGGCGTCGGCTCGAGGATATCGCGCGAACCGGCCTCGAACCCCGCATCCGTAATTTGCAGACGCGAGCCGTCGCACTGGCCGAGGGCGGAGCTGTCATCATCGTGCGGGTGCCGAGAAGCTACGCGCCGCCGCATCGCGTGACCTACAAGAACCGAAGCCGCTTTTGGGCCAGGGCCTCCTCTGGAAAGTATGAGCCCAACGTCGAAGAGCTGCGCCACATCTTCACTGAGGCGCCTCGGATCGCCGAGCGCATCGCCGCCTTTCGAACCGATCGCATCGTCAGAATTACGGCGGGCGAGACACCGGTTCCTCTCGGGCCTGGCGGCAAGGTCGTGCTTCACGTCGTGCCCCTACCGGCATTCGCTGACGGCCGATTGCTGGACGTAGTGTCGGCGGTCGCGGCGGGCACGCATGTTCCTCTGCCGCTCGACGGCATGGGGGCCGGAAATCGCCCCGGCATCAATATCGACGGCTTTCTGAACTATGCCGATCGCCCTGCTGGAGGCCGGCAAAGCTACGCGCAGTTCTTTCGCTCGGGCGCCATCGAGGGCGTTGGCAATCTCAGCAAGCGCGACGCCGATGGGAATCCCTATTTCGTAGCGGCCGAGTTCACGAACAAGGTGGTCTTCGCTCTCCGCCAATATCTCAGCGTGCTGGAGGCGTTCGATGCCGGGCTTCCCGTATATGCGTTCTTGTCGCTGTGCGATGTCGCTCAATGCTTCTATCGCTACAGTCCCGACCTTGCGGGCTGGTCGGATGCGGGTCCTCTGAATCGAGAGATCCTGGCGCTGCCTGAACTCTATATCGACAATTTCAGAACCGACGTTCCGGCATTGATGCGCCCGGTGTTCAACATGCTCTGGAATGCGTTCGGTTTTCAGCAATGCGAGATGTACGACGGACAGGGCGTTTGGAAGGGCAAGTGACAGGCGAGCGGCTCATCGAGGTCCTGTTCCGGCTAGATGCCGGGCGACGGGAAGTTGTCGATGCGTGAACTCCCGCAGACATTGTTCGACGTCTATGCGCTGGCGCTGCCGCGCGGCCACGGCTTCGGGAATCGCCCGCCCATTGGCGCGTGGCGGAGCGAAGACGATCTCGCCTGTGGTGTGCTGACCAGAGACGACAATGACGGGCGCTTCGGTGTTCTCGTGATGCGACGGCGTGAAGATCATGTCTGGATGATCACGTTGCAGCAGCATGAGCTCCCGACTGCTGCGGAGGCTCGCGCGATAATGGAACTGGCGATGAAGGAGGGCGCTCCGCCTGAACCGATCCCGGCGAATATGCAGCGCCGTCCAGCGCTCTATGACCTGCAAGGTCGCGAGCCCAGCGCAGTGTTCAAGCTACTTATGCAGCCGACCCACCACATCGCCGCATGGTTGCTCAACCAAGTGTACTTGGCGCTACCGAACCCGGATCGAAGCTGGGCAGGCGATTGCCAGACGGGCAATTTTCACACGCGCCTATGGGAGGCACACCTGCTCGCCTCGTTACGGGAGCAAGGGCTCCTGGTGGCGCAACCCTATCCATCCCCGGATTTTCACATCCAGAATCGCCGCGGCGGCCAGGCTTGGATTGAAGCGGTGACGGCGAACCCGCCGGTGCCCTACGACCATGTGAATTCAAAGCCGACCGAGCCACCAGAGGACGTGCGCGAGCGCTTCTTGGGACCGGCGGCAGTGCGGTTCGCCAAAACATTGGGAAGCAAGTTGCAGCGCCGGTACGACCGTCTGGCGCATGTTTCGGGTAAGCCATTTGCGATCGCGCTGGCGGATTTCCATGCGCCGGCATCGATGACCTGGAGCCGGGAGGCGCTGGTCGGCTATCTGTTTGGAATGCACGTCGAGAGGGCGGAGGTGGACGGTCGCGTCGTTGCGGTATCGAGCCAGTCTTCCCATCTGCTGGGCGAGTCAGCTTTCCCAGCCGGTCTGTTCCGCAACGCAGACCATAGCGAGCTATCGGCGGTCATTTTCACCAATGCCTGTGCGATCAGCAAATTCAACCGCGTTGGCGTATCGGCCGGCGCATTGGCGAAGGGGCTTCGCTATGTCCGACTCGGCAAATTCTATGATCGAACGCCTGGCGCGCTCGACGGCATCCCGTTTTGCCTAGACATCACCAGCAATGAATACCGGGGGCTCTGGCCGCAAGGCTATGAGCCGTGGTCGGCCGAGCTCGAAGTCTTTCACAATCCCTTTGCTCAACGCCCGCTTCCTCACGCGCTGGTGCCTGAAGCGACGCATTGGTTCGAGGCTGATGGGGAGGTCATCTGCAAGGCGTATTACGAGACCTCAGTCCTTTGGTCAAAGACGCTAGTCCAAAACGAAAGCGATCCGATGCCAACTCTGGGCGACGATGTTAGGCCGCCTGTCGAAGCTGATGTTTAGCGCCGCAGAGCGGCGCCGCTCATCCGCCCCCAATGCGCCGACGAACCTGGCCCGTCGAACCGGGCTGGCGGGGGCGTTGCATGCCTATGGCGACGATGGCCGGTGAGTGTAACTGTCTTTTGCGACTGCAGGGCGCGACGGTTGAGGTGGTCACTCGCGCCACTCAAAACATCCGGCCTCGGCGAGAAAGGCTCGGAGAATTCGATCCGATTTGAGGATGAGTTGACGATCGCGGGCGTTTTGTGGGGACTTTTCACCGTGAAACAAATTGCATCGTACTTGGTAGATCGTGCGCAACAACTGTTCCCACGACGGCGTGGCGCCTGCGTCCCAGCCGATGGGTTGCTTCTTCACTGTTGCAGCGTCGCAGGCAGCGACGAGGGCGTCGCGCTCAAGCCGCCAAAAGGCGTCGCGGCCGAGCTTCTTGCGGACGTCGCGCACATTCAGCACCGGCCACATCGTCGCGAAATCCGAGACTAGGCGGTGGAAAGCTCGAGAACTCTCCAGCAGCTCTGTATAGGCTTTGATCAGGCGATCATTGGTCGCGATCTCGCGAATCATGTTCGCATCGGTCTCCTGCCCAGTGACAGCCGCCATCCAGCCATTAAAGGCCATCCAGATACTGACGAAGGACATGAAAGCCGACCGCTGGCGGTCTGCGTTTTCCATGAGATCGAGGACGAGATCCCGAGTCTCGGGTTCCATCACCTGAAAATTGTTGAAGTTTGCCATCGGCGTCACTCGTCGGATCGCATAGACGCGACCGGCATCTGAGCGGTCAAGCCGGCGGCCCGGCGAAGCGGCGTGATAACACTGGTCTCCCAAGCTCGGGTTACTCGGCGATCGAGCTCTTCGCGCAACTCGACGTTCTCCTCGAACCAGCCGCGCAGGTCTGCGGCGACGCTCTCCCGATAGCCGCCCATGCTGGTGCCATAAGCGGCCTCACAGCGATCCCAAAGGTCCTGCGCGCGCCCAAGAGGTTCGCGATAGACTGCTGCGGCATGATGCCGTGCGGCGTTCACGAAATCAGCTTCCCACTGGGCCGCGTTGGCGAGAATCTGTGCAAGGAAGCCATGCGCGCTTGCGAGCTCGGGATTGCTTTGGTCCAACTCGATAATCGCCGTCAATCCGGCAATGACATCGGACGAGCGGACCTTGGCTTCGGCTGCGGCACCATCGCCGAGATACTGGAAGGCATCAAAGTTCCAAAACCGTCCCGCGCGGCGTGTCGCTGCCCATACAGTGCGTGGGTGTAAGGTCGTCACCGCGGCGATCAGCCGCTCGTAGGCGGGCCGGCGCGCACCGCGCAGCGTGTGGTTGCGGTCGGCGAAGCGCTCCAGGTTGCCGCCAACCGTTTCCATCGCCGCCATGGCCTGGGCCTCTTGCTGATTCGACAGCATCTGGTCCATCGCGAGGATCGTGGCGCGGGCCGCATCCGCCTGGATTTTGCGAACCGATCCGATCTTCTCCACGATGAAAGTCGTGAGGCCCGCAGGGTCGTCAGCGCTGGCATCAAATGCGACCGCGTCGACGCCTTGCATTCCGATTTTTTGGAGAGCGTCCTCGATTTGGCCGAGCTTGATGTCATAACCCTGTGCAACGTCCTCGGCGCTCTCGCCGGAGTCATGGCGCATTGACAGCGCATCGCCGGAACGCGCCAGCGCGACGACGGCAACCCGGTTGAGCAACGAAGGATCGGCGTCTGTTTCCGTTACATATGTGATGAGATTCTGGGCGCTTGGATCCGGTGCGCTGCCCCATTTTGAGCAGAGCAAGGTCACTGCACGATCATTCTTGAGGTGAGCGAGGATGTCGGGACGAACAGCGCTGCCGTCCACACCGCGCGTGTCGACTACTGCTATCGCCAAGCGGACTCCCGGAACCAGGCTGAAGGGTGCTGTTACGGCGATCCGCGCCGGTAGGGAGAAGTCTGCGTGCCGGCCGTTGTTGATCGCCGTAAAGGTCGATCGCAGCCACTGGCGCCCGGCTTTGGGATCGACGCCATCGAATTCGATAGCGCGCCGGCTCCGGCGCCACAAGCTGAGACGCGCAGCGAACTCCGCGATGAAATCATCGAGTTTTGGATATTGCCGCGCGAGATCGGCGGCAGGGTCTGGGCCCGCGACCGCGCCCTTTCGCGCCCGCGCGGGGCGAGGCAACCCTGCCATGTTGCGGAGCGCGCGTTCGACCTCCTCCGCCGGTTTGAATTCCGGCGACGTGGGCGAGCTATCACTGCCGAGCTTTTCGTAAATGCCCCGGCAGACCTCCGCGACGAGTTTGTAAATCTCCTCATCAGCGATGGGTTCGACCGTTAAGGCAAAGCGTTCGCCAGTCTCGACACGGACATCACAAAGAGTTCGTGCGACCGCCGCCGGTGTCGAGCATCATCCCTTTCAGGTCGGCGGCGGTTGCTTCGTCGATTACAAGCCCGGCCTGCCGGCAGGCGGCAGTTGTCTTACCAACACCGATTTCACCGACGTAGATGACGTCGTGGTCGAGCGCGAGGAGATATCGGCCGGCTTCCTCAAGCCGCTTTTCGAGGAGTTCGGCCTGACCCGCCAGCGCCGTCGGCACCTGCCCATCGGTTAGGAATGCACGGATGCGCGTCAATGCGCGTTCGATCTCCACCAGCGTGTCGAGATCAGGATGTCGGAGGGACGGACGAGGCAGGTGCAGCCACTCTACCTTCAGCAATTCGGCGAAAGATTCCGCTCGGGGCGTTCCAAGCGCATCGAGAAATGATGCGATGTCGCTGTCGTCTCCGTCGCCGGCTTCGATCCGCGAGACTCGGGTTTGGTTGGCGCTCATCCGCTCGGCCACTTGTCGCTGCGTCATGCCGGCAGCATCGCGGATTTCGGCAAGCATGGTGCCCATTTCTGCGTCCACGAGACGAATCCTTGAAATTCACACTGCTTTTGAATATATTCATTTCCGTGTTGAATGCAAGCGTTCCTCCTTGGAGAGGGTTGCCGGCGCTTGAACCGGCCGGGTTTTGGCCGTACATTTCGCTGAGGAGAAATGCACATGGCAAAGTCTGTTTTGAAATCGCCCCGCGGCCGCACCCGCGCGCACGCCTTGAGACGCGGGTAACGGCGGAGCAGAAGACGCTCATCGAACATGCCGCAGCCCTGCAGGGGCGGACGGTCACCGATTTCGTGTTGACCAGCGTCCAGGACGCCGCACGACGAGCGATCGAGGAGCATCAGGCAGCTCGAACTGTCGGTTCGCGACAGCCAGGCGTTTGTCGATGCGCTGCTGAATCCGAAGCCCGTCAACGATCGCCTGCGCGACACGGTGCGCCGCTATCGCGAAGCCACCGGCGTATAGCCGGTGCCGAGCGCTCCTAGAGCGATCGCTTCGGGTCGAGGCGCTTGGTCCGCAGCATGATCGCGGTTCGTTCGTCAGCGGCGTCGATGCGCTCGATCGCTATCTACGAAGTCAGGCTGGCCAGGACGCCCGCAAGAATATGGCGGCGCCGTTCGTGCTCGTGCTGCCGGACGGTGCCATCGGCGGCTATTACACACTGTCCGCGACCGGAGTGAAACTCACTGAATTTCCGGCTGATATCACCCGCAGGCTGCCGCGCTATCCACTCGTCCCGGCGACGCTTCTCGGCCGGCTTGCCGTCGATCGCCGGCAACAGGGTAAGGGTTATGGGAGGTTCCTGCTGGCCGACGCCCTCTACCGCGCCGCCCGCAGCGAGGTTGCCTCGTTTGCGGTGATCGTCGACGCGAAAGACGACAGCGCCCGCCGCTTCTATGAGCGGGAGAGCTTCCTGCCGTTGCCGGACCAGCCCATGAAGCTGTTCCGTCCTATGGCCGATATCCGGCGGCTGTTCGATTGAAGGACGGAGGCCGTTAGATGGGGCTTTATAAGAAATGGTGTGATGCCACGAAGGAAAAGGACAAGCGCAAGCGCTATTGGACGTATGTCGAAAAGGACGGCGGACGAGACGAAATTCGTGATGACCTCGCCGAGACCATGCGCTCCCACTATGATCGGCTTGAGCGCATAGCCGATGACGTCCAGCGGCTCGGCTACAAGGTTGCCGCCGAAATTCTGCGTGCGCAGCTTCCCCAGACTGACAAGGGCCGCTCGGGCGATCTCGGCGAGATACTGGCGACCGAACTGGTTGAGGAGGAAATCGGCCTGCGCGTCCCAGTGCGCCGCCTGCGTTACAAGGACGGCCGCAACATGGCGATGCGAGGCGACGACTTCATCGGGGCTGGCTATGGAGGCGACGACTCGAAGCTTTGGCTGCTGAAAGGTGAAGCCAAGAGCAACAAGGTTCTCGGCAAAGCCACAGTCACGAGTGCCCGCAAGGTCCTCAATCGCGACAATGGCAGATGCACGCCGGATTCGTTGGCATTTGTTGCGAACCGCTTGCTCGAGAGCAACGACGAGGACGATGTCCAACTGGGCCGCAGACCTTCGCGACGAAGTCGGCCTGAAGACCCTGCGCGCAGATCGCATCGACCACATGCTCTTCACGATGTCGGGCAACGGCCCTCACGCGTCGCTGAAGGACGATCTCGAAGGCGCGGGGACCAACCGGGACCAGTACGTCGTGAATCTTCACATCGAAGATCACCAGGACTTCATCAAGGAGATGTACGAGAAGGCGGAAGACCTTGGAGACGACTGAGGAACTGCAAGCATTCTTAACGAGGGCGACGCAGGACGGAGTGCAGGGCCGCCTGCTCTATCGCGGGGCAGCATGGTCGCTGATGCGAAGTGATGGCGTTCTGCCCGAGAATGCCCCGCCGCTCGGCGCGACGATCGATACTGACCTTGCAGAACATGGCTTCGCGCTGCTTCGTGCCGCAATGGCCCTTCGTGCCCAGGCCGGCTCCTCCGAGTTGACGAACAAGGCATTCGAGCGCGCCGGCAACGCCTTCGAAGCTTTGGTGCGGAATGCCGACCCTGAGGCCGCCGACCGTGGTTTCCGCAGGACGATCGCCGCCACGGCCTACCATCTGGCTGGGTTCTCGGCTGTCGCCTATTCGCTCTTCAACGAGGCAGTAGGCGACCTGAATTTGACGCCGGGCGAGATGGCGGTGATGCGGTTGGTACTCCGCGATCTCGATGGTCTTCGAGCTTTCGTGCGCGACTGGCTGAACGACGAGGCACATGGTGACGAGCGGATAGCTGCAGAGCTGTCCGGCGAGGACGCCGATGTCGACGAGCTTCTCGCGATCATTCTCAACACCACGATCTGTCGTGCGCTGGCCTTCTTCGATTTCGCGCTGGAGACCGGCGAAGGGGAACCGCTCGACGTGGCGCGTTCGCTTCTCGCAAGCGCCGTTAGCCTGGCCGACAACGCAGAAAACGTGCCGCTTTGGTGGATCACCAACCTGTGCCGACATCTGATCGACGACCTATGGCAGCATTCGTTGCACCAAAACCTTCCGACCAAACCGCCCGACGGTGCCGCAGAGAAATATCCGGACCTGCGGCAACTGTTCATCGGATCGCTCTATGCCCGCAAGAACTCGGAGGTTGAGCTATGGCCGTCGCAGCGTGAGGCGGCGCGCCGATCGACGGATGTCAAGGACGACCTCGTCGTCGCACTGCCCACCAGCGCCGGGAAGACGCGCGTCGCTGAGATCGCCGCCTTGATGACGCTGTCCTCGGCGAGACGAGTTCTCATCGTGACGCCGTTGCGCGCGCTCTCAGCCCAGACGGAACGATCGTTTCGTAAGACCTTCGCGCCGCTCGGGTTCAGCGTGTCGTCGCTATACGGCGCGAGTGGGCTCTCGGCGGGTGACGAGGACGCGCTTCGCTCGCGGGAGATCATCATTGCGACGCCGGAGAAGCTCGATTTCGCGCTCAGAAGCGATCCGAGCCTGATCGATAACGTCGGGCTGATCGTGCTGGATGAAGGCCACATGATCGGGCCGAGCGAGCGTGAGATCCGCTACGAGACGTTGGTACAGCGCCTGTTACGCCGCGCGGATCGGTCGACCGCCGTATTGTCTGCCTCTCGGCGATCCTCCCGAGCGGAGACGAGCTCGACGATCTGACGGCATGGATACGGGCGGACGAGCCCGGCGATGCCGGTACGATCCGACTGGCGGCCGACACGCCAGCGTTTCGGTATGCTGGCGTGGCGTGGGCTTAATGCCCGCCTGACCCTGGATTTGACCAACAACGGTCCGTTCCTGGATCAATTCGTGGTCCAAAAGTCGCCCCGTGGCCGTGAGAAGAAGCCCTATCCCCGTAAGGCATCGCATCTCGCCTTATTCGCGGCCTGGGAGTTTGCGGCGCAGGGCAAGCGGACGCTCATCTTCTCGACGCAGGCGAACTGGGTTGAGGGGTACGGAAAGCAAGTTGTCGACCTTTGTAAGCGCGGCTATCTGGCCCAGCTTCTGGATGACGAAGCATCGATCGCCCGCGCACTCGAGGTCGGCAAGGAATGGCTCGGCGAAGATCATCCGGCTGTGGCGAGTCTGAAGGCCGGTGTGGCCATTCACCACGGACGCCTGCCCAGCCCGTTCCTGCGGGAGTTGGAGGTGCTGCTGTCGGAAGGCGTTCTCAAGGTGATCGTCGCATCGCCGACGCTGTCGCAGGGGCTCAACCTTAACGCGGCGGTTTTGCTGGTCCCGGCACTGTATCGAGCAGGCAAACCGATCACTGGCGAGGAGTTCGCCAATGTCGCCGGCCGCGCTGGTCGCGCGTTCGTCGACGTGGAAGGGCTCATCGTCCATGTCATGTTCGATCGCGTCGATTGGCGGAGCGGAGAATGGCGAGGATTGGTGGCCTCTTCAAAGGCCCGGACGCTCAAGAGTGGGCTGATCCAGATCGTCGGCGAGATTCTTGAACGCCTAGCTCGCGAGGGTGTGCTGGCTCGCGCCGATGCATGGGAATATCTCGCTAACGCCCGCGAGGCGTGGCGATCGCCGGCAGAGGAAGCGACCCTCGCTGCTCAGCTTGCGGCAGCCCCCGATGCCGAAGCTGAGACTGATGATGACGAGGATGAAGAGGCGGGAGGAGACGAGGAGGAAAGCATCGAAGAGGAACCGCTCTCGGAGTTAGTCGAGCGCCTCGATGCAACGGTCTTCGGCTTGGTGGAGGCGCTCGATGCCGACCGTGCCGACTTGCCCAAGCTTCTCGACGAAGCGCTCAAGGGATCGCTCTGGGCGCGTCAAATAGCACGCGAGGGTGAAGGAAGGGAGGCGCAACACCGAAAGGTGTTCGAGGCGCGCGCTAATCTCATCTGGTCGGTGACGACGCCGCAGGCCCGCCGCGGCCATTTTGCGATGGGCGTCGGCTTGGAAGCCGGGTTGACGATCGACGCTATGGCACGAGGAGCTGGGCGAACTCATCGATCGAGCCGACGCCGCGTCTCTGCCAGGAGACGTCGACGAACTGGCGGACGCCCTGGCGGGCCTCGGGGAGCGACTTTTGGTGATGCGACCGTTCATTCCCGACAAGAAGAATGCGCTGCCCGGCAATTGGAAAGCGATCTTGAAACGGTGGGTGTCGGGTGCGGAGGTCTCGGAGATAGGACCGCACAATATGCGCATCGTGGAGGAGGCCTTCACGTACCGGCTGGTTTGGGCACTGGAAGCCATCAGGACCCGGCGTCTGACTTTGGGCTGGTCGCCGGACATCATTCCGGGTGGCGCAGCCGCATCTCTGGAGACAGGGGTGCCGCAGTTCATGATGTCGATGTTGATCCGGGCGGGCCTCCCGTCTAGGCGGGCGGCTATCGCAGCGATTCAAACCACCAACCCTGTTTTCGTGACGCCGGCCGAGATGCGCGTATGGTTGGAATCCGATGAAATCACGGCGTTCACCGATGCGGGCGATTGGCCAACGCCGGATACCGCCGCTCTCTGGGCGCGCTTCAGGACCGAGGCTCTCAGTGGCGGAATCCAGAAGTGGTCGATCGAACGCTACAAGAGGTTGCTCGACGTTCCGGCGCACTCGGCACCGCCGGGCGGGCTTTATCGGATCATCACGGACGAAGGGGATGGGCGCACGTGGCTATCCACGCCGGACTATCGACGGGTGGTCCCGTTCAAAAAGCCGGCCGTGGATCCGAAGCCAAGTCTGTTTTCGGGCCGATTACCCGGCGAGACGGCAGTGGTCGATGCATTGCGCCTTGGCCGAGGTAGGGTGCGGTGGCCACGCGCGGATGCATGAGGAAGCTCCCAATGGCTGGTGTAACAAAGCTTCACGCGAAACGCGATTTCGGCCGAGCCTTCCCGGCTAGCCATTACGATGACCCCCGCGGCGGACGGCCATCGGGGCTGGAGCGCAACATCCTGCGCTACAGGGCGACCGAGGCCACAGTTTACCTTTTCTACGCCGAGGAAGTCCGTGCCTTCTTGTTGACCGACGTCCATCGTGCTGCCACCCGCCAAGAGGGCGAGGCGATCTGGGACCCACCCGAGGAACGGCGGCTACAACATGTCTTGGCCGATCTATTGCGAGACGCTCAGACGGCCGGGAAGCTCGCAGCGGAAGATGCAGCTTCCCTTCGCCATGTCTTAGCAAGTGAGCGGCAGCAAGGCAAAAAACTCAAGGTCGCTCTTGGTTACGCCGTCACGATTGGCATCTTCACCGAGGCAGAAGCGGCCGAGCTGAAGGGGCTCCTGGATTACCGGAACGACATCGCGCACCGGATTCACCTGGTGATGTCCGACGTCAACCGGAACTATTGGGCGATCGATCACGTGGCTTATGCCGCACCAACTTATAAGGGCGAGGCTCTGGGTCGACTGCGTGCCTTTCGGCGCTCACTGTGGGAACGTGCGCGGGCCAAGCTCATTTTGACCCTTTCCATGGATAGTATGCTGTTCGAACTTGCCGAGCATACATACGAACAAGACCTGAAGCGTTTAGACCGCCTCATCACCAAGCAAATTGCTCGCGAACGTGAACGCTATGGCGCGATCAACGCCGAACTCGATCTCCGGAGCACGGAACTCGTCGAGGACCTGTCGCCTCGGTTTCCTGCCAATCATCGGCCCGGCCGTCAAGGATACGGCGACGACTTCATTCCTGCGACGGGACACCTTACGGAACGAGGCGTCGAGATCTGCTACCGACTTTTCGACCTGGGCAAGAGCCCGATAGCGGTCTCCTACCTGATGGGGATGACGCTTCGCTCTGCAGAGCGCCGCCATCGGAATTGGATCAAGGCCGGTGGTTTGCGGCGTGTGCGGGCGGAGGTGGAGCGCTACGACCTCCGCTCAATGCGACGGCTGTCCGCACCCTTTTGGGACGAACAAGGAGAGCGCATGCGGGAGACGGAGGGACGACGAGTAAAGCTGTCATTCCGCGAAGCCCAGGCCGTCGAAGACATGGCCAGCCTTCTATATGACTTTCTCCCCGGTAGCGGGAACTCCCGGACGGCGTTTCTAATCGAAGCGGCGCGAGCTGGCCTCGGTGCGTTCCGGCTCGCGGGAGAGCAAATCGATGGGAGCTTTAAGGTCCGTCACCATCCAGTCCACCCTGCACTGCGGAGTCCTTGTTGGCCTCGATAGAGATCTTTATGGGCGCGCCGATTGAGCATGCTTCCGAGCGGGCCACGCTGAAGCACGCCTATGAATCTCTGTCAGCGCATGACATTCCAGCCGTCATGTTTGCGAATGTAAATCTTGGCGATCGGCAGGTCGATCTCGTCATTGCGATTGACCGCGCCGCGCTGGTCACCGAGTCAAAAGGCTTCACTTCGGCCGTGCGCGGCGGCCGCAACGGCAGTTGGGAAGCCCAACTTGTTGCCGGTGCCTGGAAAAAATTCGCAAATCCATATCTCCAGGTCATCGGCGAGAAGCTGGCGCTCCGTGATGCGATGCGAAGCTTCGCCGGGGCCGACGTCCCCTATCCGAATGCGGCCCTGGTCTTCGCTCCAGCCGTTCCTTCGGGTTCGACGATCCCGCAGAGTGATTTCAAAGTTTCGATCGGCGGCCTCGCTGAACTTCCGGCTTTTATCACATCAATGAAGCGTGACGGGTGGTCGTTGGATCAGTGGCGAGCCTTCGCGGCCCACCATCGCTTGACCGCGGCACCGTCGATCGAGGCGGCCTTGAGCCCGCAATTGCTCGATGCTGAGCAGTTGCTCGGCACCTACGGTGAAGCATTCATTCGAACCTACGGCGCATCTGCGTCTGAGATGGTGCCCATGTCGTGCGTTTGCGAAAGCGAAGAGCTTCCGTCGGAGGTCGTGCTGGAACGCTCCGTGCAAGACGACAATGTATTGCTGATGGGACCTTCAGGATGCGGCAAGAGCTTGCTCTCCTACAGCATCGGGCTCGCCGGGTTGGCGCGCGGAAACGTGCCGATCGTCGTGCCGGCGAAGGATTTTGAAGGAAACTTGCGCGATGTAGTAAATCGTGAGGCCGCCTTGCTCGAGGCGAGGTCTGCTGCCGCGGTGATTTCCGCTGCGCGGCGGCTGAACCGCCGACTTATGCTTGTCGTGGACGGCTACAACGAATGCACGCCAGGGGAACGACAGCGCTTGACGCGAAGTATTGCTGCGGCCGTGAAGAGGTACGATGCGCGAGCCGTCATCTCCAGTAGGATGCCGCTTGAGCGCGGCGATCTTCTACCCGCACGCAGCTACGCGGTACAGATTCCCGACACCAAAACAAAACTGGCCATCGCGCAACAGGCGGCCCGCGGCGTTTCTGCCGAACCGTTTGCGGAGTTGCTCGGCACCGTCGGAAGCGGCCTTGAAGCGAAGATGATCGGGCAGTTGGGACAACAGTTGCCGCCTGACACCAGTAAGTATGGTCTGTTCGATGCCTATGTGCGCGAACGGCTTGGCTCTGCCGCCTCCGATGGCATTCGCGCTCTATCCCGTATCGCTGGAATGATGACCGAGCGCATAAGTTTCGGCCTTTCGGTCCGCGAGCTAGACCGCCTGTCAGATCGGGAAGGGGTATCGGGCGCCTTATTGCAGACGCTTGCAGATGCAAACATTCTGGGCACACGTGGTGACCGGGTGAGTTTCAGCCACGAAATGTTCCTCAACGTATTCGCGGCCGAAGCGATCATCCGCCGCGCGGGTGACGATCCTGAAGCGGTGGTGACTGCGCTGCGATTGCCGCAACATCTTGAGATGAGGCCGTTCGTACTGGGAGCGATCGATGATGACAGCTTCCGGCGGCAGGTGTTGCCACATCTAACAGACGCGCGAGTAATTGAGGCCTGCCTGGCAGGCCAATGCGGATCTGATGCGCAGCGTTGGGCAAACGAGCGCTGTAACGAGGTACTTGCGCGGGTCGGCCAGGAAATCGAGGCCGTGCGGTTTGATGTTTCCGATGAGTTCATGTGGCACGTGCAAGTAAAGCCGGAGACGGTTCAGCCGTGGTCCACACAGGACCGTGCGCTTCTTGCGGCCATTCCGCACGAGCTGGTAGCGGGTCGGCGTCTCGATCAATTGCTCGCTCTCATAGGGAAAATGGATGATCGGCTAGCCGAAGAGCACCGCAGATTGCTTGATCAAGCGAGGGAAAAGAAGCTTGGTCTACGAACGGGCCTCTATGCGGTTTGCTACGCGGGCGTCGGGATGCGCGAAATTGGGCTTTCGTGCATTTGCAGCCCCATTTCAAGCGGTCACCTCTACAACGGACCAAAAGTCGCAGCGAATGTGAACCTGCGCGGGCGGTTGCAGTCCGAAACCTTGAGCCCTGGCCAGATTGGCCTGCTGATCGAACTCGACAAGTATTCCAGTCGTGACGCGCCGTCGATCGGAACGATCCTTCCCGGGATTCTCGTCCGAATCTGGCCGAGAGCCGCCCATCATCTGCGGCTCGGGCTGATGCATGCGGCGATGATGAGCGCCCACGCATTAGATGACGATGAGCGTCGCGCATTGACTGCCGCCATCGAGGCGACGTGCATGACCAATGGCGGCGTTGACGCCTGGGGGATGATCGATGCGCTCAAATCCCTCGGCGCGCTCGACGACGATCAGGAAGAACACGTCGCGACCGTTGGGGCGGAGATGAACGAGGTATTGGCCGACCGGGACAATCCTAATTCATGGAGGCGCGCGGCCGGCCTATGGAACGCGCAATTCGATCATCCCTATGATGGCGCGTATTGCCAAGCCTGGAACGACCTTTCCGGCGACGACCGCAAGGCCTTGCAGGTCATGGCCGCCAAGAGCGTCGATCGCAACTCGATGTTCACCCCTTCCTTGATCGCGGAGGTCGCATCACATTCGGACCAGACTGTCGGGCCAATCATTGAGCGCTGGACGGGATTGCCGCCCAAGAAGGATGCATTCTTTCAGGACAGCATTCGCACGTTCGAGATGGCCTACGCAGCGTTGGCGCGCTTGCGCTGCCCGTTGCCTGACCGGTCGGCCGAAGCGGTTTCTGCAGCAGACCATGCGCTGCTGGCTTGCGGCCGGCTTCTCTACTGGCTGAATCGCGACGACCTTCCATTTTCGGAACGCAAGTCGAATTGTGCAGCGCCGCTCGCCATCCTGTCGCGCCATGAAACCGGTGTCGCGGCTGCCGTCGTTGGGGAATTCTTCAGGTCGGACCACATGTTCGCGGAAAGCGCACGGCGGCTTCCAGGTTCGGAGCCGGTGGTGACCTCTTTTGGACAGTTCTTCCCCGATGAGGTCGCGGCGATCTACCGGGCGGCCCTTGAAAAGCCGACCCTTCAATCTGGCTATTTCGAGTTCTTCCGCATCGAAGACGTGATCGAAAAGGCATTGGTGAATGTGGGGCGGTTCGGTAGCGCGAGCGACATTCCGCTGCTTCGTGCTTGGTCGATCTATCCTGATCTGGGGCGCTTCGCGATACAGGCGATCAGGGAGATTGAAGAAGCGCCCGGCCAGATGCAGTTGCGTGCCAAGGGCTAGATCAGGTAGTGCGCGGCATCCCTGATCAGCACTTGAAGGTCTGACAAACCGGGCATTCTTGGGAGTGCGGAAAACACCACAAGAAACCGGGCTACACAATGTGAAGGGCACGCGCACATGGCGTTTCGACTAGTGACGGGGGCTGTCCGCTCACCATCGAGGTTGCGTGGACATCGGGCGGAATTCGAGCCGACCGAAAACAGGCGCCGTTGCACTTCGTTGATGGCGTCGTTCCAAGAGTGACGGTGAGTAGCGAGCATGGCGAGTGCGAACGCGTTGTGCTACGAATGGCTGACGGTCTTTCCTTGTATCGGCGCGTAGCGCACCCCATGGCCGATGGCGTGAAAAATCGACCGATCGTTGTCGATAGACGCTGAAACGCCGCTGAATTCGAATCGCGCGAATTTTCCTTTGAAATCATAAGCGAAAAATTTTGACGGCTCGATGGTCGGGCTTTGACCGTCGGCAGAAAAAATTTGCGCTGAAAAATCAGCGCGTTACGATGACTTAAAACGATCGAGTGGGAATAGGAGCGTGGGGCTTGGCCGCGACCCGCACCTCACGCCGCCGCCAAAGTCGGGATTCCCTGCCAACAGGGAAAAATGCAGCGAATTTCCGCCGTTCTTGCCGTTTCAGGGGAATGGACTGCGCCCCATCGCTGAGACACAAGCTAATTGACTGACAAGGCTTTGTCCTGGTTTGCCCGGTTGCAGTTGTCCCGGCGGAGTTCGGCGAACTCGATCGGGGGTTTGTAGCCGAGCGCCGAGTGCAGGCGCTTCTTATTATAGATGGTGTCGATGAAGGCGCCGATCTGACGGCGGGCGTCGTCGAGGTCGAGATAGGTTTTGGCTTCGACCTCCTCGGTTTTCAGCGTCTTCATGAAGCTCTCCGCCTTGGCGTTGTCATAAGGATTGCCCACCCGGCTCATGCTGGCGGCGATCTTATGCTTTTCGAGTCGCTCTTGATATGCGCCGCAGGCGTATTGCACGCCGCGATCGGAATGGTGGATGAGGCTGTCAGGCGCAGGATTTCGGGCGGCGAGCGCCATGTCGAGAGCCTCGATCGCCAGACTGGCCTCGAGATGGTCGGCGATCGCCCAGCCGATGACCTTGCGCGAGAAGGCGTCGAGGATCGCCGCCAGATAGACGAAGCCCTCCGCCAGCCGCACATAGGTGATGTCGGCGACCCAGATCTGATCGAGCCCGGTGGGAACGAGGCCGCGCGTCAGGTTGGGGACGATGGCGAAGCCGTGCCGGCTCATCGTGGTGGCCGGGACGAAGGGCTTGGCGCGTTGGCTCAGAAGATTGTCCTCGCGCGTCAGTCTGCGCACCCGCTTGTCGTTGACGATCAGGCCTTGGCGCCTGAGCTCTTGGGCGATGCGGCGATAGCCGTAGCAGCGGTTGTCGAGTGCAATCTTTTGGATGAGATCGCGCAAGTCGGCGTCGTCGCGCTTGGCCGGATGGGGCCCGAAATGCCGATAGTAGCCGGCGCGCGACACGCCGCCCAACGCGCACAGGCGCTCGACGGTGGCGTCGTCCGTGAGAAAGCCTTGCGGCTCGACGGCGATCATTCCCCCGATGACCGCGTAGAGGTGGGCGCGCCGCTTTCCTGGCTGGTCGCGTCCCAGAGCCGCAAGGCTTCGCGAAAAAAATGCAGATCCACTTGCTGCCGGCCGACCAGGCGCTCGAGTTCGGCAAGGCGCGCCCTGGCTTGGGCGAGCTCGTCGGCGGGCTTGGCGGAGGACGAGGCGGCGTCCGAAGAGGACGCCGCATCGGACGACGCCAAACCCGCCGACGCCTGGCTTCGCCTCCAACCGGGCTTCCGTCCCCGCTTGCGGCTCAGCCCAGCAACCCCCATCGCCCGATAGGCCGCCCACCAGTCATACAAAAGCTGGGACTTGACCCCGGCCTCTTCGGCCACCGGGCCTACTCTCTCCCCCTTCTCAAGACGAAGCACCGTCCGGTGCTTGAACTCCCTTGAAAATACTCGCAGCGTTCGTTTCGACATGGTTCCTCCTCGGAAGCCATGTCACCCAATTAAAAGTGTCTCAGTTAATGGGCGCACTCCAGGAAAACCATCCCAGAAAACCCAGCAATTCAAGGCATTTCCGGGCTAATTCCCTACGCGGTCGAACAGGGAATGAATTCGGCGCTTCAGGGAACTAAAGTTCCCTGATCGGCCGAGAACAGGGATATTTCGCGCCTGACGCGGCGCCTTTTCCGCGCGGGAGTGAGAAGGTTTTGGGGCGAACTCCTCTCTTGCCTTCTTCCACGAGAGCGGAGGAACGCCCGTCTCACGCCATTGCCGGCGCTCGACCTCCAATCATAAACCCGTTCTCTCCCGCTCCTGTCGGTCGCGGTCAATCCTGCTCACCGCTTCCTTCGCGCTTTTCCTGCTTTGGTCGGCGTCTCGCTGCGGCTCAGCTGCCGGGCCGCATAGACCGCCACGCGACGCCGCTGCGATGGCGGCGACAAGCGACATGCTGCTCGCGCAGAAACCTGACGATCCTTGAAGCCTCAGTTTCCACCTGCGACGGGTTGCGGATCACGCCGCGCAGGAAAACGGTCGGCTTGCGGCTGGCGGCGACCCCAAGACGCCGTGGAGTGACGAGCGCATCCTTGACGCTATCTTGGAATTGGAGCAGCCAGGGACGTCATGACGATCCATATTCGAGCCGATAAGCTGAGCGAGTTTTGCGCCGAGGTTTTCCGGCAAGTCGGCTGCCGCCCCGACGAGGCCCGCCGGGTCGCCGCCTCGCTCGTTGACGCCAACCTCACGGGCCACGACAGTCATGGCGTCATTCGGATGCCCCGCTATGTCGGGTGGGTGCGTTCAGGCGATATCGTCCCCAATCAGACGATCGAACGCCTCGTCGACACTCCGGTCATAGCCGTCGTCGACGGCCAATTCGGTTTCGGTCAGACGGTCGCGCCGCAGGCGGTCGACCTCGGAATCGAGAAGGCGAAGGCGATGGGTCTGGCGGCGACCTCTCTGCGCAACGCCGGCCACGTCGGCCGGGTCGGCGAATGGGCGGAGCGCGCGGCGGCGGCCGGCCTGATCTCAATTCATTTTGTCAACGCGCGGGGATCGGTGCTCGTTGCGCCGTTCGGCGGCCTCGAAAGGCGCCTTTCGACCGCGCCGTTTTGCGTCGGGGTTCCGCGCGATGGCGCGGCTCCGATCGTGCTTGATTTCGCCACGTCGCTGGTCGCGGAAGGCAAGGTGAACGTCGCCAGTCGAGGCGGGAAGCCGCTGCCGCCGAATGCGCTGATCGGCCCCGACGGCAGGCTTTCCGGCGATCCCGCACTGCTCTACGGTCCGCTTGACGCCGAGGGCCCGCGCTTCCCAGTTGGTCCGGGCGCCATTCGCGCATTCGGCGAACACAAAGGCTCCGGCCTCGCGCTTCTCTGCGAATTGCTCGGCGGCTCGCTAACAGGGAACGGCGCCACAGGACCGGAGCGCAAATTCGCCAACGGCATGTTCACGCTCTACGTCGATCCCAATCGAGTCGATCCTTCGCATCTATTCGATGCGGATATGACGCGCTATCTTGATTGGTTCCGACAAGCCAGAGCGCTTCCTGACGAGTCCATTCTGACGCCAGGGGAGCCAGAGCGTATGGCTCGCGCTGCGCGGAGCGAGCGCGGCGTGCCGCTACCGATGGAGGCCTGGGCCGCAATCGTTGCCGCAGCGCGCAGCGTGGGGGTGCAATGGGACGATCCCTCAGATGTCCGCGCGCGGCCTACTGGCGCCTGACTTCGCCAATTTCGCGAACGGCCCATCAGCGTGATCGCCGGCAATTCGTTCAAACGCTGGTCGGGCCGTCGGCGGGCGCGTCGAGCCGCGCGCCCGGCGAGCGTGACCGGTTAGCCTATTTTTCCGCCGACAGCGGGACGGCCCAGCCTCCTGACGGGGTGTTTCGCACGGCGAAGGTTTTGCGAGCCGAGTTACCGCCGGTCGCGCAATCAATTCCTCACAGACGCGGCTTTTCGACGATTTTCGGTGAATAGTTTCGCGCTGAAGCCGAAATTCGACGCGGCGGATCGACCCCGCGGTTATTATTGGCCTGATGATGAAACAGATTGAACCGCTGCCGTCGTTGCGAGAAGCGCCAGATGGCGCAATCCATGCCGCGGACCCCGGGCCTTTCGCTTGGATTTCTACGACGAACCGGCCAGAATGAAGGAATCGGCTTTTGCACCTGTCGCTTGATCGCCACGCGTCGCCGATCGGCGCGATCTTGACGGTTACGGACGCCGACGGATCTCTGCGCGCACTGGATTTCCTGGACCACGAGTTCCGCATGCGTCGGCTGCTGCGCCTGCATTACGGGACCTATGTCCTGACCGACGCTCGATGCGGCGGGCGCATCGCGGCAGCGCTCGCGGCGTATTTCGCAGGATGTTTTGACGCGCTCGGCGATCTTCCCGTCCTAACGGGTGGAACGGACTTTCAGCGGGAGGTCTGGACGGCGCTCCGGGCGATTGCTCCGGGCAAAACCTCGAGTTACGGCGAGATCGCCAAGAGACTTGGGCGTCCTCAAGCAAGCCGGGCCGTCGGCCACGCGAATGGCTCCAATCCCGTTGCGATCGTCGTGCCGTGTCACCGCGTCATTGGAAGCAATGGCGCCTTGACCGGATATGGCGGCGGACTGCACCGCAAGGAATGGCTTCTTGCGCACGAGCGACGTTGGCGCGGACCGGGAATGAATTCGGCGCGCCATGAAACCGCGCCGCCGCGCGCGACGGATTGAACCGGGCGAACGCGGCCTCAAGCTCAACATGGGACGATGGGGTGTCGTGTGTCGCTTTGCCGCCGCCCCCGACCGCGATCTCCGCTCCGGGCGCGTCTCAACGCATATCGGCGTCGTTCGGCTGGGCTTTTATCCGTTCCCCCGGCGGGCTCTTGGGCTTGGTTGGCTGTGGGCGATGTTTTCGACTGCGAAGTAGAATTCGCTGCTTCGGACCCACTCCTGAGCCGGCGGACGGCCCTCACCTTCCCGCCGCTTCCACCTCCGCACAAGAACTGATCGCCGACATCGGATTCGAGCCTCGACACACCCGCCTCAGGCCGCATTTGGAGCTTCTCCAGGACCTCTCCGGTCCCTGGATCGTTCGTCGCCTTCCCAGACGCCGTGCCAGAGCTCGCCCTGGTCCAGGTGACCCCGGTGACAAAACGGTTGGACTCGATAGTGCGGAGAATCGCTCTAATTTGAGGATCACTTGATGGATCTTCCGGTCGCAGTTCTGCCCAACCCAAAGCGTCCCTTCGGCCCATGCCATACCCAAATCGCCGCCGCCCCCAGGAGCTGGGATTGTGGTGAGCACGTGACGCGGATGGGCTAGAAGATGCTTTGGTACACAATCACCGACAGCTTCGACGCGGACTTCGGCGTCGACGAATGGCACGTCCATAACTCGACCGCGACAAGGTGCTCCGCACATACTTCATCAACAACAGCGGCGACGAGGCGATGGGGACCACGTGGAGCTACCTCGATATCACGCCGCTCGGGCGTCAGGAGACTTGGGAGAAATAGCCAGATGGTTTCCCCAGACCCTGCCGTACAAACGGTGGAACTGGCACGACAACTACGAGGTCGAGGCTGTGCCGGACCCAAAGTGGGTCGAGGTGTCCGACGCGGGAGAAGACGCTTTCCGAAAGCGCCAGGCAGACGACCCGAAGCCTGCGCAGCGAGGGAGAACCGATCAATGAGATCATGAGAAACGACCCTGGCGCAGAGACCCGAAGATGATTTTCGCGACGAGCGGCTTCGCTAATTCTGACATCGCGCGAGGTCGGAAACGGACGGAAGCGAGCGCGGCGCATCTGCTGATGAGCGCCTTCCATTTGGGGCCTTGGCTGAAACTGATCTTCCGCGGAAGCAGCGGCGTCAATCGATCGTCGCAACTGGGTTTGTGTCACCGGCCCCGGCGACAGCGCACGGACGTTAAGGACGGATCATGATCGCAAGCTGGCTCCTGCTCACGACCTTCGCCCTGAGCCTTTACGCAACGGGGCAAGTCTGGCTCGTGCAGCTGTCGAGTTATCCGCTTTGGGCCCATGTTGGGCATGGCGATTTCAAAGACTATCATCGCGCTTGGTGGCGGAGCATCTGGGGCGTCGTCCTGGTCCCGTCGGTTTTGACGGCTGTCTGCTCGGTCCTGATGCTCCGGTGGGGCGTCCCCGGCGTGCCAGCATCGGCCCTTTGGTTTGGCTTGGGCTTGCAGGCTGCATTCGTCCTCGGCACGACCTGCTGGTGGGGACCGCTGATGGCGCGACTCGAAGCTCCAGGCGGCGGCCTCGACCCGTACCGCTATCGCCTCCTGAGTTGACCCATTGGCTGCGAGTCATGGTGATCACCGCTTATTCGGCGCTGCTCGGCTGGATGATGGCGATTTCGCTCAGGCTTGTCGCATCATAAGGCGAGGGCATGAGCGCGGGTGCTTCTGATGGGTTGTGAGAGAGAGCGAGGGGAGCGGAGTGAGCGAGCGCTTCGGCTCGTGCGCTCGCCCGACGCACGGATCTCCGGCCTGAGCCTCCGGCGCCTCACGCCATCGGCTTTTCGCAGTTCACCATCCAGGGTATGCCGAACTTGTCGGTGACCATGCCGAAGCGGCGCGCCCAGAACGTCTCGCTGATCGGCATGGTGACCGTCCCCTCCTCGCCGAGCTCGCGGAAGACGCGGTCGGCCTCGCCGGGATCGTCCACCGTGACGGCGACGCTGAAGCCTTGCGGCCTTCGATCCGTCGGCCCGTCGCCACCCATCAGCAAACGATCGCCCACCTTGAGCCTCGCATGCATGATCCGATTGGCCACGTCCGGGGTTTGCGGCACGCCCGAGCCGAGAGGCGCATCAGAATGGCGCATCATCGCCAGGATCTTGCCGCCGAACACTTTCTCATAGCGCTTGAACGCTTCTTCGCACCGGCCGTCGAAACCCAGATAGGGCGTAAATTCGGTCGCCAAGGTCGTCATCCTTCCTGGTTGCATTTAAGCGAGCGGCAATGCGCCCAACGAGCGTCCGCCCGATCAATCAATTGGTTGATTTCGGGCTCCACGAGCCTTGCGAGATTGTCCAACGACTGCTGCCAGCCGAGATAGCACCCGTCGACCGCTTCGTCCGAGCACGCGGTGCAGACGCACGGTGTTGGGCATTCCCTCGTCCTTCGATTGCGAATTGTGGAATGGGCGCTGGGTCAGCCGCCCGGAATCGGAAGAACAGGCATCACCTCGATGGCCTCGCCCGGAAAGATTGCAAAGTGCGGATGGTTCTCGAACAGTTTTGCGGCCGCCTCGTGCAACTCCGCACTGACGACAGTGAACGCGCCCATCGCATTGCTGACGTCCTCGACGCCCTGGCCGCTGACGCGCTTGGTCTTCCCCAGCGGGCCGCCTATGGCGGCAATGTCGGCCCGATGCTTCTCCATCCACGCCTTCCAGGCGGCTATGCCTTCCTGCTCCTTGGCTTTGCGCTCGGCTTCGGGCTGCGCCAGCCATGCAGCCATGCGCGGACCGTTGCGGCTGCCGAGAAAAATCGCGAGATAGGTGTCGCTTTCGCTCATACCAGATTTCTTCCTTCATGCGTTGGCGGTTGGAACAGAAGCTCGACATAGCGGCGCAGATGATCGACGCTCGAGATGGCGATCTCCACGCCGCCCTTGGCCTTGGCCAGGATGAAAGCGCCCTGCAGCACGGCCTGGGTGTGCAGAGCGAGGCTCCTGGCCGTCCATGTCGCGATGACGCCATAGAGCTTCATGGCTTCGTCAACGTCCGCCTCGATTTTTTCGGCATGGCCGCTGATGCTTGCGTCGCAGGCGTCGCGGATGGCGGGATTGGTGTCGTAAACCTCCTGCACCATCGTCCCGACCAGGCAGGTAAACTCCGGCACAGCGCCCCGAAGGATCGAACGGCGGAAGTCGATGTAGCCCAGCACCCGGTCGAGCGGATCTTTGTGGCTGTGATAGTGCGCGGCCGCAAAGAAGGCGCCGGTCATTTCCGACCAGTGATTGGCCGCCGCGACGGCGAGCGCTTCCTTGTCCTCGAAGTGATGGAAGAAGGAGCCCTTGGAGACGCCGGCCCTAGCGCACAGTTCATCGACTGTGGTTGCGGCATAGCCTTTCTCGCGGATCGTGATGAGGGCGGCGTCCAAAATCTTTCGACGGGCCGGCGCCATGGGGCGGGTTCGAGTCGGGTCATACTTCATGGTCACCTATACCGACCGGTCTGTATAATGCAAGCGTATATTTTCGTCTCGGCGCCTTCGGACACTACCGGCGCCGCTACGTCGGCGCTCGATTATCTGAGTTCAGACAGACGGAGACCGAAGAAGACGGATTTCCAAAGCCGAGGGTTACTAATCCACCAATCTAAGGAGACCGCCAGGCAGCTTCGCGTGTTCTTGCCGGAAAGAGTCCGGCCCAGCATCTCCCCGTCTCCTGCGCCGATCCCGGACATTGCCTTGCCCGTCCCGGGGGGCGCGGCTATAAGCGCCGCGCATTCCTCGACGCCTTGCCTAGAGACCGACGCCATGCCCATTCAACGCACGTTTTCGATCCTCAAGCCCGATGTGACCCGCCGCAACCTGACCGGCGCCGTCAATCAGCGGATCGAGGCTGCGGGCCTGCGCATCGTGGCGCAGAAGCGGGTCCATATGACGAAGCCGCAGGCCGAGACTTTTTATGGCGTGCATCGCGAGCGGCCTTTCTTCGGCGAACTCGTCGAGATGATGACCGCCGCGCCGGTCGTCGTGCAGGTGCTGGAAGGCGAGGACGCGATCCAGCGCTACCGCGAGGTGATGGGCGCGACCAATCCCGAAAAGGCCGATCCCGGCACGATCCGTAAGGATTTCGCCCTGTCGATGGGCGAGAATTCGGTGCACGGCTCCGACGCCCTTGAGACCGCGGCGCAGGAGATCGCGCAGTGGTTCTCCGGCAACGAGATCGTAGGATAACAGCTTATTCTGCGCATAGCAGCGTTGCATCAGCGTAAGCCGTGGCAAAGGCCACCGCCTTACCGGACCGGTCGTCGAGATTTCTTCGTAAGTCTTGGCGACCCGTCCGCCAACGGGCCGAGCGTACGCAGAAGGCCGGCGTATTCGCTTCTCCAATGGTCGTATTCCGCCGGAAGCAATCCGGCGAACAGGAGCGCATTCGCGACCGGCTGACCCTCAGCCGTGAGCGCCTCGATCACCCGAAGCCTTTCCACGATCTCGCTCGGACTGAGTTTGCGCCTGATCATCTTGCCCGCTCCGCGCACGGCCGACGGCCGTCCGCGGCGGGGTTATGCGCCATCATCCCTCTCCGGAATTTCGCCGGCGGATTAAGCTTCCTCAATGAAGCGCAAGCGCCCGAGCCGCCAGCTCCTAACCGGCAGGCTTCGCGCTCGCAGCGAACTTCGCCTTCAGCGCCGCCACCACATTCGGCGGGGCGAAGGACGAGGCGTCTCCGCCCATCGAGGCGATCTGGCGGACCAGCGTGGCGGTGATCGGCCTGACCGGCGAAGAGGAGGGCAAGAACACCGTGCGCAGTTCCGGCGCCATCGCGCCGTTCATGCCGGCCATCTGCATCTCATAATTGAAGTCGGTCGAGTCCCGCAGGCCGCGCACGATCAGCGTCGCTCCGGCCCCCCGCGCGGCCTCGACCGCCAGTCCAGTGAAGCTGATCACCTCGAGCGCGCATCCGGCTTTCTTGACGATCGGCGCCGCCGCCTCGCGGATGAGATCGAGCCTCTCCGCGACGGTGAAAAGAGCGTCCTTGTTCGGATTGGAGCCGACGCCCACCACCAGCCGGTCGCACAAGGCCGCGGCATGCTCGATTACGTCGAGGTGCCCGTTGGTCATCGGGTCGAAGGAGCCGGAAAAGAAGCCGGTGCGGGCCATTCCCGCTTGCGAGGCTTGAGGAAGGCGGGATCGCGCCATGATCTCGATTGCTCCCCAACCTTCGACCAGCGCAGGAAGGTTGTCGCCAGTTCCAGCGAAAACGCAGAACGCTCTAGCCCGGCCCGCGCCGAGTCACAAGTCGCCAACCAGCAGTCAGGGGCGCATTGCCCGGACGCCAGCCTGCGTGCGAACGTCGCCGCCCGGGCGCAAACGAGAGGAAGCTCAGAATGAACGCGGACGAGTTGCGAGCCATCCAGGCGCCGCTCAAGGAGCGCTACCGCGGAGAACCGCAGGCAGCACGGATCACACTAAGGGCGAGCGGCGCGCTCAATTCCGCCGCCATCGCCTGCAAAGTCGAGACCGGCCGGGCGCTCGCCGCGGCGGGGCTGCATCCTGCGACCGGCGGAAGCGGCGCGGAACTTTGCTCAGGCGACATGCTGCTCGAGGCGCTGGTCGCCTGCGCGGGCGTGACCATGAAAGCGGTCGCGACCGCCCTCGGCATCGAACTGCGCTCCGGCCGCGTGGTGGCCGAAGGCGATCTCGACTTTCGGGGCACGCTCGGCGTCGCAAAAGACGCGCCCGTCGGATTCGCCGATATCCGCCTGAGCTTCGAACTCGAAACGGATGCGCCGCAGGACCAACTCGACACGCTCCTCAAGCTCACCGAGCGCTATTGCGTCGTGCTGCAGACCCTGAAGCGCCCGCCGTCTATAGAAACGAAGCTCGCGCGGACGGCGTAGGTCTGCCAGCCATCCTCGCCGCTCGCTTCAAACCGTCTGGAGCCTCCCTCCATCAAATTCGTGAGTGAGGGGCCAATTCCCCTGCGAACAGGGAAAAGAACAGGGAATTCTCGCGTCCTTGGCTGCTCTGACGCCGAATGGCAGGAAAAAAGTGAATGGGTTGAGGGGCTTGCTGGCCGAATTCCCTTGCGCGGCGGAACAGCGGATTTGTCGGCGACAACAGAGGAATAAATGCGACGAATCCCGCTGGAGCAGGGAATGGGTCATAGGCGGCGAGAGATCGCGATGGAAACCCTACAAACCACGGTCTAAGGAGGAATTATGCGCGTCATGGTCATCGTCAAAGCCACTGCTGATTCCGAGGCCGGCAAGATGCCGAGCCCCGAGCTCATCTCGGCGATGGGCAAGTTCAACCAGTCACTGATCGAGGCGGGCGTCATGCTCGACGGCGGCGGCCTCAAGCCGACCAGCAAAGGCGCGCGGATCGCCTTCTCCGGCGACGACCGCACGGTGACCAAGGACCCGTTCGGAAACGTCGGCGAGCTCGTTTCGGGCTACTGGGTATGGAAGGTCAAGGACCTGGACGAGGCGATCGGCTGGCTCGAACGCTGCCCCAATCCAATGCCCGGGCCGTCGACGATCGAGATCCGCGAGCTTCTGGAGTTGGAGGATTTCGCCTGACGGAATCCTCCACAGCGGCGGCGAAGCTCGGCTCGCAGTCGTCCCAACCCGCGGCCTGCCGCCGAGCCGTCGCCCCCGAACGGTCTTGAACTTGCACTCCGGACCGGCCATTCTTACCGCCTACGGTAAGAATGAGGTCCCGCCATGAGGATCACCGCCAAGGGTCAGGTCACCATCCCTCAGGACATTCGCGAGCGCGCGGGCCTGATGCCCGGCACGGACGTCGAATTCGAAATCGAAGCGGGGGCAGTGCGTCTCCGCAAGACGACCGGCAATGGCCCACGCAAGACCCGGGGCCAAAGGCTTGTCGAGCGCCTGAAAGGCGCGGGCGACTTCAGGATGACGACCGACGAGATCATCGCGCTGATGCGCGGCCCCGGGGCTGACCATGATGCGCCTCCCGGCGGATGATTCTCGTCGACTCCAACGTCATCATCGACGTGATCACCGAGGATGCGGCTTGGCGTGCATGGTCGGAGCGAGCCCTGATCGACGCGGCCAATCGGGACGAGATCGCCATCAACCCCATAATCTATGCCGAGGTCGCCTCGGGTTTTGCGACGATGGCGGAGCTTGATCATCATCTTGGCTCCGGGGAGTTTCGCCGGCTCGCTCTGCCCTACGAGGCGGGCTTCGTCGCGGGACGCGCGTTCGTCGAATACCGCCGCCGCGGCGGCTTGCGGAGGTCTCCCCTCCCGGATTTCTACATCGGGGCGCACGCGGCTGTTGCCGGTCTCACCCTGCTGACGCGCGACCCGAGGCGTTACGCAGGATATTTCCCCGCAGTCGCGCTCGTCGCGCCGGATGAACGGCATAAAGATGGAGGAACCGCATGACCTTGAGCAAACGCAAACTCGGCCGCCAGGGCCTCGAGGTCTCGGCCATCGGGCTCGGCTGCATGGGGATGAGCCAGTCCTACGGCCCGGCGGACGAGGCGGAATCGATCGCCACCCTCCATCGCGCGATCGACCTCGGCTGCACGTTCTTCGACACGGCCGAGGTCTACGGCCCGCACGCCAACGAGGCGCTGATCGGCCGCGCGCTCAAGGGCCGGCGGGATGAGGTGACGATCGCGACCAAGTTCGGCTTTCGCATCGAGGGCGGCCGGCAGGTCGGCGCCGAGCGGGACAGCCGGCCGCAAACGATCCGGGCGGCGGTCGACGGATCGCTCCGCCGGCTGGGCATGGACCATATCGATCTTCTCTATCAGCACCGCGTCGATCCGGCCGTGCCGATCGAGGAGGTCGCCGGCACGGTCGGCGATCTTGTCCGGGAGGGCAAGGTTTTGTTCTTCGGACTCTCGGAGGCCGGGGCGGCCAACATCCGCCGGGCCCATGCCGAGCATCCGGTCTCGGCGCTGCAAAGCGAGTATTCGCTGTGGGAGCGCAATCTCGAGGCCGACATTCTGCCCGTCCTGCGCGAGCTGGGCATTGGCCTCGTGCCCTTTTCGCCGCTCGGCCGCGGCTTCCTGACCGGCGAGGTCGAACGGGCGGAGGACTACCCGGAAGGCGATTACCGGCGAAACGATCCGCGCTATCAGGGCGACAATTTCGACGCCAACATGCGAGCGGCGGCGATCGTGCGCGAAGTCGCGGCGTCCAAGGGCGCCAAGCCGGGCCAGATTGCGCTCGCATGGCTCCTGCACAAGGGCGACGACATCGCGCCGATCCCCGGCACCAAACGCCGCCGCTATCTGGAAGAGAACATCGCCGCGGAATCCATCCCGCTCAGCGAAGCGGATATGCAGGCGCTCGATGAAGCGCTCGCGCCCGGCAAGACCGCTGGCCCCCGCTACCCGGAGTGGATGATGGCGACGATCGACCGCTGATCTCGAGGACGCCCGACCCGCGCGTCTCGTGCTTCAAATGAAACGCTTGGGGCCCCAACCCGGACGCCTCAAATGGGCGGATGGCCGGAGAGCCCGCCTAAAGGTGTCGCCTCGGGAAGGACCGTAGTCCGCGCTATAGCCGGCGTTCCATTGCGAGCGCGAGATAGGTTGCGCCGCTCTCCAGAACGCGTGCGCTTCGCCGTTGTTAGCGTGGCGCGAGCAGGCGATGCGGATCATCGAGAGGCCCATGGTCTGGTCTGATAAACCTCTCATGCCCGCGTGGCCCAGCGATGCCCGGGCCTTTTCAGGCCAGCCGGTGCGGTGTGGCTGCCGTCGGCGCAACCGGGACAAAGGTGAGAACGATCGATAATCAGGCCAACTTCCTGAAGGTAGCATACAACCTAGACATTGGTTACAGTTGCAATCCTGGAGCAGGAAATTGAAAAACATGAAATAACATCGGAGCGCTTTATTAATTCATAATCAGAACATTCGTTTTTATCTGATCAAAACTTCTAGCCTATTGCAAAATTCTTGTGATCGTGTTATCGATACTATGCAAAAAGCGTCGTTCGGAGGCCGGGCGATGTCGGGTCCCATCGTCGTCGATGATAGAAGACCTACTCTTGCGGCTCTACACTTGGAGCCGCCCTCTGAGGCTGATTGCGGCCTTGGCGCTAGTTTGATCCTTCTGGGTTTTTTTGTTGCCGGGGTTTTCGCCGCCGAACCAAGCGCGGCGCAGACATCGAGCAGTCCCTGGGACTGGATCATCCAGCACGTCTGCGCCGACGCCTCCGATCTGCCGGTTCCCGCCGATCCCTATTATGGCTGTCCGGCTGGAACACATAAGCGACAACTCACAAAGGGCGATCCAATGCCTTACTTCAGGCACGACCAGCCATGGCCGGGATATCCGAACGGATACCAGCGTCACGATGCCTACGTCCTGCTGGACCAGCGTGGCGGCTTCGTATCGGCGAACGACTTTGATTTTGACTATTACGCACCGTATGGCGTGTTTCATCCAGGGGATGGCGACGGATACGACGTCTACCGCGTCGTCGGCGGCTATGTCAGCGGCAGCGGAACACGCGACGGCTCCGGGTACAGCCAGACGTTCTGGGACGCTGGCTGCGTTCCTCGGAACGGATGGGTCTTTTTTCCCGTTTCATTTCTGAGCCAATTGCAGGCCGGAGCGTCCGGCTCGGGCGCTTTTCCCATTCACGACGACTACTACGAGCAGAATGGCGAGCCCTATCCGGGGTATTGCGACTCCAACACCTCCTTCGGAAGCCCTCTCACCACCTGGACGTTCGAGCCCCGCTACCCCTTTGGCGGGCTCAAAATGGCGCGCCGCAAAAGTTCATTGATGCAATCGTATCTACGCATGGATTCCCGACGGGCGCAGGACCCTACCCGCAGATCAATTTGGAGCGGCTGTACTTCACTGACCTCTACGGGATGACCCGCTGGGAAGCCTGGAAGCTGCCGGCCGACGTCCCAGTCGCGTCCGCGAACTGTCAGGGCCCGACCGAAATGACGTATCAGGACGTGACCTTCGAACTCGCCGACTGTCGCGACTGGAGCTTGGTCACCCTCTATTCCGCGGCGCAGCCGCGCTTTCCCTGGCCTTACCCCGAGGCCAACGTGCTCGTGAACGAACATTTCGATGGTCTGAATAAGTGGCGGCACGGCTCCGGGCTCGACGTGAGCGTCCTACGATCGACGACCGCGGCTGATGTCGCTCATTCTCAGAACGGGCACGGCGTCGACTATCTTCAGGTCAATTGCGCCGGCCAGTGCTGGCCCGGACAGGCCGTCTTCCAGAACGTCCCGATTTCGGCGGTGCAGGCCGGGCAACAAGTTGACTATGGATTTAGCGGAGTGGTGCAGGGGAGCGCGGGCGCAAACATCACTGTGACCCTGTCGCTGCGCGATGCAGAGGGCAGGCGATTGTGGAGAACGTCCTTCGACGCGGCCGTGCCGACAAACTACGAGGGAATCACGCCGGACGTTTCCGTCTACGGGGCCAGTTCAACATTTTTGACGACGTCTCCGGCACTGCCTGATCTGCCGAACGCCCTCTCACTGCGCCTCTCGCTCTCACCGAGAGCACTCGTCGTGTACGATATCCTCGACGCTTGGATGATGCCGCGGACGGGAATATCGGCTCCAGAACTCGGTGTCATCTTCTCTACACTGACGCTGCGGCCTGTTCGTTTGCAGGCCCGTCAACCGGCGCTTCCTACGCCTTCGACCGAAGACCGCTTTCTCGCGTTCATAGGGTCGATGCTGAAAGGCATGTCTGGACGGCGCCCCGTGGTCAAGGGTTTGGTTGAGACTTTGCGAACGCTTCGGGTGCGGTCATGTCTTCGGCCTCACATGAGGGCTCCTCCGTCAATACGTTTTTCTGCCGATGGCGATCCGAGGCGAGCTCTCTTCCCGCAGGCTTCCCCTGCTAACCTCACATCCGGCGGGATCACGATCCCGGCCACTGTCCCGCATGCGGGACGGGAGAGCTTCGAAGGAACGGCACCACTCTGTAAAGACGACGCTAGGCGCCACGCCGAAGATCGGCGACGTTCCCTCGGATCACCGGTCTGCATGCCGTCGCAGTGCCGGCCGGTTCCGGCGACGGTTAGATGGAGGGCTTCATAACTGCGCCCTCAGGCATCACACCATCAGTGACAAATCGCCATAGAGCGATCAATAGCTTACGCGCGAGAGCCACCACCATAACCTTCCGAATACGGCGGCCGGTTGAGCCGACGCGATCGCGGAACCAAGCCACCTGGGCGGTGCCCGGTTGGTAGCGTTGCCAAAGCCATGCCAACTCGACCATCACCGTTCGGAGCCGGCGGTTGCCTGCCTTCCCAATGCCCTGCTCGCGGTCGATTCCTCCGCTGCTATACGGGAGTCGAAGTAAGGCCGGCATATGAGCCGAGCGCCTTGCCATTGGAAAAGTGTCGTACAAAGGCCTCGCGAACCAGCACGGTTGCGCTTTGCACGCCGATGCCGCGTAGGCCTGTGAGTTGCTGGATCATCTTGCCGGCCCGGTCCGGAGCATCGGCCGCCGCAACTTCATCTCGTTCACGCTCGAGCTCTGCAATCTGCGCGAGTACGAGCTCCAACCTGGCGAGCAAACGTTCGATTTTGGCCAGTGCATTGGGCGGGATTGGCTCGCCGAGGCCCGTTCGCAGTTCAGTCAGCCGGCGACGTCGACTTTGAAGAAGCGGATTATAGTTGTTGACGCCAAGCGTCGCCAGAACAGCGCCAATTCGGTTCGTGAGGCCGACACGATCGGAGAGCAGCTCAGTCCGCTCGCGAACAGATCGCCGAGCATCCTCATCGGCTTCGTCCGGGATCGGCGCCATCGAACACACGCGGGGCTCGCCGCGAAGCCAAGCAAGCAAGGTGCGCAGGAGCAGCTCGGCATCGATGCCATCCGATTTCGCCCGGCGCAGGCGCCGATCCACCGGTACGCTCGAAGGCTGGACGACATGGACCTCGACGCCCTGCGCTACGAGCCACCTCGCCAGCCAGAACCCTGACCATCCAGCCTCGTAGGTAGTGATCACGCGATCGACCGCGCAACCGACGGCGGCAGCGCGGGCTCGGTAGCCATCAATTGCTGCCAACAGAGCATTCTTGTTCGGCTCGATGGTGCGCTGCGCCTTGGTTCGCGGAAAACCAGGCACCTGCGCTGCCAATACCCAGCTCTTGTTGCTCAGCTCAATCGCGAGAACGAGCGTGTGATCGTAATCGATGGCGCGCAGCGGTATGTTGGACGAGCGTGACATGATCGAGTTTCCTCCGATTTAGGATGACGCAGTCGAGTTGCCTGCGCCTCAATCATGGGATCTGTTGGTGCGGGAAACGAATGTCCCGCTGGCCCTGATGCTTGTCCGCATGGCTCTTCGCCCAATCAGCAAAACGCGCTCATCATGGCGCGTGCCCTTCGCCGGGCTTCCGAGCCGAACCCCTTCAGGCTCACAGCCGCGGGTCGATCAACATCTTGCTCGGCTGTCGTGCGCGAGGGGCAAGAGTATTTGACTCAACGGGCGATCGTCGTGCCCCGCAATGCGGAGCTCCGCAAACCGGCCAACTGATATCGCTGCTTGACACGCGGCGAAGTGGCGTTCGCATGTCCCACGTTCGCTTGTGCACCTCGGTTACGAAGAATTTGCCGCTCTTTGCCGCTTCGGCGGAGTGCTCGCTCCTTCCGAGGTTATCGACAGACCGCCGTAACGACTTCGCCTTGTCGAAAACGCTGGAAAGGGGCAAAGTATTGGTCCGGCCGGCTGCCATGAAGCGGCTGCCATGAAGCGAATGCAAGATAACAGCTTCAACGGGCCTGGGGCGATGGAGCCGCCACGACGTCGGTCGTGTCGTCGGCCAGCGTTGGTTGGGGCAGTAAGCTCGACCAGATCCGCAATCGTCAAGGGAGGAAAAAATGGCTAGTTCCGGAACTTCGCAACCAAACGTTCTAGTGATCATGGCTGATGACATCGGATGGTTCAACATCGGCGCCTATCATCAGGGCATGATGGCGGGGAGAACGCCCAATTTGGACAGGATGGCCGCCGAAGACATGCGCTTCACGGACTATTACGCGGAAGCGAGCTGCACCGCTGGTCGCGCGGCGTTCATCACCGGTCAAATCCCAATCAGGACCGGCCTGACCACCGTCGGCCAGGCAGGCGCGAAAATTGGAATGCCGGCCGAAGCGCCCACGATCGCGACCGTACTTAAGGCGATGGGATACGCTACCGGGCAATTCGGGAAGAATCACTTGGGCGACCTCAATGAGTTTCTGCCCACGCTGCACGGCTTCGACGAGTTTTTCGGTTATCTGTATCATCTTGATGCGATGGAGGATCCTTCTCATCCCAACTACCCGCCGGCACTCAAGGACAAGATCGGCCCTCGCAATATGGTGCACTCTTGGTCGTCGGACAGCGACGATCCAAACGTTGATCCGCGTTGGGGAAAAGTGGGTAAGCAGCGCATCGAGGACGCGGGAACGCTCTACCCGGATCGGATGAAGACCGTTGACGACGAAATCCTCGCACATGCCCTAAAGTTCATCGACGAAGCGAAAGCTAGCGGCAAGCCGTTTTTCTGTTGGCTCAACCCGACGCGGATGCACGTCAAGACGCATCTTTCCGACAAATACCAAAGCATGCGCACGCCAGAGAATGGCTGGTCAATTCACGAGGCCGGCATGGCGCAGCTCGACGATATCGTCGGCGCGGTCATGAAGAAGCTCATGGACGACGGCCTAGACGATGACACGATCCTCGTATTCACGACCGACAATGGAACAGAGAATTTCACTTGGCCCGACGGTGGCCAGACCCCATTCGCGGGCGGCAAGGGAACCGTGCTCGAAGGTGGATTCCGCGCGCCGTGCATCGCCCGCTGGCCTGGGAAGATCCCAGCGGGTAAAGTCGAGAACTCGATCGTGTCAAGTCAGGACTGGTTCCCGACCTTCGTCGCGATCGCGGGAAACCCCAATATCGCCGAGGAGCTGAAGAAGGGTAAGCCACTCGGGAACAGGACTTACAAAGTCCATCTCGACGGCTACGATCAAACTAACCTTATCACCGGCAAGGGGCCTTCGAACCGGCACGAGATCTTCTATTTCGCCGAAGGCACCCTTGGCGCAGTCCGCTTCAACGACTACAAATACCGCTTCATCGACCAGCCTGGAGGCTGGCTGGGCGGCACGGTCAAAGTGGACTGGCCCATCCTGGTCAACCTGCGGTTGGACCCGTTTGAGCGTACGGGCATGACCGGTTCAATAGCCTACTACAGTTGGTTCGTCGACCAATTCTGGAGGTTTGTCCTCGTGCAAGAGGTGGTTGGCAAGGCGGCGCAGACCCTCATCGAATTTCCGCCGATGCAGAAGGGCGCGTCATTCAATATGGAAGCGGTGAAAGAGCAGGTCGAGAAGGCGATTCTGTCGCACTCGGGCGCGTAAACGGTAATCTTTTCAATCTGGGCCCGAGCGGGTCCGCGCAACGCATTCACGGCCACCTATTTACTGCGCATGGTTCGCTGGGACACGGTCGCGACCCCTCGAAACACGGCCGTCTTACCCGGCTAGATCCTGGAGCCGACGGACAGTGTTGTTTGCCGGTTTCGCGGTGTGTCTCGCCGCCCTATCTTGGCCCGGCCTTCGACGACGAGTAAGCCCCACCGGCTAGGCATGCGCGCGGTACCCCGAGCTTGAGGGCGATCCCGGTTCGCCACACCCAAGGGCGATCCCGGTTGCCGCCGCATCTCCTCTACGGTGCTCGAGCCCGCTGGGGACATTGACGCCAGTGACTCCCGAAGATCTCGCCGCCGCCTTCGCGTCGCGCTACCAAGGGCGGAACCTGGTCACAAACTGAGGAGATGATGGCTGACATTGTGGCAAGGCACCTCGTCGAGAAATTGGCGCGCACCGGCTTCGAGGGTGATGAGCCGACTGGCGAATGTCGGTTCATCAACGCCCGCTCTTGGCGCAGCCCCTCGCCTTCAGCTGAAGACCGCCTAGTAGCGCTTACCGCCCGTTCATAGGCCTGATCTGGAAAGGCAGCTGTGGGTCCGATGCTGGCCGTAGAGGCTCGAAGCCTGCCATCTGAGCCCCCCAGGCACTCATCGGACTTGCTGACGCCGTTCGACGATCATGGATTGCGGGCCGTTGACCCTATAGCAGATGCCCGCCCAGGCTATTCCGCGACAGCGGCGCCGGCCAAGGGCGCCAAGCCGGGCCAGATTGCGCTCGCGTGGCTCCTGCACAAGGGCGACGACATTGCGCGGATCCAGGCGCCAAACGGCGCCGCTATCTGGAAGAGAACGTCGCCGCGGAATCCATCCCGCTCGGCGAAGCGGAAATGCAGGCGCTCGCGATTGGCCTACTATGGAGAACAGAGCAATCAGAATTTGCCAGTCGAGGACGCCTTCCGATGACGCTCTCGCTCCCGGCAGGATCTCAGGACCCCGCCGATTTTCGGTTCGATCACAATTGGCGAGGCCAATGACGCGCGTCGAAAAATTTTGCCTGGGGGTTCGGCTTACACAAGCGGTTGCCGGCGGGCGAGCTTCGTAGGCTCACCAATGGCACGTTCAACGCCAATCAAGGCATGCGGATCAGCAAATGCGGTTTTCGACGACCGGCCGATTTAGGGGTTTTTCAACACAATCAGCCAAGACGGACCGTTAGGGGAACGGTCGCTGACCGACTGAGACCAAGCGTTCCCGCGCAGCGCCGGAAGCGCGGACTCCGGCCGCAGCTGAGTTTATCCCGCCTGAAGCTGACTTTATGGGGTGTGCGCCGCGCAAGATGAACTCACCGGCGCCTGAACCTAAAATTGGGTAGGACCGACCGAGCCGATCCAGTGTTTGACCTTGGTCGGCGCCTTTTCGTCCATATAAAAGAAATGTGTCATCGTGGGCCTTACGGGTGGGAGGCTAGGGTCATCGAATTCCATGCCAACCTTCCCATGAAAGACCTTCAGTAAAGGGCTGTCCCAATACTCAACGACATCGTGATGCGCAGTGAAACCCTTGTCGATAAACTGCCGAAGGCTTTCCCTGATCGCCTCGCGTCCATGCCAGTCGGCAACGCCGAGATTGCATATTGCGTCCTCAGCGAAACAATCGAAGCCTTTGCCAAAGGTCTTGTCATCGATTTCTTTCCACATCGCCAGCAGCCATCCGGGCGGCGCGGTTTTCGTAAACGTGATCGTGTCCATACCATCCTCCTGGGCCGCAGGACCCTGGGCCGCAGCGTTGCTGCGGCAACGATCAGGCTGCCCCGATGGTTCCCATTAAAACTGAAATTGGGACTGCGGCTGTTGGCCGACGCGCCAAAAACGCCCTGTGCGAGCGAGGTTTGAGAATTCTGGCGTCGGGCGGGAGGGGGAGCCCTCCCCGCCCTAGCTACCACCGTGTCGCGGGACCCGCCCGCGACAGTCAGCGGAATCCATCCCGCTTAGCGAAGCGGAAATGCAGGCGCTCGATGAAGCGCTCGCGCCCGGCAAGACCGCCGGCCCCCGCTACCCGGAGCGGATGATGGCGACGATCGACCGCTGATCTCGAGGACGCCAGAGCCGCGCGTCTCGCGGTTCAAATGAAACGCTTGGGGCCTCAAATGGGCGGGAAGAGGGCCTTCATTCTGGAGGCGTGCGGCGATATTGACGCCGTCGCCGAGATGGCGGCCCTGCCTCCCGAAGCGGTAGGCGATCATGCGGTAGACGCCGATCTTGACCGCGCTCGCGACGAAGAATGAGACGAGCGTGTAAGCCCACGTCATAAGTGCGAGAGGCCAGCCGGTCGCCGCAATGAAGAAGCCGTAGACGACGACAAGCGTGCCCACGACCTGCGTCGTTTCGCACGGTACGACTAGCTTCCAGCTCGGCCAGAGACGCTCCCGCACGGGCCCAGTGTTGCGCGTGAGATAGATCGTCCTGTGGCCGGAGACGAGCAGCTTGAGGAAGATGAGCGCCTGCACGACGGGCCGTGCAAGCGCGAGGTGGTCGGCACGAGCCAGTAGAAAACGAAGCTCTCGAACACGCCGTAGACGCCGAGCGCCGTGGCGACGCGAGAGGACTTTGCGCCGCGTCAAACGGCCGCGCATGCGGCCGCCGGGACCCTCGAGACTCAGCAGCAGCGGCGCAGCCGCGCCTTGCCGACATCGTATCGCGCCTCCCGGCGCGCGCCGAAGCCGATGAAGCGATCTGGCTCTCTCGCTCGCGGCGCAACTCCAAGAAGAGCGTTGGAACGCAGGATTTGACAGACCCCTGGGAAGTTTTGAAAGCTCTGTCCGAGAGGGGCCGTTCGGAGGGTCATGGCATGCCAATTCGATCGAACATATTTACGACGTCGGGTCGTGGTCGCCTTTTTGACAGCATCCTCGAGACTGTCGGCGACACGCCCGCGATCCGAGTCAACAATCTCGGTGTGGGCCACGCGACCATCTATGCGAAGGCGGAGTTCTTCAATCCGGCCTCCTCGGTGAAGGACCGCTTGGCGCTCAACATCATCGAAGAGGGCGAGCGCAGCGGCGCCCTCAAGCCAGGGCAAACGGTCGTCGAAGCCACCAGCGGCAACACCGGCATCGGCCTCGCCATGGTCTGCGCCCAGAAGGGCTATCCGCTCGTCGTCACCATGGCCGACAGCTTCTCCATCGAGCGGCGCAAGCTGATGCGGATGCTCGGCGCGAAAGTCGTCCTGACGCCCCGAGCCCAGAAAGGGTTCGGGATGTACGTCAAGGCGGTCGAGCTGGCAGAGGCCAACGGCTGGTTTCTCGCCCACCAGTTCGAGACCAAGGCGAACGCCGCCATCCACGAGGCGACGACGGCCAGGGAAATCCTCGGCGATTTCGCCGGCTCGCGGCTCGACTTTTTCGTCACCGGATACGGCACCGGCGGAACCATGGTCGGCGTTGGGCGCGTCCTGCGCCGCGAGCGCCCGAACGTGCGCATCGTGCTCTGCGAGCCGGCGAACGCGGCGCTCGTCGCCGACGGGCGTCCGCAGGAGCGGAATTCGGATGGATCGCCCGCTTCGAGCCATCCAGCCTGGGAGTCTCACCCGATCCAGGGCTGGACGCCGGACTTCATCCCGGAAGTCCTCCAGGAGGCTGTCGACGACAAGCTGTTCGACGACCTCGTGAAGGTTTCCGGCGCCGACGGCATGAAATGGGCGAAGGAGCTCGCGCGGAAGGAGGGAATCTTCACCGGCGTCTCGGGCGGGTCGACCTTCGCCGCGGCGCGCCGCGTGGCGGAGCAGGCGCCGTCCGGCTCGGTCATTCTCTGCATGCTTCCCGATACGGGCGAACGGTACATGACGACGCCGCTCTTCGACGGGATCGAAGCCGAAATGGACGAGGAGGAAATGGCGTTGTCGCGCTCGACGCCGTCGGCTCAGTTCACCGCCGCATGAAACCGCGGCAAGCGCTTCCGGACCGGCCGGCGCAGGCGAACGCGCCCGCCGCCGCCGAAACGCTCGATCCGGACGATTGGAGCGAAGCGCTGGCCGTGTCGCGCGGCGTCCTCGAAGACGCTGTCGCCTATCTCCGGGGCGTGCGCAACCGGCCGGTTTGGATGGAAATGCCGGAGGAGGTGCGGGCTTTTTTCGACGCCCCTATGCCGCGAGAGCCCGAGCCGCTCGCTGCGGTCTATCGCGAGGTCGCCGAGACGGTCATGGCCTATCCGATGGGCAACGTCCATCCGCGCTTCTGGGCCTGGTACATGGGCTCGAGCAACTTCACCGGCGCGATCGGCGATTTTCTGGCCGCGATCCAGGGCTCCAATCTCGGCGGCGGCAGTCACGCGGCCGCGCTGATGGACAAGCAGGTGGTGAACTGGCTCAAGGCCATGGTCGGCTTTCCCCCCTCGGCCAGCGGGACCCTCGTGAGCGGCGGCTCGATGGCGAACATCATCGGCCTGGCGGTCGCTCGGAACGTCAAGGCGGGCGTCGACGTGCGCGAGCTAGGCGTCGGGGCGATCGAAAAACCCCTACGCTTCTACGGGTCCGACCAGATCCATTCCTGTCATCGCAAGGCAGTGGAGGCGCTCGGACTCGGCAATCAGGCGCTGCGGCGCATTGCGACGGACCGTGCGCTCAGAATCGACATCGATGCGCTTCGGGCCGCGATAGCGAAAGACCGGTCGGACGGCTTCGCCCCATGCTGCGTCATCGCGACCGCCGGCACGGTCAACACCGGCGCCATCGACCATCTGCCGTCGCTGGCGACCCTCGCCCGGGAAGAGGACCTCTGGCTGCATGTCGACGGGTGCATCGGCGCACTGATCGCCATCGCGCCCAAGAACGCCTACCGGGTCGCCGGGATCGAGCAGGCGGATTCCCTCGCACTCGATCCGCACAAGTGGTTGCACGCGCCGTTCGAGGCGGGTTGCGCCTTGGTCAGGGACGCGTCCGCCCACCGCAACACCTTCGCCGTGACGCCGGAATATCTCGAGGCGACCCCACGCGGCCTCGCGTCCGGCGATTGGCTGCACGACTGGGGCCTGCAGACGTCGCGCGGCTTCCGGGCGCTCAAGATCTGGATGGCGCTCAAGGAGCACGGCGTCGAACAAGTTCGGACGCCTGATCGACCAGGACATCGAGCACGCGCGCCGCCTCACCGAGCTGATCGAGGCCGAGCCCGATCTCGAGCTGGTCGCCCCGACCAACATCAATATCGTCTGCTTCCGCTATCGCTCGTCCGGCCTGGACGGTGGGGCGCTGAAGGAGCTCAACACCGAGATCATGCTGAGACTGCAGGAAGAGGGCCTCGCCGCCCTCTCCGACACGACCGTCCACGGCGAGCACTGCCTGCGCGCGGCGATCAACAATCATCGCACGCGCGGGGAAGACCTCGAGTTGCTCGTCCGCGAGACTGTTCGCCTCGGCCGCGCGATCGCGAGGCGTGGAGGGGGCCGCTGATTGTCGAAGTCCGCCGCAAGGACGCGAGCATGGACATAGGAAACTGGCTGCGAGGCCTTGGCCTCGAACAATACGAAGGGGCCTTTCGCGACAATGAAATCGACGGCGAGATTCTGCCGAAGCTGACGGCAGACGATCTGAAGGATCTCGGCGTCATGGTTGTGGGACATCGCCGCAAGATTTTGACCGCGATATTGGAGCTGTCGGCTTCGTCAGCGCCGTCTCTGAAAACCGCCGAGCCTGCCGCCTCTGCCGCGCCGGCGCCCGAGGTTGCGCACAAGGCGGCGGAGCGCCGCCAGCTTACGGTCATGTTCTGCGATCTCGCCGGATCAACCGCCCTTTCGGCGCGGCTCGACCCCGAGGACATGCGCGAGATCATTCGCAGCTATCAGGAGGCCTGCTCGAGCGTCGTCGCGCGCTACGATGGCTTCGTGGCGAAATTCATGGGCGATGGAGTCCTCGCCTATTTCGGCTTTCCGCGCGCCCACGAGGACGACGCCGAACGAGCTGTTCGCGCGGGGCTCGACCTCGCGCACGCCGTCGGGAGGCTCGACACGCGCGCCGGAGAACGACTGAATGTGCGCATCGGCGTCGCGACGGGGATCGTCGTCGTCGGCGATCTGATCGGCGAGGGGTCGTCGCAGGAACAGGCCGTTGTAGGCGACACGCCCAATCTGGCCGCGCGCCTGCAAGCCAGCGCCGAGCCCGGCGCGGTCCTGATCGCCGACTCGACCCGGCGTCTTCTGGGCGACGCCTTCGAGGTCAAATCGCTCGGATTGCTCGATCTGAAAGGGTTCAGCGCGCCCACGTCCGCCTGGGCGGTCCTGCGCGAGGCAGAGAACGTGAGCCGCTTCGAAGCCTCGCGTTCGCAACGGATGACGCCGTTCGTCGGACGCGAGCCCGAAGTCGCGCTGCTCATCGAGCGCTGGAGGGACGCGAGCGCGGGTGAAGGCAAGGTCGTGTTGCTCTCCGGCGAGGCCGGCATCGGCAAGTCGCGGATCCTCGCCACGCTGCGCGAGCGAGTCGCCGACGAGCCGCATATCAACATCCGGTACCAATGCTCGCCGCACCATGTGAACGACGCCTTCTATCCCATTGTCCGGCAAATCTGGCGCGCTGCCCAATTCGTCACCGAAGAGCCGCCGGCGGATCGGCTGGACAAGGTCGAGGCGATGGCCGCGCGTTCCCGGCTGGAGGCCAAGGAGATCGTCCCCTTCGTCGCATCGTTGTGTTCGGTCCCGTTTGAGGGGCGCTATCTGCCCCTGGAGATGACGCCGAGCGAGCAGAAAGAACGTTCGATCGCGGCGCTGATCGCGCTCTTCGAGGGGCTGACCAGGGAAGCGCCTGTGCTGGCGCTACTGGAAGACGCGCACTGGATCGATCCGTCGTCGCTCGACGTGTTCTCCCGGCTGATCGACCGCTCGCCGCGTCTGCGCGCCTTTCTCATCATTACGTTCCGCCCGGAGTTCATCGCCCCCTGGCTCAATCACGCGCACGTCGATTCGCTTGCGCTGAGTCGCTTCGGAAGACGGCACGCGCTTGCCATGATCGACAGAGTCGCCGGGGGCAAACCGCTGCCGCCGGAGGTTCTCGAACAGATCATCGGCAAAACCGACGGCGTCCCTCTGTTTGTCGAGGAACTGACCAAGACCGTGCTCGAGTCGGGGCTCCTGCGGGAGGAGAACGGGTCCTATGTTCTCGCTTCCGCGCTCACGCCATTCGCAATTCCCTCGACCCTGCAGGATTCGCTGATGGCGAGGCTCGATCGTCTGGCGCCGGTCAAGGAAATAGCGCAGATCGGGGCGACGATCGGCCGGGAGTTTCCCTACGACCTGCTCGAAGCGGTGTCGCCCATCCAGGGAGTCGCGCTGCAGGACGCGCTCGGCCAACTAATTGCGGCCGGGCTCGTCTTCGGCCACGGCGCTCCCCCCGAGGCGACCTATGCGTTCAAGCATGCGCTGGTGCAGGACACCGCCTACGCCACGCTCCTCAAGAGCCGGCGGCAGCAGCTGCATCAGCGGGTGGCCGAAAGTCTGCGCGATCGGTTTCCGGAGCGCGCCGAGCGTGAGCCGGGGATCATTGCGCATCACTTCACCCAGGCCGGCTTGCCGCAGACTGCGATCGAATGGTGGGGACGCGCCGGCGCAAAGGCAATGCGGCGCTTCGCCAACCACGAAGCTGTTCAGAGCTACTCCAAGGGCCTGAACCTGATGGCCGATCTGGCGCACAGCGGAGAGCGCGACCGGCAGAAGCTCGCCTTCCGGCTCGCGCTCGGTCCGGCGCTGCTCGCGGCGCGCGGCTATGCGTCCGACGAGGTCGAGCGCAACTACCAGGACGCCGGCCGCCTCGCCGAGGCCTTGGGCGACCGTGAGGCCGTATACACTAGCACGCGCGGCCTATGGCACTTCGTCTACGACAGGGCGGAGCTCGATCGCGCGCTCGCCCTTGCGGAACGATTGCTGGCCATCGCCGCGGAAGAGTCGAGCGTTGAAGAACGCGGTCTTGCGCTCCGGGCCCTTGGTTCGACCTTGATGAGCAAGGGGGAATTCGCTCGGGCCACGGACGCTTTCGACCGATGCATCGCCGAATGCGGCCACGTCCCGCTTGGGGCCTGCCTCGAGCGCCATGGAGAGGAGCCGCAAATCGTGGCTCTGCAATACAAGGGGTGGGTTCTCGGCGTTCAGGGCCGCACCGACGCTGCTCTGGCCCAAGTCCAGGCCGCGATGTCGCTGGCCAGAAGCCTGAATTTTCCGCTCATCGTCGCTTTCACGGCGAGCATTCTCGCCGATCTCCTGCTGTTGCGCCGCGACGGGCTAGCCTGCGCATCGCTGAGCCAGGAGCAGATCGAATATTGCTCCGAGCATGGTCTCGTCTTCTGGTCGGCGGCGTTCGAAATTCACCACGGCGCCGCGCAAGCGTGCCTCAACCGAGACCCGGCGGGTGTTGCGGAGTTGGAGAGGGGCATCCTCGACTGGAGGAAGACGGGCGCCGAGCTTCACATGCCGACCTGGTCGTCCTTTCTCGCCGATGCCGCCCTCGTTGTCGGCGATCTCGACACAGCGGAGAGAGCCTTGTCGGACGGGATCGAAACCTCCAAGATTCACGGCGATGTCTTTGCGCTCGCCGAGTTGCACAGACTGGCAGGACGCCTGCGGCTGAGGCAGAACCGCCGAAGCGAAGCACGGCGCTCGTTCGAAGACGCAGTCGGCATCGCGCGCCGGCAAGACGCAGGATTGTACCTCTTGCGGGCCGGCCGCGACTTGGCTGGGCTCCTCGCCGAGGACGGCGATCGAGCCCGCTCGCAAAACATCTTGAAACCGGTCGTGAACTCGATCTCCGAGAATCGAACGGGCCTGGATTTCCAGGAAGCCTCGGCGCTTCTGGCCGCGCTGGAGTGACGGCGTCAGGAGCGGATCGGCTCGGTTACTCCTCCTTCTCCTCGCGCCCATACAGAAGCAGCAGCACCAGGATCACGATGCCGTAGATGATGTTGCGCCCGTAGTCCGGCATGTTCATCGCCGTCCCCGAGATCAGGACGCCGCCGGGCTCGCAGAGGGCTTCGAGGCGCGCGGCGATATTGACGCCGTCGCCGAGAATGTCGTCGCCCTCGACCAGCACGTCGCCGAGGCTGACGCCGATTGCGGTGGACGATGCGCTTGCCCTCCGGCGTCCCGGCGTTGCGCTCGGCCATCAGCGTCTGGAGCGCGATCGCGCACTCCACCGCGGCGACCACCGAAGGGAATTCGAGCAGAAGCCCGTCGCCCATCGTCTTGACGACGCGCCCGCCGAGCGAGGCCACCATCGGCCGCGCGACCTCGCGATGCTCGCGCACGGCTCTCGCCGTCCCCGCCTCGTCCTCGCCCATGAGGCGCGAATAGCCGACGACGTCGACGGCGAGGATCGCGGCGAGGCGGTGGGCGGCGGTCATCCGGGCAGCCCGGCCTCAGAACGCCTTGGGCAGGCCCGCCTGACGAAGGATCGCGTTCGCGGCGCGTCGGCTGGGAATCCCGACCGGCACGGCGAAATTCCGTCCCGACAAGGGGCTGCGCCAAATCTCATGGCTTCCCCGCCCTTGCCGAAGCAACACGCAGCCCGCCTTTGTGAGGAGGTCGGACAAGGGCCGATCGAATTGCGGCGCCATTCACGCCGCAAGCAGCGCCGCGTCGCGCAACGCCACGACCTGGATGAAGATGGAGTCCGCGGGCACGCCTGGGTGGTTGTCCGGCGCGAGGTCGAGCGCCATGCGCGAGATCTTGGCGATCAGGCCGTCGAGCGTCTTGTCGTCGGCCGCAGCGGGGATGTCGTCGCAATGCCCGCTCCAGACTTGCGCGTCCTCGTCCCATACGGCCGTGACGGTGAAGATGACAGGCTTGCTCATGGTTATGAACACGCAATCGCCGCGTCCGCGCCGTCCGTGACGCTTCGGCAAGGTAGCATTTGCGGCGGGGATCTGTCTCCCGCCAGTCTCCCGCGCTCCGAACCATCCCCGCCTCGAACACCCGTCCACCTTGTGTCCGGCACAAACACCGCCCCACACAAGGGGGGCGGGGACGCACTCCGAAAGCTGTGTTCGTTCTTCAATCGATTCCCCTGGCCCAATGCGGCGGCGCCCTTGCCATTGCAGCGCATGCGGCTAGCATGCGCGAAAAAGGACTCACGCCCTCGCGAAAGGCGCAAGCGCGAGCGCCTGGAGATCTTATGAGTAAGATTCCGACCACGGTCGCCTTCGTCAGCCAGAAGGGCGGGGTGGGAAAGAGCACGCTGGCGCGGGTGCTGGCGATCGGCGCCATCCATCGCGGCCGCAAGACGCTGCTTGCCGACTTCGACCTCGACCAGCTGACCTGCGTCGAATGGGGCGCATTGCGCATGCGCGCCAACATCGAGCCGGAGATCGACGCGCGCGCCTTCAAGAGCCTCAAGAAACTGCGCAAGGAAAACGGGAGCGTCGATTTCGTCGTCGCCGACACGCGCGGCCTCGCCGACGACCTCTCGACCGAGATCGCCGAGGATTCCGAAGTCGTCTTCCTGCCGACCGGCGTATCGCAGGACGACCTCAGGCCGACGCTCAATCTGGCGCGCAAGCTCGCGCGGCGCGGCGCCGAGGGGCGCCTCGTCGTCGTGCTGTCGAAGGTCGGGCGCTCCGAGGTCCAGTTCAGTCGGGCGGTCGAAACCGTCGAGGGCGCCGGTTTCGAGCTTCTTTCCGAGCCTTGGCCGCAGCGCGACGGATTCCAGAGCGATCTCGACGCCGGCCGCGCCGGCCGCGAATCGCGCAACCCATACTTGCGGGAGATCGCCGAGCGTATGGAAGCAGCGCTTTGGGCGCGGGCCATGAAGGCCAAACCGCGCGGGTGAGCGCTTCCAGATAGGCTCTAAGCCTTCGCGACGGAGCCCTGATGACCGAGATTCGCAAGCTCGCCGCCATTCTCGTCGCCGACATCGTCGGCTATTCCCGCCTCGCTCGAGCGGATGAGGAAGGCACGCTCGCGAGGCTCAGAGCGTTGCGGAGCGACCTCCTCGACCCTGCGATCGCCGCGCGCCGCGGCCGCGTCGTCAAGCGGACCGGCGACGGCGTCATCGCCAGTTTTCCAAGCGTCGTTGACGCCGTGCGCTCGGCTCTCGAAATCCAGGGCGCGATGGCGGGCCGGAACGAGGGAATCGACGAGGGCCGGCGCATCCTCATGCGTATCGGCGTCCACCTCGGCGACGTCGTGGAGGAGGCCGACGGCGACCTCATGGGCGACGGCGTCAATGTCGCCGCGCGTCTCGAGGGCGTCGCCGAGCCCGGCGGGATCTGCCTCTCCGAGGATGCGTGGCGTCAGGTGAAAGGACGGATCGACCGCTCCGCAGAGGACCTCGGCCCGGTTCGGCTCAAAAACATCGCGGAGGCGATCCGGGTCTTCGCCCTCGCCGTCGACGGTCGGTCGAGCCCGCGGTCGCTCGCCGAATCGCCGGAGGCCGCGCCCAGGCTCTCGATCGTCGTGCTGCCCTTCCTGAACCTTGGCGGAGGCTCCGACCAGGACCATTTCGTGGACGGGATCACGGAGAGCCTGACAAGCGATCTCTCCCGCATCTCGGGGGCCTTCGTCATCGCTCGCAACACCGCCTTCACCTACAAAGGCAAGGCCGCTGACGTGAAGCAGATCGGGCGCGACCTCAACGTCCGTTACGTGCTCGAGGGCAGCGTGCAGCGCAGTGGCGTGCGCATGCGCGTGAGCGTCCAGCTCATCGACGCCGGGGTCGGGAGCCACCTCTGGAGCGAGCGTTTCGACAAGCCGGTCGCCGACCTTTTCGATATGCAGGACGAGATCGTTTCGCGATTGGCCAACCGGCTTGGGCAGGAGCTGGCCGTCGCCGAGGCGCGCCGGGCCGAAGGCGCGGCGCATCCCGATTCCATGGATCACTATTTTCTCGGTCTGCGGCTCTATCACCGCAACGGCGCCGAACTTTTGCATCAGGCCCGCAAGCATTTCGACCGTGCGCTCGAACTCGATCCAGACAATGTGGAGGCGCTCGTGCGCCGGGCCTGGGTGCAGGTGACGTTCGTGGTGGCGTGGCTTCCCGAAGACCGGCTCGAGCGGTTGAACTTGGCCGAAGCCGACCTCCGCAGGGCCTTGCGGCTGAGGCCGGCGAGCGCCGAGGCGCATGCCGCGCTCGGCGTTCTCTTGATGAACAGCGGCCGCGCCGAGCTCGGCATCGTCGAATGCGAGCGAGCCCTCGCCCTCGATCGAAATCTGGCGACTGCTCACGCCTGGATCGGCATGGGAAAGTATTATTCCGGCCGACCGGACGAGACCGAGAGACACGTCCTCCAGGCGCTGCGGATCAGCCCGCGCGACGCCTATGCGAGCGCATGGATGGTCTTCGCCGCCTTCGCGAAATTCGGGGAGGGCAAGGACGCCGAGGCGGCTGTCTGGGCCAGCCGCTCGATCGACGCCAGCTCCGACTTCATGACCTCCCATTTCGTTCTCGCCGCCGCGCTCGTGAGACTCGGGCGCGTGACGGAAGCGCGCGAAGCCGTCCGCGCGGGACTCGATCTCAACCCGACCTTCACCATCGACCGCTACCGGGCCTCCCCGTCCAGCGACAACCCCCGCTACCTCGCAGCCCTCGATCGGATCCTCGAACTCGCTCCGCCAAGCCGGCGTGCCGGAGGGGTGAGGACCAGGAAACGTGCCTCCTCGCCGGGTCGAACTGGTGTTTTTCCGGAACGCTCCGCTTGACGGCGAGCCGCTTCGCTGGGGTAGGAGGGCGCGGACGCTCTTTCGTGAGGCGTGGTGAAAAAAACGATCGTCTACGATTTCATTCGAACGTTCGTGGCTCCGGCGCTCACGGTGACGCCGCGCGGCATCGATCGTATCGACTTCCTGCTTGCGCGCCATTTCTCGCGCGATGAGCGCTTTGATTTCGTCGGGGTGCTGCCCACGCCGTGGGGCATGAGGCTATACGACGCCGACCGGGTGCAGCGAGGGCTCGAGCGGCTGGAAAAGCTGTGGTCGGAAACCACGGGCGCGGCGGACGATCTCGCCTATGACCGCGTGGTCGACGCGCTTGCCGGTCGCCCGGAGAAGGCGCAAGCGCGCCGAACCAGCGGGCTCAACGGCATTCGCCGTGGACAGCGAATGGCGTCGCTGCTGTCGGCCACGGGATTCGCCTTTGGGCGTTCCGCCGTCAAGAGGGTTCCCAAGGATTCCGCGTACGTCAGCATCGGCCACCATAGCCTCGCAATGCCGATATTCATGGCATGGTTGGACCGGCGTCACGACGTCAAGCCGATCCTGATGCTGCATGACGTCATCCCGCTCGAGGCGCCTGAATTCGTTTCGCCTTCGGGCGTACGATCTCATGCGACCATGGTGAAAACCGTCGCGCATCATGCGGCGGGGCTGATCGTCACGACCGCGCACGCTCGCGAGACGATCTTGGCCGCGCTTGCAGCCGTTGGCCGATCCGAGATCAAAACGATGAGCGTCGCGCTGCCGCTCGCCGAATCCTTCGATTCGCCGGCGCGACCGGAGCCGCGACTCGAGAAGATCCCCTATTTCGTCGCCTGCGGCGTGGTCGACCCGCGCAAGAACCACCTGTTGCTTCTCAATGTCTGGCGACAGCTCTGCGCGTCGGAAGAACCCGCCCCGCATCTTGTCGTCATTGGCTCGGTCGGCGCGCGCGGCGGATCAATTCTCGATCAAATGCTTCGTTGCGAGGCGACGCGAGGGCGAATCCATCATGTCGCCGGCCTCTCGACTGCGGGCATGAAGTCGCTGATCGCCTCGTCGCTCGGCATGCTTGCTCCCTCCTTCGCCGAAGGCTACGGACTGCCGATCGTCGAAGCCTTGCATCTCGGCGTGCCGGTGGTCGCATCCGACATTCCCGCGCATCGCGAAATCGCCGGACATGCCGCCATGCTGCTCGATCCGATCGACGGCCCGGCGTGGCGAAGTGCAATCACCGCGCTAAGCGCGCGTCAAAGCCGCCCGCCAAATGTCCGATCTGCGATGGACGCCCATCGGAAACGGGTCGCTTTCTTCAATTCGATCAGCGAATTCGTGGAGGCGATCTGAGGGCGGGGGCCGCAGGACTTCGCTCGATATGAAATGCTTCCCTGTAGCGGCGCCACGACGAGGAAGTAGCGGACCGCACACTATCCGGCGCTCCGCGCCACCTTCCCCAGCAAAGTAAGCAAAGCTGGGGAAGGAAAGCGCGCGGGATATGGCGCATTCCGGAGAGAAGGAGCCGGCCGAAGGAGGTCATGCGGCGGAGGCTCGCGCCCCCGTAAAGCTGCGCGAAGCGATCACGTCGATCTTCTCGACCGGGATCTCCACGTCGATCTCGATCGTGGAGAAGGCGCCGGTGCGGTCCATCGTGACCTTGACCTTATCCGGATCGATTTCGACGTGACGCCCGATGGTCTTGAGCAGTTCGTCGCGCAGGACCGAGACCAGATCGCCCGGGCCGAGCGCGACGCGCTCGTGCGCGAGCAGGATCTGGAGCCGCTCACGGGCGACGGGCGCAGCTTCGCGGGATTTGAAGAAACGGAAGATGCTCATGCCGCCCTCCGGCCGAACAGGCGATTGAGGAAGGTTTTCTTGCCGTCCGGGATCGCGATCGGCACGGTGTCGCCGACGAGGCGACGGGCCGCTTCCCGGTAAGCGCGCCCGGCAGGGCCGGCGGCGCCGTTGATCGTCACCGGCGCGCCGAGGTTGGAGGCGCGCAGAACCTCCTCGCTCTCGGGAATGACGCCGAGCAGCGGGATCGAGAGAATCTCGAGCACGTCCGCGACGCTGAGCATCTCGCCGCGGCTGGAGCGGGCCGGGTCGAAGCGGGTCAGCAGCAATTGCTTGTCCATGCGCTCGCCGGACTCGGCCCGGCAGGTCTTGGAGTCGAGAAGGCCGATGATGCGGTCGGAGTCGCGAACCGACGAGATTTCCGGATTGGTGACCACGATCGCCTGGTCCGCGAAGCGCATCGCGAGCATGGCGCCGCGCTCGATGCCGGCCGGACTATCGCAAATCACCCAATCGAAGCTCGACCGAAGCTCGCCGATGACCCGCTCGACGCCTTCGGAGCTGAGCGCGTCCTTGTCGCGGGTCTGCGAGGCGGCCAGCAGATGCAAAGTATCGACCCGCTTGTCGCGGATCAGCGCCTGCGTCAGCTTGGCGTCGCCCTGGGCGACGTTGATGAAGTCGTAGACGACCCGGCGCTCTGCGCCCAGCACGAGGTCGAGGTTTCTCAAGCCCACATCGAAATCGACGACGCAGACGCGCTGGCCGGTTTGCGCAAGCGCCGCGCCGATCGACGCGGTCGAAGTGGTTTTGCCCACGCCGCCCTTACCGGATGTGACGACAATAACCTTGCTCATGCATTTGTCCTCATAGTGGTTCACTCCAGGATCCGAAGTCTGAGTTCCTCTCCGTCCAGCCGGGCCTCGAGGCTCCGGCCCTCGAGCTGGGGATTCATGTCTTCGGCCGTGATATAGACACCGCCGATGCAGATGAGCTCGGCCCGCGCCTCCGTGCAGAAGATGCGCGCGGAGGCAGATCCCGAGATCCCGGCGATCACTCGCCCCTGCAGGGCGCCATAGACATGGATCGAGCCGCCGGCGATGATCTCGGCGCCCGAGGCGACGCGGCCGACGATCGTCACGTCGCCATCGGGATGCGCGACGGACTGGCCCGAGCGCACGTTCCCTTCGATGATCAGCGACCCTGACTTATCGGTCCTTGTCGGCGCCGGCGCGGCGGGCGCGCCTTCCTCCACCGCGGCCTGCGCGTTCACCGTCCGCCCGCCGGCGACCACCGGAGGAAGATGCGGCCCGACCAGAGCGTTGCTCGCGTTGTCCACCCCCATGACCCGGATATGACGCAGCGCCAGATTGCTCAGGAGATTGCGGTATTCCTTGAGACCCATGTCGATCCCCGCCATCTCCAGGATGACGGGCTTCGAGGCGAAGAAGGTCGGCGAACGAACCAGCCATGCGTCGAGCGACGCGAACCAGTCGGCCACCGGCTCGCTCGGTTCGAGCACGAAAGCAAGCAGGGAGCGGGCCCGGAAATTCAGCGCCTGAGCAGGGGTAGCATGCGCGTTCATTTCACCGTTCCGTTGCTGCTTCGTTAACCGTTTAAGGAAGGAATGGTTTATGAAGCGTTAAGAACGGTGGTTTCCGTTGAACCAGCGGACGTTGAGTTTCCGGGTCGACGTCAATACTGGTTGAGCAGTCGTCGAAACCAGATCCGGAGATCCGATGCCCCTCCCGCCCGACATTCCGCTCAAGACCATAGACGGCAAGGCCGAGACGCTGGGCGATTTCGACGGCAAGGCGCTGCTCATCGTCAACGTCGCCAGCAAATGCGGCTTCACGCCGCAATATGCGGGGCTCGAGGCGCTGCATAGGCGCTTCCGCGACCGTGGCTTCGCCGTTCTCGGCTTCCCCTGCGACCAGTTCGGACATCAGGAGCCCGGCGACGAGGGGGAGATCGCGAAATTCTGCTCGCTGACCTACGACGTCAGCTTCCCGATGTTCGCCAAGGTCGAGGTCAACGGCCCAGACGCCCATCCGCTCTACAAGGCGCTGAAGCAAGAGGCGCCGGGACTGCTCGGCGCCGCGATCAAGTGGAACTTCACAAAATTCCTGCTCGACCGGAAGCACAATGTCGTGCGCCGCTACGCTCCGATCGACAAGCCCCAATCGCTCGGGCTCGACATCGAGGCGGTGCTCTGACCCGCTGCTGACGCCGAGCTGGTCGCTGTATGAGCGACCGAGAAAGGACGCGTTGAGACCTCGTTAACCAACGTTGCGTCATCCTAGCCGGGCAACATCCTCGGGACACAGGCGCAATGACGGCTTTGAGCCTTCGGGAAGCAGCGGAACGAACCGAAACCAGCAAAATCGACGTCTGGCGCGCCATTCAGGCGGGCAGGCTCCTGGCCCAGAGGACGGATCAGGGCGACTTCGCAATCGATCCCGTCGAGCTGTCGCGGGTATTCGAGGCGCGGCAGCCCAATGAGCGTTCCATGGGACGGGATGCAACGGCCTCTCCAGAGGCTTCTGAACGGCCTGAAACCAACGCAACGACCGACTGGGCCATCACGCTCTCGGCCTTCCGGGCGTACCTCAAGAGCCATGTCGAGGCGCCCGCCGGGGAGCCGGCGAACAGCGCGCTGCGTCAGAACAGCGAAGAAAGGCCGGCCGCCGACTTGGCTGAACGAGCCGATCAATTGTCCAAACGGCCTGGCGCCCGCAGCAAACGCCGGCGACGCGATATCCAAAGGCGCCGGGCTGGAAGAGGCCGCGAGCCCCTGGTGGAGGCGGTTGAAGCGCCTCGTCGGATGGATCCACGGCCGACAGGGTCGGGCGGCCCGGCAGCGCCTGCGGGAGAGACTGTAGGAGCGGACAAGTCCGTCCGAGAAGGGTAAGAGCCAATCGGTTCGTCTGAGGCGACACAATCTCGAGCGCCCAATATGTGTTGACGCCAAGCTCTCGCCTCAGAAAACATGCAGGACATCGCAGGAGGAAGCTGACGGCGCAAAAAAATCGTCGTGCGCGTCGCCTAGCAGGTACGGCATCCTGATTTTGTGACAACGTCAAAAGACCGTCTATTCTTCGAGTTCGATAGACGCGAACGGCGGTTCCTTCAAGCACCTCGAAGCACTGCGAGTCGGGCAACGCCCGCAATGCGAAGTCGCAGACGCCTTTCCATGATCCATAGTCGGAGGCGAGATCGAGCGGGGGCCAATCGCTCGCCCACATAACTCGGCTCGGACCGAAGACCTTCAAGACATGGCTTATATATGTTTCCACGTCTTGAAAGCCCGCTCCGGGCCGGGCGCAATTCATGAGCCCGGAAAGCTTGCAGACGACGTTCGGCAGGGACGCAAGCTCGTCGATGAGACGCGCCCAGCAAGCTTGAAGACTTTGTTGGCGACGTCAGGCTTGCCGCAGTGATCGAGCACGACCGAGAGCCCAGGCAGGCGTTTGGCGAGGTGCGTCGCCAAATTTATTTCGCGCCAGTTCTGCACCAGAATGTCGACCGAGAAGGCGTTCTGCAGCAACGCCTGAAACCCTCTCTCCAGCCTCGCATCCAGCATCCAGGCGATGCTCCGGTTATCGTCCCGCACCGGGCGAACGCCCTTGACGATTGAGTTTGAAGCGAGCGCGCCGACTTCCTCTTCCACCGATGGCGAAGCGAGTTCGACCCACGCTACAACGCCGGCGATCCAAGGAATTTTCCGGGCGAGGCCGATCGTAAAAAGGGTCTCGGCAAGGGTCTCCGCGGCTTGCACAACGACGACGCGCTCGACGCCCGCGGCGTCGATGAGCGGCTTCAGGTCGGCGGGCTCCCGGTCCCTGTAGATCGCCGTCATCGCCGGAGTGAGAGCTACGTTGTCGCCACGGCTCAATCGCCAGAGATGAATATGCGCGTCGACGGTCACGCGAGCTTTCCTTGCGGCAGCTTGCCTGCGATGATCATGGCGAGCAAATCGTCTTTGGTGACATCCGCCGTCCTGACCACGCCGACCAGACGGCCGTTTTTCATAACGGCAAGGCGGCTCGCCAGATCGAAAACGTCGTTGATGTCGTGGCTGATGAGAATGATGCCGATGCCCTGCCGAGCGAGCTCGGAAATGAGCGCGCCGACCTTTTGCGTCTCTTCCGGCCCGAGCGCGGCGGTGGGCTCATCCATGATGAGCACCTTGGCGTTGAAATGGATCGCCCGTGCGATCGCCACAGCCTGCCGCTGGCCGCCCGAAAGGTGAGAGACAAGGCTGGAGAGCAGTGGAAACCTCAACCTCAAGCGTTGCATGGTGAGCCGGGTCCGCTCCTCCATCAACTCTTCGCTCATGAACCCGAACCAGCCCGTCAGCTCTCGGCCAAGGAAGAGATTGGCGACGGCGTCGAGATTGTCCGATAGCGCGAGCGTCTGGTAGATCGTTTCGATGCCAAGCGACTTTGCGTCCCGCGTCGAACGAATCTCGACCGGCCTTCCGGCGAATCGGATTTCGCCGCTGTCGGCAGTGAAGACGCCGGACAAAATCTTGATGAGCGTTGATTTGCCGGCGCCATTGTGGCCGAGCAAACCCAAGACTTCACCTTCGCCGAGATCGAGGCTCACATTTTCGACGGCCCGTACGCCCCCGAATGCTTTCACGATGTTACGAAATTCGACGAGTGGGGGCGTCACATTAACCTGACCCGGCGATACGCCATATCGACCCATACGGCGGCAATCAGGACTAGAGCGAGCACCATCCGCTGCAAAGGCGTCGCCACGCCCATCAAAATCATTCCACTCTCAAGGCTCTGCATGATGAGGGCGCCGACGATCGCGCCATAAACGGTCCCGACGCCGCCGGCGAGCGATGTGCCCCCGATCACCGTGGCCGCGATGACGTTGAGCTCGGTCATGGTTCCCGTGACGCTCGCGCCGGCGTCCAGACGAGCCGTGATGACGATGGAGGCCAATCCGCATAGGAGCCCCATCAACGCAAAGACGGCCACTGTCAGGCGCCGCGTGTCAATTCCGGCGAGCTCGGCGCTCTCGGGGTTGCCACCCATCGCGAAAACATGGCGGCCGAACCTGTGCTTGCTTGCGATCGCCGACATCGCGACGGTGACGCCGATCAGGATGAGGACGGGGATCGGAAGGCCCATCGAGATGTTGGACCTGGGCTGTTTGTACGCGTTCATGACGGCGGTCAAAAAGACGATGCACAGGCTCCAGATTGCGATCAAGAGGACGAGCATCGCGGGCGACCGGGTCGCCATCCCGTGCAAAGCGCGGCGACGAGCGCTGCGCCACACAGTCGTGATGACAGCGATGACCGCCGCGGCGCAGACGACCCAGCTCCAGAACGCCCCGATGGTCCCGTCCAAGCCTCCGCCGAGGAGCTGAAACGTCTTGTTGAGCGGAGCGATCGTGACGCCGCTGTTGATATAGAAGGCGGCATTGCGAAAGAAGAGGAGTCCGCCCAGGGTGATGACGAAAGAGGGAACGCCTCCATAAGCGATGAGCAGGCCCTGGACGAGGCCGATGAGCAATCCAGCGCCAAGCATCGCCAGAACCGCGATCCACCACGTCGACGGCGCGTCGATCGAAAGGACGGAGGTCTGCAGCAGGGCGCCGAAAACGCCGATGAAACCGATCTGCGATCCGACGGAAAGGTCGATGTGGCGCGATACGATCACGAGAACCATGCCGCAAGACATGATTCCGACGACGGCGACCTGAAGCGACAGGTTGAACAGATTCCGGGGCGTGAGGAAGATGCCGCCGGTCAGGACATTCAAGCCGAGCCAGATGGTGGCCAGGACAAGCAGCATGGCGAGCAGCCGGACGTCGAGTCCGGCCGCCATTGCCACTTTGTCGGAAACAAGCCGCGCTCGCAGCGCTAGCGTCTGCATTCGGTCCTAGACTCGGTCACTTGCAAACAGCTGGCGCGTTCTCAGTGACGCCGTCGCAAAGCTCGGCCTTGGTGATCCATTTGGAGTCGAGGACGAGGTTGAGGTTGTCCCTTGTGATCGCGATCGGCGTGAGCAAGATCGACGGCTGCATCTGACCGGTCGGCGTCGTGAACGGCTTGGTTCCGGTAACGGGCTTGCTCTCGGCCATCTCGATTGCGGCCTTCGCCGCCGCTTGGCCGAGGTCGTAGGAATTCTTCCAGACAGTCACCGTCTGCTGCCCCTTGGCGATCCGGTTCAACGCCGCCTTGTCGCCGTCCTGCCCCGATAGCGGGATGCCGAGCATTTTCTGCGAAGCGAGCGCCGCAGCGGCGCCGGTCGCCATCCCATCGTTCATCGAGAGGACCGCATCGACCTTGTTATTGGTCTTGGTCAGGATCTGCTCCATCGCGGCCTGCGCAAGATCCGGCTTCCAGTTCTCGATGTTTTGCTTGGCGACCACCTTGATCTGACCCTTGTCGATCAAAGGCTTCAGGACCTGCATCTGACCTTCGCGGAACAGATTGATGATCGGCATCGCGGCGTCGCCCTCGATCAGCGCCCAATTGCCATTGTCTTTCACCTTGGCCATGGCTGCGGCCATCAGGTGGCCGACGGCGACATTGTCGAAGGACACGAAGGTTACGCCCGGATCGTCTACCGGCACGTCATAGGCGATGATCGGAACTTTCGCAGCCTTCGCCTCCGCAATGGCCGGCATGATCGCCTTCGAATCCTGAGCCAGAATGATGGCGGCGTCGCACTTCGAGGCCAGCAAGTTGTCCACGTCGGTCATCTGTTTCTGCGGATCGCCCTGGGCGTCGGCGCTCACGTACGTGTATCCGGCGGGCCCCAACACCGACTTGATCCCGGCTTCATCGATACGCCACCGCTCTTCCTGGAAGTGGCGCCAACTGACGCAAATGCGTTTGCCGTTCGCTGCATTCGCTTCGAGCGACGGCTGCAGACCGAACTCCCAGAGCGATCGCGGCCGCGCTGGTCAGGATCGCCCGCCGCAAGATCGTGCTGACGTTCGACATGATTTTTCCTCCCGGATTTGTGACTTTTGAGTCAACTTCTACAACTTTTGCACATCGTTGCGGACGATGGAAGGGACCCGCACAGCTTCTCAACGGCTTCTCCAGCGCGCGTCGAGAGCGATCTTTTCGCGCATCTGTCCAAATTGACCGGCGCGGCCAGCATTGGCATAAATCGGAAAACAGCCTGGGCAAGATCGCGGGGAGGCTGCAATTCGATTGGAGCATCCCGATAGGGCTGTTTCAATGGAGCGATCGCAGGGAGGATGCGTCGATGGACACGGAAAACGCTCTCGCCGAACTCGGAATCTCTGTCGCCGACCTCGCGCCCGAGCAGCGGCGCAAATTCGACGAGGAGGGTTATTTCATCGCCGAGAACGTCTTCAGTCCGGCGGAAGTCGACGAAATGCGCGCCGAGTTCGAGCGCTTGCGGGCGATTGAAGGCGAATACGGCGGACACGAGGTGCATATCGAGCCCGGCGCGCCTCGCCTCTCGAACCTGTTCAACAAGTCGGCCGCATTCGACAGGTGCCTGGCCTGCAAGCCGACGCTGGCCGCCGCCGCTTATCTTCTCGGCGAAATCCGGGTCTATTCCCTCAACGCCCGGAACCCGCTCAAGGGACAGGGGCAACAGCCGCTGCACAGCGACGTTCCGCGATTGACGCCGACGGACTGGCGGGTCGTCAATTCGATGATCCTGCTCGACGACATGACCGAGTCCAACGGGCCGACCCGAGTCGTGCCGGGCTCGCACAACTGGACCCCCATCAATGTACCGGACAACAACATGGGGGAGGTTACGCGGCTCGAAGCGCGCCCGGAGGAGATCGCCGACATTCCGAAGGACCCGTACGCTCCGCATCCCAAGGAGGTGAAGTTGACCGGCAAGGCCGGCTCCGTCGCGGTCATCAACGGACACATCTGGCACGGCGGCACGCGCAACGAGAGCGGCGCTTCGCGGCGCGTTCTGCACCTCGCCATCGGGAGGCGCAATCTGCCGCCGCAGCTGGACGAACGCGAGCATCTGACCTCCGAGCTTCAGGCGCGCACCAATGCAAGCGAGAAATTCCTGCTCGACATCGAGGGCGCGACGCCCAAGGTGACCGGCTATCCACCGCTCCCGACCCATGTGCGGACCTGGGCGTCCGTCGAGACCGTCGTCGGCGATCGCCATTAAGGCGGCGCACGCTCGGAAAACCGAGGGACATTCGCCATCGACTTTGCATCGCCTCTCGGCGAGGAGCGGGCTTTCGATTCCATGCGCAGATTTCCTTCCTCGACTGTCGCGACCTTCATCGAACGGATCTTCGTCGCCGCCGGCTCGGAGCCGAGCGAGGCCAAGACCGTCGCCTCGCATCTCGTCGAGGCGAGCCTCATGGGTCACGACTCGCATGGCGTGATTCGCGTTTCGAAATACGTCGACTGGCTGCGGGCGGGACAAGTGCGGCCCAACCGGCACGCTCGCGTCGCAAGCGACCGCGGCGCGCTTGTCGTCGTCGATGGCGAGTTCGGCTTCGGTCAGGTCATCGGCAAGGAGGCGATGGAAATCGTCGCGGCGCGCGCCGGCGCGCACGGCATGGCGACGGTGGCTATTCGCAATTCGGGCCATCTCGGGCGGATCGGCGCGTGGCCCGAAATGCTCGCTGAGCGCGGGCTCGCTTCGATTCATTTCGTCAATACGTCCGGATTCGGCATTCTCGTCGCGCCGTTCGGAGGCGCGGACCGGCGTCTCTCCGCGAACCCGATCGCCGCGGGCGTCCCGACCAGAAGCGGGCGGCCGATCATCCTCGACATCGCGACCTCGGTCATCGCCGAAGGCAAGATCCAGCTTGCCCGCAACAAGGGCGAACGCTTGCCCCCAGGTCTCGTCCTCGACGGACAAGGCCGGCCCACGACCGAACCCGAGATCTTCTACGCCGATCCCCCCGGCGCGATCCTCCCCTTCGGCGGTCATAAGGGCTCGGGCCTCTCCTTCTTCTGCGAGATCTTGGCTGGCTCGCTCACGGGCGGGCGCGCGAGCCATCCGCATGCGCCAACCGCCGAGCGACTGGTCAACAACATGCTGTCGCTCGCCTTCGATCCGTCGGCGTTCGGCGATGCGGAGGCTTTCGCCGACGACGTGAGCCGGCTCGTCGGATGGGTCAAGGCGTCGCCCCCGATTGCTCCCGGGGGCAAGGTGTTGCTGCCGGGCGAGATCGAGGAGGAGGTGCGCCGCGATCGCATGGCGAACGGGCTGCCCATCGACGACGCCACCTGGCGCGCCATTTGCGCCGTCTCCGCCTCGCTCGGCGTGTCGGCGCCGGAGGAATGACGTCATGGCTCACGAGAATCTCCGCCAGAGACTGAGGGGCGGGGGGACTGCCTATGGTCTCATGGCGGCGGAGTTTTTCACGCCCGGGCTCTGCCGGATCGCCCGAAACGCCGGGGCCGACTTCATCATTTTCGACATGGAGCACGGCGGCATCGGTGTGGATGCGCTGAAGGTGCAAATGGCCTTCGCCCGCGGGACCGGCGTCACTCCGATCGTGCGGGTTCCCGGAATTGCATATCACCTTGTTGCGCCCATCCTCGACGCCGGCGCCATGGGGATCATGGCGCCGATGGTCGAGACCCGAGAGCAGGCCGAAAATCTGGCCAAGTGGTGCCGATATCGTCCCGAAGGCGTGCGCGGTCTGGGCTTCGGCGTCGCCCACGACGACTATCGCGGCGGCGATGTCGTCGAGAAGATGCGTCAGGAGAACGAGCGCACCATCGCGATCGCTCTCGTGGAAACCGCCAAGGGAATGGAAAACGCCGACTGGCATTCTCGGCGTCCCGGGCATCGACGTCGGATGGCTCGGCCACTACGACCTGACCAATACCATGGGCATGACCGCGGAATTCGAGCGGGCGGAGTTCAGCGACGCGGTCGCGAAGCTCTTCGGCGCCTGCGAGAGGCACGGAAAGGCGGCCGGGTTCCTGGCGTCGTCCATCGCGCAGGCGAGGGCGTGGCGGGCCAAGGGCGTGCGCTGCATGTGCTATGGCACGGACATTGGCGTGTTTCAGTCCGCTCTGTCCGAGGCGCTGCAGACTTTGAAGTCGGACGGCGCGAACGGCTAAACGACCCGAACGCGCCGCTCGACGCTCCGAACGGACTCGCAGCCAAAAAGGCGCGACGGAGTGATCGCCCAAAGCCGGGCTCGAGGGCCGATCGCTTGCCGATCGCTCGCAGTATGTGGAACTGGTCTGGGCCCTATGCTACATGGGCGTCCTTGCATGACGAGCGCAGGCGCCGTTGGGCGGCTCGAGACGTTCGCCTGCAATCACGCCGTTTGAGGAAACGCTCGATGAACGTGTCTCGCCGTCGTTTGCTTGCGCTTGGCTCCGCCGTCGGCGCGGCCCGTCTCGTCGGCGCGCCGCGGCTTGCCCGCGCGAAGCCGCCGCAATGGACATACAAATACGCGAACAATCTGCCCGACACCCACCCGATGAACGTGCGCGCCCGCGAAATGGCGGCCGCCATCAAAACGGAGACCCACGGTCGCCTCGAAGTCCAGATCTTCCCGTCCAATCAGCTGGGCTCCGACACCGACACGTTGAGCCAGATCCGCTCGGGGGGCGTCGAATTCTTCACGCTCTCCGGGCTCATCCTGTCCACGCTCGTGCCGGCGGCGTCCATCAACGGCATCGGGTTCGCGTTTCCCGATTACGCCAGCGTCTGGAAAGCCATGGACGGCGAACTCGGCGCCTATGTCCGCGGCCAGATCGCCAAGACGAACCAGATCCTCGCGATGGAGACGATCTGGGACAACGGCTTCCGCCAGACGACGACATCGACCAGGCCGATCAAGACGCCCGACGACTTCCGCGGCATGAAGCTGCGCGTGCCGGTGTCGCCGCTGTGGACTTCGATGTTCAAGGCGCTGGGCGCGTCGCCCGCCTCGATCAACTTCAACGAGGTCTACTCGGCGCTTCAGACCAAGATCGTCGACGGCCAGGAAAACCCGCTCGCGCTCATCTCCACGGCCAAGCTCTACGAGGTGCAAAAATTCTGCTCGATGACCAACCATATGTGGGACGGTTTCTGGTTCCTGGCCAACCGCCGCGCCTGGCAGGCTTTGCCGGAGGACGTGCGGACGATCGCGGCCAAGAACTTCAACGCCGCCGGCATGAAGGAACGTGACGATGTCGCCAAACTGAATGCGACTCTGCAAGGGGATCTGACGGCCAAGGGGCTCGTCTTCAACACGCCCGATCATGCCCCATTCCGCGACAAGCTTCACGCGGCCGGCTTCTATGCGGAGTGGAAGGCCAAATACGGCGATGAGGCTTGGGCCATCCTCGAGAAGTCGACGGGCAAGCTGACGTGACCGCGGCGAGCCGTCGGGAGACGGACTCTGCCGCAGACCGGAGCGAGGGACCCGTACGCGCCGCCTGTCGAGCGATCGACCGTTGGCTCGGCTTGCTCGTCGAGGGCCTCGGCGCTGCGCTCGTGGCGGCCGAGATTGTCATCCTGTTGGCCGGCGTCGTTTCGCGTTACGTGTTCGATCACCCGCTCGTCTGGTCCGACGAGCTCGCCTCGATCCTCTTCCTGTGGCTCGCCATGCTGGGCGCGGCGATCGCGCTGCGCCGCGACGAGCATATGCGCATGACCGCGGTCGTGGGCGCGCTGCCGCCGTCTGCGCGGGCCGCCCTCGACGCCTTCGCCGTCGCCGCGGCGCTCGCCTTTCTCGCTCTCATCGCCTCGCCCGCCTATGACTATGCGCTCGAGGAAGCGCCGGTCGCGACGCCCGCCCTTCAGATCAGCGATGCACTGCGCGCCGCGGCGATGCCGGTCGGGATCGCGCTGATGGCGAGCCTCGCCGCGCTCCGGCTGATCAGGACCGCGCAGCCGCGCGAGGCGGCCGTCGCGCTCGGCGCCGTCGTGGTGCTGCTTGCGCTGTTTTGGGCGGTGGAGCCTGTCTTTCAGGGGCTCGGCAATCTCAATCTGTTGATCTTCTTCGTCGGCGTGGTCGCCGCCGCCGTGTTCGCAGGCGTACCGATCGCTTTTGCCTTCGGACTCGCCGTCTTCGGCTATCTGGCGCTGACCACGCAGACGCCGCTCACCGTTCTGGTCGGACGTATGGATGAGGGCATGAGCCACCTCATTCTGCTGGCGGTTCCGCTCTTCGTTTTTCTCGGCTTGCTCATCGAAATGACCGGCATGGCGCGCGCGATGGTGGAGTTTCTGGCGAGCCTGCTCGGTCCTATGCGCGGCGGCCTGCATTACGTGTTGGTGGCCGGCATGTACCTCGTTTCCGGCATCTCCGGCTCCAAGGCGGCCGATATGGCGGCCACCGCCCCCGTGCTGTTTCCGGAGATGAAAGAGCGCGGCGCGAAGCCCGGCGATCTCGTCGCGCTTCTGGCTGCGACTGGCGCGCTGACCGAAACGGTTCCGCCCAGCCTCGTCCTCATCACAATCGGCTCCGTGACCGGCGTTTCGATCGCGGCGTTGTTCGCGGGGGGCCTGCTGCCGGCCGTCGTGCTCGCGCTGGTCCTGTGTTTCGTCATTTATCGCCGCCATCGGCGCGAACCGAAGCCCTCCATGCAGCGACCCGACAGACGTGCGGTTCTTCGAGCCTTCTTCATCGCGCTGCCTGCCCTCGTTCTCCCCTTTCTGATCCGGGCTGCGGTCGTCGAAGGCGTCGCGACGGCGACGGAAGTGTCGACGATCGGCATCGCCTATGCAGCGCTGGCAGGACTTTTGATCTATCGTCGTTTCGATTGGGCGGCGCTCGGGCCGATGCTGGTCTCGACGGCCTGTCTGACGGGCGCGATCCTGCTCATCATCGGCACGGCGACCGGCATGGCCTGGGGGCTGACCCAGTCCGGCTTCTCGCGCACTCTGGCCGCAGCGATGACCGGCCTTCCTGGCGGCGCCGGGACATTCATGGCCGCGTCGATCGTGGCCTTCGTCGTGCTTGGCTCGGTGCTCGAGGGAATTCCGGCCATCGTGCTGTTCGGGCCGCTGTTGTTTCCGATCGCCAAAGCCGTCGGCATCCACGAGGTGCACTATGCGATGGTGGTCATCCTGGCCATGGGGATTGGTCTCTTCACGCCGCCCTTCGGCGTCGGCTATTACGTCGCTTGCGCCATCGGCCGCGTCGATCCCGCCGAGGGCATGCGCACGATCTGGGGCTACATGCTGGCCTTGGCCATCGGGATCATGATCGTCGCCGCGGTCCCCTGGATCTCGATCGGATTTCTCTGAACTGCCTGCGGCAGCACCGAGAGCCGCAGATGCTTGCGGAACGCATAAAAGCGTCCCCGCGCAGGGTTCAATCCACCGACGACATATTGTAGGAAGAGAACGGTGGGTGGGGAATCAATGCATTGAACAAGGTTCTTCTTGTGACCGGCGGCTCGCGCGGCATCGGCCGCGCCTGCGCCCTTTTGGCCGCCAGGCATGGCTGGTCGGTCGGCGTGAACTATCGGGCCGATACGGACGCCGCGGATTCGGTCGTGCACACCATCGCGAAGGAAGGCGGACGGGCGGTCGCGCTCAAGGGCGACGTCGCCAATGAGACCGACGTCGTCGCCATCTTCGACCAGGCGACGAATGCGCTCGGGCCGCTGACGGGAGTCGTCGCCAATGCGGGAATCGTGGCGCCGGCGGCGCGGCTCGCCGAGATGAGCGTCGAGCGCATGCGGCGCGTCTTCGATGTAAACGTGCTCGGCGCCTATCTGACGGCGCGCGAGGCGGCCCGCCGGATGTCGGAATCGGGCGGCGGTTCAGGCGGTTCGATGGTGCTGATCTCGTCCGCCGCGGCACGGCTCGGCTCGCCGAACCTCTATGTCGACTACGCCGGGTCGAAGGCCGCGATCGACACCCTGACGATCGGCCTTTCGAGGGAGCTCGGCCCGGAGGGCGTGAGGGTCAACGCAATCCGCCCCGGCATGATCGAGACAGAAATCCATGCCAGCGGAGGCGAACCCGAACGCGCCCGAACGCTTGGCCGCTCCGCCCCGCTTGGACGCCCCGGGGCGCCCGAGGAAGTCGCCGAGGCGGCGATCTGGCTCCTGAGCGAAGCCGCCTCCTACGTCACAGGCGCCATTCTCGATGTGACCGGCGGACGCTAGCCCGTTCCCGTCCGCCGCTTTTTTGAAAGAACGCGATGCAACTCCGAAGCTGCGCTCACCCCAGCGCTTCCCGAATTGCTTCGCTTCTCTGCGGCGGCGGTCTCAATGCGCCGCTTGCAGATGAGCAGCGGCCCAAGAGCCAAGGGGGAACGGCGGAGGCTCCTGGACCGCTGCGTCGCGTCGCCTTTGCGCGAACACGATGGCGCCATTTATTCATTTCTTTTCCCGGCGGCATTGATCCAGCGCAATTCAAGGCTGGAAATCGCCATCGCGTCTTTTCGCGCAGCCCGACATTGCATGGCGCACTGTCTCATCCGCGCCTATGGGTAGCCAGAGCCCTTCCTAACTCACGAAAGGGGCTTTGGCTTTCAGCGGTACAGCGGCGAGACGAAAATCGCCAGCGCGACCAACTGGGCTAGGCCGAAGGCCGCCGAGCGCAAAGGTTGCCGGCCGGAAATATAGGCCGCCATGTGACCGATGCGGATCAGGACGTAGACGACCGCGAGCCCGTTCGCGATCCGGCTCGGACCGCCGACCATATGCGCCACGATCACCGCCGCAGCAAACCACGGGAAGGTCTCGAGGCCATTGAGGTGAGCGCCGTAGGCGCGCAACGACTTCCCGACCAGTTCCCCAACATGATAACGCGGCTGGTTCGGATCGAGACCCTTGACGAAGCTGAACGCGACATAGGGAAGGATCGCGGCGATGAAGATGCACCAGATCGCGATGGTCATGATTGAGCGCCTCCGTACCGCGCCCCTCGCGCGGCGTCGCCTTATCCGCCGGGGTTGCGACGCGGCTGTCAACGGAGTCGTCGCCGTTTACGACAATTCGCCTCCTCCGCCTCCGCGCGTCAAGCGAGGCGCACGGTCGATGCGCGGCTGAACGGCCTCACGAGACGCGATAAAATGCTAGAATGATATTTAGTTTCAGCGCAATACGCTGACCTCTGGATACGACGCGCGAACCTTCGACGACCTTTCGCCGCGGCGTATGAGTATGCCCGCGGAATCGATTGAAATCAAAGGGATTATCCAGACGGCCAGCACAAAGATCTGCTGCTCCGCTTGTCAGCAGGGAGAAACAGGAAGAACTCTAATCCACATCCTCGACCGTTACGGTCCGGCCGGACAGGCGCTGGGCGAGCGAGGCCTCCATGAACGGGTCGAGATCGCCGTCGAGCACATCGGCCGGCGTTCCTGAGACATGGCCGGTGCGCAGGTCTTTCACCATCTGATAGGGCTGCAGCACGTAGGAGCGGATCTGGTGGCCCCAGCCGATGTCGGTCTTGGAGGCCGCGTCGGCGGTGACCTTGGCCTCGCGCGCCTCGAGCTCCCGCTCGTAGAGGCGGGCGCGCAGCATGTTCCAGGCGGTGGCGCGGTTCTTGTGCTGGGATCGCTCCGACTGGCAGGCGACCACGATCCCGGTCGGGATGTGGGTGATGCGGACCGCTCGATTCGGTCTTGTTGACGTGCTGTCCGCCGGCCCCCGACGAGCGATAGGTGTCGATGCGGCAATCGGCCTCGTTGACGTCGATCTGGATGCGGTCGTCGACCACCGGATAGACCCAGACCGAGGCGAAGCTGGTGTGACGGCGCGCGTTCGAGTTCGAACGGCGAAATCCGCACGAGGCGGTGGACGCCGGACTCGGTCTTCAGCCAGCCGTGGGAATTGTGTCCCTTGACGACGATGGTCGCCGACTTGACGCCCGCTTCGTCGCCAGCAGTCTCTTCGATCACCTCGACGTCGAACTTGCGCCGCTCGGCCCAGCGAATGTACATGCGTAGGAGCATGCGCGCCCAATCGCAGCTCTCCGTGCCGCCGGCGCCCGAGTGGACTTCGAGATAGGTGTCGTTGGCGTCGGCCTCGCCGGAGAGCAGCGCCTCGAGCTGGCGCCGCTCGCCCTCGGCCTTCAGCGCCTTCAGCGCTGCGAGGCCCTCCGCCTCGGTCGCTGCATCGCCCTCGGCCTCGCCGAGTTCGACGAGTGTCGACGCGTCGTCGAGTTCGCGCTCGATCTTTGCGAGCGAGCCGAGCCTGTCCTCCAGCACCGTCCGCTCGCGCATGAGCTTCTGGCCGGATTCCGGGTCGCTCCAGAGGCCGGGCTCTTCGGATTTCGCGTTCAGTTCGGCCAGACGCCGCCTCGCCGCGTCGACGTCAAAGATGCCTCCTCAGCAGCCCGACGGACTGCTTGATCGTCTCGACCAGCTGTTCAGCTTCAGCGCGCATTATTAAAAGTCCAGAAGTTGGTCCCGCTCTCAATTGGCGTCGGCCCGAATGCCGCGTCTAGCCGTTCCGAGCGGCGAGGGCAAACTTTCACGAGCGCGCGTCGAAACAGCGAGGTCAGTAGAGGCCGCCCGTCCCGGAACCGACCGATCGGTCGCCGCCCCCCTCCGCGGCAGCGGACTCGCCCCCGCCGCCGCCTCCTCCGCCCCCGCCTCCACCGGCATACGAATCGGGCGGTCCGGTGCCCGGCTTGAAAGCCTCCAGGATTGTGCCCGGCCCCGTCCCGCGCATGCCGGTATGAACGTCGACCGAAATCAGCTTGATGCCCGGCGGGATCCGGAAGGGCGTGTCCGGCGTGTCCTTCAGCGCCATCTTCATGAAGTCGCGGAAAATCGGGGCGGTGTAGAGCGCCGCCTGCGCGCTGCCGCCGAGCGACCGGGGCTTGTCGTAGCCCATGAACACGCCGAACGCGAGATTAGGCGAGAAGCCGACAAACCAGAGGTCCTTGGCGTCGTTCGTGGTGCCCGTCTTTCCGGCAAGCGTCTTGCCGACCTCCTTGATCGCGACGCCGGTGCCGCGCTGGATCACGCCCTCCATGATGGACGTGATCTGATAGGCGGTGAGAGGGTCGATCACCTGCTCCCGCTTGTCGATGAGGCGGGGCTCGGGCTGGTTCTCCCATTTCGCCGCATCGCAACCCTCGCAGATGCGCTCGTCATGCTTATAGATGGTGTTGCCCCAGCGATCCTGAATGCGGTCAATCAGCGTCGCCTTGATTCTCTTGCCGCCATTGGCGAACATTGAATAGCCGGTCACCATACGCAGGACGGTCGTCTCGCCGGCGCCGATCGACATCGACAGGAACGGCGGCAGATTGTCGTATATGCCGAACCGCTTGGCGTATTCGACAACGAGCGGCATGCCTATGTCTCGCGCGAGGCGGACGGTCATCTGGTTGATCGAATGCTCGACACCGAACCGCAGGGTATGCGGTCCGCTGGAGGTGCCCTCGAAATTCGACGGGCTCCACATCTCGCCGTTGCCCTGATCGATCGTGATCGGCTCGTCGAGAACCATCGAGGAAGGCGTATAGCCCTTGTCGAGCGCCGCCGCGTAGACGAACGGCTTGAACGACGAGCCGGGCTGGCGCTGCGCCTGGGTCGCGCGGTTAAACTCCGATTCGTCGAACGAAAAGCCGCCGACCATCGCGAGGACCCGGCCGGTGAACGGGTCCATTGCAACGCAGGCGCCGCTGACTTCCGGGATCTGGCGCAGTCGATATTCACCTGCGCGTCCGTTGATCGGTTCGACGTAGAAGACGTCGCCCGACTTGACGAGGTTCTTCGGCGCTCGACCTGTCCAGCGAAACCCCTCGGACGTCACCGTGCCCGTCTCACGCTCCTGAACGATTGCGCCCGATTTGTCCCGATCAGGTTGCAACCCGATGCGGATCGTCGTGTTCGTAACATCGAGCGCCACCGCGAGTTGCCAGGGTTTGATGTCGCCGTAGGCGGGAATGTCCGCGAGCGGCACGCCCCAGTCCTGGCCAAGATCGATCGACTTCAGCGTGCCGTGCCAGCCATGCGCCTCGTCATAGCGCACGAGGCCGTCGACGAGCGCCTTCCGGGCCATCAACTGAATCTTCGGGTCGAGCGTCGTCCGGACGGAGAGGCCGCCCTCGTAAAGCTTCTGTTCGCCGTATCGCTCCAACAATTCGCGCCGTACTTCCTCGGCGAAGAAGCCGGCGGCGATCGAGTTCGGAGTCAGCACGCGGGGGTTGACGACGAGCGGCTCCGCCCGCGCCTGACGCGCCTGTTCAGCAGTGATGTAGCCGTCCTCGGCCATGCGGCCAATCACATAGTTGCGCCGCTCCACGGCTCGATCGTGATTGCGGAATGGATTGAGCGCGCTCGGCTCCTTCGGCAGCGCCGCCAGATAGGCGGCCTCGGCGATCGTCAACTCGTGGACCGATTTATCGAAATAGTTCAGCGCGGCGGCGCCGACACCGTAATTTGATAGGCCGAGATAGATCTCGTTGAGGTACAGCTCGAGGATCTTCTCCTTCGAAAAGGCGGCCTCAATGCGCAGGCTGAGAAGGATCTCGCGGATCTTGCGATCGAAAGTTCGGTCCGAGTTCAAGAGGAAATTCTTCGCCACTTGCTGGGTGATGGTCGAAGCGCCCTGAACGTGACGTGACCCTTGAAGGAAGACGAGGCCCGCGCGCACAATCCCTTCCGGGTCGACGCCGTGATGGCTGTAGAAGTTCTTGTCCTCGGCGGAAATGAAGGCCTTTTTGACAAGATCCGGTATGGACGAAGAGGGGAGATAGAGCCGCCGTTCGCGCGAATATTCAGCCAGCAGGCTGCCATCCGCAGCGTGCACGCGGGTCATGACGGGAGGCTCGTAGTTCCTGAGCTGGCTGAAGTCGGGCAGATCCTGTTCGTACTTCCAAACCACGGCCGCAAGGATGCCGGCAGCGACAACGAAGAACATCGCGCCAGTCGCAAAAATAAAGCCGATCAGTCGGGCAATGCCGCGCATCTTGCACTCGAGACCTTCCGTTGCGCCCTTCGGCGAATCCCCCCGTCGCCGGGACGGGAACGTCGTAGCGAGGCCTGCTCAATGTCCTCGCGAGTTGATGGACGCGAGAACTTTCTCGACCGCGGAGCATGTCGGAGCGTTGGCCGCGCCCGCCTCCTTTTGTGCGTGACTGGGGCGAATCTATGATGAAGCCGGGGCGTCGAGTCCCGCGAAGTCTGCCGATAGCGCGAAATCGTCAGCAGGCACAAGCGCTAGAGCCTGATCCAATCGGGTTGAACGCCGCGTCCATGACCCTAAGAAGCCCGCGGCCGCCTCAGGAATTCGGAGGCAAAGCAAGCGGTCCGTATTCCAAGTCGATTCAGTCCATTCAGGCGCCGCCCTAATGGTCGGTTGCGTTCGTCGGCCTGTCGAGCGCAACGCCGGAGTCCGCAGCCGCAGTGGCTCCGGCCCCGACCGAGGCGCCGAAAAATGCATCGATCGCCCGGACCATTGCCGAGGCTGTCTTGGCGCGCCATTCCGGCGAGTTCAGAGCCTGGACGTCCTGGGTGTTCGAGAGATACCCGAGTTCAACCAGCACCGAAGGAAATTCCGGGGCCTTGAGAACAACAAAACCTGCCGACCGCTCCGGATTGTGGTTTAGTCTGGTCGCGGCGCCCAAGCTATCAACGAGGCCGCGCGAAAACATGTGGGCATAGAGCCGGGTCTCCCGACGTTTCAAATCGAACAGAATGTCTGCGACGCCTGGATCTTGCCGAGCCCGGCTCTGCTTTCCCGCTCCCCGATCGGCGCCGTTTTCCCGCGCCGCTATTCGGGCAGCCTCTGCGTCGGACGCGCGGTCGGCAACGGTGTACACGGTCGTCCCCCTGACGTCCGATGCGTCGCTGAGGGTGTCTGCGTGAACCGAGACAAACAAGGAAGCGTTTGCTTGCCGCGCGATATTCACACGATCGTCGAGGCCAACATATTCATCGCGGTCGCGCGTCATAACGACTGAATATCGCGTAGTCGACTCGAGTTGGCGCTTGAGTTCGTCGCAAAACGCAAGCACGAGGGTCTTTTCCAGCGCCCCTCCGATCCCGCGGGCGCCGCCATCGGATCCCCCATGCCCCGGATCAAGAACAATCACCGGCTGCGCAGCACGGGCTGAAGGTTCGGGGCCGCCCGTCGATTCCTCCGGCGGCCGAGGCAGCGCCGCGAACGCGGCTTGGTCACACGGCTTGATTGCGATCTCGAGCCGGGAGGGCGACGCACCCGCAAGTATCGGCTTTGATTCCACGCGGTCAGGGCAAGCCGGTCGCCCCAGGTCGATGATGATTTGCGACTCGTGCGGCGCCAAGAGGCCAAATCGGAATGCCTTGACGATCGCCACGGTGTCTCCTGTCGCGACCCGGCCGAGCTGAGGGGCGAGCTGAAAATTGACTTCCGGCAAATTCACGACAATACGGTCGGGCGCAGCCAGGACATAAACACGGGGCTCCACGGGCTGTGAAAGATCGAATGACAGCTCCGCGCCATTTGGATCCTGCACGAGGTGCGCGCCGACGGCGACCGGCATAGCCGCGTCTTCGGCCAGCGCGGTCACCGCCGACGCCAAAATGAACGCGGACGCAATTGTTGTCAGGCGATGCATTCGCCATTCTCCCATTGCCGGCCGGGGCCCAATTTTTCACATAGCGCTAAGGGAACGCAAGTTTTCATGGATATTACGCACACACCCTTGAGCCTGGAGATAGATTTAGGAACGGTAAAAATTGATTATGCGCCATACGCCTCTGGTGTGCCGAAGCGGGCGCTCTCATGGCGGCCGGCCTGCTTCAAAAGAGACTGCTCCCGGAAAAACGCTTGCCAACCCAACGGCCAACGCCTATTTAGGGTGAGTTACGAATTCGGACCGATTCCGTGGGGCTGGCTTGTCCAAATGGGCAGGCGACGTTTGCGCCAAGACCGTCGAGCGACGGGTTGCGGCTCCTACCGGATGACGCCGTGGCGGGTTTTTGCTCGTCGCCTCAGTCGCCTTTCTTGTGTGCGAGCGCTGGTGCTCGGCAAGGATTTCGCAGACTGACAGATAGAAGCGACCAGCCGGAACAGTGCCGGCGGCGCGGACCGGTTCGTGACGCCGATGGGCGCGCCGTGCATACGACGGGCCGGTTTCACGACTTTGGTTCTGCTGACGATGTCCCGATCGCAAGTCCCGTCTGCCACGACCGCAGTCCTGACGGCTTGCACAGTGATGACCGGATGTCGTCGATTTGGGGCAACGACAGCGGCCTCGGCTTCCCCGTTCCAATTGAAATCCATGCCAGACACAGGCGTTGCGCGCGACTTCGACGATCGATTTTCGCGATCGGCGGGGTTTCGCGGCTGCCGCGAGAGAGATTTACATGCCAAACAAAATGATCATCGACGCTTCCCATCCCGAAGAAACCCGGGTGGTGGTGCTGCGAGGCAACCGCGTCGAAGAGTTTGACTTCGAGTCCGCGAACAAAAGGCCTCTTCGAGGCAACATTTATCTAGCAAAGGTTACTCGCGTCGAGCCTTCCCTTCAGGCAGCGTTCGTCGACTATGGCGGAAACCGCCACGGATTCCTTGCCTTTTCCGAGATTCATCCGGATTATTACCAAATCCCAATCGCTGATCGTCAAGCGCTGCTTGAGGAAGAGGCGCTTTCCCAGCGTGACGAGGAAGACGAGCCGAATGGAGAGCGGCACAGCCGCAGACATCGCCGATCGCGCCATCCCGAGGTCGAAGCACGAGCAAGCGGTGGAAATACTCTTTCTGAAATCGCCAGTTCGGAAACCGGTGCGGCGGAAGAAGTTGAATCAGCAGCCGAACATCCGGCATTGGGCGAGGTCGACAACATAGCTGAAGCTGATGCTGAGCGGTTGCTGGAGGCTGCGCCTGTCCTTGCGCCAGAGAATGGCGAAAAGCTGGAGCATGTTGCGTCGAGCGACGACGTTGCGCCGTGGCAAGATTTTGACCAGGGGCCGACGGTCGTCGGGCGGCAAGAGCCGCGATCGGATCTCGCCGAATTCACAGACCCCGACGCTGGCCGAACCGAAAATTTGGCATCTGTCCCCGAGCCCAGTCCGTTACCCGACCAGACATCCGGCGGTTGGAGCAGCCACCTTGATAAGGGCGCCCACGAGTCTCCGCACGATGACGATGAGCCGGAAGTGACGACGCTGGAAGGCGGATCGGAAGAGCGCTATGCGCCGCCCCGCAAGGACCGACTGGAGGATGAGAGCGAACCAGTCGAGCAGATTGGCGGCGATGCAATGGAGGAACTGCCGCGTCGCCCGCAGCGCCTCCGCCGGCAGTACAAGATCCAGGAGGTCATCAAGCGTCGCCAAGTGCTCCTCGTGCAAGTCGTGAAGGAGGAACGCGGCAACAAGGGAGCGGCGCTCACAACCTATCTCTCGCTCGCGGGCCGCTATTCAGTCCTGATGCCCAACACGGCGCGCGGCGGCGGGATTTCGCGCAAGATCACGAATGCGCAAGACCGCAGCCGCCTGAAGGGCATCGCCGAAGAACTCGATGTCCCAGAGGGCATGGGCGTGATCCTGCGGACGGCCGGCGCTTCGCGCACGAAGGCGGAGGTCAAGCGTGATTTCGAGTACTTGCTGCGAATGTGGGAAACGGTTCGGGAAACGACGCTCGCCTCGAGCGCGCCGACCCTCGTTTACGAAGAGGGCTCGCTCATAAAGCGCGCCATACGGGACCTGTACAGCAAGGAGGTCGATGAAATAATCGTCGCGGGGGAGACCGGCTATCGTGAAGCCAGGCAGTTCATGCGCCTCCTGATGCCGAGTCACGTCAATACGGTGCAACTTTATCGGGACACTCAGCCGGTATTCGCCAAAGCGGGAGTCGAGACGCAGCTAGATGCGATGTTTTCCAACCAGGTGACGCTGAAATCCGGAGGCTATATCGTCATCAACCAGACCGAAGCCCTGGTCGCTATCGATGTCAATTCGGGCCGTTCGACCCGCGAGCACAACATCGAGGACACCGCGTTGCGCACCAATATCGAAGCGGCGGACGAGATCGCCCGACAATTGCGGTTGCGCGACCTTGCGGGCCTTATCGTAGTCGACTTCATCGACATGGAAGAGTCGCGCAACAATCGGGCTGTCGAGCGGCGAATCAAGGATGCGCTGAAGAATGACCGAGCGCGCATTCAAGTCGGCCGCATATCACATTTCGGTCTGCTCGAAATGTCCCGTCAGCGCATACGCACCGGCGTTCTTGAGGGTTCGACCGTAATCTGCGCTCACTGCCAGGGCGCTGGAGTCGTCCGTTCGACCGCGTCGATCGCACTCCACGTGCTGCGGGCCCTCGAGGATGCGCTGATCAAGAGTTCGACGCACGACGTCGCCGTTCGCACGCGCACCGCCGTGGCGCTCTATATCCTTAATCAGAAACGCTCGAACTTGCGTGACCTGGAACGCCGCTTCGGCATCGGGATCACAGTTGAGGCGGACGATACGCTGACTGGGTCGAATTATCACGCAATCGAGCGCGGAGAACTTGCGACAGGCGTCAAAGGCGCCGCCGAGCCGCTGGCGCGAGAAAACGACGGCGCAAGCGTCGACGGGACAAGTGTCGACGAGCCGGCGCTGGTTGAAGAGATCCCCGACGAGGAGAGCGAGTTGATCGTCGAGGAAGCCGACGTCATGGACGCGCCCCAGCATAGCAGTGAGGGCGTCGGTCCGACAGAGGAAGGCGAAGCCATGCGCCGCCGCCGCCGACGCCGTCGGCGGCGTGGCGGTGAGAGATCTTTTGGCGAAAGCATTTCACCGGACGCGCCTCAGCCGACGGATGACGGTCTCGCGGCGGTGGTCGAACTCGGGGGAAGCGCAGGGTCCCTCGAGAGAAGACGACCGGGCAGCGAAGCCAGCGGCAGGAGCGGTGGTCGGCGTTCAAGGCGATTGCGTGGTCCGCGAAACCAATTCACCGCGCAGGAGGAAGGCCTTCACGAACCGGCCGCCGTTGAGCCGCGTGAGCTTCAGCAAGCGACCGAGCAAGATTTCGAGTTGCGCACGAATTCCGCATCTGCCCCCGTCGGGGCGACGGAGGAGGCGGAAGGACCGCCGACCGCTGCGGAGTCGCAGCCGATGGAAGGACCCGAGGTCACCCAAGAGCGGCATCAAGAGCCGGATTCGCTGCCGTCCACGAGCGCTCAAGAGACGCAAGTCCCGTCGGTGTCTCCCTCGTCCCATTCTGCCGCGGCCCAAGAACCAGCCGAGCCCAGTCGGGAAGAAGCGACGCTTGCAACTGAAGAGCCGCCTCGGCCCAGACGCAGCGGCTGGTGGCAGCGCGCCCGCGCGACTATTGTCGGCGACTGAATTCTTGGTCGGGATGCTGAATCACGGATCGGGGACCCGGGTCCCCTATCCAATCACAGCGAGTTCACTTTGATCCGCGCGGCCTTTTCCACGGCGACGCGGTTACGCAACGGCAGTCCGAACGGTTCCGATTGGATTTCGAACACATCGCCCTTCTTCGTTGTCACGCCCTCGCTAAATGACAGGGTCGCCGTTCCAAAGAAGTGGATGTGCACGTCGCCCGGTCGTCGGAACAACCGGTATTTGAAATGGTGCGCCTCGAGGTTGGCGATCGAGTGCGCCATGTTCTGCTCCCCCGAGAGGAATTCTCGTTCCCAGATCACTTCCCTGCCCCGTCGGATGCGAGAGACGCCTTGAATGTCCGGCGGAAGTTCGCCGACCAGCAGTTCAGGACCGATGCTCGCAGGACGCAGTTTTGAATGGGCCAGCCACAAATAGTTCTGTCGCTCGGTGAGGTGATCGGAAAATTCGTTACCCAGCGCGAAACCAATTCGCGCTGGCGAACCGGCTTGGTCAATGACATAGATTCCAACGATTTCGGGCTCCTCGCCGCCGTCCAAAGCAAAAACGGGGCTTGCAAGATCTCCCTCGGGCGCAGCAAGGATAGAGCCATCGCCTTTATAGAACCACTCGGGCTGGGCGCCCGTCTCTTTCTTTTTCGGCTTACCGCCCTCGAGGCCGAGCCTGAACATTCGCATGGAATCGGTGAGTTTCGCGGGATCGGCCAGATCCTTATGCATCGCATCGCGCCCTTCGGCGGATCCCAGATGCGTAAGACCGGTCCCGGTGACGATCACATGAGCCGGATCCTTATGATCGATCGGCGCCAAAATGCGTCGCTCTTTCAGAGCCCGCGGCAGATCGACCGGCCTGCCCAACGCACGGTCCGCAATCAGCCTGCGAAGCGAAATGTTCGAACTCCATGGCCTGGAGCGCCAATTCAAGCGTCGTGCGCGCGCCCTTCACCAACCGGCTTTCCCCCCGCGCCGTGACCGCCAGCGCTCGCTTGCCGTGATCGTCCACGAATTGAGTGAGCCTCAAGCTTGGCTTCCTTCTACACTCCGCGTCGACGCGACGCTCGCAGCGACGCCGCTTCGTTGAGCGACGTGGTCAAAACAGATGACCGCAAGGCTCGCGTCTGCAGCCCGCGCCAACGCCGGATTCGGATTCCTCGAACGCGCGGAACGCTACGCGACCGAGCCGGTCAGCTCAAGGCCCGTGAGATATGGCAACGATATGGCAATAGCTCCGGCTTCGCAGGGAAGGTTCCGGACCAATCGGAATCCCGGGAATCCCGGTATCACCGGAGTTCCGCCTGCGGTCGCTCAGCAGATGTCGGCGGCCCGGTCGAAAGCACGACCGCGCCAAAACGCGGGAAGCCCAGACGTATGCGGCTCCAAGGCGATCAAAAAGTTCTTGACAAAAAGCTAGTTTGTACCCATTATGTTCTCATCGCACAATGGAGAACGCGCTCGTCCTCTTCACTCGAACCCGCCCCGCCCCTGCGCGGAGATTGCTCGATCGCAGACGCCAGGCTTGCGCATCGAAGGAACGACAATGTTGGAGATGGTGATTGTTTGCGTCACGGAGAATTTTTGCAGCGTTCAGCCGATGCTCCTAACCCTAAGTCTTTGAGAATCTGAGCCTTCATGGCGAGGATCTTCGGAAATATTTTGAAAGAGATTGAAGCCTGTCGCAATTTTCTTGAATCCCTGCGGAAATTATTCGAATCCATGGCAACTTCCCGCAACGATCGAAGGCCCACCGGGCAGGCTCCGCTTTTGAAGCCCGAGCGCGCCCGTAGGGCAAGAACGTAACGGCATCACATCGTCGCGCCGATCTGCCAGGGCGTGAACTCGGCTTCGCCATATCCGAGCTGTTCGGATTTGGTGCGAGCGCCCGACGCCACCGCCAGAACCATGTCGAATATCTCCTTGCCCTTGTCCTCGATCGAAACCCCGTCGAGCACGTCGCCGCAATTGATGTCCATATCGTCGACCATCCTGCGATACATTTGGGTGTTGGTCGCGAGTTTTACTGACGGCGTAGGCTTGCACCCGTAGGCGGAGCCGCGCCCCGTCGTGAACGCCAGAACGTTGGCGCCGCCGGCGACCTGCCCTGTCACAGACACCGGATCATACCCCGGCGTGTCCATGAACACGAACCCCCTCGAGACGACCGGCTCGGCGTATTTGTAGACCGCGTTCAGCGGCGTCGTGCCGCCCTTGGCGGCCGCTCCGAGCGATTTCTCCAAGATCGTCGTCAAGCCGCCCGCCTTGTTCCCGGGCGAAGGATTGTTGTTCATCTCGCCTCCGTTGCGGGCGCAGTAGTCCTCCCACCAGCGAATTCGTTCGACCAGCTGACGCCCCACTTCAGGGGTGGCCGCGCGACGGGTCAGAAGGTGCTCGGCGCCATAAATCTCGGGCGTTTCGGAGAGAATGGCGGCGCCGCCGTTACGGACGAGAATATCCGCCGCCGCGCCCAGCGCCGGATTGGCGGTTATGCCTGAATAGCCATCCGATCCCCCGCATTGGAGCGCAAGCGTAAGCGCGCTGGCCGGCGCAGGCTCGCGGCGCGCTCGATCGAGCACCGGCAACATCGCGCGGAGCCGTTCCATCCCGGCCTCGATCGTCTTTCGTGTTCCGCCGGTCGCCTGGATCGTCAGGCTCTGAAAATCGTCGCCGTCGACGAGACCGTATTCCTCCTTCATCCGACCGATCTGAAACACTTCGCAGCCGAGCCCGACCATCAGCGTCGCGCCGACGTTGGGATTGGCGGCGTAGCCCCACTCGGTGCGCATCAGCGCCTCGAAACCCTCCCCTTTGGACGCCATGCCGCAACCGGTGCCGTGCACCAGCGCAATGACGCCGTCGACGTTGGGAAAGTCGGCCAGCATCTCCCGAACGCTCGACCTCCCGCGCGATGAGACGCGCGGTCGTGGCGGAACAATTCACCGAAGTCAGGATAGCCAGGTAATTGCGCGTGCCGACTTTACCGTTCGCCCGGTGGAACCCCAGGAAAGTGGGTTGGTCTTCGACCGCCGCGATACGCTCGGTGCGAGCATCCTCGCCGAAGTGATAGTCGCGGGCGAACTCCTTGACGGCGCAATTGTGCTCATGAACCCACTCGCCCGCGGCGATCGGCCGCGAGGCGAAGCCGATGATTTGTCCGAATTTCCGGATCGGCGCGTCCGATTGAATCGGAGAGGCGGCCATCTTGTGGCCCCTCGGGATCCGCTCCCGGGCCACGAGTCCGGGTAAGGGAATCGCCCCAGCCGGGAATTCGTCAACCGCGATGACCACATTATCGGAAGCGTTGAGACGCAAGGCGCGAGGCGTTGTCATGGTTCTCTTTCTCGATTGATCGTGTTCGGGTTACGGCGAGAACATTTCCGGTCGCTGGCGCGCAACCTTCTCCAGGAGATCCCCGGTCACGCCGAGGTGACGCTTCATTGCTTCGCGCGCCGTCGGGGCGTCGGCACGCTCGACCGCCGCAACGATCGCTTCGTGTTCACGAAGCACTTCACGGATTCGCCCCGGCGGCGACATCAGCAGGCGTCGCACCCGCTCGAGATGAACCCTGAAGCTGTCGAGGACTTCGCTCGCCCTGGCCATTCCCAGGCGCGCGGCCAAAATCTGGTGGAAGGCGACGTCGGTCGCGTAAAACGCAGCTCGATCATCCGCTTCCACCGCGTATTTCGCCTCCCTCAAATTCGCCGCGAGCGCGTCCTTGTCGGAACGGCTCATTCGGCGCGCCGCTTCCGCCGCGATCTCGCCCTCCAGCGCGCTGCGGATGAACAGGCGTTCCCGCACATCATTGATCGAAATCCGGGAAACGAACGACCCATGCTGGGGCGCCACATCAACAAGCCGGTCGTAGGCGAGCCGACTTACCGCCGCCGAGACCGGAAAGCGCGAGACTCCGAGCTTCGCGCAGATCATGGTCTTGTCGATCAGGCACCCAGGCTCGAGCGCGCTGGTCAAAATCGCCTCTTTCAATACGCCGTAGACGACGTCCGCCTTTGAATGGGCGCCCTTCGCCACAGTTCCGCCCGTCTCATTGGGGAGCGTCGACAACGCCCTTCCCGGCTAACATGTTAGAGGCTAGAGAGGCGTTGAGGCGCCGTCAATGCTGTTGGCTTTGCCCGGGAGAAAACATGGCTCAGCTCGCGTTGTCTGAGGGGTTGACGCTGCCCGACGACGGGTTCGCCGGCGCCTTGGCCGGACGAGTTTGGCGCCCGGACGTCGAAGGGCCCTCCGTCGTCTCGGTTAGGCCCGACGGGGTTTTCGACGTAACCGCCGACTTCCCGACAATGCGCGATCTCTGCGAGCAGCCATCTCCCGCCGAGGCGCTCCGCGGCGTTGGGGGCGCGCGCATCGGAACGGTGTCCGAAATCCTTGCTGAGGCCCCGAGGGAGAAGCGATCGGGAGGGCGGCCATTCCTGCTGGCTCCGGTCGACCTCCAGGCGATCAAGGCGGCGGGCGTCACCTTCGCGCGGTCGCTGCTGGAGCGCGTCGTCGAAGAGCGAGCCCGGGGAAATCCCGACCGCGCTCACAGCATACGCGAAGCAATCGCCGCCGCGCTCGGCGAAGAGCTTCACGGATTCAAACCGGGCTCTCCAGCTGCGATGCGGCTGAAAGGAGCGCTCATGGAGGCTGGCGCCTGGTCGCAATATCTCGAAGTCGGCATCGGCCCGGACGCAGAAATCTTCACAAAAGGGCAACCGATGTCTGCGGTCGGCTGCGGCGACGACGCCGGCTTCCACAGCGACTCGCACTGGAACAACCCGGAGCCGGAAGTTGCGCTTTGCGTCGCGTCCACCGGTCGCATTATTGCCGCAACGCTCGCCAACGACGTCAACCTGCGCGATTTCGAGGGGCGCTCGGCGCTCCTGTTGGGCAAAGCGAAGGATCAAAACGCGAGTTGCGCGATCGGCCCGTTCCTTCGCTTTTTCGATGCGACCTTCACGCTCGACGACGTCCGGAAGGCGACGATTTCGGTGAGAGTGGAAGGCGAGGACGGGTTTCTCCTCGAAGACCGCTCGTCGATGGCGGAGATAAGCCGCGACCCCGTCGATCTCGCCGCGCAGACGCTCGGCCCGAGCCACGCATATCCCGACGGGCTCGTGCTCCTGCTTGGCACGATGTTCGCCCCGGTCGCAGACCGCGGGGAACCAGGAATGGGCTTCACCCATAAACGAAACGACATCGTCACCATCGGAACCGAAAAGCTTGGTCAGCTCGTGAACCGAATGAGACCTTGCGAGGAATGCGAGCGGTGGACGTTCGGGACCGGCGCGCTGATGCGCAATCTTGCCCGGCGGGGGTTGATTTGATGGCGTCCAGCGGACAAATGTCGCCACAGAAATCAGGATGAATCATGACGGCCCTGCACAAGAACCTCATCGCTGGCGAGTGGGTCGAAGGCGTCGGCGTCTCAAGGAACGTCAATCCCTCGGACACGAACGACATCGTCGGCGAATATGCGCAAGGCGACGCCGATCAGACCGCGGCTGCGATAGGGGCCGCCCATGCGGCGTTTCCCGCTTGGGCGCGCACGACCCCGCAGGAGCGACACGATATTCTGTTGCGCGCTTCCGCGGAAATCCTCGCCAGGCGGGACGAACTCGGACGTCTCCTCGCCCGCGAAGAGGGCAAGACGCTGCCCGAGGCGTTGGGAGAGGTTGCGCGGGCCGGCCAGATTTTCGATTTCTTCGCAGGCGAGGCGCTGAGAATCCCCGGCGAAAAGTTCGCTTCGGTGCGCCCAAATATCGACATTGAGGCGACGCGCGAGCCTGTCGGGGTGATCGGGATCATCTCGCCCTGGAATTTTCCGATCGCGATCCCGGCGTGGAAGATCGCGCCGGCGCTGGCCTACGGCAACACGGTCGTGTTCAAGCCGGCCGACCTTGTGCCCGGCTCGGCCCACGCTCTTGCCGAGATCCTCGTTCGCGCGGGCATCCCAGAAGGCGTTTTCAACCTCGTGATGGGGCGCGGCTCGATCGTCGGTCAGGCGATCCTCGACCACAAACGAGTCGACGCCGTCAGTTTCACGGGCTCGGTCGCGACGGGTCGGCGGGTCGCTGCCGCCTGCGCCGGCGCGATGCGGAAGTTCCAGCTTGAAATGGGAGGCAAGAACCCGATCGTCGTGCTGGCCGACGCCGATCTGCCGAATGCGGTCGAGTGTGCGGTGAACGGGGCCTATTTCTCGACCGGGCAGCGCTGCACGGCCTCATCGCGCATGATCGTCGAGGAGCCGGTGTACGCTCGTTTTACGGGTCTCCTCACCGAGCGCATCCAGACGCTCGTTGTCGATGACGCGCTGAAGGCGGGCGTCGACATCGGGCCGGTGGTCGACCAAGGGCAGCTTGATCAGGATCTCTCCTATATCGAGATCGGACGGGAAGAGGGCGCGAGGCTCGCTCTCGGCGGGGAGCGGCTCAACCGCGCGACGCCCGGCTTCTACATGGCTCCGGCCCTTTTCGTCGACGCTGACAACTCCATGCGCATATCTCGCGAAGAGATCTTCGGCCCTGTTGCAACTTTGATCCCGGCGCGCGATTACGAGCACGCTCTTGCGATAGCCAACGACACCGACTTCGGCCTGTGCGCCGGCATTTGCACCACGAGCCTCAAGCGGGCGTCGCATTTCAAGCGCAACTCCGAAGCCGGCATGGTCATGGTCAACCTGCCGACCGCCGGCGTCGATTACCACGCCCCGTTTGGCGGGCGCAAAGGCTCTAGCCTCGGCGCGCGCGAGCAGGGACGCTACGCGGCGGAGTTCTATACGACCGTTAAAACGGCTTACACGCTGGCGTAAGACCGGCATCTGGGGGCAATGCAAGACATGATCCTGATTTCCGGCGAGGCGCTGATTGACCTCATTCCGGACCCAGTCAAGCAGAACGGCTACGACGCGGTGCTGGGCGGTTCGCCTTATAACGTCGCGATCGGCCTCGCCCGGCTCGGCTCGCAAACTGCATTCGTGTCCCGCATTTCAGAGGACGGCAACGGCGAAGCCCTGGCGGCCGGCCTCGCCGGCAACGGCGTCGATCTTGCCTATGTCCTGCGCGACAAGAGGCCGACCACGCTGGCCTTCGTCATGCGCGGAACGGCAAAAACCGGCTCGCGCTACTCGTTCTATCTCGATGCGACCTCCTTCGACGGACCGTGGCCGTTTCCGGCGACCTGGCCGAAAGACGCGGCTCACCTGCATGTGGGCTCGATTTCGGCGGTCGACCCGCGGCATGGCGAGCGCGTCCTTGAGGCCCTGAAGGCGGCGCGCCCGCACGCGACCGTGAGCTATGATCCCAACATCCGACCCTTGGTGACTCCGGATCGAGCGTCCGTCTCAGCGCTCGTCGAACGGCAGGCCTCGCTCGCCAATGTGGTCAAGGCGAGCGAGGAAGACCTGCAATGGCTCTACCCCGGCCGCCCCGTGGAGGAGGGCCTCGCCGCCTGGGCCGCGATGGGTCCCCGCTTTTGCGTCGCCACTCTGGGTGAACGCGGGGCGCTCGCCGTCCTCGACACGGAGCGGATCGAGGTCGCCGCTCCGCCCGTCGAGGTCGCCGATACGGTCGGCGCCGGCGACAGTTTCATGTCCGCCCTGCTTTCTGCGATGGATCATGATTCTGCGCTCGGCGCCCAGGCGGGAGCGCCGAACCGCGCCGCTGTCGAGCGATGGCTCAGGTTCGCCGCGACCGCCTCGGCGATCACTTGCACCCGAAAGGGATCGGATCCGCCAACCCGGGCGGAAGTCGAGCTGGCCCTCCGACCCTAGGGTTTGATCCTTCGGAATCGCCGGAACCGTTGGAGTTCCCTTGGCGCGGCCAATTCCCTGGTAGCAGGGAAAAATACAGGGAACTGCTCGCATTTGGGCCGATTTTCGGAAAATCTGTCCAAAAACACCCAATGATTCTAATTGTTTCCAGCAAAATTCCCTACACCGCCGAGCAGGGAATTTTTTCGGCGGAGCAGGGAATTCAAATTCCCTGCTCCGCCGAAAGCAGGGATATCTCGCGCCCACGGCGTCAGCCGCGCGGCCATCCCAGGCTCGAATCCGTACCCAATGGAACCGTCGGAGTTTCCCTCGAGAAGGGAGCCGGAACGTTGGTGGGAGAACGCTCGAGAGCTCCCGCGCTTGGACTTTATGCGAACGCGGCGAGCGTTGCGGGGGCCGCGCGACCGGTCTAAAACGCTGCCGACACAAGCAGGACAATGTCTCATGGCAACGACTGAAGCCGCTGCGGTCAGACGCCGTCCGCGGCCGCTTTCGCCGCATCTCGGCATCTACAAGCTCACGATGACGATGGCGATGTCGATCGCCCATCGCATCACCGGCGCAGGGCTTTATGTCGGCGTGTTGCTACTCGCCTGGTTTCTGATCGCGGCTTCGACGGACGCCGCCGCCTTCGGCGTCTTCTCGGCCTTCATCAATTCGATCATCGGCCGGCTCGTTCTGTTCGGCTTCACCTGGGCGCTGTTCCACCACCTCATCGGCGGAATATGGCACTTCCTGTGGGACGCCGGCTACGGCATGGATGCGCCGATGCGCGATCAGCTGGCTTGGGCGACCCTCATCGGCGGCTTTGTTCTGACGATCGTCGTTTGGGCGATCGGCTACGCGGTGAGGTAGGGTTCGTCATGGCCAACGACTCGAACGGTTTGCGAACGCCCCTGGGGCAGGTGCGCTTTCTCGGCGCCGCGCACAACGGAACGGGCGAAGCGTGGCTCATACACGTGACCTCGCTCGCGCTGATCCCACTCACTCTCTATTTCGTCTGGCTTGTGCTCGATCTCCTGCACATGGACTATAACGGCGTCAGAGCAGAGCTGGGCCGGCCCATTCCGGCGATCCTGCTGCTGGCGTTCATCTTGTCGGGGATCGTGCACATGGAGTTGGGCACGCGTTCGATCATCGTCGACTACCTTCACGGCCGCAGCCGGCCCTGGGCGCTCGCCGCCAACACCTGCTTCTGCGCGCTGCTGGCGCTTGCCTGCGTCTACGCCGCACTACGCGTCAGCTTCACCTGAGACGTTTCGAGACGGAACCGCGATGGCCATGAACGCCTCCCCTGCTCAAGGCTCACCGGCGCTCGGCGGCAAGGCCTATCCGATCACCGACCACACCTTCGACGTTCTCGTCGTCGGAGCGGGCGGGGCCGGCCTGCGCGCGAGCGTCGGCTGCGCCCAGGCCGGGCTCAAGACGGCGTGCATCTCCAAGGTGTTCCCCACCCGCTCGCACACGGTCGCAGCGCAGGGCGGCATCTCCGCTTCGCTCGGCAATATGGGACCGGACGACTGGCGCTGGCACATGTACGACACCGTCAAGGGCTCCGACTGGCTGGGGGATCAGGACGCGATCGAGTACCTCTGCCGGAACGCGCCGGCCGCGGTCTACGAGCTCGACCACTGGGGCGTGCCGTTCTCCCGCACCGAGGCGGGCAAGATCTACCAGCGCCCGTTCGGCGGCATGACGACCGATTTCGGTAAGGGAATCGCGCAGCGCACCTGCGCCGCCGCCGACCGCACCGGCCATGCGATGCTGCATACGCTGTACGGGCAGGCCTTGAAGGCGCGATGCGAATTCTTCATCGAATACTTCGCCATCGACCTCATCCGCGATTCGGAAGGGGCGGTGAGAGGAGTCGTTTGCCTCAAGCTGGACGACGGCACGATCCACCGCTTCCGCGCCCAGACCACGATCCTCGCCACCGGCGGCTATGGGCGGGCCTATTTCTCGTGCACCTCGGCGCACACCTGCACCGGCGACGGCAACGCCATGGTGCTGCGCGCGGGTCTGCCGTTGCAGGACATGGAGTTCGTCCAGTTCCACCCGACCGGCATCTACGGCGCGGGTTGCCTGATCACCGAGGGCGCGCGCGGCGAGGGCGGATATCTCGTCAATTCCGCAGGCGAGCGCTTCATGGAGCGCTACGCCCCCTCTGCCAAGGACCTCGCCTCGCGCGACGTCGTCAGCCGCTCGATGACCATCGAGATTCGTGAAGGGCGCGGCGTCGGCAAGAACAAGGACCACATCTTTTTGCACCTCGATCATCTCGATCCGAAGGTGCTGCACGAGCGCCTGCCCGGCATTTCCGACAGCGCGCGCATCTTCGCCGGCGTCGACGTGACCAAGGAGCCGATCCCGGTGCTGCCGACCGTCCACTACAACATGGGCGGCATACCGACGAACTATCACGGCGAGGTGCTGACCAAGGTCGGCGGCGATCCGGACACGGTCGTCCCTGGTCTCATGGCGCTCGGCGAGGCGGCCTGCGTGTCGGTGCACGGGGCGAACCGCCTGGGCTCGAATTCGCTGATCGATCTCGTCGTCTTCGGCCGGGCCGCGGCCTTTCGCGCTGCGGAAAAGCTTAAGGCCGGAGACTCCCAGGCGGATCTCCCCGGGGACAGCGCCGAGTTCGCCCTCTCCCGCCTCGATCGGTTTCGCCACGCCAACGGCAAGACGCCGACGGCGATGCTCCGCCTCGCCATGCAGCAGGTTATGCAGGCCGACTGCGCGGTCTTCCGCACCGGCGAAACACTCGCGGAGGGCACGGAGAAGATCCATGCCGCCTGGCGAGCGGGAGCCGACATCGGGGTGACCGACCGGTCGCTCATCTGGAACTCCGACCTCATCGAGACGCTCGAATACGACAACCTGATCGTTCAGGCGGTCGTCACGATGGAGGGCGCGGGCAACCGGCTCGAGAGCCGCGGCGCCCACGCGCGCGAAGATTATCCCAAGCGCGACGACGTCAACTGGATGAAGCACACGCTGGCATGGATCGATTCGAACAAGTTCGCGGTCTCGATCGACTACCGGCCGGTGCACGCCTACACGATGAGCAACGACATCGCCTACATCGAGCCGAAGGCTCGGGTGTATTGACGCCCGAAATTCGGTTAGGCGAGATGGGCTGCAATTCGGTAGATTTGAGAGGTTTGAGTGAACGCAATTACCCTTCAAAAACTCAGCGAACGCGCGTTTGCGATTCTCGCTGAGCGCGCGCGCGCTCATCGCCAATCCATAGAAGACGAGGCCACCGCGATCCTTGAGCAGGCCGCGGGCGCTCCGCCGAGTCGCAATTGGCGTTTGGAAAGCGCAGACCGCATCGCGGCGATGACTCCAAAGGGCGTCAAGCAAACCGACAGCACGGCGCTCATTCGAGAGGATCGCGATCGGTGAGCCTGACGATCGACGCGAGCGTCGCTGTGAAATGGGTGGTCGATGAGGATCGACACGAATTGGCGCGCGATGTCCTGCGGGTCAACCATCCCGTCTCTGACTGCGTCTATCTGGCATGTGCGATTAGGTCCAGCATGGTTCTTCTGACGGATGACGCAGCACAGTATCAGAAGTCAAGAATACTCGGACCTAACATGCGCGCAGTTCATCTGCGTGATTGGACGCTAGGTCTCCCAGCTGACTCGACAGGATGACCCGATGGTTCAATTCGCACTGCCCGAAAACTCGCGCATCAAGCCTGGGAAGACCTGGCCGAGGCCCGCCAACGCCAAGCGCGTAACCGAGTTCCGCATCTATCGCTGGAACCCCGACGACGACGCCAATCCTCGCCTGGACACCTATTTCGTCGACCGCGACGACTGCGGGCCGATGGTCCTCGACGCAATCATCTGGATCAAGTCCAAGATCAACTCGACGCTGACCTTCCGCCGCTCCTGCCGCGAGGGAGTGTGCGGCTCGTGCGCGATGAACATCGACGGGCTCAATACGCTCGCCTGCACACGCGGCATCGACCAGGTCGAGGCGCCGGTCACGATCTATCCCCTGCCCCATCAGGAGGTGATCAAGGATCTGGTGCCGGACCAAACTATCTTTTTCGCCCAGCACGCCTCGATCGAGCCGTGGCTCAAGACGACGACGCCGGCGCCGGAGAAGGAATGGCTGCAGTCGCCGGAGGACCGATCGAAGCTCGACGGGCTCTACGAGTGCATCCTGTGCGCCTGCTGCTCGACCTCCTGCCCGAGCTACTGGTGGAACGGCGACCGTTATCTCGGCCCGGCGATCCTCCTCCAGGCCTATCGCTGGCTGGTCAACTCGCGCGACGAATCCAAGGGGGAACGGCTCGACAATCTCGAGGACCCGTTCCGGCTCTACCGCTGCCACACGATCATGAACTGCGCCAAAACCTGCCCCAAGGGCCTGAACCCGGCCAAGGCGATCTCGCACATCAAGGGGATGATGGCCGAGCGCCGGATGGGGTGAGCGGCGCTCGTCCTTCAATCGCGGTCAGTCGGGGGTTCAACGTCCTCTTTCTCTGACAGGCTGCGCGGCGTGTGTCGATCAGAGCGGAGGGCGCTTTGCGCAAAGACGGCCCGGTTTGCTTCAAAGCGTCTTCAAGCGCCCGACGCGCTTCTTGCGCACCGGGCGCTTGCTTTCCTCAGACCTTATACTCCCAGGACTTGAAGCTCGTCTCGCGCGCCGCGCCGGGAGCCGACGCGAGCTTGCGAATGTCGCCCCAGGTCTGTTTGTAGTTCGGAATGATGAGCTCGTTGACGCCTGGCGAGACGACGTTCCCCTGCACGCCCATCGGGTAGGCGAACAGCATGAAGGTCTGCTTGCGCCTCGCTGTCGGCGTCGGATACGCCATCGCCTGCGTCGCGCCATTCTCGTTGTGGACCTCCACCAGGTCGCCCGGCGACAAGCCCAGGTCCTTCATGTCGTCCGGGTTCATCTGGATGAACGGATACGGCCAGCGATCCACGACGAGGTCTTCCCGCTGGTCGAGATAGGCGCTCTGCCAGACGTGGTTGGCGCGGCCGTTGTTGATGAGGAAGGCGAACTTCTTCGATTCCTCCTCTTTTCCCGCCGCCTCGAAGCCGCGCCACGGCGCGTCCATGAACCGGGCCTTGCCGTCCTCGGTCGAAAAGACGCCGTCGGAGTAGAGGCGCTGGGTACCGACCAGCTTGCCGTTATCGAAGCCGGTCGCCGGCTCCTGGACGCCGTTGGTGCCCATGGCGCGAAGCCGTTCGTAGGTCACGAACTCGCCGCCCTTGGCGTGCTTGTGATAGCCGTCCATGAAGGCGTCTTCCTCGGTCTTCCAATCGAAACCCTTGAACTTGTCAGCGTCGTCCGCCCTGCCCATTTCGCGGAAGACCCGTTCGAGGTTGTTGGCCAGACGCGCCGCGATCAGGCAGTCGGGCATGGCTTGGCCGGGCGGATCCATGTAGCGTTCGGTGAGCCGTAGCCGGCGCTCGCCGTTCATCGAAGTGAGATCCATCTCGCCGTCCGTCGCCCCCGGCAGCCAGACGTGACAGGCTTGGCCGATCTTGGCCGGCACGATATCGACATCGACGGCGAACAGCCCACCCCGCTTGATCGCGCCAAGGATCGCCTCGACTTGCGCTGCGCGATCGCCATAGGGCGCGGCGGACATCGCGTCCTTCACCAAATCGGTCCGCTTCTTGTACACCTGCTTGAACTTGTCGGCGTTGAGGGTGGTCTTGTAGTGGTCGCAGTCCCAGATGTGATGCACTCCTCCCTTGCCTTCTTCGATCAGAAGCTTGTCGATATAGGGCGCAGGCCGCGGACCGGGATAATCTGGACGCACATAGCCTTCCTGGTGGCCGCCCATGCGCACGCAGCCGCCGCCCATCTGGCCGATGTTGCCGGTGGCTAGGGCGATGTTCACATACGCGCCGTTGGTGCGATAGTTGTCGTTGCCCCAGATGAGACCCTTCTCGTAGCCGAACATCACGCGACGGCGCTTGCCGCCCTCTTTCGGCATGGCGATCCATTCGGCTGCCTTGACGATGTCGGCTGGATTCAAACCCGTGATCTTGGCCGCGTCGTCAATCGACGTGCGGCATCCCTCGAGCGCCCCCTCGAACGAGGTCAAATGAGCAGGGAACGCCGCCGACTCGCCGCGCGCGGGATAGAGCGGCGGCCGGTTCGACGCAGTCCGCAGCGTGCTCTTTTCGATGAAGTCCTTCTGCACCCATCCCTTGTCGGCGATGTAGGTGAAAAGGGCGTTGAACAGGGCCAGATCGGTTCCGGAATTGATCGCCAGATGGAGGACGTTGTCCTTGCCGGCCGCCACTTCGCACGCATTGACCGTCACGGTGCGGCGGGGATCGACGATGATGATCCGCGCCGCCGCGTGCGGCTCGTCCGGCATGAGCTTCTTCTTCTTGTCGAGAGTCGCGCCTTGCAGGTTAGGAATCCAGTGATTGAGGAAGTAGTTGGTCTGGGTTTCGAGCGAATTGGCGCCAACCGCCATGATCGTGTCGGCGAGTTCGGCGTCCTCGTAGCAATTGTTGAGTTCGCCGACCCCCATGTCGCGGGTCCCATGAACCTCGGAGTTGTATGCGGGGCGATTGTGAATGCGGACGTTCTTGATCTTCATTGCGCCGAAATAGAGCTTGCCGGTGCCCCAGGTGTTTTCATAGCCGCCGCCGGCGCCGCCGTGGTCGAACATCGAAACGAAGAGCCCATCCTCGCCCTGAGTGGCGATGACCCCCGCGGTCACGCGCGCCACGAGGTCGAGCGCATCGTCCCAGCTCGTTGGCTGCATCTGTCCGTAGCGCCAGACCATGGGTTCAGTCAGGCGCTGCTGCTGGGTCGAGCGCGCTTCGGAGAAGGATTCCTCGGCCATGCGCGCGCCGCGGATCGAGGCAAGTCCAGAATTCACGCTGCAAGCCGGATCGGGCTTGATGACGACATGGACGTCCTTTCCGTCCTGCTTGACGATGTTGTACATCGAAGGGGAATACCAGTTCGGCGTCATCGGCAATTGCTGCTTCGCGAGGTCGACGCCGAAGACGTTGGCGTTGGCAGCGGTTCCCCCCTGCTCGTTGATCGGCCAGGTGTAGGCGTGGTAGCCGCAACCGACGATGCAGAACTGGCAGACGACGTTGTGCTCCTTGGCGTCCGCCGGAATGATCGGGAGCCGATCGACGTGGCGCTTGAATGTCATGATTCAACCCTCCAACACGTTCGAGAGGCGACCGTAGATGAGCTCGTCGACGCCCTCGGCGTAGATGTCGCCCTTGGCGTCGACTCGCAGCAGATATTGGGGAAGATTCTGGGTCGCGTGACCCCAGATTTCCTGGCCGCCGTTCTCGCAATCGAAACGCGAATAGTGGCCGGGGCAGTTGAGCGTCTTGTCCGAAGCATTGTAGTCGAGCGGAAAGCCCTTGTGCGGGCAGATCGTGGTAAAGCCGACGATGTCGCCCTCGGGGCCGACGCCGCCGGGGACTTTCGTGCCGAGCTTCAGGAGCACGCCGGGCGCATCGGCGTCGGGGTAAGCCACCTGCAACGGCGCGTTCGGCTTGAGGTCGCTGACGTTCGCCAGGCGGTTCGACGGGTAGCTGGCGCGCGCGAGTTGCGGACCCGCCTTCGCTCCCTGCGGCACTACGGAGGCCGCGGCCGCCCCGGCCGCCGCTACGCCGGCTCCAGACAGGAACCATCGGCGGCCCATATCGACCTTGCGGCCGCACCTGTTCGCGCGCTCCACCATGGCTTGACCTCCCTTGTTGTTCTTTGCCTAAAGGCCGACGGCGGTGGGCTTGGTGAACGTCGCACAACCGTCGCACGTATCCATTAATCTGGAAGCGTTGCATATATCGATAAATCTGGCAATGTGGATGCGATGGATTCGACCGTAGCTATCGCCGCTCTCGCGGCCCTTGCTCAAACCACTCGCCTCGAGGCGTTCCAACTCCTTGTCAGCCGCGAGCCGGACGGCGTCGCTGCCGGCGAACTCGCCCGCCTGCTCGCAATTCCACAGAACACGATGTCGTCGCACCTTGGCGTGCTGGCGCGCGCCGGATTGGTTCGCAGCGAGCGGCTCAGCCGCTCGATCATTTATCGCGCCGACCTCGTTCGCTTCCGGGAGGTCATGCTGTTCCTCGTTCAAGACTGCTGCGGCGGCCGGCCTGAACTTTGCGGCCCTCTGCTTGCCGAGCTCTCGCCCTGTTGCCGGGAAGAAGGGCCGTGCACATGATCGACCAAGTCTTCAACGTCCTGTTCCTCTGCACCGGCAACAGCGCACGATCGGTGCTGGCCGAGGCCCTCCTGCGCAAGCTCGGCGCGGGCCGCTTCAACGCCTTCTCGGCGGGGAGCCATCCGAAGGGGTCGGTCAACCCCTTTGCGCTCGGGGTGCTCGAACTCTTATGGCTTACCGACCGAGGGCTATCGATCGAAGAGCTGGGACGAATTCGCCGCTCCCGGCGCGCCGGTAATGGATTTCGTGTTCACGGTCTGCGACAGCGCGGCCGGCGAGACCTGCCCGGTGTGGCCGGGACAGCCGATGACGGCGCATTGGGGCATCGAGGACCCCGCCTCGGTCCAAGGATCGGACATCGAGAAGGAGAAGGCTTTCGTCACCGCCTTCAAGTACCTGAGGAACCGCATCTCGATCTTCATCAGCCTGCCGGTCACAAGTCTCGACAAGATGGCGCTGCGCGCCAAGCTCCACGAAATCGGCGAGATGGAAGGCGCGACGGCGCGCGCGAGGAATGATCGCTGATGTCCACGTTCGAACGATATCTCACCGTCTGGGTCCTTCTCTGCATCGTCGCAGGCGTCGCTCTCGGACACGCCATGCCGGGCGTCTTTCAGGCAATCGGATCGATCGAGATCGCGAAGGTCAACATGCCGGTGGCGGTCCTGATCTGGCTGATGATCGTGCCGATGCTGCTCAAGATCGATTTCGCGGCTCTCAGTCGCGTCGGAGAGCACTGGCGCGGCATCGGCGTCACGCTGATCATCAACTGGGCGGTGAAGCCGTTTTCGATGGCGGCGCTCGGCTGGTTGTTCATCGGACACCTGTTTCGACCCTGGCTGCCTCCCGACCAGATCAATTCCTACATCGCCGGGCTCATACTGCTCGCGGCCGCCCCGTGCACGGCGATGGTGTTCGTTTGGTCGAACCTGACCCGAGGGGAACCGCATTTCACCCTCACTCAGGTCGCGCTGAACGACACCATCATGGTGTTCGCGTTCGCGCCGATCGTCGGCCTTCTGCTCGGCCTCTCCGCGATAAATGTTCCCTGGAATACGCTGGTGCTTTCGGTGGTCCTCTACATCGTCGTGCCGGTGATCGTGGCGCAATTGATCCGTCGCGGCGTGCTGGCGAACGGCGGCCCGGAGGGTCTCTCTCGTCTGCTCGCGACAATGCAACCCGTATCGCTGATCGCCCTGCTGGCGACGCTGGTCCTGCTGTTCGGCTTCCAGGGCGAGGAGATCACCGCCCAGCCGCTCATCATTCTGATGCTGGCGATCCCGATCCTGATCCAGGTCTATTTCAACGCGGGGTTCGCCTACCTGCTGAACCGCTTCATGGGGGAACAGCATTGCGTCGCCGGCCCGTCCGCGCTGATAGGGGCCAGCAATTTTTTCGAACTGGCCGTCGCGGCCGCCATCAGCCTGTTCGGCTTCAACTCGGGCGCGGCTCTTGCGACCGTCGTCGGCGTGCTGATCGAAGTGCCCGTCATGCTGTCTGTTGTGTGGATCGTCAATCGGTCGAAAGGCTGGTACGAAATCGGCGCGAGGCCTGCCACGCGTCCATTGGCGTCGGCAGCGAAAGGCCGATAAAGCCGCATGATCGCCTGCTGCTCGGGGTGATGGCCCGAATGGCGGATTGCGCGGCGCCGCAGGCTGCGGCCACCGACGGCGCCGGTCATCCTCCCGACCGAGCCTCGAAGTCGATGTAGGCGCCCCGCTGAACCGCGCGCATAGCCCGACGACGCAAACCAGGGGTTTGGGAAGAATCGCCCAAACCCCAGCATGCCGACGATCCGAGTTTTGAGGGCTGTCATCGTTTTGTTACAGCCGCAAGCCATGAATTTTCTGCGACGACGGAGTGCGGCGCCGGGCCTCAACGCCCCATCGCTCAGAGAAAGCACCTGTGCGTCGGTAAGTTTTTTTAAGAAGGGGGCCGAGCAATGGTCGATGTCGCCGCGCGAGAGGTGCGCAGCCGACCGAACGCGAAAACCGTTCAGGAATACATAGACGAGTTGCCGGTATGGTCGGACGGCACTTCGCTCAAATCCACGCCGATGACGGGCATGCAGTGGCGGATTTGGACGCTCGCCGCGTTCGGCAAGTTCTTCGAGGGCTTCGTGGTGTTCATGGGCGGCGTGTCGTTGCCGCTGATCGCCCGCGAATTCCATTTGGCTGACGCCGAGAAGGGTCTCGTCACCTCGGCGAGTCTCTTCGGCATCTTGCTCGGCACCATCCTGCTCGGTGGGTTATCGGACTATTTCGGCCGCAAGCTTATGTTCGTCGCCGAGATGATCATCTTCTGCATGTTCCTTGCGCTGCTGATTCTGGTTGGGAATTTCCTGTCCCTGGTGATCTGCCTGGTCGGCATCGGCATGGCGCTGGGCTGCGACTACCCGACTGCGCATATGATCATCTCGGAAAACATCCCGAGCGTCTCGCGCGGTCAACTCGTGCTCGGCGCATTCGCCTTTCAGGCGATAGGCGCCATGTGCGGGATCATAGTCGGCGCCGTAGTCCTTGTGATCGACCCGAGCATCGGCGCCTGGCGCTGGATGTACGCCACCGCGCTGGCGCCGGCCATACTGATCACCATCGGCCGCTTTTTCATCCCGGAAAGCGCCAACTGGTTGATCGTCCGGGGCCAGCACGATAAGGCCGAACAGGCTGTGTCGCGCCTGCTCAACCGGACGCCGGTCTACCCGGAGAAAGTGATGCTGGCGCGTCATGTCGCCGATGAGGCGAGCGCCTCGAAAGCGTCATTCTTCGCGCTTTTCGACGCAAAGAACCGCCGCGCCACCATCTTCTCTTCAGTGCCATGGCTGTTTCAGGATCTCGGCACTTACGGCATTGGCGTCTTCACGCCGACCCTGATCGCTGCCGCTCTCGGCAGCGGGCCGGACAAGATCCGCAGCCCCGCTGACCTGATCGCGAGCGGCATCCATTCGGCCGAGGCCGCGGCCCTGACAACCTCGCTGCTGATCGTCGGCATCGCCTTCGCAATCTGGTTGTCCGATAGCCTAGGGCGCATCCGCCTGCAGATCTTCGGTTTCCTCGGCTGCGCGGTCGGATTGGGTATCGCCTCCCTGTCCATCGACGCGGAAGGCGCGCTCAGGCTGGACCTCATCATGGCCGGCGTGATGCTGTTCAATTTCATGACAAACCTCGGCCCCAACGCGCAAACCTACCTCCTTGCGGGGGAGGTGTTCCCGACTGAAGTGCGCGGCATGGGCGCCGGCTTCGCGGCGATGATCGGCAAAGTCGGCGCAGTCGCCACCACGTTTGGCTTCCCGCTCCTGCTCGCCAGCATCGGCACTCGCTCGCTGCTTTACAGCCTCGTCATCAGCTCGGTGTTAGGCGCTATCGTAACCTGGATGTTCCGCATCGAAACCACTGGCGTGAACCTCGATCGCATCGGCCGCTGAACAGACGCGAACAGGAGACGCCAGTCGTGAAAATCAGACTTCGCCACATGCTCGGCGCGGGCGCCATCGCCTTTGTTCTCGCGGCAGTCCCGATGGCGCATGCGGCCGACATCGCGCTCAAGGAAACCGGCTCGACCCTGCTCTATCCGCTCTTCCAATCTTGGATAGCCGGCTACAAGAGCGTCGCGCCCGATATCGATCTGACCGCGGCGTCCACCGGCTCCAGCGTCGGCAACCAGGCGGCGATCGAGGGCTCGGCCATCATAGGCGCTTCCGATGCCTATCTCTCGGACGAGGTCGCGGCGCGACACCCGAATATCCTCGATATCCCTCTCGCTATCTCCGCAGTGGCGATCCACTACAATCTTCCGGGTCTGAACGGCGCGAACCTCAAGCTCAATGGCCCGACGATCGCCGCGATCTATTCCGGCGCCGTTACGACATGGGATGATCCAGCGATCACAGCGATGAACCCAGGCGTGACGCTCCCGCACCAAACGATCATCCCGGTCCGCCGCGCCGACGGCTCCGGCACGACGTTCGTCTTCACCCAGTTTCTGGACTTCGCCGCCCAAAAGTGGGAGGACAATCCAGGCTTTGGGGAGGTCATAGCCTGGCCCGCCGTCGCTGGGGAAAAGACCGGAGATGGGAACGAAGGCGTGCTGCAGGCAATCGCCGCCACCCACTACGCGATCGGCTATTTGGGCACGAGCTACGCCGACCAGGCCGCTAAAGCCGGTCTCGGCGCCGCCTTGATCGAGAACCAGGCCGGTAAGTTCCTGCTCCCGACAGCGCAATCGATCGCCGACGCCGCTGACCAACTTGATCCGCGCACGCCGCCCTACGAGCGCATCAGCCTCGTCTATGCGCCCGGCGACAACAGCTACCCTCTGATCAACTACGAATACGCCGTCGTGTCGAAATCGCAGCCTGACAGCGCGACCGCCAGCGCGCTCCGCGCCTTCTTGCGCTGGGCGATCTCGGCAACCGGAGGCAATAACGAGAAATACCTGGGGCCTGTCGGCTTCATCCCGCTGCCTGACTTCATCCGCGGACTCAGCCAAGCGCAAATCGACAAAATCCGATAGGCGCCGTCCACGCCGCCGAAGGAAGTCCGCGCAACGGGACCCGCGCCGAAAGATCGGCGGGCGCTCCTCCGGCTACAGCTCGGACTCGATCGCCCGGAGCAGCCGGAAGCGCATCTCGCCGTCATCGCTCGCGAGCGAGATCACGAAACGGACCCGCCCATGGCTCGAGGTGTCGGCATAGCCGGCGAGCGTGCGGACCCCCTCCATGGTGCCGGTCTTGTCCATGCCGCCGTCATGGCCGTGGAGCAGGCCGGCGTGGGGCGCGAAGAGCTCGAGCACTTTGGCGAGGCCGCGGGCGGTGAAGCGGTTGTTGCGGCTGATGCCCGAGCCCTCCTCGAGATGGATCGCCCCGGCGAGGCCGTGCGCGGCGAGCATCTGATTTGCGACCTCAAGCGACTTCTCGAGGCTAACCGGCCCGCCCAGGCGGCGCCCGCCGATCTCCAGGAAAACCTGGTTGGCGATGTAGTTGTTCGAGGCGCGGAGCAACGCGACGAGGATCTCCGAAAGATTGCGCGACTGTCGGTGAACGGCGACCGGCTCCAGTCCCGCGGGTACGGTTCCGGTCGAGATCTTGCCCGTCACGCTGCCGCCGGCCCGCTCGATGAATGCAGCGATCAGCTCGCCGGCGTATTGGAGGCTCACCGCGGGGTCCTGGCTCAGGCTGATCCGGCCGCTTCCGCTCGGGCCCCGCGCCCGGAACTGGGCGATCGCAATCGGGGTGATCGGGGTCTGCTTCTCGGCGGAGCGCACAGTATTGCCGTGGCGCACGGCGGCGACCGTATTGAAATTCACCGCCAGCGCGGAGTTCAGCGCATTGTAGGCCTCGCCGTCATCCTCGATGCCCGGCACGCGGAGGTTCGAAGGATAGTAGCTCGCGTCGAGCACGATGCCGGTGATCGGCTTCTTGCCGACCGCGGCGACCACCTCGGCCGCGAGCGGCGCCAGCTCCTCCGAGATCAGGAAAGGATCGCCGCCTCCGCGCACGTAGAGCACCCGCTTGTCGTCGAGATAGAAGCGGGTCTCGAAGCGGTAGTCGCCGCCCAGAACCTCCATTGCCAGCCAAGCCGTCACGATCTTGGTGACCGATGCCGGGACGAAGGGCTGATCGGCATTCTGGGCCACCAGCTCGGCGCCCTGAGCGTCCACGACAAACACCAACGCCGAGGGAGCGAGGGCCGCGACGGTCTCCTTGACGCCCGCCAGAGCCGGGGCGGGCAGCAGGAGCAAAGCGAGGGCGAGCAGGCGAGTCCACATGGCGACTCCAGCGCGGGGCGCAGCAACTGCGAGCTGCGGGCCGATGGTAGCGATCCTCAGGCGGGAAGTCAGTCGGATCGCAAAATTTGCGGTCACGGCGCAATCTCCGATGTGGCGCCAGCAACCACATTGCGACGCATCGCACCCGTTCGCCCGAGCCGGGCGAACGGGGACTCCGCCCGCTTTTCTGGAACACATGCAGCTGACCGCTGGGCGTTCCGGGATATGTGCGGCCTTGCGCGAAACCTGATAACGGTTACGACCGTTCACCATTTTGAATGACATTGCGATCAATGTACGCGATGCCGCATAGGCGCGCTGGGTTTGGGAGGGTTCACGATGTGCCGCGGATGTTTCAATCAGCTCTTTCTCCGCGACGAGTTCCATTCCGGCGGAATCGCCGGCCTGCTCGGCAAGGCGGCGGGCATGCCGACCCGACGCGCCTTCATGGCCTATTCGGTCGCCGCGGCCTCCGCGCTTCCGCCGGTCGGAACCGCTTCGGCTTTCGCAGCGGACGATGGCGCCGACCTCATTCTGCGCGGCGGGACGATCCGCCCGCTGGCCGGCGCGCCGGTCGCCTCCGCGCTCGCGGTCAAGGGCGGCAAGGTGCTCGCGGTCGGCGACGAGAGCGCGCTGTCGGGCCTCAAGATGGGTGAGACCAAGATCGTCGATCTCGCCGGCCGCACGCTGATGCCGGGCCTGATCGACCCGCACTGCCATACGCTCCTCGCCTCGCTGATCTTCGAACTGCTCGACGACGTGGGCTACGCCAAATATCCGACCCGCGAAAAACTCGTTGCGCATCTGAAGCAGGCCGCGGCGAGCACGCCGAACGGCCAATGGGTGGTTGGCTCCAATTTCGACAATCTCCTGCAAGGCGGCGATCTCACGCGGACAGAGCTGAACGCGATATCGACCGACCACCCGATCTTCGTCTGGTACACCAATGGGCACGACGCCTGCGTCAACAGCGAAGCGCTGAGAATCGCTGGAATCCCCGACGATGTCGGCGAGCTGCCGGGCGGCGGCCATTTCGGGCGGGCCTCCGACGGCAAGCTCAATGGCATGGTCTACGAGGAAAGCGCGATGCTCAAATTCGCGGTCCATTTCCTCGGCAAGATCACGCCCGAGGTTGCGGCCAAGGCGGTCACGGATTTCTGCCGGCACATGGGTTCCGTCGGCAACACGATGCTGCACGAGCCGGGCACGATCCGCTCGGACTGGATCGAGCCGTTCGCCAAGCTCTCGAATACGCTCGCCTGCCGCACGAGCGCGAGCGTGATGTTCGACGACATGAAGGGCCTGACGCCATGGCGCAGCCTCGGCCTTGGAAAAGGCGCGACGGTCGCCAACTCCCTTTTCTCGCTCTATGGGGTGAAGATCGTCGGCGACGGCTCCAACCAGACCGAGACCGGGGCGCAGACCAAGCCCTATCTGAACTCGGCCTCGAAGGGTTCGCCGAACTTCGACGCCGCCCGGATGAAACAGATGGTCGCCGAGGTTCAGGCCCTCGGCCTGCCGGTGCAGATCCACTGCAACGGCGATTACACGATCGATATTGCGCTGGACGCAATCGAGGCGGCCTACTCGGGATCGACCGACTATGGCGTCAACCGCATCGAGCATTCGACGATGGCGCGCCCCGACCAGCTTCTGCGCATGAAGACGCTCAACGTGCAGCCGAGCTTCCTGATGAACCACGTACGCTTCTACGGCGCCGCCTATCGCGACCAGATCTTCGGCCCCGAGCGCGCGGCCTTCATGGACCCCGCCGGGGCCTGCGTGAAAGCCGGCCTGCCCTTCACGCTGCACACCGACGCGCCCTGCTCGCCGCCGGGCCCGCTCGCGCTCATCAGCACCGCGGTGACGCGCCGCTGCATCATCGACAATTCCGTGGTCGGCCCTGATCAGGCCATATCGCTCGACGACGCGGTCCGCGCCGTGACGATCGACGCGGCCCGCCAGCTTGGACAGGGCGACCGCCTCGGCTCGCTCGAAAAGGGCAAGGAAGCGGATTTCACCGATCCTGGAAAGCGATCCCTACAAGGTGAACCCGGACGCGATCGCCGACATCAAGATCAGCGAGACCTGGGTGGCGGGCGAGAGGAAATTTGGCTGACGCAAGCTTTCCGTAAACGGGCCGGGAGATGACCTCGCCGGCCGGTTCGCCTGGCGCGCGACCCAGCCAAGCCTCTGTTGCGACTTCAGGAGCCGCCGATGTGCCGTGCGTGCATGAGTTCCCTGATAACCGATCACTTGATCTCCGGCCTTTGGCGACCCGCGCCGAGCCGGCGCCGGTTCCTGGCCTACGCCGTCTCGGCGGGGGCCGCGACTGCCGCGATGACCGCCGGGCTCGAGGCCCAGGCCGCCAGCGGCGCGGACGTGATCTTTCGCAACGGGGCAATCTATCCGATGACGGCTGGGGGGCGGCCAGTCGAAGCGCTCGCGATCAGCGGCGGAAAGATTCTCGCCGCCGGATCGGTCTCCGACGTGTCCTCGCTCGCGCGCGGCGCGAGCCGGATCGTCGACCTTCACGGCCGCGCCCTATTCCCGGGTTTTATCGACCCGCACCATCACACTGTCCTCGCCGCGCTGTTCGCCGATCTGCTGCTCGATATCGGCTACGCAAAATATCCGAATCGCGCCGAGGCGCTCGCCGCACTGAAAGCTTTGGTCGCGAAAGCGCCGCCGCGCAAATGGATTCTCGCCGGTTCCTACGACAACCTCTTGCAGGGCGGCGATCTGTCGATGGAGGAGCTGGACGCGATCTCGACCCAGCATCCGATTTTCGTCTTGTACGTGAACGGGCACGTGGGCGCTGCGAACGCCATGGCGTTTGAGTCTCGCCAAACTCCCTCAGGATGTCGGCGAATTCCCCGGCGGCGGCCATTTCGGCCGCGCGCCGGACGGGACGTTGAACGGCCTGGTCTACGAAGAACCGGCGCTGCTTCGCTTCATCGCCGTGGCGGCGCCCCCAATCACGCCCGAGCTGATCGCCGCTGCGCTCGCGTCCTATACAAAACGAGTGGCGGCGACGGGCAATACGACGCTGCACGAGCCCGGCACCATCAAGCCGGAGTGGATTGAGCCGCTCGCAAAGCTGTCCAACACGCTGGACGTGCGGATGAGCGCGAGCCTGAGCACGGATTCGGTCGAGGCCAGTAAGGCATTCACGTCGCTCGGGCCTGGCGCCAAGGCGAGGAAGATCCTCGACAGCCGGTTTTCGCTCTATGGCATGAAATTCTGGGCGGACGGCTCGAACCAGGCGGAAAGCGCCGCTCAGACGAAGCCCTACCTCCACAGCACGTCAAAGGGGAGCGCCAACTACACCGTCTCCCGGATGATTCAACTTTGTCAGGCGGCGAAGGAGGCCGACTGGCCGATCCTGATCCACTGCCAGGGCGATGCGGCGATCGACGACGCGCTGGACGCGATCGAACAGGCCTACGGCGCCAACCCCGCCACAGGGCTTAACGTATTGCAACACGCGACGATGGCGCGTCAGGACCAACTCGAGCGGACAAAGCGGCTCGGCGTCGAGATCAGCTTCCTTCCGGACCTTCTCAATCTCTATGGCGCGGCCTATCGCGACCAGATACTGGGGCCGGAGCGGACGGAGTTCATGGAGCCCATGGCCGCCTGCCTGAAGGCGGGCGTCGCATTCTCCCTGCACACCGATGCGCCGGTCTCCCCGGCCGGTCCTCTGCGGCTCGCGCAGATCGCCGTGACCCGCCGCTGTGTCGTCGACAATTCGGTGATCGGCGCCGACCAGGCGATCACCATCGATGAGGCATTGAAGGCGATCACGATCCACGCCGCGCGGCAGATCGGCCTCGAGGATTCGATCGGCACGCTGGAGCCGGGTAAGGAGGCCGATCTGACAATCCTCGAGAGCGATCCCTACAAGGTGAGCCCGGATGCGATCGCCGCCATCAAGGTCAGCGAGACCTGGGTAGCGGGGGAACGAAAATTCGCGGCGTAATCTCTCGAACAGAGGCCGGCGCCCTCGGGACGAGGGCCGGGGTTTTGAACCCAGCCCTTCGTCCAGATCTCCAGCCGCACGATTACGCGAACAACGCGAGCCTTGACCGATGAGGCTCCGTGGACTTCAGACTTCAGAAATCTGCAACCTGTCGAGATCGGCGATCAAGCCGGGTCCGGTCGGTTCCCATCCGAGCTTTCTCCGCGTTTGCGCGCTGGAGGCTGGCATGTCGTGCCCGGCAAACATTGCGAGCCAGCCGAAAAAGGCTGGCGCCTCTTCCGGGGCGATGGATTTGACCGGCAGGTCCAGGCGTCGGCCGATGGCTCCTGCAATATCGCGCATCGGCACGCCTTCCTCCGCGACCGCGTGATATTTTGCATCCGGTTCGGCCTTTTCGATCGCCAGCCTGTAGAGGCGGACTACGTCGAGAACATACGCCGCGGGCCAGCGATTGAGTCCGTCTCCGACATATGCGCAGACGCCCTTTTGGCGATACATCTCGATCACAGGGGTGATGAGACCCTGCTTGACCGTGTCGTGAACCTGCGGAAGTCGCACTATGGAAACATTGACCCCGTCCGCGGCGACAGAAACGGCCGCCTCTTCCGAGGCTGCCCGGGGATGCACGCCGGAAGCGACGGTCGCATTGTCTTCCTCGGCTAGCCGCCCTGGCGCGGTATTGGCTATTGCGGTCCCTGAGGTCACGATCAAGGGCCGGTCCGAGCCGGCGAGAACCGAGCCGAGCGCCTTGATCACACGGCGATCGTCCTCGCAATTTTGAACGAATCTCGAAAAGTCATGGTTGAAGGCCAGGTGGATGACTCCATCCGATCGGGAGGCGCCATCCTTCAGGCTGTCCGGATCCGCGATCGAGCCGCGATAGACCTCGGCTCCGGCGGCAGCCAAAGCGGCCGCCTTGTCGTCTGAACGACAGAGGCCGAGCGCCTGATGGCCGGCCCCGATTAACTCTTTGACGACGGCCGAGCCGATGAATCCGGTGGCGCCAGTAACAAAGACACGCATGAGCAAAACTCTCCGGGTTTAGGAAATGTTGAGGACGATCGCCGCTCGACGGGCCCTTTTTAGTGTGTGAAGTAGGCGGGATGATCGATATCGGCGATGAGACCGGGCTGTTCCGGCTTCCAGCCGAGCGCAGATCGGGTCTGTTCGCTCCTGGCCGGGCAGTCGATACCCACGAATCTGGCGAACCACCCGAAATGCGCTTCCGCCTCTTCCGGCGACTGTGAGATGGCCGGAACGTTCAGGCGACGGCCAATCACCTCGGCAATCTCGCTGAATGGCACACCCTCCTCGGCGACCGCGTGGAAGGGCTCCCCTTCCGCGCCGTGTTCGAAGGCGAGCCGGTAGGCAACCCACCCAGCCGGTCGCGCCGGTGACAAACACACGCACGAGAAGGTCTCCAATTTCGTTGAAGACAAATCTCGGTGCTGAGATTATTCTTGTAAAGAAGTGAGTTTATCATAGTAAGACAGCTAACAGGATGAGCGAGCAACGTACCGCCGAGAATCTACTCGGGACCTACCTGAAGCACCGCCGTGCGAAACTCGATCCGGCCGCGTTTGGATTTCCTCCGGAGCGTCGCCGGACGCCCGGCTTGCGCCGCGAGGAGGTGGCGCAGCGCGCCAATATCAGTCCCACCTGGTACACCTGGCTCGAACAAGGGCGCGGCGGCGCGCCCTCGGCGGATGTGCTCGATCGCATCGCGCGCGCGCTCATGCTGACCGACGTCGAGCGCGAGCACGTCTACCTCCTTGGTCTCGGCCGGCCGCCCGAGGCGCGCTACCGGAAGGATGAAGGCGTAACGCCGCGGCTGCAGCGCGTGCTGGACGCACTGGACCCGAGCCCGGCCGTGATCAGGACAGCGATATGGGATGTCGTGGCCTGGAACCGGGCGGCGACCGTGATGCTGTTGGACTATGGATCGCTGCTGCCGGAGCAGCGCAACATCCTGCGTTTCATTTTCCTCGACCCGCGGGCTCGGGCCTCGCAATACGACTGGGAAAGCGTGGCGCGGTTCGTACTGGGTTCGTTCAGGGTGGATGCGGCCCGCGCCGGAGCCGCGGCGGAGGTCGAACCTCTCGTCGAGGAGCTCTGCCGGCTCAGTCCCGAGTTCAGGGCGATGTGGCGTGACAACGATGTGCGCGGCGCCCATGGCGAAGGCCTCAAGCACATACGCCACCCGACGCTCGGCCCGCTCGCGTTCGAATTTTCGGCCTTTTCCGTCGATGGCCGGACAGACCTCACCATGGTGGTCTACAATCCGGCTACGGCGCAGGACGCCGAACGGATCAAGTCATTGCTTCGTTAAGGCCTGGACTCTGGACAAGGCCGGCGGCCTTTTGAAGCAGGCGTAACGCGCGTTTTTCCGGCGAATTGGTCATCCTGTCGACCAACTAAGCCGGGGAGACACGAGGATCGATCAGGCGGACTGACCCTGCGGTCAGCCGTAAGGGATGTCGTGGAGAACCATCCGCACGCCCAGCAGGGTCAATGCGGCCACCACTGCCTCGACGTCGCCCTCCATCATCGCGGCGGACAGAGCCGCCGCTACGCGCTTGCGTGCGCCCCACGCCCCGCGATTCGGCTCGATCATCCGGATAGTCTCGCCCTTGGTTGGGCCCACCAAACGGCCCAGGCCCCGACAGCCCTCGTCGCACCCCCTCATTTCTTAGCCCCCACAGTCCGAAACCAATGCTTCGGCGCCCCCGCCTTCGCTGGTTTAGGCCTGAACTGTGTTCGATCGTTCTCGGGCAAATGTCAAGTATTGCTGCGGCTTCCGGACGCGACACGATGCCTCAGGCGCTACGTTCAGCGGCGCCCGCAGCGCAGTCGTGGCCTGGCAAAATTGGGGACATATCCGCTCGTCGGGAGAACGCCCCCCCCGTGGAAGGCCCGCCAGCTACGATCCACACTTTGTGTGACCAGCTCACAATTCTTGCGGGGCGTCGAGCGAAAGTCGTCGTTGCGAAAAGACCTGAACCGGAAGCTGATCGCCGTCAGACCAGGAGAATCGTCGGTTCGACCCGCGAGCTGCTCGAATCCTTCAGTTTTCTGGGCAGTGCTTCTCGCCCCGCCGGGCGGCATGAGAACGATGCGTCGGACAAGGCGCTCGCGGGTCGTGTCTCCGCGATCAGTAGAGCTCGTCCGGAGCAACGATCCGTCCCTGCTCGGTCAGGACAACCCAGGAGCCGCCAGCGCGCGCAATCCCCTCGACACGCCCTGCGCCAGGAAGAAAGTCGCCCGGCCGAACCGCACGCTCCCCATAGCGCCCTTCGACCAGAGCCAGGTCATCCCGGGCGCCGAGAACGATGTAGCCGCGCAGGATGGGCCGAGGGCGATTGATCGAGCCGGTCGTCTCCATCGACACGTTGGGGCCGACTTTCAGAGGCGAGGGAGACAACTTTTGCGGCGGCGAAGGCGGATTCGCCGGCGCGGCCGAAGCGACGACCTTCTTCTCGAGCTTGTCGATGCGGGCCGCGAGTTCCGCCGACTGGGCGCTCGTTTCGCGGTCGACGCGTTCGTTGAGCTTGTCAACTTTGGCGTTCTCATCCCGGTCCAGCTTCTCCACGTGCTGGGCGAGCTGGGCGAGCGCGCCGCTCAAATCCCGCGAGGAGCCGACGCTCGAGCGGATCTCGCCGACGGAACGCCGCAGCTCGATCAGCTCGTCGTGCGACCTCGCGCTCTCGATCACGCTGAGGCGCGCGTTGAGGGCGTCGATCGTCTTCGCGAGCACGTTCGCCCGGTCGGCCTGCACGGCGATCAGGCCCGCCTGCGAGCGATGGTCGTTGAAAGCCCAGAAAGCGCCGCCGGCGAGCACGGCTGCCGCCGCCACCGCTCCAATCCAAATGAGCCGCGAACGCCGGGTCGACGCCGGTTGCGCTGGGATGGGGTCGTCGATGGGCTCCGCCCGAAACTCCGCCGCCATCAGGAAAGGGACAGGCAGTTGCGACCGCGAGCCGGACGGTCTGGCGTCTGTCTTCGGTTCGGCTCGAGACGGCAAGAGGTCCCGCATCACGCCGCCGCGCGATTGGTTCTCTTCCAAAACTTCTAGCTCTTCGCGTTCGCTCATCGGCCGACACGGGGTTGACGTAACGTTCGTCAGATTGTCGGGCCACACAGTTAAGGAACGGTTGAGAATCCTGGCGCGGGCGACTTTAGGAAAAGCCGGAAGAACGCCCCTACGCCTCGAGCTCTTTTAGAGACATCGAGATCGAGACCTCGAGCCCTTCGGCCCGCCATATCCGCTGAATGTCGACCTGAGCGGAGGCGGCCAGCCTGTCGAAGAAGGTAGAGCCAAAGCCCCTGTGCTGCGGCGCGCCGGCGACATTCGGACCTCCCTCCTCGCGCCAGTCGATTGTGTAACGCCCATCGGCCGCCGCACACGAGAGCCTGACCCTACCCGTATCGCTCGACAGCGCCCCATATTTCATCGCATTGGTCGCGAGTTCATGCACGATCAGCGCGAGTGTGCCAGCCCCCCGCAAGCCGATCGGGGCGTCTTCCCCTTCAATCACGATCGTCTCGCGGAATTGCCCCTTGTACGGAGCAGCCAAAATCCGCAGCAGGCCCTTGGCGGTTTCCGGGTCTGCCGCGGCCGCAGGCGCGGCGCCGCTCGGAGAAACGTAGCGATGGGCCGCAGCCAGTGCGTTGATTCGCGCCTGAAGCATGCGCGCGAACGGGCGCATCTCCGGTTGGCCTCGGGCGGAAAGGTCCACCAGTCCGGAGATGACCGCGAATATGTTCCTGATTCGGTGAGAAAGCTCGAGCGAGACGAGATCGGACGTCCCGGCCCTCTCGTCGGAGTTCTGCATGTTGGGGAACGTCAATGTCGGAGTTTTTCCCGGTGCAATCCGCTGACGCGAACAGCCTATGGGGGACGTTTGACCTGGTCTGCCCACAAGTGAACACAACTTGCCCCGATAAGCGCCCCGGGCCGACCGCCTTCAGGATAAGCGATGATGCCGATGCACAATTCGGGAGCGCCTGATGCTCCGGCGAACAACCTTCTTCGCGCCTTGCTGCCAGCCGACTTCGCGCTTCTCAGTCCCTACCTCAGGCCGATGTCCGTCTGGGCCGGCCAAGTTCTCTACGAGCCCGGCGACAACGTCTTCCAAGTCTACTTTCCGGTCGATAAAACCCTTCTCGCGTTCCGGGTCGTGCTCGACGACGGGCGCGCGATCGAGACGGCGCTGGTCGGTCGCGAGGGCGCGATGGCGGGCATCGTCAGTCAAGGCCGGCTGCCGTCCTTTTCCCGGGCCGAAGTCCTCCACGAGGGTCCGCTCTTGCGTATAGACGTCGAGCGGCTCGAGGGCGCGAAGCTGAAGTCGCTTGCGATCCGCCATCTGTTCGCCCGCTACGCCGACTGCCTGATGGCGCAGGTCTTCCAGTCGGTTGCCTGCAACGCCGCGCACTCAATCGAACAACGGGCGGCCAAGTGGCTGATCTCCGCAATGGAAAGGACCTCCGACGCACGCGTGCCCCTGACCCAGGAGCAGCTCGCCGGCATGCTCGGCGTCGGCCGAAGCTACGTCAGCCGCGTGATCCAATCGCTGAAAACGCGCAGGCTCATCGAAACCCATCGAGGCAGCCTCACCATCGCTGACCCCGAGGGATTGGGAGGGCTGGCCTGCGGCTGCCAAACTTCCGTCCGGCGGCACTTCGACGAGGTGCTCAAGGGCGTCTATCCGGACGAGTCGACGCCAACCCGAGCGACCAATCAAGGCCCGGGATTTTAGCGTTTCAGCGCCAGACAAGTGATGTCGTCGAACTGCGGCTTGCCATGCGCGAAATCGCGCACCGCATATTCCACCCGCGCGACCCATTGGTTCGCCGTCGCGTCAGCGTCCTGTCGGAGAAGATCGAGGAGACGTCGCTCCCCGAATTCAATCTCGTTTATGTCGGAAGCTTCGGTGACGCCGTCGCTATAGAGAAAAAAAAGATCGCCCTCGCGCAGCTCGGCGCGGTTCACGCTCATCTTCAGATTATCGAACAGGCCGACCGGCATGCCGCCGTCCTGCAGCGTCTCGACCACGCCGTCGGCGCGGCGCAGAAGCGCTGGAGGGTGGCCGCAGCTCGCAAATTCGATCTCGCCCGAGCGCGGATCGAAGGCGGCGTAGACCAGGGTCGCGAACAGTTCCGCGGCGTTGTTGTGGGCAAGATAGGCGTTCGCCTTCAGGATCGCGCCGCGCAGGTCGGGCCTCTCCCGCAGGTTGATGCGGATGAGCGTCTTGGTGATGCCCATGAAGAGCGCCGCCGGCACGCCTTTGCCGCAAACGTCGCCGACTCCGAGCGCGACGCGTCCATCCGCGAGGGGGATGAGATCGAAGAAGTCGCCGCCGACATCGCGCGCGGGCGTCATCGCCGCGGAAACGTCGAGGCCGGTCTCGGCCACGAAGGCGTCGACCTTCGGCAGGAGGGCGCGCTGAATGACGGCGGCGCTCGCCATTTCGTCGTCGCGCTGGCGGCGCAGGACGATTTGCTCGGCCATGCGCCCGAAGGTCTGCCCGAAGTCGGCGAGGTCCGGGATCGGATTGCGCAGTTCATCGAGCAGGGCGGGGTCGAACTCATGACGCTCGAGCGCGGCAAGGGCGTGGGTGTAGAGCCCGATGGCGCCGTTCAACCTGCGCAGACGATCGCCCATCCGGCCGATGATCTCGACGAGCAGCGTGGGCGTCGCATGAGCGACGCTGAGAAGCGCGTCGCGTCCGATTTGCAGGACGGAAACGGGCGTGCGGGCGCGCGCGGTCGCCGATCGCGGCAGTCGCGCGAGCGAGCCGAGTTCTCCCACGAGCGCGGGCGCCTTCATGGTCGAAATCGGAATCCTCCCCCGCGGGCTGTCGGAGGTGACGATCACTTCCCCCTCGAGAAGCAGCATGGCGCAGTCGCTCGGCTCTCCCTGGACCATGAGGGTCGCCTCAGGTTCGAAGGTCCGGATTTCTGAGGCTTCGATCAGAAACGCAACATTGGCTTCGGAAAGGTCGCGGAAGGCGCTCAAGGCGCGAATGGCGGCCAGAACCGCCGGAGTTGCGTTCATTTTTCTCTTGAGCGGCCTCAACGGCCCGCGTTGCCGTCGAACTCCAGGACGAGTCGGTTGTGACCGTCGTCGCGCCGATAGGTCATACGCCGCGAGAATTTCTTCAGCAAGCCCGCGCCGTAGCCGCCGATCCTAAAATCCTCGGCAGCGCTTTCGATCCGCCGCGGGGCGGCGACGGTTGGATCATAGGGGACGCCGTCGTCGACGAACTCGAGCCGCACGCCGTCCGGCTCGACGCGAATGGAAATCGATGCGCGATTAGCCCGGCCATGCTGGACCGCATTGAGAAAAAGCTCCTCGAGGCAGAGATTGATAGCGAATTCGGCGTCCGCGCCGAGACCGAGCGCGCCAGACTCCTTCACTAACCACGCCTCGGCGTCCAGCGCCGCGGTGAGGGTGCCGGCAAAATCGCGCGAGCGCGTCTGTGGCGCCAGCCCGCTCATGCCTTCCTGTTTTCGAAGTCGGCGCGCCGCTCCCCCAGCACCGCGGCCGCCGAGGCGAAATCGGAGTAGAGACCGGCGATCTCATTGAAGCCCGTCGACCGAAGCACCTTCGAGACGTTTTCATCCGCCCCGCAGACCGCCATGTCCGCTCCGCGCCGGATCAACGCCTTGGCGCTCACCATCAGCGTTCGAACGCCGAGCGAAGCGATGAACGGAACTCTTGCAAGATCGACAATCAGCAACTCAGCGATTTGCGCCAGTTCTTGAAAGCGGGCGTCGACCGCCTGGGCGCCCGCGATGTCGAAGCGGCCCTCGAGCACGACGTGGGTCAAGCCGTCCGCCGTGTGAGTCACGTTCATTTCCATCCGCGTACCGTTCCGGATCCGTCTGTTGGTCCGGCAGGAAACGAGTAATCGCACTTGATGACGGTTTGGCGACAGCGCCGCGCGCCCCGGCGGCCGACGCCGCCTCCACGATCATCTTGGCCTTGAGCAACCCTCCTGCCCCGAGCGGCGATGAGGTCGTGGAACTCGACGCAATCGACGAGCCGCTCGCCCATGGCGAGCGTCGCCTTCGCCTGGGCTGGGAACACCGAAAGTCTCTCCTGGCAATGACCGCGGGGGTCCCTCGACCGTCACTGCGAGGAGCGCAGCACGAAGCAATCCATCCCGCCGCCGCGGCGCCGTAGTCGATGGATTGCTCAATGACTTCAGAAGCTAAAGGCGATCATTCCCGCCGCGGCGAGCGCCATCACCGCCGTCGACAGCCAACCGAACGCCTTTAGCGGTAGCTCGATTGTGAACTGCCCCATGACCTTCGGGTTCGACGCCATCAGCATCATGACCGCCATGATGGGGACGGCAACGACGCCGTTCACAACTGCGCTCCAGTAAAGCGCCTGGATGGGATCGATTGGACTGAAGTTGAGAACCACGCCGGCCAGGGTGGCCGCGGCGATCGTGCCGTAGAAGGCCTTCGCCTCCCTTGGCGCGCGGGCGAGACCGGTCGGCCAGCGGAAGGCTTCGCCGACGGCATAAGCGGCCGACCCCGCCAGAACCGGCACCGCCAGCAGTCCAGTACCCACGATTCCCAAAGCGAACAACGCCTCAGCGAACGGGCCGGCGAGGGGTTTCAAGGCGCGCGCGGCGTCAGCAGCAGTTTGAACCGTCGTCACGCCGGCAACGCTGAGCGTCGCCGCCGCCGTCACCATGATCGCGAGCGCAATCGCGTTCGAAAATCCCATGCCGACAAACGTGTCGAGTTCGATACGGCTGTGTGCGTCGGGCGCTTGGCGCGGAGCCTGTTTCAGCGGCCTGCGCCTCGGCTCGGCTTTCGTGTCCTCGACTTCCTGCGAGGACTGCCAAAAGAAGAGATATGGACTGATGGTCGTCCCGAGAATGGCGACCACCGCGGTCAGATAGCTGCTTTCGAACGAGATATGCGGAGCGATCAATCCGACCGCGAGCGCGCTCCAATCGATTTTAACGAAGAAGAGAGCCGCTACATAGGCGAACAGCGCAATCGTCAGCCACCTCAGGACGGCGACATAGCGCTTGTAGGCGAGAAAAATCTGCGCGGCGGCGCAGACCCCACCGATCACGAGCACGTAAGGAGTTTGCGGGCCGCCGAGCATCAGCCGGACGGACGCCGCCATCGCCCCGATGTCCGCCCCCAGATTGATTGTGTTCGCAATCAGCAGCAGGACGACGCCTGAGTAGACGATCCAGTTCGGATAGAATTTTCGCAGGTTTCCGGCGATGCCCGCGCCCGTCGTCCGCCCAATTCTGGCGCTGATGATCTGGATCGCGACCATCAGGGGATAGGAAAACAGCAGCGTCCAACCGACACCGTAGCCGAACTGGGCGCCCGTCTGGGTGTAGGTCGCGATGCCGCTGGGATCGTCGTCCGAGGCTCCGGTAATGAGCCCCGGGCCAAGCACCCGCAGAAGCCGCGGCTTCGACGGTTCGATGGCGGGGAAGCGTCCGGCCTCTTCGAATTGGGTCATGTGAAATTTGCCCCGCCTGAGCCGCAGCCCGAATGTCGTTCGGGCAAGACGTAGCCCAAAGCGACGCCATTCCAACGCCTCGGCGGCGCCTTTGTTCCGCCGCGAACCCGGAGGTCGCGGCGAACACGGCCACGTTTCCGGAGCCAAGATCAGCCAATGCCGCAGCGAGAAAGCAGGCGGGGGAAAGAAATCAACCGCGAAGAACTTCGACCCGGTTCGGATAGAAAGCGAGGTGCGAGGCGATTTCGGCGACGCCAGCCTTCGGGCTCTCGTAGGTCCAGACCGCGTTGTCGTCGCGGGTGGCGCCGTCGCGGATGGAGAAGTAATTCGCCTCGCCCTTGTAGGGGCAGCTCGTCACCCGTTCAGTGCGTTCGAGCATGCTCATGACCACGTCGTCGCGCGGAATATAGGCGACGGGCTTGTAGCCCGCCTCGCTGAGCTCGAGCGCCCGCGCACTGTCCGCGATGGTCTGGCCGCGCCAGATCACCCGCACGCGCTCGGCGATCGGCTCGATCGTGATCGGATGGTCCTTCGTTCCGGCTTGAGTCATCGATGCCTCCTTGTTCCCCTCTCCCGCCTGCGGGAGAGGACAGTTGCGCCCTCATCCGTCGCCTTCGGCGACACCGTCTCCCGCAAGCCCATCGAAAGACGGGCGTTCTTACGAACGTCCTGTGCGGAGATGGGATGCTACGCGTGCCCCGCCACCGCCTTCGCCTGATAGGGCTCCTCGAGTTTGGCGATTGTGCGGGGGTCGAGCTTGAGCTCGGCGGCGGCGACCGCATCGGCGAGGTGATGGGGCTTCGAGGCGCCGATGATCGGAGCGGTGACGGTGGGCTTCGACAGCACCCAGGCGAGCGCCACCACGGCGGGCTTGGTGCCCAGCTTCTCCGCCGTCTCGACGACCCGCTTGCGGATCGCCTCGTCCTGGGGAGAGCCGAGGCCCAACGTCACGCTGAACGGGTCGGTGCGGCCCCGCACGGTGGTCGCGCTCTCGCCGACGCCGGAGCCGGCGAGGTAGCCGCGGGCCATCGGCGACCACGGGATCACCGCGATCTTTTCGAACGAGCAGAGCGGCATCATCTCGCGCTCTTCCTCGCGATAAACGAGGTTGTAGTAGTTCTGCATCGAGACGAATTCGGCGTGGCCGCGGGCGCGCGCGATGTCGATCATGCGGGCGAACTGCCACGCATACATCGACGAGGCGCCGATATAGAGCGCCTTGCCGGCGCGCACCACGTCGTTCAGCGCCTCCATCGTCTCCTCCATCGGCGTTAGCGGATCGAAGCGATGGATCTGATAGAGATCGACGTAGTGGGTGCCGAGCCGCTTCAGCGACGCATCGATCGCCTCCATGATGTGTTTGCGCGACAGGCCCTTGGCGTTGACGCCCGGTCCCATGGCGCCGTGCACCTTGGTCGCGATCACGACGTCCTCGCGCCTGGCGTATTCCTTGATCGCGCGGCCGAGAATCTCCTCGCTCGCGCCCTGCGAATAGACGTCGGCGGTGTCGAAGAAGTTGATCCCGCGCTCGAGCGCCTCGCGGATGAACGGCCGCGAGGCTTCTTCCTCGAGCACCCATTCGCGCCATTTGGTCGAGCCGTAGGTCATGCAGCCAAGGCAGATTTTCGAGACCTGCATGCCCGTCTTGCCGAACTTCACGGTTTCCATCGGATCGCCCTTTCGTTGGTTGCTCCCATCATAGGACCTTTCGTAGGCTGTCCAAAGCACGGGGGCGCAGAGACGAAATGGCGACGAGCGCACGGGGCGGGTGGGACTTCTGGATCGACCGCGGCGGCACCTTCACCGACGTGATCGGCCGCGACCCGGCGGGCCGCCTGCATCCCATGAAGCTCCTGTCGGAAAGTCCGGCCTACGAGGACGCGGCGGTCGAGGGAATCCATCGTCTTCTCCGCCCTGTCGCAGGCGAGCCGATTGCGCCGGGAGTGATCCGGGTCGTCAAGATGGGCACCACGGTTGCGACCAATGCGCTGCTCGAGCGGCGCGGCGAGCGCACGCTGCTGGTCGCCACGCGCGGCTTCCGCGACGCGCTCGAGATCGGCTACCAGGCGCGGCCGAAAATCTTCGCCCGCAACATCCGCAAGCCCGAGCAGCTCTATTCGGACGTCCTCGAGGTCGACGAGCGGGTTCTCGCCGACGGAACCGTCGAGGTCGCTCCCGATCCGACGAAGGTGCGCACGGCGCTCGAGGGAGCGAAAGCGAAGGGCTTCAACTCGGTCGCGATCGTCTTCATGCACGCCTACCGCTATCCGGCGCACGAGCGCGCGGTCGGCGCGATCGCCCGCGCGCTCGGCTTCAGGCAGGTGTCGGAGAGCCACGTCTGCTCGGCTCTGATCAAGCTCGTTTCGCGCGGCGACACGACGGTGGTCGACGCCTATCTCTCGCCGATCCTCGCCCGCTATGTCTCCCGCGTGTCGCGTGCGCTCGACGTCGAGCGGACGGGCGCCAGGGTCATGTTCATGATGTCGTCGGGCGGCCTGACCTCGGCGAGGCTGTTCGCCGGCAAGGACGCGATCCTGTCCGGTCCGGCCGGCGGCGTGGTAGCGATGGCTCGCACGGCCATGAGCGCGGGATTTAAGCGCGTCATCGGCTTCGACATGGGCGGCACCTCGACCGACGTCGCCCATACCGACGGCGCGTTCGAGCGCGCCTTCGAGACGGAGGTCGCGGGCGTGCGCATGCGCGCGCCAATGCTGAAGATTCACACCGTCGCCGCCGGGGGAGGCTCGATCCTGCATTTCGACGGCGCGCGCTTCCGAGTCGGCCCGGACTCGGCCGGCGCCGATCCGGGTCCCGCCTGCTACCGGCGCGGCGGGCCGCTCGCGGTCACCGACGCCAACGTGATGACTGGCAAGCTCATTCCCGATTTCTTTCCGAAGGTGTTCGGGCCGAACGGCGACGAGCCGCTCGACGAAACGATCGTGCGGGAAAAGTTCGGCGCGCTGGCGCGCGAAGTCGGCGACGGGCGCAGCCACGAGGCGGTCGCGGACGGCTTTCTCGCCATCGCGGTCGCGAAAATGGCCGAGGCGATCAAGACGATCTCGGTGGCGCGCGGCTACGACGTGACGCGCTACGCCCTCAACTGCTTCGGCGGCGCCGGCGGCCAGCACGCCTGCGACGTGGCGGACGCGCTCAGCGTTTCGACCGTGCTGATCCATCCGCTGTCGTCGCTGCTCTCCGCCTACGGCATGGGTCTCGCGGACATCGCCGCCCATCGCGCCAGGGCGGTGGACGAGCCGCTCGACGCCGGCGCGCTCGCCCGCGTCGGCCTCGTCGCCGACGAACTCGCCGATTCGGCGGTCGAGGAGGTCGCGGCCCAGGGCGTGGCGCGGGAGGAGATCAAGGTCCATCGCCGAGCCGAGCTGCGCTACGCGGGCTCCGACACGACGATCGAGGTTTTGCTCGCCGCGCCGCCCGCCATGCGGCGGGCGTTCGAGAAGGCGCATCGAGCGCGCTTCGGCTTCGTCGACCCCGCCAAGTCGATCGTCGTCGAGGCGGTCTCGGCAGAGGCGGTCGGCGGCGCGGCGTGGTTCGCCGAGCGCGCACGGAAGGTTGCAGCCGGCGCGAGCCCGGCTCCGGCGCGGGCGACGCGCTTCTTCTCCAAGGGGGCCTGGCGCGAGGCGAACGTCTATCAGCGCGAGCGGCTTGCGATCGGCGCGCACGTCGACGGCCCCGCGCTCGTCATCGAGCCGCACCAGACGATCGTCGTCGAACAGGGCTGGCGGGCGGAGGTCACGCGTAAAAACCATGTCGTACTGACCCGCGTCACGCCTCTGCCGAAGCGAACGGCGATCGGATCCGCCGCCGATCCCGTCATGCTGGAGATCTTCAATAACCTCTTCATGTCGATCGCCGAGCAGATGGGCGTGACCCTGCAGAACACCGCCTATTCGGTCAACATCAAGGAGCGGCTCGACTTCTCCTGCGCGGTGTTCGATCGCGACGGCCGTCTCGTCGCCAACGCGCCGCACATGCCGGTGCATCTCGGCTCGATGGACCGCTCGGTCGAGACGATCATCCGCGAGAATCTTGGCCGCATCCGTCCGGGCGACGTGTTCGCCCTCAACGCCCCCTATAACGGCGGCACGCATCTGCCCGACATCACCGTCTGCACGCCCGTATTCGATGACGAGGGCGAGACGATCCTCTTCTGGACCGCCTCGCGCGGCCATCACGCCGACATCGGCGGGGTGGCCCCAGGCTCGATGAGCCCGCTCGCCACGACGATCCACGAGGAGGGCGTCTATATCGACAATTTCCTTTTGGTCGAGCGCGGAAAATTCCGCGAGCGCGAGCTTTACGACCTGCTCGCGAGCGGACCGTGGCCCGCCAGGAATCCGCTGCAGAACATCAACGACCTCAAGGCCCAGATCGCCGCCAACGAGAAGGGCGTGCAGGAACTCAGGCGCATGGTCGACATGTTCTCGCTCGAGAGCGTGGAAGCCTACATGGGCCATGTGCAGGACAACGCCGACGAGAGCGTGCGCCGGGTGATCGACCGGCTCGTCGACAGCGAGGCGTCCTCGGTCTCCGACCAGGGCGCGGTCATCAAGGTCAGGATCAAAGTTGACAAGGCGAAGCGCGAGGCGACGGTCGACTTCACCGGAACCTCGCCGCAGCAGGCCACGAACTTCAACGCGCCCGAGCCGGTCACCCGCGCGGCGGTGCTCTACGTGTTTCGGGTGATGGTCGACGACGACATCCCGATGAACGCAGGATGCCTGCGGCCGATCCGCGTCATCCTGCCCGAGGGCTCGATGCTAAGTCCCCGCTATCCGGCGGCCGTGGTCGCGGGCAACGTCGAAGTGTCGCAGGCGGTGACCGACACTTTGTTCGCCGCGCTCGGCGCGCTGGGATCGGCCCAGGGCACGATGAACAATCTGACCTTCGGCGACGACACATACCAGTATTACGAAACCATCTGCTCCGGCGCGCCGGCCGGCCCCGGATTCGACGGCGCCGCCGCCGTCCATACGCATATGACGAACTCCCGCCTGACCGACCCGGAGGTGCTGGAGAGCCGCTTTCCGGTGGTGCTGGAGGATTTTCACATCCGCCGCGGCTCGGGCGGCGAGGGCCGATGGAAGGCGGGCGACGGCACGCTGCGGCGGATCCGTTTCTTGCGCCCGATGCACGTCGCGATCCTGAGCGGCCACCGCGCCGTCGCCAACCCGGGAACCATGGGCGGCGAACCAGGCGAGCTCGGCCGCAACGCCATCCGCCGCAACGACGGACGGATCGAGATTCTGCCAGGCTGCGCGCAGACCGAAGTCGAGGCGGGCGAGGCGGTGGAGATAAATACGCCGACGGGGGGAGGGTGGGGGAAGCCGTGACTCCCCTCGCCCGCGAAGCGGGAGAGGACAGGCGCCCAGCGCCAGGCGAGGGCGACGGGCTAACGCCGCGGTCGTTCGAAGCGGAGCGCCAAACCCTCATCCGGAGGCCTGCGCCCGCCACCTTCTCCGGGAGGAGAAGGGAGCGCGCTTGCCTGCCGTGCCCTACTTCGCACGACCTCAGCAAGATTTGATTGACACAAATATTATTGTATTATAATATTCATTGTAATTTCTAGGAGGCATGAATGGCCGGCAAAGCTGCGACCCTGAGCGTGCGCGCCGTTGGCGACTCCAGCGGCGTGATCCTTCCGAAGGCCACGCTGGAGCACTTGGGCGTCAGCCGCGGACAACAGCTTATCGCAACGCCTGTTCCCGGAGGTGTCGTGCTCATCCCCCACGATGGCCGGCTGGGCGAGATCGTGTCCGATGCATTGTCCTTCATGGAAGAGCATGACGACGCCTACCGCGAATTGTCGATGCGCTGAGGGGCGGCCGCCCAAATCATGGAATTCAAGCCGTTAGCGGCCAGGGAAATCATGTTGCTGCACGACATCGCAGTCGCGCAATATGGCGGAGCCCCCGGACTGCGCGATAGGGCGCTCCTGGACGGAGCGATTGGCCGTGCAGATTCTCGCTTAGCCTACGGACCATTCGAACCAAATTCCTTGCAATCCAAGGTGGATGCGACTGTCGCGGTCGCGTCCGGCGTCATTTTCTCGCACCCGTTTGTCGACGGGAACAAACGGACGGCGCTTACAATCATCCGCGCTCTCTTGAACCTCAACGATATCGAGTTCGCTCCGCCTCGTGGCGAGGTCGCGGACGCAATGGTAAAGCTGGCTTCTGGCGAATGGAATGAAGAGGCTTTCAGAGGGTGGGTCTTGCAACATTCGACTGCCCGCGCTGTCCCTTCCAGCATGTCAGAGACGCGTTAACGCGACCTCGGCGCCGATCAGGATCGCGCCCGCGCCGGAAGTCAAACCGGCAGCGCAAGTCTGCTTGCGAGATGACGCACGCACCCGCGCCGATCGGCCCGGCGCCACTTTCAAGGAGGGAGAATTCGCATGGACCGGATGCGCGGCAAGACGGCGATCGTGACAGGCGCGGCGAGCGGGATCGGACGCGCGAGCGCGATTGCCTTCGCGCGCGAGGGCGCGCAGGTGCTCGCAGTCGACCGCGAGCCCGAAGGGCTCGACCAGACGGTCGCTGACGTCGAGCGCGAGGGTGGGACGGCGCTCGCCCATGTCGCCGACGCCGGCGACGAGGAGGCGGTCAAGGCCACGGTGGCGCGCGCCCTCGAAGCGTTCGGCACGATCGACGCGATCTACGCCAACGCCGGGATCAGCGGCGGATTGACGCCGCTGTTCGAGCAGACCGTCGAGTATTGGACGGAAATCCTGCGCGTTAATCTGATCGGGCCGTTCCTCGCCATCAAGCACGGCGCGCCGCCGATGATCGCCAAAGGCCGCGGCTCGATTGTGCTCACGGCGTCCGTCGCCGCGCTGCGCGCCAACGCGGGCGGCGCGCCCTACGGCGCAAGCAAGGCGGGTGTCGTGAGCCTCGCGCAGAGCGCCGCCAATTCGCTCGCGGGCACGGGCGTCCGCGTCAACGCGATCTGCCCCGGCCTCATCGAGACCGGCATGACGAAGCCGATCTTCGACCGGGCGCGCGAGCGCGGCACCGACCACAAGATCGGTCAGCTCAATCCGCTGGGGCGCGCGGGGCGACCCGAGGAGATCGCGGCGATGGCGCTGTTCCTCGCCGGCGACGAAAGCTCCTACGTCAACGGCCAAGCCTTCCCGGTCGACGGCGGCCTCTCCAGCAGCCATCCCTTCGCCGGCCCGAGGTTCTGAGCGAGGGCTAGGCTCCATCGCGCATCGACCTCCGCGATGGCCGCCGATGGGACGGGCGCGAGCCACGCCTGCGGCTCTCGATCGGAAAGATCCCCGGCGGGGCTCGAACCGCGCACGAACTCGTTCGCCTGCAAAAAATCGCCCGCCGATCGACGGCCGCCTTGTTTGGCGGAGCGCCCGCAAGTATTGATTTCATACGTTCACATTCCGAGGCGCCGACCCATTTTCCGAGCGCGTCAGCAGCGATTTTCGAAGGACGAGGAGGAGACGTCATGCTGTCTTTTCGAGATTGGGCCTTTAATCACGGCAAAATTCCCAAAGCCAACGCGACCAACAATGAGATGATTGCGGTGGTCGCCGAATATCTCAAAGCCATCGTGGAGGAGGCGTTTTTCTGGTCGAGAACGCCTGCGAATAATTTGCAGAATGCAGTTCAGCAGGGATTGACTGCTACCTTCAACGCGCGGCCTCCTGTCCTGGGACCCCAACCGAATGCGGCGGCGGGAGCTGCCGCCATGGTGGCCTGGCAGAACGCCAAGCAGCAGGTCCAGAACTGGGGCCAGCAGCTGCTTCCAGCCATCGCGCAATTCGTTCAGGTCTTTCAGACCCAGCACGCAAACGCGCTCCAGCAGGAAGTAACCCGCCTGAGCAACGACCACCGGCTGGCGGATGCGGCCGCCGCAATTCCCTCGCCGAACGACTACTTTCGCGGAGTCGATCTGCAGCACGGGGTGGAGAAGAAACTCGTGGCCGGCTACATCGACTTTCTCGTGGCCGCCATCAACGACTTCGTCGCGAGGGCGGTGCCTCATTCCAACGAGATGCAACGCCGCGCCCAGAATGTCGTGACCCAACTCGGACGCTGCAAGGGGGATACATTCACGGGCGCCGACTCCACCATTTGCGAGCTCTCCATTTTCAACAAAGCGGTGCCCGGCGCTTTCGGCGGGGAAGACATCAAAGACGTTGCGCAATACTGGTCCACCGAGCGGCAAGCCACGGCCCGTCGGGTCCAGGAAGTCCAGGCATGGGCGCGAATTCAAGGACGCCCCGAGGACAACGCCGCATTGCGCCGCTACGGCTCGGCCGGCGAACTTGCAGACATCAGAGCGAGAAAGGGGTTCTACCAGGCGCCGGGCCGCTCCTTCGAGCGTTACAAGTGGTTCGTCGATCTCACGATGCCCAACTGCACGACCAGCGTGAGCGACAGCGACAAGTCCTTTTGGGTTCACCTGAAGCCCGGCGCCCTCGTCGCGCTGAACGCAATTCGACGGGAATATGTGGTGGACAATCAGCCGGCGGTCACCTTCAAGCCGAATATGGGCGGCGAGGTGGGCTGCTTCGGCGTTCACGAAGACGTCCTCAATCAGTTCAACAGGCAACTGATCGGGAAGATCCAATTGTGGAACCAGAAGACCAATCGCGAGGAGCCGCCTGCGGTCGTTCCGGGCTGAGATTTTGGCTCGCCGACCGCGGGGCTGGCGGAGTGCGCGGCCGTCCCTCAAGCCTCGGGCGGCGTGGTGAAGAACCACGGATGGCCTTCGGGGTCGACGGCCCAGTAGGTCCGGCCATAGGATTCGTCTTTCGGCGGATGGACGATTTCCGCGCCCGCCGCCTTGGCGACCGCATAGTGCTTGTCGACGTCGTCGAGATAGATGAAGACGCCCATCGTCGCCGCGCCGGCGTCTTTCGGCGTCGTCAGGCCGCGCTCGCGAGCTCCCTGTCCCATCATGACGAGCTGGCCCTGGAACGAGGCTTCGCCGTGCATGCCGCCGCTCGGCGTGCCGACGCGCATCTCCTCCTTGAAGCCGAATGCGCGCGTCAGAAAGTCGAGCGCAGCGGGCACGTCTCGATAGAAGAGGTAGGGGATGATCTGAGGGGGTCTCGGGGTCGTCATCGAGCGGTCTCCGTTGTTCGTGACAACAACTGATGTTTAAGGCCCGCCCTCCCCTCTCCCGTGGGCTCCCGTTGAGAGAATTGCCGGGGATGAGGGGTTTCGGCGGCTCTGGCGGCGCCCCTCATCCGGCGCTGCGCGCCATCTTCTCCCGAAGGGAGAAGGGACTTACGCGACAATTCGTAGCCGCCGGCGCAAGGCGAGGCGCAGAACGGCCTTCCGGGATATAATCGCCTCCGACTTGGGCGCGCTGGCGCCGCTGGACCAGGAGGGCGGCGATGAAACGGATCGTTGTGCTCATCGACGGGACATGGAGCGACGAAGATTCTCCGTTCGACACGAACATCGCAAAACTCGATCCGCTCAACGCGAAGGTCAAGCCGGCGCTCATCAAGCCGCAGGCGGCGGACGGGACGCTGCAGAAGGCGTTCTATCATGCCGGCGTCGGCGTCGAGCCCGACCTGGTGAAGCATCTGCTGGGCGGGGCGATCGGGCTCGGCCTGAAGAAAATCGTTCAGGACGCCTATCACACGGTCGTCGAGAACTACGAGAGCGGCGATGAGCTCTATCTCGTCGGTTTCTCGCGCGGGGCCTATGCGGCGCGAGCGCTCGGCGGGCTGATCGGCGCGTCCGGGATCCAGCGGCGGAAGGATGGCCAGACGTTCGAGGCCGCATGGAACAATTATCGCGTGAAGCCCGCGGTGCGGCAGGCGTCTCGGCCGGCGAGCGCGAGCGACAAGGCCGCGATCGGATCCTACAACGCGAAGGCGGCCGAGAACGCGTTCCATCCCGACCGCTCGATCAAGTGCATCGCCGTATTCGACACCGTCGGGTCTTACGGCGTGCCCGCCGGCTTCGGCCTGGCGGCGCTGGCGCGCTACTGGGCGCTCTGGACGCTCGGCTTCCATGATACGACCATCGGCGAGACGACCCAATTCGGTTTGCACGCGGTATCGGTCGACGAACGCCGCCGCCCCTTCGTCCCGACCTTCTGGACCTGTCCCAAGGACAGGCCGCCGAAGGCGCATGTCGAACAGTTCTGGTTCGCCGGCGTGCACTCCAATGTCGGCGGGGGATATGCCGACGCAAGTCTTTCGGACGTCGCGCTCATCTGGATGATCGCCCGCATGCAGTCTCTGGCCGGCCTCGAATTCGATCCGGCCGCGGTGAAAACCGCGACGCGCGCCGTCAGCATCGACGGCGAGGTCGTCGATTCGAGCCAGGGCTGGATCGTCGACCAGATGTTCCCGCACTTCCGCGCCGTCCTCTCGCCTGACGCCGTCGAGCACAAGGCCTTCGCCAACACGCCGAACCCGAGCTGGGAGAACATCGGCGAGCGCGTCCACTGGAGCGTCGCGAAAAAACGCGGCCGGCCCTGCACCTATTACGGCAAGCCCGGCACGCCCTACGCGCCGCCGAACCTGCCGGCCCAAATTCCACCTGGGAAGATCGCCGCGGTCACGCCGGAGGAAAGCGCGATGTGGCCTTGAGGCGGGCGTGCGGATTTACCGGTATTTGCCGTGACAGTGTACCAAATCCCATATCACCCGGGCCTATTTTGCGCCCTTCTTCGCTGCCTTCGCCTTCGGCTCCGCCCCGATGTTTGATTTCGAGCGAATTCGGATGGCGCCCCCCTTCGGATGCTCGACTTCAAATGCGTCGGTCTTTCGCACCAGGTCGCTCAGCTTGCGAAAGCCGAAGTTTCGCGGATCGAAATCGGACGCCAGGTTGGCAAGTTGTTTGCCGACTTCTCCCAAGGGAACCCAGCCGTCGTCACTTTCCATCTCGGTAATGATCTTGTCGATGATCGGCGCGGCTGCGCTGGGCGGCTGAAGAGGCTTGGAGGCGCCATCCTGACTGTTCCCGGGGCCCGAGCCCGGAAGCAGGTTCTCGGCGTAGACAAATCTGCGGCAGGCCTGACGAAAGCTCTCCGGCGTCTTCTGCTCCCCAAAGCCAAACACGTCGACGCCCTGCTCACGGATTCGGGCCGCGAGCCGGGTAAAATCACTGTCCGACGAAACCAGACAAAATCCATCGAGCCGTCCACTGTGAAGCAGGTCCATCGCGTCGATGACCAAGGTGATGTCTGACGCATTCTTCCCGGTCGTATAGGCAAACTGCTGTTGGGGTATGATTGCGTGCTTGGACAGCGTGTCCGCCCATGCCTTGGAGCGAGGCTTGGAGAAGTCCCCGTAGATACGACGAACGCTGGCTTCTCCGATCTTTGCGATTTCCTCGAACAGCCCGTCTGCGATCTTGGCGGAAACGTTGTCGGCGTCGATGAGAACCGCGAGACGGGGCGAACGAACTTCTGAAGGCATGATGGCTACTCCACTCGACACAGGATGACGGCGGCGACGCCGGAACCCTGATCATATCGGGACCCGCGCCATGGCGGAGGGATCGACCGCGCGGCGAACGATCGCCTGACGCCAGGCAGCGAGTGTTCCTGCCGAATCCAGCCTTACTCTCGCTTCCGCTGTGGCCCGCGCGTCAACCCGGGCCCTGATCCTTCGCCGAAGCGCGGGCGCGCGCCGGCCGCGAGACGCAGCGCGCGACATAATCCTCGAGCGCCTTGGTCCTCTTCTCGCTCAGCAATGGCGAGTCCATGAACAGTGCGAAGGCGCCGGCATAGAGGGCGTCCGCCGCGGTGAACGTGTCGCCCGCGATATAGGGATGTGCGGCGATGCTCGCGTTGACGAAAGTCATCGCCTCGTCGGAATCGACCCAGCCGGCTGTTCCGCGCGGCACAGCGAGCTTCATGAATTTCGAGGTGAACGCCGGCTCGAGCACGCCTGAATAATAGGCGAGCATGGTGAGAAACGGCCCTCGCGCAGGATCGCCGATCGCCGGCCCGAGACGCGCGTCGGGGAATTTGTCCGCCAGGTAGAGCGCGATGGCTGTCTGCTCGAAAACCGTCGACGCGCCGTCCTTCAGGACCGGGACCTTGCCGTGAGGATGCGGATTGGCCGGATCGAGCGCCCCCGATCCATCGCTGCGGCGGATGGACACATATTGGATGTCATAGGGTTCCCCGGTCTCCTCGAGGAGCCACAGAAACCTCGAAGAGCGCGAACGCGGCGCGTGGACGAGCGTGAGCATCAGATTCTCCCTGTGACCGAGCGACCCCGTGAGGCGCGGCAGTTTGCTCCGCCCGCAACGAATTCGCTACTCTTTGCGATGCGCACGCCGTCTCCGGCCATTGCCATCGCTGACGAGGGGCCGATCATCAACAAACCACCGTCAAACTCGGTGGGACATGTGGTGACGGTATACCAAACGCCTCGATGGCCCCCGGCTTCGGGGCTCGTTTCCTTGGCCGCGGGTCGCGGCCGGCGAGAGCGAACGCCTCGCCTGTTTTCCGGCGCTGCTGTCCCTGGGCGTGTTCGGACGCGAAGTTCGCAACGCGACGATCGCGGGAGCCGAGGACCTTCTCGCGGTATTGCGGCGGCGGGAGCTGGATGCGATCGGAGCCAACTGCCGAAGGCGCTCGAAAAATCTTCGCGCGTCCGTGAAGAGCCTCTTGCGCTGAGTACGAATTTCTGAAACCTTCACATATAAGGCGAATTTGCGTATCAATGCTGGGCAAATTATGGCGGCCGAAGTATCTTCCGCCCAGTGACCTGAGTTTTTGCTCGGATCGCAGGTCGTAGCCGAGCTTTGCGTCGTACTGGGATGTCTTATCGCAGTTGAAGAGTTATCCCTATCGGGAAAATTTTAGAAACGTGGGGAGCGCAGATTATGGCGCGACATCCGAGGAATGGCGCCCCTTCCATGCCGCCCGCCGGTGCGCCGGGCGACGTCAAAAGACAGACCGCACCCTTACTTTATTGTCCACCCCGGGGCGAAGGCTGGCGACGACTGGCCGGTCAGGGACATTTGCGCAGCTTATGGCTGGCCGGATCCGGACTCGGAGCAGAAGCCGGTTTCGGGCGGAGGCAAGATCGCGCTGATCCGTCTCGCCGGCGGCTGGCTGCAGACGGACGTCGAAATTATCTTATGAGAAGTCTTGAGCACGCTGACCTTCACGGCCTGAGCCGAGAATGAAAAACAAAGATTTTCGCTTCATCTTATCCCTACGCGGCTTACTGCAGACAACCGCATTTCTCCTAGCCGGCTGCGCCGCCCTGCCCAATCCGGTCGTTCCCGAACAGGACACGCAGTCCTTCCCGGGCATGAGCGATGTGGCGGCGGAGGCGCCGGGGCGGCCGCTGCATGTTCTCCTCGTTCACGGGATGGGCACGCCGCAGCCCTACGGGTTCGACGCCTTCATCGCCTCGATCGCCGGCCGCTTCGGGCTCGCGCAGATTCCACCGCAGGACCGGGGGCCGCAATGGCAAGGCTGCTACAAGCGCGTGACGCCGGCTCAGCCCGCGCTCATCACGCCGGCGGCGGAAAGGATCGACATTCCCTACGCCGCGCCCGAGAACCAGGCGCGGCTCTACACCTACGACTTCGGGCCTCCCGGCTCCGACCGCCGCACTCTCACCGTCAGCTACCTCCTCTGGACGCCGCTGACCGAGAGCGTCAAATGTCGCCTGGAGGACGAGGACGCGAGCGCGCCGCCGAAGCAGGCCTTCGCCGACTTCGCCAAGGACTTCATCGACGACAAGCTCGCCGACGCGGTCCTCTACAGCGGCTCCTATCGGCTGCGGGTGCTGCGCCTTTCCCTCCAGGGCGCGCTCTGCAAGGTGACCGGGGGCAAGTGGACCGACGGCAAATGCGCGACGCACGCGCCGGACTACCGCGACCCGACCGTCATCATCACCCACAGCCTCGGCGGCTACATGATGATGGACGCGATCCAGAGCGACTTGCACTGCGAGGCGATGCCGAACGGCTCCGTCGCCCGCACGCCCGCCGAGAAGGTGCTCGAAAACACTCCCGTCATCTACATGATGGCGAACCAGCTCGCGCTGCTCGACCTCTCGACCTTACGGCACGACCCCAGCGTTTCCATCCTCCGCACATCGGAAACCGCGGGCGAGAAAATGACCAACGACTTCGCCCGCTGCTGGGCGGCGGCGAGGGCGAGGTCGGCCGCGCCGGGCGGACGCGCCGCGGCGATCAGTCACCTTGCAGCGTTCAGCGATCCGAACGACATTCTGTCATGGCGGGTCGAGCGCAGGAACCTGCAGTTTCCGCAGGCCGACTGGGGCAAGGTAGCCGTCACCAACGTCTTCATGTCGAACAGCGAGTTCAGCCTTCCCGGCCTGATCTCGGACCCGGTCAACGCCCATCTCGGCTATTTCGTCAATCCCACCGTGATGGACATGCTGATCTGCGGCATGGACAACGGCGCCGCGCGGCCTTGCCCCGTTCCGTTGGGCGTGCGCTGAGCGGCGCCTGTCGGCGCCGACCGCGCTGCTGACATCCGTCGCGAGCAATTCGAGAACGTCGCCAGCCCAAACCTCGACGATTACGCCCGTGTTGCACGACCAGCTGGTGAAGCATTATCTGAAGCGTGCCGTCGCAGCCTGGAATACCAAGGTGGGATCGCAGGAAACACCTTCCCCGGCAAATGCGTCCAGAATTCGATGCGGTAGACCGTCGGCGCCAGGCAGGCGAGGGAGGGTTGGTTGCGGATTCTGTTCATCGGCGACGTGGTCGGCGCAGCCGGAATGAGCGCAGTGAAATCGATGCTTCCGGATGCGATCTCGCGTTGGAAGGTCGACCTCGCGGTGGTGAACGGCGAGAACTCCGCGGGCGGCGGGTTCGGGATTACCGAGGACACGTATCAGGGCATTCGCGGCGCCGGGGCCGACGTGGTCACGCTGGGCAATCACTCCTGGGCCCGCAAGGAAGCCTTGAGCTTCATCGGGACCGAGCCGCGCCTCGTGCGGCCGCTGAACTACGTGCCGGGCACGCCAGGACAGGGCTTTGTCCGTGTCGAGACCGCCGGCGGCAAGCGCGTGCTGGTGGTGAACGCTCTGGGGCGCCTGTTCATGGAGCCGGCCGACGACCCGTTCGGCGCCATCGACCGTCTCTTGCAGGCCCACAAGCTCGGACGGGATGTCGACGCGATCGTCGTGGACTTCCATTGCGAAGCGACCGGAGAGAAACAGGCGATGGGACATTTCTGCGACGGACGCGTCAGTCTCGTCGTGGGCACGCACACGCACACGCCGAGCGCCGATCACCGCGTCCTTGCCGGCGGCACGGCCTACATCACCGACGTCGGCATGACGGGCGATTACAACTCCGTGGTCGGGATGCAGAAAGAAGAGCCGATCCGGCGTTTCGCCACGGGCCTGACGTCCGGACGGTTCCTGCCAGCCGAGGGCGCGGCGTCAATGTGCGGCGTCGCTGTCGAAACCGATCCGGCCACAGGTCTCGCCACATCCATCGCACCGGTGAGGTTGGGTGGTTCGATCGAACAGCGAACGCCGGCTTTTTGGGAATGAAGGAGAATGTCGTGTTCTCCGAGACATGCCCACGCTTCGTTTGAACGCCGTCGAACGAGGTCGTTCCAAGCAGATCGACCAGATCGCCGAGTTCGGCGGCTCGCGACTCGAATTCGCTGTTCCGGTGAATATATTCGCTCAAACAACAAGGTATTTCGACAGTTGGGCAGACCTCCGACTAGAAACCGCCAATCGGTCCTGTCGACTGTTGCGACGATGGGAAAGTGAATTGCAGGCTTGCCGCCTAAAACAGCTGGGGCAGCAATCAAGTCGGTCGCTACATGCCGACCAATTATGAGGGAGCAATCGGCCTTAGTTAGGCCGGCAGATTGGGAAAGAGCGTCGGTGACATCTGCGCCGCGAATTCCTTGAATAAGCGGTGCGGCTTCGAGAGGTAGCGGTTTGCGACGTGGACGAGGAAGATCTCGCGGGTGCGAAAGCGCCAATCAGGCATGACCTCGACGAGGCGGCCGTCCTGGACGAGATTCGGCTGGACAACCGGCGGAAGCTCGCCGAATTCCAGCCCCGGCAACCAGCGCAGCAGCCAAGCCAGAAAAATCGTTCATTGAGAGGGAGACTCGAAGGTCACCGTTTCCTCGTCCTTCCCGTTCTTGTGCAGGAATGTCCAGGCGTTCTCCGGCTTCCAATAGGAGAAGGTCAGGAGCCGGTGACCCAGCAAGTCCTTGGGCTTTTGAGGCGCCTCACGGCCATTCAGGTAGGACGGACTCGCAACCAGCCGATGACGGTATGCCAGAATCCGCCGCGCGACGAGGCGGGAAATCCTTCAGGGGGCCAAGGCGAAACGCCAGGTCGATGCCTTCTGCGATGAGATCGACCATCCGCTCCGTAACGAGAATTTGGACGCGGAGATTGGGATATAAGGCCTGAAACGCCGTCACCAACGGCGTCAGCAGCGTCTCGGAGACGCTCGGCATCGCAGTAAGGCGGAGCATGCCCGAGAGGTCCGACAGCCGGTCCGAGACGATGCTTTCGACGGTTTCGCTGAGCTCGGCGCTGCGGATGGCGTGCTCCAGCACCTCAGCCCCCAATTCGGTGAGCCGCAAGTTGCGCGTTGAGCGCTCGATGAGGCGCACGCCGAGTTGATCCTCGAGTTCCGCGATGCGGCGGCTGACCGTCGAGATCGGCATCTTGAGGCGGCGCGCCGCCTCGGAGAAGCTCCCCGCCTCCACCACCTTCGCGAACACTGCGAGCGCGTTCAGATCGGCCATCGCCTTCCGCCGAACGGCATGGCGTTCATTCCATTTTGAAGAGACTTATTTCCGACTTTGCCGGCTAATACGCAAATCGGTCTGCGGCTACCTTCTCTCCAAGAATTAAGGAGGTTTCCATGCTCGCAGACGGATGGCCCCGATTAAAGCCGGTTTTCGCACAGCCCGAGGCGTCTTCGTCGCTCGGCGGCGCTGCAACGAATGAGGAGAGCGCGATCAGAGCCGTGATGGCGTCTTACAATGACGCTCTCAACGCGGGCTCGACAGCCGCGGCGCTCGCACTCTACGCCGAAGACGGCGTGTTCATGCCGCCCTACAGCCCATCGGCCGTCGGCAAGGACGCCGTGCGCAAGGCGTACGACAAGGTCTTCCAGGAGCTGAAGTTCAACGTCCGGTTCGCCATCGCGGAGATCGTCGTGATGGCGCGGAGCTGGGCCTACGTGCGGACCAATTCCGCCGGCACGACTGGCCACGCTTCGACCGGCAAAACGACCGCCGAGGCGAACCAGGAATTGTTCATCTTCAGGAAGGTCGGCGACGGCGCGTGGTGCATCGCCCGCTACAGCTTCTCGCCGACGAACCCGCCCGCCGCGTAGCTCGCAGTCGGCGCACAACATAAGGAGAATTGGACCATGAAAGCCATCGTCATCCATCAATATGGCGGGCCGGAAGTGCTGGAATACGTGGACTTTCCTGATCCAAAAGTCGGTGTGGGCGAGGTGCTGGTCCGGGTGGCCGCCGCCAGCATCAATCCGATCGACATCATGGAACGCTCAGGACTCACCAAGGAGTTCAAGCCGGTCCAATTTCCCGGCGTGCTCGGGTGGGACCTGTCGGGAACGGTCGTCGCAGTTGCGCCCGGAGTCGTGCACGTCGCGCCGGGTGACAAGGTGCTGGCATGGGCGTACCACACTTACGCCGAGCTTTGCTCGGTTAAGGCGGAGCTTCTCGCGAAGGTTCCCGACGGCCTCGACCTCATCGAAGCCGCTGCATTGCCGCTCGTCACCACCACCGGCAGCGAATTGATCACCATCGCGGCCGGGGTCAAGGCAGGGCAGACCGTCCTCGTTTCCGGCGCATTCGGCGGGGTCGGACGCTCGGCCGTATTCGCCGCCAAGGAGCGGGGAGCGAAGGTCATAGCCGGCGTCTTGAAGAAACAACTTTCAGCGACCGCGGATCTCGGCGCGAATGAGATCGTTGCGCTGGACGACGAAGCGGCGCTGAAGGCTGTCGCGCCGGTGGACGTCGTCGCCAATGCGGTGCGCGGCAAGACAGCGGAACAGCTGCTCAACATAGTCAAGGCAGGCGGAGTTTTCGCGTCGGTCACCGGGGCGCCCGCGAACGCGAAGGAATACCCATCGGTCGAGGTCGTGTCATTCGTCTCCAAACAGGACGGAGGAACGGTTCGCCTCATGGCTGAGGCCGCAGCCGCCGGCAAGCTCGCGATTCCTATCGATCGCAAGATGCCTCTCCGAAACGCTTCGGAGGGGCATGCGCTCGTGGGCAATGGCGGAATGGGCAAAGTGTTGCTCCTGCCGTGACGCGCATCGGCCGTATCGAGCGGTTGATGGCTGCGGCCGATCTTCGGTCAATCGAGAATTGACACGACGCTCTTTGCAACGGGTAAGGAGAAACGGCGGCTTGGGTCACGCCGCCTCCGCGCCGAGAGGAGAGGGGACTCGGTCCCAACCCAGCGTCGAGCTCTTCGGCCGATGAGCAAGCAACGGCTACCCGCCCTAGCGCGAAAGTGAGTGATAGCTAATCGGCGGAGAAAGGGATGACGAGCACCTGGATATGCGCCGCCGTCGGCGTACTGACATTCGGCTTCGGGCTTCTTGGGCTGTATTTGAAGCGGTTCCTACCCGAGCGCCACATGTCGACGGGGTCGCGTGACATGATCGGCGCCGTGATGGGGCTGCTCAGCCTGTTGCTGGCGCTGGTTCTGGGAACGCTGGTCGGCTCCTCCTATGGATTTTTCGCCGCGCAGAAGGCCGACGTCCAGTCTCTCTGCGCGCGCGCGCTCGAGCTCGATTTGGCGTTTCGACAATACGGACAGGAAGCGCAGCCGTTGCGTGAGATGCTCAAGGCCTCGATGGAGGAAGCCCTGGATGCAGTCGAGGGCGACCATGCAGCTTATCAGCGCCATTTCCAGCTTGGAGGCTATATGTCGAAGTTCGAAAAATGGAACGAGACGCTCTCCGCGCTGGCCCCGCGCGACGCGGTTCAGACACACCTGATTTCCGCGATCGGCGCGAGCTCGGCGTCGTTCCAGCAGACCCGGCTGCTCATGTCGCTCGAGCTCGCGAGCGCGATCTCCTGGCCGCTGATCGTCATTGTCGTCTCATGGGCGATGCTGCTGTTTTTCGGTTTCGGCGTGGTGTCGGGCCTCAACCCCACGAGCCTCGGCGCGCTCGCCTTCGGCGCATTCGCAGTCGCGAGCGCCATCTTCCTGATCCTCGAGCTCAATCAGCCTTTCTCCGGCGTCTTTCGCATTCCGGCCGCCTCGCTCGATCAGACTCTAGGGGCACTGAGCGCCACGCCGACAAGGGGTTGAAGTTGAAATCAACCGACCGAACGGCAGGAACGGGGACCTGGCTCGAGTGGCCCTCCGCCCATGCGTGGGCAACTATGCACTTGGCTTATCCAAACGAAACAAGAGCCGCGTCGAGTCGGAAGGCTCGGCTGGCGCGCCAGTGTATGAGATAGCCGGGGCGGAAGTTATTCTGGACGATCCGCTGGTGGGGAATCTAGTTTCCCCGATTTTCGCAGCTCTTCTTGCTGAAAAAGTCTTAGCTTCTTCAGTTGCTCAACGAGCAATGGGTTAAAAGATTTTATTTTGTGGACCGTGTTAGAAAGGCGCTCGAAATGATCCGACATATCGGTTGAAGAAATGGAGGATAACTTCTCTAAATCAGTAGCGTGCTGAAGGCTCTGCAAAATCCCTGAGGGACGAAGGCGGTCATGGCAGGCTGGGTGATGTCGAAGTCACCTGATTCTCCGAGGAGAACGCCGCCATGACCAAGAGTGAGGCTAAGCCCGCGACCGCCGTCGTCAACGAGCTTTTCGCCAAGAGCCCTGACGGGCTGCGCGAGATCGTGCGCGCCGTCATGCAGGAGATGCTGGAAGCCGAGATGACGGACGCGCTCGGGGCCGAAAAGGGCGAGCGCACCGCCGCTCGTCTGGGCTACCGCTCCGGCTACTATAGCCGCACGCTCGTCACCCGGGTCGGCAAGCTCGAGCTGCGCGTGCCGCAGGACCGGGACGGCCGGTTCTCGACCGAGCTCTTCGAGCGCTACCAGCGCTCCGAGCAGGCGCTCGTGGCGACGTTGGCCGAGATGTACGTGCAGGGCGTCTCGACCCGCAAGGTCAAGGCGATCACTGAGGAACTCTGCGGCCACGCCTTCTCGGCCAGCGCCATTTCCGCCATCAACAAGCGCCTGGACGAAAGCCTCGACGCCTTTGCAAAGCGCCCCCTTGCCGAGCCTTTCCCTTACCTCATCGTCGATGCCCGTTACGAGAAGGTGCGCGAGGGCGGCGTCGTCATGAGCCAGGCCGTGCTGATCGCCATCGGGATCGACTGGGACGGGCGCCGCCAGATCCTGGCCGTCGACATGGCCAACCGGGAAAGCCGCTCCTCCTGGAAAGACTTCCTTGTCGGCCTGCGCCGGCGCGGCCTTGCCGGCGTCGAATTCGTCGTCGCCGACGATCATGCTGGGCTCCGCTCGGCCGTCCGCGAAGTCCTTCCCGAAGCCGCCTTTCAGCGGTGCTACGTCCACTTCCTCCGCAACGCCTTGGACCATCTGCCGCGCAAGGCCGACGACGACTGCCTGCAGGAATTGCGCTGGCTTTACGACCGCCGCTCGATCGAGGAGGCCCGCCAGGACCTCGCCGCCTGGATCGCCAAGTGGGCGAGCCGCTACCCGAAGCTCGTCGCTTGGGTCGAGGAAACCATCGAGGAGACGCTCACCTTCTACAAGCTGCCCGCCAGCACCATAAGCATCTCAAGAGCACCAACATGCTCGAACGTCTCAACGAGGAAATCAGGCGCAGGACCCGCGTCGTCCGCATCTTCCCCAACACAGACGCTTGTCTACGCCTCGTGCGAGCCCTAGCCGTCGAAACCCACGAGAATTGGCTCGAAGCCCACCGCTACATTAACATGAACGATCTCAGGGAGCACAAGAAAACCTACCTCCGCAAAGCCGCTTAACCCCAGCCAAGCCATGACCGCCTTTGCAGAACTTGACGCACACAATCTCTAAATCTTTCTTCGCTCTATGAACATCGCCAAGGCCGAAATGCAGCACGGGGACTGGATCAGACATTTCTCCGGATGGAAGTGATAAGCTTTGATTTACCCTCGGCCAGTGAGCAAGTTTATTTCGGAAACTTATTAGCTCGTTAAGATATCTTGCTAGACCTTCCCACTCTTTTTTCGCATTTGACTTCGTTTTACGGTTGTCTATAGCGTCACTTGCTGAAATTATTCTAGTAATAAGTTCGTCGATTAGTGTAATACGACCTCCAAGTGTTGGTGTCCGAAGGTATACGATTGCCGCGCGCCCTGAGCCAACTTCTAGGACTTGCGCTGTCAGCCGCAGGAGTAGATAATCTATCTTCGCCCATTCCGTGATACAAAGCCCTACCCATATCAGCAGTTCTTCTTCCTGTTTGGTTAGGGTAGGCAGTTTAGCCATAGCGATAAGACCGCACCGGAACAGAGTTCGGATGACGTGGAGAAAGCGATTTGTTGCGCCTTCTCGCCACCCCACCCGATCATAGGCGGAAGGGGAAATCGGACGCGAGTCCGGAAAAAGCAGACGCCAACCACGCGCGAAATCGCCCGCTGTGATTCAGGCACAGCGGCGCGAGCGACTCCCGAAGGCTTTGGCCCATGCCTGGGACGACGATGAGTTGAGCGCCCGGAACGCTCTACTCCGCTTCGCGCAGCGACGCCCTTACCGGGCTCCGAACTGCGTGGTCCAGAAATCGATCACTGGCGTCGGCCTGGCACCGGGAAGGGCGCGGATACGACCTCCAGATAGCTATTGTCGCTGTAACTAAACAAGGCTTGGGTGTCCGCGTGCGTGCGGATGATGTTGTTTGCGCTTCCGGTCGGCTTAACTCGGCGATCCGGATCGAAAGCGACGATCAACTTGCCAATCTGGACGCATTTGCCGGAGAAGGTGTTTCCTGCGATGCCGCCTTGGTATTCCATCATCGAACCGCCGGTCCAGGGATCGATGTAGAGAAACTGCTGTCCGTCATTGGTGCAGCCGACGATCAGCAGGGTGTGACCACCGGCGCGGTAGGCCACGAGATTCCCATTTTCGGGCGTCATTCCGACCGGGCTATCGAGGACCCCGACCCGGACAGCGTTGCCGTCGCTCAGAGCCCGCACGATTTGCCCACGCAACACCTCAACGCTCTCGGGACGGTATTTGACCTGCTTTCAATTCGCAATCGTGCTCGACAGCGGTTCGTGGATTGCGCCCACCCGATACCAGTCGGCGGTCGGCGCGAGCACTTTCGGGAAAACCTCTTCGGCGCGATACCTTGCGACATATCCGCAGGTCATGGTCCCGACCTTCGGGTCCGAGGAGATATTGGGGGTAGCTTGCTGCGAGAAGACGTTTTGGTCGTTGCTGATGTTGATCGAGGTGTGGTTTGCGTTGCCCCACCCCATGAAGACATTGTGCAGCATTTGCTGCATGGCAAGAATCCTGAACGCGTCGGACCCGCGACAGATGTCAGCGATCAGGTCGACCTTCATGCCCGGGTGGTTGTCGAAGTTTCCGGCCACGACCTGGAGGGTGGCCCTTGTGAGTCCGCCGGAATCGGTTGCAGTCAAGGTCGTTTTGCCGGCTTTGTTGGCAATGATCGTGAACTTGAATTGATCACTGGTCGCTTTCGAGTCCGCAAGAAAGACAGCCTGTTGGCCGAAAGCGATAATGTTCGAGGAGTTCGTTGCAAGCCGCAAGGCGACGCCTTCCGACGTCTCGATCAGGCAGTCCTTGCCGGCGGTGAGCTGCAGTTCGATCCGCTGCCCGGGCTGAATTCCGATCCTCTCGTCGCCGCTGTTCCCGGTGACGAAGAACCGATAGGTCTCGGGAGTCGCAGGCCAAACGCCCAGGCCCTGTACTGGATCGAACTTGCGGTCGGCGGGGGCTTGGAAATGGGTCACGATGCTGCTCCGGCGTCAGAACGCTGCGAGATTCGCTGGCGGGAAAGCGCGCAGTCGATGGCGCGTCCAGTCTTGGACGCCGTCCTTCGTTTTGATTTGCCCCGGTGCAGCCCCGTATATCCCGACTTTCACACGTCTTTGCAATGATATCCGTCTCACCGCGCCAGTCAGGTATTTTCCATGCCTCACCGGCGCCCGCGCTAATTTTAGTAGCGTCCTCGACCGTCGGCGGCAGTGATGCGCGTCACAGGGCATGCTGCGGTGGCCGAGGAGCTTGAAGATCGACCCGATCGCGAAGTGAGCGGCCGGTTGCACGCGCTTTTCGAGCGGCCGGGCGCGGTCCGTACAGGGGTGTCGTGACGGGTTTCAAACAGGCGGCGAAGCCGAAGGGTGAAGGGCTTTGCGGTCGGGCGAACATGCCCGCTCTGATTTCGAATTCTTCAGATAGGCGCCCACGTTCAGGCAGGCGCTCTGCATAATGTCGTTCCAATAGCTCCTGCGTTCGCGCGCGCGATTGCGGTGAATCCGGTTGACCGATTGCACCGGACGCAGCTTCAGCGGCAGGTCCAACAGGTAGGCGTGCCCGTCGATTTCAGCCGCTTCAAACGTCTCCCACAATGCAGTGTATGAATTTCGAAAGCCGGATTCGTATGCCTTATCGTATGCTATCTGTGAATCGTGCTTGATCCCGAGTATATGCTTAAATCCGTTCGCCATGGCGATGCCGCAAAGAGCATAGAGGCAAAAGAGCTGGACCTTATTTTGCTTGAAGCATTGATTAAAAATACCTCTATATTCATTTCTGTCCGTCTGATTCCTTGATATAAGCATCGTTATGTGCGGTCCAAGTCCAAAATTATCGCCGCTGAGGTAGCAGAACGACATCCTGCACAAACGAGCGTCGTTAGCGTACAAATACACGCTGAGCTCGCCCTCGTGGCGGTTGTCGTCAGTGGCGGCCAACACAATCTTGAAGTGAGTGTCGCGGTGGAAATATTCCCAAAGTAATATGCCATCCGAGCGGTACACCTTTTTGGCGTACTCGGCGGTGAATCGGTTCAATTCATATTCGTTGTGCTCCATAGCGATATGAACGCGTTGCTGCAACGTAAATCGTCTCGAGAGATGATATTTATGTACCAAAAAATAAAGTGGATCAAGAGCCTGCGTCGGGTGGCTCAGCTTCGAAACGATATCCATTGACACGTATTTGGACAAGGTTGCGGAAAGAAGAGAACACGACTTCCCGCAATCACCCGGACAATGGGCGCCGTATTGGTTTTATACTTGTCATCGTAAACGAATTTGAGAATCTTCAACAATGGGAGGTATGTGTTCTTTCCGGCGCTGAGAAGGCCGCCAAACCGAGATTTACGCCCGATCTCTGATGTTTGAGCGGCCGGCGTGGAACGGTGGAGCGAAGAGGCGAAACTCATCGATTGAACTCCGTAGTCTGCTCTTCGTGGCGGCGCGCCCTCAAATCGAGGCCCGCCGATGTCCCGACCTCCCAGCCTTTAGCCAAAGCTATAACAGGCGCCTCTCAAACGATCTATGGGTAGAATCACCTAGTCATTGCAAAGAAAAACAATATGCAGCCATCCTTTTGACACCGACACAAACCAAGAAATCGGTATATTGTGGTGTCTTATTTTTTACCTTAATTACCGAGCGCAGGATGACCAGTTCGGCGTCTGGAGAAGCTCTGATACCTATAGAGATCAGCACTATCTTCGGCCGTTCGGATGTTAACTGCTGCCCGCGACCCAAACTTTACAGCCGCGAAAGAGTTCCCGCTGCCAAGACATCGAATTTTAAGGTAGTGGCTATCGGGCCGAATTTGGAGCGATCGGAGCCGACCCGCCGCGGCGCGCTCGAATTCGCTGTTCCGGCGCAAAAATTCGCTCAGGCGACGATTAAATTCGCTGTTCCAATTCGCTGCCACATTTGCGCCCCAACTCCCGCATTCGCCGGCATTTTCGGCTCAAAACAGGGGTCGCAGCGTCCCCGTCGGCAATGGAGTGCGCCCATTAACTGAGACACTTTTAATTGGGTGACATGGCTTCCGAGGAGGAACCATGTCGAAACGAACGCTGCGAGTATTTTCAAGGGAGTTCAAGCACCGGACGGTGCTTCGTCTTGAGAAGGGGGAGAGAGTAGCCCCGGTGGCCGAAGAGGCCGGGGTCAAGTCCCAGCTTTTGTATGACTGGTGGGCGGCCTATCGGGCGAAGGGGGTTGCTGGGCTGAGCCGCAAGCGGGGACGGAAGCCCGGTTGGAGGCGAAGCCAGGCGTCGCCCAAGCCAGGGCGCGCCTTGCCGAACTCGAGCGCCTAGTCGGCCGGCAGCAAGTGGATCTGCATTTTTTTCGCGAAGCCTTGCGGCTCTGGGATGCGATCAGCCAGGAAAGCGGCGCGCCCACCTCTACGCGGTCATCGGGGGAATGATCGCCGTCGAGCCGCAAGGCTTTCTCACGGACGACGCCACCGTCGAGCGCCTGTGCGCGTTGGGCGGCGTGTCGCGCGCCGGCTACTATCGGCATTTCGGGCCCCATCCGGCCAAGCGCGACGACGCCGACTTGCGCGATCTCATCCAAAAGATCGCGCTCGACAACCGCTGCTACGGCTATCGCCGCATCGCCCAAGAGCTCAGGCGCCAAGGCCTGATCGTCAACGACAAGCGGGTGCGCAGACTGACGCGCGAGGACAATCTTCTGAGCCAACGCGCCAAGCCCTTCGTCCCGGCCACCACGATGAGCCGGCACGGCTTCGCCATCGTCCCCAACCTGACGCGCGGCCTCGTTCCCACCGGGCTCGATCAGATCTGGGTCGCCGACATCACCTATGTGCGGCTGGCGGAGGGCTTCGTCTATCTGGCGGCGATCCTCGACGCCTTCTCGCGCAAGGTCATCGGCTGGGCGATCGCCGACCATCTCGAGGCCAGTCTGGCGATCGAGGCTCTCGACATGGCGCTCGCCGCCCGAAATCCTGCGCCTGACAGCCTCATCCACCATTCCGATCGCGGCGTGCAATACGCCTGCGGCGCATATCAAGAGCGACTCGAAAAGCATAAGATCGCCGCCAGCATGAGCCGGGTGGGCAATCCTTATGACAACGCCAAGGCGGAGAGCTTCATGAAGACGCTGAAAACCGAGGAGGTCGAAGCCAAAACCTATCTCGACCTCGACGACGCCCGCCGTCAGATCGGCGCCTTCATCGACACCATCTATAATAAGAAGCGCTTGCACTCGGCGCTCGGCTACAAACCCCCGATCGAGTTCGAAGCCGAACTCCGCCGGGACAACTGCAACCAGACAAACCAGGGCGAAGCCTTGTCAGTCAATTAGCCTGTGTCTCAGCGATGGGGCGCACTCCAGCAAAAGTTGGCTGTTAATTCGCTGTTCTCAGCGAATTCGGCCGTCACCGGCCGCCAATCATCGACCGCCTCCCTTGCTCCGTTCATGCATCGACCCCAGCGCCTCGGCCAGCGCGCGCCTGAGCCCGTGCATCTGGTCGATCAGATGCAGGATCACGTCGAGCCCCTCGTCGTTGACCCCCATGTTGTGCTTGAGGTCGTGGATCAGGCTGGCGCGGGCGAGATCCATGTCGGTGAAGGTGCGCTCGGGCTTGGTGCAATCGGGGCAGATCCACGCTTCGCGGACCCAAATCTCCAGGGTGCCGCGATCGAGATGGGTGCGTTCGAGAAACTCGCGCTCGGTGATCATCGGTCACATCTCTCTGCGGGGGTCGTAGCTCGCGGGCGGCGTCCAGGTCTCGAGGAACGCCTCGAGAGCCTCGTCCGGCGGCTTCGGCATCACGACCTTGAACTTGACGAATTCGTCGCCCGTCCTGCCGCGAGCCTTCACCCCCTTGCCCCTGAGGCGCAAGGTGTCGCCGGTGTTGGCGCCCTTCGGGACGCGCAGCATCACGCTCCCGGTCGTCGTCGGGGCGCGCACTTCCCCGCCGAGCGCCGCCTCCTTCACGGTGATCGGCAGCTCGACGTGGATGTCGTCGCCCTCGCGGGTGAAGAAGCGGTGCGGCTCGACCACGATCTGCACCAGGGCGTCGCCCGGCGGGCCTTCCCCGGCTGAGGGCGCGCCCTTGCCGCGCAGGCGCAAGACCTGGCCGTCATCGACGCCGGCCGGGATGTTCACGTCGAGCGTTCCGCCTTGCGGCAGGGTGATCGTCCGCGTCGCGCCGTTCACCGCGTCGAGGAAGGGAACGCGCAACTCGTAATGGAGGTCCGCGCCCGGCGCGCGCCGCGCCTGCTCGCGGGCCCGGCGCAAAAGATCGGCGAAGACGTCGTCGCCCTCGGCGAAGTCGGCGTAGCCGCCGGCGCTTTCGTACGGGTGGCCGGCCGCGCCTGCATATTCGCGGTAATATCGGCCTTGGGGCGGCGCTTTCTCGGCCCCCGAGGCGTCGATCTCGCCGGCGTCGTAACGGCGGCGCTTTTCCGGGTCCGACAAGAGGTCGTTGGCGACCGAAACCTCTTTGAACCGCTCCTCCGCATGCTTGTCGCCCGGGTTGAGATCCGGGTGCAGCTTCTTGGCGAGCTGCCGGTAGGCTTTGCGGATCTCCTCCGGGCTGGCGGTCTTGGCGACGCCGAGGACATCATAGGGGTCTTTCAAACGCGCCTCCGGGAGCGGATCGATTGCGCACAATGCTTACCAGACTCGTCGCCGCCGTCTCCAGAACTCGCTTGGCGCGAGCTGAGGCGGATCGGGTCAAAACGAAAAAAAGCCGCCGCGACGGGCGCGACGGCTTCTTTCCGTTGATCCCCCTGGGTCTCATGTCCGCCGCCGGTACATCCGCGGTCGACAGACAAACCAAGGAGATTGTCGTTCAGGCTGCGCTCACTTCGCTTGGCGATTGCCCTGCCGCCGGTTCATCCGCGGTCGGCCAGGCGCGAGAGCGCGAAATGGGTCAGGCGGCGCTGAGGTTGCCCGCGCTCGACTTGCCCGTCCGCTTGTCTGCGACGATATCGAAGTTGACCTTCTGACCCTCGTTCAGATTGTTCATCCCCGCGCGCTCGACGGCGCTGATGTGGACGAAAACGTCCGAGCCGCCGTTATCCGGCTGAATAAAGCCAAAGCCCTTCTGGGCGTTGAACCACTTGACGGTTCCGGTCTGCATAGTCTTTCCTTTTGCGCAATATGCGCGGTCGTACGGCCGCCAGAAGGCGTCCGATGGTGGTTGGTATCGATGTCCAGAAGAAGTGTCGTGGGCCTGCCGAGATGTTTCCAAAACGACCCGGGCCAAGTCAATCGGCCTAAACTCGATACGTCGTTCTCGTCGCCAATTGTGGTCTTTTTAAGTTCGGCGGCCCGAACGACGGGACATGGGCCGTTCCGCCGGACTTGAACACGACCTAAACTTATGGCAAGCCGCCCGATTCTCACGCGCGGCCGTTCGCCTCGCCGCGCTGCCTACCGGCGTGACGAGCCGGCCACTCGGCGAGCTCGCCACGCGCGGCAAGGAGCGCGCGCTCGAGCTTTACGTGCTCGAGGCGAGCGCGGCCGCGAATAGGCCGGACGGGCTGTCAGTCCCGACCGGCGCCTTTCGCGCCGTCCGACAAACGAGCGGCGCGAAAGGGCCAGCGGCGGCCTAGCGGACGTGGACTGCCCCGCCGTGCCAGCCGCCGCCGTGCCAGCCGCCGCCATGCCAGCCACCGCCATGCCAGCCACCGCCATGCCAGCCGCCGCCGTGCCAGCCGCCGCCGTGCCAGTATCCGCCGTGCCAGCCGGGATGGCCGACCCAGCCGCCGTGCCAGCCGTTCCAGCCGTAGCCTCCTCCCCAGCCCAAGCCCGCGCGAAAGCCATACCCGCACCAATACCAGCCGGGCCCGTTCCAGCCGTTGTACCAGCAATAGGGCCTGCCTCCGTAGACGAACTGCGCCTGTTCGACCGGCGCGATCTGAACGGATGGAGTTTGGCCGGATACGACGCCGTCGGCGACCGCCGCTTCGGCCGCGCTTGCAAGAGGCAATGCGGCCGCCGAGGAAAGCGCCAGGGCAAGAGCAATTTTTCGCAACATCGCAAGTTCCTTTCGCTTCGAGACGCGAGAAGAGTGCGTCCCGAACATTAGGAAGGGCGGAGCCTGAACGTCTCTTGAACGACCTTTGCCGCGCGCCGGTCGCTTTTGCATTGCGGGTGCAATAAGATGCGCCGTCACCGGAACGGCGCGGAGCGGCGTTACAAACGCACGGGCTGGCGCGACAGGGAGAGCGGTCATGTGCGGCAATTGCGAAGGCGGCGGAATCGGCCGAAGGGATATTCTCAAGTTCGGCGTGGTGGGCGTCGCGGCGCTGGCGCTTGGCGGATCAGGTCGGGCATTTGCGGCCGAGGGCGCGCCGACGGCGCTGTCCCCCGACCAGGCGCTCGCCGCGCTGAAGTCCGGCAACGAGCGCTACGTCAGCGATCCCCAGCTATGCTCGCTCGACCTCGCCAAACAGCGGAGCGCGGTCGCAGGCCATCAGGCGCCCTGGGCTTCGATCATCAGCTGCGCCGACAGCCGCGTGCCGCCGGAGCTGATCTTCGGCGGTCACGGCCTCGGCGAACTTTTCGTCGCCCGCAACGCCGGCAATCTGGTCGACACCGCGACATTGGGCACGGTCGAATACGGCGCCGCCGTGCTCGGCTCCCCGCTCATCGTCGTCCTCGCCCACACGAGCTGCGGCGCGGTGAAGGCGGCCTGCGACGTCGTGACCAAGAACGCGACCTATCCGGGCGCGATCGGCCCGATGATCGATCCGATCCTGCCGGCGGCGCTCGCGGCGCGCAACGAGCCCGGCGATTTCGTCGACAACGCCGCCAAGGAGAGCGCCAAGCGGACCGCGGCGCGGCTGACCGCGGCGAGCACGCTTCTGGCGGGCCTCGCGGGCTCGGGCAAGCTCAAGATCGCCGCGGCGATCTACGATCTCGAAACGGGCGCCGTCAGCTATCTGGATTGAGTGGAGGCAAGGCGTGTTGGCCCGGCAGGCAGCCGGGGAAGGAACCAGACGGAGCGCTCGAACTCTTGTGCGCCGTCTGTGCCGGAAGCTGAGGGCAGGGAATCGGCCGGGCGGAGGCGGAGACGCGGCGGCCCTTGACGCCTCGGCCCGCCTGACGGCGGCAGCGATCAGGGGGCGCCTGCGGCGCCTAAAGTTTGCCTGCCGGGAAAGCACCGGCGGGCGTTGCTTCGAGCGCCGTTGCGAGACGCCAGGATGACCGGGCGCACGATTAACGGTGGTGGTGGCCACCTCCATGATGGCCTCCGCCTCCATGATGGCCCCCCCGTGATGATGGCCTCCGCCGTGATGATGGCCCCCGCCGTGATGATGGCCTCCGCCGTGATGATGGCCTCCGCCATGATAGTGGCCACCGCCGTGATAGTGGCCTCCGCCATGATACTGGCCGTGGTGGTAGCCGTAATGACCGCCGTGATACGCGTAACCGCCGTGGACGCCGTAGCCGGCACGATAGCCGCCGTGCCAGCCATTCCAACCGTAGGCGCCGCCCCAACCGAGGCCGTTGCGGTAGGCGTATCCGCACCGATACCAGCCAGGGCCATGCCAGCCGCCGTCGTACCAGCAGTAGTTCTGTCCGCCCCACACGTATTGCGCCTTTTCGACCGGCGCGATCTGGTCCGCCGGACTGTGCGAGGAGAGGACGCCGTCTGCGACTGCCGCCTCGGCCGAGCTTGCGAGAGGGAGTGCCGCTCCCGCGGTCAACGCAAGTCCAAGAGCCAATTTTAGAAACATCGGGAGATCCTTTCGCCTCGAGACGCCGGAAGCCGCCTCCCGAATATTAACGACCGCCCAGCCTGAACATCCCTTGAACGAGGGCAGGACAAGGCCGCCGCGTCCGGCGATTTGGTGTTCCCATTTCGTGGGGTCTGCTACGCGCGCGGGCATGGATTTGTTGATCAACATCGACATCCCGAACCTCGATCAGGGTGTCACATTTTCAACGACGCAGCGCCGGCTCACCCCCCGCGTCCAGCCCATAAAGCGAGTGCAGCGTGCGCACGGCGAGCTCGGTGTAGGCCTCGTCGATCAGCATCGAGAACTTGATCTCCGAGGTCGTGATCGCACGGATGTTGATGCCCTTGGCGGCGAGCGCCTTGAAGGCGAGCGCGGCGACGCCCGAATGCGAGCGCATGCCTACGCCGATCGCCGAGATCTTGACCACGTCCTGCGTGCCGTTGAACCGCGCGTAGCCGATCGCGTCGCGCCGCGCCTCGATGATTTCCTTCGCCCGTTCGAAATCGGCGCCGGAAACGGTGAAGGTGATGTCGGTCGTCGTCGAGTCCTCGGAGACGACCTGGATGATCATGTCGACGTTGATGCTGGCTTCCGCCAGCGGGCCGAAAATCGCCGCGGCGACGCCGGGCTTGTCGGCGACCTTGCGCAAGGTGATCTGCGCCTCGTCGCGGGAGAAGGCGATCCCGGTGACGACCTGCTGTTCCAAAATATCCTCCTCGTCGCAAATGAGCGTGCCAAGCTTCGGGTCGGCCGGGTCGTCGAACGACGACCGCACATAGAGCCTGACATTGTGCACCATGGCCACTTCGACCGAGCGCACCTGCAGAACTTTGGCGCCGAGCGAGGCCATTTCGAGCATTTCCTCGAACGACACTTTGTCGAGCCTCCGCGCCTTCGGCACGACGCGCGGATCGGTCGTGTAGACGCCGTCGACGTCGGTGTAGATGTCGCACCGGTCGGCCCCGATCGCAGCCGCGAGCGCGACCGCCGATGTGTCCGAGCCGCCGCGCCCGAGCGTCGTCACCCTGTTCGTTGGCGCGTGAAGCCCCTGGAAGCCCGCCACCACGGCGATTTCGCTTCGCCTCAGGCTCTCGAGGAGCTGCGATCCGTCGATCTTCGTGACGCGCGCGGATCCGTGCGCGCTGTCGGTGAGGAGCGGGATCTGCCATCCCTGCCAGGACCGGGCGCTCAATCCCATGTCCTTGAGGACGAGGGCGAGCAGGCCGGCGGTGACGAGCTCGCCCGAGGCGACGATGGCGTCGGATTCGGCGTTGTCGAAGTGCGATCCCGCCTCGTTGCACCATGCAACGAGCTCGTCGGTCTTTCCCGCCATCGCGGAGACGACGACCGCAATCTCATGCCCCGCGTCAAATTCGCGCTTGACGTGGCGGGCGGCGTTGCGGATGCGTTCGACGTTGGCGACGGACGTGCCGCCGAATTTCATCACCAGGCGCGACACGCGGGCCTCTGCTCTTCAGGGGGACGCGCGTCTCGCGCGAGGGCACGCGGCGGCGTATAATGGCGGGGGCGCCAAGGGTCAACGCCCTGGCCCGTAAGAGGTTTGCATGAGCGCCAAGCCTGCAGCGAGCGTCATATCCGCGGAAGTCGCGCGGTTCGACGCGCTCGGCAATTCCTGGTGGGACCCTGATGGTCCGATGGCGCCGTTGCATCGGCTGACTCCGGTCCGGATCGCCTGGGCGCGCGACTGCGCTGTCCGCCATTTCCGGCGCGAAGCCGAAGCAGGCCCGCCTCTCGCCGGCCTCGAAATCCTCGACGTCGGCTGCGGCGCCGGGCTCTTCGCCGAACCCCTGGCGCGGCTCGGCGGAGAGGTTCTTGGAATCGACCCCGCTCCCACTTCGATCGGCGTCGCCCGACGTCACGCGGAGGAGACGGGCGCAAAGCTCGCCTATCGCGTCGCGACCCTCGAAGAGGTTGCGGCCGAGCCGAGGCGCTTCGACGTCGTGAGCGCGATGGAGGTGGTCGAGCATGTCGTCGATCCGGCTCGGTTCGTGGCGCTCGCCGCCTCGCTCCTCAAGCCCGGCGGCCTCTTTCTGTCCTCGACCCTGAACCGCACGCTGAAGAGCTTCGCGCTCGCCATCGTGGGGGCGGAGTACGTGCTGCGCTGGCTCGAGCCCGGTACTCACCGCTGGGAACAGTTCGTCACTCCGGAGGAGCTCACTGTCGCCGCGCGCGCCGCAGGCATGAAGGTCATGGAGCGACGGGGTGTCGCGTACGACTTGCTGCGCCGAAACTGGCGGCTGTCGGACGACCTGAGCGTGAACTACCTGTTCGCCGCCAAGAAGCCTAAGGCAGCGAAGGGTCGCCAGTGATCAGCAGTCCGACCGAAGAGCGCCCGCTCCACCGACCGTCGATCGCCGGTCACTGATTATTGTTGGATGTTCGCTTGGGTCCTCGAAGGGCATTCCTTCTGAAGCCGCTCCATCGCTTGCGAAAAGCCGGAGAGCGAATAGCCGTCGGTCGAGGCGTTGCCCTTGAGAGAGGCGGCCTTGATCTCGAGCGTGGCGCCCTTCTTCATCTCCGCGATGAGCGCGGTCTCGCGCGCCGCATTCTTGACCCAGAGATCGGCGCCCTTGGGCAGGAGGTCGAAGCTCTCCTCGCCGACGGTCGCGAGGGGAGCGGGGACCGCCTTCGCCTTTGCCTCGACCCTCGCCCGCCTCGTCCTCGCCTTAGCGCCGGGCTTCGCGTCGGAATTGGAGTCCGCCTTCGCTTCCGTATCCGTCCCGCCGGCGACGTCGAAGCCCATGATGAACGAGACCTCGTTGCGCACGCCCTCCGCGGGGCGGTCGGAAATGAACGCGTAGCCGGGATCGCGCTTCAGGCCGTCCGGCTCGCGCGTCTTGGGCTGGGCGAGGACATAGCAGATGCGCCCCTTGGCGGTTTGGCTGACGAACACGTTCCAGTCGCCGAAGCTGGCGACGAGATTGGGCTTGGCCGCGTCGTTCTTCTCCGCCTTCTTGCTTGCAGCCTCTGCAGAGACGAGAGCCGAGGCCAGCGCCAGGGCCGCGAAACCAGCGACGACGGCTCGCCCGTGAGTCGAAAATGCAGGAAAAATCATCGATGTCAGTCCTCGAGCCCCGCTCCAGAGGCGGCTTTTCGTTCCCCTTGCCGCGGGATCGGGGCAAAATTCCGGCCCCGCGCTTTCCCCCGGACGACCGAATCCTGTAAAGCGGCATCTGGTTAACGAAAAATGAGCAGAATTGGGAGTCGGCAATGAAGGCCTTGATCTGTCCGACGCTCGGCCCACCAGAAAACCTGAAGGTGATGGACGTCGAGCCGCCGGTCGCCGGACCGGGACAAGCGGTGGTCGACGTCGCCTTTGCCGCGCTCAACTTTTTTGACACGCTCATCATCGAGGGCAAGTATCAGCTGAAGCCCGAGCCTCCATTTTCGCCGGGGGGCGAGTTTTCCGGTCGCATCGCCGCCCTCGGCCCCGGTGTCGACGGGTTTGCGGTCGGCGACCGGGTGATGGGCGCGACAGGATACGGCGCGGCGCGCGAGCAGATCGCGATCGCCGCAACACAACTCGCGCGCGTGCCCGACGGCGTACTTCTCGACAAGGCGGCCGGCCTATCGGTCGCCTATGGCACGACGCTGCACGCGCTGAGGCAGCGCGCCGAGATGAAGTCGGGCGAAACGCTCGTTGTCCTCGGAGCTTCCGGCGGGGTGGGACTCGCGGCGGTCGAGATCGGCGCGGTGATGGGGGCTCGCGTGATCGCCTGCGCTTCGTCTGACGAAAAGCTTGAGTTCGCGCGCCGTTTCGGCGCCGCCGAGACGATCAATTACGCCTCCGACGACTTGCGGGCTCGGCTCAAGGCGCTGACAGGCGGCAAGGGCGCCGACGTGGTCTACGATCCGGTCGGCGGCGCGTTGACCGAGGCCGCCCTGCGCTCCCTCGCCTGGAAAGGTCGCCTTCTGGTGATCGGATTCGCGTCCGGCGAGATTCCTCGTCCGCCGCTCAATCTGACATTGTTAAAGGGTTGCGACATCCGGGGCGTCTACTGGGGCGAATTCGTCAATCGCGAGCCCGAGGCTAATCGCGACAATATGTCTCAGCTTCTCGATTGGGTCCAAGGCGGACGATTGAGCGTCCATATTCATGCAAAATACAGGATCGAAGAGTACCAGAAGGCGTTCGATGCGATCGCCAAGCGACAGACCCTGGGCAAGACGCTGCTGCAATTTACCAACGCCTAACGAAAAATTTTATTCCAGCCGCTTGCAAGTTATTGTGCACCGCACAATATATCGCGGGGGCGAGGCGCGCCGAGGACAATTCGGCGGGGATGTGATGAGCGAGAATAAGTCCATGGACGTCGAGGTTCGCCGGCTATGGCCGTCGGACATGGAAGCCTATCGAGACCATCTGCTGCGTCTCGACGCTCGCAGTCGGCATGAGCGCTTCGGCGGAGGTATGTCGGACGACTTCCTCATGCACTACGCCGAACATTGCTTCGGGCGGGGTGACCTGCTCTACGGCGCCTTCGTTGACGGTCATTTGTGCGGTGCAGCAGAGCTGCGCTCGAGCCAGGCGATCTGGAGCGAGCAGGCGCCGTTCGGCCGGCACATCCACGCCGAGGCGGCTTTCTCGGTCGAGAACGGGTACCGCCGGCGGGGCATCGGCGAGAAGCTGTTCCGCCGCATCCAGCGCGCCGCCACCAACCATGGCGTCGAGACGATCGAGATCATCTGTCTGCCGGACAACATCGGGATGCGGACGCTGGCGCAGAAGTTCAAGACGCATTTCACGTTCGAGGAAAGCGCGCTGACCGGGCGCCTCCGCGCGCGTCGGCCGACCCCGTTCTCGATCATGCGGGAGGCCTCAGCCGACATGCTCGATTTCGGCGCGGCCCTGTTCGACGCGCAGTGGCGGGCGTTCCACGACGTGCAGGCGAGCGGCGCCTGACGGACGTTCAGGCAACGCGTGATAGGGGATGGCTGGTTCGTTCCAGCCATCTGCGCGTCCGCACTTTCCGCCCGTAGACGCCGAGGCGGCAGCGGCCCCGCGCCTGACCGAATGGGGGACTGTCGGTCAACCTTGGTGGGTCGTCGGCAAGCCAGCCCGACGAAAGTTTCCAACCGCACGTTTGCGAGAGGGGACGGGAGGCGGAACTGCTGGCTCTTCGACGCGCAATACAAATGCAAGATCAGGGGAGGCTGGACAAGGCAGAACTCCTCTACTCCTCGATTCTCGCTTCGCATCCTCGGAACTTCGAGGCGTTGCATCGCCTGGGCATTCTCTATTTCCGGGCCGCGCGGCATGGGGAAGCCCTGCGTTGCCTGACGGGAGCCGTCGAAGTGAGGCCGACCAACTCGACGGCGCTCGCGAATCTGGCCCGCCTGCAAGCCAATCTCGGTCTCCGGAACGACGCCTTGGCGAATTTCGGGCGCGCGATTACAGCGAAGCCCGACTTCGCCGAGGCCCAATTCAATCGCGCCCAGATGTTGCGGGATCTCGGACGCCCCTTGGAGGCCGTCGAGGGCTTCGAGAAGGCCGCCGCGCTGCGGCCGGGCGACGCCAATACAATTCTGATGCTCGGCATCGCGTTGAGGGAGGTTCGGAAACTGCCGGAGGCGCTCGCGGTCCTCGATCGTGCGCTTGCCCTCGAGCCGGAATCGGCTGAAGGGCATAACGTTCGAGGCGGCGTGCTGCGCGACCTCGGCCGTTCCGAGGAGGCGTTGACGGCCATTGATCGTGCGCTCGCCCTCAACCCGAAATTCGCCGACGCTTGGAACAATCGCGGCAACTCGTTGCGCGATCTCGCGCGCCCGGCCGACGCGGTCGCGGCGTATGGTCGAGCGCTGGTTCTCAAGCCGAACTCGGCCGATATCCTGAACAATTGCGGCAGTGCGCTGAAAGCGCTCGACCGCGCCGAGGAAGCGCTTGCGTTCTACGATCGGGCGCTTGTCGTAAGGCCCGAATTTACAGCAGCGCTGGTCAATCGCGCTACGGCGCTGCAACGTCTCGGCCGCTGGGAAGAGGCATTGCAGAGTTGCGCGCGGGCGCTCGCCCTTCAACCCGATCTTGCGATTGCCTATCAGAACCAAGGCGTAATCCTGGCCGAACTGGGCCGCCTCGGAGAGGCGAGCCTGTCAATCGAGGAGGCGCTGCAACTCGATCCGGTAAGCGCGAACGCGTATTTCAGCCTGACGTTCGCCAAGCGCATGCGAGCCGATGATCCCCACATCGCGGCGATGGAGGCATTGGCCAACTCCTCGCACCCGCTCCCCCCTTGCGATCGGGCCAGGTTGCATTTCGCCTTGGGCAAGGCCCTCGAGGACAGCGGGCATCGGGAGCGGTCCTTTCACCACCTCATCCAGGCCAACGCAATGCAGCGAAAGCTGGCTCCTTATGACGAGGTTGCGACGCTCTCCGGGTTGCGCAGCATCGAAACCGCGCTCGACGCCGACTTTCTGCGTCGCCAAGCGGGCGCAGGCGACCCGTCGTCTGCGCCCGTATTCATCGTCGGCATGCCCCGCTCGGGCACGAGTCTCGTCGAGCAAATTCTGGCGAGCCACGACCAGGTCTTCGGCGCAGGCGAGTTAGACGACTTCGAAAGGGAAACCGCAACGCTCCGCCCGTCCCCGCCGAGAGAGTCGCTCGGCGCCGATCTCGCTGCGCTCGTCGAGAGCGGGCGCGCTCGGGAACTCGGCGCCGGCTATCTGGCCCGCCTAGCCGCGCTTGCGCCTGGAGCGATCAAAATAACGGACAAGATGCCCTCGAACTTCCGTTTCGTCGGCCTGATCCACCTTGCTCTGCCAAATGCGCGCGTGATTGCCGTCCGTCGCAATCCGGTCGACACCTGCCTCTCCTGCTTCTCTAACTTGTTCGCCGGCAACCTGTCCTGGGCCTACGATCTCGCCGAACTCGGCCGCTATTACCTCGCCTACGAGTCCCTGATGGCCCATTGGCGGGCAGTCTTGCCCCAGCGGGTAATGATTGAGGTGCGCTATGAAGACCTCGTCGTCGACGTCGAAGGGCAATCGCGGCGTTTGCTTGCTCACTGCGGCCTCGAATGGGACCCGCGCTGCCTTGACTTTCATGCGACGCCGCGATCGGTGCGCACGGCAAGCCTCGCCCAGGTGCGCCAGCCTGTTCACAGAGAGTCGATTGAACGCTGGCGCGCCCACGAGGGGCGGCTCGGGCCGCTGCTGCGGGAACTCGGCCCGTCGATCGCCGCCTATGCGCGGGAGCGCTCCGCGGCGGCATGAGCCAGGTCGAACCCCATGATCCACCCCGGGCATCGCGGCGACTGGAGGGCGGCGTTCTCGCTAAGCCGTGGGTATACCCGGGAGAAACAGGGAGAACTCCGATCGCGAACGCTAAGCTTGGGCCTTACACCTTCGGCACGGCCATGCCGCGCTTGACCGCGTCGCGCTCGCCAACCGCCGTAAGCCAGCGGTTGACCGAGGGCATCGTTTCGAGGATCGGGCCGAGCGACGGCTTGAGATAGGTCGTCCCAGCGTGCGTCCAGGGATAGCTGATGACGTCCGCGATCGAGTAATTGTCGCCGGCGAGATAGGGGCTCTCCTGCAGCCGGCGCTCCATCACGTTCAGAAGCCGCCCGCATTCCTCGGTGAAGCGCTCGATCGCCAGCGTCGACTTCTCCGTCGAGCGGATGGCAAAGAAGCCGAGCTGTCCGAACATCGGCCCGACGCCGCCCGTCTGCCAGTTGAGCCACTCAAGGGCCCTGTAGCGCTCCGGCCCCCTCGTGGCCAGGAGTTTGCCGGTCCTTTCCGCGAGGTAGATGAGGATCGCCCCGCTCTCGAATACGGCGAGGGGACCCGAGGGCTCGTCGTCGTCGACGATCGCCGGGATCTTGTTGTTGGGAGAGATCCTTAAGAACTCCGGATCGAACTGTTCCTGCCTGCCGAAGTTGACGGGATGGACCCTGTAGGGGAGCCCCACTTCCTCGAGCATGATCGAGGCCTTGCGGCCGTTCGGCGTCGTCCAGGTGTAGAGGTCGATCATTCCCGGCGCTCCTGTCGCGGCAGAGCTCGACGCGCCCGCCCATGCTCATTTAGCCCGCCGCCAGCGAAAATGCATGGCCGCCGGATTGCGGCCGCACCGCCCATCCTTTAGGACGCCCTGCTCCGCATCTGGTTCCGCCCTCAATGTCCGCCCCGCCGCCAACGGTCAGAGCCTCTGCCGGAGCCGGCGCCCTCAAGCGCGAACTGAGCGCGACCTTCGCGCTGAGCTGGCCAATCGTCCTCGCCAATCTGGCGATCAACGTCCTGCCGGCGATCAACGCCGCGATGCTAGGCCGGCTGTCGCCGCAAGCGCTCGCGGCCGGAGCGCTCGCCTTCAATCTCATGCAGCCGCCTCTCGTGCTCGGCATCGGCGTCGTCGCAGCGCTCTCGCCGATCGCGGCGGCGAAGATCGGGGCCGGCGCAGACCGGGACGGCGTCAGGCGGGCGATGCATCAGGCGCTCCTCTCCGCCCTCCTGATTGCCGCGGTCGCATGGATCGCCTTGTCGCGGACCCGGTCCATTCTCGTCGTGCTCGGCGAGCCGCAGGACCTTGCCGAGCAGGCCGCCGCCTTCATGCGCGGATACCAATGGGGTCTCGCGCCGACGCTGATGTTTTTCGCCGGCCGCTCCGTGTTCGCCGCGCTCGAGCGCCCGCGGCCGACGTTGCTTGCGGGGATGGTCGCAGCGGGTTTCAATGTCCTGGCCAACGAGGCGCTCGTCTTCGGCGAGTTTGGCATGCCGCGGCTCGGCGTGTTCGGCTCGGGTCTCGCGACGACGCTGTCGGAGACGCTGATGTGCCTGATTCTCGTCGCGGCTTCGCTGATCGACCCGCGCCTCAGCGCGCTAAAACTGTTCGCTCTGCCCTGGTCGCCGGCGCTGCGCGAACTTGCGGCTTTGTGGCGGCTCGGCCTGCCGATCGGCGCGACCATCGTCGCTGAGGTCGGCGTCTTCAACGCCGCGACGTTCGTCATCGGGCTTATCGGCCCTGTCGCGCTCGCCGGACACGCGATCGCGCTGCAGATCGCGTCGCTCGCCTTCATGGTCCCGCTCGGCCTCGGACAGGCGGCGACAGTCCGGGTCGGCCTTGCCTACGGCGCCCGCGACGCCGTGCGCATTGCGAGGGCCGGCTGGTCGTCCTTCGGCCTCACCGCCGCCTTCGCACTTATCTCCGCCACGACGATGATCGCCGCGCCGCGCTTCCTGATTGCTCCGTTCATTGATATCCGCGCCCCCGAGAATGCGGCGACGGTCGAGACCGCCGTCGCGCTCCTGAGGATCGCGGCGATCTTCCAGATCTTCGACGCGAGCCAGGCGACGCTCGCCAACATGCTGCGCGGCCTGCACGACTCGCGTTTGCCCCTCGTCATCGCGCTCCTCGGCTACTGGGCGATCGGGGCGCCGATCGGGATTGCGCTCGGCTTCGCCGCCTCACTGGGAGCCGTCGGCGTCTGGATCGGGCTCGCTTGCGGGCTCGCCGCCGTGGCCATCCTGCTGATGATCCGCTGGCTCGCCAAGGAGCGGCGGGGCTTCCCCTGACGATGCGAAATTATGGCGCGAGGACAAACGGTGAGTGGCGGCCAAGGGGTCACAACCGGAACTGGCCGGCGTGCTGGCTCTCTTTGATTTTTCCGAATTTCTCGGCCAGCCCGTGTTTGAGCCAGAAGAGTTGGAGGCGTTCCTAACTTATCCCTGTTTTCCAGGGATCAGGGAATTTGAATTCTCTGCTCGGCGAAAAAATTTCCCTGTTCGGCCGAGTAGGGAATTTTCATTGAACAGACTAGAATTGTTGGGCTTTTAGCGACAGTCTTTCCGGAAACCGGCGGAAACGCGAGAAGTTCCCTGTATTTTTCCCTGTTCGCAGCGAATTGGCCGCGCGAGGCCCGGGCTTTCGCATCGAGTATGCGGACCATAGCGTCAGGTCTTCAGTTCACCCAATGGAGCGACGTTTGACGCCGGCTCGGAGACCGCGCCAAAATGACGAAGCGGAATTGATCGGGATCGCCCGGCGCCGCCTGGAATTTGTCAACGAATGCCGGCCATGTCACAGCAAACCGATCTCCTGGTCATCGATGTCGACACCGGAATTGACGATGCGCTCGCGCTTCTCTACGCCTGTGCCGAGCCCAGCGCCCATATGCTCGGCGTGTCGACGGTCGTCGGCAACGTCAGCCTCGAGGCCGCAACCCGCAACACGCGAGCGGTTCTCTCGCTTGCGGGACGGAACGAGATCCCCGTTTGGCCCGGGTCGGCGACGCCGCTCTCGAACTTCGCGGCCGACGCCAGAGCGGTTCATGGCGAGACTGGCCTCGGTTATGCGGTGCTGCCGGAGCCGCCGCAGTCCGCCCAGGGGGCTCATGCCGTCGACGCCATTGTCGGCGCGGCTCACGCGCATCCGGGCCGGCTCGTCCTCGTTGCCACAGGCCCCCTGACCAATATCGCGTTGGCCGTCATGCGAGAGCCCGAACTTCCGCGCCTTCTCAAGCGGTTCGTCATCATGGGCGGCGCCTATCGCGAGCCTGGCAACGTGACGCCCTCGGCTGAGTTCAACATTTGGCACGACCCCGAGGCCGCGCGCATCGTCTTCCGGGCCTTCGGCGGCCCGGGCGGAACGCCCGTGGTGGCGATCGGGCTCGACGTTACTCACAAGACGACCTTCGACCCGAGCGACCTCGTCGCACTCGAGACCCGCTCGGCCGAACACCCGCTCGGCCCGGCGCTGACCCGCTTTATCCAGGACGCGTCGCGCCACTATTTTGACCGGATGGAGAAGCGCAGAGGGAAACGGATCCTCGTCATGCACGATCCGTTGGCGCTCGCCGTCGCCCTCGACCCGACACTTGTCGCGACTCGCCGCGTCGCCGTCGACGTCGAGACGGCCGGGCGGCTCACGACCGGCGCCACGATCGCCGACTGGCGCGGAGACTGGGCGCGGCTCGCCAACAGCGAGGTCGCTGTCTCGGTCGACGCCGAGCGCTTCCGCCGGATGTTCTTCGACGCAATGGCGCGACTGGCGGACGGAGCATGCGGCCACTCTTAGAAATAGAGGAGAGACGCGACAACCTCAAAAAGTCCGCGGCGGCGCCCAAGCGCGGAACGAGCGCCGCCCAGACCGCCGAGGCCGGAGGCGCAAAAGGAGCGGAGCGCTCGTTTCCGTGCTCCGGCGCCCCAAGCCCCTTGGACTCGTGGATCAGCCCTTCGCCGCCTTGGCGCGTTCGACGCCTTCAACGACGAGCCTGCGCGCCTCGTCGGCGTCGCCCCAGCGGACGATCTTGACCCACTTGCTGGGCTCGAGATCCTTGTAATGGGCGAAGAAGTGCTCGATCTGCTGCAACGTGATGTGCGGCAGGTCGGAATAGTTTTCGATCTTCGCGTAGCGCTGAGTTAGCTTGGCCGATGGCACCGCTATGAGCTTCTCGTCGCCCCCGTGTTCGTCTTCCATCAGAAGCACGCCGACGATCTTGCAGCTCATGACCGCGCCGGGCACGATCGCCCGCGTGTTGGCGACGATGACGTCGCACGGATCGCCGTCGTCGGACAGCGTGTGCGGGATGAAGCCGTAATTGCCGGGATAGCGCATCGAGGTATAGAGGAAGCGGTCGACCACCAGCGCGCCGCTTTCCTTGTCCATCTCGTATTTGATCGGCTCGCCGCCGATCGGCACCTCGATCACGACATTGACTTCATGCGGCGCATTCTTGCCGATTGGCACAGCATTCAAATTCACGATCGTGGCTCCCGTTACCGCGCCCTCGCGCCCGGCGCGCCGGCGGCGCTCGTTCCGCCTTACAGGAGAAAGGCCGCTCAGCCAAAGCCGAAAGCTATACGTTCGCGCTGCTGACCCCCGAAAGTCTCGTGCGCGCGCCGCACGATGCGGCCGCCAAGCCGGCGATAAAAGCCGAGCGCCCTCTCGTTGCCGGCGAGCGCCCACACGACAAACGTGCCATAACCGTGACCGGCGAGGTCCTTGCGGGCGGCGTCGAACATGCGCCGGCCGAAACCGCAGCCCTGGCATTCCGGCGCCAGATAGAGCTCGAAGATCTCGCCGCCGAAACCGAGGGCCGGCACCCGGTTGCGCCCGTAGCTGACGTAGCCGACCACCGCGTCGTCGAACTCGAGCACCAGGAGGGGCGTGCGCCGTTCGATCGCCATCCGCCACCAGACCGGACCGCGCCGCGCGATCATGCGCTCGAGCTCACGGCCCGGGATGACGCCGCGATAGGCCTCGCGCCAAGCCGAATCGTGCACCGATGCGATGCCGATTTCGTCGCCCGATCGTGCGGGGCGAATGGTGATGACCGTTTCGACCATACCGGGATGTTAGAGCCGCTCTGGCGCCAGCCGCAAGGTCTTGACACGAGTCGCAGCGGACTTTTTTGTCCTACGCGAGTCGCCTTCGCTTGGGCGCATTGGCGCCGGAATTTCTGCCAATTCGAGGTACAATCCGCGCCGAATCGGAACTGGAGCTTTGAGTTGATGACGTCGCGATCTTTCTGGACGCGCCTGATCTTCGCCGCTGCCGTAGCGCTCGCCCCGGCCGCCGGCGCAGCGGCCGACGTCTTGCATGCGACCTATCGGGTTTCCCTGGTCGGCCTGCCGATCGGCGCGGCGAATCTCAACGCGGTGCTTAGCCCGACGAGCTATTCGATTCGCGGCGACGCCAAGCTGACGGGACTCGCCAGACTTTTCGCCAACGCGCGGGGGGCTTCGGCCGGTCAGGGCTCGATCGTCGCGGGACATGTCTCGCCGGCCACTTTCGCCACCATTGCCGCCAGCTCGCATATGACCCGGACCATCCGGATGGCGATCGCCGGTAATACGGTGACCGGCGTCGACATCACCCCGCCGTTCGAGGACAAGCCCGATCGTGTGCCGCTCGGCCCGCACGACGAGCAGAACATCGTCGATCCGATTGGCGCGGTCGTCTTTCCCGCCCCGGCCTCGGGACCGCTCGTGTCGCCCGCCGCCTGCAACCGCAAGATTCCGATCTTCGACGGCTACACGCGGTTCGACGTCGACCTCGCCTATGTCGGCGAGCGCAAGGTCAAGGCCAAGGGCTATGAGGGGCCGGTGGCGGTCTGTTCGATCCGGTACGTCCCGATCTCCGGCCATCGGCGCGACCGGCCGGCGACCAAGTTCATGGCCGAGAACAAGGACCTAGAGGTCTGGCTGGCGCCGATCGAGCGCGACCATATGCTGATCCCGTTCCGGGTGTCGGCCCGAACCATGATCGGGACGACGGTGATTGAGGCCTCAGAGTTCCGGGTGGACACGCAGTAGTCACCGCCGCCTGACGATTTCAGGAGCGAATTCGGACTGCGCCGACGCGGCTGGCGCTCAATTTAACTCGTCCGCCAGCATCGGCATCGGCATGACGCCGACCCCCTCCTCGATCAACGCCTTCGCCTCAGCGACACTCGCCTGGCCCCGTACCGCCCGCTCGGGCTCGCCGCCCTGGTGGATGGCGCGCGCCACCTCCGGGAACCTTGGACCCACGTCGACCGTGTTGGCCTCGATCTCTCGCCGCAGGCGCACGATCATCTCTCGGGCCTGGCGGCGCTTGTCGTCGAGGACCTCCACGGGCTTCTCGACCATGGCGCGGTCGGCCCCCACCACCGCCGGAGCCATGATCGCCTTGTCGACCCGGGTCGAGCCGCACTCGGGACAGGCGACAAGTCCCCGCTTGCGCAGCTTTTCGTAAGCGGAGCTGTCAGGGAACCAGCTCTCGAACTCATGCCCCTCGGCGCAGCCGAGTGCGTATTTGATCATCGGTCAGCTCGCAAGCAGCCCATCGAGTTCGCCCGCCCCGTCCAGATCGTAGAGATCGTCACATCCGCCGACGTGTTTTTCGCCGATGAAGATCTGCGGCACGGTCGAGCGCCCGCCAGCCTTCGCCACCATCGCCATCTGTCCCACGCGGTCGCCGTCGAGGATGATCTCCTCGAAGGGCGCGCCCTTCTGCCGCAGCAGGGACTTGGCTGCGTGGCAAAACGGGCACGTCGATTTCGTGTAGATGACGATCGGCTGCACGTGAAGGAGACTCCCCAGCGCGAATATGGTTGCTGTCCCGCACTATATGGTCAGTCATGTTCCTGTAACAACCCGGGCGAAGACCAGCACGTCGACGCGGCTGGCGCCCGCCCGCAGGAGAGTCCTCGCCCCTGCGTTGAGGGTTGCGCCCGAAGTAAGCACGTCGTCGATCAGCACTACCTTCCGCCCTCGAACCTCGGCGCCTTCGGCGATCCGGAAGGCGCCCTGGACGTTCTCGGCCCGCTGCACCCGGCTGAGACCGACCTGGCTCCGTGTCGCCTTGACCCTCAGAAGCGCGCCGACGTCGCATGGCTTGCCGGTCTCGCGCGCGACCTCCCGCGCGAGCAGGGCCGCCTGATTAAATCGCCGCCGCCAGAGCCGCATCGGATGCAGCGGCACGGGCGCGATGACATCGGCGTCGGCGAGAATGTCCGCGCCGGCGCGCGCCATCCAGCGGGCGATCGGCCGGGCGAGTTCGGAGCGGTCGGAATATTTCAGCCGATGGGCGAGCTTGCGCGCCGGCCCGTCCTCAAACCGCGCGACGGCGCGGGCGCGGGCGAACGCGGGAGGATCGGCGATCGCCTGCGGCGAGAGGAGCCCAGCGCCGAGGTCCTGCTCGAACGGCGTGCCGAGACGCTCGCAGAACGGGCGCTCGATGAACCGCATGGCGCCCCAGCAGAGCGGGCAGAGCGCGCCGTGCGCACCGGTGGCGGCGCGACAGGCGAGGCAGGTCGGCGGATAGAGCGCATCGAGCGCAGCGTCGGCGAAGCGGAACGCAAGCGCGGCGGCCCGCCTCGTCCAGCGCGGCGCTGCGACCATTGCGTTTGAGGCGAAATCTGCGCGCATGGGATGAAGGTTAGCCCGAAGCCGGGCTTTGCGCGAGGGGACGAACGGACCGCCAAGCCGAAGCCGCCATGCGCGTGGCGCGGCCTTGGACTCGTTACCCCCGGATTTAGCGTAGGCCACGGCGCTGCCGGGCCCATGCGAAGGCCACGCCGCCGCCAGACGCCAGCCTCTCGCTTTGCGAGAGGATGAAAGCGGGCGCATATGAGCCCCGCATGCCATCCTCCGCGCCAAAAATCTTCGACCGCGCGCTGGTCAATTCGAGGCTCGACCGCGCCTGGGCGCGGGCGGCGCCGGATGGCGGCGAGGATTTTCTGCTCGCCCGCGCGGCTGGGGAGCTGGCCGAACGCCTGTCGCTGGTCAAACGTCGGTTCGCCCTGGCCGCCGATTTGGGCTCCCCAGGGCCCCACGCGGCCGTGGCGCTGGCGGCAAGCGGCCGGGCCGATTGCGTGGTCAGGCTGGCGCCCACACTCGCGAGCCTCGGCGCCGGCGCCTTCCTCGGCGCGATCGGCGATCTCGAGCGGCTGCCGGCGGGGGACGGCCGCCTCGACCTCGCCGTGTCGCTGCTGGCGCTGCAGACCGTCAACGATCTGCCCGGAACGCTGATCCAGATCCGCCGCGCGCTGAAGCCCGACGGCCTGTTCGTCGCGGCGCTCGTCGGCGGCGACACGCTGACCGAGCTCCGGCAGAGCTTTACGATCGCCGAAAGCGAGGTCCTCGGCGGCGCGTCGCCGCGCGTCGCGCCGTTCGTCGACGTCCGCGCGCTGGGCTCCCTCATGCAGCGGGCGGGCCTCGCCCTGCCGGTCGTCGACCTCGACCGGGCGACGGTGCGCTACGCCGACCTCTTCGCCTTAATGAGCGATCTGCGCGCCTTCGGCGGCGCCAACCCGCTCCATGATCGAAGTCGGAAGCCGCTGCGGCGCGACATTCTTTCGCGCGCCGCGGCAGCGTACGCGGAGCTTTTTTCCGATCCGGACGGACGCCTGCGCGCGACCTTCGACATTCTGTGGCTCTCCGGCTGGGCGCCGCACGAAAGCCAGCCAAAGCCGCTTGCGCCGGGCTCGGCGACGACACGGCTAGCGGACGCGCTGAAGCGCCGTCCTTGAGGACGCCGCGCCGATTTGCCGCGGCGAACCGATTTGACCGGGCGGGACGCCGAGATAGATTGGGAAGGGGACGCAGGCGAAGAAAGAGGCCCACGATGGCCGACATGGAGACGATTGGCGGAGGCGGTCCCCTCGGGGGCTCGGGGCGGATGCGACCGAAAAAGCTCGATCCGCTCGTCCGCTACATGATCTTCCACTGGGTGCTCGGCGCGCTCGGCGGTGCCCTCTGCACGACCGCCCTCCTCGTCTTCGATCCCTTCGGCCTACGGCCGCTCATTCACGACAGCGGCATGGGGATCGAGGCGATCTTCCTGCTCTACGTTGGCTTCATGACGTCGTTCGGCGGCCTCGTCTGCGCCGCCGCGGTGATGTTTCCGCCGAAGGAGGACGATCCGCCGCGGGGCGGCCTGAGGGGCAACGCGGTTCCCGCGGGCTGGAAGCCGAAACTGGCTTACGTCCGGGTTTCGGGCCGCGGCTGACAAATTCATCACGAAGATTCTCGAAAGCGGCGTCGCTCGTCCTGGCCTTGAAGAAAACGTTCCGGCAGCCGAGACCAGGGCGGTTTCGGTTGGGCGCGCTGGACAAAGTAGTCGCATGTGGCTACGTCGTCTGCTTGAAAACGGTCACGATCCGCGAAGCAAAGAATCGCCTGACCGAGCTCGCCCGCGAGGTTGAGCGCGGCGAAACGATCATCGTAACCCGCAATGGCTCGCCCGTCTTCGATCTGGCGCCACATCGCCCGCGAAGAGGCCTTCGGCTCGAAGCGATCGAGGAATTCAAGCGGAAACCCGGGATCGAAACGATTGTGGCCGTCATCCCCGATGATTTCGACGATCCGCTGCCGGAGGATTTTCTCCTGCGTCCTCTGCCTCCCGGCGCATGAAGCTCCTGCTCGACGGTGCGGCCAACCTGCCCGCGGCGGCGCTCGATGGACGCCAAGACCGCCGACGCTTCCTCGATCGCTGGAACGCCTGGGTCCAGGTGTGCGATCTCGCGCAGATGAAGCGACTGGCAAAGACGATCATGGCCAAGGCCGAAGGCATTCTCAGATCGATCGTCACCGGCCTTTCTAACGGCGTCCTCGAAGCCATCAACGGCAATGTCCAGGCCGCCAAGCGCAAGGCCAAAGGTTACCGAACCAAGCGAAATCTCAAAGCCATCGTCTACCTCGCCGCATCGCCGGTGACGTTCTGGCCAATTCACCCACTTTAAATAGCGACGAGCCTCTGGCTACCTGACCGCTGGCGCCTCTCGCCCGCTCGATTGCGCCCCTTCTCGAAGGCATGCCTTGTCATATTGTGCGAGAACCCGCTGGACTGCGGCGAGCACGAGCTCGCGAGGCCTTGATCTGACGGAACCTTCCGCAACCGCCGGATAAAGGGCGCCAAGGCACTGGCTGACGAGGGGCTCCGGAATGACGAGGTCGCCAAGCGTGGCGAAGAGCCTGTCGACCGCAGCTTGCGCTTCCGGACGGGGCCAATAGTAGCGGATGCGGTCGCTGAAGCTGAAGTGCCGTTGGAGGCGCAGTTCGTCTGCGCTCCCATCATAGTGCTTGACCCAGTTTTCGGGTTCCCGGAGCATCAGGGCTTCCATAGCAGCCGGCAGGCTGTCGCCCGACCGCACAGGGACAAGGAATTGAGCGATCGAATCGAGTCCATAGAGCGCTTCGCGCAGCGCGAAGGTGAGCCAAGGTCCTACCTTGAGAATCGCGAACCCGTCCCGGACCATAGCTTCAAGCGACGCGGCGGGCTGATAATCGGTCGAGTGGGCTTCGAAGACGAAGCCCGGCAGGTTGCCGAGAGATGCGGCGAGATCCCGCGCCTTGTCAGGTCGGTAGGCGATCACTTCGGTGCTGGCGAACTCGACGCCAGGCTGGACCACCACCCCGATTGCGCGCGCGAAGGCCTTTTCAAGACCGGAAGCTTTGAAGGCCTGCCGATGCACCTCGACCGTGCGGAGCGCCGCCTCAGGTCGCGTCACCGCAAGGGACTCGAGGGTGTGCTGGGCGCCCCCGGGCACCGGCACCTCTGTGCCGATGATGTAGAGGGGAGCCGGACCATCGCCCACGGCGGCCTCGGCGACCTTTGCCAGAGAGGCCGCCCGTTCTGCAGTAACTTCGTCGGCCAGCGCCGCTGCTTCCCTTGCGCATCCCATGCTCGTGTCGAGATGGAGCTTGGCGAAGCCGGACTGGGCATAGGCATCGATCATCGTCCTTGCCCGCTCCATGGCGTCCTCTGCGGGCAGATGCTTCCAGGGGTTGGGACCGAGATGGTCGCCGCCGAGAATGATGCGGCTGGTGTCGAATCCGACCCGCGCCGCGATCGCCTCGACGAATCGCCGAAAATCGGCCGGCGTCATGCCGGTGTATCCGCCTTCCTGGTTGACCTGATTGCAGGTCGCCTCGATCAAAACGCGTCGGCCGGTCCGAAGGCCGTGGGACAGGGTCGCCTCAATGACCAACGGGTGTGCAGTACAGACAGAAGTCACGCCGGCCTCGCCCTCAGTCAATCGCTCTCTGACGAGTGTCGGAATCGGTCGGCTCATGACGAAAGCTTCCTGGAGCGTTCCGACAGAAACGCGTCGAGCTCCGCCTCACTCGCCGCGCCTTCCATCGGCCCCTGCCGGGTGACCGCGAGCGCCCCGCTTGCGGCGGCATAGGCTAAGCAGCGCGCAGGCGCCAAGTCGCGGAGCCAGCAGCTTATGAAGGTGGCGCCAAAACTGTCGCCGGCGCCCGTCGGATCGATTTCCTCGACTTCAAAACCGGATTGCGTCAGGTGCGTCGTGGCGTCGAAATAGCTGGCGCCTTCCGCACCTCGCTTGTGGACGACCGCACGGGCGCCGAGGCCAAGAATCTCCGCCACGGCGGGTTTCTCCTCTTTGGCGGCCGTGAACAGGGTGAGTTCCGGACCGCTCGGAAGGTAAATGTCGCAACGGCGGAACAGGGTTTCGCACGCCTCGCGAAGTCCAGGCAGGCTCAGCATCTCCGGCCGCAGATTCGGATCGAACGAGATGGTCCCGCCGCGCGCCCTCACGGCTTCCGACGCCTGCAGGACAACGTCGACGATCGCGGGCGAGAACAGGGCGGTTCCCATCACGTGTAGATGATCGCTGCGATCGAGAACGGCTCGCGCCGCGGCGTCAAGCGCAATGCGTCCCGAGGCGCTTTGCTTGATGTTGTAGACGAAGGCTCGGGAGCCGTCGGGTCTGTACCGAACGAAGGCGCTGCCCGTCACCGCCTCCGGGTCAATTCGGATGCCGCTGACGTCGACCCCGTCGCGGCGAAGGCGATTGAGATTGACGCGCCCGAAATCGTCATCGCCGACACAGCCGATCATGGCGGCCGGCTGGCCGAAGCGCGCGGCCTGGTCGATGAAGATGGCCGGCGCGCCTGACGGAAAAGGGCCGACGAGCTTGATCGGCTCGAGGAAGCCGTCGCCCGGCTCGGTCGCCATGATCTCGACCAGAATCTCGCCGATGGTGAGGATCGACTTCATCGCTCAGCTCATCCAATTGCCGCCGTCGATATTATAGGTCTGCGCCACGATATAGTCGGCGTCGTCACTGGCGAGGAATGTTGCGAGGCCGGCGATCTCGTCCGGACGCGCCATCCGGCCGTAGGGGACCGCTGCCCCAACCATCCGCTTTTTCTCTCCGGGTCTCAGATTCTCGTACTTGGCGAACATCGCATCGACATGCTCCCAGTGCTCGTTGTCGACGACGCCAGGCGCTATCCCGTTGACATTGATGCGATGCTTGATGAGGTCGAGGCCTGCGCTCTGGGTGAGGCTGATGACAGCCGCCTTGGAAGAGCAGTAGATGGCGACCAGCGCCTCGCCGCGACGCCCGGCCTGGGATGCGAAGTTGATAATCTTGCCTCCACGCCCCTGCTTGATCATCTGCTTGGCCACAGCCTGCATCATGAACAACAGACCTTCGACATTGACCGCGTAGACGCGGCGATAGCTTTCGCGCGTGATCTCGACGATGGGAGCGAGATCAAAGACGCCGGCGTTGTTAACGAGGATGTCGATACCGCCGAATTGGGACACACTATCGGCCACCGCACGCTCGACCGACGCCTGATCGGTGACGTCGAGCTTGATGCCGACAGCGTTCTTCTCGAGGGCTGAGGCAACCATCTTAGCGCCCTCTTCATTCAGATCGGCGATGACGACCTTCGCGCCTTCCTTCACGTAGCGCTCCGCGATCGCCTTGCCGATGCCGCGAGCAGCCCCTGTAATGATTGCAACCTTGTTCTGGAGTTTCATGATTCCCTCGCTCGGACTATCGCGGACTCCCTCAAGGCGCGGGACGAGCCCTTGGGTCCGCGTAGGGCGACGACGTCGAACAAACATTGAGGAAGGCCACGGCCCTTGCGGCCGTGGCCTCAGAACTCGTTACTTGATGTAGCCGGCACGCTTCATGGTCTCGGTGACGGCCGCCTGCGACTTTTCCAGCGCCGCGGCGACCGTGTCCGAGCCAGACAGGGCGGCCGCAATGTTCTGACCCACAGTCGTGCCGATGCCCTGGAACTCCGGAATGGCGACAAACTGCACGCCCGTGTAGGGAACGGGATCCTTGGTCGGGTGGGTCGGGTCGGCCGACATGATCGCTTTCAAGACGATCGGCGCGAAGGGCGCCGCCTTCAGGTAGTCGGGATTGTCGTAGGTGGACTTGCGCGTGCCGGGAGGGACGGAGACCCATCCCTCGGTGTCGCCGACCAGCTTGACGTAGTCCTTGGACGTCGCCCAGTGTACGAAATCCTTGGCGACCGCCTCCTTCTTGGTCGAGGTCGGAATAGCAAGCGCCCAGGACCATGCCCATTGGGCGCCGTTCGGCGTCACCGCGATCGGCGCCTTGGCGAAGCCGACCTCGGCGGCCACCTTGCTCACTTTCGGATTTGAGATCCGGCCCGCCGCCGACGTCGCGTCGATCCAGATCGCACACTTGCCGTCGGCAAATAGAGCCTGGTTCTCGTTGAAGCCGTTCGCCGAGGCGCCGGGCGGTCCGTCGGCCTTCATCAGATCGACGTAGAAGGTAATCGCCTTCTCCCAAGGCTCAGAGGTCAGCTGCGGCTTCCACTCCATGTCGAACCACCGGCCTCCGAACGTGTTCACCAGCGTGCCGAGAAACGCCATGTTCTCGCCCCAGCCCGGCTTGCCGCGCAGGCAGATGCCGTAAACACCGTTGGCCTTGTCGGTCAGTTTGTCGGCGAACTGCTTGATCTGATCGTATGTCGGCTGCTCGGGCATGGTGAGGCCCGCCTTCTCGAACAGGTCCTTGCGATACATGGTGAAGGAACTCTCTGCGTAGAACGGCAAGGCGTAGAGCTTGCCGTTCACGGAAAGCCCCGCCTTCACCGGCGCGAGCAGATCTTCGTAGTCATAGTTCTTCAAGTCATCGAGCTGGTCGAGCCAGCCGCGCTTACCCCAAAGCGGCGTTTCGTATGCGCCGATCGTAATGATGTCGTAAGAGCCGCCCTTCGTCGCGATGTCGAGGGTCACTTTCTGGCGGAGGACATTCTCCTCTGAGAATCACCCAGTTGATCTTGTTGCCGGTCTGCTGCTCCCATTTGGACGACAGCTTCTGCATGATGATCATGTCGTCGTTGTTGACGGTCGCAATCGTCAACGTTTCCGCGTGAACCGCGGTCATACCGCCGAAAGCAAGCGCTAGTCCGGCCACCCAAATCTTGAGCCCTGTCATGGCATCTCCCTCCTGTCGCCACGGCCAACCAAACTGGCCATGACCTTTTGCTACAATGTCTCAGTAAAGTATATCAGCGGTGCTCGCCAGTTTCGCCGAGGCGTCCGCCCTGGCGCGGCCAATCGCATGCGACTCTCGCAATCTCGCCGGTTTCCCATCCAAATTCCGGCTCTTTTGTCATGCTAACGTTGAGCGTTTGATCGACAGGCGGACCGCCGAAGCACGACGCGGTCGGACCGCTCGAGGCCGCAGACGACGACGTTCCGATTTGAGGTCGCCAAAGCGGCCGCCCTCGGCCGACCGAACCACCTCCAACCTACGCCGTACGTCGGACGCGGCGTTCCGGCGCGTTTCAAGACTGCCGTTCGCGCAAGAACGGCTGCTTCCGCGCCGTGCGTGAGCAGGGCGGCGATCGCATTCCGCCGTGTGGACGGAAACAGCGAGGAGAATCAAGGATGGCATACCGCGATCGTCTGATCCTTTCGACCTCAGCAGCCCTGGCTTTGTCCGCGCTCGCCGCGGCGCCGGCCTGGGCCGCGGAAACCAAGGGTTTCGTCACCGACCCGCTCGGCGTCGTCGCTGTCCCGAAAGGCGCGCCGCTCGACTTCGGCGGCTATTGGGTGATGTCGGGACCCGATTCTGCGCTCGGCATCGACGAGAAGCGCGGCGTCGAGCTCGCGATCAAGGACGAGGGCGGGACGCTGCTCGGTCATCCGATCGAGCTGCGCGTCGAGGACACCCAGTGCAACGCCGAGGGCGGCCAGACTGCCGCGACCAAGCTCGCCGCCGACCCGAACACTGTGGTCGTGCTCGGACCCGCGTGCTCGAGCGCGGCGACGCCCGGCGCCCCGATCCTGTGGAAGGCCGGCATCGTCGACATCGCCACCGCGACCACGGCGCCGGCCCTGACCGCCCCGGACCGCAAGCCGGGATATGACGGCTTCTTCCGCACCGTCTACAGCGATACCGATCAGGGCGCCGCGGACGCAAAATACGTCTACGACGTCATGAAGGCGCGCAAAATCGTCACCGTTCACGACGGCAGCCCCTACGCCCAGCAGCTGGCGAGTGTGATGGCCGACAATTTCAAGAAGCTCGGCGGTCAGGTGCTGTCGGTCGAGGCGGTGTCGCCGACGGAAGTGGACATGCACCCGGTGCTGACCCGCATCGCAACGGAGAAGCCCGACATGATCTACGCGCCGATCTTCGTCGCCGCCGGGGCGCAGCTCCTGCGGCAGGAAAAGGACACCCCCGGCCTCGAGAAGGTTCCGTTGATCGGCAGCTCCGGCCAGATGGCGCCGGATATGATTTCCGCCGCCGGCCAGGCGGTCGTCGGCTACAGGATCACCTACCCCGACGTGTCGCCCGAGGCCATGGGGGCGGCCTATCCGAAGTTGGTCAAGGAATATACCCAGACATACGGCGAGCCGCCGATCTCCGGCTATCACGCCAACGCCTATGACGCCGCCGTGCTCGCCATGAAAGCGATCGAGAAAGCGGCGAAGACCGATGCGAGCGGCACGACCTATATCGGCCGAATGGCGCTGCGCGACGCCGTCCGGACGATCAAGTTCGACGGCGTCAGCGGGCCGATCGCCTGCAATCAATATGGCGAGTGCGCCAAGTTCAAGCCGGCGGTCTACAAATTCACCAACGCCGATCCGTCGACCTTCAAGATCGGGGTGAACCCGAAGAAGGTATGGCCGGAGACCCACTCGGCCAGTTCAAAATAGAAGCGACGACGCGCGCCCCGTGTCCAAGCTCGGGCGCGGGGCGCGGCGCGGCGCCTGAAGGCGAGGGCGAGGCCATGTCCGAAACGTCGGCGACTCGAAGCCTGCTTGCGAGCCTCCACAGGCGAGCGCGCTTCGGGTTTATCGACATCGTGTTGTGGTGCTTGCGCGCCGCAGTCGTCGCAGTGGTCGCCGCCGGCACGGCGGGCACTCTGATCAAAGGCCGCTACGGGCTCGCCGACTGGCTCGAATTCCTCGCCTACGGCGTCACCATGGGCAGCGTCTACGCCCTGATCGCGCTCGGCTACACCATGGTCTACGGCGTCTTGCGCCTGATCAATTTCGCCCACGGCGACATCATGATGACGGGGGCGTTTGCCGGGTATTTCCTGGCCGCCTATTTCGACGAGACCGGCTTCCTGCGGCACGAGCCGGCGCTCGCCATGCTCGCGGTTCTCGCGCTCGGCGTCGCAACTTCCACGATTATCGCCTTGCTGACGGAGCGGCTCGCCTACCGTCCGTTCCGCCGGGTCCGCGGTCTCGCGCCGCTGATCTGCGCCATCGGCGTCTCGTTCTTCCTCGAGCAATCGTTCCGCGGCGCGTTCGGTTCGGGGGTCCACGCCTATCCGGACACGGTTTGGCAGAACGAGACGGTTCCCGTTTTCGGCTTTGGGATCCCAGTCGTTCAATTGATCGTGGTCGTCATCGCGTTCGTCTCGATGACGATTCTCTACCTGATCGTTCAGCGCACGCGTATGGGCATGGCGATGCGGGCGGTTTCGGAAGATGCCGACGCCGCCGCGATGATGGGGATCGACGTCGACAAGGTCATCGTCTTCACTTTCGTCCTCGGCGGCGCGATGGCCGGGGTCGCCGGCGTCTGCTACGCCTTCGTGTTCAAACAGGTCTATTTCTTCATGGGGTTCACGCCGGGCGTCAAGGCGTTCGGCGCGGCGGTGCTCGGCGGCATCGGCAGCGTCCCGGGCGCGATGCTGGCGGGACTGTTCCTCGGAATCATCGAATCCGTGGGACCTGCTCTCTTCCTCGATGGAATCGGCATTCCAGCGCCCTACCAGCTGCGTGACCTCATCGCCTTCACGCTCCTCATCATGGTGCTGATCTTCCGCCCGTATGGGATCATGGGCGAGCGCATGGCGAAGAAGCGCGCATGAGCGCGACCACGCTGGTCGCCGGGACCCGCGCGACTCCCGATCCGTGGGGGGCGCCCTCAAGCTCGGGCTCGTCTTCGGCGCGGTCGCCGTCTACATCGCTGTCGTCGGTATCCTGCCGATGTTCGATCGGCGCTGGATCGTCGTCGACGTCGTCTCGCTCGGGCACGCCGCCCTGATCACAATCGCGCTCGGCGCGGGAGCGGCGACAGTCTTGCGTTCGCGACCCTTGAAGCCGTTGCCCGCCGCCGCCGCCGGCCTCGTGGCGGGAGGCGTCGCCGGATCGCTGCTCGCCCTCTTGGCGCTGGCGATGCAGGTTCTGCCGCTCCGGCGGATTTTCATCGCGCTGTCGCCGATTCTTCTGCGGGCGCTGACTTTCGGCCTCGGCGCGCCGGCCGGCGGATTGATCCTCATCGCCGGAGCCGCGGTTCTGGGCGCAGTCGGCGCGGCGATGGCGCTCGCTTCCCCGCGAGCCCGCGATCCTCTGCTGATCGGCCTCGCCTTCGTCGTCGTGTTCGGCGTTTTCCAGGAACTCATCCAGATCATTCTGCGAGGAAACGCCGCCGCCGACGCCGTGCGCCAGGCGCTCTATTCCTGGGAGGGGCTCGAGCCGCGCGGCGCGGCGGCGATCTTCCTCCTTGCGAGCGCAGGCGCGGCGCTCTGGATGGGCGCTCCGCGCGCGAGGTTGGGCGAGGCGTTCGCAGGGTTGTCGCCGAGGCGACGAAGTCAGGCAAGAGCGATGCGCGCCGCGGGCCTTGTCGCGCTCCTCATCCTGATGCCGGTCCTCGCAGGCTCCTACATCGGCCAGGTCATGCTGCTGGTCGGGCTCTATATGCTGATGGGAATGGGACTCAATCTCGAGGTCGGCCTGGCCGGGCTGCTCGACCTCGGCTTCGTCGCCTTCTTCGCGGTCGGCGCCTATGCGACGGCGCTCCTGACCGCCAACTCTTCGCACGCGCTCGCGTCCTATACCCCGCTGCCGAGCCTTTCCTTCTGGGCCGCGGCGCCGATCGCGGTCCTTGCTTCGGTCGCGGTCGGGGTGCTGTTCGGCATTCCGGTGCTCGGCGTCCGCGGCGACTATCTTGCGGTCGCCACCATGGGGCTCGGCGAGATCGTGCGCGTCATCGTCCAGTCGGACATGGCGGCGCCCCTGCTCGGCGGCGCCCAGGGGATCCTGCAGATCCCGAAGCCAAGAATTGGCCACTTCGAGCTCGCCGACCCGGTCGACCTATTCTATCTGACACTGATCGCCTCGGGGTTCGCCGCCTATTGCGCCTGGCGCCTGGAAAACTCTCGCCTTGGGCGGGCCTGGACGGCGGTGCGCGACGACGAGGACGTCGCGCAGGCGCTTGGCGTCAATCTGGTGGAGGTCAAGCTCCTGGCCTACGGCCTCGGCGCGGCTTTTGCCGGTCTCGCCGGCTCGATCTTCGCGGTGATGCTGACATCGGTCTATCCGAGCAGCTTCCAGCTCCTCGTATCGATCAACGTGCTGGCGCTGATCATCGTTGGCGGTCTCGGCTCTCTGCCCGGGGTCGTCGTGGGCGCGGTCGCGCTGGTCGGCCTGCCGGAGCTTTTGCGCGAGTTCGGCGAGTACCGCTACCTGTTCTACGGCGTCGCGCTGATCGTAATGATGCGGTTCAAGCCGGAGGGCCTGTGGCCATCACCCGTGCGCCGCCGCGAATTGCGGGCCGCAACCGCTGCGCCGGCGAGCGGGCGGGCGGGAGCCGTAAGATGAATGGCGCGGCTAGCGAGCCGATCCTCAGAACGGAACGCCTGACGATCCGCTTTGGCGGTCTCGCCGCGGTCAACGACCTCAACCTTCACGTGCGCCAAGGGGACATCCACGCCGTCATTGGTCCAAACGGGGCCGGCAAGACGACAGTGTTCAATTGCGTGACGCAGAAATCTGCGCGTGACCGGCGGCAAGATCTGGTTTCGCGGCGAGCGTCTGGACGGCCTGACGCCGAACCGTGTCGCCGAGGCCGGCGTCAGCCGCACCTATCAGAACATCCGGCTCTTCAGAAACATCACCGCCATCGAGAACCTGCTGGTCGGGATGCATCTCCATCTCAAGTCGCACTGGTGGGGCGCGCTTGTTCATTCGCGGTCGACTCAGCTCGACGAAAGGCGCGCGCACGAGGAGGCCCTCGAGCTTCTGGCGTTCGTTGGGCTCAAGGGTCGCGGCGACCTCCTTGCGCGCAATCTCGCCTACGGCGAACAGCGCCGCCTCGAAATCGGCAGAGCGCTCGCGACCCGTCCGAAGCTCCTGTTGCTGGACGAGCCGACCGCGGGGATGAACCCGAGCGAAACCTCGGAGATGATCGAGTTCGTTCGTCGCACCCGCGACCTGTTTGGCGTCACGATCCTGCTCATTGAGCATCAGATGCGCGTCGTCATGGCGATATCGAACGTCGTCACCGTTCTGGACTACGGCGTGAAGATCGCCGAGGGGCCGCCGTCTCAAATCCAGCAGGATCCCAAGGTCATCGAGGCCTATCTCGGCCGGCCGAGGGCGTCACTGACGTCCGCACGGAGGCATGCGGCCGAGCGGATGAGCGAATCGCCGGCCGAACCGGACGGCGGCGCGTAGCGAGGCCTCCATGGCTCTTCTCGAAATCGATGACTTGCGGGTGTCTTACGACAATATCGAGGCGCTGAAGGGCGTCTCGCTCAAGGTCGAGGCGAAAGAGATCGTCACGCTGATCGGCGCCAACGGGGCCGGCAAGACGACGACCTTGCGGGCGATCAGCGGCCTCATCCCGCCGCGCTCGGGCGACATAAGGTTCGACGGCGAAAGCCTCACGGGCGTCGCCCCGCACGCGATCGCCGCGCGCGGCGTCTTGCAGGTGCCCGAAGGGCGGCGCATTTTCGCCCGCCTGACGGTCGCCGAGAATCTGGCGATGGGCGCGTTTCCCCGGCGCGACGTCGGCGCCATCGCCGCCGACCGGGAGCGCATGCTCGAATTGTTCCCGCGGCTCAGAGAGCGCCTGAGGCAGGTCGCCGGGACGCTATCGGGCGGCGAGCAGCAGATGCTGGCGACCGCGCGCGCCCTGATGGGACGCCCGCGCGTCCTGATGATGGATGAGCCAAGCATGGGTCTTTCGCCGCTCATGATCGACAGCGTGTTCGAGACGATCCGGACCATCAACGAACAAGGCGTGGCGATTCTGCTTATCGAACAGAACGCCCTCATGGCTCTCGACGCGGCCGACCGGGCCTACGTGATGGAGAGCGGCCGCATCGTCCTGTCTGGTTCCGGGAAGGCCTTGCTTGGCGACGAGAAGGTGCAGCATGCTTATCTCGGCTGAGCGAACGGAGGCGACATGCGGATCGTAGTGCTCGGCGGCGGCGTGGTCGGCGTCACGACCGCCTATCAGTTGCAGCGCGACGGCCACGAGGTCGTGATTCTCGAACGCCGCAGCCAAGTCGCGGCAGGAGCGAGTTTCGGCAATGCAGGCATGATCGCGCCGGGTCACTCCTTCGTATGGTCCTCGCCGCGCGCCCCGATGATCCTGGCGAAATCCGTTCTGTTTCGGAACCAGGCCCTGCGTTTCAAGTTCTCCGCCGATCCGCGGCTCTATGCATGGACACTTGGGTTCCTGAAGGAATGCACAGCCGCAAAGGCGCGGCGCAACACGCTGCTCAAGCATCGGCTCGCCGCCTACTCGCAGTCGGTGCTGCAAAGCGTCGTCGCCGAGGAGTCGATTGCCTACGACGGCAACAGGCGCGGCATTCTCTACCTGCACCGCAGCCGGCGCGCGCTCGAAGACGGCGTCGAGCACATGAAGCTGCTTGAATCGGACGGGCAGGCGATCAAGGTCCTGGACCGAGACCAGGTCGTCGCGCTCGATCCTGCGCTCACTCACGCTGCCGACCGGATCGCCGGCGCGATCCTCTGCCCGACGGACGAGACGGGCGACTGCGCGAAGTTCACCCGCGCGCTCGCCGCGAGGATCGTCGAGCGGGGCGGCCAGATCGTGACCGGCGCGAGCGTCGCCGGACTTGCCGCCGACGGCGACAGGATCACCGGCGCGGAAACCGACCGCGGCCGGTTCGCCGGGGACGCTTACGTTCTGGCTCTCGGCGCCGAAAGCCCACTCTTGGCGCGGAAACTCGGCGTCCGGCTGCCGATCTATCCGATCAAAGGCTATTCGCTGACGATTCCCATCGGCGCGTCGCGGTCGCCGCCGACGGTCGCCTGCGTCGATGAGCACCATCTCGTCGCCATTTCGCGATTCGGCGACCGCCTACGGGTCACGGCGACCGCCGAATTCGCCGGCTACGACGAGAGCTGCAAGCCGGCCGACTTCGTCTTCATGAAGGACGTCGTGCGCGAACTCTATCCAGACGGCGCCGAGTACGACCAGGCCGAAATGTGGGCGGGCTTGAGGCCCATGACCCCGACCAACCTGCCTTTCCTCGGCTCCGCGCGGCTCGGCAACCTGTTTCTCAACTGCGGTCACGGCCACATCGGCTGGACCATGTCGCACGGATCGGCGCGAATCGTCGCCGACCTGGTCGCCGGCCGGCCGACCGCCATCCCCATGGACGGCCTCACGCCCCAATGACGGAAGGAGCGCTTTATGTCTCTCGACCTCGCCTCGCTCTCCGAGCCGCTCGATCTCGGAATCATGCCGTCGGAACTCGATGCGGGCGTCGCCTGGCGTGCGGCGGTCGGGCTCGTGGTGCTCGCCACCGACCAGACGATGGAGCACGAGTTCCGCGCGCTCTTGCATCTGCCGGGCGTCGCCGTGTTCGAGTCGCGCGTCTTCAACGACAACGACATCCGGCCCGAAACCCTGCGCGCCATCGGGCCAAGGATCGCGCCGAGCGTCGCTCTCATCTTGCCAAGCGTCAATCTCGACGTCGTCGCGTTCGGCTGCACTTCAGCGACAATGACTCTCGGCGAGGACGCGGTGTTCGCGGAAATTCGCAAGGCGCGGCCCGCTGTCGCATGCACGACACCGGTCACCGCAGCGCTCGCGGCATTTCGCGCGCTTGGCGCAAAGTCGGTCGGGCTTTTGACGCCCTACGCGCCCGAGATCAACGCCTCGCTTGTCGCCTATTTCCGTGCGCGGGGCGTCGGCGTGTCCGCCGTCGCGACCTTCGACCGCCGCGATGACCGCGACGCGGCGCGTGTCTCACCGGACTCGATCGAACATGCGACGCGGCGCCTCGCCTCGGCGCCGGGAGTCGAAGCGGTCTTCGTTTCCTGCACGAGCCTGCGCGTCGCCGAGGCGGCGGCGACGCTCGAACGTCTCACTGGCGCGCCGGTGACCTCGAGCAATCACGCGATGGCCTGGCATTGCCTGCGCCTCTCCGGGGTCGGCGATGCGCTGCCGAACGCCGGAAGGCTATTCGAATTGCCGCAAGCTTAACGCGCCGCGGAAACGCGGTTCGCCCGCAGGCTCCTCGTCAGACGCGCGACCGCAGCGAAGGCCCTGTCAACGCAACGCCCGCGAGGACGAGCGCGAGGCCGGCCCAGGCGGCGACGGCGACCGGCTCTCGCAGCGCCGCCGCGCCCGCCATGACGCCGATCAAGGGAACGACGTAGTTATTGAGGCTGGCGAAGGTCGGCCCTTCGCTCGCGATCAGGCGGAAGTAGATATAATAGGCGAGCGCGGTGTTGAGGACGCCGAGCGCAACCATCGCGGCGATCGGAGCGTACGGCGCGGCGAGGGTCGCGTCGACCGACGGCCGGTCGCCGAGAGCGAGATCAATTCCCGCCAACACGACAGTCGATATCGTCATCGACGCGGCGACGGCTTTGGCGGCTCCGATTTCGCGCGTCGGGGCCGCCTGAGAAGAGGGCGCTCATTGCGTAACAGAAGGCGGCTGCGAGCGCGATCGCCCGCCCCTCGACGGGATTTGGGGCGGCAGCGGTCTGCCCGACCGGAGATAAAAGCGCGAGGCTGACGCCGGCAAATCCGAGTGCGAGCCCGAGCGCGCCCCTGAGGCTCCACCGGTCGCCCGACCCGACGAACCGTCCAACGAGAAAAACAAAGATCGGTGAGGCGCCCATCATCAGCGCCATGTCAGCGCTGCTCGCCAGTTTCGCGGCCTTGCCGAGCAGCAGGAAGGGGACGACCTGGCCGGCCAGCGAGAGGACGACGAGCTTGCTCCAAAGTCCCAGCCGCCGGCCAGGCCAGATGGGTCCCGCGAGCGCGGCCCCGACGAGAAGCGCACCGGCGGCCACGCCGACCCGCGCGAGCGCGAAACCGAAAGGATCGAAGACGCGAGCGGCGATCTTGATCAGGAAAAACGAGGAGCCCCAGAGAAACGACAGAAACGCCAGGCTCGCATAGGCCGCCATGAAACTCTCGATGTTGGGAGGCGAGCTATGCGATCGCGGTCCGGCGCCGTCAACGGCCGTGCCCCCGGGCGCGTTCCGCGCGGCCCAGAAAAAGGCTCTCTCTCCCGTAGATTTCGTTGGACCCCGTTCGTGAGGCGACGCCGCCGAGAACCAGATCATTTGGTCTCTGCCTGATGAAGCAGGATGCAGACCGGCTTCCACATCAAATAGGCGGTAGTTGTGTACGACACTCCTTCAGCCGCAGTGGCTTCACCGCCGCGGTTAAACTAACGTTCAAACTGGACCACTTATAGAGTGAGCCCGGCGAAGGGAATGCTCCGGAGGCGCTAAGGACGCCGCCCGGGTCCGCTGAGGTCGTTCTTCAAGTCTCCTTCGGGGCCCCTTATTGGGGTCCTAGAAGAGCGCAGACGCGAGCTCCGTATGGTGACAGGGATGGAAGACGTCAGTGTCGGCGGAGCAGGGGTTCAGGTTTCTCGAGGCGGCTAGGGCGATGCTGGTCAACGGAATTCTCGAAGAATTTCGGATTTCCGCGGGACGGAAAATCTAGAGGGACCGATTTTTTTGATCCTCCCACCCAGAAAGCGTTGATATGTATAGAATCGGCGCCATAGATGGAAGGGGATGGAAATGGCTGGAAGGGCTTTTCGGGCCTCCTTCGCGCGCAATCGTAGCTCGACTGCGTTTGGTTGCCCATCAGCACCGCTTAGTTGCAAGACAAACGGCTTCTGCTTCGCCGAAAGCCGCCCACGAAATTTCAAAGAGAGGGGGTCGGAGCTTTCGTTCGCAGCGGGTCGGCGCCGCCGGGTGGCCAACTCAGCACGAGGGCGACGGGCTTTTGACACAGGCCCTTAGTTACGGCGAGTCAGCAGGCCAGATCTCGACAATGGATACGCACCGAACCATGCCCAGCCCGGCTTCAGCTCTCGAGTTCGAGCGTGCGTCCGATCAGCGTCGAACTGATCGCCGTGCTCGTCGCGGTCGCGGAGGGCTCGCCGCTCGTGCTCACGATCGACGACGGCAGCGCCCTGCCCTCCGGGCCCTTCGAGGTCGCCCATCGTTCGCTGCAGTCCGGCCTACGGGCCTGGGTTGAGCGGCAGACCGGGCATCCGTTGGGCTATGTCGAGCAGCTTTACACATTTGCCGATTCCGATCGCCACGTTGCAGCCAACGGCGCGCGAGCGATTTCGATCAGCTATCTCGGGCTGATGCGGGAGGAGCGCGCGGCCGTCCCACGGGCTGCCTGGCGGCCCTGGTATCACTTTTTCCCCTGGGAGGACCATCGTGCGGGCTTCCCGGCACTTATCGTCGAGACCATCGCGCCGGGTCTCAAACGCTGGATCGAGGCGGGAAACGACGGCACACAGCGCCGTGTCCGTGCAGCCATCGCGTTCGGCCTCGACGGACGACGCTGGAACGAAGAGCTCGTCCTGCAGCGCTACGAGCTCCTGTACGAGACAGCGCTCATCGAAGAGGCGTGGCGGCGGAGCGGCCAGCGCGACGGTCCGGCTCTCGGCTGGTCGATGACCGGCGATCACCGCCGTATTCTGGCGACCGGCATCGCCCGTGTGCGGGCCAAGATCAAATACAATCCGGTTGTCTTCGAGCTCATGCCGCCTGTCTTCACCCTGCTGCAGCTCCAGCGTTGCGTGGAGGCGGTGTCCGGCTTCAAAGTGCACAAGCCAAACTTCCGGCGCGTCATCGAGCAGCAACAGGTCGTCGAGGAGACCGGCGAAACGGTGTCCGACACCGGCGGGCGACCCGCCAAGGCCTACCGCTTCCGCGCCGCAGTGCGCGAGGAGCGCGCCGCGGCGGGAACCAAGCTGCCACTCGCCCCCTCTTGACAGCGCTTATTCTCATGATAAGTATATCTTCGGATATGCTCATTTTGAGTATAACGCATGACCCTCCTCGACACCCAGTCCGCTGCCGGCGCCCTCTACCAGCGCGTCAGCCACGTCGTCACCCCGATGGAATGGCCCGACTTCGAGGCCGACATCGACGCGATCCTGCGCCTCAAGCGCGAGCGTGAGGCGATCATCCTCGCGCACAACTATCAGTCGCCAGAGATCTTCCACTGCGTCGCCGATGTGGTCGGCGACAGTCTGGCGCTCGCGCGCGAAGCCGCGAAAAGCGAGGCGAGCGTCATCGTCATGGCCGGCGTCCACTTCATGGCCGAGACGGCGAAGCTCCTGAATCCGACGAAGACCGTGCTGATCCCCGACGCGAAGGCCGGCTGCTCGCTCGCCGAGTTGATCGCGCCCGAGGACATCGCGCTCTTGCGGCAGGCCTACCCGGGCGCGCCTGTCGTCACGTATGTCAACACCTCGGCGGCGGTGAAGGCGGCCTCCGACATCTGCTGCACCTCCGCCAACGCGGTAAGGGTGGTCGAGTCGCTCGGCGTCCCGCGGGTCATCATGATCCCCGACGAATATCTTGCCAAGAACGTCGCGGCCCAGACCCAGGTCGAGATTATCGCCTGGCGCGGGCGCTGCGAGGTGCACGAGCAGTTCACCGCACGCGATATTCGCGAATTGCGCGAGGCCTATCCAGGCGCGGTCGTGCTTGCCCATCCGGAATGCTCGCCGGAGGTGGTCGCCGAAGCGGATTTCGCCGGGTCGACCGCCGACATGATCGGCTACGTCGGTCGGAATCGGCCGGCGCGGGTGGCGTTGGTGACGGAGTGCTCGATGAGCGCCAACGTCTCGGTCCACTACCCCGAGATCGACTTCGTTCGCCCTTGCGCGCTCTGTCCGCACATGAAGCGGATTACGCTGCCCAAGATCCGCCGCGCGCTCGAAACGATGCAGGACGAGGTCACGATCGACCCTGCGGTCGCCGCGCCGGCTCGCCGCGCCGTCGACCGGATGCTGGCGCTATGACCGCCGAATGGCTCCGCGGTCGCGTCGTCATCGTCGGCGCGGGCATCGCCGGTCTGATGACCGCGCTGTCGCTCGCGCCACGTCCGGTGGTTCTGCTCAGCAAAGCGCTCCTCGGGGCGGAAGGCTCGACCCTGCTGGCGCAAGGCGGGATGGCGGCGGCGCTCGGGCCCGACGACAGGCCTGCCCTTCACGCAGCCGATACGATCGCCGCCGGCGACGGGCTCTGTGACGTTTCGATCGTCGAGCTGTTCACCCGCGCCGCCCCCGCCGCGATCGAAAGCCTCGCCCGGCTCGGCGCGCGTTTCGACCGGACGCGCGACAGCGGCTTCGCGCTCGGCTTGGAGGCCGCCCACGCGCGACGGCGCATTGCCCATGCCGGCGGTGACGGCGCAGGGCGCGAAGTCATGCGCGCCCTCGCGGCGGCGACTCGCGCGACGCCCTCGATCACGGTTCTGGAGGGCCTCGAGGCGCGTCGCCTCGTCGTCGAGGACAATGCCGTGCGCGGCGTGATCGCAGTCGGAGCCTCAGGGCCGGTCCTTCTCCCCACCAGTGCGGTCGTGATCGCCACCGGCGGGATCGGCGGACTCTACGACGACAGCACCAATCCGCGCGGCAGCTTCGGACAAGGCCTGGCGCTCGCGGCGCGCGCTGGCGCCGAACTCGTGGACCTGGAGTTCGTGCAGTTCCACCCGACCGCGCTCGACGTCGCAGTTCGGCCGACGCCGCTGGTCAGCGAGGCGGTGCGCGGCGACGGCGCGATCCTCGTCGACGATGCGGGTTGTCGGTTCATGGCGGATGTCCCGGGCGCCGAGCTCGCGCCGCGCGACGTCGTGGCTCGCGCCATCGCCGCAGAGTGCGCGAAAGGCCGGCGCATCTTCCTCGACACGCGCGCGGCGATCGGGGCGCGGTTTCCGGAGCGCTTCCCGGCCATCGCCGCAGCCTGCCGCGCCGCCGGCATCGATCCGACGCGCGAGCCGATCCCGGTCCGCCCCGCGCAACACTATCATATGGGCGGAATCGCCGTGGACGCCGAGGGCCGCAGCTCCATCTCGGGCCTTTGGGCCTGTGGCGAAGCGGCCTCGACCGGCCTGCACGGCGCGAACCGGCTGGCGAGCAATTCGCTGTCCGAGGCGGCCGTGTTCAGCCCAATCCTCGCCCGCTCGATCGAAGCCGCGCCCTCGCGCTCGCCCGCTCGGCTTCGTCCCACCCCGACGATCCCTCCAGCCGATCCGGCGCCGGTGCGGCCGATGTTTGCTGGCGCCGCCGGCGTCACCCGCGACGGCGCGACGCTCGCCGCCGCCGTCGGCCCGCTCGCAGTCCTCGCCGCGACGGGCTCGCCGGCTGCCGATCCCGCCGCAGTTGCGCTAATGATCACCGTCTCGGCGCTGAAGCGCGGGCATAGCATCGGCGCCCACAAGCGGGTCGACTTCCCGGAGCGGGCGGCCGAGCCGCGTCGTTCGCGGCTGACCCTAAGCGAAGCCTTCGCCGAGGCCGCTGCGTTTGCCCCCAATATCCGCGCACGGAGAGCCTGACATGCCGCTCGTCCCGCTTCCCACTCTGCTCATCGAGCCGCTCGTGCGGCAGTCCCTCGTCGAGGACCTCGGTCGCGCCGGTGACATCACAACCGACGCCATTGCGCCCGCCGACAAGATCCTCCGCAGTGTCATGAATGCTCGACAGGTGGGGGTCGTGGCCGGGCTTGACCTCGCCGCCCTCGCTTTCCGGCTGATCGACCCGGCGATCCGCCTTGCACCGGAGGTGACCGACGGCGCGTCAGTCGCGCCAGGCGCGACGATCGCTTCTGTCGTCGGCCCGGCGCGCGGCGTGCTGACCGCCGAGCGCACGGCGCTCAACTTCATGAGCCGGCTGAGCGGCGTCGCGACCGCCACAGCAAGGTTGTCGCGATCGATCGCCCACACCAAGGCGCGCATTGTCTGCACCCGAAAGACGACGCCCCTGTTACGCGCGGTCGAGAAATACGCGGTGCGCGCGGGTGGCGGCGCCAATCACCGCTTCGGGCTAGACGACGCAGCGCTGATCAAGGACAACCACATCGCCATTGCCGGGTCGGTCGGCGAGGCGATCCGCCGCGTCCGCGCTCATGTCGGGCATCTCGTCAAGATCGAGGTCGAGGTCGATACGCTGGCGCAGCTCGACGAGGCGCTCGGCGCCCGCGCCGACGCGATCCTGCTCGACAATATGTCGCTCGACGACTTGCGCCGAGGCGTGGCGATAATCGGCGGCCGGGCGATCAGCGAGGCCTCCGGCCGCGTGACTCCGGAAACAGCGCCCGCTATCGCCGAGACCGGCGTCGACCTCATCTCCGTCGGCTGGCTCACCCACAGCGCGCCAATCCTCGACATCGGTCTGGACACTGTGGCCTAGACTAAACCGGCTTCCAGTCACATTATTCTTCGGGTCAGCGCCTCGACGCCGAACGCCGGTTCGATTGCCCCGGGCATAAAGATCGTCCCGAATGACGAGCTTCATTCCCCAGCGCGAACTCCAAGTTCTCCTCCGTCAACCCGACCCTTAGCCGACCAAGGGGTTCACCACCGCAATGTTCGCGACGCGGTTGAAGTCGCGATCCGCCGACCAAAGCTCGCCCCCCATGCTGCTTACAAGAGTTCGCGATGCGCGCATCGGGAACCTGAGCCCCGGCAATTCGTCCGGCGACGATCAGCGCCCGCAACGACGGCCAGTGGGCTTCCCACTCAGCCAAGAGCACGAGCGTGGGCGCCTCGAGCCAAGCGTCCGCCCTGTCGAGCGCCCGGCGCAAGCGCGTTGGAGGCGCGTAGATGCGGGGATGGGTGACAGTAGCGAGAAACTCGTGAGTGCATGGCCAGGGGATCGACCACGTCACCGGTCCCTCCGTGAGTTCCGCAATTCGCTTCGAAGCAGCATCGTGAAACGGCGAGTCCTCGCGATGAGCGTGGCGGGAATGTTCGTGTCGACGGCGATCAAGCGCCGCGAACTCTCATAGCCCAGTTCACACAGCTTGTCCCACGACGCGTCGTGGAGAAAACTGGCTGAAGCCCCCTGCCCTTGAAGCTGGCGTGGCGCAGCTTGAAGGGCGCGGTTGGCCTTGTCTCCGCGACGACACGACGAAGCCCCGCTCCACGCACAAGCGCAGCGTGACTCCCTCGCGCTCAGGAAGCTTGTGGACCTCGCGAAGAAGCGGATCGGAAACTTCAATCCTCGTCTTCATGGTCCTCACGTATGGGACAAGCTATATGGCCGCCCATACTCTAGATTGTTGGGCCCAGGGAGCAAGTCGCCGCGCTCTGTGGATGTCTGGCGACCATCGATTTCGCTGCTTGCGCGACTGTCACCGGAAATTTCGCCCCGCCGGCATCGCGCGCCTCGCCTCGATGATCTCGGATGCGATATCGGCTGGCGCATGCGGCGCGTCGAGCCGCGGCGTCTGGGCGAACCTGTTGCCCTGGCGCTTCTGCGCCATCGTCAGCTGCGGCCGTTTGACTTCGTCGGCGCGGGCAGTCGCCGCGATCGTCTCTCCTGCCTCCGACAGGAGCCCGAGCCACGGCGTCAGGTCCTCCATGCGGTCGGCGACGACGTGGACGACGCCCTGCTCGTTCTGCAGCTTCCCGGTGACGGCGACGAAGCGGGCGCCGAGCACGATTGCGCGCAGGCGCTCGAACGCCTTCGGCCAGACGATGACGTTGGCGACGCCCGTCTCGTCCTCGAGCGTCATGAAGATGACGCCCTTGGCGGTGCCGGGCCGCTGGCGCACCAGCACGAGGCCTGCGACAGTCACGCGCTCGCCGCTCTTTGCCGAGGCAAGCGCCTCCGAGCGCAGGATTCCCCGCGCGGCGAGGCGGGCGCGCATGAACGAGGTCGGATGGGCCTTCAAGGACAGCGACAGGCGCCGGTAGTCCTCGACCACATGCGTCCCGAGCGGCATCGGCGGCAATTTCGCGTCGGGCTCCGCCTCGCGTCCGGGCCGCGAGGCGGCGAACAGCGGCAGGTCGTCCTGGTCGCCGACCCGGTCAAGGCCGCGCACCGCCCACAGGGCCTGGCGCCGGTTGAGGCCGAGCGAGCGGAAGGCGTCGGCGTCGGCGAGCTTTTCGAGCGTGGCGGCGCCGAGGCCGCTCCTGAGCCAGAGGTCGCGCACCGAATCGTAGCCTTCTCCTCGCCGCTCGACCAGACGGCGCATGTCGTCCTCCTTAACCCCGACAACCTGCCGCAAGCCAAGGCGCACGGCACGAGTTCGCGCGGATGAAAGGCGCCATCGAGGCGTGGCGGGGGTGGATGTTTCCCTTCTCCCGCTCGCGGGAGAAGGTGTCGCCGAAGGCGACGGATGAGGGCTTTGCGCCCTCGCCCTCACCCCCGACCCCTCTCCCGCAAGGGGGAAAGGGGAGAGACTCCAGCGTGCAGTCCCAGTCCGACAGGTTGACATCGACCTCGCGCAATTCGACGCCGTGCTCGCGCGCGTCGCGCACGAGCTGGGCGGGCGCGTAGAAGCCGAGCGGCTGGGAGTTGAGCATCGCGGCGGCGAAGACGTCGGGGTAGCGGCATTTCATCCAACACGAGGCGTAGACGAGAAGCGCGAAGCTCGCCGCGTGGCTCTCGGGGAAGCCGTATTCGCCGAAACCCTCGATCTGGCGGAAGCAGCGCTCGGCGAAGTCGCGATCGTAGCTCCTGGCCGCCATGCCCTCGATCATCTTGTCCTGAAACGTCTGGATCGTGCCAACCCGGCGGAAGGTCGCCATGGCGCGGCGCAGCCGGTCGGCTTCCGAGGGCGTGAAGCCGGCCGCGACGATGGCGATCTTCATCGCCTGCTCTTGGAAGAGCGGCACGCCGAGCGTCTTCTTCAGGACCGCCTCGAGCTCCCGCGAGGGATAGACGACCTCCTCGAGCCCCTGCCGGCGACGCAGATAAGGGTGCACCATGTCACCCTGGATCGGGCCAGGCCGCACGATCGCGACCTCGATGACGAGGTCATAGAACGTCTCGGGCCTGAGGCGCGGAAGCATCGACATCTGCGCCCGGCTCTCGATCTGAAACACGCCGATCGTGTCGGCGCGCTGGATCATCGCGTAGACGCAAGCCTCCTCCGGCGGGATGGTCGCGAGCGTCAGGCTCTCGCCATAATGTTTTCCAAGGAGATCGAGGCTCTTAGACAGCGCCGTCAGCATGCCGAGCGCGAGCACGTCGATCTTGAGGAGGCCGAGCGCGTCGAGATCGTCCTTGTCCCATTCAATGGTGGTGCGGTCCTCCATCGCGGCGTTCATGACGGGAACGACCTCGTCGAGCCGGTCGCGAGTGATGACGAAGCCACCGCTGTGCTGGGTGAGATGGCGTGGAAAGCCGGTCAATTCCTCCGCCATTTCTAGCGCCAGCCTGAGCGTTGGATCGGCCGGATCGAGGCCCGCGGCGCGCGCCTCCTTCTCGCCGATCGGCGTCGAGCCGTGGCCCCAGGCGGTTCCGTTCAGCGCCGTGATCACGTCATCGGAAAGGCCGAACACTTTCGCCGTCTCGCGGATCGCCGAACGCGTCCGGTAGGTGGTCACCGCCGCGGCGAGCCCCGCCCGCTCGCGCCCGTAGCGCCGGTAGATGTACTGGATGACCTCCTCGCGCCGCTCATGCTCGAAATCGACGTCGATGTCCGGCGGCTCGTTGCGTTCGGGCGAGACGAAGCGCTCGAACAGGAGATCGAAGCGCGCCGGATCGACCTCGGTGATTCCGAGACAGAAGCAGACCGCCGAATTCGCCGCCGAGCCGCGGCCCTGGCATAGAATTCCGCGCGAGCGGGCGAAACGCACGATATCATGCACCGTGAGGAAATAGGGCGCATAGTCGAGCGAAGCGATGAGGGCGAGCTCGTGCTTCAGCACCTCGCGCGTCCTCTCTGGCACGCCCTCGGGATAGCGCGCCCTGGCGCCTTCGAGGGCGAAGGCTTCGAGCGCGGCCTGCGGGTCGGGAAAACCCTCGCGCAGCTCCTCCGGGTAGCTGTGCGCAAGTTCATCGAGGCTGAAAGCGAGGCCGTCGAGGAAGCTTATCGTCTCCTCGACCGCCGCCGGCGCCTCGGCGAACAGCCGCGCCATTTCGCGCGGGTCTTTCAGATGACGTTCGGCATTGGCCTGCGTCAGGCGGCCGGCGGCCTCGAGTATCGTCTTCTCGCGGATGCAGGCGACGACGTCGGCGAGCGCGCGTCGCTCGGGCGCATGCATCAGCGCGTCGTTGGTCGCAAGGAGCGGCGCGCCGAGCCTCTTCGCCAGCGTCGCGCGCCTCGCCAGCGCCCCCCGCATGTCCTCCCCGTAGGTCAGGCTCGCGCCGATCCACAAGCGCCGGCCGAAGGCTTCACGCAGGCGGCTGAGAATCTTGCCCTCACCCCCAACCCCTCTCCCGCATAGCCCGTTGAGAGACGGGCGTCTTTCGACGCCCTTTGCGGGAGAGGGGCGCGCGTCCCTTCTCCCGCTTGCGGGAGAAGGTGGCCCGAAGGGCCGGATGAGGGGAAGCGCCACGATCTGCAGCCCCGCGCCATGCTCGAGGAGATCCTCGACCTGTAGTCGGCACTCGCCCTTCGGCGCGCGCAGGTTTCCCGCGGTGAGAACCCGGCAGAGCCGGCCGTAGGCCACGCGGTCCTTCGGATAGGCGAGGAGATCGGGCGTCCCGTCGTCGAATGCGAGCCGCACGCCCGGAGCGATCCGCATACCCATGAGCGCCGCCTTGTTCTCGCGGGCGAAGACATGCGCGCGCACGACGCCGGCAAGCGTGTTGCGGTCGGCGATCCCGATCCCGGCGAGCCCGAGCTCCGCCGCCCGCGCGACCATCTCCTCGGGATGCGAGGCCCCGCGCAGGAAGGAGAAATTCGTCATCGCCGCCAGCTCGGCGAAGTGCGGCTCGAGGCGGATCATTTTTCCCTTCTCCCGCTTGCGGGACAAGGCGGCGCGCCGAAGGCGCGCCTGATGAGGGCAAGAGCGCGCCTCACCATGACAAACCACATTTCGCGGCGATGGTCGCCAGCACGCTCTCGCGCGCCGTCAGAACGTCGCGATTACTGAATCGCAGGACCGTGTAGCCTTCGCGAGCGAGCCAGGCGACGCGAACAGAATCGCGTCGGCTCTCGGCATGTTGTGATCCATGCGCTTCCACGACGAGCCGGTGTGCGACGCAGAGGACGTCGACGATATAGGAGCCAATCGGCGCTTGCCGGCGAGACTTGAGCGCCTGCATGCGTCGGTCGCGCAGGGCGTACCAGAACCGCCGTTCGGCGTCGGTCGGATCGGTGCGCATCGTACGCGCGCGGGATTTTGCGGAAATGGGGACGTCGTTGCGCATGACTGTCTCCTCTCTTGCCCTCATCCAGCCGCGCTTCGCGCGCTCACCTCTCCCGCAAGCGGGAGAAGGGATCACGCGAACACCCCGTGCACAAACCATTTCGCCTGCTCCGTCTCTTTCCCCCAGAGGCCCTCACGGTAGAGCCAGAAGCGGCGGCCGTGTGAGTCCTCGGCGCGGAAATAGTCGCGCGTCGGGACGTCAGGGCTGCGCCACCAGGGAGCGGCGATGCGCTCGGGGCCCTCGATGGCAGCGACGTCGTGCAGCACGCGCCGCCAGCGGAAGCGGAGCGGCGGCCCGTCCGGCACTTCGGCGATCGCGTCGATCGGCTCGGGGCGGGTGAAGAGTCTCAGCGGTCGCGCCGGCGCGCTTCCTTCGCCCTCATCCGGCGACCCCCGGATCAAGTCCGGAGATCCCCGGCTACCTTCTGCTGCATAGAGCGTCGAAAGACGCCCGTCTCTCGATGGGCTAGGCAGGAGAAGGAATTCGCCCCCTCTCCCGCATGGGGCGTCGAAAGATGCCCGTCTCTCGACGGGCTTTGCGGGGGAGGGCTGGGGTGAGGGTGCGAGCGAAGCCGGCGCAACCCGCTCGGCCTGTTCGGGTAGATGCGCTTCGACGCGTTCGCGTCGCGTCACCGCGCGCACCCCCAGCCTCGCGCCGAGCCGATCGATGAGATCGGCGAGCGCGCGGGTTCGCTCGGCCTCGTAGGCGCGCTCGAGTTCGGCCTGCGAGGGCTCGAGCGGTTCGGCCATGAGGCACGAGAGGCGTATGAGGTCGACGCCGAAGCCCGCTTCGATCGCCTCCTCCTGCAGGCTTGCGAGCTTTTCGGCGAATAGGCGGAGAAAAGCGCGAGCTTCGTTGAGCGGCCGCGAAGCGCCGACCAGGATGCGGCGCACGTTGCCGTCGACGCGGTAGAGGCTGAGCTCGATCCGCCGAGCCCCCTTGGCCTGCCGCTCGAGCAGTACGACGAGATCGTCGGCGAGCTTGCGCAAAGACGCCTCGATCGCCTCGACCGTCTGCACGGGCGAGGTGAAGCGCCGCTCGGCGCAGAAATCGGGGGCGGCGAAGCGCGGCGCGATCGAGGCGCGATCGAGGCCTTTCAGCGCGTCGAGCCGCGCCATCGGCTGGGCGCCGAACCGCGCCGTGATCGGCGCGCGCGGCCTGAAGGCGATGTCGCCGACGCGTTTCAGGCCCGCCCGCGCCATGTCGGCGACGGTCTTGTCGTCGAGGCCGAGGGCGGCGAGCGGCAGGTCGTGGAAGAGCCTTGCGAGGGCCTTGTCGCTCAAGGGCTCGGGCGCGATCTTCTGCGTCGAAAAGCGCGCCAGCGCCCAGGCGGCGCGCGGATTGCCGGCGGCGCCGCCCGCCGCGGCGACGCCGAGCGCGGCGAGGCGGCTGACGCAAGATTCCATCAGCGCCTGTTCGCCGCCGAACAGATGCGCCACGCCGGAAATGTCGAGCATCAAGCCGTCGCGTCCGTCGAGCGCGGCGAGCGGGGTGAAGCGAGAGCACCAGTCGCATAAACGCTCGAGAAGCCGCGCCTCTTCCGCCGGATTAGCCTGGACCGCGACGAGGGCGGGATGACGCGCGCGCACGTCCGCCAGCGAGAGGCCGGCCGTCAGGCCGAGTTTTGCGGCGTTCATGTCGACGCAGACGAGCCGCTCGGCGTTGTTGACCCTGGCGACCGCCGCGAGCGGCGCCGCCCGATCAATGGCCTCGAGCCGCCGGGCTCGGTCCGTCGCCAAACGCGGCAGCCAGAGAGAGAGAAATCGCCGAATCGTCAAAAGTCGTCTCCTCGCTTCGCCATTCGAGCCTGACTGCCCGCGCGGGGTCATTTAGCCGTGCTCGCTGAACGCGGCCGTCGCGGTTCATAGGACATCCGGAAGGACGCCCGTCTCCCGACGAGCTATCGGCCGCGCCTACAGAACCGCCAAGGCGCGCCTTGACGAGCCGCGCCCGGCAGGCGAAGGGGCCCGGCAGGTCCCGGCCAGCCGCCGCAGAAATTTTTGCGCTCGGTGCGGCGGCGATCTCGAACCGCGTCTCGGCTGCGCTCGACAGTTTGTCCGCCTGGCCATAGGCGCTCGCCAGGACGAGCAGCGCCGGCGCGCGCCCTTTTCGCGCAGCGAGCAGCAGGCGGCGGGAGGCGGCGAGGCTGTAGCCCTTCAAGTTCCAAATCTCGCCGACGACCGCAGCCGTCGCGCCGCATTTGAGCGCCTCCTCCATCGTCCAGAATGCCGCCTCGGCGTCGGGCGCCTGGACGAAGACGAGGCGGCTTACGGGAAGCCCATGCGCGGCGAGCCCCGGCCCATAGAGCGCGCCTGCCTCGCGCCCCACGAAACTCTCGCCGACGAACAGCGCGGCCGACGGCCGTTGCTTCAGGAATTGCGCGGCGAGAGCGAGCGCGAAGCCCATCGCCGCGGCCCCGTCGGCCGGCTCCGCCGGGGCGATCTCGTGCAGGGCGTCGACGGCGAGGCCTCCGCCGAGCGCTGGATCGAGCGCGCGGGCAAGCGGGAGCCGCCGCGCGGCGCGCTGAAGTCCCGTCCCCTCGATTTCCGAGACGGCACGCCGCAAACGCGCCATCTCCGCTTTGCCGCCGAGCGACATTCGGTCTCACGCCTTTCTGTTCAATCTTTGTTCTCGTTTTGAACCTTGGCGCGGCGAGAGTCAAGAGGACGGGCGCGCATGGCGCTGACCTTCAGGTCCGCGAGGCATGCGGGGTCCTCGCAAACATCCCGATATCGTTAGACGGCTTGAGCCTGACGCCGATGTCATTCCACAGTTTTTCTGCCGGTGACCCCCTGCTTTTGCTCCAGGCACAGCGGAACAAAACGGGCGGCGCGAGCACGCAAGCCCTCTTATTTCAAAGAGCCGGGAAGGCAGCCCGGCGATTACGCCAAAGTATGGACGCCGCCGCCCGGCAAGGCGCCCAGAAGCCAAAGCAACACCAGGACGACCGGACCAGTCCCAGCACGCCACCGAGACCGGGACCGCCACAGCTGCCGGTAGCCGTAGTAGCCGCCTCCGCCACTGAGAATGATCAGCACCAAAAATGATCAGAAGGATCGTTATCATATGCGCAGGCCCTTCGATCCGAACCGACAACAGGGGCGCGCAGGAACGAGAGGTTAGCTCAATTGCTCGCCCTCTTGAACCTTTGCCTGCCCTTTATAGGGAGAGCGAGGCCGGATGCCGGTCTCGCTCCATGGCGGAGAGCCGGCTACTTCGCCGACTGGCTCTTCCGTCAGCCGTCTCCGAGTGCTCGTGTGCGGTCTTCGACTTGCTGTGCGCCCGGGCGGATTCCTCCCGCCCTTGGCGTGATCCCCCTTGGCACGATGCTCCGCCGCCATGCGGTGGCTCCTGGCGGCATTGTCGTGGTGATCGGCAGCCTTGCTGTGGGCGTCCTTGGGCATGAGAGCCTCCTCTGTCGAATTTAAGATCGACCCCGCCAGAACGTTCGAGACGAACGAACCTGCCGTGGGAGCGCGCGGCGGTCGGCGGCACGCCGAACCTGGCGTCAGGGAGGAACCACATGCGTCAGATCGTGGCGCCGTAGCCGTTGTCTGGCTCTTTGCCCTTACGCGCGAGCAATAACGGACGATGGACAGGATATCGGGCGCCGCCTGCGACGGCGACCCCGACGCGAAGGCGGTCGTCAGCTGCGCGACCAAGTAGATCCTCGCCCCGGCTTCTCCCGCATACGGGGCGTTCGCAAGAACGCCTCGCTCTCGAGCGACTCAGCGGGAGAAGCCGGCGCGACAGCCGGCGCGAGATCGCGAGACGCCTGTGACACAACTGGATATGGCTCCGGACGAGGGTCTCCGCCAAATTCCTCAAATGGAATTAGCCGCCGCGCGGCGCCAAAGCTACTTAAGGGTCTTGCTGCGCGCCGGAGGACGTGCGCCAGCCGCCGAGGCGTCCGCCGAGTTGCGCCCGGTCCAGGACGTGTCCGCGGCGCCCTCAGCGGCCAACTCTGCGCCGACAAGTTCGAGAATGTCTTCGGTCGCCACCCGCTCGTAGTTTTCGCCGTCGTTGCGCAGGCGATATTGCAGGAGGTTGTCGCGGGGCGGCAACGTGCGAGTGATGCGGAAAATTTCGTCCGTTTTGGGAAAGACGCCGCTCCTGCTCCTCATCCGAACAATCTGTCCGACCGAGAACAGATGAGCTGCGGCCTCAAGCGAGGGAATCCGCGTGACGCCAGGGCCTCGAATGGTCATACTCTCGTGATCCTTGCCAAACCGGCTTCGCATCGGCCGCATCAAAAGAGCCCAGCCGATGCTGCCGGGCGATGAAAGGCGCCGACGCGCCCAAAGACGGCCGCAGCAGCGCCGATACCCCACCAGGCGCGCCCGGTCCGGCTAATCTTAATCCAGAATTTCGGGAAATGCAGCCAATTCGTCACGATTTCCGAGAGATCGTCGATGAAATCCTCCCAACATTGGAACAAGCGTCCAGACGGTTCGCCCGGTAGACGTGGATGCCCGCTGCCTCCGTCTCGAAATTCGCCAGAACCCGAGTGAGCTGGTCGGCGGCGCGCGCATCGGCCACGAGCCCAGGCGGGCTCGGGATCAGCAACGTTTGCTCGAAAACCGCCTTTCGAGCGTGAGCGCGACACGCCGGTCAGCCGGGGAGCCGCGTGCTCATGGCTGGATTCAGCGGATCTCTTTGGCCGCAAGCAGCGCAACCGCGTCGACGTTGGACGAATCGACGAACGCGCCGGCTGTATTGATGTGGAGGCCCGAGAAGCCGAACTTCTTGGTCAGGCAGATATTGAGGATCGGGATATAGCCCTGCAGGTAGGGCTGCTGATCGATGATCCCGTCCACGCTACGGAGCAGCGGCGCCCGCCGCAGTCAGTCGGCGCCCGTTTTCCCCCTCAGCGCCTTGATCGCCCCGCGCCGGTTCTTTTCGTCCAAGCGGCGAGTGCGCGAGGCGAACGTCGGCTTGGTTGGCCGGCGCGGCTTTTCCCGCTCCTGCGCCTTCGAGAGCAGGTCGACGAGGCGGGCGCGAGCGTCCTCGCGATTGCGCGGTTGGCTGGCGAATTTTTGGGCGAAGATGACGATGACGCCATCCTGGGTCGCGCGGGCGCCGGCGAGCTTGACCAGCCGGACGGCGACATCGTTCGGCAGACTGGGCGAATGGCGCGCGTCAAAGCGCAATTCGACCGCGCTCGCGACCTTGTTGACGTTCTGCCCGCCAGGGCCGGAGGCGCGCACGAACGTCTCGACGATCTCGCCCTCATCGATGAGAAGGTCGCCGACTTTCATGGATCGCTGCTTCCTAAGCCGCAATTGCGAGCGAAGCGAAATCCAGCGAACCTAGGTCGCCAGCCGGCTTCTGGGTTGCTTCGTAGCTTCGCCCCTCGCCATGACGGTCGGCGCTTCATTGCAAAGGCGCCTACCGCCACTCCCTCACATCCACAAACCGCCCGGCGACGGCGGCGGCGGCGGCCATGGCGGGCGAGACGAGGTGCGTGCGTCCCTTGTAGCCCTGGCGGCCCTCGAAATTGCGGTTCGACGTCGAAGCGCAGCGCTCGCCCGGCGCGAGCTTGTCCGGGTTCATCGCAAGGCACATCGAGCAGCCGGGCTCGCGCCATTCGAAGCCCGCTGCGAGAAAAATCTTGTCGAGGCCTTCCGCCTCGGCCTGCGCCTTGATCAGCCCGGAGCCGGGCACGACCATGGCATTGACCCGCTCGCTGACTTTCCGCCCCGCGGCGATCTTCGCCGCGGCGCGCAAGTCCTCGATGCGCCCGTTGGTGCAGGAGCCGATGAACACTCGGTCGATCGCGATCTCGGAGATCTTTTCTCCGCCCTCGAGGCCCATATAGTCCAGCGCGCGTCGGATCGAGGCGCGTTTCTGCTCAGTCGGCGCGTCGGAGACGCGGGGCACCATGCCAAGGATGGAGGCGACGTCCTGCGGGCTCGTGCCCCAGGTGACGACCGGCGGCAGATTCGCGGCGTCGAGCCTGACCTCGGCGTCGAAATGCGCGCCCTCGTCGGTTCGCAAGCCGTCCCAGTAGGCCCGCGCCCGATCCCAGAGGGCGCCCTTCGGCGACTTCGGCCGATCCTTCAGATAGGCGCAGGTCTTCTCGTCGGGCGCCACCATGCCGGCGCGCGCGCCCCCCTCGATCGACATGTTGCAGACCGTCATCCGTCCTTCCATCGACAGCGCCTCGATCGCCGAGCCGCAATATTCGATGACGTGGCCGGTCCCGCCCGCCGTGCCGATCTCGCCGATGATCGAGAGTATGATGTCCTTTGCGGACACGCCTTCGGGCAGGGCGCCGTCGACCCTGACCCGCATGTTCCTGGCCTTGGTCTGGATCAAGGTCTGGGTCGCCAGCACATGCTCGACCTCGGATGTGCCGATGCCGTGGGCGAGCGCGCCGAAGGCGCCGTGGGTCGAGGTGTGGCTGTCGCCGCAGACGATGGTCGTTCCGGGCAAGGTGAACCCCTGTTCCGGCCCGATGATGTGCACAATGCCCTGCCTCGGATCGAACTCGTCGTAATATTCGATGCCGAATTCGCGGGCATTGGCCGCCAGCGTCTCGACCTGCTGCCGGCTCTCGGGATCGGCGATCCCCTTGCTGCGGTCGGTCGTCTGGATGTTGTGATCGACGACGGCGAGCGTCTTCTCCGGCGCACGCACGCTTCGCCCGGTCATGCGCAGGCCCTCGAAAGCCTGCGGGCTCGTCACCTCGTGCACCAGATGGCGATCGATATAGATGAGAGTCGCGCCGCCGGACGTCTCGATGACATGGTCGTCCCAGATCTTGTCATACAACGTACGCGGCTTGTCCATAACCGTCTCCGGCGCCGATCGGCGCAATATGGAAGGGGAAATGCGGGCTATCTAGGCCCGATGGGGCCAAGAAGGAAGGGCCCGCCTGTGCGATTGGCTCCCGAGCGCGCCGCGTCTCCGGCCGGTTGGACTGGAGGCGAAAGGCTGAAGCTCCTCAACGCGCGCTTTATGCGATTCAGCCGACTGTCAAATAAACCAAGTCACGACCTTATGACGATTTTAATGCCGATTTTTTGAACATCTGCCCGCGAATCGGTGTTATGAGAACGGCCCCGATGGGCTCCGGCCCGGGGAGTCGGGGAGGACAATGCGCAGTGCAAGCGACCGACATCGCCGATCCGAACTATTTCCATAAGGTTGTCGACTGCCAGTGGGCCTGCCCGGCCCACACACCCGTCCCGGAATATATTCGCCGGATCGCGCAGGGCGACCATAACGGCGCCTATCTGATCAACTGGAAGTCGAACGTCTTTCCCGGCATCCTGGGCCGCACCTGCGACCGACCGTGCGAGCCCGCCTGTCGGCGGGGACGTCTCGAGGAGCAGCCGGTCGCCATCTGCCGGCTGAAGCGGGTCGCGGCCGACCGGAAGCAAAATATCGAAGCCCTGCTGCCGAAGGCGCCGCCGACGCTGAACGGCAAGCAAATCGCCTGTGTCGGAGCGGGGCCGGCGTCACTGACGGTCGCGCGCGACCTGGCGGCGATCGGCTACGCAGTTGTTGTTTTCGATTCCGATTCGCGCGCCGGCGGCATGATGCGCAGCCAGATTCCGAAATTTCGCCTGCCCGACGAAGTGATCGACGAGGAGGTCGGCTACGCGCTCTCGACCGGCGGCCGGTTCATCGCCGGACGGCGCATCAACAGCCTCAAGGCGCTGCTCGGCGAGGGCTACGACGCGATCTTCGTCGGTTGCGGCGCGCCGCACGGTCGTGACCTCGAGATCCCCGGCCGAGGGGAAGCCTCGAACAACGTACGGGTCGGGATCGAGTGGCTGGCCAGCGTGTTCTTCGGGCACACCCACTCGATCGGAAAGCGGGTCGTTGTCTTAGGCGGCGGCAACACCGCGATGGATTGCTGCCGGAGCGCGCGCCGCCTCGGCGGCGTCGACGTAAAGGTCGTGGTGCGCTCGGGCTACGCCGAGATGAAGGCCTCACCCTGGGAGAAGGAGGACGCGACCCACGAGGGCGTCGAAATCCTCAATTTCCTCGTCCCGAAGGCCTTCACGCACGACCAGGGACGTCTGACCGGTGTCGTGTTCGAGAAGGTGAAGGCGGAGAAGGACAACCGCGGCCGGCGCCAGCTCACGCCAACCGGCGAGCCCGACATCCACATTCCTTGTGACGACGTGCTGATCGCGGTCGGGCAGGAGAACGCTTTTCCCTGGATCGAGGCCGACCTCGGAATCGCCTTCGACCGCGGCGGAATGCCGTCGGTCGATCTTGTCACCTTCCAGTCCAGCCTGCCCCACGTGTTTTTCGGCGGCGACGCCGCGTTCGGCCCGAAGAATATTATCACGGCGGTCGCACACGGCCACGACGCGGCGATCTCGATTGACGCCTATTGCCGGGGCGTCGACACGCGCGTGCGTCCCCCGCCGACGACCAATCTCGTCAGCCAGAAGATGGGAATCAGCGACTGGTCCTACGACAGCGCGATCACGCTCGACCGCCGGTTCGCGGTGCCGCAGGTCGAACGCGCCGCGGCGCTCAGGAACCTCCGCACGGAGGTCGAACTCGGTTTCACCGACGAGCAGGCGCTTGGGGAAGCAGGTCGCTGCCTCAACTGCGACGTCCAGACCGTCTTCTCGGCGCCCGCCTGCATTGAGTGCGACGCCTGCGTCGACATCTGTCCGATCGACTGCATCTCCTTCTTGCCGAACGCGCCCGAAGAGGAGTTGCGCCAGTCGCTCAACGTACCGGCGCTCAATCTCGAGCAGGCGATTTTCGTTTCGGATCCCGTCAAGAGCCTGCGCATCATGGCGAAGGACGAGGATCTGTGCCTGCACTGTGGACTGTGCGCCGTCCGCTGCCCGACCGGAGCGTGGGACATGCAGAAATTTACTCTTGAAATGGCGCAAGCGGGGCGGGCATGCCAATCCAGGCCGTAAACGATTTCGTCATTCGGTTCGCCAACGTCAACGGCTCCGGCTCGGCGAGCGCCAATCTCCTGTTCGCCCGGTCGATCCTGCGCATGGGCGTGCCGATCGCGCCGCGCAACATCTTCCCGTCCAATATCCAGGGCCTGCCGACCTGGTACGAGGTTCGAGTCAGCGAGCGCGGCTGGCTCGGCGCGCGCGGCGGCGCCGACATGCTGGTCGCGATGAACCCGCAGACTTTCGTTCAGGACATCGCCGCGCTCAACTCCGGCGGCTATCTCTTCTACGATTCGACCCGCCCGCTGCCGCCCGCCGTATCGCGTGACGACATCGTGACGCTCGGCATGCCGCTCACCGAGATCTGCACCGCGCAATACCGAGACCCGCGGCAGCGCCAGCTCTTCCGCAACATCATCTATGTCGGCGCCCTCGCCGCGCTTCTCGACATCGACCTCGGCGTCATGGAGAAGCTCGCCGCCGAACAGTTCAAAGGCAAGGAGAAGCTGATCGAGGCCAACCAGCGGGCGCTGCGCCTCGGCCACGAGGAGGCGAGATCACGCTTCGCTTGCCCGCTCGACATTCGCGTCAGGCGCAGCGAGGCGGTCGGCGACCGTATCCTCGCCGAAGGCAATTTCGCCGCCGCGCTCGGCGCGGTCTACGGCGGAGCGACGGTCTGCGCGTGGTATCCGATCACGCCGTCGACCTCGGTCGCCGAGGCGTTCGAGCGCCACTGTGCGCGCTTTCGCATCGACGCGACGGGGAAGAAAAACTATGCCATCCTCCAGGCAGAGGACGAGATCGCGGCGATCGGGATGGTCGTCGGCGCCGGTTGGAACGGCGCGCGCGCCTTCACCGCCACCTCCGGTCCCGGCATCTCGCTGATGCAGGAGTTTTTCGGCCTCGCCTATTTCGCCGAAGTTCCGGTCGTGGTGTTCGACGTGCAGCGCGGCGGGCCATCAACCGGCATGCCGACCCGGACCCAGCAGTCGGATCTCCTGTCCTGCGCGTTCGCCTCCCACGGCGACACCAAGCACGTGCTGCTCATTCCCGACGACCCCAACGAAGTGTTCGAATTCGCCGCGCGGGCGTTCGATCTCGCCGAGCGACTGCAAACGGTCGTCTTCGTCATGCTCGACCTGGACCTCGGCATGAATTCGCATCTCTGCGCGCCATTCAGATGGGATGACGCCCGGACTTACGACCGCGGCAAGGTGCTCTCGTTCGAGGAACTGGAAAAGGCGCCGAATTTCGGGCGCTACGACGATGTCGACGGCGACGGAATTCCTTATCGGACGCTGCCCGGCGGCCATCCGACGCGCGGCGCCTATTTCACCCGCGGCACCAGCCGCGATCGCTTTGCACGCTACACTGAGGAAGGCCTGCCCTATATCGACAACATGGAGCGGCTGGAGCACAAATTCGAGACCGCGCGCGCGATGCTGCCGCGGCCGGTCCTCAAGCGGGCGACGAAGCCGACGCGAATTGGCGTTCTGCATTATGGATCGACCGCCGCGCCGATGGACGAAGCCCAGCAGATGCTGGCTGGCGAGGGTCTTCATGTCGACACCCTCCGTATCCGCGCGTTTCCGCTGCCGCGCGAGGTCGCCGAATTCATCGACAGCCATGATCGGATCTTCGTGGTCGAGCAGAATCGCGACGCACAGATGCGCACGCTCATTTCGACCGATCTTGGCGTCGCCACGGACCGATGGACGCCGGTCCTCCACTTTAACGGTATGCCGACCTCCGCCCGTTTCATCCATCGCGAAATCGCCGCGTGCTTGCGCAAGCCGGTCGCCCCGCAACTTCTCGAGGCCGTCAAGTGAGCTACCTCGCCAAGCCAAAGTTTCACCACCCGGCGATCCCGAGCAACGCGCTCGGCTTCACCCGCCGCGACTACGAAGGCTCGATGTCGACGCTCTGCGCCGGCTGCGGCCACGACTCGATCACCGCGGCGATTGTGCACGCCTGTTTCGAGCTCGCCCTGCCGCCTCACCGCATCGCGAAGCTCAGCGGCATCGGCTGCTCGTCCAAGACGCCGACTTACATGCTCGGCCAGAGCCACGGCTTCAACTCGGTGCATGGGCGCATGCCGTCTGTGTTGACCGGCGCCAATCTCGCCAACCGCGAGCTCGTGTATCTTGGCGTTTCCGGCGACGGCGACACGGCCTCAATTGGGTTCGGCCAGTTCGCCCATGTGATGCGTCGCGGCGTCAACATGGTCTATATCGTCGAGAATAACGGCGTCTACGGCCTCACCAAAGGGCAGTTCTCGGCGACCGCCGATCGCGGTTCGAAAAGCAAGAAGGGCGTGCGCGCCGCCGATGAGCCAATCGACCTCGTCGCCGTCGCGATCCAGCTCGGCGCGACCTTCGTGGCGCGCAGTTTTTCGGGCGACAAGGCGCAGCTCGTGCCGTTGATCAAGGCGGCGTTCGAGCATCGCGGCGCCGCCTTCATCGACGTCATTTCGCCCTGCGTCACCTTCAACAACCACGAGGGCTCGACCAAGAGCTACGACTACGTGCGCGAGCACAATATTGCGGTCAGCTCGCTCGACTTTATCACCGGCAAGGAAGCGATCGCGATCGACTACCCCGAGGGCGCGGCCCATCCGGTGACGATGCACGATGGAACGACCCTTGTCTTGCGCAAGCTCGACGCCACTCATGACCTCGGAGACCGAGCGGCGGCACTGACCATGCTTGCAGGCTGCCGCGCTACCGGCGAGATCCCGACGGGCCTCATCTACGTCGACCGGGAGGCCGAGGAGTTGCACGACACCATGAACACGACGCTGCGCCCACTGAACGAACTGACCGAAGCCGAGCTTTGTCCCGGCTCCAAGGCGCTCGGGGCGATCAACGCGTCGATGAGGTGAGGGACGCTCAGCTGCCCTCAAGCCGGAGCAAAGCCCTCGGCGGAGTAGTCATGACGAGCGTTCAAGCCGTCGTTGGCGCCTCGCTTCTCATAATGGCGCTCCTATTGGGGTTTCCGGTCGCGGCTTCGGCCGAGGAGCCGTTGTACGGCCCCGAGCTTCAGGGCTTCGACTATCCCTGGCCGGTGTACGACTTCGCCTTTTCGTCGCAGGGCGAGGCGATGACCATGCGCTACATGGACGTGTCCCCGACCGGCGCGCCGAACGGCCGGACGGCCGTCGTCCTGCACGGCAAGAACTTCTGCTCGGCGAGCTGGGAGCAGACGATCATAGCGCTGAGCGGCAAGGGCTATCGGGTGATCGCGCCGGACCAGATCGGCTTCTGCAAGTCGACCAAGCCCGAGCGCTACCAATACAGCTTCCAGGCGCTGGCCGAGAACACCCACGCGCTGCTCGCCTTGCTCGGCGTCAAGGACGCCGTGGTGATCGGCCACTCGACCGGCGGCATGCTCGCGGCGCGCTACGCGCTCATGTATCCGAAGGACGTCTCGGCGCTCGTTCTCGTCGATCCGATCGGGCTCGAGGACTGGAAAGCGCTCGGCGTTCCGGCGCTGACCGTCGATCGATGGATCGATCGGGAGAAGGGCCTGACCGCCAAGCGCCTCCGGGCCTACGAGCAGTCGACCTATTACGCCGGCGAATGGCGCCCCGAATACGAGCGGTGGGTCGCGATGCTCGCGGGCCTCGCGCAGGGAGCGGGGCGCGACATCGTCGCCCGCAACGCGGGGCTGATCGACGACATGATCTACACCCAGCCGGTCGTCTACGAGTTCCCGCTGCTCGAGGTCCCGACGATCCTGATGATCGGCGACAAGGACACGACCGCGATCGGCAAGGACTTTTCGCCCCCCGACGTGCGCGCGCGCCTCGGGCACTACCCGGAGCTGGCGCAGAGGACGAAAGCCGCCATTCCGGGCAGCGAGCTCATCGAATTCCCCGAGGCCGGACACGCCCCGCAAATCCAGGAGCCAGAAAAGTTCAACGCCGCTCTTCTCGGCGCGCTCGAGAAGGTTCCCCGCTGACGCTTTTCATGGAGTGGAGTGCGGCCAGACAAAGCGGCGCGCGCGCATGGCCTCGCTAGACCTTGCCCGCTTGATTGACCACGCTTCGCTCCGGGCGATAGCCTCGTAAGGCGGGTTTGAAACGACCGGCGTCGGCTCCTGGAGGACTGTCATGAAGCCGCTTCTAGCAGCAGCGTTTGCCGCACTCGCGCTCAACGGGGCCGGAATGACGCAGGCGCAGCAGACGATAAATTATCCGGCCCCAAGAGAAGGCAATTGGGTCGCAAAGGACTTCAAATTTCACACCGGTGAAGTCATGAGCGGCCTCAACGAGCATTATTGGTCAGTTGGCGATCCATCTGGCGAGCCCGTCTTGATTCTGCACGGAACGACGCAATCCGGAGCCAGCCTTTTGAATCCGAATTTCGCGGGTCAGCTTTTCGGGCCTGGACAGCCGCTCGACGCGACGAAATATTTTATCGTTCTGCCCAATTCGATCGGCGCGGGAAAATCGGCCAAGCCGTCGGACGGCCTTCGCGCGAGATTCCCTCGATACGACTACGACGACATGGTGTCGGCTCAATATAGGCTCGTCACCGAAGGCCTGGGTCTCCACCACTTGCGGCTCGTCATGGGTAATTCGATGGGCGGCATGCACGTCTGGCTCTGGGGCGAGCAGCATCCGGAGTTTATGGATGCCCTGGCGCCGATGGCCTCTCTCCCGACCGAGTTGTCGGGGCGGAACTGGTTGATGCGGCGCTATCTGATCGAGGCCGTTCGCAATGACCCGACCTACGATAACGGGAATTACATCGTTCAACCGCCATCGCTCCGGTTTGCCGCGATGCTGTTCAACACCGGCACGACCGGGGGCGATCTAGGATGGTCCAGGCGCGCTCCAACCCGCGCCGCAGCAGATGAACTCGTCGAAGAAGCTCTTGCAGCTCCCTCCGCCTACCCGGATGCAAATGACTACATTTATCAGTGGCGATCGAGCTCCGACTACGACGCCTCACGCCAACTCGAACGCATCCACGCTTCCCTGCTGGCGATCAACTCGTCGGATGACGAACGCAATCCGCCCGGGCTCGGAATCATGGAGCGTGAGATCAAACGGGTAAAGAACGGCAGCTATTACCTCATACCGGCAAGTCCAGAGACTTTCGGCCATGGCACGACAGCCTTCGCAAAATTCTATGCGAAGCAGCTTCAAGACTTTCTTCAGAAAGCGCCGCATCGTAGAGTGTAATGTTAGGGCCTGTCTTCATTTGATTTGAGAACGGATTGGAATCGGAGGCGGAACGTTTTGTGTTTTGGATAGGAGAGGGATTGCCAAATCAGCAAATGTCTGACTCGTGAGCGGTCGGCCTTCAGGAGGGGCTGACCGATGCGACGATATTCCCTGCGCGACGACCAGTGGGATCGGATCAAGGACATTCTGCCGGGCCGCGAAGGCCATGTGGGCGGCACGGCGGCGGACAATCGGCTGTTCGTCGAAGCTGTTCTTTTCAGGTTTCGAGCCGGTGTTCCGTGGCGTGATCTGCCCGAGCGCTTCGGCGACTGGAAGATCGTCTACCAGCGCTTCAACCGATGGGCCAAGAGCGGCGTTTTCGAGCGGGTTTTCAAGCTCTTGGCCAACGACCACGACAACGAGTACATGATGATCGACGCCACCATCGTGCGCGCTCATCAGCATAGCGCGGGCGCCCAAAAAAAGAGGGCGCGCAAGCCATCGGCCGATCCCGCGGCGGATTGACCACCAAAATCCACGCGGTTGTCGATGCCCTCGGCAATCCCGTCGGGATCATGCTAAGCCCGGGCCAGGATCATGATCTGACTTGCGCCGAAGCTCTGATCGAAGCCCTCGACCCCCACGCTCTGATCGCCGACAAGGCCTTCGACGCCGACTCCTTCATCTGAAGTGGCCCCGGTTTTTGGGACCACTGGCCTGGTTGGAGGAAGTCTGCTCCGAATGGGATAGGACGGAGCGGAGCATGACGAAGACGAGACGGAAGATTGACGCGGCGCTGAAGGCGAAGATCGCGCTGGAGGCGCTGCGCGAACAAGCGACGGTAACCGACCTGGCGCAGCGCCATCAGGTTCATCCCAACCAGATTTACGCCTGGAAGAAGCAGCTGCTGGACCATGCGGCGCGGGCGTTTGATCCGAAGGTTGGTGTGGACGCGGAGGCGGCGTCGGCGCGCGAGATCGAGAAGCTTCACGCCAAGATTGGCCAGCTGACGATCGAGAACGATTTTTTCGTCAGGAGGTTCGGCAAATGAGCGCGTCGAACCGTCGAGCTAAGCTCGATCGCCATCACCCCGATTTATCGGTACGCCGACAATGCGCAATGCTCGGCGTGGCGCGCTCGGGCGTCTATCGCGAACTGCGACCGGCCAACGACAACGACCTTGAGGCGATGCGGCGCATTGACGTGCTGTTCACCGCACGGCCGTTCTTCGGCGCCCGGCGTATTGCGCGGACGCTGACGGAGGAGGGTTTTGCGATCGACCGCAAGCGCGTACGGCGGCTGATGCGGCTGATGGGGATCGAGGCGCTCGGGCCGAAGCCGAGGACGAGCAAGCCCGCGCCGGGGCACAAGATTTATCCCTACCTCCTGCGCGACATGACGATCGAGCGGTCGAACCAGGTCTGGGCGGCCGATATAACGTACATCCCGATCGGCCGGGGCTTCCTCTATCTGGTCGCGGTCATCGACTGGGCGAGCCGGGCTGTTCTCTCCTGGCGGCTCTCTAACACGATGGACGCCTCGTTCTGCCTTACTGCGCTGGAAGAAGCACTGGCCAGATACGGCAAGCCGGAGATTTTCAACACCGACAGTCAGAGGATAACCGCCAGTTTCCGGGCGGCCTGACTCAAACACCGATCGACCGACTGGTAGGCTGGCGCCGCGAGGCGCCCGGTGCGGTCTGACCCGCACTCCGATCGACCGGCCGTGTCTTTCCCCGGACCTGTCGGCCGCCCGGGAACACCTCGCGGTGAGGCTTTGCCTCGCCGATGCCTGTGACCCGAGAAGGGCCTGACCTCCATGGTCTCGTGACTGTCCTGTCCGCGCATTCGGTCCCGGCAAAGCCATTCGTGCACGACAAGCCGGAGGCTGGGAATGGCGATCATCGAAGGGCAGGCGCGTCGTATCGTCGGCGGCGTCGATACGCACAAGGATCTTCACGTCGCAGCAGTCGTGGATGAGCAGGATCGCGTTCTCGGAACGCGGTCGTTCGCCACGACCCGACAAGGCTATCGCCAGATGCTGGCCTGGATGCAATCCTTCGGCGAGTTGCGCCGCATCGGAATCGAATCGACCGGCAGTTACGGCGCAGGGCTTTTGCGCTTCATGCAGCAGGCGAAGGTTCCGGTGCTGGAGGTCACCACCCCCGACAAGCAGGATCGACGTCGGCGCGGCAAGAACGACGATCTCGACGCCCAGAATGCCGCTCACGCCGCCTTTGCAGGCCAGCGGACCGTGACCCCGCGAAGCCGGGACGGCATGATTGAATCCTTACGGATTCTGACGGCTTGCCGGAGGACGGCGGTCAGCGCCAGGCGCGTCGCCCTGCAAATGATCCATAACACGATCGTGTGCGCCCCTGACGGCCTGCGCGATCAACTGCGCGGCCTGACGCGCATGCAGCTCGTCCGGACGTTGGCGTCCTCGCGGCCGGATCTGACAGCCTATCGCGATCTGGATTCCGCCTATCGCATCGGCCTCAAGTCTCTCGCGCGGCGTTACCTCGAGCTGCACGACGAGATTGCGGACCTCGACGCCATGATCGCCGCCATCGTCGACGAGCTGGCGCCAAACCTCGTCGCGCGTAATTCGATCGGCCATGTCGGAGCCGCTCAGCTTCTCCTTACGGCCGGCGACAATCCCGAGAGATTGCGCTCGGAATCCAGTTTCGCGTCGCTGTGTGGCGTGAGTCCGGTTCCTGCATCCTCGGGAAAAACGGTCAGGCATCGGCTCAACCGCGGCGGAGATCGCGCCGCCAACAGCGCGCTCCACATCATCGCCATCGGACGCCTGCGGACCGACCAGAAAACGAAAGACTATGTCGCTCGCCGGATCGCCGAGGGACATTCCAAACTCGACGCCATACGCGCTTTGAAGCGCTACCTCGCCAGAGAAATCTTCACACTCATCATCCAACGACGCAGAGAGATCAACGCCACCCAAATCGCCGCTTGACAAACAGAAGGGCGTCCAAGGCAGCCAGTTCACCGCCGCCGCCTTCACCGGCGCGTTGCTCGAGGCTGGCGTGCGCATCTCGATGGACGGGCGCGGCCGCTGGATGGACAACGTCTTCATCGAACGCGTCTGGCGCTCGCTGAAGTATGAGGATATCTATCTCAAGGGCTACGCCGACGGCCGCGAGGCGAAAGCCGGGATCGGCGAATATTTCGCCTTCTACAACGAGCGTCGTCTTCATCAGGCGCACGGCTACCGCGCCCCAATGGCCGTCTGGCGCGACGGCGCGGTCCGGACCCGTGGACATGTGGACAACGCTGACGCGTTGACCACAGGCCCACAGGCAGAGCAGAATCAGCAGCAGACAGAACCCTTGGCGGCTTGATAAAGGACAACCAGCAGACGGTCTTCCAACTTAACCGCCGCCAAAAACGGTCCCGCTGCGCGGGGCCACTTCAATCAGCGCCCTCAATGCTCGAGCGATCACCCCAGTCATCCCACCCAAATCAAACCGAAAAACCCCCCGCCCGTGCGATTTCATCCTCTACTGCGAACGCAATCTCATTGAGCGTTTCTTCAACAAGCTCAAACATTTCCGCGCCATTGCCACGCGCTACGACAAGCTCGATAAGATTTTCCTCGCCGGGGTTCAACTCGCCTGCGCCGTCATCCTCCTTAACGAACACAGGCCCTACCTGGAGCGAAACCTCAAACGCTGCCCGGGCGCCGCTTGCGGTCGCCTTACCGCAACAGCTTGAACGCGTGCGGCGACCAGTCGCCCCGACCCACGCCCGGAATGCACCACAGCATGCAAAGCGGCTCGATCGCCCTAGCCGCATTTCTCACAGCTCCATGGCGGCGCGCTTGCTGTTTGAGCGCGGCCGCGTTGCCCAAGCCTTGATGGCAGAAAGGCCTTGTGGCGGGAATTACAGGCGCACGGCGGCGGCCGCCGGATCGGCGGCGCTATTTTGGGTTATGTCGACTGTGCGCTGTCTGGTTCGTCAGATCGCCGCTGCGGCGAGCCGGACGTGGGCGATCCGGAATTCGCGCGGGTTGGGGAAGGATGAGGCCATGGCGAGCTTGATGCGGCGGACCGAGATTCGCACCAGCGCGCCGATCTTGAGCAACTTGAGACGGATGGTTGCGCAATTGGCCTTGGCGAACTGCGTGCGCTTGAGGCCGATGCGGCGCACGGCGCACAAGAGAATGTAGGCGAAGGAGGCAAACCACAGCCGCAGCTGATTGGCGCGCATGGTTGCGGTCGAGGTGCGGTCGGCGAACAGGTCGGCTTGGCATTCCTTGATCCGGTTCTCCATGTCGCCGCGGGCGCAATAGACCTTCTCGTAGAGACGCCGGGCGCCGGTCTCTTCTCGGCTGAGCGAAGTGACGACGAAGCGCGGGTTGGCCTCGCCTTGCGTCCATTCCGCCTTGGCGATGACCGGCGCTCGCGCGACCAACTGTCCAGCGTGGTCCACGAGAACTCCTTGAAGCGGCGCACCGGCTTTCCGCTCGCCTCCGCCGCAGCCTTGGCCGCGGCCAACTCGCGCTCGATCATCGCGGCGAGACGGGCGTTGCGCGCCAGACCGAACAGATAATCGACCCGGTTGGCCTCGCACCAGGCCATCAACGCTTCGCGGGCGAAGCCGGAATCGGCGCGCAGCAAGATGCGGGTGTGCGGCCAGCGAGCGCGGATCTGCGCCACGATGCGGGCGATCTCCTCCACCGCCCCGGCGGAAGCGTCGATGTCGGCTTTGCGCAGCTTCGCCGCCAGGAGATGGCGGCCGCAGAACACGTAAAGCGGCAGATAACAATAGCAGTCGTAATAGCCGTGGAAGAACCGGCCCTCCTGATGGCCGTGCAGCGGGTCGTCGGTGGCGTCGAGATCGAGGATGATCTGCTTCGGCGGGCGGCGATGCGCCTCGACGAACAGGTCGACCGGCAGCCGCTCGATCATCGCCGCATCGTGGCTGATCTTGTGATAGCGGGTCGGCAGCGGCCGGCTGAGCTCGAGCCGGTTCAGCGTCGACTTGCCCGCCACCGCAGCGCAATCCTCGCGCCGCGCTTCCAGCTTGCCGGCGAGGATCGCCATCACCGGGTCATGGCGCAGGTGATCGTGATCGTTGAGGTCCTCATAGCCGAGCGCCAGTCCGAACACCCGCTGGCCGATCAGCGTCTTGACCTCGTGCTCGATCAGGTCCTGGCGGCGCGCGTCGCGGAAGCAGGCGGCGAACCGATCGATGAGACCGATCGCCCGGTCGGTTGAGCCAAGCAGCGTCGCGCCGGCGTCCGAGGTGATGCTTCCGCCGTCGAAAGCAGCCACCACCCAACGTCCTTCAACCGGTTCAAATTCAAACAAATCCGGGATACAGTCTGTTTGCATCGAGGCACCTCGCGAGTCAAGCTAAGCTGTTGCTGCACAACATACTTTCGCTGATTCGGGCCTCGATGACCTACTGTTTGAGAAATCCGGGCTAGCCGCCTCGACCGCTCCCATGTCCTCGACGTCCCAGCCGAACTGGTCGCAGATCGACCCGACCGTCCTCTTGGCGGCGACGTCGTTTCCGCAAATGAACATGGTCGGCCGTCCGCCGGCGAATTGCGGGTTGATCATCTGCGCGGCGCCGACCGAATTGAACGCCTTGACGAAATAAGCATGCGGGTAAGCGCTTTGCAGCTGCTCCATCAGCAACTCCTTCATCGTGGTGAAGAACGACAGGACGCCGTTGACCGGCGGCCCGCCGCCGATCGGATTGCAGGCGTCGATCACCGGCTTGCCGTCGAGCGCGGTACCGCCGCACTGATTGAGCGCCTCGAGCGCCGCCTCGCCCGCGATCGCGAGCACGACAACCTCGCCGAAGGCCGCGGCCTCGCCCATCGACTTCACCTGCGCGCCGGGGTTCTTCGCCGCCCACTCCTGGAGTTTTCCGGAATCGCGGGTTCCGATCGCGACCTCATGGCCGTGTTTCAAAAAGCCGCCGGCAAGCGTCTGACCGACGACGCCCGAGCCGATGACGCCTACTTTCATGGATCGTCTCCCTGGTGTCGGCCCCGCTCAGCATGCGCGGCTCCGGCAAGGTTAACCTGGGATGGGGCAAGCGGCTTCACAAGGGCGGAATTCCCCAGCGGCGCCGCGTTGCCCGGTTGCCGCCTGCCACGCACTGCCATACGTAACGCTCGATGGTTCTCTTCGGGGATCAGAAGGGAACATGGTGCAGGCCGAAAGGCCATTGCCGTGGCTGCCCCGCAACTGTAAGCGGTAAGATGACGCCACTTGTGATCACTGGGCAACCGGGAAGATCGGCGTCTGTCGTCGACCCGCGAGCCAGGAGACCTGCCATCGCTCGTGCAGCCGATCTCGGGCGAGGTGACCGATGGTTTGTCTCTTTAGCGGCATCACCCGGCTTCGTGCTGTTTCCCCAAACAGCATGCGAGGGTGTCATGCCTGGAATTGTCTCGAGTTTTTTGAGGCCAAGTCGGAGTTTCCTGATCGGCATATTGGGCCCACCTCGGCGATGTCTCCTTAAAGACATGTCGGCGCCCCTTCTCGCGCCGAGGCCTGACGCGTCTTAACACCAGAGGGTTGCAAAAATGGCCCGACGAGCCCGTGACGTTCTGCTCGACATCCTCCGCGACGAGGGGATCACCCACGTATTCGGCAATCCCGGCTCGACCGAAATGCCGCTGATGGACGCGCTCGTCGACGCGCCGGACATCACCTACGTCCTCGGCCTCCAGGAGGCCACGGCGGTCGGCATGGCGGATGGGTGGGCGCTGGCGTCGGGGCGGGCGGGCTTCGTCAGCCTGCATGCGATGGGCGGACTCGGCAATGCAATGGGGGTGCTGGTCGCCTCCAAGGCGAGCGAGACGCCGCTTGTCATCACCGCGGGACAGCAGGACACCCGTCACCTGATGACCGAGCCCTGGCTGTCGGGCGACCTCGTCGCGCTCGCCGCGCCAGTGACCAAATGGGCGAAGGAAGTTCGGCGCGGGGAGGACGTCGGGCAAGCGCTGCGCCGCGCCTTCACGGTCGCGCGCACCGCGCCTTCAGGACCGGTGTTCCTGTCGCTGCCGATGGACGTCCTCGACCAGGAGGTGAGCGGCAAGACCCCGCGGGCCTCCGCTCCGCCGCGCCTCGGGGCCTCGCCCGATGCGGCGCGCCTTGCCGAGCTTCTCGCAACACTCGATCCGGACAAGGTGGTCGTTTTGCTCGGCGACGACCTGTCGGCCTCGATCAGCGCGGGCTTGACCGCCTTCGTCGAGGCGGGCGGATTCCCGGTCTGGGGGACGCAGCTTACCTCACGCGTCGCCTTTCCCTCGGGCCATCCCTCACGGGCGGGCGTCATGAAGCCGGACTTCGCCGTGATGCGCGAGCATTTCGCCAACGCCCAGGCGATCGTGCTCGTCGGCGGACGCGCTTTCGTCGCTTATCCCTATCGCGCCGCCGAGCCGGTGCCGGAAGGCGTCGCCATTCTGCACATTGCCGACAATCCGGAGGCGTTCGGCCGCGAGCAGGCCGCCGACCTAGCGCTCCTCGGCGACGTTGGCCTGACGCTCTCCGCCGCGGCGAAGCGACTCGCCGACATTGTCGACCGCGACCGGGTTGAAGTCTTGCTCGCCGCACGCGGCGCGAAGAAGCGCGCCGTGATGGAGGCGTTGCGGGCGGAGATTCTTGCCGAGACCGACTCGCCGCTTTCTGCGGACGCAGCGGTGCTGGCGGCGCTCGATGCGTTGCCGGCAACCGCGCTGATCGCAAACAACTCCGCCGCCACCTTCGGCCGGGTGCAAGACCTGCTCATCACCCGGCCCGGTCGCTACTTCTTCGCCCGCGGCGGGGTGCTCGGCTGTAACATGCCCGCCGCCATCGGCGCGTCCTTGGCCGGCGCGGACTGGGTCGCCTCATTCGTTGGCGACGGCGGGGCGATGTATTCGCCGCAGGCCCTTTGGAGCGCCGCGCATTACCGGGCGCGGGTGATCTTCTTCGTGTTCAATAATCGCCGCTACGGCGTGCTGCAAAACGTCGCCACGAGCCTCGGCTATTCCAACGCCGTCGCCGGTCGGTTCGTCGGCATGGCTATCATCGAGCCGGCGATCGACTTTCAGGCGCTTTCGGCGTCGATGGGCGTGCCAGCGGTTCGGGCCGACGATCGCGCGGCGATCGGCGCCGCGGTCGTGAAGGCGCTCGAGCGGGACGGGCCGAGCCTGATCGAGATCGGGATAAGGTAAGGCGGAGCGCCCCCGCCTTAGCGCTTTGGCGCGACCACGGCAAACATCGCGTTCTGCGGATCATGCGCCTGCACGATCCATTGCCCGCCGGGAACCTCATGCGGCCCGTTGATGATCCGCCCGCCGCGCGCCGTGATCCGCCCCGCCGCCGCCTCCGCGCCGTCGACATTGAAATAGTAGAGCCAGAACGCCGTCGGCGTCTGCGGCATGCGGGTCATGATGCCGCCTTGCTCGCCATGGCGGGTGTTGAACAAATGGTAGACGCCGATCGGTCCCATGTCGAACTCGCCGTCCTTGTTCCAGCCGAAGAAGCTGGAATAGAAATCGAAGGCCTTGCCGCCGTCGTCGGCGTGCAACTCATGCCAGCCGACCGTGCCCAGCGCGCCCGACGCCGCGGGCGGCGGCGGGTTCCCCTCCAAGTCGCGGAAGAGCATAAAGGTTCCGCCGTAAGGGTCGGCGACCACGGCGAATCGGCCGAATTCCGGGAATGTCGGTCGGCGCCTTGAACACCTTTCCGCCGGCCGCCATCAGCTTCGGCAGCGCGGCGTCGACGTCTTCGACCCAGATGTAGCCCATCCATGACGGCCTTGCGCCCATCGACTTGGCGTCGGGGGAATCGTCATCATTCCGGCGATCGGCGTCGTGCCGGCCGACACCACCTTGTAGGGGAAGTCGGCCATTCCGCTGTCCTCCGCCGTCCAGCCGAGCACATGCGTATAGAACCCGACCGCGGCGGCAAGGTCGTCGCCCATATACTCGTACCAGACGAATTTCCCGATCGGCGTCGACATGCGTTGGTCCTCCGCGATGCTGGAGTTGAAAGATTAGCGCCTCGCGGCGAAAAGATTAAGACCGGCGTCGGTTCCAGTCTGGTTCAGAAAATTCCGCGCCCGGCGCCAAGCGTCCCTCCCCCTATCCCGTTCGCTCAAGCGGCTCCGGATTGGCGCGCAAGTAATATCAATTCCACAGCCGCCCCAGCCACTTCCCAAACAAGTCGAGGTAAATGAAAACCACCGGCGTCGTATAGAGCGTCAGGACCTGACTGACGATCAAGCCGCCGACAATGGTGATGCCGAGCGGGTGCCGCAACTCTGACCCCTCGCCCGTTCCGAAAGCGAGCGGCAGGGCCCCGAAAATCGCCGCGCAGGTTGTCATCATGATCGGACGGAAACGCAAAAGGCAAGCCTGCTCGATCGCCTCGCGCGTGTTCAACCCTTGCCGCTCGGCCTCCAGCGCGAAGTCGACCATCATGATCGCGTTCTTCTTCACAATGCCGATCAGCAACAGCACGCCGATCGCCGCGATGACGGTGAACTGCGTATCGAACAGCCACAAGGCGAGCGCCGCTCCGACGCTGGCCGAAAGCAGCGTCGACAGAATGGTGATCGGATGGATAAGGCTCTCGTAGAGAATGCCGAGCACGATGTAGATCGTCAGCAGGGCCGCTGCAAACAGCATCGGCATGTTGGATTGCGATTGCTGATAGGTCGCCGCGGTGCCGGCGAAGGCGCCGTGCACCGTCGAGGGCATGCCGATGCGCTGGATCGCATTGTCGATTTCGGTCTTGGCTTCGCTCAGCGCCCGGCCGGGCGCCAGATTGAACGAGATCGTCGAGGCGGCGAACAATCCCTGATGGTTGACGCTGAGCGGCGTATGTCCCCGCGAGAAACGAGCGAAGGCCGAGAGCGGGACCATCCTCTCGAGCGACGTCGAGACGGCCGCGCCGGTTGACGCGCTCATGTGTCCGCTGGCCGCGAGTGCGTTGGTTGCGAGATTGCGAGCAGAATCCGCCGCGATCGTCGCGGCGGTGTTGCCCGCTCCGGTGGTCGAGGCATAACTCCCCGCGGGGAGGCCCGTCTGCTGCACCCCGGTCGGATTGGCGCCAGAGGTCGAGACGTAAAGGTCGCTGAGCGTGCGCGGATCCTGCCAGTAGCGCGGGGCGACCTCCATGACGACATGGTATTGGTTCTGCGCGCTATAGATTACCGAAACCTGGCGCTGGCCGAACGCGTCGTAGAGTGTGTTGTCGATCGGATTCAGGGTGAGGCCCAGCCGCATCGCCGTGTCTCGGTCGATGGCGACATCGGTCTCGAGCCCGCCCTGCTGCTGGTCGGAATTGACGTCCTTGAGGACAGGGTTGTCCATCAGCGCCTCTATAAGCTTCGGCGTCCACTTATAGAGTTCCAAGGTGTCGTCTGAGAGCAGCGTGTACTGATAGGCCGCGTTGCTCGCCCGGCCACCAGTCCTCAGGTCGGATCCAGTGAACATGAACAAGCGGGCTCCTGCGACCTGCGCCTTGGCGCGCAGGCGGTTCACGACCTCGTCGGCAGTAACCTTGCGGTCCGCATAGGGCTTGAGCGACATGAAGGCAAAGCCGACGTTCGTCTGCCGACCGCCCGTGAATCCGACGACACTCGCGACCGCAGGGTCGTCCCGAACGATCGTCAGCAACTGCTCGAACTTCGCCTTCATCGACTGGAACGAGATGCTTTGATCCGCAACGATCCCGCCCAGGATGAGCCCCGTGTCCTGAACCGGAAAGAGGCCATAAGTCATCTCATAGCGGAACATGTAGTAGTTGAGCCCAATCGTGGCCAGAAGCGTGAGCATGACGGCGCCCGGGCGACGCAACGCGGCGCGCAGCGTTCTTCGATAGAACGCCAGCATCGCGTCGAAGACATGCTCCGTTGCGCGATAGAGGCGTCCGTGGTGGACGATCCGCTCGCGCCGGAGGATGAGAGCGCACATCATCGGCGTCGTCGTCAGAGACACCACGAGCGAGATCATCACCGCCACCGACAGCGTAACCGCGAATTCGTTGAACAGGCGCCCGACGATCCCGCCGAAGAAGACGAGCGGCGCAAACACTGCGATCAGCGACAGACTAATCGAGAGGACGGTGAAGCCGACCTCGTTGGCCCCCTTGATGGCCGCCTGAAGGCGCGGCATGCCCTGTTCGAGATAGCGCGAGATGTTTTCGAGCACGACGATCGCGTCGTCGACGACGAAGCCAGTCGAAATGGTCAGCGCCATCAGCGACAAATTGTCGAGACTGAAGCCGAGCAGATACATCACTCCGAACGAGCCGATGATCGAGGTCGGCACCGCGACGCTCGGAATCGCCGCCGCCCGCACACTCCGCAAGAAGGCGAACACCACCAGGATCACCAGGAGGACCGCTATGATCAGCGTCTTCTGTGTGTCGGCCAGGGATTGGCGAATGGTCTTCGATCGGTCGACCGCGACCGTCAGATCGACGTCGCCGGGCAGAGAGGCGGCGAGGAGCGGCAGTTCCGCCCGAACGTTGTCGACGGCGTCGATAATGTTCGCGCCGGGCTGGCGCAGCAGCGATACAACGATGCCCGGTTTTCCATCAACGATACCGGCGTTGCGTAGGTCCTCGACGGAATCGGTCACCTCTGCGACATCTGAAAGGCGGACCGCGGCGCCGTTGCGATACGCAATCACCAGATCGCGGTATTGCGCTGCCTTGGTCGCTTGGTCATTGGAGTAGATCTGATAATGAGCGTTGTCGTCCTCGATCGCGCCCTTGGGGCTGTTGGCGTTGGCGGAGGCGAGCGCGGCCCGGATATCCTCGAGCCCGATGCCGTAATGGAAGATCGCCGTCGGGTTGATCTCGACGCGGACGGCCGGAAGCGCAGAGCCCCAGACGTCGACCTCGCCAATGCCGGGGAGCTGAGACAGCCGCTGCTGAAGGACGTTGGAGGCGAGATCGTAGAGCTGACCCGCGGTGTGCGTCGACGAAGTCATCGCGATGATCATGATCGGCGCGTCGGCGGGGTTGACCTTGTGGTAGGTCGGGTTCTGCCGCAGGCTGGTCGGCAGATCGACGCGCGCGGCGACGATCGCCGCCTGGACGTCGCGGGCCGCGCCATCGATATTTCGGTCGAGGCCGAACTGGAGGGTGATGCGCGTCGAGCCGAGCGTGCTCTGCGACGTCATCTCGTTGACGTCGGCGATCTGGCCGAGATGGCGTTCCAGCGGGGCCGCGACCGCCGTCGCCATAGTGTCGGGGCTGGCGCCCGGCATATGGGCCTGAACGGAGACGATTGGGAAATCGACCTGCGGCAGCGGCGCAACCGGCAGTTGCGCATACCCCAGGAGGCCGGCGAAAATGATGCCGATGGTCAGCAGCGTCGTCGCTACCGGCCTTCGGATGAAGACCTCGGCAAAGCGGTTATTCACGGCGCTTGGAGCGCAACGCCGATGCGAACGATTGCGGTCTTCATGTTTCCTCGTCCGGGCGGCCTTGCAAACGGGCGTCAGGCCACAAGCTCAATCGATTTTCCTGCTCGAGAGGTCTCTCTTCCTCAACAGTGGCGACGAGATGTCAGCGATTGGCGCCGAAAAGATGAAGACCCGGACATGCGCTGGTGTGAGAATCGGAAGGAGGGCCAGCCTTCCGCATCTGGAGGATGACAACTCACTTGACCTTGCTGTTCGGGTCGCCCGATCGCGCCCGCACGTAAGCACGCTCACCCGTGCGCGGCGCGAGCCACACCTCGATCAGCTCGCCCGACTGCGGATCGACGAAGCGTTCGCCGGTGAATGTCCAGTCGCGCCCCGGCGGCGCGTCCAAAGGGCGCCGCTTGTAGCCGCCGCTGCGGAACAGGAGCCAGACCAGGACGAGCGCGGCTGGAACCGCAATCCAGAAGAGCGAGGCGAGGCAGACGGTCACGCCGCGCGTTCGATAACGGCTGCTGTGCCGTAAGCCACGATCTCGCTCATCGTATCGCCGATCTCGGCGCTGTCGTAGCGCATCATCAGGACGGCGTTCGCCCCCATGGCGGTCGCGTTCTGGACGAGCCGATCGAGCGCGTGGCGGCGCGCCTCCTCGAGAAGCTGGGTGTATTCGTGGATCTCGCCGCCGACGATCGAACGCAAGCCGGCCATCAGATTGCCGCCGAGGCCGCGGCTGCGGACCACGACGCCGAAACATTGTCCGAGCGTCTGCACGGTCCGATGCCCGGCGACGTTCTCCGTCGTTGCGATGATCATTGGCGACTCCAAGAGCTTGCGAAGAATTGGCGCGGCCGTCGCGCCTCCGCCGGATTATAGCGAACGAGAGCTTACTCAACCGTTCCGCGCTTCGTCGCGCCTCGCGGCGCCTTCCGCCGCGGCGCCGGGCCGCACAGCGCGTAAACGGCGTCGTCGACGATCGGCTCGATCGCGGCGCGCGGAATGCGGGCGCGGGCGCGGATCGACAGCGTATGGACTGCGGCCGAAGCGACGCGCGCCAGGCGCCGCGGATCGGCCTCGGCAGGAAGCTCGCCCGCGGCCCGCGCCGCCTCGAACAGGCGCTCGAAGGCGCGATCGGTACTGTCGATCGCTTCCACGACAATCTTGCGAATCTCTGGGTCGGAGACCGCGTCGGAGGAGGCGCTGAGCACGGTGAAGCAGCCGCGCGGACCCTCTTCGCCGCTGAGATAGAGATCGAGCGCGGCAAGAAGGATGCGCCGCAGCTTGTCGCGCAGCGGCGCCTTCTCGGCGAACAATGGTGCGAATGCGTCGCGCACATGCTCGCGGTAGCGGCGGTATGCCTGGACGTAAAGCGCGCGCTTGTCGCCGAAGGCGCCGTACAGGCTCGGCCGGTTGAGCCCGGTCGCAGCGCTCAGGTCGTCGAGCGAGGTCGCTGCGAAGCCGTCCTTCCAGAAGGCCTCCATGACGTGGGTCAGGGCCGCACCGGCCTCGAATGCGCGCGGGCGGCCCGGTCGGCGGGGCGGGACTGCGGAAGATGCGCGTAGCTTTTGTACCATTTTGCACAAAACTCTTGACTGAATCTATTTTATGCGAAAAGGTACATAAACAGCCAAACAGATAATCGCCAGGGAGAATCGCATGGACCTGTTCTTTTCCCCGCTCGCCTGCTCGATGTCGGCGCGCATCGCCTTCGCCGAGGCAGGGGCTGACGGTCAATTTCATCGAGGTCGATCCGAATACGAAAAGGGTGCTCGCGACGGGTGAGGATTATCGGGCCATCAACCCGGTTGGCTACGTGCCGGCGCTCCGCCTCGACGACGGAACCGTGCTGACCGAGAACGCCGCCATCCTGCAATATATCGCCGACGCCTTTCCCGAGGCGAAGCTTGCCCCGCCCGCGTCCGACGCTCTCGCGCGGGCGAGGCTGCGGCAATGGCTGAGCTTCGTGGGAAGCGAACTGCACATCGGCCTGATGACGCCTCTGCTCGGGCGCGAGACGCCGCCCGAGGTCAAGGCCTGGGTGGTGAAGAAATACCTCTCCCGCTTCGCCTACCTCGACGGCAAGCTGGCGGGGCGGGAGTTCCTGCTCGAAACCTTCAGCGTCGCCGACGGCTATCTGGCGACGGTGCTGAACTGGACCCAGGCGACGCCCGAGATCCACCTCGCGTCCTATCCGAACATGAAGGCCTATCTCGACCGCATGCGCGCAAGGCCGAGCATGGCCGCGGCGCTCAGCGTCGAGATCCCGCTGTTCCGGGCGGAGATGGCGCGACGGAAAGCGGCCTGAGCGGTCGGGCAGCCAACAGTTCGTGGCGGCAAACCCAAGCCGTCGCGGCGTCGGTCCCACCCGGACGCGGCGCCGACCCCAAGTCGCCGCCAACGCGCAACAACACCCACCCATTCGCAAATCACCCGTTATCATAGGGGTAAAACAATCAAAGCCAGTGGATATTGCGCCAAAGTCCGGGGAAGCCGGAGCAAAGCCAAGGGAAGCCGGAGCAAACAAAAAGTCTTCCTAGAATCTATAATTTTCAAGGCTTTACACCGGAATCCAAATCGTTTGATCGTTTGCGTCTCCGTGCCCCGCCTCCTCGCCCTTCTTGGCCCCCCTCGGGCGCCAGCCGGCCAATGAGCCTCCGATTCATCGCCGCCGCCCGATTTTTATCCATGCCGGCGTCGTTTCCGCCTGGGCTGGACGGACTCTGTTCGAAAGTCGCTCAGACCACATTATGTTCCTTATTTGTTCACAGCGCAAGACATTTTCGAGGCGGCTGCCCGCCAGGGTTAATGGCTCCGCGCTCTGGGCGGGCATCCCGGGCGATCGATACGACGATGGGGCGCGCCCCGCGCGCGGCCTCGTGGCCGGGGCGCCGAAGCGGATCTCGGCGTAGCGCGCCGGAGGGTGATCAGGGCGCCCCGGCAATCGTTCCTCGACGCTCCGCCGCCGGTCCAGGCGGCAACCTGTCGCGGCCCTCCCGATCTAGGTATGATCCGCCCGGAAGGTCGGTCCCGACGAGGGTGGCAAATTGAACACGACGCCCAATGACACGTCAGCCGATCCCGAGCAGGTCATAGCCGTCCTGCAAAGTCAGCTTGCAGAGTGCAAAGCCGAGCGTGACGAGGCGCTCAAGCAGCAGTCCGCAAGCGCCGAGGTGTTACAGGTGATTAACGCATCGCTCGGCAATCTTGCGCCAGTTTTCGACGTCATTTTGGAAAAGGCGCACGGCCTCTGCGGCGCCGACCGTGGCAGCTTGTACATAACTGATGGTGAGACCTTTCGCGCAGTGGCCGCGCACGGTCTGTCACCTGCGTTTGCGCAATTGATAAGACAGCCATTTCACCCGGGCCCGAACCACCCCGTCCAACAGTTGATCGGTGGTTGTTCGTTTGCTTCAGTTCAGGATGCAACTGAGGTCGACGACCCAATTATACAGAGTTCACTCAAGCTTTCCGGCATGCGCAGCGCGTTATTTGTGCCGTTACGAAGAGACAAGGTTCTATTGGGCTATGTGGTCGCAAGTAGCCCTGATGTGCGGGTATTCACCGACAAGCAGATCGCGCTGCTACAAAACTTCGCTTCTCAGGCGGTCATTGCGATGGAGAACGCGCGGCTGCTCGACGAACTGCGCGAGCGCACCGATCAGATAGCGGAGCTGAACCGCGGTCTCGAAGCGCGGGTCGCAGAACAGGTCGCGGAGTTGGGACGGATCGGGCGACTGAAGCGGTTTCTGGCTCCGCAGCTGGCGGAGTTGATCGTGTCGCAAGGCAACGAGCAGATCCTCGAAAGCCATCGCCGCGAGATCGTCGTCGTGTTCTGCGATTTGCGCGGTTACACCGCCTTCACCGAGACGGCCGAACCAGAGGAAGTGCTCGATCTGCTGCGCGAGTACCACGGCGCGTTGGGACCTCTCGTCCTTCAATTCGAGGGGACGCTCGACCAGTTCTCGGGCGACGGGATTATGGTGTTCTTCAATGACCCGGTCCCCTGTCCCGATCCGGCGGAGCGCGCGATCAAGATGGCAGTGACGATGCGGCAAGCCGCCGGCGCATTGACTGCCAAGTGGCGCCGGCGCGGCCGTGAGCTGGGCTTTGGCGTCGGGATAGCTCAGGGCTATGCGACATTGGGCCAGATTGGTTTCGCTGATCGCTCCGGCTACACCGCGATCGGCACGGTATGTAATCTTGCCGCCCGTCTCTGCGCGGAGGCCAAGGACGGACAAATCCTTGTCGCCCAGCGAGTCGCCGTCGAGGTCGAGAAGGCGACGACGCTCGAAGAAATGGGAGCGCTTGCCCTGAAGGGGTTGAGAGAGCCTGTGGTAGCTTTCAACGTGCCGCTAACCGTCGGGCCCACCGATAATATCTCATCGAAGTAAGCGTACACGCTCGCCCTGAACACCTCGCAGGCCGCCTTCGCCGCGCGAATCGGAAATCCGGCCGCGTCGTTGCGCGAGTGGGCACAGGGCCGTCGGGCGCCGCGACGCAGAGCGACCTGCGGGTCATCGCCCGCATGCCGGAAGCCGTTACACGACGCGACGGGAGCGCATGCGCGCGCGGCCGATCGTCGCCCTCGACGGCGCTCGCGACAGAAGTTCCGGTGTTCCGAGCAGAGAGGGCGCGACGAAAGGCGGTGCGAGGCTCTGCCGACGGCTCATGCGACAGAAAGCGACGACACGGTTTTGCGCCGCCGCGCCGATTGCGTATGCTCCCTCGAAGCCGAAGGCCTGGCGCGTCAACCAGGCGCATCAAGCGAGAACGCTCAATGCTGAACCGCCGCCGCTTTCTCCAGGGGAGTGCCGCAGTCGCGCTCGCTGGGCTCCGACGAACAGCGTTCGCCGAGGAGCAATCGGCCGTTCCGATCGTCTTCGTGCACGGCGACAGCGATCTGGCCGCGACCTGGGAGACGCAGATCTGGCGGTTCGAGAGCAACGGCTACCCGCGAAACCGGCTTTTCGCCATCAGCTTCACCGATCCGCAGGCGCGCGACGACGATAGCGTCGCGCAAGCCAACCGCTCCTCGACCCAGGACCAGTTACGCGAACTGACGACGTTCATCGACGGCGTCAAGGCGCAAACCGGCGCGCACAAGGTGGCGATCGTCGCGCTGTCGCGCGGCGGATATTCGACGCGCAGCTATGTCGCAGCCAATCCGGGGAGCGTCGAAAAGGCGGCGCTCGGCGGCACGCCCAATCACGGCGTCTTCGCCACCGACGCGGTGCTCGGCAGCGAATACAACGGGCGCGGCCCTTTCCTGAAGAAACTCAACGCGGGCGACAGCGAGGTCACGCTGGGCGTGCCGTTCATGACGCTGCGCAGCGACGGCTATGACCTCTATGCGCAGCCCGACGGCCGCTTCATCGGCCATCCCGGCATGGCGACGAATGTGACCGCCGACGGACCGGCGCTCAAAGGCGCCTCGAACGTCCTGCTCGGCGAGGTCGATCATCGTGAGACGGCCTTGAGCCCGGTCGCCTTCGCCCAGATCTACAGGTTCATCACCGGCCGCGCCCCGGCGCGCATCGCGATCGCGCCCGAGGCGGAAGTGATCCTGAACGGGCGCGTCACCGGCGTCGTCAACGGCACGCCGACCAACCGCCCGGTCGAAGGCGCGCGGGTCGAGGTCTATCGCGTCACCGCCGAGACCGGCGAGCGGCAAGGCGGACCCGCGCTGACGAAGACGACCGGCGCCGACGGCGTCTGGGGCCCGGCGACGTTCGACGCCGCGACGCCGCTCGAATTCGTCGTCGCGGCGCCCGACGCGCCGATCACCCATATCTATCGCTCGCCTCTGCCGCGTTCGTTCGACCAGATCGATCTGAGGCCCGCCGCGGCGGGCAAGGACGACGCCGGCGCCGAGGCGGTGGTGCGGATGGACCGTCCGCGAGGCTATTTCGGTCTGCCACGCGACATCGTGCTCCTGGACGGCAAGGAGCCCGCCGACATCCCGCACGGCGTGCCCGCCGCGTGGCATACCACGCTGAAGCTGCCGGCCGTCGAGGACCGGCCGATTATCGGCGAGTTCAACCAGGAGCGGATCATCGCCCGGGCCTGGCCGGCCAAAAACGGCCACATGACGGTCATGGAGCTGACGGGTTGAAAGACGGGAGCGGGATGATTTTAGGCGGATCGCCCGACTGGATTTGCTTCTCCGCCGCGCCTCCCGCGGCTAAAGTGCTTGCAAATTCAAAGCGCTGGTCTGAATCCAGCGCAGCGGGCGGAGCAGCGGGAGAATTCGCCGCAGCAGCGGATGCTGACGGCACCGCTGATTTCAATCTGCAAGGGCAGGCGCGGCGACTCTCAGTCCGTTCGGGACGGGCCAGCGTAGGCTCCGCCTTCCACCCCCTCATGGCCGACAACCGGCGGTTCGGCGGTCCAAGAACTCCGCGATGCGCCGGAGGCGCCCCAAGCCAGGAGCGTCCAGACCACGGCGACGAACGCCGCGGCGTCGGCCGCAGCGCGAAAGTCGACGCCCCAGATCACGTATTGATCGAAGATGGGCTGAAGATCCGCCGCCGGTTGGGCCGCGTCGATAAACTGCACCAGGTGGGCGGCTTTGGCGGTGAGCAGCAGGCCGATCAGGGAGAAAATGATGGCGAGGATCAGGGAGACCGGCGTCTCCCGTCGCCCATCGCGGTCGAAATGGCCGGATGCGGCAGCCGCAAACATCAGCGCCGCCGCCACCACCCCGACAGCGGCGTCCAGCGTGAGACCCGTTCCGAAAGCCGGGCCCCGACTGAAGCTCGCCCAAGCCTCGGGGCCGAGCGCCCGCCACACGGGCGCCCCGACCGCCGATCGTTCGAGCGCGGCGCCGGCCACCCAGCCGCTCAGAACGGTCGCCGCGGCGAGCAGAGCAGAATTGCGCGCGCTGGTCATGGTCGAAGAGACCTTCTCACACCGCCCGCTCGCCGCCCGTTTCAGCTTTGACGCCCGAGCCCGACCGGCTTGGCGGCCGAGGGTCATCGAACCGGCTTCGGCGCGGCGGCGAGCACGAAGCTGCGGTCCCGATGGTTCCGCGTCGTCCCACTTACAATCGCCGTGATCGATGCGATGTTCCCCGCCGCTCGGCGGCTTCCAACGCGATCCCGACGGCCATGCGGGGATCGCGTGGCGGGAGGCGAAGTCTTCTACCGCATGGCGCCAGGAATTCGGCTACGCTTTCGAGCCGGGGGCCAGCGCAACGGCGGCCTCCGCCGTGAGCAGGAGAAATGTGAAAGTCTCCTGCAGGTACAATCGGACAGCCGCATCGGTGTGGCTCAAATAGCCGATGGATATGTCCTGGCCGATGTGCAAGCCGAAGTCGCCGCCACGCGTCGTGAGCACGAATGCGCCTGTAATCGCCGGGGCCCAGATGATCTCGCCGTCCACGAGGCGCTTGATATGCTCCAGCACCGGATATCCATGGTCCCTCGTTTCGCTGAGTCCGGTATAGGCGTCGGCGCTCAGCAAGACCGAGTAGGGACCGTTGACGCCGACAAGACGCAATTGGCTAACCGCTTGCGCGATGGCGTCGGGGTAGTCCCTGACGTCGGCAGGGAGGGTCATTGCGGCATTGCTGGTTCCCTGGCGGATCCCTTCGATGCCGGCGGCGGAATAGCCTTCGAAGATGGCGCGGTCCTCGGCAAAGGCGAGCCGGCGCGCGGCTTCCTTCGCGGGCTGCCAATCCGAGTCGTTCGCGCCACGGGCCACGTCGTCGATCTGCTGACGGTCGAGATCGAATGGCGCGCGCAGTTCGACGAGGGCTTTGACCTCGCGCTGGTGCGCCAGGATATTGTCGCCCGGGGCCTCGACATTGCGCAGATGGCCGGTCCCGACCGCCGACAACGCAACGCCGCCGGGTCCCTGCACGTCCACGACTCGGCGGCCCGCGAGATACCGCTTGAGGGTGCGCGTCGTCTCTTGCTCGATTTGAGACCATGCCTCGTCGGAAATAGGGGCGAGCTCGCGGTGAAGATTATTCATGCGATGGGTCTCCTTTGAGAGATCCGATGCCGAGCGAACCGTCGCGCGCCGACGTATCCGGTTGCGAGGGTGCAACGACGACGTCGGCAGGCGACGCTGCTGTCGCGGGCTCGTCGTCCGCAACGCTCTCGAGAAATGTGGCGGATGGGGCGAAGAAGAGACTTCCCGTGACGGCGCGACTGAAATCCAGCAGCCGATCGTAGTTGCCAGTAGGCAGGCCGACGAACATGTTCGACAGCATCTGCTCGATCGTTCGGGGCGAACGCGCGTAGCCGATGAAATAGGTGCCGAATTCGCGCTGCGCGACATTGCCGAACGCCATATTGTCGCGAAGAATTTCTTCTCTTCGCCGCCCTCCACGATCGTGGTCAACGCATTGTGGGCGAACGTCGGCTTGACCGCGTCGTCGAGTTCGATGTCGGAAAGTTTGGTGCGCCCGATGATGCGCTCCTGCGCCTCGTTCGGCAGCGCGTCCCAGGCCATTAGATCGTGAAGGTATTTTTGCACCAGCACATAACTGCCGCCGGCGAACGCCACATCCTCGATGTCCACCAACGCGGCGTCGATCGCCGCCTGACCCATTGGGTTCTCCGTTCCGTCGACAAAGCCGATGAGATCACGATCATCGAAATATTTGAACCCATGCACTTCGTCGACGGGCGAGACCGCGTCCCCGAGGCGCGTCATGATCTGCTTCGCCAGTTCAAAACACAGGTCCATGCGCTTCGAACGGATATGAAAAAGGAGATCACCCGGCGTGGCGACCGCATGCCGAGAGCCAGCCCGGATTTCGCGGAACGGATGCAATTCGGCCGGCCGCGGCGAACCGAATAGCCTGTCCCAGGCCTCGGACCCGAAACCCATCACGCAAGACAGGCTTCCCTCGATATCGCGGAAGCCCACGGCGCGCAGAAGTCCCGGCAGGTCGCCGCAGAATGACCGGACCATGTCGCGGTTGGCTGGGCCGGGGTTCATGGTCGCGACCAGAAAGATCGCGGCGCGGGTCAGAGGCTGAACCACCGCCTGGGGGATGGCCGACAGCCCATCCTTGGCTCCGGACGAGTTCAACGGCTCGAACTCCATCAATGGCGTCGCCAGGCGCGCGAAAATGCGTCCCCTGAAATCCCCTCACCGAACAGGATGCGATAGATTGTCGGAGCACGCAATATTCGGGTCTGATTGACTCTTGGTGCAAGTGGTCTTTCTACAACGGCATCATCCGAGCGCGGAGCAACTCGACTCCGGCGCGGCCATACATGGCTCGCTTGAGGGTCTTCAATTTGTTGATCTGTCCTTCGGTCTGTCCGTTGCTCCAGGGTTCCGACACAGCGTTCCGAACCGCCTCCAGGTCTTGGCGTATCGTCCTCGCGAAACGCTGCAACGCGTAGATGCCAGACGCGCGAGCGTCGATCAGCCAAGCGTCCAGGCCCTCCGGCGTTCCGCCACGAAGCAGGCCTCGAAAGCGCATCGCCAGGCGCCGCATCGCGGTGAACTCGGCGGACGCCGCTTTCAGCGCGGCGACGTTGGCGGCCTGCCGGGCGGTCATCTGGCCGCGGGGTTTGACGCACAGCGCCGCGGCGGTGAGCGGCGAGATCAGGCGACCAGTCATCGGATCCAGCGTTCGCACGCGGACCGGGGCCCGCTCCCCCTGCTCGTCGCCATCGAGTAAAGGCTTGCCGCCGCGCCAGGGAGCAAGGAAACGCGCCAGATGACTGAAGGACCCGGTATAGCCGCGATGGCGTATCTCGGCGAATAAGTGCCGAACCTTAGTGATGCCTTCGGCCCACCGCCGCTCCAGCAGAACGCCAAAATACGCCGGGGCGGAAGGGGTTGACGCCATTGTGTTGCGGTCCGGCAAATCGATCCGACGGACCCACCGTTCGACCCGCCGGCGACCAAGACCGAGTTTTTGGGCGATTTCCCGGATGGAACTGCCACCTTCAAAAAGCGTCCTGATCTCATCGAATAGCTGTTGCCGGACAGCTTGGCAGTATTTGGCATCGCAAACGCACGTGATTGAGCCGATGCTGCGCTGTTGCGCTGCGCTTAAATGGGGTCTGATTGACTTCTGGTGCAAGTCGTCTTCCTACAACGGCATCATCCGAGCGCGGAGCAACTCGACACCGGCGCGGCCATACATTGCTCGCTTGAGGGTTTTCAATTTGTTGATCTGTCCTTCGGTCTGCCCGTTGCTCCACGGTTCCATCACAGCGTTCCGAACAGCCTCCAGGTCCTGCCGTATCGTCCTCGCAAAACGCTGCATCGCGTAGATCCCAGACGCGCGCCCGTCGATCAGCCACGCATCCAGCCTCTCCCGCGTTCCACCGCGAAGCAGACCTTGAAACCGCATCGCCAGATGCCGCATCGCGGTGAACTCCGTCGACGCCGCCTTCAGCGCATCGACGTTGGCGACCTGCCGGGCGGTCATCTGGCCACGGGGTTTGACGCAAAGCGCCGCCGCAGTCAGCGGCGAGATCGCGCGGCCGGTCATCGGATCCAGTGTTCGCACACGGACCGGCGCTGGCTCCTCCTGCTCGACACGCACCTGCTCGTCACCATCGAATGAAGGCTCGCAGTTGCGCCAGGGAGCGAGGAAACGTGCCAGATGGCTGTAGGACCCGGTATAGCCGCGATGGCGAATCTCAGCGAACAAGTGCCGGACTTTGGTAATGCCTTCAGCCCAACGCCGCGCCAGCAGAGCGCCGAAATACGCTGGGGTGCACGGATTTGGCGCCATGGTGTTGCGATCCGGCAAATCGATGCGACGGACCCAACGTTCGACCCGTCGGCGACCAAGACCGAGCTTGCGAGCGATCTCCCTGACGGAACTGCCACCTTCAAAAAGCGCTCTGATTTCATCGAATAGCTGTTGCCGAATCGCCTGGCGTCCGTGGCGCATCAAGCGCTTTAGAGCGGTTTCCGATCAATCCGTATCATATCGGCAGGCCTTGAAGTAATTGACGCATTCGGCGGGTTTGAAAAATTTCGGCGCAGGCGTCGAGGGCGTTCATCAGGCCTGAGACGGTGCGCTCGGCAATCTTGCGCAGGAAGGCTTTCAGCTTGGAATAGGCCTTTTCGATGGGGTTCATGTCGGGGCTGTAGGGCGGCAAATATCGTAACTCGGCTCCAGCGGCCTCGATGAGTTTCTCGACCCTTGGCCCCTTGTGGCTCGACAGATTGTCCATGACGACGACGTCGCCCTTCGAGAGCGTGGGGACGAGACATTTTTCCGCCCAGTCCTCGAACGTGGCGGCATTCATCGGCTTGTCGAAAGCCTTCTGCGCCACGAGGCCCGAAAGGCGCAGCCCGGCCACGAGGGTGATCGTCTTATAATGGCCATGCGCAACGCCGACGCGCAGCCGCCGCCCGCGCCGGCAGCGTCCGCTTTTGCGCGCCAGATTGGTGGAAGCCCCGGTTTCATCGATGAAAACGAGCTTCCTCGGATCGAGGTCGAGTTGCGCCCCAAACCACGCCTGACGCTGCTTCAAGACGTCCGGGCGCTGCTGCTCCTCGGCTGCCGGCTGTCCACCGTGACCGTCCAAGCCTGTTCTCCCCGTTCGACCCTCACGACGTTCAGGCTTGGCGCGGGTGACCATATAACTGATGTTTTCATGACGCCCGTGCTGCCGCATAACAGCGCAAGATGCCAGTCCGCGGGCGCTTCATCGGGCATGCCGTGTCCGGCGCATGTACCAAGAGTCAATCAGACCCCAATATTCGGAGGTGTCCGCCCTGAAGCGTGAACGGTCCGCAGCGCCGCCACGACGCGCCGAGCGCGCCGACCCTTGTGGCGAACATCCCGAATGCCCGGAATGCCCGCGCTTCTGGATGGGCGCCGTGGCGATCGAGTTCAAAGCAGTCTTGCGGAAGACGTTACGAACCCTCGTTCGGGAGGGGCTTGCATCATGGCTCATCTTTCAACTCCGCCTCGATCGCCAACACGGCAGCCTTCAATGGCGGAAGATTCACTTGAACGACATTCCATATCAGCCTGTCGGAGACCCGATGATATTCGTGCCGCAGCACGTTGCCAATTCCCGCGATCTGCGACCATGGGATCTGTGGCTGGCTTGCCAGGACTTCAGGCGGAATGCGGCGGGCCGCCTCCGAGATGATCTCGATGCCCCGCTGAACCCCATGGCGGAGAAGCCAATTGCCGCCAAAGTCGTCGAACGTCTTGCCTTTCGTGGCGGCTTCGATGCCTTCGATCGCTTCGAGAATGGCCAGCAACGCCGGACGGACAAGTCGCGCCATCAAAAGACGCGCTCTGCCGAGGCCTCGATCCCACTGCGCAGCAGCGGGTCGAGGCTGTCGCGGGTCGTCAGGTCAACCGGAACGCCAAGGCGGCGCTCCAGGAGCTGTTTGACGCCGACCAGGTCGACAAGGGAAAATCGGCCGCCCTGATCGTAGTCGACGAAGAGATCAAGGTCGCTCGCCGCGAGCAATTCCTCGCGAGCCATCGATCCGAAAAGATAAAGGGCCGTGACGCCACGGGCCTTCACTTCGTCGGCTTGTCCCCTCAGCGCTTCGACCGCATCCTGTTTTCTCATGACCATATCGTACACCGGCTCTCGGGACCCAGCCATCCCCAGCGGCTAGCCGTGCCGCTCCCTGCCCCGCTGCCCTACCGACCGGCGCCGATAATCAGAGTTCACGTTGCGCGATTGGGAACAGGGCCGTCGGGCGCCGGACGCCGGACGCCGGGACGAAGAGCCACCTGCAGGTCATCGCTCGGACGCCGGAAGCCGTCGCCAAGGCGCTGCACGACGCGGTTTGAGCCTTGCATAGCACGCAAACCCTAATCCGGCGCTTCGCGCTGCTCCGTGCGCGGGAGAAGGGTCACTCCGCCGCGCTCTGCCGCGCCTTTGCGCCCTTCCTCGCGAGCACCGGCTTGAGATAGGCTCCGGTGTAGCTCTTCGGGTTGCGAGCGATCTGCTCGGGCGTTCCGGCCGCCACGACCTCGCCGCCGGCGTCGCCGCCCTCGGGCCCCATGTCGACGATCCAGTCGGCCGTCTTCACGACTTCCAGGTTGTGCTCGATCACGATCATCGTGTTGCCCTGGTCGACCAGCTCATGCAGCACCTCGAGCAATTGCGCGACGTCGTCGAAGTGCAGGCCGGTGGTCGGCTCGTCGAGGATGTAAAGGGTGCGGCCGGTCGATCGGCGCGACAGCTCCTTCGCCAGCTTCACCCTCTGCGCTTCGCCGCCGGAGAGCGTGGTCGCCTGCTGGCCGACTTTCACATAGCCCAGGCCGACGCGCTTCAGAGTCTCCATCTTGTCGCGAATTGAAGGCACCGCCTTGAACAGGTCGGCCGCCTCCTCGACCGTCATGTCGAGCACGTCGGCGATCGACTTGCCTTTGTAGCGCACCTCCAGCGTCTCGCGGTCGTAGCGCTTGCCCTTGCAGACGTCGCAGGTGACGTAGACGTCAGGCAAGAAGTGCATCTCGATCTTGATCAGGCCGTCGCCCTGGCAGGCCTCGCAGCGGCCGCCCTTGACGTTGAACGAGAAGCGGCCCGGCCGGTAGCCGCGCGCCTTGGCCTCCGGCAGGCCGGCGAACCAGTCGCGGATGGGGGTGAAGGCGCCGGTGTAGGTGGCGGGGTTCGAGCGCGGCGTGCGGCCGATCGGCGACTGGTCGATGTCGATCACCTTGTCGAGCTCGGCAGGCCCTCGATCCGCTCGTGCGGCGCCGGCGCGTCGGAGGCGTTGTTCAGCCGCCGCGCCGCGGCCTTGTAGAGCGTCTCGATGGTGAAGGTCGATTTGCCGCCGCCGGAGACGCCGGTGATGCAGGTGAAGAGGCCCGACCGGGATCTCGCCGGTGACGTTCTTCAGGTTGTTGCCGCGGGCGCCGACGATTTGCAGCTTGCGCTCCGGCGTCGGCGCGCGGCGCCGCGCCGGGATCGGCGACCTCCCGCGCGCCCGACAGGTACTGGCCGGTCAGCGACTTCGGGTTGGCCATGATGTCGGCGGGCTTGCCCTCGGCGACGATCTGCGCCGCCGTGCACGCCGGCGCCGGGGCCCATGTCGATCACGTAGTCGGCCGGTCAGGATCGCCTCCTCGTCGTGCTCGACCACCAGCACCGAGTTGCCGAGGTCGCGCAGGCCCTTCAGCGTGTCGAGCAGGCGCGCGTTGTCGCGCTGGTGCAGGCCGATCGACGGCTCGTCGAGCACGTAGAGCACGCCGGTCAGGCCCGAGCCGATCTGGCTGGCCAGCCGGATGCGCTGGCTCTCGCCGCCCGACAGCGTGCCGGACGCGCGCGACAGGTTCAGATACTCGAGCCCGACGTCGAGCAGGAACCGCAGGCGGTCGTTGATCTCCTTCAGGATGCGGCGGGCGATCTCGATCTGCTTGGCGTCGAGCTTTTGCGGCAGGTTCTCGAACCAGTCGCGCGCCGCCTGGACCGACAGCAGGCTGACCTCGGCGATGTGCTGGCCGTCGATCTTCACCGCCAGCGCCTCGGGCTTCAGGCGGAAGCCGCCGCAGGCGTCGCAGGGCGTCGCGCTCAGGTAGCGCTCGAGCTCTTCGCGCACCCACTGCTATCGGTCTCGCGCCAGCGCCGCTCGAGATTGGAGACCACGCCCTCGAAGGTCTTGTTGACCTCGTACTTGCGGGCGTTGTCGTCGTAGACGAAGTGGATCTTCTCGTCGCCCGAGCCGTAGAGGATCACCTGACGCGTCGCCTCCGGCAGCTTCCACCACGGCTCGTCCATCGAGAAGCCGTAGTGCCGGCCAGCGCCTGCAGGGTCTGGGTATAGGGCGAGCCGACTTGGCCCAGGGCGCGATCGCGCCCTTGTGCAGGGTCCTTTCTGGTCGGGCACGACCAGCGTCGGCGTCGAACTTCAGCTTCATGCCGAGGCCGTCGCAGACCGGGCAGGCGCCGGGCGGGTTGTTGAACGAGAACAGCCGCGGCTCGATCTCGGCGATGGTGAAGCCCGACACCGGGCAGGCGAACTTCTCGGAGAACAGCATGCGCCTCGGCCCGTCCCTCGCCCTCCGCGCGTGGGGGAGAGGGCGGGGTGAGGGGCAGGCCACGCTGGCAGGACCGCCAAGCCCCTCACCCTCGCTTCGCTCGACCTCTCCCCGCGGGCGGGAGAGGTGGGCGCGGCGGGCGCGTCCGCCCACTCGGCCACCGCGATGCCGTCGGCCAGCGCAGCGCCTGCTCCAGGCTGTCGGCCAGCCGGGCCGCCATGTCGGGCCGCACGACGATGCGGTCGACCACCACGTCGATGTCGTGCTTGAAGTTCTTCTCCAGCGCCGGCGCGTCCTCGATCGGGTAGAAGTCGCCGTCGATCTTCAGCCGCTGGAAGCCGCGCGCTGCCAGTCGGCGATCTCCTTGCGGTACTCGCCCTTGCGGCCGCGCACCACCGGCGCGAGCAGGTAGAGCCGCGTGCCCTCGGGCAGGGCGATGATCTTGTCGACCATCTGGCTGACGGTCTGGCTCTCGATCGGCAGGCCGGTGGCCGGCGAATAGGGCACGCCGACCCGCGCCCAGAGCAGGCGCATGTAGTCGTGGATCTCGGTCACCGTGCCGACGGTGGAGCGCGGGTTGCGGCGGTGGTCTTCTGCTCGATGGAGATCGCCGGCGACAGGCCCTCGATCAGGTCGACGTCCGGCTTCTCCATCAGCTCCAGGAACTGGCGGGCGTAGGCCGACAGGACTCTCGACGTAGCGCCGCTGGCCCTCGGCGTAGATGGTGTCGAACGCCAGGGACGACTTGCCCGAGCCGGACAGGCCGGTCAGCACCACCAGCTCGTCGCGCGGGATGTCGACGCTGACGTCCTTCAGATTGTGCTCGCGCGCGCCGCGGATCGTGATCGCCCGGCCGCCGAACAGGGCGTCGACGTCTGCCTGCCCGCGGGCGGCGACGGGGCCGGTTTGGACATGGGCTTGGCGCTGGCCATGCGGACCTCGACGACAATTTTCGGGCTTCGAGCGCGAATCGCGCTTGCGCGAGCCGGGTCTCGATGCTAGAACAAATAAAGAACAAGGGGAAGGCGCCCCGTGCGCCCTGCCTCCGGTTCTCCCTAATGTAGGCGAGGCGGCGCTCCTTCCCAAGCGTCGCGCGCGCCGAAGTGTGGACAAGTCTGGTTGTCGAGCGCGCTGACGGCCTCGCCTGCGCCGCTTTCGGCTATGCATGATGAAACGAGCAGCGCCGCAGGGCGCGTCAGGAGCAGACCATGGCGGGCAGCGTCAACAAGGTGATCCTCGTCGGCAACCTGGGCAAGGACCCGGAAGTGCGCCGGCTGAATTCCGGCGATCCGGTGGTGAGTTTCTCCCTCGCCACCTCGGACTCCTGGCGCGACAAGACCACAGGCGAGCGAAAGGAACGCACCGAGTGGCACAACATCGTGATCTTCAACGAGAACCTCGGTAAAATCGCCGAGCAGTACTGCAAGAAGGGCACGAAGGTTTACGTCGAAGGCCAGCTGCAGACGCGCAAATGGCAGGACCAGAGCGGCAACGACCGCTATACCACCGAGATCGTGCTGACCCGCTTCCGCGGCGAACTGCAACTGCTCAACTCCCGCGGCGGCGGCGAGGCCCGCGACAGTTTTCCCGATGAGAACGGCTCCCGCAGCTTCGCCCGCCCGTCTATTGGCGGCGGCGAGCGCAAGCCGGCGCTCTCCGGCGGCGTCGGAGGGCCCGGGCCGATCGACGACGATATTCCATTCTGAGTGTCGTGCGCAGATAGGGCGTCGGCTCGAACGGCCGAGCGCGCGCCCGCCCCCTTCTGGGATGACGATGGTCTGGGATCGCGCCAATCCTAGCTTGGGCGATCCTCGTATCCTTAAACCAGACACTTAACCTCTTGCTTCACTATCCGCGGCGTGATACTGAAGTGTACGCGTAACTATTCAGCCGCCCTCATCGCGCCTTTCAGGTCCTCGCCGATCCGACCCGGCGGGCGATGGTCGTGCGGCTCGCGCGTGGGCCGGGCCGTCCGCGAACTCGCCCGGCCGCTCATGATGTCGCTGCCCGCGGTGATGCAGCATCTCGCGGTGCTCGAGG
>CAVVTP010000012.1:0-75777 GCA_963751165.1 uncultured Alphaproteobacteria bacterium
TCGGCAGTACGCGATCGAGGCGGGCCAGGCACTCCTGCGGACGCGCCTCGGGCAGATCGCTCGGCAAGCGCGCTTCGACCCTTTCTTTCGCTTAAGGGCAGGTTTTTCGGCGCGTCCGGTGGAAGCTCGCGGCTTCAGGCGCCCCTTGAGCATAAAGTTGACCCCGAACCAATCCGCCTATCAAGGCCTTTCGGATATCGGCGCCCGGGGAAGGAGCGCCAATCGACTCCGCACGCGGGCAAAGGGGGTGAAGAGATTCGCGACGACCGAGCGATAGAGCGGAGTATCCGCCCCCACGCCGATCGCGATCGGTTCGCGCGCCTTCGACGGAACGACAAGCGTCCCGAACGCCCAGTCCCAGATCGACAGGGCAAAGCCGAAGTTCTTGTCGAGGTGAGCCGGATCGACGGAGTGATGAAGCTGATGATGCGCGGGGCTGTGCAAAATCCTGCCGGCCGGCCCGGTGAAGGCGATCCACATCCGGCTGTGGCGCAGGTGCCCCCAGGTCAGAAGGAACATCATCGTCAGCACGTTGCCGTTGAGCAGCGTGAAGGGACGCACCCCGGGGCCGAAAGCATAGGCCATTAAGCCGAAGACAAGTCCGGTCGAAAGGCCGATGAGATTGACGACGAGAAGGATCTCGACCGGGTGCTGGCGCAGCTCGGTGAAGATGGTCATCGCCTCGGCGGAGTGGTGGACCTTGTGGAACTCCCAAAGCGCCGGGATTCGGTGCAGCGCATAGTGGGACAACCAGTAGGCGAGTTCGTAAGCCAGGATTTGCACAACCGTCGCCAGCGCGAGCACCGCTGTGATCGGCCAGGTCGCCGGCGGGCGCGGCCCGAACGCATGCGTGAGCCCGGCGTCGACCGCGTCGCGCCAGAAGAACAGGCCCCAGCTCAGCATGCCGTAGGCGGAGGCGAGCGCGACGCCGTTGATCAGCCACAGGCGGATGTCGACCCGGCTGGATGGATGGAGAACGATGCGCCGCGGGAACATCGTGCGGACGAAGCCGCGGACGGTCGGGGATCGACCGCGCCCGCGCCTCTCCCCGACATAGTAGAGGACGGCGAAAGCGAGCGCGCCGAGAAGCGCGGGAGCGCCATAGGCTGACGACGGGCCGAAGGCGCCGGCGAGGGCGCCGCCGAGCCAGGTCCAGATCGGGGCGAAGGCGCGCATGGCGCCGCTCCTGCGGGAGTTCGAGGTCGTGACCAGACTAAACCGGAGGCTTCAAGAAAAGGTTAGCCTCGCCCGGCGCCCGTCTTGACTCCGCGGCGGGCTGTTCGGCTCTATGCTGCGCGGGGCCGATGGGAGAGCGGGTCAATGACGTCGGCGGAGTGGCTGGGAGTCGCCGGGACGGCGAACAGCGCCTTTCTGTTGGCCTTTTCGTCGCTGTTTTCAATCATCAACCCGGTTGGCGGGACGCTGATCTTCGAGAGTTTCACCGGACGCTACACCCGCGCGTATCGAACCAGGATCGCCGCCTGGGTCGGAATTTACTCGCTGTTGATCATGTTCGGCGCGCTGTGGACGGGCGAGTATGTGCTCAGCTTCTTCGGCGTCTCGCTCGACGCGCTGCGCATCGCCGGCGGCTCGGTGATCGCTCTGAGCGGATGGCAGCTGCTGACCTCGGGGGAGCCGCACCCCGACCGCAGAAGTCGCGAACAGCAGGCGGCGGCGCAGGACGCGGACGGCGATCCGATGCAACTGGCGTTCTTTCCCCTCACCCTGCCCTTCACCACGGGGCCGGGTACGATCGCAGTCGCGATCACCCTCGGCGCCGAACGACCGCAGAACGGTTTCCGCCTGCTCGCCTTCTTCACCGGCGTGAGCCTCGCCGCCGTCGTGAATGCGGCGATTGTCTGGATCGCCTATCGTTACGCCGATCGGGTGATCGCGCTCATCGGCGCGACCGCGCGGCTCGTCGTGGCGCGGCTGACCGCCTTCCTTCTGATGGCGATCGGCGTGCAGATTCTGCTGACCGCGATCGGTGATATGGTCGTGAAATGGCGCGCCGTCTAGGGCAGGATATTTCCGCTGGCGATCGGCGCCGTCAAAATCCGCTGTTATCGCCAATTCTATCCCTGTTCGGCCTGCAGCCGCTAGGCCCCGTCAGCGGCTTGAACTTGCGAGCATTTTGGCCACAGGAGAGCCCGCGGAGGGGCCCCGTTTCAACGAAATCCGCTGTTTTTGCCGCTGTTACCAGCGAATTCGGCCGGCAGTCTGGCCAATTCATCTAAAATTCATCCCCCTTTAGCAGGGGCGCGCGTCGGGCCACACGCCTCGGGTTGGATCAGGCGCCCCGGATCGCTTTCTCGGCCTTGTAGAGCGCGCGATAGCGGCAGAGCCGCGGCGCGTAAGCTGCGCCTCTCTTCGCATCGGGTTCGAAGACGCGCTGGGTTGGCGGCCGCACGCAGACCGCTTCGACGCCTCCCGCGCCCGCCGCCAACATGCCGAGTTCGCGCCGCGCCGAGCGCTGCGCCCGCCTCCGCGCCCTGTGCGAGGTCGATCGTCAGGCCCGTCACGTCGGAAATCATCTGTCCCCAGAACTCGGAGCGCGCGCCGCCGCCGACGAGGAGGGGCCGTACCGGTCGGGCGCCGGCGGCGTCAAGCACGTCGACCGCATCGGCGAAGGAGAAGGCGACGCCCTCCATCACCGCGAAGGCGAGTGCGTCGGCGCCGTGGTTGGCGCGCAGTCCGGCGAACATGCCGGTCGCCTCGGCGTCGTTGTGGGGCGTTCTCTCGCCGCTGAGGTAAGGCAAGAAAACCGGCGCCGAGGCGACGGCGCTCTGCGAGCGGGCGAAGGCTTCCGCGCCCGCGACAAGGCCTCCGATGTCGCGCTCGCGTCCCAGGACGCCTGCGACCCACGACAAGGCAGCGGCGGCCGACAGCATTACCGACATGCCGTGCCAGCGATCGGGGAGCGCATGACAGAACGCGTGCAGCGTCCGCTCGGGCAGGCTTATGAAGCGGTCGGTGACGGAGAACACAACGCCCGACGTCCCGAGCGAGACGAAACCCGATCCCGGCTCAGTCGCGCCAACGCCGATGGCGGAGGCCGCGTTGTCGCCGCCTCCGCCCGCGATCGGAATCTTGTGCCCTTCGAGGCTCCATGCCTTCGCGATTTCAGACGACAGATAGGCCGAGACCTCCGAGCCTTCGACCAGCCGCGGCATGGCGGCGAGCGAAAGCCCGGTCGCGGCGAGCAGGTCCTCGTCCCAACGCCGCCTGCCGACATCGAGCCACGACGTCCCCGAGGCGTCGGACATTTCGGAGACCGCCTCGCCGGTAAGCCGCAGGCGGACATAGTCCTTCGGCAAAAGCACCCGCCTCGTCGAATTCGCGACTTCTGGCTCGTGCGCGGCGACCCACAGCATCTTCGGGGCGGTGAACCCCGGCATGACGAGATTGCCGGTGCGCTTCTCGACATCGGGGACGCGGCGCTTGAGCTCCAAGCATTCGACGAAGGAGCGGACGTCGTTCCAGAGAATAGCGGCGCGGAGCGGCTTGTCGTTTCCGTCGAGCAAGGTCGCGCCGTGCATCTGCCCAGAGAGGCCGACGCCCTCGAGCGCCGCGAGCGCAGTCGGCGCCTGACGGCGGATCGCCGCGACCGTCGCCTCGACCCCGTCGAACCAGTCGTCCGGGTTCTGCTCGCTCCACAAAGGATGCGGACGCGCAACTGCGAGCGGGGCTGAAGCCTCCGCGACAACGCGCTGATTGGCGTCGATCAGGAGGGCCTTCACCGACGACGTGCCGATATCGAGCCCGAGATACGTTGGTTCTGCCTGTCGCGCCATGGCGGCCTCCCTCCCCGGTTGGAACTCCAGGATAGCCGGAGGGATCGTTCTTGTCGCGGGGACCTTGCGTCGCAGTCGACCTCCCGACGGCGGCCTGCCGCAAAATGAAGCCCCGGCTCGGTGGCCGGGGCTTCGATAAGGGTCTGAAAACTGGCGGAACTGGGTCAGGCGACCTTGAGATTGCCCGCCGAGGAGCGCCCGGTGCGCTTGTCGGGCACGATGTCGTAGGCCAGCTTCTGGCCCTCGTTGAGCTCGTGCAGGCCGGCCCTCTCGACAGCGCTGATGTGGACGAACACATCCTTCCCGCCGTCGTCAGGCTGTATGAAACCAAACCCCTTTGTCGCGTTGAACCACTTGACGGTTCCCGTAGCCATAGAGTCTTCCCGTAGTGCGGTTTAGGTTGAGCGAAAGAGCGGAATCTCGCTTCCGCTATCGGTGCGAAACTCCGCGTCGGCGCGCGTCGCAAAAACGCGACCGTCGTCGGCCGACATCGATCATTCTTGTTAGCGAGGGAACGTGGTGAATATATGGCTCTGCGACTTTCGTCGGAGTTGCGGCGCTCACAGCCAGCCCCCCGCCGCATGCGCGATCTGGGCGCCCGCCTCGTAATAGGCCTCTCGCAGCGCCGGCAGAGCGGGGGCATCGGGCGTGGTGACCGGAAGCGGCAGGTCCTTTTCGGCGATCCGGCCGAGGATGTGGTCAGCGAGCGTACGCCCGAACACAGTGCCTGGGCCGATACCACGCCCGTTGTAGCCGCAAAAGGTGACGACATTGTCTGCGAGCCGATGGAAGCGCGGCACGGAGTCCATCGTCATGCCGATCATGCCGTACCATTGATGCTCGAACGGCGGCGACCCGAGGTGGGGGAAGAGCTTCTTCAGAGCGCGCCGCGCCCAAGCGCGATGGACTCCGCCGCCCGTTCTGCGCAAGGCGCCGACGCTGCCAAACACGAGCCGCCCAGCACGGTCGAAGCGGAAGGAGCTTAGGATCGTCCGCGTGTCCCAGCAGCCTTCGCGCCCCGGCAGGATCGCGGCCTGAAGATCGACTCCGAGCGGCGGCGTGGCGAAATTGAAATAGGGCAACCTGATCTGCTCACGCCGCCCCTGCGGCCAGGGCGCGGCGCCATAGGCATCGGTCGCCACCGCGACCCAGCCGGCTACAACCGCCCCTGCGCCGGTTCTGAGCGTCCAGGCGCGGCCCGTCCGCTCGGCCGCGCAAACGGCGCTTTTGGTGTGAATGGCGGCCCCGGCGGCGATCGCCGCCCGGGCGAGGCCGCGCGCGTAGGCCAAGGGCTGGATGGTGCCCGCCCTCATATCGATGAGCGCCCCGGCATAGGCGTTGGAGCCGATGCGCGCGGCGGCCTCCGCGGCACCGAGCACCTTCACCGGCGCGCCGCGCTCGCCCCACTGGCGCGCACGTTCCTCGATCTCAGCGACGCCGGCGCCGCCGACGGCGCAATGCAGCGTTCCATTATGGACGGGATCGCAGTCGATGTCATATTTTTGGATCGTCTCCCACACCGCGGCTGACGCATTTCCCAGCAGGGTCAGCGCCCGTTCCCCGTATTCCGCACCCAGCGCCTTAAGCACCTCGCTCGGCAGGATCCACATGCCCGCGTTGACCAAGCCGACGTTGCGACCCGCCCCGCCGAAGCCGATCTCGGCGGCTTCCAGCGCCACAACCTTCGCGCCCGCTTCAGCCAGCCTCAGCGCGGTGGATAGGCCGGTGTAGCCGCAGCCGACGACCGCGACATCAGCCCTGACCTCGCCTGCCAGTGGGCGCGTCGGCGGGGGCGGCGGCGCGGTCGCTTCCCAAAGGCCGTGCGAGAGGGGGTCGTTCTGCATCGGATTCCGAATCCTTACTTTCGGACAATGATAGGCTCGCCGCCTCGGCCTTTCCACTCTCGCCCGCGGGCCTCGACGCCCCTCGAAACCCGGAATAAGAACATGGGAGCCTTCCCAAGAGAGACGAACAATGACCGGCTTCCATGGTCCGAGCCTCGGTCCCTTCCAGTGGGACGATCCACTGCTCCTCGAGAACCAGCTGACCGAGGACGAGCGTCTGATCCGCGATACGGCGCGGGAAGTCGCGGACAAGGAGCTGAGGCCGAGGGTCGAGCGCGCCTATCTGGAGGAGAAAACCGATCCCGCCCTTTTCCGCATCATGGGCAAGGCGGGTCTGATCGGCGTGACCTTGCCGGAGGAGTTCGGCTGCGCCAATGCGGGATACGTCGGCTACGGCCTCGTGGCGCGCGAGATCGAGCGCGTCGATTCGGGGTTTCGCTCGATGATCAGCGTGCAAAGCTCGCTCGTCATGTATCCGATATACGCTTATGGCGACGACGCACAGAAGCGCAAATATCTGCCGGGCCTCGCGCGTGGCGAACTGATCGGCTGCTTCGGTCTGACAGAGCCGGACGCAGGCTCCGACCCCGGCGGCATGAAGACGCGAGCGGAGAAGACGGCGACCGGCTATCGCCTCACCGGCTCGAAAACCTGGATCAGCAACGCCCCGCTCGCGGACGTGTTCGTCGTCTGGGCGAAGTCGGCGGCGCATGACGGGCAGATCCGCGGCTTCATTCTCGAGAAGGGGATGAAAGGGCTCTCGGCGCCGAAGATCGAGGGCAAACTCAGCCTACGCGTTTCGATCACCGGCGAGATTGTGCTCGACGGCGTCGAAGCGCCCGAGGAGGCGCTCCTGCCTAACGTTTCCGGCCTGAAGGGGCCATTCGGCTGCCTTAATCGCGCCCGCTACGGCATCGCCTGGGGCGCGATGGGCGCGGCGGAGGATTGCTGGATGCGGGCGCGTCAGTACGGGCTCGAGCGCAAGCAGTTCGGCCGCCCCCTCGCCGCGGCCCAGCTCTTTCAGAAGAAGCTCGCCGACATGCAGACGAGGATCGCGCTCGGGCTGCAGGGCGCGCTGCGCCTCGGAAGGCTGATGGACGAGGGCCGGGCGGCGCCTGAGATGGTCTCGATGATGAAGCGCAACAATTGCGGCGACGCGCTCGATATCGCACGGCTCGCACGCGACATGCACGGCGGCAACGGCATCCAGATCGAATACCAGGTCATGCGCCACCTCACGAATCTCGAGACGGTCAATACCTACGAGGGCACGCATGATGTGCACGCGTTGATTCTCGGTCGCGCGCAGACCGGCCTGCAGGCCTTCTTCTAAAGACATGGGCGCGCTGGTCGGGGTCAAGGTCGTCGAGCTCGCCCGCATCCTGGCCGGCCCCTGGATCGGGCAGACGCTAGCCGATCTCGGCGCCGACGTCGTTAAGGTCGAAAGCCCGGAGGGCGACGACACGCGCCGCTGGGGGCCGCCGTTCATCGAGTGCGACGGCGAGCGCGCGGCCGCTTATTTCCATGGCTGCAACCGCGGCAAGCGGTCGATCGTCGCCGATTTCGCCACCCAACGCGGACGCGAGATCGTGCGGCGGCTCGCGGCCCGGTCGGACGTGCTGATCGAGAACTTCAAGGTCGGCGGACTGAAGAAATTCGGCCTCAACTACGAGAGTTTGAGCTCGATCAATCCACGCCTCGTCTATTGCTCGGTCACCGGCTTCGGGCAGACGGGCCCCTACGCCGAACGCGCCGGCTACGATTACCTGACGCAGGGGATGTCCGGCTTCATGGACATCACCGGCGAGCCGGACGGGCCGCCGACACGGGCGGGAGTCGCGATCAGCGATCTCTTTACCGGTCTCTACGGCGTTGCCGCGGTCGAGGCGGCCCTGATCGCGCGCGAACGGACCGGTCGGGGACAGCATATCGACCTCGCGCTCCTCGACACGACAGCTGCGATCCTCGCCAACCAGGCGATGAACTTCCTCGCCACGGGGGTCGCGCCGCGACGCACGGGCGCCGCGCACGCCAACCTCGCTCCCTACCAGACCTTTCCGGTCGCCGACGGCTACGTCATCATCGCGGTTGGCAACGACGGGCAGTTCACGCGCCTGTGCGGCGTGCTCGGTCGCGACGCGCTCGCCTCCGACTCGCGCTATGCGACCAACCCCGCCCGCGTGACGAACCGCGGCGACCTCGCACGCGAGCTCTCGGACGCGACGCGGACCTGGACCCGCCAGCCGCTACTCGATGCGCTCGAAAACGCCGTCGTCCCGGCCGGGCCGATCAACACGGTTGCCGACCTCTTCGCCGATCCCCAGTTCGTCGCGCGTGGCATGCGCATCGATCCCGAGGGAGTCCCCGGCGTTCGCAGCCCCATCGTCATGAGCGAAAACGCCCTTTCGCTTGCGCGTCGTTCACCGAAGCTCGGCGAGCACGAGGCGGAGATCCTGCGCGAGATCGGGCTCGAATGAGGGCGTGCGCCTTGACGGCGTCAAGGCGCCGGCTCAAATCGCAAGCGACAGAAAGGCTTTCCATGAGCTCCATTCGAAACGTCTGCGTCTATTGTGGATCGGGCGAAGGAAACGACCTGCGCTTCGGCGAAGCGGCCGAGGCGCTCGGGAGCATTCTGGCCGCCGAGGGGATCGGCCTCGTCTATGGCGGCGGCGGCGACGGCCTCATGGGTCGACTGGCGCGCTCAACCCTTGCCGCCGGCGGCTACGTGACCGGCATTATTCCCAATTTTCTCGTGCGCAAAGAACACGCTCTGACCGCTGCGCAGGAGATGTTGATCGTCGAGAACATGCATGAACGGAAGCAAGCGATGTTCGACCGGGCCGACGCCTTCGTCGCGCTGCCCGGGGGCGTCGGCACGCTCGAGGAAGTGGTCGAGCAGATGACGTGGGCGCAGCTCGAGCGTCACGCCAAGCCAATCCTCCTCGCCGACATCAACGAGTTCTGGCGTCCCCTGCTCGCACTTTTCGCTCACATGCATGGCGCGGGTTTCATTCGTCGCGGATTCGAGCTTCGCTACCTTGTGGCGGAAAAGATCGAAGACGTCGTGCCGATGCTGCGGGCAGCCGATCGGAAGCAACGCGACAGCGAATCGCGCCAGGCGCAGGTGCGGAACATGTGAGGCGCCGCGGGAGCAATTCAAGCGGGACCGATCAAATTCGCGTCAAGCCGCCCTCACGGCCCTTTTCCCCTGCGCGATCGGTCGCCAACTTCTGACTTGTATTTGGATATCCGAGGGGGATGAAACATGACATGGACCTGGACGACAGCGTTGGCCGCGGGCGCGTTGTGCGGCGTCGTCGCCATCGGCGACGCGCCGGTGCAGGCCGCCACACCTGCTCCCCGGATGGCGAAGACCGCCAAAACGACGGCGAAGCAACCGCCGAAGACGCTCCGGACCGTCAAAGTGATCGTCACCAACTCGAGGCCGGCCACTCTCGTTGAACTGGAGGCGTCGGTCAGCGGCTCCGCCAAAATGAAAAAGGTTCTAGGTTTCCTGAAGCCCGGCAAGCAGGCCGTCGCCATCCTGCCTCGCAGCGAGGATTGCCAGGTCGATCTGCATGGCGCGTTCGACGACGGCCAGACGATTGACTCGACCGGCGTCGACGTCTGCGCCGACAAGACGTTCAATCTGACCGACTGAGCCTGGACCCTCGGGCGAACGCCGGAGGGTCCGCTCGTTTATCTTTGGCTTACTTCTGGCCGAAGAGCTCGGCCACATATTCCCAATTGACGAGGTGGTCGACGACCGCCTTGAGATAGTCGGGCCGGCGATTTCGGTAGTCGATGTAGTAGGAATGCTCCCACACGTCGATGCCGAGGATCGGCTTGCCGCCGTGCACCAGCGGGTTCTCCCCGTTGGGCGTCTTGGTCGCCTCGATCTTCCCATCCTTGAGCGTCAGCCAGCACCAGCCCGAGCCGAACTGGGTCACGCCGGCCTGGATGAAGTCTTCCTTGGCCTTCTCGACCGAACCGAACGAGTTTTTGAGCGCTCTCTCGATCTCGCCCGGGATGTGGCCCCCGCCGTTTGGCTTCATCCACTTCCAGAAATGGATGTGGTTGTAGTGCTGGCCGGCGTTGTTGAACACGGCGGCGTTCTTGCCGAACGAGCCCTTGACGATCTCCTCGAGGGACTTGCCCTCCCATTCGGTGCCTTTGAGCGCTTTGTTGCCATTGTTGACGTAGGCGAGGTGATGCTTGTCGTGATGGTATTCCAACGTTTCACGCGACATGTATGGGCCCAGCGCATCGTAAGCGTAGGGCAGATCGGGGAGCGAGAAACTCATGGGGACAGCTCCTTGGCGATGACGGTTTATTTCGATGACGCCGAAGGACAATACATCCTGTCGGAGGCGAAACTTTAGCGGCGCGCCCCCCAGGTCGCAACTCCGAGCGCGGCTGGACGTTCCACGGCGCCGTTGGCGCGGGCCTCGCGACCGGTTGACGCAGCCTATGGCGCCATTCGGGCGATGCGCTTAATTTTATCCAAGGCAGGAGGGCGTCATGTTCAAGCATCTTCTCATTCCGACCGACGGGTCCGATCTCTCGCGTAAGGCCGTGCTTTACGGGGTGCAGCTGGCGAAGGAGTGTGGGGCTAAGGTCACCGCGCTCACCCTGGCGGAGCCCTATCATGTCGCTTCCATGGACGCTGTTCTGGTCTCGGTCGGCGAGGACGAATACGAAGAGGAGTCGCGCCGCCTCGCCAAACAGGCGCTCGAGCAGGTGAGCATAGCGGCCGATGCGGCGGGGGTGCCCTGCGACACGATCCGAGAGGTGCACGATCAGCCGTATCGCGCCATCATCGACGTGGCTCACGCCAAGGGCTGCGATCTGATCGTGATGGCGTCGCATGGCCGGCGGGGCGTGTCGGCGCTGCTGCTCGGCAGCGAGACGGTCAAGGTTCTCACCCACTCGACCATTCCGGTGCTGGTCTACCGATGACGCAGTGACAATCCGTCTCTTTCGTGTTCCGCCGACGGTCGGCGTTGAGCGCTCGGCTTCCAGCGGCTCAGTCCGCCAGCGCCACGGCGACGCCGCCAGCGCTCAATTCGCGCCCCGCAGCCTTCGCGTCCTCGACCCGGTCGAGCCGCAGCATGGCGAGCGCCTCGCGTCCGGATGACGAGCCGAGGCTTCCGACCGCAAGTTCCCCGTCGAGGACAGGGGTCCCCGGGGCCGCCGGCTCGGCCAGCATCTTGACGCGCGAGACCCGCTTGCGCGCGGCCCCCCGGTGTTTCATACGCGAGACGACCTCCTGGCCGACATAGCAGCCCTTGTCGAAATCGACGCCATGAAGGAGGTCGAAATTGGCGTCGTGGGGAAAGGCGTCGCCGTAGGCGAAATCGACGCCGCCTTTCGGAACGCCGGCGCCGATCCGCAGCGCTTCGTAGGTCTGGGCGTGCTCGTCGCCGATCGCAATCGCCCTCTTTCGCGGCATGATTCCACGCCAACCGAGACGGGGATCCCGCGGATCGGGGTAGAGCACGAATTCCGAAGCATTATCCGGCGCCTCGCCCCAGAAGGCGACGACGGCGCGCTCCGCGCTCTGGTCAACGATCGAAACCTTGGCGCGGAGCTTGTAGAAGCCGAGCCGGCGCGCCAGATCGGCTGCCTGCGCCGCCGCGCAGTCCAAGAGGAATGCGGCGCCCGCCTCCGGGGGATCGCGGACGACCAGCATGTCGAACAGAATCTTCCCCTGCGGCGATAGAAGCCCTGCGTATTTCGCCTCGCCCTGTTCAAGCCGCTCGATGTCATTCGTCAGCAGGCCCTGAAGAAAGCTCGCCGCATCCTCGCCGCCGACTGCGATGACGCCGTGATCCTCGAGATAGGCGGCCTTCTTGGTCATGGCGAGCCTCCGGTCGCGCTTGCTATGCCGAGCCTGCTAAATTAGGCCGCTTTCGCTCCTGTTCAAGGAAAAGCAATGCCGCAGACCTTCGATCTCATCCTCGCCGACGGAACGGTGGTCAATCAGGACGGCGAGGGCCTGCGCGATGTCGGGGTCCGCAATGGGCTGATCGCCGAGATCGGCGACCTGGGCGCAGCCTCGGCAGGTGAGCGCATCGACTGCAAGGGCCTGCATGTCCTGCCCGGCGTCATCGACAGTCAGGTGCATTTTCGTGAGCCCGGACTCACCCACAAGGAGGATCTGGAGACGGGATCGCGCGGGGCGGCGCTCGGGGGCGTGACCGCCGTCTTCGAAATGCCCAATACCGATCCCCTCACGACGACGGCGGATGCGCTCGCCGACAAGCTCCGCCGTGCGAAGGGGCGCATGCATTGCGACTTCGCCTTCTGGGTCGGGGGCACGCATGACAATGTCGTTGACCTTCCCGAGCTCGAACGCCTGCCCGGCGCCGCGGGAATCAAGGTGTTCATGGGATCGTCGACTGGGAAGCTGTTGGTCGCCGACGACAAGGGCGTGCTGGCGATCCTGAAAGCCATCCGTCGGCGCGCGGCCTTCCACAGCGAGGACGAGGAGCGCCTCAACGAACGCAAGCATCACCGCCGGCACGGGGATCACGCGTCGCATCCTATCTGGCGGGACGAAATCGCTGCGCTTCGATCGACCGAGCGCCTCGTCCGCCTGGCCCGCGAGGCGCGTGCGCAGGTGCATGTGCTGCATATCTCCACGGGGCAGGAGATGGCGCAGCTGGCCAGAGCCAAGGACGTCGCGAGCTGCGAAGCGACGCCGCATCACCTGACGCTCAGCGCCGAGGACTACCCGAGACTAGGAGCGAGGCTGCAGATGAATCCGCCGGTGCGGGGCGCCGACCATCGCAAGGAGATCTGGCGGGGCCTCAGCCAGGGAATCGTCGACGTGCTCGGCTCCGACCACGCGCCCCACACGCTCGAGGAGAAGGAGAAGCCCTATCCCGAAAGTCCGTCGGGGATGCCCGGCGTGCAGACGCTCGTCCCGATCATGCTCGACCACGTCAACGCCGGGCGCCTCACCTTGCAACGCTTCGTCGACCTGACCAGCGCGGGCCCCCAGCGCCTGTTCGGCATCGTCGGAAAGGGCCGGATCGCGGCGGGCTACGACGCCGACTTCACCATCGTCGATATGAAGCGGGTCGAGACGATCCGCGACTCCTGGATCGCCTCGCGCTCGGGCTGGACGCCCTATGACGGCAAGCGCGTGACCGGCTGGCCGGTCGGGACGATCGTGCGCGGCAAGCGCGTGATGTGGGAGGGGGAGCTCGCGACGCCGTCGGCAGGGGCGGCCGTGCGGTTCTGGTGAGCGGAGCGCGGCCAAGACGAAGCAGACAAGGCGCCGAAGCCAAGCGGATGCGGCGCCGGCCGTGCGCCCATGCCAACTTTTTGCAAGAGCGGTCCATTGTCGTTTTGAGCATTTTCAATGGGTTAGCCTAGGCAAGCGGTCAAAAAACGTCCCTGCGCAATGCGGCCTGGAAGGTGGTTCGCCGCGCTGGATCATTCGCCAATGTCTTCGGCTGGAACAAATATAGTACGCACTAAGGTCGCCATCAAGGGCTTTCGCTGTCGGTGTCGCTGACCCAACAGCCGGCTCGGAGCGTCAGGGGCCCGGCGCCAGACCAGCGGCGCCGTGTCGCCAAGACAACGCGGACGTTGATCAGAGTCGGCCTCAGAGCGCCAGCTTGGTTAGGATAGCAGCGAAGTCGATTTCGAAGAACAGCGATCTTTTTTGGATGAACAGCGAACCTTTTTCGCGGAACAGCGATCTTGCATGCGGCGCCCCGTCCGCAGGCGCCCGCGCGCTCAACGGCCGATCCCGAGCTTGGCGATAGAGCCCAAAGGCGTCTCCCCCGCCGCCTCCGCGTCGAGCCGCCACACAATGCGGCGGGGCCGGGTGATGTCGACCGGTTGGACCGTATCTTCGATCGCGGCGGGATCGATCGTGAGGAGCCGGCGCCTAGCGCAGATTTTTTTGGTCCAGCCGCGCGGTCTTGCCGAGGTCTGTGAAGGCGCCGTCTTCGCCGAGCACAAAAACCGACCCATCGTCGAGGAACCACGACACAACGCCTTCGAAGACGTTCAGGATCACCGTCTCCTCGATGGCCTTCGTGCCATGCCGCGCGCCGGCAGGCACCTCGGCGTAGGAGCCCGGATAAATCTGAGTGCCGTCGAGCGCCTCGCCGAGCCCGCTCAAGAAGTATGCGCGCTGCATGACGAGGTGGCGGTGCGGCGGCAGAGCCGCTCCCTTCTCGATCCGCGTCAGATCGACCACACCTGAATCGCTGTCGCGGATTCTCAGGAATTTATGGCTCACGCCCGGGAATGGCGAATTCCTCCAGGGCAGACTGTGACTGTCAGCGAGATGAAATCTCATCATGCTTTCTCTCCCTCTCTAATTCTTGATTACCAATACTGATAAACCGGCAATGGCTCGGAATGGGCGCGGAGAGAGGTTCTTCCCCCGAGTTGCATTCACGCGGAGTGCCGAAGCCCTGATCCGGTGATCCCCCACAGCGAAGCCAGGAGCGACTTTCCGAAACCGAGCCTAGCAGCGGGGAGGTCATGCCACAAGGATTGCAGGCCAGCTCGTCGTTAGACGAGCGTGCGGCGCCGACGATCTTGGGATCGGCGTTCGCGCGTGAAGCGCTGTTATGGGGAAGGCCGCCGATGGGCCGAACAGGATGGGTGTGCTATTGTGAGGCTCCCGGCGCCGTTCTCGTGCGGGCTCCGAAGATTCCGGGGGAATCTCCATGCGGCCTGTCGTCGTCACAGTCGCCATCACGGGCTCGGTGCCTCGCAAAGCAGACAATCCGGCCGTGCCGGTCACTCCGGCGGAGCAGGTCGAAAGCACGCACGAGGCCTTCGAAGCGGGAGCGTCGCTCGTGCATATTCACGTTCGCAATCCTGATGAAAGCCCGTCCAGCGATCCGGCGCTCTTCGCCCAGGTGCAAGAGGGCGTGAGAAAACATTGCCCCGGCATGATCGTCCAATTTTCCACGGGCGGTCGAGGCCGAGAACCGTCCGCGCGCGGCAACGCGCTTGAGCTGCGCCCGGACATGGCTTCGCTCTCGACCGGGTCGGTCAACTTCCCCAATATCGTCTTCGAGAACCCGCCGGCGCTTGTGCATGAATTGGCGGCCAAGATGCGCGCCAACGACGTCATGCCTGAAATCGAGATTTTCGATCTCAGCCACCTGCACGCGGCGAGGCGGCTTGCCGACGCGCGCCTGATTGGCGAGCGGCCACATGTGCAGATCGTCATGGGCGTCAAGAACGCGCTGCCGGCGGAGGAACGCCTGCTGGAGTTGATGCTGAGCGAGCTCCGTCGGCTCTTTCCGGCGGCGACGTGGAAGGCGGCGGGCATCGGCGCGAACCAGGCGTTCGTGATGGACTGGGCGCTCGCGCGCGGGGCCGACGCGGTACGCACGGGGCTGGAAGACAACATCCGGCTCACACGCGATCGGCTTGCCGGCAGCAACGCTGAACTGGTGCGTCACGCAGTCGTCGCACTTGCCCGCCACGACCGCCGTCCCGCGAATCCGGCGGAGGCGAGGACGATCCTGGGGCTTGCGGCGACCGGCGCGCATGCCCCGAGCTTGTGATCCGCGGACGTGACCGGATCAAGTCACGTCGGCGCCCACCACCTGCATCGTCAGCCAGGTCGCCGCGAGCGCCGGCTTGTGCGCGCCTTCGATCTCGATGCTGACGTCATAGGTCATCTGCCACTCGCGCTCCGAGCGCTTGATGACCGCGGTCAGGAGAAAATGCGCGCGCACGCGGCTGCCAGAGCGGACGGGATGGAGGAAGCGCACCCGATCGAAGCCATAGTTGATCCCCATCGTCCGGCCCTTGATCTTGGGCAGCGCGCTGTAGGCCATCGGGGAGAGCAGCGAGAGCGACAGGAACCCGTGCGCCACCGTTCCGCCGAACGGGGTCAGGCTCGCCTCAACCGGGTCGACATGGATGAACTGCTCGTCCTCCGTAACCTTGGCGAACGCGTCGATCCGGTCCTGGCCGACAACGAACCAGTGCGAGACGAAGGTCTGGCCGACCTGCTGATGAAGATCATTCGCCTCAACGCTTGGGAGCTCGCTCGAAGTGCTCATTTGTCGTCCCCGAACATGCCGGGCGGCCGAGAGATGCTCACTCCGCCGTGGGTGGGCGCCGCTTGCACGCGCACTTTGCCGGTCGCGCCCGGCTTCTTGAGCGCTCTTTGCGTGCAGAAATCGAAAAAGTTTACGGGGACGAGCATAGCGAACTCGATCGAAAGGGATTCGGCTGGCCCATTAGATCACGATGGGATTGAATCGAACATCGCAGTCTTTGCGCAAGGAGCGAAGTGACGAGACAATCGGGAACAGGGGGCGAGCGGCCTAAATTCTGGTTTTGGCCTCGCTTAAATTATCATGGCGGCCGGCTTGAAGGGCGCCGGCAGGAAAGGAGAATTCGATGGCCGAAGATAAACCGCTACACTTCGTCGTCATGGTCGGAAGCCTGCGCAAGGGCTCCATCAACGCCGCGATCGCCCGCGCCTTGCCCGCGCTCGCGCCCGAGGGCGTAATGATCAGCCTGCTCGGCTCGGTTGGCGACTTCCCGCTGTACAATTTCGATGTCCAGGAAAAAGGCTTTCCGCCGGCCGTAACGGCGATGGCCGACGCGATCCGCGCCGCGGACGGGGTGATCATCGTCACCCCCGAGTACAATCATACAATTCCGGGAGCTCTGAAGAACGCCATCGACTGGATCTCGCGACTGCCCAATCAACCTTTTGCCGGCAAGAAGGTCGCGATCCAGAGCGCTTCGCCGAGCCTGTTCGGGGGCTTGCGGGCGCAGCTGCACCTGCGCCATTCGTTCGTTTACCTGGACGCGCGGCCGCTCAACAAGCCGGAGGTCATTGTCGCTCAGGCGAACGCCAAGGTCGACGTCGAAAAAAGCGAGATCACCGACAAGGCGACGCGCGATATCATCGTCGATCAGCTCAAGGCCTTCGCCGCCTTCGTCCGGTGATGAGGTCCAGAGGCCCAGCACGCACCCTCACCCTGAGGCGCCCGCGACCCCCGGACCAGATCCTGGACTAAATCCGGGGAGGCGTCTCCTAGGGCGAGGGCGGCTGCCGGCGGGCACGAAGGCTTGGTGTCCGCCGATTGTGTTGAAAACCCCGATTTTCGGTTCGATCACAATTGGCGAGGCCAATGACGCGCGTCGAAAAATTTTGCCTGGGGGTTCGGCTTACACAAGCGGTTGCCGGGCGGGCGAGCTTCGTAGGCTCACCAATGGCACGTTCAACGCCAATCAAGGCATGCGGATCAGCAAATGCCGTTTTCGACGACCGGCCAATTCAGGGGTTTTTCAACACAATCGGCGGAGAGCGGGAATTCGCGCGTCCCACCATTCTGCCGTCGACGCGGGACAATTGTGCACAGTAGGGTGATCGGCTGTTCAAGCGCCGCCGTACGGTAACTGCCGAGCGAGGCTCGCATTCAACGCGTCGCGCAGCGCGCGGTAGTCGCGCTCTACGTGGCTGCGGAACCGCGACCCGTAAACGTACCACGCCCCCAATGAAAACGCGACGGCGTGTAGTTTGGCATCATTTACCGAACAGATTCGATCGTCTCGCGCGCTTCGCCGTGCCTGCCCTGTTAGGCGAGCGCCGCCGCAAGCCCAGCCAGTTCCAGGGGAGTTGGCCTAGCCCGTCTTCGCGGATTGGGCCGTTTTTCGACCTCCAGGTCCAATGAAAACAATAGCTTGACCGAAAAGGTCTTCACTACAAGACAGTGCGGGAGACGGAGAGCCGCGTAGGTGCAGTTTCGGCGGCGGAAACGCCGATAAAGAAAAGTCCAAGCCCAAGCGGAATACAAAAGTCGCCACCAAGCGACGTTTGACACGATTCGTCGTCCTTTGGAATCCGCGTCGAACTTGGTTGGTCTTCACTACAGCCGTTTTTGGCCTGTTTCCTGAAATTGATACGAGCAAAGTCAACCGCTTAGACAGCGCAACCGGTTTGAAAATAGCTTGCGACGGGGTCGAATCCGCGAAGTCGGGCTAGAGCGTGACTGAGCGGCGGCGCGCGAGCGCCTCCATCTCGTCCCACTCTCGGAGCTTCCAACGGCGCCAGATTGCATAAAGAAGCTAAAGAAAAGTCCTGGGATTGCGCGGGCTCAGCCTCTGCGCCCGTTCGATCAGCGCGATCGAGGCGCGCGGATCCTCTCCCGACATCGACGGATGTGACCGAGGAGCGCGGAGGCGGTGTCGGGGCCGCGCTTCAACGCTTCGCGCAGAGACCGCCGCGCGCCAGTTTCCGGAAGGGGTCGCGCCGATAGACGGGACCAGCTCTGCAAGGTCAGAAGATAGCCGACCATGACGTGCGCCTCGCCGCACTCGGGATCCAAAGTCAAAGCGGCGCGGGCCGCCGCGAGCGCGCTGTTCACGCAAGAGCTCGGCCCGTGCGCGCAGCAAAGCCGAGTAGCCGTCACGTGGCGGCTCCCGCCGCTCGCTTTCGCGCAAACGCAATCGCCGGGATTCGCCCCGAGGCTTGCGGTCGCATTCCTTTGGTACTATTTTGGCTTGGGAACAAGCATATTCAGATGGCTTTAGCAGCGCAACTCTCTGCACTCGCGTATTACTTGTAGGCACTGGTTGACATTGTGCGCAAGATCGACCCCGAGCTATGAAAGCATCGCCGGAAGCGCGGTGCTGCGACGCGCGCCCGCAGCGGACCTTACGAATTTGGACGGGTCGATAAGTAGAACTCTCTTCTTGAGGGCAACGGGCAGATGTAGTGACGCAGGTTGCGCGGCGTAGGCTTCCGTTTTGAGCGGATCAACTGAGTCGGACTTTAAATCCCGCTTAAAGCGGCGCAGAAGGCGAACGACTGCTTCTTGGTGATCCGCGGCGATGAATGTAGCTGAACTTGAGGGAACGCTGTCAACGTCAACGACGTCCCGCCGATTGATCCACAAGGCGAATACAATGAAATTGATGTGGCCATGGCTAAATCCGACTCGCGGAAATGTCGTAGGCGCAGTGCTCATAGCGTCCATATTCGCTATAGTCGTTCTTACCGCAATTTTTGGCCCATTCGGACCGAAAAACTTCGGCTTCGGCCCGGAATGGGACTGCGTTAATAACGGCCGCGGTGAGCCCATCTGCATAAAGCGCTCGCCTCGCCCGAATGCCTTGCCGTAACCCGGTGCATTGATTTGTTCGCCAACTGCGCAAATGATATGGGTATGTGCCGGCTTCAAGGGTCCCGGAGGGGTGAACTTTTCCCTCTACTCTAGCTCCCCGCTCATTGTTCATCGCTATGCACTAACCCGACCACGGCCGGGGGTGATCGAAGAGGGAAGCAAACCCAAATCTCGAGCCTGTACAATTTCCGCAACATTTGAAGGACGCAGCGGGCGTCACGCGCTCCTCGCTCGATACGCTAGCGTCGCTGAGCCTGGCGGAGATGCGCCTCCGGCTCAGTCGGCCGTCTGTTCGGCACCGGCGCCGATTGCTGGTCGATCCTCTTTCACTTCGAAAAGGTCAGATTTGAAGCTCATCGGCCTCATCCAAGCGCGATCTGGAGCGTCTTTGCGCTGCGCCGGGAATTCTCGCTCAGAGAATTGCAATCATTGTTGTTTTTGACAACCGTTGCGTCCGATGCATCCAAAAACGAGGAATTCCATGCTTTTTTCGCTGTTACCAGGGAAGCGCCCTTTCGCTTGACGGGCGCCCTTGAGGCGCTGACATTCGCTTTCGCCGCTCGAACCTCCCTTGGGCCAGCTCATGAAAGTCTCACTTATCCAGATGAATTCGATCAGCGATAAGGCCGCCAATATCGCGGCCGCCGAGGCGCTGATCGAACGCGCCGTGCGGGAAGAGCAGCCCGATTGGGTGCTTCTGCCGGAATTTTTCGACTGGGCGGGCGGCGTCAAGGCGGACAAGCTCAAGAACGCCGAGAGCTTCCCCGGCGGCCCGGCCTATCAAATGGCGCGTGGCCAGGCGATCAAGCACCGCATCTTCGTCCACGCCGGGTCGATCATGGAGAGGATCGAGGGCGAGGATCGCATCCACAACACCTCCGTCGTCTTCAACCGCGAAGGCGAGGAGATCGCGCGCTATCGCAAGATCCATCTCTTCGACGTGACGACGCCCGACGGGACCTCGTACAAGGAAAGCAAGACAGTGAAGGCGGGTGACGGGGTCGTCACCTACGATTGCGAGGGCGTTACCGTCGGTTGCTCGATCTGCTACGACCTGCGCTTCCCCGACCTCTTCCAGGCGCTCGCCGAGAAGGGCGCGGAGATCATCGCCCTCCCCGCCGCCTTCACGATGCTGACCGGCAAGGACCATTGGGAAGTGCTGCTTCGCGCTCGCGCGATCGAAACCGAGACTTACGTCTGCGCCAGCGCCCAAACCGGCTCCTTCACCGTCGGCAACGAGCAGCGCCATACCTATGGCCACTCGCTGGTCGCCGACCCCTGGGGCCACGTGGTCGCCAAGGCTTCGGACGGCCCGGGCGTCGTCTCCGCCCGGATCGACAAGGCGCAGGTTCAGCGCGTGCGCGGGATGATTCCGGTGGCCGAGCACAGGGTGCGCATTGCTCGCGACTGAGATCGACTCAGGAAAACGAGTGTTTCACCCGACGCCAACGTGCGCGCATTGCTCACGCCGGCACGACGTAAGGGAACTTGTCGCTTCGCTGGTTCTTGGCGATAGACGGCTTCAGCCCGGCGGGCACGGCGGTTCCGGCGACGAGAGAGAGCATGACTTCGGGTTCGTTGTCCGCCAGCGTTCGGCCGTTGCGGGTCGCGAAGCCGAAATGAGGCGGGCGTTCCGACCACGTAGGGCAGGACATCGGGAAACAGCTCCCGGGCCGCAGTCTGACCGTAGCCCTGCGGGTCGCCCGAAGTCCCGTTGGCCGCGACGACTTCGGCGATGTGCTGCGCGATGTGCCGACCTTCCGCGTCAAAATCTTTGGACGGGTGCCTCGTATTCGCGGCGTTGGTGAAGTGCGCGTCATCGGGCCAGAAGATTGGCCACATCATGGGGTAACCGCCCCGATTGATCTGGCGCCAGCCGCCCGCGTCCGTGGCGAGCTTGGTGGCGCACCAGACGCTGGTGCGGGCGCCGGGCCGCAACTGGGGATGATTGTGGGAGACCTCCAGGACAATCGATTCGACCATCGTCCCGGCAAAGCTGTTCTTCGCGTTCTCCGGGCGCCAAGCCGAGAGGTCGACTGCGGTCCCGTCTTTGACTGCTCCGTTGACCTTCGCGAGCAGCGCCAGATCGATGTAGAACGGGTCTGCGACCCGCCCCGCCCATAGCCGGACGCCGCCCGCACTGGCGGTCTCCCCGGTCCGGCCTTGCAGCACGAGTTCGCCGGTCGCCGAGTCCTCCCGCGCCTCCCGGCCCGTGAGCGCGTGCAATTTCATCGCCTGTCGTCCGTCCGAGCCCGCAGCGTCGAAAGACACCCGGTACGTCAGAGTTTCGAAATCGCCTCGGTCGAAATGAACCTTGAACTCGTAGCGCGCCTCATGGTGGAAACCCGGCTTTACGTGGACCCCGGTGATATTCGAGTTGACGTCCATGATGAACACGGTGCTGTCGGCGCCAGAGAAGACGTACATGTCGTCGATATAGAGCTGGCCGTTTTGAGCTGCGAGCGGAGTATCGAGATGATGAGACATGCGAACGTTCCCTTCCGGCACACTTCGCCAATTAGCCAAACTAGCGATGACACGTTATTTCGCCAAAAAGCCCGGCAGCGAAGCGGGCCGACGTCCTGCAACTGCGCGGTTGGAATGAGGCATTATTGTGTCCTTTTTTGGACGAAAGTGCGAAGACTGGAACCTGCTTCACCGCGCTTCGGCGCTGGACGACTTGGCGTTCCCGCGCGTCGCGATCCAGGCGTTCGTTGCGGCCGCCACCTGAATCGCGCCGCCGACGAACATCGCCAGCCTGAGGCCGCCTCGTCCGCCCCCAGCCGCCGCAAAGACGGCGCCGAGGACGGCGACCCCAAGGGTCGCCCCGGCCATGCGGGCAACATTGATGAGCGAAGCGGCAGTCCCCGAACGGGTAGAATGGACGGCGCCGACCGCCGTTCCCATGAGCGGGCCGGTCGCGAGGCCCATGCCGAGGCCGGTCAATGCCAGCCCTGTCTCCGCCCCCGCAAGCCCGGTCTCTGACGCGGTTGCGCCGATCAGGATGAGGCCGCAGCCGATGACCGCGACTCCGCCGCTCGTCATGATCCGTGAGGCCAACCGCTCAGCGAGCCTACCGGAGAAGGGCGAAGTCAGGACGTAAACCGCGGCCGACGGCGTCAAAGCGAGACCTGCAGAGAAGGGGTCGAACCTCCCGCGTGTCAGCCAGAAAAGCGGCAGCAGGAAGAGTAGGCCATACATACCGAAGGTCATGCCGGCTGTCGCCGTCGCCGCGCCGCGAAAGGCGCGATCGGCGAAAATGCGGAGGGGAACGAGGGCCGCCTCGCCTCGCCTTGCCTCGACCCGAAGGAAAACCGTTAGGGAGGCCGCGGCGACAACAAGCATAGCGGCGGCCCCCGCGAGGTTGCGCCGGGATTCGATCGCCGCAAAGGCGAGGCAGCCAAGCGCCAGCGCGCCGCAGGCTTGAGCCGTCCAGTCGAAGTCCCGCTCGTGCGGGTCGGAGGATTCGGCGATGGTCAACGGCGCGAGGCCGAACGCGGCGATGCCGAGCGGAACCACGATCAGAAAGACGCTGCGCCAGCCGGACCCATGGATCAGGGCGCCTCCGAGCGTCGGCCCGAACGCGAGCCCCAGACCGTTGCATCCGGTCCAGACGCCGAGAGCCCGGCCGCGGGAGACCGGGTCCAGCCAGCTGACGCGGACGATCGCGAGCGAAGCCGGCAGGAGCAGGGCCGCGCCAAACCCCGCCAGCGCACCGCTCATGAGCAGAACCGAGATCGTCGGCGCGAAGGCCGAAATCAGCGAGGCGACTGAAAAGAGGGCGGCGCCGGCCATGAGGACCCGCCTGCGTCCGACGAGATCCGCAAGCAGGCCGCCCGTCAGCAACAGTGCGGCGTAAACCAGGTTATAGCCGTCGATGACCCATTGGAGGGCGGCGACGTCGACCGAGAAATACGCGCCGATGGACCGAGTCGCCAGATTGACGACGGACGTGTCCACCTGCGCCACCAGGACGGCGAGGCAGAGAACCGGCAGCGTAAAGGCATTGCGCGCCGGCCGGCGGGCGGACGCGGCAAAAACCAGAGGGTCATGGCGCATGGCGCAGGCCTCCGCATTTTGCTTGGGATGGGGCGGCTGTGTTTCGGGCCGCCGTTCGAGGTCTTTTGAGATAAACCCGGAGGAGCGCCGGATGCTTCGACGCCGATCGAAACATGGCGCGTCGGAGACGCGTTACTGCTGTCTGGCGATCCCTTCGGGCCTGCTCGCGACCGCTTGCGTGGCTAGGGGGAACTTCGGAAAGGGAGCCATCCGCATGTCCTGTCTGCCGAGCGTCGCCGGAACCGCTTCCCTCATCGCCGACCCCGCCCGGGCCGCGATGCTGACCGCTCTCGTCGACGGGCGGGCGCTGCCGGCGGGGGAACTCGCCTACCGCGCCGGCGTGACCCCGCAAACCGCAAGTTCGCATCTCGCGAGGCTGATCGACGGCGGCTTGCTCATGGTCGAGCGGGAGGGGCGCCATCGCCATTACCGGCTCGCCGGCACGCACGTGGCGCAGGCGCTCGAACAACTCGCTGCAATCGTTCCTCCCGAGCCGGTCCGGCGCAAGGCCCTAACCGCAGAAGCGCGGGAGCTGCGCTTCGCGCGCTGCTGCTACGATCATTTGGCTGGTTGGCTCGGCGTCGCCGTGACCGACGCGCTTCAACAGCGAGTGTTCCTGATCGCGGGTCCGGACAAGGCTTTCGACGTGACGCCGGCCGGGGTCTCCTGGTTCGGCGAGCTCGGCATCGACCTCGCGGCGCTGAAACCGACGCGCCGTGGCCTCGCAAGGGCATGCCTCGACTGGACAGAACGCAACCACCACCTCGCCGGCCCGCTCGGCGCGGCCTTCCTCCGCGCGCTGTGCGACGCGGGGTGGCTGCGCCGCTCGCGCGCGTCCCGCCAGATCGAGCTCACGCGGAAAGGCCAGATCGAGTTGAAGCGCCGGCTCGACATCGACGCGAGTTCCGGGCGATCTTCGGGCTCCGCTCCGGATCCCGGGCCACAAAATTGAACGTCGGGCCGCGATAATTGTGTTTGGCCCTCCCGCGCCCTCAAAGGATAAGGGAGGCTCACGCGCGCGCAAAATGGCGCTGACCGCGCGGAATGATGCGCCTAGCCAGGACGACCCATGGCGGACGACGAACTCGACCTGAACACCCTCTCCGACGACGAGCTTGTCGGGCAGATGCACGACGACCTTTACGACGGCCTCAAGGAGGAGGTCGAGGAGGGTGTGAACATCCTCCTCGGGCGCGGCTGGGCGCCCTACGACGTGCTGACCAAGGCCCTGGTCGAGGGCATGCGGATCGTTGGAATCGACTTTCGCGACGGCATCCTGTTCGTGCCGGAAGTGCTGATGTCGGCGAACGCGATGAAGGCCGGCATGGCGATCCTCAGGCCGCTGCTCGCGGCGACCGGGGCCCCGAAGATGGGCACCATGGTGATCGGCACCGTCAAGGGCGACATCCACGACATCGGCAAGAATCTCGTCTCGATGATGATGGAGGGCGCGGGCTTCGAGGTGATCGACCTCGAAATCAACAACAGCGTCGACAAATATCTCGAGGCGATCGAGCGGCATCAGCCCGAGATCCTCGGCATGTCGGCGCTCTTGACCACAACCATGCCCTACATGAAGGTCGTCATCGACACGATGAAGGATAAGGGCATCCGCAACGACCACATTGTGCTGGTCGGGGGCGCGCCGCTCAACGAAGCTTTCGCAGAAGCGATCGGCGCCGACGCCTATTGCCGCGACGCGGCGGTGGCGGTCGAGACCGCAAAAACCCTGCTTGCCCGGCGGCAGGGGACCGTCCAGGCCCGCGAGCAGGTGTAAGCGCTTAGAGCTTTGACGCGATGCCCGAACATAGAGTCGAGTTGCACAAATCGGAAGAAATCCCGGCTTCGGCACATGAAGTCTGGGCGCTTCTTACGGATTGGGCGGGCATGCTTCGCTGGAGTCTCGAGCGCCAGACGCCGCGGTCCACTCGGCCTCCTACTGAAATGCGAGCTCATCGGCGAATCAAATAAAATCCCTCGCACGAGGCGAATGACGCTCGAGTCAGGCGCTGCTGTCGAAGAGGAGCTCTTCTACCAGAACGACGAGACGAGGCGCATCTATTACCGCAAGACCGACACTTTCGGGACAAGGGGATACATCGCCTGCAACTATGTCGATGAGGTCGACGATCGAAGGTCGAGACTTCACATATTGTCATGGTTCGACGCCGACGAAGACGTGTCCGCCGCTGCCGCGCGCTACGAAGCGATCTACGGAGGCATATTCGATGGTTTCAAGACTTACTTCTCGACTGTGACGTCGCGCCCGTGAGTGGAAAGTTCGAGGGCCGGCCATGAGCCTCACGTCCGCCGACAACATCGACGCCGGAGCGACGTTCCGCCGCCGGATCGACGGGCCGCGCAAGGTGTTGGTGATCGGCTGCGGCGCGCTCGCCCGCGAAATTCTGGCGCTCAAGCTCGACTGGATCGACCTCATCTGCCTGCCGGCCAGCCTCCACAACCGTCCCGACCGGATTCCGGAGGCCATGCGGGCGAAGATCCGCGCAAATCGCGCCGCCTATGACGAGATCCTGTGCCTCTATGGCGATTGCGGAACCGGCGGCGCCCTCGACCGGGTCCTTGCCGAGGAAGGCGTCAAGCGGATCGCGGGAGCGCATTGCTACGCCTTCTACGCGGGCGAAGAAGCCTTTGCCGCACTCGCCGAGGAGGAGCCAGGCACGTTCTACCTGACCGATTTCCTCGCCCGCCATTTCGACACGCTCGTCTTCAAGGGGCTCGGCCTCGACCGCTTTCCGCAGTTGCGCGACGACTACTTCCGCGCCTACCGACGCGTCGTCCATCTCGCGCAAGTCGACGACCCGGAGACGACGAGCAAGGCCGAGGCGGCCGCGGCTAAGCTCGGCCTCGCCTTCGAGCGGCGTTTCACCGGACTCGGTGGCCTGGCGCGGTTCCTGAACCAAGAGACGCGGGACGAGCCGACGAAGAAGGCGACGCCATGGCAAGCCTAATCACCGTCTACTGGCGCGACATCCCGAGCCAGGTCATCGTCAAATCGGGACGCCAGGCCGCCAAGCGGGAATTGTCCAAGCGCTTCATTCGCGCCATCGACCTCGCGGCGATGCACGCCAAGGCGAAAGGCGCGGACGACTATCTCGCCGACTGGCGCCGCAGCGAGCCCATCGCCTGCAGCGACGATCTCGAGAGCGAAGCCGAGGCGGCTGCGACCCGCCTCGAGACCGAGTACGACACGCACCGCCTGGCGGTCCTCGCCAGGCATGACGGGCGCGAACGGCCGCCGTGACGGAGGCGGGACTAAAGAGTGCCGTCTTGACCCTCTATCGCGTCGTCTTCACGCCCTCCGGCAAACGCGGCGATTTCGCGGAAGGAACGAGCCTGCTCACGGCCGCCCGCTCGCTCGCCGTCGACCTCGATACGGTCTGCGGCGGACGCGGCATTTGTGGGCGCTGCCAGATCGAAGTTGCCGAGGGGCAGTTCGCCAAGCACGCGATCAATTCGCGCAGCCGTCACGCGACGCCCTGGAACGAGGTCGAGCAGCGCTACGCCGACAAGCGTGCTACGCTCGCCCCTGGCCGCCGCCTCGGCTGCCAGGCGAGAGTTTGCGGCGACCTGGTCATCGACGTGCCGGCAGAGAGCCAGGTCCACCGGCAGGTGGTTCGCAAGCGCGCCGAAGAGCATTCGATCGAGATCGATCCGGTCGTGCGGCTGCACTACGTCGAGGTCCGCGAGCCGAACCTGCGCGAGCCGTCGAGCGATTTCCGCCGCCTGCAGGAGGCGCTCGCCGAGCAATGGGGCGTCGTCGACGCGCAGGCGGACCTCGCCACGCTCGCCGGCCTGCAAAAGGTTCTGCGCGCAGGGGCGTGGAAGGCGACCACCGCCGTGCGCAAGGGTCGCAACGTCGTCGCGATCTTCCCCGGCTTCGCCGATCGCGCCTTCGGCGTCGCCATCGACGTCGGCTCGACCACCATCGCCGCCTATCTCTGCGACCTCACGACGGGAGTTGTCGTCGCTTCGGTGGGTGCGATGAACCCGCAGATCCGCTTCGGCGAAGACCTGATGAGCCGTGTCTCCTATGTGATGATAAATCCGGGTGGCGACGCGGAGCTCACGCGCGCAGTGCGCGAGGCGATGAACGCGCTGATCGGCGAAGCGGCGGCTCAGGGCGGGGTGGCGCGCGGAGAGATCGTGGAGGTCACGCTGGTCGGCAATCCGATCATGCATCACCTCGTCCTCGGCCTCGATCCGACAGAGATCGGCGGCGCGCCCTTTGCGCTGACGATCGATGGCGCCTATGAGATGCGCGCGCATGACCTCGGGCTCGAGATCGCGCCCGGCGCCTGCGTGTATGCTCTGCCCTGCATCGCCGGCCACGTCGGCGCCGACACGGCCGGCGTCGTTCTCGCCGAGGCGCCCTATCTCGGCGACGAGCTGAGGCTCATCGTCGACGTCGGCACCAACGCCGAGATCGTGTTCGGCAACCGACAACGTCTGCTCGCCTGCTCGTCGCCGACCGGCCCAGCCTTCGAGGGGGCTCAGATTTCCTGCGGTCAGCGCGCGGCGCCGGGCGCCATCGAGCGCATCCGCATCGACCGGGGAACCCTCGAGCCGCGCTTCAAGGTGATCGGCTGCGACCTCTGGTCGGACGAGCCGGGTTTCGCCGAGGCGACGGCAATATCGGGGGTCACCGGCGTGTGCGGCTCGGGGATCATCGAGGCGATCGCCGAGATGTTCCTTTCCGGAATCATCTCGCAGGACGGCGTCATCGACGGGACGCTCGCTGCGCGAAATCCGCGCGTGGAGCCGGTCGGCCGCACATTCGCCTATGTGCTGAACGAGGGGCCGCCCAGGTTGCTGATCTATCAGACCGACGTGCGCGCGATCCAACTCGCCAAGGCCGCCCTCTACGCCGGCGCGAAGCTGCTTGTGGAGCGGCGCGGCGCCGAGCCGGCGGCGCGCATCACCCTCGCCGGAGCTTTCGGCGCCCAGATCGATCCGGTCTACGCGATGACCCTCGGCCTCATCCCCGACTGTGATCTCGCCAGGGTCGCAAGCGCCGGCAACGCCGCCGGAACGGGCGCGCGCATCGCGCTCCTGAACCTCGCGGCGCGGGCCGAGATCGAGCGCGTCGTGCGCGAGATCGAGAAGATCGAGACCGCAATCGAGCCGAACTTCCAGAACCTGTTCGTCGCCGCGATGGCGATCCCGAACAAGACCGACCCCTTCCCGAACCTCGCCCGTCAGGTCGACTTGCCGGCCCCGCAGGAGGCGCCGACCGCCGCTGGGCGGCGCCGAAGGCGCGGGGTTTCCGGCGGAGCCGTCTAGCGGCTCGATCGGAAGCTGTTTCTGAAGGCTCAGGGCCGACAGCCGCAGTTCCATCGATGCGACGCTCCGCCGCGTCGGCCGTTTCTGGGGGAGCATGTCGTCAGAATTGCCTGAAGCATACGTGAGCGCGGTCCCGTCAGTCATTCCCGTCCCGCTCGCATCTAAATCCGGCATTGGCAAACAGCCGGCCAAGCGCTTAATCGCGCAGACATGCGGGCGATGTCTGAAACCCAAGAACTCACCGAGGCGATGGCGCGGCTCGACGCGCTCACCGACTGGGAGAAGCGACCCCGCCGGGTGATGCGGGTCGGCCTCGCGCCGATGCAGGACCTTTCCGCCCGCCTCGGCGATCCGCACAAGAGCTTCCGTTCGGTTCATGTGGCCGGCACCAAGGGCAAGGGGTCCGTCTCCGCCTTGATCGAGGCCGGCCTTGTTCGGGCGGGTCTGAGGGCAGGTCGCTACGGATCGCCGCATGTGGAGCGCGTGACCGAGCGCGTGAGCCTCGAGGGCCGGGACGTCGACGATCGCAGGCTGGCGTCGGGGCTGACCCGCGCGCTCGACGCTTATGAGGCCGCACGCCGCGAACACACGCCGGCGGCCGACGCCACCTGGTTCGATCTCCTGACCTCCGCCGCCTTCCTGATCTTTCGCGAGGCTCGCGTCGAATGGGCAGTGGTCGAGGTCGGCCTCGGCGGCCGGCTCGAACTCGACCAATGTCGTGGACGGCGAGGTTGCCGTGGTGACCAACATCGGCCTCGAGCACACGGAAATTCTCGGCGAGACGCGCGCTGCGATCGCGCGAGAAAAGGTCGGCATCCTGAAGCCGGGGGCGGTCCTCGTGACGGCGCTCGATCGCGATGACGAGGCCGGACGCGTCCTTCAGGCCCGGGCGGACGACCTCGGCTGCCGGGTCGCCCAAGCGCTTGCCCCGCCTGGCGCGTCTATCGAGGAAGCGAACGTCAGGCTCGCGGGCGCTGCCCTCGATCAACTGGGCCAAAAGGGCGTGCGCTCGCTGGCCGGCGAGACGATCGGCGCCGGGCTCCTCGACGCCCGGACGCGCTCCGCCGCGCGGCTCATCGGCCGGATGGAACGCCATAACCTCCACATCGGCTCCTCCCGCATGCCGATCGTGTTCGACGGCGCGCATGTGCCTTTCAATCTGGCGGCGGTGCTAGCCGATCTTTCTCGCGAGCCTGATCTCGCCGGTCCTTGCGTCGCGGTTGTCGCGCTCGCCGCCGACAAGGACGCGAACGGATTCCTCGCCGAGCTGAGTCGGAGTGCGTCCGCCGTGGTGCTGACCGATTTGCCCTCGACCAATCGCGGCCGACCCGCCGAGGAGCTGCGCGCGATCGCGCACTCGATCGGACTTCGGAGCGAAGTCGAGCGCGACCCCACGCGGGCGCTCCACCGCGGCCTCGCGCTCGCCCGCGACGCCAATTCGTGGCTTTTGGTGACGGGATCACTCTATCTGGTAGGGGCGCTGCGCGGCGAGGCGCTCGGCTGAGCGGGCTGTCGGCGTCGCCTGAGCGAGGCCGAGCGTAGGTTGCCTCCTCTCGTATCCCGCGGCAATGTCACTCCGTCCAATACGAAGCGCGGGGAGGGGCATTGGTCAAAAGGCAGAGGCCGATCAAGCTGCGGAAATCGATCCCCAAGCCGGACGAGAGAATCGTCGCGCTTTTGGACAAGATCGCGGGCGAAGGGCAAACGGATTCCATCCTGGCCCGGCTCTGGGACGAACCGCCTGAAAGGGTGGCCCACGACATCGCACGCTCCGCCGCTTTCGGACGCCTCTATAAACTGGTGCGCACGGCGAATATCGGAGTGGAGAGCGCGACAGACGCGAATCCGGAGCTCGTCGGACTGCCGGCCCCTGCCCCAGACCTCACCTTTGACGAGCTATTCCGCCAGCATTTCCGGCCGCGGCTCGGCAAGCGGGCCGACGGGTTCGACGTCCTCTTCAAGTCGGCTTTGTCGCTCGGCCGCAGAGTTCTCGTCGTCGAGACGGGATGTCTGCGGGTCCCAGGCAACTGGGAAGGGGACGGACAAAGCACGTTCATGTTCGATGCGCTCGTGCGCTCGTGCGGCGGCCAGCTATTCTCGATCGACGTCTCGAGCGAAAGCATCGACAGCGCGAGGCAGGTCTGCAGCTCGGCCACGCAACTCATCGAAAACGATTCGGTTTCGGCGCTGCACGCCCTTGCGCAAATCGCCTCGAAGCAGATCGACGTCTTCTACCTGGATTCGTTCGATCTGGACCCGAACAATCCGTTACCGAGCGCAATCCATCATGCTCTGGAGCTGACCGCCGGCCGTCCCCTCATCGGGCCTGGGACCCTCGTTTGCGTCGACGACTACGCCGTCGGCGCGACCGGCGGCAAAGGAATGATCGTCGACCGATTTCTCAGCAATATCCGCGCGAACGTCCTGTACAGCGGGTATCAGAAGATCTGGCGGATTGTCTGAGGTCACGAGGAGTTTCCTCAGAATCGGCCCGCCGCCAACCCTAACCACCCCTGCAACGCGACGCCGGCAAACAAGATTAGGCCCGCGTCACGGTTCGAGCGGAAGAGTCGCAAGGCCGTCGCGGGGTCTGCGCCCTCGACCTTGGACGTCTGCCAGCCGAGATGGCCGGCATAGGCGAGCCCGCCGGCGAGCGCGATCGGGCCACCGCCGGCGATGAGGATCGCAGCCAGCGCGAGCGCGGCCGCCGTCGCATAGAAGAGGCCAACGCCAAGCTTTGCGTTATCGCCGAACAGGCGGGCAGTCGAGCGGATGCCCACGATGGCGTCGTCGCGAGCGTCTTGCATGGCGTAGATCGTGTCGTAGCCGATCGTCCAGCAGAAGGCGGACGCATAGAGCAGGACAGGCGCGAGCGCGAGGCTGGCGAAGGTCGCGCTCCAGCCGACCAGCGCGCCCCAGGAGAAGGCGAGGCCGAGAACGGCCTGAGGCCATGACGTCACCCGCTTCATCAGGGGGTAGACTGCGACGATGGCGAGCGATGCAATGCCAAGCCAGATCGAGAAGGAATTGAAGCTAAGGAGAACCGCGAGCCCGACGAGCGACTGGGCGACAAGAAAGGCGGCCGCCGCCCTGACGCCGACCCGCCCCGACGGCAAGGGGCGCCGACGCGTCCGCTCGACGCCGGCGTCGAGCTCGCGGTCGAGAATGTCGTTGTAGGTGCAGCCCGCGCCACGCATCGCGATCGCGCCGACGAGGAACAGCGCGAGATGGGCGAGGTTCGGCCCGCGGTGAAGCGCAAGACCCGCGAGCGCCGCCGCCTGCCAGCAGGGCGCGAGCAGGAGTTGCCAACCGGCTGGCCGGTCGAGCCGGGCGAGCTGGACGAAGGGCAGGGCGAAATCGGGAGTGAACCGCAGCACCAGGCTCGCCGGCCGGGCGTCCGGCAACAGCGAGCGCTGCGGTTCTGAGGTCAAAGCGGCCCGGTCGGGAGCGGCTGGGCCTGAGGGCCGCCACCCTGCGCCGCCTGCTCTTTCATCTTCTTGAGTTTGGCGGCGACCGTGCAGGCCTTGGCGTTGAAGCCGGCGTTCTTCTCGTGGCTCGTCTTGAGGTTGTTGATCGCGTCGTCGGGGAACGAGCACCAGTCCTTGTTCTTCTCCATATAGGCGATGATCGCCGACTCCGCCTTCAGCAGGCCAGCCGATTTCAGGCAGAACTGCTCCGGGTCGAGCGGTTTGCCGTGCGCCGCCTTGGCGAAAGTGTTGACTTTCTCAAGTTCCGCGTTGCGGGCCGCGGCGAGCTTCTGCATGTCCTGGCCGCAATCCGCCCATGCCGGCCCGGCCAAAGCCACCGCAAGCCCCAGCGCCCAGGCGATCCTTCTATGCCCCACTCTCGAAAAACTCCGTTCGCACCCGAATCCGAAGCGTCTCTGCCCCGATTTAACGCGCAGAAAGACCAAGATAAAGGCAAAACCACGGCCTGGACCGACTTTCACCCAACCATCGACAAACTACACCCACTTCCGCGCGCCGTAGTCGATGGCGTAGCGGTCCGGCCGAGCGGCGATCGCCGCCATGCCGGCCAGCACCGCGTCGGAGCGAGTGATCAGCCGGGTCGCGATGCTGCGCGCCAACGCGTCGACCGGCGCCTTCGCCTCGAACGCCGCGCGGAAGGCCGCATCGTCGAGAAAATCGACCACGCGGGGCAACACCCCGCCGGACAGCGTCACTCCGCCGGTCGCGACGAAGGTCACCGCCATGTCGCCGGCGAAGCGCGCCATGATGCGCCAGTAGTGCCGGACGCTCTCGGCCGCCTCTCCCTTGGGGTCGGCGATGGCCGCGGCGGTGACCTGAGGCGGCTCGAGATGCGGATCGGGATGGCCCAGCACCATCATCCGCGCCCGGTGGACCCTTGCGAGTCCCGCACCGTTCAGCACGCTCTCGCTGGTCACCCGCCCATGCGCCCGTTCGAGATGGGGCCAAAGGGCGTATTCCTCCGGCCACACCGGCCCGAAGTCGATATGGCAGGCCTCCGAGGACACCGGCGTGAAGCGTCCCTCCGCGTCGACCAGCGCCGCGACGCCGAGGCCGGTGCCGGGTCCGAGGATCACATGCGGCCCCTTGCCGTCGAAGGGTAGTGGGCCGATCTGCCGCGTCCAGTCGTTGGGGATCGCTGGCAGGGACAGGGCCTGCGCCTCGAAGTCGTTGAGAAGGAGGCCCTGGGAGAGGCCGGCGCGTTTCGCTGTCTCCGGCCCGTCCATAACCCAAGGCGCGTTGGTGAGCTTCAGCGTCCGCCCGACGACCGGCCCGGCGCCGCAGACAATCATCGAGCGCGGGCGGACGCCGAGCTTCGGCGCCGCGGCCTCGATCGCGTCGGGGAGGCCCGGATAATCGTCGGTGACGAGGTGGACGATTTGCCCGAGCGCCGCGCCGGGCTCGGCCTGGACGGCAAAGCGGACGTTGGTGCCGCCGGTGTCGCAAACGAGGACGGGATAGGGAAAGACAATTTCGCTCATGGGAGCATAAGGGCAAATGATGTCGGGCAAGGCAAGCGTCTGGTTGGGACGCGAGCCCGATGAAGCCGGGCCCGCGCAACCCGAATTCCCTGGTAGCTGGGAAAAATGCAAAGAACTTCTCACGTTTCGGCCGATTTTCGGAAAAACCGCTCAGAAAAACCTAGCGATTCCGGGCAGTTCCAGCAAAATTCCCTGCCCGGCCGAACAGGAATTTTTTCGGCGGAGCAGGAATTGAGATTCCCTGCTCCGCCGAAGGCAGGGATATTTCGCGTCTGATGCGCCGCTTCGACCCTCTACACGCGCAAGCCAACCGGCCGAAAGGTTCGGAAGACCCAAAGAGGCAAAGGTGAAAAAATCAACATGGATTTGTTGACTTGGCCCAACGCTTACAGGTTCCGAACAAATGGACAGGGTCGGAGGAAGCGCGGGGTTCGAGTCCGAGCGCCCGACCCGGGGGAAAGCCCATATCCTGAGCGCGTCGTCCCGGTCCGCCGATCGATCAGGGTTCCAATCGATCGGGACCTGTTCTAGACCGGCCAAAGGAGGAACCCATGGCCTATCGCATTCCCGATGACCTGATCGCCAACGAGAACGCGAAGCTCGGCCATGCGCAGGACGAGGACTACGCCGCCCTCGGCCGGCGGCTCGAGCGCAGCGGCGTCGACATCGACGCGATAACCACCAAGGCTGCCGCCTTCGCCGTCGCCGTTCCGACCTGGGGCGTCGGCACGGGCGGGACGCGCTTCGCGCGTTTCCCGGGCCCGGGGGAGCCGCGCAGCGTCTTCGACAAGCTCGAGGATTGCGCCACGATCCATCAGCTGACCCGCGCCACGCCGACCTGCTCGCCCCACATCCCGTGGGACAAGGTCAGCGACACTCGGGAGCTTGCCGACCGGGCGAAGGCGCTTGGGCTGGGTTTCGACGCCGTCAACTCGAACACCTTCCAGGACCAGCCCGGCCAGAAGCTCTCCTACAAGTTCGGCTCGCTGGCCCACAGCGACAAGGCGGTGCGCGATCAGGCGGTGGCGCACAATCTCGAATGCATCGAGATCGGCCAGAGGCTCGGCTCGAAGGCGCTGACGGTCTGGATCGCCGACGGCTCGAATTTCCCGGGCCAATCGAACCTGAACCGGGTGTTCGACTGGTATCTCGAGTCCATGAGCGCGATCTACCGGCGCCTTCCGGCCGACTGGCGGGTGTTTCTGGAGCACAAGCTCTACGAGCCGGCCTTCTACTCGACGGTCGTTTCAGACTGGGGCACGAACCTGATGGCCGCTCAGGCGCTGGGTCCGAAGGCCTTCTGCCTCGTCGACCTCGGGCACCATGCGCCGAACGTCAACATCGAGCAGATCGTCGCGCGGCTCATCCGCGCAGGAAAGCTCGCCGGCTTCCATTTCAACGATTCTAAATACGGCGACGATGACCTCGACGCGGGCTCGATCGACCCGTTCCGTCTATATCGGGTCTTCAACGAGCTCGTGGACGCAGCCGAGCGCCATACCGCCGGCTTCGATCCCGCCTACATGATCGACCAGTCGCATAATGTCACCGACCCGATTGAGAGTCTGATGGTTTCCGCGATGGAGGTGCAGAGGGCTTACGCGCAGGCGCTGCTCGTCGACAGGCCCGCTCTGGAAGCGGCGCAGAACGCCAATGACGTGATGTCCGCGCTCCGCCTTTTCAAAGCGGGCTTTGTGACCGACGTGTCGCCGATTCTGGCCGAGGCGCGCCGACGCGGCGGCGGCGCGATCGATCCGATCGCCGTCTACCGCGCTTCGAACTATCGTGCGCAGAAGGCCGAGGAGCGGCCTGCCGTGGCCGGCTCGTCATCCGGCATCGTGTAGGCGGGAGGAGGTGCGCCGTCTGGAACACAGCTCAGATCCGCGCCGTACGGCCGAGGACGTCATGCGGACGATCGCGTCGGTTGGCTGCTTAACTCTGCGGCGCAGCAACGAGACGGCGGCGGGAAGCAGGAGACGACGTAAAGGGGCCGCGCCGCTCTCGGTGGAGCGGCGAGCAGCACGGCCGAGGATACGCGTGCGTCCTTTTCTATTCCGCCGGCGTGGCGCGCGCGGCGACCAGGTCGTCGACCGGGATGCTTGTCGGAGCTTCGCGGCGCACGAACCTCCGGAAGGCCATTCGCATGTCGCGGTACAGCCGCACCCAGGCGTTGGGCTTGCGGAAGTGTGAAGCGAACTCGCGGTTCGTCTCCATCGGCACCCAGTAATCGCTGCGCCAAGTCTTGAACATCGAGACCAGTTCGTCCGACTGCTCAGGCTTGACCGAAAGGCTTGCGCAGCCGCACAGCGCGTCGATCGTCACCCGTCCCATCTTGTCGAAATGAAAGCGGTGACGACTCGGCACGTGATGCAGCCAGCCGTGCTTCAACTCGAAATCGTCCGGCTGGAAGCGAAGCGCCGAAATCATCGGCGAGACATCCAGGTAGCGCGCGGACGGTCCAGACGCGTATCGTAACTCGACGTTAGCCATTGGTTCCTCCTCCGCCTGAAAACCCAGCCCACGTCTGAACGTCCTCGCGTCCGCTCGTGTTCCTCGGCGGGAGGCGCTCGACCCTATTTCTTCTGCCATGCGAGCTTGGCTTTTTTATGCGACGGCGCTCCCCGCCGGGGGCCTCCGCGGCGCCTGGGCGCAGGCGCGAAAATTCAGTGTCGGCGAGAAAGCGCGGCGCCGCGAGCAGGCGGAAAAGGGGTGGACGAACGGGCCGGACGGCTCTACGGCTCTTCGGGCTCGAGCTCCGCCGCCCGCCGATAGCGCTCGGCCGCCTCGATGACGGCCAAGGCGGCGGATGCGAGCGGACCGGACGGCGGGCTGGCGTCGCCGCTGCGTTCGGGCGCGAGGCAAGCCTGAAGCCATCCGCGAACCGACCCGTCCGCAGCGGGACTGTCGGGTCCGCCCGGATCAAGCCGGGCCGCCGAAAGCTCCGCAACAAGCCCGTGCGCCGCGATCAGCAGCCCCGCCATTTCGTCGAGTCCTTTCCTCGCCGTGGTCGGCTCGATGCTCATCCGGCCCGCCGAATCCGAGAGCGCCGCCAGCGCTTCGATCATGTTCTTTCGCGCCAGACGGTATTCTTGCGGGGAGGCGTCGGGTCTCAGGGCAACGCCAGCGAAGGCGGCGAGTTGCGCCTGGAGCCGCGTCGCGATACCCGGCGCCTCGAAGAATTCCCAGTGGGGCCAGACGTAGCTGAAGAGGTGGGCGATCGCGGCGCCGATCAGCGTGTCGGCGAGGCGCGCCAGAACGGGGGCGGGCGCCGCAGGCTGGACGAGATGCAGCGACACCAGAGCGGTCACCGACGCGCCGACCGAGGCGAGCGCATAGTTCAGCCGGACGAAGCTGTGGGTTACTGCGAGGGACAGCCCTTGCGCCCCTACCAGAACGCGCGCCGGAAGCCAGGCGACCGCACCTGCGGCCAGCACGCAGCCGATCAATGTACCGACGACCCGGTCGTCCCGCCGCTGCTTGGTCAGCCCGTAATTCGCACGCATGACTACCGAGATCGTCAGCAGGACCCAGTTGCCATGCCCGGCGTCCCCGAGGAATCGCGCGACGATCGCTCCCGCCATCATCGCCAGCGAGAGTCGCAGGGAATAGCGCAGCACGGGCGAAGCCAAGGTGAAATGCGGCCTGAGCGCAGCGAACGAGTACGACCGTCTCGGAATGAAGGCCGCAAGGTCGACGCCGCCAATCGCCGTTTCTGCCGTCTTCTCGTCCCAGATCGCCTTCTCGAGCCTGCGGATATGGCCAAGCGCCAGAACGAGCCGGCGCGTGGCGGCGCGGAGTGCGCCGATGGCGGCCCGATCCGGGGCGCCGTCATCGAGCTTCGCCGCCTCGCGCTCCAGCGCGTCGATGGCGAGCTGATGATCGGGAGGCAGCGTCAGCCGGCCGACCGTCAGGATTTCCAGGCTCAGATGATCGAGATCGTGCGCGCCGACGCGCAAGGCCGCCCGGATGTGCTTGAGCAGGGAAGCCGCCGCCGGCGCTTCGCGGATCAGCGCGACGTCGCATTGCGCCGCAACGAGCGCGTCGAAAGCGTCGAGCAGAATGCCGATCGTTGCGGCGAGGCGAAGGCTTTCACCAGGTCGCGCGCGATCGAGCAGCAGCGCTCGGGCCGATTGCAATTGTTCCGCCAGCGCCGCCTGCTGGCGGATCGCCGCGCCATAGGCCGCTTCCAGATCGGCCTTGGGATTGAAGATCGCGGCGACCGCGCGCAGATAGATGGAAAGTTCGCGGATCGATTCGGATGCGACCAGGCGGCGGGCGCTTGCGTTGGTGACAATGGTGGCGAGGAGCGCGAAGGCAATGTAGGCGAGGCCGCCGACGGCGAACACCGCCTCGATCCGCATCGCGCCCTCGAACGTTTCCCGCGGGAATCCGAGCACGAACACCATGGGAATGATCGCCTGCATGCCGACGGCGATCGCCCAGCGTCCCATTCCGGTGATCATCCCGCCGGCGAAAGCGATCGTCCCGATCGTCAGAAGCGCCGCAACCGGCCAGGGCAGGGCGAACTGGGTTGCGGTTGTCGCGATCAGCGCGAGGGCGAAACCAAAGCCCATCGTGCGCGCCTTCTGGCGCCAGGGCGACGGAAGGTCGGAGATACTGGCGGAAATCGCTCCCAGCGTCGCTGGCTGTCCGGCAACGAAGCCGAGGATGGCGGACGCGGCGAGAGCGATTGAAATGACCCCGACGCCGACGCTGACCCCGTTGACGATGTGCTGGCCGACGAGCAGCCGCTTCAGGTCAGGCCGTCGCCAGCGCCGCATGAGAAAACGGCGTCACGCTCGAACGGCGCTCTTGAGCGCCTCGACGGCGCGCGCCGCGGTCGGATTAAGACCGGCGTTCCCCGCCTCGGCGAACGCGACGATCTCGCGGATCATCTTCGGCGTCCAATAGCGCTTGAGATGCCTGGCCGCGCCCTCCGTCGCCTCGTTCTCGGGCATGGTGGCGTAAAATTCACCGATCTGATTGGCCATGCGTACGAGTTTTTCGGTCTTGCCTGTCGTCACGCCGCCAAACCTCCCCTCCGCCTGTCCGAGTCGCTCACGAAACTCAGCCCATGGTCGGCTCGGGCGACGGCGATCAACGAAACGCCATAGTCCCGCGCCCGAGAAAGGGCGAGCGACGTCGGCGCGGAGACCGAGACTAGCGTCCCGGCGCCGAAGATCGCCGCCTTGGCAACCATCTCGAACGAGCAGCGGCTGGTGATGACAAAAAACCCGCTTTCCGGGCCGACGGCGGCGCGTTTCAGCGCCCCAATCGCCTTGTCGAGCGCATTATGACGGCCGACGTCCTCGCGGACCAGCACGATTGTCCCGTCGCTGGCGCACCATGCGGCGGCGTGGGCGGCGCGGGTAGCCGCGTTGAGCGGCTGCCGCTTCTCGAGCTCCGAGAGCGCCGAGCCGATCGCGGAGGGTTCGATCGGCGGCCGGCGGTCGACCGCGCGCCGCGGCGAGGGCATTTGCGACAGATCCTCGACCCCGCAGAGGCCGCAGCCGGTGCGTCCGCCGATGGCTCGCTTGCGCGCGAGATGCGCATGAAGCTTCTCGCCGGTGAGCGTCACGCTCACGCGCCAGCCCTCGCCGGTCTCCTCGATCTGGACCCCGCGAATGTCGTCGGGACCATCGGCGACGCCCTCGGTCAACAAGAATCCATATGCGAAATCCTCAAGATCCCGCGGCGTCGCCATCATCACAGCAAAGGGCGAGCCGGCAATGGCGACCTCGATCGGGGACTCGACGGCGACGGCGCGCCTAAAGATCTGATCGCCCACGCCCGAATCATAGGAAAAAGCGCGCACCTCGACCTCGATTGAGGCCGCGCCTTCATTCCGCGGCATCGGCCCGCGCCCCTGCAATCCGGCGCAGACTGAATCCTTCTTCCATGTCGTGGACCTGCCAGTCTGAAAGATGGTTGGTGCGCCGGACCTGCACCGCGGTCACCTTGTATTCCGGGCAATTGGTCGCCCAGTCGGAATTCTCGGTGGTAACGACATTGGCGCCTGTCACCGCGTGGTGGAAGGTCGTATAGACGACGCCCGGCTGCATGCGTTCGCTTATTCGAGCGCGAAGCGCGACCTCGCCGGAACGGCTCTGCAGAGCGACAAGGTCGCCGTCGACGATCCCCCGCTGCTCGGCGTCGAACGGGTGGATCTCGAGGACATCCTCCTCGTGCCAAACCATGTTGCCGGTACGCCGCGTTTGAGCGCCCACGTTGTACTGGGAAAGGATGCGGCCGGTGGTTAGGATCAGCGGGTAGCGGGGGCCGACGCGTTCCTCCGTAGGCACATACTCGGTCAGCATGAACCGGCCCTTGCCGCGCACGAACCGGTCGACATGCATGACGGGTGTGCCCGCGGGCGCCCCGTCGTTGCAGGGCCACTGAATTGAGCCGAGTTCGTCGAGCCGCGCGTAGGACACGCCTCTGAAGGTCGGCGTCGTCAGCGCGATCTCATCCATGATCTCGCTCGGATGGCTATAGCGCATCGGCACGCCCATCGCCTCTGCGAGCGCGATCGTCGTTTCCCAGTCGGCCTTGCCGGCCAGCGGCTCGATCGCCTTTCGCACCCGGTTGATGCGCCGCTCGGCGTTGGTGAAGGTGCCGTCCTTCTCCAGGAACGATGAGCCGGGCAGGAAGACATGGGCGTAGCGCGCCGATTCGTTGAGGAAGAGGTCCTGCACGACGACGCATTCCATTGCCCGGAGCCCGGCGACGATGTGCTTGGTGTCCGGATCCGATTGGGCGATGTCCTCGCCCTGCAGGTAGAGGGCCTTAAACGAGCCGTCGACCGCCTCGTCCATCATGTTGGGGATGCGCAGGCCCGGGTCCTTGCTGAGCGGCACGCCCCAGAGGCGCTCGAACACCTCCCTGGTCGCATCGTCGGAGACGTGTCGGTAGCCAGAATACTCGTGCGGGAACGACCCCATGTCGCAGGAACCCTGCACGTTGTTCTGGCCGCGGAGAGGATTGACCCCGACGCCCTCGCGGCCGATGTTGCCGGTCGCCATGGCGAGATTGGCAATCGCCATGACCGCAGTCGAACCCTGCGCGTGCTCGGTGACGCCGAGGCCATAGTAAATTGCCCCATTCCCGCCTGTCGCATAAAGCCGCGCCGCCGCGCGCAGCGCTCCGGAATCGATGCCGGTCGCCGCGGCCGTCGCTTCCGGCGAATGGCGCTCCTCGGCCACGAAGCGCGCCCAGGATTCGAAATCGTCCTTGTCGCACCGCCCTGCGACGAAGGCCTCGTCGACGAGGCCCTCGGTAACGACGACATGCGCCATGGCGGTCAGGACCGCGACATTGGTTCCCGGCCTCAGGGCAAGGTGATGGTCGGCCTCTATGTGCGGGCTCCTCACCAGATCGATGCGACGCGGGTCGATCACGATGAGGCGCGCTCCCGCGCGCAGGCGCTTTTTGAGGCGCGAGGCGAAAACCGGATGCGCGTCGGTCGGATTGGCGCCGATGACGATGACGACGTCGGACTTGTCGACAGACTTGAAATCCTGCGTGCCGGCCGACGTGCCGTAAGTATTGGCGAGCCCGAAGCCGGTCGGCGAATGGCAGACCCGCGCGCAGGTATCGACGTTGTTGTTGCCGAAACCCATGCGCACGAGCTTCTGGACGACGAACACTTCCTCGTTGGTGCAGCGCGACGACGAAATCGCGCCGACCGAGTCCCGGCCGTAGGCAGCCTGGATGCGCTTGAACTCGCTCGCCGCGTGCTGCAGCGCCTCGTCCCAAGTCACTTCGCGCCACGGGTCTTCGATCCGCTTGCGAATCATAGGCTTCAGAACGCGGTCCTTGTGGGTCGCGTAGCCGTAGGCGAAACGGCCCTTGACACAGGAATGGCCCTCATTGGCCTTTCCGGCTTTCAACGGGGTCATGCGCACGACTTGGTCGCCCTTGAGCTCGGCCTTGAAGGAGCAGCCGACGCCGCAATAGGCGCAGGTCGTAACGACGGTGCGCTCCGGCATCCCCATTTCAAGGACCGACTTTTCGATCAGCGACCCCGTCGGGCAGGCTTGCACGCACGCGCCGCAGGAGACGCACTCGGAGTGCAGGAATTCGGCTCCGCCCGAGGAGACCTTCGAATCGAAGCCGCGGCCCAGGATCGTCAGCGCGAAGGTTCCCTGCACCTCCTCGCAGGCGCGCACGCAGCGCGAGCAGACGATGCATTTCGCCGGGTCGAAGACGAAATAGGGATTGGACACATCGATGCGGGCGTCGAGATGATTGGCGCCGTCGCGACCATATCGCGTGTCGGCGAGGCCGAGCTTTGCGGCTTGGGTCCACAGCTCGTTCAGACCGTCGGCGCCGCGCCCGGGCTCGTCGAGGGGATGGTCGGAGAGATAAAGCTCCATCACTCCCCGCCGCAGCCTTTCGAGCCGGGGCGTCTGGGTGTGGACGACCATGCCCTCCTCCGCCGGCGTCGTGCAGGAGGCAGGCGTTCCCTTGCGGCCTTCGATCTCGACGAGGCACAGTCGGCAGGAGCCGAATGCTTCGAGACTGTCGGTCGCGCAGAGCTTCGGGATTGGATTGTCGACGAGCGCGGCGGCCGCCATCACGGATGTTCCCGCGGGAACGCTCACCTTTCGGCCATCGATGGTCAGGGTCAAGCTCGCGGAGCCAGTGCGAATTGGCGTGCCGACATCGAGTTCCTGTAACAGCGCCATATCGGAGCTCCTATTCCGCCGCCGCACGCGCCGGCGGCTTGGCGAAGTCTTCGCCGAAATGATCGAGGGCGCTGAGGACCGGCATGGGCGTGAGCCCGCCGAGCGCGCAGAGCGAGCCGTCCGTCATCACCTCGCAAAGATCGCGCAAAAGTTCGACGTTCTTTTGGCGGTCGATCCCGGCGACGATCCTGTCGACTGTTTCTGCGCCTCGGGTCGAGCCGACGCGGCAGGGGGTGCATTTGCCGCAGCTTTCCTTGGCGCAGAAATGGAAGGCGAAGCGCGCCTGGCGCGCCATGTCGACCGTATCATCGAACACCACAATGCCGCCGTGGCCGAGCATCCCGCCTGCCGCCAGCATCGCCTCATAGGAGAGCGGCGTGTCGAGCAGCTTTGCCGGAAAATAGGCTCCGAGCGGGCCGCCGACCTGAACTGCGCGGATCGGCCGCTCCGACCGCGTTCCTCCACCGAAGTCCTCGACCAGCTCGCGAATGGTCGCGCCGAACGCGAGCTCGATGAGCCCGCCGTAGCGGACGTTTCCAGCGAGCTGGAACGGCTGAGAGCCCAGCGACCGCCCCACGCCGTAGTCGGCGTAGGCCTTCGCCCCGTGATCGAGGATCCACGGGACGGATGCGAAGCTCAGCACGTTGTTGATGACGGTCGGTTTGCCGAACAGACCGGATATCGCGGGAAGGGGAGGCTTTGCCCTTACCTGGCCACGCTTGCCCTCGAGACTGTCGAGCAGGGACGTCTCCTCGCCGCAAATATAGGCGCCGGCGCCGAGCCGCGCTTCGATGTCAAAGGCATGCGGCGAGCCTAGGACGGAGCGGCCCAAGAGGCCGCCGGCGCGGGCGCGATCGATCGCGCGGGAAAAAATGTCGAAGGCGCGCGGGTATTCCGAGCGGATGTAGACATAGCCCATTGTCGCGCCGACCGCGACGCCGGCGACCGCCATGCCTTCGATGAGCAGGAAAGGGTCCCCTTCCATCAGCATTCGGTCGGCGAACGTGCCGCTGTCACCCTCGTCGGCGTTGCAGACGACATATTTCTGCTCGGCCGGCGCACCAGCTACGGTGCGCCATTTGATCCCGGTCGGAAAGCCGGCGCCTCCCCGCCCACGCAGGCCGGAGGCCACAACCTCCTCAACCGTCGCCTCGGGACCGATGGACAGGGCGCGAGTCAGCCCTGCGAGTCCCCCGTGGCGTCTGTAATCGTCGAGCGAAAGCGGGTCGTTCACGCCGCAGCGGGCAAAAATAAGCCGCCGCTGTTTAGCGAGATAGGGGATTTGTTCAATCAGGCCAAGCGCTTTGGGATGGCGCCCGCCGTTTTGAAACGCGGCGTCGAACAGCGACGCGGCGTCCTCGGCCGCCAGCGGCCCATAACCGACGCGACCCTCCGGGGTTTCGACTTCGACGAGCGGCTCCAGCCAGAAGAGGCCGCGGGACCCCGTCCGCACGAACGTAATTTCGAGGTCGCGAACGCTCGCCTCCCGCGCCAGAGCGGCGGCCACGCCGTCCGCGCCCACGGAGAGCGCGGACGAATCCGAAGGAACGAAGACCCGCGCGCTCATCGATTGGGCCCCTGCGCGCTGGCCACAATCGCATCAAGACGGTCCCGGTCGAGCCGGCCGACCGGCTCTCCGTCGATCAGCGCGGCAGGCGAAAGTGCGCAGTTGCCGAGGCAATATACGGTCTCGACATGAAGCCCCGCTCCCGCTCGGCAATTGTCCACGACAATCCCGTGCCGGCTCGCGAGATGGGCGACCAGATCCTCACAGCCCATCGACTGGCAGGATTCCGCCCGGCACATCTTCAGCACCCGCCCGTCGAGCGGGCTGCGCCGGAAGTCATGATAGAAGCTGACCACCCCGAGCGCCTCGGCCTTTGAGATGTTGAGCGCGTTGGCCAGCAGCACGACAGCCTCGTCGTCGATATAGCCGAACTGATGCTGGAGATCATGCAGGATCGGCAGCGCCGCTCCCGGCGTCGACCGCTTCCGGTCAATCAACTGACGCGCGAGTTCAATGTCAAACGCCGCCCCAGCGGCCATCGTGGATCCTCCTCAGCTTAGAATGATGCGCCTCTCGAAAATGTACCGCAAATTAAACGTTTGGAAGATCCGATAGGATCCTTCTATCGTGCCAGCGCGGGGACTCGACCGGGTGGCTCGATCAGGGCCGCCACGTCGGCTGGCCATTTCATTGCGAAGAGATTGCGGGCGAGTGGCGAGGGAGGCTCGCGGTCGCTCATCACCAGACCGATCGTGCGGCTCGTCGTCGGCTCCACGAGATCGATCGCCCGGGTCCCCTGCGGAAGGCCGAAGAAGCGGAGCAGGTGGCGCGGCACGATCGCTGACCATTGGCCGGCGGCGACGTGAGACACGAGGTTGAATATCGAATTCGTCTCGACCGCGGGGTCGGGCTTCGCCCCGACCGAGCGGAATATGCCGTCGATGATGCGGCGATTCTGCATGTCCGGAGTGAGCAGGCACAGCGGCGCATCGGCGGCTTCGCTCCACCCGATCTGCATCCTGCCGGCGAGTTTTCCGTGAGCCGGCGTGAGAAACATGTACTCCTCGACGCAGACCGGCTTGGCCTTGACCCGCTCGATCGGCTCCGCGTCGAGATAGGTTAGCCCCACGTCGAGTTCGAACGCCTCGATTCCGCGTTCGATTTCCTGGCTGTTGAGCGACAGCACCGCGAACGAGACGCCAGGAAACCTCGAGTTGAACGGGCCGGTCAGCTGCGACACGATCGGCAGCGCGGTTGGGATCGCGCCGATCCGAAGCCGGCCGCTGAGTCCCTTGTCGATCTCGTCGAGGCCGCGCCGCAAGTTCTCGGCTTCCGCCAGGATGCGGTGGGCGTGGTCGAGAACGAGCCGGCCCTGCGCGGTCAGGCCGACAAACCGGTGGCCGCGCTCGACAATCGGCGCCCCGAGATCGTCCTCGAGCAGCCTTATCGCCGCCGACAGCGTCGGCTGCGTGACGTGACAGGCCTGGGCTGCGCGTCCGAAATGCTTTTCCCGGGCCAGCGCGGCCAGATATTCGAGCTGCCGCAAGACCATGGCGTTCCTCACTGCCATATTCGTGGCGCCGGGGCATGCCAGGGTCAATAGCGAACGCCTATGGGTCATCGTTTTCCGATGGATTGAGGCGGCGTCACCGATGAGGCTAAGACATGAAATCGGCCGGAGACCCCATCCCGCCCCCTAAGTCGAACTCCCCCAACCCGCGGTCGAGTGCCTTCCCGATCCAACTCGCATTGACGACTGCCGTGGTCGCCGTCCTGGCGCTCATCGCCGTCTGGCTCGTGTTGGCGCCAAAGACTGCGAACCATTCGCTGGTTGGAGGCCCGTTCGCCCTGGAGGATGGCTCCGGCAAAACGTTCACCGAACAGATGCTCCGGGGGCGCCCATTCCTGGTCTATTTCGGCTACACGCACTGCCCGGACACCTGTCCGACTGAGCTTGCTCGAATCTCCGACGCTCTCGCAGCCATGGGCGCCAAGGCGGTGCCCGCCCTGTTCATTACGGTCGACCCGGAGCGCGACACGCCGAAGGTGATGCAGGATTATGCGAGCAGCTTCGGCCCGCACGTTATCGGGCTGTCCGGCGCCCCGCAGGCGATCGGGGCGGTCGAAAAGGCCTACCGGGTGTTCGCCCGGAAGGGGAAGGTCGAGTCCGACGGCAGCTACTCGATGGACCACAGCTCGGTCGTCTATCTCATGGACAAGACCGGGGCCTTCGTCGAGGCTCTCAACCTCGACCGGCCGCCGGCAGAGACGGCGAAGGAACTGGAGCGTTACTTGTAGACGTTCCGTTTGCCCGCGGGGACGGCCTTTGCTAGAGCGGTTCCGAGAACCCGCCGGTCTAAACGGCGCTCGTGAGACGTTAAATCATGAACAAATTCACGACCCTGACCGGGGTGGCTGCGCCGTTGCCAATCTACAACGTCGACACGGACATGATCATCCCGAAGCAATATCTGAAGACGATCAAGCGGACAGGCCTCGGCGCCGGCCTCTTCGCCGAAATGCGCTACCGGGACGATGGCTCGGAAAATCCCAATTTTGTTCTCAACAGGCCAGCCTACCGAAAGGCTGCGATCCTGGTGGCGGGCGACAATTTCGGCTGCGGCTCGTCGCGCGAGCACGCGCCTTGGGCCCTTCTGGACTTCGGCGTCCGCTGCGTGATTTCGACCGACTTCGCCGACATCTTCTACAACAACTGCTTCAAGAACGGCATCCTTCCGGTCAGAGTCTCCAGCGAGGACCTGGCGAAGCTGATGGACGACGCCGAGCGCGGCGCCAACGCGACGCTGACCATCGATCTGCCAGCTCAGGAAATTCGCGGACCCGACGGCGGCATGGTCAGGTTCGAGATCGACCCGCTCCGCAAGCAGCGCCTGATCGAGGGGCTCGACGACATCGGCCTCACCATGGTCGAGGAGCCGGCCATCGGGGCCTATGAGAAGAAGTCGGCGGCGGCCTGTCCCTGGCTGTAAACCCAAGCAGCGGCCCGCGCTACATAGAGGTACCATTTTTTGTCGCCCCCGGGGAACGGGAGCACGCGTGGCAGGGTCTCGACTATACCTGCAGCGTCACTGTCGCCTTCCTTTGGATGGAGGCGAAAACGCAAGTGATCATTGAGCTGTGTTGTGGGCTGGACGTGCATCAGGAGACCGTCGTCGCCTGCGTCTAGATCGGCGCCTTGGCAAACGGCCGACGAAGGAGATGCGGACCTTCCGGACGATGACGCGAGATCTGGAGACGTTGCGGGACTGGCTGCAAGAGCGTGGGGTGACGCAGGTCGGCACGGAGAACACCGGCGTTTACTGGCGCCGGTCTACGCCGGATCGACAGCTGACTTTCTGGCGATGGCAGAAACCAAGCCGAGGCTGACCTGTGTTGAATTGCCGATGCCTAATCCTCGCACATTTCTGGCTGGCCTTCTTGATCTTCGGGACCGCGCTTGTGCTCGGCGCCTGGCAGATGTTCATCCGCAGCGGTGGCGCGGGCGGCCTCTTCAACATGAGCGACTAACCTGGACGCGACCGGATGCGCGCCAGCTCTTCGAGGATCGTACGCGGCGAATTTCCAAGGCCTGCGCGCTGCTGCCACATCTCGAGGCTCTTCCACAGCACGAAGACGAGAAAGCATACGAGGATATCAGCTTGGACGCGATCCTCGCGCTGATGCCATCCTGCAGCTCGCCTTCCGCCTCGCGGGGCGGTCCCCGCGGTCTGCGGGGCGCAGCGACGAGCCAGGAAACGCCGCTCTCCCTGAAGGAGCCCTAGTCGTTCGCTCAGGCAAGTGGCGCGTCAAGGCCATCATGTCGCCGTTCGCGCTCCACCTCTCCGATCACGCCCATGCGCAACATTGCGCCTTGCGGCGCGGGCCACGGCGCCTTGGCCAGCAAAGCCGGAAGTCCTAGCGCCAGTCGGCCATCTACATCAAATCCCGGGCTTGATGCCTTCGCTTCGGGCGAAAGGCGGAACGATATCATTTAGCAGTTGCGCAATGTCGCGCGGCGGATGACGCCAGAGGAAATCGAAGAGGCGGCGCAATGTTACGCCTCGCGGCCCTCTACGAAGTGCGCTCGGGAGCGCACTGATCTTCGACCGACTTACCGACTTGGACTTATCCGTTGATCACGGGAACGGTAGTGGGTAGTGGAAGGTCGCCGATCCCTCCGCCCCGTCAGCAGCTCCCGCGCTAAGCGGTAATGGTCGTTCATCTTTGCGACCGCTTATCACGCGCGATTTCAGACGATCGTCGTGCGGAAGGTTTTTCGCCGCCCCTTGCGCCCAGGCCGCCAATGGTCCACATAGGCGCCGGGAGGTTGGCGAAGGACGTACCGCTCGCCAACCGGGTCAGGTCCGGAAGGAAGCAGCCCTAACGAGACAGGGCGGGTCTTTGTCCAACCTCCCGCCTTAGCCTTCTCGCGCGTTTTTTTGCTCGAGTGTTTGGGCCGTCGGCGCGGACCCCAAGAACCTGATGCTTCCTGACGATCGACCAGAACGGGGCGGAAGAAGCAGCCGATGAGCGATTCGCTGTTTCTCGGCGAGGCGCCGGCCGTTTCGCCCGCGCCTGTGCCGTTGCCCTATCGGGTCCTGGCGCGAAAATACCGGCCGCAGCGCTTCGAAGACCTCATCGGCCAGGAGGCCATGGTTCGGACGCTGGCGAACTCCTTCGCTGCAGGTCGCATCCACCAAGCCTATATTTTCACCGGCGTGCGCGGCACCGGCAAAACGACGACTGCGCGCATTCTCGCCCGCGCTCTGAACTACAGCGTCCCGGGCAAGATCGATGCGCCGAGCGTCGACCTGCCCGTCCTTGGCGCGCACTGCCAGGCGATCATGGACTCGCGCCACGTCGATGTGATCGAGATGGACGCCGCCTCGCACACCGGTGTCGACGACGTGCGGGATATCATTGACAACGCCCGCTACAGGCCGGTCTCGGCGCGCACAAAGGTCTACATCATCGATGAAGTGCACATGCTATCGAAGCAGGCCTTCAACGCGCTTTTGAAGACGCTCGAGGAGCCGCCCGAGCACGTAAAATTCCTGTTCGCCACCACCGAGATCGAAAAGGTGCCGATTACGGTGCGCTCCCGCTGCATCCGCTTCGACCTGAAGCGGATCGAGTTGGGCCTCATGATGAAGCATCTGGAGAAGATCTGTGGCCTGGAGGGTGTCTCCGCAGAGCCGGAGGCGCTCGCAATCATCGCCCGCGTCGCTGAGGGCTCGGTGCGGGACGCCCTGTCGCTGCTCGATCAGGCCATCGCCTATGGCGGGTCTGGCGGTGTGACAGCGCTCGCGGTTCGCGACATGCTGGGCCTGTCCGACAGGGGCGAGATCTTGACCCTGTTCGAGCGCGCGATGAAGGGCGAGATCGCCGAGGCCCTGGACCTCATGCGCGCCCTTTATCGGGCCGGCGCCGATCCAGCCGACATCCTCCTCGAAGTCGCCGAGGTCTGCCACTACGTCACCCAGGTCAAGATCGCGCCCGACGCGCCCGACGACGCCACGATCGGTGAGAGCGAGCGAAAAAGGGGGCGGGAGTTTGCGGGCCGACTGTCGACGGGCGCGCTGACGCGGGCTTGGCAGATCCTGCTCAAGGGTTTTGACGACGTGAACGATTCACCGCGCCCGCTCGCGTCGGCCGAAATGGCGCTGATCCGCCTGGCCTACGCTTCCGACCTGCCGACGCCGGAGGAAGCTTTGCGCAGGCTCGCGGAGACGACGGACTATGCGCCGCGTCAGGCGCCGCCGCTGCCTCACGCCGGTGCACATCCGCCGGGAAACGTCAGCGTCGCGGCCGCGCCTGCGGAGCGCGTCCCGCCGGTGCAGAGCGCGCCTCAGCTGGCAAGGCCGCCAGCCCCCGCGGTCCGGCTCGCGCGGTTCGAGGACGTCGTCGCGCTGGCGCGGGAGAAGCGCGACATTCAGCTCGTCCAGGCTCTCCAACGCGACGTGCGGCTCGACCGGTTCGAGCAGGGCTCGATCGTTTTTTCCCTGGTCGAAGGCGCTTCGTCCAGCCTCGCGCAAACGCTGGCGAAGCGCCTTCATGAATGGACCGGCGAACGCTGGATGGTGGCGCTCGCGCCCGGCGCGAACGCCCCGACCCTTCGCGAGGCCCAGGCCGCCCGTGAGGCGGAACGAACAACCGGCGCCGCCGCGCATCCGGTGGTGCGCAAGGTGCTCGAGCGCTTCAAAGGCGCGCGCATCGTCGAGGTGCGCGCTCCTGAAGCCGTTGCGTCGCCGCCGGCCCCTCAAGTTGAGGAGGACGTCGGCTACGTCGATTCCGATCCGGTCGACGATGACCTTTGAACAAGGAGAAACCGCCGTGGACATCATGGGCATGATGAAGAAAGCGCAGGAAGTGCAGGCCAAGCTGCAGGAGGCGCAGGAGGAGCTCGGGCGCGTCGAGGTCGAAGGCATGTCTGGCGGCGGCATGGTCCGCATCACGATGACCGCCAAGGGCGATCTCAAGGGTGTTTATATCGACCAGTCGCTGATGATTCCATCGGACAAGGAGATGCTGGAAGACCTGATCATAGCCGCCTTCGCCGACGCCAAGAGCAAGGCCGACCGCGCGGCGGCGGAAAAGATGCAGTCGCTGACTGCGGGGCTGCCCGTGCCGCCGGGAATGAAATTGCCGTTCTGAATGTCGTCGAACGTCGCCGGGCCGGAAATCGAACGGCTGATCCAGTTGCTTGCGCGTCTTCCCGGACTTGGGCCGCGCTCGGCCCGCCGGGCGGCGCTCCATTTGATCCGCAAGCGGGAGACGCTGCTCCAACCGCTTGCCGAGGCGATGCGGGTCGCCGAGGACCGCATCGTCGGCTGCTCGGTCTGTGGCTCGGTCGATTCCCGCGATCCCTGCACGGTCTGCTCGGACAGTCGGCGCGACGCATCGACCATCGTCGTGGTCGAGTCGGTCGGCGATCTCTGGGCCCTGGAGCGGGCAGGAGCCCTGCGGGCCCGCTATCATGTGCTGGGCGGCGTCCTGTCGCCGCTGGACGGCGTCGGCCCCGGCGACCTCAACCTGACCTCTCTCGTGGCCCGCATCTCCGCGGGCGGGGTCGGCGAAGTGATCCTCGCCGTCAACGCGACCGTCGACGGCCAGACGACCGCGCATTACATCGTCGATCTTCTCGCCGACTATCCCGTCAAGGTGACGCGCCTCGCCCACGGCGTTCCGGTCGGGGGCGAACTCGATTATTTGGACGACGGCACGCTGGCTGCCGCCATGCGGCAGAGGACGGCGTTCTAGTAGACCTGCCGACCGAACAGGCTGGCGGTCAGGTCGACCAGCAACAAGGCGCTCTTTCCCCGTTCGTCCAGGAACGGATTGAGCTCGACGAGGTCGAGCGACGGCGACAAGCCCGAGTCGTACAAGAGCTCCATCACCAGATGGGCCTCGCGATACGTCGCCCCGCCCGGAACCGCCGTCCCGACGCCCGGGGCAATCGTCGGATCGAGGAAGTCGACGTCCAGGCTGACGTGCAAAAGCCCGCCGGCCGCGCGGACGCGGTCGATGATCCGCCGGATCGACAGGGCGAAGCCGTCCTCGTCCAGCCGTCGCATGTCGACGACGTCCACCCCGCGCGCCTGCAAAAGCCTGCGTTCGTCGGCGTCGATCGACCGAATCCCGAAGAGATGCACGCGCGAGGGTTCGACGCGGCCGCGGGGCTCGTCGCCGAACATTGCGTCGAAGCCGGACTCTCCGCTCAGCATCGCGACCGGCATGCCGTGCATATTGCCGGAGGGGGAGGTTTTCGGCGTGTTGTAGTCCGAATGTGCGTCGAGCCACAGGACGAAGAGTCTTCGCCCCGCCTCGGCGGCGTAACGCGCGACGCCAGCAACCGAGCCCATCGCCAGCGAATGGTCGCCGCCGAGGACGACGGGCAACCGCCCCTCGCGCATCACGGCGTAGGTCTCGCGCGCCAGGAGCCGCGCCCAGGTGGAGACTTCTCCGAAATAGCGCGCCTTTCCGTCCGGCGGGCGAGGGTGGACGAGGGGATGGGGAAGCGACAGATCGCCGCGATCGATGACATCCTGGCCGAGCTCTTTCAACATCCTGGCGATGCCTGCCGTGCGGAGCATCGCGGGACCCATCGCGCACCCGGCGACCCCCGCTCCGGCCTCGACCGGGACGCCGAGGATCGTGATCGCCTGGCGGCGCGCCTGGGTGACCGCAAACTCCCGGCCTTCGCTTTTGCCCGTCAGGCTCATGCGCCAGCCACTCCGATTAGGATTTTCGCCGCATCCGTATCACCGGCCCAAGGCGGAACAGCGCCTAATCCGGTGCCAGCTCGGCTTCTATGATCGCCCCTTCGGCGTCCGTGTCGGCGAGCGCTCTCTCCATCTTCGCCCGATCGAGCTCGCCCTCCCACAGCGAAACGATGATGGTCGCGACGCCGTTGCCGGTGACGTTGGTGAGCGCCCTCACCTCACTCATGAACTTGTCGATGCCGAAGATGATCGCCAGCCCTGGGATGAGCCGGGCGTCGGCTGCGGCCAGCGTTCCGGCCAACGTGACGAATCCCGCTCCAGTGACGCCGCTGGCGCCCTTCGACGTCAGCATCGCCACCAGCAAAATGGTCAGCAACTGGCCCCAGCTCAGATCGACGTGCAGCGCCTGCGCGATGAACAGTGTCGCCAACGTCATGTAGATGTTGGTGCCGTCAAGGTTGAAGGAATAGCCGGTCGGAACCACGAGGCCGACCACCTGTTTCGAGCAGCCGAGATGCTCGAGCTTGGCCATGAGCAAGGGCAGGGCGCTCTCCGAGGAAGATGTGCCGAGCACGATCAAGAGCTCGTCCTTGATGAAGCGGACGAATTTGAAGATCGAGAACCCGGCCGCGCGCGCGATCACGCCCAGGACAACAAAAACGAACAGCGCCGCAGCGGCGTAGAAGGTCAGGATCAAGTTGAGGAGGTTGCCCAGGGCCGATGGCCCGTACTTGCCGATGGTGAAAGCCATCGCGCCGAACGCGCCGAGTGGCGCTGCCTTCATGATGATCGCGATGACGCCGAACATCGCATGCGCGAAATCGTCGACGAGGCTCCTGATCGCCGCTCCGCGTTCGCCGAGTTTCATCAGCGCGAAACCGAAGATCACGGCGAAGAACAGCACCTGGAGAACGTCACCAATCTGGAAGATAGGGGTGCCCCCGGCCTTGCACAGGCCGCCCTCGGGGCTGCTGACGAAGGCGCCGACGACGCTGTCCGGAATGATGTGCAGGATGTAGTCCACCGGCTTCATCTGCCCGGCGGTCTCTGCATAGCATTTGACCTGCGCGGCCTGTTGGGCCGTCATTTCCTTGACCGGAAAGCTCGCGCCCGGCCGCCAGGCCAGGCCGACGAGAAGGCCGATGACGAGAGCCAGCGAGGACACCGCCTCGAAGTAGACCAGGGCCTTCACGCCGACCCGGCCGACGCTCTTGGCTTCCTTGATGTGGGCGATGCCGGAGACGACGGTGCAGAAGATGATGGGCGCGATCGCCATCTTGACCAGCTTGACGAAGGCGCGGCCAAGAAATTCCACCCACGCGTTGGTCGCGAAGACCGGCAGGAGCCATCCCACGATCGCGCCGAGCACGACTGCGATGAGGACCTGGACATAAAGCGCCGAATACCAGGGACGACGGCCTGTCATTGCTTCCTCCCCCTGCGATCGACCAAAGCCAATTTGAACGACCCGCACCATCGCGCGGCGCAGGTCGATAGACAAGTCAAAGCAAGGCGTCGGACCCATATAAGGTGGCCGAAAGAGCGCGCCGCGTGGGGCGTTCCGAGGTCAATTGCTTCGATCGCGCCGCTGCAATTCAATGAAGGAGAGCGCGCAACGACTGGACGCTTGACATCTGCCGCCGCCTGGCTGATGGAGGCGCTCATGACGCGCATGCTCGGCATCGCTTGGATTTTCATCATTACCTGCTAGCTCCAAGCTGGCTGGTTCGCGTCTCCGTTTTTCAGAAAAACTATCGAGAAGCGATCATCCGGCCAGTCCCGGACGGCGCCTCGCGCCGTCGCCCTAAAACGAGACGTCCGATGATCGAGGGCCTTTCGCAGACCGAACCGGCGCCGCTCCGGCGGCAGGAGCGCCGTTGATGACCCTGCGCCTCTATAACACCCTGACCCGGCGGAAGGAGGCGTTCACCCCGATCGACCCCGCGACGGTCCGGCTCTATGTCTGCGGCCCGACGGTCTACGATTTTGCCCATATCGGCAACGCGCGCCCTATCATCGTGTTCGACGTGTTGTTCCGGCTGCTGCGCCATCTGTACGGCCCGGACCATGTGATCTACGCCCGCAACATCACTGACGTCGACGACAAGATCAACGCGCGCGCTGAGCGCGACTTTCCAGACCTGCGGTTCAACGAGGCGATCGCCCGGGTAACGCAGTTGACCGAGCGTCAGTTTCACGACGACGTCGCCGCCCTCGGGGCGCTGCCGCCGACCGTCGAGCCTCGTGCGACCGCGCACATCGATGAGATGCGCGCGCTCATCGAACGCCTCGTTGTGCGCGGCGTTGCCTATGTCGCCGAGAATCATGTGTTGTTCTCGCCCGCGGCGATGGACGCCTTGCCCGGCGCGCCGCGCTACGGCTCTCTCGCCCGCCGTTCGGTCGACGAGATGCTGGCCGGAGCGCGGGTCGAAGTCGCGCCGTACAAGCGCGATCCGATGGATTTCGTGCTGTGGAAGCCGTCGAAACCGAAGGAGCCGAGCTGGCCGAGCCCGGTCGGGATCGCAGTGCCCGGACGGCCGGGCTGGCACCTCGAGTGCTCGGCCATGTCGATGGCGAAGCTGCTGGAACCTTTCGGCGGCGGGCTTTGCTGCGACGACCCAAGCCGCAACGTGTTCGACATCCACGGCGGCGGGATTGATCTCGTCTTTCCCCACCACGAGAACGAGATCGCGCAAAGCTGCTGCGCCTTCGGCTCGCAACGCATGGCGAATGTCTGGATGCACAACGGCTTCTTGCAGGTCGAAGGCGAGAAGATGGCGAAGAGCCTTGGCAACTTCGTCACCATTCGCGAGCTGATGGAGACCGGGAAATTCGGAAACTGCACGTGGCCGGGCGATACATTACGCCTTGCGATGCTTCGCACACACTACCGTGACCCGATCGACTGGACCCTGAAAGAGTTGGAGCGAGCGCACCAAGACCTCAGCGAATGGTATGGCCTCGTCCACAACGAAGTGTCTTCAAAGGGAGTGGTTGACGGTGGGGTCATTGAGGCATTGTGCGACGACCTGAACACCCCTAGCGCGATAGTCCGATTGCATGAGCTTTCACAGAAGGGGGAGGCGTCGGGTCTGCGTGAGTCCCTGAGTTTTCTCGGCTTCAGCTGCGACCCAGCAAAGCTCGCCCGGACTATTTTCGTATCCATCAGTGCTGCCGTCAGCATTGAGGGCGTATCAGCTGTGGCGGCAGCCGGTTCTGTGTCTGTTTCGACATGGGCGGGTGTTGCCGCAATGGGCGACGCCGGCGTTGTAATTGTCCCGAGAGGGGACGGAACGTACTCGATCGACAAGGAACTTAAAAAACGAATTGACGAGAAGATCGACCAGCGCAAAGCCGCTCGCGCTGCAAAGAACTTCGCCGAAGCCGACAAAATTCGCGATGAACTAGGTTCGATGCTCAGTCCGTGGCGCATCGTCCTCAAGGACAACAAGGATGGTACGACCAGCTGGGAGCTCAAGCGATGAGCAGCGTGTCCCTGCGTCCATACGTCCGGGGCGACGCCCGTCGTTGCGTCGAAATCTTCCGCGCAAGCATCGAGGAATTGGCGGCGGAGGACTACGACCCCGACCAGCGCGAGGCCTGGGCCTCGGCTGCGGACGACGAGAACGCCTTCGACGAGCAACTCGCGAGCGCGCTGACGCTGATTGGGGTGATCGACGGCGCAGCGGCCGGCTTCGCCAGCCTCGAGGGGGCCGACGTCATCGACATGCTCTACGTTGACCCTGAATTCGCTGGTCAGGGCGCGGGAGCGGTCCTCATCGATGCGCTGACCAAGCTCGCGGCGGGGCGCGGTGCGAAGCGCCTCACGGCCGAAGTGAGCGAAGGCGCCAAACCCTTGTTCGAGCGCCTCGGCTTCACCGCGGAGGAGCGCAATCTCGTCCGCGTCGGCGACGAATGGCTTGCCAACACCACCATGACGAAATCCCTTGGCGCGGACCCCACTCCGCAGACCCGGCATTGACGAGTATCCGATGTCTCGAGAGCGGCTCTACCTCTTCGACACCACACTGCGGGACGGCGCGCTGACTACCGGCGTCGATTTCTCGCTTGACGACAAGCGTCACATCGCCGGCCTGCTGGAGCGGCTCGGAATCGACTATGTCGAGGGCGGCTATCCGGGCGCGAATCCGCTGGACACCGAATTCTTCACGAAAAAGCCGACCAAGCGGGCTCGCTTCTGCGCCTTCGGCATGACGAAGCGCCCTGGCCGGTCGGTCGGCAACGATCCCGGAATCGCGGGACTGCTGGCGTCGGATTCGGACGCGATCGTCTATGTGGCGAAATCCTGGGACTATCATGTGCATGTCGCGCTCGGATGCACGCTCGAGGAGAACCTCGAATGCATCGCCGAGAGCGTCAGGGCCGCGGTCGAGTCGGGCCGCGAAGCGATGGTCGATTGCGAGCATTTCTTCGACGGCTACAAGGCTAACCCGATATACGCGCTCGCCTGCGCAAAGACTTCGATAGCGGCCGGGGCGCGCTGGGCGGTGCTCTGCGACACCAACGGCGGCACGCTGCCCCATGAGATCCAGCGGATCGTCGGCGACGTCGCGCGCGTGGTTCCCGGCGATCGTCTCGCCATCCACGCCCATAACGACACCGGAAACGCGGTCGCCAATTCGCTCGCCGCCATCCGCGCCGGCGCGAGGCAAGTGCAGGGAACGCTGAATGGCCTGGGCGAGCGATGCGGCAACGCCAATCTCGTAACCATCATCCCGACGCTGGCGCTGAAGGACGCGTTCGCCGAGCGCTTCGAAACCGGCGTCAGCCCCGAGTCCCTGCGCCAGATCACCCATATTTCACGCGCCTTCGACGAACTCCTCAACCGCTCGCCGAACCGCCACGCGCCCTATGTCGGCGCCTCAGCTTTCGCCACCAAGGCTGGTATTCATGCCTCGGCGCTGGCGAAGGACCCACGCACCTACGAACATGTGACGCCTGAGAGCGTCGGCAACCAGCGCGCCATCCTGATCTCCGACCAGGCCGGAAAGTCCAACCTCCTGTCCGAGCTCCGTCGAACTCGGGATCGAGGCCGATCCGAACGATCCGCGCCTCACGCGCCTGCTCGAGATCGTGAAGGAGCGCGAGGCGCAGGGCTACGCCTACGAGGCGGCCGACGCCTCGTTCGAGCTTCTCGCCCGCAGCGTGCTCGGGGGCGTTCCGGAATTCTTCGACGTGGAGAGCTTCCATGTCGGGGTCGAGCGCAAGATCGTCGGCCCGGGAGTGACCTATTCGGCCTCCCAAGCGGTGGTCAAAATCCGGATCGGCGACGAGCGGCTGATCTCGGCCGCGGAGGGCAACGGCCCGGTCAACGCGCTCGATCTTGCGTTGCGCAAAGACCTCGGCGTCTATCAGAAGCATATCGAGGATCTCGAACTGCGCGACTACCGCGTGCGCGTCTTCCAGGGGGGCACCGACGCCGTGACGCGGGTTCTGATCGAGTTCGGCGACGGGGCCGGCGAGAGCTGGTCGACGGTTGGGGTATCGGGGAACATCATCGACGCCTCTTTCCAGGCGTTGGTCGACGCGATCGTTTACCGGTTGGTCAAGCTCGGCGTGCCGGCGCAATAAGGCGCGGCGCTTTCCCTTTGAAAAACCTTTTCGAGCGAATGACATTTCGCAGCACGCGACGAGGCGCTCATTCCAGCCTCGGCGCCCCTGGGGCCGCTAGTCTTCCGAGCCGAACCGCGGCCCGGGCGAGGGCCGCAAAGCCTGCGACGCTGACTTCTTCCGCCCGCTTCGTGGGATCGAGACCTGCCTTTGCGAGGAGCATGGCCAGGTCGAGTCCGCGGCTCCCGGCGAAAGCCTTCAGCGACTGGCGAAGCATCTTGCGTCGCTGGCCAAAGGCGGCCAGCGTCGCGGCCGACAGCACGCGAGGGTCGCACGGGTCCGGCGCGGCGCGCGGGACGAGTTCGACGACGCTCGAGGTCACTTTCGGCGGCGGAGTGAAGGCGGCGGGCGGCACGTCGAACAGGATCCTGGCCTCGGCGCGCCATCCGGCGAGGACCCCGAGGCGGCCGTAGTCGGCCCGCTCCGCTCGCGTCGCCACGATGCGCAACGCAACCTCCCGCTGGAACATGAGAACCAGGCGATCGTAGAACGGCGGCCAAGGTTCGCATTCGAGCCAGCCGGTGAGCAAGGGCGTCGCGACATTATAGGGGAGGTTCGCGCAGATCCGGATCGGCGCCCCATCCGCCTTAGCGACGAGTGTCTTGGACCTAACGGTCAGCGCGTCGGCGAAAAGCACCTCGAGCCGGCCCGGCCAGCGCGCGCCGATTTCGGTGAGAGCAGGCAGGGCGCGCGCGTCGCGCTCGATGGCGATCACTTTCTTCACGCCTTCCGACAGGAGAGCGCGGGTCAGGCCGCCGGGCCCAGGCCCGATTTCGACGACCGCAGCGCCTGGGAGCGGGCCCGCTGCGCGGGCGATCTTCGCCGTCAGGTTGAGGTCGAACAGAAAGTTCTGGCCGAGCGCCTTTCGGGCGTCGAGCCCGTGCCGGGCCACGACTTCGCGCAGCGGCGGCAGCCCGTCGGGCGCGAGCGTCATGGCGCCAGCCGGTCAGCCAGCTTCAGCGCCGCAATGAGGCTGGAAGGATTGGCGATGCCCTTGCCGGCGATATCGAACGCCGTGCCGTGGTCGGGCGAGGTGCGTACGAAGGGCAGACCGAGGGTGACGTTGACGCCTTCGTCGAACCCCAGCGCTTTGACCGGGATGAGCCCCTGGTCGTGATACATGGTCAGCGCGACGTCGTAGCGCGCCCGCGCGCTTTCATGGAACATCGTGTCGGCCGGCAAAGGACCGACGATGTCGATCCCCTCTGTCCGCAGTCTCTCGAGCGCCGGGGCGATGATCATCGATTCCTCGCCTCCCATCGCGCCGCTTTCGCCCGCATGTGGATTGAGGCCGGCGACAGCGAGTTGGGGTCGGGCGAGACCGAAGCGAGTGCGCAAATCGCGGTCGACCACCCGCGCCGTCTTCAGGATAAGATCTTCGCTGAGCGCCTTCGGGACTTCAGAGAGCGGGATGTGGATGGTGACCGGCACGACGGCAAGCTTCTCTGACCAGATCATCATAACCGGAAAAGAGGCTCTTCCCCAGGCGTTGGCGAGTTCGCCCAGATATTCGGTGTGACCTGGAAATCGGAACCCGGCCTCGTAAAGCACCGCCTTGGCGATCGGATTGGTGACGACTGCGCGCGCCGCGCCGCGCCGCACCGCATCGACGGCCCGGGTGATCGATTCGATCGTCGCCGCAGCGTTGCGCGCATCCGGCCGCCCGGGCTTGGCCTCAACCAGATGTTCGAGCGGCACGACCGGCAGACCCTTGGCGACGACTTCCGCGGCGCGGTCGGGGTCGGTTTCAATGATCGCCGCCTCGATGCCTGCCAGCTTCGCGGCTGTGGAAAGGATCTCCGGCGAGGCGAGGACGAAGAAGGCCGGGTCACTCGCCTCCCTCGCGCGCCAAGCTGCGAGCGCGATCTCGGGACCGATGCCAGACGGATCCCCCATCGTCATCGCTAGAGGCGGCTTCTCGTCCGTCATGGAAAGCGCTCAGCCTCGGTCATGTCAGGCCGTTAGAGGCCGACATTCTCCTTGATGTTGCCGAGGGTGCGCAGCGTGAGCTGGAACATCAGCGTCTGGTTCCTCACGGCAGGATTGTAGATGACCGGTCCGCCGGCGTAGATGGGGTAGGCGGCGGGGGCGCTAAGGGCCGACGAATACTTCACAGTAAACGTGGTGCAGTCATCCTTGTAGCCAAGCCCGAGCGAATAGCCAACGGGGTAGAAGATCGGGGTCTCCTGGCCGGCGGTGTCGTAGTAGTGGCGCGACATGTCGAGAAGAAGCGATCCGTTGACCGACCAACGATCGAGGAAATTATAGGACGCGCTGCTGGTCAGCCCTTCGCGTGGATATTCCCAGCCGAGCGCCGGCTGTGCGGCGTAGAGCGCATAGTCGAGACTGGTGGTTACCCCGGCGACGGTCGCCTTGGTGATGGCGTCGAAGCGATCGAGCTGGAACGTCGTGCTATCGAACTGCTGCTTGCTGATGAGCGAAATCGGGGCCGACGTCGGCTGGAGCGTCTCGCCGGCGACGAAGTTGGAGAATTTCTTGTCGAGGCCGGAGTCGAGGCCGGTGTTGGCGACGTCGTAGAGCGTATAAGAGTTTTGGCCGGCGACCTGAATCGATTCCCCGCCGATGACGTCGGCATGGCCGCCGTTGGCAAAATTGGCCGTGTACTGGAGGCCGTAGTTGAGCCGGGTGCCGCCCTCGATCCGGTCGTAGCCGGAAAACTTGTTCCAGGCGAACAGGTTCGTCTCGTCGAAGACGAGGCTCTGGGCGTCCTCATTGGGCTGGATGCTGGGAATGACTTCGCTCGGTCGAACGATGAACTGCCCGATCGGCGTGATCGTCTGGCTACCCCACGAGGAGCTCATGGTGAACGGATAGCGGTATTCGAGACCGACGCCCGCCATGTCGCGGGCGAACGAGCCTTGGTCGCCGCCGGAGAAGAACGCGGCCTGGCTCGAGTTCGCCACCGTGCTCGACCCGATCGAGCTCGCATAGGTGATCGAGCCTGTTTCGTTGAGCTCGGTCGATTCGCCGTCGAGCCGGGCGAAGGCGAACGGCTTCCACACCTCGCCGATCGGGTCGATATAGCTGCGCTGCCAGGAGATCTGCCCGGACGCGCGGGTGTAGTCGCCGGCGATGCCGCGCAGCATGCATGCGCCCGGTACGTAGGTGTTGATGTATTTACCGTCGACGACGGTCTCGCAGACGTTGTAGAGGTGATAAGCGTTGTCGTACGTCTCGAGGCCCGTCGACTGGAATGCGGCGTTGGTCTGATCGATATTCGCGACGTTGACGTCGATCGTCGCTTCTCCGCCGATCCCGTAGCTGCGGTCCGCCGGCACGGCGAAGACGCGATTGTAGTCCAACACCGGGGCCGCCACCGGCATCGTCAGGTTGTCGTCATTGGGGGTCGTACCTTCGAAGTGATAGGCGCTGAGGTCGAAGAAGCTATGATCGGCTTGGCCGCGCAGGTAGATCGACGAAACGACGTCCTGGAAGTAATAGTTGCTGAAATCGATGCCTTGAAGTCTGTAGTCGTTGGCGAAGAACTTGTCCGACAACCAGGTTGCGTTCCAACCGAACTGCCAATCCTGGTTCAGGAAAAAATTGCCCTTGGTTTCGACCGAACCCCGCAGCCTTTGGTCCCCTGCGCCGTAGGGGTAAATAGGAAAGGCGTCGGGCTGCTGCTCGTCGATGCCGATCGCACGAATGCTGTACTGGCCGTTTGACAGTCGCTGCCGCCAGTCGACCTCGCCGAGGAGTCCCTGTTTCGACAGGTACGTAGGAATCAGTGTCAGGTCATAACTCGGCGCGAGGTTAATGAAATATGGCCAGCTGATGCCGTAGCCTAGATCGCCGCCCGAAACAAACGACGGCGCCAGAAGCCCGGTCTGCTTGTTGACAGTCCCGTCTGGTGAAGAGAAATAGGGCATGTAGATGAGCGGGATGCCCCAGAAGAGCATCTGCGCGTCCTCGTAGTAGACCGTATGGGTCTCCTGGTTCTCAATGATCTTAGCCGCGCGCACTTGCCAGAATGGCGGCCAGCCGGGATGATTTTTGCACGGCTCGCAGGCCGTGTAAGACCCTTTGTTCAGAACGGTTATGTCGCCATTGGTTCGCTCCACAAGCGGCGATGTGAAGCGCGTCTTGTCCGACGTCAGGATTTGGACGCTGTCGATGAAGCCGTCGCGGAAATCGTCGCTGAGCTCGAATCGGCTGCCGTAAACGACGTCGCCGCGCTCGTCCGTCATCTTGGCGTGGCCCTCGGCGTAGACCCGCTTGGTGGCGCGATTGTAGACCACTCGATCGGCCTGAAGAATGCGGCCCTGGTAGAAGAGCTGGACCGAGCCGACGGCCGTAACGGTGTTCTTGTCCTTATCGTAAACGAGTTCGTCAGCCTCGATGACGAGCTTGGCGGCGGGCTTGGCGGCCGCTGCGGCTGGTGGGGGAGGGGGCGGCGCTTGCGCGGCGTTCGCCGGCGCGATAAGGCCGAGCAACAAAATCAGCGTGGCGAAAACCGCCAACGTCGGCGCCGGCAGCATCGCTCTCACGCCTCGAAGGAGCAAGGTCGACTCAGGCGAGGAGCTGACGGAGGATCCCATCAACCATCCTCTTGCTGCAGCAAAACATAAACGCCAAACAAACACCCGACCAAACCAGGCGACCACCCCGCCACTGGCGCGCTGATGAACCCGGCCTCGCCCAGATCGTTGATCACTTTGGTCGCCACGTAAAGCACGAAGCCGGCAGTGACGCCACCGGAAACCATATACTCGACGCCTCCCATTCGGAAGAACCTTAACGAAAAGCATGCGGCGACCAGCACCATCGCCGTAAGCAGCAGCGGCCGAGCCAACAGCTCTTGATAGCGAAGGCGGTAGGGGGTTGCGTCCAATCCAGCCTGAGCAGTCTGTTGGGCGAGACCCGGGAGACTCCAGAAGGATACGGTTTCCGGCGCGACAACGGCTTGAGCGACTTCGCGGCGACTGAGGGTTGTCGCGAGCAAATAGGTCGAGGCCGGGAGGGTTTCGAAGCCGGGGATCACCACTTTGGCGTCGTGCAGTTCCCAATAGCCTTCATGCAGCTCTCCCGAGGTCGCGTCGACGCGCTCTATGAAATTCCCTTTGGCGTCGAAGTTGAAGACTTCGACGCCGCTGAGCTCGGCGCCGTTGGCCCCTTTGCCTCGGGCATGGATGATCGCCTGCCCATCAACGCTCTTTTGCCGCAGCCACAGGTCGCCCCACGGGTTCGACCGTCCGCCGAATACGGCGGCCTCGATTGCGTCAGACCTCCCCTTCATCCATGTCGACGCCGGATTGTATGCGACGACCGACAAAACGCCAATCAGGACGACCACGATGATGGGGGGGGCCAAAATCTGCCAGACCGAGACGCCGGCGCCTCGCGCCACGACGAGCTCCATCTTCCGGGAAAGATTGAGGAAGGCGATCATCGAGCCAAACAGTACGGCGAAGGGGAGCGCCTGTTCCGCGACGGTCGGCGTCCGGAGGAACGACATTCCTGCCATGAGCAAGGCGGTCGCCTTTGGCGCGTCGCCGGACCGGCGGAGCATTTCGACCACGTCTACAGTGTAGATGAGAAAGAATACGAACAAAAAAACGGCGATCACGGTGCGCGCGAAGCGGCCGGCGAAATAAAGCGCAAGCGTTCGGCCAATCATGTCGCAGTGGCCAAGAGGCGTCGCGGCGAGGCCGGAAACAGCTGGTGGCGAAAGATCATCGCCAAGGCGCCGAGCATGGCGCCGATCGGAATCGCCCAGACAAAAAACACCGCGGACTGATCCCCGACCGTCAACGTCGTCGCTGCGATGCCGAGCATGCGAATGACCACGAAAGCAAATATCGCTCCGGCAATGGCCAAGCCACGGCCCTGGCGAGTCGTGCGCGCCTCACCCAGTGAAGCGAAAGCAATCAGCCCGGCGACCAGCGCGTAGAGCGGGCTGGCTAGCCGGTCGAGAAGTTCGCTGCGGATGTGGCCGGACAAGACCGGATCAGCTCGATCCTTGGCGTCCGGCGCCATCAATTCCTCCGTGCTGCGCTGCCGTGGGCGCTTGATTGCGCTGACGGCATGGGCGAACTGAGAAAGGTCGATGGTGTAGTCGTCGAACGTGACCATTGCGGTGTCGCCAGCAGATTGCGGGCGCAGGAGAACGCCTTTCGACAGCTGAAGATAACTCGCGCCGTCCTTGTCGAACGTCTTTCCGGCCTCCGCAATGTAGGTCGAGGGGTGCGCAGGGTCGCGGCGGTCTTGCATGAAGACCCCGCGCAGCGCGCCGTCGGGGGTTCGCTCGCGATAGTGAAAGACAAACCCCATCTCAAGAGTGGAAAAAGCGCCGGGCTGGGCAAAGTTCGAGATGAAATCGGCGCGGATAAACGCGGTCAGGTTCTCGATCGCTCCGAAACTCCATGGAAGGAGTTGCACGTAGACCGTTGCGACGATCGCGAACACTGCGACTGAAAGTAGCGCCAGCGGTCTTAGCAGTCGCGCCGGCGACACGCCCGCGGCCGCCATGACAACCAATTCGCTGTCGCCGTTGAGTTTGTTGAGAGTATAAAGAATCCCAGCGAACAATGCGACGGGGGCAATGACCCCGACGAGCGACGGCAACGCCAGTCCGGTCATCATGAGGAAAATGAGAATCGTTTGGCCCTTGCTGGTGAGAAGGTCGATCTGGCGTAAGGCCTGCGTGATCCAGATTACGCCGGTGAGCACGACAAGGCCGGTCACGAAGGCCGTCGCGGCAGTCCTCAGCACGTACCGTTCAATGCGACTCATTTGCGCCTGCACGAAAGCGGAGTGTTGGTTTGCCGCGCCGCGCAGTGTGATGGCGTCTTTCCGACCGCAATGAACTTCAATCGAGCGCCCCGCCGAAAATCCGCCAGTCGACCTGGAATTTCATGCCGTTGAATCACGGCATCTTATTGACGACCGCGGCAAAGCCCCGTTACTCCGGGCCTTGACGCCCCGTGCGATCCGCACGCGGCGGTTCCTTACCAGGATATGGAATACCTGTCGCATGAGCGGACCCGTCAAGATCGTCTTTGGATCCCTGTCCGCGCCAAAAGGGGGCGCGCTCGTCGTCTTCGTGGGCGCGGACATGAAGCCGGCGCCTGCAGTGGCCACGCAGTTCGGGGATCTTGAATCACTGATCCGCGCCGCCGCCAAGGCCTCGAATTTCAAGGGCGCCCAACGCACCGTCCTGGACATCCTCGCGCCTTCGGGACTTGATGCGTCGAGATTGATAGTCGTCGGCGTCGCGCCCGGCAAGGACAACGCCCCGATCGACATGGCGATGCTCGGCGGCTTCGTGCTAGGAAAGGTGAACGGCGCGCAGAAGGTCGAAGTCGCTTTCGAGGCCCCGACGGCGAACTGGGACGGCGCCGCCGCCGCCGATTTCGCCTTCGGCCTCAGGTTGCGCGCTTACCGCTTCGACAAATACAAGACGCGCAAGACGGAGACCGACGAGGATAACGCCGCCCCGTCGGAGTTCGTCATCGGCTTGAGTCACGCGGCCGCAGCGCGGACGGCCTCACACGATCGTTTTGCCGTCGCTGAAGGCGTCGATATTGCCCGCAATCTCGTCAACGAACCGCCGAACGTGCTATTTCCCTCCGAATTCGCCGATCGCGCCAAAGCCCTCGAGAAGCTCGGGGTCGAAGTGGAAGTGCTTGACGAGAAAGCGCTGGGAAAGCTCGGGATGAACGCGCTGCTCGCCGTTGGACGAGGGTCAGCGCGCGATAGCCGCCTCGTGACTTTGCGCTGGAACGGCGCACGCTCGAAGCGCGCGAAGCCCCTCGTCGTGATCGGAAAGGGCGTTTGCTTCGATTCGGGCGGGATTTCAATCAAGCCGGCAGCCGGAATGGAGGACATGAAGGGCGACATGGGCGGGGCCGCGTGCGTCGTCGGCCTTATGCATGCCCTAGCGACCCGCAAGGCCAGGGCGCATGTCATCGGCGTCATCGGCCTCGTCGAGAACATGCCAGACGGAGACGCCGTTCGGCCGGGCGACATCCTGACTTCAATGTCCGGGCAGACGATCGAAGTCGTCAATACCGACGCCGAAGGCAGGCTCGTGCTTGCCGACGCGCTCTGGTACGCCCAGCAGACTTTTGCGCCCCGGGCAATCGTCGATCTCGCCACCCTCACCGGCGCAATCATGGTCGCGCTCGGCCAAGAATACGCCGGCCTTTTCTCCAACGACGAAGAGCTGGCGCAGAAGCTCATCGCCGCTGGCGAGGCAACCAGGGAGAAGGCCTGGCGAATGCCGCTAGCGCCGGCCTATGACCGGCTGATCAACTCCAAGGTCGCTGACATGAAGAACACCGGCGGACGCCATGGCGGCTCGATCACCGCAGCGCAGTTCCTGCAACGGTTTGTTAAGGATACGCCCTGGGCCCATATCGACGTCGCCGGAGTCGCCATGGGATCGCCATCGTCGGACATCAATCCGTCGTGGGGCTCGGGCTGGGGCGTACGGCTGTTGAACCGTCTCATTACCAACTCCTACGAAGATTAGGTACGCCTTCCAAGAATCAGGGCTGGGGAGATCAGAATGCGGCTGGGATCCACTGTGTTGGCGCTCGCGCTCGCGGCGTGGAGCGCAGGCGGTCGCCCGGCTTTGGCGCTTGTCGGCTGTGACGCGTTTTCCGCCGCCCTTCGAACCAATGCGAGCGACCTCGGGGTTGACTTCTCTCGCGCCGTCGTCGTGTCGCGGACCCGCTCCGACGCGAACGTGTTCGACGTCACGACCAAGGTCGACGTCGATGCGACGCTCAGCTGTCACGGCGACACGTTTCTCCGTTTTGAAGCGCGGGTCAGCGAGCCAGCGAACGCCCGTACAACCACCAATTTCGAACGTTTTCAGACTGCCGCGCTCAAGGCCGCGCTCGGCTGGGACGTGGGGAAAAGCCACGGCGTGCTCAAGGGCATGACCGCCGACGCGCGTGAATTTCTCGGCGCTTCGCGCCAGCGCGGAGACGTCTACATCGCCGGCAAGACAGAAGAGCACGAGCCGGGGGGCGTCAGCCTCGGCCTGATGGCGACCGATTCGGATCGCACCTTCGTCATCGTTGGCCCCGCGGCTCAGTAGCAAGCTCTCGCCTTGGCCGAATTCCGCTTCCATCACCTGGGGCGCCGGCGCGTCGATCAGGCGCTGCCCCCACTTCTCGAGCGCGCCTATGACGAAGGCAAGCGGGTGATCGTGCGCGCTCCGTCGCAGGAACTGGTCGAGGCGCTGAACGATCGCTTGTGGACCTACGACGACGCGAGCTTTCTGCCGCATGGCGCAGCGGGAGACGGCGACCCGATGTCGCAGCCGACGTTCCTGACGACGAAAGTCGAGAATCCAAACGCCGCGACCATGCTGGTCCTCCTCGCCGGAGCCGAGACGAGCCCCGACGACGATGCCTTCGAGCCCGTCGTCCGCCTGTTCGACGGACGCGACGGGGAGGCGGTCGCCGAAGCGCGGCGCGAATGGAAGCGGCTCCAGGACGAAGGCCAACTCCTCAGCTACTGGCGCGAGGGCGAGGACGGCGGCTGGGAAAGGGCGCGGTGACGAAGGTGTCAACTTTAGAGTAAACTCCTGTACCATAGCCGCAGGCGGCGAAGGAATTTGTGCATTCGGCGGGTTTGAGGATGTCGGTGCAGGCTTCGAGCGCCTCATCGAACAGGGCGGCGTTCATCGGCCGGTCGCAGGCCTTCGACGCCTCAAGCCCTCGAAGGCGCGAGACGGCGACGAGGGGATCGTCTTGTCGTGGCCGTGCGAGACGGCGGCCCGCAGTCGCCGGCAGCGCCGGCAGCGCCCGTGCTTCCGAGTGAGACTGTGGAAGCGCCGGTCTCGTCGACGAAGACGAGGTTTCGCTGGATCAAGATCGAGTTGGCAGGAGAACCCGTTCCAGCGCCGCTGAGGAACGTCCGGGGTTCCGCGGCTCCGCCGCGTGCGCGGGAACAATCTCTTGACAAGAGCGCCGAATTTGTTCATAGTATGTTCTTAAAACCGCAACGGAGAAGGTCCTTCGAGGCCGACGCCTTAGCGGTCCCGGGTTGAGCCGTGCGGCGTCGCGAAGAAAACTTTCAGCCGTTCAGCCGACAAGATCTGGTGTAAGGCTTTGAAAAATAGATGGTTTCTATGGATATTTTTGGACTATATCTGAAAGAAATCGATCATTTTCGGAAATTTTTTGGAAGCCCGGTGGAAATTTTCTGAAGCCTTTGAAAGCTTCCCGCAGGAAATGGCGGATCGACGGCGTCCAGCCCCGCTATAACGAGTGACGCTTCCAATTGATCGGAACCTTCTTTCGAGCAGTAGCCAAGTCCAGCATATTGCGTGCGCGCGCCCCGGCGCACCCGATTTAGGACGGCGGTGAACTTCGGCGGCGCGCCGAGGTCGCCGATCTGCTCGGTCAGCCTTCATTGACCGTTGTCCAGCAGTCGCATCTCAGCTGACTTTGGCGTCGCCTTGCCGTCGGCTACTCCTTTTGTTGCTCTGGTCATATTTTCGCGGCATTTTGCGGTGCGATGCTCGCGAGGCTTCCCTCGCCTCCTCGAAGCTGAATTGGTGCTTGCTTTTCTGTGCGCGTTGTCCTGACCATCGTCGCGGTGGCGCTCGTGGCCCTCCTCTCGGCCGCGCTAATCGCTCCGCTATTCATAGATTGGTCGGCCCATCGCGCGGAGATCGAGGCGCGGCTTGGAGCGATTACGGGAGGGCGGGTGGTGCTCCGCGGCCCGATCACGCTGAGATTGCTCCCAATTCCCTATCTTGAATTGGGTGAGGGATCGGCGGTGGGACCGGGGCCGACGGCGCCGCGGCTGTCGTTCGAGTCGGCGCGGCTCGAGCTCGCGCTGGCGAAGCTCGCGAGCGGCGCGATCCGGTTCACGGAGATCCGACTCGAAAGACCCATCCTGACGCTGACGGGCGGCGAGCGGGGCTCGCTCATCCTGCCCTGGGCGCAGACCAGGGAGGCGAAGGCTGTCGGGTTCGACCAGCTCGTCATCCGGGACGGCGAGGTCACGGTGCTGTCCGGCGACGCCGGCGGGCGGGCGCGGACAATCGGCGGGATCGATCTCGATGCGGACGCGCCCTCGCTCGCCGGCCCCTATCGCGCCTCTGGTAAGGTGGATGGGCCCGGCGGGGCGCCGGTCGTCTTCCGCTTCGTCTCGGATAAGGCGGGCGAAGTGGGAACCCCAATCCATGCCTCGGTCGACGCCGGCCCGGGCTGGCCAGCGCTCGTGTTCGACGGCGCCCTCGCACTCGCCGGCGACGCGGCGAAAGTTCCGAGCATTTCAGGATTGGCCACTCTGACTGGAACTGCCGTCGGCCCCGGCGGGCCTATTCCGTGGCGCGTTGCTGGATCGATGCGCGCGGATTTCAACGGGGCGAGACTCAGGAACGCCGAGTTCCGGTTCGGACCCGAGGAGCGGGCGCTGAGGGCGAACGGGGACGCTGCTCTCGCGTACAATTCGGTCCCGCGGCTTTCTATCAAGGCCAAGGCGAAACAGGCCAATGTCGACGCGCTGCTCCGCCGAAAGGGCGAGGATGGCGTCCCACCTGCCCGCGCAGCTTCCCTGCTCGTCGCCGTGCTCGGTCCCGCGCTCGCGCGGACAGGCGGTATGACGGTCGAGGCCGATGTCGCGGCGGGCGAGGTCATCCTCGGCTCGGAGACACTGTCGGATCTTTCCGCGAACGTTCGCGCCGCGCCTGGAGCCGCCTTAAGGGCGCGCCTCGCCATCGCCCTGCCGGGGGGCAGTCGTCTCAAAGCGGACGGGGAACTCGAAACCGGGTCGGCGCCGAAGTTCAGCGGCGCAATCGATTTTTCGACCGACGATTTCCCTCTGCTGCGCGCGTGGGCAGGCGAGGGCGAACCCGACTTTGCGGCCAGAGCCGCCGCCGTCGGCGACGCTTTCGCCATTCGGAGCGCTTCCCTGTCGGGCGATGTGGAAGCCTCCGCCGTCGGTCTTTCCGTGCGGAATCTCAGCCTTAGGCTCGAGCGCTCCGCGCTTACCGGCTCGCTCGCGTTCACCGGCCCCGTCGGTTCCGATCCTGGCCGGATCTACATGGATCTTTCGAGCGAGTCGCTCGATGTTGGAACGCTGCCGACGTTGGGCGCGAGCGCGGCGCTTTTCGGCGATCTCGATTTTTCCGTTTCGCTGCAGGCGAAATCCCTGCACGTCGACCACCTGGGGGACAGCGGGATCGACAGCGGCTCACTCGCACTAAGGATCGAAAAGAAAGGGCGGAAGACGACGCTCGAGCGGTTGAGCATTTCCGACCTCGACGGCGCCTCGGTCGATGCCCAGGGGTCTTTCGGTCCCGATGGCCTGAGCTCGACAGGCCATCTCACCGCCGCCAAGCTGCGGAACTTCGCTCTGCTCGTCTCGCGACTCGCACCCGGCGCCTGGAGCAAGGCGCTCATCGATCGCGCCCTGTTGCTGTCCCCGACGTCCCTTGCATTCGAGGCGCGAGGCGGTCCCGTACCCCGGGGCGAGTCGTCGCTCGAACTCGCTGAGTGCGAGCGGGACGATCGGTCAGACTCACGCCGTGCTCACGCTCGGCCCCGCTCCGAAGGGGAAAGGTCAATCACTCGCCCTCGACCTCGACGCCCCCGACGCCGGCGCGCTTCTACGCCAGCTCGGCTTCGCGAGGTCCAAGGCACCCACCGGAAAGGCTCACATCGGGATGCGTGCCGCCGGCGCATGGAGCGAAGGCTACGACGTGGAGGCGACCGGCGCGCTGGCCGGCGCCGACATCTCGGCGAGCGGACGCTTTGCGCCGACCGCCGAAGGTGACGAGGCGCGCCTCTTTGGATCGGCCAAGCTCAGGGGCGCTGATCTCGGCCCGCTGGCCTCGGCGATTGGTCTTGCTCCATCCGGCGGCGTGATCGGGCCCGTCGAGGCCAGCGCGGACGTGACCCTGCGCGGCGACCAATGGACCATTTCGCGCCTATCGGCGACGATAGCGGGGGTGAGGGCGAATGGCGATCTTGCCTATGAGCCGCCAGCGCAGCCGGCAGTCGCGCTGCCTGACAACCCCGATGTCGCGATTGCGGAAGAGGCGGTGAATGGACCCGCTGCGGACGTGACCGAGCCACATTCTCCGGCCATCACCGGCGAATTGTCCTTCGATCGGCTGCCGCTCTCAAGCGCGCTCGCGCTCGCGATCGGGCGGCCGCAGCGGTCGAAGGCAGGCGCGCTTTGGCCGGACGCGAAATTCGCCGCCGCGTCGCTGAGCCCTCCCCCTGTCGCGGTGCGTGTCAACGTTTCGACCCTCGATGTGGCCGACGGCGTCTGGGCGCACGGATTTTCGGCGACCTTGCGTCTCGACCGGGGGCGGCTCGATCTCGACGACATGGCGATGAAAATCGCAGCCGGTGCAGCGTCTGGCCACGCGACCCTCCGGCGTGACCGCGACAGCGCGACGCTGAGCGGGACGCTGAACGCCGAACGGGTTCCGATCAGCGGCGCGGGGCTCTCAGGCCGCATCGGCGGGACCCTCGATTTCGCTTCGACCGGGAAAAGCCCGGATGCGCTGATTGCGGGTCTCGCCGGCGGAGGAACGGCGCGGCTAGCCGGCCTGGAGCTCGCGCGAAGCGACCCTGCGTCGCTCGACCAAGTCCTCGCCAGGTCCGAGGGGCCGGAGGCGCAACTCGACGAGACCAACATCGCCTACGCGTTCGACCAGGAGCTCAACAAGGCGCCCTTGAAAATTCCGGACGGCACCGCGCCGCTCTCGCTAAGTGGGGGAACGATCAAGCTCGGACCGCTTCCGATCGTCCGGCCCCGCGGCAACTCGACGCTGAGCGCCAGTTTCGACCTCTCGACGCTTTCGCTCGAGACGCGTCTCACGCTGACATCGCCCTCAGAGGATCTCAAGTTCTGGTCCGGACCCCCGCCGGGCGCGACGGTCACCGTTCAGGACGCCCTTTCCGCGCCGAAGCGCCGGCTCGAGGTCACCGCGCTCGCTGCGGGCCTTGCGACCCAGGCGATCGCCCGCGAAACCGACCGTATCGCCAACCTGGAGGCCGACATTCGTGAGCGCGCCTTCTTCAACCGCCGGCTGAAGGGCGAACGGTTCATGGAACAGCGCAGGGCGGAACTTGAAGACTGGCTCGCGGAGCAGGCGCGGCTCAAAGGCATCGCCGAGCGCCTCGAGGCCGAGCGCGCCGAGACGGAAAAGGCCGAGAAGGCTGCGGCGGAGAAGGCGGCCCTTCAGCGCGCCGAAGCCGAGAAAGCCGCTGAGGGAAAAGCGGCGGCCGAGCGGGCTGAAAGGGAGGCCGCGAAGCCGTTCCCGCAGCCCGAGCTTCCACCCGATCTTTCGCGCGAGCCGCCGCTGGCGCAAAAGTCCCTGGGTGCCGAGTTCGGCTCCGCTTCGCCCCGCGCGGCCGTCCCGACGCCGCCCGTGCGGCCGAAGCCCCGCCCGAGTCCCGAGCGGGCACCGGTGGCCAATCCCACCGCCGGCAGCCTTTATTGAGTTTTGCCGCTTTAGCGCCGACTTAGGGTCAGGCCCCAAGGATTTCAGCGAGTTGCGACCTCGTTTAGGGTCGCCTTGGAATCTATTATTATTATACTTTATTATTGTGTACTTTATCCGCCCGAAGGCGCCTGGGCGAGGGCCTCGAGCACGAAAACCCGCAGCGCGGACGACAGGTTGGCCTCGCCTCGGGCGGCGTCGATAGCGGCGGCGAGCGCGTTGACCGACAGGCCTCGTTCGGCGGCGATCGCCTTGAGGCGGCGCCAAAAGGCATCCTCGAGAGAGACACTGGTGCGATGTCCGGCGACAACGAGCGAGCGTTTGACGACCCGCGCGCCCTCTTCACGCATCGTCGGGACGAAGGAGCTTGTGGCCCTCGAGGCCGCGCTCGGCCTTGTCGCGCTCGCTGGCGAGACGCCGGCGCTCGGCTTTCGTCAGTCCGAACGCAATACGGCTTTTGGCGGCTTCGGCCTCTTTGCGCTTGCGATCCCGGCTTTTGCGCGCACGGCGCAGGTTGAGGATGTCGCCCACGCTACTTCTTCCGGAATGCGTCGATTGAGACGACCTTGGCGGCGTCCGCCGGACCGGCCGCCTTTTCGGCGAGAGCCGCGGGCCTGGCGGCAGGTTTCGCGGCGACGGGCTCGGCTGGTTTCGACGACGCGGGCTTCGCCGAGGGAGAGGGCGCGGGCTCGGGCCGGCGACCGGGAGTCGGAGCACCCTTCGGGTCCGCCGGCTGTTCGCTCACGCGCGGCTCAAGCTTGAAGCCGAACGGCACTGACGGGTCGGTGAAACCTGTGATCGCATCAAACGGCACGGTCAGCCGCTCGGGCTTGCGGGAGAAATGGAGGCTGACCTCGAAGGCTTCCGGAGTGACGACGAGATCCCAGAACTCATGCTGCAGGATGATCGACATCTCGTCCGGAAAGCGGCTCCTGATCGCCGGCGGCACGACCACTCCGGACGCGTTGGTCTTGAAGGCAATGTTGAAATGATGGTCGCCGAGAAGACCGGTTCGAGCGGTGTCGGACAGGACTTTGCGGACAACGGAGCGCAACGCGTCCTGCACGAGAAGGTCGTAGCGGATAAGATCGGTCGGCATCAGGAAGGCTCGCGCCGCGAAGTTCAAGACTTAATCGGGACCCCACAGCGTTGTAAACCGCCGCGACCCGCTTCGCCCTCCACGGCGACGTCCGGGCTGAAGAAGAAAGTGGAGGCTTCTGTTGCCAGGCGCCTCCGGACCCCGCCTAAAGGTGCAAACCCTTAGGACTTGATTCCCAGTACCATCACTGCATTACGCAGCGAGGGCCACCGGAGCATAGTTGTCATTCGCAACTATAGGTTTGACCCGATAACGGCGGTATCATGCCGAGCGAAAGATCACCCTTTTGGTCCCCCGTCGAGCCTATTTCGCCCCCGCCGAAGCCCGCACAAGCGAGCTTGGGTGGAGGCGCCGGGTACTGCCCCCGGGTCCGAAAGACTTATTCCGATGCCCATTTATCGCCATAGCCGCCCTCGCGGACGGCATCGCCAATATAGGGCTCAGCAGGCGGCGAGGGAAGAGGGGGCGCGGGCTTCAGAACGGCGGGACCGCGTGGGGCGCCATCACCTCCGCTGCGCCTTATCGCGCGCGTTCTGCGCCTCGATCGCCGCGCGCGCAGCCTGCCATTCCGCATCGCCCCATTTGCGCAACTCATAGAAATTGCCGCCGGTCGCCAGCGCCTGCGCACCGTCCATGGCGATCGTCTCGCCGGTGAGCCAGTCGCAGCCATCGGAGAGCAAGAAGGCAGCCAGGTTCTGCAATTCCTCGATGCGGCCGACGCGGCCCATCGGGTTGGCGGCCTTGGTCTCCGCGCCGGGCTCCTGGCCGGGGTTCAGCCGCTTGCTCATTCCCTCGGTCGGGATCTCCCCCGGCGCGATGGCGTTCAGGCGGATGCCGTAGCGGCCCCACTCGGAGGCGAGCGACATGGTCATCGCCTGCACCGCCGCCTTGCTCATCGCCGAGGGCACGACGAACGCACCGCCGTTGCGGACCCAGGTCACGAGGATCGAAACGATGCTGCCGCGGAGTCCTTGCCTGATCCAGCGCTTGCCGACGACCTGCGTCACATAGAAAGTCCCGTGCATGACGATGTTAGCGATGGCGTCGAAACCGCGCGATGAGAGGTCCTCGGTGCGCGAGATGAAATTTCCGGCGGCGTTGTTGACGAGCGAGGTCAGCGGGCCGTCGTGAAAAATCTCCGCGATCATGGCGTCGACGGCGGCTGCGTCGCGGATGTCGACGCCGTAGCTCTTCACGACGCCGCCGTGAGCCTTGGTCATCTCCTGGGCGGCGGCCTCGCAGACGCTTTTGCGTCTGCCGCAGATCGCGATTTCCGCGCCGAGGCCGAGCAGGCGCTCAGCCATCGCCCGGCCGAGCCCCGTGCCGCCGCCGGTGACGAGAATCTTCTTGCCCTTGAACAGGCCCTGCTGAAACATTCGCGCTACCTCCGCTCCAGAACGAGCCCAATCCCCTCCCCGCGCAGCAAAGCTTAGCGTTCAGCGCATCACTTTGGCGATCGCCTCCTGCAGCGCCGGTAGCGCCTCGCTGTGGAACCAGGGATTCTTTCTCATCCAGATCGTGCTGCGCCAGCTCGGATGAGGCAAGGGGAAGAAACGGGGCATGCAGCGGCGGAAGTTTCGAACGGTCTCCGTCAGGGACGAGCTGCCGCGGCCCGCCAAATAATAGGCCTGTGCGTAAGCGCCGACGAGAAGAGTTCAGTCTGCATTCGGGCAAGCGAGACAGCAGCCGCTCATGCCAGAGCGGGGCGCATTCCGGCCGCGGCGGCATGTCGCCCCTAGCAGCTCTCCCCGGGTAGCAGAACCCCATCGGAATGAGCGCCAAGCGATTCGTGTCATAGAAAGTCTGTCTGTCCAGCCCCATCCAGTCGCGCAGGCGGTCGCCGCTGGCGTCCCGCCAGGGAACACCGCTGTCGTGGACCTTCGACCCCGGCGCCTGGCCGATGACCAGAACCCGCGCCTCGCGCCCCACTTGCACAATGGGTCGCGGCCCGAGCGGCAATTGCCCGGCGCAGATTGCGCAACACCGGACCTCGTTTAACAACCGCTCGAGAGTTCCACCCATTGCTCGCTCTACCGTCTCTCCTCGGCCGCCGGCTTCGCCGCCTCACGGAACGTCGCGACGAACTGGACGAGCGTCCTCTCGTCCATGTCCGAGACGGCGACTTAGAGTTGCTGCCCACATTTCGGCTGCAGCAATTTTGCGGTCTCGGGTAGCATACTCACCATCCTCACCTGACAAACTTGATCGATTAAAGTTGCCCGAGGCAAACTGGCCGAGCCGTCGCCCGATGCTATTCTTGATCAGAGCGCGGGCATAGAGCAATGCGTTTTGTCATCGAGTCAGGCACGGACATTCGCAAGTTCACCGCGGGGCCGAGGGTCGCAATAAACCGGGAAAGCCCGCCGCCCCGCCATCTGACGAACCCGACCCCAAGGCCAGGACGTTCAACCACCCGGCGGCATCCGAAGGAGCCCACGACACGCGGCTTTTCATGGGAATAGAGCAGCAGCTTCTCGAAGGCCGCCATTGACGGTATGACGGACATTGACTCAATCGCGCCGATTGGCGAAGCACGCAGCTGCGACTGTCGTCTCCCGGCGTTGCTCGTAAGCGCTTGGCGGATATCGACATCTACTTCGCGCTATTCCCGCGCGCTCATACTGCTATTCCCGCGCGCTCATACTGGTGAACCGAGCAATCGGCGTCGCGACCCCAAGGACGCCCTCCAGCGTCATCGACGGCGACGTCGCCCGTTCCGCCGGAAACGCACCGCTCAACCCCTCGCCCAGTAGCTTTGCGGTCCGGTCCACCCCTTGGGTTGGCGCCTGCCCAGCCGGAGATTACCGATTTTGTTGTTGGTCACGCCGCCCAGCTAGAGCGCGCCTTTGTGCTCGCGCATCGACGTGATCATGTAGACCAGCCCGCTCGAATCGTCCCCGCACGTGGCCGCCCATGATCGCGCCCACCGGGACCAGGGGACATCTGGTGGCGCCGGGCGCCCAGCACGGAGAACTCGTAATTCCGTCGACCGAACAGGCGATTCGCCGTGCTGCGCATCAGGAGCAGGCTCTCGGGCTCCGGCCCAGGCCCCCCGAGGACGCCGAGCGCGCATTGAATGAACAGCCGA
>CAVVTP010000013.1:0-169757 GCA_963751165.1 uncultured Alphaproteobacteria bacterium
GAAATTTGCCGCTCGGACAGCTCGCGGGAGCGGTCCGTCCACTTCGCCGGGCGGTCATGCAAATCACGGAAAGCCAGTTTCGGCCGGTACGCCGAAGATGGGAGAAGGTGTAAGGCGACTGTAACCGCCGACCTTTGTCCCCGCGACCCGATCGCTTCTTTCGTCGAGACGCCTGAAGAATCGGGAAGAACGCCGCTTGAAGGCGATTCGACGGGGGCCGGGAAGAGAGAGGGCCCGCTTGCCGCGGGCGGGGTTTCGGCGCGGTTTCGGGCGGAAACATTTGTGAGGGAGAAAAACGTGGAACTCGGCGTCACCGACAAAGTCCGTCCGCTCATCGCCGCCGTGCGCGCTATGGTGCGCGACGAGATCATGCCGCTCGAGGAGGCGTACGAAGCCGAGATCGGCCGCGAGGGCGACCGTTTTAAGCCGACCAAGCGGATGGTCGAGATTTGCGAGCAGCTCAAGGCCAAGGCGCGGGCAAAAGGCCTGTGGAACTTCTGGCTGACCGGCTCCGACAAGGGCTTTGGCCTCACCACGGTCGAATACGCCTATCTCGCCGAGGAGATGGGCTGGTCGCCGCTCGCCTCGGAAGTCTTCAACTGCTCGGCGCCGGACACCGGCAACATGGAGGTGCTCGAGCGCTACGGCAAGGCCGAGCAGAAGGCGCGCTGGCTCCCCGATCTGCTCGAGGGCGGGCGCGCTCGGCCTATCTGATGACCGAGCCCGGCGTCGCCTCGTCGGACGCGACCAACATCGCCATGGACGCAAAGCTCGAGGGCGACGAATGGGTGCTGAACGGCGAGAAATGGTGGTCCTCGGGCGCCGGCGATCCGCGCTGCTCGCTCTACATCACCATGGCGTTGACCGACCCCGACGCCGACCAGCACGCGCGCCATTCCATGATTCTGGTGCCGGCGGCGACCAAGGGCGTCGAAGTGCTGCGCGCGATGACAGGTTTACGGCTCGGACGATGCGCCGCACGGCCACATGCATATCCGCTTCACCGACGTGCGCGTTACCGAAGGACGCTTTGATCCTCGGCCGCGGGCGCGGCTTCGAGATCGCGCAGGGGCGGCTCGGGCCGGGGCGCATCCACCATTGCATGCGCGCCATCGGCCAGGCCGAGCGGGCGTTGGAGGCCATGTGCCGGCGGGCCGCCCTGCGGACGGCCTTCGGCCAGAAACTCGCCCGCCTCGGCGCCAATCCCGACATCATCGCCGAGAGCCGCATGAGCATCGAGATGGCGCGCCTCCTCTGCCTCAAGGCGGCCTGGGCGATGGACACCCAGGGCGGTGCGCGCCGCGGCGCCGCTGATCTCGCAGATCAAGGTGGTCGCGCCGCGGGTGGCGCTCGAAGTGATCGACCAGGCCGTGCAGATGCACGGCGGAGCGCGGCGTCAGCCAGGACTTCCCGCTGGCGCGGATGTGGACTCAGGTGCGGACGCTTCGCCTCGCCGACGGGCCGGACGCGGTGCACCGGCGGGTCATCGCCAAGGCCGAGATGAAGCGCTATACCAACGAGACGCCGACGCGATGAGCGGCGAATTTCCGGAAGACACGCGGGCGCTCGACGCTTGGGCTGCGCGCCCATGTCAAGGGCTTTCGCGGGCCGTCGACGGCGACAAATTCGCCACCGGCCAATCGAACCCGACTTACTCGTCGAGGCCGCGAGCGGGCGCTACGTGTTGCGCCGAAAGCCGCCGGGCAAGCTGCTGAAGAGCGCGCATATGGTCGAGCGCGAGTTTCGCGTGATGAGAGCGCTGAAGGCAGGGGTTCCCCACCCCGCGAGCTCTGGCGCTCTGCGAAGACGAGAGCGTCACTGGCACGGCTTTTTCTTGATGGCCCACGTCGAAGGCCGAATTTTCTGGGATCCGGCGCTGCCGGGACTCGAGCGCGAGGAGCGGGCGGCGATTTATGACCCGATGAATGCGGGTCTGGCGAAGCTCCATGCGATCGACGTCGCCGCCGCCGGGCTTTCCGACTTCGGCAAGCCCGGCAATTATTTCGCGCGCCAGCTCCAGCGCTGGACCGAGCAGTATCGCGCCAGCGAAACAGAGACGATCGCGGACATGGACGTCTGATCGTCTGGCTCGCGGCCATGCCGCCGGACGACGGCCGGGTCGCGCTCGTCCACGGCGATTAGCGGATCGACAATATGATCTTCGATCACGTTCCCCGCGCCTCCTCGCCGTGCTCGATTGGGAGCTGTCGACGCTCGGCCACCCGTTCGCCGATCTCGCTTACCAGTGCATGCAATGGCGCATGCCGAACGCGACGAATTCGCGGCCTCGGCGGCGTCGACCGTGCGGCCGATGGCATTCCGAGCGAGGCCGAATATGTGACGTCCTATTGCCGGCGCGCCGGGCTCGAGGGAATCCCTGACTGGACGTTCCTCATCGCCTTCAGCTTCTTTCGCATCGTCGCCATCGCCCAGGGCGTCTACAAACGCTCGCTCGACGGAAACGCCTCCAACCCGGAGCGCGCGCGGCAATACGGCAGGGCCGTGCCGATGATGGCGCGCCTGGCGATGGAAGCGGTGCAGGACAGCGCCTGACTTCCAGGGCGAAGGCGCCGGAGCGAGGAACGGGGCCGCAAGCTGCGAGCGCCTTTCGCCCATGCTAATCGCCGCCCCCGGAGAGGTGGCAGAGTGGTCGATCGCGCCGCACTCGAAATGCGGAGTACGTGCAAGCGTACCGGGGGTTCGAATCCCTCCCTCTCCGCCAGGTATTAATCTAACTCATTGAAAATGTTTGGTTTATTACTCTGCCCCTCGGCGTGCGCACAAACATGCGTCCAAGCCTCGTCCGGCTTTCTTCGGATTACGTGGGACGCTAAGGTCTCCTTCCCTACCAGGTAGAAATCATCGGGAGGATCTGATGACGCAAGATACTGAGCGCGAGGATAAAATCCAGGCCGTGTTCAACGAGGCAGTCGAAACGGCTAAGGTCACGCTTCCGTGGTATGTGCGTGTGGGTTTTCCAGAAAATTCAGACGCCGCCACCGTCACTATTACGTTTTACGGCGTAAAAGGACCTTTTGACGTAACCTTTTTTGTTAAGCCAGACGACGGTATAATTGCGAAGCGGCCCGACGGCAGACTAATAGCCGGAGTAGGCAATTTATACGATGACAACGTCGCAGACGCGGCCGCTCACATCATGAAAGATGTGGCCGACGAACAGGCGTGAGAACCGCCCAAGGGCTCTTCCCTGTCCTGGCGCCAGCGCCGCAGTGCGCGCCACGATCGCCGCGGCAATGGGCGCAACTCAGGACGATGCGCCGCCCCGTGTCGCGGAATGAACCTCGCGCCCGGAGGCGTCGAGCACGCGCATGGTGACGGCGTCAGGCAGCCAATCGGCGTCGACGATGAGCTTGAGCGCGTCGGCAACGGTTCGTGCGCTCGCGCTCCATTCACGAATGACTTTGCCCGCACCGTCGAGGAATTGGATTCGGTATTGCATGGTCAGCGGTCCCAAGGGCGGCGCTCGAGCATCCGGGTTGCAGTGTCGAGGCCGATCCGCTTGCCCGTCATGTGCGCCACGATTTGCGCGACGCGCCGCCAGTGCTCGCGCGTCCGGCCGGCGTAGCGTTGTCCCATCCGGCAATATGGCGTCACGCTGCCGCCAACCGGCCTCCGCATAGGCCCTGCCACCATGGTCGCGAATCAGCGCCTCGGCGTCGGCCTGCGCCAGCCGTTCGGCTTCTCTGCGGCGTCGGAGCCATCGCAGCATCCGGTCCACTCTCGGGCCGCTCTTGTCCAGAGACCCTGCCTGCACGGCGGTGTCCAAAGCGCTAGCGCCGCAGCAGCTCGAATCGCGCGGATCTCCATCACTGCATGACCTCCAATGAAGCGCGAGCTCCGCCGTCCTGCTTGTCTTCGCGGATTGGGTCGTTCTTCGAGCCCGGAAGCAATGAAGACATATAGACCTCATTGATAAGGGCTCCATCTACATAGACAGTGCGGGAGACTGTAGAGCCGCGTAGGTGCAGTTTCGGGGCGGAAACGCCACAAAGGAAAGTCTGCAGGTCAAGCGGAATACAAAAGGTCGCCACCAAGTGACGGTTCGAGAGACGACTGACGCTAGGACCTCCTTATGGAAAATGCCCGACGCGCGGCGTCGGTCTTGATTGGTCCTGGTGTCGGTTGAGCCAAACGGCCCCTCCGCTAGATTCCGAAAGATGTGAAGCGCGTAGCCAGCGAACGGTCTAGTGCGGCGCGGTCTAGGCTAGACGGACTCGACCGCATGCCCGGCCGCGGCGAGATCCAGCCGCGGCGCGAAAGGCGGAGTGGCAACAAAAACAGCATGGTGGCCAACTCATTGCCAGGGTTTGCCGATCCTTGGAGGATTGTCGCGAACGCGCGGTCAATCGCAGCGATACGTTTATAGGCGCCTCGCCTGTTTGCGAATGTGCCAAGTTGGTTTGCTCTCGCGTGGTCCCACGCCTTGGTCAGTTCGTCCCGGCCCCAACCGGGAGGGACAGTGTCCTCGGCGGCTCCATTATTGTCCCTCGAAACCGCGCCCAGCGCCGCGCCGCCGATCTCCGGCGGCCGCTTCATGACAACGAAGCCGGCGCGCTCCAAATGCTCCGCAAGCCGCTTGGCGACGATCTCCGCCATGATCTCGTCTGCATTGTGGACGCGCTTGCGGCCCTGGTAGCGTAGCGCGTAGGCAAGGGCGCCGGCCAGGTCGGCGGGGTCGGCGGGCGTCGAGTCTGTCGAGGTCGGCCATCAAAGGACGATAGCGAGGCGTCGTGAACGCAGCAAGAACAATCGCCGTCGCGATCGTCTCGGCCGTCATGCTGCTCCCCGTCCCGGCTTCCGCGGACTCGCCGTCGGCGCGGCGTCTGCTCTCCGACTGGAAAAGCGATGATTCGATGACGAGCATGATCGCCGAAGTCATCGCCAGCGCCTTCGCAACCGGCCTTATCACGGCAGGCTCGCTCAGCGGAAAGCCGGTCTTTTGTCCGCCGCCCGGCGCAAAGGGCGGAGAGGCCTTGGGCGCGTTCGAGCGGTTCCTCGTGGACCATCCGGAGAAGGCTGATGGTCCTTACGGCGAGGCGTTGGCCGAGTCGCTTGCGCAAGAATATCCTTGCTCGGCTCTTTGATCTCGACGGCTGCAGGCCTCGTCGTACGCATCGGCGCACGGCCGAGTTCAGGCCGCGACGTCGGTCTGCGCCAGCCGGCGGGCGTCCTGGCGGCGGCGGCTGAGCGGGGGGGCTGCTCTTCCGCCGTTCAGCGAACGTTCCTTGCCTATCCGGTTGACGCACGCACCCACTAGGGCTAGCGTCGGCCGTCAGGGCGGCCATGGACATTCACCAGCGCGACGATCTAGCTTTTCCCCAGTCGCTCCCTGAGTTTCAGCGGCTGTTTCCCGATGACGCGGCATGTGCTGCCTATCTTGGGCGCGCCCGTTGGCCTGACGGCTTTGTCTGCCCGCATTGCGGCCAGATCGCCGAGCCCTTCCGCATTGTCACCCGGCCCGGCGTTTTGGAGTGCCGTGCGTGTCGCCGCCAAGCCGGCCTCCTGGTCGGCACGGCCATGGAACGCAGTCATACGCCGCTCAGCGTCTGGTTCTGGGCCGCGTACCTCGTCGCCAGCCAGACGCCGGGGATGTCGGCGGTGCAGTTTCAGCGGCAACTTGGGCTGACACGCTATGAAACCGCCTTCGGCATCCTGCACAAACTGCGCGCGGGCATGGTGCGGCCGGACCAGGACCGTATCGGCGGTCGGCCGAAAGAGCATGTCGAGGTCGATGAGACGTGGGTCGGCGGAAGGACGCGCGGCGAAGGCCGGGGCATCCACCACAAAACGCTGGTAGCCGCCGCTGTCGAGGTGCGCCACCGAAAGCCGGGCACGGCGCAAGACAAGCGGAAGGATGGCCGCTATGCCGGTCGAGTGCGATTGGCCATCGCCGCGGACCGCAGCGCCAATTCCTTGTGTGGCTTTGTCGAGAATGCCGTCATGCCAGGCTCTCTGATCGTCACCGACGATTGGAGCGGCTATGCCAGTTTACGCAAGCGGGGCTACGACCACCATGCAATTGCCGAAAGCGGCGACCCCGAAATTGCCGAACAGTTCATGCCGATGATCCACCTCGTGTTCGCCAATTTGAAGACCTGGCTCAACGGCATCCACCACGGCGTAAGCGCGAAGCATCTCCAAGCCTACCTCAATGAATTCACGTTCCGCTTCAACAGGCGTTTCTACCCGTTCAACGCGTTTCGCTCGCTGCTCGGCATCGCGGGCGGTGTTGAGGCGCCGACCTATGCCGACCTTTATTCCGGCGCGTGGACGCACCCAACATTTAGCGGGTGCCTGCGTTAACCGGATAGGCAAGGAACGTTCAAGCGGCACGTAGCAACTTCGAGCCACCACTAGTCGAAAGGAGCATGCAATGCGGTCGTTTTCCAAGGTGATCGTCGCCGGGCTGGCGGCGCTGTCGCTGGCAGCGTCCATGATCGCCACTGCTGATCCGGCTGCCGCGCAATGGCGCGGCCCAGGAGGTGGCTGGCATGGCGGAGGCTGGCATGCCGGCGGATGGGGCGGTTGGCATGGCGGCGGCGGATGGCGCGGCGGCTATTACCGCCCCGGCTATGGCTACTGGCATCCCGGCTACTGGAACGGCGGCGTCTGGTATCCCGGCTGGTGGGCCGCCGCTGCAGCCGCCGGCATCGCCACTGGCGTCGTGGTCGGAGCAGCCGCCGGCTGCTGGCAAAGTCGACCAACGTATGGGCCCGGCGGCGCTTTTCTCGGCTACCAGTCGGTCTATGTCTGCTGATTTAAGCGCTGAAAAAATTGGGTCGGGGTCGGCCTCCTCCCGGGCCGCAACCGGACCTCGCAGCCACTTGGCAGGGGACATGCGAGGTCCGGCGACGCACAAGGAACTCGATGACGCGGCGTGGGCACGCGCGCCCGGGCACTCGTGGTGGGGAGGGGGTCAAGTAAACCCCGCGCCCGACAACGGGGACGGCAGCGGGACTGTTCCGTCAGGATCGCCGGGACCGCGTCGCTCGAGCCTAACGAAAAGCCCCGCTCCAGGCGAGCAGAGCGGGGCACAGTCGGCGCGTATCGCTGGCCGGATCGCGTCCGGCTAGACGAGGAGCCGGCGACGCGACGGCTTGTCCACGTATGTGGCGCGCCGCTTCCGCGCCCCTCATCGACTATTATCCGCCACGCGCGAGTGAATGTCCATCGATTAATAGCGCAGGGACAAAAAACCCCGCTTCCAGGGCGAGCGGGAGCGGGGCGGTGTAGCGCGCTGTCGATTGGGAGGGAAACAGTCGCGCCGGCACAAATGCAGCGCGCGCGGCGTTGTTCCGGGCCAATCGTCTTGCCAACCGCAACGGACCGTCAGGCCGCACTTGGTCCCGCTGGACGTGCGGCCGCCCGCTCCACGAGATAGGCGTTCACCGCGTCGACCAGGAGCTCGGCGTAGCCTTCGTCATAGCGGGTGGCGCATCCCGCGATGTACGCGACCTTTCCGAAGAAATCTTCGTCGCTGCCGCAAGGCGCCTTGATCACGGTTTGTATGGCGTTGAGCTCGATGTCGACGGCGTCGTCGTTTGGCTGGCTATCGATGATGGCGCGCGCCGTGCGGTGCGCCTCAATGGCGTGAGTGACTTTATTCATGTGGCTCTCTCCTGCCGAACGGTATATACCACTTAATCCACGACAACGCCATCGCCTTGACGAAAAAATTACGTTGCTCTACTAGCAACCTCCAAGTTTCTTCCTAAGCAATTCATTGCGATTACAGACATGAAACCTGGCGTTCCAAGGTCAGGCGTTGCGGTTCGAACAATTTTCGATTGAACTGCCGCTCCTGACGGAGGCAAAGGCGCTCGCCGGGCATGGCGGATGGCTGCCGTGGTTGAATTCGGGAATTCGGGTGGGACGTCAGAAAAGCTCAACGGCTCATGAACGTCTACGAGGCGTTCGGCTCAAATGCGGGGATTCCGCCGTTTTTGGAATTGCCGGTCGAGGGGCTCTTCCTCCTCGCGGCGCCGTCGACGCCGGAGCCCGCGCGCGAGGAGATCGTCGAGCGCGCGGGCCAATCAATCGATAAAAACTATCGTTTTCCGAATGATCATATGAATGGCCTATGCTGCCCTGCCACGCCCCGGCCTCAGCCTGGCCGCCGGCAGGCGTTTCGCCTGCGCTGCTCCATCGGGTCGCTGGCGCCCGAAGGCGGCTTCCTGGGGCTCCTGAGGGACTTGGACGCATCAACTCCCGCTGCGCCCGGCTATCCTGCTCGTGCCGTTCGGCTGCAGCGTCGATTTCAGCCTCGGACCATGGAAGATCTGGCGGTTCCTCTGGCGATGGTGCGGCTGCCGCGACGGCGGGTGACGGGGCCCCGGCAACCTGTGCGCTATTCTGCAAATTTGCAGAATAGGCAGCGTTGCCGAAATTCGGATTGCCGACTCCGAGGTTCGCCAGCCGCGCCGCGACTGCGCCGCGCCTGGTTCTCGCTTAGGTTTTTTGATCTTCAATTTCGGACCCACTTCTTGAGCGGCGCGCTGAGAGCGCGCAAGAAGGAAGGTCGGCTTCGGCGCGCGCCGGGTAGTTTCTTCCGCACTGAATTGGTCAGCCATGAGGGCAGAAGGCATGCCTAAGAATGGAGAGGAACCAAAGTTTCGTGATGCGGCAATGCGAGCTGTATCGTTTAGTTCAGCGCGTCTTGAGGCCTCGGTGCGAAGTCCGCTACCTGAATCTCATCCGATATACGCCGACATCGGACGCGTCGCGGCTCAGTGGGCGCAACTTGAGCACATCCTTGATCTTACGATCTGGGATCTTGCGTCGATCGCGCCGGAAAGAGGCGCTTGCATAACTGGCCAAGTTATGGGCGCAAGACCGAGGTTTCAAGCAATCATCGCGCTTTGCATGAGCTGCAACCTCAAAAAACAAATTATAGACTCCACCAGGGAATTAATGAACAAGACACTTAATGTCGGTGAAGACCGAAATAGGATGGTACATGATGCGTGGTACATGGAGTTGCCTTCCGGCAAGACTTTTCAGTTTCGAACTATGCCACGAAAAAATCCGACATATGGGCTGAACGAAATAGATCACTCGAAACTTGTAGAGTTAATCGCCAGGATTAAGAGGCGTGTAGATAGCGCTTATAAACTCAGATCCGATATTTTGGGTGAGATCCAATCATCGCCTTAAACAAATCGGCTACGAGGATTTTCATTTCCTCTTCCGACGGGGCGTCAAACAGAGGATGTCTCCACAAACAGTTACTTCCCGCCTCGATCATCTCCAGCGTGGCTTCAATCTCAGTCTCGGGCTCGCTAACGGGCTCTTTCGAATTGGTGGCCAGGGACATTGGGTTATTTCCTACGGTTAAGGGATCGCGCTGCCTGCCGACGCGCGCTTGCGAATTCCCTGCTGTGTCCCGGACATCAAGCGCGCCCTCCATCACGCCGACCCCACTTCAAGCTTTTCGAGGTCATTGCGTTTCGCCCTAAAGCGCGCAAGGACGTCGGCGACCATACCGTCGACGTCCTCGGGTGAGAGAACCGCCGAGAACAGCGCAATCCATTGAGGGCGAACGGAGTCAATAAAGCTCCGCATCGCCGCATCCTGGCGATCGTGCGGTGTGTGCGCCAGCACAAGAGCGAGGTCGTCGACAGCCGCCCACACACGCGAAACGAATTCGTTTGCGAATTCGTCACGGGTCATCTCGAAGGTCATGAGATCTTCAGCGCCAGGCCGACCTCGGCGCCGATTTCCGAGATAATCTCGGGCGTCGCCAAGATCGCCGGCATGGCGAGAAACGACCGCGGCGGGACATGGCTCGTTCCTAATTCATGCCACACCGCCTTGTCGTTGTTCGACCCGACATAGCCCTTCACATCGTCGCCTTCGCGGACGGGCGCCGTGATTTCGATCGAGGCTCGAAGCTCGCCCGTCTCGAGCAAGGGCTCGTTTGCGCTCTTGTGCGCGAGCGTCGACGGCGCGAGCGGCGGCCACCATGGCTGCGGCTGCCCGATCACACCTTTCGATTTCGCCTGAAGTAGCTCGCACGCCTTCACGATCGCCCGATCCTCGGCGCGCTCGAGGCGGGACTTGATTCGGGCGAGCTCCTCGACGAAGCCAAGCAGCGAGAACACGCTCATGTTATTTCCCCTCTAACGAAGTTGGCGGCGGCCAGCTTTGGAGAAACACTGGCCGCCGCCGCCCCGCGCCGAACCGCCAAGGCCGCGCGGGAATCCCCACTATCCTAGGCGCATCGGGCGCCGTAATGCGATCTTCATCAATGCCAACGACCTCGCTTCGGGGTCGACGTCCTTCGCCGCTGGCTGCAGCTTCACGCCTGCCTTGCCGCCTGCGCACGGCGCGAGGCGCTCGCGGAGGATTTGCGCATGGATTTATCCATGTCTGGCGCGCTGCCTGCGGGGCTTGCTTCGATGAGTTCGCAGATACGCCGAGTTCGGCGGGCGAGAACGAGGCCCTCTTCCGCAGCCCTGCCGCCATCATCATCGGCCTTCCCCACTTGGCGGCCAGTGCCTCATAGGAATTCCGCGCACGAGTTCCTTGATGCCGTCGGCCGGCGGCGCGGGCGGCGTAGGCCGGAAAGGTGGCTGGCCGTCCTGGACGACCTGGCGCGGACCTGGAATAGGGGTGATCCCCGGCGTCGGGGCGGGCCTCGAGCTGGGGATCGACTGTCACGGGCCCACTGGCGGGTTCTTAACAGGGTTGCCCCGCGGGTCGTCGTACGAGCGGGGTCGGGGGCTGCCCGCCATTTCGGCCCGGGTACGAATTTGCCATTTCGTTGTCCTTTCAAGTGTGGGCTTTAGTGGACTGTCGCTGTCGCTAAACTTCTCAGGCGCTGGTAGCTGACCAGTTGGTGAGGCGGCATCGTCTTGTGGATGTGAGCCTCGATCTCGCCGCCGAGGCCGGCGCGCTCGAGCGCCCCAACGACTGACGAAGTTGCTCGTCGAGAGTCTCGAATTCTGCGCGCGCGGCGGCGACCTGGCGGTCCAGCGCGGCGAGCCCTTCGCCATGCGTCGCGCTCGGCCTCGGCGGCCTTCTCGGCTTCCTCGCGTCGGCGCGCCGCGAGTTTGCTCGAAGGCGCTGATCAGCGGCGTGAGGACGTCATCACATCGTCGGAGCCGGCGACTTCGCCACCGTTGGCTTTTTCGTTGAAGTGGGAAACATTGTCGAAAATCTCCTCTTTGAATTCGCTCGGCAGCCTCGTCTTCGCGCCGCTCGAGCGCCGATTCGGCGCGTCTCTGGCGGACGGTTGCGGCGTCATCGGTCGAGCTCGCGCTTCACGTCGGCAGCGATGGCGCGCACGCGCGTTGAGATCGCCGATGAGATCGGGACGCACCATCGCCTCGATTGCATCGATCGCGGCGGTGGTGACGCTCGCGCGGGCCTCGTTCCGCGCGCTCATCGCCTCGGTTCTGCAAGTGTAGAGCGCGTCCCGAATTCCGTCGATCGCTGGGCCGCCGGCCAGGAAGGCCTTCGCCGACTCGCAGACCTCGACATGCGCTGCTCCGGCCTGGTCGACAAGTTGTCGCGACACGGGCCTCGAAAATTTCGTCGCCAATGCGTCGGTATTCCGCGTTGAGCGCCATGCGCCGCGGCTCGACCGCCTTGGCTCCGTTTAACGCGCTGAAGCCAGCGATGCAGCTGCAGCGACGCGCTTGCTGAGCCAAGGCTTCGCGCGCTTCGGTACGTGGGCTTGGCGTGGGCCCCTCACAGGTAGCGCGCCCAGGCGGACCAGTCAGCCCGCTCGGCCTCGTCGATCGCGGCCTGCTCTCCGTCCAGCCGGGCAAGCTCGCGCTCGGCCGATACGCGAGCGTCGTCGACTTTTTGAAAGCGCGCCAACTCCGCTTGAACGGCGTCGCGCTCGGCATAGAGCGCCGCAAGCGGATCAGTGGTTGCGGGCTGAAACGGAAGAACTTCGGCGGTCATTGCTTAGGCTCCAAGAGCGGTGGGAAAAGCGGGCGTCATGGCCACGGAGGCTCTTGCTCTTGGCTCAGGCGTTTAAAGCCGGCCCCGATCAACGGCCTGGCGTCGTCTTCAGTCACCTGGATAATCCGGTCGTTAGGAACGGCAATTTCCTTGCCGCTCAGAACCTGGACATGAGAGACGCCGGGAGGCGCCAAGAGCCGCACCATCGGGCCAGCGGGCTTGGCTCGTCGCCTCGCCGGCGAGCTGCGCGTATATATTCTCAACCATCCGTCCGCGACGCCACCTTGCGGACGTAAGCACGAGAGCCGCTGCAGCAGAGTTACTGACGTCATCATGGCCGTTGGGCCCGTGGTCCACCGAGTCGCGGCCTCCACGGGTCGTACGCCGCTCGAGGCCCGCAAACTGTGCGATCATTCGTGGATTATCGAGCAGATCGACCTTGCCGCTGTTGAGCAGCGGGAGGAAGGCGAGATAGATCTCGCTCCGGTTCATGCTCGGCCGGTTCATAACTGATCCCGTAGACCGAGAAACGCTCGCGTGGCCACTCGCCAGCGTACCGATCGCCCCGCACCGTTGAGATGCGGTAAGCTTTCAAGCGTCTCGGCGAACTCAGCACAACTGAATCCGGCGCTGAAGGGCGGCTTGCGCTGCAAGCACGCAATCAAGCACGGCGTGCTCGCCCTCGCGATGCGCGACTGCCATGGTCATCGAGTTGCTGGAGCCGCCAGCAGGGATCGACGAAGCCGACATAGGAGACGCCGGCGAGCGGCGCGCGCACCGTTGCTCCGCGCGACACGGCCGCCTCGATCGCGTCGCGTGAGATGAACGCCCCAATGTCGCTTCGGAACTCGGCGCCATATTCAGCCAGGCCGCCTCGGATCGCCTCGAAAGCACGATCAACGACGCTCTGAGGGAGACTTGGATTTATGGTTCGCGACGGCGCTTTCGCGACCAGGATCAGCGGATGGCCGGCGGGGCCATAGTGTCGCTTATATGTGTCGTAGAGCGCGCCCCGCTTCGCGTGTGGGCTTGAGATGCAAATCAGCGGGCCGCCCGTCGTCGCCAGCGCTGGACGCAGCGCTCGCAGGATCTCGACATCCGGATTCGCCGCGACGTCACCGTCGGTTCTCCAATAGGCAATCTCGTCGCCGATCGCGCCGATCGCACTCACGCCCCGGATCGTTCGAAACGAAGCCGGCCGGATGTCGATGTCGATCCCGGGTCGACAGCGAGATGGAATCGCCGTCTACATTCTCGACAAGGGCCGAAAGATGCGGCGAGGCTTTGAATATGCCCTCAACGAAATTGAATGCCTGGGCGGCCTGCGCCGTGCTGGCGGCGAGGATTGGCAGGATGCCGCGCTCGCCGGGCGCCAGGACGTCGCGATGGTCGATACAGGCGCCCAGATACCCCGCCAGGATGCCCGCCGCGCGGGTCTTGCCGCCTCGACGTCCGATGATGGCCCAGAACTCTTCGACCATCTCCAGCGGCTCGCGCTCGCGGCCTGTCCGGGCCTTGAACACCTCGCGCTCGCCATCCGTCAGTTCCTCCCCACAGATCGCAATCAAGAGCACGCGCCAGGCGGCCCAACTGTCACCCGCGAGTAGCCTCCCGAAGTACCCGAGGTCATCGAGCGCCTCCCGCATGGTGACAAGCTTCCGGAGCCTCATCGGCGTTCCTCCCGGCGCTCAGGGACCCGCAGAGATATCCGCGCCGCGAAATCTTTCTTGGCGCGCTGCTACAGGAACGCGGAAAAGGGTTTTTCATTTTTGGTCTCAGCGGTGCGCTGCGCACCAGGCCGAGGACATTCTGTGCGGCGGGATATTTTTGCCGGCGTGGCCCTGGCTCGCAGCTAAGCCGTTGGTTTTCTAGGCCTTTCAAGGCGCGACACTCCGCGCCGGCGGGCGAGAGAAGTGCTCAGCGAGAGGGCTGGTCGGCCTCTGCACGGCGGCCTTGAGACCGAGCTCCTTCAGCATCAGGCGAAGGCTATTGCTTAGCCCGCCGTATGTCCTGGCGTCGTGAGACGTCCAGCTTCCTGCCTCGAGCTTGGCGTCAAAGGCCTCGAGCCGGAGCGTGTTTCTGGCGGATCCGCCGAATGAGCAGCTTCTGCCCAAAGCTCGGCGAACCTCCGACCTGCGCGGTCAGCTCAGCCTCGCATTTGCGCAGGAATTTCCCCTCCCGCGATCGGCCGTCAAACTCATCGCCGAGCGAGCCGCGCGTGAGTGCGCGGCAGTGAGGGCCGACTGCGCGGGTATTCGAGGGCGAAGCGTTCATGCTCATGGCGGTGAGTATGAGGCAAAGCGGCGAACGCGGACAGAACAATTTGTGCGTAGACGTGTACGTCGCTGGACCTTGCGGGACAAAATGCCAGCGATTTCCTAGATGACTGCCCCGCACCTATGGCGGAGACAACCTCCGTCGAACCTCATCGGCCACCCCTCTGGCGACGCTGGAAAACTGCAGCCTGGTGGTGCGTCCCAGCGGCGCGGTCCAGCCCGCTCTGCCGGAGCGCGGCGTCTCGCCGGCCGGATGGCGGTCGAGCGCGCCGGAACCACGCGCGGCGCAATAAGGCGATTGTCCGGACACGGCCCAGCGGAGGCTGCGCTTGGCTTCGCGTTGCCAGCGATGGGCCACGGGATGGTCGAGCCGATGAGGCGGGTGAGGTTGCAGCCTAAGTGAACGGAGCGAACGCGGCGAACGGAGCGAACGTTTTGTCACACCTCGTTCGGAGCGAACGCGAACGGAGCGAACGTAGGGCCTTATAAAAGGCCCCGTTCGTTCGGTCGCTGCGTTCGGTCGGTTCGCGTTCACGGCTGGACGAGCGGCCAGAGGAACGTCGCCGCGGCCTCGGCGTCACCTATCTCGCGGGCGTTCATAAGTTCCGCGGCAAGCGCGGCTTTGACGCTCCGGCTGAAGGCGGCGCGCTTCGCATCGGCGTTGTCGGCCTCGTACGTCTTCATGAACTCGGCCCGCACGGCTTCCCTTTCGGCAGCGAGGACTTCTGGTCCGTCGACGAACGGGCGCATTCGTTTGCCCGATGATGTCAGGGCGTAGTCGAGCGCCTTCTTGAATATCGCGAGCGACCTCGGCCAACGCTTCGCCCTCGCAGGCTCGTCGGCTGGGCGCGTAGTGGCGTGTTCGTCCCAGTCGACAACGAGCGTCGTCACCGCGTCGTAGCCCGCATTCTCGTAGACGATGACCTCTCGCATCTTGAACGGGATCGCCTCGCCCGTCGGCGCGCCGCGGACCTTGCGGACTGCCAGGCGCGAATTGCTTACGTTGCCGGCTATGTCCCGGTCACCGAGCAGCGCGAGCACGGCGTCGGCGGCGCCCTCCTTGGCGGAGGAATTGCGCGTTCCGGTCGTGACGTCCTTGCCGAAATGGTCGACGGCGAGGACGAACGCTTCGGCCTCTCTTGCTGCAGCGTCGAGCACGCTCATCACGCGCTGAGCTTCTGCAGCATCGTTCGCGTCCCGAAACTGAGATGCGACCATGAGAGTGTCGATTATGACCAGCGCGAGCGGCAGGCTGAAGCGCGCCTCAAGGGCGCGGCGGGCCTCCGCCACGATCGCGCATAGCGTTTCCGCAGCGTCATCGGCCGTGAGGCGCGGGCAAGTCTCGATCCAGGCGAATGGCAAGCGCGTCGGGTCGACGGGTTTAGCATCGCGAAAGTTTTCGATCCTCGCGATCTTGTCGCGCGCGATTCCCTCGAGGCGCACGCGGACCTCGTCCTGTCCTTCGGCAGCGACGAATAAGACGGCGCCCTGGCGCATGACGGCGCGCCCAGCGAAGGGAGTTTTCGTCATGACGCCTCGGGCCAGGTCCTTCGCGAGGAAGGACTTGTACGTACCCCATTGGCCGGCCAAGATGCCCTTGCCCACTTTCGGGATCGTCTTGTTGACGAGCCATTCTTTCAGCGGCGCGTCGTCGACGTCGCCGTGGAACTTGAGCGGATACGCCGCAGCTTTCGCCTTTGAGGCCGCCTCGTCGAGTTGCGCCTCGAATGTGGCGAGGCTCATCATTGGCGGGATAGGCGTTGCGCCAGCTCCGTCGTCAAAATGGGATTTCGTCATTGATCGGCGCCCGCTCGCGTTCCCACGGGGCCGGCCCGTCTCCTATCTGCTTCGTAGGTGCTGCCCAGGTCGCCTGCCCCGACGAGGCCGCGAGGCGAGCGACGGCGCCCTGGTCGATCGTCCGCGTGCCACGTGCCGGCGCTCTGGCGGAAGGCAGCTTGTCTGCCATCGGCTTCGCTTCCCGCGGCTTCGGCTTCAACGCCAGGACGCGGTCGGCGGTCAGCTTCAGCTAAGCCTGGTCTCGCCATTCCATTCGTATGTCTCGACGTGGAGTGCGCCGACTGCCGAAAAGCGAGGCGCCTTCGGTCAGACCCTCAAGCTCTTCCCTAGCGCTATCCGAGAAGGTGACGACTTCCCAATATTCGAGAGCGCTGCCGTTCACGACTTTCAACTTGAAGGCCGTCAGCGTGCCTCCGGTCTTTGTCGGAAAGGTCCGCGGCTCTCCGACCAGTCGGCCGAGGATTTGGGCGAGAGGCTCATGGCTCGCCTCCGTATCGCTTTCGTCGTATCAGAGCCCGCGTCATCTCTGCCCACGACCAATCCGAAGAACAGAGGACGCCTTTCTTGACGACGTCGATTTGCGGCTCCGGGACAACGATCGGCGGGAGGGCGCCGTAGTCGATCCGGCCGCACGCCGCGACGAGGTCTGCGTTGATCTGCTCGACCTGGTCGCGGAGCTGGTTGGTAACCTGCTCGAGGCGGTCGCGAAGCTCGCCGAGAGATTCAGCAGCGCCCTCGCGGATGAGATCGACGTCGGCGCCGATCTGCTCGTCTATGGCCTGCCATGCATCTGTCTCCCAGGCGTCTCGCGCGCGCCAGACGCGTTGATCGAGCGTGTCGTCGAAGTAGGGCTTAACCGCCTCTTCGACGATCTCACGCAGCACGCCTGGCCGGAGCGCTTGCAGAGCGTCGATTTCGGTTTGCTCTCGGCCGAAGGCTTCGCGCCAGCGGTCGGCACGGCGCTCGGTCTCCTTCAGCGGCGTGGACGGGAGGTCGAAGTCGACGGCCTGCTCGGCGGTGAGCGCGACCGGAACAACCTCGAAGTTGAGATCGGGGAACTCGAGGTCGCGAAGCGCCTGAAGCTTGCGCCCGATCGAGACAGGCATCTGGAAACCAGCCGGGTCGAAGTCGGACAATGTGAAAACGACCATCACTCGGCCGTCTTCGGCGCCGCGCTTCGCCATGGCGTAGATCAGCGTATCGGAGATCTCGCCGGTCGGGAGGAACAGGTCCGCCTGGTAGCGGCGGCATAGCGGGCGGAGGACAGCGCCGAGCGATGATTTTTCGCCGAAGAAGACCAAGTTGTATGGTTGCCGCCCAAAGAAGCCGCTGACGTTGACGCTGACCGAGACGCCCCTAGACGAAATCTCCTCGGGATACGGGATGGGGACGTAGAAACCGGCTTCGACGATCGGCCTTGGATTTTCGAACGCCTCTCGAGGTGTGAACTCCGGCTCGTCATTTCGATTGTCGACGATTTGATCAAACGGGGTGAAGCCGAGCCACCGCGCCGCCTTCGCCGCAGTCTCAGACAACCACGACCAATCGGCAAAGCTGTTGACGTATGGCCTGCCATTCGGCTTCAGCACATCGCCACGCACCACAAGGCTATAGTGAAGACCGCGGAGGTGAGTTGTTCGATCGCCGATCTGTTCGGCGAACCATGCTCCGTCGATTCGCCCGGCGGGAGTATCGGCTCGGTAGGGATCGTTTTGATTGGCAAGCACAGTGAGAGCGCCGAGGCTGACGCCTTCACGCTCGCACTCCGCCTCGAGGCGCGTCTTAAGCGTGCTGCTCTTCGCTTGAACCGCCTCGGCTGCTATGCTATCTTTTTGATTGAGCTGGTCGCCAAACTGCTCAACCTTCGAAGGCGCGTTCCCTGAGACTTCAGGGGCGCGCCTTCTGCATTGTGAGCGCGCCATCGATCACGCCGCGCCTTGCGTCTGGCGCTCGACGGCGCGCTTTTGAATCGCTTCGATCTCGTCCTCAAACCATCCGACGATGCGCCCGTCCGGGTCGAGTTTGTGCGGCTTCGGAAACTTGCCGCGTTTTATCTTTTCGTACAGCGTCGAATTGGAATATCCGGTCGCGGCCAGGACGGCCGGCTTTCTCAGCACTTTGCGAACCATGGGAGTTCTCCTCGTCCAGCGGGATTGCACGGGACGCGGAGAGATTTGTCAGCGCGGGTCGAATAGGTCGATCCCGTAAAGCTGCTTCGTTTAGCTACGTGAAGCTGGTTCGTTTCCTGAAATTTTGCCTGCCAACGTCCCGGCGTGAATCATTCCGCTTATGTGGGTCTTCAGCGTCTTGTGCGACGGCGCCTTTGGATCCAGGAGCTTCCAACTATTTTCAATCTCGCTCGCAATCGTGTCCTGAGACGCCGAGGGATCCCTGGTCCGGGCGACTCTCGCGAGCTCTTCCGCGTGCGGAACCCATGGACGATTGGCCCGCCTTGTCTGGCCGCCCTTCTTGCCGCCTCTCACCGAGCGCGCAACGTGCTCCTTCTTGTTCGCATAGATCTCAGCGCTGCCGCTTATGGTTCCGCGGCTTCCGGCGTAGAAGCATGCGCTCATGAGATACCAAAGCATCTCGTAGCCGTGGGTCGCGATTGAAGGCTTCCCCGCCGCCGCGAGCGTCGCGATGAAGTTTTTGTCGAGCTGATCGAACGAGTACAGGTTGCGCCGAGCGAGTTCCAGCGCCTCGCGATCGCCATCCGTCAGCGTAGGTGCCTGGAGTTCGAGGTCGATAATTTCCTTCACATGGCTCAGAAAGGAGACGGTTCTGCCACGGGCTGCTGCCCAATCTCGCGGATCGTAGGCGTCCATCGCTCAAGCCCGCCCGCGAATTGGCGTGACGTTGTCGCCCCGCTCCGCGGGCGGGCCCTCGCAAAAGTCGGCCCAATCGGCCATGAGGCGACGACGCTTCTCCATCATATCGCCGCGGCGGTAGGCGGCCTCGACCTTGTCACCGACCGCGTGCGCCAGGGCGAGCTCGAGCATCTCGTTGGGAAAGGCAGTCTGCTCCGCTCCCCAATCCCGGAAACTCGACCGGAAGCCATGCACCGTGGCGCCCTTCCCCCGCATGCCTCTGATGAGTTCGAGCATCGCCATGTTCGAGAGCGGCTTCCCGGCGCGCGCGCCGGGAAAAATGAACTCGCCGTCCTGAGGAAGGTCCGCCAGGACCTCGAGCGCTCGATTCGAGAGCGGGACACGATGTTCCTTGCCCGCCTTCATCCGCTCGGCCGGGACGGTCCAGAGTTTCTCCTGCGGGTCGATCTCGCTCCATCGGGCTCCGATGATCTCGCCCGTCCTCGCGGCTGTGAGGATCGTGAATTCCAGCGCCCGGGCGGACACGCCTTGCTTCCCGCGAAGTTCTCCCATGAACACGGGAAGGTCCGCGTAGGCCACTGCGTCGTGGTGCTCGACGGCCTTGATCTTCGTCGGTTGAGGAAGCGTCTTGTCGAGGTATCCACGCCAGCGCGCGGGATTATCGCCCTCGCGGTAGCCGCGGACCCGTGCCCAATCGAGCACCGCCTCGATGCGTCCGCGGATGCGGCTCGCGGACTCCGGCGTCTTTGTCCAGATCGCTTCAAGCACCTTCAAGACGAGGCCGGTATCGATCCCCGAGACGGGCAGAGCGTTGATCGATTTGTCGCTGCCGGGAATTGAAGACTGCCGCGCTTCGTCTCGTTGAAGGTCGCGAACCACTGGTCGGCGTGTTTTTCGTTTTTCCAGCCGGCGCGGTTCGCGGCGATGTATCTGTCGGCGCATTCTTTGAAGGAAACGGCCTTGGCCGCCTCGGCCTTGCGGCGGCCCCGCTCAGCCTTCTCGGCCTCGATGGGGTCGATCCCCTTCCGGACGGCCTTGCGGGCTTCCTTTGCCGCCTCGCGGGCCTCGGCGAGGCTGACGGTGTGAGTGGCGCCGAGACCCATCTTCCTGGCGACGCCATCGAGCATGAACCGGAAAATCCACGACGTAGTCCCGAACTCGCTGACCTGCAGATAGAGGCCGTGCCCATCCCCATGCAGGCCGGCTTTGACGCCCGGCTTTGACAATTCCGCGACACGGCGAGCAGAAAGCTTGTTTGCAGCACGCATAGGAGTTGAACTCCGCGACGAACGAATTTACGCACAAATGTACGCCGCATTCTGTCGGACGTCAACGGATATTGTCGGAAGGCTAGACGCGGGAAATATGCCGGAGTTATCGGAGTTTCCGGGCCTTACGGGACGCGGTCGGATTCCGCAGGAAACGGCCTCCCTCTCCGCCATCTAGCCAACATTTTCGGCGAATTCCTTCGGATCGCAGGCGCTCACGCCCGTTTTTTTGACAAGCTCTTCCTCGCTCGAACCATGCTGACTGTCGGAGCGAAGAGCGATCGCCTCACCCATGGAAAACGGACGATCCGAACGCATCGCCCGTATGCTCGGATTCGTGGATATGGATGGGCCAGTTCAGATAGCGTTTGACCGCTTCGTGAACCGCCCCGGCATGATTCCCGCGCACCATCGCGACGTGGTGCTCGAACCCGTTGCGCGCGATGAATCCGAGCAGCGGTCGCAGCCTAGCCACTTTGGTCACAGCGATGCCGCCGTCCATGCCAAAGGGATCGGAGGTGAACTCCCCCTCACCGACATAAGCCTTGATGGTCCCGAGCCGGTCATCGGTGGAGGCGCGGAAGAAGGTCATCGGACCCGGCTGGACCTTGCCTTTCACGGCGCCGAAGCATTTCTCCTTGCCGACCACGCTGCCGATCACCCCGAGCTCGGAGATTTCTGGCGTCTCGCCGATGAAGCTTTTCGGAAAATTGCCGCAGTGCGTGCAGACGCACTTGTCGGTCTCGCGCCCATAATTGTTGTTCCAGTCGAGAATCGCCGAGGGCGCTTCGGCCGCAAGCGCCAGCGCGTACATCGAGATCGCGCCCATGACGTCGACCTCGCAGGCGCTCGGCATCAGTTTTTCGCCCATCATGCTCATCGTCAGGCAGGTCGCGCAGCCGAAATTGTCCTGCAGGCTGCGCCAGCACTGGATGGCGCTCGCGTCGCAATCGTTCTCGTCGATCCAACGGTCGACGGCGATTGTCCACTTCGCCTGGCGCAAAATCTTGTCGGGCTTGATGTGGGCGGGGATGCGGCCATAAGACGCGATCTCGTCGAGCTTCGCCCTGACCTCCGGAGCGTTGTCGCCTAGCGCGTTGGCGGCGAAAATGATCTCCGACAGATCGACGGTGACGACGGTCAGCCCGGAAGCCTGAAGGAGCTTCTCGCTGAAGCGCATCGTCTGGAACGCGCCGGTGCGGGCGCCGATCGAGCCGATCCGCGCATGCTTCAGCCCGCGCACCACGCGGCAGATTCGCGTGAACCGGTCGAGATCGGCGGCGAATTCCTCACCGTCGACGTCGCAGGTGTGACTCGTCGTGTCGGTGAACGGCACCCCATATTGATAGAAATTGTTGGCGACAGAGAACTTGCCGCAGAACGCGTCCCTGCGGCTGGCGAGGTCGACTTTGTCGATCTCGTCATTGCTGGCCTGAAGCAGGATCGGAACGTCGAGACGCGCCGCATTGACAAGCTCGGAGATGGCGATTTCGTCGCCGAAGTTCGGCAGGCAGATGACAAGGCCGTCGATCGCGTCGCGCTGTTGGCGAAAGCGCGCGGCGTAGATTTGTGCGTCTTCTCGTGACTGCACGGCTCCGTTCTTCGTCGCCTCGATCGGAAGGATGTCGTAGCCGACATTCAGCCGACCGAGCTGCGCGATGAGCTGCTTGCGGGTCTCGAGAGCCGGAGCGCCGTTGAAGAATTCACGACTGCCGACGACCAGCCCAAGTTTGATTTGGCGCAGATTTGGCATTTGCTTAAGGCCCCGCGTTTGCAGGCGGCCACGGCGCGTTGCACGCCACTGGAGCCTGACGCCTCCCGATTTTGAAGTTTTTCGAAAAACTACGATTTATCACAATTAGTCGCATTTGGCGCGCTTTGTAAAGGGGGTCTGTTATGCTCAAAGCTTTGCGGACCACTTTTGACTTCGATTCCAGTGAAGACGGAACCCCTCAGGAATGCGTGCTTTTGTATCTTGACAGAAAACAAAAGCAACGCATAAATGTCGAAAATAAACCACAACAATCGCAAATTCGGGAGGCGATGCGCCCTATGTGTGTGGCCCAGGTGGCCGGAGGCCCCTCGCGTGACGAGACCCTGCGCGCCCCATCCCAATCTTCAAGTGTCCCGACGTTCGTTGTTGGCATCCGACGTGACGTTGCGGCGAAGCGCCGCGAGGCCCAAGCCGGTGTGAATGGTGCCCTTTCTTGGCAAATGGGAGGTAGGTAATGAAGATAAGATACGCCTTATTCGGCGCGTTGTTCGCAGGCGCCGCGTTTATCGGAAGTTCCGCTTACGCCGCCGGCCTGATCGCGATCATCACGCCTTCGCATGACAACCCGTTCTTCGCCACCGAGGCTAGTGGGGCGGCCGCAAAAGCCAAGGCGCTCGGCTACGACACTCTGGTGCTCGTTCACGACGACGACGCCAACAAGCAGAACCAGTTGATCGACTCGGCGATCGCCCGCAAAGCGGTCGCGATCATTCTCGACAACGCCGGAGCGGACGCTTCGATCGAGGCGGTTCAAAAGGCCAAGGCCGCGGGCGTTCCGAGCTTTCTGATCGATCGCGAGATCAACAAGACTGGAGTCGCCGTCGCGCAAATCGTGTCCAACAACTATCAGGGCGCGACCCTCGGCGGACAGGAGTTCGCGAAGGTCATGAGCGAAAAGGGCCCCTACGCCGAGCTCGTCGGCAAGGAATCGGACACCAACGCCGGAATTCGCTCCAAAGGCTATCACGACGTTCTCGACCAATTCCCCGACTTGAAGATGGTCGCACGGCAAAGCGCAAATTGGAGCCAGACCGAGGCGTATTCCAAGACGCAGGCGATGCTCCAGGCTCACCCGGAAATCAAGGGCGTCATTTCCGGCAATGACACGATGGCGATGGGAGCGATGGCGGCGCTTCAGGCGGCTCATCGTCCTGATGTGGTCATCGTCGGCTTCGACGGTTCGAACGATGTCCGCGATGCGATCGAGGCGGGGAAGATCGCCGCGACGGTCCTTCAGCCGGCATACTTCATCGCACAGCTCGCTGTCGAAGAGGCCGATCAGTATCTGAAGACCAAGTCGACCGGGAAGCCCGAGAAGCAATCAATCGATTGCGTGCTCATCACCAAGGCGAACGCCAACAAGCTCAACAACTTCCAACTCTCGGAGTAATCGCGCCCCCTCGCACGCGACGGGGTGCGCGGACTTTTCCGTCCCCCGCCGCGTGTCGAGGCGTTCCTTCTATGCATCCGACAGTGGCGCCGCTCGACATGTGGCGCATCGCGCAGCGCTCAGGCATTCGATGACCGTGACGAAACTCACAATGCGGCTAGCGCTGTTGCTCCTGCTGGCCCTTGGCGGTTGCAAGATTGTCAGCGACAAGGAGCTCGCCGCGGAAAACGCGAAGTCCGCAGGCGCGTTCGACGCGACTGCCTATATCGAGAAAGTCTGGACGCCGACAGCCGTTACGGATTTCAAGTCCAGAGCCGTAGATCTCGCAACGCTCTTGCCCGCGATCGAGGCCGACCCCGAGAAGGCGGGACAGACCTACGGCCGAGGCGGCGGCGAGGGAAACCCTTGGTCGTACGAAGTCAAAGGCGACGGAAAGGTCGTTGCGGTCGACGTCAAGTCGCGCCATGGACTCATGACGGTGGACATCGCCACCAAGAGCGGGCCGCGGCAGGTCGACCTTCAAATCGGTCCCGTTATCTTCGGCACGGCGCTGCGCGACAGCCTTCCGTTCATTCACTTCGGCGATTTCGTCAATCAGATTCAATTCGCCCAGATCTCTCGCGCCTTGAACGATGCCGCCACGAAGCATCTTATGAAGACTGGCGATCCCCAGGATATGCTGGGCAAGTCCGTCCGGTTCTACGGAGGGGCGACGCAAGGGTCGGCAACGGCGAGAATGAACGTTACGCCCATCTCCATCGAGGTCGTGAAGGGAACGTCGCCATGAACGAAGCGGCGCCCACGGCCGAGACAAGCGTGATTCTTGAGAGCGGAAGGGATCGGAAGGGTCTTCCCGGGAACGATCGCGTTGCGCGATGTCGACTTCGAGGTTCGGCGGGGCGCCGTCAACGTGCTTATCGGCGAGAACGGCGCCGGCAAGTCGACCTTGATGAAGATTCTCGCCGGCGTGATCCCGCCGACTTCCGGGCGGCTGCTCCTCAACGGCAAGGAGGTACGGTTCGATTCGGTTCGCGATGCGGCTCGCCATGGCATCGGAATCATCTTTCAGGAACTGAACCTCTGCCCGAATCTCAGTGTCGCCGAAAACCTCAGCCTCGTCGATCCTCCGACCCGTTTCGGATTCCATATCGACCGAGCGCGCCAGGTGGACAAGGCGCGGGCCCTGCTTGCGCGCCTGGAGCAGCCGATCGAACCGACGGCGCTCGCCGACGATCTTCGCATTGGCCAGCAGCAGATCGTCGAGATCGCGAAATCCCTCGCCGACGATGTCGACATCTTGATCATGGACGAACCGACCTCCGCCCTCAGCGCCCCGGAGGTGGAAATCCTGTTCCGCATCATCCGCGATCTCAAGGCGCACGGCGTCGCCATCATTTACATCTCTCACCGGCTGGAAGAGATTCTGCGAATTGGCGACTACGTGACCGTCCTGAGAGACGGTCGACACCAGGCGCACGCGCTGGTCAAGGACATCTCGGTCGAATGGATGATCGAGAAGATGGTCGGGCCTACCGGCGCGCTCGCCCAGGCCGCCTCGGCGGCGACAGGGAAGGTCGCTCTGTCGCTGCAAGACGTCACGCTGCCGCGCGCGGCAGGGGGATTTCTCGTCGATCATGTGTCGCTGAACGTGCAAGCCGGCGAGGTCGTCTGCCTCTACGGGCTGCTTGGCGCGGGTCGGTCGGAACTGTTCGAGTGTCTGATGGGGCTGCAACCGGCGTCGAAGGGTCGGGTCGAACTCGAGGGCAAGGACATTTCGGACGAGACGATTGGGAGCCGCATCCGTCACGGACTCGTTCTCGTTCCGGAGGATCGGCAGCGCGAAGGGCTGGTACAGACCATGTCGGTGCGCGCCAATCTGACGCTCGCAAGCCTGCGCCGATTTGCCCGGCTGTTCACGATCGACGACGCGCGCGAGCGCGCCGAGGCGCGCCAGATGATCGAGCGGATGACCATAAAGGTCTCGTCCCCGGAGGTGGAGGTGACGGCGCTGAGCGGCGGGAACCAGCAGAAAGTCGTAATCGGCAAGGGGTTGATGACCGAACCCCATTTGATCCTGCTCGACGACCCCACGCGCGGCGTCGACGTCGGCGCGAAGGCGGAGATCTTTCGCGTCATGCGCCGGTTGGCGCGCGCCGGACTCGGCATCGTGTTCTCGACCTCGGACCTCAAGGAGGCTTTGGGAAACGCGGACCGCATCATTGTGATGTCGAGCGGCCGATTTTCCGGCGAGTTTGCGCGGGCCGAGGCGACGGAAACCGCCCTCATTGAGGCCTCCGCGCCGAATTTCTCCGTGCCGGACGTTAAGGGAAGCCAAGCATCATGACCAGCGAAACACTTCCTTCGGGCGTCGTCCGCGCCAAGCAAAAGCGACCGCTCGCGCTTCTGCTGATAAGCTTCCGCACGTTCATTGCGCTCATCGTAGTCTTCGCTTTCTTCGCTCTGACGACTCCGAATTTCCTCGATCTTCCAACGCTCGTCATCATCGCCCAGCATGTCGCAATCAATGCGATCATGGCCATAGGCATGACCTTCGTGATCCTGACCGCCGGGATCGATCTCTCCGTCGGCTCGATCGTCGGCGTGTCCGGCATGATCGCCGGTCTTCTTCTGACTCAAGGCATTCCCGTGCCTCCGCTCGGAGTGACGATCTTTCCCAATGTCGTCGAAACGATGCTGATCACGCTGGCTGCGGGCGCCTTGATCGGGCTGATCAACGGCCTCTTGATTACGAGGCTGAACGTCGCTCCTTTTATCGCCACCCTGGGAATGCTCTATGTGGCGCGCGGCGCGGCGCTGTTGATTTCGGGAGGGTCGACTTTTTCGAACCTGGTCGGCGATCCCAAATTCGGCAATACCGGTTTTCCGTTCCTGGGGTCGGGCAGAATATTGGGCCTGCCGGCTTCAATCGTGGCGCTCGTTGTCTTCGCGTTGGTCGCGGCTTATGTCGCGGCGCGCACCCCCTTCGGACGCTATGTGTACGCGGTCGGGGGCAACGTGCGCGCGGCGGCCCTGTCCGGCGTGCAAGTCAATCTCGTGACGGTGTCCGTGTACATGATCTCGGGCTTCTGCGCGGCGTTTGCCGGCCTTATCGTCGCCTCCGAACTGGTGGCGGCGCATCCCGCCTCGGGCGAAACTTTCGAACTCAATGCGATCGCCGCGGCGGTGCTCGGCGGCACGTCACTGATGGGCGGTCGCGGGACGATCGCGGGATCGATCGTCGGCGCCTTCGTGATCGGCGTGCTCGGCGACGGACTTGTCATGCTCGGCGTTAGTTCATTCTGGCAGATGGTCATCAAGGGCATCGTTATTATTGCAGCGGTCGTCTTGGATCAAATGCAACAGCGCATGTATCGCAGCTACGCTTTGCAGGCGCAGATGACTTGACTGTCCGGCGTCTCCCTTCGCGTGATTGACCACACAGAAATGGGCGGTCGCGCGTTTGCGCTGGATCAGTTTGGGCTTTGATGTAGGCTTGCGGCTCGGTGACCGCGGGGCGCGAAGTCGGAGCAGACGGGCAAAAACGCGCCAATCGGAGATAGTCCCCTCGCGGCCAAGGATTTGAGAGATTGGCTTGATGATCAGACATTCGAACGCCACCACTTTCGGCAAGAGGGCGCGCGTCGGTCCTGGGAGTCAGCTGAATCCCGACCTCAACGGGCTGCTTGCCGAACCACGCCGCATGAAAATTCTGGCCTGGCTGCAGGAGGAAGGGAGCGCCCGGGTGCGCGATCTCAGCGCGGCCTTCGGGGTCTCCGAGGCGACGATCCGGCAGGACCTCGAAAAGCTCGAGTCCGACGGGCACATCAACCGGCAGCATGGCGGCGCGTTCTTGCGCGCGATGCCGAAACAGGTCCAGACCCTGTCGCTTCAGCACATGGAAAATATCGAAAAAAAGAGAAAGATCGGCGCTAAAGCGGCGAGCCTCGTGGGAGATGGCGAAACGATCATCCTGGATGCAGGCTCGACGACGACGGAAATCGCCCACAATCTGCTCGGGCGCTCCTCCCTCATCGTCATCACCAACGCGCTCAACATCGCCCTGATGCTCGGCGCAGTGCCGGGCTACGCGGTCCATATGCCCGGAGGCCAGTTCAAGGCGCCGACGCTGTCCTTGAGCGGGGACAAGGCGGCCGATTATTTCCAGGATGTTCTTGCTGGCAAGCTTTTCCTGGCGACAGCCGGGGTCGCCCTCGACTTCTGGTCTGACTTATCCGAGTTTCGCCGATTTGCAGCTCAAGCAGGCAATGATCCGCGCCGCGGCGCACGTCTATCTCGTCGCGGATTCGACCAAGATCAACCGCTCATCGTTCACCCGCCTGGGAACGCTCGACGTCATTCACTCCTTCATCACCGATGACGGCATCCGCGACGACGACGCACGGGCCTTCGAGACCCGTGGTATCAAGGTGATCATCTCCAGCTAGAGCAGACTCCGATCGAGTTGCATCTAGCCGCAGGCGGAGAGGTAAAGCCTGATACAGAGGAACACCCGTTGGAAAAGCCTTCTCGATTCTGTTCATGTCCGGGCTGTAGGGCGGCAGATATCGCGCTTCGGCCTCGGGAAATTGATCAGTTGCTCGATCCGCGCTCCCGCCGCCTGGAGCGGCTATGATAAACGGCGCCCCGCGTGAAAGCGGCCGCCACTCGCCCGATCGAATGCAGGACTTGCGGCTTGCGGCAAACGAAGCAGAGGAGGTGACCGAGAGCTCGACGCCCCGACCTTGCAACCTGTCGAGACCGCAAAATCGGTCGCCCACGCCGCGCGGCGAGATTTGATCGGGATTGTGGATTGTGCGGTGAATTGACAAGAAGTCGGAAATGAGGAACATAGAGAGAATAAAGATCGAACTACGCCCGCCAATTCCAGAGGCTCCCATCAACTCCCTTCGTTTTCCACAACAGATGTTAGGACGGCCCAGGAGTGGCATGAGGCGGGAGGGTTCGCGTGCTTAGACTGGATCGTGGAGATTTGGTCGCGGGCATGACCCAGTACACCTTTGTCGAATTCTTCGCCGGCGGCGGCATGGCCCGCGCCGGGCTCGGAGACGCATGGCGTTGCCTGTTCGCCAACGACTTCGACGAAAAAAAAGTCCTGACCTATCAGGCCAACTGGGGTGCAGGCGACATCAAGCACGCCGACGTCTCGAGCTTGACTTTGACGGATCTGCCGGACCAGGCCGTCGACCTCGCCTGGGCGTCCTTCCCCTGCCAGGATCTTTCGCTCGCTGGAGGCTATCGCGGCCTCGGACGGGAGCGGGACAACGCCCCGACCCGGTCGGGCACGTTCTGGCCGTTCTGGAGACTGATGCGCGGGCTCGTGCTAGCTGGCCGCGCCCCACGAACGATTGTGCTTGAAAACGTTTATGGCTGCTTGACCTCTCACGGCGGAAAGGATTTTGCCGCCATCGCCGCCGCGCTGTCGGATTCCGGGTACAAATTCGGGGCGGCGGTCATCAACGCCTCCCATTTCGTTCCGCAATCGCGGCCGCGGGTCTTTTTCATCGCCGCCCGCAAGACGGACACGATTCCAAGTCCCCTTGTCGCCAAGGTCCCGGAGCCGGAATGGCATCCCGCCGCGCTTATCGAAGCTTATGCCGGGATGACCTCCAGGGCCAAGACAAACTGGATCTGGTGGGCCATCGCCAAGCCTGCTGCGCGGACCCTGGGCTTTTCGGACCTGCTCGAAGAGATTCCGACAGAGGTGAAATGGCACACGCTGGCTCAGACACGGCGCCTTCTGGAATTGATGGCCCCGCTGCATCGCCAAAAGGTGGCGCGCGCCATGAAGTCGGGCCGGCGAGTCGTCGGCTCCGTCTACCGGCGTACGCGTCCCGATGAAAACGGAGCGAAGCGCCAGCGCGCCGAAGTCCGCTTCGACGACATCGCCGGCTGTCTACGAACGCCTGCCGGAGGTTCGTCTCGCCAAACAATTCTCGTGATCGAGGGCAAGACGATTCGCTCTCGACTCCTGTCCCCGCGAGAAGCGGCGCGGCTGATGGGGCTCAGCGACAATTACCGGCTGCCTGAGCGCTATAACGACGCGTACCACGTTTGCGGCGACGGCGTCTGCGTGCCCGTGGTTCGGCGCCTCGCCGAAAAACTTCTCGAACCGCTGCTTAAAGCGAACAGGACCGGCGACTCGATCGCGGCTGAGTAGCCCATGGCGATCGACCTGGGGTTCCGTCGCAGAGCGGTGCGCAGCCTCACCAACGAAATCGGCTGTTACGTCCTTTGCGACCTCGATCAGGTCCCGATCTATGTCGGGCAGTCGGTGGACGGCATACGCTCGCGAGTGAACCGCCATCTGACTTCAGCGAGAAGCGACATCATCGCGAACCGACAGGTCGATGTCTGGGAGATCGCCTGGGTTTGGGCGTACCCGGTCGCAGACAAGGCCGACATCAGTGCGATCGAGGACGCGCTTTTCCACGCGTTTCATTCAAAATCGGCTCTAATGAACGGCAAAACGCCAAGGCGCCCGTCAAACCGGATCGACGTTCCCGAGCCCTCGCAGAGGGTTCAAGTAATGGCCGACGCCGAGATCAGCGAGAAGAAGGATCCCGCGCTTCGCCTGCCGCGGCAAGCCGAGCATTACAGCCAGATTGTCGGGCATTTCCTGGCGGTCAAGAATTCGAAGGAAATTGCTGGCGCCATCCAAGCGCACTTTGAGCGTCTGCAAAAGTACCACCGGGAGCTCCTCGGCCTCGCAATCGAGGTTGAGGGCGACAACGGCGATGATTGAGACAACCCGCCTGCCCAGATTCGCGCACGAGATCTCGCAAAAATCCGTGTGGCCCGCGGACGCTGCGCTGTCGTTCACGCGGTCAAATCGCGCGGCGCTAGCGGGCGCAACTTCAAAACGGAGCCAGTAAAGGACGAGTGTTTCTCACGTCGGAGGCTAAAGTTCCTGTCGGGCATGCGGCCTCAAGCATGCGTTCGTTCCAAGCGAATACACGTGATCAGTGGGCATGGAGACGTCGCTCGCGATCGCGATCGCGACCGTGGATAACATCGGATTTGAGGATTCCCGCCATGCGCGGAGTGTGACCGCCGTCACTGTGTCGCCCGCCGGACCATGATCTCTCTACCGTTGGCAAATACTTGGCCCAAGAGAAGGTCGAATGAACGACCGGAGTAGATTTAATAAATCCAAGTAATAACCAGGAGACAATTATGGATACGCTTCAGGTTGCGCGCCCTCGAATCCCATCTGTGCGTATAAGTCCAGACAATGAGACGGTATTAAAGAATTTGGGTCTGCTCGCAGACCTTGCCGGAAACTGGCACGGGAAGGGATTCAATCTTGTCGCCCGGCCGGACTTCGAAGATCAAACAAACGTGTTTCTGGAGCTCAATCTCACCAGCGAAACGACGAAATTCGACCCGATATCCTCGTCAATCCCCAACCGTGGTTTCGGGCAGCCCGATATTGAGCTGTTCGGTTTGACCTACCTGCAAAAGATAAGCGACGCCACCACGGGCGGCGCGCTGCACATCGAACCGGGCATCTGGATCACGCAGCCCGCGACCTCTGATCCGCCTTTATCACCGCCTGCTGGAGGGCAACTCGTCAGCCGGATGGCCAACATACCGCACGGCAATTCAATGCTGGCCCAGGGCGTAGCAACATCCTTCAATGGCCCTCCAACGATCAGTCCCGGAGACGATCCCATCAGCGGCGTAAATCCGGCTTTCTCGCTTTTTCCTTCTTTTAACACCACCGCAATTGATCTCCAGCCGCCGCTTGCTGCCGGCGTGCCCCTCGGCGCCCCTGTTTTCGCCGGTGGGACTTCAGAAGCACAATCAAAACCAGGTGGAGGCTTCTCGGAATACACCCTTACCAATGCTGCCAGCCCAACCAACACGAGAACTCCGCTGGGGAACGTGCCTCCGGTTCTGGCGCCGGACATCACTCAGGCGCTACTCAACGATCCGGTCACATTGCTGCAACAAACCATCCAGAATCAGATCGCTCAAGGCTATTCATTCAGCGGAGTGGCGCTCAACATCTCGACAGCGCCGTCGATCTCATTCTTCGCGGCTCCCGTGATCAACGGATCCCCGCTACCAGCGATCACAGCAGTGAACTTGGTGCAAGCCGGCGGCGGAGCTGAGAATCTATCCTTCTTGCAACCGAACGCCGATACGGCGCTGGTTTACGCGACCTTCTGGCTGGAGAAGCTTACCCATCCGGACCACCCGACGATCATGCAACTTCAATATGCCCAGATGGTGATGCTTAACTTTCCGGCGCTCAAAATTCCCGGGGCGCCGCTTTTCGCGTGGCCGCACGTTTCGGTAGCGACGCTGCGGAAAACTTTCGGTTGATCGCAGCCGGTCCTCTCCCGCCGCTATGGGTGGGAGAGGGCGCGGTCAGCGAGACGATGTCTGCATGGCGGTGCGGCGTCAGTGTCGGAGAGGACGCTGGCGGCGAGACTTCTCCCCGCATAGCCAACCGCAATGCGCGAACTTGCGTAGCGGGAACGCGCTCATTCCATCTCTGCGCGACCGCTCCCGATGAGGGCGGTGCTCGAGCTCTGCACAAAGGGCGGACTATGGACTACGAGCGGTCCTTCGAGGATGCCATCACCCGCCTGAAGGCGGAAGAACGCTATCGCATCTTCGCCAATCTGGAGCGCGACGCGGGCCGGTTCCCGGTGGCGATGTGGCGGCCCGCAGGCGAAGAGGACAGGCCCCGCGAGGTCACCGTCTGGTGCTCGAACGATTATCTCGGCATGGGCGGCCACCCGGCGGTGATCGAGGCCTCGGTGCGCGCGGCGCGCGCCCACGGCGCCGGGGCCGGCGGAACGCGCAACATATCCGGCACGCATCATCCGATCGTGCAGCTCGAGGCGGAGCTCGCCGACCTGCACGGCAAGGCCGCCTCCCTCGTCTTCACCTCGGGCTGGATCTCCAATCTGGCCGGCATCTCGACCATCGCGAGCCTCCTGCCGGACTGCCTCATCCTGTCGGACGCGCTCAACCACAATTCGATGATCGAGGGCGTGCGGCGCTCGGGTTGTGCGAAAAAGGTCTGGCGTCACAACGACGTCGTCCATCTCGAGGAGCTGCTCGCGGCGGAGCCGATCGAGCGCGCCAAGCTCGTGGTGTTCGAGAGCCTCTATTCGATGGACGGCGACATCGCGCCGATCGCTGAGATCGTGGAGCTCGCTGAAAAATATAACGCGATGACCTATATCGACGAGGTCCACGCGGTCGGCCTGTACGGGCCTCGCGGCGGGGGGTTGGGCGAGCGCGAGGGGCTCGCGCATCGTATCGACGTCATCGAAGGCACGCTCGCCAAAGGCTTCGGCTCGCTCGGCGGCTACATCGCGGCGAGCGCGGCGGTGGTCGACGCGGTGCGCAGCTACGCGCCGCAGTTCATCTTCACCTCGACCCTGCCGCCGAGCGTGGCGGCGAGCGCGGCGGCGGCCGTCAAGCATCTCAAGCGGTCCGGCGCCGAGCGCGAGCGCCATCAGCACATGGCGAAGTTGACCAAGCATGCTCTGCGCGCGGCCGGCCTGCCGGTCATGGACAATCCTTCCCATATCGTCCCGGTATTCGTCGGCGATGCGCAGAAGTGCAGGGCGGCGAGCAAGCTCCTGCTCGACCGGCACGCCATCTACATCCAGCCGATCAACTATCCGACGGTCGCCAAGGGCGCCGAGCGCCTGCGCATCACGCCGACCCCAGCCCATAGCGAGGCGCAGGTCGCCGATCTGGTCGAGTCGCTGGTCGACGTGTGGAAGACGCTGGGCCTCCGCTTCGAGGAGGCGAAAGTCATTCCGCTCCGCCCCGCCGCAAGGGAAGCGGCGCATTGCGTCTATCCCGAGATGAGGAAGGCGGCGGAGTAACCTGAACGACACGCAAAGAGTGGTACTGGCGGGTATTCAGGAGCACTGCTCTCGGCGGCTCGCCCTACTTCACATAGGCTATCGCGATACTGCGTATTGGTTGTTGTGATCGGAAACAGCAGAGTTCGAGGAATGGTCGATGAATTCAACGGTCCCCTCGCACGCATCGCAGAAAGGAGACAATCAAACCCAACATGGTTTTCGCCTTGATCGTTCCGGCTCGGGCGCCAGGCCGAGGCTGTCCCGTTCGTGCGGCAAGCCCGGGATTTCTCCGCTATTGATCGAAAATACTGAAGCAAACTAACCTAATTATCAAGCCATTTTGCAATTTACACTTTTTAACGTAAGTTGATTTATTTATTTGTGTAATAATATTACGTTACAATTAGCTGAGTAAGTGCTTAGATCGGGAAGTCAAAGATGTTCAATAGCGTGATCATCGACGTAGCAATCGGGTTGGTTCTGTCATTCCTGGCGGTCAGCCTTGCAGCCAGCGCCATTACCGAAGCCATCAGCTCGGCCATGAAGTGGCGAGAGGCGACTTTACTCGATGGCGTCAAGGCCCTTCTCAACGACCCGAACTTCACCGGGATTGCGCGCGAACTCTACAACCACGCCCTCGTCAACCCGCTCGCCACCGGCACGGCCAAGACGATTCAGGATCTCACGAACAAGCCGGCCTACATCGACTCCCGCGGTTTTGCGCTGGCGCTCTACGATACCCTGAGCGCGAACGCTTCGCCGGGAGCGTCGCCCGACGACATCATCGGGAAAATCACCGATCCCCAGTTGAAGAGCGCAATGACAGCGCTGTGGACCGCATCCTCGAAAAACGTAGACGCTTTCAAGCACAACATTGGCGAATGGTTTGACAGCTCGATGGACCGCCTCAGCGGATGGTACAAGCGGCGAACACAGTTGGTGTCTTTTGCAGTCGCGCTCGCCATTGCGGTGGTATTCAACGTCAATGCCCTCTATTTGAGCGCCGAGATCTGGACCCATCCCGCCGCCATGGCTGATCTCGGCGCCCTCCATCTTCAGGATGACCGAGACCATGCGGTTGAAGACACCGCCAAGATCTTGGGCGCGCTTGAACCCCAGTACCTCGTCGGCTGGGTCAAGGGGCCGATGCCGGACAACCTTCAAGCTTGGTTCATTGCGCTCACAAGCTGGACGCTCGTTGCCGCTTCGACCCTTTTTGGCGCGTCATTCTGGTTCGACATTCTCCAGCGGATCGTTCAGCTGAGGGGGACAGGCGTCGAGCCGAAGCGTAACGCCGAGCAACGGCTCGTCAGCAGCAGTCCGCCAGTTCCAAGCTTGGCGAACGCCTCTTGATGAAAGGGAGCTCCCTGACTCTGCCGATGCCCAATGAGGCATTGGAAGGCCTCGCGACGGTCGAGCCACAAAAGCTTGTCCGGATCCCGCCAAACGCGCAGGATCAGACCTTTCACCGATTCATGGCGGACGCGCCCTACGTCCCACGCGAACCGGCGCGCCGCGGCGCGCCCGCCGCGCCGTTTTCAGGTGGGGGAAGAGGCAGGCGAATTGATCGGGCTTGCGCGCGGGATGGTCGAGATGAGGACGATTCCAGCATTGGCCGACGGCCGGCTCATGCGTTCAACTCCTCCCTCGTCACCCCCTCGAAGCCCATGATGTAATCCGGCCCGAAAGCGAGGCTCGGGGTCTGGAAGCCGGGCTTGACCTCGCCCGCGGCGACGCGCAGGGCGGCGTCGAGACTGGTGCGGGCGGTCAGCGTATAACCCTCCGGGGTTTTGAGGCGCGTACGGACGGCCTCTCGCTTGGCGTTTCTCGCCACTCCCACCAGGACGGCCCGCCCTTTGCGCCGCGCCTCGTCGCTCGGGCCTTCGGGCTGAGTGTCGGCGAGGGCCTTCAAGACAGTCTGCGCGGGCCGAAGCGCGAGCAGCGAGCGCATGAAACCCGGCGTGAACGCCAGGGCCTGGAGCGCCGGCGGGGCCTCGAGCTGGACTTCGATGTTCGGGATGCCGGTTGAATGAAAGGCGGTCGAAACGTCGCCCCAGGGTATCTGGATCGTCGGCTTCGAGCCCCGTCCGAAATCGCAGGAGCCGGCGGCCGGTCGGGCCAGCCCCACGATCCGCCCGCCGCGTCGCGCGCGGACCCTGTCGGCGATCCCTTCGATCGCGGTCTTCATCGTCCCGCGCGAAGCATTGAAGCCGGCGGAAAGATAGAGCGTCAGCTGGGTCGCATCGGGAAGCCGGCGCTTCAGATGCGCGGCGAGGCAATCGCTCGGAACAACGTCGAAACCGGCGCCGGGCAAAAGTGTCACGCCGGCCCGCTTCGCCTCGGCGTCCCGCGCGAACAGCGCCTCGAACACGTCGATCTCGCCGGTGATGTCGAGATAATGCGCGCCGCTCGCCAGACACGCATCGGCGATCGGCCGCGCTGTGGCGGAGAAGGGGCCAGCGGCGTTGAGGACTACTGCGACATCCTTGAGAGCCTCGCCGAGCCGGACCCGATCCGTAAGATCGAAGGCTCGCCAGGGGAGGTCGAGCGGTCTCGCGATGGCCTTCAGCCCGTTGGGGTTCCGGCCGGCGAGCAAGAGGACAGCGCCTTTCGAGCGCGCTTCTTGCGCGATCAGCTTGCCGGTAAAGCCGGTCGCACCATAGAGGAGGATGGTTCCCGTCATTTCGCGGCTCTCCAACCCCCCGCGTGATCATACGCCGAAGCGCGACGAGCTCCCAGCCTGCAAGAGCGCCCGACCTTCTTACGCCATCTTCGGGAGCCTCCCGCCGATTCAAGGCCACAGCAGCGAGCGATCCCGCGATATCGGGCGGCGCCCGATGTTCTTCTGTTTGTGTCGTCCGAGTCGCTCCGCTTGGGGTTCTCCGACGGTGGCGGTAACGGCGCCGCAAACGTGTGACATGCTCTGGCGGATCGCCTGCCGCGTACCTAAATCTTGGGCATGACAGGAGTTGACATGGGTGGCTTTCTCATCCGAGCGGCGGTGGTGGCGATCGGCCTTTGGCTCGCTTCGCTGATTCTCCCCGGCATCCACATTCTGACCCCCGGTAGCCTGATCGCTGCGGCGCTGCTGCTCGGCGTCGTCAACGCGTTCGTGCGTCCGATCCTGGTGATTCTCACCTTCCCGATCACCCTCTTGACGCTCGGGCTCTTTCTGCTCGTCATCAACGGGCTGATGATCGAGCTCGTGTCGTGGCTTCTTCCGGGCTTCGTCGTGGCCGGCCTGGGGTGGGCGATCCTTGCGTCGATCATCGTCACCCTGACCAGCTGGGCGGTGTCCGGCTGGGTCGGTCCGCCGCATGGCCGGATCGAGGTCATGACCATGCGGCACGGACGGTGGGATTGATCGATCTTCCGCAACCCGCGAGCTGAACGATGCTGGAGCTCGTAGGTTTCTCCGCTCCGGTAAGACGTCCGCCGGCGACTAATTCATTAGCGGGGGGCGCCGCGGGCATGGTCTTCAGTCGCCGCCGGCATGGTCTTCAGTCTTTGCCGGCGGAATTGATTGCATCGTCCAGCAGGTCCCGCTGCGGTACGGGCGCCTGAGCGTGACTGACCAGGCTATATGTGTGGTTTCCCCGCCCAGAGGTGCGATCGACGCAGACCAAAGGCGACTGCATCACCGCCTTTGAAACGAGCGCTCTGCCGAAGCCGGCGGCGTAAAGGTCGGAGCTGATTTCCTCCCAGCCTGCTGCGGCTTTCTTTCGGAAGAACCGGACAATGGCGTTTTGAATTGCAGTGAGCTCTCCGGGCTCGCCAAGGAAACGCGCATTGCGCTTCCCGCAGCTGAAATACCTCGATTCGCGAATAAAACTGAGGATGAGGGCCGGGTCAGGATATTCATATTGCAGTGATCTCGCCTTTAACCCGTTGCTCATGCATCGAGCGAGTCGTTGACAATCGACCTCGTCCGCCAGGGCGAATATCTTTTGGGCCATACCTATCAGGGTGTTCTCTCGGTTTTCCAGACAGTACCAGTAGTCTTTGCCGTCTGGCTTCATCCACGCGTTCGGGTCCATCCGGAGCGCCGCAAGCAGGACATTCAAGTCCACGTCTTTCGCCAGGGGAGCCAGTGAACGAGTATTGGCGAGCCCCAGCTGGCCGGGCAAGGTTCGCGCTCTCTGCAGAGCTTTCTTCAGCGCTCCAGCCATTTTCGATTCGATGACGAAATGATTCGCCTCAGCTTCGACATTCGCTCGACCGATTTTACCAAAATCGATATTATAAAGTTCATATTCAACGCAAAGCGAAAGGTCGTGCATGAGGTTCAGCAAACCCCTTGTGCCGAGACGCGCGGATGAATAGCCGCAATCCGATATCGCTTTGAGGAACTCGCTTCCGACCCACGCCGACTTCGATCCGAGAAGAGCGGCGCATTCGCGCAGTCTGGGCAAGTCGTCTGGCGATACATAGTTGCGGAAGGTCTCGTTAAGGACCTGCCTGACCCTCTCCCTGGTGCCGACGCCAAACCTCTCCGCAGTCGATTCGAGCGTGGGCCACTGCGAATCGCCAAACCCGTAGAGGTGGCTTACGATGCCGACGTTGCGCTTCTTCAGGCGGCGTCGCGGGGTAATTCGATCAAGATATTCAAGAAGTTCTTCTTCAACGTTGGGTCGGCGTTTCACGATCTGTGACTCGACGGAGCGCAAATCAATTTCGGCTTTCAGGACGAAACCTGTCTTAGATCGCAACACTGTCAACGTCCAGTTTCCGCTGCACGGTCGTCAACAGAAGGTTCACCCGCAGCAGCCAATCGCCGGTCGAAAGACCGCCACGGGACCGAAAGGGCGCAACCGCTGGGGACACTAATCACGCTAGCGAGGCCACGGCGACCTCGCCGTCGGCGACATAGTGGTTGACGCGGCCGAGGTTCAGGCGCTCGCCCTCCCGATGCCAAGTCACACCGCCGACAACGCCGGCCCGCTTCAATTCCCCGATAATGAAATCGCGCTCTGCGTCGGCGTCGCTGTCGGTCGCATGGGTGACCTGGAAGGTGAATTTGGTCAGCGAGAAACCGGTATCCTTAGTGCCGGCGCCGACCCAGAGCGAGGTTTCTTCCAGGGGCGGGCGGTCGGCGTTGAGCCAGAAGGCGGCGGTGTTGAGCGACTCCCCGGCCCGCTCGGCGCTCAACGCCCAGAAACGAATGTGATGGCGCTTGCGCGGGCTTCCGTCGATCGCCTTCTGGAAGCCGACGTCCTGCCCGCGCCCGAACAGATAGAGGGTGCTGAACGGCGCGGCCGGATAAGGCCGGTTGAAAACGAAGGCGACGACCATGGCCCATGAGCTCTTCAAGCCGAGCGGATCGGCCTCGGTCCACCCGGCGCTGGCGAAGGCCGCGCTGAGCTGCGCGAACGTCCCGACGAGCGCAAGATTGACCGGATCGCCCGGGAAACCGTCGCCGGTCAGGGTGAAGCTCGGCACTTTCTTGCGCTGCATGATCTTGAGGCTCATGAGCACGACCCGCGGCAGGACGACATAGGCCGCGACGCCGTAGGTGAGGGCCAGCGCGAGAATCCACGGAAGCCGATGGTCGGCGACCCTGAAGACGACGAAGACGATGAACCAGACGGCGAAGATTCCAAGCGCGACAACAAGCAGGCGCCGGACGAGCAGAATCAAAAACCTCAAGCCGCAGCCCTTCCTTGTGCCTGCTCGCGCTTAACCATTGGATTTGAAATCTGCCCCGCCGCGTGTGGAACAGCAAGCGCTGGAGGGGGCGGCTCCGACCCCTTTTCGCGTTCCCTGCTTTAAGTTCTTTTGCGGTCAGCCCGGAGGCTGACGCGAGCGAAAGGACGCTGGCGTAGCCCGGGCTCCAGCTCTGCGAACGTGCCCTACCACGTTCGCGACGGCGGCCGGCAGGAAGTGCATCGGACTGCGCAGATTCGCCTGGTGCCTGTTGTGGGGACGGCGTGCGTCGGCCCGAATTTCCTCCCGGGACGCCTTCGGCTCTTCGGCCTCGATCGACGTGGGCCCGTCGTTTTCCGGAGCCGCCAGCGTCAGCGCGGACAGCAGATCCGGCGCGGCGGCGACCCGCGGCGTCAACGGCGGCCCGAGATCGAAGAGCTTGTGCAATGTCGCCTGGATGGAGCAGTGATCGAAGGGATAGGCCCGTTCTCCGCCATAAGGCTCGGGCGGGCGAACGATGCTGCCCGGCGCTACGTACGGGGAGACGACGACGGCGGGGACCCGGACGCCGTAGCGGTCGAACTTGAATCCGTCCGGGTAAGGGCCGCCCGGCGAAACCGCCGCCGGCGGCGGCACATGATCGAAGCAGCCTCCATGCTCGTCGTAGACGATGACGAGCAGCGTCCGCTCCCAGGTCGGCGCCGCGCGGATCGCGTTGTAGACGCTGGCGATGAGGCTGTCCCCATGGCGAACGTCATGCGGCGGGTGCTGGTCGTTGGGCAGCGACTGCCCCCAGCGGCTGGGATAATAGCGCGGTTCGATGAAACTGTAGTTCGGCAGCCTCCCGCTCAGCGCGTGACGCTCGAATTCGGCGTCGTACAGGCAGAAGCGGGTCGGGATTTTTGGCCACAGATCGATCAGCGTCGCCGCCTGCGGCAGATCGTGAAAGTAGATCCTCCAAGTGTAGCCTCGACGGTCGAGTCGGCGGAAGATGGTCGGGAGAAATCGGGGCCAGCGGTAGGGAAAGCGCGAACGCTCGTTGTTGACGTAGCCGCCCGCCGTTCCGGCATGGGAAAAATACCGGTTCGGCCAGGTTTCGCAGGGCGCCGAGGCGTGCCAGCGATCCGAGACCCCGAAAGCCCTGGCCAACTGGCTGATGACCGGCACGTGCTCCGGCGCGTATTGGTGCATGATTGCCTTTGGATGCAGGGCGCTGGGCGGCGGTGTCGTCTGCGACAGGGAAGCGTACTCCTCCGGCGGCTGCCGCATGTAATTGTCCACGAACCCCGTCATGCTCGGGAGCCCGCCCGCGGCGCCGCCCAGTCCGAATATCTGCATCGCGATATCCTCGAAATGCTCTCCCGGGTCGAGGTCCGGAAGGAGCGGCGGCGCGGACTCCCGGGTCGTCCAGGCCCTGATCTGTTCGACGGCGCCGTCCGGCCTGTGCCACGGGTTGGTCTCCGTCAGGTCGAGCCCGTCGAATTGATCGCTCTTTGGGTAAAGCTGCCCGAGCACGCTGTCGAAGGAGCGATTCTCGAGCATGAGGACGACGACATGTTCGATTGTCTGCATCTGCACACCGTCGCTTGAGAGCACTGGCGACGAACGAATCCGGAATGCGTTCGCCCGCGGCAAACGTGATTCAGCCGAGGATGTTCCGCGCCGGCTTGGCGCGGCCCTCGACGCCAAGGAGGCGACGCCAAAATCGGGTTCACACATACGGCGTCGTGTTCAGCCGCCGCCGAGCACGCCCCGCATGGCTCCGTCGGTCTCTTGCGCGTAGCGGCGTGCGGCAAAGGCCTCGCCGAGAATGCCGACGACATGCCCGGTCTCGCGCGACGTCACGGCGAGGGTGTCGGCGTGCGCCGAGCCGAAGAGATCGAGCGCCGAGCGCACGTCGTCGTCGGGATGAAGGGCCGTCGCCTGCAGCCTCGCAATCAGGCCGATCGGACCGCCGTCATCGCCCTCCTCGAGCGCGTGGGCGTGCGCCTCGGGGACGAAGACGAGCCCGGCGTAGCGGCCGTCCTCGCCGACCGCGACCACGACATTGGCGCTGCCGAGCGGATGGGCGTCGCGAAACGCGCGGACGCTCTCCTCGGCCGGATAGACCGGCGGCGCGAGGATCATCATCTTCGCTACTGTCAGCTCGCGCAGCCAGCCGACGTCCTGCCCGCCTCGGATCGTCTCGCCCCTGAGATGCAGCCGCCAGGTGGTGAACGAGTAGCCAAAGGTCGCCCGCACCGCGAGGGTGGTGGCGATCGAGGCGGCAAGCACCGCGCCAGCGATGGCGAGGTTGCCGGTGCTCTCGAGGACGAGGAAGGTCATGGTCAGCGGCCCGCCGACGATCGCCGTGCTCAGCGCACCCATGCCGACCAGGACGCAGGCGATCGTGTCGAGCCCGAGCATGGGGAGAAAGGCGCCGACCGCGACTGCGTAGAGCTTGCCGAGCAGGGAGCCGACGAACAGAGAAGCGAAGAACAGTCCGCCCCGGAATCCGGACGCGAGCGAGGCCATGCTGGCGAACAGTTTCAGCGAGATGAGGATCGCGAGCTCCGTGGCCGTTAGCGGCCAATAGAAGTCGAGGCCAAGGGCGCCGTGCCCCGCCCCCAGGATCTGCGGGGTGTACAGGGCCATGACGCCGAGGAGTGCTCCGCCGGCCACGGGCCGCAGGAAGCGCGAGGGGACGACGGCGCGAAACGCGCGCTCGATCAGCGCCGCCGCCCGCATCGCCCCGACGCCGACCGCGGCGGCGACGAGGCCGAGCCCGATGAGGGCCCCGTAGTGGATAAAATAGAGGGTCGGCGCGTCGGGCGCCTCGATGACGTAAGGCGCGCCGATGATCGCCTTGGTGACCAGGACCGCCGTCAGCGTCGCGGCGAAGACCGGAACGGCGTTAGCGAGAGAATAAGCGCCGATGATAAGCTCGAACGCATAAAAGGCGCCGGTCAGCGGCGCGCCGAAAGCCGCGGCGATCGCGCCGCCCGCCCCGCAGCCGACCAGCATGCGCAGATCCTGCCGGCGCAGATGCAGATCGAGACCCAGCCACGAGGCGACGCCTGCCCCGATTTGCGCGTAACCCGCCTCCAATCCGACTGAAGCGCCGCAGCCGTTCGACATCACCGTCTGGAGAGCGACCAGGGCGCTCTCCGAGAGGGACATCCGCCCGCCTCGCAGGGCATTGGCTTCGACCGGGTCGACCACCGGCGGCAGTTTCCTGCCCGCCCGCCAGGCATCGATTGAGCCGAGCGCGAGTCCGGAGAGCATCGGGGCGGCGAAGGCGGCGATCGGCGGGATGCGCTCGGCCGCGCTCAGCCGCACGTCGAAGGGAATCCCGTAGATGATCACATGGGCGAAGTTGACAATCGAGGTCATCAGCGTGACGCAGAGCCCGGCCAGCACGCCGACCCCGATCGCGAGCACGACCAGTCCCAATTCGCTGGCGCGCAGGCGGGCGCGAGCCCTCGCGAGCGTAGCGAGCGCTTTGCGCGGCAGAACGCTCATCGTCGCCGCCAGTTCGATTCAGCGGCGCTTGGCGGCACGGCCGATCTTGGGCGGGGCGGTCCCGAAGCCAAGGGCGTCGCCTCACCGCTCCGCCAGAGCCATGTCGTCGCGGTGAATCATTTCGGCTCGCCCCGGGGTTCCGAGGATATGCGCGATGTCTCGCGACTTGCGGCCGCGAATGCGCTCGGCGTGCAGCGCATCATAGGCGATGAGCCCGCGGCCGATCTCGGCCCCGCGCTCGTCGCGGATGGCGACGCAGTCACCGCGGGAAAAGACGCCCTCGACCCGGGTGACGCCGGCCGGAAGGAGACTCTTGCCGCCGGCCAGCGCCGCGGCCGCGCCCGCGTCGACGAACACCGCCCCCTTCAATTCAAGCGAACCGCCGATCCAGATCTTCCGCGCCGCGATCGGATTGGACGGCGTGAGGAACCAGGTGCAGCGTTCTCCCTCGGCGACTCTGGCGATCGGATGGGCGACCCTCCCGTCGGCGATCACCATGTGCATGCCGGCGGCGGTTGCGATGCGGGCGGCCTCGATCTTGGTGCGCATGCCCCCGCGCGACAGTTCGGACCCGGCTCCGCCAGCCATCGCCTCAATCTCCGGCGTCAGCTTCTCGACGACCGGCAGGAGCTTTGCGTGCGCATTGCTGGTCGGCGGCGCGTCATAGAGGCCGGCGACGTCGGAGAGCAGGATGAGCAGGTCGGCGCTCGCCATGGTGGCGACGCGGGCGGCGAGCCGGTCGTTGTCGCCGTAGCGGATCTCGCTCGTCGCGACCGTGTCGTTCTCGTTGATCACAGGAATGGCGCGCTGGGCAATGAGGCGGCCGAGTGTCGCGCGGGCGTTGAGGTAACGTCGCCGCTCTTCCGTATCCTGCAGAGTCAGGAGCACCTGGCCGGCGACGATTCCATGGCTGTGCAGCGCCCGCGACCACGCGCTCGCCAGCGCAATCTGCCCGATCGCGGCGGAGGCTTGGCTGTCCTCGAGCTTGAGCACGCCCTTCGGCAGACCCGCAATCGTCCGACCGAGGGCGATCGCCCCGGACGACACGACAAGCACGTTCGCGCCTCGCTCGTGCAGCGAAGCGACGTCTTCGACCAGCGCCTCGAGCCAGGCCTGCTTGACCGCTCCACGTCCGGAATCGACGAGCAGCGACGAGCCGACCTTGATGACAATGCGATTGAACCGATCGAGTGAGGGAGCCTGTGCCACGACCGTCGACTTGCGAGGCAGAAACTGCTGGCGCCCGCGAAATCGCGGAATCACAAGCGTTTTTCCGTCTAGAGCAGGCAAATGGGGATGGCAAGGCGCGAAGACGGCGACATGATCCCTCGAAGCGTTCCTCACGGATCCGCGCGCTCGATCGAGGCGCGGTTGAAAGCCGGCAAGGGGATCGGGGACGGTGTGCCCCGACAGCGCACCGAGGGGCTGATGTGGCGCCAGACTGCCTGGGTCGGCGCGATCGCCGACTCCAAGGAAAATTGTCACTAAATGTACGTTCCGTTCGAATATTCGATTATTCGGACAGGCTCGCACCGGGCCTTTTGGGGCAGTGGGAAGTGCGCTCCAATCCGAATCGGAACTGCAGCAAAGAGAGCCCAGCCTGAAATGCTGTCATACGATGACGTTTTGTTTTCCGACGGGTTAGTGCAATACCAAGAGCTCCGATCAAAAGCATGGTTGGCAGAGGCGCCTCAGGGATCGTCCCTGCGACACGAGGGCCCGTGAACGCATCGTCAAAAAATGAACTCGGAAGTGGTTCCGCGTTCTCAAAAAATGAACCTGGAAACCGCTTGGGCCCAATGTTATTGAACTCGAACATCGGAGCGATTCCGCTGTCTTGCGCGAAGACGATTTCGTAGTATGCGGCAGATAAATCTATCGATCCGATCGAAATTGCACGAATGGCCCTGGCGCCGTCATTAGCCGCCCTTGCTAAACTTATCTTTTCTGGGGAATATTGGTCCTTACCTGTCTCCTGTGAGAGCGCCCAACTCGGTAGGTATAAACCTTCGCGGGCCTCACATCGAATAATATCGATCGAGGTGCTTTCCACCAGGCAACTTGGGCGCTGTCTCGTTATACCTCGTACATCGGGTAGGAGGATTTGAGATCTAGTGATAATTAATACAGGTCGGTACAAATATGAATAAGACGCTCCTGATGGCTGGTATGAAGGATCTCCATCTTCGTCAATCCGGGGATCATTTACAAAATATCCTGACATGGAGGGGTCAAGCGGCACGAAATCTATTACAGCTCCCGGAATTTGACTATCAACAAACGCTGTCTGCTCAATGTGTGCCGTGGGATTGCTGAGTTGGTCAGAGCCTTTGTCGAGAATTTCACTTGATGTGAGTTCGATGTCTTCGACTTCGGCTAAGCCGGTCGATATCCAGGCAATCGTGAGGAAAGCGACTACCGTCGGAACTAAAGAAACCCGAAAAGACAACGGCCGCCCCCATTCCGCGGAAAAGCCAAATTGTGATTCCCGATCCACCCGACGTTGAACGGCATGGCGTGCAGGACGCGCAACAGCTTGAGCGCGTTAGGTTTTTGCTGTTAACATGAATGTTATCGACCGTCAACTAAGACAGCCTGTTATTTGCAGATATCGTAAGTAGTAATTGAAGGGTATCTCGGATCAACGGCATGAATTGCGGAGGCACCGTTTCGTGCACGCCCGCAGCTGCGGTTGACTTGCCTGGCTTCAGCCTGCGACATTTGGATCGACGGGTGGCTACGGGCGGCCGGGACGCCTTGACCCCGGCGACGGCGGGCCTCTAAAACGCGGCGCCGTCCGTCCATCGGGCGAGCCGCGGAGTGACGCGCTCTCGCCGCGCAAATCGCGACAGGAACTCCTGGCGTCGCGGACCCTCGAAGGACGCCTCCATGCGCAATTTCGATGAGCTGAGCGAGCGCGAAATGCTGGCTCTCGCCATCAGCAACGAGGAAGAGGACAGCCGCATCTACGCTGACTTCGCCGAAGGCCTTATCATGGACTATCCGGCGAGCGCGAAGGTGTTCACGGAAATGGCGGCCGAGGAGAACGAGCACCGCCGCCGGCTGATCGACCTTTTCGTGTCCAAGTTCGGACAGCACATCCCGCTCATTCGCCGCCAGGACATCCACGGCTACATCCCGCAGAAGCCGATCTGGCAGATCCGCCCGCTGAACCTCGAGGCCGTTCGCGCCCATGCGCACGACATGGAGCGGGCAGCGGGACGCTTCTACCGTCAGGCGATCACGCGCGCCTCCGACGCCTCGATCCGGAAGCTCCTCGGCGACCTCGCCGAAGTCGAGGAGAGGCATGACCACAGGGTCGCCGTGCTCGAGAAGGAGGTGCTGACTCCCAGCGCCCGCCACTCGGAAGAGGAGCTCGAACGCCGGCGCTTCGTCCTGCAGATCATCCAGCCTGGCCTCGTCGGCCTTATGGACGGCTCGGTTTCGACGCTGGCGCCGGTGTTCGCCGCCGCCTTCGCCACCCACAACTCGCGGAATGCCTTTTTGGTCGGAGTCGCAGCGTCGGTCGGGGCCGGCATTTCAATGGGCTTCGCCGAGGCCCTGTCCGACGATGGCAAACTTTCGGGCCGTGGCGCTCCGATCCTTCGCGGATTTGTCTGCGGCCTCATGACATTCGGCGGTGGCATCGGGCACACGCTGCCCTACCTGATTCCGAGTTTCTATACGGCGACGATCGTCGCCGTTTGTGTGGTCGCCGTCGAATTGTTGACCATCTCCTGGATCCAGTGGCGCTTCATGGAGACGCCGCCGCTGTCGGCGGCGGCGAAGGTCATGGTCGGCGGCGCGCTCGTTCTCGCCGCCGGCATCCTGATCGGGAGCGGCTGAAGGCGGCACACTCGCGCTTCGCAGCCGAATTCGCGGGCCGAATACAGGGAGCGACGGTTCATGTCGGCAGCGAAGCGCTTCGCTGGGCTCTTGGCCCTCGCTGCTGGACGTGCTCCCAACGGGGCCGCAGCCATTGCCGCGACGGCGGCGCTGGCGGGAAACTGGCGGTGATCGATCTCAAGCCTCATCGATCGCGGGGGAGCCGAAACGTCGCTAATTAGCGGTCGAGCCCGAGAACCGGGGAAAGACCGGGGAGAGGCTTTCGTCCGCGAGGGACAGCCTACGAGGACCCGACAAAGCTCCTGCCGAGACTAAAATCTCGACATCTTGTCTTTGCAGAAAAAAGCGCTGCATGCGGTAACGATCCTTCAGACTGTTTCTGCAACGATTGGAAAGTCCACCCGGAGCGTGGGATGAAGGCGTTCAAAGAGCTGCTTCGCGACATTTCAGGCGCGGAATATGCTTTGGCCGCGGCCGTCGTCTTCGTCCTGGTCATGATCGCAGCAGGCGCAGGATTGCATTCGACTCCCGTATCCCGGGGATCGCCCTGTTGCGGCCCCGGCGGCTTTGAGGTCTATCGAGGCCCACGCGCCTGACGCGCAACGTCATAAAGCGCTCGTCTACGTAGAATCCCTAATTGCATCCGCGGGTTCTGGCAGAATAATTACGCATGTTAACATCGAGCAGGCGAACCGACCTGCCGGGGAAAGGCCATGGACGTAGAGCTGCGGACTATCCGCGAGCAAGCTGCGACGCGCAGGCTACCGACGCTCCCGGCCGATCCTCAAAGGAAGCAGGGGCGCGGATGCAGCCGCCAGCGTCGTTCTGGATGCGCCCCAGCCGACCGAAGATTCGGTGCGACACTGTCGGGGACATGACGCGATGGCACGGCGCTGCGACGACGCGACGGCGACCCGCTCCAGCAAGGACAAAGCTTTCGACACGGACTTCGAGCGCGCGCTGCGAGCGCAAAGCAACGGCGCGCATGGCGACGCGACGGCTCTGGCTGCACTGAAACGCGCGGTGCGGACGTCGTTCGACCTGGCGCGTTATCTGCCGGCCTGCGAAGCATGTTTGTTCGACGGATCTGGGGACCCGGAGAGCGACTTGGAAGATCGGACCGTGTTCGAAACGCTCTGGAGCCATGTATGCGCGGCGCAGCGTGCCGGGGAACTCAAGGCGGCCGACGCGTTGCTGGTGACGGCCTTGATCGTCAGCTCAGTCGTCGGCGCGGCGGACCTTGCCCAATATGCGCGAGTTGAACCGGAAAGCAGAATCAACGACGGGGACTGCCCCGCTCTGCTCCTGCTGGATCTGCTCACCACCAAGAATTGCAATTGACACGATCCCAGCAGAACCGTCAGCCGAACCGCTCCCGCCAGCTCGGCAGCGCGCCGGGAAACGGGAGAGGCGTCGCCTCGTATATGGCGCGCGCTATCGATCGGGCGACGCATTCGGCGGCCAGCATCCCGATCTCGGCGAGGTCCCGAACCTCGGGCGCCTGCGTCGAGCGGCCGGTGGCCGCGGCGAAAACGACGTCCCCGTCGACCGGAGAATGGGCGGGGCGGAACGCGAGCGCAAAGCCTGCCTGGGCCATGACCGCGAGCCGCTTGATCTGGGCCTTCGGAAGGATGGCGTCGGTTACGACCACGGCGAGGGTGGTGTTTGCGGGGTGGTCGCTCCTCAGTCGCAGGTTTCGAGCGTCGTCCGGGTGTTCCTCGCCGAAGCCGTGACCTCCGAATTCGCCGTCGCGTTCGAAAGGCGCAGCGAGGAAGTGGCGGCTGGCGCCGCGCGTAACCCGGCCCCCCGGATTGGCGGCGGCGAGCGCGCCGACGTAGAATCCCCGCGCCGACACGGCGCTGGCCGATCCGAGACCGCCCTTGAGGCCGAACGAATTGGCGCCGTAGCCGGCGCCCGCCGTTCCGAGGGCGAAGACGGCTCCCGCCGCTTCGGCCGCGCGAAAGCCCATATCCCAGTATGGCGGCTTCAGCCCCCACGCCTTGTCGCCGCCGTTGACGAGATCGAAAAGGCTCGCGCCAGGAACGATCGGCACCCGAGCCCCGCTGGATGGGAAGCCGCGCCCGATCCGGGCCAGGTAAGCCATGACGCCGCCGGCCGCGTCGAGGCCGAAAGCCGAGCCGCCCGACAGAACGAAGGCGTCCACCCGCTCGACCATCATTTCCGGCTCGAGCAGCGCGGTGTCTCGCACCGCGGGCGCGCCGCCGTGGATCGCAATCGACGCGACGGCCGGCTCGTCGAAGATGACGGCGGTGACGCCGGAGGCGATGCGTTCGTCGTCAGCCGACCCGACGCGCACGCCGGCGACGTCGGTAATCAGATTGGCCGTCATCAGACATCCTTCGCCGGTCGCGTTGCCGGGACTATCGGATTCCTTCCGACGCCGTCAAACGCTCGCGGACCTTCTGCTTCGCGCAAGCTCCCGGCTGACAATGAGGCAAGAAGAATCGCGGATGAGGCGGGTTTCGAACGTGGAAGATCTGGTGCTCTGGCGCGACGAAGTGAACGAACCGCTCGGGCTCCTGCCGGGCCCGGGCCCTCGGCGAGCCGGGAGGATCGGACCGAAGATCATGCCCATCGCCGCGCCGGCCGTGGTGGCTGTCGCGATGGTCGCCTTCACGTTCGGCCAGCGCGCCGAGCCGCCGCGCACCGAACCGCTGGCGCTGACGACCGAAGCGCCTCCTGCGCCGGCCCGCGCGGAGTCGCCGCCCTCTCCAGGCTCCGCGGAGGCCATTAATCCGACCCTCCCGCCGCCCGCCGCGGTCGACCGGATCGAGGCCAAGAGCGGGGTAAAAGTGACCCGACAGGGCGGCGGCGCGAGCGCGCCCATCCCACTCATTATCGACGTTCAGCAGGCTCTCGCGGCGACCAAAAAGGCAACGCCCGGCGTTCAGCGCTAATTAGCGACGCGTCGCTCTCGCGCCGGCGACTATTTTCGCGCTAAGGTCCCGCGCCGCGTACGGCTTTGTCCGGTTCAATTCAAAGCGCATTTTATGATCAGCGATCTTCCTTACCGCTCCTGCGTCGGCGTGGCGCTGGCTAATCGTCAGGGCGAAGCCTTCATTGGCCATCGCAAGCGCAAGCGGGGCGGCGAAGCCCTCGACGAACGCTCGTGGCAGATGCCGCAGGGCGGCATCGACGAAGGCGAAGAGCCGCTCGAAGCGGCCAAGCGCGAGCTGTGGGAGGAGACCAGCATCCGCTCGATCGAACTGATCGCCGAGCTCCCGGAGTGGCTGAATTACGACCTGCCCGAGGGCGCGCGGACCCGCTGGGCCGGCCGCTATCGCGGGCAGTCGCAGAAATGGTTCCTGTTCCGCTTCGTGGGCCGGGACTCGGAAATCGACGTGCGGTTTCCAGCCGACGGCAAGCACAACGCGGAATTCGACGCCTGGCGGTGGGAGCGTTTCGATCGCTTGCCCGACCTGGTCGTGCCGTTCAAGCGAGAGGTGTACGAAACTGTTGCGGTGGCCTTCGCGCCGCTGGCGCGACCGGCCGCGCGGTGAATGACCCCGATCTACTTGCCGGCCCTGACCGAAGCGATCGCTTCGGCCATCGCTTCAGCCATCTTCTTGCGGAGGCGATGGTCGGAGAGGTCGACGTTTCCGCGCGCCAGGTCCTGCTCGAGCGCCGCGGCCACGTCGTCATCGGCGGCGCCGACCTGGGCGCCGACGAAGTCCTCGGCGTATTTCTGGGCCGCGTCCGGCGGCAGCCCCTTCATCTCGGCGGCCCAAAGTGCGACCGCCTTGTTGCGCCGCGCGACCGCGCGAAAGCGCAGCGCCTCGTCGTTAGCGAACTGCTTCTCGAAAGTGTCCTCGCGCTGCTCGAATGCTCCAGGCATTTTCGGCTCCCTGACTGACAGCGCGTCGCCCTGGCTACGGTTCCGCAGGCCGGCCGCTCCGCAGCCCGCTCGTGTTGGCGCGTTATGCCCGTTTCCCGTCCGCCGCGCAACGCGCTGATCGTCGCAGCCACCCCGTTCACCCTCGCAGGCGGTTCCCCCTTTGCGTCCGCGCAGGCGGAGACGGTCTTCGGCCACGGGGAGGCGGCGTATCCCTCGACCTTCGATCCGGAACGCCGAGCGGATCGCGAACGGCCAAGTGTGTTCAAGCGCGCTCGGCGTCCGCGCGATCGACGCGAGCATGCTCGAGATCACCCTCGAGCGGCCGACGCCTTATTTTTCTTCGTCGCCCATCAGACTTCTGCCCCGGTCAATCCGCGGAACGTCGAATGGTTCGGGAGGGCGTTCGCGAGGCCCGGCAATCTCGTGAGCGACGGGGCGTTCCGACTCGCGCTTGAAGAGGTCCGATTTGGGAACGAAAATCGGGTAATGAGAGGTGGAGTGAAAAGCGGTAGGGTTTAGCGCCGTCTACGGGCCGCACGCGAAATCCTCGTCGACCCGTTTTCTCACGTGTTCATTCCGAACGGGCTCATGACCAAGCGCCACATCATCGCCTTTGACGCGGGCGGAACCGCCGTCAAGGCGGCGCTCTACGATGAGCACGGCGTCGAACACGCGGTCGCCGCCGTGGGAATGCCGCCTCTGCATCCGGCGCCAGGCTGTCTCGAGCGCGACCCCGAGGCGATGTGGGCCGCCGTTTGCGAGGTCGCGCGCAAGGTTTTGTCCTCATCCGGCGTAGAGCCTCCGGCCATCGCCGCCGTCGGCCTCACCGGCTACGGCAACGGCCTCTTTCTCGTCGACCGTGCCGGAAACCCGGTCCGCAACGCGATCCTGTCCCCGGACCTGCGTGCGCAAAAGATCGTCGCGCGGTGGCGCGCGGAGGGCTCCGAGGCGAGCGCGGTCCCGCTGACCTTCAACACCCAGTTTGCCGGCAAGCCGCTGCCGCTGATCGCCTGGCTCGAGGAGCACGAGCCGGAGGCGCTCCGGCGCGCGGCCCGGGTGCTCTTCTGCAAGGACTATCTCCGCTTTCGGTTGACGGGCGAGGTCGGCCTCGAAATCAGCGACATGTCTTCCGCCGGCTTGACTGACCAGCGCCGTCGTCGCTGGGCGCCGGCTGCGCTCGATCCGTTCGGGCTCGGACGCCATGCAAAACTGTTCGGCGACGGCGTCGAGCCGCTCACCATCGCCGGAGCCGTCACCACGAGGGCTGCGGCGGAGACTGGGCTCGCGGCGGGAACGCCGGTTTCGGCCGGCTATGCGGACGGCCCGGCGATGGCCCTCGGCCTCGGCGCGACCGACGAAAACCTGATCAGCGTCATCGCCGGCACATGGGGCCTGAACCAGCTGTCCACTCGGAAGCCTTCGACCGAGGGATCCGTAGCCGCGGTCATCGCCGGGCCGAGGCCGGGCGAATTCGTCCTGACCGACGCGGGCCCCACCTCGGCCAGCGCCTTCGAATGGTTCGTCGACTCCGTCCTCGGCCGCGCCGACATGAGCCGCCGGGGCCGCGACGCGCTGTTCGATTTCTGCAACGGGGAGCTGCTGCGGGCGCGCGCTGACGGCGCCGTTCCGTATTTCCTACCCTACCTCAACGGCCGGCTCGAGCAGCCCGCGGCGCGCGCCTGCTTCATCGGCCTTGCGTCCTGGCACGGGCTGCCGGAAATGGTCCGAGCCGTCTACGAGGGCGTGGCGTTCGAGCACCGCGGCCACATCGATCATCTGCTCATGGGCCGCGACCGGCCCCGCGCGGCCCGCTTCGCCGGCGGCGCGGCCCGCAGCCGACCATGGCTCGAGATCTTCGCCGCCGCGATCGACCTGCCGCTCGAACTCTCGCCCGTCACCGAACTCGGCGCGCTCGGCGCCGCGATCGTCGCCGCCGTCTGCGTAAAACTCTATCCCGACCTTGACGCCGCCGTCGCCGCCATGACGAGAGTCGAGAGTTCGCATCGACCCCGAGCCCGAGCTCACACGAATCCTGGCCCGACGCCGCGGCGTCTTCAACGCGTTGCGCGACGCGATGAGCCCGGCCTGGGCGACGCTTTGACGCAGCGACAGTCTCGCTTCGGCCTTAACCGTTTGACGGAGATCAAGTCCCCAGTCCGCCCACACGATAGAAATCGAACATCGAGATATCGCAGCGGCGAAGGGGGAGGACGATGGCGGTGTTGCAGAGGCTGTTCGACGCAATCGTCGATGGCAAGGCGCAGCTGGCGCATTCGATCGTCGAGGACGAGCTGAAGGCGGGCGCCGAGCCGGTGACGCTCATTTCCGAAACGATGATCCCGGCGATGGACGAAGTTGGCAAGCTTTTCCAGGAGGAGGAGTTCTTCGTCCCCGAACTGATGCTGGCCGGCCGGGCGATGAAGGCGGCGATGGAGCCTTTGCGGCCTCTGCTTGCAGCCGCCGGCGCAAAGCCGGCCGGAATCGTGGTCGCGGGCGCGGTCAAGGGCGACTTGCACGACATCGGCAAGAATCTCGTCATCTCGATGTTGGAGGGCGCGGGCTTCAAGGTGATCGACCTCGGCGCGGATGTGGCGCCGGAGAGGTTCGTCGAGGCGATCCGCGAGCATAGCCCCCAGATCGTCTGCCTGTCCGCGCTTTTGACCGTGACGATGACCGCGATGAAGTCGACGATCCAGGCCATCAAGGACGCGGGGCTCCGTCGGGGGGTCAAGATCCTGGTGGGCGGCGCGCCGCTGAGCGAGCGATATGCGACGGAGATCGGCGCCGACGGTTACGGCGCGTCGGCGACCGACGCGGTGGCCCTCGCACGCCGGCAGGTGGGGCTTTCGAACTGACATGTGCGCGGCATTCACGCCGCTCGTCTTCGCGGACCTCGCGATCAAGAACGCAGACGACCTCGTCTTCGGCGTGGCGCCGCGGCCGGTTCGCTGCGGCCTCGGCCTCGAAGTCGGCGCCGGCAAGGTTTTCCCGGAGGTGAATTTCACCCTTCCGACGATGGAGCTGACCGACGCGACCTGGCCGGAGGTCCGCGCCCATTATGAAGAAATCGGCCGTCAGGTCGTGGCGAGGGCCCTGCGGCTGAAAGCGCCGGGGCTGGTGCTCGAGTTCGAACATCTGCCGGCAATGACGGAACGGCCGGAATGGGGAGCCGAGCTCACGGAGATTCTGAAGGCGCGGCTCGTCGAGGCGCATGAGAAGAGCGGCCTGCGCTCGGCGTTGCGCGTGACCCCGACGGACATCCGCGAGAGGGCCAAGCCGCCGCTCATGCGGAGGGGCGAGCCGTGCGAGACCCTGTTTCGTTCCTTCGAGCGGAATGCCGAAGCTGGCGCAGACGTGCTTTCGGTCGAATCGATCGGCGGCAAGGAGGTCCACGACAAGGCGCTGGTCGTCGCCGACATCCCGGCGATCGCGTTCGCGCTCGGGGTCCTCAGCCCCCGCGACATGGCGTACCTATGGGGACGCATCCGAGAGATTTGCGAGGATCATCCCGGCGTCGTCGCCGGCGGCGACTCGGCTTGCGGATTCGCCAACACCGCCATGCAGCTCGCCGGCCAGAAGATGCTGCCCGAGGTCCTGGCCGCCGTCGTGCGCGCGATGAGCGCGGCGCGCGCGCTCTCGGCGTTCGAGCAGGGCGCCGTCGGCCCGTCGAAGGACTGCGCCTACGAAGGTCCGATCATGAAGGCGATCGCCGGCGTGCCGATCTCGATGGAAGGCAAGTCGGCGGCTTGCGCGCATTTCAGCGCGGTCGGCAACATCGCGAGCGCGATGTGCGACCTGTGGAGCAACGAGTTGGTGCAGAATGTGAGGCTGCTGTCGGGAAACGCGCCCGAGGCGTTCGCGGAGCTTCTGGAGTACGACTGCCGGCTCATGAATGCGGCCTCCGCCAAGGGGCAGGCGAAGGCGCTTCGCGATCTTCTGACCCTGTCCGACGAATGGCAGAGCCCGCAGGCGGCGGTGCTGTCGCCGGCGGCGACGATCGAAATCGCCCGCGCCATCGTGGCCAAGACAGACCCTTACGACCGCGCGGTTGCGGCCGGAAGGGCGGCGGCAGCGCTTCTCGACCGGGGCCGCCGCGAGGGCCGGCTCGCGCTCTCCTGCAAGGAGGCGCAATGGCTCGAGCGCATCGGGAATTCTCTGCAAGCGTTGTCGTCCGATTGGCGCGATCTTCAGGGGCAGATCGAGCCCCAATACGGCGATCTGTACGACAAGGCGAGTTATGGCCTCGCGTGAGAGCGGAGCGCGGAAGGCGGGAAAAGGAGGAAATCCATGCTGATGAGCGCCAAGAAGGTCGGACCGAAGCGCAAGCGGGTGCTCGACGCGATCAACTATCGGACGCCGGATCGGACGCCGATGGATTTCGGCGGCTCGGCGGTGACCGGCATGCATGTGAGCTGCGTCGCCAAGCTCCGGGACTATTACGGCCTCGAAAAGCGGTTGGTCAAAGTCCACGAACCGTATCAGATGCTGGGGCTGATCGAGGACGACCTCAAGGAGGCGATCGGGATCGACGTGACGCCGCTGACGAGCCGCACCAACATGTTCGGCTTCGACAACCGCGACTGGAAGCCGTGGATCTTCAACGGCCTCGAGGTGCTTGTGCCGCAAGGTTTCCGAACCGCTATCGAGCCTGAGAAGGGCGGCACGCTGATCTACCCGAAGGGCGATTTGAGGGCGCCGCCGAGTGCGCACATGCCGAAGGACGGGTTCTTCTTCGACTCGATCATCCGCCAGAAGCCGATCGACCTCGACCACCTGAATCCCGAGGACAACGTTGAGCAGTACCAGCCGCTGAGCGACGCGCAGCTCGACGCCATCGAGGAGGATGCGCGCGCCGTCGACACCGGCGAATACGCCGTCTTCGCTTCTCTGGTGAACACCGCGCTCGGCGACATCGCCTTCGTCCCGGGCCCCGACCTCACCGATCCCAAGGGCGTGCGCGACGTCGCGGAATGGTACATGCTGACAGCGAGCCACCCGGAGGTCGTCCACAAGATTTTCGAACGCCAGGTCGCGGTCGGAGTCGAAAACATGGCGAAGATCCACGCTCGGGTCGGCGACGCCATCGACGTGATCTTTCTGTGCGGAACCGACTTCGGCACGCAGACGTCGACCTTCTGCTCGGTCAAGACGTTCGACTCGCTGTGGAAGCCGCACTATGCCGAACTCTGCGCCTGGATCCACAAGAACACGAGCTGGAAAATCTTCAAGCACTCGTGCGGCGCGTCGGAGCGTTTCTTCGAGTCGATGATCGACGCCGGCATCGACATCATCAATCCGGTGCAGTGCTCGGCGAAGGGCATGGACCCGAAGATGCTCAAAGAGAAGTACAGGGGCCGGCTCGTCTTCTGGGGCGGCGGCATCGACACGCAGAAGACCCTGCCCTTCGGCACGCCAGCCGAGGTGCGCGCCGAGGTGCTCCAGCGCTGCGAGATCTTCGCCGAGGGCGGCGGCTTCGTGTTCAACGCGATCCACAACGTCCAGGCCGGCACGCCGGTCGAGAACATGGTCGCGATGATCGAAGCGGTGAAGGAGTTCAACGGAGGGCTGGAACCCTGAGCGCAGCCGTCATTGCGAGCGAAGCGAAGCAATCCACGACCACCGGCGCCGCGCCACGATCATGGATTGCGTCGTCGCTCACGCTCCTCGCATATGTGGACGGCCCCCTGCTTGCAAGAGCGGTTGAGAGCGTGATGCGATCGCTTGCGTCCATATGTGCGGTTTCAGCGCCCGGATGGACGCCGCCGAGTTGGCGTTCGCGACGCGCGTTCCAAACAATGACGCGGCATGGACTGCCGTTGCGAGGAGCGGAGTGTCGCGCGTCCTTGATCGACCGATCACACCATCTTCACGTTTATGCAAGTTGCCGGCCTCTGGCGCGGGAGGATTGGTCCCGCGCCAAACTCGAATTCGCCAGACCTCCGTTTCTTTGTTCGGCCGGGAGCCGTTTCTTCGTCCCGGCCACGACGATGGCTCAGTCGGGGGAGCGCCGCGCATCAGGCTGCTTCCCCGAGCGGATCGAGGCTGGCCGGTTGGGTCGCTGCAAGCAGGCGCGGATCGTAAGGCTCGCCCGTCACCATCATCTTCCAGGCGATGCGCGCGGCCTTGTTGGCGAGCGCAACCGCGGCGAGCTTGGGCGGCTTGCGTGCAACGAGCGACACGAGCCAGGGCGGAGCGCCGGCCTTGCCGCGCCTGACCTGCTGGATGACGGAGCTTGCGCCGCAGATGAAGAGCGATCGGAGCGTCTCGTCGCCGGCGCGGGTGATCCCGCCCTGCCTCGCCTTGCCGCCGGTCGAGTGATCTTTGGGCGTCAGTCCGAGCCAGGCGGAGAAATCGCGGCCCGAGCGGAAGACCTTGGGATCGGCGACCTTGGCGGTGAGCGTCACCGCGGTCACCGGGCCGATCGTGGGCGCCTCGGCCAGCCTGCGGCTGAGCGGGTTCGCCCGGTGAAGCTCCGTCAGCCTAGCCTCGATCTGCCTGATCTGCGCCGAAACATGGCAATATTGTCCGGTCAGCATCACAAACATCTCCCGTACGATTTCGGGAAGCGTCTCATCCTGCTTGATCCGCTCGATCAGCGGCTCGAGATGCGTCAGGCCTTTGGGCGCTACAAGCCCGAACTCGGCCGCATGGCCGCGGATCATGTTGCTCACCTGGGTGCGCCGCTTGAGCAGGTTCTCGCGCACCCCGATGAGCATCTGAGCGCGCCTGCTGCTCCACCGCCTTGACCGCGACAAACCGCTTCGCGACCTTCGGGCGGCTCATTGCTTCGCAGATCGCCTCAGCGTCGGCGGCGTCGTTCTTCCCGCGATCGACATACGGCTTCACATATTGCGGCGGGATCAGAACCACCTCATGCCCGAGCCCACGCAGCTCGCGCGCCCAATAATGCGACGCGCCGCACGCCTCCATCCCGATCCGCGTCGGAGCAAGCTTGGAAAAGAACATCAGCATGTCGCGCCGCCTCAGCTTGCGCCGCAACACGGGCTGCTCCGCTGCGTCGACCCCGTGCAGCTGAAAAACACTCTTGGACGTATCCAACCCAATGCGAATAAGCTCACCCACGGACGGCTCCCTCGTTTGAGACCTGTAACAGCCTCAACCTGGCACATTGCGATGCCGTCGGGGGCCGTCCACCCCAACAATGACGGTTGGCGCCCCCTCCCCCGCCGTCGCCGCCGGAGCTATGCTGTCGTCCCGCAGGGAGGGTTCGATAGCATGAAGATCACCGCGCTCGAGACGATCCGACTCGCGGAATTCGGCAACCTGCTCTGGCTGCGCGTCCACACCTCGGAGGGCCTTACCGGCCTCGGCGAGACTTTTTTTGCGCCCGAGACGGTGGAGGCTTACGTCCACGAAGCCATCGCGCCGAAGCTGATCGGGCGCGATCCGCTGCAGATCGACCTTATCGCCAGGGACTTGAACGGCTATCTCGGATTCCGCTCGACCGGCGCCGAAACGCGAGGCAATTCGGCGCTCGACATCGCCCTCTGGGACCTGTTCGGCAAATTCACCGGCCAGCCGATCGCCCAGCTGCTGGGCGGATTCTCGCGCGAAAAAATCCGCACTTACAACACCTGCGCCGGCTCCGCCTACATGCGCCGTAACGCCGGCCAGAGCACGGCGAACTGGGGGCTGTCGAGCGGCCGCAAGGATTACGACGATCTCAACGGATTCCTTCACTGCGCCGACGAGCTCGCGCTCGATCTCCTGTCGGAGGGGATCTCGGCGATGAAGATCTGGCCGTTCGACTTGGCGGCCGAGGCGACCGGCGGCGTCGACATTTCCAGCGCCGATCTGAAGACGGCGCTGAAGCCTTTCGAGAAGATCCGCGCGGCGGTGGGCGACCGCATGGACGTCATGGTCGAATTTCATTCCCTGTGGCAGCTCCTTCCAGCCATGCGCATCGCGAGGGCGTTGACGCCGTTCGACACGAAGTGGCACGAGGATCCGATCAAGATGGACAGCCTCGCGAGCCTCAAGCGCTACGCCGAGGTTTCACCCGCGCCGATCTGCGCCTCCGAGACGCTGGGCAGCCGCTGGGCCTTCCGCGACCTGCTCGAGACAGGCGCGGCGGGCGTCATCATGCTCGACCTCTCGTGGTGCGGCGGATTGTCGGAGGCGCGAAAGATCGCGGCCATGGCCGAGGCTTGGCATCTGCCGGTCGCGCCGCACGATTGCACGGGGCCGGTCGTGCTCTGCGCCTCGACCCACCTGTCCCTCAACGCGCCGAACGCCCTTGTCCAGGAGAGCGTGCGCGCCTACTACAAAACCTGGTACCGCGATCTCGTCACGGCCCTCCCTGAGGTTCGCGACGGATTCATCACGGTTCCGGGCGGCCCCGGCCTCGGCATGGAGCTCGCCCCTGATCTCGCTGAGAGGTTCACAGCGACGGTGAGAATGTCTAAAGAGCCCTGAAAACGCCGGAAAAACCGGTATTGGAACGGAAGGGAGGATATCCGTGAGAAAGCTTCTGTTGACTGCGAGCGCCTGGTGTCTTGCGATGGGCCTCGCTGGCGCCGCTTCTGCCGCGCCATTGAATATCGTTTTCACCATTCACTCGTCGGCGTCGAACCCGTTCTGGCAGGCGGTGAAGAAGGGCTTTGACGACGCCTGCGCAAAGGTGCAGGCGAGTTGCCAGATGATCTTCACTCAGACGGAGGGGGCCGTCGATCAGGAGGTCGCCAATCAGCAGGCGGCGCTGGCGCGCAAACCCGACGCGCTGATTACGACGCTCGTCGACAACAACGCTTTCGTCGGCAACCTGAAGGACGCAAAGGCAAAGGGCGTGATCGTCATCGCGTCGAATGTCGACGCGACGGAAGGCCCGGAGCTCGAGCTTCGTCAAGCCTTCGTCGGACAGAACTTTGTCCCTGCCGGCACGACGCTGGGCAGACGCATGGCGGCGCTGTTTCCCAAGGAAGGTCCGATCAGGGTGCTCGTGGGGGTCAACGCCCCCGGTCAGAATTGGTCTGAGCAGCGAGCCAAGGGCATCATGAACGGGCTCGAGGAATTCAAAAAGGCCAATCCTGAACGGCAGATCACGATCGATCGGCTGGACGTCAGCGCCGAAGGAGCTGTCGTTTCGGATCGAGTCGGCGCCTACATTAGCGCTCATCCCGACACCACCGCCTATATCGAGACAGGGCTCTGGCATTCGAATGTCGCGCGCATGCTGAAAGACCGCAACATTCCGCCGGGCAAGATTTTGTTGGGCGGCTTCGACCTCGCTCCCCAAGTGATCGAGGAAATGAAGGCCGGTTACATCCAGGTGGAGATCGACCAACAGCCCTATGAGCAAGGCTTTATCCCGGTGATGCAGGTCTATCTCGAGAAAAAGGCGGGGTTGACTCCGTCCGATTACAACTCGGGAGAGGCGGTATTCACGCCGGACCAGGCCGATAAGTTGATGGCTTGGTCCAAGGAGGGCCTCCGCTGAATCGATTGGGCTGACGGAATTTCCGGCGGGGAGCCTGGCTCCCCACAGCATAACTCAAGGAAATCGTGAGGCGCCGGAAGCGCGATGACGAAGCTGTTCCGTGTCTATCTCGAAAAGCCGGAGCTGGCAGGCGTCGCGCTGCTCATATTGCTCACCGCCCTGTTTGAGACTCGTTCGGGAGGCGCTTTCCTGTCGTCCGACAACCTGCGTGGAATACTCGGGCTGCTCCCGGAAGTCGGCCTCGTTTCGGTCGGTGTGACAATTCTGATGATTTGCGGCGAGTTCGACCTCTCGGTCGGCTCGACCTTTGCGCTCGCGCCGATGTCGACCTCGCTCATCATCATCGCCGGCGTTCCGCTGGTCCCCGCCGTCGTCATCGGGCTCGTCATCGCCGCGGCGATCGGCTTCGTGAACGGATTCATCACGCTGACCTTCGCCATCCCGAGCTTCATCACCACGCTGGGGATGCTCTTCATCGTCCGCTCGCTGACCGTGGTCATCTCCGGCGGCTTTCCGCCCCTCCTGCCTGACGATCTGGCGACCGGCGTCTTCACGCAGTTCGTCGGACCCGGCGGACTCTTCCGCGGTTCGTTCATCTGGTTTGTCGCCATCTCCATTGCCGCCTCGGCGATGATGACGCGGTCCAATCTCGGCAACTGGATTCGCGCCACCGGCGGCAACCTCGAGGGCGCCAGAGCGATGGGCGTGCCAGCCCGGCGGGTCAAACTGTTCTGCTTCGTTCTCTGCTCCGTGCTGGCCGGATTCGGAGGCGTCATTCAAGTGTTTCGGCTGCATTCGCCGCTGCCCTCCATCGGCGACGGACTCGAGCTGCAAGCCGTCGCCGCAGCGGTGATGGGAGGAACAGCGCTAGCGGGCGGGGTGGGGACGGTGCTCGGCGGCATCGTCGGGGCTCTGCTCATCCGCGTCATCGACAACGGCCTCGTGATGTCTCAGGTGGACGCCAACTGGTTCAAGTTCGCGGTTGGCGCGCTGACGATCCTGGCCGTGATCGGCAACTCATGGCTCGGGCGGACGGCGCGCAGCATCAGGCTGGAGAGCAGGGTATGACGGACGCCAGCGCCGCCGCAGCCGAGTCAGTCGGCGCCGCGACGAGCCCAACCACGATCATCGAATGCCGCCGTCTGCACAAATGGTATGCGAGCGTCCATGCTTTGAAAGGCGTGAGCCTGACAATCGAGCGCGGCGAGGTGGTCGGACTGGTCGGCGACAACGGCGCCGGCAAGACGACGCTCATCAAGATCATCTCCGGAGTTCATCCTCCGGATCGGGGCGAGATCTTCGTCGACGGCAAGCGGGTCGACATCCGCACCCCCAAGGAAGCGATGAAGCTCGGCATCGAAACAATCTACCAGACGAACTCCATGGTCCCGACCATGTCGATCGCGCGCAACCTGTTCATCGGCCGGGAGCCGCTGGCGGCGTCGATCTTCGGCTTCGGGTTCATGGACCAGTCCCGCATGCGCCGCGAGAGCGTGAAGGCGATCGCCGACGTTGACCTGCATCTGCGCTCGCCGGACGCGCTGGTCGGCGAGTTGTCCGGCGGGCAGCAGCAGGGCGTCGCGATCGCACGCGCGATGCACTTCAAGTCCAAGCTCCTGGTCCTCGACGAGCCGACCAACCACCTGTCGGTGAAGGAGACCAACAAGGTGATCGGCTTCATCAAGGCGCTGAAGAGCCAGGGCGTCACCGGCATCTTCATCAGTCACAACATGTACCACGTATTCCAGTCCTGCGATCGCGTAGTGGCCATGGCGCGCGGCGAGATCGTCTACGACCGGCCGATCGGCGAGACCTCGATCGAGGAGGTGCAGGAGTTCATGTGAGCGCCGCGACATTGGTGGCTGCCGACGCAAGAAGGCAAGGATGCGGCCGACCCCAAGAGGACGAGGCGCCGAGCCCGAATCCATGCCAAGCTTTTGCAAGAGCCGCCTATTGCCGTTTTGAGCGTTTTCAAGAGCCTGGACGCAGCAAGGGAGAAAATTCGCGAGCGCCCCGGCGCGCGATGGACACTCAATGTGAGTTATGTCTCCTGCGCTCACGACCGTGTTGGATGGCCGGGACAAGCCAGGACAAGCCTGGCGTAACGGGGATATCGTCCGGGAATCCGTCCCAGCCCCCGGCGCCTCAGGCCGCCTCGATCGCCATCGCCGTCGCCTCGCCGCCGCCGATGCAGAGCGCGGCGAAGCCGCGCTTCAGGCCCCGCGCCCGCAGGGCGCCGAGTAGGGTCACTAGAATCCGCGCGCCGGAGGCGCCGATCGGATGGCCGAGCGCGCAGGCGCCGCCGTTGACGTTGACCTTCTCGTGCGGCAGGCCGAGATCGCGCATCGCCGCCATCGCGACCACCGCAAAGGCTTCGTTGATCTCGAACAGGTCGACCGAATCTTTGGTCCAGCCGGTCTTTTCGAACAGTTTCTTTAACGCGCCGATCGGGGCGGTCGGAAAATCCTTCGGCGCGACCGCGTGGGTCGCGTGGGCGACGATTTTTGCCAGCGGCGCGGCGGCCCGCCTCTCCGCATCGGCCGTCCGCATCATGACCAGCGCCGCGGCGCCGTCGGAGATCGAGCTCGAATTCGCCGCGGTCACCGTGCCGCCCTCGCGGAAGGCGGGTTTCAGGGTCGGGATCTTATCGCGCTTCGCTTTTGGCGGCTGCTCGTCGGTCGCGACGATGCTCTCCGTCCTGCCTGATTTCACTGCGACTGGCGCGATCTCCCAGACGAAGGCGCCCTCCCGGATCGCCCGGTTGGCCCGCTCGAGCGAAGTGAGCGCGTAAGAATCCTGCGCCTTTCGGGTGAACTGATAGGCTTCGGCGCAGTCCTCGGCGAAGGTCCCCATGAGACGGCCCTTGTCGTAGGCGTCCTCGAGCCCGTCGAGGAACATGTGGTCGATGATCCGCCCGTGGCCCATGCGGTAGCCGGCGCGCGCCCGGTCGAGCAGATAGGGGGCGTTGCTCATGCTCTCCATGCCGCCGGCGACCGCCACATCCGCCGAGCCGCCGCGCAAGAGGTCGTGGGCGAGCATCGCGGCCTTCATCCCCGAGCCGCACATCTTGTTGATCGTCGTGCAGCCGGCGGCCAGCGGCAGGGCCGCCCCGAGCGAGGCCTGACGCGCCGGGGCCTGGCCTTGTCCCGCCGGCAGCACGCAGCCCATCAAAATTTCGTCGACGCTGTCGGGCGGGACTCCGCCCGTTCGACCGCCGCGGAGATCGCCCGGGCCCCGAGGGCGGGCGCCGCAACGTCCTTGAAGTCCCCGAGAAAGCCGCCCATCGGCGTCCGCGCCGCCCCGACAATGACGATTGGGTCCTCAATGCTCATGGGTGTTTGCTCCTTCGGCTATCGATAGGCCTTTACGCTTCGCGGGCCGAGGCGACACGGCGCAATCGGTCGCGCGACGCCGAGGTCCTGCCTCTATAACGCGCGGCCGTTCGCCCCCTATGCGGATTTAATTCCCGGATGGGCTGAATTAAATCCCTGATAAGGCCGAAAATATTCCCCGTTCGGACGCGCAGGGAATTTACGCGTAACCCGCTGAAATTCTTCATCGTTTTTTGACGCTTTTCCCGCTTTCGAGGCGGGACATTCGACCGTTTCCCTGTTTTCTTTCCTGATACCAGGCAACAAGGCGGTCGCGAAAAAGCGCCGGAGTGATCCAACCTCGAACAGCGGCCAAGCAATTCCCCTGTCGCGGCTCGCCATGTAAACTCACGCGGCCATGAGCCTTTCAAGCGAAGAAGTCGAGCGCTACGCCCGCCAGATCGTGCTGCACGGCGTCGGCGGACCGGGACAGAACCGGCTGAAGGCCGCTCGGGTGCTCGTGGTCGGGGCCGGCGGCCTCGGTTCGCCAGCGCTCATCTATCTCGCCGGCGCGGGGGTCGGAACGCTCGGGGTCGCCGACGACGACGTGGTCGCGCTGTCCAACCTGCACCGCCAGATCATCCACGGGACGGGCGACGTCGGCAGGCCGAAGACGGCGAGCGCGGCGGAGGCGATCGCCCGGATCAATCCGCATGTCGCGGTCGAGGCGATCCATGAGCGGCTCGACGCCTCGAACGCGCGGCCGATCGTCAGGCGCTTCGACGTCGTTCTCGACGGCTCGGACAATTTCGCTACGCGCTACGCGCTGTCGGACGCCTGCTGTTTGGAGCGCCGGCCCCTCGTCGCCGCCGCGATCGGCGAATTCGATGGCACGATCACGACCTTGAAGCCTTATGAGAGCGGCCCGGACGGCCAGCCGAATCCGACCTACCGCTGCCTGTTTCCCGATCCGCCGGAGCCGGGTACGATTCCGACCTGCGCCGAGGCCGGCGTGCTCGGCGCGCTCGGCGGCGTTCTTGGCTCGCTGATGGCGATCGAGGCGATCCGCGAGATCGTGGGCGGGTTCGGCGACGGCGATGCCGGCCTGGTCGGCCGGCTCCTGATGATCGACCTGCGCTCGATGCGGTTCGAGACCCTGCGCTACGGCTGGGACGAGACGAACCCGCTCACCGGCGCCGCTCAGACGTCGTCGAAGCCGCCACCGCCCGACCCATCGTCGAAGGACGAGTCGTCGATGTAGCCCGCGTCGTCCGGCGCATCGGGCTCCATTTGGCCAGGATCCGAGCGGTCCGGCTCAACGTCGTAATAGTTGTTGATCGTCTCGGTCGGGGCGCCGCCGCCGAACCCCGAGCCGCCGAAGCCTGACCCGCCGAACAGGCCGCCTCCGCCCGAGTGGCCGCCGAACAGGCCGCCGAGCAGATTGCCGAGCGCGACGCCGCCCGCGACGCCGGCGGCGGTCGAGGCGGCGTTCTGCAGGAAGCCGCCGCCGCCGCTGGGAGCGCCGCCGCCCCACGGTCCGGGCCGCGGCGTCGCATATTGGGGAGGGGGCGGCGGGGCATAGCCTTGCTGGGATGGAGGCGGTGGGGCATAGCCCTGCGGCCCATGCGGATCGGCGCTGGGATCATAGCCGGGGCGCGGGGGATTCGAGGGCGCGCCGCCGCCGAAAATCGACTTGCCGAGGTTGCCGAGAAAGCTTCCCTGTCCTTGCCCCTGACGCTCGCCGGCTTCATGCGCCGCCGCCTCGAGCTCGGCGATCCTGTGGGCCGCCGCCTCGAGGGCTTGCTGCTGAACGAGCGTCGTCTGGGCGAGAACATAGGGCGCGTGTGGGGCCGCGCGAACGGCTTCGTTGATGAAAAACTCGGCTTCCGCGTCGCGCGGCGCAGAGCCGTTCGCGTCGATGCGCTGGAATAGGCCGGCCAGCATCTGGCGTTCTTCGGGGGTCATGTCGCTCTCCGATTCGGGCCCCTTAGGGCCGCGCGGCGCATATGGAGATGGGACGCGGCCGTTCCAAGACGGCGCCCGCCCGTTTTTCGCCAGACCCAGCGACGCCCGCGCGCCTTTACTCCGCCCGCTCGATCGTCTACCAGATTATCGCAATGAGCCTCGGCTCCAGCTTGTTGTCGCTGGCGTCGGGGCTTCGTGCATTATGGGGAACGAGGGAGAGCGATCCTCGATGGCCAACGTGGTTGTTGTTGGCGCCCAGTGGGGCGACGAAGGGAAAGGCAAAATCGTCGACTGGCTCTCGCTGGGCGCAGATGTCGTCGTTCGTTTCCAGGGGGGTCACAACGCCGGCCACACGCTGGTGATCGACGGAAAGGTTTTCAAGCTGGCGCTGCTCCCGTCCGGCATCGTCCGCCCGGGCAAACTGTCGGTGATCGGCAACGGCGTGGTGCTCGACCCTTACCACCTCGTTGAGGAGATCGAGCACATCCGCGGCCAGGGCGTCGAGGTGACGCCCGACAATCTCAAAATCGCTGAGAATGTCCCGCTCATCCTCTCCCTTCATCGCGAACTGGACGCCCATCGCGAAGTCGGCGACCGCGCGCGGAACCAAGATCGGGACGACCAAGCGTGGCATCGGGCCGACCTACGAGGATAAGGTCGCCCGGCGGGCGATCCGCCTGATGGACCTCGCCGAGCCGGAGGCGCTCGACGACAAAATCGAGCGCCTGCTCTCGCACCACGATCCCCTGTGCCGGGGCCTCGGCCTGCCTCCGCCCAGCGCAAAGGCCATCCGCGACGAGCTTCTTGCTGTCGCGCCGAAAGTCCTGCCCTACATGGCGCCGACTTTCGAACTGCTCGATCGCGAGCGACGGGCGGGCAAGCGCATCCTGTTCGAGGGCGCCCAAGGGGCGCTTCTCGACGTCGATCACGGGACCTATCCGTTCGTCACGTCCTCCAACACGGTCGCGGCCAATGCGGCGACCGGTTCCGGCCTCGGGCCGAGCGCGATCGGCTATGTGCTGGGCATCGCCAAGGCGTATGTGACGCGGGTCGGCGCGGGTCCATTCCCCACCGAGCTGAATGACGAGGTCGGACGGCAGATCGGCGACCGGGGCAAGGAGTTCGGCACCAACACCGGCCGTCGCCGCCGGTGCGGCTGGTTCGACGCGGTGCTCGCCAGACAGACAGCGCGCACCTCCGGAATCGACGGCCTCGCCCTGACGAAGCTTGACATCCTCGATGGCTTCGAAGAGATCAAGGTTGCGACCAGCTACCGGCTGGACGGCAAGGAGATCGAGTATTTGCCGGCCTCCCAATCCGCGCAGGCGCGGATTGAACCGGTTTACGAAACGATCGAAGGCTGGAAAGGCGTCACCGGCAAGGCCCGTTCGTGGGCAGATCTACCGGCGCAGGCGATAAAATACGTGCGCCGGATCGAAGAGCTGGTTGGCGTTCCGGTGGCCCTGTTGTCGACGAGTCCCGAGCGCGACGATACGATCCTCGTGCACGACCCATTTCAGGACTGAGACGTCGGAGAGCGAGCGTATTCCGCATGGCTGACTATCAATCCCTGCTCACGCGCGCCGTCGCCCATCTTCCGAATGCGAGCGTCGCTGCGGCCCGTCAGACGATCTATGACCGCGCGCGCTCTGCGCTGGTGACGCAACTGAGGTCCCTGCGTCCGCCGCTTCCCGACAGCGACATCGAACGGGAGGAGCGCGCGCTGGACAATGCGATTGCCCAGGTCGAGCAGCAGTTTGGGCAGCCGAACGCGCCGGACGAAGCCCCTCCGGCGCCCCAATCAGCCCCGCCGCGAGCATCCGGACCGGGTCGCGGGCCGACAGCCGCTGCGAAGCCAACGCAATCGAACGCCGCCTCAGCGCCTACGCCCCCCGCCGTCGCGCCGCCGCCGCGCCCAGGCTGGCCTGCGCCAGGGGACGCCCGGCCCCCTGTGGTGGCGGCCAACCCATTACAACTCGCAACAGCCGCCCGCCCCCCCCAAGTTCGGGCCCACCCGAGCCGTCCGCCCGCGCCCGCCGCGCCGACTGCTCCTCCGCAAAAACCGCCGGCTCCGGCCGCCCGCTCTGCGGACACGCCTGCCGTCAAACCCCCTGTCCAACCAGTCGGATCCGGCGTGGCCACAAGCGCCTCGCACCGCGCCGCACGGTCCGGGCAAGCCGCCCCCCCTGCGGATGGCGCGGGATGATCGAACAGGCGCCGACGCGGCTCCCCCGGTGATCATGGGGAGGACCGACGGCGAGGAGGCTGCTGCGGCCAATCTCGCCACGGTCGTGCCGAGCGCTCAGGCCGATCAGTCGACGATCGCCGGCGCTCCGCCGGTTATCGCCAGCCTGGCCGACGACGCCGAGCCCGCGACCATTGCTCCGATTGAGCCGATCGACGTCGAGCGGATCGGCTCGGCGACCAGGCCCGAAGCGGAGGGGCAGCGCCCCTTCGCGCCCACGACGATCGTGGAGAAGCGCAAGTCGTGGCCATGGCTCGCGCTTGCTGTGGTGCTCGGCGTTGTCCTGTCCATCGCCGGGGCGGCGATTCTGATGCGTCAAAAGCCGCAGGACCTCGCCATACCCGCGCCGCCGGAAGCGCAGCAGGAGGCGCCGCAAAGCCCCGCCAAGATCGCCCAGCGGGCAATGCCCCCGCCGGCCGAGGGTGGCGCCTCCGCGCCCGCGCCGGCCGAAGGCGAACAGCAGAAGGCCGGCCAGGGCGCGCCGAATGGTCAGGCCGCCCCACCGCCCGAGGCGCAAAGCACCGCCCAGCTGCCCGCCGCGGCGAGAGCGGCCATGTTGATCGCCTCGGCCGACAATCCGCAGAAGCCGGTGGTCAACTTAGGCTCGACCGTGTGGTCGACGATCCCGGCTTCGCCTGGGCAGCCTGCCTCCGTCGCCGTGAAGGCGGACGCGGACATTCCTGACCTCAAAATGCACGCTACGATGATCCTGCGGAAGAACCTGGATCCGACGCTGGAGGCGACCCACACGATCGACCTCAAGTTCGCCTTCACGGGCGGCGCGCCGATAACCGGCTTCAAGGACGTCGGCTTGCCGCAGATGCGCAAGCTCGACGCGCCCGCGTCTGAGCAGCTAAACAGCGTGAAAGTCAAAATTAGCGACGATTACTTCCTCATCGCTCTCGCCAAGGGCGATCAGGACCTCGCCCGCAATCTCGATCTGATGAAGACGCGCGCATGGTTCGACTTCCCGTTGCTGCTCAACGACGACCGGATCGCCAAGCTCGTGTTCCAGAAGTCGGAAGACGGACAAGCGATGCTGGAAAAAGCGTTTGAAGCTTGGAAGTGAGCGTTTATTCCTTGGCGTTGAACACCCGGGTCGAGACGAAATAGCCGTCCTCGATCACGCCGAAGGCGACCGCGGTCCCGAAACAGGCGGCCCAGGCCGGGCCGGCCGAGGGCGCTCCGCCGCGCAGCAGAAGGGGCTGCCCGCGCCGAAGGATCGCAGCGCCATTGCGATCGATGGGCACGCACGCCAGTTCCGCAAGACCCGCGTGCAGCGGCAGCATGGCGCCCGCCATCAGATCGAGGTCATTCGGCAAGTGGCCGACCGGAATCGCCGTATCGGCCGAGAAGGGGCCGACGCGCGTCCGCCTGAGTTCGATCACATGCCCGTAACACCCGAGCGCGCGGCCAAGATCGCGTGCGATCGCCCGGACATAAGCGCCCTTCCCGCACTCGGCCTCCAGCAATGCCGAGTCGGGATCGGCGGAAACGAGTTCGAGCCTGTAGACGCGGATTGGGCGCGCAGCGATCGAAAAGCTTTCGCCGTCGCGGGCGAGGTCATAGGCGCGCGCGCCGTCGATCTTGATGGCGGAATAAGTGGGCGGAGTCTGCTCGATGAGGCCGACGAACCTCGGGAGAAGGACGGCGATCTGGGCTGCGCTGGGCCGAATGTCAGAGCGGGCGATGATTTCGCCCTCGGAGTCGTCGGTTGCGCTTTCCTCGCCCCATCGCACGCGAAAGCGGTAGGCTTTTGTTCCCTCCTGTACGATCGGCACGGTTTTCGTCGCCTCGCCGAAGGCGATGGGCAAGACGCCCGACGCCAGCGGATCGAGCGTCCCTGCGTGCCCGGCCTTCCTGGCGTTGAACAGGAATTTGAGCCGCCCGACCGCCCGGGTCGACGTGACGCCGACCGGCTTGTCGAGATTAACCCAGCCGGTGACCCCGGCCCGGGTCGACCTCTTCTGCGGCGGTCGACTGTGTCCGCGCCGGTCCGCATCGCCAGACGGCGCACGCTCGGCTTGTTCGTCCGTCATCGGTCGTCCCCTTCGCGGTCGGGCGGGTCGAGGTCGCGCGCCACCTCGGGCGATTTCAGGATCGCCTCGATGCGCGCCTGGGCGTCGAAGCTCGGATCGAGCATGAAACGCAGGTCGGGCGCAAATTTGAGGTTGATTCGATGCGCGACCAGCGCGCGCAGCTCCTTCTTGTGACGGTTCAGCGCCTCGATAGTCGCCGCTGCCGCCTCACCTCCGAGGGGCATGACCGAGACGGAGGCGAGCTTCAGGTCGGGCGACATCCGGACCGCGGGAACGGTAACGGGATGACGGTCGAGCGCCAAGTCGGGCACCTCGCCGCGCGCCAAAATGTCGGCCAAGGCATGCCGAATGAGTGCGCCCACCCGCTCGACGCGATGGGAGGGACTATGGAACCGGGAGGATGGACGAGACATCGTTCGCAGACCCCGCGCTCGCGCGCGTGAAGGATTCGAGTGACAAATAGCGCTTTTGCCAGTGCGCAAATCGCGATTCAGATCGGCGCCGGCCGGACCGAATGTCCGGCAGCGTAGCGACGGTCAGTGCGCGTCCGGGCCCCTCTCGATGATCGAACTGTCGACTTCGCGGCCGATACCAGCGTCCTCCGTCAAGGAACGGTGGCTGGAACCCTCGTCTACCCGGGTCACGCTGGCTCTCATCTCTGACGTCCCATCCGCCGCGTCACAGGGTGCGGCGGATTTCCTCGACGTTATAGCACTCGATGACGTCGCCGACGCGCATGTCCTGATAGTTCTCAAAGGCCATGCCGCATTCCTGACCGGCCTGAACCTGCCCGACCTCATCCTTGAAGCGCTTGAGCGTCGAGAGCTTGCCCTCGTGCACGACGACGTTGTCCCGGATCAGCCGCACATGCGCGCCGCGCTGCACGACGCCGTCGGTGACCCGGCAACCCGCAACGTTCCCGACCTTGGAGATGTGGAAGATCTCGAGGATCTGCGCGTTGCCGAGCATCGTTTCGCGAAGGGTCGGCGACAGCATGCCGGAGAGCGCCGCCTTAACGTCGTCTACGAGGTTGTAGATGATGTTGTAGTAGCGGATTTCGATCCCGGCCTGTTCGGCGAGGTCGCGAGCCTCCTTGTGGGCGCGAACGTTGAATCCGACGATGACGGCCTTCGACGCCTCCGCCAGCGTGACGTCCGAACTCGGTGACGCCGCCGACGCCTCCATAGATGACACGCGCCACGACCTCCTCGTTGCCGAGCTTCTCGACCGCGGCGGTGATCGCCTCTACCGAGCCCTGCACGTCCCCCTTGACGACGATCGGCAGCTCCTTGCGGCCGGCTGCCTTTAGGTTGGTCATCATGTCGGAGAGCGAGGTGCGCACCGCCGGTCCCCGCGCGGCCGCCTGATCGCGCCTCTGGCGTTCGCGGTATTCGGTGATTTCGCGCGCGCGCGCTTCGCTTTCGACGACGGCCACGCGGTCCCCAGCCTCCGGCGCGCCGTCGAAACCCAAAACCTCGACGGGCGTCGATGGACCCGCCATTTGGACCGCCTGCCCCTTGTCGTTGAGGAGCGCCCGCGCGCGGCCCCAGTGGGATCCCGCGACGACCAGCTGGCCGACGCGCAGGGTTCCGCGCTGAACAAGAACGGTCGCCACCGGTCCGCGGCCGCGATCGAGGCGGGCTTCGATGACCGTCCCTTCCGCGCTACGCTCCGGATCGGCAACGAGATCGAGAAGCTCCGCCTGCAGGGCGATCGCTTCAAGAAGCTTATCCAGGTTGACTTGCTTGGTGGCTGAGACTTCGACCGCCAGCGCGTCGCCGCCGAACGCTTCGACCTGCACGTCGTGTTGCAGGAGCTCCTGCATGACACGCTGGGGATTGGACTCTGGCTTGTCGATCTTGTTGATGGCGACGATAATCGGGGCTTTGGCAGCCTTGGCGTGGCGGATCGCTTCGATCGTCTGCGGCATGACCCCATCGTCCGCAGCGACGACGAGGACGACGATGTCCGTAACTTTTGCGCCGCGGGCGCGCATCGCGGTGAAGGCGGCGTGGCCGGGTGTGTCGATGAAGGTGATCGTCTGCCCGCCCGGAGCGACAACCTGATAGGCGCCGATGTGCTGGGTGATACCCCCGGCCTCGCCCGCCACGACGTTTGCGTGCCGGATGGCGTCCAGCAGAGATGTCTTGCCATGATCGACATGGCCCATAATGGTGACGATCGGCGGACGCGGAAGGGCGCCCCCTCCTCGTCGGGACGGTCGAACAATCCCTCCTCGACATCGGATTCAGCGACGCGCTTAACCGTATGTCCCATTTCTTCTGCGACGAGCTCCGCTGTGTCGGCGTCGAGCATGTCAGTCAGTGTCACCATACGGCCCTGGCGCATTAGCAGCTTGATCACGTCGACGGCGCGCTCGGACATCCGGCTGGCGAGCTCCTGGATGGTGATCGCCTCAGGCAGCACGATTTCGCGCGCAATCTTCTCTTTGTGGTCCTGCGCGCCGAGGCCCTTGAGGCGCTGCGTCCGGCGACGGAATGAGGCGACCGAGCGAGTGCGCTCCTCCTCAATCGACGTCGCATTGGCGACCGTCAGCCTGCCACGGTTGCGCTGTTCGGCGCCGCGCGCGGGACGCGGCGTGGGCACGAGAACCTTCTGCGGGATCACGGGTCCGAGAGCGGGCCTTCGCACGACGCGAGGCTCGTCTTCGCCGGTCTTCAATACGGGATTGGGCGCAACTCCCGTCGGAGGTTTGCGTGGGATGGAAGGCGACGGCGCCGGCTCTCCGCCCGCTAGACGGCGGCGCGCCTCCTCCTCGGACTGGCGCTTGAAATTGGCTTCCTGCGCACGGCGCAGCTCCTCCTCGCGCTTGCGCGCCTCGGCGGCCTCGCGTTCGTGCCGCTCACGGGCTTCGCGCTCACGACGCGCCTCGGCATCGGCCTCCTGACGCCGGCGGTCCTCCTCCTCGCGAGCCCGCGCGTCGAGCAACGCTCGGGCGCGGGCTTCGCGCTGCTCGGCGGTGAGGGTCGGCAGGACGACGCCCGTCTTGGGGGGGGGCGGCGCGGTCGGCCTCGCCGGAGCGGGCGTGGTCGGCCCCCGCGGGGCGATGGAAATGGTCGGCTTGGCGGAGGGAGCGGCCGGTGCGGAGGCGGCGGGCGTGGTCTCGCCGGGTCCCAGAATGCGACGCTTCACCTTCTCGACGACGACCGACTTGCTGCGCCCGTGCGAGAAACTTTGTCGAACGGTACCTTGCTCAACCGGGCGCTTGAGGTGCAGGGTTGATTTCGGCGTCTGGGCGCCGGTCGGCTTGTCGGTGTTGCTCGTTTCGTTCATGCCTGTTCCTAATCGCTTGGCCCGTCGGCCAATCTACCCGGCCGGCCAAGCGCTTCGACGGAGGGGGCCGGCGCGCCGTAGCCGACTGATTTAAGGGTCGCGTCCGGTTCGCTCGCGCGATAACGGCGCAAACGATCCGCCCTTGCTAGAAAGGCAGAAGTCGCCGCGCCGGATTTCAGCGCAGCATGTATCACATTTGCCTTCCCCAATGCCAAACCCAATTGGCTCGACGAGAAGAGATAAATCCACGGTATCCTCCAGGCGATCTCGCCAAATCGCGCCCGCAGAGCCTGGGCCCGCTTTTTCTCGCCGTCGGATGCCCCGTCGCTCGCTTGAATGAGCGCGGCCACCTCTCCGTTCCCGATCGCCGAATCGACCTTGAACGCGCCCGCGATGACGAGTCCGGCCTTATTGGCCATTGACAGCGACTGAAGCGCGTCGCCCTCGAGCAAAGCATCGACGGACGCCGCCAACGCCGCAGGCGCGTCGGCCTTGGCGCGAAAAGCGCGCGAAAACGCGTGCTTGTCTGCCGCGCGGCGCACCGCCTCCGAGCTCAATCGCGTCCAGGCGCCACGGCCTGGCAACCTGCAGCGGATATCGGGAACGACCGAGCCATCGGCCGCCAGCGCAAAACGCAGCATCGTCTCCGGAGCGCCCTTGGCGCCCGACACAATGCAGGTCCGCTCCGACCCACGGTCGTCACCCTCGGTCTTCGTCCGCAATCGTTCGTCCCTACTCAGCCGGGTGATGCTCGCCTTCGGCCGCAGGCTCCGGAGCTTCGATCCAGCCTGCCCGCACGCGCGAGCCCAGAATCATCGCATCGGCCTGCGCCCTCGTCACGCCGAAGCTGCTGAGGATGCCCGCCTTCGTCGTCTCGCCTCCGTCGGCCCGCTCCGTCCAGCCAACCAGATCGTCGGTGGCGCAGTCGGCGAGATCCTCCAGCGACTTGACCCCGCTTTCACCGAGCTTGACCAGCATCGGCGCGGTTAGGCCCTCGATCTCCTTGAGCTCGTCAGCGACCCCAAGCGCCTTACGCTGCTCGTCGAATTCCGCATCGATCCGGGCGAGATGCGCCAGCGCGCGCGATTGGATCTCGGCCGCGGTCTCCTCGTCGAAGCCCTCGATCGAGGCTAATTCGCGGATCTCGACGTATGCGATCTCCTCGACGTTGCGGAAGCCTTCCGACGCGAGGAGCTGCGCCACGGTCTCGTCGACGTCGAGCGCCTCCATAAAGGCGCTGGTGCGCTCAGCGAACTCCTTCTGGCGGCGCTCCAATTCCTCGGCTTCCGTCAGGATGTCGATATCCCAGCCCGTCAGCTGCGAAGCGAGGCGCACGTTTTGACCGCGACGTCCGATGGCGAGCGAGAGCTGGTCGTCGGGCACGACGACCTCGATCCGGGTCGAATCTTCGTCCAGGACCACTTTCATCACCTCGGCCGGCTGCAGCGCGTTGACGATAAAAGTGGCCGCGTCCGGCGACCATGGGATGATGTCGATCTTTTCGCCCTGGAGCTCATTGACGACCGCCTGAACGCGCGAGCCGCGCATGCCGACGCAGGCGCCGACAGGATCGATCGAGGAATCATTCGACGTCACCGCGATCTTGGCGCGAGAGCCGGGGTCGCGGGCAACCGATTTCACCTCGACGATGCCATCGTAAATCTCCGGCACTTCCTGGGTGAAAAGCTTGGCGGTGAATTGCGGGTGGGTGCGCGAAAGGAAGATCTGAGGTCCGCGAGCTTCCCGGCGAACGTCGTAGACAAAGGCACGGATGCGGTCCCCGGGGCGAAACATCTCGCGCGGGATCAGTTCGTCGCGCCGCACGACAGCCTCTCCCCCTGCGCCGCCGAGGTCGACAACGACATTGCCGTACTCGACCCGCTTGACCTGGCCGTTGATGATCTCGCCGATGCGATCCTTGAACACTTCGTACTGCTTGTCTCGCTCGGCTTCGCGGATCTTCTGCACCAGCACTTGCTTCGAAGCTTGCGCGGGGATGCGGCCATAGTCGAACGGCGGCAGCGATTCGCTGATCCAATCGCCGAGCTGCGCAGACGGGTTTTTCTTCTGCGCATCGGCCAAAGTGATTTGGGTCGCGTCGTTCTCGACCTGATCGACCACCAGCAACAGCCGAGAGAACCGGATTTCGCCGGTCTTCGGATTGATTTCCGCCCGGACCTCTGTCTCCTGACCGTAACGCGATCGCGCGGCCTTTTGCATCGCGTCCTCCATCGAGGCGAGCACGATCGCACGATCGATCGATTTCTCACGCGCGACGGCGTCGACGATCTGCAAAAGTTCTAGTCTGTTGGCGCTAACGGCCATTGGGGTCTCCTTCGTCAGGCCCGGGCGGCTCAGAGGCCGAACCGCGGGTCGCGGCTTTGCGTTTCAAAATTGCGTCCGGTTTCCCTCGAGGACCGACGTAAGGGCGGAGCGCCGCGGGCCGTCTGGCTTCCTTGAGCGCCGCCTTTTCCCGTCTCAACGCGGCTCGGATCAGATCGTCGGTCAGCACGAGCCGCGCTTCGGCCATGGCGCGGATCGGCAGTTCGACCCTACTCTCGCTCTCGTCTTCAGCGACGATCAGCAGACGCGCCGACGGTCCGTCGGAACCCGGCGTCACCGCCTCGACTCGGCCGCGGAAGCGCTTGCGCCCGTTGATCGGGGCCGCCATTTCGACGCGCGCCTCGTGACCGATCGCGCGCTCGAAATCCGACTGCCGGACCAGCGGACGATCGATGCCCGGAGACGAAAGCTCGAGACGCCATGCCTTCGACATGATCTCTTCGACGTCGAACACCGGCGCCAGAGCGATGCTGGCGCGTTCGCAGTCGTCGATCGTCATGACGCCGTCAGGCCGCTCGGCCATGATCTGCACCGTCGCCCCCGACGCTGCGGAGATCTTCGCGCGCACGAGTTTGAGGCCTAGGTCCCGAAGGACCGGCTCGGCAATACGTCCGACACGCGCCGCAGGCCCCGAATCCTCGATCAAACGCGGCTCGACAAGCCCCTCGAGGGGAGGCAAACGATGTGGGGGCAGCAGCGCTTCGGCCATCGACCTTGCAGAAACAAAAAGAGCGGGTCCCCGTGGGGCCCACTCCCAAAAATTCCCTTCATCAGGAAGACAAAGGGCTATGAGACATCGTTCACCGCATATAGTGCAGTCCATGGCGCCTTGCAAGGAGAAAGCGAAGCCGAGGCTGGCTGTCGGCCGGCCTCGTAGACAATGCGATTCCCAGCGACAAACCTCGCCCCTGACGCGTCCGGGCGTTCCACGGCGAAGCTCGGCGCCGTGACCGCGAGAAATAGAGCTACCGCGCCGTCAGGATCAGTCGCCCGCGCTCGACCGTATAGCTCTTCAAATGCTCGAGAAAGCTCATGCCGAGCAGGCTCTCCTCGAGCGCGCCCGGCCGGGCGACGAGCGCCGGGACCCCGCGCATGACGATCGGCCCGACCGCGATCTGGTCGAGCTGGGTCTCTGCTGCTAGCGCCGATCCGTTGGCGGTCGCGACCGGAACGTCAAAGGCGAGTCCGCGCGTGTCGATCCCCGCCTTCCGGGCGTCGGCGGCCGTCAGGACGACCATGGACGCTCCAGTGTCGAAGAGGAAGATCGCCCGCGCCCCGTTGACCCTCGCGGCGATGGAGAACTCGCCGGTCAGTCGCCGGTTGACGATGACTTCGCCGCCCCGCCCAACCCGGGGCTCGGACGGCAGCAGTTCCGCCGCGACCCGTCCAAAAAGGTCTGCCGCTTCGTAGCGATAGGCATAGACGCCGGTCAGCGCGAGAAGCACTGCCGCCCAGACGCTGACCGAACTCGCGACGCGCGCGACGTCGGAAGGCCGCGCACCGCTCAAAAGATAGATCAGCATCGCCAGAAGCGCCGCGGCGGCGGCGAAGGATTGGTGATCGATCCCGACAATTCGGGTCTCGGCGGGCGTCAACATTAGGATGGCCGCCGTCACCGCGACGATGGCGAGCACGGCGAGGAGGCGCATTATCGCTTTCTGACCCGTCCGCCACGTCTGCCCCGGGAGCGAGCCGCGCGGAGCCGGGCGTCGAGACCGGCCATGACGGCCGCGCGCTCCGTCTCGGACATGTCCGGCCAGGCGGCAATTTCAGTAATCGTGCGGCCGCAGCCGATGCAAAGCGCTCCGACGGGATCGACGACGCAGATCCTGACGCAGGGCGTTGCTGGGGGCGAGGCGGACATTGCCGTATTTTAGGCGGCGAACCGCCCGATGAGAAGGCCGCACCAGCCGGCGACCTCCGCCCATTGCTGCGCCGCGCCGGCGACGTCGCCTGTTTGCCCGCCGATCTGGCGCGACGCGAGAACCGTCATCGCGGCGGCGGCGACCGCGCTTGCGAGGGCGGCGGCGATCGCGCGTCCCGCGCCGACGGTAAGAAGGCCGAGCAGAACGGCGAGGATAAGGGCGGCGCCGCAGGCGGCGGCGAAAGAAGCGGGTTCGAGCCGCCCGGCCGCAGCGCCGGCGCCGTCGGCGCGAGCCGGATCAATCAGCGCGAGCGGCATGAGGGCGGCCGCGCGCGACAGCACCGCCACAATCATCAGCGCGGCCGCCGAGCTCGGGAAGCCGTGAGAGAGCGCGCTTGCCAGCGCTCCGACGCGAAGGAGCAGGGCGAGCGTCAGCGCAATCGCGCCGTAGGCGCCGATCCGGCTGTCGCGCATGACCTCGAGCTTGCGCTCCCGCGTATGGCCGCCGCCGAACCCATCGGCAACGTCGGCAAGGCCGTCTTCGTGCAGCGCGCCGGTCGCCGCGACAAGCGACGCCGTGGCCAGGACCGCGCTGACAAGCGCCGGCAGCCCGAGGAACTGCGTCAGCCCGAGAACCGCCGCGCCGACGGCGCCGACTGCCACGCCTGCGACGGGAACGGCCCAGGCGATGCGATTGAAGTTGAGCGGCGCGGGCGGCGCCGCGGGCAAGGGCAGGCGGGTGAAGAACCGCATCGCGTCCGCGACGTCGCCGAGCAGGCCGATGCCGGCGGAGGAGAAGGTCTTGCCGGTCAAAAGGCCCACAGGAACATGGCGACCGCCAGGACCCCGATCGCGGCGAAGCCCGATTCGACCAGGCCCCATTCGCGCACCAGCGCCTTCGCCGCGGCGAGGTCATGGCCGCGCAGGGACAGGATCTGGTTGTTGAGCGGCGCCATGACGAAGAAAGCGTAGGGCCAGCTCGCGACGATGATGAGGGCGCCGAACACCCAGCGCACGTCGTCGGACCCGAAAAAGGCGATGAAGCCGGCGATCGCGGATATAAGTGCGAAAGTCGCGAGAAGCGCCACCCCGCGGCGATCGCTCGGAGTCCACTCGCTGAGCAGCGCCTCCTCGTCGAGCGCAAGCCGCGCCGGCTGCTCGACCCAGTTCACGTAGATTGCGGCCCCGGCGAATGCGGCGGCGAAAACAAGGGCGATCAATCCGGAAAACATGGCGGCTCCTCGAACGGCGCCTCTCTAGCATGAAGCAAATGGGAATGCGCGATGGAGAGCACGGGCCGAGCGGCGTGCCGGCCGGAAGAATTCCCGATCTAATCAGGGCGCGCGGCGAATCGCGCCTCGGCGGGCGGGGCCTTCAGTGTGAGAATTGAAGCCTGGACGAGGCGGCGCGCGAGAGCGAATTCGCTGAGAACAGCGAATCGAACAGCGAATTTTTCCCCGCGTGGCCGATCGGACTGTCCCAAGCGCCCCGAAAAGATTAAGGATTCCGGGATTCTGCGCGGTAGTCGGCCCATTTCCCGCCGCGAACTCTCAGCGAATTTTTTTCGTCTGAACAGCGAATTTTTTTGGCGCAAACAGCGAATTAACCTCGACATCAGCGAAGTCCAGACCATCTTCAGCGATGGGGCAGGGATCTCCCTGTCGTCCGAAGCGGTCCATTTTGCGAGTCGGGAGACAATTGGCCGAAAGTAAGCGGTGAACGGAGGGGGTCGCTCTGGATGACGCATCAAGGTCCGGGAGGCCAGCCGAAAGCTACGCGTTGCCGATCAAGCCGTCCGCCGGCATTGCCCCTCGGGTCAGCGCTGATCCTTTAGCTTGCAAAGCTTGTATCACTAGCGCAAAAATCGCAATTGGTGCAGTTGTGTGATTTGGCGGGAGGTCGTCGTTCTCCCTCAGACCCCGGGGGACGGGGCCTAAGGGAAGGTACAAAGTCCTCGCGTCGGCATGGCGATCGGCGCATGACAGATCCTTTGCGGACGGTGCTCGACCGGCTTGGTCTCGGCGATTTTTACGAGGTGCTCGCCGCCAATGACGTCGATTCGAGCGCGATTGACGAATTGACCGAGGTCGATCTGCGCGAACTCGGCCTCACGCTCGGACAGCGGAAACGGTTCTTGCGGGCGCGAGCGACGCCGTGCGGGCTGCCTCCGCATGGGCAACGCGCGAGCCTGGCGGATGGCCGAGCGCCGGTAAGAGAGCGCCGGCAATTGACCTCGATGTTTTGCGATCTGGTCGGATCCACGCCCATGTCGCTTCGGCTTGATCCCGAGGATTTCAGCGAGATCATCCGGGTTTTTCACGATATCTGCGCCGGCATCATCACCCGCGGGTCGGGGTACGTGGCGCGCTATCAAGGCGACGGCGTCCTCGCCTGTTTCGGCTATCCCCGGGCGCGCGAGGACGATGCGCAGAGCGCGGCGCGCGCGGCGCTGGAGATCGTCGCCAACATCAGTGAGCTGAGCACGCCCGACGGGGAGCCGCTCAGCGTTCGGGTCGGCATCGCCACCGGGCTGGCGGTGGTGGTCGGCGAGTTCAGCGCCAGCAGAATCGCGGTGGAGCAGTCGATCGTCGGCGAGACGCTCAATCTCGCAGCGGGGCTGGAGAGCGTCGCGGACCCGGGCGAGATCATCATCTCGGAAGCCACCCGAAGACTTTGCGGCGGGATGTTCGAATATGAGCAGAGGGGCGAGATCCTCCTCGATGGCTCTCCCGAGCCGGTCACGATCTACCGACTGCTCGGCGAGGGCTCGGCCGAGAGCCGGTTCGACGCCCGCACGATCTCCGGCCTCAATCCTTTCGTCGGACGCGAGCAGGAGCTCGATTTGCTCTTCGCCCGCTGGACCGCGGCGCGAGGCGGCTGCGGACAGATCGTGCATGTCTGCGGCGAGCCTGGCATCGGCAAGTCGCGCCTCGCACTCGCGCTGGTCGAACGTCTCAGCTGCGAACCTGCTGCGATCGTGAAATGGAATTGCGCCGCTCACTTGGCCAATCGGGCGCTGCATCCGATCGTCCGGGATATCGAGATTAGGGCCGGCATTTCGCGGAGCCTCTCGGCGCAGGCGCGACGGGCGGGGATCGATGCGCTGGTCGCGGCGTCTCCGACATTGTTCTCCGAGGACGCAGTTTCTCTCTACGATCTCCTCGGAATCGAAACCGAGACACACTCCCAGCTTGACGCCGCCTCCCGGGCGCGTCGCATGTACGGGATACTGGCGCGGTGGCTGGTCGGCATGGCGCGCGACATGCCGGTCTTGATCCTGGTTGAGGATGCGCACTGGGCCGATACCGCGACACTCGACTTCCTGACGATGCTCATCGACCGGATCGCGCGACTGAAGGCGCTGCTGCTCTTAACGCATCGGCCTGAATTCAAGCCGCCATGGACTCACTCCAAGCACGCCGCGACGATCGCGCTGGACCCGCTGGACGGCTCCGCCGACGCGCTGCTCCTCGCCGCGGTCGTGCGCGATCACGTTCTGCCGCCATCCGTGGTGCGTACGATCCTCAGGAAGGCGGGCGGGGTCCCGCTGTTCGTCGAAGAACTAGCGCGCACGGTGCTCGACGCCGTGCCGAGCCTCAAACGCAGCCCGGAATCGTTCGAGGCGCTGATGATCCCCGCGACCCTTCAGGACTCGCTGATGGCGCGGCTCGATCAACTTGGCCAAGCCAAGGAACTCGCGCAGATCGGCAGCGTCATCGGCCGCGATTTCACCGGCGCCATGTTGCGGGCCATCGCGCCCGATCATCCCGACATTGAAGGCGGCCTGAGGCGCTTGTGCGAACTCGGGCCTCGCCCGCGAGCTTCGCGAAGAAAATGACGGTGTCGGGATCACCTTCCATCATGCCCTTATCCAGGATGCGGCGTATGAAGTCCCTGCTCAAGAAGCAGCGGCAGGAGCTGCACCGAGCTGTCGCCGAGGCAATGCTGGCTGAGGACCCGGCTTTCGCCGGCGCCGAACCCGAAGTGATCGCGCGGCATTGCTCGAAGGGCGGGCTCGCGGAGGCGGCGGTGTTTCACTGGCTGGCGGCGGGCCTGCACGCGCTCGATAGGGCGGCGAATGCGCCCGCACTCACGTATCTTCGCTCGGCCCTTGAAGAACTCGAGCATCTGCCGCCGTCGATAGAACGTTCCAAGAAGGAACTCGCCATCCAGACGACCCTGGCGCCCGCCGCGATGGCGATCCATGGTTGGGCCGCAAACGAAGTCGCGACAGCGTGTTCGCGCGCTCATGTGCTCGCAGTCCAGCTCGGCGATTCCGAGTGCATGTTCAGCTCAGCCTGGGGTTTGTGGACACATCACTTCCTGCGCGGCGAAATGAATTTGGCCCTCGCGGCGGCGCAGTCGGTCGACGCGATGGCGGTCGAGGCGGGATCGCCTTTGCTGCTCGTCGCCGCCAATCATGCGGTCGGATTCACGCTCTATTCTCGCGGCGATTTGACTGGCGCCCTCGCGCGCGCGGAGGCGGGGACTGCACTCTTCGACGAAGATACAGAGCAAAAGCTTGTTCGGAAATTCCAGTTTTCCTCGACCACGGCGCTCTACAGCTTTGCGGCCGCGTCATTGTGGATGACTGGCCGCGAGAGGGAAGCCGATGTTGCGCTCGAACGCGCGCTCTCGCTGCCGAAGAAATTCATGCATCCGCCATCGATCGTGTTCAGCCTCGCGTTCAACGCTCTGATGCTCATGCACCGCCGGGATTGGTCGCGCGTTCACGATCAATCAGCCCGCGCTGTTTCACTGTCCAAAGAAGAAGGCTTTAAGATGTGGCTGCCATTCGGGCAAGTCCTGATGGGCCTCTGCGAGGCTGCCGGAGGCCAACTCGAGAAGGGACTCGCGGCGACATTTGAGGCGTTTGATCTCTTCGCGGCGACCGGTACGGGCGTTTGTCAGAGCCAAATCCATGCTCCCTTGGGAGAGTTCCTAATTGACGCCGGCCGCTCAGAAGAGGCCGTTCGGCGGGTGACCGCGAGCATCGACTCGGCGCTTCGACGGGATGAGTGCGTCTACCTGTCGGAACTTTACCGAGTACGGGGTCTGGCGCAGCGTAATCTCGGCGCACTCGAACATGCGCGCGCCGACATTGCCAATGCGTGTGATATCGCGCGCTCACAAGGAGCCATCACCCTTCTGCAGCGCGCCGAGGAAAGCCGGCGTACAATCTCCATTTAGGAACCGCCGTTTGACTGCGGCAAGGATCAGAAGCAACAACAGGATGGTCGGGTTCCCGCATCGACCGACGATGGATTAACCAGATTGACAGCCGGCCGTTCGGTTTCGCGTCTCAAAGCGGCTTGCTTTAGCTTGCAAAGAATGTACGACTGGCGCAGTTGTATGATCTGACGGAAGGCCATCATTCTCTTTAGGCCCTTGGGAGGATCGCAAAGGCATTTTTCAGTGGTTCGGGTTGGCCATGGCGATCAGCATATGACGGACTCTCTGCGGACGACGCTCAATTGGTTTGGCCTCGGCGATTTTTATGACGTTCTCGCCGCCAATGACGTCGAATTCGAGCGCGATCGATGAGCTGACCGAAGCCGACTTGCGCGAACTCGGCCTCACGCTCGGACAGCGGAAAAGGTTTTTGCGAGCGCGTGCGGCGCCGAGGGGGCTAGCGCCGCCCGGACAGCGACCAGGTTCGCCGCAAGTCGCCGCGTCGGCGGGAGAGCGCCGACAACTGACCTCGATGTTCTGCGATCTGGTTGCGTCGACGCCATTGTCGCTTCGAACTCGATCCCGAGGATTTCAGCGAAGTCATCCGGGTTTTTCAGGACACCTGCGCCGGTGTTATCACGCGCGCGTCCGGATATGTCGCCCGCTATCAAGGCGACGGCGTCTTGGCCCATTTCGGCTATCCGACGGCGCGCGAGGACGACGCGCAAAGCGCGGCGCGCGCGGCGCTGGATATCGTCGCCAACATCAGTCAGCTGCGCACCCCCGACGGGGAGCCGCTAAGCGTTCGGGTTGGGGTCGCAACGGGGCTGGTCGTGGTGGTCGGCGAGTTTAGCGCCAGCGGTCTAGCGCTGGAGCAGTCGATCGTCGGCGAAACGCTCAATCTCGCAGCCAGGCTGGAGGGCGTTGCAGGTTCGGGCGAGATCGTCATCTCGGAAGCCACGCGAAAACTTTGTGGCGGGATGTTCAACTACGAGCAGAGGGGCGACATTGTTCTCAAGGGTTTTCCCGAGCCGATCACGATCTACCGACTGCTCGGCGAAGGCTCGGCGCAAAGCCGTTTCGACGCCCGCACGATCTCCGGCCTCAATCCTTTCGTCGGACGCGAGCAGGAGCTCGATTCGCTGCTTGCCCGCTGGAGCGCGGCGCGGGGCGGCTCAGGACAGATCGTACATCTCTGCGGCGAGCCAGGCATCGGCAAATCGCGCCTCGCGTTGGCGCTGGTCGAACGTCTCGGCCGCGAACCTGCTGCGATCGTGAAATGGAATTGCGCCGCTCACTTGGCCAATCGGGCGCTGCATCCGATCGTGCGCGATATCGAGATCAGGGCGGGCATTTCGCGGAGCCTCTCCGCCGAGGCCCAGCGGGCGGCGATCGATACCCTGGTCGCGGCGTCTCCGACGCTGTTCTCCGAGGACACGGGCTTTCTCAACGATCTCCTCGGAATTGAAGCCGAGACGCGCCCCGATCTCGACGCTGCGGCCCGTGCTCGGCGCATGTACGGTGTGCTGGCGCGGTGGCTGGCGGGCGTGGCCCGCGACATGCCGGTCTTGATTCTTCTGGAGGACGCCCATTGGGCCGACGCCGCGACGATCGACTTCCTGACGATGCTCGTCGACCGGATCGCACGGCTGAAGGTGCTGCTGCTCATTACGCATCGGCCTGAATTCAAGGCGCCATGGGCTCGCGCCAAGAACGCGGTGACGATTCCGCTGGATCCGCTCGACGCCACGACGGGCGCGCAACTGCTCGCCAAGGTCGTGCGCGATCACGTTCTGCCGCCATCCGTGGTGAGCACGATCCTCAGGAAGGCGGGCGGCGTCCCGCTGTTCGTCGAGGAGCTTGCGCGCACGGTGCTCGACGCCGTGCCGAGCCTCAAACGCAGCCCGGAATCGTTCGAGGCGCTGACAATTCCCGCGACCCTGCAGGAACTCGCTGATGGCGCGGCTCGATCAGCTTGGCCAGGCCAAGGAACTCGCGCAGATCGGCAGCATCATTGGCCGCGACTTCACGGCCGCCATGTTGCAGGCGATCGCGCCCGATCATCCCGACATCGAAATCGGCTTGCGGCGCCTGTGCGAGTCGGGCCTTGCCCGCGAGCATCGCGAGAATGACGTCGTCGAGATCACCTTCCATCACGCGCTGATCCAGGACGCGGCGTACGAGTCCCTGCTCAAGAAGCGGCGGCGGGAGCTGCACCGCGCCGTCGCCGAAGCGATGCTGGCTGAGGACCCGGCTTTCGCCGGCGCCGAGCCCGAAGTGATCGCGCGCCACTGCTCAAAGGGCGGACTCGCGGGACCGGCGGTGTCGCATTGGCTGGCGGCAGGTCTCCACGCCCTGGACAGGGCCGCCAATGCGCCCGCCGTCACTTACCTTCGCTCAGCGCTCGAGCAATTGTCCCTGCTTTCCGGAGACGCTGACCGCGCCAGAATTGAACTCCAAATCCAGATGGCGCTCGCTCCGGCGGTTTCGGCGATTTACGGCTGGGGCGCGCGGGATGTCGAAACGACTTGCCGGCGAGCGATCGAGCTCGCGACAGCTGTAGGGGACGAAGAGGCGCTGTGCGGCGCGACTTGGGGACTGTGGACCAACTATTTCATGCGCGGCGAGATGGAGCCAGCCCTCGAATCCGCGCGCTCTGTCGCGGCTATGGCGGCGCAAACGGGGAGCACCTTCCTGGCGCTGGCGGCCGCACATGCCCTGACATACAGCCACTATTCCCGCGGCGAGTATCGCGAGGCTCTGGCTGCCGGACAAGCCGGTATGGCGCGGTACGATCGAGAAAGCGATCTTCAGGCGCTCCGCGCGTTCCAGCTTTCGCCGAGTTTGGCGCTGCCCACCCTGCTTGCGAACGTCCATTGGCTTCTCGGCGACGAGCCCGAGGCCGTTGCGACCTTGGCGCGCGCCCATGAGATGGCCGAGTCCCTGCAGCATCCCCCGGCGCTTGTTCATTGCCTCTGCGTGTCGTCATACTTTCTCATCTTTGCGCGCCAGTGGGAGCGACTCGGACCGATCGCCGCCCGAGCGATTCGCATATCCGTCGAGGAGGGGTTCCCCTTCTGGGAGCACATGGCCCGGGTGACCCAGGCTTTCGTGGAGGCCGAGGAAGGCGACCGCGATGGCGCCATTTATCGCGCGATCGAGAACATTGCGGCGTTCAAGGCGACCGGAGCGTCGATCGTGATCAGCCAGTTCGAACCGCGGCTCGCCGAATTGCTGATCGATTCAGGAGACCCGGCGCAGGCGGACCGTCGTCTCTCGGAAACCATCGCGGACGCCGAACGCCGCGTTGAGCGCACTTATTTGCCTGAGCTCTACCGGGTCCGGGCGCTTGCCCGCAGCGCGCTCGGCGATCACGAAAACGCCGTGCAGGACGCCGGAACCGCGGTGGCGATAGCCGTCGCGCAATGCGCCGCGCCTCTCATCCGGAGCGCAGAGGCGACCCTTCGCGCGCTGCTCGCCACACGCGAGAACGATGCTGACGAACGGATTCGCAGAGCAGTTGGCGCCGGGAGGGCAAGGCATGAGTGAATTTGGACCCGCATTGACCGACGATCAGTGGAGCAGAATCCGCCAGATCGTCCATGACGAGGCCCTGCGCGCCCGCGTGGCGGCGTCGCTTCCTGCCGCTTTTCGGGCCGCTGCCGGGCGATGCGACAACTGTGCCGGCGGACATTTTGACGCTATCCCAAAGGTCGCCAACGAACGGGAAGTTTGAGGTCGAAAGATCGACGCTACGATCCGCCTCGCGACGCGTCGCGGTGAATGTCTTTGTTAAGAACCACATGCTCGCGGATCCCGAACTGGCAGCCGCGAGCATCATGTTCAGACGCGCGGCGAATATCATCGCGCGCGTCGAAGACGCCGTCATCTTCAGCGGGAGACTCAAAGACACAGATCCACGGATCCGCCAAATGTTCCCGGTGCCGCCGGCCTTCCTCTAGTATTCAGGATAGAGCGGGCAGAAGGAATACTATGGACCTCGCTCAGCGGGCTATTGCCGTGAAATCTCAGCTGCCTGCGAAGACCTGCGGGAACGGACGTTTTCAAGGCGGTGGTGGACGCGGTGAATCAACTGGAAAACGCTGGTTACTATAAGCCCTATCGCGTGCGTCCTGTCGGATGATTTATTCACTGGGGTTATACCGCCGCTCCGAAGTCGATGGTCTTGCCCGCCGACAGCCTCCCGCCGATCTTGAATGGCCCGTTGCTCCGCTCAAGCACCCTTGCAGATGGCATGGGTCTCGTCATTTCGCTGCAGGGAAATCCGGTCGAAATCGTTGTGGCGAGCGAAATCTCAGTCCGTTATCTCCAAGCGAAGACGAACGGCGAGCACGTCTTTCGGGTGTCGCAGCGTTTCGTACTGCGAGTGAAAGACAAAACGGCCGTCGCTCGAATCGGACGACTCGCGGCCAAGAACGGCGAACACGAGATGCATTCCGCCGATGACGAGGACGAGATGCATGCCGACGACGACGACGAGACGTCCTCCCCCGACGGCGAAGACGAGCCGCCTGCCCCCGAAGACGAAGCGTCTCATCCTGATCGCGAAGAAAGGAGGCTTTCCTTCGACCACAAGGACGAGAACGCTTCGTCGAACTCCGAAGCCATGAAATCGGTCTTCGGCTCGCAATGGTTGAGCATTCCGAGAAGGGCCTGACCATACGCTGGGACGCGCCCGATCTCGCCGCCGGAGGGCGGCAAGGTCCAGGGACGCGGATCGTCGTCGCGGCCCGTCCCGCGCATCCTTCCAACGTGGTCACCGCCGTTTATACCGTCGACGGCGGCGCGCAGCGGATCGCACGCGGCTATCGGTTGCAGCTTTCGCGTCGACCCGACGGGGAGGAATGGTTCGCGATCGATCTGCCGACTCAGGCCAACGACGCCCTAGTGGCCTTCGTCCCGATCCTGTCCTGCTCGGGCCGGGAGGCCGATCCGCGCCGAGGTGGGTTCCCGCCGACGCCCCTTGCCCCGTCGCCGCCGCCCCCCGCCAGGACGATCGTAACCCCGCCTGCCTCGTCCGGGCGCATCGCTCCCTCGCATCCGGCGCGCTTCGCCTTCGAGCCCGAGTTCCTCTTCCGGGTCACCGCGCCGGTCGCTCGTGACGCGGATCCCGTCGGCGAGACGCCGGATGGTCTTCGCCTGAAGTTCTTGCTTCGCGCCGGGGGGTACGTGGAGGGCCCCGCCCTCAGCGGCGAGATTCTGCCCCTCGGCGGAGACTGGATGCGGATTCGCCCGGACGGGGTGGGAATCGCGCAGATCAACGCCCTGATCAGGCCCGTCGGCGGCGGGATCATTCTTACCGAGTACAGCGGCGTGGTCGATTTCGGTCCCGACGGATACCGGCTCCTCGCCGCAGGCGGCGGGCCGAAGCGCGCGCCGCTGCGTTTCGCGCCGCGCTACCTGACGTCGGAGCCGCGGCTGAGCTGGCTGAACCGTCTTCAGTGCTTCAGCGTCGGCGAGGTCAACCTCGAGCGCTATCTCGTCGAATACGATCTTTATGCCTTTCGCTCGAAACCGGCTGACGAGACTTGAGGAGGACCGCCATGCCACAAAAAGTGGTCATTCTCGGCGGTGGGGTCGCCGGTCTCAGCGCGGCGCACGAACTCATCGAGCGGGGATTTGCGGTCGAGGTATTCGAGAAGCTGAAGATCCCGGGCGGCAAGGCGCGCAGCATCCCGGTCCTCGAGGGCCTCGGGCGCCACGGCGACAAGAACGAGTATCTGGCCGCGCTGCAAGCGCGCGAGGCGGCCCCAGACGGGGGACAACAGCGACGGCGCGTGCCGGGGGAGCACGGCTTCCGCTTCTTCCCGAACTTCTATCGCCACGTCACCGACACGCTGAAGCGCATACCGTCCGGCGACGGGACGGTGTTCGACAACCTCGTCGATACGACGCAGGTTCTGGTCGCCAGCTACGACAAGGCAGGAATTGTCCTGCCCTCGCGCTTTCCCGCGAACGTCTACGAGCTCACGACAACCTTGCAGACCTTCCTGTGGGCGATTTCGCCGCGCAACGACATCTCCTACGCCGACATCGAGCATTTCGCTGGATGCGTCTGGCGCGTCATCACCTCCTGCGAGGAGCGGCGCTTTGACGAATACGAGAAGATGGATTGGTGGGATTTCGTCGGAGCGGAGAGCCGCTCTGAAGCCTACCAGAAGCTGCTTGCGATCGGCATCACCCGTTCGCTCGTCGCCGCCAAGGCTCGGTCTGCGAGCGTCAAAACAATCGGCGACATCTTTGTGCAGCTCCTGTTCGGCATCCTGGCGCCCGGCGTCGCGTCGGACCGGCTCCTGAACGGCCCGACCAACCAGGTGTGGATCCGGCCATGGCTCGAGCATCTGACCGCCATGGGTCTCGTCTATCATCTCGACGCGGAGGTGACGGAAATCCACGTCGGCGGCGGCCGGATCGAGGCCGCGACCGTTCAGATGGGCGGCAAAACAATGCGGGCGACCGGCGACTGGTTCGTCGGCGCGCTGCCGGTGGAGCGGATGACGCCTCTGGTCACGCCCGAGATGACGGCGCTCGACCCGTCGCTGGCCAATCTCGCGCCGCTGTCGAACAGCGTGCAATGGATGAACGGCATCCAGTTCTATCTTTTGCGCGACGCGCCGATCACCCACGGTCATGTCATCTTCATCGACAGCCCCTGGGCGCTGACCGCCGTTTCGCAGCGGCAATTCTGGACCGCGATCGACTTCGCCGACTGGGGCGATGGGAAGACCCGGGGCATTCTCTCGGTCGACATCTCGCAGTGGGACACGCCGGGCTCCAACGGCAAGGCGGCGATCGACTGCACCCGTCAGGAGATCGCGGACGAGGTCTGGGCCCAATTGAAGCGCAGCCTCAACGTGGGCGGCGCCGTGGTCCTGCGAGACGAGGATCTGCATTTCTGGTTCCTCGATCCGGACATCGTGGACGATCCGTCCAGTCCGGGCCGCGAACAGGACGTCGAGCCGCTGCTCGTCAACAACGCGAACACATGGCGGCTGAGGCCGGAGGCGGCGACCTCGATCCCCAATTTCGTTCTGGCCTCGGACTACGTTCGCACTTACACCGACCTGGCGACGATGGAGGGCGCCAACGAGGCGGCTCGCCGGGCCGTGAACGCGATTCTCGAACGGAGCGGCTCGGACCGGCCGCGCTGCCGGATCTGGAATCTGCACGAGCCCGACGCGCTGGCCCCTTTCCGATCTTACGACCGCGCCCGTTATCAGGCCGGCCTGCCGTGGGACGGCCGCTTCTCCAAGGCGGTCGAGGCCGTGCTTTCCATGGGACAGAGCGCGACCCGAATCACCGCGGGCGGCGCCGGGCCTCTCGCCGCCGTTGCGCCTTTCGGGGATGCGCTCGCCGCCGGGGGAGGCCTGCTCTCCGACCCGATCGTGGCGCGGGCGCTCTCTTTGATCGGGCCCCCCGCGGGCTTGTTCCCGGGCGCGGAAACCTTGCCCGGTCTCGGCGCCCCGGCGCCGGGTGTGGATGCGGTCTCCGCCGCCGCGGCGACGGCGGCGCCATGGCTTGCCGATTGGTCCTTGGCGGATCTCGCGACGCCGCTGAAAGCGGCCGGCGTCGAGCCGCCGAGGACTGCCGCGCGGCCGGGCATCCGCGTCAGGCAGAAGGCGTGACCGGCCGATGGAGCGAGCCGCCTTTCTCGAACGACTTGCCGAATATGGCGGACGCGTTCGCGATACGCTGCTCGAACGCCTGCCGAACGGCGAGCCCGGGAAGCACCTCTACCAGCCGATGCGCGACTTCTGCGCAAGGTCGGGCAAGGGAATTCGGCCCGCGCTGCTTATCGCGTCATGCCAGGCCTTCGGCGGCCAACTGAAAGACGCACTGACGTCCGCCGCGGCGCTCGAGCTCTTGCATAACGCCTTCCTCATCCACGACGATATCCAGGATCAAAGCGAAAGCCGGCGGGGCGTCCCCTGCCTCCATGCCCAACTGGGCGTCCCGCTTGCCATCAACGTCGGCGATGCGATGATGGCGCACGCGTTTCGCCTGCTCAGAGGCAATTTCAATCTCTTGGGCGCGCAAGCCGCCTGGCGGGTGTTCGACGAGTTCGACCATTTGGTCTCGGAGTCGCTCGAAGGCCAGGCGATGGAACTCGGCTGGATCCGGGACAACGACCTCGCGGTCGGTCCGTCTGATTTTCTACGGATGACGCTGAAGAAAACCTGCTGGTACAGCTTCATCCATCCGTGCCGGATCGGCGCGCTGATCGCCCGCGGCGGCGACGCGAAGCTCGACGCCTTCAATGCCTTCGGTTTTTTCCTCGGCGCCGCCTTTCAAATTCGAGACGATGTCCTCAACCTTACCGGCTCGCGGGATCGCTACGGCAAAGAGATTCTCGGCGACATCTACGAAGGAAAGCGAACATTGATGCTCGCCAGGCTCGCGGGTCGGGTCGATGCGTCGGAGCGCGCGCGGCTGTCGCGGTTTCTCGCCGCGCCCAGAGGCCAACGCAAGGAAGCCGAAGTCGCATGGGTCTTCGATGCAATGGAGCGCCACAATTGCTTCGCCTATGCGCGGAGCGCGGCCGCACGGCTGGCCGAAGGGGCCCGGGCGGCCTTCCCCGCCGCCTTTGCCGGCGCGTCGGGAGACGACCGGGACTTCATCGCGCACTTCCTCGACTTCATGATCGAGCGGGACGCGTGAAGGGCGAGCCTTGCGTCGGCCTGCCTCAGGCAATCTCGACTTGGAACGGAATTGCGAAGGAATCGTCTTCGGCCGCTGAGATCGTTCCATCGTAGCAGCCCGGCTGTGCGCCGGGCGGCGCCTCGACCGTCACCCTGACATCGACCGGATCGCCGGTCCTTAGAATCAGCGTCGACGGACTGATCCTGATCGAGTCCGAGGCAATGCGCGAACCTGTTCCTGAAAGATCGCCCGCCGCGAGGCTGATCGTTCGAGCGGGCGCCCCGGCATCGAGCGCCAACTCCAGGACCATGGCCCCTTGTCCTCCCGGCCTGAGAGGCTCGCGGATTCGAAATGGCGGTTTTTCGCGGTCGCCCGCCTCGAGCGCCAGCACGTTTTTCGCAAGCTCGAGAATATCGGCCGAATCCTCCGTCTGGCGCGGGGCGGCGGCTAGCGTGGCGTAGGGCTGGCGGACGAAGTAAGGCACCTGGAACTTCCTCGGGCATCGGCCGCCGCCGGCCGAATTCGCCATTGTGGCAAAAAAATCAAATCGCCGCCAATGATTCAAGGTCACAAGATAATCGAATCCGGCGACAGCGATCGACGCCGCGCGTGGCCATGGCGTTGGACATCACCGCCACGCGCGTCTTTCGCTTTGCCCGACGTCGGGCCGGCTGCGGCCAAGAGCGCGTTCCGGCTAGAACGGAAAAAGAACTTGCCTTTTGGAACAAATCATGTACAAATGCGTGCGGGACAGCGCGGAACCGTGAGTTGCGGAGCAAACCCCCGCCGTGAGAGAAGGACCCGAATCGATGAGTTAGCCGATTCTTCGCGTGGTGGAAGGCGCAAGCGTGGACAAGACAAAAGCCCTCGATGCGGCCCTGTCGCAGATCGAACGCGCCTTCGGCAAGGGCTCGATCATGCGGCTCGGCAAGAACCAGCCGGCGGCGGAGATCGAGACGGTGTCGACCGGATCGCTCGGCCTCGACATCGCGCTCGGCGTCGGCGGCCTACCGCGCGGCCGGGTGGTGGAAATCTACGGACCCGAATCGTCCGGCAAGACGACGCTGACCCTCCACGTGATCGCGGAGGCGCAGAAGAAGGGCGGCGTCTGCGCCTTCGTCGACGCCGAGCATGCGCTCGACCCCGTCTATGCGAAAAAGCTCGGGGTGAACCTCAACGACCTCTTGATTTCCCAGCCCGACACGGGCGAGCAGGCGCTCGAAATCACCGACACCCTGGTCCGCTCGGGCGCGGTCGACGTCCTGGTCATCGACTCGGTCGCGGCGCTGACGCCGAGAGCCGAGATCGAGGGCGAGATGGGCGAATCCCAGCCGGGCCTGCAGGCGCGGTTGATGAGCCAGGCCCTGCGCAAGCTGACCTCCTCCATTTCGCGCTCCAACACCATGGTCATTTTCATCAACCAGATCCGCATGAAGATCGGCGTGATGTACGGCTCGCCGGAAACCACGTCGGGCGGCAACGCGCTCAAATTCTACGCTTCCGTTCGCCTCGACATCCGCCGCATCGGCTCGATCAAGGATCGCGAGCAGATCGTCGGCAACCAGACGCGCGTCAAGGTGGTGAAGAACAAGGTCGCCCCGCCGTTCAAGCAGGTCGAATTCGACATCATGTACGGCGAAGGCGTCTCCAAGACGGGCGAACTGGTCGATCTCGGCGTCAAGGCGGGGATCGTGGAAAAATCGGGCGCCTGGTTCTCCTTCGACAGCGTCCGTCTCGGCCAGGGTCGGGAAAACGCCAAGGCCTTCCTCAAGTCCAATTCCGAGATGAGCGACCGGATCGAGCGCGGCATCCGCGAGAACGCCGGTCTCATCGCCGACCGCATCCTCGAAAACGCCGGTCCGTCGGAAGAAGACGCCGCTGAAGGCTGATTCGCCTTCGGCGCCTCGCGTTTCCCGGCCTCTCGCGAGAGGCGTTTGACGAGCGTCGAGCGGAACCGCACGCCCGCGCCGGAGGTCCGTGCTTCCCCAGGTTGCGCGTCACCGCGTGTCCCAATGGTGCGAACCCGCCGCCGGTGAAAGCCGTCCACGGATCGACAAATATGTTGCTTGACAGAACGACCTATTGTTCTCATTGTGTTCTTCAAGGTCACACAGGAGAACATGCTTGTCCGCTTTCCTCGAACGCGTCCCGACCGCCGCGCGGAGACTGTTCGATCGCCGAAGTAAAGGCAACTTGGGAGCGTTGATTGTTGGCGTAGAATCTACGAATGTCGCCGCGAGGAATTTTTGATGCATTCCGGCGCTGCGTTGGGCCTAACGAATTGAAAACATTTGGTTTCGTTGTGAGATTCTTGGAAACGAACGGAAGGAAATGGAAGCCTGGCGGAAATTTTCTGACGCCTCAGGGAAATTCTTGGCAAGTTTTTTGAAGCGGTCAAAGGTCCTCCCGACTGCCGAGAACCTTGCGTAACTCGCGGCAACGGTTCATGATTTTTAGGGGACGGTCGCCTTGATTTGGCCTCCCCGGCGCCAATCTTGGCGTTTATCCGACGACGGGTGCAATCTCGTTCGGAATGGCGGGTTTGAGGCGCGCCCCGACCCGGTCCGCGTTCGAAGAGTACGACATGAGCGTTTCGGAGCTACCAGAGCCTGGGGGAATCGATCTCGACGCGTTCGAGCGTTGCCGGCGCGCCGTCAGCGTCCTGCAGACCAGCGCCGAGGATGCCCTGCTAATTGATATGGCGCGGCGGCTCGCGCCCTTGCCTCCGTCGCAGAGCGCCAGGCCGATGCTCCTGAGCCGGCCGCCATCTTCCATGTCGCTAAGCGGGTCGCCCGCCATCCAAGCGATCGGCCAAGCCTCGAGGCTCCGCTCTTTGCGCTGGGTCAGTCCGGACCGCGCCGATTTCGTGAAGAAGCGCTGGGCGCGCGGCTGGAGGCCCGGGGTTTCGTCGTTGGCGCCGGCCGGCGCGGCGCTGGCGGGCGCGGCGTTGGTCATCGTGGTTTTCGGTCCTCAGGCGCGCTCGCCCGCACTTCCGAAAGCAGCCCCGGGCGTGTTGCTCGCCCAGCGAGAGACCAAGACGCAGAGGTCGGGCGACGAAACCGGCGTGGCTTCGCGCGACGCCGGCGCGAGCGCGCTGGCGACCATCATTAAACCGGCGCGTCTCGATGTTGTCAGCGCGCGGGAGCAACCGATCGACCGCGGCGCTCAAATGTCATTCGGCGATATGCCCACCCGGTCAGCCTTTGCACCTTCGCCCCCCGCCGCGGCCGAGCCGGCGGCCAAGTCGCCCGCTGCGCCGCCGCTTACGGCGTCGATCGATACGCCGGCCGTCCCGCCTTCGGTCAATACGCCGGCCACCGCGGCGCCGGTCAATACGCCGCCGGCTGCTGCGCCGCAGCTTCCGACGGCGGTCGATACGCCAGTCGCTGCGCAGCCGGTCCCGCCGGCAGCCGATACGCCAGCCCCTGCACCGCCGATCCCGGCGATGGAAGATACGCAAGGCGCCGCGACCGCGCCAGCGGTCACCGCAGCTGTCGACTCGCAGGCCCCAACTCCGCAAGCCTCAGCCGTGGTTGACCCGCCAGTCGTCTCGCTGCCGGTTCTGGCAACAGTCGATATGCCTGCCGCCGCGCCTTCGACCCCGGCAAGCACAGACCTGCCACCCGCCGCGGCGCCAGCCCCGGCGGTGGTCGATGCGCCGCCGGTCGCGGCCGGGGTTGATACGCCGGCCGTTACACCGACGACCCCGGCGATGGTCGATGCGCCGGCTGCGACGACTCTGACCGCCGCTCCGCCGCGTTCGGCGGTCCCGGCACCTGATTCCGAAACAATGCCTGCAGCTTCCTTGCATCCGGATGCGACGCCGGACACGACAACGTCGCGATCGGCAACGGATTCCGACGAGCCGACGACGCAAGCGACGCCCCGCCGTCTCAGGCGGCGTCCGCGGCGAGGTCCAAGAAAGAGGCAGTCGCCACCATACGGCCTTTGGCGCCAAGGCTTGAACCCGCTGCGAGGCTTTCGAGGAGATTTGCCCCTCGCCCCATCGTCGCCAGGACTGTCGCGACCACGTCGGCCGCTGCGGCGGAGACGCGGAGTCAGTCCCCTTCGCCCTCAGCCGCCGGCGATCCCGCCGGCCCCCGCCGTCTCGCAGACGCCCGCGCCGGCAGAGAGCCCCGAGAAGGTCGATGTTGTGGCGCACGCCTTCGGCGCGATCGCCGGCGCGCTGGAGACGGATCAGGGCTCCGCTGCGAAAGCAGGCAATTGGGCACTTCAGTTCCCCGCGCCGAAATCCGAGGCCGAAGCTACCGCCGCCGCCGCGCGTCTCAACGCCAAATACGCCCGAGCGCTCAACGGAGCGACGATCGGCGTTCAAAAGGTCGAAGCCAACGGCGAGACGAGCTACGCCCTGCGCGTCCCCGGCCTTTCCAAGGCCGACGCGGCTGCGCTCTGCGAGCGTATGAAGGGTCACGACTGCTCGCTCGCCAAGTGAGAGCGGGCGAGCGAGCCCCGTCCCTCGACCCGCGTGATCCGCGCCCTTAGATGCCCGCCTACGCCCGCACAGGCCCCTTCTGCCGAACGGGAGAAGTTGACGAAGGTGCGCGCTCCTCCTTCAACAGCGCCAGAAACGCCCGCGCCAGCGGCGAAAGCCGCTTCTCCCTCAGATAGACGACAGTCCACTGGCGCTGAAGCGGAAAACCCTCGACGTCGAGCTCGCGCAACGGCCCGTGGGTCGGGTCCAGCGCCAGGACGTGGCGCGACAGCACCGCGAGACCGAGGCCCGCCGCGACCGCCTGCTTGATCGTCTCGTCGCTGCCGAGCGTCATGCGGGTCGCGGGGCGGATCCGGTGCTCGGCGAAGTAGCGCTCGGTCGCCTGGCGCGTCCCCGATCCCGGCTCACGCAGGATGAACGGCTCGCGCTCGAGCCGCGAGGGCGCGATCCTCTTCTCGCCGGCGAGAGGATGCCCGGCCGGAGCGAGGACGACCAGCGGATTTTCCGCGAAGGGCGCCGCGACGACGTCGAGGTCGTCCGGAACCTGGCCCATGATGTAGAGATCGTCGAGGTTCTGCCGCATGCGCTCGAGGATCTGTTCGCGGTTGACCACTTCGAGCGCGAACTCGATTTCGGGATGGGCGCGGCAGAAATCGCCGATCAGCCTTGTGGCGAAATAGCGCGCCGTAGTGATCATCGCGAGCTGCAGGCGGCCGCGCTCGAGACCCTGCATCTCCGCCAGCTCCATGCCGAGCAGATCCAGTCGCTCCAGCATGTCGCGGCCGGCCCCGGCCACAGCCCGACCCGCTTCGGTGAGAAAAAGCTTCTTTCCGGCCTGCTCGTGCAGCGGCAGGCCAAAACCCTGCGACAGTTGCTTGATCTGGATGGAGAAGGCCGAGGGCGTGACATGCATCTCCTCCGCCGCCCGCGTCATGTTCATGTGCCGCGCGAGCGAGGCGAAGAGGCGCAGTTGGTGGAGAGTGACCTGGCGGAGCGACATTTTACAATCCTAAAACATAACCTGCAATACAATGAACTTAACTGAAAGCTATGTCCCACGTAAACCGGACCGCATCGAAGCCGCCCAGGGAGGATGAGGGTCCATGAACGTTCAGTCGCAAACCGTGAAGGGCAAGGACCGCTACAAGTCCGGCGTGATGGAATATCGCAAGATGGGCTACTGGGAGCCCGACTACACGCCGAAGGACACCGACGTCATCGCCTGCTTCCGCGTCACACCGCAGGACGGCGTCGACCCGGTCGAGGCCTCCGCCGCGGTCGCCGGCGAATCGTCGACCGCCACCTGGACGGTGGTCTGGACCGACCGGCTCACGGCCTGCGAAAAATACCGGGGCAAGTGTTTTCGCGTCGATCCGGTTCCGGGGGCCGAGGGGCAATATTTCGCCTATATCGCCTACGACCTCGACCTGTTCGAGCCCGGCTCGATCGCCAATCTCTCCGCTTCCATCATCGGCAACGTGTTCGGTTTCAAGCCCCTGAAGGCGCTGCGGCTCGAGGACATGCGCCTGCCCGTCGCCTATGTGAAAACGTTTCAGGGCCCGGCGACCGGCATCGTGGTCGAGCGCGAGCGGCTCGACAAATTCGGCCGGCCGCTGCTCGGCGCGACCGTCAAGCCGAAGCTGGGGCTCTCGGGACGCAATTACGGCCGCGTCGTCTACGAGGCGCTGAAGGGTGGGCTCGACTTCACTAAGGACGACGAGAACATCAACTCGCAGCCCTTCATGCACTGGCGCGACCGGTTCCTCTACTGCATGGAGGCGGTCAACCGCGCGGAGGCGGCGAGCGGCGAGGTCAAGGGCAGCTATCTCAACGTCACCGCCGCGACGATGGAGGACATGTACGAACGCGCCGAGTTCGCCAAGGAGTTGGGCTCGGTCATCGTGATGATCGACCTCGTCATCGGCTACACCGCCATCCAGTCCATGGCGAAATGGGCGCGCAAGAACGACATGGTCCTGCATCTCCACCGCGCGGGACACGGCACCTACACGCGCCAGAAGTCGCACGGCGTGTCGTTCCGGGTGATCGCGAAGTGGATGCGGCTCGCCGGCGTCGACCACATCCACGCCGGCACCGTCGTGGGCAAGCTCGAAGGCGATCCCGCGACCACCAAGGGCTTCTACGACGTCTGTCGCGAGGACTTCAGTCCGATGCGGCTCGAGCACGGTCTCTTTTTCGACCAGAATTGGGCCTCGCTGAACAAGGTGATGCCGGTGGCTTCCGGAGGCATCCACGCCGGGCAGATGCACCAGCTCCTCCACCTGCTCGGAGAGGATGTGGTGCTGCAGTTCGGCGGCGGCACGATCGGTCACCCGATGGGCATCGCGGCCGGCGCGATAGCCAACCGCGTCGCGCTGGAAGCAATGATCTTCGCCCGCAACATCGGACGCGACTACGTCCACGAAGGCCCGACGATTCTCGCCGAGGCCGCCAAGACCTGCACCCCGCTCCGGCAGGCGCTCGACGTCTGGGGCGATGTGACGTTCAACTACGCCTCGACCGATCAGCTCGACTACGTGCCGACGCCGCAGGCGGCCTACTAATGTCGCAGCGCGAGCGCCGGCGATCAGCGCAAGCGTTCTCGTGCATCGACGACGCGCCGACGGCTTCGTCGCGGCCCTTCTATCCCTGGCGGCCAAGCGCCGTCCGGCCAAAGAATTCAGGAGTTGGATCCATGCGCATCACACAAGGTTGCTTCTCGTTCCTGCCCGATCTGACCGACGATCAGATCCTGACCCAGGTGCAATATTGTCTTGAAAATGGCTGGGCGGTGAACCTCGAGTTCACCGACGACCCGCATCCCCGCAACACCTACTGGGAGATGTGGGGCCTGCCGATGTTCGACTTGCAGGACGCCAAGGGCGTCCTGATGGAGCTCGACGCCTGCCGGAAGATCTACGGCGATCGCTACATCCGCCTGTCGGCCTTCGATTCCTCGCACGGCTGGGAGTCGGTGCGATTATCCTTCATCGTCAACCGGCCGAAGGACGAGGAAGGCTTTCGCCTCGAGCGCTCGCAAGGGCCGGGCCGGCAGCAGCGTTACGCAATGCGCGCCTACGCGACCGACAGGCCGGAAGGGAAGCGGTACGCATGAACGAGGAGCGCAGAACCGAGCCCGCGGAGTCGGCGAGAATCAATCTTGCCGAGGAGTTCGCGCAGTCGGGCGTCGGCCCGGTTCTGCAGCAACTCGACGACGAGCTGATCGGTCTCACGCCAGTCAAGCAGCGCATCCGCGAGATCGCGGCGCTGCTGCTCGTCGACCGGGTTCGGTCCAAATTCGGGCTTTCGTCGCAGGCGCCGACCCTGCACATGAGCTTCACCGGCAACCCCGGGACGGGCAAGACGACGGTCGCCATGCGCATGGCCGAGATCCTCTACCGGCTCGGCTACGTGCGGCGCGGGCATCTCGTCGCGGTCACCCGCGACGACCTCGTCGGCCAATACATCGGCCACACCGCGCCGAAGACCAAGGAGGTCCTGAAAAAGGCGATGGGCGGGGTGCTGTTCATCGACGAGGCCTATTATCTCTACCGGCAGGAGAACGAGCGCGACTATGGCCAGGAGTTCGATCGAGATTTTGCTTCAGGCGATGGAGAACAACCGCGACGACCTCGTCGTGATCCTCGCCGGCTACGCCGACAGGATGGACCGTTTCTTCCACTCCAACCCGGGCTTCCGCTCGCGCGTCGCCCATCATATCGACTTTCCCGATTATGACGACGCAGATCTCCTGGCGATCGGCGAGAAGATGCTGTCCGCGCTCAACTACAAGCTGACGCCCGAGGCGAGGCAGACTCTCACTGAATATGTCACGCTGAGGCGCCGGCAGCCCCACTTCGCCAACGCCAGGTCGATCCGCAACGCCCTCGATCGCGCCCGCCTCCGGCAGGCGAACCGCCTGTTCGCCGTCCGCGATCAGGATCTGAACCTCGACCGGCTGACAGCCATCGAGGCGCAGGACATCCGCCAGAGCCGGGTGTTCGGGCAAGACGCGATGAGCGCGTGACGGCAGGCGGCTGTGCGCGAATGCGCGCCGAATCCAAGCAGATGCGCCGCCAACGTAACTCCCAAGGCCCTTGCCGGCCGATTTTCTCTGAGAAGGCGCCACCACTCGGAAGGCGCCACCACCCGGACGCCGGATCAAGTTACCGTGCTCGCTCGCGCGCTCATCCAAGGAGCGCCGCGTGACGCCGGTATACTGGCTGCCGTCGGAGCAGAGGCGGAGAGTAATCGACGCCCCGCCCCAGCTCATCGTCCCCATTGTTGGAGCCGATGATACCGGTCGCGCGTCGCCAATTCGAGACGGTTCCGTACAGCACATCCTTCGAGGCCGCTTGGCGGCGCCTCAGAACGAGGTCCGTGGGATGACCCGAGGAGTGGTTGGAACACCGTCCCGTCCGACGTATGCAGCCAAATCGAGTCGTTGACCACGGTGGTTGATCGTATTACTTTCATCTAAAATCGTATTACGGAGTGTGAGTTGCCGACCAAGTCACGGTGAAAGGGCAGGTCACTTTGCCGAAGGCCGTGCGCGAAGCGGCGGGAATTCGACCGGGCGATTGGGTGAACGCGCGGGTGCATGGCGAAGGCGGGGTGATCGTCGAGGCCGAGGCGGCCGCGAAAAGCGCAGAGGCCTACACCAGCCGGCTGGAAGACATGAGCCGCCGCCGGCCCATTCGCGCGCTTTCCACAGAAGAGGTCATGCGAATGACCCGAGGCGAAGACGCGCGCCGCTATCGCGCCTATTTTCCAGAGCTAACGCTGGTGGCGCCGGAGGGGTAGGCGGCGGCATTGGAATTCTTGGATCGGGAGCGGAGCGGCACTCCAGTCGAGGAGGTTCTCACATCCTTTCTGCACGCCGCAAGTATCGGCGGATCATCGCGCGATGCCGAGCGCTTCCTCTCTGTGATATTGGTCACGTAGGCGCCCCGGCTACGCCGTTCCAGTCCGCGCCAAGCGCGAGATCGCGACAAGGACCTGTTTCGCCATGAAGCGCCAACCCCATCCCTTCGCCCGATTCATCAATATTCTCGGCCGCGGCAAGACGCTGACGCGCTCACTGACGATCGAGGAAGCCGAGGAGGCGATGGCGATGATCCTCAACGGCGAAACGCTGCCAGAGCAGCTCGGCGCGTTCCTGATGCTGCTCAGGGTGAAGGAGGAGAGCCCGGCCGAGATCGCAGGATTCGTGCGTGCCGCCCGCGCCACGATGCAGCGGCCCGCGAACGCGCCGCGAGTCGACGTCGACTGGTCGTCTTACGCCGGCAAGGGCCGCCAGCTGCCGTGGTTCATCCTCTCCGCGCTGCTCCTGGCGCGCAACGGCTGGCGGGTGTTCATGCACGGGGCGGAAGCGCACGCGGAGGGGCGCGTCTACACGGGCGCCGCCCTTCGCGCGCTCGGGGTCGCCGTGGCTTCGAGCCTCGACGAGGCGGCCGACGCCCTCGCTGCGCGGAATTTCGCTTATCTACCGATCGACGCCCTTAGCCCGAAGATCGCCGAGATGCTCGAACTGCGCCCGATCCTCGGCCTCCGCTCGCCGGTGCACACCTTTGCGCGCATGCTTAATCCGTTCGGCGCGACCTGCATGCTCCAAGGCGTCTTCCATCCCGGATATATGGCGATCCATCGCGGCGCGGGCGTCCTCCTCGGGCAGCCTCGGCTCGCGGTCTTCCGCGGCGAGGGCGGCGAGATCGAGCGCCGGCCCGGCAAGCCGGCCGACGTGCTGATGACGATCAAGGGGCGCCTCGAAGATGAGCGCTGGCCGCCGATGATCGTCGAGCCTCGCCAGGTCCCGGACGAATCGATGGATCTTACGCGGCTCGGCGCGCTGTGGAGGGGCGAGGTCGACGACGAATACGGCGAGGCGGCGGTGGTCGGCACGCTCGCGATCGCCTTGCGGACCCTGGGCGAGGCCGGCGACGCAGCCGGCGCCGAAAAACGCGCGCGCGCTCTGTGGAGCGGACGCGACAGGAACCGCCTTGCGGCAGCGGCGTGACGGTGCGCCTCTGTCGGGGACGCCGTTCTCCGCGCACGCGTACCATTCTGCGGCGCTTGAAGATCTCGCGCCCGAGGCCCATTTCGCCTATTGTGTGCGCCGCAGAACGGTGGTCGACGATCGCCCTGACGGCGATGTGATCGGTTCCCGGATGGCCAGTTTAAGTCACTTGCCCCACACGCTTGCCCATCGGCGAGTCGGGCGTTTCGACGTATTCAACCGACGCTCGCGCTTTGCGGCCTCCGCTGTCCCGGCCGAGCGTCCAACAGCCCCTACCGCACGGGCGTGCGCGGCGACTCAACGCAGGTGGATGTAATGGGCGACCTGCCGATTTTCGTCGACATGCGCGGGCGGCCCGCACTCGTCGTGGGCGGAGGAGTCGTTGCGGCGCGGCGCGCCGAGCTTCTCGTCCGTTCTGAGGCGCGCGTCACCGCGTTCTCCAGCGAACTCAGCGACGAGTTTTTCGAATTGCGCGTGCGTGCGAATTTTCGACACGAGCCGCGTGATCCTGCGCCCAAGGATTTCGCCGGCTCCGCGCTCTGCTTCATCGCGACCGATGACGAGCGCCTTGTCGACGCGGCGCGGTCGATGGCGAAGAAGGCCGGCGCGCTCGTCAACGTCGCCGACCGGCCAAGACTTCTCCGATTTCATCATGCCCTCGATCGTCGACCGCAGTCCCCTGGTGATCGCAGTGTCAACCGGCGGCGCCTCGCCGATTCTGGGGCGCATGTTGAAAGCGCGGCTCGAGACGATGATCCCTGCCGCCTACGGCCGGCTTGCAGAGCTCATGAGCGGCTTTCGCCGGCGCGTCGCAGCGGCGATCTCCGATCCGACCATGCGTCGGCGGTTCTGGGAGGCGGTGCTCGAGGGCCCGATCGCGGAGGCCGCGCTTGCGGGCAACGAAGGCGTGGCTGAGGCTCATCTCGAGCGCGAGATCGAGCGCTGGGGCGCCGAGCGCGCCTCTCCGCAGGGCGAAGTCTATCTCGTCGGGGCGGGGCCGGGCGACCCGGATCTCCTGACCTTTCGCGCGCTGAGGCTCATGCAGAAGGCGGACGTCGTGCTCTACGACCGGTTGACCGACGAACGAGTGATCAATCTGGTGCGGCGCGAGGCGGAGCGCATCTATGTCGGCAAGCGGCCGGACGATCACGAATTGCCGCAACCGGAAATCAGCGCGCTTCTGGTCAAGCTCGCCAGGCAAGGCAGGCGGGTGCTCCGTCTGAAGGGCGGCGATCCATTCATGTTCGGCCGGGGCGGCGAGGAGATCGAGGCGCTGGCGGAGCACGGCGTCCCGTTTCAGGTCTGTCCCGGCGTGACCGCTGCGATCGGCGCCTCGGCCTATGCCGGCATCCCCCTCACCCACCGGGACCACGCGCAGGCCTGCGTGTTCGTGACCGGACACGGCCGCGACGGCAAGATCGACCTCGACTGGCCGGCGCTGATACAGCCGCGCCAGACGGTCGCAATCTACATGGGCCTGCGCAACCTCGAAGCGCTGACAGCCGAATTCATCGCCCGCGGAGCGAGCCCCGATCTGCCCGCGGCGATCGTCGACAACGCCACACGGGCCAACCAGCGGGTCATCGTGGGCGCGCTCGGCACATTGGCGGCGAAGGCGCGCGCCGCCGGGCTCAAGGGCCCGTCGATCGTCATCGTCGGGTCGGTGGTGTCGCTGCGCGACAAACTCGACTGGTATGCGCCAGGGTCATCCACCGGGGCCGCGGGATACCGCCTGTTGGATCCCGCCGGAAGCGCGCCGCGACCAATATCGAGAAGGCGTTGAAGTCCGAAGTACAATCTCTGCATTTGACATCTGCGCCGCCGCGGCCCAAGCGCTCGCATTCACCGAGGAAAGAGTCAGGAAAGAGAGTGATGGCTGAGCATCTTCTCGATGCAAAGGGCCTCAATTGCCCGCTGCCAATCCTCAAGGCGCATAAAATGCTGAAGGGCGTGCCGACCGGAGAGACGTTGCGGATTCTCGCGACCGACCCGGGCTCGCCCGCCGACTTCGAGGACTTCTGCCGTATGACCGGCAACCAGCTGGTCGAATCGAAGCGGGAAGGCGGAGCCTATAGTTTCCTGATCAAGCGGCTTTCGTAGTCCGGCCGAAAGGCGACAGGCATGCGCCGGGGCGACGCGCGGACGCGCCGGTTCGGGTGCGGCGCCCGAATGCGACAATTGGTTACATTGACACATTCGAATATTTCCATCATGTGGCTGCGATGCGGGCCGCGGTGGAGCGCTCCGCCAGCCAACTCAGGAGGCGAACGCGTGGCCGACATCGTGATCATGGGAGCCGGTTTGGGCGGCGCGATCATGGCCTACGAGATGAAGGAGCAGATGCGGCGGGAGGACAAGCTCACCGTCGTCACCAAGGATCCGCTTTATCATTTCGTTCCTTCGAACCCCTGGGTTCCGGTCGGCTGGCGCACCCGCGAGGCGCTTCAGGTCGACCTCGCGCCCACCTTCGCCAAGCGCGACATCGGCTTTAAGGCGAGCCCGGTGATCAACCTGTGCCCAAAGGAGAACACGCTCGAGACGGCGGACGGCTCGAAGTTGCGGTATGATTATCTGGTCATCGCGACGGGGCCGGAACTCGCGTTCGACGAGATCGAGGGTCTCGGGCCCGACGGTTTCACCACCTCGATCTGCCATATCGATCACGCCGAGAAGGCGGCGGGCAAGTTCGAGGCCTTCTGCAAGAATCCGGGCCCGATCGTGATCGGCGCGGCGCAAGGCGCCTCGTGCTTCGGTCCGGCCTACGAATTCACCTTCATTCTCGAGACGGAACTGCGCCGCCGCAAGATCCGCGATCAGGTTCCAATGACTTTCATCACCGCCGAGCCCTATGTCGGCCACCTCGGTCTCGACGGCGTCGGCGACACCAAGGGCCTGCTCGAAAGCGAGATGCGCGACCGCCACATCAAGTGGATCACCAGCGCCCGCATCAAACAGGTCGAGCAGGGCAAGATGACGGTGGAGGAGGTCGGCGACGACGGCTCGATCAAGGTGGCCAAGCAGCTGCCTTTCGGCTTCTCGATGATCCTGCCGGCGTTCCGCGGCATCAAACCTCTCATGGGCATCGAGGGCCTGGTCAATCCGCGCGGCTTCGTCATCGTCGACAAGCACCAGCAGAATCCGACCTACCCGAACATCTTCTCGATCGGCGTCTGCGTGGCGATCCCGCCGACCGGCCCGACGCCGGTGCCCTGCGGCGTGCCGAAGACCGGCTTCATGATCGAGTCGATGGTGACGGCGACGGCGCGCAACATCGGGCAACTCCTGCGCGGCGCCAAGCCGACGTTCCAGGCGACCTGGAACGCGGTCTGCCTCGCCGACTTCGGCGACAGCGGCATCGCTTTCGTCGCGCAGCCGCAGATCCCGCCGCGCAACGTCAACTGGTCCTCGTCTGGCAAGTGGGTTCACGCGGCGAAGGTCGGCTTCGAGAAGTACTTCATCCGCAAGATGCGCAAGGGCGAGAGCGAGCCGTTCTACGAATCGATGGCGCTTAACATGCTGGGCATCGAGAAGCTGAAGGCGGTGAAGGCGGCCGAGTGGGCCCCGCTCCCCGGGCTCGCCCCGGAGAGCGCCGGATCGCGATTCGCCGGGCCAAGCGCGGCGGTCTTCGGCACCGTCAAGGAAGCGGCGGAACGTGCTTTGACGCGGCGGGAAGGCCGCCGGCCGCCCGGGGAGGGAAGCCGCGCGCCGGCGGAAGCAAAGGCAACCCCAGGGGAAGCAAAAGGAACCTCAGCGGAAGCCAGATCGGTTCGCCAATCGCGCCTTTTCAATGGTTTACACTCGGCGCGGGCGGACCTTCCGGCTCGGCCGCCGCCGCGCCGTCCGCCTCCCCACCCTCCGTCCCGCCGCCTGCCGAGGCTGGCGCGGCCCACGCCCGCGCCGCGCGTCTTTCCCCCTTCTTCGCCTCGCGCTCGGCGATGCGGCTCATCTTGGCGAACAGCCTCTCGCGCGCCGCCTTGTCGTAGACGGCATGCGCGGCGGCGCCGCCCTGGTAACGGTCGCGCCGGTCGATGAGCTCGAGGAGGGCGAAACCGCCTTATGTGGCCTTGCGCCATCTCTCCCGCCAGGAGGCTGATCGCCGGATCGAGGCGGGCGAGCTGCAGCAGCGCGTGGTCCCTCGTCCCGTCCACCGGCCTCTCCTGCAACGCTTCGCTGACGATCTGCCGCACGCGCCGCGCGGTGAGCCCCTCTTCGCGCGCGATGTCGGCGGTGGATGAGCCGAGCCGCAGGCTCTTGAAGATGCGCTCGCGCCGCCGGGCCTTGTTGAGGGCGTCCAGCCGCCGCCCGGGCGGGCCCGCCATCGTCGCCATTTCAGGCCTCCTGCCCGGGCGCGGCCGGCGCATCGTAGCCCAGGTTGGCCGCGGCGAAATTGATCTTGGCGATCAGTTTTCGCCTGGCGTCGTCGTTTTCCTCCTGATGCTCCCTGGCGAGCTTATGGTAGCGGTCGAGCCGGTCGAGCGCCTTGAGGAAGGGCGCGACGGCCGTGCGCTCGCCGTCGGCGACCGCCTGGAGGTGATCAGAAGCGCGAGCCCGAGCCGGTCGAGCTGCAGCTTGGCGTGGTCGGCGACCGAATGCGCCTCGCGCTCTTTCAGCGCCTGGACCACGATCCGCCGCACGTGCTGGACGGACAGCCCCTCCTTGCGCGCGATCTCGTCGTAGGAAAGGCCGCGCCGGATGCGCTCGAAGATGCGCTCCCGGCGCGCTTGACGCCCGACCGCATGCAGCCGCCGCCTGGGTTCCGCCGCTTTGTCGTTCATGCGAGCTCCGCTATTCCGCCGCCCGTGCGGCGATCATTGTCAACATAGCACAGAATGGCTAAATACGAAAGATTTAAGTTCGTTATTTGTTCTCAAGAGAAAGGCAATTCCCAAAAGGACGCGTCGCCAGCCGTCGCTGCGGGAGCGCGGCGACGAAGCCATCCGGGCCGCCGGCTCGGCGATGGATTGCTTCGGACGTCACGCCGACGCGCGGCTCCCCTCGTAATGACGGCGAGGAGCACCCCGCTCGTGATGACCGACCGAGAGGTAAAAGGCGGCGCTTTCCCCTCGGCGTCAGCCACGGGGGTGCTTGACCTAGTAACAGGTGCTATGTCACCCCAACAGTTCAAGGATTTCTACGTGCTGCGGCAGAGATCTTGACAGCTTATGAGAACACTTTCGGAAAACTGACAATCCCTGACCAAAATGTAAAGCCCTTCCGTAGCGCAGGCGAAATTGAGGAAGTCGTCAAGGCCGCGCGTGCAGGTGCTACGTCTTCTTCCACCGCGCCGCAAGAGCCGCGATCTCACGACGCTTCTCGGGGAAGAGGGAAGCGGCCCTGCTGCCCTTTAATCCGCCTTTACGAACGAGCGTTTTTCGCAGGATCGAGTTTAGTATCCTAGATCTCACCCGTGGCGGTTTGGCCGGCAACTATCTTTTGCTTCTTCCGCCAACAAAAAACTCCAAGCACACCAAGACCTGTAAGGAATAACGGGAGCGAGGCTGGTAGAGGAGTAACAGCTAGCTGAGGTGTGTATGTAGCGCTGATATCTCCAAAGATCATATTGCCGTAGGCATTGAAACACTGGACTTGGCAATCCGTGCCGCTGAAGGAGAACGCCAGCGAAAGGAATATGTTGTCGATGCTGTAGCTTTGTAAAATTGACGATGAGATCAAAGGATTGGAAGCCGATGCGTTGATCGAAAACATTTCCCCGTATTCTGGCAGAATCAACGAAGCCGATTGGTTCGTGGTGCCGACCGACGCTGCATCCAAACCGCTCGTACTAGCACCATTCATAGCGCCAATCGTATCGCCGCTTGGAGACGCTATCGTAATTGCCCATTGAACAGGAGTGGGCGCCGTTTGCAAATTAGTATCGAAATTTGTGTACGACGAAGAGCTCCCGTTGTTGGTGTATGTTCCTTGCGAAAGCTCGTAGGCGAAACTCACGACTGCTGTGTCGCCAGCAAGAGACCCAGCTGTACCGGCCGATATAATTCCAGTCGCGTCGTAGCCGCTCGTAATTATCCCTGAATATATAACATCTATCGTCGCCTCATTACCAAACGGTAGCCAGGTAGAGGCAATTGCGGGGTATGGTAAGGACAGCGCAGTTAGCGCACCGGCAAGCCACAATAACTTTCCCACCATAGCGCTTCCCCTCAAAGGCCGTCTCACTCCATCTCGCACTTTAGCTTTATCGACAGACCCTATTTGATGATCTTCTTCATATTGAACGAACCTCACTTGTCCACGCCCACCCCCGTAATCAGCGCGCAAACGAGCCAGAAGTCGCCGTCACGCGGAGCGCTTGGCAGCCGACCGCCGCGATGCGTCCTTTTGTGCAGGGTCCTCGGCCCGCGGGAGAGCCGACAGATATCGGCGGCGCCCCGACGCCCAAAAACCAAGCCGACCGCAGAGCGCGCACGATCTGTCTGCAGCTTCCACTTCATGACGTCCCCGTGACGAAGCGACGACCGCATACAACCCGCATACAACTATGGCCGGTGTATACATTGTGTCAAGCCGTTTCTCTACGTAAACGTCGAAATTGCTATCCTTCCTCGGGGGGGACCCAGCATCAGCGTCACGGATCGGTCGCGCAACGGGCGATCAACGGCGACCGTGGTTTCTTGAAACCGCCTCTCGGCATCGGGCGGCGGCAAGCAGCGGCCGTCTTGAAACACGGCGTAACGAACGCCAGATCCTTTCGACCACTACGCGCCCTTCCCCGGGCCTCAACAGAAGGAGCCGTCCATGCCGAATTCCACTGAGCGCGCGGTGCTTGCCGGCGGGTGCTTCTGGGGCGTGCAGCAGTTGATCCGACGTATGCCGGGCGTGATCTCGACGCGCGTCGGCTACACGGGCGGCGACGTGCCCAACGCGACCTATCGCAACCATGGCGACCACGCCGAGGCGATCGAGATCGTCTTCGATCCCGCCAAAATTGGCTACCGCAAGCTCCTCGAGTTCTTCTTCCAGATCCACGACCCGACGACCCGCAACCGCCAGGGCAACGATATCGGCCGCAGCTATCGTTCGGCGATCTTCTACACGAACGACGATCAGAAGCACGTCGCGCTCGACACGATCGCCGACGTCGAGGTCTCGCGCCTTTGGCCGGGCAAGGTAGTGACGGAAGTCGCGCCGGCCGGGCCGTTCTGGGAAGCCGAGCCGGAGCACCAGGATTATCTCGAGCGCTACCCGAACGGCTACACCTGCCACTTCGTCCGCCCGAACTGGGTTTTGCCGAAGCGAGCCGCCGCGGAATAGCGCTCGCCCGCGCTTCCACGCGCCGCTGTCCGCGGTCGCGCCCGCAATCCGGAATCTGCAAGGCGGGGTCCCGGAGGGATGCTCGCAGGCTCGGCGCACCGCGTCTCTCCGCTCACAAGACGGCGTTCGCGCGGCGGCGGCCTTTCTTGCTACCGTCTGCGGCGCCGATCACCCGGCGACGCCGGCGACGAAAGAGCTTCAGCATGGCCTCCGAAATTCCGCCTCACATTCAACCCTCCGAGATTCCCGCCGACGTCCCGCCCGCGCCGCGACAGCCGGAGCGGTCCTGGTTGGGACTGATCGGCGACCTTCCCTACGCCCTGATCATCGTGCTCACCCTCGTCGGCGTCAGCTGGGAGAGCATCTCCGCAACGCCAAAGACGATCTATTGGGCGTATGTGACCCCGGTCATCGGCGTCATCTGCATCGTCGCGGGATGGCGTTACACCCCGAGCGGCGGGCGGATCGCCATGATCGTCATCCAGGTCCTGCAATGGGCCGCGGTGCTGATCGCGATGTATCTGATCAACGAGACCAACGCGGAAAGTTCGATCGAGGCCAATGCGACCGGCCTCATGCTGCTGACGCTGCTGGCGCTCGGCGTGTTCGTTTCCGGCCTAAATGTGCGGGCCTGGAAACTCTGCGTGACCGGCGCCTTCCTGGCGGTCGCCGTGCCGATCGCCGCGTGGGTCGAGGAGTCCGCCCTGCTGCTGTTGCTGATCGGGGTCGCGCTGATCGGGCTTCTGGTCGTCTATTGGTGGCTCCGCGAGGGGAGGCGCGGCGAGGCCTGATCGCCGCGCCGAGACTTTAAGCGGTCACCGCGACCTCGAAGTTGGCGCCCCGCCACGCGCCCGTCGAGGAATTGCGCCAGGTGAAGACGACTCGCCGGCCCGCCGCCATGCCTTCCGTCTCGATCTCCGCCACGAACAGCCCGAACCCGGTGTCTTTCGTCTCGGCTTTGACCTGCGTGGCCCAGTCGTCGCGGGTGTAAAGCACCACCGCTGGCTCGGCGAGATCGAGACGAAGCACCCGCCCGGCCGGAATTTTGGCGACGGGGCAATCCTCGCGCCACGGACGGCAGCGGGCCTGACGCTTTTCATGGAGGTAGCGGCGCACCGTGTGGGGCGGCATGTCGAACACTGCGCCGTCGGCCAACGACCGCAGCAGCTTCACGTATTCGGCATGCGCCCACACGAGCGGCATCGCCGAACCGGACGGCTCGCCCGGCGCGAGTTCCCTGGCAGGGATCGGAGGCCCGTCCCATACCTGCTCGGGCATGAGGCCGCCCGAGCTGGTCTGTGCTTCGATCGTCGCGAGGAGCGCCTCCGCCTCGGCCCTGCGACCCGCGGCAAGCGCATAATGGGCGCGCTCGCCGGCCAGCAACGGCCAGACGCGGCCTACGCCGACGCCGTCGAACGGCCGCCCGTCAGTCTTTTCTCCATAGCCGTCAAAATTGTAGCGATGCCAGCCCCGCCCCTGCGGGAGGTCAACCTTCAACACCTTGTCGATGACCGCGACCGTGTCGAGAACGCGCGGATCGTTCGGCGCGCGCAGGCCGAACCGAACGAGCGCGAGCGCGTCGGTGCTGACGAGCGCATCGGCGGATATCGCGCAGGTCCCGATCTCGTGGTTGCGCACCTGGACCTGTCCATGAAGATCCGGGCCTTCAGTCTCGGGCGATTCGGGAGCAATGCGGATGTAGTAACCCGCCACGCCCGTTTGGCGCGCGAGCGGCGTGTCGCGGACATACACCCAGTCTTCGATCTGCTCGTTCCAAGCGTCGGCAGTGTCGCGGAACAGCGCTGGCGCCGCCTCGATGTCCAGGGCCTCAGCGATCTCAGCCGCAGCGAGCAGCGAGGCGACGGCGACGGCGAGCGTGAAGGGCGTGTATCCGGCGTTCTCCTCCCATCGATCCTGCCTGGTTCTCGGTCCGTTCAGGATCACGAAGGCGGCTGCTTTGCGGACCATGGGCCAGTAAGGCGGCAAATCCTGAAGCCGCAGTGCGCCCGAGCGCCAGGCCGTATCCAGAAGCAGCATCGGGAACGCGCATTCGTCCAGCTGCAGGCCGCGCCAGAACGGCAAGCCATCGAGCCAGAAGTTCTGCGGCCAGGATCCGTCGGCTTCTTGCGTGGCCCGCAGGTAGCGCAGGATGCTCCTTACATGCGAATCCGCGCCGCAGGCGAGAAGCGCCCCGCCCGTCTCGCAGAGGTCGCGCGGCCAAACCAGATGGTAGCCGCCCATGTCGTCGTCGCTCTTGCTAAATCCCCAGGGGATCGAAAGGCTCGCAATACCGCCCCCCAAAAAGTTTGGATCCTGGTGGGCGCGCAGGACGACCGTGCTAACTCTATAGAGATTGTGGCCGTGCGCATGCCGCTCGAGCGGGCGCAGCCCGGCCTGCCATGACAGCCACCCGGCGGCGTAATCGTCGAGGATCGTTTCGAACGGCGTCTGGAGGGAGGTCCAGGCGTGATAACCCGCCTCGGCCGACGTTCGCCCGAAGCCGAGGGCGAGAACCGTGGCGCCGCCAGGTCCCTTCGCCAGCTCGGCGGTGAGCGCGATGTTGCCGTCGGTCGCGGCGTCGTATTGCTCGACTAGCCGGCGATCCCGGGAGAGCTGCTCCAGCCGTCCGAGGCGCCGACGAAGCCCACTGAGCTGGCGAGGAACGGCTGGTCGGCGGCCATGGCCAAGTGGGTTTCGGCGCCATGTGCGAATAGCATCGCACGGCCTTTGTAGTCGCCGCGCCAGCCGCTGTTGTGTTCGCCGCCGTTTACGAGATGAGGCGCCGCCAAGGCGAAAAGCCGCAGTCCGGCGCCGGCGAGGTCTTCCAGGCGGATCTCCATCAGCACCGAGCAGCTGCGCGGATCGGTGATCACGCGCTTGACGATGCGAAACCGGCCGCCGCGGTGCGCGCTCGTCAGCAGGAAAGCGGGAACGCCGTCCACCAGCCGGTCCACGGCCACATCGCAGTCGCGCTTCTCCTCGGCGAAGAAATCTTTGCCGTCGGTGACGATCAGTCCGAGGTCGCGAATGCAGGCCTGATCGACCCTCGGAAAGTAGACCTCGTTGAGAATGCCGTGGCTGATGGTGAACCAGACGCGGCTCGTGTTCGACAACGCCGTGCCAATGCCGCTCTTGGCGCTCGACGTCCAGCGGGGAGGGATTCCTGGTCGGCCGGGCGCCTCGGTCACGGTTTTGCGCTCCGCCGGGAGCGGCCCGCGGACGCCCGGCGATATTGGGCGGTCCGCCGGTCCAGCTTCGCCGCCGCCGCAGCGTCGATCAGCCAGAGCGGAGGCCTCTCCGCCGGGCGAATGGCCTGCGCCGGCAGGACGACTGGTTGCCGCGGTCCCTGCAGCACGCGACGCAGGACCTCCGCCTTGTCGTCGCCCGAAACGAGAAACCCGACCCTGCGCGCCGCATTGATCGTCGGCGGGGTCAGGGTCAGCCGCCACATGCCGACAAATTCGACGTAAGCTTCCATCACTCCGCGTTGCGTCTCGCTCACCGCCGCAAGGCCGGGAAAGAGCGACGCCGTGTGTCCGTCGTGACCGAGGCCGAGAAGGACGAGGTCGAGCCGTCCGCCTTCGCCAAGCGCGCTGCGAAGCTCGACGGCGTAGGCCTCCGCCGCCACTTCCGGAGGGTCCTCCCCACGCATGCGGTGCACGTTCTCGGCCGGGATCGCAACGTGATCGAGCAGCGCGAGCTTCGCCATGTGGTAGTTGCTGCGCGCATCGCCGGGCGGCACGCAACGCTCGTCGCCGAAGAAGACATGCACGCGGGTCCAGTCGATCGAGGCGGAGGCCAGACGCTGATAGACCGGCTTGGGGGTGTTTCCTCCGGACAGAGCCACATTGAAAGAGCCACGCTCGCCGATCGCTTCGGCCGCGGTATCGGCGACCCATCCGGCGGCGCCCCCGATCAGCGTCGAAAGGTCCGGATAGATGATCGCCTCGGCAAGCGAGCCGTCTGGCGCGGCGAGGGAGATCGTGTCAGGCATCGCGAATCCCCCAAAATTGCCTCAGCCGGCCCCCCGCAACCGCCGGTACCGGCGGATGAGCGCGTTGGTCGAGCCGTCATGCGCGAGCGGGGGCTCCGGTCCGTCCGCAAGCTCCGGCACGATGCGCTTGGCAAGGACCTTGCCGAGCTCGACGCCCCACTGGTCGAACAAGTCGATCCCCCAGATCGCGCCCTGGGTGAACACGTTGTGCTCGTAGAGCGCCACCAGCGCGCCGAGCGTATGCGGAGTGAGCCGGTCGGCCAGGATCATGTTGGTCGGGCGGTTGCCCTGGCAGACGCGGAAAGGTGTCTGCGCCGGGTCCGAACCTTCCGCCGCGAGCTCCTCCGTCGTCTTGCCGAAGGCGAGGGCCTCGGCCTGAGCGAACAAATTCGCCATCAGGAGGTCGTGCTGCTCGGCGACCGGGCTCAGCGGATGGCAGAAGCCGATCATGTCGCACGGGATCAGCTTCGTGCCCTGATGGATGAGCTGGTAGAACGAATGCTGGCCGTCGGTCCCCGGCTCGCCCCAGATGATCGGACCGGTCTGACCGTCCAGGACGCGTCCGTCGAGATCGACGTGTTTGCCGTTGCTCTCCATTTGGAGCTGCTGCAGGTAGGCCGGGAAGCGGGAGAGATCGGCGGCGTAGGGCATGATTCCAACCGTCTGCGCGCCGAAGAAATTGTTGTACCAGACGCTCAGAAGCCCCATCAGCATGGGCATGTTGCGCTCCGGGGGAGCGGTGCGGAAATGCTCGTCGATCGCATGGAAGCCGGCGAGCATCGAACGGAAGTGCTCGGACCCGACGGCGATCATGGTCGAAAGGCCGATGGCGGAATCCATCGAGTAGCGGCCCCCGACCCAGTCCCAGAAGCCGAACATGTTGGCGGTGTCGATGCCGAAATTCGCCACCGCCTCTGTATTGGTCGAAAGCGCGACGAAATGGCGCTTGACGCCGCCCTCGTCGCCGATCGCGTCCAGCACCCACAACCGCGCGAGCGCCGCATTCGTCATCGTCTCGAGCGTGGTGAAGGTCTTGGACGCGATGATGAAAAGGGTCTCGTGCGGGTCGAGGTCATCGGTAGCCCTGGTGAAGTCGGCGCCGTCGACATTGGCGACGAAGCGAACATCGAGGTCCGGATCCCTGAACTGCCGCAAGGCGCGATAGGCCATCTCGGGGCCGAGGTACGAGCCGCCGATCCCGATATTGACGACGTTGCGAATGCGCTTGCCGCTGTGCCCGGTCCACCGGCCCGACCGCACTTGGTCAGAAAACGCCGCCATCCGGTCGAGGACGGAATGAACCTCCGGCACGACGTCCTTGCCGTCGACGAAAACATGCTGATCGCGCGGCGCCCGGAGCGCCACATGCAGCACGGCCCGTTTCTCGCTCACATTGATCTTTGCGCCCGAGAACATCGCGTCCCGCCGAGCCTCGACGCCACGCGCCCGGGCGAGGTTCACGAGCAGGCGAACGGTCTCGTCCGTGATGCGGTTCTTCGAATAGTCGAGGAAAAGCCCGGCGACCTCGACGGTGAAACGTTCGGCGCGCCTTGCGTCGCTGGCAAACAGGGCGCGCAGATGCTGATCTTTGACGCTCTCATAGTGCCTCTGAAGCGCTTTCCACTCCGGCAAGTCCGTCAGCGCCGTGGTCGCAGTCATGGCCCTGTCTCCGAGGTTTAAGAAACGCAATGACACCCTAGGGCGCGAAAGCGCCGAGGTCGAGTGCGACGAGGTCGCCGATCCGTTCGATCGCGACGTCCGCTGGCGGGTAGTCGGCGAGCGCCTTCGGATCGTTCGCGTAGTGCCCCTGCTTGGGAAACACGGTGGTCACCCGGTCGTCCCAGATTTTCTTAACCGCCGTCAGGATGCGAAGCTTGTCGTCGATCAGCACGTAGCGTTTCGCGGGATAGAGGCGCTCGACGTCATCGAGCTCCTCCTCCTTGTGGACGTAGATGAGGATCGCGTCGTCGAACGCTTTCCACAGGCCGGACTGCGCGACCTTGCGCGGCTGGAAAACGGCGTCGCCGTCCGACAGCACCACTGGCCGGCCCCACTGACGAACGTGCCGAACGGCGTCCAGCGCCCCTGCGTAAAGCCGGTCGGCGAACGGATAGTCGACCATCCAGTTCGACATCAGGAGGAGACGCGGATTGTGCAAGTCCTCGATCCGATAACGCTCGAGCGCGCCGAGGTAGTCGGCATAGCCGAGTTCGCCGCGTAACTGCTCGAAGATCTCCCAATACCGATTGCGCGTCCTCTCTCCGTAACATTCGGCCAGATGGTCGCGCAGGTCGTCCTGGACCCTGTCGTTGTCGATAAGGGTGTTGTCGACGTCAAACAGAAAAACGATGTCGTCCATGGGCGTCACGCTGACGCAGGCTGTGGGTCACGCCAGGGTCCGTCGGCGCCGATCAGCGCGTCGGCCGCTTCCGGGCCCCAACTTCCGGGCTCGTAGACATGACACGGCGGCGGCGCGACGAGAATCGGTTCGACGATCCGCCATTGCGCGTCGATGACGTCTTCTCGCCCGAAAAGCTCGCTGTCGCCGCGCATCGCGTCGCCGAGCAGTCGCTGATAAGGGGGCGTCAGCTCAGCGGGGTGCTCCGCTAGCATCAGTTCGACGGTCTCCCCGATCATGAGCTCGCCGGGTCGCTTGACTCGCAATCCCATCGCCACGCTGACGTCCGGACCAAGCCGCATGCGGAGATGGCTGCGCCCGCTCTGATCGGCGAACACGTCGCGCGGCGGACGGTCGAACTCGACGACGACCTCGGCGGCCGTCAACGGTAATCGCTTGCCGGCGCGGATATAGACCGGCACGCCCGCCCATCGCCAGCTGTCGATATAGAGCCTGATGGCGACGTAGGTCTCGATGTCCGAGTCCGGCTTGACGCCGCGAACGCTGCGGTAACCAGCATATTGCCCGCGCACGAGGCTGCCCTTGTCGAGCGGGCGGACGGCCTTCAACAGCGCCGCCTTCTGGTCGCGCGAAGCCTCGCACTCCTCGCCGGTCGGCGGATCCATCATCAGATTCGCGACCACCTGCAGCATGTGGTTCTGAACGACGTCGCGCAGCGCGCCGGTCGCGTCGTAGAAGGCGCCGCGGTCGTCCACACCGAAGGATTCCGCCATGGTGATCTGGATGCCGCGAACGTACTGACGGTTCCACAGCGGTTCGAAGTTTGCGTTGGCGAAGCGCGTAAAGACGATGTTCTGGACCGGCTCCTTGCCGAGATAATGGTCGATGCGAAAGATCGCCTGTTCTGGAAAATGCTCATGCAGCGTCTTGTTGAGCGCCCGCGCCGACGCCCGGTCGTGGCCGAACGGCTTCTCGATCACGAGACGGGCGTTCCGACTCAAGCCCGCGGCGGCGAGCGCCGCCACGACCACGTCGAACAGAGAGGGCGGGATCGCCAGATAGTGCACTGGCCTCTGCGCTGATCCCAGCGCCTGCTTCACCTGCTGGAACGTCTGCGGATCGTTGTAGTCGCCGTCCACGTAATGCAACAACTCGAGCAGTCGGGCGAAGGCGGCTTCGTCGAAGCTCCCGTGATGCTGCAAGCTGTCTTTGGCTCGCGCGCGGAACTGCTCGAGCCCCCAGCCCGACTTGGCGACGCCGACAATCGGAATGTCGAGTCCCTCGTCGCGCACGAGTCCCTGCAGGGCCGGAAAAATCTGCTTGTAGGCGAGATCCCCGGTTGCGCCGAAAAAGACAAGGGCGTCGGAGGTGTCGCTCATTCAATCTCTCCGAAGCTTTTCATGATGACCGCCGAATTCGAAGCGCATCGCCGACATAAGCTTGTCGGCGTATTCGGCTGCTCCGCGTGATCCAAAGCGGCCAAACAACGCGGCGCTCAGCACCGGCGCGGGGACGCCCTCGTCGACCGCGGCCTGCAGCGTCCACCGCCCCTCGCCAGAATCGGATACCCGGCCGGCGAATTGGCCAAGATTGGCGTCGCCGCGCAGCGCTGCGGCGGTGAGGTCGAGGAGCCACGAGCCGACGACGCTGCCGCGCCGCCAGACCTCGGTCACCCGGGCGACGTCGATTTCGTAACGATAAAGCTCGGGACGCCGCAACGGCGTCGTCTCGGCGTCGACCGCCTCGGTCTTAAGCCCCACATTCGCGTGGCGCAGGACGTTCAGGCCTTCGGCATACGCCGCCATCAGCCCGTATTCGATTCCGTTGTGAACCATTTTGACGAAATGACCCGCTCCGTTCGGGCCGCAGTGCAGATAGCCCTGCTCCGACTGGTCCGGTTCGCCGGTCGCGCCGGTCGTTCGCGGCGCGGCGCCGACGCCTGGCGCCAGCGCGCGGAAGATCGGATCGAGGCGGCGTACGATCGCATCCTCTCCGCCGATCATCTGGCAGTAGCCGCGTTCCTTGCCCCAGACGCCGCCGCTGACGCCGACGTCGACATAGTGCAGCCCCTTTCCTTTCAGCTCCTCGGCTCGTCGGATGTCGTCGTGATAATAGGAATTGCCGCCGTCGATCACGATATCTCCCGACGTCAGCAAAGGCACGACGTCGGCCAGGATCGGATCGACGACCGCGGCCGGAACCATGAGCCAGACGGCGCGCGGTCTTGCGAGCGCCGCGACAAAATCCTTCAGCGTTCCGGCGCCGGCCGCGCCGAGCGACGTGAGCGGCTTCACCGCGGCGGGATGGGAGTCATAGACGACAAGGTCGTGCCCGGCCTTCATCAGGCGCTCGGTCATATTCGCGCCCATCCGCCCCAATCCGATCATGCCAAGCTGCATTGTCCGTCTCCGTTCTGCGCCGCCCGGGCGAGCCGTCATCCATCACGACAAGCCGTGCACGCTCTCCGCCCTTTACGCCGGATTGATGGAAGTCGTGTAACGCAGGGGCTCGCTGCTCAGGTTACGTCGAACGCGGCGTGTCGTGAAGCCGGATATTTAGCGCCCGGCCGCGGGTTCGGTTGCACGCCAGACGGACCCGCGCCCTATGGCGAATGCGACGCGACGGGCGGTCCCGCAGAGCCGGAATGGAACGCCGCCTCCAGATCCGCCGGCGCCGCACCGCGCGGCAAGAGCAATTCCGCGAGGCTGCGTTTGTCGAGCACCTCGGCGATGGCGTTGCGCGCCTCGATCATGATCAGCCGGACGGCGCAGGTCCTCAGGTCGCGACAGTCGGCGCAGGGCCGAAAGGCGGTGACCGAGGCGCAGGAAATCGGCGCAAGCGGCCCGTCGAGCGCGCGCACGATCGCGCCAACCGGAATGTCCGTGGCCGACCGGGCGAGCGCATAGCCGCCGCCTTTGCCTTTCTTGGAATAGACGAGGCCGGCGCGGCGCAATTCAGTGAGAATATGGTCGAGGAATTTCTTGGAGATCGTGTTGACCACCGCGATGTCGGCGACTTGGGCGAGCCTGCCGGGCTCGAGCCCAGCGAGATGCACCATGGCTTTCAGGCCGTACTTTCCCTTATTTGTCAGCATCTCGATCTCGAAGCGCCGGATTGGGTTACAACAAAAGACCCGCAGGAGAGCAGAAGTCCAGAGGCCAGATGGAGCTGGTCAATTTTTTCAGTAGTTGACAATATCTATAGATATAGGAATATCGACGATCGACAAGGCGGGGAGATCCCATTGCCGAACGTGCTCCATCTGATCAACCCGCTCTACACCGTTTCCGGGTTCTGCGTCGGCGCACTGGTCGGCTTCACCGGCGTTGGCGGGGGGTCCTTAATGACCCCGCTCCTGGTGTTGCTGTTCGGCATTCATCCCGCGACCGCGGTCGGCACCGATCTCCTCTACGCCGGTTTGACCAAGATCTGCGGATCGGCGGTTCACGGGTTCAACGGCGCAATCGACTGGCGCGTCACACGCAGATTGGCCCTGGGCAGCGTCCCGGCCGCGGCGTTCGCCCTGTTGGTGCTGTCGCATTTCGGCGTAGATTCCAAAGGCACGAGCGCTGCGATTACCACAACGCTCGGCATCGCCCTGATCCTGACCGCGGTCACACTGGTGTTCCGCCGCCGACTCCTGAAGGCGGTTGTGTCCTTCATGGAAAGGCGGACTGCGCACGAGATCAGCCTCCTGACCACGGCCCTGGGCGCGATTCTCGGCATCCTCGTCTCGATCTCGTCGGTCGGCGCCGGCGCGCTTGGCGTGACCTTCCTCTTGATGCTCTATCCGAAGATGCCGACGGTGCGCATCGTCGGCTCGGACATCGCCCATGCCGTCCCGTTGACGCTGATCGCGGGGACGGGCCATTGGTGGCTGGGCTCGGTCGACTGGCGCTTGCTCGTCTCCTTGCTCGCCGGGTCGATTCCGGGCATCGCGATCGGCAGCCATTTCGCCTCGCGCGTGCCGGAACGGGTGCTGCGTCCGTTGCTGGCTGGCACGCTGGCCCTGATCGGCGGCAGGCTCGTCTTCTAGGAGCGACGAGCCTCACCCTCTCTTGGCCACGACGAAAAGTCGCGGGTAGGCGAACAGCACCTTTCCGTCCGACCGCACGGGATAGGCGCTCAGCAGCTCCTTGCGATAGAGGTCGAGGAATTCGCATCGCTCGTCGTCGGAGAGCCGTTCCAGGAACGGCTGCAGCGGCGAACCGGCGAACCAGTCGACGATGCCTTCCGCTCCGTCGAATGTGTAGACATAGGTCGTGGTCCACAGCTCGACGCGGGCGCACACGGGCCGCAGCCATTCGTAATAGTCCTCGAAGGCGGCGATCAGCGGCTGCGACTTGGCGACCGGCGCCAGCCGCGACCACCACGGACCTTCGGCGGCGACCATCCGCATCAGCGCATGAGACGATTCGCGCGCGGCCGACGGCATCTGCGCCGCAAACACGCCGCCTGGGACGAGCATCGAGGCCAGCCGCGGAAAAAGTACGTGGTGGTCCGGAAGGAACTGCAGCGCCCCGTTGGTGAAAATGAGGTCCGGGCCTTCAACGGGCGTCCAATCCGCGATGTCCTGCTTAACGAAGCGAACCGCCGGGGCGCGGGTTTGCGCGTGTTCGAGCATCAACTCCGACGTGTCGACGCCGGTGATCCGAGCGCCGGCAAAACGGCCGGCCAAAAGCTCGGCGCTGTTGCCCGGTCCGCAACCGAGGTCGTAGACGATCCGGGCCGCATCGAGCGGCACGCGCGCAAGAAGATCGCGCGCCGCGCGCATCCGCTCCTGTTCGAATTTCATGTAAAGGGCCGGATCCCAGTCCCGACGCCCCTGGGTTTGGATGGAACCCGTAAAACTCATAGCGATCCAGACATTTGGCAAGTCGAACCGATCGCCCGACGCATTTGCTTTACGTTAGTCTACTATTTTTGTCAATTAATCCGATCCAGATCACACGAGCGATTCAAGCTTTAGCGCCTCTTCCAGGGCGCCCACAGTTCGGTAGAGGTGGATGCGCAGTCCCGCCCGCTCGGCCCCGGCGACGTTCGTGGCGTTGTCGTCGATGAAGAGCGTGGCCTTCGGGTCGGCGCCGAGGCGCGCGAGGCAACCCAGATAAGCTTCCGTTTCAGGTTTTCTGGCGCGAAACTCGGCCGAAACGAAAAAGCTTTCGCCGAAAATGGGCCGAAGCTCCGGAAAGAGGTCGTCGACCGCTCGCTTGACCATGAGATTATTATTGGTCAGCACCGCGACGCGAGCCCGCCGGCGAACCAAATCGGCGAGCGCCAACGTTTCCGGGATCGGCGTCACCGCGGCCTGCACGGCCTGCGCCCACGCGTCCCGGGTCAAGGGAAAGCCGAGACGTTCACCGAATCCGGCGAGGTACGCCTCCGCGTCCATGGCGCCCGCGTCGCCGGTATCTTCGAATCCCGAGCCCCAGATCGCCGCTTCGACCGCGCCTGCCGGCTTGCCGCTGGTCCGCGCGAGATACGCGATGCGCGCGCCCCGGTCGTAGCGAAAAAGCACGTCGTTCATGTCGAACAGAACGGTCGAGATCATCGCGGTCGGCGCACGCAAACTCCGCGCCATTCGGCATCTGTCAGCCCAAAGCGGCTGGACGCCCTCGTCCTGTGACGGACGTCACAGCGCCGCTGCGAAATGCATGGTTAAACCACCATGGGTTGGAAGCGATGCCCGGAACTGCCGGGTCAGGTCGAAACTAGGGGACTGGAAAATGGTGACCGTTATGGGAATTGAGAAGCATGCGGCGTTCTACCGCGGCTATCAACCGGACGATCGAAGCCTGTTTCCGGTTGCGGTCGTTCTGGCGACGTTGGTCGCGGTTTGGTTGCTTGTCTACCTGGTGAGCGCGGTCGGCCCGCATGCGGGACCGTCGACGGGTCAATTGTCGGCACGGTCGGCGGCGGTCGTCTCGCAGCCAGCAAGCCGGTGAAGGAAAGGCGCGCGGCTATAGACTGCCCGTCGGCCCCGCGGCGCGCGCTAAACTGGAGGGGCGCTCCGGGCGGGGCGTGAAACTGGCATCCTTGAAATTGTGCGGTCGCTTTGCCTCAGAAAATCGAAAAACTCGTTCGATAATTCCTGCCGGTTCGGGGGCACCTCACAAGCATGAAGATTCGGGATGCTGAAGAGGCGCTTGACGTTCTCGTCATCGGGGCCGGGATTTCCGGCATCGGCGCAGCCTATTACCTGCAAAAGGAGCTTCCGCGGAAGAGCTTCGCGATCTTGGAGGCGCGCGACGCGCTCGGAGGAACGTGGGATCAGTTCCGCTATCCGGGCGCTCGCTCCGACTCCGACCTCTATACATTTGGTTACGATTTCAAGCCTTGGAAGAACGACAAGGCGATCGCCGACGCAGACTCCATTCTGAATTATTTGCGCGAGACGGCGAGCGAATACGGCATCGACCGGAAGATCCGCTACCGCCAGAAGGTGGTGAATGCCTCCTGGTCGAGCGAGACGGCGCGTTGGATGGTCGAGATCCAGGACTCCGGCGCCGGCAGGCGTAAGTTCGTCTCCTGCAAATGGATATTCTGCGGGTCCGGATATTACGATTACGAGAACGGCTTTTGCCCGCGTTTTGATGGAGCCGAGATTTTTCGCGGGACGATCGTTCATCCCCAGAAGTGGCCGGACGGCCTCGAGTACCGCGGCCGAAAGGTCGTCATTATCGGCAGCGGCGCGACCGCTGTCACGCTGGCGCCCGCGCTGGCCGAAAAGGCTGCGCATGTCACCCTGCTGCAACGCACGCCGTCGTACGTCATGAGCCTTCCGTCCCAGGATCGGCTCGCCAATTTCCTGAGGAGCTGGCTGCCGGCGGATCAGGCGCATGCGCTGATCCGGCGCAAGAACACCGCGAGGCAATATTGGTTCTGGAAATTCTGCCGGACATTTCCGGGGGCGGCGCGGCGGCTGATTCGCTCTGCGGCCCGTAAGCAACTGCCGGGGGATTATCCGGTCGACGTTCATCTCAACCCGCGTTACGATCCCTGGGATCAACGTCTTTGCGCCGTCCCGGACGGCGATCTGTTCAAGGCGTTGAGGGCCGGGCGGGCCTCCATCGTCACCGACACGATCGACCGCTTCGTGGAGGATGGCGTGCGCCTCTCCTCGGGCCGGACGTTGCCAGCAGACATCATCGTGACCGCGACCGGGCTCAATCTGCTTCCGATTGGCGGCGTCTCGCTGGAAGTCGACGGCAAGCCGGTTAGCCTGCCCGAGAAGGTCATATTCCGCGGCATGATGCTGGACGGCGTCCCGAATTTCGCGCTCGCCCTCGGCTACACCAATTCGTCCTGGACGCTGAAAATCGGGCTGCTCTGTGAGCATTTTTGCCAGATCCTGCGGCATATGGACGACCGGGGCGCCGCCATCTGCGTTCCGCGCTTTCCGCCCGGAATGGGGACGCGCCCGCTTCTCGATTTCGGCGCAGGCTATGTGAAACGCGCGCTGCATCAATGGCCGCGCCAGGGCGAGCAGGCGCCGTGGCTCATGTCGACGAGCTATCAGGCGGACAGGGCGCTGATCCGGCGGGGCGCGGTCGAGGACCCGAACCTGATGTTCTTGTCGGTGAACGATGCGGAAGCGGGGGCGGAGCGGGCGGGGGCGCCCGCGGTTGGAGCGCCAGCTTGAGCGCCGGACCGGATCGCCGCGCCCCGCCTCCAAGACAATTCTATCGCGGGTGAAACCCACGAAATCGAGTATTGCCGGCTGATGTCGCCTCAACCGCCTAACCGGTCGGCGGAGCGGAGAGGGCGCTAAACCTTCCCCATCACCTCCTGGCGGAAACCGAAAACCTCGCGCTTGCCCGCGAGCGCGACGAGCCGCACCGAGCGGCTCTGGCCGGGCTCGAAACGGGTCGCGGTTCCGGCGGGGATGTCGAGCCGGAAGCCCTTTGTCTTTTGACGGTCGAATTTCAGCGCCGGGTTGGTCTCGAAGAAATGATAGTGCGAGCCGACCTGGATCGGCCGATCACCGGAGTTGGAAACTTCGAGCGTCACGGTCTCGCGCCCCTCGTTCATCGCGATCTCGCCGGGCTCGGCCAAAACCTCGCCGGGAACGTGTTGATCGTCCGCGCCGCGAATCGGGTGATGGACGGAGACGAGCTTGGTGCCGTCCGGAAAGGTCGCCTCGACCTGGATCTCGGAAATCATCGAGGCGACGCCGTCCATCACCTGGTCAGCGGTGAGCACATGCGCGCCGGCCTCCATCAGCTCCGCCACCGAGCGGCCGTCGCGCGCGCCCTCGACGACGAAATCGGTGATGAGCGCAACCGCCTCCGGGTGGTTGAGCTTCACTCCGCGCTCGAGCCGCCGCCGAGCCACCATCGCCGCCATGGCCACGAGAAGTTTGTCTTTTTCCCGGGGGGTCAGGTTCATCGGCGTGTCCTCGTTGTCAGGAAGAAGCTGCAGAAATGGGCCGTCCTTCGGAATTCTTCCGGATGGTGCCGCGGACCTTTGTGAAATTCCAAGGAATGCTGATGGGCGAATTTCGCTGTTCCTTCTCTGAAAGCAAGAATTCCCGTTGGCCGCCAAGCCTTGATTCGTGGAACCGCCACTCGCCCAAATTAGCCTCTCGCCCTCGCCCTCCAGCGCGTCCCGAAGGAGAGCCGCCGGAGGAAAAGCAAATTCCGCGCCTCTATCCCCAGAGCCGCGGCGGCGCGCCCCCGCCGAGCGCCAGAATGGATGCGATCAGCGTTTCGCGCAATCGGCTCGGCGAGGGCGAGACGAGGCGCGCGGCGACGAGCCCGTCGAACGCGCTCGCCCCCGCTTCCACCCCCTCGCCGTTGGCCTCGAGCGCCGCCCGTAGATCGGGCAGGCGCGCCCCGACGTTGGGCGCCGCGGCGACAATCGTCGCGACAGCCCGCGCTCCCGCACCGACCGCGACGCGGTCGAGCGCCGCAGCGGCGTGGTCGAGCCTCGTTTCGTCGGCGAAGACGAGCTTCCCGTCTCGCCGGATGCGCCAGGAGTCGCCGAGGCAGGCGTCGATCGCGGTCTCGCCCATCGCGAGGCGGCCGAAGACGAGGCTCTCGACCAGGAGAAGTTCGGCCTCGGCGGCCATGTCGACCGAAAGCTTCCGCTCGAGGCGGGCTCCGCCGAATAGAAGCGTTTCCTGCGGCAGCCAGAGGAGCCGCGCGGCCGGGGCGACCGACAGGCGGGTCTCGAGGCGGGCGGCCGGGCCGTCGGTGCGGTAGATTTTCTCGGCCGCGGGCGTCGTCGCCGCGACTTCCGCGCCCTCGTTCAGCGTGAGTTCGATGCGCAAATCGTCGCCGCCGGCGACGCCGCCGCCGGTGTTGACGATCACCACCTCGCATGGGCTCGTCGAACGGGGAAAGCGCCAGCGCAGGCCGCCCGTCTCATAGAGGCGCGAGGGCGCGGTGCGCCGGGCCGCCCGTTCGAAGGTCGCGCGGGCTATCGCCTGCGCCCGCTGGCGGGCGCGGGGATCGAGCGCCGCCTCGACCGTCCGGCGGGAATCCGTCATTGTGGAGGCTTCATGACAGAATCCGCGCCGCTGACCTGGGGAGTCCTGGCCGCAGTCCTCGGGGCGGCGCTTCTTCATGCGCTGTGGAATTCGCTCGTCAAGAGCGCCGACGACAAATTCCTCGCCTCCGCATTCGTCGCCCTGTGGGCTGGCGTTGCGGCTTTTCTGGCCGGGCTGGCGCTGCCGCGGCCTGCGCCGGCGGCCGCGCCCTTCATTGCGGCCTCCGCGATCATCCATATCCTGTATTTCGTGCTCGTCGGGCGGCTCTACCGCAACGCCGACCTGTCCGTCGCCTATCCAATGATGCGCGGCGCGGCGCCGCTGATCGCAGCGGCGATCGCCTTCGGGGCCCTCGGCGAGGCGCCCGGGCCGTTCGCCATCCTCGGCGTCGCCCTTCTCGCATGCGGCGTAACCTTGATGGGGGCGAGCGGCCTCAAGCACGGGCGCATTGACACGGCGACGCTCGCGGTCGCCCTCGCCAACGCCCTCGTCATTGCGGTCTATTCCGTGATCGACGGCGAAGGCGCCCGGATTTCAGGGCGCGGCGCATTGTTCGCGTTCGCCTACAACGCCTGGGCGGACGCGCTGACCGCCATCGCCTATGCGCCGATCGTCTTTGCTTTGCGCGGGCGCGCGGCCGTCCCTGCCTTCGTCGCCTCGTGGCGGCGCGGAATCATCGGCGAACTCGCCGCCTTCCTCGGCTACGCGATCGTGGTCTGGGCGATGACGCGCGCGCCGATCGCCGTCATCGCCGCCCTGCGCGAAACCTCGGTCCTGTTCGCCGCGCTGATCGGCGTGACTCTGCTCGGCGAACCTTTCCGCCCGCAACGGGCGGCAGCGGCCCTCGTCATTGTCCTCGGCGTGGTCGCCTTGCGGCTCGGGTGACCGCTCCGATCCCGTCAGGACCGGCAATGGCGAAGAAGGTCGACCTCTGCGCTCGGGCAGGGCGGATCGAGCACGGGCGCGTAAGGATCGGCGACACGGTAGAGCTCGTAGGCCTGGATCGGCTGGCCGGCGCGGCGGCGCTCGAGCCGGCCGGCGGGCTCGACGGTACGGAAGCGCATCCGGAGGACGAGATCGTAGCGCCGACCCGCTTCGGCCAGCGCGAGGCCCGGCCGGGCGAACAAGTTCTCCGGCGGGGACGGCTCGAAAATCCAGCGGATCCGCTGTTCGGGCTGGACGATAGCGATCGATGGATCGCCATAGAACCTCATCAGAGAAGTGAGCGCATAGCCTTGCGTCAGGACATAGGGCGCGCCCTCGGCTTTGGCGCGGGCGTCGAGATCGCGGGCGAGATCGCCAAAGCCCTCGAGCCGAACGGTCGGGTCGGCGGCGCCGAGAGGCAGAAAGCCAGTCTCCGCTTCGGCGAATGCGAGAATCATGGCGGCGAGGCCGAGCGGCGAGGCCCACAGGGCCGCTTTGGCGACCGCGCCTTTGACGCCCAAAGCGCCGGCGCGGCGCGCGGCCGCGACCCAGTCAGCCGCAAGCACCGCCGCGGCGGGAAAAAGCGGCGCGAGCCAATTGCCTTGCACCCGGTCGTGCAGCGCATGGAAGAAGAAATAGATCGCGGCCGGAGCGATCGTGCTGACGAGAATGCGCCGCGCCTCGTCGGCCGAGCCCGGCTTGACGGGCCGGCGCCAGGGGACGGCCGCGGCCGCCAACGCAAAAGGCGCAAACACGAGCGGGTTCATGAGCCCGATCTGCGCCGCGACGAACTCGACCACATAGAAGGGTTCGAACCCGTGCGGCGGCGCTCGGCCGAGCTGCTTGACGAAGGTCGCCCAGCCGTGTTCGGCGTTCCAGGCGACAAAGGGGGCGAAGATCGCCGCCGCGATCGCGAGCGCCGCGACGGAGGCGGGAGAGGCGAGCCACCGCCTCATCGAAGGCGCAGTCACGAAGGCGACGGCGACTCCCGCGGCGAAAAAGGCGGCGGTGAATTTCAACTCCAGCATGAGCCCGAGGGCGAGGCCGATCGCGAGAAGCCATCGCGCCTTGCCGCTTCGCCACAGCTCGACGAGCGCCGTGAGGCCGAGGGTCCAGAACACGACGAGCGGCGCATCGGGAGTCGCGAAAAGGGCCCCCGCCATCACCAACGGCATCGCGATCCACATGAGGACGGCGAGGGCCGCGGTCTCCGCCGAGCGGAAGAGACGCCATGCGATGACGGCGACGAGCGCCGGCAGGGCGCCGATGAAAAGGAGCGACAGCGCGCGGACGCCAAGCTCCGAGTGGCCGAAAAGGGCGGTCGAGGCTCTCACCATGAGCGCGACCATTGGCGGATGGTCGAGGTAGCCGAAGGCGAGCGAACGCGACCAGATGGTGTAGTAGGCTTCGTCGAAGGTGAGTTCGAGGCGTTGTGCGGCGACAGCCTGCATGGCCAGAAGCGCGAAGGATCCGCCGATGGCGAGGGCCGTCAAGAGGGCTGTGCGGGAACGCGCCGAGGGGCGCCCTTCGGCGACGATAATAGCGTCCCTCACCTCGTCGCCTTTGTCTCTCTCCTGTCCATCGCTCGCCCCTCGCACGGGGGCGAGCCGGGGTCAACGATCCCAGGCCGAGGCGGGAACCTTCGTCCGAATATGCTATTCACACGAAGGTGTGGCGCCGTTCCCACACCCTCCGTAGAAGCGGCGGCGTATAACGTTCGAGAATGAGCCGGCCGCGCCTGGCGGGCTCTGGCGCTGCGAGCATGACAACCGGGGTTCGGAAATTCAATTCGAGGAACGTCGCCCGCGACGACGCGGCGGACGCGTCGCGTTTTTTCTCGCGCATGGGCTACGCCGTCCTCGCCGTCGGCGCTCCGGTCGGCGTCGTCGTCCATCCAATCGCGCTCTTCATCTTCTTTCCAATCGGCGTCGCGATGATCCTCATGGCGGCGGCGCTCGATGCCAAGCCGGGCTTTCTCGATCGGTTCCTGCGGTCCTTCCAAGCCCCGGCCTTGCTCGCCCTGATCGCCCTCGTCGCCTGGGCGACCTTGTCTGTCCTGTGGACGCCGTATCCCGTGTCGGCCCTGCAGGAAGTGCTGAAGCTGGCGCTGTTGATCGCGGCGACCCTGGTCACGGTGGCCGCGCCGCGCGACAACGCGCGCGCCACCGACCTCTATCTATTCCCGATCGGCGTCGTGCTTCTCATGATTGCCATGGCGGCCAAGGGCCTGTCCAACGCGCTAACTGGGGCGACGGACGAGACAGGGCTCCAGGCCGGCGGGGTTGCTCTCGCCGTTCTCCTCTTCCCGGCTCTCGGGGGGCTGACGGCGCGAGGACGCAACGGCTACGCGCGGCTCCTGCTAATCCTTTCGCTCGCGTTCGCCTATATCGATGGATACAGAGCACTGACAGTCGCGCTGTTTGCCGGTTATCTGGCGATGTCGTTCTCGATTTCGGATATGACAAGGACGGCCCGCGAGCTGGCGTGGGCGGCTGCGGCGCTTGTCCTCTTGTCTCCGCTCATCCCGGCCTTCGCCCCGACGGTCGCTGCCTGGATCTTCCACACCAAGCTCGCCCTTCTGCCGCCACCTTACGCGTCCCTATCAGTGGCGGCGGACATATTCACCCACGACAAGCTGAGGTTGGTTACCGGTCACGGATTCGAAACCGTCAGCCGGGGAGTTCGCGCGCAGATCCTGCCCGCCCATACGCCGAAAGCGCTAGCGTTCACAATTTGGTACGAACTCGGGATCGTCGGCGCGCTTCTAGCCGCGGTTGGCGTCTGGTTCGCCTTCCGCAATCTCGATCGTGCGCCGGCGCGGCTTGCTCCATTCATGGCCGCATGCTTCAGCGCGATCGTGGCGCTTTGTTTCGTCAACGTCGATTTCGTCGATATGACGACGACAACCTTGATTGCGGTCGCGATCATCTCGACCAATGTCGCGGCGCGCAGCCAGTACCGCACGAAGCGTCCCTCGGCCGCGACGCTCGCCAACTTGTGAGCGCGGCCTAGGCGCGCGGAAGGAGGCCCTTTTCGGACGGGCGGCGGCTTCAGCGCTTGCCTGAAAAGCTGATGCTCGGGCGGAAGGTGCGCGGCCGCTTGTACTCCACCACGACAGCGCGTGTGCGGCCGGTTACCAGGCTCGCCCTTCCTCGCGTCTTCGCGGCCTGCTTCTGGGCGAGCGCCTCCACGTCCTCCACCGGGACGCCCATGAGCGACGCCGCAATCTGCGCGCGCTGGGCCGGATCGCCAGCGAGGCTCTCGGCCGCGATCAAGGCTTCTTCAATGGTCGGGCTTTCTCGCCGCACGCGACGGACGCCCCACTTTGTCTTCCAGGTGGTTTCCACCGGAGATCTCCACATCTGTTCCGAAGTGAACGATAGCACATATGTTGCACTGCAGCAAAACAATTCAAGCGGACCGACTAAAGCTTTTTTCTTTTGACCGATATCCCCTTCGAGAATCCTCGCCAAGCGCCAGTCTCGCCGCCTGTGCGCCCGATTGCACTGAATTTTCGAGGGAGTCGGGGAACTCGCGCCCGACGTGACCGCCGGCCAGGAAAACGTTCTGCCAGCGGGTCCGGCACGGCGGCCGGCGAGCGGTCTCCTCGGGCGTTGCGGGGGAGCTTGCGCGTCGCGATGTCACAATGCGCCAAGCCGGCAGCGCATCGGAAAGGGCCGTCAGAGCCGCGATGCCGAGCCAACATTCGGCGGCGACCCGTTCGCGCGGCGCGTCGAGCCGGGCGGCGGCGTCCTTGATCGTGACCGACAGGCGATCGTGATAGGCGAAGAGCCAGTCGAACGGCCCGTTGAGCGCTGCGGTCAGCGTCGGCGTGCGCGCCGGCGGAGAATGAGCGAAGTGTACGGTCAAACTCGCTGAGGCGCTGGTCGGCGCATGGACGTCCGGGACGAGACCGGCGGTCACAGACCATGGAGTCGCCAGAATCAACGCGTCGCGCGGGCCGAGATCGATTCTGTCGTGTTCGAACTCGAGCGACTTCAGGCGTTCCGGCCCAAAGTCGAGCGCCACCAGCCGTCGCTCGAACCGAATCGCCGCGCCGAGGCGCAGCAGATTGCGAGTAAGCGGCTCCACGAAAGCGCGTCCGAAGCCGCTGTCAGGGGTGAGCACCCGCATTCCTGCGCCGCCTGCAAAAAGGATCCTGCGCAACAGCGAGCCCGCGAGCTCCGCCGAAGCGGCCTCTGGTGCGGCATTGAGCGCTGCCATGGTCAGCGGGCGCAACAATTTCTCATACGCGAAATTTCGCGGCGCCACGCTGGCGATTGTCGCGCCCGAGGGAGCCGAGATCAGCCGCCGGGCCGCCCAAAAATCCGAAAACCTCAAGCTGGAGCCTCGCCGTTTTCCGCTGAGCAGCCACCACGGCGCCCGACCCATGTTGGGTCGCAAGCGCCATCGCTCGCCCGTCGCAAAATCGGCGAAGGCGACCCCAGGTTCCGCCTCTTCCCGCCATTCGCCTCGTGCGCCAACGGATTCGATCAACGAAAGCGACGCAGTCCAGGAAGAAATCAGCGGGAAATTGCCGGTGTCGAAGTCGAGCCCGTGCGCGTCGTCATGAAACGTGCGGCGGCGACCTCCCGGATAAGGCGCGGACTCATGCACCACGACCTCTCGTCGTCCGTCGACCCCCAGCGCCTGCGCCGCGGCGAGACCTGCCGCGCCCGCGCCGACGATATGAACAACAGGACGCTTCATGGCCGTCTGCTTGTTTCCCCGGCGACGATCGTCGCGGCGACGAATCGCGGATGCAAACGCTAGGACGCCATGCGACCGAGAGAAAGATGTCAACCTTGGGTCGCCCTGACCTGCCCTCCCTCCACAGGACTCGCAATGGGAGGAAAAATATCGGATCTACCGGCCAGGGGCAGGGAGAGACATGCCAATCATGCGAGACCCGGCGCGCTTTGCCGCCGGGACATTCGGACCTAACCCCGGCGCAACCGAAGCGCCGTGCTGGTACGTTGGCGTCGACGGCGGCGCGACCCGGTGTCGCGCGCGGATCCGCGACGCCCGCGGTTCGGTCCTGGCGGAGGCTGAGGGCGACGCCGCCAATATCCATGTCGACTTCGCCTCCGCCGTCGCGGTCATGCGCTCGGTCGTCGGCGAAGTCCTGCGCAAAGCAGGAATCGGGGCGGGCGGCAGACTCCGCGTCGCGGTCGGGCTCGGGCTTGCCGGACTCAGCGACGCGGCCGACGCGGCCTCTGTCGTAGAGGCGTTCGAGGGCTACGCCTTGGCTCGCGCCGCCAATGACGCGACGACCGCGTGCATCGGCGCCCACGCAGGCGCCGATGGCGGGCTCGTCATCGCCGGCACCGGATCGGCGGCGATCGCCCGAGTCGCCAGATCCGAGACCATTGTCGGCGGCCGCGGCTTCGCGCTCGGTGACGGTGGCTCCGGCGCGCATGTCGGGCTCGACGCGCTGCGCGCCGCGACGCTGGCCGTCGACGGTCTCGGGCCCCGGACGGAGTTGACCGACGAAATCCTGGCCGCATTCGATGGCGATGTTGTCCGGATGGCCCGCTGGGCTCGAACCGCGAAGCCCGGCGACTACGGCTCCTTCGCTCCTAGCGTCTTTCGTTGCGCCGCAAAGGCCGATCCCATCGCGCTCGCGATCGCCGCCTCGGCCGCGCTTGCGATCGACGCGCTGGTCCGCCGAGTCGCGGCGCTGGGCGCTGACAAAGTCGCGCTGGTCGGCGGCGTCGGGGAGGCTCTCCGCCCCTACCTCGGTCACGACGTCGCTCGGCTGCTGCGACAACCGCTGTACGACGCCGCGGACGGCGCGATCCTGATGGCGGGCGGCGCCGTCGCTGCCGGGAGGGAAGCCAAGCAATGAGAGTGTTCACTGGCGCCCGTCTGTTCGACGGCGAACGGTTTCTCGACGATCACGCGCTCGTTGTCGACGGCGGCTCGATTCGCGGGCTCGTCGATCTCGAGGACCGCCCGCGCGGCGGGGAAGAAATCGATCTCGGCGGCGGGGTCCTCGCCCCCGGCTTCATCGACTGGCAGATCAACGGCGGCGCCGGCGTCCTGTTCAACGCCGAGCCGACGGTTGAGGCGATCGCCAAGATCGCCCGTGCTCACCGGAGCGAGGGGGTGACCGGCTTTTTGCCGACAGTCGTCACCGACGCGCCGGACGTGCTCGCTGCGGCGCTGACCGCGGCGCGCAAGGCGCATGCCTGCGTGCCCGGCACGCTCGGCGTGCACGTCGAGGGCCCGTTCATCGATCCGCGCCGCAAGGGCGTGCACCCGCCCGAGTACATCCGTCCGATGCGCGAAAAGGACGCCGAGGAGCTGATCGCCATGCACGCCGCCGCCATGGTCGTCACCCTCGCTCCCGCCTCGGCGCCGCTCGAGCTGATTGCGCGGATCGCAAACGCCGGAGTGGTCGTCAGCCTCGGCCATTCGGAGGCGACCGCCGAGGAGGCCAAGGCGGTGTTCGACGCGGGAGCGCGGGCGGCGACGCATCTCTTCAACGCGATGAGTCAGCTCAGCTCGCGGGCGCCGGGCGTCGTCGGGGCGGCCCTCGCCGATCCGCGGGTCATCTGCGGCCTTATCGCCGACGGCGAGCACGCCCATGCCGAGGCCTATCGCGTCGCTGTCGCCGCCAAGGGATCGGGCGGAATCGCGCTTGTCTCCGACGCCATGCCGACCGCGGCCGGCGGTCCGGACGCCTTCGAGCTGCAGGGACGGCGGGTGAGGCGCGTCGGCGCAAAACTCGTCGACGAGAACGGCACGCTTGCCGGAGCCGCGATCACCATGCGCGACGCCGTACGCTATGTCGCGACGATCCTCGAACTGCCGCTCGCGGCGGCGCTGACGATGGCGACGCTGACGCCGGCGCGGCTTTTGGGGCTCGACGACCGGATCGGCCGCCTCGCTCCGGGCTTCGCGGCCGACCTCGTGCATCTGACCGACGCGCTCGACGTGGCGGGCGTCTGGATGGGCGGGCGCAGCGCCGAGGAGTTCCCGCTGCCGAGCTGACTTTCCTCCAACGGATCGCCGAATTCCTTGGTTGCAGGGAAATCTGGAGGGAACTTCCCGCCTTTCGGGCCATTTTCGGCAAAACCGGCCAGAAAACTCAAGGATTCAAAGCCGTTCCAGCAAAATTCCCTAATCGCCCGAGCAGGGAATATTTTCACCGAGCAGGGAATTCGAATTCCCTGATCCTCGGGATGCAGGGATAAATCACGCGGGGCCCGCTCGCGGAGCGCGCTGGCCCGGCCGCTGACCATACAGGAATAAGAGTCCATTTCCGCCTTGCGGTTCTGGTTAACTCTCGTTCGTCTCTCGGCTTGAACCGATGCCCCGCCCGCCGCAGAGTGGGCGCCGCCAAAATGCGCCGGGAGGAGAGCCGGTATGGAAAACGCGCCGCATTTCGAGCCTATCCCTCGCCCGCCCGGCCACATGCTGGTCGGCAACCTGTTCGACATCGACACCGCCCATCCTATCGAAGGGCTTGCGGATCTGGCGCGCAAATACGGCCCGATCTACGAGCTCGAGGTCCCCGGGCGCGGCGCGCGCATCATCGCCTCGAGCTTCGAGCTTATCGACCCGCTCTGCGACGAATCGAGCTTCGACAAGAAGGTCGGCGGAGGCTTGGCCGCGCTGGCCTCGGGGCCGGCCGGACGCGGCCTGTTCACCTCCGAGACGCAGGACCCGAACTGGCGCAAAGCCCACAATGTGCTTCTGCCCGCCTTCAGCATGGACGCCATGCGCGGCTACCACCCGCGCATGCTCGATCTCGCGACCCAGCTGATGCTGAAATGGGAGCGGCTGAACCCGGACGATACGGTCGACCTTCCCGCCGACATGACGCGGCTGACGCTGGACACGATCGCGCTCTGCGGCTTCGACTACCGCTTCAACTCCTTCTATCGCGACACGCCGCACCCGTTCGTCCTCGCCATGCTGAACACGCTGGAAGCGGCGCAGGCGGCTGCGCGGGAGCTTCCCATCCAGGCCAAGCTTCAACCGGCGCGGGCGAAGAAGGTCCGCGCCGATCAAAAGTTCATGGTCGAGACCGTCCGCGGCATCATCGAAGAGCGGCGCAAGTCGGGCCGGCTGGGCAAGGTCAATGACCTCCTGGACCGGATGCTGACCGGCGTCGACCGCCAGTCGGGCGAGAAGCTCGACGAGACCAACATCGTCGCCCAATGCATCACCTTCCTCATCGCCGGTCACGAGACGACGAGCGGGCTTCTCTCCTTCGCGCTCTATGAGCTGATCAAGAACCCGAAGGTCCTCGAGCGGGGCTATGAGGAAGTGGACCGGGTGCTTGGCGCGGAAGCGAGCGCCCTGCCGACCTACGCCCAAATCCACCAGTTGCCCTATGTCTCGCAAATCCTCGAGGAGACGCTGCGGCTCTGGCCGACCGCGCCTGCCTTCACGCGCCGCCCCTACAAGGACACTATCCTTGGCGGCAAGTACAAGGTCGCGGCGGACAGCGCCGTCGTGGTGCTGACCGGGATGCTGCACCGCGACCCGAAAATCTGGGGCGACAATCCCGAGGCGTTCGACCCGGATCGATTCAGCCCCGAGAACCGGGCGAAGATTCCGCCCAACGCCTACAAGCCCTTCGGCACCGGGCAGCGGGCCTGCATCGGGCGCCAGTTCGCCCTGCAGGAGGCGACGCTGGTCCTCGCGATGCTGCTGCAGCGCTTCGAATTTGTCGACTTCGCCAATTATCGGCTCGAGACCAAACAGACGCTGACAATCAAGCCGGCGAATTTCATCGTTCGGGTGAAGCCGCGCGCGGGGCGGGCGACGACCGGGTTTTTTGCGCCGCCGCAGCAGGCGGCGGCTCCAAGCCCCGCGCCGGCGGCAGGCACACCTTCGCCCGCCTCCGGCGCGGCCCCAGCTGCGGCTGAGGACGCGCATGCGACGCCGCTCATGGTGTTGTTCGGCTCCAATCTCGGTACGGCCGAGGCCATCGCGCACCGCATCGCAGACGACGCGCGGAGCCGGGGCTTCGCCGCCACGGTCGGGGCGCTCGACGAACACGCTGACTCGCTGCCCAAGCAAGGCGCGGTGATCATCGTCACCGCCTCGTACAACGGTCAGCCGCCCGACAACGCCGCGAGATTCTGCCAGAGGCTGCGCGATCCGGCTTTGCCTTCCGACGCCTTCGCCGGCGTCGAGTACAGCGTCTTCGGCTGCGGCAATCGCGACTGGTCGGCGACCTATCAGGCGATTCCGACCCTGATCGACGCCGAACTCGAGAAACACGGAGCAAAGCGCATCTACAAGCGCGGCGAAGGCGACGCGCGCGGCGACTTCGACCGCAACTATCGCGACTGGTACGGCGAGCTGTTTCCTTCGCTCGCCAAAGCGCTCGACCTGCCGGCGGCGGCGGCCGAAGCGAAAACAACGGGGCCGCGCATTTCGGTCAGCTTCGTCAACCGGCTGGCGACGAGCCCGATCATGCGTTCCTACAGCGCTGTCGCGATGACGGTGCGCATGAACCGGGAGTTGCAGCGGCGCGACTGCGAGCGGCCGTCCGAGCGCTCGACGCGACACATCGAGATCGCGTTTCCCTCCGGCGTCTCCTACAGCGCCGGCGACCATCTGGGGATCGTGCCGCGCAACGGCCTCGACACAATTCGCCGCGCGCTGATGCGGTTCAAGCTCGACCCGAGTTTATATGCGACGATCACATTACGCGCCAACGCCGACACGCACCTGCCGGTCAACGAGCCGGTTCCGCTGCTCGAGATTCTCGCTAACCGGATCGAGCTTCAGGACGTCGCAACGCGCGAGCAAATCGCGACGCTGGCGCAGCACGCGAAGGACGAGAAGGAAGGGAAGGAGCTCGAGGCGCTCGCCGGCGATGACGCGCTTTATGGCAAGCAGGTTTTCGCGGCGCGCAAGTCGGCGCTCGATATCATGGACGACTATCCGTCCTGCGCGCCGCCTTTCGAGGTCTTCCTCGATATGACGCCGCCACTGAGACCGCGCTATTATTCGATCTCGTCATCGCCGTTGGCCGACGCCGGCGCATGCAGCATCACGGTCGGGGTGCTGGAGGGTCCGGCGCTCAGCGGGCGCGGCAAGTTTCGCGGGGTCTGCTCTAACTATCTGGCGGCTCAGGCGACCGACGCCACGGTTTTCGCCTTCGTCCGCAAGCCGACGATCCCCTTCCACCCGCCCGAGAACCCGCACCTGCCGATGATCATGATCGGGCCGGGTACCGGCGTCGCGCCGTTCCGCGGCTTCCTCATCGAACGCGCGGCGTTGAAGAAACAGGGCGCGCCGATCGGCGGATCGCTGCTCTTCTTCGGCTGCCGGGATCCCATGCAGGACTTCCTCTACGAGGACGAAATGCGCGCTTTCGAGGCGGAAGGCGTCACGAAACTCGTGTGCGCCTTCTCCCGTGAGCCCGGCAAGCCAAAGTCGTATGTGCAGCAGGCGATCGCCGCGAATGGCGACGCCGTGTGGGAGCTTTTGCAGAAAGAGGCGCCGGTGTTTGTGTGCGGCGAGGCCTCTCGCATGGCGCCAGACGTGAAGCAGGCGTTCGTCGACCTTTTCTGCAAGCGCACCGGCGCCTCCGCCGCTGACGGCAAGGCATGGCTCGCGGGCCTCATCGCGGGTCACCGGTATCTGGAGGACATCTGGGCGTCTTCGGCGCCGGCTGGCGCGCCCGCTTGAATGCGAGCTCGACGGCAGGAGCCACGGCTTCGTGAGCGCGCGGCGCGCGCCAATTCGGCGACAGGTTGCAGCGTCACCCTCGCGCATGGCCGCGGGCGTTGGATGACAGCGTGGCGCTGCCGCGTCTGCAGATGGCGGAGGCCCCGCGCTAACGCGCCCGCTCTCTCAGCGCCGTCTGCGCTGCGAGGGCACCCGATTTCATCGCGCCGCTGAAGCCGAAGGCGCCGGCGAAGGACGAGGCGAGATAGAGCGCCGGGATCGGCGTCCGGGCCGAGAGGGGCATGCCTCCCCAGATCCCGCGCTTGAACGGCAGCGGCGCGAAGCCGTAGATCGCGCCTGCAGGCGTGTTCATGAAATTGCCCATCGACCGGGCGTTGAGGAACAAGCGCTCGACGACCGCGGCGCCGAACCCGGGGTAGTCCCGGTCGAGAGCGCCCTGGATCGCGTCGAGCCAACGTTCGCGTCGATCCTTTTCCTCCTGCGGCGAAAGCCCTGCCCAATTGTCGAACCGGTCGAGACCCACCACCGTGACGAGGGTCGGCCCGTCGCCTGCGAGCCCGCTGTCGATCGCCGCATAATTGGCGATCCCATAGGAGGGCAGACGATTGCCGGGATCGGCGGCGAACAGCCGCGCGCCATCGCCGGCCTGATCGAGCGACGTCATCCAATCCGGCAGTACGCTCAAGGCGTAACGGTCGAGGCCGAATCTCGCCGGCGGAGCGCCGAGGCCGAAATGCGCGCTGAACAGCGATGTCGACAGCGGCCGCCCGATATAGGCCGCTTCGATCTTCGCCCTCTCGGCCGCAGGAAGCATGGCCGACAGCACATGCGGCGCGCAATTGGCGAGCACCTGTCTCGCACTGACGCGCCGCTGGTCTTCCTTGGTCCTGGCGTCGGCATGGCGGACAAAGGCCGGACGGCCCGAAGAGTCGAACTCGATTGCAACCGCCTCGCGGCCGAGCAGCACCGACCCGCCCTGCGCCGTCACGACTTTCGCGAGCTTCATCGACAGGACGCGCGAGCCGCCCTTGATGAATCGGCCGCCGGCCTTGAGGAAACCGCCCTGCGCCACCGCGAAGACGGGCCAGGCGAGACGATCCGCGTCGTCGGAATAATAGCCAAGATTGGCGGCGATCGCGAACTTGGCCTGCTCGTCGTCACCGAGATAGCGATCCAGAATCTCGGCGGTGGATGCGCGCCAGTCGTGGATGAGGCCGCGGGACTTCATGAGGCCGTGAATCAATTTTCCGATCGATTTGTCCTTCTGCGCCTCGCTCAGCTCCGCGACCCCGTCGACGATGTGCTCGATGGCGCCCAAAAGCCTGGCGAAGCCGTTCCTGCTGTTCGGAAACCGGCTGCTCAGCGCGTGATGCGCGGCGTCGAAGCCGACCGGCAGGTCGAACGTCTCGCCGATCGGGCCGCCCTTGACCGAATAGAACGGCGAGACCGGAACCCACTCCATTTCGTCGAGGATTTCGAGCTCGGTGAGGATCGCGTGTTTGGGATCGCTCGGGTCGTGCGGATCGGCCGTCTGATGCAGCGCCGGCTCGATGGTCAGCGCCCCCTTTTTGAAGGCGGAGGCCGCCCCTCCGACGCTGTGATTGCGCTCGATCACGCAGACCCTGCGCCCCGCCTTGGCGAGGAGCGCGGCGGCTGTGAGGCCGCCCAAGCCCGAGCCGATCACCACGGCGTCATAGGCGTTTTCGCTCATCGCAGGCCCCCCACGCGGAGCGCGACGGCTCCGATCGCTTCGGATGCACGCCAGTTTATCAGGGGGGAGACGATGCGCTTTGATCGCGGTCAAACAGCGGAACGGCCCTCGGCCACGAGACGAGAGCCGTGAGATGTGCTGATCCTGGACGGCTTATCGCCCGCCGAGAACGCCCGGCCTATACTCCCGGCGCCTTGAAGGGGGCACAGGTTCTGGTCCGTCAGGACCGCTTCGTCGGGTTCCGCGCCCGCTGACGAAAAAGCGATGAAGGACCCCGACGCGCATGTAGCTCGCTGTCTCACGCCAGACCTCGCGCCCGCCGGCGAGCCCGCGGTCGCCAGCTGAAGCGGCTCGGAGGACAGCGCGCCGAACTCGAGCTGCCGGCGAAGCAGGGCCGCGGACGGAAGCGCCTGGGGCAGGCAAAGGCGCAACCAGTTCGACCGGATCGCGCTGATCGCGCAGAGACGCTGGAGCGCTGCCGTTAACCCGCAAAAATTATTGCGCGGCGAATTCTATGCATAGGTCGGGATTGCCACAATGTTGGCCCGCTCCAAACTTCAGGCGTGAACTGCCTGACGCGACGGTGGCTGACATTCCGGTCAGACTTGAGCCGAGAAGGGCGGGCGCTTGGTCGATACGGTCGAGCTTAACCTGGTATCGGTTTTGTGCGTATGAACAGATGCTCATGGCGCCGCTGATCCAAGTGCTTCCGTCGGGCTTCTTGCCAACAAAATGCAGCTCGTCGCCAGGCCCCGCATTGATGGTCAGGAACAAGGGCTGGTTGTCCTTTTGATGCAACTCCCTCCAATTTGCGCTCAGCTTTCTTTCGAATAGCTGATGAGGGTTCTTTAGACATTCTTGGGCGGAAGCAGATCCTGATGCGGAAAGGCCAAGCGTCATGCAGAACGTAAGGAAAGCAGTTCGGTAGAAGACCGTAACTGCCTGTTTGGGCATAATATTAGCTATACAGTCAGTTGGCCGCACAAATCTGTCCTTTCTCATCCTGGGCCTCCCCATAGAATTGTCAGCGCCATAGCGACGCACGTCAGGTCATGCGCACTCTCGCTTGCCCCAACAAAAGCCGGCATGTAATTGTTAAGTGGACCAGAAATCGGGTGCAAGGAAGTCCGCTCTCCGCCCTTCCTGTGACATTCCTAGACTGGAAGCGGTGAATTTGTCGTTTGCGCCGGGGGTCAAACGCGACCGAGCCGAACCGAGGAATTGGCGATTGAATACAGGGCTTGCACGAGCAAATTGATCCTACCGCTCGAGGTTATGGACAAAGCCGATGTCTAGCGAAGTCCAACCCAAGCTCCATTTGCCGGCGGATTTCCGAAGACAATTGCCTTCGTTGCCGATTACGGCGGGCCGTACCGGACCCTGTCCGGACCTGCGACCTTGAACCAAGCGAGCGCATCCTCGATAGCCGTTTGACCGCTCGCCGCCGAGGCATGTTAATATGCCTTGGTCGGTCGAACGGCCGTCGCAATCCGGCCGTGCATGGACGCCAAAACTCAGTCCGACACAGCGGCGCCCCTGGACGAGGTGAGCGCTCTTATCAGCCTCGCCGCCACGCTGCTGTACGCCAACGGTCACACCACGCGGAACATGATCGAGAGCATGGAGCGCCTCGCTCACGCCCTTGGCCATACCGCCATGCTTTTCCCGAGCTGGGGCGAGATCATCATCCATATCGGCCGCGCCGGCGAGCCGAACATGCAGACGATCCTCGCCGTGGCCGGCTCTCCCGCCGGCGTCGACATGAACAAGGTCATGAAGACCCTCAAAGTCGTGGACGGGGTCTCGGCCGGCCGGTTCGACGTCAGCGGCGCTCATGCGGCTCTCGCCGACGTGGCGCGGCTCGCGCCGGCCTCGACACTGCGCTTTGCGGCGTTTGCGGGCATCGGCGCGGCCGCGCTCGGGGTGATTTTCGGCGTCGACCGGCTTCGCGATCTCGTTCTCATCGGCCTCAGCGCGGCGGCGGGCGCCCTGCTCAGGCGCCTCATTGGCGCGCACGGGGGAGGCCCCCTCATCCAGATCTTGTGCGCCGGGCTGCTCGCCGGCCTCGTGGCCGCTGGGACCGCCCGCTTCGACCCGGCGGCGGATGCCTATCTCGTCGCGCTTTGCCCCTGCATGGTGCTGATGCCGGGAGCCCACCTGCTCAACGCCGCGCTCGACTTCGCCCATCTGCGCATGTCGCTCGGACAGGCGCGTTTCGGCTTCGCGATGCTCCTTACGCTGCTCATCTGCGTGGGTCTCATCGCCGGCCTGTCGGTCGCCCAGCAGAGCTTGCCGCCGCCGCATCCGGGCGGCCCGGCGCCGCTCGCCTTCGATGTGCTGGCGGCGGGACTCGCAGTCGCCGCCTATGGCGCCTTCTTCTCCATGCCCTGGCGGGCCCTTCCCATTCCGATTGCGATCGGCATGTTCGCCCACGCCTGCCGCTGGTTCGCGTTGAGCTCAGGCGCGAACGCCCCGCTCGGCGCGCTCATTGCCTGCGCCATCGTAGGCGCGCTGGTGACGCCGATCGCGAACCGCCTGCACCTGCCCTTCGCGGCCTTCGCTTTTGCGTCGGTGGTCTCGCTCATTCCTGGCGCCTACATGTTTCGCATGGCGGCGGAACTGGTGGCCGTGATGAACGCCGGGGCCAATGGACATGCGCAGCTCCTGATGGCGCCCTTTGTCGACGGCGTGACGGCCGGCGCCATCCTGCTCGCCATGGGGCTCGGTCTCACTTTGCCCAAGCTGTTGATGGAAGGCCTGTTTCCGCGGCTCGCGGGGGTAACGAGAGGCCGGAGACGATAGAGCGATCCGTCCGGCGCTTTGGCGCTCCGACATCAACGCCCCTTCTCCCCTTGCGGAAGGTGTCGTCGAAGGCGACCGATGAAGGTCCAAGCTGCAAGGGCTTGGACCACAAGGTGGTGGTTGCGAAATTCTACGCTTTGCGCCCGCCAGCTGGTCACTGAACAGTCGGAATTGTACAGGTTTTTGGACGCCGGCCGGCTGCGCATGCGGAAAGTCTGGGTGCTGCCGGCGTCCAAAAACCTGTACAGACGTGGAAACGCAACCCAATTCCCGCGCCGCTGAGCAACTCCGGCTCTGCATCTCGCTTAGGCCGAGCCGCCGCGACGATCACCTCGAGTGCGTTGGCGCTACTGAGGCGCAGCTGGGGCGTAGGTCAGATTCAAAATCTTCCAATCGTCGCCCACCTTGCCGAGCACCCTCGTCCAGAAGCCCTTCGACTCCGTTGCGCCCGAGGCAGGTTTGAAGGTGATGCCGCCCTTGCACATCGCAACGTCGCCGATCATGCGTGCGCTGGCAACGGTGAAGACATCCCTGTCGCCGGGCCTCATGAAAGACGCGTAGAACTTGAACAGCGCGTCGTGTCCGACGAGGAATTCGAAGGTGAGACCAGCTCGCCATCGGGAGCGAAGACCGCTGCCATTTTGACGGGATCGCCGCTGGCGGCGGCGGCGGCGTAGGCGCTGACCGCCGCGTTGCAGATGGCCGCCGCATCGTCGGCGGCATGAGCCCATCCGCAAAGCATAAGGCCGGAGCCGATCAAACACGAAGAAAACAACAGATTTCGCTGAAGCATTTGCTCCCTCCGTTTTAGATAACGCCCGCTCGCGTTGCTTTAGGGGGCGAATCGCCGTCTTGAACCAAATCGACGTCGATCCCGATACCGACTAGGAACCCGATGACAATGGCGCAGCGGTGTAAAGTGGAGATGTTCGGGCTGTAAACCAGTTGTAAACTGGGCGGGGCGCGGCGTAGTTTATCGGCGCGTTCTGTAAGACGGGCGGTCATGGTCGACGCTCCGGGATTCGACGCCATCAAGCCCTCGCGAGAAGCCGCAACGCGATTGCGGTTCGCCGGGCTCGTCCTCGACCTCGACGCCTGCATCCTCGCCCGCGAATCCGGCGAGGCGGTCCCTCTCACACGCGGCGAGATTGCTGTGTTGAGGATGTTCGTTAGCAGGCCAGGACGGGTCATCAGCCGCGACACTCTGTTAGATGCCTTCGCCAATCGGCATCTCGAGCCGTTTGACCGCAGCGTCGACGTGCTGATCGGAAAACTACGTCGAAAGATCGAGCCCGATCCGAAGCAGCCTCGACTGATCGTCACCGTGCCCGGCGAAGGCTACCAATTCGACGCGCTGCGTTTCACGCCGCGGGAGATCGTAGAGCCGAATGCGGACAGCGCCTCGAGGCGCGACGGCGCCGACCCGCCCCGCCTCTCCATCGTTGTCCTGCCGTTCGCCAACATCGGCGGCGATCCGCGGCAGGAATATTTCGTCGACGGGGTCACCGAGAGCCTGACGACCGACCTCTCGCGCATTCGGGGCTCGTTCGTGATCGGGCGCAACACCGCCTTCGCCTACAGGGGCAAGGCCATCGATCTAAAGCGAAATCGGCCGTGAGTTGAACGTCCGATATGTCCTCGAAGGCAGCGTCCAGCACGGCCGGAGTCGGATGCGCGTAAACGTCCAGCTCATCGACGCCGAAACGGGCAATCATCGTTGGGCCGAGCGGTTCGACAAGCCGCTCGCCGATCTCTTCGACATGCAAGACGAAATCGTCGCCCGCTTGGCTGGCGCCCTCAATACCGAACTCGTCGCCGCCGAGGCCGGACGCGCGGAGAAGGTCCCGAACCCCGACTCGATGGGCCTCTATTTTCAGGGGCTGGCTTGGTTCAACAAGGGTTTCAGCCCCGATAATGTGGCGCAAGCGCGTGGCTTTTTTGATCGCGCGCTCGCCGCCGATCCCGACAATGTCGAGGCGCTGGTTGGATCGGCGGGCGCTGACGCGATCTCTGGCGTACTTGTGTTTGTAGCCAATTCCGCGGCGGCCTTTCTCGCGGCCGAAGCGAAGTTGGAAAGAGCCTTGTCCTCGGTCCCAGACCATGCCCGCGGCCATATGTTGTTGGGGTACGTCGAGATATTGACCAAGCGCGCTGCGCGTGGCATGGCCGAATGTGAGCATGCGTTGGCGCTAGACCGAAATCTCGCCCAAGCCCAGGCCTATATCGGACTTGGTAAGATCTATGTGGGTCGCGCGGACGAAACCGAGGCTCACGTCGGCGAGGCGCTACGCCTGAGCCCACGCGATACGATGGCCTTCCACTGGATGACCGTGGCAGGCGTCGCGAAGAACTACCTCGGCCTTTACGACCAAGCGGTCCCGTGGTTTCGACGAGCGATTGAGGCCAACCGAAATCATCCGCATCCACATTTTGTGTTGGGCGTCGCGCTTGCGTTGCTTGGTCGACTGGAGGAGGCGCGTTCCTCAGTCAAGACCGGTCTCGCGCTCAACCCGACTTTCACCATCGCGCGCGCCGGCGCCGCCTGGTCTGCGATGAGCGACGACCCTACCCATCTGGCCCAGTTGGAGCGCCTTCTCGACGGCATGCGCAAGGCCGGAGTCCCCGAACAATGAGCGCCGCCCGTCCTCGTGGCGATCCTTGTGGTCGGCGCGGTGTGGCCGGTCGCGTTCAAGCCGCATGGCAGCTGGTCCTCCCAAATGCGGCATCCACTTGCGTGATCCTCTATGTCCGCTTCACGTCATGTCCCTGCCGTTCCGGTACGCCCAGTCGGAGGGCAGGAATCCGCCCTTCAGAGACATCGGGCGTTTGGTTTGGACCGCTAGCGGCCGGACCCCGCCCAGTTCGATCAGACGTTCTCGATCTTCAGCAGCGGCGCCGTCTCCGCTCGGATCCGGGTGCAGGCTTCCGCGTCCTCGATGAGATTGACGCCGAAGGTGGGGATGATCTCCTTCAGTTTCGGCAGCCAGGCGCTTTCGGTGAGCTGTTCGGGGAAGCATTTCTTCAAAACGCCGAGCGCGATGAAGGTCGCTGTCGAGGCGCCCGGCGAGGCGCCGAGCAGGGCGACGATCGATCGGTCCTCGGACGCCACGAGCTCGGTCCCGAACTCGAGCTCGCCCTCGTGCGCCGGGTCGGGCTTGATGATCTGCACCCGCTCCCCCGCCACCGCGAGGCTCCAGTCGTCCCGGTCCGCGGTCGGATAGAAGTTCTGCAGCATGGCGAACTGGTGCCGCTTGCTCTGCAGCACCTGGCCGACGAGGTACTCGACGAGGTCCGCGTTGCCCTCTGCAACGGCGAGCATGGGCAAAATGTTGCCCGGCTCGATCGAGCGGACGAGGTCGGTGAGGGAGCCATGCTTCAGGAACCGCGTGGTGAAGCCGGCGTAGGGGCCGAACAGGAGCCACCTCTTGCCGCCGATGATTCGCGTGTCGAGATGCGGCACCGACATCGGCGGCGACCCTTCCGCCGCTTTGCCGTAGACCTTGGCCTCATGCCGGTCGACAACCGCCGGGGTTTCGCAGCGGAGCCAGATGCCGCTGACCGGAAAGCCGCCATAGCCATGGCCCTCGGGGATGCCGGACTTTTCCAGGAGCTCCAGCGCGCCGCCGCCGGCGCCGATGAAGACGAACTTCGCGGTGACCTCGTTGACCGAATGGTCGGCGAGGTCCTCCAACTCGACCAGCCATCGTCCGCCGTCGGCGCGCTTCAGGCCCCGCACATGATGCCGGTATTCGAGGCTGACGCCGGGCTGCCTGGCGAGATGACCGATCAGCAGATGGGTGAGCGCGCCATAATCCACATCCGTGCCCGTGACAATGCGGGTCGCCGCCACGGGCTGGTCCGCAGGGCGGCCGTCCATCGTCAGCGGCGCCCACGCGCCGATTTGTGCATGGCTCTCGGAATATTCCATCCCATGGTAGCAGTGGCTCGCCGACATCGCCTTGAAGCGGGCGCGCAAGAACGCGACGTTGGCCTCGCCCCAGACGAAGCTCATGTGCGGACAGGGATGGATGAAGTCTCTCGGGTCGGCGATGGCGCCCTTCTTGACGAGGTAAGCCCAAAGCTGCCGGGAGAGATCGAACTCGGTGTTGACCTCGAGCGCCTTGGTGATGTCGACGCTCCCGTCGGGACGCTGGGGCGTGTAGTTCATCTCGCAATTGGCGGCGTGTCCCGTCCCCGCGTTGTTCCACGCGCCCGAACTCTCGAGCGCGCAGTCCGACAGGGTCTCGAAAATGGAGATGGTGAGCGAAGGCTCGAGCTCCTTGAGAAACGTGCCGAGCGTGGCGCTCATGATCCCTGCGCCAATCAGGACGATGTCGGCGGCGGTTTCGGTCATTCCGGCTCTCCCCTCGGGTCGTCAGACCGCCGGCGTGGCGGCGGCGAACGGGACGTTGACGCCCGGCGCGAGGATCACGTAGGCGCGGCGCCAGGGCTCGTCATCCACGAGACGCCAGCTGTGGCCGCTGCCGGCCGTGTCTTCGGCCAACAGGACGTCGCCGGGACGGATGGTGAAGCGGTCGCCGCGCCTGGTCGTGAATTCGAGCGTGCCGCTCAGCGTGAGGACGAACTGGCGGACCGGCGCGTCATGCCATTCAAAGGCGCCGCCGGCCTTGGTCTCCCGGAACGAGATGCTGGAGGAGGCCACGACGGCGCTCAGGATATCGCCTCTCGCCCCGCCGGAGAGGTCGATCTGTCCCTCCTCGAAGCTCGAATTGCCGTCCTCAGCGGTCCAGATGCGAACACAACGGATCATGGCGCTCGAACTCCCCCTTTGTGCGATCGAGGCAAGACGGGCAAATCGGCGCTCTTAGGCGCCCGCGAAGTCCCTTCCCGACCATGTTGAGCGGCACGATGGTCTTATCGAACAGCTCCTCGGTGACCTTGCCGGACGCAAGCGCCGCCTGCTTAAGCGTCGTTCCATCAGCGATCGCCTTTTCCGCAATATGGGCCGCGTTCTGGTAGCCGATCACCGGTGACAATGCGGTGACCAGCATCACGCTTCCTTCCACATATTGCTGGATGCGGTCGCGGTTGAGCTCGGCGCCCTCGACCGAATATTCGCGGAATTTCTCGCTTCCGTCGGCCAGAATGCGCACCGAATGGAGGAAGTTGTTGATGATGACCGGGCGCATGGCGTTGAGCTCGAAATTGCCCTGCGAGCCCGCGAAGGCCACCGCTGTATCGTTGCCCAGCACCTGGATGGCGATCATCACCATGGCTTCACATTGGGTCGGATTGACCTTGCCCGGCATGATGGAGGAGCCGGGCTCGTTGGCCGGCAGCTTGAGCTCGCCGAGGCCGCAGCGCGGACCGGAGGCCAGCCAGCGCATGTCGTTGGCGATCTTCATGAGCGCGACCGCGAGGCCGCGCAGGGCGGCGTGCGCCCGCACGATGGCGTCGAGCGAGCCTTGGGCGGCGAACTTGTTGGGCGCGGTGATAAAGGGCTTGCCGGTCAGCCCCGCGATTTTGGCCGCAACGTCCGCGGCGAAGCCAGGAGGCGCGTTGAGGCCTGTGCCGACCGCGGTGCCGCCGACCGCCAGCTCGTAGAGACCAGCGCGGCTCGCCTCGACATGGGCCAGGGCAGCGCGGATCTGGCCCGCCCAACCGAACCATTCCTGGCCGACCGTCAGGGGAACGGCGTCCTCCAGATGGGTGCGGCCGATCTTGACCACGTCCATCCAGCTCTTCGCCTTGCGCTCGATGGTCTCGCACAGGCCGCCGACTTTCGGCAGGAGTTCCTCGTCGAGCGCCAAGAGCGCCGCGATGTGCATCGCGGTCGGGAACGTGTCGTTCGACGACTGGCCCATATTGACGTCGTCGTTGGGGCCCACCGGATGCTGCGACCCCAGCACGCCCCCAAGAAGCTGGATCGCCCGGTTGGAGATCACCTCGTTGACGTTCATGTTGGACTGGGTGCCGGACCCGGTCTGCCAGACATAGAGCGGGTAGTTATCGTCCAGCTTTCCGGAGACGGTCTCGTCGGCCGCGCGAACGATGGCGTCCTTCTTCCAATCCGGGAGACGGCCGGCCTCGTGATTGACCAGCGCGCACGCCTTCTTGACGTAGCCATAGGCGTGGTAGACGGGCTTGGGCATGCGGTCGTCGCCGATCGAGAAATGCTGCAGCGACCGCTGGGTCTGGGCGCCCCAATAGCGGTCGGCCGGGACCTCGACCTTGCCCATGCTGTCGAACTCCTCGCGCTCCCCGGCAGCCTCGATGCCAACGGGCAGATCCTTCAACGTCGGAGTGGGATTGGCGTCCAAGGCTGCCTCCAGCAGAAGACGAGAGACACAGATTATCGGTTCGCGCGCGGTCATCCCACTCTAACACTCTGAGGCCGCGTTGAGAACCTTCTGCGCTCGATCAAGTTGGATGACGGTCAAGTGCATTCAATTGCCAAACGCGCATCGTTCGGCTCAGTCGAGCGTCTCGCGGTAGACGAGGGTGGCGAAGGCGATGACCGCGATCGTGAACGCCGCCATCGGCCACAGCTCGGGCGCGATTTCTCTCCAGCCAACCCCCTTCAGCAACACGCCGCGGACGATCCGCATCGCGTGCGTCGTCGGGAAGATGTTGCCGATGATCTGCGCCCAGACCGGCATGCCGCGGAACGGAAACATGAAGCCAGACAGCATGAACGAGGGCATCAGCGTGAACTGGGCGAGCTGCACCGCCTGCATCTGGTTCGCCGATATGGTCGAGAAGGTAACGCCGAGCGCGAGATTGCTGGCGATGAACACGCCAAGCGCGCCCAACAGCAACAGAACGGAGCCGCGGATCGGGAGGGCGAAGAAGATCGACGCCGCGACCAGGATCAGAATGACCTGGATGTAGCCGATCACCACGTAAGGGGCGATCTTGGCGATCATCACCTCGATCGGCCGCACGGGCATCGCGAGCAGGTTCTCCATCGTGCCGCGCTCACGCTCCTTGGTGATCGCCATCGTGGTCACGAACAGGGTCGAGAACATCAGCACGATGCAGACGAGGCCCGGCACGACATTGAGCACGGTCAGCTGCTCGGGATTGTAGCGGGCGTGGACGACGAACTGGAAAGGCGGCGTCTGCGGCTGCATCTGGCGGATCGGCGGCAGGTCGCGGTTGAGGTCGTTCGCCGCCTGGCCGAGCGCCGCCACCGCGTTGCCGATTGCGGTCGGATCGGTCGCGTCGGCGTCGATCAGCACGCCGGGCGTCTCGCCGCGGTCGACGGCGCGGTCGAAATCCGGCGGAAACTCGACGACGAACATCAGCTCTCCGCGCGCGAGCCCCGCCTCGGCCTCGGCCTCGGAGCGGATGACCCGAAGATCATAATATCCGGAGTTGTTGAGCGCCGCGGCGATGGTGCGGATGTATTTCGAGTCCTCGACCGACAGGAGGCCGGCGGGCAGGTGCTTCGGATCGGAATTGATCGCGTAGCCGAACAGGAAGAGCTGCATGATCGGGATCGCGATGATGATCCTGAGGGTCATTGTGTCGCGCAGGATCTGGATCGATTCCTTGCGCAGGAGCGCGGTCAGGCGGGCGAAGGAAAAGGCGTTCAAGGGGCCCCCTCCTGGACGCTCAGCATGTGGATGAAGACGTCGTCGAGCCGCGGCTCGACCTCGGCCCAGGCGAGACCCGCCCCCTGCGTCTCGATCGCCCGCCTCAGCGCGTCGCGGTCGAGGCTCGCGACCCTGAGCGTGCGGCCGAACACCGCCGCCGCTTCGACGCCGTGCGTATGGCGCAGCGCGACCGCGGCGCGGTCGACGTCCTCCCCCGTCCCCTCGAAGGTGACGAGGCCGGAATGGGCAACGACTGAAGCCGCCCCGCCCTGCACGACGATGCGCCCCTGGGCGAGATAAACGATGCGCTTGCAGCGCTCGGCCTCGTCCATGTAGTGGGTCGAGACGAGTGTCGTCAGCCCCTCGACCGCCATGTCGTGGATGAGGTCCCAGAATTCGCGCCGCGCCTTGGCGTCGACACCCGCGGTCGGCTCGTCGAGCAGCAGGAGTTTTGGCTGGTGCAGGACGCAGGCGGCGAGCGCAAGCCTTTGCTTCCATCCGCCGGAGAGTTGCCCTGCCAACTGGTTGCGGCGGCTTTCGAGCTCCATGCGCTCCATGATCTCGCGGACCGCCGTTCTGCGGTTCGGCATCTCGTAGACGCGGGCGACGAAGTCGAGGTTCTCGAACACCGTCAGGTCCTCATAGAGGCTGAAGCGCTGCGTCATGTAGCCGACCTGCCGGCGGATCTCGTGCGGTTCGTCGATGATGTCGTAGCCGAGGCACTGGCCCGAGCCGCCATCGGGCTTGAGCAGGCCGCAGAGCATGCGTATGGTCGTCGTCTTGCCGCTCCCGTTCGCCCCGAGAAAGCCGCAGATCTCGCCTTCCTCGACCCGCAGGTTCAGGCCCTCGACCACCTTGAGGTCGCCAAAACTCTTGCGCAGTCCGTTGACGTCGATGGCGTATTGGCTCATGGCGTTTCGTCGAAAGGCTTCACCGTCACTGGCTCGCCCGGATTAAGAAGCGGCGCCTCGGCCGGGGGCGGCCGAGCCTCGGCGAGGAAGACGAACTTGCTGCTCGTCCGCTCGGAATAGATGAACGGCGGCGTGTACTCGGCCTGCGGCGAGATGAAGGAGACGACGCCGCCCAAATCGGGCGGACAACCGTCGCAGGCAAAGGAGACCTTGTCGCCGACATGCACCCGGGCGAGCTCGGGCTCGGGAATGAAGAAGCGAACGAAGATGTTTTGCGCCGGCAGGAGCGAGACGACCGGCGCGCCGGACGCCAGCGTCTCGCCGGGAAAGGCGATCACGTCGGCGACAAGGGCTGCGTCCGGCGCGGCGACCGACCGCTGGTCGAGCCTCCACTGAGCCTGCTTCAGCGCCGCCTCGAGCGAATCGACCAGCGACTTCTGCCCCTCGATCTCGGCGGGCCGGCCCATCGCCGCCTGCGCGGTCGCCAGCGCCGCACTGGCCGCCGCGACCTTGGCCTCGGCCGAGCGAAGCGCGGTCTCCTCCTGGTCGACGGTCTGCTGGGTCGCCGCGCCCGTTTTGAGCAAAGACGAACTCCGCCGAAGATCCTCCTGCGCCCGATCGCGCGCGGCCTCGGCGTCGTGTAGGTTGGCCTTGGCCTGGTCGATCTCGCTCGGTTTCGAGGGCGAGAGAAGATTGGCGAGCTGATCGCGCGCCTGCTGAAGGAGGCGGCGCGCCTGATCGACCGCCGCCTTATCGTCCGCCGCGTCCTGCTCGAACAGCGGCTGGCCTTTGACGACGCGGACACCGCGAGCGACATGGACCGCCGTCAGAAGGCCGGACTGCGTCGGTCCGACCTTGACGAAATCGGCTTCCGCGTATCCCTGCCAGGCGACAGGCGCCCGATGGCGGGGCTTGAACAGCGTCCAGCCTGCCGCGAGCACGATCGCCGCGATCGCCGCCAGGACCAGGATTCGACGAAACACGGCGATGCTCGCTTATGGGCCGCGTGCCCGCGCTCCCCGAGCGCAGGCCCCAGGCCGAAGTCAAACTCTCAGCGGCATCAGAACATAGATCGCGCTCGCGCCGTCGCGGTCCTGGATCAGAGTCGGGGAGCCGGGATCGGCGAGCTTGATGAGGGCCGTGTCGCCCGCAAGCTGGCCGAGGATGTCGAGGAGGTAGCGGGCGTTGAAGCCGATGTCGATCGGGGCGGAGTCGTAGTCGACCTCGATCTCCTCGCTCGCCGAGCCTGAATCGGGATTGTTGACCGAGAGCGTCATCTTGCTGTCGGCGATCGACAGCTTGATCGCGCGCCCCCTTTCGGACGACAGGGTCGAGACGCGGTCCACCGCCTTCTCGAACGGCTCCTTGTCGACGACGAGGCGCTTGTCGTTGCCGGTCGGGATGACGCGCTGGTAGTCGGGAAACGTGCCGTCGATCAGCTTGGTGGTCAGGACGACGTCGCCGAATTGGAAGCGCGCCTTCGCGGTCGAGATCTCGACCTTCACCTCCTTGGTCGAGTCCTCCAGCAGCTTCAAGACTTCGCTCACCGCCTTCCGTGGGGCGATGACCCCTGGCATGCCCACCGACCCTTGCGGCGCCGGGGTTTCCACGCGAGCGAGACGGTGGCCGTCGGTCGCGACCGCGCGCAGCATCGGCGATCCGCCGACGTCGACCGTATGCAGGTAAATGCCGTTCAGATAATAGCGCGTCTCCTCGGTCGAGATGGCGAATTGGCTGTTGTCGATGAGCTTCTTGAGCTCTGCGGCCGGCAGCGTGAAGCTGTGCGAGAACTCGCCGAGCGTGAGATCGGGGAAGTCTGACGCGGGCAGGGCCTGCAGATAGAAGCGGGAGCGGCCGGAGCGCAAGAGGAGCTGCCCGGTGTCGCTGACGATCTCAAGGCTGACCTGCGCGCCCTCGGGAAGCTTGCGCACGATGTCGTAGATCACATGCGCCGCGACCGTGGTCGCGCCCGGCTGGCTGACGTCGGCGGGGGCCTGCTCCGTCGCCTCGAGGTCGAGATCGGTGCTCTTCAACGCCACGGCGCCTTCGGCCGCGTCGATCAGCACGTTGGAGAGAATCGGGATCGTGTTGCGCTTCTCGACGATGCGATGCACGTGTCCCAGAGCCTTGAGCAGGACCGAACGCTCGATGGTGACTTTCATCGCATTGATCCCAAATCCTACATTCGCGCCTTGGCGTCCCGTCGCGGGGCGCGGACTTTGCCAAGGCGCAGGAAGGAGCGCAAGGCCGAACCGCGAAATCTGTCGGGTTTCCGCGGGACCGCTATTCTTGCAAATTTGGCGAAAGTTTTACCGGCCCTTAAACCGCCAGCATTAGCTTCCTCCCCAGCGTAAGGCGCGTTCGGCCTCCGATCCCGGCCCATGCGTCGTGAGCGGGATGGACATGTTAGGTGGAGGCGGAAGGAAGAGCCGGACGCGGATCGAGCCGCGGTTCGACGGGCGCGTCGCCGATCGCGATCTGCGCGCCGATCCGGCCGACCGGCCTACGTTGCGCCGCAAGTCGAAGCCGGCGCGGAGACCAACGAAAGACCGACGCGGAGCCCGTCGCTCGACCCTCCGCGCGCTCCTCTACTGGCCGATCGTATTCGGAATCTGGGCCCTCGTCGGACTCGCCGGACTGATCGCCTGGAACGCCAGCCAGCTTCCGCCGATCGATCAGCTGGCGGTGCCGAAGCGCCCGCCGAACATCGCCATCCTCGCCGACGACGGCTCGCTCATCGCCAACCGCGGCGACACCGGCGGGCCGGCGGTCAGGTTGATCGACCTGCCGCCCTATCTGCCGAAGGCCTTCGTCGCGATCGAGGACAAGCGCTTCTATTCGCACTCCGGCATCGATCCGGTCGGCGTTTTTCGGGCGCTTCTCAGGGACGTGACCGGCGGGGGCGCGGTCGAGGGCGGCTCGACCTTGACCCAGCAGCTCGCCAAGAACCTGTTCCTCACGCAGGAGCGGACGATTTCGCGCAAGATCCAGGAGGCGATTCTCGCCGTGTGGCTCGAGCGCAAATATTCGAAGGACCAGATTCTCGAACTCTATCTCAACCGCGTCTATTTCGGCTCGGGCGCCTACGGGGTCGAGGCCGCGTCACAGAAATATTTCGGCAAGAGCGCTCGCTTTGACACCCTGTCGGAGGCGGCGCTGCTCGCCGGGCTGATGAAGTCGCCGACCAGGCTCGCGCCCAATCACAATCTCGCCGGCGCCAATGAGCGGGCGGCCCAGGTCATCACCGCCATGGCCGAGCAGGGCCACATCACCGAGGCGCAAGCAAAAATGGCGCTCGCCAATCCGGCGCAAGTCAAGCACGACAAGTCGGCCGGCTCGATCAACTACGCCGCCGACTACGTGATGGACGCGCTCGACGACACGGTCGGGGCGATCGACGAGGACATCGTGGTCACGACCACGATCGACCCGAAGATGCAGGCGGAGGCCGAGCGTGCGCTGACCGACGAGCTCAAAACCAAGGGCGCCAAGTACGGGGTCGGCGAGGGGGCGCTGGTCGCAATCGACCCGATGGGCGCGGTCAAGGCGATGATCGGGGGCAAGAGCTACGCCGAGAGCCAGTTCAACCGGGCGGTCTCCGCCAAGCGCCAGCCGGGCTCGGCGTTCAAGCCGTTCGTCTATCTGGCGGCGCTGGAGAAGGGCCTGACTCCGGACACCGTGCGCGAGGATGCGCCGATCTCGGTCAAGGGCTGGAACCCGGAAAACTACAGCCGCGAATATTTCGGCCCCGTCACGTTGACCAAGGCGCTGTCGCTGTCGCTGAACACGGTCGCGGTCAGGCTCGGCCTCGAGGTCGGGCCGAAAACGGTTGCGGCGGTCGCGCACCGGCTCGGAATCACGTCGGAATTGGATGCGAACGCCACGATCTCGCTCGGAACCTCGGCGGTGACGCCCCTCGAGATGGCCTCCGCCTACGCCGCCTTCGCCAACGGCGGCATCGGCGTCCAGCCGCATGTCATCAGCAAAGTGCGCACGGCCAATGGCAAACTTCTCTACGCCCGCCGTAATTCGAGTTTCGGCCGCGTGATCGAACCGCAATACGTCTCGATGATGAATGCGATGATGCAGGAGACGCTGCTCACCGGCACCGCCCGTAAGGCCGAATTGCCCGGCTGGCAGGCGGCCGGCAAGACCGGCACCAGCCAGGACTTCCGCGATGCCTGGTTCGTCGGCTACACGAGCTACCTGGTCGCGGCGGTATGGCTCGGCAACGACGACGACAGCCCGACGAAGAAGGTCTCGGGCGGCAATCTTCCGGTCGAGATCTGGAGCCGCTTCATGAGGGGCGCGCACGAGGGCGTCACGGTCGCGGCCCTGCCGGGATCGGGCTCGCGGACGGCGGCGCCGGCCAATCCGCTGTCCGCGCTTCTTGCGCCGCTCGCCCTTCCCGGCGCAGAGGGTCCGGCGCCGCCCTCGGGCGGCCGGGGCGGCGGAAGATCCACTGCGGCGAGCGCGCCCGTCAGTCATGAGTTGCCGGTCGGCCCCGAGCCTCAGCCTCAACCGACGGTGCGATCGGCGCGATCCCCGAGCGTCGACACGGGCGCCCCGGTGCCGCCCGCGCTGATCCCGAACGTCAGCCAACCCGGGCAGAGGGCCAACGCCTTCCTCAACAAGATCTTCGGGAACCTTTAGGCGAATCGAGAAGGGTTTTTCGACAGGGCCGCCGGCGCCAATCTTCGGGGCGCATGTCGACGGCCCCGCAAAAGTTGATGACCGTGGACGAGTTTCTCGGCTGGGCCGAGGGGCGGGAGGGTCGCTGGGAGCTCTACGACGGCCGGCCGATCGCCACCGACAACTCAAAGGGGATCGGTTTTCCATCTGAGGCATCGGGTGCTATTGTTTCGAGCATGTCGACCGCCGCCGAGAAGTTGATGACAGTGGACGAGTTTCTCGGCTGGGCCGAGGGGCGCGAAGGCCGCTGGGAGCTCTACGATGGCCGGCCGATCGCCATGTCGCCGGAGCGGGTGGCGCATGCGGAGACGAAGGCGGAGGCTTGGGCGGCGTCGCGCCATGCAGTGGAACGCGCAGGCGCGCCCTGCCGGGCGATGCCCGATGGCATGACGGTCCGCATCTCGGCGCGCACGGCCTTCGATCCCGACGCGCTGGTCTATTGCGGAGAGCGCCTGCCTCCCGGCGCGATCGAGGTTCCTAGCAAGCCTGTCGGACTTAGGGCTTGAGGTTTCGTGCGTGAGCACATTGGCGGCGCAGGTGCAGCGCGCGGCGACTCGGATTGGTGGTTCCGACGGGCAAATGCAACTGATGCGAGCATCAATTGGAGGGAAGCGGCTCTGACCGCCGTCTTAGGCGACGGTCAGAGCGTACATTCGCCGCATGTTCCAGGCCATGGTGACGAGGCTCCACTCGCCTTGGACGCGATCGAGGCCTCGCAGAAGGAACTGGCGGAAGCCCATCACCGACTTGATAATGCCGAACACGGGTTCGGGGATCTGCTTGCGCAGGGCATAAAGCCTCCGACCTGCGGGTGTCTGCAGACGGTGGCGCATAGCCTCGAGCGGCGTCGGGTTCTGCGGCGCGGGCGCCGCCTTAGCGAAGCGCTCCGCCAAGGAGGGATAATGCGGCTGCCGCCCCAGGGCGATCATCGGTTCGATCTGGGCCGCCGCACAGAGTTCGACGTTGGCCTCGCTGAAATAGCCGGTGTCGGCGAGCATCGTTTCCGGCTTGCCGAGAGCCTCGGGCAAGGCCTCGAGCCGCTCCAGCATCGGCTCGATTTGTTGCTTGTCATTGGGGGCCTGAACCACCCGCGCGGCGACGACGAGAAGGCTGTCCGCCGCCACCACCGCCTGAGCGTTATAGCACTGCTCGAACCCCCCGCCCGCCACCGGCATGATGCGCGAATCCTCATCGGTCAGATTGATCTGATCCGAGGGTCGCGCGCCCTCCTGGGGCGGCTGCGGCGGCCTGCCTCCCGGCGTCTTGCCCGTGGCTGCGGCCTTCGCCTCCCGCGCCGCGAGCTTGGACTTGTGCTCGGCCGCCTCCTGCTGATAGCGTTCCTTGGCGCGAGCTTCGATCTTGGCGCGGGCCTCCGCAAGCTTCGCCATTCGCTTCTCGCGGCGCGCCAGTTCGTCGGGAATTGACAGGCCATCCGGGACGTCGGCCTGGTCCGCAGCTTCCGCCCGCGCCAGCAGTTCAGCCACTTCCGCCTTCAATTGCTCGGCGATCTTGCCGGTATGCTCATACGACAAGGCGCTGTGCCGGCTGGCGTTGGCGTGGATCTTCGTGCCGTCCAGCGCAACCGTGCCCATCCTCAGCATCCCCATCTCGCGCGCCAGTTCCAGCACCTGCACAAGCAGCCCCTCGATCTCCTTGAGAAACCGCCGGCGAAACGTTGCGATCGTGTCGTGGTCGGGATGGTCGTTGGCGGCTATAAAGCGGAACGCCACCGAATCGTAGGTCGCCCGCTCCAGCTTCCGGCTGGAAAACACCCCCGTCGCATAGCCGTACACGAGAATGCCCAACAGCAGAGCGGGATGATACGAAGCCGACCCGGCGCTCCGATAGCTGCGGCTCATCGCCGACAGGTCCAGCCCCTCGATCGCTTCGACGATAAAACGCGCCAGATGTCGCTCCGGAAGCCACTCATCCAGCGACGGCGGCAGAAGATATCCTGTCTGCCGGTCAATCGTGCGGAAATTGCTCAAGAGCGCCTAACTCAGCAAAGACCGAATCAATGCATCGATTCTACCCAAATCCGATGAGCGCGCTAAGTCGACACGCTGCTAGCCAGCATTTCTCAAACCGCGGTCGCATTGCCTACGGGTTGACGGGAAGCCGTGCAGCGTCGGTCTGATGGACAAGCGCGTCTGTGGCGCCGGTTGCGCGGATCATGTCGGGCGGTTTTGGATCTCCCTGTGGACCTTGGGTGGATTGCCGCGGTTTGGTCGGCGTCGCGGCGACGCCTCAGACAGTTGGGGCGAGGCGGGCGGCGGCGAGGCGCCATTCGTCGGCGTAAGGGCAGGCCGAGGCGAGGGCGAACTTGATGCGCCGTGCGCTGATGGGGACGAGGCTGGCGAGCTTGAGGAGCTTGAGCCTAATCGTGCCGCAGGTGGCCTCGGCGAACCTGGGTGTGAGCGAGGCCAACGCGCCGGACCGCGCAGAGGAGAACGTAGGCGAACGAGGCGAGCCACAGCCTGAGTTGATTGGCGCGCATGGTGGCGGTCGAGGTCCGGTCGGCGAACAGGTCGCCCTAGCCCAACTTGAGCAGTTTGGCGGCGGTTTTCACGTTTTTGCGCAAGGCGGCGTCAGTGAGATCAAGTAGTTGGAGGTGGGGCGAGGCGAGTTTGAGCGTGTAGTGACGACCTAGGGTATTTTCGAGGGCGCCGTTGTCGGTTCAAATGGCGCATGTACTTGCGCCATACGATTTGCAAGAAGGACGGGAAGGTTCATCGCTATTGGACGTTGGTGCGCAGCGTTCGGGTCGGCCGGCGGGTGATCCAGCAGACGGTCGCACATCTTGGCGAGCTCGACGAGAACGGACGGATCGCGGCGCGCGCGCTTGCGCGCCGGCTGATCGGCGTCCCTGAAGAAGCGCGGCTGTTCAACGACGGCAGCCAACATCTGTCGGCGCCTGTTCGACTGAAGGGCGTTCGTATTGAGCGCTCGCGCCAGTTTGGCGATGTCTACTTGGCGCTCGCCCTGTGGCGTGCGGTGGGCCTCGAAGAGCTGTGCCGGCGGCTGCTTCCAATGGGCCAGGAGCGGGTCGCATGGGCGAAGATGGCGGCGGTGCTGGTGACGGCTCGGCTGTGCGAGCCGTCGAGCGAGCTGCACATTGCCGAGGACTGGTATCGTCGAACGGTGCTTGGCGATCTGCTGCAGCTCGGCGAGGAGGAGGTCAACAAGGATCGGCTCGATCGCGCGCTCGATCGACTGCTCGCGCACAAGGGGGCCGTGGAACGGCATCTGTCCGAGCGTTGCGGAGAGCTGTTCGCAATCGAGAACGACGTGCTGCTCTACGACATGACGAGCACCTATTTCGAAGGCCAGGCGAAGGCGAACCCGCAGGCGCAGCGCGGCTATTCCCGCGATCATCGCCCCGACTGCAAGCAAGTCTGCATCGCCCTTGTCGTGACCTTTGACGGCTTTCCGCTCGGCTACGAGGTGTTCGCCGGCAACACCCACGACTCCAAGACCTTGCAGACGATCGTGGCCACGATGGAGGCGCGGCACGGCGTGCTGGGGCGCGTCTGGATCGCCGACCGCGGCATGGCCAGCGCCGAGAATTCGGCGTGGCTGCGCGAGACCGGCCGGCGCTACATCATCGGCGCGCCGAAGTCGGAGCTGAAGAAGTTCGGCTCCGAGCTCGCTCGCCCGGATGGCTGGCGTGTATAAGTTTGTACTTGATCTGACGGACGGCGTGGGCTGGCCGTTTTCCGGTCATGCGACGGTGGGTTGATCGCCGTCTTGGACCGGTAGGCATTTTTCCTTCGCGAGCGGGAGAGCGTCAAGGAAGGTCTGGAGCGGGGTCTTTCCGAAGCACCACTTGCCCTGGTGGGGCCTGACCTCGTTGAACTCGCGCATCCAGAGATCGAGGTGGGTCTGCAGGTCCTCGATCGTGGCGTAGATCTTCTTGCGGAAGGCGACGCGGTAGAACTCGTCGAGCATGGTCTTGTGGAAGCGCTCGACGATGCCATTGGTCTGGGGGCTCTTGGCTTTGGTCCGGGTGTGGTCGATGTCCTCGACCGCCAGATAGAGCTCGTATTCGTGGCGGTCGTGGGTCCCGCAGTATTCGGTGCCGCGGTCGGTCAGCACACGCTGCAGGGGGATGCCACGCTCCTCGTAGAATGGGATCACCCGGTCGTTGAGCAGGTCTGCGGCGGTGAGCGGGGTCTTGCGGTCGTAGAGCTTGGCGAAGCCGACCTTGGCGTAGGTATCGACGGAGGTCTGCTGGTAGATGCGCCCGACGCCCTTGAGCGTGCCGACGTAGAAGGTGTCCTGGGCGCCGCAGTATCCCGGGCATTCGGAGACGAATTCGCCGTGCGCCTCCTTGTCGGCCTTGGCCTTCTCGAGGGCGGCGACCTGCGCCTCGGTCAGGATCAGGCCGTCCTGGGCCATCTTCGCCTCGAGCGCCTTGAGCCGATGCTTCATGGTCTGCAGGTCGTGACGCAGCCAGACCGAGCGCACGCCGAAGGGCGAGATGGATATTCCTTGCTTGGCAAGTTCGTTGGAGATGCGCGTCTGGCCCCAGGCCGGCTGGTCGATCGCCATGGCCACCACCGCCGCCTCGATCTCAGGCAGGACGCGGTTCTTCAAGATCGGCTTGCGCCGCGACATCTCCTGAAGCGCCAGTTCCCCGCCTTTGTCGTAGAGATCCTTGAACCGGTAGAAGCTGTCTCGGCTGTAGCCCATGATTTTGCAGGCTTGGCTGACGCTGCCAAGCTGCTTGGCCAGCTCGAGCAGGCCGGCCTTGGCCCGAATGATCTTCTGATCCTTGGTCATCTGTGTCTCCTGGAACGCCGTGGCGGGGGCTGCGCAACCCCGACCAGCTCCGCCCCCGCCACGGCTCTCGTCCGTGTTCGGAAACACCGTCCGTCAGATTAAGTTAAAACTTCCTCAGCTGGCGCATGGTGCAAGAAGGCGTCGAGGTCAAACTCGCGCGCCATCCCGAGACCGACGAGATCGCGATCCTTTGCCGCTCCGACGACCGACGCAGCAAAGAGCGAGCGATGCACGACAAGTTCAGCCGGCGGATCGAGCAGGCGCTCGAACGCCTGTCCGCTCGCATCGCGCGCTCAACGAAACCGCTTAATCCGGCGACGGTGAACCGGCAGATCGGCCGCATCCTCGAGCGAAACCAGCGCGCCGCCGCCCGCTTCGCCATCACGTTGGAGCCTGACGCGTGCCCGGCGGGCTTCCGGCTCAACGTCGCTTGCGACGCCGCGTTCGACAATTGGGCCGCGATCTCGGAAGGAGCCTATCTTCTGCGTTCGAACATCAGCGATTGGAGCGATCAGCAGCTGTGGAAGGCCTACATCCAACTCACCCAGGCCGAAGCGGCTTTTCGCATCCAGAAAGATCAGCTGAACGTTCGACCGATCTGGCATCAGCGCGAGGAGAGGGTCCAGGCCCACATCCTCGTTTGCTTCCTCGCCTTCGTGCTCTGGAAGACCCTCGAGATGTGGCAGCAGCGCGCGGGCCTCGGCAACTCGCCGCGGACCATCCTCGAAGAGCTCGCCCGCATCCAGTCCCACGACGTCGTCTTGCCGACCGCAACGCACGGCGAGATCCGATTGCGATGCGTCGCCCAGCCCGACGCCGCTCAGGCCGCGCTCTTCGACCGCCTCGGCCTCAAGCTCCCCAAGCGCATGCGCCTTCCAGATAACGAGGCCCCGATCATGGCCCTCAGCGCCTAAGCCCTACCTCTCACCAGAAATGTAGTGACGACTTTTCGTCTAAGGCTTTGATTTGCCTAGGCCACACCCCCGAATTTGCTCAAGTTGGGCTAGCACTCCTTGATCCGGTTCTCCATCTCGCCGCGGGCGCAGTAGACCTTCTCGTAGAGGAAGCGGCTGTTGGTCTCGGCTTTGCTAAGCGAGGTGACGATGAATCGCGGGTTGGCCTCGCCCTCGGTCCATTCCGCCTTACCGATCACCCGGCGCCGGCGCGACCAGCTGTCGAGCGTGGCGTAGCGGAAGTCCTTGAAGCGGCGGGCGGGCTTGCCGGTCGCGCCCGCCTCCGCCTCGGCCTGCAGGAGTTCGACGGCGATCTCGGCGACGAGGCGCGGGTTGCGCGCGAGGCCGAACACGAAGTCGACCCGGTTTGCTTCGCACCACGCCATCAGCGCCTCGCGGCAAAAGCCGGATTCGGCGCGCAGGAGGATGCGCGTCCGCGGCCAGCGCGTCCGGATCTGGGCGACAATGCGCGCGACTTCCTCGACCGATCCGGCGCTTCCGTCGATGTTGGAGGGCCTGAGCCTGGCCGCCAGCAGATGGCGACCACAGAACACGTAGAGCGGCAGATAGCAGTAGCAATCATAATAGCCGTGGAAGAACCGGCCCTCCTGATGGCCGTGCAGCGGGTCGTCGGTGGCGTCGAGGTCGAGCGTGATCTGCCTGGGCGGCCGTGCGTGCGCCTCGAGGAAAAGGTCGACAAACAGCGCCTCGATCGCGGCCGGCTCATGGCTGATCTTCTGGTAGCGGGTGGGCGCAGGCCGCGACAGCTCCAGCCGGTTCAGCGTCGATTTCCCCGCGACCGGCGCGCAATCCTCGCGCCGGTCCCCGGGCTTGGACCCGGGGATTCCCCGCCAGAACCGCTATCACCGGATCATGGCGAAGCTCGTCGTGATCGTTCAGGTCCTCGTAGCCGAGGGTGATGCCAAACACGCGCTGCCCGACGAGCGTGGCGACCGAGTGCTCCACGAACCTCGGGTCTCTGGCGTCGCGGAAGCATGCCGCGAGCCTCCCGACCAGATTGAGCCTTCGGTCGGCGGCGCCGAGCAACAGCCCGCCGGCGTCGGATGTCAGGGCGCCGCCGTCGAACTCCGCCACAACGGGCCGGCCTTCAACCCGTCCAAACACGCTTGGTTCTGCGCTACACTCCGCCTGCATCGGGCCACCCTTACAAATCAGCTCAAGTCGTTATCGCAAAACAACTTTTGCCTGATTCGCGGCCCGGTGCGCTATATAGTTTGAGAAATGCGGGCCAACGATCACGACAACGAGTACATGATGATCGACGCCACCATCGTGCGCGCTCACCAGCATAGCGCGGGCGCCAAAAAAAGTCGGTGCGCAAGCCTTCGGCCGATCCCGCGGCGGATTGACCACCAAGTTCGCCATCGGACTTGGTCCGACCCCCTTGAATGAAACACATGTTAGTTTGGCGGGGCGTCGTCGGCGCAGAGGTCGGTTTGATTTTTGGTGCTATGAGCTCGTCACCAAGTTGGACCGGGGACTTCGGAGCACCCCCAATTGCCGCCACCGGCCGCAAGGCCGCGGAGCGCGTCCTCTAGAGTTCGCTAGATCAGGAGCCCCATGCCGACGGCGCGCATTTGTGGAGGTTAGCCATGGAGGTTCTCTATCCAAGATGTGAGGAAGTTTTAACTTAATCTGACGGACGGTGTTTCCGAACACGGACGAGAGCCGTGGCGGGGGCGGAGCTGGTCGGGGTTGCGCAGCCCCCGCCACGGCGTTCCAGGAGACACAGATGACCAAGGATCAGAAGATCATTCGGGCCAAGGCCGGCCTGCTCGAGCTCGCCAAGCAGCTTGGCAGCGTCAGCCAAGCCTGCAAAATCATGGGCTACAGCCGAGACAGCTTCTACCGGTTCAAGGATCTCTACGACAAAGGCGGGGAACTGGCGCTTCAGGAGATGTCGCGGCGCAAGCCGATCTTGAAGAACCGCGTCCTGCCTGAGATCGAGGCGGCGGTGGTGGCCATGGCGATCGACCAGCCGGCCTGGGGCCAGACGCGCATCTCCAACGAACTTGCCAAGCAAGGAATATCCATCTCGCCCTTCGGCGTGCGCTCGGTCTGGCTGCGTCACGACCTGCAGACCATGAAGCATCGGCTCAAGGCGCTCGAGGCGAAGATGGCCCAGGACGGCCTGATCCTGACCGAGGCGCAGGTCGCCGCCCTCGAGAAGGCCAAGGCCGACAAGGAGGCGCACGGCGAATTCGTCTCCGAATGCCCGGGATACTGCGGCGCCCAGGACACCTTCTACGTCGGCACGCTCAAGGGCGTCGGGCGCATCTACCAGCAGACCTTCGTCGATACCTACGCCAAGGTCGGCTTCGCCAAGCTCTACGACCGCAAGACCCCGCTCACCGCCGCAGACCTGCTCAACGACCGGGTCATCCCATTCTACGAGGAGCGTGGCATCCCCCTGCAGCGTGTGCTGACCGACCGCGGCACCGAATATTGCGGGACCCACGACCGCCACGAATACGAGCTCTATCTGGCGGTCGAGGACATCGACCACACCCGGACCAAAGCCAAGAGCCCCCAGACCAATGGCATCGTCGAGCGCTTCCACAAGACCATGCTCGACGAGTTCTACCGCGTCGCCTTCCGCAAGAAGATCTACGCCACGATCGAGGACCTGCAGACCCACCTCGATCTCTGGATGCGCGAGTTCAACGAGGTCAGGCCCCACCAGGGCAAGTGGTGCTTCGGAAAGACCCCGCTCCAGACCTTCCTTGACGCTCTCCCGCTCGCGAAGGAAAAATGCCTACCGGTCCAAGACGGCGATCAACCCACCGTCGCATGACCGGAAAACGGCCAGCCCACGCCGTCCGTCAGATCAAGTACAAACTTATACACAAGATGCGCCGGACTGGACGTGCACAAAAAGACTGTGGTCGCCTGCGTTCGGATCCAGCAAGGTCAATCCGTCGAGCAGGACGCAACGACGAGAGCGCCGGCAAGAGACGATCCACCCGAATGCGCAAGGGGTCACGCTGGCTGAAAGCGACCCTCTTCTCCTGCGCCTGGGCGGCCGCTAGAACCAAGGGCTGTTACTTTTACGCCCTGTTCCACCGCATCAAAGCCCGCCGAGGCGCCAAAAAGGCTATCGGCGCCGTCGCAACCTCCCTTTTGCGCACCACCTATCACATGCTCAAGGACGGAACGCTTTACCAGGACCTCGGCGCCGACTACTTCGACAAGAGGCACAAAACCGCCTCCACCCGCCGCCTCGTTCAGCGCCTCCAGAACCTTGGGTTCGCTGTCCAACTCACTCCGGCCCCCGCATGACGCGCGCCTAGTTTCTCTCTAGTTGGCCATTTGACTGCGTCGACCCCCTGGAATGAAACGCATGCTACCCTGGTGAGCGTCGTCGGCGCAGAGGTCGGTTACTGTTTGGTGCTATGAGCTCGTTCTCTAGTTGGACCGGGGACTTCGGAGCACCCCTAGTGCAGCCACCGGCCGCAAGGCCGCGGAGCGCGCCCTCTAGAGTTCTCTAGACGAGAAGTCCCATGCCGACGACGCACTGTTTGCGGAGGTTAGCCATGGAGGTTCTCTATCCAAAATGCGCCGGACTGGACGTGCACAAAAAGACGGTGGTCGCCTGCGTTCGGATTCAGCAAGGTCAATCGGTCGAGCAGGAGCTGAGGACGTTCGACACCACGACGAGTGGCCTGCTGGCGCTCTCGGCGTGGCTCGAGAGAAGGGCTGCACACACGTCGCGATGGAGGCGACGGGCGTCTATTGGAAGCCGGTCTGGCACATCCTCGCGGAGGCGAGTTCGAGCTCGTGCTGGCGAACGCGGCGCACATCAAGAACGTGCCGGGGCGCAAGACGGACGTGAAGGACGCCACCTGGCTCGCCGAGCTTCCCGCTCACGGCCTGATCCGAGGCAGCTTCGTTCCGACCGATCCGATCCAAGAGTTGCGCGCGCTGATGCGGACCCGCAAGCAGCTGGTTCGTGAGCGCGCCTGCAACATGCAGCGGCTTCAGAAGGCACTCGAAGACGCCAATATCAAGATCGACTCGGCCATCTCCGAAATCGCTGGGAGAGAGCGGTCGAGCCATGATCGAGGCGATGATCGCGGGCGAGACAGATCCGAATGTCTTGGCCGGCTCTGGCAGACCGGCGGATAAGAGCAACGCAAGAGGAACTCGTCGAGGCGCTGCGAGGTCACTTGACCGCGTCACCACCGCTTCCTGTTCGAGCTTCATCTCGAACAGATCGACGCCCTCGACCGGGCGATCGCCCGGATCGACCAGGAGGCGGAGGCCGAACGTCGAACTCCTTTCGCGAGACCATCGCAGATCGTAAGGACGATCCCCGGCATCGACGACCGCAGCGCGCAAAGCGTTCTGTCCGAGATCGGCATCGACATGAGCCGATACCCCTCGGACGGCCATCTCGTCTCCTGGGCCGGCTCTGTGCCCGCGCAACGACGAGAGCGCCGGCAAGAGACGATCAACACGCATGCGCAAGGGAGTCACGCTGGCTGAAAGACAACCCTCTTTCAGTGCGCCTGGGCAGCCGTCAGAACCAAAGGCAGCTACTTCCAGGCCCAGTTCCACCGAATCAAGGCCCGCCGAGGCGCCAAGAAGGCCATCGGCGCCGTCGCTGCCTCCCTGCTGCGCACCATCTACCACATGCTCAAGGACGGGACGCTCTACCAGGACCTCGGCGCCGATCACTTCGACAAGCCGACACAAGACTGCCTCCACCCGCCGCCTCGTTCAGCGCCTCCAGAACCTTGGGTTCGCTGTCCAACTCACTCCGGCCCCCGCATGACGCGAGTCTAGTTTCCCTCTAGTTGGCCATTTGACTGCGTCGACCCCCTGGAATGAAACGCATGCTACCCTGGCTGAGCGTCGTCGGCGCAGAGGTCGGTTACTGTTTGGTGCTATGAGCTCGTTCTCTAGTTGGACCGGGGACTTCGGAGCACCCCCTAGTGCAGCCACCGGCCGCAAGGCCGCGGAGCGCGCCCCCTAGAGTTCTCTAGACGAGAAGTCCCATGCCGACGACGCACTGTTTGCGGAGGTGAGCCATGGAGGTGCTCTATCCAAAATGCGCCGGACTGGACGTGCACAAAAAGACGGTGGTCGCCTGCGTTCGGATTTAGCAAGGTCAATCGGTCGAGCAGGAGGTGCGGACGTTCGAGACCACGACGTCCGGCTTGCTGGCCCTCTCGGCGTGGCTTTCGGAGAAGGGATGCACGCTCGCGGCCATGGAAGCCACCGGCGTCTATTGGAAGCCGGTCTGGCATATCCTCGCGGATGGCGAGTTCGAGCTGTTGCTGGCCAACGCCGCGCATGTGAAGAACGTGCCCGGCCGCAAGACCGACGTGAACGATGCGACCTGGCTCTCCGAGCTGGCCGCTCACGGCCTGATCCGTGGCAGCTTTGTCCCGGATCGTCCGACCCAGGAGTTGCGGTCCCTGCTTCGCACCCGCAAGCAGCTGGTTCGCGAGCGCTCCTCCCATATTCTGCGGCTGCAGAAGACGCTCGAAGACGGCAACATCAAAATCGACTCGGTCATCTCCGACATCCTGGGCGTTAGCGGTCGAGCCATGATCGAGGCGATGATCGCCGGCCAGACCGATCCGACTGTCTTGGCCGGCTTGGCAAACCGGCGGATCAGAGCAACGCAAGAGGAGCTCCGCGAGGCGCTGCGAGGTCGCTTGACCCGTCACCACCGCTTCCTGCTCCAACTCCATCTCGATCAGGTCGACGCCCTCGACGGGCGATCGCCCGGATCGACCAGGAGGTGGAGGCCGATCTCGAATTCCTTTCGCGAGGCCACCCAGATCGTAAGGACCATCCCGGGCTTCGACGACCGCAGCGCCCAAAGCGTTCTTTCCGAGATCGGCATCGACATGAGCCGCTACCCCTCGGACGCCCATCTCCTCTCCTGGGCCTGCATGTGCCCGCGCAACGACGAGAGCGCCGGCAAGAGAAGATCCACCCGAATGCGCAAGGGCTCACGCTGGTTGAAAGCAACCCTCTTCCCGTGCGCCTGGGCAGCCGTCAGAACCAAAGGCAGCTACTTCCAGGCCCAGTTCCACCGCATCAAGGCCCGCCGAGGCGCCAAGAAAGCCATCGGCGCCGTCGCCGCCTCCCTCCTGCGCACCATCTACCACATGCTCAAGGACGGGACGCTCTACCAGGACCTCGGCGCCGATCACTTCGACCGCCGACACAAGACTGCCTCCACCCGCCGCCTCGTTCAGCGCCTCCAGAACCTCGGGTTCGCTGTCCAACTCACCCCGGCCCCCGCATGACGCCGAGTCTAGTTTCTCCCTAGTTGGCCATTTGACTGCGTCGACCCCCTGGAATGAAACGCATGCTACCCTGCTGAGCGTCGTCGGCGCAGAGGTCGGTTACTGTTTGGTGCTATGAGCTCGTTCTCTAGTTGGACCGGGGACTTCGGAGCACCCCCTAGTGCAGCCACCGGCCGCAAGGCCGCGGAGCGCGCCCCCTAGAGTTCTCTAGACGAGAAGTCCCATGCCGACGACGCACTGTTTGCGGAGGTGAGGCATGGAAGTGCTCTATCCAAAATGCGCCGGACTGGACGTCCACAAAAAGACGGTGGTCGCCTGCGTTCGGATTCAGCAGGGTGCGGCGGTCGAGCAGGAGGTGCGGACGTTCGACACCACGACGTCCGGCTTGCTGGCCCTCTCGGCGTGGCTTTCGGAGAAGGGATGCACGCTCGCGGCCATGGAAGCCACCGGCGTCTATTGGAAGCCGGTCTGGCATATCCTCGCGGACGGCGAGTTCGAGCTGTTGCTGGCCAACGCCGCGCATGTGAAGAACGTGCCCGGCCGCAAGACCGACGTGAACGATGCGACCTGGCTCTCCGAGCTGGCCGCTCACGGCCTGATCCGTGGCAGCTTCGTGCCGGATCGACCGACCCAGGAGCTGCGGTCCCTGCTTCGCACCCGCAAGCAGCTGGTTCGCGAGCGCTCCTCCCATATTCAGCGGCTGCAGAAGACGCTGGAGGACGCCAACATCAAACTCGACTCGATCATCTCCGACATCCTGGGCGTCAGCGGTCGGCGCATGATCGAGGCGATAATCGCCGGCCAGACCGACCGACCGTCTTGGCCGGCTTGGCCGACCGGCGGATCAAGGCAACGAAAGAAGAGCTTCGCGAGGCCCTGCGAGGCCGGCCGACGGCTCACCATCGCTTCCTGCTCCAACTCCATCTCGATCAGGTCGACGCCCTCGACCGGGCGATCGCCCGGATCGACCAGAAGGTGGAGGCCGATCTCGAACTCCTTTCGCGAGGCCACCCAGATCGTAAGGACCATCCCGGGCTTCGACGACTGCAGCGCCCAAAGCGTTCTTTCCGAGATCGGAATCGATATGAGCCGCTACCCCTCGGACGCCCATCTCCTCTCCTGGGCCTGCATGTGCCCGCGCAATGACGAGAGCGCCGGCAAGAGAAGGTCCACCCGAATGCGCAAGGGCTCACGCTGGTTGAAAGCAACGCTCTTCCCGTGCGCCTGGGCAGCCGTCAGAACCAAGGGCAGCTATTTCCAGGCCCAGTTCCACCGCATCAAGGCCCGCCGAGGCGCCAAGAAAGCCATCGGCGCCGTCGCCGCCTCCCTCCTGCGCACCATCTACCACATGCTCAAGGACGGCACGCTCTACCAGGACCTCGGCGCCGATCACTTCGACCGCCGACACAAGACTGCCTCCACCCGCCGCCTTGTCCAGCGCCTCCAGAACCTCGGCTTCGCGGTTCAGCTCACCCCCGCCCCCGCATGACCCGAGTTTAGTTTCCCCCTAGATTCATGCGCTCGTCGATGCCCTCGGCAATCCTGTCGAGGTGATGCTCAGCCCGGGCCAAGAGCACGATCTGACTTGCGCTGAATCTCTCATCGAAGCCGTCGATCCCGGCGCTTTGATCGGCGACAAGGCGTTCGACGCCGACGCCTTCATCGCCGCTCTCAACAATCGAGCGATCGTCCCAGTCATCCCAGCCAAATCCAACCGAAAAACCCCGCGCCCGTGCGATTTCGCCTCTCCTGCGAACGCAATCTCATTGAGCGTTTCTTCAACAAGCTCAAACAGTTCATGGTGAAGTGGCCCCGGTTTTTGGGACCACTGGCTTGGTTGGAGGAAGTCTGCTCCGAATGGCATTGAACGGAGCGGAGCATGACGAAGACGAGACGGAAGATTGACGCTGGGCTGAAGGCGAAGATCGCGCTGGAGGCGCTGCGCGAACAAGCGACGGTAACCGACCTGGCGCAGCGCCATCAGGTTCATCCCAACCAGATTTACGCCTGGAAGAAGCAGCTGCTGGACCATGCGGCGCGGGCGTTTGATCCGAAGGTTGGTGTGGACGCGGAGGCGGCGTCGGCGCGCGAGATCGAGAAGCTTCACGCCAAGATTGGCCAGCTGACGATCGAGAACGATTTTTTCGTCAGGAGGTTCGGCAAATGAGCGCGTCGAACCGTCGAGCTAAGCTCGATCGCCATCACCCCGATTTATCGGTACGCCGACAATGCGCAATGCTCGGCGTGGCGCGCTCGGGCGTCTATCGCGAACTGCGACCGGCCAACGACAACGACCTTGAGGCGATGCGGCGCATTGACGTGCTGTTCACCGCACGGCCGTTCTTCGGCGCCCGGCGTATTGCGCGGACGCTGACGGAGGAGGGTTTTGCGATCGACCGCAAGCGCGTACGGCGGCTGATGCGGCTGATGGGGATCGAGGCGCTCGGGCCGAAGCCGAGGACGAGCAAGCCCGCGCCGGGGCACAAGATTTATCCCTACCTCCTGCGCGACATGACGATCGAGCGGTCGAACCAGGTCTGGGCGGCCGATATAACGTACATCCCGATCGGCCGGGGCTTCCTCTATCTGGTCGCGGTCATCGACTGGGCGAGCCGGGCTGTTCTCTCCTGGCGGCTCTCTAACACGATGGACGCCTCGTTCTGCCTTACTGCGCTGGAAGAAGCACTGGCCAGATACGGCAAGCCGGAGATTTTCAACACCGACCAAGGCAGCCAGTTCACCGCCGCCGCCTTCACCGGCGCGTTGCTCGAGGCTGGCGTGCGCATCTCGATGGACGGGCGCGGCCGCTGGATGGACAACGTCTTCATCGAACGCGTCTGGCGCTCGCTGAAGTATGAGGATATCTATCTCAAGGGCTACGCCGACGGCCGCGAGGCGAAAGCCGGGATCGGCGAATATTTCGCCTTCTACAACGAGCGTCGTCTTCATCAGGCGCACGGCTACCGCGCCCCAATGGCCGTCTGGCGCGACGGCGCGGTCCGGACCCGTGGACATGTGGACAACGCTGACGCGTTGACCACAGGCCCACAGGCAGAGCAAATCAGCAGCAGACAGAACCCTTGGCGGCTTGATAAAGGACAACCAGCAGACGGTCTTCCAACTTAACCGCCGCCAAAAACGGTCCCGCTGCGCGGAGCCACTTCAGGGCCATCGCCACGCGTTACGACAAGCTCGCTAAGACTTTCCTCGCCGGGGTTCAGCTTGCCTGCGCCCCATCCTCCTCAACTGAAGACAGGCCCTAGTTACGGCGCCCACGCGCGACGAAGATCAACCCGGGCCGAGCCCGAAAATTGGAACTTGTTACCTGACGATAAGGTTCCAGTCGACGAGGCGGTTTCCCCAATACCTGGCCTTGGCGGCACGGTCGGGGACGCATCTTCGCCGAGGGACGCAGATCGCGCCGTAGCCGACGTTCGCATCCAATTCGGGGAGCTTAACGTTCTCGTCAACAACGTCGGCGTCGCGGGCCCGAACGGCCGGATCGAGGATTACGCGGACGAAGACGTCGAGCGAACGATCGACGTCAACCTGAAATCCCATTTCAACTTCTCAACCGCTGGGTGCCCCTGTCGCGCGGCCTGCGCTGCAAGCCCAGCATCGTTGCGATGAGCTCGGTGGCTGATTGGACTATGGGTTCCGCACCCCCTACGTGGCGACCAAATGCGTTATCGTCGGCCTCGTAAAATCGCGCGCCGTCGAGCACGGCCCGCACGGCGTCCGCGCGAATGCGATCCTTCCCGGGGTGGTAAACGGCCCCACATGGACAGGGTCATCACCGACCGGGCGCGCGCCGAAGGCGTCAGCTTCGAAGGCATGCGCGACTCCTACCTCAGCAAAGTCTCGCTGCGCAGGATGGTTGAGGCCGAGGGGGCGTCGCCAACCTCGCCCTGTTCCTTTGCTCCGACTTGGCCAGGAACATCACCGGTCAAGCCATCAGCGTGGACGGAAATGTCGAATATCTTTGACATTGTGGGGGGAAGTGTTGCGTCGGGCCGGCGCAAGGTCATCATCACCTGCGCCGTGACGGGGCAGTTCAGACCCCGTCCATGTCCGAATACCTGCCGCTCCCGGCCGCCCAGATCGCCGAGCGGGCGATCGAAGCGGCGGGCGGGGGGCCGCGATCGTGGATCTGTACGCCGGCAATCCCGAGGGGAGCCCGACTCCCGACCCCGCCGTTTTCGAGGAATTCGTAGCCGTCATCGCCGCCGAAACCGACGCGATCGTCAACATCACGACCGGAGGCAGCGCGCGCACAACGATCGAGGATCGGCTCGCCTATCCGCTCAAGGTCAAGCCGGAGCTCTGCTCCCTCAACATGGGCACGACGAATTTAACCTTCCACAAGGAGCGGCGCGCGGCATCGTCGGCTGGAAGCATTCCTGAGAGAAGCATTACGTCGACGGCTTCGAGGACCGGGTGTTCAGGAGTACGTTCAGCGACATCACAACCATTCTCGCCCGGCTCGGCGACCAGCACGGCGTGCGTTTTGAGTTCGAATGCTACGACTGGGCCAATTGCACAATCTTGCGCATTGCGTCGGGGAAGGCCTCGTCAAAG
>CAVVTP010000014.1:0-62930 GCA_963751165.1 uncultured Alphaproteobacteria bacterium
CGGCTGTGAGGGCGCCAACAAGACTTGCGGTTGGCGGGCGCCGCTCCACCATATGAACCCTAAGCAAGCCCCCGTTCGGTCCTGTCTCAGTTTCAACTTTCGCTCTGCCACCCCGTGCCGGCATTCGTCGAGAGCGATGAATGTCGCAACCGACACCCGCAAACGGCAAAAGCTTGAAAACCAAGAAGGCGACCCATTGCGGAAGGAAAAGTCGCCGGCCTTTGGCCTCATGAGCTGTGGGTCCCTCAGGACGCTGCGGATCCTCGTGGACCTGCAGCGTCCAGCTTGGATATCTGGGATTCTTGAAATAGTAGGTCGTCCACGACTTAACGTTTCGAGGTGCATGCTTTCGTGGCGCTCTCCAGCGACATTTGTTGATGAAAAGCACCGCTGGAGCGTCGAACGCTCGGAAGTAGAAGCCCAAATCGAGTGATTTGCCCTACTCGTCGGCTCCATGGTCTATGTCGGCCACATTAGGCCCAGACTGCGGCGTCCCGCCTCATTCGAATTCAGCGCCCTGACAAGGAGCTTGAAACCGTGCGATTCTCCTTTGTCGCCATAGAGCGCGAGGCGCTTCGACGGCGCATCGATCGCCGGCGTGGGCTGAAGGCTGCGCGTGCGCTCTGAGGGATCGCGGCGGCGGCTGGGCTGGAATGGCTCGCCTGCGACACGATTCTCATGTCGGCGGCTGGACGCCCTCCGTGCATCTCTATTCGCAATCGCGCGGCAAGGTCGTGTTCGACGAGGCAAGCGAAATGTTCGTTCCGGGGGCCTCCGTCCAGCGTCAGCGCTCGGCGGGCGCCTGCAAGGGAACTTTCCGAACTCGCCGACGTGTTGGCGGAAGGCGCGCGCGCTGGGGTCGACGCCGCGGCGGCAGCGGGCCTTCCGACGCCTGCTTCAGCGTCGAAACCATTGGTCGAGGGGGCGCCGCCGGCCGGCGGCGGAATCCTGGGCGATTGCACGCCGGCGGGGAGAGCCCATGCGAAATCATTTGTCGATTTCCAAAACGATGTCTGCGGCGACGACATTCGACTGGCGGTGCGAGAAGGGATGCGCTCCATCGAGCACGTCAAGCGTTACACGACGACCGGAATGGCGACCGACCAGGGCAAATTGTCGAACATGAATGCGTTGGCGATCGTGCCGCGCGCGCTCGATCAGCCGGCGCCGGCGGTCGGCCTGACAACGTTCCGTCAACCCTACACTCCAGTGTCGTTCGGCAGCTTCGCCGGCGCCTCGCGCGGCGATCTTTTCGATCCGGTTCGGCGTACGCCAATTCATGACTGGGCGGCTGAGAATGGCGCCGCCTTCGAGGATGTCGGGCTATGGAAGCGCGCCTGGTGCTTCCCCAAGACCGGGGAAGACATGCACGCCGCGGTCGCGCGAGAATGCACCGCGACGCGCGCGTCGTTGGGAATGTTCGACGCCTCGACCCTCGGCAAGATCGAGGTCGTCGGACCGGACGCCGCGACGTTCCTTGAGCGGCTCTATGCCAATTCCTGGAAGAAGCTCGAAGTCGGGCGCTGCCGGTACGGCCTGATGCTCAACGAGCAGGGCTTCATCATGGACGACGGCGTCGTCGCCCGCATGGCGAGCGACCGCTTCCACGTCACCACGACGACTGGCGGCATCGATCTCTCGCGCGAGAGCATGCCGCATATGAGCGTGCGGGAAGGCCTCGTTTGCGGGCTCCCGATGCGGCTCATGCGCGTGAGCTTCACCGGAGAGCTCGGGTTCGAGCTCAATGTGCCGCCGGATTACGTCCGCGCCGTCTGGGAGGCGTTGTGGAGCGCCGGCCGCGCCTACGGTTGCGTCGTCTACGGCACCGAGGCCATGCACGTGATGCGCGCCGAGAAGGGCTACATCATCGTCGGGCAGGACACCGACGGCACGGTCACGCCGGCCGATGCGGGTCTCGAGTGGGATCGGCAAAGCGAAGAAGGATTTCGTCGGCAGATGCTCGCTGGCACGGCCCGAAATGATGGCCCCAAGTCGCAAGCAGCTTGTCGGGCTGCTCGCCGAGGATCCGGGCGCGGTGCTCGAGGAGGGCGCACAGATCACCTCGACCGCCGATCCGAAGCCCGGCGCGCACGCATTCGGCCATGTCACTTCGGCCTACTTTAGCCCCGCGACCGGGCGCTCGATCGCTTTCGCGCTGATCGAATCGGGACGCAGACGCCTGGGCGAGAAGCTCTATTGTCCGATGCCCGGCGGCGCGCGCGGTCACCGCCGTCGACATGGTGTTCTTCGACAAGGAAGGGGCGCGCCTCAATGCCTAGCTCCGTTGTGCTCGACGCCGATGCGCGTCGCCGCCCGCTCGCGGAGCGGGTCTTGCCGTCGAGCGAATCCTTCCTGGTCCGGCCCGCCGCCGGACGCGGCGCGTTTCATACTGCGCGGCGGCGCCGAGGCTGCGGCTCGCGCCGGCGGCGCGTTTGGGGCGTCCCCGCCGGCTCGGCCCTGTCGCGCCGTGACCGCGGGAACGCGGACTTCAATCTGGTTGGGTTCCGACGAGTGGTTGCTCATCGCGCCTGGCGAAGACGCCGCCCCGCTTGCGGCGGCGCTCGCAGCCGCGCTGGCGGACGGTCCCCACAGTCTGGTCGACGTTTCGCAGCGCCAGATCGGCCTAGAAGTCGAGGGGGTCCTGGCGGCGCGGGCGCTCAATGCTGGCTGCCCTCTCGACCTCGGTCTCGCGGCGTTTCCGGTCGGCATGGCGACGCGCACCCTCTGCGCCAAGTGCGAGATCGTCCTGTGGCGCCGCTCTGCGGTCCGCTTTCATCTCGAAGTCTCGCGTTCGTACGAGGAATATGCCGCGAATTTCCTGATCGAGGCGGCGCGCCGCGCCCCGCGAAATCCAGCCGCGCGCCGAATGGGGCGTTGAAGGACGGGATACTCTCAAAGAGCGCGGTGCAGGCTGCGCGGCCTGGATGCTGGCGCTGGATGCCGGACGGATGGGTTTGGAGGCCGAGGCGGCTTGCGCGGGCGCCATGAAGCTGCCATCTGCGACTGCCATTACAACTCGTCGGGTTGAAAATAAGGTTGACTTGGGCTGCCCCCGAGAACATAGGAATACCTGTATTCAGCGCAGGGGTGGTTGAGAGCGTCTGTTGCGGACAATGTTGCGTAAACCCCAGAAGACCGAGGGGAACCTATCCCTTCAAGCGCTGAGGTTGTGCGGGTTGGCGTTCGCGGCGGCGATGTCGGCGGCAGACTACGTTTCGGCGACCTCCATGTAACAGGAGACTTGAGCTATGGGGGAAAATAGCTTTCTCAATTCGTCCTCCCGCGAGGGTTGCAAGTCGGTCGAGCCCTTGCCAGACGATCTCGTCGAACTCTTGCGGTCGGATTCAACGGCTGCGTTGGCGGCGGTCCTGGTTGTCAACTCCGCCTTTCCGAACATCGTTTCGTGGGCGGCCAGGGCGTTCGGCGTCCAGACGCAACCGAAGCGCAGCGTCGATGGCGGCGGCGGCGCGAGTGGTGGGGACGGCGGGGACGGCGGGGACGGCAAAGACAGAAACGATTTGCCAGCCAGGCGGGGTGATGCGAGCGAACACGCCGACCAGCGGCTGTTGGCCTTGATGCGGGACAATCCAGGCGCGACCATCGCTCAGCTGACCATGCTTTCCGGTCGTTCGCGATCGTCGACTGTGTTGTCGCTGAAGCGGCTCGAGGAGGCCGGCCTCGTGAACCACGGCGGGCATGGGTCTTGGGCCGTCATCGAGGACGATCCCGACCCTATTAACGACGAGACGCCGCTGCCACCCAAGACGGCGGACTGGGTCGCGCCCTTGTCTGCTAAGCATGTCGCGCGTTACCCGGCTGGCGGCCGTGTGCGCGGAGAGAACGTGAGCGTCTGCTCGTCCTGACAACGGTCGGTCCTTCTGAATGATCAAGGCGGTGCGGCTCGTGCCCGAAGAGGGGGAGCTGGCGATCGGACTTGTCGGCGAGCTCGCCGGCATTCTGGCGCTCGGCCAAAAAAAAAGCCCCCAGCTTTGTGGGCCGAGGGCTCGAGAGGTAACGCTGGTTGCGGGGGCAGGATTTGAACCTGCGGCCTTCAGGTTATGAGCCTGACGAGCTACCGGGCTGCTCCACCCCGCGGCAGATTGGAGGACGGACGACTGAGAACGGACGGGTTTCCGGTCGGTCCTTTCGGGTGAAGAGGAAGCATGACAGCCTGGAGCGGCGGCGTCTTGTGTCGTCCCCCGGCGTCTTTTGTCTGCATCCGTTCTTTGCAGGCCTGGCGACGACCTACTCTCCCATGTCTTGAGACAGAGTACCATCGGCGCTGAGGCGTTTGACGGCCGAGTTCGGGATGGGATCGGGTCTTTTTCACCTCGCAAGGGCCACCAGGCCGGCAAAGGACGGATTGGATGACCGGTCATCGGGATCGGGGACCGGAGGAAGACTCCGAATCATCGATCAGCCGCGGGATCGGTCACAGATGAAGCAAAACTGGGATTTTCTGTGATCGGAAGATCAGCAATCGGAAGACGAACATCGTCTGATTGCCGATCCCTGATGACCGATCACTGGTTTCGCGCCTTGGCGACGAGAGCAATCAAGTCGGACGAGCGATTAGTACCGGTCAGCTGCGCGCGTTGCCGCGCTTCCACATCCGGCCTATCGACGTGGTGGTCTTCCACGGCTCTTCAGGGAGAACTTGTTTTGAGGCTGGTTTCCCGCTTAGATGCCTTCAGCGGTTATCCATTCCGTATATAGCTACCCTGCACTGCGGCTGGCGCCACAACAGGTCCACCAGAGATACGTTCACCCCGGTCCTCTCGTACTAGGGGCAAATCCTCTCAATTCTCCGACACCCACGGCAGATAGGGACCAAACTGTCTCACGACGTTTTGAACCCAGCTCACGTACCACTTTAATCGGCGAACAGCCGAACCCTTGGGACCTTCTCCAGCCCCAGGATGTGATGAGCCGACATCGAGGTGCCAAACACTCCCGTCGATATGGACTCTTGGGGAGTATCAGCCTGTTATCCCCGGCGTACCTTTTATCCGTTGAGCGATGGCCCACCCACGCGGGACCACCGGATCACTATGACCGACTTTCGTCTCTGCTCGACTTGTTGGTCTCGCAGTCAGGCTGGCTTATGCCATTGCACTCGACGACCGATTTCCGACCGGTCTGAGCCAACCATTGCGCGCCTCCGTTACGTTTTGGGAGGCGACCGCCCCAGTCAAACTACCCGCCATGCGTTGTCCCGGCTCCTGATGAAGGAGCCCGGTTAGACATCCATGAAGTCAAGGGTGGTATTTCAAGGGTGGCTCCACCAGAGCTGGCGCCCCGGCTTCCAAGCCTACCACCTATCCTACACATGACCACACGAATGCCAACGCAAAGTTATAGTAAAGGTGCACGGGGTCTTTCCGTCTGACCGCAGGTACCCCGCATCTTCACGGGGACTTCAATTTCACTGAGCTGACGTTGGAGACAGCGGGGAAGTCATTACGCCATTCGTGCAGGTCGGAACTTACCCGACAAGGAATTTCGCTACCTTAGGACCGTTATAGTTACGGCCGCCGTTTACCGGGGCTTCAATTCAAGGCTTGCACCTCTCCTTTTAACCTTCCGGCACCGGGCAGGCGTCAGACCCTATACGTCATCTTACGATTTCGCAGAGCCCTGTGTTTTTGTTAAACAGTTGCCACCCCCTGGACTGTGCCCCCCCAAGCCGCTTGCGCGACCCGAGGGCCTCCTTATTCCGAAGTTACGGAGGTAAATTGCCGAGTTCCTTCAACGTCATTCTCTCAAGCGCCTTGGTATGCTCTACCTGTCCACCTGTGTCGGTTTCGGGTACGGTCGAATGCAGGGGCTGTTTCCTGGAACCTCGTCGCCGCCCATCCAATCCGATAAGGATGAACGACTTAAGAGATCCGTCACCACCTGCTGGCTCACGAATATTAACGTGATTCCCATCGACTACGCCTTTCGGCCTCGCCTTAGGGACCGGCTAACCCTGCGAAGATTAACTTTACGCAGGAACCCTTGGACTTTCGGCGACACTGTCTTTCACAGTGTTTGTCGTTACTCATGTCAGCATTCGCACTTCCGATGCCTCCAGAAGCCCTCGCGGGTCTTCCTTCGTCAGCCTACGGAACGCTCCGCTACCGTGAGCGGAGGACAGAAGACGGACGACGGAAATCGGATAAACTCACGACCGCGCAGCCAGAACCTGCAATTGTCGTGAGATCGTCTGATTACTCGTCGCGCCAACGGCGCCAGGTCGTGTCGTCGACATAGCTCAGATCCAGCGCATAGCGCGACCAGACCCGCATTTCATCCGACGAACCAATCGCCATCCAGACGAAGCGCTTGAACTCAGCCTTCGACTGTTTCTGGCGACCATAACCTTCGGCTAGATTGGAGCAGATGGACTTGCTCGCCCGGCGCATCTGATCGGCCAGCGCTCGCTGTTCGATCTTCGGCGTCTCCAGGCTCACCCGATGAACCTCAAGCGATATCCGGTAGGCTCGCTGAAAGACATCCATGTCCTCAAACGAAACCACCGCCCGCTTCTCGCTCATCCATCCTCTGTCGTCTGTCTTCTGTCCTCCGTCACCCAAAGCTTCGGCTCGCGGCTTGAGCCCCGTTACATCTTCGGCGCGGAAACCCTTGTTTAGACCAGTGAGCTGTTACGCTTTCTTTAAAGGATGGCTGCTTCTAAGCCAACCTCCTGGTTGTTTTGGGATTTCCACATCCTTTCCCACTTAGCCGCGAATTGGGGGCCTTAGCTGTTGGTCTGGGTTGTTTCCCTCTCCACGACGGACGTTAGCACCCGCCGTGTGGCTCCCGAGCATGACTTCCAGGTATTCGGAGTTTGGTTAGGTTTGGTAGGGTTTTGGCCCCCCTAGCCCATCCAGTGCTCTACCCCCTGGAGCCTCAGCTCGAGGCTATACCTAAATATATTTCGCGGAGAACCAGCTATTTCCGAGTTTGGTTGGCCTTTCACCCCTAATCACAAGTCATCCGAGCCTTTTTCAACAGGCACCGGTTCGGTCCTCCAGTAGGTGTTACCCTACCTTCAACCTGCTCATGACTAGATCACTCGGTTTCGGGTCTAAAGCATCGAACTCAAGGTCGCCCTGTTCAGACTCGCTTTCGCTGCGCCTACGCCTATCGGCTTAAGCTTGCTCGATACTTTAAGTCGCTGACCCATAATACAAAAGGTACGCCGTCACGGGCGCACCGAGGCGCGCCCGCTCCGACTGTTTGTAGGTATCCGGTTTCAGGAACTGTTTCACTCCCCTCGTCGGGGTGCTTTTCACCTTTCCCTCACGGTACTTGTTCGCTATCGGTCGCTGAGGAGTACTTAGGCTTGGAGGGTGGTCCCCCCATGTTCAGGCAGGATTGCACGTGTCCCGCCCTACTCAAATCTCCTGCTCGGTCCTATCCATACGGGGCTGTCACCCGCTGCGGCCCGGCTTTCCAGCCGGTTCTGGTCGACTTAAGCAAAAGCATTGGCCTCGTCCGCGTTCGCTCGCCACTACTGACGGAGTTCTCGTTGATGTCCTTTCCTCCGGGTACTGAGATGTTTCAGTTCCCCGGGTTCGCTCTTATCCCCCTATGGATTCAGAGAATAAGTCCCTTCTCTTGATCTCTGTTGGTCCAAAGACCGCAAGGCCCGTCCCTTCCGGAAACGCCCTCGCCGGCCCGCATCGACCCGAAGGTCAGCCTTGTGCGGCCTCCCCTCGCGCCAAAACGCGCCTCTTCGGAGCAACAGAGATCGAAGGGGGGTTGCCCCATTCGGAGATTCACGGATCAAAGCCTGTTCGCGGCTCCCCATGACTTATCGCAGCGTACCACGTCCTTCATCGCCTCTCAGCGCCAAGGCATCCACCAGATACCCTTAAGACACTTGATTGCTCTCATCGCCAAAGCGCGTCGTTGTTCTAAGGCCTTCGATCGGCAATCGAAAGCCAAACGCCCTTCGGCATTGAAAAGACCAGTTTTGCTTCAAACGCATCCGGGGATCTGAGCGGTCAGGCTCCAAACCCACGACTGGTTGCTCGACGAGCGGACGACAGAGATCCGACAACGCACGGGCGGAACGGGACATCACGTCCAAATCCGCCTTTGCGTCATCTCAAGAGAGCAGGCCCTTCCAGGCCAACCCCATCTCGCCATCCGGTCTTCGACCGAATGCGCTTCCTCTTCACGATGTCAGATACCCTTCGGCAAAGGCCTCGATCGGACGGCGGACGAACGAATCGCTCCTGCCGGCCTCCTGGCCTCGCCTGACGCCCGGGCGCAATTTTCAAAGAGCGCTCATGGCGAAACGGATCAAACTTGCATCGGAAGGATATCGAAACCGGCGCCGGTCGCTCTTAGCCTCTTGAGCGTCTGGCGTCGTCATCCCAATGGTGGAGCCAGACGGGATCGAACCGACGACCTCATGCTTGCAAAGCACGCGCTCTCCCAACTGAGCTATGGCCCCCTCGCCGCGAAGGCGCGGAAATCAGAACTCAGAAAAACAGAGGTCAGAGGGCCGATTTCCGACGGCCGATTTCCGACCTCGATGGTGGGCCTGGGAGGACTTGAACCTCCGACCTCACGCTTATCAAGCGCGCGCTCTAACCAACTGAGCTACAAGCCCCGGTCGAAAGGAAAGTCCCGCGCCCGTCCGCGAAACGGCCTTGCCCGGCCGCCCGTCAAGACGCGAAGTCTTCCATATCCTTGGATCAGAAAGAGAGACGAAGGCGGCGTGATCCCGCAAAACGCGGCTTTGACAAGCCGCTGATGTTTCCGACCGGACGAGTAGGACATGACGACCTCGACGACGGCAGGCTTTACCCCATCCGTCCTTTGAGTCCCAAGTCCTAATGCTGTCCGAATCCAGAAAGGAGGTGATCCAGCCGCAGGTTCCCCTACGGCTACCTTGTTACGACTTCACCCCAGTCGCTGACCCTACCGTGGCCGGCTGCCTCCCTTGCGGGTTAGCGCGCCGTCTTCGGGTAAAGCCAACTCCCATGGTGTGACGGGCGGTGTGTACAAGGCCCGGGAACGTATTCACCGCGGCGTGCTGATCCGCGATTACTAGCGATTCCGACTTCATGCACTCGAGTTGCAGAGTGCAATCCGAACTGAGACGGCTTTTCGAGATTTGCTAAGGCTCGCGCCTTCGCATCCCTCTGTCACCGCCATTGTAGCACGTGTGTAGCCCAGCCTGTAAGGGCCATGAGGACTTGACGTCATCCCCACCTTCCTCCGGCTTATCACCGGCAGTCCCCCTGGAGTGCCCAACTGAATGATGGCAACTAAGGGCGAGGGTTGCGCTCGTTGCGGGACTTAACCCAACATCTCACGACACGAGCTGACGACAGCCATGCAGCACCTGTGTTCCCGGCCCGTGAGGGAAGATCGCATCTCTGCAATCCGTCCAGGACATGTCAAAAGCTGGTAAGGTTCTGCGCGTTGCTTCGAATTAAACCACATGCTCCACCGCTTGTGCGGGCCCCCGTCAATTCCTTTGAGTTTTAATCTTGCGACCGTACTCCCCAGGCGGGATGCTTAATGCGTTAGCGGCGCCACTGAAGAGCAAGCTCCCCAACGGCTAGCATCCATCGTTTACAGCGTGGACTACCAGGGTATCTAATCCTGTTTGCTCCCCACGCTTTCGCGTCTCAGCGTCAGTTCCGGGCCAGTGAGCCGCCTTCGCCACTGGTGTTCTTGCGAATATCTACGAATTTCACCTCTACACTCGCAGTTCCACTCACCTCTCCCGGACTCAAGATCTCCAGTATCAAAGGCAGTTCCAAGGTTGAGCCTTGGCATTTCACCCCTGACTTAAAGACCCGCCTACACGCGCTTTACGCCCAGTAATTCCGAACAACGCTAGCCCCCTTCGTATTACCGCGGCTGCTGGCACGAAGTTAGCCGGGGCTTCTTATCTCGGTACCGTCATTATCGTCCCGAGCGAAAGAGCTTTACAACCCTAAGGCCGTCATCACTCACGCGGCATGGCTGGATCAGGCTTGCGCCCATTGTCCAATATTCCCCACTGCTGCCTCCCGTAGGAGTTTGGGCCGTGTCTCAGTCCCAATGTGGCTGATCATCCTCTCAGACCAGCTATCGATCGTCGCCTTGGTGAGCCGTTACCTCACCAACAAGCTAATCGAACGCGGGCCAATCCTCCGGCGATGAATCTTTCGCCGCCAAGATCTCTCTTGGTTGCCGTATCCGGTATTAGCTCAAGTTTCCCTGAGTTATTCCGAACCGGAGGGTATGTTCCCACGCGTTACTCACCCGTCTGCCACTCCCGTGATCGCTCACGAGCGTTCGACTTGCATGTGTTAAGCCTGCCGCCAGCGTTCGTTCTGAGCCAGGATCAAACTCTCAAGTTCAAATGAGATCTCAATCCCGACTGGTCACTTCAGAAAGACCTCGCAGCCCTCCTGCATTCTTGACGAGTTCCAAACACATCCGCTCCAAAAAACCAACCGAAAGCCCGCCTCACGGCGGTCCTCCAATCAGCCCTTCAAAAGCGCGATGAATTGTCTGAAACGTGACCGTCGTTGGTCTCTCTAACGAGAAGCCTAACCGCCAGAAAAAGCCGTCAGCCCATAAGCCAACAGCAATCCCGGCAGTCCTGCCCCTCACGCAAGGACAACGCCGCCCACGTCTCTCTTCCTTCCGATGCAATTGTCAAACAGCAAAGAACCCGATGACCCAGCTGACGCCAGACCGTCCAATCCCAAGGACCCCAACCCCAAACCCCGAGGCCGCCGCCTGCAGAGCTCAAAGGAGCTTTCGCTCCCCTCAAGTAAGGTCCAGCCCGACACCACCGACAGGTTACGTCTTGGGATAAAAAAACGACCAAAACCTCTCGCTCCCCGCCTCTCAGCAGGTGGGAGGTTCGATCGTTCCAATCGCCCGAATACTAAACCCGCCGCAGAGCGCAGCGACGCCATCGGTTTGCGTCGTATAGGCAACTCGGAATTCACTGTCAAACACTTTCTTGAAAAAACTGTCACAATGCCGAGACCGCTTCGGAACCATTCGCGGAATTGCCGACTCCTGCACATTCTCTGCGTGTTTCGCTTGAGTGCGAGCGTCAGCCAGGTGGGATTATGAAGTTGGCGAGGGCTTCGAGGAGATCGGACCAGGGTCAGCCAGCTGCAACCTTGCGAAGCGCCGGTTCCCGCGCTAACACCCAAGGTCTGAAGCCTCCCAGAATGACCAAACAGACCAAGCAAATCGAGAAGCCTTGACGACAGTAGCCGCCGCTTTTCCGCGCCTTGCGCCCCGCGGCGACCGCGCCATCATCAGCCTGGAACTCGGCGTCGAGCCGCCCATCCTGCTCGGCGACGAGCGGCTCGACCGCGGCGAACGCCGGCGCGCATCGCTGAGATGGCTCGCTGGCGCGGCCCTGACCGGCCTTTCTGGCATCGCGCTGATCGGCGCGGCGCTCTATTTTGACCTCGACAGTCAATACAACTTTGCCGAAGCGCCGGAACTCGCCACCGCCCCTCCCTCCTCCGAATCGCCAGAAGAGGGCGTCAGCGCCAACAAGGGGGACCGCCTCCTGCGCCCCATCGACATAATCTCGGACAAACAGACCTACAGGATCCCGACGACGATCAAGGTTGGCGACAAGGAGCTGGTGAAGGCGCGCGCCTTTACCCGTCTGCAGACGACCCTGACGATGACTCCCACCGGGTTCGCTGACGAGGTGCCTCCGTTTAATCCGCTGAAATTGACGAACCGGGCGAACGTCCCCGATGCCGCGCCCGACCCAGGGCCCGTACAGGACGACGCGGAGGTTACCTTTCGCGTACAGGACCTCGCCCCGGCGGATGCCGAGCGCACGTCAGACGAACTGTCTCTGGCGGAGGCGCAGGCTCAGGTCGTCGAGACGCTCAAGGCGCCGCCGGATGCGGCGAAAACGCCGGCCCAGCCCCTCGCTCCTCAACTCCTGCTGATGCGCACGACCCAGGCAGGTGGGGAGCCCGCCGGCGCGCTTTCCTACGCGACCGTCGGCAGCGTCAGTCCAACCGCGCCCTTCGCTTCGATTGAAGTGCGCATGATCCCGGAAAACGTGACGAACGCGCCGAAGGCCGGGCCTGACGATGCGTCCCCCAGCGAAAAGCTCGTCCAGCTGCGCCACGGCGAAAGCTTCGAGGACGTGCTCAGGGCAAACGGCGCGTCCCCCGAGGCGGTCTCGGCAATCCTCGCGGCATTCGGCGTCAAGCCCGGTGAGTCGCCCGTCGGCGAAGGACAGAAGATCATTCTCCTGCCGGAGGAGCCGGCCGTCCGCGGCGCAAAGTCGAGGATCGCGCGGATTTCGGTTTACGCTGACGACCAACTGAAGGCGACGGTCGCCATCGACGACAACGGCGCCTATGCGCCAGTGTCGTCGAAAGCGGCGCCCGTCCGCACGTCGAAAGCGGCGGAGGAAGGCTATTCTGGCGGCATGAGCCTCTATGAGAGCCTCTACGAAACCGCGCTCAAGCAAGGATTGGCCAAACCCCTGATCGAAACGCTCGTTCGCACTTTTGCCAACGACGTCGACTTTCAGCGGGCGACCGCCCCCGGCGATTCGGTCGAGGCGTTCTTCTCCGACCCGGACGATCTCGATCCGCGCCCGGAATTGTTGTTCGCGACGATGACGGTGCGCGACCAGACGTACAAATATTACCGGTTCCAGACGCCTGACGACCATCTGGTCGACTATTACGATGAGAACGGCCGCTCGACCCGAAAATTCCTGCTCCGGAAACCGATCGCCGAGGGCGAACTGACCTCCGGATTCGGCATGCGCTACCATCCGATCTTGCATTTCACCCGCATGCACACCGGTGTCGACTGGGCGGCGCCGATCGGTACGCCAATCTTCGCCGCCGGCAATGGGGTCATCATCAAAGCTGCCTGGGACGCCGGCTATGGGCGCCGGGTCGAGATCCAGCACGCCAACGGCTATGTGACCACCTACAACCACATGTCTGGCTTCGGCCGGGGCATTACCGAGGGCGCCCATGTCACTCAGGGACAGGTCGTCGGCTATCTCGGTCAGACGGGCCTCGCCACGGGACCGCATCTCCATTACGAGGTGATCATCAACGGCAACTTCGTCGATCCGATGGCCATCAAACTCGCGCGCACCCGGGAGTTCGACGGCAAGATGCTCGCCGCCTTCAAACGCGAGCGCGACCGCATCGACCAGCTGATGGCGCAGGCGCCGTCCGCCGCGGCGGAGGCGGTCGTCAAGCCGGCGACGGCCGCGACGGCGAAACTCAACTGAGCGCGACGGAAAATGCGCCCCCGTCGTCGCCGCCAAATCCGAGCCCCGCGCGGACCCGCCCCGCCGATACCCCGGATCGCCGCAGCGCGCCGAGCGACGGCGACCGGCGGCTCTTCGACAACTTGCCCCCGGCGGGATCAAGCACGAGCCGGTGATGGCGGTAGCGCGGCGCGGGCAGACCCAGCAATTCCTGGAGGAGCCGGTGGACCGAGGTCGCCGGCAAGAGATCGCGTCCGCGCACGACGTCGGTTATGCCCTGCAACCCGTCATCGACCGTCACTGCTAGATGGTAGCTCGCGCCGAGGCCTCGTCCAGAGAGAACGACGTCGCCCCATTGGGCCGGCTCGGCAAGACGGTCGATCGGGATCGACCCCTCGCCAAACTCGGACCAGACGATCCTCGCACGCGCCCGCTCGATCGCGCAGCGCATGTCGAGCCTGAACGCGCTCCTGTCGCCCCGCGCGAGCCGCTCGGCCCTTTCGCGCCGGGAGAGCGACCGGCAGGTTCCCGGGTAAAGCGGGGCGCCGTCGGGATCGCGCGCCGCAGAGGCCCGCACGACCTCGGCCCTGCTGCAAAAACATGGAAAAACAAGGCCGAGCCGCTCGAGCCGCCCGAGCGCCTTGGCGTAGTCGCCGCCGTGCTGGCTTTGCCGGCGCGGTTCGGCTTCGAAGCGGAGGCCGAGCCAGGCAAGATCATCGAGAATGGCGCTTTCGTACTGCGGCTTGCACCGGGTGCGGTCCAGGTCTTCAATGCGCAGCAGCAGGCGGCCGCCGAGAGCGGCGGCGATGCGCTCGTTGCAGAGCGCAGAATAGGCATGGCCGAGGTGCAGCGCGCCGTTCGGCGAAGGCGCGAACCGCAGGACCGGCGAGGGTGCAAGGGCATCGGGACGCATGACGAAAAAGCCGATGCACAAGAGCGCCGCGCGCGCAAGTCGAGCCAGAGGCGCGCCGGCCCGGCGGCTCTATCATCCGGGTCCCCCGATCGTGGACGAGGCCAGTCTGCGCGAGGCCGCCGAAGCCTTGCGCGCCAAGGATTTGGAGCTTGTCGAGAGGCTTCTCTCGATCGGCGGACCGACGCCGTTGCGGCGTCGCGAGCCGGGCTTCGCCGGACTTGCGGCCATAATCGTCTCCCAGCAGGTGTCAGTCGCCAGCGCGAGCGCCATCTTCGGCCGGCTCGAGAGGCGCCTCGCGCCGCTCGAAGCCGTTCGGGTCGCCGCGGCGACAGAGGAGGAGCTCCGCGGCTGCGGGCTGTCGACGCCGAAGATCCGCGCCCTTCGCGCGCTCGCCGAGGCTGTCGTCGCGGGCGGACTCGATCTTGCGGGCCTTGCCGCGCTCGATGCCGAGAAAGCGCACGAGAAGCTCGTCGCCGTGAAAGGCGTCGGACCTTGGACAGCCGACATCTTTCTCCTCTTCTGCCTGGGTCACCCCGACGCCTTTCCGGCCGGCGACCTCGCCCTGCAGGAGGCGGCGAAGCTCGCGCTCGGTCTGAAGGCCCGTCCGAACTCGGCCCGGCTCGAGCGGATCGCGGAGCGCTGGCGACCATGGCGCGGCGTAGCGGCGCGCATGCTCTGGGCGTACTACCGGGGCGTCAAGAAGCGTTCGGGGGTGGTTCTCGCGGACGGTTCCGGCTAATCCGATCCCCAACTCGACACCGGAGCCGACGTGATGAGCGCTGCCTTGGACGGACCCCGCATTCCAGCGAGCGGCGGCCGCGCGAACGCACTGGTTGTCTTCCTGCATGGATACGGCGCGGACGGGAAGGATCTCATCGAGATCGGCCGCCAGTGGCGGGGCCTTCTTCCCGGGGCTGCCTTCGTCTCTCCTCACGCCTCGGAGCTTTGCGCCGGCGCGCCGCTGGGCCGGCAATGGTTCGCATTGTCGAACCGCCCGCCGGACGACCCGGCGGGGGCCGAGGATCGGTGGAACGGCGTGGTCAAGGCGCGGGGCGCGCTCGACGCCTTCCTCGACGCGGAGCTCGAGCGCCTCGGGCTCGACAATTCGAGACTGGCGCTGGTCGGTTTCAGCCAGGGCTCGATGATGGCGCTGCATGTCGGATTGCGGCGGCGCCGCGCCCCGGCGGCGATTCTCGGCTATTCCGGCCTACTGGTCGGATCCGAGCGACTGAAGGAGGCGACGGCGCGAGACCCGCGCGGCGCCCCGCCGCCCATCCTGCTCATCCATGGCGATCAGGACCCGCTGATTCCGGTCGAGGCGATGTTCATGGCCGCCGAGGCCCTGGCGCAAGCGTCGATCCCGGCCCAATGGCATCTCTCCTTCGGAGTGGGCCACGGCATCGACGGCGGCGGATTGCATCACGGCGGCCAATTTCTGGCCGAGGCCCTCTACCGCAACAGGCGGTGATCAAATGCGCTGAAGGCGGCCCCATTGGATGCGACGATTGCCTTCGGCACAGCTATGGCGCTCGGCGCGGGCTTCCGCCGCCTTCTAAGCGACTACTCGCTGGCCTGTTCCAGCGTATTCAGCCCTGTTAACATGGGAAGGAACGAGGGAAAGCGGGTCCGCCACCGTCCCGTTCTCGCGCCTAAATGTCCCGATTACAGAGTGTTGCGCGAATGTTCACGCAACAGAGGAGGCAGAGTAATAGAACGATAACAGGACGGTAACAGGAAGGAAAACGCGCTTAACAGGGCACGAACAGGGGCATGAGCGGCGATAAGCGGATGATGGGCGCTTGGCTCGGCAGCCTGCGTTCTTCGCATGGCTTAGCCTGTCGCTATCGGCCCGCGAGAGAATCTCCCTTCAGCATTTGCGGCGCCCCCATCTGTGGATCAAGTTCGGCAATTTGCTCCACCCCGACACCCACGAGCATGAGCCGGAGTCAAAGGCAACGGCCTCACCCGTACTGCCAAAAAAGGAGGCCGCCCTAAGGCGGCCTTCAAGTCTAGGGAGGAAACGCCCAAGGAGGGCATGTGCGGGCAAAGCGCACCGCACACCAGCAAAGTAATTGTGCGCCGCAGAAAAAGCAAGAACTTTCGTCTTTGAGATCACGCATATGTGTATACGGCTCGAGCCGCGCTGAGATTCCTGCACGCCCCGCACACGACCGGAAGTCTCTCCGCTCCCTCCCCCTTGCCTTACGAACATCCAAGACCCCACCCGTGTGGCGCACACCGAACGTCGCTTCAGTCATCTCGGCCCGCCCGATCAGGACCCAAAGGCCCTTCTGGCTCGCCGAAGCGCCCCGCCGAAGCGGGTTCGTCATCGTGCAGGCCGCAGGTTTGTCTCCACTCGCTCCTACCCCGCCTCGCGGCGCGGGGGTTTCCTTCAGCTACATGCGGCGTGACGCCCACGTGGCAGGGGCTCTTACTCTGCTGACAAAGCGTCCACACAGGCGCAACGATAGGCCGGCTTCCGCTGGTCCAGCACGATCAGCCTAAATCGCCCGATAGACCTCCGTCTCGAACGCCTGGAACGTCGGCACGGACTTCTCGTCGAAGAACGGCAGAATCTGCGTCGCATAGACGCCCGCCACGCCTTTTGCGGGATCGATCCAATAATAGGAATTCGCCAGACCCGCCCAGGCCAAAGAGCCGGCGGAGCGTCCCGTCGGCAGCGGCTCCGGGTTGATCAGGAAGGAGAGGCCCCACTGCATGCCCTCGAGGAAGTCGACGTCGTTGGAGATCGGCGGCTGGGCCGTCTTCAACGGCCGGACGCGCACCTCGCCGGCCGCGTTCTGTCCCATCTGCTTCACGGTTTCCGGCTTCAGGATCTGCGCGCCGTTGAAGGTCCCGCTGTGCAGGAACGCCTGCGCGAATTTGAGGTAGTCGCCGACGGTCCCGTAGAGCCCGCCGCCGCCCATCTCGAACTCTGGCGCCTGTGGGATTTCGGTGTCCGTCACCATGAATCCGCCCGGGGTGCGCGCATGGATCTTGGCGAGCCGCTCCCGCTGCGGCTCGCCGATCTTGAACCCGGTGTCCTTCATGCCGAGCGGATCGAAAATCTCGTCTTTCATGATCTGTCCGAGCGTCTTGCCGGTCACCGCCTCGACCGCCTTGCCCGCCCAGTCGATGCCGATGCCGTATTCCCAGCGTTCGCCGGGGTCGGCGATCAACGGCAGCGTCAGCGCCACGTTTGCGCAGGAAATGACTCCGGGCGTGCCGGTTTTTTCCATGTAGCGCACGATATCGTCGTTCCAGAAGTCGTAAGAGAAGCCCGAGGTGTGGGTCAGCAGATGCCGAAGGGTGATGTCGCGCCGCGCGGGCCGCGTCTTCGGACGGCCGTCGGCGTCGAAACCTTCGAGCACCTTCGGATCGGCAAGCTCCGGCAGGACTTCCTTGATCGGCGCGTCGAGTTTGATCTTGCCGCGCTCGACCTGCTGCATCGCGCAGGCGCCAGTGATCGCTTTGGTCATGGAGGCGATCCACACCACGGTGTCCGCCGTCATCGGGGCGCCGGTGCCGAGATCCCGTTTGCCGAAGCCGCCTTCAAAGATTGGCCCGTCCCGCGTCGCGGCGGCGGCCGCGAACTCCAGGCACGTCTCCGGAATCGGCCGCGCGCTTGAGCACCGCCGCCATTGCGTCCGTATTGACCATGTCGCTCCTCCCGATGTCCTGCCGACCTTCGAGCCGGTCCACGGGACTGAACATGTCCGAGATCGACGCGCACGGCAACCGCTGTGCCAAGCCGAGACTCGTCAGTAATTCACTCGAGCCCGTCGGCGAAAAAATTGCAGACAGACCCTTGCGCACTTGCTGTTAAGATATATCTTAGTTATAGCTTAGATATGTCAAAGGAGGACAATCATGTTTCATCGTCATTTTGAGGAATATGTCCGGCACGGACGCCACGGCGGCTTTGGCCGTGGACATTTCGGCGCGCTTGGGCGGGGCGGCGGGTTCGGCAGCCGCGACGGCCGGATGTTCGACAGCGGAGAGCTGCAACTCGTCATACTGGCGCTCATCGCCGAAAAGCCTCGCCACGGCTATGACGTCATCAAGGAGCTCGGCGAGCGGGTCGGCGACGACTATTCGCCTAGTCCGGGTGTGGTCTACCCGACCCTGACCATGCTCGAGGAGATGGGCTACGCCCGGACGGCTCAGGACGAGCAGGGACGCAAGCTCTATACGGTGACGCCGGAAGGCGAGAAGGCGCTCGCCGACAACCGGGCGCAGATCGACGCGATCTTCGCCCGTTTCGGTGACCGTGAGGACGCGGGCGAGCGCGGCGGCATGGGTTCGGTTATCCGCGCGATGGTGAATCTGCGCGCCGCGACCCGGCTGCGGTTGCGAGGCCGCAACGCCACGCCAGAGCAGATCCAGGCGATTGTCGACGCGCTCGACACCGCCGCGAAAACGATCGAGCGAATCTGAGGGCGGCCCGGGGACCCGCGGGAAGACGCCCGGCGCGATCGAGGCCGGCTCAGAATCGCCCGGGCCCGAGGGAACCTTCCTCGCGCGTAGCTGGTTGGCGATTGGCGGGCGGCCGGGCAGGCTGTCCGCGCCCTTGCCCCTAAGGTTCCCACGCTCATGCAACCAGCAATCGCCAGACGCATGCGCGTCAATTCCGAGCGCGTCACCGTGCATTGCGGCCATCACGTCCTTGCCTTCAGCCGACATGGCATGATCGAGCCCGAGGACGACGGCTATTACTACAACCAAACGCGCTTCATCTCTCGGTTCGGGTTGACGTCCGAGTCAAAGGACCTGAACTCCGTTGCATGTGTTCCCGTCGAGCCTCACGCCACGGTCTCCTATCTCCTTCTGCCGTCGCCGGCTGGTGTCAAAGCCGGCCCCCAAGGAGACCCGGAGCCGAGCGGAGGGGAAATCGTCCAAAAGGCGATCGAAGTTCAGATCAACACCTATGTCGGGGGCGGATATCATCAGGACGTGCATGTGACGAATCATGCGCTCGCCGACGCGAAGTTTGCGCTCGATTTCGAATTCCTGGCCGATTTCGCAGACATCGAGGAGGTCTCTCAGGGCAGCCGAAAACAAACCGCGCGGATCCATCGCAGTTTTTCCGCCACCGCGCCCGGTCGGGGAGAACTGACCTTCGCCTACGAGCATCCCGACCTGAATCACAAGACGCGAATTCGGATCGAGGCGCCGGGCCAAATCTCCGACGAAGGCAAGGCGATCCGCGCCATCCTTTCGTTGCACCCGCGCGAAATCGTTTTGATCAAGATCGACGTCGCGCCGGTCTTCCTGGGAGAATCGATCGAGCCGTGGTTCGGGCCAAGTGGCGAGCTGGTCGGACACAAGGACGTCTTCGCCCTGCGGCGCCAGTGGCTCGCCGAATGCGCCGAGTTCGAAACGCCAGTGCCGGCCGTCCAGGCGGCCTGGGACCGCGCGGCGACGGACCTCTGGTCCCTGCAGTCGCTGAACGGAAAGGGCGAGGAAAACTTCACCCCGATCGCCGGAATCCCGAAATATACAGGGCTCTTCGGCCGGGACAGCCTAGTCGCCGGAATCCAGTCGTCACTGCTCAACGTGTCGACGCTCTTTGGCACACTCCTTTCGGTCGGCGAATGGACGGCGACGACGGTCGACGATCAGTACGACGCCCAGCCGGGCAAAGTGTTGCATCAGCGTCAGCTTAGTCCGCTGGCGATCCTCGGGAAGACGCCGTTCATCCATTATTACGGGGATTATTCGGCTCCCGCTTATTACCTGATCGGCGCGGCGCTGCATTTCGCCCAGACCGGTGACCGGCAGGCGTTCGAACGAATCCGGGGCAAGGTTCTCGCCACCCTGGAATGGATAGACCATTACGCCGACATCGACGGCGACGGTTTCTACGAGTACCAGACGCGAGCGGGGGAGAAGGGCATCAAGAACCAGGGCTGGAAGGATTCCAGCCAGGCGATCCTATACGAGGACGGCGGCTACGTCCGAGACCCTATCGCCGCGGTGGAAATTCAGGGACTCTTTTACGCCGCCAAGCAGACCCTTGCCGGTCTCTTCACCGCGCTCGGCGAGCAGGACCGGGCGGAGCGGCTTTACGGGGAAGCCGCAGAACTGAAGAAACGATTCAACGAACGGTACTGGATGCCGGACTTGCGCTTCTATGGGCTCGCCCTCGATCCGGACGATCGCCTGGTCAAAACGATCGCATCCAACCCCGGCCTATGCCTCGCCTGCGGCATCGTCGACGACGACAAGGCCGAGGCCGTCGTCGATCGTCTGATGGCGCCGGACATGTTCAGCGGCTGGGGCGTGCGCACCCTGTCGAGCGATCACCCCGCCTACAATCCCATGTCCTACCATCTCGGATCGGTCTGGCCGGTCGCGAATGCGCACCTCTGCGTCGGCCTCAAACGCTACGGCTTCGACGAGGCGCTGCACAAAGTCGCCCGCGGAATGTTCGACGCCGCCGGGCTGTTCGAAAACGGCCGTCTCCCCGAGGTTTTTGGCGGCCACCCCAGGGACGACCAGCATCTCCATCCCGGCATCTATCCGGACGCCTGCTCACCGCAGACTTGGTCTGCATCCGCCGTCATTCAGATCTGCAACGCGCTGACCGGAATCGCGCCTTTAGCGCCCCAGAGCACCCTGGTCGTCGACCCGGCGCTGCCAGACTGGTTGCCGGAAGTCACGGTCCGCAATCTTTGCGTCGGCGACAAACGCGTGTCGATCAGGCTGACGAGGGACTCGAACGGCGAGTGCGATCACGAGGTGCTCGAGGGCGGACACGGCCTGCGCATCCATCGTCCGATCCGCGGGCCTCGGGTCAGGGTCGATTCTCGGTCGAGGGTGTCGCTCCGGTGCTGGCGCCCGCCGGATAGAAAGCGGAGGGGAACCTGGAGGTGCGGTCGCGGTCGCAGCCTACGGCCTCCGAATCGACTTCTCTCGCGCTAGTCGCCCGAGTCACTCAAACTGGGTATCGCTTTTTCAATTTGACTCGGGCGCTTTCGGTCCCTGCTTCCCTGCTTTTCCCTGGCTTTCCCTGGCTGCGGGAAAAACGGGCGCCCCTGCGACGCCCGAAATCGGACTAATGTTCGTAAGATCAAACATTTGTGCGGCGATCCCGACAGGCGCGGGGAGGGGTAGGCAGGGAATTTGAATTCCCTGCGCAGGGGGTGGGCAGGGAATTTCGGCGCTCAGAGAGCTTCACTGTGTGAAGATCTTTTCGTAAGGCGTTGGGGTCACAACGATTGACTGCAATATTCGTCTTCTGTCCTCGACAATAGCCGGCGCTGCTCGTCCCAGCCATGAATCGACCTCCATAGCTGCTGCCGCACCGACAGAAATTCAGAAAAATACCACCAATTCATTTGACGCTAACGACTAGGTGGAAAGCGCAAGGATGCGCGTCCGCCGCGCCGTTCTGTCGAAAAGCACTAAACCCACGCGGATCCCGGAAAGATCCCTAACGGCCGCCCCTACCCCCTCAGCCACAGCGCCATCCGCCGCGCCGCCTCCTCGATCTGGGCCGGATCGCGCGCGAAGCAGAGGCGCAAATGGCCCTCGCCGCCCGGGCCGAAGGCCGCGCCAGGCGCTGCGCCGACCCCGGCCTCGTCGATCAGGCGGAGCGCCAAAGCGCACGAGTCGGGGAAGCCGTCGACCGCGCAGAAGAGATAGAACGCCGCCTCGGGCTCGAAGAAGCGCACCCGGCCCGTCGCCGACAGGCCCTCGCAGAGGATGTCGCGCGACCGGCGGCAGCGCTCGATCTGGCCGGCGAGGAAAGCCTCGCCCTCGGTGAGGGCCGCGACCGCCGCGCGCTGGGTGAACACCGGCACGCCAGAGCTCGTGAACTGGACGAGGTTCTCGATCGCGGGTCCCAGCGCCGGCGGCGCCTCGAGCCAGCCGATGCGGAAGCCGGTCATCGCCCAGTTCTTCGACAGCGTCTGGACGAACAGGATCTTGTCGTCTTCCGCCATGACGTCGTGGAACGAGGGCGCGCGGCGTCCGTCGTAGGTCATCCGGCCATAGATCTCGTCGGCGACGATCCAGAGATCGTTGCGCCGCGCGATGTCGAGCGTCGCGGCGATCTCGTCGCGGGTGGCGACGAAGCCAGTCGGATTGGCGGGCGAATTGAAGAAGATCGCCCGCGTGGCGGTCGTCACCGCCGCCGCCAGCCTTTCCGGGTCGAGGCTCCAGCGGCCCTTCCGGTCGAGCAGCACGGGCGCGGCGCGCGCCCCCGACGTCTCGACGGCGCCAACGAAATTCGGCCAGGCGGGCGAGGGGATCAGCGTCTCGTCGCCCGGGCCGGCGATGAGGCGGGTCGCGATCTCGATCGCGTGCATGCCGCCGATGGTGACGAAGAAGCGTTCCGGCGAGAACGCGACGCCGCCGGGCGCGGCCCCATAGACGCGGGCCATATAGCCGGCGATTGCCTGGCGCAGATCCGGAATGCCGGCCTGCGCGGTGTAGAAGGTTTCGCCGCGGTCGAGCGAGGCCTTCGCCGTTTCGCTGATAAAGGCCGGCGTCGGAAGGTCGCCCTCGCCGACCCACAAGGGGATAAGCCCCTGCCGGCCGCGGCCGTAATTGAACACCTCGACGATTCCGCTCGGCGTAACCTCGCGCATGTCCGGGCGGATTTCTGCGAGCCAGTTGCGTTCTGGGGACGGGAGAACGTTCATGGGTCTGCGTCATGCGGGAGCCAGCAGCCGGAAGCAAGAGGCCCGGCGGCACCGGGCCGCGGACAGGGTCGCGAAGGATTTCGGATGGCCAAGACCGTCGAAGCCCGAGATCGGGCGCTCTCCCGCCTCTCTTGGCGCAACCGGACTTTTGAGCCCCGACCGCGCGCTTCTCCGGAATCAACCCGTTCCTGCCGTTCAAATTCGGCGCGCAGACTTTGAAACGCGCGGCCGCCTGATTGCGCGACAACCCGCCCAACGCTACTGCCTCGACCACGCACTCGCGAAGATCGTCGGAAACACCCATCTCCGCCGCCTCCCTCTCGCGGCGCGAATGAGAAACCAGAAATTAGCCAATTCGAGCACCCCCTAACCGATTCAATCCGTTCGGATCCGCCTTAATCGGGCGCTCGGGCGCTCGCGATGGCGCCACGGCTCGTCACGACGAACCAATTGCCGCCACGTCTCTCGATTCGCAACACGCGACCCGCCCCAGGAATATAATCACCCGGCGCGACCTCCTGAGGGCCATACCGCCCGTCAACCATCGCAACGCCACCCCGGACATCCTCGACGCGAAAATCGCGGAGCAAGGGCCCCGGGCTGTCGGGCCGGGCGATCTCGTTCGCGGTAGAAGGCTCCGCTCTCGCCATGAGCGTCGATTGCTTCGGTGCGACAGGCGGAAGCGGTGTGGCCGAACTTGCGGCCGACCCCGCCGCTCTCTTCTCCAACCTGTTGAGCCTCGCCGTGAGGTCAGCGAATTCCGAGCCAGGCGCAGCCGGGACGGCGGCGGTCTTCTCCAACTTGTTGAGCCTGGTCGTGATGTCAACAAGTTGGGACGCCGGCGCAGCCGGGACGCCAGCTTTCTTCTCCAGCGCGTCCAGCCTCGCGGCAAGAGAGGCGTTCTGGTCGATGCGCTCGCCGAGCTGGTCCATACGCGCTCCGTAATCGTGTTCGATCTGGTCGAGCCGGATCGTCACTTGCGTCAGCGCTGCGCCTAGATCTCGAATAGTGGCGCGCTGCTCCTCGCGCTCGTTATGGCCGGTGATCGCCTCCAAAGGCGTCTTGACGACTTCAACAGCCGAGGCAAGACCTGCGATTGCTTGGCTTTTGATGGCGGCGAACGTCCAGGGCGGAGCATAAATGGCAGACGCGCAGAAAATCCCCAATAACACCAAGCCGGTTCGGAGTAAAACGCGCTTTAGACCCCGCCCTTTTGCCTTTTGCGCCTGCGGCGCAGCTCGACGGTCCGCCCCTTGCGCAACCGGAGCAACGACGGGCGGCGAAACGGCCGGCTTGTATTGAGCCTTTTCCCCGGAAGCGGACGGTATTGCCCCCCCCGCCGACCGCATCGGCTTGGGAAGCGCGAGCGCGTCAAAAAGACTCTCGGCCGTAGCATAATCTCGGCGATCGAGCGCCGCCAATGCGTTTCCGATAGCTTCAACGACGTCTGTTCGGCCGAGCGCCTCAAAAAGCTGCCGAGCGGTCGCATAATCCCTTCGTTCAAGGGCCGCCAATGCACGCCCGAGGGGAGTAACCGCTTCCGCCCCGTACGATGCGACCCCGACCGACGATGCGCCGACAAAATTGTCTTTTCCCGCCTCGCCGGCCGAGGACGTTTTCTCCGCCCTGACAGAAGGCTCGACGAACTCCGTCGTGGCCACCTTCGCACTGTCCGCGTACGGCGCGCCGGTCGAGGCCGAACCCTCTCCCGGAGTCGCGGCCCCGGCCGACACCGCAGCTGGCGCCTCTGGCCCCGGCGTCGTCGCGACCGAGTTTTCCGAATCTTGGCTTTGTCTGGGGATCTCTCCGGCCCCGGAACTGGTCTCTGAGTTCAACCCGACATCTATTGTCATTGCGCGCGCATGATCATGTTTCGTCAACTCCGAGTTGCGGGCTTAAGGCCGCCTTGAGGATTTTTTGCGGCGAAACTCATTCTTTGCACTGGATCCAGGCGCCAAAGTTAGCATCGGCTTAACGGTGTGCATCGCCAGCGCTCATTTTCGTTCCCGTTCATCCCGAAGGCGCATCGAGGTGGGAAACACTGTCCTGGCCGCGCGCCAGATCGTCGAGGATCGGGCAGTCCGGCCGATCGTCGCCATGGCATTTGTGAACAAGCTCGCGCAGCGTCTTCGCGATCGCCTGCATCTCCTCGATCCGCGCCTGGAGGTCGGCGACATGCGTCTCGGCGATCCGGCGAACCTCGCGGCTCGGTCGCCCACGGTCACGCCAGAGCGCGAGCAGCGCGCCGATCTCCGCCATCGAGAAGCCAAGCCGGCGGGCGCGCTTGATGAACCTGAGCTCGTGTACCTCGCGCTCGCCATAGTCCCGATAATCATTGGCGCGCCGCTGCGCGGGCGGCAATAGCCCGATCGCCTCGTAATGGCGGATCATCTTGGCGGCGACGCCGCTCGCCGCCGCCGCGGTCCCGATGTTCATGGGCCCTCCTCTGGCCTTCCCTGCGACAATCTTCGCCTTGACCTTCCTATGATAGGAAGGTCTATGGCTTTGCACGGTCCCCGACAAGAGGCGCGCGATGAGCTTGGTTGAGAGCGAAAAAACCGTGGCGAAGGACCCGGTGTGCGGGATGTCGGTCCATCCGGCGACCGCAAAGTATCGGCTCGAGCAAGATGGACAGACCTATTTCTTCTGCTGCGACGGCTGCCGGACCAAATTCGCCGCCGATCCGGCGCGCTACATTGTCGCTGGGCCGGCGCCGCACGCCCATCACGGCCACGGGGGCGCAGCTTCTGGCGCTGTGGCAGTCAAGGACCCGGTGTGCGGGATGTCAGTCGATCCGGTGACCGCAAAGCACAAAGCTGACCACGCCGGCGCGACTTACTCCTTCTGCAGCGGCGGCTGTCGCGAGAAATTCGTCGCCAATCCGGCAAAATACCTCGCCCCCCAGCCGGCAAAGCCGGCCGCAGCGCAGCTGGGCGTCATGTACACCTGCCCGATGCACCCGCAGATCCGTCAGCTCGGTCCGGGACCCTGCCCGATCTGCGGCATGTCGCTTGAGCCAGAGGCCCCGACTGCCGAGACGGGGCCGAATCCCGAACTCGTCGACATGAAACGACGCTTCTGGATCGGCCTCGCGCTGGCCGTTCCCGTATTCGTCCTCGAGATGGCCGGGCACCTGACCAATCTTCACATGCTGCTCGCCGACAGGGTCTCCAACTGGATTCAGTTCGCGCTGGCGACGCCGGTCGTGCTGTGGGCGGGGTGGCCGTTCTTCGAGCGCGGTTGGGCCTCCCTCAGGACGCGCAATCTCAACATGTTCACCCTGATCGCGATGGGCACGGGCGTCGCCTGGGTCTACAGCGTCATCGCCACCCTCGCGCCCGGCGCCTTTCCCCCGGCCTTCCGCGCCGCGGACGGCTCGGTCCCCGTCTATTTCGAGGCTGCGGCGGTCATCACCGTGCTCGTGCTGCTCGGGCAGGTGCTGGAGCTGCGGGCGCGGGAGCAGACGGGCGGGGCGATCCGGGCGCTTCTCGACCTTGCGCCGAAGACGGCGCGCCGCCTCCGTTCCGACGGGACCGACGAGGATATTCCGCTGGAAACCGTCGCGGTCGGCGATCGCCTGCGCGTGCGGCCCGGCGACAAAGTCCCGATCGACGGCGAGATCGTGGATGGAAAGAGCACCCTCGACGAATCGATGGTCACCGGCGAGTCGATGCCGGTCGCCAAGACCGTCGGCGAGCGCGTTATCGGCGGCACGGCGAACCAGAGCGGAAGTTTCGTGATGCGCGCCGACCGGGTGGGACGCGACACGGTGCTGGCCCAGATCGTCCAGATGGTGGCCGAGGCCCAGCGGAGCGCGGCGCCGATCCAGCGCCTCGCCGATCAGGTATCGGGCTGGTTCGTGCCGATCGTCATCGCGGTCGCCGCGCTCGCCTTCGTCGCCTGGTCGACCTTCGGTCCTGAGCCGCGCTTCACCTTCGGCCTCATCGCCGCCGTGTCGGTGTTGATCATTGCGTGTCCTTGCGCCCTGGGGCTCGCCACGCCCATGTCGATCATGGTCGGCGTCGGCCGCGGCGCCCAGTCGGGCGTCCTGATCAAGAACGCCGTGGCGCTCGAGCGGTTCGAGAAGGTCGACACGCTGATCGTCGACAAAACCGGCACGCTGACCGAGGGCAAGCCGCGCGTGACGAGCATTCGCACCGCTCTTGGCTTCAACGGCGACGCGTTGCTGCGCCTCGCCGCGAGCCTCGAGCGGGGGAGTGAGCATCCGCTCGCGAACGCGGTTGTCGCTGCGGCGAAGGAGAAGGAACTCGCGCTGGCCGAGGCGACGGATTTCGACGCGGCCGCCGGCAAAGGCGTCGTGGGCAAGGTCGAGGGGCGCTCGCTCGCCATCGGAAGCCTCCGCTTCCTGACCGAAAGAGGGATCGATGCGAGCGCGCTCAGCCCCGAGGCCGAGGCGCTGCGGCGGGATGGCGCAACCACCGTGTTCGTCGCGGTCGACGGCAAGCCGACCGGAGTCCTCGGCATCGCCGATCCCGTGAAGGCGACGACCCCCGACGCCGTCCGCGATCTGGTCGCCGAAGGAATTCGGGTCGTGATGCTGACCGGCGACAACCGCACGACTGCCGAGGCGGTGGCGGCGAAGCTCGGCATCAAGGACGTCGAGGCGGAAGTCCTGCCAGACCACAAGGCGGAGACTGTAGCTCGCCTGAGGCGCGAGGGCCGGGTCGTCGCAATGGCCGGCGACGGCGTCAACGACGCGCCCGCGCTGGCGGCAGCCGACGTCGGCGTGGCGATGGGAACCGGGACGGACGTCGCGATAGAAAGCGCGGGCGTCACGCTCTTGAAGGGCGACCTTCAGGGTCTCGTCCGAGCGCGCCGGCTGTCAGCCGCCACGATGCGCAACATCCGCCAGAATCTGTTCTGGGCCTTCATCTACAATGCAGCCGGCGTGCCAATCGCCGCGGGTATTCTCTATCCCGCCTTCGGTCTCCTGCTGTCGCCGATCATCGCTGCGGCCGCGATGTCGCTGTCCTCTGTCACCGTCATCAGCAATGCACTGAGGCTGCGCTTTGTGAAGCTGTAGCGGAAGACGCCGCGCTGCTGGCGGTGCGCAGGGAGGCTTCAGTCGAGATGGATGGGACGAGGCTTATCTGCAAGCCCCTCGCGGCAAGCCGACAGGAGGATTTAGGATGTGGAACTATGGACCGCACTGGGGGATGATGGGCAGTTGGGGATACGGATCCTATGGAGCGTTTGACATGCTGTTGTGGCCCATAATCCTTATCGCCATCATTGTCGGCGTCGTCTGGTTCATGCGCAAGGATGGTTCGCAAGGCATCGTGCCCCGGCGCGGCTCGAGGGGACTCGACGTGCTTGAGGAGCGTTATGCTCGCGGCGAAATCACCCGAGACGAATACCTGGACAAGAAGCGCGACATCGAAGGGTGACGCCGAGCGCCTTTGGCCGACAAAGAGGCCGTGGCCTGCGTCGCCAAGACGCGGCGCAGCGCTCTCCCGACACAGGGAGCGGCGCACCGTTGCTCGGCCGTGCGGTTCGGGCTTGACATCCGTTTCGTCGCGACCAATCCGGCCTCGCGAGAGAGTACGGGCCCGACCTGATGGGCGGAAACGGGCCGGGGTGATGGGCCAGTAGCTCAAACGCCGAAGATTTGGCATCGCCGTCCACAATCCCCATGGGTTAGCAACCCCTGCGGCTGCGGACGAGGCGCCTTAAGATGGCGCCGGACCCGGCTCAAGGCGGGTCACATCGGTTCCTTGACTCCATGTTTGATGAGCAACCAATTGACCGGATACGATGTCATGAAGCCGAACATCATGGCGATTTGCATCATGAACCAGAACTCGACGGTGTCGGGCGTCAGCTTTACCCCGAAGCCGTGGTGAAAGATCGCGAAATAGGCTGTCGCCATGAAGCCGTACATCCCGATCTGCCAGGCCGTCAGCGACAGCGTGTCCGCCTTGATGGCGGCGATGATTCCCTGCCCGAAGGACAGGCCGCGCATTGGCGCGATGGTGAAGTATTGGAAGACAATGCCGAACGCGTATGCGAAGAGATAGTCCACGATCCAGACGGCAAAGATGCGCTGGGGAAAAATGCTGCCGTAACCGAAAGCGATTGCGATCACCGGCACGAAGAAGACCAACCATTCCGCGCAAATGTCCCCCAGCGTGCAACCGCTGCCGCAGTGGAGGGCGCCATTGGCGACCATGATCGGAAAAGGCGTCTGCGTCTTGTTGGGCGGATCCGCGTGCCGTTGCATGGCGGCATGGACCTTTTTCTGGCTCGCCAGGCGCCTGAAGGTAAAGTATTGCCAGATGATCCAGCCCGTGCCGAAGAGTGCGGTGACCGGCCAGACGACGTTCATGATCCACATGTGTTGCGGATGGCGCAGCAGGTCAGCGCAAATTACCACCGCAGACACGGCGCCCAACGAAAGATAGGCGATCGAAAGCGCGCGCAGCCAATCAGGAACCATATGAACGTCACTATCAAGTAAATATCAATCAGGAAACGAAACGCGCGGGCAGGCATGCCGGTTCCGCTGCAGGCGGTGAGTTGGAGATCGCAAGCTGACGACCATTCTCGCGACGGACGCGGCGGGCTTCTCGAAACTCGCGGGCGCCGATGAGGAGAGAATGCTTGCACGGCTGCGCGCCTTGCGTAGCGACCTCATCGAGCCGACGATCGCGCTCCACCATGAACGCGGCCGCGCGCGGGCGCCTCGCCTATGGGTTCGAGCACACTGAGCAGGAGTGAGCACAATGTTGATGGATATGGTCCCCTGGGTTGGCGCGGACAAACAAGCAAGCGACGATGCCGCGACGCTGAAGCCAGGGTGGCCTCAAAGCCAAGCTTGGCTCGACGCCGGCATCAGGAGCGTCCATGTCGATGCAGGGTCATCGCGAACGCCTTCAGGCTCCGAGGGCTCAGGCTCCAACCGCTCCGCCGGTTGGCTTGGCTAGCTGGTCGCGGATCTGGGTCAGAAGGACGACTTCCTCGCTGGGCGGAGGGGGCGCGGCCGGCGCGGCGGCGGCCGGCTTCCGGTTGAGCGTGTTGATCGCCTTGATGACGACGAACAGGGCGATGGCGACGATCGCGAAGTTGATCACGACGCTGATGAAATCGCCATAGGCGAGCACGCCCCCCTGCTTGCGGGCGTCGGCGAGATTGTTGGCGGTGACGGCGCTCGAAAGGGGAATGAAGTAGTTCGAGAAGTCGGCTTTGCCGGCAACGCCGATGATCGGCATGATGAGGTCGTCGACCAGCGCGCCAACGATCTTGCCGAAGGCCGCACCGATGATCACGCCGATCGCGAGATCAAGGGCATTGCCCTTCATCGCGAAGGTTTTGAATTCCTCCCACATGCCCATGTCTTACCCCCTCGAAACTCGGTGTGGTCGGTCGCACGGCAGCCGGGCGCCCTGGTAAATTAAAGAACCAGGCCCAGACCGGGTCAAGGCTCTGACGTTCCTGGGCTCCCGCCAGGAGACCCGAACACGAGCGAGCGCAGCCGATCCGCGCCGAGGACGAGCCCCAGGTTTCTGAAGGCGAAGAAGGGAATGAGCGCCACGAATATGATGACCCCGACGCTCAAGAAGTCCCACCAGGCCGCCACCCCCGATGCTCGGCAGGCCTTCGTGGACCGCCTCGCCGCGGAAAAGTCCCTTGATGTCCTCTTCGAGGACATGCGCGATGAAGAACAAAATCGTCAGCAGGAACGCTTCGAAGAGGATCGGATAAATAAGGGGCCGGCGGCGAAGCCAGCGACCGGGATCGAAGGTCTCGAACAGGAGCATCACCTTCGCGAGCACGAGCGCGTTGACGAAGGCGAACCCCTGCGAGGTGAAGCTCAGCCCATGCTCGCGCAGGACAATCCTCTGATTGAGGGAGAACATTGCAAACAACAGCCAGAGGTAAAGGAACAGGACGAAATACCTGCGAATTTCGCTCGCTGCGCGCTGCTTCAGACTATGCGTCTCCGGAGGCCTTGCGCCTGCCGCCGTCGCTACGTTGGCTGCCTTATTCGACATCGACCGCAATTCCCAAGTGGCGAGAGCTTCTATTGCACGGCGGGCGCGGCGGGCACGGCTGCGGCTGCCTTGGTCTTTCTCTTCTTTTTTTTCGGTTCTGCCGTTGCGGGCGCCTCGACCGTAGAGGCCGACGACCTCATCGCGTCCAGGCGAGCATCGAGGAGCGCCGCGCGGGCCTCGGTGAGATTCGCGGCGCAGTAGCCGATGGCGCTTTCCTTGACGTAGTCCCGGCAGGCGTCGTCCCGCTGGCCGGGAAAGGCTTTCTGGTCACGCAAGAGGGCCGCCACGTCGGGATTGTCCTTGGGCAGCCCCCCGATGGCGTGCGCGGCCCTGGTCATCGTCTTCTCGGCCTGGTTGCGTCGCTTGGTGATCGTGGCGGAGTCTTTCTCGAGTTCCGCGCCGTCGGGGCCCCACAGGCCGCCGGGGCTCGTCTGGCAATCGGCCGCCTTGAAGACGCAGGCGGTGATCTGTGACGGGACGAGGACCGCGCCGTCGAGAACGTCGAAAGTGAAGGGGCAGGCGGGCACGTCGACGTCGTAGCGGTCGAGCCCGTCGGGACGGCCCTCGCTGGTCGCCACGATCGGCTTCTCCCCGACGATGTCGACGATGCAGCGCTGCGACGGATCGGAGACGCTCTCGCCGGGCAGCCTGAGCTTGTCGACCTCGAGCGTCTTGCCGGCGCCGGAGACCTGAAGCAGGCCCTCCTTGCCGTTCAACATCAGCGGACGCCCGTCGATCGTCGCCGGGCCCGGCGCCGACAAGGGCTTACTCTTGGCGTGTCTTGCGGCTCTGACGCTCTTCTTGGTCTTAGGGACGGTCTCCTCCGCGCCGGCCGGAGCAGGAGGCGCGGCGCCAGGCAGCGCCGTCTGCGCGCGCACGGGGAGGGCGGCGAGAATGAACCCGCAGACAACGAGGGGAAGGCGCCAATTCATCTTTGTCAGTCTAAGAGGCCGGAGAGCAAAGGGAAGGCCTTATTCGATTCGCGCTCTTCTGCACAGGTCCGTGAAAAATCCGCCAATTCCGCGCCTTGCGCCCCCAAATGGCCAAACCTATATACGCCGCGACTGGCGGATTCGGCGCTCGATGGCGTGCCGCATCCTCCGCGAAACCAGTTTGAACCAAGGGGATCAGAACAGACGTCGCCGGCCGCTTCGGGCTGATAGAGGTCGTTCTCTTGGTCTGGCCGCCCCGGGGCCGGGCGATCCCGCGAAAGGAGCAGAGAGCATATGGCGAAAGTTATCGGCATCGACCTCGGCACGACCAACTCGTGCGTCGCCGTCATGGAGGGAGCGACCCCCAAGGTCATCGAGAATTCGGAAGGCGCTCGAACGACGCCATCGATCGTGGCGTTCACCGACGATGGCGAGCGTCTGGTCGGCCAGCCGGCTAAGCGGCAGGCGGTGACCAATCCCGAGCGGACCATCTTCGCGATCAAGCGCCTCATCGGACGGTCATTCGACGATCCGATGACCAAAAAGGACATGAGCCTCGTCCCGTACAAGATCATTCGTGCGCCCAATGGCGACGCATGGGTCGCGGTCGACGGCAAGCAATATTCGCCCTCGCAGATTTCCGCCTTCATCCTGCAGAAGATGAAGGAGACGGCCGAGGCCCACCTCGGCGGCCCGGTCACGCAGGCCGTCATCACGGTGCCCGCCTATTTCAACGACGCCCAGCGTCAGGCGACCAAGGACGCAGGCAAGATCGCCGGCCTCGAAGTGCTGCGCATCATCAACGAGCCGACCGCCGCGGCGCTCGCGTACGGCCTCGACAAGAAGAAAGCTGGGACGATCGCTGTCTATGACCTCGGCGGCGGCACCTTCGACATTTCGATCCTCGAGATCGGCGATGGCGTGTTCGAGGTGAAGTCGACGAACGGCGACACCTTCCTCGGCGGCGAAGACTTCGACATGCGGCTCGTCGAGTATCTGTCGGGCGAGTTCAAGAAGGAGCAGGGGATCGATCTGACCAAGGACAAGCTCGCCCTGCAGCGCCTGAAGGAGGCCGCCGAAAAGGCCAAGATCGAGCTCTCCTCGGCGACGCAGACCGAGATAAACCTGCCCTACATCACCGCCGACGCGACCGGCCCCAAGCATCTGGCGCTCAAACTGACGCGCGCCAAGTTCGAGGCGCTGGTCGACGACCTCATCCAGCGCACCGTCGAACCGTGCCGGAAGGCGCTGAAGGACGCCGGCCTCTCTGCGGGCCAGATCGACGAGGTCGTCCTCGTCGGCGGCATGACCCGCATGCCGAAGGTGCAGGAAATCGTCAAACAGTTCTTTGGCAAGGAGCCGCATAAGGGCGTCAACCCGGACGAGGTGGTCGCCATCGGCGCGGCGATCCAGGCGGGCGTTCTGCAGGGCGACGTCAAAGACGTTCTGCTGCTCGACGTCACCCCGCTGTCGCTCGGCATCGAGACGCTGGGTGGTGTCTTCACTCGCTTGATCGAGCGCAACACCACCATTCCGACCAAGAAGAGCCAAGTTTTCTCGACGGCCGAGGACAACCAGACCGCGGTGACCATTCGCGTCTTCCAGGGCGAGCGCGAAATGGCCGCCGACAACAAGGCGCTCGGCCAGTTCGACCTCGTCGGGATTCCGCCCGCGCCGCGCGGAGTGCCGCAGATCGAGGTGACTTTCGACATCGACGCCAACGGCATCGTCAACGTGACCGCCAAGGACAAGGCGACCAACAAGGAGCAGCAGATCCGCATCCAGGCCTCGGGCGGATTGAGCGAGTCCGACATCAACAGGATGGTGAAGGACGCCGAGGCGCACGCCGCCGAGGACAAGAAGCGGCGCGAAATGGTCGACGCCAAGAACCACGGCGAGTCACTCGCCCACGACGCCGAGAAGGCCCTGAAGGAATATGGCGACAAGGTCGCCCAGTCCGATCGCAGCGCCATCGAGGCGGCGGTCGCTTCCCTGCGTACGGCGCTGCAGGGCGAGGATCTCGAGACGATCAAGGCCCGCACGACCGACCTCATGCAGGCCCAGATGAAGCTCGGCGAGGCGATGTACAAGTCCCAGCAGGCAGGGGCCGCAGGCGAGGGCGCAGCCGCCGGCACTGGCGAAGGCCAGGCGAAGGACGACGTGATCGACGCCGAGTTCCGCGAAGTCGACGACGACAAGAAGAAGCCTTGAGGAAACGAGGCTGGCCGCCCGGTCCGGCGGCCGGCTTGATCTCGGCAAAGGGGATCTTCGAATGGCTGGACGACAAGGCTGACGACGGGCCGACGGCGCAAGCGCCGGCTGTCGCGCCCGGCGGGAGCGACGCGACTTCGAGTTCGGCTTGAAGGTTCCTGCGGTGAGGAAACGGTAGGTTGGAATTGATGAACATTCGCCGGCGGGCGCGCTGACAATGGCCAAGAGGGATTTCTACGAGACGCTGGGCGTTTCCAAGACGGCGACCGAAGCCGAGTTGAAGTCGGCCTTCCGAAAAGCGGCGATGCAATGCCACCCCGACAGGCATCCCGGCGACAAGCAGGCCGAGGCGCGCTTCAAGGAGCTCAACGAAGCCTACCAGCATCTGTCGGACGCGCAGAAGCGCGCCGCCTACGACCGCTACGGCCATGCCGCCTTCGAGCCCGGCAGCGGCATGAACGACGGCTTCGCGGCGTCGATGTCCGACATCTTCGAGGACCTTTTTGGCGACATGATGGGCGGGCGTCGCGGCCGTCCAAGCGGGGGGCGCGAGCGCGGCGCCGATCTGCGCTACAATCTCGAAGTTACCCTTGAAGAGGCGTTCCGCGGCAAGACCGCAACCATCAAGCTGCCGACCTCAATCGCCTGCGAGGCGTGCGCGGGCTCCGGGGCCCGAGCGGGCTCGAGACCCGCGACTTGCAAGACCTGCGGCGGCCACGGGCGCGTGCGCGCCCAGCAGGGCTTCTTCGCCATCGAACGCACCTGTCCGACCTGCCACGGGCGCGGCCAGACGATCGACAATCCGTGCGACAAATGCGCCGGATCGGGGCGCGTGACCCGGGAGCGCACGCTCTCCGTCAACGTTCCCGCCGGCGTCGAGGACGGCACGCGCATTCGTTTGAGCGGCGAGGGGGAGGCCGGCATGCGCGGCGGTCCGCCCGGCGACCTCTATATCTTCCTCTCCGTCAAGCCGCATCCGGTGTTCCAGCGGGACGGCGCGGATCTCTACTGCCGCGTGCCGATCTCGATGGTGCAGGCGGCGCTTGGGGGCGAATTTACCGTGCGGACGCTCGACGGCGCGGAGTCGAAGGTCAGCATTCCCGAAGGGGCGCAGTCCGGCCGACAGCTGAGACTGCGCGGCAAGGGCATGCCGATCCTGCGCTCGCGGGACGCAGGCGACCTGTTTGTCCAGCTGAACGTCGAGACGCCGCAGAGCCTGACACGGCGGCAGCGCGAGCTCCTGATAGAGTTTGCCTCCGAATCGTCGAACAAGACCCACCCGGAAAGCGCAGGCTTCTTCTCGAAGATGAAAGAATTCTTCGAAGGACGGTGACGTGGTCCTCTGCGGTTTTTGCCGCGCGCAAGATTAAGCTCGTCGGCCGCAACCAAGATTTGAGGAGCGCAAATGCGGGTTCAGACGCATAAGGACGGGGCGCCGCCCGCGCTTGGGGACGGCGCGCATTTCTTCCGCTCTCTCATTTCGGCCCCACGTCTGACCGGGGCTGTCGCGCCGTCCGGGCGGCCGCTTGCCCGCGCCATGGCCCGGGCCGCGGGCGACCTCCGCCGCGGCCTCGTCGTTGAACTGGGACCGGGCACCGGACCGGTCACCCGGGCCCTTCTGGAGCGTGGCCTCGATCGAAGCCGACTGGTGCTCGTCGAATACGATCCGCGCTTCTGCCGGATGCTCGAGCGCCGGTTCGAGCCTGCGACGGTGATCGAGGGCGACGCATACGACCTGAAACGAACCCTGACCCCACTGGCCGACAAGCCCATCGCGGCCGTCGTATCGAGTCTGCCACTTCTGAACCAGCCGCCCGCGCTTCGGGAAAGACTGATCGCCGACGCCTTCGACTTGATGGGGCCGGAGGGCGTTTTCGTTCAGTTCACCTACGGTCTCCTCTCCCCAATCCCACGCGAAGTCTGCCTTGGCCGCTACGCGGCCAAGGGGGGCGTGCCCATCTGGCGCAATCTGCCGCCCGCCCGAGTCTGGATCTATCGGTTCGACGCACGTGCGGGTGGGAGCGATTCGCCGCTCGCGAAGCTCGACCGCTTCAAGCGGGACTTTGTGGACCAGCGGGCGCGGGCGGCCGAAGCGCTCGAACGGCGCCGGCAGGTCCTGCGCGATCGACTGGCGCGACACGCTGCCAGGGCGATCAATGGACTCAAGAGCCGTTCGCGTTGGAGTTTGGGCCGCGAGGACGATCAATGATGGCTTTGACGTCGCGCGAGCGGCTGATCGTCGCCCTCGACGTCTCGAAAGTGGGCGAGGCCGAGCGCCTCGTCCAGCGCTTGGGGGACGCAGCCGTATTCTATAAGGTCGGATTGGAGCTGGCCTTTGCCGATGGGGGGCTCGGACTTGTCCGCCGACTCGCCGACGGGGGCTTCAAGGTCTTTCTCGACCTCAAGCTGCATGACATTCCCAACACGGTCGAGCGCGCCGCGGCCCAGGCCGTCGAACTCGGCGCGACGTTCCTCACCGTCCATGGCTATCCGCAGACGATGGCCGCGGCGGTCGCCGGCGCGAAAGGGTCTGGGCTCAAGATCCTCGCCGTCACGGTGCTGACCTCCTCTAACGACAAGGATCTCACGGAGGCGGGCTACCGGTTCGGCGTCGTGGAGATGGTGCGGCGGCGAGCGGACCAGGCTCGGGCGCTCGGTATCGACGGGCTTGTGGCGAGCGCGGCCGAGGCGGCCGGAATACGCCAGGCGGTCGGCCGAGAGATGATTCTGGTGACGCCGGGCATCCGCCCGGCCGGGGCTGTGGCCGGGGACCAGAAGCGGGTCGCGACGCCTGCGAGCGCAATCTCCGCCGGGGCCGATTATCTCGTGGTCGGCCGGCCGATCGCGACTGCCCCCGATCCGCGCGCGGCGGCCGCTTCGATCGTCGCGGAGATCGGCGCGGCTGCTTCTTGATCGCGCGCCCAACGGCGCTATCCTCCAGAGCTTCGCCAAAGGAGGAAGCCGATGCCCAAAGGCTATGTGATCTCGCGCGTCGACGTCAGCAACCCGGAAGCCTACGCCCGCTATGCGGCCGAGGCGACGAAAGCCATCGCGGCGCACGGGGGAAAGGCGCTGGCGCGTGGCGGACGGTGGGAGGCGCTCGAAGGCAAGGCCCGGGCGCGCAACGTCGTGCTCGAGTTCGACACGTACGAGGCGGCGCAGAATTATTTTAATTCGGCGGAGTACCAAGCCGCGCGGACGCTCCGAAAAGGAGCGGCCGAGATCGAGATGGTTCTGGTCGAGGGAGTTTGACATGGCCAAGGGCTATTGGGTCGCGCACGTGGAAGTCACGGACCCCGACGGGTACAAGAAATACATCGCCGCCAACGGCGTCGCCTTCGCCAAATACGGCGCCCGCTTTCTGGTGCGCGGCGGAAGCCACGTCGTCGCCAAAGGCGCGGCAAAACCACGCCAGGTGGTCATCGAATTCCCGGATTATGCCACGGCGATCGCCTGTCTCGAGTCCGAGGAGTATAAACGTGCGATTGAGTTTCGCGACGCCGCCACTCTCGTCGACCTCGTGGTCGTCGAGGGCTACGAAGGTCCGCAGCCGGGCTGATCAGGGAGACAATGATGGCGGATTTGCGCATCGTGGTGACCGGAGCCGCCGGCCGCATGGGCCGCATGGTCGTGCGCGCAATCCACGAGGCGACGGGCATGGCGCTTTCTGGCGCGCTCGAGCGCGAGGACTCGCCGTGGCTCGGCCAGGATCCTGGGCCGCTCGCCGGCTGCCCGGCAACCGGGCTCGCCATCGTCGCCGATCCGCTGCCGCTGATGCTGCACGCCGACGCGATCATCGACTTTTCCTCCCCTGCCGCGACCGTCGAGCTCTCGGCGCTGGCTGCGCAGGCGCGCATCGTCCAGGTGATCGGCACGACCGGTCTGAACGAAGAGGATCTCGAGCGGATCGAGGCCGCCGCGCGCCATGCGGCGATCGTGCGCTCGGGCAACATGAGCCTCGGCGTCAACCTGCTCGCCGCCCTGACGCGGCGCGCGGCCGCCGCTCTCGGCGACGAATTCGACATCGAAGTGGTCGAAATGCACCACCGGATGAAGGTCGACGCGCCATCGGGGACGGCTTTGATGCTCGGCGAGGCTGCCGCGGCCGGAAGAGGCGTCGCCCTCAAATCCCATTCGGCCCGGGCGCGCGACGGCATCACCGGAGCACGCCGCAAGGGTGACATCGGCTTCGCTTCGCTCCGCGGCGGCACCGTCGTCGGCGACCACAGCGTCATTTTCGCCGGGGAGGGCGAGCGGATCGTGCTCGCGCACCAGGCCGAGGACCGCGCCGTCTTCGCCTACGGGGCGCTGAAGGCCGCACACTGGGCTCACGGCCGCAAGCCCGGGCTCTATTCGATGGCCGACGTGCTCGGCCTGAAGGAGTGAGGTCGCGCTCTTCGCCAAAACTCTTTGACGCGCCGCGAAGCAGGCCGAATGACTCCGTTTTTGTGCCGGTCGCCGGTCACGTCGACAGTGCTCAGTTGGACGCATGCACCTCCGTGCAGGAAAAGTCGAGCCTCACCTGCTTGCGCGTCTTGCCGGCGTGCACATCGACGGAGAGCGGCGAACAGGTCGCGTTCTCGAGGAAGACTGCCTTGTGCTCGATCCCGTCGGGCCCGAACATGAAGCCGGTGAAGGCCTTGCGGATGACGAGCTGCTGGCCGGCGTGATTAGTCTGGGTCAGGTCCACGGTCGCGGTCGCGTATTTGGGCGAAAAGTTCCTGTCCCCCTGGAAGGTGAAGTCGAGGAGGAGCCCCGTGGCGGTATCCCCGTTCGGCGCGCCGCCCCTCGGCGCATCGACCAGCGCGGGAGCGCCGACGAGATCGTCGGATAGTTTCCCGGCATGTTCGAGAAAGACATAGGCCTTGACGCCGACAACCTTGAGCTCCGCCGCCTGAGGAGCGCCCATGACTGAAAAGAGCAACCCCGCCGCTCCCGCGACGCACCACCCGTTCATGTCGCCCCTCCCCGCTGCCGAGATCGCTTACCCAAAACTAACCAAAGGCCCCGGATGGAGCAACGCCGGCCGGGGCTAAGCGAGCTCAAAAAAAGCCCCGGCGGGACTCGCCGGGGCATTGATCGTTTTCAGCTAACGATAGAGCGCGTCAACTATTCCGCTGCGAACCCGTCAGCATTAGGATCGCCTGGAACATGTTGATGAAATCAAGGTACAGGCGCAACGCGCCGTGAATCGACTTCTTCTGCACCATCTCGTAGCCGTCGCCAGCGAAATACATGTCCTTGATCGACTGGGTGTCCCAGGCGGTCAGGCCGGCAAAGATGACCACCGCGAGGATCGAGATGCCGAACTGCAGGCCGGTGCTATGCAGGAACATGTTGAGCAGGCTCGCGATGATGAGGCCGACCACGCCCATCATCATGAAGGACCCCATCGCCGAGAGGCTTCGCTGGGTCGTGTAGCCGTAGAGGCTGAGGCTCGCGAAGGCGGCAGCGGTGGCGAAGAACGCCCGGCCGATCGAGGCGCCGGTATAGACGACCAAAAGCGCCGACATTGAGAGGCCGATCAGTGCCGCGAAGGCCAGGAAGGCGTTTCGCGCCGTGCTGACCGACATCGACTGGATGCGAGCCGAGATCCAGAACACGATGGCGAGCGGCGACAGCACGATGAGCCAGCGCAGCGGCGAGACGTAGATCGCATGACCGAAGTCGGTCAGCGCCAGACGGCCGTTGCCGGCCTGGACAGTGCCGAGGGCGAAGGCTGCATAGGCGACGAGGCCGGTCACGCCGAGGCCAAGGGTCATGTAGTTGTAGACGCCGATCATATAGGCGCGCAGGCCCTGATCGACGGCGACGCCCGGCCGCGCGTATCCCGCGCCGGGGCGCGAGCTGGCGTAGCGGTCATAGTCGGACATGGATGAAACCTCTTGATCCGGCGCGGGCCGGACAAGCCCGGCTCGCGCGTCCCGCATAATATGGCGGCGCCCCGCTCCGCTGCAAGGGCTGTTTCTTTAAGGTTTGGTAATGGGCTAAGGTTTGGTAATAGGCCCTAATGACCGCCGCCCCCGCCGGGGCGCCGGAAGGCCGGCGCATCAGGGCCGCGAAGCTGACGCAGGCGAGAAAGATCACGGTCAGCGCCAGGAATACGTCCGACAGCGCCATCACCTCCGCCTGCCGGCGCACGATCAGCGCCAGCTGCCGGGTGGCCGCGAGCTCGGCGTCCGATCCGCGCGCCGCGAGCGCAGCGGTCATGTTCGACAGCGTTTCGACGGCGACCTGCCGGCCCCAGGTCACCGACTCGCGCAACCGCTCGAGATGCAGGTCCATGCGCTTGTCGAGGAGAGTGTTGATCAAGGCGAGGCCGACCGCCCCGCCGAGGTTGCGCATGAGATTAAACAGACCAGAAGCGTTCTTTATTTTGTGCGGCGGCATGGTGCCGAGCGCCAGATTGTTGATCGGCACCATGGAAAGCATCAGCCCGACCCCCCGGAAGATCTGCGGCCAGAGCAACTCCCAGAAGTCCCAGTCGACGGTAACGTACGACGCCTGCCAGGTGCCGATGGCGAAAAAGACGAAGCCGGTCGCGATCATCAGGCGCGGGTCGACCCGCGTCATGAGCCGCCCGGCGAGCGGCGCGGTGAAGAACATGCAGACGCCGGTGACGAACATCGTCTTGCCGATCATCAGCGAGGAATAGCCGCGCACGACTGCCAGATAGACCGGATAGATGTAAGTCAGGCCGTAGAGCCCGATGCCGAGCACGAAGCCGAACATTGTGCCGGTCCAGAAATTGCGGTCGCGGAAGGCGGTCAGATCGACAATCGGTTGACGGGCGGTCGATACGCGCCAGAAGAAGACGAGCGCGCTCAGCGCCGAGACGACGATCGCGGTCGTCACCGGCTCGCTCTCGAACCAGTCCTTCGACGGACCCTCCTCGAGCGCGTATTCCGCTGCGCCGAGAAAGCCAGCCATCGAGACGAGGCCGACATAGTCGAAGTGGGTCAGAAGCGAATAGTCGGGCTCGTCGAAATCGATTAGCAGCCAGGCCGCCGTCGTCACGATCATGCCTGGGATGAGATTCACCAGGAACAGCCAGTGCCAGGAGAACCAGTCGGTCAGATAGCCGCCGACCGTCGGCCCGATGGTCGGGGCGAGCGTCGCGACAAGCCCGATGATCGGCGCGATGAACGGCTGCTTCGAACGCGGAAAGATGGTGAAGGCCGAGGCAAACACGGTCGGAATCATGCCGCCGCCGATGAAGCCCTGCAGAGCGCGCCAGACGATCATCTCGTTGATTGTCGTCGCCTGGGCACACATGAAACTCATGAGCGTGAACCCGCCGGCGGAGATCGTGAAGATGACCCGCGTCGACACCACCCGCGACAGGAACCCCGACAGCGGGATCATGATCACTTCGGCGATGAGATAGGCTGTCTGGACCCAGGTGACCTCGTCCGACGAAGCCGAGAGCCCGGCCTGGATCTGCGAAAGCGAGGCCGAGACGATCTGGATGTCCAGGATGGCCATGAACATCCCGAACACCATGAAGATGAAGGCCGCAAGCCGCTTGATCGAGAAATGCGGGACCGCAAAGCCGGGCGGCCCGACGGGGCGCGCGAGTTCGGCGTGGGCGCCCGCGGGCGCCCGGATCGCCAGCGCGTCGTTCACGGTTTGGCGATCTTCGTCGCCAGCGCCTCGAGCCCGAGCGCGCCGAGCAGGGTCGGCTTCGGCGCGTCGGGATCGCAGGTGTGGACAGTCGCCACGACCGAAAGGCCGGGCCTCAGCGGGACCTCCTTCAGCACATCCTCGGGGAAGGTGATGCGGACCGCCACGCGCTGGACGACCTTGGTGAAATTTCCGGTGGCGTTGTCGGGCGGCAGCAGCGAGAACTCCGAGCCCGAGGCGGGCGAGATCGATGACACCACGCCCTCGACCGTCTTGCCGTCGAGCGCGTCGATCGCGACGTCGACCACTTGCCCCGGCTTGATGTCGACGAGCTGCGTCTCCTTGAAATTGGCGTCGACATAAGAGGCGTTCAGCGGCACCAGCGCCATCAACCGGGCGCCCGGCTGGACGAAATTCCCGACCTCGGCGGCCTTGTTGCCGACGACGCCGTTAAACGGCGCGACGACGCGGGTGAAGGAAAGATCGCGCTTGGCCTTGTCGAGTGCGGTCACGAGTTCAGCGCGCTGGCGCGTCGCCTCGTCGCGCTGCGCCTTCAAGACATCGAGATTGGCCTTGGCGCCTTCGAGAGCGGCGGCGGCGGAAAGCGCTGTCGCCCTCGTGGAGGCGAGCGTTGCACTCATCTTGTCGCGGTCGGCGGTCGCCTGTTCGAGCCGCTGCTGCGAGCCGAAATTCGTCTGCGCAAGCTTGAATGAACGGTCGTATTCAAGCGACGAGCGCTCAACGTCGGCCTCGGCGCCGCGCAGCTGCGCCTGCGACGCCTGCACCTGCGCCTGGGCCTGGCCAATGACCGCGGCCTGCGCGTCGATCTGGCGGCCGAAGCGGGCGATGGTCGCGTCCTGGGTGTCGATGCGCGCCTGAGCCGCGTCGACTGCGTTCCGATAATCGCCGTCATCGATCAGCGCCAGAAGGTCGCCCTGATGGACGATCTGGTTGTCGACCACCGGGACCTGGGTGAGGTGCCCGGTCGCCTTGGCGGCGATGATGGCGGTCGAGGCGCCGACATACGCGTCGTCGGTCGAGACGAGGAAGCGCCCCTCGACGAAATAGTCGTAAGCCATCTTTCCCCCGTAACCGAGGCCGGCAAGGAAGACGAGGGGAACGATGAACCGCCTGACACCGCGGGAGCGCTTGGGCGCCGGCCCGACGGAAGGGATCCCGCCGGTCGGATGCGGCACAGCCGGAAAACCGGGGCCCGAGGACGGAGCAGGCACGCCATGCCCGATTGGCGCGGTCGCGACCACGCGGGACTCGGTCCCGGGCTGGGCCGTGGGATGTTGGTCGCCCATGCTTTCTTCCCTTGAACCCGCGCCTGGCATGACCCCACGTCCGAACCGAACGGTTCGGTCATTATTGTTGACTTAGCCCAGGGCGAGGTCTAATGCAACAAGAATCGAACCGAACCGTTCGGTCGAGATAAGACAAAGGCGCGAGGGCTATGGACGCAGACACTTTCGAAGCCGAAGCCCATCTCCGTCACGATGGCGGCGCCAAGCGGCGCCAGATCATGGATGGCGCACGCGCCGCGTTTCTCGCCGCCGGTTTCGACGGGGCAAGCATGAACGACGTCGCCCGGGCGGCCGGCGTCTCCAAGGGCACCCTATATGCCTATTTCAATTCCAAGGACGAGCTGTTCGAGGCGATCATCCGCGGCGAGTTCGCCCAGGCCGCCGAGCGTCTATGCGCGTTCCGCCGTGAAGGCGACGCGCGGGCGATGCTCACCGACTTCGGCGTCCGGCTGATCCGCCGGATGAGCGAGCCCGAAACCCTGGCGCTCGCCCGTGTGGTGCTCGCGGCGGTCGAAAAATTTCCCAATATCGGCCGCGCCTTCTATGAGGCGGGCCCCCTTTTCGGCGCGACAAGGCTCGCCGCCGAGCTCGCGGCGCTGGAAAAGGCAGGCGCGCTCAAACTCCCCGACCCGGAGCGCGCCGCGTGGCAATTTGTCGATCTATGTCAGAGCTATGTCTACAAGCGCCTGCTGTTCGGGGTGGTCGACAGTCTGAAGCTGGAGGAGATCGAGGCGGCGGTGAGCGCCGGGGTCGACGTGTTCGTGAAAGCGTATGGCGTTTAGGCCGCAGCCCGCGGCAAATTACTGTCAATTCCCCTCCTCGGCTTTGGCGGCGATTTCATGCGCGACAGGCGCGTGATTGAGCAAAGCGGCCAATGCGACCCCGCCGAACAGATTGCCGAGGATGGTGGGCAGAAAGAACCGCACAAAATAGTCGCCGACGCTCGCGGCGCCGGTGATGACCGCAAACGCCGCCTCGGTGGACCCGGCGATGATGTGCGAGAAGCGGCCCAACGCAATGACGTAGGTCATCAGAACGATAACAAACAATCCTGCCGATTCCGCACTCGGCAGCACCCAGACCATCAGCGCGATCATCCATCCGGCCAGCATCGCTTTGAGCGTCATCGGCACGGCGCCGTCGCTGAGGGAAGCTGCGGACACAGCCGACAGCGTGTGGCGCACCTCTGGACTGAACAGATCCTGACGCGAGAGGAGAAAGGCGAAGGCGATCGTTCCCGCGACATTGGCGACGAGCACGATCGCCCACATCCTCAGCAGGATCCCCATGGACTTCCATTTCGGCTGATAAAACACCGGCAGCATCGCCGTCAGCGTCGTCTCGGTGAACAGCTGCTGCTTGCCGAGAATCGTGATGACGAAGCCGACGCAATAGCCGAAGCTCGCCAGAATGTGGCTCCAGGGCGCGTCCGGAAGATAGGCCTGCAGCAGCGCTAAAGCGAGAAACGAAAAGCCCATCGACAGTCCAGCCGCGAGGCCGGACCACAACAACGCCGGCGGCGGCCGGCGCAATTCGAATTCGCCTTCGTCGCGTAGCACCTCATGAATGACCAGCGCCCGCAAGGGCGCATGGCTGGCTGCCTGTCTGCGTTCTCCCGGACCGAGGTGAGGAGACTCACGGCCCGCGGGAAGAGGTTCGGAGCCGTCGGCGTCCCGCTCCGTGTGGTCGACCGCCATGGCTTCTTGATCCTCGAGGCAAACAGGAAAGCGAAATTACCGATCCGGTCCGCGCGACTTTCCCGCCACCAGTCGTTTCCAGCAAAGCTGAATGCGCGGCGGCAAAGCGGCCTTTCCGCCGGGCGGACTTCGTCAGAACGCCGCGCTCCGACATTGCGATCCGTCATTCTAAAAAACAACAATAACAAGTATATTTTGGCCGGCGCTAAACGGGGTCGCAACCCTTTGAACAATCAGGGTCCCGACGCTAAACCTGCGCTAAAAACCGATCAGGCGCTGGAACCGCTCCCGGTCGTTCGCAAGAACGCGCCGCTAGCGCTGAAGGCTACTGCGGCGGGGGCCAGCTAAAATCGTCGGCGCGGCCGGGCCGAGGTTGGACCGGAAGGCCCAATCTTCGCTCGGCGTCAACGCGGTCGGTGCTCAAGGCGTCCACGAGCGCAGCGTTGGCCGCTTTCGGCCGGGCCGTCAGCGACAGGATGGGGCCGGCCTCCAGTTTGGGAGGGGAGAGCGGGTCGAGCGATTTGTCCACTCCCATTTCACGACGTATCTCGGCGTTGATGTCGTCGGCCTGCTGCTCGATGTCCGGCGGAAGGGCGCTGATGTCGTTCTGGGGCTTGCCTTTGTCGATGGCGCGCCGAACCTCCGGTTCGAGATATTGCGCGAGCTTGCGCGCGCCCGCCTTGGTCAAATAGACGCCGTTCGCGCCGGAGCGGAGTCTTGTGCTCTGTCCTTCCACGTCCGGCCCGAAGGCGCTGTATTGTCCGTTCTGATCGACAAATCCCTCCCAGATATCGATGAACTTGCCGCCGGCCTTCTCGGCGTGATCACGGTAGATTTCATTCAGCGCGAGAGCCTGCGCATTGAGGCGTTCGTCGGGCATCGAGGGCAGGCCGACCCAGAGGACCGGGATATGCGCGTCCCGAAACGGCGCAACCACGTCCTCGACCCGCTGGCCGTAGATGGTCTTCCATTTGTCCGTGAGGGGGTCGAGCGTCTCGCCGCCGTCTTTAAGCGGCTGCAGGTCGTTGAGGCCGAGCATGATGATCGCGACGTCGATCTTCTTTTTGCCCGCCGCGAGGTCGCGGGCGGCCTTGGGCCAGTCGTAATAGTCGTTCCGTGCGAGGCCCGACAGATCGCGCGCTGCGTTGGTGATCCCGACGTCCGGTTTGGTGGAGAAAGCGTCGCTCAGACCCTGGGCGGCCAAGATCGCGAAGGTGTCGCCGAGCACGGCAATGAAAGACGTCTTCTCGACCCGCGCGCGTGTGGCGGAAGGCGAGACATAGTCCTGTCGCTTCTTTTGCCGCACCCGGACGGTCGGCGGCGCAGTCGCACGAGGCTGAGGTCCCGATTTCGGCGTAAATCCAAACAGATGCTGGAGGAACCCGGGAAAGCCCCCTGTATCTTCAGCGTGCGAATCCGGAACCGCCAGAATCAAACCGCAGAGCGCCAGGACGGCGATGCGCATCGAAAGAGCCGTCGGCGATTTCACGAACGAGAACAAGTACTCTCGCCCTTTCCTTTCCGCAATCGTCGCATGCGCCGCCGCCGGCAGGTCACCGCGGCGCCGGCACGTCGACTTTTCCAGCATCATATCTCAAAATCTCGAAGACTGTCGCCCGCGCTGCGCTCCGGATTCAAAAACGCCGGGTCGCAATCATCGTCTCGCGAAGCACCTCGACCTCGTCGCGCAAATCCCGCAGCCGCCAGACCATGACGTCCCGGAGCGAAAGCATGCCGACGACCTTCGCGCCCTCGACGACCGGCAGGTGGCGGAACCGATGCTTATTCATGAGCTTCTCGGCCTCGGTCATGCTCGTCTCCAGGCCGCAGGTGACCACGTCGCGGGACATGAAGTCGCGAACCCGTCGTTCGACGAGTCTCGCGCCCTCCTTGACGAATGCGCGCACGATGTCGCGCTCGGAAATGACCCCGACCAGTGCTCCATGGGCGTCGACGACGGGCATCGCGCCGATATTGAGTGAATCCAGCCGCGTCGCGAAGGCGACGATCGATTCTTCGGGAATGCAGGTCGCCAGGACCTGCCGGTTCGAGTGAAGCGCCTCCGAGACTTTCATGATACTCTCCGTCAATCCCCAACCCTACACCAGTTTACAGTCAATTCCGACTTATATGGGTTCAGACTTTCGCCGCCGGAAGCGGCCGCAGCAGCGGGAACCGTCCGATAACCCGATTGACTCGCAATTTTAGGCCTCTAGGGTGCGCGGCCTTCCGCCGGTTCCTTGGATGAGGCGTGGCGTTTTTAAGTAACAGGATCAGAATGTTGTCGCAGTCCCTGCGCAAGGCCGCGAATGTGTCCAAGACCTGGCCGTTCGAAGAGGCGCGCAAGCTGATCGAACGTCTCGAGCGCTCGAAAAAATCCGAAGTGATCTTCGAGACGGGCTACGGGCCATCCGGCCTGCCGCACATCGGAACCTTCGGCGAGGTGGCCCGCACGACCATGGTGCGCAACGCCTTTCGCGTCTTGACCGGGGATTCGGTCAAGACAAGGCTGATCGCCTTCTCCGACGACATGGACGGATTGCGCAAGACGCCGGACAATATCCCCAACCGCGAGCTCGTCGCCCGCCATCTCGGCAAGCCGCTAACCAAAGTTCCCGATCCGTTCGGAGAATACGAAAGCTTCGCCGCGCACAACAACGCCCGCCTGCGACGCTTTCTCGACCAGTTCGGCTTCGAATACGAGTTCATGTCGTCGACCGAGGCCTACACGTCGGGCCGATTCGACGCGTCGCTCCTGCGCATGCTTGAACGCTTCGACGAGGTGCAGGCGATCATGCTGCCCTCTCTGAGAGAAGAGCGCGCGGCGACCTACTCGCCGTTCCTTCCCATTCACCCGGTGACGGGCGTCGTCATGCAGGCGCCCGTTCTCGGGCACGACGCGAAGGCGGGAACTATACGCTGGCGGGACCCGGAAACCGACGAGGTGTTTGAAACGCCGGTGACCGGCGGGAAGTGCAAGCTGCAGTGGAAGCCGGATTGGGCGATGCGCTGGTATGCGGTCGGCGTCGATTACGAAATGGCCGGCAAGGATCTGATCAATTCCGTGAAGCTCTCGTCGCGTATCGCGCGCATTCTCGGGGCAGAGCCGCCGGCCGGCTTCAACTACGAACTGTTCCTCGACGAGAACGGCCAGAAGATATCGAAATCGAAGGGAAATGGCCTGACGATCGAGCAATGGCTGACCTACGCCAGCCCGGAAAGCCTGTCCCTGTTCATGTTTCAGAAGCCGACGGCGGCGAAGCGGCTCTATCTCGACGTCATTCCCCGCACCGTCGACGACTATCTCGGATTCCTCGACGCCTATCCGCGTCAGGAATGGAAGGAGCGTCTCGGCAATCCGGTCTGGCACATCCATTCCGGCGCCCCCCCGCCGCCGGAAAAGCTCGTCCACGACGGAGAAGCCCTGGCGGCCGTCTCCTTTGCCATGCTGCTCAATCTGGCGGCGGTGGCGAACAGCGACAACCCCGCAGTTTTGTGGGGATTCTTGCGCCGCTACGCGCCTTTGGCCGCGCCGGAGAACCATCCGCGCCTGGACGCCCTCGTTCGCTACGCCGTCGCCTATTTCCGCGATTTCGTCGCGCCGAAGAAGCGCTACCGGGAAGCCGACCAAGTCGAGCGCGACGCGCTGCTTCGGGTCTCGAACAGGCTCGCGGAAATGCCGGGGAACGCGACGGCGGAAGAGATCCAGCACGCTCTCTATGACATTGCGCGGCCGATCCCTCGATACCAGGATCTCCATGCCAAGGGCGCGACGCCGGAGCGCCCCGGCGTATCGAACGATTTCTTCAACATGGTTTACGCCATCCTCCTCGGCGAGGACCGGGGACCGCGCCTCGGCTCCTTCATCGCGCTTTATGGACTCGAAGAAACCCGGGCGCTGATCGACAAGGCCCTTGCGGGCGACCTCGTCCGGCAGGACGCGATCTAGCGCGCGAGGATGGGCCTCAATCAGCGCTCTTGCGAAGCAACAGCTTCCCGGTGAGCGACCGGAAGGAGGCGTCGCGGCTTCGGCCTCGATAAGGGGTTAGCCAATTGAAGTCTATCAGGAACTTTATCGCCAATCGCGTTAGGCGCGCGACTGCGCCGCAGAAGGCGGAAGTCCCGCTGACTGCGAAATCCTACGATGAGCAGTACTACAAGGAGCACGCAGACGTCGGGTTGAACTACCTGAAATACGATTATTGGCAGAAATCTTACAGCGCGATGGTCACCGAGGCGACGCTGCAATCGACTTACCCGGACCCATTCGTTATCGACGCGGGATGCGCCTGCGGATCGATCTTAAAGGGATTCAAAGACTTGTCGATCTACAAGAGGGTGCTCGGCGTCGATCTCTCAAATCATATGGTTGAACTCGGCCGCAAGCATTTCGGCTACTCCGAGAGCGAACTGGTCGCGGGCTCAATCGCGAGCATCCCGGCCGAATCGCGAACGGTGAGCCTGGTGCATTCGGCGCAAGTGCTGGAGCACATCCCAGACGCGCTCACCGATCCGATCCTCGATGAGTTCGCGCGGGTGCTGCGGCCCGGGGGCCGGGCGTTCCTTTGCCTGGATGCGCTCCGCGATGGCGAGGTCAAGGAGATATACATGGGCGACCCGACCCATGTGAACATTCAGCCGGTTCTCTATTGGACGCAGAAATTGCAGCGGCGAGGCCTGTATTTCGACATTGAAGCCTATAATCGGTTTGCACGCTCCCGGCGCGGCCCCACAAAGCGCGATCGAAGGTCCTTCTTCGACACCTACCCCTATTGGAGTGCCTGGACACTGATCCGCGTGGAAGGCTAGCCCGGGCTCGAGGCATTTTCCGAATCGAGGATCAGGATTGAAATGGGAATCGCGCCGTGCTCTCTCGGTCCGGCAGTCGCTGCAGGACGAAATCGGCGCGGAGGGCTTTTCAATGGCGGAGGACTTCGATCTTTCGGGGCGGACGGCGATCGTCACGGGGGGTAATGGCGGGATCGGCCTTGGCATCGCCAAGGCCTTGGCGCGAGCCGGCTGCGCGGTCTCGATCTGGGGCCGCAATTTGCAGAGAACCGCGACGCGTTGGCGGAACTGCGCGAATGCGGGGCGCCAGTAGAGGCGGCGGCCTGCGATGTGACCGATCGAGCTGCTGTCGAGGACGCTTTTGCCGCGACCCTCGCGGCCTTCGGCAGGGTCGACGGCTGTTTCGCCAATGCGGGCGTCGGCGGGGAAGGCCGGCAAGCCTTCGTCGACCGCAGCGAAGACGACTGGCGGCGCATGTTCGCGATCAATCTCGACGGCGTCTTCCATGTGTTCCAGACCGTGCTCCGGCACATGATCAAACGCGCCGAAGGCGGCGACCGCTTCGGCCGTCTCATCGCGACATCGAGCATCGCCTCGCGCTACGGCGTGGCGCGCAATGAGCATTATGCGGCGACGAAGGCGGCGTTGAACGCCCTGACGCGCGCCCTTGCAGTCGAGCACGCCCGCTATGGCGTCACCGCCAACGCGATCCTGCCTGGCTGGATCGAGACCGAGATGACGGCGGGCGCGAGGGGCAACGAAAAGTTCGTCGCCAACATGATGCCGCGCATCCCGGTGCGCCGCTTCGGCAGGCCCGAGGATTTCGGCGGAATCGCCGTCTACCTGATGAGCGCGCTATCGTCCTATCACACCGCCGATTGCCTCGTGATCGACGGCGGCTTCAGCGCCTTCTGAGTTGAGGCCACTGGCGATGAGCGAGGTTAAAGTGGCGCCGCAACCTTCGCCAGGCTGATTGGCGGGATGGAATTGTCCGGGACGAAAAAGTCGAGCGCCAGATCGACGCTGGGATCGACGCGGTAGCGGTCGAAGTCTTTGACCCCGTTGTCGAACAGAAACGTGTCGTCGATCAAAAAATTCCCGGTGAAGGTTCTCGCGTCCTTGAGAAAGATCACTCGAGCCGCGTCGGCCAGGATTTCGGGCGTACGCGAGGCGCGCATGATGGCGTCCCCGCCGAGCAGGTTCTTGATCGCCGCGGTCGCAATCGTCGTGCGCGGCCAGAGCGCGTTGACGGCTACGCCCTTGCTCCGCAGCTCGCCGGCGAGGCCGAGCACGACGAGGCTCATGCCGTATTTCGCCATCGAATAGGCGGTGTGGCCGGCAAACCACTTCTCCTTCAGATCGAGCGGCGGCGACAGCATCAGGATATGCGGATTGTCCGATTTCTCAAGGAATGGCACGGCAAGCTTCGACGTCATGAAGGTCCCGCGCGCGTTGATCTGATGCATGAGATCGAAGCGCTTCATGTCGGTCGCCTGCGAATTCGTGAGAGAAATGGCGCTCGCGTTGTTCACGACGATGTCGAGGCCGCCGAACGTTTCGGCCGTCCTTTCGAGCGCCGCGCGCACCTCCGCTTCATCGCGGACGTCGACGGTCAGTGGCAGCGCCTTGCCGCCGGCCTTCTCGATCTCCTCCGCGGCCGAAAAGATCGTGCCGGGAAGTTTTGGATTGGGCTCGGCCGTCTTGGCGGCGATGGCGACGTTCGCGCCGTCGCGCGCCGCGGCAACGCCGATCGCGAGCCCGATGCCGCGCGACGCGCCGGTGATGAACAGGGTCTTGCCGGATAGATTGGGCGCCATCGCAGTTTCCAAAGGAATTGACGCCGCGATCCATGGCGCCGGGAGCTTCGAGCCGCAAGTCTTCGCTCCGGCGTCTTTGCCGCCGGGCCGCGGGCCCAATTCCGGGCGCGACCGCTGCCGGTCGGACGTGTTCAGGTTCTGACCTCTTCATTATTGTCTGTAGGCGATCAGCCTTTCTCTGCGTAGCCTCCAGCGAAGCAAGACACTGACGCAAGACAATCGGGGGCGAGCAAATGGCGGAACCGGCGTTTCCCGACGCATTTGAATTGAAACGTCCCGATGATCGCAACGGACGTTTACCGACCGCCGTTGTAGGCGTTCGTGAGCCGGTCAGCTGGGATCGCCAAGTCGAAATGGAAGTCGAGACTACGGCTTCATAGGAATTCCGCGCAGATCAGCTCAACTTGGTAAGCAAGCCTGAAACGGGACATGCCGCATGACCATTCTAGCCATCGCTCTCGGCAGCCTTGGCATCGTCTGCTCGATTGTCGTTTGGTCGGCCAGGGCGTTCGGATGGCTGAGAGCCGACAGCCCGAAGTGACCGCCCACCGGGACCTGACGCTCCCTCGCTCTTGTCGCCCTGGGCGGCGCGAGCTATTGCCGCCCCCACTCCAATCTCGGCGCCGGGGGCATCGGAATGGGGCGCGAGCCATCTCTCTTCATCGGTACGTTCACCACGCTGCTCGCAATCACCAACCCGCTCGAGGTGCTGCCGGTCTATCTGAAGCTCCTCGCCGGCGCGGACGATGCGACGCACCGCGAGATGGCGTGGAAGTCATGCCTCTACGCGCTGCTTCTCGGCTTCTTCTTCCTCATCTTCGGTACGATGCTCCTGCGCCTTTTCGGTGTTCCGCTCGCCAAGGTGCGTATCGTCGGCGGAATCATCCTGATGAAGATCGGCTTCGAGCTGTTTTCTCCGTCGCCGCAGAGAAGCGAGTTGGTGGCGAGCCACGCCGATCCCGACGCCAACATCGCTTTCGTCCCGCTCGCGATGCCGCTCATGTTCGGACCCGGCGCGATCGCCACCGTGCTGGGCTTCACATCCACCATCCGGAATTCGCCGCACGAGCTCGTCTCGTTCGCTGCGATCGCCGCGGCGATCCTCGCCACTATGTTCGTCACTTATCTCTGCCTCGCATACGCCGACAGGCTCGCCCGCAGGCTGCGGCCGCTCGGGATCGATGCGTCGACACGAATCATCGGATTCTTCGTCTCGGCTATCGGCGCGGGGCTTATTTTCGACGGCGTCATCGAGGCGCTGGAGACGCACGGGCTGAAGTGGCTGCACTGAGCAGCAGGCTAATACCCCCCGCCATCGGCGTAAGCAGGCGCGAACGACACGGTCACGCCCGCGGCGACGGCGCAGCCGATCGTGACCGCCACGAGCAGAGCCAGAAGAATCCGCATGCTTCCCTCCCAATCCATCGCCGCCTTCAGCGTCCGACCGATACCGTTATTGCGCGATCAAACCCGGCGCGATGTGAGCCGCATCACGTTGCGGGAGGCTTTCATTTGGCGTTATTGCGGGTGTAGAGATCTTCCTGTCCCTTCTTGTGATTCTTCGTATCCTTAGTGGTCGATATTCACAAAGGACACGAAGATTGATCACCAAAGTCACAAACAGGCACGCAGACGCGGGGGCACCAGAATGGCATTCTTTTCATTCGCCGAAATCGCCCTCAAGGGCGGTCCGAACTCGCAATGACGATTTTACCCCCTCCCGACGAACGGCATCTTGGTCGCCATGATCGTCATCGTGAGGATGTTGGTCGAAAGCGGAAGGCTCGCCATGTGGACGACAGCGGCAGCGACTTCCTCGACATCCATCATCGGCTCGACCGCGATCCGCCCGTCCGCCTGCGGGACGCCCTGGGTCATCTTGTAGGCCATTTCGGTCAGCGCATTGCCGATGTCGATCTGGCCGCAGGCGATGTCGTGCGCGCGCCCGTCGAGGGCGATGCACTTTGTAAGTCCGGTGATCGCGTGCTTCGTCGCCGTATAGGGGGCGGAGAAGGGGCGCGGCGCATGGGCGGAGATCGAGCCGTTGTTGACGATCCGCCCGCCGCGCGGGTTCTGCCGCTTCATCAGGCCGAATGCGCCCTGCGCGCAAAGGAACGCGCCGTTGAGATTGGCGTCGACCACCGACTTCCATTGCGCGTAAGTCAGCTCGTCGAGCGGCACGGCGGGCGCGCTTTGGCCTGCGTTGTTGAACAGAAGGTCGAGCCGGCCGAAGTTTTGCTCGATCGCCGAAAACAGCCTTTTCACCGCCTCCGGATCGCCGACATCGCAGGGCTTGGCGATCGCTCTCCGGCCGAGGTCCGTAATCTGGCGCGCCGTCTCCTCCAGCTTCTCGCGGCGGCGCGCCGCGAGCGCGACATGCCACCCGGCGCGCGCCAGCCCGACCGCCGTCGCCCTGCCGATGCCCGCTCCCGCCCCCGTCACCAGCGCAAAACGTTCGTCCGCCATTCGTTCCTCCGCTTCAAAAAACCTGCTCGCGCATAAGGTCCGGCGCCATCCGCCAGACCGCCGCTCCAAGCACCCCAGCGCCGCCGAGAAGGGTTGCCGCGCCGGGGTTCTCGCCAAAGGCAAGAAACACCCAGACCGGCCCGAGCACAACATCGAGCAGGCTGATGAGGCCCGCCTCGGCCGAGGGGATGAGTTTGGCCCCCTCCATGAACAGCACGAAAGAGAGGCCGATCGTCGTCAGGCCGAAGACAAATAGCACCGCAAAGTCGTAGGCCCCAAGCGGTGGGTGGGGCGAGTTGATCAGGCCGAAGAGGCCGGAACCGAGCGCGCCAATCGCATTGACGGCGATCATCGACGCCTTCGGCTGGCGGCGCTGGAGGACGACCATGCCGGCGAAGGCGAGCGTCATCAGGGCGCTCAGGCCCTGGCCGAGGAGTTGCCCGGAGCCGAGCCCGTTGGCGAAGATCAGGACGATGCCGGCGAGAGCGACGGCCGAGGCGATCAGCGTGCGCGGCGAAACTCGCTCTCGGTTGACGAACCAGCCGATCGCCGCCGCGACGAAAGGAAGGGTCGCATAGATGACCATGACGTCGGCGATGGTCGTCGTCATCACCGAGGCGGTGTAGGCGGAGATGGCGATCATCGCGAGGAGCGCGACCGCAGGCGAGAGCGGGCCGAAACCGAACGGATTTTCGAGCCGGCCGCGCCGCCATTCCATGACTCCAACCACCGAGATCGAGGCCGAGCCAAGCAGCGCGCGCCAACCGAGCACGGTCCATACGTCGAGATGCGCCAGGAGGCGGGCGAATACGCCCGCCAGGCTCCACAGCACGGTCGCCGTCAGAACCAGCATGACGCCGCGCCGGCGCGCAGACCCTTCGCCCGGCACGGGGAGCTCCTTTTGACCATGGGATTCGTTGGCGATGATAGGGGCTCGAGGCGCTTATGCCAAACCGAGGTTTGGGTCCCGTCGGCGCCGGCATCGATACTTTCGCCCCGAGTCCGCAACGTTGATTACGGGGACGATCGCGAATGCAACCCGAAGCGCCGGCTCGCTTTCGGCCGCTGCGCTAGCCCGCTCGGAACGGCTGAGTCAGGAACCGTTCGCGCGAGACTGGCAGAGACGGCTCGTCGGCCGTCTGCGCCGCCTCCGCCCGTTCTTCCAGCATCGATCGCAGAATCTCTAAGCCAACGTCGTAATTCTTTTGCACAGTCGGCCAGACTTGCTCGTAGAACGGCAGGTCCTTCGGCTTCGGCTTGGCGACGCGAAACTCGAAATGCGTGCCGCCATCGTCCCGTTCGTCGAAAGCGTAGGTCACCAGGATTTTTGGGGCGCCCGGAATCGGCAGAAGGGCGGTCTGGGTCACATAGTCGAACGGGCGCCAGTCGAGGATGTCCTCGATGATGGCGTCCTTGCCGTGTTTGCAGTGGTTCTGCGTGCCGGCGCCGCGCCGACCTTTAACAGCCTTTTCGACGAAGCCGTCGCTTCTCTGCCAACGGAGATGATGCGCGGGCAGCGTGACATGCTCCCAAACCGCCTGCCGGGGCGCGGCATAATCCCTCTCGATCACCGCGAAGGCGTCGGCGCGCTGAACCACATTCCGGGCCGTCCCGCTTTCCCGGTTCCACGCCTCGTCGAGGTCGCGCACCCAGCACTTCGTCTCGCCGATGTGTTCGATGGCCTCGGAGTGCTCGACGAGGCCCTGTGCTTTGGGATCGATCCCCATGGCCCGAGCGCAGGCGTCGGAATAGAGCGCATAGGCGTGCGCGCCAAATGCTTTGCTGACGTCGTTCTTAAGGAGGCGATGGACCAGGATCACGTCTCGTCCGGCGAGTTCCTCCCGGCCGGACATCCGCTGCCGGATGAACGCACCGTGGTGAACGACGAACTTGACGTCGAGGCTCTGCATGCGGCTGCAGGCCTGGCACTCGCAGCTGTTGGCCTGCTTGATGTTGCGCAGCCGCTTGCGGAAGGCGAAATACGCCTGCTCGATCGAATCCTGCACGAGCGACCCATCGACCTTGTCGGCGAGCGCGTAAACGAAGGCCGCGTCGCCTTCGAATTTGGCAAGGCGGAACGGCGGCCGCAGCGCCCTGACCAGCGTATCCATGATGTCGGCGATGATGTCCTGGGCGTGGTCGAGTTCGACCCCGGACACGAAGTTGGTGTAGCCGGAAATGTCGGCGATCACGAAACAAGCCGATTCCGTGCTTGGAAGCATCGCAATCCTCCCCTCCCGACGGCAGCCAATGCGCCACTATGATCGTCCCGGCGCCAGGAACTCGCCGCAGATTAGCATGCGATCCCTGAATGCGCGAACGACCGGATAATTTGGCCGCCGGACCACCGCGCTCACTTGGCCACTTGAACGCAAGGGCCGGACGTTCGGGCGCGTCTTTCGCTTCTGGGACCCGAATTACGACCGCGCATATTTCGATGGGTCCGAAACCCTTCCGGTTTCATGTCGGTGCAAAGTGAGGTCACTCGCGCATTGGCCCGGCCTGAAGACTTCGTCGACGTTCCAGCGATCCTATCGACCATGGTCGCAAAGTGAGCGGGACGTCACGGGATACATAGGACGACGAATTGCAGGCTTTCGTGGTGCGCGACGGCGCCTATGCCTCAGCGCGCTGGCCGGGCGACGGGCAGGGCTGTTACGCGATCCCCTTCGTCACTCGGCCGCGCCGTTCGCGCGGTCGCGTCGGCTCCTCGACCAATGGTCGTCGGTGACAAGACGGGCCAGCGCGGGATGGGCGATATCGACACCGAGTTGCTGGAAGCGGTTTTTCATCCTTCGGTTGAACTCCCGCTGCACCGGCCAGCGGCCGGAATCGGTGCATTCGATCTGACCGACGATGGTGACCATGGCGCCATCGACCTTGTCGACCCCCCACAGCGCGAGATCGCTGCGCATCATCGGCGCGAACCTCGGATCCCGTCGCATGTCGACCGCGATCTCCTTGAGCACTTCGCTCGCCCCGTCGACATCCTCGTCATAGGCGAGATTGACCGAGACTGAGGCATTGCCGATGCCGCGATTGGTGTTGGTGACGTTGGTCACGGAACTGAACGGGATAATGTGCACCGAACCGTCGCCGGCGCGAAGCCGGATCGTTCGGATCGAGAGATTCTCAACCGTTCCCGACAGGCCAGACACGGTGACGAAGTCGCCAACCTGCATGGCGTTCTCGAGCAGGAGGAACATGCCGGTGACGACGTCCTGCACGAGCTTTTGCGAGCCAAAGCCCACCGCAATGCCGACGACGCCGGCGCCGGCCAGGAGCGGCGTGATATCGACCCCGATTTCGCTCAAGGCGGTAAGGCCGACAACGGTCAGGATCGTCAGGATGAGGGCGGTGCGCAGCATGGGCAGAACCGTCCTGAGCCGCGCCGCGCGCACATAATGGCCCTCGCGGGCAAGGCGGGCGAGCTGGCGCTCCATTGCGCCGTTGCAAGTCTCCCAGACGACGATCGCGACGGCGACCGCGACGGCGACGGCGGAGAACTCGGAAGCGATGCTGGCCCCGATCCGGCCCTTTTCGAACCAGGCGAGAGCGTCGACGCCAAACACCTCGAGCAGGGCGATCAGGGCGACAAGCGAAATGATCGTCGAAACGGCGACGCGCAAGGCAGAGTGATAGCGGTTGGCGAGCGCCTCGACGTTCGGATAGCGACCGACGATGCCGGAGCCGGCGTATAGCGCCTGGTCGAGCCCGCCGAGCGCCGCGGCCGACACGGCTCTGGCGACCGCGACAATCGCGATCGTGGCAAAAGCGTAATGCGCGATCAGGCTGTAGCCGTTCTCGATGTGCAGCGCCCAGACAAGCCACAAGGCGAGATTGACGAAGATCGCGATGTAGTGCCAGACGTCGGCGAAGCGGTTGCGCAGCGTCGAGACGAAGCCGCCGCGGCCCTCAGGCGCGCGAATGAACGAAGCGACCGCACGCCGGCAGCGCAACGTCATGACGACGAGCAGAAGATGCGGGACGAGGACGACCACCTTGACCAAAGCCAGGTAAGCAGACCGGTATAGGCCCAGCGCCAGCGCGATATTGGCGAGAGCCAGCCCGAACACAGTGACGCCGACGATGCGGCGCAGCCAGGTTTCGATGGCGGCGGCGGTTTCGCCGGGCAGGACGAAGAGGCTCGCCTCCGGGGCCCGGCTGCTGGCGAGCACCCGCGCCAGACTCATCACAGCCCGGCAAATCACGTAGGCGTCCACCAGAGCAAGGATCGCGACGCGCGCGACGGGTTCTGATCCGATTCTGGTGGCGAGGAGAAGATTGCCAGCGGCGGCAAAGGCGACGACCGGCGTGATTTCGAGGACGAGTCGGGCCGCGGCGACCGGCAGCCGCGCGAAGGACCTCCACAGTCGGGCCATGCGACGACGGGGCGGCCGGGCCGCGCCGCCGCCCCCGCGAGATTCGACGGGCCCGATCGGCGCGACCCTGCGTGCTGCGTGCGCCTCGAGTGCGGAGAAGGGACGGCGCATCGCCAGGCGCGCGAGATATTCCGCGCCGAATGCCACGCCCGCAACCGTCGCGAGTCGCCAGAGAAGGCCGAACAGCAGATCCTCCGCCTGAGGATCCTGCACGGTCCTGACGAGCCAAAGCGAGATCAGCGGAAATTTCGTGGCCGCGCGCACGCTCTTCGCGATTTGGCCCGACATCTCTTCGAGCCCCTGCGAGGCCTGCAAGAGCGCCTCCGCGCCAAATCCCTCGGCGGCCGGCGGAGGCGTCGGGCTTGGCGCTGGAGACGGGGCGGGTTGCGTCACCTGGGTCTTGGCGATCGTCTGAAGTGTTTCGATCAGCGCATCGCGTCTGGGGGCGTCCTGCAAGACTTCGAGGGCTTTTTGCGCTTCCGTGGGCGACACGGTCGGCGGGGCGGCTTTGCTTGCCGCGTCCGTCGGGGCCGCTGTCAAGCTCTGCGCCAAAGCAGGCGGCGTCGCGGGCAGGGCGGACAAAATTGCGACGAAAAATGCGACCGGCGCCGGGAGACGGAAACGCCATCTCAGGCCGGCGTCGTTTTTCTGGCGTTGATTCGGCAGAGCTTCGCCCCCCAACTAAAGAATTCACAGCCGGCTATCCGCCCGCTGCGCGCGCCGCTCGTGGCCCTTTGGCGGCTCCGCGCTGAATAGCGGTTAGACCCGGCGGCATGGCGACCAAGTGAAGCGGACGCTCGCGTCAGCCTTGAGACTTGGGGCGCCGCCCGGGCTCCGAGCCCGCAGACCTCAGTTCGCGCGGCGCACCAGCTACGTTTCCTTGCGCTGGCGCTGGCGTCTGCTGGGCCTGTTTCATCACCGGTGGCGGGTTTACGTTCAATCAGCGTGTCCGCACCACCCGCAGCTACAAAGTGAACCTGCCGACACATCATAAGACTAGGACTGCAATTCCGACATCAAGATGGCAGCGCTGACAAATTTAACGAAGAGCGACCGAGATCATCGAGATCATATTGACCTTTCGCTCAAAGGATTTCTTTCACAATGGTCCCGGCTCCTTCGCCGCTTTCCTGAACGCTTCCGATCACTTGACCATGTTCCTTATGTTTTTCCATGCCCTGGTCGGTGAAGTTGGAGAGTGACGTAGGTTGGATCGCGTACCCTCGTGTTGCCGGACTGCTCGAGCCCGTGTCGTCTCTCGGGCGGCGACACTGCGACAAGCCTCGCCTTCGTCGGGCCGTCCTTCTGGTGGGGGCAGGGTGTCGTCTCGTAGGTTTGAGGGCCTTCCGCCTGGCGCCGATTGCAAGCAGTCAGCCGTAGCGCGCTCCGGCCGTCCCGCCGGTCCCGACCAGCGCGCGCCAGCCGAGCACCGTTTATGCCAAACCGGAGGCTCGGGTCCGAACGGCGCGCCGCGAGGCTCTTCGAGTTGTCGGTGAGCGCCGCTCCTCCGGGCAGGAGGAGGTCGGCAGTCTCCGAGTTCGTCGCCCCGATCGCGAATTGCGCGCTCTTCTTGGGCGGCTGAGTTCAGCTTGGTATTATCCTCAAGGGTGACCGGCAAGGCAATCGGGCGAAGGCGATCTCCTCCCCCCTTGTGGGGGAGGATTAAGGAGGGGTCGCGCCAGACCTCGGAAGAGCTGTTCATCGACGCCCTCCTCGGCGAGCGCAGAGCGCCCCCACCCCTGCCCGCCCCCGCCATAGGGCGTCCGAAAGGACGCCGTCTCTCGACGGGCCATGGGGGGCGGGAGTGCGCCCAACCGTCTGAATCTTCGCTTCGCCCGATCGCCCTGACAGTGACCAGGATCAGCGCTTGTCAAATGGGCATCGGTCAGCGCACTTTGGCCCGGGAAGAGACAATCAACGGCAATCGAAACGGGCGCTTGGCGAGATGTCGGAACTAGAGGATCTGGGGGACGCTGACGGTGTCTGGGGCGGTCTTGCCCGCGCGCTTGCGCTCAAGAAGCGACTGAAGGCCGGTGAAACCGTGATCGGTGGGTGGCTCAGCCTGACCGATCCGGTAGTGGCTGAACTTATGGCGCGTGTTGGTTTTGATTTTCTTCTCATCGACACGGAGCATGGTCCGTGGGACCTGATCGCGCTGCAAACAGCCCTGATGGGTTTCAACGGCGCCAACACCGTCCCTATGGTCAGAGCAGCTTGGAACGACCACGTTCGCATCAAGCAGCTTCTCGACATGGGCTTCGAGGGAATCATGGCCCCTCTGGTCCGAACCGTTGAGGAATGCCGCGCGCTGGTCAGAGCCTGTCGCTACCCTCCGGCCGGCGCTCGCGGGTTTGGCCCGCGCAGAGCGTCAAACTATTATCGGAACGTCGAAAAGTACGTTGCCGCCGCGAATGAGGCTATCTTCGTCATGCCGCAAATCGAGGACGTGGCGACGGTCGACGTCATCGAGGAATATCTTGCTGTTCCCGGAATTGACGCAGTGGCGCTTGGACCTAACGATCTGTCGGGCACGACAGGATTTTTCCGACAGCATTCGCACCCCGCCAACACCAGCGCCATCGACAAAATCATCGACCGTGCGAAGGCGGCTGACATTCCTGTGTGCCTTGGGGTCACGAGCAAACCCGGCGATCAGAAAGAGCTGAGCTCAAGAGGCGTGCGACTGCTCCTCGCGACGTTCGACCTGGAGCTCCTAGCCAGCGGCGCACGGGCCGCGTTGAAGAGCAGCCGGCTCGCTATCGCCTAAAGCAGATTCCTTCAGGCAGGCCAACGAATAATCCAATGAAGGTTCGACTGAAAATTCACGAGTAGGGTTAGCCCGTCTTCGCGGATTCGGCCATTTTCTGGGGGTGCGCGTTAAGGAAATCAATATCTTGACCGAAAAGGTCTTCACTACAGGAGGTGTTGGGCGGGAAGCGCGGCGGCGGCGATTTTGGGGGGCGGCTGGGCCGGCAGCTTGAGCTTCATGCGGGCGATGAGGAGGCGCAGGTCGGGCTCGGGTTCGGTGAAGCGGGTGAGGACGATCTCTCGGCCGTCGGTGGTGGGCAGGTGCACGTCGATCATCTGCAGGGCGGCGAATTTCGCCAGCGCGCTACGCGCGGTGAGACCCGGGGCGAGGCTGTGCAGGCGGCGGGTCAGGGTGATCTGCAGGCAATAGGCGAGGAAGGCGACGAAGATGTGGGCTTCGATGCGCTTCTCGCATTTATGGAAAACCGGGCGGATCGCGAGGTCGCCCTTCAGGTTTCGAAACGCCTCCTCAACAGCAACGAGCTGGATATAGTACTGCCAGAGTTTGGCGGGATCGTCGTCGGTCATGTTGGTGCGCAACAGGTAGCGGCCCTCGCGGCGTCTGATTTTGCGCAACTTGTCGCGGTCGAGCGCGTAGGTCAGCGCGCCGGTCTTGTCGACCTCGGTCTTGACGAGCCGCCAGGCGCAGGGCGCCTTGGAGCGCGCCGCGCCGAGCTTCATCAGCCTTTCCTCACGGGAGACGTCCATCTCAGCGAGCTTCTTCAACCGCGCCCACAGCCATTTGAGCTGTCGCCTGCGCATTGCGCGCTCTTTGCTGACGCGATCGGCGCTCTGGGCCAAGACGTAGAGCTCTTCGTCCTGGGCCAGGAGCTTGACCTCGACCCCCTCGCGCGCCTTCCGCCAGGGGTTGTCGAGGAGCTGCTTTTCGAGGCGGGTCAGGCGTCCCTTGGGCGTTCCGACCAGATAGCGCACAGGCGGATCGGAGGCGCGCATCTCGGCGAGAACCTCCTCGGTCGGCACGCCGCGGTCCATGACCCAGACCCGCCGCGCCTTGCCGTACTGGCTCTCGATCTTTTCGAGGAAGGACCGCAGCGTCTTGCTGTCGGCCGTGTTGCCGGGCAGAACCTCGTAGGCGAGCGGCAGCCCTTCGGGGGTGACGAGGAGGGCGATGACGAGTTGCGGGCAATCGGGCCGCTTGTCGCGGCTGTAGCCGTGGCGGCGTTTCGAGCCCTCGGGCAGGTCGGAGGCGTTGACCTCGAAATAGGTGCTGGTCAGATCGTAGAGCAGCACGTCGAAGGAGGCGTTGAATAGATCGCGCCAACGCTGCGTCAGATGTGAGAACAGCGCCTGTTTGTGGGCGATGAGCTTGTCGTGACAGGCGTAGAGCTTGTGCGCTTCCGCAAGGCCGAAGTCGGCGCCGAGCAAATCGGCCATGGCGCTATCGAGGAACCATTGGCGATGCAGCCGCCACTCGCTGCCGGGTGAAATGAGGCGATACGTCGCCAGCACTTGCAGCACGTCGGCCCAGCGCGTCCCTTTGCGGCTTCCTGGCAGGCGATCGGCCCAGAAGCGGTCGAGTTGCAGTTCGCGCCACAGAACGCCGGCGAGCCAGCAGGCGCCCCACTGGCGCGGCCGGCAGAGCCGCATCTCGCCGAGCCGCAGACGCACGATCGAGGCGTCGGCGGCGGGAAGATCGCAACGCTCATCGGAAAACAACGACAGCGAACGGGGCGCGCCGGCGTCCTCGTCGAACACCTCGATCGCCCTGCGCCAAGCTTCAGCCTGAGAAGAATTGATCTCGCCGAGGTATAGGACATAACGCTGCACCACCCGACCGCTGTCCAGACGCCGGTTCTCGACAACGCTCCAGTAGAGATGCGTCTTCCCGTCCTTTCGCCGCTCGGTCTTCCGGAGAAACATGGCGGAACCCAGTTTGACACGGAAACTCGAGTCGAGGAATCCGGTTCAAACTGAGTTGGTCTTCACTACAGCCGATTTTGGCCCCGGCCCCAATAGCCGCATCAAACAATCCAAATACTTGGATGGCGTGAAACGCCGCAAAATCAGGTTACCCACAGGCAAATCCGCGAAGACGGGTTAGCTGCAGAGCCGGCAGTCGAGAATCCTTTTGATA
>CAVVTP010000015.1:0-1322131 GCA_963751165.1 uncultured Alphaproteobacteria bacterium
CGGCCCTTGGATCGCGTTCTTCTGCTTTTTGTGATACTGAGAAGGCTCCGATGAACCTGGCCCTGGGCAAGCCCGTGACGCTCGCCGAATTCCTCCCTTGGGAGGAAGGCCAGCCGGTTCGCTACGAATTCGACGGCGTCGGCCCAGTGGCGATGACCGGCGGAACGCGCGCCCATGCAGACATTCAGGCGAATCTCGCAACGGCGCTCCGAACGCGCCTTCGTGGAAAGTCCCTGCCGGTTTTATGGCAGCGACCTCAAGATCCTCACCGCCGAAGATCATATCCGCTATCCCGATGGTTTTGTGACTTGTACGGCGGGGGAAAACGCCAGCACGGTGGTCTCCGATCCGGTCGTCGTCTTCGAGGTGTTGAGCCCGAGCACGGCAGCGACGGACCGGATCACCAAAGCCCGCGAATATCAGGCCATGCCTTCGGTGCAACGTTATGTCATGATTGAGCAGGACCGCATCGGTGCGACCGTTTACACCCGCGCCAGCGGCGACTGGAAGCATCAAATCCTGATCGAGGATTCCATTCTCGCCCTGCCGGAGATCGGCGTTGAACTCGCGCTGGCGGAGCTTTACGAAGGCCTCGTCTTCGAGCGGGACAAGGAGGCTGACCAGCCTCCGACAAACGCGCCTGGGTGAACGCAGCGTCCGACCGCTCAATATCCGCGACGGACGTCGACAACCGAATATAATTTATCGCCCGCGACGTAACGGCGCAGATTTTCGCGTATCGCCAGCCAGGCGCGGTCGAGCTTGAGTTCCGAGCTGCCCGCCACATGGGGCGTGATGACGACGTTCGGGGCATGCCACAGCGGATGGTCCTTGGGCAGCGGCTCCGGATCGACAACGTCCAGCCCGGCGCCGGCAATGACGCCGGTCTTCAGCGCGGCCAGGAGATCGTCGGTGACAACGCTTTTGCCGCGGCCGACGTTGATGAAATAGGCGGTTGGCTTCATTCGCGCGAACATAGCGGCGTTGAAGAGACCGGTCGTCTCAGGCGTCAGAGGCGTTACATTGACGACAATGTCTGCCTGACCGATCAACTTCGGCAGTTCATCGGCAAGGCCCACGTAATCGACAAAGCTCGGCCCCTGGTGGCCAGAGTTGCGTGTCGCGAGAATATGCATGCCGAATGCATGGGCGCGCTCGGCGATCGCGGTTCCGATGCCGCCCAGGCCCACGACCAGCATGGTGTGACCGTCGAGGTCCATCAGCTTTTGTTGGGGACCTCGGGCCCATATCCCCTCGCTCTGGTTGGCCAGGTAAAAGTTGATCTGACGCGTCAGGGTCAGGATCAGGGCCATGGCGTGTTCGGCGATGTTGGGGCCGTTGATCCGCTGCATATTGGTGAGAATGACGCCGCCATCATGCACCTTGGGGATGGCGACACAGTCCTCGACACCGGCGCTGAAGGTCTGAATCCACCGTAACGCGGCGCCGGCGTCGATCACGTCCGCAACGCAGTTGCCGATCAGCCCATCGGCGTCGGCGATTTGCGCGATTGCCTCCCGACGGGTGGGAGCGCCGACGAGGGTCACTCCTTTGGCCGCCTCTTGGAGCCATGCCAGCCGCGCCGCGCTATCGGTCATCACCACAATCTTGCGCGGCTTTTCCCACTGCTTCATGTCGCGCGCCGCGACGTCGCTCTCACGCAGGCCCAAGGCGGCGATGACGCCGGCGGGATTTTCCTCGGCGAACGAGCGGGGTGCAGAGAGGCTCGAAAGCAAAGCCGCACAAATGCAAAAAATTTTTGCGAGGCATTTGCCTGTCGCCAATGCTCGTCTCTGCACGGCCATCAATCGTTATTTCCAGGATGGACGGCCGATCCGCCAATCCCCGCGGATAGAATAGGCCAATGGCCGCGCTCCGAAAAGCATCGTCGCGGCGCGCCCGGAGCCGAAACCGATCGTCCCGCGGCTTTGACTGCCTGCGCGACCCGGTTTCGGCCGTTCGCCATGACGACGGGCGCGGGGCGGCGTTCGATTGCTATGATCGCGAATCAGACTTTTGGGGGAAGGCCACATGGATGCCGAGAGAATATTCGTCGCCAAACGGGTGCAAACCCACGGTCCCGAATGGGACGTGGCGTTCAAGGCCATCGGGCGGGCCATGCGGTTGGCCGCGGAGCTGAACAAGCTCTCCTTCGACGACGCTCCGAAAGTGAGAGAGATATTCAGCGAATTGACCGGTCGAAAGGTGGACGACACGTTCGTGCTCATCCCGCCCTTCTATTCAGCCTATGGTTTGGATCTGCGGGTCGGTCGCAGGGTCTCTATCAATCAATGCTGCACGATTTACGACATGGGCGGCGTCGACATTGCTGACCAGGTCCTGATCGCGCCAAACGTGAACATCATTACCACGGGTCACCCGCTGGAGCCGTCCCAGCGGCGGGCCTACATCGAGACAAAGCCAATCGTCATTGAAAAGAATGTTTGGATTGCAACAGGGGCCACCATACTTGGTGGGGTTACAGTAGGCGAAAATTCAGTCGTCGGCGCCGGAGCGGTTGTCACCAAGGACGTTCCGCCGAACAGCTTCGTGGCGGGCGTCCCCGCCAAGGTCGTTCGTTCGTTTGAGGAACATTCCAGTGTTTGATTCGTGAGATTTGTGCGCCGCGAGCTGCTTCGGGTTGTCAGCGACGATGCCATGATCGGCGTCGCTTTTGCGACATGCCGGAACGACGAGAATTGGCTATCGCAAGTGGACATTCCGCGATCGATCGACCATTTTTCCGGTCGGGCTCTGAACGCGAGACTGGAATGACAAGGAACATGTCTGTCGCGCTTTACGTTGCCGCGTTGATTGTCGTTGTCGTCAGTGTAGATTTCCTGTTCTTTCGGAATCGATTGTGGGAACGGCTGATGGTGAACGTTGGCATTGTCCTGGTGTTTGCAGCTTTCTATTTGAGATTCCTGAATCACCCATAGGCTATCGGGGCGCGGCGCCGGCTGGTCGCCTTTTGGGAGGGGGCGCTCGCTCGGCGCCGGCGGCCGCGTCAGACATGGCCGACTTTCGCCTGATCGAAGCGTTGCTGAAATGCGGTCATTCGCCGATGGCTTGCACCGATGGCTTGGCGAAGAGGTCAAATCGACCCGAAGGGCGGTTGCTGAAGGAGTGCGCAGATGGCGTCCATCGCCAAACGGGATCCCATTGCTTTTCGGAGTGTGACGGCGCTCACTGATGCTCCCTCCGCCGCACAGTAAGCCTCGCCCCGTCATCGCCTCCGGCGATCGCGCGGGCTGTTGCGCCCTCCTCATTCGGCGGGCACGGAACCGCGCTGGGGACTCCGGGGTTGGTGGCTGACGTTTGATCTCCTTGGCGAGGCCAACATGCAATACCGAGTGCAATTTCTCGACAGCTTGGACAACGTCCTGCGTGAGATGCGAGCCGACGCGAGAAGCGCGGGGACCGCTTTCGTGCGCGAGGCCAGCACAGTGTGGCCGCCTCACGCCATTCGGGTGCGCGTGCTCGACCGGGATGGGCGCGCTTCCGTTTCGAAGGCGTGGCGCGCAAGAGCCGCCTAAGCCCGCTCACGCCTTTGGGACGCAGCAGCGTCCAAACGGGGCTAGGCGGGGCCAATCCGAGATGGGCGAGAGCGGTCAGCCAGTCCTTGTTGTGGAAGACGACGAGCCATTGCGCCTTTCCGCCGCCGGGCTCCTCGAAGAGCACGGGTTTAAGTTATTGAAGCCGAGAATGCCGACGCCGCGCTCAAGGTGCTCGAAAGTCGCGACGACGTGCGGTTGGTTTTCACCGACATTCAAATGCCCGGCGCCTGCGACGGAATGGATTTGGCGCGACAGGTTCACCAGCGTTGGCCTCACATCCTGCTGGTCATCACGTCCGGCCGAAGAATCCGACCACAGCCGAAATTCCGGACGACGGCCGCTTCGTCTCCAAGCCCTACCAAGCTGAGGAGCTTCTCGGCCAAGTGAACGACTTGATGCGGAAGACCTAGCGTGCGCCCTCATGCACCGTTCGGAACTTCCCTGTGCGCCCGGAGTTGAGCCACACAGACATTACAGGGAGGCCATCATGGAAGCCGTCCAAGAAACAAGCAACCTCATCGCATCCGATAAGGTGCAGGGGACGAAAGTCTTCAACACGGCCGGCGACGACCTCGGCTCGATTCACGATCTGATGATCGACAAGCTGTCGGGAAAGGTCGCGTACGCGATCCTGTCGTTCGGCGGCTTCCTCGGGATTGGAAACGACTACCATCCGCTTCCCTGGTCGGTGCTGAAATACGACACGAATTTGGGAGGTTATGTCGTCCATCTCGACAAGAGCAGGTTGGAGCGCAGCCCCTCCTATCCTGTCGGAAATGAACCGGCGTGGGGCGATCGCGAGTATGAGACTCAGCTTCACGACTATTACGGCGTCGGCCCCTATTGGATTCTTTGAGGTACGGGCGACGATCTCGATAGGCTCTTTCCTGCTTCGGTGTGCATCGTGAACATATTCATCCTTCTCACATATCTTTGGATCTTCCTCATGGGGGCGGCCGCGGGCGCGTGGCTCAACGGGTTAACCAACGAGCCGCGCCGCGCCGTTCTAGCGAGACGCTGGGTCGCCTCGAGGCCGAAGCGCGAAGGCAGATAGATCAGGGGCGGCGACTCACCACGGAACCACTCGGCCGAGATAGTCCAGATACTGGAGGCCGGCTTTCCCTCTCTGCGCTTCAATGACTTTGACCAGGTTCGGGATGCTGTCCTGAACGCCAAGTCGAGCTTGGGGGCCGCCCATGTCCGTCCGCACCCAGCCCGGCGCGAGCAGCAGCAGCGCGCGCGGGTCGCCGAGGTGACGGGCGGCGAAACTCCGCATCAGGGTGTTGAGGGCGGCCTTGCTGGCCCGGTATACCTCATAGCCGCCGGTCTCGTTGTTGCCGACGCTGCCTTGACCCGAAGACATGATGGCGATGGCGCCGGTTGGCGGCACGAGATCCTGGAACGCCTCGACGACCCGCATCGGGCTCAAGGCGTTCGTCACCATCACGCGGACGAATTCCTCGGTCGAAACATCGGCGATCGTTTCCCTGTCGTCGTTCTTGACGCCCGCGTTGACGAACAAGAGGTCAAATCTTTGCGAGCCAAGGCGTTCACGCAAGTTTCTAACCTGGGCGGGATCGGTGATGTCGACGACCTCGATATCGAGCCGGCCGTCCGCCTTGTCGACAAGATCGTGCAGGGGGGTTCCCGACCCGCGGCGCGCGGTGGCGACCACGCGCCAGCCGAGCTTCAGATATTCTTCCGCGAGCGCCAGCCCGAGACCGCGGGAGGCGCCGAACAGGAGAAGACGTTTTTCCGGTGTCGAGGTTGGCATCGCATTCAGCTCCTTGCGAGAAACGGCTTTCGCCCGCCGACGCCGACATAGCAGGTCCGATGCAGGGCGGAAGCTACGGACAATCGTGCTTCCCTGGAGGGGCGGCGTCCCGCCCGCCCGAGGTGCGCAGGACGCACACCGTCTTAATGCCGTGCGGAGCTAAACGGGCGTCCTTCCGGACGCCACCGGCATCGTCATGCGCCGGTCTTGAAGCTCTTCTCCCGCCGGCGACCCTTTTGCCCATTGACCGGAAGCGCGCGGGTTGATTTTTCTCCCCGTCTCTGATTGATAAGCGCCTATGCGAACCCGGTCGGCGACCCTCAGACTTATCAGCCCGGCGCTCTGAAGCGCCGGGACGCGTCGTTTCGCCTCCAATTTTCTTCCAGGAAAAAGGCCATTTCCAGCCGGCGGGGTCCGGCTCAGGGCCTGACCAACCCACCAGAGTTCGCCATGACCGCAATGCCTGTCCAAAAATATCGCGCCTACCAGCCGATCGTCCTGCCCGACCGCCAGTGGCCGTCGCGCGTCATCGACAAGGCGCCGATCTGGTGCTCCGTCGATCTGCGCGACGGCAACCAGGCGCTGATCGAGCCGATGGGCGTCGATCGCAAGAACCGCATGTTCCGCCTGCTCGCCAACATGGGCTTCAAGGAGATCGAGGTCGCCTTTCCCTCGGCCTCGCAGACCGACTTCGACTTCGTCCGATCGATCATCGAGAGCGGCGCCATCCCCGACGGCGTTGCGATCCAGGTCCTGACCCAGTGCCGGCCCGAGCTGATCGAGCGCACGTTCGAGGCGGTGAAGGGGGCGAAGAAGGTCATCGTCCACTTCTACAATTCGACTTCGACCCTGCAGCGCGAAGTCGTGTTCCGCACCGACCGCAAGGGCGTCACCGAGATTGCCGTCGCCGCGGCGAAGCAGGTCAAGGCGTTGGCCGAGGCCGCGTCCGGCACGGACTTCGCGTTCGAATATTCGCCGGAAAGCTTCACCGGCACCGAGCTCGATTTCGCACTGGAAATCTGCGAGGCGGTGAAAGACGTCATCGGGCCGACGCCCGAGAAGAGGCTGATCCTGAACCTGCCGGCGACGGTCGAGATGGCGACGCCGAACACCTACGCCGACCAGTTCGAATGGTTCGGCCGCCGCGTCTCCGATCGATCGAGCGTGATCCTTTCCGTCCATCCGCACAACGACCGCGGCACTGCCGTCGCCGCGGCCGAGCTTGCGCTGATGGCCGGGGCCGAGCGGGTGGAGGGAACCCTGTTCGGCAATGGCGAGCGGACCGGCAACGTCGACATCGTCACGATGGCATTGAACCTGTTCACGCAGGGCGTCGATCCCGCGCTCGACCTCCGCGACGTCAACGCGATCAAGGAGATCGCAGAGCACTGCAACCAGCTGCCGGTGCATCAGCGGCATCCGTACGTCGGCGAGCTCGTCTACACCGCTTTTTCTGGCTCCCATCAGGACGCGATCAAGAAGGGTTTCGAGGCGCAGGCGATGCGCAACGATCCGCTCTTCCAGGTACCCTATCTGCCGATCGACCCGAAGGACGTCGGGCGCGACTACGAGGCGGTGATCCGCATCAACAGCCAGTCCGGCAAGGGCGGCATGGCCTATATCCTCAAGGCCGACCACGGTCTGGACCTGCCGCGCTCGCTGCAGATCGAGTTCTCCAGGATCGCCCAGGAGCGGATGGACGCCGACGGCAAGGAGCTCACCTCATCCGAACTGTGGATGCTGTTCCGCCGGTCCTATCTTCTCGACGAGGCGCCGATGACGCTCGTCAGGCAGCAGACGGTTCCGACCAGCCCCGACAACCGCGAACTCGTCGCGACCCTGCACAAGCCTGACGGGACGACGTTTACCATCGAAGGCGAGGGCAACGGCCCGGTCGACGCCTTCGTCGACGCGCTGAAGAAGGCGTTCGGGGTCGAGTTCTCCTTCATCGACTATCATGAGCATGCGGTCGGGCGGGGCGCCAACGCGACCGCCGCGAGCTATGTCGAGATCAACGACGTCGAGGGCAGAGTGCTGCACGGCGTGGGGATGGACCCCAACATCGTGATGGCCTCGCTCAAGGCGACGCTGAGCGCCGTGCTCAGGCTGATGCGACGCGAGGGCGGGGCGTAGGAGGTCGACAGGTATCGCGCCAAAAAGGCATTGGGCGCGGCAGACTTTGCACCAACGCGCCGGCAAAGCAAAAGGGAGCTTAGTATGCCTCTTCACCCGTCTCTCGGTCCTGGTCGGGTCGCGGTCGTCACCGGCGCGGCGAGCGGCATCGGCCTCGCCGCGGCGGAAAAATTCGCCGGCCTCGGCATGAAGGTGGTCATGGCCGACTCCAGCGCGCAGGCGCTCGAGCGGGCCCAGGATCGGGTGGCGCGGCTCGCGGCCCATCCCGGCGACGTCCGCCTCTGCGTCGTCGACGTCAGTGAGGTCGCCGATGTCGAGCGCCTGAAGGACCTGACCTACGCCGAATTCGGCGAGGTCGCGCTCCTGATGAACAATGCGGGGATCGAAGGCGGCGCGGGCGTCCTCGGGGTTCTCAAAAAATGGCGCCGGGTGATCGACGTGAACCTCTGGGGCGTCATCCACGGCGTCAATATCTTCGCGCCGGAGATGATCAGGCAGAGCGCGCCGTCGGCGATCGTCAACACGGGCTCGAAGCAGGGAATCACCTGTCCGCCGGGCGACACCGCCTACAACGTGTCGAAGGCGGGAGTGAAGGTCGTGACGGAAGCGCTGGCGCACGAACTCCGTAACATCGAGGGCTGCCAGGCAAGCGCGCATCTTCTGATCCCGGGGTTCACCTTCACCGGGCTGACCCGGGCCACTGAGAAGCCGGCCGGCGCTTGGACAGCCGGGGAGGTGATCGACTTCATGATCAACTCCATGTCGGCCGGCGATTTCTACATTCTCTGCCCCGACAACGAGGTCACGCGCGCCGCGGACGAGCGGCGCATATTGTGGGCGGCGGGCGACATCGTCGAAAACCGTCCGCCGCTGTCGAGGTGGCATCCCGACTACAAGGACGCCTTCGCCCAATTCGCGAAGATTGCCAACCGCGCTTGACGCGCGCAGGCTTTCACGCACTTGGCAGCGTCACCGTAAACGTCGCCCCCTCGCGGGGCCGCGAGCGGACGGCGATCGCCCAGCCGTAACGGTCGGCGATCGCCTTGCAGATCGCGAGCCCGATGCCGGAACCGGAATATTCGCCCCCTTCGTTGAGCCGCCTGAACGGCTCGAAAATCTGCTTGGCGTCCTTCTCGTCGAAACCGATTCCGGCGTCGGCGATCGAGAGCGACGCCTGCGCGGGGCCGACGCGGACCGCGCGGATCGCGATTGCCGGAGCGGCGCCGGGCTTGTGATATTTGATCGCGTTGGAGACGATGTTCTGGATGAGCCGCCCGAGCTGCGCCCGGTCCGCGGTGACCATGATTGGCGGGATGTCGATGTCGATCCGAGCGCCGGTCTCTTCGATCGAGGCCGAGAGGTCGCCGAGCGCAAGGTCGACTTCCGTTCGGACGTCCAGCGGCTCGAGCCGGGCTTCGCTTCCGGTCACTCGCGAAAAGGTCAGAAGGTTTGCGACCATGCGGCGCGCCCGGGCGGCGGAGCTCTTGATGACCGACACGGCGCGGGCGATGTCGCTCCCGTCGGACCGCGTAATGGCCTGCTCCAGGAGATCGACGAAAATCGCGATCTTCCGCAACGGCTCCTGCAGATCGTGCGAGGCCACGTATGCAAACTGGGTCAGGCGCTCATTGGCGATTTCGAGGTCGGACGCGCGCCGGGCGAGCTCCACCTCCGCGGCGCGACGGGCGCTGATGTCGACGATGGTCGCAAGAGCGATCGGGCCGGACTCGGCTTCGATTGGGGTGAGCGCGATCTCGACCGGAAACTCTCGCCCGTCCTTGCGCGTCCCGTAAAGATCGCGCCCGGCCCCCATGGGGCGGACGCTGCGATTGGCGAAGAAGCCCTGGACAAGGTCGGCGTGCGCGTCGCGCGAACGCGAGGGTACGAGAATGTCGATCGACTGGCCGATCAGCTCGAAGACGACGTAGCCGAACATCAGCTCGGTCTCGGCGTTGGCGAACTCGATCAGACCGTTCGCGTCGACCATGACCATGGCCGCAGGAGAGGCGTCGACCGCCAGCCGAAAGCGGTCATCGCCCCGAGCGTTCGTCAGCATCGTCCCGCCTCACTCCAGCCTCTTGCAGCTGTTACGGCCTCTTTGACGCCGAGAACCGCTTGCCGTCATATCGTGTTCCCGTACGCTTTCTGTTTAGCTGACCCATGCCGATGCCTGACGCAACCGCGAAGCCGAGACCCTGCCGTGTCATGTTGATTGAGGACGATCCGGATGATGTTTTCCTTTTCGAGCGCGCTTTGGACAGAGCGAAGGTCGGATTGAGGCAAGAAGTCGCGCTCGAGAGGGTGGGGAACGGGCTGGACGCCGCCTACCGGGTATCGGTCGAGGACCTGACCAACAGCCTTCCTGACGTGCTGGTGCTCGATCTCAACATGCCACGGCTGAACGGCATGAAGTTCCTGCACGCCTTGCGTTCGACTCTGGAGCTGAGCCAGCTGCCGGTGTTCGTTCTGACGACGTCGACGGCCCGGCCGGTTCATGACGAGGCGCTGCGCGCGGGCGCCGACAAGGTCTTCGTCAAGCCAGACAGCGCCGACGACCTGTCCGCGATCGCGGCCGAGATCGTTCAGCGCGGCGTGGCGTTCGCGCAGTCGCGTTAGGGTCCTGGCAACATTCTCAGCGCCTCCGCTCGTCCGAACCACGGGAATCCGAGAATTAGAGTGAAGTCTTCTGCGAATCTGCGCGGAATTTCTTGAGCTTGCCGGAATCGCAGGTTATGCATGCAGTTTCCGCGCGAAGTTGCGCGTTTGTCGATAAGTCCGGACCCCTGTCGGCTTCTCGAAGAGTGGGGAAACTGTGGCTTGCGCTTCTCGCCTGGCGCCCTCGAGGCGCTTTTGGCGCAAAAGAGGAGTCGTGGACATGTCGCAGGCCTTTCACCTGTCGTCGCCCGGCCAGCTCCGGCGCGACGCGCGCATCATTGGGCTTCTGTTCGCCAGCACGACCAGCATGATCGGTTCGGGCTGGCTGTTCGGCGCCTTTCACGCGTCGAAGCTCGCCGGCCCCTTAAGCATATGGAGCTGGATCGTCGGCGCCTTCATTATCATGCTGATTGCCCTTTGCTTCGCCGAGCTTGCCGCGCTTTTTCCGAAGAGCGGCGCACTCGTGCACATGAGCCATGCAAGCCACGGGGAGGGGCTCGGCCGCATTTGGGCCTGGATGCTGTTTCTTGCCTATGTGGCGGTGCCGTCGGTCGAGGCGGAGGCGGTCGTCACCTACGCCAACAATTACCTTCCCTACTTCATTCAGCCGCACAGTTCTGGCCTACTGACGGCGCCTGGCTTCTTCGCCTGCGCCGTGCTGCTTCTCATTTTCGCCTGGCTCAATCTTCTCGCGGTGCGCACGTTGCTGACCGTCAACTCCACCGTGACCTGGTGGAAGATCGCGGTGCCGGTGCTGACCATCATCGTTCTCATCCTGGCGAGCTCGCATTGGAACGTCTGGGCGGCCGATCCGCACAGCTATAAATTCTCCGGCATCTTCACCGCTCTCCCGACTGCCGGAATCGTGTTCAGCTACCTCGGCTTCCGCACCGCGATCGACCTCGGCGGCGAAAGCGCGAATCCCGGCCGCGATATTCCGCTTGCGGTCATCGGCTCGGTGCTGATTGCAGCCGTCGTCTACATCATGCTTCAGGTCGCGTTTCTGATGGCGCTGAGGCCTGAGGATCTCGCCCATGGGTGGGCGCAGCTCACCTTCACCGGCGCAGCGGGACCGTTTGCGGGACTGGCGGCGACGCTCGGGCTCGGGTGGCTCGCCGCCCTGCTCTACATCGACGCCTACATCTCTCCGGGCGGCACGGCGCTCATGTACATGACCGGCGGCTCGCGGATCCTGTTCGCGACCGGCGAGACTGCCGCGGGCCCGCGCTGGCTTACCGCGCTGAACTCGGCTCGCGCGCCATGGGCCGGCGTGCTCATCATGTGGATCGTTGGCGTCCTGTTCCTGCTGCCGTTTCCGGCCTGGCAGCTGATGGTCTCCTACATCACGTCGGTGACGGTCATCACCTACGGGCTCGGGCCGGTCGTGCTCGTGGTCCTGCGCCGCAACCAGCCGACGCTTCAGCGGCCGTTCCGCCTCTGGGGCGCCGAGATTATTGCGCCGATCGCCTTCATCTGCAGCAACTGGATTCTCTACTGGACCGGCTTCAAGACCGACAGCTTCCTGTACATTATTATGATCATCGTCTTCATCCTCTACGCCCTCTATTACCATCTGGTCGCCCGGATGCCTCCGGCGGAGTTCGGCTGGCGCTACATCGCCTGGCTGCTCCCCTGGTTCGGCGGCATGTGGATTCTGTCAGCGGTCGGCGACATCGACGGCGGCCGGCGGCTGGCTGACTTTCTGGCCCGGCGTGATCGCCGTCGCGGTCTGGAGCCTGATCGTCATGGAGCTCGCCATCCGGTCGTCGTTGCCAGCGGTCGAGACCGCGGAAATGATGGCGCAAATGGAGTCGACGATCTGAGGTGCGTCGGGCGGCGGCTCAGTCCTCGCCGCCGCCAGCGAGCCGGCCCGCGAGCGCTTCGAGCCGCGCGCCCAGCGTGTCCACTTGGGCGGCGGCCGCGTCGGCGCGCGCAAGCGCGGCGCGCGTGCGCTCGCGTTCGGCCTCAATCTCCCGCTTCGCCTCGGTCAGGCTGTCGGCGAGCGTGAGCGCCGCCATGACGACGAGCCGCTGGTCGCCGATTTCGCCGAAGGACCCGCGCAGTTCGGCGATCTTGCCGTCGATCATCGACGCCAGCTGCTCAAGCCGCGCCTCCTCGCCTTCGTTGCAGGCGAGGCGATACTTGCGGTTGTCGATTGTCACCGATACGTGCGCCATGGCGAGAGCTTCTCCCTGCCGACGCCGGCTGATCAATCCGCCGACGGATCCATTCGTTCGATGATCTCACCGATGGCCGCCGCGGCGCGGGCGAGCCGCGCGCCCGCTTCGGCGTTGGCCGCTTCCAGCGCCCGGGAACGATCGAGCGCAGCGTCGAGCTCAACCGCCAGACGCGAGCGGTCGTCCTGCATCAGGGCGTATTCCTCCTCGACATTGGCGCGCGCCACGTCTTGGCGCATGCGCCGCTCGGCCGCCAGCTCAAGCGCGTCGAGCGCAGCGGCGAGCCGTTTGAGCGAACTCTCGAGCGCGTCCGGCATGGTTTCGCGTCCGTCCATTGCAACGTTTTGTTTACGCGACGCATGAACAGGGCGTCAACGCGCGGCCGGCCTGAAAGTTGTGCACATTGACAGGCCGTCGGAGCCGTCCGTAACTGGCGAGCGTTTTACCCGGGGCGAAAGCGCCCAAACAGAGGGAGACCCACCATGGCGATGAGTCCGAGCCGCAATTCCATGGCAAACGCCATCCGATTTCTCGCAGTCGACGCTGTAGAGAAGGCCAAGAGCGGGCACCCGGGGTTGCCGATGGGCGCAGCCGACGTTGCGACCGTTCTTTTCCGCGACGTGCTGAAATTCGACGCGTCGGATCCGCACTGGCCGGACCGCGACCGCTTCGTGCTCTCTGCCGGCCATGGCTGCATGCTGCTCTACGCGCTCCTCTATCTAACGGGCACCGGCGGAGACAAAGGACTGACGGTCGAGGATCTGAAGTCGTTCCGCCAGGTCGGCTCGAAGACGCCGGGCCATCCGGAATACGGCCACACGATCGGCGTCGAAACGACCACGGGCCCGCTGGGGCAGGGGATAGCGACCTCGGTCGGCATGGCGATTGCCGAGCGGATGCTGGCGGCGCATTTCCCGGACATCGTGGACCATCACACCTATGTGCTCGTCTCCGACGGCGATCTCATGGAGGGCGTCAGCCAGGAGGCGATCAGCATCGCCGGCCATCTCAAGCTCCATAAGCTCATCGTGTTCTACGACAACAACGGCATCTCGATCGACGGCAAGACGTCGCTTTCGGATTCGGTCGATCAGGTCATGCGCTTCGAGTCGGCCGGCTGGAACGCAAGCCGAATCGACGGGCATGACCAGGACGCGATCCTGAACGCCGTGCGCGCCGCGCAGAACTCCGACCGGCCGACAATGATCGCATGCAAGACGACCATCGGCTTCGGCTTGCCGACGAGGGCCGGGACCAACAAGGCGCACGGCGAGGCGCCGGGCGCGGCCGAAGTCGCCGGCGCGCGCAAGAATCTCGATTGGCCTTACGAGCCGTTTGTTGTGCCGGACGACATTCTCGCCGCTTGGCGGGCGATCGGGGCGCGCGGTAAGTCGCAGAACGACGCATGGCGAGGAAGGTTGGCCGCGCTCAACCCCGAGGCGCGGGCCGAATTCGAACGGCGTGTGCGGGGCGAATTGCCTAAGGACCTTGACTCCGTCATCGACGCCTACAAGCGAAAGCTCGCCGCCGACGCGCCGGAGATCGCGACCCGCAAGGCGGGCGAGGCGGCGCTGAACGTGATCGCGCCCGCCCTGCCGGAGCTGGTCACCAGCTCGGCCGACCTGACCCCCTCCAACAACACAAAGGTCGCGGCGACGCCCGAGATCACGCCGGACAACTTCTCCGGGCGCTATATCCACTGGGGCATCCGCGAACACGGCATGGCCGCGGCCTGCAACGGCATGGCGGTTCACGGGGGCCTCATTCCGTCGGGCGCCTCTTTTCTCTGCTTCACTGACTATTGCCGGCCTTCACTCCGGATTGCGGCGCTGATGAAAATCAGGGTGGTGCACGTATTCACTCACGAATTCGATCGGGCTCGGCGAAGATGGGCCGACCCACCAGCCGGTCGAGCACCTCGCGTCCCTCCGCGCGATGCCCAACCTCTACCTCTGGCGGCCCGCCGACAGCGTCGAAACAGTCGAGTGTTGGCAAGCGGCGCTGGAGAAGCCGCACTCGCCCTCGATCCTTGCTTTGACCCGGCAGAACCTGCCCGCCCTGCGGCGGACCCATGTCGCCGAGAACCTTTGCGTGAAGGGCGCCTACGAGATTTCGCCGGCCGAGGGCTCGGCAGCGGTGTCGATCTTCGCGTCCGGGTCGGAGGTTTCCCTCGCGGTCGCGGCGCAACAGCTGTTGAAGGGCAAGGGTGTCGCCGCCCGGGTCGTGTCCGTGCCATGCATGGACGCGTTCTTCGACCAGCCAGAGGACTATCGCCGCTCGGTGATCGGCTCGGTCAAGGTCAAGGTCGGGGTCGAGGCCGCGGTGCGCTTCGGTTGGGACGCGATCATCGGCGATGGCCCATTCATCGGCATGAAGGGGTTCGGCGAAAGCGGACCCTACAAGGCGGTGTATCAGCACTTCGGCATCACGCCGGAGGCCGTCGCGGACGCCGCCGTCGCGAGGCTCGGAGCCTAGGAAGCCTCGGGGCGAATTGTCGCATTCGCCCCATTTTCCCTAGACTTTAGGCCAGCGAAGGAGCATGTAGCGGGCGATCTCAACGAGCGGCCGTTTCCACGTTCCGGCCCGCCGGCGGCCGCAATCCCGGGCGGGCATCAGAGAGGGTAACGATGGTCACCAGAGTAGCGATCAACGGCTTCGGACGCATCGGCCGGTTAATACTGCGCGCGATCGTCGAGTCGGGCCGCAAGGACATCGAGGTCGTCTCGATCAACGATCTCGGCCCGGTCGAGACCAATGCGCATCTCTTGCGCTACGACAGTGTGCATGGGCGCTTCCCGCACGAAGTGGTCGTCGACGGCGATGTGATCCGCGTCGGCGGGCACAAGATCAAGGTCACGGCGATCAAGGATCCGCATGAACTGCCCTATAGGGACCTCGGCGTCGACATCGGGATGGAATGCACCGGCAAGTTCACCACGCGCGACAAGGCCGCGGCGCTTCTGACCGCCGGCGCCAAGCGAGTCATGGTGTCGGCCCCGTCGGACGGCGCGGATCTGACTGTCGTCTACGGCGTCAACCACGACAAGCTGACCAAGGATCATCTCGTCATCTCGAACGCCTCGTGCACCACGAACTGCCTTGCGCCGGTCGCCAAGGTGCTCAACGACGCAATCGGCATCGAGCACGGCTTCATGACGACGATCCACTCCTACACCGGTGACCAGCCGACGCTCGATACCTTGCACAAGGACCTCTACCGCACGCGCGGAGCGGCCCTGAACATGATCCCGACGACAACCGGGGCAGCGAAGGCGGTCGGCCTTGTTCTTCCGGAACTCAAGGGGAAACTCGACGGCGCGGCGATCCGCGTGCCGACGCCGAACGTCTCGGCAGTCGACCTGACGTTCGTCGCCAAGCGCGCGACCGACAAGGACGAGATCAATGACGCGGTGAAGAAGGCGGCCAACGGCCCGCTCAAGGGCATCCTCGGCTACACCGAAAGGCCCAACGTCTCGAGCGACTTCAACCACAACTCCCATTCGTCGGTCTTCCATCTCGACCAGACAAAGGTCATCGACGGAACCTTCGTTCGCGTGCTGTCCTGGTACGACAACGAGTGGGGCTTCTCGTGCCGCATGGCCGACACGGCCGTGGCGCTGGCGAAGCTCATCTGAGCTGAACAGTCCCCTCTCCGCTTCCGGGGAGAGGGCTGGAGCGGAGGGGCGTGGCGCGGCGCGGTTGGGCTCGTCCGCCCGAGGTCGCATCGAACTTTGTTCCGACCAGCCCCGAGAAGGGACGCGACTTCGAATCAAAAAGACTGCGGTTTCGCAGGGAGCGAACATGAGCAATCCATTCCGCACGCTCGACGACGCCGACGTCTCCGGCAAGCGTGTCCTCTTGCGAGTCGACCTCAATGTTCCCACCGAGAACGGCAAGGTGACCGACACGACCCGGATCGAGCGCGTCGCCTCCACCATTCAGGAAATCTCGAGCAAGGGCGGCAAGGTCATCCTGCTCGCCCATTTCGGCCGGCCCAAGGGGGCGCCGAACGAGACCTATTCGCTCCGGCCGGTCGCCGCCGCCGTCTCCGAGATCGTCAAGCGGCCGGTCGCATTCGCGACCGACAGCATCGGCAAGGTCGCCGCCGACGCCATCGCCAGGATGAAGAACGGCGACATCCTGCTTCTGGAAAACACCCGCTTCTACAAGGGCGAGGAAAAGAACGATCCGGCTCATGTCGAGGAACTGGCCAAGCTCGGCGACGTCTACGTCAACGACGCCTTCTCCGCCGCTCACCGTGCTCACGCTTCGACCGAGGGCGTGGCGCACAAGCTGCCGGCTTACTGCGGCCGGGCGATGCAGTCGGAGCTCGAGGCCCTGACGATCGCGCTCAGCTCGCCGGAGCGGCCGGTCGCGGCGATCGTCGGCGGGGCGAAGGTCTCGACCAAGCTCGAACTGCTCGGCAATCTTATCAAGAAGGTCGACGTCCTTATCATCGGCGGCGGCATGGCCAACACCTTCCTGTTCGCGGAAGGCAAGGGAGTAGGCAATTCGCTGTGCGAGAAGGATATGGCCGACAAGGCTCGCTCGATCATGGCCGAGGCTCAAAAGGGAGATTGCCGCATTGTACTGCCGGTCGATGCGGTGGTGGCCAAGGAGCTCAAGGCGCATGCGAATGCGCGCGTGGTCGACGTCGGCCAAGTCGCCGAGGACGAGATGATGCTCGACATCGGGCCGAAGTCGGTCGCCGCCGTTGAAAAGCTCCTCGGCGAAATCAAGACGCTGGTGTGGAACGGGCCGTTCGGCGCTTTCGAGACGCCGCCGTTCGAGGCCGCAACCTTCGCAATCGCCAAGGCCGTCGGAAAGCTGACCCGCAACGGCAAGCTCAAGGCGATCGCTGGCGGCGGCGACACTGTCGCGGCGCTCAACGAAGCTGGCGTCGCAGATGCGTTCACCTACGTGTCGGCGGCGGGCGGCGCGTTCCTCGAATGGATGGAGGGCAAGGCGCTCCCCGGCGTCGAGGCTTTGCGCGCGAGGTAGACGCGCAAGCGGTCAAGACAAGCGGTCAAGAAACGGCCAAGGACGACAAAGGCCTGCGGGCAGCAACACGAACCGTTAGGGCTGCCCAGCAATGCAGTAGTGTCACGCGCGGAATTGAGCCTCCTCGGCGAGAGATCCGTGTGTTTCGTTGCCTAGGTGCTGCAATTCGGTCACCAGCGTCAGGATCGCCTGTCGGAGAGCGGGCTGTCGGATGCCGAAGAATGCGCGCATCAGACGCCACCCCTCCTCAGGCTCGGGCCGTAAAGAGGAACTCAGTTCGCGAGAGCGAGCGCGATCCGCAGATAAATCCAAACAATCGGATGACAAGTTTTTACCCTTTTCCATGACGACGACCTGATGTCCCCGGCCAGCGAATGCGGACCTCCGGGGAGGCGTAGTTGAATTGTGAACGAACGTCAACTCTTCTTATTGCCGGTTGAATTATTGCATCCGGTTCCGGTTTTTTTTGGGCGCCGAATGCGGAGTCGGTCCTCTGTCCGGTCGCCGCGTCTCAACGACACCCACGAATCCGCCGCTCGCGTCGCTCGCCGAGGCGTTGGCGCGCTACTTGCGGAAGGAGCACAGTCGACTCTGCGCCCGCCGGACTAAAGTCAAGGCGGCCGCTTCCTTACCGCCAGACTCTGGCTTGCGCGCCCGATGAGCCCGGCCTCGTCGTAGAGTGCGGACTCGGCCAAGCCGCATCCGTTGCCGCCGAACCTGCTCGCCGAACTCGAGGCAGATCCATGTCCCCGCCGGGCGACGGAAGAGGTTGATCGTCAGGTCGCAGTTGACGAAGACATAGAGCTTGAAATCGAGCGCTGCGCTGATCCCGTTGCCGGAATCGGCCGCGACCGCGACTCGCTGGTAGGGGCTCGGGTCCTCGCCTTTCACCAGCGGATGATTCATGCGGAACCAGGCGGCGCAGGGGCCATCGAAGAATCTTCCCGCCGCGAGCCGGTTCTCGACTAGGTCAGCGTAGCCGAAGCCTCCGTCGGCGAATGGAATCTTGACGATCGGACTCTGGTCGACCGGCTTCGGCGGCCGCGGCGCGGGATGGCCGGGCGCTCCATCTGGGACGGCCAGCGCCTCCTCGCGCTGCATCAGCGCGGTGAAGCGCGCGATCTCCTTGTCGGCAGCGGTGAGGCGGCCGGAAAAGTGGCCGGCGCTGCGGCCGATATAGTCGGCGCCGACTTCTACTCGACATTCGCCGACCGGCGCGGGCCGCAAAAGATTGACGGTGAGCCGCCCGAGATGGGTGAGGCCGTCCTTCGCCGCCGCGCGCTCGACCGCCCGGCAGATGAGCGCTGAAGGCGGGCCGGCGTGCTGATGTTTTGGATCCCACGGGCCGACGGTGAGCGGGCTTGCGCGATAATGCCCCTCGCCGATTTCGACATAAGCAGCGTCCAAGCGCGTCTCCTCTGGCGCAATGATAGAAACCATGGACAGCCGCTCGCCGCCGTCGTCTAACACTCGAGACATGATGCATGAGCGCCGCGCGTTGATCGAGTCCGTCCTTTCCGCCGTCGCGCGCGCCGGCCTCGTTCCGCGCGGCGCCTTTCTGCTTCCCGATAGGGAGCGGGTTGGCGCGCTGGCGAATGTTCGGACGATCGTGCTCATCGGCGTAACAGGGCGCTCGGGATGGAACGCCTTTGCCGCAAGCGGGGAGGCGCGCGATGGGGTCGACCACCCGCTTGACCGGTTCAGTCGGCGCGTGATCGGCGGTCTGGCGCACGAACTGGGCGCAGTCGGGCTCTATCCGTTCGGCGGCCCGCCGCACTTTCCCTTTCAGCAATGGGCGCGGCGGGCCGAGCCGGTCCATCCGTCGCCGATCGGCATGCTCGTTCATCCGGTCTACGGCCTCTGGCACTCGTATCGCGGGGCGCTCGGCTTTCCGGAGGCGCTCGAGGTTTCGCCGCCGGAGGCGGCGCCCAGCCCGTGCAACTCCTGCGCCGAAAAACCGTGTCTCGACGCCTGCCCGGTCGGCGCGTTTTCTGTCGGCTTCTACAACGTCCCCGCCTGTGCGGCGCATCTGAGGAGTTCCGCCGGCGCCGATTGCATGGAGCTTGGCTGCCGCGCCCGCCGCGCCTGCCCAATCGGAAGCGAGCATGCGCACGGTCGCGAGCAAGCGACCTTCGCCATGCGAGCGTTCCGACGCGCGGTCGATGCTGCGTCGTGACTCTAACGCTTTGACTCTTCTGATCGCGGGGATCGGTGCAGTTCATGGCGGGAAGGGGCAGCCCTGAGCGGCCAATTCCCTGCGAACAGGGAAAAAAGCAGGGAAGGTCTCGCGATTCGGCCGGTTTTCGGAAAAACATTGCCAAAAGCCCAATAATTCCAGGCGATTCCATCAAAATTCCCTACGCATCCAAACAGGGATCTTTTTCGCCGAGCAGGGAATTCAAATTCCCTGTTCGGCGGAGAACAGGGATATCTCGCGCCTGACGCAGCCCCTTCCCAATCGCTGCGCCGAGCGGCGCCTGTTCGCTATTCCGCCGCCTGGCGAGATAGATTGATTGCCGCGGCCGGCTGAACAGCCTCTGTATCATCGGCTCAAAGGCCTCGAGCGGCACCCCCGGCGGCCCGCGGTCGCGGATGCCATGGCCCGGCAAACCAGTTTCGGCTCAGCTTCGATAGGACGGGTCGATCCGGTCCAGCTTACGCAGCAGGGCAGGCCAGGCGAGCGCGCCGAGGGCCGATTTGGTGACGGTTGCGGCCTGTTGCTGCGCGGTTGCGATGATGCACGGATCGATCGGGATCAACTCCCCGCCTCCTGACTGCGCGCGCAGTTGAATCATGCAGGCGGATTCAAATGTGTACATGAGCAGAAACGCGTCGGGCACATTGTCTGCGACAGTGAGCAGGCCATGATTGCGGAGCATGAAGAAACTGCTTTTGCCGAGGTCGCGCACCAGCCGCGGCTTTTCGTCCTCGCGGAGCGCCACGCCTTCGTAATCGTGGTACGCCAGCGACGACAGAACGAAAATCGATTGCTGCGAGATCGGCAGCACTCCGTCCTTCTGCGCCGAGACCGCGGCGCCGTTCACGCTGTGCATGTGGAGCACGCATTTCGCATCGTCGCGCGCGGCATGGATCGCGCTGTGAATGGTGAAGCCCGCCGGATTGATGTCGTAGGGCGAATCCAAGACCTTCGCGCCATCAAGATCCACTTTGACGAGGCTGGAGGCAGTGATCTCATCGAACGTCATCCCGAAGGGATTGATCAGGAAATGATGATCGGACCCCGGAACGCGGGCGGTCAGATGGGTGAATATGAGATCATCCCAATGGAAATGCGCGACCAGGCGATAGGCGGCCGCCAGCGCCACCCGCTGCTCCCATTCCTCCGGCGTGACCCGGTCACGAACATTCGACGACACTGATTGATGCAACATGGCCCTCTCCTCGGTTGGTCAGCGATCCCGGGCCGCAATGGCATGGCTTGACATCCGAGCGCTGATGTAGTCAATGGATACATGAAAATGTATCCGGTGTCTATATCCGGGAGCGAGCATGCCGAAAAAAAAATTTCCCGCCGAACCCCAGCCGTACCATCATGGGGACCTGCGTCGCGCATTGATCGAGACGGCGCTTCAGCTGGTCACGGAGGAGCAGGACTGGACCTTCTCGCTGCGGGAGGTGGCTCGCCGGGCGGGCGTGAGCCATCGCGCGCCTTACAATCATTTTCCCGAGAAACTGGATCTCCTCGCCGCCATCGCGGCCGTAGGCTTCGAAAGGCTACGGGATGCCATGATGCGCGCGATGGCCGGAATTGACGACGCGGAAGCACTCCTCGAAGCGATTTGCCGGACGTACATCCGTCTCGGACTCGAAAATCCCGCACTCTACAGGCTGATGTTCGGACCGGCGCTCTCCGGCGCCGGATCCAGCGGTCGCCCGACAGTCGCCAGATCGACTGGGGCGGAGGCCAGAGCGGTGTTGGAAGACGTCATCCGGCGTGGAGCCGGTTCGGGCGCTTTCGCAGCTTCAACCGATGATCCGCATGATGTCGCCCTGGCAGCTCTTTCGGTCTGGTCGAGCGCGCACGGGTTGACGATGTTCGTGATCGACAGAATTCCGCGACCGGACCTGTCCGTCGACGACATGATCGAGACGCTGATGAGCATGGTGCTCGGCGGTCTGCGTCGACCTCACGTAGGAGTGCAGCGTCGCGCGGTTGGCGATCAGATCGTCGGTCAGTCGGGCGCGCCGTCCGCGGCCGAGCCGGAACCGCGCCGGAAGGGAAGATTGAAATGATTACGCCGGCGTTCATCTTTACCATCTTCATGTTGACGTTGGGGCCGATCAAGACTGTGCCGGCCTTCTTCTCGATGACCCAGAATTTAACGCCGTCGGCGGCGCGAGCCCTTGCGCTCAAGGGGACGACGGCGGCGATCGCGATATCTCTGTTGATTGCTTTGGTGATGACGGGCGTGGCGGCGTCGTGGCGGGTCTCACGCGACGATTTGCGGATCGCCGGAGGCATTCTTTTGTTTGCCGCCTCATGCGAAATGATCGGACAGTTCAACCGGTCCGCATCATCGCCACCGTCTGCTGCTGCGCCAGCCACCCGACCGGCCATAACCCCGTTGGCCACACCGATCATCGTCACCCCTTTGGGGCGTCACGGCAATCTTGTTCGTTGCCGATTTTGCGTACGACGATCCAAGGATGCTCGCGATCGTCATCGCACTGTTGCTTCTCGTGATGCTGCTCAATCTGGTCGGCATGCTCGTCGCGAGGCAGTTCATCGCGCGTGTCGGCATGATGAGCTTTCAGGTCCTGGGGTGGATTTTCGCTGTTCTTCAGGCCGGGTTCGCTGTGGACGCCGTGGTCACCTCGCTGCGCAACCTGGGTCTGTTCCACCCGCTTCCGTAAGATCCGGCAGAATGTCTTGCCGCGCCTAACTGATCCGGCCGCGTCGGTGGGGCTCAGGGTTCGTCTTTCGCGCTGAGCCCAAACAGGACAGTTCGTCTCAGTGCAAGCGCCTGCGCCGCGGTCGATGGAAACCACTGGTCTGACCAGTCCGCGGCCAGGACGGGCCCGAGCCTGACGCAGCCTCGTCCTGCTCTGGCCATTGCAGGCGGCTCGGACCAAGACTACGGTTCTGCCAAACCGATAACGACCGTCGAGACTGACCGGGATGGCTGATTCAAGCATCGCCACGCAGTGCTGTATTGCCGGCGGCGGGCCCGCGGGAATGATGCTCGGAGTTTTGCTGGCCCGCGCCGGAGTCCGTGTCGTGGTGCTGGAGAAGCATGCGGACTTCTTCCGCGATTTCCGCGGTGACACGGTTCATCCTTCGACGCTCGAGTTGATCAGCGAATTGGGTCTGATCGACGCGTTCCTGAAACTGCCTCATCAGAAGGTCGAAACGCTGACTGGCCAGGTTGGGGCCGAGCGCGTCGAGATGGCGGACTTCCGCCATCTGCCGACCCGATGCAAATTCATCGCGCTGATGCCGCAATGGGACTTCCTCAAATTCCTGGCGGAGCATGCCCGGAGATACCGGACGTTCGACCTCCGAATGAAGACCGAGGCGACGGACCTCGTCGAGGAAGCCGGCCGCATTGTCGGGGTGCGCGCAAAGACGCCGGACGGCGCGCTCACGATCCGCGCCGACCTGGTGATCGGTTGCGACGGACGCCATTCGACCGTGCGCGAGAAAGCCGAACTCAAGAGCGACGACTACGGCGCGCCGATGGACGTGCTCTGGTTCCGCGTGTCGCGCAAGGTGACCGACAGCGCGGATACGTTCGGCCACATCGAAGCCGGCAGGCTCATGGTCATGCTCGACCGTGGCGACTACTGGCAATGCGCCTATGTCATCCCAAAGGGCGGGATCGGGCGCATGAAATCGGAGGGTCTAGAGGCGTTTCACAAGCGCGTGGTCGAGATGTCACCGTTTCTCGGCGATCGAGTCGGCGAATTGAAGAGCTGGGACGACATCAAGCTCCTCAGCGTCGCCGTCGATCGGCTGCAAAAATGGTGGCGGCCCGGGCTGATCTGCATTGGCGACGCGGCCCACGCCATGTCGCCGATCGGCGGTGTGGGAATCAACCTCGCGGTCCAGGACGCGGTCGCGGCCGCCAACCGGCTCGCCGACCCGCTGTGCAGAGGCGCGGTGAGAGACGAGGACCTTCAGGCCATCGAGGAGCGGCGCAGGCTGCCTGTCCGCTTCACGCAGTGGCTGCAGCTTACCATCCAGCGGCAGATTATCAGCCGCGTTCTGCAGAGCGAGCAGCGGCCGAAGCCGCCGGCGATCTTCAAACTCTTTAACGTTTTTCCGGTCCTGCGGCGCATCCCGGCCCGGTTGCTTGGGCTCGGCATTCGCCCCGAGCACGTCCACACGCCCGAAGCGACGCCTGATCGGGACGCCTGAAGGAAACCGCCCGCGCGAGCAGCTTCGCGGCGCAGGACCTCATCCGGCCAGGGAATTTGGCCCGACCAAATTTCATCATGCCCTAACCCGTCTTCGCGGATTGGGCCATTTTTGGAGGTGCGCGTTAAGGAAATCAATATCTTGACCGAAAAGGTCTTCACTACAAGACAGTGCGGGAGACGGAGAGCCGCGTAGGTGCAGTTTCGGCGGCGGAAACGCCGATAAAGAAAAGTCCGAGCCCAAGCGGAATACAAAAGTCGCCACCAAGCGACGTTTGACGACAATTCGTCGTCCTTTGGAATCCGCGTCGAACTTGGTTGGTCTTCACTACAGCCGTTTTTGGCCTGTTTCCTGAAATTGATACGAGCAAAGTCAACCGCTTAGACTGATCTTCGACAGTCGGCGAAGCGAAGCCTTTGATCGCGCACGGAAAAGCGCGCTGGGGCGCGGGCGTGGCACTACAAAACGTAATGAGCGCGTAAATCAGGCGTCCACAATCTGGCGCAGCGTCGGCGGCAGGGCGACGCCGAGGGCGGACAGCGCGAGGCTGGTTCCGGGGCGTGGGGCCGAGCGCATGAGGAAGCGCTTGCCGTCCTGCTCGACCTCGGTCGCGGTGAGCAAGTCGAGGTCGGCGATCACGTCGGGCCAAGAGGCGCGGGCGCCGTTGGCGGCCGAGGCGAGGCGGTCCTCCAGCTCCTTCTTCAGAACGAGCGCGAGAAAGCTGCAGGCGACGTGGCCGCGGATCGTTTCATCGAGCTTGTGATAGATCGGCCGCGTGTCGAGCAGACTTTTTGTCGTTCGAAACGTCCGTTCAACGGTCCAGAGTTGTTTGTAGACGAGCATCGCCTCCAGCGGCGAGAGATGCGCATTGGTCCGCAGCACGAACACGCCGTCGAACTTCGCGTCCTCCTCGACCTTGGCGCGGTCGATGGCGAAGCCGTCGCCCTGCGGGTTGGCGAGGAAACGGCGATAGCCCTTGTTGCCGACGAGGCTCTTGTCGCCCTTCTTCAACTGCCGCTCCAGGGCGGCGACAATTGTCGCGCGGTTGGCGGCGTCCTTGCTCATCTCGTCAAGGTTGCGGCACACGATATAGCGCCGCCCGGCGAGCTTCACCGCCTTGGCCTCGTAGTCGACCTCGCGCCTTTCCTTCCTCAGAACGAAGGGAACGAACGGCGCGGGATCGTCGAGAACGAGTTCGCGCACCAGTTTGTCGGTTCGCTCGCGCACGCCGAGGACATAGAGCAGGCTTGCGCGCTTCGAGTTCGGCGATCGCCTCCGCGCTGATCATGCCGCGGTCGGCCACGACGCAGACGCGGTTGATGCGGAAGCGGCGCTGCAGGCGGTCGATCGCCGGGATCAGGCTGTTCACGTCGGCCGTGTTTCCTGGCCACATCTCGGTGCACACCGGCCGGCCGTCGCCGTCGAGCAGCACGGCCAGGATCATCTGGTTGAGATCGGGCCGATGGTCCTTGGAGAAGCCGCGCCGTCCGAGCATCTGGCCGCCCGCGCCCTCGAAATAGAGGCTGGTGGTGTCCATGAACACGATGTCGAGCGTGGTCAGGAGGTCGCGCCGAGAGGCGAACAGTTCCTCCTCCAGAACGTCCTTCACGCAGCGCGGGGCAAACGGAGTCGCGGCGTCCTGCTGGTCTTTCGGCAGTTCCTCACCGAGCCACGCCATCGTGCGATAAAGATGATGCAGATCGATCTTGTCGACGCCGTCGATGCGGTAGTCCTCGCGCCAGCGATCGGCGGCCCGGTCCGAGCCGCCGCAGATGAGGCGGTGCAGCACGGTCAGAAACGCCGCTCGCTCCAGCGAGAACTCATGCTCGCGGTTCCTCGCCAGGCGTTCGATCACGCTCCGGCAGCCCGTCTCCTCCCACACCCGCTCGAAGGCGAGCGCCGGACCGATGCGTCGGGTCGAGATCGTCGTCACCTCGCCCCGGTCGAGCGCGTCGAGCACGATCGCCTTCTCGGAAAAGCGCGCCCCCGAGCGCAAGAGACGCTCCAGCTGCCCGCTCTCCCGCAACTCGTCGATCCGCCCGAGCGTCGCGATCACCTGCTGGCGCACCGCCGCGCCCTCGCGCCGGCTCTCGACGATCTGCAGGTAGGCGCGGCCGCCCGAGGTCTTCTTGCGGAAATACATGGCGGGGAACCCGACGCCGACTCGATGATGGTGCGCACAGAATCCGCTCGCATTCCCAAAAAATCAAGCAAAATCTGCGGAAAACGTGGCACTACATTATCGCATCCGCCACCCCCCGGCTCAAATCATATCAATAGCTTACGTGCCGTACCAGCTCACTAAGACGCAGCTCCATGGCCCGCGGGAGCCCGAGCCGCTGTGGGCTGAGGACGGGCCAGCAGGGCGAATGCGGCGGCATGCGTGATCATCAGCAGCGGCACATAGATGATCGGGATCGCGTAAGTTGCGCCCAGCTGCCCCGCCAGCGACGGAAGACCGACCTGGTAACCGTGATAATAGTCAACGATGATGTCGGCCGCCCCCACGAGATTGAAGGCGAAGACGAACGGCCAAAAGAGCCGATCGACTCCGACCGTAAGCAGCGCCAGCATGGCCAGCAGGCCGGTTGCGAAGTCGCCATATGCGGAGAACACAGCGAAGCTGGCGGGCAGATTCGGGCCGACAACGCCTGGAACGATGAAGACCAGCCCGAAGAAGCGAAAGCTATGCAAGGTTGCGATGGCGCGATGTGCTTCGGCCCGGTCCATCGACCTGAGTTTCGGCCAGATATACGCGCCGAAGCAAAGCAGCCATGGGACGTAGCCCATGAGGAGATGAATCTGGAAGATGGTCGCCGGCGACATTTGGTCTCCTATCCAATTGAGCTGGTCTCGAAGACCGCAGTCAGGATGCCGAAACGGCCTTCCATCAGATTTCGTCCCAGATTGGCGGCAAGTTCGGCGAAGTCCGGCCCCATCACCGCACCGAGATTTGGCGCGGGCGGCGGCCCCGATGCGCGCATTCGGGCGATCCAGGCCTTGGCGGCTTCGGTGTCATCTCGCGACGCCAGCACGCGGAAGCCGGACAATTCGATCGCCTCGCGGGTCGCCGCCGCCGTCATGAGAAAGCTCGCCGCCGGCGTTCGCGCCCAGGGTAGGGGATAGTGCGGTTCGCCGCTTATCGACACGACGTCGAAGGTCGCAAACCTGCCGCCTGATTTCAGCATGCGCCTGATCTCCCGGTAAAGCCGCGCCCGGTCGGCGATGTTCATCGCCACATGCTGCAGCAGCACGACATCGAACGAGCCGTCGTCAAACGGAAGCTGCAGCGCGCTGGCGATCTCAAACGACACCCGCCCGCTCTGTCCCGTGCGTCTGGTCAGATAGCAGGCGGCGTCCACGAAGGACTCGCTGAGGTCGACGCCCGTGACCCGACAGCCATAGGTCGCAGCCAGGAAGCGAGCTGGCCCGCCGACGCCCGAGCCGACATCCAGAACCGTCATCTCGGCGGTGATTTGAGCCAACTCGGCAAGCTCTGCGGTCGCAGCGAGCCCGCGCGTGTGAAACTGGTCGAGCGCGGCTAAAAGCCGGGGCGCGAACCGCTGATCGTCTGGCCCGAGCGCAGCAAGCGCCGTCTTCAGCCGTTCGGTCAGGCCGGTTGCGCGATAGTGGTCGCGCACGCTGTCAAGCGCATCGGTCATTGCAAGCTTGCTCCGTGGTTCAGACTTTTGTCGCGGACCTCGAGTTCGACGCCGCGTGATGCTGATCTTCAATTCGGATGTACGACGGCTTCCGGCGAGCGGCTATCCACGATAATGTCGACAGACAATGAAGCAGGACTTCACAGTCAGAAAGGGGGCGCTCGACGGTCTGGAGGCGTTCCTGAGCGTCGCCCGGCGCCGCAACTTTCGGAGAGCGGCTGCAGAACTGGGGGTGACGCCATCAGCGATAAGCCAGGCCGTGCGATCGCTCGAGGCGCGCTTGGGCGCAGCTCTCTTTACGCGCACCACGCGCAGCGTCGGCCTGACCGAAGCCGGCGAACGGTTCCTGTCGCGCGCCAAGCCCGCCTTCGAGGAGATCGTCGCCGCGAGCGAGGTCGCGCGTGGACTGGGACGGCGGCCGACCGGACTGTTGCGGCTCTCCGTCCCCCGGGCGGTCGTCCCGCTGATCCTCGAGCCGGTGATCGCCTCTTTCTGCCGGACCTATCCCGAGGTTGAGGTGGAGATCGCCGCGAGTGCGGAGCTGGTCGATCTCGCCGCGGAAGGGTTTGACGCGGGCATCCGGCTGGGTCAGTTCATCGCCGCGGATATGGTTGCCGTCCGGCTGTCGGCGCCGTTCCCATACGTGGTCGTTGGCAGCCCCGACTATCTAAGCGGACGGAAGCCGCCGGAGCGCATCGACGATCTGCGTGGCCACGCCTGCCTGCGCATGCGCCGCACGGATGGGTCGATCGCGCCCTGGCCTTTTGTCGACGGGAACAGGACGGTTGAGGCGATCGTTTCCGGACCGCTCATCGCGCATGACTACTCCACGCTGCTCGGAGCGGCGATCCAAGGCGTGGGGCTTGCGCATGCCCCGGGCCCGCTTGCCAAAGCGCCGATTGCTGACGGCCGACTGCGAGCGCTCCTGACGCCCTTCGCCGTCACAACCCCAGGCGTTTTTCTCTATTACCCGGACAGACGGCAGGTCTTGCCCAAGCTGCGCGCATTCATCGAGCACGTCAGACGCCACACCGCTGAAGCACCGGTCAAGCAGAACGATTGCTTGGAGCCTGCAGGCGCTCAATGACGTGAACAGCTCTTGATCTCACAATCGCACACTGGGTTCGACCGCAGCGATGATTTCCAATGCCTCCTCGCTTTCCGGAAACTTTGACGTCAGCGAAAACCCTTCGAGCGCTGGCGCGAGAACGGCGTGGGCGCGCGCGGGGCGGCCAGTCGCGGCATAAAGCTTGGCGAGCGACAGCGCGGCTCGCAGTTCGAAGCTGCGCGTGCCTTGCTGCTTCGCGACCGCGATAGCGGCCAGGAAGGCGTCTTCCGCTGGCGCGGGATCGGTGGGGTCGCGCAGCAGCTGGATTTCTCCGCGAGCCCGACGCAGCTCTGCTTCGAACGCGCGACATGACGCGCGCTCGTCCGTCTCCAGCGCTTCGTCGAGGAGCACGCCGGCGCGTTGGAGATCGCCAGCCCGCGCTTCCGCCTCGGCAAGCGCGATGGTTCCCAAGTCAAGGAAGGTCAGAACCCTCTGTTGGCGTACCTGCTCGTGGGCGCGGCGCATTTCCTCGAGCCCGCCGGGCGTACCGCTCTGGGCTTTCACCCAGCCCTCGAGAAATGCGGCGGCCGCGCCATGGAAGGCCAGCTTGTGCTCACGCGCGAGCCGCGCGAGCTCAGACGCGTTCGATTCGACGCGCGCGGGGTCTCGGCGCATCGATTCGAACAAGGCGGTGTGCAATCTTGCAAACGCGAGCGTGCCGGCATGAGTGATTTCCGCGCTCCGGCTCTGCATGCGATCGATCAGCGAAATCGCGCGATCGACCTCACCGAGCGGCCACAACGCAGACGCGAGGTAGCCCATCGCTCCAACGCCAGGGTCGAATCCGAAGCGAAAGGCCAGGTCATCGTCGCGACCTGGTTTGAACACCTCGAGCGCTCTTGCGAAGTGATCCCGCGCCTCGCGATATCCTCCCGCGAACCAGCAAGTGATTCCGGCGACGCGATGCGCGACAGCGGCCTCTGGCGAATCGGGTCTTGCCGCGACGTCGTCGAGGAAGGCCTGGGCGTGAGCCCGCATCGACGGGAGCTCGCCGCGCACATATCCGCCAACCCAGAGACCGTAGACGCCCGCCAATTTTTCGGTCGCATCCTTGCCGCCAGACGCGGACTCGCGAGCTCTGGCGAAGGCTTCTGTCGTTTCGGGCGCCGCATAGCCGCGCGCAGCGATCAGTGCGTTGCCGTAGGCGACGTGAAGTTGCGCCAGTCGCTGATTCGCTGAGGCCGAGCGGCCTGTCGCCTGCCGCGCGGTCGCATCAGCCTTGTCCGCCATCGCGATCGCCTTGCCGAGATGAGCGATCGCTTCCTGGAAGGCCGAACGGCGCAATGCCTGATCGCCCGCCTTGCCCCACCATTCGATCGCGAGATCATCGAGGCCCGCCTCGGTGAAATGTCGGGCGATCGCCTCCGGCTCCGCCGCCGCGCGCTCGGGGTTGTCCCGCAGGAGTTCGGCGGCGCGCCGGTGCAGCGCCCGGCGGCGGCTCTTCAAGAGGCTCTCGTAGGCGGCATCCTGGATCAGCGCGTGTTTGAAGCGGTAGTTCGCCCGCAACCCATCTCCCTCGATGAATAGGATGTCGGCCTCGGCGAGCCGCTCCAGAGCCGACCAGAGCTCTGCCTCGTCGAGGTCGGCGACGGCTTGGAGCAGCGCGTGCGGGAAGTTGCGCCCGAGCACGGCGCCGATCTGCGCAATCTCGCGAGCGGGGCCGAGGCGGTCGAGCCGGGCGGCGAGCGACTGTTGGAGAGTCGGCGGGATCGCCGGCGCGCCGCCCTCGACACGGCGTTCCAGGAGGAGGCGCGTGACCTCTTCGACAAACAGGGGCACGCCGCCGCTGCGCTCGCTTACCCCTTCAACGACCTCTTGGGACAGCGCATGACGCGAGGCGAGTTGGCTGACCATGCGCGCGACCTGCGCGCGATCCAGCGGGGACAAAGAGATTGCGCTATGGTGTGCACTTATGTTCCAGGGCGGACGAAACTCAGGCCGTCCAGTCGCAATGGCCAGGAGCGGCGCCTGTGCGCCGCGCTCGGCAAGCATGCGCATGAGGTCGAGCGAGGTCGGATCGGCCCAGTGCAAATCTTCGAAGGCGAGCACGATCGGCTGCGACCGTGCGCCCGCCAGAATCCAGGCCGATATCGCCTCCAATTGCCGGCGACGCAGTTCTTCCGGGGTGAACGCGGCTACCTGACGCTCGGCCAGAAGCGCGGACAGGGGCGGCGCGTACTTGTCGACGTCGAGACCGACCAGCCGCAGCGTATTCTCGAGATCAGCAAGCCCTTGTCCGTCTGGCGCATCGGCGCCGCCGAACCGCAGGCGCGCCCACTCCACGATCGGATGCAGCGGCGTGTTTTGCAAAAGCTGCGAGGACGACCATTCCACCCATGTGTGGGGCGTCTCGCCGAGCTGGGCGTGAAACTCCTGGATCAACCGTGACTTTCCGATGCCCGGCTCGCCGGTGACGAGGACAAGCTGGCCTTCGCCGGAACGCGCACGCTCCCAGCGCCGACTCAGTCGTTCGAGCTCTTCCTCGCGTCCCACGAGCGGCGTCAGCACGCGCGCGCCGCCCCGCCGACCGCCGCCGCTTGCGCGTACGATCCGATAGAGCACAACCGGAGCGGGCATGCCTTTCAGCCCATGCACCCCACGCTCCTCCGCGACGAACAGCCCTGCGACCTGGCGCTGGACTCCTGCGGTGACGATAACCGACCCCGGTTCGGCGAGGGATTGCACCCGCGCAGCGACGTTCGGCGCCTCGCCGAACACTGCGCCAGTCGCGTCCACCACGACCTGGCCGGATTCCAGGCCGATGCGCGCCACCAGCTGTGGTTCGTCTTTGCCGGCGTTCCTGGCGTTGAGTTCGTCGAGCGCTCTCTGAATGGCGAGCGCCGCGCGGACAGCGCGTTCGGCGTCGTTCTCCTGCGCTTGCGGATAACCGAATAGCGCCATGAGCCCGTCGCCGAGCCTATCCTGAACGCGGCCGCCGAACCTCGTCACGGCCGCCGAGGCTGTGTCGAGGTAGGACTCGACGAGATTGCGCCAATCCTCGGCGTCGAGCTTGGCGGCGATGCTGGTCGAACCGACAAGGTCGCAGAACAGGACTGTGATGGGCCGACGTTCGGCTGCGTCTTTGGACGGATGCAGGGGCCTGGCCGGTCCGCCAAGTCCCAGACTTGCAATCCCCTTCAGCAGGCGCTTGCGGTCCCCGAGATTGACGCCAAGCTGCGCCAGATCGCCATCGGTCAGATCGGGCAAAACGTCGGCGTCGATCGAGTTGTCACGGAAGGCAGCCTCGTACCGACTGAGACCGAGGCTCCGCAGCCAAACCCCGACGTCCATGGCCGCACCTCAATTCGCGTTCGGCGAAGATCGTCGAGACCAGCGGGCATGTCCAGTGCAAAGCCATGAGACCTATTCGCTCTCATGGTTTGATGCGGGAAATAACGGATGTCGCATTGCCCTGACGTGCGTCGTGCTCGACTGTTTATCTTTAATCCAATCACACACTCGACTGATATGGCTTCCCCGTCTCTTCGAGCGTCCATAGGCGCCGCATCGCCCGGGATCCAGGGGCACCGTATAGTTGAAGCGTCTTTGTTCCAGTTATGGTTGCGGCTGCAAAGGGCGCGGTTCATGCTCAGCGCGAAAGACATTGCTGTAGAGGCCGTTGATCCATTGCCGTCCGCTTGAGGTTACGCTCAAGTAACGGATGGCTTTCTGAATGTGAGGAGACACCCTGTCCCAGTAGAATTGCGGATAGCTGTCGATCAGGTCCGCTGGGAACTCGTAGCCAAGCTGCCTGTTCAGGCCGATTTCCTCAAATTCATAATAGAGCGCATTGGCTTTTTTCAGATAACGTGGATCGCCGAGCTGACCGACCAGGTCGGCGGCGCGCAGAAGCGTGGCCCATTCGCTGACCTTTTCGTCATCGGGCGCAGACGAGTACGGAAAACGTGTGTGCTCGATTGCACCTGCGATCTGCGCGCCGTCGAACTCTTCGATCTCTGCGAAACGATCCAGGACGAACAGCTTGGACCGTTCGACGTGATAAGGCGCGAGAGCGGCGTCGGAGGAGCCGCGCGGCAGTGTGACCTTTCGGCCGGCAGCGTCGACAACCAAGCCGTCCTCCCCGTCCCCTTTGACGATGCCGCGGACGTATCCGATGTCGTGCGCCAGGCAGGCAACAACGAAGTTCGAATACTCGCTTGGGGTCGAGGCCGTCAGCAGCGCCCGCCCTTTGAAGATGTCGTGGCCGGCCAGGGTGATGAGCATCGTATGCTCAACGTTGTGATAGAGGGCGTCGCTGTTGCCGATGCATTCCAGCGTGAGCCGTGCTGCGAACGGAATAATTTCGGCCAGGCGAGCATGCGAACGTCCGAACCGATCCTTCATGTCGGCGGCAAGGAACGAGCCTAGTGCTTCCGCTGCTAGCTGGGGCAACGTGATCATGGATCTCTCGACGAAGAGCCAACAATAGAACGCCGACTAAAGTGCGTCCACTTTTGCCCGCGCGGCCGCTGAGGGCGATCAGGATGAACTGGAATGCCACGCCGGCGCCGCATCCGCTTGGTGCCGAGGCCGTTCCCGCGTCACGCCGGCGACGCCAGCGGCTTGCCCTTCTCGACCACGTAAGTTCCGACGAGCACGGTCTTCGCCGGCCCGTTCTTGCCGCCGTGCGGAGTGCGGGGCGGAATCTGGAAGCCGTCGCCCGGCGCAAGCATCCGGGTTCCTTCGCCCTCGACCGCGAGTTCAAGGCCGCCTGCGATCAGATAGCTCGATTCGATCCCAGGATGGGTGTGGCGCGCCACCATGGCGTCCGGCTCGATCTCGATCTTCATCTCGACGGTGACGTAGCCTTCCATTGGCCCGTCGGTTTGCTTGAGCAGCGTCCGTTTCAATCCGGCCGGCGCGTTCTCGGCCTCGACTCCGGTCGCCAGAAAGCCGCCGGCGGCGCACAGGGCGCAGGCGGCGAAAGCGCGTCGCGTCAGCATAGATGGTCCTCCTATCGTCATTTCGCCGCCTCCGGGGCGCGTTCCAACTGCGGGTTGTGGCCCAACGCCAGCTTAATCGCGAGGGCGACCACCGCGCAGGCCGCGATCGTCACCAGCCCCCAAGTGAAACTGCCGGTCAAGTCCTTGATCCAGCCCATGATGAAGGGGCCGAAATAGCCGGACAGGTTGCCGATCGAGTTGATCGCCGCAATGCCTGGCGCGACAGCCGCCCCGGCGAGAAACGCCGTCGGGAGGGTCCAGAAGATCGGCAGCGAGGCGAAAACGCCGAAAGCGCCGACCGTCAGCGCGATCATCTTGGCGACAGGCTGGCCGAGGAAGGCGGAGCCGCCGATCCCGATCGCCGCAAGCGTCAGTGCGACCGCGAGATGCATCGTCCGCTCGCCCTCGCGGTCCGAGCGCATGCCCCACCAGACCATGCCGACGAAGCCCACGACATAGGGGATTGCGTTGATCCAGCCGGTCGCCGCGATCGACACGCCGAAGCCCTTGACGATGGTCGGCAGCCAGAAGCTGACGCCGTAGAGGCAGGCGACGGCGCCGAAATAGACGAGCGACAGGGCGAGCACCCGATAGTCATAGAGGCTCGCGAGCGTGCTCGCCGGCGAGACATGCTCGCGCCGGTTATCCTCGAGCGCGAGGCGGCGCTGCAGCCAGCGGCGGCCCTCGGCGTCGAGCCAGGTCGCGTCCGCCGGCCGGTCGGTGAGATAGAAGAAGGTGACGAAGCCGAGGACGATCGAGGGCAGGGCCTGGAGAATGAACAGCCATTGCCAGCCGTGCAGGCCCGACGTCCCGTCAAAGTCGAGCATCCACGCCGAGACGGGCGAGCCGAGCGCGGACGACAGCGGCACCGCCGCCATGAAATAGCCGACGATCCGGGCCCGATAGGAGGCGGGGAACCACAGGGTCAGGAAAAAGATGATGCCCGGAAAGAACCCCGCCTCGGCGAAGCCAAGCAGGATTCGCAGCAGGTAGAATGTGTGTTCGGCGCTGAGTCCGGTCGCCCGGGCGATTTCCGGGATGAACGCCATCGCGCCGGATATCACGCCCCAGGACAGCATGATGCGGGCGATCCAACGCCGCGCTCCGACTTTGTCAAGGATGATGTTCGAGGGCACCTCGAACAGGAAATAGGCGAGAAAGAACACACCCGCGCCGAAACCGAACGCGGTTTCCGACAGGTTGAGCTCGGCGTCCATCGTCAGCTTGGCGAAGCCGACGTTGACCCGGTCGAGATAAGCGACGAAATAGCATAGGATCAGGAACGGGATGAACCGCCAGGCGACTTTCGTCAGCGTTCGCTGCTCGACGTCGTTCGCCATGTCGCCCTCCCTAGGCCTGCGCCCGGTCTTCGCGCCCGACCCGCCCGCAGTTGAGCGAAGTTTTGGCCCGAGCGCAACGGGGAATACATGCCGCCCGACCGTCTTCCGAATGTCATCGAACCGGCGTCCTTTGGTGAAAGAATGAAGGGCGCTATAGGAGGCAATCCATGGACCAGGAACCCCACGACGAGTCCCACTCCCAGGAGTCTCGCCACGCGGAGCCCGACGAACATCGCATCCGCCTGCGCGCCTACGAGATCTGGGAAGCTGAAGGCAGACCCGAGGGGCGCGCCAAGGAGCACTGGATCAGGGCACGGTGGGAGCTCGAACGGGCGGCCGAGCCAGAGGGTCGGGTCGAAAGGCTGGAACGGGAGCTGGGTCACGAAGATGAGCCGGGCTGACGGACGTCCCCCGTCGGAATGACGAAGCCGACGGCGGGCGCATCGTCGGAGAACGGGAGAGGGCGGATGGCGAACGTATTGTCGGACAAGGAAAGCACGCTGATCGACGCCTACTGGCGCGCGGCGAACTATCTGTCGGTCGGGCAGATCTATCTGTTCGACAATCCGCTGCTCAAGACGCCGCTGTCGGAGGACCACGTCAAGCCGCGCCTCCTCGGGCACTGGGGCACCACGCCCGGCTTGAACTTCATCTACGTCCATCTCAACCGGTTGATCAAGAAGCTCGACCTCGACGTGATCTACGTCACCGGGCCCGGCCACGGCGGACCGGGGCTGGTCGCCAACGCCTATCTCGAGGGCACCTACAGCGAGGTCTATCCGAATGTCTCGCAGGACGAGGAGGGGATGAAGCGGCTCTTCACCCAGTTCTCCTTCCCCGGCGGCATTCCGAGCCACGTCGCGCCGGAAACGCCCGGTTCCATCCACGAAGGCGGGGAACTCGGCTATTCGATGTCCCACGCCCATGGCGCCGCCTTCGACAACCCCGACCTCATCGTCGCTTGTGTAATCGGCGACGGCGAGGCCGAGACGGGGCCGCTGGCGACGAGCTGGCACTCGAACAAGTTCCTCAATCCCGTTCGGGACGGCGCGGTGCTGCCGATCCTGCATCTCAACGGCTACAAGATTGCGAATCCGACCGTGCTCGCACGCATCCCGCACGACGAGCTCGAGGCGCTCATGCGTGGCTACGGCTACGCCCCGCATTTCGTCGAGGGCGATGACCCGAACACGATGCACGAGCTGATGGCGGCGACGCTCGAGAAGGCGATCAATGACATTCGGGGCATTCAGCGAGATGCTCGATCTCATGGCTTCTCTCTGCGGCCCACATGGCCGATGATCGTCATGCGCACGCCGAAGGGCTGGACCTGCCCGAAGGAGATCGACGGCAAGCGGGAGGAAGGCTACTGGCGCGCTCATCAGGTGCCGATGAGCGAAATTCGGGGCCACCCGGAGCACGTTCGCATCCTTGAAGCCTGGATGAAGAGCTACCGGCCGCAGGAGCTGTTCGACGCGACGGGCCGTCTCAAGGCGGAACTGGCCGCGCTGGCGCCGGCGGGCACGCGCCGGATGAGCGCCAACCCGCACACCAACGGCGGCGCCTTGTTGCGCGACCTCAGGCTGCCGAACTTCTGCGACTACGCGGTCGAGGTTCCCGCGCCCGGCGCCGCGACTGCGGAGGCGACCCGGGTGATGGGGACCTTTCTGCGCGATGTGATGAAATTGAACCTCGAGGCGCGCAACTTCCGTCTGTTCAGTCCCGACGAGAGCAATTCCAACCGCTGGCAGGACGTGCTCGAGGTGACGAACCGCGCCTGGGTCGCCGAGACGGTTTCCTACGACGACCACCTCGCGCCGGACGGACGCGTTATGGAGATGTTGAGCGAGCACCAGTGCCAGGGGTGGCTCGAGGGCTATCTGCTGACCGGCCGGCACGGCTTCTTCTCCTGCTACGAGGCATTCATCCACATCATCGATTCCATGTTCAACCAGCACGCAAAGTGGCTGAAGGTGTGCCGGGACATCGAGTGGCGAAGGCCGATCGCTTCGCTCAACTATCTCCTGTCCAGCCTCGTCTGGCGGCAGGACCACAACGGCTTCTCCCACCAGGATCCGGGCTTCATCGATCATGTGATCAACAAGAAGGCGGAGGTGGTGCGTGTCTATTTGCCGCCGGACGCCAACTGCCTCCTGTCGGTGACCGACCACTGCCTGCGCAGCCGGGATTACGTGAACGTCGTCGTCGCCGGCAAGCAACCGTCCCCGCAATGGCTGAACATGGACCAGGCGATCAAGCACTGCACCGCGGGCCTCGGCATCTGGGAATGGGCGAGCAACGATTTCGGCGGCGAGCCGGACGTCGTGATGGCCTGCTGCGGCGACATACCGACAATCGAAGCCCTCGCGGCGGTCGACCTGCTGCGCCAGCACGCACCCGAACTCAAGGTTCGGGTCATCAACATCGTCGACCTGATGCGGCTGCAGCCGCCGAGCGAGCATCCGCACGGGCTCGACGATCGCGACTTCGACGCGCTGTTCACGACCAATAAGCCCATCATTTTCGCTTTCCACGGCTATCCCTGGCTCATCCACCGCCTGACCTACCGCCGTCACGGCCACGACAATATCCACGTGCGCGGCTACAAGGAGGAGGGGACGACGACCACGCCCTTCGACATGTGCGTGCTCAACGACATCGACCGATTCCATCTGGTCATGGACGTTATCGACCGCGTCCCGGGCCTCGCCCAACGCGCCGCCTACGCCAAGCAGGCGCTGCGCGACAAGCTGATCGACCACAAGGAATACATCCGCCGCGTCGGTGACGACATGCCCGAGATCAAGGACTGGGTCTGGGGCGGGCAGAGGCGCGGCCAGGCGCAGAGCTCGACCGGGGCGGACAATCCGGACGGGTAGGCGACACTGCGTACAAGCGAACGTCCGCGTCGCCAAGCCGTCACGAGCGGAGTCTATCCAAGTCGCGACGGCGAAAGGCATGAAGAGGCGTGTTATTGCGCGCGAGCGGAGAAGCTGCGGGATGCCGCCGCGGCCGCGTTCTCTGAGGAGAGACTCGGGCGGCCACGATCGATGGGAAGCGAGGGCGGAGCGATGGACGGCAACGACGCTTTGGACAAAGCTGAGGAAGTTTCGATTGACGAGGACCAGCTGCTGCGGCAGTACGGCGTCGGCTCGGCGCGCTTCGCCGGAACCCCGCACGCGCTCTACGAGCGGCACCTGAAGTTCGACAATGTCGTCGAGCTCGAGTTGTCGGACGAACGGGAGCGCTACGAAGCCGCCGCCCGTACAGTGCGGGACATCCTCTCGGATCGCTGGCTGCGCACGGACGAGACTTACGCACGGGAGAATCCGAAGCGGGTCTACTACATTTCGATCGAGTTTCTGATTGGTCGCTCGCTCGCAAATAACGTGATGAATCTCATGCTCGACCCCTTGGTCGAGAAGGCGTTCGCCGAGCGCGGTCGTGAGTGGATCGAGGTCCTGGGCCAGGAGCCGGACGCGGGGCTGGGCAACGGGGGGCTCGGCCGCCTGGCCGCCTGTTTCCTCGATTCCATGGCGACGTTGCAGCTTCCGGCGATGGGTTACGGACTGCGCTACGAGCACGGCATTTTCCGCCAGAAGATTCGTAATGGTTGGCAAGAGGAGCGGTCGGACAATTGGCTGCGTCATCCCGACCCTTGGGAGGTCGTTCGCGCCAACGAGAGCGTCGAGGTGACATTCGCCTGCTCGTTCGAAGTGCGCGCGGGATCGCTGCACATGGTCCCGCAAGGCCCAACCACTCTTATCGGCGTCCCGTATGATCGGCCGGTGATCGGCTACGGCGGCAAGACGATCAACACGCTTCGCCTTTGGAGCGCCACGGCCGCGCATGCGTTCGACTTTCAGCGGTTCAGCGGCGGCGATTTCGTCGCGTCCATAGCCGAGGCGCTCAACGCCGAATTGCTGACCCGCGTCCTTTATCCGGACGACCACACGCCTCAAGGCCGCGGACTCCGCCTGATGCAGGAATATTTCCTCGTGGCCTGTTCGCTCGCCGATGCCATTCGCAGGTTTCGCGAGTCGAATAGCGATTGGGAGACGCTGCCCACGAAGGTCGCTATCCAGCTCAACGACACGCATCCGAGCCTCGCCGTGCCGGAGCTCATGCGCATTCTGCTCGACGAAGCGCGTCTGGATTGGGACGAGGCGTGGGACCTCACACGCCGGACCCTCGCCTACACCAACCATACCTTGCTTCCCGAGGCGCTGGAGCGCTGGCCGGTCGAATGGATGCAGGCCCTTATTCCGCGCCAACTCGAGATCATCTACGAGATCAACCGCCGGCTGCTTGACGACATTCGCGCCCGTTTCCCCGGCGACGGTGGCCGGATAGCCCGAACGAGCCTGATCGAGGAAGGGCAGATGAAGCAGATTCGCATGGCGAATCTGGCGATCGTCGGCTCGCATAGCACTAACGGCGTGGCCGCGATCCATTCCGAACTTTTGCGCAAGACGACGGTGCGCGACCTCGCGGAGGCGTTTCCCGAACGCTTCAACAACAAGACCAACGGGGTCACGCCGAGGCGCTGGCTTCGACTGGCGAATCCTTCCCTCGCCGACACGATTTCCGCCGCCATCGGCGACGCCTGGGTCACCGACCTCGCGCAGTTGCAGAAGCTTCGGCCGCTGGCGGACGACGCCACCTTCCGGGAGGAGATCCAGCGCGCACAGCGCGCCTGCAAGACTCGCTTCAGCGAGTGGCTCAAGGCAAACTCGGACATGAGCGTCGACCCGGCCACAATGTTCGATTGCCAGGTCAAGCGCATTCACGAGTACAAGCGGCAGTTGCTCAACGCGCTGAGGATCGTCGTCCTCTATCAGCGGCTGCGCGAGAACCCCGGGCTGGACGTTCCGCCGAGGACGTTTCTCTTCGCCGGCAAGGCGGCGCCCGCCTATTACCTGGCGAAGGTCATCATCAAGTTCATCAACAACCTGGCTCAGACGATCGACAACGATCCCACGGTTCGCGGCAAGCTGAACGTGGCGTTCCTGCCGGAATACAATGTTTCGCTGGCCGAGCGCCTCATTCCAGCCGCCGACGTCTCGAACCAGATTTCGACCGCGGGTTATGAAGCGAGCGGCACCAGCAACATGAAGTTCATGATGAACGGCGCGCTGACGCTCGGGACGCGCGACGGCGCCACCATCGAGATGGCGGAGGAGGCGGGGGAAGAAAACTTCTTCCTGTTTGGCCTCACGGCCGACGAAGTAGCCAGCAGCCGCCCCTGGTACAGCCCCTATTGGCATTATCAGAACGAGCCGGAAACGCGAAAGGCGCTCGATCTGATCTTCTCCGACCATTTCAGCCCGGAGGAGCCGGGTATCTTCGAGCCGCTGCGTGGCGCGCTCTTGACCCACGGCGACCAGTTCATGCACCTCGCCGATCTGACGTCCTACCTTCGCGCCGACGGCTCGCTCGTCGATCTCTATCGCAAGCCGGACGAATGGGCGCGCAAGGTCATTCTCAACATTGCCGGCTCCGGCAAGTTTTCCAGCGACCGAACGATCCGCGAGTACGCCACCGAAATCTGGCATGTGGAGCCTTACTCGGTGCGGTAGAGCGCGCATGGGCGCAAGGCGGAGGATTGGACATAGGCGGCTTGGACGGCTTCGTTGGAGCGCGCCGGGACCGCACTGGTTCGATTAAACTGCATTCTTTCATTGGGCATGACGATCCAAGCCAGGGGGAATTCCGCGAAAGTCCGCGGCAACCGGAGCAAAGCCAGGGGAAGCCGAATCCAAGGAAAAGTCTTCCGCGAATTCCAGATTTTTCAATCGGTTACGCCGGAATCAAAATTGTTTCAGGTTGGGGTCACCCTTCGCCGTCCGTCTCGTCCGCCGGCCTGCCGCCAGTGCTGTCCGCCGGCAACCGGGGCGCGTCCATTCTCGCCGTCGCCTTCGCGGCCTTCCTCGCCTCTTCGGCGTGGATGCGGGCGAGGATGCGGTCCATCTTGGCGAGCAGTCTTTCGCGCGCCTTGTCGTCGTAGACGTCGATGGCCGCCAAGGGCCTCTGGTAACGGTCGAGCCGATCGAGAAGCTTGAGATAGGGCGAGATCGCCCCGACGTCGCCCTCTGCGAGCGCGCCAGCGGCGAGTTCTCAGCGCCGGCTCGAGGCGCGCGAGCTGCAGCATTGCGTGGTCCTTGGCGCAGTCCACGGCTCGCGCTTGCAAAGTTTTGCTGACGATCTGGCTGATGCGTTTGCTCGACAGGCTCTCCGCCTGGGCGATGTCGCCATAGGCCCAGCCCTCGCGCAGCCGGCCGAAAATGCGCTCACGCCGCAACATCCGCTCCTTTTCGCTCAGAAACCGCCTCGGAACGGAAACCCTCTGCTGCTCCATTTTTCCACTCTCTCTCTCTTCGCTGTCGGGCGCGGTTGAAGGAACCAGCCGGACCCGGCAATTCGCGCAAAAGCCGAAAGGAAAAGCCGTCAAACCGGTTCGGCGGCGGCTTCGACGCCGTGCGGAGCCTCATCGTCTTGCGACTCGCTCCCGTAGAGCCGCTCGGCTACTTGATTGAGCTTGTCCATCAGCCTCTTGCGGGCGCCGTCGTCCTCCTCTGCGTAGGCCAAGGCGACCGCCTGCCAGCGGTCGGCCCGGTCCAGCGCCTTCAGGAAAGGCGAAATGGCCCTCACGTCGCCCTCGAGGATCGCCGCCTCCGCCGCCTGCAGCGCTGGCGTCAAGCGCGCCAGCTGAAGTTTCGCGTGATCGGCGCCGTTCTCGATCGGCCGCTTTCGAAAAACCTCGCGAACGATCTGCCGGATGCGCTCGGCGGTCAGCCCCTCCTCGCGCGCGATTTCGTCATAGGCCCAGCCCTCGCGGCGTCGGGCCAGGATGCGTCCCCGCCGCAAGATCCTGCCATAGGCGTCGAGCTGTCGCTTGACGGTTGGCGGCGTATTTTCATTCATGCTCGCCTCACTCTCCCGCCTGTTTGGGCGGAGTTTTTCGAAAGATGCCGGATTTGCACTGACAGTCGGAACACATGATGTTCCTGTTTTGTTCAGATGGCAAGAAATTGTCGGGCGGACTTGCTGGACATGGTTAGCGGCCTCCGCCGCTCGGGCGCCGAGGTCGAGATTCGCTCTCGCGCGCCACGCTGAGACTCGTCGGAATGAACACCTGCGCGCTCGAAAAGCGAGAGTAGGGCGCGCGGGTAAGGCCTTTGGCGCCAGGAGGCGGCGCAGGGCGGCGAGAGACTCTCCTCCAAACTCCTTCGGCGTAACGCAAGTTTAACCTTGTCGACCCCATATACCCATTGATGCCCATGGGTTCCCATGTTATCCCACATCATCCCGCTTACGGACCGCGAGCAGACGCTCTCGAGCCCTGCTCGTCCCGCCCTGGGTTCCTCGCGCGTCGAGGTGGCTCCCCTTGGAACGCTTCCTCTCCCACTTCACCCATCGTTTCGACGCAAAAGGCCGGATTTCAATTCCGGCGCCGTTCCGGCAGGTCCTGGCGAAGGACGGGTTCGAGGGCGTCTATGCCTATCCGTCGCTCGACGTTCCGGCCCTCGATTGCGGCGGCCACCGTCTCCTGGCCGAGATCGACTCGCTCATCGCGACGATGCCGGCGTTCTCGCCAGCCAGCGACGCTCTGGCGACTGCGCTCATGGGGACGAGCGAGATCCTGCGCATGGATGCGGACGGCCGTGTGTCGCTGGACGAGCGGCTGAAGACTTCGCTGGGCCTGCACGAGGAAGCCGTGTTCGTGGGGCTGGGACACAAGTTCCAGATCTGGGAGCCGTCCCGCTTCGGCGGCTACCTCGAGGAGGCGCGCAGCCGCCTGCTGCGCTTACGGGCCGAGCGCGGCGCCAATTCGGCGGCATGAGCGAGATCTCGCGCCACGTCCCGGTTCTGCTCGCCGAGGTCCTGGAGGCGCTTCAGCCGCGCGAAGGGGCGCTGATCGTCGACGCAACGTTCGGCGCCGGCGGCTATGCGCGAGCACTCCTCGACCGCGGCGCTGACGTCGTCGCGCTCGACCGCGATCCCGCCGCCATCCGAGGCGGCGCGGACCTCGTCGCGGCATCGGTCGGCAGGCTGCGCCTGGTCGAAGCGCGCTTCGGCGCCCTCGGCCCGGTGATGCAGGCCCTCGGCCTCGAGAAGGCCGATGGGATCGTGTTCGACATCGGAGTCTCGTCGATGCAGCTCGACGAGGCGGAGCGGGGCTTTTCACTGCGCTTCGACGCTCCACTCGACATGCGGATGGAAGACAAGGGACGCAGCGCGGCGGACATCCTGCGGGAAGAAGACGAGGCGACGATCGCGGACATCCTGTTCCACTTCGGAGAAGAGCGCGCCGCGCGTCGAATCGCGCGAGCGATCGCTGCCGACCGCAGGACGACGCCGTTCGTCTCGACGCTGCAACTCGCGAATATGGTGGCGCGCGTCGCTCCCGCTCGCCGCGGCGAACTCACGCATCCGGCGACGCGGACCTTCCAGGCCCTGCGCATCGCAGTCAACGACGAGCTTGGCGAGCTGTTGCGCGGCCTGACGGCGGCCGAAAGCTTGTTGAAGCCGGGCGGACGGCTCGCCGTGGTGACCTTCCATTCGCTCGAAGACCGTATCGTCAAGCTCTTCCTCGGCGCGCGCTCGGCACGGGGACGCGCAGCGTCGCGGCTGCTTCCGGGCGAGCCGGCCGAAGCCCAGCCGACCTTCGAGGTCCCGCGCGGCCAACCGATCGAGCCGAGCGGCGCTGAGTCCGCGGCCAATCCGCGCTCTCGCTCGGCGAAACTGCGTCACGCGGTTCGGCTGCAAGCGCCGGCGCGGGCGGCGGACGAGGCGCTTTGGGCATTAACGCAGCCGCCGGCGCGGCGGGGGAGGCACAGATGATTTGGCGGCTCTTGCATGCATTCGCGATCGCGGCGCTGATCGGATCGGCAGCTTACGTTTACGGCGTCAAGTATCGCACGATCTACGCTTCCGAGCAGCTCGTGAAGATGCGCCATCTCATCGCCAAGGAGAAGGACGCAATCAATATGCTGCGGGCTGAATATGCCCATCTCGCGCGTCCGGACCGGCTGCAGGCGCTGGCCGATTTGAAGCTTGGCTTCCAGCCTTTGCAGCTATCTCAGATCGCGACCGTGGACGAGCTGCCGGAGGCCAAGCCGAAGACAGATTCGATTGGGCGCGAGCTCGAATTGCTCGGCTTCATGAAGGACAACGTCGCTCCCGCCGTTCCGGTGACCGTCGCCGGCGGCGCCACGCCGAGTGTGAGGTGACATGGCTCGGACGCCGAACGACGCTGTTTCACGAGCTGCGATCATAGCAACACGCGCGCGTGACGCCGTCATCGCGCTCTTCCGCCGCTACGCGCCTAATAATTTCGGCATCGATCTCGAGCCGCCTCAGGCGCCCACGTCGCAGCACCCCGGACAGTTGACCATTGACCGGCGGACGGACGGCATGAAACATGCGCCTCGCAGAGGAGCAAGGCGCAGAGGGCCCGCTTCCCGCGCCGTCATCGCACTCTTCCGTCGCTACGTGCCGGAGAATTTCGGCGTCGACCTCGAACCGCCTGCGCCCGGCAGGCCGCAGCCGACTTTGCGCTCGTTGCTCACGGTCACGAAAGCGAAGGCGTTCGTCCACGCGCTCCTGCTGACCCGGCTCGACCGATCGGGCGGACGCATCCGCACGCTCGCGCTGGGCGTGTTCGCCGCTTATGCCGCCCTCGGAGTGAAGCTCGTCGTGCTCGGCGTTTCGCACGATCCGCCGCAGACACTCAGGGAGGCCGCGGACCAGGCTGTTTCGGGCGCTCGCCCCGACCTGCTCGACCGCAACGGAGAGCTCCTTGCGACAGACGTGAAAACGATGTCGGTCTTCGCCGAACCCAATCGCATCATCGACAAGGACGAGGCGGTCGAGCTCATTACCGCGGTGCTGCCGGACGTCGACGCAAAGGAGCTGCGCGAGCGGCTCGGGTCGAAGAAGGGCTTCGTCTGGGTCAAACGGCAGATCACGCCGAAAGAGCAGGAGGAGATCTTCCATCTCGGCCTGCCGGGCGTTGGGTTCCTGCCCGAGAACAAGCGCGTCTATCCCAACGGGCCGGTCGGCGCGCACGTGCTCGGGTACGTCGACAAGGACAATGTCGGCATCGCCGGCATGGAGAAATATCTCGACGAGCAGAGCCTGACGGATCCGCACGTGCCCGGCTTCGTCGTCGACCCGGAAAGCCTGAAGCCCGTCCGGCTATCGATCGACCTCAGATTGACGCACGCGCTGCGCGATGAACTGATGGCCGGAATCGAGCGCTTCCGCGCCAAGGCCGCGGCCGGCATGGTCATCGACGTCAACACGGGGGAGGTGCTCGCGCTCGAATCTCTGCCCGACTACGATCCCAATGAGCCGATCGACGCGCAAGACCCGTCGAAGATCAACCGAATCAACGTCGGCGTCTACGAGATGGGCTCGACCTTCAAGGCGCTGTCGATCGCCATGGCGCTAGAGTCGGGCAAGGTCAATCTGGGCTCGCGCATCGACGCGCGCGAGTCCCTGCGCTATGGCCGCTTCACCATCCACGATTTCCACGCTACCCATCGCGTGCTGACCGTGCCGGAAGTCTTCACCCATTCCTCGAACATCGGCACCGCGCGCATGGCGCTGATGGTCGGCGTCGAAGGTCACAAGGCATTCCTGAAGAAGATGGGCCAGCTCGACCGGCTGCGCACCGAACTGCCGGAGAGCGCCGAGCCGCTGGTGCCGAAGCGCTGGGGCGAGCTCAACACCATGACCATCGCCTTCGGCCAGGGCCTCAACGTCGCCCCGATCCAGGCGGTGATGGCCGTCTGCGCACTGGTGAACGGAGGCAACATCATGACCCCGACCTTCCTGCCGCGCACGCAGGAAGAAGCCGACAAGGTCAGCCATCGGGTCGTCAGCGCCCAGACGTCGGAATCGATGCGCTATCTGATGCGCTCGAACGCGACTCACGGCTCGGCGAGCTTCGCCAACATTCCCGGCTACTATGTCGGCGGCAAGACCGGCACGGCCGACAAGATCATTCACGGCCATTACTCGCAAAACAGGGTATTCAACACCTTCATGGCGATCACGCCGGCCGACAAGCCCAGGTTCTTGTTCCTGACGCTCTACGACGAACCGCAGCCGGCGCCCGAGGACCACGGTTATCACACCGCCGCCTACAACGCCGGCCGCGTCGCAGGCGCGCTAATCCGCCGGATCGAGCCGCTCGAGGGCGTGCCTCCTTCAAAGGACGCGCCCATTCGGCCGTTCCCCATCATCGCCCGTCTGGGGTATGGAGCCGACGCGGACAAGACCGGCAAGGAGTGAACGGCGCGGGATGATGCGGCTTGGGGACATCGTCGATCTCGAGAATGCGGACGATGCGATGGCTTCGCGCGAGATCGACGGCATTGCGTCCGACAGCCGCAAGGTCCAGCCGGGATACGCGTTCTTTGCCCTTGCCGGATCCAAGGATGACGGCCTTGCGCATGTCGGTGATGCGCTTGCGCGCGGGGCGGCGGCCATTGTCGCCGAGCGGGAGAATCCCATCGCCGGCGCGCCGTTCGTCAGAGTCGCTGACGCCCGCGCCGCGCTCGCCCGCGCCGCCGCTCGTATGTTCGCGCGTCAGCCGGCGACCATCGTCGCGGTCACGGGCACCAGCGGCAAGACTTCGGTCGCAGCCTTCGCTCGGCAAATATGGCTTTCGCTTGGGCTCGAGGCCGCCTCGCTCGGCACAATCGGCGTCGTCTCACGGCCATTGACCATCTATGGATCGCTCACCACGCCGGACCCGATCGAGCTGCATCGGACGCTCGACCGGCTGGCGGCCGCGAGCGTCACGCATCTGGCGATGGAGGCCTCGTCACATGGCCTCGACCAGAAGCGCCTCGATGGCGTGCGTCTTGCCGCCGGCGCCTTCACCAATTTGAGCCGCGACCACATGGACTACCATCCGACGGTCGAGCACTATCTCGCCGCCAAACTTCGTCTCTTCCGCGAGCTTCTGCCGGATGGCTCGGCGGCGGTCGTCGACGCCGACAGCGACGTCGGTCTTCGCGTGATCGACGCGGCCCGTCTTCGTGGTCTTCAGGTGTTTTCGGTCGGCGCCGGAGGCAATGCGATTCGACTGGTCTCGGTCGCCAAAACGGGTCTCGCGTCGACGATGGAGCTCGAGTTCGGCGGGCGGCGCCGATGCGTCGCGCTGCCGCTGCCGGGCGATTTCCAGGTCTCCAACGCTCTGGTCGCCGCGGGTCTCTGCATTGCGACGGGCAGCGAGGCGGACGCCGTCTTCAGCGCCCTTCAGTCGCTGGAGGGGGCTCCCGGCAGGCTCGAGCGCATCGGCGAGATTCGCGGCGCCGCCGTGTTCGTCGACTATGCGCACAAGCCCGACGCGCTGGAAAAGGCGCTCGCGGCCCTTCGTCCTTATGTCCACGGCCGTCTCATCCTCGTTTTCGGTTGCGGCGGCGATCGGGATGCCGGCAAGCGGCCCATCATGGGCGATATCGCGATCCGTCGCGCGGACGTCGCGATCGTCACCGACGACAATCCGCGTTCGGAGAACGCGGCTGCGATCCGCGCCCAATTCTTGCCGCCGCTCCATCCGCGCTCGAGATCGGCGACCGCGCCGAGGCGATACGCGCCGGCGTCGGCATGCTCAAAGATGGCGATGCTTTGTTGATTGCGGGTAAAGGTCACGAAATCGGGCAGATTGTCGGCGACACGGTGCTGCCGTTTAGCGATGCGGACGAAGCGCGCGCGGCATTGCGGGAGGCCGAATGAGCGTGTTGTGGACGGAAAAAGAGTTGAAGGAGGCCTTGGGAGCGGCGCCGAGCGTCCCATTGAACAGGGCGGTCGACGGCGTGTCGATTGACAGCCGCACGGTCGGACGCGGCGACATTTTCTTCGCCATCAAGGGCGAAACACACGATGGGCACGATCACGTCGCCAGCGCCTTCGCGGCGGGCGCGGCGGCGGCGGTCGCTCGCGAGCGGTTGGCCGAGCTCGCGGCCCTCGGTCCCGTCTTCTCGGTCGACGACACGATGGCGGCCATGGAGCGGCTCGGGGTCGCTTCGCGCGGGCGAGCAGAGGCGCGCGTCGTTGCGGTAACCGGTTCGGTCGGCAAGACCAGCGTCAAGGAAATGCTGCGCCAGATGCTTGGCGCATGCGGCGCGACTCACGCCGCGGCCGCGTCCTACAACAATCACTGGGGCGTGCCGCTCACCCTCGCCCGCATGCCCTCCGACGCGCGCTTCGGCGTGTTCGAGATCGGCATGAACCACGCAGGCGAGATCACCCCGCTGACCCGGATGGTTCGGCCGCATGTCGCTGTGGTCACGACCATCGCGCCCGTCCACATCGAGCATCTTGGCTCGCTCGAGGCGATCGCCGACGCGAAGGCCGAGATTTTCCTCGGGCTCGAACCTGGAGGCGCGGCCGTGCTCAATCGCGGCGCGCCGCAATTCGCAAGGCTCGCGAAAGCGGCCGCAGCGCAGGGCGCGAGCGTGTGGACCTTCGCGGACGAATGGAGCGACGCAAAGCTCGTCGACATCGTGCAAAGCGAATCCGGCTCGCGGATCGAGGCGCGCATTCTCGGGCGTCGGCCTGCGCTTCGAAATCGGCGCGCCGGGAACGCATATGGCCGAAAACGCTCTCGGCGCTCTGCTCGCGGCGCATGCGCTCGGCGCCGACCTCGAGGCCTGCGCCTCGGCGCTCGCCGGCTTCTCGGCGCAGAAGGGCAGGGGGGCGCGCTTTTCGGTCGCCGCGCCCGACGGCGCCGCAACCATCATCGACGAAAGCTACAACGCCAATCCCGCTTCGATGCGCGCGGCCCTGAAGCTGCTCGGCGCGGCGAAGCCCGGGCCGAACGGCCGTCGGATCGCGGTCGTCGGCGACATGCTGGAGCTTGGCCCCAACGGCCCCGCCATGCACGCCGAGCTCGAGGCCGATCTCGAAGCCAACAAGGTCGATCTCCTGTTCGGGGTGGGGCCGCTCGCCCGCGCGCTCTACGTCGCGGCGCCGGTCTCGATGCGCGCCGCCTGGGCCGAACGCTCGGGCGAATTGACGGAAGAAATCGCCGCCACGCTGCGGGGCGGTGACGTCGTCATGGTCAAAGGCTCGAACGCCAGCCGGATGGGCCCGCTCGTCGCGGCGCTGCGCGAGCGCTTCGCCCAAGCGGATACGCAAGGCGAGGAGGCCCGATGCTGACCTGGCTTGCCGACATCCCTGAACTACCGAACGCGTTCCACCTCTTTCGCTATCTGACGTTCCGCACGCTGGGCGCTGCGGGAACGGGCCTCTTCCTCGTTTTCTTCTTCGGTCCGGCGATCATTTCGGCGCTCCGGCTGAAGCAGGGCAAGGGACAGCCGATCCGGCTCGACGGTCCGGCCTCGCACCTTCTGACGAAGAAGGGGACGCCCACCATGGGCGGCCTGATGATCCTGGTCGGCCTGTTCGCATCCGCGCTGCTGTGGGCCAATCTCGAGAGCCCCTATGTCTGGATCGTGCTGTTCGTCACTTTCGGCTTCGCGGCGATCGGCTTCTACGACGATTATCTGAAAGTGACGAAGCAGTCGGATCGCGGCTTTTCCGGACGCGCGCGTCTGGCGGCCGAATATGTCATTGCCGCGATTGCCAGCTATGCGCTCATGCGCGTCGGTGGTCCCGCCGCGAGCTCGCTCGCCCTGCCGTTCGTCCCGGGCTTCGTTTGCGATTTCGGCTGGGGTTTTCTGCTGTTCGGCCCGTTCGTGATCGTCGCGTTCGGCAATGCGGTCAACTTGACGGACGGGCTGGACGGATTGGCGATCGTGCCGGTGATGATCGCCGCTGCGACGCTCGGCCTCATCTCCTATCTGGTCGGCAGCGCCATCTACTCGCATTACCTCCTGATCAACCACGTGCCCTTCGCCGGCGACCTGATGGTGGTCTGCGGCGCCCTGATCGGCGCGGGCGTCGGCTTTCTCTGGTTCAATGCTCCGCCGGCCCAGATCTTCATGGGAGATACCGGCTCACTCGCCCTCGGCGGGATGCTCGGGACGATGGCGGTGGCGGTCAAGCACGAGATCGTACTGGCGGTGATCGGCGGCCTGTTCGTGATGGAGGCAGTGTCGGTCATCGTGCAGGTCGTCTCGTTCAAGATGACCGGCAGGCGCGTGTTCCGCATGGCGCCGATCCATCATCATTTCGAGCAGCTCGGCTGGTCGGAGTCGCAAATCGTCATGCGCTTCTGGATCATTGCCTTCGTGCTTGCGATGGTCGGGCTCGCCTCGCTCAAGCTGAGGTGACGATGACGCCGGTCGAAACCTTGCGCGGACAGAGGGTCGCCGTCTTCGGCCTCGGCGGATCGGGACTGTCGACGGTGCGCGCGCTCGTCGAGGGCGGAGCCGAAGCCGCGATCTGGGACGACAACGAAAAGGCGCGCGAACGCGCGGCCGCCGCGGGTTTCCGTCTCGTTGATCTAGCTGAGGCCGACTGGCGCTCGTTCAGGCTCTTGGCGCTTTCGCCCGGAGCGCCACTGACGCACCCGAAGCCCCATTGGACGGTCGAGCTCGCCCGCCGCGCCGGTGTCCCCATCGTCGGCGACATCGAGCTCTTCGTCCGCGAACGCGCCGCGCGAGCGCCGCATGCGCCGTTCGTCGGGATCACGGGCACCAACGGCAAGTCGACCACGACGGCGCTGATCGCGCATCTGCTCAAGGAGGCGGGTCGCGAAGTCGCGCTCGGCGGCAATATCGGCGTGCCGGTCCTCGATCTGCCGCCGCCGGCCGATGGCCGCACCCACGTCGTCGAATGCTCGTCCTATCAAATCGACCTCGCTCCGTCTCTGGCGCCGACGGTCGGCCTGCTCATAAACATCACGCCGGATCATCTCGACCGGCACGGCGATCTTGCCCATTATGCGGCGATCAAGGAGCGACTCGTCGCACGGTCCGAAATCGCGCTCATCGGGGTCGACGACAGTCTTTCCCGCGAGATCTGCGCCCGGTTGAAAGAGCGCGCCGGCAGTCCGCGAGTTCGTCTCCGTCTCCGGGGAAGCATCGCCGCTCGCCGACGTCTTCGTTCGCGATCGCCGGATCCTCGCGCGGGACGACGCCACGGCGTCGATCGATCTCGGCCCCGCGCGGGCGCTGCGCGGCTCGCACAACGGACAGAACGCCGCCTTCGCCTACGCTGCTGCCCGGGAGCTCGGCGTCGACGGCAAGACGATCGCCGAGGCTTTTTACTCCTTCCCCGGCCTCTCGCACCGCATGGAAGAGGTCGGACGACGGGGACGGGTTCTCTTCATCAACGATTCGAAGGCGACCAATGCCGACGCGGCGGAGAAGGCGCTGAAGTCGTTTCTCGACATCCACTGGATTATCGGCGGAAGGCCGAAGGAGGGCGGGATCGAGCCGCTTCGCTCGCTCTTTCCGCGCCTGGCCAAGGCCTATCTCATCGGCGAAGCGGCGGAGGCTTTCGCCAGAACGCTCGCCGGCGCCGTTCCATTCGAGCGGTGCGGAACACTGTCGGCGGCGACCGAGGCGGCCGCGCGCGACGCCCTGCGGTCGCGCGCGGACGAGCCGGTCGTGTTGCTGTCGCCGGCCTGCGCATCGTTCGACCAGTTCGCCAATTTCGAGGCGCGCGGCGAGGCGTTTCGCCTCGCCGTCGCCAAGCTCATGCAAGGGGATGCATAGACATGGTGTCGAGAGCGGAACGCGGCCCCGTCGCCGATTGGATGCGCACCGTCGACCGCTGGCTGCTCGGCTCCTTCGTGGCGCTGATGGTGATCGGTCTCGTAATGGCGCTGGCGGCGAGCCCCGCCGTCGCCGAACGGCTCAACCTTTCGCCGCTCCATTTCGTCAACCGGCAGGCATTGATGCTGGCGCCGACGTTGATCCTGATGATCGCGACGTCGTTCCTGTCGCCGCGGCAGGTGCGCCGGGCGGCGCTGCTGCTGTTCGTCTTCTCATTTGCGCTGATCGTGCTCGCGCTGATGTTCGGCGCGGAGGTCAAGGGGGCGCGTCGGTGGATCTTCGGCCTCCAGCCGTCGGAGTTCATAAAGCCTGCCTTCGTCGTCCTGGCGGCCTGGGCGTTCACCGAAGGCGGGCGCAAGACGCCGACCGCGATTCTGGCGAAGGCCCTGTCCTTTCTCATTTTGCCGCTGACGATCGTTCCGCTGATCCTCGAACCCGACTTTGGCCAGACGATGCTGGTTTCGGTCGTCTGGGCCTCGCTGTTCTTCATGGCCGGGCTCCACTGGTTCTGGGTCGCGGGGGTCGGCGGCCTTGGCGTCTTCGGCGGCTTCGCGGCGTACAAGCTGTCGCCCCACGTGCACGAGCGGGTGCTGCGCTTCATCAATCCCGATGCGAGCGGCGGCGTGGTCGACACTTTCCAGGTCGACACCGCGCTGCAGAGCATTCTCTATGGTGGCTGGTTCGGGCGCGGGCCGGGGGAGGGGGTTTACAAGCGCATCCTTCCCGACGCCCATACGGACTTCGTCTTCGCCGTCACCGGCGAGGAGTTCGGCATGATCGCCTGCATGGCGCTGATCCTGTTCTTCGGCTTCATCGTGCTGCGCGGCCTCATTCTCGCCTCGCGCAACCAGGATCCCTTCTGCCGCTTCGTCACGGCGGGCATGACGATCATGTTCGGCGTGCAGAGCTGGATCAACATGGCGGTCAATCTGCGCGCCATGCCGGCCAAGGGCATGACCCTGCCGTTCATCTCCTACGGAGGCTCGTCGCTGCTGGCGCTCGGGCTCGGCATGGGCTTCCTGCTCGCCACCACCCGCAAGCGGCCGGCCGTCGACCTGCAACATGGCCTGGTCGCGGCGGAATGAGCGCAGCGCGCTGCGTCCTTCTGGCCGCCGGCGGAACTGGCGGCCATCTCTTTCCCGCCGCCGCGCTCGCCGCGGCTTTGAGGCGGCGCGGCGTCGAGGTGGAGCTTGCGAGTGACGACAGGGCGCTCAAGTACGGCGCGGACTTTCCCGCCCGCGCCGTACACGCCTTTCCGTCCGCCACCACCACGGGCGCGGGCGCCCTCAACAAGGCGCGCGCGGCCATGACGCTTGCCGCTGGCGTGGTCGCGGCGCTCGTCAAGTTGCGGCGGATCAGGCCGCGGGCCCTCGTCGGCTTTGGCGGCTATCCGACGGTGCCGCCGGTCATGGCGGCGTCCTTTCTCGGGATCCCGACCGTTCTGCACGAGCAGAACGCCGTGATGGGACGGGCAAATCGTTTCCTGAGCTCCCGCGTGTCGCTCATCGCCTGCGGTTTTCCGGGGCTCAAGGCGGCGGACGGGGCAACGACGGCGAAGACGCGGTTTACCGGCAATCCGGTCCGGCCCGAGGTGCTCGCGGCAGCCCAGACGCCTTATCCGGATTTCGCCGGCAAGCGGCTGAACGTGCTTGTCACCGGCGGGTCGCAAGGAGCGCGGGTCATGGCCGACGTCGTCCCGGAGGCGCTCGCGCTGCTCGGCGCGGACGAGCGGCAGTGGCTCCGTCTCACCCAGCAGGCGCGCGGAGAGGACAAGGCGAGGGTGGCGGCGGCCTGCGCGCGGATGAACTTTCCGATCGAGATCGCGGAGTACTTCGCCGATCTGCCGGCGCGGATCGCCGCTTCGCATCTCGTCGTCGGCCGGGCTGGAGCGTCGACCATTTCCGAACTCGCCGTCATCGGCCGTCCCTCGGTGCTGGTGCCGTTCCCGCACGCCCTGGATCAGGATCAGGCGGCGAACGCCGCGGCGCTGGCCGCCGCCGGGGGAGCCGTCGTCGTGCCGCAGTTCGAGTTCACGCCCGCGCGGCTTGCGGCGATTCTGCACGAAGCGCTCGCCGCGCCGGCGAAGCTCGCAGCCTCGGCCAAGAAGGCGAAAGCGGCAGGCGTGCCGGACGCTGCGGATCGGCTCGCCGATCTGGTGCTCGAAGTCGCCCGGCCGGGCTGAGTGGAAAACGGCGGAAATCCCTGGGAACAGCGAAAAATGCAGGGAATTTCCGTCTCGGGGGACTCCGGCACAAGGCGCGCCAAAACGATTAATGATCGGTCGTGCGAAACTCCCTAAGCGCGGGAACAGGGGTTTTTTTTCGCCGAACAGAGGAATTCAAGTTCCCTGTTCCGCCCGAACAGCGATATCGGAACGAACGGAACATCCAGGCGTTGCTACATTTCGGGCAGGTGGGGTCGCCGATGCAGATCAAAATCCGCTCCTTCACGCCCGGGCTCAATCCTCGCCGGACGAAGCTCGAGGTTCCGGGATGGGCCGGCCAGCGCGAGCCGCGCAAGGATGGCTCGATGGAGCAGGCGTGGCATTGCCTGCCGTTCTCGGAAGGCGCGCGCTACGGGATCGAGCTTTTCTATCCCCATTCGAGCGAGCTTAGCGTCAGGACGACCAACGGGAAGCTCGCTCTCGATGGCGACTTCGGGCCGCGGCCCGAGGAGCACGGCGGCGAGTGGCCGCCTTTCCGCACCTTCGGCGACCTCTACTACACCTATCAGCTTTCGCTGGACCTGAAGGTCGAGGAGGGCTTCGCGATCCGCACCGAGCCCCATCCCCGCTTCTACACCGATCCGACCAACACCACGCCTATCGCCGTCCCCGCGCTCATCCGGCGTTGGTGGCCGATGGTCTATTTTCTCGTGTTCAAGGCGCCGCCGGAGGGCGGGACGCATGTTTTCCGGCCGGGCGAGCCGTTCGTCCAGATTCTCGTCCTGCCGGAGGAGGCCGAGTTCGAACTCGCGCCGATGCCGGAAGAGGAGGCGGCCGAACGCGAGCTGCAATCGCGCCGGATCTATCAGAGCCGCGACACCCTCTCGGCCGAGACCGAGTGGACCTCAGCCAGCGACACCGTCTTCGACGGCACCTATCGCCATATCCTCGGCGCCGCGAACGAAAGACAGAAGCAGAAGCGCCGCGGCGAGTGAGAGCATGCCGCCGCGGCGAGGCGCAAGGCTCCGCGCCCGCTATTGCGGAACGGGCACCGGAATGACGACGTGATGGTGGTGGTGATGGTGATGGTGATGATGGTGACGCCAGCGCCAGTGATGATGATGGTGGTGATGATGATGATAGGAGGGAGTGGTGACGACGACCTGCGCGAGGTGGAGCAGGTCGCTTCCATTCTCCTCCTGCGCGCGAAGCGTGTTCACGGCGTTCGGAATGGGATCCAGCAATTCCGCAAAAGACTGCGCCGGCTGGACGCTCGCCTCGGTCGTAGGGGTAGGGGCGGCCAATGCGCCGCCGCCGCTAACGAGGGCGAGCGCCGAGGCGCCGCCAAGAAGTCCAAGCACCGATTTGTCCACGGGCGTTTCCTTTCTTCATAGAGCGTAAGCAAAACGAGGCCGCACCGGCTTTGTTCCAAATGTCGGCATGGTCGGGCGAAGAGTTGGCGGACATTCACCTTTCAGCGGGCGCCCGCTTGCCCCTGACGTCGTCCGACAGACCTTCGGACAGCCAGTCGAACATGGGCCGCGCGCGCGAAGTCGACTTCAGATTGCGGCGCCTGACGAGCCGAACCCCGACCGCGATCTGGAACGCTCCCGGCAGGATCGGCACGAGGTCCTTCGAGAGGCGCGCGAATCCCGTCCTGGAAACCGCCGATGCCGACGCTTGCACGCGGGGCCGCGAGCTGCGCGATGTCGCTGTCGCAGCGAAAGCCGAAGTCCTTGCGCCTGAGCTCGCGCGCGAACGGTCCGGCCGAAGGACCGGCTGTCCCGGTCGAAGCCGATGATGCAGTATGCGGCAGATCGGAGAGGGAGCGTGGCGCGCCCGCCGCGCTGTCGAAAGAGGAGACTTCAATGACTGCCGCTCTCAACGCCGGCGCCGGTTCGGCGGCGGGCTCGGGCGTCGCGCATGGGTCGGCGCGAGCGATCCTTCGGCTCGAGGGAGCCGCGGCGTTCGCGGCGTCGGCGACGCTCTACGCCCATGCTGGTTTCTCTTGGACGCTGTTCGCGGTTCTCTTTCTCGCCCCTGACCTCGGCATGCTCGGCTATCTCGTGAATCCCCGCATAGGCGGGGCCGTCTACAATGTCGCGCACACTTACGCGCTGGCGCTGCCGCTCGCGCTCTTCGGTTTTCTGGACGGGCGGCCGATTACCCTCGCCTTGGCGCTGATCTGGATCGCGCATATCGGCTTCGACCGGGCGCTCGGCTACGGCCTCAAATATCCGACCCGCTTCGGCGACACCCATCTCGGCCGGGTCGGCCGAGAGTGAACGGTCATTGCGGGGAGCCGTAGGGTGTCGATAGACGTCCGTCTGGGTGGCGAAGCTGATCGCCCGAGCGGCCTGGATGAGCTAGGGGAGCGTCCCCGCGGCGATCGGCCGAACCCAATTCGAGATGATGAACTCTAGCCCAATCAGGCGAAGCGACAGCGCGTTCCTTCTCCAGCTTCGCGGAGAAGGGGGAACGCGCCAGCTCGAATGACGAGCGCTCCGACGGTCGAGAAACACGCGCCCAGTGTCGTCCGGGCGCGAATTGGAGTGACCGCGATTTTCTTCGCCGCCGGTTTCGCCGTCGGCGCCTGGGCCGTAGCGATCCCCCTGGTCAAGGCGCTGTTCGGGCTCAGCGAGGCGACGCTTTCGCTGGTGCTGTTCGCCATGGGCGCGGGCGCAATCGCCGCCATGCCCATCGCCGGGAGTGTCCCTGCGCGCATCGGCGGCACGGGGCGGACCTTGCGCATATCGGGGCCGATCTTCGCTGCGCTTCTCGCGGCCTTGCCGCTCATGCATGTCGTTTCGGCGGGGATCGCGCCCTTGGCGGTCTCAGCGTTCCTGTTCGGCATGTTCAACGTGCTGGTCGACGTGCCGATGAACGCACATGCGAGCGTCGTCGAAGGTCGCTGGGGCCGGCCGATCATGTCGTCGTTCCATGCGGCCTGGAGCGGGGGCGGCCTGGTCGGGGCGGCTTTCGGCGGCCTCCTCATCAGCCACGGAGCGAGCGCATATGTGCAGCTCGGCGTTGAGGCTTTGGCCACCTTCGCCATTGCGGTCACGGCGAGCTTCCAGATCGGTGCGGGCGACGCGCACCCCGCCGGAACTTTCTTTTCGCTCCCCGAAAGAAGGCTCGTTGCGCTCGGCGCAATCGCCTTTCTCTCGGTCTTTGCCGAGGCGGCGGTCAACGACTGGAGCGCGCTCTATCTCAGCGCCGACGTCGGCATGACCCACGGCGCCGCGGCGGCCGGCTTCTCAGGCTACGCGCTGATGATGTTTCTGGGCCGCGCGTTCGGCGACGGCGTCGTCCATCGTCTCGGGCGGACGCGGGTCATCGCCCTCGGCGCGCTCGCCGTCTTCGTGGGGGTCGGTCTTGCGGTCGGCCTCGCGACGCCGCTCGCCGTCATCGCCGGATTCTGTGTCGTCGGCCTCGGCCTCGCGAACATGGTGCCCGCCGTCTTCAGCGCGAGCGCCGCCGCGGCGACCTCGCCCTCGATCGGCATCGCCACGGCCGCCACTCTGGCCTATGCGTCCAATCTGATCGGTCCCCCGATCTTCGGCGCCGTCGCGTCCGTTTCGAGCCTGCGCGCATCCTTCGCCATGCTCCTGCCAGCCGCCATCGCGATCCTGGCGCTGGCGTACGGACAACGACGGAGAGGGTCGCAAAGTCAGTAGTCAAATGCCTCGGAACGGCGCATCTCGCCAGCCCAGGTGCGCGAGACGCGCACCGTCCATAAACGGCGCCTCAGTCCATCACCGCATGCGCCGCCGCCTCGCGGGACGGCGCCGCCGCGATCTTCGGCGAGCGGATCAGCGCGAGCAGCGGGAAGGCGCAGAGCGAGACGATGGTCATCAGCAAGAAGTCGTTCGAATAGGCCATCGCGGCGGCCTGCTGGGTGACCATCGCCTCGAGCGCCTCGAGGTTCGGCAGGCCCATCCCCGACAGGATGCCGGCGTTCGGCATGTGCAGCGCGTCGCTGAACGGCGTGACATGCTCGACGAGCTGGCTGTGGTATTCGCCGATCATGCTCGTCAGCTGGGCGATGACGATCGAAATGCCGACCGCCGAGCCGATGTTGCGGATCAGCGTCCAGAGACGCCGCGCCCTCCGTCCTCAGCTCGCCGGGCAGGCTGGCGAAGGCGATGGTGTTGAGCGGCACGAACACGAAGCCGAGGCCGAAGCCCTGCATGACCGAGTTGATCGCGATCGTCGGACCCGACACGTCGAGCGACCAGCCGACCATCTGCCAGAGAGACGAGGTCGCCAGCACGAGGCCGACGAAGATGAGAATTCGCGGGTCGACTTTGCCGCTGAGCCGCCCGACCAGAAACATCGCGACGAAAGTGCCGATGCCGCGCGCGCCGAGCAGGTAGCCGCTCGAGAGCACCGGATAGCCCAGCATGTTCTGGATGAAGGGCGTGACCAGCGCCATAGTGGCGAGCAGGATGATGCCGATCAGGAACATGAAGACGAGCGCGATGTTGAAGTTCCAGTCGCGGAAGATGCGCAGCGAGATGAACGGCCGCTTCGACGTGAAGCAGTCGGTGAGAAAGAAATAGAAGCCGACGACCGCGAGGATCGCCTCGATGACGATCTCGTTCGAGTTCGAACCAGCCGAGCTCCTGGCCGCGATCGAGCATCATCTGCAGTGCGCCGATGCCGAGCGACAGGCTCAGGAAGCCGAACCAGGAAAAGGGCACGTCGCGGCGGGTCGGCGTCTCCGTCATGAAGATGGAGAGCCCCACGGTCGTCAGAATGCCGAACGGCAGATTGACGAAGAACACCCACCGCCACGAATAGGAGTCGGTCAGCCAGCCGCCGAGCGTCGGCCCCATGATCGGGCCGAGCATCACTCCCATGCCCCAGATCGCCATCGCCGAGCCGCGTCGCGCCGGCGGAAAGATGTCGAGCATCACCGCCTGGCTCAGCGGCACCAGCGCCGCGCCGAACACGCCCTGCAGCAGGCGGTAGGCGACCATCTGTTCGATCGAGAGCGCGACGCCGCACAGCATCGACGCGATGGTGAAGCCCGCGGTGCAGACGATGAACAGCTTCTTTCGCCCGAAGCGCGTCGCCATCCAGCCGAGCGGCGAGGTCATGATCGCGGCGGCGACGATGTAGGAGGTCAGCACCCAGTTGACCTGGTCCTGCGTCGTCGACAGGGAGCCCTGCATATAGGGCAGGGCGACATTGGCGATGGTCGTGTCGAGCGCCTGCATCACCGTCGCCATCATGATGCAGACAGTCAGCATCCATCGCACCGTCGGCGCGATGGTCTCGTAGAGCGGCTGGTTCATTTCGTCAGGGCGGCCTTGGCGGCGCCGAGGCGCTGCACAAGGTCCCGCCCGAAATCAACCAGGTCGGAGACCACGCCCTGCAGCGTGCGGACCCGGCCGGTGTCGATCGACACATAGGCGCTCATGCCGGCGCGCAAGTTGCGTCGTGTCCTCGTCCGGGCCGAAGCAGAAGCGCAGGGGCACGCGCTGGACGACCTTGACCCAGTTGCCGCTCGCGTTCTGCGGCGGCAGAATCGAGAACTGCGCGCCCGTGCCCGGCGCGATCGAGCAGATCGTCCCCTTCCAGATCCGGTCCGGGAACGCGTCGACCGTCACTGTCGCCGGCTGTCCCTGGCGGACATAGGTCATGTCCGATTCCTTGGGATTGGCGTCGACCCAAAGGCCCTTGTTCGGCCACGACCGCGAACACCGGCTGCCCGGCTGGCGCGACGCGGCCGAGCTCGATCTGCGCGACCTGCGTCGCCACCCCGTCGATCGGCGCAAGGACCTTGGTGTTGCGCAGGTTCCGCTCCGCCTCCTCGACGCCGGCCCTGCGCCTGAATGTATTCGGGGAAATCGTCGATCGACGCGTCGAGGCTGCCGCCGAGCTTGACCATGGTGGTGGCCTGCTGGTTGCGGACGAATTCGAGGATCTGCTTGGCCTGGATGAGCGCCGCCATCGAGGTGTCGCGGTCGACGTTCGTGCCGGAGCCGCGAGCCGCAAGCTCGTTCTTCCGGTCGAAGTCGGCCTGACGGACCTTGACCGCGTCCTGGCCCATCTTGATCTGGTCTTCGTTGCTCACGTACGACGAGCGGAGGTTTGCGAAGGCGACCTTGGCCGAATCGAGCCGTCCCTTGGCGAGCGCGAGCGCGATCGCGTAGGGCTCGGGATCGATGTCGAACAGCGGATCGCCCTTCTTCACCTTCTGACCCTCGATCACATGAACCGCCACGATGGGCCCGGTCACCTGCGGGGTGATGAGCACCTTGTCGGCGCCGACATAGGAGTTGTCGGTCGTGACGTAGCGGCCGCCGTTCAGCCACCAGCCGAAGCCGAGCGCGAGCGCGATGAGCGGCACGACGACGAGGAGGACGAACCGCCTCCCGCCCGTTCGCTTGCGCTTGACGGCCATCGGCGCCGGCGCGAGGGGCGGCGCGGCCGGCTGCGGCGCAGGAGCCGGCGCGGGCGTTCGGGCCGGCGTGAACTGCACCGGCTGAACGGAACCGCCCGGAGAGGGCGCGTCCTCGCGCGCGGAGTCGCGGGCGGCGGCAGACTTGCTCGGCGTCACTTGTGGCAGGCTCCCGGATGCAATTCGTTCTTGAGATTGGATTTGATGACGGCGAGCCCATCCTGCATCTTGCGGATCGAATCCTGGTCGAGGCCGGAAAGAGCGCGGCCCATCACGTCCTCGGCCAGGGCGCCGAGGGCGCTCAGCGCCGGCGCAGCTTTCTCCGTCAGATAGAGGCGATGCGCGCGCCGGTCGGTCGGATCGTCGCGGCGCTCGACGAGGCCCGCCGAGGCGAGCTTGTCGATCAGGCGTCCGAGGGTGATCGGCGCTATGTCCAGCGCTTCGGCGAGTTCGCTCTGCTTGGCCCCCTCGCAGCGCTGAAGGCGCGACAGGACCGCCCATTGGGCCCGGGTCGTATTGAGCTCGCGCGCCCGCTGGTCTGAATAGGTCCGCAGGAGCCGCGCCACGTCGTGAAGGGCGAACGCCAGTTCGCGGCCGGGGGTGAAGACGCGATTATAAGCAAGTGACATCATAAGCACGCTTATAATATGCAATGCTGATGACTTCAAGAGCGCGGACAGCTGGCGTCCAACGAAAATTTCGTTGAGGCCATCCATTGGCGAGCGTCGTCGTGGCGTCGGGGGCCCTCGGGGGCGGCGCGGACTTCCCCAGGGTGAAGTTTGGGCGGCGCCGCTCTGCGTGCGCGTCGGCGCCTTTGATCTCGGGTCGCTGGCTTTCTGGCTGCCCGCGCGCTCAGCTGCCTCGGTAGGTCGAGTAGCTCCATGGCGAAACGATCAGCGGCACGTGGTAATGCGCGGTCGGGTCGGCGACGGCGAAGCGGATCGGCACGAGGTCGAGAAAAGGCGGGTCGGCGAGCTTCGCTCCCTGGCCGCGGAAATAGTCACCCACATGGAAGATGAGCTCGAAGCGCCCGACGCGCGCGTCCGCCGCGCCGATCAGCGGCCCGTCGGTCCGTCCGTCCGCGTTGGTCGTGGTCGTGGCGACGGCGCTGCGGCCGCCGTCCGCGTCGAGTTCGTAAAGCTCGATCCGCACGCCCCTCGCGGGCCCGCCGCGGGTGACGTCGAGAACATGGGTGGTCAATCCGGCCAAGGCGCGCTCCGCGTCGTTCGAGGGGCTCAACGTCGCGCGAGCATAGCGCGGCCCCACGCCGGCGCCCATGCCGGTATTCCATGCGGAATTCACATGGCTGCAGGGCTGTAAGCGTCGATTGCCAATTGCATGACCACGTGAGAAGAAACTGCGACAAATACGCGCATCGACTTTCGTCTAAGCACGAGGGAGGCCCGCCCGATGGACGACAGAGTGAAGGCACTCAATGACGAGACCGACGAGTGGCTCGACGCGCTTGACTCGGTTGAGGCTTTCGAGGGGATCGACCGGGTCGACGACATCCTCGACTCCGTCGTCACCTCGGCGAGGCGGAAGGGCGCGCGGCTACCCTTTGCCGCCAACACCGCCTACGTCAACACGATCCACCCCGAAGCGCAGGCGCGCCATCCGGGCGACCGCAAGATAGAAATGCGGATCCGGCGCTTCGTGCGCTGGAACGCCGCCGCGATCGTGGTCAGGGCGAACAAGGAATCGTCCGAGCTCGGCGGTCACATCGCGAGCTTCCAGTCGGCGGCGACGCTCTACGACACCGGCTTCATGCATTTCTGGCATGCCGCGAATGACTCGCACGGCGGCGATCTCGTCTATTTCCAGGGCCACAGCTCGCCGGGCATCTACGCGCGCGCCTTTCTCGAAGGGCGCCTGACCGAAGAGCAGCTGCTCCACTTCCGCCAGGAGGTCGGCCGGAAGGGGCTGTCTTCCTATCCGCATCCTTGGCTGATGCCGGATTTCTGGCAGTTTCCGACTGTGTCGATGGGTCTCGGGCCGCTGATGGCGATCTACCAGGCGCGCTTCCTGCGCTATCTGCACGGCCGCGGCCTCGCCGACACCGAACGGCGCAAGGTCTGGGTGTTCTGCGGCGACGGGGAGATGGACGAGCCGGAGTCGCTCGGCGCGATCTCGCTCGCCGGACGCGAGAAGCTCGACAACCTCATCTTCGTCATCAACTGCAACCTCCAGCGGCTCGACGGTCCGGTGCGCGGCAACGGCAAGATCGTCCAGGAGCTCGAGGCCGACTTCCGCGGCGCCGGCTGGAACGTGATCAAATGCCTGTGGGGCTCCGGCTGGGACGAATTGCTCGCCAAGGACGCGGACGGCAAGCTGCGCCAGCTGATGGACGAGTGCGTCGACGGCGAGTACCAGGACTTCAAGTCGAAGGACGGCGCATACATTCGCAAGCATTTCTTCGGCCGTTACGCCGAGACCGCCGCGATGGTCGAGGATTGGTCCGACGCCCAGATCTGGGCGCTGACCCGGGGCGGCCACGACCCGATCAAGGTCTACGCCGCCTACAAGGCGGCGGTCGACCACAAGGGGCAGCCGACCGTCATTCTCGCCAAGACCGTCAAGGGCTACGGCATGGGCTCGGCGGGCGAAGGCCAGATGATCGCCCATCAGGCCAAGAAGCTCGGCGACGAGGCGCTGAAAGCCTTCCGCGATCGCTTCCAGATTCCCCTCAGCGAGGAAGAGCTTCACAACGTGCCGTTCCTCCGCCTCGACGAGGACAGCGCCGAGATGAAATATCTGCGCGCGCATCGCGAGGCGCTCGGCGGCTATCTTCCCTCGCGCCGCCGGACCACCGCGCCGCTGGCCGTTCCTCCGCTCTCGACCTTTGACGCGCTCTTGAAGGCGACGGCCGAGGGCCGCGAAATCTCGACCACCATGGCCTTCGTCCGCATCCTGACCGCGCTCCTGCGCGACAAGGACTTCGGGCCGCGCGTCGTGCCGATCGTACCGGACGAGAGCCGCACCTTCGGCATGGAGGGGCTTTTCCGTCAGGTCGGCATCTTCAGCCAGGTGGGGCAGCTCTATCGGCCGCAGGACGCCGACCAGCTGATGTACTACCGCGAGGACTCGAAGGGCCAGATCCTGCAGGAAGGCATCAACGAGCCGGGCGCGATGGCCTCGTTCATCGCCGCGGGCACGTCCTACTCGACGTCCAACGTGCCGATGGTCCCTTTCTACATCTACTATTCCATGTTCGGCTTCCAGCGCGTCGGCGACCTCGCCTGGGCGGCGGGCGACATGCGCACCCGCGGCTTCCTCATCGGCGGCACTTCGGGCCGCACCACCCTGAACGGCGAGGGATTGCAGCACGAGGACGGGCACAGCCATGTGCTGGCCTCCACCATTCCGAACTGCGTCAGCTACGACCCGACCTACGCCTACGAACTCGCGGTCATCGTGCACGCGGGCCTGAGGCGCATGCTGGTCGATAACGAGGACATCTACTACTACATCACCACGCTGAACGAGAACTACGCCCATCCGGCAATGCCGGAGGGGGCGGAAGAGGGAATTCTGCGCGGCGCCTACAAGTTGCGCGAGGTGACCGCCAAGCAGCCCGGGTTGAACGTGCGCCTCCTCGGCGCGGGCGCGATCCTGCGGGAGGTCGAGGCGGCGGCCCAGATGCTGGCTGACGAGCACGGCGTGTCGAGCGAGGTGTGGAGCGTCACCAGCTTCACCGAGCTCAGGCGGGAAGGCCTCGACGCCGAACGCTGGTCGATGCTGCATCCCGAGGAAGAGCCGCGCGTGCCCTTCATCACCAGGGCGCTCGCCGGCGGCAAGGGGCCGGTGATCGCCTCGACCGATTACATGAAGGCCGTCGCCGACGGAGTGCGGCCCTACGTGCCTGCCCGCTACAAGGTGCTGGGCACGGACGGCTTCGGCCGCTCCGACTACCGCCGGCGGCTGCGCTCGTTCTTCGAGGTCGACCGATATCACGTGGCGGTGGCGAGCCTGAAGGCGCTGGCCGACGAGCAGCTTCTGCCGAGCAAGCGGGTGGCGGAGGCGATCAGCAAGTACGGCATCGATCCGGACGGGCCGAATCCGGCGCGGAGTTGATTTCACCTCAAGCGAAGGAGGGCGCGGCGGTGGCGAAAATCGATGTCAATGTGCCGGATATCGGCGACTTCAAGGACGTGCCGGTCATCGAGGTGCTGGTGAAGCCCGGCGACACGGTCAAGATCGACCAGTCGCTGATCACCCTCGAATCCGACAAGGCGACGATGGACGTGCCCTCGCCGATCGCCGGCAAGGTGACCGACGTCGTGGCCAAGGTCGGCGACAAGATGTCGATGGGCGCGCTCATCGCGCGGGTCGACGCGGCGGGGGTCGAGACGGCCCCGGCGGCGGCGCCCTCGCCTCCGACAAAGGAGGAGCAGCCCCAAGCCCGCCAGCAGCCTGCACCGCCCGCAGCCCCTCAGGCCCCGGTGCCGATCGTCCCGGCTGATCCGGCGAAACCGGTCGCTCCGGATCCCGCCGTGGCGGCATCGAAGCCGGATTTCTCCGGCGTCTTCGCCGGGCCGGCGGTGCGCCGCCTTGCGCGCGAACTCGATCTCGACCTCAACAGGATCAAGGGCACCGGCGAGCACGGCCGCATCACCCGGGAAGACGTGAAGGCGGCGCTGGCGGCCCCGGCCGCTCCGGTCGCAGCCGGCGGGGGCGCGCTGCCGGCCGTGCCGGCGGTCGACTTCGCCAAGTTCGGGCCGATCGAAACCGTGCCGCTCTCGCGCATCAAGCGCATCTCCGGTCCGCGCCTGCACGCCTCCTGGGTCAACGTACCCCACGTGACCCATACGGACGAAGCCGACGTCACCGAGCTCGAGGCCTTCCGCAAGAGGCTCGACGACGACGCCAAGAAGGACAAGTCGAAGCCTTACCGGGTGTCGCTGCTGCCGCTCCTGATGCGCATGGCCGTCGCGACCCTCAAGGCCTTCCCGAACTTCAATTCCGCCTTGAGCCCGGGCGGCGACTCCCTGATCTTGCGGAAATACTGGCACATCGGCGTCGCCGTCGATACGCCCGAAGGGCTGGTCGTCGCGGTGGTCAAGGACGTCGACCAGAAGGGCGTGATCGAACTCGCCCGCGAGCTCGGACAGCTGTCGGAAAAGGCGCGGGCAGGCAAGCTCGCTCCGGCCGAGATGCAGGGCGCGACTTTCACCATCTCCTCGCTCGGCGGCATCGGCGGCGTCGCGTTCACCCCGATCGTCAATGCGCCCGAGGTGGCGATCCTCGGCGTCGTGCGGTCGAGGATGGCTCCGGTATGGGACGGCGAGGCCTTCCAGCCGCGCCTCATGCTGCCGCTCTGCCTTTCCTATGATCACCGCGTCATCGACGGCGCGGCCGCGGCGCGCTTCATGCGTCACCTGGCCGGCATCGTCGAGGACATGCGGCGCGTCATCCTCTGAAACGGTCGGGAGCTTAGGTTATGGCGCAAGAAATCCGCCTTCCCGACATCGGCGACTTCAAGGACGTGCCGATCATCGAGATCCTCGTTACCCCCGGCCAGGCGGTCCGCAAGGAAGGGACGCTGCTCACCCTCGAAAGCGACAAGGCGACGCTCGACGTGCCGGCCCCGGAAGACGGCGTGATCGGCGAGATCCACGTCAAGGTCGGCGACAAGGTAAGTCAGGGCAGCCTGCTTGCGACCTACGCGAGCGTCGGCGGCGAGCCCGCCGCAGCGCCGGCGTCCGGGCAAGCGGCCGCGCCCGCGCCCGCAGCCGCGCCGCAGCGAGCGGAAGCTCCGGCCGATTTCGAGACCGACCTGCTGGTGCTCGGGGCCGGCCCCGGCGGCTACACCGCGGCGTTCCGCGCCGCCGACCTCGGGACGAAGGTGGTGCTGGTCGACCGCCGGCCGGAACTCGGCGGGGTCTGCCTCAACGTCGGCTGCATTCCGTCGAAGGCGCTCCTCCACGTCGCCAAGACGATCGACGAGGCGGCCGCCATGGCGGCGCACGGCGTCAGCTTCGGCGCGCCGTCCGTCGAACTCGCGGCGATCCGCAAATGGAAGGACGGCGTCGTCAAGCGCCTGACCACTGGCCTCACCGGCCTCGCCCGGCAGCGCAAGGTGACGGTCGTCCGCGGCCAGGGCGAGTTCACCTCCGCCAATACCGTGCGGGTCGAGACCGCCGAGGGGACGCGCGTCGTGCGCTTCGCCAAGGCGATCATCGCCGCCGGCTCCGAGCCGGTCGCTCCGGGCTTCATCCCCAAGGATCCCCGCATCTGGGACTCGACCGACGCGCTCGAACTGCGCTTCGTCCCGAAGCGCATGCTGGTCCTCGGCGGCGGGATCATCGGCCTCGAAATGGCGACCGTCTATCATTCGCTCGGCGCCGGCATAACCGTCATCGAAATGATGGACCAGCTGATGCCGGGCGCCGATCCCGACATCGTCGCGCCTTTGGCCAAGCGGATCGGCAGGCTCTACGACAAGATCCTGCTCAAGACGAAGGTGACGGCAGTCAACGCGGAGCCTGACGCGCTCGTCGTCACCTACGAGGGGGAGGGCGGCTCGAAGACGGAACCGTTCGACGCCATTCTCGTCTCGGTCGGCCGCCGTCCGAACGGCAAGGCGATCGGCGCCGAGGCGGCGGGCGTCGCCGTCGACGAGCGCGGCTTCATCGGGGTCGACCGGGAGATGCGGACCAACGTCCATCACATCTTCGCCATCGGCGACATCGTCGGGCAGCCGATGCTGGCGCACAAGGGCTCGCACGAGGGCAAGGTCGCGGCCGAGGTGGCGAGCGGCCATAAGAGCGCCTTCGACGCGCGCGCCATTCCCTCGGTCGCCTATACCGACCCGGAAGTGGCCTGGACCGGCGTCACCGAGACGGAAGCCAAGGAGAAAGGCCTCAAGTTCGGCAAGGCCGTGTTTCCCTGGGCGGCGAGCGGGCGTTCGCTGTCGCTTGGCCGGGACGAGGGCCTGACCAAGACGCTGTGGGACGAGGCGACGCAGCGCATCATCGGCTGCGGCATCGTCGGGCCGAACGCGGGCGACCTCATCGCCGAGGCGACGCTGGCGATCGAGATGGGTTGCGAGGCCGAGGACGTCGGCATGACCATCCATCCGCACCCGACCCTGTCCGAGACCTTCGCCTTTTCGGCGGAGGCCTTCGCCGGCACGCTGACCGACCTCTATATGCCGAAGAAGAAGGCGTGAGGCGTTCCTGTTATCGCCTGCTATGAGGGCGACGGCGGGTATTCGGGTGGTTTAGCTGAGCGAAATTTGGCGAAAGATGTGTTGATTTCAATTGGTTGTCTGATTCTAACCTAACTCTAGCCGGAGCAAATGCCCTGTTCCGGCCCGAAACGGGCGCGGAACAGGAAACGAGGAGCGGGTCAGGGTGAGGTTGCGCGATGAGCTCAGGCAGAAGATCAAGATGAGTCTGTCAATTTATTGAAATTTATTAATTTATTATGCCTCTAACCGCTACCGGGTCTTGTCGAATGACTTTCCCGCGGCCGTTGATGGCCGATTAGGAGGGGGGACTGCGACCTTTGCCTGGAACGGAGCGCGCGCCCGTTTATAAATAAAATCAGGAGAGGGGAGCAAGGTCTTGATCGTCGTTGTCTTTCGCGCGCACCGAACGGCTGAGGGCCTCGGCGCGGAATATTCCGAGCAGTTGCGGCGGATGGCCGAGTTGGCCGTCGAAATGCCCGGTTATATATCGCATAAAGCCTTCGTCGCAGAGGACGGCGAGCGCCTGACTCTCATCGAGTGGGAGTCCGCGGACGCCCTGCGCGCCTGGGCGACGCATCCCGAGCACGTCCTCGTCAAGGAGATCGGAAGACAGAAATTTTATGAGGACTATCGTCTTCAGGTCTGCGAGGTGCTGCGCGAGTCGACCTTCGGACGCAAGGGCGGGTCGAATGCATGAAAGCACGAAGGCCCGCCTGGACGGTCGGTGAAGCGGTCGGCGAGACCGCCCTCCGCGGGCCTTGTCAGTCCCGCTTGGTCTCCGGTTAATTCACCGGATTCATCGGAAGCCCGGCTTGACAAAAGCGGGAATTTCACGGCACCAAGCCTGCTTAACGCCCGCTAACAACGCGCCCACTTCAGACGCCAGATTAAAGGTGCGTCGGGTAATTCCTTCTGCGCGGCGCCGAGCGAGACAGCGATGCAACGCTTGGTCTTCTCGACCGACGCCGTCCCGGAGCGGGAGCGCTTCTCCTATTGGCGCGCGGCAATCGGCGATGGGTTGCTCGGAAACTGGGTCGAGCCCAACAAGGACCAGGAACGGCCTTTCAACGGCCGACTTATCGGCCTCAGAGCCGGATCAGTCGCGCGCATTCGCTGCCGCGCCGACGGACACTCCTGCTTTCGCGGTCCGCGTGAGATCGGGCGGCGCAGCTGGCAAGACCATTTCCTGTTCTATCGCGAATTTAGCGCCGGCGCCTTGTTCCAGTGGGATCGCGGACAGCTGGTCACCCGGCCGGGCGAGCTCGTGATCTGCGATCCGATCCTCCCGCTCGCCGCCAAGGCTCGAGCCGATTTCGATTACGAATTGTGGATGCTGCCGCGAAAGCTCCTCGATCCCCATGTGCCGGCGGCGCGCCGATCCCGCTCGCTCGTTCTTCTGGGCGGCTCCGCCGGTTTGGACGGAATGATCAAGGCCTATCTCGACGCGTTCGCCAGGCAATTGCAGTCCCTCGACGACGGCGAAGTCGACGTCGTCGCCGACAATTTCTGCCGGCTTTTGGCGGTGGCTTGCGGCTCGGCCGCTGGGGAACAGCACGAAGCACTTCGGCTCGCGCGGCTGGAGGAGGCGAAGCGCTATGTCGACCTGCGCCTGGCGGACCCAGACTTGACGGCGGAAAAGACGGCCGCCGCGCTGAGAATATCGGTGAGGAGCGTGCACCTGCTGTTCGAGCCAAGCGGCGAAAGCTTCGGGCAGTACGTTCTGCGCCGGCGCCTCGAAGAATGCCGAGCGACGCTGACGAATCCGATTGGCGAGCGCTCGATAGCCGATGTCGCGTTCGGCTGGGGTTTCAACAATCTGGCGACGTTCTACCGCACGTTCCGGCGGGCGTTCGGCGTGACGCCGAGCGAGGTGCGCGCCCAAGTCAACGGCTTGTAGCTGCGCCGGGTGAGCGGGGCCGACGCGGTCAGCGACACTGTCTCGAAAAGCGGCGTTTTGCGCTGAGCGTGAGCCGCTTCTGCGCTGGATGAGAAGACGGCGAGCCGCGGGACCCCGCATGATCCGCCACGCGGCTGGAGCACTTTGTCTGAGAAGGTTTCACTATGGAACGTCTTATTGCTTCCCCGCGACGTCGTTATCACCACAGCAACGTACCGAAGGCCCTGCGCGCGGCAGCTCGAGCCCTCTTGGACGAAGCCGGCGCAGAAGCGGTCGGCTTGCGGGAAATCTCGCGCCGCGTCGGAGTTTCTGCAACAGCCGCGTATCGACACTTCAACGACAAGGAGGATCTGCTTGCGTCGGTCGCCGCGGAAGGCTTCAGAGAACTCGCAGCGGTGATGGAGACGGGCGCGACCGACGGGAATTCGCTCCCAGCCATCGGTCTCGCTTATGTCGATTTCGCTTTGCAAAATCGGGGTCTCTTTCGCTTGATGTTTGGCCCCGTTTTGGTCGAACGGGCCAAATATCCGGATCTGAACGAGGCCGCGAACGCGGTGTTCAGTCTGCTTCGGCGCGTCGAGGTCAGCGCCGATGGGGGGTCCTGCGAGGATCATGCGGCCGGGATGGCGGCTTGGGGCTTGGTTCACGGCCTTTCCTCCTTGATCCTCGATGGCCTCGTTTCCGAGATAAACGTGAAGGATCTGGCGAAAGAGGTTCTCGTCCGTACAAGGGAACCGCGAATTCATCGCGATCGCGTCGCCGACTTTGGCCGAGGCTTGGCCGTTGCGTGAGCTGCATCGAGGCCCACGCGGTCGTCACTCGGGGCAGCGTAGAAACTGTCGCGCAGGTCAACCGCCAGAAGGAGCTCGAGCTCCGATACTAGCCGGCGCCGGATGATTGAAGGGACCGGGCCGTCTCACGACCTCTGATCGACTATCTTTCGCCGACGACCGCGACGACCTGTCCTGCCTTCAGCGGCTTCCAAAGCCTCCTTGCTCAAGGACACGTCAGCGAAACGCGCGGCGGCTTGTGGGCCGCGTTCGGCGTCGAACGCGACCCCGGCGGGGCCAAGGGGTCCTTGTCGATCTCGCAAGTCCGTTCAAGGACAAATAGCCCAGGCGGGGTCGTACCGCCGGCTGACGACGCACCGCCAGTTGACAAGGCTGCGCGCAGGTCCGCTGCGAGCGCGCCGCAAATGTCCGGCTGTACTCTACGGCGAGTGGGGGAGATGGACCCCGCTGCAGGAAGCGGTTGCCAGTCTCCCGAGCCTAGGGCGAGCAGGCGGCTTCGGTCGGTTGGCGATCATCGCGGCTAACAGGTCATCAAAATTAGCCCATGATCTTTCGCAGCTTGCGCTCGCTAGTCCGCCCCGGGCCGGCGAGCGCGAGATTGGATCGCGACGCGATCCGTTGCGCTCCAACTCTCGGCGATATTGAGCCAGCGCATCGCGGATTCGCTGCACCATGAGCCATGCCGTGCGATAAGAGCCCAGGCTCAGCTCACGCTTGAGTTTTTGAGGCGACAGATAGCGCTCGCAGGTGGCCGCCATGAATAACGCCAGCAGCCATTTGTGCAGCGGCACATGGCTATGCTCCATTGAGGTTCCGACGCGGCAACTGAATTTGTTTCGGCATTCGCGGCACAGGAACATTCCCGCCTGAGTTGTTCCGCCCATCCGAAGAACGTTCGGTGACTCGCATCGAGTACAAATTGCGCCATCGGGCCAGCGCGCAGCCTCTATGAATTCCCGCGCAGAGTTTTCGTCTCTGAAAATCGAATCTTCAAGGTTGGGCATTTAAAGTCCCCCCTACCAAATCACATTTTGAGAACGCAAAGTACTTTTAGCTGCGGCGTTAAATCTCTGATAAAATGTTTCTTTGCCGCTCCTCCCTCAAGTCCTTTTACGTGCCCTTATTGCACAAGAGGGCCGCGCACGTCAACCGGCGCCCAGTACAGAGCGAAAGGATTACGCAGTGGAATTGCGAAATTAAGTGTATAAACATCCGTTAATTCCAATAATATTAACATTCAGGCGAAATTCCATTCAAAATAAAATATGACTTGGCCTCCGCCGGTGCGTTCCTGCGGCTCTTTGTGGTATGAGCTGTATATTTGCTAACTAAAGTGATGTATAAAAATTACTCACGTGTGTAAACTTGACATTAAAAGTCGATCACTTCAATATCAGGCAGCGCTTGCAACTATTGCGTCTACGGAAACGTCATGCCGCGACCCAATGACGTGATCGGTGAACTGTCAGCCTTGATTAACAGCCCGCAAGCTGCGAGTTCCGGGAATGAACAGTGTCGCGCCATCTCGGGTCCACAGGCGCGCACGCAGTTCCGGGCACAGTTTCTTGGAATTGGCGATGACTGCGCGCCACTGGACATGGGGCTGGCTGACTTGCGCGCCTCGCAAGCGTCGGCGGCGATGTGGGAGGCGATTTGCATGGCTTGGCCGCCTGGAGCGATTGGGTTCAGGCTGATTGACGTCGGCCAACAAGTGGGAAGCGGTATGCGTGATCCCGATCGAAGTCGCCCCGGCGCGCCGAAGAGAACTTAGAGACCGACAGCGATACTTCCGAGGAATCAACGGTTCGTAGCGCGACGCAAATTTGACCATCGTCTCGTTCGACGCGCACTTCATGCAAAAAACTCCGAGCGCCCGCTATCGACGCTACGGAAATGCTGAAATTCCACTAGGCGCAGCTCGCCACGCAGCCGGCGCAGCTCGTGAGGCTCGCCGCCGCGTCGGTTCGACGTGACCCAGGCGCGATCTGGACAAGGACATGGATTACGAAGCCAAGTGTATTAACAATCGTTTAGATCGTATACTGCCGTAGACAATGCAGTTAACCTAGGTACACAATCTCTGGCCTGCGGTTGTTGTAGGCATAGTTTTACAGCTTCAATTGTGTGGTCATTAAATAAAATGACCAAATGTTCCGATTTGCGAAATAAAATGAATAACGATTTATAGACGTCTTGACGCTGTGCTCTGGATCGGCAAACCTCAAGTATGTCCTACTGTGGACTTATCTTTTCACACGTATCGGCGACAATACTTAGCTATTGGCCTCGCTGAGGTCGGGTGTTTTAGTGCCCAGGATGGACAGCACGCAATCATATGCAAATGATGATTGTATAGCTGGAGTAGAAACGGAGACGAGATCGCCGGCATTGATATGACGGCGTTCGAATTTGGGGTGCTTACATGTAAGCGCTTCGTCATGGGTGGTGTCCATGCGGCGCGAATTTCTTGGTCCAAGCAAACAGGAGTGGGGAAAATGGCTAACAACGTTACGATCACCACCAGCGGAGTCGTGGTCTTCGGCTCGGCGCTCGATAACACCCAGACCGATAATTTTTTCAATTACGGCACCGACAACATGATTGTCGGAGAAGGCGGAAACATCAACGTCATCGGTGAGACCACCGACAGCGACACCACGGTCATCCTGGGCAGCGTGAGCGGGGCGATCACCGGCGTGATGGACAACTTCACGCTGGACGGAAGCACCAATACTCTTGATGACTTCACTCCGACCACGGGTTCGACGATTAGCTTCAGCGTCCTCGGCAACGGCGGCGGCAACAGCGTGGACGTGACGGACGCCGCGACTTCGGCGATTACCGTCGCGATCGGCGTCGATCCGACGGCCACCGCCCCTGTCGGCGGCAACACCGTCGACATCGCCAATTCCGGCGGGACCAACACGGTCTCCCTCGGCGGCCCAAGTAACACGGCGGATTTGTACGGCGCCGTCAACAATGTCTGGATCGGCGGAACGACCGGCAATGTGACCCTGAATGGCAACGCCACGAACACGCTCACTTTCGCCAGCGGGGCCGCGACCGCGACGATCGGCTCCTCGGACGACGACCTCTTCGGCTACTCGAGCACCGTCACATTCTCCGGAACGGGCAACACGCTCAAGGGTGGGGACGAAAACTTCTCGGTCAGCGGGAGCACGGGCTCCAGCACGGTGAGCGTCGGCGACGGCTCCAACATCATCAGCATGGGGGGATCGGGCAATTCCGTCACCGTCTGGGGGGGCAACAACACGATCGACGCCGGGGGCGGCAGCGCCACTGTCAAGATCCTCGGTTTGGATGGCACGGGCGATGCGACGCCGACCGATCCGGACGGTCCCGACGATTCGCCAGTGCCGCTGAGTCCGACCGACAATGTGCTTATCTCGGGCTCAGGGGACAGTGTCACGGCGACCTACGAGAACGTCAACGTCTCGGGCGTATTCGTGACGGGCGCCGCGACGATCACGCTTGGGAACGGCAACAATTCGATCGTCCTCGGCGGCGCCGGGAGCGACGACATTACTGTCGGTAACGGGGCAAACGCCATCAACGCCACCGGCAACAGCAACACTTTGACCCTGGGTGACGGCGCCAACGGCGTCACGCTGAGCGGCAACAACAACACGATCACCGTGAACGACCTGACGGGCATCGGCAAGGACATCGTGCAGCTCGGCGCCGGCTCTGGCGACATGATCAGTCTCGGTCATGCCGCGGGCTCGGTGACCGGAACCGGAGACGGCACGACCACCGTCACCCAAACCGGCGGGAAAGCCGTGACGGTCAATCTGGGCGCGGGGACCGGCGATATCACGCTCGGCAACGGCAAAGACTCCGTTACCGCGAACGGCAATGGCACTACGGTCATGGCGGGCAACGGCAACGACACGGTCACCGCCAATGGGGCAGGCGACACGATCACGCTGGGCAACGGCAACGACACGGTCACTGCCAACGGAGGCGGCGATAAGTTGAAGCTCGGCAACGGCAACAGCACTGTCACCGCCGACGGGGGCAGCGACAAGTTCACCTTCGGCAACGGCAACAACAACCTCACGGCCGACGGGAACGGCGATACTGGCACGTTCGGCACGGCCGGCGCCGGCGGCAACAACACGCTGGTCGCAACCGGATCGGGGGACGTGTGGACGTTCAACGAGAAAGCGGCCAGCACGGTGACAGCCACGATCGGGTCGACCGGAGGGCTCGGCGACACGCTCAACCAGACCGGCGGCTCCCTGAAGGCGACGGTGAATGGCAACGGCAGCACGCTCGACCTCAACGACGTCAACACGTTGGGTACGACGATCAACTCGAACGGGAGCGGCGAAATCTTCGACCTGACCCAGTCCGGCGGCGCCCTGAACCTCAACCCCGCGACGATGGGAGACAGCCTGACAATCAACGGGGTGTCGAACTCATACGACCAATCGTTGACGATCACGAACCTCAGCACTGCAGATAAGGTCGACCTCGAGGACCTTTACACCACGGGCGGAACGCACATCGGAAATTTCGCCCAGTTCGTGAGCGCCCTCACTCCCTCGGGAACCGGAGATGTGCTCCACCTCGATGGCGGCGGCAGCATCACGTTCGCGGCGACGACTCAGTTCAAGATGTCGCAGTTCGCGTTCTCCTGAGGTCCAGTCCCTCACTCACAGCGACTACGGAAGGCGGGCCCTGCCCGCCTTCCGCCGTGCCGGCGGCTGAACCGGCCCCTGTTTCCGTCAGGGGGTGAGCTTGAACCAAAATCTCCTGGGGAAGACCCACGGCGAACCGATCACCCATTCCGGGTTCAGGGCCCTGTGCGGGATCGCCGCCTATTATCGGATCGCCGCCGATCCCCTCCATCTGGCCAGGGACCTTGCGATTTGGGACCACGACGCCGGCGAGAGGGACATCCTGCGCGCCGCCAAAATAATCGGCCTCAAGGCGCACATCGTCCGACGTCCGTCCCGGCGTCGCCTGGCGCGCGCGCCGACTCCGGCGATCCTCCGCTTAAAGTCCGGCGCCTACATCCTATTCACCGGGCAGACGCCTACCGGCCTGTTTCGCATCGTCGATCCCATCACGCGGATTGCTCGCGAATTCAAGATCGCCGAGCTTGCGTCGCAAATCGATCCGGTCGTCATCCTGGTGGCGCGACATTTCCTCGGTACGGGCGTCGACCCACGGAGCTTCGGGTTCCGCTGGTTCGCCCCGTCGCTGTGGCGATACCGCAAACCGCTGCTGCACGTGCTTATCGCCTCCTTCTTCGTGCAGATATTCGCCCTGGTTTCACCCCTGTTCTTCCAGGTGGTGATCGACAAGGTCCTGACCCACCGCGGCTATTCGACCCTCTTCGTGCTGGTCGCGGGCCTGGTGGGCATCGGCGTGTTCGACGTGGTTCTGCAATACCTGCGCACCTATGCGCTGTCGCACACGACGAACCGCATCGACGTCGAACTTGGTCAGCGCCTGTTCCGCCATCTCGCCCGCCTGCCGGTCTCCTATTTTGAGACACGGCCGACCGGTCAGACGGTGGCGCGCATGCGCGAACTCGAAACCATTCGCGCCTTTCTCACCGGCCAGGGCCTTTTCTCGGCGCTCGACCTCTTCTTCGCCTTCGTCTTCTTCGCGGTCCTATTCGCGTATTCCTGGAAGCTGACGCTGATCGTTCTTGCGACCCTACCACTCTACCTCCTGATCGCCGGGATGGCGCGGCCGTTGCTGCGCGAAAAGCTCAACGAGAAGTTCAACCGCGGCGCGGAGAGCCAGCAGTTCCTGGTCGAATCGATCGTCGGGATGCAGACAATCAAGGCCGCCGCGGTCGAGCCGGTGGCGGCGGCGCAGTGGGAGGAGCGTCTCGCCGCCTACGTCCGCGCGGCCTTTCGGACCACCATGCTGGGCGCAAAGGGCCAGAACGCCATCCAATATGTCAACAAGCTGTCGACCGCGGCGCTGCTGCTGTTCGGGGCCAAAGCCGTGCTCGACAACGAATTGACGGTTGGCGAACTGGTCGCCTTCAACATGATCGCCGCGCAGGTGGCGCAGCCGGTGCTGCGGCTGTCGCAGTTGTGGCAGGACTTCCAACAGGTCCAGGTTTCGGTGGAGCGGCTCGGCGATATCCTCAACGCAGCCGGCGAGCCCCGTCCCGTGGTGCGGACGCACCTTCCCCCGCCGCGGGGCAAGATCGAATTCCGCAACGTGTCCTTCCGCTATCGGCCCGGCGCGCCCTTGGCGCTCAAGCAGATTTCGATGAGCATCAACCCTGGCGCGGTCGTCGGCATCGTGGGGCCGTCGGGCTCGGGCAAGTCGACGCTGACCAAGCTTGTCCAGCGCTTCTACATCCCGGAGGAAGGCCAGGTTCTCCTGGACGACGTCGATCTTTCCCACGTCGACCCGGCCTGGCTGCGCAGCAACATCGGCGTGGTGCTCCAGGACAACCTCCTCTTCAACCGCACGATCCACGAGAACATCGCGCTGTCCGATCCGGCCACGCCGCGGGCGCAGGTGATGGCGGTCGCCAGGCTCGCCGGCGCCGACGAGTTCATCGACAGGCTGCCGCAGGGATACGACACGATGGTCGAGGAACGCGGCGCCAATCTTTCCGGCGGCCAGCGCCAACGGATCGCAATCGCCCGTGCGCTCGCCACCAGTCCGCCGATCCTGATTTTCGACGAGGCGACCTCCGCGCTCGATTACGAGAGCGAGCGCATCATTCAACGCAACATGCGTCAGATCGTTCGGAACCGGACAGTCTTCATCATCGCCCATCGGCTGGCGGCGGTGCGCGACTGCGACCTCATCATCGGAATGATCGACGGACGCCTGGTCCAGGCAGGCTCGCACAGCGATCTGCTTAAGCAACCGAAGGGGCTTTACGCGCGGCTGTGGACGATGCAAAGCGAGGGGGCCGAGGCATGAACGACGTCAAGGAAGCGCGGGCCCTTGAGACGTCGCGGGCGGGCCGAAACGTGGTTGCGGCTCCGGCGGCCGGGAACGCGCTCGTGCCGAGGAAGCTGCCCGTCGTGGCCGACCGCAGGTTCCTTCCGGCCGACCTGGAAATTCTGGAGACGCCGCCGTCGCCGGTGCGCCTCGTCCTGATCCTGGTGATTTCCGCCTTGGTCGTCGGAGCCCTCGCCTGGGCCTACTACGGTCGCATCGACATCGTCGCCGTGGCCAACGGCAAGATCGAGCCGACCGGAAAAGTCAAGGTGATCCAGCCGTTCGAAGCCGGCAAGGTGGCGGCCGTCCTCGTCGCCAACGGCCAGCACGTGAAGGCTAGGCAAACCTTGATCGAGATGGACGCCGGCGACGCCAAGGCCGAGCAAGCCGCGGCCCAGGACGCCTACAACTCCTTCGTCGCCGAGTCCGCGCGCCGACGCGTCGCCATCGCGGTCGCCGCGAGGGGCAACCTCGCGCCGCCGACGTTCGAATGGGGAGACGATGTTCCGGCTCCGCTCCGCGAACGCGAGGAGCAGGTCCTGGCCGGCGATCTCGGCCAGCTCGCCGACGCGGTCGCCGATTACGATGCGCAGATCAGGCAGAAGAAGGTCGAACGCGATCGGATCGCCGACACGATGGCTCAGGAGTCGAAACTCATCGCCACCCTGCAGGAGCGGGTGAACATGCGGACGACCCTGGCGCAGAACGGCGCCGGCACCAAAGCGAGCCTCATAGACGCCGACGAGACGCTCAAATACCAACTGACGCAATTGGCTATACAGAAAGGGCAAAGGGACGCGGCCGAGGCCAATATCGATGTCTTGACCCGCCAGCGCGCCAGGGCTTACGCCAATTTCATAGCCGACAACGGGCAAAAGCTCGACGAGGCGGAAAAGCAGGTCGACGACTGGCGCCAGAAGCTCGTCAAGGCCAAACTAAAGTCGGCGCGGATGAGGCTGACCAGCCCAATAGACGGCATCGTCTATGGCCTCTCGGTCACCACGATCGGACAGGTCGTGGCCGGCGGCGACGAACTCATGCGAAATCGTTCCGGAAGGAGAGGCTCCGGAGATCCAGGCCTATCTCGCCAACCAGGACGTAGGCTTTGTGAAGGCGGGACAAACGGCCGTGGTGAAGATCGAGTCCTTCCCCTTCACCCGCTACGGCGTCCTGCCGGCGATGGTGAAACGGGTTTCGAGCGACGCCATCCCCGAACCCGAGGCGAACTTGAACCAAGCCGACGCGTCGAGGGCGCCGACGGACAAGACGTTCGCCGGAGCGCAACCCACGCAGAATTTGGTTTTTCCGGTGACGCTCCATCCTGAGCGCGACTACATGACCATCGACGGCAGGCGCACTCCGCTGCTTCCGGGCATGGCGGTTACGGTCGAAATCGCCACCGGCAGCCGCCGCATCCTCGAATATGTCTTCTCGCCGCTGGTGGAAACCGCTTCTGACGCGATGAAAGAAAGGTGAAGGAGGTGTCGGACGGCGGTCGGCTCATCGATCGCTCCGGGGCGCGGGAGCGCGCCACTTCGGCGCCGCAGCTTGGGTCGCAGGACTGGCGCTCAGGCTCAGACCGCGCTCGGACTCGGGCAGCCCCGGTTCGACAATCCGCTCGCCAAAGCGCCTCCGTAACCCGAACACGTGCTGGATGAGGAGGTACACATAAAGGCCCGGGCCGCTGGAGTAGACGCGCCAGCCGCCGTCGACCGGGACAGAGGCCGTCTTGACGCGGTCCCACTGGGCGCTCGCCTGATAACGATCGCGGAAAGCCGCATCGCTGCTGCTGAAATAGGCGTTGCGCTGGCGCAAAGACGCGTGAGCCAACCTTTCCGTGACAGCGATGGGATTGGCGATCAGCAAAGCGTCCCACAGGGCCTCGCGCTCGCCGAGGTCGCTCATGGCTTCGGCGTAGCGGAGATGCGCGTGGACGTACATGAGCCCAACTTCGCGACCGAAGAAGGCAGCCGATTCGGCGCGTCGGAAGATCGTCTCGATTCCCCCGCGATAGGCAAGTGGTCGGTCCATCAGCCGCGCGCCGTCGGGAAACAGGAGATGCTTGCGTATGACGGCGAGGTGGCGCCGCGCCTGGGCCGGGGTGAAGATTCCGCCGATAATCGCCTGCGTCATCGGGATCAGCGAGTACGAAAGCCCCGTCCGCTCGTCGCTGGGATGAAGCATCAGCTTTGGCGCCCCGCCCTCAGGCCTGAACACGCCGTAGCCGGCGACCACGTCGTCCCGGATCAGGAAGCGAGTGAAATCCTTTTTCATCGCCGCGGCGAGTGAGTCGCACCCTTTGGCGGATTCGGTTCGGCCAGCAAGGCGAAGGATTTCGGCGTAGCGACGAAGCTGCTGATAAAGAAGCGCGACGGTCCAGCTGCTCACCATCCAGTCGCGCAGGGCCGGATCGACTGGCTGAAGCGAGTCGTTCCAGTCCCCGTTCCCGTAGCGCAACAGATGCGTCCCGGGGACGAAGCGTTCCCGCAGGATTGCGATCAGTTTGACGATGTGGACTGCGACCGGATCGCGACGGGAGGTCCTCTCAAAATTGTCCTCTCGGCGCCAGGCGATGGGTTCGTCGAGAAAGGCGAAATCGCCCGTCGCTTCGATGTAGTCGCATAGAGCTTTCAGCGGCCAGACAATGACGTCTCCATGCGCTTCTTTGTCCTGGATGGCGGAATAAGGCTCGAGCATGAACCATTGCGGCCAGTCGCCTTGCTCCTCGTACTGCTGTGCGAAAAGAATGCGCAGCATCTCTTTGACGGGCCCGTCGTGCTCGAGCGACAGGAGCAGCTCCAGCGGACCCTGGCAGACATCGCGCGTGCCCCATGCGGCGCCGGAATATTGCTCGAGGCCATGGGGCGCCGTGAGGTGGATCATTGCGTCGTGCGTCAGCCACGGAAAGATCGTATCGACTGCCTTGGCGTCGCCCTTGGCGTTCCTGATCCGGACGCTGCGCGTAATCTTGCGCCAGGCGCGGTCGGATCGATCGAGCAGGGTCGCGGGATCGACGTCACCGGCATATTTCTGAGCCAGCGTTTCCGCGCGCTTCGGGTCCGTAATGGAGCCGACCACGGCGAAGGCGAACGCTTTCGTCAGATGCGTCCGGATCGCTGCGTAGGCGCCGCTGCGACGCTTGCCGTCGAGGTAGAGCAGTTCATCGCCGCCGAGGGCTTCGACCTGGTCGGCCGTGCTGGACACGAGACGGTAGATGGCGTCCGGATAGCGCTTGCCCCACAGTCCGTCAGGATCGGGGCGAAAGGTAAAGCTCTTCTCTCGCGCGTCGACCTCCGTCCGGCCGGCGGTCGCGAACTCCAGCTCGCCGAGGACGAGATGACCGAAGACCAGGAAACGACAGGCTTCGCCCTCGACGCTCACGCGCCATTGCATGGCGGGTTCGTCGCAGGATACGATCGCCGCGACAACAATCGTTCTCTGCCCCAATCGGTAGATCCAGCGACAATCGCCGAGGCCCATTTCGAATGCGGAGGGCACGGTCAGGAGCCGCCATCCGTCGCCGAGATCGACGACCATGCGCAGTCCGCTGCCGCGGGTCACGTTGTAGGGATCACGCGAAACGGAAAAGAGCTTGTGAAACGACGTATTGCCGATTGCGAGCTGGGCGCCGAACACGCCATGCATCCAGCAGGTGGCGCAGAGCAGGTCCTCGGCGGGCAGCATCCCGTCGCCGCTGCGTAGCAGCGCGCCATGCCGGCGCGCGACTAGACGCTCTTTGTCGCGCAACACGACATGACGCTTGTGGCTTCTTGCAGGGGTGAAGAACGAGAGTTGTCGACTGTCGGCGCGCTCGACATGCTCGCGGTGAGGGTAGCGCTTTCTTGTCGCCTGACTGTCCAGGGGGTCGGCGACCGCCGCCGGCGCTTCATCCAGGAGGCTTCGCGTCGGGGTGTGAAGGGTGACCTTCCGCGCCGCCCATGCCTTGCTCGCCCGTTCGACGGCGTCGATCTCGGCAAGGTCGGCCTCGGATGACGCCGCGGGATGATCGGGCTTGTAGACGCCAAAGAACGTCCACGACGCGCGCGCGCTAGGCGCCAGCGTTGCGGCTCTCGACTGGACGGCTGCGCAGGCGGTCTCATACTGGAGGGGGGTCGAGGGGAGTTGCACGCCAAAGGGAAGCGCAAAGCGATCCGCGTCGCGGTGGGTGGGGCCCATCAAATCCCGGAAGTCCGTGGCGAAGCCGGCGGCCCCTTCGAGACAGCCATGGGCGGTCCATGGATGCGCGCCGCCCTGCGACAGGTTCTGCCGGCTCATCAGGACATGATCGATGCGGGGATGATGAGCGGCAAAGTGATCGAGGTATTGGCTGGCATAGGCCTCGTTGCCCATCAGGAAGCCCCGTTCTCCGAGGCCGAGATCCTGAACGAGCACGGCGTCGCACGAAAGTTGACTGGCGCCCATGTTGGCAACTTCGAGCCGCCAGAACCACACGTCGGACTCCGGATGCAGCCAGAGGCAGACCTGATGGCTGAGGCCGCGCTGTTCTCCCTGCCAGACGAAGCGATCCTCTGCGGCGCCGGTCCGACACGGCGCCTCCGGGCCGATCACGGGCAGGATCATGGACTCCCCGCCGCTCGTCCGAAGATAGAGGCGGCCCATCCCGCCCGCGATCGGCGAGCCGAGGACCTGGTTGATCATGATCCTTTGCTGGTCCCGCGCGTGCTCGATCGCGAAGATGGCGCCGTTTGGCAGAAGGCTGATCGAGAGGCCGGTCCGATTGGCGATGCGCGTGAGACGGAGATCGTCTTCGCGGGGGGTCGTGAGAGTTTTCTTCGATGACCTCAAGTTGCTCCTCCCCAGACCGACGCGGCCTCGCGGCGCGCAAGAGCAAATGCGCCTTCGTCTGGTCGTGAGCTTCGATTCGTTGGCTCATCAGAGACGATTTGCTCGAACTGAGTTTCGGACAACGAGAGCCCGCTCGGCAAGTGAAAGTCTTCTTTTTCGGTCTCGGCTTCGGCGGGGCAACGGGGCGCCGACGCCGCTGTTATGAGCCGAAGGCGAAATAGGGGGTGCGTTTTCAACGCGAGCGAAGCGCGGTCGTCCTCGTGAGCGAGCCCCGGCAATCCAGCGGTTCGGCTTCTACGGTCACGATGCCGTGGAAGCGAGGATCGGCGAGATTCTGGCCGCCGAGGCGGCGGCGGAAAGTGTGGATCGGTTCGCTCGCGCTTGCAATGACGACGACAAAGCTCAGTGGCCGGCCGGGGCGGTCTTTACGACGTTTGATCGACTATCCTTCCGCCGACGACCGCGACGACCTGTCCTACCCTCAGCGGCTCCCACGCCTCGTCGCTCAAGGGCACGCTGGCGAAAAGCGTGATGGCTTGCGGGCCGGGTTCGGCGTCGAGCGTGACCCCGGCGGCCGCCAGGGCGTCGTTGTCGATCTCGCAAGCCCGTTCCAGGACGTGCAGACCGGGCGGGGCGATTGCCCCGCCCGGCTGCTTTCGGCGATCGCCGTGAGCGAACAGCGCCTCACCGTCGCTGTAGAGGAAGTTCGCCGGGCCGAGCTGTCGCAGTTCCGTCGCGAAGCGCTTCACGACCGCCAGCCTTTCGGCGACCGCGGGAGGCCCGTGTCGCCACAAGGGTCCCAGTCGATCCAGCAGCAGGCAGAACGCGACTTCCGAATCCGTCTCTCCGACCGGGCAAAACCGTCGGTCGGGACCATCGAACGCCTGGTCGATGTCGGAGAGCATTCCGTTATGGGCGAAGACGTGCATCCGCCCGCCCAGCTCTCTGACGAAGGGCTGCGTGTTCGCAAGCGAGACGCCGCCACGCGTCGCGTGCCGAATGTGCGCGATGACGAGCCGGCTGTGCGGCCGGCCGGCTTGCAGAGCGTGCTCCAGCCAGGGGCTGCCCCCGGCCGGGTCTGGCTCCCGCATGACGCGGACGTCGCGGCCGTCGTAGCACGCGACGCCCCACCTGTCGGCGAGCGAACCGCCCGGCGTCCCGCGGTCGGCGAGACGGCCGAGGGAAAGCGAAACACGGGTCGGCGACCGGCTCGAAATCGCGAACAGCTCGCACATGACCGCGGAACCTCCCACGCCGAAGACCAATGCTCAAGGGACGGCGACCCGGAGCCAGCAATTCTTGCCCCGGCGGATCTCTCTCGAGGTTCAAGCGGCGGCAGTTATCCAGGCGCGCGCCTGCTCAGCCTCGGAAGTCGGGAACGACTTCATTGCGCCCGGCATGAGGAAGCTGAAAAGCCGCATCGCCTCTCTGATCCACTCCACGTCCGTGACGACGGCTGCGCGCTCCCAACGCGTCAGATGCTCTACGCCGATCTTGAAATCTTCCCACATTGCGCCGGGATCAATGCCGGCGAAGTCAACACCGAGTTCGTAATAAAGCCGAATACTCGGATGCCTCGCCAGCGCTTGCTCGACCGCCGGCGTGAGAACGTCGGCGTAGTCCGCTCTCGTCACCCGCCCGCGCCCCACAAAGGCGACCACGTTGTCCGGAAAACCCGATAATTGTTCGATCATTGGCTCTCTCCTGAACTTTTGACGATGCCATGAGATCGAAAGTCAACGCATGGATCCAGGCGGTTTTCAACAACGCCCTATCCGCTCGCTCGAGACGCTCGGGCCAGGAGCCGACGACTTTTGAATCGTCGACCGGTGCAGCTGTGCTTTTCGGCTTGCTCGGATTCAAGGCTCCTTCGTTCGCCCCAGCCAACGCGCCTGGGCTTGCCGTCAATTTCAATTCGTTGGCCTATCGAGACGAATTGCTTAAGTTGGGCCTCCGACAACGAGAGCCCGCTCGAACCCGTGAAAGTCTTCTTCTTCGGCCTCGGCTATTGCGCGGAAGCCCTTATCCGGCGGACGCCATCGATCGAGCCGGCCGGCACGACGCGCGCGGACGAGCGGGTGGCGGCGCTGCGCGCCGCTGGCGTCGAGGTGTTCGCCTTCGACGGCGCCCGCGCCGACCCCGGCCTCGAGGACGCGCTGCGACGCGCCGAGGCGATCGTCGTCTCGATCCCGCCTCAAGCCGGGGAGGGGCCGCTCGACCAGTTCGGGGAGGCGATCGCCGCCGCCCCGTCGCTCCGTCGCGTCGTCTACTATTCGAGCGTCGGGGTCTACGGCGAGCATGGGCTCGCGTGGGTCGACGAGACAAGCGCGACGCACACGCGCAACCCTCGCAGCCTGGCGCGGCTCGCCGACGAGGCGCGCTGGGTCGCCTCGGGCAGGGCGCGCCGCTTCGCGGTCGACATCCTCCGCCTGCCCGGCATCTACGGGCCGGGCCGCAACGCGCTCATCAAGCTGCGTCAGGGCGAGGCGCGCCGGATCGTCAAGCAAAACCATGTGGCGAACCGCGCCCATGTCGACGACATCGCCGAAGTCACCCGGCTGGTTCTGGACCGGGGGCTCGACGGCCAGATCTGGAACGTCGCCGACGACGAGCCTGCTCCGCCGCAGGACGTCATCGCCTATGCCGCCACGCTGCTCGGCGTTAAGTCGCCGCCGGAGGAGCCGTTCGACGCCGCAAATCTCTCGCCGCTGGCAGCGAGCTTCTTCTCCGAGGAGAAGCGCGTATTGAACGCCAAGGCGAAGCGGCTGCTCGGATTTCTGCCGGCCTATCCGACCTACCGCGAGGGGCTCCGGGCGCTTCTCGCAGAATGAAAAGCGGAGGCAGCGAAGGCGCTGCCTTGGCGACCCGACGCCGCCATGCGACACTATCGGGCAAAAAGAGAGGGAAGGGGTTGGAGAACCTTCACACCTGGGTCGACCTCGTGTCGCGCTTCATCGAGGCGCTGGCGGTGGCGCTGATGCTGGGCTTCATCGTGTTTGGCACGTTGCGGTGGCTGTTCTTCTCCCGCAACAAGCTCGATGAGGCCTATGGCGCCTACCGGGCGGACCTCGGGAAAGGGCTGCTGGTCGGGCTGGAGCTTTTGGTCGCGGCCGACATCATCCGCACCGTCGCCCTCGATCTCACACTCGCCAACATCGAAACCCTGGCGGCTCTGGTTCTGGTGAGGACCTTCCTCGGCTGGACGCTAAACCTCGACATCGAGGGCCGCTGGCCGTGGCAGGAAGCACCCCGGACCTCGCCACCGGCGGGCGACGAAGAAGCTCCTGCTCGGGCAGGATCTCTGTGACGGCGAAAGTTGCGCAGTGGATGCGAACAGCGTCCCTCGACGGGAGCGCAGGCTGTCGCTCGGCGTATCCGCCGAGTCGCGGGGTCAGGCAAAGGTTCCAGCCCCCGCGACATCGATGGTTCGCTTACCGGTCGTGGTAATAGTAGTGATGATGATAGGGATGATAGGCGTACCAGTGGTGATAGTACCGGTGGCCGGTGGCTGCGTTGCCGATTGCGGCGCCGCCAAGGCCGCCGACGACCGCGCCGACCGGACCACCGACCACCGCCCCGCCGACCGCGCCCGCAACCCCTCCGGTGACCGCGCCGCTCTCGTTAGCCAACGCCGGGGCGCACGCGCCGCAGATGATCAACATAACGGCTGAGAAAAAACCAATCCCTCTTGACATAGAAACCTCCTCAAACGCACGGCATAGTAAGTCCAAAAGCCGCCGCGGGAGCTAAACGCACTGAATACCCGCAAGTTCCTTCCCTTGTCTCCCCCAGGCTGCCGCATTACTCAGCGATCCGGTGCGAAGCCGACGAATTTCAAAAGCCTCGCGCCGCTGAGCCGTTTTGCACTGCGCGCGCACAGAGGCGGCGCCTTTCGCCCGAGCCGGAAAACTGATCCCGTATTGGATCGTCTCCGACGAGACCTGTACAATCGTCCAGAGACAATGGAGCCGCTCCGATGAAGCTCACTGAGTTCAAGGCCCTCACCTTCGACTGCTACGGCACGCTGATCGATTGGGAGTCGGGGATCATTGAGGCGCTGAAACCGCTGACCGAAAAGGCCGCGCGCGCCCTGTCGCGCGATGCAATCCTCGAGGCCCATGCACGGCATGAATCCGCGCAGCAGCTGCAGACCTCGACCAAGCTCTATCGGGACCTGTTGGCCGTGGTCTACCGGCGTCTGGCCGAAGAATGGAGCGTCGCGACCACCTGGGCCGAGTGCGTCGCCTACGGGCGCTCGATCGAGACCTGGCCGGCCTTCGCCGATTCGGCCGCCGCCCTCCAGTATCTCAAGCAGCGTCACCGGCTAATCATCCTGTCGAACGTCGATAACGAGAGCTTCGCCGCGAGCAACAAAAAGCTCAGGGTCGACTTCGACGCCGTCTACACCGCGGAGGACATAGGCTCATACAAACCGTCGGACCGCAATTTCGACTACATGCTGGAGAAGCTCAAGACGGTCGGGATCGAGAAGCATGAGATCCTGCACACGGCCGAGAGCATTTTCCACGACCACGTTCCGGCCAACAAGCACGGGTTCGCCTCGTGCTGGATCCATCGCCGGCACGACCAGAGGGGCTTCGGCGCGACCATGAGCCCGGACAAGATGCCGAAAGTCGGTTTCCGCTTCAACAGTATGGCCGAACTGGTCGAGGCGCATAAGAAAGAACTCGGCGGCTGACGACCCAAGCGTCGCCGGGCCGACGCTCGTTCAGGACCGCAATGGATCAGACCTTGTTCCCCTTGTTGTCGACGATCGCCGCTCCCGGCTCCTCGGCAAATTCAGCAACTTTATCGTCCTGCTTCCGGATTTCTTGAAGCATCTCGTGGTATTTCCGAATATAGTCTCTTGGGTCCACCGCGCCGGCGTCTTTGGCCGCATAGGCCGCTGTTAGAATGGCAGCGACGATCTTGTCACTCTCAATCACGCAAGCCTCCCTGCTTTGCGTCGAGCGTAGCACGAGGCGTTGCCGCGGCGCGAGCGCATGTCAAAGGCGCACCTCCAGAGTAGGTCAGCGGATCAAAGGAGACCAAATCAACCACAAAGACATGAAGTCTATACACAGGACTTTGTCGACTTCGCGCATCCGTGTCCCCGGCGGTGAATTTTCAGTCGAACGCCTTCATTGGGGTCACGTTGAAGGAACCTTTTCGCTAATCGTCGATCGCCTGATAGGCGAGGGCGCGTAGACCGAGCTCCGGCAGGTCGAAACTCATCATCGACTGGGTCATGAAGAGGCCGACGATCTCCTCTTGCGGATCGACCCAGTAATGCGTCTTCGCCGCCCCGGACCAGCCGAACTCACCGGGCGAGCCCGGCGCGCCGCTCTGCGCCACGTCCAAGAGCACCCGCGAGCCGAGGCCGAAGCCGTATCCGGGCAGGGGCAAGCCGCCGATGTCGAGGGGGAGGAGCGCCGCCGGCACGCGATTGGCGTGCATGAGCGCCAGGGTTTTCCGCCCGAGAATGCGCGTCCCGTCGAGACTTCGGCCGTTCGCCAGCATCTGGGCGAAACGGAAATAGTCGCCGATCGTGCTGAACAGGCCGTGGCCGCCGCGGAGGAAGACGTCGGGCGAATCGACCGGATAAGACTTCGAGACGTCGAGTCGGTCGTTGACGCCCCTCGCCCAGGCCTCCAACTCGCTCGCCACGGTCGGGCCGGACGCGATCACGTCGGGACGGCCGTACATCGCCGCCAGGCGGTTTCGCTTCGCCGGCGGGACGCCGAAGGCCGTGTCGACCATGCCGAGCGGCTCGAACAGGCGTTCGCGCAGGAAGGCGCCGAGCGGACGGCCGGAGATCACCTCGATCACGCGGGCGACGACGTCGATGCCGACGCTGTAGCGCCAGCGCGAGCCGGGCTGGAAGGACAGCGGAAAGCGCGCGAGGTCGTCGATTGCGGCATCCAGCGGACACTGGGCGTCCAGCAGCTTGCTCCCCTGGTACATTTTTTCGAGCGGCGAATCGCCGACGAAATGATAGGTCAGGCCGCTCATGTGGCTCATCAAATCGCCCAGCATGACCGGGCGCGCCGGATCGACCAGAGCGCCGTCCGCCTCCCGAACCTTCACCCGGCCGAAGGACGGGACAAATTTCGCCAGCGGATCAAAGAGCGTGCACCGCGCCTCTTCGAGCAGCGTCATGAGGCCCACGCAAACGATCGGCTTCGTCATCGAATAGAGGCGGAAGATCGTGTCGGCGGACATCGGCGTCTGCGCTTCCTTGTCGCGCCACCCGAACTGCTCGGAATGCACGATTTTGCCGCGTCGCGCGATCAGCGTGCTGAGGCCCGCGTAGACGCCGCGATCGACATAGGCTTGCATTGCGGGCCGAATGCGCTCGAGGCGGCGGGCGCTCATTCCCACCAATTCCGGTCTCTCGATAGTGTGGATCATACGTCCTTCCTTTCGGTCAGCTGGCTGATGCGGCGCCCCCTCGCCCCGCTTGCGGGGAGAAGGCTGGGGTGAGGGGCGAGGTCATTCGGCCCTCTGCCGTTCCTCGGCCCGCCCCTCATCCTAACCTTCTCCTGGCAAGCGGGAGAAGGATCTCCGCAGCTCACTCTGCCGCGGCGGCGCTCTCCCGCTTCGGCGCCCCATGCGTGTTGGGAATCTTGTCGGCGTAGGCTGCGACGAAATCGTGCGCGTGGTCGATCTCCACCGACGGCCGCAACGCTTCGTCCACGTAGCTCTTCGCTGTCTCGTCCGCCACGACGCGCCGGTAGATCTTTCGGTACTGCAGCGCGAGCTTGAGCCATTGCGAAAGAACCCTGGTGAAGTCCCACGCGCGCCACGGGTAGAAGACCAGCGGATTGACGGCCTCGAGGCCGTGCCGCCGCTGCGTCCTGATCTTCCGCCGCACATAGCCGAACTGCAACGGATGAACGCCCTCGATGCGGGACGCGCCTGAGAAGACCGTCATCGCGTCGACGATCTTCTTCGGGCTGATGCCGCTGGCGACGGCGCGCCTGAGCACGGTCTCGACATGGGCGTCGGTGTAATAGCGCGCCCAGGCGTCGCAGTAGACGCCGCGCCACGCCTCGGCCGACATGATCGGATGATCGGCGCAGACATGCTCGAGATCGTAATTGTTCATGTCCGGCTCCATCCGCGCCCCCTTGAGGTGGAGGACTTTATGGTCCTCCGAGCCGGGCAGGGGGGTGAGGAAGAAGAACTCGAGGATGTCGATCGGCAGCTCGCGCTTGATCGTCTCGATGTCGCGCGCGATCAATTCCGGCGTGTCGGTCGGAAAGCCCAGGATGTAGCCGGCCCAGGTCATGACCTTGGCCCGCTTCCACGCCAGCAGCATCTCACGATATTCCCAGATCTTGTTCTGCCGCTTCTTCGCGCCCATGAGCGATTCGGGATTGATGTTCTCGAGGCCGATGAAGACGGCGTTGCATCCGGCACGCGCCGCCTTCTCGATGAAGCCGGGAATGCGGTGGCAGAGCGTGTCGACCTGCAGCAGCAGGCGGATCTTGAAGCCCTGATTCTCGCGCAGCTCGATCAGCCGGTCGAGGATCGGCTCCCAGTTGCGGTTGCGGGCGAAATTGTCGTCGGTGACGAAGAAGCGGGTGATCCCCTGAGCCGCGTTGGCGCGCACGATCGCCTCGACGTCGTCGTCGGTGCGGTAGCGGGACTTGCGTCCCTGGACGTTGATGATGGTGCAGAAGCTGCACTGGTAGGGGCAGCCCCGGCCGGCGTCGAAGCTCGCGTAATGGCCTGCAACCCTGGTCACGACGGGACGCGGCAGCACGGGGATCGCGGCCGCCGCCATGTCGGGCATGTCGCTGAGATAATTGTAGAGCGGCTTCGGCGCGCCGGCGTCTACGTCCAGGAGGAATTCGGCGAGGCGGCCCTCGCCCTCGCCGGCGAACAGGATCATGCCGAGCGCCTGCGCCTCCTTCAGCTCCGGCGGCAGGTCCGGCAGCATGGCGATGCAGCCGGAGACGTGAAAGCCGCCGACGGCGATCGTCACGCCCTGAGCCCGGAATTGGCGGCCGATGTCGAGGGCGCGCGGAAACTGGTTCGACTGCACGCCGACCAGCGCCACCAACCCTTGTCCCGCGTCCCGGATGCGGCGGGCAAGGCTCGGCACGTCGATGATCGTGTTGCACTCGTCGAGGACGTCGATGTCGATCTCGACGTCGGGCCCGAGCGTATGCTCCTCGGCGCATTGTTGAAGAAGGCCGTAGACGCTGGCGAGGCTGTTCGACGGGATCGTCGAACGCCGCCACTGAATGACATAGCCGTCGTCGTCATAATGCGACGGCTTGATGAGCACGATCGGAAACTTGCGCTTCGCCATGGCCGCCCGCGTCCCGTCCATCATTGCGCAGCCGGCGGCTTAAGGCCTCGCGGGCCCTGGGTCGCCGTCATTGCGGGGTCTAGAGAGTTGTTTGCGGGGTGGCAACTCCCCTCCAGCGGAGCGGCGATGTCCCGCCGCCATCGCCCGCGAGACGCACGCCCTCCTCCTCCGCCTTCGGCCGGCGCTTCGCTCGGCTCGCTACCGCCGGAAAATGCCCGGCCTCATGCGATCCGCAAGCTCGCGGATCCAGCGCCGCCTCGCCGCCTCAGCGCAAGATCCCGAAGCGACAATTGTGAGTTTTGAACAAGGGCGGCGCCACTGCCATATTTTCATGTGAGCCGCGCCGGCGGCTTTCCTTCCAGGGTCTCTGGGCGTCGCCCCTCGGCATTAAACCCTCGCGCCTCTTGGCAGGGTGGTCCCGAACCACTAACGTTGAGGCATGACTTGTTTGGAATCCCTTTGCGTGAGGCAATGGAGGGAACAGTCATGCGCATCCTGGTGGTGAACGTTAATACCACCGAATCGATGACCAACTCGATCGTGGCGTCGGCGCGGGCGGCTGCGGCGCCCGGCACCGAGATCGTCGGCTTGACCCCGACGTTCGGCGCCGATTCGTGCGAGGGCAACGTGGAGAGCTACCTCGCCGCCGTCGGCGTGCTGGACCGGGTCCTGAAATACCGGGAGCCGTTCGACGCCGTCATTCAGGCAGGCTTTGGAGAGCACGGCCGCGAGGGCTTGCAGGAGGCGCTGGATGTCCCGGTCGTCGACATCACCGAGGCGGCGGCGATCGTGGCCAGCCTGCTCGGACACAAGTTCGGCATAGTCACCACCCTCGATCGCACCGTTCCCTTGATCGAGGACCGGCTGCTGCTGGCCGGGCTCGAGCGGCGCTGCGCCGCCGTCGTCGCCAGCGGGCTGAGCGTGCTCGAGCTCGAGCAGGATCACGACCGCACCGTGGCCGCGATCGTCGCGAAGGCGAAGGAGATCGTCGCCGGCCACGGCGTGGAGGTCATCTGCCTGGGGTGTGGCGGAATGGCCGGTCTGGATGTGGCGGTTGCCGCCGCCACCGGCGCGCCGGTCGTCGATGGCGTCGCGTCCGCCGTCACGCTTGCCGAGGGGCTAGTGCGGATGAAGCTGACCACCTCCAAGAATTCGTACGTACGCGCCGGCTCGGTCCAAGCGATTGACGGGTTGGCCGCTTCCGAACTAGGCCAACCTCATGGCGAATCCCAGCGTCGATAGGCCCAATCGGCAAAAGAGCCCAAACTGCAATCCATCGGCTTAGGCAAGCCAAAGAGAAGAACATGACCATGTCGCTGCAGGCAAACTCCGTTTCCCACAGGGAACTGGCCGCGCAAGACCCTTCGGGCCGGCTCTACAACGAAGATCTGGCGCCCGCACACACTTCGGACAGAAAATGGAACGGCTATCAGCTGTTTTCGCTGTGGATGAACGACGCCCACAACGCGGGCAACTACACTTGGGCCGCCGGGTTGTTCGTGGGGTTGGGCATGTCCGCGTTCGACATCACGCTCGGCATCTTCGCCGGGTCGCTGATCATCATGGTGGGTTGCATTCTGTCCGGGTTCATGGGCCAGGCGACCGGCACCCCGTACCCGGTGATCAGCCGCATCACCTGGGGCGTGTGGGGCGCAAACATTCCGGCCGTGACTCGTGGCGTCGTGGCGATCGCCTGGTACGGAGTGCAGACCTATCTCGCCTCGATCGCGCTGAACGCGCTTCTATCACGGGCGATCCCGGGGTTCCGCGAACTTAGCCTCGCTGGAGCGCCGACCTTCCTCAACCTGCCGCTCGGCGGATGGATCTGTTTCCTCCTGCTGTCGCTCGCGCAGGCGTTCATAGTGCGCCGTGGGATGGAGGCGGTGCGGCACTTCCAGGGCGCCGCCGGTCCGATCATCTGGGTGGTCATGCTGGTTTTGATGGTCTATTTCTTGTCGCAGGCACACTGGTCGTTCGACTGGTTCACCGGTCCGAAGGGTACGAAGGTTGAGGGCGCCGAGCAGGTCCGCAACATTCTGATCACGATTGCGCAGACCGTGGGCACGCTGGCCACGCTGATGCTCAATTTCTCGGACTTCGCGCGCTACTCGCCCGACCGCCGATCGATCGTCACCGGCTGCGCGTGGGGCTTGCCAATCAACTGGACCGCTTTCGCGATAACCTCGGTGATTACGACCGCCGCCGCCGCCCAGGTCCTGCAGACAGACATCAATCAGATCAAGGACCCTGGCATCCTGCTCGAGCATGTCGACAACTCGTTCATGTTCTACGCGTTCACGATCGCGTTCGTTTTTGCCACGATTGGCGTCAACATCGTCGCAAACTTTGTCTCCGCCGCGTTCGACATCTCCAACATCAACCCGCGGCGCATCAGCTTCCGCACCGGCGGACTGATCACCGCGGTGGTCTCGATCGTCGTGACGCCTTGGAACTATTTCAACAACCCCGTTATCGTCGGCTACTTTCTCGGCAGTCTCGGCGCGCTGCTCGGGCCGTTCTTCGGCATCCTGGTGGCGGACTACTATCTGGTGCGCAAGCAGAAATTCAGCCTCCGGCACATGTACCTTCCCACCCCGGAATTCGATCTACTACTACAACAAGGGTGTGAGCCGGTACGCCCTTTATTCCCTCATTCCCTCGGCGATTGTCTCGCTCAGCGTCGCGCTGCTGCCGGCGTTCTCCGCGATCAAGGACTTCGGCTGGTTCATCGGCCCCCCTGGGAGCCATCATCTACTATTTCATAGCCAACAACCGCGTGATCGTGTTGCCGACCGACGGAAAGTGGCCGGCGCGGGGCCGAGAGGCTGCGCAGCCTGGGTAGAGGCTGCTGCGGCGAGTTCGCCCGGGCGCGCCGGGCGACCGCCGCCGCCGCCAACGCTCGAGCGACGAGAACCCACTCACGATGCCGGCAAAGCTTTTGCCGATAGACAGGTGCTCGCCGTCAAACGCGGTCCCCCGGCGTTCAGTTGCGGAGTCTGTGAGGCCCCAATGCCGCCGACTCATCCAGCCGAAACCCGACCACGGAACCGTGATATGCGCCGACCGCTCGGGTTCGCACCTTGTTCGAAAGGTCGGCTGGACGGGGCTTAGAACGAGATATTCAAGGCTCACGAGCAGTGCGAATCTTCAAAGTTGACGGCGACACTCTGACGATCCAAGTGCCGGAGCAACCCAGCGGCCTCGCCCCTGGGAAACGGAATACGAGCGTTCTGCTGTTCGTGCGAGAACGGTAAGCCTAAGCCAATGCACCGTCTGAACTATTAAGAACTTTGCGCTCATGAGCCGTCATTCCGCAGTTTCCTGTCTCGATCTCGACGCCGCCGGACTCCGCCGCCAGCTGATCGGCCGGGAAATCTCCTGCGCCGAATTGATGTCGGCGACGATCGACCGGATCGAGGAGGCGAACCCGACGTTCAACGCCATTGTCGCGCTGAGAAGCCGCGAAGCCCTCATGGCGGAGGCGCGGCAGAAGGACGCCGAGGCGGCCGAGGGCGCCCTGTTCGGTCTCCCGATCGCCGTAAAGGACCTGTCCGCTGCCAAGGGACTGCCCCTGACCATGGGGTCTCCGATCCTCAGGGACTTCGTTCCGTCCGAAGATTCCATCTTTGTCGGGCGTCTGCGCCGGGCGGGCGCGTTGATTATCGGCAAGACCAACACGCCGGAATTCGGCCTCGGCTCCCAAACCTACAATCCAGTCTATGGCGCCACCCGCAACGCCTATGATCCGACTCGCACCGCGGGCGGCAGCAGCGGCGGCGCGGCGGTCGCGTTGGCGTTGCGGATGTTAGCGCTGGCCGACGGCTCGGACTATGGCGGCAGCATTCGCAATCCGGCTGGCTGGAACAACGTCTTCGGCCTGCGGCCGTCGATCGGGCGGGTGCCGAACGACGGGCGTGAGGCTTGGCTGCCGTCGATGGGCGTCAACGGGCCGATGGCGCGCAACCCTTCCGATCTCGCCTTGCTGCTCTCGGTGATGGCGGGGCACGATCCGCGCGAACCTCTGTCGCTCGAAGGTGATGGCCGCGCTTTCGCGGCGCCGCTCGAGAAAGACCCGAAAGGCGCGCGAATTGCATGGGCTTCCGACTGGAAGGGCGCCCTGCCGTGCGAACCGGGCGTCCTAGCCCTTTGCGAGAAGGCGCTCGCAGTCTTCGAAGCGCTCGGCTGCTCGGTCGAGCCCGCCGTTCCGGACTTCTCGCTCGACGCGCTGTGGGACGCCTGGGTCACGCTGCGTCACTGGCAGGTCGGGTCGAATCTCGCGCCCTTCTGGGGCAATCCGGACATGCGAGACCAACTCAAGCCGGAGGCTCGGTGGGAGGTCGAGCAGGGCGGGCGGCTTTCTGCCTTCGACGTGTCCGCAGCCTCCGCTTTGCGCACGCGTTGGAGCCATGCGCTCAACGCTTTCTTTGCACGCTATGACTTTCTCGTCCTGCCGACCGCGCAGGTCTTCCCCTTCGCAGTGGAGACTCGATTGGCCGACCGAGATCGCCGGGCGCCGCATGAATACCTATCACGAGTGGATGAAATGCGTCGTGCCGGGAACGATGGGCGGCGGGCCGACGCTTGCGGCGCCCGCCGGATTTGACGCGCGCGGCCTGCCGATGGGCATCCAGATCCTCGGCCGCAACCGCGACGAACTTGCCTGCCTGCGGCTCGCGTGGGCCTATCACGAGACAGCGCGGCCAGATCTGCAAAGGCCGAGCGCGGCGAACTGATCCGGTTCGCCGCCTCGGGTTCGCCCAGCCTCAGGCGGCGAAACGGGGGGCCGGAGCGCGTGCTGTGCCGCCCCCCCTTTTGAATTGACGGTGAGCGCATGAAGCGAAATGGCGAGGGTCCGCCCGCCAGTCTGGCAGGGCCGCGCCGTTGTGCGGGCGCGGGCGTGCGCAATTGATCGAGGTGGCGCAATTTCTTATAAGGAGGGACTTTAGCGAGACCTCGATTGCTTGAGACGGGATGGAGTCCTCGTTGGCGGAGCAACACGAAAATCTCGTCCTCGAGCACCTGCGCGCGCTGCGCAAAGACCTCGGCGACGTCAAGAGCGAAATGCGGACCATGAAAGCCGAAACGGCGACCAAGTCCGATCTCCATTCGCTTCGGGCCGATGTCGCCTCCGACCTCATGACGATGCAGAAGGACACGCGCGACCAGATCGTCGGCCTTCGCCGCGCGGTGATCGAGTACCATTCGGCGGTCGTCGGACACGGGCTCATCATCAGCGAACTCGAGGAGCGCGTCCGGCGCCTTGAGCAGCACCTCGACTTGCCGTCGCTAAAGGCCCGTTGAGAAGCTTCTTCTACGGTTCGCGCGCGGATCGTCACCACGAGCGACGACACTGCCGACCCGACGGTCTGGATCGTCGGCGCCGAGCGCGATGAAAAGCCGCACGGTTTCCGCGGCGACACCGGACAGGAGGTGTTCAAGAGCGAGCCGCTCCCCGGCCTCCGGCATTTCGTGACCGTCCTCGCCGCCGCAGGCTGGCTCTATGTCGCGGGCGACGGATGGATTTTCCGTTCGACCTCGCTCAATAGACCTTCTGTCGAGCCGGGAGTCGGGTGCTTTGCCGGCGCGGCGGGAGCGAGCGGCGCCTGGTCCGGCACTGGCGGACGATGGCCGACGCACTCCTCATGAATACGGGGGGCGGTGCCGAGGGCCATGGAATACACCTGGAATACACGCCTTAGGTCTTCCTCCGTCCAACTCCGCATGATAAGGATTTGGAGCGAACTTGTCGGCGCACGAGGACGTTGCGTCGCCGTTTCGAAGGTGTTGCGATGCGCTTTTTCGCTTTCGCCGCCCTGACAGCAGTTACATTGCTCATCACCCCGACGGACGGGTCGGCAGGGACCGACGCAACGGTGCCGACCTATCACGCTGACGCGGCCCGCAGCGGGCATTACGTCGTCCCCGGCCTGACGTGGGCGAATGTCGCGAACATGCGGCAAGATCCGGCGTTCGACGGACGCGTGCCGGGGAACATCTACGCGCAGCCGCTCTACTGGCGTCCACCTGGAGCGACGCGGGGGATGGTCATCGTGGTGACCGAGGACAATGTCGTAGCGGCGCTCGACCCTGTCAGCGGAAGCACGGTCTGGCGGAACCGCCTCGGCCCAAGCGTCGAGCGCTCTATGTTGCCCTGCGGAAACATCGATCCGCTCGGCATTACTGGCACGCCGGTGATCGACGAGCGAGACGGCGCGCTCTACCTCGACGCCATGGTCGATCGAGGCGGACCGCGGCACCTCGTATTCGGTCTGTCGCTCGCCGACGGCGCGGTGTTGCCGGGCTGGCCGGTAGACACAACCGACTCGCTTCACGCCATCGGAGTGACCTTCGAACCACGCGTGCAGAACCAACGCGGCGCGCTGACCATGGTCGGCGACCGACTGTACGTGCCATACAGCGGCCACTTCGGCGCTTGCGGCGCCTATCACGGGTCGGTGGTCGGGTTTCGACTGGATAAGCCTGCGGCGTTCGGGGCGTGGCAAACTCCGGCCACCGGCGGCGGCAACTGGGCGCCAGGCGGGATCGCGTTTGACGGCAAGCATCTGTTTATCGGCACCGGCTTTGCCGGCATCCTGGGGGGCTGGAGCGGCGGCCAATCGGTTATCCGCCTGCCGCTGGATTTGGACTTCAAGCCTGCTCCGCAGGACTTCTTCTCGGTGTCCGAGCCGGGTTGGGCTCACGACCTCGGCATGAGCAATCCGTTGCCGATCGACCTCCCGGACGACGGCCCGCACACGGCGCTGCTGATCACGTTCGCGAGGGAAGGGAACGCGTATCTGCTCGATCGCGCCGAACTCGGCGGGGTCGATCACCCGCTCGACGCGCAGGAGGTCGCCGGATATGGCGTCGTGACTTCGCCCGCCGCCTATCGCATAGGTCGCGACACGCTGGTGGCGTTCCAGGCGTATGGATCGTCGTGTCCGGGCGGCAAGAAGGAGGCCGGCGTGGTGGCGCTACGTATTTCGGGCGGCCCGCAACCGTCAATGCACACAGCGTGGTGCGCCAAGCTTCTGGGCTACGCGGAGGGCGCGATCGTCACGACGAGCGACGATACAGCCGATCCGATCGTCTGGATCGTCGGCGCCGAGCGCGATGAAAAACTGCACGGTTTCCGTGGCGACTCGGGGCAGGAGGTGTTCAAGAGCGATCCGCTCCCTGGCCTTCGGCATTTCGTGACCGTCCTCGCCGCTGCAGGTCGGCTTTATGTCGCGGGCGACGGACGGATTTTCGCGTTCGGCCTCGCTCAATAGACCTTCTGTCGAGCGGAGGAGTCGGGTGCCTTGCCAGCGCGGTCGGAGCGGGCGACGCGCAATCGTAGAGGTCGGCTGGCGCTCGAGATCGATGACCAAAGCGGTCCGGAGTCGCGGATTTGAACGGCGCTAAAGGATTAACGGAAAGCACCCAAGAGAACGAATAGGCGATCCGGTCGCGACATCGCGACCGGCGCGCCCTGAAACGCGCGCCAGACACAACGAGGCTGTCTGGGTCACGCTCGCCATCACGCTGGCGGCGGTGTTCCTGCGCCTCGTCTTGTTCCTGCTCGGCGGCGCCTCGCTGCCGCGACCGGACATCGAAGCCTGGCTCAAGCAGAATCGCCCCGCGATCGGCTCGCCGAAGCTCGCGGAGCGGGTGCGCGACTAAATTCGCTGTTCCGGCGAAAAAATTCGCTCAGACGGAGAGTTAATTCGCTGTTTGAGTTCGCTGCCAGGTTTTCGCCCCGAGCCCCGGTTTTGCCCGGAATTCCGAGAAAAATTCCCATCCAAACGTCCTCGCCGGCGAAATGATCGCTGTAAATTCGCTGATCTCAGCGAATTGAGTTCATGAGCGGCGCCCATTAGTCCCACTTGCGGTGGGCCCACATCCACTGTTCCGGCGCCTCCCGGATGAAGGCCTCGAACTGCTTTTGCAGGGCGGCGGTCGCAGCGATCGCGTCGGCGGCGCGGTCGTTGGTCACAGGCACCGGGACCCTCTCGATCTTGATGACGAACCGCACGTCCGGAAGTCGGAAGGCCGCGCCGGCGTAGAGCGGCAAGCCGGTCGTGCGGGCGAGCAGCGCAGGAAAGGTGTTGGAGCGCGCCGGATGGCCGAAGAAGGGGACCTTTGCGCCGCGGTCGTCGCGCAGATCGGCGAGGAAGGCCGGATAGCCGCCCTCCTGGGCCGTGCGCAGAAGTGCGCGCGCCGTCACCGGAGCCTTGGGCAAAAGCCCGCCCTCGTAGAGGAAGGCGCGAAGGTTGCGGGTCTCCTCGTCGACGTAAGGGTTGCTCAGGCGCTGGTAGACGCCGGTCAGGGCGACGCCCATGCGCTTGCCGGCGTGGGCGACGATCTCCCAGTTGCCGAGATGCAGGCCGCAGACGACGAACGGCCCGCCGCGGCCGATTTCGTCGAACCGCGCCTCGGGCTCGAACCTTATCCGGCCTTCGGCCACGATCCTCTCCAGGTGGAAGGACTCGCCGAAGGTGCGGCCGAGGTTCTCCCACATGTCGGCTGCGAGCCGCTTGCGTTCCTCGAGCGGCAGTTCGGGATAGGCGAGCTCCAGGTTCTTCAGCGCCCGCTCATGCCGGTAGAGGCGGGGCGCGATCAGGCGCCAGGCAAGGCCGGAATGCCGCGAGGCGGCTTCGAGCGGATAGCTCCGGGCGATGGCCTGCATGATCCGGAATCCATAATATTCCAGGCGAAAGCGCAGGTCTTTGGAGAACGTCATTCTCGGCCGGCCCATCGGCTCTCAGAGGCCGGAAGCGCCTGATTGCTCGGGCGGCGCCGCGCTGTCAAGCCCACGCGGCGCGGCCCGCGGAGCCGGGTCCCGCGCCCTCGGCCCCGGGTGTGAGCGGCGACACAGCCAAAACCTTCACAATGTGCTATGACCACAACAACTATAAGGACGACATCGAGCGGTTGCGGGCAGGGCGGGCGGGTCCTTGTCGGCGCGGTTGGCGACCGACGACGGAAACGGGGAGACATGTGAGCACGCATCTTTCGCATCGGGCGAGCGGGCTGCGCTTGGCGCCTGCTCGGGCGGTTGGGTTCCTGTGGCGCATGATCAGGCTGATGAAACCCAGCCTTTGCGCCGTGGCGGCGGTCGTTGGCCTCGCGGTCCCGGCCTTCGCCGACGTCCCGTCTGGGAAAAGGGTCGCCCTGGTGATCGGCAACGGCGCCTACCAGAACGCGCCGAAGCTCGACAATGCGACGTTCGACGCGCGGGCCGTCGCCGCCGCGTTCCGGAAGCTTGGGTTTCAGGTCGTCGACGGCTATGATCTCGACGTCGAGCAGATGAGGGCGAAGGTTTCCGAGTTCTCAGCCGACCTGCCCGACGCCAAGTCCGCCGTGGTCTATTATGCGGGTCACGGTATTTCGGTCGACGAGGAGAACTATCTCATCCCGACCGATATCGTGCTCAAGAGTCCGACCGACCTTGACCTCGGCGCAATCAGCGTTTCACTCATTCTCAGGCAGATGAAGCGCGAGGATCGGGTCAATGTCGTCGTCCTCGACGCCTGCCGCGATAATCCCTTCGCCGAGGCGCTTGCCCGGAGCAAGACCCGGTCGATCGTCGGCGAACGGGGCCTGAGCCGGATCGACGGCGATCTCGCACGGGGCACGCTGATCGCCTTCGCCAGCGACCCGAAGAGCACCGCCCTCGACGGGCCGCCTGGCCAGCACAGTCCGTTCACCAAGGCATTCCTCGACCACGTCTTCGATCCGGGCGTGTCGATCGACACGGTCATGAGCCGGGTCCGCACCGAGGTGTGGGAAAAGACGCATCACGGGCAGTTGCCCTGGGTGAACACGTCGCTGATCGGCGACTACGCGCTCAATCCCGAGCCGGCTCGGGCGCAGGCGGTCGTCGCGGCGACGGCGGCTTCGCAACTCGTCCCGGAGCGGCAGTCCCAGGAAGACCTGCTCTGGGAGTCGGCAGAGCATTCCAACCTGCGCGGAGACTATCAGGCCTATCTCGACGCCTTTCCGAACGGCTTTTTCGCCCGGATGGCAAAGAACCGGATCGCGGCCCTAGAGAACCCGGGAGTTGCCCGGTCGGAAACGCCGCCCGAATTTGGGAAGGCGCCGGAAAAGGACTGGAGGTCGGAGATCGGAACCGCCGAGACAGAGAAGGCCCTCAACCTGACGCCCGCCGACGAAAAGGAGATTCAGCAACGCCTGATGGCGCTCGGCCTTTACAAAGGGGCCGCCACGGGCGCGCTCAACTCGCTGACGCGTCGGGCCATCACCGAGTGGCAGAAGAGCCATGGCGCCGCCCTGAGCGCGTTCCTCGGCCCGATGCAATTGGCGGAGCTGCGGCAGGAGAGCGAGGAGGCGTATCGGAAGTTGCTGGCCGTCGAATCGGCGCCGAAGCCGAAGGCCGTCGAGACCGCGAGGCCGGTGCCGCGCGCAGAGAGGACGCGAGCGGCGGTCCGGGAGGCGCCGGTTCGGGAGGCGCCAAAGGCGCCGCTCCGCCGTTCGGCCAAACGGCGCTCCACCGCTCCGGCTGCCACTGCCCAATCGGCGCCCGCGTCGCCTCCAGCTTGCAATGGAAATCCGCAATGGTGCCGCCAGGCGGGGTTTCCCGATAATAGCGTCCCGTCGGGACGGCCGCAGGAGTTCCTGGGCGGATACTCTGCAGGCGTCGGCGCAGGGCTGATGATGGGGGGGTTCCGCCGCTATTAGGAACAGTTCGGCGATGGCTTACGGCGTCATCCCTGCTTCGGACGGGATGCAGGCCGGCGGGCTGAGCGCTGGGATAATGAGAGGGTGCTCCGAATTCCGGGAACCGCCGGAACCTCCTCGCTCGGCCTCCGTTGCGGCTGAAAGAGGAAGATCAAATGATCAAGCCAATCGCACTCACACTTGTCTTGGCGACGGCGCTCGCGCCCGCGGCAGCGCTCGCGCAGGTCAGCGGAGGATATGTTGGAGCTCCCCTGCCTTCACTGCTCGCGGCGCCGCACCTATGCGACGGGGCTCAGGGCGCGACACCGATCGATCGGCTGAGGATCGCCCAGGTGGCCCACCGAAAAGCACGCGCCCCCACGGCTTCCCGAAGTTGCTGCGACTCGGGCATGTGCACCGAAGGCGGAGGCTTCTGACTCGAATCTTCAGCTCTCCTGGAGCGGCGGAGCTTCCGTTCAGCGTTTCATGACGACGCGTTCGTTGCACGGCGAGACAAAAAACCTTTTCAAAAACGAGGCTCGCTTGTGGTAGCGTCCTTCGACGCCGAGGTTAAGGCGGATCCGGACGGGAGGAAGCGTTGAGCGAGCAAAGCAAATACATGATGGGCGAGGACCGGATTCCCCATGCCTGGTACAACATCATGGCCGATCTGCCGTCGCCGCCGCCTCCAGTCCTGCATCCGGGCACCGGCAAGCCGGTCGGGCCTGACGATTTGTCGCCGCTCTTTCCGATGGCTCTGATCGGCCAGGAGGTGAGCGCCGAGCGGCACATCGAAATTCCGGCGCCCGTCCGGGATGTCTATCGCATGTGGCGCCCGACCCCGCTCCATCGCGCCCGGCGCCTCGAGAAGGCGCTCGGGACCACGGCCCGCATCTTCTACAAATACGAGGGCGTGAGCCCGGCCGGCAGCCACAAGCCCAACACTGCCGTCGCCCAGGCCTTCTTCAACAAGCAGGAAGGCGTCACGAAGCTTTCGACCGAGACCGGCGCGGGGCAGTGGGGCTCGTCGCTCGCCTTCGCTGGCGCGCTGTTCGGGCTCGAAGTCAAGGTCTACATGGTCAAGGTTTCCTACAACCAGAAGCCCTACCGGCGGGCGCTGATGGAGACCTACGGCGCAAGATGCGTCGCGAGCCCGAGCGAAGAGACCGAATCGGGGCGCGCCATCCTCGCCCAGCACCCGGATTCGCCGGGCAGCCTCGGCATCGCCATTTCGGAAGCCGTCGAGGTCGCGGCCAAGAACGCCGACACCAAATACGCCCTCGGCAGCGTGCTGAACCACGTGCTCCTGCACCAGACCGTGATCGGCATCGAGGCGATCGAGCAAATGGAACAGGCGGACGCCTATCCGGACGTCGTGATCGGCTGCGCCGGCGGCGGTTCAAATTTCGCCGGCATCGCCTTTCCGTTCATTGGCAAGAAGCTGCGCGACAAGCGCGACGTGCGGGTGATCGCGGTCGAGCCCTCGGCCTGCCCTTCGATGACGCGTGGCAAATACGCCTTCGACTTCGGCGATACCGGCCATCTGACGCCGCTGGTCAAGATGCATACGCTCGGCTCGGAATTCATTCCGCCGGGCTTCCATGCCGGCGGTCTGCGCTATCACGGCATGGCGCCCTTGGTCAGCCACTGCAAGGAGCTCGGTCTCATCGAGGCGCGCGCCTACCGCCAGAACCCATGCTTCGAGGCGGGCGTCATGTTCGCGCGAGACCGAAGGGATCGTCCCAGCGCCCGAGACGACCCATGCGATTAGGGCTGCGGTCGACGAGGCATTGAAGGCTCGCGAGGAAGGCAAGTCGCCAACCATCCTCTTCAACCTCTCCGGCCACGGCCATTTCGACATGCAGGCCTATACCGACTACTTCTCCGGCAAACTCGAGGATCAGGATTACGATCCAAGGGCGTTGGAAGAGTCGCTGGCCCACCTGCCGAAGGTGGCGGCGGAGTAGCTCTTGCCGCGGTCTATAGCCTGGCGACAGAAGGGGCGTACCGCGCGGACGCCCTTTGCGAGCGCGGGCGCGGCGAGCAGCCACGCCTAAAGCGCGGCCGGCGCGTCCAATTTCCGCACCGAGAGCCGAGGTGTCAGCCTGTGGCGAAATTCCACAGCGACCGCCACAAGCAAGGCTTGGCCGGGTCCTCGAACGCCGCACGATCGAAATAGGCGAGATGGCCGGTCGAGCCGTCGTCGATCCAGCGGAACCCGACCTCGACCTCATCCGGCAGGAATTTGACGAATTGCTCGACCGGCCCGAGGTCATCCTGGCTGGATGACGAGCTGATGCGGCCGGTCACACCGTCCTGGTAAAGGTAGGAGCGTCCATCTTTGGTCGTGACCTTGACGGAGCGCGCGGCTTCATCGAAAGCGATGGTGAGCGGCCCGAGTTTTCCGTCGCCCTTGTACGCGCAGCTGCGCGTTATTGTCTGCGCTGCTAGCGGGGTCGTGAGAAGCGCGGCAATGGCCGCGATCGCCAGTGGGGTGCAGTTCATCCAATTCCCATTTGATTAAGAGTCGAACGAGCCTACTTGGCCTCGAAAGCGAGCAAACGCGCCAAGCCGCAATTCCAGCTATTTTGCAAAAGCGGCGAAAATGGAGCAACCGATTTTGTTCCATGTGGACGAATTGATTTTATTCCCTGTGGAAGGATTGTCGTACGCCCTTCGCAAAGGCGCGCGGGTTGCAATGCCCCTTGAACCTGCTATCAGGCGCCCCGCGGCGATCCTGCCGCGCCTCCCGAGGCCCTGCATGCTTTCTTTTACCCGCCGCGCTGCGTTTCTGCTTCCCTTTCTCACCGCTTCGGCCGTGTGGGGGGCGACAGAGGATGCTGCCAACACCGTCGTCATGACGCTCAAGAATGGCAAGGTCGTCATTCGTCTGCGTCCTGACTGGGCCCCCAAGCACGTCGCGCAGGTCGAGACTCTGGTGAAGCGCGGTTTCTATAACGGCCTCGTGTTTCATCGCGTCATCCCGGGCTTCATGGCCCAGACCGGCGACCCGACCGGAACCGGCACGGGCGGCTCCGATCTGCCGGACCTGCCGGCCGAGTTCAACAAGACGCATTTCAAGCGCGGCATCCTCGGCATGGCGCGCTCGAGCGACCCGAATTCGGCCAATTCGCAGTTCTTCATCTGCTTCGGCGACGCAGGCTTTCTCGACGGCCAGTACACCGCTTTCGGCGAAGTCGTCTCCGGCATGGACGCCGTCGACAAGATCAAGGCCGGGACGGAAGCCAACAACGGCCAGGTGACAAATCCCGACAAGATCATCAGCATGAAGATGGCCGGGTCGTCCAAGTAGGAGTTCGACGATGAGCACAGGCAATACGCTGACACTTGAGACGACCAAAGGGCCGGTCGTCATCGAAATGAACCCCGCCGCCGCACCGGGACACGTCGCCCACATCAAGAAGCTCGTGTCCGAGGGCTTCTACGACGGCATCGTTTTTCACCGGGTGATCGACGGCTTCATGGCCCAGACGGGCTGCCCGCACGGGACCGGCACGGGCGGATCGAAATATCCCGACCTCAAAGCCGAGTTCAACGAAGAGCCGCACGTGCGCGGAACCGTGTCGATGGCCCGCGCCCAGAGCCCGAATTCGGCCAACTCCCAGTTCTTCATCTGCTTCGGCGACGCCCACTTCCTCGATCGTCAATATACGGTATGGGGCAAGGTGACCTCGGGCATGGAGAACGTCGACAAGATCAAGCGCGGCGAGCCCGTGCGCGATCCCGACAAGATCATAAAGGCGAGTTTGAGCTGACGATAATCATCGCACGTCGCGAGGGTTCGCGCCCTTCGTGAGCCCTGGTGACTTTCGTGGTTAGCACAATCTGCCATCGAGATCATCAAAAGACGGGAAGAATGCAGCGCGCGAGACAGAGAAATGCGCGTCGACGCCTTCGATTTCGAACTCCCGCCTGAACGGATCGCGCTTCAGCCAGCTTCGCCCCGCGACAGCGCAAGGATGATGGTCGTCGGCTCCGACGGCGCGCTGACGGACGCACGTGTCTTCGATTTGCCCGATTTCCTGAGGTACGGAGACGCGCTCGTCGTCAACGACACGCGCGTGATTGCGGCCCGGCTCGACGGAATCCGCGTCAGGGGGGAGGCGGTCGCGTCGATCGAAGCGACCCTCATCAAGCGCGTCGACGACTGCCGCTGGCGCGCCTTGGTCCGCCCAGCGAAGAAGCTCAAGGTCGGGGAGCGCATCCGCTTCGGCGAGACCAGCGAAGGCATGGCCTGTCTGCTTGCGGCGCTCAACGCCGAGGTTGAAGAGAAGGCAGACACCGGCGAGGTCCAGCTGCGCTTCGAGTTCGCCGGCGCCGCGCTCGACGAGGCGATCGAGCGGCTGGGCTCGCCGCCCTTGCCGCCCTACATCGCGTCGCGCCGCGCGCCGGAGGACCGCGATCGCGCCGACTACCAGACGATGTTCGCGGCCGAGGACGGCGCCGTCGCGGCTCCGACCGCCGGCCTCCATTTCACCCCTTCGCTGGTCGAACGCATCAAGGCGCGCGGGGCGAGTCTTCATCGCGTGACGCTGCATGTCGGCGCCGGCACCTTCCTGCCGGTCAAAGCGGACGACACGCGCGACCACAAGATGCACGCGGAGGAGGGCTCGATCGCCGAGGAGACGGCCGAGGCGCTGAACGAAGCGCGCGGCAGGGGCGGGCGCCTCGTCTGCGTCGGCACGACCTCGGCCCGCATCCTCGAGACCTCGGCTGACGAGCGCGGCCGCATCCGCCCGTTCGCCGGCGAGACCTCGATCTTCATCACCCCGGGCTACCGGTTCCGCGCGGTCGACATCCTGATGACCAACTTCCATCTGCCGCGCTCGACGCTTTTGATGCTGGTGGCCGCCTTCAGCGGCCTCGAGCGCATGCGGGCGGCTTATGCCCACGCGATCGAAGCGGGCTACCGCTTCTATTCCTACGGGGACGCCTGCCTCTTGATCGGCGGTTGGGGCGACGGCGGACACCGGCCGGCGGGATGACGCCGGGCATCTCCTTTTGCGTTCGCGCCACTGATGGCGATGCCAGGCTAGGCGAGATCACGACGCCGCGCGGCGTGATCCGCGCGCCGGCCTTCATGCCGGTCGGCACCGCCGCGACCGTCAAGGCGATGCATCCCGAGGCGGTGCGCGCGCTCGGCGCCGACATCGTGCTCTGCAACACGTATCATCTCATGCTGTCGCCGGGCGCGGAGCGGATCGCCGCGCTGGGCGGCCTGCACAAGTTCATGAACTGGCCGCACCCGATCCTGACCGACTCGGGCGGCTTCCAGGTGATGAGTTTGGCGAAGCTCAGAAAGCTCAGCGAGAGGGGGGTGACGTTCCAGTCGCACATCGACGGATCGCTCCACGAACTGACGCCGGAGCGATCGATGGCGATCCAGCGGCTGCTCGGCTCCGACATCCAGATGCAGTTCGATGAATGCGTCAGGCTGCCGTGCGCGCGCGAGGAGGCGGAGCGCGCGATGCGGCTGTCGCTGCGCTGGGCGGAGCGCTCGAAGACAGCCTTCGGCGAGCAACCCGGCAGGGCGATCTTCGGCATCGTCCAGGGCGGGACGGAGAAAAGTCTCCGGATCGAGAGCGCCGAGGCGCTGGTCGACATCGGATTCCACGGCTACGCCATCGGCGGGCTTGCCGTCGGCGAGCCTCAGCTCAAGATGCTCGAGACGATCGAGACGGTGGTTCCTTATCTGCCGGCTGACCGGCCGCGTTATCTCATGGGCGTCGGGACGCCCGACGACCTGCTGCAATCGCTGAAACGCGGCATCGACATGTTCGACTGTGTTATGCCAACCCGCGCCGGCAGGCACGGCATGGTTTTTACGCGGCACGGCCGCATGAATATGCGCAATGCACGGTTCGCCGATGATCCGCGCCCTATCGACCCGATGTCGTCGTCTCGGATGGCTCGCGACTACTCGCGCGCCTACTGGCGCCATCTCGTCAAGTCGGGCGAAATCCTCGCGATGATGGGCCTGACCGAAATCAATCTCGCCTACTATCAGGATCTGATGGCAGGAGGCCGGCGGGCGATCGGGGAAGGGCGACTCGGCGCCTACATCGAGGAGACTGTCCGAGGCTGGGCGAGGGGCGAGGCGGAAGGCGCCTGAGAGCATCCCGCGTTCCGATCCCGATCAATCCGCGAAAGAGGCGATGTTCAGCAGGTTGTGCTGACGGCGTATATTGACGGGCGAGATTACCTTCCGATCACAGCAATGCGCTTGGAACCAGCTTCTGCCGCCCGAAGACGTCAGGTGCGAAGCAAGTGTAGGAAAAGAGTAAATTCCAAGAAATCGCAAATGCAAGGGGCGAACCGCCCTTGGGCGGTTCGCCCCTTGTCTTCGTCCTCGCATACGCTTCCACAGTCCCGATTTTTTCTTTTGTATTCCCGGGCGCATATGTGCCCAGTCAGGACGGTGAAGCGCGTCGTCCTCCCACAGACTTTGCGGCGTCCGGCGCCAAAGACTTTGGCAGCGGCCTCCTTTTCGCAAGCTATTGCTAGTCCACTTTTTTGGCATTGTCACGCGGGTGGCAGCTCTGGCATGCAATTTTTTTCTGCTATGCGGCCGTTTGGTCAATTGTCTCTCCACGCAAAGCAAAAGTGCTCTTCCCACGACGCTTGTCGACCATGGACATGGCGGCATGCATCCGGCGGAAGGCGGCAGTCGCCCTAATGCCGGACCGGACGCCGAGGCGGCTGGGGAAAGCGCAAGGGGGAGACCCGGCTGACCGTCGGCTGCGACAGAGAGCGTTCGGCGCCGTCTTCCGCCTGTTGTCGGGATGGCGTAAAAGCCGGCGCGGAAGCCGCCACCAAGGAAGCCATCATGACCGCCGTCGTCAACGTCGTCTCGCGCGAGATCCTCGACAGCCGGGGCAATCCGACCGTCGAAGTGGATGTGGTGCTCGAGGACGGCTCGATGGGCCGCGCGGCAGTCCCCTCCGGCGCCTCGACCGGAACCCGCGAAGCGGTCGAATTGCGCGACGGCGACAAGGGCCGGTTCGCCGGCAAGGGCGTGCTGAAGGCCGTCGAAGCGGTGAACCGCGACATTTTCGACGCGATATCGGGCCTCGACGCGGAGGACCAGCTCAAGATCGACGAGACGATGATCACCCTCGACGGGACGCCGAACAAGTCACGGCTCGGCGCCAACGCCATCCTCGGCGTGTCGCTCGCCGTCGCCAGGGCGGCGGCGGAGGCGTCCGGGTTGCCGCTCTACCGCTATGTCGGCGGGGCGACGGCGCGGGTTCTGCCGACTCCACAGATGAATATCGTCAATGGCGGCGTGCATGCCGACAATCCGATCGATTTCCAGGAGTTCATGGTCCTCCCTGTCGGCGCGCCATCCCTCGCCGACGCCGTGCGCTGGGGCGCCGAGACGTTCCACACGCTCAAGAGCGCTCTGAAGAAGGCGGGCCATAATACGAATGTCGGCGACGAAGGCGGCTTTGCGCCCAATCTCCCGTCGGCCGAGGCCGCGCTCGAGTTTTGCGTCAAAGCGATCGAGGCGGCCGGCTTCAGGCCGGGCGAGGATATCGCGCTCGGCCTCGACTGCGCCGCGTCGGAGTTCTTCAAGGACGGCGCCTATGTCTATGCCGGCGAAGGGAAAACCCGCTCGGTCGAGGAGCAGGTCGCCTATCTGGCGCGGCTCGCCGACGCCTATCCGATCCTGTCGATCGAGGACGGCATGGCCGAGCAGGACTGGGAAGGTTGGAGGCTCCTCACCGAGAAGCTTGGATCGCGCCGCCAGCTGGTCGGCGACGACATTTTCGTCACCAACACCGAGATCCTCGGGCGCGGAATCAAGGAGGGGATCGCCAACTCGATCCTCATCAAGGTCAACCAGATCGGCTCGTTGAGCGAGACGTTGGCCGCGGTCGAGATGGCCCATCGGGCGGGCTACAGCGCCGTCATGTCGCACCGCTCGGGCGAGACCGAGGATTCGACGATCGCGGATCTCGCGGTCGCGACAAACTGCGGTCAGATCAAGACCGGATCTCTGTCCCGCTCGGACCGCCTGGCGAAATACAACCAGCTGATCCGGATCGAGGAGGAGCTTGGCGACCAGGCTCGCTATGCGGGACGCGCGTCGATCAAGGCGGCCTGAAGGCGACCCGATCGCTGAACGTCATCGCCGCGTCGACGATCGCGTCCCCAGCCCAAACGGGAGGGGCGCCAAGCCCAAGCAGATTGGGCGCCGGGGCCAACTTCATGCCAACTTCTTGCAAGAGGCAGCCATTGCCGTTTTGAGCGTTTTCAAGGAATTGGAGGACAAATCTCCCGTTTTTCCTCCTCGGCCGCACTCTCTCTCGACTTAGATCAGCGGCGCGCGCCAGGCCCGCTCGGTCAGACGCCGGGTTCCATCCCGATGGGCGATCGCGATCCAAAGCCAAGCATAGCAGATATTCCAACGCGTGTACACTTTTTGTTCCGACGAGGTCTGCAGCGGACGCCAAAGGCCGTTTTTCGGCCAAGGGCGAAGCGCGTCGAATGGGCGCCGGCGTGTGACGGACGCAAGCCGGTCGGCGGCGGCAAGCGCACGACGAGCGCACGGGAAGAAAAGAGAACAGCGAATTCGATCTCGGCGAACAGCGAAAATATTCGCGCGAACAGCGAATATATTCGGGCGAGCAGCGAATGAATTCGCCCGAACAGCGAAAGCTTTCGTCGGGAGCAGGGAGCGTCCCGGGAGCGTGGCGGGAATCCGCGAGAGACGGTCGACCAGCTCCCAAGATTGACTGCGGGTCCCGGTAACCTCTCCTTAACTGCGGACCCGTCAGGATTGGGGCATGGTCGTAAGAACGCGTCTGCGCTCGATCGTGCTGCCGATCCTCCTCTACCTCGTGCTGGGGGCCGCGAGCGGCTATCTCGTCTATGGAGCCTCGACCGGCGAGCATGGGCTCAAGGCGGAAGTAAAAGACGACGCCGAGGCGGAAGTGCTGAAGACCGAGCTTGCCGCGCTGAAGGAGGAGCGCGCCCGCTGGGACCGACGCGTCGTCGCCCTCAGGTCCGACAGCGTCGACCGCGATCTTCTCGAGGAAGAGGCGCACACCAAGCTCGACCGCGTCGCCAAGGACGAAGTCGTCATCTTCACCTCCCCCGACCGGCGCCGCTGACCGCGGGACCGAGGGACCAGCCGCGAGGTCGAAGTCTCGGTTTCAATTCCGGTTTCGACCCGAAGCGGGCTTCCGAGAGCAGCCCGTTACCGGCGGTGAACCCCGTTTAGCTGCCGTAGGCGCTACGGGGGCGGTGCGCCATAAGCGGGCGTTCCGGAATCGCGGATCGAACGCGTCAACTCCGTCCCGTCGCCGACCTTGGGGATCAACTCCGATCTGGCGCTGAAGACCGGAGAGCTGCCGAGGGAGCAGCGAGCAAAAAGCGGCGAGCGCCGCGGCTCGGGAGGCACGCAACGGCGCTCGAGGCAAAGGGACGACGCCGTCTACGCGGCCGCTTTGTTCGGCTGAGGACGAGGCGCCGCCACCTCGGACAGGAACGACGGGATCCGCGCGCGCGGCACGGACGCCGCCGCCTGGATCGCTGCAGTGATACGCGTGAGCTGCACCATTTGCGGCATGCCGGACATTTGGGCGGCCTGGAGGGCCATGACCATCTGCGGCCGGGCGACCTCGGGGGCGCACGCGATCAGCGCTTGAACCGGATCGATCTGGCCCTTTAAGACGCCTTCTGCGAACTGCTCCATGCCGGGCGTCTGCGGCGGATCCCCTTGGCTCAGTTTGATCCGGGCCATCGTCATGACGAAGAACGCCTGGTCAGGGTTCATGCCGATGCCGATGCCGGGGCCGGCCGGAATGCCAAGACGTCCCAATCCAATGCCGACGCCCCGGTTCATTTCCGCATTCATTCTCGACTGCGCTTCCAATCCCAGACCCTGCTGCACGATGCTGTCGGGAATGTCCTGCCAGGACTGTCGCGCGAACAGCACCGCCATGCCGACGTTGACTTTCCACACATTCCAAAGCGGCTCCATTGTTCCCTCGAATGGATTCATGGCCTTGTAAATGGCCTTGCGGAAGCTTTCGAACATCGCACCCTCCTGTGGTTCGTCATTGAAGGCGGCTCAAAACCTTTCCGCCGTCAATTCAACAACCCGGCCAGTTGATCGAACCGGGTCGCCTTTGCCTAATTCAGGATCTCCCTTCTTCGCTCACTGTCGTCGATAAGCGGAATGACATCGAGAATCTGACGGGCCTCGTTCAGGACCCGTGGAACCCAACTTTCAGGGTCAGGCTGCTTCCGATCAATGAAGCTCCGGGGCCGCGATCGGATGTTCTCCGCAGCCGCAACGACGCGCGCTCCGCTCAGTGGATGCGTGTTTTGCGCTCCTTCCATCATTGCCGAGGCTGAGAACAGGAAGACGAGAGCGATGGGGCTTATCTGGAGCTGAGCCATGAAATCGATCGCGTACTTGTCGGCTTCCTGCTCCTGCATTTGCGATTGGATTCCGGTCAGACCTCCCATGTGTTTATGAGCGATATGGCCGAGTTCGTGGGCGAGAAGAAACGCAAAGATCCCGTTAAGAAGCTTGTTGGAATCGCTTTTCAGTTCTGCGTTCTTGTAGATCTTGGAGTCGATGCCGAAAGCCGCGAATGGCCCCGGGGGCTCGACGTCTCCGGCCGACAACATCAGCATCGCGTCATATATCAAAGGTAAAACTGTCCGATGCTTGTAGCCGCCTTGTTCAAGATAGACGATCAGCCCGCAATACTCGTCGATCCATCGGAGGGTCCTGACCGGCACGACGATTTTCGGCGTCGTCGGGTCGCTTACAATGTTCAGGACGAAGCCCGGGTCGGGCGCGTTGAGCATCTCCAGCGGCGTTTCCAGCTGCACGTTGCCGAGCGCGGCGCGCTGAATTCGGGAATAACCGACGCAGCATGTCCTGGTAGAACACGCCGTTGATCCACGTTCTGTAACTTTGCGCTTGGGCTTGGAGCTCGCCGACTGTGAATGGTCCCATCATAGCCTCCCAGCGACACAGAGACCGATCCGAGACGTCTCTACGCCGCCCGTCAGATCGGCGGAGCCACGTGTGCGTTCCCGGCGCTGTGGACCGCGTAGAGGAGACCCAACGGGTTGCCGTGCCTCTCGAGAAACTCGCGCCGCAGATCGAGAAACGCCTTGCCCAGCGGGACCCCTGCGAGGAAGAGATCGAAGAAGCGTTTCGCCCACTCGGCCGCGAAAATCGCGGGGGTCTTGCACTCCGTTCCGATCACGCCGCGCGCGCCTTTCTCGATGAAGTAGGGCACGAACCCGTCGTAGAAGGCCGGCGACATCTCGGCCGAACTCGCAGGCGTTGATGAACACCAGCGGCGCTCCCTTCAGCGGCGCCTTGGTGATCGGCGCCTTCTCGATCAGGTTCGAGAGCCGAATCTGATGGGCGTCGTCCGTGAGCGTGAGGGTCGCGGTGTCGGGTTCGTCCGGGTCGGCCGACGCGTGACAATAGAAGTACATCAACTGCTCGTCGGCGGCGCCCGACGCGAGGGCGCCGACCAACTCGGACTCGCTCTCGCGCGTGACGCAGCGGACCTGCTTCTTGAGCGCCGCCTGCTCCCAGTAGCGGAGCTGCGGCCCGACGACCTTGACCGGCCAGGCGGCGTCGACGGTCCGGTTGACGTTGACGCTCACCAGCAAATGCGGCTTGTCGCTCGGCAAGGCGGCCGGGACACAGGACGATCTCCCGTTGTTCTCGGGAATCAGCTCCACGATGTGGCGCATGCCGAGAAACTGTTTCCAGTCGAGCTTATTCTCGTCGTCGACATCGGCCAGGTACAGCAGGTCCCAGGGGATGATCACACGGTCGGCCGCGACCTGAAACTTCAAGGTGTCGCCGCTGAGGACGGTGTTTCGTAGGTAATCGCCGAACGTCCTGATGTTCAGATCCGACCCCGAATAACAGAACAGCGCGTCGAACAATTGCTTGCCGGCGCTCGACATGATCTTCAGCGCTCTGGCCTGCTGTTGGGGCGGAATATCGATCCCCGACTGGAAGACCGCGTCATGAGCCTCGTTTTCGAGGCCAATGACTTCGGCGAGCGCGGCCTGGGCCTTTTGCACCGCCTTGGCGAGTTCGTACGGCATCCGCCGGATGCTCGCAGTGCGGCAATGGTCTCCGAGCAGGAAGCATTGGTAACCTGCGGCCTCGGGCGTGATCACGAGCGAGGCAATCTGGCTTTCAAGAAATTGGACGGCGGCCAGCGGACGCCCGACGCTCGCGACCTCCACCTTCGAATCCTTGCCGATCTCGAAGTTCAATTCCATGCGCCGGACGAAATTGTTGCTCCGATCGATGATCGCCGTCATTCTCGACGACCCGGCGCGCCGCGCGGTGATCGTGAAGGCCGCGTTCTTCGTCGATCGGCCTTCGCGACGCAGAACGATGGTGTCCATGGGCGGCTTCATCTCGAAGTCGTCGCTGAAGAGGCGCACGTTCAGAGACACTTCGGATTCGTTCGGCGCGAACACGTCGTCCAGGTTGACTGACGCCGTGCCGACCGCCGCGGAGCGCGCCAGAAGGTCGACGTCGAACGTGAGCGTGCACGGCACGCCCGCCACGAGGCCGCTTCCGCCCGGGTGCCCTTGGATTTCGGCGTTGATCCAGCGCTCCTGGTCGTCAACCGGCGTCGCCGCTGATTCTGCTGCTGCGTCGGCTACGACGACTTCCGACGCTTCCGGCGCCGCCTCGACCTCCTGCGCCTCGGCGTCGCCGGATTGCCCGCGCGAGGTCCGGCCGCCGCCGAAACCCATGATCGGGCCTCCCCCGAGCAGCCCGCCCGCGGGAGGCTTCGCCGCCGGCTTCGGCTGTCCGGCGAGCGCCGCCTCCCAGAAGGCGTGCGCGACCTCCGGATGGACGATGTCGCTGTGCGCCCCGGAAGGGCCGTCGCCGTTCCGGATCACGCCGCTCGCTTCGAGATTGTAGACTCGTCCGGACTTGAAGCCGTAGGGGGACGTCGTCGAAGCCATCGGGCGGTCTTCCGCCGCGTTCACCCCGCAAATGCCGAAGGCGCCCAATCCGCCGTAGGCGGGCGGCGCCTTGCCGCCCAGAACGATCGCGTGACTGGCGAAGGCGCCGAGCGGGTAGAGGACGCCGACGGCGGTGTCGAAGCGCGAGCGCGTCGTCAGGACCGGGCCCCGGACGAGCTTCCGGTCGAGAATGCGGCGGAAATACCCCCCGCCCTCGACGTAGGGGATGACGTCGGCAAAGGACCACAGCGACAAGGCGCCCTGCACGAGGAAGAGCGTGTCGACCTGTCTCGGTAGCGCCTTGTCCGTTTGCGCGCCCGCCACGCTCGCCGATACGACGATGCAGCCGAAGCTGTGGCCCATCAGATGGAAGCGCGCGCTCGGCGCGTCCGTCATCCACGAGCGCAGGAGGTCGTGTCCTGCGACTTCGCCGATCTGCCGTGCCCGGTCCTTCATCTTCCAGAAGGACAAGGTCCGGAGCGGCCACAAGGCGGCGCCGATGGGGCTTCCGCCTCCTCCGAGGACGCCTGGAGCCATCGCCGGCGGGTCCGTCAGGCCGTGCTCGCGGGCGTCCTTGAGGATGACGTCGGGATCGAACGCCTTCTGATCGGTCCCCGGCGGGCCACTTACGTCCTTGAGCGCAAGCCCTAACTCCTTGAAAAGCCGCCCGTACGCCTTCAAAACCGCCGGGCTCCGGTCCGCCGCGCCCGGGTGCGCCAGGGCGTCAGCGAGGATGTCCCGGATCGCGTCCCGGGCTTCTTTCGTGTCGGCGATGCGCGATGCGTAGGCGTCGACGAGGGAATCGATCGTTGCGCCGGAGGGCGCCGAGCACGCCCGCGCCCGACGGCATCGTTTCGTCGCCCCAAGGCAGGCTCGGCCAGTGCAGGCCGACATAGAGCGGCGTACGCCTGGGGTCGGGGTTGGCCGAGGCCAGCATCGGCACCCACGCGTCATACTGGGCGATCGCCCCGGGAACGTCCGCCATCCAGCCGTGGCTCATGACAAAGACGTCCGACGGCGACAACTCTTTCAGGCGCTTCGAGATCGTCTCGCTGAGCAGGCTGCCGTCCGCTTCGCGTCGTTCCTTGCCGTTCTCGTCGAGGACGATCAGGAAGTATCGGACTTCCGCCCCTTTGATCGTCTGCACGGCCATGACTTCCTCCATCTCTATTACGCAAGCTGCCGACGCTGCCGATTAAGCATCGGTTCCGTTCGAGGCGGCCCATTCTGCAGGTTGGCCCCATCCAGCCCCCCGCCTACTGGGCCGCCGACTTCGGCTGGATGACCAAGGTCCCGGGTGCCTGGCTCTGCTGGCCTTGCGCATCCGAGCGAAAGAGCCGTTTACCTTCTAAGTCTATTGTGCATTCCGAGCATGAAGTTGTTATGTCCCTGCACGGCCATGTTCCTTGCGTGCTGCTTGAGTTGTTCAAGCTTCATTTGCATAAGCGGATCAAGCTGTGAAGTCCTGAGGTTGTGCAGTGGTGCCATAGCTCTGAAGTTGCGTCTGGGCACCATTCTGCGGGATTTGTTGACCAAGTTGTTGGCTCACCTCGAACCCTGTACGATTGGAAAAGGTCGGACGCGCGACGAGATAGATAATCAGACCAAATAGACCGAAAAGGAAGCCCGCCACACCCCAACTGACGCTGCCAGCGTCACTCACCCCTCGCTTCTTGGCGTCTTGGAAGATGTATACACCGCACAAAATCCAAAGCATCAAGAATGAGAAAGACATAACGCTCATTATAGCCTCCTCGCTTGCTTCTAGGGGGCTCCCACCGCCTGAACTCCGCTACGTCCGGCGGCGCTTACGCCGCCCTCAAAACTAAATTTTAGAAAGAAATTTTTTCTGTGCATTGATCTGCATCAGTTGGCTGCATCGGGAGCGGTCTCGGGATGCTCCTTGGGGGGCTGGGCGGGCCAGCATTGGTGAAGAAGGCGCCGGAGTGGAGCCGGATGCGCCGTTCCCGATGAGACCTTCTCCGCCCGCTCTCCGCCTATTCGAGGCGGTCGTGATCGACCGCCATCGACCCTTTGTGCCGGTTCCAGACGGTTTAGACGAACGCCTGCTTCGGCAAACTTCGGCCTTCCGGCATCGCGCGGTAACGCCTCCTATCCGCCGGTTAGCTGCTGTTTCCCCAACGGGTGCTCTCCGCCCATACCCAAATCTCAACCTGAAACAGCCCTCGCCCTTCGACGGTTGCTTTTGCTCCCGCGCCGCACATGCTAGACCCGCGACGGGCCTGGAATCGCGCCCGCTCAGGAAATCCGCCGATGAACGTCAACGCCCCGCCGCCGAGCCGCTCGAATTCGTTCTTTTCAGCGTCTCTCGGCGAGACCGATCCGGAGATCGCCCGGGCGATCGAACTGGAGGTCGGCCGCCAGCGCGACGAAATCGAGCTCATCGCCTCGGAGAACATCGTGTCCCGCGCCGTGCTCGAGGCGCAGGGCTCGGTCATGACCAACAAATATGCGGAAGGTTATCCGGGGAGGCGCTACTACGGCGGCTGCCAGTTCGTCGACATCGCCGAACAGCTCGCGATCGAGCGGGCCTGCATCTTGTTCGACTGCCGCTTCGCCAACGTTCAACCAAACTCGGGCAGCCAGGCCAACCAGGGCGTGTTCATGGCGCTGATGCAGCCCGGCGACACATTCATGGGTCTCGATCTCGCCGCAGGAGGGCACCTGACCCACGGCTCGCCGGTCAACATGTCGGGCCGCTGGTTCAAGCCGGTTCCCTACGGCGTCGATCGCGCGACCCATCGCGTCGACATGGATCAGGTCGATGCCCTGGCGAAGGAGCACAGGCCCAAGCTGATCATCGCCGGCGGGTCCGCTTACGCGCGTCATTGGGATTTCGAGCGCTTCCGCGAGATCTGCGACGCCGTCGGCGCCTATTTCGTCGTCGACATCGCCCATTTCGCCGGGCTGGTGGCGGGGGCGCCCACCCATCGCCGTTCCCGCACGCCCATGTCGTCACCACGACCACGCACAAGACCCTGCGTGGGCCGCGCGGCGGCATGATCCTGACCAACGACGCCGATCTCGCCAAAAAGATCAACGCGGCGATCTTCCCGGGCCTGCAGGGCGGCCCGCTGATGCATGTCATCGCCGCCAAGGCGGTGGCCTTCCATGAGGCGCTGACGCCGGAGTTCAGGACTTACGCGCACGCCGTCGTCGCCAACGCCAAGGCGATGGCGGAACCGATCCTCGAAGGCGGCTACAAGCTCGTGACCGGCGGCACCGACAATCACCTGATGCTTGTCGACCTCACGCCCAAGGGGCTGACCGGCAAGGCGGCGGAGGCGGCGCTCGGCCGCGCCCACATCACCTGCAACAAGAACGGCGTTCCGTTCGACCCGCAGAAGCCGATGGTGACCTCGGGCATTCGGCTCGGCTCGCCCGCCGCCACCTCGCGGGGTTTCGGGACCGCCGAATTCACCGAGGTCGGTCGGCTGATCGTCGAGACGCTGGACGGCTTGGCCGCGAAGGGCGAATCAGGGAATAACGCCGTCGAGGCGAATGTGCGCTCGCGCGTCGCCGATCTGACGCGGCGTTTCCCGATCTACTAGGGGATCGGGACGGCCTGAAAGGGACGGCTTGCGATGCGATGCCCTTATTGCGGCGGTCTCGACACGCAAGTGAAGGATTCCCGGCCGACCGACAACTCCGCGTCGATCCGCCGCCGCCGGGTTTGTCCTGACTGCGGCGGCCGGTTCACGACCTTCGAACGCGTGCAATTGCGCGAACTGCAGGTGGTCAAGAAAAACGGCCGACGCGCGCTGTTCGATCGCGACAAGCTCACGCGTTCCGTTCAGGTCGCGCTCAGAAAGCGGCCGGTCGACCCCGACCGGATCGAGCGGATGGTCAACGGAGTCGTCCGGCAGCTCGAAAGCCAGACAGACGGCGACATCCCGACCGAACGGATCGGCGAGCTCGTCATGGAGGGCCTGAAGGCCCTCGACGACGTCGCCTATGTCCGCTTCGCCTCGGTCTACCGCAACTTCCGCGAAGCCCGCGATTTCAACGCAATCGTGGGAGAGCTCGAAGCAGAGCCTGAGGCTGCGCCAGTGAAAGAGGCCAGACCGCGCAAGGAAGCGCCGGCAAAATGACCGAGGAGGCGGCGGGGGATTCCGGCGACGACCAGCGCTGGATGCAGGCCGCCCTCAACCTCGGGGAGCGATCGCTCGGGCTTGCCGCGCCCAACCCGTCTGTCGGCGCCATCCTCGTGAAAGACGGCGTGGTCGTCGGCCGGGCAGCGACCGCTCCCGGCGGGCGGCCGCACGCCGAAAGGCTCGCCGTCCTCGAGGCCGGAGAGGCGGCGCGCGGCGCGACCCTCTATGTGACGCTGGAGCCCTGCTCGCATTTCGGCAAGACGCCGCCCTGCGCGGATGCGGTGATCGAGGCCGGCGTCGCCCGGGTCGTCTCGGCGATCCAGGACCCGAACCCCGAAGTGGCGGGGCAGGGCCATGCCCGCTTGAGGGCGGCTGGAATAGCGGTCACGGTTGGACCAGGAGCCGATCAGGCGCGGCGCGACCATCGCGGCCACATTCTGCGGGTCACCGAGGGACGCCCCTGCGTGACCGTGAAACTCGCCGAGACGGCCGACGGTTTCGCCGCGGGCGGCCTGCACGACCCGCGGCTGCGCATCACCGGACAGATCGCCAATCTCAGGGTGCAGATCATGCGGGCGACGCACGAGGCGATCATGATCGGCGTGGAAACCGCGCTCGCGGACGATCCTGCGCTGACTGTTCGCCTTCCCGGCCTCGACCGAAAGCCCTGCCGCGTCGTGCTCGACACGCATCTGCGCCTGCCGACGGAGTCGCGCCTCGCCACGGGCGCTCGCGACCTGCCGACGCTCGTCATCGCCGGCCCGGACGCGTCGAGAGACGCGGCCTCCCGCCTTGCCGATCTCGGCGTGGTTGTGGCGAGGATCGGGCTCGACGCGGAGGGACATGTCGACCTTCGTCAGGCGCTGGGCGCCCTGAACGCCCGGGGCGTCACGAGAGTCTTCAGCGAGGGCGGGCCGGTCATCGCCGCGCGGCTCATCGCGGAGGGCCTTGCCGACGCGGTTGCGCTGTTCACCGCCGCAAAGCCGCTCGGCCTTGCCGGCCGTCCAGCGCTGAGCGACGCGGCGCGCGAGACGCTCAACGATCCCGCGCGGTATCGTCTCACGGAGACCGCAACTTATGGCGCCGACGTCATGCGGCTCTGGACACGATTATAGTCGCGCGCGCTGAGCGCGGCTGACGCGGCCTGCGGCCGCCTCTACAAAGACGGCCGCTTGGACGGACATCGAGGATCGAATGTTTACCGGAATTGTCAGCGCCGTCGGGGAAATCATCGAAATGAGGCCGATCGGCGAGCGCCGCCGGCTCACGATCGCGACCGCCTACGACGCGGCGTCGGTCGACGTCGGCGCCTCGATCGCGAACGCAGGGGTCTGTCTGACCGTCGTTGAAGTCGAGAAGCGCGCCGCGGGCTCGTTGATCTCCTTTGATGTCGGAGCCGAGACGCTCGCGGTGACGACGCTGGGAGGCTGGCGCGCGGGGGGCCGCGTCAATCTCGAGCGGTCGCTGCGCGTCGGAGACGAACTCGGCGGCCACATGGTCAGCGGCCATGTCGACGGGGTGGCGGAGATCCTGGCGCGGCGGGACTTCGACGGCATGGCGCATTTCCGCTTCCGCGCGCCGAAGGACTGCGCAACATTCATCGCGGTCAAGGGGTCGGTTGCGCTCGACGGGACGTCGCTGACGGTGAATGCGGTCGAGGGAGACGCATTCGAGGTTCTCCTGATCCCGCACACGCTCGAGGTGACGACCTGGGGCGAGCGGAAGGCGGGTGACGGGGTCAATCTGGAGGTCGACCAGATGGCGCGTTACGCCGCCCGACTGATCGAGAGCCGGTGAGGAGCAGACCGCGCCGCTACCCGCTTTCCTCGCTGGGAGAGGGGCTGGGACGAGGGGTCCGCGCGACAGCGTCTTGTTGCAGCCCCCCGCCTTCTGCTGCACGGGGAGAAGGGCTGTCCGTATCGAGCCACCGCGCGAGTAAGCGGGCGAGGCTGGGGCCCATCAGGATCACCAAGATGAGGCGCGCCACCTGCATCGCCATGACGAAAGACATGTCGACCTTGGACGAAGCAGCGATGATCGCCACGGCGTCGGCGCCGCCCGGACTCGTCGCGAGATAGGCGGTCAGCGGATCCGTTCCTGCCGCGAGATGCAACGCGTAGGCGAGACCGCCGCACATCGCGATCAGGGCGAAGATCGACGCGATCATCTGCGGCAAATGTTTTGCCGCGTAGAGCACGATTTCACGCGTGAATCTGAGGCCTATGGACCAGCCGACGAGCGCATAGGATCCGGCGAGAAGCCAGGGCGGCAGCGTGATCGTCATCACGTGGCCAGCCGAGAGGCCGGCGCCGACGAACAGCGGCAGAAGCAAGGGGCCTGCGGGAATCTCTGGCCTTCGCGCCGATCGCCGCGCCCCCGATGGCCAGCGCCAGGGTTTGCAGAAAAGGGCCGGGCTCGAGTGGCGGGAACCAGTCGATCGCAGCCGGCGCCGCAGAGCCGGACCCCGTGAAGGCCCGGGCGACGATCGACGCCACCAGTCCAACGCAGGCGACGCGAAGATATTGCATGACGGCGACAAGCCTCATGTCTCCGCCGAGGGCGTTCGCCATCAGCACCATGACCGTCGCCGCGCCGGGCGAGGAACCCCACACCGCGGTCGTTCCCGGCAGCACTTTCCAGCGGGCCAGCCCATAGCCGAGCGCCGTGGCGAACAGAATGACCGCGCCGATGCAGATGAGGAACATTGGCCACTGGCGGATCATCTCCTTCACGATGTCGGGACTGATGCTGCGCGCCACCAGACAGCCGACAATTCCCTGCGCGATGACAAAGGACCAGGGCGGGATCTTCACCTGCCCCTCAAACCACGCGAGCAGGATCGCCGCCGCCATCGCGCCGAGCAGCAACGCCGCGGGCAAGCGCATCCGCTCGAGGAGCAAGACGAGGACGAGCGACATGATGATGAGTGCGGCCCATTGCAGGGCTGCCGGCGCGCGGCGAAAGGTGAAATGAAACATCTTGTCCTTAGGCGCCGGAGAACGACAGGGCGCCGCTTTCCGTCGCGCGGGAAATCCTGGGAAAGACGTGCCGCATCGTCCGGTCGTGCGGCTCGGCCGCGAAGCTCGTCGTCACGTCCCTCACGATGACGAGTTCGTAGCCGAGGTCCCACCCCTGCCGCGCCGTCAATTCGACACCAAACTGGGTGGCGACGCCGCCCAGCACGATCGTCCGGATCCGCCGGCGCTTCAGCTCGGCGTCGAGATCCGTTGCGAAAAACGCGCCCCAGCTGTGCTTGGTGATCAGCAGATCGCCGGGCGTTGCGAGGCCGGGCGCGAGATCGGCAAAACCTTCGGGCAGGAACTCTGGGAATGGGCGACGGTTCGTCGACCTGTCGCGGCGTCTCTTCGGCGCGCGGCGCGGCATTGACGAGCACGACGAGCGCGCCCGCGGCCCGGAACCGTCCCGCCAGCGCCCGGCCGCGCTCGAGCAGCGTCTCGGCGGATATAGGCTCGAGCTTGCGGCCGAGGACGCCGTTCTGCAGGTCGACGAGAACCAAGGCGGTGGATCGCGGGTCGAGGTCGATCATGGCGACACTCCAACGTGGGAATGAGCTCGGCTCGTGCGAGTTTCCGCTTTATGAGAGATACCCGAAAATCATCATTGGGCACGCGCTATTTGGGCGAAGACGTCGTAGCCCTTGGTCGAAAGCCGTTTTGCCGCCTCAGGCGCATAGCCTTCCGGCAGGTCGAGCCCGACCCCGTCGACCAGGCGGTTGTAGAAATTGAACAGCGCCGTCACGAGCACCGTCGAATAGAGCGCGTCGTCACCCCAGCCGGCGTCGTAGACAGCAGTTGCATCCGCCTCGGTCATACGCGCCGGGCTCAGCGTGAGCTTCCTGACGTAGTGCAGGATCGGCTTCATTCTCGCCTCGATCGGCGCGGTCTCGATGTCGGTCAGCAGCGCCTTGATCAGATCCGGCGCTACGCCGCAGGCCTCCGCCACGCCAACGTGCGTGCCGTGACAATAGGCGCATGCGTTGAGGCCGGAAACATAGGCGGCGATCAGCTCGCGCTCGCCCTGGGTGAAGGGCGAAGGACCGCGCATCGCCGCCTCCGTGAGTTCGCCGAGAGGCTTGCAAGTAGCGGGATAGGCCCGGTAGAGATCGCGCATCACCGGCTGCTCCGGCAGCGATCGCAGTCGTCGCATTCTTCCCTCCATTTGGCCGAGAGCTTTCTTTAGCGGGCTCGAGCGGATACCTCACTACCGCAGGTTCCGATCAACTGGAATCGTCGCTCACCATGCTCACCATGACGGGGCTGGACGCCGACGCCCTCCATTCTTATTAATCTGCCGAGACCGAATTGTGATATTCTGCTGCTCTACGGCCCGGACATGAACCCGATCGAGAAGGCTTTTTCAAACTTGATCCCTAACTCCGCTTTGGCGAGGAGTGCGGAAAGTCCCGATTTCGCCGTTTTTGTTTTCGAGAACCAAGGTGCGGCCTAGAGGGACGGGTCAACCATGCTTTGCGCGCGAGTTCTTCTCGTCATCGGCCTGGCGGCCATGGCGATCTCAACGAAGGAGGGAGCGGCGCAATCGCTGTTTCGTTTTCCGAACGCCGCTCCTCCGCTATCGCTGGGAACGCCGGCCGATCTGCCCCCTGCCGCCGATCCGAACTATCTGCCGGCCGACGCCGATCCCAACTATTCGACTCCGGGGGGTTTCGACCAAGACGTCGACATGAGTCGGACGACCCGCAGGCTGGTGATCGATCCGACAGGGGAGCCGCCGGGCACGCTCACCATCAACACGCATGAGCGAAAACTCTATCTCTCGCTGGGCGACGGCCGCGCGTTCCAATACGGTATCGGCGTCGGGCGTCAGGGTTTTGCCTGGAAGGGCGTGGCCGAGATCGGCCGAAAGGCTTTCTGGCCGGGATGGACCCCGCCTCCGGAAATGATAGACCGTCAGCCGTACCTGCCGAGGCACATGGAGGGCGGCATGGAGAACCCGCTCGGCGCCCGCGCCCTCTACCTGTTCGAGGGAAAAAAGGACACGTTGTTTCGCATCCACGGGACCAACGAGCCCAACACGATCGGCAAGGCGGTATCTTCCGGCTGCATCCGGATGATGGATGCCGACGTCATTGATCTCTATCAGCGGGTGGGGAAGGGGACGCGCGTCGTCGTGCTTTGAGGGCCGGCGGGAGGCGCCCGCCGCGCCCGTAAAGCCGCGGCGCACGCAGGACATGCACGCAAGACTCGCGCCGATTTTTTACCGTTAGAGCTTACGAGTAATCGTTAATGACTTGTCGCGCCGCGCGGCGTCCCGTCTCGGCCCCGCCCTCCATGAAGCCCTGATAATTGATCGAGCAGTGCTCGCCGGCGAAATGACAATTCCCCTGGCGCACCCTTTCGTACCCGGCGAATTTCGTGTACTGCCCGACCTTCCAGCATGAATAGCTTCCGAGTAGATTAGGGTCGGTCCAGGGCGTGCTCAAGGTCGCCCGGCCATTCCAGTATTTGCTGACGCCCGGCCAGGCCCGATCGAGTTGCGGAGAGAAAGGCTTTCGCATATTTCGCCACCGTCGGGTCGGTCGCAGCCGAGGCATAGGGCGAGGTCGCCCCCGTAAACGATGCGCCGTTGGTCCCGCCCATGTACCCGGTAAGCACGCCCGTCGCGCCGCCGAGACCCCGCGACAAGTCCCACGTATTCTGGAAGAAGAGATCCGTATAGATGTTGCCGTCGCCCGTCCCCCAGACGCCTTTCGTGTTCCAATACCGCTCACTGAATTGCAGGATCAGCTTCGTGTTCGTGCCGTATCCGAGCTGTTGGATCGCAATGTGTTTAAGCCTGTCGAACCCCGCGCCCGAATAGTCCAATCCTCTGAGGACGCTGAAGGGCAGCGTCAGGATCACCGCGTCGGCTTCCACCGTGGTCGAGCCGCCGGACTGTTGAACACGAGGTAGTAGCCGCCCCTGCCGGTCAGTCGGATGCTCGCCAGCGGCCAGTCGGTCAGCACGCTGCCGTTCGGCAGGCTCGCGGCGATTGCTTCGGGCAGGAGCTGATTGCCGCCGAGGATGCTGTAGCGTTCATCCGACAGGCCGTAGATTTGCCAGGGTCCCTTCGGCGGTTGATAGCCGAGCAGGTAGACGAGGTTGAGACTGCTTTGCAGTGGCGTATCGAGCCCGTATTCCTGGTTGTAGGCGCTGTCCAGATACCGTCCGAGTTGCGAACTCGTGGCCGCCGGGCACGTATTTCTGTATCCAATCGTAAACGCTGAGGTGGTCGAGGAAGTAACCGGTCGCGTTATAGGAATTGTAGGTGGTGGAGGGCGCCGCGTCGACCTGTTGTTGAAGGGCGGCGTTGACCGGCACGAAATCCCGATCCGCCTGGGCTTGAGAATAATACTCGCCATCGAAATAGAGGGTGTCGAAACTGCCTGCCGGCTGGGCGGCGATCTCGTCGACCAGCGTGAGGTTGAACCGCTTCGCCAAGCTCTTCATTTCATTGTTGTCCGAGTCGATGAATTCCCCGCACCACTCGCTCTTCTGTCGGTTCTCCCATGTTTTCGTGTCCGAGTGCATGCGGCCGCCGATACGGTGTGAGGATTCGTAAATCGTGGAGGCGAAACCCGCATCCTGCAACGTGAGCGCCGCGTTGAGCCCGGCGATGCCTGCTCCCACGATGGCGATCTTCGGCTTCGGCTGGGCCGCCTTCGCCGCTCGGGTCCTCGAGAGAAGCGCGGCGCCGCCGGCCGCCCCGACGCCCTGAAGGAATCGTCGGCGATTCGCCAAGGCGGCCCATTCTTCCCGCACCTCGGCTGCTTCGACGCCACGTCGGGCTGCTTCCGCATGCTCGCGCGCGAGCCGCTGCAGCGCCCTCATCAACGGCGAACGAGCCATGTCCAATCCTTTCCCCTGGCGTCGAGCATCGCTCATGCGCGAGCCGAGAAAGTCACGGTGACCTCGTTCCGAGCCGAATACAAGCCTCGTTGGGGCGTTGTCGACCGAGAGTGCGAAGAATGATCCCGAACAGCGGACCTTCAGGAGATCGGCCAGCTCGCGCAACGTCCGAGTCGTCGGTTGGACGGGCGTCGAGCGTTCCGCTGGTCGGGCTCGCGGCCTGTCTCGAAATTGTGAAAGGGGTCGGAGACTCGAAGGCGCGACGAAGCGTGGCGAACCGAGGGAAGCCGTGCCATGGTGATCGGGCGCGGACGGTAGGTTGCTGGAGACGCAATCATGGCCGAGATCACCCTTCAGGTGAACGGGCGGAAGTCAAAAGGTCGCCTTCGACGACCCGAATATGCCTTTGCTCTACGCCTTACGGGATGACCTCGAGCTGCGCGGTCCCAAGTTCGGATGTGGCCTCGGCCAATGCGGCGCCTGCTGCGTCATGATCGACGGCGAGGCCATGCGCTCGTGTGTGACCCTCGCCATCGATGCTCACGACAAGGAGATCACGACCCTCGAAGGCCTGGGCGACCCCGCCCGTCCGAGCAGGGTGCAGGCGGCGTTCATCGCCGAGCAAGCGGCTCAATGCGGGTATTGCACGAACGGGATGATTATGACCGCGACCGCTCTATTGCTGCGGCGGCCTCGTCCAACCGAAAACGACGTCCGTGATGCGCTCGCCCAAAATCTTTGCCGGTGCGGCAGTCATGCACGGGTCATCGCCGCCGTTCTCCGCGCGGCGCGGGAGGGCTGAGCCATGAATGCGATCACCCGCCGTTCACTCCTTGGCGGCGCTGCGGCTCTCGTCGTGAAGTTCTCCTTACCTCGGGGAGCAAAGGCGAGCACCAGCACGGTCGCTCCGGGCAGCGTGGACGCCTATCTCAGCGTCGCGCCGGACGGCGGGGTCACTGTATTCGCCGGGAAGGTCGACCTCGGCACGGGGGCGCGCGCCGCAATCCGCCAGATCGTCGCCGAGGAGCTTGGCGTCTCGATTGAACGCATCGACCTGGTCGAGGGCGACACGGCGCTCACGCCCGATCAGGGATCGACCGGGGGTAGTACCGGAATCACGGTCGGCGGCGTTCAGATCCGGCAAGCCGCCGCCACTGCGCGGGCGCGGCTGTTGACCCTCGCCGCGGAGTCGCTCCATCGGCCTGTCGGCGATCTCGAGGCGAGCAATGGCATGGTGGTCGCTCGCGGCGACCACGAGGCTGTGAGTTTTGCATCGCTGCTTGGCGGCGCGAGGTTCGAGCTTCCGGTCGATAAGTCAGCGCCGCTGCGCAATCCGGATACTTACATAATCGTCGGAACATCGTACCCGCGGCCCGACCTTCCGGCCAAACTGACCGGGCGGCACATTTTCGTTCAGGATCATCGGGTCGAGGGGATGCTGCACGCGCGCGTCGTTCGGCCGCCTGCGATCGGGTCGCGTTTGCTTGATGTCGACGCCTCGTCGATTGCGGAAATTCCAGGCGCAAAGGTCTTTCGGATCAAGGACTTTCTTGCCGTCGTGGCGGCGCGGGAGTGGAATGCGGTGCGCGCCTTGCGCCAACTCAGGACGACTTGGAGCGAGGCGGCCAACCTGCCGGGTTCGGACAATCTCTTCGAGACGGTGCGCGCAACGCCAGTCGCTCGCGTCGAGACGCTGCGTAGCGTGGGGCGATGCCTCAGCGGTGCTCGACAAAGCGCATCGCCTGCTTCACGCGACGTACTCCTGGCCGATCCAGTCGCACGCCTCGATGGGTCCGTCCTGCGCGGTCGCCGACATCCGCGATCATGGCGGCACGGTTTGGACGGCTTCGCAGTCGACGCATCGCATGCGCTGGACGATTGCGAAGCTGTTGGGGCTCGATGGGGCGAAGCTTCGCCTCGTCTATATGGATGGCTCAGGGAGCTACGGGACCAACGGAAATGACGATGTCGCCTTCGAGGCGGCGCTCTTATCGCGAGACCTCGGCCGCCCGGTGCGTGTGCAGTGGATGCGGGAAGATGAACATGGGTGGGACCCTAAGGGCCCGCCGCAACTGCTTGACCTGCGGGCTGCGCTGAACGCCGATGGCTCCATCGCGGCCTGGGAAACTGTCGCGATGCCTCCCGTGAATACTCCCCACGCCGGGATACCCTTGCTTGCGGCCGTCGCCGCCGGTCTCGACGATGGACGAGGCTCTCAGTCCGGCTTCACGGCAATGAACTCCGACCCGCCGTACGCCATCGAGAATATCCGCACGGAAGCGAGATGGCTGGCGACGACGCCTCTCCGCGTCTCGAACCTGCGCGCGCCTGGCAAGATCGGGAACGTCCTCGCAGTCGAGAGCTTCTTCGACGAACTCGCCGCAGCGACCGGCGCAGATCCCCTCGCGTTGAGACTTCGACTCATATCCGATCCTCGCGGCCGAGAGGTGCTCAATCGGGTCGGCGAAATGATGAGCTGGACTCCCCGCGCCTCCACGCCTGAGCGCAACGGCGATCGACCGGAGGGCCGCGGGCTTGCCTATGTCCATTACAAACAGAGCGAAACTTACGTCGCCATGGGCGTCGAGGCCGAGGTCGAGCGCTCGACCGGCGCCGTACGAGTGCTCCGCGTGGCGTGCGCCCACGACTGCGGCTTGATGATCAACCCGGACGCGGTGCGGGCTCAGGTGGAAGGCTGCATCCTTCAGAACTCTGAGCAGAACGCTTTTCGAGGAGGTGACATTCGATCGCGCTCGAGTCACCAGCACGGACTGGGCGAGCTATCCGATCCTCACTTTCCCAGACGTCCCAAAGCTTGACATCGCCTTGATCGATCGTCGTCACGAACCCCCGCTGGGCGTCGGGGAGGCGGCGACCGCGCCGGTGGCGGCCGCTGTCGGAAACGCCGTATTTGATGCGACTGGAGTGAGGTTACGCCAAGCGCCGTTCACCCGGGCGCGCGTTAAGAAGGCGCTGAGCGAGAGGGCGAGTTAAGACCGTACCGCTTCTCTGGCTGCTGCCCGGCCTCGGACTCTGGGACCGGACCACTATAAGGACGAAACATGCTTGCGCTTGGCCTCAACAGCGGATCGTCGTTCGACGGCATCGACGCCGTTCTGGTCGACATCGACATCGGAAAAGACGGCCTGCTGAAGCGCCCGCGCTTCATCGCCGGAAAATCCGTCGATTGGCCGAAGCGCGTTGCCGATCAGGTGCTGGCGGCCTTCGAGAACAAGCTCTCGATCTTCGAACTATGCCGGCTCAACTACGTGGCGGGCGCCCTCTACGCCGAGGCTGCACGATCGCTCATGCGCGAGACCCGGACGGCGCCCGAATTTCTGTCCGTCATCGGCTTCGACGGGCAAACCGTTTACCAGGAGCCCGCCGACCCGTCCCGAATGGCCGCGTTCGCTTCAGACGAGGATCTCGTCGGCCGGTGGTTAGACGGTCCCTATCCTTGCGGGTTGCAGATCGCCGAGCCTGCGATCGTGGCGGCGGCTTGCGACACGACCGTGGTCACGCAGTTCCGGCCCGTCGAGCACGCTCACGGCGGCTCCGGGGCGCCATTGATGCAGTTCCTGGATTTCGTGGCGTTCCGCGACATCGGCCCCGTGCTCACACTAAACATCGGCGGTATCGCCAACTGCCAGCTCGCCGATGCGGACCGCCGTCGCATGATGGCGTTCGACACGGGGCCGGGCAACGTCATGCTCGATCACGCTGCACGCGTTCTTCTCAAATTGCCCTACGACGCGAACGGCGCCGCGGCCGCGCGCGGCAACGTCGATGAGGCGCTGCTTTCGCAACTCTTGGAGCACGATTTCTTTCATCGGAGGCCGCCGCGCAGCGCCTGGCGGCTCGACTTCGGTTCGACCTTCGCGGACAAGCAAATTGCAGAGAACCGGAACCTGTCGCCCGAAGACCTGCTGGCCACGTTCACGGAATTCACGGCGGTCTCCATTTCGCGGTCCATCCGCGATTGCATCCCAATCCTCAGCGAGATCACGACTTTGATCGCGAGCGGCGGGGGAGTGAGGAACGAGGCGCTCATGCGGCGCATCCACGCCCACCTCCCTGCGGGCCTGCGGCTCACCGTCTCTGACGAGTTCGGGATTCCGGCGCAGTATAAAGAGGCGATCAAGTTCGCCGCGCTCGCGCTGGCGGCGCAACTTCAGTTGGCGAACAACATTCCCGCCGCCAGCGGCGCGTCCCGAATTCGCGATACTCGGCAAGCTTGTGGCGGCGCCCCGGCTGGCGCGCGGTGCGGAACCCATGCGGCAATAGTGTCCGTTGGTCCTAAACATTTGTGAGGCCGGGAAATCGGCACGCCAACGTAGACCCGAAGCCTCGTCGGGCTTTAATGGATGAAACAGCCGCACGGCCGCCGGGTCGTCCTCGACTTGAAGTGCAAGACCTGATCGGAAAGCTACTGACGGTGAATGAAAGCGGATCAAGCAGACGTGGTCGTCATCGGTTCCGGGATGGGCGGCGCCACTTTCGCCGCAGGTCTCGCGCCGTCAGGCGCCCGCATTATCATTCTGGAGCGCGGGGAACGGCTGGTCGACAGCCCGCATGCGCGCGATCCACGGGCGATTTTTCAGCGGGGCCATTTCCGTCCGCAGGAAACCTGGCGTGACGCTGCTGGCGTTCCGTTCAATCCCGGCAACTATTACTACGTGGGTGGGAACACCAAGTTCTACGGCGCGGTGCTGATGCGGTATCGGGCCGAAGACTTCCGTCCGATTTCGTACGCCGATGGAGAGACTCCTGGCTGGCCCTTCCCCTACGAGCAGCTCGAACCCTGGTACAGTCGGGCCGAAACGCTCTATCAGGTGCGCGGGCGGCTCGGAGAGGATACGACGGAGCCGCCGCATTCGAACTCCTTATCCATTCACGCCGGTGCAGGATGAGCCAGCGATCGCCGATCTTCGCGAGCGTTTGACCCGCGAGGGTCTTCATCCCTTCTCCTTACCGCTTGGCGTCGACATCGAGAGATGGCTCGAGCGCGGGCGCACGCCTTGGGATGCTTTCCCGGACACGCACACCGGCAAAATGGACGCGGAGACCGCCGGGCTCGCCGCCGCGCTCCAGCACCCGAATGTATCTTTGCTGACTGGTGCGCGGGCGGTGCGCCTTGGGACCGACCCTGCCGGGCGTAGGATCGACAACGTCGTCTACGAATGGCGGAGCGAGACGCGGCAACTCGCCCCGAATATTGTCGTTCTTGCCGCCGGCTCAGTGAACTCGGCCATCCTCCTGCTTGCTTCAGAAAACGGAGCAATGCCGAATGGGCTTGCGAACAGGTCGGACCAGGTCGGTCGCCACTTCATGAACCACAATCTCACGGCCTCAATCGCAGTGAGCCTGTTCCGAAAGAACGAGTCGGTCTATCAGAAGACCCTCGGCCTCAACGACTTCTATCTTGACGATGGGCGCGGGGGCCCGCCGCTCGGGAACGTGCAATTGCTAGGCAAGGTGTCGGGCGCCATACTGAAGCCGGAGATGCCTTGGGCGCCGGAGGCCGCTCTCGACTTTCTGACGCGCCGAACTATCGACTTCCTGTTCATGAGCGAGGATTTGCCGACGCCGGACAGTCGTGTCCGACTGAACGGGTCGTGCGTCGTGCTCGACTGGCGCCGCTCCAACATGACCGCCCATGATAAGCTTGTCGCCCGCATGCGGGAGGCGCTGAGGTCGGCCGGCTTTCCGCTGGTCCTGACAAAGCCCTTTGATCGGCGCACTCCTTCGCATCAGTGCGGCACGATCCGCATGGGGAAAGATCCGTCGCGCGCAGCAGTCGATCCCGACTGCAGAGCTTTCGATCATCCCAATTTGTTCATAGTCGACGCAAGCGTGCTGCCCACGTCGGCCGCAGTCAATCCATCGTTGACCGTGGCGGCCCTGGCGTTGCGTGCAGCTGAGCATGTGCGCACGGAGTTCGACAAGAGATCTCCGACAGTCGGCGCGATTCCGCTATGAGCTCTTACGCGCCATAGCTCGACGATCCGGTTGCGCACACCGCGATTGGAACGAAGGCCAAGAGATGAGCGCATGGTGATTCGGAGGGTCCGGTTGCGGCTTGGGTCAGCCCACCGCATACGCTCAACCCTCCGACACGGTGAACACCGGGCACGGGGCCGCTATTCCGCGCAGCACGTGCTCACCCAGCGGGATCAGCGGCATTGCAGTCTGTGCGGCGAACGCGCCGGAGATGAGCACGGTTTTGTTGAGCGGCCGGCACAGCCCTTCCAATCGGCTGACCAGATTGACGGCGGGGCCGATCGCGGTGAAATCGAGCCGGTCGGCCGCGCCGATATTGCCCCAAAGGATCTCGCCGAGATGAAGCGCGGCGCCGAAGGGCAGGGGCGCGAGACCCTCCAGCCGTCGCGCCTCGTCGAGATGCGCCATTCCGACTCTTGCCGCGGAGACCGCGCGAAGCGCGGAATCGCAGGCGGGTCGGGGCGAGGCTCCGGCGACCGGAAAGATCGCCAAGACGCCGTCGCCGATGAATTTCAATACTTCACCGCCAAAGGCGTGGACCGAGAGGGCGATGCGGTCGAACCAGGCATTGAGAGCGGCGATGACCTCCGACGGGGGATTGATCTCGGACAGGGCGGTGAAACCGCGCAGATCGGCGAACAGCAGCGCCGCCTGGATGGTCTCGCCGACGCCGCGCCGCAGGGGACCGGCCAGCACCCGGGCCGCGCTGCGCTTGCCGAGATAGGCTTCGAGAGCCGCCGCCAAGGTGGCGCGCGCGGTCAGCGCGGCGAGCGGGGCCGCCGCGAAGCGCGCGGTTTCGCTTAGGCGGCTCGCCTCCTCCGGCGTGAACGGATGCGGCCCGATCCAGCAGAGCAAAGGCCCGTCCGGCTTCGGTTCGACCGCGTCTTCATGCACGAGCCCGGCCGCGAGGTTTTCGAGCCACCGCCGGCCCGAATCGCCGGACGGGCCTGCCCCTCCAGGCAGTCCTATAGGCGCGAACCCCAGGGCCTCGATCACCTCTCCGTTTTCGGCCCGCCACAGCCAGGTGCGGCGGGCGATGAGCGGATGCGGCGCGGCCAGCGTCAGGGCGCCGCCGACGAGCGGCGCGCCGTCCTCGATCAGCCGCGCGCCGAGCCGCGCCAGGAAAAGGTCGGCGGCCGGCGACGCGGCGGCCGCGTCGACGAGCCAGGCGAGCGCCGAGTCGAACTGCATGCGCCGATCATGGGCTTGACACGGCTCCGTTGTCATCCGCTATTCCGACAGGACTGCCCCGGCGACGCCGTCTCTATCCGAGCGGCCGCCGAGCGCGTCGGCCGCCCCATGGGGCGGCCGAAAGGACGCCCGTCTTCGACGGGCTATGGCGCGCGACTACAACGCGCCGCCTTGCTTGGCGGCGCCCTCAAGGAGGCTCCGATGCCAGCGCCGCCCCTGATCCGCGAGACCCATATCGCGGCCCCGCCTGCCACGGTCTTCGCCTATTTGACCGATCCGGAAAAGATATTGGGCTGGATGGGTTCCGAGGCGACGACGGATGCGCAGCCCGGGGGACTGTACCTCGTCAAAGGCATCGGCGGGAGCCATGCGCGCACCGCGCGCGGCGCGTTCCGCGAGGTGGTCCCGGTCCACCGGCTCGCCTACAGCTTCGGCTGGGAAGGGAACGAGGACGTCCCGCCGGGGTCGAGTCTGATCGAGATCGACCTGATCGACCGGGACGGCGGCACCCTGGTGCGGATGACTCACACGGGTCTTCCCAACGCCGAGCAGCACGCCAACCACAGCAAGGGCTGGGCGTTCTACCTCGGCAAACTCTCGGTCGCCGCTGCCGGCGGCCATCCCGGGCCGGATCATGGCCCGGCTGCGGTCTGATCGTGACCTATCGGAAGATTTGCGCACAAGAGGCTAAAATATCCCCACCTTTTGGGGCGGATTTCGCCGTTCGGCGAGAAATACGAGGAAGTCAAAGTTAACTACCTGAGATCGAAAAATTCGCGTTGGCCGGAGCGAACGAGGCCTTCCGTCAGCACGACCCCGGCCGTCGTTCAGCGCAAGAGCCTCGGCGCCACTCCCTCCCGCATGACCAAGCGCCGCAGCGGCCCGACGGCGCCCAATGCCGCAAGGCCGGCGCCCCGGGCGAAGTCGAGCGGCGCGAAGCGGGTCATGAGCGAGCGATTGAGGCCGTCGACGACGGCGGTGCGCATGGCGATGTCCGACCGCCGCGCCCGTTCGTAGGCCTGCAAGGCTTCGCGCCCGCCGATGTCCCGCCCCAGCATCCTGGCCTCGGCGGCCGAGGCGACGATCGCCTCAACGTCGCGCAAGCCGAGATTGAGCCCCTGCGCGCCGATCGGCGGGAAGGCGTGCGCGGCGTCGCCGATGAGCGCCAGGCGGCCGGCCGTGATTCTCGGCACGACCTGGCGGACCATCGGGAATACGCCCGGCCGGCCTTCGAGCCGCATCGCTCCCATAAACGAGCGGGCCTGCCGCTCGATCTCCCCCACGAGCGCGGAATCGTCGAGAGCCTCGCGGCGGCGCGCTTCGCTGTGCGCCATGACCCAGACGAGGCTCGAGCGATTGGCCGCCGCTTCGCTCGGGGGCAGCGGCACCAGGGTGAACGGCCCCTGCCGCGTATGAAACTCCGTCGAAAAGTCGCGGTGGGGCAGGCGGTGGGCCAAGAGCACGGTCAGGGCGCTTTGCGGATAGCGGCGGACGCGGGCGGAGAGGCCGGCGGCGCGGCGCGCGTGAGAGGCTCGGCCGTCCGCCCCGATGACGAGGGCGGCGGCGACGAGACGCCCGTCTTCGAGCCGCGCCGCCGCCCTTTCTTCGGCGAAGTCGTAGGAAGCGACAGCCGGCCTGACGCGCTCGACGCCTGGCGTCCCCTCGGCGCGGAGAGCGAGCGCATCGGCCATCCTGTCGTTCTCGACGTTCCAGCCAAAAGTCTCGAGGCCAATCTCCGAGCAATGAAACTCGACCGGCCGCGGGGGGAACAGCGCGCCGGTATCGTCGATGATCCGGAGCGCGCGCATCGCCGCCGCGCTGGCTTCGATCGCCGTCCAGAGGCCGAGCGTATCAAGATAGGCGACGGACCGGTCCAGCATCGCGACGGACCGGCCGCGCGCGGTCCGCTCGTCCGGGCCGCATGCGACGACGTCGAATCCCGCTTGGGCGAAAGCGATCGCCGCCGTGAGGCCGGCGAGACCGGCGCCCACGATCAGGACATCGCAGACGCGCGCAGCGGATTTTCCCCCATCCTTCATCGCATGCCCTTCCGCGCCCCCGCGGACTACGCGCCGCCTGGCGGCGCCGAAGCGAGACGCGCGGCTTCGATTTTGATAAGCCGAATGCGGCCTGGTCAAGCCGAAGTCGCCGGCTCTGGCGTTATTGTCGCAGGAGGGGTCGGACAAGGGCACGATGCCGAACGAGAAGACGCCGGAAAAGAAGATCGCTCGAGCTGCGGGATTCTCCGTCCATATCTTCACGGCCTCAGGCGGGGCCGTGGCGGTGCTCGCGCTCTATGCGGCGGTCGAGCGCAACTTCCCGGCCTGCTTCGCCTGGCTCGGGCTCGCGCTTTTCATCGACGGGATCGACGGAACCCTCGCGCGCGCCGCCAAGGTGCGCGTGACCGCGGCGTCGATCGACGGAGCAATTCTCGATCTCGTGGTGGATTTTCTGACATACGTTCTCGTTCCGGTCGTGGCGCTGTGGCGATCGGATCTGATGCCGACGCAAGTCTCGTTCTGGATCGGCCTAATCGTCACGATCGCCTCGGCGCTCTATTTCGCCGACACCCGCATGAAGACCGACGACTATTGGTTCCGGGGATTTCCCGCGACCTGGAACATCCTCGTCCTCTATCTCTTCGTCCTTCGGCTGCCGTGGGTCGTCAGCGCCGCGATTCTTCTTGCTGCGGCGGCGATGATGTTCTCGCCGGTCGTGTTCGTCCATCCGCTGCGGGTCGCGAGGCTGCGCGGGTTGACGATCGCGATGACTGTGGCGTGGTTCGCCTTCGCGGCCGTGGCGATTGTCGAAAAGCTGTCGCCGTCGGGTTGGGTGACCGGCGGCCTTGTCGCCACCGCCGTCTATTTCCTCGCCCTGCCGCTCCTGAGGCATTCGCCATGGGCGTGAAAGCAGGCCGCAAACACGCGTGAACCGCCTTGCCGGCAGGCTCCAATCCTTGCTATAGGCCGCGCGTTTGCGGCGCACCTCGGTTGCGTCGCCGGCCTCGTGGCGGAGTGGCTACGCAGAGGACTGCAAATCCTTGCACCCCGGTTCGATTCCGGGCGAGGCCTCCAATCAAACTTTCGCGGGCGCCCACGTCCGCTCGGCGGGGCAATCGATGACGAAGACCTCTTCGGCCGAAACGCAGCAGGCCCGGCGTCTCGTTATGGTGAACAGCCAACTGCGAACGGGCGATGTCGTCGATCAGGAGGTGCTTGCCGCCTTCCTCGAGACGCGGCGAGAGACTTTCGTGGCGCCAGAATTCGTCGAACTCGCCTATCTCGATCGCGACGCGCCGGCCCTAGGGGCGAAAAGGCGACGGTTGCTGCCTCCCCTGACGCTGGCGCGCATGCTGCAGGCGGCGGCGGTCAAGGCCGGCGAGCGCGCGCTCGCCGTTGGCGGGGGGTCCGGATACGGCGCCGCAATTCTGGCCTTCATGGGCGCCAACGTCGTGGCGCTCGAGTCGGATCCGGGCGCGGCCGCGGCGGCACGCGGGCTCTTATCCGGCCTGAAGGTGACGGTCGTGCACGGGCCCCTGGATATGGGCGCAAAAACGCTCGGCCCGTTCGATCTGATCGTCGTTGAAGGGGCCTTTCGGGTTTCTCCGGACCCGCTGCTCGGGCTTCTGGCCGACGGCGGCCGTCTGGTCGGGATCGACGCGACTATGGGCGCTTCGCAGGCCGCACTGTACGAAAGGCGCGGCGAGGGCGTCAGCCGGCGCGCCCTTTTCGAGACGACGGCCGACACACTCGACGGCTTCCAGCCCGGCGTCAGCTTCGTTTTCTAGCGTACGTAGAATACCAGCCGCTGGCCCGGCCCTGCGCGAGCCCGCCCAAAAAGTGTCGCATGTTTGCGACGCTTCGGCAAAAAAGTGGCCGCTTCGGGTCCCCCAGAGCATGTCCTGGTAGCGCGGACGTTTTCGCGGATTATTATGGCGCATCCGCACCGATCCGGCAGGCCGGAGACGAGGCGGTCATCTCGAGAGCGACTTCCTTACGCGCCATTCTCTCTATGCTTTCTCTGGCGGATGTGTCACTTAGGCGGCGACGAGGACGTCCTTGTCCTGGGCGATGAGGCGGAAATGAGCTTTAGTACAGGGGCGGGCGAGAGGCGGGGCGCCGCTTCCGGCGGCGCGCTGACTGTCGGCCTTTTGCGTGCGTTCATGCTTGCGACAGCGGCGCTCGCGACGATCTGCATAAGTGTACGGGCGGGGCAGGCCGAAAATCTGACGGGCGCGCTGATCAAGGCCTATGTCAACAATCCGACCATCAATTCTTCGCGCGCCTCGGTCCGGGCGGCGGACGAGAACGTCCCGAAGGCGAACGCGGGCTATTTGCCGAACATATCCGCGAACGGCAACATGGGCGTCGCGCACTTCAACGGCAACGAAATTCTTCCGGGCGCCAACGGACAATTGGAAAGCTTGGGGTTTACCACCGGGTATTATCCCCGCGCCTATGGGGCCACGATTACTCAGAACGTTTTCGACGGCTACCAGACGATAAACAGGATACGCTCGGCAGAATCGGGCGTCCTTGAATCGCGGGCGGGTCTGCGACTGAGCGAACAGAGCACGCTGCTCGACGGCGTGACAGCCTACATGGACGTCCTGCGGGACACGGCGCTGCTCGAGCTGCAGCGCAACAACGTGCAGGTTCTGCAGGAGCAGTTACGGGAAACGCGCGATCGGTTCACGGTCGGCGAGGTCACGCGCACGGACGTCGCGCAGGCCGAGGCGAGCTTGTCGAGCGCGCAGGCTCAGGAACTCCAGGCGGAAGCGACTCTCGAGACGTCGATCGCTCATTACCGCCAGGTCATCGGCGAGCAGCCGACGAGGCTCGCGCCGGTCAAGCCGATTATGCAGCCGCTGCCGAGGACGCTCGAGGAATCCGTCCGCGTTTCCCAGATAGAGCATCCGCAGGTCGTCGGGGATTTGCATGCGGTTGACGTCGCCGAGCTCGCGATCAAAGTCGACGAGGGCAAGCTCTATCCTCAGGTTGGGGTGCAGGGCCAGGTCGCCCAGAGTTTCGACGTGAATTCCACGCCGGGGCAGCGCGCATTCATCGCTTCGCTTATCGGGAACATCACCATCCCGATCTACCAAGGCGGTGAAGAGTACGCGAGCATCCGCCAGGACAAGGAAAAGCTGTCGCAGGCCGAACTCACGCTCGACCAGGACCGCGACGCCGTGCGCCGGAACGTCGTCCAGTTCTGGGGCCTGAATCAGGCGCAGGTGGGCGTCATCCGCGCGGCGCGGGCGGCGGTTTCGGCCAACGAAGTGGCGCTCGCCGGCGTGCGGGAGGAGGCCAAGGTCGGCCAACGCACGACGCTCGACGTGCTCAATGCTCAACAGGCGCTTTTGCAAGCTCGCAGTAATCTCGTTACGGCCGAGCACGACGCGGTCGTCTATTCCTATTCGCTGCTCTCCGCGATCGGCCGGCTGAACGCGCCGACCCTCAATCTCGCCGTAGAGGAATACGATCCGCGGATTCATTTCAATCAGGTCAAGAGCAAGCTCTGGGGAGTGAGGACGCCCGACGGCAAGTAGGGTTCCCACAGCGGAAACGTTGCGGAAACGTGAACAGTGCTTGCAGCCGCGAGGGACGAGAGATTACCCTTGCTGCGAGCATGATTCGCTCGGACGACCGGGTCACGCTCCAGCCGCAAGGCGCATAGGCGTATCGAACGGCGCCCCTTGAGGGCCGAGGCGGTGGGATGAGCGCAGTCAATCCGAACTCAGGCGATCGCGAGGCCGAATCCCTTCACCGCGCTCAGCGAGCGCATGAACCTTCAATGGAGGAGATCCTCGCCTCGATCCGGAACATGATCGTCGACGAGCGTGAAGGGGACAAAACGGCGGCGTCCAGACAGGTCTCGCCCCGGTCCGCTCCGCCTGCTCCCCAGATCGTCTATTCGAAGGACGATCCAGCGCCGCAACGCGCCGCGCAAGCAGAAGTTCTGCCCTCCGCGCCCGACGCGAAGCCTTTGGCGGAACTGAAACCGCCGCCGCAGTTGAAGCACGTGGCCGCGGCCAAACCTGCACCTGAAGCAAAGCCGCCTCAGGGGACGAATTGGCCGAAGGACGACCGCCAAAAAGCGGAATCTGTTGGTCCGGGGCCCGCGGAATTCGCTTCGCCCGAGGAGGGACCTTTGATGTCGCCGGAGGCGGGTCAGGCGGTGGCTTCGGCGTTCGAGGCGCTTTCAGAAAATCTCGCGGCGCGCGGAGCCGAGATCGCCCAAACGATGGCTCGCGAGATGTTACGCCCGATGCTCAAGGGGTGGCTCGACGAAAACCTGCCCCGCATCGTCGAGCGGCTGGTACGCGCGGAGATCGAGCGGGTCGCGCGCGGAGTCCGATAAGATTCTTCTCTGACTTATAGCGCGTTGACTTGCGCCGCCGCGATGCGCTTAAAGCCGTCGCGGCGTTCGGCGACCGCGCCCTGAGCTGCGCCGCTGCCGGTACGCCCTCATTCAATCCTGACCGGCGCCCCCGCGGGGCGAAGCGCGGACTGCTATCGATGATGGACAAATCGTTTGACGCTGCTGCGGTTGAAGCCCGCGTTTCCGCGCTTTGGAACGAGACCGGGGCGTTCCGGGCCGGCCGTCCCGAGCGGATCGGCGCCGAGCCGTTCTGCATGGTCATCCCCCCGCCGAACGTGACCGGCAATCTGCACATGGGGCACGCGCTCAACAACACGCTGCAGGACATTTTGGCCCGCTATCGGCGGATGAACGGACGGGACGTACTCTGGCAGCCGGGAACCGACCACGCCGGCATCGCGACCCAAATGGTCGTCGAGCGCAAGCTCATGGAGGCTCAAGCACCGGACCGGCAAACGATGGGGCGCGAGGCGTTCCTCGAGCGTGTCTGGGCCTGGAAATCCGAGATCGGGCGGAGCCATCGTCCACCAACTCAAACGGCTCGGCGCGTCCTGCGACTGGAGCCGCGAGCGCTTCACTCTGGACGAAGGGCTGTCGCGCGCCGTCGCCAAGGTGTTTGTCCAACTCTATCGGGACGGGCTCCTTTACAAGGCTAAGCGCCTTGTCAACTGGGACCCGAAGCTCCAGACCGCAATTTCGGATCTCGAGGTCGTCCAGATCGAGTGCAAGGGCTCGTTCAGGTGGTCGCGGGAAGAAGGGGTCCCGCTCAACGAGTCCGCCCTCGCGAAGGTTCTCGCCAAAAATCCGAACGGCCATCTCTACTATTTCGACTACCCCGTGGTGGACTCGGACGGCGAGGAGACCGGCGAACGGGTGACGGTGGCAACCACCCGGCCCGAGACCATGCTCGGCGATACGGCGGTGGCGGTCCATCCCGACGACGAGCGATACAAGCATCTGGTCGGGAAGCGCGTTCGACTGCCGCTGGTCGGCCGGTTGATGACGATCGTTGCGGATGAATACTCCGACCCCGAGAAGGGCACGGGCGCGGTCAAAATCACCCCGGCGCATGACTTCAACGACTTCGAAGTCGGCAAGCGGCACGAGGCGGAAGGAGCACGACAGATCAACGTCCTGGACGCGGAGGCGAAAGTCTCTCTGAAGGCGAACTTGGCCTTCTTCGAAGGCCTCGAGAGCGATCACGACCACGACCGGCTGATCGCCGCGGTGGACGACCAGGATCGCTTCGCCGCGCGGTTGCGCATCGTCGAGATGATGGCGCTCGCGGGTCTGCTCGCCAGGATCGAGCCGCACGCGCACATGGTTCCGCATGGGGACCGCTCGAACGCCGTCATCGAGCCGTGGCTGACGGACCAGTGGTACGTCGACGCGAAGACGCTGGCTCAGCCGGCCCTCGCGGCCGTGCGCGACGGCGAGACCCAGTTCGTGCCGAAGAACTGGGAGAAGATCTACTTCGAGTGGCTTGAGAATATTCAGCCCTGGTGTGTCTCGCGCCAGCTCTGGTGGGGGCACCAAATTCCGGCGTGGTACTCTCCTTGGGGGGCCTGCTACGTCGAGGAGACGGAGGAGGCGGCCTATGCGGCCGGGCTGGCCGACGGCGTCGAACGCGGCGCGCTCGGCGTGGACGAAGCGCAGGCGCTCGCAAACGACCCCGTCCAAGTCGCCGCGACCTTCAAGCGCGACGAGGACGTGCTCGACACATGGTTCTCCTCGGCCCTGTGGCCGTTCTCGACTCTCGGCTGGCCCGACGAGACGGCGGAGCTGAAGCGCTACTATCCGACCGACGTCCTCGTCACCGGCTTCGACATCATCTTCTTCTGGGTCGCCCGGATGATGATGATGGGCCTGCATTTCCAGAAGCAAATCCCTTTCCGCGACGTCTACGTTCACGCCCTCGTCCGAGACGAGAAGGGCGCGAAGATGTCGAAGTCGAAGGGCAACGTGATCGACCCGATCGATCTCATCGACCGCTACGGCGCCGATGCGCTGCGCTTCACCCTAGCCGCCATGGCGGCACAGGGCCGGGACATCAAGATCTCGGAGGCGCGGGTCGAAGGCTACCGTAATTTCGCGACCAAGCTCTGGAACGCCTCGCGCTTCGCCGAGATGAACGGATGCGTTCGCGCCGCGAACTTCGACCCGGTGGGGACCCGCGCGCCCTTGAACCGCTGGATCCTGGGCGAGGCGGCGAAGACGGCTGCGGAGGCGGCCGGCGCCATCGAATCCTACCGCTTCAACGACGCCGCCGCCGCAGTCTACCGCTTCGTCTGGAGCGTCTTCTGCGACTGGCATCTGGAGCTCGCCAAGCCCCTGCTGCAGGGAGGCCCGGATGGAGCGGCGAAGGCGGAGACCCAGGCGACCATCGCCTATGTCCTCGACTTGATCTACGCGCTCCTGCATCCCTTCATGCCGTTCCTGACCGAGGAGTTGTGGGCCATCAAGGGCGAGGCGGGTCCTCCAAGAGCCGGACCCCTTGCCCTCGGTCCCTGGCCGACGGCAGGATTCGAGGTCGACGAGAGCATCGAGACCGAGATCGGCTGGGTCGTCGATCTCATCGGCGAGATACGGTCGGTGAAATCGGAAATGGGCGTCCCGCCGTCGACGGCCGTGCCGCTCGTCCTCATCGCGCCGAGTGACAGAATCGCGAGAAGCGCCGCCGCCTGGAGCGAAAGCATCAAGCGGCTCGCCCGCGTCGAGCGGATCGAGACTGCCGGCGCCGCGCCGCGGGGGGCGCTGCAGCTGGTGGTGCGGGATCAGGTCGTCGCCTTACCGCTTGGCGGAATTGTCGATCTGGCGGCGGAGAGAGCGCGTCTCGACAAGGGAATCGAGAATGTGCGGCTCGAGATCGACAAGGTCGAAGCTAAACTTGGCAACGAAGACTTTCTTTCCCGCGCGCCTGACGACGTGATCGCTGAACATGAGGAGCGGCGCGAGGCGTTTCAGGAGCGACTAACCAAGCTGACCCATGCGCGCGAGCGGCTGGATCGGCTCTGAATGATGCGGTCGTGCTGAGGATGTTGCTTTCCGGCAACATCAACAGCGGATTGTTTGGCGGGCGGGATTCCGGCCTCAACGCGCCGCGATTGCGCCATAAACGACTCGCAGTTTCATTCCGGTGTTGTTTACGGGTGGATGCGTCAAGTGGTCCCGCAATTCCGGGGCCGCGGCGCGGGGGCGGGATTGCGGGTCGGGATCAAATGCGCGTTGCCGCTTGGGCTGAGGTTGGAACGGCAGGTGCTCGCGGGACGCGTTTCGCCGCTGTATCCTCCGGAATATTGACGGTCTGCCTGTTGACGCTTGCCGCTGAGCCGGGACTGGCGTTCGACGGATCGACCCAGAGCGCTCCCGCGAAGATTTCTCCGAAGAGCTTCTCCAGCGCCGAGCAGGCGCTGCGCGCGGGCATCGACGACCTCAACGCCGGCGACGCCGCCTCTTCCGTCGCGGCCCTGACCTATGCGGCTGAAGGTGGACAACCGATCGCGCGCTGGAAGCTCGGCGAGATGTACGCCGACGGCGTCGGCGTGGCGCGGGACGACGTGAAGGCGTACCAGTACTTCAACAAGCTGGTTGAAGACTACGACGAGGACGCACCGGACCAGCGCAACCGCGGCGCAATCTCCAACGCCTTCGTCGCTGTGGGGATATACTGCCTTACCGGCATTCCCAACAGCAGCGTGCGCGCCGATCCCGAGCGGGCGCGCGGGCTCTTCCAATACGCGGCGTCGACTTTTGGCGATCCGGACGCCCAGTACAACCTTGCTCATATGTATATCACCGGGACGGGCGGCCTCGCCAAGGACGACATCATTGCGCTGCGCTGGCTCATGCTGGCGGCCGAAAAAGGGCACCGGCCTTCGCAGGCTCTGCTCGGCCACATGCTGTTCGCCGGCGATGGCCTCGCGCCCCAGCGTGCGCGGGGATTGATGTGGCTGACCATCGCCAAGAACGGCGCACAGGGCGCCAAGGACGACTGGATTCGGAATATCTACCAGAGCGACATTGCCAACGCTTCGCCTGAAGACCGAAAGGCCGCCGCCACAATGCTGGAAGCGCGCGCCAAGGGGCCGCCGTTGCCCTCCTTCATCTCCCGGAGCGTCGTCAGGACGCTGCAGATCCTGCGGCCGCTCGGCGTGCCAATTCTGGCCGGCGCGTCCCAGTCGCAGCCGGAGGAATAAGCCTCTCTGATCCTCGCGGCTCTGTGCGGTGTGGCGGCAGCAGTTTGGCGTTCCGGTGGTCCACCAGCGAAGCTCCAAGCAGGGAGTTGCATGGCCTGAGGCGCTACCTCCGCCCGCCGAGCTCGTCGATGTGAGCGAGCAAGTCGGCCGGGTCCTCGTAGACGCGGAAGGCCGTCGCCTTCTGCAGCTCCTCGGCGCCGTAGCCGCCGCAGAGGAGGCCCACGCCGAGCGCTCGGCAGCGGGCCGCCGCCAGCATGTCCCAGATGCTGTCGCCAACCACCACCGCCGTCTCGATCGGTGCGCCGAGACGCTCGGCGGCCGCTAGGAACAGGTCTGGGTCGGGCTTGGCGTACTTGACCAGATCGCGCGTCACGACCGGCGTCTTCTCCGGATCGACGCCGAGCGCCTTCAGGTTAACCGCCGCCGTCTCCATCCGGCCGCTAGTGGCGATCGCCCAGGAAATCCCGACGCTGGTCAGCCACATCAGGAGATCGCGCGCCCCGGGCAGCGGCCTGATATGGTCGCCCATTCGCCGATAGGCGCGGGCATGGCCTTGCCGCAGCCGTTCGCCGCGCTCCTCGTCGATCGGAACACCGGTCTCCCGGATAAGCTGGTTGGTGAACAGCCCGCCGCTCATGCCGATCTTGCGGTGGATGCGCCAGACGGAGAGGTCGATGCCTTCGGCGTCGAGCGCCTCCTTCCAGGCAAGCACGTGTTGATAAACGCTGTCGACGAGCGTGCCGTCGAGGTCGAACAGGAATGCCGGCTCGATGCGCATGTTGGGTCCTAGCCTCAAGGCCTTTGTGGTTGAACAATAGCAGGATTGCCGCGCCCGCGCCTGCGCTCCCGAGACGGATGGTCGACGACAATCGGCCGCGGCGCATGGGTCAGAGTGTGGTCTTTATGTCTTTCCAAAGAGATATGCGGTCATTTGGATGAGAAGCGCGAGGTCTTCGGCGGGGTGCGGATTCGCTGTCCGCGCCTGACGTTATATATACACCCAGATATTGGCACGGGGAGCCAGGGAGAACTCCGACCGGCCGCACTCCTTCGATAGGGAGTGCGTCGCGAAGCCGCTCTCTATCACACGATGAATTCGAGCCCCGCAGTCCTGCCGTTCGTCCAGACGAGGCGGGCGCGCCGAGCCGAATAGCGGCCATCCGACTCGCGGATTCGCAACTCGAAGATTTGCGGTAGGAAGTGGAGGCCGTCGGCGACGAGGCGCGCACCCAATTCCGAAATGTCGCGCACCGCCACGTCGAGCGATGAGGAGCCGTTATTGAAGATGCAAAGAGCCTGAAGAAGGCGCCGCGCGCGTACAGAATGACGTTTAGTGACGAACGAACCCGACATGCTCTGTACGGTAGGGAGCGATGCTGGCGCGTGGCTTGCCTCTTGACGCGCTCGTCCGTTTCGCGAGTCTAAAGTGGCGATACGTACCTCGAGTCGGGACCTCTCCATGAAAACGCCGCTCGAACTCGCCGTCCTCGCCGCACTTGGGCTCGCCGGCTGCAACGCGGCCGTTCCGCCGGCCTCGGCCCCGCCGGTTCCTGGCTCGATTGCGGTGACGCCGCAGAACTTTCAGCTGCCCGAGGGGAGCGATTGCCACGCGGTGATCGGACGCTACCGGGCCATTCAGAATAACGATCTGTCGATGGGTCATGTCGTCCCCTCGGTCTACAACCAGATCAAGCGGGAAATCGATTCGGCGGAAAGGGTATGCTCGGCCGGTCGCGACGCCGAGGCGAAAGCGATGGTCGCCGCCTCCGAGAGGCGGCACGGCTATCCGACGAATCTTTAGGCGCTTCTCCACTCGAAGGCAGCGCGCAGGTAGGCTGCGACGTGGATGGGCGTCCGGTTTTCGTCGATGTCCTCTGCGCCGCGCACGACATGCATGCGGGTCAACTCGGCCAGCGGCTCACGCGCAAGAAAAGCGTCGATGCGCGCCTTGGCCTCCTCGGCGGGAATCGCTAGCGTCATCAGCTTCATGCACGCGATGCGTCCCGGCGTGAAGACGACGGTCCAGTCCGGCCGGATCGCGGCCTCATCGGCCGCGATGCCGGTCTCCTCCAAGAGTTCGCGGCGCGCGCTTGCTTCGAGATCGACCTTGCTGTCGAATATGTCGCTCGGGTCGGGCGTTCCGGCCGGGAAATAAGTCTGTCCCGCGTTCATCGTGTGCGGCGCCATCTCGCCGAGCAGAAAGCCGCCATCGGAGGACCGCAACGCGGCCATCGAAAAGCAGTTCTCGACCGTTTCGCCCTCATGGCCCCAGTCGCGCCAGGCGAGGAAGTGGGCGTAGTCCGTCTCGAAGTACGCACCCGTAAGTCGTAGGCCGCCGTCGGCGCGCCGCTTGAGCTCGCGCCGGGCCAGCAGTAAGACGCGGCCGTTGTAAATCTGAGGCTTCGTCCGTCGCAGCTTGGCCCAATGGGAGGCGATGCCGAGGGCTTCGGTTTCCGCGAAAGCCCACCGCATCGACTCGAGAGCGAAGTCGACCTCGGCGACCTCGACGATCCGCGCCGAGCGGTTCAAAGGTCGAGTGCGCCGCTGGAAACGATGACCGCCGCGCCGCCAATCGATGCGGAGCGAAGTTCGCCGCGCTCGACCTCGAGCCTGAGCGTGATGAGGCTAGGGCGGCCCATTTCGAAGCCTTGCTCGATGGTCAGCACCTGCTCGGCGTCGCCCGGCCGATCGAAGGCGACGATAACTCCGGCAAACGCCGCGACGGCGCTTCCGGTCGCGGGATCTTCCGCCACGCCCCACCCGCCGGCGAACATCCGCGCATGATAAGCCGAACCGGCTTGGACGACGTCGCTACGTGTAGAGGAAGGTCGCGGGGCCGCCGTCGGCGTTCCATCGCATATCGGCCGGACGCGCGCGGCCGATCGCGTCCATGGAGCGCACCGGAACGAAGAGATAGGGCGCGCCCGCCGTGAAAAGGCTCGGCTCATGCCGGTCGAAGCCGATGTCTTCCGTGCGAAGCCGAAGGCCATGGGCGATCTCCTCGATTGGCGGCGGCGCGGCGTCGAGGCGCTGAGGCAGTTTGGGCAGATCGAATTTCGCCGCGAGCGCCCGGCCCTTTCGATGACGCACCTCGCAAACGACGTCGCCGATCCCTTCCTCCAACACGATCCGCATATCCTGCGCCGCCAACACGTCGGGAGCCCGAATGTAGGCGATAAGGGCGGCTGCGCCGACGGTCGGGTGGCCGGCGAAGGGCAGCTCCCGGGCGGGCGTGAAGATCCTAACCCGGGCCGTGTTGGCCGGGTCGGCCGGCTCGAGCACGAACACGGTCTCGGACAGGTTGAACTCGCGCGCGATCGCCTGCATTCGGTCGCCGTCGAGGTCGGCGGCGTCCAGCACGACAGCAAGCGGATTTCCCGCCAGCGCCGTCTCCGCGAACACATCGAGCGTGAAAAAGCGGCGCGTCATTCAGCAACGACCCGCCGCAGACCGGACGCCCATGCGCCCGATGATTACGGGACGCAGCAACCGGGCACGGTGAAGTTGTTCGGCAGCCGCTCGAGCCCTCGCTGCCCGGCGACTGTGTGGTCGATCTCGGGCATGTACGACCCTGGTGTAGCCAGGGTGTCGAGCGCGTAGCCGTTGTATTCGCCGACGAAGGCGCCCGGGCCGGCCGTCAAGTAGGACTCGCGCGGATGAACGACGATCTGCCGCCCTTCCGCGGCAGGATGATGACGGACGTGTCGATGAACCGGTTGGGCAGCGGCGGCGGACACCGCGAGAGCGACGCCGAGAGCGGCGGCGGCGAGAACTTTGATTGTACGTTTCATGGCCCGTTCCCTTTTCCCTTTATGTTGGCCAGTAAACAGAAGAACATGACCTCTTTTTTGATCGTGCGCAAGAACAGCGAGAAAAAGAGAAGACGGTGATTCGAGGCTGACGGCAATTCGATTTAAGCGAATGTCCGGGCGCCCGCCGCCTCGTTGACCTGAAGCGGGGGTCTAAAAGCGCCGTCGGCTAAACCGCCTCCGCTATAAAAGCAGTTGAGGGCGCGACAAGTTCCTTTTGCGCCGCAACGAGGCGGAGCTCGCGGGCGCCCGCCGCCAGCGTCGCGGCGACGATGCCGAAGACCGACGACGCCGTCCGCGACAGCGCCTCCGGCATCGAGCGGCGCTCCAGCCAATGATGAAAGAAAAGCGCGGCGAACAGGTCGCCCGCCCCATTGACTGCGATCGGCAGCTTCGGCGTCCCGAGCCGCCACAGGCCTTGGCGGTCGCCGGCGAGCATGTCGATCCGGTCCGCGGGCGTGTTGTCGAGCGACATCGAGGTCGCGACGACGACCCCAGGGCCCCGTGCGAGAAGCGCGCCGATAGCCGCGCTCGCTTCAGCGAGCGTCCTTACGGGCCCGCCCGCCAGCCATTCGAGCTCGAAAGCGTTCGGCGTGACGATGGTCGCAGCGGGAAGGGCGCGGTCGCGGAAGAATTCGGCGACGCCCGGCGCGACATAGGAGCCGCGGCCGACGTCGCCGATCACCGGATCGCACGCGTAGGCCGCGTCCGAATTGGCCGCGCGGACGCCCGCCAGCGCGCGAAGCGCTGCTTCGCCGATTTCGGGCCTGCCGAGATAGCCCGTCATTAGCCCGACGCAGCGCGGAAGGACGCCGATCGCTTCGAGCCCGGCCAGGCAATCGTCAATCATGCCAGCGTCGAACGCCCGCCCGCGCCAGCCCGGGTAGCCGGCATGGCTCGAGAATTGCACGCTCATCAGCGGCCAGACCTCACGTCCAAGCCGCTGCAGCGGGAAGACCGCGGCGGAATTGCCGACGTGGCCGTAGACGACATGAGACTGGATGGAGAGAATCGGCCCGAGCATCGCCGAACGAGACGACGATTCTGCGCCCGCGTAAATCCTTCTCGTTCCCCGGCGCCTAGATGGGCGGCGGCAGCGCTGGACGTTCGTGGCCGTTTGATCGGCGGGATGCAATCGATCATATTCCACGTGCATTCGATGAGGAGCCCGTCATGAGCGACGCCATCGCCTATCTGAAGCGCGCGATCGAGCAGGGCCAGGGGCTCGCCAGGGCCGACGTCGTGCTCAAGGGGGGACGGATCTTCGATCTCGTGACCGGCGAACTTGTCCGAAGCGACGTCGCGATCATGAGCGATCGCATCGTCGGAACGATGGGCGAATATTCAGGCGCGCGCGAGATCGACGTCCGGGGAAAGATCGTCGTTCCGGGCTTCATCGACACCCATTGCCATGTCGAGTCGTCGCTCATCACGCCGCTCGAATTCGACCGCTGCGTCCTCAGGCACGGGGTGACGACGGCGATCTGCGATCCGCATGAGATCGCCAACGTGCTTGGGCAGGCCGGCTTGCGCTACTTCCTGGATGGTGCGATGGCGACCGCGATGGACCTACGCGTCCAGCTTTCGAGCTGCGTGCCGGCGACAAGCCTGGAGACATCCGGCGCGCGGCTCGAGGTCGGCGACCTTCTCGAGCTCGCCGGCCACCCGAAGGTCCTGGGCCTGGCCGAGTTCATGAATTTTCCGGGCGTGCTCGCCCGCGACCCGGCTTGCCTCGCCAAGCTCGCCGCGTTCCAGACCCGGCCGATCGACGGGCACAGCCCGCTGCTCAGCGGCCTTGCGCTGAACGGCTACCTGAGCGCGGGCGTCCGGACCGACCATGAGGTGACGAACCTGCCCGAGGCGCGCGAAAAACTGATGAAAGGCATGGCGGTGCTGATCCGCGAGGGATCGGTGTGCAAGGACCTGCATGCGCTGAGCGCCATCGTCACCGAGCGCAATTCGCCCTTCATCGCCTTCTGCACTGACGACCGCAATCCGCTCGACATCGCCGAGGAAGGCCATCTCGATTTTCTGATCCGCACCGCGATCCGTCTCGGCGCCGAGCCGCTCGCCGCCTATCGCGCGGCCACGATCTCGGCCGCGCGCATCTTCGGCCTGCGCGACCGCGGCCTCGTTGCGCCAGGATGGCGGGCCGACCTCGTCGTCGTCGTCGATCTCGAAAGCTGCGCCGTGTCGACCGTGCTGGCGGGCGGACGCCTCGTGGAGGACGGGCTTTTCGCTGAGCGCGGCGCGCTCACCCCCGTCGGGCGCGACAGCGTCAAGGCGAGGCGGGTCGAACCCGGCGACTTCGCGGCGAAAGGGCAGGGGCCGTCGACGCTGGCGATCGGCGTTATTCCCGGCAAGATCATCACCGAGCGCGTGCCCGTGACGCTTCCGTTCCGGAACGGCGCCCGTCAGGTCGATCTCGGCCAGGACGTCGTCAAGGTGTCGGTGGTCGCGCGCCACGGCGTCAACGACAACAGGGCGACCGCCTTCGTGAAGGGTTTTGGCATGAAGCGCGGCGCGATCGCCTCGTCCGTCGGCCACGACAGCCACAATCTCTGCGTCGTCGGGACGAACGAGGCCGACATGGCCGCCGCCGTCAATCGCTTGCGCGAAATCGAGGGCGGCTTTGCGGTGGCGGAAGGCGGCAAGGTGGTGGCCGAGCTGCCGCTCCCCGTCGCCGGGCTCATGAGCCTCGAGAGCTTCGAGGAGGTGCGCGAGAAGCTGATCCCGCTCCGCGCCGCCGCCAAGGGCCTCGGCGTGACGCTTGCCGAACCCTTCCTCCAGGTCGCCTTCCTGCCGCTTCCTGTGATCCCGCACTTGAAGATCACCGACATGGGCCTTGTGGACGTGGACCGGATGGAGTTCGTTCGGGACTAGGCAGCGACTATCGCGCTTTGGTCCCTCCGATCGCGGGAACCGCTGGAGTTCCCGGCGGGAAGACTGAGCCCTGAGCGCGGGCCAGTTCCCTGCATGCAGGGAAAAATACAGGGAATTTCCCGCGATTCGGCGATTTTCGGAAAAAGTGTTCCGATAAACTCAATGGTTCCAGGCAGTTCCACCAATCTTCCCTACTCGGCCGAGCAGGGAATTTTTTTCGCTGTGCAGGGAATTCAAATTCCCTGCTCCGCTGAGAGCAGGGATATTTCGCGCCTGATGCGCCGCCCTCAGGCCCGCCCCGCGCTCGTCGCCGCGAAGGCCGCGGCCAGCGCGAGCCAACTCAGAATCATCGCCGTGCCGCCGATCGGAGCGGCGAAGGGAAAGAGCCGGGCGCCGGCGAAGGCGTGATACGCGAGATCGGCGGCGAACAGCGACGCGCCCGCCTCCATCACGAAGCCCGCAGCGAGAAGCGCGCGGGAAGCTGAAATCCGGGTATGGGCCGCGATGCCGAGCGCCGCGACGGCGTGCAGGATGAGAAACACGGCGCCTCTTTCGGCGAGCGCGCCGCCGCTCATGTGCACCGAGGCCGCCGCGAGGGCCACCCCGGCTGAGCCCATCAGCGCAGCGAGAGCGGCGAGGACGAGCGGCGAACGGGTCATCTGCTTGGCTCCGGAAGGCGACGGCGCAGGCAAAGAGGCTCCGGCTGCCCCTTGTCAAGCATCCCCGCGCCGCCCCATGGTCGCCGAGAATGGGCGCTAGCCGCTCGAAGCGGAGAAGGGTTTGCCGGATTTCCTTGTGCGCGCGCTCGCGCGCGGCGATCGCGAGCGATGGGCGCCGCTCTGGCGGGCCTATCTCGAATTCTACCAGACGCCCGAAACGCCCGAGGTCACAGACGCCGCGTGGTCGCGCATCTTCGACCCGCTCGAGCCGGTCCACGCCGTGGTCGCGGAGCGGCAGGACGCGCTCATCGGATTTTCGCATTACCTTTTCCAGCGGTCGACCTGGCTCGTGAACGCGCGCTGCTATCTTCAGGACCTCTACGTCAGTCCCGCGGCGCGGCGCGGGGGCGTCGGTCGCGCCCTGATCGGCGCCGTCGTTGACGCGGCGAAGACCGCGGGCGCCGCCAACGTATACTGGAACACCCACGAGACGAACGCCGCAGCGAGGCGTCTCTACGACACGCTCGCCAAGCGCACCGGCTTCATCCAGTATCGGATCGATGAGCTCTGAAGTCGCGGCGCCTCCGAAAGTCGCACCTCCGCAGGGTTGCTCCGCAGCGGAACTTTCCCCATGCTGGGCGACTTTGGTCTTCGTCGCCGCCTCTCGCGGATCGGACGGAAAGGGCGTGTTTATGGTTTCGAAACGTTTCGCCAGACGGTCGCTGGCCATGGCGAAAGCCAACGTCCAGAGCGGGGTCGACGCCGCCCTCACCATCGCCGCCCGCACGCAAAACATGATGTCGCCTGGCGGCGTCCCGACGGAAAAGGCGCGCGAGGCGCGGCTGATGGTGCAGGAAAAAGTCGACGCGGCGGTGCTGGGCGCCCTCGCCGCTCAAGCCGCCTGGGGCGCATTCTTCCTCAAGGCGGCGTTCGGCGGCGTGCGCTCGGCCAACGACGTGTCGATGGGCCTCGCCGGCATCGCGGAGGCCGCGGCGAAGCCGGCGCGCCGGAAAGTGCGCGCCAACGCCCGCCGCCTCGCCGGGACCAAGGCCTTCCCCTGACATGGATCTCGTGCATCACCTGCACGGATATCTGGCGACCTATGGCTATCTCGCCATCTTCGTCATCATCAGCCTGGAGAGCGCGGGCATTCCCATGCCGGGCGAAACCGTGCTGGTCGCCTCGGCGATCCTGGCTGGACAGGGAAAGCTGCACCTTTGGGGCGTCATTCCCGCTGCGGCGGCCGGCGCGATATTCGGCGACAATTGCGGCTATTGGGTCGGGCGGGAACTCGGCTTTCATGTCGTCTACCGCTACGGCCGCTATATCCGCCTTGACGAGCGACGGCTGAAGCTCGGGCAGTATCTCTTTCTCAAGCACGGCGGCAAGATCGTTTTTTTCGGCCGTTTCGTCGCCGTGCTGCGCGCCTTCGCCGCGTTTCTGGCCGGGGTCAATCATTTCAACTGGGAGCGGTTCTTCTTCTTCAACGCGGCCGGCGGCATCGTCTGGGCGACGATTTTCGGCGTGGGCGGCTATTGGCTCGGGCGCGCGATCGAGGACTACGCCCGGCCGGTTGGCATAGCGATCCTCGTCGCCGCGGTCGTCGGCGCCATTATCGGGGCTCAGTTCGTGCGCCACCACGAGCAGGCGCTCGAAGACGAGGCTGAGCGAGCGCTACCGGGGCCGCTCATGCGTCCCAAGGAGCCGCGAGCGAAGTAGCGCGCATCGCAATCGGAGGGCGCGCGTCTCCGCGCGCGCCGCGAGACGCCGCCCACCCGAAGCCGCCCTCTTGGTCACGCCGCCGCGGGGCGTTCGACCGGCCCGATCCAGACCCGCAACCGGTCCGAGCGGCGCAAAAAGTCGACGCTGACGGTGCGGTTGATCTTTTCGGCGTCGAGCGCCCGCAGGAGATCGCCGACGCTGGTGACCGGCCTGTCGTCGAGGCCGATGACGAGGTCGCCCGACAAAAGCCCTGCGTGCGCCGCCGGACCTGCCTGATCGACGCCGATGAGCCTTGCGCCGCTCGCCTGCCCGAGACCGAGCCTGACTGCGATCCGGCGCGGGATGGCCGCGGTGGCGGCGCCGACCCCGATATAGGCGCGCCGCACGCGCCCGTGGCGGGCGATCTCGCCGGCGACGAAATTGGCGGTGTTCGAAGCGACGGCGAAGCAGATGCCCTGCGCCCCCATGATGACGGCGGTGTTGATGCCGACGACCTCGCCCGCGGTGGAGACCAGCGGGCCGCCGGAATTGCCGGGGTTGAGCGCTGCGTCGGTCTGCACCACGTCCTCGATCATGCGCCCCGTGCGCGACTGCAGGCTGCGGCCAAGGGCGGAGACGACGCCGGCTGTGACGGTCGCGTCGAAGCCGAGCGGATTGCCGATGGCGATCGCGATCTGGCCTCGCTTCAGCTTCGAGCTGTCGCCGAGTCTGGCGGCGGGCAGCGAGACGTCCGCCTCGACCCGCAGCAGGGCGAGATCGGTATCGGGATCGTCGCCGAGCACGCGGGCCTGCAGCTCGCGCCCTTCGACTGTCGTCAGCGCCACGACCCGCCCGCCCTGGACAACGTGCGAGTTGGTGAGCGCCAGCCCGTCGGAGGAGACGATGACGCCCGACCCCGAACCGGCGTTGCGGCCGCCGCGCTTGACATCGATGCGAACGACGCTCGGCCCAACGCGCTCGACCACGTCGCTGACGACGCGCGAATAATCGTCCAGCAGGGCGCCGTCGCCCGGCGTCTGCCCGCTGGGTCCCTGGGAGGGGCTGTCCGGATCGAGGGTGAAGGCCGGATAAGGAGTTTGGAGAACTTCGAACATGCGCAGCGATATGGGAACGCCGGCGAAGCGCCGCAAGCATTGATTTCGACCGCATTTCCGGGCGCCCCACCGAAAGCTACGTAGAATCCCTAATTGCGCTGACGCACGGCGTTTGGAATGTATTAACTTGAGAGAAACGAACGGAACCTCCGAAAATTTGATCGTTTCACTTGGGCGATTGCTTGCCCGGTTGTTCTGGTGCTTGATGAACGTTGCGCCGATGAAGATCATGTTGTGGCCGGCCTGCTCCTCCCGCCTACCGCGTTCCGCCGCTCACATGTTTGACCGCCGGCCCTTCTTCTTCAATCTTCAGCCGCTTTGACGCTCTGATGGCGGCGGTGATCAGAACCCTCTTTGCGGCGTCCCAGCGCGAATGCCGGTCTCGGCGCAGCTGGCTTCCGTTGATTGTCGGGCTCGTCGCCGGCGGCGCGCTGTCGTTCTGTTTGATTCGGGACGATGGCTCAGATCCCTTTCCCGCCGCGCCGGCCGATCGGGAGGTGGGACCGCCTGCGTCATTCCCCACGCCCCTCAACCAAACCCGTTACGTCCCTCCGATCCGCATCGGGTTGAGGTCGGACATACCGATTTTGGGCGCTTCGGCGCCGGTCCGAGATTCCGCCGCCCAGCGGCGGGATGGAGAATTGTCGTGACCGCGACCTTCTCCCTGTTGTCTGCACCGGTCGAAGAGTTTGAACGCTATGAACAAAGCTAATGACTTTTGGGCGCCTCGCAAGCACGGGTTCGATGACGACGGGCCGGTGGCGTATGCGTCGCGGCAGCGCCCGATGCGCCCGAACGGGCGTCAAGAATTCGGCGACGACGCGTCGTCGACGGGAGACTTTGCGTCCGCAGCGACGAGTCAGCCGGCGGTCGACGCAACAGTGAAATGGTACAAGGACGACAAAGGGTTCGGCTTCGTCGAGCTCGGCAACGGGCAGGGCGACGCCTTTTTGCACGCGACGGTCTTGCATTCGGCCGGACACGACAGCGTGCTGCCCGGCGCCAGACTGCGTGTCGTGGTCGGCATGGGTGTCAAGGGCCCGCAGGTGTCCCGGGTCGTCTCGATCGACGCCTCGACCGGGATCGACCGCCCGCGCCGCATGTTCGACGCGCCCCGGCCTCCTCGCCGGATCGCTCCCGATCCGTCGAGCGCCATGCCCCTCGAGGGCAAGGTCAAGTGGTTCAACGAGACCAAGGGGTTCGGCTTTGTCGCAGTCGACGACGGCGGCAAGGACATCTTCGTCCATATCTCGGCGCTCAACGCCGCCGGCATCGCCCATCTCGACGAGGGCCAGCCGGTGAATATGCGGGTCGTCGATACGCCGCGCGGACGCGAGGCGATCTCGATCACGCTGTAGCCGGCGGGCGAGACGTTCCGCCCCTTCTCCACGAAGTGGGGAAGGCGCCGGGCGAAGCCCGACGGATGGGGTGCGGAAAGCAGGAATGCGGCGTCGAAGGCTCGCTCTTGAGGTCGTGCAAGACTGCCGGCTTCGAAGCGGCGGGCCATACCCCATCCGGCCGGCTCCGCCGGCCACCTTCCCCAGCAGAGCTGGGGAAGGATGACGCGCGATCTGATATTCTAAAATGATGAACGAGCCGCGCGTTTCCGCGAGGCGATTCGATCACGGTTTAACCGGAGAGCGAGACATTCCGCCCCCCTCTCCACGAAGTGGGGAAGAGCCTGCCCCCGGGCGCAGACCCGGGGGTCTCGGGCGAAGCCCGACGGAAGGGGTGCGGAAAGCAGGAATGCGTCGTCGAAGGCTCGCTCTTGTGGTCGTGCAAGACTGCCGGCTTCGAAGCGGCGGCCACACGACAAGGACCCTACGTCGACACCTCTTCCGCGCCGGGGTAAGGTCGTATCTGAACGACTGTTCGATCGGGGATGGGTCGTGCTCCAGCATTTGAGCGATCGCGTTCGAGAGTGCCTTCAGCGCGCTGCCGATTCTCGGGCGAGAGCGGACGCGACTCTCGATCCCGCGCTCAAGGGGTCGTACTCGGACCTCGAGGATCGCTGGCTATTTCTTTCCCGCAGCTACATGTTCTCTGAAAGCCTGGAAGCTTTCTTGGGCGATGGGCGACAAGCATCGCGCCAGCCCGTCCATCCCACGCTGCCCGTTGTTGGTCAGCTATTCGACCTGTTGCCTGTTGCGATTTACGTTTGCGATAAAAGCGGACTTATTATTTACTACAATCGCCAAGCCGCCAAGCTTTGGGGCCGGTCTCCGAACCGCAATGACCCCACAGATCGTTTCTGCGGCTCATACCGTATGCACCATCTGGATGGCGGCCCAATGGAGCATGCCGATTGCCCAATGGCCGACGTTCTCCGCAACGGTGAGGCCGTTCAGAACGGGGAGATCGGGGTTGAACGCGCCGACGGCTCCCGCGGCGTCGTGCTCGTCAACATCGACCCGATCCATGATCGCAGCGGCAATATCCTCGGCGCGGTCAACTGTTTCCAGGACGTCACGGAGCGAAAGCGAAGCGAAAGGCAAATCGCCGCTTTGGCTGGAGAAGCTGAACATCGGGCAAAGAATATTCTCGCGGCCGTTCAGGCAGCGGTACATCTTTCTCAGGCCGAGACCGTGGATGGCCTCAAGGATAAGATCCAGGCGCGGATCGGGGCGCTCGCCAAGGTCCATGCGTTGTTCGCCGGGTCGCGTTGGGCGGGAGCCGAGGTATCCAGAATCGCGGAACAAGAACTCGCGCCCTATCTTCGAGACGGCCAAATCCGCGCGCAAATTGACGGGCCAGAGGTGTTGCTGGAGCCCGCAGCCGCTCAGGCGGTTGCCGTGATCTTGCACGAGCTGTCGACCAACGCCGCCAAATACGGCTCTCTCTCTGCGCCCGAGGGCCGGCTTGAGGTCAGATGGTCGCACGGGACAGGCCAGCGGCTCATTGTCGACTGGATCGAGAGCGGCGGCCCTCAAACAAGTGAGCCGACGCGCGCAAGCTTCGGCACATCGATCGTCGATCGCATGGTCGCGCAATTGAACGGCGAAATCCGTCGAGATTGGTCGGCATCGGGTCTTGTGTGTCGCATTGCCATTCAATTGACCTGAATTGCGCGACGGATGGGGGTAAGGCCCGCTGCTTCGACCTCGGCAGGCTTGCGGAACCTCGGAGCTGAGCATCGACGACACATTCCTGCTTCCACACCCCATCCGTTGGGCTCCGCCCGACACCTTGTGGGAAGGTGCAATCTACCCCTCCCCCTCGGCGGCCTTCTCCAGCCGCGCCAAGGGCAGGGTGAAGGAGAACTTTGCGCCCCCGCCGGGATTGGCCTCCGCCCAGATCGACCCGTAATGGGCCTCGATGATTGTGCGCGCGATCGACAGGCCGACGCCGAGGCCGTCCGACTTGCCGGAGTTGAACGGCGTGAACAGCTCCTCCTTGATCGAAGCCGGGAGGCCGTTGCCCGTGTCGGAAAAATCGGCGCGGATCATCCCGTTTTCGAGCGCGGTGGAAATCGTGAGCCGCCGTTCCCGCGTATCGGCCATCGCCTCGATCGCGTTGCGGATGAGATTGACCATCGCCTGCTCGACCTGGATCCGGTCGGCGAGCACGTTGTCCTCCTCAGCGTCGATGCGCAGAACCACATCGGCGCCGGCCTCCCGCGCTGAAGGGGCGATGAGGTCGCAGGTCGTCTTGATCAGGTCGTGCAGGCTCAACTCGATCTTGTCTGGCTCGCCGCGCGCCATGAACTCGCGCAGGTGCGTGATGATCTGTCCCGCCCGGTGCATCTGCTGCTGCGCCTTGTCGAGCGCGTCGTCGACCGTCGCGTCCGCGGCGTCGGATTTCGAGCCGAGCACGTGACGGGCGGTGAACAGATAATTCGCCGCCGCCGCGAGCGGCTGGTTCAGCTCGTGCGCGAGCGCGGTCGCCATGTCCGCCATCGTATCGAGACGGTTCGCATGCAGTCGGCTGAGCCGCTGCTCGAATAGCCGCCGTTCGCTGACATCGCGCAAAAAACCGATGAACAGGCGCTCCTCGCCGAGACGGATCTCGGTCATCGTCACCTCGGCAGGAAAGATCGAGCCATCCTTCCGCCGCCCTTCCGCCTCTCCTCTGCGGCTGCCCCCCTCGCCGCCGGTCTCGAGATAGCGCTTGATGTAGCTGTCGTGCGGCGGGTGCTGCGGTCCGAGGATGAGCGCATCGACGTTCCGCCCGATCAGCTCCTCCGGGTGGTAGCCGAATATTTTTGTCGTGGCCGCATTCGCCGACTGGAGGATACCCGCTTTATCGATCGTCACGATTGAGTTCGGTCGCGCCGTCGATGACCGCCCGGGTCCGCGCCTCGTTGTCCCTGACCGCGGTCTCGTCGCGGCGGCGCTGACCGATGTCGATGAAGGTTATGACCACGCCGTCGATCTTGTTCTCGATCGTGCGGTAGGGCCTGATCCGCATCAGGTACCAGTCGCCATTGCGGCTCTTCACCTCTCGCTCGTTCACGGTGAGGTCGCGTAGAACCTTTCGCGCATCGCCGGCGAGATCCCGGTAATCGAGACTGTTGCTGAAATCCGTGATCGAGCGGCCCTCGTCGCCTGGGGCGATATTGAACAGTTCAGCGACCCGCGGCGTGAAGCGGTTAATGCGCAATTGGGTGTCGAGGAAGAGGACGCCGACGTCGATCTCAATCATCAGGTTCTGGATGTCGCTGCTGGCGCGCGACACGGTCTCGAGCTTGGCCTTCAGTTCGCCGTTGACCGTCTGCAGCTCCTCGTTGATCGACTGCAGCTCCTCCTTGCTGGTCTCGAGCTCCTCGGCGGTCGAGCGGTACTCCTCGTTGATCGACTGCAATTCCTCGTTGGCCGCGCGCAGCTCCTCGTTCGCCCCTTCATACTCTTCCCGCGAGGTCCTGAGTTGCGACTGGGTGAACTGCAGCTCCTGTTGAAGCTGCTGGATCTGTTCCGCCGGGACTCGCTCTTCGATCGCGCCCGTGCCCGTCGCGGAGTCCCCGAGCGTCCCGCCCTCGAAGAAAAACACGATCGCGGCGCGGCCGGCGTTAGGATCGGGGCCCATGGGCCTGGCCTGAAGATAGACGCGTCGCGAGGCGCCGTTAAAACGCACGGCGATCGGGCCGCCAAGCGTCGGCTCGTTCCGCGCGAAGACCTCATGCAGCGCGGCGCGCAGATCGAACCGCAATTCCTCGCGCGCAAGCTCGGTGACGTCATTGACCAGTGTTCCGCCGGACGGTTGCAGATATCGGCCGGCGCGCTCCGAAAGATGGACGATTCGATAGGACTCGTCGATGACGACGCTCGGCGGCGCGAGGCGCTCGAGCGCCTCGCGATGGATTCCGGCCACCTCCGGCCGGCGGAACGAGCCAAAGGTCGATCGCGTCGTCAGCGGCTCGAGATCGAACGCCGGCGGCCCCAGCCGGAGCGGAACCCGCGCTTCGTTTTGCGCCGCCATAGGCTGGAAGATCCGGGCTTCCCGGTCGAGCGCCTGAAACATCCCGACCGGCATGTCGGCGGTCTCGGAGGAGCCGAGGAACAGATACCCGTCCGGCTTCAACGCGAAATGGAAGGTGGCGACGACCTGCTGCTGCAGCTCCCGATCGAGGTAGATCAGCACATTGCGGCATGAGATCAAACCCACGCGAGAAAATGGCGGGTCCTTGAGCAGGCTGTGCTTGGAGAACAGCACGATGTCGCGCAGGTCCCGGTTCACCCGGTACTGGTCGCTTTCGCGGGAGAGATACCGGCGGAGCCGCTCTTCCGTCATGTCCGCTTCGACGGCCAGCGGATATCGCCCTTCGCGCGCCATCGTCAGAGCCGCTTCGTCGAGGTCGGAGGCGAAGACCTGGAGCTCGGGGCGGACGTTGTGACGCGCCGACTCCTCGAGCAGCAGGATCGCGATCGAATAGGCTTCCTCGCCGGTCGCACAGCCGGGGACCCAGACGCGTATGCTGTCGCGGGCGCCCTTGCCCTCGAACAGCCGGGGGATCACGAGCCCGGCGAGCCTGTCGAAGGCGGCAGAATCGCGAAAGAAAGTCGTCACTGAGATGAGAAGGTCGGCGAACAGAGCGCTCGATTCGTCGGGGTTGTCGCGCAGGATCGCCAGGTAATCTGCCATGGTCTCGGCGCGCTGCACCTGCATCCGACGAAGAATGCGGCGGCGGACGGTCGCCCTCTTGTAGCTTCTGAAATCGTGGCCGGAGCGCACGCGCAGATGCGAGAGGATGCGCTGCATGGCCTCGCCGTCTGTCTCGACCGCGGCTTCAGAATTGACCCGTCCGCGGTCGGCGATCAGTTCCGGCAGCCGTCTTGCAATGTCGCGTACCGGCAGGACGAAATCCGCAAGTCCGGTCGTGACAGCCGCACGCGGCATCGAGCCGTATTCGGCTTCCCCCGGATCCTGCACCAGGATGATGCCGCCGGCCTCCTTCACCGCCTTGATGCCGATGGCGCCGTCGGAGCCAGCGCCGGAAAGCACAATGGCGAAGTCGTCGCCGCGCTGCGCGGCGAGCGAGCGAAAGAAGAGGTTGATCGGCGCCCGCTGGCACCGAGGCTCGTCGAACTCGGCGATCGCCAGATGCTGGTCGGTGACCGTGAGCTGCCGATTGGGCGGAATGACGTATACCCGGCGCGGCTCGAGGCGGACTCGGCCGGTAACCTGGGTAACGGGCATTTTGGTTTTCGCCGCGAGGATGTTCGGCAATTCGCTCTGATGCCCGGGATCGAGATGGACGATGACGACGAAGGCGGCGTCCACGTTGTCGGGCAGGCTCTCGAAGAACGTCTGCAGCGCATGGACGCCGCCCGCCGAGCTGCCGATGCCGACGATCGGGAAACGCTTCGGCGGGAATTCGCTGCTCGCGGGCTCGGGACGTGGGGGAGCCGGATGGTCGTCGTTCATGCTAGCCTCGCGCGATCGTCGCTGGAGACAATGCGGCTGCGGCCGATTTCGCTCCCCATGGCATCTGGCGGATAATGCGTCTTTCGTTGCGTCAACCGGGATCCATCATATCCCGTCGCCTTGCGGGAGCGACTCTTTTTCCTCGTCGACCGGGGCCGGGGGCGACAGCCCCTGGCGCCGGCGGCCGCAATGCCGCCGCGCCTCGGGGGACACGCCACCGCGCCATGCGGATCCTGCTTTCAGACGACGGGTACGGGTTATTCCCTATTGACGGATGACTTGCTGTTCTATGGTACAGTTCGCGAGTGCGAGTGCGCGTGCGGGCGCGGGGGACGCTCATGCGATGCTATTTTCTGAGCGGTGGGCATATCGTTTCGGTCGAGGAACTGACCGGCCTCTCGGACGAGGCTGCGGTTGCGAAGGCTCATGAGCTCTATGCGGAACGCAAGGCCCTCTATGAGGGCTTCGAGGTCTGGGAGCGCACGCGTGTCGTGTTCAGGCATCCGGATCCCGTCACTAACGCGGCCCCGAACGTGATTCCGGACCGCCAAGGGCAGCCGTAGCCGGCGACAACGATCCGCCGGCTGGGCTTCGACCGCCATCAATACGCTGGCGAGTTCATATGGTTTCCGGCTTACGCAGGCGGTCCGTCGCGCTTCTCGATCGGTCCCGAGACTGTCGCCTGGCCGCGCCCCGCCGCCAGCGCAGTGATGATCGCGCGCGCCCGGGCGCCGGCGAAGGCAGAGGGGACGTCGGGACCGAGCTTGAGCCGCCAGTTCGGCCGTTCGTGGTCGGTGCCGGGCAGGTTGGTGGCGACCGTCTCGCCGACGAGGTCGTCGAATTGGGCGCTCGCGAGGAGCGAGCCCGAGCCGCCGACCAGCGCGTGGGCGGCCGCCGCGATCGCGTCGTCGAGCGGGGCGTCCTCGGGCGGCGCCGAGGCGATGAGCCCGGCGGAGAGCAGGGCCGCGATCAGGCCGCGCTTCTCCTCGCGCCGCGCCGCGATCGCCTCGCCCGCAGCGCGCAGCGTGAGGAGCCCGAGGGTCAGCTTCTCGGCGATATCCGCGCCTCCCCACCAGCCGGCGAGCGTCGGAAGATCGTGGGTCGCGACGCAGGCGACCGACAGCGGCGGATAGGCGGCAGTCGGCGAGACCTCGGCGCCCCTGCGCTCGAACCACAGGACCCGCATCCCAAGGATCTTGGCCTGCGCCAGCCTGGCGCGGAATCCCTCGGCCACCGTGCCGAGGTCCTCGCCGACCACGATGCACTTGGCCCGCTGGCTCTCGAATGCGACCTGGCCGATGAGGTCGTCGAGCGGATAGGCGAGATAGGCGCCGTCGGCCGGCTTGGCGCCAGCGGGGATCAGAAAGAGCCGCTGCAGGCCCATCGCGTGGTCGATGCGCAGCATGCCGGCGTGAGCCATGTTGGCGGCATAGAGCGCGCTCAGGGACGCCCAGCCCTCGCGGGCGCAGGCGAGCGGATTGGGCGCCGGCAGGTTCCAGTTCTGCCCTTGGGTGGAGAAGGGGTCCGGCGGCGCGCCGACCTCCGCGCCTTGCGCGAGGATCCCAGCGTGCGACCAGGCCTCCGCCCCATCGGGCGCGGCCCCGACGGCGAGATCGCGGTAGAAGCCGATCTCGAGGCCGCGCCCGCGCGCCCGGGAAGCGGCGCGCGCAAGCTGACGGTCGGCGAGCCACTGACAGAAGAGCGCGAAGTCGAACGCGTCCCGGTCGCGGGCGATCGCTTCCTCGATCGCCTTCACATCGCCATCGCGCAGGGCGTCGGGCCATGACCGCCAGTTGGCCCCAGCCTCGCCCGCGGCGATCGCCTGGAACGCCGCGAACTGCCTCAGCGATGCGCCCTTGGCCTCGATGAAGGCGCGGTGCTCGGCGAAGATCGGCTCCTTCGGACGCGCGAGGCGGGCGCGGCCGAAGGCCGCATGGAGCGCGCTCAGCGCAGCGCGCTTGGCCGCCCATGTCGCCGGGTAGTCGACGAGCTTCGTCGCCGCGGCCGCCGCCATCGCCGGAGCGAGAGCGCCGAGGGCAGCCTCGAGCGCCTCGTCGCGCGGCAGCCCGGCGTCGATGACGTCGATCAGCATCGGGTCGAGAAACCGGCGGTCGGAGGGGTGATAGGGGCTCGCCCGCTCCCGGTTGTGCGGGAACAGCATATGCATCGGGCTCACGCCGAAATAGGCCGCACCGGCCTCGCCGGCCGCCTCGCCCGCGAGCGCCAGCGCCGAGAAGTCGCCAATCCCCTGGTCGCCGGCCCGGCGCAGCGCGTACAGCATCGCCGTGATCCCGAAGCGTTTGCGTTGCGCGGCCTCGGGCAAGTAGCATTCCGACGGCGCGACCGTGAGCCGGCAGCCGACCCCGTCGACGATCAACCGGTGCCGGCCGAGCGGCAGCTTGGGCAGGGCGATCGTCCGCTCCTCGACCGAGCGGCCGTCGGGAAGATCGCTGCGTGCGCCTTCGCCGGCGCCGATGCGCCATCCGAGAATCTTCCCGTCCTCGTATTCGATCCTGGCGTCGCAGCCTTTCGGCGCGTCGCGCAGCGGCGCGGACATCGGCTCATCAGCGCGCAGAACGAGCGAATAGGGGACGCGCCGCCGCCGCGTCTGGTCAAGGACCTGGGCCAGGCTGGCGCGCGCCTGAGCCTCGCTGCCTGCCTCGAGCCCCAGCGCGGCGAGAAGGGCGACGTTGGTTTCCGGCGAGACGATGGTGCGCTTGCCCCCCACGTCCCACCAGTCGGCGGCGATCCCGGCGGCGCTCGCCAGCGTCTCGACCGTATGGGCTGTGGGGGGACCGCCGCCAAGGCCGCCGCGCGAAAACGGGCTCTCGGCGAGGATGAGACATGAGCGGGCTTGAAGGCGCTGGCGGTCCGCGATCACGAGCGGTCGCTCCGGCGCATTCGGATCATGGCTGTCGACGAGCAGGCGCCAAGCCATGCCCGGGCGCAGCGCCGGCAGGTTGAGCTCCGCTTCGTCATTCGACCGGTTCATGGCGACCGCGACCCGGTCCACGCCGCCGTCATGCGGAGCAGCGAAGACGGCGACAAGCACCGGTCCGGCAGGGTCGTTCCACGCCGACAATGTCATCGGCGCCTCGGCGTCCCGCCATTCGACATCGGGCAGGCCCGACGCGTCAAACTTTTCTCCAGTCAGAAAGGCGTCGCGCGAGAGGGCCGGGTGAGCGCGGCGGACCTGCGCGAGTCGCTGGACGAATGCAATCAGGGAAGCGTCGGCCTCTGCCCAGCGAATGGCGGTTGTCGCGTTGTCCTGGGCATAGGCGTTGTTGTTGCCTCCCTGACTGAAGCCGAGCTCGGAGCCCATCGCCAGCATCGGGGTTCCGCGCGCGACGAACAGCAGCGTCAAAAGATTGCGCTGGTCGCGCGTCCGCGCGGCAACGACCGCGGCATCCTCGCTCGGCCCCTCGACGCCATTGTTCCAGGAGCAGTTCGCGTCGGTACCGTCCCGGTTGCCCTCGCCGTTCGCCTCGTTGTGCTTCTTCTCGTACGAGACCAGGTCGGCGAGGGTGAAGCCGTCGTGCGCGACGATGAAGTTGACGCCTTTCGAGGGCGCGGCGGCGCGGGCGAATACGTCGCGCGAGCCGGCGACGCGGGTGGCGATCTCGCCGCGCATGCCGGGATCGCCCCGCCAGAAACGGCGGGCGGCATCGCGGAAGCGGTCGTTCCATTCGGCGAAGGCGGGGCCAAAGGACCCGAGCTGGTAGCCGCCCGGTCCGACGTCCCAAGGTTCGGCGATGAGGCGCGCGCGCCGCAGAACAGGGTCTTCGTTGAGCGCCTGGAAGAACGGCGCATTGGGGTCGAAGCCGTGGGGTTCGCGTCCGAGGGCCGTCGCGAGATCGAAGCGGAAGCCGTCGATCCCGCCGTGGATCATCCAGCGCCTGAGCGCGCCGATCGCCATCTCGACGACGAGCGGGCGGTCGAGCGCGAGGCAATTGCCGGTGCCGGCGTCATTGATGTAGGCCGCCGGATTATTTGGGTCGAGCCGGAACCAGGCCGCGTTGTCCAGGCCGCGGAACGAGAGGGTTGGTCCGAACTGATCGCTTTCGCCATTATGGTTGAAAACGACGTCGAGGATCGCCTCCATGCCCGCTGCGTGCAGCGCGTCGGTTGCTTCCCGCACCTCGGCCCAACCGCCAGGGGCGAGACGCGGGTCCGGCGAACCGAACACGACCGAATTGTACCCCCAGGCGTTGGCCAGGCCGAGCGGCGGCAGATGCCGCTCGTCGACGAACGGGTCGGCCGGCATGATCTCGATCGCCGTAACCCCGAGCGCGGCCAGATGCCTGATCGAGGCCGGATGGGCCAATCCGGCGAAAGTTCCCCGCGCGCTTTGCGGAACCGCCGGGTTGAGGCGCGAGAAGCCGCGCAGATTGAGCTCGTAAATGACGAGCGAGTTGGCGGCGATGCGCTTGCCGCCCGGCTCGCCGGGAGGCGGCGCACCGGCGATCGCCTTCGGCGCGTAAGGGCCGCTGTCTTCTCCGCGCGCGAACATGGACGGATGCAGCCGGAACGGGCGGTCGAAGCCGAAGGCGTAGGGGTCGGCCAGCAGTTTGGAGGCGTCGAAACGCTGCCCCCGCGCCGGATCATAGGATCCCTGAACCCGGAATCCATAACGGGCGCCGGCGCCGAATCCTGGCGCGCGACCTCGAAACGCTCCATCGGCGTCGCGGGTCATCGCGGCGCGAAAGACCTCGCGATCGCCCTCGTAAAGGCAAAGGGAGACACCCTCGGCGTTCGGCAACACGAGCGCTGCCTCGAGCCCATGCGGCGAGACGACGACCCCGAGGCTCGCGTCCATATCGCTCATGCGGCGGCAGGCGGGGCGATCGAGCGATAAAGCGCGGCGTAGCGCCGGGCGGGGCCGCGCCAGGACACGTCCGCCCGCATGCCGTTCAGCCTCATGCGCCGCAAGGTCGTCGGCTCGCGGTAGGCCGCGAGCGCTCGGTCGAACGCATAGTTAAGAGCCTCGACCGAAAGAGGAGAGAACTGTATGCCTGTCGCGACGCCCGCCGCGATGGCCGCTTCGTTGGCGTCGATGACCGTATCGGCGAGGCCGCCGACGCGCGACACGATCGGCGTCGCGCCATAGCGTAGCGCGCAAAGCTGGGTCAGGCCGCACGGCTCGAAGCGCGAGGGCACAAGAATAAAATCCGCGGCCCCCTGGAAAAGATGGGCAAGCCTCTCGTCGTAGCCGAAGACACACCCGACCGATCCCTCCCGCACCGCGGCAGCTTCGGCGAAGCCAGCTTCCAATGTCCGTTCGCCGGAACCCAGCAGAGCAAGCTGGGCGCCTTTAGCGGTCAGGGCCGGCAGGGCGTGCAGAAGGAGGTCGAGGCCCTTTTGTTGCGACAAACGGGAGACGACCGCGAACAGCGGGCGGTCCTCGCTTGGTGTCAGTCCGAGCTTGGCTTGCAGCGCGGTCTTGTTGCGCGCACGCAAGTCGATTCGGGTCGCGCCGAAGTTCTGCGGAAGAGCCGGGTCGGTAGCGGGATTCCAGACGCTGTCGTCGATGCCGTTGAGAATACCGTGCACGGTGCGGGAGCGCGTTCGCAAGAGGCCGTCTAGCGCCATGCCGAACTCGGGGGTCAGGATCTCGCGGGCATAGGTCGGCGAGACGGTGGTGACCACGTCGGCAAGTAGCAGGCCCGCCTTCAGATAGCCGACTCCGCCGAAATACTCGACGCCATCGATCGTCAGCGCGCGATCGGGCAATCCGAGCTCCCAGAACATCGAAATGGGAAAATGGCCCTGGAAGGCGAGATTATGGATCGTCATGACCGATCCGGGCCGCCGGCCCTCGGCGAAACGGAGATAGGCGGGGGCGAGCGCAGCCTGCCAGTCGTGGGCGTGGACGACCTCGGGTTCGAAAGCGGCGATCGCGCCGAGACCAATGTCCGCACCCACGCGCGCCAGGGCCGCGAAGCGGCGGGCGTTGTCGGGCCAATCGAGCCCGTCGGGGCCGAGGTACGGATTGCCCGGGCGGTCGTAAAGATGCGGCGCGTCGATCGCGAAAAGGTCGAGATTCTCGGCCCGACCAGCCAGCACGCGCGCCGGCCCGCCAAACAGATCGCGATAATCGCGCGCAACCGTCACGTCTTCTAGCCTGCTGCTGATGGCCGGGTAGGCTGGAACGAGCGACCGCATCTCGACGCCTTCGGATGAAAGCGCGCGTGGTAGGGCCCCGGCGACGTCGGCCAGTCCGCCCGTCTTCACCAGCGGAAAGATTTCCGAGGCGACGGACAGAACTTTCAGACCGCTCATCTCTCGAGCTTTTCAATCATCGGACCGGTGATCAGTGTGACGCCGTCGTCGGTGCGCCGGAAGCGCTTCGCGTCGAGATCCGGATCCTCGCCGACCACGAGTTCGTCGGGTATGCGCACTTCGCTGTCGATCACCACCTTGTTGAGCCGCACATGACGCCCGATGCTTGCATAGGGCAAAATCACGGCTTCGTGGATCGTGGAATAAGAATGGCAGTGGACGCCGGTGAAGACCAAAGATCGGCTGATCGCGGCGCCGGAGACGATGCAGCCGCCGGAAAGCAGTGACTGGATCGCGAGGCCTCGGCGGCCGTCGACGTCGTGCACGAACTTGGCCGGGGGAGTGATTTCGCCATAGGTCCAGATCGGCCAGGCGCGATCGTAGAGGTCGAGGTCGGGAATGACGTCGGTAAGGTCAATGTTGGCCGCCCAATAGGCGTCGACGGTTCCGACGTCGCGCCAATAGTGCTTGGCCTCCTCGGTTGATCGCACGCAGGAATGCGAGAAATGGTGCGCGACGGCTTTGCCTTCCTTCATGATGCGGGGGATGATGTCCTTGCCGAAATCGTGGCTCGAATTCGAATCGGCGGCGTCTTCCTTGAGAAGGTCGATTAAGAACGAAGTTTCGAACACATAGATGCCCATGCTGCAGAGCGCGACGTGCGGGTTGCCGGGCATCGGCGGCGGGTTCTTCGGCTTTTCGAGGAACTTGATGATAGTGTTGTCGGCGTCGACGTGCATCACGCCGAAACCTTTCGCCTCTTCGAGTGAGGCCTCGAGGCACCCGACCGTCACATCCGCGCCCGAGTCGACGTGCTGCTGCAGCATCTTCTCGTAATCCATCTTGTAGATGTGATCACCCGCCAGCACCACCATGAAGTGCGGGCCGTAGCTCTCGATAATGTCGATGTTCTGGTACACCGCGTCGGCCGTTCCGAGATACCACATGGTTTCGGACACGCGTTGTGAAGCGGGCAGGATATCGAAGCTCTCGTTTCGTTCCGGCCGAAAGAAGTTCCATCCCCGCTGAAGATGGCGAATTAAGCTGTGAGCCTTGTACTGCGTCGCGACGGCGATGCGCCGAATGCCGGAGTTCAGCGCGTTGGAAAGGGCAAAGTCGATGATCCGGGACTTCCCGCCGAAATAGACGGCGGGCTTCGCCCGTCGATCGGTAAGTTCGAGGAGCCGGCTTCCGCGCCCTCCAGCGAGTACGTAAGCCATGGCGTGCCTGGAATAGGGCGCCGAGAGCCCCATCTCCTTCGCCGATCGTGTCCTGGGCATGTCGACCTCCTTGTCACGCGGCGTCCTCGCCGGCGTCTGGCGGGCTGAAAACGAGATACAAGGTCGCGAGCGGCGGCAAAACGAGCGTCGCCGATGCGGGAAAGCCATGCGAGGGACGCCGTTCGGCGACCACGCCGCCGAAGTTGCCCATGTTGGATCCTCCGTATCCGGAAGCGTCGGTATTGATCGCCTCCCGCCAATGGCCCTCGTACGGCAACCCGACGCGATAATTCATGCGCGGCTCCGGCGTGAAGTTGCAGACGATAGCGACCGGCGGATCGCTTTGGGCGCCGCGGCGCAGGAAGGCGAGCACGGACTGTGTGTCGTCGTTGACGACGACCCAACGGAAGCCCTCCGGCTCGCAGTCTCGCGCGAAAAGCGCCGGAGTTTCGCGATACACGTGGTTGAGGTCGCGGATCAGCGACTGCACGCCTTGATGCGGCCAGTGATCAAGCAGCCACCAAGGGAGAGACTCGCCAGAGTTCCACTCCATCGTCTGCCCAAACTCCTGCCCCATGAACAGGAGCTTCTTGCCCGGGTGGCCCCACATGAACCCGTAGAAGGCCCGCGCGTTGGCGAAGCGCTGCCATTCGTCGCCGGGCATCTTCCCGACTACCGAGCCCTTGCCGTGCACGACTTCATCGTGCGAGATCGGCAGGACGAAATTCTCGCTGAAGGCGTAGAGCAGCCCGAAGGTCATCCTGTCGTGGCTCCACCGTCGATAGATCGGATCTCGCGACATATAGTCGAGCGTGTCGTGCATCCATCCCATGTTCCACTTGAAGCCGAAGCCGAGCCCGCCGACGTCAGTCGGGCGAGAGACGCCCGGGAAAGCCGTCGAATTCCTCGGCAATTGTAATGGCGCCGGGGAAGCCTCCATAGACGAGTTCGTTCGCCCGCCGGAGGAATGCGATCGCCTCGCGGTTTTCCTTGCTGCCGTCCGCGTTGGGTAGCCACTCGCCTTCGCGGCGAGAATAGTCGAGGTAGAGCATCGAGGCGACGGCATCGACGCGAAGACCATCGATATGGAACCGGTCGACCCAGTAGAGGGCGTTGCAATAGAGGAAGTTCGCCACCTCGTGCCGACCGAAATTGTAGATCGCAGTGTTCCAGTCGGGATGGAAGCCCCTGCGCGGATCGGCGTGCTCGTACAGCGCCGTCCCGTCAAAGCGCGCCAGGCCATGCTCGTCGGTCGGGAAATGCGCGGGCGCCCAGTCGAGGATGACGCCGAGACCCGCCGCGTGCGCTCGGTCAACGAAGCGGGCGAAAGCGGCCGGCTCTCCGAAGCGGCGCGTCGGAGCAAAAAGTCCGATCGGCTGATAGCCCCAGGACTCGTCGAGCGGGTGCTCGCTGATCGGAAGAAGCTCGAGATGGGTGTAGCCCAAGTCGGTGACATAGGGGATGAGCTGGTCGGCGAGTTCATCGTAGGTGAGAAACGTCCCGTCGAGATGGCGCCGCCACGAGCCGAGATGGACCTCGTAGATCGACATCGGCTTGCGGCGAGGCTCGCCTTGAGCTCGCTTCGACATGTAGTCGGCGTCGCTCCAGGCGAAGTCCGAGCTGTCGGCGACGACCGATGCGGTCGACGGTCTCAGTTCGGCCTCAAAACCGAACGGATCGGCTTTGAGCGGCAGAAGCCGACCATCCGGGCCAGTCAGTTCGTATTTGTAGACCGCTCCGGCAGCGAGGTGCGGAACGAAAATCTCCCACAGGCCACTGTCATACCGCTTGCGCATTTGACAGCGCCGACCGTCCCAACGGTTGAAATCGCCGACGATGGAGACCCGGATCGCGTTCGGAGCCCACAGCGCAAAAAGCACGCCGTCCACGCCTTCGTGCTGGGTGAGTTGGGCGCCGAGTCGGCGGTACAGTTGCCGATGCGAGCCCTCGCGAAGGAGGTAGTCGTCGAGCGGGCCGAGAGCCGGCCCGAATGCATAGGAATCGATGTAGGACGACGTTCCATCTGCAGTTTCCACCTCGACGCGATAGAGCGGCCTCTCCTTGGCTGAAGGGATTAGCGCCTCGAAAAAATCGTCCTTGCGACGTGGCAGTTCGGCGATCACCTTGCTGCTGTCGCGCGTCAGCGCCCGCACGCGCACCGCATCCGGCGCAAAGACCCGGATGACCCAGCCATCGGGGGTCTGGTGTGGGCCAAGCACCGCAAACGGATCGCCGCTTCGCGCGGATTGAATCGCGGAAACGTCGTCCTCGCGCGCCCTCCAAGCCTCCATTTTGTCCTCCCCTCGCCGCCGCTAGCCGAGTGGCGTAAACGGCGCATTCCAAATTTCTTTTGCATATTCCGCTATCGTTCGGTCGGACGAGAACCAACCGACGCTGGCAGTGTTGATGATGCTCGAGCGCATCCACCGCTTCCGGTCTCGCCAAGCCTCGTCGATTCGCACCTGCGTCTCCCAGTAAGAGTCGAAATCGGCGCACAACATGAAGTAGTCGTGATGCGCGAGCGTGTCGACGAGGCCGCGGTAGCGGCCCGCGTCGTCAGTGGAGAACACGCCGGAAGCTATTTCGTCCAGCGCCTCCCGCAGCACCGGCGACGCCTCGATGCGGGAGCTGGCGTCGATGCCGTGCGCCCGTGCGGTCTCCACCTCCGACGCCGTCAAGCCGAAGATGAAGATGTTGTCGTCGCCGACAAGGTCTCGCAGCTCAACGTTGGCCCCGTCGAGCGTGCCGATCGTGAGCGCGCCGTTCAGCGCCATTTTCATGTTGCCGGTGCCGGATGCTTCCATGCCCGCAGTGGAAATCTGCTCGGAAAGGTCGACCGCGGGAATGACCGACTCGGCGAGCGACACATTGTAATTGGGCAGAAAAACGACTTTAAGGAGGCCGCGCAGGGTTGGATCGGAGTTCACGACGCGGGCGACGTCTATGGCGAGTTTGATGATGAGCTTGGCTTGGGTGTAGCTTGCCGCCGCCTTGCCGGCGAAGATTTTGACGCGCGGCGCGAAGTCGACGGTAGGATTGGCGCGAATGGCGTTGTATCTCGCCACCGTTTCGATAATATTGAGGAGCTGGCGCTTGTATTCGTGAACGCGCTTTATCTGCACGTCGAACATCGAGTTGGGATCGATCCGCTGCCCGAGTTGGACGGCGACATGACGCGCAAGCGCGACCTTGGCCGAATGGCGCGCCGAAGCCACGCGCTCCTGCATCGAGGCGTCGTCAGCGAAGCCAGCAAATCTTTTCAAGACTTCGGCGTCCTCAAGCGCGCGCTCGCCCACAGCTGAGCGAATGATCTCCGACAGGCCGGGGTTGCACTCGATGAGCCAGCGACGAAAAGTGATGCCGTTGGTCTTGTTGACGATGCGCCCTGGAAAAACCATGTTGAGACTATGGAACACGGTCTTGCGCATGAGATCGGTATGCAAGCTCGACACGCCGTTGATCTTGTGCGAGCCGATGAAAGCCAGGTTGCCCATCCGGACCCGCCTGCCGGCGTGCTCGTCGATCAGCGAAAGCGAGGCCAGAAAACCCGGATCGATGAAGCCGCGCCGACGCGCGCTGTCGAGGTGCGCCGCGTTGAGCAGATAAATGATTTGCATATGGCGCGGAAGGAGGCGCTCCATCAGCGGAACAGGCCAAGTCTCGAGGGCTTCTGGCAGGAGGGTGTGGTTGGTGTAGGAGAACGTCGCCTGTGTCACTGTCCACGCCTCGTCCCATTCGAGGCCGTTGAGGTCGATCAGGATGCGCATCAACTCGGCTACGGCAATTGCCGGATGCGTGTCATTGAGCTGAACTGAGGCATGGTCTCCCAGGGTGCGTACATCCTGATGCTGCTTGATGTGGCGGCGAATGAGGTCGAGGAGTGACGCCGAGGCGAAGAAATACTCCTGCCTGAGGCGCAGCTCCTGGCCGGCGGGGGTCGCGTCGCTTGGATAAAGCACCTTCGAGATCGCCTCGGCGCGCACTGTGTCGGACAGGGCGCCGACAAAATCGCCCGCGTTGAAGGCGTCGAGCTTGAACGGATCGGGTGCGCGCGCGGACCACAAGCGGAGCGTGTTAACGTGCCTGCCGCGCCAGCCGACGATCGGAGTGTCGTAGCCGACCGCTTCCACGGTCTCGACGGGGTGCCAGACGTGCCGCGTGCGCTCGTCCTCGCCCTGGATCATTTCGACCCAGCCGCCGAAGCCGATGGCGTAGTTGACTTCCGGCCGTTCGAATTCCCATGGGTTGCCATTGGCGAGCCAGTCCTCGGGCGTCTCCTGCTGCCAGCCGCCGCGAATGATTTGACGGAACAGGCCGTTGTCGTAGCGGATGCCGTAACCGTGCGCCGCGATGCGGAGCGTCGCCATGCTGTCCATGAAACAGGCGGCGAGGCGCCCGAGGCCGCCGTTGCCAAGCGCCGCGTCCGGTTCGACCCCACGAAGCTCTGTCAGGCTGACGCCGAGCTCGTGGAGGGCCTCGGCCATCGCCTCCGCGACGCCGAGATTGGTCATTGCGTCGAACAGGAGGCGGCCAATCAGGAACTCGAGCGATAGATAATAGACCCTTTTTCGCCCGTCGGCGTAGGCTTGGCCGGTGGATTCAAACCAGCGATCGACGACAATGTCTCTGGTAGCGAAGGCGACGGCGAGAAACCAGTCTCGAGGGCTGGCCACCTCCGGAATCTTTCCGACGGAGTAGGTTAGCTTCCCGAGCACTGCGGCCTTGAGTTCGGCCGGAGTGTAGTGCTCGCGCGATCCCAGTTGCGTTATTGTCCCCCCGGCGGAGCCGAAATCGTCCATTGTCTTGTTTCCCCTGGCCGCATCGCCGCCCGGCTGGCGCGTTAAGCGTCGCCCATCGCTTCTAACATGCTCGGACCGCCGCACAATGCGTTCCGCAGCTCTGCCGCCTCTTGAGAGCTTGAGAGATTGAGCCAGTCACTGCGCCGGGCTGGTCGCAGGCTTTGCATCGCGGATCTGGTTCTGCAGCGCGTTGAGTTCAGCGGTCGCCGCGTTAACCTGGTTCTGAACGGTCTCGAATTGTTTCTGGGCCGCCGCGGTCTGGCTCTGAGCTTCGGCAAGCGCGGCGCGAGCCGCATCGACTTGCCCCTGCGCGCGTGCTTGCTCGGCAGACAGCGCCTGATCCTGAGCCTGCATGCCGGCCAGACGATCGCTGTCTTCCTTGAGCCTCGCATCGACCGCCTGAAGATCGCGCGATTTGGCGCTTGCCTCTTCTTGCGCCCCCGAGATCGCAAGCTTGGCGTCGCTGATCTGCTTGGTAAGTTCGGCGAGCTCGTTCTGAGCCGACGCGCGTGCGGCGGATGCTTCCGACAGGGCCTTTTCCGCTTTAGTCGCTTGAGCCTTCAGGTCGGCGGCCGTACCCGCCGCCTTTTGCAGATTCTGCAGGTCCGCGGCCAGCGATTCGCGAGCCCGCTCGGCGGCATTGAGCGATTCAGTCATCTCGCTCTGGGTCCGCGACGCTTCGGTCCAAAGGAAGGCGGCAAGAAGCCAACCAATAAGCGCAACGCCCACCAATGCGAGCGAAACGGGCCGGCGCAATTCGTCGCCCGCATCGTAAGCCATTGATTCCTCCTCGTTCCGCCGCGGAACGCCGCGACGAGCCTCGGCCCGTTTCCATATTGAAGGCGACAAGACGGTCCGCCAAGCGAAAAACGGCGCAAAACGTTCGCGGTGCGGTCGAGAGGCTCCGCGGCGTCTCCAGCGGTTCTTCGGCTGTCCGTTCACGCAAATGGCCGAAGAACTGCAATTGGGGCTTGACGGGCCGGTCGTAGTTGTGGTGCCTCGATGAGCTATAAAGCGTGGAGTCGTGCGAAAGGGCGTTGAGCCAGAAATGGATTTTTCGTTTGTCAATTTTCTAGGTCGCGGTGTATCGTCCTGCCCAATATTAAAGCTGGCGGGGCGGCTGCGCTGTGCGAAGCAGGTGACGCGCTATTGCAAGCTGCATGTCGGAGACTGGCGTTAATGGGTAGACCCTTGTTTGCGTTTCGGTCGGGCGTGGCCTGGGTTTCCGCCAGCTTTATGGCCGGCTCGGCGAGGGCGGCAATCATCGGGGCGCCGGAGCCAGGCCGCATCGGCTTTCTGCCCGCGAACAGCCCTATTCAGTACGACATCGAATGGTTCCACAACGCGATCCTTTTGCCGGTGACAATCGCCATCTCCGTTCTGGTGCTCGCGCTGCTCGGCTATGTGATGTTTCGCTTCAACGAGCGCGCGAACCCGACCCCGTCACGATTGACGCATAACGGGCCGCTCGAGATCGCCTGGACGGTCATCCCGGCGCTGATTCTCGTCGTGATCGCGGTTCCCTCGTTCCGCCTCCTGGCGGATCAGCTGATCATTCCTGCGCCGGACATGACGTTGAAGGTGACCGCCTCGCAATGGCATTGGAACTACGGCTACCCCAAGTCCGAGGGCGGCTTCTCCTTCAATTCGATCATCAAGGAGGACAAGGACCTGAAGCCCGGCGAGCCTCGCCTGCTTACGGTCGACAACGCGGCCTATGTGCCGGTCGGAAAGATAGTCGAGGTCGACGTCACCTCGCAGGACGTCATCCACTCCTTCTCGGTTCCCTCTTTCGGCGTGAAGATCGACGCGGTCCCAGGCCGCCTCAACAAGGCCTGGTTCAAGGCCTTGCAGGTAGGCGTTTTCCACGGGCAGTGCTCCAACATCTGCGGTATCGACCACGCGTTCATGCCGATCGAAATCCATGTCGTCAGCGAAAGCGCCTATCAGGCTTGGCTCGCCGGCGCCAAGAAAGAGTTCGCCCACGCGGACGGCGTCGATCTCGCAGAGGCGTCGCAACTCAAGCCGTGACCGCGGCGCCGGCCGCCTTCGTCCAAGAAAAACCGGGAGCCAAGAATCATGGCGTCAGTCAGTGAATTCGCCCACTCAGAAGCCGAGGCTCACCAGGAGCACGGCCATCCGACCGGCTGGCGGCGATATCTGTTTTCGACCAATCATAAGGACATCGGCACGCTCTACCTCGCCTTCGCAATCGGCGCGGGTATCATCGGCATGCTCCTTTCGATCGCCATCCGCGCCGAGTTGATGTTCCCCGGAGGCCACGTTTTTCCGGTGCTGTCGGCAATTCTCGACGGCGACGGCTCGCATGACGCAGGCAAGAACCTGTACAACGTGTTCTTCTCTGCCCATGCCGTCATCATGATCTTCTTTATGGTGATGCCAGCGATGATGGGCGGTTTCGGCAACTGGTTCGTGCCGCTCATGATCGGCGCGCCCGACATGGCCTTTCCGCGGCTGAACAACCTGTCGTTCTGGCTGCTGGTCGCCGCGTTCGTCATGGCGATGATTTCGATGTTCGTCGACGGCTCGCCGGGATTCAAGGGATTCGGGGGCGGCTGGGTGCTTTACCCGCCGATGGCTTCCACCGTCGGAACGCCGGGTCCTGCGGCCGACTTCTTCATCCTTTCATTCCACCTCGCCGGCATGGCGTCGATCATCGGCGCGATCAACTTCATCGCCACGATCTTCAACATGCGCGCGCCCGGTATGACCATGTTCCGGATGCCGCTCTTTGTCTGGTCGGTACTGGTGACCGCGTTCCTGCTTTTGCTGGCGTTGCCGGTTCTCGCAGGCGCGCTGACCATGCTGCTCACCGACCGCAACTTCCACACGACCTTCTTTGAGCCGGCTGGGGGCGGTGATCCGATCCTGTACCAGCACATCTTCTGGTTCTTCGGCCATCCCGAGGTCTATATCCTGATCATTCCGGGCTTCGGCATCATCAGTCAGGTCGTCTCAACCTTCTCAAGGAAACCGGTGTTCGGCTACGCCGGCATGGTCTACGCGATGCTGGCGATCGCGCTGATCGGCTTCGCGGTCTGGGCGCATCACATGTTCGACACCGGCATGTCGCTCAACGCGCAGCGCTACTTCGTTTTCGCGACAATGGTGATCGCGGTGCCGACCGGCGTGAAAATATTTTCCTGGATCGCAACCATGTGGGGCGGGTCGATCTCGTTCAGGCCGCCGATGCTCTGGGCGATCGGCTTCATCTTCGTCTTCACCGTCGGCGGCGTCACCGGCGTGGTGCTCGCCAACGCGGCGATCGACCGGTACTTGCACGACACCTATTACGTCGTCGCGCATTTCCATTATGTGATGTCGCTTGGGGCGGTGTTTTCGATCTTCGCCGGCTTCTACTACTGGTTCCCGAAGATGACCGGTTATCTCTATGACGAGAGGCTGGCGAAGTGGCACTTCTGGGTATCCTTCGTCGGCATCAACTTAACGTTTTTTCCCCAGCATTTTCTCGGTTTCCAGGGAATGCCGCGCCGGACCATCGACTATGCCGACGCCTACTGGTTGTGGAATTTCGTGTCGTCGATCGGCGCCTTCATCTCGGCCGGGGCGACGGTGGTGTTCCTCTATCTCATCTATGAGGCCTTCAAGGCCAAGCGCGCCGCTCCGGCCAACCCGTGGGGTCCGGGAGCCACGACGCTCGAGTGGACCGTGCCATCGCCGGCGCCGTTCCACACTTGGGAGACTCCGCCTCATATTCCGGGCTACGACGAGCACGGGGCGGAGCCAGTGATTGCAGCTCCCGGAGTCGCGCATTGAACGCTCCTGACGACGACCTCGCGCGACGCAACCGGCGCTTCGCGCTCGGCGCCGTTGCGTTTGGTGTCGGAATGCTGGCCCTCGCCTACGCGGCAGTGCCTTTTTACTCCGCCTTTTGTCGCGCGACCGGCTACGGGGGGACGACGCAGATCGCGACGGCGGAAGCTCGGGCCGAGGGGCGTCGAACGATCCGGGTGGCCTTCGATACAAACGTCGCGCCGGGCCTCGCCTGGAGCTTCGAACCAGAAACGGACAGCGTGGTGGTGCGAACGGGCAAGACGGCGACGGTCTTTTTCCGAGCACGCAACCTGACCGACCAACCAACGGCCGCCAACGCGACGTTCAACGTGACGCCGGACGTGTCGGGCGCGTGGTTCGACAAGATTCAGTGCTTCTGCTTCAAGGAACAACATCTCGGGCCGCACGAAAGCGCGGAATGGCCGGTGGTGTTCTTCCTAGATCCCAAGCTCGAGACGGACGAATTGATGGCGAAAGTCGATTCGATCACTTTATCCTATACTCTGTTCGCCCCGCCGCCTGCACATACGTCCAACCGCGATCCCCGTGAGCCTACCGGCCCGGCCGGCTAAAGAATGGAGCGAAACGATGACTGACGCCCCCATGCCGGCCCGGCCAGGTTTCCATCTCGTCAATCCGAGTCCGTGGCCGATCATCGGAGCCGGTTGCGCGCTGGTGACCGCAATCGGCCTCGTCATGTTCATGCATGGAGTCGGTGGCGGCCCATTCGTGCTCGCGCTCGGCGTCGCCGGCGTCCTCTTCACCATGGCCGCGTGGTGGCGCGACGTCGTCCTCGAAGCGCAGCACGGCTACCACAACGCGATCGTCCGCCACGGCCTGACGATCGGCATGATCCTGTTCATCGCCTCGGAAGTGATGTTCTTCGTCGCCTGGTTCTGGGCGTTCTTCGGCTCCGCGATCGATCCGAGCGATCCGCAAGTGGTGGGCCGGCTCGACTTCACCGGAGGCATTTGGCCGCCGAAGGGCACGGAAGTGCTCGATCCGCTGCGGTTGCCACTGATGAACACCTTCGTTCTGGTGACATCGAGCTTCGCGGTCAACGTCGCCCACGACGATCTGCGCGAGGGCAATCGACAGGGCTTCAAGAACTTTCTGCTGGTCGGAATCCTGCTCGGCGTCCTGTTCGCGATCACACAGGCTTACGAGTACATACACGCTCCGTTTCCGTTCAAGAATTCGATATACGGCGCGACCTTTTTCATGGCGACAGGCTTCCACGGCGCGCACGTCATCATCGGCGTCATTTTCCTTACCGTCTGCCTCGCGCGGGCCTGGGGCGGCCAGATGACGCCGCGGCAACACCTCGGATTCCAGTTCGCCGCCTGGTACTGGCATTTCGTCGACGTGGTGTGGATCTTCCTGTTCAGCTGCATCTACATCTGGGGCTCCTGGGGCGCGCCAATAGAGGGGGTCGTCGGCCGCTGAGCTGGGCTGGGCCCGGCCCACGCGATTTTGGAGCGCCAGGGCCTCGGAGAACGTGCGAGTGATGGAAACGAGCCGTAAAACGGACCCGCTGAAGGGCGTTCAGGTCGGGATGATCGGCCGCAAAACTGAGCTCGTCACGAAGGATCTCACGGTGGGCGGGCATGTCGAGGGCATGCCGCTCGTCTACGGCACGCCGATGATGATCATGCTGATGGAAAAGGCTTCGGGGGTCGCCCTTGCCGGCCATATGCCGGCGGGATGGGTGACGGTGGGCGCGGAGGTCAACATCCGCCATTTGGCCCCAACACCGATCGGGCGCACCGTTAGTGCGACGGCTCAGGTCGTCGAGGTCCAGGGACGCAGCGTGCTGTTCGCCGTCGAGGCGCACGACGGGGAGCGGAAGATCGGCGAGGGCATGCACCGCCGCGGGGCTGTCAATCTAGAAAGCTTCGCCCGGCGCTACGCATTCTGAACGGTCCCTTCACATCAGCCGGGACGGGTCGCCTTCGGCGGGAATTCGTGCGGACGAGCTGAGTCGGGGGCAGACCGACTTCGTCCAGCGCCCGGCCGACCGCGTCGAACATCGATCGCTGTACGGAGCCGATGCTGTCGTGCGCCGCCCAGAAGCTGCAGGTCGCGACCGGCGCGCTCCCGGTCAGATTGGCGACGAACACCCCCGGCGCCGGCTCCTTGAGAACGCCGGGCTCGCCGCTGATCGCCTCGAGCAGAATCGACCTGGCGCGCGCCAGGTCGGCGCCGGGCGCAAAGCCGACGTTGAAGCTGACGAGCCGGCCGGCGTTGCGGGAATGGTTCCGCAGAGGGAGTGTCCAGATGGCGGAGTTCGGCGCGAAGACAAAAAGCCCGTCGTAGGTTTCGAGCAGGCAGGCGAAAAGGCCGATCTCCTTCACCGTGCCGGCGAACGGGGTTCCGCCGACCGTTTCGATATAGTCGCCAACGCGAAATGGCCTCAGCCACAACAGCATGATGCCCGCCGCGATGTTGGCGAGCGTCCCTTGCAGTGCGAGGCCGATCGCGAGGCCCGCAGCGCCTAGCGCGGCGAGTAGGGAGGCGGTCTGCACGCCGATCTGGCTCAACGCCGCGATGAACGCCACAATAAGGACGCCGTAGCGCGCGGCGGCGGCGAGCGCGGGCCGCGCCGTTTCGTCGACATGTCCCGTCCGCGCCACCGCTGCCGACACGGCCCGAGCCGCCCATGCCGCCAGGATGACCCCCGCGACGAGTATGACCAGGGCGAGGATCAGCCGCGGGAGGAAGAATTCGACGGACGTCCGGGCGAAGTCCGAGAGGCTTTCCAGCCTGGCCGGGATTGGGGTCATGCGCGCTCGAGGCTCCGGACAATGCGCCATCAACGACGCCCCGCCTTTTCGCCGCTCGCATTCCCGGGCGTCAATCTGTTATGAAGTCGGGCCGCGTCGCATCGGCCGAGATGACTGGGAGGCATCATGCTGGAACGGATTCAGGACGCGCCCGCGGAGATGCTTGCGCTGAGAGCAAGCGGAACGATCCTGGCGCAGGACATCGAGGCGGCGATCGAATCGGCTTTGGGCGGGTCGACGGCGGCGCGCGGCCTCGTTATCGTCATCGACCTCGATTTCGATGGCTATCTCGCCGAGCTCTCGCGCGGGCTCGCCAATGCGGCCTTGGCGCACAGGTCGCTTGTCAAGCTGGCGGTTGTCGCCGACTCCGACCGGATGGACGAAGCGAGACTCAGTGGCTTCGACGTCTCGGCTGTGCCAATCCGGCTCTTCGCCGCCGCCGACCAGAACGCGGCGTTCGACTGGGCGGCGGGCGCCAGGCGCGGCGAGTAGGGCCGCCTGGCGCCCGCGGAGCCGGTCCAAACCGCAGGGCGCCGCTCGAGTGACGTGACCTCACCTTCGCAGTGCCTGGTCGAGGTCGCGGATCAAATCGTCGGCGGTCTCGAGCCCGATCGACAGGCGGATGACATCGTCGCCGGCCCCTGAGGCGGCACGCTGCTCGTCGGTCAGCTGGCGATGCGTCGTCGAGGCCGGGTGGAGGATCAGGCTTCGGGTGTCGCCGATGTTGGCCAGATGTGAGAAAAGCCGCACGTTCTCGACCACCTTCACGCCGGCCGCATAACCCCCTTTGACGCCGCAGGTGAACACTGCGCCAGCCCCCTTCGGCAGATATTTTTGCGCAAGCGCGTAGTGCGGGCTCTGCTTAAGGCCGGCGTAGGAGACCCAGGCGACCTTCGGGTGTCGGCTCAGAAATTCGGCGACCTTGCCGGCGTTCTCGACATGCCGCTCCATCCGGACGTGAAGCGTTTCGATCCCCGTGATGGTCAGGAAGGCGTTCATCGGCGAGAGCGCCGGTCCGAAATCGCGCAGCGCCACCGCCCTGGCTTTTGTCGTGAAGGCGAAGTCGCCGAAGTTCTCGAAAAATTTGAGACCGTGATAGGCCGGGTCCGGGTCGGTCAGCGACGGAAAGCGGCCGTCCTGCGACCAGTCGAACTTTCCCGATTCGACCACGACGCCGCCGAGCGCGTTTCCGTGCCCGGACAAGAACTTCGTCGTGGAATGAACGACGATGTCGGCGCCGTGCTCGATTGGCCGGCAAAGGTATGGGGTCGCGAGCGTGTTGTCGACGATCAGCGGCACGCCCGCCGCGTGCGCGATATCGGCGACGCGCTCGATGTCCACGACAATGCCGCCGGGGTTCGCGAGGTTCTCGATGAAGATCGCTTTGCACTTCGGCGTCAGCGCCTTGCGGAAGTTCTCCGGCTCGGCCGGGTCGACGAAATGGCAGGTCCATCCGAGTTTCTTGAACGACAGCCCGAATTGCGTGAGCGAGCCGCCGTAGAGATTGCGCGAGGCGACGAATTCGTCGCCCGGCTCCATGAGCGTGAAGAACGCGAGGAACTGCGCCGCATGCCCCGATGCGGCGGCCACCGCCGCTCTGCCTCCCTCCAGGGCGGCGAGCCGTTCCTCGAGAACAGCCACCGTCGGGTTGGTCAGCCGGGAATAGATGTAGCCGAAATTGTGCAGGTTGAAGAGCGAGGCGGCGTGGTCGACATCGTCGAACACATAGGCCGTTGTTTGATAGATCGGCGTCGCGCGCGCGCCGGTGGTGGGATCGGGCGCGGCGCCGGCGTGGATTGCACGGGTTTCGAAGCCGTAATCGAGATTTGTCGGAGGCGGGGGGCGCGGCTTCGTTCGGCGCGGCAGCGGCGGGTCCGGCGCGCGGTTGCGGATGATCCCGCTGTTGACGCCGCTCCACGACAGTTCGCCGCCGAGCCGCCCGAACTCGATCTTCGGGCAACGGTTCATGACGACCTCGATTCCGGCCGCCTCTGCAGTCGCCGCCGCGTCGTCGTTGCGGACGCCCAATTGCATCCAGAGGACTTTCGCGCCGATCGCGATCGCGTCGGCGACGACGCCGGGCGCTTCCTGGGCGGCGCGGAACATGTCCACCATATCGACAGTGTCCGGGATGTCGCGCAGCGACGCGTAGACCTTCTCGCCGAGCAGGGTTTTGCCGGCGGCGACCGGGTTGACCGGGATCACGCGATAGCCTTTGCCCTGCAGGTACTTCATGACGAAGTAGCTGGGCCGGTTCCAGTTCAGCGAAGCGCCGGCCATGGCGATCGTCTTCACCCGTTCGAGGATCGAGCGGATTTTGGCATCGGAATAGGGGATCGGCGCCAAGTCGGTCATGCCGCGCTCCATGGGGAAAGCAGTCATCCTAGCGCAAAGCAGCACGGCGCGCTCTCCGCTGCCTTGCCGTACGCCTCAAGGAGAGGAGGCGCGGCAGGTCCGGACCGCGCTAACTCAAGCCTATCGCGTCGTCCGCCAAAATGTCAGAATTCACACTAGGGCGTTTTTGGAGACTTCCATGCAGTCCGTGGCGTTCCGGGCCGGAGACACGATCATCTCCGAGGGCGACGAAGGCAATTGTGCATTTTTCATTGTCTCTGGGACAGTCGAGGTCATCATCGGCCGGGGCGCGGAGCCGAGGCGCGTCGGCGCTCTGGGAGCGGGTGAAGTTTTCGGCGAAATGTCGCTGATCGAGCCCGGACCGCGGTCCGCTACGGTCAGAGCGATGACGGATGTCGAGTGCCTCGCCACATCTTACGAGGAGTTCATCGCCACGATCGAAGAATACCCGGATCGCGCGGTCGCGTTCATGAAGACGCTGGTTCGTCGGCTCCGGCAGATGAACGAGCTGCTGGAAAGCATGGGCTCCGACAAAACCGGGCTGCGCGGGATGATGCGCGAGTTGCGGAAGTCGGTGGGACCTGCCGAGTTCGACCGAAACGTGGCCGACCTTTCCTGGACAATGCTGTGGTAGTGGTCCCTTCTCTCCCGCTCGCGGGATGGGGTCCGTGGCTTACGGCTTCAGCCGCCATCCCGTCCGGAAGATCCAGGCGAGGACGACAAGGCAGCCGGCGATGAACAGCAACGTGAATGCGAGGCTCACGGCCACGCCGACGTCGCCCCGGGCGTAGAAGCTCCAGCGGAAGCCGCTGACCAGATAGACGACCGGATTGAACAGGCTCGCCGTCCGCCAGAACGGCGGCAGCATGTCGATCGAGTAGAATGCGCCGCCGAGAAAGGTCAGCGGAGTCACGACGAGCGCCGGAATGATGGCGAGCTGCTCGAACGTCTTCGCCCAAATGCCGATGATGAAGCCGAACAGGCTGAAGGCGACCGAGGTCAAAACGAGGAAGGCGATCATCCACAGCGGATGCTCGATGCGCACCGGCACGAAGAGAGTCGCAGTCCCGAGAATGACGATGCCGATGACGATTGATTTCGTGGCCGCCGCGCCGACATAGGCCGCCACCGCCTCGATGGAGGACATCGGGGCCGACAGGATCTCGAAGATCGTGCCGGTGAATTTTGGGAAGTAGATGCCGATCGAGGCGTTGGTGAGGCTCTGGGTCAGAAGCGACAGCATCATCAGGCCGGGCACGATGAAGGCGCCGTAGCTGACGCCGTCGACTTCGCGCATGCGCGAGCCGATCGCGCTGCCGAACACGATGAAATAGAGCGCGGTGGTCAGGACCGGCGTCGCGACGCTCTGCCAGATCGTGCGGACGGTGCGCGACAGCTCGTAGCGATAGATCGCCCATATGCCGCCGAGGTTGACCCTGCTCATGCCGCCCGCCCCACCAAATCGACGAAAATGTCCTCGAGGCTGGTCGAGGTCGTCTCGAGATCCTTGAAATCGACCCCGAGTTCGGCGAGGCGCCTGAGCAGCGTCGGCACGCCGGTGTCCTCGGCCGCCGCGTCGAAGCGGTAGTTGAGCTTGACGCCCCCGTCCTCGAGTTCGACCGGCCATTTGGCCAGTTCGACCGGCAGCGCGGGCAGGGGATGCTGCAGCGTCAGCGTGAGCCGTCGTTTGCCGAGCTTTCGCATGAGCCGAGCCTTGTCTTCGACCAGGATTATGCGGCCTTTGTTGATCACGCCGACCCGGTCGGCCATCTCCTCGGCCTCCTCGATGTAATGGGTCGTGAGGATCACGGTGACGCCGTCTTTGCGCAGCCTGCGCACCAGCGCCCACATGTCGCGGCGGAGGTTGACGTCGACGCCGGCGGTCGGCTCGTCGAGGAAGAGAACCTCCGGCTCGTGACTGAGCGCTTTGGCGATCATTACACGCCGCTTCATGCCCCCGGACAATTCGACGATCCGGGCATTGCGCTTCTCCCACAGCGAGAGATCGCGCAGAAGGCGCTCGACGAAGTCCGGATCGGGCGGCCGGCCGAACAGGCGCCGGCTGAAAGAGACCGTCGCCCAGACCGTCGCAAAGATGTCGAGGGCGATCTCCTGCGGCACGAGGCCTACCTTCGAGCGGGCCGCTCGGAAATCGCGCGTCACGTCGTACCCGTCGACGTAGGCCTTGCCCGACGTCATCGACACCGTGCCGCAGATGACGCCGATCAGCGTCGTCTTGCCCGCGCCGTTGGGCCCGAGGAGGGCAAAGATTTCGCCCCGCTCGATGGCGAGATCGACTGCGTCAAGCGCGAGACCGCCCGTCTTATAGCGTTTGGTGACGGCGGCGGCGGAGATCATCGGCGGCATGGAGTTCTTTCGGGCAGAGACGCGGGGTGGGGAGCGCCGGCAGGCGGCGGGGCGGTCCTATCTACGCGGCCAGGGCCTTAAGGTCGATCCGCGGCAGGCGATGGTCTCAAGGATCCAGCGGGGCGACAAAGAGCCGGCCCTCGCGGCTGCATGTCAGAAATTCATCGGCACGAAGAAGCAGTAGACGATCGACTGGGCGCCGTCGCGGCCCTCGCGGTAGAAGATCCAGTAGTCGCCGTCCTGGCTCGGCAACGCATCCTTGGCCGGAATGCGGTACCGATAGCCGTCGACCATATAATAGTCGTCCGAGATCCGATGGACCTGATCGGGCCGAAGATGGTGGGCGTCGTCCGGTCCGCAGCAGGAAGCCTTTACCCAGGCCGGCACGATCTCTCCGTTGGCCCAGACGTCATGGGCCTTGGCGCCGCCGCAACTGATGAGGCAGCACCCGATCGCTGCCGAAGCAACAGCGGGTCTCACTGTCATTTCTGCTCCGCGTCTGCGACGCTCAAACGCTGCTGTCCGACGTCCGTTCCTCCTCGTCGGATTTTGAGTAGGTAAGCCCTCATCGTAGCGAAAATGCAGCCGAGCGGCGGAGCGGCGCCGCGAGCGGAGGCTCGATCGGGAATCCGATATGTTCAGCCTGCAACGCGGCTGGTTGCAAACAATCGTTGACAAGGAAGACTCACCTGACCTATGGTCAACCCATGCGAGGGACCGCGTCGCACGATGGGGATTGTGCAATGCCAATCAACTATCTGAATTTCTGGCGGTTGGCGGCGGCTGTCGCTTTGATGGTCTGCAGCGCCCCGGCGGCGGACGCGGGAACGATCTATCTGGGGACCGGAGCAACCCCCACAACCGTCCGGTCGGGCGCCTCTCCCCAGACCTATGTTCATGTCGGCAACGGGTTCCTGCTCACGACGCTGACCGGCTCCGGCCCTCTCGGCGACCTCGTGCTCGACAGCACCTTGTCGGACACGAGAGGGATCGGACCTGCTTCGACCTATTATTATTGGGCGTCCGAAACCGGCGTGCCGATGAGCACCGACTCGTTCGACGTCAACTTGGCGGCCGCGTCGCTGACCGCTGGTTGGAGCTTGACCGTGACGGCTTATGAAGACAGTACCGACGCGGTTTACGGCACCCAGAACGAGCTCTTTTCGCATACGTTCTCGTCGATAAGTTTGGGCGACTTCGTCGATAATATTGGTCTGGCTGGTACGAGTCCGTATTCGGTGACAGTGGAATATGCGCTGACGACGACACGCGGCCCAGGGGTTCTCGGCTCCCGAGGTTCGATCTCGATTCCCGAGCCGTCGACCTGGGCCCTGCTGGCGCTTGGCTTTGCCGGTCTCAGCTTTGCCGGCTGGCGAAAGACCGACAAGGCTCGCCTCGCCACGCTCTGAGACGTTCTGCTCCCGAGCCGCGAACGGCCGCCTGCCTAGAGGCGGCTTTTTTCGTTGGGGCCGCCGGCCAGCAACCTTGCCGCGACTCGGCCCGCGCGCTAACCCCGAGCCATGGCCAAAGCCGTTCCGCCGCCCCCGCCGCCGCCTCAGGCGCCGATCGACGTCAACCTGCGCGATGCGCTCGAGGAGCGCTATCTCGCCTATGCGCTTTCCACCATCATGGGCCGGGCGCTGCCGGACGCGCGCGACGGCCTGAAGCCCGTGCACCGCCGCATCCTTTACGGCATGCATATTCTGAGGCTCGACCCGGGCGCCGCGTTCAAGAAATGCGCCAAGATCGTCGGCGACGTGATGGGCTCGTTCCATCCCCACGGCGACCAGGCGATCTACGAGGCCCTGGTGCGCCTCGCCCAGGACTTCGCCTCGCGCTATCCGCTGATCGAGGGTCAGGGCAATTTCGGCAACATCGACGGCGACAACGCCGCCGCCTACCGCTACACCGAAGCCCGCCTGACCGACGTCGCGCGTCTCCTGATGGAGGGCGTCGAAGAGGATTCCGTAGACTGGCGCGACAATTATTCCGGCGACACGCGCGAGCCGATCGTCATGCCTTCGGCCGTGCCGAACCTGCTCGCCAACGGCGCGCAAGGCATTGCGGTCGGCATGGCGACATCGATCCCGCCGCACAACATCGCCGAGCTTTGCGACGCGGCGCTCCATCTGATCGCCCATCCGAAAGCGGACATGGAGGCGCTGACACAATATGTGCAGGGCCCCGACTTCCCGACCGGCGGGGTGGTGACCGACGACAGGACGGCGATCGTCGAGACCTACCGGACGGGCCGCGGCGCCTTTCGCCTGCGCGCCCGCTGGATGAAGGAGGACACCGGCCGCGGCGCCTGGGTCGCGGTCGTGACCGAAATCCCGTATGGCGTGCAGAAGTCGCGCCTGATCGAACAGATCGCCGATCTGCTCAACCAGCGCAAGCTGCCGCTGCTCGCCGACGTGCGCGACGAGTCGACCGAGGACGTGCGCATCGTGCTCGAGCCCAAGAGCCGCGCGGTCGAGCCCCAGACGCTGATGGAGTCGCTCTTCCGTCTGACCGAGCTCGAGACGCGCATCCCGGTGAACATGAACGTGCTGGTCGACGGCGTGACGCCGAAGGTGGTCTCGCTCAGCGAGGCCCTCCAGCAATGGCTCGACCACCGCAGGACCGTGCTCGTCCGGCGCTCGCGCTGGCGCCTCGCGGCGATCGACAAGCGGCTCGAACTGCTCGCCGGCATGATCATCGTCTTCCTCAACCTCGACGAGGTGATCCGCATCGTGCGGGAGGAGGACGATCCGAAGGAGGCGCTGAAAAGCCGCTTCGGCCTCAGCGACCTGCAGGCCGTCTATATTCTCGACACCCGCCTGAGGAGCCTGCGCCGTCTCGAGGAAATGGCGCTGCGCAAGGAGCAGGACGATCTGACGAAGGAGAAGGCGTCGATCGAGTCGCTCCTCGGGAACGAGAAGAAGCAGTGGCAGATGATCGCGATCGAAGTTCGCGACGTCAAAAAGAGGTTCGGCCCCGACACCAGGCTCGGCCGGAGGCGCACCAGCTTCGAGGCGGCGCCGGACGTCGTGGCCGATCTCACCCAGGCGATGATCGATCGCGAGCCCCTGACCGTCCTCGTTTCGCAGAAGGGCTGGATCCGCGCCTTGAAAGGGCAGGTCGCCGACCTCTCGAGCCTTACGTTCAAGGGTGACGACGCGCTCGAGACTTCGTTCTTCGCCGAGACGACCTCGAAGATCCTCGTGCTCTCCGGCGACGGCAAGGTGTTCACCCTCGACGCGTTCAAGCTGCCGGGCGGGCGCGGGCAGGGCGAACCGATCAGGCTCATGGCCGACATCGACGAGAGCGCCGCCATCGTCGCCGTCTGGCCGCAGGCGCCCGGGGCCAAGCGGCTCATCGTCGCTTCCGACGGCAATGGCTTCCTCGTCGCGGAGGACGATCTTCTGTCCTCGACCCGCAAAGGACGATCGGTGCTCAACGTGAGCGACAAGGCGACGGCGGCGCTGATCGTCCCCGCGACCGGCGACCATGTCGCGGTGATCGGGCAGAACCGCAAGCTCCTGGTTTTCCCGGCGTCCCAGCTCAACGAGATGGGGCGCGGCAAGGGCACGCGGCTCCAGCGCTACAAGGAGGGCGGCGTCAGCGACGCAAGAGTCTTCTCGATCGTCGATGGTATGACCTGGCGCGATTCCGCGGGGCGCACCTTCACCGTCGCCATGCCCGAGCTTCGCGACTGGATCGGCAACCGGGCCGAAGCCGGTCGTCTGCCGCCAAAGGGCTTTCCCAAGAACAACCAATTCGAGGGGTAGCTTGGCCTGCTCTTTTTTGGCGCCGAGGAAACGAAATCAAGGCGTTAGGCGCCAAAATCTGTCGCACTTTCGACCTCGGCGGCAGGGTCGTCGAGGGAAGCTTCGGCATGGGTCAGCGCCAGTGGGGGCGCGGGCAGGGACAGAGCCATCGGCGGCGCATGGATGGGATCCGGCGGATCCATGGGCCGGTGATACCGGTCCAACGCGGCGACCACCTTCACGAGCGGCGCGACCGCGGCCAGTTCGCCGCGGTCGAGCCGGATGTTGGCGACCCGTAGCGCCTTGGTGAGGCGGGCGACCTGCAGATGGACGAAACGATCGGGCGCGTCGAGCCGACGCTCCGCGAGCGCGCGGTCGCTCTCGCGCTGGATGGTCCGCAGGCTCACCTTTCGGGCGTTGGCGATCTGCTGGGCTGTCCAGCCGGACGCCAGAGCCTGGAACAGGGCCTCGCGATAGGCTGCCTTCGACTCGCGCCGCGCCTCGGCGGCCTTGCGCTTCTCGGCGCGTTCGGAAGAAGGTTCGAGGTCGTCGGCCATGGGCGCGTTCCTTCACGGTCGGGTCCGCCGCCTCCTCGCGGGACCACGAATGTGACTATAAGGATAATCGCCGGGATGTCAAGAACAAAAAAGGAACAAACGTAGATATCGATGCTATATCAGAATTCTCTATAAAACAACTAATCTAACACTTTAGCCCGTCTGCGCTCACAGCGAAGGCGTCAGCTGCCCCTGATCGGTTTGCCGCTCAGCCCTTCCGGATGGGCCTTAGCCTACCGTCCCGGTCGCGTCCGCCTGTCCCCGAAGAACTCTGGACAGTCCAATTCGCCCCATCGATAATGGAAATCGATCTTTAGGGCCGCCGCATGGACATCGGGGGGTGGCTGAAAGGCATAGGCTTCGAGCGCTACGAGGCCGCCTTTCGCGACAATGGGATCGATGAACAGGTCCTCCCGCATCTGACGGTTGAGGATCTGAAGGAGATCGGCGTCGCCACCGTCGGCGAAAGGCGAAAGCTGTTGGCCGCCATCGCCGCATTGGCGTCGCCAATCCCCCCTCGGAAAGCGGCAGAGGAGGGCGCGCAGCGCAGCGGAGCTGCCGCGGGGTCTCAGCCTTCATCCGCGCCGCCAAAACCGGCCGTTGAGCTTACGGCCGAGCGACGGCCCATCGCCATCATGTTCTGCGATCTCGTCGGCTCGACGGCCCTCGCAGCGCGGCTCGATCCAGAGGACTGGCGAAATCTGGTGAGCGCTTATCTCGATGCGGCGTCGGCGGCGGTGACCGGGCTCGGCGGGCATGTGCTGAAGCGCCTCGGCGACGGGCTCATGGCTCTCTTCGGCTATCCCCAAGCGCAGGAGAACGATGCCGAGCGAGCGGTGCGCGCGGCGCTCGCGATCCACCGCGCGCTTGCCGACCTCAACGCCAGGAACGCCGCAAAGGGCGCGCCCAAGCTCGCGGCGCGGATCGGGCTCGAATTGGGGCCGGTCGTGGTCGACACGACTGGGGAGGTGTTCGGCGAGGCGCCGAATGTCGCGGCGCGCGTCCAGGGAGCGGCCGAGCCGGGATCCGTGCTCGTCACCGCAAACGTGCAGCGGCAAGTCGCCGGATTATTCGTGGCCGAGGATCAGGGCGCTCACGACCTCAAAGGCGTTTCCGGTCCGATCAGCCTCTATCGCATCGCCCGGGCGAGCGGTGGTGGGCGGCGCGGCCGCGCGAGAGTTTTGGGCCCGCTCGTTGGCCGCTCGGAGGAGCTCGACCTCCTCATGCGGCGTTGGGAGCGGGCGCGCTCGGGCGCAGGGCAGTTCGTGCAGATCGTCGGCGAGCCTGGGATCGGCAAGTCGAGGCTCGTCGAGGAGTTCCGCAACCGTCTGGGCGAGACCTCGCACACCTGGGTCGAGTGGTCGTCGTCGCAACTCCTGCAGAACACGCCTTTGCACCCGATCGCCGAATGGGGTCGCCAGCGCTTCGGCGACGCGGACACGGATGCAGGCCAGCGCTTCGCCGACCTCGAAAACACTTTGCAGTTGATCGGCCTCGATCCGGTCGCGCACGCGCCGCTTCTTGCGCCGCTGGTCGACATCCCGCTTCCTCCGGGCCGCGCTGCGGATCTGTCGGCCGAGGAGCTGAGGCGAAAACAGCTCTCGGCGCTGATCGCCTGGATTCTGGCCGGGGCGCGGTCACAGCCCATCGCGCTCGCCTTTGAAGACCTGCACTGGGCGGATCCGACTTCGCTCGATCTTCTGCAGGCGCTCGCCGAGCGCGGCGCGCAAGCCCCGCTCTTGATTGTTGCAACGACGCGGCCCGATTTCCGGGCGCCTTGGGGCCTACGCGCGAATCACAGCGTCATCGCGCTCAGCCCGCTCGACCGCGCCGACGTCGCGCTCATGGTCGGCGAGCTCGCCGCCCGTCACGCACTGAGCAAGGAGGTGGTCGAGGGGGTGAGCGAACGCACGGGCGGCGTGCCGCTTTTTGTCGAGGAGGTCACGCGCCTTCTTCTCGAGCGCGGGGAGGTGGGCGGCTTGCAGGCGATCCCGCCGACGCTCCAGCAGTCGCTCGCCGCGCGGCTCGATCGGCTCGGCGAAGCGCGCGAAGTCGCGCAGATCGGCGCGGTGCTCGGGCGCGATTTTTCGTTTGCGCTGCTCGCCGCTGTAGGCGGGGTCAACGACCGCGTCCTCCAGTCGTCTCTTGACCGCCTCGTCGACGTGGACCTTCTGTTTGTCGAGGGCGCGGGCGCACAAGCGACCTATCGCTTCAAGCATGCGCTGATCCAGGACGCCGCCTATGACAGCTTGCTGAAGAGCCGCCGCCAGGCTCTGCACCAGCGCGCGGGGGAAGCGCTCTTGGAGTCGAGGGCCGAGCCGGAGGCGATCGCTCATCATTTCACCGAAGCGGGCCTCGACGATCTCGCCATCGAATGGTGGGGCAAGGCGGGCGACCAGGCTTTGCGACGATCGGCCTTCCAGGAGGCGATCGCCCATCTCGGCAAGGCGATCGCGTTGGCGGACAAGGCGGCGGAGGCGAAGGCGGTGGAGCCGTCGGGCGAACGGGCTCGCTTGCAAGTCGCCTACGGCAATGCCTTGATTTAGGGGCGTGGACATGGGGCGCCGGAAACGAGAGACGCCTTCGCGAGGCTGCGCGACAAATCAGCCGGCGACAAGGATGCTCCAGAGCGGCTGGCGGCTGACTACGGCCTATGGGTCGGCAGCTTCGTTCGGGGCGAGCTCCCGGCGATGAGGGCGCATGCCGAGGCGTTCCTTGGCGATGTCCAGGCAAGGCCCGATTCGGCAGAGGCGGCAGTCGCTCATCGTACGGTCGGGGGGACGCATTGGTTTGCTGGAGAGTATGGCCCAGCGCGAAACCATCTCGAACGCGCTCTCGCCTTGTTTGTGCCGGGTCGCGACGACGATCTCGCGTTTCGTTTTGGATATGACGCCGGCGTCGTGGCTTCGGTTCACCTCGCATTTGTGCTTTGGCCGATGGGCGAGCTCAGAGGTGCGGTTTCGCTCATCGGCGACGCTCAGGCGCGATCAGCCGGCCTTTCCCATGTCGCGACGCGCGTCCACGCGAATATGCACGCGGCGATGTTTGAACTCATGCGAGGCGAGGCCTCTCGCGCCGCTCCGCACGCCATTGAGCTCGCCCGACTCACCCGTGAGCACGATCTGCCTATGTGGCGCGCCTATGCGGCTTTTCTCGAGGGTTTTGCGAAAAGTGCAGGCGGCGCGCCCCGTCGCGGGCTTGAGGAAATGCGGAGCGGGGCGGAGCTGCTGCGCAAACTCAATGTCCTCACGTATGACGGCCTCATCAAGATCGCGCTCGCCGAGGCCGAGGCTCGGGCCGGCGATGCGGGTCGCGCGCTCGTCATTCTCGATGACGCGCTGGCGACCTCGGAACGAACCGGCCACTCCGCGTTCGACGCCGAGCTGCATCGCGCGCGCGGTGAAACGCTGCTGAAGGGCAGCCCGACCGATTCGGCGGCGGCCGAGCAAGCGCTCCAGCATGCGCTTTCGATCGCTGAGCAGCAAGGAGCGCGGGGTTTTGGGTTACGAGCTGCGCTCTCGCTCGCCAAGCTCTACCAATCGACCGACCGACATATGGAAGCCCATGCTGTCCTCGCGCCCGCGCTCGAAGGCCTTTCCCTCCCTTCTCCCTCTGGGAGAAGGGTCGGGGATGAGGGTTACCAGCCAGACGATGACGATCCGCGGACCCTCACCCCCGACCCCTCTCCCGGACGGGAGAGGGGGGATATCCCGACGCCGGAAATGCCGGAAATCGCGGAGGCGCAGGCGCTATTTGCGGCGCTGGCGGAGACGGACGAGGTCAAGGCGGAGCAGGCGCAGCGGCAACGCCGGCTACGCCTGCAAGTCGGCTACGGCAACGCGCTGATCGCCGCGCGCGGCTTCGGCGCGCCGGAAACGACGGAAGCCTTCGCTAAGGCCCGCGAGTCCGCAACCGGCGACAAAGATGCGCCCGATCGATTGGCGGCTAACTACGGCCTTTGGGTGGGCAGCTTCATCCGCGGCGAGCTTTCGTTGATGAGGGCCTGCGCGAGGGACTTCCTCGGCGACGTCGCGGCGAGACCCGACTCTCGCGAGGCCGGCGTTGCGCATCGCAGTTGCGGGTCTACCCACCACTGCGCGGGGGAGTACGTCCAAGCGCGCGGACATCTCGAACGAGCGCTCGACTTGTTCCACCCCGGCCAGGACGACGATTTGGCCTTTCGCTTTGGACTTGATGAAGGCGTCGCCGCCATGGCGTGCCTCGCGTTGGCCTTGTGGCCTCTCGGCGAGATCGATCGCGCGGCCTCGCTCATCGAGCGGATGGTGGCGCGCATGGCGTCCCTCGCGCACGTCACCACGCTCGCGATCGGAAGCAGCTACGCGGCGCAATTCGCAATGTTGCGCGGAGACCGGGAGCGCGGAAGGGCGAACGCTCTGGAGTTCGCGAGGTTGGCCCGCGAGCACAACCTCAGCCAGTTCCGCCTTATCGCAATGTTTTTCGAAGGATGGGCGAGGGCCGAGAACGACTTGCCCGGCGGCCTCGAAGACATGCGCCGCAGCGCGGAGCTTTTACGTGAACAAAAGGTTCTGTTTCTCGATGGGCTGATAAAAAATGCGCTGGCCGAGGCCGAAGCTCGGGCCGGCGATCTCGACCGCGCCATCGCAACTCTCGACGAAACGCTGGCGACATGCGAGAGCCTTGGCTTGCGCCAATACGAAGCGGAACTGCGCCGGACGCGAGGCGAACTTCTGTGGAAGCGCGACCCGGCCAATTTCGCGCCAGCCGCGCACGCTTTGCAGTCCGCCATCGCCGTCGCGAAGCAGCAGGGCACGCGCAGCTTCGAACTCCGCGCCGCCCTCGCGCTCGCCAAACTCTACCAATCAACTGGCCGCACTGTCGAAGCCCACGCAATCCTTGCGCCGGCGCTCGAAGGCTTTCCGCTCCCTTCTCACTCGGGGAGAAGGGCTTGGGATGGGGGTTACCGGGCAGACTACGACGGTCCGCGGACCCTCACCCCCGACCCCTCTCCTGGACGGGAGAGGGGGGATGCCCCGACGCCGGAAATGCCCGAGATCGCCGAGGCGCAGGCGCTGCTTGCGGCGCTTGCGGAGACTGACCAGGTCAAGGAGGAGGTGGCGCGGCGGCAACGGCGCCTGCATCTGCAAACAGCTTATGGGCAAGCGATGATGTGGGCCAAGGGGTTTGCATCCGAGGAAACCAGGGCCGTCTTCTCGCGCGCGACGGAGCTCGCGGCCAAGACCGACGATTTCGCCGATCGCTTCGCCGCGGCCCACTTTCAATGGACATGGGCGTTCGTGCGAGGCGAATTGCAGTCTGCACGGGAACTGGAGTTGGGCTTCCTGAAGGAGGCGGAAGACATGGGTCGGGCCGTCGAAGCTGGGGTCGCACTCCGCGGCCTCGCTCTGGCGTGCTACGAGGCCGGGGAGTTCCTCCAGGCCCGGACCTATTGCGAGCGTGCGCTCGAGGCTTGCGAACTTGAGCGCGATCGGGAGACACAAGAGCGCTTCCACGACGCGACCGGCCCCATCGTCATGTCCGTTCTCTCGGTGGCCATGTGGCAATTGGGGGACTTCGAACGCGCCCGCGAGTGGATCGACCAGGCGATCCGGCGCGCGAACGAACTCGGCCACGCGCCCTCGATGGCCCATCCGCTCTATTGGAAAACCCAGCTCGAAATCCTGCGCGGAGACGCTGCCGCCGCGTTGACTGCGGCAGAGGCCTTAGACAGTCTCGGCCGGGAGCAAGGGACGCCGTTCTGGCGCGCAACCGCGCAATTGTGCGCTGGGTGGGCGCGAGGCCGACTTTATGACGCCGCGGCGGGCGCCGCAGATCTTCGCCGGGCGATGGCCGAGCGCGCCGATCAAGGCGCAAGAATCGGAACATGGCATTATGACACGCTGCTCGCGCAGCTCGAGGCGGAGGCACTGGGCGCGGAGAGCGCGCTCGCGCGCATCGACGAAGCGATCGCGCTCGGGAATCGGGTCGAATATCGTTGCAACCTCGCCTTTCCCTACCTTCTGCGCGGGGAGCTTCTGCTCAAACGCGATCCGTCGTGCGCCGCCCCTGCGGAGGAAGCGCTCCGATCTGCCCTCGCCATCGCCAAGGAGCAGGGCGCTCGCTCTTGGGGTCTGCGGGCTTCGCTTTCGCTCGCCAAACTCTACCGATCGACCGGCCGTCCCGCCGAAGCTCACGCCGTCCTCGCGCCGGCGCTCGAAGGATTCTCGCCGACGCCGGAAATGCCGGAGATCGGGGAGGCGCAGGCGCTGCTTGCGGCGCTCGCTGATAGCGACGCAGTCAAGGCCGATGCGGCGCGGCGCGAGCGGTGGGTGAAGCTGCAAACTACCTATGGCCAGGCGCTTCTGTGGTCGAAGGGCTTCGTAGCCGGGGACGCCAAGGCGGCGTTCGCGCGCGCTGCCGATCTCGCGGAATCAACCGAAGACGCCGCTGCGCGCTTTGCCGTCCATACGGCGCATTGGTTGCACGCCTTCGTGCGCGGCGAATTTGCTCGGGCGCGGGATGCGGCCGAGACCTGCCTGCGGGAGGCCGAGGCCGAGGGCGATTTCGCAGGAGCCCGCTTGGCCCGGCTCATGCTCGCTCTGATTTTGCTGTTTCAAGGCGATTTGATTGCGGCGCGATCAATGCTTGAGCGGGACGCTGTCCTTAAACCGGACGAAGCGGCTCAGCTCTCGTTCGGCATTGACACCGAAGTCAGGGCTCAAGCCTACCTCGCCCTGACCGATTGGCATCTGGGCGATATCGACCGCGCGCGCGAACTCATCGATCAGGCGCTTCTCCGCGCGGAGAAATTGGGCCAGCCCGCAACGATCGCCAACGCGCTCCATTGGAAGACCATTCTCGAGTCGCGCCGCGGCGACGTCCCAGCTACGGCCATGAGCGCCGACGCGTTGCTCGAGTTGATCGAAGAGCACGGCATCGAGCAGTACGCTGCGATCGGTCGGATCTACTCGAATTGGGCGCATGGCCGCCTGCTCGACCCACAGTCGCGCGCCACCGGGCTGAGGCAGGCGTTGGAGGAACACATCGATAAAGGGAATCGCGCGGGCGCGCCATGGCATCACGGGTTGCTTGCCGAGCTCGAGGCCGAAGCGCGGGGCGCTGAAAGCGCGCTCGCGCTGATCGACCAAGGACTGGGGATCGCGCAGGAGACGGGGGAGCATTACACGGACGCTTACCTTCACCGATTGCGCGGCGACGCCCTTCTGAAGCGCGATTCCGCCAACCCCGGCCCTGCCGAGGACGCCTACCGCGCCGCCGTCGCCATCGCGAGAAATCACGGGGCGCGCAGCTTCGGACTACGCGCCGCACTCTCCCTCGCCAAACTCTACCGATCGACCGGCCGTCCCGCCGAAGCTCACGCCGTCCTCGCGCCGGCGCTCGAAGGATTCTCGCCGACGCCGGAAATGCCGGAGATCGGGGAGGCGCAGGCGCTGCTCGCGGAACTCGTTGAGACAGACGAGGTCAAAGGCGCAGGTGCTTGATCAGTAGGGGAATCGATTGAAGAATGAACACAGCTTTCGGAGTGCGTCCCCGCTCCCCTTGTGGGGCGGCGGGTCGGGAGGGGGGTCTCACTGCCCTTTCCGCGGTCGCGCCGATCTAAACTGAGAGAACCGCGACCCCCATCCTGTCTCCCCCACAAGGGGTGAGCAGATCACCCGCGGCCACGGCAGTGTTCAGTCGATTGCCCTGGCCAAGGCTTCAAAATTCGTTGACTTGGACCTACGATTGGTCCAAATAACGCGCCGATTTCGGAGCGCTTGCGCCATGGAAATTCCGATCAGCGAAGCGAAAGGCCGCCTAGCCGATCTCGTGCGCCGCGCGGAGGCCGGCGACGAAGTCGTGCTCACGCGTCACGGACATCGCGTTGTCCGGCTGACTCCGGTTCGTCTGCGGCAAGGGACCGAGCAGGAGCGTAAAGCGCGGCTTCAACAGTTGCGCGCTTCCTGGAAGGGGGAAGACAGTCCGGGCCCTGACGCGGCGCGAAGCCAGGACTTTCTCTATGACGAATTCGGCCTGCCGAAATGATCGTCGTCGATACGTCGGCGCTGATGGCGATCGTCCTGCAGGAAGCCGCCGCCGACCATTGCAGCGATCGTTTGGCCGTGGATGATCGGGTGTTGATTTCAGCTGGAACTTTTGCCGAGGCTTTGATCGTGGCGCGGGGCCGAAATCGCTTGACTGAAATGGCCGAGCTCGCAGAGGCGCTCGATCTGGAGGTGGTTCCGGTGACGAAGGATACAGCCGGGCGTGTGGCCGTCGCATATGCGCGATGGGGCAAAGGATGGCATCCCGCCGCGCTCAATTTCGGCGATTGCTTCGCCTATGAGCTCGCGATGCAGAATGCCTGCCCGCTGCTGTTCGTCGGCGAGGACTTTTCCCGCACCAACGTCTTGAGTGCGCTCGCCGACCGATAGCCGTGGCCCGCAGCGGCGTACGAGGTCTCGACCTTGGCTCCTCTCCCCGGAGCGGAGGCGAGACACATTCCCGCCAAACCCGCCGTCCGACACCGCGCGCCCGCGGTCCTGCTACAGCGGTCCTCGCGCCAGCCCTGAAAGGCTTTCTGCCGACGCCGGAAATGCCGGAGATTGCCGAGGCGCAGGTGGTGCTCGAAAGTGTGACGCGGAGCGACAGCGGGATTTGACCGGGGCGCCTGCTTGCCACGAACAGCGAGCCTCGCGCGCGCTCTCGAATTCCGAGGTGTGAGCGAGGTCACAGCGCCTGCCGCAACGATATGATGTTCAGGCCGGCTGCGCTGGGGAGCGCCAGCCGGAGTAAGGCCATGACGGACCACGACACACGACAGATCATCATCGCCCTCACGGCGATCGTGATGGCGTGGGCGATCGCCGGCCTCCTCACGATCACATTCGGGCAATCTTTCCCGGGCGAGACGGTCGCATTGGCTGATCGCCAGAGTGGTCCGGCGACCGGCGGTCCGTGCGACAAGCTGGGGGGTGACTTGCGCTAGCCTGCGCAGTTTCCCCCGACCGCGCCCGCGCCTTCACTCGGTCAGGTTGAGCGTCTTTTGCGCGCAGACGTCGACGTCGGACGCGTCCATCGACTGACCGTCGGCGAAGGTCCCGTGCAGGTCCATGCGACAATTGAAGGTTCGCGGCAGTTGGGCCGACGCCTGCTTGCCCGCCTTAAGCGGCCCAAGCACTTTCTTCCAGCTTGCCGAACCGCTCTCGGCCGCTTGCAGCTGGACGAGATCGGCCTTGCGCGCGTTCGTCACTGTCACCGTGACGGTGGGCATGCCCGCGGTCGCTTTCGCTGGTTTGGCCTTAACCTTCGCAGGCGCGGCTGCGGCCGGCGCGGCGTTCTGCCCGAGCGCCGGCGCCGCGATAAGGCCGCACAGCGCCGCTGCGAGCGCCACGGCCATGGTTTGTCTCTTCATGAAATCTCCTCCCCGCACGCGCGCGAGCCGATGAGCCTGGGTTCGCCAGGATGGCGCCAATGATGGCGAAGGAAAAGCCGGCCGGGAAATTATAGCGAATGAGGCGAATGGGGCAGGCGATTTCGTTCTGGCCCCGCCTGCGCTGGCGGTGCATGATGCGTGAATGGTCGAAGCTCCGATGTTCACGATCGATATTGCCAGAGACGCCATTCGTCCGGAGCGCTATCGGTGGAGCGTCTCCGAGAATATGAGAGTGCGAGACAAATCGCTCTATTCCTTCGCGACAAAACGGGAAGCCCAGATCGACGCCGATCAATTCGTGCGAAAGCTCAACGGCGTTTGGCAGACGCATCGATGACATAGGCGCTAGCTGTTGGCAGGGTTGGTCGCAGATCAGCCTTTCTCGTCCGTCATGGCCGGGCTTGACCCGGCCACCCACGAGAACATCCAGCTCTTCGAGTAAAATACTGAAACAAGGGAGCATATTGAACTCCGCCGGCGGCGGCGACGCTGCCGGGTGGATGGCCGGGTCAAGCCCGGCCATGACGAAGGTGAATCTTCAGTCGAACCACGCCTTCATCGGATCATTCGTTGGGCTGGCTGAAGGAATCTGCTTATGGCGCGGCCGGACAGCGTGACTCGAAGCCGTGGACAAGCGCGCCCTGTTCCACTTGAGGCATCCTTTCGTCCCCCAACTCGCGTATATGTCGTGCGCCGGAGGGAACCGAGGATTGCAAATGGAATGGATCATCGAGAGCTACGACCGCAGAACGGATCGAGACGGCCAGAGCCGGTTCACGACGGAGAGCGCCTTCATCAGCGCGGCTGAGGACCTCCTCCGCAACGTCTGGAAGGGATTCGAGTCCGCAACCCTTCCCGATGGCGCAATCGTCCGAGGCGAACAGGCGCTGCGGGCTTTAATCGCCGCGATCGCGGTTGGGCGTTGAGGGCGACCACGGGGCCATACAGAAAGCCCCTCGATAAGACGCGCTCGGCACAAATGCTGGGCGTGGTCCTTTCTTGCGGATCCATACCGAAATCGCCGCCATGGCGCTGAGTCGTGATTGAGCCACGAGGGGGAAAATGACGTGCAGCCAGGCGGCCCCGCCGTGCGCCGGTTGGATCGCAGTCAGTGTTTCGGCGTCGAAGTGATGGCCAAGAGGACTTGATCCATCGCCTCGGTCCTTGGGCTCCTCTCGAAGAGCAGCTCCACCAGTTTTGCAACCGCCGCTGGGGTCCGGGCCGGCGCGAATGACGCCAGGTAGGCGTCAGCCTCGATCATCGCCAGCCGAACCGCGTCCGGCCCCTCGGCATATGCCGCGTCGATAATCCGCGCAGCCAATTCCGCAAGTCTTTGAATTCGCCCACCCAACGCTTCTCGGTGGTCCAATGCACGGTGGAAAAAATGCGGCAGCATTCTTGTGCGTCGCAGCATAGCTATTGTGCATCGCAGCAAAACGTTATACAACCGATCGCCCATTGCAGAAGGAACCGCTCAACAACCCCAAGCCGTAAGAGGTCAAATGCATCAGGTCGACTTGAACATTCGTCGCGAAGCAGCCGATACTGCGGTTGGAATGTCGGCCAACGCGCCGTCTTCCAATCGGAAGACCTTCGGCAAACGCATGGTCCAGCCTTTGCCCCACCACATTGTCATCGTCGGCGGGGGCGCCGCGGGCCTCGAGCTCGCCACCAAGCTGGGCGATGGTCTTGGCAAATCCGGCCGCGCCCGCATCACGCTGATCGACAGCAGCCGGACCCATATCTGGAAGCCTCTGCTCCATTCCATCGCAGCAGGCAGCCTGCGCCGGTCGCGGCACGAACTGAATTATATGGCGCAGGCCCACTGGCGCAATTTCCGCTATCGCAACGGCGAGATGATCGGTCTCGATCGCGCCGCCAAGACCATCACGCTGGCGACGGTTCAGGACGAAGACGGGCGCGAGATCAGCCCGCAAACGACCCTCGCCTACGATACGCTGGTCATCGCGGTCGGCAGCGTCACCAATGATTTCGGCACGCCGGGCGCCAAGGAATTCTCGGTGCCGCTGGAGACGCCGGAACAGGCGAGCCGCTTCAACCGTCGTGTGGTCAACGCCTGCCTCAGGGCGCACCATCAGAACGAGCCCATCCGCCCCGGGCAGCTGCATGTGGCGATCATCGGCGCGGGCGCGACCGGGACCGAGCTCGCCGCCGAGCTCCACCACACGGCGCGCGAGATCGTCGCCTACGGGCTCGACAAGATCGATCCCGATCGCGATTTGCGGATGATTCTCATCGAAGCGGGCGACCGCATCCTTCCCGCCCTGCCTGAGCGCATTTCGCGTTCGACCAACGACCTCCTGGCGAAGCTCGGCGTGAAGGTGCGCACCGGCGCGCGCGTCGCCGAAGTGATGGAAGACGGGGTGAGGCTCGCCGACGGGGAGATCATCCCCTCCGACCTCGTGGTCTGGTGCGCCGGCGTGAAGGCGCCGGCCTTTCTCGCCGATATCGACGGGCTGGAGACCAACCGCATCAATCAGCTTGTCGTGCGTCCGACCTTGCAGACGACGCGGGACGATCACGTCTTCGCCATTGGCGATTGCGCGTCCTGCCCGCGAGAGGGCTTTCCGCAACCCGTCCCGCCGCGCGCCCAAGCCGCGCATCAAATGGCGGATTTCATGGTCAAGCAATTGAACGACCGCCTCGCGGGCCGTGCGTTGCAGACGTTCAGCTATCGCGATTTCGGCTCTCTTGTGTCGCTCGGCAAATTCAGCACGGTCGGAAGCCTGATGGGCCTCGTCGGCCCCAGCTTTTTCGTTGAAGGCTTTTTCGCCCGGCTGATGTATCGTGCGCTCTACAAGATGCACGAAGCCGCGCTGTACGGCCGCGGGCGAGCCGTGCTGGGCTTCTTCATGCCGGGCTCCCGGCCCGCGCCGACCGTGAAACTGCACTGAGCTGGGCGCCGCCTATCACCCGCTCGCCTGGGTCCGCAGCCGCGACCGGCGGCGAAACGGCCAGGCGCACAAATGGGTCGCCGCCCAGCCGAAGATCGCCGCGACAATCCCGACCGCGGCGGCCTCGAACGTCAGCGGCGCGGCAGGCTCGTAATCGTCGAGCGTGCGCCGCGCGACCCCGGGATCGAAGTCCTCGGCCATTACGACAAGGCGCATGAGCGGGCCGGCGGCGGTCATCGCCTGAAGCTGCTGTTGCAGGCGGTCGGCGCGCTCGATCGTTCGCTCGATGTCCTCGCCGCGTCGGCGGGCGAGCGGATCGCTGTTGTCCTCGAGGCGTCTCACGCCAGCGGAGGGGGTGAGATGCTGGCTCGCCGCCTCGGCGTCGAACTCGGCCACGATCCGTTTCAGCTCATCGAGCGCGCCGCCGATGCGCTGGCGGTATTGCTGCGCGAACTCGGGCCCTTGCGAGCCGATCAGGCCGGCGATCAGGGCGATCGCCATGGCGAACCTGCGCGCCAGCATGGACGGTCCTATTCGATGGCCGGGACCACAGGATAGTGGCGTGCGGGGGCCCCGTCACGCGCGGCGTTGACCCGGCTTCGCGGATGGACCTGCGGCCCGGGGCTCGTGGCCGGGGCCCATCCCGAGGGCTTCGACGTTTAGGGAGTACGGGCCTTCTCTCCAAAGGTGTACTTCGGCATGCCGCGATCCGCGACTCGGACCAGCTACAGGCTCGGAAGCCTCTATGCCGTGGTCACCGCCCTCCTGATGGCGACCCAAGAGCCTTTTTCCTTTCTTGCCGCCAAGCGGCTGACCACGCTGCAGTTCGTCTTCCTGACTCAGTTCGCCCTGATGGTTTCCATTCCGCTGGTGACGCTGCCGCGCCGGGCGAGCCGGCGCGACTTCGTGGCGCTGCTCGGAAACGTGTCCAATTACGGAAAGCTGGCCGCCCTGTTCGCGATCGGCCTCGCCGGATTGCTACTGTACAATTACGGCCTCGGCAAAGCCAATCCGGTAATCATATCGGCGGTCGTCAATCTGTCGCCGTTCTGGGCCGCGCTGGTGGCGCTGCTGATCGCAAAGGTTCCATTTCCGGTTTCGCCGGCCGTGTTTTTCGGCAGTTTCCTCGGCGCGTTCGTCGGCGCAATGGCGGTCGCCTGGAGCCAGAACGGCGGGGCCGGCAAGCCGGCAATGAACCTTTTGCACGACTTTCTCCAGGGCGGCTGGGTCTACGCGATCCCCGTGCCGCTATGCACCGCCTTAGGCGCCACGCTGATCGCCAAATGGTTCGCGAAGTACGAGGAGTCGGCCGCAGTGGCGGCGAATTTTCTTGTCGCCAACGTCGTCTTGATCCCGGCGACGATATTCATGATGTACAGGCGGTCCGAACTGGGCTCATGGGACGGGCCGACCACGATCATCCTCATGATCGTCGGCACGATCCTCGCCGGATCCGTCGGCCGCGTTCTCTATCAAGTCGCCTTGACGGTCACCGGCGGCGACAACGGCTTCGTCACGATGTTCTTCAACGTCGTCCCGGCGCTCACCGCTCTCATATCGCTGGCGATGTCGTTCTGGCTTGCCTCCCTGCACTTTGTCGTCGATCCCCTGTTCTTCATCGGTCTGACGTTGATCGTAGCCTCGCTGCTCTTCTTCTCGCTGAAGGCCTGGCAGCCGTCCCGCGGGCCGGAGAAAAAGTAGGACGAGGGACTCGGCGGTGCTTCACGGCGGCGCTCGTGCTAGGCCTTCGCGGCGACGCTGGCGACAAAGTTGGTGAGGGGGTCGCTCCGACATGCCGAAATCCGCGGTCCCGAATTACAGGCTGGGAAGCCTCTATTCTGTGGTCACCGCCCTTCTGCTGGCGTGCCAGGAGCCTTTTTCCTTTCTCGCCGCGAGGCGCCTCACCACGTTGCAGTTCGTCTGCCTGACCCAGATCGCCCTCCTGATCTCCATTCCCCTGGTGACGGCGCGGCCGGAGAGCCGCCGCGACTTCATCGCCCTGCTTCGCGACCGATCGAACTATCGCGGACTGGCCGTCCTGTTCGCCATCGGCATGAGCGGCCTGCTACTGTACAACCTCGGGCTCGGCAACTCGCATCCCGTCATCGTATCGGCGATCCTGAACCTGTCGCCGTTCTGGGCCGCCATGGTGGCGCTCGTCATATCCCGGGTTCCGATCCCGGTTTCGCCGATCGTGTTCTTCGGGTGTTTCCTCGGCGCGTTCCTGGGAGCGATGGCGGTTGCCTGGAGCCAGATCCCCGTATCGGTCCGGCCGACAATGAGCGAACTGGCCGAAAGCCTTCAGAATGGCGGGTGGCTCTGGATCATTCCGGTGCCGATATGCTCGGCGCTCGGCGGGACGCTGATGCACCGATGGTTCGCCAGATACGACGAGTCCGCCACGGTCGCGGCGAACTTCTTCGTCGCCAACGTCATCCTGATCCCAGCCAGCGTCGTCATCCTGTACCTCCGCTCGGAGCTCGAGTTCGACGCACAATTCGTCGCCGTCATGCTCATGATTGGAGGTACGATCATCGCCGCCTCCTTCGGCCGCATCCTCTATCAGATCACCCTCACCGTGACCGGCGGCGACAATGGCTTCGCCACGATGTTCTGGAATCTCGTGCCGGCGCTCACCGCTTTGATATCGCTGGCGATGTCGGGGTGGATTCCCGACCTGCATTTTGCCGCGGTCCCCGCATTTTTCGTGGGCCTGGCCTTGATCGCGGCGTGCCTTTTGATCTTCTCGCTGGCGTCCTGGCGGCAGCCGTAAGCGGCCCGCGCCGCGGACATAGCGCGATAAGGATGTGGCCCGCGCAGCTCCAGATACGCCAAAGGGTCGCATGGGGACAGAACGCCCAAAGCAAAGAGCGAACTGCCAGAGCGGACTCGAGCGAACCCGCCGTCGAGGCGGCGGGCGCTGCCGGGCTCGCGGATTCAGGCGAACTTGACGGCGGTGCCGCCATGATTGTCGTCTGATAGGGCGAAGTCGCTCGAGGTGTAGTTTCCGAGCAACGTCAGTTTCGCAACTTCGGCGCCGTCGGTGACGGTGAGCAATCCCGAGGTATGGGCGGCGTTCTCCTTGAAAGTCTCCTTCTCTCCGGCGCTGTAGGCGAAGCCGCCAAGGTCGAACTTATCGCCGGTCGAGAAACCGCCGATCGTCGCGTGGAACTGCGTTACGTTGTATAGGGCGAGATCGCCGCCGGAGCCGGCGAACAAGACCTCCTCTCCGCTTGCGACATTGTCGGAGAGATTCGCCGTGCCGCTCGAAATGATCAGGTCGCCGGACATGTCCGCGTTCGCCAGTTCCGTCAACGTGCCGCCCCTGAGCGTGGCGTCGGAGACCGTGCCACCCGAGGAGACGACAACGGTCCCGCCCGAGCTGATGATCGCTCCGCTGGTGACGCCGTTTGCGCGCACGTCCTCCCTGCCGCCGCTGTGGATGGTGTCGCCGTAGCCCAGGCCTCCGGCGGAGATGTATTCCTTGCCATAAATCGATGCGAAATCGTCCTGGCCGCCGCTTAGGATCGTCTGCGTGCCTCCCTTGTAGATATACGTGTCGAAGGTGCGATCATGGGCCGATAGAAACCCGCCCAACTCCACGGAGGTGGAGTCCGCCTCGCCTCCCGCGGACACCAACTCATGTCCGCCACTGTAGACGATCAACTCGCTGTCGAATCCGAATTGCAGGACATCGAGATGACCGCCGCTAGAGATGCGCTCGCCGTAACCGGAGCCCCCAGCATAGATTTGCTCAAGGCCATGGACGTCGCTGTACTCCGCAAAGCCGCCTACGGAGACATTTTGCGTGCCGCCCAGGTCAATCGTGCCGTATTCTGCAACGCCGCCTAACGAGACGTTTTGCGTGCCGCCGACGTAAATCGTGTCTTCGTAGGTGAGGCCACTCACCGTCTGCACGCCGCCCGATTCGACCGCGTCATAGTAAGCAGAGCCACCATGGTAGACTGTCTGCTGTCCGGCGGCCAGAATCGCCGTCAATTCGACGAGACCCCCCGAATAGACATAGTCGGCGCCGCCTGAGAAAACCTCGGCGGAATACGAGCGTCCGCCGCTATAGACGTCCTCGGCGCCGCCTGAATAGACGAAGGAAGACGAGTTGAGGCCGCCGCTCGAGACATATTCCGCGCCGCCCGAGACATATGTCTCGTAGGCAAACCCGCCGCCGTAGACCTTCTGGTAACTCCCGGCGTAGGCAGTGGTGTAGTAGGCAGATGTTGGTGAAGAGACGTCGAAATGCTCTCCGCTGGTTAGCACGGTGTTGGATACAATCGTCATGCTCATTCCCCCAAAGGTTTAGCTGATTGCCCGAGTAAGACTGTGAAGAAGCGGTACCCAGTCATCTTAATATTTTTGTCTCAATTGACGTTTGACGTTAGATAATATAATTAAGTTTGCTTACAATTGACACTATAAACTTTAGACAACATGAGAATTAGAAGTTTAGCCTGCTTTCGAGTTGGGGCGAAATCAATGGGTAATTATACCTACAAAGAGAATATGTATCGTCGTCATCGAGGTCGTGCCGGCGCAGACATGGTTCTTCTGCCGCCGGATCGACGGTAGCCTTGAGAGCCAACCGGGGTGAGGGCCGCCGGAGTCCGCTCCGTCATGCTGGGCGACAATTCCAGACGATCGGAACTGGCCTCTAAATCGCAGATGCCGGCTTCTCCCGCCCGAGCGTGATCGTGAACATCCGCCCGGCGATCGCCGCGCCGAGAGCCGAAGTCACTTTCAGCGGCAGGCAGGAATCGACCGCCCGCTCGGCCTCGGCAAGGAAACGCGCCCGCGTCTGAGGGTCGCCTTCGAGATGCGAATAGCTGATGCGCGGCTTGCCGAAGATCGAGCCGTCGCGCTTCAGCATGAAAACGATCGTCACGCGGGATCCGGGCGGGCCAAGCGCCTTGTCGCCGAGGCACGCGCCGAACTCGTGGCGCAGGTCGACGAGCGTGTTGGCCGGGCCTGCTTGCTCAGCGGCGGCGATCGCGGGAAGGAGCGCCGCGGTCCCGGCCACGATCCATCGGCGGAGGATCATGCCGCCACTATGGCAGAAAGGAGCGCGGCGAATCGGCGCCTGGCGCTAGGGCGGCGAACCACGCGAGAACTCGTGGGGTTTTCCATCGTCGGGACTCTCCGTCGCCCCGGCTTCGGGGTGGCCGTAAGCGATGACGACGGCGCTCGAGGGCGAATCCCAGTAGGTTGCTTCGCGGACCTTGACCCTGACGAGAGCGACGCCCGGATCGGTCGGGCCCTTCGGGAACCAGACCCGCATCCGTTCGCTCCACAACTCCGCGGCCTTGCCTTCATCGCGTGTCACCTCGCCTTCGCCTTCGAAGCTGACGGAGTTCTGTCGGGCCGGATCGGAATAGACCAGCAGAACCTCGAGGCTCTCGTCGATCTCGCCGACCTTGCCAGCTGGGGTGGAGGTGAAGAACCAGAGTTCGCCGTCGAACGTCTCCTGCCGCGACACGATCGGCTGCGAATGCAATCTCCCACCCGCACTCACGGTCACCATTTGCCCGACTCGGATGTCCTTGATGAGATCGAACACCTTCTGATGCGCGGCTTCGTCCTGAAGGGTTTCCATCGGCCTGCTCCGAAATTCGGCGTCCAAACGCGCCCCACCTTAGCGGTTCCCGCTTATAGGCTCAGCCGAAAATCGCCCTGCGCCGGGCCAAGCTTTCCTCCGGCCAAAGCGTCTTCGAACTGTAATAGTCTTCGAAAGCCGGAACGTTTTCGGGCAGGGCGACCCAAGGCAGCTTGGAGCGCGTGTAGATATGGACGTCCGGCGGCAGAGCCGCGGGCTCGTCGAGCGTTCCGACGCGGACGAAGCTCAACGGCTGATTGCCGCCGTAGTGGCTCCAGACCGCGACCTTGCAGACCGGGCAGCGATGGATGACGTGTGGCCGGCCGCTGTCCGTCGGGACCGGAACCGCCTCGGTGTCGCCCGAGAGCTTCTCCACCCGGTCGGTCTCGATCAGCGCGTTGATCACGAAGGCGCTGCCGGTCTGCCGCTGGCAGTCGCGGCAATGGCAGCAATGGACGAACATCGGCTTCGACGCCAGCCGGTAGCGGACATGGCCGCAGGCGCAGCCGCCTTCCATTTCCGACATGCCTCTTCCCTCCGCTTCCCTCCGCGCCGCGGGATGACCCTCACGGTCAAGTCATACGGCGCGAGACCTGCTGCGGACAACTGCCATGGCCGTCGGACGACGGGCCGCGGCCCGGCCACCCTCCCACATTCCAGCTGCTGGCGACGGAGCGCGCTCACCCTTTTATGAAAGCGAGCAGATCGGCGTTGATCGTCGTGGCTTCGGTCGTGATCATGCCGTGGGGAAAGCCCTGGTAGGTCTTCAGCGTGCCGTTCTTCAAAAGCTTCGCCGACAGCGGGCCCGCGTCCGCGTAGGGCACGATCTGGTCGTCCTCGCTGTGCATGACGAGGACCGGCGCGGAGATCGCCTTCAGGTCCTCGGTGAAGTCCGTCTGGGAGAAGGCGACGATGCCGTCGTAATGCGCCTTGGCCCCGCCCATCATGCCCTGGCGCCACCAGTTCATGATCACGCCCTGCGCGGGCTTCGCGCCCGGGCGGTTGAACCCGTAGAACGGACCGGACGGCAGGTCGTAGTAGAATTGGGCGCGGTTGGCGGCCAACTGGGCCTGCAGTCCGTCGAACACTTCTTTCGGCAGTCCGCCGGGATTGGCCGCGGTCTTGACCATGAGCGGGGGCACCGCCGAGATGATCGCGGCCTTCGCCACACGGCTTGCGCCGTGGCGCGCGATGTAGTGGACGACCTCGCCGCCGCCGGTCGAGTGCCCGACGTGCACCGCGTTGCGCAGGTTCAAGTGTTCCGTCAGCGCGGCCAGATCGGCGGCGTAGTGATCCATGTCGTGGCCGTCGGCGGTCTGAGTTCGAGCGACCATGACCGCGTCGGTCATGAGCGATCACGCGAAAGCCCTGGCCCAAGAAAAACAGCATCTGCGGATCCCAGTCGTCCGCCGACAGCGGCCAACCATGGCTGAATACGATCGGCTGTCCGCTTCCCCAATCCTTGTAGAAGATTTCGATTCCGTCGCGCGTCGCGATCGTCGGCATGTCGGACTCCTCGGCAGGTCTTTGTTTCGACCCTTTGATTTTCGCCGTTCGCGGCGGCGCGGGAAAGCGAAATAAACTGCGGGCGGCGCGGATTCTTTAAACAGGCGTCGATTGCGGCGCGGGTCCGGACGTGAAAATCTGGCGCGAGACAGAGCCGTCGGGGTTGCGCCATGCCGGACCGGTCCGCAAAACTTCGCGAGGCCTACGCGTCGTCGATCACGCGAAACGCCGGAATCGCCGATCCCCGCATCCGGGCTGCCTTCGCCGCCGTGCCGCGCGAGGATTTCTCGGGCCCGCCGCCATGGTATGTCTCCAGCGGCGGCTTTGGCGCGTCGAGCGAGACCGACCCCGCCCGGCTTTACGAGGACGTTCTCGTCGCCATCGAACTCCGGGCGCGGGATCAACAACGGCCAGCCCTCCCTGCATGCGATGAGCATCGAGGCGCTGGCGATCGAGGAGGGCGAGACGGTCGTGCAGATCGGCGCGGGGGCGGGCTATTACACGGCCATCCTCGCCCATCTCGTCGGCTTGGCCGGCAAGGTGATCGCCTATGAGATCGAGGCCGACATCGCCGAGCGGGCGCGAACGAATCTCGCCGCCTACCCTCAGGTCGAGGTGCGGGCGCAATCGGCGGCAAACGACGGCTTGCCGAAAGCGGACGCCATTTACGTCAACTGCGCCGCGTCCCATCCGCCGCGCGCCTGGCTCGAGGCGCTGAACCCGGGCGGCCGACTCCTCTTCCCGCTTCAGGCCGCGCATTCGAGCGGCGCCATGCTGCTCATCACGCGGTCGAAGGAGGAGTCGAAGGCCTGGCCGGCAAGACTTCTCACCGCCGTCGTCTTCATCGCCTGCGATGGCGCCCAGGACGCCGAAATGGGCCGCAAGCTCGTCGAGGCTTTCCGCCGCGGCGGCGACCATGCGGTGCGCTGGCTGCGCTTCGATGCGAACCCGATCGCAGGGGCGTGGCTGCAGGGCGACGGCTGGGCGTTGACGATAAACGGCGGCGGGTGGGATGGGGACCTCCGCCGGAACATCTTGCCCCGCCGCGCTTAAAAGGGAGCCGCCATGACCAAGACCGCCCTCATTACTGGCGCCACTTCTGGCATAGGCAAGGCGGCAACGATCGCCTTCGCCGCCGGGGGCTGGCGGGTCGTCGCGGCCGGCCGGCGCGCCGATCGGCTCGACGCGCTTCTGGACCTGCTCGGCCCTCAAAGGCTCTATCCCGCCGTCTTCGACGTCCGGGACGAGGCGGCGCGCGACAAGGCGCTCGCCTCTCTTCCCGAAGGCTTCCGCGACATCGACCTGCTGATCAACAACGCGGGGCTGGCGCTCGGGACCCAGCCCGCTCAGAGGGCCGATCTCGCTCAGTGGAAGACGATGATCGACACGAACGTGACCGCGCTCATCTCGCTGACCCACAAGCTGCTGCCGGGCCTCATCTCGCGGCGAGGGGCGATCATCAATGTTTCCTCGGTGGCGGCGACCTATCCCTATCCCGGCGGAAACGCCTATGGCGGCACCAAGGCGTTCGTCGAACAATTCTCACTGGGACTGCGGTCCGACCTTCATGGCACCGGCGTCCGGGTCACCTCCATCGAGCCCGGCATGGTCGAGACCGAGTTCACCCTTGTGCGCACTGGCGGCGACAGGAAAGGGTCGGATGCGCTTTATCGCGGCTTTGCGCCGCTGACCGGCGTCGATATCGCCGCCACGATGCTGTGGGTGGCCGAGTTGCCGCCGCACGTCAACATCAACCGTCTCGAGGTGATGCCGGTCAGCCAGTCCTACGCCGGCTTTCAGGTCGCTCGCGACGGGTAGGGCAGGGGATTTCGTTAGCCGAAACCCTGCTGCTTTTTCAGTTTTTCGATGCGATGCCGCTGGTCGGCCTCGATCTCGCGGAACAAGGGAACCTTCCGGCTGAAGCTCAGGTGGGTGATTGAAACGAGGTCAACACTTTCCGCCTCTCGGCCATCGATATCAAGGTTGCAGAGAACACCGCCAATGTCGCCGCTATAGAGAACGTGGACGAGCCGATGGTCTCAGCCCGGCGCCGCAGCGCCTCGCCCCGTCGCGCTCTCCGCCAACGCCTTGCGCCTGCCCGCCGGCAGGCCGTCCAGCCCGGCAAAACGCGCCCTCGCGCCGAGCGCTTCCTCGATGCGCAAGACCTCGTTCCACTTCGCCATCCGCTCTGAGCGCGCGAAGGAGCCGACCTTGAGCTGTCCCGCGCCCCAGCCGACGGCGATATGAGCGATCGAAACGTCCTCGGTTTCCCCCGAGCGGGCGGAGACGATCGTGCCGAAGCCATGGGCCAGGCCCTCGTCGAGAGCCGCCTTTGCCCTCGTGACCGTGCCGGCCTGATTGACCTTGATCAGGACCGCGTTTGCGCTTCCTTCGCGCGCCGCCTCGGCGACCTGCTGGGCGTTCGTCACGAGGAGGTCGTCGCCGATGATCTGGACCCGGTCTCCAACCGCCGCCATGAAGCGCCGAAAGCCCTCGACGTCATCCTCGGCGAAAGGGTCTTCGATCGACAGGATCGGATATCGAGAGCACCAGCCGAGAAGCAGCTCGGCGAGCGCGTCGCGGTCCAGTTCGCGCTTCTCGAGGCCGAGCCGGTAGCGTCCGCCCCGTCCGAATTCCGAGGCGGCGATGTCGAGCGAGATGGCGACGTCCTCGCCCGGCTTGAGGCCGGCGCGTTCGATCGAAAACATCAGCGCGTCGAGCGCCTGCTCGTTGCTCGAGAAGGCCGGCCACCAGCCGCCTTCGTCCGCCACACCCATAAGGAGGCCGCGCTCGGCCATGACTTTGCCCGCGGCCTGGTAGACCTCGGCCGTCGTCTCGAGCGCCTCCGCGAAAGTCTGAGCCCGCGGCGCAACGATCATGAAGTCCTGCACGTCGGTGCGCCGTCCGGCGTGGGCGCCGCCGCCGAAAATCTGGATTTCAGGCAGCGGAATGAGCGCAGGTCCGTCGCCGGCGAGATGGCGCCAGAGCGGGAGCCTGCGGCTCGCCGCCGCCGCCTGGAGGACCGCGAGCGAAACCGCGGTCAGGGCGTTGCCGCCGAGCCGGGAGAGATTTTCCGTGCCGTCCAGCTCGACCATGCGTTGGTCGATTGCGGCCTGACCGAACGGGTCGGCGCCGATCAGCACGGGCGCGATCTCGGTCAAAATTCCTTCGAGAGCGCCGCGGACGTCGAGGCCGCCAAGCCGCGCGCCGCCGTCGCGCTTCTCCACCGCCTCGCGGCTGCCGCGCGACGCGCCGGCGGGAGCGATCGCGCGCCCGACCGCCCCGTCGCTGAGGGCGATCTCCGCCTCCACCGTCGGGCGGCCGCGCGAGTCCCAGACACGCCGCGCGATGAGGGATTGGATGACCGGATCGCTCATCGTGCGCCTTCCCAGGCTTCGGCGACCTCGGCGAGCTTTTGCGGCCGCCCGGCGACGAGCGTGATCGCGCAACGCCTGACCGCCTCGCGCTCGCTGTCGCGGGTCAGATATTCGACCGGAGACTTTCCATCGACCCTTGCTAGGAACAAGGCGGGCAAGAGGCCGGCGGCGCGCGCCTCGAGGCCGCTCGCCTGCTCCCAGTCGACGCCCTCGAGATAGGCGCCGGCGAGCGCGGCAAAGGCCGCGAGATAGGGCGTCTTGCCGACGCCCTGGCGCGCGCCCTTGAGCAGGAGATGGTTGAGGCAGAAGGCGATGTCGAAGGCCGGGTCGCCGAACCAGGCGCATTCCGCGTCCAGAAAGACCGGCCCATCCGGTCCGATCAGGATGTTCTTCGGGCTGACGTCGCCGTGGACGAGCGCCCGCTTGGTCGAAAGCGTGGTTTCCGCCAGCGCGTCCAGCCGGGCGGCGAGCGCCGGATGCGCGCGCGCCGTCGCGCGCAGGTAGGGCTCGATGCGAATCGCCTCGAAGGTCGCGTCGTTGGCGAAAGCCTCCCGCATCTTTGGCTCCGCGGCGCTCTTCGAATGGATCAGCGCGAGGTCGCGCCCGACGGCGGCGGCGAATTTCTGGTCGACCCGCCCCTCGAGCAGTTCGGCCTTCCACAGCGGAAAACGCTCGGGAGCGAGATAGTCCATCGCAAACAGGCCCGCCTCGGAATCTTCCGCGAGCACCCGCGGGACGGCGCCTGGGAGCCAGCGAGAAACCGCGCGAAAATATGCCGCCTCCGCCGCATTGCGGGCGACCGGCGCCTCCCACAGCGCGGCGACCTTGAGCCTCGGCAACGCCCGCTTGACGCAGAAGCGCCGTCCGCCGGCCTCGACGAGGCTGATGTCGGACGAGACGCCGCCGGTCAGGGGGGTGATTTTTGCAACTACGTCTGCCTGGACCAGGTTGAGCCGCCGCAGCGAGTCCTCGAATTCACCAGCCTGACCCCGCGATCCATGTTGCTCGCTCAGTTCGACCACCCGGGGTAACGCGAACGCGTTCAATGAATGACGTAGAGCGAGTGCAGTTTCGCGAGACGGTCCTTTGGGCGAAGCCTGGATATTGCGCCGCTCCGCTGATAAGCTAGTCCAGCCTAGCTTAAAAGGTCAAGTCCATGCGAGAAGTTGGCGCCTTCGAGGCGAAGAACAAGCTCGGGCAGTTGCTCGATCTTGTCGAAGGGGGCGAGGAAATCATGATCACCCGCCATGGTAAGGAGGTCGCGCGTTTGGTTCCCGCCCGCCCGACGCGCAGCCGGGAGCAGGCCCGCGCCGCCCTTCAGCGCATTCGTGAGCGCGCTCAAGCACGAAAACTCGGCCGCTTCGATTGGGCGGAATGGAAGGCTTACCGGGACGAAGGCCGACCGTGAGTCTCGTGCTCGACAGCTCGGCGACGCTGGCCTGGATCTACGACGACGAGACCACGGACCCGATCCGAGCGGTGTTCGACGCTGTGGCCGATCACGGCGCGGTCGTCCCGTCGCTGTGGCGGCTCGAAGTCGCAAACAGCCTGACCGGCGCAATGCGGCGCCGGCGTATCGATGCGGAATTTCGTCGCGCCGCGCTCGCCGATCTGTCCTTCCTGGATGTTTCCGTGGACGATCAGACGGATTCCAACGCCTGGACGGCAACGCTGGATCTCGCCGATCGCTTTGGGCTGACCGTCTATGATGCGGCCTATGTTGAACTGGCGGCGCGCCGGGGGCTGCCGCTCGCAACGCTGGATCAGGACATGCGCGCCGCGGGCGTGGCGCTGGGGCTGCGTCTCTTGGGAGTCTAACCCGCACAGCGGTGTGGCGCCGTCAGCTGCGCGAGATCGCGCTGCGCCATTTCAGGCGTGATCCCGCAGTCGCCGTTGACGAGTGACCCCAAGGCCTTTCGCGGCCTCAGCGAGGGTGAGGCCCACCTCGTCCAGCTCCTGCTTGATGCCTGCGTCGGGATGGCGAGGGTTCTTCATAGCCATCTCTGTCACCTCCTTCCCTTCGCCTTTGACGTCAATACGTGGCCCGGCCGCCCGACAGGTCGAACACCGCCCCCGTGCTGAACGAGCACTCGCGGCTCGCGAGCCAGCAGATCAACGAGGCGGCCTCCTCGAGGGTCGCGAAGCGCTCCATCGGGATCTTGGATCGCATGTAGGCGATGAATTCGGCGGTGACCTGCTCGAGAATGCGGCGTCTCGATCGTCGCCGGCGCGACCGCGTTGACGGTGACGCCGGTCTTGGCGAGCTCCTTGCCGAGCGATTTGGTGAGACCGATGACGGCCGCCTTCGAAGCGCTGTAGGCCGAGGCGTTCGGGTTGCCCTCCTTGCCGGCGATCGAGGCGATATTGACGATGCGGCCGTAGCCGCGCGCCTTCATCGACCGCGCGACGAAGCGGTTGCAGTAGAAGAGGCCGTTGACGTTGATGTCGAACACCCGCTTCCACTCGCCGATCGGATAATCGATCAGGGTTGCAGTCGGCCCCGCGACGCCGGCGCTGCAGACGAGGGCGTCGATCCGGGACCAGGCGGCGTCGGCGGCGTCCGCGGCGCGCTCGACCTCGTCGGGGTCGGTGACGTCGACCCGTCGCGCCTTGGCCCGGCCGTCGAGCTTCGCCTTCGCGTCGTCGAGGCGCCGCTGGTCGATGTCCCACAGCATGACCTCGCCGCCCTCGGCGATGATCCGCGACGCGACGGCGAAGCCGATGCCGGAGCCGCCCCCCGTGACGACGGCCTTGATCCCCTCGAAACGTTCGCCCGCCATATCGCGCTCCTTCCCCGTGGTGTTTCGCCGTGCGGCGACGATATCGAAGCCGCCGGCACTCCCCCACGTTAGCACCGCGGGCCGTTCTGGGAAGACCCGTGGCGTTTCGTCCCTCCGCCAAAGCGCTCAGACGCCCGGTCTTCGGGCTTGACCGCCGACGCTTCTCGCTGAGACTGTGGCGCTGGACGGGCGATCCGCCAGCTCGAGGATGGCGCGCATGCGCGGAAGATCGGTTCGGACAAACCTGCTCGGGATCCTCGCCGCGATCGTGACGATCGATCGTCGGCGGCTCGGCCCTCGCGTCGTCGTCGACGCTCGAAACGGTGAAGGCCAGGGGATCGCTCCTCTGCGGGGTCAACGAGGGCCTGCCGGGCTTCTCTTATGTCGATGAACGGGGCGCATGGAGCGGGTTCGACGTCGATTTCTGCCACGCTGTCGCGGCCGCGATTTTCGGCGACCCGAACAAGGTCAAGCTCGTTCCACTCTCGGCCGACGCCCGGTTCCAGGCCCTCGCCGACGGCAAGATCGACCTCCTGTCCCGCAACTCCACCTGGACGATGGGGCGGGAGACCGAGTTCGGGCTCACCTTCGTCGGCGTGTCCTATTATGACGGGCAGGGGTTCATGGTTCCGCGAGCGCTGAAGGCCCATTCGGCGCTCGAACTCGACGGCGCGACGGTCTGCGCGCAGAGCGGAACAACGACCATCGACAATCTCGCCGATTTCTTCGCCGCCAATCACATGGCGCTGCAAACGATTGCGACCTCCTCGACCGACAACTCGATCAAGAAATACGACGCTGGTCAGTGTTCGGTGCTGACCAGCGATCTGTCGCAGCTTTATGCTCTTGCGCCTGCGTCTGAGGAAGCCGAGAGACCATGTGATCCTCGCCGACGTGATCTCGAAGGAGCCGCTCGGGCCGGTCGTGCGGCAGAACGACTTGAAGTGGATCGAAATCGTGCGGTGGGTCCTCTTCGCCATGCTCAACGGCGAAGAGCTCGGCGTCAGCTCGAAGACGATCGGCCAGGCGCTGCGGTCGCAGAAGCCCGAGGTGATGCGCCTCGTCGGAACGTCGGGAAATTTCGGTGAACAGATCGGGCTCAGCAACGCCTGGGCGGCAAACGTCATCCGGTCGGTCGGCAACTATGGCGAGGTGTTCGAGCGCAACCTCGGCGCCCGAACGCCGCTCGCCATCCCCCGGGGCTTGAACCAGTTGTGGACCGAAGGCGGCATCCAATACGCACCGCCGATCCGGTGAGGCGCTGTCGGTCGGCTGCGCCAGGCCGGGAGAAGGCGGCGCGATTGGGCGTGATCGCCTCGTCTGGAGGATTACGCCACCGGCGCTGACGCCGGCTTCGACACATGCGCCGCGACATAGGCGAGCGCCATATCGAAGGCGAGTTCCAGCGGCCGATTTGATTTGGCGCTTCGGGACAACAGCAGGCCGCCTTGCACGGCGGTCAGCACCGCGAGCGCGATGTCGCTCGGCTTGGCCTCCGGCGCGAGCTCGCCGCGCTCCCGCATCCTGCCGAGCCCTTCCTCGATCCGGTGACGCCAAGTCTCGAACCCGGCGCCGACTGCGGTACGCGCTCGCTTCGCGCTCTGCGGCAATTGATAGACGAGCGCGCCAAGTGGGCAGCCGACTTGGCGGTTCAGCGCCAGCACGGCGTCGCGCCAGCCGCGCATAGCCTCGAGCGAATCGAGAGCCTCGAGCAACGGGGCATGCTTTTCGAGCACGCGGCGGGCCTGCAGGGTCGAGGCCTCGCGCAAGAGCTCGTCCTTGTCGGCGAAGTAATGATAGAGTTGTGATTTGCTCGCCCCGCTCGCGGCCATGATGTCGTCGAGGCTCGTCTCTCCGACGCCGCGCGTCCAGGCGAGATCGGCCGCCGCGGCGACGATGCGTTCGCGCGTGGCGGCCCCGCGCGCGGTGAGTCTACGCTCCGGTCGTCGTCTTTCCGTCATAGGGTCGTTGATATTCCGATTGGACTTGACAGTCCAATTCGTCGCTGCAAATTCTGGACCATTCAGTCCAGGAAGGAGAAGCTTACATGCCGCTTCTGCATAACGGCGACATCTTCCCGCGTCTCAGCATCCGCAAGGCGGGCGGCGGGACGATGAGTCTGCCGGACGACCTCAAGGGAGGGTTCGGCGTCGTCCTGTTTTACCGCGGCGCATGGTGTCCTTTCTGCAATGCCCAGCTTGCAGCCTTCCAGCGCCGCAGTGACAAGCTGGACGAGCTCGGCGTCAAGGTCGTCGCGCTCTCGGTGGAAGTGGAGCCTGCGACGTCGGCGCTGGCCGAGAAACACGGACTTCGCTTTCCTGTCGGCTTCGGCGCTGACGCCGACGCCATCGCCGCGGCGACGGGCGCCTTCGTCAACGACGATCCTCACTATCTGCAGTCGACCGGTTTCGTGCTCGATCCGAGCGGGGCGATCGTGACGGCCGTCTATTCGTCCGGCGCCATCGGTCGGCTGGTCCCCGACGACGTCGTGGGCTTCGTGTCCTATCTCAAGTCCAAGATGCGTGAGTCGACCGAGGCCAAGTAACGCGAGAGGTCCGATGATCCGCTTCTATTTTCACCCGACGCCGAACCCCGCCAAGGTCGCTCTCTTCCTTGAAGAGACGGGCTTGCCCTACGAGATTGCGCCGGTCGATACGGGCAAAGGCGAGCAGCACCTGTCCGGCTTCCGCGCCGTCAATCCGAACGGCAAGGTCCCGGCGATCGTGGATACGGACGGCCCCGGCGGCAAGGAAGCGCGCGTGTTCGATTCCACTGCGATCCTCATCTATCTCGGCGAGAAGACCGGCAAGCTCATGGGCGCGCCGGAGGACAAGCCCGAGCTCCTGTCGTGGCTCATGTTCATCGCCACCGGTCTCGGCCCGTTTTCGGGTCAGGCCGTGCATTTTCAACATGCTGCCCCGCCCGGCCTCGACTATGCGGTCAACCGCTACCGCCGCGAGGCCGAGCGGCATTACAAGGTGCTCGATGATCACCTCATTGGCCGCGAGTTCGTTGTCGGCGACAGCTTCACCATCGCCGACGTCTCGGCCTGGGGCTGGCTCGGCCGCGCCGGGCGCGTTATGAAGGGAGCGGACGACCCGCTCGCGGCATTTCCGGAGATCAAGCGCTGGTTTGCAGCGGTGGAGGCGCGGCCCGCGGTCGCGCGCGCAAAGGCGGTTGGGAAAGATCACGCCTTCAAGACCGTGGTCGACGAAGAGACCCGGCGGGCGCTCTTCCCCTCGAACTACCCGCCGGCCGCCTAGTCGATGGCGCCCGACATTCTGGAGGCAAGTGACCGCATGAACGACGCAGCCGATTACGTCCCGCCGAAGGTCTGGACTTGGACGAAGCCCAGCGGCGGGCAATTCGCGAACATCAATCGGCCGGTCGCCGGGCCGACGCACGAAAAGGAGCTTCCGGTCGGCCGTCACCCGCTCCAACTTTATTCGCTGGCGACGCCGAACGGGGTCAAAGTGACGATCATGCTGGAAGAGCTGCTGGCGCTCGGGCACGCCGGCGCCGAATACGACGCGTGGCTGATCGAGATCGGCAAGGGCGATCAGTTCGGCAGCGGCTTCGTGGCGATCAATCCGAACTCCAAGATTCCGGCCTTGGTCGACCGGAGCGGGAAAAAGCCGATCCGTGTTTTCGAATCGGGCGCAATCCTTATGCATCTGGCCGAGAAATTCGACGCGTTCCTGCCTGCGGAGGTCGCGGAACGAGCGGAATGCCTGTCCTGGCTTTTCTGGCAGATGGGCAGCGCGCCGTTCGTCGGCGGCGGCTTCGGCCACTTCTATGCTTATGCCCCGGTCAAGATCGAATATGCGATCGATCGCTATGCGATGGAGACGAAGCGGCAGCTCGACGTCCTCGACCGGCGGCTCGCCGAGACCGAGTATGTCGCGGGCGACGCCTATACGATCGCGGATATGGCCATCTTCCCCTGGTACGGCCAGCTCGTGAAGGGTTGGAGCTATAATGCGGCCGAGTTCCTGAGCGTGGAGGACTACAAGAACGTCCTGCGCTGGGCCGACCTGATTCTGGAGCGGCCGGCAGTGAAACGCGGGCGCATGGTCAACCGGACGTTTGGCGACCCGTCCAGCCAGTTGCGCGAGCGCCACGACGCTGGCGACTTCGAGACGAAGACGGAGGACAAGCTGACGGCGGCGCCGTGATCGAGGCGGCGTAAGCCGCCGCAAGGCGTGGGAGGCCTCGTGCAGCCCCTCACGAACTGACGCCTGATGTCGCGGCCGATTCATAGAGTGAGCCTGTGGTCCAGACCGATCGCCGGCATGTCCCGGGTCGCCGCCGCGTCGACTTCGTCGAGCGCCAGTCAGCGTCGTTCGTCGGTGCCCTGCGTCAGGACCATCGCCGCGCCGAAATCGCCCACTGATCGGAAATTTACGTCGTGCAGTTCATTTACGGGCGTCATCCGCTCGCCTTGGGCAAAGCGGCGCGCCCATATCTCTCGCGCTCGCGCATACTGGTTGCCGAAAAGATCCCAAATCCGGATTACGATCGCCCGCACCGCGCTTTCGTCATTCGCGCGGATGGCCTCGTCGACCGCGACGTCGAGGTCGTCCCCCCGCTTGCCCCAGAGATATTCCGTGATCCAGTTGAGGTCTTCGGCGCTATAGTAGGCCGGCGAGATCGCCAAGTTCATTTCGCCGGGCGATTCCGAAACCTCGAACGAAGCCGTGTTGCCCGACATGGTTACTTGCGCTTCCTTCAGGGCGAAGACTTTCATGATCAGCGCGAGCAGTTCGCCCTTTGCTTTTGCGTCGAGGCTGCCGGCTTCCTCGATGGTCAATTGGTAGTCACGGACGCCATGCAGCACGCGATAGGTGATGACATACTTTCCGAACTTTCCGCCGATCAATTGCTGAATGAGCCTGCAATCGGGCGTGGTCGCCGGATGACTCAACGCAGCGATGTCGGGCGCGTTTGCGTCCGATAGCGGATTGACGGTGATTTTCATCGTTTGCGAAAACTTGGCGCTGCCGCTCGCCTCGATCTCCGCGATCTCCTTCGCGAGAAGGTCCCCCTTGATGCTCGCCCCGATCGAGACCGATGCTGCGAGCCCGCTAGTATATGGCGCAATATGCGCGTAGCGCACATGCGGCCAGTTCGGATAGCACGTCCTGTGGTCGAGGACGATCTGCTCGTTGTCGAGTTGGACCACGTCCCCCGGATAGACCGGATTAAGGGCGAAGATTGGGAACGCGTGGTATTGCCACAAAAATATCTTCGTCATGGCGGCGCGAAATTGGGTCTCCGTACCCGCCGCTGGACTTGTGGATAAGGCGCCGAGCGCCATCGCAAACAAGAACGGCGCAAGAAGCGCGCCCCTCGGTGACATGGCCCACTTCCCCACGCCGCGCTGCGCCGGCGACCGTAGCATCGCGCAACTGGCTCTGTCACGCCAATTCGGCTGTCGGCGGCGGGTCCGATTGAAGTTCGGGTTCGGGCGGGAGCGACCGTTGGGGGACGGCGGCTTACCCCGGCGGAGAAGAGGCGTTCCCGCGCGGTGCCGAAGCCGGAACTGCGCCCGGAGCACGTATTCAGCATGAATGCCGCGAACCGGCACAAGGGCGGAGACCATGCCTACGCGGATTGCCTCGGGAAGGACGGGAGTGTGCGCGATAGCCGCCGTCCACGAAATAGACTTCGACGCCGGGGGCGGAGATATTCCACGCTCCAGCTGAATGGCGTGCAGGCGCGGCCCTTTGCAGCAGGCAGTTTCGGGCGGTCTCGCTGGCGATCCCCCGAGGCGATCGGTAGCGTCGGCGATGGTGAAATATCGGAATTGGCGAAGGATCATTCAACGCGACTGCTAGTTGATCCCCGGTAATTGCCTAACTGGACTCTGTTTAGGTCTAACTCAGGGAGCAATCGTCCTTGATTGTGCGGGTTTGACGAAAGCGGGGATCCACTTGCCGGACCGAACGCCCTGGACCCCCGCTTTCGCGGGGGTGAAAAAGGGAACAACTCGACAAGAATTGGCTTGAACTTCCGGGTTGCGTGCGCATGTTCCATCCCAGCTCGCGAATGCGGAAACGAAGTGATGGCCGCTCAGCATTACCACGTGTTCGAAACCGTTGCCGGGTTCTGCGCCATCGCCTGGAGCGATCGCGGCGTGACGCGCTTCGTTCTGCCGATGGCGAGCGCCGAAGAGGCCGCTTGGCAGTTGCGGCGCCGCGCGAAGGAAGCCATGCCCGGCTCGCCGCCGGCCGATGTCGCGGCCGTCGTCGCGGCGGCGACGCGCTACTTCCTCGGCGAGGAAACGGATTTCTCCGGCGTCCGGCTCGACCTCGACGTGCAGGATCCTTTTTTCGGCCGCGTGTATGATGCCCTGCGCCGCATCGGCTGGGGCCGCTCGACGACCTACGGCGCTTTGGCGCAGGATGTCGGCGCCGGGCGTGAAGCGGCGCGCGACGTCGGTCAGGCGATGGCGAAGAACCCGACGCCGCTCATCATTCCCTGTCACCGCGTTCTGGCGGCTGGCGGCAAGATCGGCGGGTTCTCCGCGCCGGGCGGGTCGAAGACGAAGATCCGGATGCTCGAACTGGAGGGCGTGCGCTTAGGTTCGCCCGCGGCGGCGGCGCAGCCGTCGTTCGATTTCTAAGCCGCCCACGACCGCTGCGCGTTTGACGATCGGGCGCCGTGCGCCCTCCGCAGCCCCCGTAACCCGCAACGGAGATTCCGTGGCACAATTCTTGTCCTGCGGGACAAGTGAGGCGGGCGGCGCCTCGTTTGAGCACAGATTTTGGGACGCCTCATCCGCGGCGGGCGTCTGCGTTTCGACAACCTCTGCGAAACAGGAGATTTGAGCGATGGGGGAAAATATCCTGGTCGATTCCTCGTCTCGCGAGGCATGCATGCCGATCGAGCCCTTGCCCGACGAGGTCGTCGTCCGCTTGCGGTCGGATCCAACGGCGGCGTTGGCGGCTGTCCTGGTTGTCAACGCCGCCTTTCCGAACATCCTTTCGTGGACGGCCAGGGCGTTTGGTGTCCAGTCGCAACCGAAGCGCAGCATCGATGGCGGCGGCGGAGGGGACGGCGGGGAGAGCGGGGCTGGCAGAGACGGCAAAGATGGAGACGATTTGCCCCCGAGACGGCGTGAAGCGAGCGAACACGCCGATCAGCAACTGTTGGCCTTGATGCGGGACAATCCAAGCGCGACCATCGCTCAGCTGATCAAGCTTTCCGGACGTTCGCGATCGTCGACTGTGTTGTCGCTGAAGCGGCTCGAGGAGGCCGGCCTCGTGAACCACGGCGGCCATGGGTCTTGGGCCGTGATCGAGGACGATCCCGGCGCTTATGACGACGGGACGCCGCTGCCGCCTAAGACGGCGCACTGGGTCGCTCCCTTGTCGGCCAAATATGTCGCGCGCCAAACGGCCGGCGGACGTGTCCGCGAGGAGAACGCGACCGCATGCTCCTCTTGAAATCGACCGGTCCCACGCGACGCTGACCGGGGGCGTGCGCGACCGCGGGACACGGCAACGCGTTCGCGCTCATGACAATCAGACTGTGACCACCGTCACTGCGCTGGGCGAGGCGGCGTGCTCAGTGCCTGACGGAACGGAACGCGTGAGATGAGCGTTCATAGAGCGTTCATAACGAGCACGGCAGTGGGGAGCCGGAAATGCTGACTTGGTTGCATCGCAGACGTGACGCCTCGCGCCTCGTGGAGGTGGAAGCGGTGACGCTTGTCGTCCAGTACGGATTTGCGGCCTATTCTGAAGCCCGTCAGCGCCAACAGGACGCCCACAATGCGGACACGTTCGCCCACTGGGGCCGTGTGGCGCAGGTGGTCGCCGAAAGAACCGGCAAAAGGATCGCGCTTGTTACAGGAGCGCAGGGGGTTATCGACGCAGGCCGCAAGTGCGGCCCTTCGTCATCCTCGACGCGCAACTGACCGGCAGCGGCGGAAGGCTGGGCCCTATCTGAGGTGCGGTGCGGGGACGGCGCTCATCATGGCTTGAGTTCGTCCAGGCGACGACGGCGACCGGAATAAACAGCCGCCGCGAACTCCTTCATGGCGTTTGTCACCTGACTGCAGCCCCGGCTTTTTCGTCGAGCCTGTGAGCTTGGTGGTCTTCGGAATGGAAACACCGAGACGACCAAGGCAGCACGAAGGGCACAAGCCGCGTCCCGAGAGCAGCGAGCGCGTTTACCCCGCGGCGTCATTGATGCGGCGATCGCTTGGCGCCGCGGCGTTCCAATCCACACTGCCGCGCAACCTGTGACGAACATCACTGCGAAAGCCTTGTCTTTCGCAGAATCTGTGTTCACTTGGAAGGGGCGTAACGCTTGCGCTGGCGGAAGAACCATCGCTGACCGACAGACGAAATGGATAGGAAGTGACGAGATGAACCAACTCGTGATTCCGAATGTCAGCGTCGAGGCGGTCCTTATGCTCGCGTCGATTGTGGTTACCTTGTTCGCGCCGTGGAGTGCGGGGCTCTTGTGGTTTGCATCGTGGGATTTGGGCGGCCTTGATGCAGGCTGAGCGCGATCAGCGCGCGGCCCAAGAGCGGCAACGCGATGGCGCTTTTCTCCTAGCGCTCATTGTGTGAGTTTGGTGGCCTTGGCAGTGATGGAATGGACACACCAAAGGCACCAAGACCGCACAGAAGTGCACAAGCCGCTTCCGGAGAGCACAGAGCGCGTCATCTGTGCTGCTCCTGTCGGACCCGCGCAAAAATGTCATTTTGCAAGAGACAACCAGTCTCTTAGCCGGGCCGCGGCGGCGGCTGCCCTCGAACGATCGATCTCGTCGAGCGCGGAGAGAACGGGAGCGGCGAGTTCGGGTCGAGCGCGTCCGATGCGCGCGAGGAAAACGATAGCCTCCTCGTCAGCAACTCCGGCCATGGCCTCGATCACACGCGGCGATGGCCTAACATTCAAGGAACGCTTCAAGCGATCGCGCGCCTCCACGCGTCCCATCCGTCCCAGGGCGCATGCGGCGGCGGTCGAGACCTCGTGATCGAGGTCGCCCAGAAGCTCGGTCAGGGTCGCCACGGTATCGCGTCCCGCGCGGGCGCAGCTGCAGGCGGAGGCGCGTACCAATTCGGATGCCGAAGGAGCTTGAGCGCGACTTCGGGCGGAAATGTTACCCCAAGCTGCGAAGCCGCGGTCGCCGCAACGGCGAGCGTTGGTCCTTGGACGATCCCCTTGGCGATCAATTGGCCGATCGATCGAGAAGCATCGGGCCCACCGATGGCGGCAAGAGCCTCCAACGCTGCGGTTTGCTCTGGCGTCTCGCGATCGGCGCCAAAGCCGACGAAACGATTGCAAAGAGCAACAAGCGCGGGCACGGCGCCATTTAGCCGTCGTCTACCGGCTTCCGCCACAAGCGCGCAGGCGTCAGCAAGCACGGAGTCGGGAAGCGCGGCGATCAACGCCGCGTCTGACAAGATTCCTGGGGCAGGGCATTCCCCCGGCGGCCCAATCGACAACTCCTGGATTGGCGCTCGGTCAGCAAACAGTTCGAGTTGCTGGGGCTCCTTCACGCCTGCAAATCTGTCCCGGACAGGGAATCGGTTCAAGAGATTTGGCGACTTCCTCGCGATACATCCCGCTCGGCTTCTGGGAGTGCGTCATCTTCGAGGCGCTCGGCATGCGGCGCTTAACCGGCCGCCGTGCCCTTCCTCGAATCTTCAATGTTGTAACGTGAGGCCTCAATACCCGTCGTTCGGAACGGGCGACTCGACTCGAGCGCCGCACGGCGCCGTCTTTCGCTCGACAAATTGTACGCCGCAGTCCTCGAGTCGTCGCCAGACGATCCGGGCTTCCTTCCGAAAACCGTGGATGGAGGTGATCTCGAGGCTTACTTCGTCGTCGAGGCCGGTCGTCCTGCACTTGAGACGCGCCCCATGAGGAGTGAGGTCGCGCACGAGGCAATTGAGCGTCGTGAGGTGATTTGCGGCAAGCCGCCCCGTCAGCAGCGTGCGCCGGCGCAATTCAGTCCGTCGTTCGTTCATGGCCGCCTCTCGCCCGAAGGCCTCTCCTCTGCTTGCGCCGGTTCCGCGTGCAGGAAGATATATGCGCACAGTTTGATCAAGATTCTGTCAAGGTTTACGATCGCCCAAGGAATATTCCTCAGGTAACGTTAATCCACCGCGATGGCCCTATGCCCGTGGCTTCCCTATCGACTTCCCCGGGGGCAGGCGGCGGCAAGACAGCTTTTCCTAAGCTGTCGAAGGATTGTCCGCAGTCGGGAAACCGGCTGCGGGGTAGCGCGGCGCGTCCATTAGACCCGCCAAAAATCAGGTCGACCCTAAACGGGGTCGCAAGCCTTTGAAAGATAAGAGGCTCGTCCCTAAGCCGGACCTAAAGCAGCGCTTAGCCTGCCTGAGCCGCGTGGGATGCTCACACCGCGAAGCTGACCCCGCAGCCGCAGGAAGCGACGGCGTTGGGGTTCTTGACCCTAAACGACTGGCCCATCAGGTCGTCGACGAAGTCGAGCTCGGCCCCCTTCATCATCTCGAGCGAAACGGCGTCGACGACGACGGTCGCGCCGTCGCGCGTGGCCACGAAGTCGTCATCGGCGCGGGTCCTATCGACGTCGAAGGCATAACTGAAGCCCGAGCAGCCGCCGCCCTTGATCGAGATTCGCAGCGCCGCACCCTCCTCGTTCTTGAGGATGGCGTTCAGACGCTTGGCCGCGCTGGCGCTGATCGAGACGGCGTCGGCGGTCGAGGCGGCTGCGCTCATGAACGATGACCCTGGTCGAGGGCGCCTGTGAACAGGCGCCTTCAAGAGATTGCCCGACTAAGATATGGACGCCGGCGGAAAGCGCAACACGGGAGATGAGCCGATGGCGGATCAAACGGAGCAGGCGCGGGCGCCCTATGCGGCGGATCCCGCTCGCGCTCCCGGGCGTCTCATGCCCGAGCCGGCGTCGGCGACGCGGACGGAGTTTCAGCGCGACCGGGACCGGATTGTCCATTCGACCGCGTTCCGCCGCCTCGCCCACAAGACCCAGGTCTTCGTCGATCACGAGGGCGATCATTCCCGCACCCGGCTCACCCATACGATCGAGGTCGCGCAGATCGCTCGCGCGATCGCCCGCGCCCTGAGACTCGACGACGATCTTGCCGAGGCGGTCGCGCTCGGCCATGACCTCGGGCACACGCCCTTCGGCCACACCGGCGAAGACGCGCTCGACGCCTGCATGGCCGACTATGGGGGGTTCGACCACAACAGCCATGCCTTGCGCATCGTCACCGAGCTCGAGCGGCGCTACGCCGAGTTCGACGGCCTCAATCTGACCCAGCCGACGCTCGCCGGGCTCGTCAAGCACAATGGCCCGCTCCTCGACGCGTCCGGGGCGCCGACCGAGCGCTACCGAAGACGAGGCGTGCCAGCGGCAATTCTGCGCTACGACCGTCTGCAGTCCCTCGACCTTGGCCTGTGCGCGAGCCTCGAAGCGCAGGCGGCCGCGATCGCCGACGATATCGCCTACGACGCCCACGACATCGACGACGGCCTGCGCGCAGGCCTCTTCACCCTCGCCGAAATGCGGGCCGCCGCTCCCTTCGTCGCCGAACTCCTCGGTGAGATCGACGACCGTTACCCCGGCCTCGAGGAGGCGCGGGTGATCCATGAACTGAGCCGCCGAGTCATCACCCGCTTCATCGAGGACGCGATCGGCGAGAGCAGGCGGCGGATCGCGGAGGCCAAGGCGGATTGTCCGCAGGCGGTCGCGACCGCGGGCCGGGCGCTCGTCGGCCATTCGGCCGCGATCGAGGCCGCTGACCGCGACGTGAAGACGTTTCTGTTCGCCAGGATGTATCGCCATCCTTCCGTGCTGGCGGTGCGCGATAAGGCCGACGCCATCGTGCGGCGGCTGTTCGGGGCGTATATGGCTGATCCTTCCGCTATGCCGCGCGACTGGGCGGCGAAGGCGGAGCGGGGGGAGCGCGCCCGCGCCGTCGCCGACTACATCGCGGGAATGACCGACCGTTTCGCCATCCACGAAAACGCCCGTCTTTTTGACGGCCCTTCGGACTTGCGTTAGACGCGCGGCTCTTTTGAGCGGCGACAGAATGAACATTTTTGCGGATTTCCAGGCCCGCGTGGCGGCGCTGATTGAAAAGCGGATCGCAGCGGGCGAATTGCCTGGCGGTCTCGATCTCGGCCGCTTTCTCGTCGAGCCGCCGCGCGACCCGTCCCACGGCGACCTCTCGACCAACGCGGCGATGGTCTACGCTCGCGAGGCGAAAGTGTCCGGCTCGAGTCCGCGCCAGCTTGCTGAGGGTCTCGTCGCCGACCTCGCGCTGGAACCAGACGTTCTCAAGGCCGAGGTCGCAGGACCGGGATTCATCAATATCATCCTGCGCCCCGAGGTTTACGAGCAGGTCTTGAGACACGTTCTCATCGAAGGCGCGGCCTACGGGAGAGGCGCGGCCCGCTCCGCCGGGCCGATCAACGTGGAATATGTCAGCGCAAACCCGACCGGGCCAATGCATGTCGGGCATGCGCGCGGGGCGGTATTCGGCGACGCCCTGGCGAGCCTTCTCATCTTCGCTGGCCGCAAGACGACGCGCGAATATTACATCAACGACGCGGGAGCCCAGGTCGACCTGCTCGCCCGCTCAGCCTTCCTTCGCTACCGCCAGGCGCTCGGAGAGGACATCGGGTCGATTCCCGAAGGTTTCTATCCCGGAGATTACCTGAAGGCGGTCGGCGAGGCTCTGGCGAAGGAGTTCGGCGGCGCACTCCGGGGCAAACCCGAGGAGCAATGGCTCCCTGTGGCGCGCAAGCGGGCAATCGACGCGATGATGGCGGTGATTCGCGACGATCTGGCGGCGCTCAACATCACGCACGAGGTGTTCGCCTCGGAGCGGGAGCTGACGGGGGCGGACGGAGGTCCGGATCGAGTGCGCGAGGCGATCGAACTCTTTGCGCGCGAAGGGCCTTATCTACGAGGGTCGCCTCCCGCCGCCCAAAGGCGCGCCGAGCGAGGACTGGGAGGATCGCGAACAGACGCTGTTCCGCTCGACGCTGTTCGGCGACGACGTCGACCGCCCGCTGATCAAATCCGATGGCGGCTACACCTATTTCGCGAGCGACATCGCCTATCACAAGACCAAAATCGACCGCGGCTTTCACGACCTCGTCGACGTCTGGGGCGCGGATCACGGCGGCTACGTCAGGCGCATGCAGGCTGCGGTCGCCGCGCTCTCCGACAACAAGGCGAAGCTCGAGGTGCGCCTGTGTCAGCTCGTCCGCCTCATGCGAGGCGGCGAACCGGTCAAAATGTCGAAACGGTCAGGTGATTTCGTGACGCTTCGTGAAGTCGTGGATGAGGTTGGCTCAGACGCCGTCCGCTTCATGATGCTGATGCGCAAGAACGACGCTCCGCTCGACTTCGACCTCGCGAAAGTCATCGAGCAAAGCCAGGACAATCCGGTCTTCTATGTTCAGTATGCCCACGCGCGCGTTCGTAGCGTCCTCAGACAGGGCAAGGCGGCCTTCCCGGATCTCGACCTCGATCCGCGGTCGCTTGCGGAAGCTGACGTGTCGGTCCTGACCGACCCGGGCGAGAGGGACCTCATTCGCACGATGGCGCAGTATCCGCGTCTCGTCCTCCAGGCCGCTGAAGCCCACGAGCCGCATCGGATTGCGTTTTTCGCTCACGAACTAGCCACTCGGTTTCACGCCCACTGGAATCGTGGCAAGGACCTGAGGGATTTGCGTTTCGTTAATGAAATGCATCGAAGTGTATCCTATGCGCGATTGAATCTGGTGGCCGCGGTGGGCCAAGTTTTGGCCTCCGCCCTGACAATTTTGGGGGTTAGCGCCCCTGAGGAGATGCGTTAGCGGATCGCCACAGTGGAATAGACGCGCATCAGCGTCACGCAAGGGTTCCGCGTCGGATGAGGACGATATGAACGTTTCCGGATCTCGAGCTGTTGCAGACTTTAACCTTGACGAATTCGAGCGCCGCTTGCGTGCGGCCGGCTCTGTGCCGATGGGCGTCGAGGACCCCTTGTACGAGTTGGCGCGGCTCGTCGAGTCTGCGAAGCCGCAAGCCTCGCCTCAGGCTACTGCGCAGCCGGCCAGGGCGGTCGAGCCGCTCTTGGAGGAGAGCGAGCTGAGACCCGCGTTGGAGGAACCGGAGCACACTATCGAGATTGACGCCGAAGCAGAGGCCTCGGCCGACCAGGAACCCCATGACGACGGCGATCTTGTCGCCGAAGGGCCCGCAAAACGCCGTGCTTTCGGGTGGAAGGCCCGAATTTCCGCTCTCGCGGTGGCTGGCGTCGCCATGATTGGACTGGTCGTGGCGCTCAAGGGCGGCGTGCCGGGCGTGCACCAGAAGCCGCCCTACATCGCCGCGGCGCAGGGGCCTACTAAGGTGGCGCCGCCCGACCGACGAAACTGTCTCGGCCCAAAACGACCCCGCAGTCGGCCTGCTGAAGGACAACACGCAACCCGCTCACGTCAAGGTTGTCTCGTCCGAGGAACAGCCGGTGGACCTGAATGCGCTCGCTTCCCCGTCGTCGCCTTCAGGCCCGGCGGCTCCGAACCCGCCAATTGACGCCTCCGGCGGTCCTGCGGTCAGGGAGACGGTCGACGCGCCGGTTGTCGTGATGGCGGCGCCCCCATCGCCGGCGCCGTCACAATTTCCTGATCCGAAGCCCGTGAGGACGGTTTCCTTGAGGCCCGACGGTACGCTGAATTCCTTCCCCGGCCGTGGCGGAAGGAGAGGCGGGCGCAGCCACTCCCGTGGCCGAAACGTCGAAGCCGCCCACAAAGCCCGCGCCAAAGGCCGCGGCCGAGGGTTCCGCCACCGCGCAGCCCTCGACACCGAAGATTGATTTGCCAACGAAGCTCTCAGGAAAATCGCCGGTGCGGGTGGCGGTCGCCAAAACGGACACGACGGAGCCGGCTTCGATCGCGGAAGCGGCGAACGAGCCGCTTCAACTCGGATCCGCCACGAGACCGGAGAGGGCGGCGAAAGGCTCCAAGTCTCAGGTGGCGGCGGCCGAACCGGCCGCGCCGGCGGAGACGGCCGATCCCACCGCCGCGACGAAGTCGATTGGGTGGGCCGTCCAACTCGGTGCGCCCAGGTCCGAAGCCGAGGCCAACAGCGAGATGACTTCAACTCAACGCCAAATATGCGTCGGCCCTCAACGGGTCGTCGATTGGCGTGCACAAGGCGGAGATAAAGGGTGAGACGATCTATCGTTTGCGTGTCGTCGGCCTGTCGAAGGCCGACGCGGCCGCGTTGTGCGCGCGCGTGAAGGGCGACGGAGGCAACTGTTTCATCGCCAGGTAAGCGAGGCGCCAGTCTATAAGTCCGAAGGGAGGACGCCATGCCGAAGGCGTTCATCTGCGGCTGCTCGGGTCTGGCGCTCACGTCGGAAGAACGGTCCTTTCTGTGTGAGGAAGCGCCCTGGGGCCTCATCCTCTTCAAACGCAACGTGGGCGACCGCGACCAGCTTCGCCTGCTGACCCAGTCGTTTCGCGAATGCGTCGGCTGGCCGGGCGCCCGGTTCTGATCGACCAGGAAGGGGGCCGGGTACAGCGGATGGGCCCCCCTCACTGGCAAGCTTATCCGGCCGCCGCCGCCATTGAATTGGGTCTGCCCCCATTTGCTGCGGAAGCGGCGGCTTGCCTTGTCGGGCGTCTGATCGCCGATGACCTGAGCGAAGTCGGGATCACCGTCGACTGCGCGCCGGTGCTCGATGTCGCAGAGGTGGGGACCCACGCCGCGATCGGGTCGCGGGCCTATTCGCATGAGCCCGGGCGCGTCGCGGCTATGGCCCGGGCGTTCGCCACCGGGCTTCTCGCCGGCGGCGTGCTTCCGGTGATCAAACACATGCCCGGCCACGGCCGGGCGCGGGCGGACAGCCACTTCGCGCTTCCCGTGGTCCAGGCTGATCGCGACGAGCTGCGACGCGATTTCGCGCCTTTCGCGGCGCTGAGGGACATGCCGATGGCGATGACAGCCCATGTTGTCTATAGCGCGCTCGATGCGGAGCGGCCGGCCACGACATCACCCATCATGGTCCGTGAAGTGATGCGGGGCGAGATCGGTTACGATGGCCTGATCATGAGCGACGACGTGTCGATGAAGGCTCTTCAGGGCTCCTACGAAGAGCGCGCAAAGGCCATCTTCGACGCCGGACTGGATCTGGTTTTGCACTGCAACGGCGATCTCGACGAGGCGCGGGCAGTCTCAGCTTCCGCCGGCGAACTCTCAGGCGATGCGCTGCGCCGCGCCGAAGCCGCCTTGGGCGCACGCCTGCCTCCTCAAGCCTTCGATCGCGACGAAGCGGAGGCGAAGTTCGCTGCGCTTGCGGCGAGGCTTGCAGCTTGAGGATCTGTCAGCGCGGCATCGACCGACGCGTGCGGCAATGCAGCGGAGATCCGCCCGACCGCCTCAGGCGGCGCGTCCAAGGAAGCGATCGATCGTTTCAAAAAACCTGGCGACCGAGATCGGCTTCGACAAATAGGCTTCGCAGCCGCCCTGCAAGATTTTCTCCTCATCGCCCTTCATCGCGAACGCGGTGATCGCGACGACGGGAATGGAGCGAAGCTCGTCGTCGTCCTTTAGCCATTGGGTGACCTCCAGCCCGGATACCTCCGGCAGCTGGATGTCCATGAGAATGAGATCCGGCTTATATTTGCGCGCGAGCCCGACGGCCTCGAGGCCGTTCCGGGTCTGAACGATATGATGGCCGCGCGTCTCGACGAGATCGTTGAAGAGCTTCATGTTGAGCTCGTTGTCCTCGACGATGAGCACCGTCTTGGGCATAGGCTGATCCTCCGCGCCGAAACAATAACGCCCTGACATTGACGAAAGGAGAATCCGTGGAATGCGACGACCGTCAAAACCGGGGTTATCCACAGATCGCGCCGCGGGCGAGTCGATGGCCGTCTCGGCCCTCACGTTTCTGGCCGCCGACGACGAGAGGCTCGATAGGTTTCTTTCCGCCACCGGGCTGGGACCCCACAACCTGAGAGGGGCGGCGGCCGGCCCGCAGTTCTACGGCAGCATCCTCCGATACTTGGCCGCCGACGAGCCGCTTCTCGTCCAGTTCGCCGCCCAGGCGGGTTTCCGTCCTGAAGAGGTCGTTCGCGCGCTGGAAGCGCTCGAACGACGGCCTGTCGGCGAGTTCTGACCGGCTTACAACGGCGCCATGTGGACCGCAAAGGCTGCCGCACTATTTCGCGCAGGCGGAGGTCGGCAGGATTTCCAGTTTGCGAAGGCGGGCGCGCAGCGCGAAGGTCCCGTAATCGAGTTTCAGGGTCCCCGATACGCCGTTTTCGTACAGATCGAAGGACAGAACATATTCCGGGGAGGAGTCCTTTGACAATTCGTTGAAATAGGAGATGACCACCGGCCAGCGCCGAATCCCTTTCAGTTCGGCGGCGGCGGCAGCGTCCTCGCTAGGCTTGCTTGCTTCCTTCCCGATCACCGCCAGCGTCGCGTAAACCTTCGCCCCGGTGTCGGAGCCGTCGTAGACCCTCGCCTGGATCACGCCGCCGCCCTTCTTGGCGGCTTCGATCAGCCGCTCGATATGCTGGGTGGGAAAAAGCACGTTATGGCCGAAATCGATGGCCTTCGGCTCCGGCTTCGTTAGTTCGACCCGCATGTCGTCATCCGACATGCGGGTCGCTGTCCCAGCGACCGCCGGGGCCTTCTGAGCTCCCTGCGTGTCCACCTGAAAATGCATCGACTTGCCGTCGGCTTCTTCGAACGACCGGGCGGTGACGTCCATTGAAACCGGTTCGCCCTCGCTGCGCTCCATTTGGGTCATCTGGCGGAAATTGGACGAGTAGCCATCGCAGGCGGAACCGCGGAATTCGTAGGCGATCAAGCCGGTCGCGGCGATCGGGGTCTGCGCGGAGCTCGTGGCGGGCGAGGCGGGATCCACGAGAGAGAGCTCATAGGCCGCGCGATGCGAGACCAGGGGCAGAATTGGCGAGGGGCTCGCGAGCGCCGCAGCCGGCGCAAGGAGAAGGGCGAGTGCGCCGAAACCGAACTTGAAAACCATGATCCCTCCAGGCTAAGGCGCGGTCTGTCCCGATTTTTCGGCGCTTTCGTGACAAAGCCCCACCCGCTCAAGAATCATCCTCGGGCAGAGCCGGTCCCCATACCTGCTGGAGCGGCTCGGGCGCGTCGAGCGGATCTTCATCCGGCCTCAGCGCGGCCTCATCGGTGGGTTGAGGGATGTCGTAGCCTGTCGGAAGCTTGCCGTCGAACAGGCCCGCCCCCTGCAACTCGTCGAGGCCAGGCAGGTCGCCGATCGCATCCAGTCCGAACTGGATGAGGAATTCAGTCGTCGTGCCGTAGGTAATGGGACGCCCCGGGGCCTTGCGTCGGCCGCGCATGCGCACCCACCCGGCTTCCATCAAAACATCCAGGGCGCCTTTCGACACGGCGACGCCGCGGATCTCTTCGATATCGGCCCGCGTCACCGGCTGATGATAGGCGATGACGGCGAGCGTCTCTAGCGCAGCGCGGGACGGCCTTCGCTTTTCTTCCCCTTCCCGCGCCAGCAGCCAGGAAAGATCTTCGGCGGTCCGGAACGCCCAGCGCCCGGCGACCCGTACGAGATTGACGCCGCGGCCGGCGTAGAGCTGACGCAGTTCTTCCATAACCGCTCCGACGGCTGCGCCGTCGGAAAGGCGGGCGGCGACTGCCAATTCCTCGAGCGGCTCCGCGGAGGCAAACACCATAGCCTCGGCGATGCGCACGTCCTCCGGGCTCGGACGCGGCGCGATCGCATCAAACAATTGGGCGATTTTGCTTCCGACGGTCATCCGGCCCATGGCTCACCTCGTTTGGCGCTCGGAAGGATATGGGTCACGCGGCGACGCCGTCGGAGGCCGGCTGCGCCGCGGCGCGGATCCAGATCGGCGCGAAGGTCTTTTCCTGCCGGAGTTCGATCTTGCCCTCGCGCACCAATTCGAGCGACGCGGAGAAGGTGGAGGCGCGGGCGCTCCGGCGCATCCTTGGATCAAGGCAGGTCTCGAGAAGCCAATCGTCGAATGCGGTCCAGTCGCATTTGCCTCCGACCAGCCGCGCCAGGGCCTCCCGCGCATCCGCAAGGGACCAGACCTCGCGCGCCTTGAAGCGCACCCGAGCCCGGGCGTGCTTCTGCGCCTGACGGGCGTAGGCCGCAAGGAGATCGTAAAGATTGGCTTCGTAGACGGAGCGGAGGGAGATCTCGACCGCCTCGGGCGCCGCGCGGGCGAAAAAGTCGCGGCCGAGCTGTGGGCGGTTCTCAAGGAGCTTCGCCGCCTTGCGGATGGCTTCGAGTTTGCGCAGACGTTGTGCGAGCGCGTCCGCGAGTTCGGAGGCGTCGGGCTCAGCCGCCTGCAGAGGAGAGGGAAGGAGCAAACGGGACTTCAGAAAGGCGAGCCAGGCGGCCATCACCAGATAGTCAGCGGCGAGCTCCAGTCTCAGCTTACGCGCCGCCTCGATGAAAAGCAGGTACTGCTCGGCGAGCGCGAGGACTGAAATCCGGGCCAGATCCACCTTCTGCCGCCGCGCGAGCTCCAGCAGAAGATCAAGCGGACCTTCGAATCCGTCGAGGTCGACCTTGAAAGCCGGATCGCCGGCAGCGGCATCCAAGTCGAAATCGCTACGAAATTCCCGTGCTCCCGGCACGAATCACCTCCTGTGGACGTCATCCTGTCTGGCGCCGCACCGCATATGCGGCAAGGGGCGGCGGTTCGACGTCAACAGGCGCAGACCTCACAGCCTCGCGCATCCAAACCACGAACAGAGTTAACGCTTTCTCAAGACTGAGGCGAAACGTCCCGCCTGGCTCGAGACACTTCCACCACCACCGCAGGCGCCTTGTTCTGTTCAGAACGAATGTCGAAAGTAAGGACAATCACATCATTTGCGGACGCATTGACGGCGCGGCCCAGAGGGAGCACGGACAAACGAGGCGCCTGGCGGGGCCGGACTCCCCGAATGTCCGGAGCCCTCATGCGCGGCGGCCCGGGCTCGCGCCCGGTTCCCGCGGCAAACTTCCGCGAACTCAGTAGCGCCTGAGCAGGCTTATCATCTTGCCCTGCACCTTGACGCGGTCCGGTCCGAAGATCCGCGTCTCGTAGGCCGGGTTGGCAGCCTCGAGCGCGATCGACGCGCCGCGCTTGCGCAGGCGCTTCAGCGTCGCCTCCTCGTCATCGATCAGCGCAACGACAATATCGCCCGTCTCGGCAGTATCCTGCTTGCGGATTATCACTGTGTCATTCTCGATGATTCCTGCCTCGATCATCGAATCGCCGCGCACCTCGAGGGCAAAATGTTCACCGCTTCCGAGAAAATCCGGTGGCATGGCGATCGTGTCCATCCGAGTCTGGATCGCCGAAATCGGCGTGCCGGCGGCGATTCGGCCCATGAGGGGGACCATGACCGGAGGCTCGGCCCCGCCCCCCTCTTTTGGGGCCGCGGGCGTCCGCAGCCGTCCCAGATTGCCGTTGATGACGCTCGGGGAGAATTTCTGCGGCCGTGGCGCTGCCACCGTCGCCGATTCGGGCAGCCTCAGCACCTCGATCGCGCGCGCCCGGTTCGGCAGGCGTCGGATGAAGCCCCGTTCCTCGAGCGCCATAATGAGCCGGTGAATGCCCGACTTCGAGCGCAGCTCAAGGGCATCCTTCATCTCCTCGAAGGACGGAGGGACTCCCTCCTCCTGCAGACGCTCATGAATGTAGCGCAACAGCTCGCTTTGCTTTCTCGTCAGCATGTTCCATCTCCGGGCGGCCCCGCCCAACTCGACGCGCCAAGCCAAGCGGCCTGAGAATCACCGGGGTCCGTACAAATCACGAACACACTAGCCGTTCACGCTGTGTTCGGCAAGGGGAATCTGCATCGGAGATAAGAAAAAAGGATGACGCGTCGTCGCGGCGAGTGGGGCCGCCGGTCGCGATCGCGGACCTGGATGATTATCTCTCGTGGCTTTGGTGAGGATTGGGCGCAAAAGACAGAATCGCGAGAGCCGACTAATCCGCCGATCGGCTCAGCGCCATCTCCGGCGGATCGTTCTCGATAATGAGCCTGGCGCTGGTCCGCTTGAGAATGTCCTCGGTCGAGACCCCCGGCCCGCGTTCACGCAGCACCAGCCCTTTGTCGGTTGGCTCGATCACCGCCAGTTCGGTGACGATGAGGTTCACCCGACGGGTCGCGGTCAACGGGAGGCTACAGCGCGAAACGATCTTGTGGCCGCCCTTGGCGGTGTGAACCATGGCGACGACGACTTTCTTGGCGCCCGTGACGAGGTCCATCGCCCCGCCCATGCCCGGGACCATGTAGCCTGGGACCATCCAGTTGGCGAGATAGCCGCGTTCGTCCACCTCGAGGCCGCCGAGCACCGTCATGTCGAGATGGCCGCCGCGTATGAGGCCGAAGCTCATGGCGCTGTCGATCGAGGCCGCGCCCGGCATGGCGGTGACGAAGCCGCCGCCGGCATCAGTCAGATCAGGATCCTCCATGCCCTCCGGCGGGCGGGGACCTAGGCCGATCACGCCATTCTCCGCCTGGAAAAAGACGTGGACGTCCTTCGGCAGATAATGCGCGAGCAGGCTCGGCAGTCCGATGCCGAGGTTCACCAGCATCTCCGGTTTCACCTCCTGGGCGACGCGGCGCGCAATGACCTCCTTGGCGTCCATCAAAAGGCCCTTTCGAGCAAGTGGGTGACGAGCACGCCCGGCGTCTTGACGCTGTCGGGCGGGATGACGCCGACCGGCACGATCGTTTGCGGTTCGGCGATGACCACGTCGCCCGCGAGCGCAATGATTGGATTGAAGTTGTGGGCGGTCAGCGAATATTCGAGGTTGCCGTAATAGTCGGCCTGCTTGCAGCCGATGAGGGCGAAATCGCCGCGGATCGGCTTTTCCAGTAGGAATGGCTTGCCATCGACTTCAATGACTTGCTTGCCCTTTTCGACGAGCGTGCCGAGGCCGGTCGCGGTCAGCACGCCGCCCAGGCCCACGCCTCCGGCGCGGATGCGCTCGATCAGCGTGCCCTGGGGCACGAGCTCGACCTCGATCTCGCCGGCGAGCATTTTCGCCTGCGTCTCGGGATTGAGGCCGATGTGTGAGGCGATGACTTTCGCGACTGCGCTGGCGGAGATCAGCTTTCCGATGCCCCTGCCGGGCATGGCGGTGTCGTTGGCGACGACCGTGAGGCCCTTGACTCCGCGCCGGACCAGGGCGTCGATCAGACGATGGGGCGATCCGACGCCCATGAACCCGCCGATCAGACAGACCGCGCCATCGGGTATCAGCGCCGCGGCCGCCTCGGCGTTGATCGCGACTTTCATTTGCGCCCTCTGCCCATCTCCGCCCGCGCGAAGCGTTGCTCGACATCGCTAGAGCATTTCCGCCCCGGGTGGAATCCCCTGCATGCACGATCGAACGCCAGCCCAGTCGATCTTGCGGCAGATCGCCGTCGCGTCTGACAGACCGTGCGGTTGACCTCGCCGCGGACTTTTCGGCAGACAGCAACGGGCGCCGCGAGTTGGCGCTCATGCAAAGGACCGGATCCAATGACCGAGGGCGTTTTGCGAGGCGCGGCGATGTGGGACGCGCGTTATGGGGCCGATCATTATGCCTATGGCCTCGAGCCGAACGCGTTTCTCGCCGCGCAGCGCAGCCGGCTGAGGCCCGGCATGCGGGCGCTCGTTCCGGGCGACGGAGAAGGGCGCAACGGGGTGTGGCTCGCGGCGCAGGGGCTCGATGTCGACACGCTCGACCTCTCCGCCCACGGAGTAGCCAAGGCAAAGCGCCTCGCCGCCGAGCGCGGCGTCTCGATCAACGCGATCCAGGCCGACGCGCTGCAATCGACCTGGCCGGAGGCCAGCTACGACCTCGTCGCCCTGATCTTCTTGCATCTCGTCGAGCCGCAGCGTCGCGCGCTGCACGAAAGGGCGCTCGCCGCCCTCAAGCCCGGCGGCCTCGTCGTCCTCGAGGCGTTCCGCCCCGAGCAGATCGAACGTCAGGCGGCGGGAGCGCGCGGCGGCCCGCGCGACAGTGCGTTGCTCTTTTCCCTCGAGGCCCTCAAGCACGATTTCGCCCGCGGGGAGGTCCTCCTTCTCGAGGCTGCCGAGGCGCCGATGGAGGAGGGCGTCTTGCACGTCGGCGAAAGCGCCGTGGTCCGGGCGCTCGTGCGGCGGCGGTGAAGCGTTCGTCGCGATTTAGCGCCAGTTTAGCGTCGCGCCTCTGATTCTTCAAAGACTTATACCCCCGTTTAGCGTCGCCCCCAACGGATGGCCTCTGGGCGAGGCCACCCGCTTTCGACATCCGTATGGGATGGGAGGTTTGGTATAGTAAAAGCATAAAGTTATGTGTAAAAGCTAATGTAAAGAGTTATCTTAAGCCATGAACTATCACTTGCAGCTCATGTTTCGCGCTTCCAGCTGACCGATCAGGCGGCATGCCCGAGCCGTTCGACGTTAAGCGGCGCCGCCGCCCGATCCCGGCGAAAAAGGCGACCCGTCGATCTCCGCCGCTCCGAAGATGCCCTGCCTCAGCGCCATCCGCACGAGTTCGATGTCGGAACCGACGCCGAGCTTGCTGCGGATCATGTACCGCGTATTGGCGACGGTCTTTGCGCTGACGTGAAGAGTCGCGGCAATCCCTTCGATGGTCTTCTCTGCGAGCAGCATGCGGAGGATTTCGAACTCTCGAGGGGAAAGAACGTCCGCCGCGGCCGGCTCCCCGCCAAGCCGCTCGAGCGCCAGTTCGTGATCGATGTCGGGACTGAGCGCGAGTTCGGCCGTTCAGCACGTCGAACACCGCGCGAACGAGCGTTTCCGGCGGACTGCTCTTGGTCACATAGCCGCGCGCTCCGGCGCGGATCGCCTGCACTGCGTAGGCGCTCGACTGATGCATGGTGAAGACAAGAATCCGCGCCTTCGGATCCCACTGCCGGATACGTCGAATCGCTTCGACGCCGCTAAAATCGGGCAACTTCAGGTCCATGATGACGAGATCGGGGCGCAGCTCCTTGTAGGCTCTATAGGCCCCGGCGCCATCGGCGGCTTCCGCCACGACGCTGAGCGCCTGCTGTTTCTCGAGCAGCGAGCGGTAGCCCTCGCGAACGACGGCGTGATCGTCGACGAGCATGATGGTCGAACGGGTCATCGGACGGCCACTTCGCGATCACGGCGCATATGCCCTCATTCACCTCAGCGGAAGCTTGGCGTGCAGGATCAATCCGCCCGCCGCGCCATGCTCGATCTCAAGACGTCCCCCCAAGGCGCCGACGCGTTCCTGGATTCCGAGCAGGCCGAGTCCGGGCGTCGGCGAACAACCATTCGCCCCCGCCAGGCCATCGTCCTCGACAGTCAATTCGACCTGGGGTTCGCCGGACGGTTCGGCGGAGCCTTCGCCGTCGCAGCGCCGCAGTTGCAAGGCGACCCTCGAGGCGCGGGCATGCTTCACCGCGTTGGTGATCGCTTCCTGCGCGATGCGATAGAGGTTTGTCCCGATCGGATGCGACAAGTCGTCGAACTCGCCCCGAACGTCGAGATCGAACCGCATTCTGCCGCGGGAAAATCCGTTCCAGCTACCCACGAGAACTCTCCAGGCTGGCGACGAGTCCGAACTCCTCCACGTCCGGCGGCCGCAGCCTGACAAGCGCGTCCTTGAGCGCCTGCATGACATGCGCGACGGAGCGCGCGATGCTCTGGCATTCGGGAAGGAGCGCCGGGCAATCGCGGGAAGCGGTCTGGCCCGCTGAGGCCGCCATCGCGCTGATTGCGGTGAGGTACTGGCCGAACTCGTCGTGCATGTCGCGCGCGAGGTGGCTCCGCTCCTCGTCCTGCACTTGGATCAGCATGCGTGTAAGCCGATTGCGTTCGGCGAGCGCGCTTTCGAGCTTTTGCGCCAGCGCGTTGAAGACTTGGCGAATCTCCGAGAGCTCCGCCAGGTCGAAAGGCGGCAGGCGGGTCGTGAGATCGTCTGCCGCGAGCCGCCGCAGGCCTTGCCGGATCAGGATCGTCGGTCGGAGCGCGCGCGCCATGGCGGCATAGACCAGAACGCACAACGCGGACAGGGCGATAGCCATGACCGGGACAATGCGGCCCGCTTCCAGCCAGATGTTGGCGATGCGCGCGTCGATGTCGATGGAGACGACGGCCTCGCCGAGGCTTTGACCGCCGAAGGCAACCGGCTGGACGACTTGCCGGTCGCGGTTCATCAGGCTTCGACAGAGGGCCGAGAAAAAGCGTGGGACTGCAGGTTCCTCGCTCAGCGTCCCGCTGCATATTCGTTGCCAGGGCAGGCCGCCGGCCGGGCGAAACGCGATGCAAAAGCCCGGCGACTCCAATGGCCCCGCGACCGTCTGCAGATCGGGAAAGCGATTGGGCGAAAAATTCAGCCAGTGCTGCTGCTCCTGCTGCAGCTCGAGCTCGTGAGCGACGATGGCGGCTGTCTGGTCCGCCCTTCTCCAAAGCGCGCGATCGGCGTCGAGGAGCGCGTATATGGCGCCGATGGCGAAAGACAGCGCGGCGACCGCCGCGACGCGCAGCGTCAGGCGCAGCTTGAGATCGAACCTGGAAGGCGAACGACCAAACATCCTGCTTCGCGCCGAGGCTTCTCGGGTCCAGCATTAAGCGACGGAACGCCGCTGAAGAAAAGCCGGCGGCCAAAAATCGGGTGAAATGCCTGAAGGTCGGCAGGCGCCGCACTGGTTCCAGGGCCAAAGTTTTTCTGCAATCTCACGAGCGCTCCAAATGGGCGGAATCGGACGTTGCGGAGGCTTAAAGGATGCGCCGAACCTTTTTTCGATTTGCGACAAGCCTTTGTCTTATCATCGGTTCGGGCGCCGCGTCGGCCGCGCAAGATCCGGCCGTTCAGCAGGGCAGGGGGATCGGCGTCGCGATCCTCGATTTCACCTATGCCGACACGTCGGGCAAATCGAGGGACATGACGGCCGAGCATGCGGAATGGCTCGAGGCGCTCGCCGTCGGGCTGAGAACGAGCTTTGCCCGTGATGGCGGCTATCGCATCGTGACGCCGGTCTGCCGCCCTGAGCCCTGTGTGGTCGGATCGACGCCGCTCGACGAGCTTGAGCGCGCGTCGAGGGAAGCCGGCGCAAAACTTCTCGTCATGGGGGCCGTGCACAAGGAAAGCACGCTCGTCCAATGGGCGAAAGTGCTCGGCGTGAACGTCGACGACAATCGGGTCATTTTTGACAAGCTGCTCAGTTTTCGTGGCGATTCCGAGGAGGCCTGGGCGCGGGCGGAAGCGTTTATTGCCAGCGAACTCCTGACGGCGATCGCGCCTGCGGAAGCTGTCGGTTCCCGGCCTCCGATCAGGCTCGCCGTGTTCGACTTCGAGCTTCTCGACGTCAGCGGCGGCGCCGGAGTGATCCCGGAAGACGCGATCGACGCCGAGCAGTTGAAACTCGCGACCGACGAAGCGCGTCGTCTCATCACGCAGTCGGGACGCTATGCGCTCGTCGACGTCGCTGGCGCCGAAGCCGACGCCGCCAAGGCGCACACGCTGTACGACTGCGGCGGATGCGACGCCGCCATCGCCGCCAAGCTCGGCGCGGATCAGTCCCTCGTCGGCGTCGTGACGCGCGTGACCCGCACCGACTACAACGTCACCTATACGCTGCGCGACGCCCATTCCGGCAAGGTCATTGACGTCGAACAGACCGATCTGCGGATCGGCGCGAATTATTCCTGGCCGCGAGGCGCGGCTTCGCTCATCAGCAACAAGTTTTTGGCAAGATAGGCACGCCGTCAACTCTGTCCACGCCGTCGTTTATGCGCTTGGTCGCCGGGCTGCTACGGTTCCCCGTAATGTCGCCACCTGGAGCGAGCGCGCCGGCGGATCGAGTCAGGAGCTCGATGCTTCGTCTTGGGCGCCGCGCCTTGACCGCCGAACAGGTCGATTGTCCGCCCCAGATATAGGCTCGGCAGCATCGTGTCCGCGCTGGAGCCGCTCGAGCGATTGGTCGCCGTCGGCGCGGAGGCGCCCCCGGAGGGCAGGCCACCTCCGGAGGGGGGGTTGGCGGCGATCTGTTCCTCGAGTGTCTTGAGATCGGCGGAGGCCGCCGCGGCTGCGGCTGACTCCGGGGAAGAAAACGGGACCGAATTCGTCGGTTGCGCACCGTTCTGTTGCAGCGGCGGCTTCGGCGGCGGCGCTGTGGTTTGCGGCTGAGCAGCAGCCAAGGCCGGACGAACGCCGACTTGTGGCCGCGCGGCCTGATCGGGCGCTCGAGCTGGCGTTTGCGAAGGCGCGGCTTTCGCCTCCGGGACGGCAGTCAGCGGCGGAGCGGGCTTGGGTTCCACTTCACTTACTTGCCTCGAGGGGGGCGCAGGCGTCGAGTTTGGGATTGGCGGCGCCTTTTGCGGTTCGATCTGCACCGTCGCCGTGAGGCCGGCTACGAGCGTGATCCCGCTCGGAACCTCGTCAATGTGGATGCGCACGGGCACCCGCTGGGCGAGGCGCACGAAGGTGAAAATCGGGTTGACCGAGGCGAGGCCGGAGGCGTCGGGCTGCGCATTCGCGACATTGATGCCCCGCGCAAGCCCTTGAACTCTACCGTGCATCAACGGGCCATATCCCATGAGCTTGATTGTCGCAGCGTCGCCGTCATGGATCCGTCCGAGAGCCGTCTCCTCGAAATAGGCGTCGACCCAGTAAGAGTCGGAGTTGACGATCGAAAACTGGAGAGCACCGACATTGGCATAGTCGCCGAGTTGGGCGGTAAGGTTGGTGACATAGCCGTTGACCGGGGACCGGACCTGCGTCCGTCCGAAATTGACGCGCGTCTGGTCGAGGTTCGCGAGAGCCGACTGGTAATTCGCCTCGGCCGTCGCCGCCTGGCTGATATAGGTTTGCCGCTCCTCCTGGGTGACAGCGATGTCGTTGAGCTGCAACCGCCGCGCCATTTCCGCTTTTGCATTGATGGCGACCGCATTCGTCTGCTCGACCGCCGCCTGCGCTTGCCGGACGGCGATGGCATAGTTCCTTGGATCGATCAGCATCAGGAGGTCGCCCTTGTGGACGAACTGGTTGTCGACGATCGGTAGTTTCACGATCTCGCCGGCTACCTGAGGGGCGACTTTCACGACATAAGCGCGGACCGTGCCGTCGCGCGTCCATGGGGAGCCCATGTAATATTGCCACGCCTGATAGCCGAGCGCCGCTGCAAGCGCGACCGCAGCCAAGGTGGCAAGGATTGGCACGATGCGGAGGGACGACAAGACCGACCGGCGCTTGATCCCGGGCAGGGGCTTGGCGTCTTGGGTCTTCGGCTCGACGCCGGACATCAGCGGCTCCAGCGCGCAATCACGAGGATGATCGACGAGACGAGGATAACATAGACCGCAAGCTCGAAAAGCGCGGGATGCCAAACGCGTTGCGTCAGACCGAAGCGGTCGCCCGCTCGCCTGACAACCAGATAGGCGACCCCGGCGACGGCCATGATGAGCGTGATCGGCGCGACATAAAGACCGAACAGGTTGATCTCGTAGAACCTCATCAGATTGGCCGGTCGTCGAAATAGGGGGCGAATTCGGCAAGCTGACCGGAAATGGCCAGGATGCTGGCCCGGAGGCGAAGCACAAGGCGGCTTGCGGAATCGGCGCTGGGCAGGCCGGCGAGCAGGCGGTCGATGTCCTTGAAGCGCTCGATCGCCGCGCCGCTTCGTCCTTCGGCCAGCGCTCGAAGCGCCGCGTCCACAGTCGCGCGTGGAACGAACCGAGGCGCGACATGGCGAAGCCGCATGATCTCCTTGCCGACAGCGACCGCCGCGACGAGCTCAGCGCGTTCCACCGGCTCGGCTTGCTCGGGCATCGCCAGTAAACGGGCAACGTTGCGGCTTTCCCAATCGTCACCCTGCCTTCGCGACGAGGCCTGCTTTGCGAGCCGCCGGAGATCGGCGAGCGTCGAGGCGAGCAGCCGACTGGTTCGGATCGCCGGCGATAGCGGAGGCAGAATGAGCATCGCCACCGCCCCGAAAGCGATGCCGACAAGGATCGCGCTAGAACTGTTCCAAAACTGCGATGCGTCGTAAGTCGTCGCGTTGGTGATGGAGAGCATCGGCAGGAAGTTGACAGTCGCTGCGAAAAAAAAGAGCGGGTTCTGGGCCCGGGCGAGCAAAAATCCGAAAGGCACAAACACGAGTCCCAACACCAGGCACAGACTGGGGAAACTCGTCGCTCTTGGAAGTATCCCGAACACCAGGACCGCCGCGACGCCCGTGGCGAGCGTGGTTCCTTTCAGGAACGTCATTGAGGCGGAGTAGGCCACATCTCCCTGCAAAGGCAAGAGGACGACAATCACCGCGCAGAACGTGATCGCCAGCCCGCCGCTCGGCCACGCGCTCGCGATCCAAAAAAGCGACATCGCCCCGACCGCCAGGAAAACGCGCAGGGCATTGACGGAAGGGGGCAGCCAGTCTGGGACGTGCAACCGCGCCGTTCCGATGACAGGGATCACATCACGAGGATCGACAATGCCGGTGAGCCCGTTCAGCGTGCGCGCCATGCCGAGCATGCCTTGGGCTGCGCTATCCGCCAAGAGCCTCTGAGATGGCGTCTCGGCTTCGAAGCGGACGAGGGACCGCGCCGCTGCGCAACAAGCCGCACGCAAATCCGCCGGCCTTTTCGCCGAGCCCGATGCGCCGGGCGCGAGCCGTTCGCGCGGCAGTTGGTCGTAAACGGTGTGGGCCTCGCGTCTGGCCGCCGCGTTGTCGCTGTGCGCGATCTCAAACGCAGCCTTGCGCCAGGCCGAAATCGTCTCGAACAGGCCGGACACCGCCCGCTGCAGAACCCGCGACCGATAGCGCAAGTCGGACGCTTCTCCAATCGCTGCGTCAATCATCGGATCCAGCGCAATGACGCGGCGCAAGAGGTCGCGTCGAAGCGCCTGGAACTCATCGAGGCGGGAACTGGCGATCGAGAAGCAATCGGCGAACCCGTCCATGATCGCTGTCGACAGAGAAGCCAACTCGGCGCCAAGTCTTCGCCGCGAGTGGCCGAGATCGGTCAGGGCAAGCACGACGCCCGCGCAGACAATGCCGATGCAAATCTCCAGAGCGCGATCGACTGCCAGGATCACGACGCTGCCGCTGCCGGTTCCAACCGGTCCGAGGACGTCGCTTGCAAGGATCGCCGCGGTGTAGCCGGAAAGGGCGGCTGCATAGGCGGCGAAATTCCGCAAGAGCGTGGCGACAAAGGCGTTGATCGCGCACCACAGCGCAAGTCCGACGAGAAAGCCCTCCCGGCTCTGACGAAACAAGGCGGCCAGGATCACAATGCCTATCGCTCCGACGACGGTTCCGATCATGCGGAACGAGGCTTTGCGCAGCGAGGCCCCAAGCACCGGCTGGCAGACGAGCGCGGCTGTCGTGGCGGCCCAGGACGGTTCGTTGAGCTCGAGGGCGAAGGCGATATAAAACGAGAGACAGACAGAAGCCCAAAGTCTCAGGGCGAAAAGGAGCGCCGGGATCGCGGCGCGCAATACTTCCGCCAGCGACTCGCCGCGGGAGCTGCTGATCGTGGGACTGGCCGCAGTCATCTCCGATCTCACATCGCCGCCGACAGGTCCCGTCGATATAGGGTATCCGGCCGTTTACGTAATTGAAAGCGAGGAATTGGACGCCAGCGAGCACAAACATGCCGGAGATCGAGGATCGAAAACTGCTCCTCCCTCCGCCGAAACGACGGTTATGTCGCCAACTCTATGCGGATCGGCGTGTGGTCGGAGGCCTTGTCGCGTCCCCGCATCGCCTTGTCGATCTCGACCGAGATCAGCCTGTCGGCCGCCTGCGGCGACAACAGCAGATGGTCGATGCGGATGCCGTTGTTCTTCTGCCAGGCGCCCGCCTGATAGTCCCAGAATGTGTAGAGGCCGCCGGCGTCGGTCGTGGCGCGCAAGGCGTCGGCGAAGCCAAGCGCCAGAAGCTCGCGGTGCTTGGCGCGGGTCTCCGGCAGGAATAGGGCGTCCGTCTTCCAGAGCTCGGGCTGCGCCGCGTCCAGGGGATCAGGAATGACGTTGAAGTCGCCGGCCAGGACGAGCGGCTCCTCGTATTCCATGAGCTTCTGCGCATGGCGGATGAGGCGCTCCATGAAGGCGAGCTTATACGTGTATTTCGCGGTCCCCGACGGGTTGCCGTTCGGCAGATAAATGCTGGCGAGCCGGACGACGCCGCCGTCGGTCGAAATCACCGCCTCGATGTAGCGCGACTGGACGTCGGCGTCGTCTCCGGGGAGGCCGCGGGCGACCTCGATCGGGCGCTTCGACAGAATGGCGACGCCGTTGAAGCCCTTCTGCCCGTGTGTCTCGATATTGTAGCCGAGTTCCTCGATCTCCATCCGCGGAAACTGCTCGTCGAGACACTTGATTTCCTGCAGGCAAAGGGCGTCCGGCTTGACCTCCTTCAGATAGTCGAGGAGATGAGGCAGCCTTTGCCGGACGGAATTGACGTTCCAGGTAGCGATGCGCAACGGGCGGATCCTTTTTCGGACGGCGGCTTCCGCATCCTGCCATGCGAGCGGCGGAAAGGACCAGAGGAGAAGAGGCCTTGATCGACATCAGCAAAGCCGGAACGTTCAAGCTCGGCGACCGAATCGTGAAGCGCATGGGCTACGGCGCGATGCAACTCGCCGGGCCCGGCGTGTTCGGACCGCCGAAGGACCGCGAGGGCGCGATAGCCGTCTTGCGGGAGGCCGTGGCCGGCGGGGTCAATCATATCGACACCAGCGACTACTACGGTCCGCACGTCACCAACGAAATCATCCGCGAGGCGCTGCACCCTTATCCCGACGATCTCGTCATCGTCACCAAAATCGGCGCGAGGCGCGGCACGGACGCGTCCTGGCTCCCCGCCATGGCGCCGGCCGAACTCGAAAGCGCCGTCCACGACAATCTGCGCAATCTCCGGCTGGACGTCATGCAGGTCGTGAACCTCAGGATCATGGGCGCGGTCCACGGTCCGGCCGAGGGCCCGATCGAGGCGCCGCTCACAGTCCTCGCCGACCTCCAGCGGCAGGGCCTGGTGCGCCACATCGGGCTGAGCAACGTCACCGCTGCTCAGATCGCGGAAGGGCGCCGGATCTGCGACATCGTCTGCGTTCAGAACCACTACAATGTCGCACACCGCGACGACGACCCGCTGATCGACGATCTCGCTCGCGACGGCGTCGCCTATGTGCCGTTCTTTCCGCTCGGCGGCTTCACGCCGCTGCAGTCGACGACGCTCAACAATGTCGCCAAGCGGCTCGGGGTCACGACGATGCAGGCCGCGCTCGCCTGGCTGCTGCAGTGCGCCCCGAACGTCCTTGCTCATTCCCGGCACTTCATCGCTCGACCATCTGCGCGAAAACCTGGCGGCGGCCGAGCTCAAGCTGCCGAGCGACGCGTTGGCCGAACTGGAGCGGATCGCGGCCCAAGCCGGACCGGCCTGATGGCGTAATCGAACCAAGTCAGGGCAGAAGAACGATCTTTCCCCTTGTGTGCCCGCGCTCGACCAGCGCGAACGCGTGGCGTACGTCGGCAAGCGGGAAGGTCGCGGCGATCGGCGCCTCCAGCTCGCCGGAGGCGACCAGCGTCGCAAGCTCGGCGATGACCTTGGCGTTTTTCTCCTCCTGGGCGCCCTCGCGCTTCACCCCGTATTCCTGCGCGGCGGCGAAGTCGATGATCGTGTTGATCCGGTCGCGCGGCACGCCGAGCTCGACGGCCAGCTTCACGTAACCGCCGCCGTGGGCGTCGATGAATGCGTCGATCCTGGTCCCGCGCAACCGGTCCGCCAGGCCCTCGCCATAAGCCACCGGCCTGACCCCGTGCGCGGCGAGCCAGTCATGGTTGGCTGGACCGGCGATGCCGATCACAGTCGCCCCGGTTCGTCTCGCCAGCTGCACGGCGATCGATCCGACGCCGCCGGCGGCGCCCGACACCGCGACCGTGTCCCCGGTTTTGAGCGACACTGCGCGCACGCAGGCGTAAGCCGTCGAGCCGGCGACGGCCAACGAACCGGCGGCCTCCCAGGACACGTTCTTCGGCTTCAGGGTCAGATTCTGCGCCTCCACGACCGCGTATTCGGCGTGGCTGGCGCGTCGGTCGGTGAAGCCGATGACCTCGTCGCCGACCTTCACGCTGGTCACTCCAGGACCGAGTTTCGTCACGATCCCGGCGAGGTCGCTGCCCTCGCCCGACGGGAAAGTCGCTGGCCAGTAGGCATGGAGCAGGCCTTCCCGAATCTTCGCTTCGCCTGGGTTGATCGCCGCGGCCTTGACTTTAACGAGCGCCTGCGCCTGACCGGGCTCGGGGACGGGAACGTCCACCACCTCGAGGACGTCGATTCCGCCGTATTTGTCGAATCGCACCGCCTTCATTTCTCATCTCCTTCGTTGAGACGCGCCCCTTGCCAAGTCCACCAGGTGTCCGCGGTCCAATGAGCAACACCGCTATCGCGCCCGGCCGCACATCAAGTCGCGCTTGTCGGCGATTGCGAAGCGCGCGCGCGAAGGCGCCGCCTGCGCGAGACGCCGCTGACGAGTGCAACAGGGCCTTCACGTCCTCGGGGTCGACGCCGTCCGCTTTCATCAAGGCGCGAACGACGGGTTCGGCCAGCAGTTCCTCGATCGACGGCTCACGATCTTCTTGCATCGCTAGCTCCGCTGCGGGTTGAAGCTGCCGGCGCATGCGCCCGCACGGTCTCGTTGTCGCGAGCATCGCGATCAATGCCCCGCGGGAGCGGCGCCCCGAGCTTCACCTTGCGCAGGCTCAGCGCGAGCGGAATGGCGGCGAGCGCGAGCAGCATCAGGACCCAGAACACGTCGATGTAGGCAAGGTAGGCCGCCTGCGTCTGCACCTGCTGGCCGATCCAGGCGAAAGCCTGGTGCTGCGCCTGGGCGAGCGAGCTGCCCTGCGCCTGGAAATACTGCGTCGCCTGATGCAGCGTGTTCTGGTATTGCGGGCTCGACGGAATCACATCGCCGACCAGCCGGGCCTGATGGAACTGCTCGCGGTCGGTGAGCACGTTGGAGGCGAGCGAGACGCCTATCGAGCCGCCGGTGTTGCGCGCCGCGTTGATCAGCGCCGAGGCCTGATCGGTCTTGTTGGGCGGAATCCCATCGTAGGAGGCGGTGATGATCGGGATGAAGATGAGCGGCAGCCCGACGCCGAGCGTCATTCGCGACGTGGCGAAGAACCAGAAGCCGAGATCGCCATAGACGTTGGTCAGATCGTGCATGGAGAACGCGGTGAACGCCGCCCCGGCCATGATCAGATATTTCGGCTGCACCCGGCCAGACACGCGGCCGACGATGACCATCATCGCCATGGTGACAAGGCCGCCCGGCGAGAGCACGAGGCCGGCCCAGAACGCGGTGTAGCCGAATTCCGACTGCACGAGCAGCGGCAGAAACTGAGTCGTCGCGTAAAGAATCGCCCCGGTCGCCAGCATCACCGCGAAACAGGCGCCGAACTGCCGGGAGGCCACCATCTTGACGTCGATCATCGGATCGCGGCGGCTCATCTCCCACGGGATCATCAGCACGAAGGCGAGCGCGCACACGACCGCGGTCCACACGATGAAGCTCGAGCCGAACCAGTCGTCAATGAGGCCGCGGTCGAGCATGATCTCGAGCGCGCCGAGAAAGGTCGCCACCAGCGCGAAGCCGACGATATCGAACCTGACGCCTTCCCGAACAAACCGCAGCCGCTCCGCGATCGCGCCCTCCAATTCGCGAAAGAACACGGCGATCAGCCCGATGGTGGCGACGCCGACTGGGCCGTTGATCAGGAAGGCCCAGCGCCAGGACCAGTTGTCGGCGAACCAGCCGCCGAGCACCGGGCCGACCACCGGGGCCACCACCACCGCGACGCCGAATAGCGCAAATCCCTGGCCGCGTTTCTCCGGCGGGAAGGAATCCGCCAGAATCGACTGCGAGACCGGCACCATGCCGCCGCCGGCTAGACCCTGGAAGATGCGGAAGAAGAGCAGCGAATCCAGGTTCCAGGCCTCGGCAGAGCCGATCGAGGCTACCGTGAACAGCGCCAAACAAATCAGAAAGAAGGTTTTGCGGCCGAGCCGGCGGGCCAGGAAGGGGCTCGCCGTGAGGCTCACGGCGTTGGCGACAAGATAGGTCGTCACCACCCAGGAGGCCTCGTCAGTGCTCACGCCCATGTCGCCGGCGATATAGGTCAGCACCACATTGGCGACCGTGGTGTCGAGCACCTCCATGAACGTGGCAAGCGCGACCAGGACGGCGATCAGCCACGGATTGACCGAAGCAGGATTCGCCGCGGCGGGAGCGCCCAAACGGCTCCCGACCGCGCTCATAGCCGTCCCCACCAGCTCTCCGCGGCCGCCTCGAGTCGCTGATAGAGGAACGGCGCCGGATTGACTCGCACGGTCGGCACGACCGACATGCCGGGGCCGAGGGCGACGTCGGCAGGCGGATGGTCGATGATGATCTTGACCGGCACGCGCTGGACGATCTTGACGTAGTTGCCAGTGGCGTTCTCGGCCGGCAGCAGCGAGAACGCCGTGCCGGAGCCGGGCTGGACGCTGGCGACGTGGCCGCGGAAGTCGCGATCAGGATAGGCGTCGATCTCGATCCGCGCCGGTTGGCCAGGCCGCATGTGATCGAGCTGGGTCTCCTTGAAGTTCGCGACTACCCAGATGTCGTCCGGCACGAACATGGAGAGCGCGGTCCCGGTCGAGGCGTATTCGCCGACCGCGGCGGAGAGGTTGACCACATGGCCGGGCTGGTCGGCGACGACCGTGGTATAGGAAAGGTTCAACCGCGCCTGGTCGCGCTGGGCGTCGGCCTGCTTGACATTGGCCTCCGCGCTCGCGCGCTGAGCCTTGAGCGTCTCCATTTGCCGCTGCGCCAGCTTGAGCGCCGCCTGCGCGTTGTCGACTGCGGCCTGCTGGGCTTTTAGATTCTGCTCGTCGATCGTGCCCTGCTGAGCCGTCGCCCAACCCTGATGGACGAGCGGCTTGTCGCGTCCCCAGGTGACCTGCGCGAGCTCCAGATTCGCCTGCGCCTGGGTAACTTGCGCCTGGTTGGCGTTGATCTGCGCCTGCTGCACATCCATCTGCGCGTCGACGTTGCGGACGCTGGCCTGGGCGGCGGCCACCTGCGCCTCCGCCTGCTCGAGCGCAGTGCGATAATCGCGCGGATCGATGCGGGCGATTACTTGACCGGTCGCGACATGCTCATTGTCGGTAACCGGAACCGCGGTGATATAGCCGGCCACATGCGGCGCCACGGAAAACTGCCGCGCCGCGATGAAGGCGTCGTCGGTCGATTCGAAATGGGCGGCATAGTCCAAATAGAGGTATGTCCCGCCCCCGGCCAGGGCCATGAGCAGCAAGCCGGAGACCGTGGCGATCGGGCGCCGCCGGAAAAAACCCTTGCGGGCTCGCTCAGGCGCGCCGTGATCTTTCTCCTCAGGCTTTGGCGGCGCGCTCGGCCGTTCGACCGTTGGCTCCGTTTGGCGTTCCAGCAGCCCGACCGGTGCGTCCGCCGTGGGCGCTCGCGCCCGTTCGAAACGCGGGCCGCCGGCCGCCGGAGACGTGGATCGCTGCGCTTCCATCACCATATTGTCGTTCAGGTCTTGATTGTCGTCGTCGAACATCGTCGCGCCTCCGTTCCAGGCGAAATGACGGCCAAATAATGAAACGATACCGTTTCGTTTCGCTTTACATCGGCCACTCGGCGCGCTATGTCAAGTGGGGCGCCGCGCGGAGTGTGACGCTGATCACACCGGAAGGACAGAAATGGACGGGGGTTCGGCAATCGAGGCGGGTTCGGCCGTCCGTGGGCTTGTCCGCTGCGGCCGGCCGCGCCGCGAGTCTGCCGGCGCGGTCGAAGGCCGGATTCTCGACGCCGCCGCAAAGGTCTTTCTCGGGCGCGGCTTCAGCGGCGCCAGCGTCGATGAGATCGCCGAGGTCGCCTCCGCCGGCAAGCCGACGATCTATGCCAGGTTCCCCAATAAGGAGGCGTTGTTCGCGGCCGTCATAGAACGGCTCGTGCGCCAGGAGACCGGTCTCGAGGGCGTGTCATGCGCCGGCGCCTCGCTCGACGACCGGCTGAAAGCCCTCGCCGCCGCGATCTTGAACACGGTTCTCGCGCCGGAGACGATCGGATTGATTCGGGTCGCCGTCGCAGAAGCGCGCCGGTTCCCGGAGCTCGCGACCAGCGTGAGCCGGATGGCGCGCGAGCGCAAGGCCGAGGCGGTCCGCCGCCTTCTGGCCGAATTCGCGGATTGCGAACGGACGAAATCGCTGCCCGCATTCGCTCCGGACCGCTTGCCCGAGACCGCCCGCCGGTTCCTCGAACTGGTGGGGCCGCCAATGTTGCTGCGCGCTTTGTTCGGCGAGGATTTGGACGCCCTTCGCGCGGAGATCGGTCCGCACGCCGCGCGCACGGTCGCCTTTTTTCTCGCCGCCTGCAGCTGCGGCGAAGACGCCTCCTGAAGCCATGGATTGATTGCTCGTCGCCGTCCATGCCGTTACGCTGGAGCGGCGGGCGGCGAGTCGGGTTCGATCCCGAGGCTGCGCCTGCGCATAAGCGAAAGGGTGCGGATATGACGGGTAGAAGGCTTCTACTTGGCGCGCTCGCGGTGGGGCTCGCGGCCCTGCTTTCCGGGTGCTACCAGCCCTACGGATACCCGGGCTATTATGGCGCTTACGGGTACGGCTACAGCTCTCCGGTCTATTATGGCGGCGTCGGGTACGGCTACGGCTGGCCCGGCTGGTACGGCGGGTATTACGGGTGCGGCGGTTACGGCTGGCGCGGCGGATATGGGTGGCGCGGCGGGTATGGATGGCGCGGCGGCGGTTTCCATGGCGGTGGATTCCATGGCGGCGGTTTCCATGGCGGCGGCTTTGGCGGCGGCGCCTTCCATCATTAGCTCGCCCCGGCTCAGGGACTGACGGCCTCGTCGACGATCATGACGGCATAATGGGAGAATCCGGCTTGAAGGTTCGGACTCAATGAGAATTCTCGTCGTGGGAGCAGGCGCGGTCGGCGGCTATTTCGGCGGACGGCTCCTGCAGGCGGGGCGGGACGTCACCTTTCTCGTCCGCCCGCGCCGGGCGGAGCTGCTGGCGAGACACGGGCTATCGCTTCGCAGCCGCCTCGGCGACTTCCATCATTCGGCCCCGCCGCTCGTTACGGAAGAGAGCCTCGCCGACCCCTTCGACCTCGTCCTTCTGAGCTGCAAGGCCTACGATCTCGAGGGCGCCATGGCGTCGTTCGCCAAGGCGGTGGGCCCGAAAACTGCGATTCTGCCCCTGTTGAACGGCATGCGGCAGCTCGACGTCCTCGGCGATCGCTTCGGCGCGGAGCGAGTGCTCGGCGGTCTGTGTGTGATCTCGGCGACCCTCGGCGCGGAGGGCGCGATCGTCCACCTCAACGAAGTTCATTCGCTGACCTTCGGCGAGCTCGATAGTTCACAATCGCAGCGGATCGAGAGGATTGCGCCGGCGCTGTCCGGCGCGAATTTCGACGCGCGCCTCAGCCCGGCGATCCGGCAGGAAATGTGGGAAAAATGGGTCTTCATCGCGTCGGCCGCAGGCGCCACCTGCCTCATGCGGGCGGCTATCGGCGACATCGCCGCCGCCGGAGCATCGGACCTCGCGACGGCGCTCCTCGACGAATGCGCCGCCATCGCAACCCATGAGGGTTTTCCGCCACGAGCGCCGTTCCTCGAGCGAACAAGGGCCATGGTTTCGGCCCCGGGTTCGCCGCTAATGGCCTCGATGCTGCGCGATATCGAAAGCGGCAACCGGGCCGAGGGCGACCATATCCTCGGCGATCTCCTCCGCCGTGCCGCGATCCCCGAGGCTCATTCGCTCCTCCGCGTCGCCGACCTCCACGTCAGGGCCTACGAGGCTCGCCGGATGAGGAACGAAGCGGCCGCAGCCGGGTAACTTCCGGTCGCGGCCGGATTGTTGCTCCGACGCGGCCCAAGCCCTGCGCCGTTCCCGGCTTCAGCGATCCGCCGGGTGCTCAGAAGCGGTCCTTGCGGGCCCGGATCTCTGCGAACACCTCCGCCGCGTCAGCGCCGGCCATCCCGACGGCGGCCTGGACGGAAGGCTTGTCCGCCCGAAGGAAGGGGTTGGCCGCGAGTTCGGCGGCGATTGTCGTCGGCAGGGTCGGGCGCTTTTCTGCCCTGAGCCGCGCCACTTCCTCGGCCCGCGCCTTCAGGGCCGGGTTGTCCGGCTCGACGGTCAGTGCGAACCGCGCATTGGCCTGGGTGTATTCGTGCCCGCAATAGACCTCCGTCTCGCCGGGCAGGGCGGCAAGCTTGAGGAGCGAGCTCCACAGCACGTCGTAGGGCGTTTCGAACGCGCGCCCGCAGCCAAGGGAAAAGAGCGTATCGCCGCAGAAGGCAAGCGCATCCTCTCCGAAATGATAGGCGATGTGGCCGAGCGTATGGCCCGGCGTCTCGATCACCTTCGCCCCGAGCGATCCGACAAAAACCTCCTCCCCCTCGCTGACGAGCGTATCGAGGAAATCGATCCGAGCCTTCTCCTTCGCCGGACCGATGACCTTGAGCCGGGGAAATCGCGCCTTGAGCTCCGGCGCGCCCTGCGTGTGATCGGCGTGGTGGTGGGTGATCAGGAGATGCGTCAGCGTCCAGCCCTTTTGGTCGAGCGCCGCGAAGACGGGGCCGGCCTCGGGCGCGTCGATCGAGGCAGTCGCGCCGGTCGAGGAATCGTGCAAGAGCACGCCGTAATTGTCGGTCAGGCACAGGAACTGGTGGACGCTCGTCGGCATGGAGATGGTTCCTTCGATTCCGCAGCAGCAACGCCTTCGCGTGAGGCAGGACCATAACTCAAGGCAGGTTGCGATGTCGTCGGTCTCGAAGGCCGCGTCGAGCGGGCCGGCGCATCTTTCCTTAAGGACCTGAGCCAAAATGAAATTCACTGCGCGCCGCGCTCGCCGGTCACCGGGACTTGCCGGCCCTGGCCCCGCGGCTCTTCTCGTAACCTTCCATTCCCGAGCGCCTGCGGGCGGCGAGGCCCTCAACGCACGACGCCCTAAGAGCCAGATCCGCGTTACTGGGGTCGAATCCGCCGCCGCACCATTTGATCATTCGGGCGTGATTCCCGTGGCTCGGGTCGAGAATCGCCTCGAGAAACTCGAAATAGCCGTATGGGCCGCCAACGTCCTCGGGCGGACCGCGCCGCTCGCCGGCGACGAGCCGCGGGCAGAGAGCGCCCGGGACACCCTCCTCGACGGCCTCTATTGCGACGTCGTGCCGCCAAGTGTCGCCGAAGTCGTAAGTGTAACCGAGGCGAGTGTGGCCCTGGGCGATCAGGGCCTCGAGCCTGACGTTGCGGGCGGACCGCACCTCGCGGCCGAAATCAAGGTCCGGATCGGGAATGCCGTATCGGCGGTCGCCGGCCTCGAATTCGTAGAGATGATAATCCTGCCAGCCGAACGAGGCTTGGATGACATCGTGCAACGCCTTGAGACGCATGCTGACCGGGACCTCGACGAGCCGCCAGATGACGGGCTCGATCTCCGCGAGACTGATCTTGATGCGGGCGATCCGCTCGGTTGCGCGCATGCCGTCGGGTCCTTCCGGGCGCGCCCTCATTGTCACGCGATTCGGCATGGGGATGGTTCCTTCGTTTCCGCTAGCCGCCCGAGTCACTCAAACTGGGGTATAGCTTTTTCAATTTGACTCGGGCGCCTTTCGGTCCCTGCTTCCCTGGTTTTCCCTGCGTTTCCCTGGCTGTGGGAAAAACGGGCGCCCCTGCGATGCTCAAAATCGGACTAATGTTCGTAAGATCAAACGTTTGTGCGGCGATGCCGACAGGCGCCGGGAGGGGTAGGCAGGGAATTTGAATTCCCTGCGCCGGGGGTAGGCAGGGAATTTCGACGCTCAGAGAGCTTCACTGTGTGAAGATCTTTTCGTAAGGAGTTGGGGTCACAAGGATTGACTGCAATATTCGTCTTCTGTCCTCGACAATGGCCGGCGCTGCTCGTCCTAGCCATGAATTGACCTCCATAGCTGCTGCCGCGGCGACAGAAATTCAGAAAAATACCACCAATTCACTTGACGCTAACGACTAGCAGCGACGCCTTCGCCTAAGGCAGGACAATAACGCAAGGGAGGCCGCGATGTCGTCGGTGTCGAAGGCCGCTTCGGGCGGGCGGGCGCATCTTCCTTAAGGTTCCTGTCCAGGCGCTCGACCCCCAGGGCGGGCTGTTCGCCCTCGTCGCGCCGAAGCGCTGAGCGAGGCGGCGACGCATCGAGCCGGCCCCGGCCCCGGCCGCGCGCGCCGGCGCCCGCGCCGGCCAGGGGTTCGCCACCGCCTCCTCCGCGAGTTGTGACCTAACAGTCGCGAACGGAAATCGGCGATTGCCGCTTGCTTAGATACCGACCGGTTGGTATGTAACGCTGATGGGCATTCGAGACCAAAAACTGGCGGGGCGGGAGCAAGAGGGGTCGGCCAAGAGCGCCGCGGCCGACGCGTCCCTTGCCAAGCTCCTCGACGCCGCCGTGCACGTCATCCGCGCAAAAGGCTATTCGGCGGCGCGCGTCGAGGACATCTGCGCCGAGGCTGGCCTGACCAAGGGCGCCTTTTTCCATCACTTCGCCAGCAAGGAGGCTTGCGCCGTGGCGGCGGCGGCGCATTTCGCCGCCAATGCCGACGCGATCTTCGACGCTGCGCCTTACGCCGGGTTTTCCGATCCGCGGGCGCGCGTGCTCGGCTATGTCGAGTTCCGCAAGTCGATTCTGGCCGGAGAATTGCCCCAGTTCACCTGCCTGCTCGGCACGATGGTGCAGGAGGCCTACGACACCCACCCGGTCATTCGCCAAGCCTGCGACCGCTACATCGGCGAGCATGCGGCGCGGCTCGAGGCCGATCTTGCTCAGGCCAAGGCTCTCCACGCGCCGGAGGCGGACTGGAACCCAAAGAGCGCCGCGCTCTTTTCCCAGGCGGTGCTGCAGGGCGCCTTCGTCCTCGCCAAGGCGAGCCAGGGGCCTCAGGTCGCGGCCGACTGTCTCGACCAGCTGAGGCGCTATTTCGAGACGCTGCTGCCCGAAGGCGCGGCGCAGGAGCAGAGGAAACCATGAGCGAACAGAAGATTACGCCCTGTCTCTGGTTCAATTTCAATGCCGAGGAGGCTGTCGCCCATTACCTTTCGATTTTTGCCGGCGGACGAGTTCTGTCGACTTCGCGCTACAGCGGCGCCGGACCCGGTCCCAAAGGCGCCGTGATGACGGTGGCGTTCGAGATCGAGGGCCAAAAGTTCCTTGCGCTCAACGGCGGAGCGCAGTTCCCGTTCACGCCGGCGATCTCTTTAACCGTCGGTTGCGACACGCAGGACGAGGTCGACCGCTTGTGGGAGCGCCTCTGCGACGGCGGCAAGCCCGGCCAGTGCGGCTGGCTGACCGACAAGTTCGGCGTGAGCTGGCAGATCGTGCCGCGCCTCATTCCGCAGATCGTCGAGAAGGGAGACACCGCAGGCCTCGAGCGCGTGATGAGCGCGGTCATGTCGATGAAGAAGCTCGACATCGCTGCGTTGCAGAGGGCCGCCGAGGGCGAGTGAGCGCGTTGGTCGAAACGACAAGGTGATAGTCCTTGGAGGCCCACATGGGAGCGGGTTCGTTGTTATCGTCCCGGCCGGACATCTACGCCGGCGTCGCCGAGTTGGCCCGGGCGTTTCGCGAGCGGCGCGCCTCTCCGATTGAGGCTCTGGCGGCCTGTCTCCAGCGGATCGAAAGTCTGAGTTGGGACCTCAACGCCTTCATCACGCTCGACAGCGCAGGGGCAAAGCAGGCCGCCGAGCGGGCGGCGAGGGAAATGGAGCGCGGCGAGCACAGAGGGCTGCTCCATGGAATCCCTGTGGCCGTCAAGGACTTCTTCGACACGGCGGGCATCCGGACGACTGCGGCGTCGGAGCGCTTCAGGAACTCGGATTCCGGTCGCCGACGCGTCGGCGGTCGCGCGCCTGAAAGCGGCGGGCGCAGTGATCGTCGGGAAGACGAACATGGACGCCCTCGGCATGGGCGCATCCGGGCTCGAGAGCGCATTCGGCCCGGTGCGAAACCCGTGGAATGCGGAATATATCGCCGGAGGTTCGTCAAGCGGCTCCGCCGCCGCGGTCGCGAGCGCGATGTGCTGCGCGACGCTTGACACCGATGCGATCGGCTCGTGCCGGTTGCCCGCCGCCTGTTGCGGCGTCGTCGGATTCAAGGGCACGTCTGGTCTCGTCGACACGAGCGGCATCCTCGGTGACGCCCCGCCTCCGAGCGAGGACATTCGCTGGCTGTCCCACGCCGGCGTGACGGCGCGAAAGGTCGAGGACGCTGCGATCCTGCTCGATGTTCTCGCGGACAGGACTCGCACGCCGTCGGGCTTCTCCTATACCGACCGGCTCGGCGAGGAAGTGAATCTGCGCGTCGGCGTCGCCGACAATATTGCGGCCGATGAGACCGTGATCGGCGCCTTCGAGCGCGCCGTCGGGACGATCCGCGAGCTCGGGTTCGCCACCAAGCAGGCGGCGGCGCCGCTCACGGACTTCGGCAAGGGCGTCGACGCCATCGAGACAGATCGGAGAACGATTGCCGAGCGAACCTTTGCGGACATCGATCTCTTGACGCTGCCCACCACGCCGCATCCGACGCCTCGGGTGATCGAGGCGATCGGCAATCCGCATGCGCTCTCAGCAGAGCTGACGATGTTTGCGAATTATTTCGGCCTGCCGGCGATCAGCGTCCCCTGTGGCTTCGACACACGTGGGCTCCCGCTCGGCCTTCAAATCGTCGGCAAGCCTCGAGACGATCGTTCCGTTCTTCAGGTTGCCTATCGCTATCAGAACGCGACGAGGTTCGCCGAGCGCCATCCGCTTCCATCAATCGCCGACGCGGACTTGTTCGGCCCTGTCTGGCCGAAAATGAAGGGAGAACGCCATGAGTGAAGCCAGAGAATTTTTTGGGCTCGTTCATCTGGTACGACCAGATGTCGAACGACCTGCCGGGCTCGGAGCGGTTCTACGCCAAGGTTGTCGGATGGACGCTTGCGCCCAACACGATGAACGACCAGCGCTACACCGTGCTGCAGGCCGGCGCCGCGATGGTCGGCGGCCTCATGCCGATCCCCGAGCGCGCTGAAGGCGTTCCGCCAGCCTGGATGGGCTATATCGCCGTCGACAATGTGGCGGCCTATGCCGACAAGGTGAAGGCGGCGGGCGGGGCGATCCATCGCGGACCGGCGGAAATCCCCGGCGTCGGGACTTTCGCCGTCGCCGGCGATCCGGACGGCGCGGGGTTCTTATTGTTCAAAGGAAGCAGCGCCGACGCGCCCACCTACGACCCGACCGGACCGGGCCATGTCGGCTGGCGCGAGCTCAACGCTGGCGACGGCGCGAAGGCCTTCGCCTTTTACGCAGGTCTGTTCGGCTGGACCAAGACGCAGGCGATGCCGATGGGCCCGTCGAACCTGTACCAGCTCTTCGCCGCCAATAGCGGCCAGGAAGGCGCCGTATTCACCAAGGACGTCGCGACGCCGCATCCGTTCTGGCGCTTCTACTTCAACGTGGAGGCGATCGATGCGGCGATAGAGCGGGTCACGAGCGCGGGCGGAACCATCACCAACGGCCCGCTCGAGGTTCCGGGAAGCCGCTGGATCGTCCACGCCCTCGACCCGCAAGGCGCGGCCTTCGCGCTCGTAGCGCCTAAGCGGTGAGAGCCGAGTGGCCGCGAGCGCGGTTCGCCGCGGTTCAGATCATTTCCGCAAGAACGATGCTCCGATTTCCCCATTCCGCTGGAGGCCCGAAGTGAAGATCTACTGGTTTGAAGCTCAGGCGCCCCGCCGCGTGCTGGCGCTCGTCAAGCACCTCTGCGTGGACGCCGACCTTATCGAGGTCGATATGATGGCGGGCGGCCTCAGAACGCCCGAATATGTTGGGCTCAATCCCAACATGAAGGCGCCGACGCTCGTCGACGGCGACTTTGTGCTGTGGGAGTCCTCTGCAATCATGGCCTATATCTGCGTAAAAGCCGGCTCGGACATGTGGCCGGCCGGCGAGCCCGCCGAGCAGGTCGAGGTTCTGCGCTGGCTGTCGTGGAACGACCAGCATTGGGGGCCTGCGATCGGGCCATTCTACTTCGAACATATCGTCAAGGGGACGTTCAGGCTGGGCGACCCCGACCGTGCATCGCTGCGAGAGAAGGTCCCCAATCTCCAGCGCTACGCCAAGGTGCTCGACGGACATCTCGCGAACCGCTCGCACCCGGCTTGCGGACGTCTGACGATCGCGGATTTTCACCTGGCGTCGATGGCGACCTATTGGCGCCGATCGGAGATGCCGCTGGACCCCTTTGAGAACATCGTCCGATGGCTTGACGAACTCGACAAGCTTCCGGCCTGGGCCAATCCCTGGCCGAGGGCGCCGGCGTTGAGAGAGATAGCCTGACCGTCCTCGCACTCAAAACCTCATTCTTTCTTTCTCGCTCGCAGCGGCAGGCAAGCGAATGCGCGTCATAGTGATCGTCGAGGTGACCACGGACTTTGAAGCCGGCAAGTTGCCGAGCGCCCAATTGATGGCGGACATGGGCGCGCTCAGCCAGCAGCTGATCGCGGCCCGGAATCATGACCGACGGCGGCGGCCTCAAGCCGAGCAGGGTCGCCTTTTCGGGGCGCGATCGTGCGGTGTCAGAGGGTCCGTTCGGCAATGTCGAGGACCTCGTCGCCGGCTATTGGATCTGGAAGGTGAAGGATCTCGATGAGGCGGTCGCGTGGGTCAAGCGCTGCCCCAATCCGATGCCGGGACCTCGATCATCGAAATCCGTCCGCTGTACGAGATGGAGGATTTCGCTTGACGAAGCGGCGGTAAGCCTTCCGCCTCGTTCGCCTAGATCGGGCTCTCGGCGGCAGTATCCGATGCCGAACCAGCCGTACGCGTCGGAGCGGCCACATCGCTTTCCTTTCGCTCTAAATTTGCCCGCTCACTTCCTTTCCCGACCTCTCCCTCAGCGGCTGGTCAGCGTCAGGAGCGGGCTCGCGGAAGGCGCCGCGCGGAAGTTGAAGAACCGGGCGGGTCGCGAGCGTTCGCATCGAGCGCTCTTGGTCTTTCGCCACTTATCGCAGGCCGTCGATCACCTCCCGCCAAGCGCATTGGACCGCATTCGAGCCGCCCCTGAGGCAAGAGCATCGCATGCGGTCAAATCTACCCCTCGCCGTCCTCTTCCCGATCAGCCCCGGTAGCGCCGAGAACGCGAGAAAGCGGCCGTGCGACGCACGAGTAGGATGCGTAGCCTCTTCTCAAATCGTTCCGGCGACTGTTGCGCCTTGTCGGCGCCTTTGTGCTTGCCGGCGGGCCTTGTCGACCGCCGCGCGCGAGGAATCATTCAACTCAAACATCTCGAGCGCCTCGTCCTCCGCCTCGACAACCGGCGTGATCGCGAGGTCCTTGTAGGCCTTCGCGTTTGGGGCAGCCTGGACGCGATAGCGCATGCGCACGCCCTTGAGCGCGTAAAGTCCGAACCGCGCGTACTTCATCAGCGTTCGCCACGAATGGGTCGGATAAAATATCGCGGCGGGCACGAGCGGAAGCTCGGACCGCCGCTGAGCCCTGTCCTTGCGGCGGAAATAGCCGCATTGCTGCGGGTGAACGCCTTCGAAATTCATGGCGCCGAAGATCTGCAAGACCCCGCGCAGAATCCTTACCGGGTTGATCCCGTAGGCGAGGTTGCGCCGCATCATTCGCTCGACGTGCTCGTCGCTGTAGTACCAGTTCCACGCGTCCCAATACGCGCGCTGCCATTCCTCCCGACTCATCCGCGGATGTTCGACCGTCGCGGTTTCGAGATCATACTTGTTGAGGTCCGGGTCCATCCAGACGCCGCGCTCATGCAACTTCTGGTGATCCTCGGAACCCGGCAGCGGCGTCAACATGGTGAACTCGAGCAGGTCGACAGGCAATTCTTTCTGAACGATCTCGATGTCGCGTCTGATGGTGGCTGGCGTGTCGCCGGGCAGGCCTAGAATGTAGCCGGCGTAGGTCACCATGCCCGCATTGTTTCCAGGCCTGGAACATCTTCCGATATTCGGTGATGCGGTTTTGGCTTTTCTTCATTTGGATGAGGTTGTCGGGATTGATGCTCTCGAGCCCAATGAAGGCGTATCGGCAGCCGGCGCGAGCCGCTTTCTCAATGAACCGCGGAATTTTGTGCGCGAGCGTGTCCACCTGAATGAGGAAACTGATCTTGAGCCCTTGCTTCTCGCGCAGTTCGATTAGTCGATCGAAAATCGCTTCCCAGTTCTTGTTGCGGGCGAAATTGTCGTCCGTGATGAAGAAGCGCGAGATGTTTTGAGCGGCGTTCTGCCTGACGATGCGTTCGATGTCGTCGGCGCTCCGATAGCGCGACTTGCGGCCCTGAACGTTGATGATGGTGCAGAACGAACACTGGAACGGACAGCCGCGGCCCGCGTCGAAGGACGACAGGACGCCGTCGTAGCGACGAACGAGGCGGCGCGGCAAATAGGGGATGGTCTGCTCCTGCAGGTCTGGCAGGTCGTGCATGGTGTTGTAGATTGGCCTCGGCGCGCCGCGGTGGATGTCCTGCAGAAACCCCGCGAAGTGTTCTTCCGCCTCGCCCGCATAGAGCACAATGCCGAGGTCGAGCGCATCCTTGAGCTCGGGGGTCAACTCTTTCAGCATGGCCATGCAGCCGCTGACATGGAACCCGCCGATCGCAACCGAGACGCCCCGCGCCCTAAACTGGCGCGCGATCGCCATGGCGCGGGGAAACTGATTCGACTGGACGCCGACAAGGCAGACGACGCCCGAATGGTCAGGAGCGTTTATGCGCTTGGCGATTCGCTCGACGGGAATCTTGATGTTCATGTCGTCGTAGGCGTCCACCTCGATCGCAACGTCCTTGCCCAGCACGTTCCGATCGGCGCAGTCCTGGGCAATGGCGTAGAGCGAGGCCATGGAATTGGAAGGAATCCAAGCCTTCCACCACTGAATGACATAGCCGTCTTTGTCATAATGCGACGGCTTTACGATCTCGACATGAAATGTCTTCATGAACCCAATTTAGCCCCGCGGCACTCGTCGCAATCCAACGCCGTTGCGTGTCGCCGAGAGCCTCGCGTCAAGCGAGGCCGCTGTCAACTTGCGGCGTCAACAGATAAACATCGGCCGGTCGCGCTTTTCTCGATTGGGGGTTTGCCGCAACCAGGCTGCCTTATTGGGCGTCTGCGTCGCAGCCGGTCTATGTCACCGACGCGAAGGCTGACGAGATCACCGCGAAGTTCGCTATCGAGCAAGCCGGTCCCAATTCCGCAATATTGAGTTGATAGAGCCCACAAGGAATTGCCTGCCAAAACCAGACAAAAAGCTGACGTGGGAGGGATGTATGGTGCTTACCAGGCGGTCCGTAAATAGAGGGCTCGCGGCGGGTCTGGCGACGTCCGCGTTCGGCCCCATCGCTCGCGCCGGCGGCGATACGATCCAGATCGGCATGGTGACGTCCGTTACCGGCCCAGGCGCAGACAGCGGAAAATATGCGATGACCGGCGCCAAGATCGCGCTCGAGCGGGTCAACAGATCCGGCGGCGCGCTCGGCAAACGGGTTGAACTTCTCATCGAGGACGATCAGACCACGAATCCGGGCGCGGTGCTCGCCTTCTCGAAGCTCGCCTCCCAGCCGGACATCGTCGCCTTCCTGGGCCAGATTCGGTCGACGCAGACCCACGCAATGGCGCCCGACATCCTGGCGACGGGAAAACCCGTCTGTTTCGGCGGCACCGATCCGGCGTTGACGAAGATGGGCAATCCTTGGCTCATCCGCTTCCGACCGAACGACACCTATTCCGCCCGCGTGATCGCCACCTACGGGGTTGGGACGATCGGCAAGAAGAACTGGGCGATCGTCCACTCCACCGACGCGTTCGGAACGAGTGGCTTTAAGGCATTGTCGGCTGCGCTCGACAAGATCGGCGCGAAGGTCGCGATTGATCAGGGCTACCCGAACCTGAGCCAGGACTTCACGCCCGTCGCGCTCGCCATCAAGTCGTCGGGCGCCGACATCATCGGCTCCTATTTCACCTTCGAGAGCGATCTCGCGATCTTCGCGCGCCAACTGCGTCAGCTGGGCGTAAACGTTCCCTGGGTCGGATCGCCCTCGATGGTCGCCGCCGGCGCGCTGAAGCTCGCCGGCCCGGCGATTTGGGGCACGTACGCCGTTGCCGACTATGCGGCGGATTCGAGCCCGGAGGCGAGGGAGTACGCAAGGCTCTACGGCGCCGTGCTAAGCGCGCCGCCGGACAATTACAGCTCCTGGACCTTCGACGCGGTCGGCGTTTTGTCGGCCGCCATCAACAAGGCGGGTTCGACCGACCCAGGAAAAATCCGCGCCGCGATCTTGTCCACCAAGGGCTACAAGGGCGCGGAGGGCGAATACAACTTCGACCAGTTCGGCGACGGCCTGCATGGCTACAATATCGTGCGCAACGAAAAGGGCGCCGTCGTCTTCGACAAGCACATCGAATTCACCGACTGATCGGCCCTCGTCGCGCCCGCCGCACAAAGCGCGCCGGCTGCCGGGTTGAAGGCGTCGATCGTCCGATCGCAAAAATTGCCAACCATCAAGATGGCGCGCGAACGAGCCTTGAAACGAATCGCGCCAAGGTTAACGTGACAGAGCTCGCCAGCTTAGGGAGGGGTGTTTTGTCCTCGATCGCCGATATCAGTTTCATTCCCCTTTCAGCGTCATTGCCGGTCGGCAAGGCCTACGGAATGTCGAAGTCCCTGGCGACGGCGCGTCAGTCGACCCTTGTCGTCATAAAGACCAAAGCCGGGGTGGAGGGCGTCGGCGACGCGTGGGGCGTTCCGCAGGTAAACATGGCGTATCTGCCGCTCCTGAAGAGCTATCTCCTTGGCGCCGATGTGACCGATGTCGAGCTCGTCTTCGCCCGCATTCTGGCGCGCCATTATCACCTCGGTCTGCAGAACCAGATGATGGCATGCCTCAGCGGGATCGATATTGCGGCGAAGGATGCGGTCGGCAAGGAGACTGGGCTGCCCGTCTGCCGCCTCATCGGCGGGCGCGGGGCCGACAGAGTGCCCGTCTACGCGTCGGGCGGCTATCTCACTGAGGAATCGCAGCGCGACTTTGCGCCCCAAATCGAGGCGATGGCCGAAGCGAGGCATCCGGCTGTCAAGATCAAGATCGGACTGGGCCCCGAGAGCGACGAGGAGCGCGTCGCATTCGCTCGCAAGCTTCTCGGGGGCGAGGTCGACATCCTGGTCGACATTAATTCGAACTACACCCTCGATCTCGCGAGAGCTTCGATCGCTCGCCTGGCGGAATACCGGATCGGCTGGGTGGAGGAGCCTCTCGCGCCTCAGGACTTCGACGGCTATGCGCGTCTGCGGCAAACGAGTTCCCGTCCCGATCGCGACCGGTGAGGCGCTCTACACCGTCTTCGATTTCAAGCGCCTGCTGGACGTGGGCGGCGTCGACGTGATCCAGCCCGACCTGTCGCTGTGTGGCGGATTCTGGCAGGCGAGGCGGATTGCCGACCTCGCCGAGGCTCATCACGTCAGATTGTCTCCGCATGTTTGGGGCTCGGGAATTGGCCTCGCCGCCGCGGTGCATTTCGTCGCGTCTCGCGCGCCCCATCCGCACGCACAGAACGTGCCTCGGCCGACGCTCGTCGAATATGATGTCGGAGAGAATCCCCTGAGGGAGGAGATCCTCGTGCGGCCCCTGCGGGCGGTGAATGGATTCATCCCCGTGCCGACGGAGCCGGGCCTCGGCATCGAGGTCAATTGGGACAAGGTGAGACAGTATACGGCTGACTGAGCCGCCGGCGGCGGCTTTGTCACTCGCGCCGGAGAATAGGGGAATGAGCGAAGGACGAACGGCGTGGATGGATTTGCCGCCGGAAGAGCACGAGGTTCAGTTCAACCCCCGCCGGGCCTTCCCCGATTTCGAAGCGGCCCAGGAGAAACGGGCTGCGGCCAGCGCCAAAGCCCGGTCGACCCTCGCGTCGCATCTCGATCTGCCCTACGGCGGGCACAAGCTGCGCCGTCTCGACATCTTCCCCGCCATGTCTGCCGAAAGGGCTGCGGCAGTCCACATCTTCGTGCACGGCGGCTATTGGCGGGCCCAGGACAAGGAGAATTTCGCCTTCGTCGCGACCGAGCTGGCGCCGCGCGGAATCACCACGATTGTCGTCAATTACGAGCTGTGCCCGGGCTCCACGCTCGATCTTGTCGCCGAGTTGGCGCTCGCTGCGATCGAATGGGTGAGCCGGCGCGTGGCGGAATATGGCGGCGATCCGAGGCGGATCAGCCTGCTCGGCCATTCGGCAGGCGCGCATCTGTGCGCGATGGCGCTCGCCGCCGATTGGCGGGCGCGCGGCGTCGATCCGTTCTTCATCCGCGGCGCGATCCTGGTGAGCGGCATTTTCGATCCGGCCCCCGCGATGCGCACGACGGTGAATGCCGACCTGCGCCTCACCCCGGAGATCGTCGCACGGAATGATGCCGAGCGGCGCATGCTCACCGTCGACTGCCCGGTCTCCGTGCTCGCGGGCGGGCTCGAGCCCTGGAGGTGGATCGATCAGTCCTTCCGCTATTCGCATCATTTGCGCCGGCAAGGGCGGGACCCCGAGGTGCTCGTGCAGCCGGGCTACACGCATTTCGACATCATCGATCAATACCTCGACGCCGAAAGCCCGCTGCTGCAGGCGGTGCTGCGCATGGCGGATCGCTAGGGAGAGCAGGCGAAGCGCGCGGAACATTCGATCGGTCGAGACGGGCCGCCGCATTCTGGCCCGATCCCTTGACCCGTTGTCCCCCACGGCGCCGCTCAATGCGATTGCGCGACCGTTTGGACTTGGCAATGCGTTTTCCCTCTGGCAATCCGGGGGTAAGCACTCCATAATTCCGAAATGACGACGACCAAGCCCAAAGTGATTTTCGAGGCCGCCCAGGTGAAGAAGGGAAAGGGTTGGTGCGTCCGCGTCCTGCTGCCACACGGGCCTCAGCCGCAGATCGACGGGTTCTACAGGCGAGCTGAGGCTGTCGCCTGGATCGAGCACGAGTTGGCCGACTGGCTCAAACGATACGAGGGCGGCAAATACGCCTGAGCGGTTCCCGAACATCGATGGGGCCGCCGCCGTCCAGCGCGGGCGCTCGCCTTTCGCAGCTTGCTGGCGAAGGCGGCCCGAAGGTCCGGGTGGACGATGGCCCGCTTCCTTCAAACCCGAGGGCGCGCCCACCGCCCGGAACTCGATGACTGATGTGTTGCCGTAGCACTCCAGCGGGGCGCGACGCCCCTCGAACGCGCGATCGACCCTACAAGAGGCCCCGACCGACGAGCATATAGTCGGCGGCGCGGCCGGTGTACGGCGCGGCGTCGATGAAGTCGAGCGTATCAAGCCAAAGCCAATCGCTCCAGGTCCAAAGGACCACGCAGGATTTGTCATTGTGCAGGCATCGCACGGTGTCGCCCGCCCTGAATGTTTGGAGGTCGACCGATTTGTCGTACTTGGCTGCCATCATCACAGTGTCCCCTTTTGATCACCCATCCGCGTCCCAGCGGGTTGAGGCCAGGTTTGGTATCAGTTTTGGCGCCGTCCCGATGTGAGCCAGGTCACCATCCGGCTTTTGCGCCTCGAGGTCCGAGGTTCTTGACGGCAGGCAACAGGTCGCGGAGCGCCGTTTGACCCCCGCCCGGGCCAGCCCTAGATAAAGTTCCATGACCCGGCTCATTGACACAGTCGCCGAAGATCTGAGGCCTGCGCTCATGCGCCATCCCGAGAAGGCGCACCGGCCGGACCAGCCGGTCGCACGCAAGCCGGCTTGGATCCGCGTCAAAGCGCCAGGCTCGCCGGTCTATGCCGAGACCCGCGCGCTGATGCGCGGTTTGAAGCTCGCGACCGTCTGCGAGGAGGCGAGTTGTCCCAACATCGGCGAATGCTGGTCGAAGCGCCACGCGACCTTTATGATCATGGGCGAGACCTGCACCCGCGCCTGCGCCTTCTGCAACGTGCGCACCGGGCTCCCGGGCGCGCTCGATCGCGGCGAGCCGGCCCGCGTCGCCGACGCCGTCGCGAAGCTCGGCCTTGCCCATGTCGTGGTGACCTCGGTCGATCGTGACGACCTCGCCGACGGCGGCGCTGAGCATTTCGCCAGGACGATCCTAGCGATCCGGGCGGCGGCGCCCGAAACGTCGGTGGAAGTGCTGACGCCCGACTTTCTGCGGAAAAGGGGCGCGCTCGAGATCGTGGTCGCGGCGAAGCCGGACGTGTTCAACCATAATCTCGAAACGGTCCCGTCGAAATATCTGACCGTCCGCCCCGGCGCCCGCTATTTCCATTCGTTGAGACTCCTTCAGCGCGCCAAGGAGCTCGATCCCACCCTTTTCACCAAGTCGGGGGTGATGGTCGGCCTCGGCGAGACGCGCAACGAAGTTTTGCAGATGATGGACGACATGCGCTCTGCCGACGTCGATTTCCTCACCATCGGCCAATATCTGCAACCGACGCGTAAGCATCATCCGGTCGAACGCTTCGTCCCGCCGGAGGAATTCGCCGAATACGCCGCGATCGGCGCAGCGAAGGGTTTTCTCCTCGTGTCCTCGTCGCCGCTGACACGCTCCTCACATCACGCCGGGGACGACTTCGCCCGCCTCAAGGCGGCACGGAACGCGAGCCTCGAGAGGGCCGGCCAGGGCGCCTGAACCATTGTTGCGGTTCTCCTGTTACTTGGCTTTACAGGGAGAAATTTGTCCCCGTTAGCAATATCATCTACTGCTTTGGTGCTTTGGCGTATTCGTTTAACAGTCTGAAACAACGTGATTTTATCAAGAATTATGCGAGCGGCGTCGGTCGATTTAGCTTGTTACCAGGGAGGAACAGGGAGTATTCCTGTGTCGGCGAGGCCGAGAGCGGGCGAAAATGCGCAGAGGATCGGCAGGATTTTTTCGCTCCCCGCTTGTTCTCGCGGTGGTCAGGACCGATCTCTAAGACGATTTCACGGGACCGATCGGACCGGCATGGACAAGGACAAGGTCGCTCCGCTCGCGAAGCGCGGCGTGACCGAAAATGTTGCAGCCTTCGTCGAGGCCGCCCACAAGACGCCGACGCCAAGCCCGAGCGGGCGTGGGCGGCTGATCTTCGCGCTCGACGCGACCATGAGCCGGCAGCCGACCTGGGACCTCTCGCAGGCCCTGCAGGCGAAAATGTTCCAAACTGCGGCAGCCCTCGGCGGCCTCGAGGTGCAGCTCGTCTATTACCGCGGCTTCAGCGAGTGCCGGGCGTCGAAATTCGTGTCAGGCGGGCAGGGGCTCGCCGACCTGATGAGCCGCATCGACGTGCGCGGCGGCGAGACGCAGATCCGAAGGGTCCTCGCGCACGCGCGTAACGAGGCGAAGCGGGCGAAGGTTGCGGCGCTCGTTTTTGTCGGCGACGCCATGGAGGAGAGCCCGGACGAACTCGCGGGCCTCGCGGGAGAACTCGCCCTGCAAGGGGTCAAAGCCTTCATGTTCCAGGAAGGCCAGGACCCGCCGGCGCGGCGGACTTTTTCCGAGATCGCCCGCCTGACCGGCGGCGCCTACAGCGCCTTCGACGCTGGGGCGGCGGCGCGGCTGGAAGCGCTGCTGCGGGCGGCCGCGGCCTACGCCGCCGGCGGCCACGCAGCACTCGCCCGGGCGGCGGACGCCAACCCTGCTGCCCGGCTCCTTTTGTCGCAGATGCGAGGATCGTGAAATCGCAGTAGGCTGCTCCCGGCGAAACGGCGAATCCGCGGCGGGCCGCCCACGCCAGCTTCTTGAAGCGCACCAGCGATGAATTTCGTTATCGGGTTGATTTTGCTGTTTCTTCTGCTGGGCGCAATCAAGCAATTCGCGCGCATGGATACGCGCGCCGTGGCGAGGGCGGTCCGCAACGGCGGTGGCTTTCTCGGCCTTCTCGCGGCGGCGCTCCTGCTCCTGCGTGGGCGTGTCGGCATGGCCGCGGCGCTGGCGGGCATGGCGGCGAGCTTCGCCGGCTGGCGCACGTTCGGGCCGGCGTGGACTTCATTCCGCACGGCGGCGGGCGGGGCGGGCGCCAAGCCCGGACGGGTGACGACTGCACGCTCCGCCATGATCGAGATGCGCCTCGATCACGACACCGGAGTCATGAGCGGGGCGGTGCGGGCGGGCGCCTATGCCGGGAGGGCGATCGAGACCCTGTCGCGGCCGGAGCTGTTGGCCCTGCGCGACGAATTGTCACGGGACGATCCGGACGGCGCTAATCTCCTAGAGGCTTATCTCGACCGCCGGTTCGCCGGCTGGCGTGAGGCAGACGAGGGTGAGGGAGAGCCGCGGCGGCGCAGCGCCGCCGGCATGACGAGCCGTGAAGCTCTTGAAGTCCTGGGCCTCCAGGAGGGGGCGAGCGCGGCGGAAATCACTCTGGCGCACCGAGCTCTGATGAAGAAGCTTCATCCAGATCATGGCGGCTCGACCGCTTCTGCCGCGAGGGTCAATCAGGCCAAGGATGTTCTGATGCAACGACAAGGCTAAAACGCTCCCGACGAACAAATGTAGGACCGAGGCTCGAGGTTCCTTTCGTCAATCACGCGCGGCGAAGCAGGAGAAACCGTCGCGTTTGAGGGAGCGGCAGGCGATTTCCGCCGAAGCCGAATCGAGGCCGGCGAAGCGCGCCCGATAGTACGTGTCCTCGCCTCTGCGCACCTTCTCGGTGACCGGCTTTGCCGACGCGAGCAGCGAGCGGGTTCGCTGACGCGCCTTGTCGAGAAGAGCGCTCGCTTTGGCGGCGTCGTCGGTCGCGCCGATCTGGATCATCCAGCCTTTGCGGTTTGCGACGTCCTGTTCGTCGTCAGACTTCTCGGGCGCGCGCGCGGCGACCGTCGTTTCGGCGGCGGCATTTCCGATGCCTTGCGCCGCCACCGCTTTGGACTTTGCAGGCGCGTCGGCCTCGGCGGTCGCCCGGATCTTTCGGACCGCATCCGGGCCTTTAACCCAGCCGCGCTGAGCGGGCGTCGACTCCCCCTGGGACTCGGGCGCGGACTGCTCGGCCCGGCGCAGATGGTTGGCGATCGATGCGATGCGGGCCTGGTCGGCGATGCGCAATTGGTCGGCGACGCGGGTCTGGTCCGCGACACGTGGAGCGACCAAAGCCTGAGCCGGGGCGCGCGGCTGGACCGCGGGCTCGACAGCGGCGACGCGGAGAATCGGGCGCCGTTCTCGTCGGAATTGTCGCCTTCCGCGACCGCCTGCGGGGCGATACGGCCGGAATTTGTGCCGGCCGGCACGCGGGCGGCGATAACGGCGGGGCGGGGACGGACGGGCGCATCGGTCTCTGCTCCCGCCCGCGCCGGAGTTTCCCCGGGGCCGGATGCGTCGGCGACCATGGTTGCGGTGTGAATCGTCGAGCCCTCGGCGATATGGTCGTCGATGAGATTCGCCACAATCCGGTCTCGCGCGCTCGGCCGAGCGCCCGCCCATCACAACGGCGATCAGCGAGCGCCCGTCGCGGTGGACCGAGGTCAGGAGATTGAAGCCTGACGCGCGTGTGTAGCCCGTCTTGATGCCGTCGACACCGTCGACCCGACCGAGGAGATGGTTGTGACTGCCGATCGTCCGGCCCGCATAGTCGAACTGCCGCGTCGAGAAGTACTTGAAATAGCGTGGAAAGCGCTCCTCTAGCGCGCGGCCCAAAATGGCGAGGTCGCGCGCCGTCGTCAGCTGCTCGTCGTTGGGGAGGCCCGAGGCGTTGCGATAGAGCGTATTCGACATGCCGAGTGCGTGCGCCTTGCGCGTCATCATTTCGGCGAACGTACTCTCGTCGTGGCCGATCGCCTCGGCAATCGCCACCGCAACGTCGTTGGCCGAACGCGTCACCACCGCCTTGATCGCGTCCTCGACGCTGATCGTGTCGCCGGGCCGGACGCCGAGCTTGGACGGCTCCTGCGCCGCCGCGTGCTCCGACACCGGAATGCGCGTCTGCAGGGTCATGGCGCCCTTTTCGAGCTGCTCGAAGAGGAGGTAGAGAGTCATCACCTTGGTGATCGAGGCGGGATGCCTGAGCCCGTCCTCATCCACGCTGTAGAGCGTGCGCCCGCTGTTGGCGTCGACCACAATCGCGGAGAATGCGGGGGAGGCCGGCGCCGCCGCCCAGCGGTACCGGTAGCGGTAGGAATGCACGACGTGCCGATAGCGATGCAAGTATGGGTTGCTATGGACGTTCCGGTAGTGCCGGGCTTCCGCCGGCGCTCCCCCCAGCGTAAGCGCCGAGGCGATGATTAAGGCCACCGTCGCCAGACGCACGACACGAACGAGTTGCGAATCGCATTTACGCCACGCCATGGACGCGCCCCGCTTACGCATGCAACCGCCAGCAGTTGCTCCATTCACACACTTGAACGTAATCGGGATGCGGTTACGGCGCGGTTAACGTAACCCCAGGGATTTGGCCGGAATTTGAGCGCAAACGGGTGAGGGAGGCGGACGTCGCTGCCGACCGGCAGCGTTCGCTTTGACTAAATCAAAGATCGAAAATGCATCCGCAACAATTTGTTTTACAACACTTATTTCGATGATCGCAGCGGGCGAAAGACCGTTGATTGTGCACTGCAAAAAATTCGCTTGACTTTTATTGTGCAGCGCACATAATAGCGAAATCGAAACCACGCCTCCCTGCGACAGCAATTCGAGGCCAACTGAAGGGGTTGAACATGGCTAACACACCGAATTTCGAGGATTTCCAGAATTTCTCCAAGCAGCAGCTGGAAGCGTTTACCGCTGCGTCGACGACCTGGACGAAGGGGCTGCAGGAACTTGCGGCCGAATCGACAGATTATGCAAAGAAGGCCTTCACGACAGGATCCGCAGTGTATGAGAAGCTTCTCGGCGCCCGCAGCGTCGAGTCGGCGATTCAGATTCAGAGCGAGTACGTGAAGCAGGCCTACGAGGGCTTTATCGCCCAGGCGAGCAAGGTTTCCGAACTTTACGCCAAGGTAGCCTCCGACGCGATGAAGCCGGTGACTTCAGCTTACACGAGTCTTCAGGCCAAGTAGGTCAGACAGAGCAATTCGCGGCAAAAATCGCCGACCCGACCGGCGCGGTCTGCCGCCTGCACACGATAATCCGGCGCCCGAGAAGGGCGCCGGATTTTTTTGTGCCCTGCTCCATCCACTGGAACGCGGGCGGCGGGCGAGCGTTGACGTACCACTCCCGGTTCGGCTCCAGCTCGACGGTTCAGATTGCAGTTGCGTTCCCCGTGAAGGAGGCGGGCAGGCGCCTCTTGCGCGTGACGATCAAATTGGCAATTCTTGGTTCTTCGAGCGCACTGGCAAGAAGAACTGTCAACGCCCAGATATAGTCGTGTTCGCGTGGATGATTGAGTTTCTGAGGTCAAACCGGCGAGGAATGGGGTTATTTCGTGCCTAACGCCTCAAATCCCTTGGTGATCCGCCTGAGGGCGGGGATGGCGCGCTTGGCCCGTTGGTTCCATCAAGGGGCCGCGATAGCCGTGCCGCCGCGGACTGTCGCCGCGCGCGACCCGAAGCGCGGCGGCGAAACGCCCGGCAACGGCGCGGCGGTGATCACCCGAACGCGCACGCATACCAAGCGGCCCAACATGTATCGCGTCCTGTTGCTGAACGACGACTACACGCCGATGGAGTTCGTTATTTCGATTCTCCAGGCGTTTTTCAACAAGGATGCGCAGGAAGCGACGCAAATTATGCTCCAGGTTCATCACAATGGCGTGGGAGAATGTGGGGTCTACACCTACGAGATCGCCGAAACCAAGGTGTCTCAGGTGATGGACCACGCCCGCAAGAACCAGCACCCTCTACAATGCATCATGGAAAAGAAGTGAGAGGCGCCCCATGCCCATTTTCTCCCGAACGCTAGAGAAAACTCTCAGGAAAGCCCTGGCGTTGGCGAATGAGCGCCACCACGAGTACGCCACGCTCGAGCATCTGCTGCTCGCACTGATCGACGACGCCGACGCCGGGGCCGTTATGCGGGCGTGCGGAGTTGACCTCGACTCTCTTCGAAAGACGGTCGTCAACTATCTCGACACGGAATTGGAAAATCTGGTCGTGGACAACCAGGAGGAGGCCAAGGCGACCAATGGGTTCCAGCGCGTCGTCCAGCGCGCCGCTTTTCACGTCCAATCGTCGGGCCGCGAAGAGGTGACGGGGGCCAACGTGCTTGTCGCCATTTTTGCCGAGCGCGAAACCCACGCCGCCTTCTTCCTGCAAGAGCAGGACATGACCCGCTACGACGCGGTGAACTACATCAGCCACGGCATCGCCAAACGGCCGGGTCATTCCGATGCGTCGCGGCTGCCCCGGGGCGCGGACGAGGAGCCGGAGGCGCGCGAGTCGAAGGATGCGAAGGAGAGCGGCGATTCGAAGAAAAAGGAAGGTGCTCTGGAAGCTTATTGCGTGAACCTGAACCGCAAAGCGAGAGATGGGCGCATCGATCCGCTGATCGGGCGCGAAGCGGAGGTGCAGCGCACCATCCAGGTTCTGTGCCGCCGCCAGAAGAACAACCCGCTGCTGGTCGGCGATCCCGGCGTCGGCAAGACGGCGATCGCCGAGGGTCTCGCGCGAAAGATCGTCAACTCCGACGTTCCCGAGGTCCTCGAGGAGGCGACTGTCTTCGCCCTCGACATGGGCGCGCTGCTCGCCGGCACCCGCTACCGCGGCGACTTTGAGGAGCGCCTCAAGCAGGTGATGAAGGAGATCGAGCAGCACAAGGACGCGATTCTCTTCATCGACGAGATCCACACGGTGATCGGCGCCGGCGCGACCTCCGGCGGCGCGATGGACGCGTCGAATTCTGCTCAAGCCAGCGCTCGCCCAAGGGACGCTGCGGTGCATCGGCTCGACCACCTATAAGGAATACCGGCAATATTTCGAAAAGGATCGTGCGCTTGTCAGACGGTTCCAGAAAATCGACGTCAAGGAGCCGAGCGTCTCGGACGCCATCGAGATCCTCAAGGGGCTGAAGCCCTATTTCGAGGAGTTCCACAAGCTCCGCTACACAGGCGATGCGGTCAAAGCCGCGGTCGAACTGTCGTCGCGCTACATTCATGACCGGAAGCTTCCCGACAAGGCGATCGACGTGATCGACGAGACGGGCGCTTCGCAGATGCTCCTGCCCGAAACCAAGCGCAAGAAGACGATCGGCGTGAAGGAGATCGAGGCAACCATCGCCTCCATGGCGCGCATTCCGCCGAAGTCGGTGTCCAAGGACGACACCGAGGTGCTGCAGCATCTCGAGGAGACGCTGAAGCGGGCCGTGTACGGCCAGGACGAGGCGGTCTCCGCCCTGGCGGCGGCGATCAAACTCGCCCGCGCCGGCCTGCGCGATCCCGAGAAGCCGATCGGCTGCTATCTCTTCTCCGGTCCGACCGGCGTCGGGAAGACCGAAGCGGCTCGGCAGCTCGCGATCAGCCTCGGCCTCGAACTCATCCGCTTCGATATGTCCGAGTACATGGAGCGCCACACCGTATCGCGCCTGATCGGCGCGCCGCCAGGTTACGTCGGCTTCGACCAGGGCGGCCTCCTCACCGACGCGATCGACCAGCATCCGCACAGCGTGCTGCTCCTGGACGAGATCGAGAAGGCCCATCCGGATCTCTTCAACATCCTGCTGCAGGTCATGGATCACGGCAAGCTGACAGATCACTCCGGCAAGGCGATCGACTTTCGGAACGTGATCATGATCATGACGACCAACGCCGGTGCTCAGGACCTGGCGCGCGCCGCCTTCGGTTTCCACAAATCTATTCGGGAAGGGGACGACAGGGAGGCGATCGACCGGCTTTTCGCGCCCGAGTTCCGAAATCGGCTCGACGCGATCGTACCGTTCGCTCGCCTGCCCGAATCGGTGATCGCGCGCGTCGTCGACAAGTTCGTCCTGCAGCTCGAGGCGCAACTTTCTGACCGCAACGTGACGATCGAACTGACCGAGGAGGCGCGGTCGTGGCTAGTCAAGAACGGCTACGACGAATTGATGGGCGCGCGCCCCATGGCGCGCGTGATCCAGACGCAGATCAAGACGCCGCTCGCTGACGAGGTTTTGTTCGGCCGGCTAAAGAACGGCGGCGTCGTCAAGGTCGTTGTGGCCGGTGACAAGCTCGGCTTTGTCTATCCCGAAGGGCCGGCGTCGCCTCGCATGGAGCGCGACTTGATCCTCGCCGCCAAGGCGCGTGGCCGTGCTCGCAAGCGGACAGAGCAGGCCGATTTTGATTCGGTCGGTAAGACACCCGAACCCGAGACACCATAAGCGCCCGCCGCGGGGCGGCGGGTCAAAAGAGCCAGGGGAAGATCGAAGCGCTCGTCCAGGGAAGGACGGAGGCTCGCCGTTTCGTTGCCCGTCGCGTTGATCGGGGCTTAACAAAGCAAAAAGAGGGAAGGCGTTCGCCTTCCCTCTTTCGTTCCGAAGACCCGATTATGGATCAGAACTTGTAGTTTACGCCGGCGCGGAAAATCGACGCGTCGTAGTTGATCTTGGCCGTTGCATAAGTCCCCGGCAGCAGGGTGGAGGCGGCGAGGTTTCCGGTGGTCGTGATGGTATTGCTGCCAAGGTCGACGTAGAGATACTCGCCCCTGATCGTGATGTTGTTCGTGACCGCGTATTCGACACCGGCGCCGATCGTCCAGCCGGTCCGCGTGGAGCTTGGGCTGCCGCCCCAAAAAAGTCCCTGCGTGGCGTCGTAGACGTTGAAGTTCGAGCTTCCGCCGGCATAGGCGAAGCCGCCCGTCCCGTAGATCATCAGGCGGTTGTCCGGCGTCGCGACGAAGCCAACGCGCGCGCGGGCCGTTCCGAGCCAATCCAGGTTCGCCTTGGCGTGCACATACAAATTGTCGCCCAGGAGGAACCCCGGCACGCCCGCCCCAGCAAACGGAGAGCTGGCGTAATTAAATGTCTTGCCCAGGCTCGTCCCGTCGAAATCGGTTTCGACGCCCAGTACGAAGGCGCCGGTCTGCCAATTGTAGCCGGCCTGGCCGCCGCCGATGAAGCCGCTCTGGTTGCTTCCAAGGCCGCCCGGCCAATAACCCGAGAGAAAGGCGCCGGCTCCGGGGTCAATGAGCGTCGCCGAACGGCTTCCGCTGCTCCAGATTCCGCCGGCGTTCACACCGACATAAAACCCCGTCCAGGTGAAGGGCGGCGGCACGAACACCGGCGCCGGGGCTTCTTTCCTGGTCGGAAGGTCAGCTGCCTGAGCCGCAAAGGCGCCTACCACGGTCAATGCCGCGGCGGATGCCCCCATAAGCCAACGATTTTTCATTTGTAGCCTCCGTTTTGATCGGCTCCGCCTTGCGCATATCGTCGCGCGCCGTCGCCCTTAGAAAATCTATGTTAGGACTATACGGTCCTTCACTGACCACGTCCACCTTTGCGTTCGGTTTCGGTCACGTTCCTGATCAGATGTGGCAAAATAGACACAAAAAGGGTCGGTTTGGTTAAGCAACTCTTTGTGGCTGCGGCGAAATGGGCGGCCCGTTAACCAGTCACCAGGGTCGCGAGCAGCACCGCGATCACGCCGGTCAGGAACACGCCGTCGAAAGTGCCCGCTCCGCCGATCGAGGCGACGGGCGCACCGAGGCTTTGGAGGTCGCCGAGATTGAGCAGATCTGCGCCAATCAGCACGCCCAGGCTTCCGCCGATATAGGCGAGGGGCGCGGCGTAGCGCTTCGACAGGACCAGGCCCGCGAACGCAGCGAGAAGCGGCGGCGCGATGGTCGGCACCGCGATTCCAACTCCTCGTATCGGGGTCGCCATTTGATGGACGATAAAGGTGACGATGGCGACGGCGACGACCCCCGGCAGCCACAGGCGATAGCGGACGAGAAGATAGAAAGACAGCATGATTGGGATGACTGCTCCGCCGACGTTGATGGCAAGCACGGTCCCCGGCCAGTCGACCTGCACCGGCGCCAGAAACGGCACGCCCATGATCTGCACCACCTCACGCGACACCACGTGTTGCCCGGGGAGGTGGACAAGGGGCAGGTTTACGTATGAGCCGAGCAACGAGCCGAACAGGATCAGCGTGACGACGAGCGGATTAAGCCCGAGCGCCATGTAGGCCCGCCGCAGGAGCCCGATCGCTATGAGAATGACGAGACCGAGGAGGATCGCGGCGAACACCGCGGCGCGGCCCTCGCTGACCGGAAAATAATGGAGATGCATCAGGGTCTCGTCATCCGGCCTCGCGGCGTTCAAACGCCCGCGAGGGCCGCAATGATCCGTTCCGCGTAAGGGCGCAGCGCCTCGGCGTTCTGGAACGGTCCGCCGGGGGGCTTGACGGCCACGCCGGTCCAGCGCGGAAGCACGTGGAAGTGCAGATGGAAGACCTGCTGGCCGCCGGCCTCCTCGTTGAACTGCTGGATGGTGAGCCCCTCCGCCGCCATCCCCGCCTTGACCGCAACGGCGACCTTCTGCACCGCCGGCATAAGGCGGGCGAGGTCCTGGGGAGCGATGTCGAAGATGTTGCGCGCGGGGACCTTGGGGATCACGAGCGTATGGCCGTCGGCACGCGGCATCACGTCGAGGAACGCCAGCGATGTGTCGTCCTCGTAGACCTTCGTGCACGGGGCCTCGCCGCGCAGGATCTTGGCGAAGATGTTGTCAGGATCATAGGTGGACGTCAAAAGGATTCTCCCACGGTCTCGTCATTCGTATTCTCGCCCTTCCGGAAGGGAGCGTGATCCTCGTAATGGGCGATCGTGCGCGCGACCGCGGCGCGCTCATGGCGCAGATAATCGGCGACCGCCCTCGCCAAACGGGCATCCGCGAATTCGTGGGCAGAATAGGTGACGACAGGCCGATAGCCGCGCGCGAGCTTGTGCTCCCCTTGCGCGCCGGCCTCGACCCGCTTCAGCCGTCGCGTCAGCGCGAATTCGATCGCCTGATAATAGCACACCTCGAAATGGAGGAACGGCCGATCCTCGATCGCGCCCCAGTTGCGTCCGTAGAGCGCGTCGTCGCCGATGAAATTGATCGCTCCTGCGATATAGCGACCGTTCCGCTTCGCCATCACGAGGAGGATACGCTCGGCCATCGACTCCCCGACCAGGGTGAAGAACGATCGAGTCAGGTAGGGCCGGCCCCACTTGCGGGAGCCTGTGTCCATGTAGAATTTGAAAAACGAGTCCCAATGCGCTGGCTTGATTGATGACCCTGTCACCCATTCGATCGAGACTTCGTCGCCGAGCGCCTCCCGCCGCTCCCGTTTGATCGCCTTGCGCTTGCGTGAGGCGAGGGCGGCCAGAAAATCGTCGAAGCTCGAGAAGCCGTCGCAGAGAAAGTGGAACTGCTCGCCGTGGCGGACGAGGAAGCCGGCGCGTTCGAGCCGGGCCGCGTCTTGCGGCGTGGGGAAGGTCACGTGGATGGACGAGGCCTTCGTCTGGCGGCGAACCTCGCGAAGCGCCTCAATCAGCGCGTCGCGAGCCGCCTCCGGCGCGTCTGCGGCGACGAGGAGCCGGCGCCCGGTCGCCGGGGTGAAGGGCGCGGCAACCTGCAGCTTGGGGTAGTAGCGCCCGCCAGCGCGCTCGTACGCGTCCGCCCACGCGTGGTCGAACACGTATTCGCCCTGGCTGTGGCTCTTGAGGTAGGACGGCGCAGCGGCGACAATCCGGCCGGCGGAATCCTCGACGATCACGTGCGCCGGCGTCCAACCAGATCGGCCGGCCGTCGAGCCGGACGCCTCCAGCGCGTGAAGGAAAGCGTGCGCTACGAAGGGGTTGAACCGCTCGCCTTCCGCCGCGTCCTCGCTCAATCCTGAAGGATTGGCGCAGGCGTCCCATGCCGCCGCGTCGACGGCGGCGATGGATGGAACGAGGCGCGCGGTGAATGAGGGCATGGGGACAGGCGGAGCAAAGTTCAGTGCCGACTATCCTAGCACGCCCGGAGGTGGGGCGAAGAATGATTGACAAAGACAAGACATCGGGCCGCACTCCCTGCGTTTCCGAATCGAAAAACGGTCACCTCTTTGCGCGCTCTGGCCGCGAGCCATACACTGGTTGCGCTCGCCGCGATCTATATTCATCGTGGCGACTGGCTCGGAAGCAGAGCGCCTTACGCAGGGAGCTGACATTCGGATCCGCGTGTCGCGTACGTCCTTCAGGTTCCGAACGCGGGCTTCATTCTGGGGGAGAAGGCTTGGAGCTTATGCGATGAGACATGTGTTTGTTGCGGTCCTTTCCGCCGGCTCGATCTGCGCCTTCGCATGCACATGCCACCCGGCGGCAGCGGCCGACACGCCTTTTTACGCGACCGAGACCGTGACGCCCGTGGTCGGCGCTCCGTCCTGGGCTCCCCCGGCGATCGCGGCGGCGCCTGTGGCCGGCGTCCCGCCCTGGGCTCCGGCGAGTTGAGCCCGTCCCCGTGGTCGGCGCTCCGCCCTGGGCTCCTGCGGCGATCGGGTCCGCGCGCGTGGTCGGCACCCCGCCGTGGGTTCCGTCGAGCCCATAGTGGACGACTGCCTTAGAATGGTCTCCAAGAGAGGACGCGCCTCCCCGCCCCGTAATCGCCGCCAAGAGGGCTTGTCGCGCTGGGCGACGACGATTTCGCGCCTCTCGGCGACGAGCCGATCGGCGCCCGTGGTCGGTCACGTTCATACACCTCACACTGGTTCCGGCTAGCGGATCCAGGCGATCCTCGCGATCCCCCGGATCATCGTCTCGAGGACCCATCCAGCAGCGTATGCAAGTGCACAGCAGAACGCCGCCGCCACGGCGACCCTGACCGTCATGTCGCCGGCGAAATCGTAGCTCCCGCCATTCACTGATCGCATGACGAGGGTGAAAGGCAGGGCCGCGAGTACGAGCGGCAGGTCAGCGAACCAGGTCCCCGCGCGGCGGAGATAATCGACATAAAGCGCGGCGAACACCGCCGCATAGAGCCCCGAGAGGGCGAGACCCGTCCACGAGCGGAGCCGTAAGGAGACCGGCTTGGTCACGCGCTCTTGTAGGCGACGACCTGCTGCGCCTGGCGGCCGAGCCCCTCGATCCCCAGCGACACTGTGTCGCCCGGCTTGAGGAAAAGCGGCGGCTTCTTGCCCGCTCCGACGCCGGGCGGCGTGCCGGTCGTGATGACGTCGCCAGGTTCAAGGATCATGAACTGCGAAATGTAGGAAACGAGCGTCCGAACGCCGAACACCATGGTCGCTGTTGAGCCGCTCTGCATCCGCTCGCCGTTGACGTCGAGCCACATATCGAGCTTCTGAGGGTCTTGAATTTCGTCTGGGGTGACCAGCCAAGGGCCGAGCGGACCGAAGGTCGGACAGCCCTTGCCCTTCATCCATTGGCCGGACCGCTCATGCTGGAACTCGCGCTCGGACACGTCGTTGCAAACGCAATATCCCGCCACGAAGCGGAGCGCGTCGCCTTCGCTGACGTAGCTCGCCCGGCTTCCGATCACGATTGCCAGCTCCGCCTCCCAATCGGTCTTTTTTGAGCCTTTCGGAATGACGATGTCGTCGTTCGGCCCGACGATACAGGAGGGCGCCTTGTTGAACAGCACGGGCTCCTTCGGCACCGGCATTCCCAATTCGGCGGCATGGTCGGCGTAATTGAGACCGACGGCAACGAAGTTGCCGACCTTCGCGACGCAGGGACCGAGCCTCGGCGTTCCACGCACCGCCGGCAGCGATTCGGGCTTCAGCTTCGCCAGGCGCGCGAGGCTTCGGGGCGAAAGGGTGTCTGCGTCGATGTCGGCTACGACCTCGCTGAGGTCGCGCAATTTGCCGGCCTGGTCGACAAGTCCAGGCTTCTCCTTGCCACTCCTGCCGTAACGAACGAGTTTCATCTCCCCTCCCGTTTTTTTGGCCGGCCGCTCCGGCCGGAACGAAATCAACTGTTACCAAGAGCTGACAAGATGCGAAACGTCAATTGCTGATGGCCCCGTCTCCGTCCATAACTCGACACGAAGATTTGATTCGACTGGGTTATGGAATTTTTACCTCGACACCCTCAAATGGTGCGCATTGCGCCATAAGGCGTCGTCCAGGCCGCTCTGATCTTTTTGTCGAGTGTCCTTGTGATGAGCCCAGTTTGGTGCTTGAAGGCTGTTTTGGATGACGTTTCGTTGAAACCAAGCCCTCGCCGGCGACGTTAGGCGCAAACCCTGCAACTCTCAACGCCTATAAGAAAAGACCCGCAAAAATGTCAGCTTTGGAACGGATCGCGCTGTTTATTGACGGCGCCAATTTGTATGCGAGTGCAAAAGCCCTCGGTTTCGATATCGACTACAAGCGGCTGCTTAAAGAGTTCCAGGGAAAAGGGCGTCTGATCCGCGCCTTCTATTACACAGCCTTGGTTGATGATCAGGAATATTCGTCAATCCGTCCGCTGGTCGACTGGCTCGACTACAACGGTTACGCGGTCGTAACGAAACCGACGAAGGAGTTTGTTGAACTCGACCGGGCGCCGGAAGGTCAAAGGCAACATGGACATCGAGCTCGCGGTCAACGCAATGGAGATGGCCGATCACCTCGACCTGATGGTGCTTTTCTCGGGCGACGGCGACTTCCGCTCGCTCGTCGAGTCGATCCAGCGGAAGGGCGTGCGGGTGGCCGTCGTGTCGACGATCTCGACCCAGCCTCCGATGGTCGCCGATGAATTGCGCCGGCAGGCAGACGAGTTTATCGATCTCACGCAACTCATGCCGCGGATCGGGCGCGATCCCGGCGAGCGATCCGTCCGGGCCGAGAATCACCGCCGGCATTTCGCGCCGGTCCAGCAACCGATCGAAGAGCCGGTTCGCGAATAACAGGACCTGCGGATGGCGTTCGACGTCAGTCCTCCCCGGGACTGCGCGGCATGCCCTCGCCTTGCCGAGTACAGGACCGCCAATCGTTTAGCCTATCCGGAATGGTCGAACGCGCCGGTTGCTTCGTTTGGCCAGGCGAGTGCGCGCCTGATGATCGTCGGGCTCGCGCCCGGGCTCCGGGGAGCAAACCGGACGGGCCGTCCGTTCACCGGCGACTATGCGGGCGACCTCCTCTACGAGACGCTGATTCGGTTCGGCTTCGCCGAGGGAGCGTACGGCCGCCGGCCCGACGACGGCCTTGAACTCGTCGACTGCGCCATCGTCAACGCTGTCCGCTGCGTCCCCCCGCAAAACAAGCCGACGCCGCAGGAGATCGCGGCCTGTCGCGCCTATCTGTCGAAGTCGATCGACGCGCTTGCCAATCTCAAGATCGTGCTCGCCCTCGGCCGAGTGGCGCATGACACGGTGTTGCGCGCATTGGGGGCGCGCGCGGCCGACTTTCCCTTCGCCCATGGGGCGCGCTACGCCCTAACTGCGCAAGGGCCGACCCTGTTCGACAGCTATCATTGCTCGCGCTACAACACCAACACGGGCGTGCTGACCAAGGCGATGTTCCGGGAGGTTTTCGCCTCGATCCGAGCCGAGCTCGAACGCTCTTGAGGGCGCGCCATGGCCGCGCGGCCATTGCGACAAGGGGAGGGCGACATGGGCGTTAAGGCGTTCGGCGCAATCGACGGCGCCGAGGCATATGAGATCCTGATCGCCTCCAAGGCCGGAGCGAGCGCAAAAATCCTGACCTGGGGCGCCGTCATCCGCGATCTCGTCGTGCCGACCGCCAGGGGAGCGCAGAGCGTGACGCTCGGCCTCAACTCCATCGAGGATTACGTCGCCCATTCGCCGCATTTCGGCGCGGTTCCCGGACGCTTCGCCAACCGGATCGCCAACGGCCGCTTCATCCTCGACGGGGTCGAATACGTGCTCGACCGGAAGCCCGGCCAAAAGCACACATTGCACGGTGGCCCCAATGGCTTCGGCACGCGGATGTGGAAGCTAGGCGCCTATGACGGCCCGTCGGTTTCGCTGACGCTCGAGTCGCCGGACGGCGACGCGGGATTCCCTGGCGCGCTGACGGCGACCTGCGTCTACCGCATGCTCGAGCCGGCGACGCTGAGGGTTGAGCTCTCGGCGATTGCGGACAAGCCGACGGTCGTCAATCTCACCCAGCACACCTACTTCAATCTCGACGGCTCGCCGGATATTCTCGACCACGAAGTGACGTTGTTCGCCGATTTCTATACGCCCGCCGACGCCGAGCTCATTCCGACCGGCGAGATCCGCGCCGTCGCCGGGACGCCTTACGATTTCCGTGCCGCGCGGCCGGTGCGCAATGCGAGCGGGACGATATACGACACCAATTTCGTCGCCGCTCTGCGTCCGGGCTCCGACGGACTCGCGCCGGTTGCGCGCGTCCGCTCGCCGGTCAACGGGCTGACCCTGTCGCTCCACAGCACCGAGCCCGGCGTCCAGTTTTATGACGCCGCCAAGCTCGATTGCCCGGTTCCGGGGCTGAACGCGGCGCGCTACGGCGCCCACGCCGGTCTTTGTCTCGAGATGCAGGCTTTCCCAGACTCTCCGAACCGCCGCCACTTCACCGACTGCGTGCTGCGGCCCGACGAGGAATACCGGCATCTGAGCGAATTCCGGTTCGCGTAGGGAGAGAGGGAAGAATCGCGAGTAGGGGGTAGGGAGCGGGGAAGCGACATTCACCCGCGATTGGCCCTCGAACGCGGAGGTAAGCCAGTCGCCAAGGCCCGCTTCCCCGGGGACAGAGGGCGACGAGCCCGATCCTGTACACGCAGAGTCTGCCCATTCCTTTCGTAGCCGAAGACCGCGATGGCGCCCGCCGCGAGGCCGAGAAGTCGGCGACCGCGCGGACCGGCAACGTCCGACAGGGTGGCCTCGGTGTTGCCTCGGCGACTGTCTTTGACGCCTGGCCGGCGCCGCATTCCGCAGTCACGACGGCGGCCGCTTGCCGGCCTGCTCGCTCACTATGTACGCGGCGTACCAGTCGGGCCAGTTCTGATCACGTTGGCCGATGCGTTTCTCATGCTCGCCGTGCGCGACTGCGGCGCGCCGCAGCGCCGCCGCGAGATCGATGGACGAGGCGAAGGTCGTGTCGGTCTCCACGCGTCCGGGCAATCGCGCGGTGATCTCCTGGAGCAACCATCCGTTGCCGTCCGGATCGCTGAACGAAGCGAACGTTCGGTAGCTGCGACGCTCAGGATCGGCGCCGACGCGGCGGACACGGCCGAACAGGTAAGGCTCGTCCTGGCCGGCATACACGCCGCCCCCGTCGTGGAACACGTCGCTGATCTCCACGCCGCGACCGAGCAGTTCCGCGCGGGCGGCCTCGATGTCGGAGACGACAAGATACAGGCCTTGGGCGGAGCCGCGCGCCGCGGCGGTGACGTTCTTGCCGAAGATGATTGAGGATCCGGAGCCGGGCGGTGTGAACTGGATGACGCGGAAATAGCCGTCATCGGAGGCGTAGTCAGCGTCTAGCCTCCACCCTAGGCCGTCGTAAAAGCGTTTGGCGCGATCCACGTCCGAAACAGGGATGACCACGACTTCGAGCTTCATGTCGAGCTTCGGCGTCTCGGCGGCGGTCTTGCTGTGGACATCGGTGCTGCTCATGTCCGGCTCCTTGGTTGGACTCTCGGTCATCGTCGAGAACGCGTCTTGGAGGGATTGCCGGCGGCTCACGAGACGAGCTGCTGGCCGCCGTCGATGTCATAAGTTGCCCCCGTGAGGGCGGTATTGCTCATCATGTGGACAGCTAAAGCGGCGACGTCAGCTGGTCCCACGACGCGCCGAATGGGGAGCGAAGCGCGCAGCTCATTCCGCCGCTTGTCGAGATCGTCGCCCAGGAGTCTCGCTGAGAGCGGTGTGTCGACGAAGCCCGCGGCGATCAGGTTGACGCGGACCGGCGCAAGTTCAAGCGCGAGGCTGGCGATCAGGGCCGGGAAGGCGGCGGTGGCGGCTGAAATGATGGCGAGGCCGGCCCGCGGGCGGCGCGCGCCTGTGCCGCCCACGAACACCAGCGACCCCGGCGGCCTGACCTTGCCGGCGGCGGCGCGCGCCACCCCAAGCGCAAGCAACAAATGCTCGGTGAGGCCGCGTCGCGCCTCCTCCGGCGACATGGCAAAAGGAGGCCCATAGTGGGGAGCGCCGGCGGTGACCATCACATGGTCGATCGGAAGCGGGACCTCTCGGAAAAAGGACTGCAAGGAGGCGGGCTCGTTGGCGTCGAAGACCGCACTGTGGCGGGCGCCGAGTTCGGAGGCCGCTTGCTCAAGGCGTTCGCGACCGCGCCCGGTCAAGATGACGGCCGCGCCCTCGGCGCGCGATCGCCTCGCGGTCTCCAGCCCAATACCAGCGCTGCCGCCGATGACGACGACGGTTTGACCGAGCAGTTCCGGTGTGCGTCGAGTGGTGACGTCCGTGTTGGTCATCGAGCCTCCAGGTCGATCGCAGCGGCGACGCCGCTTCGGATGGTCTTCCAATGGGGACGGAGCTGCGCCGCTTCCTGCGTGCCCGCCACGACCGCGACTTCGTGCGCAAGCTTACCTATCGAACCCTCCATCCGAATGCCGATATCCACCACCCTCTGCGAGGCGGCACGTTCTCAAGCAGCGGCCCGAGCCCCTCAGCCGTTGTCAGGCGCGCGATAAAGGCGACTGCCAAGGCGGCATGAATCCGCCAAACTCTCGCTCAAGCAGTTCAGCGAACCCGATCGTCGTGCGATCGCCGAGGTAAGGTCCGATGATCTGCACCCCGATAGGCAAGCCCGAGGGGGATCTATCGATTGGGGCTGCGGTCGCTGGCAGACCGAAAGTTGATGCGGGATCCGCCCATACGACGCACGCATCGAAATACGGAAATGCTTGTCCATCGATATCGAGACGCCGGGCTTCGATCGGCTCCGAATGGTCGTGTGGGAAGGCCGGAACGGCGGCGGCGGGGAAAACGACCACATCCCATTCGCGAAAGAATGCGTGCCATTGCTGCCGCAACGCCGCACGCGCCGCGTCTGCTGCGAGCCAGTCGCGGTGGCTCATGACCGTGCCGCGGGCCCGCTCGGCTTGCAGGTCATGATCGTTGGCGGGATGTGAACTCACGAGGCGCTGGGCTTGCGTGAGGCCGTCGGGCGAAGCACGCAGGCTTCTTGCCGCGCCAAAGAGCTTCATAAAGAGCCGAGTCGAGTCCGTAAGATTTGGCAGCAATTCGCTTGTCGGCGCGACCTTCGCCCCTAACTTGCCCAGCCGCTCCCGCAATCGTCCGATCGCCGAGCGAACGGCATTGCCGGTCGGCATCAGCGGATGGCCATCAACGACGAGAATCCGAAAATCTCTGAGATTGTCGTGTCTTGCACGAGGGAGGGCCAACCGGTAGCCAATCCCCTCCAACTGCTCGTCGGGTCCGGCGATCACATCAAGCGCCAGCGCGAGATCGGAGGCGTAACTCGCCATCGGACCTGCCACGGCGAGGTCGCCGTGGCCCGGCATGGGCGGCGCGGGGGGCGGGTTATAACCGCGCAGCGGAACCACGCCGAGCGTCGGCTTGTGGGCGTAAACACCACAAAAATGCGCCGGCTGGCGCAGTGACCCGCCGATATCCGATCCGAACGACAGCGATCCGAATCCAGCTGCCAAAGCAACAGCCGAACCGCCAGAAGAGCCCCCGGGGGAGCGACTGACATCCCACGGATTGTTCGTCGTTCCGTAGATGGCGTTGTAGCTCTGAACATCGCCCAGTCCCACGGGCACGTTCGTCTTGCCGAGCACGACGCCGCCCGCGCGTTTCACGCGGGATACGATGAGCGCATCCTCTTTCGGTACAAAATCCTTGAACTCCGCAAAGCCCCATGTCGTCGGCAAGCCACCAATATTGAACGGTTCTTTAAACGTGAGTGGAATCCCAAGCAGGGGCCGCCGCTCCCCTTTGCCGAGCGCTGTATCGGCCGCACGAGCCGCCTCGCGAGCACGCTCGAAGTCACGAACGACAACCGCATTGAGGCGACTATCCAAGGCCTCAATGCGCGCGATGACGTGTTCAAGGAGTTCAGAAGCGGAGATCCGACGAGCCTCCAATGCCGCGCCGAGTTCCTTGATCGTAGAATAGTCCCACTCTGACGCGGAGACGGGGGCAGCGTTTTTCGAATTGTCGATCATCGCTTTTTCTCCTGATGGGCTGACGGGCATCAAGACGTCCTCCCCACCGAGATGCTCGGTAGAGCGCCTGCTCAGGTCAGTAGGCGATGTGGGGACCGCCCACTTTCTTCCCTGGCGCGAAGACGAAAGGCACGCGCACGTAGCCTGCCACCACCGCTGGCGTTAGCGTGGGTCGCAGCCCGGCTTCGTCGACGCGAAAGTCGGGTATGCGCCTCAGTATCTGCTCAAGCATGGTTCGGAATTCGAGGCGAACCGCGTCGGCCCCGATGCAGTAGTGGCGGCTCAGGCCGAAGGACATGTGGCGCTTGTTGGCGCGGTCAACATCCACCTTGTCGGGGTTAGGGAACTCAGTCTCGTCGAGGTTGCCCGATACCCAGCACAAGAGCACACGTTCGCCGCCTTTCAACGACTGCCCGGCCAACTCGACGTCGCGCAAGACGGTGCGGCTGACCGCATGAAACGGCGTGAAGACGCGGAGGAGCTCCTCTATCGCGTTCGGCAAGAGGTCCAGCCTTTCGAAAATCCGGCGTCGTTGCTCGGGATTGCGCGACAGCCAGACGAAACTGGACGCCGTCCAGGCCGGCGTCGTGGCGACGTTGCCGAGGAGCAGCCAAATGTAGGCTTCGATCTCCCAATTCTCGAGTTTTCGTCCGTCGATCGTGGCCTCGAGCAGATGGGCAATCACCCCACCCGCCGCCGGTCGCGTGCGCTGACGAACCACCTCGGCCGCGACGCGTTCGTAGAGTTCGAGCTCTGACCGGGTTTTTGTTCTCGGCTCGACGCTGCTCGATCCAGACCTCGCCGATTGGACGAACCAGGCGTAGTCTGACCAGTCTTCCAGCGGGAGACCGAGAAACTTCATCGTATAGATGCTGGCCATCGGCGTGCTCAGATCGCGGGAGAAATCGCCATCGCCCTTTTCGATGATGGCGTCGATCAACTGGTCGGCCAGCGCCGACATCCACGGCGCCAGTTGGGTGAGCGCGTCTTGAGAAAATGGAGCCTCTAAGGCCTTTCGGTATTGGCCGTGTAGCGGCGGATCAAGTTCAAGGGGGAGGAAGTCGAGCCGCGGTGCCTCGCAATTTGGGCCCGAGGGGTAGGCGGCGAGTGGTCCCGTGCGCTCCTCATCAAGCGGCCCAAATCCTCGCTTAAGTGGGTTGGGATTGGTGCGCGAGCTGAAGACTCCGTAGCTCGACGAGAAGGTTTCCGAGTCGCGCACCACGCGGGCTATATCGTCATAGCGCGTCACCACCCAGAATCCGCCAAGTTCGTCGGTATGGGCAACCGGGCAATTGGCCCGCATATGCCGGTAAACATCCCTGAAGTGTGGCCCATACTCCGGGCTTAATTGGTTGAAGCGTTTCGCGAAAATCGCTTCGTCGAAGCCGACATCAGGCTTGTTCATGGCTTCCTCGTGAATATTCAGTTCGACTAGGAATAGCCGGCAGGGCGGGGAATGCTCCTTGTCGGGGGGACCCGCCTCACGCCGGGCAGCGTCAACCGCCGCGCGTGGTCGCCGATGTCGAGGTAACGGTTAGGTTGGTTGCTTCGCCGCCGTGGCGTCGACCGGTCCGAACTCTGGGAGGCGCCGGCCGAAATTCAATTCGAAGTCACTTGGAACACCGTAGCCGATACCGCGAAGCTTGGCGCGGCGCGCCTGCGCGTCGGGTCGGGCCAGCATCGGGAAGATCATGTCGTTGCTCGACTGAAGCTCGCTCTCTGTCGGCATCCCGATCCGATTGAGTTGGCCCTTCGCCGCCGCCAGCGTTTCACGGTCGAACGACGCCACCCGTCGGACAAGCGCATCGACAAACGCGTCGAGGGCCCCATCGTCCAGCGTACGATTGACCCAGCCATAGCGCTCGGCAATGTCCGCATCGAAATCGTCGGCGCTGAGCACGAACTCGAGCGCGCGCGAACGGCCCACCAGGCGTGGGAGCCATTCCATCGCTCCGCCGCCCGGGACCAATCCGACACCGACCTCTGGATTGCCGAATATGGCGCTCTGCCGGCTGGCGAAGCGCATATCACAGGCCAGCACGAACTCGTTGCCAATGCCGCGCGTTCGGCCACGGATTTTGGCGACGCTAACGACTGGAGAGGACGAAAGCCGCAACACGAAGTCGCGCCAAAGATCCAGTGCCCCAGGCCGTTCGGCGGCCTTGGCGACGTCGAGATGGGCGACAAAAAAATCGGGATTGGCCGACTGAAACACGACGACCTTGACGGACGGGTCTGTCTCGATGTCGGTCATCAGTGTTCCCAATTCGTCGATCGTCGTTGGAAGAAACATGTTGATCGGCGGGTTGCTGAACGTGACTGTCCATCGGCCCGGATGGGTGCGGTCAGTGTTGAACTGCGACATGTCAGGCATGCGCATCTCCTACGTCGATTGGTGGGCTAGCTTTGCATTCAATCTGACTTCAGGACGCGGTTACTGCGGTTCGCGAATGTCGACCACGCTGGCTAGCCAACCGAAGTGTCCGCCGCGCTCCGAGGCATAACGAGACGACATCGAATGGATGAAGGTGGTCGCGGATAGGGTATATAGTGAGGCGGCAAACCCCCCTTCGCCCGACTTTGTGAGCCCAGATGAGCTTGTAAGAGAAGGTCTAGACGACAATACCTGCGACATTCACCGTCCTTCATTCTCGCGGGCGCAATTTGGATACCTAATTAGATTGCGGTTGCGACAAGAACACGATCTGCCTCGCCGCGCTACTACACGATGGTATAGCGATGCCTCGGCGCCGGTGGTCGATGCTGCCGTAAAGGAATGAATTTATGGTCACGTATGCATCTTTCACTTTTTGTGGCAGATCTGTCGTTCCCCTCTTCCGAGCAGTCCGGCCCGGGTAGGGCGGCGGCCATCTTCTCGTATAGGCGAGTTCGAAGCAGAGAAGCCGGTAGAACGCATCAGCTTCGCCGCCCGCGTTTCCTCGGCTTACCCGCTGATCAATTCGCCAAAGGGCTCCCAGAATTCGCCATGAACCGCGCAAGCTGCATTTGGGCCAGTTCGAGCAGGCCAAATCGGATATTCAAGGCGGTGTTGCGCGCAATCGCGAAACTGTTGCGGATCCGCGAGAGGTTGGTGGTGAGGTTCTCGGTGACGCCGTCGGCGAAGTAGTCCTGGTCCGCGCCGCGGGAGAGGTTCTTGAAAGGCAGGATGACAATCGAAAGGCGCGGCGGCGCGGATTTTTCATGTGCAGGAACCGTTACAGGCTTCGCTTGAGCGGGTTTGCCGGGCTCAAGCGAATAGACCCGGATCGGCTCAGCGATGTTCTTGAGTTGGGTCGCCCCTAGATCTGTGACCTTCACATCGAGCCGCTGCTTGACCTGCCGATAGGCGTCTTCCGAGAGATAGATCGCGCCTGGTTTCGCGACGCCCTCGAGCCGCGCGGCGATGTTGACCCCGTCGCCCATCAGGTCGCCGTCGTCCTCCTCGACCACGTCGCCGACATGAACGCCGACGCGGTATTCGATGCGCCGCTCCGGCGGCACGCCGGCATTGCGCTCGATGAGGCCCTGCTGCACTTCAATGGCGCAGCGAACCGCGTCCACGACGCTGCGAAACTCGATGATGCTTCCATCGCCGGTGCGCTTCACAATACGGCCGTGATGAGCGGCGATGGCGGGGTCAATGAGATCGCTACGGAGGCCCCGCAGGCGCGCGAGCGTACGCTCCTCGTCGACGCCGGCAAGCCGGCTGTAACCGACGATGTCGGCGACCAGGATCGCCGCGAGCCTCCGGGTCTCGCCAATACGTCCCCTCCGGCGACGCCCACATTAGCACCATTGTCAACCGAAATCTGCCAAATTGGACTAGGGCCTGTCTTCATTTGATTTGAGAACGGATTGGAATCGGAGGCGGAACGTTTTGTGTTTTGGATAGGAGAGGGATTCCCGAATCAGCAAATGTCTGACTCGTGAGAGGTCGGCCTTTAGGAGGGGCTGACCGATGCGACGATATTCCCTGCGCGACGACCAGTGGGATCGGATCAAGGACATTCTGCCGGGCCGCGAAGGCCATGTGGGCGGCACTGCGGCGGACAATCGGCTGTTCGTCGAAGCTGTTCTTTTCAGGTTTCGAGCCGGTGTCCCGTGGCGCGATCTGCCCGAGCGCTTCGGCGACTGGAAGATCGTCTACCAGCGCTTCAACCGATGGGCCAAGGGCGGCGTTTTCGAGCGATTTTTCAAGCTCTTATCCGACGACCACGACAACGAGTACATGATGATCGACGCCACCATCGTGCGCGCTCATCAGCATAGCGCGGGCGCCCAAAAAAAGAGGGCGCGCAAGCCATCGGCCGATCTCGCGGCGGATTGACCACCAAAATCCACGCGGTTGTCGATGCCCTCGGCAATCCCGCCGGGATCATGCTCAGCCCGGGCCAGGATCACGATCTGACTTGCGCCGAAGCTCTAATCGAAGCCCTCGATCCCCACGCTCTGATCGCCGACAAGGCCTTCGACGCCAACTCCTTCATCAGCGCCCTCAATGCTCGAGCGATCACCCCAGTCATCCCACCCAAATCAAACCGAAAAACCCCGCGCCCGTGCGATTTCATCCTCTACTGCGAACGCAATCTCATTGAGCGTTTCTTCAACAAGCTCAAACATTTCCGCGCCATCGCCACGCGCTACGACAAGCTCGATAAGATTTTCCTCGCCGGGGTTCAACTCGCCTGCGCCGTCATCCTCCTCAACTGAACACACGCCCTAATTGAGCGAGTGAGCGTCCAGCCGCTTGCGACCAGCCACGAGGTCGATCAAAATCGTTGCGCAGGCCGCGCAGGCGTGCGCCCCTCGTCGACGCCGGCGATCCCGCTGTGAAGCCGACGATACCGGCGACCAGGATCGCCGCGAGCTCTCTGGCGCGGTCATTCTTCCGGCAGTCCGGCCTTTCGAAAACCCTCAACCAGTTTCGGAAGGTTCGGCGCGTGGGCGACGAACCACTTCACGGTAAGGTCAGGGTTGAGCCGCAACGCCTCTGCAAGCGCCGCCCGAGACTGCTGCTCTTTGCCTTGCAGCGCATAGGCGGCGGCCAGATCCCCGTAAGGAATCCAGGTGCGAAATCCAGCATCGGTCGCGCGATGGTATTCATCGATGGCAACATCGACCTGACCTGAATTCAACCCCACGTCGCCCAACTGCACGTACCAGAAGCCGATCCTCGGATCGCGCGGGCTCAACCGCATCGCCAATTCAAGATCGGACTTCGCCTGTTCGAAGCGGCCAAGAGAATTTTCTGCAACCCCTCGAAGCGCGTACAACGCCGCCGAGTTTGGATTGATTGCGAGCCCCTCGTCGATCACACCGAGCGATTCGCTCCAGCGATGGGTAAGAAGAAGATACCCTGCCTTGGCGAGGCAAGCCGACACCGCGTTTGGGGCGAGGGAGATCGCCCGGTCGGATTGGCCGATTATTTTTGCGTCGTAGTCTATCTCAGAACTCCTCCATCCGTTCTCGAACGCCCGCAAATAGGTGGTGGCCGAACCGGCTAGAGCGTCCGGATCGTCGGGATCGATTTCCCGCGCCTTGTCGAACAGCGATCTCGCGGCGTCGACGTCGTCTCTCGTCGGCGGCAGTCGCGCCAACAGGGCCCACCCGTGCATCGTCAAATCGATCGCGTCCGGATTTCTTGATCGCGCTCCCTTCGCTGCTTCCGCCATGATAAGCTCGTAACCGAGCGCGTTCGCCAATCGCGCGACCACCTGATCCTGCAGCTTGAACAGATCAGCCACGTCCTCCTCGAAGCGGTCGGCCACAGGTGCGCGCCAGATTCGGCGTCAATGAGCTGCGCATTGACTCGCACCCTGTTCTGATCGCGCTGAACCGAGCCTTCAAGCACGTAACGCACGCCGAGCTCCTTGCCGATCTCCTTGGCGTCGACGCTCTTGTTCTTGTAGGTGAAGGCCGTGTTGCGGGCGATGACGAAACTGTCGCGGATGCGCGAAAGCTCGGTGGTGAGGTTCTCGGTGACGCCGTCCGCGAAATAGTCCTGCGAGGGATCGCCGGAGAGATTGGCGAAGGGCAGGACCACAATCGAAAGATGCGCTGCCTGCGTCGGCTTCGCGCTGTGGCCAGCGAGTAGAAACCAGCCGCTCCCGGTCGTGAGAAGCAGAAGGGCGGCAATCGCGGCCACGAGTACGCCAAAGCTCAAGCGGCCATTCGAGGCCAGCGGCTTTGACTGATCGGCTGGCGTCGCCGGTGATGCCGTCCTCGCCCCAGCCGGCTGGCCAACCTCCAGCGAATAGACGCGGACCGGCCGGGCGATGTTCTTGAGTTGGGTTGGACCGAGATCCGTGACCTTGAGGTCGAGCCGCTGCTGCACCTGACGATAAGCGTCTTCGGAAAGACAGATCGCCCCAGGCTTGGCGACACCTTCGAGCCGCGCCGCGATGTTGACCCCGTCGCCCATAAGGTCGCCGTCGCTTTCCTCGACCACGTCGCCGACATGAACGCCGACGCGAAACTGGATGCAGCGGTCCCCCGGCACGCCGGCATTGCGTTCGATGAGGCCGTTCTGAATCTCGATCGCGCAGCGCACCGCGTCGACCACGCTGCGAAACTCGATGATCGAACCGTCGCCAGTGCGCTTGACGATGCGGCCGTGGTGGGCGGCGATGGCGGGGTCGATGAGATCGCTGCGCAGGCCCCTTAGACGCGAAGCGCGCGAGCGTCCGCTCCTCCTCGGCCCCGGCGAGCCGGCTGTAGCCGACGACGTCCGCCACCACGATCGCCGCGAGCTTCCTCGTCTCGCTCATTCCGCCTTCTCCCGGCAGGCGGAAGTTTAACACAAAATGCTCGCGCCGATGCGGCGATGTTCGTGGGGATAGGAAGGGTCGACACGAATTCACTTGTCACCGGGCGAGCGGCCGTTTCTCGCGCATCCTGCCCGTACCGCCTACGGTTGAACTTCAAACGCACGGGTGGATCCTTACGGTACATCCTTGGATGGACCGTAATCGTCGCACGGCGGGCCTTCAGTCCAGCAGAGCAGGCCCTTTGCATTTCCTGGAGCCGTTAGCTGAAAATCTTCATTTTTCGTCCAGCTTGGCGCTTGGCCTCAAGCGGCATCCGGAATTGGCTTCGCGGCGACAGCGATCTCCTCCTGCAAAAAGACGAACAATATCTTGACGAGGTCGCGTTTGTTCTTTATATGTTCTAAGAGGAGAAGACCGAGTGTCCTGTTCCATCGAAGCCGTTCCGCTTGGCGCCGCTTGCGGCCGGTCCAGGCGCGGGGCCACGGCCGAGACAACAATGTTTCATCAGGCGGGAGCCGGTGAAACATCCGCAGACTTCCCACATCGCCACGCCCCGAAGGATGCTGGCCGCCGGAGGCGAACGATTGCATTGGGACCGCGCTGAACGAGCAACTCCTTGAAAAGGCTCACTTCACGTACCGAAGTTGCTTCCGCTGGGGTTCTTTTTCCTTCCGCTGGGGTTCCTCTTCATGCCCGCTGGCGCTCCATTTCCTGCCCCCGACCGCCGCTTCCCTTCCTCGATGTCATGCTGCGCCCGATCGAGGTCGCGGATCGGCTCGTCTGCGGGCGCAGCGCGCAGGGCCTCGCTTCTCGTTGAACGGGCTTCGTGGCGCCGGAGCAAGGTGGGGGTCCCAACTCGCCTTGCGCGAGGGCGGAAGGGCGGCAGAGGGAAAACCCACACCTTCGCACTCGCCGGCCTACTCGCGCCCGAGGCTCTCGCCGGGGCCCGCCTCCGCCAGCGCCCTACCGACTTCGAGGCCGAGATCGTCCATCGACGTCTGCTCGCGAACCGTGAGGTCTTCGCCCTTCGCCTGGCGCTCGGCCTGTTCGGGCGAACGGGCGACGTTGACCGTCACCTTCGCCTCGACTTCCGGGTGCAGTTGGACCGGCACGGAATGCAGGCCGAGCGTCTTGATCGGATGCTGGATGGCGACATGGCCGCGCTGCACGGGATGACCCGCCGCAGTCAATGCCTCGGCGATGTCGCGCGCCGAGACCGACCCGTAGAGCTGTCCCGTCTCGCCGGCCTGTCGGATGATGACGACGGTCGCGTTGTCGACTTTGGCGGAGACCTCGTTGGCGCTGCGCTTGAGCTCGTGGTTGCGCGCTTCAAGGTCGGCGCGCTGGGCCTCGAACTTCTTCTTGTTGGCCTCGGTCGCGCGCAAAGCCTTGCCGCGCGGCAAAAGGAAGTTGCGGGCGTAGCCGTCCTTGACGCGGACGGTGTCGCCCATCTGGCCGAGCTTCCCGATGCGCTCAAGCAATATGATGTCCATTGTCTGCTCCTATCGATGACTGGTGGGTTTCGGGGAAGGAAGGAAAGCGGCGCGCGCCCGCAATCTGGCGAAGGCGTCAATAAGGCCGAGCGCCGCAAGGATGGGAAGCGTGTACTTCGCCCGCAGCACGCAACAAGCGTATAGGGCGACCAGCATCACGACCCTGAGTTTCAGGCCGCGCGAGAGGGCGTGCGCGACGGCGAGGCCTTGGAGGACGAATGCCGCGCCGAGTCCGCCTACGACGATCGAGAAATATTGTGACGCCGGAGCGGGCAGGGCATAGGCGCAGGCCGCGCAGCCGATCGCAAGGATGCCAAGGGGCCAGGGCAAACGCAACGAGGTCGGCAAATCGGACCACGGCCTTTGCAGCCGATGTGAGAGTTGGGTCGAACGCGACGCGGCGTAAAGATTGATGCTGAGCATGAGGAGGGTCGAGGCGGCGATCGCGGCGGGGCCGAAGCGCACGAGCGTGTCGGCGAAGAGATTCGCCTGATCCACGTCCTTTGCGTCCAAGGCGTCGCTGGCCAATGCGGCGAGGGCCGTCGTGACCTGCTTTGCTCCCTCGGCATATCCGCCGTAGATGATGATGATCGCCGTCAGCACGGCGCCGGCGCCGAGCATGCCGACTGCCGAGGCGAGAATCACGATCGAGCCGACCGAAGCGTAGGTCCCATCTGGCCGCAGGACCGGCAGAATCCGGCGCGCCACGGGAGCGGAGGCGAACGCGGCCAGCATCCAGGCGGGCGCGGCGACGGACGCCGCGTACAGGAGCCCGGTCAACGGCTCGGCGAGGAGGGTCAGGCCGGCGACGGACGTCGCCGCCGCCACGGCGCCTGCGTCGATGCCCCAGCCCATGGTCGCGATCATGATTGGAAGCGGCGCCAGATAGGCGAGCGTCATGGCGAGCGGGCTAGTCTGCGAGCTGACTGCGAACAGAAAGGCCGCTGCGCACCCAGCGCCAACTGCGACCGCGAATCGATGGATCATGGGCGCTGTCCCGCTTGGTCCGCGGTTAGAAGGCGGAGGTTCGGCCTTCAACTTTGGCCGCGGGCGGCCCGCGGCGGTTCGACGGCTAACGGACCGTCAACGGATCACGTAGGGCAGCAGGCCGAGGAAACGGGCGCGCTTGATCGCCTGAGCGAGTTCCCTCTGCTTGGCCGCGCTGACCGCGGTGATGCGGGACGGCACGATCTTGCCGCGCTCCGAGATGTACCGAGACAGGAGACGCGTGTCCTTGTAGTCGATCTTCGGCGCATTGGCGCCGGAGAACGGGCAGGACTTGCGGCGGCGAAAAAAGGGTCGGCGGGGCGCGGCGGCCATCAGCTTGCTGCTCCAACGTTCATGTCATCGCGCGGGCGACGGGGAGGGCGGTCGGGGCGGTCGCCGCGATCAGGCCGATCGCCGCGCGGCCCCCGGGGTCCGCGATCGTCACGGTCGCTGTCCTCGCGTTTGCGCAGCATCGCCGAGGGACCGGCCTCGTGCTCATCGACCCGGATGGTGAGGAAGCGAAGCACATCCTCGTTGAGGCTCAAAGTGCGCTCGAGCTCGACCACCGCCTCTGAAGGCGCGGCGACGTTGAGCAGGGTGAAATGCGCCTTCCGGTTCTTCTTGATCCGGAACGCCAGCGACTTCAGCCCCCAAGGCTCGACCTTGGTCACCGCGCCGCCGAGGGAGGCGATTTTCGTCTTGATCTGTTCCGTCAGCGCTTCGACCTGCTGCTGCGTGACGTCCTGGCGCGCCAGGAAAATGTGCTCGTAGAGAGCCATTTTGTGCCTTTCCATTCCGTTTGGTGTGCGTCCTGCGCGGAGCCCTTCGAGCCCGAGAAAGGCCCGAACCGGATCATTCGAAGGCGGGAACACCGGAAGCCGGGCTTTCGGGGCCCTACCATGCGAAGATCAAGCGCATGGCCTTCCGTTCAGCCCCCGGCGGGACGCAACGAGTGGAGGCCACATACAGACAGATCGCGTCCGCCGCAAGGCGAATCCGCCGTTTTTTGCGCGCGGACCGACGACAGGCCGGCTGGAACAAGGTACTCGGCCCGACGTTGGCCTTTAGGCGGGGTCACCACAAAATCCGAGGAGCCATCTCTATGGGCCTTTTCTCAAAGGACATCAAGACTATGGACGACTTGTTCGTCCACCAGCTGCAGGACATCTATTACGCGGAGAAGCGGATCGTCGGCGCCTTGCCGGAGATGATCAGCAAAACGAGTTCGCCGCAGTTACGCGTCGCGTTCGAGTTCGCATCTGGGCGAAACGAGAAACCACGTCCGTCGCCTCGAGCAAGTGTTTCAGATGCGAAACATGCAGGCGGCCAGCGCGACCTGTCCGGCGATCGACGGGATCATCGAAGAGGCGAACACTGTCGCCGGCGACGTTGCCGACAAGAAGGTTCTCGACGCCGCGCTGATCGCGTCGGCGCAGGCTGTCGAACACTATGAGATGACCCGTTACGGCAGCCTGATCGCCTGGGCGAAGACGCTCGGCTACAACGACTGCGCCGGGGTTCTGCAAGAGACCCTGGCCGAGGAGAAGGCCGCCGACGACAAGCTGACCTCGATCGCCGAGAGCGGCGTGAACCGGCAAGCGGCGTAAACGCAAAAAAGCAGGGCGTCCACTCGGACGCCCTGCCCACGACGGCCCGCCGCAGCGGTTTTCTACTCTCCGTAAGCCTGCATTACATCAGCGTTAGTCCAGGATTCCGCGTCAGTCCCGCACGGCGCCGCGGCGTCAAATCTGCTCGGGACGACAGGGCGGCTCAACCGACCGCCCTATCGGATTCGACGCTCCCGGATCAGCGCCGGTGCTCCCAACCGCGCCGCGCCGCCTCGGAGTGGCCTTCCGGATCGCCGGACCAACCGCCATGGCCGCGTCCACGTTCGGACCGCTCGTCGTCTTCGTAGCGGCCGCCGCGTCGGCTCTCATAGCGGCGGTCTTCGTCCTCGTAGCGCGAACTGCTGCGATAACGGCCATTGTCGTCGTCATCGCGCGACCTGCTGCGATAACGCCCGTTGTCGTCCTCCTCGCGACGCTGTGAGCGGTGGCCGCCTTCCTCCCAGCCGCGGCGAGCAGCCTCGGAATGGCCTTCCCGGTCGCCGAACCAGCCGCTTTCGCCGTGGTCTGGGTTTCTCCAGCCGCGGCGAGAAGCTTCGGAATGGCCGCCAGAATCGCCGAACCAGCCGCTTTCGCCGTGGTCGGACCGCTCCCATCCACGACGGGAAGCTTCCGAGTGGCCCTCGGAATCGCCGAACCACCCGCCATGGTCACGACCGCGGCTGCTGGAACGACGTTCATCCTCGTCGTACTCGCGGCCCATCGAACGGCGCCCGCCGCCGTAACGGCCCTCGTCCTCGTCTTCGTACCGGCCGCGAGACCGTCGGCTACCTTCGCTCATGTAACGGCTGCCTTCGTCGCGCTCCTGTCCACCACGATAACCGCCGCCGCGGGAGTGACCGCGGTCGTCCTCGGACATGAAACGTCCCTGTTCGTCACGATCGGGCATGCTTGAGTACCTTGCCATGTGTTGCTCCTTCCTCTGGTTGCGACAGTTGGGTGGTCTCAAACCGTTCGCACGGGCACGGCCCGAAACGGCTGCCGCCCGCTGTCGCCGGATTGCGTCCGGCGCCGCCCCAGCGGCCCGAAACGCCTTGGCAAGGCAGGCGAACCCGCCTTGCCACCTTTCTCCCGCCCGTTCGTTGGCTCAGCGGCGGTGTTGCCAGCCTCGGCGCGCCGCCTCGGAATGGCCTTCCGGATCTCCGGACCAGCCGCGGTGGCTGCCACTCCGGCCGCTGCGCTCATTGCTCTCGTCGTCCCCCCCGCGCCCGCTGCCGCGACGGCTCTCGTAGCGGCCGCCATAGTTGCCGCGCCGGTCCTCGTCTTCGTAGCCGAAGCTTCCGCCATAGCGGCCGGCCGCTTCGCTCCGCTCCCCGTACCGTTCGTCATCTTCGGCGCGCCGTTGTGAACGATGTCCTTCGTCCCACCCGCGCCGGGCCGCCTCAGAGCGACCTTCGCGGTCGCCGTACCAGCCGCTCTCGCCGTGATCGGACCTCTCCCACCGGCGCCGGCCGGCCACCGAATGCCCCTGGGGGTTGCCGAACCAGCCGCCGTGGTCTCGTCCGCGGCCTTCGCCCGCCCACCGGTCGCCGTATTCGACCGAAGACCGGCCGCTATCGCGCCGGCCGCTTTCTTCCTCGCCGCGCTCGCGCCCGTATCCCCCGCTGGAACGGCTCTCATCCTCGTCTTCTTGACGGCCGCGGTATCGGCGGCCCTCGCTCATGAACCGCCCCTCATCGTCGCGTTCCTGCTCGCCGCGGTAACCGCCGCCGCTCCGTATAGACCGTCGTCGGTCATCCGAAGCGAAGCGACCCTGCTCGTCCCGGTCCCGCATGGTGGAGTACCTCGGTATTTCGCTCGCCCTTGAACCTTGTTGGCTTCGACCTCGCTGGCGCCGGGAAACGATCCAAAGGCTGCGCGGCGCTAGAAAACTCATCGCCTCTTCAAGGTTCTCGTCAGTGTCCGCGAACCGCTCCTTGAGGCGCTCGTAGCGGGCGTTCATCTGCGGGCCGAGTTCGTTCAGCGTCGCCTCGTCGATCGCCAAGGCGATTGCCTCGGCTCCCTGCTGCGAAGCTGCGACGACGGCGTCGAGCGCGTCGGAGAGCGCCTCGAGCTTCGCTTGGGCGCCCTCAACATCGTCCGACTGGATAAGGTCGGCGAGCAGGATGTTCATCAGATCCTTGCGGATCGCGACCGACGTCAGATCCACGTCGGCGTCCTCGAGCGCCGGGACCAACAGCTCGACCTCGACCATGTGGAATGGAAGCCAGATCGCCGCGAACTCCTTGACGATCGCCGGTATGCTGGCGCCGCTTTCCGACCGCTTGCCCAGCGCCGCCTGAAGCTCCTTGTGCCGCTCGCCCTGGAATTCCTTGACTCCCGCCTGGCCTGAGTTCGTCGCGTTCGCCTTGTCCCCGCCTGCATTGGCGGCGTTCTTGGCCGCGCCGCCGGCCCGCGTCTCAAAAGAGCCTTCCGCCTTCGACGACCCTTCCATCTTCGCCTTGCCTAGAATCTCGTCCTGCTTTTTCCGGCTCGCGTGCCATGGAGCGCTCCTTGTAGGAATCCTGAGCCGATCAACGTCGGCGGCAGCCCCATGTTCCGAGGTTGTTGGCTCGCCCAGCCGCGACGACGCGCGGGGGAGAATTGGGGTCTGGGGATGCGGTCCGCGGGCCGAGTTCGCTAAGAACAGCGAATTAACAGCGAATTTTTTCCTGCTTGGCCGCTAGGGCGGCCTAAAACGATTTAAAAAAGTTGAACGATTACAGAACGCTGCGCGATCGCCGGCCGATTCCCGCCGCAAACGCTCAGCGAATTTTTTTTGACAGCTGAGCGAATTTTTTTCGCCTGAACAGCGAATTAACCTCAAGATCAGCGAATTCGGGATCCGTCGGCCGAATAGCCCCGGGCGAGGTGGGCCGCACTCATGCCGGAGCGCGGAAAGACAGGATACGATCGCTTGGAAAGTCGTATAGTTTCCCGGTTTCGGCCCAGGCCGGCGAGCAGATTTCGACGATTTTCGGGGCTACTTCATCCGGCGTCCGCAGGGTCATCGGGTCCTCGCCGGGCATCGCCTTGGCGCGCATCAGCGTGCGCAGCGGCCCGGGGTTGATCAGCATGACGCGGATGTTCGAGGTATTGGCGGTTTCCGCGGCATAGGTGCGGGCGATGGCGTCGAGCGCAGCCTTCGCAGTCGCGTAGGGACCCCAGTAGGCGCGGTAATCGGCTCGGCTCGCCACGCCGGAGGTTAAGAACGCCACCCGTCCCGCCGGCGAGCGGCGCAGCAGGGGATCCAGAGATCTGATGAGTTGCCAATTGGCAGTGACGTTGATCGCGAGCACGTCCTCCCAGTCCTTCGGTACGACATGATGCAGAGGGGAGAGGACGCCGAGCGTCCCCGCGTTGCCGACCAACGCGTCGAGCCTTCCCCATCTTCGATGGATGGCCTCCCCGAGGCGGTCGATCGCCGCGTAATCACGCAGATCGACGGGCGCCAAAGTCACCGGAGCGTCTTCGTCCGAGCGGAGCGCGCGAATCTCGTCGTCGAGTTCCTCGAGCGCCCCTTGCGTGCGCGCCAGCGCCACGATATGGGCGCCGGTTCGGGCGAAGGCGAGAGCCGCCGCCCGGCCGATGCCGCGGGAAGCGCCGGTGATCAGGACGACACGGGTCGACGCATCGTTTTGGGGGGCAATCATCGACACTCCTCGAGACGTTTGCTAACTTGCGTCGCGGCGGGGGCGCCCGCGGCGCGGAGGCGAGCGAAGCGGGTCCCGAAGGGAGGCCGTCGTTCGACCGGGATCAAAGGCGCATTCGCTGACGGAATAAAGGTTTCGCGGGTTCTATGGACTTGCCGATTATGAAAATAAAGTCCAAAACGACCGCGAGATAGGCGGCGCCTGGCGGGCGCAACGCCGGGCAGGGCGGCGCAAGATTGCAACGCAATTTTTTGAGGCTTGAAATGCCGAACGAGAAGACTGATCGAGAATTGAGCAGGACCGTGACGAGGGCGGATTTGTCGGAGATCGTCTACCAGCGCGTCGGATTGTCGCGCACCGAGTCTGCGGAGCTCGTGCAGTCGGTGCTGGACGAAATCTGCGATGCGGCGGCGCGCGGGGAGACCGTCAAGCTCTCCGGGTTCGGCTCGTTCGTCGTCCGGTCGAAGGGAGAGAGGATCGGCCGCAACCCCAAGACCGGGGTCGAGGTTCCGATCCTCCCGCGTCGCGTGATGGTGTTCAAGCCATCGAACGTTCTGAAGGCGCGGATCAATTCTCGCGGCGACGTCGAGACTGCGGAATAGACCACCAGCGCCGCTGGTTTTCTCGCGCGCCGGTTGATACTCGACGAGATTGGCGGGAAAGCGATTCGCCCCGCCGAGTATGGCGGGAAGGCGATGGAAAAGAGCCCCGAGGCCTTTCGGACGATCCGTGAAGTCGCGGAAACGATGGACCTGCCGCAACACGTTCTTCGCTTCTGGGAGACGCGGTTTCCGCAGATCCGGCCGCTGAAGCGGGCCGGGGGCAGGCGCTATTACCGGCCTGACGACGTCGAGCGGCTCAGGACCATCAAGCGCCTGCTTTACGACGAGGGCTACACGATCAAAGGGGTGCAGAAGCTGTTCAAGGAACAGGGCGCCCAGAACTTGGCGAACTTGGACGCGCGCTTGCCCTTTGGCCCGGCGGAACCGCCTGCCCTTGACGCCGGGGAGGATCTTTCGCGACTGCCCGAGCCGGAGGCGTCTGCGCCCACGCCGCCGCTCGCTTCGCCTTCAGCGGAGTTGTCCGCCGCCTCGGCTGCGCCGCATCTCTCGGCCGACGATCTGGCCGTGCTGCTCGGCGCTCTCGCCGACATCCGCGAGGCGCAGAGGATCCTCAGTCAGGCTGGTCCGCAGCAGGGGTAACGCCAGAGTCGACGTCGCCGCATTGCCAGGCGCGGGCAGGGCGCCTATAAGAGGCCCCCGTCGGAGTGTAGCGCAGCCCGGTTAGCGCACTAGTCTGGGGGACTAGGGGTCGTGGGTTCGAATCCCGCCACTCCGACCATTCAACCTCATGAAATAATTATCATAATATTGACGATCTCCAACCGGGGCGTTCCTCGGAACGCGCCGAGTGTCCACCGGGACCGGCTACCGAGGGGGACGGCGGATCGGCCGGCGTCGGGTCGAGATTTACCCGTCACGAACGTCTCAAATGGGCGCAGGCCGTGTAAAAACTCGTCAAGCGATTCCGTATCGCCGCGCAGAGCCTGGCTTGTTGCGGTTTCTTTCCACGCTGCAAGGCCACGGGCCTCGAAAATAAGGAGCGCATCCAACCCTCTCGCAGTTTTCGCACAGCCTCGGCGGAGAGCGCGCCTTGGCCGAACGGCGGATCTGGCGCGCTTTGCGCGCGTTCGCTCCTGAGCAGCGGACATACGGCTATGCGAGATTTCGGCCGAGATGAGTGGACACTCGACTGTCCGAAAAAGCAAAACGGCTATCCTAAGCGGACGCAGGTCTCAGACCCATGCGGGAACCTCGTTCTCAATTGGTGGGCAACAGATGAAGTCGACATCTCGATGACAGCTGGAGCCGAGGAATGAGCCCCGGTGAGATTGAGCGAGAAATCAATGCAGCACCTTTCTGGCAAGGCTAGATGTGAGCGCATTCGGAAAACGCCATCGCAGTTGAAATGCCGGAGCGGCGGCAAATCGACCGTTAGCGCCGAGACCGACCACCGGCCTTCCGAGTAGCTTTCTTTGGGCCTGCCTTCCGGACGACCGGGCGAGGCCTTGCTTTAGCTGCACGGACCGAAGGAGGGGGCGCCGTGGGAACGTCGGGCCCGTCGTTTTCCGGCACGGCCGCAACTCCCTCAACGGGAACTGGCCATGCATAGGCGGTCTCCCTGATTGCCCGGTAATTCGCATCGAGTTCGGGCTGCATAATGATGATCGCGGTCAGGCGGCGGATGATAGCCGTCGCCTCTCTCGCCTCCGCCGTGGTGATCGGGCGTCCAAGAACCTCATGCTCCCGGTAGGAGAGCCACTTTTTGAAGACGAGATAGCCGACGATGATGAATTCCCAGACGTTCCTCGGCACCGCACGCCAATAGGCCGTGCCGTTCAGCCACACATCCACCGGCGGACCGAGGCGCTCAATCAGCGTTTCCGGCTCCTCGCCGTGCGCTGCCGCAGCCTTCGCTATTTCATCCAGCTCCAGTGGCGTATACGCATCCCTCTCGGTGACGCGGCCCTGACCGGGCATCACCGGCTTGCCACCGCCACCGTGACCCCAGCCGACGGTAATATCCAATTCGCTTGCTTTGAGCGCACCACCGCCGTCGCGGCTGATGACGCCGATAGCCCCGTAAGGCGCGACGAGTTGGCCGCCCGTGATACCGGCCACTTGCCTGTCCGGATCAAGAAGGTCCGCTATACGCGCGCCAAGCGCCGCGGATGTCTGCATAGCTCCGGCATCGGTCGGAAGCGGAACTCGTGGCCAGTCCGATCGAATTGCCGGCCCATGTTCGGATAGCCAGGCCAACGAACAGCCGATCGCGAGAGTATGTAGCCAAGGCGCGGAGGCGGCGGCCATGCTGGCATCCGGATCGACCCAGCCGATCGACGTCAGCCATTCACGGGCGCGCGGCGACAGGTTTGCGCGTGTCGTGGCCCCCTGACTGAGCATATCGGCTTGCGCTGCATCAGTCGGATGCACCTGCACGGGAATTGCTTGAACGTTGGGACGCAGGAGATGGTAATCCGCTAACACGCGTGTCGGAATGATCGGCAGTCCTTCGAGCGGCCGTTCCGCCATCATGCGGCTTACGATGAACAGATTGCTGTCGCGCACCTGATCAGCGAATTCCGGTCGCGGTTCATTCCACACTGGTCTGACGTTCGTGTGGTATGCATAGCGATTATCCAACGGCAGCAGAGCATACCGAACGATGCGGTTGGCGTTGAATGGATCACGGGCAAGAATATTCCTGCGCGCGCGCTCGGGGTCGTAGCGCCCGGCCTCACCAACCGGCCCGATCTTTTCCGCCTGTAGCGTCTTGAAGGTCACGCTGGAATTGAGGTACCGGCCCATGCGGCTCTCGAGGTCCGAGCGATTTATTGCGATCAACTCGCCCCGGCGCATCTCCTGAACACCGCTGAAGGGTTCATCACCTACAAGCTCACGGATCGTCGGCCACGCCGCATAGTCAGCAGTGACGGAATGAACCCGAAAGCTAAATCGGTTGGTACGTCTCGGCGCAGCCTCTTGGTAACTCGCTTCAAATGGCGAATTTGGCGAGGGTCGCGACCAACGCTTCCCGTTTGCCGGTTCCCCAGAACTCGCGATAGCGGACGGTCGGAGGCGGCGGAGCAGCGTCCGCCTCTACGCGGCGCCGCACGAAAAGACCGACTGCGGTGCCAAGCTTGATGCCTGCCGGATTGAGGGGTGTCGAAAACACCGAAGGATCGGACTCTCCGGTCGGCGTGCGCTTGCCGGTCTCACGGCTATCGCCGGTCAGGCTATCGATCCAGATCGAATTGAAGCCGCGCAGCAGATGCTCGCGCACGACGACGAAAGACGGGTCGTTCAGGTAAGAATAGCTCGAGATGAAGCACACGACGCCACGGCCGGTGCCGTCGACAATGCGGCGCTCGGCCACGCGCAGGAAGCGGACATACAGTTCATCGAGATTGTATTTGCGGATGCCCCACTCGCTGCGCAGCCCCTCCTTGTAGGGCTCGACCATACCTTCTTCCTCTGATGGGCTGGTGCCGGCGAACGCGTTGTAGGGCGGATTGCCGATGATCGCGAGGATCGGGACTTCGCGCTTCACCCGCTCGGCGGCGTCACGCTCCGGTTCCAGTTCCGGCAGCATCAGTGCCTGCTTCGGTCCCTGCGGCGGTTGCCAGCCTGTCAGCGCATTCGTGAGATAAACGGCAGCGCGTTCCGCATCGGCTGTAAGCGGCCCGAGCGCGCCACGCCGAGCATTGCGCATTGTCGGCGTACCGATAAATCGGGGTGATGGCGATCGAGCTTAGCTCGACGGTTCGACGCGCTCATTTGCCGAACCTCCTGACGAAAAAATCGTTCTCGATCGTCAGCTGGCCAATCTTGGCGTGAAGCTTCTCGATCTCGCGCGCCGACGCCGCCTCCGCGTCCACACCAACCTTCGGATCAAACGCCCGCGCCGCATGGTCCAGCAGCTGCTTCTTCCAGGCGTAAATCTGGTTGGGATGAACCTGATGGCGCTGCGCCAGGTCGGTTACCGTCGCTTGTTCGCGCAGCGCCTCCAGCGCGATCTTCGCCTTCAGCGCCGCGTCAATCTTCCGTCTCGTCTTCGTCATGCTCCGCTCCGTCCTATCCCATTCGGAGCAGACTTCCTCCAACCAGGCCAGTGGTCCCAAAAACCGGGGCCACTTCAGTGATCCTGAGGCACGTAGAACTGGGGGCAGGACAGTGCTAAGTTTTTCGAATACCTCGCGCGTGGTCGATCAATCCCCGGAACGGCGCGATGGGCCAAAAGCACATTTCCGCTTGATTCATTAGGCGGAGGCTACAATATCAAGGTGGGTTTAGCCGAGTGGAACCCCAGCTGATCAATTTTCCGGTCGAGCACGCAGTCGCGGGAACAGTGCCGTGACGAGTAGCGATACAAGATTGCTGAACCGGCGTGAATTTAATGAAAGGTGCGTCGCGCTTGGTGCGTTGGTGACTTTGTCAGGGGCGTTGGATTCTGATGCAGCGACTGCCGTCGCCGCAACCGGCACGCAACGGACCGTCAAGTTTCGTGACGGCGCCGTCGTCCCCGCATTGGGCCAGGGCTCGTGGCATCTTGGACAGGGAAGACACCCGGCAGCCGTTGAGGAAGAAGCGCTGCGCACTGGCCTTTTGCTTGGGATGACGTTGATCGACACGGCGGAGGGGTACGGCAACGGCCGCTCCGAAGAATTGATCGGCCGCGCGATTGCCGGTCAGCGCGAGCGCGTGTTCCTGGTCTCCAAAGTGGATCACATGACGGCAGATGGCATCATCGCGCGCGCTTGCGAGGAGAGCCTCGCCCGTCTCGGCACTGATCACCTCGATCTCTACCTAGCTCACTGGCGAGATAGGAGTAGTGACCTCTCCGTCGTTGTGACGGCGTTCGAAAGTCTACGCGCGGCGGGGAAGATTCGCGCCTGGGGCGTGTCGAACTTCAGCGTCAACGACATGGAAGAACTTTTCAATATTCCACACGGCGATCGCTGCGCGACCAATCAGGTCCTTTACAACCTCAGCAGCCGCGGCATCGAGGATGACCTGCTGCCATGGTGCGAGCAGCACGGTATGCCGGTGATGGCCTATACTCCGCTCGGCGGCGCCAGCCTGTTGCATGACCCCGTGCTTGAAACTATCGGCGCAGCACACGGTTGTACGTCGGCCGCGATCGCGCTGGCCTGGGCCATCCGCAGCGGTAACGTCATTGCAATTCCCGAATCCGGCTTGCCAGCGCACGTAACGGAGAACGCTGTTGCGCTCTCACTGACGCTCACACCGCAAGAGATTCAGACGATAGATGCAGCGCATCCACCACCCGGCCTGTATCAGCGGGTCTTCAAACAACTTAAGCACGGCCTCGGAGCGGCTACGCGCCGGTTTGGTCTTTACTAAGCGGTACCTTCAAGCGCTTGCGGGACGCAGTATCATAATTTTGACGCTCTCACCGGAGCGTTCCTCGGAAATCGTCGAGTGTCCACCAACCGTCCACGCGACCATCGACGAGCTCGCCGACATCAAGAACGGCTTCGCGCTGCCGCGCCGAGCGAAAAGCTCACAGAGCTGTGCCGGTCCTCGCGCGCCACGCCGGCGCCGATGTCCATCGTCGTCGCTTCTGCCCTAAGACCCGTTGGCCTTGATTAACTCCAAGAGCGCACTGGCAAGCCGAGCGCAATCATCATTGTGGATTGCAGTCACTTGGAGACGGTTCGCAAGGCCATTCGCGATGTCCCGCGAAAGGCTCAAGAGGCTAACGCCTTCACGTGCGTGACCTAGCATAGCTTCGGCCTCCTGCCGTAGCTCTTCGTCCGTCACATCGTCAGGTAAGTCAATGCAGGCCCTGTAAGCGCCCATCGCTCTTGGAATTTCGTCCATTGGCAACCTGCTTTTCGCGCATCGTACCACGGGAGATCGGAGCGGCGCGAGCGGCGCGTCAAGCCCCCAAACCGGGCCCCTGTCGACAAAGGCGCGCAACCGGACCACGGCAGCCGACGTGCGTGCTTGATGGCGTGACGTCTTTGCTGGAGGCCAACATGCGAGGTCCGGCGATGCGCCCGGATGCTCGCTGACGCCGCAGGGCTGTTCTCTTTTGAGAGCGGACAGGCCCCGGCTTATGGGGACGTGTGGGGCCCGCCGCTCTCGGGTGAAGGTCGAGAGTCGCCGAAATGGCGACCCCTTCCCATTCGGCCTTCCCCCGCCGAGCGCTGGGTCAATGCGCCTCGGCGCTGGCATTAGCGACCATGTGCAAGTGAACGTCCATCGCTTTTGGTCGGCGGGAATGAACAAGGTCCGCCAGGGGGGCGTCAGGCGATCCGCAACTGTGTCCGCGCCTGTGAAAAAGGCCGCCCGAAGGCGGCCATGTTCTTCCCCGTCAATCATCCCTACCGCGCCGATGCCGATGCCGCAGAGCCCCGTGGAAACGTTAATGCAACCATCTGGGTTGTCAATAGGGTTTGTGAGAACTGATGATGAGGTTTTGCGGCTTTGGGGTTAGGAGGCTAACGGCCGCCGGGGCGCAGGACGTTCGCCGCGCCGTGGGCCGAACGAAAAGCCCCGCTCGGGCGCGAACTGGAGCGGGGAATGGGGCGCGCCCTGGGCTTGGGGGCGATATAGAGCGCGCCCGGCGATCATCTAGGACGACGGCCAGCAGTCAGGTCAGCTTCATATTCATCTGACATTTTAGGTCCTCCTTTTAACGTGCTTGGCCCGTCTTCATACGCGATCATTGCGCGTCTCATCTTTTCGAATACGCCCAAATAATACACTATCTCTCCTTTCGGCCAAGCTATAAGCTTGTCCCTATTCTGGAACGACGCTGCAGATCCGACTTTCACTCTGTTCCGCCATCATTCGGATTGGCTGGTGGAAGTCGGTTTCCGTCTTCCATTTTGAACTGTGACGTTGTGTCGGATGCGCCGCTCACCGACTAATTCCTTCTTTGACAATTCAAACATCTCCCGGCTATTCGGGGAGATTGCATCTGCCGAACCAGCGCCCGTGAGCGAGCAAACCGACGCGTCGAAGCCCACAGCCGATTTGGAGATCCTCGCCCGCAGCGCGCGCGCAGGAGAGAGGACCCAGCTGCGGCTCTGGCTGCGCATGCTGTCGATCACCAAGATGATCTCGCAGGAGATTCGCCGCCGGCTGCGGACGGAATTCGACGCGACCTTGCCGCAGTTCGATCTGCTCGCTCAACTCTACCGCGAGCCCGATGGGCTGCGCCTGGGCGAGTTGTCCCGACGCACCATGGTCACGAACGGCAACATCACCGGACTGGCCGACCGCCTCGAAGCGGACGGGCTGATCCGCCGCGAGGCGCTGGACGGCGACCGCCGCGTGACGGTCGCCAAGCTGACCCCCCGCGGCCGGCAAACGTTCGCGGAGATGGCGCGCGCGCACGAGGGTTGGCTCGGCGAGCTGATGGCGGATGTCGATGACGACACGCTCGCCGAGGCCTTGAGGCGGCTGGCGGCGGTCAAGGCCTCGGCCAGCAAGCGGCTTGCGGGCGGCGAGGACTGACTGAGCCGGCCGATAAAGGGGCTTGACCTGCCGCTGCCATGATATTTTAAGCTTGAAATAATCGGACATGGCGCGAGGAGGGCATGCCGAATGCGGATCGTCTGTATCGGCGGCGGACCTGCCGGCCTCTATTTCGGCCTCCTGATGAAGCTCCGTCATCCCGAGCATTCGATCGTCGTGATCGAACGCAACAAGCCCTACGACACGTTCGGCTGGGGCGTGGTGTTCTCGGACGCCATGATGCAAGCGATGCTCGAGGCCGACCCCGTCAGCGCGGCTGAAATCGGCGACGCCTTCAATCATTGGGACGACATCGAGCTGATCTTCAAAGGGCGACGGCAGCGCACGACCGGCCACGGCTTCATCGGCATCGGGCGCAAGCAGCTCTTGAATATCCTCCAGCGGCGCTGCGAACAGCTCGGCGTCGAGCTCGCGTTCGAGCGCGAGGTCGATTCCGACCTCGAGTTTCCGGACGCCGACCTCGTCATCGCTTCCGACGGGGTCAATTCCAAGATCCGGCAGCGTTACGCCGACGTCTTCAAGCCCGATATCGTCGTCCGGCCGAACCGCTTCATTTGGCTCGGCACGCGAAAGCTGTTCGACGCGTTCACCTTCGACTTCCGGCGCACCGAGCACGGCTGGTTCCAGGCGCATATCTACAAGTTCGACCGCGACACCTCGACCTTCATCGTCGAGACGACGGAAGACGCGTTCGTGAAGCACGGCTTGGAGAAGCTCGACACGCAGAGCTCCATCGACTTTTGCGAAAAGCTGTTCGCCGAGACGCTGGGGGGCGCGAAACTGATGACCAACGCACGCCATCTGCGCGGGTCCGCATGGCTGAATTTCAGCCGGCTGACCTGCGGCGGGTGGAGTCTTTACAACGGCCGGTCGCACGTCGTGTTGATGGGCGACGCCGCTCACACCGCTCATTTCGCGATCGGGTCGGGTACCAAGCTCGCCCTCGACGACGCCATCGAACTCGCGCGTCAGTTCGATGGGATCGGCCATGGACGCGAGACGATCCGGGCGGCGCTCGACGCCTATGAGGCAGTCCGCCGCGTCGACGTCGCGCGCATCCAGAACGCCGCTCGCAACGCGATGGAATGGTTCGAGGTGGTCGGACATCGATACGCGGACACGCTGGAGCCGGAGCAGTTTTTCTATTCGATGCTGACAAGGTCACAGCGCATCAGTCACGAAAACCTTCGTCTGCGCGACCCCGTCTGGCTGGAGGGTTACGAGCGCTGGTTCGCCCGCAAGGCAGACGCGCCATCGCGGGACAACGGGCGACCGCCGCCGCCCATGCTGACGCCCTATCGGGTGCGCGGCGTCACTCTGCAGAACCGTATCGTCGTTTCGCCGATGGCGATGTATTCGGCGCGCGACGGGCTGATCAACGACTTCCATATCGCTCATCTCGGCGCGCGAGCGATGGGCGGCGCCGGGCTGGTCTTCGCGGAAATGACCTGCGTGTCGCCCGACGCGCGCATCACCCCCGGCTGCCTCGGCCTGTGGAACGACGAGCAGACGGCGGGCTGGAGGCGTCTGGTTGATTTGATTCATTCCGTGGGCCAGGCGAAGGCCGGGATTCAGCTCGGTCATTCGGGACGGAAAGGCTCGACACGCGTCGCCTGGGAAGGCATCGATCAGCCGCTCGAGGCCGGCGGATGGCCTGTCATGTCAGCCTCGGCTTTGCCCTATCTGACCCACAGTTCCGTTCCGCGCGAGATGACCCGAGACGACATGGAACGCGTGCGCGAAGACTTTGTCGCCGCGACCGAGAGGGCGGCTGAGGCCGGCGTCGACTGGTTGGAGCTGCATTGCGCGCACGGCTATCTGCTGTCGAGTTTCCTGTCGCCATTGACCAACCGGCGCGCCGACGAATACGGCGGCGGCCACGCTGACCGCGCGCGCTATCCGCTTGAAGTGTTTCGCGCCGTGCGCGCCGCCTGGCCGGAGGATCGTCCGATCTCCGTGCGGCTCTCCTGTCACGACTGGACGGAAGGCGGGAATACGCCCGACGACGCTCTGATTTTCGCGCGCATGTTCCGCGAGGCCGGCGCCGATCTGATCGACTGCTCGTCCGGCCAGGTGTGGAAGGAAGAACGTCCGGTCTACGGGCGCCTGTTCCAGACGCCGTTCGCCGACCAGATCCGCAACGAGGGCGCGGTCGCGACGATCGCGGTCGGCGCGATTTCGGAGGCCGATCACGCCAATTCGGTCATTGCGGCGGGGCGCGCCGATCTCTGCGCGATCGCCCGGGCGCATCTGGCCGATCCGGCTTGGACGATCCACGAGGCGGCGAAGATCGGCGCCAACATCGTACCTTGGCCGAAGCAGTATGCTTCCGCGCGCGGCCAGTATGAGGCCAATCTCGCGCGCGCCGCGAACGCAGTCCGATGAGCGTGGCGTCGCTCGACGGCCGGCACGCGCTCGTCACGGGCGCCGGCGGCGGCATCGGCGCGGCCATCGCCGTGGCGCTCGCCCGCGCCGGGGCGCGCGTCAGCCTTGCGGGCCGACGGCCGGACCCATTGCGCGCGGCGGCGGCGACGCTCTCCGCAGGCGCTGCGGCCATGATCGACGGCTTCGACGTGACGGACGCGGACGCCGTCGCGCGCGGCCTCGAGAGAGCGCGCGCAGTGTTCGGGCCGGTCGGCATTCTCGTCAACAATGCGGGCGAAGCGCCGAGCGCGCCGTTCCGCAAGACCGACCTCGCGATGTGGTCGCAGGTGCTCGCGATTGATCTGACGAGCGTCTATCTCGTCACGCGGGCGGCGCTGCCAGACATCGAGAGCTTCGGCGCGGCCGGGCGCATCGTCAACATAGCGTCAACCGCCGGGCTGACCGGATATCCGTACGTCTCGGCCTATTGCGCGGCCAAGCATGGCGTCGTCGGGCTCACGCGCGCGCTGGCGCTCGAACTCGCGCGGAGCGGCGTGACGGTCAACGCGGTCTGTCCCGGCTTCACGGAAACGCCCCTGATCGACAAGGCGGTCGCGAACATCGTGTCGAAGACGGGACGGACGGAGGCGGCGACGCGCGCGGAGCTCGCGAGGGCGAACCCGCAGGGTAGACTGGTAACTCCTGGAGAAGTCGCCGATTGCGTCGTTTGGCTCGCCTCTTCGGGCGCGGCTTCGATCAATGGACAGGCGATCGCGATCGCCGGCGGAGAGGTGTTGGCGGGATGAGCGAGAGGTCAGCGATGCAGGCCGCCCGGCGGCCGTTCAAGGATCATCGGGCGCGCGCCTTTCTCTTCGAAACGAGCGAGAATGGGCGGGTCGCGACGATCCGGCTCAACCGGCCGGAGCGAAAGAACCCGCTGACCTTCGACAGCTATGCGGAGCTTAGGGATCTGTTTCGCGACCTCGTCTACGCGTCCGACGTTCGCTCCGTGGTGCTGACGGGAGCCGGCGGCAATTTCTCCTCGGGTGGCGACGTGTTCGAGATCATCGAGCCGCTGACGCGGATGACGATGCCGGACCTCTTGGCTTTCACCCGCATGACAGGGGATGTCGTCAAGGCGATGCGCCGCTGCCCGCAACAGATCGTCGCCGCCGTGGACGGCGTCTGCGCCGGCGCCGGCGCCATCCTTGCGATGGCGTCCGACATCCGCTTTGCGACGCCCGAGGCGAAAACCGCGTTCCTGTTCACCCGCGTCGGTCTGGCTGGGGCGGACATGGGCGCCTGCGGCATCCTGCCTCGGATCATAGGGCAGGGACGCGCGGCTGAACTGCTCTTGACCGGGCGCGCCATGAGCGCGGCGGAGGGCGCCGCCTGGGGTTTCTTCAATGCGCTGCATCCGAGCGCCGAACTCGAGCGGGAGGCTACGGCATTCGCGCGGACGCTGGCGGATGGCCCATGGTTCGCGCACGGGATGACGAAGACGATGATGAACCAGGAATGGGCGATGGGCCTCGACGAAATGATCGAGTCCGAGGCGCAGGCGCAGGCGGTCTGCATGGCGACGAACGATTTCCGCCGCGCCTTCGAGGCGTTCGCCGCCAAGCGAAAGCCTGAGTTCGAAGGCGACTGAGCCATGCGCGCCCCGGTAAAGCGCATGTCCCGCGACTGGATCGAATGGCCATTCTTCGAACCCGGCCATCGCGCATTCGCCGGACGGCTCGACGCGTTTGTCGACTCGCGGGAAATGGAAGCGATCGACCATGACGACGTCGACGGGTCCTGCCGCCGCCTCGTGCGCGAAATGGGTCGGGCGGGCCTGTTGCAGGCCGTCGTGCCGCCCCCGGAAGCCGACGCGACGGCGATCAATTCGCGTTCCGCCTGCCTGGCGCGCGAAGCGCTCGCCTGGCGCGACGGCCTCGCCGACTTCGCCTTCGCAATGCAGGGTCTGGGATCGGGCGCGATCTCGATCGCCGGCTCGTCCGAGCTTCGCGCCGCGGTCCTGCCTAAGACGCGGGCAGGGGAATGGCTGGCGGCCTTTGCGCTGTCGGAGAAGGAGGCCGGATCCGACGTCGCCGCGATCGCCTGCTCGGCGCGCCTGGACGGCGATTGCTACGTGATCGATGGGGAGAAGACCTGGATCTCGAACGGCGGCATCGCCGACGTCTACACGTTGTTCGCGCGCACCGGCGAAGCGCCCGGCGCGCGCGGCGTCTCCGCTTTTGTCGTCTTTCCCGACGATGCCGGGTTTTCTGTCGCCGAGCGTATCGAGGTGATCGCGCCCCATCCGCTGGCGACGCTGCGTTTCGACAGCTGCCGCATTCCCGTGGACCGACTTCTTGGGGCTGCCGGCGGCGGCTTCAGGATCGCGATGCAGACGCTCGACATCTTCCGCGCCTCCGTCGCCGCCGCCGCGCTCGGCCTGGCACGCCGCGCGCTGGACGAAGCGCTCGAGCACGCCCGCGCCCGCCGCATGTTCGGCGGGACGCTGGCGGACCTCCAACTGACGCAGGGCGCGCTCGGAGAGATGGCGACCGAGATCGACTCTGCGGCGCTGCTGACTTACCGAGCCGCCTGGAGGCGCGACGTTCAGAAACTGCCGACGACCCGCGAGGCCGCGATGGCGAAGATGGCGGCGACCGAGTCCGCCCAGCGCGTGATCGACCGCGCCGTGCAAATGTTCGGCGGCAGGGGCGTGAAGCGGGGGGAGATCGTCGAGCGCCTTTATCGCGAAATTCGCGCCCTCCGGATCTACGAAGGCGCCACCGAGGTGCAAAAGCTGATCGTCGCGCGCGAATTGCTGAAGTCGCGCTGACTTGGAACGAACGTTCAGGGAGTCGTTCATGCATCGCCCCTTGCAGCCGGAGGGCTGGGCCAGGCCCGCAGGCTACGCCAACGGCGTTGCTGCGCGGGGTCGGACGATCTTTGTCGCGGGACAGGTCGGCTGGAACGCGGAATGCCGCTTCGAAAGCGACGATCTCGTCGCACAGATCGCGCAGGCGCTGCGCAATGTCGCCGCCGTCCTCGCCTGCGACGGCGCGGCGCCGGAGCACATCGCCAACCTCGTTTGGTACTTCATCGACAAGCGCGAATACATCGACCGTCTGCCGGAGGTCGGGAAGGTCTATCGCGAGATCATGGGCAAGAATTTTCCCGCGATGACCGCCGTGCAGGTCTCCGCCCTCATCGAAGATCGCGCCAAGGTCGAGATCCAGGCGACCGCGGTCGTTCCGGACTAGCCCTTTTCATGTGGCGTCCGGGAGACCACATTTCTTGCCGGCGGCGGCGACTTCATGAACGCGTCTGGCCGGCCAGGACGAGGTCGGTCAACGAACCATTGGATCGCCGAACTGGCTGAAGGACGAACGACGGAGGAAACGAAGCCATGCTCGGTCCCACCGCTCATATGGACACGTTCTCGCGTGACAATCTCCCCCCGCCGGAGCAATGGCCGGACTTTCGGCTCGAAGGGTTCGACTATCCCGAGTATCTCAACGCGGCAGTCGAACTGACCGATCGGCTTGTCGAGCGAGGCTTTGGCGACCGCACGGCGCTCATTGGGCACGGCCGGCGGCGCACCTACAAGGAGCTTTCCGACTGGAGCAACCGGCTCGCGCGCGCGCTCGTCGAGGATTACGGCGTGAAGCCGGGCAACCGGGTGCTGATCCGCTCGGCGAACAATCCCGCGATGATCGCCTGCTGGCTCGCGGCGACGAAGGCGGGCGCCGTCGTGGTCAACACCATGCCGATGCTGCGGGCGGGGGAACTGACGAAGATTGTCGACAAGGCCGAGATCAAGCTCGCGCTTTGCGACACCCGCATCCTCGACGAACTGGTCGCCTGCGCCAAGGAGAACCGCTTTCTCAAGAGCGTCGTCGGCTTCGACGGCACCGCCAACCACGACGCGGAGCTCGACCGGGTCGCTCTCAACAAGCCGGTGACTTTCACCGCCGTGCGCACCGGGCGGGACGATGTCGCGTTGCTCGGCTTCACCTCCGGAACGACCGGCGCGCCGAAAGCGACGATGCACTTTCATCGCGACATTCTCATCATCGCCGACGGCTATGCGAGGCAGGCGCTTGAGGTTCGGCCCGACGACGTCTTCGTCGGCTCGCCTCCGATCGCCTTCACCTTCGGGCTCGGCGGACTTGCGGTGTTTCCGCTGCGCTTCGGCGCTTCCGCCGCGCTGATCGAGAGCGCGACCCCGCCGAACCTGGTCAAGATCATCGAAACCTACAAGGCGACCGTCTGCTTCACTGCACCGACCGCCTATCGCGCGATGCTCTCGGCGATGGACGACGGGGCCGATCTTTCCTCGCTTCGCGTGGCCGTATCCGCGGGCGAGACGCTTCCGGCGCCGGTTTACGAAGCCTGGACGAAACGGACCGGCGTGCCAATCCTCGACGGCCTGGGCTCGACGGAAATGCTGCATGTCTTCATCAGCAACCGCCTCGACGACCGGAAACCCGGCGTCACCGGAAAACCCGTGCCCGGCTACGAAGCCAAGATCGTCGACAAGGATTTCAACGAGGCTCCCCGCGGAACGGTCGGCCGCCTTGCGGTGCGCGGCCCGACCGGCTGCCGTTATCTCGCGGACCTCCGTCAGCGGGAATACGCGCAGAATGGCTGGAATCTGACCGGCGACGCGTTCAGCCAGGATCGAGGACGGGTATTTTCGTTTCGCCGCGCGCAACGACGACATGATCGTTTCGTCCGGCTACAACATCGCCGGCCCCGAGGTGGAGGCGGCGCTGCTGACGCACGAAGCCGTCGCCGAATGCGCCGTGATCGGGCTTCCCGACCAGGAGCGGGGGCAGATCGTCGCCGCCTTCGTCGTGCTGAAGCCGGGCGTTCCTCCGGACGATGCGACGGCGCTGCGGCTGCAGAACCACGTCAAGACGAATATTGCGCCCTACAAGTATCCGCGCGCGGTGCGCTTCCTGGAGGCCCTGCCGAAGACGCAGACCGGCAAGATCCAGCGCTTCCAACTGAGATCTCTCCCATGAGCGGCGATCTCTTCGAGCGCTCGCGGGCGCTGTTCGACCTGCCGAAGGGCGTCGTCTATCTCGACGGCAATTCGCTCGGAGCGATGCCCAGATGCGCGCGGGAACGGGTGCGCCGCGAGCTCGACGAGAGCTGGGGTCGGGAACTCATTCGAGCCTGGAACACCGCCGGCTGGATCGACTTGCCCGCCCGTGTCGGCGACAAGATCGGCGCCCTGGTCGGCGCTCCGAAGGGTTCGGTGGCGGCGTGCAATTCGACCTCGATCAATCTCTTCAAGGCGCTGACCGCGGCTCTCGAACTCGCGGCGCCTCGCAAGGTCATTCTTTCCGACAGCGGCAATTTCCCGACCGATCTCTATGTCGCCGAAGGCGTCTGCCGCCTGCTCGGCCAGGGCCATGAATTGACGATCGTCGACCCCGAGGCCGTCGAAGGCGCGCTGGACGAGCGCGTCGCCGTTCTGATGCTGACCGAGGTCGACTACCGCACCGGGCGCAGGCACGACATGCGCCCGCTCACCGAGAAGGCGAAGGCGTCGGGCGCCGTTGCGATCTGGGATCTCGCCCATTCGGCCGGCGCGCTGCCGGTCGATCTCGCTGGTTGCGGCGTCGATTTCGCTGTCGGCTGCGGCTACAAATATCTAAACGGCGGACCCGGCGCGCCGGCCTTCATCTATGTTCGGCCGGACCTGCAGGCGCGCGTCTCGCCGGCGTTGTCCGGCTGGATGGGCCATGCGGCGCCCTTCGCCTTCGAACTCGGCTACCGGCCGGCGCCGGGCGTCGACCGCCTGCGCGCCGGCACGCCGCCGGTCCTCTCCATGGCCGCGCTCGACGCGGCGCTGGACGTTTTCGAGGGCGTGGACATGCTCGCGCTGCGGGAACGCTCGATCGCGCTCAGCCAGGATTTCATACGCCGCATCGAAGCCGATTGCCCCGAACTTCAACTCGCTGTCGCCTCGCGATCCCGAGCAGCGGGGCTCGCAGGTCTCGTTCCGCTTTGCGGAAGGCTATGCGGCGATGCAGGCGCTGATCGCGCGCGGCGTGATCGGCGACTTCCGCGCGCCGGACGTGATGCGCTTCGGCTTCGCGCCGCTCTACATCGGTTTTGCCGAAGTCGAAACGGCCGCCCGCTCGCTCGTCGAGATCGTGCGGGGCGGCTTGTGGGATCGTCCCGAGTATCATGCGCGGAACAAGGTGACATGAGCGAGATCGAGGGCGCCGAGAGCGAATTCCGCTCCAGGATGTCGTATGGCGACTATCTGCGGCTCTCCGAACTGCTCGGCGCGCAATCGCCGCTGACCGACGCGCACGACGAACTACTGTTCATCATTCAGCACCAGACCAGCGAACTGTGGATGAAGCTCGCCATACGGGAGATCGGCGCGGCTTGCGCGCTGATCCGGGCGGACGACGTGCAGCCGGCCTTCAAACTGCTCGCCCGCGTCGCGCGAATCTTCGAGCAGCTCAACAAGGCGTGGGACGTCCTGCGCACGATGACGCCGAGCGACTATTCCGAGTTCCGCGACCGTCTCGGCCAGTCCTCGGGGTTCCAGTCCTGGCAATACCGGGCCATCGAGTTCCTCGCCGGCAACCGCAACCTCGCGATGCTGAGGCCGCACGAGCACCGACCTGAGATCGTCGCAGAGCTCAACGCCATCCTCGCCGAGCCGAGCCTCTATCAGCAGGCGATCCTGCTGTTGCGGCGGCGCGGCCTCGACGTCGGCGACGCCGCGCAGCGGGCCGAGGCCGCCGAGCCGCACGTCGAATGCGAAGCGCTGACCAACGCCTGGGCCGCGGTCTACCGCGACCCGGCTCATCATTGGGACCTCTACGAGCTTGCAGAAAAGCTGATCGACTTCGAGGATTATTTCCGGCGCTGGCGTTTCAACCACGTGACGACCGTCGAGCGCGTCATCGGCCTCAAGCGGGGCACGGGCGGCACGTCGGGCGTCGGCTATCTCAAGCGCATGCTGGAGGTCGAGCTCTTCCCGGAGCTCTGGCGGGTGCGCACGCGGATGTGACGGACCACGGCGGCGGGCGGGGGCCGCTTCCGGTGGTTTGGGCCCTCTGCACTTTTTTGGCACGCGACAAGCGATTCCAAGGCTTTAAGTGCGAAAAACTGTCGCTCCGTCGCTCCCTGACCTCCAGTTGGCGAGCCACCTCGGGGCCTGACGTTCGAAGTCAGAACACCCGGAAATTAAACTATTAATATTTGTTATTATCTCGCTTTGCAATCGCCGGTTCGTCATGTTCGGTCTCTGGCGCCGCCAGCGCCGCACATTGGGCGCCGCGCTCTCGGCCGCTCGAGTCGACCTACGAAACTTGCCTTGGAGCCTTGGACATGAATTGGAGCGCCGAGGCAATGCTGTGCTCCGATCAGATGCGGCCTATCACACGATCGGTTGATATCGCCGCTTTGCTCGTCATTCCGCGGTCGGTTCGGCCGAAGCACACATCGGCGGGCGGCAGTCCGGCCGCTTTCAAAGTGTCGAGCTCCGGGTCGGTAAAGAGACGCGAACGCGCGATGAATCGAACGCCTTCAGCTGCTTCCAGCGAAAAGCTGTCGCCTCCCTCCGTCGCGACGTCGACGATAATCTGGCAACCTGACCAGTAGTCGAATTGCGCCGCCCCCACATAGAACGGGCAGCCGTCGATCGCGCCCAGGAGCACGTCGCTCGCACCCACCCGAAAGTCGCGCTGCCGGAAACACATGGGCGCGCTGCCCTCGCAGCATCCGCCCGAGAGGTGAAAGATGCAGCGGCCCATGCTCGGCCTTCAACGTAGCGACAAGCGCAACGGCATCGGGCGTGAATACGACTCGTTCGGTCATCGGCTCTCCGTCGCTATAGAGAAACCAAGAGGCGTCCGGCGTCTCCTCCCGAGCGCCGGACGCCGCTTTCGGAGGCCGCGCCTTTCGGCGCGGCCTCTATCTGACGGCTCAGAAGAACCCCATCGCATTCGGGTTGTAGCTGACGAGCAGGTTCTTCGTCTGCTGGTAGTGATCCAGGATCATCTTATGCGTCTCGCGACCGAAGCCGGACTGCTTGTAGCCGCCGAACGCCGCATGGGCGGGATACACATGATAGCAATTCGTCCATACGCGCCCCGCCTGGATCTCGCGGCCGACGCGATATGCAGTGGTCCCGTCGCGCGACCAGACGCCCGCGCCGAGGCCGTAGATCGTGTCGTTGCCGATCTCGATCGCCTCCTCCATGGTCTTGAACTTCGTCACCGAGAGAACCGGCCCGAAGATTTCTTCCTGGAAAATGCGCATCTTGTTGTGACCGACGAAGACGGTGGGCTTCACATAGAAGCCGTTCTCCAGCGCGCCGCCGAGATGGGCCTGCTCGCCGCCGGTCATGCACTTCGCGCCTTCCTTCTTGCCGACGTCGATATAGTTCAAGATCTTTTCGAGCTGCCCTTTCGAGCATTGCGCCCCCATCTGGGTCGTCGGATCGAGCGGATCGCCGACCTTGATCCTGGCGACGCGTGCGACCGCCTTTTCCACGAACTTATCGAAGATCGACTCCTGCACGAGAGCGCGCGACGGGCAGGTGCAGACTTCGCCCTTGTTGAAGGCGAAGAGAGCGAAGCCTTCGAGCGCCTTGTCGAGGAAGGCGTCGTCCTTGTCCATGACGTCAGCGAAGAAGATGTTGGGCGACTTCCCGCCGAGCTCGAGCGTCATCGGGATGATCGTCTCGGCCGCGTACTGCATGATCTGCCGGCCGGTGGTCGTCTCGCCGGTGAAGGCGATCTTGGCGATCCGCGGACTGCGGGCGAGCGGAGCGCCGACTTCGGAGCCATGGCCGAAGACGACATTGAGGACGCCCGGCGGCAACACGTCGCCGATCAGATCCATCAGCACCGCAAGGCTCATGGGCGTGTCGGAAGCCGGCTTGATCACCACGCAATTTCCTGCGACCAGCGCGGGCGCCATCTTCCAGGACGCCATCAAGAGCGGGAAGTTCCACGGGATGATCTGGCCGACCACGCCCAGCGGCTCGCGGAAGTGATAGGCGACCGTGTCGTGATCAATTTCGCCGACCGTCCCTTCTTCCGCCCGGATGCAACCGGCGAAATAGCGGAAGTGATCGGCCGACAGCGGAACGTCCGCGTTCATCGTCTCGCGGATCGGCTTACCGTTGTCGCGGGTCTCGACGCGCGCGAGCAGCTCAAGATTGTCTTCGATCCGATCGGCAATTGTGTTGAGCATTTTCGCGCGCTCGGTCGGCGACGTGCGGGCCCATTTGTCCTTGGCCGCATGCGCGGCGTCGAGCGCGGCTTCGACGTCGGCGGCGTCCGAACGGGCCACTTCGCAAAGCGTGCTGCCGTCGACCGGACTCTTGTTCGTAAAGTAGCGCCCTTTCGCGGGCGCCTTCCACTCGCCGCCGATAAAGTTGTCATAGCGGGTTCGGAGAGGACTGTTTTCGGTCTTAGATTTCTGAGGTTTGTCAAGCATTTCTGCCTCCAATAGGCAAGCGACCGCCACCAGCCAAGATCACAACCTTGACTTTCTTGGCTCACCGTCCTTGACGGGAAGTCACTAGTGACGATTGAAATCGCTTCTGCTGCTCGCGCCACGGAAGTTGATCATGGCGTGTGCAGACGGCCAGACTGCATTTCGCGTCCGACTACGCTGGATGTCAATTTGCTATATTGTCGCGGGCGCGCCGGCCGTCCGAATTGCGGACGGCCCGCGTTGATAGAATCGGAAAGAAATTGCAGCCTGTCGGCACTCTGAAGCCCAACGAAACGCTCTGGAAACTGATACGAACTCCCCGAAAAAATCGAAGCTCCCGGAGGCAGCGCCAGGTTTGGGAAAAATTGAGATATGCGCTTGCGCGTGATCGGCTCAGAATTCTCACGCAGCCGTTTTTATGGACCTGCAGGAGCCGGTCGGTTCCACGGAGGAAATATGCCGCCACCCATGCAAACCGTTCCGGCAACCCGTCAGCGAGCCGAGCCACGGACCAGACTCGATCTGAACAGGATCAGATCTGCGATCCCCCGAATTGCGCCGGTCTTCCGAAACACGCCTCAATACACGTGCCGCCCTCTCGGCGAGGCGCTGGATTGCGAGATCATTGTGAAGCTCGAGACGGCCAATCCCGTCCGCTGCTTTAAGGCTCGCGGCACTGAAACCGTCATGGCGGGGCTGGTGGACAACCCCGGCTCCAGGTCGGCCGTTTGTGCGAGCGTGGGCAACCTTGGGCTGGCGCTGGCCTACAGCGGACAAAGCCGTGGGATTTCCGTAACGGTCGTCGCTGGCGCCAGCGCCAACCCGTACAAGCTGGAACGTATCCGCGCGTTGGGCGCGACGGTGCGGATTGTCGACGGCGACTTTGAAGATGCCCGCCATCGAGCGCGGCAGATGGCGGGCGCCGAAGGCGCGTTTTTGGTTGAGGACAGCGAAAACCTCGATACCTGTGAAGGCGCCGGGACGATTGGGCTCGAACTCGCCGAGGACGGGTGTCCCGTAGACGCCGTGCTGATTGCTCTCGGAGGCGGCGCCATGGCGACGGGCGTGGGCTACGTCTTCAAATGCCTGGCCCCGACGGTCGAGATCGTTTGCGTGCAACCAAAGGGCGCGCCGGCGATGGCGTTGTCCTGGAGGGCCAAATCTGTCGTGGAGACCGACCATATTGACACGATCGCTGATGGAGTCGCCGGCCGCCGCCCGATCCCTGCGGTCCTTGGCGACCTACTGGCCGTGGCCGACCACGTCCCGCTGGTTGAGGAACACAGCATCATTGCTGGCGTGCGAATGCTCTATCGCCACGCGGGACTTATCGTCGAGCCTTCGGCCGCGCTCGGCGTCGCGGCGATATTGGAGGACCGAGCCCGCTACAGGGACAAACGGGTCGTGACGATCATCTGCGGCAGCAACGTCGTTCCGGCCGACTTCGAGCGATGGGTATCTTAATAGAACGACAGTTCTTCGTGACGGCGCAGAAATCTGATTTGTGCACCACTGAAAATGCTCTGGATCACGATCAAGGTATTGCGTCATGGATCGTCACGCGCGTCGCGCCTTCACTTGTTGACCTGGCTCTGGGTGAAGCCGGCCTTGCCGGCGTAGCCTTTGACGATCGCCTCGCGCTCGGCGTGGCTGAGCACGCGGTCGACGAATTCGAAGCCCGCCGGAGCGCGTTTCTCCACTTCGTCGATCACGCGCTCCGGTCCGCCCTTGCGGTTGAGGCGCACGATCTCGGCGGTCTTGGGCAGGCGGTCGAGCTCGTATTCATGCAGCGCCTGCATCGGATGGTCGGCTTTTCTCAGCCAGTCCGCGAGACTGCGGGCATCGAGGATCGCCTGCGCCGCGCCGTTGGAGCCGACGGGATACATGGGATGGGCGGCGTCGCCGAGCAGCGTGACGCGGCCATGGCTCCAATGGGGCAGGGGGTCGCGGTCGCACATGGGGTATTCCCAGCAGACCGGCGTCGCCCGCACCAGCGCCTCGACATCGACGCCGGGAACGCTGAAGCGCCGGGCATAGGGGATCACTTCGTCCATCCGGCCGACCCGCGACCAGGAATTGACCGGGGGAGGCGTGATCTCGCCGTCCGCGATGCGCGACACGATCGCCCAGTTGGTGAGGCGCGTCTCCGGCTTCGAGCCCGGCGCGATCGGATAGAGCGCGATCTTGGCGCTCATGCCGCCGGCGATATACATGGAGCGTCCGGTCAGGAACTTCGGCCATTCGGCGGCCCCGCGCCACAGCATGAGCCCCTGCCAGCAGGGGGAGCCCTGCTTCGGATGGAAATGGCGCCGCACGACGGAGTGGATGCCATCCGCGCCGACGAGCACGTCGCCGCGCACGGTTTCGCTGCTCAGTCCGCACTTCGCGTCGGTGAAATGCGCTACGACGCTGCCCTCGTCCTGGATGAAGCCCTGCAGCTTCATTCCGGTGCGCACGGCGCCGGGACCGAGTTTTGCGACAACGGCGTCGTGGATCACTTTCTGCAGCCGGCCGCGATGGATCGAGAACTGCGGAAAGTCGAAGCCGGCGTCCGTGCCGCGCAGTTCGCTCCATACCTTCTGACCCAGCCGGCTGATGTAGTGCAGCTCCTTGGTGCGGATGCCGACGGCGTCGAGCTTGGGCATGAGGTCGAGCGCGGCGAGCTCCTTGATGGCGTGCGGCAGGATGTTGATGCCGACCCCGACCTCCCGGATCTCGGACGCCTGTTCGAAAATGACGGACTCGACGCCGCGCCGGTGAAGCATGAGCGCGAGCGTCAATCCGCCGACGCCCGCGCCCGCAATGAGCACCTTCATGGGTCCGTTCCTCCCCTTATGCGCATGGGTTACTTCGCCTCTTCGGGCGGCGGCAGGAAGTCGACTTCGTGCTTGGCGGACAGTGCGACGACTTCGGCGGGCGTCTGCTCGGGCATGTTGTGGATCGCCCAGAACAGGTCGTAAAGCCGGCGCGTCGGCGACACCCAGAACATGCATTTCACCGTGCGGCCCGACTTATTGTAGATCGCATGCGGCAGGCCCATCGGCATGCGCACGAGATCGCCCGGATTGGCGAAGGCGGTGCGGCCGTCGAGCATCAGTTCGAGCTGGCCCTCGAACATGTAGATGAACTCGTCCTGCGTCGGGTGGATGTGCGGGGGCACGAACGTGTCCTGCGGAAAGGTCGCGTGCCAGGCGAAAGAGCTCTCGCAAACCTCCTTGGGCACGTAAGTCTGACCGAGAATGTTCCAGGCGATGTTGTCGAGGCCCTCGCCGGCCTTGGTGATTCCAGGAGCCAATGTCATGTCCGTATCCTTTCCTTGCGTCATTCAAGAAGCGGCCGGCGCAGGGCCGCCGCCGACATGAAGAAAGCGTTCGACAATCGAGGGCTCTGACCGAAACGCGCCAGCGGAACCGCGCCAGACGGTACGCCCCTTCTCGATCACGGCGACACGGTCGACGAGGTCGAGGAGGGCCTTGAGGTTCTTGTCGATGACGAGGATCGATTGACCCTCGGCTTTGAGGCGCTTCAGGCAATTCCAGATTTCAAGGCGGACGAGCGGAGCGAGGCCTTCGGTCGCCTCGTCCAGCACGATGAGCTTGGGATTGGTCATCAGCGCGCGCCCGATGGCGAGCATCTGTTGCTCTCCGCCGGAGAGCTGGTCGCCGTAATTGCGCCGACGCTCGGCGAGGCGCGGGAAGAGGCGGAACGCTTCGCTGAGCGTCCAGCGTCCGCGCCCCTGACGCGCCGCGGCGGTTGCGACGAGGTTCTCTTCGACCGTCAGGGTCGGGAATGCCTGGCGCCCCTCGGGCACGAGGCCGAGGCCCGCCCGGGCGATCGCATAGGGCGGACGGCCGTTGAGGGCGCGGCCTTCGAACGAGATGCGGCCCGCTTTCAGCGGCAACAGGCCGAACAAGGCGCGCACCGTCGTCGTCTTGCCCATGCCGTTGCGGCCGAGCAGGGCGAGGGCCTCGCCCTCGCCGAGGTCGAAATCGACGCCCCGCAGCACTTTCGCGCCGCCGTAGCCCGCCTGGATCGCCTCGACGCTCAGCATCATGCGAGCGCCTCCTCGCCGAGGTAAGCCGAGCGAACCTTCTCGTTGGCGCGGATCGCGTCGGGCGTTCCCCAGGCGAGCAGGCGCCCGTTGAGCAGCACGCCGATCTCATCAGCGAGGGCGAACACCGCATCCATGTCATGCTCGACCAGCAGCATGGTGAATTCGCTCTTGAGGGCGCGAAGCACGTCTATGCCGGCGCGGGTCTCTTCCGAGCCGAGGCCGGCGAAGGGCTCGTCGAGCAGCATCAAACGTGGGCGCAAGGCGATCGCGATCGCAATCTCGAGCGAGCGTTTCTCGCCATGCGAGAGTGCGCCAGCAGGGTCGCCAGCGCGGGCGAGAAGTCCGACGCGCTTCAGCGCCGCCCTTGCAGGCGCATTCAGCATTTCCTCGCCCGCCGCGCGGCCGAAGAAGCGAAAGCTCGAACCAGAGCGGGCCTGCACGGCCAGCGCGACATTTTCCAATGCACTGTATTCGGGCAGCACGGCGGCGATCTGGAACGATCGGACAAGTCCAAGCTCGGCGCGCGCGGGCATGTCGAGCGCGGTTATGTCGAGGCTCCCGAAACGGATTCGTCCCGCGTCGGCCTGCAGGGAGCCGGAGAGCAGATCGATCAACGTCGTCTTGCCGGCCCCGTTGGGGCCGATCAATGCGACGAGGCGGCCTTCGCCCACGCTGAAGCTGACGTCGTCGGTGACCGCCAGCGCCCCGAAGCTCTTCGCAAGACCTTCGACAAGCAGCAGGGGCGGGCTCAAGCCGCGCTCCCCGCGGGCTTGAGCGTAAGCGCTCCCGCCAACCCGCGCCGACCGAAGATCGCGACGACGACGAGAAGCGGACCGATGAGCACATGCGTCTGGTCAGTGAAGAGCGAAAGCGTCTCTTCGAGCGTCAGATAGACGATTGCGCCCAGCACGGCGCCCCACAGCGACCCGACGCCGCCGAGGATCGTCATCACGAGGAGCTCGCCCGAGCGCTGCCAGGAGATGAAGGCCGGCGCGACGAATTCGCTCTGGTTGGCGAGCAGCGTCCCGGCGACTGCGGCGATCGCCCCGGCGATCGCGCACGCCGCGAGCCGAGACGGGAAGAGACGAAAGCCAAGCGCCCGAGCGCGCAAGGGATTTTGCCGGATCGCGTTGAGAACGCGGCCAAAGCGCGAACCAGCGATTCGCGCAAGCAGGAGATAGGCCAGGGCGAGAACGACGAGACAGAGATAGTAGAAGGAAAAGTCGCTCGTCAGGCGCGGCTCGCCAAGGAGCCGGCTGCGGCTCGAAAGGGTGTAGCCGTCGTCCCCACCGAGGGCCGAGAGCGACACGAACAGGAAATAGAGCATCTGCCCGAAGGCGAGCGTGCTCATGATGTAATAGACCCCACTCGCGCGCAGCGAGACATAGCCGGTCAGCGCGGCGAAGAGCGCGGCTGCAACGACGGCGATCAGCGCCTGCACGAGAAGGTCGTCGATCCCCACCATCGAGGCCAGCACCACCGCATAGGCCCCCAGCCCGAGGTAGGCGGCGTGGCCGAAGGAAACGAGAGCGGCCTGCCCGACCAGGAAATCGAGCGAGAGCGCGGCGAGCGCGAGGATAAGCATGCGCGCGCCGAGCGAGAGCAGATAGGCCTGAGCGCCGAAGCGGGCCGCGAAAGGGAACAGCGCCAGCCCTGCGAAGACGAGCACGGCAGGCGCTTGGCTCCGCAGGGTCATCGCTTGACCGGAAAGAGGCCCGTGGGACGATGAAAAAGCACCGCCGCCATCAGGATGTAGATCAGCATCGGCGCCAGGGCGCGGCCCGTCTGGCCGGCGGCCGCAGGGGCGAGCACGACCCGCAACATCGGGGGCCCAAACGCGCGCCCCAAAGTGTCGATGAGCCCGACCATCAGCGCGGCGAGGAAGGCGCCGCGTATCGAGCCGATACCGCCGATCACGATGACGACGAAAGCCAGGATCAAGAGATTGTCGCCCATGCCAGGCTCGACTGAGAGGATTGGCGCGACCATCGCGCCCGCGAAACCTGCGAGCATGGCGCCGAAGCCGAAGACGAGCATGAACAGACGACGGATGTCGACGCCGAGCGCGGAAACCATCGCGGGGTTTGTCGCGCCCGCGCGAATGAGCATGCCGACCCGCGTGTGGTTGATCATGAGGGAGAGCGCCAGCGCCGTCGCGAGCCCCACGGCGATCAGGGCGAGGCGGTAGACCGGGAAGAGCAGGCCCGGCATGAGCGCCACGCTCCCCGACAGCGCCTCGGGCATGGGGACGCTGAGAGGCGCCGCGCCCCAGATCGTCTTCACCCCCTGGTTCATGAACAAGATCACGCCGAAGGTCGCGAGGATCTGGGACAGGTGGTCGCGATCGTAGAGCCAGCGGAAGACCAGGAACTCGAGCGCCAGGCCGAAGGCGAGCGCGGTCGGCAACGTGAGGGCGAGCGCGCCCCAGAATCCGCCCGTCAGGGAAGCGAACATGGCCGCGAGATAGGCGCCGACCATGTATTGCACGCCGTGAGCCAGATTGACGAAATTCATGACGCCGAAGGTCAGCGTCAGACCCGCGGCAATCAGGAAAAGCAGTATGCCGAGCTGGAGGCCGTTCAGGGTCTGGACGGCCAGGAGCGCGAAGGACATGGGGCTGCGGCGCCGCTATTTCATCATGCATTCCGGAGCGTAGCGGTCGACGTAATCCGTAAACACACGCTGCACGATCTCGGTCTCGTATTTGCCGTCGGGACGCTTGGCCGCTTTGACGAGATAGAAATCCTGGATGGGATAATTGTTGACCCCGAACCTGAACTTGCCACGCAGAGAAGTGAAGTTCGCCTTCTTCAGTTCGGCGCGCAAAGCGTCCTTATCGGAAAGCTTTCCACCCGCTCCCTTGATCGCGCTGTCGATCAGCATCGCCGTGTCATAGCCCTGCATCGCATAGGTTCCGGGCACGCTGTTGTAGGCTGCCTCGTACGCCTTGACGAAGGCCTTGGTCTGCGGGTTGTCCATGTCGGGCGCCCAGTTCGCGCCGCCAAGGAAACCGAGCGCATCGTCCTTCTCGGCCGGAAGCGTCGACTCGTCGGCGGTGAACGCGGACAGGAACGGAATCGAGGCGAGCCCGGCCTGACGGTATTGCTTGACGAGGTTCACGCCCATGCCGCCGGGCATGAAGGTGAAGAAAGCTTCCGGCTTGTCGGCGGCGATCTTGGCGAGCTCGGCGGAGAAGTCGAGCTGACCGAGCGGCGTGTAGTCCTCGTCGAGGATTTTGCCCTTGAAGTCCCGCTTGAAGCCGGCGAGCGCGTCCTTGCCGGCCTGGTAGTTCGGCGCCAGCAGGAAGGCCGACTTGTAGCCCTTATCCTGCGCATATTTGCCGAGCACCTCGTGAATCTGGTCGTTCTGATAGGAGGTGACGAAGAAGTTCGGGTTGCACTGCTTGCCGGCGAAATTGGACGTGCCGGCGTTCGGCGAGATGAGAAAGGCGCTCGAACTCGGTGACGGGCTTATGGATCGCCATCAGAATGTTCGAAAAGACCGGGCCGACGACGAAATTGACCTGGTCGCGCTCGAGAAGCCCCTTGACCTTGGTCACGGCGACGTCGGGCTTCAATTCGTCGTCGACCACGATCACCTCGGCGTCGAGGCCGCCAAGCTTGCCGCCGAGAGTCTTGACCGCAAGGTTGAAGCCGTCGCGGACCTGACCGCCGAGCACCGCCGCAGGGCCGGAAAGGGTCACGATGAGGCCGACCTTCGCTTTGTCCGCGGCAGCTGCGTTAACAGTTGCAGCCGCCCATGCGGCGAGCGCCGCAAGAAGGATGGACCCCGGCTTCATTTCTCTACTCCCTTGGCGCGCGCCCCGATTTCCGATCTTCCGCCGGTTGCCAGTGCGGCATAGTGACGCATAATATGTGCAAGTCAACCTAATTTGCGCTCCTCATCGAGGAGTGGTGGAGGGAGTTTGCGGAAGCGAGCGCGCGAAGCGGAAGAGGGCGGACCCAGCGCTTTTAGGCTCGAGGAACATCTCTTCTTTCATTTCAGTCAGATCCTGGCGCGGCGTACGCGGGCGCTCAACGAACGTCTGCGCGCTTACGGTCTTGATTACCCGCGCTGGCGCGTGCTCGCCGTGCTGCATGAGCATTCGGGCGCGACGATGGGGCGGCTTGCCGACCTGACGTCGGTGGATCGCACCACGCTCACCCGTACGCTCGGCCTGATGCAAGAGTCGGGACTGGTCGCCCGGCGGGAGCGGGAGAGCGACCGCCGCAGCCTCGCGATCTCGCTCACGGCCAGAGGCCGTCGCCTGTTCGAGCGCATTCTGCCGCTGACCCTCTCCGAAACCGATCGGGCGCTCGCGGGCTTCACTTCCGAGGAGATCGGCGCTCTCCGCGACCGACTGAAGCGGATGGCGGACAACCTCAAATCCTCCTAACCTGCCCCGGCAGCCTTGGGGACGCCCGAGTGGATTACGACCGCGCCTACGCCAACGGCCCGTTCATTCCGGACGCGGACGCTTATCCGCCGCGCTGGGCGCGCGAGGCGGCGGATTTCCGCTCCGCCCTCGGGCTTCGCGCCCGGACTGGGATCCCTTACGGTCCGAAGCCTCGCAATCATCTCGACCTCTTTCTGCCTGATGCCGCTCCGAAGGGGCTCCTGATGTTCATCCATGGCGGCTATTGGCTGAGGTTCGATCGCCAAATGTGGTCGCACCTTGCAGCCGGCGCGGTGGCGCGCGGATGGGCCTGCGCCATGCCCTCGTACACGCTCGCGCCCGGGGCCCGGATCGGGACGATGACCCGGGAGGTCGCGAGCGCCCTAGAAGTCGCGGCGGGCCTCGTCGCGGGTCCAGTCGTCGTCACCGGCCACTCCGCCGGGGGCCATCTCAGCGCCCGGATGGGCTGCGCTGATCTGACCCTGTCAACTGCCGTCAAGCGGGTCCTGCCGATCTCGCCGCTTGCCGATCTGGAGCCGATCTCTCTCACGGCGATGAACGCCGACCTGCACCTCGATCTGGCGGAAATCGTGGGCGAGAGCCCCGCCCGGCTTCACCTGCGGTCTGGCGTTGACGCCCACGTATGGGTTGGCGCGCAGGAGAGACCGGCTTTTCTCTGGCAAGCGCGACTTTTGTCTGAAGCCTGGTCATGTCCGTGGACGCCGGAAAGCGGCAGGCATCACTTCGACGTCATCGATGGTCTGACGGATCCGAATTCGCCGTTGCTATGCGCCTGCCTGGAGCAAATCTGACGTCTCACGGAGGAATTCGGTTCGCGCATCCTCCGTGGAGGCCTTATGTCAGTTCCGAAAGTTCTTAGAGTTCCATGAACGGTTGTGATTCAAGGAAGGTGGACGAATCTGGGGGCCGCCGATGTGGACGAAAGAGAACCGAGGGAAATACCAGCGCGATCATTTGCGATACCCAAGCGACCTGACGGACGAGGAGTGGGCGCATGTCGAACCGCTCATTCCTCCGGCGAGGCGCGGAGGCCGCAAACGCGAGACAAACATGCGCGATGCGCTCAACGCGGTGATGTACGTGCTGAGCACCGGATGCCAATGGCGTTATCTTCCCAAGGATTTGCCGCCGCGCAGCACCGTCTATCGTTACTTTCGCGACTGGGGCATTGATGGCGTGTTGGACCGCATCCATGACGCGCTCTACGAAAAGTGTCGCGAGCAGGCCGAACGGGAGGCGAGCCCGACCGCCGCCATCATCGACAGCCGGAGCGTGAAAAGCGCGGAAAAGGGGGGCCTCGATTGATCCGCACGGGTTCGATGCCGGAAAGAAGATCAAGGGCAAGAAGCGCCATCTACTCGTCGACACCCAAGGGCTGCTGATGCAGGCGCTTGTTCATTCCGCCGACGTCTAGGATCGCGACGGCGGCGCTTTGCTGCTTTCGACGCTGCTTGGCCGCTTCCCCTATCTCGAAAAAATCTTCGCCGACAGCGCCTATCAAGGGCCGATCTTCGCCGCTGCGGTCAGCAAAATTCTGTCTCGCGTCCAGGTCGGGATCGTCAAACGATCCGATCAGGCGAAGGGCTTCGTCGTGTTGCCCAAGCGATAAATCGTCGAGCGGACGATCGCCTGGCTCAGCCGCTGCCGAAGGCTGGCAAAGGATTGGGAGAACCTCAACCTCACCGGCCTCATGTTCCTTCGCTTCGCCTCCATCCGCCTCATGTTGCGAAAGCTTTGCAATCCCCCATGAACTTCCGAGTCAGACTTTATGCTTTTCCACGACGGCGAGCGTCCAAAATGTACAGGATCGTGGAAGCCGGGTTGCGCCGCGTCTCAACGCTATCTCGTGTAGTCATTTTCACTGACTGCGCGGCCGACCGAAGAACCTGATCAGACTAAAACTCTCTGCTTTCAGTGACCACGAGCGCCCACTCTCGCGGTTCGTGCCGCGCCTTTGAATCCAGCGCATTCAGAAATCGCTTTTCGCTTCACCGCCAAGATTGTCATGTCGATGAGGTAGAGAATGAGCTCGTCTTCCACCTTAGACGCAATTCTACGCACCTTATCCAATTCAATCTCAACGGTCTCAAGAATATTCAGCATCGACATCGGCTACCCCTTTGACTGGTACTGCCTGCAGTCTAGAATTTAGAGTAGGTGTGTGACGGTTCGTCAGCAATAGACAAATTTGTAGATACTGCAGACGCCAATAAAAAACCCCGCGCCGGGGGAGGAGATGGCGCGGGGCTCCCGCGCTTTTCTTCGGGGAGAGTAAGCGCGGCGGGAACGAGGCCCAAGGTGTCATTGTCTGGCCGTGCGGGCAATCGACAAATATGTAGAAGTTTCGGCTTTAGCCATCTTCAATTGATCTCCGTCACTTGCCAAGCGCGGCGAATTCAGCAGCCGCGCCCGCAGCATTCGCAATAATGGGCTGAAACAGCGATTGCGGGGCATAAACGCTCAAGTGAACGACGCCCGTGTCTGGTGCGACAATTTGCGCGGCTGAAAGCGGGCCGGACCACTTTTGCGCCGGGCTCGAGGGGCGTTATCCTCATCGGAGGTCGTTGCGGTCGATTTGCTAGCGCGACCGTTGGCGGCTTAGACAGCACCGGGCGGTCTGCAGGCCGCCCGGTGCGGTCGAGTTCGATATTTTTTCGGGTCCCCTGAGCGCGTCGCTGGCCGGACGAACGCGCTGATCCTGCACCCACCGGCGGACGCCCATGCGCGGGCGCGCGGCTAGCGCCTCGGAAATCCTTGCGAGAGGCGGTCACTTTCTCGCCGCGATTCGGCGTCAGTTGTGGCCTCCGCGTGTGCCGGAAGGGGCGTCGGCGCGGCAGCGGGAAAAGCTCGTCGTAGGGCGGCTACGGCTTAGCGCTGACGAAAGGCGAGAAGATCGGTCGGCCGGCCGCCGAGAAACAGGCGGTGCCCGAACGAGCGGAATTCGTTAGCGAAAACGAAACGAAGCGGGTCCAAAAGTGCCAAGCGTTATTGACGGTTCGGTAGGCAGCCGGACGGGTGGACGCGCTTTGGAGCGCGTGCGCCAGTCCGGGTTCCGCCTGCCAGCGAGTGAGTGTCGATGAGGGTTTCGCGTGCTGGAATGCCCGCTCTCGCCGCCAAATGGGTCTGGCTCGGAGCGGCCGGGGCAGGCGCGGCCTTCGCCCTCTCGGGATGCGCCAACCAGACCGTCCAGCAGCGCTACGCTCACGGCCATGAATATTTCTCCGAGGCCAAGTACGGGCGCGCGAGCCCGAAGGTCGTGGCCGATGGGGAGCCGGTGCCAAAGGGCGGCGGCCAATATCTTGTCGGCCATCCCTACTCCATCGCCGGCCATATGTATTACCCGAGGGAAGTCGAGTCCTATACAGCCGTCGGCATGGCGTCCTGGTATGGCGCCGCGTTCCGTGGCCGGCGCACTGCGAATGGCGAAATCTACGACATGGCCTCGCTCACAGCGGCCCATCCGACCATGCCGCTGCCGAGCTACGCGCGGGTGACAAATCTGGGCAATGGCTATTCCGTCATCGTCCGCGTGAACGATCGCGGTCCCTACCACGGCGGCCGGGTGATGGACGTATCCTCGCGCACCGCGGACGTGCTCGGCTTCAAGGGTGAGGGCACCGCGAGGATCAAGGTCGAATATGTCGGCCGCGCGCCGCTCGAAGGATCGGACGACAGTATGCTGCTCGCTTCGCTTCGCACCGATGGGTCGCCGGCCAATCTGGAGGGCTATTCGGCGCCCACGATGGTCGCGAGCGCATCCGAGCCGGGACCGTCTTTGTTCGCCGCTTTTTTCGGCTCGCGCGGCAGCGAGCAGGCCCCACCCCGCCGGCCCCCTCCGCCGCTGCCGGACGAGTATGTCCGCGTCGCCGCCGCGTCGCCCCCCCTGCCGCCGGAGCCGGTTCGCGAGGCGCCGCCTACGCCGGTCCCGGAGGCCCCTCGAGCCACCACCGTCGCGGTTCACTTTTCACGTGGACCCATTCCCCTTCCGCCGGCGCGACCGTTCGACCTCGGAGCGGCCCGCAGCCAGACAGTCGTCGCTGTGTCGGCGCAAGCGAGGCCGACGCGCATCACGATCCTGCCGCCACGCCGACCGCTCATGCAGGCCAGCGCCGAAAAGGCGCTCTACTATTCCGATTCGTCCGCCGACCAGGTCGAACGCCTGACGAAAGGCGCATTCGACAGGGTGAAGGGGCCGACCGGCGTGCAGTAGCGTCGAAAGCCCCGGTCTCGCCTCACTTCTCAGCGACATTGCCAGACTTCCCGATCCATGCTGTTAAGCGTGCGCCGGACCGAGGCGTGCGCCCGGTCTGGAGGACGCTTCGTAGGAAATCCGGTGCGCATCGTCAGGCTTAGTCTCGCGTTTCTCGCCGCGAGCCTCTTGGCTCTGGCCGTTCCCGCGCGCTCGGAAACAACGTTCTCCACCGCAGCCGAGGTCGCCCTGGTCCAGGACTACGACACCGGAGCCGTCCTTTATGAGAAAAACGCCGATCAGCAAACGCCGCCCGCGTCAACCGCCAAGATCCTTACCGCCGAGATTGTCTTCCGCGAGCTGAAGGAAGGGCGCCTCCATCTCGACGACATGTTCGACGTGTCCGAGAAGGCCTGGCGAGAGGGCGGGGCACATTCCCACGGCGCCGCCTCGTTCCTGGCGCTTCACAGCCAGGTGAAGAGTCGAGGACCTCTTGCGCGGACTGCTGATCCAGTCCGGGAACGACGCGGCGATGACGCTCGCCGAGGGCATCGGCGGCACGGAAGACAACTTCGCCGACATCATGAACAAGCGCGCAGCCGAACTCGGCATGACGCATTCGCATTTCGCCAATGCGCGCGGCAAAGCCGATCCAAGCCAATACGTCACGGCGCGCGACATGGCCCTGCTCGCCGCGCATGTCATCCGCGACGACCAGGACTATTATCACTACTTCGGCGAGAAGGAATTCACCTGGAACAGGATCCGCCAGCTCAACCGCAATCCGCTCCTGACCATGAACATGGGGGCGGACGGGCTCAAGGCGGCTGACCCCGCAGACGGCGGCTTCGGGCTGGTCGGGTCGGCGGTTCAGGACGGGCAGCGCCTGATCGTCGTCATGTACGGGCTGAAGTCAGCGACCGAACGCGCGGAGGAGGCGCGCAAGCTGTTCGATTACGGCTTCCATTCCTTCGACCGCCGCACCGTGTTCGAGGCCGGCCAGACGGTCGGGGCCGCGTCCGTTTACGGCGGCAAATCCGGCGAGGTCCCCCTTATCACCGAGCGCCCGATAACGATTTTCGTCCCGCGCGGAGAAAGCGGCAAGGTCGTCGCCAAAATCGTCTATGACGGCCCCCTGCCTGCGCCGGTCTCAAAGGGGCAGGACGCCGGGCGGCTCAAGATCTGGCGCGACGACATGTTGGCGATCGACGCTCCGCTGAAAACGGGCGCCGCCGTTGGGCTCGGCGGCCTGACCAGCCGAGCGTTCGACGCCGGGGTCGAGCTTGCGGGCGACGCGGTGCGGGATGCGGTGCGGCGGGCGTTTGCGCGGAAATGAGCGGCGCGCCGCGGGGCCGTTTCATTACCCTCGAGGGCGGGGAGGGGGCGGGCAAGTCCCTCCAGGCGAAACGCTTGGAGGAGAAGCTCGGGGCCATGGGGATCAAAGTCGTGCGCACGCGAGAGCCGGGCGGCTCGCCGCTGGCGGAAGAATTGCGGGAGGCGATCCTCAGCGGCTTTGCCGCCCGGTTCGGGCCCGACGGAGAAGCGCTCCTGTTCGCCGCCGCCCGCATCGACCATCTGGATGAAACGATCGTTCCTGCGCTCGAGCGGGGCGAATGGATCATCTGCGACCGTTTCGCCGACTCCACCCGCGCCTATCAGGGCGTGGCGGGCAAGCTCTCCCCCGGCTTCATCGGAGAGCTGGAAAGGGTCGTGGTCGGAGCGAACCGACCCGACCTGACGCTCATCCTCGATCTGCCCGCCGAAGCCGGGCTCGAGCGGGCGCGCGCCCGGCGAGGCTCGAAGGGACCGGACCGTTTTGAAGGCGAAGGGTTGGAATTCCACGAGACGCTGCGGCGCGCGTTCCTCGAGATTGCGGCCGCGGAGCCCGGACGGTGCGTCGTCGTCGATGCGCTGAAGTCGGAGGAGGAGGTCGCCGAGGCGATTTGGTGCGCGGTCGAGGAACGTCTCGATCCCGCAGAAGCGGCGAGAGCGTGCGCGTCATGAAGAAGAAGACGGAAGACGAAGACCTTCCCGAATCCGACGCGCTCGCCGGCGCTCCGCATCCTCGCCACGCGGCCGCCCTGATCGGCCACCGGGCGGCCGAAGCGGAGATGCTCGCCGCCTATCGGAGCGGACGGCTCGCCCACGCCTGGCTGATCGGCGGCCCGAGGGGGGCGGGCAAGGCGACCCTCGCCTGGCGCTTCGCCCGCTTCGTGCTCGCGAACCCCGATCCGAACGCCGCAGCCGAGCAGCAGGCGAACGACCTCAGCGTCGATCCGAAATCCCAGACGGCGCGCCTTCTCGCGGCGCTCTCGCACCCGGATTTCGCCCTGATCCGGCGCGCTTGGCTACAGGACAAGAAGAGGTTTTCGACCGACATCCAGGTCGAGCACGCGCGTGAGGCGCTGCAGGTGTTCCAGATGTCGGCCGCGTTCGGCGGCTGGCGCGTCTGCATCGTCGACTGCGCCGAGGATCTCAACCGCTCCAGCGCTAACGCGCTCCTGAAGATGATCGAGGAGCCGCCGCAACGCTCGCTCATTCTGATCGTCTCGCACCGCCCGGGCCGGGTGCTGCCGACGATTCGTTCGCGCTGTCGGCGGATCAAGCTCGATCCGCTGTCCGAGGACGAGATCGTCGCCGCGATCTCGGCGCTTGGACCGCCGTGGAGCGACATCGATCCCGCCGCGGTTGCGAGCGCCGCCGGGCGCGCCAACGGGTCGGTGCGCGAGGCGCTCGCCCGCCTTTCGCCGGACTCGGAAGGGCTCGATGCGCTGATCGATTCGACCATCGCCCGCCTGCCGCGCCCCGACCCGCGCGCGGTGCTCAAGCTCGCCGATGCGCTCGCCGACCGGGCCGGCGCGGCGGAGGCCTATGACGCGTTCCACCGTGAGCTCTACGACTGGCTTGCCGTTCATGCGGCGAGGACCGCCTCTTCGGTCGAACGGGCCGAAGAGCTCGGGGACCTCTGGGACAGCATCCGCACCGCGGCGCGCGACACGGAAGAGATGAACCTCGACCGGAGGCTGCACATCCTGGCGACTTTCGCCAGGATCGCGGCGACGGACCGCGGCCGGCGCTAGCGTCACAAGTCCGACGCCTGGTCCGTCCGGATCGGGGAACTTTAGAGTTCGCCGGCGGGAGGAAGCTGCAGACTTTGTGCGGGCCAATTCCCTGCGTTCAGGGAAAAATGCAGGGATTTTCCCTCGTCTCGGCCCTTTTTCCGAAAATCCGTCCAGAAATAACCCAATGATTCTAGCGCTCTTCCAGCAAAATACCCTATTCGGCCGAACAGGGAATTTTTTCCGCCGAGCAGGGAACTCAAATTCCCTGCTCCGCCGAAAGCAGGGATATCTGAAACTCCGGGCCTTCCGGGTCAACGATCCCGGGACCAAGCGACAAAGAACTCGTCGGCGAGCCTACGCGGCCGACCCTATGATTGGCGGGTTTGCGCTGGCATCGGCCGTTGACCAAATCTCAGCCACTTCGTTGATGGCGGACATCACGACGCCGGTCGCAGTCTGATGGACCATGTGGCCGGTCCCGGGAACGCGATGAAACTTGCTTCTCGGGACGTCGGCGTGCAGCCGTGAAGATTGGGTATCTATGTCCACCAATCGGTCTTCCTCTCCCGCGACGATCACAACGGGCATCTTCAAATTCGGGTATTCGTCGCTGAAGTGAAATGCGTCTGGAATCATAAGCGCCGACTCGGCCGCTGACGCCTGAATCTGAGACGGACGAAGGGCCATTTCTTTCGGAAAGCCCTTAAATTTCTTCGGGACAGATCGGGGACCAAAGATTTTGGCCATCAGATGCGGCCACATCAGCCGGCTCACGATCGGCGACAGCGTGTGCCTGAGGACGGTTCCCACTAGGGGCAGCGCGGGGGCCGACAGCGCCACCACGTCGGGGCGGAAAGTCGGATAGTAATATCCCGAAGCCAGAACGAGGCCCTGGACCAACTTCGGATATTTGAGCCCCAACGCGACGGCGACCGAAGCGCCCCAGGAGTGTCCTAGAACGATTGCCTGCGAGACCCCCAGCCGATCGAGCGCGCTGCGAAACAGCTCCGCTTGCGCTGCCGGCGTCCAGACAACGTTCCGCGGCCGATCGCTATGGCCGAAGCCAGGACGATCGAAAACGATGACGCGATAATTCTTGGCGGCTAAATCGATCAAGCCGCTGGATTCGAAATCCTGGATCATGCTGCCGTTGCCGTGCAGCAGGACCAGCGGGGCGCCCGAGCCTCGTTCGACATAGTGCAGATGGACGCCGTTGACTTCCAGGAATTGACCAGTCGGGGGATTGTCGCGCTCGGCGGTCTTGGTCGAGCGGCGGTTCACCAGGGCGGTAATGGCCAAAACGGCCGCAGTCAGGGCTGCCGCCAGGGCGTAGGGATGCGCGCTTGCGATCGCGTGGCCTTTCGAGGCGACGGAGCCGTGCGGTCGTGGCTTTAGGCGGACTGCAGTCATGGAGCGCACTCAAAATGGCTTGCACGAAATCCAGGACGACCCAAGAAATGTTGCAGCGCACAAGAACGATGAACATCGACGTTCGTTCCGTCGGAAAGAGCGCGGCAATCCGCGCCGGCAAGAAACGGCGCCGAGCGGACGCGGCGCGCTGTGCCGTCGAACGATGCCGGCGTCTGGCTCGTTGGGCCGGACCGCCGTGTCGTTGCGGCGAGGGCAGGGGAGGGAAGCGTCATCCGCGCGCGCCTCGGAAGGATCGCGAAGGCGGCGTCGTAAAAGCTCGATGCGCCAAGCACAAATGGGGGCGGGGAGGGGCGGCGCCCCAGCCTCGCACAACAGCTCCGCATTGACAGCGAATATCACGCAATGCAGCGTATGAGCGCTGGCTCGGCTTTGACCCGCCTCGCAGAGAGGCGGCGGCCGGCCCGAGCGAACGACGTCCGATGAACGAAAAGCCGGCCCACACGGCTTTCGACTTGGGAGGAGAGAGAAATGATCAGGAAGTCTGAAGCCGACCTCGTCTGCGCGCCGCCCGCGCTCCGCGGCCTTGCCAGGGCGGCTCGCTTGGTCGCGGGCGCTTTGGCGGTCGGGGCGGTGGGTTTCCATTTGCTTGGCGCGTCCGCGGTCGCGGACGAAGCCAAGAAACAAATCACGATCGCGTTCATCCCGGGGATCGCGTCAGACCCCTTCTTCAAGGCCATGGAGCTCGGCGCTCGCAACAAGGCCAAGGAACTCGGCGTCAATCTGATGTGGCAGGGCAGCGCCTCCGCCTATTCGCCACAGACCGAGATGCCGTTCGTCGACGCCGCCCTGACCAATGGCGTCGACGCCCTGATCCTGGTGCCGACGGATCCCAACGCCATGCAGCCAGCCGTCACGCGCGCGGAGTCGATGAAGATCCCTGTCATCACAGTCGATACGACGGTCGCTGATCAGAGCTACCTGACGTCATTCATCACCGGAGACAACATCGACGGCGGCCACCAGGCGGCGGAAACGCTGGCGAAACTGATCGGCGACAAGGGCAAGGTCTTTATCATGTCCGGTTCGCCGTCTGCAACGACCGACGTCGCGCGCGAAAGGGGTTTTCGCGAGGCCATGAAGCAGCATCCCAACATCGAGATCGTCGGCATCGAATACGCAAACAGCCAGCCGGCCAATGCGACGTCGGCTGTGAACACGATCCTTCTGAAATATCCTGACCTCGCCGGGATCTTCGCTCTCGACGGCACCAGCGGAACCGGCACGGTCGCGGCTTTGCGAAACGCCAACAAGGCCGGCCAGGTGAAACTCGTCGGCTACGACGCCTATAAGACTGAAGTCGACGCATTGAAGGAGGGCATCTTTACAGCGCTGGTCGCACAGCAGCCGGCGAAGGAAGCCGAACTCGCTCTTCAATACGCTTATGACAAGGTCACCGGCAAAGACGTGGGCTCTATCAAGAAGACCGTGGTGATCCCAAATGTCGTGATCACCAAAGACAACCTGCCGGAGACCGAAAAGTACATGTACGTGCAATAGGCTCCGGCGTTTCGCCACCGGAATTTGCTTGCCGCGGGAATCGGCATTGTCTTTGCGGTCGAGCAAGGAACTTCACGGCTGGAAGCAGCGACTCGGTTCGACGGTGCGCCGGCAGGATGTGCTGCTCGTGGCGATCTTCGCCGCGATGGTCGCATTGTTTTCGGCGGTGAACCCGCGCTTCTTCTCGCTGGCGGCGGCCGCCAACATCCTGCAGGATTTCTCTCCGGTCGTGCTGATGGCGGCCGGACAGACCTTTGTCATCGCCTCGGGCGGGATCGACCTTTCGGTCGGTTCCGTGCTTGGTTTGGCGGGCGTGGCGATGGCCCTGGTGATCCGGACTTTGAACGATTCCGGATTCAACCCCGCCGTGACGATCGCTCTCGGCCTCGGCGCCGCCATCTGCACAGGAGCCATCGTCGGACTCCTGAACGGGCTTTTGATCACTTACGCGCGAATCGTGCCTTTCATCGCCACGCTTGCGATGATGGGCGCCGCGGCAGGCCTGACAATTGTCGTCACCGGCGGCGTCGAGGTGGCCGGCGGTCCACGCGAAGTCATCCTCCTCGGCAGCAGCAGATTTCTCGGCGTCTTCACGACGCCAGTGGCCGCGGTGTTCGTGATCATCATCATCGCCTGGGCGTCACTGTCGCGAACCCAGTTTGGACGGTGGACCTATGCTGTCGGCTCCAATTTCTTCGCCGCGCGGGCCGCCGGGATCGACCTGAACGCGCATATCATCAGGATCTATATGCTCTCTGGCGTGCTTTCGGCCCTTGCCGGAGCCTTCGTCTATTTCCGGCTCGGGTCAGGTTCGCCGCTGTCGGGCAGGGGCGGGGAGCTCAGCTCCATCGCCGCTGCGGTGATCGGCGGCATGAGCCTGCAGGGCGGAGTGGGCCGCATGACCGGATCCGTCATGGGGGCGCTCATTACGACGTCCGTCCTCAGCGGTCTGATCCTGATCGGCGTGGAGCCCAACTGGCAGCAGATCGTGGTTGCCGCGCTTATCGCCGTTGCGGTCGGCATCCAAGGCATCGGCGGCATGGGAAGGGATCGCGCGTGACCGCCGGGGAGAGCGCCGGGAACGACCGCCGCCCGCTGTATGCGGCTGAGGGCATAACGAAACACTTCAACAACGTCGTCGCCCTCGAGAAGGTCGATTTCGCCGTCGACGCCGGCGAAGTGGTCGGCCTCGTCGGCGATAATGGAGCCGGCAAGTCGACGCTGGTCGGGATCTTATCCGGGGCCTATGCGCCGGACACGGGGCGGATCTTCCTCGACGATCGGGAAGCTCGCTGGTCGTCGCCGCACGATGCGCTGGAAGCTGGAATCGAGACGGTCTATCAGGATTCGGGCGTGGCGCCGGACCTTACCGTCGCCGCCAACATCTTCCTCGGCCGCGAAATTCGCAAAAAGGGCCTCCTCGGCCGGCTGGGCTTTCTGGCTGAGGACGACATGTACCGGCAAGCCCGCAAGGAACTGGAGCGCGTCGGCATCGCCATGCCGGGGCCCAGCCGCACAGTGTCGCAGCTCTCCGGCGGCCAACGGCAGGCGGTCGCGATCGGGCGGGCGATCGCTTGGGCGAAGAGGGTGATTCTCCTCGATGAGCCGACCAATCATCTCGGCGCCCGTCAGGCGGCCGAGGTGCTCGGCGTCATCCGGCAGGCAGGTCAGAGCGGGCTTGCCGTCGTTTTCATCTCTCACACGCTGCCCCATGTGCTGGACGTATCGGATCGCGTCGTGGTTCTGCGACTCGGGCGGGTCGTTGCGGATCGGCCGGCATCGCAATTCACCCACGAGAGCTTGCTCAGAGCGATCGCCGGTCTGAATTGACGTCTCGAGGACAAGCCCCATGCTCTTGCAAATCGCTTTGGACAAGCCGGAACATCTCTCCCTACTTCCTCGGATCAGGAATATTGCGGACATCGTCGAGATCGGAACGCCGCTCCTGAAAAAATTCGGGATCGGAGCGATCGCGACTGCGCGCGAACTATGCCCGGACACGCTGGTGTTGGCCGACACGAAAACCGTTGATGGAGGTCAGCTCGAGGCCGAAATGGTGTTTGGCGCGGGCGCAGCCTTCATGACCGTTCTCTCCTCGACCTCGAAAGCCACCCACGAGGCGGTCGACCGCGTCGCAGCGGATTTCGGCGCTTCTGTCATCATCGACACCATCACCGAGTCGGGCAAAAAGGAACTCCTGCCTTTGAACGCCTCCTTTCCCGCGAGCTTCGCCTATGTCGGCCTCCATCTTCCGACCGACGCCCGCAACGCGGGCGATCAGTCGACGGATCACATCGACGCCGTCGCGGACATGCATCGTCGCGGCTTTCGAGTCGCGCTCGCGGGCGGAATTGGTCCCGACACCATCGATGCAGTGCTGGCCGTCGAACCGGAGATCCTGATCATCGGCAGCGCCATAACCGGGTCCGAGCACCCCGAGGAGACGGCAAGGTGGATACGGGGCAAATTGACCAATCCGGGCCATGGATGGCCGTGGGACAAGAAATAAGCGATCTCCTCGACCGAGTGGACGCCCAGCGCATGCGCCGTCGCCGCACCAACCTGCAATGAGCCTCTCGAAGCCTGTGGTCGTGATCAGCGACGGCATTATTGACGCCGTTCAGACTTCCGATGCGCCGCCCGTGCTCTACCCGGGCGGCGCCGGGCTCAATCTTGCGGTCGGACTTGCGCGCCTCGGCATTCCGTCCGTTCTTGCCGGACGCATCGGTCACGACCGCAACGGCTTTCGCATCATGCGCTATCTGCGCGAGGAGGGCGTCGGGCTCATCAACACCCCCAATGCAGATTTTACCGGCGTTGCAACCTCGCAACGCTGGGGCGGCGAACCGAGCTACGAGTTCACGCCTTCTCTTTTCCGGCGGCGCATCGCGTTCAGTTCGACAGTGTTGAACGCGGTCGCCGAAGCGCCGGCGGTAGCGGTAAACTCGTTTTCTTACGGCGACGGCGCCCAGACGGACGCGCTCTGTAAAGCGCTCGGGGCGGCTCCCGGGCTTAAAATTCTCGACCCGAATCCGCGCCCTAAACTGATCGCGAATCTCGCCGCCTTTCGGAACGGCTTCGAGCGCGTGAGCGGAACAGCGAACCTTGTCAAGCTCAGCGACGAGGACGCGAGGCTCTTCTATCGACGCGACGATGACGGACTGGCCGAACTCCTGTTCGAGCGTGGCGTCGAAATCGTGCTGCTCACCCGCGGAAAACTCGGCGCTGGCGTCTTCACCCGCTCGGGGCTCAATGCGGCTGTGCCGGCGACCCAGCTTGCGGCGCCGATCGTCGATACGATGGGGGCGGGCGACGCCGCGCTGGCTAGCGTTATCGCATTCATCCTCGCGGAGGGCATGCCTCGGGACAATGAGGGTTGGCGCGCCTGTCTGATACGAGCAATGGATATCGCCGCCGCAACCTGCCGCTTCGCCGGCGGCGCCCTCGCTCGTCCTCTCGCGGCCGGAACCTGAGTCCGGGCGTGCGCGGAGGAGCCAGGGTCGTCGGCGGCCGCGATTTGCGGCGGCGCGCCTCAGCGGACGCGTGTCGGCGGAAAACGGCGCTGTGGCCCGTCGAAGGACGGGCTTTTGCGACGCCAGGTGGCGCCGCCTTCTCTCGGAGGATGAAGGTGATGTCGCCGGCCGCAGCCAGGGACGCCCGCTCGCCGCCTCTGTCAGAATTTGCGGACACAAAGCAGCCCGAAAGCTGGTTTGACTCGACGAAGGTTCGAACTGACATTGCGACTTGAGTTGAGGCAGCGGCCCGCACCCGATCCGGCCTTCGGCCATCTTCCCCAGCAGGGCTGGGGAAGATGGGACCCGGCCCACGATCCATGGCGCCGATCGCTCCCGCGCCGCGTTTCCATGGCTCAGAAAATGCTCTAGGACGGCGGAATGAGCCGCTTCTACGTCACCACAGCGATCCCCTACGCCAATGGCGCGCCGCATATCGGCCACGCATATGAGCGCATCGCGACCGACGCGATCCAGCGCTTCATGCGGCTCGACGGCTGCGACACGCTTTTCGTCACTGGAATGGACGAATATGGCCTGAAGGTCCAGCAGACAGCGGCGCGCGAGGGGATGACGCCGCAGGCGTTCGTCGATCGGATCGCGGCGGAGTTCGAGGCGATGGGCGAGCTTCTCAACGCGCGCGCCGACGACATCGTGCGCACGACCCAGCCGCGACATGCCCGCTCCGTGCAGGAGATCTGGCGGCGCATGGCGGCCAATGGCGATATCTACCTCTCGACCTATTCGGGCTGGTATTCGGTGCGGGACGAGGCCTATTTCGACGAGAGCGAACTGAGCCCCGGCCCGGATGCGACCAAGCTCGCGCCGACCGGCGCGCCGGTCGAATGGGTCGAGGAGGAGAGCTGGTTCTTCCGCCTCTCCGCCTACGCCGACAGACTCCTTGCCCATTACGCCGCGCATCCCGAGTTCGTTACGCCGGAAAGATCCGCAACGACTCGTCGCCTTCATCAAGCGCGGGCTCTCCGACCTTTCGATCAGCCGCACGACGTTTGGCTGGGGCGTGCCGGTCCCCGACGATCCGAAGCATGTCATGTATGTCTGGGTGGACGCCCTGACGAATTACCTCACCGCGACTGGCTTTCCCGACGAAGGCCCGCAGTCGAAGTTCTGGCCGGCCGACGCGCATGTGATCGGCAAGGACATCACCCGCTTCCACGCCATCTACTGGCCCGCCTTCCTGATGTCGGCCGGGCTCCCCGTTCCCCGACAGATCGTCGTGCATGGCTTTCTGTTCAATCGCGGCGAGAAGATGTCGAAGTCGGTCGGCAACGTGGTGAGCCCAGCCGACCTCGTCGCAGCCTACGGTCTCGATCCGGTGCGCTACTTCTTTCTGCGGGAAGTCCCGTTCGGGCAGGACGGCAGCTATTCGCACGAGGCGATCGTCAACCGCATGAATGCCGATCTCGCCAACGACATCGGGAATCTGGCGCAGCGCTCGCTCAGCATGATCGCGAGGAACTGCGCTTCCGCCATCCCCGACCCGCAGGACGCCATGCCCGCGCCCGAGGATCTGGCGCTCCTCGCCCGCGCCGACGCTCTGGTCGGCGAGGCCCGCCGCCATATGGGGAGCTTCCTCATCCACCTCTATGTCGGGGCCGTGTTCGACGTCGTCGCCGAGACGAACCGCTACTTCGCCAATGCCGAGCCCTGGAAGCTCGCCAAGAGCGACCCCGCGCGCATGCGGCTCGTCCTCTATGTGACGATCGAAGCGCTGCGCGTCTCAGCGATCCTCCTGCAGCCGGTCATACCCGGCAGCATGGGCAAGCTGCTCGATCTGCTCGGCGTCCCCGCGGACCGCCGCTCCTTCGCTGCGCTCGAAGCGGGGACGCCCGGGGCCGCCTTGGTGCGCCGCATCGCCTCGAGCCCGGCGGGGCGCTTCCTGCCCCGTCGCCTATCTTCCCGCGCTACGTCGAGCCCGAGGCGGCGAAGTGAAGCTGATCGACAGCCACTGCCATCTCGACTTTCCCGACTTCGCCGCCGAGCTCGACGCGGTCGTCGAGCGGGCGCACGCCGCCGGCGTCGAGCGGATGATCACGATCGGGACGCGGATGGACAGAGCGCAGCGGGTATCCGAGATCGCCGACCGCTATGACAGCGTCTTTTTCACGGTGGGAACCCATCCGCACGAGGCGGCGTCCGAGGCCGCGTCCGATTTCGACGCCATGCGGCGCTTCGCCGAGCACCCCAAATGCGTCGGAATCGGCGAGGCCGGTCTCGACTACCACTACAACCATGCCCCGCCAGACGTCGCCCGGCGCGTGTTCCGCGGCCAGATCGCGCTGGCGCGCGAACTCGGCCTGCCGATCGTCATCCATACCCGCGAAGCGGAAGACGACACGGCGGCGATTTTGAAAGACGAAATGGGGCAGGGGCCGTTCGGCGCCCTCCTCCACTGCTTCACCTCTTCGCGCGCCTTGGCCGAGACGGCGCTTGGTCTCGGCCTCTCGCTGTCCTTTTCCGGCGTCGTCACCTTCAAGAACTCGGGCGAGTTGCGCGCCATTGCCCGCGACGCGCCCCTCGACCGGATCCTCGTCGAGACCGATGCGCCCTATCTCGCGCCGGTCCCCATCGGGGCAGGCGCAATGAACCGGCCTTCGTCGGCGCGACCGCGCGAGTGGTTGCGGAAGCGAAGGGAATCGCGCCCGACGCGCTCGCCGACGCGACGCGCGCCAATACGCTGAGGATGTTTCCGAAGCTCGCCGGACCGGCTCTCCGTCTTGAGCCTTCGACTGACCATCCTCGGCTGCGGCTCCTCGGCGGGCGTGCCCCGAGTCGGGCAGGGATGGGGCGCTGCGACCCGCTGAACCCGCGCAACCGCCGCCGCCGCACAGCCGTGCTCGTCGAACGCATCGGCCCGGACGGCGTGACGACCGCGCTCGTCGATGCGGGACCGGACCTGCGCGAGCAGCTGCTCGAGGCCGACGTGCGGCATGTCGACGCGGTGCTGCTCACCCATCCGCACGCCGACCACACGCATGGGATCGACGATCTGAGGCCGCTTTACCAGAAGATCGGGCGACGCATCGACATCCTCATGGATAAGCCGACTCGCTGATCGTCCGCAACGCCTTTCCCTATATCTTTCAAACGCCAGAAGGCAGCTCTATCCTCCGATCGCAACAGAATTGCGCCTAACGCCGGCAGTCTGCGGGTCCAAGGGAAGGGCGGGGCGATCGAGGCGACGCCGTTCGACCTCGACCACGGCGACATCAACGCGCTCGGGCTCCGCTTCGGCGCCCTCGCCTAACGCCTCCGTCAAACGCATTCCTGAGGCGAGCCGGAGGATTCTCGAGGGCCTTGAAGTCTGGATCGTCGACGCCTTCCGCTGTCGTCCGCATCCCTCGCATTTCAGCCTGGACGACGCGCTGGCAAAAATCGAGGCCATGCGTCCGCACCGGGCGATCTGACCAAGCTTCACACTGATCTCGATTACGAAACGCTGCTGAAGAGCCTGCCGCCGCATGTCGTCCCGGCCTATGACGGGATGCGCGTCGAGGACTTCGGCGGCGGGTCGGGGAGGACGACATTCGGTCGAAAAGGCCACCCGGGCCAACGTGCTGAGCATCGGACGAAGAGACGCGCTTCCTGGCGGGGATCGTCAGGTCCGTCCTGCGACCGTTCGCCGAAACGGTCGCCCCGTACCCGTTCCGTTTTCAGCGCCTTACGCTTCCGCGGGGCGCCGCAGTAACGGGAGCCCTTGTGCACGGCCTTCGCTGATGTACATTTGTCGGTGTATACGTCTACACCTCGTTAGGAACATCCGATGCCCCTGCACATCAAGGACGCGTCCGCAACCGAGGCGGTGCGGCGTCTTGCGCGCGCCCGAAAGCTGACATTGACAGAAGCGGTTCGCCTCGCCTGCGAGGAGGCGCTGGAGCGCGACGATCGCGCGCGATCCGGTCGTCGATCGCCTGGCGGACATTCACGAGCGCATGCGACGAGCCGCACGGACCGGCGAAAAGGCCGACAAGGCGTTCTTCGACCGGGAATGGGGGGAGGGCAGGTGACCGAGACGCTCATGGTCGAGACGTCGCGCTGGTCGCTGTCATTCTGGAGGAACCGGGTTGGCGGCAATTCGCCGAACGCATTGTCGGCGCGACCGCTTTCACGACCTGTTTCAACGTCTTCGAAGCCGCGCTTGCGGTGACTCGCGGGAGGAATCTGACGCCGTCGGCAGCTTCATCTGATCGTGCTGGAATCGGCTCGGCAACTCGACATCGAGGTCAGGGACTATGCATCGCCCGCTATCTCCTATGCCATCGACGGAAGGGAGCGGTTTGGCAGGGGCAGGCGCGGTTTGAACATGGGCGATTGCTTGTCTTACGGCGCGGCCAGGCAAAGCGGGGCGCACCTGATTTATGTCAACGAGGACTTCGCGCAAACCGACGTCGACGACCGGGTTTGATTTGAGGTCGCTTGACGTGCTCGAGCAAATCGTCCCGCCCCGCCGTCAGGGCCGGTTGCGGCCGTAGCGCTCGTGGCTCGACACCCAGTCGCCGGCGAGGATCGCGCAGGAGAGCGAAATCTCGCCTGCCAGCGCCACCGCCGCGCATATTTCGGCGAGCTTCGCCGCCTTGCCTGGGCCGCGGCAGCCGAGTTTGGAGGCGCTGCGCGCTAGTCGCGAGCAATCTCTAGAAGCAGACAGTGACCACGATCAGGGCGGGGAGGGTGATGGACCAGTAATAATCGCCGTCGTCGAGGAGCTGGCTGTAGACCAGCCCCGCATGCAACTCGGCGAGGTTGGCGACGTCCTGTCCGGTCGCGATGAAAACAGCGGCGAGGCCGTTCGCGGCGTGCGCGCCGTTGTTGGCGGATCCCGCCAGGAAGGCGCCGGCCTGGGAAATCTGCCGCGCGTAGAAGAGGTCTTTTGGCTCGACCCGCATGAGCGCCTTGAGCGCATCCTTCCGGAGTGTCGCCTCGGCGACGACGCGCCGACCGCGCGTTTCGAGCATGTTGATGTGCGAATGCTTCTTGTCGGTGTCCGTGTTGCCGGACAGGATGTAGCGCGCGCCGCCGGGGTAGTTCGCGCTGATCCATTCGCAGGCGGCGAAGGCGGCCCGGCCGGTCATGTTCTGGCCGGCCGCGTCGCCGGTGGTGAAGTTGAAGCGCAGGTGGCGCAGCAGCCCAACCAGGCCGACGGCGAATTGCCGGATATTGCGGAGCTTTCCCGACCGGGTCGTCGCTTCCGCGACGGCCTTGATCGTGGCGAAATTCGCCTCGACCCAGTCGCCGAAGGCGCGCGCCTCGAGAGCGTCGAGCGGAGAGGTCGAGGCCGGCGAGCGCTGCATCAACTCGCAAACCACGGTCGACTTCACGCCGCCGCATTCGGCGATCAGGCGCATGCCGCGATTGTAGCTCGCGACCAGCGTTCCCTCGGTCGTCGCCATCGGCACGTAGAAGTCGCCTTGGGCATGCTCGCCGTTGACCCGCAGCGGACCGGCCAGTCCGATCGGCACCTGCGCGGCGCCGATGAAATTTTCGATGTTCCCAGGTAGAATTGAAGGGTCGAACGAGTATCGGGCGAGGTGATCGAGCTTCGCGCCGGTTTCGTTCTCAACGAAGGCGCGCCGTTCGGCGGCAGCCTTGGCCGTGTAGTCGTTCCCGCTGTCTCGCGGAATGCGAATGCGCGCACCCCTTGGACCGGTCGAAACCCCAGGCTCGTCCAGCATCACCTTGCTCCGTTCTCTGCAGGTCGGAGGCCATGCGCTCGCGACCGTAGATGTTGCCGGAGCATAGGAAGGAAACGGACGCCGGCATTGATCCGCGTCAAGCGGAATTCCCAGCCAAAAGCGCGACGAGCGAGGGGCGGCTTGGACCCGAAGGCAGACCGCGGAAGTCTCTGCCCGGCGGCTCTGATTCGCCAAGTAATAGATATTATGGAACCAAAGCGGATGACGCGCCGACGCGGCCAGCGACGCGGAAACTTCGGCCCCGCAACCCAGTTTCAGCGCACGTTGGCGACTGCGATCCCGCCGTCGCAGCGTCCGGCGACGAGATTGGAGACACCCGAAATCAGGCTGACCCAGGCTTCGGCCGCGGGACGGTGGGCGGGTTTCGCCTTCAAGGCATAGCGACGGGCGGCGAAAGTCATCTTGAATAGACGCCGCCGTCCCGGTTTCCGCAACGCGTGGGTGGGTTGCAGATGGCGGTGCGGGCGATATTCCGGCGACAGGTCGTTTCAGGAGAGGCCGTCTTTACAGCCATGCTTTGTCGGTCACCCATCCGCCCCGCTCCCGGGGCCGTCTGCAGAGGCGGCTCGGTCTCCAGCGAGGGCTTCCGCTCAAGCAAAACATATCTTGATCAGAACAAATTACTGAAAGATATACATAAATATGTCAGGTCAGTTACGTCGAGGCGAGAATGCTTCGTCCACGGTTACGATGCTGCCTGCCTTTTCTACATGATGAACTCCAGGCGCATTAGAAAGATTACAAACTTTGGTCGGCCCCTTGCGACGCCGCCCCCTCCAATGAGATTAAGTCTACAACGTCAGCGGTTGTGGGACAGCTGGGCGTTTGATTGCCGAGTGCTTGGGACAGGACCTTTCGTTTGGTTTGCACATTCGGCTCACGCCAATTTGTGGAGGACGATTCGATGAACCAGGTCGTTTTGGAGCGTGATACTGAAATTGCAAGCGAGCGCGTTTGGGATGGAAAAAGTATTTGCGATCAGGTTGTTGATGAGATTTGCGAACTGAATTGGGGACGTCTTTCTGCGCGCGAGCTTACGGATGTCGCCTGGGTTTATTATTATTTTTCTGTTCAGTTTCGGGAAAATCTGGAGATAGCCCGCGGGCTGTATCCAAGGAATTCGCGTCTGGAGGAACTGGACCGCGGCGAACGTGATACGGACAATCTTTCGCCCTATCCAGGGATCGTCGCTTCCGGAGAGCGTGTAAACCACGATGAATTTATGCGGAGGACGTTGGGGATAACGGCGATCGACGAAGATCGTCGAGCTGGCCTCCAGAGGATCGGGACTGCGTACCTCGCGAGAATTCGCACGGAGGACGATCTCACCCGGGCGTCGAGCCTGTCCAGCTATGAGGATGGCGGTCTAGAAAGCGTGTTTCAGAGCATATTGAAGGCTCCGCGCTGGGATGACCCGTTGCTGCTGGCTTTCAGGCACTTCCTCGAAAAGCACATCGAGCTCGACAGTGATCCGGAACAGGGCCACGGAGGACTTTCCCGCCATCTGAAGCCGAGGGCCGGGGTCAGCGAGCTTTGGACCGCTTTCAGAGACAGTCTCATTCAGGCGGTTCCAGCGTTGGCATAGAAAATTTCTCAATTGCGAAAAGGGCGGCTTCGGCCGCCCTTTTCCATTCCCAGCCGCGAGCAAATGAGGAGCCGTTCAACGGGTTACTGCGCAGTGCTGAGAGGCCCTGCCGGAAGAGCTACCCGGACGATTACCTCAAATCCCGCCGCACGTTAATCTTCCGCAACAAGTTCATCCAAGTAAGTTACCGGTGGAATTGGCGACTCCGGTAGGGCTCGAACCTACGACCTGCCGCTTAGAAGGCGGCCGCTCTATCCAACTGAGCTACGGAGCCAATCCGGACCGGGTGGCGCGCTGTTCATATGGCGCGTCAATGCGACCACGGAACGACGCGATTCGTCAGGAAATTGTCGGAATAGGAAAGGATCTTGCGCTGGGTCGGCTTCGGCTCTTCGACGCGGTAGGCCACCCCATTGCGCTGAGCGTAGGCGATCGCCTCCTCTTTCGTGTCGAAGCGCAGCCTCACCTGCTGTTTCATGTCACTCGAACTCGTCCAGCCCATCAAGGGCTCGATCGCGAGCGGGATCTCCGGCTCGTATTCGAGGATCCATTTGTCCTTCGCCTGGCCCGACTGCATGGCGCTTCGGGCCGGCAGGAAATGCGAGCGGTCATATGTGGCTCTTCGAATCAACGTCCAAGCGGAGCTTCAGGACTGCACGACGGCCCTTCGGCTGGCTTTTACATAGCCCAGGCCTTCTGACAACAGGGTCGCGCGAATTATCCGCGGCGGCGCCGAATGGCCGATTGATGAGTTACCCATATGAGTTTCAACTCAATCCACATTGAAAGACTGTCATGGCCTTCGATCGACGCCTCTTCGCCGCCATCGTCATCCTTTCCGCTCTCATGGTTCCCAAAATCGCTTCCGCGGCAGAGATCCATGACCTCTTTGTTTTCGGCGACAGCTACTCCGACACCGGCGCGTTCGTCAAACAAACCACCAATGGGAATACAGCGGTCGCCTATTTGGCGAAGGATTTCGGCATCACGCTGACCACCTCGAAGAATCCGGATCCGGGAACGGACGGGATCAACTTTGCGGAAGCCGGCGCACGCGTTTTTGTCGGGCCGAGGCCGCCGGCGACGCAGCCCAGGAGCCTCACCGAGCAGGTCGCGGAGTTTCGCAATGACGTCGCGCAGCGCAAGGTGACGTTCGATCCTCGCACGTCCCTGTTCTTCCTGCTTGGCGGGTTGAACGACCACAAGTTCGTCACATCGGCGGAAGTCGACGCCGCAACCACGGCTCAGGTGGCCATGCTCTATAAGGCCGGTGCTCGTCTTTTCGAGATCGCCCTCCTTCCGTCGAAAGTCCCCGTGTTCACCGACAGCGCCGACAACCTCAATCCGGGACACAGGGCGCTCGTGCCCAAGCTCAGGGCTGAGTTCCCCGGCGCTGTCTTCGGCCTGAGCAATTGGGGACCCGACTACGACAAGATCATCGGGCGCCCGTCGAAATACGGAATGACCAACGTAACCGATCCATGTCGTGATTTTCATCGAGGCGCGCCGACATGTCCGACGCCGAACAAGTACTTTTATTACTACAATGAGCATCCTTCGGACGCGGCGCAGCACATTGTCGGCAACGAGCTTTATGCCGAGGTCATGGCGCTTCCTCCGTCCCGTCCTCGTCGAAACTTCAGCTTGCTCAATGAGGCGGATCGGCGCGGCCCTCCGGTGCCCGCAGCTCCTGGTCGACGCGAGATGAATTAAGGCGGCCGGGCGCAGCACGGTCCCCGGCGACGCAAGGGAGGACAGCGCGCTTTTCGCGAGCTCTATCGCAGCTCGAAGCTGCGGCTCCGCTTGCTTTTGCTCGGCGAGCGCTTCAGTCTGGGTTCGAGAATAAGGTAGTCCGAGGCGTTCGATTACAGGAGCGGGACGTTGCCGAGATTCAAGCTGCTCGCACCAGGAGCTTGGGGAGAAAAGAATGCTGCCGAATACAGCTACTTTGCAAGTGATGGAGATCGATGGTCGCGTGAGCTATCCGGTCAAGGCGGTTGGCGTCCCGACACGCTCGAATTTCCCGCCGGCGTCTCAATCGAAACCGAGATTCAGCAAGCGTTCGATAATGTCGCCTTCATGCTCAAGGCTGTGGGGCTCGACTGGTCGAACGTGGCTCACGTCAACTCTGATCACGTGCCAGAAGCTGACGGTGCGATCCTCGCCGCGACGGCGGAGATAGCTCGCCAGTTCCGCAAGAGCATGCCAAACCATAAGCCGATCTGGACGTGTCTTGGCGTGGCCGCGCTTGGAGATCCGCGCATGAGGGTTGAGGTCCGGTAACGGCCTTGCGGGACTGAAACGTTTAATTAAAATGGTCGGGGCAGCCGGATTCGAACCGGCGACCTGAAGTACCCAAAACTTCCGCGCTACCGGGCTGCGCTATACCCCGATTTCGACCGCGTGGCTAACACGGGCGGAGAGCCCGAACAAGGGCAAGCGCTTGTCTTGCGGCTCGTCGTCAGCCCGGCCGGCGACGTGGGTTGGCCCTCGCCTCAATTTCTCGCTTTCGCGGTATTTTCGCCCAAATTTTTCCCCCCTCCCCGGGGGAACATTTATCGCTCGATTGAGCGGGGAATTTCTTCCGCCGACGCTGATTTGTTGCGCCTTTTGGGGACAAGGGAGCGTCGAACCAGCCAAAGCGGGAGAAATTCCCTCTTCGTTTCTTTAACAAAAGGATTAACTTCCGCCGCCGGCCCCTCCCCTTTCCGGCAAGGTGAGGCGGATGGGGAGCTCGCGCAGCTGGCGCGCCGTCACGGGGGAAGGCGCGCCCATCATCAGATCTTCCGCGCGCTGGTTCATCGGGAACAGCACCACTTCGCGCAGATTTTCCTCGCCCGCGAGCAGCATGACGATGCGGTCGACGCCCGGCGCGATGCCGCCGTGCGGCGGCGCGCCGCACTGGAAGGCGCGATACATGCCGCCGAACTTCTCCAGCAGCACCTCCTCGCCGTAGCCCGCGATCTCGAACGCCTTCACCATGATGTCGGGGCGATGGTTGCGGATCGCCCCCGACGACAGCTCGATGCCGTTGCAGACGATGTCGTACTGGAACGCCTTGATGGTCAGCGGGTCCTCGCTCTCGAGCGCCTCCAGTCCGCCCTGCGGCATCGAGAAGGGATTGTGGGAGAAGTCGATCTTCTTCTCTTCCTCGTTCCACTCGTACATCGGGAAGTCGACGATCCAGCAGAATTCGAATGCGTCTGCCTTGCGAGAGTTCGAGGTCGGCGCCGATGCGGATGCGCGCCGCGCCGGCGAGCTTCGCCGCCTTGTCCGCCTTGTCGCAGGCGAAGAACACCGCGTCGCCCGCCGAAAGCTTTGCCTTCGCGACCAGCGCCTTCTGGGCCGTCCGGCGGCAAGAATTTGGCGATCGGCCCCCTGCCCGCCATCGTCTCGCCCTCGCGCTCGAAAATGATGTAGCCGAGACCCGGCGCGCCCTCCCCCTTCGCCCAGTCGTTGAGCTTGTCGAAGAACGAGCGCGGCTGCTTCGAGGCCCCGGGCGCGGGGATAGCGCGCACGACCCCGCCCGCCTTGATCACCTGCCTGAAGGCGTTGAAGGTCACGTCCTCCCGCGCGAAACACCTCGGTCACGTCGGCGATCTTGATCGGGTTGCGCAGGTCCGGCTTGTCGACGCCGTATTCAAGCATCGCCTGGGCGTAGGGGATCATCGGGAAAGTCTTGGTCACCGGCTTCCCGCCTCCGAATTCCTCGAACACGCCGCGCAGCACCGGCTCGACCGCGGCGAACACGTCCTCCTGGGTGACGAAGCTCATCTCGATGTCGAGCTGATAGAATTCCCCGGGAGACCGGTCGGCGCGCGCGTCCTCGTCGCGGAAACAGGGCGCGATCTGGAAATAGCGGTCGAAGCCCGCCACCATGGTGAGCTGCTTGAACTGTTGGGGCGCCTGCGGCAGCGCATAGAACTTTCCGGGATGCAGGCGCGAGGGAACCAAAAAGTCGCGCGCGCCCTCGGGGCTCGATGCGGTCAGGATCGGCGTCTGGAACTCGAAGAAGCCTTCGGCCTTCATGCGGGCGCGAAGCGAGTTAATGACTTGTCCGCGCAGCATGATGTTTTTGTGCAGCTTCTCCCGGCGCAGATCGAGGAACCGGTACTTGAGGCGCGTGTCTTCTGGATAAGGCTGGTCGCCGAACACCGGCATCGGCAGGTCGCCGGCCGGACCCAGAACCTCGATCTCGCGCACATAGACTTCGATGAGGCCCGTCGGCATCTCGGGGTTTTCCGTGCCGGGCGGGCGGTTGCGCACCGCGCCGTCGACCCGGATGACGAATTCCGAGCGCAGCTTCTCGGCCTGTTTGAAGGCGGGCGAGTCCGGATCGACCACGCATTGGGTGATCCCGTAATGGTCGCGCAGATCGATGAACAAAAGACCGCCATGGTCGCGGATGCGGTGGCACCAGCCGGACAGGCGCACGGATTCGCCGACCAGGGTCAGCCCGAGGGCGCCGCAGGTATGCGTGCGGTAGCGATGCATGGAACGGTCCGCCTTGTCCGATAGGAAGCGAGAAGCGCGCTGCCTAGCGGAAAAAACCGTGCGGGGAAAGGCGCGAGAGGGATTTCCCAAAGCGGGAATCCCTCACGCGCTCAGCCCCAAAATCTCACCTGAGACCCCCTGGACCGACAGCGCCTCGGCGATCGGCGATCGGCGGCCGGCGACACGGCAGAGGGCGGCTGGAACCGATTGCCGTGAATGAGTGCGATGGCCGCGCTCGGGGCCGAGCGGAAATCGCGGCGGGGATAGGTGGGAAAGCGGGCGTCGCCGGCTGACCGGTGGAGGCGAGACCCATTGGAAAGACGAGGAGAAAGCGGTGGTGCATCTGTTTTGATTTCGGGCCTTGTACAGGAGGCGACAGCGTCAGGCGTGGCGGCGTCATTCCGTGTTCGACTCGCCTCGGCCGTCCCAAATCGTCCACGGCGACGAAGGTGAAGGTCGCGTCCGTCACCTTCTCCCGATGGTGGGTGTGAAATCGCCTGGCCCAAGCCTCAATATGGACCTTCATCGAGGTGCGGCCGACGTGATCGACCGCCGTGTACACACACAGCACGTCGCCGACCCGGACCGGACGAATGAATGTCATCGCGTCGATGGCGATCGTAACGACGCGGCCCTGCGCCCTTTCGGAGGCCGCGATTCCGCCGGCCTGGTCCATTTGGCTCAACACCCACCCGCCGAAGATATCGCCGTTGGCGTTTGTGTCGCCAGGCATGGCGATCAGGCGGACGGTCAGTTCGCCGCGCGGCTCGAGGTCGATTGGCGGTGACGCTGCCATCGCGATTCCCCCCAGGCGCTTCGCTCGCCGGAGCGTCCGACCAGCCGCTCCGGCGCAGAACATCCCCCCGCTGGTCAAGACAGTTTGCTAGGCAATCGAGAGTTCAAGGCGATAGATTAGGCCCCTGCTAATCTCACGTCCATTGCAGCTGTCGTAGCGCTTAAGAGATTACCGACCGACCGCCTCGCGGGAAAGCGGTCATACGAAATCAACCTAACGCTGGTCGAGGTCGAGGCCCGCGCCTCGTTCCGGTCGGTCGCCCGGCGCGGTTGCGGAAAAAGCCCCGCACCACGGTGGAGAGACCGAAGGCGCTGGGCCACAGGAGGGTCGAAAACACGGTGCGTTTTTGGCCGCCAAGCCCGCGCACCGCATGTGAACAAAGGTTAACAATTGACGGACCATCAATCTTCGAACCTGTTGAGAATAATCACGAACGCTTGTTTACGTCGCTGGCGACCGGCGGCTCTTATAAGACTCTCGGCGCGATGGAGGGGTTTCGGCGAGCGACATGATTCAGAAACTGTTCCAATCCCAAAATGCAGGCGCTATCAAAATAGACTCGATGCTTGTTGGCGGAAATCTTGGCTTTGACAGCCATTCGCCATGGCACATCACGAGCCAAACGAACCGCGATTGATACATAATCGTCGACCGTCTCCGCGATGGTTTCGGTGACACCCATCATTCTGAGGATCGCCATGCTGTGGCGACCTCGCATGAGAGGCCCCCCAGTGGTCACGATGGGCAGATTGTGGGGCAAGCTTTCCAAAGTCGAGTTGCAACCGGACCAATTGATGCTATCGAGAAAGACGTCGCACTGACCGCTCGCTGCAAGGAAATTGCTCTGATCGAGGCGGGGTAGGAAACAGCAGTATTCGTCGCCATTCAGACCCAATGCACCGAATGCCCGATCGAGCCGCTGGCGGAAGAGATTGGTAATATGTGCGCCTCTCAGATGTTGGATGAAGGCGAATTGGCAATCGCCTACCGCGCGCGCAATTCGGGGAAACACCTCATCGAATTGAGGCAAATATTTGAAAAGGGATTGTCCACACCAATAGACGATGGCGTTTGAGCGCAATCGCAAATCCTGCCGAGTGATCGAGACTGAAGGCGGATCGATCGGTTCACAATCGACCGATAGATTAGGGAGCCGGACGAGCGTTCCGTATAATGGTCCTGGCCGTCGGGCGGCTCCATCAAATCGCTACTCAAATAGTAATCGAGAGTTGGAAAGCCGCTGGTTTCGGGGTGGCCCCAGGAATTGCATTGAACCGGAGCCAGCCGTTGTGCGGCGAGTTGAGCCGACATGGGGTCCATGCCCACTTCTGGATAGATCAGGATGTGGGGGGCATCGGCCAAGATCTCTTGCCGCCAGCGATCGAGTGGCAAGGGACCCTGGACAAAACGATCGCAAAAAGAGGCTGCCACCTTTGTCTCGCCATCCTCTCGGTTTCCGGTGTGATAGCCGAATGCTCGGAACCGCTGACGATCCAACTGGCTGAGCCAGCCTTTGATCGGAAGCTTCCAATTGGAATGATGCCGGAAAAATCCGCTGACGATGCCTACGCGCACTGGCTCCGTCTCTCCTGGTGGTGCGGCCAAGGGCGCTGGCGGGTAGCGCTTAGCCATGGCCCGGCACACGAAACAGCCATAAATGGCCTGGAGATCGCGATCGTTGTAGCCCTGATAAGCGAGCAAGAACGGTTGTCTAGAGCCAACTCCTTTCGCGACATCAGCGAGATTAGTGCTGCGATCGGCCGCCTCGCATAAGGCATTGAGACGCCGTTCATAGGCCGTGCGCCGCACAGTGATTTCCGGCTCGTTCTCGTACAGGATGGGCAATTCCGCCATACACAGGGCGAATTGGGCCTCCGCATAGTCGGGTTTCAGCGCGATCGCCTTGTCGTAGCTCGCCAGCGCGTCGTCGAGCCGGTCCAGCTCCCTCAAGATACTGCCGCGGTTGTAGAAGGCCTCGGCATAGTCGGGCTTGAGCGCGATCGCCTTGTCGTAGCTCGCCAGCGCCTTGTCGAGCCGGTTCAGCTCCTGCAGCGCAAGGCCGCGGTTGTTGAAGGCCTCCGCATAGCCGGACTTGAGCGCGATCGCCTTGTCGTAGCTCGCCAGCGCGTCGTCGAGCCGGTTCAGCTCCTGCAGCGCAAGGCCGCGGTTGTTGAAGGCCTCCGCATAGCCGGACTTGTACGCGATCGCCTTGTCGTAGCTCGCCAGCGCGTCGTCGAGCCGGTTCAGCTTCTGCAGCGCAGGGCCGCGGTTGTTGAAGGCCCCCGCATAGTCGGGCTTGAGCGCGATCGCCTTGTCGTAGCTCGCCAGCGCGTCGTCGAGCCGGTTCAGCTCCTGCAGCGCATTGCCGCGGTTGTAGAAGGCTTCGGCATAGTCCGACTTGAGGGCGATCGCCTTGTCGTAGCTCGCCAGCGCGTCGTCGAGCCGGTTCAGCTCCTGCAGCGCAAGGCCGCGGTTGTTGAAGGCCTCCGGATAGTCGGACTTGAGGGCGATCGCCTTGTCGTAGCTCGCCAGCGCGTCGTCGAGCCGGTTCAGCTTCTGCAGCGCATTGCCGCGGTCGTTGAAGGCCTCCGCAGAGTCAGGCTTGAGCGCGATCGCCTTGTCGAAGCTCGCCAGCGCCTCGTCGAGCCGCTGTAGCTTCATCAGGATATTGCCGCGGTTGCTGTGCGCATAGGCAGCTTTGGGGTTTATCTTTAAGGCAAGGTCGATTTGCCGTACCGACTCCACGTGGTTGCCCCGTTGAGAGTAAATGACACCGACCAGATGCAGACTATCAAAGTGATTGGGATCCATTTTCAGGATTTGCCCATAAATCCTCTCGGCTTCTGCCAATCGACCAGCTTGATGAAGCGCCACCGCCTGGCTGAATGCTGACGCTAGCTCAGCGTGAGGTTGATTTGTTGCCGCTCGACGCTGTTTACGGTTCATGCCACTCACTCAAGCAAGACATAAATTGCGCCCGCTCACAGACCGAAATTCCTCCAAGTGGCCCATTCAAGGACGGGAGAGCCACAAACCCCATGCCGACCTCGTCCCAGTCGCCTCCAGAGCGCTCAATTTCAAAATTTACCGTAAGCGCTCACAATCGGAGCTACTTCAAAATGGGGAAGAATGATAGCGCCCTTCCAGCCCCGCGTTGATGAAGTCAGCAACGCGCAAAGGTGAGCATCTCGCTGTCTCTCGCCTTCGCGATCGGTTTACAGTTGAGGAGCTAGTGCATGGTCGGCTCGGATGCGTCGCCATCGCGTTCATCACGCTCGTCATCTTGTTTCGGCGGTTCATGAGGCGGTGACTGGGGGGACGGCCAAGCAAAGCGCACCCGTCGTCGCGAGACCCGCCGTACCTGTCGTCAGGGACGAGAGGAGGATGAGCCGGGACATGGGCTGCCTCGACAGCCGCCCATGAGACCAGCATCACGCATCGCTCCAAGCCAACACGCGCGCCCAGGACGGTGAACCGTGTTTCGGCTCGCACTCGAATGCCGGTTCTCGCCCGAGACTCCGGTCTTTCTCGAGGCGGCCCGTAAAAGCGCGCTCTCCGCCCAAACCCAAAATTCAAACCGAGACGCTCCTGAAAAAGATTGGGCCTTGTCCTAAAATCGAAACCGAGTCAGCGTTTCCCCGCCGACCGGACATAATCCGGCGAACGCCGGAAAAGGCGGCGGTTTTCAGGTGCTGCAGGAGGGTCATCGGGGAAATCTCGATCCCAAGGAATCCGGCGCCTGACGACCGCCGAAAGGTCAACTTTCCTTGAGCAGCGAGGCCGTCTTCCGATGCAAAACCTGTTTTCTCTCGAAGGGCGCGTGGCGCTCATCACCGGCGGTTCGCGCGGCATCGGCGAAATGATCGCGGAGGGTTTCGTCAGGGCCGGCGCAAAAGTCTATATTTCCGCCCGCAAGGCTTCCGCCTGCGAGGAGACGGCCAAGCGTCTGTCGGCGTTGGGCGAATGCGTCGCCATTCCCGCCGACGCATCGGGCGCGTCGGGGGCGCAAAACCTCGCAAAACTCTATCTCGCCAGGGAATCGAGGCTCGACGTTCTGGTCAACAACGCGGGCGCCGCCTGGGGGGCCGAAATGGAGGGGTTTCCGGAGAGCGGTTGGGACAAGGTGATGGACCTCAATGTGAAGGCCCCCTTCTTCCTCGTCCAGGCGCTCATCGGCGCGCTGCGGGCGGCGGCAAGCCCCGAGCGCCCGGCCAAGGTGATCAACGTCGCCTCGATCGACGGCCTCTCGGTCAACATGCAGCCGACCTATTCCTACGCCGCCTCGAAGGCCGGGCTGATCCACCTGACCAAGCGCTTGGCGCTCGAACTCGCGCCGCAGCACATCGTCGTCTCCGCGATCGCGCCCGGCGCCTTCGCCTCCACCATGAACAAGGTGGCGCGCGATCACGGCGACGCCTTGGCGAGGCGGATTCCCGCTCGCCGGATCGGGACGCCCGAGGACGTGGCTGGCGCGGCGATCTTTCTCGCCTCGCGCGCGGGCGACTATGTCGTAGGGGATGCGCTGGTCGTCGACGGCGGCGTCGCTTGGATGCGAGGGGAAATCTCTGAATGAGTCCAAGCAGGATGCAGCGCCACAGCGTCTTCGCCGACTCGGCTGAAGGCGCGCCTGCCGCGGCTCGCGAGTCGTCTTCCGCCGCCTACCCTGGATAAGCTCTTGCTGGGCCACAACAAACCGAGTGGATATGAACATAACAAGAACTTTTCCTTGATAAACACGGGTTCTTGTGTCATTGTCCTTTCCGTGAGCCACGCATGACCGATAATCCCGGATCCCGCGCCGGCGCGCAGGGCGCAGCAAGCCGCGGCAGGCGATACGCATCGAGCGACGGGAGGCCCTTTTGTTACCGCTTGGCAACCGTCTATTTCCACTTCCGTTGAAAGTTGCGAAGTTGAGTGACTCCAGATCCGGAAACCAAGAAGTCGGCTATCTTCACGGATCGGCGGTCGCCGAGTCCCGGAAATCCCGCCGCAAAACCTTGAAAAGATTGAATCAGCGCCCGGGCTTGCTAAAAGTGGAGGAAGCCCACGCCGCGCCGCGCGCTTTGGCCGCGCAGTCGCAAGTCGCCCGGAATTCCCAAGGCGGCCTGAGCGGGAGCCCGGGCTTCAGCCACGGATTTCCCTATCGCCGAGCCGCGGAGGATGCCGGCCGTCGGACGCAACCGATTGTCGATTTGCACTCCCTGAACGCACAACTCATTGAAAAAGCTGAATTCATGTACGTAAGTTGCTTCCCCTGGGGTTCCTTTTCCTTCCGCTGGGGTTCCTCTCCCTTTCCCCTGGCGTCCCATTTCCTGCCCCCTACCGCCGCTTTCCTTCCGTCGTCGTCATGCTGCGCCAGATCCACGGCGCGCCGAGACGTCAAATCGCGGGCGCGTCTCCAGTCTCCGCACCGGGCGGCCGTGGGCTGCACAGGAACGCGCGCTCAGCCAGCACATTTACTGTTCAGCCGCAGGCAAGTAGCATCCCGCCCGTCCGCGCCCGTCCCGGAAAGCCCATGACTGCCCCCACCGTCCCGCCCCTCCTCCGCCGCGAGGACAATCCCGGCGTCGTCACCCTGACGCTGGCCGCCCCGCATAACCGCAATGCGCTCAGCCTCGCGATGATCGATACGCTGATCATCGCCTTCGCCGACCTCGCCAAGGACACAAAGACTCACGCCGTCGTGGTCGCCGGCGAAGGGCCGGCGCTCAGCGCCGGCCACGACTTGAGGGAGATCCAGGCCCACCGCAACGATCCGGACCGCGGCCATGCCTTCTACGAGCAGATCATGATGCGTTGTGCGACCCTGATGCAGGCGATCGTCGCATTGCCGAAGCCGGTCATCGCGGCGGTCGAGGGCGTCGCCACCGCAGCGGGTTGCCAGTTGGTCGCCTCGTGTGACCTGGCGATCGCCGGGGAGAACGCCCGGTTCGCCTTGCCCGGCGTGAATATCGGCCTCTTCTGCTCCTCCCCGCTGGTCGCGGTCGGACGATCGGTGTCTTGCAAGCGCGCCATGGAAATGGCGCTGACCGGAAAACTCTACAGCGCGGCGGAGGCCGAGCGGTTCGGCCTCGTCAACCGCGTCGTTCCGCAAGGTCAGGCGCTGGCCGAGGCCCAGGCTCTGGCGCGCGAGATCGCGGAGTGCTCGGCGCCGACGCTCGCGATCGGCAAGCGCGCCTTTTACGAGCAAATAGAACAGCCTCTCGACGTCGCCTATGCGCTCGCCGCCAAGGCCATGGTCGACAATCTCGCCGAGCCCAACTCCGTCGAAGGGATCGGCGCCTTCCTCGAAAAGCGGCGGCCGCGTTGGGACGCCTGACATGCCCAGTGTCGATGGCCTCAGCGACGATGAGATCCGCGACATCCTGACGACCGTGCGGAGGATCGCCGTCGTCGGCGCCTCGCCCAACCCGGCGCGCCCGTCCAACGACGTTCTGGGCGTCCTCATCGAACGCGGCTTCGAGACCTTTCCGGTCAATCCCGGCCACGCCGGGGCGCTCATCCGTGGCCGCCCGGTCAGCGCTCGTTTGGCTGACGTCCCCGGGCCGATCGACATGGTCGACGTGTTCCGGAACTCGGCCGCCGCAGGCGGTGTCGTCGACGAGGCCCTTCGACTCGATCCGCTGCCGCGGGTGGTCTGGATGCAGGTCGGAGTGATCAACGAGGCGGCGGCCAAGCGCGCCCGCGACGAGGGTGTGACGGCCGTCATGAATCGCTGCCCGTCGATCGAGCTGCGCCGGCTTGCCATCCGGCGTCCCGACCTGCGTTGACGCGGTCAATTGAGCGAAATCAATTTGCTGCCCGACGATCCGGCCTATGGGCGATTTTGCGCCTCGAAGGGTGCGCCAGGTTGCGGAGTCGCGTGCGGCGACGCGCGGGCGGTAGGCGCTGCGGCGGCTGACGACGGGGCACGGCGCTCGTGGGGTCGTCGGCCGCCGCGACGGGCTTCACCGACCGGATACGGCCTCGCTGAACTTTCCGAGCGATTTTGCGCTAGCCGACGGGCCGGATTTGCGCTATAGACTTTGGTATAAGAGAACAGGCGTCCGCTAACGAGGCGTCTGGCTGGAGTGTCCGCCGCAAACGGGAGGCGTCCGGGTGGCGTATTACGACTTCGAAATCCTCCAAGATGACAACGTCATCGCCGCCGAGACATCCGTTCCGCTCGACAGCCCCAGGGCGGCGTGGCCGAAAATCATCGACCTCGCAAATACGTTAGACCTGCCCGGCAGCAGCATCCGCGTCCGCGAGCATTCGGGGGACACGATCATTCTCATTGGCGCGGCCGCCGCCCGCCGCTTCCCAATCTCGCTTTTTGCGCCGAACGGGCCGCTTCGCCCGCAGGTCCCGCCCGGCTCCCGGTGGACAAGGAACACTTCAAATCATGGCCTTGGGCCGGGCGCGCAGGAGCATCCCGAAAAGATCGCGCGGATCGTCCGGATCGGCGAGCAGGTCGAGATTGACGTAATGGCCAGTTGAGGGGAGCTGGTCGCGAATGTAGCGGAGCGCGGAAAAGTCCTCGATTGCGAAGCCGACGCCATCGAATAGGGTGGTCTGCTGCGCATCGCGACGGCCCGGCGCTATCCCCGCCAGCACCTGCCAGAGCTCCGTCACCGGGTAATTCTTTTCGAGCTGCTGGATCTCCCCCTCGATCCGCGTCTGCGGCGCGTATTCGACGAAAATGTCGGACTTGAGCAGGATGTCGCGGGCGAGTTCGGTCTTCCCCGGGCAGTCGCCGCCGATCGCGTTGATATGCACTCCCGCGCCGATCATGTTGTCGGTCAGGATGGTCGAGAAGCGTTTGTCGGCGGTGCAGGTGGTGATGATCTCGACCCCGAGGATCGCATCCTCCTTCGTACGGCACGGGATCGCGCCAATCCCCTGCCCTGTCAGGTTCGCGACTGCCTTGCGGGTCGCCGCCGGATCTATGTCGTAGATCCGGACCAACTCGATCCCGCACAAGGCCTTGAACGCCAAGGCCTGGAATTCGCACTGCGCCCCTGCCCCGATGATCGCCATCGTGCGCGCGGCCGGCGGGGCAAGATGTCTGGCGGCGAGCGCCGAGGTCGCCGCGGTCCGCAGGGCGGTAAGGATCGTCATCTCGGAGATCAGCATCGGATAACCGCTGTCGACGTGCGACAGCACGCCGAAGGCCGTCACCGTCTGGCGCCCCTCGCTGGCGTTCTTCGGATGGCCGTTGACGTACTTGAACCCGTAGGTTGCCCCGTCGCTGGTCGGCATCAGTTCGATCACCCCTTCGGCCGAATGGGCGGCGATCCGCGGCGTTTTGTCGAACACTTCCCAGCGGCGAAAGTCCTCTTCGATGTAGCCCGCCAGTTCGGAGATCATCCGCTCGACCCCCTTTTCCCAGACGATCCGCATCATGTGGTCGACGCTGACGAAGGGAACGAGGCTCAGAATTCCGGGCGCGGGCGCGCTCATCGCAAATCTCCGTCGCTGTGGCCGCCTCCCGCCCGGCGCCCTCAAAAATCTCTTGCCGAATATATAGGGACTCTGAGGCTTGCCGAACCGGCGCTCGCCTTCTACCGTCGATCCTTCGTCGTCGCAGCCGTCGTCCCGGCTTGAGGAGGCGCGAGAGATGAACGCCCCGCTGAAGAATTCCATCGCCGCCATGATTCCGGAGCTTACGGAATGGCGGCGCGACTTCCACCGCCACCCCGAGCTGGCCTACGACCTGCCGCGCACCTCGCGCGTCGTCGCCGAGCGGCTGCGGGGGTTCGGCTTCGACGAAATCGTCGAAGGCGTCGGCAAGACCGGGATCCTCGGGATCCTGCACGGCGCGAAGGGGGCGGCGCGGAATGCGGACACGCGCGTTCTGCTTCGCGCTGACATGGACGCCCTGCCCATCGTCGAGGCGAGCGGCGCCGAATATTCCTCCGCGTCGCCCGGCCGCATGCACGCCTGCGGTCACGACGGCCACACGACGATGCTGCTTGGCGCGGCGCGCTGGCTCGCCGAAAACCGCGAGTTCGACGGCACGCTCGTCTTCTGCTTCCAGCCGGCCGAGGAAGGCGGCGCGGGGGCGCAGGCGATGATCGATGACGGGATGCTCGAGCGCTTCCCGGTCAAGGGCGCCTACGCCGTGCACAACTGGCCGGGAATGCCGGTCGGCCAGTTCGGGGTGGTGCGTGGCGCCGCCATGGCCGCGACGGAGAGCTTCGTCATCACGGTCGAGGGCGTCGGTGGCCATGCCGCGTTCCCCCATCTCACGCGCGATCCGATTGTCGGCGCCAGTCATATCGTGACGGCGGTGCAGACCATCGTTTCGCGCGTCGTCGACCCGCTCGACCCTGCCGTCGTTTCGATCACCTCGATCCACGGCGGCGAGGCCTTCAACGTGATTCCGGACAAGGTCGAGATGAAGTGCAACATCCGCACATTTTCCGAGAGCGTGTCCAGGACCATCCAGGTGGACCTCGAGCGGATCTGCGTATCGGCGGCTGCGGCTCTGGGCGTCACGGCCCGTCTCGACCGGAGAGCCGACGCGCCCTACCCGCCGACCGTCAACCATCCGGCGGAGACCGAGCTCGCGCTCGAAGCCATGCGCGCGGTCGCGGGGTCCGAGGGCGTCCGCGACGATGTCAGGCCCGTCATGGGCGCGGAGGACTTCGCCTTCGTCCTGCGCCAGGTTCCCGGAGCTTACATATTCATCGGCAACGGCGACACGGCCGGGCTGCACAACCCGAGATACGACTTCAACGACGCCGCCATCGCCCACGGCGTCGCCTATTTTATCGAACTGGCGAAGCGGACGCTGCCGGGGTGAACGTCAGCGGTGTCCCGGGCGAATGGCAAGCCCGGATTCCCTGCGAACAGGGAAATCTGCAGCGAATTTGGCGATTCTGGCTGTTTTCGGCGACTAGGCGCATCCGGAAAAGCCAATTGTTTGAATGACTGGGCGCAATTCCCTTAGGCGAGAGAACAGAGGAATTCTTGCGCGCTAAGAGCGGAATAATTCTCCCGAAGGCCGGGCAAACAGGGAATCCGGGGGCAACGTCGCATTACGGAAGCATCGTAACGAAGCGGTTGAGGGGGTTCGATGAGACTTTCACAAGAAACGAGCGAGCGGTGAAGGAGGAGGCGCCGCCGGCGATCGTCATCAAGCGGCGCCGGGCGCTCGACAGCCGCGCCGTCCAGGCCGTATTGCTGCGGGCGAGAAATCTCGGGCCGTTCGCGATCCTCGTCTTCCTCGTACCGCTGTTCACGGCTCTTTCGCCGCGCTTCCTGCTCGTCTCGAACATCACGACGGTGCTGTTCACCGCCGCGATCCTGGTCATCGCCGCGCTGGCGCAAGCGCTCGTGGTATTCACCCGCAACCTCGATCTGTCGATCGGGTCGGTAATGGCGGCCGCCGGCTACATTCCGGCCCTCGTCTACACCCACACAAGCGCCATCGGCCCGCTGCTGATCCCGGCCGCGATAATCATAGGCGCCCTTTTCGGGCTCATTAATGGAGCGATCGTCGCCTACGGGAGGATCCCTTCCCTGGTCGCCACGCTCGGCACGCTCTCGATTTTTCGTGGCGTCGTCTACTCTCTCGCCCAAGGCGAGGAAATCGGCACCGCACAGCAAGCCAACTGGATCCTTCAGTTCGTCTCGGCGAAGGTCGCGGGAATACCCGTGATCGTGATCGTGGCGCTCGCGCTTACGGCGCTGGCGGCGCTCGCGATGCGGCACACCTCCTTCGGCGCGTCGCTCTACGCCATCGGTTCGAACCCGCGCGCCGCCGTCTACTACGGGCTGAGTCGCGCAGCAACTCGTTTTGCAAGCCTATGTGCTGGAAGGCGCGCTCGCCGGTTTTGCGGGATTGTTGCTTGGCGCGCAGGTCGGCACCATCACGGTCGACATCGGATCCGGGTGGGAGCTGCAGACGCTCGCCGCGGCGGTGATCGGCGGGGTGAGCCTGCTCGGCGGCTCCGGCGGCATGGTCGGCGCCGCGGTCGGAGGGCTCGTCATCGCCACGGTGAGCAACGGCCTTGTCCAGCTCGGGCTGTCCGGCAGCTGGCAGACCTTGGTTCAGGGCGTTGCGATCGTGTTCGCCGTCGGTTTCGACGTCTTCTTGCAACGCTATCTCATACAGAGGCGGGCGTAGTCATGCCGTCGGAGCGTGTCCAAAAGGTCTACCTCGGAAGAAGAGGCTGGAACCTGACGCTGGTCGTGCTCATCGTGCTTGCGTCGATCTGGGCAAGCTTTGCTTCGCCGCTGTTCCTCAACCTCGACCAATTGCTGACGAGCACCGGGGCGATGGTCGTCTCGGGGGTGCTGGCGCTCGGACTGGCGCCGGTCGTCCTCGTTGGGGAGATCGACATCTCGCTGACCTCGAACCTCGCATTTTGCACGGTGGTGCTCGGACTGCTGTCGCAAGACCACGTCAATCCGGTGCTGATCGTGCTGGCGACGCTGGCCACCGGGCTTGCGCTCGGGGCCTTCAACGGCGTGCTCGTCGCCTACGGCAAGCTGCCGTCGCTGGCGGTCACTCTCGGCACGCTCGGCGGCTACCAGGGAGCCGCCTACCTCGTTGGCGGCACGAACGGCTTCACCACCTTCCCGGCCTCGATCTACGCGATCGGCGCCGCCAGCATCGGGCCCGTGCCGATCTCGCTTGTCGTGTTCGCTGCAGTCGCGCTGGCCCTGGCGGTCGTATTGCGTCTGACGACGATCGGCCGCTCCTTCTACGCAGTGGGCCGCGCCAGCGAGGCGGTTCGCTATAGCGGCATCTCGGTGGCCGGCGCCAAGACCGTCACCTTCTGCATCGCCGGGACGATCGCCGAACTCGCGGCCCTCATCTTCGTCGGGCAGTACGGCTCGGGCGGCGGCGACAGCGCGAGCGGCACGATCCTCACCGTCGTCACGGCCGTGGCGCTCGGGGGCCTCGATATCTATGGTGGCGCCGGGCGCATTTCGAGCCTGGTGCTCGCGGTCGCGCTGCTCAATGTCATTCAGAACGGGATGGGTCTTGTGAACTTGTCGACCACGACTTCAGACGATCGTGATCGGCCTCGTGCTCATCCTGAGCCTGCTCGTGCCCGAGATGATCGGCCGCATTCGCAACGAGCGCGCCTTGGCGCGTCGAAGCCTGATGCAGGCGATGCGCTTCGGGCGTTGAAGCCAAGATGCGTTGGAAATGCAAGGGAGGAATGATTGCTTGGCCAAGGAGGCGGGAGCATCAGTCACAAGAGCTCTGCAACGAGGCAATAGTGCCCGGTGATAGAAGGAGGAAGGCAATGACGCGTGACGAAAATTCTGCCGCGAAGGACAAAATCGAACTGTCGGCGACCGCGGCGGTAAGCCGTCGGCAGTTCATTCTCGCAGGCGCCGGTCTCGTCGCCGCGGCTCCCCTGGGACGCGCGCTGGCGGCGACAGGCGGCGGGCTTCGCGTCTTCATGGTGCCGAAGTGGACGACCTATCCTTACTTCGAAGCGGCTGCAAAGGGCGCCAAGAAGACAGCGGAGCAGCTCGGCGACACCTTCACCTACACGGGCCCGACGAGCCCGAACGCCGAGCAGCAGGTCGCCTCGCTCCAGAATATCCTCGTCCAACAGCCAGACGTGATTCTGCTCGCGGCGATCGAGGAGCAGAACGTCGTCCCGGTTCTGAAAAAGGCGATGGCCCGGGGCGTGGTGGTGGTCACCTATGACGCCGACACCGCCCCCGATGCGCGCAACCTGTTCTGCAATCAGCTGAGCTACGAGCTCGCCGCCCAGTCATACCTCGACTGCGCCTTGGCGGACCACTCAGAGGGCGGCGATTGCGTGTTCATGGCGGCCTCGCCGACGACAGTCAATCACATGCAGCAGATCGCGGCGATGAAGAAGCTGATGGCCTCGAACCCGAAGTATCAGGTGCTCAAGCCCGGGAAGACCTACTTCGTCAACGACGACGTGTCGCAGAGCTACAACACGATGGTGAACATCATGCAGGCGAGTCCGGACGTGAAATTCATGCTGTCTGGCTCGGCGGTAAGCGTTCCTGCTGCGCAGCAAGCCATCGTGGCGACGGGGCATGCGGGCAAAGTGTGGGCAGCCGGCTGCTCCCTGCCGTCTGACTGCAAGAAATTCCTGGAGGACGGATCCGCGAAGGAATTCATGATGTGGGATCCGGGCCAACTCGGCTCCATGGCCGCCTATGCGGGGCATCTCATCAAGACGAAGAAGTTCGTTCCCGAGCTCGGCGCGGAGCTGAAAATCGAGGGGATCGGGGACTTCAAGGTCCTGGCCGACAATGTCGTCGATCTGAACCGCCCGCTCTTCTTCACCAAGGAGAACGTGTCGCAGTACAGCTTCTGAAGACCAAGGGCGCCGGCGAGGACGTCATGACGGCGAACACGCGTTCGGAGATGCTGCAAGCCTCGATTGGCCAAGTTCCCCGCCTCGAGGTGCGCGGCGTCGACAAGCGGTTCAACAACGTCATCGCGCTCGCCGGCGTCGACATGGCCATCCTCCCCGGCGAGATCCATGCGCTCGCCGGAGAGAACGGAGCCGGCAAGTCGACGCTCGTCAGCATCATCACCGGGGTCGCCGCCCTCGACGCAGGAGAGGTGCTCGTGGACGGCCAGGCTGCGCAGTTCCGCGGCGCGGCGGAAGCTCGGCGCGCCGGCATCTCGACCGTCTACCAGGACCCCCAGCTCTTCTTGCATCTGACCGTCGCCCAGAACGTCTTGATGGGCGAGTTCCCGCAAACAAGCCTGGGACTCGTCGACCGCAAGCGGTCGGAGGCGATTGTCAATGCCGCGATGTCTCAATTGGGCGTCGAGCTCAAGGCGGACCAGATCGCGGCCGAACTGTCGCCGGCCGAACTCCAGTTCGTCGCCATGGCCCGGGCGCTCGTGCGGGAGTCGAAGCTCATCATCTTGGACGAGCCCACCTCGTCGCTCACGCCGGACGAAGCCAATCGGCTGTTCGCGGTGCTCCGGCGTTTGGCTGCGCGGGGCGCCTCGGTGCTGTTGATTTCGCACCGTCTGGAGGAGGTGCGCCGCGTCTGCGATCGCATCACGGTGCTTCGAGACGGCCGCCTCGTCGCAACGAAGGCGATGAGTGAGGTCAGCGACGACGAAATCGTCAAATATATGCTCGGCGAGGCGATCGAGAGCCGGGGGAGCGAACGGCAAACTCACGAGCATAGCGGGGCCAAGGCGCTGCTCGAGGTCGCCGGGTTGTCGAGCGGGCGACGCTTTCGCGATGTGTCGTTTGTCGTGCGAGCCGGCGAGGTGGTGGTGCTGGCCGGCCTCGTCGGATCGGGGAGGACCGAGATCCTCGAGACGATCATGGGGCTGCGCCGGGCCGATGCGGGCGCGATCAGGGTGAACGGAAAAATGATCCCGCGCCGCACGCCGCACCGCATGGTGCAACTCGGCGTCGACCTTGTTCCCGAGGAGCGGGACCGCCAGGGTCTGGTCCTCGGCTTCGGGGTGCGCGAAAACGTGGCGCTGCCGACCATGGGAAAACTCGGCCGGTTCGGCTTTCTTGCGCCGAAGAAAGAGCGCGCCGTCGCCGAGCGGGAACGCCTCGCGCTTTCGATCAAGGCGTCCGATGTCGAATCCGACGTGGCGTCGCTGTCGGGGGGCAATCGACAAAAGGTCGTGTTGGCGAAGTGGCTGGCGGCGAATCCGATTGTTCTCATGCTGGACGAGCCGACGCGGGGCGTCGACGTCGGCGCCAAGTTCGAGATTCACCGCATCTTGCGCCAGCTCGCCGACGAGCGTGGGCTCGGCGTCCTCGTCGTCTCATCGGACTTGCCCGAGGTCGTCGATCTCGGCGATCGCGTGCTCGTGGTGCGGTCGGGCTCGATCGTCGCCGAACTCCATCGGGGGGAGGCCACCGAGGATCGTATCCTGGCCGCCGCGACGAGCTCCTCAGGCGTGAGGAACGGGACTCCCGCGCTGGGGTCCTGAGGTTTGCGCGCTCACAACGGCTCGAGCGGTCTGGAAGCGAGTTCCTTTCGCGCGGTCAGCCGGAAGTGATCTCGACCGCCGCGCCCGTCGCTGCTGCCTCTGTCAGAGCGAGGATCGCGCGGGTGTTCTCACGCGCGTCCACGAGGCCGTAGCGCGGCTGGTCGCCATCGAGGATGGCGCGTCCGAGCTCGCGGAACTCAGCCGCAAAATTGTCGGCGGCCGGGAAGCTTTCGACGACCGGCTCGACCCCGTCCAGAAACACCTCCTCGCCGAAGCGATGTCTCAAGAGCCTCGTAAAAGGCTCTCCTCGCATTCCTGTGCCCTGCATGCTGATCCAGCCGTCCGTGCCCACGATCTCCACCTGAGCAAGCGGATTGATGAAGTCGAAAGAGACCGAGAAGATCGACGATCGGCCCCCCTCAAAATCGAGCACCCCTGAGGTTGTCGTGTCGACTTTTTCTCCGGGACGCGCCCAACGCGTCGCAAAGACCCGTCGAGGTTCGGTTGCAAAGATCAGCCGGCTCATGTTTACGGCATAACATCCCATGTCCCACAGCGCGCCGCCGCCGGCCTCCGGATCGAAGCGGATGTTGTAACTGTCATAGAACTGCTTGAAGCCGAGGGTCACCCGGGCAAGGCGGGCCTCGCCGATCGCGCCGGAACGGAGAAGATCCATCGCGCGGCGCCAGCGCGGCGCAAACCGGTACATGAAGGCCTCCATGACCAGCTTGTCAGACTGCTCAGCGGCCTTCGCGATTTCGTCGACTTCGGCGAGCGACGTGGCGAGCGGCTTTTCGCAAAGCACGTGCTTGCCGGCTTGCAACGCCATCACGACCCATTTCGAATGAAGGTGGTTGGGAAGGGGAACATAAACGGCGTCGATCTCGCGATCATCGAGAAGAGCCTGGTAAGAGGAGTAGGCCCGAGCCGCGCTCCATCGCTCGCGGTCCTGCTCCGCAACTCCTGGTCGGCGACTGGAAACGGCCAGCAATCGGGCGTTTCCCGCGGCGAGGAGGCCTGGGATGGCGGCGTTGTTGATCCACGCCGAGCCGAGCACTCCCCAGTTTATTCAATTCCCAGCCGCGTCGTTCATTGCTTCTCCTATGGCCGATAGCCATTGGCGACAGGCGGTTGCTTTTGATGCCTCAACGAGTTGCTTCCGGTGGATAGATCGAAACCATATCGGGCGGGAGATCCTGATATGGACAGTTGCCTAGCTCATAAATGAACTGAAGCTTGGGCTCGGTGTCCAAGTAGAAGTGAAAATCAGCGACAAACTGCCCGGTCTGGGTGACATCGACGCCACTCGCTCGATAATTCTCCACCGTCTTGGTCAGCTGATCGTCAGGAATTTTCTCCTTGATATGGTGGAGTCCCTCGCCCCGACGCTGGAGATACTCCTCGTAGATCATGGGGCCGCGGACTGGCTGGATCAGTTCGATTTCCGTGTCTCCGACATAGGTGATCCCAATGCGAAACTCGAATGGCTCCTCGACTGGCCGGCCGTGGACGCGAAGGTTCTTCACGGTCTTCTCGGTGAAGCGGAAAACCCGCCAGGGGCCTATGCGAAGCACGTCAATCCACGCCTGCATCGACTTCTCGAGATCGCGGGTGAGAAACGCGATCTGCTGGATGCGCCTCGTCTCGTTGAATGCGCGAAGTTCGTCGTTTGTCATCGATCCATCTCACGAGCTCAATGAGCGGCGGCTAGCCGCGCCACAACCTACCCTACTTGTCGTAGGCGCTTACCATCTCGAAGAACCGTAGCTCCACGGGCTTGGCCAGGTACTCGCCTTGCTTGGCGAACCAATCCTTCTGGTAGTCGAGCGCAATGTGGCGGTCGAAGTCGGCGCGCTCAGCCCAGTTCTCATAGAAATAAAACATGTTGGGATCATCGAGACTGACATGGAAGTGGTAGTCGACACAGCCCTGCTCGGAGCGCGACTTGCCTACGAAGCTCGACAACAGTGCAAGCAGTGCGTCACGCTTCTCGGGCTTCGCGTGAAGCGTGGCGGTCAGGTTGAGCTTCGGCTGCATGTGGTTGGTTCCCTCTCTGGTTGGTCGATGGCGAGATTTCTCGCCTTCATGAGACACTCGCTTCCCGGTCGCCTTCCGGGCAGTTCCTGGTCACCGGTCGAGCTTAGCCGTCACGCCCCGGCTTCTTCAAGTTTTCCGCTTTGAGAATTGTCTGCAGAATTTCACGCCAGACGGCTTTGGCGTCCGAGGCGGAAAGTTGAGCGCATCGATGGGACGATCGTCCGGTTGACCGGCGTGGCGGCCCATTGAACCCTGCTCATCGCTCGCGGCCTTCTTCGCGATGCTTTATCCGCTCGTCCAGGCGAGCGCATCCGAAGGCGCAGCGGAGGGGAAGCGCATCCGCAACTCGCAACGATATTCCTCTCTTGCAAAGAGGCCGCCAACGGAAAGAAGCTCAGCCTCACCGCGGCGTCCATCTGGAGTCTCTCGGTTGAAGACAGGGCGAAGGTCTCCATGAACCGAACAATGTGTTTGTCGGTGATCCTGCTCGCGGGCTCGACAAGCGCTCTGGCCGAAGCGGCGAACGCGCAAGCAGCGGAGACGAACCGCAACCCTTCAGTAGCCCAACCAGCTGGCTCACGCGCTCGCATTGACATCGAAATCGCCGATTATTGTTCGCCGGCGCAAATCGCCACGGACATCAGCCAATGCGGACAGTCCGCCATCGCTGCCGCCGGCGCGGGCGCCAATGCTTCATACGGCGGCGGCACGGTCCATTTCCCTGCGGATCTCAGCCCCTACAAGCTGCTCGGAACGCTGAGGCTCGACAAGAGCTTCGTCGGGCTGTCGGGCGACGGTCCGCAGGCGAGCACCATCCGCTGTGCGAACGGCGCTGCCGACTGCGTGGTCGTTGGAAGCGCGGACAAGCCCACGCGCGACCAGCACATCGACAACATGGCGATCAATGGCGATGGCGGCAAAACCGGCGGCGCCAATGTCAGCATCGTGAATACCTTCAATGTCCGCGTCGAGCGCGCGCAGGTCGAGAATTGCTTCCGGTGCTTCGATATCGGACCCGGCAATAACAGCGTGACCATTCGCGACGTCATCGCGGTCCCCAATCAGGCTGACGCGGACGCCGGAATCTATTGGCATGCGCCGGGCGACGGTTCGGCGCGGAGCGATGTCCTGACCCTGGACAATGTCGTCATCGAAGGCCAGTGGTCGAACGCGACCGGGATCATGTGGGAAGGGTTCGCCAACACGCTCGTCGCCTCCCATCTGCGCGTTCTGCACTCCAGGTATGGGATGAGGATCTCCAACCCGTCCCGCAGCAAGAGCTATTTCCCGTCCTTCCTGAATGCGTTCGATCTGGAAATGGAGGGCTTCAAGACGCGCGCGCTGTCGATCGAAGGCGGGACGGATTTCAAGATCGTCGGCTCCGACATCAACAATCTTTCCGGAGGCGCCAAGCAAGGGGATGCCGACGACGTCGCCGTGCGCATCTTCGCCGATGACGGCGCATCCTACACCCGCGCCGTTTCGATCACCGGGACGCGCATCGGCGGCAGCCGTTCGAGCGGCGTCTGGAGCGACAGTCGCGATTTGCAGCTCTCCAACGTGATCTTCTACACGACATCCCACGCGGGCCCAGGCGCGGCTCCAGTGATCCGCCTCGGCGCGGCGACGAACGACGCCATGTTGAGCAACATCGAGTGCGAGGAGTTCGGCGGCGCTGCGCGCGCCTCCTACTGCCTTCAGATCGATCGGGGGGCGACCGGCGTGCTCGCGACCAATATCGATGCGCGCTATGTCCGCAAAGGCGCCCTTGAGGATCTGGGCGGCGTCGGCGTTTCGGCTGTCAATCTGATCGAACCGGACGGAACGGTCACGACCATGAAGCGATAGGGGTTGCTGCGTGGAGGATCTGCTGATCAGTCCCGGGAAGCGAGTGCTTCCGAGCCGTTCGCAGGCTGTCCTTCGCTCGCCAGTGGAGCGGGCCGGGCCGAAAGAGCGAGCGCTGCGTACGCGCGGTCGACCGCGGCCAAAACATGCTTCTTGCGACTCAGAACGGGGTGCTCGATCAGGTTCCAGGACAGCCAGGCGCAGAGCACGCTCGGCGGCAAGGCGATCAGTGTGAGCTGCCACCAGCACCCGACGCCGGGGAAAAGGTGCATCGCCGACTGCTCGATCGGGAAGTGGAACAGATAGACGCCGTAGGACAGATCGCCGAACGGAATCTTCGGCGGCCGCATGAGCCCGAGCCAGACGGTGAGATAGGCGACCGGGAAAGCAGCCAGATAGGACGCGTTGGGGACCTGAAGCAACGCCGCCGCCGCGATGCCGGCGAGGATGCCGAGAGCGGGCAAGCAAGGCGCCTTGTCGCGGTACAGGTGCAGGCCGACTCCGGCAAGGAACGAGACGACCAGCGCCCGTCCGGGAACGTGTTCGCCCGGACTGACCGGATCAAAGAAGAACGCCCAGGCAGTCGCCGTGAGCGAGAGCAGGACGATCAGCGCAAGAAAGGCGCGCCGATCCTTGAGGAGCATCGACAGGGAGAGGATTGCAAGGAAGAGATAGCAGTCGAGCTCGAAGGGAATGGTCCACAGCTGAGAGTTGACGACGCGCGGAACAGGGTTGCGCTCGAACACTCCCGGCAGAGTGAAGTGCACGAGGCCGATGATGTTGCCGAAATAACTGCCGAGTTCTGGGCTCGTCAGGTACTCCCGGAGCGGCATGGTGGTGAAGAGCGCGCCGAGGATCAGGGCGGAGAGCGTGACCTCCACAGCGAGGGCCGGGACCAGTCGCAGCACACGAAGCGCGACAAACTGATGGAGACGGGTTCGCGCAAGACTGCCCGCGACGAGAAAGCCCGACAAGGCGAAAAACATCGGCAGAATGGCCGCCAGGAGGAAGCGGAACGGCCCGCTCCACAGGGCGTGGTACAGGTCAGCCGACCCTGCGCTGAGGATGATGCTGTGCCAGACGAGCACGGCGAGCGCCAGCCCGATGCGAAGATAGTCAAACCCGGCGGTGAAGCCGCCCGCTTTCTGCATCTTGTCGAGAATTGTAGGACTTCTCGACAAGTGACCTCACGGCGAAAAAAGAGATTAGCCAGCGTCCCTTCAGATCGTCGACGCCTTCGCCCATGCGGCGCCAGAAGTGGGCCGTCCCGGAGCACTATCCGACGATTGAATTACCAGCAGGTTAGCCTTAGCCGCCGGCGGCCCTCGAACGAATGCGCCATCACTGAGTGGTCCACCGGCGCGGCGCGATCCTTCGGACCTGCTCATCGCCTCAAGGCCTTCTTCACGATGCGTCAGCCGCTCGCCCATTCGTCTGCTTTCCACGTCGGCAAGCAAGCCCTATTGTCTTGCCCATTGGAGGTCGGCCGCTCGATTCGTGACGGGTCGACGGGGCTCGGACGGTGGACGTGGGCGGACCGCGTGTCGCTTTGGCGGCGATTTGGCTTCTGATCTCCATTCTGATCATCGCGCCGGTCAGCGCCTGGTCCGCGATGGCGCTGTGGTTTCGGTTTCCGGGGCCGGGCTGGGCGAGAGCGATCGCCGCGGGCCTGTTCGTCATTCTCGGCTTGGGGGCGGCGGCTGCGCTCTTCACGCGAAAGCGCGGGAGAGCGACAGTCGCTTTCGCGCTGGCGTTTGGCGCGCTGATCCTCTGGTGGAATACGATCCGTCCTCCGGCCGACGGCGACTGGGCGCCGGACGTTGCGCGCCAGACAACCGGAACGCTCAACGGCGACATCCTGACGCTTTCCGATGTCCGCGAATTCGAATGGACGAGCGACAGCGACTTTCGCGAGCGATGGAGCAAGCGCTCCTACGATCTTTCCAAGCTCAGGACACTCGATCTCTTTTTGATCTATTGGGCGGGGCCGCAGATGGCTCACCTCATTATGAGCTTCGGTTTCGACGGAGGAGAGCATCTGGCCTGGTCGGTCGAGATCAGACGGGAGAAAAATAGCGAGTATTCGCCCGTCGCCGACGCCTTCAAGTCTCACACGCTGGTCTATCTCGCCACGACCGAGCGCGACTCCGTCCGGCTGCGCTCGAACGTGCGCGGCGAAGACGCGCGCCTCTACCGGCTCCGCGCGTCCCCCGCCGGGGCGCGGGCGCTGCTGCTCCAATACGTGGCGGAAGCGAATGGGCTGGCCGCGCAGCCGGCGTTCTACAATTCGATCACCACCAATTGCACGACGGCTGTCGTGAAGCTCATCCGGCTCGCCGGGGGTACGCTGCCGTTCGACTGGCGGCTCATCGTCAACGGCTATTTGCCGGGCTACCTTTACGACAGAGGCGCCGTCGTCACGACCATTCCCTTGAGCGAATTGACGGCGCTGGCGCGGATCGAGGAGCGGGCCAAGGCGGCGGATCAGTCGCCGGATTTTTCCCGGCTCATCCGGGTCGGCGTTCCTTCGCCGCTCGACCAGACGGCCCGGTGACAGAGGCGCGCCAAGGCCCCTAGATCTCGAACTCGACCCCGATTTCCATGACCTGCGCGCCGGGAATCTTGAAATAGGCGCCGGGGCGTTGGGCGTTGTGATGCATGAAGGCGAACAGCGCCTCGCGCCAGCGGGCGAGCCCAGTGCGTCGTCCGGACGGAATGATCGTCTCGTGGCCGGTGTAGTAGATCACCCGGGCGAGATCGAATTTCGGGATCTTGCCGCGCGCCATTGCGTCCGCCAGTCCCTCGGGGACGTTGGGCTCCTCCATGAAGCCGAAGCGCAATTCGGCGCGCATGAGCCCCTCGCCGATTGGCGCGACCGCTACTCGATTGTCGTCCGGCTCCCGCGGCGCCTCTGTCGTCATCACCGCGACGAGCAGAATGTTTTCGTGCAGCACATGGTTGCAGTTGACGTTGTGCGACAGGGCGAGCGGCACGCCCTTGGTCATCCGGCCGAGGACGATGGCGAAGCCTGGAAGGCGGAGCGGCGGATCGCGGCGGAGGTGAGCGAGGAAGTCCTGCGAACGCTCCCGCACCTCCACTCGAACCTTGTCCATGAGCTCCTCGCCCTTGCGCCACGTCAGCATGAGGAACGAGATGACGAAGGCGATGAGCAGGGGGAACCAGCCGCCGTCGAACAGCTTCGTCGACGTCGAGGCGAAGAACAGGAGGTCGAGAGCGAGAAGGCCGGCGTTGACCGGGTAGACGATCAGAGGCTTATGCTTCCAGTGCAGCGCGACGAAGGTCGCCATCAGCGTCGTGATCACCATCAGCAGCGACACCGCGATGCCATAGGCGCCCGCCAGCCTCTCCGACGAACCGAAGCCGACCACGGCGGCGATCGTGCCTGCCGCCAGCGCCCAATTGACGAACGGCACGTAGATCTGGCCGATCTCCCGGCCTTCGGTATGGACGATATTCATGCGCGGCAGAAAGCCCAGGCTGATCGCCTGCTGGGTCAGGGAGTAAGCGCCGGAGATGACCGCCTGGGAGGCGATGACGGTGGCGACGGTCGCAAGAACGATCAGGGGATAGTGCGCCCATTGCGGGGCGAGGGCGTAGAAGGGACTGTCGATCACGCCGGGAGACTGCGGTTCGGCGAGCAGCAGCCCGCCCTGGCCGAAATAATTGAGGGTGAGGGCCGGCAAGGCCACGCCGAACCAGGCGACGCGGATCGGCAGCGGCCCGAAATGGCCCATGTCGGCGTAGAAGGCTTCGCCGCCGGTCACCGCCAGAAAAGCGCCGCCGATCACGACGAAAGCAAGCGTCCCGGCGTGCCAGAGATAGGTGACCGCCTGCAGGGGATTGAGCGCCGCCAGCACGCCGGGGCTTCTCACGATTCCCACGACGCCGAGGATGCCGGCGATCACGAACCAGACCAGCATGATCGGTCCGAATATGCCGCCGATCCATGAGGTTCCATTGCGCTGGATGAGAAACAGCACGGCGAGGATGACGACCGTCAGGGGAACGACGACGTGCTCGAGCTGGGGGGCATAGAGTTTCACCCCCTCGATCGCGCTCAGCACGGAAATCGCCGGCGTGATCGTGCCGTCGCCGTAAAGCAGGGTCGCCCCGACCAGGCCGATGACGACCAGAGCGGCGCGCCATTTGTTGGTCTTTGCCCGGCGCGGGCTGACGAGCGCCAGCAGCGCGAGGATGCCGCCCTCGCCGTGATTGTCGGCGCGCATGATCAGGATCGCGTATTTGATCGAGATGACGATGATCAGCGACCAGAAGATCAGCGACACGATGCCGAGCACGGCCTCCGCGCTGACGTGCCCGGTCGGGCTGGCGGATTTGGCGGCGACGTTGAGGGTATAGAGCGGGCTCGTGCCGATGTCGCCGAACACGACTCCCATGCACGCAAGCGCCGCCGGCGCCACCGCGCGCCCTGTTCCCTCCCGGCGCATCGCGCCGACCTTGGCGGTCGCACTCATGTCGAGCGGCCTTGGTTGTCGGATGCGAAGCCTACCGCAGTCCCGGCTCGCGGTAAACGGGCAAGCGGCGGCTCCCGGTTGCGGACCCGTCAGCGCATGCTTCGTTGCGGCGCCGCAACGCCTGTCTTGGCAGCGGCCATGCGGCTTTTCGGGACCGCGATCAGGCGGGAGCCGAGTAGGGATCGCCTTCGACGGCGGATGGCATTTTTTCTGGCGGCCCTGGCCTCCGCACGAATATGCTTCATTTGACACGTGTCCGGGCGTGGCCAGATAGGCTTGCCGTCATCCCGTGGCCGGCGTGACGTTGAGGGTGGAGCATTCAATGAGCGTTCCCGGCAAAAAGCGGTGGGGCGTAACCGCCAGCAGCGGCGATCCGCGGCTCGCCATCGACGACCGCTACGCAACGACGTGGATATCAAAGCCATCAAAGAAGCCGTGGCTGAAGATCGACCTTGGCGACATCACCACCCTCGGCGGACTTGAAGTCTACTGGGGCAAGCAGGCGCCGGGAAGCTACGGATTCAAGTCCTCGGTGGACGGCAGGCGATGGACCCATCTTTGCCGAACCCGCCACGGCGAAGGCGGACAAGACGTCTTCGCATTCCCTCCTGTCGCCGGCCGATACGTGCGGTTTGCCAGCGAGGGCCCGCAACCGGAGCGAGGGCTGGAGATTGTCGAGCTCAACCTTTATGGGCCCGACGAGGCAGCATCCGTGAGCGAAGGCGGCCGGATCGGGGCGCTCTGCCATTCCCCGGTCAATGTGCCTCCGGGCGAGAGCATCACGGTCGATTTCGGATATGTCCGATCTCCTCTCGGAGTTCTTGATCGAATGGGGAGAGAGGTACGGAACCGATCTCTCGACATATCTCTCCGACGACGGGGTGAGCTTCCGAGAAATGGGCCGAATCGCCACCGGCAATGGCGGCAGCGACAGCTTTTGGTGGCGCTCCACCACCAGCCGCTATCTTCGCCTGACGATCCACGAGGCAAGTTCGCCAGGAGGTGCGGTCGTCAATGAACTCAAGCTGCGCATCCTGAACAAGGATCGCATGCCGATCGGTCAACTGGAACGGGCGGCGCTGGCCGGGCGCGGCGACCTCTACCCGCAGTCGCTCCTGGGCCGGCAAGTCTATTGGACCGCGCTGGGGGAGTACGATCAAGCCGAGGAGGCGCTGTTCGACGAATACGGCGATCTCGAGCCGCGGCGCGAATTCCCACAGATCACGCCGCTGCTTCGCGTGGCCGGCGCCCTGCACGGAGCGCCGGCGAGCCCGTTGATCAGCCAATCCCTCGTCGACGGCTCGCTGCCCATTCCGACCGTCACGTGGTCCGCGCAGAACATCGAGCTCCGCATCACGGCCTTCGCTCGCGGCGGGGAGGCGCTGGCGGAACACCGCATCATCAACCGGAGCGCCACGACGCAGAAGGGCGGGCTCGTCTTGGCAGTGCGCCCCGTCCAGATCAATCCGTACTGGCAACACGGCGGCCACGCCGCAATCAACGCCATCGAGGTCGACGGCCGGCAGGTGCGAGTCAACGGGAGGCCCTACGCCGCGTTTTCGGTCGACCCCGACGTCGTAGCGGTCGCCGAGTTCGACGGCGGCGACGTCATCAAGCTCATCGAGAAGCGACCCCTGAAGACCGCGCGGAGCCTTCGCTCGGACTCGGCCCTCCTCAGCGCCGCCTGCGAATTCGCCTTTTCCCTCGCGCCAGGCGCCGCAGTCACGATCATCGTCTCGTCGCCGATGAGGGACGACGTCACGCCGAACGCCGAGGCGCCCTTCGGCGCTCTGCGCGAGGCCGTGGTGCGCGCCTGGCGGAACAAGATCGGCCTGCGCAAGATCATCGTCGGCGACCGGGAAGTGAGCGACACGGTCGAGGCGCAGACGGCGCTCGTCCTCGTCAATTCCACGTCGGTCGCATTCAAGCCCGGTCCGCGTAATTACGATCGCACGTGGATCCGCGACGGCTCCGCGCAGGCGCTGGCGCTGCTCTTTGCCGGTCTGATCGAAGAGGCCAAACGCTACGTCGTCTGGTACGCCGAGCGCATTTACGAGAACGGCATGGTCCCGCCCATCCTCAACATGGACGGCTCGGTCAATCGCGGTTACGGCAGCGACATCGAGTTCGACGCGCAGGGCGAATTTGTGGGGATCGCGGCCGACGTCTACCGCATCAGCCGGGACCGGGGCTTTCTCAACGCAATTTTCGACGCCGTGATCCGTGCGACGAAGTTCATCGAGGAGCTTTGCGCGCGAACCGACGCGGCGAACGGCCCGGCAACGCCTTTCCACGGTCTTTTCGGCGCCGTCCATAAGTCACGAGGGCTATAGCAGCCCGTCGTACAGCTATTGGGATGACTATTTCGCCTTGAGCGCGTGGCGAAACTGCGAATATCTGGCGCTCGAGATTGGCGATGCTGAGCGTTGCAGCTCACGCCGCTGCGAAGGGCCGGGAGTTCGCCGCGAACCTCACCCGATCCATCCGGATGACCGCCGCGCGGATGAAGACTGGCCTCATTCCCGGCTCCGCCGACCGCAATGACATTGATCCGAGTTCAACCTCTATCGCCTTCGAGCCCTGCGAGATCGATGACGTCCTTCCGGCCGAGCTGATCGCGGCGACCTATGACCGCGCCGCAGCCCGCGTCAGGGCGATCTCGGCACCCGAGTTTCAGGGTAACTATACGCCGTACGAACTGCGCAACATCAACGCCTTCGTAACTCTGGGCCGATACGACGACGCGTTCCGCCAACTATCGGTTGTGCTTGCGGGTCGAAGGCCTCGCGGCTGGCGGGCTTGGGCCGAGGTGGTGTGGAGCGATCCGCGGGCTTCGGATTACGTCGGCGACATGCCCCACACCTGGATCGGAGCAGAGTTCGCAACGACGATTCGGCGGATGCTCATCCGCGAGAGAGGCGGCAGCCTCGAATTGTTCCGCGCGGTCCCTGACGCCTGGTGGGAGGGTGAGGGCATCACGCTCACCGACTTGCCGACCGCCTTCGGCGTTGCCAGTCTTAAGGCTCGGCGAGCTCGATCCCGGGCCGTGATCGAGCTCTCCTTGTCGGGCCCCTCGCCGGATCGAATCACCCTGCGGTATCCGGGGGCCAAGAAAGCTCAAGCGGACGGCAGGCCGTGCGATATTCTCGGCGACATCATCTCGGCTCCGAATCTGAACCGGCTGGAAATCGACTTCTGAGCCGGCTTGAAAATCCTCATTGTGCGGAGAGAGACTTGCGCGCGGACTTGGGCGGTTCAAGGAGTTCGATGTTCCTGGGCCGGCCTGAAGGTCTGTCCAAGCGGATCGGTCACCAGATGCAGCTTATGGTGGTAGACGCCGCTCTCAGGCTGGTCGTGGCCGATATTGACGATGCCGACGTCAACGAAGTCACGCGTCAAGAGCGCCCTGATCCGTATTCGCGATTGTGGATCGAGGACGTCGAGCGCGTCATGCACCACGACCCAAAGCGGCTTTTGCAGGAAGACGCGGGCAAAGGCCAGGCGTTGCTTCTCGTCGTCGGTCAATTGCCGGTCCCATCGGTCCACGGTGTCGAGCAGGGGCTCGAGGCGTTCCAGTCCAACGGCGGCGAGCGCCTTGGCTATGGCGGCGCCTTCGTAGGCGTCAGCCGAGTGCGGATAGGCGACGGCCTCACGCAGACTGCCAGGCGGGACGTAGGCGCGGACCGGCATGAACATGATGGACTGACGGGCCGGGTGCGTAATGCGGCCGTTGCCCCAAGGCCAGAGCCCGCCGATGGCGCGAAACAGCAAGGCTTTTTGCTCGCCATTTTCGCCGGTGATTAGGACGCGCTCGCCGGGATCAAGTGTAGCATGCATTTCACTCAGCATCACGCAGCCGCCCGGCGAGGCGACGTGAAGATTGTCGATCTGTATCGACGGGCCGTCCGCCTGGACAAAGTCGATGCGGCTCGCAGCCTGACCGAGCTCGTCCATGGTGACGATCGCTTTTCGGAACGTCGACACGCGCAACAGCGTAGCGCGCCAGTCTGCAATGCTGGAGAAATTGTCCACGAACCAGCGGAGCGAGGATTGCACCTGATTGAACGCGCCGACTACAACCATGAGCTCGCCGAAGCTCATCGCGCTCTGCAAGTAAGCCGGCGCCGCCACTGAGAATCGGCGCGACGATCGTAAACCATCCGTAGCCGGCGGTGACCCATGTCAGCCGCGTCACCGCGCCGACGATGCGTCGTGAGATTTCGAGAACGGTTTCGAATACTACGCCGAGACGCTGTCTCTCATCGGCCTCGCCACCGTACAGCGTTATGCCTTCCAACTCTTCGTTGACGCGCACGAGAGCGAAGCGAAAATCCGCTTCTCGTGCGTAGTGCTCGGCATTGAGGCTGATCAAAGGACGGCCGACCAGCCAACTCAAAAACGAACCAGCGCCGGCATAAAGCAGCGCACACCACACCAGATAACCCGGTGGGGCGAACTTGTAGCTTCCGAGCGGCAGGAACGTGCCACGCGACAGCACCCAGAGGACGCCGATGAACGACAGCAGAAGGAGGCTCGACTGCAGCAGGCCAATGCCCAAGGTGGTCGAAAGCTCCGTCAGATGCTGCGCGTCAGCCTGGAGGCGTTGGTCCGGATTGGCGCCGATTGCGCCGGAATTCGAAAGACGGAAAGCCCGGACGGGCTTGAGCCACTCGTTCAAGAGGTCGTTCACCAGCCCTTGGCGCAAGACCACTTGGGACGTCTGATTGAGCCACATCTGTGCGACGTTGAGAACAAGCAATATGCCTGCGAGCTCGCCAAACACGCCGAGCTGCTCGAGGAAGGCAGGCATATCCTTGTTGGTCAGCGCATTGTAGAAGGGCCGGTTCCAGGCATTGAGCCTGATCTGCATATAGGCCGTAGCCGCCACGACCACGACAAGCGCGACGGCCAGCATTAGGAGCGTATTGCGCTGGCGCGAAGCCCAGAAAGCCCGAGTGAGCCAAATCATGTCGGAAAAGAGACTGTCCTGCGCCGAACTGTCCGCGCTTCGCACGCTCTCGGCCTCATCCGGTGGTTTGCTGGACTGTTCCGCCATCGAATTCGATCCGTTCGCCGCCTGCCGCTATTCTTGCATGATCCGGGCGAAGTCGTCTCGGCCGCAATTCCGGAGACATAGGCTCGGCCCGGCGGGTTCGGGGCGCTGTTTGCGAAGCCAAATTATGTTCTAAGCAACAGAGTGGATCGACGCTACTCGGCGCAGCTTTCGGCGAGGCAAGAGCATGGGACGCATCGACACGCTGCTCGCGGCAATGACGATCGAGGAAAAGATCGGGCAACTCAATATGGTCCCGGCGTCCCGGGTGGTCACAGGCCCTGGTGAGCTCCATGACATCCATGACGGGATTCGAGGGGGACGCATCGGCGCCCTCCTTAATCTATGGGGCGTCGACGAGACGCGCGCCGTCCAGCGCCTCGCCACGGAAGAATCACGCTTGGGCGTTCCCCTGCTGCTGGGCCTCGACGTGATCCATGGCCACCGCACGATTTATCCCGTTCCGCTGGCGGAAGCCTGTGCGCTTGAGCCGGATCTGTGGAAGAAAACGGCGCGGGCCGCGGCCGAGGAGGCCGCGCAGGATGGCGTGGCCATAACTTTCGCACCGATGCTTGACGTGGCGCGCGACCCGCGGTGGGGACGCATCGTCGAGAGTCCGGGCGAAGACCCTTGGCTGGCATCGCAGATCGCCGCGGCCAAGACCCGCGGCTTCCAGGGCCATGACCTTGCCGCCGCGGACAGTCTCGCCGCCACGGCCAAGCACTTCTGCGCCTATGGCGCCGTCACCGCCGGCCGCGAATATGCCTCGGTCGACGTGTCCGAAAGAACGCTGCGCGAAATCTACCTGCCGCCGTTTTCGGCGGCCGTCGCTGCTGGAACGGCGGCGATCATGCCGGCCTTCATTGATATCGCTGGCGCGCCGATGACCGCCAACGCTCCGTTGTTGCAAGGTTGGCTGCGGGGAGATCTTGGTTTCAAAGGGGTCTTGATCAGCGACTACAACGCCATCGCGGAACTCATCAATCATGGCCTGGCGGGCGACGTCGCCGAGGCTGCGGCGTTGGCCCTTAACGCGGGCGTCGACATCGATATGACGAGCAACGCCTATGTTCGAGGCTTGCCGGAGGCGCTGAAGCGCGGTCTCGCATCTGTGAACCAGATCGACGCCAGCGTGCGGCGCGTGCTCACGCTGAAGGAGGATCTCGGCCTTTTCGATGAGCCCTATCGGCGCGGCTCGTTCAGGCCTGGAAAAGCCGGAGCAGCAGGACGACGCGAGCTGGCGCGTGAGGCGGGGCGGCGAGCGATCGTACTGCTTACACATCGCGGCGGAATATTGCCGCTCTCCCCCGAAACGCGGCGTATCGCCCTCGTTGGCCCGCTGGCCGACGCTCCCGAGGAGATGCTGGGACCATGGGCGTCGGGGGGCCGTGGGGACGGCGCCGTATCCTTTCTTGAAGGGCTCAAAGCCGCTCTACCTCAGTGCCGGATCGATTACGCACGCGGTGTCGACATAGCAGGCCAAGACGCGGACTCGATATCGGCCGCCGTCGATCTATGCGGTGACGCCGAAATCGTCGTGATGAGTTCTTGGTGAAGCCGCCGCGATGAGTGGAGAAGCGGCAAGCCGGGTGGATCTCGACCTGCCGGGCCGCCAGCGCCTGCTCGCCGAGAGCGTGTTTGATCTCGGCAAGCCAGTTGCTGTATTGCTCAGTTCAGGTCGTCCCTTGGCCCTGCCCTGGCTCTTCGAGCGGGCGGACGCCGTTCTCGCGACCTGGTTTCTCGGGAGCGAGGCGGGACACGCTGCAAGCGACGTATTGACTGGAAGATTCAATCCGGTTGGGAAATTGCCGGTGACCTGGCCCCGCCACGTCGGGCAGACGCCGATCATCTACAGTCAACGCCCCACGGGTCGCCCGACAAAAGCAGGCGAACGTTACTCGAGCTCATATCTCGATATGCCGGCGACGCCGCAATTTCACTTTGGGCACGGCCTGTCCTACAGTCTCTTTTCGCTCCTCGATTTGCGGTGCAGTCCGAGCTCCGTAAAGGCAGGCGAATCCGTCGAAGTGTCCGTAACCGTCCGTAACGAGAGTGTTGTCGACGGTGAAGCGACACTGTTCCTGTTCGTGCGAGATGCGGTCGCAAGCATCGCGCGTCCACTGTTGGAGCTTAAGGGCGTGCGCAAGATCCGCCTAGCGGCCAAAGAGAGCGGACCTGTGTTGTGGCGGCTGCCGGTCGAGGATCTGTCGTTCATTGGCCCAAACCTCAAACCAATCCTGGAGCTAGGGCGGTTCGAGATCCAAGTCGGCCAAAGCGCTGATCCCGCCGAACTTCTGACAGGGGTTATTGAAGTGGGGTCGTTGACGGTCGAGTAAATTGAGGCGGCTCGGCTGCCCGAGCCTTCGCGTCTCAGGCCGCGAATCGCGCTGCTGGCATTGTGGCCGTCAAATTCGCCTTGGCGGTCAGCGGAAGATGATCCGACGCTCTCCGGGCCAGCCAAGAGTCATGAACCGCGAGGTCCGTAATCAAACCCGCCGGCCAACCAAGAATTCGGTCAAGCGGGAATATCGGCCGGCGAGAAGGAAAGCTCAGGATCGATGGCGCGACCCCAAACGTGGGTTCGAGTCCGCGGAGCGCGGAACGGCCGCGTCGGCGCCACTCGTTGAGATCTCCGAGCAGGATGGTCGGCATGGGAGGCGAATCATGGAAGGCCGCAAGAAGGGTTGAGACCTGATCGACTCTCGAGCGGCGAAGCAAGCCGAGGTGAGCCGCAATGAGGCGAAACTTGCCTTCGCCGAGATCCAACTCCGCAACCAGCGCTCCGCGAGGCTCACCCCCTGGCAGCTTCAGGCGCAAACATCGATAGGAGATTGGATGTTTCCGCACGAGCAGCGCGTTGCCGCGCCAGCCGAGGCGATGCGATACGTCCGATTGGGCGAGAAGGCGCATGCCGGTTTCATGGTGAAGCGCGGACGGATCGAGAAGTCCGCCACGGCGGCCGAAACGACGATCGACCTCCTGAAGGGCGATGACGTCAGCGTCGAGCTCCCGGATCACACTGATTATGCGATCCGGCCGCGTGGCCCCGTCGACCCCCCGGCACTTGTGGATGTTGTAAGATGCAACCTTCACGGAAACCTCGATTCAAACGGCCTTTAGATATAGGGCATCGACAGCCGAGCCGCAGCATCCCGGAGCTTCACAATAAACGGCCGCTCGTTAATTTCTTCCAACGTAATCGGCTCAACGCACTTGGCGTCGATGATCTTGACCAGCTTTGAGGACAGTCGTGCATCGTAAAACTCGACGGTCAGTTCGAAATTCAGGCGGAGGCTTCGCGTATCCCAGTTCGCGCTGCCGATAAGGCTCCATTCGTCGTCAATCGTCATCAATTTCGAGTGATCGAACGGCGGCGGACTTCGCCAGACCCTACACCCGGCCTGCAACAAGGGCCGGATATGCGTGCGGGCTGCCCAGGCGACCACAGGATGATTGTTCGCGCCCGGCAAGACGAGACGCACCTCCACGCCACGCAGAACGGCCAATCGGAGCGCCGTAATGAGCTGCTCGTCCGGCAAGAAATATGGTGTGGCGATCCTGATCGAGCGCCGGGCGAGGGTTACCGCGGACAAAAGGACGAGAACCAGCTGATCGACCTCCTGGTCCGGCCCGGCGGCGATCGTACGCGCAGGGCCTCCGCACGGCGGCGCGGGAGGCGCCCCTTTTTCGAAGGGCCCTTCGCCGGTCGCAAATGACCAGTCGTCGTCGAATTCCCGCTCGATCTGCTGGACAATCGGCCCTTGGAGGCGAAAATGGATGTCGCGAACCGGCGCCTTCGGACGCCGGCCAATCACGTTCTCGCCGCCAATGTTCAAGCCGCCGACGAATGCGACGTCACCATCGACGATCAGACTTTTCTTGTGCAGCCGCAGATTGAGAAACGGCATCTTCCACGGCAGCGTCGAATGCAGAAAGCGTGAAACGGGGACGCCCTGCCTGCGCAACCGGCGATAAGCGGAGGAAAGCAAAAATCCGCCGCCGAAACCATCGATAAGAACACGGGCTCTGACGCCCCTGCGATGGGCTCTGGCCAGCGCATCGATGAATTGCAATCCGACATCGTCAGTGCGGAAGATGTAGGTGGAGAGCCGAATGTGGAATTTGGCGCTCTCGATGGCTGCAAGCATTTGCGGATAAGCCTGGTCGCCGCAATCGAGGGTGGCGACCACCTTGCCGCTCGTCATGTCTTGGCCGGTGATTTTCCCAACGGCGACCTTGAGCCGCTCGAGCGGGTCGTTCGATGCAATGTCGCCGGTGACGGGATCCTCAATGCTCTCGGCGGATCCCATCAGCCGACGTGCGCGGCGTCTCACGCGATTGACGCCGAATCCGATATAAAGGAGCGCCCCGAGAACAGGCGACAGCCATGCCAGCCCGATCCATCCGATTGCCGCCGGCACATCCCGCTTGGTCATCAGAACGTGACAGGTGACGGTCCCTGCGATGATGAGATGGAGGGCGCCGACGAAAAGCGTGCCGCCATCGAGCAACGCCGTCGCGATGACAGAATGTTCCACCTATCGCTATGCCATTCCTGTTCCTGATTGGGCTTTCGGCGACGGATCCAAGCCGAACGCCCGCGGCGCGACACTCTTCCGCTGCGCGTCCCGCGGTTTCTCGTAAACTCAGTTACCGCTCAATTTCCTTAAATCTTCTCCTTTCAGCGTTGATTTTAGAATGCCATGCCAGACGTCGCTGGCCTCTGTCGCGGAAATGACCTCGTCGTCGCCCCTCAGCGTGAAAACGAGCGTATATGGGGTCGTAATACCGCGGCTGGTCGACGTCCAGTCGATGATCGTAAATGTGGTCAAACCGGGGTCGACAGCGGCCGGAGCCGTGCTGACCTCGATATTGGACGACTTCTTGGTTCCTTCGCGAACGGCAGCGACGGCTTTGCCAATCCGGTCCGCGTCGCCTTGCAGGGTGAATTGGACAAGGTCGTTTGCCTCGTTCTCCGCGACTCCGGCAAGGTTGAACTCGATCGCCTGCTTCATGACCATGGCCCGGAAACCGACGTGCTGATCGTTGCCGGTGACGGTCGCGGTAATCGCTTGTTTCTGTTGCATGAGAAATCGCCTGGGAACGACGCGAACCCGGTCAATATAGCAAAAGCGAGGTGGCGGCGCATTGCCTTCGACAGAGCATATGCATCGCTCGACTCCACTGGATTCAGGCATCCACGGCTCGGACGTGGCGCGGCAAAGTCTGGAAGCTCTCTAACGGCGGCGCCCGCGAGGCATCGGCGACAGACAGCCAGACGCGATTTGCTCTAGCCGGTCGCGCAGTGTATGCGCTGGTCGATCATCCTGTCGTCGCAGGTGACTCATGATCCGTTGGCTCGCCGCGCTGCCTTTTCTAGGCATGCTGATCGGCCCCTTCTTCGTCAATCGTGTGCAGCCGCTGGCGCTGGGCATGCCGCTGCTTCTCGCATGGCTGGTGATGTGGGTGGTGCTTACCTCGGTCATCATGGCGGTGATCTACGCCTTCGATCGCGGGGAAGCCGACGGAGGCGGCGCGTGAACCCGGCGCTCTTGATCATCTTTGCGTTCGCGGCGCTGGCGCTGGGGCTCGGCCTGCGCGCCTCGCACGGCAAGGACATGAACCTCGAGCAATGGACCGTGGCCGGCCGGGGCTTCGGAACGATCTTCGTGTTCCTGCTCATGGCCGGCGAAATCTACACGACCTTCACCTTCCTCGGCGGCAGCGGCTGGGCCTACGGGAAGGGCGCCCCGACCTATTACATCCTCTGCTACGGCAGTCTTGCGTTCATCCTGTCCTACTGGCTGTTGCCTCCGATCTGGCGTTACGCGCGGGCCCACCATTTAATTTCCCAACCGCACTATTTCAGGCACAGGTACGAGAGCCCTTTGCTCGGCGGCTTGGTTGCGCTGGTCGGCATCGTGGCGTTGATTCCCTACATGGTGCTGCAGCTCAAGGGTCTTGGCATCATCGTCTCGACCAGCTCCTACGGGTCGATCTCGCCCAATGTCGCGATCTGGATCGGCGCAGCGATCGTCACGGTCTACGTGATGGTGTCGGGCGTGCATGGCTCTGCCTGGAACGCGGTCCTCAAGGATACGATGATCCTGATGGTCGTTCTGTTCTTGGGAATCTACCTCCCGCTTCACCTGTACGGCGGATACGGCGCGATGTTCAGGGCTATCGATGAGGCCAAGCCAGGTTTCCTGGCCCTTCCCGAGCGCGGCCAAAGCGTATTGTGGTTCAGCTCGAGCGTGCTGCTCTCCGCGCTCGGCTTTTACATGTGGCCGCACGCATTCGGCGCAGTCTACACGGCGCGAGACGCCAGCGTGTTCCGCAAGAACGCGATTGTCTTGCCGCTTTACCAGCTGATTCTGCTTTTCGTGTTCTTTGTCGGATTCGCTGCTGTCCTGAAGGTCCCCGGACTTAAGGGCGGCCAAGTGGATTTGGCGCTGTTTCGGATCTCGATCCAGACTTTCGATCCGTGGTTCGTAGGCGTCATCGGCGGCGCCGGCGTGCTGACCGCGCTGGTGCCGGGCTCATTGATCCTGATGTCCGCCGCGACTCTGTTCGCCAACGATTTGCTTGCGCCGCTGGCCGGCATCAGCAATCCGGATCGCATCGCTCTGATCGCCCGCGTCTCTGTCCCGTTTTGGGCGCTCATTGCCGTATGGTTTGCAATCGGGGGAAGCGAAACCATCGTGGCGCTACTGCTGATGGGTTATTCCTTCGTCACGCAACTGTTTCCCGCGTTGATCGCGAGCCTCATGCAGCGTAATCCGGTGAGCCGGGCCGGCGCGTTTGCGGGCATCGCCGTCGGCGTCGGCGTCGTGGCGCTGACGACCTCGCAGCACCTGACCCTGACGCACTTGCTGCCGTTTCTGCCGTCGGCTTTCGACGACGTGAACATCGGCATCGTTGCGCTGGTTCTCAATATCGTCGTGCTCGCTGCCGTCAGCGCCGTGCTGCGCGGACCGCGGCTCGAGACGGCAACTCCCGCCGGTCGCCCGGCTCAATAAGGCGTCGTCCGCTTTCACTGACCTGCGGCTCTCGCCTTCCGCCCCCCGAGTTCGATGATCTCATTTGTGATCTCCTCCTGCCGAAGCTGGCGCGAACGGGCGACAAGCTCGTCAAGCATTTTTGCGACGTTCGATTTCGCCGTGCTCATGGCGCGCATGCGCGCTTCGTTCTCGGCCGCGAGCGACAGCGTCAGCGCTTCGCAGAGCTCGGCGAACACGTATTCCTGCGCGAGCTGCAGGAGCAGGGTCTGCGGCGGCATCGAGATGATGGGCGGCGATGGATTGCGGGCTCGCGGAAAGCGCGCGAAGTCGAACGGCGCAAGCGAGCGATCCACGATGTGGACCTCGCCGAGCGCCGGCGCGGCGTGGACGAGGTTGACGCGGGTCGCGCGGCCCGACCCGAGCCGCGCGTAGAGCTGCTCCGTCACCCGGTCGGCGAGCGCGCCGACCTCGTCGACATGGGCGATCATCGGTGCGCTCCAGCCGACTGCGAGCCCGCGCTCCTCCGCTGCCGTGAGACCCCGACCGCCGAGAAGCAGCAATTCGCGCCCGTGCGTGCTGTCCGCCTTCAGAAGGCGCTCGGCCACGTCCAGAACACGCTTGTTGAAGGCGCCGGCGAAGCCCTGCTCGGCGCAAAGCGCGATGACGAGATGGCCGTCGCGCCGGTCGCGGGCTCCGCGTGCGGAGCCGCCGTCGCCGGCGAGCGCAAGCGCCTGGCCGATCGCGACGCCGACGGTCGCCGAATAAGCCCGCACCCCCTCAACTCGTTCGCGCGCCTCGCGGGCGCGCGCCGCCGCGATGCCGCGCATCGCCCCGATCACCGACGACAGCTGGCGCACCGAGCGGATGCGGGCAACGACGTCGCTGAGCCGCTCCGTCACGACGGAAGACCCGCGCGCACAAGCTGCCGCACGGCGTCGACGAGCTTGATGCGCGACGCATCGTCGCACGTTCCGCTCTTCGTCACCGAGGCGACGACGTCGGGCGCCGTCGCGTCGAGCTGCGCCGCGATTCTGGCCCGCGCCTCGCCGACCTTCGCCACGAGGGCGGCGTCGAACACACCGTCGGCCAGGGCCGCGAGCAGCGCCACCTGATCGACGAGGCGCAGGGTCGCGAAGCGTGGCTGGGCGATGAGCGCCCTTATGCGCTCGCCCCGCGCGATCGTCGCCTTGACGCGGGTGTCGGCGATGCCGCCGAAGCGGGTGAACATCTCGAGTTCGAGAAACTGGGAATAGTCGAGCCGTAGGCGGCTCGACGCGGCGCGAAGCGCTGGGGCTTGCGCCTTTCCGCCGACGCGGCTGACGCTCAGCCCGACGTCCACGGCCGGCCGCTGGTTGGCGGCGAACAGGCGCAAGTCGAGCACGATCTGGCCGTCGGTGATCGAGATGAGGTTGGTTGGGATGAAGGCGGAGAGATTGCCGGCGTCGGTCTCCGCGATCGGCAGCGCGGTCAGCGAGCCGCCGCCGAGTTCGGGCGCGAGCTTGGCGGCGCGCTCGAGCAGGCGCGCGTGGACGTAGAAGATATCGCCCGGGAAGGCCTCGCGGCCTGGGGGCTCACGGGTCAGAAGCGCGAGCTCGCGATGCGTCGCGGCGTGCTTGGTGAGGTCGTCGACGACGACCAGCGCGTGGCCGCCCTTGTCGCGGAAATATTCGCCGACGGTGAAGCCGGAGAAAGGCGCGATCCATTGCAGCGCCGCGGAAGAGGCCGCCGAGGCGACGACGAACACACAGCGGTCCGGCGCGCCATGTTGCTTCACGGCCTCGATCACCCGCTCGACCGCGGTCGAGCGCTGCCCGACCGCGACATAGACGCAGATCATGTCGGAGTGTTTCTGGTTGATGATCGTGTCGATCGCGATCGCCGTCTTGCCGGTGGCCCGATCGCCGATAATGAGTTCGCGCTGGCCCCGTCCCAGGGCGAAGAGCGCATCGACGACCAGCACGCCGGTCGCCGCCGGCTCGGAAACGAGCGCGCGATCGATGATCGCTGGCGCCGGCCGCTCGACAGGGTGGAAGGCCTCGGCGGCGATCGCCTCGTCGCGATCGAGCGGACGCCCGAGAGGATCGACCACCCTCCCGAGCAGGCCGGGGCCGATCGGAACGCGCGCGACCTCGCCGGTCGCCGAGACGAGCGAGGCGACGCAGATCGCCTCCGCCTCGTCGAAGATCGCCGCGTTGACCGCCTGCGCTTCGAGCGACAGCGCGTAGCCCATCCGCCCGCCTTCGAAGCGCAGGAGCTCGCCGAGCCGCGCCTCCGGCAGCCCCGATACTCGCGCCACGCCGTCGGCGATCTCCTCGACCCGGCCGACCGATCGCGCCTCGGGCCCGAGATCGACGTGCGCCAGGGCCTCGCGCTCGGTCCGCAGCCACTTGGCGCCCTCATCGATGGACATTGTCATGGCGGGTCAACTCCTCGACGATGTGGGCGAGATCGCTGCGAAAGCTATTGCGGACGACGGCGTGCGGAGTCTCGAGTTCGAGCCCGGCGATGATACCGGGGTCGACCGCGACGACGAAATCCAGAGGCCGGCCGAGCGCTCGGGCGAAAGCGTCGCGGCAGGACTGGACTTCCTCGGGCGCCAGCGGGCGCGCAGCGATGAGGCGCGACGTGCCAGCCCCGAGTCCGTTGCGGCTGGTCTCTGGGAGCGAGGCGAGCGCTTTGACGAGCCCGTCCACGAAGCCTTCGATTTTCGCCGAGTCGGGCAGGCGCGCGAGCAGCTTGCCGGCGATGTCGACCGCGAGCCTCGCCGAACGGTCGGAGGCGGCGGCTTCCTCAGCGGCGCGGGTCCAGCGCATTTCCGTCTCCGCCGCGGCGCGCATCTGATCCACTTCTTCGCGTGCGGAGGCGAGAGCAGCCGCGCGCTGGCCCTCTGCCTCTTCGGCGGCCCGGCGCAACAGATTGTCCCGACCGGTCGCGATTCTCGCGCTCTCCTCCTCGGCCGCCTCGTGCGCCACGATCGCCTGCTTCCTCGCCTCCTCCGCGTCGGCAAGAATCTTGGCCGCAGCCGCGCGCCGCTCCTCGATGATCCCGACGACCGGACGGAAAAGGAATTTGCCCAGGATCCAAATGAGGATGAGGACGTTGACCGTCTGTAAGGCCAGCGTCCACCAGTCGATCCGCATCGCGGCAAAGGCCTATTTGATGAACGGGTTGGCGAATAGTACGATCAGTGCGATGACGAGGCAGTAGATCGCCATCGTCTCGATCATCGCGAGGCCGACGAACAGCGTGCGCGAGATCGTGCCGGCCGCCTCCGGCTGGCGGGCGATCGCTTCCAGGGCCGACGCCACTGCCCTGCCCTCGCCCACACCCGGTCCGATCGCGCCGAGGCCAACGGCAAGTGCAGCGGAGAAGATGCTGACGGCTTGGATAAGGTCGTTCACCTGGTCGCTCCCTGAGACGTCGTGTCGGTCTTGCGCCGCTCGCCCGCGGCGGCGCCGATGAAGACGGTCGCGAGAACCGCAAAGATGTAAGCCTGGACCGTGCCGGTCAGTAGATCGAGCGCCATCACCGGAATCGGCACGAGTAGGCCGGTGAGCGTCAGAATGATGCCGATGACGAACACTCCGCTCATCACGTTGCCGAACAGGCGCACGATGAGGGAGAAGGTGCGGGTGAACTGCTCGACCACGTTGAGCGGGATCATGACCCAGGTCGGCTCCGCGTAGGTCGCGAGATAGCCGCCAAGGCCGCGGGTGCGGACGCCCCAGCCGATGGTTGCTACGAACACGATGAGGGCCATCGCCCCGTCAGTCTCGATATGGGCGGTTGGCGGCTCGACGCCGGGAATGAGCGACGACCAGTTCGAGATCAGCGTGAACAGAAAAATCGAGCCGATGAGAGCGCGAAACGGCGCCGGATCGCGCAGCATCGTGTCGTGGATCTGGTTGTCGATGGTCGAGACGACCAGTTCCAGCGTCGCCTGGGTCTTGGACGGGATGAGGGTCAGTCGTCGCGTCGCCAGCATCGAACCGCCCGCGAGCAGCGCCATCACTGCCCAGGCGACGACGACTGGCTCGGTGATCGAGACCGGGCCGACCTGGAACAGCGACTCGACGTTCAGCGGCGACTTCACGCCGGCCTCCGATAGCGACGCAGAAGCAGTGCGCGCGCGGCGAGAACGCCCGCCGCAGCCGCCACGAAGGGCCACGGGCCGAGCCGGGCGATGACGACGAGGGCCGCCGCGAGAACCACGAAGCGTAGGCTCTGGACGGCGACGCCGAGGCCCATCCGCCCGTCTCGAATGAGGAGGACGCTCCACCACAGCGAACCGAAATGGGCGGCTCCCAGTCCAGCGCCGGTGACGAAAGCGGCGAAGAGCGTGGCGATGGTCATTGCCGGTGCATCCATCGCCAGGCAATCCAGAGACCCGCCGCCGCTCCCAGCATAATGAGCGGAGCGGTGAAGAAAATGCCTGTCTTCAGTGTCGAATCTCAGCCAGCGGCCGAGGACCACACAAAGGAGGATAGGAGCGACGATAGCCCAGCCCAGGACCCCGATCTGGCCGAGGCGCGAGGCGACCGTCGGCTCCGGATCGTCGCGAAACTTCCGATCCCGTGCCGCCGCCAACCGCGCGGCCTTCTCGACACCGCCGTTGCGCTCGTCGGGCGCGGTCACGGCGCGGCCTCGCCGGAAAACGGCGTGTCGCTGTCGCCGGGCGACCGTCCGCCGGGCCGCAGGAAGAGCATGAGCTGACGCAGCGCGCGCGCATGCAGACGCAATTGCTCGACCCTGGCTCGCCGGTCGGCGTCGAGCTCTGCCGCACGCTGCGCCGCCACGTCCGCCTCGAGCCTACCGAGGTCATCGCCGACCGTTCCGCGCCGGCAGGCGATGGCGACCCGGTTTCCCCCGCTGATCGTTAGAACGCCGCCGCTCAGCGCGCAGTAGCGGGTCGCCTCGCCGCCGTGCGTCCAACGCACGACCGTCGGGGGTAAAACGGTCAAGAGATCGGCGTGGCCGGGCAGGACGCCGAACGATCCGCTCGAGTCCTCGGCGCGCAACGAGCGTACCTCGTCGGCGTCGACGAGAATGGAAGCCGGCGTCGCGATCGTCAGATGCAGGCCCTGGCTCACGCAGGCGCCTCCGAGGGTTTCCGCGCGGTGTAACGCGCCGCGTCCTCTTTCTGGCGCGCTTCCTCGAGTGAGCCCACCATATAGAGCGAGCTTTCGCGCCAGGCGTCGCATTCGCCGGCGAGGATCGCTTTGCAGCCGGCGACGGTGTCGGCGATCTTGACCGAACGGCCGGGGACGCCGGTGAAAGCCTCCGTCACCGCGAAAGGCTGGGTCAGGAACCGCTGCAGGCGGCGCGCGCGCTCGACGATCTTGCGGTCCTCGGCCCCGAGCTCCTCCATCCCCAGGAGGGCGATGACGTCCTGCAGCTCGCGATAATGCTCGATTGCGCGCCGCGTCTCGGTCGCGACCGCCACATGCTCGTCTCCGACGACCAGCGGATCGAGCAGAATCGACGAGGAGGCGATTGGATCGACCGCCGGATACATCCCCTCTGCCGCCATCGCCCTCGACAGCACCACCATGCTGTCGACATGGGCGGCGATGGTGGTGACTGCTGGGTCGGTGAAGTCGTCGGCCGGCACGTAGACGGCTTCGATCGCGGTGACGGACGCTTCGCCGACCGACGCGATCCGCTCCTGCAGCGCCGCGACCTCGTCCGCCAGGGTCGACTGGTAGCCGACGCGCGAGGGCGCGCGTCCGAGCAGGCCAGACACTTCCGCGCCCGCCTGGACGAAGCGGAACACGTTGTCCATCAGGAGGAGCACATTGCGGCGCCGTTCGTCGCGAAAATATTCGGCGATGGTCATCGCCGTCATCGCGACGCGCCAGCGCGCGCCCGGCGGCTCGTTCATCTGCCCGTAGACCAGCGCCGTGCGCTCGAGCACACCCGATTGCGTCATCTCGAGCAGCATTTCGTGGCCTTCGCGCGAGCGCTCGCCGACTCCGGCGAACACCGAGATGCCCTTGTAGCTCTCGACCATCGCGTGAATGAGCTCCATCACCAGCACAGTCTTGCCGACGCCGGCGCCGCCGAACATTGCCCCCTTGCCGCCTTGCGCGAGCGGCGCGAGGAGGTCGATCACCTTGACGCCAGTGGCGAAGAGCTTCGTCACGCCGCTCTGGGCCGAGAGCGACGGCGGCTTGCGGTGGATGGGCCAACGCGGCGCGTCGGCGGGCAGCGGCTGGCCCCGGTCGCCGACGCGTCCGAGCACGTCGAGCAGGCGCCCCAGCATCGCCTCGCCGACTGCGACGGTCACTGGTCCTCCGTCGGATTGCGCGCGATCGCCCCGCCTGAGGCCGATCGTTGGCTCGAGCGCGATCGCCCGCGCCGCATGCGGATCGATATGGGCCTGGATTTCCGCGACGATGACCCGTCCTTCCAAGTCGAGAATCTCGACCGCGGATTCGATCGGCGGCGGGACGCCGTCGAAGGCAAGGTCGAGTACGGCGCCGCGAATCGCGACGACCCGCCCGCCAAACAGCCCCGCAGCCATTGGAACCACTCACCTCCCCGCCACGTTCCTATTTGGCATGCCGCCCCAGAGCGGAGGAAGCTTTATCAACCGGGCTTTCGTTGACATTTTCGCGAATTGAACTATGTCAGGCGGGCCGAGAGCGAAGCAAGGCTCCGGCGCAGCGTTGGCGGTGCGCTTCGCGCCCACGCATGGCGCGATCCCATAACGCTACGGCCTCCCGAAGGAAATCGCTCGGTCCCCGAAGCCCCATACCCCGGACGCGAACGCGACAAAGCTTTCGCGATGCGAGATCAAATGAAGTTTAGCGAACTCGGCCTGAGCGAAAAAGTGCTCAACGCCGTCGAAGCGTCGGGCTATGACACACCGACGCCCATTCAGGCGCAAGCCATTCCCCACGCTTTGCAGGGCCGCGACGTTCTCGGCATCGCCCAGACGGGCACCGGCAAGACCGCCGCATTCACTCTGCCCATGCTGTCGATCTTGGAGCGCGGCCGCGCTCGGGCAAGAATGCCCCGGACGCTCATTCTCGAGCCGACCCGCGAGCTCGCGGCCCAGGTCGAGGAGGCCTTTTCCAAATACGGCGTCAACCACAAGCTGAGCGTCGCGCTCCTGATCGGTGGCGTCTCGGACGGCGAGCAGAAAGCGAAGATCGACCGCGGAGCCGACGTCGTGATCGCCACGCCCGGCCGGCTCCTTGACCTCACGGAGCGCGGCGGCCTTCTCCTGACCGGAATCGAGATTCTGGTCATCGACGAAGCCGACCGCATGCTCGATATGGGCTTCATTCCGGACATCGAGCGCATCTGCAAGCTCGTGCCCTTCACCCGCCAGACGCTGTTCTTCTCCGCGACGATGCCGCCCGAAATTACCCGGCTCGTCGACACGTTCCTGCACAACCCGGTGCGGGTCGAGGTCGCCCGCGCGGCGACCACCGTCGAAAACACCAGCCAGATGCTGGTCCCATCGGCGAGCGCGCCGCCGGACAAGCGGGCGACGCTTCGCCGCATCATCCGCGGCGCCGACAATTTCAAGAATGCGATCATTTTCTGCAACCGCAAGCGGGACGTGCAGGTGGTCTATCGTTCCCTGGAGAAGCACGGATTTTCCGTCGGCGCCCTGCACGGCGATCTCGACCAGCGCGCGCGCATGGCCGCGCTCGACGCGTTCCGCAACGACCAGGTGCAACTGCTCGTCTGCTCCGATGTGGCCGCCCGCGGCCTCGACATTCCCGACGTCAGCCACGTCATCAATTACGACGCGCCCCATCATTCCGAGGACTACGTCCATCGCATCGGCCGCACCGGGCGCGCCGGCAAGACCGGCCATGCGCTGACCATCGCGACGCGCGCCAACTCCAAGGCCATCGCCGAAATCGAGAAGCTCATTGCCCGTAAGATCGACTGGCAGGAGGGCGCCGAGTTGCCCCCTGCGGAGGAGGACGAGGCTCAGCACGAGCATCGCAGCGAGCGCGTCAGGCGGGGCAGCCGTCGCGGGACGGCGGGCGAGGAGCGCGCTGGGTCTCATCATCATCAGGAGCACAGCGCCGAGGCACGCCGCCATCACGCCGAACGTTCGATGAAGGAGCGCGTTGCGGCGGAGAAGGAGCGCCACCCCGAATCGCGCCGCCACCACGCGGAGCGTCCCCCGAAGGAACGTGTCGCCGCCGAGGAGGAACGCGCGGCCCCCCTGGCCCGCTCTGCCCAACCCGCTCGGCGCGATCGTCCGCGCCGCGAAGAGGAGCGGCCGGTGATCGGGCTTGGCGATCACGTCCCGAGCTTCCTCCTGCGTCCCGTGCCAAAACGCGCGCGGCAGGCCCATGAGCATGAACATGAGCACGTCGAGGACTGATCGCTAGCTTATTGCGTCGGCCCTGGACCGGCGCGTCTGCTCAGCGCCAGCTTCCCGCGCGCCTCACTTGCCGTTCTGGTCGATGCAGCCCCAGCGGACGCAATCGTCGGGATTGCGGCTGAGGCCGTCCGTTTCATGGATGTTGTAAGGATAGTACGAGTAGGGGTCGGGATCCTTGAAGATCCTCGGCAGCTGACTTGGGGGCAAACTCTCCGCCTGCTGGAGCGTCATCACCGGTATGCGCTGGGCTTCCGCGTGTCCTGCGGATAAGGCGGCTCCCACCACAATTGCGAGGACGAGGCCGCAAACCAGCAGTCTCATTTTTTCGCCTCCGGGCGCTTTGACGGGATCAGGGCGGTCTCGCCCATGATAATGCGTGTTTGCGGCGAAGCGTCATAAATTCGGGTTCAGGCCCGCTGGCCGAGTTCTTCCGGCTTCGGCGGCGTGATGGCGACGCTCTCGCCGCAGCCGCAGGTCGAGGTTTCGTTGGGGTCACGTAAGGAGAATATAGCTCACTGCAACACACGCAGGCGCCGGGCGGTTACAAGGACCTCGCCTTTTTTCTCGCGGGCTTTGCTTTCGCCGCCGCCTTTCGCCGCGCCGCCTCGAGTCCGAGCGCCGCCCATCGCTTGAGCTCATCCGGTTCATCATAAGCGGCCGAGGGAAGGCGCCAGAAGGAGGTGGCCGTCGGCTTTCCCTTCGCATTGTAGATGAAGGGCGAAGAGCCGGCGGCGGCGAAGGTCGCCGCCGTCTCGCCGTCGACCTTGAGAAAGACCTCGCCCCCCAACTCGATCGCAAAGCACGCCCCTTCGGCGTAGACGCCGGCCCCGCCAAACATCCGTTTGACCTCGACCGCGCCGAATGGCTCGAACAGCTCTTTCAGGCTGTCGGCGTTCACGCCGGCGCGTTCAGGGCTTCGGGGCTCGCCGGGGTGATGGCGACGCTTTCGCCGCAGCCGCAGGCGGACGTCTCGTTGGGATTGCTAAAGGAGAACGTGGCCGAAAGCCGGTCGACTTTGAAATCCATCTCAGAGCCTAGCAGGAAAAGGATCGCCTTTGGATCGATGAGGAGCTTGACGCCCTTGTCCTCGACGACCTCGTCGAGCGGCGAGACCGTATCGGCTAACTCCATGGTGTACGACATACCTGCGCAGCCGCCATTCCTCACGCCGACCCTGAGACCCGCGATCGGCTTGCCGGCGGCTTCGGTCAATTCTCTGACGCGGGCCGCTGCCGCGTCGGTCAAAGTCATCACCTGCCGTCGCAGGAGTTTGGAAGCCATGTCGTTCTCCGTCAACCGGGGTCAAGGCCCGGGCGCCGTTGGTTTCATATAGCATCAGAGGGTGCGGTTTGACAGGGTCGGTCCGAGATCGATGTGACCTGGTTTGCTGCGCGCGGCTTTCGTGCTAGGCGAAATTATGGCCTCCCGGCGCCCCATCAAGACCCGCAAGTCCTTCCTGACGATGCACGACTGGGAGGCAAGACATTACGTCCTCGCGGCGGTCATCATCCTGCTGGCAGTCGGCATGTTCGCCTACAGCTGGTCGTGAAATGTACCCCCCGCGAACAGGCTCCCGGCCGTCATTGCGAGCGCCGCGAAGCAATCCAGAGGCGGAAGGACGCCCTGCGTGGGTTGCTTCGTCGCTGCGCTCCTCGCAATGTCGCGGTTGAGCGAAAGTCGACCCCGTTCTCATGTCGCAAGAATCAGCCGACCTCCTCCGCCGCATCGCTGACGCGCTCGAGCGGCTTGCCCCCCCTGCCCCGTCGAACCCCGATTTTGGCTCAGCCGAGGCCTTCGTCTGGCGGGCCGAGCGCGGGACGCTCGCGACTGTGGCGCGAGTCAATCGGGTCGACCTCAATCTTCTCAAAGGGATCGACCGGGTTCGCGATCTTCTGGTGGAAAACACCGAGCGGTTCGCCCGCGGACTCCCGGCCAACAATGCGCTTCTTTGGGGCGCGCGCGGCATGGGCAAGTCGTCGCTGGTCAAGGCGGCGCACGCCGCGATCAACCGCGAGAAGGGCGTCGACGGGCGGCTCAAGCTGGTTGAAATCCATCGCGAGGACATCGAGGGCCTGCCGGCGCTGATGTTTCTCCTGCGCGACGCGCCCGACAGGTTCATCGTCTTCTGCGACGACCTGTCGTTCGACGTCGGCGACGCCTCCTACAAATCGTTGAAGGCTGCGCTCGAGGGCGGCGTCGAGGGCCGACCGGGCAACGTCCTCTTCTACGCGACATCGAACCGCCGCCACCTTCTGCCGCGCGACATGATGGAGAACGAGCGGGGAAGCGCCATCAACCCGGGCGAGGCGGTCGAGGAGAAAGTGTCGCTTTCCGACCGCTTCGGCCTCTGGCTCGGCTTCCACCACTGCAGCCAGGACGACTATCTCGCCATGGTGCGCGGCTACGCCGAGCATTTCCGGCTCAACGCGTCGGCTGAGGAGCTGGAGGCTCAGGCGCTCGAATGGGCGACGACGCGCGGCTCCCGCTCGGGCCGCACCGCCTGGCAGTTCACCCAGGATCTTGCGGGACGGCTCGGGAAGCCGCTCAACTTGGACGCCTGAGCGGATTTTTCCCACTTCGGCTCCTGCTGCGCCGTCGCGCCTGAATCACCGCCCGCCTGTCGAGCGACCGCCGGTTCATCGCCTCCGTTGCCTGCTCTGTGCCATCGTGGGAGGTGCCGAAGATGCGGTCGAACGGCACGAGGCCGGAGGCGTAGTTTACCTCAAAGTATTTGTGGTGCAGGTAATGGTCGAAGTGCTCGGCGCTCAGATACGAGCCGTTCGGCAACTTCACCCTATCGAAGCCGTTGTGTCCCACCGCCGGCGCGAAGGCGCGATGCTGCAGGTGGAAGATCAAGTGCAGCGGGTGCGAGGGCACGATCCAGTGCAGCACCGCGCCGGAAAAATAGAGCAGATGCTCGACCGGATGCATCGAGAGCCCCGACCACGGACCCGGATTGACATTGCGATGGTGCAGCTTGTGGACCGTGCGGTAGAGCGGCGGCCAATGGATGAGCCGATGGACGGCGTAGAAATGCGCCTCGGCAAACAGCGGGATGAACAGGATCAGCGCGACGAAGCCGATGGGATGGGCGGCGAAGCTGATCGTCGGAACGGCGCCGTTCGCCTGGAGCCACAGGCTCACGACCTCCCACGCGGTCCAGATCGGCACGGCGCTCGCGAGCGACCAGAACATGTTGTCCCGCATCTGACTGCGGAAGAGGAAGAAATCGCTGTCCTCGGTCAGCCATCGTCCGTTGTACTTGAACTCCAGACCCTGCGCCCGCTGCATATAGAGGCGGAAATGCCAGGCGCCGTAGACCGCGAGCGTCAGCGCATAGTTGCGGGCGAGGATCGCGCCGACCCACCAAAGGGAGACGGTTTTCATCGACGCGAAGCTCGGGGTGGCCCAGGTCCAGGTGGCCAGCGCGATCGCAAGATAGAGCGCGTTCCACGGCCAGAGATAGCCTGGAAACCCGAACAGGAATTTCGCAAAAGCCGACGCGCTCCACGGACGGACGAACACCGGCGGCGGGCTGATTTCTCCCGGATGGAATTCCGGCGGCCTCTCCCGCTTGGGTTTGCTGGCCTGCGGCGCTCCAAGCGTGATGTCGGACATGCCCTTCCCTGCTGCTTGTCGATCTTGACGATATGCCGACGCACGGCGGGGGCGCAAACGGAAGCTTGATGAAATTTCTCCAAAAGGCCAAGCTCGCGGCCATGCGCAAACCCAACGCCGCCGACGTCGCCAGGGCCGCGGGCGTCAGCCCTGCGACGGTCGATCGCGTCCTCAACGGGCGCGGCGGGGTCGGCGCCGAGAAAGAGCGCCGCGTTCTCGATTGGGCGCGTCGACTCGGCCTCGACCGCAATTTGAAAGCCCGACCCACACGCATGGTTCGCATCGGCGTGCTGATGGGCCTCGCGAGCAACGCCTTCTACGAGCGCCTCGCCCAGAGCTTCGCGCGCGCCAACCGGCTTTTCTTCGCGGCGAACGTTCAATGTTCGGTCGCTTTCTGCAACAACCTCGATCCGAAAGAGGTGGTCGAGCAGATCGCCCGCATAGGGGAAAGCTTCGACTGTCTCATCGTGATCTCGCCCGAGCATCCAAAGATCTCGCAGGTCGTGCGAGAGCTTGCCCGCAGGAAGCCAGTTCTCGCGATGGTCACCGACCTTCCTGACGCGGGCCGCCTCGCCTATGTCGGGCTCGACAATACGGCCGCGGGCCGCGTTGCCGGCGACCTGATGGGCCGCTTTCTCGGCCCGTCCGGCGGCGAGGTCGTCCTGGTCACCGACACGCAGGCGATGCTGGCCTTGCGGGAGCGCGAGCAAGGCTTTCGCGCCGTGCTCGCGGCACGGCACCCGCGTTGCAGGTTGGTCGAGCTGATCGAGATGCGCGACGGCGGCGACAGCGCCGGCGCCTTTCTCGTCGAAGCGATCGCCCGGCGGCCCGAAGTGGCCGGCGTCTATGTGGTCTCCACCGGAAACCGATCCATCGCCGCCGCACTCGACCGCCTCGGCCGGAGCCTTTCAACCGTCGTCATCACCCACGAGCTCACCCCTGCCCGCCGCGCGCTTCTCAAGGCCGGAGCGATCGACGCGATCATCGACCAGAACCCCGACCACGAGGCCCAGACCGCGGTCGAGGTTCTGGCGCATGCCTTCGGCCGGCTAGAGGCCGCGCCCGCGCCGCTCACCACCCCATTCACGCTGTTCTTCAGGGAGAATTGCTGAGACGCGCGCCCGCCTCTCGAAGCCAACGCGAGCGGCCCTTCCGAGCGGATCCGCGTCAACGACCAGTGGCGCATCTGCTTCAACTGGCGGGATGGAGGTCCGACCGATGTCGAAATCGCCGATTGCCACTGATAGGGATTGGCTCAAAAATCCGACGCCGGCCGAAATCCTGCTCGAGGAGTTCCTGCGGCTGATCGTCATGTCGATGCCTTCGCTTGTCCGCCACCGAGGTAGGCGTCGCGGATGCGTTCGTCGCTCCATAGCGTGGCCGGGTCGCCGCCGAGCGCCAGCCGGCCGCTCTCCAGCACATAACCCCAGGTCGCGACCTTCAAAGCCATGCGCGCGTTCTGCTCGACAAGCAGCACGGTCGTTCCGCGCTTGTGGATTTCGGCGATGATCTGGAACACCGTCTGCACGATGACGGGCGCGAGGCCGAGCGAGGGCTCGTCGAGCAACAGGAGGCGGGGCTTGGCCATAAGGCCGCGAGCGACCGCGACCATCTGCTGCTGGCCGCCCGAGAGCGTCCACCCCAGTGAGTCCGCGGAGCGCTTGATGTCGGGAAAGACGTCGAACATGGCGTCCGCCTCACGCCGGATCGTAGCAGCCGAGGCGTTCCCGTTCGAGGCGCCGAGCATGATGTTCTCGCGCACGGTGAGGCCGGGAAAGATGCGCCGCCCCTCGGGCACATGGGCGACCCCGAGCTTGACGATCGCGCGAGCGCTGAGCCTCGAGATCGGCTTACCGTCGAACAGGATCGAGCCGGCCCGCGGCGCCACAAGGCCTGAGATCGCGCGCAGGGCGGTCGACTTGCCCGCGCCGTTGGAGCCGAGCAGCGTGATGACGGCGCCCTCGTCGACGGCGAATGAGACGCCGCGCAAAGCCTCGATCTCGCCGAAAGCGACGCTGAGGTCGCTCACTTCGAGCAGCGCCATCACGAGACCCCGAGATAGGCGGCGACGACATCGGGCTGCCGCAGCACCTCGGCCGTTCCGCCGTCGGCGATGCGGCGGCCGAAATTGAGCACTGTCAGATGTTTTGCGGCCTCCGAGATCAACGTCATATCGTGATCGATGATCAGAATGGTGAGACCCTGCGCGGCGATGCGGTCGAGCAGGTCGTGCAGCACCTTCTTCTCGCTGGAATTGAGGCCGGCGCCGGGCTCGTCGAGCAGCAACACCGTAGGATTAGCGGCCAACGCGCGAGCGATTTCGATCAGGCGTTGATGGCCGTAGCTGAAGCTCGGGATTGTCTCGTTGGCGCGGGCTCCCAACCCGACGAAATCGAGCGCCGCGCGGGCGCGGCGCCAGAGCGCATTGCGTCCACCCTCCACGAGCGAATTGCCCTCGCGCTCGGCGCCAATCACGACATTTTCGAGCGCGGTCATCGAACGGAACAGCCGAATGTTCTGGAACGTTCGCGCGAGGCCCGCGACGGTTCGCTTGTGCGCGGGCAGCCCCGTGACGTCGAGGCCGTCGACCAGGATTGCGCCCGCCGTCGCACGATAGAGCCCGGTCACCAGGTTGAGCGTCGTTGTCTTGCCGCTGCCGTTGGGGCCGATCAGCGCATGCACGCCGCCGCGAAGCACCTGAAAATCGACTCTGTCGACGGCTTTCAGGCCTCCGAAATTCTTGGCGAGGCCTCTGACCTCGAGCGCGACGGGCGCGCCGGAATCGGCGGGACGCAAAGTGAGTGGCTCTCCGGACTTCGACGGGGTGTGGCCGCGGGTTCGGAACATCTTGCCGAGGAAGCCCCAGATGCCATCGGGCATGAAGACGACTATCAGAATGACGGCTAGGCCGTAGATTGCGAGATACAGACCCGGGACGCTCTTCAGAAAGCGCAGCCATTCGGGAATGAGGATGAGGAGGCCCGTGCCGATCGTCGAGCCGATCGGCGAGGAGACGCCGCCGAGCAGCGCCATCGTCAGCAGGACAATCGAATCGGAGAAGGCGAACTGATCAGGGCTTATGTAGGAAAAACCGCCCGCGAACAGTCCGCCGCCGAACCCGCCGAGCAAGGCGCCGAGTGAGAAGGCGGTCACCTTGGTGCGGAAGACGTCGATACCGGCGGCGCTAGCGGCGAGTTCGTTGTCGCGAACCGCGCGCATCGCGCGCCCGAGGCGCGTGTCGGCAAGACGCCAGACGAGATAGCCGCAGATGGCGAGGGCGGCGACAGCAAGCGCGAGATACGCCTGCCCGGAGGTGAAACCGGCCGGCCGCCCGATCGAGCTGACACCGTCCGGCCCATGGGTGAAGCGGATCGCGTTGATCAGGACGACCGTCAAGATCTGCTGGAAGGAGATCGTGACCATTGCAAGATAGTGACCGCCCAGGCGTAACGTCGAGAGGCCGAGGCCAGCGCCCGCCACGAGAGCGAGCCCGACGCCTCCGAGGAGGCAGAGCCAGAAAGGCAGATGGTAATCGACTGTCCCGAGGGCGACGCTATAGGCGCCCAGCGCGAAGAACGCGGCCTGCGCGAGATTGATCTGACCACAGAGCCCCAGCACGATCGATAGGCCGAAAACCGCGATCGCGTAGGTCGCAGCCTGCATAAGAATGTTGGCGACATAGCCATCGGTCTTGACGGTCGCAGCGAGCGCCACCAGCGCGGCCGCGACGAACCCGTAGGCAATTTGTCCGATCACGGAGCGGCGCATCTCAAGCCTTTTCCGCCACCCGCTCGCCGAAGATGCCTTGCGGTCGGATGATGAGGAACAGGATGAGCGCCAGGAAGGCGAAGGCGTCCTTGAACGGCACGGAGATATAGGCGGCCCCGAACGTCTCGATGACGCCGATCGCGAAGCCGCCAAGGATTGCGCCGGCGACGTCGCCAAAGCCGCCGATGATTGTTGCAGCGAAGGCCTTCAGCGCAATCGTCGACCCCATCTGGATCGAGACGAACAGCACCGGCGCCACCAGAATGCCTGCGATTCCGCCAAGGATGGCGCTGTAAACGAAGGTGATCATGATCATCGCGGCGACCGGAATGCCGAGCAGCGTCGCCATTTCCTTGTCCTGGCTCGTCGCCTGGAGCTTTTTGCCGATCAAGGTGCGCTCAAACAGCCAATATTGGAAGGCGACAAGCGCAAGGGTGACGCCGATGATGATCAGATATTGGCTGTCGAGATAGAGCGGTCCGAGCTGAAAGCCCGGAGTATCGAGCCAGCCGGGCAGGACTTGCGGCTGCGGACCATATAGCGCAAGAACGCTGTTGGAGAGGAAGATCGAAGCCCCAATTGTGGAGATCAGCACTGGCAGAAAGGTGCGATTGCGCAGCGGATAATAGACGAACAGATTGAAGATCGCCCCCAGCAGCGCCATTCCCGCCATCGAAATCAGAAACGCGAGCCAATAGGGCCAGCCCAGATCGACCGCGAAGACGACCATCAGATAGGCCGCGACCATCGAGAACTCGCCTTGCGCGAAATTGACGACGCTGGTTGCGCGAAAAATCAAGACGAAGCCCAAAGCGACGAGCGCGTAAATGGCGCCGATGCCAATTCCCGTGAACAGCAATTGCAGAAAGAAATCCATGCGGCGGCGGCTCAGGTTGTCTTTCGCGTTAGCCTGTATCGCCGGCGCCGTGGGATGGCGCGCGGCTTCGCGAGCGCGCGCTCAGGACGGCGTCAGAAGGCACGACACGTAAGGCGGCCCCGTCAATCCGTGAATTCGATATGCTTGTCGAAGACGATCTTCCCCTTCTCGTTGCGCACGATATTGTATCCGTGCAGACCGTCGCCGAACTTGTCGAAATTGTATTCGCCCTCCGCGCCTTTGTAGCCCTTGGTGGACAAGATCGTGTCTCGGATCTTGTTCGGGTCGGTCGAGCCCGCCTTGTTGATAGACGCGCACAGCACGCCGATCGCGTCATAGGTCCACGAGCTGAAAAGGTCGGGCGGCGCCTTCGAGACGGCGCCATATAGCTCGGCGAATTCCTTCGCCTCCGGGCTTGCGTCGATCGCGAAATCGGTGATGCCGTAGGTGCCCCAGAGCGCAGGGCCGGCGAGTTTCACCGCCTCGGCGGTCACGGTCGTGGGCGATCCGACCCAGGGGATTGTCACGCCGAGCTGCCGCAACTGTCGCGCGAAGATCGCCTGATCGTTGGAGTAGGTGAAATAGGAGCCCATGATGTCGGCGCCGGACGATTTGATCGCGAGGACGACGGGCGTGAAATCCTGGCTCTGGTTGGGATAGCCCTGATCGATCGCGATCTTGGCGCCGAGTTTATCGAGCGAGGCCGACAAGGCCTTCGACCCGCCCATCCCGAACGCATCGGTGGAATTGACGATCGCCCAGTTCTTCTTTCCCAGCGTCTCCACGCCGTAGGCGGCGATCACGCGTCCCGAGTAGGAATCATTCGGACGGAAACGGATCAGCCAGGGATTTCCCATCCTGGTCAGCGCTGGGTCGGTGCCGCCGAAGCAAACCGGCTTGCCGGTCTTCAGGATGTCGGGCGCCATCGCGTGAGTTTGCGTTGAGCGGATCGAGCCGAGGAAGGCGACGATGTCGGGCTGCGCGGCAAGCTTGGAGAAGGCGAGCACCGCGCCCGGATTGGTCGTCTGATCGTCCTCGGTTACGAGTTCGACCTGTCTTCCCAAGACGCCGCCCGACTTGTTGACGCGATCGAGGGCGATCTTGGCGCCGATAAGCGCGTATTTGCCGCTGTCAGCGGCGGGGCCGGTGACGGGCAGCACCATGCCGATCTTGATCGTGTCGTCCGCGGCCCGAGCCACGCGAGAGAACGCGGGCGTTGTCAGAACTCGCGGCGAGTCCCAGGTTTACGAATCGTCTGGTGAGCCTCATACGTTCCTCCCGCCAATTTGCTCTTTCCGGTTGGTTCGGGCCGACAATCGCTGGACTGCTGCCGGTTATGTTTGACACTTGCGGAATTCAGACGTCCACGCAAGCCCGAACCATCTCGGCTTATTCTCGGGATCGGTGGGTTTGGGGAAATGGCTTGCGCTGCGGCGCAGGCTGCTAGTCAGCCGCAAGGACGTCCCGGGGGTCCGCGCGGCGGGCGGCGGGCTTATACCCTCCGCCGCGGCCAGTTGACGAGCGCGAGTCCGGCGATCACCAGGGCTATGGCCACGGCGAAGCTTTGCGTCACGGCCTCGCCGAACACCAGCCAGCCGGCGAAGACGCCGACCAGCGGAGTAATGAAGGTGAAGGCTGAGAGTTGCGGCGCCGGGTGGCGCGTCAGCAGCCAGAACCACAAGGCGTAGCTGACCCCGACCACGACGACGCCCTGCCATGCCAGGATCGCGACCGTGGCCGCCGAGACATGGACCGGCGGAGGCTCGCCGAGCGCCCAGGCCGCGGCCGGCGCAAGCAGGGCCGCCGCGGCGATCTGGTACAGCAGCACCTTGAGGGGATCGATCCTTCTCAAGGGGGTCGCCTTGATGATGATCGTTGTCGCGGCCCAGGCGGCCGCGGCGAAGAGAGCGAGCATGTCGCCGGCCCATCCGCCCCCCGGCGCCCGGCCCATGAGGGCGATGGCGACGCCAAGGAAAGCGAGGACGAGCCCAAGCCAATCGATCGGGCGAGGCTCCTCGCCCTTCAGCAGGAAGGCGGCGCCGAGCGCTACGAAAAACGGCGCAGCGTAGATGAACACGGTCGCCCGCGCCGCCGTCGTCCAGCGCAACGATTCGTAGAGGGCGATGAATTCGACGGTGAACAGCAGGCCCGCAAGGGCGCCGGCGGCCTCCGCGCCATCGATCCGAAAGATGCGCCGCCCGGTCATGAGGGCGTAGACGACGACGCAGGCGACCCCGATCGCCGAGCGGATCCCCGTCTGCGCGATCGGGCCGACGTCGGGAAGAGCCGCCTTGGCGACGACCTGGTTGAAGCCCCACACGACGCAGAGGGCGAAGGTCAGGGCGGCGGCGAAGGCGTCGAGGGGCCGGGTCTTCATCCTTCCCCGTCCCCGTTCGGCATGGAAAAATCAAGGGTGACGGGCCGGAGCGGCTCAGCGGGCGTACCCTCCGGCGCCGGCGCGGCACTGCCGCAGCGCCACCTAGCAAATCAAGAGCGGCGGGCCGTTCCTGGGACCCGCCGCCCTGATGCCCCTCGAGGCCGGATGTCTCGTGAATGTCCTCGAGGTTTTCCTGAGGACCGACTCGGGATCCCCGGGCCTCGCTTCCCGCGTCTACAGCCCGGCGAGATATTGGGTCGGGTCGACCGGCGTCGAGCCCTTGCGCAGCTCGAAATGCAGCTGCGGCGCGTTGACATTGCCGGAGTCGCCGGACTTGGCGATGATCTGGCCGCGCTTCACCGTCTCGCCGCGCTTGACTTCGAGCTCGGCATTGTCGGCGTAGGCGGAGACGAAGCCGTTCGGGTGCTTGATCAGCACCAGATTGCCATAGCCCTTGAGCCCGTCGCCCGAATAGACGACGACGCCGCTTTCGGCCGCGCGCACCGACGTGCCCGGGGGGACGGAGATGTTGATGCCGTCGTTGCCGCCGCTCTTGAAACCCTGGATGATGCGGCCGCGCGCCGGCCAGCGGAATTCAGGCGTCGAGCCCGAGGCGTCGGCTTCGGCGGCGGTGGTCGGCGGCTTCGCGCTTGCGGCCTTCGGGTCGACGTTGCCGGTCGGCGTTTTGTCGATGCCGGGCTTCTTGCCTGCAGACGCAGCGGACGGTTCGGCCTTGGCGACGACAGTCTTAGCCGGAGCAGCCGCAACTCTTTCCGAAGAGGCCTTGTCTTTCTTCCTGTCGGCAACACTTTCCTTCGACTTGCCGGAGGATTTTTCGGCGCTCTTTTCGCCGGTCTTCGCCTTCTCCTCGGCCTTGTCCCGGACCTTCCGCGCCTTCGAACCTTCCTCGCGATCGTTCGAAGCGACCTCCTTATCTTTCCTGGCTGTCGATTCGGCGACCGGCTTGCCGGCGCGAGGCGAAGCGTCGGCGACGGCGCGGCCGCCGGCGCTGTAGACTGGAACGACGATGTGCATGCCGCTCTTGACTTCTGCGGGGCTCGTGAGGCCGTTGGCCTTCATGAGCGCGGCGGCGGGCACGCCATAGCGGAGCGACAGCGTGTTCAGCGTGTCGTTCTGGCCGACCGTGACCGCCGTGCCGCCGCGAGCCGACCAGCCCGCAACCGAGCCGCCGACCGCCTGCGGCTCGGCGCTCGCCGTTGCCGCCGGCAGAGGCGCGCTGGCGACCGCCGGAGGCGGAGCGATCCGCGCTGCCGCGACATGTCCCGAGGGCGCGGCCGCCGAAGGGGCCGCGCTCGACGTCTGCGAGCCGAACGGATTGGTGAAGGGATTACTGCTCGTGTCGAACCGGGTCACGTCGCTCGAACACCCGGAGAGCCACAGGAGAGCCAGACCAGTCAGCGCGAGACGCGGAAAAGCGCGCCCATCAAGAAACGCAACGCGATCACTCATTTTTTGAACCCGCCGAATACGCGCCGGAAGATGTGTTCAATCTGCAGCAATCGAGTTAACGGTAGGTTTAAGATGAATTGTTTGTCAGGCTGTATGTTCAAGAGACGGCGCTCGGATGACCCGCCCCGGCTTTTTTTGGCGGGATGGCGGCTATAAGCCTCGGGAAATGCCCCTCTCGAGCGGCCGCAGGCCTCGCGCCGCGCCCAAGTCTGCGACATGGACCGGGCCCTGGTCGCCGAGGGTGAGACGGACGATTCGCTGTTCGGCCTTCCGTGGCCCGGCGAGAGCGGCCACGAACATCCCGCCAGGCGCGAGCAGATCCAAAAATTCCCGCGCCGGAGGCTCGATGAGCCCATGGGCGATGACCTTGTCGAAGCGACGGCCGCGCGCATGAAAGTCGAAGGCGTCCATCCAAAGCACGGCGACGTTGGCGAATCCGAAGGCCTTGATTCGGGCGGAGGCCTCCAGCGCCAAAGTCTGGAACCGCTCCAGCGACACGACTTCCCGCGCAAGCTGCGCCAGCAGCGCCGTGCAATAGCCCGTTCCCGTCCCAATTTCGCAAACATCTTCGGAAGCTTTGAGACGAAGCGCGGAGACCATCGCGGCGAGCGTCGAAGGCGGCGGCGAGGTCTGCCCGCAGCCGATCGGCAGCGCCACGTCGCGCCCGGAGATGTCGGAAAACCGTTGCGGCATGAACAGCGCGCGGGGCGCGCGCTCGAGCGCGCGCAGAAGCTCGAGGTCGCCCACCCCTCTGGCCCGCATGGCGAGGGTGAACTGGGCGCGTTCTTCGGCTTCGGACGCGCTCACGGGGTCCCATCCCTCATCTGCTCGTTCAACGCGGCGCGAAAGCCTTCTCGAGCCGCAGGCGGGAATCGTCGTCGGTGAAGTCGAGTCTCAGCGGGGTGACCGAGATTTTTCGATGGGCGAGAGCGGCCAGGTCCGTGCCGTCCTCGAATCGGATTTCGCCGCGCATGAACATCAGCCAGTAATAAGGGAAGCCGCGCCCGTCCCGGCGCTCCTCGACCCGCATGAGCTCGGCGTTGCGCTGACCCTGCCGGGTGAAGGCGACGCCCGCGACCTCGTCGGGCTGGCAGGCGGGAAAGTTGATGTTGATGAGGCCGCCCGGCGCTATGCCGGCCGACAGGATCTTGCGGATGAGCGGCGCGGCATGCGCCTCCGTCACGTCCCATTCGATCGACGCCCTGCCCTGCGCGCCGCCGAAGGCCTGCGACAGCGCGATCGAAGGGATGCCGAGCATCGCTCCCTCGATCGCGCCGGCGATCGTCCCGGAATAGGTGACGTCCTCCGCGACGTTTTGGCCCCGGTTGACCCCCGACAGGACGAGGTCCGGGCGACGGTCGGCCATGATCTTCCGCACCCCCATGATCACGCAGTCGGTCGGCGTGCCCTTCACCGCGTAATGGCGCGGGCTGATCTCGCGCAGCCGCAGCGGATCGCTGAGCGACAGCGAATGGGCGACCCCCGACTGGTCGGTCTCGGGGGCGACGACGAACAGGTCGTCGGAGAGCTCGCGGGCGATCGCCTCGAGCACGGCGAGGCCCGGCGCATGAACGCCGTCGTCATTGGTGATCAAGATTTCGCATCGGCAACCCTTTCGCCCGCTATAGCCCCCGGGGCCAGGGCTGTTCTAGAGCCGATCTGCGATTTGGGCATGACGGCGGTTAGGTTGGGGAGGAAGAGAGCGATTTGCAGCCCGACGCCATACGAAGCTCGGGCGCGAATCGAACCTTTTCAGCGGGTTGCGATCACTTTTCCGGGCGAGCGGGCGAGCGGAACCGCGAAGCACGCGACGCCAGGGGAAGGAAGAGGAACTCCGCGGGAAGGAGGAGGGACGGCAAGGGAAGGAACAGGGACGCCAGAGGAAGGAAAAGGAACGCCAGGGGAAGCAACTTCCGTCCATGAATTGAGCCTTTTCAGGTGAGTTGCGCGTCGAGTGGGTGCAAATCGGGAGTCGAGTCCGTCCAAGGGACAGCGTCCTTCGGGACACGGCGATCGGGAAGGTTGTGGGTGATACACGGGCTCCCGCCCTGGAACACGCGCAAAGCGCCAGGTGAGGGTTCGCCACGCCGAACACCGAAGGGAAATCTATCCTTTCCAAGAATTTGCGACCGATTTTCCGGGAGAGCGCACCCTGCTCCTCAAGCTTCCCGCGCCGTACCGCCAGCGTCCGCAAAGACGCGATTCGGGAGACCGATCATCGGCTCGCATGCGTCGCCGGCCCCCATCTTCCGGCGTCGGCGAGACGCGATCAGAAAGTCGTTCGATCCAATTCGCCGCCCTCCTCGCCTGGGCCAGCGCCGTGGCGGCTGAGATTTGTGGGTTCATCAGTCACGGTCCTGTCTCAGGGTGCAGCGGGTGCAGCCATGGGGGTTGATCGGCCAGAATGGCACAGAGACCGGCTTTTGGCAAGAAATTGTTCTATTTCTGTTCTCATCGACGCGGAGTTGGGTCGGTTTGAACTTCGGTTGGGCGGGAAGCGCGCCTTCAGTGTGCGCCTCGGGAATGGCCGGAGCGCGTGCGAAGGCCACTCAACAGAGAGCGCGCTTTGCCAACCTTCAGAGACGATCGCCTTTCGCTTAGCAACGGGGGGTCGGTGTGCGGCTCATTCCTTCTTCGCTTCCCCCTCCGGCACGCCCGCCTTGCGCAGGCCTTCGATGATGCGCTGGTATTGCGCATTGAAGGTCGGATCGTCGCTCCAGTAAATGCCCAGCCAGGTCTGCACGGTGAAGCCCGGGAAGACCTTCTGCAGCCGAGCTGCGGCTTCCTTCGCCTCCTGGTCGTGGCCCGCCCAGACGTTGGCGGCGGCGAGCAGGATATAGGTGATAAAAAATTGCGGATCGCCCGCCGCCGCCTTGTCGCACCATTCGATCGCCTGCTCCCATTGCGCCAGATAGGCGTGGAGGTGGCAGGTATAGAATTGCCAAAGCCACACATCGGGATCGCGGGGACTCAGCCGGAACGCCGTCTCTACGCCGGCGAAGCCCTCCACGCTGCGGCCGAGAAACAGTCTATTGAAGCCCGCGTCCGCATGCGCGGAGGCGTTGTTGGGATTTTCGGCGACTGCCGTCTCGGCCTCCGCAATCGAGGGTCCCCACAGACGCTTCTCAAAGTAGAGATTGCTTTTTGCAAGATGCGCCGAAGAACTGCCAGGCTGGAGGGAAAGGGCTGCGTCGATCGCCTTCTCGGCGCGTGCGAGGTCGCCTTCGCGATCGTCGCTATATTGATCGCTGACGCGGTCAACCAAGGCGTTCGTCAGCGCCGTCAGCGCCCGCACGTTCTGCGGGTCAAGAGCGAGCGCGCGCTGGGACAGCGCCACCGCTTCGTTAATAGTCGCTTTTCTGTCAACCGAATACAAACGCTCCTTGACCTCGGCCTGCATCGCGAGATCGACGGCGTCCGGGCTGCCCGGCCGCTCGCGCGCCGAGCGCAACGCTTCGGCGTTGACCAGCTCGACCCCGAGCGAATTGGCGAGGCGGGCGACGACGTCGACCTGCAGCTCGCCGAGCTTGCCGCGCTCGCCCTCGAACCGGTCGGCCCAGACATGCGCGCCGGTTTCGGTCGAAATGAGCTGGGCGTTGATCTCCACCTTCTCGCCGAGGCGGCGCACGCTGCCCTCGAGCACATAGCGCACGCCAAGCTCGCGACCGATCTGTTTGGCGTCGATCGGCTTGCCCTTGTAGGTGAAGGCCGTTCCTCGCGAGATGACGAAGCTGCCATCGAGATGCGAAAGATCGGTCGTGAGGTCGTCGGTGATCCCGTCGGCGAAATAGTCCTGCTCCTTGTCGCCGCTCATGTTCGCGAACGGCAGGACGACGATCGAAAGCCGAGGCTCGCCTTCCTGAGGGGTCGGGCGCCAGTGAATTGCGGCGGCCGCCGCGACGAGGCAAAGCGCGACCGCGGCGGCCAGGACCGGCCAGAGCGCGCGCCAGGTCTGCGGGGTCGAAGCGGGCGGCCGGATAAACGTGTCCCCCGGCGAGGCGGCGGTCGTTGCGGCGACAGATTCGCCGGCCGACTGGCGAGGCGACAGCAGCGCGGTGAAGCGGTAGCCTTCGCCTGGGACAGTCTGGATGACGCTCGGCTGTTTCGGGTCGGGTTCGACCTTTTTCCTCAAGCGCCCGACCATCACGTCGACGCTGCGGTCGAACGGAACATTGCGCCGGCCGGACATGGCGTCGAGCAGGGTATCGCGGCTCAAGACCCGTCCGGGCCGGCGCACAAATTCTCGCAAAAGCGCAAATTCGCCGCGCGTGAGCGGGATCGCCTCGCCGGATTCGCGATCAAGCGTGCAGGCGTCGAGATCAAGAACGAGCCCGGCGAAGGCAAAAGCTCCGCCCGCTCCCTCCTCGGGGCTCTTGCCGGCGTTCCTCGCCGCATCCGTCGTAGCGTCGACCAATCGGGGGCCCCTCCGGATCCGCCGCAGATTCAGACGATCGACATGTGACAATTACAACGATTACTCGTCTGAAACATCGTCGTCAAACGCCATTTACGTGGGTCTCGCACATCATTTCGGGGCGCAACCAGGCGTCGCCTCGGGAAACGAAACGGAGGGATGAACCCATGAAAACTTTTGTCTCAGCGCTCGCGCTGTTCGTCGGCTCGAATGTCATGGCCGTTGCGGCCGACCAGACGCTCAAGTTCAAATTGGTGGCGTTCACGGTCGGCGAAAAGGACGGCGAATATCATATGGTCGGAGCGACCGTCTCCCCGGACGGAACGATCGGAACAAAAGACTTCTCGATCAAGGAGGATCAAAACGGCAAAGGCGCCGGACACAGCACATATTATTTCCCAAAGGGTTCCGTCGTGACGAGCGATTCGTTCGTGGACACCGCAACGCAAACCGGCGGCCATGTCGTGGGCAAAATCCAGATTCTTTCCGGAACCGGCGCCTATCAGGGCGCAACCGGGACAGGCGCGTTCGAGGGCGACTGGGGCGACAAGAGCCCGCTCAAGAACGCCATGCTCTTTAACATTGAATTGGGGGTGAAGACGCCGGGAAGCTGAGGGATCACTTTCGCTGGCCTCGGTTATGTCCAGCTAAAAATGCTTCTGAATCTGACCTTCGCCGCTGCGGCGCCTCGCTAGCGCGCCGCGGTCGGTTCACGCTCTCCCAAAAGGGTCCGGCTGCGCAGGCCTCTGCGACAAGATCGGCCCGCTTGTGGTTGCGTTCTAACTCGTCAGCCCGCGTTCTCTGTCAGCGCGGGCCCTCTTCCCCCGCCGCGCGCCGTAATTTCCGAATCGTTTTAAATCGCGCGTCCGGAAAGCTTCCGGCATGCGTTTGGAGCCCAAAAATGGCCGTAGCGCCTCGCGCCACGACTGGCTTCCGGGCCGGGTCAAGCTGCGGCAGGCCAGACGCGGCGGCGCCGGGTCAGAGCCGGATCAGCCGTTTGCCCATGTTCTCGCCCCGGTAGAGTCCGGCCAGCGCGTCGGGGCAGCTTTCCAGGCCCTCGAGGATGTCCTCCTCGTAGCGCAGGCTTCCCGCGCGAACCCACGCTGCGAGCCTCGCGACCGAAGCTTCGTATCGGTCCATGTGATCGAGAATCACGAAGCCTTGCGCCCGGGCCCGCTTGACCAGGAGATGGCGTTCGATGCGCGGCCCGGTCGGCCAGGGATCCCACGAGGAGATCGAAGCCGTGCCGCAGATCACCACCCGCGCGCCGACGGCGAGGCGCGGATAGACGGCGTCGCTGATCGCGCCCGTCGTGTTGTCGAAATAAACGTCGACGCCGCCGGGACAGGCCGCCTCGATCGCCGCGTCGAGCCCCGGAGACTTATAGTCGATCGCCGCATCGAATCCGAACAGGTCGCGGCACTGCGCGACTTTCGCCGGCCCGCCTGCAATTCCGACCGAACGGCAGCCGAGCAGTTTCGCGATCTGACCGACCGCCGACCCGACGGAGCCGGCGGCGGTCGAAACCAGAACCGTTTCGCCCGCCTTGGGCTCGCCGATCACGGTGAGGCCGACCAGAGCGGTTACGCCGTTGAGGCCCAGCACCCCAAGCGCGAGCGAGCGCGGCAGGTCATTCTCGACCACGCGCCGCACGACGGCGCTCGCGTCGACCGTCGCGTTGGTCTGCCAACCGAACCAGCCCGCGACGATCTGGCCGGCGCGAAAACCGGGATGGCGAGAGTTCAACCACTTCGCCGACCGCCAGCGCCCGCATGGTCGAACCGATTTCGACGGGCGCGGAATAATTGCCGCGGTCGGCGATCCAGCCCCGCATCGCCGGCTCGACCGAGAGGAACTCGTTTTTCACCAGAATCTGGCCGTCGGCGGGCGACGTCACCGGGACTTCGCGAATGGCGAAGTGTTCGGCCTGCGCGACGCCGCTCGGGCGCGAAACCAGAACGACTTGGCGGTTGATCATCACTCCCTCCCGGATTCTTCTCGACTGAGCGCCCCAGGCGCGATCAGCGATCGCGACGATCCCTCAACTCACCACAAGCGCCGCACCCCGTACGCGTCGAAGGCGCGCTCGTTGGAGACGAGGACCAAATCGTCGAGCATTGCCTGCGCGATCAACATGCGGTCGAAGGGATCACGATGAGGACCGGGCAAAGCGCCGGCCGCCTGTCCGTGTCGAATGCCTATCGGCAGCCCGACGAAGCCTTGCCCTTGGATCGCGCCGACGAGATCGTCCGCAATGACGCTCACGCCCGGAAGCTTGCCCAAGCGGTGTTTCGTCGAGATTTCCCAAATCGAAGCGGCGCTGACAAAGACGCTGTCCTGCTCCTCGCCGATGGCCTCGCGCGCGGCTGAGCTTAACATCTCGTCGCCCGCGAGCCACCAGAGGAAGGCGTGCGTATCGAGAAGGAGGCGGGTCACGTCACTCCCATTCGGCCAACTCCGCCTCGGACATCGGCTCGAAGAATTCCTGCCCGACGCTCACGATTCCCTTCAAAGCCCCGAAACGGCGCGCCGCATGCAGCGCGTGGACGGGCGTCAGCCGCGCGATTGGAGTCTTGCCGCGGGCGATGACGATCTCCTCGCCCGCCTCAACGCGGGCGAGGAGCTTCGAAAGGTTGGTCTTCGCGGCATGGATTGTGACAGTCGACATCGCGGGCTCCGATGTTAGTCCATATATTAGCTAATATCTCCGGATGTCCACCCTTGCGAGTTGGAGAGCTTCGCCCGCCTCGCCCCTTCCTGCGCCGCGCGACAGGGAGCGTCGGGGACGAACTTTGAGCCGATGAAGCGGGCCGCGTTTGTCGGCGTGAACCGGCGCCTCAGCCTCTCGCCTCGATCCGCCTCAGCCCGCCCATATAGGCCTGCAGAACGTCCGGGACCGCGACCGATCCGTCCGGCTCCTGGTAGTTCTCCATCACCGCAACCAGCGCCCGACCGACGGCGACGCCGGAGCCGTTCAGCGTATGGACGAAGCGGGTCGCCTTGGCGTCGGTGGCCTTCGAGCGCGCATTCATCCGCCGCGCCTGGAAGTCGCCGCACAAGGAGCAGGAGGAGATTTCCCGGAATCGCCCCTGCCCCGGCAGCCAGACTTCGATGTCGTAGGTCTTGCGCGAGGCGAAGCCCATGTCGCCGGTGCTAAGGACCACGGTGCGGAAATGCAGCCCGAGCCGCTTCAGAACCTCCTCGGCGCAGGCGGTCATCCGCTCGTGCTCGTCGCGCGCCTGCTCGGGCGTCGTGATCGAGACGAGCTCGACCTTCCTGAACTGGTGCTGGCGGATCATGCCGCGCGTGTCCTTGCCCGCTGCGCCCGCCTCGGCGCGGAAGCAGAGCGTGCCGGCGGTGAAGCGCAAAGGCAGCGTCTTCTCGTCGACGATGCTCTCCCGCACGAGGTTGGTCATCGGCACTTCGGCGGTCGGGATGAGCCAAAAGCGCTTCATGAAATTTGCGTCGCGCCACTTCTCGTAAAAATTTCGCCACCACCTTTCGTCTACGCTCGAGATTCGAGTTCCGACAAATCTCCTGGCCCGACCTGAGTAACCGTCGTCAAAATCTCCTTAGTCGCCATATTAGGGTTGTCTTCGCAATAAGCTTCGTAAGTGGAAGCAATGTCCGCGATATCGAACTTTGTTACGGCCTGGAATTGATCGTCCTTGAACTTCGGCAGCTGCGCGGTGCCGAACATGGCCTCGTCGCGCACCAAAACCGGCGGCTCGATCTCGGTGTAGCCGTGCTCCATCGTATGCAGGTTCAGCATGAACTGCTCGAGCGCGCGCGACAGGCGCGCCAGCGCTCCCTTCAGGACGACGAAGCGTGCGCCCGACAGCTTTGCCGCCGCATCGAAGTCCATGAGGCCGAGCGTCTCGCCGATCTCGAAATGCTCCTTCGGTTTGAAGTCCGAGCCGGAAACTCCGGCGGCGCGCCGTGTCGGCGCAGCTCGACATTGGCGTTCTCGTCCTCGCCATCGGGGACGTCGTCGAACGGCAGGTTCGGGATTTCGGCGAGCGCCGTGTCGAGCGCCGCGCTCGCCTCGCGTTCGGCCGCCTCCAATTCCGGCATGGTCGCTTTCAGCCCGGCGACCTCGGCGCGATAGTCTTCGGCCGCCACGACATCCTTGCGCGCCATCGCCGCGCCGATCTGTTTCGAGGCGGCGTTGCGCCGCTCCTGCGCGACCTGCAATTCGGCGATCGCGGCGCGCCGACGCTCGTCGAGCGCGATCAGGGCAACCGCTCGCGGCGGCAGGCCGCGCCGTTTGAGCCCTTCGTCAAACGCTTTCGGGTCGTCTCGAATGGCTCTGATATCGTGCATGGAAATCACCTGAAGGAAAGCAAGCGGCGCAACGTCCGGTCGCCCAACATGTTGAGGGCGAGGCCCGCCATTACCAGAACGCCGCCGACAAGCTCAACCGGACTGACCAACTCGCCGTATACGACTGCGCCGGCGGCCATGCCGACAACCGGCACGAGGAGCGCGAACGGCGCGACCGTCGCGGCCGAATAATGGGCGAGGAGGCGAGACCATAGCCCGAATCCGAACACCGTGCCGGCGTAGGCGACGACCAGCACGCTGGCGACGAGCCTCCAGCTCGGATGGGCGAGCGCCAGCAAGGGTCCCGTTCCATCGACCGCGAGCGAGAGCGCAAGCAGCGGCAAGGGAACCGCAAGGCTCGACCACACCGTGAAGGCGAGCATGTCGACCTTGCCCGCGGTCTTGGCCAAAACATTGGCCGAGCCCCAGAAGAAGGAGGCGAGAACGGCGAGCGCGAACGGCCCGAGGCTCGCTCCGGCGAGCCGGGTCGAGCCGATGACGGCGATGCCGGCGAAGGCCAGGATCCCGCCCAGGATCTGCGTCCGTCTCGGGTACTCGCTCAGGAGGAGCCATGCCAGCGCGACGGTGAAGAAGGCCTGGGCCTGGACGACGAGCGAGGCGAGCCCGACCGGAAAGCCGGCATGGATCGCCGTGAACAGGAGGCCGAACTGTCCGACGCCGAGCAGCAAGCCATAGAGCCCGACCTTCCAGGGCCTGGCCTTCGGGGGGGCAATGAAGAAGACTGCCGGAAACGCGGCCAACAAGAACCGCAGCGCCGAGAGCATCAGCGGCGACGTCTCCGCCACGCCGACCTTGATGGCGATGAAGTTCAGGCCCCAGACGACCGCGACGCTGACCGCAGCCAGGATGTCGCGCGGGGGCATGCGGTCTATGTTGAACCCCCGGCCGGACGGGGATGAGCCAAACTCAAGGCGGTCGAAGGAATTCGAAACCAGCCCGTCATTCGGTCAAGCTCTCCAGCAGTCGCGCCACCGGAAAAGCGGCCAAACCCGCAGCCTCTCGTTCAGGCTTTCCATCAGCAGGCATACCAGAGGGCGCGACTGTCTGCACGGCGAGGCCTACCGCAAATCCATCGCCTGATAATGGCCAGTCTCGTCCAACTGGGTGCCCCACACCTTATGTGAACCCTGGTGCTCGTTGGAACTGAAAGTCACCGGCGTGCCCAATTCCAGGTCGAAATCATGCATTTGCTCAAGTTGGGTGACGAGTTTTTCAGTGTTGATGTCGCGACCGACCCGCTTGACGGCCTCTGCCAGGATGTTGGCGTCGATGTAACCCTCAAACGAAACGTAATCGGGGGGCTCGCCCGGGAAATACTTGGCAAGAGCCTCCTTGTATTTGAGAACGATGGTGGCGTAGCTGTTGATCGCCGGCACCACCTGGGTGACGATCACGCCAGCCGCATACCGCGGCCCCAACAGCGTCAGTTCGTAGGCCAACTCCGTGCTGCCGACGAACGAGACGTTGGTGTAGATCAACGATGGGTAGAGCTCGCGCGTCTTTTCGATGAACTTCGCCGCCGCCCGGTACGAGGCGACCATGACCACCGCTTTGATCTTTCCCTTGAACGAGCGCAACTCGTTCACCGCGTCCTGCACGTCGACGGTATTGCGCTTGTAATTGAGACGAACAATCTCCGGGTTGTCGCCGGGCAGCGAACGCACGGCGCTTTCGACGCCGGCATAGCCGGAGTCGCCAAACGAGTCTTGCTGCGCAAAGACCACGATCTCCTTCGGCTGGATACGCTTCACTTTCACGAGATAACGCACCACCGCGTCCGTCTCTTCCGCATAGCTCGCGCGATAGTTGAAGACGTAGCGATCAGGCGGATCGCGGCGAAGAAGACCCGCGCCGGAGAACGCCCCGAAAAACAGCGCGTGACGCTCGAGGGCGAAGGGCAGCGCCACCGCGGCGGTCGGCGTTCCAACATTGCCGATGAAGCCGAAGACGTGATCCTTGTCGAAAAGGACCTGCATGGCGTCGGCTGTGCGCGTTGGCTCGTAGCCGTCGTCGGCGGACATCAGTCGCAGGAGTCGTCCGTTCGCGCCGCCCGCGTCATTGATCTGGTTGAAGGCGGTCTCGACGCCGATCTTCATTTGCCGGCCGAGCTCCCTGGACGCACCGCTGAACGGCGCCGCCATCCCGAACACGATCTCCTTGTCGGTGACGCCGCGAACGGCGTTTTCCTGCGGGGCGCCCGGCTGTGCCGGGGTCGGGGCGGCTGCGTCTGCGGCGGCGACCGAAGAGGGGTTGGCGACTTCCGGCGCAGGAGGGGACTGGGCCGGATGCGCAGCGTCGCTCGCAGGCTTCGCGTCCGGGGACTCGCCGTTCGAGGCCTCCGCCGCAGTCGGCGCGGGAGCGTTCTCCGCGGGAAGGGCTTTCTCGACCTCCGCTCGCTCCGTGGATGCGCCACTCGACGGCGCCGCCGTCCCGGACGAGCTCAATTTGTCGCTGACGCCGCGCCCGGCGCTATCCGAGGCGTTCGTCTGCGCGGCTGGCTGGGCAGCGGCGATTCCGGCGACGACTGGAGAGGCGTCGCCGACGTCCGAACCCTGTGAAGGCGGAGCCGGAGCCGGAGTCACGGCTTCGCGCGCCGCCTTTGCGTCGGGGGACGCGCCATTCGGCGCCTCCGCAGCGGCCGCCGTCGGAGGCGCCGCGCCCAAGCTCTCCAACAGACGCCGAAGTTGCGGCCGCAACTTCTCGCAGCCCAACTCCTTTGCGAACCGCTGAGCCTCGTCCTTCGAAGGGTCTCCGCGCAGCCGCGCCAGGCGGTCCTCGTCGCGTTTGCAAACTTCATCCGGGGTGAGCGCCGCAACGACTATCCCCGCGAGAGGCGCAGCCGGGGCCGTGGCCTCGCTGGTCGCTTTCGCGTCCGCCGAGGCGGCATTCGGGACCTCCGCCGCGGCCGGCGGGTGAGCCGTGTTGCCCAGATTCTCTATCAAAGCCATGAGCTGCGGTCGCAGCTTCTCGCAGCCCAATTCGCTGGCGAAGCGGAGAGCGTCGTCGCTCGAGGGATTGCTGCGAAACCGAGCAAGGCGGTCCTCATCGCGTTTGCAAACTTCATCCGGAGTGAGCGTTGCGCTTTCCGTCGCTGGGGCCGGATCGACTGCCGCGCTCCCAGCCTTCGCGCCCGGGGATGGGGCGTTCGAGGCGTCAGCCACAGTAGACGGGGAAGCCGAGACTTCCGTCCCTGAGGAAGGCCGGGCGGAATCCGAGGCAGCTTTCGCTTCCGGGGACGCGCCGTTCGGAACCTCCGCCGCGGCCGGAGCGGGAACCGCGTTGCCCGGATTCTTCATCAGCGCCAGGAGCTGCGGCCACAACTTCTCGCAACCCAACTCGTTGGCGAAGCGGAGAGCCTCGTCGCTCGAAAAATTCGTGCGCAATCTCGCGAGGCGGTCCCCGTCGCGCTTGCAGACCTCATCGGCAGTAAGCGCGGCGACTTCCGTCGCTGAAGACGGAAGAGCCGCAAGCGGGGCCTCATCCACTGGCTTCGCGTTCGGGGACGCGCCTCTCGAAACCTCCGCCGCGGCCGGCGCCGGAGCTTCATCCGGAGCGAGCGCCGCCGCTTCCATCCCTGCAGAAGGCTGCGCCGGACGCACGCCCTGGCTACCGGTTTCCGCGTCCGGGGATGCGCCACTCAAACCCTCGGCCGCGGGTGGCGCGGAACCGTTTCGGGCGAGACGCAGTCTCTCGACCTCCGCCCGCGCGGACTGCGCATAGGCTCCGTTCGCGTGAGCGGCGAGGAACGCGCTCCATCCGTCGAGCGACCCGAGCCGGCGGGCAACCATGTAGTCCAGTTCTTCGTCGACGGACGCTGCGCCCGCCAGCTCATTGGGGGGAACGGTCGCTTCCGGCTTTGGGGGCGCAAAGGCATTGCTGATGGCGCCGCCAATCTTATCCAGCGGACTGAGACTGGCGACGGTCTCCGGGCTCCCCGGCGCACGGAAATACTCTTCCTCGGCAAAGAAGCCGGCCACGAGACCAAACGCCAGAATGATCACATATTTCATGGGATCGCCCCGCAAGCCCCCAAGCCCGCTGCGCCCCAAAACTATGGAAGAAACTATCCTTCCACGCCGGCGCGCCGCGCGTCAATTCAAGTCTCGCGCCACCCGAAAGCCGTTCGCGTAATACCGAACGTCCTCATCGTAGCGAAAACGGGAAGAGGAGCGCACGGCGATCGCTTTGTCGCCGAATGACCCTCCGCGCAGAACGCGTAAGGAGCAGTCGCCGCTCGTCCAGGCCGATCCGTCGCTAGGCGCGCCGTGGTAGGATGGATTCCAACAGTCCTCCACCCACTCGGCCGCATTCCCCGAGGTGTCGTACAATCCGAAAGCATTCGGCCGGAACGAGCCCGTGGGCGCGGTCTTGCCGGTCTCGTCTCCGCCGCACTCTGCGCATCGAGCGTGCCCCGTCCCAACGTCCTTTCCCCACCAGTATGGAGTCGTCGATCCCCCTCGGGCCGCGTATTCCCACTCCGCCTCGGTGGGCAGTCGATAGGAGTCTCCGGTCGTCTTCGATAGCCACGCGGTGAACTCCTTGGCGTCGTCCCAACTGACATCCGTCACCGGGCGATCCCCGCGTCCCCATCCCTGATCCGGAGGACTAAACTTGCAGCCGGACATGGCGACGCATCTGTCCCATTCGGCAAAAGTCACTTCGCGGCGCCCTATGGCGAAGTTCTTGCGGATGCTGACCTGATGAACCGGCTCCTCGGTCGGCTTCGCGTTCGAGCCCATCTCGAAGTCGCCCGACGGAACGATGACAAGCTCCGGACAGTCCGCGCAGTCGCGAAACAGCTCTCCGGGAAGGCGCTCCTCGCCGGAATCCGCGGCGCATGACGACCCGACCGAAGAGAACGGCAATACGACGGCGACCATCGCTGCCGCAGCATACGCCAAGCGCCGCATGTACCCCTCCCGCGAGGCGCGATCTCCACAACTGCGTCGAGCGATCTTAAGGCGATAACATTTGACAAGGCCTTGAACAAGAAGAGCCTGCTTTCGAACTGCTTTGCAACGCCCTTTGAGTCCGGCAAAGCCTTTGTGGGCGCTTTACAATCGCCCCGGTCCGGATGACAAGTATTCGACACGCGCGGCCTGAGGACCGTGACCGAGCATGGGCTTGAAGAGGCTAGGAGGTCGGCATGAAGCGGAAAGCGTTTGCAATCGCGCTGTTTGCGGGCCTTGTTTCCGCGTGGTCCGCCTACTCCCAGCCGGCTCAGACAGGGGGCCCGACCCCGTCGCCTCCAGGGGCGAAGGAAGAGTTCATCGACCTCAAGGACGGCGCGTTGATCGGTCCGAAGACCACGATCCATTTCGGCCTCCATGGAATGGGCGTCGCGCCGGCCGGAACGAAGAAAGCGAACACCGGGCACCATCATCTCCTCATCGATACCGACCTGCCGCCCTTGGACAAGCCGATTCCGAACGACGAGAACCATCTTCACTTTGGCGGCGGGCAGACGGAAGTCGAACTGTCTCTGCCGCCCGGCCCACACACGCTGCAATTGCTGCTGGGCGACGCGGACCACATCCCTCACACGCCGCCCGTCTACTCCGAGAAGATCCACGTTACAGTCGCGGACTCGGCGGCGGCCGCAGCGCAGGCATCGGCGCCGGCGAAGCGTCACCCGTCGCCACCCGGCGCGCGCGTGTACATCATTTCGCCGAACAACGGCGCCTATGTACCGACAACCTTCGTGGTCCGGTTCGGGCTTGAGAAAATGGGCGTCGCTCCCGCGGGGGTCGACAAGCCAAACACAGGTCACCACCACCTTCTGGTCGACGCGCCGCTCCCGCCGATGGACAAGCCGATCCCGAACGACGAAAACCATTTGCATTTCGGCGCAGGCCAGACGGAAACCACCCTGACCTTGCCGAAAGGCCGGCACACCCTCCAGCTTTTGCTGGGCGACGCCGCCCACCTCCCGCACGTGCCGCCAGTCTATTCAACCCCGGTCGTCGTCTATGTCGGCTTGTCGCCGCCGCAGCCGGCGCGGCATCATCGCCGGCGCCATTTCCAACAGGGCGCATAGCGACAATCTACGAGACGGATGGCGCGGGCGTACGATTCGCGCGAGTTTTCGGCACGAGACGCAGAGGGCGCCGGGCACGCGGCCAGGCCGCGCCCGGTCCATCCGCCCATGGAAGGAAATGGCGGCGAAATCCTTTAGCGCCCGAAGGATCGCGCCGCCGAGCTTCTCCGACCCGCTCAGTTCGCGAACAGCGGATCCTGCGGCTCGAGCGCGGACGCAATGAGCGATTCGAGGCTGCTGTTATTGGAGCGAGCCGTGGCTTCGATGATTGCGATGTCGATCATGTAGGCCAATAAGGCCTCATCGGCCAGGTCAGCCATTGCGCGAATCCGCGTCAACGCGAGTTCGATTAATTCGTACATTTTCCATCCCCATTCCCCGATACGCGCCTTGGAGGCCACGCCGATTTCGCCTCATTGGCCAAATCGTCCTCGCGGCTCCCGCACGGCCCTCAGGCGCACAGAGTTTTATACCCCGCCTTTTTGCGCGTTTACAAGACTCTCAACCCGACCCGTGCCCGACCCGCCCCAGGCGTCGGAGGCGGCCGCTCTGCGTGCTTTCCAATCTCGTCCAATTTCCCGGCGGAGGACGCAAAGCCCCGATGCGTGGCGATCATTTGCGCATTTGACGATGAAAGGCCAGGGCGAGCGCGCGCGGATTCGTCCTCGAACGCGTTGCGCCGCTCTTCAAAGACGAACGAGCTCGAGGGAACTACGTCGTCCCGCCCCTGGCCGCGGCCGCTTCGGCTTCCGCCCGACGCCTCTCGACCCATCGCACCGCGAGCACAGAACCCTCGTAGAGCGCCAGCATCGGCAGGGCGAGCGACGTCATGCTGATCAGGTCGGGCGGGGTCAGGAGCGCGGCGATCCCGACGACGGTTACGATCGCGTAGCGGCGCATCCTGACCAGATAGGCCGAGTCGATGATGCCGACGTGCCCCAAAAGCGTCAGGATCACAGGAAGCTGGAAGGCGATGCCGAAAGCGAAGATCAGCGTCATGATGAGTGAAAGGTACTCGCTCACCTTCGGCAGGAGCTCGATCGTCGCCTCGCCCGGGCTGTTGACCTGCTGCAGCGACACCGAGAAGCGGATGAGGAGCGGCATCACCACGAAATAGACGAGCAGCGCGCCAAACAGGAAGAAGACCGGGGTCGCGATCAGATAGGGCAGGAACGCCTGGCGCTCATTCCTGTAGAGCCCCGGCGCGATGAACTTGTAGAGCTGGACGGCGATGACGGGGAAGGCGATCACCGCCGCGCCGAACATGCTCAGGCGGATGTTGGTGTAGAACTGCTCGAGGAAGTGGGTCGCGATCAGCGTCGCCTTGTCCGCTCCGACCACGCGCACGTAAGGCTCAGTCAGAATGTTGTAGATTGACCGGGAGAAATAGAAGCAGACGAGGAAGGCGGCGAAGAAAGCGTAGAGGGACCGGATGAGCCGGGCGCGAAGCTCGATCAGGTGGTCCATCAACGGCGCCTTTGTGGCGTCGATGTCCTCCTGGCTCATTCCGCCGCGCTCTGCTTGATGGGCGCCTCGATCCCGGCCGTCGTTTCATCCGGCTTCGCGGCGGGCCCCGGAGTGTCGAGCGTCACCTCGGACGTTCCAACCTCGTGCGCCGCGGCCGGCTTCGCCGCCTCCTCGCGGATCATCGCCTTGTCGTTGAGCGCTTCGAGCTCCTTGCGGACGTTCTCCATATCCGCCTCGATCCGGGCGGGCGCGCCAGCCTCCGGCGGAGGCGGCTCGGGCGGGTTCAGCGCGACTTCGGACGCGCCGATGTCGAGCGGCGCCGCCGCCTTCGTTACCTCGTCGCGGATCATTCCGGCTGGATCGAAGGCCGCGTCGATCTTGGCCTTTTCGTTGAGCGTCTCCAGCTCCTTGCGGACGCTCTCGAGATCCGCCTCGCGCATCGCGTCCATGAACTGGCCCTGGAACTCGGCCGCCATGCGGCGCATCTTCCCGACCACCTGCCCGACCGTGCGCATGACCCGGGGCAAGTCCTTTGGCGGGATCACCGCAAGCGCGACGATCGCCACCACCATTAGCTTGCCTATGTCGAAGTCGAACATCGAGGATCCGGCCAAACGGGCGTCAGGGCCGCGCAGGAGCGAGGCCCTGTGTCACAGGCGTCGAAAGGGAGGCGCTCAGCCGACCTTGTGGACGTCGTTGGCGTCGACGCCGACCCGGTTCTCGATCGACCGCGGCGCGGTCGGCGGAGCCTCGGCGGGCTTCTCGTCGTCGTCGGCGAGACCTTTCTTGAACGATTTCACGCCTTTGGCGACGTCGCCCATGATGTCGGAGATCTTACCTTTGCCGCCGAACAGCAGGAGCGCCACCGCGGCGAACAACATCCAGTGCCAAATGCTCAGACCACCCATGGCCGCTTTCCCAATACGATGGCGCCGCCCGGCTTTCTCGAACCGGCGGCGCGATCCTCGTTGCCCGAAACCTAAGCGCGTGGAACGGCAAAAACAAGCTTGGCTCGGGGCGAAAGCGAGCGATTGCGGACGCGGCGGTCGCCTTTTTGCTTGCAAGGGATCGGGCCCCCCCGACAAGATGGCGGCGGAGAGGAAATTCCATGACCCAGACGGCCCAACGCCTCGCCGAGCTCGGGATCATCCTGGCGAAGGCCGCCGCCCCGGTCTGCGGAGCACGTTTGCCGATGAACGGGTTGGCGGCGGTTGAGGCGACGTTCGAGGTCGCCGCTTGAGGGCGCTGAATGCGCCCGCCTGGCTGACCGATCGCCCGATCGCCCATCGCGGCCTGCACGACGCGGCGAAGGGCGCGGTCGAGAACTCGCTTGAAGCGGCGCGCGCCGCGATCGAGGCGGGCTTCGCCATCGAATGCGACGTCCAGATGAGCGCCGACAGCGAGATCTTCGTTTTTCACGACGACACGCTCGACCGGCTGACCGACAGGAGCGGCGCGCTCATCGACAAAAGCGCAGCGGAAATCAGGAGCGCTCGGCTTGGTTACGCCGCCGGCGACCGTCATCAACGATCACGGCCGCAAATTCCCACCCTCGTGGAATTCCTAGGCCTCGTCGCCGGTCGGACGCCGATCGTCTGCGAGCTGAAAAGCAGGTTCGACCGCGACTGGCGGATCGCCGACCGGATCGCCCCCCTCGCCGAGACTTACGAGGGGCCGCTCGCCTTCAAGAGTTTCGACCCGGACCTGATCGCCTACCTGCGCCTGCGCTGGCCGCTTCTCGGACCGCGGGACCGCCCCTGCCCGGTCGGCGTCGTGGCCGAGGCATCCTACGACGGCCCAGGCTGGAGCTTTCTGACGGACGAGCAGAGGCGCGATTGCGCCGACTGGGAAGAGCTCATGCGCCGCCAGCCTGATTTCCTGTCCTTCAACGTGGACGACCTGCCGCACAAGACGCCGTTCTTCATGAAGGAGCTCCATTTCCTGCCGGTCATGACCTGGACGGTGCGCTCCGCCGCGCAGCGCGAAGCGGCGCGCAAATGGGCCGACCAGATCGTGTTCGAGGCCGAAGGGCGGCCGTGAGAAAGTCCGGCGGCTACAGCGTTTCCGTCATGGCGGAGGGATCGGAGGCGATGCGCCGCAAAATCTCCAGTTGCGACAGTTCGGCAGGCTGCGAAGACGACTGCGGCCAGTAGCTCTCCAGGAAGCGAATGACCTCGGCGTCCCGAGCCGTTCGAGCGCCGGCGGAGCCGTCGGGTCGCGCGCCCCTTCCTCTTGCCAGCGCGAGTGCGACCCGGGTCCACAGCTGCGCCGTCTCCAGATCGTTTGCGTCGCGCTCCCTTCGTCGGGCTTCGGAATGAGCCCCGAGGCCAAAATCGGCGACGAGCCTGGTCGCTTCCGCCCGTATCCGCGCCGTCCGCTTGCGGAGGGAACGGAGAACCACTCGCTCTACAATTCGAACAATCCCAATCATGACCCCTTCCCCTCTTCATTCCCCGGCCGTCAAACCGCTCCTGACCCTGTTCCCCAGCGGCCCATGGCCGCAAAATTCATCCTGCATCGGCAATCGTTGCGGAATGACGAAACGTGACTCCCCAAGTCGACATTTATACTCCATGTCTTGCCGCTTCGGCGCAAGGACGCGAGAGAATCAGTTGAAAAAATGCAGCCAAGGGAAAGCTCGAATTGATCGAGCGGTAGTAATGCCAACTCGGCGAACTTGGCGCGCCTCTACGAGAGGCTGAACACGCGAGCGCAGCGAATGTTCACTCCCGTGAATACGGGTCCAGCGAGCGACCGGAGGATCGAGTCCGTGCCATCATTCGACGCCATTCGCAGCCGCGCCGAAGCGCGCAAGGGAGGCGCCGAGGCGCTCGCTTGTTTGCTGCCGCCGAAGCCGGACTATGCCGCGCTCGCCGCGCTCGGGGACGATCGGGCGCTGGCGGAAATGGCGAAGCGAGTGTTTTCCGCTGGCTTCGCCTGGCGCGTGATCGAATTGAAATGGCCCGGTTTCGAAGAGGCCTTTCTCGGGTTCGAGCCGGCGCGGCTCGTGTTCGAGCCCGACGAATACTGGGAAGCGCTGGCCAAGGACGCGCGCATCGTGCGCAACGCGGCGAAGATTGTGTCCGTCAGGAACAACGCGAAATTCGTCCGCCAAGTGGCGAAGGATCACGTAAGCTTTGGACAGTTCCTGGCCAAGTGGCCGTCCTCCGATGAAATCGGCTTGCTCGATCTTCTTTCGAAGCGCGGCGACCGGCTCGGCGGGAACAGGGGCCAGATGCTGCTGCGCTTTCTCGGCTGGGATGGATTCGTCACATCGAAGGACGTGGTCTCCTGCCTCCGAGACGCCGGTCTCGATGTCGGCGAGGAGGCCAAGTCGAAACGCGAATTGAAGCTCATCCAGGAGCAGTTCAACGCCTGGGCGAAGGAAACCCACCTGCCCTACACGCATCTGTCGCGCATCTGCGCCATGTCGACCGGCGAGAATTATGCCGCGCGTGAGGCACACGACGTCGGCTCGCCGGCGTAGTCGTTGGCCACCCTCCTTGCCGGGCAAGTTGGCTCCCGTTAACCTTCGCGTCGCCGCCGGAGGGGAACGTCCATGGCAACGCTGAGTCAGGCCCTTGTCCAAGCGTCGAACGAGGCGCGCGACGCCTTCCTGCGTCGCATCGATCCAGCGGCCTTCGTCGCACCGCCAAGACCCATCGCTCCCAATCCGCCTGCAATGGGCGCGCCGCCTGGGCCGCCGCCACCGCCGGGACCGCCCGGTCCGCCGCCGCCGCCCGGCCCACCGGGCGCTCCGTCCGCTCCTGGGCGGCAGGTCCGGCGCTGCGCGGCCATTACTACGAGAATGGCGTGTTCGACAAATGCGCGGAGGTTATCAGAGCGCAGAAGCAGGTGCTGGCCACGCGGACGCGCGAAGATAATTTCGACTACGCCGGCTGGTTCAACTATTTCTTTGCCGAGGCCAAGCCGTTGGGCAATGAGCTCGGCCGCATCTTCTGCTTGCTGTTCGACCTCGAGGAGGCGATCGAGCAACAAGGCCAAGAGTTGCGGGTCAAGGCGGGGTTCCAATTTCCGGCGGCGCTTTCGCCTGGCTTCTACCGCCGTCTGGCGCTCGAGCCCGCCGGCGTGCCGCTCGATGTGCTGACCTATCTCTTCGAGGAGGGATTCGCGGATCTTCAGTCGGTGACCGCCGGATCGGATAAGATCGACAACGCGGGCAGTCGGCTGCACGACTTCGGCCCTTACTTCGACCTGGAGAGCGCCACCAACGCACAGGCTGTCCAGCGCGACACGACACCGAACCATCTTCTGTTCTACCGCGGCGACACCCGCGAACCCGCCACCGTCGTGCAACATGGCGGCGCGCGTTGCCGGGCCGAACTCGCACATTGGCGCAAGGCCACGCATGTGGATGACCCTTGGCACCCCTGGAAGGATGCGGGGCGAAGCGGAAGAATGTGGGTGCGCAAAGGCAGCGCGGACAACGATTACTTCACCGTCAACAGCGTCGCCATGGATTTCCACATCTCATGCGCCTATCCAATGCTGCGACTGAGCCATATCGACAAAACGCTCACCGGTCATGTCGTGGACTGGAGTGACGCCGAGCGCGCCCGGCTGAGAAGCAGCGGCAAAGCCAATTTCTGCCGCATCAGAAACAATCGTACCGGTCAGCTCGAGTTCGCCCTCTGCGACCGCACCCGCGTCTATGTCTGCGTCTTCAGAGACGATGCGCTGCTTTCACCGACCTTCAAAAAGGATACAAGGAAGGGCTATACCGGCAACGATTACCCGGAGATGGGCTTACGATTTGTCGACCTCGAGCAGATTATCGCCTGGTTTGAAATCGACCGTTATCACAACAACGATTTTCTTCGGCGTCAGCCGAACGGAGTGCGGCCGGCCGCATGCTACGAGAGCCCGCAGGACGGGAGCACGATGACGATCCTGGTGAGGCGTTGGGATTGGATGTACGGGGCGAACGGAGCGCGCAATACGCTCGGACTTGCCGACCCCGACGCCTTGGCGGTCCGCTTCGCCGCTCTATGCAACACTTCGTTCGAGATCGGTCATTCGCGCTTGATATCCAGGAACGCCACGACTTTCGACCCATCGACGCGGCAGGAAGCGCCAAACGTCTGGGCCACGGTCGAGGCGCCCAAGCTCAAGATGTGAACCGTGGGCGCGCGGCCACGCACCAAACTCTGCCTCGATCCTCGATGGAGGCCCGTCGGAATCTACCCCAGGAGCCTTCACGCACGGAGCGCAAGATCTCCGTACGCTTCGATCGCGATCGAACCATTCCACTACTCATAGGAACAAGCTGCGTTACCGCGCATTCGAAACCCATTTGTAGCGGACCGGGCTCCGCCGCTGCTCGCCGGGCGCAAACGTACGCCGTACGTGATGCTGTAAACGGATGAAGTTGATGAAGAACGGTCATTCTCCGCCGCCGCCGCCGATCCGATAAGAGAAGGAACATGCATGACGGATTTCTCGGCTGCGCACCGGCTCGATCCCCGTGAGGAGCATTTTCGCGTGCCAGGCCCACGTCCGGGGCTGTCGCTATTCCTCAGGTTTCTGCCCGCGGCAAACACGGAGTTTAATCCGCGTCGCGCAGTTCTGTACGTTCACGGCGCGACCTTCCCCTCGGCGCTTTCGATCGCCCATCGCTTCGATGGCAGATCGTGGCGCGACGCGCTCAATGACTCGGGGTTTGATGTCTGGGGACTTGACTTCTACGGCTTTGGCCATTCCGACCGCTATCCGGAAATGAGCCAGGCCGCGGTCGAAAATGCGCCGCTCTGCGTGGCGAACGATGCCGCCCGGCAGTCGGAAACCGCCGCCCGATTCATCTTGGGCCACCAGAACCTCGAGAAGTTATCCCTGATCTCCCACTCCTGGGGATCTATGCCGGCAGGACTGTTTGCTGGCCGGCATCCCGCGCTGATCGATCGACTGGTCCTGTTCGCTCCGATCAGCCGACGTGCGCCGAGAAGGTACGAGCAGCCGGCAGCGCTTCCAGCTTGGCGCATCGTCAGTTTGGAGGATCAATGGAATCGCTTTGTCGAAGACGTGCCCGCTCACGAGCCGCCGGTGCTGTCACGGGTTCACTTCCAGGAATGGGGCCAGCGCTACCTCGACAGCGATCCGGAAAGCCGCGCGCGCGATCCAGTCGGCGTGAAGACCCCGGTTGGCCCTTTCAGCGAGATCATCAAGGCCTGGCATGGCCAGCTCGCCCACGACCCCGCCAGCGTGCGCGCGCCGGTCGCAATCATTCGGGGCGAATGGGACGGGCTCGTTCCGGATGACGACGCTCGCTGGCTCTACGACGCCTTCACCCAGACGCCCGTCAAACGCGACATCAAGATCAGCCGCGCCACCCATCTGATGCATCTCGAGGCCATGCGCCCTTCACTGTGGCGAGAGAGCATCAATTTCCTGATCGGCGCTGACGTGGCGCCCGTCCCCTCCTGACCAAAGTGAAAGGAAGGATGATGTTTTCCGTGATCTTTGAAGTGCTGCCAAACGAAGGAAAGAAGGAGGCGTATCTCGAGCTCGCCAAGCATCTGAAACCAATGCTCGAAAGGGTCGATGGCTTCATCGACAACGAGCGCTTCGAGAGCAAGCTCAGATCCGGATGGGTCTTGTCGCATTCGACGTGGCGCGACGAGAAGTCAGTCGTCCGCTGGCGCACCGAAGGCGAGCACCACGCCGTCCAGCAGAAGGGCAGGTTCGAGATCTTTCAGGATTATCATCTGCGCGTCGGTGACGTCATGGCTGATACCGACTCTCCCGAGGGAGCGCCGATCCAGCAGCGCCGCTTCGACGAAACCGAGGTTGGGGTTGCAAAGGTCGTGACGTTCATCGAGATCACCCCGAGGACCGGCGCAGCGCTCGCAGCCCAGGTCGATCTGGTGCCGAGCCATCTCGGACTTGACCTCCAAAGCGACGCTATCGCCGAGCATGACGTGTACGCGAGCATCTATATTCCCGGCAAGCTGGCGCTTCTGGTCTCATGGAAGGACGCGGAAGCAGCCGACGCATGGGCGCCCGGCAAGATCGACGGCGTCGAGAAGCTGCGATGCCGCAAGGTCCGCATTATTCGCGATTACGGCCGGTTCGACCGTCGCGAGGCGCCGCAGTTCTATCCGGATGTCAACGGCGCCGAATCAAGGACGTCAGCGCCTTAGAGATTCAGGGAGTCATGAACCCCAAAAGCGCAAGGCGCCGCTTGGTCGATGGCGCGTAGAAGCAGGCCCGCCGCGGCGGCTGCGAGGTCCGATGCGCGTGACGGCGCCTTCGGTTCCTGATCGTCAGGTTGATTGGCTCGAGATGCTCGAGAACAGGAAGCCCAGTCCCTCCGCCATGGTCGGATGCGCGAGAACGGCGTCGAGGAGCCGCGTGTACGGCAAGCCCGCCAACATCGCCATCTCCACGACCGCCATGACTTCGCCGGCCTCGGCGCCGATCATGGTGAAGCCGAGGATGCGGTCGTCGCGGTCCGCGACAAGAGCCTTCATGAAGCCCGTTTTCTCGCCGGTCGCCTGCGCCCGCAGCACGACGCTCATCGGCAGCTTGGCGACCCGCGTGATGACGCCCTGGCGTTCCGCGTCGCCTTCGCTCAACCCGACATGCGCGAGCGGAGGATCGGTGAACATGCAGTAGGGGACCAGCCGGTCGCGCGTGCTGCGCCGCCCTCCGGCCAGATTGTCGCGAACAATGCGAAAGTCGTCTTCGGATATGTGGGTGAACTGAGGGCTGCCGGCGCATTCGCCGAGGGCCCAGACGTCCGGCGCGCTCGTCTCCAGCCGCTCGTTGACGCGAATGTAGCCGCGACCGTCCAACTCGACGCCGGCCTCGGCGAGGCCGATCCCGGCGGTGTTCGGAACGCGCCCGGCGGCGACGAGAATGTCGCTGCCCTCGATGTTCTGCTGGCCGGATTCCGTGCGGACGTCGAGGCTCACTCCCTCTCCGGACTTGCCGCGCGCACGGAGGAGCTCGGTCGCGACAAAAACCTGGATGCCTTCGTCTTCGAGAATCCGCCGAATCTCTTGCGAGACGTCGTAATCCTCTCTGCCCATGAGTTGCGGCCCGGCCTCGATGATGGTCACGTCGCTGCCGAAGCGGCGGTAAGCTTGCGCCAGTTCGAGGCCGGAATAGCCGCCCCCGATCACGATCAGATGCCGCGGCAGATAGTCGAGCTCCAGCGCCTCAATATGGGTCAGCGGGTTGGCGGCCTCGAGGCCGGGAACGCTCGGAATCGCCGCGTGCGTTCCAAGGTCGAGGAAGACCTGACCGCCCATGAGCGTGCGCGTCCCTCCGTCATTCAGGCTCACCTCGAGCGTTTTCGGCGCCACGAACCGCCCGGTCCCCATGATCAAGTCGGCGCCGCTCTTCTTGTAGTTCTGCAAATGCTTGGCGACTTGCGCTTCGACCATGTCCCGCTTTCGCCGGCGAACCGTCGCCATGTCGACCTTGACGGGACCTGTCGTCACGCCGAATTCCGCGGCGTGGCGCGCCAGATGCGCGACCTCGGCGCTTCGAATCTCGTTCTTGCTGGGCATACATGCAATGTTGGGACAGGCGCCGCCGACCCACCGTCGCTCCACGACGGCGGTCCGTCGTCCCGATCCTCCCATTTGCCAAGCCACCAGCTTTCCTGCCGTTCCACTGCCCAGGATCAGGACGTCGAAGCGTTCAGGCTCTGACATGTTTCTCCCTCCGATGAAGAAAGCGAACGAGCGCCAATTGAGGATTGGCTAGCCGAAATCCGGGGCAAGCCTAAGGCGAGGCCGTTCTCCACTCGCTACAGTCGCCCCGCGCGTTCCCGCAGTTGATATCGTCCAGCGTCCGAACCGTTTGCGTGCTCCCTATCTCTGTCCTCCCGAAACCGCGATGCGCTCGCCGGTCACCCACCCGGATTGGTCGGACGCGAGAAACAGCGCGACCCGCGCGATGTCCTCGGGCCGGCCGATGCGCCCCATCGGCAACGAGAAACCGAGCGCCTTGGCCGACTCGGCGCTCAAGCCCGCCGCGGCAAAACCTTCGGTCTCGGTCATGCCGGGGGCGATGGCGTTGACCCGGATGCCCTTGCCGGCGAGCTCGAGGGCGAGCTCCCTCGTGATCGTGTCGATCGCGCTTTTCGAGGCGGAATAGACGAGGGAGTTCGGCGAGGGGTTCGTGCTCGCGATGGTGCTGATGTTGATCACGCTGCCGCCCGAGCCGTCGAAAGCTTCGACCGCTTCCTGGGCGCCGAAGATCGCGCCGAGCACATTGGTGTTGAACTGACGGTGAAAATCCTCCTCGGTCACCGCCTCGAGCGGCGCGAAGCTGAACACGCCGGCGTTGTTCACGAGGATATTGGGTCGGCCCAGCTTCGCCGCGGCTTCCTCGAACAGGCGCTTTACGTCGGCGCGCTTGGCGACGTCCGCCTGGATCGCGACTGCTTTGCCGCCGGCTTTCACGATCTCGCCGACCACTCGATCGGCGTCGGCCTTGTTCGAAGCGTAATTGACCGCCACCGCCGCCCCCGCCTCGGCGAAGGTTTTCGCGATGGCGGCGCCGATCCCCTTCGACGCCCCGGTGACGACTGCGACTTTTCCGGTCAGCTCTCCCATGATTGCGCTCCTTTGCTCTGGTCCATCCGATCCTGCGTTTCGCAGGATTCCGGCTGTTGACGGAGAGTTAGGTCATGCGAGAATTGGCGATTAGCGCGGCAATCGGTATAAGATAAATGCGGTAGTCGTATGAATGACCGGCTCCAGCAACTCGCTCTCTTCGTTCGCACGGTCGAGACCGGGAGCTTCTCGAAAGCCGCCCGCGAGTTCGGCCTGACGCAGCCTTCCGCTTCACGCGCCGTCGCCGCACTCGAAGCTCGGCTGAGCGTCAAGCTCATCGCAAGGACGACGCGGCAAATCTCGGCCACCGACGCCGGCGAGGCCCTCTTCGCGCGGGCGCGCGAGGCGCTCGCCGCCGTTGAGGACGCTGAGAACGCAGCGCGGGGCGCCGACCGGCTTTCGGGCGTCTTACGCGTCGCCCTGCCCGCGACCTATGGCGCGCGGCGGATCGCTCCGCTTCTCCCCGCCTTCCTCGAAATGCGCCCGCTGCTCAAGATCGATCTGATGATGTCGGACCGCTACGAGAATCTGATCGCCGAAGGGGCCGATCTCGCCCTGAGAATCGGCGAGCAGCCGGACTCGAGTTTCGTGGCGCGAAAGCTCGAAAGCGCAAGGCGCCTTTTCATTGCGGCGCCGTCCTACCTCGCCCGGCGAGGCGCACCGAAGAGCCTCGCCGACCTCGCAGAGCACGATCTCATCGGCGGCGGGCCGGCCATGTCGGGCGAGCAGAATTGGGCCGCGCGCCGCAACGGCCTGATCGAGACCGCCCCGGTCGAACCAAGGGTCCGGGCGCGCTCGGCGACCGGCGTCGTCGCCTGCGCGGCCGCCGGCCTCGGCGTCGCCTTCGCCTCGAGCTGGATGTGCGCCGAGGAGCTCGCCTCCGGCGCACTCGCGGAAGTGCTGACGGACTACGCTCTCGATCCGCTGGTCGCTTTCGTGGTCTTCCCCGCCGGCCGGCGGCCGTCGCAAAAGGCGCGCGTTTTTGCTGACTATCTTGAGCGCGCCGTGACACGATCCCGGATTTCGTCGTTTGAGCTGGGACGAGCGCTCAGCAAGAGGTCAAGGGGTCGGAAACGTGAGCGCTCGCTAATTGCTCAGGGACTGCTCCAAAAGTTCGATCCGACCAGTTGTGTTCCGCGGCTTGCCGGGTGGGGGTGGCGACGCTCCAGGGTGCGCGTCGAACGCTTTAGGCGCCGGCGTACCAGTAGTAGTCGGCCGCATCCTCCCAGTATCCACCCCCTCCGGCTCCTGTTCCTGACAACACCGCCACGGCCTCCACGCGCATGACGTACTTCGCGTGCTTGTAGCCGAGCTGTCTCTCGACGCGCAGCCGCAACGGGGCGCCATGGCCGATGGAGAGGGGCTCGCCGTTCATCGCATAGGCCAGCAGCGTCTGGGGGTGGAAGGCGTCCACCAGGTCGATGCTTTCGTAGTAGGGCGTCCCGTCGAAATTGTCCGCACAGTGGAACACGATGAAACGGGCGTTCGGCTGCAACCCGGCCTGCTTGAGGAGGTGGCCGAGCTGGACGCCCGTCCACTTGCCAATAGCGCTCCAGCCTTCGACGCAATCGTGCCGCGTGATCTGGGTTCGCGACGGCATCGCCTTCAGCTCAGCCAACGAATACGAGGTCGGCGAGACGACGAGTCCGTCGATTCGAAGCCGCCAGTCGGCGAATTGGTCCGCGGCGAGCTTCTGGTACTCCGGCGTACCAGGGTCGGTGTTCCCGTTTGTGCGGAACACGGGGGACATTTCGCTCTCGGGGAATTCTTTGGCGAGCGCATTTCCCATGATGAGTCGCTGAGCGCGGTAGTTGAGCCACCCGCCTACCGTCAGGACGTTCATTTGGAAGAACGGGTTGTAGGTCGGGCCCGTCCAGGCGGAGAGCGCTATGGAGGAGCCCCCGGCTGCGACGCCCGCGATGAGTTTGCGTCGTGTGATGACCCCGGCCATTAGCGACGCTCCGCAGGCAGGCGGTAGCGTCCGGTAATCATCGACCAAATCTCGTTGACCGGCCCGACGAGCGCAACCATCAAAATGTGGACGAGGAAGAAGAGCACGAGCAGCATCGCGACGATGAAGTGGATCGATCGTGCGGAGGGACGTCCTCCGAACACGTCGACCAGCCACGGCCACGCCGCGTCCATCCCCGGCGACATGGTCAGCCCGGTCAGGATCTGGAGGGGAATGAGGACGAAGACGACGCCGAGATAGGACAGCTTTTGCAGCGTGTTGTATCGGCGCGCCGCCTCGCCTTTCGGAAAGCGCAGCAGCGCATGGTTCTTGACATCCTCCAGAAGATGGCGCGGGCTCAGCTCGCGCCAGCTGGGAAGCAAGTCGCGCCAGATGTGGCGGTTGCCGAAACCCCAGAGCCAGTAGGCGACGATTGCCGCCACGAACAGCCACGCAAAGGTCAGGTGCCAGTGGCGCGCGCCGGCAAGATCGTAATCAGTCGGTATGGTGAGCCAGCCGGGGAAAGCGGTGTCCACCGCCTCATCGCCTGATCCACCCGAGACGCCCAGGAACCCTGTGGCGCCGATCGTGTGGTCTCCCACGCGCAAATAACCCTGGTCGTCGCTGTCCCCGATCTCGAGCCAGGAGTAGTCGGGATTGGCGCCGTACTGGCCCCAGTAAAGGCGCGGATGGGCGTTGAAGATCATCAGGCCGGTCATGAGCATGACCAGGATGACGGCCGCGTTGAGCCAATGCCAAATCCGGGTCGGCAGCCGGTGGCGGTAGACGATCCGCACCGGAGCGGGCGCCGCCTCAACGGCGCTCGGTTCGCGATAGACATCCGCCATTCATGATCCCTTCGTCATCGGCCACTTCCGTTCTGAGAGCCGGGCCAGCGCCGCGGCAAGGAGAAGCTTTCAAGGCGCTGGCGCGACGGGCGCGCCGCGGCGGGAGCGCCTCAATGGGGCATTACGCTCGTTCGGGGCATCACGTTACCCATAATTTCGTGGACCATCGTGCCAGGGTGATCCTTACAGCTCGCGGCGACTTTCCTCGCCATCTGATGGCTGGAAGGCATCATGTCCGCCGCGGGCGTTTTGCTGCGCATCGAGTTGACCATCGCCCTCTGGCCGGCCGCGTTCATGGCCATGTAGTGCGAGCACTTCATGTCGCTGGGGGTTTTGGCAAGCGTCGGCAGGCCTGACATGGAAAGCAGCGCGGCCGCGAGCACAACTCTTTTCATCTCTCGCTCCTTTCAGAGTTTCTTGGACTTGTTGAAAGCTGCCGTGTGCGACGCGAGTTTTCCGCTTGAGCGGTTCCAATCGAAAGACGCGTGTGCAATTCCCGGGCGTGCGCTCTTCCAAGCCCGGCGCTGGCATGCGGGTGACCGAGCACACCGAAAAGTTTGTTCACGCTGCAATGTTATCCTTAAGGCGTTTCTGGGACCCTTCGGTGACGCTCGCGCCGCAACGTCGCCGAAGGGCGCTGCTCCATGGTGGCGCGCCGCTACATGGGCCGAATGTTGGCCACGAACCTCGCGGACGTTTTCGCCTGCATTCGCGCCTTCACGAAGTATGGTCGCTGCGGCTTGGACGTGGCTCGGCAGTCGTCAACGATCCGCGCGACCCGCCTACTACAACCCTTGAAGCCTTCCCCTTCCCTGAGCGGCTGACGCCGAACATTGCGGCGGCCGACTGCGCCGACCATCCATGCGCGCAGCGAATCGCGGCGGCGGCGAAGAAACTCGACGAACTGAGGTGCGCGTTAGCAGGCTGCGATCCGTTCGCTATCTTGGCTTCCGAGCGATCGGACGTAGAATGCCCGAAATATCCCTGCTTTCGGCGGAGCAGGGAAATTGAATTCCCTGCTCGTCCAAAAAAATTCCCTGCTCGGCCGAGTAGGGAATTTTGCTGGAACTGCCTAAAATCGCTGGGTTTTTGGGTACGGTTTTTCCGTAGATCGAGCGAAACGCGAGAAATTCCCTGTATTTTTCCCTGTTGGCAGGGAACTCGGCCGCGCTCGAGCGCTCCCCTACCGCAAGACCTCTGCCACATCGACCACCCGGAGCTGCGCCCGCTCGCGCCCCCCGTAGCGGTTGACCGACAGCGTCCCGGCGAGGTGGACCGGCGCGCCTTTAAGTCGGGTCAGCGCGTCGCCGAGCTTCTTGCCGACCGAGCGGAAGGCCATCGCCTCGACCGTCGAGCCGTCGCCGGCGCCCGCCCTGACCCGGAGGTGATCCGCCCCTACCGCCATGACCTCGACGAGGCGGTGGCGCGGCAGCACGAATACCGGCTCCGGGTTGCCCGAGCCGAAAGGTCCGGCTGCATCGAGCCTGTGGGCGAGGTCAGGCGTTGCGGCGGCGGCCGACATCGCCGCGTCGACCGCAAGGCTCGCCCCGGCCCGCGAACGGGCGACCGGCTCGGCGAGCCGCTCCTCGAGAAACGCCCGCCATTCCGCGAGCCGGCCTTTTTCGATCGTGACGCCCGCCGCCATGGCGTGGCCACCGCCCTTGATGAGGAGGCCCGCCTCGACCGCGGCCCGGACGACCTTGCCGAGGTCGACGCCGGCGATCGAGCGGCCGGATCCGGTCGCATGCGCGCCGGCTAAGGTCAGCGCGAAGGCGGGCCGGTCGAACCGCTCCTTCAGGCGCGCGGCGAGGATGCCGACGACTCCCGGCGGCCAGTTCTCGCCCGCCACGACCAGGGTCGCGCCCCGCTCGTCGAGGCCGAGCGAGGCCAAAGCCTCGGCCTCGGCTTCCGCCAGGGCGGCGATCTCGATCTGCTGGCGGGCGCGGTTCAGCCGGTCGAGCTCGGCGGCGATTTCGCGCGCCTCGAGATCGTCGGCAGTGGCGAGCAGCCGGGCCCCAAGCCCCGCATTGCCGATCCGGCCGCCCGCGTTGATCCGCGGGCCGATCATGAAGCCGAGATGATAGGGTCGAGGCGGTCCGTCCGCCCCGGCAATGTCGAACAGGGCGGCGAGGCCCGGCCGGCCGCGACTCCGCATCACTTTGAGCCCCTTGACGACGAAGGCCCGGTTGAGGCCGGTCAGCGGCACGACGTCGGCGACGGTCGCGAGCGCCACGAGATCGAGGCCCGCGATCAGGTCCGGCGCCTTGCGCCCGCTCCAGAAACCCGATTGGCGGAGCGCCCGGTTGAGCGCCACCAGCGCCATGAACACGACCCCCGCGGCGCAGAGATGACCGAGGCCCGAAAGATCGTCCGGGCGGTTCGGATCGACGAGGGCGAGCGCCCTCGGCAGTCTCTCCGGCGCCTGGTGGTGATCGAATACGATCACGTCGAGGCCGAGCCGCCGCGCCGTCTCGAACGGCTCGTGGCTCACCGCCCCGCAATCGACGGTGACGACGAGTTTCGCCCCGCGCGCGGCGAAGCTTTCGATCGCCTCGACGTTGGGGCCGTAGCCCTCGGTGACGCGGTCGGGGATATGGACGATCGTCTCTGCGCCGCAGGCGACGAGATATTCGCTGAGCAGGGCCGCGCTGCATGCGCCATCGACGTCGTAATCCCCGAAAATCGCGACGCGCTCGCCCTGCTCGACGGCGCGGACGAGCCGCTCCGTCGCGGCCTCCATGTCGCGCATCACGAAAGGGTCCGGCATCAGGTCGCGCAGCGTCGGATCGAGATGGCGGTCGACCGTCTCCGGCGCGACGCCGCGTCCGGCGAGGACACGGGCGAGGAGTTCGTCATGGCCGCCGACCTGGGCGATGGCGAGCGCGCGCGTCTCGCCGGCGGTATCGAGCCGCGGCCGCCACGGCCGCCCGAGCGCCGAGCGCTCCACATCGAGAAAATAGCCGGTCAAACCCGCTCGCCCTCACCCCGGCCCTCTCCCGCTCGCGGGAGAGGGCGCGAAACCCTTCTCCTCCGGGATAAGGTGGCGCGAAGCGCCGGGTGAGGGTGTTTCCGCCCTACCCCGCGAATCGCCTCACCGCCACCCCGCCGAAGAACACCATGCCAGAGAGCGCGGTGATCCAGAAGCTGGTTGGCCAGTCGGTATAGTAGGCGAGCGTCAGTCCTCCCCAGGCTTCTGCAAGCGCGAACCCTGCCGAGAGCGCGACGGCGAGCGGCAGGCGGCGGGTGAGGTTGGTCGCCGCCGCAGCCGGGCCGACCATCAGCGTGAACACCAGGAGCACGCCGACGATCTGGGCGCATTCGGCGACCGCGACCGCAACGATCGCCAGAAAAGCCGCCGAGACGAAGCGCAGCGGCACCCCGCGCGCCTCGGCGAGCTCCGCCTGGAGGGAGGCGAAGACAAGCGGACGCCCGATCAGCGCCAGCGCCGCGAGGCTGACGAGCGCGAGCACGAGGAGCTGGAACAGCGCGGATGAGTCGACGCCGAGCACGTTGCCGAACAAGAGCGCCGCCGCCTGAGTCGCGGCCGAGGTGTAGAAATGCAGGAAGAGGAGGCCGAGGCCCAGCGCGAGCGACAGCATCATTCCGATCGCAACGTCGCGCTCGGCAAGCTTCTCGCCGAACATGCCCATGCCGATGCCCGTCACGAAGGTGAAGCCGACGAGCCCGGTGAACGGCGAGAGGCCGAAAAGGATCGCGCCCGTCGCGCCGGTGAAACCGACATGGGAGAGGGCGTGCCCGGCGAAAGTCTGACCGCGCAGGACGAGAAAGAAGCCGACGGTTCCCGCGAGCACCGCCGCGATGCCTGAGGCGGCGAAGGCCGTGCGCATGAAATCGTAGTCAAGCATGAGCGCCGTCGTGGTCGTGCTCATGGCCGTGGGGCTCGTCGTGGCGATGCGCCTCGCGCTCGACGTCGACGTCGCCCGCCATCACGAAATAGCGGCCTTTGGCCCGGACGACCTCGATCTCCGCCCCGTAAAGCCGTGACAGCACCGGCGCGGTGACCACTTCCTCGACCGGCCCGATCACCGCCTCCCCGCCGCCGAGGTAGAGAACCCGATCGATCGCGTTGACCAGCGGGTTGAGCTCGTGCGCGCTGAACAGGATCGCGACCCCGAGGTCGTCGCACACCCGCCGCGCGATCTCGACCACGCTCCTCTGATGCGCCGGATCGAGGGAGATCAGCGGCTCGTCGAGCAAGAGCAGGCGCGGCCGGCCGAGCAGCGCCTGGCTGAGCAGCACCCGCTGGCGCTCGCCGCCCGACAGCTCGCCGATCGACCGCCGGGCAAGGTCGCGCGCACCGACCTCGTCCAGCGCCCAATCGATCTCGCGCCGGGTCGCCTTGTCGAGACGGGCGAAACCGAAGCGGCGGCCGACTGCGGCGCTGGCGACGACATCCCAGCCGGTCAGCCTCAGGCCGGCGACGGCGCCCCGGTTCTGCGGCATGTAGCCGATGGCCGGATTGCCGCGGGTGATGGGCCTGTCGAGCGCCCGGATTTCGCCGGCGGCCAGGGGAACAAGGCCGAGCGCGGCGCGCATGAGCGTCGTCTTACCAGCGCCATTCGCGCCAAGCATGCCGACGAATTCGCCCTCTCGGATGGCGAAACTCGCCGCCGAGAGGATGTTCCGGCGGCCGAGTCTGATCGTCGCCTCGTGAAAGCGAAGCGCGCTCACTAGACCCCGCCGGAAAGCGCCTTGTCGAGCGCGTTCAGCTGCCCCATCATCCAGCTCTGGTAGGTCGAGTTCGGGGGCTCGGTCTCAGAAACCCCAACGACTGGAATATTGTTGTCCTTGGCCATTTGCACGAGCCGCTGCACCGCCGGCTCGCTCGCCTGGGCGTTGTAGAGCATGACCTTCACCTTGTGGCCCTTGAGGTCGTTCTCGAATCCGGCCACTTCGGACGCCGTCGGCTCGGCGTTGTTCATCACCGCCAGCGCGAATTTTTCGTTGTGGACCTTGAGACCGAGCAGGCCCGCCTGATAGCCGAACACCGGCTCGGAGGCGGTGACGGGCTGGCCGGCGAAAGACTTGCGCATCGCGGAGATCTTATTGTCTAGGGGCTTCAGCGAATCGAGGAACTTCGCATACCCCTGTTGATAGTCCGCCTTGTGCGCGGGATCGACGGCGACCAGGTCGGCGACGAGCGCCTTGCCGGCCTCCTTCATGTAAGCCGGATCGTACCAGAGGTGCGGATTGTCGCCGGGCTTGTTGCCGACCAACCTGGCGACGTTGATCTCCTTGCGGCCGGGCGCATTGTGGGCGCTGAGCAGCTTCTCCATCCACGGATCGTAGTCGACGCCGTTGACGATGACAACCTTCGCGTCCGTCAGCGCCTTGGCGGTGGCCGGGCTCGCTTCGAACAGATGCGGGTCGTCGTCGGGGTTGCTCAGGATGCTGGTCACTGCGACGTTCGCGCCGCCGATCTGACTTGCGAGATCGCCGTAGAAGTTCTCGGCCGCGACGATCTTGACTGGGTCGGCAGAGGCCGGCGCGCTCAATGCGCAAAGCGATGCGGCAGCAAGAGCCGCCGCTGCAAGAGAAAGCATTTTTGTCATGCGATATGCTCCCGTTGTGCCCCGATGATGAATGTTATGTTATAACAGTGCGCGATGCAACCCCTGTTCAAGACCGGCCACGCGACCGGCGGCGTCCGACATGCTAGTTTGCCGGTCGAGGTGATGATGACGAATGTTTGCGGATGTGCCCATGATCCGGCGACCTGGGCGGCCAGGGTCGAACTCGCCTGCCTGCGACAAGGCTTCCATCTGACGCCACTTCGTCGGCGGGTGCTCGACATTTTCGGCGACAGCGCCGCCCCGCTCGGGGCCTATGCGATCCTCGAGGAGCTCTCCCGCCGCGAAAGCAAGCAGGTCGCCCCGCCCACGGTCTATCGGACGCTCGACTTCTTCCTCGAGCACGGCTTCGTGCACAAGATCGAAAGCCTGAACGCCTACGCGCCTTGTGAGCATCTCGGCCATGCCCATCACGGAATGCTGCTGATCTGCGAGGCTTGCGGGCGGAGCGAGGAGATCGAGGATCCCGAGGTCATGCGCGCCATCGCAGGCTCAGCGTCCGCCGTCGGCTTCTCCCTCCGCCGGGTCGTCACGGAGGCGCAGGGACTGTGCCGACGCTGCGCGCAGGCGGGCGATTTGGCAACGACTTCATAGCAATCGACTGCGGAAAGGAGAGCCGCGGGTGTCGTATTTTCTCGTCAGCCTTCCACTATGGGAGCTGATCGCGCTGATCGTCGTCCTTCCGACGGTGGTCGCGATGGTCGCTCAGGCGCTCATCCACAGGTGGGTCGGCGCGGAGCGGCTCGCCAAGAACAATGAGATCGCCGGCTTCAAATTCGCAACTGTTGGAGTGATCTACGCCGTCCTGCTCGCCTTCTCGGTCATCGTCGTGTGGGAGAAGTTCAGCGCCGCGGAGACCGCGGTCGACCAAGAGGCCGCGGCGATTGCTGCGCTCTTCCGATATGCGGAGGGGAACGAGCCGCAGGAGGTCGCCCTTCGCGCCGCTCTGGTGAAATACACGACCTCGGCGATCCACGACGACTGGCCCGCGATGTCGCGCGAGTCCGAGAGCGCACAGACGACCCGCGCCCTCGACGCCCTCTACGCCAGCGCTCTTGCGCTCAGCCGAACCGGAACAAGGGAGACGGCCGACATCGCCGAAGTCTACACTCAGCTCGACAACGTCACTTCCGCCCGCCGCATCCGCCTCCATCTTGCGACCGGCCTCGTCCCGGGAGTCGTCTGGGCCGCGCTGTACGCCGGCGCGATCCTCACAGTCGCCTTCCCCCTGTTCTTCGGCAGCGAAAACCTGGCAGCCCAGATCACCATGACCGGAGTTCTATCGATATTGGTCACGCTGGGGCTGGTGGTGATCATTTCGATCGATCACCCTTTCACCGGGCCGGTACACGTGCAACCGGAGCCTCTATCGGCGGTGCTGGCGGAAATGAGCTCATAAAAAGCGGCCCCTCCGGAAGGAGAGGCCGCGTTGCAGAGGTTTAGTAGCCGCACACGTTTACGGGCTGGCTGCCAAGGTAGACGCCGTTCGGGCTGTAGATCGGCTGGTACTGGTAGCAGCCGCCGTAGCCATAGCCGTAGGCGTAGGGCGCCGCGAGTGCGCCTCCGAGGAGGGCGCCGGCCGCAAGGCCGCCGACGATGCCCGGGCCCCAGCCACCGCCCCAACCGCCGCCGCGCCAGCCCCCGTGGAAGCCGCCGCCATGCCAGCCACCAAATCCGCCGTGGAAGCCACCGTGGAAGCCGCCGCCCCCTCCGTGGAAGGCCGCGGCCTCAGATGGTGTTGCCGTCGCTCCCGCGAGCAGCGCCGCGATCGACACCGCGACGACTTTCGTCAATGTTGAACGCATGATTCGATCTCCTTCTCCGTGGGTCGGGTGAGGAATTGCCGAGTCCTGGACGAACTTGAGGCCGTTCGGCTCCCCGTGCGCGATAGGCGTCGGCGTTTCCACGTCCGACCGGCTGCCGCGAAGAAATCGTCGAGCGGCAAAGCCGATACGTAGACCTAATCCGCGACATCGTCGAAACAAGGTAGAGGAGCGGCAAAAGGTGGCCCAGATCTTCAACTTAAAGTGTGCAGATTGTGCGGAACATTAAGGCGTTCGGAGTTGGACGGCACGGGGGAGATGGACCCCACGAAAGGGCCGATCCCATGACGCGAAGACGAACGTTTCTCACCTCTCAGCAGCAGCAGAGAAACGCGGCAGGCGCTCGGCAATGTTCGGCCTCGCCGGCGAAAGTCGTCCGGGCTCAGAAACACTTGCCTCCTCGGCTCGCGGCTCGCCCACGCCTATCCTCCTTCCGCCGCGCACCCGATTGCGAAGCCCGGCCGGCGGGGCTAAAGCCGGGCCCGGATCCCTCTCGCGCCTCGGACAGTCCCTTTGAGCGTCAACGCAAACCAGAGCGCGCCCGCCGCGCGCGATTGTCTGGCCGAATCGGCGCGTGAGGCCGGGAAGCTGGCGCTCGCCTTCTTCAACCACGGAGCGGCGACTTCGGCTCGAATCGAGGCGAAGGCCGGCGGCTCCCCGGTCACCGAGGCCGATCTCGCCGTCGACGCTTTCCTCAAAGCACGCCTCCGCCAGGCCTTCCCCGAGGCCGGCTGGCTTTCTGAAGAATCGGCCGACGACCCGGACCGGCTCACGCGCCCGAGGCTGCTCGTCGTCGATCCGATCGACGGCACGCGCGCCTTCGTCGGAGGCGATCCCCGCTGGGCGGTTTCGGTTGCCTTGGTGGCGAAAGGGCGACCGGTAGCGGCGGTTGTCCATGCGCCGGCGCTTGGGGAAACGTACGCCGCCGCGCGCGGCGCCGGGTCCGAGGTCAACGGGATGGCGCTCTCCGTCTCGCTCCCGACCGATGCGCGGAGGTTCAGCGCCGCCGGCCCGAAACCGATCCTCCAGGCGATGGGGGCGAAGCTCGGCGCCACGGTCGAAATCGCGCCGCGCGTCCCCTCGCTCGCCTATCGGCTCAGCATGGCGGCCAGCGGCGCGATCCATTTCGCGGTCGCGGCAGGAAACTCCCACGATTGGGACATTGCCGCCGCCGATCTCCTGCTCGAGGAGGCGGGCGGAAGCCTGTGCGACGCCAAAGGCCAACGCCTGACCTACAACCGTCCGCATGTTCGCCGGGGCCCCTTGCTCGCAACTCCTGACGCGCTTGCTCCCCGATTGCTTGCCGCCTTTCGCGCCGCGATCGAGGCGGCAGCGTGAAATCGACGCGCGCGTTCTGCGGCGACTTGCGTTTTCGCGGCCACGAGGGCAAAGCCCGCGCAATTATTGCTGAGGGAAACCGACCATGGCGTCCAAAGAACCGCAGGCTCCGCCCGCGGAGAAGCCGCAACGTCTGCATCTCGTGTTCGGCGGCGAGCTGAAGTCGCTGGACACGCACGAGTTCCGCGATGTCTCCAAGATCGACATCGTCGGGCTCTTCCCCGATTACGCTAGCGCCGAACAGGCGTGGCGCGCCAAGGCGCAGCAGACCGTCGACAGCGCCCAGACGCGCTATTACGTCGTCCATCTCCATCGGCTGATCGAACCGGATCTCGCGCCGCCGACAAGGACCGCCTGAGCGTTTCATGGCAAGACGCATAGGCAGGTCGGAGTTTGCGCAGGAGGCGATCGGCCTCCTGCTGGCAACCTATTTGCGGATCGTGGAGGGCACGGGCCGATTCACGACCGTGCCCGAGGATCTCGACGCCTTCGTCGAAGGCAAGCTGCCGCTGATCGCGGCGATGTGGCATGGGCAGCATCTGATGATGCCGCTCGCCCGTCCGGCGACGATGGATCGGCTGGCAGTGATGATTTCGCGCCACGAGGACGCGGGCGCCCAGGCCATCGCCGCCCGGCGGCTCGGCATCACGCCTGTGCGGGGCTCCGGCGGCCCGGTCGATCGGCAATATTACAAGGGCGGCGCTCCGGCAATGAGGGAGCTGCTGCGCCAGCTCGAATCGGGCTCTTCCGTCGCCCTGACCGCCGACGTGCCGAAGCTCGCCCGAGTTCGCGGGCATGGGCATCGTGACCCTCGCCAGGCTGTCGGGGCGTCCGATCGTTCCCACAGCGGTGGTGCTCAGCCGCCGCATCCAGTTCAATAGCTGGGACCGGGCCACGCTCGGATTGCCGTTCAGCCGTGTCGCCGTCATCGCAGGCGACCTGATCCGGGTTCCTCCCGACGCCGACGACGCCGCCATGGAGCGGGCTCGTCTGGCGGTGCAGGAAGGGCTCGACGACGCCCACCGCCAGGGCTACGCCATGGTCGGCGCTACAGATCCCGGCGCCCACCTGAGAATGGCATGACGACGCCCCTGTCGCTCACCGCCTACCGTCTCGTCACCGCGCTTGGGACGCCCCTTGCCGGCCCCTTCCTGTCCATGCGCCTCAGGCGCGGCAAGGAAGATGCGCGACGCATCGCCGAGCGGCGCGGCAGGGCTGGGATCTCCCGACCCGCGGGAAAGCTCGTCTGGCTGCACGGCGCGAGCGTCGGCGAGGCCGTCTCGCTGCTGCCCTTCGTCGAGCGCATCACGCGGGCGGGCGCGACCGCGCTCGTCACCACTGGAACGACCACTTCGGCAGCTCTGCTCGCTGAGCGCCTGCCTTCCGGGGCGCTCCATCAATACGTCCCGCTCGATAGCCCGTTTTTCCTGCGCCGGTTTCTCGTTCACTGGCGGCCCGACGCGGCGCTGGTCGCGGAGTCGGAGCTATGGCCGAACATGATCTTCGAGGCCAAGCGCGCCGGTCTGCCGCTCGCGATGATCAACGGCCGGATGAGCGGGCGCTCGTTCAAGCGCTGGCGAAAGGCGCCCGGCTTCATCGGCGCTATGCTCGGGCGCTTCGATCTCTGCCTTGCGCGCAGCGACGATGACGGCGAGCGGTTGCTGTCGCTCGGCGCGCCAGCCGTCCTGGTCGCCGGCGACATCAAATTCGACGCGCCGACGCTGCCTGCGGACCGGCGCGAGCTCGCCGAGCTCTCCGGCCTGACATCCGGGCGGCAGATTTGGATCGCCGCCTCGACCCACGAGGGCGAGGAGCTGATTGCAGCCGAAGCGCACAAGCGCCTGGCCCAAGTGTTTCCCGACGCGCTGACGCTGATCGCGCCGCGCCATCCCGAGCGGGGCGAGGCGATCCTGCGGCAGCTGGAAGCCGAAGGCCTCGTCTGCAAGTTGCGCTCGCGCGGCGACCGGCCGGCGCCCGGCGCGGCGATTTATATTTGCGACACAATCGGCGAGCTCGGGCTCTTCTATCGGCTGGCCGGCGTCGTTTTCGTCGGCAAGTCGTTTTCGGGCGGAGGAGGACAAAACGCGATCGAGCCCGCCCGGCTCGCGTCCGCGATCCTGCACGGGCCGAAGGTCGCAAATTTCACCGAGGTGTACGCGGCGCTCGACGAGGCGGGCGGCGCGCTCGAAATCGCCGACCCGGCGCGCCTCGGCGATGCGCTGATTGCGCTTTTCACCAACCCAGCGCGGCTTCGGGCGATGGCGCGCGCGGCGGCCGACGCTGTCGAGCGGCGGGCCGGCGCGGTCGACCGTTCGATGAAGGCGTTGGCCCCCTTGCTGCCGGTTGACGGGCTGGGACGGTGAGGACTCCGAGCTTCTGGCGTCCCGGCCGCCCGACCGCGGTCGCTCGCGCGCTTCAGCCGATCGGAGCCCTCTACGGCGCGGTGACCGCTCGCCGGATGGCCGGACCCGGCGCGAGAGCAGGAGCTCCGGTCGTCTGCGTCGGCAATTTTGTCGCCGGCGGCGCCGGCAAGACGCCTGCGGCGATCGCGCTCGCCCGGATGCTGATCGACGATGGCCGGCGGGTCGCCTTTCTGTCCCGCGGCTACGGCGGACAAAAGCGCGTGGATCCCATCCGGGTGGACCCGACCGTCCACGACGCGCGGACGGTCGGCGACGAGCCGCTCCTGCTCGCAGGGGTCGCTCCGTGCTGGGTAGGGGCGGACCGCGTGACGGGCGCGGGGCTGGCGGTCGAGGCTGGCGCCGAGGTTCTCCTGCTCGACGATGGGCTGCAGAATCCGGAGCTCATCAAGGATGTGGCCTTCGCGGTCGTCGACGGCGAGCAGCTTTTCGGCAATGGGCTCTGCGTTCCAGCCGGCCCGTTGCGTGCTCCGGTCGCGGCCCAGGCGCCCTTCGTGCAGGCGCTGATCATGATCGGAGGCGACGAGACGTCGGCGAATTCGCTTTCGGCGATCGTGCCCGGCAAGCCGATCCTGCGCGCCAGCCTCGAGCCTGACGCTTTGGCTGCGGCTTCCCTGATCGGCCGCGAGGCAGTCGCCTTCGCCGGCATCGCCCGGCCAGAGAAGTTCTACGCAACCCTCCACCGCATTGGCGCCCAACTCGTCGCGACGCGCAATTTTCCCGACCATCACCTCTTTACCGCCCGCGAATTCGACGCGCTTAGGGCCGAGGCCGTGCGGCGCGGCGCGCTGCTGGCGACGACGGAGAAGGACCGCGTGCGGCTGACGTCGCGGCAGGCGCAGGCGGTCATCGCCCTGCCGGTCACGCTTCGCTTTGAGGAGCCGGCGGCGGCAAGGGAAATCCTCAGTCGATCTCACTCGAGCTAGTACCCGGAATCACGGGTCCGCGAAACATGGTCTGAGGCGCTTTTGGTGGACCTCGGACTTGGTCCAGACGAAGGGGCGAGCGGTTTGATTGTATCGTTCGATGAAGGCGTCGATGTGCGCGATGAGGTCTTTGACGCTGGCGAAGGACGCGCCGCTGAGCGACTGCCCGGTCAGGATTGAGAACCAGATTTCGATCTGACTGAGCCAGGAGGCGTGGGTCGGCGTGTAATGGAGATGAACGTTCTTGTGACGCTTGAGCCACATGTCGCGGGTGGGTTTGTGGGTGGAGAGATTGTCGAGGACGACGTGGATTTGGCGCTCCGGATAGGCGGCGACGACCCGGTTCATGAAATCGAGGAACTCGACCCGTCGGCGCCTCTTATAGTGGCGGCCGACGACTTCTCCGCTTTCGACATTCAACGCGGCGAACAGCGTGGTGGTCCCGTGACGTTTGTAGTCGTGCGACTGGCCGGTCATGGCGCGCCCGCTGGGCAGCTTGAGATAGCCTTGCGCCCGCTCAAGGGCCTGGATGGACGGTTTTTCGTCGACGGCGAGCACGACGGCGTTGTCGGGGGGAGCTATGTAGAGCCCGACGATCTCGGCCGCCTTGGCCGCGAATTCGGGATCGTTGCTGACGCACCAGGACTTGCGTCCCGAAAGATCGATCTTGTGCGCGCGCAGGAAGCGCCAGACATATTGAACGTGAACGTCGCCGAGCGCCTTGGCGATCAGCGGCCCGCTCCAGTTGGCATAGCCGTTCGGCGGCGCCGTATCGAGCACCGCCAAGATGCGCCGGCCGACCTCCTCGCCATATCTGGCTTCAGCTCCACGATTGCCGGTCTCGGAAAAGCCGGCCAGACGATCCTTCGCATAGCGCACCCGCCACTTCGACGCCGTCCCGGTCGTGCACATGAGCGCCCGGCCAATCGCCCGCGTCGCCGCGCCGTCCGCCGCCATCAGGACGATGCGCGCCTTGAAGCGCCTGCGGTGCTCCGTCTTGGCCGAACGCGCCAAGCTCTCAAGCCCGGCCCGTTCCTCACTCGTCAATATGATCGGGGTCGCTTCACGAAGGCCGCTCATGCAACCTTGAATCACAACTCAACGATCAACGATAGTGGGTACTAGCACTACTTTGGCAGATTTGACGGATTCACCGGGCTGAGCGGCCTTGCGCAGTGTGGGCATTTGCTCGGCGGATGGCGCACGAAGAGATCAAGAATGGCCTGCCTGATGGCTGGCAGGCTCGGTTGCGGCGGCGGTCCCCCAATTCTTTTTTTTCCGACCCGCGGCCTTGAGGCGGCGGGACTGAAGGAAGGCATAGGCCATCATGGTCATCAAAGCGTGTCGGTGCAGCCCGAACCAAGATCGGCCTTCGAAGTGGTCGAGGCCAAGTTCCTCCTTCATCTGCTGATGCGCCTGTTCGCAGACCCATCTGGCTTTGATCGTGGCGGCAAGGGTCCTGAGGCTGACGTCGGCGGGAAGATTGGACACGTAGTATTTTTGCTCGCCCGTCGACCTGCGCTCGCCGACGAGCCAGACTTCGTCGCCGGGCATGCATTGCATGCGATCATCGGCCATGCGGTGCTTGTGGCCGTCAGCGACGCGGACGCGACGGGCCGCAAAGAGGCAGGTCAGACGGCCTTTCGTGCCGCGTCGCCAGTTGATCCTTCGCCACGTCTCCCCGGCCAAGGCGGTTTCGGCGGAGATCGGCGGTTGATCCGGAATGCTGTATTTGCGCGGCCTTCCCGCCTTGGCGACGGGGAAGGTCACGGCGACGTCGGCGGGATAGACGTTCTGGCGTTTCGACAGGCCCACCGCCCACTTGAGACCGCGCTCGCTCAGCGCCTGGCGGAAGGACCCGCTGGACCCGTAACCGGAATCGGCGAGGACGCAGCCAAATCGCGCGCCCGAGGCGATGACGCGGTCGATCTCTTCGATCGCGATTTCCGGCTTGGTTCGTGCGGCCCGTTTTTCCTCCGGCACACGCGCTTGCGCCATCCGTTCGGGATCGCTCGTCCACTCTTCCGGCAGGAACAGCCGCAGGCCCACCGTCACCGGGACCTCTCGCGATGCGAGCGTCAGCGAGACCAACGACTGACAGTTCGCCGTCTTGCCCAGCGCGGAAGCATATTGCGGCGCGACGCCGACCGAATGCTCGCCCTTCTTCGGCAACGCCGTATCGTCGACGATCAGCCACGCGTCGGCGCCGCCGACCATTCGGTCGGCTTCGGCGAGCAGAACCTTCTCAAGCGGCGCCGTATCCCACGCCCTGCCGGTGATGAAATGATGAAGCTGGTCGTATCCGACTTCGCCGTCCCGCGCCGCCATAGGCTGGACGCTCTTGCGATCTCCCGCGCCGATCAGACCCGCAATGTAGGCCGGGCACATCCGCGCGCGCACCTTGTGCCGCAAGGCGCTTACGAACGGCGCCAGCCACGTTTCCAGATCGGACTTCCAGGTCGCGTCCATGGTCGGCCCTCCACAAGCCGACCACCCATGAATCACGTAAAACGCGATTCGAGAATCCCAATCCCGCCAAGCCGCTCAAAAATCTGCCAAAGTAGTGCTAGCGCGGTGACTCGAACCCTCCGGTCCTCCCCGATCGCAGGGAACAGAATCCTCCCGCCGTGAGGAAGTCGGGGCCCTGAGCGCGGCCGAATTCCCTGGAAACTGGGAAAAGAACAGGGAATCTTGGGCGCTTTGGCCGCTTTTGGGAAAAATCGCGATAAAAAGCTTCACGAATTCCAAGCAATTCCACCAAAATTCCCTACAGGGACGAACAGGGAATTTTTTTGGCCGAGCAGGGAATTCAAATTCCCTGCTCGCCGGAGAACAGGGATATCTCGTCTCTCACGCGGGCTCTGTCGATGCCATTCGGGCGCGGGCCTCTGTGGACAATCAGGTCTCGCCTTCATGTCGCTTGCTCCGCCTCGAACTCACCGCCTTCTTGTCGGCGCCCGCTCATCTCCGCCCCCGCATTGCGCGGATACCCTAGGCATACCGGCGCAGCGAGCAGCGAGATTGCGGTGACGATCAGGAACGCCGTCGAAAAGTCGGCGACGCTGGCGTCGAGGCGCCCGGCGAGGGTTTTCGAGACGGTCAGCGCGAGCGCACCTGTGCAGATGCCGAACGACAGCATCAACTGTTGGAACGTCGTGTAAAAGCTATTGGCCGAGGCCGTGCGATCCGGAGGGACCTCGTCATAGGCGACCGTGTTGTAGGCGGTGAATTGCAGCGACATCGAAAAGCCGCAGATCGCCAGAACGACGAACAACGACCAATGCGGCCAGTTCTGCCGGAAAGCGGCGCAGACCGCGTAAAGGAGACTGGAGAAAATCCCGTTCCAGATCAAAGTGGCGCGAAAGCCGAAGCGGTGCAGGATGGGCGGCGCGGCCGCCTTCATCAGCACTGAGCCGAAGGCGGCGCCGAAGGTCAGCAAGCCGCTCTGCGCCGCCGACATGCCGAAGGCGAGTTGCATCATCAGCGGCAACAGGAACGGTTGCGCGCCCTGCGTGATGCGGGAAAGCGAACCGGCGATCACCGACACCCGAAACGTCTTGATTCGCATCAGGCTCAGATCGAGGATCGGCGTCACACGCCGCCGGCGCAGCGCATAAACACAATATACAGCTCCGCTGACCACGCCCGCGCCGGTCAGCGCGAGCGCGAGCGAGGGCTCGCCCAGGCCCCGGCTGGCCGTTTCGAAGCCGAACAGCAGACAGGCGAGCGACAGTCCGGACAGCGCAAAACCCCAGAGGTCAAATGGCGCGCGCGTCTTCGGGCGCGTGTTCTCGATAAACAGCCATGTCAGGACGACGCCAAGAACGCCGATGGGAACGTTGATGTAGAAAATCCAGCGCCAATCGAGATAGGTGACAATCAGGCCGCCGACCGGCGGACCGAGGATCGGACCGATCAGACCCGGCACCAGAAACCAGCTCATCGCTGAAACGAGATCGGCGCGATCGACACTGCGCAGCAGCACGAGGCGGCCGACCGGGATCATCATCGCGCCGCCTGCGCCCTGCAACAACCGTGCGACGACGAGCAAGGGAAGATTATGCGCCTGCGCGCACAGGACCGAACTGAGGGTGAAGACGACGATCGCGCTGGAAAACACGGTTCGCGCGCCGAACCTGTCGGCGACTTGGCCGCTGGCCGGAATCAGCACCGCGAGGCTCAACAGATAGGACGTGAGCGCGACGCTCATGTGCGAGGGCGTCACATCGAAATAGCGGGCCATCGTCGGCAACGCCGTGGCGAGCACGGTCGAGTCGAGCTGCTCCATGAAGAGCGCGCTGGCGATGATAAGGGCGGTGGTCCGGTAATTCGGCTTGGAAAGTTCGAAGACCTGCGAGGACGTCAGTTCCGACATTTTCGGCGATAACTCTTGTGACCGCGGAACGCCTCGGGAACGTCCGAGGCGCGGCTACGCGATGCGGCGTTTGGCCAATTCAAGACCGGTCGATACGGAAGATGATGGATATATAGAACGTTATTGCGGTGCAGCAAACCGCGAATTGACCCGATCAAGTGAAAGTGAAGGTCAAGCCCCTCGAGGCAAGTGTCCTCACTCTTGCCGCGCGGTGAGAACCAAAAACTGCCAACCGGCGGCTTGCCTTCTTACAAGGGACTTCTGAAGCCGATTCATTTCGGCGGCCTAATACCCAGCCACAACCCGCTCCGCCGACTGGGGCGCCAGGCTGATCGTAACGGCCGCGGCGACGCCGCAAGACATCGTAATGGCGATCAGAAGAGCAAGCAGCTTGACCATTGTCGCTTCCGTTTGCTCGGCGCCAAGCCCTGGCGCCGTTCGAGGGAGCGGGTTTTTGCGCATTTGTTCCCCCCGCGCCGTGAGCGGCGTCACAGCGCCGTCCAAAACTGATTCGCCCTTCCGATCAAGACAAAGGCGAAGGTTCAGAGCGGCATGGCAAACTTTTGGTTGATCGCCGGACCGCCGAAGCGCTCGCCTTGGGTTTGCGCCCTCCCACTCATCAGGCTTCAGGGCGGAACCTCTCTGGCGCCCGTCATCATCGCCACGCCCTCTTCCATCGTGTGGCTCTGCGGGGTCACGACCGCAATCCGTCTGCCGAGGCGCATGATCTGGATCCGATCCGCGAGGCCCCACACATTCGGCATGTTGTGACTGATGAAGATCACTGGCAGGCCGCCGTCCCGCAGCGTTTTGACCAGTCGCAGAACCTGTCCAGATTCGCGAACTCCCAATGCAGCGGTCGGCTCATCCATGATCAGAACTTTGCTTCCGAAGGCGACGGCGCGGGCGACCGCCACCGCCTGTCGCTGACCGCCCGAGAGGGTCTCGACGCTTTGGGTGATGTCCTGCAGCGTCTCGATTCCCAGGCGTTCGACATCCGCTTTTGCCTGCCGCCGCATCTCCGCCACGTCGAGCCTCCGCAAGAGCGTCCCCAGCGCCCCTGGGAGCCGCAGCTCACGTCCCAGAAACAGATTGCTGGCGATGTCCAGCGCCGGAACCACTCCGAGGCTCTGATGGACGGTTTCGATGCCGGCCTGGTGGGCGTCGAGGGGGTTCCGCAGCGCGACGCGTCGCCCATCCAGAAGGATCTCGCCGCTGTCCGGCTGCTCGGCGCCGGCTATGCATTTGACGAGCGTCGACTTTCCTGCGCCGTTGTCGCCGATCAGTCCGAGCACCTCGCCTGGATAGAGTTCAAGATCGACACTGTTGAGAGCCACCACCGGCCCATAACTCTTCGCGATGCCCTTGGCGGCGAGAATGGGCTTGGCAGGCCGCGGTTCTGCCGAAGCTGCGGCCCCTCCCCCGGATTGCGCTACCCCGGCCATCGCTCAGTGCCTCACGCCTCCCGTCGTCACCACTCTGATCCAGTGATCCACGGTCACCGCTCCTATGACCAGCAGGCCTTCCGCGAACTGGAGGTAAAAGGACTGCACGCCCGCGAGAGCAAGGCCGGTCTCGAACACCTGGACGATCATCGCGCCGACCAGGGTGCCGATCACGACGCCGCGACCGCCGAACAAGCTGGTCCCGCCGATGACCGCCGCGGTGATGCTGTCGAGATTGAGCGTCATGGAAATGTTCGTGCTCGCGTTCCCCACCCGCCCGATCTGTATCCATGCAGCGATCCCGTAGAGGACGCCGGCGAGAATATAGACACTGAGCAGCAGGCTTCGGACGCGGATTCCCGAGAGTTGTGAGGCCTCAGGGCTGCCGCCGACTGCATAGACATGCCGGCCCCAGGCCGTACTGCCCAGCATGTACGCGACGAGGAGATAGAGAGCCAGCATGAGAAAGACGCCGGTCGTGATACTGAAAGGGCCGAGCGAAAGGACGTTTCCCGTCCACAACAGAAGATTCGTCGGATGTTGAAAGAAGATCGTCATTCCGAGGGACAGTCTGAGGCTGACGGCGGTGAAGACGCCGAGCGTTCCCAGGGTCGCGATGAATGGAGGCAGTCCGAACTGCGCCGCTAAGCCCCCGTTGATCCCTCCGGCCAGCGCCCCGGACATCACGCCGATCAGCAGCGCGACAGCGGTGGGCAAGCCGGCAGTCACGGCGAGCTCGGCCATGACCATTTGCGCGAGGATCATCACTGCGCCGACGGAAAGATCAATTCCTGCGGTCAGCATGATGATGGTCTGCCCGATCGCCAGACAGCCCAGCACCGCAAGCTGCTGCAGCATCAGCGAGATGTCTTCCGGACGCAGGAAGCGCGGGTTCAACGCCTCGAAGACCGCCATCGAGATGATGAGCACAATTACCGGCGCTCCCGCGGGATGGCGGTGCAGCCATTGCAGGAGGGGCCGGCGGCGCTTGCCCGCCGGCCGAGTGTTGATCAGGCCCGGTCTTGCCGCCGCGAAGGGCGCTTTCCGAGCCCTGCCGGCGCTCGCCGTCGTCCCCGCTGAGTTCGCGTCGTTCCTTCCAGTTCTGACTCATTGCGCTTGCCCGACGCCCTCACCCGGCGCCGCCGTAAAGGCGGCGTCAAGGCGCCGGAGAACGCCCGGCGGAAGATGCTGCACTGAGGCGTTCATGCTAAACGAGCGCAGTCAGAACGGTCGCCGGCGACTACCCGGAGACCTTGGTCACGCTGCCCCAACAGAGCGAATCGGCCTTTGCGGCCGTGACGCTGGGCACGCCGGCGACCGGCTGATCGGTGTAGAGCTCCGTGCCAGTGTTGTAATAGTTGAGGCCGGGCGTCGGTTTGAAGGGCGTTCCCTTTTCGATGTGGTCGACGATCGCATCGAGGGCGATCTGACCCATTTTGCCGGGAAACTGGCCCGACGTCGCGGCGATCGACCCGTTCTTGATATAGGGCAGGTTCGCGCAGCTCCCGTCGATGGTGACGACGATCGGGTGCTTTTTCGCCGCCTCGAGCGCCCGTACGGCTCCCTGCGCGCTCGGCTCGTTGATCGTATAGACGAGGTTGATGTTGGGGTTCTTTTCGAGGCACGTCTCCATCGCGTTCTGCCCGCCGGAAGGATCGCCCTGAGTCGGCAGCTCGCACGCGATCTGGTAGGTTCCGCCCTTGCCGTCGGCGTAGTGTCCGCTCGTCGGCTCGAACCCGTTGATGCCGGCCTTTCCGACGGGGATCCCCATGCCGCTCAGGAACCCGTGGTTCCGGTCGACATCGACTGTGAGCACCTCGTTGGTCACGTCGTCGAGAACCGCGATGACAGCCGGCTTCCCATCCAGGCGCTTCTCGGCATAGCGCCCGATCAACTGTCCGGCCAGGTTGTTGTTGGTCGCGTAAGTCATCTGCACGATATTGGCCGGCGTCGGAACGGTATCGACGGCGACCACCGAGATCCCGGCCTTTTCCGCCTGGCTCAGAGCGGAATTCACCGCCGGTCCGTTCGCCCGGATGATGATGCCCTGATCGCCCGCCGCGATCGCGTTGTCGATGGCGGTGATCTGCGAGCTCGTATCTCCCTCCGTCTGTCCTGCCTGGAAGGTGAGATTGACGCCGAGCTTCTTCGCTTCTTGCTCGGTCGCGTTGTGCATGAAGATCCAGTACGGATTGATGTAGGTCGAGAGAATCAAGGCGACGCTGATCTTCTTGCCGTTGGTCGCGGCTGCGGCCGGAACTGTGGAAGAGCTTGCCACAAGCCCGCCCAAGCCCAGCACCGCAACGCCCGCCGCGAGATACTTATGAAAGGAGCGCGTCCTGGCTCTCGGTTCCGCTGATCGCATATCGATCACCTCCCTATTCGTGAGCCCCGCGTGTGTTGAAAACCGCGAGCTGGCTTCGCAGGTTCCGCGTTTTTCGTATAAAGTCGTTTTGTATAAAGCCGACGATCGATGGCTGATGCTGCAACTCCGTGACTCCTCATGAGCTCCGGCGCCGCCGGGCTGCTCGCCGTCGTGTCATGCCAGCAATCGCGGGCATCCGGGGCCTCAGGGCGCAAGACTTCGGAAGCCTTCCTTCCGTAGATTCGGGCGCCATTCCTGGTCGCGGCGGCCTTCGCGGGGATCATTGAAACCCGCTTCATTCCGACCGAGGAGCGGATGCTCGCAGAAACGTTTGCCGGAGCGTGGATCGCCTATCGGGCCAGGACGCGACGGTGGGTTTGAGGCGGCAGTCGCGGACGACGCCAGACGACTTACGTCATGGCGTCACCGGCAGCTCACGCGCGCACGCTCGACCACGGGGCGTTTTCAGGTGATGCGGCAAAGGTCTTGCCCGCCATGGATGAAGATATATCTTGGGATCTCGAATTTAAGTCCACGAAACGATAGAAAGGCCCACCAGGATGACCATCGTCAAGGCTCGAGTTCCCGACCGCGAGCGGCGCCAAGTACGTTCAGCAGCTCTGCAAGCACTGGGGCCACAAGTTCGACGTCGATCTCACGGACCACAAGGGGATCGTCCGGTTTCCTTCCGCCGTCGCGACCATGGAGGCCGACGCCGACGGGCTTCGTCGTGACCATCGAGGCGCAGGAGACCGAAACTGTCGAGCGAATGAAGGACGTGGTCGCAAGGCACCTCGATCGATTCGCCTTCCGCGAGGCGCCGCTGGCGTTCGATTGGTCGCACGGCGGCTGACTGCGACATCTCGAACGACGGGGCGCAACATCGCGAATGACAGGGCGAGCCGGGCGCGAACCGGATTCAGCGCGAGAGTTGCGCAGCGCATTGAGGAAGCGGGCGTCGTCCATCGCGGACGAGAACCGCCCCTCAATACAGATGACCGGTCGTTCCGGCGGGGAACGCGGTGAAGCGCCTCACTGCCGGCTGAAAAAAGGCGTCTGCGTCGGCGGGGTCAGGACGAGATGAGCGGGTTCAGCGTGAGGCGATAGGCTCGAGGAGGCGACGGGGTCGGCGCGACAGCGCTCGGCGATGAGGTCGCGATAGGGAGCATAATCGCCCGGCTCGGTGAACAGCGCCCGTCGATAATATGGCGCTGCAGGCTCCTCGATCTCTCAACCGGTCCAGGCGTGAGCCTGAAACGGCGCTTCCAAGGGCGTTTTCGTGACTCTTCCGGTATAGTTCGTGATTGTGGATGCGGCGACGATGGCGATGACCTCGAGAGCATGATCCTTGCCGAAGCCGGCCGCGATGAATCGATCATAACGCCTCTTCTGTTGTTGAACTCATTGCCCGGCTGCGGCCGGAACCGCGATGCCGAGCTTGACGCCGATGCGCCGCGCCGTCTGTTCCCGCCGCGCCGTGACGTCCCGCACGGATTGCCGCGCTTGCTCTAGGACCGCCGCAGGCGCGGTTTCGGGCGTGCCGGCGTTAAAGGGCGGCTCCGGCGCGTAGGCCATGTGCAGCTGGATCGCCTGTGCCGCTTCGTCGCCGCGCAGTTCGGCCGCGAGACGCAAGGCGCCATCGATTCCGGCCGTGACGCCGGCCGCAAAGACCCAGGCGCCGTCGACGACCACCCGTTCGTTGACAGGGATCGCGCCGAAGTACGGCAGCAGGTGAAACGACGCCCAGTGCGTCGTCGCCCGGCGTCCTTTGAGGAGGCCGGCCGCGCCACACAGCAAGGCGCCCGTGCACACGGAGAATATGCTGCGCGCGCCCGCCGCCTGCTGGCGAATCCAGGCGAGCACCTCGGCGTCTTCCATCAAGGCTTCCTGGCCAAAACCGCCCGGTATGTGAAGAACGTCCAGTGACGGAGCATCGGCCAAGGCAGCGTCCGGCGCGAGCCGCAACCCCTTCACGTCGCGAATGGGTTCGGCCGTCTTGCCGTAGATGCGATACGTCGAGTTCGGGATGCGCGACAACACCTCGAAGGGTCCTGTCAGGTCGATCTGATCCACTCCCTCGAACAGCAGAGATCCGATGTGCAAGTGGGTGTCATGTGGGATCATGCACATCTCCTTGTCTGTGGTGCGATAGCCGCAATGTCGCCGACGCCAGACAGGCGATCCCCTCGCCGCGGCCCGCAAACCCGAGCCGCTCGGTCGTCGTCGCCTTGACGGCGACGCGGCCGACGTCAAGGCCGGCGATCTCGGCTACGCGGGCGCGCATCGCCTCACGGTGCGGGCCGATTTTGGGCGCTTCGCAGATCAGCGTCGCGTCGAGATGGACGATGACGCCGCCGCGCTGCCGCACGCGCTCCGCTGCATGCGCGAGGAACAGGTGCGAAGGCGCCCCCTTCCATTGCGGGTCGGAAGGCGGGAAATGCGCGCCGATGTCGCCGTCGGCGAGCGCCCCGTAAATCGCGTCGGCGAGCGCGTGGAGCGCGACGTCCGCGTCGGAGTGGCCGCTGAGGGCCTGCGCGTGGGGGATGCGGACCCCGCAAAGCCAGACATGGTCGCCGGGCGCGAAGGCGTGCACGTCGAAGCCTTGGCCGACCCGAGTCTCCGCCGCCGCGCCCATGAATCTCAATTCCGCGGCGCGCAAGTCCTGCATCGTGGTCACCTTGAAGTTCGCGGGATCGCCCTCGAAGACGAAGGCCGGCGCCCCGGCCCATTCGGCGACGGCGACGTCGTCGGTGAGGTCTGCGACGCCTTGCTCCGCAGCGCGCCTATGGGCCTCGAGAATGAGCGGAAAGCGGAACGCCTGCGGCGTCTGGACGGCGCGAAGGGCTGCGCGCGCCGGCGTCGCCAGCACCCTGCCGTCGGCGTCGACCTGCTTGATCGTGTCGCTGATCGGCGTTCCCGGCGCGGCCGCGCCGTGCCGCTCGGCCGCGTCGACGGCGCGGGAGACAAGTTCACGCGAGGGAAAGGGACGCGCGGCGTCGTGGATCAGAACCAGCTCGGGCTTGGCCGATGCGAGCGCCTCGAGGCCGGCGCGCACGCTCTGCTGTCGCGTGGCGCCCCCGACCGCTGGCGGCCCGAGCGCCTCCCGCGCGGCCGGCGAAAGACCCGCGAGGGCCTCGTCGTAGAACGCCCGGTCGTCGGCGTGGATCGAGACCGTCACGGCGGAGAACGGCCAAGCTGCCGTCAGCGCCTCGAGCGTATGGGAGAGGAGGGGACTGCCGGCGCAGTCGAGATATTGTTTCGGCCGTTCGCCGCCGAGCCTTGTTCCCCGGCCGGCGGCGACAACGACGAGGGCGACGGTCCGGATTTGCACGCTCTTTTGCTCCAGATGAGGCGCGTGGCATTGTTTGGAGCGGCGTAGCGACGACGTCAATGCGGGCGGACGGCAGGCGAGGTTTGCCGACTTGACTCGCCCCAGGAGCCCGCCGATCAATCGCGAGCCCCGTGGATGGAACTGCGTCATGACGCTCAAGCTGGTCGTCGCCAACAAGGCCTATTCCTCATGGTCGCTGAGGCCCTGGATCCTGCTCGCCCACTTTAAGATCCCGTTCGAAGACGTCGTCATCCCCATGGATCTGCCGGAGACGCGGGCAGCGATGCTCAAATACGCGCCGACCGGCAAATGCCCCTCGCTCCACGACGGCAGGATCGCAGTCTGGGAGTCGCTGGCGATCATCGATTATGTCGCCGAGACGTTTCCGGAGAAGGCGATCTGGCCGCGGGGCAAGGCGGCTCGGGCGCATGCGCGCTCGCTCGCCGCCGAGATGCATGCGGGTTTCACCGCGCTGCGTCAGGCGTGTCCGACCAACTTCCGGCGCAAGCCGAAGGCGATCCCGCTCAATGACGAAGTCCGCGCCGATGGGACGCGGATCGAGGCGGCGTGGGCGCATGCGCGGGAGACATTCGGCAAGGCGGGGCCGTTCCTGTTCGGACGCTTCTCTGCCGCCGACGCGATGTTCGCTCCGGTCGTCAACCGATTCCACGCCTACGCCTTCCCGGTCGAAGAGACGACGCACGCCTACATGGACGCGATGATGGCGCTGCCGGCATGGAAGGCCTGGATCGCAGACGCCGAAGCCGAGCCCTGGCGGATCGAAAAATACGAGTTGATCTAGAGAGCGGGCGCGTTGAGCGCCGGCGAGGGAAATGGCGGGGCGCGGCTCGGACGCCGGGCCGCGCGGCCCAGGGTGCGCCGGATCGGCGGCAGGCGGATCATTGCCGAGGGCCTCGAGGGCAATTTTTGGAAGGATCTCTACCACAACGCGATGACGGTCTCGTGGCCGGCGTTCGTCGCGGCGCTGGCGGCGGCGTTTGTCGCGCTCAATTTCCTTTTCGCGCTCCTCTACGATCTTGGCCCCGCACCGGTCGCCAATGCCCGCGGCCTCGCCGATCTATTCTTCTTCAGCATCGAGACGATCACGACGGTCGGTTACGGCGAACTGTATCCGCAGACAACCTACGGGCACCTTGTCTCGGCGACGGAAAGCTTCACCGGCCTCCTGCTCCTCGCGATGATGACCGGGCTTGTCTTCGCCCGGATCGCCCGTCCCAAGGCGAGGCTCGTCTTCGCCCGCTACGCTGTCGTCGCCGCACACAATGGCGTGCCGACCCTCATGTTCCGCATGGCGAACGAGCGCAGCAATTTCATTACCGAGGCGATGGCGAAAGCTTGGATGATCGGCCCGACCGTGTCGCAGGAAGGGAGGCGGTTCGTCGGATTCGAGCCGATGCGCCTCATCAAGTCGGAGAACCCGACGCTGGCGCTGAGCTGGATCCTGTTTCATCCGATCGACGCCGACAGTCCGCTGTTCGGCATGGGCGAAGAGGCATTGGCGGCGAGCGAGATCAATTTCGTCGTCAGCCTCGTCGGCTTCGACGAGACGTCCGGCCAGACCGTTCATGCGCGCGACGTGTTCGCCGCTCAGGACGTCCGCTTCGGGTACGAGTACGAGGACATCATCTGGATCGACGACGACGGACTGCGTCACATCGATTATTCCAAGATCGATTCGATCCGGCAGGCGCCGTCGCAAGTCGAATCGGGCGATTCCGTTTGATTCCGTTGGGTAAAGTTATCCAATTGGCAATATGTTGCTGTCCAATATGAGTTTATGTTGACACCAATAACACAAGCTCCCTTGCGGAAGCTCAGCAAGAGGCGCCCCCGAAAGCGGACGAGATGACCAGGTTGAAAAGCGCGCTTGGCGCACGATCGGAAGAAGACGAGGCGAACGCCGCCGGGTGGAACGGGCTCCTGCGCGAGCTCGAGGCGCGCCGAGGCGAGGCGTCCGAGGGCGGTTCGGCAAAGGCGCGCGAACGCCACGTCGGCCGAGATAAATTGCTAACCCGTGAGCGCGTCGCCCGTCTTATCGACCCTGGCTCTCCCTTTCTCGAAATCGGCGCGCTGGCCGCTTTCGGCATGTACGAGGGCGACGTGCACGGGGCTGGCCTGGTGGCCGGAATCGGCCTTATCCACGGCCGCGAGGCGATGATCATCGCCAACGACCCGACCATAAAGGGCGGCGCCTACTATCCGATGACGGTGAAAAAGCACCTGCGGGCGCAGGAAATTGCGGCGGAGAACCGCCTGCCCTGCATCTATCTGGTCGATTCCGGCGGCGCCAACCTGCCCCATCAGGCCGAGGTCTTTCCCGACCGCGAGCATTTCGGCCGGATCTTCTACAATCAGGCTCGAATGTCGTCCGCCGGCGTCGCGCAGATTGCCGTGGTCATGGGCTCCTGCACCGCCGGCGGGGCCTATGTGCCCGCGATGTCCGACGAGACGATCATTGTCGAGAAGCAGGGAACGATCTTTCTTGCCGGGCCGCCGCTGGTGAAGGCGGCTACCGGGGAGACCGTCAGCGCCGAGGATCTCGGCGGCGGCGACCTGCATACCCGCGTCTCCGGGGTCGCCGACACACTCGCGCGCGACGACGCGCATGCGCTCGCGCTTGCGCGCCGCGCGGCCGGCAATCTCAATCGCGCGCCAAAACGGATGATCGAATGGATGAAGCCGGTCGAGCCGCTTTACCCGGTCGACGAGCTCTTGCGCATTGCGCCACTCGATCTGCGCAAGCAGGTCGACGTCCACGAGATCATCGCGCGCCTGGTCGACGGGTCGGAGTTCGACGCCTTCAAGCCGCGCTACGGGACCACCCTGGTTACGGGATTTGCACGGCTTTCGGGCATGCTGATCGGGATCCTCGCCAACAACGGCGTGCTCTTCTCCGACAGCGCGCTGAAGGGTGCGCATTTCATCGAGCTCTGCGCCCAGCGCGGCATTCCGCTTCTCTTCCTACAGAACATCTCGGGCTTCATGGTCGGCCAGCGATACGAGGCCGGCGGCATCGCCAAGGACGGCGCGAAGCTCGTCACGGCGGTCGCCTGCGCCGAGGTTCCCAAGATCACGCTGATCATCGGCGGGTCGTTCGGCGCCGGCAATTACGGCATGTGCGGCCGCGCCTATGGGCCGCGCTTTCTCTTCACCTGGCCGAACGCCCGCATCAGCGTGATGGGCGGCGAGCAGGCGGCGAGCGTTCTTGCGACGCTCCGGCGGGATGCAGTTGAAAAAGGAGGGCAGCAATGGTCGAAGGGGGACGAAGAAGCTTTCAAAGCTCCGATCCGGGCCAAATACGAGACGGAGGGGTCGCCGTATTATGCGACGGCCCGCCTTTGGGACGACGGGATTATTACGCCCCAGGAGACGCGGCGAGTCCTCTCGCTGGCTTTCTCCTCGACGCTCAACGCGCCGCTGCAGCAGACCCATTTCGGCGTCTTCCGGATGTAAGCCGGGAGCGGGAATCGAAGCCCAAGCCGGGGTTGCCCAGCTTTCCGCAGCTTATGCTGCCGGTCCTGCATCTGCTGGGGCAGCGATACGAGGAGATCAGCGTCGGCGCGCTCGAGGACGAACTCGTCACGACGCTGCGGATCTCCTCCGAGGAACGCGCCCGAATGCTGCCCAGCGGCAACCAGACCGTCCTGGCCAACCGCCTGAACTGGGCGCGCGCCTACCTGTCGAGAGCGGGCCTGATCGAACTGCCGCGGCGAGGCCATTGCCGCATAACCGAACGCGGCCGAAAACTGCTGGGCGAAGATCTGGACGACATCGACATCGGCGTGCTCGAGCGCTACCCCGAGTTCGTCGCCTGGCGGACCCAGCAGAAAGCCGAGGAGCCGCCCGGACAGACGCCGCCGCGCGAAAGCCCGGAGGAAACGATCGCTTCGAGCTTCGAGCTGCTCAATTCCGAGCTCGCGCGGGAGATCGTTGACCGGGTGCATTCCTTTTCGCCGGCCTTCTTCGAGCGCCTCATCATCGATCTCCTGGTGCGAATGGGCTACGGGGGCGGCCGCCAGGAGATGGGCAAGGCGCTCGGGCGGGTCGGCGACGGGGGGTCGACGGCGTCATCAAGGAAGATGCGCTCGGCCTCGACGTCGTCTACGTCCAGGCGAAGCGCCTCGACCCCGACAAGGGCGTGCCGGTGCGCGAAGTGCGCGATTTCGTCGGCGGACTCGAAGGTCACAGGGCGACCAAGGGCGTGTTCGTGACCACCTCCTATTTCCCTTCGAGCGCCTACGACTTCATCACCCGCGTCTCCAAACGCGTCGTGCTGATCGACGGGTCGGAGCTCGCGGGGCTGATGATCCGCCACCGTGTGGGCGTGCGGGTGAAGGACACCTACGAGGTGAAGAAGATCGACGAGGACTATTTCGTCGAGTAGGTGTGACTGGATTCTCACCCTCGAGAGCTTTTGCGCGGGCTTTCTGTCGCGTCGCTCCAAGTTTTTCAGATATTGGAACCGGTTCTCCTATTCGAGCGTTCTTTGTCGGCGAAATGGAAAGAGGAGACGGTCATGGGGTTCGGCAGAGGGGCATTGCTGTGGTTGCTGGGGATTCCGATCCCAATAATCATCCTTCTGGCATTGGTCTGGCATCACTGAAACGCGCCCTGATCACGGGGCTTGATCAGAAGGTCGGCGGCGACTGGCGATCGCCGCCGAGATGTTGCTTGGGCGCGCCTTTCGCAGGCGTGCTCCATTCTCCGCCCTCCGTGTTTCTACGCCTGGCCGCTCTGCGACTTCAAAAGCGCTTCCGCGATCGCCTCCCACTCCTCGTCGAGCGACGCCCGGCAGACCGGCTTTCCGGCTCGGCGGTACCAGTAGGCGGCGTTGCCTGCGTCGCCCTCCTTGCGGTGAAGGTAGGCGTGGACCCAGTCGCCCGCGGCGCCCTCGTCCGCCTGCGCAGCCTCGTGCGCTCGGACCCAATCCCCCCTCGCGTCGAGCCAGAGGGCGCGCAAAGCGTGATTTAGTCCGGCAGGAGGGGAAGCGGATTCGAGCGAGGCGCGGAAGACGGCCAAGTCCATTGCCAATATCATCGGGTCCTCCTATCTCGCCCCTCTCCAGACCTCCGAAGAAAGCGAGGGGTTCGCAAAGATAGCCGTCATTGCTGCTTTGCCATCGCAGCTTCGACTTCGGCGCGGCGCGGCAGGGGCGCGACGGCGCCGTAGCCGAGCGTCGACAGTGCGGCCGCGGCGTTGGCGAAGCGCGCCGCGGCGAACGGATCGGCGACGCGGACGAATTCGGCCAGGAAAGCGCCGTCGAAGCAGTCGCCCGCCCCCGTGGCGTCGATCGCCTTGACGGTGCGGGCCGGAATGCGCTCGCGCATCTTGGCCGTCGCGGCGATCGCACCGGCCTTGCCCAGCTTCAGGACGACGACGCTTGCGCCTAGACGCAGATAGAAATCGACCATCGCGTCGTGCTCACTCAATCCGGTCAGCGCAACCGCGTCGTCGAGGCCCGGAAGCGCGAGGTCGCAATAGCGCATCGCCTCGTGGATGATCGCCCGCGCCCGACGCAGCGGCCAGAGCTTGAGTCTCAGGTTCGGGTCGTAGGAGACGAGGCGTTTCGCGTCCCGCGCGATGTCGATCGCGGCGAACGCGGCGTCGGCGGCCGAGGACGAGATCGCCTGGCTGATGCCGGAGAGGTGCAGGATTTTCGTCTCACGCAACCTGTCGACCGGCAGGTCGCTCTCGCCGATCCGGCTCGCCGCCGAACCCGCGCGCAGGTAGGAAAACGCATGGCCGTCGGGGCCGTGGGTCACGAAATAGAGACCCGTGTGCGCGCCGCCGCTGACCACGATGCGGCTCGCGTCGACCCCTTCGCGCATCCAGAGCTCAGTCAGCGCCTGGCCGAAACGGTCGGCCCCGACCGCGGTGAAATAGGCCGCGTCCGCGCCGAGCCGGGACGCCGCGATCATCGCGTTCGACGTGTCGCCGCCGAAACCCTGGACGTAGGGCGCGCCATCCTTCGCCTGGTTGAGCTCGACCAGCGCCTCGCCGATCGCAATAAGGTCCGACATCGTTCACCTCGTTGCGATAGCGACCGCGACGGCCGCCAAGGCGCCGCCTGCGGCGCGATGGACGAAGCGTATGGCGCGGGCCGAACGGAAAAGCGCCCGGGCGCGGTTCGCGGCAAGGGCATAAGCGGCGAGCGTGCATGACATGACGACGGCGCAGAGCGCCGCGAGTTCGGCGAACGCGAGCGGCGTCAGCGCTCTCACGTCGACGACAAGCGGCATGATCGAGAGGAAGAAAATCATCACCTTCGGATTGCCGAGGGTCAGCAACAGCGAGCCGAAAAAGGCCCGCCAGCCGCGCGATGCCACAGGGGCAGCCTCCCCGACCGCGACCGGCGCCGTCGCCATCTTCCATGCGACGTAAACAAGATAGGCGGCGCCAGCGTATCTCAGGGCGATGAACAATCCGGCGCAAGCGCTGGCAAGGACGCTCAGGCCTGTTCCCGCCGCCACGAGCCAAGCGATGTCGCCGACGACGTATCCGGCGATGAACGCGGCCGCTCCGCCAAGGCCGCGCCCGAGCACGCGCGTCACCAGGGCCGCGACGCCAGGCCCCGGCGTGGCGACCGCGGCGAAATAAACTGCGGCGAAGAGAGCCATGGCGGGGAAAGTCACGTCGACCTCTTGGGTTTGCGTCGAGCAAGCGCATTGAGCGCCTCGACCATAGAGGAAAAGAACATCGCCGCGTAAATATAGCCCCTTTCGATATGGAAGCCGAACCCATCGGCAATCAGCGTCATGCCGATCATCAGGAGAAAACTCAGCGCAAGCATAACCACGGTCGGATTGCGGCGGAGGAAACCGCCAAGAGGTCCGGAGGCAACCATCATCACGCCGACCGCGACGACGACGGCTGCGACCATGATGGGAAACTCGGTCGTCATTCCTACGGCTGTGATGATGCTGTCGATCGAAAAGACAATGTCGATGATGACGATCTGAACGATCGCCGACGCGACGCCGAGCCGCGCGGCCGCCGCCTCGTCGCCGCGGTCGCGACCCGGCTCGACCCGTTCGTGAATTTCGACCGTCGCCTTCCAGACTAGGAAGAGGCCGCCCGCGAGCAGCAACAAATCGCGGGCCGAGAACGGATGGCCGAACGCCATCGCGAACGGCGCTGTCAGGCGCACAACGGCCGCGGCCGAGCCGAGCAGCGCCAGCCGGAACACGAGCGCGAGGGTCAGGCCGACGATCCTCGCAAGGCGACGGCGGCTCTCTCCGACCCGGTTCGATAGGAGCGCCACAAAGACGAGATTGTCGACCCCGAGCACAATCTCCATGGCGATCAGGGTCGCCAGCGCCGCCCAGGCCGAAGGATCGGCGGCGAGGCGGAACACCGTTTCCATGCGATGCTCTCCTCGTTCCCGATCAGGGCGCAGCCGGCTCGCGCTTACGAGGCTTCAATAGGGGATAGGCGGCCACGTTCCAATGTCTTCCGATCGCCGCGGAGGCGCGGGCTCGAACGGAAGCGGCCGCCCGGATGTGGCCGAACGAGGAGAGCTTCTGGCCGCCTATCGAGCGGCCGTGGCGCGGCCCCTTCGAACCGCGGCCTGGCGCACCGAGCGCGGGGCCTCGGGTCAGCGGAACAAGTTTGTGCGCGCGAGGTCTACGAGTTCGTCGGCGCGGCCGCTCAGCACAGCTTTCAACGCAAAGAGGCCGAAGCCCTCCGCCTGCCTGAACTCGGTCTTTGGTGGCATCGCCAGCTCCCCACGCGCCGTGACGACGTCGACGAGCGCTGGCCCGTCGTGCGCGAACGCCTGCTTGAGCGCGTCAGCGAGGTCGGCAGGGTCCTCGACGCGAAACCCCGCCACGCCGGCGGCCTTCGCTACAGCGGCGAAGTCCGGGTTGGTAAGCGAGACGTCGACATCAAGAAAGCCGCCGGCCATCATCTCCATCTGAACGAAACCGAGCGTGCCGTTGTTGAAGACGACGATCTTCACCGGAAGCTTGTGCTGCAAAAGCGTGAGAAAGTCGCCCATCAGCATGGCGAAGCCGCCGTCGCCCGACATCGAGATCACTTGACGCTGAGGAAAGGCGGCCTGCGCGCCGATGGCCTGCGGCATGGCGTTCGCCATTGTTCCATGTACGAGCGACCCGATCAGCCGCCGTTTTCCATTCATCTTCAGGTAGCGGGCGGCCCATATGCACGGCTCGCCGACGTCGAAAGTGAAGACGGCGTCGTCTGCCGCGAGCTCGCTGATCGTCTTGGCGATGAACTGGGGATGAAGGGGCTTGCGTCCAGGCCTTCCGACAGCGAGCTCGTCGAGCCCTTCGCGAGCGCTCAGGTAGTGGGCCCGGCAGGCGTCGAGGAAGGCATGATCCAATTTTGCCTTGAGCCTCGGCAACAGCGCCTCGATCGAGTCCCGGACGTCGCCGACGAGGCCAAGGTCCAGCCGGCATCGGCGGCCAAGATTTTCGGCTCTGAGGTCGATCTGGGCGATCTTCGCCTCCGACGGGTAAAACTGGCGGTACGGAAAGCCCGTCCCGAGCATCAAAAGGAGCTCGCATTCCTTCATCGCGTGATAGCCGGAGCTGAAGCCGATGAGCCCGGTCATGCCGACGTCGTAAGGATTGTCGTATTCCACCGCCTCCTTGCCGCCGAAAGCGTGAACGATCGGCGCCTGGAGCGTTTCCGCAAGGCTCATGAGCTCGTCATGCGCGCCGAGACATCCTCGGCCGCAAAACAACGTAACGCGCGACGCCTCGTTCAACATCCCCGCGAGCGTGTCGAGATCCCCGTCGCGCGGCCGCATCAGTGGCCGCGCGGGAATGAGCGAAGGCGAAACGCTTGCATGGGGGGCGCCTCCAATAGCGCGACATCGCCGGGCAGGACGATCACCGTCACCCCTCCTTCTCCGACCGCGATGCGGATCGCAGTCTCGAAAACTCCTGGAAGCTGCTCGGGATTGCTCACGAACTCGCAATAATGGCTGCATTCCTGGAACAGGCGCTGCGGATGCGTTTCCTGGAAGTAGCCGCGCCCGATCTCCGCGCTCGGGATCTGGGCCGCGATCGCCAGCACCGGAACCCGCGAGCGATGACAATCGAAAAGCCCGTTGATGAGATGCAGGTTGCCCGGTCCGCAGCTGCCCGCGCAGACGGCAAGCTTGCCGGTGAGATGCGCCTCGGCGCCCGCGGCGAGGGCCGCAGCTTCCTCGTGCCGCGTATGCATCCAGGCGATGCCCGCGTTGGCGCGCAACGCATCCGTGAAGCCGTTCAGCGAGTCGCCGGGAACCCCGTAAATCCTTTGGACGCCCGCTGCCGAGAGAATGTCCACCAGCAGGTTTGCAACCGTACGCGCCATCTCCGCCTCCTCGATCAAATCCGTCAAATCAGGCATCTGCGTGCTTCTGTCCCAAGCCGCGACGGCAACTGCAGTTTGGCCCGTGTTCATTCGAACACGACCTGCCGCCCGGCCTCGAGGCTTTCGCAGCGCTTGCGCTACTTCCCCTCAAGCCGCTGGATCATCTTCCAGATCGCGTCGATCTGCGCGCCCTTCTTGGTCAGATATTGGGCGTCGCCGGCAAAACCCCACCAGTTCCAGCAGCCGGCCGGGTTGGCGTTCTCGAGCCCCGTCAGCCAGAGCGACGACGGCAACTCGGCGACGGTCGTCGCGTGCGCCTGCGGATAGAGGACGATGATCCGGTTGGAATCGGCCCATTCGTTGAGGCCGTTCCTGGTGATGAAGACGTCGCCCAAATCCTCGGCCGATTGCGTGCAGCCGTGCAGCGCGACCTGCAGCCGGCAAAGGTTTGGCGCGCCGGGCTCGCAGGCCTTCGGCACGTAGAGATAGCCGGTCTTGGAGAGACCGTTCGCCGCCGCGGCCTTGTCGGAGACGAACTCGGTCTGGTCGAAGGCGATCAGGCGGCCCGTCGCATTGCCGGCGGCAGGCGTTAAATTCGCGCCATAGATCGCTTTCAGCTCGGCGCCGGCCTGATCGTAAAAGCAGTCGTTGATGTAGGGCGGCGCGTTGGCGGAGCACGAGCTTCCGTAAGCCATCGTCACCCAGGAATGCCCCGCGTGGGCGGCGGGCCCGCTTCGGTCTTCGAAAACGATGCTTTGCGCCGGAACGCCGAGGGCGAGATACAGGTCCCGCCCCTTTTCGATGGTATCGGAAGCGACCAGCGCGTCGGAGCCGCCGGTGAAGAAGTAGAGCCTGGACCGCGCGAGATTCGACGGCGGATCGATCCAGCCCTTGGCGGCGAGCTTGTCGACGAGCGCCTTGTAGGAAGAAACCTGGTCGAGCATGATGGGATTCTTCACGCAAGGGCCGAACGCCAGCGAGGCGCGCGCGGCCACGCCCTCTGGCGTGACGTCCTCGACCGCGCAGCCGTAGAGGCCGCCGGCGATCATCGCCGCGCCCATCACTCCGGCCGAGTGGGCGACGTGCAGCTGGTTCGCCATGAACGCCCCGGAGGAGAAGCCGGCGACGGAAACCTCTCCCGGGTCGACCGGAAATCGGCCGAGCTTTTCCGCCGCGCTCGCTCCGCCGCTGAAGGCGGTCAGGAGCGCCAGCGCCCTGAGCATGGTGAAAGCGCCCGTCCGCAGCGGCGTCCTCCAGAGCTTCATGGCGGATGCGTTCCTGTCGTGCGGCCCCCATGTCCGATCGGCGACAATGTCGCCCGGACGGCCGGACCGGAGTTCCCCGAGGCAGACTTTAGCCGCGCCCCGCCCCGCTCCGCAACTTCAAGAGAAATCGGGCTTAGACTGAACGCATCGAGTGCGCCCGAAGTTTTCCCGAAGCGGGCCCTGAAGCAGCGTCCCCGCAAGGATCGAAGCGTGGGGATGGGCCGAGGGGCGGGAAATCACCAGCGAAGGCGGCCAGACCTGCCCTGGCGGTTTCGGCGCCGGCGAGCTTTGAGATTGAGCCAGGCGCGACGGGCTTGGCGAATCGGCGTATCGGCGCCAAAGACGAGGAGCCTGAAATCGCCGGAGCGCCAGCCAATTCCTGATGACGCTTGGTCGCGGCTTTGGTCGTCGCTCGCGCTTTGTTTGCGGCGGCATAATCCCCATCGAACGCAAAGAAATTTATGGATCAGAATGATATGGTTCGGACAAGCCGCAGAGCTTGGCGTCGCAGGGCTTTACGTGGGATTGGAGATCGGAGGCAAACATGAATGGCGCTGACTTCGTCCTACGATCGCTCGTCCAGGATGGCGTTGATGTTCTGTTTCTCGTACCCGGCGGCCTCGTCGACCCTTTCCTTCCCGCGATAGCACGCACAACGGGGCTTGCGCCGGTTGTCGCCGCACAGGAGGGAGGCGCCGCCTTCATGGCCGACGGCTACGCGCGCGCCAGCGGCAAGTTCGGCGCCGTGCTGTGTATCGGAGGCCCTGGCGCCACCAACACGGTGACGGCGATTTCGGCTGCATACACCGATCATTCGCCCGTTCTTCTGCTGACCGGCGCGGTGGCGAACTTCATGCAGGGTCTGGGTTACTTTCAGGACGCGACCGCGGGAGCGTTTGACGACAGCCGCGTGCTGGCGCCGGTCACAGCCGAATCCTACAGCATCCCGGATGTCAGACTGCTGCCGGCGAGCTTGCGCATGGCGGTGCAGCGCATGCTCGACGGCGCGCGCGCGCCTGTCCATCTCAGCATCCCGGCCGACGTCCAGACCGGCGAAATCGACGTCGATCCGAAGCCCCTGGCCAAAGACATTCTCGATTCGGAGCCGCTCGACGCGGAGGCTGCAAGCAACCTTTGGCGCACCCTGGCGAGCGTCGGCCTTGCGCCGCGCGTCGCGATTCTCGTCGGCGGCGGCGCTATCTCCGACAACGCATCGGAGGCTCTGGTCAAGGCAGCGGAGCGTTTCCACGTTCCGGTCGCCACGACCGAACACGCCAAGGGTCAGTTTCCTGAGGATCACCTGCTTTCCCTGGGCGTCTTCGGCTACGCCGGCACGCGGCAGGCGACGGAGGCGCTGCTCGACGGGGACCTCGATCTGCTGATCGTGCTCGGAGCCTCGATGAACGTGCGCGATTCGATGTATTGGACAGCACGCCTGCGACCAAAGCTTGGCGTAGTTTCCGTCAATATCTCATCTGTTGATATCGGACGCTACTTTCCGAAGGAGAGCTTCGTCGGCGGCCATGCCGGCGGGTTCGCGAGGTGGCTCGCAAATGCGCCGGAGGACGCCGCCGCACCGCTCGCAAGAGGGGTCGCGGCCCGCCGTGAGTGGGTGGCGAGCATCCGGGCCAAGCCGCGCTATTACGACCTCGAGAACACGACGAGCGATCAGGTTCCGGTCCATCCCGCGCGAATGGTCGCTGAGGCCCGCAAGATCATGCCGCGCGAGACGATCGCGCTCGTCGACAGCGGCTCTCATCGGGCGTTTGCGTCGCACTACTGGGAGAGTTACGGGCCACGCCGGTTTCTGACCGCCTCCACACTCGGCCCGATGGGCTGGGCAATCGCCGCAGGTGTGGGCGCCAAGGCGGCCCAGCCGGATGCGCCAGTCCTGGTCTTCACGGGCGACGGATGCATGCGCATGCATGGGTTGGAAGTCCAGACGGCGGCGCGCGCGGGACTGCCCGTCATCTACCTCGTCAGCAACAATCAGGCGCTCGGCAATGTCTGGCTGAGAGCGCGCAAGGAGGGCGAGACGCCGATGCGCCTGACCGAGGCGCCCGACCAGGATTGGGCGAGCTTCGCGCGCGCGCTCGGCGCCGAAGGCGTGACGGTGCGAACAGCGGCGGAGCTGGCTCCCGCGCTGGAGAAGGCGCTCGCGTCGAACAGGACCTTCGTCATCGACGTGAAGACGGAGCGCGCGGCTGCAACGCCGATCGAGCCTTACGCCGCAAGTCAGGCGCACTGGTCGTTCCACATGTGAAAGGACGGAAACGATGGCGAGCCTGCCCGACCCGACGGCGACGCTCACGGGGCCCGACCGGGCGATCTACGAGGACATCGTCGCTCGACGCAAAGCCAAAGGAGTTCGATCATCTCGGCCCCTATGTTCCGCTCCTCAACCACCCCGATCTGGCGCGCCTCATCGAGCAGCTCGGTTACTACTACAAATACGAAGCGACCCTTCCGCGCGACGTCTATCAGTTCATCGTGCTCGCCGCCGCCAAACGATCGGGCGTGGCTTTCGAATGGGAGGATCATATCGCCGCCGCGCAGGCCGCAGGCCTGTCCAAGGCCGTCATCGATGCGATTGCCGCGGGCGCGACGAGCTTTCCGACGCCGTTCGACATAGTGGCCAAAACCACGGATTGCGCGTTCGCCTATCAGTCGGTTCCGTCCCCACTGCAGGATCGCATAATCCAGCGTTTTGGCATGAAGGGGCTGATCGAGATCGTGACGCTTTGTGGTTTCTACACTCTGATCGGAATGGTGAACGCCGGCTTCGATGTGCCGTTGCCGCACCGACGATGAATTTCGGCGCGAACGACGGAAGGTTCACAAAGGACGTCATCGAGGCGAGAGAGAGTTCTGTCAAGCGGCTGGTCGCCATCCGCCAAACTCTGGTCCCGAGGCGACCCCTGCAGACGCTCTCCGCCTTTCCGCGACGCCCTGCCTCGGGCGGGCGCGCCCCGACGCCGCCTGTCAGGCCGCCGCCTCGACCGCCTCCTCGACCTGCCCGAGCCGCTCCTTGCCGAAGAACATCTCGTCGCCCACGAAGAAGGTCGGGACGCCGAACACGCCGCGCTCGACCGCAGCCGCCGTGTTGTCGGCGAGCTTCTGCTTGATCGCATCGGTCTGAACGAGCTCCATCAGGCTCACGCCGTCGAGCTCCGCCGCGACGATCTCCTGTCGCAGGACCTCCGGATCGTCCAGCTTGAGGCCGTCCTCCCACATGCCCTTGAGGCCCATCTCCAGATATCGGGCCTCGCAGCCCCGCTCCTGGGCCGCGACCAAGCCTCGCATCAGCAACAGCGAGTTGACCGGGAAGTGCGGGTTCATGCGGAACTTGTCGAGCCGGTGTTTGGCGATGAAACGACGCATCTCCAGCATGTCGTACTCGAGTTTGCCCTTTATCGCGGCGAAGGCGATCATCGGCGCCTTGTTGCCGGTCGCCTTGAAGATCCCGCCGAGCAGGCAGGGAACGATCTCGAGCTTTGCCCCGGTGCGCTCGAGAATCGGCGGCAGCGCGCGGTAGGCCAGGTAGGCGTTGGGACTGGCGAAATCGAAAATGAACGCGATCGAAGGTGTCATCACCATGTCTCCGCCCACGGCCTGAGGTCCATTTCGAAGGTCCAGGCGCTGCGCTTCTGACGATAGAGCCAGACGTAGTTCTTGGCGATCTCTTCGGGGACCAGAATTTCCTCGCGCTCGAGCTTGTCGGCAGCGTCCGGCATCAGGCCGCGAATGAAGGCGCCGTCGATCGCCCCGTCGATCACCACATGCGCCACATGCACCCCCTTCGGCCCGATCTCGCGCGCCAAACTCTGCGCCAGCGCGCGCAGGGCGTGCTTGGCCCCGGCGAAGGCGGAGAACCCCGCCCCGCCCCGCAGGCTCGCGGTCGCGCCGGTGAACAGGATCGCCCCGTGCCCGCGCGGGACCATCACGCGAACTGCCTCGCGGCTCGTCAGGAACCCGGCCAGGGCCGCCATTTCCCACACTTTCGAATAGACCCGCGTCGTCGTGTCGACGATGGGAAAGCGCACGTTGGCGCCGATGTTGAAGACGAGAACTTCCAACGGCCCGATCGTCCGCTCGACGGTTTCGACGAAGGCCGACACGTCGGCCTCGTCGCGCGCGTCGAGCCCGAAAGCATGCGCCTCGCCCCCTTGCGCGCGAATGCTGTCGGCGAGCTTCTCCAGCGCCTCAACGTGGCGCGGGCGTCGCGTGACGCAGACCGCGAGCCCTTCCCGCGCAAAGGCGTGCGCGATCGCAGCCCCTAGGCCATCGCCTGCCCCGATTACCACGCAGACACCGCGGCGCATTTCGGTCATGTCAAGTCACCGCCATTTCGCCGCGTCGCGGGTTATCCTGATCCGGGACCCTAGTGAGGGCGACGTCCATTCGCAATGTTGCGATCAAGGACCGGTGAGGTTTCCGAATCTCCCGAACGCCGCCGCCGTTAGCGACCATGACCAGGCAGTTGCGATATGTACTCGAGAGTGGTACATAGACACATTTGCGGGCGGCCATATGATCGTGAGCTTTCGTGACGAGTGGCTGCGTGCGTTCTTCGTGGAGGATACGCGGTCCCGGCACATCCCGCCGGACCTGGAAAACCGACTCTTCCGCAGGCTCCAAATGATCGACGACGCGACGACTGACCAGGACTTGCGGGCGCCGCCCAGCAATCATTTCGAAAAGCTGCGCGGCGTCCTGGCGGGCCTGCACTCAATTCGCGTCAACGACCACTGGCGGCTGATCTTCCGGTGGGAGGGCGACCGCGGCGAGGCGCAGGGCGTCTATCTCGACGACCACGGCTACCGATGAGGCGAACCATGCTAGCGACGAAGCGCAAACCGGCTACGGCCGGCGAAATCCTTGTCGAGGAATTCATGCGGCCCATTGGACTGACACAGGCCGCGTTGGCTGAGGCGATGGGCGTTCAGAGAAAGCACGTCAATGAATTATGCAATAACCGCAGGAACGTGACGGCGGCGACCGCGCTGATCCTTGCGCGCGTTTTCGGCAACAGTCCCGACTTCTGGCTCAACGCCCAGCGGCGCAGCGATCTCTGGGAGGCGATGAACAACCCCCTCCATCGCGCGCGAATCGAGCGCGCGAAACCAATCGGCGCGGCGGCGTAATCTTCCTTGCTGCGCGCAGGACCCGCGCCATCCGCTCCGTCTGCCCGTGTCATCGCGCAGCGACGGCCGGGCAATTTGGCCGGCGACGGGGCAGCACGCAAAGGGCGATCAGTCCCTGCGCGAGATAGTAGGTCGGCAAGGTCAATTGATCTACCGGCCAGCCGACATGGGCGAATTTGGCGAGCGCTATCGTCATGTCGGACACCAAGAACAGGATCGCGCCGGCCGCGACGGCAATCGCGGCTCGGTCGCGCAGAACCGTCGCGCGGCCTGTCGCCTGGGCGGCGTCGCAAACGATGATCGCGACATAGAGCGCGACCGGCGCCCTGAGTCCTGCGCCGACGCTGGGCCAAAGATAGGCGAGCATGAGCGCGGCGAAGGCGCCGATCGCGATCAGGGCGACGCGCGACGGCAAGAAGCCGACGCCGCGCGAAAACGCGGCAATATAGAAGCCGTGGGCGATCAGGAACGCGACGAGACCCGGCAGGAAGAGCGACGGCGACAAAAGGAGCGCGTCGCCGACGAGCGAGGCGACGAGCGCCGCGAGCACAAGCCGCTTCACGTCGAGAGGCCCATTGCGCAGGGCGAAGGCAAGGATGAGGAGCGCGAGAGAGGCCGGCTTCGCAATGCTTTCCACGCCCGGCCAGCCGAGCGCATAGGCGGCGCATGTCGCCGCGGCGGCGAAGGCGTAGAGGCTCTCCGCGAACGAGATGCGTCCGTCCAGCAGCCTGCCCATCGCCCAGACCGACGCCGCCATCGCCAGAAGGACGACGAGGCGGTTCATGAACGGCATTTCCGGCGCGGCGAGCAGAAAGGCGGCCGTCGCGCCGATCATGGCGACGAGCGCGAGGAAGACGAGGATCGACGCCGCCGGCCCGGCCGGCGGGTCGTAGGCGCGAACGGCCGTCACGTCGAACGGCGCCTCGGGCCCGGCGGGCCTCAGTTCCACCGGAACCCAGCCCGGCGGCGCAAACCAGACTTTGATCTTGTCGCGCCAGTCGCGCGCCCGCCAGCAGAGTTCGGCCATCGTCGCGTAATAAGAGACGTTGGCCCACAACGGGTCAAAGGTTCCGAGGCCGCCGCGCACGCCGAAAACGGGCTTTTCCACCTCCTCCTCGAAGGTGCCGAACAGCCGGTCCCACAGGATGAAAATGCCGCCGTAGTTCTTGTCGAGATACTGATGATTGATCCCATGATGGACGCGGTGGTTCGATGGCGAGGCGAACACATGATCGAACCAGCCGAGCTTGCCGACGAGCTCGGTATGGATCCAGAATTGATAGAGGAGATCGATCAGGCCGACCGCCACGAAAACGACCGGCGGCACGCCGGCGATCGCCATCGGAAGGTAGAAGATCCAGCCGAGCAGAACGCCGGTGCTCGGCTGTCTCAGCGCGGTTGAGAGATTGAAATTGTCGCTCTGGTGATGGACGACATGCGCCGCCCAGAACAGGCCCACCTCATGGTCGATGCGATGGTTCCAGTAATAGAAGAAATCGTAGGCGATCAGCGCGCCGACCCACACGCGCCAGTCGTCGGCGCGCAGGGAAAAGATGGCCGCGTGATTGTAGACAACGACATAAATCCCGATGCTGAGCGCCAGCGTGAAGACGCCGGAGATCTGGCTGAGGATCCCCGCCGTCAGCGAGCCGATTGCATCGTTGAGCCGGTAGACGTTTCGTCCAGTCGCCAGCCCGACGCAAAACTCCGCCGCCATCAGCGCGAGGAAGACCGGAATGGCGTAGACGATGACGTTCAAGCGGCCCCTCCGAACGGATGAGAGGGCGTCATTGTAGGGTCGCTCGGAGGACGCGCCAAGACGCGGTCAGCGACCCCGTCTACAAGCGGGCCATAGACGGCCGCCGCCTCTTCACGCAGCACCCGGCGGAACCATTGCAGTGCGGAGTTGGCGGCGCGAAGACGTAAGCCCACCACCGTCACATCGAGGGCGTCGGGCAGCGGCGGCGGCCGCAGGAGAAGGCCGAGCGGCTCGGCGAAGCGACGCGCGAAGGCCCGGGAAATCGTCGTCACCATATCGCTCGCCGCGACCACGGCGATCGTCGCCATGAAGTGCGGGGTCGTCAGCGCAATGCGCCGCTCGACCCCGGCGGCCGCGAGCGCGGCGTCGATCTCTGACACGCCGTCGCCGAAGAAGGCGACGGTCGCGTGCGGATAGAGGGCGTAGTCGCGGAGCGACCAGCTCCGGTTCGCCGCCGGATGGTCCCGCCGCATGACCAGCGCCAGCCGATCGCTCGCCAACGGCTCGCTGAAAGCGCCCGGCGGCAAAGGCGTCGCGGCTGTCGCGAAGCAGAGGTCGACCTGGCCCTGCTCCATCCTGGCGATGATATCGCGGCCGATCGGCTCGAAGCGGAGATCGACGTTGGGCGCCTCCACCGCAAGGCGGGACACAAGCCGCGGCGCCAGAAGAATGGTCTGGGCATCCGCGGCGGCGATGTGGATCGTGCGCTTGAGCGTGACGGGATCGAAATCCTCCGGGCGAAAAAGGCCACGGAGACCATCCAGGGCGGCGGCCGTCTTGGGAATCAGCGCCTCGGCGAGCGGCGTCGGCGCCAGTCCGCCCCCAGTCCGAACAAGCAATGGATCGTCGAAAATCTCCCGCAGACGGGCGAGCGCCCTGCTCATCGCCGGCTGGCTGAGGCCGACTTCAGCTGCGGCGCGGGTGACGTTGCGGCGTCTCAGAAGCGCCTCGAGCGGCGGCAGCAGGTTGAGGTCGAGCGCGGCTAAATTCACTTCAAGCATGATCGACATATAAACTATGCATTTACGATATAATCAAGGCCGGAGTATGTTTGGGTGAAATGGAGGCGACATGAAAGACAGAATCACGATTTTCGGATACGGGCCCACCGGCAAGGCGACTGCGCAACGGCTGAGCGCGCAAGGGCGGGAAATCGTCGTTGCGCAGCGGACGCGCCCCGCGTCCCTTCCGAGAGGCGCGGCGTTCGCAGCCTGCGACGCGCTCGATCGCAGCAGCGTGCTGGCCGCGGCGCGCGATAGCGGCCAGATCGTCGTCGCGATCGGCATGCCCTACGAGGGCAAACTCTGGCGAGAAGCCTGGCCGAAGGCGATCGGCAATTTCGTCGCCGCCTGCGAGACGACCGGCGCGCGCATGGTGTTCATCGACAATCTCTACATGTACGGGCCACAGACCGCCCCGCTCGTGGAGACCATGCCGCTCACGTCCTATGGGCTGAAGCCGGCCGCGAGGGCCGCCGCGACCCGCATCTGGATGGAGGCTGCCGCGCAAGGCCGGGCGCGGGTCGCCGCGCTGCGCCCGCCCGATTTCTACGGCCCCGACGTCCCTTGGGCCTATCTCGGCGATTCGACGATCGGCGCGCTGGCGAAGGGCAAACCCGCCTTCTTCGTCGGCTCGCCCGACATTCCGCACGACTACGCCTACGTGCCCGACATCGCCCGCGCCGCGACGACCCTCATCGAGGCGCCGGACTCGGCCTACGGCCAGGCCTGGCACGTCCCGTGCGCGCCGACCCGCACGACACGCCAGATCCTCGAGATCGCGGCGGACGCGCTCGGCGTCCCGCTCCGCGTCCGCGCCCTGCCCGCGCCGCTGCTCACGCCGCTCGGCCTCTTCTCGCCATTGCTCGGCGAGATGCGCGAGATGCGCTTCCAGTGGGACCGCCCATACCGGGTCGATGCGGGCAAATTCGCGAAAGCCTTCTGGTCCGACGCGACGCCGTTCGTGGTCGGCGTGCGCGAGGCGGCGCTTTCGTTCCGAAAGCGCCCGGCCGTCGATCCCCGGGTCAGAGCAGCGCCTGCAACCCGCCAATGACCCCGAGCGCCGAGACCGCAGCGCAGATTCCCACGATCAGCCTGAGCCGCCAGCCGCTCACCCGGCAGGGCTCCGGCAGCGCGGTTGCGGCAAGCGCCACCAGGAAGCCGATGACTAGCGGCATCAGGAAGGCGTTCAGGACCTGCGCGGCGACGTTGAGCCAGACGAGGTTCGACGCCGTCCAGACGGCGAAGGCTGATCCGACGACGCAGAGCACATAGACGCCGTAGAACCAGCCGGCGGCGAACGGATGGAACTCGAGCGTGCGCTTGTAGCCGGCGATCTCGCCGACGCCCCAGGCGAGCGCCAGCGACGCGACGATCGCCGCGACCAGCGAGGCGCCGAGCACGCCGGCCCCGAAGACGATCTTGCCCGCCGCCACGCCCAGGGACGGAGTCAGCGCGCCGCTGATTTCGCCGACGCTGGAAAGGCTCGCGGGGGCCGCGCCGTAGGCGAAGGTCGCGGCGGCGGCGATCAGCACGGCGCCGGTCAGGCACTGGGTCAGGACGGCGCCGACCGCGGTGTCGATCCGGGCGTGGCGGAGATCGGCGGGCTGCAGCCTCTTATCGACAGTCGCTGACTGCTGATAGAAGATCATCCAGGGATTGAAGGTCGCCCCGATGATCGCGGCGATCATGTAGAGGAACTGCCGATCGCCGAACGGAAGCCGGATGGCGTCGCTCGCCATGGCCGTGAGGCTCGGATGCGCGGCCCAGGCGACGACGAAGAAGGCCAGCTCGAACAGGCCGATCACGATCGCCGCCCGCTCCACCCGACGGTAGGCCCCCGCCCCGACGATCAGGAGCAGAGCCGCCGCCGCCATCGGCAGGGTGAGCGCGCGCGGCACGCCGAACATCTCGCCTATCCCGGCGACGCCGGTGAATTCCGTGACGAGCGAGCCGATCGCCGCCGCCGCGAGCCCTGCGACCGCGACGAGCGCCCAGCCGAGACCGTAGCGCTCGCGGATAAGCTCGGCATGTCCCCGGCCGGTGTAGACGCCGAGGCGCGCCGTGAGCTCCTGCACCAGATAGAGCATCGGGATCAGGAGGAGGATCAGCGGCAGCAGGCGGTAGCCGAAGAGCGCCCCACCCTGCGCAGCGGCGACGACGTTGCCGGCGTCGGTGTCGGCCAGCATGACGAGAATGCCCGGGCCCCACACCGCAGCGGCGCGAACGAGGGAAACCGTACTGAAGCCGTTCGTGCGAGCTATGTCATTCATCCGTGGAAGGCGCTCCGCCGCAGAGCGGCGACTAAGGGAACCGAGCTCCCTAAAGTCAACTGGCCAAATTCGCGCACCCCGACCGCAGCCGGCGTCCCCAACGTCCTGGCGTGCGATGGAAAACGCCCCATATGTCGCTCCGGGGACGGCGGCGGTCGGGAGATTTCCATGCCACAGCGCAACGCGCTTCCGGGGCTCGTGTTCATCGTCCTCTTCGCGCTCGGACTCGTCATCGCCTATCCCAGCGGGGCGGCTGGATATTACGGCGTCGCCATCGGCGTCGCGGTCGGCGCCTTCATTGTCGCCTCGATCCTCGCCAGTTCGATCAAGGTCGCCAACCAATGGGAGCGGGTCGTCGTCCTGCGCCTCGGGCGGTTCCAGAGGCTGGCCGGGCCCGGGCTCTTCTTCCTCATCCCGATCATCGATACGGTCGCGTATCGGATCGACATCCGAGTGCTCACGAGCACGTTCAGGGCCGAACAGACGATGACGCGCGACACCGTACCGGTCGACGTCGATGCGGTGCTGTTCTGGAAAGTGGTCGACCCGATGAAGGCGGCGCTCGACGTCGCCGATTATGGCGCGGCGATCAATTGGGCCGCCCAGACTGCGCTGCGCGACGTGATCGGCAAAACGATGCTCTCCGACATGCTGGAGGGGCGCGATAAGCTGAGCGCCGAGCTGCAGCGCATCATCGACGCGCGGACCGAGCCCTGGGGCATCAACGTCATCTCGGTCGAGGTGAAGGACGTGCGGATTCCATCCGCGCTGCAGGACGCGATGTCGATGCAGGCGCAAGCCGAGCGCGAACGCCAGGCGCGGGTGATCCTGGGCGATTCCGAGCGGCAGGTGGCCGAATCGTTCAACGAGGCGGCGCGGACCTACGCCGACAACCCGACCGCCTTCCATCTGCGCGCGATGAACATGCTGTACGAGGGCCTCAAGCGCAGCAACGCGACAATCGTGATCGTGCCCTCGACCGCGGTCGAGTTGATGCAGCTTGGCGGCGCGCCCACAATGGCGACGGTCGCCAGCGCGATCGCGCATGCGAAGGCGGCGGGAGCGACGCCGCAGGCGTCTTCGGAGGAGTGAGGGCGGCGAGCGTCGGTAGCCGCGCTCGTGGCGTTTGTAAGGGTATAATTTCTATACTATCAATTCTCATGGAGTTCGAATTTGATCCGGCGAAGAGCGCGGCCAACAAAGCCAAGCACGGGATCGATTTCGAGGAAGCGCAGGAACTATGGGAGGATCCAGATCGCGCCTTTGCGCCGGCCCTCGCTGGTCCGGAGCCGCGTCTCGTGGCGATCGGGAAGATCGGCGATAAAATCTGGACGGCGATCTTTACATGGCGCGGCGACCGGGTGCGGATCATTTCGGTTCGTCGCGCGCGAGAGAACGAGGTCGAGCGTTATGAAGAAGATTAGCGACAAAGCATTCGACGCCAAGTTCGATGCAGGCGAGGACATTTCCGAGTTCATCGACTGGTCGAAAACGCGCCGCCCCGGCCGCGAGACGCGTCGTGTCAACGTGGATTTCCCTGGTTGGGTCGTCGAGGCGCTCGATCGCGAAGCCGAGCGCCTCGGGGTCACGCGGCAGGCGCTGGTCAAGCTGTGGATCGCCGAACGGCTCGGTAAGGCGGCATGAACCCGCGGCCTCAGCCGGCCTCATCTCAAGCGATCAGAAGCCCGTCATCCGTTGGCTTGTAAACAAGACGGTGTTCTTGTGTCAGCCGCCGTGACCACCAGCCAGACAGCGGCCCGCGCAGGGGGCTCGGGTTTTCCGGTCCCGGAGAACGGCGTGCGGGCGCATTCAATGACGAGGACATTCAGGCGAGCGAGCAGTTTGGGATCATTCGCCTGCCAATAGAGAGTGTCCTCCCAGGCGCGCTCGCTGAAGACGAACCCCACTCGGCGACCCTCCGCTCCGTTTCCGCCGCCGTATCCGGGAGCATCCACCCCCCCGTTGGAAGGCCGAACCGACGCCGGCCATTCCGATTGACATAGTGAGCCAAAGCAGGAAACGTGACATTTTGGCGGCAAGACCGACTGACGACGGATCCGGAGAAAGCGTCGATGCGACGTAAGGACGTTCTCGACGCCATACGGAAATACGTCGATCCGTTCCGCGTTACGAAGGGCAAGGACTTCCGCCTGAAGGACTTCGATCCCGGGGACACGCTCGGGCTCAAGATGGAGAAGCAGGAGGCGGCTGAGCTTCTCGAGCGCGGCTCGGAATGGCTCGCGATGGAGCAGGACGTGCTCTACGCCCAGGATTCCTGGGCCGTGCTGTTGGTCTTCCAGGCAATGGACGCGGCGGGCAAGGACGGAACGATCAAACACGTCATGTCGCGGGTCAACCCTCAAGGCGTCGACGTCTTCTCGTTCAAGCAGCCCTCGGACGAGGAGCTTTCGCATGATTTTCTCTGGCGCTACGCCAGAAAAGTTCCGCAGCGCGGACGCATCGGCATCTTCAATCGTTCCTACTATGAGGAAGTTCTCGTCGTGCGCGTGCACCAGGAACTGCTCAAGGCCCAGAAAATGCCGCCGAAGCTCGTCGGCAAGGGCATCTGGGACGAGCGGCTTACCGAAATCGCTCGGTTCGAGGACTACCTCACGCGGCAGGGCGTGGTGACCCTCAAATTCTATCTCAACCTGTCGCACACGGAGCAGAAGAAGCGCTTCCTCGAGCGCCTCGACAAGCCGGAAAAGAACTGGAAGTTCTCCGCCGCGGACGTGCGCGAGCGCCACTACTGGGATGATTACATGCGCGCGTACGAGGAAGCGATCCGGGCTACGGCGACGAAGGACGCGCCATGGTACGTCGTGCCCGCCGACAACAAGTGGTTCTCCCGCCTCGTCGTCGCCGCGGCCATCGTCGAGGCCGTGGAGAAGCTCGACCTCGAATATCCGAAGGTGTCGTCCGACCAGAAGAAGGACCTCGCCGCAGCACGCGCCGAGCTCATGGCGGAAAAGTAGCGGGACGACGCGGATATGGCGACGGCGATTGCGGTTCTCGGCGGCGTCGGACTGTTCCTTCTCGGCATGACGGTCATGACCGACGGGCTCAAGGCGCTCGCGGGCTCGGCTCTGCGCACGGTGCTCGGGAAGGCGGCTGCGACGCCGCTGTCGGGCGCCTTCTGGGGCGCGGTCGTCACTCTGCTCGTGCAGTCGTCGAGCGCGGTGACGATGACGACCATCGGCCTCGTCAGCGCCGGTCTCCTGACCTTCCCGCAGGGGCTCGGTCTTGTGTTCGGCGCCAATGTCGGCACGACCGGCACGGCTTGGCTCGTCGCACTCATCGGCGTGCGGGTCTCGCTTTCGACCTACGCGCTTCCGCTGATCTTCGTTGGTGCGTTGACGAAGGTGCTGGCGGGCGGGCGAATCGCGGCGGCGGGTGCTGCGCTCGCGGGCTTCGCGCTCGTGCTCTATGGGCTCACGACGCTCCAGCAGGGCATGGGCGGGCTTGCGGCGAGCCTGCACCCGTCGGACCTGCCATCCGTTCTCGGCGCGCCGGGTGTCGGCTGGCTCCAGGGATGGGTCGGCCTCCTGACACTGGTCGTCGTCGGCCTTGCGATGACCGCAGTCATGCAGTCCTCGACGGCGTCGATCGCCGTGACCATTTCGGCTTTCTATGCGGGCGCGCTCGGGCTCGAGCAGGGCGTCGCGCTGATCATCGGACAGAACATCGGGACGGCGACAAGCTCGGCGCTCGCCGCCATCGGGGCGAGCGTGACGGCTAAGCGTCTTGCGCTCGCCTATGTGCTGTTCAAGCTGATCGCGGCGCTGATCGCGCTCGCCGCCTTTCCATTCACGGCCGCGCTTATGGCGCGCTTTTCGACCTCGATCGACGGAACAACGCTGCTCGCCGCATACCACACGGCCTACAATGTCGTGGGCGTGGCCGTGCTCCTTCCGGCGACGCAATGGTTCACGCGCTTCGTCGAGCGCCTCCTTCCGTCGAAAGAATTGCCGGTCGACCGAATCCTCGACCCGGCAGCGCTCGTCAATCCGGTGGTCGCCGTCGAGGCCGCCCGTCGCGCGGTCGCGGAAGCGCTCAAGACGCTCGCTGTCTCTGTGGCCGCCTCGCTCTCGGGCGGAAACGAGAAGGCCGAGCCCGGCATCGCGACGCCCGCCGCGGCGCTCGAGGAAGTGCGAGACTTTCTCTCCGAATTAAAGGAGCCGCCGGAGACGGAGGCGGAGCGGGGCCGCATGACCAGCACGCTGCACGCGCTAGATCACGCGTCCCGCCTCGCCGAGATCCTTGAAGACGGCGGGCTGCCCGAGCCGCCGAGCGGAGGCCCTGACGATCTTCGCGCCGCCGAACTCTGCAAGGAGGCGATGCGCTGGGCGCAAACGGTTGCCGAGTTCGATCACCGAAGAATTCGGCGCTCAGCGAGCGCGCCGAGCCGATCGGGTGGCGCGCCTCGCCGGAAGCGAGGGCCGCGCTCGCCGAGGTCGAAAGCGCGGCCAAGGCGCTGGACTCGAAGCTCCGCGAGCATCGAGCGGCGGTCCTCGCCTCAGTCGCGCCGGGACAAGCGACCGCGACGGAGGCGTTCGCGCGGGTCGAAGCGGCCCGACGCCTCGACCTGATTGCGCATCATGCCTGGCGTTCGACGGCGCATCTCCTCGGCCGAGGCGAACAAATCGGGCAGGCCGGGCGTCCCGACCACGCGTCATGACCGGCCCGGAGCCTCTTTGCAGCAGAAGGGAATTTCCATGAGCGGAGCCAAGGCGGTCGACGCCAGACCGGATGCGGCGCCGTGGCACGCCGTGACCGCCGAGGAGGTCGAGACGCGGCTTGGCGTCGATCCGGGGCGCGGCCTCGACGCCGCGGAGGCCGCGGCGCGGCTCAAGACCTACGGGCCGAACCGCCTGCCCCAGGGCAAGAAGAAGGGACCGCTGCTGCGGTTCCTCGCCCAGTTCAATAACATCCTCATTTATGTCCTTCTCACGGCCGGCTTCATCAAGCTGATGCTGAGCCTGTGGCTCGACGCTTCGATCATCTTCGCGGTCGTGATTCTCAATTCGCTTCTCGGCTTTGTGCAGGAGGGCCGGGCGGAAAAGGCGCTCGAACTCGATCCGCAACATGCTGTCGTCCGAGGCGCGGACCGTGCGCGGCGGGGAGACGCGCCTCATTCCCGCCGAGGATCTGGCCCCTGGCGACATCGTCCTTCTCGAATCCGGCGACAAGATCCCGGCCGACTTGCGTCTCGTCGACGCCAAGAACCTCCGCACCGAGGAGGCGGCGCTGACGGGCGAGTCGGTTCCGGCCGAGAAGACGACCGAACCGGTCGCGGCCAAGGCGACAGTCGGCGACCGCGAGAACATGGCCTTTTCCGGCACCATGGTCGTGTCGGGCCGCGCGACCGGCGTCGTGGTCGCGACCGGCAGCCAGACCGAACTTGGCCGCATCAACCAGATGCTCGCCGAAGTCAGCGCGCTCGAGACCCCGCTCCTGCGCCAAATCAAGAAGTTCGGCTACACGATCACCGCCGCCATCGCCGTCCTCAGCGTGCTGCTCTTCTCCTGGGGCCACTGGCTCGGGCATATGACCTTCGTCGGGTTGTTTCAGGCGGTTGTCGGCATCGCGGTGTCGCTGATCCCGGAAGGCCTGCCGGCGCTCATCACCATCACGCTCGCCATCGGCGTCCAGCGCATGGCGAGCCGCAACGCGATTATCCGCCGCCTGCCGGCTGTCGAGACGCTCGGCTCTGTCTCGCGCATCTGCTCCGACAAGACCGGCACGCTGACGCTGATGGAGATGATGGTGACTTCCGTCGTGACCGCGGACAAGTCCTACGAGGTCACTGGCGACGGCTACGCGCCCGAGGGCGAAGTGAGGGACGATGGCGCGCCCATCGCGGAAGCCGCCGAGGCGCTGAAGCTCATGGGTCGCGTGTCGATGCTTTGCAACGACGCCGAGCTTTTTCAGGACGAGGGGAAATGGAAGGTCGAGGGCGACCCGACCGAGGGCGCGCTCTATCCCTTCGCGGCCAAGCTCGGAATGGACCGCGCCGCCGAGGCAGCGGCGCACCCGCGCATCGATGCGATCCCGTTCGAGTCCGAGCATAAGTTCATGGCTACGCTGAACCGTTCGGCCAACGGCGAGATGCTGCTTGTCAAAGGGGCCCCCGAGGTGATCCTCGATCATTGCGACCGGCAGCAGACGGCGAGCGGTGCGGCGCCGCTTGATCGCGACCGGTTCGCTCGGGAAGGCGACCGTCTCGCGGCGCAGGGCGAGCGCGTGCTGGGCCTCGCCTGGCTTCCCGATCCGCGCCTCGAGGGGCGCGCGCTCAAGCCGGAGGACCTGCCGAAGGACCTCATCCTGCTCGGCCTCGTCGGCCTCATGGACCCGCCCCGCAAGGAGGCGATCGAGGCGGTCAGGGAATGCCACGCTGGCGGCATCCGCGTGACGATGATCACGGGCGACCACAAGATCACCGCGGCCGCCATCGCCAAAATGCTCGGCATCGGCGACGGCAAGACAGCGGTCGCGGGAACCGAGATCGAGGCGATGAACGACGCAGCGCTACAGGAGTGCGTGCGCGACGTCGACGTCTTCGCCCGCGCGAGCCCCGAGCACAAGCTCCGGCTCGTCAAGGCGATCCAGGCCAACCGGCAGATCGTCGCCATGACGGGCGACGGCGTCAACGACGCGCCGGCGCTGAAAAAAGCCGACATCGGCGTCGCCATGGGAATCAAGGGAACCGAGGTGACGAAAGAGGCGGCCGGCATGATTCTGGCCGACGACAATTTCGCTTCGATCTCCGCCGCAGTGAAGGAGGGCCGGACCGTCTACAACAACATCGAGAAGGCGATGCTCTTCCTGCTGCCGACCAATGTCGCGCAGGGCGCGGTGATCGCGGTCGCGATCCTCTTCGCCTTCACCCTGCCGATCACCGCGCCGCAAGTTTTATGGGTCAACATGGTGACCTCGGTCGCGCTCGGCCTCGTCATTTCGTTCGAGCCGCACGAGGCCGACGTGATGCAAAGGCAGCCCCGCGCGGTCGATCGGCCGATCGTCACCCCCTTTGGGATATGGCGCATCCTCTTTGTCGGCGCGGCGCTCGTCGTTTACACGCTTGCGGCCTTCTTCTGGATGAAGGACTACGGCGCGTCAGACGGGATGGCGCGCACGGCTGCCGTCAACGCGATCACGCTCGGGCAGGTCTTCTACCTGCTCAACAGCCGCTACCTGCTCGATTCGTCGCTGTCGCCCCGCGCCCACGCCGGCAATCCGTATCTCTGGTACGGGATCGGAGCCGTCGTCGTGTTGCAGTTGCTCTTCACCTACGCGCCGCCGTTCCACGCGATCTTCGGCAACGAGTCGCTCCCGCTGTGGGTCTGGCCCTGGCTGATCGGCGGCGGCGTCGCCTTTTTCCTCGTTGTCGAACTGGAAAAGTTCATCATCCGCTCGAGCCCGGCGCTGCGCCAGGCGGCGACGCAGTTGAGCGAGGGAGTTGAAACGACGACGGTCTGAACGCGACGAATTCGTGCGACAGGAAGTCGCCGACCGTGCTGAACGGAGCATGACTCCATCGGGGTCGCGAGGCTTCGTGTGCGCCTGACGCTCTGTTCCCGCCATGCGCGGTTCGGTTGGTTTGTCGAGAGTCCCACTTGCGGTCCGACCCGGAACGCCGATGTCGCGCAGTCTGTTGCGGTCGTGTGTGAACGACCGCAAGTGGCGCGTCCGTCTCATTCCTCCTTCGACCGCATTCTGCCGCATACCGCCCGTTCGTGAGACCAGCCTCGAGAGAGCTGAGACGCTTCCTGGTCAAGGCGCGCCCGGCTCGGCGCGATGGCCGTTTCGCCGCCTCGTAGGACGCACAATCCTCTAGCGACGTCAGAACGTCCATCGGGCGACGAGAGTGGAGCAAAACATCAGGGCGGCTAAGCAACGGGCAAAACTGGCCGTAATTTCGACGACGATTTCGTCGACCATGACGGAGGGTAATGGGAGCGCTTGACAATAATACAACTATTGTGGTTGCATCACGTGGCCATGATCAAGGGCGTCCGAGATCGCGCCGATAGACCATCAGAGCAAGGCCCAATCAACCGGCTGGGCGAGTTCCATATCGTTCAGTTCATTAGTGATGCTGTCCGCTCGGGACAGCGGGCGATTCTCATCACTGACCGTGGTCAGGTTTCGGCGCGGGTGCCCGAAGCAGCGTTAGTTGCCTGCTCCAGCGCCTCGGCGCGGACGCTGCACATCGGGCCGCCACTGCCTGAACCGCCTGAGCTGCAGGAGATGATCGGTGCGGTCCTTGGTATCGCTGGAGGTCGTGAATTGGCCCCCCGAGCGATGGCGGAACGGTTGGAGACCGCTGATCCCAGCCAGACCGTAATACTTGCGATTGACGACGCCCACATGCTGTCGGATCGATCGCTCTCTTATCTGTCGCTGATGACTGAGTTGCTGACGGCGGGTACGCCTGTCTTGCAGATCGTGCTTTCCGCCGGACCGACATTACTCGATAGGCTTGCTCAACCGGAGTACGAGAGCCTTCGCAAACGGCTCTTTCGGCCACGATTTGAGACACCCCCAACCTTGCGCGGCGCGGAAACTAACGGAGTGTTCTCGGACACCACGGGAGAGCGCGCTGTGGGCCGCGTCGGGGCTCATCCGGCGCACCTACGGGACGTAGAGCCGCCGGAATATAGAGTTGCACATCCCGCAGTTCACGCAGTGGCAGGGTTCGTTGCGATGGGTTGCCTCGCCGCAATCGGCTACACGGTTTTTCCCGTCTTCTCCGCCGGCTCAACTCCGCCGAACATTCAGTCGATCGACTCTGCTGCGTCGCAAGAGCCTCCGGCGCCGTCGGACCTGTCACAATCATCGACCAAGCCCGACCATAAGCAAACGGGCGAGCGGGTCGATCTGCTGATAGACCAATTGATGGGCGCTGTTGCGAGCGGATCCGTTGAATCAACGTCCCCCCTGTTGGAGCGTGTCGCGAACCTTGAAACCAGCGCAACCCCCGACGCGCTTAAATTGTGGATCGCCTTGCCGGATCGGTTCGCCGCGCGGATAGCCGCCGCCACTGCTGCCGGGCGCGTCGACGAGGCGCACCGTCTGGAGCAGTTCTATTCGCGTCATAGTCTCTTCCTTCGTCTTGCCTACTCGGCGCCAAACGAGAAGTCTCCGCTGAGAGCCGCAGCGGGCGCCTCGGCCGCAAGTCCTATTGTTGACCCTCCCGGGTTAGGCCAAGCAGAGCAATCGGGAGCCCCGCCAAGCGGTTCAGCGCTTTCGGCTGGGCAACTCGGTTCGGCAGGCGATGGCGATCGGGCGGCCTTGTCTCCAGACCGCGTTGGGTCAGCCGCGTCGAGCGCCGCTCCGGACCAAGACATCGAGCGAACGCAATCGCCACTACCGTCCATCGGTGCGCCTCCCGCTACACTTTCGGAAGAGCAACGCGGCGGAGCGGGCAATGGCGATCAAGTGGCCTTGTCTCGAGACGCCGTTGCGCGAGCAGCTTCGGCCGCGCCGCCAGATCAAAACGTTGAAGTCGCGCAACCTGCGAAACCGGCCACGGTGTCGCCTCCAGCGCCTGCCGCTGGACTTTCGTCGGAGCAACCCGGCGAAGTGGGCGCTCGCGATCGAGTGCGAACAGGTTTAGCCGCCACCCCGGATCAAAATGTTGAAGTTGCGCAACCGGCGATAGCGGCCACGGCGGAGCCTGCCGCGCCTTCTGCTGGACCATCGGCAGAGCGACGCGGCGGAGCAGACCCCACTGCGCCAGCTGTAGGAGTCGGCGCTTTGGATCAAGACGGTGATGCAGCGCAGCCCCGCGCATTGGCCAAAGGGGCGCCAACGCGGGGTGACGGTCCTATCGCGCCGAGCGTCGCGGGCCTGCCCAGACTTGCGCCTGTCCGCGTTCTACTGAGCGTGGCGCGGGACGATATCGGCCACGCCGGCCGCTCGACAGAGCTTCAACACGTGTTGGTAGATGCCGGGTTGGGGGTTGCCGAGTTCGTGCCGGTCGATACGCAACAATTACGGCCAAGTATCGGCTATTATTTCGAGTCAGACCGCGACGGAGCCGCCCGCGTCAGTCGTCTGCTTCAACCTCTGTTGGGTGCTGTGGACCCGGTGGCCCTTCGAAAACGGGGAGCCGTTCCGGAGCCCGGCACGATCGAGATTGCGATCCCATGAATGGCGCCGCCTTTCACTGAGGCGATGGCGCGTGATGTCCGGCGCGGACTTGGAGGTGGTGGCCAAGACTTAGTTTGACGCAGATCCAATCGATGGGCGCGATCAGTTCGTTCTCTACAGAAGAGCGCTCGAGTTTCGAAAGCTCAATCACGGGGAGGTAACTATGCGTTGGTTTATTTGGATCCTATTCGGCGCAGCCCTCTTTGGCGGTGTGCCAGCGGTAGAAGCAAACTCCTTGGATAGTTCGGCGGCCAATCCGGCCCCGAGCGCACCAAGCTCGCTCGTGCTTCACTTCGACCTCGGCAGCGCGAGAGTCAGGCGGCAGGACCTGCCTTTGCTGGACCAAGCTTCTCGTCTCTATCGAGCAGGCAAACCGCTCGTGATGATTGTGACCGGCAGCGCGGATACGACGGGGTCGGCAGCCGAGAATCTACATCTGTCTGAACTGCGGGCTAACAATGTGCTTCAGGGCCTGGTCTCACGCGGAATACCCGTCGAGCGGTTTCAGGTGATGGCCAAGGGCGAGACTGATCTGGTGGTGCCAACCCCGTCGGACGTGTCGGAGGAGCGCAATCGGCGTGTGGAGATTACGTGGCGGTAATCCAAGTTCGCTTTGGGTCGAGGCATCACTCGGGCCGCCCGCGGCACTGATTGCGCTGCTTATTCTGCTCGCCTTCCGTCCCGCAGTCGCCTGCGCGAATTCGACGGACCTCACGAAGCAGAACGGTGGTGGTGACGCTGGTCAGTCCGCCTACGCCGCTGGTCGATTCATCGACGCCTTACGGATATGGCGGCCGCAAGCGGAAAGGGGTGATGCACGGGCCGCCTTCGAGCTCGGGCTGCTCTATGACCTTGGGGAAGGCGTTGGGCAAGACGCAGCAGCCGCCTACACCTGGTACCGTCGCGCCGCCGAATCCGGATACGTTCTTGGCGAATTCAACTTGGCAGTAATGTTTGATAGTGGCACCGGTACAACTCGCAACCCTACGGAGGCCGCTTTGTGGTACGCGCGCGCGGCTGCGCACGGCTACGCGCGCGCCGAATATAATCTGGCGCAGCTCTATCAGTCCGGTGACGGGGTGCCGCGCAATCTCGATATGGCGACAAGCTGGTACGCGGCGGCACAGGCTCACGGGCTGTCTGAAGCTGCACGTAAGCTTGCGTCCATTCGCGAGGAGGGGCGTCGGGCTGCCGTATCCCCGGTCGCCCCAAAACCGACGCTGGCCCCGCCGGTTCCAACCGCACCAGGCGTCGCGTCGGTATCGAGGACGGGCGGAAGCGTTCAAGTCGAGCTATCCTGGGCCGCGCCGCAGCAGCCCGTCCCAGCCGACTATTTCGTGCAGGTTCTTGCGCTCGATGCGGCCGGGATGCATCGCGTCTTCGCCAGCTCTTTGAAACTGTCGGCGGTGCTTGTGTCGCTCCCGAGTGTTCCCGCTGACTACGTCTGGCGAATCTATACCGTTGCGGCGTCAATCCCCGACTACGCTCCAAGCGCCTGGAGTTCTTTCTCTACACGCTGATCCGGATCCGTTGAGCGAGGGTTCGCGCAGCGGCGACACCAATGTTTCGCGCCAGTCGCGGTGAAGCCACCCACCCAGGCGCTTTTCAGGGTATTCGTCGCCGCTCACCCGTCCTTCACGATCAGGACGTAGTCCTGTTCGGGGTGGCGATCAGCCTTATTCCAGCGTCCTCTTTTCTCCCGTCTTCACGAGATGAGCCGCGCGCAGCACGTCGCAAGCGACTTCCGCCAGTCGGGCAGCTCGAGGCCATAGACGCGTCTCAGCTTTTCATTGTCGAGGCGCGAATTCGCGGGGCGTTGCGCGGGGGTCGGGTAGTCGGCCGTCGTGATGCGCTTCACCCGCGTGGGGCGGCGCCCGCGCGCCGCCGCTTCGGCGAAGACGGCTTCAGCGAAATCGGCCCAGGTCGCCTCGCCCGAACCGGTCATGTTGAAAACGCCGCGCAGCGTCGGCGAGGAATCCGCGTGCGCTCTCGCGGCGACGGCGAGCAGGGCTGTGGCGAGGTCGAGGGCCGAGGTCGGATTGCCGCGCTGGTCGGCGACGACCGAGACCTCGTCGCGCGTCTCGTTGAGCCGAAGCATCGTGCGGACGAAATTGGCGCCGTAGGGGCTGAAGACCCAGGCGGTGCGCAGGATCACGTTGTCGGCGCAGCGCTCGGCGACCAGCCTTTCGCCGAGCAGTTTGGAGCGCCCGTAGGCGCTTCTCGGCGCGGGCGGATCATCCTCGCGGTAGGGACGATCGAGCGCCCCGTCGAACACGTAATCGGTCGACAGCTGCAACAGGGGCGCGCCGATCCGGTCGGCGGCCTCCGCGACATGGCCTGCTCCTTCGCCGTTGACGGCAAGCGCAAGGTCCTCCTCCGCCTCGGCCCGGTCGACCGCAGTGTAGGCGGCGGCGTTGATCACCGCGTCCGGCCGTGCGGCCTTGAGGCCGGCGAGAACGGCCCCGCGATCCTCGAGCAAGAAAACGCGCCGGCCAAGCAGGACGATTTCGAATTCGGGTCCCGCCTGGTCGACCAGCGAGGTCGCCACCTGACCCATGGACCCGGTAACGGCGATCCGCATCATGTGAATCAAGTCCCTTTCAGGCGCGGCACGGATCTGTTGTCGGCGATGTCATGCACCCCGCGCCCGCCGGTTAGTTAGCGCAAAGACCTCGCTTCAAGCGCGAAATATCCCTGTTTTCGGTCGAGCAGGGAATTTGAATTCCCTGCTCGGCGAAAAATATTCCCTGTTCGGCCGGGTAGGGAATTTTGCTGGAACCAACTCGAATTGTTGGGCTTTTCGCGACGGTTCTTCCGAAAACCGGCTGAAGCGCGGGAACTTCCCTGCATCTTTCCCTGATGGCAGGGAACGGTCGGTCACGACGCGAGCGCCGGCAGAGCGTTCTTCACCACCCCTCCGTCTTTCATGATGAGGACGAAATTCCGCTCCGGATCGGCGATCAGGTTGATGTCGGCGGTCGGATCGCCGTCGACGAGGATGAGGTCGGCGAGCGCGCCTTCCTGAATCACGCCGAGCCTGCCGGGATACGGGTTTCGCGGCCCCGACATCGCCAGAAGCTCGCCGTTGACGCTGGTCGCCATCTTCAGGATTTCGACCGGCTCGTACCATCGGGTCAGCGTCGTCAGCATCGCGCCCTGATGCTTCGTCATCTGCGGCGCGAACACGATGTCCGTTCCCCAGGCCGTCTTGACGCCGTGCGCCTTGGCGAACCGGTAGGCGGCGTCGGTCCCCGCGAACACCTGCCGCATCTTCTCCTGCCCGCCGGGGTTCACCAGCGGCGCCGCAAATTCGTTGTCGAGAAACGGTTGCGTGCTGAGCCAGGCGCCGTTCTCGGCGATCAGCTTCGCCGTCGCCTCGTCCATCAGGTGGCCGTGCTCGACGCACCGGACGCCGGCGCGGATCGCGGTCCGGATGGCGCGCGGCGTATAGGCGTGCACGGCGACGTAGGTGCCCCAGTTCTCCGCCGCTTCGACCGCGGCGCGGAACTCGGGCTCGGTGTACTGGCTGACGTCGATCGGATCGTAGTTCGACGCCACGCCGCCGCCGGCGGCGAGCTTGAGCTGGCTCGCGCCCAGCATCAACTGCTCGCGGGCGCGCTGAAGCACGCGATCGGCGCCGTCGGCGATCGCCCCGCCGCCGAGCGTATCGCCGCGGCTCAGCGCCGCGCCGAGGGACGAAGGGATCTCATAGGGAAAGCGGAAATCGCCGTGCCCTCCGGTCTGCGAAATCATCGCGCCGGAGGGCCAGATGCGCGGTCCCCTGACGTGTCCCTCGTCGATGGCGCGCTTCAGCGAAAACGCCGGACCGGCCATGTCGCGGACGCTGGTGAATCCGCGCAAAAGCGTTCGTTCCGCTTCGGCGGACGCGACGAGGTTGATATAGCCGACGTCCGCGACGAGCAGCGCCTCGAGCGGAATCGGGGCCATCATCGCGTGCCAATGCGCATCGATGAGCCCCGGCATCAGGACGCGTCCGCCGCAGTCGACGACCTCGACGCCCTCGCCGGCCGGCGTCTCGGCTGGCAGGACTGCCCTGATCGTCCCGGCCTCGACTTCGACCCTGAGACCGGCGCGCAAGGCGTCCGACTCGCCGTCGAAGACGCGGACGTTGGCGAAGGCCAATCGGCGGCCGCGCTCGCCGCGCTTCGGCGCCGCCGAGCCGCCGGCGCCCGCGGCGAAGACGCCCGCGGTCGAGCCGAGCGCCCGGCTCGCAAATTTCAAGTTGAGACACGCGTTGAGCCGGGCGAAGGCCGGGGTATGGCAAAAGCAGGGGCCGAACGAGGCGGCGCTTCCGGCGCCGTCTTCGCATGCAAACATGGTTGTCTCCCGAATCCTGGAGCCGGACGGCCTCTTCCGATGGAGCCCTCAGCCCGGCGTCGGCGCGTCAGCGCGAATCAGTTTTCCGTGCTTGAGCTCCGCCCAGAGATCGGCAGGAACCTTGTGCCGGAACGCGGCGAGATTCTGCTCGACCTGTTTCGTGGTGATCGCGCCCGGAATGATCGAGGCCACAATCGGGTGCCCGAGCGGGAAGTGGAGCGCCGCCGCCGCCAGCGGAACGTTCCAGCGTTTGCAGACGGCCTCGATCTTCGCCACGCGCTCGAGGATTGCAGGCGGGGCGGGCTCGTAATTGTACATGGCGCCCGGAACCGCGCCGGTCGCCAGGATCCCGGAATTGTAGCCGCCACCTATGACGATTCCGACGCCGCGCTCGGCGCAGCGCGGGAATTCGCTGTCGAGCACGTCCTGCTCGAGCAGCGTGTAGCGCATGGCCAGCAAGAAGAAATCGATGTCGAACAGGTCCAGAAACCTGGGAATCGTCCCCATTGTGTTGAAACCCGCGCCGATCCCCTTGATGATCCCCCCGCTGCGCAATTCGTCGAGCGCCCGCCAGCCGCTGGTGGCGAGCTGGACGAAATAGGCATCGACGCTGGCCTGGCTCCTGTGGCTCCAGGCGTCGAGATCGTGGATCAGCAGGAGATCAATGCTGTTGAATTCCGAGCCGCTGAAGGCTATCCTCGAACGAACGCATCACGCCGTCGTAGCCGTAGTCGAACACCGTCTCGAAATCGAGGCCGCCGATCCACTGATCCTTGATCGGCCCGGCTTTGACCGGCCGGCGCAGCAACCGCCCGATCTTGGTCGAGATGACGAACTCGTCTCGCGGCTTCCGGTAGAGCGCACGACCTACGCGATGTTCGGCCTGCCCGCGCCCGTACCAGGGCGACGTGTCGAAATAGCGCACGCCGCCGTCCCAGGCTGCTTTGATGATCGAGGCTGCCTCGCCGTCGTCGACCCTGTCGAAAAGCTCTCCGAGCGGCGCCGTGCCGAGGCCGAGCTCCGTGACGGAGACGCCGGTCCGGCCGAGAATCCGCGTCGGGATCGGAGACGCGCTCATTCCTCAGGCTCGGTTCCGAATCGCAGCGGATAGCCTTTCGCCGCGCCCGCTTCCGTCCCCCGCGCGGCCTTGGTCTCGGCGATGTCGCGAGCGAAGACGGCGACGACGCAGACCCCCTTGCGGTGCGCGGTCATCATCACGTTCAGCGCCTGCGTCTCGTTCAGCCGGAACACGGCTTTGAGCACCTGCACGACGAAATCACGCGGCGTGTAATCGTCGTTGAACAGAATAACCTTATGCAGACGCGGACGCTCCGTTTGCGTCTTCGTCTTGGTCCTGAGCTGGGTGGCGCTCTTGCTCATCGCGGTTCCCGAGGGCAGGCTGAATGGGACACCAGGATCATCCTCGCACACGCTCCGTCGCGCTTTCAAGCGCCACATTGCTCGAGCCCGTGGTCGAATGGTCGCAGACCGGAGAACGCCATGCTGAACACGCGACAAAAAGTGCTGCGCAATTTCTGGTACGCGACGCTCCCAGTCGACAAAATCCAAGACGGCCAAAAGCCGTTCCGTCTGCTCGGCGAGGACATCGTCGTTTTTCTCGGCGAGCGCGACACGCTTGCGGCGCTCGAAGACCGGTGCTGCCACCGCACGGCGAGGCTGTCGAAGGGCTGGATCAAGGATGGACATATTGTGTGCGGCTATCACGGCTGGGAATATGATGGCGGCGGAAGGCTAAGAAACATCCCCCAGTTTCCAGCCGGCCAACCGCTGCCGGACGCCCGCGCAAGATCATTTCATGCCCGAGAAGGCTACGGCTACGTCTGGGTGTGTCTCGGCGAGCCGCTTCTCGACATTCCGGAGCTGCCGCAAGAACGCGACCCCGCCTTCCGCCGCATCCACCAATTCGACGAAGCGTGGAAATGCTCGTCTCTCCGCATGATGGAGAATTCGTTCGACAACTCGCATTTCTCCTTTGTCCACAAGGGCACGTTCGGAGACAGGGAACAGCCGAAGCCGGAGAAGTACGAGCTGACCGAGACCCCCTACGGCTTCGTCGCCGAGACCATCGTGCCGGTGAAGAACCCGCCGCAGGCGCATCGCGTCACCGGCGCGACCGAGCCCTGGACGAAACGGAAGATGCGCAACCACTGGTACATGCCGTTCTGCCGCACGATGGATATGGAGTATCCGTCTGGCCTGAGGCACGTGATCTTCAACTTCGCCACCCCGATCGACGACGGCTCGATCCGGCTCATCCAGATCCTCTTCCGCAACGACCGTGAGGAGGACTGCTCGACCGCCGAACTCGTCGCCTGGGACAGGGCAATCATCGAGGAGGACCGGGAGATCCTCGAATTGACCGACCCCGATGCGATAGTCGACATAAGCCGCAAGCTCGAGATGCACATGCCCTCCGACCGTCCGGGCATGCTGATGCGGCAGCGGCTGAACGCCCTTCTCGAGGCGCACGGCGAGCGGGAAGTTCCGCGGTGAACAGAAAACGGCGTCTGGCGCCGGCCGGCGTTCGATCTTAGACTGGTTCGAAACTGTGGCGAAAACTCTCGCAGGGGAGCTAAGGAAATGAGAATTTCCCTTACCATTGCATCCGGCGCCGCGGCGCTCGCGCTGTGCACCGCGGAGTCCTTCGCCGGACCCTGCTCGGACGAGGTGTACCAGGCCGACGTCGCCCTGGGAAAACGCCTCGACGCCGCCGCCGCGGCGGGGAAGGCGGCGCCCGAGTCGAACTTCGCCACCATGCATCGGCAGCCGACCCCCCGGACGCTGGCGGGCGCCGAAGCGCAGGTCGGCGACCTGTCCGACGCCGACCTGAACACGATCACGCAGGATATGGAGGCGGCGCGCAAGGCCGACGCCGCGAACGATCAGGCGGGCTGCGAGAAGGCCCTCGCCGATGTGAGACGCATTCTCGGCGTTCTCCCGAAATGACAGGCCGGGCGCCGCCCGAAGCCGCGCCTTTCACCTCATTGTGACCGCGCCTTCCGCCGCCCGCCTTGCCGCGGAGAGTACGGGGCGCCAATTACGGCGCGTCCCCTCATGCGCTCCGCCCTTCTGACCGCCCTCATCATCGCGACCGCCCTGTTCATGGAAAACATGGACGGAACGGTGATTTCCACTTCGCTGCCGGCGATCGCGCTCGACCTGCATGAGGACCCGATCGTCCTCAAGCTTGCGTTGACCTCCTACCTGATGACGCTGGCAGTGTTCATCCCCGCCTCCGGTTGGGTCGCCGACCGCTTCGGCGCGCGCACCGTCTTCTGCAGCGCCATCGTCGTCTTCACCCTGGGCTCGATCCTGTGCGGCTCCTCGACCTCTCTGCCGACGTTGATTGGGGCTCGCGTGTTTCAGGGCGTCGGAGGCGCGATGATGGTGCCGGTCGGGCGCCTCGTCCTCCTGCGCACCGTGCCCAAGAGCGATCTCGTCAACGCGCTCGCCTATCTGACCGTGCCGGCGCTTCTCGGTCCGGTCGCCGGTCCCCCGCTTGGCGGCTTCATAACCACCTATTTCAACTGGCGCTGGATCTTCTGGATCAACGTCCCGATCGGGGTGCTCGGCGTCCTTTTGTCGCTCAGATTCATCGCCAATCTGCGCGAGGAGAACGTCCCGCGCTTCGACTTCAAGGGTTTCGTCCTGTCCGGTCTCGGCCTGCTCGGGCTCATCTCCGGGCTGTCGCTGATCGGGCGCGGCATGGCGCCGGCTCTCGAAGTCGCAGTGCAGATCGTCGTCAGCCTCGCGCTGCTCGCGGCGTATGTGCGGCACGCAGGCCAGAACGAGGACGCGATCCTCGATCTCAAGCTCCTCCGGATTCCGACCTTCTTCTCCGGGGTGGTCGGCGGTCTGCTGTTCCGCGTCGGGATCGGCGCCCTGCCCTTCCTGCTGCCGCTTCTCCTGCAGATCGGATTCGGGCTGACGCCGTTCGAGTCCGGCTCGCTGACCTTCGCCGCCGCCCTCGGCGCGATGGCGATGAAGTTCACCGCGTCGACCGCGCTACGGTGGTTCGGCTTTCGTCGCACGCTGATCGCGAACGCCCTGATTTCCGGCGCGTTCCTGGCCTCCTACGCCCTGTTCACTCCGTCGACGCCCCACTGGTTGATCTTTCTCGCGCTGCTCGCAGGCGGCTTCTTCCGCTCGCTCGAGTTCACCGCCCTCAACGCCATCAGTTACGCCGACATCGACCCGCCGCGGATGAGCCGGGCGACCAGCTTCGCAAGCGTGTCGCAGCAGATGTCCGGCGCGGTCGGAGTCGCCGTCGCGGCGATCTGCATTCAGGTCATCCAGGTCGGCTTCGGCGACAAAACCCTCTACGCCCGGGATCTTTCGACGGCCTTCGTGTTGGTGGCGATCGTCTCGAGCCTGTCGACCTTCATCTTCATCCGCCTCAAGCCGGACGCCGGCGCCGCGCTCTCGGGACGAGCGCCGGCGCGGGAGGAAGGCGTGACCGCGGCGGCGGAGTGAGGGCGGCAGCGACTGGCGGCTGTTCGAAGGCGGCCATCCTTCGAGGCGGCTCCGACGCCGCAATCCGATCGAACAATCACAGATTTCCGCCCCATTTCGTTAAGGTTCCGCTCAGCCTTCGCATGGTCAAACGATCACCTGTCCGCGCTTTCAGCGTCAGGACGAGAGGCCCCAATGACGATCGGACCGAACCAAGATGTGGCCGTGACGGCCTTCAATCGATTCGGGCTCGGCGCGGGTCCGGGCGGCCTGGCCGACGCGGCCGGCGATCCTCGCGGCTTTCTCCTGGAGGAATTGCGGGCCGCGAATGTTGCGCTCATTCGCGACCACGCTCTTCCCTCCGGGCCCATGGCCCTGCAGGCCCATTTCCGCGGGAGGGACGAAAGGCGCGCCGAACACATCAGCGCGACGGCGATGGCCGCCGCTCCGTCCATGCCGCCGGCGGCTGCATACAATGGGGCTCAGGCGGTCAAGCTCGCGAAGGCTCGGTCCGAGCCGCCGATCGAGAGGTCCCTGTTCCGGGCTGAGGCCGAGGCGCGGCTCCGCAAACAGGTGCAGGCGCGAGCGGGGTTCATCGAGAGGCTCGTCGCCTTCTGGTCGAACCATTTCGCCGTGTCCGTCACCAAGGGAGGCGACAGGGGACGCGTCTGCGCCGGACCGTTTGAGCGCGAGGCGATCCGTTCGAACGCCCTCGGAAAATTCTCGGCGCTCCTGCGCGCGGTTGAGAGTCATCCGGCGATGATCTTTTTCCTCGACAACCAGGCCTCGGTCGGACCGAACGCCGCGCCGGGCAAATCGGGCGGCAGGGGGTTGAACGAAAACCTCGCGCGCGAGATCCTGGAACTGCACACGCTCGGGGTGGGCTCTGGCTATTCCCAAGCGGACGTCGGCGAGTTTGCGCGGGCTCTCACCGGCTGGAGCGTCGCGGGGCCGAACAGCGAAACATGCGCGCGTTCGAGTTCAGGCCCAATTGGCACGAGCCGGGCACGCGCACGCTTCTGGGCAAGACCTATGCCGAGGAAGGCGTCGAGCAGGCTCGCGCGGTCCTCGACGACCTCGCGCGCCATCCGGCGACGGCGCGCCATATCGCGTCGAAGCTCGTGCGCCATTTCGTCGCCGACGACCCCCCGCCCGATCTCGTCGACGCGCTGGCCCAAGAGTTTTGCGACAGCGACGGCGATCTTTCCGTCGTCGCTTCAGCGCTCGTTGCCGACGATCGCGCCTGGAGCGCCAAGCCGACAAAAATGCGCACGCCGCTCGAATTCGTGGTCGGCGCTTGGCGCGCGACCGGCTTTCAGCCGCTCGATCCGGCGCTCTACCTCCAGGCGCTCAACCAACTCGGCATGCCGCTTTGGCAGCCTGTGGGCCCCAATGGTTTCACCGACTCGAGCGAGGGATGGGCTACGCCCGAAGGCATGAAATCGCGGCTCGACGTCGCTTCGTTCATGGGCCAGCACATGCTGGACTCGGCCGAGCCGATCGTCGCCCTGACATCGGCGCTCGGCGATACGGCGTCCAAGGAAACGCGCCGGACGATCGAGCGCGCCGAATCGCGCGAACAGGCGCTGGCGCTCCTGTTCATGGCTCCCGAATTCCAGCGGAGATGACGATGCCTGATGACCGGTCGAGCCTCGATCTTTCGCGCCGCGGATTCGTGCGCGCCGCCGGCGCGCTTGGCGCTGGACTCGTCTCCGGCTTCGGTTTCTCGAACTGGCCGGCGAGCGCCGCCGGAGCGCGCGATCCACGGCTTATCGTCGTCATCCTGCGCGGTGCGGTCGACGGGCTGTCCGCCATTCCGCCGGTCGCCGATCCGGACTATGCCGGACTGCACGGCGATCTCGCCTTCGCGGCTGCGGGGGAACAGGCGGCGTTGCCGCTCGACGGGTTCTTTTGCGCTCATCCTTCGCTTTCCGCCTTCAGGCGCATGTTCGATGCGAAGCGCGCGGCAGTGATCCACGCGGTGGCGACCGGCTACCGGGATCGTTCCCATTTCGACGGCCAGGACGTGCTCGAGAGCGGCTATCCGGGGCCGGGGCGCACCGAAAGCGGCTGGCTCAATCGAACTCTGAGCGCGTTGCCGCAGTCGGCCGCTATGCGCGAGCGCGGACTCGGGATCGGCGCGGCGGCGCCGCTCGTCATCCGCGGCCCGGCGCCGGCGCTCGGATGGGCGCCGTCCGGCGGCATTGCCCCGGCGACCGGCGATCTCGCCGAGCGCGTGCTCGATCTCTACGCGCAACGCGACCCCCAGCTCGGCCAAAGGCTCAGCGAGGCGCTCGCCGCCGAAAAAGTCGCTTCCGAAAGTTCCACCTCGGAGCCCACGAACAAGTCGGGGGCCGGAGGGCCGGCCGGACAGATGCGCGTCGCCGCCGAGGGCGCTGCGCGCCTTCTTGCCGCGCCTGACGGGCCGCGGATCGCGGCGCTCGCCTTCAACGGTTTCGATACGCATTTCCACGAGGGCGCGGCGCAGGGACTGCTCGCCAACCGGCTTCAGGGGCTCGACGCCGCTTTCGAGGCGCTTGAGACGACCCTCGCCGGCGCCTGGCGGGACACGGTCGTCATCGCAGTGACCGAATTCGGCCGTACCGTTCGCGTCAACGGCACGCAGGGCACAGACCATGGAACGGCGACCGTCGCGCTTATGGCCGGTGGCGCTCTCGCCGGCGGAAGGGTGATCGCCGACTGGCCTGGCCTGAAGCCCGAGCGCCTTTTCCAAGGCCGCGATCTCGCTCCCACCGCCGATCTTCGCGGCGTATTAAAAGGCGTCTTGGCCGACGCGTTCGGCCTGTCTCCCAAGACGCTCGCCGAGGCCATTTTCCCCAATTCCGCAGCGGTCGCGCCGATGAGGGGGCTGATCGCCTGAGGGAAGATGACGCGCCTGACGGTTTTTTGCGCGCACGTCCACCAATCGCAATGACGCTGGCGCGTCGAACTCTCTGGGATCGAAGCCGCGCCAATCGAGTTCGAGCCCTTCTTGGCGCTCCGAGCCAACGCGATCGGCCAAAATTTCAAAGAGGAAGGCGGCGGGGGCGCCGGCAGCGTCGCCGGCTCGCGGCAGCTACCGCTCAGGCTTGGCGTAGGCGGTCGGATAGGTGACCGGGTTGGCCACGCATTTTTTCACTTCCTCTTCGAATTTCGTCACATCCGTAATGCCTCTGTTGTACACCGTCTCCCGGCAATAATTTTCCGTCATCATCCAAACCGGCGGTCCTCCTCCGCCCCTGGCGAAGGCCGGATTAACGCTTTCGGCGACAATCGAGAAGGCGAGTAAACCCAAAAGAACTCTGACGGAGTTCGACATCGAAGGTCTTCCTGCGGCACTTGCTGGGCCGCAAAATGGGGCGGCGCCACGACCTTCGCCAGCGCTTCGCCAAAATCTCATGAGGACCAAACGAGGCCAGGGATGGTCGACGCTTTCGCCGAACGCAAAGCAAACGCGGGAGCCGGTCGCGCCCGCAGACGAACCCGCACTCGGACATGGCAGTTCAATTTCAATATTGAGAACCCGCAAGCCATCCAGGCCGCCCGGTCGGCTCGGCGACGATTTTTTTCGGCCGGAAACAGGCGGGTCGGGTAAACTGTTCTGGCCTGAGTGCGACCTGGCGCATCCAGTTGACGGGATCTACGGGTAAGCCGAGGCGAAGCCATCGTTGCTGCCGATGCGGCCATGAGTTCGAAAGAATCGCGCGAACCTCGCCGAGCGGGTCGTCAGGACGGCTGAGACGACGCTGGCCATCGAGGACGCTGTATGCGCCATCGACATGCTCCGCGGAATCGGCTGGCTCAATGCGAGCGCCGTCGACGCCTGGCGGCAGGGGCGCGTCGACTGCATCGAGGCCGCGATCCAGACCGATCCGGAGCGCCTCGCCGAGGCCATGGAGATTTTTCGCTCCTGGGCGACGGAAAAAGGGTTGATCGCGTGCGAGGCGGACTATGTCGCGCGCACGCCGCACAGACAGGGCTTGCGCTTCAGCCGAAGCGGCGATGCCGCGGTTGAGCGGCTCTTCCGGACCCATTGGGCCTCCCCCGAAATCCCCGACAAGAGGCGCGAACGGCTCGCCGAAAAGGCGAGCCGCCTGCCGGAGCTGGTCGCGGTCCAGCCCCTGAACAGTTCGTGGACCTGCTGCCGCTGCGGCGGCACGGGCGCCCTTCTCATGATGGAAGATACGGGACCCGCCTGCCTGCGCTGTGTCGGCTTAGGCGACCTCGAGTTTTTGCCGGCGGGAGACGCTCTGCTCACGCGACGGGCCAAGGCGAAAAGCGAGCGATACGCCGTCGTCGTGCGGTTCAGCAGGAGTCGCCGCCGTTACGAACGCCAGGGCCTGTTGGTCGATCCGCAGGCGCTCGCGGAGGCGCGCCGCGAGCTGGAAGGAATGCGCGAATAGACGCTTGCGGATGCACAACGAGGATCCGGGAACCCCGCAGCCCACCGGCGCATCCTTCGAGGCTCTTGTTTTGCAAGCGGTTCAGCACAACGAAGGGGTCGCCGCCTCTGCGGAACAAGGGTGTGATCGAGCCTACCCTCGATCGACCGGCGCGGGTGATGGTCTACCGTAAAGGCCAAGCCCCGCAGCTGGAGATTATCTCGATGAACCCCGGCGGCCTCGTCGGCTTTTGATCCAGCACGCCGGCGCAAAAAGTGGTCCCCAATTTTTCTTGCATATAGGTCAGCAATGCTGTCGTATACGGGTCAGCATCGCTGTCCCATGCAGCGGCGCCCGGGAGACGCCCCATGTCCTCGACCGCCCTCAGCTTCGAGCCGCGCTACGCCCGCCGGGCCGAACGCATGAAGGGCTCCGAGATCCGGGAGCTCCTGAAGCTGCTCGACCGGCCGGGAATCGTTTCCTTTGCCGGCGGCATTCCCGATCCGGCGTTGTTTCCCGCGGAAGCCGCTGCTGAAGCCTACCGGTGGGCGCTGACCGACTCGCCTGAGCTCGCGCTGCAATATTCAGTCAGCGAGGGCTACCTTCCCTTGCGGGAATGGATCGCTGGCCACATGCGCACGCTCGACGTGCCCGCCGGGCCGGACAACATCGTCGTCACGTCCGGCTCGCAGCAGGCCCTCGATTTTCTCGGCAAACTGCTGATCTCGCCGGGCGACACGGCGCTCGTGACGGCGCCGGTCTATCTCGGAGCGCTCCAGGCCTTCTCGGCCTACGAGCCGCGCTTCGACATTCTCCATCCCGAGGGCGGCGAGCGGACGCCGGAGTCCTACCTCGACACCGCCGTCTCCGATGGCGAAGGAGCGAGGGTGAAACTCGCCTATGCCGTGCCGGATTTCGACAACCCGACCGGCCAAACTCTGACGCCGCGGGCGCGGGAGAACCTGCTCGCGCTCACGCGGGACCTCGACGTCCCGCTCATCGAGGATTGCGCCTACCGGGCCCTCCGCTTCGAGGGCGAAAGCCTGCCGACGCTCCAGGCTTTGGACGTCGCGCGCTCCGGCTCGCTCGACGCCTCGCGGGTCGTCCATCTCGGCACGTTCTCGAAAACAATCGCGCCGGGCTTGCGCGTCGGTTGGGTCTGCGCCTCGCGCGCGATCGTGCGCCGCCTCGTCCTGATCAAGCAGGCGAGCGACCTCAACGCGCCGCTGATCAACCAGATGACGATGGCGCGGCTGGCGGAAACGGAGTTCGACCGGCTTGTGGCGAGGGCGCGGCCTCGCTACCGCGCCAAGCGCGACGCGATGCTTGCCGCGCTCGACGCCTTCATGCCTGCCGGCGTCCAGTGGACTCGTCCAGAAGGCGGAATGTTTGTCTGGCTGACCCTGCCGGAGGGAGCCAACAGCGCGGCGTTGCTCAAGCGCACGGTCGCTGAATCCGGCGTCGCCTTCGTGCCGGGAGGCGCATTCTTTCCTCTGGGCGGCGGGACCAATAGAGCGCGTCTCAGTTATTCGCTGCCGGAGGTCGCGGACATTCGCGAGGGGATCCGCCGTTTCGCAACCCTGCTTTGAGGACCGTTCCGGGGGGTCCCGTTCGAGGACGAGCGCCCCTGCGCTCAAGCATCGCAGATGACGTTGGGTGGGGATGCGGCGGCTTCAGCCGCTCGTTGTTTCTTTTGCCGCGCGTCCGATGGCGGACGAGAAACGCCATGGCCGCTCCGCGCTTTTGCGCCTTTCCGCCGTGCGCCGCTCGTCAAGGCGCTCCGGGCAGGATCCTTGTCGAAGCAGACGCTCCTTGTTCGCCTTCAATCCCACTCCCGCAACGCGCCGTCGATATCCCGGCGACCGACCCGCGGCCAGAAGCCCGACCCCTCTTCGAGGAGACGCTGATTGCGGCGGACCGGTGAGTCGGCCTCCGAGAAATCGTCGTTGCCCGCGAGGCAATAGGTCGGCCGCCAGCAGGCGTCGAGAATATCCTCGGCCCGGCCACCGGACCAGACGACGTCGGCTGATCCAGGAAGGTCATGCTCGTATGCGGCGGCCTGCGGCTCGTCGTTGGGCGCAGTGCAGTCGAAGACGAGCGGGCCGCCGCAGGACGCGCGGCCGCTTTTCGACATCAGCAGGAAAATGACGTTGGAGTTCTCGACGACCTCGCTCATCACGTAGATGGGCGATTTGCAAAGCGAGGGAAACTCGCTCTCCTTGCAGCAGTCGCACGCCCTGCGTCGGAATTTCATGACTTGATCTCCTCGTCCTGGGACCCGCGATCGGAGAGTTCCCGCATCGCCGGCGTGTTTTTGCCGAGCGCACTTGCGCAGACGTCGAGCAACCGTGAGAAGCCCCCGTCCGCCCGGCTCAGTTGCGCCGCGACTGCCGACATTCTCCCGTCGGGTAGCCGGTCCTGACGCAACTGAAGGAACCTCATTGTTCTCCTCCGGAACCGGTGGACGCCGCAAAGTAAGCGACGAAGCGGAACCTTTGGCAATGAACAAATATGTGGAGGTTTTGTCCGTAAACTTTGTTGCGTCGGCACCGTGACGAAGCTCGGATCGTCGCCATGGCGCCCGACCGGATGTCCTTGTCGCTTTTCGACGCCGGTCCCGATCGACCCAAATTTGGGCCACCCGCCATGCCCAGTACGCTATTGTTGAGTTTGGCTTCGCGACGTCAGCCCCGCGCGTGGACGGCCGGGCGCGCGTCCAACCAATTTCATGTAATACATTATCATGATAATGTAAATTAATGTTATAATTGGATTATTTTTAAATTAACATCGTTGGGCGTGATAATTGCTTTTCCAAAGACGATGAAGCCGGAGCGTCGCAATTCGCGACAGTTTTTCGCACTCAAGCCTTTGAAATCGTTCGCGCGGCGCCAAACTGGAGCACCTCAAGTTTTCGGCTTGGCGGCTCCCATGAACCCTGTCGCCAGCAGGTAGAGTTCTGCGCTGTCGGCGCGGCTGGCCTTGGGCTTCACGTGCCTGACCGTGGCGAACGCGCGCTTGAGCCGCGCGAGCAATTCCCCCTCGGCCCCGCCTTGCAAGACCTTTGCGAGGAAGAAGCCGCCGGGCGCGAGAACCTCGTGGGCGAACTCGGCCGCGAGTTCGACGAGGCCCACGATCCGCAGTTGGTCGGTCTTGCGGTGGCCGGTGGCGTTCGCGGCCATATCGGAGAGGACACCGTCGGCAAGCCCGCCGAGCTTTGCGCGCAGCCACGCCGGCGCTTCGGGGTCGTGGAAATCCAGGCGAGCGAACTCGACCCCTTCGATCGGGTCCATCTCGAGGAGATCGACGCCGATGACCCATCCCCTGCCCTCGCGGGCCCTCGTCCGGGCAGCTGCGACCTGGCTCCAGCCTCCTGGAGCCGCGCCGAGGTCGACGATGCGCTGGCCGGGCTTGAGGAGTTTGTATTTCTCGTCGATTTCCAGAAGCTTGTAGGCTGCGCGTGACCGGTAGCCTTCGCGGCGGGCTTGCGCCACGTAGGGGTCGTTGAGCTGGCGCTCGAGCCACAGGGTCGAAGAGAGGGAGCGCTTGCGCGCGGTCTTCACCCGCGCCTTCAGCGCCCGGCCGCCCTCTCGGCCCGAGCCCCCGGTCATCGCCGGCGCCTGTGCGCCCCGACGCCGTCCTCCCGCATCAGATGGCTGAGAATTCCCTCGCGCAGCCCGCGGTCCGCGATACGCAGCCGCTCGGCGGGAAAACGCGACCGGATCGCTTCCAATATAGCGCAGCCGGCCAGCACCAGATCGGCGCGCTGCTCGCCGATGCAGGCGTTAGCGGCGCGCTCGGCGTAGCTCATGGACCGCAACCGGGCGACGGCCTCGTCAACCTCCGCCCGCCCGAGCCAGAGCCCATCGACGGCGCGGCGATCGTAGCGGGGCAGATTGAGGTGGACGCCGGCGACCGTCGTAACGGTGCCCGATGTTCCGAGCAGGTGGAACCGCCCGCACCGTGTCTCATCCACGACCTTGTCGACAAACGGCGTCAGGGCGTCGGACACGTAGGCCGTCATCGCGGCGAAAGTCCTCTCGGTCACGTCCACGCCGCCGAATTTCTCCGCGAGCGACACGACGCCGAGCCGCATCGACTCCCACGCGCGCACAATTCGCGCCCGTCGCCCGCGCTCCTCGAGGCCGAGCCAGATGATTTCCGACGATCCGCCGCCGATGTCGAACATGACGATCGAGTGGGCGTCCCGGTCGGCGAGGTCGCCCACTCCGGCCGCCGCGAGATGGGCCTCGGTCTCGCGATCCACGATTTCGAGTTCGACGCCGAGTTGCTCGCGCACCCGCTCGACGAAGTCGGGCCCGTTCACTGCGGAGCGGCAGGCTTCGGTGGCGATGGTGCGCGCTCGCGTCACGCCGCGCGCGGCCATCTTGTCCCGACAGATGCGCAGGGCCTCGAGCGTGCGGGCGATCGCTTGCTCGCTGAGGCGCCCGGTGAGGGAAAGGCCCTCGCCGAGACGGACAATGCGGGAAAAGGCGTCGATGACGCGGAAACCCTCCGCCGTCGGCCGGGCGACCAGGAGCCGGCAATTGTTGGTGCCAAGATCCAGAGCAGCGTAGGTCGCTCGGCCATCTCCGTACCGAGTATGAGACCTCCCGAACGGCGCGTTGAGCCCCTGGGTGGGACTCAACGTGGATGCTTCAGACAACAGCAAAAACCTCAACTTGGCCCGCCGGAGAAACTCGCGCTCGGGCTGTATTCGCCTCGACTGTAGCAACCTTGGCGGCGGATGCAACGCGCCGAGGCCGAAGGGGGAGCTCGCCGAGGGTCAGGGCCTGAAGAACGAATTGTGGACCTTGTCGCCGACTTTTAGCCCGATCGCCGCCGCCTCTCCGCCGTTCAGCTCCAGGACCGCCGCGCAGGGCGGGCCGGAGGGAATGAGGCGCTCCGAGAGTGGCTCTGCGTCGGCGACGATGTTCGTCACGACGCCCGCCAGTGAAATGAAGATCATGTCGAGCGGGATATAGGTGTTCTTCATCCAGAAGCCGACCGGAGCGGTTCGGTCGAACTCGAACAGCATGCCGCGGTCGGCGGCCATGTAGCGGCGATACATGAGCCCCCGCTCGCGCGTTGCGTCGTCGTTGGCGATTTCGACCTGAAATGTATGCGTTCCTGTGGCGGTCACGATCTGCAGCGGCTCGAGGCCAGCGGCGCGCCCCGGCGCATATTGTCCGGCGAACATCAGCAGCGCGAGAGCAAGCGCCGCCCAAAACCTTAGCCCGACCGCCGTCATCGCATCGCTCCAAGCTCGGCCACAGCCCACAAGGAGACGTGGCCGGCGCAGCTTCAAGAGCAACGCGAGCGGGAGGTCAAGCGACGATGGCGCGGCCGATGCGCGGCCGATCGTCAATGGTGTCCGAAGGCGCGCGAAGCGTCGAGCGGGCGCACCTCCGCCGCCATCAGCCCTTTAGGCCCTGGCCCGAACCGCGCGAGCATGCTGTCCCCGGGCTTGGGATCGATAAAGCCATAGCGGCGTAGGGTCTCCATATGGACGAAGATGTCCTCCGTCCCCTCGCCGCGAGTAAGAAAACCGAACCCGCGCGTCCGGTTGAACCATTTGACGATGACGATTTCGAAGCCGCCGACGGAAGCCGCTCGAGCCCGGGTGCGAGCCGGAGGAAGCGGCACGCAATCTTCATCGGGCTCGGCGACAGAGACCACTTTCAACACCTGAAGGCCGCGCTCTCTCCGCTGCGCCTCGGCGACCACGCGCGCGCCTTCGCGGAGCGCCGAGAAGCCGTCCCGGCGCAAGACCGTCACGTGAATGAGAACGTCCGCTTCGCCGCTGTCCGGCACGACGAACCCATAGCCTTTTGCGACGTCGAACCACTTGACGCGGCCGGCGACTTCGACGAGCCCTTCCGGGCTTGCGCCGCACTCGAAAGCCATATCCGTCTTCGCCGGCGCCTTGATAAATTCCTCGGCCAATTCAGCCCCCTACTCGACGCGTCGAAGGCGCCAAAGGGTCGCCCTCGAACATCTTGCGCCTCGCGACCGCGAACATTTCGAAAAATGTCTCTGCCGGACCGCGCCTACCGCCCACGCGACTGATTCTCGATCTCGAGGATATCAAATCGTGGCGCGCAGAATAGAGAGACCATGCGAAACTTGAGCGTAGCTGTGGATACGAAAAAAATCCCGCCGCTTCACGAAAGCCGGCGGGATTGGATTGCCACAACGGGAGGCTGAGCCTTCCTCGAGGTCCTTTTGCGGAGCCTTACTCCGCCTCTTCCTCTGGTTCTGGCGGCGGCGTCAGGCCTTCGAGGCCACGCAGCAGGTCCTCTTCCGTCATGCGGTCAAACTGAACCTCCGCGCCGAGGTCGATCTGGGCCTGCGCGTTCGGCGTAACCATGAGCGGCGCGGCCTCCGCCTCGGGCTCGTCGACCTCGACGTGCTTCTGCAGGGCATGAATCAAGTCCTCGCGCAAATCGCCGGGCGACAGCTTGCCGTCGCCGATCTCGCGCAGGGCGACCACCGGATTCTTGTCGTTGTCCCGCCCTACGTTGATCGGCGCGCCGGACGAAATAGCGCGGGCGCGATGGCTGGCCATGAGAACGAGATCGAAGCGATTGTCGATCTTGTCGATGCAATCCTCGACGGTGACGCGAGCCATGGTGAACTCCTTCGAAAAGGGCGGAAAAAGGGGAAAAAGGGGATGCGAACCCGCCCTGTATACCTCAACCGGGTGAGACGCAAGCTCTGGCGCTTCCGTCGAAACGCCCGTCAATCAAAGCGCGCAGCTCGTTCGGCCGGACCGCATGCGACTCAACGCGCTGCGGAATGCTTCCGTGAAGCGCTCGATGTCCGTTTCCCGCGACGTCCATCCCAAACTCAACCGGATCGCGCAGCGCGCCAGCACCGGCCGCACCCCCATTGCCGACAACACGTGCGACGGCGCCACCTTGCCCGAGGAGCAGGCCGACCCCGAGCTCGTGGCGACGCCGGCGAGGTCGAGGGCGATCATAAGGGTCGCCGCTTCGACGCCGGGGACGGCGAAGCACAGAGTGTTTGGAAGCCGCGGGGCGGTTTCGCCGAAAACAACGACGTCAGGCGCGACGTCCCTCACCGCATTGGCGAGGCGATCTCGAAGCATGAGGAGCCGCGCCCCTTCCTCGGCCAGCGATCGGAGGCAGGCGTGCGCGGCGGCGCCGAAGCCGGCGATCGCCGCCACATTCTCCGTACCGGCGCGGACGCCGCGTTCCTGGCCGCCGCCCCGAATGAGCGGTTCGCCGAAGTTGAAAGAGGCGCTCATCGCCGCAATCGCGCCCGCCCCTTTCGGTCCGCCGATTTTGTGCGCCGACAGGGCCAGCGCGTCCGCCCTGAGCGCCGAGACGTCGCAGGCGGTGCGGCCAGCGAGCTGAACGGCGTCGCAGAACACGCGGCCGCCCGCCGCATGGGTGAGCGCCGAGGCCTCTGCTACCGGCTGAATGACGCCCGTTTCATTGTTTGCTCCCTGGAGGGCCAGCAGCAGGCGTCCCGGCTTACGGCAGGCGGCCTCGATCCAATCGAGGTCGATTTGCCCGTTCGAACGCAGCGGCGCGACCTCCACGGCCGAAGGGGGAAACCGGCTTCCATAGAGGACGCATGGATGTTCGCCCGCGCCGACGATCAGTCGTTCGAGCGGCGCTTCCCTTGGTCCGACGCCAAAGCGCGGATTGAGCGCGGTGTTGGCCGCCTCGGCGCCGCCGGAGACAAAGACGACCGACCGAGGCGCAGCGCCGCAGAGGCGAGCGACCTCTGCGCGCGCGTTCTCGACAACCAGCCGCGCCGCCCGCCCCTCAGCGTGGACCGACGAAGGGTTTCCGGCGGCGTCCATCGCGGCAAGCGCGGCTTCACGCGCCTCTGGGCGAAGCGGCGAAGTCGCATTATGGTCGAGATAGGTCCTTGTCGTTGCGGCGGGCAATAGAGACTCCGGCGGAAACAGCAGAAACGGCCGGCGCGTCACGCTAACCGGCGCCGCCGTTTTTCCTTGCAATCTCGGGCGCCTTGCGTGCTATGAGGCAGCCTCCGAGGCGAGCCCCCGTCGACTCAATCGAGACATACGCGCGCAGGCCCCGCGCCGCAAGCCGCGTCCGCCCGATCAGGGTCTGGGCGGGCCCCCAGCGGGCGCGGGCCGGTTCTTTTGGAGTATTCATGCCCGAGGTCTTTTTCAACGGTCCTGCCGGTCGCCTGGAAGGCCGCTTTCATCCGGCAAAACAGCGAGGCGCCCCGATCGCGATCGTGCTGCATCCGCACCCGCAGTTCGGCGGCACGATGAACAATCAGATCGTCTACAGCACCTACTACAACTTCGCCGAACGCGGGTTTTCCGTGCTGCGGTTCAACTTCCGCGGTGTGGGGCGCTCCCAGGGCGCGTTCGACCACGGTCAGGGAGAGCTTTCCGACGCGGCCTCCGCCCTCGACTGGGCTCAGTCGATCAGCCCCGAGGCGCGCGCCTGCTGGATAGCCGGCGTTTCCTTCGGCTCGTGGATCGGCATGCAGCTCCTCATGCGGCGGCCCGAGATCGAGGGGTTCATCTCCATCGCGCCGCCGGCCAACCGGTTCGACTTCAGCTTCCTCGCCCCCTGCCCGTCGTCGGGCCTGTTCGTCCACGGCGACAAGGACCGGGTTGCGCCGCTGAAGGAAGTCCTCGCGCTCATCGAAAAGCTGAAAACGCAGAAGGGCATCATCATCGAGCATGCGGTGATCCCCGAGGCGAACCACTTCTTCGAGGATTGCATCGACGACCTGCAGGGCGTCGTCGGCGCCTATCTGGACAAGCGTCTCGGCATGCCCCGTCACGCGCCCCCGCCGCTTCGTAAGGAGCGGGCCAAGCCCGCCGCTCCGCGCGGCGAAAGCGAATAGCCGACGGGGATCGCGGTGTCGCTCATCACGACGACCGGAGAGCTCGAGGCCGCATGCCTCAGAATGGCCGTCCATCCGTTCGTCACCGTCGACACCGAGTTCCTCCGCGAGACAACCTTCTGGCCCATACTTTGCGTGGTCCAGCTGGCGTCGGATGACGAGGCGCTGGCGATCGACGCGCTCGCCGAAGGGCTCGACCTCCAGCCGCTGTTGCGACTGATGGCCGACGAGGCCGTGGTCAAGGTCTTCCACGCCGCCCGCCAGGACCTCGAGATCTTCTGGAAGCTCGCCGGCGTCCTGCCGACCCCCCTGTTCGACACCCAGGTCGCGGCGATGGTGTGCGGCTACGGCGATCAGGTCTCCTACAGCGAGCTGGTGCAATCCGTATGCCGGGTCTCGGTCGACAAATCGTCGCGATTCACCGACTGGGCGCGAAGGCCGCTGGCGGACGCCCAGATCGACTACGCGATCGGCGACGTCACCTACCTGCGCGACGTTTACAAGGCGCTGGCCAAGCGTCTCAAGGCGACGGGACGTCAATCCTGGCTCGACGACGAGATGAAGGTGCTCAACTCGGCGGCGACCTACGAGCAGCACCCGGAGCGCGCCTGGGAGCGCTACAAGTCGCGCGCGCGGAAGCCGCGCGATCTTGCGGTGCTGACGGAGCTCGCCGCATGGCGCGAAAGCGAGGCGCAGGCGCGGGACGTTCCCCGCTCGCGCGTTCTGAAGGACGACGTCCTCATCGAGTTGTCGCTCTCCGCTCCGCGCAGCATCGAGGCGCTGGCGAACCTGCGGGCCTTTCCGCGCGGCATGGAGCGTTCCCGCGCCGGCGGCGAAATCCTCGAGGCGATCCAGCGCGGCCTGGCGCGCGATCCCAAAACCTTGCCGAAGATCGAGCGCGAGCGCCGCAACGGCGGGAACATCGGCCCGACGGTCGAACTCCTCAAGGTGCTCTTGAGACAGGTGAGCGAGGAGAGCGGCGTCGCCGGCAAGCTGATCGCGACCGTCGACGACCTCGAGGCCATCGCTTCGAGCGACAAGGCCGATGTGCCGGCGCTCATGGGCTGGCGGCTAAAGCTGTTCGGCGAGCGGGCGCTCGATCTGAAGCACGGGCGCCTGGCGCTGACGGTGGAGAACGGCAAGGTGGTCACGCTCGAATGGCGGGACGCCGAGGGACCGCCCGCTGGCCCCTGAAGCCGCTGGAACGCCGGCGAAAGCTTGCAGAGAGCTTCAGAAGGCTTCCGCCGAGCTTCCGCCGGCGGATCCACGTTGGCACGCAGGGTCGCCTAGCGCCGGGCTTCGACCGCGAGGAGCCCGAAATGATCGCGGCGCTCAAGGAGATTGTCGCAGCGTGCAAGGCCAATGGGATCCGCGCCGGGCTTCATTGCGGGACGCCCGATTACGCGGCGAGCGCCATCGAGTGGGGTTTCGACATGACGATGGTATCGGGCGAACTCGAGGCTTCTCGCCGGAGCGGCAGGGGCCAGCGCGGCGAAGTTCCGGCAATTGACGGGCCAGCTCAGTTCGACATCCGAAAAGGGAGCCTATTCGAGCTTCCGTACGGCGACCGGGGGAACAGCGAGGAAACGGGACACTCGGCCTTTCCAAGATTCACAGTAATTATTGCGCCTCTGACGCAATAGCAAGAGATGGTGACGGGCAAGCGGCGGGGAAAGCTTGCAGACGAACTTCAAGCTTCCGCTTGTGGCGCGACCGAAAGGACACGTGTGAATGCCGAAGCCGAAGACAGCGAGAAGCGTCTGATTTACGGCGGGTTCAAAACCCGGATCGGTTTGCCATCGAGAAAGGCTTCTGCGTTCTCGATGCTTCGCGGGTAGAAATCGCGCCACGTTTCCGCAACTCCGTATCCGAGATGCGGTGTGAGCACGGTCTGGCCGGAGGTCCGGAACGGATGGTCCTCCGGCAACGGCTCCTTGTCGTAGACGTCGAGAGCCGCGATGATCTTCCCTGCCTTGACGGCCGCCACGAGCGCGGGCTCGTCGATCAAAGGGCCGCGCGAGGTGTTGATCAAGATCGCGCCTTCCTTCATTCGACCGATGTCTTCCGCGTCGATTAGGCCGCGACTTCTCGGCGACAGGACCATGTGTATCGAGATGGCGTCGGACTGGGCCATGAGTTCAGACTTGCCAACGAGGCGGGCGCCAGCGTCCCGCGCTTTGGCTTCGGTGAGGTTCGGACTCCACGCGATGACCCTCATATCGAGCGCGGCGGCGTAGCGGGCCATTCGAGCCCCGAGCCGCCCGAGCCCGACGATGCCGAGCGTCTTGCCGGCGAGGCTCACGCCCACGGGCACGCCACGTTGAAAGCCGCCGGCCCGGATCGCCGCATCGGCGACGGGGATGGAGCGAGCGGCGGCAATCAGCAACCCGAGCGCCAGTTCGGCGGTGGCATAGGGGGCGCCAGGACCGCCGCCCGCGGTATTGCAGACCAGGACGCCTTGGCGGGTGCACGCTGCGACGTCCAGCGTCGCGACCGACGCGCCGGTAATGCTGATCATGCGCAGCTTGGGAAGACGGCGGACGAGGCTTTCGGGAAACGCAGTGCGTTCGCGCATCGTGAGCAGAATATCGTAATCGGTGAGCGCGAAGGCCGCCTCGTCCTCCGTCGCGAATGCATGCGGGAAAAACGTGAGCTCGGCGCGGGCGGAGAGGGTCGACCAGTCGGCGCTTGAACGCGCGACGCCCTGCCAATCGTCCAAGACAGCGATCTTGACCATGGGATTTTCTAATCGCACGGCCGCGCGCTTACAATATACCCGGCAGGCCGCCCGCTAGCGCCGGGCAAGGCGAACCTTGTCCGCGAAGGCGCTTGCAAGGGAGACGTCTGCAATCCCAGACATACGGCCTGCCGCTTCGTATGATGTCGAGATCTCCGCGACCTTCTCGCTGACCAGCCCAGGCCAGCGAGATAAAGCTTTCGCAAGACCCTCCGCCAGGCGGCGGCCAAGCGGATCGTCTGAAGAACCGCGGCGATCGGATGAGGCTTGCGGCGAGTAACCCCGCGCGCGCGATCGCCTATGCGAGAGACTTCGATGCGAACGGCGACTTCGAATCTTGACGCCTTGCCCAGCTCGGCCTCGATCTCGAGCAGGCGATTGTATTTGGCGATTCGCTCGCTGCGGCTCGCTGAGCCGGTCTTGATCTGGCCGCCGCCCATCGCGACCGTGAAATCGGCGAGGAAGGAATCCTCGGTTTCGCCTGAACGGTGCGAAACGACGTAATTCCATCCAGCCTTGCGGCAGAGCGCAATGGCCTCGATCGTCTCAGTGACTGTGCCGATCTGGTTGAGCTTGATGAGCACGGCGTTGGCCGCCTTTTCCTTGACGCCGCGCCGGATGAAGGCGGGGTTGGTGACGAAAATGTCGTCGCCGACGATCTGAATGCGCTGGCCCTGCGCCGCCGTCTGGCGCGCGAAGCCGGCCCAGTCGTTCTCGTCGAGGCCGTCCTCGATCGACACGATCGGGAAGGAGTCGATCCACTTTTGATAGATCGCGATCATCTCCTCGCTGGACTTGCGCCCGCCCTTCGACTTGGCGAGCTCGTAGGCGCCGTTTTCGTAGAACGAGCTCGCGGCGGGATCGAGAGCGATGGCGATGTCCTTGCCCGGCTTGTAGCCGGCCGCCTCGATCGCCTTGACGATGAGCTCGCAGGCCTCCTCGTTGCTGCCGAGATTGGGGGCGAAGCCGCCTTCGTCGCCGACAGATGTCGCGTATCCCTTGCCTTTGAGCAGCTTGGCGAGGGCGTGGAAAGTCTCGGCGACGTAGCGCAAGGCCTCCGCGAAGTTCGGCGCGCCGATCGGCATCGCCATGAACTCCTGGAAGTCGACCGAATTTTCCGCATGCTTGCCGCCGTTGATGATGTTCATCTGGGGCACAGGCAGGCGGGTTGCGCCGACTCCCCCGAGATAGGCGTAGAGCGGCAGCTTCGCCGACTGCGCCGCCGCGCGCGCGACCGCCATCGACACGCCGAGAATCGCATTGGCGCCAAGCTTGGCCTTGTTCGGCGTGCCGTCGAACGCGATCATCAGCCCGTCGATTTCGGCCTGGCGGGCCGGATCCAGGCCGATCACCTTGGGCCCGATTTTCTCGACGACGTTGGCCACCGCCTCGCGCACGCCCTTGCCGCCGTAGCGGGACTTGTCGCCGTCGCGCAGCTCGACCGCCTCATGCTCGCCGGTGGATGCGCCGGACGGAACGGACGAGGTCGCGACCACGCCGTCGTCGAGCCCGACGGTGACCCTGACGGTCGGATTGCCGCGCGAGTCGAGAATTTCGAGCGCCTGAACGGATGAGATTTTGGGCATAGGGAACTCTCCATTTAACCAACGATCACTAAAGCTGCGTCTCTGCCAGCGTGCATCGACGGGCCGCAGATCCTCCATGGAATCCGACGCGGTAGGAGTTATCAGCCAAGTAGGCGCTTTCGGGGAACCCCATCCCCGTAGAATGATCGAAGGCTAGTCCTTCGGTTACGAAAAGGTCAATGCGGCAATTCGACCACATTGCGGGAGGCTTTGCGCGCTTCAAGAATCGCGCCGCCAGGATCAATCGCCTCATGCGGCCCGTCGCTCGTCGTCGCTATCTTTCTTGGCGCTCGGTTCCGGGCGGGCATATTTGCCGCGCCAGCTGCTGAATCCTCGGATCACGATCTTGCATGATTTGCCGCAGGCTCGGCCACGCCTGTGGCTGAACGCCGATTTGGACGAGGAGAGCCAGAGCGCTGCGGCGCTGCCGAAGCCGTGACTCGCTCTCGAAGTCCGTGAATGGCTCCCGGCGGGCCGCCGTCAAAAGGGCCTCGCGCGCCGGCGCGCCGAGATCGAGCAATGCGGCCTCCGCCGACGGACGGCTCTCATCCTCCGCCAGAGCCGCGACGAAATAGGGTATGGCTTCGACGCGGCGGAAGGCGCCGAGCGCAGCGATCACCCCCGGCAGGATCTTGTTCTCGGCAAGCGAGATGAGCGCACGAAACACCCTGGGCGTTTGAACGTCTGGCAGGGCGCGAGCGACGGCGTTGATGATGGCGTCCTCGCCGACCCGCTCGACCGGATCGGCGATCTCGCGAGACGAACTCGAGGAATTCGATCAAGACGACATGAGAGCCGATCAAGGCGAGCGCGTCCACGGCCCTGCGCCGCGTCTCAAAGAACCCGCTCGGGTCTCTTTCGAACAGCACCTCCCGCAGCCCCGGGACAGCGTCGCGACCGCAGGAAGCGGCTTCCGCCACCCCCAGATCGCCATCATGCAGGGACCGGAGAGTCTGAATGGCGGCCCGGACCCGACGCGACTTCGGGTCTTTCGACCTTCCCGCGGAAGCTTCCGGCATCGAGCTCATCCGTTGCCACACGCATAAAAGGAGATAGATTGGGACGGGGAAAACAATGGTGGGGCTGCCGTTATCGCTACCCCATGTCCGCCCGACCTTCCTCCGGGACAAGATTCGATCGAGGTCCGGCTCGCTCTCCCCGCAAGAAAACCTCGCGATAGACGTCTTTGCCGAAACTGGTGCTGAGAGGCTCCCCCTCGATCAACTTGAAGGTCCTTCGCCCGTCCGCCTGCCTGTCGGCGCGCAGGAACAGGACCGTGTCGAGCCGCTTCTCATAGAAGCCCTGCGTGAAAGCGAACTTGTGGCTGACGAACACGACCTTGTGCGCCTGTTCGAGGAGCGCGGAAACGATCTGCCGCGCGATTTCCGATCCTTCCCGCTCGTTGGTCGCCGCAAACGACTCGTTGAACAGGATCAGCGCATGAGGGGTGAGGATGTCGACGATCGAGTTCATGCGGCTCAGCTCCTCGTCGAACTTGCCGCTCTTCATCGTCGAAGTCTTCCTCCCGCTTGAAATGGGTGAAGAGGCCGTCGACGATGTTGAGCTCGAGTTGGGCGGCCGCGGCGAACATGCCGCATTGCGTCATCAACTGGGCGAGTCCGAGGCTCCGCAGGAAGGTGGTTTTGCCTCCTTGATTGGCGCCCGTGACGATGATCAGGCTCTTGCCGTCGGCGGCGATGTCGTTGCCGACCGGGCGCTTGTTCGCGGTGAGCGCGAGACACACGTCATAAAGCTCCCGGCTCGTAAATCGGGCAGCGCCGAGCTCGCTTGCCGCGGGAAAGATGAATGGCGTCCCGAGCTCGAGCAGCCGTCCGTGCAGGTTTAGACAGCCGACGTAGAACGCCAATTCCCTTTGCAACATCCGGAAGAAGCTCTGGACGTGGTCCGAGCTCTTGGCGAGGGCGTCGGCGGCGAGGCCGAGGCCGCGATCCATCAGCTCCGACATGGCCCTAGCTCCGGCTTCATCCCTCGGAGCGAGGTAAAGAGTGTAGGCGTCAGGCGGTTTCCTGTAGAGGACTTTCTTGATGGCGCGTATCAAGCGGGTGAACCAATTTCCCGGCTCGAGCGGACGGCGCAGGATGTAGCTCTCTCCTTTCAGTCCCTTGCCGAGCCCCGCGCTCATGAGGACGCCGTCGCGGAACTTCAAGCGCTTCAGTTGCCTGTCGACGAGCTTGAAATAAGCGTCGTCAAGCTCGAGCGCGAGCATCGCAAACAGGTTGGAGAACGCCTCGGACCGGAAATTGTCAGAGTGCTGGTCGGCCAGGGCGCGGACCTGTTTCAGCGCGTCCATGAGGACTTGCATGCGCGACACGGAGTCGTCGAGCAGGCCGGACGGATACTCCCGATAGCGCGGCCACAGCTTCCTCAGCCGCACGAAGGTTTCACAGGTGAGCCCGTAGAGCCCGCGGACGACGTCCGGGTTGCTGAGGCTGTCCTTCACCGCCTGCTGCCGGTAGCTGATCGTCGCGACGTCGTTCGATGTTGCGGCCAGTATTGCTTTCTTCGCGACCTCGCGAACCAGCTCGTCGTTGGCCGCCATCACCTCGAACAGCGTATCGAGCTCGAGGTCGCGGCAGAGATCGACCTCGTTCTCTGGCGGAGCGCGTTCGAGATCGAAATCGCGATCCCGATGCATGAGAAAGGCTTTCATGATCCGAGCCTTTCCCGCAGCTGTGCGAAAGTGAGACGGTATTTCTCCGCGACCGAGATCGCGTAGGCGAGCCCGTCGGGAGGACGCCGCGTGACCTTGAACGTGCGCTGCGCTAGATCCCCGGGCCTGACGTTGCTCGCCATATGGACCGTGGTCGTGCTGAGCGACACGAGCTCATCCATGAAGGTCACGCAGACGCAGATCGCGTCCAGCGCGACAATCCTCTTGAGGACTTCCGAGCTGAGGAAGACCGCGTCCTCGAGGCTGGTCGAATTGAACACCTCATTGAGGATGAAGATGCTGTCGGGCGTCGCCATGGAAAGCAACTCGTGGAGGCGATGGAGATCGTCGTGCAGCTTGCCGCGCAGGTTGTGGATGTCCTCCTCCCGCTCGAAGTGGGCGAAGATCGAATCGAACAGGAAAAGCCTGGCGCTGGCCGCACAGACCGGGCAGCCGAGCGCCGCGAGGTAGTGCAATTGCCCAAAGGTGCGGGCAAACGTGGTCTTTCCGCCCTGGTTCGGTCCGGAGACGATGATGATCCGCTCTTTTCCTTCGAGATAATAGTCGTTCGTGACGACCGGATGCTTTTTATCGAGGAGCGCATTGGCCAGGGCGAGGTCATAGCCCCCGGCAACGCGTTCCTCCTTGCTGTCGACCGACACCGTTGGAAAGCAGAACGACAGGCCGCCGCCGTTGAGGCGGCGCATGTGCGTGAGATAGGCGACGTAGAACTGAATCTCTCGGTCGAACCTATAGACCGTCGGATCCATGAAGTTGGCGTTTTGCTCGACGAAGCGCTGGAGCTCTGCGAAGATCTCGGGGAAGAAGCGGGCGGCGCGTTCGAGAACGCCAGCCTCGATATGGTTCATCTGCGGCGAGTCTGCGAACTTGAAAACGTGATCGGCGGCCACGCCCTGCCGGAATTTTTCAAAGTCGGACTGAATCTCCGCCCCGTAGTCGGCTTCGTCGCGATAGGGCGAGACGGTGACGAAGCTCGCTCCGATCAACAGATTGTAGCGGATCGAGGAGAGGGAAGTTTTGAGCGCCGCGGCGTCCATGACCAGCTTTTGAAACGACGTCGACGCGACATAGGCTTCGAGGTAAGCGAGGAAGCCGGCGAGGCCGGCTGAGTCGGGCAGCGGGGCGCGCAGTCGGGAAAGCAATTGCGCCACGGCCTTGCAATAGATCTCGATGGCGTCGAGCGACCAAGCCTGCTTCTGGTGTTTGTAATAGAGTTTCCCCGCCTGGACGACATGATCGCGAACCGCGCGCATCCCGATGGCGAATTGATTGATGGCGTCGGATCTGGCGTGGTCTTGCAAGTCTCGCATGACCGCCTGGCGGTACTCGACGGCCGCGACCGTTTGTAAAGGGCGATAGAAGAACGGCGCGAGATTGTATTCCTGCTTGCCGATGACGATCGAGGCAACGATCTGGTCGAGATTCAGGTCGCGGAAGAAGGCGGGCGCCGCCGCCGCCTCCGGAGGCTGCTCGCGCTCGGACGGCGGATCCAGCACGCTGCGGAAGGATTCATGGATGCTCCTTTGCGCAGAGGCTCGCTCGTGAAAGACATTCGCCTTGTCGATCGAGTCGGCGACGGCGCAGTGTGCGGGCACATTCTCGCGAGGGGACATATGCGATCCTCCGTTCGTCACAAGACGCTTGGAGGAGTCATCAGCCCCTGAGGGCGCTTAAAGGCGAACTCCATCGCCGCATGAAAGTTAGCGCGCGCTTCGGGTTTGTCAACGCGGATCGAGCGAAACCGCTTGACGCAAGAAGTGTTCCCGAGAGAAACGCTCGGCTCACGGCAAGCAAGCGCCCATTCGCCTCGATCGATCATACACGTTAAGGGGCTCCAGAATGCTGCGATTGTCTCGCGCCCGGGTGATTCAGGACCCCGAACTGCTCATCGACAATTCCATCGGCCACATTGGCCGCCACGAATGGAGCGCGCGAGGCGTCGACTGCCGGCGGGAGCGTCACAGCCACAGCGCGCCCGCCTACAGCTTCGACCTCGACGTTCTCAATCTTCGCGCCAAAGGCGGCGCCGGGGGCGGCTGGGAATTGTTCATCGTGACCGAATTCTGGCGCTCTGGCCAAGGTGCCTCGATGCACAGCCCCAAATGGCTGAAGCTCGTCCGCGGGAAACCGAACGACGTGCTCAAGTGGATCGCAGCGCATCGGGATGCAGCGGAGGCCAAGCGTAAGCCGCCCGCGCCGAATGCCTGAGTTCAACGCCCGCAGAGAAGCTTGCCAGTCGGCCAGGGCGGCCTTCAGCCCGAGGGGCGACCCGCCCGAGAAGCGCGCCCCCGAGCGTTCTCAGGGCGGGTTCGAGCGTCTCGAACGTCCGCTCCGTCGCGTATTGCGGAACGAAGGGCAATGAAATGTGGCCGTAGAGAAGCGACAGCTGCGCCTCCGCGATTTTCGGCTCTTCCTTCTTGACGACGGCAAGGTAGAGGGCCGAGGCGAGCCCGGTTCGATCGGCGCCGTCCTTGCAGTGGATCAAAAAAGGTTTTTCGGCCGTTTCCATGAGGGCGATCAACGCCATCGCCTGCGCCCGCGAAGGTTCGTGGCGGGCCGACATGCCGAAGTCGACGTGAGCAACCTTGAGGCGATCGGATTCCTTCATCTCAGCGTCGCACCAGGGTCGCCCTCTGTTTTCGCCGCGCAGATTGATGATCGTCTTAATACTGTAGGCGCCGATGTATCCGGAAATCTGATCTGGGGTCAGTTGGGCAGACCGATAGATTTCGCCGGGCACGACGGCATCGAAATTCCCGGTCAGCTGAAGCGAGCCCAAGTACGCCACTGCGCTCGCCGGGCGACAGAAGGACGGTCACGATCCGGAGGAGCCGCCAATCCCGAAAAGGTTTCGCTATGGGAAACGTTCTGTTCTATCCGACCCTAAGATTGACGACCGACGGCGCGTAGCGCAGCGCCCGTTACGATCGCGCCGGCGACGCTGATGACCAGTGCGTAGCAAAATCCGGCGGCCGGGGAAATTGTTGTCCACAGCGTTCCGACGATGGCGCTTGAGACGAGGTCGCCGACTCCATTCGCAGAGGCCAGCACGCCGAAGCCGGTGCTCCGCACCTCGAGCGGCGTCAGATCCGCAGCAATTGCACGCTCGAGCGATTGCTGCAGCGCATAGGCCGCCCCCGCGATGATGAAGACGACGAGGAGCGTCGGAATCGACGGCGCGGCGATGATCAGAATGAGATTCATGAGAGAGGCGAGCGCGTAGGCTGCGAGCAGAAAGCGCCCCTTGCCGTAGCGGTCAGCCAGCGCTCCGGCAGGGAAGGAGCCGACGGCGTAAAGAAAGTTGTGCAACGCATAGAGCTCGATTGCGATCGTGCCCGCCCTCTCGCCATGGGATTGACCGAGCGTCTGGACCGCGTAAAGGATCAACATGGTGTGGGAAAAGTCACCGCACCCGAAAACCAAGACGCCGGCGAGATATCCGCGAAATGCTGGCGGCAGCAGCCGAAGAGAACCGAGAAGGCTCGTCTCTTTCAATTGCGGATGCGGGCGCTCGCTCACGAGAACCATGATCGAAAGGCCCGCAAGAATCCCGGGGATGGCGGAAAGCCAGAAGACCAGATTGAAGCCACTGACAGTCCCGGCGCCCTTTCCGACGAGGCTGATGATCGCCAGCGGGCCGGCGACTGCACCGGCTGTGTCAGCGGCCTCGTCGAAGCCGAACGCCCGTCCCCGCGCAGAAACGGGAATCGAATCGGTCAACAGCGCATCATGAAGCGGAGATCGAAGTCCCCTCCCCACCCAGCCCAGCGTGCGCACGAACAATGTCCAGGGCCACCACGCGAACAATCCATAGAGCCCTGTGGTCACTCCCGTTAGGAAGTAGCCTGCGGCCGTCCATGGCTTGCGTCGCTGAACATGGTCGCCGAGCCATCCTCCGAACAGTTTCGCGAAGCTCAACAGGGCGTCCGCGACTCCCTCGATCAGGCCGAGAGCGATTGCGGGGGCGCCGATCGCCGCCAGAAACAGCGGCAGGATCGATGTCCCCGCCTCGTGACCAAAGTCCGACAGGAAGCGGTTGATCGCAAGACCAATCACGTTCCGGTTCAGCCAGCGGTCCGGACTCGTCGGCTTCGAATCCATAGGGACTCCGCAGTCTGAATCCATTACTCGTCAACGGCGCCTTCGCGAGGCGGACGTCGTGCGCCGGGCGACTAGATGAACTTCGCATTCTCGAGTCCCGCGAGCGCAGCGAACAGCGCGGCAATCGACTGCTCGGCTTGCGCGACAAGAGAAGCAACCTCCGAAGATCGAGCAGAACGCTTCTCCAGCGCGATCTGCATGACCCGCTGCGTTTCGTCGATTGCCTCGGAGAGTTGCTCCGCCAGCGACAACTCGAAACGGCGGAACGCGTCTTCAACGTTCTGTCGAAGCGCCCAGTCGAGGTTCGCCACGTTGCGCAAGACCGCTCTTTCCGTGTCCGAGGCGATTTGGCGGCGCAGCCGCCTTTCGCGCAACGCGCGCGGCATGAAGCGAATGAGCGCAAGGGCGGAGGCGTCGATGATCGAGTTCTGAGGAGCGGGCGCGACCCAATAGGCCTCCCTCGCAAGCTCGAAGGCATGCTCGGGAAGCGGAAGGCGGACGGAGATTTCCATGAGGTCCGCTGCGGCCTGGCGCACCTGCGCGAGCAAGACGCTCGCTTGGACCTCGTGCTTCGCGAGCCTGGAAATCAGTTCGAACTCTCACCAATTCGGTGGCTTCATGCGCGGCAGTCTCGAAATGTTTCTCGAGCGCCTTACCCAGTTTGGCGCGCGCTTCCCTTTCGTCGAACCCCGGCGGCGTCTCCTCCTTCGCCAACTCCGCGAACTTCGACCGAGCTTCCACCCAGATCCGGTCCGTCGCCGCCTCGACCTCGACCAGCAATCGACGCCGATCCACCCCCATGAGGTCCGATGCGTCCGCCTTCTCCGATTCGAAGCGCGATATTCCGCGCCCGAATGCTCCGATCTTTTGCACCAGGTCCTGCTCCGGCGTCAGGAGCGCCTTGTGATCGAGCTGGCGATGGTACAGAAGCTCGCCCACGAGCGAGGTTGCTCGCGACCGGCCCGTCGAGAAGGCTATCGCCCGCTCTTCGCTTGTCAGCTCATTGGCGAGAGCCTGCTCCAGTTCCAGCAATCCGCTGGCGGCGAGCGCGGCTCCGTCTCCGGCTCGCTTGGCCGAAAGCCCCGCCTTGGCCGAAACCGGAAAGATGCGCGGCGCGCGGTCGGGTCCGAGCTTTTCCTCGAGAATGTTCGCAAGGAACGACAGAGCGACGTCCCGCTCGTCGGGGACAGGAGGTCGACCTTATTGAGGGCGAAATACACCTTGGGAATGAGACGCTGCACGTTGTCGAGATATCCGAGTTCGACTTCGGTGATCGGAGGATCCGGGGAGAGGACGAATATGCCGACGTCGCAATCGGTAAGGACGGCCTCCGCTGTGCGGGAATTGTGAAGGAAAGTCGATCCGACGCCTGGCGTATCGAGGAGGACGACCCGGTCGCTGAAGGTTACAGAATCGAGTGTGATTTCGACGCTGCGGACCTGCTCCCGGTTGCATGCATTCGCGGCCTCGGCGACGTACCGGGCGAGGATATTTGAGAATTCCGAAGGCTCGCGCGAACTCGAGCGGCGCGCGCGGGCCTTCGAATTCAATGTGGAGCAAGGGGCTGTTAGCGGCATGCACGTAGGTCGGGATCGCGGTTACGGGGGTGATCCCGGTCGGGAGGAGGGGGACCCCGAGAAGCGCGTTCAACAGCGTGCTCTTGCCCCGCTTGAATTGGCCGAGCATCGCCACGCGAAGTCGGCCCTCCTCTGTCCGGGTGAGCGCCTCGTCGAGCTTGGCCAATATGGCGCGCTCTCTCGCACTCGGGTCGGTGATCGAGGCCTTGGCCGCAGCGACGAGGGTGGATAGAGCGCTCGGCAAGCGCTCATCGAGAGACGCCATTGTTTCCCTTGACATGGTCGATGGGCCTGGGCGCTCCACGCCGAGACCGTCCTGACGGCGGATCGTATCCAGATCCATCTCAAGACGGTCCATGCTTGATACCCCTGCGGTATTGCAGGGCCTGCACCTTCTCCAAGGTGACAAGCCCGCACGGCATCATCTCATCGAGCGTCGGAAGGAACGCCTTGATCTTGTCCTCGGTGTCGACGATCTCGACGACGAGCGGCAGGTTCTCGTACACGTCCAGGATCTTCGTGCTGTGGAGCCGGGTCGAATGACCAAACCCCATTGGCCCGCGCAGCACGGTCGCGCCCGCCAGATGCGCGTTTCGCGCCTTCATGACGATCGCCTCATACAGAGGGCGGCGCTCCCTTGTCTTGTCCTGCTCGCTGATGAAGATCCGCAGTAGCATGGCGTCCCGAGGAAGCGTCATCAGCCGAACTCCCTTCAGCCGCTTTCTCGGCCCGCGCTGTCGGCAAAGGAAGGGGAACCAGCGCGGACCAAAGTCACGGAAAGAACGATGCCTAGCGACACGTCGCCGGCCACGAGACAATTCTGCCGGGCGGGATCATCCCCTTGAGGAGAGCGAGAACTGCGTTCGAAACTTCCGGCGTATCGAAGAACTCGATGACGATCGGGAGATCGACCATGATGCGGAGCATGTCCGAGGCGTGAACCTGTCCCGAGTTCGCCGAACCCAGCGATGCCGCGGAAGACCGTCACACCCCTGACCTTGTGTTGCTTGCTGAGGATGTTCAAGACGTCCTGCATGAGCGTCCTGCGGGGTCCATGGTCGGCCTCGCTCAGGTAGATCCGGACGATGGTCACCTGGGCTTCCATGAACGCCCCGCAGGCTCAGAGGTTACGCGCGATGAAGCCGCCGCCGAAAGCCGCCAGCAGGCCAAGGACGACCGAGAGTGCGACATAGAGAGCGCTCTTGACTGCGTCGCCCTGCTCGGCGAGCAGGAGCGTCTCCATGGCGAACGTCGAAAACGTCGAGAAGCCGCCCAAAAAGCCGGTCAGGATTGCAATCCTCAGCAGCGGACTGATGGTCAGGCGCTCGAGCGTCTCGACGAACAGGAAGCCCATCAGAAAGCACGCAAGCACATTGATCGATAAAGTCGCGTAGGGGAACTCGCGGCCATAAATCGCCTGAACGAGATTGGTCATGGCGTAGCGGGCCCAACACCCAAGTACGCCCCCCACTGCGATTGCGATGTAAGCCTTCATTCACAAGGCGCCCCCGGCTGGTCAAATAAGCGCGACGATCAGGATGGCGAGCAGCAGCGCGCCGATCAGAGCGAGATAGAAGTTGAGTTGCCCGGACTGGATGACCCGCAAATTGGCGGCCAGCGCGGTCACGAGCCGTTCGAGCGGCGCGAAGAGATACGGGCCGAAGATCGGAGCGACGTCGTGACTGAACGCAAGCCGGCGCGTGAAATATGGCTGGCCATTTCCTTCTGCGGCCAACACCCGCTCCGTCTCCACCGTCGGGCGATAGACGAAGCTGTAGAATGTGCGCAGCGCGTTCGAAAATGTCAGCGCCGTCGTCGCCGCACGCCGAGGGTCCTGTTTCCGACCGCCGTACCAGACCGGCGCCAGCCTTAGGCGGCGCCTTGATGCGAGCACGAGGCCAATGGGCGCCAGCGCCAGCAGCGGCATGGCGATGACGAGCTTGCTCGGCGAGATGAAGGCGAACTTGGCGGTCAGCGGAACGAGAAGCCAACCGTCGTGCATTTGCGCCGCGGCGGGCGCGCCGAAGGTCGCTGAGACGACAGGCTGCAGGCTCGTCAGCCAGACCGGCATGCCCACGGCCAGCGCGAGCACGAGCGCCCCGAGCAGTCCGACGGCAAGTTGGTTCAAGCCCGGGATCCTCGCGCCGTTATGCTCCTTGCGGCCAAGCAGCCCGATACCGAATACTTTGATGAAAGTGGCGAATGCGATCGCCGCGGTCAGCGCGAGACCTGCGCCTGCGAGTGTCGAAGTCAGCCAACTCGCCAAACCCGAGAGGCGGAACCCCTGGAAAAATGTCTGGAACAGATACCATTCGCTGACGAACCCAGCCTGCGGCGGCATTGCGGACAGGCTCATCGCCGCAAAAAGCGCGCCTGCGCCGAAGACCCACGAACTGTCGCTCAGAACGCCGCGTTGCACCAGATCGTAGTCCCCGACCTTGCGATAGACCCCATCGGCGGTGAGGAACATCGCTCCCTTGGCGAGCGTGTGTCCGGCGAGGTGAATAAGGGCGACAGTCCAGGCTAGGCCGGCGAGATCCATCAGACCGTCCTGACGGAACATCAGACATGCGCCCAGAAGGCAGACGGCGATCGATCCATTTTCGGCTGAGGAAAGGCTCAGCAGTTCACGCCATCCGTCCTGTTGGAAGGCGTAAAGCGCCGTGAGAATGGCGCTGAGCACCCCTATGGCGACGACGAAGATCCCGACCGCTGACACGGGGAGCGCATGATCGATCGGCAGCCACATGATCAGCCCCCGGCTGAGCCCGAAGAACGCAGCGTTCAGGATCACGCCCGACAAGAGAGCGCCGGTGGCGCCGCTGCCGGCGCCATAGGCGCCCGGAAACCACTCGTAGAAAGGCAATAAACCGAGTTTCGCCCCGAACCCGATGAGGAGCAGAAGCCCGACGAAGAGCTGTTCTCCTTGCGGTATTGTCGACGCCGCGTTGCGAAAATCGTCGAAGCCGATGCCACCCGCATGTCCCGCCAGGATGAGGAAGGCCAGGATCAACGCGACGGCGCCGGCCTCGAGCAGTCCCAGCATGAACAGAACCGGCTGCCCCTGCTCAGGCGCCATATTTTCGCCGAGGATCATGAGCGCGCCGCCGAAGCTCATCACCTCCCAGGCGATGAGGAAGCTTACCGCGTCCTGCAATCCGAACACTCCGACGGCGCCGATCAGGCTGATCGCCGCGCCGAAGATCCAGCTCGATTTGCGCTTGGTCGGGCTGGAGAGCCCACCTGCAGCGATGGCAGCGGGCATCCCGAAACCCATGAGCCAAAGCGCATCAGGAGAAAGTTTGAACGACGACACGCCCATTCCCAACGGCAAGACGACCGAGTTGGACGCGAACGGCAGAGATTCTAACGCCAAGCCGAGGATCGCAAGCCCCCCGATGGCCAGAAACGCCCGGGCCACAGTTGGCCCTCGTCCCGTCAGCCCAAGGGCCCCCGCAATAATCCAGGCGGCGACGCCGATCGCCAAGAAGCTATTTGACAAGGTGGCCTCTCTCGACGCGCTGCGGCGCTCGCTCAAGGAACATCAGGAAGGCCTGGATCATGGCGGCCGGATTGGGAGGACAGCCCGGCAGGTAGAGATCGACGGGCAACACCTCTTCAAGGCCATTGCCGCAGGCGTAGCCGCCGCCGGCGACGCCGCCTGAGACAGCGCAGGTGCCGACGGCCATGACCCATCGCGGCGTCGGCATGGCCTCGTAGGTTCGCAACAAAGGCTCACGCATCGCGTAGGTCACTGGTCCGGTCACAAGAAGCAGATCGGCGAAGCGCGGCGAGGGCGTGAAGAAGATTCCGAACCGGTGCAGATTGTAGAAGGGATTGTTCAGCGCCTGCAGCTCCGATTCGCATCCGTTGCATGACCCGGCGTCGACGTGTCTAATATGCAAGCTCCGCCTGAAGCCCGCGACCGAAGGCGCGGCGTCTCGCTTCCCTGGCGAGCGCCCGGGGTCGCCGGACAGTACGAGATCGTGGCGGCTCCTCACGCCGAACGCCCAATCGAACGAGGCTTCGACAGCGCCCTCCGGACAGGCTTCGACGCAAAGCTGACAAGCGACGCAGCGGCCGTAGTCCACGGCAAGCCGATGCTCGCCGCTCTTCTCAGCCTCGACGGAGATCGCGTCGGAGGGGCAGACCGCAGCACACTCCGCACATGACGGATCGCATTTTTCTGGGGCGAACCGAGGCATCCCGAGAACGCCCTCCTGGCCCGCGGGTACGTCCTTCTGCGGCCAAGCGGTCGTCGCCTTTCCCGTTCGCAACCCGAAAAGCGTCCAAAACGGCATGCGGCCTCCTAGCGATCGCACCCTGCGATGGTGAGGCCGAAGCTCGCCTCGTTGATAGCGTAGTCCATCATGTTGCTCTCGTGGACGGTGAAGGGGAAAACACGCCAGTTGGAGAACGAGGGCGACTTGATCTTGACACGAGCGAGTTTGCCGTCGCGGCCGAAGTGAACGGCATAGAACAGCGAACCCCGCGGCGACTCCGCCCATCCGAGACCCTCCGAGCCCGCGGCCGGAACGCACTGCGACACGACAGGCCCATCCGCGAGAAGAAGGGCCACGCGCTGGATGATTGCGATGCTGGCGTCGATTTCAGCCATGCGAACTTGCGCGCGGGCGTGGGCGTCCCCGGCCGTGCGCACCGGAATTTGAAAAGGCAAGTGGTCGTAGGCCGCGTAAGGATGGTCCCGGCGCAGGTCGCGATCGAACCCGGAGGCTCGCTGGATCGGTCCCGTGGCGCCCTGATCGAGAGCGACCTCGTGTTGCAACACGCCGGTCGTGATCAGCCGGTCGAGGTGGCTGTTGGTGTTTTCCAGCATCTCGACATAGGTCGCGATCTCGACGCGCAGGGACTCGAGCTCGCTGCTCAGCCAGGACCCAAGTTTGAGGTCGCGTCGCAAGCCGCCCGGAATCATCAGGCTGCGAAGGAACCGGCTGCCGGTGAGGCGTCCGTTGAGCTGCTTTGCCCGCTCTTCGAGAAGCTTGCCCTCGGCCTCGCCGACCTTGAGCGTCGTCGTGCTCGCGAGATGGCCGAGGTAGTGAAGATGGTTGTAGAGCCGTTCGAGCTCCGCAAGGAGCGACCGCAGCATCCGGGCCCGCGGCGGGACGATGCAGCCCGCAGCCTGCTCGACGGCCTGACAGAACGCCAGTGCGTGCGCGAAACTGCCCACTCCGGAGACCCGTTCCGCCAGCACGACCGCGCTGGTCAGCGAGCGTCCCTCGAAGCGCTTCTCCATGCCCCGATGCTTGAAGAAGAGCTGTGGGTGAAAGTGAATGATGTGCTCGCCGACATAGAAGAAGATCAGTTCCGCAAATTCGACGACGTCGGCCCGCACCGGTCCGAAGGGCAAACGCTGAACGTCGGCGCTCTCGATCTCCGGGAGACCGCTTTCCGCAGGTTCGAACGGCATCACGACGCCGGCCGGGTACACGGGATCGAAGGGGGGCGCAGCCGGATGCACGCCCTCATGCAGCACCAGTCTATGGGAATCGGGCTGTCCGCTGAACGCGACGCCGAACAGATCGGAAATTTCGCGCTCGTACCAGCCAAGGAGTGGGCTGACCGTGGCGACGCTGGGGACGGGCCCGCGCGGGACGCACCGCCACACGAAAAAGCTTTGCCTCTTGGCATGGCTTGCCAGATAGCGAAGCTCCAGCTCGCCTTTGGCCGTGCGCCAGGCGTAAGCCATCTGCATTCGCGCGCCGTCGCTGATCGCCCTGCTGACCGACTGGGGCAGCTCCCCGGGGTCGATGGAAATCATCTCCATCCGCGCCGGGGCGTGGTCCGCGACGATACTCATGGCGCCGCCGGAGAGAGTGCGCCCGCGATCGAGGTCAAGTAAGACCAGATGCCTGCGGGCCACCAAAGACCGAAGAAAAGGAGCGGGCCAAGGGCCAGCCACATCGGCGCGGCGCACCAGGCGCTCACTTTCCCCGTCGGCGCCTTCGCGGAGTCGGCCAGGTCGTAGTACATGGCGCGGAAATGGTTCAGAAATCCAATGAAAATCACGATCAGCAGAATCGCCATGACGTAGACCGCCCAGGAGAACGATGGCTTCAGGCCGGCGCGCATGATCGAGAATTCGCTGAGGAACAGGCCGAACGGCGGCGCGCCGGTAATCGCAACCGCCCCTGCGAGCCAGAGCGCGCCCTGAGCGGGGAAGAGGCGTCCCACCTCCCTGATTTGCGGAATCTTCTTTGTGCCATAAGCGCGCATCATGTTTCCCGCGCCGAAGAACATCAGGGATTTGTTGAGCGAGTGATTCAGCATGTGGTAGAGCGCGCCGGCGACCCCCAGCGCGCCGCCGAAGCCGAATCCGAGCGCGACGATGCCCATGTGTTCGACGCTCGAATAGGCCATGAGGCGCTTCACGCCATCCTGGCGGACGATGAAGAGCGCGCCGATCAGGAGCGATAGCGTCCCGAACGCGACCAAAGCCATGTGGGACAATCGGCCGACGCCGGCCGCGCTTGCGATCGCCAAAAAGCGGACGATCCCGAGCATCGCGGTATTGAGAAGCGCTCCTGACAGCATCGCCGAGACAGGCGCCGGGCTTTCGCTATGGGCGTCCGGCAGCCAGGTGTGCATGGGCGCGAGGCCGACCTTTGTCCCGTAGCCGACCAGCACGAGCAGGAAGGCCAGCGTCACGAGGCTAGGATTCATCTTTGGCGCCGCCGTCATGAGGACCGCCCAGGTCATCTGATAGGTTGGGCCGAGTATGAAACTGCCGCTCCAATAGAAGAGCACCGTGCCCAGCAGCGCGAGACTGATCCCCGCCGAGACGATCATGATGTATTTCCAGGCCGCCTCCATGCTCTCGGCCACCTTCTCGAAGGCGACGAGGAAGGTGCTCACCAGTGTCGTGAGCTCGATCGCGATCCAATAGATGCCGACGCTGTTCATCAGGGGAGCGGCCAGAGTGGTGAACCCGAAGCCTGCGAACATGGCGTAGAAGCGGAAGAGGCGCTCATCCTCTTTCAGAAGCCGCATGTAGCCCACGGCATAGATCGAGGCGAGAAGGTAGACGATCGCGGAACACAGGACGACCCAGGCGGACGCCCGGTCGATGATGACGTAGTCGTCCCAAAACAGCGCCGGGGCTCCGTCGGCAAGGAACGGGAGCGGGAGCGCGCATACGAACGATATACCGCTGGCGACGACGTTCAGGCCTTCGCAGATCCGGGCGTCCTGCGCGATCAGGCAGCCGACAAGCGCCACAAGAGGCGCGAGAGACAGAGCGAGAAGCAGGCCTCCCGTCATCATCCGACAAGCCTGTTCAGTTCGAGGGCGCTCGTGGTTCCGACATGGGTGAGCAGGTAGCGTACGAGCACGCCGAAACAGGCGACGATGATGAGAAGGTCGAAGAGTATGACGAGCTCGATCAGCAGCGGCATCCCTGGAACGAGAATCTGGGAGCCGAGAAAGATACCGTTCTCGAGCACGAGCAGCCCTAGGATCTGGCTGATCGCCTCGTGTCGGACCGCGAGCAGCAGAAATCCGATGAGCTTCATCGAAAGCATCACTGTCAGCGCCAGCACGGCCACCGTCAGCTCGAGATGGTATTCGCCGGCCACTCTGAAGGAGACGGTCAATGCGAACATGACGCCGAAAGCGCCGACGACGAGGCCCGTGCTGGGCTGAAGAATCTCATGGATTTCGCGGTCGACATCCAGGCGGCGAATGATTCGCCAGATCAGGTAAGGCAGCAGAAGACCGCGGAAGAGCAGTGTGAGAATCGCGATCAGGTACAGCTCCGGATAATCGCCGTAGAAGCCGACCGCAGCCGAAAGGGCGGCGATAATCCAGGACTCGGCGGCGAAGGCATAAAGATAGTTCTTGAGCCAGCGTGAGCCGAGCATAACGAAGGACAGAAGGAGGCAGGCGATCGCAAACAAGCTGAACAGCGAAGAGGCGAGCGGATCGAGATGTTCGATAAGCATCGGCCTAGCTCAATTGTGTTCCGACGACCGCCAGCACCGCCAGCAGAAACGACGCGGCGAGCGGCTCCTGATAGCGGTAGAAGCGCAGACGGGACTGTGCGGTTTCGACGAAGACGACCAGACAGGCGACGATGACGAACTTCACGATGAGGCCAGCCGCCGCCCCCAGCGCGCCGAGAGCTGTGCCCCTGATGGATAAGCCCCAGGGCAGGACGAGCACGTTGCAGAAGATCGTGTAGAGAATGAATTGCTTCATTGCCGAGGCCCATTTCAGAAGCGCCAGCAGAGGTCCCGAATATTCGAGGATTCGTGCCTCTTCGATCATATAAACTTCGATATGAGTGCTCGAATGGATCGGCATGCGGTCGGTTTCGACCAGCAGCAGAATGAAGAACGCCGCGACGAGGAATAGGTGCGCCGGGCTGAAGTAGACCGCCCAGCTCGACACCAGCAGATGATTGACGACAAATGGCAGCATCGCCTTCGCGAGGAGCGTGATGCCGACGAAGACAACGATCAGGGTCGGTTCGGCCAGGACGGAGACCATCACAGCTCGGCTGGAGCCGATCCCGCCGTAAGCGCTCGACAAGTCGAGGCCTGCGAGGATGATCATGAACGATCCGAGCGTGAGGATGAGTCCGCCGCCCAGGATGTCGCCCATGTCGGACTCCGGCAGCGGAAAATTGGTCAGCACCGGGATCAGGATCGGCACCGTGAGCATGCAGGTGAACGCTACGATCGGCGTCACCCAGTACAGCCACGAAGCTGTCTCCGGCGCGACGATGTCTTTGTGGAACAGCTTCCACAAGTCGCGATAAGGCTGAAAAACGCCCGGCCCCTGGCCGCGTTGCACGCGCTCTTCGAATTGCAGGATGATGCCCTGGATGAGCGGCGACAGGACCAGCACTGTCAGGACCTGCGCGACCTGCAGCAAGATGTCGCGCGCGCTCATCCTCTTTGCCTCCGCCGCTGGCGAAGCCACGAAGGAAGCGCCTCATGAAGGCAAACGATATTGCTCCAGGTGAAGCGGCCGGGACCTCTCACGACAAACTCCTGCCGTCTGCAGACGCATCGGAGGAGTCATCAGCCCCGCGGGCGGTTACAAGGCGAACTCCATCGCCTGATGTCGAGGATGGGACTGCGGCCGGAAGTTGTCAATAGCGCGTCCGGCAAACGATGCGGCCGGAAGCGCCTGAGACCATGGGGTGAAGTTCGAACGCCTATTTCGTAATACAACTTATGATTCATGTAATCTGGAACATCTTTTAATCGAGCTGGTTCTGGCAAGGTCATCAATGAACCTGGGGAGACCCTCAATGCGATTCACATTTCTTGCGCTCGCTGGCGCGACTCTTTTGGCGATGCCTGCCTTGGCTTTCGCCGACGACAACGGCGCTTTGACCGGAGCGGCAGGCGGCGCTGTGACGGGGGCGGTTGTCGGCGGCCCGGTTGGAGCCGCGGTCGGCGGTGTGGCCGGCGCGGTCGTCGGCGGCGCGGCTACGGGGCCCGGTCAACCGGTTGTGGTGCAGCCGGCGGCGCCCTGCGCGAGCCGAACCACGACGACGACCAACAACAACACGGGCGCCAGCCGGACCACGCAGACCACGAATTGCCCCGACTAGCGCCTGCCCTGATCGAACAATGTACGAGGAGAATTTGCCGTCCTTCCGGGCGGCTTTTTTCCGACCTGGAGCGGCGTTCTGGGAATATGGCTGGGAATATGGCGCGCTTGCTTTGGTAGCGAATTCCTGCGGCCGGCGCGGGTTCGGCTGGGTCAAGGACGTGGGCGCCGCTCCGTCGCGCAAACTATAAAGCGGTGCGCGATCTGGGATCTCAGTCGCACCGGCGGCGGATTCGACAAATTTGACGTCTCTTCGGAATCGGCGGAGTGTAACGAGTAACGGACATGTTGTCCTGGTCTGACGAGAGGCGGCGGCCATCGTCGGGGCGCCCTTCCGTTGTGTTGGCTTTTTTCGAGGCTGGGCCGGGTTCAGCTTCGTGGAGGGTGGACTCTGTCAGACCAGACGCCCGGACAACCTAAAAAATCTGAGCTTGAATACCGGCTGCGGCAACAGGCGTTGCTCGCCGAACTCGGGCGGCGCGCGCTCGGCGACATTACCATCGAAGGCGTCCTCGAGGAGGCCGTCCGTCTGACCGCGCTGGGACTCGACACCCGCTTCTGCAAGGTCTTGGAGTATCTGCCCGATCGGAATCGTCTGCTCGTCCGCGCGGGCGTCGGATGGCACGAGGGCGTGGTCGGGGTCGCGACGGTCGGCGCCGATCTCGCGTCGCCGGCGGGCTACGCCATGCACACGGGCAAGCCTGTGATCTCGAACGACCTTGCGAACGACAACCGCTTTCGCACGCCGGAACTGCTGACAGAGCATTCAATATCGCGCGCCATAAACGTCATCCTGATGGGGAACGGCAAAGCGTTCGGCGTGCTCGAAGCCGACGATCGCGCTCCGGGCGCGTTCAGCGAGCACGACATCGATTTCCTCCAGTCCGTCGCAAACCTCCTCGGCGCAGCCATCGACCGGATACGCGCCGTCGAAGCGCTCCAGCAACTCAACCAGACTCTTGAAGAGCGCATTGCCGCCGAAGTCGCCGAACGGCGTCAGACCGAAACGATCCTGCATCAGGCGCAGAAGATGGAGGCGATCGGCCAGCTAACCGGCGGGGTGGCTCACGATTTCAACAACCTACTGATGGTCGTGACAGGAGGCCTCAGCCTGCTGGCGAAGCATGTCGGCAATGACCCGAAGGGCGCGGAGCTGATGAGCGCCATCAGAAAAGCTGCGGCTCGCGGAGAGCAACTGACGAGTTCAGCTTCTGGCATTCGCGCGGCGGCAGACATTGCGCCCGGAGCCCCGGAACTTGAACAGCTTGATACACGAGTTCGACGTGCTCGCGGGGCGGATACTCGGGGAGTCGATCGAGATCGCGATGGATCTCGACGAGAATGTGGGGACATGCAACGTCGATGGGTCGCAGTTCGGATCGTCCCTGCTGAATCTGATCGTCAACGCACGCGACGCGATGCCGCGGGGCGGCAAGGTCAGTCTTCGGACGCGGAAAGTGGCGATCGATCAACATTCGGCGCGCCTGCTCGACCCAATCGCCTCGCCTGGCGACTACGTGGTCGTCGAGGTCGAGGACACCGGTCTCGGGATGAGTCCCGATGTGCATGCGCGCGCGTTGGATCCGTTCTTCACGACCAAGGAACCGGGCAGAGGCACAGGACTCGGGCTCAGCCAAGTTTACGGATTCATGCGGCAATCGGAGGGCTTTTTGCAAATCGACAGCGCGCCAGGAATGGGCACGACCGTAAAACTGTATTTTCCATGCGTGGCAGAGTCGGAGGAGCGCCGACAGCAGCCGGAGGATTGCGCCTCGCCGGTCGGCGGGTCCGAGACGGTGCTCGTAGTCGAGGACGACGAGGACGTTCGGTCTATAACCGTGCAGTTCCTTGAGACGCTCGGATACCGCGCATTGACGGCCCGCAATGGTCAAGAGGCGCTGCAACTGACAGCGCGCACGCCGATAGACCTTGTGGTCTCCGACATCGTGATGCCGGGGGGCATGAATGGCGTCGACCTCGCGCGGGAACTGCGCGCTCATCACCCGACAATCCATGTAATCCTGGCCTCCGGCTATGCGGCTGGGAGCGAGAACCTGCAAAAGGCCGACGGAACGCAGGAGTTTCTTGTTCTGGCGAAGCCCTATCAGCAAGCCGATATCGCCCGCGCCGTACGCATCGCGCTCGACCGAGGCCGAGCCACGCCACCATCGTAGAGATCGTCGCCGACGCAAGCCAGGGCGCCAGGGCGCCACGGCATATCACCATGACGATCGACCGCCATGATGCTGCCGGGCCGAAGAGCAAAGCGATCGGCTTTCCTGATGAGCAGTTTTGCGGGAACCCGCCAGGCGTTAAGGTTTTGCTAACCGCATTGCGCTCACCCTCAGTGAGCAACGTAGGGACAGGGCGCAATGGCGGTTTTGAGCCTTCGCGAAGCGGCGGAGCAGGCCGGAACGAGCAAGGTCGACATCTGGCGCGCCATTCGGTCAGGCCTGCTTCGGGCGCTGAAGACCGCGGATGGCGACTTCGTCGTCGATTCGATCGAATTGTTTCGTGTCTTCGAGACGCAAAGGCCGGAACAACGCCCGACGGGGCAGGATGCAGCGACCTCGTCGGAGCCACGGCCTGAAACGGACGCAGCGCCTGAAACGGCCGCAACGAATGACATGACCGATGCGTTCGTGGCTCTTGGGGCCGAGCTTCGCGAATTGCTCGCCGGGGCCCGGGCGAACGACGAACTGCATTAGGACAGGAACGAATGGCGCGGGCGAGCCGAGCAGCTCGTCGCCCCGTCAAACCGGCGGCCGCGGCGGCTCGCCCCCGGTATTTGAGGGCAATCTGCGTGAAGGCAGGTCCGCCCGAATGGCGTCGACAGAGCGCGCGTCATGCGCGAGATATCCCTGCTTTGCGCCGAGCAGGGAATTTAAATTCCCTGCTCTACCAAAAAAATTCCCTGTTCGTCCGCGTAGGGAATTTTGGTGGAATTGCTTGGAATTCGTGAAGCTTTTTGGCGCGGTTTTTTCAAAAGGCGGTCAAAAGGCGAACGATTCCCGTCTTTTTCCCAGTTACCAGGGAATTCGGCCGCGCTCAGGGGCCCCGACTTCCTCACGCCGGGAGGGTTCTGTTCCATGCGATCGGGGGAATTGGAGTGTTAAAGTCACCGCACTAGCACTACTTTGGCAGATTTGACGGATTCACCGGGCTGAGCGGCCTTGCGCAGTGTGGGCATTTGCTCGGCGGATGGCGCACGAAGAGATCAAGAATGGCCTGCCTGATGGCTGGCAGGCTCGGTTGCGGCGGCGGTCCCCCAATTTCTTTCTTTTCCGACCCGCGGCCTTGAGGCGGCGGGACTGAAGGAAGGCATAGGCCATCATGGTCATCAAAGCGTGTCGGTGCAGCCCGAACCAAGATCGGCCTTCGAAGTGGTCGAGGCCAAGTTCCTCCTTCATCTGCTGATGCGCCTGTTCGCAGACCCATCTGGCTTTGATCGTGGCGGCAAGGGTCCTGAGGCTGACGTCGGCGGGAAGATTGGACACGTAGTATTTTTGCTCGCCCGTCGACCTGCGCTCGCCGACGAGCCAGACTTCGTCGCCGGGCATGCATTGCATGCGATCATCGGCCATGCGGTGCTTGTGGCCGTCAGCGACGCGGACGCGACGGGCCGCAAAGAGGCAGGTCAGACGGCCTTTCGTGCCGCGTCGCCAGTTGATCCTTCGCCACGTCTCCCCGGCCAAGGCGGTTTCGGCGGAGATCGGCGGTTGATCCGGAATGCTGTATTTGCGCGGCCTTCCCGCCTTGGCGACGGGGAAGGTCACGGCGACGTCGGCGGGATAGACGTTCTGGCGTTTCGACAGGCCCACCGCCCACTTGAGACCGCGCTCGCTCAGCGCCTGGCGGAAGGACCCGCTGGACCCGTAACCGGAATCGGCGAGGACGCAGCCAAATCGCGCGCCCGAGGCGATGACGCGGTCGATCTCTTCGATCGCGATTTCCGGCTTGGTTCGTGCGGCCCGTTTTTCCTCCGGCACACGCGCTTGCGCCATCCGTTCGGGATCGCTCGTCCACTCTTCCGGCAGGAACAGCCGCAGGCCCACCGTCACCGGGACCTCTCGCGATGCGAGCGTCAGCGAGACCAACGACTGACAGTTCGCCGTCTTGCCCAGCGCGGAAGCATATTGCGGCGCGACGCCGACCGAATGCTCGCCCTTCTTCGGCAACGCCGTATCGTCGACGATCAGCCACGCGTCGGCGCCGCCGACCATTCGGTCGGCTTCGGCGAGCAGAACCTTCTCAAGCGGCGCCGTATCCCACGCCCTGCCGGTGATGAAATGATGAAGCTGGTCGTATCCGACTTCGCCGTCCCGCGCCGCCATAGGCTGGACGCTCTTGCGATCTCCCGCGCCGATCAGACCCGCAATGTAGGCCGGGCACATCCGCGCGCGCACCTTGTGCCGCAAGGCGCTTACGAACGGCGCCAGCCACGTTTCCAGATCGGACTTCCAGGTCGCGTCCATGGTCGGCCCTCCACAAGCCGACCACCCATGAATCACGTAAAACGCGATTCGAGAATCCCAATCCCGCCAAGCCGCTCAAAAATCTGCCAAAGTAGTGCTAGGGCCTGTCTTCATTTGATTTGAGAACGGATTGGAATCGGAGGCGGAACGTTTTGTGTTTTGGATAGGAGAGGGATTCCCAAATCAGCAAATGTCTGACTCGTGAGAGGTCGGCCTTTAGGAGGGGCTGACCGATGCGACGATATTCCCTGCGCGACGACCAGTGGGATCGGATCAAGGACATTCTGCCGGGCCGCGAAGGCCATGTGGGCGGCACTGCGGCGGACAATCGGCTGTTCGTCGAAGCTGTTCTTTTCAGGTTTCGAGCCGGTGTCCCGTGGCGCGATCTGCCCGAGCGCTTCGGCGACTGGAAGATCGTCTACCAGCGCTTCAACCGATGGGCCAAGAGCGGCGTTTTCGAGCGGGTTTTCAAGCTCTTGGCCGACGACCACGACAACGAGTACATGATGATCGACGCCACCATCGTGCGCGCTCATCAGCATAGCGCGGGCGCCCAAAAAAAGAGGGCGCGCAAGCCATCGGCCGATCCCGCGGCGGATTGACCACCAAAATCCACGCGGTTGTCGATGCCCTCGGCAATCCCGCCGGGATCATGCTCAGCCCGGGCCAGGATCACGATCTGACTTGCGCCGAAGCTCTGATCGAAGCCCTCGATCCCCACGCTCTGATCGCCGACAAGGCCTTCGACGCCAACTCCTTCATCAGCGCTCTCAATGCTCGAGCGATCACTCCAGTCATCCCACCCAAATCAAACCGAAAAACCCCGCGCCCGTGCGATTTCATCCTCTACTGCGAACGCAATCTCATTGATATCGACCAGGCATGGCGACTCTCAGAACTTCTGTGGCGGGGGCGGCGGCGCTGTCGGCGGGTTTCGGCGGCAGACGGCGCCAAGGCGGCGGGGCGGCGCGGATCGCCTTCAACGCCGCAATCGTTTCGGGATCGGCGCGCACGAGCACGCCGCGTTTCGAGCCGGAGCCGACGTTGCGGCAGGATAGGCGTCCCTTCTGGACCCAGGTGTAGAGAGTCGGCTGCGGCATGCCGATCTCGTCCGCGAGTTCGCGGATCGTCCATTCGTTCTCCAGACGCTCGATTTGCGGCGGTCGTCGGCGATACTTGATCGTCTCCGCGCCCGATCTGAGCAGGAGATGATGAACCATTGGCGCATTAAAGGTGTCGCGACGCTTGGCCGGGCGCCATCCTTCGGCATTGAGGATCTCGGCGATCCTCGCGCATCCGAGGCCTTCGTGGCGCAACTCCGCGGCGCGCCCCGTTAACGCTGCGTAAGTGCTCAGCGACGCGACCCGGGCGACCGGGCGCGTCAGCTCGCGCGTCGTATGGACGCCGCCATGCCAATGACACTCGACACGAACCTTTTCCGTGGCGTCGACGACCTCGACCAGAACCCGTTCGATGAGCAGGCGCACGATGGTCTGGCGCTCGGCTTGCGTCGTGGTTTCGGCGCGCCAGAGCGCCGGCAGATCCTGCGACAGATCACGGATCGCGGCCAGCTCGGCTGCAGAGGGAGCCTCCTTGCGCGCGCGCTTGACGCGCTCATGCTCCGCCTCGAGACGGGCCTGTTCGGTCAAGGCCTTCTCCCAGTCGCGTTCGAGCGTGCGCGCCACCAGCCGGTTCTCGGGCTCCACGGCGGCATATTGCCGGCGCGCGCGCTCGACCTCGTAGTCTGCGCGCTCCAGCCGCTGTCGCCAATGGCGATCGAGCGCCGCGCGCTCGGCCTCGAGGTTGTCGGCGAACGCCAGGCTTGCCTCGATCGCCGCCGGCTCGAGCGCCTGCAAAACGAGGCCCGAGACCAGCGCGTCGAGCGGCGCTGCCGTCAGCGATTGACAGAACGCCTCGCCGTAGCAGCTCTGCATTTGCGAGCAGACGTAGCGGGCGGCGTGGCCGTTGTTGTTGTATTGCGCCAACATGCGCAGACCGCAGCGGCCGCAGATCAGCACGCCGGAGAGAAGCGCGCTTCCCGCCCGCACCGTCCCGGCGCCCGCCGCCTTGTTGGCCTTCAGCTGCGCCTGATTGCGCTCATAGCGCTCGAAGCTGATGTAGCCGGGCAACCGATCGTGCAAAAAGACTTCGGCCTCGTCGGCGCGCGGCGGTCGGCGTCCCGTTCCCGGATGGCCTGGCTTTTGCTTTCGCCTCTCGACCGCACGCACGCCGTAAGCGTAGACGCCCGCATAGATCGGATTGGCGAAGAAATTGAGCAAGGTCGGGCGACTGGGGCGCCGCCATTCCAGCTCGCCCTTGCCCGCGCCATCGCGCCGGCGCACCGGCATGCGGATGTCGTGCTCGACCAGGTAGGTCATCACCTTGCCGACCGTCCTGAAGCGATCGAACAGGTCGAAGACCAGGCGGACCGTCGCCTGCGCCTGCTCGTCGGGATCGAAGACGACCTCGCCCGAGGGACGGCGCACATAACCGATAGGCACGGGCTTGCCGAGCTCGCCCCGACGCGCCTTGGCTTTCCGGCCCGCCAGCATTCTTGCCTTGAGGATATGAAGCTCGGCTTCCGACATCGTTCCTTTCAGACCCAAAAGGAGGCGATCGTTGTAGTTGGCCGGATCATACACCCCGTCGACGTCGGCGATCAGCGTGTCGAAGAGCGCGCAGATCTCCAGAAGCTGATGCCAATCCCGGCAGGAGCGCGCCAGCCGCGACATCTCCACCCCGAGCACGAGGCCGACCTTGCCGAGCCCGACCTCGGCGACCAGCCGCTGAAAGCCCAGGCGTCCCTCGACGCTTGCGCCGGAGCGTCCGAGATCGTCGTCGATGACGACGATCCGCTCGCGCAGCCAGCCGAACTGCGCCGCCCGGTCCGCGAGGGCATATTGCAGCCTAGTCAACTCCTGATGGCGCTCAACCTGCTGCGCCGTGGATTGGCGGACGTAGACGATCGCCAGACGATCTTGATGGCGCCGGACAATCTTGTCGCAGAACGAGCCACTGCGACGCTGGACAAGGCCGGCATCCGTCATTGGACGTCTCCGTGGCGACCGTGGAGCTGCGCATCCGATGCAAAGCCATCTGACCCAGGAGCGTCGCTATGCGTCCCCTTCGTTCCGGGGGCAACAGGGTCCAGATCGACGCCGGCAGATCGCTCATCGCGGGATCCAAGCCAACGCGCCAGGGCAGATAGCGCTTCAAACCCGATTCTCGGTGATTCGTCCGGCTTCGTCAATTTATGAGCGGCATCGTGGATGGGATATCGAGCGTTTCTTCAACAAGCTCAAACATTTCCGCGCCATCGCCACGCGCTACGACAAGCTCGATAAGATTTTCCTCGCCGGGGTTCAACTCGCCTGCGCCGTCATCCTCCTCAACTGAACACACGCCCTAGCACTACTTTGGCAGATTTTTGAGCGGCTTGGCGGGATTGGGATTCTCGAATCGCGTTTTACGTGATTCATGGGTGGTCGGCTTGTGGAGGGCCGACCATGGACGCGACCTGGAAGTCCGATCTGGAAACGTGGCTGGCGCCGTTCGTAAGCGCCTTGCGGCACAAGGTGCGCGCGCGGATGTGCCCGGCCTACATTGCGGGTCTGATCGGCGCGGGAGATCGCAAGAGCGTCCAGCCTATGGCGGCGCGGGACGGCGAAGTCGGATACGACCAGCTTCATCATTTCATCACCGGCAGGGCGTGGGATACGGCGCCGCTTGAGAAGGTTCTGCTCGCCGAAGCCGACCGAATGGTCGGCGGCGCCGACGCGTGGCTGATCGTCGACGATACGGCGTTGCCGAAGAAGGGCGAGCATTCGGTCGGCGTCGCGCCGCAATATGCTTCCGCGCTGGGCAAGACGGCGAACTGTCAGTCGTTGGTCTCGCTGACGCTCGCATCGCGAGAGGTCCCGGTGACGGTGGGCCTGCGGCTGTTCCTGCCGGAAGAGTGGACGAGCGATCCCGAACGGATGGCGCAAGCGCGTGTGCCGGAGGAAAAACGGGCCGCACGAACCAAGCCGGAAATCGCGATCGAAGAGATCGACCGCGTCATCGCCTCGGGCGCGCGATTTGGCTGCGTCCTCGCCGATTCCGGTTACGGGTCCAGCGGGTCCTTCCGCCAGGCGCTGAGCGAGCGCGGTCTCAAGTGGGCGGTGGGCCTGTCGAAACGCCAGAACGTCTATCCCGCCGACGTCGCCGTGACCTTCCCCGTCGCCAAGGCGGGAAGGCCGCGCAAATACAGCATTCCGGATCAACCGCCGATCTCCGCCGAAACCGCCTTGGCCGGGGAGACGTGGCGAAGGATCAACTGGCGACGCGGCACGAAAGGCCGTCTGACCTGCCTCTTTGCGGCCCGTCGCGTCCGCGTCGCTGACGGCCACAAGCACCGCATGGCCGATGATCGCATGCAATGCATGCCCGGCGACGAAGTCTGGCTCGTCGGCGAGCGCAGGTCGACGGGCGAGCAAAAATACTACGTGTCCAATCTTCCCGCCGACGTCAGCCTCAGGACCCTTGCCGCCACGATCAAAGCCAGATGGGTCTGCGAACAGGCGCATCAGCAGATGAAGGAGGAACTTGGCCTCGACCACTTCGAAGGCCGATCTTGGTTCGGGCTGCACCGACACGCTTTGATGACCATGATGGCCTATGCCTTCCTTCAGTCCCGCCGCCTCAAGGCCGCGGGTCGGAAAAAAAAGAATTGGGGGACCGCCGCCGCAACCGAGCCTGCCAGCCATCAGGCAGGCCATTCTTGATCTCTTCGTGCGCCATCCGCCGAGCAAATGCCCACACTGCGCAAGGCCGCTCAGCCCGGTGAATCCGTCAAATCTGCCAAAGTAGTGCTAGGACAGGGCTGGCCGCGCGAGCCTGGGCGGCGCGCCTCGAGCCCCGCCGGTCGAGCACTTCGTCAATAAAGTCATCCATCCGCTTTGCGACCGTGCGGATGTCGTAGAGCGTTGCGACGCGATCTCGACCGGCGCGCGCGAGCTTTTCGCGCAGGTTCGGCAAATCCATCAGCGAGGTGAGCCGCACAGCGAGGCCCTCGGAATCGGCCGGATTGGCGACCTCGGCATGCGGGCCGTGGACCTCCGCGAGACCGCCGAGCCCCGAGCTCAGCAACGCCGCGCCGCTCGCAAGCGCCTCGAGAGCCGTGCGGCCGAAGGGCTCCGGCGTTTTCGTCAGCACCACCGCGACCGCCGCCTTCTCCCAGGCGCCTTTCACTTCGGCATAAGGCAGATTCGTCTCGATCGTCACCCGGCCTTCCGTTCGCGCCGCGGCCTCGCTTAGCGCCTGCACGGTCTTCGGCTCCCTGTCGGTCGCCGACAGGATGAACCGCGCCCGCCAGTCTGGCCTAGCCGGCAGAAGACGCACGATCGCCGCCATGGCTTCCCTGTGGCCTTTGTCGTCGAGCGCGCGGCCGACGGACAGGATCGTCTTGTCCTTGGGACCCGCGTCTGACCATTCCGCCATCTCGAGCCCGTTCGGCACGGCCCGCATCGGCCCCCGCGCCTTCGGGTAGTTCATGAGAAACCGGTTGGCGCAGTCCTCGCTCACGAAGGCGAGTCCGGAGATCCGGCTGAGCTGCGCGTCGCGGACGATCCGCTTCACCCGGCTCGCGGGCGGCTTCTCATAGGCGTGGCTGTGCAGGATCACCGGCAGGCGCGCGACCGTCGCGATGGTCGCGGCTACCGGCAGATGGTTTTCGACGATCGCAACGTCGACGCCGCGCCGCCGCAGCATGCGGCCAACGCTCCAGGCCTTGGCGATATTTCCAAACAAGGACTCGGGAACAGTCTCGATCGCGATCCCATCGAAGGGGTCGTCCACCTTTGGGCAGAAAACGAGAGTTCGAACCCGCATAACGGCTGTGGCGCACGAGGTCGCGCACGCAAAGCTCCACCGACGCCGCTCCTTTCGGCCCGAAGACCGAATTGCGAAGGAGGACATAGGCGATGGTTGGGTCGCGGGTCATGGTTCTGGGGTCCTTACACTCGGTCCCGGCCGCCTACAATTGTCGCGCCACGATTGCCGCGCGCGGCGAATTTTGCTTGAAAAGCGCCCGTCCCCTCCCCGTCCCGAAGCGGGCGCAAAGAAAAGGTTTCCATGGCCTCTCAGAATGGCCGCTGCGAAGGTGAAGACCGCCTCACCCATGTCGGCTCGGACGGCGAAGCGCGGATGGTGGACGTATCGGGGAAGGATCGGACGGCGCGCGTGGCGGTCGCCGAAGGGCGCGTCCGGATGGCGGCGGCTACTCTTCGGGCGATCCTGGCCGGCGACGCAAAAAAGGGAGACGTGATCGGCGCGGCCCGTATCGCCGGGATCATGGCCGCCAAAAAGACGTCGGACCTGATTCCGCTCTGCCATCCGCTGCAGCTGAGCAAGGTCCTAGTCGACATCGCGCCCGACGAGGCCCTCCCCGGACTTGCAGTCCGGGCGGAGGCGCGGTGCGTGGGTTCGACGGGAGTCGAGATGGAGGCCCTGACGGCGGTCGCTGTCGCCTGCCTCACAGTTTATGACATGGCCAAGGCGATCGACCGCGGCATGGTCGTCGAAGCGATCCGCCTCGTCGAGAAGCGCGGCGGCAAATCGGGCGAATGGCGCGCACAGGAGCATGAGCGATGAGCGGAATGATCTCGGTCGAGGAAGCGCTTGGGCGCGTGCTCGCCTCGGCCGACATTCCTCTGGGGGAGGAGCTCGTCCCGCTCGCCGCCGCTCATGGCCGCGTGCTGGCGCGCGATCTCGTCGCCCTGCGCACCCAGCCGCCCTTCCCCAATTCGGCGATGGACGGCTATGCGTTGCGCGCCGCGGACGCGTCCGTTCTCCCCGCGACGCTGACCGTGATCGGCGAATCTGCCGCGGGCCGCGCCTTCAGCGGCGTCGTTGGTCCAGGCGAGGCGGCGCGGATTTTCACCGGCGCGCCCATGCCCGAGGGCGCCGACGCCGTCGTGGTGCAGGAAGACGTGCGGCGGGACGGCGACCGCATCCAACTCGCGTCCACGGCGTCGGAGGGCGAAAACTTGCGTTCCGCTGGACTGGACTTCCATGGGGGCGAGTCCCTGATTCAGGCCGGTCGGCGCCTGTCGCCGCGAGACGTGGCGCTCGCAGCGGCGGCAAATCATGTCGATCTGCCGGTTCACAGTCGAGCCCGGGTCGCCGTCCTCGCAACCGGCGACGAGCTCGTCCCTCCGGGCGGAACGCTCGGCCCCTCGCAGATCATCGCCTCCAACAATTTTGCCGTGGCGGGGGTTGTCGAAGCCTGCGGTGGGGTCGCGATCGACCTCGGCATCGCCGCCGACACGATGGGCGCGCTCGACGAGTTGATAAGGCGGGCCAGATCGCTCGGCGCCGACGTGCTGGTGACGCTTGGCGGCGCATCAATCGGCGACCACGACCTCGTGCAGAAGGCGCTTGTCGCCGCCGGAATGGAGCTCGGGTTCTGGCGCATCGCGATGCGGCCCGGCAAGCCGCTGATGCACGGGCGGCTTGGCGGAATGCGGGTACTCGGCCTGCCGGGAAATCCGACCTCGTCCATGGTCTGCTCGATCCTGTTTCTTCGCCCGCTGCTGCGCGCCCTGCACGGCGAACCCGACGCCGGCGCGGATCCAAGCCGCCCCGGCCGCCTCGCCGTCGACCTCCCGCCGAACGGACTCCGACAGGACTATATGCGCTGTTCGCTTGCGAGGGACGCGGTCGGAGCGCTGGCGGCGACTCCGGCGGAGCTGCAGGATTCCTCGCTCGTCAAAGTCATGGCGCGCGCCGAAGGGCTGATCGTCCGGCCGCCGCGCGCCGCGGCGGCCAGGGCGGGCGACCCGTGCCAAGTCATCGCGTTCGAGGGGTTGGGCGTATAGGGCCATCTCCCTACATCGCGCAAGGCATCGCTCGGGGGCGTTCTCCCGGCCGGGACGGCCCGCCCACCAAAGGGACGATTAGTCCCTCAGACCCGCGCGCCGACGATCGCCCGCCAGAAGCCGCTGTAGCCAAGTTCGAAACCGACAACCGAGTAATCCAGATCGATCCCGTCCAGAACTTCGTAAGCCGAGTTGTTGCAGATCGAAAAGATGATCAGCCCGTCCTTCGAGACATGGTGGCGCGCCTGGCGCAGGTAGGTCTCGGTGATATGGCCGTGCGGGTCGCAGAGGCTGTATTTTTCGATGTCGTTCTCCGGATTCTTGTCGATCATCGGCGTATTGAAGATGATGAGGTCGAAGTTCCGCTCGTCGATCTTCTCGAATAGGTCCGACTGGAAAGCGCTCAGGGCGAGGTTGTTGAGCTGCGCGTTGTCGAGCGTCGCCTGGACCGCGATCGGAGAAATATCGGTGGCAACGGTTCTCGACGTCCAATTGGCCGCGATGAACAGGGAGATGATTCCGCAGCCCGCTCCGATCTCAAGCGTCTTGTCGATGACCTTCGGGTTCATCGCCTTGATGTTGCGGATGAAGAACTCGGAGCTCGAATCCGGCAGCGGATGATAGACGCCGGCCGGAACGTCGACGATCAGGCCGTCCGTTTCGATCCGCTCCGGAACCGCCTGCCGGCGCACTAGCGCCGCATGGGCCGCCGCGATGTCGAAAGTCGCGGTGTTGACGAGACTTCGCAAGTCCGAGCTTGCGCAGGACGGACATTCGGGCCCCGACCCGATATTCGATGTTCATATCACATCGCCTTCGTAAATGCTCGGCGCGATTTCCCACCCCGTCGTCCCGACGGCGGCGTATGAACTGCCGGTCGAGGCGCTAATTTCTTCTACGTATCTTTATGCGTATTGTTTCACCGGCAGGATCACGTCTCCCGCCCGCGTTCGCTCTCATGCCACTCCGACAACAGCCAGTGCGAGAGGGCGGTCAGAACGACATGAATTGTGATGCCCGCGACCGAGATCAAGAGGAGCGCTGCAAACATTCTCGGAATGTTGAGGCGAAATCCCGATTCTACAATGCGATAGGCGAGGCCGGAACCCTGCCCCGCGGAGCCGGCGGCGATCTCCGCCACGATCGCGCCGATCAGCGCAAGGCCGCCGCTGATGCGCAGGCCGGCAAGAAAATACGGCAGCGCCGACGGCAGCCTGAGCAGCATAAACTGTTGGAAGCGCGAGGCGCGGTACATATTGAACAGATCGACGAGATTATGGTCGGCGGACGAAAGACCGAGCGTGGTGTTGGCGAGGAGCGGAAAGAACGCGACCAGGAAGGCGCAGACCAGAACCGCCACCGAGGGGGTCAGATAGATCAGGAGCAGCGGCGCGATCGCGACGATCGGCGTCACCTGCATGGCGACCGCGAAAGGATAGAACGCCCGTTCGACGAGCCGCGATTGGGCGAAGATGATCGCCAAAGTCACGCTTCCGACGACAGCTGCGACAAGCGCCTTCAGCGTGATCGACAGCGTCACCCAGAGGGAGGCGGAGAGCGTCGGCCAATCGGTGATGAGCGTGGCGATGATGACGCTCGGGGCCGGCAAGAGATAGGGCGGGATCGCGAAGTAGCGTACGACCCCCTCCCACGCCAGCAGCCCAAGGCCGAGCGTGAAGGCGGGAACGGCGTAGCCGACGAGGTCGTCGCGGTTCATTCGGTAAGCTCTGTCGGTGGCTCTTCGCCCATCGCCACATGCAACGCCGCGGACGTGCGGCGACATGTCTCCGCGTAAGTGGGAGTCAGTCGAAACCCTTCGCGTCGGATCGGCGGCGCGTCGACGATGATCTCCGCCACCGCGCGTCCGGGGCGCGCGGCCATTACGACGATCCGATCGGCGAGATAAACGCTTTCGAACACGGAGTGCGTGACGAAGACGACCGTCGCTCCGAGCGAGGACTGCAGCGCCGCAAGTTCGTCGTTGAGCTTGAGGCGGGTGATTTCGTCGAGTGCGGCGAACGGCTCGTCCATCAGCAGCACCGCCGGGCGCGTTACGAGCGCGCGGGCGATAGACACCCGCATTTTCATGCCGCCAGACAGCTGACGCGGATAGGATTTGGCGAAGCCCGACAGCCCGACCTGGGCCAACGCCTCCTCGATGCGCGATCTCGCCTTCTCCTTCGACATGCCAGCCAGTCGAAGCGGCAGCCAGACGTTGGAGAACACGTCCGACCAGGGCATCAGCGTCGGCTCCTGAAACACGAAGCCGAATTCGGGACGATCGCAGCTCCATGTGATCTCGCCGCGGGTCGGCTCAGCGAGGCCTGTCAGAAGGCGGAGAACGGTGGACTTTCCGCAACCGGACGGCCCGAGCAGGGCGAGGAGTTCACCGCCGCGAATCTCAAGGTCGAGCCCCGACAAAGCCGTGACCTGGTTCGCGAAAACCTTGTCGACCCCCTTGAACGCCACGAGCGCCGCCTTGGCGGCCTTCGAAGCGGGCTTTCCTCCCGAAGACGGAAACGTCACGACCTTTGTCATTTGGCGCACCAACCGGCCTGCCTTGCCGACGGTTCCCGAGCCCGCCCCAGCCCCATAGCACCCGAAAACGCCGTCCTGTTCGTCCCAGCCCGATGCTCGGTACGAAAGTCAGACATTCCACGCATAGCCCTGCATAAACGCATTGGCCGCACTTTGTCGTCCAGTAGACCGCTTAGATGTAATGTCGACTAGGCCGCTGGTCAAACTGTCGCCCGATTTCATTCCCGACGCCTCTCAAGCGGCAATTCTTGACGGCGGTCTTGCGGACATGCAACTCCGCGATGTCGGCATTTTCGCCCCGGGCCCGATCGATGACGAAGGATTACGTCTCCGACAACCTCGACGTCCCGAGACTCGATCACCTGTTCCCCAACATGATCGTGGCCGACAAGAGCGTATCGACCTGGCCCTGGCTGCGAAGAGAGATCGACCATCCGTTCCGGGTCGACCGGCGCAATTCGATTGTCGGCTTCATCAACCGCGACGAGGCGGCTGTCCTCTATTCGAACGCGCGGCTGTTCGCGGGCCTCAAGGGCATCGAGGTCGGCGCCTGGCGTGGCTGGTCGACCGCGCATCTCCTCGCTTCAGGCCTGGGAAGTCTGCACGTCATCGAACCGCTGCTTGCCGATCCGGGGTGGCGGGCGGAGCTCGAAGAGGTCGCGCGCGCCGCCGGGGGTGGCGAGACGACGATCTTTGTGCCGGAGGCGAGCCCCGCGGCCGTCCAACGCTTGGGCGAAGCTGGAGTTCGATGGTCATTCGCCTTCATCGACGGCGACCATGACGGCGAAGCCCCAACGCGGGACGCGCTTGCGCTCGCCCCCTATCTCGAGCCGACCGCGATGGTCCTGTTTCACGATCTGGTCTCGCCCCATGTGGCGAAGGGTCTGCGCACGCTCGAGGGAGCGGGTTGGAACGTCATGGCCTATCAGACCGCCCAGATGGTCGGCGCGGCGTGGCGGGGCGAGGTCGCTCCGGTCGCGCACAAGCCAGATCCGTCGCAGGTCTGGCGGGTTCCCGACCACTTGAAGGGGATCGTCATATCAGGCGTCGCCGCCGATTGAGCGGCTCAATGAGAGAGGCGAGGATGGGCTGGACTGTCGAAGCAAGAGGTCTTGGCGCGCTTGGGCTCGCGCTCTGCTGTCTCGTAAGGCCCGCTGCGGCGGACGAGGCGCAGCTCGCGCGCGGGCGCTACCTTGTCGGCATCGCCGGCTGCTCGGACTGCCATACGCCGGGCGGCATGCTCGGCGCCCCCGACATGAAGCGCTACCTCGGCGGTTCGGACGTCGGCTTCTCCATTCCGAGCCAGGGCGTGTTCGTCGGCAGTAACCTGACGCCCGACAAGGAGACGGGGCTCGGCCAATGGACTTCGGAACAGATCGTCACCGCGATCCGCAAAGGCAAGAGGCCGGACGGCAGCGAGCTCAGCGGGGTGATGCCCTCCGCTTCCTTTTCCCGGCTGACCGACGAGGACGCGATCGCGATCGCGGCCTTTCTGCAAAGCCTTCCGCCGGTGAGGAACAGGGTGCGAAACTACCGCTCGTCGGAGACGGTGCCGATCGCGGTCTCGGCAGTGCTGCCGCCGCAAATCTACAACGCCCTCCCCGCGTCGCAGAAATGACGCGAAGGCGGCGCTGAAGAGTCACCACCTTCCCACTCCAAATCAGTTCTTCGGCCGCAAGTCGAGGCCGACGCCCTTGTTGACGAACTGCAGGGTGTAGGCCTTCTTGTAATCGATGCCGGCCTTGACGACGCCGGCCTTCACCATCTTGTTGTAGAAGTCAGACCACCGCTCGTCGGTCATCGCGCCGATGCCCTTGGTCAGCGTGTCCCCCGAATCGACGATGCCGTATTCCTTGATCTTGCCGATCGAAAAGGCGATCTGAGCGTCCGTCATCTCGGGGTTGTCTCGCTTGATCATCGCGTTCGCCTTGGCGTTGTCGCCATAGAGATAGTGATACCAGCCGATCGCGGAGGCGCTTACGAAGCGCTGCACCATGTCGGGTTTCTGGTCGACGATTTCACGACGGGTGACGATCTCCGTCGAATAGGTCGTATAGCCGTAGTCGGACAGCAGGAAGACATTTGGCTTGAAGTGGCCCTGCTGTTCGATCTCGAAAGGCTCCGACGTGATGTAGCCCTGCTGGATCGAATGCGTGTCGACGATGAACGGGGCCGAGTTGAAGTTGTACGGCTTGATGTTCTCGTCCTTGAATCCGTAAGCGCTGCGCATCCAGGCCCAGAAGGTGTTGACGGCGCCGGCGCTGACGAAGGCAGGTTTGGCGTTCGGCAGTTCCTGCCATTTGTCGAGGCCGACGCCCGGATGGGACATGAAGCACTGTGGGTCCTTCTGGAAGTCCGCGGCGACCGTGATCAGCGGGATGTTGTTCTGAACGTCGAGGAAATCGCCGATCATGTCGCCGCCCATGAAGAACTCGATCTTGCCGGCAACGAGCAGCATGCCGCCGTTCGAGGCAGGCCCGCCGGGCTGGATCGTGACGTCGAGGCCGTATTTCTGGTACGTCCCGTCCACGAGCGCCTGATAGTAGCCGCCGGCCTCGGGGTCGGCCAGCCAATTGGTAGCGAACGTCACCTTGTCGAGAGCGTAGGCCGGCTGAGCCAAGGCCGCCCCCGCCAAGGCGGCGATGATCAGAGCGCGCATTCGTTTCCTCCAAAGTTTCTTTCCGGAGGCGCCGTGATGCGTGGATGCCTCCCCAACCGCCGGCGAAGCTTTCGCCGCAGCGGACCGCGCCGTACCATAAACGGCAGGCTATGGGCCGTCGAATCCAAATTCATGCAGTCGAGGCAGCGCAAGCGCGGGGCTGGCGTTTCGGCAGGATCATCGCTAACCGGTTGCCGTCCACGCCCTTTGGGCCCAATTGGATCTCGCTCATGCGCCTGTGGATCAAGGACCCGCTCGCAATCCGCGCGCCGGAGGCGGGGCGCGGGATCGTCGTCGAGGAGGCAAAGATCGTCGAATGCGTTCCACACGGAGCAACGCCGCTCGAACCCTGGGGAGCAACCTTCGACGCCTCGCGCCACGTCGTCCTGCCTGGCCTGGTCAATGCCCACCATCATTTCTACCAGAGCCTGACTCGCGCCCATCCGGTCGGGTCCGGGCTGGATCTCATTCCCTGGCTCGTGGCGATGGAGCGCGTATGGGATCGCATGACGCCCGCGGCGCTCCGGGTCGCCGTCCGCATGGCGTTGGTCGAACTTATGCTCTCGGGCTGCACAACGACCGCTGACCACCACAACCTTTTTCCGCCGGGCCTCGAGCGCGCGATCGACATCGAGGTCGAAGAGGCGAAGAAGCTCGGAATGCGCATGACGGTGACGCGCGGCTCGATGGGCATCTCCGAAAAGGACGGCGGCCTGCAACCTGACTCGATCGTGCAGGACTCTGACGCGATCCTTAAGGACAGCGAGCGGGTCCTGAAGCTGTTCCATGACAAAAGGCCAGGCGCCATGATCCGGGTCGCGCTCGCGCCCTGCTCGCCGCTCGCCGTGCCGCAGCGGGTGATGACGGAATCGGCGGAACTCGCTGGGCGCTACGACGCTGGCCTGCACTGCCACCTTTGCCAATCGCCCGAGGAGGACGCCTATGCCGTGCAGACCTTCGGAAAGCGCTCGGTCGATCTTCTGGAGGAAGCAGGCTGGTTGCATCCGGGAACCTGGGTCGCGCACGGGATCCATTTCAACGAGGACGAAATCCTTCGTCTCGGGCGGGCCGGCGTCGGCGTCGCGCATTGCGCCGCCGCCGACATGGCTTTCGGCGTCGGAACGTGCCCGGCCCGCGAGCTTGAGGCGGCGGGCGTCGCAGTCGGCCTCGGCGTGGACGGTTCGGCTTCGAACGATTCCTCCAATATGATGGAGGCGGCGCGTCACGCGCTGATGCTGCAGCGCCTGCGCTACGGCCATGCTGCCTTCAATCCCTATGACGCGCTTCGCTGGGCGACGGAGGGCTCAGCGCGCTGCCTCGGCCGCGAAGACATCGGTTCCATCGCCCCCGGAATGGAGGCCGACCTGGCGCTCTACCGTCTGGACGAACCGCGCTTCAGCGGCGCGCAGGATCCGATTGCGGCTCTCGTCCTGTGCGGCGCCCATCGCGCGGATCGGGTCATGGTGGCAGGCCGGTGGCGCGTCGTCGAAGGCGCGCCTGAAGGGATCGACCTCGGCGCGCTCGTCGCCAAGCACAAGGCGATGGCGAAAGCGTTCGCGTGAGGGGAAACGGGTCGCCGGTGGCGAGTTCGGTTTGGGAGCAGCGGTAATGGCAAAAGAGGCTTTGCAATCCGGAAAGCCTTACTCTGGCGCTCCTGGTGGGCGCGTCCTTTGCGAAGGCTGTGTGACCTCAGTCTTATGCCTCCCCGTCGTCTACGTCGGCAGGTTGTGCGACAGCGCGTTGTAAACCCCTCCGCGACCGCGGCGCTCGCGACTCCGGCTTTCTTCGAAGCGAAAGACGTTCGGCGGCATCGGTCAAGGCGACCGCCTTTTCGACAAGGCTCTTTCAACATGCCGCCGGGCGATTTTTTCGGCTCTGTAGCCGACGTAGCCGCCGATCAGGCCGACCGGGATCAAGACCCACAGAGACGAAGAATAAACCGCGACGATCCCGACCGCGACCGCCCCGAAGGCTAACGCCACCCAGGTCGAGAATTCGACGGAGCCGCTCTTCTCCGTCATGGCGGACCGGATCCTGGTTGTCTCCGCTGCATGCCTAGAACCCCTCTCCCCCGTCGACCGTCAGAACCTGCCCCATGATGTGGCGAGCCCGATCGCTGCAGAGGAACAGCACCGCGTCGGCGATGTCATCGACGTCGGCGATGCGGCCCGCGGGAATTCTTTTGATCATCGCCGCTTCGTCCAGCCTTCCGGCGCGAAAATCTTCGATTACGCCCTCGGTCGCGACATGGCCCGGCGCGACCGCGTTGACCCGCAGGCCCTTCGGCGCCCATTCGAGAGCCATCGAACGGGTGAGGCTGTCGAGCGCCGCCTTCGATGCCGAATAGAGCCCACAGCCGGGCGCAGGCCGCGCGCCGGCAATGCTGCTGATGTTGACGATCACGCCGCCCCGTCCTTGCTCGAAGGCCCATTTGGCGAAGGCGCGCGCGCAATGGAGCGGGCCGGCAACGTTGGTCGCGAGAAACCGCGTCGCCTCTGCCGCGTCCGCGTCGATCAGAGGCGCGAGCGCGAAGAGGGCGGCGTTGTTGACCAGAATGTCGACCGCCCCGAACCGCTCGATCGCCGCGGCGACGATCCGCTCGCAATCGTCGGGGTTCGCCATGTCCGCAGGGACGGTCAGGACCGGCGCCCCGTTTTGCTCCTCGATCAGCGCCGCGGCATGGGTCAGCAGCGCCTGCCTCCGTCCTGCGATCGCGACATGCGCCCCTTCGCCCGCGAAGGCGCGCGCGACGGCGAAGCCGACGCCCGTCCCGCCGCCGGTCACGATGGCGACTTTGCCGGCGAACTCGCCTGCTTTCACCGAGACCCCTCCGCCGACGGTTCGCGCCACTTTCTCCCGCAGGCGGGAGAAGGGAACGCGCTCCCTCTCCCGGCTGCGGGAGAGGGCCGGGGTGAGCGCTTGCCTCCCGCCGAAGCTCCCGCCGTCACGGCATCGCCTGGAACCGCTTCGCCAGTGCGCTGATCTTCCGGGCCGTCTCGATGTCGAGGTCGGTGATCTTCATGCCGGCGTCATGGGTGCAGAACGAGAAGGAGACGATGTTGTAGGAGTTCTTGAACTCCGGATGATGGTTCATCACCTCGGCCTCGATCGCGATCTCGACGATGAAGGCGATGGCGTCGCGGAACGTGTTCAACGCGAAGGTCGCCTCGATGTTGGGCGCCTTGACCGACCAGTCCGGCAAGTCGGCAAGCGCCGAACGAATCTCCGCGTCGCTCAGAATTTTGTACTGCGCCATGATGAGCCTCCTTTGTGAATGCGCCACGCCTTCGCGGCCGTCAGCGCCGGCTTGCCCCGGCCATCTACGCCGTTCCGCGAAATCGCAGGTCGCGAACTCTGCGCGGAACTGCTCAGGGTCTCAAGTATTCAAATGCGCTGCTTTCTCAGGTCGCCTTACACCCTCTCTCACTTTGTCGTCGGCTGATCGAGCTGGACGATCGCCTGTTCGAGCGGCGCCGGCGAGACCCGAATCGAACTCGTGTAGGGCTTGTTGAACTCGAGGATAAGAAAGATCGCCACCCCGATCGACGCGGCGCCGAGCACGAGCATGGTCGCCGCCATCGGATTGAGCTTCGAGAGCAGCCCCATGCCTCCGAACATCAGGCACGACCAGAAGGTCACCGCAAAGACAAGCGGCCAGGCGACCGGCGTCGCCGCCTGCATCGACATGAGGATCCGCTGCTCGCCTATGAAGGCGTAGTTGGAGCGCGCGGCGCTCAGCAATTCCTTCTGCGCCGGTGTCTTCGGCTCGACTCCTTCGAAGAAGTTCATCAAATCGCCCATCGCCTTGTAGGACGCGTCATAAGCCGCGGCGCGCGAGGTGTCGTCGCCCCAGAACTGCTCGTGGGCCCAGACCAGGTCGCGCCTGAGCAGCTCCCGGCCGCGATCGCCCTCCGGCCCGTACTGGCGCATCTCCAGGTCGAACTCGAGCGCCCGCGCCGCGAGCGTCTGCAGCTCGGTCTGCTGGGTGCTGTAGACGCCGTAGGCCGTCCAGATCAGGAGGGCGAGGTTCACGGCGAGCAAGAGCGTGAGCAGCCCGACGACGCCGCCGATCATGTCGCGCGAGCGCTCCGACGTATGCCAATCGGCGAGCCGCCGCTGCAGGAAAAGGCCGATGAACCCGCTCGCAGCGAGGAGGGCGGCGACGATGACGGCGATGGATAGCGAATCCAATCTTGCGCCTCCCCGAACGAGTAAGGCGGGAAGGCGTGCCACGTTATGGGGCGAGCGTAAAGATGGATCGATGTCATTCCTCTGGCCTCGCCGGCAGCAGCGCCCTAAGCGCGTCGAGCGTGTCGGCCTCGGCGACCGGCTTGTCGCGGCGCCAACGCAGCATTCGGGGAAACCGCACCGCAATGCCGCTGCGGTGTCGGTTGCTCTTCGCGATGCCCTCGAAGCCGAGCTCGAACACCTGGGTGGGCTTCACGCTGCGCACCGGACCGAAGCTCTCGACCGTGGTGCGGCGGATGATCGCGTCCATCTCGCGCATCTCCGCATCGCTGAGGCCCGAATAGGCCTTGGCGAAAGGCACGAGTTCGCGGTTCTCGACGCCGTCTTCCCCGCTCCAGACGGCAAAAGTGTAGTCACTGTAGACGCCGGAGCGGCGGCCATGGCCGCGTTGCGCATAGATCAGAACGGCGTCCACGCTCATTGGGTCGAGCTTCCACTTCCACCAGACGTTCATGCGATCGGCGCCCTTGCGTCGTCCAACCCCATAGGCGCCTTCGCGCGCCTTCAGCATCAGTCCCTCGCGCCCGAGCGCACGCGCCTGCTCGCGGACAACCGCCAGCCGCGGCCAATCGTCGGCCGACACCGTCGGACTCAGGCGCAAGGGCAGCGGCTCGCGCTGCTGCTCTCGCGTGGCTGCAAGCATCCGCTCGACGAGGTCTTCCAGGCGAGCCCTTCGCTCATTCTGCGGTTCGCCGCGGATGTCCCGACCTTCGCTTTCAAGGAGGTCGTAGGCGATGAAGGCGGCCGGGAGTTCCCGCATTGTCTTCGAGTTGACGACCTTGCGTCCAAGCCTCTGCTGCAGGCTGGCGAACGGCGCGAGACCGTCTAGCAACTCCGCAGTGAAGTCGCCGGCCGGCGGAACGAGCACGACGAGCTCGCCGTCGAGCGCGACGCCCGAAGGTAGCGCACGGGCGAGCGGCTCGAGGTCGGGATAGGCCTCGGAGATCAGCTCCTCGCCGCGCGACCAGAGCCGCCAATCCTCGCCGCGCTTCAGGAGCTGCGCCCGGATGCCGTCGAACTTCCATTCGACGATCCAGTCCGACGGAGGCCCGAGCCTCTCCTGCATCGCCTCGACCGGCCCTTGCCAGGATTGCGCGAGATAGAATGGATAGGGCCGGCCGGCGTCGAGCGCTTGCGCCTCCGCATGCGCGACCTCACCGATGAGCGCCTGGAAATCGTCCGCGGATGGGCTGCGCCGCGCTTGCGCGTATCCAATCATACGCTGCGCCATGCGGCTCTCTTCAACGCCGGCGACGGCAGCCAGGGCCTTCACGACCTGCAGCCGCGACACGCCAATGCGCAGCTCCCCGGTGATGAGCTTGAAGAAGACGAGGCGCTGGTCAGCGGGCAGCTCTTCCACCCAGCGCTTGAGCCGCGCGTAGCGCTCCTCCTCGTCGAGCGCCGGCAGAGGCAGGAGGCGCTCGCGCATCCAAAGGTCGAGCGTGACCGCCTCCCCGGCGACGCCTTCGGGCAGGAGAAGCGAGAGCGTCTCGGCGAGATCGCCGACATTCGAATAACATTCCTCGCAGAGCCACTCCGGCAGTCCCGAGCCCTCGACCGCCAGGCGCCAGAGGAGACGGGTCGGAACCGTCTGGCGAGGCTTGCCTCCCGCCAAAAAATAGATCATCCACGCCGCGCTTCCCCACTGCATGGTATCGTCTTTCGCGGCTGCGAAGGCTTCCACGAGCGCCGCCTGCTTCGCCCGGATCGAGGTCGCCGAGTTCGAGCCGCCGGTAGAGGTCGGAAAAGGCTTTCACCAACCGCTTCTCCCGAAGGGAGACCTACCGCATTCATACATCTATGGTCGCCAGGCTCCCTTTTCCCACTTTGCGGTGAGTGGACGCATGGCGGCCCGAAGCGCAGCAACGTACACGCCGGGTCTCTCCGTGTCATCCGACCGACCGTTCAATGTCGCAAGGACGCCAGGGGAAGGAAGATAAATTCCAGGGGAAGGAAGTGGGACAGTAGGGGAAATGAGTAGAACCTCAGGGGAAGGGAAAGGAACCTCAAGGGAAGCAATTACCGTGCATGAATCCAGCCTTTTCAAGGAGTTGCGCCTTCGTCAGGGACGTGACCCGCAGGGAGGGGTAGCGCTCGGGCGCGTGCAGTATCCGCGCGGCGAGCGCCTTGTCGACCTCGCGCAGGACCGGGGCGAGGCTGACCTTCGCCACGTCGCAGTCCGCTGACAGCCATAGCCCGAGCCGACGAAGTCGAAATAGGCCTCCGAGCGCTCAATGCGCCTCGCCGGCGGCGCCTTGGCCCTCGCCCCGCGGCGCGCTGACAGAGGGACGCTTCGTCGGTCATGCATGGCGCTCCGGGGCGGCAATCTCAAGCCTTGAATGCACAATGGCACGAGATCAGGTTTTTGGCAAGGAAATGTTCTAATTATGTTCTTGAACGGAACCCGGTGACTCACGGCGAGAGACCGAGAAGTGCGCACCTGTCATAGGAGAAGGCCCTCATTGTCCAACCTCCGGCGCCGCCCCCTCGGTGGGCGTTTCCTCCTCGCCGTAGGGGGTCGGAAGGATTTTCGCGTCAAAACCCTGCTCGCGAAGGTACCGGGTCAGCGGCCCGACCGTCCCGTGCGTCGCCAGCACGCGCTCGGCGCCCGTCGCCTCGATCGCCGCGAGCAGTCCGAGCCAATCGGCATGGTCGGAAAGCGCAAAGCCCCGGTCGAGCCCGCGTCGGCGCCGGTTGCCGCGCACCTGCATCCAGCCGCTCGCCAGCGAGTCGGAATAGTCGCCGAACCGTTTGAGCCAGGCGCTCGCCATCGCCGAGGGCGGCGCAACGATGAGCGCGCCCGCGAAAACGCGCTTGGCGTCTCCTGGATTTCCAGGGGAGAGGTCGCCCACGAGCCGTGTCGGCGGAAGGCCGACGCCCGCCTGCCGGTAGATCGCGTTGATTGCCTCGACTGCGCCGTGGCAGACGATCGGCCCAATTGAGGCGTCGACGTGCGCAATGACGCGCTGCGCCTTGCCGAGCGCATAGGCGTAGAGCACGCTCGCCCGTCCCGCCTCGGCGTTGGCGCGCCACCAGCCGTCGATCGCGGCGTAATTCTCCTCCTGCGGGCGCCACCGGTAGATCGGCAAGCCGAAGGTCGATTCGGTGATGAAGACGTCGCAACGCTGCGGCTCGAACGCGGTCGAGACGCTGTCGTCCTCGAGTTTGTAGTCGCCCGAGGCGACCCAGACCTCCCCGCGATGCTCCACGCGAATCTGCGCGGAGCCCAGAACGTGGCCGGCGGGGTGGAACGAGATCTCGACGCCATCGCGGGTCAGCCTCTCGCCGTAGGCGACCGGCTCGACCGAAACATCGCCGAGGCGCTTCTCGAGAAGCGGCGCGCTCGACCGGTGGCAGACGTAAAGCTCCGAGCCGGCGCGGGCATGATCGCTATGCGCATGCGTGATCAGCGCGCGTGCGACCGGGAGCCACGGATCGATATGAAAATCGCCCGCGGCGCAATAGAGGCCGCGATCGGTTGGAACAATGAGATCCATTCGAGGACAACACCAGGCGCACGGCGGCCCGGCATGTGATATAGGCAGCGGCGGCTGGACCTGAAGAGATTAACGCGTGCATTCTGTCGACTGCGCTCCAAGGAAGGCGGCGGCCGATGCTTTACGAAGTTGCGCTCCTGGCCGGCATCGTCGCCGGTTCGCGGACGTTCATTGCCCCCGCCGCTGTGAGTTGGGTGGCTCATTCGGGTCGCCTCCTTCTTGACGGTTCCTGGCTCGCCTTCATGGGTTATGCCTGGACGCCGTGGATCTTTACCGCGCTCGCGCTCGTCGAACTGGTTGGAGACCAGCTTCCCTGGACGCCGAGCCGAAAAACGCCGCCCCAATTCGGCGCCCGTGTCCTCAGCGGCGCCTTGTCAGGCGCGACGCTTGGCGCGTCCGGCGGCTCCTCATGGATCGTCGGGCTCATTGCCGGCGCGGTCGGCGCGGTGTTCGGCACGCATGTCAGCGCCGACATCCGGGCGCGGATGGCCAAGGCGTTCGGCCACGACCGGCCCGCCGCGCTGATCGAGGACGCCAGCGCGATCATCCTCGGGCTGGTCATTGTCGGAGTGCTTCTATGAATCGCCGTTTCGACTCGATCGTGATCGGAGCCGGCCAGGCCGGCCCGCCGATGGCCGGCCGGATCGCCGCAACCGGCCGGAAGGTGGCGCTCATCGAGCGAAAGCTCATCGGCGGGACTTGCGTGAACACCGGATGCACGCCGACCAAAGCCATGGTGGCCAGCGCGTATGCCGCCCGCCTCGCACGTCGCGCCGCCGAGTTCGGCGTCGCCGCCGGTCCGGTCAGCGTCGACTTCGCGGCCGTCATGGCCCGCAAGAACCGAGTTGTCGGGAACTCGCGCTCGCACCTCGACGCCTGGCTGCGCGGCATGGCGAACTGCACGGTGATCGACGGCCACGCCCGCTTCCTGTCGCCGACCGCTGTCCGGGTCGGCGACGACGTGCTCGAGGCCGAACGTTTCTTCATCAATGTCGGCGGGCGGGCTGTCATGCCCGACTTTCCCGGTGTCGATCAGATCAAACCGCTGACGAACACGACGCTGCTCGAACTCGATGCGTTGCCCCGCCGTCTCGTCGTCGTGGGCGGAAGCTATGTCGGGCTCGAGTTCGCGCAGATGTTCCGGCGCTTCGGCGCTGAAGTCGCCGTGGTCGAGAAAGCGCCGCGCCTGGCGAGCCGCGAGGACGAAGATGTGTCGGACGCGCTCCGCGAAATCCTCGAAGCGGAAGGCGTCGAGATCCGCTGCGACGCCGAATGCATCCGCTTCGCGCCGCGCGGGCGGGATATCGCGGTCGGAGTCAATTGCGCGACGGGCGAACCGGAAGTCGTCGGCTCCCACGTTCTGCTCGCGGTAGGGCGGCGGCCGAACACCGATGACCTGGGCCTCGAGGCGGCCGGCGTGGCGGTCGACGGGCACGGCTACATCGTCGTCGACGACGGATTGCGCACCAATGTCCCCCACATCTTCGCGATCGGCGACTGCAACGGGCGCGGCGCCTTTACCCATACGTCCTACAATGACTTCGAGATCGTCGCCTCGAACCTGTTCGACGGCGCCAACCGCCGGGTGAGCGATCGCATTCCCGTCTACGCCCTCTACATCGACCCGCCGCTCGGCCGGGTCGGCCTCAGCGAGGCCGAGGCGCGCGCGAAAGGCCATCCGGTCCGGATCGGCAAGCGGCCGATGACGAGGGTCAGCCGGGCGGTCGAGAAAGGCGAAACGCTGGGCTTCATGAAGGTCGTGGTCGACCGAAACACCGACGCGATCCTCGGCGCAGCGATCCTCGGCGTCGGGGGCGATGAGGCGATCCACGGCGTAATCGAGGCGATGGTGGCCGGCGTCACCGCCAAGGCCTATACTCGCGTGATGGCGATCCACCCGACGGTTTCCGAGCTTCTGCCGACGGTGTTCGGCGAGCTCTCGCCTTGAGCTCGACCTCTACACGCCCAGATAGCGCTGCAGCAGTTCGGGCTGCGCCTTGATCTCCGCCGCGGGGCCCTCGTGCGCGATGTGGCCGTTGCTGATGATGTAGACGCGCTCGGCCAACGCCAGCGTCGCCGCCAGATTCTGCTCGACCAGCACGATCGTCTGCCCTGCCCGCGCCAACTCGCGGCACGTGCGCACGAGATCCTGGACGATGACCGGAGCAAGTCCCTCGAATGGCTCATCGAGCAGGATGATCTTCGGATCGCGCACCAGAGCGCGCGCGATCGCCAGCATCTGCTGCTCCCCACCGGAAAGGTCCTTGCCGCGGCTGGTGCGCCTCTCCTGGAGCCGAGGGAACATTCCGTAGACGCGATCGAGCGGCCATTTGTTCTTGGCGGTCAACCCGGCAAGGACGATATTTTCTTCGACGCTCAAACTGCCGAATATGCGCCGATCCTCGTGCACAAGTTGCATTCCGAGGCGGGCGATGCTGTGGGCCCGCTGGCCGACGAGCTCGACGCCGTCGAGCTTGATGCTGCCGGTGCGACGCGCGACGATGCCCATGAGACTCTTGAGCGTGGTGCTCTTGCCGGCCCCGTTCCTGCCGAGAAGAGCGACCGCCTCGTGCTTCTCGACGCGGAGCGAGACGTCGAAGAGGATGTGGCTCTCGCCATAGTAGCTGTTGAGCCCGGTCACTTCGAGCAAGCTCACGCCGCCTCTCCGCGGATGCCGCCGAGATAGGCTTCCTGCACCTTGGAGTTGCTCTTGATCTCGTCGGGCGCGCCCTCGACCAGCACGCGGCCTTCCTGCAGCACGGTGACCTTTTCGACCAGCTCGAACAGCGCGTCCATGTCATGATCGATGATGATCATTGTGCGGCCTCTCGCGATCGACTTGAGCAGGGCGACCGTCTCGACACGCTCTCGCGGGCTCATGCCTGCAAGGGGCTCGTCGAGGAGCAGCAGGCTCGGCGATGTCGCCAGCGCCAGCCCGATCTCGAGGCGCCGCTTCTCGCCGTAGGCAAGCTCCGACACAGGCGTGTCCGGCCGCTCGGCCAGATTCACGAGCGCCAGCGTCTCCTCGACTTGTTCGCGGAGGTCGGGGATGCCCCGTAGGCTCCGGAACAAGTCGAGCTTGAACTTGCCGCGGATCCGGCCCAGCGCCGCGATTTGCAGGTTTTGACTGACCGTAAGGCGATCGAAGAGCTGATTGATCTGATAGCTCTTGGTGAGCCCGAGTTGGCAGACATCGGTGACGCTCATCCCCGTAATGTCTCGACCTTTGAAGACGATCCTGCCCGACGTCGGCGGAACCTCGCAGGTCAGCATCTTGAAGAATGTGGACTTGCCTGCGCCGTTCGGCCCGATAATGCCGCGCATTTCACCGTGGTTGACGACAAAATCGATGTCGCTGTTGGCCACCAGACCGCCAAAGCGCTTGGTGAGGCCGGTCGCTTGCAGAATCGGTCCCGAGGCTCGGTCGGCGGGTGGCTTTATCCTGACGACGTCCTGCTGGGCTCGCGATGCGGTCGGTGCGGTTCTCGTTATGGTCGATTGCGCTGCTTTCCTTCGGCCCGCCGCCATCCGATAGAGATCGACGACGGCGCCGACAATTCCTCGCCTCAGAAAGCAGACGAGAAGCACGAACACGATCCCGAGCACCAGCTTCCAGGTCGACCCGAGATGGAGCGTGTTCTGGAAGAAATCACTCAGGTAGAGCCATACGGCGGCCCCAACCAAGGGCCCCAAGAGGGTGCCCGCGCCGCCGATGGCGGTCTGCATGACGAGCTGCCCGGACGTATCGAACATGAAAGCGTCCGGCGGCATGAAGCCCTGCATGATGGCGAGGAGGCCGCCGGCGAAGCCGGCGTAGGCCGCAGCGACCACGAAGGCGACCAGCTTGTAGCCGTGAATATTGTGACCAAGCGCCGCCGCGCGCAGAGGATTGTCGCGAAGAGCGCTGAAAATCGCTCCGACGGGTGAGCGCACGATGCGGAGCGCGATCACCAGGCCGATAAAATACCAGAATGCCAGGAAGGCATACATCGACGGGTCGCTGTCGAAGTGGAGCCTCGTAAACCCGAGGTTGAAACTCGGCGTCGGCACGCCGGGCAATCCGTTCTCTCCACCAGTGTAGGCCGACAACGGATTGAACTCGGCAAAGAAGAACACCTCCGCGATCGCCACCGTGATCATGGCGAAATAGATGCCCGTGCGCCTGAGGGCAATCAGGCCGACCAGGTAGCCGACTACACCGGCGACCAGCGCGCCGAGCGCAATTGAGGTCAGCACATAGGGAAAGTTGATCTGGGTGAGCAGATACGCGGCGAACATACCGCCTGTTCCGAAGAACGCCGACTGACCGAACGACAGGAGGCCGGTGAAGCCGAACAGCAAATCGAAGCCGAGCCCGAACAGGCCCCAAATCAGGACGCGGTTGACCGTAGTCAGCGCGAAGCCGAGATGCGGCAGCAGGTAGGGCGCGACGATCAGCGCAATGACCGTTGACGCCTCGACGACGAAGGGACGTTTCGTGTTCATGGAAGGACCGCGCTCATTCGCGGCCCGCTGCGCCGAGGAGTCCATAGGGACGGATCACCAGCACGAGTGTCATCGCGACGAAAAGCATGACGTAGGCATAGCCGGGGTTGAACATCGATGTGATGCTGATGATCTCGCCGGCGAGGAGGCCGCCAAGCACTGCGCCCGGAAACGAGCCTACCCCGCCGATGACGACGACGACGAAGGTCTGAACGAGGATCAATTCGCCGGTGTCGGGCGTGATCGAAACGACGGGAGCGTTGACGATGCCGGCGAAGCCGGCGGCCATGGCGCCGATGCCGAAGACCAGCATGAAGACCTTGTAGACGTCGATCCCGAGCAAATCGACCATCACCGAATCCTCAATCCCCGCGCGGACGATCATGCCGATCCGGGTACGGTAAAGCACAAAATAGAGCACGAGCAGCGCCACGGCGACAATGCCGAGGAGAGCCAGCCGGTACGTTGGATAGACCATGAAGCCGAGCGACGTGATGCCGGCAATCGGCGGCGGCACCGTCTTGGACAAGCTGCCGAAGAAAAAACGCACGGCCTCCACGAACACGATGCCGAGGCCGAAGGTCACGAGGAGCTGGTCCTCGTTCGGCCGAGCGTAGAAATAGCGGATGATGAGCCTTTCCATCAGCACGCCGACTAGCATGACGAAAAGAGAACCTGCGATTACCGCCACGAAGAAGGATCCGGAATAGGTGTAGGCGACCCATCCGGCATAGCCGCCCAGCATGAACATCGCGCCGTGCGCGAGGTTGAGCACGCCGAGCGTCCCGTAGATGATCGTCAGACCGGAAGAGATCAACGCAAGAAGCGCGCCGAGCACCAGCCCATTGAAGCATTGCGATATGAAGTTTGCCCAGTTGACCACGCCGCCGCCCGCATCAAGGCCGATGAACAGCCCATTCCCTTCTCGCCATGGCCGCCATCATGGCATGCAATCAGCCAATTTGTGAGTGTCAAGCGGCCGGGCCTCGAGACGCTGGACGTCTCGTTTCGCCCTGCCCGGCCCGTTCGCCGCAAAATGAAGGCCTTCTCCACGCACGAGCGCGGAGAAGGCATCGGCCCGTGTCAGATATAAGCGCCAAGATCGCAGCCGAAGGCGTCCGGCTTCTGCATCAGCGGCTCGCCCGGCACCACTTCGAGCACTTCCCAGTAGTCCTCGTCGTTCTTCATGTCCTTCGGCGCTTTGCCGCGCACGATGATGACCGGGCGGATCAGCTGATGGTCTTGGGGGCGGAAGCGCACCTCACCCACCATTGACGGGAAAGTTTCGCCCTTTTCGTACTGCTTGATGACGTCCGGCGGATAGAAGGTTCCAGCCTCGGAGACCATGCGTCCCCAGATAGCGAACTGCATGTAGGCGTTCTCCGCGCCCCATTCGGGCCTGTAGTTGTACTTCTTCTGGAAGGCGTCGACGAACATCTTGGCCAGCGGATACTTGTCCTCCAAGGTCCACCAGAAGTCGGTAGCGGCGAAGACGCCTTCGGTGAGCTTCGGACCGACTTCCTTGGCGAGGAAGGGGATCTGATAGGGGATCACCATCTTCATCTTCGGGGTCAGGCCGAACTGCTGGGCCTGCTGCACGGACAGCACGGCGTCCCGGCCCCAGTTCACGTTGATGATGAACTCGGCGCCGGAGTTGGCGATGTTGGTGAGATACTGGCTGAAGTCCTGTGTGCCAAGCGGCGACACCTGGTTCGTCACCATGGTCCAACCGCCCTGCGAAGTCAGGTAATCGTTCACCGACTTCGTCACCGTGTGGCCGTAGGTGTAGTCCGGCGTCATATACGCAGCCTTCCGGCCTTTACCGAAGTTCTTCACGAGCACCGGGCCGATCGCGTTGGCGGCGGTCTCGCCATAGAAGCACTGCCGGAACGAATAGCGCGAGCAGTCCTTGCCGGTCGTGTCGTTCGAGCCGGAGATGGCGACCAGATAGAGGATCTTCTCGCGCTCAGCGAACTTGTTCAAAGCCACCGCGACCGCGGACGAGGTCGAGCCGGTCATGGCGATGATCTTGTTCTCGTTGATGAAGACCTGCTGTTCCTGCACGGCGTTGTTCGGCTTGGCGGCGGAATCCGCGACGACAAGCTTCACTTGCTTGCCCAGCACACCCTTGGTCACTTTGGGCGCGATCTGCTTGATCAGGTCATTGCCCTCATTGAGGTGCTCGACGGCGAGTTGCATGCCCTTGAGCTCATCCTCGCCCTGCACCGCGTAGGCGCCGGTACGGGGAACGGTAGCGCCGATCGTCACCAAGTCGCCTTGCGATCCGGCAGGCCAGGTGCCGAGAGGAGGTTTGTCATCCGCGAACGCGCTGCCCACCTGGCCCAAAAAACCAGGGATCAGGGTCGCGCCCGCCACGCCTGCCCCGAGGCGCAGGGCGTGACGGCGCGAAACGACGCTTGCTTTGCTATTTCCGAAGAGCAACTCCGCCATGTTTTCCTCCGTGAATTTTATGGTTCTGGTCGTGACCTCGTTTGGAATCCGGTGTTCGTTCCTCTTCCGCGTTGAACTGCCAGATCCTAAAGGCTTTCGTGGGCTACGAGCCCGACCAGGTCGAGCGCCCCCAAATGAATTAGGTCGACAGACGAATGGCGCGTCAATGCAACTTTCGTCCGCAATTACCACTCACGATGTGGATAGTAGAGCCGCGATTTCCGGGCGGACGGAACTCCCGGCCTTACCTTTAGGCGGTCGGGAGAGGTCGGCCTTGGCGCCGATTGTCGCTGCGATCCTCGGCTGCTTCGGTTTGGCGGCGCGCTAGCGATTTCAAATGCTTGGGCGCCAAAATCTGTCGCTCCGCAACTCCCAAATTTTTCATTGGTCGCACACACATGGCATCCTCATGACGAAAGTTCATTCGAGCCGAACCGGATGAGACCAAGTCAAAACAACTTTACGACGATAAACATACACTGCTGATATGTTCAATCGCGAGCGCAGGCCTCGCATCGGGTATGCTGGCACCGATGTCGACGATTTTGCGAGTCATGACTACTCAGCCAACTCATAACGTCATCGCTGTTTTGCGCAAATTCGTACGTGAACAACCGGTGCTCGAAATTCCGCTTGGTGTATAAGCTCAGCCAACGGAGCTCCGCCGCTATGAACAAGCAGTCTCGCATCTCCGAGCCGCATCGGCTCGACATCGCCCATCGTCCGCGCCGCAACCGCAAGGCCGAATGGGCGCGGCGGCTGGTCTCGGAGCATGTGCTGACCGCCAACGACCTCATCTGGCCGCTCTTCCTCGTCGAGGGAAAGAAGACGCGTACGCCCGTCGCGGCGATGCCGGGGGTCGACCGGCTCAGCGTGGACGAAGCCGTGCGCGAGGCGGAGCGGGCCGTGAGGCTCGATATTCCGGCGATCGCCTTCTTCCCCTACACCGAGCCGCATCTGAAGGACGAGCATGGGAGCGAGGCGTTCAACGAGAGCAATCTCGTCTGCAAGGCCTGCCGGGCGATCAAGAAGGAGTTCCCGAGCTTAGGCCTCGTCACCGACGTCGCGCTCGACCCCTACACCAGCCACGGCCACGATGGCCTCGTCCGCGATCACGGCGACGAATTGCGCATCCTCAATGACGAAACGGTCGCCGCGCTCGTCCGCCAGTCGCTGAACCAGGCGCGCGCCGGCGCGGACGTCATCGCGCCCTCCGACATGATGGACGGGCGGGTCGGCGCGATCCGCGAGGCGCTCGACGCCGAGGGCTTTCTCGACGTGCAGATCCTCGCCTATGCCGCCAAATACGCCTCCGCCTTCTACGGGCCGTTCCGCGACGCGCTCGGCTCCAAGGGCGCCCTCAAGGGCGACAAGCGCACCTACCAGATGGACCCGGCCAACAGCGACGAGGCGTTGCGGGAGGTCGCGCTCGACCTCGACGAGGGCGCCGACATGGTCATGGTCAAGCCCGGCATGCCCTATCTCGACGTCATCCGCCGGGTGAAGGACGAGTTCGGCGCGCCGACCTTCGCCTATCAGGTGAGCGGCGAATATTCGATGATCATGGCCGCGGCGCAGAACGGCTGGATCGACGGCGACAAGGCGATGATGGAGAGCCTAATCGCCTTCAAGCGCGCCGGCGCCGACGGGGTGCTCACGTATTTTGCGCCGCGGGCGGCGGAGAAGCTGAGGAAGGGTTGAGGGCGCTTTGCGCTTCTCCCGCCGGGAAAGCGGCGTCAGTCCGAATTCAGGGATGCGAGAGCCTATGGATTTCTGCGATATAGCCGCCGGGAAAGCGAACCACCGCGGCTTCGCGGTCGGTCGATTTGAAGGGCTGGACGATCACGGCCGCGCCGGCCGCCTCCGCCTTTTTCAGGGTGTCTGCGAGATCCGCCGTTTCGTACCCATAGGTTTCCCGGCCGAAGCGGAAAGGCAGATGGCCGTCGGTCGCCAGCACGGTCAGTCTGCCGAAATCCGAAGCGATGCGAGTCCGTCGATACCTCTCTCCGGGCCGGCCGATCTCGACGCCTGACGCATGAGGTTCGTCGGACACGACTCGGCCTCTGGAGAAAGTCACGAAGTCGCGGACGAATGTATCGGCTCTGAGGGCTGAGAAGTAGACATGCTGCTCGGGAACCGTCTCGAGCGGCGGGAAGGACGGCGCTTTCGTGTGCCGGTAGAGCTGCATGGTCGCTCCGCCGGGCCACCGGATGATCGCGTCGCGTCCGATCGGATCGGCGAACGGCGACACGATGACGTCGGCGCCGGCCGCCGTGGCGGCCGTGAGCGCGGCGTCCAAGTCCTTGACCAGATAGCCGACCGGCTCCGAGCCGAAGGGATAGGGGATCGGGGTCGTGAACCCGAACGCCGAGAGCCGGCCCGCGGGGGTCCGGACGGCGACGAAGGTCGCGCTGCTGGAGGTAGGGGTCACCGTCGTCGTCGCCGGCTTCGCGAATTGGCCGCCGAACGTCGCGGTGAAGCTCTTGACGAACGGCTCCACGTCCGCAGGCGCGAGATAAACATGTGCGCCGTCATATTGGGCGCCGACTTCCGGACCGGCCGTCTCGGCGCCGCCGGACGTAGCTAAGCCCGCTTGGCTCGCCAGAATGAGAGCCGCGGCCCACGCGCAAACCCGAAATGGGCGCACGTTCAATGGGTCACTCGTCCTTCTCGAATGTTCGAATGAACTCGTGTTCAAGCTCACGGCGCAAACGCGCTATCCCTCCAGCAGGAGCTTCTGCACCCGCCAGTTCAATATCTCGGCTACATAAAGCACGTTGGGCCTGGGACAGGCCATCTCGTGAATCCAGCCGAACTGCTTCAGCTTCTTTCCGGAACGCCCGAGCATTCCGAGCAATTTTCCCTCGGGCGTCAGCTTGTAGATGCGGCCGGGAAAGGCGTCCGAGACATAGAGAACCTGGTCCGGCGGCGGCGAGAAGCAGATCGCCCAGGGCGCGCCCGGGGCGAAAGTTCCGCCGGCGATCTCCGCTTCGCCGGGCATATTGCCGATCGCCGGCCTCGCATCCGGCGGCACAGGCGCGTCGATGGTGAATTGCCGCCGAAAACTCCCCTCCCCGTCGAATACCTGAATGCGGCGGTTGCTGCGGTCGGCGACATAGACCAAGCCCTTTGCATCGATCGCGATGCTGTGCGGCGTGTGGAATTGGCCCGGTCCGGTCCCGCGCTCGCCCCAGGATTTGAGCCAGTCGCCGTCCTTGCTTACCTTGGCGACGCGCGAATTGATGTAGCCGTCGCTGATGAATGCGTTGCCGGCGGCGTCCCAGGCGACGTCGGTCACCTGGCGGAAGTAGCCGTCGCGGGCGGGCAGCGGCGGGTTCGGATGCTTGAGCGGGGCCGTGTCTTCGTCCGAAGCCTCCTGCTTGCGGCCGAACACCATATCGACGCGGCCCTCAGGGTTGAATTTGATCACCATGTCCGAGCCCTTGTCGGTAACCCAGACATTGTCCTCGGCGTCCACCTTCACGGTGTGGGCGAAAGACCACGCATAGAGATTGCGGCCGATCTCGCGCAGATAATTCCCGTCGACGTCGAACTCCAAAAGCTGCGCGGCCGCGGCGCCGTAAGCCGGGCCGGTGGTGTTGCCCCGATGCAGGACGAAGATGTGGCCCTTGGAATTGAGCGCCACGCCTGAGACCTCGCCGAGGTATAGATCTGGCGGCAGGCGCAAAAGGTCGGGAACGAACTCGTACCGGATCGCCGGGATTTCTTCGGCGCCGGCGAAGCGGGAAGCCGTGAGCCCGACGGCGCCTCCCGCCGCGGCGGCGATAAACCTCCGTCGGCTCCATGCCGCCCGCACGAATGGGTTGCAGCAGGGACATGCCGATCGCGGACCGTCCATGGCGTTCGCCTCCCCATGCGTGCGACCTGAAGGCGAGCCGGCGCCATCAGACAGGCAATCACCATAAGGCCCGGCAACCGGCCGCAGCAAGCCCGGCAAGCGGCCCAAGTGGACCTCGCGGCGCTTGGCCGGGTAAGGTCTTCGCATCCGGGCCGATCGCAGCCGAAACGGTCCTTATTTCGCGATGACTCCAAGGGAGGAAGCTGATGACCAACGCAACTCGACGGGATCTTTTGGCCGGCGTCACGGTCGGCGCGGGCGCGCTTCTGAGCCAAGGCGCAGCGGCCGAGATCCAACCGAGCCGCCACCCGGGCGTGGGAGGCACCGACCCGGGGCCGCGCAACCTCGCTCGCGAGCAGCAAGATCCCGACATGGTCAACCCGCCGTCGACCGATCACGGCACCTTGCCGAACTTGCGCTTCACCTTTGCGGATTCGCACATCAGGCAGGAAAGCGGCGGCTGGACGCGACAGATCACCGAAAGGGAGCTCGGCGTCTCCAAGACCATTGCCGGCGTCAACATGCGGCTGAACGCCGGCGGCGTGCGGGAACTGCACTGGCACAAGGAGGCGGAATGGGCCTTCATGCTATACGGTTCGGCGCAAATCAACGCGATCGATCCGCAGGGCCGCAATTTCGTCGAGGACGTGGGCGTCGGCGATCTCTGGTACTTTCCCTCAGGCATCCCGCACGCCATTCAGGGGCTCGGGCCGGACGGGTGCGAATTCCTCCTGGTCTTCGACAGCGGGGAATTCGACGAGGACAGCACGTTCCTGCTGAGCGACTGGTTCAAGCACACCCCGAACGAGGTTCTGGCCAAGAATTTTGGGGTCGACGGCGGTCTCTTGAGCCACACGCCCGACCCGAGCCAGCTCTATATTTTCGCTGCGCCGGTCCCCGGCCCTCTCGGCGATGACAGGCTTCTCGGCGCCGCGCCCGTTCCGCAAAGCTTCAGCCACAAGATGATGGCGCAGGAGCCGATCAAGACGAGAAGCGGAAATGTCCGCATCACGGATTCGAACAACTTTCCCGCATCCAAGACCATCGCTGCGGCGCTGGTCGAGGTCGAGCCGGGCGGCATGCGCGAGTTGCACTGGCACCCGAACGCCGCCGAGTGGCAATATTACATCGAGGGCCAAGGACGGATGGGCGTCTTTGCTTCGTCCGGGCAGGCGCGCACATTCGATTTCCAGGCGGGGGACGTCGGCTACGTGCCCTTCGCGATGGGCCACTATGTCGAAAATACCGGCTCGACCCCGCTGCGCTTCCTCGAAATGTTCAGGAGCAGCTACTACGCCGACCTGTCGCTCAATCAGTGGCTCGCCTTGACGCCGCCCGAGCTGTTGAAGGCCCATCTCCATCTCGACCGGGCCGTGACGGACGCGTTGCGCAAACAGAAATCGCCGATTGTGCCGAATTGACCGGCGAGTCCCTGCCTCATCTTATCGGCGGCGCGTATTGCAGGCCGCCCTTGTTCCAGAGCGCATTCAGTCCTCGCTTGATCTTGATCGGCGAGCCCATGCCGACGTTGCGCTCGAAAATCTCGCCGTAATTGCCGACCGCTTTGATGATCCGGTAGGCCCAGTCGTTGGTGAGGCCCATGGTCTGGCCGAAATCGCCCTCGACCCCGAGCAGCCGGCGGATGTTGGGTTTCGGCGATTTCAGCATCTGGTCGACGTTGGCCTGGGTCACGCCGAGCTCCTCGGCGGTGACGAGCGCGTAATGGGTCCATTGCACGATCTCGAACCACTGGATGTCGTCCTTGCGCACCGAGGGTCCGAGCGGCTCCTTGGAAATGATCTCCGGCAGGACGATGTTGTCGTCCGGGACCGACATTTTCAACCGCTCCGAGTAGAGCCCGGAGGCATCGGTCGTATAGGCGTCGCAGCGGCCGGTGTCGTAGGCCTTGGTCGCCTCCTCGTCAGTCGCGAACACGACCGCCTCGAGCTTCATGTGGTTGGCGCGGAAATAGTCGGCGAGGTTGAGTTCGGTCGTGGTGCCCTGCTGCACGCAGACGGATGCGCCGTCGAGCTTCAACGCCGAGTCGATCCCGAGCTTCTTGCGGACCATGAAGCCCTGCCCGTCGTAGTAGTTGATGCCGGTGAAGAACATGCCGCCGAGCTCGCGCGACATCGTCCAGGTCGTGTTGCGGATGAGCACGTCGATCTCGCCCGAGGCGAGAATCGTCGGCCGGTCCTTGGCGTTGATGGAGAGATACTTGACCTTGTTCGGGTCGTTGAAGATCGCGGCTGCGATCGCGCGGCATTCGTCCACGTCGAGTCCTTTGTAGACTCCCTGGTCGTCCGGCAGTCCGAAGCCCGCCAGCCCCGGGTTCGCGCCGCAGATGAGCTGGCCGCGCGCCTTCACCTGGTCGAGCGTTCCCGCGCTCGCGGAAAGCGCCGTGAGGCAGCCGAGCGCCGCTCCGGCAAGACGACCGATAAGCATATTCATCACATTCTCCTGCCCGTGGCTCCGCGGTCCATCACGGCACCCAGAGGCCGCTGGCGCCCATATTGTCGAGACAGCCGACAGAGGAAGTCAATTGACGGCCAACCTCGAGGCTTAGAAGCCGCTCGCGCCTGGTCGGTGCGTCCGTATTGTTCCCGGTTTGGGAGCACGATAAGCTGGGCCAATGAGGGTGATCGCCCGAAACACGCTTGTCGGCTATGGGAGCGCCCATCCGGAGACAAAGGTCGCGTTGGAACGCTGGTAAAAGTCATCAGGACCGCGCATTGGACGTCGATGGACGACGTCCAAAAGGCGGCTCCAAAGTGCAAAGTGCTTAATCGCGAGCGCATCAGGTTCCAAGTCACGGGTGGAAACCATCGCATGGTTGTCGCCTTGGATTTCCGCCGGCAGGCAGCCTTCGTCAAATTCTTTGGCACGCACGCAGAGTACGACCGCGTCGACGCTTTGACCGTATCGCAGGTCTGAGAGGATCTCCCGATGGAAATCCAGCCGATTCGCACCGACGGCGATCATCGATCCGCGCTCGCGGAAATCGAGGCTTGCTGGGGCTCGCCCGAGGGAACGGAAGAGGGAGACCGGTTGGACGTGCTCCTCGCGCTTGTCGGCGCCTACGAAGAAAAGCGATGGCCCATGGATATCGACAAGAACTTCGATCCTATTGACGTCCTCAACCATGCAATCGAGGAATTGGGACATCCGCAAGCGGACCTCGCCGAGCTCTTGGGCTCTCGTTCCCGCGCATCCGACGTACTGTCGCCCCGGCGGGCCCTGACGGTCCGGATGATTCACACGATCAGCGAAGCATGGAAGATTCCGGCCGACCTTCTCGTCCGGCCCTACAAGACTGAACGAGCGGCGTAGCCGCCTCGGCGTCCGCCGCTTCGGGGGCGGCGACGACCGATTGCGAGCGGGCGCATGCTGTGAATAAGAGGACGTCCATGGCGAAGCTGACCGACGAAACCCGCTCGTCCCTGAAGAGCCGCTCGCGCTTGGTGCATCTTGGGCGCGACAGCGCAGAGTCGCAGGGATTCGTCAATCTGCCGCCGTTCCGGGGCTCGACCGTCCTTTATCCCGACGTCGCGACGCTGAAGAGCCGAAACCAGCGCTATACGTACGGCACGCACGGCACTCCGACCACGGCGGCGCTGAGCGCAGCGTGGACCGACATCTCCGGCGCCGCCGGGACCGTGCTCGTTCCCTCCGGCCTCGCGGCGATCGTCGTGGCGCTGATGACGGCGCTCTCCGCCGGCGACCATCTCCTCGTCACCGACTCGGCCTACAGCCCCGCCCGCGCCTTCGCCAATGCGACCCTCAAGCGCATGGGGATCGAGACCACCTATTACGATCCCTGCATCGGCGCCGGAATCGAAGCGCTGATGCGGCCGCACACCAAGGCGGTGCTGACCGAATCGCCGGGCTCGCAGACCTTCGAGATCCAGGACTTGCCGGCTATCGCCGAGGTCGCGCACGCCCATGGGGCCTGCGTGCTGATGGACAACACCTGGGCGACGCCGCTCTTCTTCAGTCCCCACGCCCACGGGGTCGACATGGCGATCGAGGCCGGCACGAAGTACCTTTCCGGCCACTCGGATCTCCTGCTCGGCCTCGTCTCCGCCAACGACGCCTGGTTCAAGAAGCTTGGCCAGACGGCGGACCTGATGGCGATCCCGGCCGGCCCGGAGGACGTCTTTTTGGCGCTGCGCGGGCTGCGCAGCATGGAGCTGAGGCTGCGCGAGGCCGAGCGGCAGGCGCTGGCGCTGGCGCGCTGGCTCGAGGCGCGGCCCGAGGTTCTCCGGGTCATCCACCCTGCCCTGCCCGATCACCCGGGCCACGCGATCTGGAAGCGGGATTTCGCCGGATCGTCGGGCCTCTTCAGCATCATCCTCGAGCCCGTGTCCGAGGCGGCGGTCGCAGCCTTTCTCGACGGGCTCGAGCTGTTCGGCCTGGGTTATTCCTGGGGCGGCTACGAGAGCCTCGCCGTGCCGTTCGACTGCACAAGCTACCGCACCGCGACCCGCTGGGCGCCCGGAGGCCCTGCGATCCGCTTCAGCATCGGCCTCGAGGATGTCGAGGATTTGAAGGCCGATCTCGACCGCGGCTTCGCGCGGCTCAGGGCGACAGCCTAAACTCATGGCTCGAACGCATCGGATGATTCTAGACGGTTCCACGAAAAATTCCCTACCCGCCCGAACAGGGAATTTTTTCTGCCGAGCAGGGAATTTAAATGCCTTGCTCGTCGAAAGCAGGGGATTTCTCCTGGACTACGGAGCGGTTGACGTTTCGGCTCCTCCGAACTCCAGCCGTTCCCGCGATCGGAGGGATCGTCTTCGAGCCGCCCTCACACCGCATCAACCGCCGGCAGGTCGAGATGGCGCTCGATGCGGCGCACCCGACCCTCGAGATTGCTGATCAGCACGCCGTGGCCGAGGACGGCCGAGTGATATTCGACCACCGCCCGACGCAACCCGGCGATCTGCTCGCCCATCTCCTTGCGCACCGCGACAAACTCCTTCTGCACCGCGATGAAATCCGCAGCCACGTCGGCGCGCAGCGACTGGATTTCCGATCGCAGCTCCGCCTTTACCGACTCGACCTTGGATTCGATCTTCTCGTCCACGCGCGCAACATCGGCGCGAAATCTTTCGCAGAAGTTCGAGAATGAGGCTTTCCGGCTCCCCGCTCAATCCCAGCCTCCATCATGGTGAGACGGCAAAGTGCGCTATTCGCCCGCCGCTGTCGAGGGGCCTCGCGCCGCCTGCGCCGCAAAGCCGTGACCGTGCCCGATGCGGTCAGCGCGTGCTTCGCCCGAGGCTTGTCCGCGATCCGCGATATGAGCAGCGCGGCGAAGCGCCTGCGGCGGCTGGCCGAAAGCCCGCAGGAAGGCGCGGCGCATGCGTTCCGAGTCGCCGAACCCGGTCGAGGCCGCGATGGCGTCGATCGACGCGCCGCCGCCTTCGATGCGATCGCGCGCCGCCTCGACCCGCAGCCGCTCGATGGCGCGCGCCGGCGTGGCGCCGGTCTCTTCGGCGAAACGGCGGGCGAAATTGCGCGGGCTCATGCCCGCCCGCTCGGCGAGGCGCTCGACCGTCAAGGGATCGCCGAGCCGCTCGCGAGCCCAGCCGAGCAGAGGGCCGAACCGCCCGTCGGGCCGCTCCATCTCGAGAAGGGCGGAGAATTGCGACTGGCCGCCCGGCCGCCGACGATAGACCACGAGCTGCTGGGCCGTCTGCCGCGCGACCGCCTCTCCGAGATCGTCGGCGATCAGCGCCAACGCGAGATCGATTCCAGCCGTGATGCCGGCCGAACTCCAGACCGCGCCATCGCGGACGAAGATGCGGTCGGGTTCGAGACGCACCTTGGGATAGCGCCCGGCGAATAATCGGCTGCGGCTCCAGTGGGTCGTCGCGCGCCGTCCGTCGAGGAGGCCGGCCTCCGCCAGGATGAAAGCGCCCGAGCAGACGCTCGCGACGCGGCGGCAAACGCGGGCGGCGTCGCCAACGAAGCCGAGAATGGCGGTGTCGCGGATCGCCTCGTAGGTCCCGAAGCCGCCCGCGACGACGAGCGTATCGAGGGGCGGCGCGGATGCAATCGCCTCGGCCTGCATCGTCGCGCCCGCGGAACTCGGCACGCCGCCGGTCCGGGTCGCGAGCACATGGAGACGATACGCGCCCGGCGCATGGCGGTCCGCGATCTCGAAAGCGGAGATCGGGCCAGCCGCATCCAGAAGCTGGAAGCTGTCGAAGATGAGAAAGCCGACCTCGCGGGTCACGGGACCTCTCGTGGCGGGATTCGAGGGAACATTGTCATTTCCGCCAAGACCCGTATCGGGCGATCATCCCTGCGTCAAATCAAAGGAGCGCCGCGATGGCCGCAAATGACTTCCTCATCGTCGAAACGATCTACCCCGGAATGACCCAGCTCGACTTCACGGGGCCGCACACGATCTTTTCTCGCATTCCCGGCGTCTCGGTGGTCGTCGCCTCAGAAGCCGGCGGCGCGGTCGAGTCCGATGGCGGACTCGTCTTTGCGGGGACGCGGCGGATGGCAGAGATCGAGCGTTGCGACCTGTTGTTCGTTCCGGGCGGGATGGCGGCGACCGACGTCATCGGCGACGAGGCCTTCATACGTGAATTCCGCCGTCTGGCCGAAGGCGCCCGCTACCTGACCTCGGTCTGCACAGGCTCGATCGTGCTCGGAGCGGCGGGGCTCCTCAGGGGCAAGCGCGCCGCCTGCCACTGGGCTTGGCGCGATTTCCTGCCCCTCTTCGGCGCGATCCCCGACGCTTCCCGCGTCGCGCGCGACGGAAACGTCATCACCGGCGGCGGCGTCACCGCCGGCATCGATTTCGCGCTGGTGGTGGCGGCCGAGATCGCCGGCGACACGCTCGCCCAGGCGCTGCAGCTCGCGGTCGAATACGCCCCGGCCCCGCCGTTCGACGCCGGCCGGCCGGAGACGGCGCCGCCCGAGGTTCTGGCGCAGGTCAAGGCGAGACTGGCGGCCCAGCTCCCGGCTCGCCGGGCTGCCGCCGAAGCGGCGGCGGCGAAGCTCTGAGGGTGGTCGAATCGCTCTAATCTGCGGATGGCTTCGCCGTGTTTGACGGGCTGATAGCCTGTTGCAAAAGTCGTCGACCTCATCCCGAGGCGACACCGGCGGGCGCCGACCAAAGGTTGCACGAAGCCCACAAAGAGCGCGACCGGAACTTTCGCGCCAGGGAAGGTTTGATGTCGCCCTGAGCGGAATGTCCATTCGCCGAGCGCACGCAGTCCGTCCGCGCTGGCGGGGCGGATGACCAGGTGGCCTGTTCTTCACCGGAAGGAGCCACGGGCCGGTTGTCGCCACCGTCAGCGCTCTGATCGAGCCGACGTGCTGAACCGGCAAACGTAATCTTTGCCTGTGGGCGACTTTTCGCTTGCAATCGGCCTGCTGCGGAGGTAAATCGATTTACAGTAAATCGATTTACAAGGAGCGAAGGCCCAATAGCGATGGTCGAAAAGACCCGTTCGATCAACGATGTCGCGCGGATGGCGGGCGTCTCTCCGGCCACCGTCTCGAACGTGCTGACCGGTCGAAAGCCGGTCAGCGGCAAGCTCGTCAAGAAGGTCGAAGCCGCGGTCAAGGCGCTCGACTATCGCGCCGATCCGCTCGCCTCTATGCTGCGCTCGGGTGAGGCCAAGATCGTGGCCGTCGTCGTTCCCGATCTCGACAATCCGTTCTTCACTTCCATCGTCTCCGCAGTCGAGCAGCGCCTCGGCGAAGAAAGCTACGAGGCTATTGTGGCGAGCTCGCACGGCGAGGAATCGATCGAGAGGTCGCGCCTGAAGGCGATCCTGGCGTGGCGCCCAGCGGGGCTTATCATTATTCCCTGCTCGGATGATTTTTCCGGCCGTGAGCTCATTGACGCCTCGAAGACCCCCTACGTCATCGCGGACCGGGTGACCGGCAACGCAGCAGCCGACACTGTTTCGATCGACAACGAAGACGCGGGCGCCATAGGCGCTCGACACCTGATCGATCTGGGACACAGGGACATCCTGATCGCGGCGTCGACCCTCAGCCTCGCCAATATTCGCCAGCGTTGCGGAGGCGCGGCAGAGGTCATGCGGTCGCGCGGCTTGCCGGAGCCGGCGATCGTCGAGCTTGGCTTCACGACCGACGAAGCGTCCGTCAGGCTATCCGATTGGTTCGCTCGAAATCCTCAGCCGACCGCTGTTCAGGCGCTGACGAATTTCACGACGCTGAGCGTGCTGACGACGATCGCCGAGCGCGGACTCCGCCTGCCGCAAGATATCTCGTTAATCGGCTTCGACGATTACGCCTGGATGCTCGCTCGGGCGACGCCGTTGACGGCGATCGCCCAGCCGGTCGGCGAGATCGGACGGATTCTCTGGGAGCGGCTCAGTGCGCGGATCAAGGGCGATCACTCCCCAGCGGAGCACATCCTGCTCCCTTGCGAACTCAAGGTCCGGGCTTCGACAACAGCCCCGGTCTTCGATACGAGAACGCAAGACGACACCGCCGCGCGCCAACTGTCATTGACCGGACAAATAGCGTTCCGCTGATGGCCAAGAAACATACCGAATGCTGGGTCGCCATCTGACCCAGAGCAGCCGGATCTCTTGATCCGCAAAGCGCGTGCACGCGCTTAAAAGGGAGGTAAGCGAAGCTATGATGAAATTTTCTACGACCAGACGCGCCCTGCTGGCGGGCGCCGCTTTCGCCGCCGTGCTCGTCACGGGCGCATTTGCGGCCGACAAGCCGACGATGGGTGTCGTCGTGAAGATCGGCGGAATTCCGTGGTTTAACGCCATGGAGACCGGCATCAAGGAAGAGGGCGCCAAGGACGGCGTCGACGCCTACATGATCGGGCCGACCAGCGCGGATCCAGCCTTGCAGGTGCGTGCGATCGAAGATCTGATCGCCAAGAAGGTCAACGTGATTGGCGTGGTCCCTAACGACGAGAAGGCGCTGGAGCCCGTACTCGAAAAGGCGCTCCAGGCCGGCATCAAGGTCGTCACGCACGAAGGCCCGGGCATCAAGAACAAGGACTGGGACTTCGAGTTCACCTCGTCCAAGAGCTTCGGCGAAGCGCATGCGGAGCTGCTCGCGAAAGCGATGGGCGGCAAGGGCGAATATGCGGTCTTCGTCGGCTCTCTCACCGTTCCCCTTCACAACGCCTGGGCGGACGCGGCGATCGCCTACCTCAAGGTCCACTATCCCGATATGAAGCCGGTCGGTGAGCGCTACGGCGTCGCCGAGAACGTCGACGACAGCCGCAAGACCGCGCTCGACCTGATGGCCGCCCATCCCGATCTGCACGGTTTCCTCGCCTTCGGCAGCCAGGGTCCGATCGGCGCCGGCCGCGCGATCGAAGAGAAGGGCGACGTAGGAAAAGTGTTCGTGGTCGGGCCGTTCTCGCCCGGGCAGGGACGCAAGCTGATCAAGGAAGGCGCCATCCTGGGCGGGTTCATGTGGAATCCGGCGGAGGCGGGCCGTGTGTTCGTCCGCGTCGGCAAGCTGTTGGCGACTGGCCAGGAGATCAAGGACGGCATGACGATCGAGGGGCTCGGCGTCGTCCATCCCGATCCGAAGACCCACAACATCATCACCAACAATCTTCTTCAGATCAACAAGGACTCCGTCGACAAGCTCGCCGCTCTCGGGCTCTGATTGATCCGCCTCTCCCGCGAATGCGGGGGAGGCTCGCCTCACGCGAGAGGAAGCTTTCGACGACAATCCGGAACTCGCGATGACAAACATGACGGCGCCAGCGCCAAAACCCACCCTCCCCGCCTCCGAGGCGATCAGCCTCGAGCACGTATCGGTCCGTTTCGGCGGCGTACGCGCGCTCGCCGACGTGTCGTTCTCTGTCGGGCGCGGGGAGGTGCATTGCCTGGCCGGCGAGAACGGCAGCGGCAAAAGCACGCTCATCAAGGTCACCGCGGGCGTCTATCAGGCCATGCCCGGCGCGCGCATCGACTATTTCGGCGAGAGCGTTTCAAGCCCGACGCCCCAACTCGCCCGCGCGAAAGGCGTAGCGGTAATTTGGCAGGATCTGGCGCTTTTCCCGGAAATGACGGTCGCCGAGAACATCGCGTTCGATGGCCTCGTGGGCGCGCCGCGGCTCGTGAACTACGGCGCCATACGGGAGACCGCGCGCGCCGCGCTCGCTAGGCTCGGCGTGGAGCTCGACCTTGGCGCGCGACTGAACAAGCTGCCGATTTCGGGCCGACAATTGGTCGCGATCGCGCGCGCGCTCGCCAGCGACGCAAAGCTCATCTTCATGGACGAGCCCACCGCCTCGCTGACCCAGGCGGAGACCGATCATTTGCTCGCCGTCGTGCGCACGCTCTCGGCGGCTGGAGTCGCCGTGGTTTTCGTCAGCCATCGGCTCGCGGAAGTACTCGACGTGTCGAGCCGCGTCACCGTGTTGCGCGACGGACGACTGGTCGGCGTGTTCGACGCCAAAAGCATGACACAGTCGCGGTTGACCGAATTGATGACCGGCAAGCAGTTCGACCAGGCGGTCACCGCGCACGATGTCGGCGACGCGCCGGTCGTCGTCGAGATCTCCGACCTGACCCGACAGAACGAGTACTCCAACGTCAATCTGACCTTGCGCGCCGGCGAGATCGTCGGCCTCATCGGCTTGATCGGAGCCGGCCGCACCGAACTTGCCCATACGCTGTTCGGCATGACGCGTGCGGACGCCGGCTCGATCCGCGTGTCCGGCTCGCCCGTCGCTTTCTCGAGCAACCGTGACGCCATAGCCGCGAGAATCGCCTATGTCTCCGAGGACCGCCTCGCGCTCGGTCTGGTGCAGCCGCAATCCATCGCCGACAACACCGTGATCACGACCTTGCGGAAGATCTCCAACGCCAGCGGTTTGATCTCGCAGGCGAAGAAATCCGCCGCCGTCGCCAAGGGCGTCGACGAATTCGCGATCAAGATCGGACTGCCCGAGGACGCCGTGTCGACGCTGTCGGGCGGCAATCAACAGCGCGTCGTGCTCGCGAAATGGCTCGCCACTTCGCCGAAGGTCTTGATCCTCGACTGCCCGACGGTCGGCGTCGACGTCGGTGCGCGTGACGGGATCTACAAAATCATTCGAGGGCTCGCCGAGCGCGGGATCGCCATCCTGATGATTTCCGACGAGGCGCCCGAAGTCTACTTCAATTGCGATCGCATCCTGCATATGGCGGCCGGGCGTATCGTCGCGGCGTACGACCCCCGCCGCATCTCGATCGCCGAACTGGAGCGCGCCATCTATGCGTGACTACTTGCGGACCCATGAGGGCGAGGCGCGCATATTCGTCGTCCTGGCGGCCTTGACGGCGTTCCTCAGCTTTGCGTCGCCGAACTTTTTCACCGCCGGGAATTTCGCGTCGTTGATGAACAACAACGCCGTCAATGTCATTTGGGCGGTCGGCCTATTGGTCGTCCTGATCACCGGCGGCATCGACATCTCATTCGCCGTCGCTGCGTCCGTCGTGCAGTATCTCACGGCGCTGGCGCTCCTCGCGATCGGCGGCGGCGATTGGCTCGTCGGCTTCCTGTTGGCAGGCGTATTCGGAATCGCCATCGGCAGCATCAACGCCGCCTTGATCGCCGGATTTCGCATCATCTCGATCGTCGTCACCATCGCCACTTTCAACGCGCTGTTCGGACTCCTGATGTTCACGACCTCCGGCAAATCAATCTACGACCTGCCGGACTGGTGGACCAACCACCTCAATCTGGTTCCGCTCGGCTCGGGCGCATCGCTCACCCTGCCGGTGGCGGCCATGGCCGCAGCGATGGCGGCGACCTGGTTCCTGGTCTCGCGCACGACGACGGGCCGCCAGCTCTACGCCTTCGGCGACAATCCGGAAGGCGCGCGGCGCGCGGGCGTTGCGACCGTGAAGATGCAATTCATTGCTTACTGCTGGATGGGATTGATGGCAGGCGTCGGCGGTCTGGTGCAGGTCAATCTCGCGCAGGAGGTCGTTCCGAACGCGCTCATCGGCCGCGAACTCGACGTGCTCGCCGCAGTCGTGCTTGGCGGCGCCCGGCTGGGCGGCGGCCGCGGCTCGGTGTTCGGCTGCTTTCTCGGCGTAATGCTGGTCGCCGTCGTGCAGAACGGGCTCAATCTGCTCGGCGTTTCCCCCTACGCCTTCAAGATGGTGATCGGACTGACGATCCTCGCCGCCATTTCGCTATCGAACGTTGAACTGGGCGCGCTCTTTGCGAGCGGGTCGAGGAGACATGGTCATGTCGGCAATCACTGAGCGTCTGGGCCGCGCCATCGGGCGCGACGTTGCCGGGCTCCTCGGCGTGTTTGCGCTGACCGTAATCGCCTTCGGGCTGGCGTCGCCGCAATTCCTGAGCGCCGCGAATTTCAATTCGATGGGGTTCCAGCTGCCCGAACTCGGCCTGCTGACCTTGGCGATGCTCGCGCCGATCGTGTCGGGCGGCATCAATCTGGCGATCATCGCGCAGGCGAATCTCAGCGGCCTAGCGCTGGCCTGGATCCTCAACGTGAACGGCGGATCGCACGCGGGCGTGTTCGCATTCGCGGTCGGCGTCGCTGGAGCGCTCGCCGTCGGCGGCGCAACGGGCGCGGCCATGGGCGCGACGATCGCCTATTTCGGCGCGCATCCCATTCTTGCCTCGCTCGCGATGATGATCTTCCTGAACGGCCTGGGCGTGTTTCTGACACGGGGCGGAGATATATCGGGTTTCCCCGATTTCCTGGGCATGTTCGGCCACGGCGAGTTCCTCGGCGTGCCCGTGCCGATGATCGTGTTCGCGGTGGTGGCGATCGTCTGGCACGTGCTTCTCTCCCGCACGCGCCACGGTTTCTCGGTGGCGATGGTCGGCTCCAATCCGCGGGCAAGCGAATATTCGGGAATTCCGGTTAAGCGCACGCTGACGCTCGTCTACGCGCTCTCGGGCGTCATGTGCGCGATCGCCGGCGTCGTGATGCTGACGCGCTTCAATTCGGTGCGCGTCGGGGAGGGTGAAGCGCTGCTGCTGGTCACCGTGCTCGCCTGCTTCCTCGGCGGCGTCGATCCGTTTGGCGGTTTCGGCCGCGTGGCGCCCGTGATGGTGGCGCTGCTGATCCTTCAGACGCTGTCGTCGGGACTCAATCTGATCGGGGCCAGCGAGCATCTCGCCACCGCCGTCTGGGGCCTGTTCCTCATCGCTGTCATGGTTCTGCGGTTCGCGACGCCGGCGCTGCGGTCGATGTTCGACAGCATCAGGAAGTAACGCCGTGGAGTTTGGCGTCTGCGCGAGATTGGCCGTGCTCGGCGCAAGCAAGCCGGGCTTGCTGAGGGCGCAAATGCCGGGCCGCCGGCTGCGAGATCGCGAGCAACGATGCGGCACTGGTCAGATAGGAGACGCACATGAAATTCGGCATCTATTACTCATACTGGGAGCAGGAATGGAGCGCCGACTGCCTGAAATATGTCGAAAAGGTCGCCAAGCTCGGCTTCGACGTCATCGAAATCGCGGCTCATCATCTCAACAGCTACAGCCCGGCGCATATCGCAGAGGTCGCTCGTTCCGCCCGTGACAACGGCGTGGCGATCACCTCGGGCCTGGGTCCGTCCGTCCACAGGAACCTGTCGTCCGCGGACCCGGCGATCCGGAAGGCGGGGCGCGCATTCTTCGAGGAGACGCTCACCAACCTCGCCAAGCTCGATATCCATATCATCGGCGGCGCCCTCCACTCCTACTGGCCGATCGACTATTCCAAGCCGGTCGACAAAGCGGGAGACCGGGCGCGAGGCCTGGAGGGCATTTCCAGCCTCGCAAACTTCGCGGCCGATCTCGGCATCGATCTCTGTCTGGAGGTGCTCAACCAATTCGAGAACCATGTTTTGAACACTGCCGAGGAGGGGGTCGCCTTCGTTCGCGAGGTCGGGAAACCCAACGTCAAGGTGATGCTCGACACGTTCCATATGAACATCGAGGAGGACAGCTTCAGCAAGGCGATCCGCACCGCCGGCCCGCTGCTTGGCCATTTCCATACCGGCGAGAACAATCGCAAGGTTCCCGGCAAAGGCCGGCTGCCCTGGCACGAAATCGGGACGGCGCTGCGCGAGATCGGTTACCGCGGCGCGGTTGTCATGGAGCCCTTCGTCAAGGTGGGCGGCGGGGTCGGCAGCGATATCAAGGTCTGGCGCGATTTAAGCGACAACGCCGACGAAGCCCTGATGGACGAAGCCGCGCGACAAGCCCTGGCGTTTTCCCGGTACGTGCTCGGCTGAGAATGATCTGACTCCTCTTGCGAGTCCATCGAGGTCGGCGGCTATGAACGACCGCACCTGGCGCATCCCGCCCGTAGCGCATACGGGGCCTTCTTCGCCCGTACCGGGGATGAAGGATAGCGAAGGCTCGATTCCGGGCGCCATGATTAGAAAGCGCGGCAAGCGGCTTGGTGGATGGCTCTGACACTTGCTCCCCGCTGGGCTCGCATGTTCTCCGGCACAGCAAGTATCGACAGATTTCGTTTGAGGAAGCGCGTCCATGAGATCGCCCCAGTCCACGTCCGCGAAGCTGATCGTTCTTGATCTCGGCAACGCCAGCGGTCGTGTCTATCTCGGGGCTCTGGAGGATGGCCGAACTCCGAATCGAGGAGGTCTATCGCTTCGCAAACGGCCCCTCGTGTCTCGGTCGACGCTGGTACTGGGACGTCTTACGCCTGTACGCCGAGGCGATGGAAGGTTTGCGGCGCGTCGCGATGCGCATAGGCGATGCGCCTGCGACCATCGGAGTGGATGCCTGGGGCGTTGATTACGCCTATCTCGACTCGAGCGGCGCGCTCCTGACCCCGATGCGCCACATGCGCGATCCGCGTACGGACGGCGTCTACGAGCAAATCCATCGCCGCCTCAGCCGCGACGAGCTTTATCGTCGCACGGGCGCGATGACCATCCAGATCAACACACTTGCGCAACTCTATGCCGAGCGGCGCGAACAGCCTTGGCTGCAGGACACGGCGGCGACGTTGCTGTTCACCTCCGACCTCATCAACTATTTCCTGACAGGACGGCGGGTCTCCGAGGTCACCGTCGCATCGACTTCGCAGTTTCTCGACCCGGCGCGACGCGGCTGGCGTCCGGACGTGCTTTCCGACCTCGGCCTTGCGAGCCATTTCCTGCCGCCGCTCGTCGAGCCGGGCGTCGTCCTCGGACCGCTCTTGCCGGAAGTGCGGCTGGCGACGGGCCTCGGCGAGGGTGTTGAGGTCGTGGCGGTCGCCGGCCACGACACCGCCGCCGCCGTCGCGGCCACACCCTTCACGCCCGGGCGGCGCGCGGCTTTCCTCAGCGTCGGCACATGGTCGCTGCTGGGTCAGGAAATCGCCGCTCCGGATCTCTCTGCCGCATCCCTCGACAGCAACTTCACCAACGAATGCGGCGTCGGAGGAACGATCGTCCATCACAAGATCCTGTGCGGATTGTGGCTTATCCAGGAGTGCCGCCGCATATGGTCGAAGACGGCTCCGCTCGACTACGCCGACCTCGATCGCGCCGCCGCGGCCGCTTCGCCGCTTGCCTTCGTCTTCGATCCCGACGATCCGCGCTTTCTGAGCCCCGCCGACATGCCGGCTGCGATTGCGTCGTGGTTCGCCGAACGCGGCCTTCGGGCGCCATCGGGGGTCGGTCCGATCGCGCGCGCGATCTACGACAGCCTCGCTCTCAATCACCGCCATGGCGTCGATGCGCTCGAGCGGGCGGGTCGGGGGACGCTCGAAGAGATCAATCTCGTCGGCGGAGGCGTTCAGACGGCGCTGCTCGCGCAGGCGACCGCCGACGCGATCGGCGCGCCGATCCTTGCGGGTCCTCAGGAAGCGACGGTCGCCGGGAACATGCTTTGCCAGCTCATCGCCGACGGGAGGATCGGCGGTCTCGAGCAGGGGCGCGCCATCGTCCGCGGTTCAAACGATCTTGTGACCTATCGTCCTGGCGACCGCGTCGCCTGGGAACCAGCTTATGCGGCCTTTCGCGCCCTCAAGGAGCCGTCCGGTCGGCGTTAGCCTGAGGCGACCTGACCGTCACCGCGACGGGAGCCTTCGGTGATCGGGGCCGCACGCCTGTGCTCAACAGGCCAAGAGCATCGGTGAGAGTGCGGGCCGTCACCGAACAGAGGCGGTCCGGCAGGCAGGCGACGAGACGCGCCCGCCTAGGCCGGAGGATGCTCTTTGCGGCTAGTTGGACGAATGGCCGTTTGACATCGAGCCGTTTGACATCGAGCCATTTGACATCGAGCCGTTGGACATCGAGTGGGTGGACGACATTTTGTCTTTGTGCGCCTTAGCGCCGGAAGTCATCGACCCGCTCGCGTTCGATCCGCTCGACATGGCGTCCGTATGGTGGTCGCTCGACATCGAGCCTGAGCTCGAGGACTGGGCAAGGGCGAAGCTCGAAACTCCGGCTCCGATGATCAAGGCGCAGGCGATCGTTTTGGCGTGATTGAGCATCGCACTTCTCCTGATGAGCCGCAACGCCCGGCTCTGGGCATTTCCCACGAGGGAAAACATTGCCGCGCAGCGAGAAGGCCGCCCGCCGCGAGGCGCGACACGGAGACGCCTGGCGTGGGAAAGCGACGCCGCGTTCGGAGGCTTCAGCCGCGCGCGCATCTTAGACGCCCGCGTACCATTCGTAGCCGCGGTCCTCCCAATAGCCGCCGCGGCCTCCTGCAATATTGGCGAAGCTGTCGGTGATCTCGATCCGCTCGATGTACTTCGCCTGCTTGTATCCGAGCTGTCGCTCGACGCGGAGCCGAAGAGGCGCGCCATGCGGGACGTCCAATGGTCTTCCGTTCATCGCATAGGCAATCAGCGTTTGCGGATGAAAAGCGTCCACAAGATCGATGCTCTCGTAGTACTGCCCGGGACTCTGCTCCCCTCCTTTGGACGGTTCGCCGGTCAGATTGTCGGCGCAGTGAAATACGGCGTAGCGAGCCGATGACGACAGACCGGCCGCCTTGAGAAGCAATCCAAGCTGCACGCCCGTCCACATCCCGATGGCGCTCCAGCCCTCGACGCAGTCATGCCGGGTGATCTGCGTGCGCGAGGGCAAGCGTCGTATGTCGCTGACGGAGAGCGATAATGGATGAGAGACCATGCCATCGATCCGCAACCGCCAATCCGCGAAGTTCTGCGCGACCTGAGCATTGTAGTCGTCGCCGCCGGGATCGAAGGTGCCGTTCGCCTTGAAGGTCGGCGATATGTCCGCCACGGCGTATTCCTTGGCAAGTTGGCCTGGCAGGAGCAACGTGCGCTGACTGACGCGGGTCCAGTCTTCCACGCCGCGAAACACGTGCGCGAAACTCGGACTGAGCGTGAGCGAATTGACATTCCAGATGAGCGCGCCGGCGCCGCCAAACCCAGCGGCGATGACCGCCCGGCGTGTGATATCTGCGGCGCTCATGACTCGTGCTCCTCCGGAACGACATAGCGACCGGTCAGCATCGAGCGCACTTCGTTGACCGCGCCCGCCAGCCCAACCTCGATCAGATGCACGACGACGAACAACACGATAAGGCTCGCGCCGATGAAGTGGATGCTGCGCGCCGATTGTCTTCCGCCAAAGACGTCAAGGAGCCAGGGGCAGACGGCGTCAAAGCCCGGCGACATCGTAAGGCCGGTCAGGACCATCACCGTGATCAGGAGGATGACGCCCAGGTAGGCGAACCGCTGCAGCGGATTGTATCGCTTTGCGGCCGCGCCGGCTGGATGCTTCAGCTTCACATGTTCCACAATGGATGACGGTATCGCTTTGATATCGGCTCCCGTGGGAACAATGTCTCTCTTCAGGTGACGGGAGACGACGCCCCAGGTCAAATACACGGATCCGTTGATCACCAGCAGCCATGCAAATAGGAAGTGCCAGTGCCGCGCGTCGGCCAGATCCTGGAAACTTGGGATGGTGATCCAGTCCGGCCAGGCGCGCTCAACATATTCGCCGTCGGCTTTCGACCAGCCTAGGACGCCTGTCGTGTCGATGCGCCACTGCCCCAGCTGGGCGTATCCTTGCGCCCGGCCTGAAGCCTCGTCAGAACCGATCGAGAAGAAAGGCCTGTCAGCGTCCGCGCCATAGTTTCCCCAGTATAGTCTAGGGTGCGCATTGAATATGTTGAGCCCGCTTCCGACCAGGAAGAGAATGCAGAGAGCGTTGATCCAGTGCGTGATGCGGACCGGCAGGCGGTGGCGGTAGAAAACCTCGGCGGGGGCCGAGCTCGAAAACGCCCTGCGAAATTCGCGTGCTCAACGATCGGATAACCCGTTCGACGTCCCCTCTTACCCTGCGCCGAAAATCGACAACCGTGGACATGAACTGGACGACCGCCGCCTGCACGCCGGCCTCCTACTGGGCGCAAAAAGGTCGCGAACCGGCGAAGAAACTCCGATAGGGGTTTCGGCAGTTGCCGCCGTTGCGCCGGAGAGGCGACCGAAACAGCCGGGTCCGTGGAATTCATTGAAGTCGTCTCCTGCGGCTTCGCGGGATGAGCGCTGCACCCATTAGACGCAGGGACGGTTGTCGAGGTGAAATGCCGATCGGCAATCGATGCAATAGCCGCTGTCTATAGAAGGCGCCCCTGGGGCTCGGGGAGGTTGGCGGCGCTGGCGCCGCATTCGACCAGCCCGCGAAAGCGTGAGCCGGAGCGGGCGGCGTCGCGGACCAAGGCGGCGACGACATTATTCCTCAGATTGGCGAGCACGCGATCGCCTTTTGCGACGCCGTTCATCGCTAATCGATCTCGGCGGCCTATTCAGCCGCCTGGCCGACGCCCTCACGCTCAAGCAGGCCCACGGAAAGTGGTTGGAATTGAGTGGCGCAGTCTCCGGTCGCTCAATCTTTCAGGAGCGCTCGGGCTGCCGGGTCGGGTGTCGGCGCCAGTGAGGAGGCAACTCCCAAGCCGCGTTCGGTTTCACCACGCTACGCGTGGTCCCCTCCCCCGTTCCGCTAACGCTTCACAAGGGAGGACGTCGCCTGAGGGTATGCTCCAGCTTGATCGGATACTGCTCTGGACCCTGTTCCTAAGACCCGCGCGCTTGTAAATGAACGGACTCCAGCAATCAGGTCGGTTCATGCGCAACTTCCTCATCGACACCGACACCGCCTCCGACGACGCGGTCGCCATCATCATGGCGCTCTCGGCCAAGGACGTGAACGTGCTGGCGCTCACGACCGTCGCGGGCAATGTCGGCGTCGAGCAGGCGACGCGGAACGCGCTGTTGACCACGGACGTCTGCGGCTCAGACGTTCCCGTGTTCGTCGGCGCCGGCGCTCCGTTGATCCGGCCGCTGCAGGACGCGCACTGGTTCCATGGAAGCGATGGGTTCGGCGATCGCGGCTACCCCGCTCCCAAGCGATCGCCTGAACACCGGCACGCGGTCGAGGCGATCCGCAGCCTGGCCCACGCCGAGCCAGGCCTCACGCTGGTAACGCTGGGTCCGCTCACCAACATCGCGCTGACGTTGGAGCAGGACCCAGGGATCGTAGGCAAGATCGGCCGCTGCGTCGTCATGGGCGGCGCGCCATGCTGCGAGGGCAATGTCACGCCGGCGGCCGAGTACAACATCTGGGTCGATCCCGAGGCTGCGCGCGTCGTCTTCCGCTCGGCGCTTCCGATCGAGATGGTCGGCTGGCACGTTTCACGCGGGGAGTCGGTGCTGAACGACGCCGAGGTCGCCGCGATCGAGGCGCTCGGCACGCAGAAGGCGCGCTTCGCCATCGAGTGCAACAGCCGCGCCCGGGAGGCCTACCATGTCCAGACCGGCGAGGTCGGTCTGTCGCTCGCCGATCCGACAGCCATGGCGGTCGCGCTCGACCGGTCCGTCGGCCTCTCCTGGTCGCGCCATCGGGTGGCGATCGAATGTTCGAGCGAGCTCACCCGCGGCATGACTTTGATCGATCGGCTGAACGTCAGCACGGACGAAATCAACCGACACGTCTGGGACGCGGCCGCCGGCGACGGGAACGCGGACGTCCTGTGGGCGTTCGAACTCGGCCAAATTCAAGTCTATGCTGACGGCGGCGTTGGCGGCCTGATCCACCGTAAATGGGGATAACCTTCTCCCTGTAGGAGACTGTGGGAGAAGGTGGTGCGAAGCGCCTGATGAGGGGTCCGGGCCTCGCGCCCCATTCGCTGCGAGGCGATGCTTGAACGCCACCCTTGGCGCCTATGACTTCACACCCTCATCCGTCGCCTTCGGCGACACCTTCTCCCTCAGGGAGAGGAGACGCGCGTAACTGAGACGCCAACGCGGAGGCTATCAATGGACAACGACCGCAACCTTCTCGGTGACGCGACCTCGCCCTACCTGCTGCAGCACGCCAAGAACCCGGTGCACTGGAGGACCTGGGGCGCGGAGGCGCTGGCGGAAGCCAAGAGACGCGACTGTCCGATCCTGCTCTCGATCGGCTACGCCGCCTGCCACTGGTGCCACGTGATGGCGCACGAGTCGTTCGAGAACCTCGAAACCGCCAATCGGATGAACGAGCTGTTCGTCAATGTGAAGGTGGATCGCGAGGAGCGGCCGGACATCGATCACATCTATATGACCGCGCTGCACGCGCTCGGGCAGCAGGGCGGCTGGCCCCTGACCATGTTCCTCGATCCCGACGGCAGGCCGATGTACGGCGGCACCTACTGGCCGCCGGAGCCGCGCTGGGGCCGTCCGTCGTTCCGGCAGATCCTGGAATCGATCGCCGCCGCCTGGCGCACGCGACGGGAAAAAATGGAGGAGAACGGCGCGGCGCTCGCGGATCATCTCGCCCGGCTTTCGGCGCCGAGCCCCGGCCGCGCGCCCGTTCCCGACGACGTGACCCGGGTCGCGGACGGACTTCTCCGCGCCATCGACCCGGTCCATGGCGGGATCGGCGGCGCGCCTAAATTCCCCAACGCGCCGATCTTCCGCTTCTTTTGGAACGAGATGTTCCGGCGGAAGGACGCGAAATTCGGCGAGGCGGTTAAAGCGCTGCTCGAGGCGATCAGCGCGGGCGGCATCTGCGACCATCTCGGCGGCGGCTACGCCCGCTATTCGACCGACGCCGAATGGCTCGTGCCGCATTTCGAGAAGATGCTGTACGACAACGCGCAGATCCTCGAACTCATGGCGCTTGTCCATGCGCTCTGGCCCGACCCCGTCTTCGCCGAGCGGGCGCGCGAGACGGTCGGCTGGCTGATGCGGGAGATGCGCGTGGGCGACGCCTTCGCCGCTTCCCTCGACGCCGACCAGGACGGCGAGGAAGGCCTTTTCTACGTCTGGCGGGAAGATGAGGTCGACGCCGCCCTGGGCGAGGCGTCGCCGCGGTTCAAGGCGGCTTACGACGTGACCCGTCACGGTAACTGGGAAGGCAAGACGGTGCTCAGGCGCCTCGGCGCGCTGGGGACGGACGAGCAAGAACTCGATCTCGCCAACGCGCGCGCCGTGCTCCTCGCAGTGCGAGAGAAGCGTCCGAAGCCGGCCCGCGACGACAAGGTGCTCGCCGACTGGAACGGGCTCACGATCGCCGCGCTCGTCCGGGCGAGCGTCGCGTTCGAGCGGCCGGAGTGGCTCGCGATCGCCCGCTCGGCCTTAGCCTTCGTCTTGCGAGAGATGCGCGATGCCGAGGGGCCGCTCTTGCATGCATGGCGCGATGCGCGTCCGGGCGCCCGGGGAATGCTCGACGACTATGCGTCCATCGCGCGCGCTGCGCTCGCGCTGTTCGAGGACAGCGGCGATCCGGGCGAGCTCGAGCTGGCGCAACAGCTCGCAGCGGACACGCTCGACCGGTTCGGCGACGGCGAGGGCGGCGTCTATCTCACCGCGGCCGAACTCTGTCGACGTTCCGGGCGCGAGGCCCCGCCATGCGCACGACGGGGCGACGCCCTCCGGGGCCGGCCTGCTGCTCGAAGTGTTCGTGCGCCTCTGGCATCTGACCGACGAGCCGCGCTGGCGCCAGGCCGCGGAGGGGCTCATCCGCTCCTTCTCCGGGGCGCCGGAGGGGATCGGCGGCAGCCCGCTCCTCTTGTTGGGCGCCGACATGCTCGAGCGGGGCGGCTCGGTCGTCATCGACGGGCCGCTCGACGATCCGCCGGCGCGGGCGCTTGCCACGGTTGCCCGGCGCGCCCCCGACCCGTCGCTTACGGTTTTGCGCCTCGACCGCCGCCTGTGGCCCAATGGCCCTCCGCGCAGCGACCTGCCCCGCGCGGAATCGCCCATCGCAATGCTGTGCCAGGGCCAAACCTGCAGCCTGCCCGTCGCGACGCCGGAGGCGCTGGCGGCGCTGCTCAGGGAGCGCGGCGCGAGGGGTCCGTAACGCCCCGCCCGAGCGCCTGCCCTACAGCGCCGCGGCCGGATCGGCCCTGTTCAGCGCCGCCCGCTCCTCGGCGATCTGATGGATCCTGAGACGAACGTCCCGGTTGTCGCGCATGAAACGGTCGAAGTCGGTCTTGCGCAGCACCAAGAGCCGGCAATAGGTCAGGGCCCGGACATCGGCCTGGCGCGGCTCCCCGGTGAGCAGGGACATTTCTCCGAAAAAGTCGCCGCTGCCGAGCCGAATGCGGTGCGCCGGAAAGACCACCTCGGCCGCGCCCGAGGCGATGAAATAGAGGGCGTCTCCGCGCTCCCCCTTTCGCACGATCCGTTCCTCGGGCACGGTGAAGCGCGCCCGCAGCAACTTCTGCACGCCCTCGAGCTGCCGGCCGTCGAGGCCCTTGAACAGCTCGAGACGGGCAATAAGCTCGCGCGTATCGAGGCCGATGTCGAAGCGGGGCGGAGGTTCGGCGTGCTGGACGATCTCCACGCTGTTGGCGAGATCCCGATAAACCTCCGTGGGGATCAGGCCGCTTTCGTACAGCTCCCGATATCGCGACAGCTCGCGGCGCAAGGCCGATTGCCGCAGGAACCTCGCTTCGAGCGCGGCCGCATAGCCGACGTATTGCCGCCGTAGCGCGTCGAGGGCGGAGCTGGTCTTCTCCAGGCGCGAACTCGAGCATCCTGTCGATCAGCCCGACGGCCTTGTCGTCGAAGATCGAGCGCGAGCGCTTGGCGGAGTCGCCGGCCAGCTCCTGGATGATGAGCCGCGTCGCCAGCAACGTCTCGTAACGGTCGCCAAGGCGCTCGGCGAGGAAGCGGCGGATTCCGAAGCGCCGATAGAAGAAATACGCGGCCCGAAACGAGAAGGGAAACGCGAGCGCCGCCTCAGCGGCGCGCTTGTAGCCGAGCCGCCCACCGCTTCTTCCGCCTTCGATGAGCGCCTCCGCGTTGCGCATCAGCGCCTGCACGGCTGCTGGCGAGGCGGCGCGCCGCGCCAGCGTTTCGAGGACGAGGGTCCGTTCTTGGTTACCGAGCGCGACCAGCGCAACCGCCAGGCGCGTACGCTCCGTCAGCTCGCTGTCCCCGTCCGGATCGCGCTCACGCTCCGCCCTTGCCCAGGTCTCATAGGGCTTGAGCGCGCGCTGCGCGGCCGAGGGGTTCAGACCGTACTCCGCCGCAGTGCTGGCGATCATCTCGCTCGTATCGACATAGGACAGCTCCAGCACCCTGTCCCGCAGCAGACGGGCGACGGGCGATAGGCGATCGAGCCCGAGCAGTCGGATAGCCACACGCAAAGTCGTGCCGTTGACGAGCAAGGTGAACAGCACGAGGCCGGTCGCCAGCACTCCGACGAAGCGGCGCACCTCAAGCGGCAGCGCGTAATTTTCCGTGACCCCGAGCGCGAGCACCAAAGTCAGAGCGCCCCTCAGCCCGCCCCAGGCAATCGCGAGCTTGTAGAGGGTGCTGATCGGCTTCGTGAGCCTCGCGAGACTGAGCATCGGGATGAGCAGGAACAGCACCCCAAGCCTGGCCGCGAAAGCCGCGCCGACCAGCACGGCCAACAATGTCAGGTCGTGCAGGCGCACGTCGACCAGCAGCCTCGGGATCAGGATCGACGCCAGAAGGAAGACTAGCGAATGCGCCCAGAAGGCGATCTGCTCCCAAAGATCGGTGAGGAAGTTCCAGTTGTCCGGCCCGATGCGGGTCCGTCCGAAGGCGCTGACCGTCATTCCGGACACGAGGACAGCCACGACCCCGGAGACATGGAAAACCTGTTCGGCCGCGACGAAAGCGAGATAGGCGAGCGCTACCATGAGCGTACCCTCCGCGAGCCTGTCGTCGCGGATCCACGGAATGGCTTCAAGGAAGGCGCGGCCGGCAGCCACGCCCAGGAGGCCGCCGCCGATGAAGGCGCGGACGAATTCGATCGCGTTGTCGCCGAAGTGGGGCCGGCGTCCCGATACGAGGATCCCGAGCAGGACCGTATAGAGCACGATCGCCGCCGCGTCGTTGAGGAGCGCCTCGCCCGCCACGAGCCGCGTCAGCCGCGCGGGCGCCCCGACATCGCGGAACACGGCGATGACCGCGGCGGGGTCGGTCGTCGAGATCACAGCCCCGAGCAAGAGGCAGACAACAAGCGGAGCGCCGGAAAACGGCCAAAGCGCCAGCCCGACGATGATGGCGGTGACGACAGTAGCAATGACGGCGAGCATCAGAATTGGCGCGGCGTCCTCGAGAATGCGCCGGACTTCGCTGGTGAAGGCCGCCTCGAAGACGAGCAGCGGCAGGAAGACGTAAATGAACGTCTGAGACCCGAGCGGCAATTCCGCGAACGGCTTGGCGACCTCGCCGAACCGGGTCGAGAGCTCGCTGTGCTCCAGAACGCCCGAGGCCGCGCCAATCGCCGCACCGATCACAGCGAGGAGAACGACCGGCGCCAGTCTCAGCCGCGCCGCCAGCGGCTGGCTGAGGGCCACGATGACAAGCAGACTTGACAACACGGCTAGAACAACGACGATATCGACCATGCCTCTCAGTCCACGCCAGCGTCAGGGGCCATTGTCTCGTTTACGAATTTTGCTTGTCAACCGATCCCGGCCGTCTCCGACCCGGTTGTCTGGTCAGTGTGATCATCTTCGCCATGTTGTCGCCAACTGCGGTATGGCGGCATAGGACGGTCTCGCGTACAATGAGGACCGACCTGGATTTCTCTTTACACGGTCGTCAACGATTGTTAGCAACGTATACGGGGTCATTCACTTAGGGGGTTCGCTGTGGGGGCCAAAGTTGCCGCAGCGTTGGCGGCGGTCGCGCTCTCGTCCGCATCGGCCTCGATCGTCGGGGTCGTGTATACGGGCGTCGTGTCTGTCAGATACGACTCCGGTGGTGCGTCCAACTATGCAGTCGCCAATCGAGCGCGGTTCGGGAACGCCGCTGGCCTCACCGCAACGAACGTGCGCTTTGGTCCGGGTCCGGATTCGCAGGTTGAGAGCGGGAGTCCCTGTCAGGATGACTCCGCAAAGGGCTGCTTTGTCCTCTTTCCTTCTCCCGAGCTGAAATTTTCCTTTTTCGGCCACACCATCTCGCTTCCAGCAGAGTGGGATAATGTCGATTGGGGAGAGGATCTCTATCGCGGTGGAGAGCAGCGATTCGTGACCTCATTTAGCACTCCTGACCTGGTGATGAGCAAGAATTCTCCGGACAGCACCGGTCAAGAGGATGCGGCTACGGTCGTCGCCAGTGACGATACTTCGCGCCAGACGCAGACCTCGGACTCTTATCCGATCCTGGGCGACGCCAACGCCATTTACGATCCAAACGCCATTTATGATCCCAACGTCACTTACGATCCTAACGTCATTGACGAGGTCCAACCAGCCGCGACTCCGAGCGAAACGGCTCAATCGCCTGTTCCGTCCCTGCCGACCCAACCCATCGCGACGATCCCTGAACCGTCGACGTGGGCGTTGATCCTTGCAGGCTTCGCCGCGCTCGGCCTCGCCCGCCTTCGCCGGGCGAGGGCGACGCGGCCGAAGCAGCGCGCCTGAAAGGCTAGCCCTCGGCGAAATCCTCGATACGGAACTCGCGCGCCGCCCGCTCGCCGGCTTCGGCAAGCGCGCGCTCGCGGCCGCGAAGCTCGACCCGGCGAATCTTGCCCGAAGCGGTCTTGGGCAGTTCGGCGAACTCGATGCGGCGTACGCGCTTGTAGGGCGAGAGCCGTCTGCGCACGTGATCGAAGATCGAGGCCGCGGTCGCCGCATTCGGCTCGAACCCGGCCGCCAGTACGAGATAGGCTTTTGCAATCGTGAACCGCATGGGATCGGGCGCGGGCACGACGGCGGCCTCTGCAATGGCCTCGTGCTCGATAAGGGCGCTTTCGAGCTCGAACGGGCTTAGGCGGTAGTCGCTCGATTTGAACACGTCGTCGACCCGACCGACATAGGTGATGTAGCCTTCGGCGTCGCGCGTGGCGACGTCGCCCGTGCGATAGTAGTCGCCGTCCATCGGCTGAACTTCGCCCGCGTCGTTCTGATAGCCGCGCATGAGACCGGCGGGGCGCGGCTTCAGCAGGATCGATATCTCGCCCTGATCGCCCTCGAGTCCTTCCGTGTCGAGGAGCGCAATGCGGTAGCCGGGAAGCGGCCGGCCCATCGAGCCGGCGATGACCTTCTGCCCCGGCGAATTGCCGATCATCATCGTCGTCTCGGTCTGCCCGTAGGAATCCCGGATGGTGAGACCCCAGGCGCGTCGCACCTGGTCGATGACCTCCGGATTCAGGGGCTCGCCGGCCGAGTTGATCTCACGCAGCTTGACCTGCCATTGGCTGAGATCATGCTGGATCATGATCCGCCAGACGGTCGGCGGCGCGCAGAATACGGTCACCTGGTGCTCGAAAAGTATGTCGAGCACCGCGCGCGGCTCGAACCGGCCGGCGAGCGCGACGACCGTCGCCCCCGCGTTCCACGGCGCGAACACGCTCGACCAGGCGTGCTTCGCCCATCCCGGCGAAGAAATGTTGAGGTGGACATCCCCTGGCCTGAGGCCGAGCCCGTACATGGTCGACAGGTGCCCGATCGGATAGCTCGCATGGCTGTGCACTACGAGCTTCGAGCGCGCGGTGGTACCCGAGGTGAAGTAGAGCAGCATCGGATCGTCGCCCCGGGTCGGCCCGTCCGGCTGAAACCGCGTATTGGCGCTGAGCAGGGAAGCGAAACCGCGCCAGCCTTCGGGCGTCTCGCCAACCGAAATGCGCTCGAACCTGTCGGCCGCGTTCGCGAACTTCTGCGCGTCCTGGCCGTACGCGACGAGAAATTTCGCCTTGCCGCGCTCGATCCGGTCGGCGATGTCGGCTTCGCCGAGCTGCGGCATCGCTGGAATGAGCACGAGGCCGAGCTTCATCGCGGCGAGCATCGTCACCCACAGCTCCGGAGTATTGCCGAGCATCATCAGGAGACGGTCGTCGCGCTGCGCCCCGATCGAACGCAAGCCATTCGCGAGTTGCGACGACTGCCGCGAGAGCTCGGCGAAGGTCCGCGTCTCGACCGTCTCGCCGATCACTTTCAGCGCTATCTTCCCTCCGCGCTCGCCCTCCGCGAGCTCGGCGTCGAACCAATCGAGCGCCCAGTTGAACTTCTCCGGCCGTGGCCAGGCGAAGGTGGTCTTGGCCGCCACGTAGCGGTCGTTCAGCTCGAGCAGGAGATCGCGCGCCTCCCGAAAGGTCGGCGGCTCGCGGCCGTCGGGGTCCGGATGGAGGGAGGACATCGGGTGGAGGACGGAGGTCATGACGGCAACTCAGGGCGGCTCGAAAAGATAACCAACAACTATTAGCGCACATTTATGGCGCGGACGATGCGGAAGCGAGGCGGCTCGCGTGTCTTTTTCCGTCCGTCGGAACAAAGTTCGGGACCGGTCATGTTCCAGCCCGACTCCTCCTTCGCGGGGAACTTCCGTTCACCCTCTCCGCTTCTTCGGCGCGTACGGATTCTCGCCGCCCGAGCGCATCGAGAGCCGGATCGGCACGCCGAACAGGCCGAAAGTCTCGCGTAGCCCGTTGACGAGATAGCGTTTGTAGCTCTCGGGGATGGACTCGACCGAATTGCCGAACAGAATGAAGAACGGCGGCCGCGCCTTCGGCTGGGTGATGTAGCGAATCTTGATCCGCCGGCCCGACACGGCCGGCGGCGGCGTCGCGTCGATCATCGGCGCGAGCCAGCGGTTGAGCCGGCCAGTCGAGATCCGCATGTTCCACACTTCGTGCGTCGCGATCACCGCCTCAAGGAGCTTGTCGACATGCGCGCCTGTCAGTCCCGACACCGGGATCACGCGCGCCCCCCTGAGCTGCGGCAGGAGCCAGTCGGCCTCAGCGCGCAATTCTCGCGCCTTGTCCGATTTGTTGTCGATCAGGTCCCATTTGTTGAGGCCGATGACGAGCGCCCTGCCCTCGCGCTCGACGAGGTCGGCGAGCGTCAGATCCTGCTTTTCGAACGGGATCGTCGCATCGAGCAGCAGGACGACGACCTCGGCGAAGCGAACCGCGCGAAGAGCGTCGGCGACGGCGAGCTTCTCCACCTTCTCGATCACACGGGAGCGCCGCCTCAAGCCCGCGGTGTCGAACAGCTTCAGCCTCCGCCCGCGCCATTCCATCTCGAGTCCGATGCTGTCGCGGGTGATGCCGGGCTCCGGACCAGTGAGCAGCCTGTTTTCGCCGAGGACGTGGTTCAGCAGGGTCGATTTTCCGGCGTTCGGACGGCCGAGTACGGCGATGCGCAGGGGCTTCGAGGCGTCGAGCTCGCTGCCGTCCTCCTCCTCGCCGAGGATAAGCGCCTCCGCCTCGTCCTCCTCGTCCGGATCGAGTCGGGCGGCGGGAAGGACTTCGACCAGGGCGTCGTAGAGCTCGCCGAGGCCCTCGCCGTGTTCGGCGGAAAAGGCGATCGGGTCGCCGAGGCCGAGGCCAAAGGCCTCGTAGGCGCCGTCGCGCCCCGCGAGCCCCTCGGCCTTGTTCGCGACGACGATGATCGGCTTTCCGGCGCGCCGGACCGCTGCGGCAAAATGGCGGTCGGCGGCGGTGATCCCGGCCCGGGCGTCGATGAGGAACAGGATCGCGTCGCAGTCGAGAAGGGCCGTTTCCGTCTGCGCCCGCATCCGGCCGACGAGCGTCTCCGGATCGCCCTCTTCGAGCCCGGCCGTGTCGACGACGGTGAACGCGAGATCGGAGAGCCTCGCCTCAGCCTCGCGCCGGTCGCGGGTTACCCCAGGCTGGTCGTCGACGAGCGCGAGTTTCCTTCCAACCAGCCGGTTGAATAGAGTCGACTTGCCGACGTTCGGCCGGCCGATGATCGCGACCTTGCTCATGTCTATCGCGATGCTGTCGCTCAGGCAATCACTTGGGTGACGCGCGGTTCGAGGCGACGAGTCCGAGCCAGCGTTCGGCGAGCTGCCGTTCGATCGGGGTCGCCTCCTGGTCGCCGAGCACGAGGTCGAGCTGCTTGGCTGCGTCGTCGAATTCGCCCCGCGAAAGCGCGACCGCGCCGAGAGCCAGGCGCGCAATGTCGCGATAAGGCCCTTCCCCGCCGGCAAGGGACGTGAGCGCCGCGGCGCCCGCCTGCTCCTCGCTCGGCTGATCAAGCCGCAGGAACGCCGCCCGCAGGCGAGCGGCGTCGCGGAACAGGGGGTCGATCGACGCGTCTCCGGCAATCGCGTCGAATGCGGCGATGGCCGCCTGCGGGTTGGAGGCCGCCTTGTCGCCTGCCTCCGTCATCTGGGCGAGAACGCGGTAGCCGCCCGGCGCCTCGGCTGCGAGCTTGGCGAGGCCGCCGTTTGCCTCGTTCGGCTTGCCGGCCTCTATGGCCGCGATCGCCGCCTGGAACCGGTCGCCTGCAGCCTGCTCGGCCTTTTCCTTCTCGTACTGCCAGTAGCGGAAGCCGGCCGCGGCGAGCACGATGAGGACGGCAATCGCCAAGATCAGGTTCTGATACTTTTGCCAGAACTCCAATGCCTTGTCGCGCCGGACCTCGTCGTCAACTTCCTGAAAGATGTCTGCCATTTCGCTTCGATTTCGGGGTGCGCTCGACCGTGATCGCGCGGGAGCCAAGGGAGTTCGGCGCTCGCCGTAGCACATGGGGACAGGGAAAGCGAGAACATAAGGGGGCCTGGAAGGCGACGTGGCGGAGTGTCGCCCCCCAACGCATTCGGCTCGAAAGCCGATGTTCGCAAAGGTTGCGGCGCAAGGTCCGACACGACGTGTTCGACTCAAGTCTTGAAGTTCCGTCGACGCTGGGCTTTAGAACGTTTCTAAATTGAATCGTTTCTAATCTGCATGCCCTGTTCTTGCGCGGTTGCGGAGCGATTGTTAGCGACTCGACCCGAAGCCTCAATGCTGCCGGCCGCACAGGAACTCCAATGTCCAGTTTCCGCTTACTCCGTCTCGTCCTTCCTGCCGTCGCATGCTTCGGGATGGCTTCAACCGGCGCGTTTCCAGCATCGCTGACCCTCTATTCGGCACAGCATGAGCAGACGGTCGACCTGCTGACCAAGGCCTTCACCAAGGAAACGGGGATTGATGTCAAGGTTCACAACGGGGAGGCCCCGGAGCTTGCCAGCCAGATTGTGAAGGAGGGAGCATCGTCCCCGGCCGACGTTTTCTTCACCGAGAACTCGCCCGAGCTCGAATTGCTGTCGGAGAAGGGGCTGCTGGCGAAAGTCGCTCCGGCGACGCTCGCCAGCGTGCCTGCCGAGGATAGCAGCCCGGCCGGCGATTGGGTCGGCGTCCTTGCCCGCGAGAACGTCCTGGTTTTCAACAAAGGCATGATTCAAGAGGCTTCGTTGCCCGCGTCTTTGCTGGATCTCGCGAAGCCGGAATGGAAGGGAAAGATCGCGATTGCTCCGACCGACGCTGATTTCCTGCCGCTGGTCGGCGCGGTCGTCGCGTTGAAGGGACGCCCCGCAGCTCTCGAATGGCTGAGGGGCCTCCGTGAGAACGCGGCGATCTTCGACGACGACGAAGGAGTGGTCGCGGCGGTTGAGCGTGGCGCGGCGGCTGTCGGGATCGTCAACAACTATTACTGGGCTCGACTTCGCGCGGAAAAGGGCGCCGACAAGATGCAGAGCGCCATTCATCACTTCGCGGGCGGCGACGTCGGCGGCCTGATGAACGTCTCCGGCGCGGCCGTGCTGAAGGCGTCGCACAAGCAGGCGGCCGCGCAAAAGTTTCTCGCCTTCCTGGTGAGCAAACCGGCGCAGGAAATGCTGGCGAAGCTCGACATCACGTTTGAGTACCCATTGGCGCCGGGGGTGGCCGCCAACTCTGCCCTCAAGCCGATGAGCGAATTGTCGCCGCCGCCGCTGACCCTCAAGCAGATCGGTGACGACCGCGAAGCGGCCCAATTGCTTCGCGAAGCCGGCCTGATCTGATGACTTCGCCGGCGACCGTGACCGAGGCGATCGCGGCAGGCGGCGGCCTTCGCGCCGGCCAGGCCAGTCCGCCTGGCGCGCTCGTCGTCGCCGCGCTCGCCGGCGTCGCGCTGGTGCTGCTGCCAATCGCCTATACGATCGTTCAGGCGACCACCGTCAATGTCCACGACGCCGTCGCGCTCTTGTTTCGTCCGCTCGTCGGGGCGCTCCTCGTCAATACACTTTTTCTCGTGGTCGCGGCCTCGCTGGCGACAGCGGTCATTGGCGTCGCGACTGCCTGGCTCGTCGAGCGCACCGACCTTCCCGGGCGGAACGTCTGGTCCGTTCTCGTGGCCGCCCCTCTGGCCATCCCTCCCTTCATCACGAGCTACGCCTGGGTGTCGATGAGCAACGCACTCCAGGACTTCGCCGGAGCGCTGCTGGTGGTGACCTGCGCTTACTATCCGCTCGTCTACCTGCCGGTGGCCGCCGCGCTGCGCGGGCTCGATCCGGCGCTCGAGGAGACCGCGCGTTCGCTCGGCGAGAGCGCCTGGGGGTGTTTCCTCCGGATCGTGCTGCCGCAGCTTCGCCCCGCGCTCTTGGGCGGCGTGCTGCTCGTCGCCCTCGACACGTTGACCGAGTTCGGCGCCTTCGCCCTGCTGCGCTTTCGGACCTTCACCACCGAACTCTATGCGCAATACCGCACAGGGCTCGACGGGCCCGAGACCTCGGTGCTCGCGCTCGTGCTCGTCGCGCTTTGCCTTATGCTCCTCTACGCGGAGCTTCGGGTGCGCGGCGATCGGCGATATGCGCGGGTCGGCGCGGGGACGAGACGAAGCGGCGCGCCGACGCCGCTCGGCTGGACCCGCGCGCCGGTTCTCGCCGGCCTCAGCGCGCTCGCCGTCGCGACGCTCGGGGCTCCGATCGGCATGATCGTCTATTGGCTCTTCCAGCACGCGCAAGCCGCGACCTCGCCCCTGGCGCCGGAGGCTCCGGCAGTCATCCGCGGGACGCTCAATTCCGTGGGCTACGGCCTGAGCGGCGCTGCGGCCGCGCTCCTGCTTGCGGCGCCGATCGGTTATCTTGCGGTCCGATTCCCGAGCCGCTGGACCGCGGTCATCGAGCGCGCCGCCTATGTGGCGCAGGGCGTTCCCGGTATTGTCGTCGCGCTGGCGCTCATCTCGCTGACAGTGAAATGGGCGGGCCCCCTCTATCAGAGCCCGGCGTTGCTCATCGTCGCCTATGCGATTCTGTTTCTGCCGCTCGCGCTCGTCAGTGTCCGCGCGACGCTGTCGCAAATCCCGCCGGGCCTCGAGGAGGTCGGTCGCTCGCTCGGCCAGAGCGGCCTCCAGGTCTCCTGGCGCGTCGTGGCGCCGCTGGCCGCCAACGGAGTGGGCGCCGGCGCGGCGCTCGTGTTCATCTTCGTCTCGACCGAATTGACGGCGACCCTGCTCCTCGCCCCGATCGGGACGCGAACCTTGGCGACGGAAGTCTGGGCCAATACTTCGACGGTCGCCTTCGCGGCGGCGGCGCCGTTTGCAGCGCTGATGCTCAGCCTGTCGTTCGCCGTGACATGGCTCTTCGCCAATCGCCTGAGCCGGGCGGCGTTCTTGAGCTGGACCTGACGATGGCCCGCCTCTCCGTCAAGCGACTGGGCAAGGCGTTCGGCGGAACGCCGGTTCTCCGCGGCCTCGATCTCGAGGTCGCGCCCGGCTCGCTTGTTGCGGTTCTGGGCGCCTCCGGTAGCGGCAAGACGACCCTGCTCAGGATCCTTTGCGGCTTCGAGCGCGCCGATTCCGGCGCGGTCGAAATCGACGGGCGCCTCGTCGCCGGCGCCGGCGTCCACGTGCCGCCGGAAAAGCGCCGCATCGGCTATGTGGCGCAGGAAGGATCGCTGTTCCCTCATCTGTCGGTGGCCGACAATGTGGCGTTCGGTCTTCCCCGACTGGAACGTCGCGACCGATCGAAAGTGGAAGCGCTGCTGGCCAGCGTCGACTTGCCCGCCTCCTACGCCGATCGCGCGCCGCACCAACTCTCGGGCGGTGAGCAGCAGCGCGTGGCTCTGGCTCGCGCGCTGGCTCCGGCGCCGAAGCTCGTGCTCCTGGACGAGCCCTTTTCCTCGCTCGACGCCGCCCTCCGGGCCGAGACGCGGCAGGCCGTCGCGACCGCTTTGGCCGCTTCGAGCGCGACCGCCCTTCTCGTGACGCACGACCAGTCGGAGGCGCTCGTGATGGGCGTTCAGGTCGCAGTCCTGCGCGGCGGCCTGTTCGCCCAGACGGCGACGCCGGAAATCCTCTACCGACAGCCGATCGACGCCGAGATGGCCCGGTTCGTCGGCGAAGCGGTGATCCTGCCTGCGACCATCAGAGGCGGCGTCGCGGGGTGCGCCCTCGGGCGTTTGCCGGTCGCCCGCCTCGCGCCGAACGGGCCGGCAGACGTGATGATTCGCCCCGAACAGATCCGTTTGTCGCCGAGACAGGATCCGGAATTGGCGCGAGCCAAAGTCCTGAAAGTCGAGTTTTATGGGCGCGACGCGACCGTCTCCGTGGCGCTGGACGGGGACCTGCAGGCCGTCCTGTGCCGCGTCCCGGGACATCGCGCGCCGATCCCCGGCGAGGTGGTCTGGCTTTCCGTCGAGGGCGCCGTCATGGCCTATCCGCGCCTCGCCAACGGCGCGGCGCCCGCCGACCCCAAGCCGCAGCGAATTGGGCGATGCCCTGAGCAGCCAGTGAGCGTTACGGCGCTCGAAATCGAGGAGGACCTGTCATGACGAACCCGATGTCCGGGGTAACCGGCCGCTGGCGGCGCGCGGCCTTTCTGACCGCGCTTGCCGTCGCGCTTACGCCCTGCGCTGCGGCCATCGCGGCGCAGCCGAAGAGCTTCCTCGACAGCATTCATCGCCAGACGACGCTAAGTACGACAGTGCCCGAGAACGGCGACCAGAATCCTTATGCGATCGTCGTGGCCCCCGTTTCCGCCGGCGTGATCCAGAAGGACGACGTCCTGATCACGAATTTCAACAACGACGGCAACCTGCAGGGGCTGGGGACCACGATCGTCGCCTATAACCCGACGACGAAGAAGCTCACCACCTTCGCCTCGCTGCCGCGCACTCTTGCCGGCTGCCCGGGCGGCGTCGGCCTGACGACAGCGATGACGATGCTGAAGTCGGGTTGGGTGATCGTCGGCAGCGCCCCGAGCGCCGACGGGACGACCCGGACCAAGGGGGCCGGCTGCCTGATCGTGCTCGACGCGAACGGCAAGGTCGCGAGCGCGATCGCCAACGAGGCGATCAACATGCCCTGGGGCAACATGGCGACGATCGACAACGGCGACACTGCGACGATCTTCGTCAGCAACGCCGGTTTCGGTGTCGGCTCTCCGGATGGCGATCCGCGGGTCGTGAACGAGGAGACGGTCCTGCGCATCGACCTCGCGATCAAGAACGGCGAGCCGCCGACAGTGGTGAGCCACACCGTGGTCGGCAGCGGCTTCGGCGCGCAGCCGAACAAGGACGTCTTCGTTATCGGGCCGACGGGCCTTGCGCTTGGCGCCGACGGCACGCTCTACGTTTCCGACGCGACGGGCAACCGCATCACCGCCATCTGGGACGCGACCACGCGGGACCACAGCGCGGGCGTCGGCCGGACGGTCACCAAGGACGGCCTGCTGCAGCGCCCGCTCGCGATGGCGTGGGCGCCCAATGGGCATCTTCTGGTCACCAACGCGCAGAACGGCCAGGTCGTCGAGGTCGATCCGGCCAGCGGCGAGCAGCTCAAGGCGCGGTGGATCGATCCGAACAAGGCGCAAAAGCCGCCGGGCAGCGGCGACCTGTTCGGCATCGCCATGACCCCGGCCGGCGACGGGTTCTATTTTGTCGAGGACGAGAACAATACGCTCGTTTTGGCGAAATGAGCTGCCCATTCTCGGGAAAGGGAACGGGACCATCCCGTCGCGGTTTGCTCGCCGGCGTGGGAGGCGCGCTCGCCGGCGCCGTGGCGGCAGATATCGGCCGCGCCGCGCCCGCCGCGGCGCAAGTCGGGACCCCAATCCAGGAACCGTTCTTCGGCCTCCATCAAGGCGGAATTGAAACCCGCCAGCAGACGCACAGCTACTTCGCCGCGTTCGATTGTCTCGCCAAGACGCGGGACGAGCTGGCCACAGTGTTGCGGCTTTGGACCCTTGCGGCGGCGCGAATGTGCGCCGGCGAGACCGCCCGCGACTTGGGCCGGGATGTTTCGATCGAGGGGCCCGATGGCGGCTCTGCGCTCGGCCTCTCGCCCTCCCGGCTCACCCTTACCTTCGGCTTTGGCGCCGGGCTTTTCACCAAGGACGGCGTGGACCGGTATGGCCTGGCGGACAAGCGGCCGGCGGCGCTCGTCGACCTGCCGAAATTCAATGGCGATCAACTCGAGCCCGCACAGACCGGAGGCGACGTCTCGGTTCAGGCCTGCGCCGATGATCCGGTGGTGGCGTTCCACGCCGTCCGGGAGCTGGCGCGCCTCTCTTACGGCGCCGCGCAGTTCCGCTGGGCCCAGGCCGGCTTTCTCCCGCATTCGGCGCCGGCGGATACGCCCCGCAATCTGATGGGCTTCAAGGACGGGACCAACAATCCGCGCCGCGCCGGAGCCGACCTTTCGCCCGACAGTCCCCGAAGCTTCGAGGACGTCGTCTGGGTCGGCGACGAGGGTCCGGACTGGATGCGGGGCGGCAGCTATGTCGTCGCGCGCCGCATCCGGATTTCCCTCGAACACTGGGATCGCTCGGAGATCGACTTCCAGGAGCAGGTGATCGGCCGGCACAAATATTCCGGCGCGCCGATCGGCAAGAGCGCCGAGCGCGATCCTCTGGATCTGGATCGCGTGGACGCGGACGGCAATCCCTTGATCGCCGACAACGCACATGCGCGGCTCGGCGCCGCGGCGACCAATGACGGGGCGCAGGTCTTCCGCCGGCCCTACTCCTACAACGACGGAATTCGGTTCACCGCGGAGCGATGGCCGCCCTGGCGCCAGGGCATGATGTACGACGCCGGCCTCTTCTTCCTGTGCTACCAGCGCGACCCGCGAATGGGCTTCATCAAGATCTACGAGAACATGGCCAAACTCGACGCCCTCAATCAGTTCACGACTCACAACGGCAGCGGCCTGTTCGCGTGCCCGGGCGGAATAAAGGAAGGCGAGTTCGTCGGCCAAAAATTGCTGTAGTCTCATCTCGAAGCGGCCGGCGCGCCGGGAAGCGGCTTCCGGGCGCGGTCGAATTCCCTGGTTACAGGGAAAAATACAGGGAACCGCTCGCGTTTTCGGCCGATTTTCGGAAGAGCCATCCAGAAAAAGCCCAACGATTCCAGGTGTTCCGGAAGAACTCCCTGAGCGGTCGAGCAGGGGATTTTTTTCGCCGAGCAGGGAACTCAAATTCCCTGCCCGGCCGAAAGCAGGGATATCTCGCCCTCACGCGCCGCTCTTCGGGCGCCGGCGCCTGGGAAAATCAGAAGGCGCCCAAGACACCAGCGCGCCAAAAAGCGCCTAAGCGGCGGCGTAGGCCGGCGGTTTGCAAGATCAAGTGAACCGCCGGGCCGGAGGGAGCATGCGTCGGAGGACGTCGTCCTTCACGATGTAGTGGTGGTAGAGCGCCGCCGCCGCGTGACCAGCCGCGGTGACCACGATCACCCATCCAAGCAAGTTGTGAGCATCGCCGATCAGATGGTGGGCCGGGCGGGACACGGCGGCCATCGGAGACGGGATTTGCAGGCCGAAGAAGCTCATGGCTTCCCCTCCGGACCAGCGCAGCACGAACCCGAGGACCGCCTCTGCAGCCAGAAGAGCATAAAGGAGCCAGTGCACCGCCTTCGCCGCCCTTTCGACCAAACCCGAGACGGCGGACGGCATCTGGTGGCTCGGAACGAGTTGCCAGGCGAGACGCGCGATCACGACCGCCGTCAGCAGGATCCCGAACGACATGTGCGTGACAATCATGAGGTGACGCGTCGGGCGGACGAAGTACCCCCAGGTCTCGGCCAGGACGAGATTCGCGAGCACCAGGAAGACCGTGGCCCAATGCAAGCTCATGGCGAATAGATCGTATTGGGTGCGATCGTCACCCGCCACGATCCGAGTCGCGGCGTCCACCACGTCTCGCTGAAACCGATTCATTCGGCGCCTCTCGCGAGCTTTGAACGGTTCAAGTGTCTCGAAGTTTCAAGTCCTCCGAGGTTGACGCTCGACACGCGACATCGCCGCTGGCGCAACAAGGAGATTCGTCTTCATCCCGGACTTGTAATGGCCCGGCTGATTGCAGACGAGGAGGTAATCTCCAGGCTTCAAGACGAGCCGCAAGGTTTTCTTCTGGCCGGGTTCAAGATCGGAGGCTTCTCCCAGGTCACGAATTTTCGATTCGATCACTCGGTTCGCCTTTTGGTCATAGGGCAGCGAGGAATTGGGACGCGCGACCCTGACGACGATCATTTCGTGCACGAGAATCTTCGAGTCGTTCGAAACGTCGAACTCCACCGGCCCGGCCTCAATGGTCTGCGCGTCCGCCTTGATGACCATGCTCTTGATCTCGGGCTTGGTCGAGGGATCCATCAAGTCGACATGCACGACCGTCGGCGCCGCCGCCGCATGCGCCGCGGCGCTCAGCCCGAGCAGGATTGCTGCAAAAGCGGGCCCCAGCGGTGTTGTCCTCAGCGGCATGACGTCTCCTTTGGCTGATCGGGCGCGGCCGCAGCGCCAGTTGCTGCGACCGGTTCGAAGCCGGCTATTGTCGAAAGGGCAGAGTCATAATTGCGGCTCGGGAATTGCGTTTTTGCAAGGTTGCGGCCCTCAAATCTCCCAATATTGCTTGAGCGATTCCTGTGGACCCGCCACCCCCGCCGCCGACTCTCTAGAACAGCTCGGCGTCGACTGCAGCGTTTTCGGATTCGGCTATATGTTTGCTTGTGTCCGCCTTCTTGACGTATCAACAATCGCAGCCCAAGGGCTCTGTACAGCTCAAAGTCGACTTCATACACCAAACATTGCTAAACCGTATACCTTTTCTCCGGTTTCGCCTCAGGAAAGCAGCGGTGTCGCCAGAGTACTATGCATAAATCGTCGAGTTCCAACGTTCCGTGAATCTTTTCTGGTTCCGGAAGGTCGCGGACCTGCGACCCGCTATACACCTGTCTCGACTGCGAACGTCGTTGGCGATCCGGTCGACAGTTTGGGAGATCGCGACATGAAGCGTACATTGGTGATGCTGTCGTCTGCGGCGGCTGTCTGTGCCATGATCGGTGTTGCTCCGGCGTCGGCCAGGGGGGCGGCGGCGACCATCGAGAGAACAAGGAGCAGGCCCTCACTCATCCGAGAGAAGCGAACCAACTGCCATATGCCGTCAGCCATTCCGATCCCATGGGCGATGTTTACGATCAGCCGGTCTACAATTTCGGCGCAGCGCGCGCCGAAGTGAGCCCGGGTTGCCGCCTCGTTCAGGAATGGAACGGCCAGAATGTGAACGTTTGCGCTCCGTAGAAACTCCGAAGGGCTTGGAACGCGCCAGCGGCAAAGCCCCTGGCGCGATTCTGGCCGATGGCTCCGTTTCCCTTCTCCGCGTGGACCCGGAGAGTTTTACCACACCTCTCAGTCGGGTGGGACCAAGGCGCGGACCGGGCCTCGAATGATGCCGACGATCCCTTGGTCTTCCCTGTCATTCTGTATGGGGGAATTTCTCAGCGCGGCCGTCTGTCGCGCGGTCGTCAGAGCCTCTTCCAGCGTCTCAGAGAGGGACCGCTTGCTCCCCGGGAGTCGCCCGCGCCCCATGAGGATTGCGATGGCCTGTCGTTCTGCTAATTCGACCCGATGAAGATCCTGATTGTCGAAGACGATGAGGAGACCGCCGGCTTCATCGCGGCGGGGCTCGAAGCACGCGGGCACGAGGCGACGATCGCGCGTGACGGGCGCGAGGGATTCGAGCGGGCCGCGGGCGATCGCTTCGATGTGCTCATCCTTGACCGCATGCTGCCGCAGCTCGACGGCTTGACCGTCGTCGCGCTGATGCGGGCGGAGGGCGTGTCGACGCCGGTGCTCTTTCTGACCAACCTTTCCGGCATCGACGACCGGGTCGACGGACTCGAGGCGGGCGGCGACGACTACCTCGTCAAGCCATTCGCCTTCGAGGAGCTGATGGCGCGGCTCACCGCGCTCGCGCGGCGGCCGACGCTCGGGGCGTCGTCGACCGTCCTGAAGGCCGGCGATCTCGAGATGGATCTGGTCGCCCGCACCGTCCGGCGCGGCGCCGAGGACATCGACCTGCAACCGCGCGAATTTCGGCTGCTCGAATTCCTCATGCGCAGCGAGGGCCGTGTGGTGACGCGAAAGATGCTGCTCGAACAGGTGTGGGAGTATAACTTCGATCCGAAGACGAACATCGTCGAGACGCACGTCAGCCGTCTCAGGACCAAGATCGATCGCGGCCGCGGCGTCTCGCTGATCCAGACGGTGCGCGGCGCCGGATATACGTTGCGTGTCCCGAATCCGTCTGCTTAGAACGACCAGTTTCCGGCTGGCGACGATCTATCTGGCGTTGTTCGCCGGCTCGGCGCTGGCACTTGGCGCCTTCGTCTATCTTTCGATCCGCCATGAGATCCTGGCCGACTTCGACGAGGGGATCGTCGAGGAGACCTACGCGCTGCAGAGCGCCTTCGCGCAGGGAGGACGCGAGCGGCTCGAGCAAATTCTCGAAGCGCGCGGCGCAGGCGGCGGCGGCTTTTCATATGGACTTCAGGGTCCGGACGGCAAACTGCTGGCCGGCGATCTCCGTGGCCCGGCCGGCGGAGCTGGAGGCTGGATGGACGCGCGCGAGGCGGAGACCGACGAGCCGCCCGAGGCGGTCCCGGAAATCGTGCGGGCGCTGGCAACCCGGCTGCCCGACGGATCGACGCTCGTCGTCGGCGACGAGCGGCGCCGCTCCAACGAGATTTTGCGCGGCGTCCTCTCCGCCTTCGGCTGGGCGGTGGCGGCGACCGTCGCGCTCGGGACCATCGGCGGCCTATGGCTGAGCGCCCAGTTTCTCCGCCGAATCGATTCGATGAGGCTGACTGCGCAGCGCCTAATGGCAGGTGACTGGAGACGACGGATTCCGCTTTCCCCGATCGATGACGACCTTACCGCGCTCGCGCGCACCTTCAACCGCCTGTTCGACCGGATTGAGAAGCTGCTCATCGCAAACAAACAAGTCAGCGCCGATATCGCCCACGACCTGCGCAAACCGCTCGCAATCATGCTGCGCCGCCTGGAAGCGGCGCGCGACGGCGGCGCCTCGCGGGAATTGGTCAGCGCCGCCATCGAAGCCGCGATCGCGGAAATCGAAGGCGTGCTCGAGACCTTCAACGCCCTTCTGCGGATCGGCCAAGTCGAGGCCGGCGCGCGTCGGGCGGCTTTCCGCCCGCTCGATCTAGCCGAGGTCGCGCGCGAAGTCGTCGAGACGTTCCAGCCCGCCGCCGAGGCAGAGGGCAAGACGCTCATCGCGCGTCTCGACGCGCCGCTTCCGATGTCGGGCGACAAGGAACTCCTCGTCCAGATGATCGCAAATCTGCTGGACAACGCATTGCGCCATACGCCGCCGGCGACCCGAGTGGAGGTCAGCGGAAATCGAGCTGCCGACGGCGTTTCACTCGCGATCGCCGATGACGGCCCTGGCGTCGCGCCCGAGGAGCTGAAGTCGATCTTCCAGCGCTTCTACCGGGCCGAGACAGCGCGGGCGTCGCCCGGAACCGGGCTCGGCCTCAGCCTCGTCGCCGCGATCGCCGAACTGCATGGCCTCCAATGCGCAGCTTCGGACAACCACCCCGGGCTGCGGGTCACGCTGACGACCGCGGAACAGGACGACTGAACGCAGCGCATCATCGATTCTCGCTACCTGTCGCGGCCTCGACCGCACGGGAAAGTTGCGCGATTGCGTGCTTCGCGTACTCGAGCGATAGAATGATGTCGATCGTCTCGACCTGTCCCGGAAAGGCGGGCATAGCCGTCGTCACGGTAAGGTAGATGTCGTCGTCGAGTGCGGTAGCCGACGGCGGGTCCTGTGTGGCGAAGAAGAACGGCGCGCCGTCCTCGAGCAATTCAGACAACAACCCCTCCTCACCGTTTCAGTTTACGTCGCCGGGCCTCGGCGCGCGCTTCACGCCGGCCACCATCGCGCGAACGAGATTCTCCCGGTGTCGGATGCTTGCCAGCGCGACTCCGGCGAGGTGCGCGAGCACGAGCAGCGCGACGCCATGCGCAACGATCGAATGAACATGCTGCGCGGCGGTCGAGCCCCAGAAGGCGTCGGTCGTCAGGAGCCAGCCGGTCGCGGTGGCCGCCGCCATCGCAACCAGCAGGACGATGATCATCGCGCCCCCGGCCGGATTGTGGCCGATGAATCGCGGCTCCGACCCGTCGGCAATCGCCTTGAGATAGCCGAGGACCGTCGCCGGAGAGCGCACGAACTGGGAGAACCGCGCGTAAGGAGGGCCAACAAAGCCCCAGACGATTCGCGCCGCAACCAGCGCGCCGGCGACGTAGCCCGCCGCCTCATGCAGGCGCTCCATGTCCTCGGAGCTGAACCACGCGACGGCGAAGCTCAGCGCGAGCGCCCAGTGGAAGGCGCGAACGAACGGATCCCAGACGCGGATCATCGGGAGTCGGCGGCGTTCGCGTCGATCAATTCTCGCCGGCTTCGGGGTTGTCGAGCCGATCGAGAAGTCTCGGCGTTGTAGGCCATGTTGGCGCGCTTGCCGTCCCGATCGGTCGCGTAGACCTCGTAGCAGCCGCCCTCGACCTTGATCTGGCGCACTTTGTAGCCGTCCGCTTGCAGCAGGGACGTGAGGACGGACTTGGGCCGCCACTTCGACTTCGGCGCGTTCGTGCATTTGCCTTCGGCGAAGGCGGGGCCGGCGACGGCGACAGCGAGGATCGTGAGAGCGCTAAGCAACTTCATCGGGATCTCCGGGTTTCGACAACGTCCGGCCGCAACGCGTTTTCCGGCGTTTCGAGGGTCGATTTCGCGACCCAATCGGCCGGATTTGCGGTTCGAAGATTACCGTTCGCCAATATCGGCGACCGTCCGCGGGGTCGCGGGACGGGCGCCCGATGCACCCGCCCGCCTTTCTTGGCTCGACTTATCCGCCGACTTTCAGCGAATTGAGCGACACCTGGACCCCGGCGGAGCTTTGCGCCGCGGGGGAGCTCGTGAGCGGCTTATAGTCGCCGTCGGAGTCCCTTGTCTGCGAGGTCTGAACGTTGGCGGCCTTGTAATCGCCGTCCGCCGCACGCGCGGGTGGAGGCGCGACGGGCGGGGCGGGCGCCGCAGGAGTTGGAGTCGAGATGGATGAAACGGACATCGGTGGTTCTCCGGGTCGAAAAGGCCGCAGGACGGTTGCGCGGTCGCGCGGGTCCGTGCGCGGCTCGACGGTTGGGGGACATGTCGAAGGCGACTGATCGGAAGGAGCGGCGTCATGCCTCTGCGCCGTTTTCCGGCTGCAGCCCGTCCGTATCCGCAACGCTGAAGAGGGGACGTAAATCGGGAGTTACAAGGCGCGCTCGGAGGGCGAACATTACCAAAGATTATAGTGGCAGCCGCATTTTAGCCGTCCGTTTTGGCCGTTTAGAAACGCGTCGAATACTGGACCAAGGGCTGCGATCATTGGTCGCAGAGTAGACGTATTGATCAAAATCGACGCCGCGAGCAGCTTCTGCGTCGGCGTTCGGGAGGAAATGATTCTTCTTGGACGAAGGTCGGCAGGGCCGAAGCGCGGCGATGGCGGCCGTCGCGGGCATTGATGCGCGCAAATCGGAGCAGAGCGTAGAGGCTCTCAGGAAGAGTTTAAAATGAACGAGCGCACCAAGTCAGACGGCGTCAGCCGCCGAACAATCCTCATCGGCGCCGCCGGCGCGCTCCCGTTGATTGCGCTCGGCGCGACCGGCGCCCAGGCCAAGATGGCGCAGAAAGCGGTGCGCTACCAGGACACGCCGAAAGACGGCAAACAGTGCAGCGGCTGCAGCCTCTTCATCGCGCCGAACGCCTGCAAGACTGTCGACGGCGACATCGCGCCGACTGGATGGTGCGCGCTGTGGGTCAAGAAGGCCTGACGGCGATCCAGGCTGGGGCCAGCCCATCGTGACCCGACGCACAGAGATCTGCATGGCGGCTATCTAAGAAAAGCGACTCGTTTGGGCCGCGACTCCACCCGGACGCGGCCCACAACACCAAGGCCAAGAGTAGCCCAGGGGGGCAGAATGACGACAGCGACGGTTCGGACGAGCGCAGGGGCGTTCAGCGGATGGCGGATGAAACTCGTGGCCGTCGCGGGCGCCCTCACCGGCCTGTTGGCCGCGACGGCGTTTCTCGTCGCCAGCGCGGGTCCCGCCGAAGCCTTGCCGAGCTACGCGCGCCAGACCGGACAGCCGTGCGCGACCTGTCACACCGCCTTTCCGGAACTGACGCCTTACGGCCGGCGGTTCAAGATCATGGGCTACACCCTGGGCGGCGGCGACTGGCAAGGCCCGCCGATCGCGGCGATGTACATGGCCGGCTTCACCCATACGCAGTCGCCATTCGATCCGGGGACGCAACCCGCAGGACTGCACACCAACGACAACCTCGTCTCGCAGCAGGTTTCCGGCTTCGTCGCCGGCCGCCTCTACGGCAACCTCGGCTCGTTCATCCAGATCACCGGCGATCCCGTCGGCGGGGGGGTCGGGCTCGACGCCTCCGACGTCCGCTACGCCGACACGTTCAAGCTGTTCGGCAAGGATACGATCTGGGGCCTTGACGCCAACAATACGCCGACCGTGGAAGACCCGTGGAACACGACCCCATCGTTCGGCTGGCCACAGATCTCCTCGACCATCGCGCCCGCCTTCGGCCCGCCGCTGACCCATATCGAGGACGGCTACACGGCGATCGTCGGCGGCGCCGGCGCCTATGTGTTCTGGGACGACATGCTGTACGCCGACTTCACCGCCTACAAGGGTCTTCCCGTGCCTGCCCTGCAGGCGTTCGGCGATGGCAACTCGACGACCGACGCGCTTGCCAACGTCGCCCCCTACTGGCGCGTCGCATTGGAGCCACACTGGGGCGACCATTACCTGATGGTCGGCACGTTCGGCATGTACGGACAGATCACGCCGGGCCGTCAATACGGTTTTGGCACCGACAACTACCTCGATGTCGGCTTCGACTCGCAATACCAGTACGACGGCGACCAATACAGCGTGACGGTGAAGCTCACCGACATCTTGGAATGGCAGAAGCTGAACGCGACCTACGGGCTGGGCGGCTCGTCGAACATCGGCAACACCCTGAACAGCTTCAAAGCCAACGCCTCGTTTGTCTGGGATCACACCTATAGCATCGGGCTGGGTTACTTCAACGTTTCCGGCTCCAGCGACTGCAACGAGTACGGCTCGCCGGCCGCGCCCTGCTTGCCGAATGGCCTCGGCGCGTTCGCCAACAGCTATAACGCCAGTCCGCTCGGCGACGGCCTCATCCTCGACCTCGCCTGGCTACCCTTCAGTCACGGCGCTCCACCGCCTCTCCCCTACTCGACCACGAACGTCCGCCTCGGCATCCAGTTCACCGAGTACTTCCGCCTCTACGGCGGGACGAACAATTTCGACGGGTCGTACCTCGGCGGCACACATAACGCGCAGGGCAACAATTCCGTCTTCGCCTACGCGTGGCTCGCGTTCTGAGCGCAAAAGCCTCGAGGGAAGCATATTCGCCATGCGCGTCACTTTGGTTAGCACAGCGAGTGAACAGCGAGAGGGGCGCTCGATTGACTAACGAGGGAGGCCATCGAGGAAAGCGGTCGCCGAGCAGCAGCAGCGGGCGCGCCGCGAATGTCGCCGGGGAAATGTTCGCGGCTGGCGAGCCGTTTCCGGGCGCCGAGAAAGGGAGGAGGCGAAGAAGATGAAAGCTGTTCGTTTGCGCTTGGCGTTGACATCCGCCCTGGCGGTTTTTTTGGCGGCTGCGGCGGGTCAGGCCCAGTCGGGAGCCCAAGATGTCCACGCGAGGGCCGGGGGCATTGAAGCGAAATTCGAATATTGCACGACCTGTCATGGTCCGTCCGCGCAGGGTTTTCGCGGGTTTTACACCATGCCGCAACTCGCCGGGCAGCAGCCGCAATATATCGAAAATCAATTGCATGCCTTCCTCGAGCGCCGGCGGCTGAACCCCGTGATGGCCAATGTCGCCCACGGCATAACCCCCGACATGATCCCCGTTTTGGCCGCGCGCATGAGCGCCTTGAAATCCTCCACCCGTTGACGGCGCGCCCAGGGGCGACGCCGCCTTGGGGAGAGAGATCTTTGCGAATGGATTGCCTGATCAGAATGTTCCCGCCTGTTCCGCTTGCCACGGACCCGACGCCAAGGGGCAGCGCGAAATTCCTCGTCTCGCGGGCCAGCTCTATTGGTACATGGTCAGCACCCTATCGCTGTGGAGCAGCGAACGCGGCCAGGGCGGGCGTCAGGACATCTCATGGATCATGCGGCCGACCGTGGCGAATCTGACCCCAAAACAGGTGCAGGCGCTCGCCGAATATGTCAGCGCGCTCAGGTAAATCATGGCGTTCGTTGCGTCAATCGGACTGAATTCGTCACGCAAGGGACCTTGGATCATGAAGAACTTCGGTACGAAAATGGCGGTCCTTGCGATTTCCCTCGCCACAACTGGACCGCTTCTGGCGGATGATCTGTCGGTTCGCAATTGTACTTGGTGTCATGGAACGTCCGCGCAAGGCTATTCCAAGGCGCCGCGACTGGCCGGCCAGAGGGTAGACTATCTGGTCGATCAGCTCCAAGCCTTTGCGACCCATAAGCGGGATGAGTTCTTTCCGACCAAGTATATGTGGTTCGCTGCCGCGCATCTCGATCCATCGACGCTACGAAATCTGGCCGCATATTTTTCGGCGCTTCCGCCCGAGGCCGCGAAGGACGGCGACAGCGAACTCGCCGCCGAGGGCAAGATCATATTTGAAGACGGCGTTCCCAGTGAGAACATTGCCGCTTGCCAGGCATGCCACGGCCCCGAGGCGCAGGGCGTCCGCGAGATTCCACGCCTCGGCGGGCTCTCTTACAACTATCTCAAGCGTCGTCTCGAGCAGTGGAGCCAGGGCCAAGACACTTATGGGACACCTATGCCGAAAGTCGGGCGCTCTTTGTCGCCGAATCAAATCGCCGCCCTGGCGTCGTATTTGAGCTTTGTCGAAGGCGGCTCTCGAGGACCTTGAGCGCATCCAAGGCTGAACGGAACAGGCGGTCGAGCTTGGCCGCGATGACGATGTCGCGAGGTCTCCTTGTGAAGAACATCGCAGCCGGAAGGGCGCCGCTTCGGATAGCGGCGCGAAAATTTTTGGGAGGAAGATCATGAAGGTTGTCAAGGCTCTCGCGCCGGCTGCGCTGTTCGCCGTCATCTTCTGCGCTGGGGCCGACGCCGAAGACGCCAAGACGAGCAGCCCGGCGCAGCCCGAAGCCGTTCCGGCGAAGGAATTCAAAGCCAAGGCGGGCTATTGCGAAACTTGCCATGGGCTGTCGGCGCGCGGCTTCATAGGGACGAATCCCATGCCCAGACTCGCGGGCCAGCAGCCGGACTACATAAAGAACCAATTGCAGGCCTTCATCGATCACAGCCGACTGAACCCCGTGATGGGCAATGTGGCCCATGTCCTCAGCCCGGCGATGGTCGACGCCCTGGCCACACATTTCAAGGATCTCGACCCGCCGCCCTATGGCGGCGCTCCGAGAGACCTGATGTCCGAAGGGGAAAAGATCTACCATGAAGGCGTTCCCAGCGCGGAGGTCCCGGCCTGCGAGTCGTGTCATGGCCAGGACGCCCACGGGTTAGACCAGTTTCCGCGCCTGGCCGGCCAGCTTTATGGCTACGTCATCAACGAGCTGACGACCTGGTCCAAGGAACGTGGGCAAAACCCGAACAATCCGGGCACTTCGGCGATCATGGGTCCGATCGCCGAAAAGCTGACCAAAGAGCAGATCGCCGCGGTCGCCGCTTATGTCAGCGACCTCAAGTAATCTTGCGCAGGTCGGTATTTGCTCGCCGACCCGGCGCCAACTGACGGATTTCGACCGATCGGTCATTCAACCACTGCTTCCCAATTAGCCGCAAGGCGAGGCTTTACGAGGATGACGGGAAGGTGTTGAGGCGGCGCTCTGACCAGCCACCCTTCGGACTCCACCATGGCGGCCAAGGGCAGTACACTGTGGTGTCGCCAAGCGACTTGACTTTCTTGACGGCGGAAAGCGCATGCCGAGCGCGGAAGTTCATTACGTCCATCGCGCGGGTTGGCTGCGGGCGGCGGTTCTTGGCGCGAACGACGGACTCATTTCGACAGCGAGCCTGATTGTGGGAGTTGCCGCCGCCACCGGCGGCCGCGGCGAGATCCTGACGGCGGCCTTTTCGGGCTGGGCGGCCGGCGCGATGGCAATGGCGGCCGGCGAATTTGTCTCCGTCAGTTCGCAGGCCGATTCGGAAGCCGCTGATCTCGAGCGCGAAAGGCTCGCTCTCGCGCGAGAACCTACCGTCGAGTTGCGCGAACTTGCCAATATATACATCGACCGTGGACTGACGCCCGTCCTCGCACGCCAGGTCGCCGAGCAGCTGATGACGAAGGACGCCCTTAGCGCTCACGCACGCGACGAACTCGGCTTCCCTGAAGGCGGCGGGGCGAATCCTCTTCTTGCAGCCGCGGCATCCGCGATCGCCTTTTCCGCCGGCGCCGCTCTGCCGGTGCTTGCTGCGGTGGTCTCGCCGCGGGAGATAATCGCTGCCACGGTTTCAGCCGCGACTTTGATCTTTCTCGCGGCGCTTGGTTGGCTGGGCGCGCGGCTCGGTGGGGCTCCCCCCGCCAAGCCGGCGCTCAGGGTCGCCTTCTGGGGCGCCCTCGCAATGGGGGTGACTGCAGGAATTGGCGCGATGGTCGGCAGGGTCGTTTAGACGGCGTAGCACAACCCACGAAAGAAAATGGACGGGAAGACCATGCACAATCGGGAAAATTCAATCGCTGTGATCCCCGCGGGAATATTCTGGGGTGCAGCCGGTGTGGCAGCCGCAGTATTGATCGTGGGCGCGGCAATCACGGTTTCGCCTCGACAGGCGCAGGCGACGCCAGCCTATACGGCGAAGACCAAACTGCCTTGCGGGCGATGCCACGTGAATCCCAAAGGTGGAGGACCCATCACGGCGTTTGGCAAAGAGTTCGCCGCGGAAGGCCACAAATGGCCAATGCCTGAGAAACACTGAGATACGCCAGGTAGGCGGAGCTATACCTCTAACGCGCCTACATCCCGGCGATAGCGGGCATTCCCCATCCGCCGCGAGTTCGCGAGGCTCAACCCTTGCGCCCGGGAGTAGCGACGACCTCGCCGTCCTCCTTGACGAACCGGCCGACATCCGGGTTCGGCAGGATGTCGAGCACCGTTTCCGACGGCCGGCAGAGCTTTACCCCCTTGGGCGTGACGACGATCGGGCGCTCGATGAGGATCGGATGCGCGAGCATGAAGTCGATCAGCTCCGCGTCCGACCATTTGGGATCGTCGAGGCCGAGCTCGCCGTAAGGGGTCCCCTTCTTTCGCAGGAGCGCGCGGACTGGAATTCCCATGGCCGCGATCAGCGCCTTGAGCCGCTCGCGGCTCGGCGGGTCCTTCAGATATTCGATGACCACCGGCTTTTCGCCGCTGGCGCGGATCATCGCCAAGACGTTGCGCGACGTGCCGCATTTCGGGTTATGGTAGATGGTGACGGTCATGGCTCGGCCCCCGGCATTCGCAAAAGGTCGTAGTCCAATAAGCGCCGGTTTCGGGTTAATGTCATCCGCGGCTGATCGCGACTGAGATTCGGGGCGCGTGTCGGCCGGAGGAAAACAGAGGAAGGAGGCAGTCGATGGATGAGTGTCAGAAGGGCGTCAGCCGCAGGACGATTCTCATGGCCGCGGCCGGCGCCGCGCCGGTTCTCGCGCTGATGACAGGATCGGCCGAAGCAAAGATGGCGCAGAAGTCGGTGCAATATCAAACGACTCCGAAGGACGGCCATCAGTGCGACGCCTGCAACTTCTTCGTCGCCCCCAATTCCTGCAAAATGGTCGACGGCGACATCGCCCCGACCGGCTGGTGCCTCCTCTGGGTCAAGAAGGCGGCCTGACGGATTGGGCGGCAGCCCTTGGCGGCGGCCGCCCTTCGCCACCCCTTTGCCTGGGAAGGCGTGCTGACGGGCGCCCGGCGTGACCTGTTGCGGGGTGTCGCATGCGCTGCCGCCGGAGTCGCTTTCGCCTCGAACTGGCCCAAGGCCTTAAGATCACTTCCGCCTCGGCCCGAGCCGCGCCTCCACCTCGATCTCGACCTTCATCTCCGGCCTCAGAAGCGCTCCAACCACGACGATCGTCGCTGCCGGGCGGATGTCGCGGAAAACCTCGCCCTGCACGGCAAGCACCGCCTCGCAGTAGGAGACGTCGGTGACGAAGGTCCTGAGCCGCACGATGTCGGCGAGCGTCCCGCCCGCCTCCTTCAGCACCGCGGCGAAGGTCGCGTAGATGTTGCGCGTCTGCTCGGCCGGATCGTCCGGCATCGCCATCCTGGCGTAATCGTATCCGGTGGTGCCGGAGATCAACACCTCGTCGCCCGCGACGACTGCCCGCGAATAGCCGTAGGCCTTCTCGAACGGCGAGCCGGACGACAGGAGTTTGCGTCCAACCGCCCGGCTCACGCGAACTCCATGATCGCCGCGTCGACCGCGAGCGATTCCCCTTCCTTGCACAGGATCGCCTTGACGGTCGCGTCGCGCTCGGCGGACAGCACGTTCTCCATCTTCATCGCTTCGACGATGCAGAGCTGCTCGCCCGTTTTCACTTCCTGCCCGACCTTGACCGCGATCGACTTGACCAGGCCCGGCATCGGACAGAGCAGCGTCTTCGAGCCATCGGCGCCCTTCCGCTCGATCATCAGGGCGGCGAGCTGCGCCTCCCGGCGCGTGAAGACCCGCGCGTCGACGCCGACGCCGGCATGGGAGAGGTGATAGCCGTTGAGGATCGGGCGGGTCTGCACCGCGATCTCGGCCCCGTCGACGCCGCCGCGCCAGATGAGATCGCCCGGCTTCCAGTTCGAATGGACCTCGACCCGGCGGCCGTCGGCGAAGACGACCGAAAAAACGCCGTCCCCCTTCTTGGCGTCGATCGTGACGCCGATCCGGCTCCGCCCCATCGCGACGATCCGCTCGAGCTCGAACCGAAGGTGCTCAGGCTCGCGCAGTTGCCCGGATATGCGGCGCTTGCGCTCGTTGAGGATGTGGTCGACATGCGCCGCCACCACCACGATCCGGCGCTCGGTCTCGCCCTTGGCGACGAGCGGGCGGAAGCCGTCGGGAAATTCCTCGGCGATGAAGCCGGTCGAGAGACGTCCCTCGCGCCAGCGCGGATGCTGCATCAGCGCCGACAGGAAGGGGATGTTGTGGCGGATGCCGTCGATCACGAAGGCGTCGAGCGCGGTCGACTGGGCGTCGATCGCCGCCGGCCGGTCCGGCGCATGGGTGACGAGCTTGGCGATCATCGGGTCGTAGTGGATCGAGATTTCGCCGCCCTCGAAGACGCCAGTGTCGTTGCGCACCGTGACGCCGCCCCTTGTTCCCTCCGCCGGCGGCCGGTACCGGACCAGACGCCCGGTCGAGGGCAGGAAGTTGCGGGTCGGGTCTTCGGCGTAAACGCGGCTCTCGACGGCCCACCCCTTGAGCTCCACGTCGGCTTGGGTCAGGCGCAGCTTCTCGCCCGCGGCGCTGCGGATCATCTCTTCCACCAGATCGACGCCGGTGACGAGCTCCGTCACCGGATGCTCGACCTGCAAGCGGGTGTTCATCTCGAGGAAATAGAAGCTCTTGTCCTGGCCGGCGACGAACTCGACCGTACCGGCGGAATCGTACTGGACCGCCTTGGCGAGGGCGACCGCCTGCTCGCCCATCCTGCGGCGCGTCTCCTCGTCGAGCAGCGGCGAGGGCGCCTCTTCGATCACCTTCTGGTTGCGGCGCTGGATCGAGCATTCGCGCTCGCCGAGATAGATGACGTTCCCATGCTTGTCGCCGAGCACCTGGATCTCGACGTGGCGCGGATTGACGATGAACTTCTCGACGAACACCCGATCGTCGCCGAACGAGGATTTTGCTTCCGATTTGGCGCGGGCGAAGCCCTCGGACACTTCGAGGCGGGAGTGGGCGATGCGCATGCCCTTGCCGCCGCCGCCGGCGGAGGCCTTGATCATCACCGGATAGCCGATCTCGTCGGCGATGTCGGCGGCGCGTTCAGGCGACTCGATCACCCCGAGGTAGCCCGGAACGGTGGAGACCTTGGCGGCGTTGGCGAACTTCTTCGATTCGATCTTGTCGCCCATCGCCTCGATGGCTTTGGGATTGGGGCCGATGAAAACGACGCTCGCCTCGGCGAGCGCCTGCGCGAAGGCTGCGCGCTCGCTGAGGAACCCGTATCCGGGATGCACCGCCTCTGCCCCGGTCCGCTTGCAGGCCTCGACGATCCTGTCGATCACGAGATAGGACTGCGCCGCGGGCGGGGGCCCGATTGCGACTGCTTCGTCCGCCATCTCGACGTGCAGCGCGTCCTTGTCGGCCTCTGAATAGACGGCGACGGTCTTGATCCCCATTCGACGCGCAGTCTTGATGACCCGGCAGGCGATCTCGCCGCGGTTGGCGATCAAAATCCTTTTGAACATTTGCTCCCCATAGCAGGAAAGCCCGGGCCTTCCGACTACGGTCGTTCTATTTGAAGGATGAGAGCGGGTAAATAAGCCGCTGCGAAGTTGGGCATCGTGAGACGCCCGGTCGCGTCGCGCACCGCTCCTCAGTACCAGTCGCAGATCTGCGCCGGCAGCCACCTGTTGTTGGCGCGCACGCGGGTGAAGTAGCAGCCGACCGGGCCGTGCCCGAGCACCCGCGCCAGCCAGGAGGGACCGTTGGAGACGGTCCAACCGACATTGCCGGCGCCCGGCCCTCCCCAGGCGCCCCAGGCTGGGACAACGACGTGGGGGTCGGACTGCGCCGCAGCCGGCCCTGCAACGGCAAGCCCGGACGCGAGTGCGGCCGCCCCGAGGATTTTCAAAGCCGGCGTCATTCGCGGTCTCCTTCGCATCCTCGGGCGCGTGGGACCTGCGCCGCGTGGAGCGGCGACCATATCCTGCCGCAAAGGCGGAGCGAAGTCCCGCGGTCGGGGAAAATCGGGTTTTCGGAAGAATGGGTCACCGATCCCGCCGGCTGCCGCGAGACGAGCGTCGCGATCGTCTAAACCACCAAAAACCTGCGAGATTTAGGGAAGAGGCCGCCTGGGGCGCCCTCTTCTGGGCCGTGATCCTTTCCGGGCGCCCTACCCGGCTGCCGCCTGCAACGCCTCACCGCCCGGCCATCCGCCGGAGGCGCGCGCCCGAACGGCCGCGACGAACCACTGCGGCGCCCGCTGCGCCTCGGCCAGCACGTTGACAAGCGCCGCCAACGCCTCGAGTGACCTGCATTCGTCGGCTCTTTGCAAGAGCCATTTGGCCTGCTCGTCGGTGACGATGCCGGTCGGCCGCGTTTGCCAGACCACGTGGTCGGTGATGAGCTCGACGAAGAACTCCGTCCATTCGGGTGCATTGTCCATGCGCGCCCGGGCCACGGCAAAGAGTTCGTCCGCCGCTTCCCGCGTCACCTCGCCGTCGGCGAAGACTTCCCGCCTCAGCCAGGCGACGTCCTGGGCCGTCACTCTGTGGCCGAGGATCATCGCGCTGATGATCGATCGGCTCCTGTCGATTGCGAAGCACATGTTTTTCACTCTTAACTCGCTTAACTCGACGCTCTTGACCGGCCGGCTGCGATCGGACGGTCTCTCCTGTTGCGGAAAGCCTGCACGCTAAAATTTTCCGAGAAATGAATTCGGACGCAGCGGAAGCGGAAGCCTCGAAGGACAGTTAAGGCCGGGCAAAGCCGCATGGTTTCGCGAAGATGAAGTTTCGTGAAGATGAAGCGACCCCACGCAGAGTTCGGCCGCGTTCATGAATGTATTACGATGTGCGGCTCATCGGAGGACGATCGCATGGCGCCCCAGAAAGACCACGCCAATGTCGCCATCCTGCCGCCGCTCGCGCTGGCGCTCTGCGTCGGCGCGGCGTGGTTGGTCGACCGCGTCTGGCCGGCGCCGTACCTGCCGTCCGGGTGGCCGCGTCAGCCGGTCGGCGGCGCGCTCATCGTGCTTGGTCTCATGACCGAGCTCTGGGCGCTCATCCTCTTCCGCCGCGCTCGGACGTCGATCCTCCCGATCCGGCCGACGACCGCAATCATCGAGGCCGGTCCCTATCGCTATTCGCGCAATCCAATCTATGTCGGCATGTTCGTCATCGTCGTCGGGGCGGCGATCGCGCTCGACAGCCTGTGGCAGTTCGCCGCGCTCGCCGCACTTTATGTCATACTCCGCTGGGGCGTCGTGGCGCGCGAAGAGGCCTATCTCACGCGCAAGTTCGGCGCGGCATATCGGGATTACGCCGCGCGGGTCAGGCGGTGGATTTGAAGCGGCCGGTCAAATGGACGGCTCCCGCCAGTCTAATCGCGGAAAGCGCGCGTAATCCCGATCGAAAGCAATCCATGCGCAGCCGTGCTCGATGCGAGCGCGGCAGCGGACCGCGTTCCAATGTCGTTCCCGATCGAACCAAACGACCGACGCGTTTGAAAACTCGCTCAGAGCGGAATGTTGTCGTGCTTCTTCCAAGGGTTCTCGAGCTTCTTGTTGCGAAGCATGGCGAGCACCCGCGAGAGGCGGCGGCGGGTCGAGTGCGGCATGATCACCTCGTCGATATAGCCCCGCTCAGCGGCGACGAAGGGCGACAGGAAGGCGTCCTCGTATTCCTTGGTCCGCTCGGCGATCTTGGCCGGATCGTTGATGTCGGAGCGGAAGATGATCTCCACCGCGCCCTTGGCCCCCATGACCGCGATCTGCGCCGTCGGCCAGGCGAGGTTGATGTCGCCGCGCAGGTGCTTGGAGGCCATGACGTCGTAGGCGCCGCCGAAGGCCTTGCGGGTGATGACGGTCACCTTCGGCACCGTGGCCTCGGCGTAGGCGAACAGCAATTTCGCGCCATGCTTGATGAGGCCGCCGTATTCCTGCGCCGTGCCCGGCAGGAAGCCCGGCACGTCGACCAAGGTGACGATCGGGATGTTGAAGCAGTCGCAGAAGCGGACAAATCGAGCCCCTTTGCGGGACGCGTCGCTGTCGAGGACGCCGGCCAGCGCCAGCGGCTGGTTGGCGACGACGCCGGCCGTCGACCCCTCGATGCGGATGAATCCGGTGACGATGTTCCTGGCGTGCGCCTCCTGGATCTCGAAGAAATCGCCCTCGTCGGCGATTTTGTAGATCAGCTCCTTAATGTCGTACGGCTTGTTCGGATTGTCGGGGATGAGCGTGTCGAGCGACATATCGATCCGGTCCGGATCGTCGAAGCTCGGGATCGACGGTGGGCGCTCGAGGTTGGAGGCGGGCAGGAAGTCGATCAGCCGGCGCATCTGCAACAAAGCCTCGACATCGTTGTCGTAGGCGCGGTCGGCGATCGAGGAGCGGGTGGTATGGACCTGCGCGCCGCCGAGCTCCTCGGCCGTCACCGTCTCGTTGGTCACCGTCTTCACCACGTCCGGGCCGGTCACGAACATGTAGCTCGTGTCGCGCACCATGAAGATGAAGTCGGTCATGGCCGGCGAATAGACGTCGCCGCCGGCGCACGGGCCCATGATCAGCGAGATCTGCGGGATGACGCCGGAAGCCAGCACGTTGCGCTGAAAGACCTCGCCGTAGCCGCCGAGCGCCGCCACGCCCTCCTGGATACGGGCCCCGCCAGCGTCGAACAGGCCGACGATCGGGGCGCGATTCTTCACCGCCATCTCCTGGATCTTGGTGATCTTCTGGGCATGCGTTTCGCTGAGCGAGCCGCCGAAAACGGTAAAATCCTTGGCGAAGACATAGACCGTGCGGCCGTTGACCGTGCCCCAACCGGTCACCACCCCGTCGCCAGGAATTTTTGTCGCCTCCATGCCGAAATCGTCGCAGCGATGCTGGACGAACATGTCGAACTCCTCGAACGAATTGTGGTCGAGCAGGAGGTCGATGCGCTCGCGCGCGGTGAGCTTGCCCTTGGCGTGCTGGGCCGAGATGCGCTGCTCGCCGCCCCCCAGGCGGGCGCGTTCGCGGCGTGCGTCGAGGCGGCCGAGGATATCCTTCACTGCGGTTCGAGGCTCCGGAAAATGTGGCGGAATTGGGCATAGCACGATGCGGGCAGCGCCGGAATGGGATCGTGCGATGGCTTCAGGATCACCCGCGTGCGGAACGGACTGGCCCGAACTCTCCGGCAGGTTTATGATTCTGCTGCGGCGGGCGCGCTGATAGCCGGCCGGCCGAACGGGAGGAGCGAACGTGCCGATCGCCCGAATGGACCATTTCACGATTCTGACGACCGATGCCGAGAAGACGATCGCCTTTTACCGCGATACGCTCGGCTTTGAGCCAGGTGCGCGGCCGGCGTTCGCGTTCCCTGGGGCCTGGCTCTACAACGACGGCAAGGCCATCCTGCACGTCGTCCAACGCGCCTCCATTCCAGAGGGCGCGGGGGTCCTCGACCACATGGCGTTTTGGGGAACGGACCTTCCGAGCTATCTCGCCAAACTCGAAGCGCGAGGGATGAAGTACGATCTTCGGCGGCTGCCCGAGGGCGGCCATCTCGGCGGCCTCTGGCAGTTGTTCTTCTTCGATCCGAACGGCGCCCGGGTCGAAATCGACTTCGCGGCGAGCGAGCGCGCCGAAGCGCAGTAGGCGCGATCGCATCGAGTTGGGCGACAGTTGCGGAGCGATGTCGCCTAGGATTTTCCGGTTCGCCCGGACATGGTGACATCGAAAAGTCGGGGCCTTTGCCGCGATAATAAAATATCAGTTGACACGGCGGCAGAGTTCCCGCGGACTTGCCGACCTTGGAAAGATTACGATCGCGGGGACCCCGCGTCGTGAGTCCGCCGCCCGGCATGGAATCGGGCCTGCGTAAATGGGAGGAGATGATCATGCGCTTCGTGAAACTGCTTTGCGCCGCCGCTTTGGCGGCAGCCGTGAGCGCCGCTCCGGCGTCCGCCAAGGACTACAAGATCGGCTATTCCGTCTTCTGGGGAACGAATCCGTTCCTTGTCACGATGGTCAATGGCGCCAAGAAGGCGGCTGAGGAATGGAAGGCCAAGGGCGTCAATGTCGATCTCGTCGTCACCAATGGCGGCGATACCGACAAGGCCAAGCAGGTCTCCGACCTGGAGGACCTCTATGCGCAGAAGGTCAACGGCGTCCTGATCTTTCCTGGCGACAGTGTCATGGTCACTGAGCCGATCAAGACCGTCTTCAATGCGAACAACATTCCCGTCGTCATCACCGACATTGGCGTCCGCTCGGGCAAGTACATCAGCCTGATCATCACCGACAACAAGAAGGGAGGCGAGTCTGCGGGCGAGTACATGGCGAAGCTTCTGTCCAAGGGCGATGAGGTGATCACGCTCGATCACGCGCCGACCAACGACAACGGCCAGACGCGCCGCAAGGGATTCGAGACCAAAGCGGCTGAGCTCGGCCTCAAGGTTCTCAAGGAGCAGCCGGTGCAGTACCTGACTTTCGATTCGAGCCGGCAGGCGATGGAGGACCTGCTGGTCGCCGAGCCCGACGTGAAGGGCGCCTTCGCGTTCAACCAGCTCGTTCTGCAGGGCGCCTATCAGGCGCTGCAGCAGGCCGGCAAGGCGGGGCAGGTGAAGCTCGTCGGCTTCGACCTCGATCCCGTCTCCTATCAGATGGTCAAGGATGGTAAGATCGATGCGCTCGTTGTCCAGGACCCATTCAAGATGGGTTATGACGGGCTGAACACGGTCATCACCTATCTTGAAGGCGGCAAGGTCGAGCCGTTCGTCGGTCTCGGCACCAAGCTGCTCACCAAGGACAATGCGGCCGAATTCGCCAACGATCCGCAGGTGACGGGCAAGTGACCACCGCCGATCTCGCCGAGGGCGAGGGGTCGCATCAGACGACGTCAGCGCCTCTCAAGGGCGCTGACGTCCTCCTGCGCTGCACGGGTATCGCCAAGCGGTTCGGCGCCGTACAGGCGTTACGCGGCGTCGATTTTTCCATTGTTGCTGGCCGCGTTCGCGGCCTTGTTGGCGAGAACGGCGCGGGCAAGTCGACACTCGCCAAGATCATCGCTGGCGTGAACGCGCCCGACGCAGGATCGATTGAGTTCGAGGGACGGACGATCCGCGCCGCCACCGCCGACGAGGCCCTGGCGCAGCGCATCGTCACAGTGCATCAGGACATCAACTTGATCCCGTCGATGACGGTGCTCGAGAATCTGCTGCTCAACAATGAACCCGCCTCCCGCCTTGGAATCATCCGAAGACGCCAGGCGCGCGAGATTGCGAAAACACTGCTCGACCGCCACGAGATAGCGGTCGAGCCGGAGGCGATCGTCGGGGAGCTATCGAACGACCTCCGCAAGATGATCCAGATCGTGAAAGCGATTCACCTTGATCCGAAGGTGTTGATCCTCGACGAGCCGACCTCGTCGCTCACCAGCGTACAGGTCAGTATTGTCCTGCGTCTCATTCGGCAGCTTGCGTCGCAAGGCGTTGGACTGGTCCTCATTTCACACTACCTGAGCGAGATCTTTGAGGTTTGTGACCACCTCACCATTATGCGCGACGGCGAGGTCGTGGCCGACCGGCTGGTCCGCGACATGACGCTACCGCAGGTTGTGGCCGCCATGATCGGCCGCGAGGTCAAAGCGGTGTCTCGCGCCTCGCGCGGGCGCGAGCTGGCGCGCGACGCCGCTCCGCGGCTCTCGGTCGAGAACCTCACCGTCCGCGGCGCACTGGACAGTGCGAGCTTCGTTGTCCGCACGGGCGAGGTCCTCGGCGTGACAGGCCTCGCCGGCTCGGGCCTCAACGAACTGTCGCGCGCCATCTTCGGCGCCTCGTCGCGCCCGGCGACCGGGCGGGTCATGGTCGATGGTTCGCCCGTTCCGGCGTCGCGACCGTCCGCCTCGCTTCGCGCGGGAATCGCCCTGATCACGAACGACCGCTTGCGCGAGGGTCTCCTTCTCGACTTCCCCCTGACCGAGAATATCAGCCTGCCGATCTTGTCGCGCTTCGGTGGCGCTTTCGGCGTCCTGAACCGCAGGGAGATAGAGAAGACGACGGTCCGCAACATCGAGCGCCTGCGCATCCGGGCGCCGGGTCCGCTCACGCTTGCCCGTCAGCTATCCGGCGGCAACCAGCAAAAGGTTCTGTTCGCAAAGTGGCTGGAGACCGGGCCGAAGGTCTTCGTGATGGATGAACCCACCATCGGCGTCGATGTCGGCGCCAAGGACGAGATCCGCAAGATCATCGAGGAAGTGGCCGCTGGGGGCGCCGGGGTGCTGCTGGTGACGACCGAGCTCGATGAGCTCGTCTGGTTGTGCGACCGGGTGTTGATCATGTTCCGCGGCGCGATCGTCGGCGAGCTGTCCGGCGAGGCGATCGAACAGCGCGCCATTTTGCAGGCTTCGACGACGGGCCAGATTCAGGCGATGGCGGCATGACTTCGCTTTCCGCTTCTGGGGCCTCCGGGAAGGCGGCCGAAGCTCGGTTCGCCGCGCGGCTCAAGCGCTCTTACAGCCTCATCCAGGCGCTCGGCGTTCTCCTTGTCCTCATCGTGATCATGCAGATCGTAAACGACCGGTTCTTGTCGCCGGCGAACGTCTCGAACTTGCTCGGCCAGATGACGGTGATGTTGATCGTCGCCGCAGGCATGACGATCGTCATGATCTCGGGCGAATTCGACGTGTCGGTCGGCTCTGTCGTCGGCCTGTCGGCGGCGGTCGGCGGCTGGATCATGGTGCGCTGGATTCCGGCAGCGAGCTCCGCCGATCATAGCTGGTGGGTCATCGCGCTCGGCCTGATCGCCCCGCTTTTCGTGGGGCCGGCGCTCGGATTGATCGTCGGAATCATCGTCACCAAGGCAAGGATCCCGTCCTTCATCGTGACCTTGGGCACGCTGATGATGGCGCGCAGCCTCACGATCGTCGTCACGCGCGGCCAGCCCATTCCCGACATGCCGCAGGGGGTCGCCTGGTTCGGCCAGGGTCGGTGGGTGCAGATCCCGCTTCCGGTCAATTTCACCGGCTGGCTGAAGTCGGGCGAGTCGATCATCTCTCGGTTTCCGGTCCAGAACATCGTCTGGATCGCGGTTCTTGTCTATTTGGTCGGCTGGTTCGTTCTCGAGCGCACGACGTTTGGCAAGCGGGTCTACGCGGTTGGCGCCAACCAGACGGTCGCGATGCTGTCGGGCATCCGCACGGATTGGGTCAAGATCCAGTGCCTGATGATCGTGGGCTTCACTGCTTCGCTCGCGGGGCTCGTGAGCCTGTCGCGGCTCGGCGCGGCGTCGCCTAACACCGGCGAGGGTCTGGAATTCGAGGTGATTGCGGCCGTCGTCATCGGGGGCACCGGCCTCTATGGCGGCCAAGGCAAAATTCTGCGCACCATCATCGGCGTCATCATCATCGCGCTGACGCGCAACTTTCTCAATCTCGCCCGGATCGAGATTTTCTGGCAGGGCTTCGCTACTGGCTCGATCATACTCGCCGCGGTGCTGCTCGAGGCGCTACAGCGCAGAATCACACGCGGGCGGTAGAGCGATCGCATCGCGTCGGGCGGTCGTGTCTGAAGATTGTGTTTCGGGTTAGGGAACAGCCGGAATCGCCTGGACAGCGGACCTTGGGCGCTGCGCCGGAACGTATCGGCGCCCGAAGGGGTCTCGGCGCGCCGTTCCCCGACAAGACCCGAAACCTGTTGACGGAGTCCGTACGGCCCTGTACGGTAGGTGAATGAGCGAAATCAGCAAAACAGCAGCGAAGGGCGCAGAGGAAGCGCGCAACACGCTTCCTGCGCTGCTCGATCTCGCCGAGCGCGGTGATGCGACAGTCATCAGCAGGCATGGCCGTCCAGTCGCTGCGATTGTTCCGATAGCCCTGTACGAGGAGATCCGGCGGGCCCAGCGGCCCAAGCAACGCTCCCTGCTTTCTCTGAGCGGCTCCGGAGTTGGCTTGTGGGGGGAAGACAGCACGCGAAGGATCCGTGAGATGCGAGACGAATGGACTCGCTGAACCTTGAGGGCCTACCCGCCAACGCGTTGGTATTGGTGGACACCGCGCCGATCATCTACGTGCTCGAAGATCATCCGAGGTTCGCTAAACGCTTCAGACCGCTGTTTGAAGCCCACGAAGCCGCGGCGTTGCAGCTGGCGATAACGACAATCACCATCGCCGAAGTGATGACAGGCGTACAGCAGGCTGGAGCGCCGACGGGTCCCGCAGAGGACCGAGATTGGAGCCCTGCCGTAGGCTCCTCCGAACTCGCCCTACGATACACCCAGGTCTTTCACTCGTGGCGTGTGGTTGACCTTGACTATGGCATCGCGTGTCGTGCGGCCGAGTTGCGGGCCATGTATCGATTGAAGTTGCCGGACGCCGTGCAGGCCGCGAGCGCGCTTGAAATAAAGGCAGACGCTCTTGTGACGCACGACCGAGACTTCTCTCGTCTCAAAGCGCACCTAACGCTGATGCGGGTTCTTTCTTGAGGTTCCGTCCGTCAATGTCTCTCCCTGGCGCAGTCTTTCTCGCGCTTCCCACCCGTTGATAAAGTTGGCCTTGAAGGGCCCTTTATGTCTCGGTCCCCTGGCAATAGGCGCGCGGAGGCGCGCCCAGCGCCCGCTGGAACATTGACGTGAACGCCGACGGATTGTCGTAGCCGAGGGCCATTGCGACGGACGTCACCCTTTCACCCGCCGCCAGCCTCGGCAGCGCCATGACGAGGCAGGCCTGCTGGCGCCAGGTCATGAACGTCATTCCAGTCTCGCGCCGGAACAAGCGGGTGAAGGTGCGGCGGTTCAGTCCGAGCGCTTGGCTCCAGGCGTCGATGGTCTCGTGCACGTCCGGCCGGCGAAGGAAGGCGTGGCATCGGCGCGCCAGATCTTCGCGCGCCGGGAACGGCAGGGACAGAGGCAGGTGGGGAAGCTGACGGATCTCATGCTGGATCAGCAGCATCAGCGCCCCCTCGCGGCCGTGGATGTCGTACTCGCCAGGCAATCGGACCGCTTCCTCGAGCAGGCTGCGCATGAACGGCGAGACGCCGACGACCTGGCAATGCTCCGGCATTCCCTCGATCGCTCCGGGCTCGAAATAGAGGCTGTTGGTGCGGACTGCGCCAAGCATGCGGACGCTATGGGTGACGCCGGCCGGGATCCACATCCCCCGTTGCGGCGGCATCACCCACTCCCCGTGGGCCGCGCTCGACCAGGACGACGCCCGTCGAGCCATAGAGCAGCTGGTGGCGACGGTGCCGGTGCGGACGGACGGAATGACCGTCCGGATAGTCGGCGCTGCGCGCGACGACCGGCCGTCCGACTTCGGCGAAGAAGGTCTCGGCATGCGGCTCCAGCATGTCCCAGTCTCGTAAGAAAGAGGCCCAGACGGGGTGGCGGGCCATTCAACGGAAGTCTAGGTAGGGCGTCCGCTGCGCCGCGCAAGGCCGGAGGCGCCGCGAGAAAGGAGTCGACGCCCGTGACCCCTGTCGCCATTGCTCGCCGAGGCCCCATCGGACTCGCGCTGCCTGTGCTGCTCGCGGCGAGCGTTTGCCATTTCCTCAACGACGCGACCCAGTCGCTCTTCACGGCCAGCTATCCGATATTTCGGTCCAACTTCGATCTCAGTTTCGGGCAGATCGGCCTCCTGACTCTAGCCTATCAGCTTTCCGCCTCCATTCTTCAGCCGATGATCGGGCTCTATACGGACCGTCATCCCGCGCCCTATTCCTTGCCCGTCGGCATGGGCTTCTCCGCGGCGGCGCTCGTCACCCTTGCATTCGCGCCGAGCTATCTTGCGGTCGTCGCCGGCGCGGCGCTGCTCGGCGTGGGATCGTCGATCTTCCACCCCGAATCGTCGCGCCTCGCCCGCCTCGCCTCCGGCGGCGCACACGGCCTTGCCCAGTCGATCTTCCAGGTCGGCGGAAATATCGGCGCCTCGGTCGGGCCGTTGCTCGTCGCCTTCTTCGTGCTGCCGGGCGGGCAAAGCCGCCTCGCCCGGTTCGCCGTCCTGGCGCTGTGTGGCATCGTGATCCTCACGCGCCTGAGTCGGTGGTACGCCGGCGTGCTGCAAGACCGGCCCCGCACGCATGCGGCGCGTCCCGCCGGCTCGCCGATCGAGGGGCGCGTCGCCCGCACGATGGCGATTCTCGCCGCACTAATCTTCTCGAAATATTTCTACATCGCGAGCTTCACGACTTATTACATTTTCTACCTGGAAGCCCGCTTTCAGGCCGCGCCGCGGACCGCGCAAATGTGTCTCTTCGTGTTTCTCGGCGCCGTGGCGATCGGAACCCTGATCGGGGGACCCATCGGAGACCGCATCGGCCGCAAGACCGTGATCTGGGGGTCGATCCTCGGAATCCTGCCCTTCGCTCTCATCCTCCCCTACGCGAGCCTGCCATTCACCATCGGGCTCAGCGCCGTCATTGGGCTGATCCTCGCCTCCGCCTTCCCGGCGATCGTGGTCTACGCGCAGGAGTTGATGCCCCACCGGATCGGCATGGTGTCGGGCCTGTTCTTCGGCCTGGCCTTCGGCATGGGCGGTCTTGGCGCGGCCGTGCTGGGCGTTCTGGCGGACCACACGAGCGTCGAGTTCGTCTACAAAGTCTGCTCGTTCCTGCCGCTGATCGGAATGCTCGCGGCCCTGCTGCCGGAAACGAGGCCGCGCCTCAAGCCGGCGCCCGTCGCCGCGCGGGGCCGCTGATCGTCGCGCGCCGTCACGCTGCGGCCGTCGCCTCGAGCGTCGCCGCCGCCGCCTCCATCTCGCGCCAGCGCGCGGCGCGGCGCGCCGCCGCTTCCTCGTCGACGCCCCACAGCTCGCTCTGGAAATCCTCGTCGACATGGGCGGCGGCCCACGCCTCGGCCGGCGTCAGAAACCCGCCTGCGACGGCGAGCGCCAGCAGCGCCGAGCCGGTCAGGGTCGTGGCGGCGCTCAAGGCCGCGAGCGCCGCGGGGTCGTCGTAAGCCTCGAGCGCGGACCGCACCGCGTCCAGGGCTTCAGGCGCTTGCGCGACATGCATGACGCCCGCCGCGAGGCGAAACCGCGCGCCCAGGGCCTCCGCGGCCCAGGCGAGGACCGGATCGAAAGCCAGCCGCTGACGCTCGGCCAGCGTCTCCGGCTCCTCGGCGCGGTAGCAGAGGAGGTCCGAGCCGGCATAGCGGACAATCTCCGCCCGCGTCTCCTCCATCGTGCGGGAAACGCCGTCGATCGCCGCGTTGAGGAGGCGGGTGATCGGCATCTCGGCGGGATCGATCAATTCGCCCTGCCCCGCCCATTCCCCGGCGACCCGCTCCATGAGCGGACGGCTCGCCGCGGCGAGCCTGTTGCGGCCGGGCGTCCGCGCGTTGCGCCCGTCGAGCGTCAGGGCATAGAGGCCATTGTCCTTCCGCACGCCGACGCTCTTGTAGAACCGCCTGACGGGCTCGGGTCGCATGTTGGCCTGCGCGGCCCGCATCGGATTCTTCGGGCCGCCCTCACTCATCCGGCGCGTCCTCGATCGGGTCGCGCGCCGGCGGCTCGAAGCCGAACATGTCGAAGCTTTTCTGCATGTGCTCCGGCAGCGGCGCCGTCACGTCGATGACCCCGCCGCGCGGATGGGGCAGCACGAGCCGCCGCGCCATCAGATGCAGCTTCGGCTCGATCCCCGGCGGGACGGCGCGCAGCGGATCGTTGCGCGCCGGGTCGCTGGCGGATTTCCGGTTGTATTTCGGATCGCCGACGATCGGATGGCCGATCGCCTCGCAATGAGCGCGCAGCTGGTGGGTGCGGCCGGTGATCGGCCGCATCGACAGCCAGGCGAGCCGCGGGATGACCTTGTCGACGACGGCGTAGAGGGTCACCGAGTGTTGCGCGTCCGGATCGCCGTGCTTCGCCACCCGCATCCGCTCCAAATCCGTCCTGACCGCCCCCGCCCTGCCCTGCCCGCGCGCGCCGCGCTCGTCGCCCATGCCCTCGCCCTTGGCGAGAAACATCGAGATGCGCCCCTGCGCCGGCTTCGGCACGCCCTCGACCAGCGCCCAGTAGATCTTTTTCGCCCGGCGCGAGCGAAAGATCTCGCCGAGGTCGGCCGCCATTTTGCGCGACTTGGCGATGAGAAGCACCCCCGACGTGTCGCGGTCGAGCCGATGCACGAGAACCGGGCGCGTCCCGTCCCTGGCGGCGAGAGCCTCGAGCATGCCGTCGATGTGGCGCTTCATGCCCGAACCGCCCTGCACGGCGAGGCCGTAGGGCTTGTTGAGCACGATCACGTCGCGATCCTCGAACAGGGTCATCGCCCGGATCGCCTCGGCGTCCTCCGGATTGGCGCGCCTGACCGGCGCCTGGGCGACGGCGTTCTTGAGCGGCGGCACGCGCACCGTCTGCCCCTGCTCGAGCCGGGTCGAGACGTCCGCGCGTCTGCCCGACACCCGGACCTCGCCCTTGCGGACGATCTTCATCAGGTGGGTCTGGGGAAGATCGGGGAAGCGGCGGCGGAGCCAGCGGTCGAGCCGCATGCCGGCCTCGTCCTCGCCCACGTCCTGGGCGGAGGCCTTGTCCGTCGCGGCGGGCGCGGCGCGCTCGGCTTTGTCATCGTTTGGCATGCCGCGCCTGATAGCGCAGCCTCGTTCGACGCGATAGCCGCATCCGTGCCTTCCTGTTCCGGCCACTTGATCGTGCGGAACAGGGGAGATTTGCTTCCTGTTCCTGTCTCGTCATTTGGCTCATTTGTCGCATGAAGATCCATGCGTAATAGAATGGAAACAACTAACCTACGTCCTAAGGCCGCTCCGCTGCAGCAAGGATTCCTCCTGACTTCCTCCAGTTGCCAGGGAAGCTTCTTTTCAGCCTCGTGGCTACCGGCATGTATCGAGCGTCGCGCGTTGGGGTAGAATGGACGAACAAGGAGCCTGTCATGCCCGGTCATTTCCATGCCGTGATCTGGATCGATCACAAGCTGGCGCGTATTTTCCATTTCAATGTCGAGGAGGCGGACCGCACCGTGATCCGAGACCATGTCGTTCGCGACCTTCATTCCCAGGTGAGAGGCAGCGGCCACAGAGTCCACGAGAACAAGCCGTTCTTCGAGGACGTCGCCAAGGCGATCGCCGATGCGGGCGCGATCCTGATCGTCGGGCCGGCGGACGAAAAGGACGCGTTCGCAAGCTTCCTCGCCGAGCGCCATCCGGGGATCAGGACTCACGTCGAGGGAGTCGAGAAGGCCGACCATCCGACTGACGGCGAGCTCCTCGACTATGCGCGGAGATATCTTAAAGCCGCCGACCGGATGCGGCCGTGATCCCTTCGCCCCGCTCGCGGGGAGAAGCTGGACCCTCTCCCCGCAAGCGGGACGAGGGGGGTCACAACGGAGAGATCCTATGCCTTACGAGCTCTACTACTGGCCCGGCATTCCGGGGCGCGGCGAATTCGTCCGCCTGGCCCTCGAGGAGGCGGAGGCCGAATATGTCGACGTCGCCCGCGAGCACGGGGCCGGGCGAGGCGTCAAGGCGCTCATGGCGATGCTGAACGGCGCCGCGGCGCCTTTGACCCCCTTCGCCCCGCCCTTCCTGCGCGACGGCGCCGTCGTCGTCTCGCATGTGGCGAACATCCTCTTCTATCTCGGGCCGAAGCTTGGTCTTGCGCCGAAGGGGGAGGCCGAGCGTCTCTTCGCCCATGGCCTGCAGCTGACGATCACCGATTTCGTCGCCGAGGCGCATGACACCCACCACCCGATTTCGACCGATCTTTATTACGAGGACCAGAAGGCCGAGGCGAAGGCGCGGGCGGCGGCCTTCCTGAACCATCGCGTCCCGAAATTCCTCGGCTATTTCGAGCGCGTCCTGAACGACAACCCGGCCGGCGCGGCGCACGCGGTCGGACACGACCTGACGACCGTCGACCTGTCGCTGTTCCAGGTCTGGGCGGGCATGGCTTATGCTTTCCCGCACGCCTTTGCGGGCGCCGCCAAAACCTACCCGTCGCTCGCTGCGCTCACCTCCGCCGTCGAGAAGCGGCCGAACATCGCCCGCTACCTCGCCTCCGACCGCCGCATTCCGTTCAACGAATTGGGCGTCTTCCGTCACTACGCGGAACTCGATCAGCCGGCCGCGAAAAGGGAACGCAGGAAGTCTTGAAAATAGCATCCGGCGCCCAGGCGACCAGCCCGTCAGCGGCGCCATAGGGTCACTTTATGGCGACACCTTGGCCTCCAATTCAATGCGAAACGGAGGTCGAAACCAGTCCTCCTTGCGCTACATGTGTTTGAACGAAAGCTTCCCACACGGATGCACGCAAAGCGATCAAGTGAAATATTGGCCAACAATGCTGCACGCCGGTTACATTGCTATCTTTATAAAATACGACATGACGATTTAATGGAGAAAGGAGCAATCGATGCCTAGAAGAGCGCGCAATACTGGTTAGAAAGCGCTCATTCCAGGAGATCCTTATGTATTTATCCGCAATGCCTGTGGCCGGTGGGACAGCGGGTCCGATCGAGACCGCGGGCGTCGGCAACCGCGACGCGGGTCCGAAGCAGACCACGCTGTCGTCGAAGACCGCCGTCGTCGACTACATCGCCGTGCGATGGGACGGGGACAAGATCCGCGGCATCCGCATGCGGATGAGCGACGGCGCACAAGCGCAATGTGGGGGCATCGACGATGGAGGGTACACCCTCACGGAGTATACATTCACGCCGGGAGAGACGCTCACGAAGGCGTGGCTGCGCGACTCGGGCTACGGCTACGGCAGCCTGCGCCAGATCGAGTTCTATACCTCGAAGGGGTTCCACTTCCTGGCCGGCCCCGGAGGTTTCGACAGTGAGGCGCCGCTCGCGGTCGAAGGCGCGTTACTCGTCGGCTTTCACGCCTGGGTGAACAACGACAATTTCGTCAACGCGCTCACCTTGATGGTGCGGCGCGACACGCCGCCAAACCCCGTCGTCACCCGTCCCTGGTTCGAGACGAATTCCGTGGGCAACCGAAGCGCCGCGAACAAGCAGGTCTTCGCGGCCGTCGAACACGCGACAGCGCTTTCGATCGAGATGCGGTGGGATGGCGACAAGATCCGTGGCGTTCGCATGACAATGCGCGATGGCACGGTCATCTCCGCCGGCGGAATCGATGACGTGAACTATGCGTTGAGCTCGTACACGTTCGCGGGGGACGAGACGCTGTCCACTCTGGATCTCTCGAGCAGCGGCTATGGGTACGGCAGCCTGCGCCGCGTCGAGTTCACCACGAGCAAGGGCGGCAAGTTCGCGGCGGGCCCAAGCGGCATCGACGATCTGGTAACGCCACCGGTTGCGGGCGCGTGCTTCGTGGGCTTCCATGCGTGGGTGAACGTCGACGGCTTCATCAACGCGTTTGCCTTCTGCTGCACCAACGACGCGCCCTGGAGCGTCTCCCTCCTCAACTTCTCGCCCTGGAAATGCGATTACAGCAACGGGGTCGTCACCGTCGACGGCAAGGGGCTGATCGACGTGGTCGACATCGGCGCCGACGTGAGCGGCGTGCCGGGCACGCAGCGTAAGCGCGGAGTGCGGATCACGACCACCGGCGGCCACAAGGGCAGCCTCGCCTTCGACGGCGCCGCGCAGCTCATGATTTCGATCTTCGCCGACGCAACCTGCGAAGCAAAGTTCGCGCCGGACCAGGGCGACGGGGCGGCGGCGATGCCGATCGACGGGCTCACGTCTTCAACGAGCAAGCCCGCGCTCGTCGAGGCGCTGGTGCGCAAGTATGCGCCGATCTACATGATGAATGTCGACGAGGTCTACTGGCAGTCCAATGTGGATGCGTTCCTGCCGCATATGATCGTGCAGAAGGTGAACAACGGCGCGACCAGCGACTTCTACACTGGCCCACTGGACCGCAATGTGCTCGGGCAGCAGGCGGGGGCGTTGGGCGGGAACAACAACTCGAACGGCGCTTGCCTGCGCACCCGCGCGGATCTGAATCAGCCTTCGGACACCCAGGACTGGTTCAACGGGGCCCGCGCGGTGAGCCCGTCTCAGCTCACGACCTACGCGGTCGTGGTGGAGGGCCAGGGCGGCAAGCTCGACATCGTCTACTGGTGGTTCTTCAACTACAACCAGGGCAAGAACGTCGCCAACACCAGCTGGGGCAACCACGTCTCCGATTGGGAGCACGTCAAGGTGCACCTCGACGGCGTCGACTTTGCCAAGCCGCAGAACGAGCGTCTCGTCGGCATCATGTACGATCACCACGGAGACCAGGAGACCCACGCGCCCGGGGACGGCGTGGCGGAGATGAACGGCCTCCAGGTGCTCGTGCACCTCGCCAATGGCGACCACGAGTGCTATCCGAAGGCGGGCGTCTATGACCGGCCGATGAACACCCACGATTACTGCAAGGACAACCCCTACCTTTTCGATACCCGCCCGGGCGATATCGAGATCTATTCGTGGACCGGAAGCGATTTCGCCGGGATTCCGCCAGGAGCGCCGTCGACCTATCGCGATCCCGCGTGGATTCGCTATCGGGGACGCTGGGGCAACTGGCAGCGCGGGGATCTGTTTGGGCAGGTCGCGCGGCTCGAGTCCGGGCCCGAAGGCATCTTCAGGCCGACGGAATACGTTCAACCGAAGTAGCCTGCATCTCGACCGCGAGCGCGTTGCGGTTCGCAGACGCGTATCGCACAGTCGATGCGTTCGGCCTCGAGATGCTCGTAGGCGCCGGGATGCGAAACCGGCGTCTGCGCGAAAAGAGGTGCGCGTACGGGCCTGACAACGGCGTCAACAACCGGCTTCAGGACGCCTTCCAACCCCTGGCGCCGTGGGCGGCGCCGGGCGCCACGCCCGGCAAAAGCCGGAACAGGTTGAACAGAAGCAGCGAATAGGCCCGGGCGCATTCGGGAATGCCCGTTTCTCTTAAAACGTTCATCGAGGATCTTGACGTCCGCCGTCATCTCCGCCGACGATTGCCGACCATGCCCCGACTTCAGACGGGGCGACGGAGGATGCGATGGCGAAAGGCGAGCAGAGAGGAAACAAGGAAGCCAAGAAGCCGAAGGCGGACAAGCCGAAGGGCTCCGAGTTCGGCCTACAAGAAGTCGATGGGCAAGGGAGGACAATCCCTGAGTCCAATCGGCAAGAAAGGTTGAGCCGAATGAGATGAGTCCGTCCGGGAGGGCAGCGCGCATCGCTCGCGGCCGCGCCGGACGGAAAAGTCAGCCGGAGCCTGCGCCGGTGCGCGGTGATCCGCGCTCGCCAACGGCTTTGCCCGGACGCGGCCGCGACCACGAGGGCTCGTGGCGCTGGCTGTCAATTGGACGCCGGGCGCAGTTCCGGCTATTTCCGCGGGCATGAGCAAGCTTGCGCCCGAAACCGCCCTGAAGCCGCGCCCCAAGACGGGCATCCTCGACATCGAGGCCTATGTGGGCGGCAAGTCCAAGGCCGAGGGCGTGGCCGATCCGGTCAAGCTGTCGTCGAACGAGAACATTCTCGGCTCCTCGCCGCTGGCCGTCGCCGCCTTCGAGCAGTGCGCGCACAAATTGCAGCTCTATCCCGACGGCGGCGCCGCCGCGCTGCGGGAGGCCGTGGCGGCCAGGCATGGGCTCGAGCCCGAACGGCTGATCTTCGGCTGCGGCTCGGACGAGATCTTCTCCATCCTGGCCCAGGCCTATTGCGAGCCCGGCGACAACGTGGTCCAGGGCCAGTACGGCTTTCTCGCCTACCGCATCGCAGGCGGCGCAGCGCAGGCCGAGGTGCGCTCCGCCGCCATGCCTCGTCTGCGCTTCGACGTCGACGAGGCCCTCGCCCTGGTGGATGAGCGCACGCGGATCGTCTTCCTCGACAATCCCGGCAACCCCACGGGCGGCTGGCTGCCTTTGAGCGCGATCGAGCGCCTGCACCAGAGCCTGCCGACGAACTGCATCCTCGTGCTCGACGGCGCCTATACCGAGTTTGTCGATGATCCAACCTATAGCGACGGCGTCGACCTCGCCCGCCGGGCGGACAACATCGTCGTCACCCGCACCTTCTCCAAGATCCACGGTCTGGCGGCTCTGCGGGTCGGCTGGGCCTATGCGCCCGCGGAGATGATCGGGGCCCTGGAGCGCATCCGTCCGCCGTTCAACGTCAACCTCCCGGCCCAGTTCGCGGCGGTGGCTGCCCTCGGCGACGAGGATTTCCAGCAGCGCAGCCGCGAGCTCGTCTGGCGATGGCGTCCATGGCTGACCCAGCAGCTCGGCGGCCTGGGACTGGAGGTCATGCCCTCGCAGGGCAATTTCGTGTTGGCCGGCTTTCCGCCTGAGGGCACGCGCACGGCGCGGGCGGCCGAGGCGTTTTTGGCCGGGCGCGGCATCCTGGTGCGGGGCCTGGCCAACTACCGCTTGCCCGACCACCTGCGCATCACCATCGGGCTCGAGGAGCACAATCGGGCCGTGGCGGACGCGCTCGCCGCCTTCATGGGCAGTTGAGGCGCCCGCGCCGCCGCCGCAGAATCGGCGCGGCCGAATGGGCTGACTCGGCCATTAACCAGAATCCAGCTTCAGGCGACTTGGCTGTGGCAGCGGACTTGACTCGAACAAAATCAGAACATAGCGTGCTCATGTCACGATCATACGGAGCTCGCCATGCGCGAAGTCGCTGTCATCACCCTCCTCGACGTCCTCGAACTCGCCTCCTTGAGCGCATTTCTGACGATGATTGGTCTTGCCGCCCACGCTTTTGGCGCGTGAGGCTCACTTTGGCGGATTTCGGTTCCTTGGACAGCGGTTCCGCAGCCTGCTACCGGGATGCCAGCCCCTCTCTGGAGCGGCCGCAAACCCGTGAGCCGAAAGGCCGACCCCATGACGCCCGCCGCGCGCGTCGCCGCCGCCATCGAAGTTCTGTCCGACATCGAAGCGCGGCGCCGCCCCGCGGCCGATGCGATGAAGGACTGGGGACTCGCCCATCGCTTCGCCGGCTCCGGCGACCGGGCTGCGATCTCCGGCCTCGTTTTCGACTCGCTGCGCCGTAAAAGCTCGTCCGCCTGGATGATGGGCGAATCCTCGCCCCGAGCGGAAGTGATCGGCGCCCTCCGGCAGACGCGTGGCCTCGACCCCGACACTGTCGACGCGCTGTTCTCCGGCCAAGGCCATGCGCCGGAGAAGCTGACGGAAGCCGAAAGCGAACGCCTGTCGATGGCGGATCTTTCCGGCGCGCCGGCCCATGTGGCCGGCGATTTTCCCGAATGGCTCGCGCCCCATTTCGAGGCGAGTTTTGGCGCGGCCGCCGCCGACGAGGGCCGGGCGCTTGCCGAACGCGCGCCGGTCGACCTGCGCGCCAATCTTTTGAAGACGAGCCGGGAGAAGGCCCTGGCTCAGCTTGCTCACCTATCGCCACAGCCCACTCCGCTGTCCCCGATCGGCCTGCGCATCGCCATCGGCGCCGACAGCCGTGGCCCGGCGCTCGCCGCCGAGCCGGCTTACGTGAAGGGTCTTGTCGAAGTGCAGGACGAAGGCTCGCAGCTCGCGGCGCTGCTGGCTGAAGCGAAGCCCGGCATGCAGGTCCTCGATCTCTGCGCCGGGGCCGGCGGCAAGACGCTGGCGCTTGCCGCCGCCATGGACAACCACGGCCAGATTTATGCGACCGACTCCGACGGGCGAAGGCTGACGCCGATCTTCGACCGCCTCGCCCGCTCAGGCGCCCGCAACGTCCAGGTGCGCGCCCCCCGCGGCGAGACGGACGTGCTCGCCGATCTCGCCGGGCGCTGCGACCTGGTCATCATCGATGCGCCCTGCACCGGCTCGGGCGCCTGGCGGCGGAACCCCGACGCCAAGTGGCGCATCCGCCCCGGCGCGCTTGAGCAGCGGATGAAGGATCAGGACGAAGCGCTTGCGCAGGCGACTCGATTTGTCAGAAAAGGCGGTCGGATCGTTTACGTCACCTGCTCGGTGCTGCGGCCGGAGAACGAGGACCGCGTGGCGGAATTCCTCTCGCGCCACGATGACTTCCTGCCGGTCGACGCCGCGGCCCAGGCGCGCGCCGCCGGCATCGCGCCGCTGGCGGACCACGCCTCGCCGTTCGGACCCGGCTTTCGCCTGAGCCCCCGCGCGACCGGCACGGACGGGTTCTATGTTGCGACTCTGGCCCGGATGTGAGGCGAGACGCAGCGCGCCTCAAATTCGCTGTTCCTGCGAAAAAATTCGCTCAGAACGAGCGAAAATTCCACTGTTAATTCGCTGACACATTTCTGCCGCAAGCGCCGTTTCCCCAGGAAAAACAGGGGATCGGATCGCCCCCGTGGCAAAAACACGCTGTTAAATACGCTGTTCTCAGCGAATTCGCGGCGCCCCTCGCTCGCGGCGACGCCGATCGGTTGTCGGCGGTTCAGCCGAAATGCCTGAGGGGGCGCCAGAGCTGCTCGACTGGTTCGCGGATGTCTCGGCAGAGCCAAAGCGTCAGGCCGGATTCCTCGGGCATCGCGTAAGGGTTGTCGACCTGCCCGACCGGCTCGACGGTGCGGAACATCTCGAGGAGCCGCGTGCGCCTCCCGCCCAGGATCAGAACGATGCTTCCGTCCGCGCCGCGCGGGCCCCAGAGGAAGTAGTTCTCGTGGCCGCTGATCGCCGGCGGCAGGCCCCAGCGCCCGCCGAAAAAGTCGATCGCGGCGGCGTCGCCATAGTTCCAGGCGAAGAAGACCGCGCGCTTCCTTTCGTCGGGCGGAAGGGCCTGGTAGGCCTTGCCGACCGTCTCGGCCATCTCCGGCCAGCCGAACATGTCGGCATAATATTGCGGCAGCTCGCCCAGTCGCAGCCGTTCGCCGGTGCTGGGCTTGAGGCCGAGCGCACGTTGATAGGCGATGAAGGTATCGATCGGGAGGACCGGAAGGAACAGCGGCGCGGTCAGCGCCGCGTCGGCCAGCACCAGCGCGGCGAAGGCGGGCTTCGCCAGGCGCGGCAGCCACGCTTCCAGCGCGACCGGTCCTCCCGCCATCAGCAGCGGATAGGCGGGCGCCAGATGATAGGGCCGTCCCCGCCCGATCACCGCGGCGGCGACGAGAACGACCCAGCTGACCGCGATCCACCGCAAATGCGCGAAGCGACGCCAGAAAGCGAAAGCGGCGATGCCTGCGATCCACACAGGGGCCGAGGCCGGCCCGAGGGTCAAAATCTCCTGCAGGAGAAACGAGACCGGCGACAGCTGAATGTTCTTTTGCGCCGCCAGGACGGCGGTGTGGGTGATGAACGGCCAGCCGTTCGCCGCCTGCCAGATCAGGTTCGGGGCGGCGATGACGAGCACGATGAGCCCGGCCGCCCACGGCTCCCAGCGCGCGAGGAGCCGGCGCTCCGGCGTCGCCAGAAGCCCGAGGCCAAGCGAGGCGAGATAGAGCGCGACCGTGTATTTGGCGAGAAAGGCGACGCCGCCGATCAACCCGGCGGCCAGCCACCAGCGCGGGTCGTCGTCCCGTTCGGCCTTGATGATGCAGATGGCGATCGAGAGCCACGCCAGCGGCTGCAGCGAGTCGGTGGTGAATATCACGCCGAACAGTTGCAGCGCGCCGCCGCCGATCACCGCGAGCCCCGCCAGCCATCGGGCGTAAAGGCCGCCGCCAAGCAGGCGCGCCGTGTGCGCTGTCAGCGCAACTGTCGCCGCGCAGGCGATCGCCGGAACGAGCCGCAAACCGCGCAGCGAATGGAATACCGTGTCCGAGGCCGAGGCGAGGAGCGGCGTCAGCGGCGGCTGGTCGGTGTAGCCCCAGGCCAAATGGCGTCCGCAGACGATGAAATAGAGCTCGTCGCGGAAGTAGCCATATGAGCCGTTCGCCCAGAGATGAATGGCGAACGTCGCGAGCCCGAGGACAAGCTCGGGGCGATCGGTGATGGAAAGCCTGTCGCGCATCGGCGAAACGCCTCCTGAAGACCGGGCAGGATTAGCCGAGCGCCTGTCGCCCGGTCTGACCCGCGTCATGTGCAGGCGCGCGATCCCGCGAGCCTGGATGTCGCCCGAAATTGCGGGACAGTTGAGGCGGGCGCTTGAAGCGCCGCCGGCGGGATGCGTTTATGGAGACACGACCTATCTCACCGTCCTCGACCGCGACCGCAATGCGATTTCCCTGATCACCAGCATCTCCGATGTCTCGACGGCGTCGCGGCCCCCGCTCTAGCGATCGAACGCGCGCTCCTCGCGGCCCTCGACGATCACCGATTGCGGACCGTTCACACGGTAACGGACGCCGGCCCAGTCGATCGTCCGCGACAGCGGCGCCGCCGCGACGGAAAGCGCGTGGATGAGCCACCATGCCGGCCGCAGCCAGCGTTCGGCGAGCCAGCGCCGCGCCTCGTGGGCCCGGTCGAGCTGGGGCCACAGAGAGCGCTGAATGTCTCGACGAATGCGGCAGCGGACCTCGCCGAGCGCGACGATCAATGCGAGCCCCAGCCACGATCCGATGGCGCCTTTCATGAGGCTCGGCGCCGAAAGCGCCAGGCAGAGCGGCGGCGCCCACATGCAACCGAACGCGAACGCCCAAATCTTCGGTTGATGGATCCAGATCAATCGATATTGGCGCACCCCGAACGAAAAGAATTCGCGCCAGGAACACGAAACCGGGGTCATCAGGAGGCCATGGCGCGGCGCATAGGAGAGGAGTCCGGCAAGACGCAGCGCCGCCGCCATCTGCAAATCGTCGCTGATCGCTCCCCGCCAGAAGTCCTCGATGCGGATCGCCGCAAGCGTCTCGCGCTTCGCAGCGACGCTGCCGCCCCACACGATCGCCAAAGGCAGGTAACCGCGCGGAAACGCGGCGATGGCGTCGTTGGCCGCGGCAAGGCAACATGAGCTCCAGTTGCCGTCGACGGGCGCCATCCAACGGTAGCCGGTCGCGAGCGGGTAGCCCGTATTGAGCGCGTTGACGAGTCGGAGCAACCACAGCGGCGTCGGCAACGTGTCGGCGTCGATGAAAGCGACAACTTCGTCGTCCGGCTCGAGCCGCGCCAGCGCCGCGAGCTGGTTCCACACTTTCTGCCCTCCTTCCGCGGCGTGGCCCGCGACGACCACTTCGAGTGGCGGCCCGGGCCGGTTGCGGGCAGCGGCGAGGATCGCGAACGCCGGATCACTCATGCTTTCGATGCTGGCGATGATCCGGTAGCGCCGATATTGCTGCGCCCGCAGCAGCTCGAGATGAGAGGCAAGGTTTGCTGCCCCGCGAACGGGCAGGATCACGGCGGCATTCGGCTGCACGCCCGGAGTTTCCGAGAGGGCGAGCCCGCGGCGGTAGGCCGCCGCCGCATATGTCGAGAGGAGATTTTGCAGGCACCAGAGCGCGACGGCCGTTCCGGAGACGATGTCTGCAGCGGCAATGTTCACCGACAAATGCGGGCGCCGCTGCGCCCGCGCCTCCGGCGCCAAAGGTCGATGAGAAGCCGGGGCGCCACCCACTGCGCCAGCCCGACCGCCGGTTTGCCGGTCAGCGGACAAAGAGAAGCCATTTCAGCGGAGACCGACATTCGAATAACTCGGCCGCAGCGGTCCATCTTTGTCAAGCCGCCGCGCCGGCGCTCCGCCTGCGCGGGCGCGACGCCTCGAGCCTGCACTCACAACCCTCGGGACTTGAAGTACCTCAACAGGGTCCAGACGGCAGTCTGCTGCTCATCGTCCATCTCGTTCGGATCGAGGTGCATGAGAAGGATCTCCGACGGCTTTTTTCCCTCGATCGGAGCGACGGCCGGTTGAGGCTCTGACGATCCTAATCCGACGTCCGATGTCTGCGCCGGATGAGCTGCGTGTTTCCTGCGCGGCGTCAGGGACCGAGGCTTTCGACCTTTCAGGACCCTGGCGCTGACCGTCACGCCCGCATCATTGGCGGCATAAAGAAAGAAGGTCACGCACTTCTGCACGACCGCGTCCGCGGCGGGGAAGGCCTTCCGGAACGCTTCGTTGAAATGGGAAGGGGTCGCGGCTCCGAGGTCGATCGCGAACATCGGGGCGTATTCCTGCCGAAGGAGCTCACGGAGCTTCGCGGGCCAATCCCCTGTCCCATACGCGTTCACGAGCTCCGTGAGACGCGGCGTCGGGCGTCCGTCCTCTGCAATGAGACCGAGGAACCGGAGCGCGTGCAGCAGTTGCGAGCCGACCACGCCCGAGAAGCGCGTCAGCACGCTGCGGTCGATGCGTGAGGGAACGCCCTGCTCACGAAGATCCTGAAGGAAGGTCTTGAACGTCCGATATGACGTGTAGGGCGGCGTTCTCACCGACTTCGCTCGTTCCGAACTGCCGCCGAACATGCCAGTCCCCCAACGGTTCGGAATGCCACTACGACTATTCGCGGCGCGCGGCAAATATACCGTATAGGAGATTGTGGCGGACAATTCCAAATGCGCCGTTGTGCGGTCGCCCATTTGCCATAACATGCTGAAATCAAGTCATAATTGACTGTCGATGAACGAGTCCAAGCGGCTGCGTCGTCCCGAACATCGGCGACGAAAAGAATAGCGGCCGCTGAGACAATTCGATCCTGCGGCCTGTCAAAGCCGCGAAGTCAGAGTAATGGGGCAGACAAATGCTGTGGACAGAAGAGGCGGTCGAGGCCCTCAAAAGTCTGGCGCTCCAAGGCAGAAGCGCGAGCGTTATCGCTGTGGCGCTCGGCGCGCCGTCCCGCAACGCCGTGATCGGCAAGGCGAACCGGATCGGGATCAAGCTCAACGGCGGCCCGGGCGGCGCCGCGCCCGGCAGGATGCACGCGGTTATGCATCGCGTGCAGGCGGAAGTTTTCGTCCGCCCTCAGCCTGCTCCCATCGAGCGGAGCTCAGCCCCCGCGCTCCCCAATGCGCCTAAGAGGAAGGCGTGGTCTTTTGCCGATGCCGAGGTTGGCGAGATGCGTCGGGCGGGCATCGAGGAGATCCACGAGTTCGCCTGCCGATGGCCCCTGGGCGATCCCGCGAGCGGGGATTTCGCTTATTGCGGGCTCAAGGCGGCGAAGGGCCATTCCTATTGCGCTGGCCATTGCCGGATGGCCTATCAGCCGCCAAAGGCGGCAGCGAGCCGAGGCGGCCGCGAGTGGCGACGGCCATGCGGATTCGCGAGTTCGTGGGGACAGCGCTAGCCCGAGAACGAGGCGCGCCTATTCAATCTCCGCCACCTGCCCGTCGCGGATCGTCACGCGTCGGTCCATGCGGGCCGCGAGGTCCATGTTGTGAGTGGCGATCAGGGCCGCCAGGCCGGTCGCCTTCACGAGCGCGGTCAGCGTGCCGAACACGTGGTCGGCCGTCCTCGGGTCGAGATTGCCGGTCGGCTCGTCGGCGAGCAGCACCCGCGGACCGTTGGCGACGGCGCGGGCGATCGCGACGCGCTGCTGCTCGCCGCCCGAGAGCTCCGCGGGCCGATGGCTTTCGCGCGCGGCAAGGCCGAGATAGCCGAGCAGTTCGCGCGCGCGGCTCCTGGCCTCGGCGCGCGAAAGGCCGGCGATCATCTGCGGCAAGACCAGGTTCTCGAGCGCCGAGAACTCGGGCAGCAGATGATGGAACTGATAGACAAAGCCGATCTGGCTGCGCCTGAGCGCGGTGCGCGCGTCGTCCCCTATGGTCGAGGCCGCGACGCCGCCGACGATGACTTCGCCGGCGTTCGGCTGCTCGAGCAGGCCCGCGAGATGCAGGAGAGTCGACTTGCCCGCGCCCGATGGCGCGATCAGCGCCACCGACTGGCCCGGATAGAGCGCAAGCGAGGCGCGGTTCAGCACCTCGACCGTCGTCTCGGCCCGGCCATAGCGGCGCTCGACCCGGTCCAGCGCCAGCGCGGGAAAGCGGCCCGCCTCATTCATAGCGCAGCGCCTCCACCGGATCGAGCCGGGCCGCCCGCCACGACGGATAGATCGTCGCCGCGATCGAAAGGAACAGCGCGAGCCCCACGACCGCGATGACGTCCGTCGCCTCCACCCGCGAGGGCAGCTGCGACAGGAAATAGAATTCCGCCGGAAACAGGTTCTCCCCGGTGAGCCAGCCCAAGAATCGGCGGATCGGCTCGACATTGTGGGCGACGAGCAGGCCGATGACGAGGCCGACCCCGGTGCCGACGACGCCGATGGTCGCGCCGGTGATGAGGAAGATGCGCATCACCGCGCCGCGCGTCGCCCCCATCGTGCGCAGGACGGCGATGGCGCGCGCCTTGTCCTGCACCAGCATGATGAGGCCTGAGATGATGTTGAGCGCCGCGACCAGCATGATGAGGGCGAGGATCGCGAACATCACGTTGCTCTCGACCGCGAGCACGTCGAAGAAGCTGCGGTTGAGCTGCCGCCAGTCGGTGTCGATCATCGGCCGCTGCTGCGCGGGCTCGATGGCGCGGCGCATCGCGTCCATGTTGTCGGGATCGGCGACGTAGACCTCGATCACGTTGGCCTGTCCCTCATAGTTGAAGAAGGTCTGGGCCTCCGCGAGCGGCATGAAGATGAAGGTGTTGTCGAAGGTCGCCATGCCGATCTGGAAGATTGCCGCGACCGTATAGGCCTTCATCCGCGGCGTGACGCCGAATGGCGTATCGGCCCCGTGCGGCGCGATGATCGTGACCTTGTCGCCCACCCTGAGGCCCAGGTGCTCGGCGAGCTTCGCGCCGACCGCGACCCCCTGCCCTTCGTCGAAGCCGTTCAGCGTTCCCTGGGTCAGATGCCCCGCCACGCCCGGCAGGCGCTCGAGATCCTTCTCGCGAATGCCGCGCACCAGCGCGCCCGACGAGCCGTAGGGCGACGTGGCGAAGGCCTGACCCTCGACCAGCGGCAGCGCGAGCGTGACGCCCGGAACCTTGCTGACCCGCTCGGTTACCGCTTCGTAGTCGGTCAGCGGCGTCTCGACGCCCTGCAAAAACATGTGGCCGTTGAGGCCGATCATCTTCTCGAGAAGATCGTGGCGGAAGCCGTTCATCACCGACATCACGACGATCAGCGCCGCGACCCCGAGCACGATGCCTAGGAAGGAGAAGCCGGCGATGACCGAGATCGATTTCTGCGCATTGCGGGCGCGCAGGTAGCGGAACGCGATCATCCATTCGAAGCGCGAGAACGGTCGCGTCGCCTGCCGCGGCGCGGCGGCGGCCGCATCGACGGTTGCGGTCATGCAGAGCCTCCGCGTTGACCAATGGCCCCCTCGTCCCGCTTGCGGGGAGAGGGCTGGTTTCTCCTAACCTCCTCCCCGCGAGCGGGGAGAAGGGACACGGCGTCCGTGCGCCACCCCATCACGCCGTCCCGCCGAGCTTGGCGATCGCCGCCTCGACGCCGACGAGCTCGCGCTCCCCGCCGCGGCGCGTCTTCAGCTCGACCTTGCCCTCGCCGAGGCTCTTAGGCCCGACGATGACCTGGTGAGGCGCGCCGACGAGGTCCATGGTGGCGAATTTCGCCCCCGGCCGCTCGTCCCGGTCGTCGTAGAGAACGTCGACGCCGGCGCCTTCCAGCGCGTTGTAGACACGCCTGCACGCTCCGTCGCACGTGGCGTCGCCGACCTTCAGGTTGATTAGGCCAACCCGGAACGGCGCGACCGGCTCGGGCCAGATGGGGCCCGCCTCGTCGTGGTTCGCCTCGATCAGCGCCGCGACGAGCCGGCCCGGGCCGATGCCGTAAGAACCCCCGTGCACGAAATGCTCCTTGCCGTCCGGCCCGTTGACCACGGCCTTCATCGGAGCCGAGTATTTGGTCCCGAAGTAGAAAATATGGCCGACCTCGATGCCGCGCGCGGAAATGCGCGCCTCCTCCGGCAGTCTCTCGAAGGCGGCGGCGTCATGCTTCTCGGAGGTCGCGGCGTAGAGCGACGTCCATTGGTCGAACACCGCCTGCATCGCCGCCGCGTCGTCGAAGTCGACGTCGGCCGGCGGCGTCTCGAACGTCAGATAGTCGTGGTGGCAAAACACCTCGCTTTCGCCGGTCGACGCCAAAATGATGAATTCATGGCTCAGGTCGCCACCGATCGGCCCGGTGTCCGCGAGCATCGGAATGGCGGTCAGCCCCATTCGCTTGAAGGTGCGCAGATAGGCGGTGAACATCCGGTTGTAGGAATGGCGCGCGCCGGCCTGGTCGAGGTCGAACGAATAGGCATCCTTCATCAAAAACTCGCGCGAGCGCATGACTCCGAAGCGCGGCCTGACCTCGTCGCGGAATTTCCACTGGATATGGTAGAGGTTCAGCGGCAGGTCCTTGTAGGAACGCACCGACGAGCGGAAGATTTCGGTGATCACCTCCTCGTTCGTCGGCCCGTACAGCATGTCGCGGTCGTGCCGGTCGCGAACGCGCAGCATCTCCTTGCCGTAGTCTTCGTAACGACCGGACTCGCGCCACAGGTCGGCCGGCTGGATGGTCGGCATCAGCACTTCGAGCGCGCCGGCGCGGTTCTGCTCCTCGCGCACGATGTCGCATATTTTTTGCAGAACCCTGAGGCCGAGCGGCAGCCAGGCATAGATGCCGGCCGCCTCCTGACGGATCATGCCGGCGCGCAGCATCAGCCGGTGCGAGACGATCTCCGCCTCTTTCGGCGTCTCCTTGAGGATCGGCAGGAAATAGCGGGAAAGGCGCATGGGCTTGGACGACTTTCGATTCGGGCGGCAGTCTTGCGGCCCCTATTGGCCTTTGCGGGGCGGCTTGACAAGTTCCGACCCGTGGCGGTTAGGCGCCCAGCATGCACAGAGGGCAGCCGTTACAGGCCATCCGTCACGGTAAAGTTGACGCTTGAGAATCTGACGTCTTATCTGATCAGCGTGAAGACCACTCCGCCAAAGCCCCCGCGGGCAGATCGGTGGCTTCTGCAAGACGCCAAGACGCGTTTCAGCGAACTGGTGCGGCGCGCGCGAAGCGAGGGGCCGCAGCACGTCACCGTACACGGTCGCGAGGGATTCGTCGTCGTATCCGCGGACGAATTTCGCCGAACTCAAGGGCGATCGCACCGGCGCGGCCCTGATCGAGGCTCTGCAGGCCTCGCCCCATCACGACATCGACTTCGAGTCGCAGCGGACGCCGATGCCCGTGCGCGGCGTCACCCTGCGACGGGGTGGCTGCTCGACACGAATATTCAGTCCGAGCTGCGTCGCCTGAAGCCGGAGCCCAAAGTCGCCACCTTCGTCGCGGCACCGGCGCTCGATCTCATCTATGTCAGCCCGGTGACACTCGCGGGAATCCACTTCGGCATCGAACCCTTAGCCGACGCCACACGCCGCGCTGAACTGAATGACTGGCTTGCCCACAAGGTGGGCTTGCCCACAAGGTGCGGCCGATGTTCGAACAGCGGGTGCTCCCGCGGCTTTGGTGGCGGCCATTCGCCTAAGAGCGCCGGCGGAAGCCATTGGCCAAGCTCAACCCAGCGCCCCTCGTCGACTCGACAACGCGGTTGCCGCGTTTCCGGTCACCGTCTCTCCTGTGCGGTATCTCATCGTGCTTTTGGACCGCCGCGGCGTGAACAATTTGCCTGCTGAAGACGTTCTGTAATCATCAACAACCTTCAGGGCGAACGCTGTCGGTCTCGTCGCCCCAACACCCGTCTCGAGCCATGCGCCCGCAACCACTCGTCTATGCTTCGTTTCTTGCCGCCGGTCTAACTCTTGCCTTTGCTTCGGCAGCTTTCGCCGACGTGGACATTTCGGTCGACAAGACAACTCAGCACATGACCGTCTCGGTCGACGGCGCCATGCGATACGAGTGGCCCGTGTCCACCGGTCGTCCTGATTACAACACGCCGAACGGCGTCTTCCACCCGTTATGGATGAGCGTCCTGCATCACTCCAAGATCTATGACGATGCCCCGATGCCGGATTCGATCTTCTTCACAGGGGGATATGCCATTCATGGGTTTACCGACACGCCGTTCGGCGTGGCCGCGGTCTCCCATGGCTGCGTGCGCCTTCCGCGACGAGACGCCGCCGCCCTGTTCAGGCTCGTGAAGCGGGATGGCATGGCGAACACTACCATTGTCATTCACGGCCACATCCCGCCCGGGGGGCTGGTGCGCGAAGTTGAGAACGAGCAGCGTGCGCCGGTTTGCGCACGATTTCGCGGAGCAACTCTATGGACGACCGCCTGCTTACGATCGCGCGGCTGACGGCGACACCTGGGCGGCCCCAGCGCGACAGCCGCCGGTCTTCTACTTCCCCGGAACTGGTTATTACGGCGCTAGCGCGTACTATCCGCAGCCGTACGGCCATTAGCGCGCTCCTATTCGGGTTGAAACGTTCACCAACGGGCTGGCCAGGCGGCCCTGCGCGGCGAGTAACGAGACGGCCTTCTGGTCGAAGGATCAATGGCTCATTGTTCGTTGCGAAGGCTTTAAATTAACGCGCCAGCCCCCGCAAAAACTCCATATTCACCACGCCGGCGTGCTGCTTCATGACCTTGCCGTGGTCGAACACGATCAGCGTCGGGATGCCTCGAATGCCGTAGCGGCCGGCAATGGCCGAGCTCCTCGTCGACATTGACCTTGGCGAAGCGGGCGCGGGGCTCGAGCTCCTTGGCGGCCCGATCGAAGGTCGGCGCCATCGCCCGGCAGGGGCCGCACCACTCCGCCCAGAAATCGACGATGACCGGCATGTCGTTGCGCTCGACGTGCTTGTCGAACGTCTCGGACGTCAGCGCGATCGGCTTGCCGCTGAAGAGAGGCTGTTTGCACTTGCCGCACACGGCCTCGGCCGCCGAGCGGTCAGGGGCGATGCGGTTGACGGCGTTGCAGTGCGGACAAACGGCGTGGATCGGTTCGGACATGGTTTTCGCCTTTGTTTAGCGGATGCTAATGTGGCCTCCGCCGAACTCGCATTCAAGCCCGCGAATATTTTTGCCGCGTCAAGGAAGGGTTCCATCACGAACTCGTGATCAGATGTTCGGTAACTCGGCGGACAGGCCATCGTAAGCATGGATGCAGGGCCGACAAGGCTTTGCCACCGGTCCGGCAGCCCGCCGCGCCCAACGCTAACCTTTTGAGTGAAAACGGAGATTGACGCCCATGAACGCCAAGACCGCCATCACCGCCGCCGCCCTCGCCGCCTCGCTCGCGGGCGCGCTCGCCACGATCGCCAAGGCAGGCCCTGCGCCCATGCAGCCCGGCGCAGACAAATGCTACGGCGTCGCGCTCGCCGGCAAGAATGATTGCGCCGCCGGCGCCGGCACGACCTGCGCGGGGACCCAGACCGTCGACTACGACGCCCACCACTGGAAATACGTCGCCAAGGGGACCTGCGAGAGCATGACGACCCCGAAGGGGCACGGCTCGCTGACCCAGATGTGATCTGAAAACTTCGGCCTCCTTCCGCGCAGCCCCCGGTCTGAGCCGGCTCGACCGGGGGTCATCGACGATCTGCGGCGCCTTCGTCGCCCCATCGCCGACTCACCCGTCGAATTCCCCCGTTCTCGCTCGTGCGGATGCTGCCGCTGTTACGGCGATTTCATCCGCTGTTCTGTTTGCTTTCCGCGATCTGTTCTTAATATATTGTAATTACTAATATTTCCGGCGACAATCGGTGCGGAATCGACCGCAAAAAGGCGGAGTCCGCTGTTTTTTGCCGCTGTTGCCAGCGGCCGGCCCACAATCGAACGCCGGTCTCTCGACACGCAGCGCCGCGTAGCTAGAGGTTGCGTCGTGACGCGATCGCCTGCAGCAGCGCGCGTGCGGCGTGCGCGCTTGGGCCCTGGCCGTCGTCGAGCCGCATGAGAGAGTCGAGCCGCCCCAGCGCCTCGATCTGCGCCTGCCGCTCCGGCCCGTCGCGCATGACGGTCGCCAGCGCCGCCGCCAGCGCCTCCGGATTGCAGTCGCGCTGGAGCATCTCCGGAATCGACCGGTCGCCGAGGATGAGGTTGGGGAGCAGGATCGAGGGGACCTTGATGAAATATTTGAGCTGCTCCTCGACCAGCCCCACCTTGTAGGCGCCGACCGTCGGAACCCCGGCCAGGGCGAGCTCCAGCGTGACGGTGCCCGACGCGGCGAGCGCCGCGCGGGCCGACCGGAAGGCCGCGAATTTCTCCGCGTCCCCAAGCACGATATGCGGCTTCTGCGGCCATAGCGCCGCTCGCGAGCGCACCTCCTCCTCGATATGCGGCAAGGTCGGCAGGAGGCAGACGAACGGGCCTATAGCCTCGCGCAAGATCTGAAGGGCGCCGCCGAAGTCGCCCATCAGCCGCCGGATTTCCGATCGGCGCGAGCCCGGCAGGACGACGACGATCGGCGGGGCCGCGGCTCGCCGGCGCGCCTCGTCCTCGTTCGGGCGCAGTTCGCCGAGGCGCTCGATCAGCGGATGACCGACATAAACGCAGCGCGGGCCGCCGAGGCGAAGGTAGGCCGCGGGCTCGAACGGCAACAGACCCAGCACGCGGTCGACATAGGAAACCATCGCCTTCGCCCGCCCGGGCCGCCACGCCCAGACGCTCGGGCTGACATAGTCGACGATCGGCAGGTCCGGCAAAATCTTCCGCACGCGGCGCGCCACGCGGTGGGTGAAATCCGGGCTGTCGATGATGACAAGCGCGTCCGGGTGCGCGGCGATGATGGCGTCCGCCGTCTCCCGGATGCGCCTGAGGAGCTTTGGCAGCCGGGCGAGCACCGGCAAAATTCCCATGACCGCGATATCGCCGATCGGAAACAGGCTCTGGAGGCCCTCCGCCTCCATCGCCTCCCCGCCGACGCCGGCGAAGACGACGTCGCCCGCCGCGGTTCTCAGCGCGCGCATCAGCTTGAACCCCAGCTGGTCGCCCGAATGCTCCCCCGCGACGATCGCAACCCGCAGCGGAGTCAGGGGCCGCCCCTCACGTCTCAAAGCCGCAGAGGAACAGGCCGGCGGTGTCGGCCGCGCAAACGCACGCGTCGCGCTGGACCATCAGCACGCGGCCGGCGGCAAGCGCCACGCCCCGCAACTGCGCGTTTGCCGCACCCTCGATCGTCTGCGGGCCGATCGCCGGCATGTCGAGGCGGAGATCCTGCCCGCGCTTCGGCGCTTTGACGAGCACGCCCGCCCGCCCCTTGAGCCGCAGGCGGCCGCTCGAGCGAAGCTCGGCGACCCGGCGGAGCATGGCGTCTGTCCCTTCGGCCGCCTCGACCGCCAGCACGCGTCCTGCAGCGACGATTGCGCCCTGGCCCGCGTCGAATTCCGACAGCGCCTCGAGCAGTTTTGCGCCGAGAGCGAGGTCGGACTGGTCCTCCGCCGACATCGGGCAAGCGCCGAGAAGGCCGGCCGGCGCCGCGAGGCGGGGCCCGACCTCGTGGGCCCCCACGATGCGGATCCCTTCGCGCTCGAAGATCGCCGCAAGTCCGACCAGGAGGCCGTTGTCGCCGCGGCGAAAGAGCTGCGCGAGCTCGGCGGCGCGCTTCACCGCGCCCCAGTCGAGTTCTGAGATCGGCGAATTCGGGCCGGGTCATTGCGCCGATCATCACCATCTCGCCGATCCCGCGCTCCTTCAACGCGCCAAAGAGCCTGCCGACCTCTCCCATGCGCAGCCAGACGTGCGGAAAAGCCTCGATCGCCGCGTCGGTCGAGCCGACGACGCCGATCAGAAACGGCTCGCGCCCAGCCCGGCGCGATTCAGCCGCGACCTCGAGCGGAAAGTCCCCCGAGCCGCACAGGATGGCGAGAGGCGGCGCGGCCGGGCCGCCGGCAAAACCCTTCACGCCTCCTCTTCCTTGCCGGCGCGGGGAACGCAGATTGCGCGGTCGCCGCCCAGCCGGAGAAAGGCGACGATCTGCTGCACCGCCTCCTCCTCGGGAAAGGCCTCCGCGACGTCGGCGACCCGCTCCTTCAGCGCGCCCTTCTCAGCGAACAGCATTCTGTAGGCGCGCCTGAGCTCATGGATCGCCTCGTGCGAAAAGCCGCGCCGCTTGAGGCCGACATAATTGAGCCCGGCGAGGGAGGCGCGATTGCCGAGGGCCATGCCGAAAGGAATGACGTCGTGCTCGACGCCTGCAAGGCCGCCGATGAAAGCATGCGCGCCGATGCGCACGAATTGATGCGCCGCCGAGCCGCCGCTCAGGATGGCATAGTCGCCGATCTGGCAATGGCCGGCGAGCATTACATTGTTCGACAGGATGACGCCCTCGCCGATGCGGCAGTCATGGGCGACATGGGCGTTGGCCAGGAAGACGCTGCGCGGGCCGATTCTTGTCTCCGATCCGCCGCCCTCCGTCCCCGGGTTCATCGTCACGCTTTCCCGGATGAGGCATTCCTCGCCGACGACGAGGCGAACCGGCTCGCCGCGATACTTGAGGTCTTGCGGTTGATGGCCGATCGCGGCGAAAGGAAAGATGCGAGTTCGGGCCCCGATCATCGTATCGCCGGCGAGGCTCACGTGCGAGACGAGGCGCACGCCGTCGCCGAGCGTCACACGCGGTCCCACATGGCAGAACGGTCCGATCTCGACGCCCGCGCCGAGCCGCGCGCCGTCCTCGACGATCGCGGTCGGATGCACCCCAACGGTCATTCGCGCACCAGCATCGCCGAGACCTCGGCTTCGCAAACAAGCGCGCCATCGACCTTCGCTTCGCCGCGGAACCACCACATGTTGCGCTTCTTGGCGATGCGGGTCATGTGGAGCCTGACCTGATCGCCCGGCACGACCGGCTTGCGGAACTTCGCCTTGTCGATCGTCATCAGGTAGACGACGCTCGGCGAGCCGCTATTCTCCTGCGAGGCGACGCAGAGCGCGCCCGCGGTCTGCGCCATTGCCTCGATCAGGAGCACGCCCGGCATGACCGGACGCCCGGGGAAGTGGCCCTGGAACTGAGGCTCGTTCGCCGTCACATTCTTGATGCCGACGCCGTATTCGTCGGCGCGCGCCTCGACGATGCGATCGACGAGCAGAAACGGGTAGCGGTGCGGCAGCGACTTCAAGAGCTTTTGGATGTCGAAACTCTCGAGCACGCGACCGGTCTCGTTCATTCCATTTCCCTTTCCATTCTGCCTCTCAGTCGGGTCCATCGGCCTTTTCCGATCCATTTCTTTCTTCGGCGGGAGAGGCGGACGCAAGCTTCTTCACCGCGGCGACTTCTCGGAAGAATTGGCGGACGGGCTTCGCCGGGGCCCCGGCCCAGCGCTCGCCGGCGGGGATGTCGGTCATGACGCCGGCCGCCGCGGCGACCTGCGCGCCGGGCCCGATATTCAGATGCCCCGCGATGCCGGCCTGGCCTCCGAGCGCGGCGAAGTCGCCGATCACGCTCGAACCCGACACGCCCGACTGCGACACCAGGACCGCGTGTCGGCCAATGACGACATTGTGGCCAATCTGGACGAGGTTGTCGATCTTGGCGCCCTCGCCGATCACCGTGTCGCGATTTGCGCCACGGTCGATCGTCACGCCGGCGCCGATCTCGACGTCGTCCTGAATGATGACTCGGCCCACCTGGGGCACCTTGAGGTGCCCGCGCGGCCCGAGCGCGAAGCCGAAGCCGTCCTGCCCGATATGGGCTCCCGGATGGATGATCACCCGGTCGCCGATCAGCGCCGCCGCGATCGTCGTCGTGGCGCCGATCGCCCCGTTCCGTCCGATGCGCACCTGCGGACCGATGACCGCGTGGGCGCCGATGACCGTGCCCGCGCCGATCTCCGCGCCGCGCCCGATCACGGCGCCGGGGTCGACGATCACCCCCGGCTCCAGCCGCGCCGACGGATGTATGAAGGCCGCCGGCGAAACCCCGGCGTCGTTGAAGATGGCCCCGGGCCTGACCGCGCTCGGAAAAAGCTTCGCCATCACCATCGCCATGGCGCGATAGGGTTCACGGACGATGAGGACGGCGCAGTTCGGGGGGGCCGCCTTTGCATGACGCGGCGCGACGAGCGCGGCCGCCGCCCGCGTCGCCTTGAACGCGACGAGGTATTTTGGATTGTCGAGGAAAGTCAGATCGCCGGGCCCGGCCTCGTCGAGCGCCGCCACGTCGAAGATTGCGTGGCCTGCGTCCGCCTCCGAGGCCAGAGTCGCGCCGCACCAGCCCGCGACTTCGGCGAGCAGAGGCGCGGAGCTCGGCGGAAAGAAGCGGATCTTGGCCAAGAACGGGTTCCGTCAGATGCGACGACGGGCGCGCCAGCCTCCGGCGCGCCCGCTTTTCAGGTTGATTCGTCGGCGGCGCTAGAACGTCGTGCCGCCTGAGAAGTTGAAGAACTGGGTCTGATCGTACTTGCCCTTGCTCACCGGCAACGCAAAGTCGAACCGGATCGGACCCATCGGGGAGTTCCAGATCAGGCTTGCGCCGACCGACGTGCGGATCAGGTTCGGGTCCCAGACGGTTGCGCAGCTCGGCTGGGTGATGAGGAGCGTATTCGGCCCCGGGCAATAGGTGTAACCCAAAAAGTTTGAGAAATTCGTCGGTCCGGCGTAGCCGATCACGTTGCCGGCATCCGCGAACACCGCGCCGCGAAGCCCGATTTCCTTGGGGATGCCGAAGATCGGGAAGTCGACCTCCGCGGACGCGCCGTAGTAGGTCGTTCCGCCGATTGACGAGCCCTCGATGTTGTCGGTGCTGGAAATGTCGCGCGGGCCAATACCCCCAGGGGCAAAGCCGCGCACCAGCGACGGACCGATCATGAAGTTGTTGATGAGGTCCAGCGGCTGCGAGCCGAAGCCGTTGATCTGGCCGCCTTGCAAATGGATGAGGCCAATGAAGTCTTCCGTGATCGGGTGATACCAACGCGCATCCACCGTCTCGCGGATGAAGTCGGAATCCCCCCCGAGGCCGGCGAAATCCTGCTTGTAGGTGACGAAGAAGCCGTTCGTCGGGGTCTTGCGGTTGTCGAGGTTGTTGTAGATGAAGGAAAAGCCGGCCAGCGATGTGACGATATTGCCCTGCGCCGCGGCCTGCTTGATCTCGACCGGCGCTTCGCCGTTGGTCAAGCAGTTGATGAACGGTGTCGGGGCGACTGCGTAGAACGTACCGCCGATGACCCATGGCTCGTTGGGCCCGTAACAGTCGTCGTAAGGCGCTGACGTCGTGTTGGGAATGACGATCTTCAACTCGTAGAGCGAGTAGTTGGGCTGAAACGTCAGGTCGTCCGTGACCGGGATGCCGAGGCGCAACGTGCCGCCCGTCGTCCAGTTTTCGTACAGCGCATATGGGTTATTAAAGTTGACCTGATGATAGATGTCGAAGCCGGCCGCCAACCGCTGGCCTAGGAAATATGGTTCGGTGAACGAACCCTTCCAGCCCTGGCTGTATTGGCCGTCGGACACGCTGAGGCGCACATATTGGCCGCGGCCCAGGAAGTTGGTCTCGGTATAGGCGAGCTCGGCCAAGACGCCTTGCGTCGTCGAGTAGCCGCCGCTGAGGCTGATCGAGCCGGTCGGTTGATCCTCGACCTCGACGACGACGATCACGCGGTCCGGCGCCGAGCCGGGGCGGTTCGAGATGTGGACTTTCTTGAAGTAGCCGAGGCCGTTCAGCCGACGTTCGGCGCGCTCGATCAACGCATGGTTGTAGGGGTCGCCTTCGCCGATGTCGAACTCGCGGCGAATGACATAGTCGCGCGTGCGGGTGTTGCCGACGATGTCGATCCGCTCAATGTAGACCTTCGGGCCGTTGTCCACAGTATATTGCAACGCTATTGTGTGGTTAGCTTCATCGCGTTGGCCGTTGGGACGGACCTCGGAAAAGGCGTAGCCCTGGCGCGCGACGTCGCGGGTCATGGCGTCGACCGTCTTGTCGACCGCCCCCGCGTCGTAGACGTCGCCGGCCCTCAAGCGGGAGAACTGCAGCAGCGCGGGACCATTCACTTGCGGAATATGCGAATTCACCGCCACGCCGGAAACGTGGAACTGCGGACCTTCGTCCATTGTGATGGTGATCACATAGCCTGGCGGATTGTTTTCGTAGGTGACGTCGGTGTTGGTTATGTGGAAATTGGCGTAGCCGTTTTTCATGTAGTAGCTGCGAATCGCCTCCTCGTCGGTGGCGAGCCGATCGGGGTCGTAGACGTCAGTGCTCTTGAACCAGGACAGGATAGGAAACATCGTGCTGGTCTGCATCAAATTGCGCAGACGGTAGGATGAAACTGCATGATTGCCGACGAAGCGGATTTCGCGAATTCCCGTCTTCTCTCCTTCGTCGATGGTGAAGACCAGATCGACGCGGCCGTTGGGCAACTGCACCAGCCGCTTGGTGACCATAGCCGCATTGCGGCCGTACTTCTTGTAGGCGTCCTTGATGCGGCCGATGTCCCCCTCGGCCGTCGCCTCGTTATAGGCAGTGTGGGGCTTCGACTGCACTTCGACTTCGAGTTGGTCCTTCTGAATGTTGCGGTTGCCCTCGAACACCACGCGATTGATGATCTGCGCGCCCTTGGTGAGCGAGACGACGATCTTGCCGTCGACCACCCTGGCGCTGACCGAGGAATAGACGCCGGTCGCCTTGAGGTCGTCGACGCCGCGCTGAATGGCGGCAGGGTCCGTGCCGGTAAAATAAGGCTTGATGGCCGACGGAGCGATGCCGGGGGTGCCTTCGACGACGATCTGCTGGGCCAACGCCGGGGCTGCTGACGAGAGCGCGCCGAGCCCGAGTACCACCGCCAGAACCAGAGCGCCGAAGAAACCACGAATCCAATTCATGTCGCTCATAGTCCCTCACCGCGCGCTGGCGACTGCCCGCGCCGCGCCAGCTGTCCCAGTCAAATCGCACGCGGTTTAACCCGCGCCGTCTCGTTTCGACGCCTCGCGCAAAGCGTCCTTTCCTTCCCCTGCGCGAGGGGCCGGCAACGATTAAGGGCGTTTTACAGTTTCCGGCCGCCCCTGCAAACGTTTATTCGGCAAAACTACATCATTTGCCGAGGGCGTTGCCGATAGGACACGAAAAGATGGTCGACTAAACGTTAATTAGCGCTGCGACACGAGGCGAAGGATGTCGTGCGACGTCGTGAAGACCACCAGCAGCGCCACCAGGGCGATGCCGATCCGGAGGCCGATTTCCTGCATCCGCTCGCTCAGGGGCCGCCCCATGACCGCCTCGCAGGCGTAAAAAACGAGATGACCGCCGTCGAGCAATGGGATCGGCAGGAGGTTCATGAATCCGACTGATACCGAGAACCAGGCGGCAAGGCTGAACAGCTCCCACAGGCTGATCTTGGCCATTTCGCCCGCCATCTGGGCCGCCCCGATCAGCCCCGAGACTTGGTCGGTCGATTCCCGGCCGGCGAAGATCCCGACGATGTAGGCGCCGGTCGCCTTGACGATGAACCATTCCTGCCCGGCTCCCCAGACGGCGCAAGTCGCAGGTCCGCAGCGCTCCACTTTCACGTCATTCGGATTCGCCGAAGAAGCAAGGCCGAGATGCCCCATGCGACGCTTGCCGAACACGCCCTGGTCGACAACGGTCACCCTTGGCGTCGCCGTCAGCGAGACGTCATGCCCGTCCCGTTCGACGACGAAGGTCATCGGCAGGCCGGTGCTCATCAGCGTCTCTTCCTGCAGGGCCTCGAAGCTGTTGATCTTGTCGCCGTCGATCGATTTGACGAGATCGCCCGCTTTGAATCCGGCCGCCGCCGCTGGGCTGTTCGGCTCGACGCGCCCGATCCGCGCCATGTGCTCCACCCGGCCGAAGGCCATGAACATCCCGGTGAAGATCACGAGAGCCAGAATGAAATTGGCCACCGGTCCAGCGAGAACGATCGCCGCGCGGCTGGCCAAAGGCTGAGCCGCTAAGGTCCCGGTCCGGTCGACAGAGGCGTCGACTGGACCGCTCTCGACGCTGGCGGGGTTGGCGTCGCCATGAAATTTGACGTAGCCGCCGAGCGGTAGAGCCGCCACCCTCCAACGCGTGCCCCGCGAATCCACCCGGGCGAACAGTTCCGGCCCGAAGCCGAGGGAGAAGGCGTCGATCTTCACCCCGCGCCATCGCGCCACGAGATAGTGGCCGAGTTCGTGAAAGAACACGATGGCGCTGAGGATGATGACGAACGGAACCACATACCAGCCCAGCCACGCGACGAGGTCGGCAACCGGTTTCAAGAACGCCATCAAGTCCTCCGCGCCGGCTCACCTTTCGCCGGCGGGCCGCTGTTCAAAGGTTATGCGACTGTTACAGGACGCGCTGTCTCACGCCAAGAGGGCGTTCGCCCTTTCGACGGCGATATGGTGAATTGCAAGCGCCTGTGCAACGTCCGCCGGAGCGGGCAGCTCATCGGCCGCCTGCATCGCCGAGATCGTGCGCGACACCAGGCGAGCGATGTCGCTGAAGCCGATCCGTCGGCCGAGGAACGTCGCGACCGCCACCTCGTTCGCGGCATTCAGCGCCGTCGCCGCGCCCCCGCCCGTCTTCAGCGCGTCGATGGCGAGGCCGAGGGCGGGAAATCGTTCGAGGTCCGCGCGTTCGAAGGTCAGACGGCCGAGAGCGGCGAGATCGGGTGGCCGGACACCGGAGACGATGCGGTCGGGATAGGCGAGGCAATGCGCGATCGGCGTGCGCATATCCGGGGAAGCCATGCCGGCGATCAGCGAGCCGTCGGCGAACGCGATCAGGCCGTGGACGATGGATTGCGGATGGACGACGACGTCGAGCCGCGCCGGCGGCACGCCGAAGAGAAAATGCGCCTCGATCAGTTCGAGCCCCTTGTTCATCAGGCCCGCCGAGTCGACCGTCACCTTCGGCCCCATCACCCAATTCGGATGCGCAAGCGCCTCCTCGCACGTGGCGCGCGCAATGCGCTCGGCGCTCCATTCACGGAATGGACCTCCTGACGCCGTGATCGTCATCATCTCGATCGTGTCTGGGTCGCGCGCGTTGATCGCCTGGAACAGGGCGTTGTGCTCCGAGTCCATCGGGAGCAGCATGGCGCCAGCGCGCTTCGCCCTCTGCATCACTGCAGCGCCTGCGCAGACCAGGGTCTCCTTGTTGGCGAGCGCGACGGTCCGTCCCGCCGCGACGGCGGCGAAGGTCGGCTCGAGGCCGGCCGCGCCGACGATGGCGGACACGACCAGATCCGCCTCCCGGAGAGCCGCTTCCCGCACCGCGTCAACCCCCGCGGCTGCCTCGACGCCCGAACCGGCCAGCGCCTCCTTGAGATCGCCGTAACCGGCCGGGTCGGCGACCGCCGCGAATTCGGCATGAAGCTCGACGGCGAGCCGCGCAAGCGCCAGCGCCATCCCGTCCCGAGGCGACAGAGGCGACCTCGAACCGCCCGGGGGCGGCGCCGATCACCTGGGCGCAAGAGCGCCCGATCGACCCGGTCGCCCCCAGAATTGCGAGGCGTTTGGGCCGCGCCCCGACACGAGGCGCCGAAACGCGGCTGACCGCCCTCACCATTGAAACAGTCCGCTCGCGATGAAAGAGCCCTTCGTATTGGCGGCGGCGAAGACCGCGGCGAAGGCGGACGCTGCGATGAAGCCGTCGAGCCTGTCCATGAGGCCGCCGTGGCCCGGTATAAGGTGACTTCGAATCCTTGACGCCGAAGCGGCGCTTCAGCCCGGATTCGAACAGATCGCCGAACTCGGACACGACCGCGGCTGCAAGCCCGAGCCAGAACAGCCCGCCGATCCGGTTTGCCCAACGAAAAAGGAGAAGACCGAGCGCCGCCCCCGCAAACGCGCCCGCCATCGCTCCGGACCAGGTCTTGCCCGGGGACACGCTGGGCCAGAGTTCTCGGGCCGCCGATCAGCCGGCCTGCGAAATAGGCGGCGACGTCCGTCCCCCAGACCACCGCGAAAAGCCAGAGGATCGCGGGCAGCCCGTAGCTCGGGCTCGCGCGGAGAAGGCCGAGGCTGACGACCAGGGCTCCGGCGTAGAGGGCGCCCCCGCCAGCCTGGATCCGCGCCGCCGGGCCGGCGACCCACCCGACCGCCGCCCCCCCAAGGATGAGCGCCGCCATCGCGCCCAGAGCGTAGTCGTGCATGGCGAAAAGCGCGGCGACGGCAAGTGCGAATGCGCCTACGCCGACCCGCTCGATGAGCCGATCGCGTTGCACCATTCGCTGCCATTCCCACAGCACGATCACAGAGGCGATCCACCAGAACGCGACGAAGACGAAGCCGCCGACCCAGGCAATGGCGAGCGCCGCCAGCCCCAGGGCGACCGCGGCGCCGATGCGTGGCCAGAGATCGGAGCCGAGTTCGCGAGCGGAGCGGCCGCCCGCCGCCCGGCTCTTCGCTCACCGACATGCGCCGGTCCTCATGAGGCCGACATCACGACGGCCGGCTCGGGGACCGCGCCGAAGCGGCGCTCCCGCGCCGCAAATTGCTGCAGAGCGGAAACGAAGGCTGCGTCGTCGAAATCGGGCCACAGAATCGGCAGGAAGACGAGCTCGGCATAGGCTGCTTGCCAGAGCAGGAAATTCGATAGCCGCATTTCGCCCGACGTCCGTATGATGAGATCGGGATCGGGGATGTCCGCCGTGTCGAGCCGGGCGGCGAAATCGTCCTCGCCGACCGCATCGACGTCCAGGCGGCCCTCGCGGACGTCGACAGCTAAGCGTCTCGCTGCGGCAACGATCTCCTGCCGGGCGCCGTAGTTGAAGGCGACGACGAGCGTAAGCCCAACGTTGTCCTTGGTCAGGCCTTCGGCCTCGGTCAGCAGGCCGGCGATATCGGCTGCGAGGTTGTCCCGCTCGCCGATGATACGAACGCGAACGCCATTTTTATGGAGGTCGGCCAGGTCTTTGCGGATAAACCGCTTCAACAGGCCCATCAGCATCGCCACCTCGTCGGGCGGCCGTCGCCAGTTCTCGGCCGAGAAGCTGTAGATCGTGAGATAGCGCACGTCGTGCTCGATTGCGGAGCGGACCGCCCGGCGGACCGCGTCGAGGCCCCGGCGATGTCCTTCATAGCGAGGCAACCCGCGGGCCTTCGCCCAGCGGCCGTTGCCGTCCATGATGATGGCGACGTGGACCGGCGTAAGGTCGGTGCGTGGTGCGGTGCAAGCGATTTTCATGCGGCGCCCCCCGAAAGGCTTTTCGCCTACACCTGCATGATTTCCTTTTCCTTTGCAGCCAGGGACGCATCGATATCCTTGATCGAAAGATCCGTCGCCTTTTGCACCTCGGTCTCGTGGAGCTTCTCGTCGTCCTCGCTGATCGCGTGCTCCTTCAGGAGCCGCTTGAGGACGTCAAAACCGTCGCGGCGCACGTGACGCACCGCGACGCGCGCATCCTCGGCGTATTTATGCGCGATCTTGACCATCTCCTTGCGGCGCTGCTCGTTGAGCTCCGGAATGCGGATGCGCAGAATCGTTCCCTCGACGGTCGGGCTCAGGCCGAGATTGGAGTCCCGGATCGCCTTGTCGACCGCATGCACCATGCTCTTGTCCCAGACCGAGACCGACAGCGCGCGGGGTTCGGGGACGGTGATGGTGGCGACCTGATTGATCGGCATGCGCTGGCCGTAAGCCTCGACCTGCACGGGCTCGAGAAGGCTCGCGCTCGCGCGCCCTGTCCGGAGGCCTCCGAGTTCGTGCTTCAGGCTGGCGTGCGCCGCCTGCATTCTGCGCTTGATGTCTTCGAGATCGAATTTTGGCAGTTGCGCCATGACTTTCCCATTTGTTTTTGAGCCGCGCTAGCGCGAAAAGGCGGCTGAAACACGACTCGGAGCGCATTTTTCCGCGGCCGGTCGCCTCATTAGCACAGCCGCAGAGCGATAGGCAGTAGGAATAGGCGCCGGCGGCTTGCGTCGCGCCATCCTTCGCAGCGCGCCATTCGATGATCGCGCCGCCCCGCCCCATAGGGCATGCGACAGGCGCCCATCTTCCGACCGGCTATCGGAGAACGGCCACAGGGTGGCGCGGCTAGAGCCCTGCCTGCAGCTTTTCGAGCTTCGCCGCCTCCGCCATCGCCGCGAGCGCCGCCTGCCCCTCCGGCTGGATAAGGCCGGCCGACATAACGAGCTTGGCCGCCTCGTCCGCCGAAATCGGCAGTTCGATCAGGTCCTCGGCCGCGATGTAGAAGAAAAATCCTGTGGTCGGGTTCGGCGTGCACGGCATGAAGACCGAGATCATCGGTCTGTCGCCCGGCAGCGCTCTGGACACGACCGGACCGGGTTCGGACGAGACGAAGACGATCGACCAGCTCCCCTTCACGGGGAACTCGACCAGCGCGACCTTGCGGAACTGCGATCCCGACTGGCTGAAGACAGTCTCGAACACCTGCTTCAGCCCCTTGTAGAGGCCCCGGATGACCGGCGTGCGGTCGAGCATGGCCTCGCTGAAATTGACGAGCGTGCGCCCGATGATGTTGGCGGTGAGGAACCCCAGCAGAGTGAGGCCGACCAGCGCGATGAGGACGCCGAAGCCCGGAACGTGGAACGGCACATAGTCGTCGGGCGACAGGCTCTGCGGCAGCCACGGCTTCACCCAGCCGTCGACCGTGTTGATCAGGAACCAGGCGATATAGGCGGTGACCGCGACCGGTCCGAAGACGACGAGGCCGGTGAAAAACCACGAGCGCAGGCGCGCCGCAAGCGAGCGGTGGAAGGGGGCTGGCGGCGGCTGGATGGACATGGAATAGTCGCTCGGATGCAGCGCCACAAATGGCGGCTTCCTCGGTCGAATGCAAGGCGGCCCGCCCCATTCGCGCCGCCGGCCCCGGGTCATGGTCTCTTCCCTGTTCCTCTGCAAACCGCGGCAATGAATCCTCTGTTCTCGGCACAAATTCCTCTGTTCCCGGCGCAGGGAATTTCGCCGCCATACCACTGTAATCGTTGACGGTTTCAAGACTGCTTTTTTACCGGCGCCGGCCGAAACAAGAAGATTCGCTGCAAAATTCCCTGTTGCCAGGGAATCGACCGCGGCGGGCAGGGCGCCGTCAGCAGCGGCTAACGCTCCTCCCCCAGCTCAAAATCCTCGCATGAGCGGCCAAAGGCTGAAAGCGCGTCCTGCAGATAGTCGGGAAGGAGGGCCATGCCGATGAGGTACTTCCACGTTGGCCCTTCGCGCCGGTCATAGGCCGATTTTACCGCACTCTCCCAGTCGTCGGCCTCGTAATCCCCGCGCCCGATCCAGGAGAGCGCAACCAGGGCGGCCGCTTCGTCGACATCGAGGTCGCGGATGAATTCGACCAGTTCGCCACGGATCGAGTTCGGCCGCGTCGGTCAGGATGACGCGCTCGCCGTCGTCGGTCGGATTGGAGGCGTCGGGCGCCATCCCGACGTCCTCGCTCAACAGCTCGCGTGACTTTTCGATCACGAAGCAGACCTTCGCCGGATTGATCTCGGGCATCGGGCGCTCGCTCGCGTCGATTCTGCGCATGGGGCGGCCTCTCTTTCGGTCGCATTCATGGCGCCGCCGCGAGGCTTGCGAATTGCGGCAGGTCAATTCGCCTCGGGAAAGGAGAACGCTTCTGAAGAGGCGAAACCCCTCTCGCGGGATCCGCCTGAGACCTACTCCTCTTCCCGCCTCTGGAAATCCTCGCACGAGCGACCGAAGGCGGAGAGGGCGTCTTCGAGGTAGTCCGGCAGGATCGGCAGCTCCAGCAGGTATCTCCAGGCGGGCTCGTCCTTGTCGTCTCGCTCGCTGGCGGCCTTGACGGCCCGCTTCCAGTCCTCCGCCTCGTAGTCGCCGCGGCCGATCCACGCCAGCGCGAGCAGCGCGGCGGTCTCGTCGGCGTCGAGATCTCTGACATACTGGACGAGCTCGCGCCGCATCGGGCTGTTGGCGTCGGTCAGCGAGATGCGCTCGCCGTCGTCGGTGGGATTCGAGGCGTCCGGTTCGATGCCGACGTCCTCGCTGAGCAAATTGCGCGCCATTTCGATAATGAAGCAGACCTTCTCCGGATTGATCTCGGGCATCGGCCTCTCGCCCTCGTCGATCCTACGCACCATTTCGATCGCTCCATTTGTTTGTCTTCCTGCCGCCGCCTAGAGGCTGATTGAGCGGGTCAACACCGCCGCCTCGGATCTGCTCCACGAATTGAACAAAGCGGTTCTTTCGAGTCGGAGCCTCTACTCGACCGTGACCGATTTCGCCAGATTGCGGGGCTGGTCGGCGTCCTTCCCCATAATGACGGCGGTGTGATAGGCGAGCATCTGGATCGGGGCGGCGTAGACGATCGGGGCGAAGTTCGCGCTCATGTCCGGCATCGCCAGGAAATGCTCGATCGCGACCGCAGCCTCCTCGGCCGCATGTCGCTCGCCGATGAGGATGATCCGGCCGCCGCGCGCGGCGACTTCCTGCATGTTGGAGACGGTTTTCTCGAAAACCGCGTCCCGCGGCGCGATGACGACCACCGGCATCGCCTCGTCGATGAGCGCGATCGGCCCGTGCTTGAGCTCGCCCGCCGCGTAGCCTTCGGCGTGGATGTAGCTCAGCTCCTTCAGTTTCAGCGCGCCTTCGAGCGCGAGCGGATAATTCGTGCCACGTCCGAGGTAAAGGACGTCGCGCGCGTGGGCGATGGCGTGAGCGAGCTTCTCCACCGCGGGCTCGAGCTTCAGCGCCTCGGCCAGGAGTCCGGGAGTCGCCACCAGTTCCGCGAGCAGCGCCGCTTCGGTCGCCTCGTCGATCGTTGCGCGGGCGCGCCCGAGGCTGATCGCAAGCGCCGCCATCGCCGCGAGCTGGCAGGTGAAGGCCTTGGTCGAGGCGACGCCGATCTCGGGTCCGGCGAGCGTCGGCGCGGCTGCGTCGGTGAGCCGCGCGATGCTCGAGGCCGGCACGTTGACGACGCCGACCGTCTTCGACCCGTTGTCCTTGACGTATCTAAGCGAGGCCAGGGTGTCGGCCGTCTCGCCGGATTGCGAAATGACGATCGTCAGGCCGTTCGCGTCGACCGGCGTCTCGCGGTAGCGGTATTCTGAGGCGACGTCGATCTCGACCGGCAGCCGGGCGAACCGCTCGATCCAATATTTGCCGATCAGGCCCGCCATGTACGCGGTGCCGCAGGCCACGATCGAGAGTTTGGCGAGCGTCCTCGGGTCGACCGGCCAGGCGAATGGCTTGAGCCTCATCGCCGCCATGTCGACGTAATGGGCGAGCGTATGGCCGACGACCTCCGGCTGCTCGTGGATCTCCTTGGCCATAAAGTGGCGGTAATTGCCCTTCTCGGCGAGCAGGCTTCCGACAGGGCTGCGCTGGATGCGCCGCTGGACTTTTGCGCCGGAGGCGTCGCGGATGTCGGCGCCCGAGCGGGTCGCGATTACCCAGTCCCCTTCCTCGAGATAGGCGATGCGGTCGGTGAAGGGGGCGAGCGCCAGCGCGTCCGAACCCAGATACATTTCGCCTTCGCCGTAGCCGACGGCAAGCGGCGCGCCCTGCCTCGCCCCAATCAGGAGATCGTCCTTGCCCTCGAACAGGTAGACGAGGGCGAAGGCGCCGCGCATGCGCTTGAGCGCCGCGTGGACGGCCTCGGCCGGCGCCTTGCCGGTCGCGAGCTCGTCCTCGACAACGAAGGCGGCGATCTCCGAGTCGGTCTGCGTCTCGAAGACGTAGCCTTTGGCGGCGAGTTCCTCGCGCAGCGCCCGAAAATTTTCGATGATGCCGTTGTGGACGACGGCGAGCCGGGGCGAGGCGTGCGGATGCGCGTTGACCTCGGTCGGCTTGCCGTGCGTCGCCCAGCGGGTGTGGCCGATGCCGATCGAACCCGACAGCGGCGCGGCGGCGAGCTTCGCCTCGAGGTTCTTGAGTTTTCCCTCGGCGCGCCGGCGCGCGAGCATGCCATGTTCGAGCGTGGCGACGCCGGCCGAGTTGTAGCCGCGATATTCCAGGCGCTTCAGCGCGTCGACGATGGAGCCCGCCACGGGCCCCGTCCCGAGAACGCCGACAATTCCGCACATCCCTCACCCCATTCTGAAGCCGATTCCAGCGAAGCAAGCGTTAGGCCAACCAGCGGCGCCATCACAAGTCGCCTTGGCGGCCGCAACGACAGACGGTGGGGGCGTAACGACGGATGGGACCGGAGAATCGGGGCGAATTGGGATGCCGGGGAAGGAAGAGAGACTTCAGCGGTAGACGGTCGAACCCGCAGGGGAAGGAACAGGAACCCCAGCGGAAGCAAAAGGAACCCCAGGGGAAGCAATCTCGGTCCATGAATCCAACATTTTCAAGGCGTTACCTGGCGCAGCGCGGTCCATTCTCAACTCGACAAGATGCGACTGCCGATCTCGGGTCGATTTGCGTCCGGCAGCCAGCATTGCACCGTCCTTGGCCAAGGCAGAGGCTCGGCGATGCCGAGACGGTGTTGAAGGATCGTCGGTCGTGCATGTGTGCCCGGAGTCGCATTTCGGCGAACTGGAATGACAATGGCACGCATTCCGATTTTTTTCAAGAAAAAGTTCATGTTATGTTCGATTGTATCGGATCTCTGTGTTCACTCAATGGGCATTGGGAATGGCGACGAAATCGCCATTCCCATCGGGCCTAACCGCTCTGAGTTCGGGCTCGTTCCAGCGCGGCGATAACCGCATCCAAACCTTCCGGTCAGCGTCGCCGGCCCAGGTTGCAGGATCAAGGGCGACTTGATTTCGAAGATGCTTCCGCGCCGGTCTCAGCATGGATAGGCGTCTGACGTTCAAAGTCTTTGCAGGGACTTACCCCGACCATCGGGGTTCGCACGCCGAGACACCCCGCCCAGCGCTCTCCGCTCTGACGTCCGTGATGGCAGGTATCCTGGCTTGCGGGTCACTGCCGCCTTCGCCTTCCCAGGTCCACGCGGCCCAGTGGCGCGATGAAAGCGGCTCGTCGCTTACAGTTTCGGGGCAGTCGCGGCATAGGACCTTATGGCCCGCACCGCGTTCCCTTTTGATCCCCGAAGGGAACCATCGCGGCCAGAGCACGCATGTGTCGTGAGTTGGTCAAATCGCAATCGGCGCCTCGCGGCCGCTCCGGAAGGCAGCGACCGCCATCTCGATGATTCAGATACGGCTGGCCGATTTGACCTCGAGCTGGTCGTAGCCCCGGAGCTTGTAGACGGCGACTGAGCCGAGCCAAGCCACCAGGAATATCCCGATGATGATGTAACCGAGGATGCCGAAATTGTCGTTGATCGCGCCGATGGCGCCCCAGAACCCGCCCCCGTCGGTGAGGCCGAGCTGATCTCCGATCAGGTTCAGCGTCTCAAGGCCGCCGACCACAAGCGCGACAACGACCGAGACGGCCGTGATCGTTATGTTGTAGTACAGCTTGCGGACCGGCTTCATGAACGCCCAACCGTAGGCTCCAAGCATCAGAACTCCATCCGTCGTATCGATCAGCGTCATGCCGGCGGCGAAGAGAGCCGGAAACACCATGATCGTCCCGAACGAAGCGCCGTTGCTGGCCTGCACTGCCGAAATGCCGAACAATGCGACTTCGGTCGCAGTATCGAAACCCAGGCCGAACAGGAACCCGATCGGGAACATATGCCAGCTTTTCGTCACGAGGCGGAACAGCGGGCGGAAAAGGCGCGCGAGGAAGCCGCGATTGTTAAGCAGCATGTCGAAGTCGTCGTCGACAAACGGCTTTCCAGCTTTAACCGCCTTGAAGGTGCGATAGATCGACATCAGGACGATGATGTTGAAAATCGCGATCGCAAAGAGAAACAGCGCTGAGACGCTGGTGCTGATGACGCCGCCGACCTCCTTGAACGAGTCGAAGCGCGACGTTAGCGCCGCAGCGGCGAAGGCGATGCCGAGCGACATCAGGATCACGACAGCCGAGTGCCCAAGCGAGAAGAAGAATCCGACGCCGACCGGACGCTGGCCTTGCTGCATAAGTTTCCGGGTGACGTTGTCGATGGCCGCGATATGATCGGCGTCGACTGCATGGCGCAGGCCGAAGGTGTAGGCCAGCAAAGCCGTGCCAAGCAGCAGCGGCCGCTCGTCGAGCACAACGAGCGCCCAGAGCCAGATGAGAATGTTGCCGGCGATCAGGGCGGTATAGACGGCGATCAAGCGGCGGCGCAGATCCGGGCCGCTTTCAGTCAGGATTTTCGATATATTGATAGGCATGACACCCTCGCATGCTAGGGAAAACAGTGCGACCGCGGGAGTGTGCCTCAAAGATACAGACCATCGGCTCACCTCGCCCGAGATCGGCTGCACGAGCGATGGCAGGTCTCCTGGCTCGCGGGTCAACGACGGACGCCGATCTTCCCAGGTTTTGCCCAGTGATCATGAGTGGCGTCGTCTCACCGCTTACAGTTGCGGGGGCAGCCACGGCCTCGGCGTTTCGGCCTGCACCGTGTTCCCTTTTGATCCCCGAAGGGAGCCATCTGCGGTGAGGCTAGCGGAGCAAGGCGCGCAACGCAACTGCGCTCCTCGGTCGCTTCGCGTCAGTCCGAGAGCGGAGTTGATACGGGTTCCTAGATCCTCGCAACTTCAATCTCATCGTAGCGCTTGGCGCGATAGATGACGAAAGAGATCAACCAGCTCAGAACGAAAATCCCGACGATGATATAACCGAGGACGCCGAAATTGTCGTTGATCGCGCCGATCGCGCCCCAGAAGCCGCCACCATCGGTAAGACCGAGCTGATCGCCGATCAGATTAAGCACCTCGAGTCCGCCCACGACGACGGCAACGATGACCGATACGGCCGTGATCGTCAGATTGTAATAGAGCTTGCGGATCGGCTTGACGAACGCCCAGCCATAGGCGCCAAGCATGAGGATGCTGTCGGTCGTGTCCATCAATGACATGCCGGCCGTGAACAGCGCCGGGAACACCAGAATAGACCAGATCGACATGCCTTGCGCGGCCTGCGTCGCCGAGATGCCGAGCAGGCCAACCTCCGTCGCCGTGTCGAAGCCGAGGCCGAAAAGCACGCCCAGCGGATACATGTGCCAGCTGCGCTCGATCAGGTGAAAAAAACGGCGCAACATGCGCCCCATGAACCCGCGCTTCGACAGCATGAGGTCGAGGTCTTCTTCGACGAACCTGCCGCCGCTCTTCACGGTCTGGAACGTTCGGTAGATGGAAATGAGGACAAGAATATTTGCGATGGCGATGGCGAACAGAAACAAAGCCGAAACCAGCGTGCCGATCACGCCGCCGATGCTGGTAAAGTTGTCGAACTTCGATTTGAGGGCCGTCGCCGTGACCGCGATTGCAATCGAAAGCGCGACAACGATGGTCGAGTGACCGAGCGAAAAGAAGAATCCGACTGCGACCGGCCGCTTTCCTTCCTGCATCATCTTCCGGGTCACGTTGTCGATGGCGGCGATATGATCGGCGTCGAACGCGTGGCGCAGGCCGAAAGTATAGGCGAGCATTGCCGTGCCGAGCAGCACCGGGTAGTCGTGAAACGCCGACAGCGCCCAAAGCCAGGCGGCGATGTTGACGCCGATCAGCAATGCGTACATGCCGATCACCTTCGCCCGCAGATTGACGCCGTCATCGCTGAAGAGGCTTGATAGTGCGTTCGTCATCTTCGCCCCCGACAAAATGTCACCAACGGACCGAAACTAGATTTTTCAACGTCTGGATGTGTGTCGATGGGGCTCGCCGCCATGCGCGTGGTCCGCCGCGTCGATCGAAGCGGGCACGAAGCTGAGCTGACCGTGTCTGACGCCGCGTTCGGCGATGACAGCCTTAGCAAAGTCGCGGACCTTGGCGGCGTCGCCGCGAAGCACCGCGACCTCGAGGCAAGAATCATGGTCGAGATGGACGTGCATCGTCGCGACCTGATGGTCATGATGCGCGTGGTGCGCATCCGTCAGCCGTTTCGCCAGTTCGCGGGTATGGTGGTCGAAGACATAGGACAGCGTCGCAACGCACTCTCCTGAGACGCTGTGGTCGATGCGCGCCCGCTCGAGGCCAAGACGCGCGAGATCGCGAACGGCTTCAGAGCGGTTGTCGTACCGCTCGCTTTCCATGAACGCCGCCAACTGCGCCGCGAAATCGTCGGACACGCTGATTGTGATCCGCTCCACGAAACTGCTTCTCCCGCATATGAGAAGTGACGTATGACGATTTCAAAAAATTAGCATACATGGGTTACCGAAAACGGCAAGGGTGACGTCCGGAGGGAAGTCCCTCGTCGTTCGAAAGCCGAAATCCAACTGCGACACGGCCGAATTGCGCCCACGGACCCGTTCGGCTATCCAATGGCGATTGGAGAGCGTTCTGGTGAGCGTCGCGCGCCGGAAATCAGGGCAGAAAACGCAACTCGGGCGGTGGGGCCTCGCGTCCTCCCGTTCGCCGGCGACCGCGCTCGTCATGGCGCTGTCGCTGCTCATCCAGCTGTTCGCCGTTCCCTATCACCAAGCCCTTTCCGCTCCCCTCGTCGCCGCGTCCGATACAGCCGCGATCTCGGCTGAACTCAAGGCGACCTTCGGCGACGCCGCTACGCTCTGCGTGCAGGCAGACGGCAAGGGCGCGCCGCAGGTTCCTGGCGGCTGCTGCGACGACCACTGCCCGTTCTGCCGGTTCGCCGCGCAGGCTGCGGCGCTGATCGCGCCCGACGCCCCAGCGCTGCATGCGCCGGTCCGCGTCGGCTGCGAAACCATCGGCTCTGCGTCCACACCGGGCGCCGTTCCCGCCCCGCCGATCAGTCGAAACCGCGCCCGAGCGCCGCCCCTCCTCGTCTGAGACGAATTCCAAGTCGCATGCGCCCTCGAGGGCGGTGCGGCTTTGCTTTCTCAGACTGGAGGCTTTCTATTCATGCCATCTCTATCATTGCGCTCCTTCGCGGGCGCGCTCGCCGGGGCGAGCGTCTCACTGTGGCTAACGCCGGCCTTCCCGCACGCGGTCTGCGGCGCCCGTATCTTTCCGGCCACGCTCGCCATAGACGATCCTGGCGTTCTGGACGAGCTCACGCTGCCGACCGTCAGTTACGTTCCCTTCAACTCCGACGGCGCCCACGAGTGGGACGCGAGCTTCAGCTGGACCAAGACGATCACCCCAGGCCTCAGCGTGGTGATCGGCTCCGGCCCGACATGGGAGCACCCGGGCGGCTACGGCTGGAACGCGCTCGACACCGAGTTGCAGTGGCAGGCGCTATGCATCCCGGACGCCGAGTTCATGTTCAAGGTCGGCTTCGACATATCCTGGGCCGGAACCGGTACGGGAATCCTGGCGGGCTCCGGCGGCCAAAACACTTACTCTCCACTGGTGGACTTTGGTCTCGGCTTCGGAACGCTGCCGCCCGCTCTTAAATACCTGCGTCCATTCGCCATAACAGGCGAATTCAGCACGACCTCTCCGGGTCAGGATTGGACGGCTGGCGTCCCGAATGTCACTACGTTCAACTGGGGGTTCACCCTCCAATACAGCCTGCCGTACTTCAACACGCAGCTGGCTGAAATCGATAACGACTTCTTCAAGCATCTCGTCCCGGTCGCGGAGTTCGCCTTTCAGACGCCGATTCACAACGGTGCGGCTGCCGGCGCATTGACAACCGGCTACTTCCAGCCCGGCGTCATCTACGAAGCCGACAAATGGCAGATCGCCCTCGAAGCCATGGTCCCGATGACGGGCGCAACCGGTCACGGCGTCGGCGTGATCGGCGCGCTTGATTTCTATCTCGACGACATCCCCAACAGAATCGACGAACCGATCTTCCCTCACGGACTTGGCATAGCGCCAGGAATCTGAACCAAGGAGTCTGACCCATGCGCACAAACATCCTCAAAATCGCCGCTTCGCTCGCCTTCACGCTCGGCGCAACCCAGGCTTTCGCCCACGCCCAGCTTGAAAAGGCCACGCCGCCAGTCGGCGGCACGGTCTCGCCCCCGACCCAGATCCGCCTCGAGTTCAGTGAGGGCGTCGAGCCGCGCTTCACCGGCGTGACCCTCACTTCTTCAGGCGGCGCCGCCGTGCCGCTGGGGCGCGCGAACGTGGAAGCCGGCGATCAAAAGGTGCTGATCGTCCCGATCGCCAAAGCGCTGTCGCCCGGAGCCTATACCGTCCACTGGCACGCGGTTTCGGTCGACACCCATCACACGCAGGGAACGTTCGAGTTCACCGTAAAGTGAGATCTCACGCCGGACCGCGAGGCCCGGCGCATCAATGCTACGCTCTTGGGAGCGAGGAAGGAAAACCAATGACGCGATTTTCAGCTTTCGCCGTCGCGCTCGCGCTCGCGGGCGTTGCCGCTCCGGCGGTCGCCCAGGAGTTCAAGGCCGGCGACATCGCCATCGACAAGGCCTGGGCGCGGGCGACCCCGAAGGGAGCCGACACCGGCGTCGGCTATTTGGTCGTCCACAACAACGGGGCGACCCCCGACACGCTGTCTGGCGGCACGGCGGATTTCGCCGGCGTCGAGATTCACGAGATGAAAATGGACAACGGCGTGATGAAGATGAGGAAGCTGACGAACGGCCTCGCCATCCCGGCGCACGGGACCGTCCGGCTCGCGCCGGGCGGCTATCACATCATGTTCACCCACCTGTCGAAGCCGCTCGTCAAGGGCGAGACGGTCAAGGCGACCCTCGACTTCGAGCACGCCGGCCCGGTCGCCGTCGAGTTCCCGGTGCAGGGGATCGGCTCCGCCGGACCGGCGCCGATGAAAGGCGGCGCGATGGGCGGAATGAAGATGTGAGGACTCGCGCTTTAATTCCACAGCTCAGCTGGGGAAGCTGGCCCGAAGGACCGAATGGGGTATGGCTCGCCCGATCGACCCCAAGTCGGATTGCACGACCGTCATTGCGAACCTGCATCGATCCACGCCTGCACTCGACATCCCATCCGACGCCACGCGCCATCTTCCCCGCTTATCGGAGCAGGGAAAAGGGCCCGTGACCGCGCTCGCCATCTGCCGCTTCGCCCATTTCATGGCGGCGATGCTTGCCTTCGGCGCAAGCGCCTTCCTTTGGCTCTACGCGCCAGTCGGTCTGCGGCGCCTGTTTGCGCCGAAGGTCCGGCGTCTGGCGCTCGCTGCGAGCCTCGTCGTGCTCTTGACGGCAATGGTCTGGCTCGCGCTCGAGGCAGCGTCGATGGCGGATGATTCGAGCGCTGCTTTCGATCCGGGAACGATCGCCGCCGTCCTGACCGACACGGAATTCGGCCACGCATGGATTGCCCATCTCGCTTTCGCCGCGGCGTTCGTCGCCGCCGCGATCTTCGCGCCGCGCGATGCGTGGGGCGCAATCGCGGTCCTCTCCGGCCTCACGCTGGCGACTCTTGGCCTTGTCGGACATGCCGCGATGCAGACGGGCGTCGTTGGGATCGCGCATCGCGCCAACCACGCCGTCCATCTCTTGACGACAGGCGCATGGCTCGGCGGACTCATTCCCTTCGTCATGTGCATTGACGCTTACGGACGCAACCTCCTCCGTCGCGAGTCCGTCAGCGCGATGATGCACTTTTCCTTCTATGGCCATTTCGTCGTTGCGGCGATCGTGGCGACCGGGATCGTGAACATCGCGCTGACCAGTCACCGCCTGCCGCTGCCGCCGGCGACGCCCTACCGCGCGCTGCTCGACGTGAAGATCGGCGTCGTCTCGATCATGATCCTGACTCGCGGTCGTCAACCGCTATGGTCTCGTGCCCCGACTGAAATCGAGCGCCGGGGCTCTTGCTGCGATGCGCAGGCTCAGCCTCGTCAATGTCGGGCTTGGGACGCTCGTTGTCGCGCTCGTCAGCGTCTTTGCCCTGCTGAACCCACAGTGACAAGACGTCGTGGCGTCGAGGATGGTGAAGCCGGCGTCGCTCGTCGCCGTCCTTTCATCGGTTGCTGGCTCAATTTGAGCTTCCGCTTTCGACCCTTACGATGTCGATTGCCGCGCGATGGCTGAAACAACGGGTGCTTGAAATGGTTGCTGTTGATCGTATTTTGGTTCGAGGGCGCGCGTCTTCGATTGCCCGGTAGGTGTCGTGACGGTGGAGCAGAACCGTCGCGCGGGCGCCTGCAAAGGGCACAAGCCGGATCGCGCCGGTCTGCGGCTCGCTCGGCGATCGACGGGCCGCCAATGTCGGGAGCGAATAGGATGGACTACGTCAAGCTTGGCGGGACCGGACTCGAGGTCTCCCGCATCTGCCTCGGGTGCATGACGTTCGGCGTTCCCGATCGCGGCGCCCACACGTGGACGCTGAACGACGAGAAGAGCCGGCCGATCCTCAAGCGTGCGCTCGAGCTCGGGGTCAATTTCTTCGACACCGCCAATGTCTATTCGGACGGGACCAGCGAGGAGATCGTGGGCCGTGCGCTGAAGGAGCTCGCGAGGCGCGAAGAGGTCGTGATCGCCACGAAGGTCTGGGCGCGGATGCGCCCCGGTCCAAACGGACAAGGCTTGTCGCGTGTCGCCATCATGACGGAGATCGACAACAGTTTGAGGCGGCTCGGCGTCGATCACGTCGACCTTTATCAGATCCATCGCAATGACCCGACCACGCCGATCGAAGAAACAATGGAGGCGCTCCACGATGTCGTGAAGGCGGGCAAGGCCAGATACATCGGGGCCAGCAACATGGCGGCGTGGCAGTTCGCTCGCGCGCTCTATGTCGCGGAGCGGCATGGCTGGACGCGCTTCGTGACCATGCAGAATCACCTGAACCTGCTCTATCGCGAAGAGGAGCGCGAGATGCTGCCCCTGTGCCGGGCGGAAGGAATTGGCGTCATCCCTTGGAGCCCGATGGCGCGTGGACGGTTGACTCGGAACTGGAACGAAACCAGCGAACGACAGGAGACGGACGAGTTCGGCAAGACGCTCTATACGCGCACCTTCGAGGCCGACCGCCTCGTGATCGAGCGCGTCGCCGCGGTTGCGAAGGCGAGAGGCGTTCCCCGCGCGCAGGTCGCCCTCGCCTGGGTGTTGCAGAAGCCCGAAGTCAGCGCGCCGATCATCGGAGCCTCGAAGCTGCAGCATCTCGACGACGCGGTCGCCAGCCTCGCGCTGAAGCTGACGCCCGAGGAAATCGCGATGATGGAGGAGCCGTACACGCCCCATCCCCTTGCGGGGTGATCGGGCCGTCTCCTCGGCATTTCACAATCCAAGACGCCCCGGTTAAGCTTGCGGCGTTTCACCCAGTCAAGCCATCTGAATCAGGCAGCAAGATGCACCGCATCGTCTTTCTCGATCGGGCGACGATTGCGCCGCAGATCGTGCTGCGCGCGCCGTCTTTTCCGCACGTACTGGTTGAGCACGAGCACACGCAGCCCGAGCAGGCGGCGGAACGACTCGCCGGCGCCTCGATCGCCATCGTGAACAAGGCGCCGCTCGACGCAGCCACTTTGGCGCGCCTGCCGGATCTGAAGCTGATCGCCATGTCAGCCACCGGAACCGATTGCATCGACGTGGCGTATTGCCAGGCCCACGGCATCGCGGTCAGCAACATCCGCACCTATGCAACGCACACAGTGCCGGAGCACACCTTCGCCCTGATGCTGGCGCTGCGCCGCAGCATCGTTCCCTACCGCGCCGACGTTCTCGCCGGCGAATGGCAAAAATCCGGTCAGTTCTCTTTCTTTCGGCATCCCATTCACGATCTGGCCGGCGCTCGGCTGGGCATCATCGGAGAGGGAACGCTCGGTCAGCGGGTGGCGGAGATCGCGCGCGCGTTCGGCATGCGGCCGGTCTTTGCCGCCCACAAGGGGAAGAGCGGTCTCGGCCCGCTCTACACTCCGTGGCAGGAGGTGCTGGAGACAAGCGACGTCATCACCCTGCATTTGCCGCTCATCGCGGAAACCCGCGGCATGATTGGGATGAACGAGTTCCGCCAGATGAAGCGTCGGCCTCTGCTCATCAACACGGCGCGCGGCGGACTGGTGGTGGAGGACGATCTGGAGATCGCGCTGGAGCAGGGCCTTATCAGCGGCGCGGGCTTCGACGTCACTTCCCCGGAGCCGCCGCCGCCGGAGGGTCCGCTGATGCGCGTCGCGCGGCGACCCAACGTCATCGTGACCCCCCACATCGCCTGGGCCAGTGACGAAGCGCAGAAGACGCTCGTCGACCAGTTGATCGACAACATCGAGAATTTTGTCGCCGGCAGGCCGAGCAATCTGGTTGACGGCAGCTATTGAGAGGGCTGGCCCTGCTCTCCTCTAAGACTCCGCGGGCAGCCGGGCTGCTTTCCACGGAGCAGGGAATTTGGATTCCCTGCTCCGCGGAAAAAATCCCTGCTCGGGCGAGTAGGGAATTTTCCTGGAAGCGGTCGAATTGTTCGCCTTTTCTTTGGAGGTTTTCCGAAAGTCGCCCGAAACTCGAGAAATTCGCTGCATTTTTCCCAGCAAGCAGGGAACTCGGCCGCGCTCAAGACGCTGGCATAGGCCACTTCTGCATCGCCCCTGCGGAGGACGAACGGCCTCAGCCCTTCCTGTGGCGCGCCCGGAACGCCTTCGCCCAGCCCGCGCGGAACTCTTGCCGGCCGCGGGCGACGGCGAGGGCGTCGGGCTCGACGTCCTTGGTGATGACCGAACCCGAGCCGATATAGGCGCCCTCGCCAATCTTGACCGGGGCGACGAGGGCGGAGTTCGAGCCGATGAAGGCGCCGGCCCCGATGTCGGTCTTGTGCTTGACGAAGCCGTCGTAATTGCAGGTGATCGTGCCAGCGCCGACGTTGGCGTTCGCGCCTACCCGCGCGTCGCCGATGTAGCTCAGGTGGTTGACCTTGGCGCCGGCCTCGATTGTGGCCTTCTTCACCTCAACGAAATTGCCGATCTTGGCCTTCTCCGAGATGTTTGCGCCGGGCCTGAGGCGCGCAAAGGGACCGATCGCCGCCCCGCCCGCGACCCGCGCCCCTTCGAGATGGGAGAAGGCGTGGATGACCGCGCCGTCCTCGATCACGACCCCCGGCCCGATGAAAACATGCGGCTCGATAAGAACTTCCATCCCGATCTTCACATCCCACGAGAGAAAGACCGTTTCCGGCGCGATGAGCGTCGCGCCCTCGATCATGGCCCGGCGCCTGAGCCGGTTCTGCATCGCCGCCTCGGCGGCCGCGAGCTGCACCCGGTCATTGACGCCCATGACTTCAGCCTCGTCGGCCTCGAGGGCGCGGGCGACCAGCCCGCGCGTCTCGCCGATTTCGACGACGTCGGTGAGGTAGTATTCGTTCTGCGCATTGTGGGGCTTCACCGCCTCCAGCATCGAGAGGGCCTGATGGCCGTCGAGGGCGATCGGGCCCGCGTTGCACAGCCGGGCTTTCCTCTCTTCGGCGGTCGCGTCCTTGTGCTCGCGGATTGCCAGCAGCCGACCCTCGCGCTCGATGAGCCGGCCGTAGCCAGTCGGGTCGGCCGTGGCGAAGCCCAGCACAACGAGCCCGTCGCCGTCCGCCAAGCCTGCGCGCATGGCGGCGAGCGTTGCTCCTCGAAGCAGCGGAATGTCGGCGTACGTGACCAGAATGTCGTCGTAGCCGCGGGTGATCGCGTCGCGTGCGGCCAGGACCGCATGAGCGGTGCCGCGCCGCTCGGTCTGCACGAAAACGCTCGCGTCTGGAGCCTCCATCATCGCCAGGGCGGCGACGTCCTCGCGGCCCGGCCCGACGACGACCGCGACGTCGCCTGCGCCGGCGTCTCTCACCGCCCCAAGGACGTGGGCGAGCATCGGCCGGCCGGCGATCTCGTGGAGCACTTTCGGACGGGCTGAGCGCATGCGCGTGCCTTCGCCGGCCGCAAGGACGATGGTGAGGCAGTGGCGGGCGGAATTCATGCTGTTGCTCCCGATGCGAGGGCCGCGGTCGCCGCAATCGCGCTCGCCGCGCCCGAATCGCCGTCGCGCGCGTTATTGCGGAAGAGCCGCGACGGTTCTAGCCGTTACGGCGCCCGAAGTGAAAAACCTGAGACAAAAATGCGTCTCGCTGCGGCGCAAGAAAGCATATACAACTTCTGCCGGGACGGGAGCGGCGTGTGGCGCGACGACGGGGCTCTCTCTCGCAACATATTGATTTTTCGGTTGTACCGGACATGATACGCCGTTCCAGTCCGCACTGCGCGGAGACCGGCGACGAGCGAACGAACAACAGTATGGCGGAACCGCAACGTCGCGAATTCTTGGGTCTGGCGGTCGGCGGGGCGCTTGCGGCCGCGGGCGTACCGGCGAGCATCCGCCCGGCTGCCTCCGAACCGTTGGCGTCTCCGGTTCCGTTCGCCGCCGACACCGTGCTCAAGGCCGCGGTCAAGCTCGCCGCCGCGCCGTTCAAGGCGCCCAGCGCGCCGTTGCCGAGCGTCTTTTCCGGGCTCACTTTCGAGCAATACGCCTCGATCCGCCGCGTACCCGGGACGGCAATCTGGGCCGACCAGAAGGTCGGTTTTTCCCTGGAGCCTTTGCCGCGCGGCTTCGTCTTCACGACGCCGATCGTCATCAATATTATCGAAAACGGCCTTTCCCAACGGGTCATCTACGACCCGGCCGACTTCGACTTCGGCAAGCTGCAGCCGCGGCCCTCGACCGCCGATCTCGGTTTTTCCGGCCTGCGCATCCTCGGCGCGTCGGATGAGGGCTTTCAGGACGCCGTGATCTTCCAGGGCGCGAGCTTCTACCGCTCGCGCGCGCGGGGCCAGAATTTCGGCGTCACCACGCGCGGTCTGGCGATACGCACTGGCGACGAACCCGGGGAGGAGTTTCCCCTGTTTCGCGAGTTCTGGGTCGAGAAGCCGGCGCCCGCATCAAACACGCTGACGATGTACGCGCTCCTCAACTCGGAAAGCGTGACGGGAACCTTCCGTTTCACCATCCGGCCTCTCGAGACGACCATCATCGACACCGAAATGACGCTGATCGCGCGCGTGCCGACCGACAAGCTCGGCATCGGCGCCATGGCGGCCAATTACCTCTTCAGTGGCCTCGATCACCGGCGCCCGGACGACTGGCGCGAGGCGGTTTACGAAGTCACCGGACTTCAGATCCTTTCAGGCAAGGACGAATGGCTTTGGCGGCCGGTGAGCAACCGTGACACCTTGCAGATTTCAGCCTTTTCGGATGTCAGCCCGCGCGGCTTCGGACTGCTTCAGCGGTCGCGAAGCTTCGACGCCTTCTACGACGACGTAGGCCGATGGGAGCTGCGGCCGACGCTTTGGATCGAGCCGATCGGAGACTGGGGCGAAGGCGACGTGCGGCTGCTGGAGATTCCTGCTGCTTCGGACGCCAACGCCAACATCATCGCCCAGTGGCGCCCCAAGGCGGGCATGGCGGCCGGCACGAGCCATTCGTTCGCCTACCGCCAGTTCTGGTGCTGGACGCCGCCGTCGAAGCCGCAGTTGGCCGTTTGCACTTCGAGCCGCGCCGGCAAGGCCGGCGGCCGCCCGCGCTTCGCTGTCGAAATGACCGGCGACGCGTTCGCCGATCCGCAGAAAGCCGCGGCGGCATCGGCGGACCTCCAGGCCAACCCGGGCAAGATCGGTTCGGTCCAGCTCTTCCCCTATAAGGATAGGCGATCGGTTCGCGTCGTTTTCGACCTCGATCCCGGATCGCAAACCTATTCCGAACTCAGGCTTGTGCTCAAAATCGATAATCAGGCGGTCAGCGAGACATGGCTTTATCGATGGACAGCGTGACGGTCCAATCGATCGAGTTGCCCGAGGAAGCTGGGCCCTCGGCAGGCTCGTCCCTCGGCGCGTCGATGCCTGGGTACGCTCCGCTCGCAATGCCGGCGCAATCCTTCCGGCGGTTTTCGCGCAGCGACCGGCATGCCCAGGCGAATCCGGCCCTCGGCTCGTCCGCCGCTCTCGCCCGCCTCGTCGTGTTCGGCGGCGCCGTCGCGCTCACCGCCTACGGCGCTTATCAGATGTACAAGGTGGTCGGGGTCGGCACGACGACCGCGCTCGAATGGGTGCTGGTCGTCCTCTTCGTCATCACTTTCTCCTGGGTCGCGCTGTCTTTCACCGCCAGCATCGTCGGCTTCGTCTGGCTCATCGCGCATTCGCACAAGCGCGAGCCGCTGCCGGCTTCGCTGTCGGAAAAGACAGCGGTCGTGATGCCGATCTACAACGAGGCCCCGTCCCGGGTCTTCGGCGCAATGCAGGCGATCATCGAAGATGTCGAACGCACCGGGCTTGGCTCCGCGTTCGACTATTTCTTCTTGTCCGACACCACCGACGCCAATATCTGGATCGCCGAGGAGCGGGCGTTCGTCGCGATGCGCGAGCGGCTTCCCGAAGCGCGAATATTCTATCGCCGCCGTCGCAAGAATTCGAGCCGAAAGTCGGGCAACATCGCCGACTTCGTCACCCGCTGGGGCGGCGGCTATCCGCACATGCTGGTGCTCGACGCCGACAGCGTGATGTCCGGCGACGCGATCGTCCGCCTTGCGGCGGAGATGGAGGCGGACCCGGACAGCGGGATCATTCAGAGCCTGCCGCTCATTATCAACCGCAACACGATGTTCGCCCGGCTGCAGCAATTCGCCGCGCGCATCGCCGGCCCGGTCCTCGCCGCGGGGCTTACTGCATGGATGGGGCGCGACGGCAATTATTGGGGCCACAACGCAATCATCCGCACCCGAGCCTTTGCCGATCATTGCGGATTGCCGGATCTCCCGGGAAGGCCGCCGTTCGGCGGCCACATTCTGAGTCACGATTTCGTCGAGGCGGCGCTCATGCGGCGCGCCGGGTATTCTGTCACCATGTTGCCGACGCTCGGCGGCTCCTACGAAGAAAGTCCGCCCTCGCTGATCGACGTCGCGGCCCGCGACCGGCGCTGGTGTCAGGGGAATATTCAGCATTCGCGCGTCCTCGCGGCGAGGGGCTTCGTATGGGCCTCCCGCCAGCATTTCGCGACCGGCATCATGGGGTATCTCGCCTCGCCGGTCTGGATGGCCCAGCTCATCGTCGGCATCGTTCTCGTGCTGCAATCGCACTACATCCGGCCCGAGTATTTCACCGCGGAGTTTTCACTGTTTCCGACCTGGCCCCGGTTCGACTACGAGCGCGCGCGGCAGTTGTTCGAGCTCACGATTGCGATCCTGCTCGCGCCCAAGTTCCTCGGCCTCGTCGTCGCGCTCTTCGATGGCCCGACCCGCAGAGGGTCGGGCGGCGCCCTCGCGCTCATCGCCTCGACGTTGGTCGAGATCCTCATTTCCGCGGCGCTTGCGCCGATCATGATGCTCGTCCAGTCGGGCTCGGTGGCGCAAATTCTTTCCGGACGGGACACCGGCTGGCATCCGCAGCGCCGCGACGACGGGTCGATACCGTTCGGCAGCATTGCGCGCCGGCACCGCGCGCACGCCTTGCTCGGCCTGATCACCCTGTTCGCGGCGGCCCTGATCTCCCCATCGCTCGTGTTGTGGATGTCGCCCACAATCGCGGGGCTCGTTCTCTCCATTCCGCTCTCGTGGGCGAGCGGCCAATTGTGGCTGGGTCTCGGCATGAAGCGGATCGGGCTCCTGCGCACGCCCGAAGAGACGTCGCCGCCGGAAGTCGTCCAGCGCACAAACGCGCTCTCGGACGAACTGGCCCGCACCGGGCACGACCATGAGGACGCGCTCCTCGCGATCCATGGAGACCCGGGACTGCGCGCCCTTCACGAAGCTTTCCTGCCGGAAAAGCCTCGGCATCGGCTCGGCGACGTGGATGTGGACGCGGCGGTCGCCGCGGTCAAGCTGGACGACGCCGAAACGATCGAGGATGCGTGCGCCTGGCTGAAGCCGAAAGAAAGGGTGGCGGTGCTCGCCGACCGCGCCCTCATCGCCAGGTTGGCCCGCCTGCCGACCGCCGCCGAAGCGGCGTTGAAACAGGACAACGCTCAATAAGGCCGGCCCGCCGGGCGAGGCGGCCGCCGGTCGAACAGCGGAAACAGGACAATGCCGGCGGCAAAGCCGCCGACATGGGCGACCCAGGCCACGGGCATGTCTGACAAGCCGAGCGGCCGCGCGAATGCGCCAAATACAAAATTCGTAACGAGCCAGACGAAGAGGAAGATTAGCGCCCGGCGGTCTGTCAGAACCCCTCCGAGGGTCGCGGCCGGAATCGTCTCAACCGTCTCGTCCCCGGTGAAGGCCGATGCGCTGAGCGGCGCCCCAGGCTGAAACATGAAACGGGTCACGGCGCCCATCAGACCTGAATCCGCGCCCGAAGCTCCGATGAGCGGCGCAAACTCCATCGGCGCGCTCGCCCATTGCGCAAGCGCGCTAATGATCGCGGTGACCGCCATGAAGATGAGAAATCTTGCTGTCCCAAAACGACGCGCCACAGGAGGTCCGACGGCGACGAGCCAGACCGTGTTGAGAAGGACATGGACCCACGAGCCATGGAGGAAAGCGTAGGTCAGCAGGGTCCAGGGCTTGGCGCCGCCGCTCAATGCATGCAGGTCGCGCATCGCGGCGACCTGCTCGGCGGCAGCCGGATCCGTCCTCGCTCTGATCAGAAGCTTGATCGCCTCCGCCGGCCAGAGCGACACGGTCAGCCGTCCGGGCACAAAGCCGAATTTGACGATGACAAGGTCCTGCAGGCGGGGACTGGCCCAGTCGAACGCCGCATAAATGGCGATGAACACCAGCGCGAGCACGATGACGACGGCAGGCGCGCTGAACATCGGTTCAGGGCGAGGCGAAGGGCCGCCCGGCGCTCGATCCATGATTGTCAAAGCCTTTCGATGGACAGCCGCCTTGGCCGAAAACCCGACAAACTGCAAGGGAGCGCCGGGATTGGCGATCCGACATGGCCAGATCTGGACAACCTGTCCCACTCCGGGACGGCACGGTCCATGCTGCATCACGCGGGGACAGCTGCGATAGTGCGAATTCCGTTCCGTATCGGGACAGGAGCCTGCCGCGCCTGTGGAGACGATGATGGGACATGAAGTCTCGACGGAGCTCTACGGCTATTGGAACACTCTCAGGGCCGGACGGACCGCGCCCGAGCGCAACGATGTCGAGCCCTCAGCGATCCGAAGCGTCCTGGCCGACACGTTCATGGTCGAATACGACGCCAAAATCGGGTTTCCGTTCCGCATCAGCGGCTCCCGGGTCAACGCCCTGTTCCAGCGGGAGCTCCGCGGGCTCTCCTTCTTGAAGCTTTGGCGCGAGACGGATCGGCGCGAGATCGAGTCGGTTCTTCGGCGCGTCGCGGACAAGACGGAGCCCTGTCTCCTCGGCGCGGAAGCAAGGCCTCCGGGGATGGGCCCCCTCCAGATCGAGATCGCGTTGCTGCCGCTTTGCCACCACGGCTCGACCCATTCGCGCGTCCTCGGCTCGGCCGCCGCCGACGCCGCTCCAGACTGGCTTGGATTCGTCGGCGCGGGCCCGGCGACGCTGATTTCTGTGAAGCCGCTGAATTCAGCGGCGCAGCAAAATGTCGGCGCGATCTCGAGGATCGCAGCCTCGGCGCGGCGCGCGCGAGCCGGTCTATTGCTTTTCTCCCGCGCCGAGGGAGCAATCTGACGCTGGATTTCTTGAGGAAGCGCGAAGAGCGCGATCAAGCCTTCCCAAACCAGAAGCATTTGAGAGAGGCCAGCGGCCATAGCAGGCGTCAGGCGCGACACTTGCCTCTCACCGGACGTCGCAGTGCAGCCCCTCGCTTGCGAGAACCGGGAGCAGCGCCTCGAACATCTTCTCGGCCACGCGTTCATTGCCGCGCTCGGTGAAGTGGACGATATCGAGGAAGAGATCGTCGTCCCAAACGCCGTCGACCCCTGGCGTCATGTCGATCAGCGGCACGCCGCTCTCCTTTGCGAGGAGCCTCACCATCCGATTGTGGGCGGCGTTGGCCGCGATGATGTCGTCGATCGGCTTGAACACGGCCCCGTAAAAATCCTTGACCTCGCGGGGCGAGCTTGCGTCGACCGCCATGCTGGCGGTGGCGAGGGCGACCGGGACCCCGTTCGCCCGCCCGAGCGCGATCAGCTTGCGATAGGCTTTTGCGTAACGGCTCTTCAGCAGCGCTTCGTCCGAAAGCGGCGGCGGCGCGACCGCGGGCGGCGCGTTGCGGACCCGCCAGTCGTAGACGGCGCGCTCGATCGTCAGGACTGAGCGGGCGATCAGCGCCGAGGCGCGGGGACGCACGCCGGGCTCGCTTGGCTCCGCCTCCTGTCTCAGGCCAAGCGCGAGCAGGCCGTTCATGCCATGCGTCGAGAGGATGAGGTCCGGCTTCAACGGCAGGATGTCGCGCCGCAGGCGGATGAGATTGTCCTCGAGCGTATAGGCTTCGGTTCCCGCATTGATGACCTCGACCGTTCGGCCGCACAAGGCGCGTCGGGCGAACAGAGCCTGCAGAAGCTCAGGCCACGGCTTTTCGCCGTCGTGCAAGGTCGGGCCGAAGGTCTGCGACTCGCCAAGGGCGACGATCCGAAAGCGCCCCTCCTTGTCCGGCGCGATCTCCGGTCCGCGGAAGCCGGCGGCGTTGATCCGGATCGTCGTGTCGAACATGCGGCCGCTGCTCCCCTTGATCATTACGAAGGGAAGCTTCTTCTCCGGGTCCGGCTTTTCGATCTCGCGGCGGATGCCGTCGTCGCGGATCCATTCATTAAGATAATAGAACCACCACATGGCGAAAGCCGTGGGGTTCTCGCGTGCCGCTCTGTAGGAATAGGTCGGCGCCGCCAACGAGCCGACGATCGGCACGCCGGTCGAAGACCGGTAGAGAGCGTCGGCGGCGGGCAAGGCGAGCGCGAACAGGAAGAACGCGCGCGCCGCGGTTCCGAAGCCGCCGGCGAACCGCCCTCCCCTCTCCGCCAGCGCCATGGCGGCGAGCGCTGTCGCGACGAGCGCGGGGTAGAAGACGGCGGGCCGATCCACCATGAAGGCGTGGCGGGCGAGCGCGCCGGCGGCGATGAATGCGAGGGCGAGGCCGAGGGAGATCAGCGCGTCGCGGAGAGGCTTCCCCTCAACCCGGCGGTCTCCCGCATAGCCCGTCGACAGACGGGCGTCTTTCGACGCCCTAAGCGTTAGAGGGGGCGTATCCCTTCCCCAGCTCTGCTGGGGAAGAGCCTGCCCCCGGGCGGAGACCCGGGGGTGTCGCGGAGCGCCGGATGGGGTATGGCCCGCCGCCCCCAGCGTAGGTTGGATTGCATGAAGAGCAGCCTGAATGTGCATCGTGTCCGAGCTGGTCGCCACACCCCATCCGGCCCTTCGGGCCGCCCCCGGGTCTGCGCCCCGGGGCAGGCTCTTCCCCGCTTGGCCGAAAAGGGTACGCGCGTAATCCGGCCGTGCTGCGAGGATCGGGCGCTCGAACCCGCGCCAGAAGATAGTCGAGAAGGCCGAGATGAGCGCGACGTAGAGCGCGAGCTGCGCGAGAAGCGGCCAGTCCGAGATTCTGGGCTTCAGCGCGATCACGATGACGATGTGAAAGAGATAGGCGGAATAGGAGATGCGGCCGAGATAGAAGCTGACGGCGCGGACGACGCGCCCCTTGAACAGCTGATCGGCCTCCCGAAAGAACCCGACCGCCGCCATGCCGAAAAGGGCCGACGAGTAGGGAAACGCTTGCTGGGCGATCACGCTTCCATTGATCGCGCCGAGCGTGACGGCGAACTCGAGCGCTGTCGAAAGGCCCAGCGCCGCGCCAAGCGCGGCGAGCGTCCTCTGCTCTCGAGCCGTCTTCAACGTCAGAAGCGGCTGCTTCTCCAGCGCGAGATAAAGCAGATAGCCCCAGACGATCGAGTCGACGCGAAAGACCGTCGCCCTCCGAACGTCGAGATCCCAGTTATGCGGCGTGGCGAAAGCCCTGAGCACGGAGACCGCGACGAGGAACAGAGCCGCGAATGCGACTTCGAACCGCCGGTCGCTGCGGCCGATGAATTGGCCGACCAGGAACATCAGCGGCGCGAATAGGATATAGAACCACTCCTCGACCGCCAAACTCCAGGCGACCGGGTAATAGTCGGTCACATTGGCCGAGCCGACCAGGTTCTCGACGTAAAACAGGTAGCGCAGCGTGTCCGCGGTCAGGAACTTGCCGGTCATCAGCGCAACGACCGCGAGGGCGGCGACATAGGGAGGAATGGTCCGCATCCAGCGCCGGGCCAGAAAGACCCCGAGATTACGCCACGGCTTGGCGATCACCCAGCCGACGATCTGCGGCGCTAGCACGAACCCGCTGAGGACGAAGAAAACCTCGACGCCGACGATTGCCACCGTCTCCACGGCAGGCTCGAACGGCGCGTTGGCGGTTAAATAATGCGGGATCGCCACTGCGAAGGCCGCCGACCCCCGCAGGAAATCGAGCGAAGCGCTTCGCTTCATCGTGGCGAATAATACACGAACGGTGCGTTCACAGTCTGACCCGCAAGCGCGAACAGAAGAAGGAACAGCGCAAGACAAATCAGCGTCGGCGCAGCCCAGCGGCTCGTCGCCTGCCTTCCGACGAATTCGACCATCGGCAGTTTCAAGGGCGCCTCTCGCGGGCAGCTTGGCCCGCGCGGGCCTTATACGCGACGAGCTTCGGTCGGCAAACGGTCGACCATTCCCGACAAAGCCTTGGCTTTTGAATGTGGACCGCTTGGCGTGGCGCACTCCCACCCTTGGAGCTGGCGGCGACCCTGTTTAATTGCGTTAAGTTCGCTGTTGTTTCGATTTGGTTCGGATTGTGTGCGTCAAGTTCTGCAAAGGCGGTCATGGCTTGGCTGGGGTTAAGCGGCTTGGCGGAGGTAGGTTTTCTTGTGCTCCCTGAGATCGTTCATGTTAATGTAGCGGTGGGCTTCGAGCCAATTCTCGTGGGTTTCGACGGCTAGGGCTCGCACGAGGCGTAGACAAGCGTCTATGTTGGGGAAGATGCGGACGACGCGGGTCCTGCGCCTGATTTCCTCGTTGAGACGTTCGAGCATGTTGGTGCTCTTGAGATGCTTATGGTGCTGGCGGGGCAGCTTGTAGAAGGTGAGCGTCTCCTCGATGGTTTCCTCGACCCAAGCGACGAGCTTCGGGTAGCGGCTCGCCCACTTGGCGATCCAGGCGGCGAGGTCCTGGCGGGCCTCCTCGATCGAGCGGCGGTCGTAAAGCCAGCGCAATTCCTGCAGGCAGTCGTCGTCGGCCTTGCGCGGCAGATGGTCCAAGGCGTTGCGGAGGAAGTGGACGTAGCACCGCTGAAAGGCGGCTTCGGGAAGGACTTCGCGGACGGCCGAGCGGAGCCCAGCATGATCGTCGGCGACGACGAATTCGACGCCGGCAAGGCCGCGCCGGCGCAGGCCGACAAGGAAGTCTTTCCAGGAGGAGCGGCTTTCCCGGTTGGCCATGTCGACGGCCAGGATCTGGCGGCGCCCGTCCCAGTCGATCCCGATGGCGATCAGCACGGCCTGGCTCATGACGACGCCGCCCTCGCGCACCTTCTCGTAACGGGCATCGACGATGAGGTAAGGGAAAGGCTCGGCAAGGGGGCGCTTTGCAAAGGCGTCGAGGCTTTCGTCCAGGCGCTTGTTGATGGCGGAAATGGCGCTGGCCGAGAAGGCGTGGCCGCAGAGTTCCTCAGTGATCGCCTTGACCTTGCGGGTCGAGACGCCCTGCACGTACATCTCGGCCAACGTCGCCACGAGCGCCTGCTCGGAGCGCTGGTAGCGCTCGAAGAGCTCGGTCGAGAACCGGCCGTCCCGGTCCTGCGGCACGCGCAGCTCGAGCTTGCCGACCCGGGTGACGAGCGTGCGGCTATAGTAGCCGGAGCGGTAGCCCAGACGAGCGGCGGTGCGCTCGCCCTTTTCGGCCCCGAGCGCGTCCGTCATCTCGGCTTCCAGCATCTCCTGCATGACGGCGCGCACGATCTCGCGCAGCCCGTCAGGGCTCTTGGCGAAAAGCTCGTTGACGACGGCGGTCGCGGGCTTAGCCTCACTCTTGGTCATGGCGGCGTTCTCCTCGGAGAATCAGGTGACTTCGACATCACCCAGCCTGCCATGACCGCCTTCGTCCCTCAGGGATTTTGCAGAGCCTTCAGCACGCTACTTTGGTTCGCTGTTCTTTGGAATAATTTCCCTGTTCGCTTCGCTGCAAATCCCTGTTTGCTTTTGCGGCAATGAGCGCTGGGCAATGGAATGATGACGCCGCCACGCTCTCATGCTGGAGCGCCGACGCTTGCAGGATGAGCGGTGCGCTTTGGGGCTCGAAGGCTGCGCGGACCCGCCGAATTTTTGCGGAATGCTGTTGCAGATTGTCGAAGGATCTGGTACAAATAAGGAACGAAGCTGACCTTCCATCCAAGCAGGTACGCCAAATCTGATATTTCTATCGCTTGGCCCTGAAAGGAATTTTCCCGCTTGTGAGGTCTAAGCCCTTGAAAATGCGCAAAACGGCAATGGGCAGCTGTTGTAAGGTTTTGGCATCGATTTGGGGTCCGCGACCCATATGCTAGGAATTGGCGTCGCAACCGCGCAGTATCGGCGTGGCCTTTTCCTGGTTCGAGGCCACCCCTGATACGATGCTTCCAGTATTGATGCGGCGCCCGCCCTATCGCCCCAGCATCAGCATCAGATTCTGCACCGCCGCGCCTGATGCGCCCTTGCCAAGATTGTCGAACCTCGCGACCAGCACCGCCTGGCGGCGAGTCTCGTTGGCGAACACGTGGATCTCGATGTCGTTCGTGCCGTTCAGCGACTCCGGCTCGAGGCGCGGATGTTCGCCGGCGCGGGCGACATGGACGTGCTTCTGACCCTTGTAGTGCTTTTCGAATGCCGTCCTTAGGTCGGCCAATTTCGGTTTCCCCGGCAGGGCGTCGAGATGCAAGGGCACGCTGACCAGCATGCCCTGGCGGAAGTTACCGACCGCGGGGACGAAGACCGGGCGCGTCTTCAGGCCGGAATATTGCTCGATTTCCGGCATGTGCTTGTGCTCGAGGCCGAGCGCGTAGAGCTCGAAGGCCGGCGCCTTGCCGCTCTCGTAGGCCTCGATCATCCCCTTGCCGCCGCCGGAATAGCCGCTGACCGAGCCGATCGAGACGCCCATCTCTCTCGGCATCACCCCGGCATCAGTCAGCGGGCGCAACAATGCGATCGCGCCGGTCGCGTGGCAGCCGGGATTGGTCACCTTCTTCGCGTTAGCGACGGCCTCGGCCTGTCCCTCGACGAGTTCGGGAAAGCCATAGGTCCACCCCGGCGCGACCCGGTGGGCGGAGGAGGCGTCGATCACCCGCGGCGCCGCCTCTCCCATGGCGTCGACGAGACGCGCCGCCTCCTTGGCCGCCTCGTCCGGCAGGCACAGAATGACGACGTCGACCTCTCGGTAGAGCCTCTGCTTGGCGCCGGCATCCTTGCGCGCGTCCGCCGGGAGACTCGCAAGCTCGACCCCGGGCGCGCTCGCGAGCTTGTCCCGGATCTGCAGGCCGGTGGTGCCCGCCTCGCCGTCGATGAAGATTTTCGCCATGATCGTCTCGTAAAGCCCGCGCCCGAAAGAACCGTCGCGCCCGCGGGTCTGCGCCCGCTCAGTTCAGCGTCGGCGGAGGAGAAATCTCGGGCAGGCGATCATGCGGATTTTTCGGCCAATCCAGCGTCACGGTCAAGGCGGTCAGACGCACTCGAGGGCGGCAGCGCAATCAGTGACCGCGCCCTACGCTAGCGCTTGGAGAACTGGAAGCTGCGGCGCGCCTTCTTGTGGCCGTACTTTTTGCGCTCGACCACGCGGGAATCGCGGGTGAGGAAGCCTTCCTTCTTCAGCGCCGGCCTGAGATCGGGCTCATAGTTGGTCAGCGCCTTGGCGATGCCGTGGCGGACCGCTCCGGCCTGACCGGAGAGACCGCCGCCCGAAACGGAGACGGTGACGTCGTACTGGGTGATGCGGTTGGAGACGACCAGCGGCTGGCTCAGGATCATTCGGAGAACCGGCCTAGCGAAATACTGGTCGAGCGGCTTGCCGTTGACGGTCGCAAGGCCCCGCCCCGGCTTGATCCACACGCGGGCGACGGCGTTCTTGCGCTTGCCGGTGGCATAGGCGCGGCCGTTCTTGTCGAGCTTCTGCACGTGGACGGGCGCTTCCGCCGGGGCCGGAGGCGCGACGGACGAGGTCTTGAGGTCGGCGAGCGAGGCGAGAGTTTCAGCCATGGGTTTCAAGCGCTCCGGCTGTTCTTGGGATTGAGTTTGGCGACGTCGAGCGGGACCGGCTGCTGGGCGACATGCGGATGGTCGGGTCCTTTGTAGACGCGCAGGTTGCCGAGTTGCTTGCGGCCGAGGGGTCCGCGCGGCAACATACGCTCGACCGCCTTCTCGACTACCCGCTCGGGGAACTTGCCCTCGAGAATCGACTTCGCGGAGCGCTCCTTGATGCCGCCGATATAGCCCGTGTAGTGGTGGTAGACCTTCTGGTCGCGCTTCTTGCCGGTGAACAACACCTTCTCCGCATTGACCACGATCACATTGTCGCCGTCGTCGATGTGCGGGGTGAAGCTTGGCTTGTGCTTGCCGCGTAGACGCATGGCGACGATGGACGCCAGACGTCCGACGACGAGGCCTTTGGCGTCAATGAGAAGCCATTTCTTCTCGACGTCGGCCGTCTTGGTCGAATGCGTTTTGCCGAACATGGTGGTTCCGTGAGTTTCGAAGTCGCGCGCTTCTGCCGCGGACAGCGCAAATTGTCAACGTCATTAGGCCGGAAAGGCCTAGAAAACTGCCGCCTTGATAGCTTTGGTATTATGTTACCTCAACATCATCGCCGCGCGCCGGGATCGAATAGGTTCCAGTCGCATGCGCGACCAGGTCGGCTTCGCCGGGCGAATAGAGCGCGACCTCTCCGACGGCGAGGCGCTTGCCGAGCTTCATCAGCCTTGCTTTGCCGACGAGATCCGCCGGCGGAGGCCGACGCAGGAAATTGATCGAGACGTTGGTGGTGACGGCGAGCCTGACCCGCCCGATCTCGTGCAGAATCGCGACGTAGAGGGCGAGGTCGCAGAGGGCGAACATCGCTGGCCCCGAGATCGTGCCGCCGGGGCGCAGGTGATCAGGATGGTAGGCGAGGCGCACCGTCGCGCTCATGTTCCCGACCTCCTCGATGAAATAATCGCCCCGCGCCCAGATCTGAGGGAAGATCTCGACGAGATAGGCGCGCAATTCGTCGAGCGCGAACGGGCGGCGCCTGGTCTGGGTCATGCCGAAGTCCTGGGCGAAAGCCATGCGAAACCGCCGACATTAACATCCGGCCGACCGCCAGCACAGCGAACCCCGGAGGATAGTAGGCAAATGCCTGAAAAGACCACAGGATCGCCGCTTTTTGGGGCATCCTCGCTCGCGGCGGGCGTGGGCGATTCAGATTCAGGGTTTTTCCGCTGTCGCGGTCACCCACGCTTTCGAAGAGGCGATCGTCCCCATGGGCCCAAAACGGTCTTTCGGCTCGCCGCGTAAGCATCCGTCGACGGCGAACAGCGCCGCCGTGGCCGACCTAGCGGTGGATGAGATCCTGGACGGCCTCGCAGAGGGCTTTTTCGCGCTCGATTCTGCCTGGCGCTTCGTCGCTTTCAACCGCGCAGCAAAGGAAATCTTCGAGCTGCGGCGCGAGGAAGTGATTGGTCGAACGATCTGGGAGGTTTCGCCGACCGCAGTCGGGACCGAGTTCGAGCGGCGCTATCGGATGGTGATGACGAAGCGGGAGAAGCAGGTCTTCGAGTGCTATACGACCCGCCTGCCCAGCCGCTACCATGAGATCCGCGCATTTCCCCTCGGCGACGGGATCGGCGTGGCCTTTCGCGACGTCACCGATCGCCAGGAGATGGTGGAGACGCTGCGGCGCCGCGAGCTCGAGCTCGAGCGGGTCCAAAGGATTGGCGGCGTCGGGGGCATGTGGGTCGACCTGCGCGACAAATTCATGGCCCGGCGATCGCCCGAATATCTTCAGATCTACGGCCTGCCGCCTGAAGCGGCGACCGAGTCGCACGAGACCTGGGTTCAGCGTCTCCATCCCGACGACCGGGCCGGCGCGGTCGAGCGGCTATTCTCCGCCGTCGCCGGCGGCGGGAACGAATATAGGTCGGAATACCGAGTCATCCGCCCGAGCGACGGCGCGGTCCGCTGGATCAGGGCTGTCGGGGAGATCGAGCGCGATGCGAACGGTAAGGCGACCACGCTAGTCGGGGCGCACATCGACATTACCGAACGAAAGCTGGCCGAACAGGAGGCGGTCGAGAGCGGGGAAAAGCTGCGGGCCATAACCGACGCCCTGCCCGTCCTGATCTCCTACGTCGACAGCAGCCAGGTCTTCCAATTCGTCAACAAGGCCTACGAAATATGGTTCAACCGCCCGCGCAGCGAGATCCTCGGGCGCCGCGTCGTCGACGTGATGAGCACCGAGATGTACGAGGCGCGCCGATCCAACCTCGAGCGGGCGCTCGCGGGGGATGAGATTTCCTACGAAGTCGAGTTTCCGCGATCGGACGGGCTGGCTTTCACCGAGGTGACGCATGTCCCGCACCGCGACGCCTTGGGCCGGGTGCTGGGCGTGTACGTCGTCGTCACCGACGTCACCCAACGCAAATTGTCCGAACGCGCGATCGCCGAGAGCGAAGCGCGGTTCCGCGCCATCGCCAACAGCGCGCCCGTGCCCATGTGGGTGACCGGTTCCGACGGCCGGCGCGAATTCGTGAACCAGGCCTATCTCGATTTCTTCGGCCGCACCTACGAGGAGGCGCTCGAATTCGATTGGCGGAGCGGCATCCATCCCGACGATCTGCCGCGCATACTCCGCGAGGAACCGGTCATCCGAAGGTCGCTGACGTCGGTCGTGGTCGAGGCGCGTTTCCGGCGCGGCGACACGCAGTGGCGGTGGCTGCGGGCGGAGTCGCAGCCGCGCTGGAGCCACTTGGGCGAGCATGTCGGCTTCATCGGCGTCGCCCATGACGTGACAGACGCGAAGAAGGCCCAGGAAGAGCTCACCCGCATCAACGAAATGCTGGAGGGGCGGGTCCAGGAGAGGACAGCCGAGCTCGCGGCGAGCGAAGCGCTGGTGCATACCTTCTTCCAGCACTCGCCGGAATGCCACGCCGTGCTCGTCGAAGACGGGGGCAGCTTCCGCTTCCAGGAGGTCAACCCGGCGACGCTCCGTCTCTACGGCATGGCCAGGGACGACGTCGTGGGACGCACGGCGCACGAGGTTCTGGGACCGGAAGGGGGCGCGGAGGTCACCCGCAATCTGGCGGCCGCGCTCCACACCGACGGCCCCTACCGCTACGAACGGACGCAAGCTGGCAAGACCATCGAAGCCGTGGCGACGGCGGTGCCGAGCGGCGATGAAATGGCGCGGCGCGTGGTCGTCAGCGCGCGCGACGTGAGCGACCGGCGCCGCCTCGAGGAGCAGCTGCGCCAGGCGCAGAAGATGGAGGCGCTGGGCCAGCTCACCGGCGGCGTCGCGCACGACTTCAACAACATGCTGACGCTGATGCTCGGCGGGCTCGACACCATCGACCGCCAGCTCGTCCATCTGACCGCCTCGCCGGCCAAGGCGCGGATCGAGCGGGCCAAGGACATGGCGCTCCAGGGCGTCCAGCGCGCCCGGGCGCTCACCGGCCGCCTGCTCGCCTTCTCGCGGAGGCAGCCGCTCGCGCCGCAGCCGGTGGACGCCAACGCGCTGGTCGGCGGAATTCAGCGATCTCCTCCAACGGACGCTCGGCGAGCCGATTTCACTGAAGACCATTCTCGCGGATGGAATCTGGAGCGCCTACGTCGATCCGAACCAGCTCGAGAGCGCCCTCGTCAATCTGGCGCTCAATGCCAGGGACGCCATGCCGCACGGGGGCAGACTGATCATCGAGACCGCGAACCGCAGTCTCGATGCGGACGACGTCGCCTCGTTCGCAGAGCGGGTCGAGGCGGGCGAATATGTGACCATTGCAGTGATGGATACCGGCGTCGGCATGGATGCTGAGACGTTGGCGCGCGCGTTCGATCCGTTCTTCACCACCAAGGACGTCGGCAAGGGCACCGGCCTCGGCCTGAGCCAGGTCTACGGCTTTTGCCGTCAGTCCGGCGGCCATGTTCAGATCGAAAGCGAACCCGCGCGCGGCGCGACGGTCAGGATGTTCCTCCCGCGGCAGGCGGCGACTCATGCCGCGCTCGCCGAGCGCAACCGGGCCGAGCTCGACCGTCCCGGCGGCCGCGAGAGCATTCTCCTGGTCGAGGACGATGACGGCGTGCGGGCCTTCGCGATGGAAGCCTTGCGCGAGCTCGGTTATCGTGTCGTCGAGGCGTCCAGCGGCAAGGCCGCACTCGAGGTGCTCGACAGCGCGCCCTCTCTCGACCTTCTGCTGACCGATGTGGTGATGCCGGGCGACTACAACGGGCGGGAGCTCGCCGACGAGGCGAGCCGGCGCCGTCCGGGGCTTCGCGTGCTCTACATGACAGGCTACAGCCGCGACGCCATCATACGCCAGGGCCGGCTCGATCCGGACGTCCATCTCCTCGGCAAGCCCTTTTCGCTGGAGGAACTGGCGGCGAAGGTCCGCAGCCGGCTGGACGCGGGGCAGTGAGGCGACGCTAATGGGACGGAAACGGCCCCGGACGGGTGAGGAAAAACACATGGCGCGAATCCGCGAGACTGCTTGGGAAGCAGCAAACGAAAGCGGAAAATATACTTTGGGAGCGCGATGCTCGCGCTTCCATTGGCCGACCTGGGAATCTCTGCGATGAGAAAAAGCTCGGAGGAATTGGCCTCGTGCGGCCCGCCCCAGTGATTTTTTATCCATAACGCCCCGGTGATTTTTATCCATAACGGCGCGCTGCGGGCGCTGGTTGGTTGCTTAGATTGAGGGCTCATGTTTCCCCCCGACCTCACCACTCGCGCTGCCACGCTTCTCGACCGCTGTCGCGCGGCCGGCCTCAGGATAGCGACCGCGGAATCATGCACCGGTGGCCTGGTCGCGGCGCTCCTGACCGAAATCCCCGGCTCATCCGCCGTCGTCGAGCGCGGCTTCGTCGTCTATTCTAACGAGGCCAAGCAGGATCTGCTCGGCGTGCCGCCCGGCGCACTGGAGAGGCATGGCGCGGTCAGCGAGGCGGTCGGGTGCGCGATGGCGGAGGGGGCGCTCAACAGGTCGCGCGCCGAGCTCGCGGTCAGCGTGACGGGGGTCGCGGGCCCGGAGGGCGGAACGGCGGAAAAGCCGGTCGGCCTTGTCTGGTTCGCCTGTGCGAGGGCCGGCGCGGCGACGGTTGCGCGCGAAATGCGGTTCGGCTCAATCGGCCGGGGCAATGTTCGCCTCGCCTCGGTCAGCGTTGCGCTCGAGATGCTGGAGGCGGCTTTATAGGCGCGGCCGCTGGCCGCGCCGGACTCGCTCAGCGAGCGCGCATGTCTACGACGGGCTAGTCGTGTAGATTGCGTTGGCCCGCTCCTCGAAGGCCTGCGCGAACCTGCGGAATGCGGCATCGAACATCGAGCCCATCAGCGCGCCGAGCGTCCGGCTGCGGAACTCATAGTCGATGAAGAAGGTAACGAGCGAACGCACGCCGTCCGGCTCGTCGCGGAAGGTCCAGATGTTCTCCATGTGGCTAAACGGTCCATCGATATATTCGACGACGACCCTCAGACGCGGCTTGTCGAGCACGACCCGGCTCGTGAATCGCTCGCGGATCATCTTGTAGCCGACCGACATGTCGGCGATCAGCGTCTCGCGTCCCTTTCCGTCTGGCCTGCGGTTGCGCACGCGCAGGCTCGTGCACAACGGCACGAATTCAGGGTAACGCTCAATGTCGGCCACGAGGTCGAACATCTGCTCGGCATTGTGGCGCACGGTGCGTTCGCTGCGGAAGGACGGCACTGCTCCGCCTCCGGCGGCCGCGCCGCCCCCAGTAGACTACGGCTTCTGCCCGGGCGCGGCCGGCGCGGGCGCGGCCGGCGCGTTCGACGGACCCTGAAGCTGTTTCAGCTGATCGAGAATATTGCCGGAGTTGATCGGCTGCGGCGCGGTCTGGCTCGCCGGCGCCTCAGATCCCTTGATGAGGATCGAGCGCGGCGCCCGGCTCCAGCCGGCGATGATCGACATGAGAAGCGAGGTGACGAAAAACGCGGTCGCCAGGATGGCGGTGGCGCGCGAAAGCGCGTTCGCCTGCCCGCGCCCGGTCATGAAACTGCCCGTTCCTCCGCCCGAGCCAAGCACGCCACCTTCGGATCGCTGAAGGAGGACGACCGCGACCAGGGCGATGACGATGAGAATATGGATGACGATGAGGACCGATTGCATGAGAACAGCTCAAGGGGCGGGCGCAAGGCCGTTCGGGCCACGCCCTTAAGTTGGCGCGCTCCTATCACGGCGCAAGGGGCGCGTCCATCGAACTCTGAGTCAGACGAGTCAGACCATAGTCCTTTCCGCGCCGCACCGATCGCGCGACGCTTGGGTCTCAGTCAGGGCATGCACTGCGCCATATTCACAATCCCGACGACGACCGCCGGAAACAGCGATAGACGAGTTCGACCGCAACGACGGCTCCGTCGCTTTCGGCTTAAGGCGAGCGAAAGATTCGGCCCCCGGGGTCCAGATGGCGCCTCAGCGATACGCGGCTGCGATCGCCAGAAAATCCTTAGCCTTCAGGCTCGCCCCGCCGACTAGCGCCCCGTCGACGTTGTCGATCCCGAGCAGCTCCTTCGCGTTCGCGGGCTTCACCGATCCGCCGTAGAGGATGCGGATTTTCGCGCCGGCGGCCCCATAAATCTCGCCGAGCAGGTTCCGGATCGCCTTGTGCATCTCGGCGACGTCGGCGGGGGTCGGGGTGAGGCCGGTGCCGATCGCCCACACCGGCTCATAGGCGACCACCACCGTCTGCGGCGCGCCGGCCGGCGGGATCGAGCCCAGCACCTGGCGCGCGACCACCGCAAGCGCCTCCCCTGCCTCGCGCTCGGCCAGCGTCTCGCCGACGCAGACGATCGCGGTCAGGCCCGCCTTCAGCGCCGCCTCCGCCTTGGCGCGGACGAGAGCGTCGGTCTCGTGATGCAGGGTTCGCCGTTCGGAATGGCCGACGATGACATACGAGGCGCCGGCATCCTTCAGCATCGGCGCTGATATGTCGCCGGTGAAGGCGCCGCTCGAATGCGGGCTGCAGTCCTGCCCGCCGAGCGTCATCGTCCCTCCCTTGAGCTTCCAGGCGGACTGGGCGAGCAGCGTCGCCGGCGGGCACACCGCGAGTTCCGCCCTCCCGGCCTCGCCGGCGTCGGCCGCGCGACGCATCGCCTCGATCTCGACGAGCGACGCCGAAAGGCCGTTCATTTTCCAGTTGCCGGCCACGAACGGGCGCACGTCAGGGGTCATTGATCAGGTCCTCCAGGATTTGGGTCCGCGGGGCGGTTATCGCCTCCGGAAACCCTATGCAAAACCTCCGTCCGGGGCTAGAAGGCGCGCTTCAAACGGCCCGAGGCAAAAAGGCGCAGGTGTTCTGAATGCTCGAATCGATGCGCAAGGCGACCCAGGGGCTCGTCGGCAAGGCGATCATGACGGTCGTCATGGGGCTCATCATCGTCAGTTTCGTGATCTGGGGCGTCGGCGACATGTTGCGCGGCTTCACGGCTTCGACAGTCGCCACGGTCGGTGGCGTGAAGATTTCCGCCGAGGAATATCACAACGAATACCAGCGGACTTTGGAGCAATATCAGCGTCGACTGCGCCAGCCGTTCACCAATGAGCAGGCGCGGGCTATCGGGCTCGACCGGCAGGTTCTGCAAAGGCTCCTCAGCGAGACCGCGATCGACGACGAGGCGCGAAAGCTCGGCCTCAACATATCGGAGGACGCGCTACGCAAGCTGATCACCTCGAACCCCGCCTTCCAGGACAAGTCCGGCGCGTTCGATCCGCAGCGCTTCGCCAGCGTCCTGCAGGACAACGAACTGAGCGAGCGGAGCTATGTCTCGGACCTGCGCAAGACGGCGCTGAGACAATTCATCGTCGCGGCGCTGACGACGGGGCTCGCCGTGCCGAAGGCCGAGACGAAGGCGGAAGCCGATTACGAAGGGCAGACGCGTTCGGTCGACTATTTCGTCCTTCCCTCCGCCGCAGCAGGCGACATTGCGGCGCCTTCGGAGGACGCGCTCAAGGCCTTTTTCAATGACCGCAAGGCGAGCTATGGCGCCCCCGAATACCGGTCGATGGACGTCGTCGCGCTGGAGCCGCAGACGCTCGCCAATCCCGCCGACGTGAGCGACGCTGACGCCGAGGCCGCCTATGCCAAAGTTGCCGGAAGGGATCCTCGCTACGGTTCGCCCGAAAAGCGCGACCTGCAGCAGATCCTTTTCCCAAATCAGGCGGAGGCGGACGCCGCGGAGGCCAAGATCAAGGCTGGCGCGAGCTTCGACGACATCGTCAAGGAACGCGGTCTCAAGCCCAAGGACACCGACCTCGGCGAGACGACGAAGGATCAGATGATCGACAAGGCGGAAGCCGACGCGGTGTTCGCCCTCCCGAAGGCAGGAGTTCAGCGGCGTGCTGGCAACCCAGTTCGGGCCGGTCATTGTCCGCGTCAGGAGCATCACGCCGTCGACGGTCAAGCCGTTCGCCGATGTCGAGGAGGATATCAAGCGGCAGATCTCCGCCGCGCGGCAGGGCGACAAGATCCAGGCGATCCACGACAAGATCGAGGACGCGCGCGTGTCCGGCAAATCCCTGGCCCAAGCCGCTAAGGACGCGGGTCTGACGACGCAAAACATCTCGGCCGTCGACGCGCAGGGCAAGGACCCCAGCGGTAAGCCGGTGAGTCTGCCCGACAAGAAAGATCTCTTGCGATCGGTGTTCGCATCCGACGTCGGCCTCGACGAGGCCCCGTTGCAGACCCCGGACAACGGCTACGTCTGGTTCGCCGTGACCAAGATCGAACCGGCGCATGATCGCACCTTCGAGGAAGCCAAGCCTCAGGTCGAGGCGCAGTGGCGCGCCGAGCAGGTCGACAAGGCGCTCGCCGCGAAGGCGGATGACCTCGTCAAGCAGATCCGCTCCGGCGCGAGCGTCGCGAGCGTCGCGAAGAGCGCCGGCGCCGAGGCGAAATCCGCAGCGGACATCCATCGGGACGAGAAGGCGGGCCTGCCGGAATCGGTCGTCGCGGCGATCTTCCGCGAGCCCGCGGACGGCTCCGGCTCGGCGGCGACGCCGGATGGACGAACAGTGTTCAAAATCACGGCCGATAAGACGCCGCCGGTCGATTTTGCGGACCTCAGGGTGAAGGCGATGGCCGAGAAACTTGGCGGTGCGACGCGCGACAGCCTGCTCGACCACTATATCGCCGGGTTGCGCCGCTCCCTCGGCGTCACGGTGAACCAGAACGTCCTCCAGTCGGCCGCTGGCAGCTGACGATGACCCTGATGCCGGACTTCGAGGCCTTCGCCCGCGCCTACGAGGCCGGCGGTGCGACGGTGGCGGTGACGACGTTGGTGGCGGATCTCGAAACCCCGGTCTCGGCCTATCTCAAGCTCGCGCCCGGACGCGCGGGCAACATGTTTCTCCTCGAGTCGGTCGAGGGCGGCGCGCAGCGCGGACGCTATTCGATGATCGGGCTCGACCCGGACCTCGTTTTCCGCTCGACCGGCGAGCGCGCCGAGATCAATCGGCGCGCGCTCCACGATTCCGACGCCTTCGTCCCCTGCCCCGGTGATCCTCTCCAGGCGCTCCGGGCGCTGCTCGCCAAATCCCGCATCAAACTGCCGCCGGGATTGCCGCCGATGTCGGCCGGCGTGTTCGGCTATCTCGGCTACGACATGGTGCGGCGGATGGAACGCCTGCCGCCGGCGAAGCCCGACCCAATCGGCGTGCCGGAGGCGCTGCTCATCCGCCCGACCGTGATGGTCGTGTTCGACGCCGCGCGCGACGAAATGGCGATCGTCACGCCGGTGCGCCCGGCGCCGGGCGTTTCGGCCAAAGCCGCGCACGAGAGCGCACTCGCGCAACTCGACGCGGTCGTCGCCGCGCTCGAGGCCCCGCTCGGCCACACCGCCGGCGCTGAGGCCGACCCGATGGCCCAGGCCGGCGAGCCGCTCTCCAACACGACCGAGGCCGAGTACCAGGCGATGGTCGCGAAGGCGAAGGACTACATCGTCGCCGGCGATGCGTTCCAGATCGTGCTGTCGCAGCGCTTCACCAGCCGCTTCGATCTGCCGGCTTTTTCGCTGTATCGCGCGCTGAGGCGGGTCAATCCTTCGCCCTATCTCTGCTATCTCGACTTCGGCGGTTTCCAGATCGTGGTGTCGAGCCCCGAGATCCTGGTCAGGGTGCGCGACGGCAAGGTCGTTATCCGGCCGATTGCCGGCACCAGGCCGCGCGGGAAGACACCGCGCGAGGACGGAGCGCTGGCCGACGAACTGCTCGCCAATCCGAAAGAGCGCGCCGAGCACCTGATGCTGCTCGATCTCGGCCGCAACGACGTCGGACGCGTCGCCAGGATCGGCACGGTCAAGGTGACCGACAGTTTCTTCATCGAGCGCTACAGCCACGTCATGCACATCGTCTCGAACGTCGAGGGCGAATTGCGCGGTGACGTCGACGTGGTTGCGGCGCTTGCGGCGGGATTCCCGGCAGGAACAGTTTCAGGCGCGCCCAAAGTGCGGGCGATGGAGATCATCGACGAGCTCGAGAAGGACAAGCGCGGCATCTACGCCGGCTGCATCGGCTATTTCGGCGCGGGCGGCGAAATGGACACCTGCATCGTGCTGCGCGCCTCCATCGTCAAGGACGGGCTCATGCACGTGCAGGCGGGCGCCGGCATCGTCTACGATTCGTCCCCTGCCGCCGAGCAGGCGGAATGCGTGAACAAGGCGCGCGCGCTGTTCCGGGCGGCGGAGGAGGCGGTGCGCTTCGCCGCGCAGGGGAAGCGGGGGCAGTAGGCGCGGCTTCCCGGGGAAGCCAGTGTCAACGACCTCGGCACAGACCACGTCGGTGTGGGCGCCCTGAAGAAAGATACGCACTCAGCTCGCTGCATGTTTCGAGCATGTGACGCCGTTCAAATCTCGCCCGCTCGCCCGCTCGCCGCTTAATCGCCGTCCCCGCCTCGCCAGGGGAAGTGTCCTGCAACAAGCGACGCCACGCATCGCGTCTCAAAGGACGATGCGGGGGCTGACGGGATCAGCCGGGAACCCTCCTGTTCGTGTGCATTCCCTTGCGGACGACGCCAGGGCCGGTCAGGCCGGCGCCAGTCCAGCCGCGCACCTTCGGGCGCATGAATCCCGCGCCGCAGCCGCTCCGCAGACTTTGGCTGATCTGGTTCCTCGTCGCGTTCGGCGCGCTGAATGTCTTCGGCCCGACGCTCGACGCATGGCGTCGCGTCGACGATCCCGCGTCGGTCGATTGGGCGATGCTGCGCCAGCGCCAGAGCGTGGGGGAGCGGCTCCTGACCGCCTTGCGCGACGACGGTGACGTCGATCGCTATTTCGCCTACGCCGAGGCGACGCTTGGGCGGCCTTATGGGGCCGACTTCGTCCGGCCGGCCGGCGCGGCGGGCCCCGAGGGCCCGCCCGACCCAAGCCATGTCGCCACGCCCAAGCGGCCGCTTTTGCCCTGGCGAGATTTCACCGTCGAATATCCGCCCGGCATGATGATCGCGGCGCTCGCGCCGGCGCTGCTGACCAGCGATGAGGACAGGTATTTCCGCCTCTTCGCCCTCGAGATGGAGGCGGCGCTGACGCTCGCCGTGTGGCTCGCGGTCCGGACCGCCGGCCGGCTGAGACCCGACGCCAGCGCGAAGGCGCTGCGGCAGGCGATTGTTCTGACCCTGGCGCTCGGCGTCATCGCGGCGCGCCGCTACGATCCGGTCGTGGCGCTCACGGTCGCCGCAGCCGTTTATGCGCTTGTTCTCCGCCAGCGTGCCCTCGCCGGCGCCGCGCTCGGCCTCGCTGTTGCGATGAAGGGCGTCCCGATCCTCCTTGCTCCGATCTTTGTCATTCACGCCGTTGCTGGACGGGACTGGAAGGGTCTTGCCTCGGGCGCGGCCGGGGGAGCCGTCACGCTAGGGCTGGCCGCGGCGGCCTATGTGGCGGTGGCGGGCCCGCATGCGCTCGACGCCATCGCCTATCACGGGGCACGACCGCTGCAGATCGAGACGGTTTACAGCGGCCTTCTGATCCTCGCCCACGCTTTCGATCCGACGTTTCTGTCAAAGACGTTCAGCTACGGCTCGCTCAACGCGGTCTCGCCGGCCGAACCGGCGCTGCGCGCGCTCTCGACCGCCCTCGTCGTCGCGGGCGTGCTTGGAAGCTGGCTCTACGCCTGGCGGGCCATGGGCGCCGCCCGTGATGACGGCGAGCGGCTCATGTCGCTTGTCCGCGCGAGCCTCACCTGTTTCGTCGCCTTCATCACGCTCGGCAAGGTGTTCAGTCCGCAGTATTGCGTCTGGCTGATCCCCCTCGCGGCGCTGGCCGCGCCGTTCTCGCCCCCTCCCGCGCAAAGACTGCTGCCAGCCGCCTTTCTCATGGTCCAGGCGGAATACCCGTTCCTGTATGGCCTGTTCTATAAATCGCTCGCCGCGGCGGCCGGCATGCTGATCCTCGTGCGCACGGTCTGGCTATGGCGCTATGGGGTCGCCATGCTGGGCGTCGATCGCTTCGGCGCGCTGCCGGATGCATTCGCGAACGAAAATTCCAGTGATCCGCCTTATTCGGGCCAAAAGGCGTCGTCCGCGGCCTCCTCGAATCGGTAAGGCGCCGTATTCGGAAAGTCGCTTTCCGGCAAACCCGTCTCGCGCGCCGCGCCGATCACGGCGAGCTCGTAAGCCTCCGCAAACGATTCGCCGAGCCTCGCCTTGAGGCTCGGATTGTCGTTCAAATGACTTCGAAGCCGGATGCGCTGTTCCCGAATGCTCGAGCTCCAGCTTGGGCTTCGGAAGCCGGGCTGAAACTGCCACTTGAGAAGGTGCAGAAGGAGGATCGTGAGCCGGTTGACAAGCTCGCGCTTCTCGCCTCGCCCCATGCTTTCGATCTCCTCGGCGATATTCGCCATGTCGGCTGCGGCAAAGCGGCCAGTGCGCAGGAGCGTCGCCTGCTCCATCGCCCAGGCGTAAAAATCGGTCTCGTAGGCGTTTGACATCGCGCAGCGTCCGTCAGCAGCATCGCCCTCTGAGGGAATTATGCGCTTTACCCCCATCCGGCGCAAACGATCCACAACACTTGCCCGCAGCCCTCTCGACGCGCACGACCTCGATTGCGTAAATCAAACCAATGGAATCGTCCGCCGTCATCAAGGCCGTCGGCTTCGTGCATCTGCACGTGCACAGCGCCTTTTCGCTGCGCGAAGGGGCGCTGACGATCGAGACGCTGGCGAAGCTCGCCAAGGCCGACGACATGCCGGCGCTCGCCATCACCGACACCAACAACCTCTTCGGTGCGCTCGAATTCTCGGAAAAGCTCGCGAAGGCGGGCGTTCAACCGATCGTCGGAATGCAGGCGACGATCGATTTCGGCGACGCTCCGCCGTCCTCCTCCCGCCTCGCCGAGCAGCGCCTGATGCGCGCCTCCATCGTGCTCCTCGCCCAGAACGAGACCGGCTATCGCCATCTGATGCGGCTCGCCTCGAGCCTCTGGCTCGATCCGAGGGAGGGCGACGAGCCGCATGTCCCGTTCGACTCCCTCGTCGGCTGCGAGGGGCTCATCGCCCTGACCGGCGGGCCTGCCGGGCCGATCGACCGGGCGCTCGGCCAGCACATGGCCGATCTGGCCGAGAGCCGGCTCCGCCGGCTCGCGTCGGCTTTCGACCGGCGCCTCTATGTCGAGCTTCAGCGGCACGGAATCGGATCCGAGGCCGCGATCGAACCGGCGCTCATCGATCTCGCCGACCGGTTCGGTCTACCGCTGGTTGCGACCAACGAACCCTATTTCGCCGCCCGCTCAGACTACGAGGCGCATGACGCGCTGCTATGCGTTGCCGAGGGGACCCTGATTTCGGCCTCCGACCGCCGCCGCCTGTCGACCGAGCACCGGTTCAAGACGCGCGCCGAGATGACCGAGCTCTTCGCCGACCTCACGGAGGCGACCGAAGCCAGCGTCGAGATCGCCATGCGCTGCGCCTATCGGCCCTTGACCAGAAAGCCGATCTTGCCCCGCTTCTCCGTCCCCGGCGGCGATGCGGTCGACGAAGAGCAGGAGCTGCGGCGCCAAGCGCACGAGGGGCTCGAGGCCCGTCTCGCCCATCACGGCCTCGCCCCCGGCTACGCGCGGCAGCAATATGACGAACGGCTCGCCTTCGAGCTCGACGTCATCGTCAAGATGAAATTCCCGGGCTACTTCCTCATCGTCGCCGACTTCATCAAATGGGCCAAAGCGCAGGAAATCCCGGTCGGGCCGGGCCGCGGCTCGGGCGCCGGCTCGCTGGTCGCATGGGCGCTCACTATCACCGACCTCGATCCGATGCGCTTCGGACTCCTGTTCGAGCGTTTCCTCAACCCGGAGCGTGTGTCGATGCCGGACTTCGACATCGACTTCTGCCAGGACCGGCGCGACGAGGTGATCGCTTACGTGCGCGAGCGCTACGGCGCCGACCGGGTGGCGCAGATCATCACCTTCGGCTCGTTCCTCGCGCGCGGAGTCATGCGCAACGTCGGCCGCGTGCTCGAAATGCCGCTCGGCCAAGTCGACAAGCTCGCAAAGCTCGTGCCGATGAACCCCGCCCATCCAGTGACGCTGAAGCAGGCGGTCGCGGACGAAGCCCGCCTGCAGGACGCGGCGAAGGCCGACGAGCGGGTCGGGCAGATGCTCGCGATCGCGGAGCGGCTCGAGGGCCTCTATTCCAACGCCTCGACTTACGCCGCCGGCGTCGTCATCGGCGACCGGCCGCTGACCGATCTCGTGCCGCTCTATCGCGATCCGAAGGCGGCGATGCCGGCGACCCAGTTCAACATGAAGTGGGTCGAGCCCGCGGGTCTGGTCAAATTTGACTTTCTCGGTCTCAAGACGCTGACCACGCTTCAGCGCGCCATCAAGCTGATCTATCGGCGCGGAAACGCTGTCGACCTCGGCAACATCCCGCTCGACGACGCCAAGACGTACGAGATGCTCGGACGCGGCGAGACGGTCGGCGTGTTCCAGGTGGAAAGCGCGGGCATGCGCAAAGCGCTGGTCGAGATGCGCGCCGACCGGTTCGAGGACATCATCGCCCTCGTCGCCCTCTACCGGCCGGGCCCCATGGCGAACATCCCGACCTATTGCGCCCGCAAGCTCGGCCACGAGAAGCCCGACACCATCCATCCGACGATCGAGCCGGTTTTGCGCGAGACCTTCGGCGTCATCATCTACCAGGAACAGGTGATGCAGATCGCGCAGGTCCTGTCGGGCTATTCGCTCGGCGAAGCCGACATGCTGCGCCGCGCGATGGGCAAGAAGATCAAGAAGGAGATGGACGCCCAGCGCGCCCGTTTCGTCGACGGCGCGGTCGAGCGCGGGACCGCGCGGACGAAGGCCGACGAGATCTTCGATCTTCTCGCCAAGTTCGCCGACTACGGCTTCAACAAGAGTTCATGCGGCGGCCTATGCGCTGATCGCCTACTGGACCGGCTGGTTCAAGGCGAACCACCCGGCCGAATTCCTCGCCGCCTCCATGACCCTCGACAAGGGCAATACCGACAAGCTCGCCGAGTTCCGTGCCGAGGCGCAGCGGCTCGGCATCGAGGTCGCTCCTCCTTCGGTCAACGCCTCTCAGGTCGATTTCGACGTGCGCGCCGGCGACGATGGCGGCGCGGCGATCGTCTATGCTCTGAGCGCCATCAAGGGGGTGGGCGAAGCGCAAGCCGAGGGGCTCGTCAAGGCGCGCGGCGGAAAACCGTTCGCCTCGCTCGCCGACATCGCCGGCCGGCTCGATCCGCGCCTGGTCAACAAGAAGGCGCTCGAGAGCCTCGCGGCGGCGGGCACGTTCGACGAGCTCGAGCCCGACCGGGCCCTGGTCTTCGCCGCGATCGAGCCGATGCTGGCGATCGCCAACGCGAGCGCTTCGGAAAAGGCATCGGGGCAGAACGCCCTGTTCGGCGATACGGAGGCAGCGCCGCTGAAAGTTGCGGCGGATCCGTGGACGGAGGCCGAAAAGCTCAAGCGAGAGTTCGACGCGGTCGGCTTCTTTCTCTCGGGGCACCCGTTGGAAGCCTACAATACAGCGCTGAAGCGGCTGCGCGCCGGTCGCTGGGCGGAATTCGTCCGCTCGGTGCGCGCCGGCGCGACGACTGCGCGGTTGGGAGCGAGCGTGCTCGACCGGACCGAGCGGCGCACCAAGAGCGGCTCGAAGATGGGCATCGTGCAGCTCTCCGACCCGTCGGGCCAGTACGAGGCGATCATCTTTCAGGAAGCGCTGAACCAGTTCCGCGACCTGCTCGAGAAAGGCGCGGACGTGCTGGTGACGCTCCAGGCGAACGTCGAGGGCGAGGACGTGCGCGCCCGCATCGTCAACGTTGAGCGGCTCAACGACGCTGCCGCCAAAGTCCAAAAGGGCTTCTTCGCATCTTCGTGCGCGACGAGAGCCCGCTCGCCTCGATCGAGAGCCGCCTCAGCGCGCCCGGCGAGAGCGAGGTGTCGCTGGTCGTCGTCCTCGGGCCGAAGGAGGAGGTCGAGATCCGCCTGCCCGGCCGCTACGCCCTGAGCCCGACGGTCGCCGGGGCGCTCAAGGCCGCGGCCGGTGTGCTGGCGGTCGAGCATGTGTAGCGGGATCGAGTTCCCCTGGTATCAGGGAAAAGAACAGGGAAGCGGGCTCCCGGGGGTTTGACTTTCGAGTTTCGGATCTAGAAAAGGCTAACGAGTTCGATCGGGTTGCGCTGAAATTCCCTGCGCCTCGGAACAGAGGAATTTTTTGCCCAAAACAGCGGAATAATTGACGCGAAAAGCGTGCGAACAGGGAAGACGCCCTCGGGTCCGAATGCTCCTTCCCTGCCGGCGGCGCGAACGAGCGCACAAACATCCTCGCCAAAGCCGTGGCGCGCGACCTTCCGCTTCGGAAGCGGCATCCGAAAGGCTTGCGCACGTGGCCGCTCTTCGCTATTGACGCCGCCTGCTCCCTTCCGCGAGGGCCCGTTGGGGGATAGTTCAACGGTAGAACTGCGGACTCTGACTCCGTCAATCTTGGTTCGAATCCAGGTCCCCCAGCCATTCTCGGTCAATACCCAAAAATTAAATGATTTGAGGGCGATGCGGACCCCCAGTCACGGCCTTTCTACCCTCGCCTAACTTTCGAGGCGGTGATTTGCGGGCGTTCGCATATCGGGGGCCAGCAAAAGCCGCGTCTCCTTTGTGCCCGATCTTCGCCACAAGCCTGACGGCATTGTGAACTATTTTGACGAGCGATTGTGGAGCAAAAGAGTTTGCGCTGTAAAAGTAGTGGGGACAGGCGGGCGTCAACCTGACGGTATCTGATACCGGAGAAAGATGATGCTCAATCTGATCGAAATTGAACTGACACGAATTCGTAGGATGGCGGAGCGCGCCAACGACGATTTTCTGCTGTATATAATCGACATGGCTATCCTGGAGGCGAACCGCATGGCTCGATGTGCGGTTGATGACGTTAGCGCTTTACACGCTTCGGCCGAGATCGACTGGTCGTGCAGCCGCGAGGCGACGCCGGTAGAGGGCCGCGACTCCCAGTCGCCAGTTCACTGGGGGTGGACCTGATCGCTTGACTTCGAACCGGAAAGTTGGGCTGTCGCAGGTGTGCTCTGTCTTGAACTCAGCGACGGCGTGAGGGCCGGCTCCCAAAGGGCAACCAGCGGGGGCTTGCTCCAGACACAAACCTGAGCCTGGAGGTTAGGGGTTCGGGCTGGGTTGGCGTAGTCGTGTATGCATGGTTTTTATAAGCGATGGCTTTAGTGGGGGAAGCGCTTGCAAAGCGGGCCCAGCGAGCGAAGGTCTCCGCGCCGATTTCGCTCGACGAAGCCCGCCCGACCCCAACTTCGAAATGGGCCGCTCCGGGCGGCCTTTTGAGGACTACGTGAGTTGTGCGGATGCGCTGGCGCAAAATGAGACCTTCTGCGTACCCCACCTGCGACCACGAGAACGCCAGCAAGAAACCCTCAGCATGAAGCAGAGCTTCTGCTAGCACGGCGTTCTTGTCCCCGAGGCGCGTCGCCGACGATCACCCGGAAGTCGGATTATCTTCAAGCAGCGTGTGTGGACGATAGGGCTTGGTCGACTCAGCGCGCACCCATCGCTGATGTCGCGCCTCAACCAGCAAGCGGACGATTGCGACACGCCTCTCGGCCAGTCGCAATCTCGTGCCCGATAATGCGCGAAAGCTCAGTTCTGCCGCCTTCGACGACCGACCGGGATGATGGCGAATAATCTGTTGGGCGTGCATGATGCGCCTCCAGGCAACATCCCCGCTGTCGCTCGCCCCCCTTTGCTCACTGTCCCTCGCCGCGCGCGTCGATCTCAGCGTTCGAAGCGGCTCCTCACGCCCATCATCACGTATACGACTTGTTTGCGGCTTTTTTGTCGCAGCGCGCCCGCTCAGATCGCCGCAGGACGGCGTTTGGCGAGCGAGTGGAAGCCGCCGAAGTGAGTTTCAAATACCTTCTCTGCACCTGACCACTACTTGGCGGCTCGAACACGGCCGTTATGTTGTGACTACCGCAAGCTGGACACAAGAGGCGCGACTGAAGGCGAAGGCGGGAAGTTCGGGCGCGCGTGCAAACCAACGTGTCGAGATCGAGCTCCCTCCGATAGACGCATCGCCGGATCGACTTCGTGCCCTCGCGATAGCCATCACTGCATATGCACCTTCCAGCCAAGGCTGCGCGCAATACCCAATGTCTCGACTTCCAACGAACGAAAGTGGCTTATCGAGGGGGGCTCTCGTCAGTCTCCGGCCCGCTTACTATCCCATTCGCTCCAGACAGGTGGGCACATGCCGTGCGGAAGGGGCGCAATGAGAGGGCGCGGCGGCGGGCGGCGAGCGGCGGTCCGGCGGGGGAACTCGCGACGCGACATGGGCCTCACGATCCAGGCCATACTTGTGCCGTGCCGAACTGGTAGCGTGGCCGCTTGGGACGGGTTTTCGAGCCCACGCGCCGGCTCTCGAAGCGGCCAAGTCTTGCTATCGTGACCCAGCTTCGTCATCATGAGCCCCGCTAGGTCAGCGAAGCTACACCGCCCGCCTAAAGATAAGATGGGAGGAGTTCGGGCGTGGCTATCGGATTGTATCTGACGCCGGACGGAATGGTCATGGTCGAGTATGGAACCAGGAAAATACCTATATCATCCGCTGAATATAGGGCGAATGGTTATAAACCGTCCTTCGAGAAACTGATGGAAAAAATGCCCAGGGCGGATAAGTCGCAGGTCGATCCCCAACTCTCGCGAGCAGCGGGACATTTCCGGCGCTAGGGCGCGGTCTTAGTCGTCTTGGTCGTGCCTGACCCGATGCGTCCAGATGGCGCCGTTCGGGAGCCGTTGAGCGGCCGTGATAGTGGCTTGTCTGGCGCACGACGCTTTCGGCAGGCCGCCGCCATTGTCCCCATAGCGTTCAATTTCTCGCGATGATAATCTCGACTGCGGCGGCGGCCCCTGTTTTCCCATCGCACAACAGGATGACACCTCCGCTATGGCGAGCCGGGCGTAAAGCAGGGCGAGTTGCAGGACCGCTCTGTCATTCGGTGGCTGCGGTGCTCCTCCCCAACAGCACGCCGATTGCGCCCGGCTCGACTTTCCACTTTACGCCTGGCGAACGGGAATGCAATCGCGCTGATTGTGTGTGATGCGTCGTATCATCGCCGGTGCACGTGATCGGGCTTCGCTTCCGGTGCTATGCCTCGCATAGCAGCAGCGGCCGGTGATGGACATTCTAAGCTCAATCTTTTGATACGACACGATCTCCGCGAGTGTCCCCCACTTAACTCCCATTTGCGGTGTTGCGGTCTGTCCCTTGACGGCCATTTCGATCGTGGGCGCTACCCTATAGGCGCGTGAATCGGTATGGAATAGGGCCCTCGTTTTCAGGGTGATCGTCATCCAATCGGGAGCCCGGGAACAAGGGCCCGCACGGGCCTCTTGTTTGGGAGGCCGAGCTCAGCCAGGACCGACTTCCAAACCTCGTGGAGATTGAGCGTCATCAAAACCTTCGACCTAGGTAACGCCCGCTCTTCAACGGCGACAATAATAGCCAAAAGCGGTGCAGTCCAAGGCGTCCCAGGCGGTTACTGCGCCATCGAACAGACCACCGGCTGCCTCGCCCGCCGCCGCGCCGGCGCCGGCGACGACATTTGCCGGTCCGTATCGGTAACCGTGGCGATGGACTACGTAATGGTGCATCCGGCTATGCGTCGTATAATGGCGTACGCCGTACGCATTGTCTTGCGCCTGAGCCCTCGCAGGCGCTGCGGCGACCAAGAGCGCCGAAGCCGTCGCGGCGATAACGGTGGAGACGCAAAGTCCGTTCAAAGTCATGACCGTAATCTCCGATTGCGGCGACGCCGGCTTTGAGCCCCAAACCCCTTGCCGCCTGCAGTCCTCAAAACGATATCGCTTCGAGAAATGTTCCAGCAGAAGGCGGCGGCCCCCTCAGCCTGGCGTTTCCTTGCCAGCCCCAATGTGCGAAGGACGGCGCGCCCTTTCGCGGGGGCGCGGATCGCGCCATAGTCCGCGCCCCGGCGTGCAACCTCGACAGCATGACCAGGGCCAATCGGCCAGCCGCGATCTCTTTCGCCGCGGAGGGCTTCGACGCCAATGACGCGGAGGGACGGCCTTGAGCAAAAAGCACCCGAAGAATGGCCCTACCCTCGCCAAGGGAAAGAATGGCCCTACCCTCGCCAAGGGAAAACGCAAAAACGCGCGTAGGCGAACGCCTCTCGAGGACGCCCCTCGCGTTGACCCTTCGAAGCCTGAGCCGCCGGTTTCGCGGAGAGCACTCGGGTTTCTTGCCGAGTGGATCGGAAAGCTACCGAAGGTTGCACGAAAGTGGACAAGCGGGCGATCATGAGGAACGGCGGCTCCACGGTGGCCGCTTCAAGACGAAGAAGCCAGCGCGTTCGAAGGCGCGCAACCTGACCTCGCGGGCTGGAGGCCAATATGGGAGGTCCTCGGGCACGCGTGGAGTTCATCACGCGCCTGGCGCGTGGTGAACGGTGTCACATACCCGGCAGGCACCCCAACGCGGAGGTCAGCGGGCTGTTCCTCTGAGGAAATCATCGGGCTCCCGCATAGCTGAGCCACGTCATGCTCGCGCCTGCGAGCCTCGCCTCAGGTCGGCTTGCGCCATCCGGCTTGCCATTCGAGCCCTTAACATGAAGAACTTCGAATTGTAGCCTTTCCTCGGGAAACCCTTCCCATGAGCGAGGCCGGCAAGCCGGCGGATGAATCACCATGAGCGATGAAACGCAGGAATTTGCTGGTCGGACGGTGCTCGTCACCGGCGCCACCAAGGGGATCGGGCGGACGACCGCCGAGTTGCTCGCGCGCCGCGGCGCCTCCGTTCTTGCCCTCGGCCGCTCGACCGACGACCTCGCCTCGCTCGAGGCCAAGACCGGATGCCGATCCATCGCCGTCGATCTCGCCGACCTCGAGGCGACCCGCGCCGCGGTGCGCGCCAATCTGCCGTTCGACCTCTTGGTCAATAGTGCGGGAACGACCGGTCTTCAGTCTTTCCTCGACCTCACGCTCGAGGCTTTCGACCGCATCATGACGGTCAACGCAAAAGCAGCGCTCGTGGTCGCGCAGGAATATGCGCGCGATCGGATCACCGCGAAACGGCCGGGATCGATCGTGAACGTTTCGAGCGACGCTTCGTCTCTCGGCGTCATTGACCACGCCGCCTATTGCGCGTCGAAGGCGGCGCTCGACGCTGCGACCCGCGTGATGGCCAACGAGCTCGGGCCGCACGGCATCCGGGTCAATTGCGTCAATCCGACCATCACGCTGACCGACATGGCCCGCCTCGCCTGGAGCGATCCGGCGCGCTCGGAGCCGCGCCTCAAGCGCATGCCGATCGGGCGCTTCCTCGAGCCGTCGGAAGTTGCGGAGGCGATCGCTTTTCTGCTGTCCGATCGCGCCTCGGCGATCACCGGCGCGACCTACCGCGTCGACGGCGGCTTTGCGATCGCCTGAACGCGAGCGAGCGGAGCGAACCCGTTTTGTTGTCGACGTTCAGGCCGACCTCGTGAAGGACAGGCGCCGCGCCGAACGATTTCAGCCCCTACCCGTCTGCGCCATTGCTCACGCCGCTGAGGTCTGCTCCATCTTGATCTGCAGCTTCACGTCGCTCGGCCTGCCCGACGCTGCCCGCTCGAACGCCTCAACGCTGTCCTCGAACGGGAAAGTCGCCGTGATCAGCGGCTTGAGGTCGACCTTGCCCGACGCAATCATTTCGATAGCCCTGGCGTAGATGTTCGCATAGCGGAACACGGTTTCGATTCGCGCTTCCTTGACCTGCGCGCCGACGACGTCGAAGTTGACCGGCTCGACGGGCATGCCGACCAGCACCACCGCTCCGCCCGGCCGCACGAGATCGAACATCCCGTCATAGGCCTTGGCGCTGCCGCTGGCCTCGAACACCACGTCCGCGCCCCATCCGCTGGTGATCTCCGACACCCGGGCCGAGAGCTTCTCCTTGCGGCCGTTGACGGTCGTGACCCCGCTGTAGCGTCCAACGATGTCGAGCTTCTCCTGCACCAGGTCGGAGAGGATGACGCGCGCGCAGCCGCCCGCCAGTGCCGCAAGCGCCACCATGGCGCCGATCGGTCCGGCGCCGATCACGACGGCGACGTCGCCGGGCGCGATCTTGGCTTTGACCGCCGCCTGCATCCCGATCGCGAACGGCTCCACCATGGCGCCTTCGGCGAAGCTGACATTGTCGGGCAGCTTGTATGTAAACGCCTCCGGATGAATGACTTGAGGCGTCAGGCATCCATGGATCGGCGGCGTCGCCCAGAAGGTTACGCTCGGGTCGACGTTGTAGAGGCCGAGCCGCGACGCCCGCGAGGACATGTCCGGCACGCCGGGCTCCATGCAGACGCGGTCGCCCTTGCGCAGGCTCGTCACCTCGGACCCCACGTCAATCACGACCCCGGCCGCTTCGTGGCCAAGCACCATAGGCGATTTGACAACGAACGAGCCGATGCGCCCATGCGTGTAATAATGCACGTCGCTGCCGCAGATCCCGACGGTGTCGACTGCGACCTTCACGTCCCGAGGACCCATCTTGAGGGGAAGGTCGATGTCACGGAGCGTCAAACTGTGCTGCTTTTCCAGAACCAGGGCGCGCATGAGCCTCTCCTATGCGTTGCGTGACAAGACTGAATTCAAGAAGCCGCTGAGAACTCCGAGGAGCATCAGCGGGGGCGATGACAGAACAAACATCCGTGGCGACTCCCAAGCAGGCGGCGAAGATTGCGGGGTTCGGTTCCACCGACCTCGTCCTGAGGCGTCCTTTGTCGAAGGCAAACGGCCACGAAAGCCTGCCCTGAGCCGAGCGAAGGGGATGCTCGCTGGCCACGAGCGCCCTTCGAGACGCCCGGTTCGCGGGCCCCTCAGGGCGAGGGCGGTGGGAGCGTGGAGTTACGATCCGTTGGGTTGAGGATCGCCAGATCATGTCGAACCTGCACAACTCGATGAAGCGGCCCATCAGCCTGCAAGGGTCTGCGGCGCCCCCTGCGACTCTCGCGGCGTATTGATCGGGCGCGGCCGCAGCGAGGAAAGCGCGGCGCCGTCCGCCGTGAAGAGGTAGCAAAGCTCTGGGCGTAGTCCGAGCGGCATTTGCTGGCCGCGATGCAGCAGCGGAGTGTCGCCAAAGGCCTTGACGCCGAGCACGGCGCCATCCGGCAGCTTGGCGTGCACCAGGATCTCGCTGCCAAGGTGCTCCACGACCAGGACTTCGGCCGGCATGTGCGCGCCGGCGCGGCCGTCGAGCGCAATATTCTCGGGCCGCACGCCGAGCGTCAGCTCGGTCTGCGGCCGTACGTCGCCGGGCGCAACGGGGACGGTCAGAAGCACGTCCCCAGGCAGCCTCACGGTGACGCCGGCCGCGCCGACCTCCGTTGCCGACGTCTTGACGAAGTTCATCTTGGGCGACCCGATGAAGCCTGCAACGAAGATGTTGCGGGGCTGCTGGTAGAGTTCCAGGGGCGCGCCGATCTGCTCCACCCGGCCCTGGTTGAGCACGACGATGCGATCGGCCATCGTCATCGCCTCGATCTGGTCGTGGGTGACGTAGACCATCGTGGCCCGTAGCCGCTGATGCAGGTCGATCAACTCGACACGCATTTGCACCCTGAGTTCCGCGTCCAGGTTGGAGAGCGGCTCGTCGAACAGAAACACCCTTGGGTGACGAACGATCGCCCGGCCGATCGCAACGCGCTGGCGTTGCCCGCCGGAAAGCTCGCGCGGTTTGCGGTCTAACAAGGGATTGATCTGCAACGTCGCGGCGGCCTCTCGGACTCGCTGCTCGATCTCAGCGTGGGGCATGTTCGCGAGCTTCAGTCCGAAGGCGATATTCTCCCGTACCGTCATGTGCGGGTAGAGGGCGTAGGACTGGAACACCATGGCGACCCCGCGCCTTGCCGGAGGCCAGGCGGTGACATCGTCCTCCCCGATCATGACGCGTCCCGAACTCGGCCGCTCGAGCCCCGCGATGGTGCGCAGCAGCGTCGTTTTGCCGCATCCGGAGGGGCCGACGAAGACCATGAACTCGCCGTCGGAGATATCGATGTCCACATCCTCGAGCACCCTCACCACCCCGAATGCCTTGCTGACGTCTCCGATCTTCACCTGGGCCATAACGAGCTCCTGCCGCCTGCAACAGTGCGCATGATCGGCGGCCAAACGGCGACGGACCCGATACCTGCTATCGGCATGCGCGCACCGGCGAACTCCAACAATCTTGACGGACCTGATGGGCCCGCGCAAGATTGCCTTTCACAGTTCGGTCGCGCGGCTGCGCAAATGGGAGGAAGGTTGCCATGAAAAAATGGAGTTTGCTTGCCGTCATCGCAGCGTTGAGTGTTTCCAGTCACGCCTCCGCGTGGAGTCTGAAGGAAGCGGCAGCCCCATACAAAGGAACGACGATCACGGTGGTTGGACTCGACCGGCCCAGCTATAAGGCTGCGCAAGAGCTGACCGGCGAGTTCACGAAGGAGACCGGGATCAACGTCAACTGGGCGGTCTTCCCCTACGAGGATTCGCTGAAGGAAGAGACCCTGAATTTCGTCTCCAACAGCCAGCAGTTCGACGTGATCCTCTCCGACGTCGTCTGGCCGGTGACCTTCGTCGACGCCGGTTGGGTGTTGCCGCTGCAACATTTCCTCGATGACAAGCAACTCGCCGATCCCGACGTCGACCTCAAGGACTTCTTCCCGGTCTGGCGCGCCAGCTTTATCGTCGACGGCAAGTTCTACGGGATGCCTTTCGATTGCTATGCAGGCTTGCTCTATTACAACAAGGCGATGCTGAAGGCGGCGGGCTTCGATTCCCCGCCGACGACCTGGGACGAACTCGCCAAGACCTATGCACCGAAGCTGACCGATGCGGCCAAGGGCGTCTATGGCTATGCGCTGCAGTCGGCTCGCGGCGAAACGCAGACCGCTGACGCCTTCGCCCGCTTCCTCTGGCCCTGGGGCGGCCGCTTCCTCGACATTCCAAAGAAGCAAATCCTGGTGAATGATCCCAAGAGCCAGGCGGGGATCGAGTTCCGCCAGGGACTCCTACCCAACATGCCGTCCGGCATCGTCTCCGACGATCACAGCCAGGTCGTCGAGATGCTGATGCAAAAGCGGGTCGCGATGATCACCGAGTGGTCGGCCTTCTATCCGACGCTGAGCCAGTCGCCGATCGCCGCGGACCTCGGCATCACGACGGAGCCGAAAGGGCCGGACGGCGACTACGCGGCCTTCGGCGGCTTTGCCTACATGATCAGTTCCCAGGTGCCGCCGGCGAAGCAGAACGCCGGGTGGCTGTTCGCGCAGTGGCTGACCTCGAAGGAGATGGCCAAGCCGCTGATTGAGCATGGCGCCGTGGTGGCGCGGGAGAGCGCGGACAAGGATCCGCAGATCCAGGCGAAATTCCCTAACCTGGCGCCCATGGTGAAGACCTGGGAGACGGCGACCGTGCCCGACTGGCGCCCGCAGCTCCAGTGCTATCCGCGCTTCTCCGACATCGTCTCCGACTGGGGCTCGCGCATCGAGCTCAAGCAGATCGCTGTCAAGGAGGGCCTGGACGGCATGGCGAAGAGCCTGACCGACTACATGAACAGTTCGAATTGCTGGGCGCACACCAACAACCCCGAGCAATACATGAATATGAAAATGAATTGAGCGGACGCGGCGTATGAGGACTGCGCGGCGGAGGGGCGCTCCGTCCGCTGCGCAGCGGCCGTCCACTGGCCACGGGACGAGCGATGAACGACACGAGGCTGACGCCTCTCTCCGGAACTGCGGGCGCAGTCGCTGAGCAAGTGCGCGTTCCACTCACAGAGCGACTGGCGCCGTGGTTCTTCATTGCGCCATCGCTGATTCTGCTGTTGGCGATCGGTCTCTATCCGGTCATCTACACCTTCATCATCTCGTTCAAGTACTGGGTGATGGGGATGGGAGAGCCGGCGTGGACCGGCCTGTCCAACTACGCCACGGCGCTCACATCCAGCGACTTCCAGCAGTCGGTGCTGCGAACGCTGGTGCTGATCGCGGTCACCCTGCCGATCCAGCTCGTGTTCGGGCTATTGATCGCGCTGGCGCTCGACGCCATGCCCTTCGAAATCCTGCGCAGGCTGTTGCAGATCTGCCTAGTGATCCCGATTGCGATCACGCCGGCGGTGGTCGGTTTGCTGGCCAGCCTGATCTTCAACCAGCAGCTCGGTATCGCGAATTACCTGCTGTCGCGCATCGGCGTCGGCTCGGTCGACTGGCTGGGCAACCCGTTCAACGCCTTCGTCACCGTCATCATCGTGCAGATCTGGGAGTGGACGCCGTTCGTGGCGCTCGTCCTTTCTGCGGCGCTTTCCACCGTACCCAAGGACATCGAGGAAGCGGCGACGATCGAGACCGAACGCTGGTGGCCGCGCTTCCGCTTCGTCCAACTGCCTTTCATGTGGCCCGGGATCACCGCGGCGCTCGTGTTCCAGACGGCGTTCACGCTGAAGGAATTCGACATGATCTACTCGATCGAGAAGGGCGGCCCGGGGACGGCGACGGAGGTCTCCATGCTGCAGATCGAGCGCCTGGCGTTCCGCGGCTTCGATATCGGCGTCTCCGCGGCGGAATCGATCCTGCTGCTGATCCTCTCGATCGTGCTGGCGCGGATCTATATCCGGCTGTTCTATCGCGAGATCGACTGAGCGGGGACGAAATGGCCAAGGAATACCTGCTTCGGACTCTGCAAACGATCGGGATCATCGTGATCCTGATCGTCATCCTGTTCCCGCTCTATTGGATGGTCGCCGCCTCGCTGAAGACGGAAGCGGAAATGTTCAGCATCCCGCCGGTGTGGGTGTGGAAGCCGAGCTTCACCGCCTACGCGCAGTCGATCCAGCAGGACAACGTCCTCGGCGCGTTGCTCAACTCGGCGATCGTGACCGTCTCCGCGGTGGCGCTCGGCCTGGCGGTTGGCGCCCCGGCCGCCTACGGCATCGCGCGCTATCGGTTCCGAGGGCGGCAGGACGTGTGGTTCTGGTATGTGACGAACTGGATGCTGGTGCCGGTCGTGGTGCTGATCCCCTTCTATCTCACCGCCTCCAAGCTGCACCTCATCAACAACCCGATCGTGCTGGTGCTGGTCTATCAGGTTTTCATCGTGCCGCTGGTCGTCTGGCTCATGGTTGACCAGTTCCGCTCGGTGCCGATCGATCTCGAGGAGGCGGGGCAGCTCGACGGATTGAGCCGCTTCGGCGTCTTCCTGCGCATCTGCCTGCCGTTGGTGACGCCCGGCATTGCCGTCTCGGCGATCCTTGCCGGCATCTTCGCCTGGAACGACCTGCTTTACGCCTTCATCCTGACGCCGTCCCAGTCCGTGCGCACGGCGCCGATGGTGGTGCTGACCTACCTCGGCGGTTACATCGTCCCTTGGCCGAAGGTCATGGCGGGCGCCACGCTCATCACCGCCCCGGTGATCATCGGGGGCATCATCGTGCACAAGTACATCGCCCGCGGTCTGACCCTCGGAGCGGTGAAGTGAGCGCGGGGCGCGTGTGACGCCGGGAGCGGCGCTCGCGCCCAAAGGCTGAGATCGAGTGCGGTTTCTCGGTCGGTTCAGGGCGGCATAAGATCGATGAGGACCTTGCCGTAGCCGGGGACGTTGTCGGAGAGAGCGGCAAACACGGCTGGCGCTTCCTCCAGCCCGACGCGGTGGGTGACGATCGAACGCACGTCGACCTTCCCCTCTGCGAGGAGTCGGATGGCGAGTGGATAGACGTCTCCCATCCTCCGCGCGAACTTGATTTTGAGCCCGCGGCGACGCGCATCGGCGGCCGGCAGGGTGTATGTATCGCCGTCCGGAATGCCGACGAGGACGATACGCCCGCCAATGCGAGACGCGCGCACGGCGTCGCGGAATCCGGAGGGCGAATTGGTCGCCTCGAGGACGAGCGGGCAGCCGCCCTCGGACCATTCGACGAGGCTTGCGATACTGTCGGCCACTCGTTCCGCTCCTAGCTTTTCGGCCATCGCGCGGCGGTGCGGCAGTGGGTCGCATGCGAGGATCTCGCCTGCGCCCGCCGCCTTCAGGACCTGCATGATGAGGAGACCGATCGGCCCGCAACCGAGAACGCCGACGCGCTCGAGCAGGCGCGGCTTGGCAAGGCCGACGGCATGGATCGCCACGCCAAGCGGCTCGAGCATCGCGGCGTCCAGCGAGTCGAACGACTCCGGCAGCGCGACAAGCTGGGATTTCGACGCCCAGATGCGTTCGGTCATGGCGCCGTCGTAGGGCGGCGCGCCGATGAACCGAACATGGGGACAAAGGTTTGGATGGCCGGCACGACACCACTCGCAATGCCCGCAGGACTTGGCCGGATCGACAGCGACAAGCTGGTCGCGCCTCAAGCCGCGATCCTCGACGTCGTCGCAGAGGCGGCCGCCAAACTCATGGCCGGGCACGAATAGCGACTGGACGACGGCCGAGCCGATGCCGCCGTCCTTGTAGTAGTGAAGGTCGCTGCCGCAGACGCCAACCGAGGCGACGTCGATGAGGACCTCGTCCTCGCGCCCTTCCCTTAGATTGAACGGCGCCACCCGAGCGTCGCGGGTTCCGTGAATGAAAAGGGCTCGGCTCATCGGCTCCGCAACCTGCCTTAGACCGTCCTCTTGACGGCGCGTCGCAGTCGCCCTTTTTGTACGTCCACGCCTTCAAGAACGCAACATTGCTTCGCGCCGATAAGGGCGATGCGCGCCGCGATGCGTTGCTCAAATTGAGCACGCTGCGCCATGCGCGGATCACGCTATTCCCAAACATACGCTGCGTCGTGAAACGGAATTTCCGCCGCCAGCGTCTGCTCAAACACGGCTGAGAGCCGGGACTGCCGCTCCGGCTCCAGCCTCGGGCCGAGCAAGTCGATTTCGCCGCGCGTCCACGCGACCTGTTCCGCAAAAGGGCCGCCCGCGTGGAGGGCGATCCATGCCCGGATCGTCTCGCGCGACGAGGGCGTCTTCGCGGCTTCCGAACACCAGGTGAAATACATCCACTCCGCCGCAAGCGAGCATGCCAAAATCTCTTCGTAGCCGTCGTCTTTCGCGACGTCGAGAAAGAGACTGTGGAGCGACTGAGTCAGGCCTTTGCCCGCCACGCTCGGGCGTTGAGCAGCCCCCTCTCCCATTCGTTTGAGGGCCGTTGCGAAGAATTGCTCCTGGTCCGTCACGAGGCCATGAAGCCCGAGCGCCAGGCGGCATCGCTCCCGAAAGGAGGGCGCCTTGGCCACCGCGTAGCCGAGCGCCACGGCCGCGCAGTCCACGAAAGCGTATTCGATCACGAGATAGCGGGCGAAGACGCGGTCCTCGACCTTATCTGTCATGATCTCGCGAAAGAACCGGTGGCCCACGATGGCGTCCCAGGTCGCCTGCGCTTGCGATCGCATGCGTTCCGAGAATGAGACTACGTGGTTCGCCATAGCGCGATCCGAAACGTCAAGGCAATTTTCACTCGCGGGCGCGAGCCACCAACTGGGTCGCGCGCGCCGGGTCGACAGGATTCCACCAGTGACCCTCGAGCTTCAAGGCGCTTGCGACAATCACGCCTTCCACGATTCCCAAAATGTCGCGAACGTTGTCGCAGGTGACGCCGCTGCCGACCAGCACGGGGAGAGTCGTAGCGGATTTGATGGCGCGAATGTAGTCGAGATCTGCGGCGTGACCGGTGCGCTGGCCGGTGGCAATCACGACGTCGGCGCTGAAGAATTCGACGTCACGCACGAGTTCGGCGAGCGGCCGGTCCTGCACGATGGCGTGGGCGCCATGCTTGACGTGTGCGTCCGCAAAGATGCGTACGCCGTGCGCTCCGATTTCGCGGCGGTAGCGGGTCGCGCGCGCGGCAGCTCCCTCGATCAGACCCTCGTTGGCGACGTACGCGTTTGCCCATTGGTTGACGCGCACGAAGCGAGCTCCGGCGGAGGAGGCCACTGCGAGGGCGTGCAGTGCAGCGTTCGCGAGCACGTTGACGCCGACGGGCAGATTCGTCTCGCGTCGGATGCGGTCGGTCGCAACCGCCATGTGCGCCGCGGTCTCGGGACCGATGTCCCCCGGCTTGGCGAAAGGGATGTCCCCATGGTTCTCGACGATAACGCCGTCGAAGCCGGCCTCCTGATAAGCGCGAGCGTCGGCGAGGGCGCGCTCGTAGATCGGCTCGACTTCCGAACCCCGATGATCGGGCGAGCCGGGCAAAGGCAGAAGATGAACGACCCCGATCAGCACGCGCTCCGTCCGGGTGAAGATCTCCTCCAGCGCATCGCCGCGCTCGCGCGCCACTGTCGACGATCCGCTCACCCTTGGACCTCCACAATCAGCCGGCCGAGGAAGATCTCCGCCAACTCCCCTCGGGTCGGAAAGGATGCAAGCACCCCCGCCCGCGCTACGCAAATTGCCGCCGCGCGAGCGGCGGCAAGCAGCGCTTCCCGCCAGGGGCGTTCCTTCGCGCGAGCGGCGACCAGCGTTCCGCAGAAGACGTCGCCCGCCCCGGTGGAGTCGATCCCCTGGACCTCGGGCGCCTTCACCGACAGCGTTTCACCGTCCGACAAGAGGGTTGCCCCTTCAGCGCCGAGCGTCAGCACGACCGTCCTGGTCCCCTGCGCAAGCAGCGCGCGCGCCGCTTCGACGGGCTCCTGGCGGCCGCCAAGGGCGATCGCTTCGCCGCGGTTGAGGACAACCAGATCGACCATGCTCCAATCATAATCGCGGGCCGAATAGACCGGGGACGGATTGAGCACCGTGATCGCGCCGTTCGCTTTGCCGAAACCGAGGCATGCGCGAGTCACGCTCGCCTGCAGGTTGCCCTGCAGCACCATCCAGTCGCGAGGCGCAACCGCTCCCTCGAGAATATGGTCGGAGATCGGATCGAAATTGAGCGCCGCGTCGATGATGCTGACGATCTCGTTCTCGCCGTCGCGGTCGACATAGATGACGCAGCGGTCGCTTGCTCCCGACCAGGCGCGCACCCCGTCGATCCCGACGCGCTCTGCGGCCAGATTCCGGCGAATTCGGTCGGCCGCGGCATCGGCGCCGACAGCGGCGACAAGTCGGACCTCCTCGCCGCAGCGCGCGACGATGATCGCCTGATTGGCCCCTTTGCCTCCGAGATCTTCGGTCAAGCCGCGGCCGACGATCGTCTCGCCCGGGAGCGGAAAGCGCTCGACCCGTATTATGGCGTCAACCGCGGCGTTGCCGACCACGTGGATCATCCGCTGTCCCACTATCGCGCTTCGACCAGCCATTCCAGCGATTGACGCCACAAACGCGAATAACCTGACCACGCTGCAAATTCGGGCGGGAGCCAGTGCGGGCCGATGTCCGAGGTCCAGGCGAGTGTACGTCCCTTGCCGAGGCCTCCGGCAACGAGCAGCGGCCGTTCTCCGTAATCCGCCGAGCTCGTCGCCAGGACGCTCGCCCCGGCTTTCGGCCTGACCTCGTTGAAGCCCAGCAGCGGCGGCCACTCGCCTGCAAGTCCCGCCAGGATGGGGTGCCCCTCCTGCTTGATCACGGGCGTAAAACCCTCGGGCGCCTCGACCCGGTCGTCGTACGGCATGATCTCAACTGGCAATGCCTCCTCGACCGGCGTTCCATGGTAGCGCGCGCCGCCGTTTATGCCCTGGAAGCTGTAATAGCCGCCGACCATGAGCAATCCGCCCCCGCCTTCGACATATGCCTTCAGCGCGCGGAGCCGATTCGGGGTTCGCCGGCTGTGGATCCAGGTGTCGGGATGCAGAAGTAGGGTATTCGACCCGATGTCGGACAGGATGACGGCGTTATAGGCCCGAAGGGCTTCCGGCGTCTGGGGGAAGTCGCGCTGCGCCTCATGGGAGGGCATGTAGCGCAGGTCGAAAGCGGACTCCCTCAGCGCCTCGACCAGTGGTTCGGCGCCGAGATGGAAGGTGACCGTCGAGAATTGATCGAACCCTTTGATGTGGGTTGCGGTGCTGACCCAGGACTCGCCGGCGAGCAGGATCCGGTAACGCTTGTCAGTCATTGGCCTTCCCCAAGAATGTCCGTTCTAGAGCGCCCGATGCGCCGCCGAGAAAACGCGTCTCGGGTTGTCGATCAGGATGCGGTCGATCGTCGCCTGGCTCATGCCGTGCCGCTTCAGACGGGGAGCGAAGTGCTTGAGTATGTAGCTGTACCCGAAGCCGCCGTACCGCGAGAGCATCATCTTCAGAAACACGTCCTGCGACATCAGGATCGAATGCACATAGCCGTCCTCGACCAGTTTGCAGATCGCGATCGCGTTTTCCTCGTCGCAAGGCGACTGCGCCTGCTGGTCGGCATAGAAAAAGTCCATGCCGATCATATCGTATTCGATGAATGCACCCCGATCAGCGAGACTGCGCTGGTACTTATGGTCGTGCAGGCTTGGGTTCATGTGGCACAGCACAGTGTGTCGCAGATCGGCGCCCTCGTTTTCGACGATATCCAGAACGCAGTGCGCAAGCCGCTCCCAGCCGGGCAGATGAATCGACAGCGGAGTCCCGCTCAACCTCGATGCGCGCGCCGCGCCTCGCAGAACCTTCTCCTCCGCGGGAGTGAAGTCCTTGCTCACTCCGATTTCGCCGATGATGCCGGCGCACACTTCGGGATTGTCCTCGGAGACGCCGCAGTCCGCCGCGATGGCGTCACCGATTGCAGCGACCGACATGTCCTTCACGTAGTCCGGATGCGACGCTTCGAGATAGAAGCCCGCTCCCATGACAATGTTGAGTCCGGTGCGGCGGCTGACGCGCTGTAGCGCCGACGGATCCCGTCCAATTCCGAGATTGGTCGGATCGACCACCGTTCGGCCGCCGCACTCGACGAAGCAATTGAGTTCCTCTATCGCGGCCTTCACGTCGAACAGGCCACAATTGTCGCGATTCAGGAACGGGTTCATTCGCAGTTCCCCAATCATCGAGATGTCGAGTGGCCGCTCGGCGAAGCCGATCTCTGAGGCGCAACACGGACGTTTCCACCAGCTCGAAGTGTCGAGAAGGATGTGTTCGTGCATCAATGTCACGCCCATCAACTCGACGGGAATCGGCCCGAGCACCGTGCGCACCATTCCGGAATGAACGCCCGTCTTCGCGTCGGACATGCCCTGCACGCTCCCTCTTCAGGCTGCCCGCCGCCCCGTCCTGAACAGGCGGAAGTTCAGCCAAATTGCGACGAGGATGATAACGCCCTCGACGATCGGCGTCAGGAACGGCGAAAGATGGCAAAGGATGAGGCCGTTGCCGATCACAGCGACTGTCAGGGCGCCAAGCACCGTACCGGTCATCGTGCCGCGGCCGCCAAAGAGGCTCGTACCCCCCAGAACGACGGCAGCAATGACGTCGAGCTCGAACCCGACGCCGGCATTCGACGATCCGCTCCCGAGCCGCGCGGCGATGATTATTCCGGCCAAAGCCGCCGAGAGGCCGCTGATCGCGTAGACCGAAAGCGCAACTCGTTGAATGTTGACCCCGGAGCGGCGGACCGCCTCCGCGTTTGCGCCGATGCCCGTGACATATCTCCCGAACGTCGTCTCGTTGAAAATGACGTATCCCGCGACAAGAACGAACACGGCGATCATTGCCGGAAGGGGAACGCCGAAAACCCAGCCTCGACCGATGTCGTTGAAAGGGCTCGTGGGGTCGATGGGGATCGAATAGCCCCTGGTGAGATAGAGCGCCGTGCCCCGGATTGCGCTGAGCCCAGCGAGCGTTACGATGAACGCCGGGATCCCTTCGTGGGCTATGAAGAAACCTTGCAGAAGTCCAACGACAATTCCGAGCGCCAGCATGAGGATGACAACCACCGGCCACGGGACTCCCGCCTGCAGGGAAATCGCGGCGAGCGCGTTGACGAGCGCGAGCACCGAGCCAACGGAAAGATCGATGCCGGCCGTGGTGATGACGAAAGTCATCGCCACGGCGACAATCATCAGCGGCGCAATCTGGCGTAGAATGTTGAGCAGGTTCACCGGCGTCAGGAAGGTGTCGGTAATGAGCGAAAAGACTGCGACCATCACCACGAAAAAAACCGCGATGCTCACAACGCCGCCGTGGTCATGAACGAGAAGCCTCAGGCGCGCCTTCAGGTCCTCGGACCGGTGCGCCTTCGAGAGTTCGGGCAAAGTCTCGCTCATGGCTTTCCCGCGGAGCCGAGGCCTGCGGAAACGGACTGAAACTTCCGACCGACGATCAAATTGACGATCTCCTCAATATTCGTCTCCTCGATATGGCGTTCGGCGACGTTTCGTCCCTCGTAGAGCACCATGATGCGGTCGCAGACCATGAACAGGTCCTGCAGGCGATGCGTTATGAGAATGACGCTGACGCCCCTGGCGCTCACCGTCTTGATCAGTTCGAGGACCGCGTCGACCTCAGCAACGGCAAGGGCGGCGGTCGGTTCGTCCATGATGAGGACCAGCGGATCGAAGGAAACCGCCCGACCGATGGCGATGCTCTGTCGTTGTCCGCCAGAAAAATTCTCGACCTTGAGCCGCGTGCTCGGCATGCGAATGCCGAGATTGGAAAGCATCCGCGTCGCTTCCAGGTGCATTCTTGGCTTGTCCATCAAAGGCGCCCCGAATACCCATCGCAGCGGCTCGCGACCGAGCAGAAGGTTTCCCGCGACGTCGACCGTGTCGCAGAGCGCGAGGTCTTGATAGACCATCTCGACCCGCTGTCGTCGCGCGTCGGCCGGCGATGCGAAACTGACCTCTTTGCCGTCGAGGAAGATCCGTCCGGAATCCGGGATGAGCGCACCAGACAGGATCTTGCTCAGCGTCGATTTCCCGGCCCCGTTGTCGCCGACGAGGCCGAGGACCTCGCCGGCTCGCAGGACAAGATTGACGCGATCAAGAGACCTGATCGCGCCGAAGGACTTTCCGATATCCTCCATCCTGACCCGGATCGGCGCGTCGCCGGTCAACATCGTAGAACCTTGCCTTGTCTCTTTCGAAGTCCGAGGACGAGCTGTCGCGGGTCGTGTCTATTTGAACAGACTGCGGAACTTGTCGACGTTCTCCTTGGTCACGATGGTGACGGGAATGTCGATGCTCGGATTGATCTTCTCCCCCTTCTTCAGCTTGAGAATCGTCTCGACTCCGGCAACGCCCTCCTGGAAAGGATCCTGCTGAACGACCGCCACGATCCAACCCTCGTCGATGCCTCTGATCGCTTGGGCGGTGAGGTCCCAGCCGAAGACCTTGACCTTGTCGGTGCGCTGCTGGCTGGTGACCGCCGAGATCGCCCCGACCAAAGCCGGCTCGCCGGTCGCGTAAATAGCGTTCATGTCAGGGTTGGCGGTCATCAAGTTTTCCGCCGCTGTCAGGGCGATGTCCTGCACGTTCTGTCCGTCGACCGTGTCGGCGAACTTGACGCCCGGAACCATCTGGGCGGCTGACTTGAAGCCGTCCAGGCGCTGGTTCTGGATGAAGGAGTTCAGCGCTCCGACGATCCCGACCTTGGCGGACCCGCCCATCTTGCTCTTCACGTAGTCGGCGAAGTACTTGCCGATCTCTTCGCCGGCGCCCTTGTTGTCGACGCCGATGAACGCGGCGTTGTCGCCGTTAGGTATTCGGGCGTCGATCGCGACAACCGGAATTCCTGCCTTCTTGGCTGCCGTGATCGCTGGCTTGACTCCGTTGACGTCGATCGCGACGAGCACGATCCCGTCAACCTTCTGAGCGATGTAATCTTCGATTGCGCTGTTCTGAGCCGATGCCTGGTTGTTGGCGTTGAAGATAACCAATTTGGCGCCCGCCTTGTCGGCGGCTTGTTTGGCGCCGTCATTGATCTGATTGAAGAACAGAGCCTGCTGATTGATGGTGACGAGCGCGACGGTTTCCGCGCTCGCCGGCGCGCCAGCGATGGCTGCGGCCGCCGCCACAACGGTCGCAAAGCCCCAACGCGTGATTGTCCATGTCATTACAATCTCCCATTTCCTCGCTAGATGCGGAGCGGGTCCGCGAACCGCCCGCTACGTATTCCCTGAGAGTCGCTGAAGCAGGGTAATCCGAAGGCTGCCGGATTATCCGGGTTAGTACAAGAGAGCTGCGATTCGCGCGCCGCGGGTCGAACCGCGATGGCAGAGGCTTACAGCAAGAGCGGGTCCCCAGCGTGCCGGCATCTTGGCCGCCGCGCACAGGCTCGGCTGCAAGAAGGCCCTGATTTGGGCGGGACGCCTCCTCGACCGTCACGGCGTTGAGGAGCGGCAACGAGCACGAGTAGGGATATCAAACCGCTGCTCGCGGAAGGCGACCGACGCGCCGTTCCGACCGGCGGCACGGGCGGAAAAGCTGACCTCGTCGCCCAACAAACGGGCGCCTGCCGAAAGTTGAGGCGGGACTACACAACTTGCCGCGAGGAATTCCCTGCCGCCGGGCCACAACCACTCGGCACGAAGTTTGCGAAACGTCGGACTGAAGGGTCCGCGGGTTTCCCGCCATTGCTCAAGCCACGAGGTCGTCAACGATGTCAGCAACGGAAATCTCCCGCCGCACGCTTTTGCGGACCGCCGCCTTCGGCGTCGCGGGCGCAACGCTCAACGTCGCCGCGGCCGGCCGCGCATTCGCCGCCAAGGATCTCACGGTGGGTGTCGTCTATGTCGGCGCGCGCGACGATTTCGGTTGGAACCAGGCGCACGCCGTCGCCATCAAGGCGCTCAAGGAGGTGCCCGGGGTCAAGGTCGTCGAGGAAGAGAACGTGCCCGAAACGGACGCGGTCTCCAAGTCAATGGAATCGATGATCAACCTCGACGGCGCCGGGCTCATTCTGGCGACCTCCTTCGGCTATTACAAACCCTTCGTCGTCGACCTCGCCAAGAAATATCCGGACGTCGAGTTCCGCCACGCAGCGCCGCTGTGGAACAAGGACACGGACCCGAAAAACGCCGGCTCCTATTTCGGCTACCTCAATCAAGCGCACTATGTCGACGGCGTCGCGGCTGGCCTGTCGACCAAGACGAACAAGCTCGGTTTCGTCGCGGCCAAGCCGATCGCCAGCGTCTTGAGCAACATCAATTCCTTCATGCTCGGCGCGCGATCGGTCAACCCGAAGGCGACCGTGCAGGTGATCTTCACCGGCGACTGGTCGATGCCGGTGCGCGAAGCGGAGTCCGCCAACGCGCTGGTCGATGCCGGCTGCGACGTCATCACCTGCCACGTCGACGGGCCAAAGGTCGTGATCGAGACGGCGGAGAAGCGCGGGGTCAAGAGCTGCGGCCACAACGCCAACCAGGCGCCCCTTGCGCCGAAAGGCTTCATCACCGGCGCCGAATACAAATGGATTACGATCTACAAGGGTTACGCGTCGGACCTGGCCGCGGGCAAGCCGCTCCCCAACTTCCTGGCCGGCGGATACGAACACGACTACGTCCAGAACTCCCCGTTCGGAGCCGGCGCCTCGCCGGAAGGCAAGAAGGCGGCGCTCGCCGCGATCGAGGGCCTCAAGGCGAAGAAGCCGATCTATGTCGGGCCGCTCAAGGACAACAAGACCGGCAAGGTCGTGATCGACAAGACCTACGACAATCTCGATCCCTATCTCGACAAGATGGACTACCTGCTCGAAGGCGTCGTCGGCTCGACGACCTGAAGCCGGAGAGAGCGCCCGTGTCGGACGCGCCCCTGACGACCGAGGTTTCGCCCGACGTGATCGTCGGGTCGCGCGCGACGCGGTCCGACTTCGCGATTCGGCTGCGCGCCAACTCGGAATACGTCGTCATTCCGCTGTTGGCGCTCGCCATCGCCGCGGCTTTGTTCGCGCTGTTTCTCATCGCGATCGGCAAGTCGCCGGTCGATTTCATCTTCTATGTATGGCGAGGCGGCTTCGGCACCTCGTTTTCGCTGCAGAACACGCTGCAGCGATCGGCGCCCCTGATTCTGACCGCACTCGCCGTTGCGATTCCGGCTCGGATCGGCTTGATCATGATCGGCGGCGAGGGTGCGCTCGTGCTCGGCGGTTTCGCCTCGGCGGCGCTCGCCATTCCTATGATCGGTCACACGCCCCCCATACCGACCCTGATCGTCATGGCGCTTTTCGCCATGGCCGTCGGCGGCTTTTGGGTCGGCATCGCCGGCTATCTTCGCTACGCGCGTGGCGTCAACGAGACGATATCGTCGCTGCTCTTGACCTATATCGGCATCGCGATCATGAACTTTTTCGTCGAAGGCGCGCTGCGCGACCTCACGGATCCCAACAAGCCCTCGACCAAGCCGCTCGGAAAAGCCTACATGATCGGCACGATCCCCGGCACTGAGGTGCATTGGGGACTTGTCTTCGGCCTCGCGCTCTGCGTGGCGCTCTATTTCCTGATGTCGCGCACCACCTTCGGCTTCGCGGCTCGCGTCACGGGCGGAAATTTCCGCGCCGCGCTCGCGCAGGGCTTGCCGGTCGGACGGCTGATCGTGACCTGCTCGGCGATCGCCGGCGCCTGCGCAGGGCTCGCCGGCTTCTTCGAAGTGGCCGCGATTCAGGGCCGAGCCAACGCCTCGTTGGCCGCCGGATACGGCTTCACCGGCATCCTCGTGTCGTTCCTCGCCCGCCACAATCCGCTCGTCATTCCCGTGGTGGCGGTCCTGTTCGGCGGACTGGTCGCCTCGGGCGAACTCATCCAGCGGCGCATGGATCTGCCGGACGCGACTGTCCTCGTGCTGCAGGGTCTCATCTTCGTCGTTCTGCTGACGTCGGAAACGCTGTACGGACGCTTCTCGATCTTCAAGCCGCCGGGCGAAAAGGATCGCACATGAGCGCCCCCGTTCTGACCGTTCTCATCGCGATGCTCGGCGGCGCCATCCGCGTATCGACCCCTTTCATGTTCGTTGCGCTCGGAGAATGCCTGACCGAGAAATCCGGCCGGGTGAACCTCGGCCTCGAAGGCACGCTGGTGCTGGGCGCGATGGTCGCCTACGCCGCTTCGTACCACACCGGGTCGCCATGGGTCGGGGTTGTCGCCGCCGGCGTCGCCGGGTCGTTTCTCGGCGCCATGCATGGAACGATCTGCGGCCTGCAGCGCGTCAACGACGTCGCGGTCGGCATTGCGATGATGCTGTTCGGCACCGGGGTCGCGTTCTTCTTCGGCAAGCCCTACATCCAGCCGGAGGCGCCGAGACTCGCCTCGATCCCGCTCGGCTTCTGGAGCCACAGTCCGAACCTGAAGAGCGCGCTGCAGGTCAATCCGCTGTTCTTCGTCGGCATCCTGATCGCGATCGCGCTCGCGTGGTCGCTGCGCAACACCCGCTGGGGCCTCGTCGTGCGCACCGTCGGCGACAGCGCCGCGGCGGCGCGCGCCATGGGCCTCTCGGTCAATTGGGTGCGCTTCCTGACGACGACGGTTGGCGGGTTCCTCGCCGGCGTCGGCGGGGCCTTCCTGTCGCTCTCCTATCCCGGCTCCTGGAACCAGGGCCTGTCCTCGGGCCAGGGCCTGATGGCGGTCGCGCTCGTGATTTTCGCCCGCTGGAACCCGCTGCGCTGCGTGGCCGCGGCGCTCCTGTTCGGCGGCGCGGGCGCGATCGGTCCCTCGCTTCAGTCGGTCGGCATCACGCAGGGCTATTACTTCTTCAACGCCGCGCCCTACATCCTCACCCTCGGCATCATGATCGCCACCTCGAGCGCCAAGCACTCCGCGCGCGACATGCCGGGTGAACTGTCGATGGCGAAATAGGAGGGGGTGCATGCCCACTTTCGCGGCTAACCCTTATCCGTGGCCCTGGAACGGCGACTGGCGGCCGGACAACACCGCAATCATCGTCATCGACATGCAGACCGACTTCTGCGGCAAGGGCGGCTATGTCGATGCGATGGGCTACGATCTGTCGCTGACGAGGGCGCCGATCGAGCCGATCCGCGCGCTGCTCGATGCGGCGCGCGCCAAGGGATATCACGTCATCCACACGAGGGAGGGCCACCGTCCCGATCTCGCCGATCTGCCGGCCAACAAGCGCTGGCGCTCGCAGCGGATCGGCGCCGGCATCGGCGACAAGGGACCGTGCGGGAAAATCCTGGTGCGGGGCGAGGCGGGCTGGGAAATCATCGACGAGCTTCGGCCGCTGCCGGAAGAGCCGGTCATCGACAAGCCCGGCAAGGGCTCGTTCTGCGCCACTGACCTCGAGCTCATCCTGCACACCCGTGGCGTCGACAATCTCGTTCTGACCGGTATTACTACCGACGTCTGCGTTCACACGACGATGCGCGAAGCCAACGACCGCGGCTTCGAATGCCTGCTGCTCGAGGATTGCTGTGGCGCGACGGACCACGGCAACCATCTCGCCGCGATCAAGATGGTCACGATGCAGGGCGGCGTGTTCGGCGCCGTCGGCTCGTCGAAGCCCTTCATCGAGGCGATGCCATGACCGCCGTCCGCGCCCCTTCGCTCGAGACCGTCGGCATGAGCAAGTCGTTCGGGGCGCTGAAGGCGCTGCAGGACGTTTCCATTCAGGTGCCGGCCGGGTCGTTCCACGCCCTGCTCGGGGAGAACGGCGCCGGCAAGTCGACGCTCGTCAAATGCATCATGGGCTTCTACAAGCCGGACCGCGGCCAGTTGCTGATCGACGGGACGGAGACGACCGTCCGCAACCCTCGCGACGCCCAGGCGCTCGGGGTTGGCATGGTCTATCAGCACTTCACCCTGGTTCCCGCCCTGACCGCAGCGGAGAACCTCGTCGTGAGCCGTGCCGACGCGCCCGGAGTCATCGACTGGCGCAAAGAACGGAAGGCGCTCGAATCGTTCCTCGATACGATGCCCTTCCGTGTCCCGCTCAACAAGCCGGTCTCGGCCATGGCTGCAGGGGAGAAGCAGAAGCTTGAGATTTTGAAGCTTCTTTATCTCAATCAGCGCTTTCTCATCCTGGACGAACCGACGTCGGTGCTGACTCCGGGCGAGGCGGACGAGATCCTCGGCCTTCTGCGCGGCATGGCGCATCGCGGCGAGATCACCGTCGCGATGATCAGCCACAAGTTCCGCGAGGTCGAGGCATTCTGCGACGACTTCACCGTGTTGAGGCGGGGGGCCAGGGTCGGCGGCGGCAAGGTCGGCGCGGTGTCGACCCGGGACATGGCGGCGATGATGATCGGCGACGCAGTCGTTCGCCCCTCGGCGGCGCGCTCTGCAACGCCGCAGAAAGGCGGCGCCTCCCTGGAGATCGCCGGCCTCTTCGCCGAGAACGACGAGGGGCGCGACGCCGTCAACGGCTTCGATATCAAGGTGCGTCCCGGGGAGATCGTGGGGATCGCCGGCGTCTCAGGAAACGGCCAGAGCGAGCTCGTCGAGGCTCTGTCCGGGCAGCGTCCGATCAAGCTCGGTCAGGTGCTCATTCGCGATGTGAACTTCGAGCCCAAGCGAGACCATTACGACCGCTTCAAGGTGTTCGGTCTGCCTGAGGAGCCGCTGAAGAACGCCTCCGTGCCGACCATGTCGGTCGCCGAAAACATGGCGTTCCGCATTTTCGACAAGGCGCCGATGTCCAGCCTCGGCTTCTGGCTGTCGCGCGAACCGATGCGCAAGACGGCGCGCGACCTGATCACACGGTACAACGTCAAGACGCCCTCGACCGAAACCCAAATTCGCGATCTCTCGGGCGGCAACGTGCAGCGCGCGGTTCTGGCTCGCGAGCTTTCGGGAGATGTCGACGTGCTGATCGTCGCCAATCCTTGCTTCGGCCTCGACTTTGCCTCTGTCGCCGACATAAGGGCGCAGATCATGGAGCAGCGCAACCGGGGCGCGGCGGTCCTGCTCGTTTCGGAGGACCTGGACGAGATCCTCGAGCTCTCGGATCGCATCGCGGTCATGTCCGGCGGCAAGGTGGCCTATCTGACCGAGGCGGCCGGCGCCGACCGCACGACGATCGGCCGACATATGGCGGGCCACTGATGATCGAGGACGGCTGGACGATGCTTTTGTCGCCGTCCAAGAAGACGCTCCCGTGATAGATGGCTCTCGATGGGCCGCGCGGAACAGCGCCAAGGCGGCGGTCCGCAAGCGCGTCTGGAGCCGCCTGGTCGAGACCGGGGTCAGCGTCGGCCCGGCTTTCGACCGCATCCCGAACTTCGTCGGCGCGGACGCCGCCGCACAGAAGCTCAGCGCGCTCGAGCAATGGAAGCGGGCGCGCGTCGTCAAGTGCAATCCCGATCCGCCGCAAATCCCGGTCCGCCTGAGGGCGTTGTACGACGGCAAGCTTTTGTTCTCGCCCGTTCCTCATCTGACCCAGGGCTTTCCCTATCTGCGCATCGACCCGGAAAAGCTGGCGGCGAAGGGCGTCGATTTCGAGACCGCGGCGACGTCGCAGGGTTTCATGGAGCACGGCGAACCGGTCGGGTTCGAGGACATGCCGAAGCTCGACTTCTGCGTTGTCGGTTGCGTCGCGGTCACGCGGCTGGGCGGCCGCACCGGCAAGGGCGCAGGCTTCGCCGATCTCGAACAGGGCGTCTTTCGCGAGTTAGGTCTGGTCGATTCCTCGACACCGATTGCGACGACAATCCATTCCTCGCAGGTCGTCGAAGACGCCGAGGTCGTCATGGAAAACCACGATTCGGCGCTCGACTTTATTGCGACCGAACTCGAGCTGATCGAAACCCACACCCCCTTTCCGCAACCGCAAGGCGTAGCCTGGGCAAAAGTCCGCGCGGACCAGTTCGCCGACATTCCCTTCCTGAGCGCGCTCCGCCGCTCGATCGAGAGCCGGAAGCGCGCCATGATCGTCGATGAACCCTGAGCCATGAGCGAGCGGCTGACCGGCGTCGTGTTGCTGCCGACGGACGGTGGGTCCGCCGGTCAGCCGATCGACATCACCATCAAGGATGGCCACATCGCCGGGATTGCGCCAGCCGCGGAGACGCCGAAGCGACGCCTCCTTGCCATGCCGGCCCCCGTCAACGCGCACGACCACGCGAGGCCCTTGTCGCCAACCTCGTTCGGCGCGGCCGCCAAGCCGCTCGAGACATGGCTTCTGCGTCTCGCTGCGATGCCGCCGATCGACCCCTATCTCGGCGCGCTCGCCGCCTTCGGGCGGGCGGCGCGGGCCGGCGCCGCGTCGGTGATGGCGCACTACACGCGCTTTCATGGGCCCATGCCGCCGGTCGAGGAGGCGCGCGCGATCGCCCGTGCCGCGGCCGACGTCGGCCTGCGTGTGACGCTTGCCGTCTTCCTGCGCGACCGCAATCCGCTGGTCTACAGCCTCGATGAAAGCGTGATGACGGAATTGTCGACGCGCTCTCGGGCGACGGTCGAGGCGCAGTTTCTTGGCCAAACGCCAAGCATTGACGAGCAGATCGCACGCGTCGAGGCGATCGCCGAGGCGACCGAGAACAACTCCTTCTCTGTCCAGTTCGGCCCCAACGGCCCGCAATGGTGCTCGGACGCGCTGCTTGCCGCAGTCGCCGAGCGCTCGCACGAAACCGGCCGTCGGGTTCATATGCATCTGCTCGAAACGCGCTATCAACGCGCCTTCGCCGACCGCGCCTATCCAGAGGGCGTCGTTCAGCGCTTGAAGGCGCTGGAACTCCTGTCGCCGCGCCTGACGCTGGCGCACTGCGTCCACGCCCGCGCGCAAGATCTCGACCTGATCGCGGAATGCGGTGCGATCATCGCCACAAACCCGAGCTCGAACCTGCATCTCAGGAGCGGCGTCGCTCCGATCGCGGAGGCAATCCGGCGCGGCTGCCGCGTCGCGATCGGGGTCGACGCCTCGGCCTTCGACGAGGACGACGACATTTTGCGCGAGTTGCGGTTCGGCCATTTCCTGCACGGCGGCTGGGGCTTCGAAGAGGTCGTCGCCCGCGGCGAATGGCTCGCCCGCACGGTCGCGAACGGGCGGTTCGCTAACGGCGCGCCGGGCGACGGATCACTCCGCGTCGGCGCGCCGGCCGACATTCTCGTGCTCGACCTCGACGTGCTCGATCGAGACGCGATCATTCCCGTCGAGCCGATCGATCTTGTTTTCGCCCGCGCGACGGCCGCGCATGTCGCCGGGCTTTTCGTGTCCGGCCGCGAGATCGTCCGCGAAGGAAAACTCGTTCACGTCGATCTCGAGGCGGCCGAAACGGCGCTGCGTCGCGAATACCGCAACAAAATGCCCTCACGCGCGGCGTTCCTCGATGCTTGGGGCGAACTCGAACCGGCGGTCGCCGTACATTACCGCAACGGCCTCGGCTGTTGCTGAAGGAGTGGTGCACAATGGAACGCGCTTTGCCCGTCATCGACCTCGGCGAAGGGAGCGAGGATGGAGCCGCGCCTGCGGCCCTCGCAGCGAAGATCGGGATCGCCTGTCGGGACATCGGCTTCTTCTACGTCGTGAATCACGGCGTCGACCGGGTGCTGATGAACGAGGCCTTCGCGCAATCGCGGCGCTTCTTCTCGCTGCCGCTCGCCGAGAAGCAAGCTATCGCCATCGAGACGATCGGCGGCAACCGCGGCTATTCCGGCCTCATGCACGAGGCGCTCGATCCGTCCCGCGGCCCTGACCGGAAGGAAGCCTTCAACGTCGGCCTCGATCTTAGGCCAGACGATCCGGAACTTCTCGCCGGAAAACCGTTCCGTTCGCTCAACGCCTGGCCGAAACTCGGGGGGTTCCGCGAGACGCTGCTCGCCTATTACGATGCCTGCGCCGTGCTCGGGGCGCGCGTCCACCGCGCCTTCGCCCGTGACCTCGGCCTCATGCCTGACCATTTCACCGCCAAGTTCGACCGGCCGATGGCGACGCTCAGGCTTTTGCGTTATCCAGCTACTGAGGGGGGCGCGTCTGAAAAGATCGGCGCTGGAACGCATACCGACTACGGCAACCTCACCCTGCTCGCGACCGACGACGTCGGCGGCCTCGAAGTGCGCACCCGTGACGGCGAATGGATCGAGGCCCCTCCCCTGCCCGGCGCCTTTGTCGTCAATATCGGCGACTGCCTGATGCGCTGGACGAACGACGTCTACGTTTCGACCCCGCACCGCGTCGTCAACCGCAGCGGCCGCGAACGCTATTCCATCGCCTTCTTCTACGACCCTCACCCTGACGCGGAAGTCGCCGTGATCCCCTCCTGCGTCGCTCCCGGGCAAAGTCCACGCTATGCCTCGGTCCTGGCCGCGGACTATTTGCAATTCCGGCTCGACGCCAGCAAACCGGAGCGACGTTCCGGCACGGAGACCGTCGCGGCCAGTATTTGATCGGCGTCAGAGATCAACGGCTAGAGCAAACTCCGGTCAAGTTGTATGTGGGCGCAGGCTTCGAGCGCCCTCGTCCGGCTCGCGACGGTGGCTCGGCGAGCTTGCGCAAAGTGAAGCCTTCTCGATCGGGTTCATGTTCGGGCTGTAGGGCGGCAGATATCGCGGTTCGGGCGCCGGCGGAACCGATGAGTTGCTCGATTCGCGCTGCTACCGCTCCGGAACGGGCGCCGCCCAAGGATGGCTTGCTGGCTGCCGAACTCGGGCTCGCAAGCGACCAAAATTAGTTAATAATTGTGGCCGAATTAAAAATCCCCCCACGAAGACGAAACCGTCACCGAAATGTAAGGTATATTTCTGTTGCACCGCACATAGGTCAATGTGACAGAACATTGACAATTCTTGGCGACGCCAATTCTGCAGTTGCCCATCGGCCAACAACTTCACGCGATTGAAAGCAACGCCATGCTGCGGACAAATTTATTCCTCAGAAAGAGGCTCTGACGCGGGCCGGATCTGGCCAAAGCTGACTTGAGCGAGGGCATCGAATGATCGTACGCGAGATCGTCTCCACCTGCTCCAACCCTCATGTCGCAGGCGCAGCCATCGTCTCGATCGGCGGAGACTTCGCGCGCCGCTTCGAGCGCGACGCCGCGGATCGCAAACTCTCGAGCGGGACGTTCGCCTCGCGCGTCGTTCGCCACTTCGTCCGTCGGGCGGACGAAAGGGACTGGGAAGGCGTCGGAAAGGCCACGCGCGGCGCGGACATGCCGATCCTCAGCGGACTGCGTTACATTTTGGAGCGCGGTCTCGAGATCGACGAGGATGACGATGAGCCCTCCTCGGACGACTGGCCTGCGCACGCCGCCCGCGGCTCCTGTCTCGACGTCGTGGCGGAGCTGCCCGGTCTGAAGGCGCTTGTAGGACGCTTTACGCGCCTTCATGGGCCAATTGGGATCAGCTTGCCCACGAACACGGGCGGCCCGGACGGCTTGCCGCTGGGCGAGCCGCCGGGCGGTTCAACGGTGACGGCGTAGGTGGCGTTTTTGACGATGGCGCGGTCGTAAACCGCGAGGCTCTGCGCGCGTGGCGCGCCGCCAATCACGCCGAGCGAGCGCGGGGCGCCGAGCTTGGCGTCGATGATCCACAGCTCATAGGACTTGCCGGGCGGCGCTTGAGCCGCGACCGGGCGCACCGTCAGCTCCCGCCGGTCAAGGTCGACCGTCACCTCGAAGGCCGGCGAGGCGGCGTCCTTCTGCAGGATCGCGACATATTCCCGTGGCGCGCCTTGCCGCGTCAGTTCGCGCGCAGCGAAACCGGCGGCGAGCAGCGCCGCAACGCAGGACGCGGCTACCGCGCCGACCCGCCAGCGCCTGAGGCTTCGCCGCAAGGCGACGAGCGTGGGGTCGGCGGTGGGAATCGACTGCGGCGCATATGCGCCCGCCCGGCGAAGCCGCTCCTCGATCGCGGGCAGAAAATCGCCTGGCGGGTCGATCGGCGGCGCGGCTTCGGCGAGCGGCGCGAGGCGCTCCTCCCAGGCGCGGATTGCCGCATCGAGATCGGGCTCCCGCAGCCGACGCGCGGCCATGGCCGCCCGCTCGCCGGGCGTCAGCGTACCGAGGGCGAATTCTGCCGCGGCGAAATCGTCGTCGGGAGTCATGACGACAAGCAGTCCCTCAGTTGCGCCAGGCTTCGATGCAGCCAGGTCTTGATCGTCGGCACGGGCCGCCCGAAGCGCTTGGCGAGCGCCTCGCGGCTCGCGCCGTGGTAATACGCGAGCATGACAATGGCCCGCTTGTCGTCCTCGAGTCTCTCGAGACAGGCGATGAGCGAGTTAAGGCGCTCGGATCTGTCGCGCGCCGCGAGCGGATCGACCGCCTCGGCCGCGGGTTCGAACCCGTCTGGCATATCCTCTAGCGATGCCGGACGCACGCGGCGCACTTCATCGAGCGCTCGATTGCGGGCGATGGTCGCCATCCAGGCCAGCGGCGAGCCCTTCGCGATGTCGAAATCGCCGGCCTTTTCCCAAATGCGGACGTAGACCTCCTGCAGCGCCTCCGCGGCGACCTCCTTCCTTTGAAGGATGCGGAAGATGGTTCCGTAGAGTTTTGCGCTGGTCTGACGATAGAGCGTCCTGAACGCCGTCTCGTCGCGCGCCGCCACCCGACGCAAAAGGTCCCGGAGATCGATTTCTCCGGACCCCGGTCCCCCGTCTGGCGCCTTCACCCCGATGGTCATGGGCGCCATGCTAGAATGTGACGCGCGGGGGACGCAACCGAGGCAATGCGCTTCGAGGTCGAGCGGAGCGACGAACATGCGCGGATGTGAAGGGGCGGGCGCGTTCGAAAGCGCCCGCGGTTGTCGCCCAAGAACGCCGAGCGGGCGTCAGCCGGGGATCAGCACCCCGTTGATGACCTGGATGACGCCGTTTGATTGCATCACGTTCGGGATCGTCACCTCGGCTTTGTCGCCTTTGGCGTCGATGACCCAGAGATGCCCGCCGCCGCGCTCGAAGGTGAGGTCCTCGCCCTCCACCGTCTTCAGCATCGCCTTGCCGCCGTCTTTCTTGATCATGGCGTCGATGTCGCCCTCGGTGAGACGGCCGGGCACGACGTGATAGGTCAGGATCGAGGTCAGCTTGTCCTTGTTCGCAGGCTGCAGCAGGGTCTGAACCGTCCCGGCCGGCAGACGAGCGAAGGCCTCGTTGGTTGGCGCGAAGACAGTGAAGGGCCCGGCCCCTTCGAGCGTGTCGACGAGACCCGCGGCCTTCACAGCGGCGACCAGCGTCGTGTGATCCTTCGAATGGACCGCATTTTGGATGATGTTCTTGCTCGGATACATTGGCGCGCCGCCGACCATCTTGGTCATCTCCGCATAGGCCGGAGCGGCGAAGGCGACGCTGGCGGCCAGCGCCGCGGCGAGAAGCGAAATCCTGGTTTTCATGCTGGTCTCCGTTCGGTTTGAAGCCGATCGTCGCTATCAGCGCGTGATCGGAACGAAGCTGTTACGGAGCCAAGTGCACGAGGTTTCAGCCGCCGCCCGCAAATCACATCGGGCAAGAAACGGCCCGTGACCGCCGCGGGTTTAGTGATCCCGTCACAAAAGGCGTGGATTCGACCGCCGCTAGCCGATCGCCTTGGGATTAGACGCGCTAATAGCCGGCGCCGCTGTCGTCCGCGTAAGCAAGCGCGAAGCTGACCGTGACTCCGGCGGCCACGCCGCAGGCCAGCATGAGAGCGACGAGCAGGGCGAGCAGGAAGTTCAGGCCGCCTCCGGTCGATTCTCCAATGACGACTGCCGGGCGGATATCGCACATGCCGGAATTCGGGTCGTCAGCCACGCGCGGCCAAACCCCGCGCCCGTCCACCCGCTCCATCGCGCCTGTACTGGGATCCAAACCCTCGCCTGCCCCCTGCCCGATCGCCCCCAAGGATTTCCTCCTGCTCTTATCGCCAGCAACAACGCTGAGGCGGGGACCCGCGTTCCATTCGGCGCGGCTCTCCGAATCGATGAATTTCACGCGCAGCCACCAAAAAACCGCCAATGCCTATGTACTCGTTGTCGTGGTCGTTGGCCAAGAGCTTGAAAACTCGCTCGAAAACGCCGCTCTTGGCCCATCGGTTGAAGCGCTGGTAGACGATCTTCCAGTCCCCGAAACGCTCGGGCAGATCACGCCACGGAACACCGGCTCGAAACCTGAAAAGAACAGCTTCGACGAACAGCCGATTGTCCGCCGCCGTGCCGCCCACATGGCCTTCGCGGCCCGGCAGAATGTCTTTGATCCGATCCCACTGGTCGTCGCGCAGGGAATATCGTCGCATCGGTCAGCCCCTCCTGAAGGCCGACCTCTCACGAGTCAGACATTTGCTGATTTGGGAATCCCTCTCCTATCCAAAACACAAAACGTTCCGCCTACGATTCCAATCCGTTCTCAAATCAAATGAAGACAGGCCCTAGCCTGACGATGGTGAAACTTTTACTTCACGCAGCAGTATCCGAGTCACCCAAAGGCATTCTGCATGGCGTCCGTTCCCTCTGCATTCTCGGACCGGCCGGTTGCTGTACACCGCGTCGTCATCCGCCACTCGGTCTGGTGCGCGTCTGCCACTGGGTTAACGCGCTCTGCTTTCTGATGCTCCTGATGAGCGGGCTCCAGATCTTCAACGCCCGTCCCGCGCTGAGCTGGGGCGAGGCGACCCAGTTCAAACACCCCTTTTTCTCGTTCTCGGCAACCGAAGACGACAATGGCGACCCAATCAAAGGAGTGACGACCATCTTCGGCCGCTCGTTCGACACAACCGGTCTTTTCGGCGACTCGCGCGGGCCGGAAGGCGACTGGGAAGAACGGGGATTTCCGTCCTGGGCGACCCTACCGGCCGACCAGGATCTGGCGATGGGGCGGCGCTGGCACTTTTTCTTCGCCTGGCTGCTCGTCCTCAACGGGCTCGTCTATCTCGCCAATCTCTTTGCGGGACGCCGTCTCCACGATCTCCTGCCGACAATCGCCGATCTCAAGGCGATCCCGCGCGCGATCCTGGATCACGCGCGCCTGCGCTTTCCCCAGGGGGACGAGGCCCTCCATTACAACGTGCTGCAAAAGCTCGCCTATCTCAGCGTCGTCGTCGCCTTTCCGGTGCTCGTGCTGGCCGGGTTGACGATGTCGCCGGCGATGGACGCCGCCTTTCCCTGGCTCGTCCCGCTCTTCCACGGCCGCCAGTCGGCGCGGACAATCCATTTCGTCCTGGCGGCCTGCCTCGTGGCCTTCGTCGCCGTGCATCTCGTGATGGTGCTACTGTCCGGCGGCTTCAACAACATGCGCTCGATGATCACCGGCCGCTATCGCATTCCGGAGGAGACACGATGAGGCGCTCCCTTCTCATGAGCCGCCGCACGATCCTAGGCGGCTTCGCGGCCGGCGGTCTGATCCCGCTTTCCGGCTGCAACCTCGATTCCCGCTCGCCGGGCATCATGTCCGTCCTCGACAAGGCCGAAAGCCTGACCGAGGCGGCGCAGCGCGCCCTGCTCGCGCCGCGCCTCGCGCTCGCCCACGAGTACCCACCCGGCGCGATCACTCCCTACTTCAAGCCGAACGGCTCGATCGATCCCGACGATCCGGATTATGTCGCCCTGCGCAAGGGAGGGTTCATCGACTGGAGACTCGAGGTCGGCGGCCTCGTCGAGCGGCCGATGAAGCTTTCGCTTGATGATCTGCGTGCGCTGCCGTCTCGCTCGCAGATCACCCGGCACGACTGCGTCGAGGGCTGGAGCTGCATCGGGCAGTGGAGGGGCGCGCAACTCTCCGCGCTGCTCGCCGCCGCGGGTCTGAAGCCGCAGGCGCGCCTGATCGCCTTCTTCTGCGCCGACACGCTGGAAGAGACGCTCGACAATACCGGCCGCTATTACGAGTTGATCGACCTCATCGACGCCTTCCATCCGCAGACCATCCTCGCCTACGAGATGAACTGCGCGCCCCTCAAGGTCGAGCACGGTGCGCCGCTGCGCCTCAGGGTCGAGCGCCAGCTCGGCTACAAGATGGCGAAATACGTCATGCGCATCGAGGCGGTCGATAGCTTTGCAGGCCTCGGGCGCGGGCAAGGAGGCTTCTGGGAGGACCGCGGCTACGAATGGTACGCCGGAATCTGACGCCCGAAAATCATCGGCGTCCCAATTTCGCCGCCGCCAGAAAAGCGCGGCGGAAGTCGGGGAGCGGCTCGCCTCGGGGAGCGAAGACGTCGCGCTGCAGGAAGAAGCCGGTCGTGCGAAATCCGTCGGCAACCTCCTCGATGCTCGGCGCCGCCTCGAGCCCGGCGTCCTTGCGCAGGAAAGCCGGCAACGGCAGCAGACGGTCTCGCCACGGCGCGCCGGCCTCGAGGCTCACCGCCCGTCCCGAACGCGGCGACACATAGACCAGGTTCTCGCTCGCTCCGGTCGCAGCGCAGCAGGAAAGGTCGAGCCGGAAGCCGCACTCGGCCAGGACCTGCGCCTCGAATAGCGCGACGAGCGCCGGCCCGACTCGCGGAATCGTCGAGCCGGTCGACGATCAGGGTCAGCGCCTCGTAGACCGCTTCATGCGGGTCGCGCTCAGGCAGGAGCCGCATGAGTGCGCCGAGATAGTTGATCCCGGCGAGCGCCATCGCACTCATCATGAGCCGCCCGGCCCTGGAGGTCAAAGGCTCGACCGCATAGGCGCCGAGATGCTCGTCGAGCCGGGCGCGCCAGACAAGGCCCAGCGAATTTCCGGGCTGCAGCGCCGCGCTGAGCCGCGACGAGCGTCCGCCGCGCACGAGTCCGAAGTGGCGGCCGTGCGAGCGAGTCATCGCCTCGACGATCGCCGAATACTCGCCGTGCCGGCGGACGCCGATGACGAGCCCTTCGTCGCGCCACTCCATGCGGCGCCCCTTAGGATTGCAGGTGCGCCGGCGGCGGCGCGCGCGACAGCCGGAACGCGACGAGAAGCGCGAGCAGCGCGAGCGCGCCGATGAAGGCGGCGACGCCGGGCCATTCCGCCCGGGAAAGGACCAGGCCGCCGACCGTGCCGGCCACGCTCGAGCCGAGATAGTAGAAGAAGAGATAGAGCGCGCTCGCCTGCGCCCGCGCCTTCTCCGCCCTGAGCCCGACCCAGCTTGAGGCAATCGAATGGCCGCTGAAAAAGCCCGCCGTCACCAGGCCGACGCCGAAGATGGTCAGCCACAGATTGTCCGATAGCGTCGCGATGGCGCCGAGCGGCATCAGGATGATCGCCGGCCCAATGACTCGCCGCCGGCCGTAACGGCCAGCCAGCTCGCCGGCGATCGGCGAGGTCACAGCGCCTACGAGATAGATGACGAACACAAGGCCGATCGAAGCCTGGCTCAGCGAGAACGGCGGCGCCGCGAGGCGAAAGCCGATGTAGTTATAGGTGGTGACGAAGGCCCCCATCACCAGGAAACCGAGCGCATAGAGGCCCCGCAGGCCCGGGTCGCCGAGATGCAGGCGGATCGCCGGCAGAATGGCGAGCGCATGGGCCTTGGGGGGCGCCGCGCGCTGGGGCGGCAAGGATAAGGCGAACAGAATCGAACAGACGAGCGAGACGGCGCCGATCGCGCCCACTCCGGCGCGCCAGCCGCCGAGGTCGGCGATCGCCGCCACCGCGAGGCGGCCGCCCATTCCCCCTAACGTGCTGCCCGCGATATAGAGGCCCATGGCGAGCCCGATCGCGGAACGATCCATCTCCTCGGCGAGATAGGCCATGGCGACGGCCGGAACGCCGGAGAGCGCAAGGCCGGTCAGCGCGCGCAACGCGATCAGCGTCGTCCAGTTGGGGGCGAAGGCGATGGCGACGGTCGCCGCGGCCGCGGCGGCGAGCGAAAAGGCCATGACGGTCTTGCGCCCGAGAGCATCCGACAGCGCCCCCGCCCCAAACATGGCGACCGCCAGCACCCCCGTCGCCGCCGAGAGCGAAAGGCTTGCAGCGGCAGGCGATATCGAGAACGCCCGCGCGAAAGCCGGCATCATCGGCTGGACGCAATAGAGCAGCGCGAAGGTGCCGAGGCCGCCCAGGAACAGACCGAAGCAGATGCGCCAGAACCGGGCCTCGCCGCGCAGGGTCAGCGGCGAGTTGGCGTCGGGGCTGACGAGGCGGGAGGTCATGGACGGAATTGTCATCAGCGGCGCGAACGTTCCGCGGGCAGCCGCAAAAGGCAAGACAAATGTCGAATTCGGGAACCGCATTTCCTGATATCGCCTGCCAGCAAGGCGGAGATCCTGACGGGTGCGTGACCGCCACGCCAATGTCGCTTAGAAAGATACGGTATTCCAGCGACAAGGACATACGCTTCCTGGCGTCGGTCGAAGAGGGCCTTGATAATTTTTCCGGGTCCCGCGGCGCCGCTTTCCTGTCCGCGTCGGCGAGTGGCGCGACAACAGACTCCGTCGACAGCGTGCCACGAACTGCCACGATTGACACGAAGGGGCTTTCCTTGCCGGAGGCGTCGGCGAGTGGCAGGTTGATCAAACCGACCCGCGACCCTCGGTGAATGTTGTCCTGCAACAGCGTTCGCTTGACCGTCACACGATCTCAGGAGCGCGCGCCATGGCTGCGGACAGCTGGATTGGCCGGAAGGGCAACTGGGATACGCCAAGCGACTGGAGCGACGGTCTGCCGGATCGGTTGAGCCGGGTCATCACCGAGGGCGAGCCCAAGGTGACCAAGAGTTTCGGAATCGTTAAGTCAATCGAGAATTTGCAGACCCTCACCTTCTTCGACGCGGGCGCGAGTTCGGTCACCCGCGACCTGACCAACTCCGGCGTGCTCCAGATTGACCGCAAAACGGGAAACGGCGGGACGTCGCTGAAGATCGGCGGGACGCTGGCGAATTCCGGAACGGTCCAGATCGGCCCTACCGACAACACCCTCTCAACCGATTCGACCATAAGGGCCGGGAGCCTGGCGAACGCCGGGACCTATGCGACGATCGGCCTATACGGCTCGTCGGCCGCGAAGGCGATCTTCGACGTCGACTCGGCGGCGGGCTTTGGCGACGCCGGCGCGCTTTCCGGCTCCGTCAGTCTTTCCAGCGATGCTCTGATCGAGTTTGCGAACGGCCAGATCTCGACGATTTCGTTTGCAAGCGGTTTGGCGCTGACCGGCGCTCACGCGTTCGTGGCCGACGACTACCACACCGGCTCGAACAGCGCGCTGACCGGCCTCAAGACCATCGACGGCGGACTCGAGCTCGATGACGGCGCTTCAATCAAAACGACAGGCGCCATGTCTGTTGTGGGGGCGATCACCCTTCACTCGTCCTCCCTGACGGTCGGCGGCCCGCTCGTAATCGGCGGACAGATGGAGATCGATGTCCCTGGCAGCGGCGGATCTTCTCTCATGGTTGACGGGACGCTGACGAACGACGAATTCATCGAGATCGGTCCCGTAAGCGGCGCGCTGGCTGCGTCGAGCAAGCTCAAGGCTGCGGACGTCGTCAACGACGGCCTGCTCGACGTCCTCGGAGATCAGGCCGCCCACGTCCACGTCGCCTTGAGGTCGGAGGGGCCGCTCACCAATGACGGCTCAATCAATTTCAGCAACGACAACGACAAGCTCGCCATCGCGATCAGCGGAAGCGGAGACATGAGTTTCGCCGACCGCTCGAGGCTGGAGTTGGCGGCGGGCGTTTCGAGCGGAGAGACCGTAACCTTCGCCGGCGGCGACCAGCTGATCCTGGACCAAGCCTCCTCCTACGATGGAACGATCGACGATTTCTTCAAGGGCGACGGGGTGGTTGCGAGGGGTTTCGCCGAGGCCGCGACGCTGCTTTCCTACACGCAGACGGGCCCAGACTCCTGCTCGTGGACGCTGACCGCCGGAGCGAAGACGGCGGTGCTGAACTTCGCCGGCGAACCTTACGCGAAGAGCGATTTCTCGATCGTCTCTGCGCAGAGTGGCGCTGGTTTGGCGATCAAATTCGTCTGACGTGCAAGGAGCGCAGCGACGACGCAATCGATCGTGCGCCGACGGCGTTGGATTGCTTCGCTGCGCTCGCAATGGCCGCCGCGCCTACGTCCTAAAGGATGATGTGAAACCCATTTCAGGAGTTTTGCTCGCGGCGCCTCTCCTGCTCACCTTCGATGAAGCCGCCAGCGATCCGCTGCGCCGGTCGCCGGCGACGACGGCCGAGCGTCAGGCGGTACCCGCATCCAGCAGCCACTGGGCAATCTGTGGCCATGCCTCTTTCAGCGTTCTGGCCCCCATGAAAAGGCCGATGTGGCCGCCGGGGACGAGCCTCTTGACGATCCGTTCTTTGGGAGTTCCGAGAAGGCGCTCGGCTTCGAACACCTGCTCCCTGGAGGTGATGTCGTCGGCGGCGCCGGCCAGCAGATAGACCGGGCACGCAATCGACTTGAGATTGAGGGGACGGCCGAGGCCGACGAACTCGCCCTTGGCGAACTGGTTTTCCATGAAGAGCTGGCGGATCGCCTGAAGATACCAGCGCCCGGGCAGGTCGAGCGGATTTTCGTACCAGCTCTCGAACGTCTCGCGCTTGGCGACATAGACCGGATCGTCGATGTGCTCGTAGAGGTCGACGTGCTCCTCAAAATAATGCTGCTCCGGATGCATGTTCTTCCATCCCCGCAGCATGAACTTGCCCCTCATCAGGCCTCCGCCGAGTTCGACGAGCTCCTCGTAGAACGACAGTGGCGATCGATGGACCATGCGCTTGATCGGCCCATCGCCGGCGTCTGTGTCGATCGGCGCGCCCGCCAGAACGAGCGCGTTGACCTTGTCGGGGAACCGCGCCGCCGCCATCGCGGAAAGCCAGCCGCCCTGGCAGAGGCCGACGAGGTTGACTTTTCCGCCGAGGTCGTCGATCGCGACGATCAACTCGGCGAGATAATTGTCGATGTCGAAATCCTTCATGTCGTCGGTCGCCGACTTCCAGTCGGTCAACGTGACATGTCCGACGCCGTTCGCGAGCAGCGTCTCGATCAGGCTCTGGCCCTTGTGATAATCAGCGATCATCGCGCTATGCCCGGCATAGGGCGCGTCGACCAGAGTTGGCATGCCGCCGGGACGACCATAGTCTCGAAGCGCCATGGTGCGGAGATCGAGGCGAACGACGTTTTGCGTCGCGAGCCGCGGGCGCAGGTTGCCGTAGATCTTGATCTCCTCACCGACGAACTCGAGGTTCTTCGCCAGGATTTCCATTCCAGCCTCCGCCATCGCCGCTGCGCTGACAACGGGCCAGAAGGCGGGAACGCTCGGGAAGGTCGGTTGGGTCGAAAGAGCAGTCGGGACGTTCGACATGCGGTTCACCATGGGATGGAAGCGCTCCCGGCTAGGAGCAGAGCGAGGGCCTTCACCGGACGAGAGACGATGTCAACCCACGACATGGTAGCCCGCGTCCACATAGGAGATGTTGCCCGTGATGGCGCTCGCCTCGTCGCTCACCAGGAATGTGGCCAATGCGCCGACGTCGTCGGGCGTAATGAGTCGGTGCTCCGGCGCTTCCCTGGCGGCTCGGTCGAGCATCTCGTCAAAATGACTGAGACCTGCCGCCGAACGCGTCGCCGCCGGGCCAGAGGAAATGGCGTTGACCCGGATCCTCTTTTCGCCCAGCTCGACCGCCATGTACTGGACTGCGGTTTCGAGCGCCGCCTTGACCGGCCCCATGACGCCATAGTGGGGCATCGCCTTTTCGGCGCCGTAGAAGGTGATCGCCAAGAGACAGCCGCCCGAAGTCATCAAAGGTTCCGCAGCCCTCGCCATCCGGAAGAACGAATGCACGGAAACCTGCATGGCGTAGGCGAAGCCTTCGGCGGAACAGTCGATGAGGCGACCGTGCAAATCTTCCGCGCGCGCGTAGCCGATGGAATGAAGCGCGAAATCGAGGCGTCCCCACTTTGCAGCGATCTCTTCGAAGACGCCTTCGAGCTGGCCGGGGACCGCAACGTCGCATTGACGGGCGATTTCGCAGCCAAGCAGCAAGGCGAGCGGACGGACGTATCGTTCCGTCTTGTCATTCAGATACGTGATAGCGAGATCGGCTCCGGCGGAGCGGAAGTGACGCGCGCAACCGTAAGCGATGCTGCGGTCATTCGCCACTCCGACAATCAGCCCCTTCTTGCCTTGCAGCGCAGTCATGCCATCGCTTCCTTTGGCGCCCGGCCGAAACCACGACGCTAGCGTAGCTATCGCATACCTTGGACAAGACGAACCTCACAATTGAGACAGATCAATGCGGACCAAGCGAGTCTTGTTATTTGTTCTAGCGCTAGAGGAGGCATTGCTTTGGATCAGACGGTCAAGAGCGCCCGAGCTTCCGGTTCGAAACTCGCGAGAGCCCCGGAGTTGGGCATAAAAGGCGCGGTCGCTCTTTCTTCGAAGCCGTCGACGGCGGCTCCTGTGGCTCCGCCCAGCGCGGTTGCGCCGGCGATTTTGCCGTCCGAACGCGAAAATGCGCTTGACCACATCGTGCATACGAATATTGCGCGGCTGACCGGAGGCTTCTCTCCGATGGCCCTCGCCTTGGCGACTTTCGATTGGGGCCTGCATTTGGCGGTTTCGCCCGGACGGCAGACGAATCTCGTCTTGAGCGCCCTCGCCAAACAGACCGCTCTTTTGTCCAGGGCGCAGTTCTTCGCGAGAAAAAGCGGAGACGGCGTCGCTTCCAAGTCGCGTGCTCAAGATCGGCGGTTTCGGGCCGAGGAATGGGGTCATTGGCCGTTTTCAGCTTACGCCGATGCGTTCCTCGCAGCGGAACGCTGGTGGGGCGAAGCCACCTCCGAGATCAATGGCCCAACGCGCCATCATCTGAAGATGGTTGACTTCTTCGTGCGCCAGGTCCTCGACACGGTCGCGCCATCCAATTTTCTTCCAACCAATCCCGTCGCGCTGAAGCAGACAATCAACGAAGGCGGAGCCAACCTTCTCAGAGGCGCTCTCAATTACGCCCAGGACCTCAATCGCCTGCTCACGGGTGAGCGCAGCGAAGAGGAAAGGGCGTTCAAACCGGGAGAGACCGTCGCCATTACGAAGGGCGTCGTGGTCAAACGGACTCCGCTCGCCGAAATCATCCAGTATAGTCCGACCACTGCGTCGGTGCAGGCCGAACCGGTCGTCATCGTCCCGGCGTGGATCATGAAGTACTATATCCTCGACCTCCGGCCGGAGGATTCGCTGATTCGCTACCTCGTCGACAGTGGCTTCACCGTCTTCTGCATCTCATGGCGCAACCCGACCGCGGAGGATCGCAACATCGGTTTCGACGACTACCGGCGCGAGGGCGTGATGGCCGCAATCGACGCGGCGCTCGCAATCACCGGGGCCTCAAAGGCCCATCTGGTCGGCTATTGCATCGGCGGCACTATGGCCGCCATCACGGCCGCGAGCATGGCGCGCGATAAGGATGATCGCCTTCAGACACTGAGTTTGTTTGCGGGTCAGACTGATTTCGAGCACGCGGGGGAGTTGAGGCTCTTCATCGACGACAGCCAGCTCGCGCTGCTCGAAGACATGATGTGGCAGCAGGGCACGCTCGAATCGAGTCAGATGGCCGGCACGTTCAACCTTTTGCATTCCAATGACCTCATTTGGTCGCGCGGCATTCATCAATATCTCATGGGCGATAAGGAACAGGTCGACGACTTGATGGCGTGGGACTCGGACGCGACCCGCATGCCCTTCAGGATGCACAGCCAATATCTGCGCGAACTCTATCTCGACAACGACCTCGCCGAAGGCCGGTTCAGGGCGGATGGCCGGCTTGTCGCACTCCAGGACATTCGCGTTCCTCTCTTCGTCATAGGGACGGAGCGTGACCATGTCGCGCCCTGGCGTTCGGTGTTCAAGATCCACCATCTCACCGATACGGAGATCACGTTCGCGCTCGTGAGCGGCGGCCACAACCGGGGAATCGTCGCTCCTCCGGGCCAAGGGCAGTTCGTTCCTCACTTTCGGATTGCGACGACCGCGGCGAGCGATCTGCGTCCGGATCCCGAGACCTGGGCTGCTGCCGCTTTGCCCCGAGACGGGTCCTGGTGGCCGGCGTGGTCTGACTGGCTCGCCGCCCGTTCGGACGGGCTCGTTGCGCCGCCGCCGCTCGGCGCTCAGGACAAGGGACTCGCCCCGCTGTGCGCAGCGCCGGGCGAATATGTCCGGCAATGAGTGAGATGTTGCGGCGCTGATCGCTCGAGGCGGCTTCATCGGAGCGTGGGTCGCGCGCCGGTCGTGCGCTTGAGTTGATGATCAGCCTGTCGATGCCGCCGAAGTCGGGTTCGATGGTGCCCAAGAGCGCGGCCACCGCCTGCTCGACCGACACGTCGGCCGCTCCCGTGGCACACGTGGCAGAGTGATTCAGGGAACGACGATTACCGGCACGGGAGCGAGAGTGACGACCTTGCGCGACACGCTTCCGAGTAGGAGCCGCTCGAGGGGACCGGCGCCGCGCTTCCCGACAACGATTGCGTTGATCTCCTTTTCCTTCGCGATCTCGATGACCACTTCGGCGACGTCACCCACGCGCAATTCGAGCTGGATCGAATCCGCGCCTGCTGCTCGCGCTCGCTCTCTCGCCTTCGTCAGGATTTCGGCCGATATCGAGTTCAAGCATCTCCTTCAGCGAAGCCTGCTCGGGGTCGATCAGGCGGAAGAAGACGCCGTCGGGCAGACCGTAGCCGCCGATGACGTTCGCGATCAGGAGATCGGCCCCTTCGCGCTTGGCCAGGCTCGCCGCGTAATCGACCGCCCGATCCGCAAATTCCGAGCCGTCGGTCGCAACCAGAATGCTCCTCTTCATCCTTCGCTCCCCTTACTCGCCCAGATGTGATGGAAGTGGTTGAACAGCCAACCCTCGACGCGACTGAGATGGCGGGCCTGCCGCGCGGGTTGGTGCGCGAACATCTGGTAGACGCCGATCTTGACCGCGCTCGCGACGAAGAACGAGACGAGCGCATAGGCCCAGACCATCAGCGCCAGCGGCCACCCGGTCGGCGACATGAAGAAGCCGTAGACGACGACGAGCGTGCCGACGACCTGGGTTGCTTCAGCCGGAACGACGAGCTTCCAGCTCGGCCAGGGGCGCTCCCAGACCGGTCCGGTGTTGCGGGTGAGGTAGATCGTCATGTGGCCTGAGACGAGCAGCTTCAGGAAAATCAGCGCCTGCACGAGTGGCTGGGCGAGCCCGAGATAGTCGCGAACGATCCAGTAGAGCACGAAGCTCTCGATCACCCCGTAGACGCCGAGCGCCGTGGCGATGGTCAGCACGCGTCCCATGTCCCAGCGCACCGGCGCCTCGGCGACCGGCGCGTTGTCGTAGGCGATCATCATGATTGGCAGGTCGTTGAGCAGCGCGAGCAGCACGACCATGATCGCCGTGACCGGATAGAAATTGAAGATCAGGATGCTCGCCGTCATGAACAGAAGGAGCCGCATGGTCTCGGCGATGCGGTAGATCGCGTAGCTCGTCATCCGCTCGAAGATGCGGCGCGCTTCCTCGATCGCGCTGGTGATGACGGAGAGGCCCGGCGCGGTCAGGACGAGGTCGGCGGCGGCGCGCGCCGCGTCGGTCGCGCCGCTGACGGCGATGCCGATGTCGGCCTGCTTCAACGCCGGCGCGTCGTTGACGCCGTCGCCGGTCATCCCGACGATGTGGCCTGCGCCCTGCAGGATCTTCACGATCTTGAACTTGTGCTCGGGGAAGACGCGGGCAAAACCGTCTGCGGCGACGATGCGGGCGGCGTCGGGATCGGGGCGTCCTTCGGCGAAGGCGTCCGCGGCGACCAGGATCTTGCGGCCGAGCCCCAGCTTTCCCGCGGTCTCCGCGGCGATCGCCTCGTGGTCGCCGGTCACCATCTTGACGTCGACGCCCATCGCGCGCGTCTCGGCAATCGTCTCGGCGCTGTCGTCGCGCGGGGGATCGAAGAGCGGCAGGAGGCCGAGAAACCACCAGTTTCCCGGCGCGTCAGCGCGGGCGACGCCCAGCGTGCGGTGGCCCTTGGCAGCGTCCTGATCGACCAGCGCGTCGATCGCCTTTCGCTCGGCGGCGTCGGGCTTGCACAGGTCGAGGATCACCTGCGGCGCACCCTTGGCCACGGTGAACCGGGCGCCGTTCGCTTCGACGTCCGCTTCCGCCCGCTTCGCCACCGGATCGAACGGGCGGAAAGTGCGCACGGCGTAGGACTCGAGCTTCAACCCGGGCGGTTCGGCGCCCAGGATCGCGGAATCGATGGCGTCGGGCGCGTCGCGGCGCGACGAGAGCCCGGCCGCGAGCATCAGCTCCTCGGACGTCGCGCCGCGCGACGGCTGGACCTCGCCGAGGGTCAGCTGGTTCTTGGTCAGCGTGCCGGTCTTGTCGCTGCACAGGATGTCCATGCCCGCCATTTCCTCGATGGAGACGAGCCGCGACACGATCGCCTTCATCCGCGCGAGCTTCTCGGCGCCGACCGCCATGGTCACCGAAAGTACGGCGGGCAGCGCCACCGGAATCGAGGCGACGGTGAGGATGAGCGCGAATTGCACCGTCTCGAGCAGCGGGTCGTGGCGGAAGAGCGCCGCGACGCCAATGACGAGCACCAGCCCGACCGTCGTCAGGATGAGGAAATTGCCGATTTTCAGCACCGCGCGCTGGAAATGGGACACCGTCTTCGCCTGTTGGACGAGGTGCGCCGTCTTGCCGAAATAGGTGTTCATGCCGGTCGCGGTCACGAGGCCAGTCATCTGGCCCTGCTTGGCGATCGATCCGGAATAGGCCTCGTCGCCGACCTTCTTGTCGACCGGCAGCGATTCTCCGGTCAGCGCCGACTGGTCGACGCTGAGATAATCGCCCTCGATCAGTTTCATGTCGGCCGGAACGATATTGCCGAGGCCGACCAGGACGACGTCGCCGGGCACCAGCAGGCGTGCTTCGACGTCCTTCCAGGCGCCGCTGCGCTTGACGCGGGCTTTCAGCGCCAGCCGCTGCTTCAAGAGGGCGATGGCGTTGTCGGCCTTGAACTCCTGCCAGAAGCCGACGCCCGCGTTGATGAACAGCATGACGAGAATGATCGTCAGGTCGTCCCAATGGCGCAGCAGCCCGGAAAGCACCGCAGCGATTTCGATCATCCAGGGGATCGGTCCCCAGAAGAAATGGGCCAGGCGCTCGAGGACGCCCACTTGATGCTCGGCGAGCGCGTTCTCACCGTATTGCTGAAGCCGGCGCTCGGCCTCGCCTTCGGAGAGGCCGGCCAGTTCGGCCGCGGTCGGCAATTCGGACGAGGTCGGCGGCCTGTCGGCGACGGTTGGCTGCGTCGTGCTTGGGGCGGCGGCTCGAACTTCGGTGGTCATTTCGCAGCTCTCCTTGCCGCCGATCGCTCCTTGCGGCGGCCATGGCACGAAGCGCAAGGCTTCCCCGCCGGGGGCGGAGGCGAGCGGCTGTTCGCATCGGCGTCTCCGGAGCGCCGAAGCGGACAAGGGCGAGGTAGGCCGCAATCTCCTCAAAACTGTGACACAAGGCGGCTTCGAGACTGCGGCATGAAGGCGCAGGCGACGAGCGCAGCGAGAACCGCGAGGCGTAGCGTGTTCCGGCGCGAAGGGAGGGCGCGAACGGATTGGTCCGCCACGCACGTAGTCGCGTTGAGAGGACCGGCCGGCGCCCGCCCAGCCGGTCTTGACGTCGCGCGCCGCAGCGAACATATTCACGGGAGAGAATGTATTCGAGAGACCCCAGAATGCCGATCTTCGCCTATCGCTGCCGCTCTTGCGGCGAAGAATTCCAGACACTCGTGATGTCGGGCGAGAAGCCGGTCTGCAAGAGCTGCGAAAGCGCAAACCTCGAGCAGCAGCTTTCGCTGATCGCCTCCCCCAACAAGGGCGGCGACATCGGCGCCGGGTCGGACCCCGACTTCGGATCCTGCTCGGCCGGCATGTGTTGCGGCGGCGCCTGCGGCGCTTTAGCCGACGCATGAGGCCGACAAAATGGCGCGTTGTGGCCCAGCCGGCATCTGCGGGCGTGGGCGACGATTATGCCTGACGCCCGCCAGAGGTATCTAGGGCCTGTGTTCAGTTGAGGAGGATGACGGCGCAGGCGAGTTGAACCCCGGCGAGGAAAATCTTATGCGAGCTTGTCGTAGCGCGTGGCGATGGCGCGGAAATGTTTGAGCTTGTTGAAGAAACGCTCAATGAGATTGCGTTCGCAGTAGAGGATGAAATCGCACGGGCGCGGGGTTTTTCGGTTTGATTTGGGTGGGATGACTGGGGTGATCGCTCGAGCATTGAGGGCGCTGATGAAGGAGTTGGCGTCGAAGGCCTTGTCGGCGATCAGAGCGTGGGGATCGAGGGCTTCGATTAGAGCTTCGGCGCAAGTCAGATCGTGATCCTGGCCCGGGCTGAGCATGATCCCGGCGGGATTGCCGAGGGCATCGACAACCGCGTGGATTTTGGTGGTCAATCCGCCGCGGGATCGGCCGATGGCTTGCGCGCCCTCTTTTTTGGGCGCCCGCGCTATGCTGATGAGCGCGCACGATCGGTGGCGTCGATCATCATGTACTCGTTGTCGTGGTCGTCGGCCAAGAGCTTGAAAACCCGCTCGAAAACGCCGCTCTTGGCCCATCGGTTGAAGCGCTGGTAGACGATCTTCCAGTCGCCGAAGCGCTCGGGCAGATCGCGCCACGGGACACCGGCTCGAAACCTGAAAAGAACAGCTTCGACGAACAGCCGATTGTCCGCCGCAGTGCCGCCCACATGGCCTTCGCGGCCCGGCAGAATGTTCTTGATCCGATCCCACTGGTCGTCGCGCAGGGAATATCGTCGCATCGGTCAGCCCCTCCTAAAGGCCGACCGCTCACGAGTTAGACATTTGCTGATTTGGGAATCCCTCTCCTATCCGAAACACAAAACGTTCCGCCTCCGATTCCAATCCGTTCTCAAGATCAAATGAAGACAGGCCCTAGAAGGACACCCGTCTCCTGCATGATATCGCGGCGGTTGCAGGAGCGACCAAGGTCACTTTGCCTTGGCTGAGGCGACGCCGAAGGCCGGATCGTTGCGATAGGGGTCGACGCATCGCTCCTCCCTGGCGCGATCGGCTTGCGAAGCGCCGTAGGGGACCGCCGTCGAAGGCTGGGCGAACGGCAGCATCGACGTCTGTAGCGGCTGGTTCCGGATTTCGACGGCCCGCTGCACCATCATGCATTGCAGCACGTTGTTGACCCGCCAGACGTGCCCCAGCATCAGCCGGCCGGGATCGGGCGCGGCCGTCGCCGCCGGCCATACGCCGCCGTTTTCGTCACGGGCGCGCAACTGGCTTTCGATGCTCTGCTTCAGCTTCGTTTCACAAGTATAGACGATTTCGAGCAGAGCCCGGACCGGGATCGCTTCGCCGATCGGCTGCATGCCGTTCAGGGTGTAATGCCTGCAATCGACCGCTTTCGCGCGGGTGGCCGCGTCGAGGTCGTCGACCCCGAACTGCGAGTCGATGACGATCTCGAACGTCGAAGCCAGCGCCTGATGCTGCTGCTCCCAGAGCTTGTCGGCCGCGTAGAAGCGCTTGACCGCCTCGTTGAGCTTGTCGCCTTCGACCCTGTTCTTGATCGCGTCGTCCAGGCCGTAGGTCGACAGGAATTTCTCGTCGACGATCTTGTTGAGGCTGTCGAGGGCGGCCATGGCGGCGGCCGCGTCCTTGTCGATCTTGTCCGCGCGTTTCTGATAGGTCCAGCTCCGTTCCTGGAAATAGGCGCTGATCGCCGTCCCCAGCACGCCGGTCGCCAGCACGAGGCCGCCGATCGACCCGAGGATGCGCTTCGTCCAGCTATGGACCGCCTTGACCCCGCCCGCGCCGCTCGTTTCTCCGCTTTCCGAAACCGCCATTCCTACTCCCCTGGCGTCGATGCTGTTGCCGGACGCGCTTTCTGAGCAGCGTCATTTTGGCGCCGCCAAGGCGGAACGCGGTTCGGCCTGTCATTCAAACAGGCCGACCGGAACAGGTTTGGGGTCACGCGCGTTCCCGGTCGGCGCCGGAGGATGAGCCCTTGGTTCTCGTCGCCTTTATCGTCGGGCTTGCGGCCCTCATTGCCTCATCCGGCCCCGCCCTCGCGCTCGACAAAGTCACATTCGGCCTGAACTGGCTCGCGACCGCCGAGTCCGGGGGTTTTTATCAGGCCGTCGTCGACGGCACCTACGCCAAATACGGGCTCGATGTCACGATCCGGCCGAGCAGTCCGGAATCGAACGGCGGCCTCCTCCTGCTCACCGGCAAACTCGACTTTTTTGAGGGCGGAGACTTGCTCGGAAACTTCCTCGGCGAGCAGCGCCATCTTCCTCTCGTCGTGGTGGCGGCGGAATTCCAGAAAGATCCGCAGATCTTTATGTCGCATCCTGGCGTCGACCTGGACAAATGGACCGAACTTCCGAACGCTTCGCCTGCCTTCGTCAGCGCCGGCGGTCTGTATTCCTTTTACACCTGGATGGTGAAGCGTTGGGGATTCAAACTTTCTGTCGTCAAGCCATATGATTTCAATTCGGCGCCGTTCATCATTGACAAACATTCGATTCAAGAGGGCTATTTAACCTCGGAGCCGTACGCGGTTGAGCGGCAGGGACATTTCAAACCCAATGTATTCCTGCTGGCCGATTACGGGTATTCCACCTACTCGTGTCTGATCGTCGCGCGGCGCGACACGGTCGCGAAGGATCCGAGTCTCGTGCAGCGGTTCGTCGACGCTTCGGCCATCGGCTGGTACCACTACCTGTACGGCGACAACACCAAGGCCAATGCGGCGATCAAGCGGGATAATCCCGGCATAACCGACGCCCAGATCGCCTACTCGATCGCCAAGCTCAAGGAATACGGCATCGTCGATTTAGGCGATGCGTTGCGACTCGGCATTGGCGCGATGACCGACGCGCGGATCAAGGACTTTTTCGACCAGATGGTGATGGCCGGAATCGTGAAGCCGGACACCGACTACAAGAAGGTCTACACGCTCCAATTCGTCAACAAGGGCGTCGGCGTTGCGCTCGGGCCAAGCAATCGGAAGCGCGCGGTCGAGGGGCCGGGAACAGAGGTTCAGCCGAGCACCACGAATGACCCGCACGGCTGACTCGCGCCCATATTCGCGAACGATCGGATGAACATCGACGCTTGGCGAAGGACTGTTGGCGCGCTGGCCGGTCGGCCCGGCAGCGTGCGCCGGCCTTTCGCCTTTCTCATCGTCATCTGCGCGGTCGCGACCGCGCTCGCCCCGTCCTTTCTCACGGTCAACAACCTGCTCGCGGTGTTGACGAGCTCCAGCTTCCTGATCGTCATCGCCGTCGGCGAGGGGGTCGTCATCCTCGTTGGCATGATCGATCTCGGCGTCGAGAGCGTGATGGCTGCGTCGGGCATGTTCATCGCTTGGCTGACGGTCTTCAACGACGTTCCAGCCGGCGCGGCCGTCTCGCTGACGCTGGCCGCGGGCGCCGCCGTCGGCGCGCTCGCCGGGCTGCTCGTGGCGCGCGGCGGCATCCCCTCCTTCCTCGTCACGCTCGCCTCCTACTGGGGCTTCCGAGGCGTGGCCTTGCTGTTCAACGGGGGAAACTACATCAGCCCCGACGCCGTCAGCCCATCGCGGCCCTTTGGCTTTTCGGGGATCGCCGGGACCATTGGCGGCGTCCCGGTCCTGGTCATCGTTTCCGTCGTCGTCGTGATCCTCGCCCAGGTCGTCGTGTCGTTCACGCCGCTCGGGGCCCGGATCCGGGCGACCGGCTCCAACGAGAACGCGGCGCGCGCGGTCGGGGTGCGGACGAACGGCATCAAGGTGCTCGCGCTGGCGATGTCGGGCCTGGCGGCGGCGCTCGCCGGGATCATGATCACCGCCTGGCAGGTTTCGATCTACCCGCTGACCGGCGCGGGCTACTCATTGCAGGCGATCGCCGGCGTGATCCTTGGCGGAATTCCCTTCAGCGGAGGACGCGGCACGATCGTCGGCGCGGCGCTCGGCGTCCTCGTCATCGGCGTCATCAACGACATCATCGTGCTGATCGGCCTGCCGGCGCTGTACGAATATATCTTCGTCGCCGTCATTCTCGTGCTCGCCGGACTGCAGGCGAGACTGGCGTCCGCCAAGTAGGCGAGCGCTTCAGAACATTTCGTGCACCAAGTCGGAGATGCTCAGGTCGCGATTATCGAGGATCGTGCGAACCTTCCCCTGCCGGAAGACGACGATGCGGTTGCAAACCTGCAGCAGGTCTTCCAGCCGATGGCTGACCAGTAGGATTGTTTTTCCCGCCGTGCGCAGCCGGCCGATCAACGCGAGCACGTCTCCGACCTTCTGCACCGATATCGCCGCCGTCGGCTCGTCCATGATGATGATCTCGCGCTCGAACAGGATCGCCCGCCCGATCGCGACCGCCTGCTGCTCTCCGCCCGACAGCTCTCCCACGACATCCTCGGGCCGGATCTTGGTTTTCAGCTGTTGGAGCACGTCGGCGGCGCGCCTGCGCATTTGCTCCCGCGCCGACCAGAACCACATGCGCCGCAATTCCTCGCCGAGGAACAGGTTTTCCCAGACCTTCAAATCCGGCGCGAGCTCGAGCCGCTGATAGATCATCTCGATCTTGAGCTCGGCCCTCGCCGTGCGCGGCGAGCGGACGTGAACCTCGCGCCCGCGATAGACGAAGCGACCGGAGTCCGGATGATGAAATCCGGTGAGCAGCGAAAGAAAAGTCGACTTGCCCGCTCCGTTGTCGCCGACGATCCCGACCACCTCTTGCGGGAAGAAGTCGAGGCTCACCCCGTCCACCGCCCGGACCGGCCCGAACGTCTTCACCACGTCGCGAACGGATAGGAGCGGCGAGCGTCCGCCGCTCGTCGCGGCGGCCGCCTTTTTCGCCTTGCCTGTCACTTCGCGCTTGTCACGCTGAAACTTTGCGAAGAGCCATAAGGCAGGGGCGGAATCTCCTTCGGCGTTCCCCAGGCGGCGATCTTGTCGACGTTCGCCTTGTCGACCAGCGTCATCGGGATGATGACGTCGCCGTGCGGGAACTTCGCTTCCGTCGGCTTCGTCCCGTTCTTGAGTACGTTCTGCATCGCTTCGACCGCCCAATAGGCCTCGACGAACGGCGAGTGGGTGACGGTGTCGAGCTGCGTCCCAGCCTTGACCGCGTCCAGGCTCTCCGGCTGGGCGTCCGCGCCGACGACCAGCGTTTTCTGTCCGGGGGTGATCCCGTGGGTCTTCAAAGCGTTGATGACCCCGAGCGCCATCGCGTCGTTGCCGCAGACGACGAGCTGGATGTCGGTCGTCTTGGCGAGCTCGGCGGTCATCGTGGTTTGCGCCACATCGGTGGCGAAATTGGCCGACTGGTTAAGGACGATATCGACCTCCTTCTTTTCGACCAGCGGCTGCAGGACGGCCATCGCCCCCTTCAGCCTGCCGATCGAAACGCTGGCGCCGAGCGTGCCCTGGAGCACGACGACATGCCATGGCTTCGGCATGTTCATCTTGGCCAGCGCATCGACGCCGTACTGGGTCTCCTCGCGGCCGAGCGTTTCGTCGTTGTCGCCGATGAAGGCGTCGCGCGCGGTCGGATTGCTGACGTCCCGGTCGACGGTGACGACGGGAATGCCCGCCTTCATCGCCTTTTCCGCCGTCGCGGTGACCAACTCCTGGATCGTATTGAGGATGATTCCCTTGGCGCCAGCGGCGACGGCCTCGTTGATGTCGGCGATTTCGTCGGAGGCCGAATTGTTGGCGTTGACGATCTTGATCGACATGTCCGGATAATGGCTCGCCGCCTGTTTGACCGCTTCGGCCATCGGCGCGAAATAGGGATAGGCGTATCCAGTGAAGATGAAATAGACGCTTTTCGGCGTCCCGGCCGAAGGCGCGGCGGCGGCCGAGCCGGCGCAGAGGGCGAGAGACGCTACGCCCGCCGCGAGGGCGGCGGTGAACCTGCTGGTCATGGAGACTCCTCCGATTCTCCCAGCCCAGCCCTGATAACGCCCAAGCCATGCGACGGGTTTCCCTAAGCCTCATCCAAATCTCTTTTCCTTGCGTTTCTTGACTTGGGGCGCCGTCGCCCGGCTAAGGAGACTCAAATGCGCGTCGACATGGTCTGGCTTCGCGATGACCTGCGGCTCGACGACCAGCCGGCGGTCGCCGCAGCGGCGGACCGGCTGGCGCTCTATGTCTATGTCCACGACGAGCAGGCCCGGAACGGCCGGCCGCCCGGGGGCGCCTCGAAATGGCGTCTCGCGCAGTCCCTGAAGGCGATGGAGAAGCGCCTGAGGGAGCGGGGCGCGCGGCTCGACGTCCTTCGCGGCCCAGCCGACCGGACGATTCTCGCTGTCGCCGAAGCGGCCGCCGCCGACAGCGTGTTATGGACCCGGCGCTACGAGGGCGCCGCAATCGCGCTCGATGCGGGCGTCAAGGCTTCTTTGCGCCAGCGCGGCGTCGAGGGCGCAAGCTTCAACGGCCGCCTCATGCGCGAGCCATGGGAGCTCGCCCGAGCGGACGGCGCGCCGTCTGCGACCTTCTCGGCTTTCTGGCGTCGGCATCAGACGCAGGTCGTGCTCGCCCCGCCGCTCCCCGCCCCTGCCCTCCTCAGGGCGGCGCCATGGCCGGCCGCCGCGCCGGAGCGGATCCCGATCGAGGCTCTCCGGCTGACGCCGACCGCGCCCGACTGGTCGGCCGAACTCGCACTTGGCGAGACTCCCGGCGAAGAAGGCGGCCTCGGGGCGCTCGGCAGCTTCGTCGGCGAGGCGCTGCCTTCCTACGCAAGCGCACGGGACCAGCTCGGGGTCGACGCGACCGGGCGCCTCTCTGCCCATCTTCGCTTCGGCGAGCTTTCTGTCCGCCGGGTCGCCGCCGCCGTCGAAAGCGCCGCGGCGGCGGATCCGCGCCTCGCGCCAGCGGCGGAGAAATATCTCGCGGAGCTCGGCTGGCGCGACTTCGCCGCAGCCCTCCTCTATGCTCATCCCGATATGGCCGAGCGTCCGCTGCGCCGGGAGTTCGACCGCTTTCCGTGGCGTGACGACCGCGCCGGCTTTCGCGCCTGGACGCGCGGCGAAACCGGATATCCGGTCGTCGACGCCGGCATGCGCCAGTTATGGCGAACCGGCTTCCTGCCCAACCGGGCGCGCATGATCGCCGGCTCCTTCCTGGCGAAGCACCTTCTCGTCGATTGGCGGCGCGGCGAGGAATGGTTTTGGGACACGCTGTGCGACGCCGATCCCGCCAGCAATCCGCAAAACTGGCAGTGGGTGGCCGGATGCGGCGTCGATGCTGCGCCCTATTTCCGCATATTCAACCCGGTTCTGCAGGCGGAAAAGTTCGACCCCGAAGGCGCCTATGTCCGCCGCTGGGTCCCGGAGCTCGCGAAGCTCGAGGCCCCGCATATCCACGCCCCGTGGCGTGCTCCCGGGGAAGCGCTCGCGCGCGCCGGCGTCGTGCTGGGCAAGACCTATCCGAGGCCGATCGTCGACCATGCCGCCGCCCGCGCCCGGGCGCTGGCGGCCTTCGCGGAGATCCGCGGGTAGGCTGGGTCTTTCAGAGGACGATTTGCGGGGCTCTGCCGGCGGATCAACAGCTTTTTGACCAGGGTGGACACTTTTCATCGTAGAATCGCCCTCGCCGCCCGCCCCTATCGCATCAGGCCTGCCTGGGTCGCGGACAAGCTGGGCAACGCCTACGAGACTGCCCGCAACTTCCTGACCCCCTTCCCAGGGCTGGCCGGATCGCCACGGAAGGAAAGCCTTTGCTCACTCCTCCTTCTCCTCGCGGCCGTAGAGAAGGAGCAGAACGAGGATGACGATCCCGTAGATGATGTTGCGCCCGTAGTCGGGCATGTTCATCGCGAGAAGGACGCTGACCAGCGCCACCAGGGTGACCGCGCCCGCCGCCGCCCCGAGGTAATGGCCGCGGCCCCCCAGCATGTAGACGCCGCCGATGACGACGGCCGCGATCGACTGGAAGAGGTACGGGGTCCCCATTCCGAGCGACGCCTGACCGCCGAAGCCGACCAGCAGCACTCCGGCCAGCGCCGCGAAAAATCCGCTGAGCACGTAGAGCAGCATTGTGACGAAGCGGACGTTGACGCCGGCCAGAAAGCTCGCCAGCGGATTGTTGCCGATCGCGTAGGTCTTGCGGCCGAAGGTTGTCAGACTGAGGATGAACGACACGACCGCGATGACGCCGACCCACAGGATGACGGCGGCGGGGACGCCGAGGACGCCGCCGTGCACCGCGTCCTGGACGACCGGCGGCGCATAGGAGGCGCAGGCCGAGCAGGTCATGCCGCCGCTGAGGCCCAGGGTCAGTCCCTCCATGATGCCGTCCATGGCGAGGGTCATGACCACCGCGGGGACTCCAAGGAAGGCGATGATGAAGCCGTTGACGAGACCGGCGGCGGCGCCCATGCCGAGCGTCAGAAAGAGCGCATAGAGGGACCGGCTGTCCTGTCCGAGCGAGGTGGTCACGAGAAGGATCGCCGCGCCGTTGAGAACCCAGGGAACCGAGAGGTCGATGCCGCCGATCAACACGACGAAAGTCTGTCCCGCGGCGACCAGCCCGACGAAGGAGGCGACGGTCAGGATGGCGGTGATGCTGGCCGGACGGGCGAAGCCCGGATGCACGATGTCGCCGATGACGAACAGGAGAATCGCCGCCAGATAGGCGTAGAGGATCCTGCGGCGATCCTTGGTCAGGCCGAGCTGTTCCAGGAGACTCATCGTCGCCGGAGCCTCAGAAGACGGCCGATCAGGCCACCGGCGACGACGGCGACGACCAGGAAGAGCCCCTCGTAGAACGACTGGTAGAGCGGATCGATGTTCGAAAAGAACAGGATGTTGACGATCATCGTGGTGACGAAGGCGCCGGCGATGACCCCAACGCCGCTGCCGCGCCCGCCGAACAGGTTCATCCCGCCTAGGACCACGGCGACGATCGAGGTCAGCGTGTAGCCGTCGCCGGTCGTCGCGTCGCCGGCGGTGGCGGTGGCGACCAGAAAGAGACCGGCGGCCGCCGACATGACCCCGCTCAACACGAATGCGGTCACGCGCGCACGAACCGTATCGACGCCGTTGGCGCGCGCCGCCATCTCGTCGTTACCGAGCGCGAATATGGAGACCCCGATCGAGCTTCGCCGGAAGGCGTACCAGATGAACCCGACGAGCAGGACATAGAGGAGCGCGTAGGGCTGGTTGGGATTGACAAGCACGGCGGTGTAGATGGGCGGGATCGCGCCGCCCGGCTGCGGCAGGATGCGGATCGCGAGCCCCTGATAGATCGCCAGCGTCGCCAGAGTGACCAGGATCGGCTGAAGCCGTCCGACGCCGACCAGAAGGCCATTGACCAGGCCGCACACGGCGCCGACGAGCAGGATCAGCAGGCTCCAGCCAATCATGCCGGCGACGCCGTCGTGAATATGGACGGCGGCCAGCGCATTGGAGAGATCCATCACCCCGCCGACCGAGAGATCGAGGGCGCGCGCGACGACGACGAACCCCTGCCCCACCCCGGCGAGCACGAGCGGCATGGTGTTGTTGACGGTGGAGGTGATCTCGAAATTCCCGGGCAGCGCCGCCTGCTGGTCCCAATACACGGCGCAATAGACGATGATCGCCATGGCGAGCATGGCGAGCGCGAGAACCAGACCGACGTTCTGGGCGACGAAATGGGTGAGCCTCGAGGGCCGATCGACGTCGATCGCCGCTTCAGTGGACAACGGAAGCTTCTCTCACTGCGGCCGAAACGATCTGTTCGGCGGTGATGCCCGGCGCCTTCAGCTCTGCAGCGATCCGCCCCTCCCGCATCACCAGGACGCGGTGGCAAAGGTGCGCCAGCTCTTCGGCGTCGCTCGAATAGAACAGAATGGCGCGCCCCTCGCCCGCCAGGCGGATCATCAGCTCGTAGATCTCATGCTTGGTGGCGACGTCCACGCCGCGCGTCACATCGTAAAGGAGGATGATGCGCGAATTGGCGAGCAGCCACCGCGCGAGCAGGACCTTCTGCTGGTTACCGCCGCTCAGTCTTCCGACCGGATTGCTGAGATCCGGCGTCCGGATCTTCAACGCATCGATCATCTGGCCGGCGAGACGGCGTTCGCGTCCGCCCAGCATGACGCCGATCGCCGATATTTTCGACAGGATGGCGAGCGTCAGGTTTACCGCAACCGACATCGGCAGCAGCAGCCCTTCGGTCTTGCGGTCTTCAGGAACGAGCGCCATGCCGAGGCGGGCGGCGTCGCGCGGGCTCTTCATGCGCGCTCGCTTTCCCGCCACGACGATCTCGCCCCCGGTCTTCGGCGCGGCGCCGAACAAAGAAAAGAACAGTTCGCGGTGGCCGTGGCCGGCGAGTCCGCCGACGCCGAGGATTTCGCTTGCGTGCAACGTCAGCGAAACGTCTGTGAGGCCGGGCCCCGAGAGTCCCCGGGCTGCGAGCATCTCGCGCGCCTCGGCGAGCGCCGGCGGTTTCGGGTAGTGCGCCTCCACCCTGTGGCCGGTCATCAGGCTCACCGCCTGGTCTTCGTCGATCTCGGTGAATGTGCCGAGGTCCTTGCCGTTGCGGAAGATCGTGATCCGGTCGGCGATATCGATGATCTCGTTCCAGCGGTGCGATGTGAAGATGATGCAGCGGTTCTGCCCGCGCAGGTCGCGGACGAGGCGGAAAAGCCACTCGACCTCGCTGTCGCCGAGCGACGACGTCGGTTCGTCGAGAAGGACCATTTCGGGCTTTTGCGCGATGACCCGCACGATCTCGACGATCTGGCGCTTGGCGAGCGAGAGGTCCTCGATGATCGCGCGCGGGTCGATGTCGCGGACGCCGAACCCCGCGAGGATCGCGTCCGCCTCGCTGGCCATCCGGCCGCGGTCGATGAGGCCCAGGCGCCGGCGCGGCTCGCGACGGATGAGCAGATTCTCCGCCACCGTCATCCACGGAAGCAGGGTGAGCTCCTGGAAAACCGTCCACACCCCGAGCGCATGCGCGCGCTCGGGGCCGTTCATCTGGACGGACTCGCCCCGGACCCGGATTTCGCCCGCGTCCGGCCGCAGCCGCCCGCCAAGAAGCTTGATCAGCGTGCTCTTGCCGGCGCCGTTTTCGCCAACCAGAGCATGCACTTCTCCCCGGATGGCCGAGAAGGAAGCGCTGTCCAGCGCCCGGACGCCGCCGAAGGATTTGGAGAGCTTCAGTCCCTCGACGGCCGCCGCGCTCGGTTCGCCTGAAGCGCTGGACGCTGGCCTCATGTCGTCGAGGAGGGGAGATTGACGTCGAGCTTCCCCGGACAAGGCTTGCCCTCGGTCGCCGCATCGATACACAGCGTCAGGATCGGGTGCGGCCCGCTGTCGGTGAAGTCGTCGAAGAAGCTGTCCGGAAGGTCAGGGAATACGGTCTCGCCGACCTTGACGGTCTCGTTGGTCACATACGGGAAGGGGATGGTGACGTCCTTCTTTGGATAGCTCTTATTGAGGATGCGTCGCGCAAGCTCGAGCGAAATGACCGAGAGGAACGGCGGTTGGCCGATGGAAATGCCTTCGACCTTGTGTCCCATGTAGCCAAGCATGAACTTGCGGAAGCCGTTCTCCGCTTCGCCCGCTGTCGGCGGCAATGTACGGTTCGCGGCGATGAACGCCTTGAGCACGCCGTCCGTCCCGCCCTGGCACCAGATCCCCTGGATCGGCGGCAGCGACGGCAGGATCGAGGCGGTGTTGCGCTCGGCCGTGGCCGAGTCCCACATGCCGGTGTAGCGGTTGACGACCTTGATGCCCGGGTTCTTCGCCCAGACTTCATCGGCGCCCTTGTTGCGGTCCTGGTCGACCGAGGTTCCGGCCACGCCGGTCACCATGATGACGTTGCCCTTGCCGTCGAGCTTCTTGGCGAGCCATTCGGCGAGCTGCCGCCCGAACGCGACCTGGTCGGTGTTGACCTTGAGCGCCGAGGGCGCGGTGACGATGTTGTCGAACGACACGACGAGGATACCGCGCTGGCTGGCCTGGGTGAGAATGCCGTTGAGCCCGGTCGGGGACGCCGCATCGACGACGATCGCATCGACCTTGCGGGCGATCAGGTCCGATATCTGCTGCGACTGCTTGCTGACGTCGTTGCCGGAGTTGAACCAGGAGCCTTCGACTTCGGATTTGAACGGCTCCATGCCGAGGGCGGCCTTCCACACGTTCTCCATCTCGATGCGCCACTTGTTGCCGATATAGGAATTCGACAGGGCGATCTTGAACTTCTTGCCCTGCTCGGCGGCCAAGGCGGCCATCGGCGAGGCGCCCGCGAGGCCGAGACCGACAATTCCGGTGGCGCCGAGGCCGAGCAAACCGCGTCTGGTGAGTAAACCGGTCATTGAATCCTCCTCGAGTGAACTGACGTACTTGGGTGAACTGACGGAAGTCTTGTCAAGTATCCAACCAGAACAATTTGGGTAATTCGCGGCGCCCCGAGCGCTAAATCGTGATCGGTGTGGCGTCATTGTGGGAAAAGGCCTCGAAGGGCCGCCGTTCGCTCGGAGCCGGCGGGAATCGAGCATCAATCGAAGGGCGTTCGTTCGCAGCCAATTTTGTCATTGCCTTGTAGGCCGGTCCAGCACGACCCGCTTGCCCTTGGTGCGCCGCCAGGCCGAGCAGCGGTTGCGAACGGCGATCCTCACGTCGTCACCACCAGGACAGGGCTCCGATCTCCTCGAGTGAGAAGCCCATCAGCGCCACGTCGAAGTCGTCCGCGGGTTGCGGGCGTACGGAACGAGCGAGGCGACGCTCCGGCGCTCGACCTTGTCGGCCGGCCAGGCCGGCCCCGTCGCCGGCGGCGCTGTTCTCTTTTTTGCGGCCAAGGAGGGATTTCCTTTTTTAAGGGGAAAAAAATCTGCGCGTGCGGGGGCGCCCGGTTACAGCGAGGCCGCCGGCGCGAAACGCAAACCCCTATCCCCCCGCGCGCTGGGGACGCCTTCCGGTTGGACCTTCGCGGAATCGGTTGTCGTGCAACCGGCACAGCGACCGCGTGTTATGCAGCGCGTCCGCCCCGCCTTCCTTGCGGGAGACGATGTGGTCGGCCACTACGGCCGCGCGGCCGCAGCCAGGCACAGTGCACACGCCGCCGTCGCGCGCGAGCGTCTGGCGGCGCAGCTCCCGCCACCCGGGAGTGAGGTAATAGGGGTCGGCCTCTTTCGGCGGAAGCCGGACTATTGCGGTCCGCGCGAGGGGAAGCCGCGGCGCAAGCATCCGAACCATCGCGTCGGGCCTCAGGCCATCGGATCAGTTCGGGCGCGGTCCGGCTTCGACGCCGACGCCTTCGTCCATGGGCTTCCGCCTTCCCTTGCTTGACCAGTCCGCCCCTTGCCTACGGGGCGCGAAGCTGAAACGTCGATAAAATGGGCTTGCGGAACGGCAGGAACGGGTCGAGTTCGGCCGTCCGCGCCCGATCCACCCGGGCGACAAGTTTGAGGTTCCACCCTGACGTCGGCGTTCGGCTCAGCCGTCAGAGACCCAAACAGATAAAAACGTTGGCGGCTCGACACCAAATTGGGTCCAAAAACGGCCTCAAATGCTTGAACGAGTCAGTGTCAAGACAGCCGTCGACGGCAAACTCACTCCTTTTGTACGGTTCGACCGATGACCCAGTGCGCCAAGGTTTTCCAGTCGGGATCGTCTTTAGAGGCGAATTGCCGGCCACCGGAGTGAAAGGTGGCGCCGCCCGCCTCAGGCGCCAGGGGTTGTAGGAGCAGTCTGCTGTTAGCGGGATCGCCCGGCACGACCAAGGCAGAGACTGTGTCAAAGTTTTTGCGCGACTGTTCCTCAGTCCAGGAGGTTGCTCCTTTGGGTAATTGTTCAAGCCTAAAGGCGTTGTTGCTTTCCTCGTGGCAAACATAGCAGCGGGTGTGGCCCTCACGTTTCTTTAAGAAGATTGGCTCGACCTTGGTCTTGAAAAATTCGTAATCAAGAAGCGTCGGCGTCTTCGACGCCACAAAAGATAGATCTGCGAGCGAGAGCGCCGCCGCCAAGGCGATGGTCAAGCGCGCTGACATTCTCGGTCTCCCAAACGGGTACACAAAGGTTGTGCCAAATACATCAACGCATAACCAGAGTGTTGATCCGCTTGGGCACTTCGCCAACCGGTATGACGGCGCGCAACTTCATGGCCTGAGTGTCGATGGCCGTTACCGACCGTAGTCCGGCATTGGATACATAGACCGTCCCGCCGTCTGGCGCGAACGTCACCCAGTTGGGGACCGCGCCGCCGGGTGGGCGCCCAGGCAACTTGAGTTCTGGAAGAGCGACTTGTCCGACTAAGCTCAGGTCCGCCAGCGAATAGGCGAATATTGCATTCTGGGGAATGCTCGCGACCCACAGCGTTTTTCCGTCGGGCGACACGCCAATGCCGTGAGAAGGTCCAGCCACCTGTCCGACGCTGAGCTCAAGTCCGGTACGGAGGTTCGGTAGCGTGATTCGCGCGACCTCCTCGCGCTTTGCAAAATCTAGGACCGCGAAGCCGTCGGTGTCGGAGAGCTGGACGAAAATGCGTTTCGTCAAGCCTTCTGGATTGGCCTCGATCGCCATCGGCCGCACGCCTTTGTCGAACTGATGCTCCCAGGCGATCGAGTCGGTCGAAAGGTCGATGACGGTCATGAGCTTTTTCGAGATCGAGCCCGCGATGAGAAATTTTCCGTCCGGCGTGACATAAATGTTGTGCAGGCCCCCGTGCACCCGGATGCTTTTCGCAAGCGTGAGCGTCGCCGCATCGACAACGTCGACTGCGCCCGGATCGCGTCTGATGGCGACGAAAATGCGCGCCCCATCCTTGCTTACTGCGATATTGTTGGGGCGCGCGGAAAGCTCGATCTTCTTGATGAGCTCGCCGCTCTTGCGATCGAACACGTCAAGCGTGCTGGTGGACTCGTCGCTGACGTAGACCTTTGATCCGTCTGTTGCAAAGCCAACGCCATGCGCAGCCTCGATGCCCTTGATCACCTGCACAACTTTATTGGTCGCAGTATCGACTACGTCAATGGTGTCGCCCGCGCTATTGGTGACGTAGACGCGCGCGGTGCTGGCATGAGCCGATAGCGGCGCAAACACGAGCACGAACAAACCGTATCTCAGCAAAGGGCAGACGGCGGTCATGGCGGTCTCCTCGACAGTCGAGATTTTCGCCCTTCAGCCTATGCGCAAGCATCGCCCTGCGCCAGCACCCGCTCCCGTCGCGCCCGCTTCGACGGCGAATTCGTCGGTGCAACTGGTCCTAATTTGCCTTCGGCGCTGGCGCGCCCCGGGTCAAATCGATCGGTGCAGAGCGCGGGCAGCTGCGTCGCGCATCGTCTACCAGGCGCTCGGGAAGCCAGGTCCCGAAATGGATCGTCAGGCGCGACGGTGCGCCTTCTTCAGTGCCTCGTCTCGTGAAAGGGCCGCCGCAAAGGCTCAAACCGACCCGCTCAGGGCCGCTTTTGGAATGGTCGGTCACGCGCAATCGACGCCTTCGAACGAAGACTCCGCTTGCTCGGGCAATCGCGCGCGTTCGTAGGCCGGTCCGCCCCTGTCGATCGAGCGGAAAGCCGATCAGGATCAGCGCCCGGTCGCGTTTGCCGGCGAGCGTGTCGGGTAACAACCAGGGATTGTTCACTCGACAGGTCGTGGTGACGACCGGCTTCATATTCCTTCCCGGCCCGTTGACATCGGCGCCGCGAGGTTCACGATCCGAGGCGTTGAGGTCGAAAGCGGAGCCAATGACGGACGACGAGGACGAGGGCGGCGGCAGCCTGTTCACGCTCGCGCTGCTCGCGTTGGTTGCAGGCGCGCTTGCGGGGCTCGTGGGAGCGGTCTTCGGTCTCTCCCTTGTTGAGGCGGACCGCCTGCGGGGCGTGCTGATCGAAAGGGCTCATGGCTGGGAAGCCGCGGGCATCCTGATCGTTGTCGCGGCATGCGCGGCCGCGACCGCGCTTGCCGCCCGGCTGGTTCGCCGCTTTTCGCCGCACGCGTCAGGAAGCGGCATCCCTTACGTTGAGGCCGTTCTGCGCGGAAAACTTCCGCCGGCCCCGTTTCTCTTGATCCCGGTCAAATTCCTCGGCGGAGTTTTGGCCATCGGCGCGGGCCTCGCGCTCGGGCGCGAGGGCCCCACGGTGCAGATGGGAGCGAGCCTCGCTCATCTCGTCGGAAAGATCTTTCGTCGAACCTGGCCGGACTGTCGCGTGTTGATCGCGGCCGGAGCCGGCGCGGGCCTCGGCACCGCCTTCAACGCGCCGATCGCCGGCGCCGTATTCGTCCTCGAGGAGCTGGTGCAACGGTTCGAGCGCCGGATCGCCATCGCCGCCCTCGCCGCGTCCGCGACCGCCATCGGGGTGGCGCGCGTGCTCATCGGCGACACGCCGGACTTCCACGTCATCGCGCTCGGCTACGGCGACGCCGCAACGAGACCGATCGACTTCGCCTTCGGGGCCCTCGCGGGGCTTGCGGCGGTCGCCTATAACCGCACGCTGCTTGCGACCCGTGCGGCCGCCCAGCGGCTGGACTGGGCGCCCATCGAGCTGCGCGCCGGGCTCGTCGGCGCGGCCGTCGGGACCCTGGGCTGGTTCGCGCCGGGCTTGATCGGCGGCGGGGACGCGATCACCCAGAGCGTGCTCGGGGGAGGCGTTGCGCTCGCCGCCCTTCCCGCCGCCTTCCTGGTCCGTTTCGCGCTCGGGGCGGTTTCGTACGCCGCGGGGACCCCGGGCGGCCTCTTTGCGCCGATGCTGGTCCTGGGGGCGCAATTCGGCTTCCTTTCCGGAGGGATCTGCCAGTCTCTGCTCCCCTATCTGGATGTTCAGCCCGAGGGGTTTGCGGTCGTCGGCATGGCCGCCTTCTTCACCGGCGTCGTGCGAGCCCCCATCACCGGCATCGTGCTCGCGACCGAGATGACCGCAAACGTCACAATGCTGCTGCCGATGTTGTGCGCATGCGCAGCAGCCATGCTGACGGCGACGCTTCTGGGAGATCCTCCGATCTACGAGTCGCTTCGAGAGCGTGCCCTTTCGACGGATGAACCCGTCGTGACGGCCGAAAGGGCCTGAACGATCGCAGTCTTCACCACGCCCTGCTCAGGACGCGCGGCTCCGGCGCAGGAATGCGCCTGAACCCTGCATTGCTCGCGGCAAGGCCGCCAGCCGGAGCGTCCTGTCCTTTCGCCTCGTGTGCCCCGGCTTAGCCTCCACCAAGGAGACCCTGCTGAGGAACAACGGAACGGGCGAAGGCGCAGGAACAAAGACTGTACAAACGATGGCAGGTGTGGTACCTTGAACTCGAATGCCGAGCCCCGCTGCGCTTCCGAATGCCGACCGCGCTCTCTCGGCCGGCCCTCCCCTGCGCCGCTCCGTCCAGGCGCATGCCCGCATGTTGGATTGTCCCTCCCGCCGCAGTTCCGCCGAAACGTGCGCAGCGACGCGAAAACGCGAAAGATGGAAATGGCGCCGCAAGCTCTTGAAAAGTTTCGTTTCGGCGATGCAATTGGCGCGACCGTAGTCGGCAGACCCTCAGGCCGGCTCCGCCGTCGACAGCGCGGCTTCCTCGACCAGAAACTCGCGGAACGCCTTGATCCGCGGGGTTCCTGCGTCTTCCGGGCGGCAGAGGAAGTAGTAGCCGAACGGCGTTTTGACGCTGGTCGAGAACGGGGCGATGAGGCGCCCGGCGGCGAGCTCGTCGGCGACGATGGCGGGCGAGCCGAGCGCGACGCCCTGCCCCTGCGCCGCCGCGCGGATCGCCATCGCCATGTTATTGAACCAGACCCCGTGCCGCGCGTCGACGTCTCCGGCGGCCGCAGCCTTCAGCCAGTCGGTCCAGGTCGGCCAGGTCGGATAGGCCGGGCTCTGCTCGAGATGCAGCAGGGTGCGGCCCTTCAGATCCTCGGGCGCCCGCAGCGGATTCTCGCCTGAGACGATATTCGGCGAGCAGACCGGAAACACGTCCTCCTTGAACAGGAGCGTGGTCGCGAGGCCTGGGAAGTCCCCGGCGCCCCACAGGATGCGCGCGTCGGTCGCGCTCGATTCCAGCGCGTCCTCGCTCGGATTGGCGTCGAGCAGCACGTCGATTTCGGGATGCAGCGCCTTGAACTTGCCGATCCGGCCGACGAGCCAGGTCGCGGCGAAGGAGGCGCTCGCGTTGATGACGAGAAACCGGCGGCCCTTGGCCTCGCGCATCGCGCGGGCGGCCCGCGCGAGGATGGCAAAGCCCTCGGCGAGGCCAGGCGCGCCTGCGGCCCCGGACTCGGTCAGCGCCAAGCCCCTCCCCGACCGCTGGACGAGCGGCGCGCCGATCTCCTGTTCGAGCCCCCGCACCTGCTGGGCGACCGCCGCCTTGGTGACGTGCAGCTCCTCGGCGGCCCGGGCGAACGACAGCCGGCGCGCGACCGTCTCGAAGGCCCGAAGCGCATTGAGCGGCGGCAACCGGTCAACCGACTTCATCGTTTAGTTCACCTATCCTTTAACGGCATAAACATTGACTTGAAACGCACCTTCCTATTCATATATCGGAGGTTCAAACGGCGCAATGGTTGCGCCTCTACAACGATTGAAAGATTGGACAAAAGTATATGAGCGCGTATGCGGCGGGTTCGACCCATCACCACATCGATTTCGAACTCTTCGGGGTCGTTCGCGTATGTAAACGAATTCTTAACGCAATCGGCGAACGCGCGAGGATCGCGTCCGACCGAAGCCGGTTCGCCGCGCTGCCGGTCCGCTATCTCGAAGACATCGGCGTCACATCGGCCGAGCGCTCCGCGGTCCTCGGCTATGAGGAGCTGACGACCGACGGCTGGCGCATCGTCGCGTCTCACCTCTGAGCGGGCTTCGACCTTCGCCTGTTGTTGCTTGAGCGCGAGGCAGAAAAAGCGGAACCCGCTCTCCACAGGGATTCCGGCCCTCGGCCCAGCACCCGACATTCAAACTCGCAGGCGACGCCGAAAAACAAATCTCTTGACAAGAGCTTCGAGCTGTGTTCTTGATATGTTCATACAGAAGCGAAAATGTCCTTGTCTGCTCCCCGACGGCCTTGCACGGAGATCGTCTCCTCGCGGCCAGCGAATCGAAGGCCGATGTTGAAGTGTTGATTAGTGGTCTCGGACCGAGCCGCGGCGTCACGGAGGAATTTTCAGCCGTTCAGCCGGCAAATTCGGTTGTAAGGCTTTGATAGTTAGGGGTTTCTCAGTGAAATTATCGGTAAGAACCGGAAAGAAATTGATCGTTTTCGGAAAGATTTAGGACGCCTGCCGGAACGTTTCGGAAGCCTATCGAAGCTTTCCGATCGTCGGCGTCCAGCCCCGTCGTGGCGAGCGGCAATTCCAGTCGCTCGGAACCTGCTCTAGCCGGAACAGCAGGCGTCTCGTTTGCGCCCGAGCCGCGCCATCGCTACTTCTTCCCGAGGCCCCGTGCGGTCGCCCACCAAAACCCGAGACGCCCCCGTTTTGCTTGACGGGGGCAGCACGGCGTCGGAAAAGACGCCCTCGACCCGATCGGAGAAAGAATGCAGCGCGTCGCCCTGATCGACAACTATGACAGCTTCACGTTCAACCTCGTCCACTATCTCGGCGAACTCGGGGCAGACGTGGCGGTATGGCGGAACGACCAGATCAGCGTCGAGGAGACTCTGGCCGCGAAGCCGGACGCGATCGTTCTTTCGCCCGGACCGTGCACGCCCAACGAGGCGGGCATCTGTCTCGACCTCGTGCGGGAGGCGAGCGAAACCACGCCGGTCCTGGGCGTTTGCCTCGGCCACCAGACGGTCGGGCAGGCTTTCGGCGGCGAGATCGTGCGCGCGCCCGTTCCGATGCACGGCAAGGTTTCGCGCATCGAGCACAACGCGAAGGGAATTTTCCGGGGGCTCAATGGCCCCTTCCAGGCGACGCGCTATCATTCGCTGGTCATTGATCGCTCGACTGCGCCAGACGACCTCGAGGTGAGCGCCGAAACGGACGACGGGCTCATCATGGCAGTCGCGCATCGCGACCGGCCCGTCTATGGCGTGCAGTTCCATCCCGAAAGCATCGCGAGCGAGCACGGACACCAGATCCTGCGCAATTTCCTCGACTTGGCCGCCGCTTTTCATGCGCGCGGGCCCGCTCGCTAGAGCGATCCGGGGTCATGGAGTTCTTCAAGCCCCTGATCGCCAAGGTCGCCGCCGGGGCGACGCTCAGCCGGACCGAATCGACTGCCGCGTTCGACGCGATGCTGTCGGGCGAAGTGACCCCCTCGCAAATGGGCGGCTTCCTGATGGCCCTCAGGGTGCGCGGCGAGAGCGTCGACGAGATTACCGGCGCGGTGTCAACAATGCGGGCCAGAATGGTCCCGGTCACGGCGCCTGCCGACGCGATCGACATCGTCGGAACCGGCGGCGACAATTCAGGCTCCTACAACGTCTCGACGCTTGCCTCGATCATCGCGGCGGCGTGTGGGGTTCCTGTCGCCAAGCACGGCAATCGCGCGGCCTCCTCGCGCTCCGGCGCCGCCGACACGCTTGTCGCGCTCGGAGTCAAGATCGGGCTTCCGGCTGAGGGCGTCGAGCGCTGCCTGAGGGAGGCCGGCGTCGGCTTCATGATGGCGCCCTCGCACCACGCGGCGATGCGTCATGTCGGCCCGACGCGAGTTCGAACTCGGCACGCGCACGATCTTCAATCTTCTCGGGCCGCTCGCCAATCCGGCCGGCGTCAAACGGCAGTTAATCGGCGTCTTCTCCTCCGCCTGGCTCGAGCCGCTGGCCGAAGTGTTGCGCAACCTTGGCTCCGAACGCGTCTGGGTCACGCACGGGTCGGACGGCCTCGACGAGATCACCACGACGGGTCCGACCAAGGTCGTGGAGTTGAAGGACGGCTCGATCCACGCGTTCGAGGTCACTCCGGAGGAGGCGGGCCTCGCGCGCGCCGATCCCACGGCCCTGAAGGGCGGCGATCCCGAGCACAATGCCGAGGCCCTACTCCAAGTGCTCGATGGCGGCGACGGCGCCTATCGTGACATTGCTCTCATCAATGCCGGCGCAGCGCTGGTCATCGCCGGAAAGGCGTCGTCGCTGAAGGAGGGCGTTGGCCTGGGAGATGCCGCCATTCGCTCCGGCGCAGCGCGGCGCACGCTCGACCGATTGATCGCCGTGTCAAATGCTTGAGGTCGGGGACCGCGATGGCCGACATCCTTAAGAAAATCGAGAGCTACAAGAGGAGGGAGATCGCCGACGCCAAGGTCCGCGTGCCGCGCGCGACCCTCGAACGCGAAATCGCAGGCCAATCGCCGCCTCGAGGCTTCATCAAGGCCCTTGAGCGGGCCACGGAGGAAGGTCGCTTCGCCCTTATCGCCGAAATCAAAAGGGCCAGCCCGTCCAAAGGGGTGATCCGCGAGCAGTTCGAGCCCGCCGCCCTCGCCCGGGCCTATCAGGCCGGAGGCGCCGCCTGCCTGTCGGTGCTCACTGACGGTCCGTCGTTCCACGGGTCTCCGGAACACCTGATCAAGGCGCGCAAGGCAACTGCCCTGCCCATACTGCGCAAGGACTTTCTCTTCGATCCCTACCAAGTGCTCGAGGCCCGGGCCTGGGGCGCGGACTGCATCCTCATCATCATGGCGGCCGTCGATGACGAAACCGCGAGGATTCTGAACAAAGCGGCGCACGACCTCGGCCTCGACGTGCTGATCGAGACGCACGACGAGACCGAGCTGAAGCGCGCCCTTGCCCTCGAGGGCCGCCTCATCGGCGTTAACAACCGCGACCTCCACACTTTCGCGACTTCGCTCGAGGTCTGCGAGCGCCTCAAGCCGTACGTCCCGATAGGCAAGATCGTGGTCGCCGAGAGCGGCATTGCCAGTCACGCCGATTGCAAGCGTCTGGCCAAGGCAGGCATCGAGACTTTCCTTGTCGGGGAGGCGCTGATGCGCCACAAGGACGTCGCCGCGGCCACGAGGTCGTTGCTCACCGGACTTTAGACCCAATCCGTCTGGCTGAAAATTTGATTTTTGCGACTCGCCTCAACTCCTCACTTAAACATCGTTGCCGGTTCTTTTTTCGTTCTCAATAGCCTCATGTTATTCTGAGCAGCGAATCGCGAGTCGTGAACCCAAATGAATGATCTTTTCGGCGCCGCGCGCGCCCCGCGCGGTAAACCCATTCCGGTGAAGGAGAAGACTGTCCGGCGCAGCGCTTTACCGGGAGAGGTCGATTACACCGCCGCGTCGATCGAGGTGCTCGAGGGGCTGGAGCCAGTCCGACGCCGGCCGGGAATGTACATCGGTGGAACGGACGCCAATGCGCTGCACCATCTCTTCGCCGAAGTGATCGACAATTCAATGGACGAGGCCGTCGCCGGCCACGCGACGTTCATTGAGGTGTCGCTGGAGGAGAGCGGCTGGCTCAGCGTGCTCGACAACGGGCGCGGGATGCCAGTCGACCCGCACCCGAAATTCCCCAACAAGTCTGCGCTCGAAGTCATCATGACGATGCTTCACGCCGGCGGAAAGTTCGACAGCGGCGCCTATGAGACGTCGGGCGGCCTCCACGGCGTCGGCGTCTCGGTGGTGAACGCACTGTCGGAGAAGTTGGAAGTCGAAGTCGCGCGCGGACAGACCCTCTACCGTCAGACTTTCGAGCGCGGCAAGCCGGTCTCGCCGCTGACGGTGGTCGGCAAGGCGCCAAATCGCCGCGGAACGAAAGTGCGTTTCCTTCCCGACCCGGAGATTTTCGGCAAGAGCGCCCGCTTCGACCCTGCGCGCGTGTTCAGGATGGCGCGCTCCAAGGCCTATCTCTTCGGCGGGGTCGAGATCCGCTGGCGCTGCGCTCCTGTTTTGCTTGGCGAGAGCAGCAAGACGCCCGGGGAGGCGACTTTCCATTTTCCCGGCGGCCTGAAGGACTATCTTGCAGTGGACATCGAAGGCGAGGCGCTCGTCGCCGATCAGGCGTTCACCGGCCGGATCGAAACCGCAGGCAGGCACGGCGCAGTCGAGTGGGCCATCGTGTGGCTGGCCGCCGCAGACGGTTTTGTCCATTCCTATTGCAACACTATCCCGACGCCCGACGGTGGAACGCACGAAGCTGGCCTGCGGACTGCGCTGTTGCGCGGTCTCAAGGATCATGCCGAGCGCATCGGCCAGGCGAAGCGCGCCAGCGCGCTGACGACCGACGATGTGATGGCCGGTTGCGCCGCGCTGATCTCCATCTTCATCCGCGAGCCAGAATTCCAGGGGCAAAACAAGGGCCGCCTACAGACCGCGGAAGCCGCGCGACTGGTCGACAGCGCCGTCCGCGACGCCTTCGACCATTGGCTGGCGGCGGCGCCGAGTCAGGCGACGAAACTCCTCGACTGGTCGATCGAGCGCGCCGAGGAGCGCGTCCGGCGCCGTATGGAGAAGGACGTCGCGCGTAAGACTGCGGTCCGGAAGCTGCGCCTGCCCGGAAAGCTCGCCGACTGCACGAATTCCTCCGCACAAGGCTCTGAGCTCTTTATCGTCGAGGGCGATTCGGCAGGCGGATCAGCCAAGCAGGCGCGCGATCGCGCCTCGCAGGCCGTGCTGCCGCTTCGCGGCAAGATCCTCAATGTCGCCTCGGCCACACGGGACAAGCTCGCGCAAAATCAGCAACTGAGCGACCTCCTGCAAGCGCTCGGCTGCGGGTCTGGCTCGCAATACCGCTCCCAGGATCTCCGCTACGACAAGATTATCATCATGACCGACGCCGACGTCGACGGCGCCCACATCGCGTCGCTCCTGATCACCTTTTTCTACCGACAGACGCCGAGGCTCATCGATGAGGGGCATCTCTATCTCGCGGTGCCTCCGCTCTATCGGCTGACGCAGGGCGACAAGTCGCTTTATGCCCGCGACGACGCGCATAAGGAGCAGATATTGAAGTCCGGCTTCAGCGGCCGCGGCGCCATCGAGGTCAGCCGGTTCAAAGGACTTGGCGAAATGCCGATGCGGGACCTGCGGGACACCACGATGGACCCGGCGAAACGCACGCTCCTGCGCGTCGCGGTGGTGGCCGAGGACAGAGTCGCGACGGCCGAAGCGCTCGAGCGTCTGATGGGATCAAAGCCTGAGGCCCGGTTCGCATTCATTCAGGAGCGCGCGCCGAGGGCGATCGAACTGGTCGATGTCTGAACGATTCCAGCGATCGCCAGGTTGGCAGATACTTTCCCCTTTCGTGCGTAAAGACATCTGGAAACGGTCAAAGAAATGCGCTATGGAGTGGCGGGCAGCTCTGCTCCGCGTGTTGCGGGCGGGCGGGCGAGCATTCGATGATCGAGGCCTTTCAGTTTGTCTTGGCGCGGGCGGCAAGAGAATCTTTGCCGTTCTCTGCGGAGTGCAGGTTAGCGCCGACAAAAGCGTCCTGTCTTGGCGATGAAAGGCCCCCCCTTTGAAGATTTCGACAGCACGGATTCCGCCGGACCGGGAACGGTCGGACGGCATCGCGCGTAAGAGCTTCGCCGCGAGAGCGGCGATCGCAAGGGGCGGCGTCGCGCCCCGGCCGAGCAGGATTTTGGTTGGAGCACTTGGACTAGCATGAGCAAGGGTAAGGATTTTCGCCCCCGCAAGCGGGGCTTCGATGATGACGGACCGATGTCCTATGATTCGAAGCCTCGGCAGTCGCGGGGCTATGGGGGCGCTCCGGAGGGCGGCTACAGCGCCGCGCCGTTCGGAGGCGGAGCTTCGGCGCCGATTTCGAACGCTCCGGCGGTCGATGCGGTCGTGAAATGGTTCAAGGCCGACAAGGGCTACGGCTTTGTCGAGCTGGCCGGAGGCCAGGGCGATGCGTTCCTCCATGCCAATGCGCTCCATGGCGCCGGCCATGAGACAGTTCCTGCAGGCGCCAAGCTGAAGGTTCAAGTAGGCGCCGGGGCCAAAGGCGCGCAGGTGACTCGCGTGATCGAAGTCGACGCCTCTGGCGTCGTCGAGCGCCCGCAGCGGTCGTTCACCGGCGACGCGCCTCGGCCCCGCCGCGCTGCGCCGGATCCCTCGACTGCGGTCCCGGTCAGCGGCAAGGTCAAGTGGTTCGACGGCGTCAAGGGCTTCGGCTTCGTGGCGAGCGAGGACGGAGGAAAGGACGTTTTCGTCCACATCTCGGTGCTCGGGCCGGCAGGCATCAGCAGTCTCGCGGAGGGTCAGCAGGTCAACATGCGCGTCGTCGATACGCCCAAGGGCCGCGAGGCGATTTCGCTGTCGGTCTGACCGGCGCGGGCGAGGCTCTTCTGCCCCTACGGCGCCATCGGAGCGCGGCCCAGCCGCGCTCTTTTTGCATCAGGAGGACGGCAAAAGGCGCCCACCCGCCCTCGGCCGGGATGGAGAGATGTGACCGATGCAGTCTTCGCGCGACGTCCATCGCCTGATCGAGATCATGGCCGCGCTCCGCGACCCGGACCACGGCTGCCCCTGGGACGTCGAGCAGAGCTTCGCCTCGATCGTTCCTTTCACGATCGAAGAGGCCTACGAGGTCGCCGACGCGATCGAGCGCGGCGACAGCGAGGATCTGAGGGACGAGCTGGGGGATCTGCTGCTGCAGGTCGTCTTTCATGCGCAAATGGCGCAAGAGGCCGGCCTGTTCGATTTCGGCGGGGTGGTTGAGGCGATCACCGCAAAGCTCATCCGGCGGCATCCGCATGTCTTCGGGGACGCGCGCGAACTCGACGCCAAGGCGGTGAAGGCCCTGTGGGCGCGCATCAAGGCGGACGAGAAGCGCCTGAGGGCGGAGGCGCGGCGGTCCGCCGGAAACAGGGCTGAAGCCCCCCTGGGCGCCCTCGGCGGGGTTCCGCTGTCCTTGCCCGCGCTGTCGCGGGCGCTGAAATTGCAGGAGAAGGCCGCCAAGGTCGGGTTCGACTGGGACGACGTTCGGGCGGTCATTGCCAAGCTGCGTGAGGAGGTCGCTGAAGTCGAAGCGGAAATCGGCGAGGGCTCAGCGGGGAAACTGTCGAACGAGGTCGGCGACCTCCTGTTCGCTGCAGTGAACCTCGCCCGCCATCTTCATGTCGATCCGGAGGCGGCGCTGCGGGGCGCGAACGCGAAGTTCGAGCGTCGGTTCGCCCATATCGAGCGGCGTCTCGCCGAGAATGGGCGCGGGCCGGAAGGCGCCGATCTCGACGAGATGGAGGCGCTGTGGCTCGAGGCCAAGGGACTCGAACGCCAGGCCGGATGACCCCATGCGGCATCTGGCGCTTCTGAGAGGCGTCAACGTCGGGGGCGCGCGAACCTTGCCGATGCGCGAGCTCGAGCAAACCTTCAAAGCCGCCGGAGCGACCGAAGCGGCGGCAATCATCCAGAGCGGCAACGTCGTGTTCGCGTCGGACCGTCCCGAGGCGACCGCCGCGGCGGCTGCAGCCGCGGTCGAGGCGAAATTCGGCTTCCGGCCGCCGCTCGTCCTCCGCAACGCCGAGCAATGGCGGACGATGGTCTTTGCCAATCCGTTCGTGGCGGCCGGCGCGCCGCCCGAGACCCTCCACGTCGCCTGCCTATCCGCGGAGCCGAACCCCGCCCTCGGCGCGCGCCTCGATCCGCAGGCCTTCCTGCCCGACGAATTCGTCCTCGCCGGCGGGGACGTCTATCTCAGGCTGCCGAACGGCGTGGCGAGAGCGAACCTCACCAACGCGCGCCTCGACAAGGCGTTTGGGGCCCTCTCCACGATGCGGAACTGGCGCACCGTCCTCCGCCTGCTCGAACGGCTCCAAGCCTGACCGAGTGGCGACGATGCAGGGGATTGAGGGTTTTGGCGCCGTTCCGTCGACCTGCCGGCGCGCCGATAATGGCAGGTGATCTTTTTTGGCGCCGCATGTTTGATTTCAAAGGTTTAGGCGCCAAAAACTGTCGCGATGCGGCTCCTGAAACTCAAGCAGCGTCGGCCAAATTAACAATATAGATTTGTATCTATTTTTCATCTTACGGCGCCGCGTCGGCTCCATGTCACAAAAGGCGAACCTGCCTCGTCTCTGGATGCGACGACCGCGGCGACCGACGCAAGCCAGAGCGTGTTTGGCGCCGAGGCGATGCAGTCAGGAGAAGACCCATGTTGAGATGGTTTTTGAACCGGCAGACCACTGCCTTCGAGCGAACCTGGAACTATGACGCCGGCTATTTGCACGAGCTGATCGACACCGATCCGGGGGCGATGTTGGCCTTCGGCAAGCTGCAGGCGATCAGCCGCTATCGCAAGGACGTGCCGCCTGCGGTCTATTGTGGGGCCGGCATCGTCGCCGTGATGGCCGAGGATTGCGGGCCGTGCACGCAGCTTGGGATCGACATGGCCGAGCGGGGTGGCGTCGATCCGGCTGTGCTGCGCGCCATTGTCGCGCGCGATTACGCGGCTATGCCTGACGAGGTGGCGCTGGCCGTACGCTTTACCGAGGCGACCTTACGGCGCGCCCCCGAAGCCGACGACTTGCGCGAAGAGGTCGTGCGCAAATTCGGCAAGCGCGGGCTGATTGCGCTCGCCTTCGCCATGCTCGCCGCGCGCATGTACCCGACGTTGAAATATGCGTTGGGTCATGGGCATGCCTGCACTCGGCTCACAATCGGCGGCCAGACGCGGCCGGTGTTGCGCGAACTGACGCAATCATGCCGAAGGCTTCGGCCGCATGAGCGCAATTCTGGACCAAAACGCCGCTGTTTTCGAGGAAAGCCGGCGCGCTTTGACAGGCCTCGCGTACCGCATGCTCGGCTCGCGCGCCGAGGCCGAGGATGTGGTGCAGGACGCCTACCTGCGATGGCGCGCCGCGGATCGGTCGACCATTGAAGAGCCGCGCCGCTATCTCGGCGCCGTCGTGGCTCGGCTGTGTCTCGATCGTATGAAGTCGGCCCGAACGCGGCGCGAACTCTACGTCGGCCAGTGGTTGCCTGAGCCAATCGTCGACGAGGTCTTTGACGCGGAAGCCGAAGGCGGTCTGGCGCACGACATTTCCGTAGCGCTGATGCTGCGTGCTGGAGCGGCTCTCGCCGCTGGAACGGGCGAGTTTCCTTTTGCACGATGTCTTCGGCCTCGAATTCGCCGAGGTGGCGCGCGCCTTGGGCCGCGGCGAAGCCGCCTGCCGCCAGCTTGCGGCGCGCGCCCGGATCCATATCGAGGCCGGCCGGCCTCGCTTTCCTGCGTCGCGCGAAGAGGGTCGTCGACTTGCGGCCGCCTTTCAGGCGGCAACCGCGTCGGGCGACACGCAAGCCCTCGCCCGGATCCTGGCCAAGGACGCCGTGCTCTATTCGGACGGCGGCGGTAAACGGGCTGCGGCTCTCAATCCGATCCGCGGGGCGGACAGGATCGTGCGTTTCCTGGCGGGCATTGCTCGCAAGAATCCGGCGTTTGCCGCTATTGCGGCGCGGCCCGCCACCGTCAACGGCTTTGCAGGCTTCGTCATGCGCGAGAATGATGGATCGATCGACACCATGGCCATCGAACACCACGACGGCCGCATCGTCGCAATCTATCTGACCCTCAATCCGGAGAAGCTGCAGCACGTTCAGTTTTGAGGGAAATCCCTATCCAGGCCATCAAGACGGCCGCCCGCGACGCCCGCTTTCGTGGCCCGGGCCAGCGCGGCGAGGCGACGCGCCAGCGCCTCGTCCAGCTTTTCGGCGAGAAACAGCCGCCGCAAGATCGCGACCCTCGACGCCGACATTACCTTCCGCCGCTCTGGATGGGCGACGAACACGCTCAACGCGCTCGACCTCTATCCGGTCGTGCAACCGTGGGACAAGGCATACGACCTCGGCCCGCACGATGAGCACGTTCAGACTCGTGGTGAGCTTCGCCTCGATCTATCACGCGGGCGGCGGCGTCTTGGCGACCGGGCCGAAAACTTGGAAGCTCAACGGCGGATATTACGAGTACCCCCATCCGGGCTACGCCTGGGCCTGGACGCGCACGATGCTCGACCGCTCGGGCGGGCTGTTCGAAGACGGCGGCATGGGCTCCGGCGACCATCACATGGCGTTAGGGATGATCGGCAAGGCGGAGGCTTCGTTGCCGGGCGGCGTCAGCCAAGGATACCGCCATGCGGTCATGGCGTGGGCCTCGCGCGCTGCAGCCGAGATCAACGGCAAGCTCGGCTTCGTGCATGGGACGATCGAGCACCCGTTCCACGGCCGCAAAGATCGACCGGGGCTATTGATCGCGCTGGGACATGTTTTTGGACAACGGCTTCGATCCGGCGACCGACCTCAAGCGCAACAGCTATCGGGTGATCGAGTTCGCCGGCAACAAGCCGGACCTCGAGCGCGACTTCGACAACTATCTCCGCTCCCGCAATGAGGACGCAAACACGCTAACGTGACATCCCGACCCGAAGGCGACCCTCCGGGTTTGCCCTGCCGTAGCAGCATTCTGGCCAGCCGTGGTGGAACGCCCGGTGGAGAAACGTTCAAAGAGTACCGTGCGACGACATACCACATAGTTTTTGCGGCGCACATCTGCGTACAAACATCAGGCGCGTAAGACTCACGCCGGCCAAGGGAGGACCCGATGAAAATCGACGACGGTCGTTCGATCGGAAACCCCGCGATGCCCGATCAAGTCGACGAGCTTCTGCGCAGTCGGATGAAGATTCTAGGACTGGACGTCGATGCGATCGGCCGGGATTTCCACGAAGTGTTCGACAAAGTCCGGAAAAATTGCCCGCGCTGCGGCGACCGCGAAGCCTGCGCGATGGATTTGCGGCATGATCCAAACGCCGTGATTTGGGAAGCCTATTGTCCGAACTCGGAAGTGCTCAACGCCCTCGTCGCGCTCACTGAGGCGGGTGGTTGATTAGAGCCGCGAAGTCGATGGCGGCGATGCGCAAGAGAGCGGCCGTTCTTCGGCGGCGCGCCGAACGGGTCAAATCGACCGATTGTGTTCTCTAATGGGTCAAGGGCGGATGGCTCTTGCGGTGTCGACGCTTTCGGGCGCCTGCGTTCTCTGCGCGCTCGTTCGGCACTTGATGGGGTAAGCTGGGTGCAGGGCGGCTCGGTTGAAATCGCAGTCGGCCGGCGGTTGGCCGCTGCAACAGAATTGGCGCCGCCGTCTGCTCCCTCCCTAGGGCGTCGCTCCTCTTGGGAGCTGGATTCGGCCTCCTGTCTCTTGGATTGTTGGGCCTAAGTCAGCACGAACTCGGTTCCGTCGCGCAGCATCGCGTGCATGATGATTGCGAGACGACGCGCCAGAGCGACCCTTGCCTTGCGCATCGTCGATCGCCTGGCGATCCCGAAGGCCCAGTCCTTCAGCTTGAGCTGCCCCTTGTAGCGCGTCAGCATGACGTTGGCGGCCTCGTACAGCAGGGTTCGCACCCGCCGGTCACCGCATTTCGAGATGCTGCCGACGTAGTCGACCTCGCCCGACTGATAACGCCTGGGCACCAAGCCCAAATAGGCGCCGACGTCTCGGGATCGGCGGATGCGCGAAGGATCGTCGATTGCTGCCACAAAGGCGAGTGCGGTCAGTTGGCCTACGCCTGGGATCGTCATGAGCCGGCGGCAGGCCGCCGAGGCCCTGGTCATGCGTCTCATGTCCGCGTCGATCGCTGCGACCGCCGTCATGACGGCCGTCCGCGCCGCAATCAAACCCCGCATGGCGGCAGAGAGGCCAGCGATCCCCTCGCTTGCCTTGAGAGCTTGATCGACGAAGGCGGCGGTGAGCGCGCGCGGCAGCCGGATCCCGAACACGACCGCAAGGCCTCGGATCTGATTTTCCAAGGTCACCCGCTGCCCGACCAGTTTCTTGCGCGCGACGATCAGCGAACGGAGAGCGTGAGCTGATAGCGACTTCACGTGTACGGGCTTGAAGAAACCGGTGCGGGCTAAATGCGCCAGACCTCGCGCGTCGTTGCGATCGGTCTTGTGGGTGGCGAGCGACTTGAGCGCCTGGTAGGCCTGCCGGCTCTCAACGCAGACCACGGGCAGACCCAGTTGGCTCAACCCGTGAAACAGGATCGGCGCCATCCGTCCCGTCTCGAATACGATGCGACAGCAACTTGGCGCTTTCGCGAGCTCGACCGCAATCGCCGCTGCCGTCGACGCCGTCTTGCTCTGGTGAACGACCACGCCTTCGCGGTCGAGAACGCAAACATGCGTCTCATCCATCGAGATATCGAGGCCAGCAAAATAGTCCATGTCGGATCTCCTCTTCCAATGACGGGGCCGATCGTAGCGGCCTGCGAGGAAGAGCTCCCGCCCATTACCCGATGTTGAAAAACCCCGATTTTCGGTTCGATCACAATTGGCGAGGCCAATGACGCGCGCCGAAAAATTTTGCCTCGGGTTCGGCTTACACAAGCGGTTGCCGCCGGGCGAGCTTCGTAGGCTCACCAATGGCACGTTCAACGCCAATCAAGGCATGCGGATCAGCAAATGCGGTTTTCGACGACCGGCCGATTCAGGGGTTTTTCAACACAATCCGCAAATAGCGGTCGTTGGGCGGACGGCTCGGCGAACCGGTTGCTATCTCTGGCGCGCTGTCGGCGGTGAAGTTACTCAAGCGCATCATCAAGAGATACGGTTGAACGCGGAAGATCGAGATCAACGGGCTTCGCGCTTACCCTGTGGCGATGAGAGAGGTCGGCAACGCCGATCACCAGGAGGTCGGCCGCGCGCTCAACAATCGCGCCGAGAATTCGCGTTAACCATTTGAAAGACGAGAGCGCGCCATGCAGCTTTTCGCAGTATGAAAGCGTTTTTATATTGCCAAGGACCCCTCGAACGGATGATGATGACCTTGCGACTGCAAGGCATCCGGAGATGTCGGGAAAATAGGTTCCCGCTACTGAAGCGGCGGGGCAAGACGATGGATCCATCTATTTTGGTTGTAGACGACAGCGACGACAACCGCTTTACGTTGTCGCTGCGCCTTGAAACCTGCGGTTATTCCAATCTCGTCACTGCCGAGGACGGCCGCGACGCGCTCGAAAAGATGCGGTCGAGGCAAATCGATCTGGTTCTCCTCGACATTATGATGCCGGAACTCGACGGCTACGGGGTGCTTGCAGAAATGCGCGCCGATACGGCGCTGCGCGACATTCCGGTGGTGATGATTTCGGCCGTCGAGGACATCAGCAGCGTGGCGCGCTGCATCGAGCTCGGCGCCGCCGACTATCTGACCAAGCCGTTCGATCCGGTGCTGCTGAAGGCGCGAGTCGACAATTGCGTCGATAAGTCGCGCCACCGGGCGCTGGAGGCCGCCTATCTCAAACGTATCGAAGAGGAGAGGCGGCGCGCCGACGAACTCCTCGCAACCGTCCTGCCGCGATCGATCGTCCGGGCGCTGAAGCGTGGCGGTCGGCTCGCGCCGCAACGATACGATGACGTGGCGGTACTGTTCTGCGACGTCGTCGGCTTCACTGCCTACTCTGAAGAGAACACGCCCGAAGCGGTATTCGCCGAGCTTGAAATGCTGACCGACCGCTTCGAGGAGATCGCGGCAAAGCACGGGCTCGACAAGGTCAAGACGGTGGGCGACGCCTTCATGGCGACGGCGAACCTGCTGTCGCCCCTCGACGAGCCGGTGCTTGCCGCCGTCGCCTGCGCGCTCGACATGGTCGCGGCGACGCGGCTGGTTTGCCCTGGTTGGGCGGTGCGGATCGGCATCGATAACGGGCCGGTCGCGGCTGGCATTATGGGCAAAACGCAGTTCCAGTTCGACGTGTGGGGCGACACGGTGAACACCGCGGCGCGGATCGAAGGATACGGCCGGCCGGGCAGCGTCAGTCTCAGCGGCCGTGCCTGGCTCCATCTGCGCAATCAGGCGCAGGGCCGTTCGCTCGGTTTTGTCGACCTAAAGGGCAAGGGAAAGATCGAGGTGATCGAGTGCATCGGGCTGCGGCGATAACGTTGGCGACTGCCAAACTGACACCAAACCCGGGTCGTCTCGCGCCGAATTATTGTTCGAATTAACGATCCAATGCCAGTCTAGCTGGGAAAAGGGAGGATCGGTGAATGGCTGAAACTGGATCGGCCGGAAGCGCCTTTTCTCGTCGCCTGACTTCGCGCGCGGGTTCACCATGATCACCCAATGGAGCGGCAGGGCCGCCGCGTTGATCCTCCTAATAGCCGCGATCCTCACGTCGCCTTCTGCCTCTCGCGCCGAGCCGGGCGTCTTTGCTGATCGGATCGTGTTCGGCCAGTCGGCCGCCTTCGAAGGGCCCACAGCAGCTCTAGGCCTCGGAATGCGCCAAGGTATTCTCGCGGCCTTCAAAGAGGCCAACACGGCCGGCGGGGTCGACGGGCGCAGACTTCGACCTCATATCTTATGACGACGGTTACGACCCGGATAGGGCGATCGAGAACACCAATCGCTTGATCAACGAGGATAAGGTCTTCGCTTTGGTCGGCGAGGTCGGCACCCCGACGTCACTCGCGGTCCAACCGATCGCGACAGCAGCGCACGTGCCCTTTATCGGGCCCTTTACCGGCGCCGCCTTCTTGCGGAATCCGTCCCTCGACAACGTGATCAACGTTCGCGCGTCCTACGATCAAGAAACGGAGGCGTGGATCGAACATCTGACGAAGGATCTTGGGCTGACGCGCATCGCCATTTTGTACCAGGACGATTCCTACGGTCGCGCGGGCCGCGCGGGCATGGTCGAGGCGTTGGCCAGGCGCGGGATGAAACTGGTCGGCGAGGGCACTTACATGCGCAATACGACCGCCGTGAAGACCGCCTTGCTGGAGATCCGCAAGGCCGATCCGCAGGCGGTGGGCATGGTCGGCGCCTACGCGCCGTGTGCCGAGTTCATTAGGGTGGCCCGCGAGATAGGATCCGACTGGGTATTCGTCAACATCTCCTTCGTCGGCCCGGACGCTCTTGCCAATGAGCTGGGGAAAGACGGTCAGGGGGTCGTGATCACAACGGTCGTCCCATTCCCGAAGGACACCGACATACCTCTGGTCGCCGAGTACCAGAAAGCATTGAGAGCGGCCGACCCGGGGGCGGCGCCCGGCTTTGTCTCGCTGGAGGGCTACATGGTCGGGCGGCTGGTGGTGCAAGCGTTGGAACGGGAGGGGAAGCAAGTAACGCGCGCCGGCTTGCTCGCAACCATCAAGAAAGTAGGCGCATTCGACCTTGGCGGGGTCACCCTGCACTATAGCGCGACCAACAACCAGGGCATGCAGCAAGTATTCCTTACCGAGATCCAGGCGGACGGCGGCATCAAGCCCGTCGCTCGGCTTGAGGATCTGAAGTTTCTGGAAGAACGGCAATGAGCATGCCCCCAGCATGTCCCGAGGCAGCATGAGCGGCGCCGAATCGCTGAGTGCGCAGGCAAAGGTTGGCCGTCCCGCCGCGGCGCGTCGCGTTTTCGGCGTCAAGGCCAAACTGTTCCTCGCTTTCTGCGGGATGGCTGCGCTTGCCGCCATCGCCTGCGCAGTGGCGTGGTACGCTTTTGTCGACGCCGACCGATCGGTGACGCACATCACCGCGACCAGCATGCCCGAGATGAGGGACTTGCTGCGCTTGGCCGAGAGGAGCGCCGAAATCTCTGCGACCGCGCCCGTGCTGGCGGCGAGCGCCAGCCAAAACGATCGAATGCAGGTGTGGGCCAAACTGCAGGAGCAGGCAAAAACGCTCCGCGACTTGACGCAAGGTCTCGCGGTCCGCGGTCTCGACCGAGACAAAATCGACACCCTCGCCGCCGTCGAGCGGCAAATGGCGGCGGGGCTCGAAAAGCTCAACGCCGCCGTCGAGCAACGTCTCACAGTCAAAGCGCGCAGGGAGAACGCGGCCGCCGCTCTCGACAAAGCGCACTTCCGCTTCCTGGAGAAGATCGCGCCGCTTGCGGACGACGCCTACTTCAACGTGGTCGTGCGCAGCGAACACCTGACCCTGAATGGCCGGACACCGGTCGCTGAGCCGATCGGTAGCGACGTCGATGCGCTGCGTATCCTCCTCGGCTTGCGCGCCGAGGGCAACCTCGCGGTCGGGCTGCTCAGCGAGGCGACGGGCCTGCAGGATGCGAGTTCGCTGGAGCCGCTGCGAGAGCGATTTGTGGCGACAGTCGGCCATATCGATAAATCGCTCGCCCAGCTTCCGGAAACGGCCAAGGCAAGCGGCCTCGGGGCGGCCGTGGAGGCGCTTGTCGCCTTCGGTCGCGGCGAAAGCGGCATCTTCGCCCAGCGCGCAGAGGAATTGCGCCAAGACGCGGCGGCGCAGCATTCGCTCGGGGACAACCGGTTGCTCGCCGCCCGCCTCGACCAGGAAGCAGCACAGCTGGTCGCCGCCGCGCAGAGCGCTTCCGACGCCGCGGCGCTGCGCTCGGCGGACGCAATCAGGATCGGCAAGCTGCTGCTGCCGATCATCACTGCGCTCGGGATTGTCGGCGCTGTGATCCTGCTTCAATACGTCCTGGCTCGAATCGTGCGGCCGATTGAGAGCATCACTGCAGCAATGACGGGACTAGCAGCGGGGAACACCGGCATCGCTATCCCTGGTCGCGATCGCCATGACGAGGTCGGCAGGATGGCCGAGGCGCTCGCCGTGTTCCGCGACACGGCCGTCGAGATCGAGGAGAAGAACCTCCGCGAGGTCGAAACGGCGCGCGAACGGTTGATGGACGCGATCGAGAGCATTTCCGACGGCTTCGCTCTGTGGGATCGGGAAGACCGCTTGGTGATGTTCAACACGCGGTCGCAAGAAATCCTGAACTTGCCGGATCTTTTGGTCCTCGGCGTCCGCTTCGAGGATTTGATCCGGCCGCTCCTCGACCGCGATCACTACGATCCCGCGATCGGCGATCTCAGCGCGTGGTTCGAACGACGGATGGCCCTGCATCGCAATGCGCCGACGGTGCATGAGCAGAACCTTGCGCACGGCGCCTGGCTGCGGATCGGAGAGCATCGCACTCGGGAAGGCGGGACGGTCACAACGTGGACCGACATCACGACGCTCAAACAGCACGAGGCGGAGCTCGCCAATCTGGTGCGGCGCCTCGAGGTCGCCCGCGACGAGGCGATGGAGGCGAACCGCACCAAATCGAGCTTCCTCGCCAACATGAGCCATGAGCTGCGGACGCCGCTCAATGCGATCATCGGCTACAGCGAACTCATGTGCGATAACGCCGCCCGCTTCGGCACGGAGAAGGCCCTCGAACCGCTGCGTCGGGTCGCTGCGCGCCGGGCGGCACCTGCTCAAACTGATCAACGACATCCTCGACCTCTCCAAGATCGAGGCCAACATGGATTTCGTTCTCGAGACGGTGGCCATCCGACCCCTCGTCGAGGAGGTGCTCGGCACCGCGCGACCGCTCCGCCGAGCAGAACAGGAACGCGCTCGAAGTCATTGCGCCGACGGGATGGCTCCGTCTACGCCGACAACATGCGGTTGCGCCAGATCCTTCTCAATCTGCTGAGCAACGCCTGCAAGTTCACCAAGGGCGGCACGGTGCGGTTGGGCGTCACCCGCGACTGAAGAGGAGGGTCAGGATTGGGTTGATTTCGCCGTCTCCGACACCGGTATCGGCATGACCGAGCAGCAGATCGGCCGGCTGTTCCAGGAATTCGCGCAGGCCGACGCCTCGATCACGCGCCAATTTGGCGGCACCGGGCTCGGTCTCGCGATCAGCCGCAGGCTGTGCCGGTTTGATGGGCGGCGATGTGACGGTGACGAGCGCGCCGGGCAAGGGGTCGATCTTCACGGTGCGCCTGCCGGCGGAGGCCGCTGCGCCGATGTCGACGGTGGACACGAGCGCAGATGAGACCGGTCCGACGGCAAGCCGGGGCTCGCGCGGCACCGTTTTGGTGATCGACGACGACGCGACCGCGCGCGAACTGATCGCGACACATCTCGCCGGCAACGGCTTTGCCGTCGAGACCGCGGCGAACGGAGTCGACGGGCTGAGGCGCGCACGCGAGTTGCGGCCTGCGGCGATCACCCTCGACATCGTGATGCCCAATATCGATGGCTGGACCATCCTCTCCGCGCTGAAACGCGACCCGGCGTTGGCTGACATCCCGGTGGTGGTTGTCACGATCGTCGACGAGCAGCGCCGCGGCATCGCGCTGGGCGCTGCCGGGTATCTGACGAAACCGTTCGATCACGAACGGCTGGTCGAGATCTTGTCGCGCTATCGTTCCCCCAGCGTGCCGGGAGAGGTTCTCGTGGTCGACGACGACGAGGAGCAGCGGGCGCTCGTCAAGGCTATTCTCGGCGCCCAGGGCTGGGTGGTTCGGGAGGCGGCGAACGGGCGGCTCGCCCTCAATTCGCTCGAGGTCAAGGCGCCCAATATCATGATCCTCGATTTGATGATGCCGGAGATGGACGGGTTCCAGGTTGTGGCGGCTCTCCAAGCAAACCCGGAATGGCGGGATATCCCGGTCGTCGTCGTGAGCGCGCTCGATCTGACCGCGGAGGACCGCCGGCGGCTCGGTGGCGGGGTCGCGCAGGTGCTCTCTAAGAATGCTTTCGCCCCCGCCGAACTGATGGCGCGTGTCGGCACGCTGCTGCGAGAGGTTCAAAGGCAGGCCGGGCGCTAACCTCGGGGGCGATGGTGCGAAAGCTTCTCTACGTCGAAGACAACGATGACAATCTCTACATGCTAACCTTACGGTTCGACGTGGCCGGCGGCTACGAGATCGTGAGCGCCCCCGATGGGGCCGCCGGAATTGCGATGGCGACGGCCGAGCGTCCCGACCTTATTCTGATGGACCTCAACCTGCCGGAGATCGACGGCTGGGAGGCAACGCGGCGTCTGAAGGCCAACCCCGCGACCCGCGACATTCCAATCATCGCGCTGACCGCGCACGCGATGGCTGGCGATCGCGAGAAGGCGCTCGCTACCGGCTGCGACGAATTCGAGACAAAACCGATCGATTTCGACCGTCTGCTCCCCAAGGTCGAGCGGCTGATCGACGCGAAGGAAGGCGGGCCGGCCGATTGAACCCGAGGCCTTACCGGCAGCGTCCTTCATCGTCTTCGATGACGCTGATCTCGAGGCGACGCCCGAGCGAGGAATCCGAACGGCGCTGGACGAAAGCTCTGATGGCGGTCCTACCGACGTCGACTCGATGGCCAGGTTTCGATCAGCGCCGCGCTCGCCAAGAACGTGGTCGAGCACAGCCATCTGGACGACCCAACCCGGGTCGAGCGCGCAAAGCACGCCAGCAAGGCTGCGGCAAAGGCCCCCTGCGACAGCGCGACTGCGCCGGGCCCAGCCTTCAGCCGTTGACCGATGACCGACTGACGGCCGAGCATGCCGAGTGTTGACGTGACCGGGGGCGGTCGCAGCTCCGCGATGCGTTCGGCGCTGCGCTGGAAGGTGCTCGAAAAGGTTTATTCTCTCGGCCTCGCCTTCCCGATGACCTTTGCCATCTGGAACACCCTCGCCCGCGGTCGTTTCGGGCCCGTCATCGCGAACGGCAGCTTTACGTCGACACCGGACCTTGCCACAGGTTTGGCCCATGTCCGCTTTCGCCCCATTTATGCCGTTCGGCCAGCTGCTATTTTCTCGATGTTTCAGTTTCCCGCCAAATCTTCAGAGACCTCGACCACTAGCCCGCATTTCTCACAGCTCCATGGCGGCGCGCTTGCTGTTTGAGCGCGGCCGCGTTGCCCAAGCCTTGATGGCAGAAAGGCCTTGTGGCGGGAATTACAGGCGCACGGCGGCGGCCGCCGGATCGGCGGCGCTATTTTGGGTTATGTCGACTGTGCGCTGTCTGGTTCGTCAGATCGCCGCTGCGGCGAGCCGGACGTGGGCGATCCGGAATTCGCGCGGGTTGGGGAAGGATGAGGCCATGGCGAGCTTGATGCGGCGGACCGAGATTCGCACCAGCGCGCCGATCTTGAGCAACTTGAGACGGATGGTTGCGCAATTGGCCTTGGCGAACTGCGTGCGCTTGAGGCCGATGCGGCGCACGGCGCACAAGAGAATGTAGGCGAAGGAGGCAAACCACAGCCGCAGCTGATTGGCGCGCATGGTTGCGGTCGAGGTGCGGTCGGCGAACAGGTCGGCTTGGCATTCCTTGATCCGGTTCTCCATGTCGCCGCGGGCGCAATAGACCTTCTCGTAGAGACGCCGGGCGCCGGTCTCTTCTCGGGCGAGCGAAGTGACGACGAAGCGCGGGTTGGCCTCGCCTTGCGTCCATTCCGCCTTGGCGATGACCCGGCGCTCGCGCGACCAACTGTCCAGCGTGGTCCACGAGAACTCCTTGAAGCGGCGCACCGGCTTTCCGCTCGCCTCCGCCGCAGCCTTGGCCGCGGCCAACTCGCGCTCGATCATCGCGGCGAGACGGGCGTTGCGCGCCAGACCGAACAGATAATCGACCCGGTTGGCCTCGCACCAGGCCATCAACGCTTCGCGGGCGAAGCCGGAATTGGCGCGCAGCAAGATGCGGGTGTGCGGCCAGCGAGCGCGGATCTGCGCCACGATGCGGGCGATCTCCTCCACCGCCCCGGCGGAAGCGTCGATGTCGGCTTTGCGCAGCTTCGCCGCCAGGAGATGGCGGCCGCAGAACACGTAAAGCGGCAGATAACAATAGCAGTCGTAATAGCCGTGGAAGAACCGGCCCTCCTGATGGCCGTGCAGCGGGTCGTCGGTGGCGTCGAGATCGAGGATGATCTGCTTCGGCGGGCGGCGATGCGCCTCGACGAACAGGTCGACCGGCAGCCGCTCGATCATCGCCGCATCGTGGCTGATCTTGTGATAGCGGGTCGGCAGCGGCCGGCTCAGCTCGAGCCGGTTCAGCGTCGACTTGCCCGCCACCGCAGCGCAATCCTCGCGCCGCGCTTCCAGCTTGCCGGCGAGGATCGCCATCACCGGGTCATGGCGCAGGTGATCGTGATCGTTGAGGTCCTCATAGCCGAGCGCCAGTCCGAACACCCGCTGGCCGATCAGCGTCTTGACCTCGTGCTCGATCAGGTCCTGGCGGCGCGCGTCGCGGAAGCAGGCGGCGAACCGATCGATGAGACCGATCGCCCGGTCGGTTGAGCCAAGCAGCGTCGCGCCGGCGTCCGAGGTGATGCTTCCGCCGTCGAAAGCAGCCACCACCCAACGTCCTTCAACCGGTTCAAATTCAAACAAATCCGGGATACAGTCTGTTTGCATCGAGGCACCTCGCAAGTTCAAGCTAAGCTGTTGCTGCACAACATACTTTCGCTGATTCGCGGCCTCGATGCACCTACTGTTTGAGAAATCCGGGCTAGCACCCTCACCGTAGGTCGGGCTGACTAATCGAGCACCACTGGATCTCGCTCTTGCGACGACGAGGCGCGCGATGCGAGCGCTCGGGCGAGTTCGCCTGCAAAATCCCACGACCAAGGAGAAACCGATGGAGACCATGCTCCTTTCGAACCCTGCGGCGTTCTTCGCCGCCGTGCGCGTCGATCTTTTCGGCGGCGCAATCGAGCAGACGCAAGTCGATGGGATCAACAGCATCCTCGGGGCCTGGCCCGAAGGAACGGATCCGCGGTTTGTCGCCTATGCGAAGACCTTCTCCATCCCACGGTCGCCGATGCCCCGGCGATCTCAGGCGGAAACGGTCACGCTGGCGCTACCCTTGAGCAATTGCCCCGCAAGGCGCCTTTATCACCGATTTCATCAGGTCGACCAATGGTTCGGATTGTTCCGGTCCTGCTGATGCCGGGCGCGGGTCACGACGATCAAGAAATGCGGGTCCGATCCGCGCATTCGAGTCGCGGCAAGCCTCGCATCTTGCGTCGACTTGAATCGACCAATTTCGTTGCCTTTGTGAACGATGGTGTAAAAGTAGACCTCATCCGAGGGATTTGAGCTTATTGGCCGGGCCTCAATATAAATATCGGGAACAACTCGGCCCAAAGGCGCCCCACGGTCGGCGGTCGATATGGCGGCGTTCCGCGGCAGGTCTTTCCTCCCAGTCCTTGAGCGCGACCCAGTTTTTGGCGTCGATGCGGTATTCTTCATTGCTGAAACATTTTAGTTTCACTCCGTTGTGGCCAGGCGCGCTCTGATCATGCTTCGTCATGATCTCAATTTTATCCGGTGGCACAACCGCCTGGGTCATCCAGGCCTTGTCCTCCGACGGGTCGTCGACCAATCCCGTCACGGCGCTGATCTTGACGCGGAGAATCACGAGGTTATCCGTCAAGTACTTCGAATACTGCTCGTAAACATCCTTTGCAAATAGCGGTTTGGAAAAATATATGTGACGACTGGAGATATTCTCTTCGATTGCATAGTGAACAGACACGGCGTTTGTCGCGAGCCTTGCCAAGAAATGCACCTTTCCGATCAATAATTCCTTCGCGTGATTGATAATCGTTTCGTCACGCACTGATGGTCTTTTTGTCCAAGCAATGCTCTTGGTGATTTTCACATTTTTACGGAAACTGGCAATTCCCTTTTTCTCCTCGTCATCGAGTTTTTGATTATCGGATGCACTATTTGCGCTCAGGGGAAATTTAAAAGGCTGATACTCAAGTTTTTGATTTTTGATGTCTTCGTAGCTGCACTTTAGCTCAGAAAGCGTTGAGGCAATATATCCAGCGAGACGCAGACGAACTCGTTCTGCCTCCTTCTGCTTTCTGTTCAGCACAAGGGCGCCGTTTGGATTGGCAACGGGCTGTTTAATACGATTAAACGCGGATGACATGCCGCCGCGCTGAATAAGACGCGCAATGGGTTTGGAGGTGAGATGATACATAAATGCCGCATCCTTGCATGGAATACGAGTATCGGTCCGATTCAAGGGGCGGTCGTCTTGAGATGCGGAAGCTGCTTGAGGCATTTCGGCGCTCCATACGATTTGGGAATTCAGCCTGGCAGCACGATTACGCCGAAAAAAATCGACCAAATGTGACAAATCGCACAAGCCCCGCAGTCAATCTCAGCCGGCGCCCCAAAGCGGCCGACCGTCTCCCCGTGCGACGCAAGAACGCATTGATGGGATCGGCGCTCCGCAAGTCCCTCCGACCGAGCTCCCGCCGCGGCGTGATCGCCTTTTGATCCTCGTCAATGCGCGGCGGCTGGCGGCGCCTATCCTGCGACAGTTTTGCTCTCGCGAGGAGACGCGCCATGTCGGGCAATCTTATCGAATTCACCCCCTCGGCTTACCAGTATCCGCTTCTCGTGAAGCATCTGCTGCACTATCCGATGGCGCATGCGCCCGATCAGGAGATCGTCTATCGCGATCTGAGGCGGCACAGCTACCGGGTTTTCCGCGAGCGCATCGGGCGGCTCGCCAGCGGCCTCGCTGATCTCGGCGTCAAGCCGGGCGACGTGGTCGGCGTTCTCGATTGGGACAGCCACCGCTATCTCGAGTGCTATTTCGCCGTGCCGATGATGGGCGCGGTGCTTGAGACGGTCAATCTTTCCCTGCCGCCGGAGGCGTTGCTGTTCGCCATGAACAACTCGGCGCCCTCGATTGTGCTGGTCAACGCAGACTTCCTGCCGCTGATGGAGAAACTGGCCGACAAGCTGCCTTCGGTGAAGAAATACGTGCTGCTGAACGACCGCAAGGAGCAGCCGACCACCCGTCTGCCGATCCAGTGCGAATACGAGGAAATGCTGGAGGCGAATTCGCCCTTCTACCAGTTTCCCGATTTCGACGAGAACACCCGTGCGACGACGTTTCACACCACCGGCACGACCGGGCGCCCGAAGGGCGTGTACTTCAGTCACCGTCAGTTGGTGCTGCACACGTTCGCCATCACGGCGGAATACGGCTGCGCTCCGAGCCAGGGACGGATTCACCGGGAAGACGTCTACATGCCGCTGACGCCGATGTTTCATGTCCACGCCTGGGGCAGCCCGTACCTGTACACGCTGCTGGGCGCAAAGCAGGTCTACCCGGGCCGCTACGCGCCGGACGTGCTGCTCGGACTGATTGCGCGCGAAGGGGTGACGGCCACCCATTGCGTGCCGACGATCCTGCAGATGCTGCTCACCGCGCCGGGAAGCAAGGATGTCGATCTTTCCAGGCTGAAGATGGTGGTCGGAGGCTCGGCGATGCCGCGGGCGCTGGTCAGAGCCGCGCTGGAGAGAGGCATCGACATCTACACCGGCTATGGGCAGTCCGAGTCATGCCCGATGCTGAGCGGAGTGCATCTGACGACAGAGCAACTGTCGGAAAACCCTGAGGCGCAGGTGGGAAGGCGTGCCGCGGCGGGACTGGCGGCGCCGTTGGTCGATCTGCGAATCGTCGACGCCGACATGGCGGACGTGCCGCACGACGGCAAGACCCGAGGCGAGGTCGTCGCGCGGGCCCCATGGCTGACAATGGGCTATCTCAACGACCCTGCGGCGTCGGAGCAGCTCTGGGCCGGCGGTTACATGCACACCGGAGACGTGGCGACCTGGGACGCCGACGGCTACATCCACATCGTCGACCGGATCAAGGACATCATCAAGAGCGGCGGCGAATGGGTTTCCTCCATTCAGGTGGAGGACATCATCTCCGAGAAGAGCGGTGTCGTGAAGGCGGCGGTCATCGCCGTCAGGGACGCCAAGTGGGGTGAGCGTCCGATGGCACTCGTCATCGTGGAGCCCGGCTTTGCGGGCGGGTCCGAAGAAGCCGCGCAAGAGGCCATTCGCGCCCACGTGAAGACCTATGTCGACAAGGGCGTCATCTCGAAGTTCGCGATCCCCGACCGGGTGATGATCGTCAAGGAGCTGCCGCTGACCTCGGTCGGCAAGGTCGACAAGGCGGTGTTGCGCGAAGCGCATTTGCGAGACGAAGCGGCGTAGCCCGCCCGGCGTTTAGACAACCAACAAAAAGGGGAACGGCAAAACTGAGGAGTGGCGATCATGACAACAAAAAAGCTTAGCGTGAGCCGGTTGTTCTGGGAACAGGTGGCTCTAAACTTCGTCGTCGTCGCGGTATTGATTGCGCTGGGCGCCCTACTGACCTTCAAGGTCATGGGCGAGGAGTACAGCGCATGGACGGTCGTCGGCTACTTCGCGACGGTGTTTTTCGCGTTCATCGTTTTTCTCCCGGTCGGCACTTTGTTCGCTGCCCGGGCGGAATTCGCCAAGGACAAGGTCGAGGTTCGAGACGACGAGAAGACCGGCGCGATCGCGCCGATCGCGAATCCCCTGCTCGAGACCGCGCCTGCGGGCATCGCTTCCGCCGCAGTCGGCACGGCGATCGCCTATGCGCTCGTCTACTGGGGCGGATGGATGCCCTCGCCGCTGGTCGCAACGCTCGTTTCGCTCGTCTTCGTCGTGCCCTACGCGATCATCGTGAGGCAGAACATCTTCCGCGATATCGAGGGATTGGCGGCGCAGGGGGCGTTCCGGGCAAAGCCGGTGGCGTCAAAAGCCGGCCATATCTGGTTGACCTACGTCATCCCGAACTTGGTCCTGCAGTTGATCATCAACCTTCCGCTGGCCTACAGGGGCTTTTCGCACGCCGCGTCCCTGATCCCGGGCAACGCCGCGGGCGTCGTGCCGGCGGCGGCGCTGGCGCCGGACTTCGCCATCACCTTCATGTTCGTCTGCAGCTTCACCTTGCTGGCGGTGATGGCGCATACGGCGTCGGATATGTATGAAGGCGAAATGTCGTACTCGGGAAAGGCGCGCGGCATCAACGGCTTCCTCTTGTTCATTCTCATCCTGCTGATGGGTCTGGGCTTGGGGATTCTGTTCGCAGCAGTGCCGGCGGCTGTGGGCGTTGTGACGGTCTCCTTCGGGCTTGCAATGGTGCTGAAGTTTCTCGTCGTGTTCCTGTCCGTCTATGTCGCCTGCTGGCTGGGCGTTGGATGGATGGGCAAGAAGTTCAACGACGCAGTGGCGCACAAGATGGCCGCTGCGCACTGAGGTGAAGGACCTCGCACGACGGCGGCAGGGTCATTTGCTCCCGGCCGCCGTCGTGCGATGTCGCTTCGCCACGGTTTCCCGTTTTTATTCGGTTTGAAGCCCCGTTCGGCCAGAAAAAAGGCTTTGCTGCTCTCACGGTTTTGGACAGCGCCAAGCCGGAGCTCGCGAAAATTTGAAGCGGCGGCTGGAAGGAGGAGGGCACGATTTAAGCACCGAGGCTGCGACGCTGAAATCGACTTGCAAAGACGATGATTTCTGTGCACGCTCTTCACGTGCAGCCGCGCGGATACGTATAATCCACAATTGCGCGCTACATCTGGCTCCGTGACCGTAGCCCGTCACAACGGGGCGGACACCGCAATGGTTTCTTGCGGGCGCCATGCGGACGCCGTGAACTGGGGTTAGGCGGGGTTTGGCCGGCGTTTCGGCAAAAGGAGCGATCCTAGGGACATGAGCGTCTCGAGCATTCAGACCGAAAATAGCGGGGTTTCGAGATTCCGGCGGACGAACAGCCGGACCGACACCACTGTCCTCGTGGCGATGAACGATCTCGAAGTTGCCGACGAAATTCGCTTCCATCTCCAGGCCGGCGGCCATCCGGTCTGGCTCTCGCAAACGACGCGCGACGCCCTGACCACGGCGCGATCCCACCGTCCGTCCGTGATCGTCCTCGACCGCGTGCTGAACGGGGAGGATGGCCTCTCGGTCGTCGAGACCCTGCGCCGTGAAGAGAATTTCACACCGGTTCTGATGGTCGGTCCGCCGTCGTCAGTCGACGACAGGATCCGCGGATTTAAGGCCGGCGCCGACCAATTCCTCGTCAAGCCGTTCGACGTGCGTGAGTTGACCGCGAGGGTCGAGGCTCTGTTGCGCCGGGCACGCGATCCACGATCAAAGCTGCGATTCGGCGATGTTGAAATGGACCTGGTCGAGCGGACTGTGCGCTGCGCCGGCCGATCAGTCGATCTCCTTCCGACGGAATTCAAGCTTCTCGAATATCTGATGCGCCATCCGGGCGAGCCCCTGTCACGGGCGAAGCTGCTCGAGGACGTCTGGAATTCCAGGTTCGATACCCGCAGCAACGTGGTCGACGTGCAGATCGGCAATCTGCGTCGCAAGCTCGATCCCACCGGCGAGCGGCAACACATCGTCTCGATCCGCGCGATCGGCTTCGTGCTGAAGGATCCTCCTGACGCCGGCGTTGGCCGGGACCGAACGGCGACCCTGTCCTTGACCTAATGCTCCTGACGTGACGCGGCGAACCGCCGCTTGACTCGCTCGACCTGGTCGGGCGCGACGCGAACGGTGAGATGCAGTCCGTCGTCGCGGTCGTTGCGGGTCATCACCTCCGCGTGCTCGTAGAGCCAATGCAGCCCCTGCCCGTCGGCGGCGTCGAGGGTCAGTTCGAGGAGCATACGTCCGCGCGCAAGCCTGTCCTCGATCGCCGCCAGGAGACGATCGATCCCCTCCCCCGTCAACGCTGAGACCGCGAGCGGCGCCGCCTCCCGCATCTCCTCTTCCTGCGCGAGCATGGCGCGCTCCCCGGGGCCGAGCCGGTCGAGTTTGTTCCAGACTTCGATGATGCGGTCGGCACGATCGGCGATGTCGAGTTCGCCGAGGATCGCCTGGACGTCCTCGCTCTGCGCCTCGCTGTCGGCGTGCGAGATGTCCCGCACGTGGACGATCACGTCCGCCGCCCGGACCTCCTCGAGGGTGGCGCGGAAGGCGGAAATCAGCATCGTCGGAAGATCGGAGATGAAGCCGACAGTGTCCGATAGAATCGCCGATCCGCCATGCGGGAGCCTGATCAGGCGCATGGTCGGATCGAGGGTGGCGAACAGCATATCCGCCGCAATGACCTCGGCCTGAGTCAGCCGGTTGAACAGGGTCGATTTGCCGGCGTTCGTATACCCGACCAGCGCGACGATCGGATAAGGCACGTCGCTGCGGCTCGACCGGTGGAGCGCCCGTGTCCGCTTGACCCCATCGAGCTCGCGCTCGATGCGGACCATGCGCTCCTGGATGAGACGGCGGTCCGTCTCGATCTGGGTCTCGCCGGGACCGCCGAGGAAGCCGAAGCCGCCGCGCTGCCGCTCGAGGTGGGTCCATGACCGAACGAGGCGGGACCGCTGGTAGGCGAGATGCGCCAGCTCGACCTGCAGCGCGCCCTCGGCGGTGCGGGCCCGCCGCCCGAAGATCTCGAGAATGAGGCCCGTCCGGTCGATCACTTTGCAGCTGAACGCCTTCTCGAGGTTGCGCTGCTGGACGGGCGACAGGGCGCAGTCCATGACGACGAGGTCGATCAACTCGGCCTTCGCCTCGGCCGCGATCGCCTCGACCTTCCCCTTGCCGAGGTAGGTCGCGGGACGGATCACGCTGAGCGACACGATTTCCGACCCCAGGACGTTGAGATCGATCGCCTTCGCAAGGCCGACCGCCTCCTCGCGCCGCGCCTCGGGGCCGCGCAAGACTCCGCGCTCGCCCGGATGCGCCCGGGCCAGGTAAGGACAAATCACGCGGGCGCGCGTGCCTGACGCGACGGCCCGCTCGCGGTTGTCGATCGCGCCGCGGCGATCCGCGACAGCCCCGTCAGTGGGCGTCGGAAGTCTCCTCCACCGCCTCGAACATGGTGATCGGGGTCGCCGGCATGATGGTCGAGATCGCGTGCTTATAGACGAGTTGCGAGTGGCCGTCGCGCCTAAGTAACACACAGAAGTTGTCGAACCAGGTGACGAACCCCTGCAGTTTGACCCCATTCACCAGAAAAATGGTGACCGAAGTTTTCGACTTGCGAACGTGATTGAGAAACGTGTCCTGGAGGTTTTGCGCCTTCTCACTTGCCATGAGTTTTTTCCGTATGTTTGGACCGTTGCCGGCCGTCTTTTTGAATACCTCATGCGCGCCTTGGTGACACGCCAGCCGAACACTTATACCACATTGTCCAGCGAGCGCGCACGACATAAACCTAAATAACGATGCTAAAGTGTCTTTAGCCATCTTTGGGCAGACGTCCTGAACGCTTGCCGAAGCGCCGGGGCCACCGTACCCGGTCGTCCATCCCCGATTGCTGCGCCGTCTATCAAGACGACGGGCATGGCGATCGTGGTGGCGCTGGAAAGGAAAGCCTCTCGGGCGCGTTGCGCCTCCTTCGGCGTGAACGGCCGCTCCTCCAGGCGAACGCCAAGCCTGAGCGCGATCTCGATGAGGGCCGCGCGTGTCACGCCGTGCAGAATTGCCTCGTCCGCCTGCCGGGTGACCAGAGCGCCGTCGGGCGTGACGATCCAGGCGTTGGTCGACGCCCCTTCCGTGACGAATCCGGCGCCGTCGACGAACCAGGCCTCGAACGCGCCGGCGTCTCGCGCCGACTGCTTCGCCAGCACGTTCGGCAGCAACTGCAGCGACTTGATGTCCGGGCGCGCCCACCGCTTCTCAGGCAGCGTGATCACCGCGACTCCCGCCGCGGCTCTCGCCTCGCCGGCTGCCGGATCGAGCGCGCGGGCGACGACGACCAAACCCGGTTTCGTCCCGTCTGGCGGGAAGCCGTGATCCCGCCGGGCTGCGCCGCGACTGACCTGCAGATAGACGAGGCCGTCGCGCACGCGGTTTCGCCGAACGACCTCGCGCATGACGAGCCGCAGCGCCGTTTCGCCGATCGGCCAGGCGATGCGCAGCGCGGAGAGCGATCGCCCAAGACGCGCCAAGTGGCGCGCCTCTTCGATCAGCGCGCCGCCGCTGACCTCGCAGACCTCGTATACGCCGTCGCCGAAGGTGAAGGCGCGATCGTCGATCGACACCGCGGCCTTCGCGAGCGGGACGTAACGTCCGTTGACATATGCGACGCGCGACACGGCGCCCTTCCCTCAAAATCCCTTGAACGGAGGCGTGATCCGCCGGTCCGGAATCGACGGGACAAATTCTTAAAAAGTTCACTCCACCCCGAGCGACTTGAGCTTGCGATGCAGCGCGGACCGCTCCATCCCGATGAACTCGGCAGTGCGCGAGATGTTGCCGCCGAACCGGCTGATCTGGGCGATGAGATAATCGCGCTCGAACGCTTCGCGCGCCTCGCGCAGCGGGAGGCTCAACAGCTTCTCCCCGCCGATGCCGCTCGGCACGGTCGGCACCAGGGCGCCGACCTCCGCCGGCAGCATCGTGGCCGAGATTTCCGCGTTCGGGTCGCCGAGCGCCAAGATCATCAGCCGCTCGACATTGTTGCGCAGCTGCCGGATGTTCCCCGGCCAGTCGTGCGACTGCAGAACCGCCATCGCGTCCCCGCCCACCCGGCGCGGCGCGACGCCCATGCTGGCCGCCGTCATTTCGAGAAAATACTGCACCAGCTCAGGAATGTCCTCGCGCCGCTCGGCGAGCGACGGGACCCGAATCGGCACCACCGACAGCCGATGAAACAGGTCCTCGCGGAACCGGCCCTCGGTGATCGCCTCGGCGAGATCCCGGCTGGTCGAGGAAATGATGCGAACATCGACGTGGACGCGCGAGGCGCCTTCGACCCGCTGGAAGTTCTGGTCAACCAGGACGCGCAGGATTTTCGCCTGCGTTTCGCGCGGCATGTCGGCGACCTCGTCGAGATAGAGAGTACCGCCGTGAGCCTCTTCGAGCGCGCCGATCCGCCGCGGACGATCAGGCGCCGCCTCCACGCCGAACAGCTCGGCTTCCATGCCGTCCGGCGACATCGCCGGGGCGTTGATGACGACGAATGGGCCTTGCGCCCGAACTCGAGTGTTCATGAATGAGCCTTGCGGCGAGCTCCTTGCCCGAACCGGCGCCGCCGGAGATCAGCACGCGCGAGTTGGCTGGCCCGAGCTTTTCGATGATCCGCCTCAAATTGGCGACCGCCGCCGACGAGCCGACCATTTTTGCGATCGCGCCGCCACGGATCTTGAGGTCGTTGACTTCCCGCTTGAGGCGCGACGTTTCGAGCGCGCGCTCGGCAATGAGGATCAGACGGTCCGCCTTGAACGGCTTTTCGATGAAGTCGTAGGCGCCGAGCTTGATCGCCGTCACCGCCGTCTCGATGTTGCCGTGTCCCGAGATCATCACCACCGGCACGGTCGGGTTCTGTTTCTTGATCGCCTCGAGCAGCTGCAGTCCGTCCAGCTTCGAACCCTGAAGCCAGATGTCGAGAAGAATGAGTTGCGGCCGCCGCGCTTCGATCGCAGCGAGCGCCTCATCCGAATTGCCCGCCCTGCGCGCGCCATGGCCTTCGTCCTCGAGAATGCCGGCGACGAGGTCGCGGATGTCTTCTTCATCGTCGACGATGAGAATGTCAGCAATCATCAGGACGATCCGATTTTCGCGTTTGCGGTTACGGCGCCTTCAGCAATCCGCGGCGCCGGCATTTTCATCACCACCATGGCGCCCTGTCCGCCGTCGGGGCGCACGATGCCGTCGAGCAAATCCACTCCGCCCCCGTGGTCCTCGAAGATCTTGACGACGATCGGCAGTCCGAGCCCCGTTCCCTCTGCCCGCGTCGTAACGTAGGGCTCGGTCAGACGCCGTCGGTCTTCAGTCGGGAAGCCCTTGCCGTTGTCGCTGACGACGATCTCGATGAAGCCGGCGACATCGGCTTCCATCGTCACCAGCACCTTCCCCTTCTCCTGGAGTTCTCCAAGCGCGTCAATTCCTTCGGAAGCGTTCTTCAGCACGTTGGTGAGGGCCTGCGAGACGAGGCGGCGGTCAAAATCGGTGAATACGGCAGTCTCGGGCAGCCGCTCTTCGAAGTCGATGTCCGGACGGCCGACACGCATGAGGAAGAGCGCCTGACGCACGCAGTCGGTCAGGTCGTCGCGCGACGGCCGCGCCTTGGGCATCCGCGCGAACGAAGAGAACTCGTCGACCATGCGCTTGATATCGTCGACCTGGCGGATGATCGTGTCGGTGCACTGGTCGAAGACCTCCTTGCCCTCCGCGATATGCCGGCCGTAGCGCCGCTTGAGCCTTTCCGCCGAAAGCTGGATCGGGGTCAGCGGGTTCTTGATCTCGTGGGCGATGCGTCGGGCGACGTCGGCCCAGGCCGCGGTGCGTTGCGCTGTGACGAGGTCGCTGATGTCGTCGAGCGTGATGACGCTGGCGCGATCGCGTCCCGGGTTGCCGGTGACCCTGACGTTTAGAATGCGTTCGCGGCCGTCGCGCAGAATGGTCGCCTGTCCCTGATGGAGGCGCAGATGAAGTGACCTCGCCTGTTCCCAGACGAGCGCGATGGTGTGATGGACGGACGCCAGCGGCAGGCCGATGAGGCCATGCTCCCCGCCGACGAGCCGCTCCGCGGCGGCGTTCGAGATGGTGATCCCTCCGTCGCTGTCGACGCCGAGAACGCCGGCCGGGACACCCGAGAGGACGGCCTCGATGAAGGCCCGTCGCTCGTCGTTCAGCGCATTGGCCTCGATGAGACCGCTCTGCTGGCGCAGGAGTTCGGACGTCATCTTGTTGAAGGTCTGACCAAGATGGCCAAGGTCTCCGTCAGACGCCCGCGTTGGCACCTGAACATGGAGATTGCCCGAAGCCACCTCGTCGGTCGCGCGGATCAGCCGCCGGATCGGCCCGACCAGACGGTTGGCCCAGGACAGTCCGAGCCAGATCGCCGAAAACAGCATCGTCAGGGCCAACATCACAAAAACGGTCGCAAAGCCCAATTCGAGACTGTGCCTGGCGGCCTCGAAGCGTCCCCACATATTGGAAACCATCGCGGCGTCTTGCGCGACCTTGGCCGCCAGCGGGTCGATTCCCCGCGCCGCGTAGAGGAATTCCCCGTCAGCCCCGGGGATCGGCCGAATCCCGACAAAGATATTTCCGACCCCGAGAAAGCCGCAGAGAGCCTCTCGGTTGACCGCGTCCTGGAAGTCGGACGGGTCGGGTCTCGCGATCAGCTTCTCGTTCGAGCCGGCAGCGATCTCCACCGGAGTTCCGTCTCCCTTCATCAGCGCCGCGGCCGCGAAACCAAGCGTTTTCGAGCGCGAACTAAGGTACTGCTTGAACTGCTCGGGTTGGGAGCGAAGCAGTAGCGCGCTTTGGGCAATGTCTCCCGCGGTGAGGTCGACGTCGCGTAGCAGCGCCCTGCATTGCGACTCGCGATAGAGCTGGGTCGCCTGATTGGCCTCGTTGATGAACGCGGCGACGTCGCTCATGAAGCGGGGGTTGATAGCCCACTCGACGGAGACGGTGGCGACGACCGCGGTGACGATCGCTGGGATCGCGGCGACCAGGGAGAACAGCGCAACGAACCGGCTGTGCAGACGAGCGCCGGCGCGGGCCGCCTTCCTCGCCGCCCTGAGACGGGCGAGTTCGATGGCGATGAGGACGATCAGCGTGATGACGACGAGGCCGTCGCCGATCAGCAGGATGGAGACGACGGTGGCCGTCGGCAGGATCGGAGTGAAGCCGGCGAAGACGAGGAACGTCGCCAACGCGAGCACGAATGCCGCTCCGACGGCGATCGGACCGAATCGCCCCGTTGGCCCGCTATCGTCGAAAGGCGCCGCCCCGCCCGCCGCCGCGCTCGTCGTCGTCCCTGTCAAATTCCCGAACCCGCAGGCCGCGCCACATCGCGGCATGCCACATGCGTGGCAATCATGCAACAATGTTGCCCGATTGAGACTATTTGGCGGCGCCTGTCAACGGAAGCTCGGGATACCCCGGAGATTGAGGTCGCGGATCTTCTTGCGCAGCGTGTTGCGATTGAGGCCGAGGATCTCGGCGGCCTTAATCTGGTTGCCACGGGTGAGGGCCAGTGTCGCGGCGATCAGCGGCGCTTCGAGATCGCGCAGGACCCGATGGTAAAGACCGACCGGCGGACTCGCGCCGCCGAACGAACGGAAGAGGTCGGCGATCGCGCGCTCGGCGGCGCCGTCAAATCCGTCGCCGGCGCTCGGGGAGGCAGGGGACTGCGCGCGCTGCCTGCCGTCGTCGGCCAAGGGCCCCGGGGCTGGCGACGGCGATCCTACAACGTTGAGTTCGGATTCGATAAGCGTCTCGCCAATGACCTCCTGCGGATAGAGCGCGGCAAGACGTCGGGTGAGATTCTCCAATTCGCGCACGTTTCCAGGCCACGCGTAGTGGCGCATGCGCTCCATCGCCGCGGGCTCGATCGCTTTCATTGGCAGGCCTTCGGCGGCGCCGCGCTGAAAAAAGGAGCGAACTAGATCGGGAATGTCCTCGGGGCGCTCCCGCAACGGCGGAAGACGGATCGGCACGACATTGAGTCGGAAGAACAAATCCTCGCGGAACGCGCCCTGCTGGATGGCGAAACGCAGGTCCTTGTTCGTCGCCGCGACGATCCGCACGTTGGTCTTGATCGGCGTCCGGCCGCCGACGGTCGTGTATTCGCCCTGCTGCAGGACCCGGAGAAGCCGGGTCTGAGCCTCCATCGGCATGTCGCCGATCTCGTCGAGAAAGAGAGTGCCGCCCTCGGCCTGCTCGAACCGGCCGACCGACCGGGTCGCCGCGCCGGTGAAGGCGCCCTTCTCGTGGCCGAACAATTCGCTTTCGATCAGGTCGCGCGGAATGGCGGCCATGTTGATTGCGACGAACGGACCGCCCTTGCGCTTGCCGTAGTCGTGCAGCGCGCGCGCCACCAGTTCCTTGCCGGTGCCCGATTCGCCGGAGATCATGACGGTGAGGTCTGTCTGCATCAGCCGGGCGAGCACCCGGAAAATGTCCTGCATGGCCGGCGAGCGGCCGACGATGGGCATGATTTCGGCCGGCGCGGTATCGCCCGGCTCCTCGCGACGGCGTTTGGGCTCGGCGAGCGCCCGCCCTACGATCGCGACCAGTTCGCGCAGATCGAAGGGCTTGGGGAGATATTCATAGGCGCCGCGCTCGGAGGCCTTGATCGCAGTCATGAACGTGTTTTGCGCGCTCATGACGATGATCGGCAGATCCGGACGCATTCGCTTGATTCGCGGCAGGAGATCAAACGCGTTGTCGTCGGGCATCACGACGTCGGTGATCACCAGGTCGCCGTCGCCCGCCGCCACCCAACGCCACAGGCCGGCGACCGTCCCTGTCGCGCGTACTTCATATCCGGCGCGGGTCAGCGCCTGATTCAGAACCGTGCGAATCCCTGCGTCGTCGTCGGCAACCAGAATTTGCCCTGAAGGCATCAATCATGCTCCTCCGCCCGGCGCGCCCCAAGCCGCTCACTTCGGCGCGGAGGCGCGCGGCGACTCCAGCGGCATCAGGACGCGAAACACCGTCCTGCGCGGATACGATTCGCATTCGATCGTGCCGCCGTGGTCTCCGACCAGCTTTGCGACCAGTGCAAGACCCAGACCAGAGCCCTTGCCCTTGGTCGTGACGAACGGGTCGAACAGGTTTCCTGCAATCTCGGGCGCGATGCCCGGTCCGTTGTCGCGCACGCAGATCTCCAGCGGCAGGGAGACGCGCTCTGCGCTCGGCGCGGTCCGCAACCGCACGCCCGGACGGTAGGCCGTGGTCAGCGTGATTTCCCCATCAATGCTATCATCGCCAATGGCTTCGGCGGCGTTCTTGACGAGATTCAGGAACACCTGGATGAGCTGGTCCCGCGAACCGAGGACGTGCGGGAGCGAGGGATCGTAGACCTCCGTGAAGCGGACGTGACGCGCGAAGCCGGCCTGCGCGAGCCGCTTGACATGGTCGAGCACGGCATGGATGTTGAGACTTTCCCACTGCGGCGGCGTCGAATCCGCGAAAGACTGCATCCGGTCCACGAGTGTGACGATCCGGTCCGTCTCCTCGCAGATCAGGCGCGTGAGGGCGCGGTCCTCGTCGGCCGCGTTCGCCTCCAGCAATTGAGCCGCCCCGCGGATGCCGGACAGGGGGTTCTTGATCTCATGCGCCAGCATAAGTCCGAGCGCAGTAATCGAGCGGGCTGCGCTCCGGTGGGTCAGCTGCCTGTCTATTTTTTCGGCAATCGCCCGCTCTTGCAGCATTATTGCAACAGCGCCGCTCGGCTGCGGTAAGGGAGCGATGAAAACGTCGACAGGGCCTCGGTTGCCCGTCCTGGGAGTGGAGATGTCGATCTTGTAACCTGCCACCGTCGCGTGGTTGGTCGTGGCCTCGTCCACGAGCACGAGCACCGGCGAGCCGAACGGCAGCAGGTCGGTCAGCCGTGAACGGAGGAGAACGCCCCGTCCCATTGCAAAGAAAGTTTCCGCCGCGACATTGGCGTCAATCACCATCCCCTGCCCCTCGACCGTGATCAGGGGCTGAGCGAGCGCATTCAGGATTTTGGCCGGGTCCGCCCGCTCTTTGTTAAAGGGGGTGGTCACGCTGCGGCCTCCAGCGGAGCCTCATCGAACGAGAAGGCCAGCAGGCGCCGGGCGCAGGCGTAATCGTCGGTGGTGACGAGTTCGCGTCGAAGCGCCGCCGGCGCTCCGGCCGAGTCCGCGTATGCGGAAAGATGCTTCCGCGCGTGCCGCAGGCCGGCCCTCGGGCCGAGCTTGCCTATCAGCCAGTCGAGATGTTCGAGCGCCGCATTGCGCCTTTCGGCATGGGAAGGGAGTCGAAGCGGGGCGCCAACGGTTAGCGCGCGGGAGACCGCCCCAACGAGCCACGGCGCCCCGAGAGCGGAGCGCCCCATCATGACGCCGCTTGCGCCCGACTGGGCGAGCATGGCGCGCGCGTCCTCGAGGCCTGAGCAGTCGCCGTTGACCACCACAGGCATGGCGACGGCTTCGACCACGGCCCGCACAGCTTTCCAGTCCGCGCGCCCGGTGTAGAATTGCGCCCGCGTTCGGCCATGAACAGTCGCCATCCGGACGCCTGCCTGCTCCGCCCGGCGAGCGAGTTCGGGCGCGTTCAGAGACGCCTCGTCCCAGCCGAGGCGCATCTTGACCGTCACGGGAATGGAAACCGCCTCGACGACGGCAGCGAGGATCCGCTCGGCGTCGTCGAGGTTGCGCATGAGCGCCGCACCGGCAAGCGCGCCCGAGACACGGCGCGCCGGGCAGCCCATGTTGACGTCGATGATCGCTGCGCCTGCGGCCTCAACTCTGCGCGCGGTCTCGGCGAGCGCCCGTGGCTCCCGTCCGACGAGCTGCACAGCGTGCGGCGAAATCCCCTCCCCCTCGGCGCGCATCTGCGCCTCAGCGTCGCCTTCAAGATAGGTCTCTGCCGCCACCATTTCGGAGAAGACCAGCGCCGCGCCGAAGCGCCGAGCTATTCTGCGCATCGCGAGGTCGCTGACGCCCGACATCGGCGCGAGCATGGCGCAGCCGTCGAGCCGGACCGGACCGATCTCCACCGGACAAGAATTGCCTAGTTTTTGGGCATCTCTCATGCTGCCTATAGTCTAGTCATCGAACTGCCAAAAGCAAGCCGTCGTACGGCTCTGTCCTTGCGCTACAGGACGAGACAAACCCGACAGGCTATACAGCCGTTTTGGCGGAGCACGCCGCACCCGTTGTACGAAGAAGGAGCCAATCGATGCGCATGATTTTGCTTGCGGCCTTGATCGCCCTTTGGCCGGCTGAAAGCGCCCTCGCCGTCATCAGCATCGACTTGCCGAACGAGTGCAACGATCGGAACGCTTTGCAAAGCGTCGCCTACGATGCCCGGCTGATTGCGATCAAGCTCTATTACAAAGGCCTAATCGCCGGTATGGCCGACAAGAAGAAACAAGCGTGCCTCGAGGCGCACGTGCTGATGGACGACCGGTTCGCCGTGATCAACAGCACGCGTGAAATCGTTGAAACGAAGTGCCTGCCGATCGACATTGCAGCGAGCATGGCGACAAAAGACCTGTGCCACTGACGCCGGCTTGACTGCCCCGCGTGCGTCGATGAGACAGGGGCATGCCTGCCGATTCGAACCCCGCCGTCGAGGCGGTCATCATGAGCCTCTGCGCGCGGGAGCCGCAGGGCGGCACCATCTCCCCGATCGATGCGGCCAGGGCCTTCGCCGACAGCCGCGGCGAGGATGAACTCGGCTGGCGTTCCCATCTGGGCGAGGTCCGGCGCGCGGCCGTCAAACTGGCTCTGGAAGGCAGGCTCGTCATTTATCGCAAGGGCAAGGTCGTCGATCCGGCGGACTTTCGTGGAGTTTATCGCCTCGGCGCGCCCTCCGCCGAGTAGCCGGGCGGCCGAACCGGGGCCAACGGCGGCGAGACCGTCGCGTTGGCGGGGTTCGCCTATTCTGCGTCTCCCGGCCCAGGAAACAAGCGCTCGATTCGTCCCGTCCCCCAGTAGGCGGCGAGGCCGATCCATTCGCGCGCGGCGATCTCGAAGGTCAGGAGGTTACGTGCAGGGTCAAAGTCCCACGAGAGCGGGTGTCCGCGTCCGAGCGTGCGAAACGCCACCGGATAGGCGATCACGTCGAAGCCTGCTTTTTCGAAGACGCCCATCGACCGGGGCATATGATACGCGGAAGTCACCAGGAGCCAGCGCTGCGACGGCTTCGGATGGACCAGCCACGCAGTGAAGCGGGCGTTCTCCTCAGTATTGCGCGATTTGTCCTCCAGCGTCACCCGCGAAGGGTCCACTCCGAGGTCGGTCAGGACTTTTCTGGCCTCGAGAGCTTCGGTCGAGACCGTGGGGAAGAGCGAGCCGCTGCCGCCCGTGTAGATCACTCTCGCATTCGGATAAAGCTTCGCCAGCATCGCGGCTTCGACGATGCGCTCGCCTTCCGCAAAGACGGTCTGGCCGCGCGCTTGGCTGAGGGCGTCGTTGACTGCGCTGCCGAGCACGATGATCCCGGCCGGCGGAGGAAAACCGGGCGGCGGCTGGGGAAAGCGATTCTCCAACGGCGCCATAAGAGTTTGGCCGACCAGCGGCGACGCCGCTGCCCCCAGAAGGATGACCGCCCCTGCCCCGACCGCGCGCCCAATCCGCGCACGACGACCGCCCGACGACAGGACGCCCAGGAGCGCGGCGATCAGAAGCAACCAGATCGGCGAAGCAAACATCCAGAAGATTTTGGACGCGACAAAGAACAAAACACGCTCCCTTTTGCGTTTAATACTCGGCAACAGACGAGGCTTGTGGCAAGGCGCGCGTTTGCCTACCCTGCGCCGTCCTTCAGAGGAAGCTCGATGAAGTTCAACCGCGATGTCGTCGGCGCGATCGGCCGCACGCCGCTCATCAGGCTTCGCGCCGCCTCGGATGCGACCGGCTGCACGATTCTCGGCAAGGCCGAATTCATGAACCCCGGAGGGTCGGTCAAGGACCGCGCAGCGCTCGCGATCATCCGCGATGCGGAAGAGCGCGGCGGACTTCGACCGGGCGGCGTCGTGGTGGAAGGCACGGCCGGCAATACCGGCATCGGCATCGCGATGGTGGCGGGCGCGCTGGGCTACCGGGCGATCATCGTGATCCCCGACACCCAGGCCCAGGAAAAGAAGGATATGCTGCATCTTGCGGGGGCCGAACTGATCGAGGTTCCGGCGGTTCCCTATTCCAACCCTAACAATTACGTCCGCTACTCGGGCCGTCTGGCCGAGAGGCTCGCACAGTCCGAGCCGAATGGCGCGGTCTGGGCCAATCAATTCGACAATGTCGCGAACCGGCAGGGGCATTATGAGACAACGGGACCGGAGATTTTCGACGATCTCGATGGACGCGTCGACGGCTTTGTCAGCGCGGTCGGGACCGGCGGCACGCTGGCGGGCGTCGGCATGGCGCTGAAGGAGCGCGACGGGCGGGTCAAGATCGCGCTCGCCGATCCGATGGGGGCGGCGCTCTATTCCTATTACACGACGGGTGAACTCAGGAGTTCCGGCTCCTCCGTCACCGAGGGCATCGGCCAGGGCCGGGTGACGGCCAATCTCGACGGCGCTCCGATCGACTTCGCTTTCCAGATTTCTGACGAGGAGGCGCTGCCGCTCATCTTCGATCTCGTGGTCGAAGAGGGCCTGCTTCTCGGCGGCTCCTCCGGCGTCAACATCGCCGGCGCGATCCGGCTCGCGCGTGAACTCGGGCCCGGCCATACAATCGCGACCATCCTCGCCAATTCCGGCGCGCGCTACGCCTCCAAACTTTTCAACCCCGCCTTCCTGCGCTCGAAGAACCTGCCGGTTCCGGCCTGGCTCGAGCGGCAGGACCGCGCGCCGCAGGTATTCGTCTGATGACCGAACCCCTCTTCCGATCCGATTCCTACCTTCACGAGACGGGGGCGAAAGTGGCGTTCGCCGAGCCTCGCGGCATCGCGCTCGATCAAACTGTGTTCTATCCGCAAGGCGGCGGTCAGGGTGGCGATCAGGGGGACCTGATTGTCGACGGCGGGACGATCCCGATCGTCAACACGGTCTACGATTCTGATCGCAAGACGGTTCTGCACGTGCCGGCGGAAGGGGCGGCGCTGCCGGAGCCGGGCGCCAGCGTCGTCGCGCGGATCGACTGGGCCCGCCGCTACAGGCGCATGCGCGCGCATACGGCGCTGCATCTCCTCTCGGTCGTCCTGCCCTATCCCGTCACCGGCGGCGCGGTCGGCGAGGGCGACGGCCGGCTCGACTTCGACTGCGAGTCCCTCCTCGACAAGGCGGAGGTGGAGCTGAAGCTCAACGAGCTCATCGCGCTCGACGCGCCCGTGACGCTGCGCTGGATCACGGACGAGGAGCTGGAAGCCAATCCGGCGCTTATCAAGACGATGTCGGTCAAGCCGCCGACCGGGACGGGCCGTGTCCGTCTCGTCGCGATCGAAAACCTGGATCTCCAGCCTTGCGGTGGCACGCATGTCGCGCGCACCGGCGAAATCGGCCGCGCCTCGGTCACCCAGATCGAGAAGAAGGGTCGGCTCAACCGGCGCGTCCGCATCGCGCTCGTGTCATCCTGAACGGGGCGGCGACCATGGCTTTGCGCGACTTCTGCACGACCGACGAACTTGCGGCCGAGCTTGGTGACCCAAACCTCGGCCTGATCGACGGCTCGTGGCATTTGCCGAACACCTGCCGCTTCGGCGCCGTCGAGTTCCGGCTCGGACATATCCCCGGCGCGGTCTATTTCGACATCGACACGATCGCCGATCTCAGCACGCCGTTGCCGCACATGTTGCCGAAGCCCGACGTGCTGGCGAAGGAGATGACGGCGCTGGGGCTCGGCGACGGCATGCGCTTCGTCATTTACGACTTCCTGGGCCTGTTCGCGGCGGCGCGGGTCTGGTGGACCCTGCGCGCTTACGGCGTCGAGGACGTCCACATTCTCGAGGGCGGCCTGACGAAATGGATCGCCGAGGGGAGGCCGCTCGAACACGGCGAGGCGCATCCGAAGCCCCGCCCCTTCACCCCTCGGCTCGACGAATCCTTCGTCGCCTCGCTTGCCGATGTGCGCGAGGCGCTGGCGACGGGATCGGCGCAGGTGGTCGACGCCCGTCCGGCCGACCGGTTCCGCGGCGAGACGCCCGAGCCGCGCCCCGGATTGAAGGGCGGCCACATGCCCGGCAGCCTGAACCTGCCCTTCGCCGACGTCGTCGAGCACGGCCGACTGAAGCCGCGAGACACCCTCAGGACCATTTTCACCGATCACAAGGTCGATCTCTCGAAGCCGGTCATCACCACCTGCGGCTCCGGCGTCAGCGCGGCGATCCTCGCCCTCGCCGTCGAGGAGGTGGGCGGCAGGATCGCGGGGCTCTACGACGGCTCGTGGGCCGAATGGGGGAGCAGAGAGGATTGCCCCGCCGTGACCGGTCCGGAGTGAAAAGCGCGGATCAAGGGGAGCGGATCCGCTGGTAACAGGGGCGAAAACAGCGGATTTCGCCAAAGCTGGCCGCTCCGGCCCTGCTTTTTCGGCGAATAGGCCGGCCAATTCAGCGGCTTGAGCCGAAAGTGCCGCAGCAGACGGAACAGCGGATACAGGACACGCGGATTCGCCGCCGCGGGCTGAAAAGCAACTTTGGCTCCGGTCGGACCTCGCCCGCCCTCTGCTGTCAGCCCACCAGCAAGTCCGCCAGTTCGTCGACGCCGTCGACCATCAGGTCGAAGGTCCCCGGCGTCGGCTTGGGCTCCACGATCCGGCCCTTGCCGTATTCGAGTTTCCGGGACACGTAGCATGTCCGAAGACCATAGCGTGCGGCCGCCGAGAGATCGGAGGGGTGTGAGGCGACCATGATCACTTCGCCAGGCGCGCAGCCGAAAAACCCTGCCGCGCCGAGATAGGTCTCCGGATCGGGTTTGTAATGGCGGAAAAGATCGGCGCCGAAGATCATGTCCCACGGCAGACCGAGCGATTTGGACATGGATACGAGAAGCGCGACATGTCCGTTCGACAGGGGGGCAATCATGTAGCGTGGCTTCAACCGACGGAGCCCCCCGACCACATCCGGCCATGCAGGCAGGTCGTGCCAAAATCGCGCAAACGCGTTCAAGCCCTCGTCGTCCTGCGCGGGAATGCCGAATTTCGGCGCCAGACGTTCGAACAACTCGCGGTGCAGCACGTCGAGATTGGCCCATGGCCGCTCTCCCTTGCGAACTCGATCGAGGGAGGGCGGGTAATCCATCCGCCACGCATCGACAAGCGTCGGCCAATCGGCCTGAATGCCGCGCGCGTCTCCCCATAACGACAGATGCGCGATCATGCCGCCTCGCCAATCGACCAGCGTGCCGAATGTATCGAAGACCAGGGCGCGAATTCCGTTCATGGATCTTGTCCTTTCCGATATGATGCCGAAAGCCGTCCGAGGAGTTGACCGTCGCAATTGTCTTGTCGGGTTCGGCGTGGTCGAAGACCGTCGGCTCGAGGCCGCAAATGGCGGATATGATGTGTTTCCGCGCGACGCCGAAAGTTTGGGCCCGGGCCGTTCGCGCAATCACGGACGAGGAAACTCCGCCCATACCCTACCTATAAACTGGAAAAAATTGACACTTGGATATTCATATTATTCCTTCCGGGCGCGGCCCGCTCCCTCCTCCGCGGCTCTTGGGCCCGCGCTTGCCCGGCCGTTGATCGCGTCCGGTCAGCGCGGCGAGGCGGTCGAGGAAGGCGTCGGCGCCGAGCGAAGGGCGATCGTCTCGGCGGCGCGCAGCGCGGCGATTGGCTGCGATGACAGACTGTCGAGGTCGCACCCTTACTCGACCGCGGCGGCGCGCGCCTCGTCGACCTCGAAACCCGTCGCAACGCCTGCGTGGTCGGGCGTCGGCGAACAGCATCCGCGCGTTGACGAAGGCCAATAGCGCCGACGCCATATAGAGCGCCGCCGCTTCTGCCGCGCGGCTCTTGCGCCCGCGTAATGCCAACAGTGCGCATGGAACCTTTTCGCACGATGTCGCTTGGGGCTGCGCAGGAGAGCGTCAATGCGGACACGCGTCATCCATCTCATCAATCCGAAGACAAATTCGCTGACGACACGGCCGATTTACATGAATCGGGCGCTGTATTCGCCGCTCGCCGGCTTGCTCGCCGTCGCGGCGGCCGTTCCACGCGACCAGTACGAAGTCGTGCTCACTGACGAGAACATTGAGACCATCGACTTCGATTTGCATGCTGACATGGTGGGGATTTCCGCGATGACGAGCTACGTCAACCGCGGCTATGAAATCGCCGACCAGTTCCGCGCCAAAGGCGTGAGGGTCGTAATGGGCGGCGTGCATCCGAGCTTCATGCCCCAGGAAGCCTTGAAACATGCCGACGCCGTGGTGATCGGCGAAGTCGAGCTGGTGATCGACAAGCTGCTCGACGATCTCAGGCAGGGTTCAATGCGGGGGACCTACAAGTCGGACAAGCTGCACCCGATGGTCGGGATGGCGATGCCCCGGTACGATCTCCTGAAGAAGAACCGGTACGTGAACCGCACGTTCGTGCAGACCTCGCGCGGCTGCCATCAGGGCTGCACCTTTTGCGCCGAACCGCTGATGAACGGACTTAAATTCCGCTATCGGCCAGTGGACGAAGTGGTCCGGGAAATGGAGAGTTGCGGCTCGCGCACGATCTCGATCAACGACGCCGACTTTTTCGGCACGCCCGAGCGTCCCAAGGAAGTGATGCGCGCTTTGACAGGGCGTGGCTTCCATTGGCAGGCCGGCGTCACCTCCAAGCTCGCGCAGGACGACCGTATGCTGGAACTCGCCGCCGAGAGCGGTTGCACGATGCTGAGCATCGGTTTCGAATTGATCTCGCGCAAGACGCTCGAAAGCGTGCACAAGCACGTCAATCGGCCGGAGAACTTCGCGGATCTGGTCGAGAAAGTGCATTCCTACGGGATAATGGTGTTCGGCCTCTTCATGTTCGGCTTCGACGGCGACGATACGTCGGTTTTCGACGCCACGGTCGACTTCAACATCAAGGCCGGATACGACGCCTGCGCCTATTCGGCGCTGACCCCCTACCCCGGCACGCTCACATGGTACGAAATGAAGCGGGCCAATCGGATCGCCTCGTTCGACTGGACCATGTACGACCAGGGCCATGTCGTCTATCGCCCCGCGCAGATGAAGCCGGACGAACTGCGCGTCGGCCTCGACCGCGCCTATCAGAATTTCTATTCCATGTCTTCGATCGCCAGGCGGTTCCCATTGCGCGGCAAACGGCATCGCGCGCAATGGGCCATCTACAACGCCTTTATGCGCAAGGCCTCGCGCACCGAAAACATCGAGTCGATCGCGCCGGAGACTTCGCCGCCCGAAACCGCGCCGATGCCGCCGATCCTGCCCATCAAGCGGGAATGGCGCGCCGCCGTCCTCGAAGCCGCGGAGGGGCCCGGACCGCATCTGAACTGAGGAGTGTCGAAGACGCCGCTTCCTTTCGCTCTCCTACAGCAGCCGTCGCGTTTCGGGCGATCCCGTCCCCGAAGGGTCCGCGTGCTTGGCGTCACATGCGGTGAGCCATCACCCACGGAAGACGAAATCAGCTGAATGCGCCGCCATCGCGGTTTCGGTCAATCCGGGGATGCGGATCGTGTTGTTTGGACTGACCGTAATAGTCGCCCCTGAATTGTTGAAAGTCGTGGCCCCGAGGAGCAGGGCGAAACTGTCGTTGAACAGGCCGCCCGACAACGAAAGCCTGTCGGCGCCATTGCCCGTCAGATGCGAGGCGAAATCGCCCAGCGTGTCGTGTCCAAAGGACGCGCCGAACGAGAAGGTCTCGTGGGCGCCGCCGCCGATCAGTGTTTCCTTGTTTTCGGTCGGCTTCAGCGTCAGTCCGTCCCCATGGCCTTTGAGCGTGTAGGTTCCGTTCGTGTTTTCTGTCAGGGTGGTTTCCAGCTTGCCGTCGGCTCCGTGCAGCGCCGCCTCCGACGTATAGGATTGGCCGGTTATGCCCGTGGTGAAGTAGTCCGTCCCGACAAAGGCGCCGTTCCGGTAAAGCTTTTCGTAAGCCGAATAGCTGTGGCCGGAAACATTCGAATACACGATATCGCCCGGCGCGACCGAGACGAGCGGATCGGGCGCGAAACCAACTCTTGTGCCTGTCCCCGAGTCGCGGGACAGCCTGACAAGGCCGCCCGAGAGAGTTCCCGCAATGCTCAGCGTCGCGACGGCCACGCCGGAATTCGCCTTGTCGACGATTTTCAGGAGGTCGGTCTCCGGGTTCCAGACAGCCTCGAAGGACGATTTGTAGCCCAGAGCAGCAAGGTCAATCCCGCCGGGAGCGGTCGGGTCGACCTTGAACCCGGCGTTGGTCAGGCTGAAGACCGTGCCATCGCCGTGGGCCCCGCCCGCCTCGGTCGTGCCGAAGAGGTTTCCCGCAGCGTCGACGGTCAGCCCGGCCGCCGGGTTGGACCCGTTGGAGCCGGTGAAGCTCTTCAAGATCGTCGGCGTGCTGGCGTACTTATGGCCGGTCTTGGCGATCTCGAACACTTCGCCGTCGCCGTCCGCCCCGCCGGCCGATGTCGTGCCGAAGAGGTCCCCGGCGGCGTCGACGATCAGTCCGGCCAAGGGATAAGCCCCATCGGCGCCGTCAAAGCTGGCTAGGATCTTGGGTCGTTTGGCATAGCCAGTCTCGGTCCTGGTGATTTCGAACACCTCGCCGTCGCCGTCGGCCCCGCCCTGATATGTCGTGCCGAAGAGATTCCCGGCGGCGTCGGCAATCAGCCCCCCTCTTGGGACCCCCCCGTCGGCGCCATTGAAGCTTGTCAGGACAGTCGGCGTGCTGGCGTAGCCGGCTTTGGTCTTGGCGATTTCGAACACGTCGCCGTCCCCATGCGCCCCACCGGCCGACGTCGTGCCGAACAGGTCTCCGGCCGCGTCGGCGATCAACCCAGCGTAAGGGTTGGCCCCATCGGCGCCATTGAAGCTGGCCAGAACGGTCGGTTTGCTGGCGTAGCCGGAGTTGCCCTTGGCGATCTCGAACACCGTGCCATAGCCGTGGGCCCCACCGCCGCTTGTCGTGCCGAAGAGGTTCCCGGCGGCGTCAGCGACCAACCCGGCGTAAGGGTTGTTCCCGTTCGAACCGCCGAAGCTCGCCAGAACAGTCGGCGTGCTGGCGTAGCCGTCGCTGGTCTTGGCGATTTCGAACACCGCCCCTTCCCCGTCGGCTCCACCCTGAACGGTCGTGCCGAACAGGTCTCCGGCGGCGTCGGCGATCAGACCGGCGTAGGGGAAGCTCCCATGGGCGCCATTGAAGCTTGCCACGGTCGTCGGCGCGCTGGCGTAGCCGTCACCGGTCTTGGCGATTTCGAATACCGCGCCATAGCCGTTTGTCCCGCCGTCATACGTTGTGCCGAAGAGGTCCCCAGCGGCGTCGGTGATGAGGTCGCCGGTCGGTCTGTCGAAATGCGGAAGATTGAGGCTGACGAGCGTGGTGAGACTTGCGTTGGTCATCGTTGTCTCTTCCTGAAGGTGTGCGGCGATCGTGTTCCGCTGGGTTGCGTAACGCTGATGGTTCGGACCTTGCGATTTCGGCATGGGCCGGATCGGTCAGACGGCCATTGCGGCCCATCCGATGAGGAGATCATCGCTCACGGCGGTGATGGTATCCGGGGTCCTGTCTTTGGACGGCCCATTCGTCCTTACGACGAGGCGCGAGTCTTTGCGCGCAACAATCGCCACACTCTCAACCGTTCCGGCCACGTCGCACATTCTCCCTCATGCGGACGAGAGCGCCTTTCACCGCGAGGCGATTTGTCGCGACGGTAGCGCTTCGTTTTCGGAGCATCGCCTCGGAACCTGCTCGCATTATGGCGATGGCAAAACGTGACGCGAGCATGTTCGGCTCCGCGGACGCTTGCCGCTGAGCCGTTCGGGACAAAGTGATCGTGCAGGGCACGATCCAGCGGAACGCCAGATTGTCATTCAAACCTCGCAGGGTGGCGGATATAGCTCGGCTATCGTAAGTCTTCCCCGATCCAAAGACGCCAACACAATTTTCAGGGCCGGCTCATCGCGCTTCGCCGCGGCCCGCGGGAAAAAGGCCGGGCCGTCGCAGCAGAAGTTGGGGGAGCACAGACATGATTTTTCGGCAATTGTTCGACAGCGTCTCGAGCACCTACAGCTATGTGTTGGCGAGCCGGCGAGGCGGCGAGGCGCTAATCATCGACCCCGTGCTCGAAAAGGTCGACCGCTATCTGAAGCTGATGCAGGAACTCGACCTCAAGCTGGTCAAGGCGGTCGACACCCACCTCCACGCCGACCATATCACGGGCCTTGGCGCGCTTAGGGACCGCACCCATTGCGTGACAGTCATGGGCGAGCAGAGCAAGGTCGACGTCGTGTCAATGCGTCTCGGCGACGGCGATCGCCTGACAATCGAGGGCCTGAGCCTCGACGCCTTATATACGCCAGGCCATACCGACGACTCCTATTCCTTCCTTTTCGGCGATCGGGTCTTCACCGGGGACACGCTGCTCATCCGGGGCACCGGCCGAACCGATTTCCAGAATGGCGACTCGCGCTCTCAGTGGGAGAGCTTGCAGCGGCTTCTCCGACTGCCGGACGAGACGCTCGTCTTTCCGGGGCACGATTACAAGGGGGACACGGTCAGCACGATCGGCGAAGAGAAACGCTGCAATCCGCGGCTCAACGTCCGCGACGCCGACGAATATGCGGCGCTCATGGACGCGCTCCACCTACCGAGCCCGAAGATGATGGACGTGGCCGTGCCCGCGAACATGCATCAGGCTCTGCATCAGGAAGAGATCGCCCGGCGCGGCTGGGCCTTCTCCGCTGACGAGGCGAAAGGCCTCGTCGGGCGCGTCGAGTTCGCCCTCATCGACCTACGCGAGAAGGGGGAGCGTGAGCGAAAAGGGGCCATACCCGGCTCGCTGCATGCGCCCTATGCCGACCTGATGGACAATATCGAGGACGACGGCCTAATCCATCAGCTGGCGGTGAGCGGCAAGACGATCGTGTTCTATTGCGCGTTCGGCGAGCGTTCAGCGATGGCTGTGCAGGCGGCGCAGGACAGAGGCATGACCTCCTGCCGCCACATCGAGGGGGGCATGGCGGCCTGGGCTCGCGCCGGCGGCGAAACGCGGTAACGCGTGATCGGCAGCAAGTTTGCCTGACGGGATTCTCCAAATCCAATGGCTGCGCGATTTGGGCGGCGCTTACGGGCGGATTTTCTGCAGGAACTGGTGAACGAAAGCGATCGCCATGCTTCCCTCTCCGACAGCGGCGGCCACCCGCTTGACAGGACTCAAGCGAACGTCACCGCACGCAAAGAGGCCAGGAACGCTTGTCTCGAGTAGAAAGGGATCGCGCTCGTGGGACCAGCGGCCCGTCTTCGCGACATCGTCCCCTGTCAATACATAGCCGCGCGCATCGCGAGCGATTTGTTGCGGAAGCCATTCCGTCTCCGCGTCGGCCCCGATGAAGACGAAAAGCGCCCCGCATTCCGCTCTGCGAACGTTTTTGGTTGCGCAATCGCGTAGCTCGATGGCCGTCAGGTTCGGGGCGCCATGCACGGCTTTGACTTCGGCGCCGAGCAGGACCTCGATATTGGACCGACGACGCAGCTGCTCAATGAGATAAAGGGACATGCTTTTCTCAAGCGAATCACCGCGAACGACCAGCGTTACGGAGCGCGCATGGTTGGCGAAGAAAAGCGCCGCCTGTCCAGCGGAATTGCCGGCCCCAATGAGATGCACGTCCAGCCCATGCGTGGCGTCGGCTTCGCTGCGCGCCGCCCCATAGAACACGCCCTTTCCGATCAATCCATCCACCCCGTCGATGGCGACCCTTCGCCATGCAACGCCGGTCGCGATGATCAGGGTTCGAGCCCTGACGCGTTCGTCCCCGTCGAGGACGACCTCCAACTTGTCCGGGTCGATGCTCTGGACCGAGCGCGTGACAACGATTTCGGCTCCGAGCCGGCGCGCTTGAAGGAGGGCGCGGTTGGCCAACTCGTCTCCTGACACCCCGTTCGGGAAACCGAGATAGTTTTCGATGCGTGACGACGTGCCTGCTTGGCCGCCAGGGGCCTCACGCTCCAAGACGAGAGTGCGTAGTCCCTCCGACGCCCCGTACACGGCGGCGGCAAGGCCTGCCGGACCTCCGCCAATGATCATCGTGTCGTACTGGGCCGCGCGCGGATTGGTCTGCAAGCCAACGAGGCCGGCGACTTCGCGAATGCTGGGCCGGCATAAAACTGCTCCGTCGGCGAACCGGACGGCAGGATAGAGCTCGGGCCTCGGCATAGGAGCGGGCCATTGCGCAGATATTTGCGGCGAGTCCGGCGTAAGCCACTCGAAGCTGACCTGGTTCCTGGCGAGAAATCGGCGAAGCGCGTCGCAGTCGGGGTCCCAACGATGACCGATCATAGTCAGACGGGTTTTTGGAGGCTCTGCCGCGATCGCCTGCAATCCTCCGAGTCGTTCGCGAGCAAGCGCTCCCATCTTGGTCGCAAACTCAGGAGACGAGGCCGCGAGCGCGTGATAGTGCCGTGGCTCCACGCGCATCACCCGCGACGGCTGCGAGGCGCGATAGCCGCCGGGAAAAGGCGAACCGAGAGCCAGCGGCACCTCGCCGAAGATCGAGCCAGCGCTTCGCCAGCCCAACCTTCGCTCGACGCCGTCGAACGTCTTCACGACTTCGATCTTTCCGGACAGAACCGCATAGAGGGCGCGCTCGCCGCCTTCAGGGACCGCGAATTCTCCCGCTGCGAGATGAATGTCGGCCGAAGTCTCGGCGAGCCGCTCCAGTTCTGTCGGACTAAGCGAGGAAAACAGGGGAATCGTGCGGATATCGTCGGTAGTCAACATCGCTGTCCCCAGCCCTGCGCCTTGATTTGCGTCTGTAGCGCAGCTCCCTCGATCGCATTGCCGCGCAAGGCGTTCGGAGACCTCGACCAACCCCGGCGCGGAGACGATAGTGGAAAGGCGCGGCGGGCGCCAGCGGGCCAGCTGCTTGTGCGCCAAAGCCGATTCGGGTTTCGGTCGACGACAGGTCACTCCCGGGCCCTGGCCTGTGTGCTGGATCATCCGTTCGCGGATTCGGCGGCCAGGTCCGCTTTGTCGCTCGATGTCACCGCCCGGCCAGCGCGCCGCTCTGCTTCCCACTCTCATGTGAATCGGGTTGACGGCGTCGTTGAGCAAAGCCTTTGCCGGCCCCTGGGTAGAAGTACCCATTGATGACGGATGAACTTGCAGCGAGAAGACAGGCGAAGGAAGGGCTTGGGGCTTCATCGTCAACCGGGGGACTTACATTGCAAATGGAACAGACCATCGTCTCTGGATCTGCAGCAGCTCGAACCGCCAGTGGGCAGGCCGACTGTGCTCCCAATACTTCGCCGTCGCCCGAGCAGGGACGTCGCTTGATCGAGGCTTTTCTGCGGATCCAAAGAGAAGACCTCCGAGAGGAGGTGTTCAAACACCTATCCGAGCTGCTGAGAGTTCAGGAGGGGGATTAGAGGGTAGAGAATATTCATAGGAGTGCGGGCGTTGCCGGCCACAGAGAAATTAATGGAGTTGGTTGAATTAGAACTGGAGAAAGCCCGCAAGCTCGCCACACAGGCTGATAACGCCTTGCTCGTATACTTGATCGATATGGCCCTTCAGGAGGCGGAGAACCGACACAGTAATTGTGGCTCCGACGGCAAAGCTCCGCCTAGGAACCTGTCCGAGGAATAGGGGAAAAAGTCGACCATCGATGGGCTCGTCGGACCAGCAAGTACGTCAGCTCGTCCACGCCGTCGACCATGAGGTCGAAGGTTCCCGGCGTGGGCCTGGGCTGCGTGATTTGGCCTTCGCCATATTCGAGTCTCCTGGACACGTAGCAAGTTCGCAGACCGCAGCGCGCCGCGCCGGCGGTCGCGCGGCGGCCGCTACGTCCACGACGACCGCAAGGCCGCCAAGGCGAGATCGCCCGCGCAGTCGGCACGGTCCGAACGCTGACAGCCGCCGTCGGGATTACGGGGCCAAGGCGGACACTGGCCTCTGACGCACGCCGGACCCGCACCGGCGAGGAGCGCTGACGCTGCAGGTCAACGGACACGGCGCCGATCGCGAAAGAAGCCCACTCTCCACCCGTTCAGCATACAGAGCGCGCCGCAAATCGATCATCGTTGCTCGGAAAGCACAGGCAAAGGAAAACGATGCCGGCGCCGTCATTTCCCTTTCCTTCGACAGCGCCTCGCCGTAGGAAAGCCGGTCGGCAACGTTCGGGCTCACGACAAGCCGACGGCGCGGGGCTCGAATGAGTGAAGCTGGGGCGGGGGCGACCGCTTTGCGGTCCGCCCTCTGGGGGATAAGGAGGCGGCTCCTTTCGATCTTGGCGCTATCGCTCATGGCCGCGTCTCTCGCCGCCTGCGCTTCCCGGCCGGAGAGCGGGTATCTGAGCCCGGTGGCGCTGGTCGCTCCGGGCGCCGTCGACCACACAGTGATTGTCGCGACGACGCGCGAGCGCGACCCGCGTCCAGGCACGCTGTTCAACGGCGACAGGGCGAGCGCGAGCGACTACGCCGAGGTCACGGTCTCGGTCCCCCCGACCCATAAAGATGGCGAGATCGAATGGCCGAGAACGCCGCCCGGCGACCCGAACACCGACTTCGTCGCGCGCGACGAAAAATATCTGGATGGCGACAAGGCGTTTCTTCGCGCGGTCAATGCCCAGCTCGAACTGCGGCCGGCGGGAAAGCGCAGGGTTTTCCTTTTCATTCACGGCTTCAATACGATGTTCGCGGAAGGGCTCTACCGCGAGGTCCAGATCGTCCACGACGCGAAGGCGCCGGGCGTCCCGGTGCTCTTTACCTGGGCGTCGCGCGGAAAACCCACCGCCTATATCTATGACACCAACAGCGCCACCGCCGCGCGCGACGAACTCGAGCACACGCTCCGCCTTCTGCTGGCCAGCAAGGCCGAAGAGGTCAATGTGCTCGCCCACTCGATGGGCAACTGGGTCACGGTCGAGGCTTTCCGGCAGATCAAGATCTCCAGCGACCTCGATCACGTGAGCAAGCTCGGCTATGTGTTCCTGGCGGCGCCCGATATCGACATCGACGTGTTCAAATCGGAGATGCGCCGCATCGGCAAGCCGAAGAAGCCGTTCTACATCGTGCTCTCCAAGGACGATAAGGCGCTTTGGCTATCGAGAACCATCGGCGGCGGCGTCACCCGGGTCGGCGACAACCCCGATACCGCCGAGTTGGCGGCGCTGGGCGCGACCGTGATCGACCTGACGGATGTCAAGGGCAACGATTCCACCAACCACGACAAATTCAATCAGCTCGCCGCCGTCGCGCCTCAGCTGCGCAGCGTCCTCGCCGAGGGGATCGCTGCAAATCGCCGCGCCACCGCCTTGAGCGATGGAGCCGCGAGCGGCGGCCTCGGCGCCGTCGTCTCCTTGCCGATCACGCTGCTTGGAGCGCCTGTCAGGATCATCGCCGGTCAATAGATAGGCGACCGGAGATAGCGGGATCTACGCAAACTGTCGGGTTCAGCGCATGCTCCGGCGAGGAAACAGGAACACGAGGCGGCGCTATCCTTTACGGCTTCGGTCCGGCGATGGGCTGCTCGGCGGCCTCGTCGAGTTCGAACAGAACCGCGCCTACAAACCACTCCCTGGTTCTGTCGTCCGCTGTCTCCCATAGGCCGCGCAGCGATTTCGCTCTCTCCCACGCGGAGCGCAGAGCGGCGTGCGGGTCCGCATCGTGCGCTCCCTCAGTTGCGGCAGCGCGCAGGGCGACGTTCTTCGCCGCTTCGGCGGCCTCCGCCGCCGCTCTCCTCGGCTTTGGCGACGCGGCAACGGCCTTTTGCTGCTCGGGCGAGAGATCGGCCGCCTTGGCGGCGTCCTGCACGCCGATTCGTCCCCTCCTCACCGCCTCCCGCAATTCCGGTTCGCCTTTCTCCTTGACCTTGCGCGTGGCGGCGATCATGACATGGCTGACCATGCCGCCTGCCGCTTCGGCCAATTTACGGCTGGAGGCAGTTTTCGGCTCCGTAATTTTAATTACAGGCTCGGCCTCAGGCGCGCCCGATACCGTCTCATCCCCTTCGTTCGTGGACAGTTCCTCCAGCGCATAGTGCAAATTGAAGTCCTCAGCGGCGACCAGTGCGTCGGCGATCGCCTGCTTCGTCAGGTGGCGACGTTTGAGATTATGCGAAACGACCAGAATCAGCGCATCTTCTCGGCCGCCCCAGAACTGTACGTACCGCGGCGCGACCCCCGCCCGTTGGCAGGCGGCGGCCCGGTTCCGTCCGTCCAGGATCATTCCCTCAAACAGAACAATGGGGTCGAGCAAACCATGGGCGCGAATATCGTCCGTCAGCTCCTGCAATTCGCCTTCGTCCGCCGAGGGAATCAAAAGGCAGAGCGGATGAGGATCTGGCCGCGCGGACGGGCTGTCGACTGGCGTCATTCTCATGATGTTTCTGCCCGGGAAGGTGCGCGCATTTCTGGCGATTCGTCGGTCAAATGCAACAGAGCGGCCAGTCCGCCATGTCTGGCGCCCTACCCCGTTCGCGTTTTGCTCCTTGGCGGGGATTTGGTTGTAGTCGCCCGCTCGCGGAATGGATATCGCGCGATCCATTCCTTGCGTTAGATCGTCCTGGCTGAGCCCAATCCGAACGTCTCGAGCGCCGAGCGCCCACTCGCGAGGCTTTTGATCCAGGCCGCCTCACGGGCCTGCTTTTCCTTCGCGTCCGACAGGCGTGAGCGGACCGTTGACGGAGACAAGGCGACGAGGCCGTCATCATCGCCAATGACAAGGTCGCCGGGCGTTACCAGCCGTCCCCCAATAACGACCGGCAGATTGACCGAACCGTGCTCCGCGGAGGCCGGTCCGCGCGGTGTGACGAACCTGGCGAACACGGAGAAATTAGGGAACGTAGCCAAGGTCGCGACGTCGCGAACGGCCCCGTCACAGACGACGCCAACGGAGCCTCGATTTCGGAGATGCCCTCCAAGAATCTCGCCGATCATGGCGAACTCGGCGTTGCCAGCCGCCGCGATCATAAGCACGTCGCCGGGGCCGACGACATCGAGCGCATGAACGACCGCCCCGAAATCCGGGGGCTCGCACAAGACGGTCACTGCGCGTCCGAACAATGGCGGCTGCTTTCCGGGCGGATTGAGCGGGCGAATGGCCGGATCGATTTGTCCGACGTCTCGCGCCAGGTCGACGGCGATCGCCACGGGCACGGAGCGCCACGCCTCAATCTCGGCCGAGGCGAGATCGGAACGAACGGTGGTGTGGATTGTGACAGTCATCTCAGGCTCTCGCAATTTCCATGGGGACGATTGCCTTTGCGATCAGAGCGACGCCGCGAGGGCTACAGGGCCGACCCCCCGACACGCTTCAGCCAGTGCGAACCTCGGCTCCATCCTGGCTCCAGCGCGTGTGAAACACGCCATCTTTGTCGAGGCGGCGATAGGTATGGGCGCCGAAATAGTCGCGCAGGCCCTGCAATAGGTTTGCCGGCCCGCGGGCGCGACGGAACCCATCGAAATAGGCAAGCGTCGAAGAAAACGCCGGCGTCGCGACGCCGGCCGCGATGGCGAGCGCGACGATTTTGCGCCAGGCCGCCTCCGCGCCGGCGACCGCGTCTCGAAAATGTTCGGCGAGCAAAAGGCTGGCGAGAACCGGTTCGCGCTCGTAGGCATCCATGATCCGGTCGAGCATGCGCGCGCGGATGATGCAGCCGGCCCGCCAGATGGCGGCGATCTCGCGGAGGTCGAGGCGCCAGCCGTATTGCCCGCTAGCTACGCTCATCTGCTGGAAGCCCTGGGCGTAAGCGACGATCTTGGCCGCGTAGAGCGCGTCGCGCACGGCTTCAACGTCCCCGGCTTCGGCCCGATGCGGCGAAGCTCCGGTGTGGGGAAAACGCTCCTGCGCCGCGATCCGAAGATCCCGTTCGCCAGAGAGAGCGCGGGCGAAGACGGCTTCCGTGATCGCCGTGATCGGCACGCCGAGTTCGAGCGCCGACTGGGCGGTCCAGCGTCCCGTCCCCTTCTGCTCGGCCTCGTCCAGGATGCCGTCGACGAGCGACGCGCCGCTTTCATCCCTCTTATGAAGCACCTCGGCGGTGATGTCGATGAGATAGGAATTGAGCGCGCTCGACTTCCATCTCCCGAACACGTCGCCAATCTCTGTTGCAGTGAGGCCGTAGACCGACTTTAGGATGTCATAGGTTTCGGCGATCAGCTGCATGTCGGCGTATTCGATGCCGTTGTGCACCATCTTGACATAATGCCCGGCGCCGTCCGGGCCGATATAGGCGCAACACGGTTGACCTCCCGTGGCCTTCGCCGCCATTTCCGTCAGGAACGGCGCGATCCGTTCATAGGCCGCGCGATCTCCGCCCGGCATCATGCTGGGTCCCTTCAGCGCGCCCTCCTCGCCGCCGGAAACCCCCATGCCGACGAAGCGGATTCCCTTCGCCTCGCAGAGTTTGCCCCGACGGATCGTATCCGTGAAAAGGGAGTTGCCGCCGTCGATGAGAATGTCGTCCGGCTGCAAATGGGGGGCGAGCTCGTCGATCATATCGTCGACCGGCTTGCCCGCCTTGACCATGACGAGAACGATCCGCGGCGTTTTCAGCGCGTCGACGAATTCCGCCAGGCTCTTCGCAGGAACGAAGCGCCCTTCCCCGCCGTGCTCCCGCATCACCTCCTCGGTGCGTTCCGCATGGCGGTTGAAAAGCGCCACGCTGAACCCGTGACTTGCAGCGTTTCGCGCCAGATTGGCGCCCATCACCGCCAATCCAAGAACGCCAAGATCAGCTTTCTGCGCCTCTGTCATCTGCCATCTCCCGAGTGGACGCGCTTCGCTCGAAGCGCCGAAACCCTATCATAGCCTGCGGACGCTGACGAAGGTCCGAGGCGCGCGACCAGGCCGCAAGGCCCGTCAAAGGCAAGCCGTAACGCCGCCGTCGACATAGAGAATGTGGCCATTGACGAAACTCGACGCGTCGGAAGCAAGGAAGATTGCGGCGCCGACGAGTTCGTCGACGTCGCCCCAGCGGCCCATCGGCGTGCGGTTCGTCAGCCAGGCGGAGAATTTTTCGTCCTCCACCAGCGCCTTGTTGAGCTCGGTCCGGAAATACCCCGGGGCGATGGCGTTGACCCTGAGGCCGTGCTTGCCCCAGTCCGTCGCCATGCCCCTGGTCAGCATCTTCACCCCGCCCTTTGACGCGGTGTAGGGCGCGATGTTCGGACGCGCGAGCTCGCACTGAACCGAACCGATGTTGATGATCCTGCCCCGCTTGCGCGGGATCATGAACCGCGCAACGGCCTGCGAGACGAAGAAGACGCTGTCGAGGTTGGCGCGCATCAGCTCGCGCCACGTTTCTTCCGGATAGTCCTCCAGCGGGCCTCTGCGCTGAATGCCGGCGTTGTTGACCAGAATATCGATCGGACCGAACTCGGCCTCGATGCGCGCCGCCGCTTCGCCGGCCCGTCTGAGGTCCGTCACGTCGAACGGGGCGGCGAAAACGTCCGCGCCGGCGGCGCGCAAACCCTCGACCGCCGCTTCGACGGTCTTCGCCGTCCGGCCGTTGACGACAACCCGGGCGCCGGCCCCGGCGAGGCCCCTGGCGATCGCGAGGCCGATGCCGGCCGAGGAGCCGGTCACCAGCGCCACAGAGCCGGCGAGGCCAAACAAACGATGGATGAGTTCGCTCACCGACCTGTTCCTCCCGCCCGCTCCGCTTTCGGCGCCGACGTCATCGATAACATGAGCGCCCCGTCAGTGGCATCCTTGGCGGATACGACTGCCTCCGCCTCGAAGCGATCGATCTCGTTGGCGAGGGCGACCGGGTTGTCATAATAGGCTCGCGGGCGCCCGCTGCTGACGCCGGTGGTTTGATTGAGGAGAAGACATGCGCGCGATCGTCGCCCACGCCGCCAAGGACCTGCGCATCGAAGACGCCCCGGCGCCCAAGCTCGGACCGCACGACATCCGCGTCCGCCTCGGGTTCGGAGGCATCTGCGGCTCCGATCTGCACTACTATAACCACGGCGGGTTCGGAGTCGTGCAGCTGCGCGAGCCGATGATCCTGGGGCATGAGGTCTCGGGCGTGGTCGAGGAGCTCGGCGCCGAGGCCCGGCTCGTCAAGGTCGGCGACCGCATCGCCATCAACCCGAGCCTTCCCTGCAATCGCTGCCGCTACTGCCGCGAAGGCCTGCAGAACCAGTGTCTCGACATGCGCTTCTATGGCAGCGCGATGCGCTTTCCTCACGTGCAGGGCGCTTTTCGCGAGGTTCTGATCTGCCGCGAAAGCCAGGCGCACGTCATCGCGGACGGCATGTCGCTTCAGGAAGCCGCGATGGCCGAGCCGCTCGCCGTCGCCCTGCACGCGGCGCGGCGGGCGGGCCCGCTCATGGGGAAGCGCGTCCTGGTCAGCGGCGCCGGGCCGATCGGTACGCTCGCCGCTATGGCGGCGCGGCGCGCCGGCGCAGCTGAAATCGTCGTCACGGACATTGCCGACGGCGTGCTCGCCTTCGCCTCACGGCTCGGGGCCGACCGGGTGATCAATGTCGCGCAGGAGCCCGAGGCGATGGCGCCCTGCAAAGAGGACAAAGGCTATTTCGACGCAATGTTCGAAGCCTCGGGCGCCGAGGCTGCGCTTGGCTTGGGGATCAACGTCGTCCGCCCGCGCGGAGTCATCGTCCAGCTCGGCCTTGGCGGAGACATGACGATCCCGATCAACTTCATCACCGCCAAGGAGATCGAGCTTAAGGGGACTTTCCAATTCCATGAGGAGTTCGCGCTCGCGCTCGAATTCATGGGCAAGGGCCTGATCGACGTGAAGCCGCTGATCACCGAGACGAAGCCCATCGACAAGGCGCGCGACGCTTTCGAGCTCGCGGGCGACCGCTCGCGCTCGATGAAGGTGCAGATCGCGTTCTAGTCCAGTTTGGGCGATCAAATGCTTGATCCTGTGGAATCCGTCCCGGGGCGTCGAGCGCGGCCGAATTCCCTTCGAACAGGGAAAAATGCAGGGAAGTTCTCGCGATTGAGCCGCTCTTCGGAAAAACCGTCGCCGAAAGTCAAATGATTCCAGGCAGCTCCAGAAAAATTCCCTACTCGGGCGTTTTTAGATATTGATATCGTTGATCGTTTTGCCATTTTCTCCGCCTCGTCTCAGGAGCGGACGGCTGAGCCCTCGCGCGCCGCCAACCCCTTGAAGGCGGCCCGCTTCGGGTTCATGGTTTGTGAAGAGACGACACTGGCGCGGCGGGCGGTGCTGATGCGGCGGGGCCTATGCGGGCAAGTCACGGCGGAGACCGCTCGACGGGTGACCGGCGTCAGCTCCCCCGTGAAAACAGCGTTTCTAGCCCCTGGCGCGTTCGCGGCGATGTTTGCGTCCCCTGCTTTGGCCAATAGGAATATCGTCCCGGACAACATGGGCTTCGCACCGACAGTCGAGTCGTTCCGCGCCGCCGCGATGCACCAGCCGACATTCAAGACCGTGCGTAGATGCTCGTTGGCTCATGAATGCGCGACTGTTGAGTTCGCTGTCAGGGAGACGCAAGACGGGGCAGATTTCTTCATTTATCCCGACAAAACGCCGAAAGACGTGATCTGGTGCTTCGTCAGCGAAGGGCACTCGAATACCCGCCTTTGTGAGAAAGCTGGAAGCGCGCCGCGGACCATCGAGATGTGGATGGAGGCATTCCTTCCCAAGCAGGGCGAGTTTCGCGAGATCGACTACGGCAATGTGATGGACCCTGACTGCAAGGCGTTCCAGCACTCGCAATACGACATCGACGAGGACTACGTCGCCTGCGTCGTGCGCAAGTTGGACGCTGCGCCGCCGGCGCCTTCCCTAGGACCTGTAGATGCCCGCAACACGGAAGCCGTGCGCCGTCAAGGCGATGCACCACGGGCGGCGCCCTATCGGTCTGCGGTCCTCGCGTCAGGGCGGGTCTGCGACAAGGCTGATAGAGTGTACGACCCGGACACGGCCCGCGACGCCCTGCCAGGACACGCGCGGCTGTTCTGCGACAACGGCGCGCACGTTTACGTGCTGAAGCACTACGGCGCCCAGTGGCAGTATTCCTCGACGGTCCGAACCGCTGAATGATCCGCATCGCCATCACCCCGGCCGCCTTCGAGGCCATCGCCGCAACGCTGCCGAGCGGCAACGTCCTCTACGAAGGCGAGCGGACCGCCCAGGGCGGATATCTCGTCTGGCTCGATGAGAGCGTGGTCAACAACCTGAAAAGGCTGCGGGGTCCGCGCGACGAGGACCTAAGCGCCGTCATGGTCCGGCTGTTCGGCGAACCGGCCGACGAGCAGATGGCCGAGTTGTTTCGCAGCGAACAAGGCCCCCCAGAAGAGGGCGGTGAGTGATCCGCCTCGCCATCAGCCCGGCCGCCATCGCCGCGACGTTGCCGCTCGGCAGCGCCTCGTATGAGGTGCGATCCTGATGTAGACGGGAATCGGTCTTGTGACAGCCAACCTTGGGATGAATACAACGAGCGATTCGATAGAACTCATCCGCGCGCGGTATCGCCCGCCGCGCGTCATGGTGCTCTTCGTCGGCGAGTCCGCGCCGGCAAGCGGAAAATTCTTCTACGGCGACGAAAACTCCTTCGCGGGTCATATCCGGCGCGCGATATGGCCTGACATCGTCGACCACCACGACTTTCTCGACCGGTTTAGGTCGTGTGGATGGTTCCTCGACGACCTCGTGCTCGAACCCGTCGACAACGAGAAACTAGTTGCGCGGGCGGCGGGCGCGAGCCGCCTTGGCGAACCGGATACGCGAATATCGGCCTCAGGCGATCGTGTCACTGCTGATGCGTATCGAGAAGGTTGTCAGGCAGGCTGCGGCCGAAGCGGAATGCGGCGCGGACTTCTTCGCCGTGCCTTTTCCCGGCCACGGAAATCAGAAGCGGTTCCGCGAGCAGATGGCGGTCATCGTTCCGAAGCTCCCGTGCGCGGCCCCGGCGAGAGCTTCAGCGACGTGATCTTGCGGCTGGTCGAGATCGAGGGGAAGCGCCATGTCCAAAGTGAATGATGCATCCCTGGTGCAAGAGAACGGAGCGATGCAGCTACTTGAGGAAATCATCGAGCTGGCCGTCGATGACAACGGCTCCCTGTCCGCTCTTCTTCGCAAATGTCTCGTGTTGTCATTTCGGCTGAAAAACGAACGTCTCAGAATGTGGGCTGACAAGGAGTTGGACGGGTACACAGGGGATGATGCCCTGCCTGACTATCGGGAAGCGCACACCCACTCCAAGGGCCACTTTTGGGGCTCGATGGGTAGCAAGATCGAAAATTACGCTATTCCAACTGTTGTGCTTGACGAGGAGCATCGGGAGTTGGTCGAGAAGGCGTTTCTCCGTGAAGGGATCGCCGCCTACCAACTCGAACCCGGTCAGAAAAAGAAAGGAGGTTATTGGGCGATACCATGGTCACCAAACCTGGTCGCTAAGTATCAATCGGCTTTTTTCAAGGGCGACTACGTTCTCGTTAGCGCGTGGCAGGTGTTGCCCAACTCCTTTATCGCGGGATTGAACGGCACCATTTGAAACCGAGTCCTAAAGTTCGCCTTGGAGCTCCAACAGGAGCTGGACACCGCGGCCCCAGAAGCACCTCCGCCTGAGCGCATAGACCAGACGGTAATCGCTTATATTTTCGGTGGGCACGTCGTGATCGCGGGCCGCATCAACCAGGTTGCTCAGGCCGAGGCCATTGTCGTTGCGGAGGGCGACCAGATGTCGCTCGTCGATGCGCTGAAACACTTAGGCGTAACCGACATGGATGAGTTGCACGCTTTACAGAACGCGATTGCCGAGGACGCCGCGACAGCGTCGCGCGGCCCCGGTCAAAGAACTCTCGATTGGATAAAGGGCATGGCCCTTAGTGCGGCCCTCAAACTGGTGAGCAAGGGCGGCGACGCTGCGCTTGAAGTGACCAAGGCGCAGATAGCCGCTCAGTTGACGAGATGGGTTTCGCAGTATCTCGGCGTGCCGATGCCCTAGCTTCGACCGGACGCGGCAATGGACACCGAAATTGTCGAACAGGCGATTCGTAAGGCGATCAGGAGCGGCGCTGTACCAGCGCGCCCCAATCCCCTGATGTCCGGGAACGACGCTGACCTTTTTCGCGCTCAGACGGACGTTGATATCGAGCCCCAAGCGCTTGAGGACTTTGTTACGGACCTGATGCGCGATTCGGAGATGGCGCGCTTGGACTCTGCTTTTGCGACCGTGGCGACCGGCGGCGGCCACGGCGCGCGTCTTGCAAGCAGAGCCCGACTGTTGCTCGCTCGCGCCATGGCTTCTGGAGACGTGACCGGCACCGTAGAAACCTTCCGCTCCTATATCGAGAAGAATGCCGCGCCAATGGACGCCGTGATGGCGGTAGCAGGCATCAAGGCTGCGCCAGAGATGCGGCTTGGCCCGGATATTCGGTTGACCCCGATTACTTCACTGTCGCCGTCATTGCAGCGTGGAGAGGCGTTGGGGCAGGCACTTCCTGGGCACTTCGTGCAACCGGCTATCCGGCGGTCAGTTTCATCGGCATTGATCACTGGGTTCGAATACGGGCCCATATTCTACTGGCCGAATGAGGGCGGCATTCCCAGTGCAACGGCGCATCAGGGCGTGAGGAGCGCACTTCAACATCTAGACGAAGCTCGATCGCTGCTGGCGCTGCTTGGAATTAGCACAGCCATGACAAGCTTTTGGGTTCAGCCCAAGGACCCGCTGATGTGGGCCGGAGCAAATGTGGGCTGGCTGTCCAGCACGAATTTTTTCCCCGGGCAGGACGTTGAGGTCGATGTCACGGCGGCGGAGGAACTTGCCTCGGCGTACTTCGGGATGAACCTCGAACAACGCCGGAAGGCGCTTCATATTCCGCTTGACCGACTCGAAAGAGCGGTCCGTAAGGGTGCCGACCTCACCGACAGATCAATCGATCTCGGGATTGCGCTGGGAGGCTCTCCTGCTTCACGAACATGACGGGCGGGATAGTGGCGAATTGAAATTTCGTCTGAGCCTGCGCGGTGCGTGGCTGGGCGGGAATGACGCGACGGAACGCGCTGAGATACAGCGAACTTTGAAACATGCGTACGACCTGCGGTCCCACGCTGTTCACAGGGGTAGGGTCGACCCGAGCCCAAAAAATCACGACACAATCGAGCGTGGGATCTCGATTTGCCAGCGTCTCATTAGGAGGGCGATCGACGAAGGCGGCGACGTCGAGTGGGGTACTCTTGTTTTGGGCGGACCTGCTCGTAAAGCTTGAACGAGCGCCCGCCTGGCCGCCGCACTCGGGCCTTCAATCGACGAATGGGGCCGACTGCGGCGGCCATTTCACGCGGACCGGAGCGAGGTGTGCCGCCATGCCCAATTAGCCCCAGGACGGCGCCCCGTATGCCAGGCGCCGTGGCGTGGCCGAGGAAGCGATGGTGCAGTCGTCCGATCCCGGAATAGAAATCTACGTAAAGAACAAGCACGCGGAGGGGATATCCTCCTTCTCCGCCGACCGAACGCTGCTTTTCGTTCACGGCGCGACCTACCCGGCCGAAACGAGCTTCGACCTTCCGATTGAAGGCGTTTCGATGATGGATCTGTTCGCCCAGAATGGATACGACGTGTATCTGGTCGACGTGCGGGGCTACGGACATTCAACGCGGCCCGCAGAGCTGCGCCAGCCTGCCGACGCGAACAAGCCGATTGCAACTTCGGAAGAGGCAGGCCGCGATCTCGGGGCCGCGGTCGACTACATCCTCCACGCACGCGGCATCACGAAACTCGACCTCATGGGGTGGTCGTGGGGCACCTCGATCGCAGGCAATTACGCCAGTCAGCATAACGACAAGATCAACCGGCTCGTCCTCTACGCGCCGGCCTGGACGTTTCAGCCATCGAAAGAGCCGCCGACGAGCGCGATCCCGGCCTATCGCCAGGTATCGAAAGACGAGGCGAAAGCGCGTTGGTACAAGGGCGTTCCTGCCGATAAGCAGGAGGCGCTCATCCCACCGGGGGTGTTTGATCAATGGTGGGACGCGACCCTCGCTACCGATCCGATCGGCAGCAAAATCAATCCTCCGGTGATTCGCGCGCCGAATGGAGTCATGACGGAGTTTCTCAATTACTGGGTCGCTGGGAAGCCGTTCTATGACCCGGGCAAGATTAAAGTGCCGACGCTGCTCATCCACGCCGAATGGGACGCGGATCTTCCGAGCTACATGTCGCAGGCCTATTTCACCAAGCTGACGGCTGCGCCCTACAAGCGGTTCGTCGAAATCGGCGAAGGCACCCATACGGTCATGCTGGAAAAGAACCGCATGCAGTTCTTCCATGAGATCCTCGGTTTCTTGTCAGAAAACGATCCTACGGCGCTGAAATAAGTCCAGGATCGGGGCGACGGGCGCGTCGGCCAGGATGGCGATCTCTTCCGGGCGGAAGCTCGGGCGGGAAGTCGGCGCTTCCATCGATATCCGAAACGCCTGCGCCCGCCCGCTGCCGATCGGGCGATACAGCGGCCCGGAACGCTTGCAGGCCGTCTGCGTTTCCCCGGATTCGCGGGAGAGTAGACCTATGCCCTCGAGGCGCTCCGATCCATCGGGGTTTGCGCGGCGCAACTTTCTCCAGATGGTGGCTGCCGGCGGCGCTCTGGCGGCATCGAGCGCCGGATCCGTTGCCGAGTTGTCCCCCGGGTCGTCGAAGCCATCGGAGAGCGAATCCAACATCGTTCCACAGCCGTCGCCCGAGTTCGGGCCCGAACTGACGACGGCCGACATCATCGTCGAAACCCTCATCTCGTGGGGCGCCACCCACTGTTTCGGCGTCGTCGGAGATGGAATCAATTCCATCATCGAGGCCCTCCGCCAGCGCCAGGATCGCATCCGCTATGTAGGCGTTCGGCACGAGGAAGCCGCAGCGTTCATGGCGTCCGGCATCGCCAAGCATACGGGTCGGCTCGGCGTTTGCGTGGGCACGACCGGTCCGGGGGCGATCCATCTGCTCAATGGGCTTTATGACGCTCACATGGACGGCGCGCCGGTTGTCGCGATCACCGGGATGACGTTCCACGACCTGATCGGGACGCGTTATCAGCAGGGCGTCGACACGACGAAGCTCATGCAAAACGTCGCGCTTTACGATGTCGAGGTGACAGGGCCGGAGCACGCGATGTTGGTCGCGAACCGCGCTTGTCGCGCCGCGCTCGGGGACCGCGGCGTCGCGCATCTAACCGTGTCGAAGGACGTCCAGATGATGCGCCTGTCAGCGGACAAGCGGTCGATGGGCAATCCCGGCGGCCGAACATCGTCGTCCTGGACGGCTGTAGTCAATCAGCCTCCCGTCGATCAGCTGCGCGCCGCCGCCGACGTGTTAAACGCTGGACGGAGAGTCGCGGTACTGGTCGGGCAAGGAGCCCTCAATGCTCGCGACGAGGTCACGCGGGTCGCGGACCTGCTCGGCGCCCCTGTCGCCAAGGCTTTGCTGGGAAGGGCCGTCCTGGCCGACGCTTCGCCTTACACCACCGGCGGCATCGGCCATCTGGGAACCGCCCCCTCCTCCTGGGCGATGAAAAATTGCGACACCGCATTCATTATCGGCTCGACCATGCCGTGGCTCGAATATTATCCTCGTCCCGGTCAGGCCCGCGGCGTGCAGCTGGACATGAAGCCCGATCGGATCGGACTGCGCTATCCGGTCGAGATCGGCCTTGTCGGCGATGCGAAGGCGACGCTTGCGGCCTTGATCCCGCTGATAGCCCGTCAATCGGACCAGAGCTTCCTGCAGGAGGCGCAGCGCCGGATGGTGGTGTGGAATGGTTTGCTGGCGGACGTCGAGTTCAACTCCTCGTTCGCCGCTGCGACCGCAAATGGTCATAAAGATTGTCAGCGATCTGATTGCGGACAATGCAGTGATTTCGCTCGATTGCGGCGCCAACACGCATTTTGCCGCGCGGCATCTCATGTTGCGGCCCGGCCAGAGGCTCACGGGCGCCGGCATGTTGGCGTCGATGGCGCCAGGTCTTCCCTTCGCCATTTCGGCGCAACTGGCGTATCCCGAACGGCAATCGGTAGCGATCGTCGGCGACGGCGGATTTGCGATGCTGATGGCGGAGATGACCACCGCGGTTCAGCACAAGCTGCCCGTGAAGATCATCATTCTCAAGAACAATAGCCTTGCCGAGGTCAAGTTCGAGCAGATGGAACTCGGCAATCCGCCCTTCGGATGCAATCTCGGCCCGATCGACTTTGTCGCCTTCGCGCGCGCTTGCGGCGCCGACGGATACAGGTGCGAGCGTCCCGAAGAAATACGGCCTGCGGTCCAGGCGGCTCTCCGGTCGCCGAAGCCCGCGCTCGTCGAGGCGGTGGTCGACGCCAACGAAAAACCCGCCGATCCGGACGAATTGCGCGTTTAGCCTGACGGCTTCAAGGCTCTCACCTTGCGAGCGCGCCCACCGCGGCGAAGAAGGCGCGCTTGGGTCTGTACGCTTCGTCGAAGAGAAGCGCTGCGCCGTATCCGGGGAAGAACGACGGAATCCAGGAGTGCGCGTCGGCGACGCCCCAGGTGGTCACGCCAACGCAGCGCGCAACCGCGAGGCACGCCCGGATCACCTTGGAATAGTCGGCCGCCTGCGCATCGAGTGACTGTGGGTCGGGAGGCAGTTTGATGCGGACATCGAGCTCGGTGACCGCGACGTCGACGCCGAGGTCGGCGAAGGCCTGCATGACCTCGCGCATGTCGTGCGGCGTCCTGCCCGCGACGAAATGCGATTGGAATCCGACGCCGTCGAGCGGAGCGCCCCTTCGCTTGAGAGACGCCACGAGATCGAAAAGCGCCCTCATCTTCGGTCCAACCGTCTCGACGTTGTAATCGTTGATATAGAGTTTTGCCCGCGAGTCTGCGGCGCGCGCCGCGCGCAAGGCGATCTCGACATAATCCGGCCCCATCGCCCGGAGCCAGATCGAGCGGCGCCAGGCGCCGTCATCGGCGAAAGGCTCGTTCACGACGTCCCAGGCGTAGACGGCGCCTCTGTAGCGGCCCGCTTCGAGCGTGACGTGGTCGACCATCAGCCCTCTGAGCTCGGCCGGCGTGAAGGTTCCGTCGGTCAGCCAGGCCGGCAATTGCTCGTGCCAGACGAGGTTGTGGCCGCGGAGCTTCTGGCCATTGGCCTGAGCGAAGGCGGCGAGCGTATCGGCCACGCGCCAGTCGAAGACGCCGCGCGCAGGCTCCACAACGGCCCATTTCATCGCGTTCTCCGGCGTGACGGAGCTGAGTTCCTCCACCGCCAGCCGGAGATAGGGCTTGTCGTCGAAGAGGCCCGGATCGAGCGCCGCGCCGAAATAGCGGCCGCTCGCGGCGGCAGCCGCCTTCAGCGTCATGTCAGCCGCGACCGCGGGACCGGCAAACAGGCAAAGGGCGAGCGCCGCGCTGCGGATTAAAGAGCGGCTCTGCGCTTCCTGTTCGTCCATGAATCGTCCATTCCGCGCAAGCGTTCAGGCCTTGGCGACGACGCTCACGGCCCCAGGCCGTCCTGCGCCGCAATAATACGGTCGATCAGCCTGTCCTCTTCGCCTGTATCCGGGGCCGCCGCCCGCAGCCGCTCCCTGGCGTGGACGATCAAATCGTGCAGGATTTCGTCGAGATCCTGCGAGGCTTCGAAAGGCCCGGCGACGCTCTTGACCTTGGAATTGTCGAACAGAGCCGACCAGGTCTTGTCGCCCAACAGTGGACCTTCCCAGTCTTTGTTGAAGCGAACCAGCGTGTCGCTCGGCACGTGGGCATGGATGGCCTCGACGCCAAAACCGCGCGCGATCGCTTCGTGGATCTGGTTCCAGGTGAAGCCTCGATCGGTGGTGATGTGGAAGTCGTCGTTGAGCGCCCTCGAATTGCCGAGCAGGCGTACGAACGGCTTCGCGACGTCGACAGAGCGGGTGAGCGTCCACAGGGACGAACCGTCGCCGGCGACGATTACCGGCTTCCCGGCAATCATCCGCCGAATGGCCAAATCAGGGGCGCCAAACTGGATCGGGATGGCGGTGCGCACGGTGTGGCTCGGGCGCACGATCGTGTAAGCGAGCTTCTGCTGGCTGCGAAGGAGCCGCTCGCAGTCGATCTTGTCGCGGCTGTATTGCCAATATTTGTTTTCGAGCGGCGTGCGCTCGGTCATCAAGTAATTCTTGACCGGTTTCTCATAAACCGAGGCCGAAGAAATGAAGACATATTGCCCCGTCTTGCCGGCGAAGGTCTCGATGTCGAGTCGCATCTGGCTGGCGGTGTAGACACGAAACTGGGCGACGACATCGAAGCGCCTGCCGGCAAGCTCGCCATAGGCGAAATCGTTCATGTCGCCGACCAGGGTCTCGACGCCGCCGGGCAGAGGCGCCTTTGTCTTACCGCGATTGAGGACGGTCACTTTGTGACCCGCCGCGACGGAGGCTTCGACGCAAGGCAAGGAAATCTGGCCGGAGCCGCCGATGTAGAGAACGCTGAGCGCCATCGGATCATCCTCGATCGTTGCGAAAGGAAAATTTGCTCCGACTGATCACGAAAAGCGGCCGAAACGCCCGTGGATAAATTCCACGAGCGCCCGAGGCTCACCCCTTGACGGCGCCTGCGGTCAGTCCGGCGACGATGTACCGCTGCGCCATCAGGAACATCAGGATCGCCGGCAGGATCGTCAGCGTGATGAAGGCGAGCACCAATTGCCAGGCGGTCGAGTATTCGCCCTGGTAGGCCATCATGCCGAGCGTCCACGGGTATTTCAATTCACTGTTGATGACGACGAGCGGCAGGAGATAGCCGTTCCAGCTGCCGACGAACGAGATTACGGCGACGGTGGACAGGATCGGCCCCAGGAGCGGCAGCGTGACGAAGAAGAAGAAGCGGAAATAGCCGCAGCCATCCATGAACGCGGCGTCCATGAGCTCGTTCGGGAGCTGCTTGAACGCGTTACGCATCAGGAGAACCCCCATCGCGAGCGAGAATGCGACCTGCGGCAGGATCACGCCCCAATAGGAGTTGAGAAGCCCGAGATCGCGGATCCTGATGAACAACGGCAGGATCGCCGTCGCCAGGGGAAACAGGAGACCGAGCTGTAGGTAGTTGAGGAGAAAGCGATCGCCGAAGAAGTGCAGATGGGCGAAAGTGAAGGCCGCCATCGACGAGACCGCGAGCGTCAGTGCGACGGTGAACACGGCCATGAACAGCGAATTGCCGAGCACCTCCCAGTAACGGGTGCTGGTGAGGATCTCCCAATAGTTTTGCCACACCCAGACGTGCGGCAACCCGAAGGGATTGGCCTGAAGGTCGCCCAGTTCCTTGAAACCGTCGATGACGGTGGCGAAGATCGGAACCAGGACGATTGCGGCGAGGACCACGAGCGTCGCGAAGATTGCAATGCTGCCGAGGCCGCGCGGCGCGCGGCCGGACGGTTGGTGGATCGCCGTCGCCGCTTCGGGCATCATATCATAGGAGGTCTCAGCCATCTCGGGCCTCAGTCTTCGCGCATGAAGAGCCGCCTGTAGCCGAAGGCGAAGGTGATGCAGATCAGGAACAGCACCACGCCGACCGCGGAGCCGAAGCCGGCGCGCATGCGCGTGACGCCGAAATAATAGAGAAAGGAGACCATCGTGTTCGTGGTCTCGAACGGACCGCCGCCGGTCAACGGCACGATGATGTCGAAGAGCTGCAGGGCGCCGATGACGGAAAAGAAGATCGAGAGCCGGATCATCGGCCCGAGCTGCGGCAGGGTGATGTGCCAGAACCGCTGGAAGGGGCTCGCGCCGTCCATCTCGGCCGCCTCGAGCAGCGACTTGTCGATGCCCTGCAGCCCGGCGACATAGAGCATCATGTGGAAGCCGAAGTATTTCCACAGGACGACGATCAGCACGGCGCTGAAGGCCCAGTCCTTGGAAGCCAGCAGATAGAAAGACTGCAGGCCGAGCCCGTGCGTGATCGCACCGACCAGTCCGTAATCGCCGTCGAACATGAAATGCCAGATCAGGCCGGCCGCGACGTCGGCGAGGACATAGGGCAGGAAGAAGATCATCCGGAACCAGGCAGCGCCGGGGATGCGGCCGGCCACCATCAACGCCACGCCGAGCGCCAACGGCAATTGGATGAGGAGCGAGACGACGATGATCAGGGCGTTGTTGAGCAGCGAGCGCATGAACGTGGCGTTGCCGATCAGGTAGCCGTAGTTCTTCAGTCCGATGAATTTCTCGGGCCTGCCGTAGCCGTTCCAGTTGTAGAATCCGTACCAGGCGGCCTCCGCCATCGGCAGCGCGACGAACACAGTGAAGAGCAGGAGGGCCGGCGGCAGGAAGACGACGAGCGTCGCCCAGCCGTTGGTCGTCATTCGCCGCGTGGGTTCGACATAGCTCGTCTGCACCATCGCCAAGGCAGGAACCTCCCATGTCTGGCGAAAAGAGCCACGCCGTCGCTGACGGCGAGGCCCATGCGATTTTGGTCGCCGCTATTGCTGGTCGAAAGCGTCCTGGATCGCCGCCGCCCCGGCCTGGGGAGTCATTTCGCCGGCGGCCACGGACACCGAAACGTCATTGATCACGCGTCCGACCGAGGGGCCGAGATCCTGATCGAAGAAATTCTGGTGCCAGGTGCTCTTGGCGACGTCCTCTGCGATCTGCTTGACGAGCGGATCTTTGATGTACTGCGCCGTGTCCTTGTACACGGGGATGTACGCGCCCGTCTCCGCCGCGTCTTTCGCGTATTTCTCCTGGTTGAAGAACTTGAGGAAGTCGACGGCTTCGGGGGACGCGGTCTTGGTGACGAGCCAGGCGTGGACGCCGCCGAGCGTGTCGGTCGCCTTTCCCTTGCCGCCCTGCACGATCGGGAACGACAAAAGGCCGATATCGCTCTCCGAGAGTCCCTTGCCGCTGGTCGAGCTGGGCCCCTGCATCCCGAGCAGCCACTCGCCCATCAGGTCCATGGCGGCCTTGCCGTCGCCGAAGATTTTGGCGCTATCCGCATGCGAGGTCGACAAGTAGCCGGGCTGGAACGGCTCGAGCTTTGCAAGGTCCCGCAACATCTCGCCGGCCTTGACCCAGGTCGGGCCCTTAAAGCCGCCGTCCTTGCCCGCTTTCGCGTCGGCAAGCGCATGTTCGCCGCCGATGCGCATCACGAGGTAGGCGTAGTAGAAGTGCATCGGCCACTTCTCTCCGGCCCCGACGTCAAGCGGGACGATCCCTGCGGCCTTGATTTTCTTCACCGCGGCGAGAAAGTCGTCCCACGTCTTGATATCCTCGGCTTTCACCCCGGCCTTATTGAAGAGCTGCTTGTTATAGAAAAAGGTGACCTCGCCGGTGTCCCACGGCACGCCGACGACCTTGCCGTCGACCTTGAAGGCGTCGACAGCCGTCGGCTGGAGGTGACTCTCGACGTCGGCGACGTCGGAGGTGATATTCTTCAGGAAGCCGGCCTGGTACTGCGCGACCATGACCCCGCCGCCCCAGGAGTAGAACAGGCTCGGGCGCGAGTCGTCCGACTGCAGCATGGTCGGCAGCTTCGCCTTGAAGGCCTCGTTCTCCAGATACTGGAACTGGACCTTCACGTCCTTGTGCTCGGCCTCGTAGTCCTTGGCGATCTTGTCGAAGAGCGCAATGGCGGCCGGGTTGTTGTCGACGTGAAGGATCTTGACGGTCGTGTCGGCGAACGCCGGAGCCGTCAGCGCGCCGAGGCTCGCGGCGAAGGCAAAAACGCGTAATTTCATGGTTTCCTCCCAAGGAATGACGGCGGACCGGTTTTATCCGTGATGCAAATTAAATGTGTCCTGACTTTGACCGGCTGTCAAGAGAACCCGAGCGAAATGCGTAGGAGGCCCGAGGTCCGCGGTTGACAGGAGGCGATCGGGGTGGAATTAATTCCGCCTCCCGTATAAACTGCGCGGATGCGTGAGATTCCACCCCGATGAAGACCGCCGATCCGGAATTAATGCGCGCGATCAATCGCTTCCATGTGATGGACGCGATCCGGCGGTTCGGGCCGGTCTCGCGGGTCGAGATCTCCCAGTTGACGGAATTGAGCGCGACGACGGTTTCCGCCATTACGGCGGCGCTGCTCGACGACCGGCTGATCACCCCGCTGCAGGTCGGCGCCCTGCGCGACGCCGGCCGCGGCCGGCCGCGCGTGATGCTGAAGCTCAATCCTGAAGCGGCCTATGTCGTCGGAGTGAAGCTCGCAGCCGACCAGATCACGGTGGGGGTCACCAACTTTTGCGCCGACATCCTGCGCTCGCTGGCGATGCCGATCCGCATCGACCGCCAGACCGCCTCGGTCATCGCCGATCTCGTCGAGGACGGCGTGCGCAGATGCGTCAGCGACGCCAGCCTCGAGCTCGCCGACATATCCGGTGTCTGCGTCGGATTGCCTGGCGTCGTGGAGCGCGCCGCGGGCGTCTGCCGCCAGAGCCCGATCCTGCAGGAGCGTGACGTGCCGTTCGGCGCCGATCTTTCAAGGCGGCTCGGCGCGCCGACGTCGATCGACAGCGACGTCAATCTCGTGACCCTGGCGGAGCACTGGTTCGGACAGGCCCGCGACCTGAACGACTTTCTCGTCGTCGACGTCGAGCGAAGTCTCGGACTCGGCATCCTGCACAATGGCGAATTGTTTCGCGGCGCCAACGGCCTCAGCCCGGACCTCGGCGACCTCATGGTCCGCCCGCCCGGCAACGGCGGCGGCCGCCTCGCCGATGTGGCCACCGAGGCGTCGGTGATCGGCGAGGCCGAGGCGCTCCTGAGCGGCGCAGAGCGCGACGCTGCGCAGACGCCCGCGCGCGTGATGTCGCTGATCCTCAGGCGCGCCGACGAAGGAGACGCAGGTTGCGTCCGCGTGCTCGCCGCGGCGGGCGAGGCCCTTGGCTTCGCCATCGCCAACCTCATCGCGCTGTTCGCGCCGCCCAAGGTCATCATTTCCGGACGCGCCATGGCGACGAGCGAACATTTCGTCGCGCCCCTCCGCAAGACGGTCGCCGCGCTCCTGCCGGCGAGCCTCGCGGACGTGTCGGACATCGTCGTTCGGGAATGGAGCGAAAGGAACTGGTTGCGCGGCGCCGCGGCCATGACGCTTCGCGATCTCTATGGCGCGCCCTGGGGAACAACCGGTCCGGCGACCATTCGCGACACGCATTCGCTCGAGCTCGGAGAATCGTTATGAAACCGGTCGGGATCGGCGTTATCGGATGCGGCAACATCACCTCCGCCTATCTGACCGCAGCCAGGAAGTTCCCCATTCTCGACGTCGTGGCGGTGTCGGACGCCAATCCCGAGGCGGCGGAGGCGCGCGCGGCCGAGTTCGGGATTCCGGCGCGCTCGGTCGACGCGGTGCTTGCGGATCCGTCGGTCGAGGCCGTTCTCAATCTCACCGTCCCCAAGGCGCATGTCGAGGTGGGGCTCAAGGCGCTCGCGGCGGGAAAGCACGTCCACTCGGAAAAGCCGATCGGCGTCACCGTCCCCGAAGCACGAAAACTTGTCGAAGCCGCCGCAGCCAAGGGCCTGCGCGTCGGCTGCGCCCCCGACACGTTTCTTGGCGGCGCCCACCAGACGGCGCGCCGATGCGTCGACCAGGGGCTGATCGGCCGGCCGATCGGCGGCGCGGCGTTTTTCATGTGCCCGGGTCACGAGCGCTGGCATCCCAACCCGGGCTTCTATTACCTCGGCGGCGGCGGCCCGATGCTCGACATGGGCCCCTACTATGTCACCGACCTTGTCAATCTGCTCGGTCCCGTCGCGAGCGTGAGCGGCGTCGCCACCCGTACCCGGTCCGAGCGGATCGTGACCAGCAAGCCGCTGGCGGGAACGCGCATTCCCGTCGAGGTGGCGACCCACGTCACGGGCGTGCTTCTCTTCGCCAGCGGCGCGGCAGTGTCGATGACCATGAGCTTCGACGTCGCGCGGCACAAGCATGTCCCGATCGAGCTTTACGGTGAGGCGGGCTCGCTCATCGTTCCCGACCCGAACTATTTCGGCGGCAAAGTCGAATCCGCAACCGCTGCCGAGGACTGGCGCGAGATCCCGACCGAGGGTCCCTACGCCGACGGCAACTACAGAATCCTCGGCCTCGCCGATATGGCGCAAGCGATCCGCTCGGGGAGGCCCCATCGCGCGAGCGGCGAGCTGGCGTTCCATGTACTCGAGGTGATGGAGGCTTTTCAGCGATCGTCCGACGAGGGTCGGGCGGTGACCATCGCGAGCCGTCCTCCGCGGCCGGCGGCCCTGCCCGCTTCGCTCGCGGTCGGCGAGCTCGACTGAACGGCCTGGCTGAAAACGGAAATCGGAGGAAGCAGCAATGCGGGAAGCGCTCATCGTCTGGGGAGGCTGGAGCGGGCACGAGCCGGAACAGGGCGCGCAGGTCGTCGCCGGCATGCTCGAGGCGGAGGGTTTCAAGGTCTACGTCGAGAACACGACGGAAGCGTTCGCCGATCCTGCGATCGCCGACATGAGCCTCATCGTGCCGATCGTCACCATGGCGAAGATCGAGAAGGAGGAGGTCGCAAATCTGACTGCGGCGGTGCAAGGCGGCGTCGGTCTCGCCGGCTACCACGGCGGCATGTGCGACGCGTTTCGCGAAAGCGCCGACTATCAGTTCATGTGCGGCGGCCAGTGGGTCGCCCACCCGGGTAACATCATCGACTATCGCGTCGACGTGATGAAGCCGGACGACCCGATCATGCAGGGGATCGCGAGCTTCCCCTACCGGTCGGAGCAATATTACATGCATGTCGACCCTTCGAACGAAGTGCTCGCGACAACGACCTTTTCCGGCCAATACGCGCCGTGGACCAAGGGCGTCGTGATGCCGGTCGTGTGGAAGCGCAAGCACGGCGAGGGCCGTGTCTTTTACAGCTCGCTTGGTCACGTGGCCGCCGAATTCGGCGTGCCCCAGATGAAGGAGATTTTGCGGCGCGGCATGCTTTGGGCGGCCCGGTAGTCTCCTCCCTTGCGAAGCGTCTGCGAGCCGGGGCGGGGGACCGCGCAAAGCGCGGTGGTGGGAGAAGGGAGAGCGCCACATGAGACAGCGACCCCAAGATGATCGAGAGGCCGAACGCCCCCTCCACCATGCTTCGCATGGTCCCCCTCCCCCGCAAGCGGGGGCGGATAGCGCCCAGCCGGACGTCCTCGCATGACAATGATCCACAATCCGATTTTGCCCGGCTTCAATCCCGACCCGTCGATCTGCCGGGTGGGCGACGACTATTACATCGCCACCTCCACTTTCGAGTGGTATCCCGGGGTGCAGATCCATCACTCGCGCGATCTCGTGAACTGGCGTCTCGTCACCCGTCCGCTCGACCGGGCAGCGCAGCTCGACATGCGCGGCGAGCCCGATTCCGGCGGCGTCTGGGCGCCCTGCCTGTCCCACGCCGACGGAAAATTCTGGCTCGTCTACACCGACGTGAAGCGCCTCGAGGGCGCCTTCAAGGACGCTCACAATTTCATCGTCACCGCGCCGGCGATCGAGGGTCCCTGGTCAGACCCGACCTACGTGAATTCGAGCGGCTTCGACCCGTCCCTCTTCCACGACGACGACGGCCGGAAATGGTTCGTCAACATGGTCTGGGACCACCGCAGGGACGGACCGGCGCGAAATCGGAGGCATCCCGCCTTCGCTGGAATCCTGCTGCAGGAATACGACGCGGCTTCCGGCATGCTCGTCGGCCCGGTCGACAACATCTTTTCCGGCAGCAACCACGGGCTGGTCGAGGGGCCGCATCTCTACAAGCGGAACGGCTGGTACTATCTGACCGTCGCCGAGGGCGGCACGGGTTACGACCACGCGGTGACGATGGCCCGCTCGCGCCGCATTCAGGGGCCATACGAGCTTCATCCCAACGTGCATCTGATCACCTCGAAGGATGCGCCCGAAGCGAGGCTGCAGCGCGCCGGTCACGGACAGATCGTCGAGACGCCTCAGGGTCAGGTCTATCATACGCATCTGTGCTCGCGGCCGCTGAAGGGCCTGCGCCGCTCGCCGCTCGGACGCGAGACGGCGCTGCAGCAATGCGTCTGGGGCGAGGACGACTGGCTTTACCTGGCGCAAGGCGGCCATACTCCCGCCGTCGACGTCCCGGCGCCGCCGGGAGGCGCGGCGCAGCCGAAGCCGACGGCGATCCGCGCCGCCTTCTCGTCAGGGCGATTGCCGCTCGAATTTCAGTGGCTGCGCACGCCCTGCCCCGAACGCATCTTCTCGCTCTCGGCCCGGCCTGGCCATCTGCGGCTCATCGCGCGCGAGTTCGATCGGCTCGTGGTTCGAACAGGCCCTCGTCGCGCGCCGGCAGGAACACTTTTCCTATCGGGCGGAGACCGAACTCGAGTTCGCGCCGCAGAACTTTCAGCAGGCGGCCGGATTGACCGCCTATTATAACCGACACAAGTTTCACTTCCTCGCGGTGACGTTTAATGAGAACTCTGGGCCGGGTGCTGACGATCCTGAGCTGCGACGCCGACTATCCGGCGGGAAATTTGTCGTTTCCGCTCGCCGAGGCGATTCGGCTCAACGCCGACGGCCCGGTGAGGCTCGCCGTCGCTGTCGATCGCGAAGCGCTGCAGTTCTCGTTTGCGCAAGGGCACGAATGGCGGAATGCCGGACCCGTCCTTGACGCATCGATCCTGTCCGACGAGGCGGGACGCGGCGAGCACGGCTCCTTCACCGGCGCCTTCGTCGGCCTGGCCGCCTTCGATACGTCGGGCAGCGCGATCCATTCCGACTATGGATATTTTCTTTACGAAGGGCTCGATCAAGGGCTCGACTGACGCTCGGCCCGGCGGCGTCCGAAGCTTTCGGCCCTGCGACGTTCGGCTGGGCAGGGAATTATCTCGCAAGCTTTTGGAAAAGCGTCGCTTTTTAGCACAGATTTTCACGGTTCCGGCCGAGGCGCCAAGAATTCCCTGCTTTTGCCTAAAATCCGGGTGTCCGGTCGTCCAAAATCAGCCGGTATTGACAGGCCGCGGGCGGATTGGCAGGGCTTCGTCCGGGGCAGTTCGGCAAGAACCAAAAGGGCGAAGCACATGGCGATCGATGGAACCTGGAACCTGACAATTGAAACGCCGATCGGCACGCAGGAGTCGACGTTGCAGGCGCAGTCTTCCGGCGGCGCGCTGACGGGAACGCAGTCTGGTCCCGACGGCTCGCAGCCGATCCAGGACGGCGCGATCAACGGCGCCGAGGCGAGCTGGTCCGTCAACATCACCTCGCCCATGGCGATGACGCTGGAATTCAGCGGCGTGGTCGACGGCGACACCCTCTCCGGTTCGGTCAAGCTCGGCATGTTCGGCGAAGCGAGATTCACTGGCCTCCGCGCCTGACGGCTCTCACTCGACCTCGATTTCCCTGACGCGTAATTCGTCGCCCCCTGTCATCTGGACGCGGTACCGGCCGCATTCCGGGCATGCCCCGAATCGCTCCGTGAGCATGACGTTCTTACCGCAGTCGAGGCACTGTCCGGCGCCCGGAACGCGATCGATCTCGAGCTCCGCTCCCTCTGCGATCGTGCCGGCGGATACGGCCGCGAAGCAGAAGAGCAGCGCGTCCGGTTCGACGTGGCTCAAAGCCCCGACGTCGACGAACACCCGCTTCACCTTCTGTGCCCCCTGCTCTTTCGCCGCCTCCGTCGCGATTTCGACGATGCTCTCGGTCAGCGCCATTTCATGCATGATTGACTGACACCGAACCTTCGAGCCGCGCCGCGCGGACCGGCGGATGCCTCCGATCGCACATTCAATCGTCGCTTGGCCAGTGGCCGCCCGATAGCCGCGTCGCGAGCCTATCGATAAAAGTCATTTTACCCTTTTGTTGTGGAACACGGAGGCACGCCAGGCGGTTGGTTCACGGCGTTATCCGTAAGGTGCTTCGGACGCCGCGAAATCTGACAGCCAGGAGGAAATCATGCGGTTCGCGTCGTGCAAGTTGAACGCGGGTTTGACGCTATCGGTCGTCTCTGTGGCGGCGCTCGGCGCGCTCGGTTGCGCCGCTTCCTTCGCCCAGAGCGTTGCGCCAACGCTTCCCGCCACCGCTTTCAACAGGGACTTTTCCGAGATGGCGAAGCTGAAGGCTCTGGCGGAGAAGGGAAAGGGCAAGATCGGCGTCCTTCTGCCGGAGACGACGACGTCGGCGCGCTACACTTCGTTTGACGCGCCCTATCTCAAGGAGGCGTTCGCCAAGGCCGGCCTGCTGGCCGACGACGTCATCATCACCAACGCCCAGGGCAGCGAGTTCGAGCGAACTGACCCAGGCCCAATCGGACATCACCCAGGGCGCGAGGGTGCTGGTCATGGATCCGATCTCGTCAGGCGTCGGCGCCTCGATCGAATCCTACGCCAAGTCCCACGGCGTGCCGGTCATCGACTACGATCGCCTGACGCTCGGCGGCGACCGCGACTATTACGTGAGCTTCAACAACGTCGAGGTGGGTAAGCTGATCGGCCAGGGCATGGTCGAGTGCATCTCGGACTGGCACGTGAAGGACCCGCATATTCTGGTTATGCGAGGCGCCCCGACCGACAACAACGCGACCCTGTTCGCCCAAGGCTATATGGATGTGTTGAAGCCGGACTTCGAAGCCAAAAAATATGTCCTCGCCGGCGAACCCGCCGGAACCTGGGATCCGGCGACGGCGCGCACGACCTTTGAGGGCCAGTACACCGCCCATCACGACATCAATGCGGTGGTGACGCCGAACGACGACACCGCCAACGCCGTCATTTCCTACCTCAAATCGATCCACGTTCCGCCGAGTTCGTTTCCAACGACCGGTCAGGACGCGACCCTGACCGGCTTGCAGAACGTGCTGTCCGGCTATCAGTGCGGCACGGTCTACAAGCCTATCTATCTCGAGGCGCAAGCGGCCGCCGCTGTCGCGCTATACCTGCGCGCCGGCGACAAGCCGCCGATCGACCTCGTCAACGGATCGACGATGGACAGCAAGGAGAAGAAGGAGGTCGCCTCCGTGCTCCTGAAGCCGATTTGGGTGACCCCGAAGAACATGGCTTCCACGGTAGTCAAGGACGATTTCGTCAAGGCTTCCCAACTCTGCGCCGGCGACATGGCGAAAGAGTGCAAGGCGGACGGCATTTCCTGACGACGCTGCCGTGGAACCGCTCACGTCGGACGTCGCGCGCGGCCAAGTGTCGGTCGTCGCGCGCAGACAAACCTCCACGCAGCCGTTGCTGGAGGTCCAGGGCCTGCAAAAGCGCTTCGGCGCCGTGCAGGCCCTGACCGACGTCAATCTCGTAGCGCCCTCGGGACAGGTGACCGCCCTCGTTGGCGACAATGGGGCCGGCAAATCCGTGCTCATAAAATGCATCGCCGGCATTCACGCGCCGGATGGCGGCGAGATTCTGTGGGAAGGGCGCGTCGTCCACATCCACAACCCGCGCAACTCCGCGGCTCTCGGCATCGAGGTCGTTTATCAGGACCTCGCGCTCTGCGACAATCTGGACGTGGTGCAGAACATGTTCCTCGGGCGGGAGCGCCTTCAGGGCGGTCTTCTGAACGAGGACGATATGGAGCGCGCGGCGGCGGAGACGCTGGGGAGTCTCCGCGTGGCGACCTTGCGCTCGATCCGGCAGCCGGTCGCCTCGCTCTCCGGCGGACAGCGGCAGGCGATCGCGGTCGCGAAGGCCGTCATGTGGAATTCGAAGCTGGTCATCCTCGACGAGCCGACTGCGGCGCTCGGCGTTGCCCAGACGCGTCAGGTGTTGGAGCTGGTCCGCCGGCTGGCCGGCCACGGACTCGCCGTCATCATGGTTTCGCATAACCTCAACGATGTGTTCGCAGTGGCGGACCGCATCGCCGTGCTGCGTCTGGGTCAGACGGTCGCCTCCGGCGACGTCTCGGAATTTGATACGCAGAGCGTGGTCGAGCTGATGACGACCGGCCGTTCGTCCCGCGAGAACGTGGGTTTGGCTCGGGGCGGCGAGACAAGCGAGAGCGCCAAGGCGACCAGGGTATTGGGGCTGCCCGGGGCGGACGAGCCGGCCGCCGGCGGCCGTTCGGCGCTCGTTTCCGAGGGCGTCGCCGTCCAGTCGCTCGGTGGCTACGCGCAAGGGCTGTGGACAAAGGTCCTGGCCGGTGAAAGCGGGGTGTTGCCGGTCGTGCTGGGGGCGGCGCTGATCGCGATCATCTTTCAAGTTCAGAACGCCGACTTTCTCTCGCCCGGCAATCTCGTGAACCTCCTCGTCCAGGGCTCTGTGTTCATGCTGATCGGCATGGGCGAGGTGTTTGTTCTGATCCTTGGGGAAATCGATCTTTCGCTAGGGTTCGTCGCCGGCATCGGCGCAACCGTCACGACGATGCTGGTTCAGCCGAGTGTGGCTTGGCCATGGTGGGCCGCGATCGCCGCGGCTCTGGCGGCGACAGCCGCGATCGGCGCGTTCCAGGGCACGCTGGTCACCCGGCTTCGGCTTCCTTCCTTCGTCGTCACCCTGGCCGGGCTCCTCGGCTTTGAGGGCGTGATGATCGAGCTCCTCGGGACCGGAGGCACGATCCCGATCCCCAACCAGACCATCAACAACCTCGCCAATGGCACGCTCAGCCCGATAGCCGGATGCGATTCTCGTCGCGGCGGCGGTGTTCGCCTACGCGGTGGTAATCGTCCTGCGCGACGGGCGCCGGCGCCGTAGCGGTCTGGTGGCGCCTCCGGTGGGTATGACCGTTCTGAAAATTCTGGCGGCCGCGGGCGCGGGCGTGGTGTTGGTCGTGCTCTGCAACGTCAACCGCGGCGTCGCCAAATTCCCGTTCAGCGGCATGCCCTGGGTATTTCCGATCGTCTTTGGGGTGCTGATCGCCTGGTCGTTCGTGCTCGGGCGCACACGCTTCGGCCGCTACATTTACGCGATCGGCGGGAGCGCGGAAGGGGCGCGGCGCGCCGGCATCGACCTTTCGATCGTTCGCACTCTGGCGTTCGTTTTGGCGGGAATGACCGCCGGTCTCGGCGGGGTCATTTACGCTTCGCGCCTCAACTCGATCTCCACCAGCTTCGACGGCGGCACGATCGTGCTTTACGTCGTCGCCACCGCAGTGATCGGCGGGGCAAGCCTCTTCGGCGGACGCGGCATTCCCCTTCATGCGGTTCTCGGCGGCGTCGTGATCGCCGGGATCGTCAATGGCATGGCGCTGCTCGGACTGCCCGCCGCCGTGCAGCTGATTGCGACGGCCTTGGTGCTGCTCGCTGCGATCACCGTCGACGTCGTCGTACGCCGCAGAGGAGAGACCGCGCGCTAATGAGGCGCGTTCCGGCTCGGGGGGCGAATGCCAGAGTGAGAGGAGACCCCAATGTCCGCGTCAAAGTTCCCTACGACCTTCGGCCCGCAGATCGGCCGCAGAACGCTGCTCAAAGCGGGCCTTGCGGCCGGCGTGATGCAGGTTGCAAGTCCGTTCATCATCACGGCGCGTGGCGAAGTGCCGATCAAGATCGGTCTCGACGACCCGTTCACCGGCACCTACGCTGAACTCGGCAGGCATGAGCAGATCGGTTGCCAATTCGCTGTCGACGAGCTCAACAAGAAAGGCGGCATCCTCGGCCGCCCGGTGACCCTGCTCTCGGAGGATTCCACCAGCGCGGACACCGGCGTCGCGGTGTCGAAGGCTCACCAGCTGATCGATCGCGACAAGGTCAACTTCCTTCTCGGCAACGTCAACTCCGCGATGGCTCTTGCCCTCGGCGACGTCTCGAGCCAGGCTGGCGTGCTGCATATAGTAACCGGCGGCCACACTGACGCGGTCACAGGCAAGGATTGCCACTGGAACGTCTTCCGCGTTTGCAACACGACCCGTATGGAGACGGACGCCGTCTCCAAGCTCTTGTTCGATAAATACGGCAAGAAATGGTATTTCATCACGCCGGACTATGCCTTCGGCCATACGCTCCAGGCGGGGTTCGAGGCGAATCTAAAGAAGTTCGGCGGAACGGTCGCTGGCGCGTCCCTGGCGCCACTCGGGACGACGGATTTCTCATCTTACCTGATCCAAGCGGAACAGGCGAAACCGGACGTCATCCTGTTCCTGACCGCGGGCCAGGATGCGGTCAACTCCCTCAAGCAGGCGGTGCAGTTCGGGCTCGACAAGAAGTTCCATATCGCCGGCGCGCAGCAGGAATTGGAAGTGCTCGAAGGCTTGCCGCCCGACGCTCGCATCGGCACCTGGGTATTCGAATGGTACTGGGTCCAGCCAAAAGTCCCGCATGTCGCCGAATTCGTCGCTGAGATCCGAAAGGTCAACGACGGCAAGGTCCCGACTGCGCGCCACTGGTTCGGCTACGCTTCGGTCTGGACCTGCGCGCTGATCGCCAACCAGCTCAAGACGCTTGATGCGATGAAGCTCGCCAAAGGCCTCGAGAACTTCACGCTGCCGCCCGAGGTTGCGCTGATGCCAGACAGGGTCTTCTACCGCGCCGGGAACCATCAGTTGATGCCCGACCTCTATGTCGGCCACGCGGTCTCGAAGGGTCCGGAGCCGGAGGATCTGTTCGTCGTCGATAAGGTGGTCCAGGGCGTGGACGTGGCGCTGCCGGTTGACGAAACCGGATGCCATCTCACCTTCCCGGCCTGATGCGATGAGGCGGGCGCGGCCTAGGCGGCGCCCGCGCAACACCCGATGACTCTCATTCTCTTCGACGTGTTCAACGGTCTCATCATCGGCGCGTTCTATGCGCTGATGGCGCTCGGCCTGTCGCTCATCCTCAACCTGTCCGGTGTGATCAATTTCGCCCATGGCGGCTTTTTGGCGTTCGGCGCATATTTCGCCTATTCGCTAACGCCCTATTTGGGCTTCTGGGGAGCGCTGGTCGTGGCTCCTCTGCTGACCGCGCTGCTCGGACTTCTTGTCGAGCTCCTTCTTATCCGCCGCCTTTACGGACGCGATCCGCTTTACAGCCTGCTGCTGACCTTTGGCTTGGCTTACATGCTCCAGGACGGCGCACGCATCATCTGGGGCTCTGAGACCGTGCCCTTCTCCGTGCCCGGATGGCTCATGAATTCGCTGAGCAACGAGTACTTCTTTGTCACTGGCTACCGCGTGTTCATGGTGGCGCTCGCTTCGCTCACGGTGCTCGCCCTATTCGCCGGACTCGGATGGACACGACTCGGCATGCGCATTCGCGCCGGAGTGTTCGATCTCGAGACGGTCTCCGCGCTCGGCGTCAACATCGGACGCCTGCGCAGCTTCAACTTCGCCCTCGGCATCTACCTCGCCGGTCTCGCCGGGGTCCTGGCGGCGGGGATGCTCGGGTTGCAGCCGACCATTGGCAGCGACCTCATCATGCCGAGCTTCGTCGCCATCATCATTGGTGGGCTCGGCAGCCTGCCCGGCACGCTGGTCGGGGAACTCCTGATCGGCGTCGCATCCGGCGTGACGACCGCGTTCTTTCCTTCCGCCAGTGAGGCGGTGATCTATGTGCTGATGGCCCTCGTGCTGCTCGTGCGGCCGCGTGGGCTGTTCGGCGAGGAAGGCCGGCTGCAATGAAGGGGCGGCCGAATTGGAAACTGGCGACTGACGGGCTCATCTGGCTGCTGCTGCTGACGATGCCGTTCTGGCTCAACGCGGTCGGCGGCTACACCCAGCTCGGCACCCTCGTCGTCGTGATGGCGCTCGCCGCGACCGCGCTCAACTTCCTGCTCGGCTTCACCGGCATGCTGTCTTTTGGCCACGCCGCTTTTTTCGGCCTCGGAGCTTATGGCGCCGGTATGACGATCAAGTACCTTGTCCCCAGCACGCTCCTTGGCATGCTGGTCGGCGTCGCCGCCGCCATCGCCGCCGCGGCAATGGTCGGACGCCTGATCGTCCATCTCCGCGGCATCTATTTCGCAATGGTGACGATCGCTTTCGGACAGATCTTCTACTTCATCGCCTTTCGCTGGAACAACGTGACCGGCGGCGACGATGGCCTGTCGAACTGGCATCGCATGCCGATCCACCTCGGCTTCATCAAGATCGACATTCTCGACAGTCCGGTGACTTTCTATTACTTCGTGCTGTTTTTCTTCGCGCTGTCGCTGGCCGCGATGGCATGGGCGCTGCGCTCGCCGTTCGGCCGGACGCTTCTGGCGATTCGGGAAAACGAGCGCCGGGCGCGCTTCCTCGGCATTCCCGTGGACAGCCACATCTGGCTGTCATGGATGATATCGTGCACGTTCGCCGGCCTCGCCGGCTCGCTCTATGCTTTGCTCAACAACTTCGCCGATCCGCACGCCCTGCACTGGGAGCAGTCGGGAGAATTCGTCATCATGGCGGTGCTCGGCGGCATGCGGTCGTTCTGGGGACCGTTGGTCGGGGCGGCGATCTTCGTCGTCCTGCAGAACTACGTTTCGACGATGACCCAGAACTGGATGTCGTTCATCGGCCTGTTCTTCGTGCTGATCGTGCTGTTCTTCCCCGACGGCGTGCTCGGATTGCTGCGGAAGGCGTGATCGATGAGCCTGCTCCTGGTCGAGCAAGTGACCAAGCGGTTCGGAAGCCTCCTCGCCGTCGACAATATCTCGTTGCGCGTGGAGTTGGGCGAGCTGCGCGCGGTGATCGGGCCGAACGGCGCCGGCAAGACGACCTTCTTCAATCTCATCAGCGGCTTCGTCAGGCCGGATTCCGGCCGAATCGTCCTTGACGAGCAGAATGTGACCGATCTGCTGCCGGCGCGGCGGGTCTGGCGCGGCCTCGCCCGCACCTTTCAAATCACCGAGGTCTTCCCGCGGCTGACAGTCCGGGAGAACCTCCAGATTTCCGTCGAGGTCTCCTCGGGCTTCCGGTTGCGGATGGGGCTGTCTCGCCAGGAGCAACTCAAGGTTCAAGCGCGCGCCGACCAGCTCCTCGATTGGTCGGGCCTGGCGCGCAACGCCGGCCGAGCCGTGGGAGAGCTCAGCCACGGCGACCAAAGGACCGCTGAAATCATGATGGCTCTGGCGCTGAACCCGCGTCTCTTGTTGCTCGACGAGCCGACCGCAGGAATGGGCGACCGCGAAACCTATGAGATCGCCCAGCTCATCGGCCGGCTGCACCGCGAGATGGGACTGGCGATCATCCTGATCGAGCACGACATGCGCCTCGTTCTGCGTATGGCCGACCGCGTGACGGTCCTCGACCGCGGCGCCGTGCTCGCCGATGGCGCGCCGGCGGAGATCGTCGCCAACGAGGCGGTCCAGGCCGCCTATCTTGGAAAGGCGGTCTCGTGACCAGGCCTGTGCTCGAGGCGGAGGGAAGTCGATGCCTTCTACGGCAAGAGCCATATTCTCCACGGCGTCAGCCTCGATGTCGGCGAAGGCGAGATCGTCGCTCTGCTGGGGCGCAACGGCGCCGGCAAGACGACAACGCTCCGCTGTCTTATGGGCCTGACCCCGCCCCGCCGCGGCGCGGTGCACATCTTCGGCGAGGCGACGGCCCGATGGCCGCCCTATCGAATCGCCGCGCTCGGCGTCGGTTATGTCCCGGAGGGCCGCCGCATCTTCTCGCCGCTGAGCGTCGAGGAGAATCTGAAGATTCCGCTCGAGCGCCCCGGCCCCTGGACGATCGAGCGCGTCTTTCGCCTCTTTCCGCGCCTGGAGGAGCGGAGGAACTCCAAGGGCCGTCAGCTTTCCGGCGGCGAGCAGGAGATGCTGGCGATCGCCCGCGCGCTCATCCTCAACCCGAAGCTGCTGCTGCTCGACGAGCCGTCGCAGGGACTGGCGCCCCTCATCGTGCGCGAGGTTTTCGACGTCGTCGTCGCTGCGAGGCGCGAAGGCCTTTCGATCCTCCTGGTCGAACAGAACGTGCGCGCGGCGGTCGAAATCGCCGATCGCGCTTATGTGATCGACGACGGCGCCATGGTCTACACCGGCGCGGCGAGCGAACTCGCCGGCGATGAGGTCCGCATGCGGAGCCTGGCGGGCGTCAGCGACTCGGCGTGGGGCTAGGCGCGCTCCGGCGCGGACGGCCCGAAACCAGCCTGGTGATCCAGGTATTGAGCCGGTCGAGATAGATATAGACGATCGGCGTCGTGAAGAGCGTCAGCGTCTGGGAGACAAGCAGACCGCCGACGATCGCAATTCCCAGCGGCCTGCGCAGCTCCGCGCCCGCTCCGGTTTCGAGGGCGAGCGGGAGCGCCACGATGAACGCGGAAACCGTCGTCATCATGATCGGGCGGAAGCGCTGCAGGGACGCGTGGTGGACCGCGTCGACCGGGCTCATATGCCCCTCCCGCTCGGCGACCAGGGCGAAGTCGATCATCATGATCGCGTTCTTCTTGACGATGCCGATCAGAAGGAGGACGCCGATGAGCGCGATCAGGGTCAGAGAGTTGTTGGTCGCCATCAGGATGAGCAGCGCGCCCACTCCGGCCGCCGGGAGCGCGGAGAGAATGGTGATCGGGTGGATGAAGCTCTCGTAGAGCATGCCCATGAGGATGTAGATCACCACGATCGCCGCCATGACCAGGACCGGCATGGTGACGAGCGAAGCCTGGAACGCCTGCGCCGTGCCCTCGAACTGCCCGATCAGGGTCGGCGGAGCGCCGAGGCTCGCCCTCCCCTTGTTGATGGCGTCGACCGCCTGGCTCAGGGACGCGCCCGGGGCCAGGTTGAACGACAGCGTCACTGACGGAAAAACGCCCTGGTGGTTGACGGTCAGCGGCTCGACCTTGCGCGTCTCGTGCGCAACCGCCGACAGCGGGACCTGTCCGCCCGTAGCGTTGGTGACGTATATGCTCGACAGGGCCTGCGGCCCGGCCTGGAATTTCCTCTCGACCTCGAGGATCACATAGGCCTGCTGGGTCGGCTCATAGATCGTCGCGATTTGCGCCTGCCCGAAGGCGTCCTGGAGCGCCGCGTCGATGCTGGAGATCGGCACGTTGAGGCTCGAGGACAGGTTTCGATCGACCTCGACGACGATATGGGGAGAGGCGATCTGCTGGTCCGAGGCGACATCGCTGAGGATTTTCATGCCCTCGAGCTTTGCGAGCAGAATCGGGGCCCAGTGATAGAGCTCGTCCGTATTCGTGTCGGTCAACGTGTACTGGTATTCCGCCTGCTCGAGTTCGGGCCCCGATTCTGATGTCCGGCACGGCCTGCATGAAGAACTTGGCGCCGACCACCTTGTCGACCTCGGGCCTGAGCCGCGCCATCACTTCCTGCACCGGCGGGCGTTGTGCGAACGGCTTCAGCTGGATGAACATGCGCGCCACGTTCTCGGTGCCGTTGCCTCCGGTCGCGCCGGCGAAACCGACGACGCCGGAGACGGCCGGATCCTTGAGGACGATGGATGCGTATTCGTTCTCGATTTTCGCCATCGCCTCGAAGGCGATGTCTTCTCGCGCTTGCGCCACGCCCATAATGATGCCGGTGTCCTGCTCGGGTAAGAACCCCTTCGGAATCACGACGTAAAGGAACACCGTCAGGACGATCATCGCGATGGTGACGAGCAGCATCAGAAACTCGTGCCGCAGAGCCCAGCCAAGCCCTCGGTCGTACAGGTCGCGCATGGCGTCGAAACCGCGCTCGAGCCAGCGACTGACGCGTCCCTGCTGCTCGCGGTTCTCGCGGGTCAGAAACTGCGCGCACATCATCGGGGTCAGTGTCAGCGATACGAAGCCGGAGATGAATATCGCGAGGATCGTCACCATGCCGAATTCGTGGAAAAGCAGCCCGACCGTGCCCGACATGAAGACGACCGGAATAAAGACGGCGGCCAGCGACAGCGTGATGGAGAGAATGGTGAAGCCGATCTCGCCCGCGCCGACGAGGGCGGCTTCAAGAGGCGGCTCCCCCGCCTCGATATGGCGGACGATATTCTCGATCATCACGATCGCGTCGTCGACGAGGAACCCGATGGCGATCGTGAGCGCCATGAGCGACAGATTGTCGATGCTGTAGCCGAACAAATACATCGCCGCGAACGTCGCGACGATCACGACCGGCAAGGTGATGCTCGGAATCACGGTCGCCCAGAACTTGCGCAGGAAGAGGAAGATCACCAAAACGACGAGCGCCATCGCCAACACGAGAGTGAACTCGACGTCTGAAACGGAGGCGCGAATCGACAGGGAGCGGTCGGCGACGAGGCTGACCTCCACCGAGCGCGGGATCGACCTCAGAAGCTGCGGCATCATCGTCTTGATTTTGTCGACGACGTCGAGCGTGTTGGCGCCGGGCGCCTTGAAGACCAACAAAACCTCGGACCGCTTGGTCCCGTACCAGGACCCGACGCGGCCGTTTTGCGGCCCGTCGACTACGGTCGCGATGTCACCCAGCTGGACCGGCGCGCCGTTGCTGTAGGCGACGATCATCTTGCGAAACTGGGCGGCGTTGGTCAGCTGCTGGTTGACGTCGAGCGGAAATTCCGCGCGGTGGCCTTCGAGATTGCCCGTCGGTTGAAGCGTGCTCTCCGCGCTCAGCGCGGCGCTGATCTGCGCGAAGCCCAGTCCTTTCGCCGCGAGCGCCCCGGGATTGAGTTGTACCTGCACGGCGGGCTCAGCCTGCCCGGCGATAAGCACCTGGCCGACGCCGCTCACCCGCGACAGCGACTGGGCAAGAAGGATGTTCGCGTACTGATCGAGCTCCTGGATCGGATAAGCGTCGGAATGAACCGCGTAAATCAGAACCGGCGCGTTGGCAGGATTGGTCTCACGATAGGTCGGCGGGGTCGGCATGTTCTTGGGCAAGAGGGCGCTCGCGGCCTCGATCGCCTGCTGCACGAAGCCGGCATCGCTAGTGATGCTTGTGCTCAAGTCGAACTGCAGCGTGATCGATGTCGAGCCGAGCCCGCTCGTTGAGGTCATCGAGGAGAGCCCGGGAATAGAGGTGAACTGGTCTTCGAGCGGCGTCGCCACGGTCGAGGCCATCACGGTTGGGCTTGCGCCCGGCAGCTGCGCCGACACCGAGATTGTCGGGAACTCGACGTTGGGGAGCGCGGAGACCGGCAGGAGCGTGAAGGAGACCACGCCGAACGCGAAGATTCCCGCCATCAGGAGCGCGGTCGCGATCGGTCGGCGGATGAAGACTTCTGATATATTCATGGCGGAGAGCCGGCCGGCTTCGCGGAGGCGACCGGGGCCTGGGCGGCCGGCTTTGTCGGCGCGGCCGGCTTTTCGACCTCAACTTTAACGTTATTGGCGAGATTGTATTGGCCGTTCACGACCACCGTTTCGCCAAGCGAGAGGCCTTTCGTCACCACCGCCAAACCATTCTGCCGAGTGGCCACCAGGACAGGGGTGTGGCGGACCACGTCGTCCGGCGGCACCACGTAGACATAATCGCCGTCGGGACCCGACATGATGGCCTGAACCGGCACTGTGAGGGCGTCGTGGCGCACACCGAGGATGAGATCGACGGTAACGAATGCCCCGGGCCAAAGGGCCCGGTCGGAGTTGGGAAAGGTCGCGTAGAGGGCGACGGTGCCGGTCGTCGTGACGACCTGATTGTTGATGAAGGTCAGCTTTCCTTCACCCAGAGTCTTTCCTTCCTGCGACAGCGCGCGCACATCGAGGGGCGCCTTTTCTTGCGCCGCACGCACCTCCGCGAGTTCCGTCTGCGGAATGGGGAAGTTCACATAGATCGGCGAAATCTGGGCAATGTTCACCAACGTCGTGGGGGACGTGGACTGCACATAATTTCCCGGATCGACCTGCATGGCGCCGGCTATGCCTGTCACGGGTGAATCGATATGGGCGTATTCGAGATTGAGTTTGGCCGTCTCGATGTTGGCCTGATCGAGCTTCACGGTGCCTTCGTCCTGCTGGACGACGTATTGCTGGTCCTCCGCCTGCTGGCTGGCGATCGAATTTTCCTTCAGCAGCGTCTGATAGCGCCCGAGGTCCTTCCTGGCCTCGGCGAGAAGAGCTTGATCGTGCTCGAGTTGCGCCTGAGCCTGGTCGAGAGCCGCCTGGTAAGGGCGCGGGTCGATGAGAAACAGGGGATCGCCCTTCTTCACCACCTCTCCCTGGGTGAAGTGGGCCTGCATGATCTGACCGTTCACCCTGGACTGCACGTTGACCGTCTGGATCGACTGCACCGTCCCGAGCGCCTGGACAATGATCGGGACGTCCTTCTTGGTGACGACCCCCGCCGTGACCGGAACCGCCGCCTCCATGCGCTGCGCGGGCGCGGTGCTCGGCGAAGCATGTCGCGTCTCGTAGTATGCGGCGGCCGAGGCCAGAACGATCGCCACGGCCGCGAGCGCCCATCGGGGGCGAACGCGCATGTCCTCCTCGCTGATTGGGTTGGCCCGCGACGGATAACGCGCGGGGGCCCGCGCGGGTTTCGCGCGGGCCCCCGAACGTTGCTATGACGGCGCCGTGACGTCGTCTGCCGCGATCACGACGTCTTCGCGAACGGGAGCGCGACGAACCGGTCGCCATTGGTCGTCTGGATGCGCATCAGGACGGCCTTCCTGCCCTCCTGTTTCGCGTTCGAGATCTCGGACTTCACGTCGTTGGGGGTGGACACCGCCTTGCCACCGACATCGAGGATGACATCGCCAGCGGCCAGTCCCTTCTGGGCAGCTTCGCCGGTCGGATCGACGCCGACGATCGAGACTCCCTGATGATTCGCGCCCTCGACCTCGTGCGCCGGGGCAAGCTTGAGGCCGAAGCCGTTGCTCGGCTCCTCAGGTCCGTTCGACTGGGCGTTAGCGACTGACTCGTTCTTTTGCGGCGCGAGCGTCACTTCTGCGGTCTTTTGCGAGCCGTCGCGAATATACGAAAGCTGGACCTTCTCGCTGGGCTTCATCATTCCGATTTCCCGGGTGAGATCGCCGGCGTCCTTGACCGCCTGCCCGTTTACCTCGGTGATGACGTCGCCCGCCTGGAGGCCCGCGTCGGCGGCCGGCGTACCCGGCATCACCTTGTCGACAATCGCGCCTTCCGCTTTCTTCAGCCCGAGCGCTTCCGCCATATCCGGACCGACCGGCTGGATCTCTACGCCGAGATAGCCGCGCTGAACGACGCCGCCGTGCTCGAGCGCGGTAACGACCCGCTCGACCGTAGTCGCAGGGATGGCAAAGCCGATGCCGACGCTGCCGCCGCTGGGCGAATAGATCGCCGTGTTCACGCCGACGACCTGACCTTCCTCGTCAAAGGCAGGCCCGCCGGAATTGCCCTTGTTGATCGGCGCATCGATCTGCAGGAAGCGGTCGTACGGGCCATCGCCGATGTTGCGGCCCTTGGCTGAGACGATTCCGGCCGTCACGGTGCCGCCGAGCCCGTAGGGGTTGCCGATGCAGACGACCCAATCGCCGATCTTAGGCGTCGCCTTGTCGAGCGTCACGTAAGGGTAGTCGCCCGGCTGTTGGACCTTCAGCAGCGCGAGGTCCGTCTTCGGGTCGGTCCCGACCACCTTGGCGTCGAGAACTTTGCCGTTGTCCATGGTTATCGTGACGGACTTCGAATCCTGCACGACGTGGTAGTTGGTGACGATGTAGCCGTCGGATGAAATGAAGAAGCCGGAGCCCTCGCCGATAATGATCGAATTTGGATTGGCAGGAGCGCCGTTCTGCTCGCCGAACCGCTTGAGAAATTGCTGGATCTCCGGCGGCAGATTGCCGAACGCGCTGTCGGCGCTGTCGGCGTCCGCCTGATGCATGATCTTGACCTTGACCGACACCACCGCCGGCTTTACCCGCGCGATCAGCGGCGCAAACGACGGTATGAACCGATCCTGCTCCTGCTGCTGCTGCGTCGCCGGCGTCGACACGTCGGCCGCCTGGACAACCTGAGGCGCGCTCAGAGCGCCTTCGCCAAGCGCGCCAGCGGTCGCAAGCGCAAGAACGGCGACGGAAGCTAGAACGCGGTTCCGGCTACGTGAGAGCGAGGTAGAACGAAAGATTGACATGGACAGACTCCAATTCTGTTGCAATTCGAGTGGCGTCCCCGAAGGCCGCGTTGCGGCCCGATGAAGAGAGGATGCGCCTTTCCGCATGTCCGCCCTTTGGCCAAAGCATTAAGATTTCTCAACGAAAAGCGTTACGAATTCTGAACGAGTTGACACTGTAAGCAGGCTGCGGCAACGCCGTCTCTCAACCTGACAGCGGCCTCATTTGTTCCGCGTGTTCGATGGTTCGGTCTCGCGTCCGCGACGCCCCCGAGCGTGGTTCGGCGCCTTCGGACTTTCAGCAATCAGCGAACTGGGCGAGCCACTTGGGGCCATGGTTTCTCATTGCCTGGTTGGGACAGCTTCAGCTTGTCCGCCGTCCGGGGAAGGTCGAAAAGGAATGCCTTCCGTCTTTCACATACCTGATCGAGATGGGCTTTCGGCTGCCTCGCTGATGCCCTTGCAGTCCTGACCCGGGCAAAGGCGCGTCTGCGTTTTCCGATCGGCGGACGAGGGCGGCAGAGTCGGAGGGCCAGGCTCAGGGAACGAGGGTCGATCAGCCGCGTTCGACTGTGAGCCTGGTCACTGCGCGCTCCGGAGCCCCGTGCTCCAGTCTAAACAACGCGCGGGGGCGCGACGATGGGAAAGGAATTGGTCATGTCGTACAAGCAGCGTCAGCGCAAATTGCGACTTGGGATCGGCCTCGAGGCGGAGGCGCTCATTTCGGACTTCGGCCCTGAAGCCTATTGGGCCGCGCGCCGGCGGGCGCAGGAAGCGAGCAGCGACGCGATGGCCAGAGATTGGAATGGCGTCGCGCTTGCGATCGCGCGCAAGACGCGAAGAGGTCCTGCCTGGTTGCTCCCGACGTTTTTCCATTGAACTTTTCGAAGCGCTTGGGCGGTCGGGTTGTTCAATCAGGAAGTCGATGTCAATCGGCGCGGCAAATCGGCGCGGGCGCTCGCCAAGTGTGCACTGCGCCCTTCCGGGCTACCGGGTAGCGCCCGAGCCGCTCGCGGCGCCGACCGAGCGCAGAATGAGCAGGAGCACGATCGCGCCGATCGCCGCGTCGATGATCAGTCTCATGACGCCTCCGGCAATATGAAAGTCGAAGCGCGGAAGAAGCCACACGCCAATCAGCGCCCCGACAATGCCGACCGCGCCGTCGCCGATAAGCCCGAAACCGGAGCCGCGCATGACCCGGCTTGTCAGGTATCCGGCGACCCCGCCCACCAGCAAAATGACGATCACGCGTTCGTCGGAATAGTGCATGCGACGTTCCTTCGGGCGTCCGAATCAGGTTGACGGCGAGAGCATATCAGCTTCGCGCGGCCGGGACGCAACGCGACCTAAACGCCTGCTATTCAGTCGAGCCGCTTCCATTGATTGGCGATGAAGCCGCGCTCGTCGACCTTCTCAGCCGCCGTGATGCGCGGTTCCGCCCCTGCGCACTCCCAAGTATAGATCGTCTCGTGTCCGGTGGCCGACATCGGAACGACCGAAGAATTCGGAAACTCTCTGCAATAGTTCTTCGCGCCCTTCGACACGCGGGAGACGTTGGCCTTGGCGCACGAGAGATTGGCCCCATAATTACAGAGCCAGAGCGCGCCGCGCATGCATCGATAGACGGTGCTTTTTTCGACCTGCCGCGGATCGACTGGCGTGAGATAGAAGAGCCGGATCGCCTGGCTGACAAGGTCAGGCGGAATCGGCTTCGGCTGATCGTGGTCGCCGACCCTGGCGCAGTAGGCGTTCAAATTCTCGGCGCGCGCGCCGGCCAAGGCGAAGGACCAGACGGCCAGCGCAATGGCGAGCAAATTGACCGTTCGCATGGCGGGTTTCTTCCGTTCGAGCGTCTCTGTTTGCCTTGGACGAGACAGGCCATCCAATAGCACACCTCCGTCGACGCGACCGCCGCCTTCCGCCGTGCAAGGCAGGGACGCGAGAGTTGGGGCTTTCGCTGGCCGAGCGAGCGAGGTCTCGGCGGTGCGAGTGCGGGGTACAGGTCGATGGCCAGAGCCCGAGCAGCCGATGCAGGAGGCCCGCGCGACGAGAAACGCGGTCGTCATTCGATGCGCGGTTTGGCCGGCAGCGCTTACACGCCGTCGACGAGGCCGATGAACAGCATCCCCGAGGCGACGCCGGCCAGGTCGCAAAGCGTATCCAGTCCGCCGCCCAGCGGCGCGACCAGGTTGAATCCCAACGCCAGCAGCGCGGCGGCGAGGGCTCCGCTCACGATCATACCCAAGCTCACGAATTTTCTCCCATCGTCGAGCGCGTCCAGGGCGCGGCCCGAAGCCCAGCTCTGGCCCCTCAACCGTCGGCGTTACGCGGAGTTCCCGAAAAAAAGCGGTTCCGAGGCCACTGCTTTGGGTTTCTTCAGAGCCGGCGCCTCAGCCTCACAAATCCGGGATTTCGGATCGAGCCCGAGCGGGCCGAAGAATGGGACAGGCCGGACAGCCCGAAGTCGGCTTGACCTCTTCACCCGATCCGATAGCTTCAAATCGTCGGAGGACGCGGCGCAAAAGCAAGGTCCGAACGCCATGACAATCGGGCGTGGATCTTGAAGTAATTGGCGTCTACCGGACAGGGCGTCTGCCGGCGGCGCGCCGAGGCGCGATGGTTCGGCCGGGATGACGGGTCGATCTCAACATATCCTCGATGGCCAAGAGCGTGGACTTTCAGACCCCTTCATCCGATCGAACTGCAACCACGGGCGTTCGCTGATGCCCCGTCGCGGAGGGAGCGCCGATCTGCCGCTGCACGGCGGCCGCGTGCCGCAATGGCTCGGCGAGCGCATGACCCGGCTCGGCGCGGTGATCGCCGAGGCGATCGTGCTCGAATACGGACGCGACGAGCTCTTGCGGCGCCTCGCACATCCTTTCTGGTTTCAGTCCTTCGGCGCCGTCATGGGGATGGACTGGCATTCGTCCGGCATCACGACCTCGGTCATTGGCGCGCTGAAGCGGGGGCTGAACCCCTTGTCAGGCGAGTTGGGCCTGCACGTCTGCGGCGGGCGAGGGTCCCATTCGCGAGAGACGCCGAAAGAGCTCGTCGCGATCGGAGAGAGGGTTGGCTTCGACGGCGCGGCTTTGGCGACAACGAGCCGCCTCGTCGCCAAAGTCGACAGCGCCGCCGTCCAGGACGGGTTCGACCTCTACCTGCACGGCTTCATCGTCGCCGACGACGGCAATTGGGTCGTTGTCCAGCAAGGCATGAACGGTGAAATGCGCCAGGCGAGGCGGTATCACTGGCTGTCGGAAGGGCTGAAGAGCTTCGTCGAGGCGCCGCACGCGGCCATCGATGGGGTTAACCAGGGGCTCATCGTCAACCTTACCGACTCGCGCGCCGGCGCCTCGCGGCAACGACAGATCGAGATACTCGGCGACCTCGGGCCGGACCAGATCGAGCGCGAGCTGGCGAAGCTCGAGCGCGGCGCCGTGGAGCCGCGCGCCTCGCCGTTCCAGCCATTCCTGCCGCATCTCGTCATGCCGGCGCGGCACGACGTGCGGCCCGAGGACATCGTCGCCCGGCGCCTCCATGCCAATCTCGCGGCCGCCGCCGATCGCGGCCCCAAGGATTTCACCGACCTCCTGCTCGTGCCCGGGGTCGGGGCGCGGACAGTGCGCGCGCTCGCCCAGGTCGCCGAGGTCATTCATGGAGCGCACTACCGTTTCAGCGACCCGGCGCGTTTCTCCATCGCACACGGCGGCAAAGACCGGCATCCCTACCCCGTGCCGCTCAAAGTCTACGACCGCACGATCGAGGTGATGAAGGCGGCGATCGTCAAGGCGAAGCTCGGCCAGTCGGAGGAGCTGGCCGCGATCAGGCGGCTCGACGATCAGGCGCGAAGGCTCGAGGCCGAGGCTCGAGGGCCTTCGCTCGAGGCTTTGCTCGCCGATGAGCGCGCCCGCTCGCACGCATTCGGTGGAATGAGCGTGTTCGGCCCCGAACCGCCTCCCGAGGCCGCGATCGACCTTGCAAAATGACGTCGATCACCGCTCCTATCGCGGCGCCGTATACAGTCCGTAATTGGCGATCCGCTTGGCGACGTTCGCCACCTCTTCCGGCGTGAGCAGCGGCGGCTCGCCGCCGAGCTGCAGGCAATTGACGTACTGGTGGGCGAGGTTTTCGACTTCGACCGCAAGCCACATGGCGCTGCGCAGGTCGTCGCCGACCGCGATCATGCCGTGATGGGCGAGAAGGCAGGCTTTCCGGTCTTTGAGCGCCGCCACGGCGTTGTCGGACAGCTCCTGGGTGCCAAAAGTCGCGTAGGGCGCGCAGCGGATCGTGTCGCCGCCGGCCGCGCAGACCATATAATGGATCGGCGGAATGCTCCGCTCCGTGATGGCGAGCGTCGTGCAGTAGATCGGGTGCGCGTGGACGACGGCGTTCACCTCGGGGCGGGCCCGCAGGATGTCCAGGTGAAACCGCCACTCCGTCGACGGCCGCCCATCGCCGACGACGGTATGGTCGAAGCGCATCTCGATGACGTCCTCCGGCTGCATGAGGTCATAGGGCATGCTGGTCGGCGTGATCAGGAACCCATCGCCTTCGCGCAGGCTGATGTTGCCCGAAGTTCCCTGATTGATCCCGAGTGCGTTCATCGACCGGCAGGCGTCGATGATGCTCTGGCGCTTCTCCCTCGCGGCTTCGGTTAGCATGATGCATTCCATTCGGTTCGTGGCGGCGGCATTTCGCTGGGCCGGATTTTGGCCCATCCTCATTAGGCGGCGGGTCAGAAGGCGACAAGCCGGGATTCGCCGCGCAGAACTGACGCGTCGACGCATGCGTGTGATCGCTCGATTGACCGGCCCCTGCCCGTTTGCTAGCAAGCGTCCGAGGATGTGCGTCAGGCGCCCGCGCGATATTCGCGTCTCGACTGCAGTTGTCCGCGGACAGAACAGGGTCAGGGGGGCGTTCGTGAAGATCGCATTTCGCGGCGGCGCGGTCGCGCTGGGGGCAATGGCGACGGCTTTCCTGGCGGGTTGCGTCTCCGAGCCCGCGCCCGGCCCCGTGGTGGCGGCGCCGGCCATCGTCACAGACCAGCTCATCGGCAAATGGGGCCTCGCCTCCTATCACAGGGACAGCGACCGCGACCGCACCCTCAAGGAAGCGAAGTCCCAGTGCAACAAGCCTTACGTCATCGACAAGGGTCCGAACGGCGGCGTGATGATGTATCTGGCCGACCAGCCCGAGAAGTCGGAGTTGGTTCTCAAGGCGGGGAAGGACGGCATGACCTATCTCGGGCCGCCGGGTGACGCAGGCGCCGCCGACGACCGCCAGGTGCTCGACCTCGACCCCAACTCGTTCACCACCGTCTGGGTGGACCCGGACAATGCCGCGCGCTATGGCACCATGGTCTACGAGCGCTGCGGCAAGAAGGCGTAAGCCCGAAATTTCATCTTCCAACGGAGCAGGCATGAGGGTTCGATTCAGTTTCTACGGACGGGTAGCTGCGGCCGCGGCTCTGGCGGCGGCGACATTCTTCCTGCCCGCCGTGTTCGCCACGGCGCAGCAGGTCGACATGAACGTCGTCGACCAGCCGGGCTACCAGCCGACGCCGGATCAGGAGCAGCTCACCGGCGCCTACGAGCGGCAGGAGGTGTTCTTCCGCACCTCGGAAGCGCCGGGCACGATCATCATCGACACGAAGGGGCGCTTCCTTTACCTCATCCAGCCGAACAACCGCGCCTTGCGGTACGGCATCGGGGTCGGCCGCGACGGCTTCCAGTGGGCGGGCCTGCAGAAGATCTCGCGCAAGCAGGAATGGCCGGACTGGCGCCCGCCGCCGGAGATGATCGAGCGCCAACCCTACCTGCCGCGGTTCATGGCGGGCGGGCCGGGCAATCCGCTCGGCGCGCGGGCAATGTATCTCGGCCAGACTGTCTACCGCATCCACGGCACCAATCAGCCACAGACGATCGGCCACGCCGTGTCGTCCGGCTGCTTCCGCCTGGTTAACGACGACGTCATCGATCTCTACGATCGCGTGCCGGTCGGGACCAAGGTCATCATCAAACAGGCCGTCGCACTCTGAGCTGCGGCGCTTAGTTCCCATTCGAGGCCGGTCATGCGCATGATGAAACCGCTTCTCGCCGCCGCAGCGGCCCTCTCGTTCGGCGCCGCCGCTGTTGGGGCCGAAGCCGAGACGCTGAAAACCGTCCAGGACCGGGGGTCGCTCATCTGCGGCGTCAGTCAGGGGATTGCCGGTTTTTCGATTAAGAGCGACAAGGGCGAGTGGTCGGGCTTCGATGTCGACTTCTGCCGCGCGCTCGCCGCCGCGATCTTCAACGACCCATCGAAGGTGCAGTTTGTCCCGCTGACGGCCTCGGAACGGTTCGACGCGCTCAAGAACAAGCAGATCGACGTCCTGTCACGCAACTCGACTTGGACGCTCGGCCGCGAGAACGACTCGGACCTCGTCTTCGCCGGCGTCACCTATTACGACGGCCAGGGGTTCCTCGTGCCCAAGAGCCGCAAGCTCACGTCCGCGCTCGAGCTCGACGGCAGCAAGGTCTGCATGCAGAAAGGCACGACCTCGGAGCCCAACGCCAAAGACTACTTCGAGACGAATCACATCAATTACGAGCTCGTCGAAGCCGATACGGTCGCCGAAGTCGTGTCGGATTATCTCTCCGGCAAGTGCAACACGCTGTCGACCAACTCGTCGCAGCTCTTCGCGCTGCGCTCCCAGTTTCCGAAACCCGGCGACCACATGATCCTGCCCGACATCATCTCGAAGGAGCCGCTCGGTCCGGTCGTGCGGCAGGACGACATGCAGTGGTTCAATATCGTCAAATGGGTCAACTTCGCGCTTATCGACGCCGAGGAGTTGGGGGTGGGCTCGAAGACGATCGACGAGGCGCTGAAGTCTCAGAAACCGGCGGTGAAGCGTCTCGTCGGCACGGACGGCAGCTTCGGCAAGCCGCTCGGCCTCTCCGACGCCTGGGCGGCCAACGCGATCCGCGCAGTCGGCAACTACGGCGAAGTGTTCGACCGCAACGTCGGCGCCGAAACGAAACTCGGCATCCCGCGCGGGCTGAACGAACTCTGGAACAACGGCGGCATTCAATACGCGCCGCCGATCCGCTGAGGGCGGAGTTGACCTGTCAGCAGAGCCTCGCCCTGCCCTGGTAGCATTTCCCCAGATCGGGGGGCGGCGCTTCAGGCGGCGAGGCTGGCTTGGCCGGCTGATCCTGCCTGGGAGCATACTTCGGCATGACGAGATTTTGCGCCGGCGGCGGCGGCACGATGATCACCGGGTAAGGGCTCGACATGAACTGAGCCTTCGCCGGAGCGTTCGCTGCGACGGCAAGCGCGAAGCCGGCCGCCGCGACCAGAATCCTTGACTTCATCGTCTTGGCTCCCCTCCCGCCCGGCTACAATCCCCTTGGTGTCTTTGCCATTAAATCCCCTGGCCGTCGACTTGTCGATACGCAAAGAAGCGTCTCCGTCGGGCTGGACGCAAGGTTCAATGCGGAATTGGGAGCTCAGCTCTTGGCTCTCCTCTCGCGGATCATGAAGTTGTCGAACGAATATTCCGCCACCTGCCACCAGAGATATTCGTCCGCGCGGAACGCCATGTAGGATTTGGCGATCGTCTTGAAATTCGGATTCTGCGCCGCAAGCTCGGCGTAGAGATCGGTCGCGGTTCGATAGAAGGTGTCCAGGATGTCCTGGGAGAACAGCCGCAGTTGCGCCCCTCCGACCACAAGGCGCTTCACGGCGCCGGGGTTCTCGGCGTCGTATTTCGGCCGCACCGAGCCGTTGGCCACAGCCGCGGCTGCGCGAAAGCACGCCTGATATGACTTCGGCAGGTCCGTGAACTTGTCCTTGGCGACGACGAGGTGCAATTGCATGTCGCCCTTCCACCAGCCGGGGTAATAGTAATAGGGCGCAACCTTTGAGATCGGCTCGCGGACGCCATCCTTCATCTCGCTGAACTTCTCGTCGTCATAAGGGCCGACCCACTCGAAGCCGTCGAGCGTTCCCTTCGAGAGCGCCTCGAGGATGTCGTCTTTCGGAACGGCGACCGGGACTGCGCCCAGCGTCTGGAACACTTTTCCCGCAAAGCCGCCGATTCTCACCTTCAGACCCTTGAGATCGGCCGGACTGCGAATCTCCTTGCGAAACCAGCCCGCCATCTGGGCGCCTGTGTCGCCGAGGGGCAAGGCCATGAGATTGCGTTCGGCGAGCAGCTTGTCGATCGATTCGCCGCCGCCCCCGTCTTGCAGCCAGGCGGTTTGTTGCCTGGCGTTCATCCCGAAAGGCGCGCCCGTGCCGAATATGTAGGCCGGCTCCTTGTTCCATGAATAGGAGAGCGCGGTGTGCGCGCACTCGGCCTTGCCTTCGGCGACCGCGTCCAGCGTCTCCAACGCCGGCGCAAGCTCGCCGGCGGCGGAAACGGCGACGGAAAACTGGCCGTCGGTCATGTCCGACAGCGCCTGGGCGAAGGTCCGCCCAGCGCCGAACAAAAGGTCAAAACTCGGCTGAAAGGCGGACGCCAGCCGCCAACGAACTTCCGGGTTCGCATCGGCGACGGCGGGACGGGCGATGGCGAGGCCGCCCGCAGCCGCCCCGAGCCCCAGGACAAGTCGTCGTCGCGCAACACGCATGTCAGGCCGCCGGTCGGAGCGAAGAAAGGCGGCCAGCCTTCCGGTGCCGATCGTTCTCGCGGGTCATTTCCGATCCATCTCCGGTCCGGCGCCAGCGCCTGGTTGGGCGATATGCCTGAGCCGCCAAGATAAGGCGGGAACGCCACGAAGATATTCGCCGATGCCGCCCGCGAAGACAAGCGCCGACCGACGGCCCGCTGGCGCCATGCGGACGCGGATCTCGACGATCAGATCGAATCGCGAAGCGATCAGCCGGGCGAGCGCCGCCAAGAAGATCAACCCGAGATCCCGCGGTCGAGGGCTTAGCCTTTGTGTCCTTTCCGTCACGCCCAGCACGATTGTGGCGTTCGCGATTATCGTCTGGCGCGGTCGAGGTTGCGGGAAGCGGCGCCCTTCCCTAAGAGTTTCAAGGTCGCATGGTGTGGGTAAGCGGCGTTGAGGGGTAAATCATGCGGGGCTGCTCCAGGGCGCTATGGATCGCGGTCGGCGCGCTTGTGGCGGCTCCCGCGCTTGCGGCCGATCTGCCGACAAAGAAGCCGGCGCCCGCGCCGATCGTTACGCCAGCCCTTCCCTCGAAATGGCAATTCGAGATCACCGGCTACGGCTGGGCTTCGAGCGTCGCGGGATCTACTGGCTTCGGCGCCTTGCCGACCCTGCCCTACTACGCGTCCTTCGCCAAAGTGCTCGAGCACTTCCAGGGCGCCTTCATGGGCAGCGTCGTTGCCCGCAACGACACGTTCATCGCCGGTGTCGATCTCATCTGGTCCAGGATCGGTGGCTCCGCAACCCTCCGGAACCCGAACAATGCGCTCTACGGCGGGCAGACGACTCTCACTCTGAACGAAGGCATCGTCACGGCTTTCGGCGGCGTTCGCGCGCCCATCGGCATTCCGAACCTCGACTTCTACGGCACGGTCGGCGCACGCTACTTCTATAGTGGCACGAAGCTCGCCGTCAGCGGTCCCCTCGGGCTATTCAACGGAACCGAAAGCGTCAACAGGGACTGGATCATGCCGGTCGCGGGCTTCGCCGCGCAGTACCGTTACGACGACAGGTGGTTCATGAACGCGCTCGCCGACATCGGCGGCTGGAGCGACAGCGCGACCGGGCAGGCGCTCGCCTCCGTCGGCTACAAGTGGACGCCGAACATCGCGACGACCCTCGGCTATCGGGTGATGTACACCTACGACAAGCAGGACAACGGTTATAATTTCGAGTTCGAGCCCCGGAGCTTCCGCTATCAGCAGTGGATGTACGGGCCCTTCGCCGGCTTCAAGTACATGTTCTGACGCGCTTCTGCTTGCGCAAGAAGAAAACGCCGGCGGAGAGGCTCCGCCGGCGTTTTTGTCTGCCTGTCCCCTCTGCGGTCAGCGGCAGACGCGCACGCCCGCGCGATAGTAGCAGTGAGCGCCATAGGCCGGTCGCGCCACGACGGCGGCGCCGCCGCGGTAGCCGTACCCGCGGTGCGTCACGACCGCGCCATGCGGGCCGGCGCATCCGGCGCGATAGACGCCGCGGGCGCAAACGACGGCGTTGGCTTCCGCCACCGTCCCGGCGAGCAGGCCGAGCGCGAGCAGCGCCGAAACAAGAGTCTTCATGATGATTTCCTTCTGTTGATCGCAGCCGCCTCATGGGCGTCCACATTCACGCGCGCGCCGTCGGCGACGGCCGCGTTTCCGAGCTCCCGGACGGAGCGCGAATTCTATGTGCCGCCCGATCCCGCCTTCGCCATGGCGTCCTTGCAGCCCTGGCTGAGCTCGGACGCGTGAGACTTCAGGCATGCCGCCTTGGCGCTCTGGAGCTTCACGTCGGCGCAGAACTGCTTCACATCCGCCTTGCAGGCCCGTCCGACCGCCGCCACCTTGACGTATGCGATCTGGCAGTCGGTCGACAGGTCGGAGAAGTGCTCCTTCATGCAGGCCTCAAGCTTGCCCCCGCCGCGCTTCACGCTGCCGCAGACCGACTTGACGTCCTTGGCGCAGGCCCTCGCCAGCGCCGACGGCGCGGCATAGGCGCCTGGCGAGGCCAGCAGCAGGGCCACGCCGAGTGCGGCGCCGACCGTCAGTGATTTCATTTGAGAACCCCACTTTAGAGCGCGTTGCGCTCGCTTCACGACGACGCCGTGCTCATTGCCATGAGCAGGAATCTCTCGCGTCCACTTCGAGCACTGATTGTGTACGCCGCTCTCGATGAACTGCGTCTGAATGAACCCCTAGCTATTTACCACGCGGACGCCTTCCCGCCCGGCGCATCCGCTTGACGCCGGCAGTCGCGCCGCACGGCCTACGGCACTCGCTTCACCCCCGGCGGCTTCCAGGTCCCCCCGCCAGGCGGCAGGATCGAGGGCGGCTCGGTCTTCGGCCAGTAGAGCCGCATGACGATGTACATAGGACCCGCGGGCGCCGGCAGCCAGTTCGACTCCTTGTCTGCGCCGGGCGACTTGTTCTGGACATAGATCGTCAACGACCCGTCCGCGTTCGTCTTCATCTTCGCCAGCATCGGCGAATTGATGAGATAGCGGTCGATCGGGTTCTTGATCAGAAGCTGGGTTCGCCCGTCGTACATCGTCACCGACCAGAAGGCGTTGACCGGCGGCAGGCCGCCCGCCGGGAAGGTCAGCGTATAGGCGCGCCGCGCGCCGTCGAGCGGCCGGTTGTCGCTGTCCGTGCGGGCGAATGGGTAGGTCGCCTCATCGGCATCATTGGCGTAAATGCCGGCTTTCGCCACCGCAGCGCGCCTGAGCCAGTCGCCGTTGAAGTAGGCGCTGTCTCCGCCGCCCCCGCCAACGCGCCAGCCGTTGACGTTCTTCCCCGCCGTCGCGACAGCCGCGTCGATCTTTTGCTCGCCATCCCGCATGCCGAGCGCCACCCACAGCTTCTGCTCGAGCGGCAGATCCTTGAAGTTGAAGGTCTTGCCGGCCCCAACGCCGATCGTCGCGAGCTTGGCGCGGATATCGGCTTCGTTCGGCTGAGCAGGCGCGAACTGGAGCGCGAAATCGAGAAATTCAAAGAAGTTCGTCTTGGCGAGCCGCTTGTCGATCTTCGGGAAATCGACGGTTGGGGCTGGCGGCGGCGCCGGTTGCTTCAGATAGGCCGAGAGCGGTTGCACCTTGTAGCCGTCCTGCAGCTTGATCACGTTCTCCATGTCCGCCGGATCGAAGAGCTGCGTGCGGTAGATGGCGGCCGAGAAGAACGTGCTTGAGCGGAAGACCTTCTTGACGCCCGCCGGCGCCTCGCCCTTCCAGCCGGGCCCCGCGACCAGATAGTCGCCTGCTTCGCTCCCGGTCGCGCGGCTGCCGATATAGCCGTAGTTGTAGGTATTGCCGTCGCAGAGCTGCACCGAATAATAGCGCTTCGGGTTGACGGCCGGCACGCTGAGGACGAGCGGCTCGGCGCGCAGGTCCATCCAGCAGATCGAATAGGGCGTGTCGCTGTTCGGCGTGACGACCGCCGTATCCTTGTAGGTGAACAGAGCGTGGCTGTTGGCGATCTGATTGAACGGCGCCTTGAACTGCCCGGAGTCGCGGTTGATCGCATAGTCGTACATCACTGCGTAATTCATCACGATCGGCAGGCCGTAGATGAAGCCTTCCGCTGCGGTCGCCTTCGCCTGGAAGAACCGGGCGCGTCCCTTCGTTTGGGCGAGCGCCGCCGCGGGTGCCGCCACCGCGGCGGCGGTCAGCCCTGCGGATTGAAGAAATTCTCGTTTCGTCAGCATTTGCAAGCTCCTAAACAAGTACGAGGCGGCTGGACTACAGCCGCGCACGCTCTCTCATTCTCCGGTTTCGCTCAGTTCGCGTCCTGCGCCGTGCGCCCAGCTTCTTCTGGTCAAGTCAGCGCCGCCGACGCTTCACCGATCGCGCTTCTTCGCCAGCAACTCCATCATCGCCTTGATCGCCTCCGGCGTCATGCTCAATTCGCCGAGGTCGAAGGTGATCTTCTCCAGTTTGCCGTCGAACGCGAACGGCGCCGAATAATCGGCGTCGTCCACCGACGTGCCGGTGTCGAGGCCGACGTCGAACGTCTCGTCCCAGGCCCAGACGATGGGCTGGGTATGGAGCAACGACTTCTGCGCCACCGGCTTGCCGTTGACCGACAGCGTGCCGGCGCCGCCACGCCCGACTGGCATGCCCATCGGGTCCATCTTCCAATCGAAGACGATGGTGTGCTTGCCGGGCGGCAGCGCGTCGGGGCCCTGCCACTTCGGCCGCTGGATGTCGAGCAGGTTCATGGTGAAGGTCGGCTTGCCGTCCTTGAGATAGAGCCCGTAGCCCGAGAACCGCCCGCCCTGGGTCACCAGCACGCCGTTCGCCCCGCGCTCGGGGACCTCGATCTCGGCGGTGATCGTGTAAGAGCGGTTCAGGATTGAGGGCGCGACGGCGAACTGGTTCGATGTGTTCGGCGCGGTGTAGACGAACTGCTTCCGGCCTGCCGCCGGTCCGGGGCGCTGGACGGTCAGGACCGCGAGCTGCGACGCATTCAGCGGCAGCACCTGGTTGCGCACCGCCTCGATCATCCAGAGCTCCTGCATCTGGCGCAACCGATCGGGCTGCTGAGCGGCGAGATCGTTCGTCTGGGTAGGGTCCTCCTTGAGGTTGAACAGCTCCCATTTGAATCCGTTCAGCACGTCGACCGGCGGATGCCCGGTGATGCCCTCCCACGGCGTCACTGCCGGAATGGTGTTGGCCATCCAGCCGTCGTGGTAGATTGCGCGATTGCCGAAGATCTCGAAATACTGGGTCTTGCGCGCCGAGAGCGCGTCGGCGTTGGGCTTGTCCCAACTATAGACCATGCTGACGCCGTCCCACGGGCGCTGGGCTATGCCGTTCACCATCGTCGGCTGCGGGATGCCGACCGCATCGAAGATCGTCGGTATGATGTCGATGACGTGGTGGAACTGATGGCGGATTCCGCCGGCGTCGGCGATGCGCTTGGGCCAGCTTACCACCATGCCGGTGCGCGTGCCGCCAAAGTGCGAGGCGACCTGCTTGCACCAGCGATAGGGCGTATCCATCGCAAAGGCCCAAGGCACGGCGAAGTGGGGGTAGGTCTGATCCGTGCCCCAGGCAGGGATCATGGGCAGCATCTGCTCCACCGTGAAGGCGAAGCCGTTGAAATAGGCGACCTCGTTTGGCGTGCCGTTCATCGAGCCTTCGGCGCTCATGCCGTTGTCGCCGCAGACCCAGATGATCAGCGTGTTGTCGGACAGGCCGAGCTTCTCGACCGTCTCGACGACGCGGCCAATCTCGTGATCGGTATAGGCCATATAGGCCGCCCAGACGTCGATCTGGCGGAGGTAGAGCTTCTGCTGGTCGGCGGACAGCGTTTCCCACTTGGGGAGGAAATCGGGCCAGGGCGGAAGCGTGGCGTTCGCCGGCAGGACGCCGAGCTTCTTCTGGTTCTCGAAGATCCGCTCGGCAATTGCGTTCCAGCCGTCATCGAAGAGATGCATATCGCTGATCTTCTCGATCCATTCCGGGGTGGGATGATGCGGCGCATGCGTCGCGCCCGGCGCGTAATGGATGAACCAGGGCCGTTTCGGGTCGGTCGAGGTTTGCGTGGTGATGTAGTCGATGCAATCGTCGGCCATCGCGGTGATCAGGTTCCAGCCCGGCTTGCCCTCGTAGGGATGGATCGGGGTGGTATTGCGGTAGAGGTTGCCCGGCTGCCACTGGCTCGTGTCGCCGCCGACGAAGCCGTAGAAATAATCGTAGCCCTGCCCGACCGGCCAATGGGTGAACGGTCCCTGCGGACTTGCCTCCCAAGTCGGCACATTGTGGTTTTTGCCGAACCAGGCGGTGGAGTAGCCGTTGTCCTTCAGCGCCGCCGCTCCATGCGCCGTCTCGGGCCTTATGATGAAATCGTAGCCGGGATAACCGGACGCTGCTTCGGAGACCGTGCCGAAACCGACCGCGTGATGGTTCCGTCCGGTGAGCAGCGCAGCCCTTGTCGGCGAGCAGAGCGCCGTGTTGTGCATCTGGGTGTAGCGCAGGCCGCGCTGCGCCAGCTTATCGAGCGTCGGCGTCGGCACGACGCCGCCGAAGGCCGAGTTGGAGCCGAAGCCGGCGTCGTCGATCAACACCACCAGAATATTCGGCGCGCCTTCCGGCGGCATGATCGTCGGCGGCCAGCCCGGCTGGCTGTCGATCAGGTTCGGTTCGATGAAGCCTTGGAAGGGCGGCGTCGGCGTCGGCAGCACCGTGCTGTCGGGAAACTGGACCGCCGTCGCCGATTGCGCGCGGGCCGACGTGCGGAACCCGACGGCGCCGAGCGCCGCCGCCAGCGCGCCTCTGGCCGATGAAAGAAACAATTGCCGTCTATTCATATTCATCCTCCTCAAACCCGCCGCAAAGCGTCTCGTTTTCAAGCGTTCTTCATTGCGAGCGAAGCGAAGCAATCCATGAAGCCGTCAGAAGGCGGAGATGCCGGATTGCTTGGTCGCGCACGCTCCTCGCAATGAGGGTGTTGGCGTCACGCCCGTTTCGTCTCCATGATCTCGTCGGCGAAGCGTCCCTTGCACACGAGTTCGGCCATGGTCCGCATCGGCTTATCGATATGCTGGAAGAAGGCTTTGTAGCCCTCGCAGAGATAGTTGAGCCCGTCCTCGCCATCCGGCGTCTTGATGAACCGGTTGCGCGGGCATTCGCCGTAGCAGGCGAACAGCGCCGAGCATTTGCGGCAATAATTTGGGAGCGTGTCGTATTTTGCCTGGCCGAAGCGCCGCTGCTTCTCCATGAGGACGAGGTCGCCGAGCGGCGTCTCACGAACATTGCCGAGGCGGTGGTCCGGCTCGACATAATGGTCGCAGGAATAGACGTCGCCATTGCGCTCCATGACGAGCGATGCGCCGCAGGTCGGCGAGACGATGCAGGCATTGTGCTGGCCGAGCCAGCTGCCGAGCGCGACGTCGAAGGTGACGACGAAAACTCTTGCGACATCCCGCTTCAGCCACTCGTCGAAAATCGCGATCAGAAATTTTCCGAACTTGCCGACCTTCACCGAACGCTCGGTGACGAAATTCCCGGTCTGCGTGTAGAGCGGCCGGTCCATGCCCGTGAGGCCACTCCAGCCGCGGTCGGCGAGAGCGATCGTCTCCGGCGTCGCCCGCTCGACGATCGGGATGAACTGGATGTAGCCGGCCTTCAGCTCGTCGCGAAAGAAGCGATAGACTTCCAGCGGATGATCTTCGTTGGCGGCGTGGATTGTGCAAAGGATGTTGGCGTCGACCTCGTGCTCCTGCAAACATCTCCAGCCGCGGATCACGTCGTCGAAGCTGCCCTCGCCGCCCTTCGCGACGCGAAAGGCGTCATGCATTTCGCGCGGCCCGTCGATGCTCACCCCGACGAGATAGCTATTCTGCTTGAAGAATTCTGCCCACTGGTCGTCGATCAGCGTGCCGTTGGTCTGGACGGTGTGCAGCACGCGCTGGTGCGGTTTGCGGTATTTTTCGGCGAGTTCGACCGAACGGCGGAAGAAGTCGAGGCCGCGCAGCAACGGCTCGCCACCCTGCCACGACACCTCCACCTGCGGCCCGATGGACAATTCCATCAGCTGCCTGATGGTGGTCTCCAGGAGATCGTCCGGCATCAGCGGGCTCTCGCGCGCTGGATAAAGGTTTTCCTTCGAGAGAAAGAAGCAGTACCGGCAGCCGAGGTTGCAGGCCGCGCCGGCTGGCTTCGCGAGGAGGTGATAGGCGGATTTATGGGTCATGCGGAACAAGCGTCAAACGCGAAGACCAAATTTCGGTCCCTTCTATGCCGGCCACGATCCAGCCTCAAATCACGGACATCTCGCACATCGCCAGGCTACCGGCAGGTCTCTCGTACGATAAGCACATCTCCGCTTAACATCGTCCTGCGACGCTGCGACGGAAAGTCGCAGGCGCGAGCTTGGTCGGTCGCTCGCTGGCGACGCAATACGGCTCCTGGCGGCACAATGCAGGGGCGAGCGCGGACTTCTCCCACAGCGTGATGATGCAGCCCTTCATCCGGCCTTGCGGGCCCCACTTTTCAGCGCCTTCGATTCGTCGGGGTCGACGCGGGCGGCGCGCCGACCGCGGCTGAAAAGTTTCGCCGGAGTGAGCACTTCGGCCTTGACCCGAGGCGATCTGCCTGACCTTCGTCACAAAATGTGGCTTCAGGCTCTCCTGACGAAAGAATCGGTTCGGCGGCTTCTCCTTCGGCCCATTCCTTTGTGGCGGGGACAGGCCATCGCGGTCCTCTGCGTACTTGCCGCCATGCTGCCCCGGCTCGTTCTCGCCGGACCGTTCGGAGACGAGGCTCCATTCCTGACGTTTTTCCCGGCGGTCGTCTTCGCGAGCGCGCTTGGAGGTCCGCTCGCGGGCTTCTCGGCGCTCGCGCTGTCGATCGTGGTCGTCTCGGCTTTCGTCATCCGACCCGTTAACGATCTCGTGCCGGGCGAGTTGCCGAGGGCGATCGCGTTCTGGTTCCTGTGCTCGCTCCTCATAATCCTAGTCTCGCTCATGCGGGCGCTGACGCAAACGGTCGCGGTTTCCGAAGAAAGGGCTCACCTCATCGCCCGCGAGACGGCGCATCGCGCCCGCAACGTCCTCGGCCTCGTTCAGGCGATCGCGCGTCAGACCTCGCAGCGCGCGGACAGCGTGTCCGAGTTCCTCACGCTGTTCGATGGGCGCATCGCCGCCCTCGCGCGCGCCCAGGACGTTCTCGGAACTTCCCAAGCCGATCTCAGGGCCTTCCTTGAGCGCGTGATCGACCCGTTCGCGCAAGACCGCTTCGACCTCGCCGGAAGCCCGACCGCGGTTCCCGGGGAGCTTGGCGTCGCGCTCGCGCTCGTCATCCATGAACTCGCGACCAACGCGCTGAAATACGGAGCTCTGTCGACCCCGGCCGGCAGGGTCGCGATCTCCTGGCGGCCCGAGCGCGACGTCCTGCAACTGCTGTGGAGAGAGAGATCCGGTCCGCCCGTAGCGGCCCCCTCGAAGCAAGGCTCCGGCTCGCGGTTGTTCGCTGCCGCCTTCCCGCCCGACCAGGGCGAAGTCACGCTCGATTATGAGCCCCAAGGGGTCGTTTGCCGCATCGTCCTTCGGCTCAATTCGAAAGGGACCTGAGAAGAATCGCTTCGTCCGATAATATACATAATATATCAGTTTAACATGGCGCAACTGCGACAGATTTTCGCACTTAATCCTTTGAAAAGATTGGGGCGGCGCCAAAAATGCGCACCCCGGGCCAAAGCTACCCCCTGCCCTTCCAGAAGTCCGCCTGCAGTGCGGCCGCCTCCTCCTCGAGCAGCGGCCCGACGACCTCGGTCGGCCGCTGCCCGGCCGCAAAGACGACCGCGCACGGCAGGTCGAGGGTCGGGTTCTCCTCATGCGCGCCGGTCTGCTCCTTCAAGCCCCTCTCGGTCTGCCCGTAGACGACGCGTCCGATCCCGGCCCAGTAGATCGCGCCGGCGCACATCGCGCAGGGCTCGGCCGAGGTGTAGAGCGTGCAGCCGGCGAGGAACCTCAGCTCATAGGCGCGGGCGGCTCGCGAGGCGAGCAGGCGCTCGGCGTGGGCGGTGCGGTCGCGGCCCTCGCTGGTGAAGCCGTTGCCCTGCTCCATCAGCTCGTTTCCGTCGGCGTCGGCGAGGACCGAGCCGAACGGATGGTCGCCGACCTCGCGGGCCCGGCGCGCCACGTCGAAGGCCCGGCGCAGCAGCGCCTCGTCATAGGGGCGCAGGTCTTGGGCGTGAGCAGAGGTTTTCATCGGCGACTCCGGCAGGGACGAGACCGATAGCATGAACTCCTGAAGTTGACCCGCCGATTTCCCCGTCGGTCCGTGAGCCGCAAATGCCATTGCCGCCAATTCATTTGACACTTGGTCCCGCCGCGTTAGGCTCGCGTGCAAAGGCGCAACAGACGGGCGCGCAAGGCGATCGGCTCCGCCGCCGGGACTCGGCGCGGTTCTTGCGTGACACAGGTTGGCAGCGCCGGACGGAGGCAGGGGAGCGAGGACATGTCCAAGTGAAGGCCGAAGCTCCTCCGCGACTGAAGCTCGTCGGCGTCTCCAAGTCGTTCCCCGGCGTGCGCGCCAACGACAATGTCCATCTCAGCGTCCGGCCCGGCGAAGTCCACGCGCTGCTCGGCGAGAACGGCGCGGGCAAATCGACCCTGGTCAAGATGATCTACGGCGTCCTCGCGCCGGACGAGGGGCAGATTATCTTCGACGGCGCGCCGGTGCGCATATCGAACCCGCGCGCCGCCCGCCGGCTCGGCATCGGCATGGTGTTCCAGCATTTCTCGCTGTTCGAGGCGATGACGGTGCTGGAGAACATCTCGCTCGGCCTCAATTCGCGCCTCTCTGCGCGCGAGCTGCTCGCCGAGTTCACCCGGGTCCTCGAGACCTACCATCTCAAGCTCGATCCGCGCCGGATCGTCTCGAACCTCAGCGTCGGCGAGCGCCAGCGGATCGAGATCGTGCGCGCGCTCCTGCTCAATCCCCGGCTGCTCATCATGGACGAGCCGACCTCGGTGTTGACGCCGCAGGAGGTCGAGCAATTGTTCGAGACGCTGAAGCATCTGGCCTCGAGCGGCTGCTCGATCCTCTACATCTCCCACAAGCTGCACGAGATCGTCGCGCTCTGCGACACCGCGACCATCCTGCGCGGCGGCAAGGTGGTGGGGACCTGCGATCCGAGGCAGGAGACCTCGCGCTCGATGGCGGAAATGATGATCGGCGCGAACCTCAAGGAGATCGCCAAGCCGGCCGGCCGCGTCTTCGGGCCGCCCAAGCTCGAAACGAAAGGGCTCACTGCGCCGAAGCCGACCGAATTCGGCGTCGCGCTGAAGGACATCTCGCTCACCGTGCGGGCGGGCGAGATATTCGGCGTGGCCGGGGTCGCGGGCAACGGTCAGAACGAGCTCCTGTCCGCAATGAGCGGCGAGACGCTCGCGCCGAGCGCCGAGGCGGTCCTGCTGGGCGGCGAAGCGGTCGGGCGGATGGGGGTGACCGAGCGCCGCAATCTCGGTCTTTGCGCGGTGCCGGAGGAGCGCCATGGCCACGCCGCCGTGAGTGAATTCTCGCTGACCGACAACGCCTCGCTCACCGGGCGCGACCGGATGGAGCTCGTGCGGTTCGGGCTCATCGACCCGGAGAAGGCGACCAACTACGCCGCCGAGGTCATCGGCGCCTTCACCGTCAAGGCGACGGGCCCCGGCGCCCTGGCAGGCTCGCTCTCGGGCGGAAATCTGCAGAAGTTCATCATGGGGCGCGAAATCCTCCAGCGCCCGGAGGCGCTGGTCGTGTGCCAGCCGACCTGGGGCGTCGACGCGGGCGCGGCGGCCGCCATTCATCAGGCGGTCGTCGATCTCGCCGCGCGGGGCTCGGCGGTGCTGGTCATCTCGCAGGACCTGGACGAACTGTTGACGCTCTGCAATTCCATGGCCGTTATGAACCTCGGCAGGCTATCGAAGACGCTCAAGGTCGGAGAGGTCTCGCTCGAGGAGATCGGGCTCCTGATGGGCGGCGTGCACGGAGACCCGACGGCGACGATCGAAATGACAGAGCACCTGCATGCGCATCCGATTTGAAAAGCGGCTGACCCCGAGCCGGTTCATGCAGGTGGCGACGCCGGTCGCCTCCGTGCTGCTGACCATGGCTCTTGGCGCGATCATCTTCGAGCTCATCGGCTTCGACGGCCCGCACGCCATCTACGAGACTTTCATCACGCCGATCGTGGCCTCCTACAAATGGCAGGACGTCCTGACCAAGGCCGCCCCGCTCATCCTCATCGCCCTCGGACTCTCGCTCGGCAACCAGGCCAAGATCTGGAACATCGGCGCCGAAGGGCAGTACATCATCGGCGCGCTGGCCGGCGCCGGCGTCGCCTTTTTCCTGCCGGCCGCGCCCGCATTCGTGATCATCCCGCTGATGATCGCGGGCGGCGTTGTGGGCGGCGCCGCCTGGGCGGCAATCCCGGCCTGGCTGAAGACGCGCTACAACGTCTCGGAGGTGCTCTCGAGCCTGATGCTCGTCTATGTCGCGCTGCAGGTGCTCAATTATCTGATCGGCGGTCCCTGGAAGGATCCGAACGGCCACAACTTCCCGCAGACCGCGCCCTTCACCCCGGCCGAATCGCTGCCGAACGTCCTGCCGGGAACGGTGATCCCGCCGGGCTTCATCGTCGCCATCGTGCTGACGCTGGTCTTCTGGCTGCTGACTTCCCGCTCGGTGTACGGCTTCTCCGTCCGCACGGTCGGCGCCGCCCCGGATGCGGCCCGCTACGGCGGATTCGACGCCTCGCGCACCGTATGGTCGACCCTTTTGATCAGCGGCGGCATGGCCGGGCTCGCCGGCATTCTCGAAGCGATGAGCCAGCTCGGCCAGATCAATCTCGGCTTCCCCTCGGGCTACGGCTTTACCGCCATTATCGTCTCGTTCCTCGGGCGGTTGCACCCGGTGGGCGTCTTCCTCGCCGGCCTCATCCTCGCCGTCACTTACGTCGGCGGCCAGGTGGCGCAGACGGTGGTGCACGTGCCGAACGCGACCGCCGGCATCTTCCAGGCGACCATGCTGTTCTTCATCCTGGCGAGCGACATTCTCGTCCGCTATCGCGTGCGGATCATTCGCGAGGCGCCGCGCCCAAAGGCGGCGACGGCGGAGGCCTCGGCATGAGCCTCACGTTCATCATCGACGCGCTCGTCACCGTGGTCGGCGTCACGACGCCGATCCTGCTTGCCGCGACCGGCGAACTCGTCGTCGAAAAGAGCGGCGTGCTCAACCTCGGCATCGAGGGCATGATGCTGATCGGCGCCGTCACCGGCTTCGCGGTGGCCTTCAATTATGGGCCGGATCTCGGCGACTGGGCCCCGTGGGTCGCCGTCCTCGGCGCCGCCCTCGCTGGCGCGGCCTCGTCGATGCTGTTCGCCGTGCTGGCGCTGTCGCTCGGCTCCAACCAGGTGGCGACCGGCCTCGCGCTGACCATCTTCGGGATCGGCCTGTCCTCGCTCATCGGCGCAGGCTACGTCGGCATGACTGTGCCGTCGTTCGAACTCCGTCTTCCCCGACCGGCTCGCCGCCGATCCTTTCTGGCGGGTGCTGTTCGGCTATAGCCCGCTCGTCTATTTCGCCCTCGTCATGGTCTTCGTCGTCGGCTGGTTCCTGACCCGCACTCGGGCCGGCCTCGTCCTGCGCGCGGTCGGCGAAAACGACAACTCCGCCCATTCGATCGGCTATCCGGTGATCCCGATCCGTTACGCGGCGATCGCCTTCGGCGGGGCGCTCGCGGGGATCGCCGGCTCTTATTTCTCAATGGTGATCACGCCGATGTGGGCCGAGCAAATGACCGCAGGACGCGGCTGGATTGCGCTCGCGCTCGTCGTCTTCTCAGGCTGGCGCGCGGGCCGCCTGCTGGCGGGCGCGTATTTCTTTGGCATTCTCATGACCCTCGAGCTCTACGCCAAAGCCTCGGGCTTCTCCTTCCTGCCGTCGCAATTCTGGGCCGCGATGCCTTATCTCATGGCGGTCGTGGTGCTTGCCGTCATATCGGCCCGGGGCGTAACAGGCAGCGAAGCGCCGGCCTGCCTCGGCCGGTCTTTCATGCCGAACGCTTGATCAAGAAACGTCGCCGACAAGGAGGAAACGACATGACTCTGCTTACCCGCCGCAATTTCGTGAAGACCGCGGCCGCGGGCCTCGCCCTGCCGGGGCTGGCCCGGGGCGTCTTCGCCGCCGAGCCGCTCAAGGTCGGCTTCGTCTATCTCGGCGCGATCGGCGATTATGGCTGGACCTGGTCGCACGAACAGGGCCGCAAGGCGCTGCTCAATGCGCTCAAGGGTCAGGTCGTCGCCAATTATGTCGAGAACGTCAAGGAAGACGCGAGCGCGGTCCCAATCATGAAGGACCTTGCCCAGCAGGGCAACAAGCTCATCTTCACGACATCCTACGGCTACATGGATCAAACGCTCGAAGCTGCGAAGCAATTCCCGGACGTCAAGTGGGAGCACTGCACCGGCTACAAGCGCGCCGCCAACGTCGGCACCTACAACTCGCGCTTCTATGAGGGCCGCGCGGTCACCGGCACGATCGCCGGCATGATGAGCAAGTCCGGCGTGATCGGTTACGTCGGGTCGTTCAAGATCCCCGAAGTGGTGATGGGCGTGAACGCATTCACGCTGGCGGCGCAAGCCGTCAATCCGAAGATCACCACCAAGCTGGTGATGATCGACACTTGGTTCGACCCGGCCAAGGAGGCCGCCGCGGCGGAGACTCTGGCCAATCTCGGCTGCGACGTGATCGCCCAACACGTCGACAGCCCGGCGGTGTTGCAGGTCTGCGAGAAGCGCAAGATCTACGGGTTTGGTTACGGCGCTGACATGTCGAGATTCGCGCCACACGCGCACTTGACGGCGAGCCTCGACCTTTGGGGCCCCTACTACATTTCGCGCGCCAAGGCCGTCCTGGACGGAAGCTGGAAGCCGGACGACACCTGGTGGGGCTTCAAGGAGGGAATCCTCGGCATGGCGCCCTACAGCAAGGCAGTGCCCCAGAATGTGCGGGCGGCGGCCGACAAGATCGTCGCCGGCTGCAAAGACGGAAGCTACGACGTCTTCACCGGCCCCATCGCCGACCAGTCGGGCAAGGAGCGCGTGCCGAAGGGCGAACGGATGAAGGACGCCGACATGCTGGTGATGGACTGGTACGTCAAGGGCGTCCAGAGCTAGCCCGCGTTGATCGTTGCTTTTCTGGGGAACGGCCTTTCCGGTCTTCCCCAGGCGACTGGAGAAGGGCGCGACAAGGGTTGCGGCTGTTTGCTGTCTTCTGGGGCACGCTGATTGCTCCGGGACTTGGCGGCTCGCTCGACGCCTTGTTCGCGACCATCGACCAGAAAAGGAGAGGAATGTGGGTTTGGTCACACGCCGAAAATTCGTGACGGGCGCCGCGGCAGGGCTGGCGGCGCCTGCGCTAATGCGCCACGCGCGCGCTGCCGAACCGCTCAAGGTCGGCTTCGTCTATCTCGGCCCGATCGGCGACTACGGCTGGACCTGGGCCCACGAACAGGGCCGCAAAGCGATGGTCGACGCCCTCAAAGGCCAGGTCGTCGCCGACTATGTCGAGAACGTGAAGGAAGACGCCAGCGCCACGCCGATCCTGAAGGACCTGGCGCAGCAGGGCCACAAGCTGATTTTCGCGACGACTTTCGGCTACATGGACCAGACCGTCGAGGCCGCCAAGCAATTCCCGAACGTGATGTTCGAGCATTGCACCGGCTACAAGCACGCCGCCAATCTCGGTACCTACAATTCCCGCTTCCATCAGGGCCGCGCGGTCGAGGGCGCGATCGCCGGCATGATGACGAAGTCGAACACGATCGGCTATCTCGGCTCCTACAAGGTGCCGGAAGTCGTGCTCGGCGTGAACGCCGTCACGCTCGCCGCGCAGGCGGTAAATCCGAAGGTCACGACCAAGCTCATCATGATCAACTCGTGGTTCGATCCGGCCAAGGAGGCGGCCGCCGTCCAGACGCTAGCGAACCTCGGCTGCGACGTCGTCGTCCAGCACACCGACAGCCCCGCAGGCCTTCAGGTCTGCGAGCAGCGCAAGGTCTGGTGTTTCGGCAACGCCGCCGACATGAAAAGATTCGCGCCCAAAACGCAGCTCACCGCGATCGAGGATATCTGGGCGCCCTATTACATCTCCCGCGCCAAGGCGATGCTCGACGGGACCTGGAAGCCGGACGACGCCTGGTGGGGCATGAAGGAAGGCACCGTCGTTATGGCGCCCTACAACAAGGCGATGCCCGACAACGTGAAGGCCGCGGCGGATAAGATGATCGCCGGCTGGAAGGACGGCTCGTACGACGTCTTCACCGGCCCGATCTCGGATCAGTCCGGCAAGGAGCGCCTCGCCAAGGGCGAGCGGATGAAAGACGCCAACCTCGCGGTGCTGGACTGGTACGTGAAGGGGGTGCAGAGCTGAATGTCGGCTCCCCCTCCCCCGCTCTGGCGACGCTCTGGCGGGGAGAGGGCCGGGGTGAGGGGCGAGCGAGCGGCCAAGGCGGGAATTTTCGTGCGCGGACTGCGCCTACAGGACATGCCGCCGGGCGCGAGACTTGCGCCAAAACCAGACCGAGGCTGAACGTCTGCTCTGGCGGCGACTTCGAAACCGCGTTCTCGGCGGGTTCAAGTCCATTCGGCGGGAGCCGATCGGTCCCTATTTCAACGACTTCGTTTACCGCGAGGAAAATGCTTGTCGTCGAGGTCGACGGCGCGACTCATTCGATCAGCGACGTCGTCATACGGCGCAAGAACAGTTCTTGCACGATCGAGGCTATCGGGTGGTTCGCTTCCAGAACGGCGACGTCTACCGCAACATCGACGGGGTCTTGGACACGATCCTGGCGGCGCTGGTGCGGCGGCAGACGCTGCAAGCGCTCCTGTGGCCAATCGCCCACCCCCTCACCCCGGCCCTCTCCCCGCTCGAGGCGGGAGAGGAAAGTCACAGAAGGAAGTTCAGCTTCTCAGTTCGTGCACCCGCGCCTCCGGACACACCTTCCTGGCGATCTCGGCCAGATGCAGGTGGTGGGTGAGATAGATCACTTGCCCCACGCGCCCCATGTCGGCGAAGAGCCTCAACGCCTCCTCGGCGCGGAAATGGTCGAATGTCTCCATGATATCGTCGGCGACGAAGGGCGACGGCGGGCGCGATTTGGCGAGCTCGTGATAGCCCGCGACCCGCAGCGCAAGGTAAAGTTGGAAACGGGCGCCCTTCGATAATTGCTCCGCCGCCTTTGAGCCCCCGTCGGCGCCCAGCGCAAACAGGGTTTCGCTCTGCCCGTTTGGCAAGGCGGTCAGGCCCCGATAGGCGCCGCGGCTGATCTCCGAAAAGGCCTTTGACGCACGCTCCATCATCGCGCCGCGATGCCGGTCGCGATAAAGCCTCAGCGCTTCGTCCGCCGCCGCGACCCCCGCACGCAAGGCCAGATACCGGCGCGCGCCGTCCTTGAGCACTTCCAGAATGGTGCGCCGGTTCTCCTCGATCCGCGCGACCGCATCGTCGCCCCCGACCGCCTCAAGCCGCCTTTCCGCCTCGCGGCAGACGGCGAAGCTTTCCGCGTTCGCCGTCACATCGTCGGCCTCGCGCGTCTTGAGAGCGCTGAGTTCCCGTTCCAGGGCCGCGGGGTCGGCGGTCTCGAGAGCCGCGCGTGCGGCGTCGAAGGCGTTCGCGACGTTCGAATCCAGGATGGCGCGCGTCTCCTTCGCGACCTCGTCGCGCAGCGCGTCCCGTCGCCTGCAGTCATCGAGCTTGCCGGCGACTTCGGCGAGAGTTGCGACGGCGAAGAATTCGGTCATCGCCGAAGCGAGCTTCGCGTTGACCGCCAGCGCTCCGACAACGCCGGCAAGCGTGTCGCGCGCCGCCTCCAGCGCGTTCGTTTTCTCCCTTCGCCGGCGTTCATTTTCGCGCGCCCCCGCCACGCGCGCTTCGATCGCCTCCGCGCGCACGGCCGGGTCGTCGTCGCCTTCATCGGCGCCGAGCGCCTTGGCGACATCGGCGACTTCCGCTGCGAACAGCTCCTTGTCGCGCTCCATCGCTTCGATGCGGTGCTCGAGCTCGGCGCCGTCCTTCAGCGCGACGCGCAATTCCTCGAGCGCCTTCAGCGCCTGTCGCACGACATTAAGCGGCGGCTCCGCCTCGGCTCCACCGAGCCACGAGCCAGCGCAGGCATCGCGCCACGCGGCGCGCCAGCGGGCGTCATCTTCCATCGCAGCCTTGAGCCTGGCCTCAGCGCGCCCGGCCTCGACGTCCCGTTGCTTGACCGTCTTACGGTGCGTTTCCGCTCTCGCCGCCTCCACGACCGCCGCCTCCGCCGCCTCGATCAGCAAATCGAGCGAAAGATCCGGATCGTGAGCAACGCCAACGCCTCTCATCGCGTCGCTCAACGAGTGGCGCGCACGTTCGACGTCATCGTTCGCGCGCCTCGCCGCGTCCTTTAGCTCCTGGAGTGTCTTGACGATGTCCACCACCGCATCGCGGCCGGCTCTCCATGCGTCGAGGAAGCTCAGCGGATCGCGCCCGCGAGGGGCCGCCGCGGGCAGCAGCGCCGCAATCTCGTGATCGAGCGCGCGAAGCGCATGGTCGGCCGCATCGAGGTCGGCCGCCGCGCGAGCACGTTCCGCCTCGACCCCGGCAAGCTTGATCGCGCGCTCCCGCGCAGCCGCGACCTCCCTCGCATTGGCGAGCCGTGCTGCGCAGGCCGTATCGTCGCGGCGCATCGCGGCGTCAAACGTGTCGGCGCTTGGCCCGCTGAGCGCCGCGCGATGGGCTGACCATGCCGCTTCGCGCGCCAGGCGAATTTCAGCGGCGACATCGTCGTCGACGATTTCGGCCGCCCGGGCCGCAACCGCCGCCTCGGCCCGCAATCGTTCCGCTTCGCCGTTCTTGTCGGCGAGTTGCTGGACATTGGATTGACGCTCGGCAAGGGCCTGCGACAGGCGACGACGGATCGCCGCCGTCTCCGCCTCGCCTGGAACAGAGACGCTGACCAGCTCTTCCGGCCATCCTTGCCATGGCGCGAGCGCCGCCATTGCTTGCGCGAGTCTCCGCGCCTGTTTCTCCATGTCTGCGCGGGCCCCGCGAAGACGAGCGACGGAATCGTCCCGCCGCGCCGCCTGGAGGCGCGTTTTCAAAGTTTCGAACTCAGCGTCGCCGCTGTCGGACCGAGGCGCGTCGGCGAGCGCCGCAGCGAGCGCGCTCTTTGCGTCGTCGAGCGCCGCTCGCGCGGTCTCGAGCTTCGCGAGCACGCCCGAGCGCTGGGCGACGAGGTCCTCCAGCATGCCCACTGACCGGACGGACAGGACGAGCGACTTCGGTTCGGCTTCGTCGGGCCTGCCGAGTCTGCGCAGGATCTCGGCGACCTCGCTGCGTTTGCCCTCGAGTTCGCCCTGGCGGACGGGAATGTCCCTCGCCGTATCGAACCGGCTGCGCAACTCGCCCCAGGCGTCCACCCGGCTCGCGAGCCGCAGCGCAACGGCGTCATCGCCGATCGCCGCGAGCTCGGCCTCGAGGACCTTGATCGCGGCCTCGGCGGTCTCCTTCTGTACGGTCACCTTTATCGCCTCAGCCTGCAGCCGCGCCAATTCGACGCCCCAGCCCTCGGGGGGCGTCGGCAGGTCGGCGAGCGGCAAGAGATTCGCTTCTGCGTCGCGCAGCGCCGAGAGATGCGGCAGCGCGGCGAGCACCCGCCGGATGGCGTCGGCGCGCGCGCGTCGCTCCGACAGGCCCCTGCCCGCGAACTCGTAGGCGGCCTTCGCTTCGTCGCGCTGCCGGAGGAGCTCGGCGTAGGTCGAGGCGAGCGTATCGGCCTTGTCGCGCTCGTCCTTCAATGCCTCGAGCGCGCGCTTCCATTCGGCCAGCTCCGTCTTCGAAGCGCGCGGCCGGTAGAACTTTTCCGCCTTCTCTCTCAACGCGTCGAGCCGGCCGCTGAACTCTGCCAGGCCGGCGCTCGCCGAAAAGAGAAGCTGACCGAGATCGCCCCGGCTTGCGAGAATCGCCTCGCCGCCTTTCTCCAGGCTCTCGTCGTCGAGCGAGAACATCATGCGGAAGGAGGCTCGATCGACCCCGGCGAGCTCCGCCTTCAGGAAGGTCTCGTCGAGCGGCCGGTTGTCGGCGTCGACGAGGCTGTTCCTGTCCCGCTTCAGGCGGGCGATCTCATGCGCCCTTCCACCGACCTCGATCCGCGCTCCGACCCGCATGGCGCTGTAGGCGTGCCAGTTCGTCCGCGCCTCCGCCGCGCCGTAGGGCGACTGCTTCTCCATGCCGAACAGAAGGTCGAGGATCGCCGCGGCCGTCGTGGATTTGCCCGCCTCGTTGAGCCCGTAGACGATGTGGAAGTCGGACCCGTCGGCCGGCGCCGGACCCAAGTCGATCGTATAGTCGCTGAACCGCCCATAGCGGGTGAGATCGAGGCGCGCGATCCTCACGCAGCATCCCGGTCGGCGGCGCGCAAATGGGCAAGCACGTCCTCCGCGCCCTCCTGCGCGAGGGAGCGCAAGATTTTCGCGAACGCCTGAGCATCGGAGCCGAGCAGGTCCTCCCGACTGCCCGGCGGCAAGTGGCCGCGAAGTTCTTCGGCGATCGACTGCAGCTCGTCGTGGAACGTTTTCGACTGCACGACTTCGCTTTCCATAAGCACGCGCAATTCGGCGATCGGATCGCTCACGGTCGCCTCGGCGGCGCGGGGCTCCTCGCAGGCGATTTCGACCTTGTCGAGGGAGGTCGCGCCGAGCCCGGCGCCGATCGCTGCCGCCTCTTCGGCCAGCCTGTCGACGTCGCAGCGAAGACGCCAAGTGAGCGGCGTCGTTCCTTCGAGCCTGAGACGCGCGACGAGATGCTCGCTCCGCGCGCCTCCGCGCGCCGTTTCAAGCGCTGCCTCGATCCGCTTCAGCGCCCCCCTCCAGTCGTCAGCATGGGAAAGATCGACGGAGACGCGTCGGAACTCGGCAGCGCTCGTCGGCCGCTCCTCGATCGAAATCGTCCGGTCGTCGGCGATCGTCGCCAGCGTGGCCGACTTCGGCCCCGCTTCGTTGATGTCGCGGCCTTGCGGGTTGCCCGGCATCACGATCGTCGCCCTGCCCTTGTCGACGAAACGCTGATGAATGTGGCCGAGCGCCCAATATTGGAAGCCGTGGTCGTGCAGCTCTGCCGGCGAGCATGGCGCATATCGGTCGTGCGACGGCGAGCCGCCAAGGCTCGTGTGCAGCATGCCGATATTGACCGCGCCGTCATGCGGGGGGCGAAACTTCGGCAGCAGACTTTCCGGCGCATGTCTCTGGGCGAAGCTCACCCCGTGCACGACGACATCGAGGCCGCCGCGCGCGAGCGCGACCCATTCGGCCCGACCGCCGAACACTTTCACCGACTCCGGCAGGGTGAGTTCACGTGTGATGCGGGATTTTGCGTCGTGGTTGCCGCGAATGATGAAGGTTCGGATCTTCGCCTCGTGCAGGCGCTTGAGCTCATCCGCGAGAAAGCGCGCGGTCTTCATCGAGGTCTGCTCGCCGTCGTAGAGGTCGCCGGCGAGCAGGAGCGCGTCGACCTGTTCGGCAAGGCAGAGGTCGATGACCGCAGCGAAGGCTTTGCGGGTCGCTCCGCCGATCAGCTCCGCGAGGGCCGGTTCGCGCAACGCCAGGGTGCGCAGCGGCGAATCGAGGTGGATGTCGGCTGTGTGGACGAATCGGAACGGCATGGGCGAGTTCGAGCGGTAATCTCGCACTCGGCCGAAGTCACCGTTCTGGCCGAAAAGGCGGTGGATAAGCCCGCTTGCACATTCCTTCTCCCTCTGGGAGAAGCCGGCCGGATGAGGGGTTGCGCCGCCAGCGGGTCCCCTGGCGTCCTCATGGACGATCGTACGGACGCGACCGCTTGGCGCTGCAGCGGAACCCTCATCCGGCGCTTCGCGCCGCCTTTCTCCGAGAGGGAGAAGATTCCAGAGGAGCCTTCTTGCGATACGACCGGCCGAGTTCAGCCACTCCCGACAGTGTCCGGAACGCGACGCGCTTGCGCGTGAGCCGGTTACTGCACGGGCTGTGGGGCAAGGCGGTGCGAACGCCGCTGAAGAGAATCCGCCGCAGGCTGCGGGGCGCGATGGCCGCCCGCTCGGGGGCTGGGGTCCCGGTCGCGGTCGACTGGACGACGCAACTTGCGGCCGTTTCGTTCGAAGGCCGCTTTCCGCCGCCGCTCGCGGAGTGCACTTTGGTCGAACCCTGCGAATATCCGACGACCCTGCATCCGCTCAGCGTCAATTCGACGACGAGCGAGGCGATGCACTACGTCGCCCACACGGTTTGCGCCCCAGCGATGACGCTCGGGCATCTCGTCGACCAGTATTGGTTCCCGAAACTCGGGCTTCTTGTTTCGGAACAGGGCCGCGTCTGGCGCCACTCCTTCCTCGGGCCGTTCCAAGAGGGGTTCCTCACGTCCGTCGACGCGATCGCCGACCGGCCCCTGCCCGACGGAAAAAACGAGCATCTCTTCCTTCCGGACCGGCTGAAGCGCGCGCCGAGAATTGGGGGCGAGCATCTTCTCATCGCCAATTCCGAGCAGCCTAATTACGGGCATTATCTCCTCGACATCGTTCCACTCGTCCATCTCGGCGCGCGCATGCATGCTCCTATGCTGACGTGGACGCTAAAGCCCTGGCAGCGCGCGCTGATCGCACGCCTCGATGTCCCCGCGCGTCTCATCCGCGAGATCAGGCCACAGCCCATCTTTCTCGAACACGCCATCGTCAGCAACCGGCACAGCGGCGTGAGCAGCCAGAACGCCCATCCGCAACACAAAGAGGCTTTCGGGACCATCCTCGCCAATGTCCGCAAGGCTGCGCCGGCGGTCGACAGGCCGAAGCGCGTGCTCGTGTGCCGAGGCCTCGCCAACAGCCGCAACATCACCAATCGCGCCGCAATGATCGAGGCCATGAAACCGCTCCGCTTCGTCGCTATCCAGCCGGAGAAGCTCAGTTTCGACGAGCAGGTTCTCACTTTCGCCGAGGCCGAGATTGTCGTCTGCGAGTTCGGCGCGGCGCTGGCGAACGTTCTCTTCTGCCGGCCGGGGACGAAGATCGTGGAAGTCATCGCCGAAGGCCAGCACGACCCATGGTCCTCGAACCTCTGCGCGATGCTCGAGCTCGAGCACGTCGTGCTTTTCCAGCGCCAGTCCGAGGAGGTCCTCGAGAGCATGCCGCGCCACATGAAGGACTTGCCCTTTTCCTATGCGGTCGACGTGCCGAAGCTCACCGAGACGGTAAGGGCGCTGATGAATCGATTCTGCTGAAGTCCGTAATCGCGAATCCGGCGAACTCGCGCGAAATATCCCTGCTTTCAGCCGAGCAGGGAATTTGAATTCCCTGCTCGGCAAAAAAATTCGCTGTTCGGCCGAGTAGGGAATTTATGTGGAACTGCCTCGGATCGTTCGGCTTTTCGCGACAGCTTTTCCGAAAACCGACTGAAACGCGAGAGCTTCCCTGTATTTTTCCCTGTTCGTAGGGAATTTGGCCGCGTGGAAGATCAACAGCGGCTCTCGTCCCATCTGTCGGACACCAGCTTTCAGCACGCCTATTCCGTGGCCAACCGCGGTGGGAGCTGACCGATCTGCGGCGGGTCCTCGGCGAAGCGCTGCTTGTAGACGCCGAGGTTCTCGCTGACCCGCTCCACGTAGTCGCGCGTCTCGTCAAAGGGGATGCGCTCGACCCAGTCGACCGGATCGGCGCCTTTGCGGGGGTCTCCATATTCGGCGATCCATTGCGCCACCCGGCCGGGCCCGGCGTTGTAGGCGGCGAAGGCCATTTCGCGCGAGCCGCCGACGTCCTGCATCACCTGGCCGAGGAAGGCGGCGCCAAGCTGGGTGTTGAAGGCGGGATCGACGATGAGCCTGGCGTAGTCGTAAGCGACGCCGGCGCGCTTGGCTGTGGAAGCCGCCGTCGAAGGGAGAATCTGCATCAGGCCCTTGGCCCCCGCGCCGGACGCCGCATGCCAAATGAACTCGCTCTCCTGCCGCGCGACCGCATAGATGCTGGCGATGTCGGCCGAATGCGCGAGCGGCAGGAAGGGCGGCATGCCGGCGGACGGGAAGGCCATCGCGTCGAAAGCGTAGCCGCGCAGCGTCGCGATCTTGCCGAACTGGAGCTGCGTCGCGGCGTCGGCGTGGCGCTTCACCACCTCCGCCATCGCCGCCATCTGCGCTTCGTCCCGCCAGCTGCGCGCGGCCTCGAAGGCGAGCGCAGTCGCAAGCTCGTCGAGCCCGTCCGCATAGAGCGCCTCAGCTGCCCGAACCGATTCGTCGCGCTCCGCTCCCTCGGCCACCGCGCTCGGGGAGCGAAGCTCGAGGCGTTTGGCTCCAAGACGCCGGGCGGCGAGCTGTCCGTAATAGGCGATCGGCTCGCTCGCCGCGCTCTCGTAATCGAGTTTCGCCTCGTCCTCGTTGCCCATCGCCTCCGCGGCTCGGCCGCGCCAGTAGGCGGCGCGCGCAATCGACAGGGGCGTCTCGGCCGCCTCGGCGGCGAGAGCGAAGCGCTTGGCCGCTTCGGGGGCGTCGCCGAGGAAGCGCAACGCGATCCAGCCGGCATGGAAGTCGAGGTCGACCTTGTCGGCGGCCTCGTCCGGCGGCGCGGCCTTGTCGCACAGCTCGAACGCCAGCTTGGGCTCGTCGAGATCGAGCAGCTCCCGCGCCACCATCCGCCGCTCGGACCACCACTTGTCGGGATTGATGAGCGAGTCCCGGTCCTTCGGCGCGAGGTTGAGCAGCATCGCCGCTTCGTAGGGGCGGTTCGAGCGTCGCGCGTCCTGGATACGGGCGAACAGGAGGCCGGGATCGTTCCTGAGCGCCTGAGGCACGGCCTTGATTAGCGCCGGGGTCAGCGGACCGTGCGCAGCGGCTGCGCGCGCCTCGGCGAGCGCCATTTCGTCGGGACCGGCGAGCGCCGCCGCTCGCAGTGCGGCGGCATAGCTTTCGGCATACAGCAGCCGGTCGGCGCGATACTTGTGGTCGGATTTCAAGAGCGAAACGCCGAAGTCGCGCAGGATCGCGCTCTCCGTCCAGCCGTCGAAATTGCCGTCGCGCCATAGGGCGCGGACGATCCGGATCGCCTCATCCACCCGCCCCTCCGCCGCCGCGGCGCGGGCGGCGGCGAGCTTGCCGGCGCTCGACTGCGGCGGCTCCGCGGCGAAGAACTCCGCCACAGCGGAGGCGGACGGGGGATGAACCAGGAGGTCGGCCTCTTGCCGGTAGCGCACGTAGCTCAGCCCCGGCCAGGTCGGGTGGGCCTTGCTGAAGGCCTCGAGCGCCGCGAAGGTCGGATGCGGATCGGCGCGCAAGGCCGCCCACTCGAGCGCCAGACGCTCGTCCGGATCGTTGGCCGCAGCCGCGAGCGCCGCGAGCGCTACGACATCGCCCTTCCGGTAGGCCAGCGCCGCCGGAGAGAGAGGGGCAGGAAGCGGCGGCGACTCACTTTGCGAGGCGGCGTCCGGCGGCAAGATCTCTGTTGAGGCGGTTTCGGACGGGACCTGCGGGGTGAACGCGGCCGGCTCGGCAGGCGACCCGTCGGAAGCGGGCGCCTCCGCGCCTCCCCTCGCGGCGTCGCCGATCCCGCGACGGACAAGCGTGGCCATGTCTTGCGCCCGCGTTTCAACGGCCCCCATGCCCGTCGCGAGCCGATGCGTGACGCGGGAGACACCGGCAGGCCCGCCGGCAAGGCGGCTCACAACCTCGCGTTCGGTGTTCCGAACGCCGGGGAACGGAACAAGGGCGACCAGGACGGCTGCCGTCGAGGCTCCGAGCAGCGCGCGGGTGCGCCAATTCATCATGGGTGCACTCCTTGCGCGCAACAATGGAACGAGTCGTCTAACGAAACCTTAACTGAGTTTTGGGCGCGGGTTTTCTCTTTCGCGCGCGTCCCCGTGGGGCTATGTGTCCGAGTGCGGACGGGACGCCAACTTCGGGCGGACGCGGAACCGACGGAATGCGCGATATGACAGAGCGGGCGAAGTTCCACGGCTCGATGCCGGCCCTTGTGACGCCGTTCAAGGACGGCGAGATCGACGAGCAGGCGTTCCGCGCATTGATCGACTGGCAGATCACGTCTGGCTCGCACGGGCTGGTGCCGGTTGGCACTACCGGCGAGAGCCCGACCCTGACCCACGAAGAGCATCGACGCGCCGTCGACATCTGCATCGACGAGGCGCGCGGCCGCGTCCCCGTCATTGCGGGGGCGGGATCGAACAACACGGCGGAAGCCGTGGCGCTTGCGCTTCACGCCGAGCGGGCCGGCGCGGACGCCGTGCTCGTCGTGACCCCTTACTACAACAAGCCGACCCAGGAAGGCCTCTACCAGCACTTCAAGGCCATCAACGACGCGATCGGAATACCGATCATCATTTACAACATCCCTCCCCGCAGCGTCGTCGACATGTCGGTCGACACAATGAAGCGGCTGAGCGAGCTTCCCAACATCGTCGGCGTGAAAGACGCGACCGGTGACGTCGGCCGCGTCTCGCGCCAGCGACACGCTATTGGATCGGACTTTATCCAACTTTCTGGCGAAGACATGACGGCCCTCGCCGCAATGGCGGCGGGCGGACACGGCTGCATCTCCGTCTCCGCCAACATTGCGCCGGAACTCTGCGCCGAACTGATGGAATCGGTTTTCAAGGACGACTGGGCGCATGCGCTCAAAATCCAGGACCGTCTGACGCCGCTGCATGTGGCGATCTTCGCTGAACCAGGCGTAAATGGCGCTAAATACGCGCTGAATTTGCTCGGACGAGTGCGCAACGAGACCCGCCTGCCCCTGCTCCCCGTCAGCCTGACGACGGAAGCGCTGATCCGTCGCGCGATGGTCCACGCTGGGCTCTTGAACGCCTGAGACATTATGCAACAGCGTTCTTTTGCCGCACTTCCCGGCGCGCCGAAACTTGCTGTGCAGCGCTCGTCTCATTGGAATTGCGACGCGATTGTGGCGCTCTCCACCTTCCAAGTCAAACGCTTTGGGGCAAGCATCAAAAGACTGGGTGAATGTCGTAGGCTCTTCAGGAAAGCGACGGGGGCAGTCGGACGGAGCACCGCTCGATTTCTCAACCCTCGTTAAAGGACAATATGAAATGACTGGCCCGAATGCGGGGAAGCCCGCTCATGGCTGACAAGGACAAGCCCAAGTTCAAGGTCGTGGCCGACAACCGGCGCGCCCGTTTCGACTACGAGATCGGCGAGACCTATGAGGCCGGGCTGGTGCTGACCGGCCCCGAGGTCAAATCGCTTCGCACCGGCAAGGCGACGGTCGCCGAGAGCTACGCCGCCGTCGATCGGAACGGCGAAGTGATCCTCTACAACGCCAATATCCCGGAATATCTGCAGGCGAACCGCTTCAACCACGAACCAAAAAGGCCGCGCAAGCTCCTTCTGCACGCAAAGGAAATCGCCAAGCTCGCCAAGGGCGTCGAGCGAGAGGGCATGACGATCGTGCCGCTCAGAATCTACTTCAACGACAAAGGCCGCGCCAAGATCGCGATCGCGCTTGGACGCGGCAAGAAACTACACGACAAGCGCGAGACCGAGAAGGCGCGCGACTGGAGCCGGGACAAGTCACGGCTCATGCGGGAGCGGGGGTAGCGACGCAGAGCGCCCAGTCGTGCCGATCGTCTGTCTAATCTTCAAATTGGAAGATGCGGTTGGTGTTCAGGTCAATAATGGCCCGGCGGCCATTGACCAGGGCTTGGCCATAGCCGGGGCGTCCCGGGATTGGGGCTGGGGTGACGCCGTTCGGCAGCGCCTGACCCTGTTCAGCGTCGCCAGGGACGGTCACGTTCGGGACGGCTCCTGCATCGCCGTAGTCTGGCGCGGTGACGGTCGAGGGGAGAGACGGGAGAGGCGCCGGGGCAGCCGTCTGCGGAGAAGCGTAGACGCCGCCGAGTTTGCCCACCCCAGACGACGGAGGGCCGTACACTCCTCGCAATTGGTCCTGAGCGTGTGCTGCGGATCCCGCTGCGAGCAAAAGGACAAGCCAAAGGGCGAGCGCAGGATGGTTTTCGAGCCGTGCTCGCGAAGCAGTCATGTCATCCTCCCCGGCGGCGGCCGCACAATAGCAGGCGGCTTCGCTGAGCGCCACGGATCGAGCGGGTTGCGCAAGCGATCGACGGCGGCAGGAAACGTGGCGCCGGCGCCAAGCGGATGGGGCGCCGTCAATGCGCCCATGCCAACTTGTTACAACATCTGCCCATTGCCATTGTGAGCCATTTCAAGGCGTTGCTGCAAATTGCAAGAGCGTTTCGGACCAGGACAATTCATGACGCGGAGCGCGTGCGCGCGATGGGACGATAATTTCATTTCGGCGCCATTCAGCATGGAGAACAAATGTAGCACAAAGGTCGGTCATTCTCAACATGTTTTATTTTCCCGCCGGTCGGAGACCAGGAGCAGACGTGGCGCCAGCTGAGCGCCGCCGTTGCTCTGGGCGCGACGCGGACGAGAACCAAGGCGGCGCCGACCGACTGCTCCGGCCCGAAGAACAGGGAAGCTGAGGTTGAGGAACAGCGACTTTGATTCAAAGAACAGCGGATGTTCTGCGCGAGAACAGCGAACTCCTGGCATGACCGGCAAAGCCTCGATCTCTTTGCCGGCGGCCTGCTGAGCGAGTTCGCATGCGGGCCGCCGTGGGATCGTGCAACCTTCCCCAGGCAGATGGGAAAGCGAAGCCGTGACTTGAGATGGTCAAATGCCGCCGAACCGGCGAAGCTGTCTCAAGCCTGGTACAACCCGCCGAACTGCTCCCAGCTTTCGCCGTTGAAGGTGGCGAGCCCTTCCTGTTTGATCGGCCGGTAGTCGTCGGGCGAGGTGTTGATCTTGATGCCGGGCAGCAGCATCGGCAGTTCGAAGTCTTTCAGGTTCGCCGCCTGTTTCATGACGCTCTCACGCGACAGATCATTCCCGCATTGCTTGAGCACCTGGATCATCGTTTGCGCGGCCCCGAAACCATAGACGACGTTGGAGTCGTTCAAGTCTTTGGGCGTCATGTATTTCTCGATGAATGCGCTATATTGCTTGAAGCCCGGATCGTCCTTCCAGCGCGCGTCGGTCGGATCCTTGCCGTAAACCGCGGTGATCACGCCCTTCGACTTTTCCAGGCCAGCGGGCTTCATGACGGAGGCGATCGACTGGGAGACGTCGGTCATGTAGCGCACCGGCTTCCAGCCGATGTCATAGGCCTTGCGGATCGCCTGCGCGGCGAATTTGGGCGTCGCCGCAATCAGGAACACATCGGCCCCCGAGCCTTGCAGCGTGACGACCTGCGAATCGACCGTCGGTTCGGAAACCTCGTACGACGTTTCCTTGATCAGCATGCCGGCATGGTCCGCCCCGAGACCCGCCTTGAGCCCGATCAGATAGTCCTTGCCGAAGTCGTCGTTCTGGTAGAGCGCGCCTATCTTGGCGTCGGGCTTGGATTTCAAAATATGCTCGGCGAAGATTTTGGCTTCGGTCTGGTAGTTCGGCTGGTAGCCCATGGTCCAGAAATATTTCTTCGGGTCGCTGAACGTGGCGGCGCCGGTGGCGACAAATACCTGAGGAATCTTGTGTTCGTTGCAATAGGGCCGGATCGCCAGGTTCGGCGGGGTCCCGAGCGTGTTGAACAGAAAGGCGACTTTCTCCTCTTCGACGAGGCGGCGGACCTGCTCGACGGTCCTTGGCGGACTGTAGCCGTCGTCGAGGCTGATCAGATTGATCTTGCGACCGTTGACCCCGCCCTGCTCATTGATCATTTTGAAATAGGCTGTTTCCGCACGGCCGATCACGCCATAGGCGGAGGCCGGCCCGCTGTAGGGCATCGTCTGCCCGATCTTGATCTCGGTGTCGGTCACGCCGGGCGCGTTCTCCGCCCGCGCGGATCTCGCGCCGGCGGCGATGGCCGCGGCGGCAGCGCTCGATTGCAGAAACGAACGACGTGTGAACATGGGCGGTCCTCCTTGCGTTTCCTGTCGCGACGGCTTCGGCCCGTCGCTGCCTTCGGCTTGACGGGTGAATTATGCAGTAAATTTCCGTCTGACGAAACCCAGGGCCGCGCGGATAGCGCCCGCGGCTCCGGTCGGCATGGCGGCCATGAACAGGATCAGCAGCACGCCATAGATTGCGCCCGGGAGCGCCATGGCGCTTTCACCGAAATTCACCGAAAGCTGGTCGGAGAGATTGGGCACGAATTCGATGAACAGCGCCCCGAACAGCACCCCGCCGAGAGACGCGAGCCCGCCGACGACGATGCCGACCAGAAACGACAGCGACAGCATGAGTCCGAAGCTCTCGGGCGACACGAACCCGACCACGATCGCGCTCAAGCCGCCCGCGACCCCCGCATAGAGCGCACTGACGCCGAAACAGCTCGTCTTGTAGAGGGCCGCGTTGACTCCCATCGATTCGGCGGCGATCGGCTGGTCGCGGATGGCGATCAAGGCTCGGCCGACGCGACCGCGGACCAGGTTTGTCGCCGTCCAGTAGAGAACTGCCGCCCAAAAGAGGCAGAAGAGATAGAGCCATTGGTCCCCGCTCAAAGCCAGACCGAAGGGCGCGCCCGGCCGCGTCAGGGTCAGGCCTTGCGAGCCGCCGGTGAAAGCGTTGAAGCCGTTGTACGACAGAAGCTGCGGCATCGCGACGGCGAGCGCGAAGGTCGCAAGCCCGAGATAAAGGCCGCCGAACCTGAGCGCGGGAAAGCCGAACAGGAATCCCGCGCCGAAACAGACGGCGCTCGCGATCGGGATCGCCACCCAATAGGGCAGCCCGAGCTTGACGACGAGGATCGCCGCGCCATAGGCGCCGATCGCGAAGAAGGCGCCGTGTCCAAGGGAAAGCTGGCCGTTGAACCCGGTCAGCAGATTGAGGCCGATGAGCGCGATCACGTCGATCAGCACCTGCGCCCCCTGATAGAGGCGGTAGCCCGACGCCAGAAACGGAAAGGCGACCGCGCCGGCGAAGACCGCCAGCGTTACGGCGCGCTCCAGGCCGTTCGACTTGGCCACGGGGGTCAGACCCGCGTCATCAGCCGGCGCCCGAAGAGGCCCGACGGACGCCAGACCAGCACGCCGACAATGATCGCCAGCGCCACCGAAAGCTTCACCTCGTTGCCCGACCACATAGGCGCCGACCAGGTTCTCGAGCACGCCGACGGCAAAGCCGCCAAAGGCGGCGCCGAACGGATTGTCGATGCCGCCGAGCACCGCGCCGGCGAAGGCGTACAGCAGGACGCCGAACATCATGTTGGGATCGAGATAGACGATCGGCGCCGCCATCATGCCGGCGATCGCGCCGATCGCCGCGGCAAGCCCCCAGCCGATCGCCAGCATCCACCCGACCCGGATGCCGACCAGCCGGCTCGAGGTCGGGTTCTGCGCCGCCGCCCGCATGGCGAGGCCGAGCGGAGTGAATCGGAAGAAGGCGTAGACGAGCGCGAGCACGCACAGGCTTACGGCAACCGCGCCCGATCCATGCGGGGAAATATAGTCGTTGCCAAGCCATGGCAGGCCGGAGAATGGCGAATTGAACGCTTGGATCGTATAGCCGTAGAGCCAGCCGGCGAGCGCATTGAAGATCAGCGCCAATCCAATGAACACGATCACGGACGCGAGGACCGGCGCATTGGCGAAGGGCCGCACGACGACGCGCTCGATCGCCACCCCGCCGACAAAAGAGACGACGACGGTCACAGCGAAGGCGGGCCAGTAGGACCAGCCAAGGTCCATCAGCTTCCAGGCGAAATAGGTCGAGAACATCGCCATCTCGCCCTGAGCGAAATTCACCAGCTGCGTCGCCTGGTAGATCATCACCAGCGCGAGCGCCAGGATCGCATAGACGCCGCCGAGCGCCAGCCCGGAAGCGGATTGCTCGAGAAATTCTTTCAAGCATGCTCCCTTCAATAGCCGAGGTAGGCGCGCCGCACCGCGTCGTCGGCGCGCAGCGCTTGCGAAGGACCGCTCATCGCGGTGCGCCCGGTCTCGATCAGCACCGCGCGGTCCGCGAGATCGAGGGCGAGCGAAGCGTTCTGCTCGACGATCAGCATGCTGACGCCCTCGTCGCGATTGATCGCCGCGAGGATGCGAAAGATCTCCTCCACCACCAGGGGAGCGAGCCCGAACGACGGCTCGTCCAGCATCAGAAGGCTCGGGCGCATGAGCAGCGCGCGGCTGACGGCGAGCATCTGCTGTTCGCCGCCGGAAAGGGTGCCCGCCTGCTGGCGCCGCCGCTCGGCGAGGCGAGGAAAATAGGCGAACACCCGGTCGAAGTCTTTCCTGATCGCCGCCCGGTCGGAGCGGACGTAGGCCCCGAGGCGCAGGTTCTCCTCGACCGTGAGATCGGTGAAGGTGCCGCGTCCGTCGGGCACGTGCGCGACGCCGAGGCGGGCGATGGCCTCGGTCGACAGCCCGCCGATCGGATTGCCGCGCAGCCGGATGTCGCCCTCGCGGCGGATGAGGCCGGACAGCGCCCGGAGCGCGGTCGTCTTGCCGGCGCCGTTGGCGCCGAGGAGCGCGGTCACGCCGCCGTCTTCGACCTCGAAGTCGAGGCCGAACAGCGCCTGGATCGGCCCGTAGAAGGCCGCGAGATTCTTCACCTCGAGGATCGGGCCGCTCATGCCGCCGTCCCCAGATAGGCGCGCACCACGTTGGGATTGGCCCTGACCTCTTGCGGGCGCCCGTCGGCGATGACCCGGCCGAAATCGAGCGCGACGACCTGGTCCGAAATCCGCATGACGAGGTTCATGTGATGTTCGACGAGCAGGATCGCGACCCCGCGCCGATCGCGGATGGCGCGGATTTCCTCGCTCAGCGCGTCGACTTCTTCGTGATTGAGCCCGGCGGCGGGTTCGTCGAGCAGCAGCAGCTTCGGCCCGACGGCGAGCGCACGGGCAAGCTCGACCCGCTTGCGCACGCCGAACGGCAGTTCTCCGACCGGTCGGTCCGCGACGAGCTGGAGCCCGAATTCGTCGATCAGCGCGTCCGCCCGCTCGGCCAGCCGGCGCTCCTCGCGCCCCGCCAGGGGAAGCGCCAGCGCGTTGGCGAGGAAACCGCCCCTCGCCAGATCATGCGCGCCGACCCGCACGTTGTCGCGGGTCGACATGGTGGCGAACAGCGCCACGTTCTGGAACGTGCGCGCGATGCCGAGCGCGGCGATGGTGTGCCGGGGTGCGCCGGAAAGCGATTGGCCCTCGAACCGGATCGAGCCGGCGTTGGGGTCGTAGAGGCGCGAAATGCAGTTGAACAGCGTGGTCTTGCCGGCGCCGTTGGGGCCGATCAAGCCGCAGATCGCGCCGGGAGCGACCCTGAAGGTGACGTCGTCGAGGGCGGTTACGCCGCCGAAGCGGAGCGAGACGTTCTCGACCGACAGCAGCGCGGTTCCGCGGTCGCCAGCCTCGGCTGTCTGGGCCCTCGCCCCGGCCCGCTCCATGGACTTTCCGTTCCCCGCGCATCGCCGGCCTTGAGCCGACTCTTGTCGCCAAGATCGACGTTTCCGGCGCCATTGTCACGTGCTTTGTTGTCGATCTTGTCGACCGCGGTAGTCGGCGCGAACGGCGAGACCTGCACTACGGCATCGCGTTTGGCTGGCCCAGCGTGGATGCGTTCGCGTCGATCCGCCCCGCGCTGAAAAGGCTGAGGTCGCCGCTCCAGAGCCGAGCCAGTCCCGCCGACCATGCACTTGCAGCAAACCACCCTTATGGGAGTCGCGCCTCAGGCGCGGTTCTCGAGAAAAGCCAGCACGCCGGCCTTGTAGACCTTGTCGCCGACCGCGAGATTGTGGTCGCGTCCGGGTATTTCGAGCGCCGCGGCGTTCGGCATCAGGCCCACGAGCTTGTGCGGGTCGCCCGCCACCACATCCGCCGTTCCGACCGCGACCAGCGTCGGCTGGGCGATGCGCGCGACGCCCGCCGGCGTCAGGCTCTGGCGCGAGCCGCGGATGCAGGCGGCAAGCGCGGCGCGGTCGCTCTTGGTCTGATCGGCGAATGCGCGGAACATGCGCTGCATCGGATCGGTGAGGTCGGAAAGCGACGGCGCCTCCATCGCCTCCGCGATCCCGACCGGCAGACCTGCGCCGTGCACCAGCCGGTCGCCGAGGCCGCCGAGGATCAGCGAGCGGACGCGCTCCGGCTTCGCCAGCGCCAGGAACGCGGAAATGCGAGCTCCCATGGAATAGCCCATGACGTCGGCGCGCCCGATCCCCAGATGATCGAGCAGGTTCGCGGAATCGCGCGCCATCAGATCGGAGCGATAGTCGTGGGGCGCGTACAGCTTCTGGCTCGCGCCGTGACCGCGGTTGTCGAGAGCGATGACTCGGCGTCCGGCCTTGGTCAGCGTCTCGACCCACCTGGGGTTGACCCAGTTGATGCGATGGTTCGAAGCAAAGCCGTGAATGAGCAGGATCGGCTCGCCCCGATCATGACCCTGGGGCGCAACATCGATGAAGGCGATGTGGACGCCGTCTGACGAGAACTGCCGCAACACGTTCGCCCCCTGAACCCTGGCGGATAAGACCGGCTCCGGCCGAAGAGAGGCGTCCTCTGCAGACCCCACGCCGGGATTGCAAGCGCTGCGACCGAGCGACGCCGTCTTGCGCCTTCGGCCATCGTCGCCGAATATCCCGGTCATCCGTCGGCGAGACGCGTTCGAGGGGCGCCCACAGCTTGCGCCTTGAATGGCCCGCAGCCGGTCCAAGGCGGCGACGGGCCCCTGCAACTGAGGACAAGAGACATGAACTGGACCAATCCGTTCAAGAACGCGCTGTTCGGGCTGGCGCTGATCGGCTTCAGCATGCCGCAGGCCGAGGCGATCGAGATCATGAGCGGAACGGTCCCGGCGATCCACTCGACCGACGCTCTCTCGACCATCGCCGTGCAGCGCGGCGGCGGCCATCGCGGCGGCGGGACGCACCGGCCCGGACATCGTCCAGGCGGCGGGCATCGACCCGGAAACCGCCCGGGAATTCCGGGCCACCGGCCTGGCCATCCGGGCAACCGACCTGGGCATCCAGGCAATCGGCCAGGGCGCCCGGGCCATCGGCCTGGCCATCCGGTCCATCGGCCGGGCCGCCCCGTTTATCGTCCAGGATTTCGCGGCGGCGCGGTGTGGGTAAATCGTCCGAGCTGGTACCGCTGGGGACCCGGCGGCGCCGTTGCGGCCGGCGCGGCGATCGGCTTCGTCACGGCGGTGACCGCGGCGGCTTGGGCCGGCGCGCCCCCGCAGGCTGGTCTCTGCTGGTACTACACCGACCCGAGCCGTCGGCAGGGCTTCTGGGACGTCTGCCCGTAGACCATCGGCAAGTCTTCCCTTTTCGGCCGACCCCTTCGGGAGCGGCCGCTGCGAAGGGAGACAGGAAGTTCGCGACGACGGCGGCTGACCGCGGCAATTCGGTCTTGCCGCCGATCGCAAAAGCGGATAGACGCCCCCATCCGGACGGGCGTCTGCCGCCTGCCGGCCTTTTTTGCGCGCCCGTAGCTCAGCTGGATAGAGCACCAGACTACGAATCTGGGGGTCAGGAGTTCGAATCTCTTCGGGCGCGCCATTCGTAAACTACGCTAATTGTTCCTTGATTGACTAAACAAAGGAACGCACCTCTTAGATTTTGCGATGATATCAGCGGGTTGATTGGCTACGGCATGGTGCTAGTCGAGTGATTCCATGAAACGGATCAATGGCGCGCGGGCCTCAGTACGCAAGACTGCAGCATTTTCGAGCGGTCCTTATTTGATTCGAATTTGGAAGCGGTCGTCTAGTTTGCTCGTAAGCGGCGTGTGAACGGCAGATCTTGCCGCGCAGACGTCGACATGAACGGGGACTCTCATGTCCTTCCAATCGCGGGTTATCGTAGTCATCGCTGCATCTCTCACCGTTGTCGCCGCCGCCCGCGCCGATGACCACGATTGTCGTGGATTTGTCCGTTGAAGGGAGGCCCGGTGCTAACGGTCGGGCGCGTCAACGCCAGCGTCGCCCGGGCATATTTCCTGAGGAACGGAGCGGAGGACCGGGAATGTCCTAGCGATGTCCCGCGATGCCGTCAGCGTTCCTATCTCGTGCAGGGAGACCGTGTCGTCGTGAGTCGCGCCCTGGGGCCATTCGTCTGCGCCGACTTTCTTGACGCTCGTCATATTCCGCATTCCGGCTGGCTGCTCGCGAGCGCCGTGACGCCTGCGGCGACGCCGCCGCCGGCGCTCGGCGACTGGATCGGAAACTGGATGGGGGTCGAGTCCTCGATCGCTGTTAAGCCCGGCGCCAGACCGGGTGCGCTGTGGTTCAGCGGAGAGGCGACCTGGGGCGCGTCCGATCCAGAAAGGGTGAAGAGGGGCGCAATCCATATCGGAAGCTTCGATGCAACTGCAACGCCCAGAGTATCGGAGGTCAGCTTCACGGTCGGAGAGGAGAGCACGCTCCCCATCGATCGGGGATCGGAGAGCGACTGCAAGGTCTGGATGCGCCTGCTGGGTCCGTATTTGCTCGTCAGCGACAACATGAATTGCGGCGGCATGAATGTCAGCTTCGACGGCCTCTACTGGCGTAGCGCAGCCCCTATTCGAGCCTCACCCGGCTTCGCCCATGCCGAGCCGACCGTGGCCGCGGTCAAAGCGAGATCGGGCGAGCCGGCCGCCCGCTCCGCGTCAGAATTGCAAGAGCGCGTGTCATCCAGTCCCCCTTCGCGTCCGAACGCGCAATCAAACCTTGCGGAAGCGCCACGTCCCATCAGCGACGCGCTTGCAGAAGTCATCGCGATGTACGGCAACGGTCAAATGGGCCCTTTTGCTTCAGATCATGTCATGCGCGAGCACTTCACTGCGGCCTTTATCTCCGTGTGGAAACACGCACTCGCGCGCTCCGATATCACGATTATCGATGCAGTCCGTTCACCGGCCAAGGGGTGAATTCGGTCAAAGTGCAACGGGTTGGAATAATCGCGCAGACGCCGAACTCTGCGACCGTCGATATGGGCCTAACCGGCACAGGGCTGGACAGTAGCCCATTCTCTGGAAGCATCAAACTGTGGATGAGCCGCGAGGGTGGGACCTGGAAGATTGACGACATCGCTGATTCCGAGAACGAAACCTGGCGGGGCTATATTGAAAAATCGCTCGCCAAATAGCGTGAACCGGAAAATCGAAGGCCTGGATTATGGACTTAGAGCAACTCATAGGTCGCCCGCGATCTAGGATTTGAGCGAAATAACAGTACATAACGGTGCCCAGTTTCATCCTCTCGGGCGCGCCAGTCTAAGCGGCTGAAATGTTGGCTTGACTGGCCTAGAAATGCCATGTCACCTCGAATTTTTCGCGGACCCAAAGCGGACCCACCGGGTGCAGTTTTCTGCCGGCCTGAGTTGTCGCGCCGATGATCCGCATCGCCATGACGCCCGCCGCCTTCGGGGCGATAGCCGCCCCGCTCCCGCTCGGCTCGGGCTGCTATGAGCCAAAGCCCAACGAGAGGGCGAACGACTAATTTGGCTGGGGTCGGCCATCGTCGACCGTCTCGCGGCCATGCGCGGCCCGGGCGAGAGATACAGCGACGTGATCCGGCGGCTAATCGAGATTGACGCCGGCTAGCGGACCTAGCGGCGTCAGCGGGGCCTTTTTGCCGCTGTCTTTGATTTGAGAACCTCGAATTGCGAGCCTGTTACGTCGTCCTGACGCGGGCAGGAAGGGTGTTGGATCGGCACTGGTCAAAGGAATTGAACACGCAGCGCGCGATCTAAGGGCCCACGTTTGGAATTGGCTTCCTCTTTGACCGCCGAATTCTTTTATCGAACTTTAGGCTATGAGGTGATCAAAAGAGGCGAGCACGTTCTTGGCAATGGTCAGCGAATGGCCTGAGTGAACATGCGCAAAGAACTTGCGCGTAAGTCTTAGTGGATGTGTTGGTTGCTCGTCGATCGAAGAGCCTCACCTTCGTCGCCCATTTCGTTCCAGTTGAAATCCCCAGGCAATTGCCACTTATGTCCGTTTGTAAATTCCCCCCAAAGGTGATCTCTGCCATGCCCGTCGGGCTGCCACCACACTTTTACTACTTTATCATAATGCCATATAGGGTTATGCGCGGGGTTGCCGTGATAATGACCAATTTTAGTACCGGAGATTTCGTCCGCAACGACCGGTGTGGGAGCACTTACGGCAAGGACGGACACTAAGTACGATGATTAAAGCAACATATATTCTGATACACTCGCGCTCATTATACCTGAAGATGGTCATTATTTCCCATCCTGCATTAATTTAACGGCTTCTGCACTGACCGTGCTTCAGCCAATTTGGCCATCATAAATCTCAACAGCTTCACTATACCATCAACGTCCCAAAAAATATCTTAGCTCGCGCCCGCCGCCATCAGCGGCAATATACCTAGTCTTCGCGAACCAGACAAGCACTACCAACTCCTGCCCGGAGGCAGGTCGAGACTAAAGGATGGTCGCGGTCTTCAGTCCGGTTTCTGGCCTCGGCCAGAGATGTCAAAGGCGGGATAGCGGCGGTTGTCGGCAGGGAAGCGACACTTCTTGAAGACCTGCTCGTTCAAGGCGAGCAGATGAACGATTTCATCAACCGTCTACTAGCGCCTGGCGGGGTATCCCGGAACCCAGCGCCGGACCGAGTTCGCCGAATTACGGTGACAGGCCCCTGAAGGAGTTTGAGTGGCGGCGCGGATCGCCTCGCCGGCCGATGGAGGGGCCGCGAAAGCGTTGGCTCTCAGTGCGCGACATGTGACCGGCGTCGTGCTCGCGTCATCGCGCTCGGCATGGCGGTTCTGATCGGCGACCGACTTGGTTCTGAAAGGCCCAAGCCGGTTCGACGTGGCCGCCGCGGCATCTCATCCGTCAGCGCAATAATCCCGGCCGACTGCCATCGTGCGGCCGTTGGCTTTGAGTGATGACCTAAAGAAAGAAGCCGCCGTATCGATACGGCGGCCTTCAAGTCTAGGGAGGAAACACCCAAGGAGGGCATGCGTTGTTGGTACCCCTACTCAAGCGGAAGCGCTGTGACGGCGATCACGAGTTGCGCCTCACAGCCATGCGCGGGCCCGAGGAGGGGCCCCGCGACGTCATCATTCGGCTGATCGAATTAGAGACGCGCTCGGCAACGAAGGCGCAATCGTTCGTGTTCGAGAGGGGGGCGTCGGGGTTGAATAGGCCAGGCCCCTTGCGGGATACGATGGCCCATCAGCGCTGCCCGCCGCCCTCGCCCCTGGCCGCGGAATGAACCTCGCGCCCGTAGGGGTCGAGCACGCGCATGGTGACGGCGCGCGGCGGCCAATCGGCGTCGACGATGAGTTTGAGCGCGTCGGCGACGGTTCGCGCGCTGGCGCTCCATTCACGAATGATTTTGCCCGCAGCGTCGAGGAATTGGATCCGGTATTGCACGCTCAGTGATCCGGCGACCTGTCGCGGCGCTCGAGCATCCGGGTCGCGCTGTCGAGGCCGCCTCGCTTGCCCGTCATTCGCGCCACGATTTGCGCCACGCGCCGCCAGTGCGCGCGCGTGCGGCCCGCATAGGCTGTCCCGTCGGGCAAGATGGCGTCGCGCTGCCGCCAACGAGCCTCGACATAGGCCCTGCCGCCATGGTCGCGGATCAACGCCTCGGCGTCGGCCTGCGCCAGCCGTTCGGCTTCTCTGCGGCGTCGGAGCCATCGCAGCATCGTCGCCTCTCTCCCGGCTCAAAAGCAAAAATGGCGCCGCCGAGAAAGCCCAGCGGAACGGCGGCCCTGGCGGAGGCGAGTCGGGCTAAAGCGGCTCGCGTGAAACCAAATGGCTCCGCGCGCGTAGGGCGTCGGGAGATGCCGAGGCTGCGGCGAATGGGCCGCAGTTTTACGGCTGCCCCTTGGCGGCCCGGAATGCCCGTTCCGGGTCGCCTTGTCTTTGATGATCAAGCCCCTTTGAATCCTCGCCCAAGCGCTGCGGCGCCGATCTCCGCCGGCCGCTTCATGACGACGAAGCCGGCGCGCTCTAAATGCCCTAAAAGCCGCTTGGCGACAATGTCCGCCATGATCTCGTCTGCGTTGTGGACGCGCTTGCCGCCCTGGTAACGGAGCGCATAAGCGAGCGCTGCAGCAACGTCGGACGGGTCGGCAGGAGTGAGAGCGTCGGACATCTGCAGACGATAGCCGAGGCGAGCGAACGGAGCAAGAACATTATAGCCCTGCTCGCGGCCCCGGCTTCTGCGGGCTCATCGTCGGCGCGGCGGCTGCTCTTCGACTGGAAAAGCGATGATCGGAGGATGGGCATGGTCGCGGAGGACATCGCCAGCGCGTTCGCGACCGGCCTTTCCACGGCAGGCTTGCTCCTGGCCGCTCGAAGCCGAACGAAAGAGCCCCGCTCCAAGGGCGAACGGAGCGGGGCAATGATGGCGCGCGCTCCTGAGGGGGATTTAAATAGCGCGCCGCCGACGAGAGAACGCGGACGAGGCCTGATTGTTCCGGTGGCCCGGATCCCCATCCAATCGACCCCCAATCTTATTGGTCAAGCGGCGACCGGCCGCGCGCGCCGGGGGGCGTAACTCGTCCAGCCGGTCTGCGGCCGTCGCGACCTCGCTTTCGATTAAGTCGACGCAGTTAGAGCGCTGCCTTCCTAATTGGGCTGGATCCTGGCTGAAGCATCGCCTGTCTGGCGCTGTTCGTCCCGCCACGCGTTCGGGCGCTGTGTCGGGTCGACGAAGCGCGCCGCCATTTCGCCGACCACGATGGCGGTGAGATTGGTGTTGTGCATGACATTGTCGGGATAGATGCTGGTGTCGGCGACGCGCAGGTTGTCGAAGCCCCGTACGCGAAGGTCAGGCCCGACGACCGCGGTCGGGTCGCCGGGCGGGCCCATTCTGACAGATCCCGCCTGATGATGCGCGGGTCCCATAGCTTCAGTAAGCGCCTCGGCGATCGGCTTGTCGAGATCGTCGATCGCTCTGGCGCCGTGCGATTGAAAGGTCCGGGTCGCCAGCATGGCCTTGACGAACGAACGAGCGACCGCGAACCGATCCCGATCCCGCTGGCTCGTGTTGTATCGATGATCGATGAGCGGCGGGCGGGTCGGATCCGTGCTTTGGATGCGGACTTCGCCTGTCGCCTCCTGATGCGTCAGATATGTCCAGAAGCCTGCGGTATGCTCCTCCTCATCGACAGGGAACGGATGGGTCTGCCACTCAGGCTCGCCCTGCGCGTTGGCCGGACCGCGTACGTTTGCGGCAAAGAATTGTCCGGTCGTCACGCCCAACCCTTCCGCCCTGAACAGCATCGGAAAGCCCGGATGATCGGTCAGGTTGCGTCCGACCGGAAGGTCGGCGACGATGTCGATGCCAAGCGGACGCAGCCATTCGGCCGGGCCGATGCCCGAGCGATGCAGGATGGCCGGGCTGTTGTAGACGCCGGCGCTGATCACGATCTCGTCTGCGAGCGCCGTCTGTCGCCGCCCTGTTGCGACGTCGAGATAGGTGACCCCGCTGGCGCGGTTGTTTTCAAGGATGATTCGATCGACGTGGCAACCGGCGCGAATGGATAGATTGGGTCGTCCACGGGCTGCCCGGATGTAGGTCACAAGCGTGCCGAGCCGGACCTCCTTGTAGCGGTTGTGCGGCATGGGCCCGATCACGCCGGCATGGGCGTCGAGTGCATTGAGGTCCGGCGCTTCCCGCACCCCGAGCTCCAGGCAGGCGTCGTACATGGCGCGATTGACCGGCGCCCAACTCTCGGGCCGATAGCGCTGAACGACAATCGGCCCACTGCGCCCATGAATTGGCTGATCTCCAAAATTGACATCGTTTTCGATGGCGATGAACAGCGGCAGCAGGTCGGCCCACGCCCAGCCTTTGTTCCCCAACGCGGCCCAACGATCGAAATCGAATGGCGCGCCGCGCGCGGCGATCGTCGCGTTGATCATCGACGTACCGCCGACCAAGCGCCCGCGCGGGACTTGTAAGCTGCGGTTGCCCAATGTGCCGGCTCCGTCCGTGTTGACGAAGTCCCAGTCAAACTCCGGTATCCCGCCGGCGCCGCGCCAATGGTGCTCGCCGCTGAAGGTAAACAGCGGCGGCACCTCTTCCTCTCGCGGGAAGTCCGGACCGGCCTCGAGCAGCAGAACGCTCCGCGATGCATTTTCAGAGAGACGTGCTGCGACGACGCCGCCGCTCGATCCAGCCCCTACAACAATGACGTCGTAATGGTTCATCGCGCACCCCAAGTCCAACTTAGCTCCGCTCATGGCTCGGCGTCGCCCTGAGGGCGTTCCGCGCGCATGTTCGAGCCGCCGCGCGCTTCAATCACGACGACCCGATGCTCTTGCCGGCCGGAGCGCGGCCAAGACCCTAAGCCGCCAAGCCGATCACTTCGCGGCGGCTTCGATATTGTCCTTGTTGTAGACCGTGAACGGACCCATCAGCACACGCAGGCCCTTGGCGCGGGTCGGGTCCTTGGTGATGGTGTATTCCCCCATGCGGCCGGCCTTGAACTTCGCGCCCTCCTCGGCCTTCATTGCGTCGGTGGCGAGCAAATAAGCCGTGTAATAGGTGAGATAGCCGAGGTCGGCGAAGCTCCACAAAGCAAACTCCGGCGCGCAGCCGTTCTTGGTGTAGGCCAGCATCTCGGTCGGCATGCCGAGACCGCTGACCTTGACCTTGCTGCACAGCTTCTCGTCCTGCAGCGCCTTGGCGGCGGCGACGATGCCGACCGAGGTCGGCGCCATGATCACCTTCAGGTTGGGATACTTGTCGACCAGCGCCTGCGCCTGCGTGTAGCTCTTCTCTGACTCGTCGTTGCCGTAAACGGTGTCGACCAATTTCAGCTTCGCGTATTTGGGGTCCTTCAGCGCCGTCTTCATCGCGGCGATCCACGCGTTCTGGTTGGCCGCATCGGGTGACGCCGACAGGATCGCGAACTCGCCGCCTCCCGGTCCGGTGATGTTGAGCGTCATGTCGGCCATGACCTTGCCGATGTCGGAAAAGTCGACCTGAGCGACAAACACGTCTTCGCCTTCGCCCGAGGGAATTGGCGAGTTCCAGGTCACGACCTTGATGCCCTTGGCCTGGGCCGCCTTGGCCGCCGGCACAATCTGATCGCCCGAGTTGTTCGAAATCATGATCGCCTTGACGCCCTGGGTCGTGGCGTTGGTGACGATCTCGATCTGGCCAGCGACGCTGTTCTGCGGCGTCGGACCGAGGAACTGCAGCGGCGTCGGGTTCTTCAATTCCTTGGCGGCCTCCTCGGCGCCCTTATGCGCAAGGTCGAACGGCAGGATCCCAAGGAATTTTGGCAGCAGCACCATACTTTCAGCTTTGCCGGGCGTCGCCATCGCCACTGCATCGCCGGCCAGCGCGTACTGCGGTAGCGCCGCCATCAACGCTAGCGCTGCAGCGCCCATCAGAAAGTTCCTCATGCTCCTCTCCCTTTCCATTTGTTGCTTAGGTCTTGCCACGCATTGGGGACCAACACCGAGAGGATCAGAAGCCCCCCGATCACGTAGTTCTGAGTGTTTCCGGTGATATCGGCAAGACCCATTCCGTTGCGAAGGCTCAAGATCACAAGCAGCGCAAGGCCGACCCCGATCAGATTGCCCTTGCCGCCGAAGATGCTGACCCCTCCCAAGAGCACGGCGGTGATGATATCGAGTTCGAACCCCTCCGCCATATCGCCACGCACCGATCCCAATCGCGCAGCATAGAGAACCCCGGCCAGCGCAGCCACAAAGGCCGAGCCGACAAACAAAGCCCCCTTTACGAGCCCGACTCGCACCCCAGAATATCGCGCCGCCTGGACGTTGCTGCCAACGACATAGACCAGGCGGCCAAAGGCGGAGCCGTGCAGGACCAATGCGAAGAAAATGAAAAGCAGGAAGAATATGAGGATCGCCGCCGTGAGCGGGCCGATCAACGCCTGCTGGCCGAGCGTGTTGAACCAGGCCGGAAAGCCGCCAATCGCCCGGTCTTCCAAAAGGATGCGGGCGACGCCGCGATAGCCGATAAGGCCAGCCAGTGTGACCGCAAGCGACGGCAGGCCCACCTTGGCTATCCAGAAGGCATTGTTGAGGCCGGCCAGAATGCCGGCGAGCAGCGCAAGCGCGATAGCGATCGGCAATGGCGCGCCCTCATGGAACGTCCAGGCCATGACGCAGGCCGCGAGCCCCATGACCGAAGCGACTGAAAGGTCGATTTCGCCGCCGATGATGACCAGCGCCATCGTCAGCGCGACAATGCTTTTCTCGATCGAGAGCTGAAACAGATTGACGAGGTTCCTGACATTGAGGAAATAGGGCGAAGCAAGGCTGTTGAGTGCGACGATCGCGATCAGCAGCGCGAGCATCAAGGTTTCCCAGCGCTTGACCCGTCCAATCGCGTTCATGGCCGGGGTCCGCCTTGCTCGCCGCTGACGAGCTTCATTTCTGCGCGGCCCCAGAGGACGCGCAGACGCTGCAGGATCACGGCGTCGCTCGCGACCGCCAGCAGAATGAGGAGGCCAAGCACCGCGTTGAGCCAGAACTCACTGATCCCGAGGCGGAAGAGACTCTGTTCGAGCGTCCCGATCAGCACGGCGCCGAGCATCGCGCCCGAAACCGTTCCGGATCCGCCAAAGACGTTGACGCCGCCGACGACGGCCGCCGCAATCACGCTGAGTTCCAGGCCGCGTCCAGCTTCGACTGTGATGTTGCCGAACCGAGCGAGCAGCATGAAGCCGCCAAGACCGGAGAGCGCTCCGCAGATGACGAAGGCCAGGAACACGACGCCCTTCATCGGCAGGCCGATCAGCTGGGCGGCCTCAGGATTGGAGCCAATCGCATAAAATCGTCGGGCAAAGGTCAGATAGGACGTGCCGAACTGAAATATGACGACGATGACAAGGGCGAGAACGAAACTGGGCCGGATATCGAGGTTGCCGATCGGAGCGACATTGACCAGGGGAAGATTGACGAGCCATTGGGGCAGGCTGTCAGTCGTCACGGTTTTGGCGCCGGAGAGGTCGACCAGCACGCCGCGATAGATGGCGAGCGTCCCGAGCGTCACGACGACTGCGGGAACTCGACCCCAGGCGACGATCAGCCCGTTCACGACGCCCAGCGCCGCGCCTAGCGCAATCGCGACCGCGACCGCTAGGAGCGGGTTGATGCCGTTGTGTGCGGCGATCAGCGTTCCGACAAAATAGGCCGTGAAACCGACGATCGACCCCACCGACAGGTCGATATTGCGAGTCAGGATCACCAGCGTCTGGCCGACCCCAACGACCGTTATGATCGCGACGCTCGAGGCGATGCGATTGAAGGTCCGGAAGGTGAAGTAGCCGTCGATGAACGACCCGAACATCGCAATTGCGATCACAATCAGCAGGAGCAGGCTCAGCTCGCGGACCTGCTCCGGCCGGACTCGGCGCTTCAGCCAGTTCATGACGCTATTCTATCGCGAGGGTCCGCCGACCTCTGGCCCATCGCCGCGGTCATGACGGCCTCCTGATTGGCTTCGGCGCGATCGAGAATCGCCATCTGCCGACCCTCCCGCATGACCAGCACACGGTCGCTTAGAACCAGCACTTCCGGCAAGTCGGACGAGATGACGATGACGCCGATTTCCTCCGCCGCGAGCGTTCCGATGATCGCATGCACTTCAGCTTTGGAGCCGACGTCGACCCCGCGCGTCGGTTCGTCGAGAATGAGGATCGAAGGGCTGGTGTTGAGCCACTTGCTGAGCATGACTTTCTGCTGATTGCCGCCGGACAGCTTGGCGACCTCGAGTTCGACCGACGGCGCTCGAATAGCCAGCCGGTCCCGGAATGTGTCCGCGGTTCGCCTCTCAAGACCGGTCCGAATGAGACCGAAGCGGTTGAGGTAACGACGCAGGACCGGCAACGTAATATTGGCGAAGATCGACATCGGAAGGACAAGTCCAAGCTGCCGACGATCCTCCGACACATAAGCGAGGCCCAGATTCATGCTGTCGCGAGGCGATCGGATTGTCACGGGCTTATCGCCGAGCCGCACAGTTCCCGACGTCGCCGGTTCGAGGCCGAAAAGGGCAAGTCCGACATCGGTGCGGCCTGCGCCGATGAGGCCGGCGAAACCGAGGACCTCGCCACGATGGAGATCGAAGGTGACGCCCTCAAACACCCCTTGGCGGCCCAGATCGGACACTGAAAGAACAATATCCTTCCGCGCCACCGTCCCCCTCGCCTTCGTCAAATCGATGTCGCGGCCGACCATGTCGCCGATCGCACGCTGCGGCGTCGCCTCGAGGCGTGCGCGCGTCGATATCAAGCGACCGTCGCGAAACACTGTGACCTTGTCTGCGATTTCGAAGACTTCCTCCATGCGATGGCTGACAAAGAGGATGGCGACTCCCTGCTTCTTCAGATCGCGGACGAGCTTGAACAGTTCTTGAACCTCATGTGCGGAGAGCGCCGCCGTTGGCTCGTCCATGATGAGGATGCGAACGTTCAGCGATATTGCTTTCGCAATTTCAACCGACTGCTGCGCGGCCAGCGTTAATCCGCGCGCGGGACTCCGCACGTCGAGTGCAACGCCGAGCGAAGCGAGGATCGCTTCGGCCTTGCGATACATGTCCCGCCAATCGACCACGGCTCCGCGGTCCTGGTGACTGATGAAGATGTTCTCTGCAACGTTAAGATCGGGAAACAACAGAGGCTCTTGATAGATCGCCGCGATCCCCAACCGCTGCGCTTCCGCCGCGCTTCGGATCGTGACCGGTTGGCCAGCCAGCAGGACCTCGCCCCGATCGGGCTGATGCACGCCGGTGATGATCTTGATGAGCGTCGACTTGCCGGCGCCGTTCTCGCCGAGCAGCGCGTGAATCTCGCCGGCATGCAGAGCGAGCGAGACGTCACTAAGCGCCTGAGTGGCGTCGAAGCGCTTGGCGACATCGCGAATCTCTAGGGTCGGCGCGACAGCGGCCGCACCGTCGACAGAGACTTCCGGTCCAGGCATCCTGTCAGCGCCCGCCAGTCACATCGATGATTGCGCCGGTGACGTAGGACGATGCGTCGCTGAGCAGCCAGACGATCGTCTCGGCGATTTCGTTCGCGGTTCCCGGCCGGCCGAGTGGAGTTGAAGGGCCGATCTTGTATGGCCGATCGGGCTCTCCGTAAGTCGCGTGAATTTCGGTTTCGATGACGCCGGGCCGGATCGAGTTGACCCGCACCCCCTCGCGGCCCAATTCTTTCGACAAACCGAGCGCCATAGCATCGACCGCAGCCTTTGAAGCGGCATAGTCGACATACGTATCGGGCGCGCCGATCCGCGCGGCGACCGAAGAGATCAAGACCATTGAGCCGCCGTTGCCGCCGTGGCTCTTGGACATGCGTCGCGCGGCCTCGCGCGCGCAAAGAAATGCGCCAAGCACGTTCACCTCGAACACAATACGCATGCGCTCGACGCTCATGTCCACGAGGCGCGATGACGTTGCCGCCACGCCGGCGTTGATGACGACGCCGTCGAGGGGACCAAGCGCGCTCGTTGCAGCATCGAACATCGAGATGACGTCGTTCTCCCGCGACACGTCGCCGGCCAGCGCGACAGCCCTGCCGCCCGACCGCTCCACCTCGGCGACAGCCGATTGCGCCGCCGCCCGGTCCTTCAAATAATTGACGCCGACTGACCAGCCCCGATGGGCGGCGAGCAGGCACGCGGCTCGGCCGATGCCGCGGGAGCCGCCGGTGATGAGAATGGTCTTGGACATGGCGCTCGACAGGCTTGGAACAACCCTACGCGGAGCGTTTTAAGCCGCATCGAGGTCCAGAAGCGAAGATTGGCGCCTTCGCTGAACTTTTGCAACGCCGACGAAGTCGTCAGGGTCTGTCGAATCCGGGACCGCGTCGCATGCAGATTGACCAGAAGTTCTTGAGGGTGAAAGTTGGCCCGAGAGGAGAAACTCATGAAGATCGCGGTTCTCGGCGGCGGCGGCGCCATGGGCGGGCTGTTCGGTGGCTATCTCGCGCGCGCCGGCGAGGACGTTACTCTGATTGATGTGTCGCGGGCGTCGGTCGACGCCATTAACCGCGACGGCCTGATGATCGAGGAAAAAAATGGCTCGACCGCGAGCATTCGCGTCACGGCGTCATCGAAACCGGAAGACGTCGGACCCGTCGACCTCATCGTCAATTTCGTCAAATGCTACAATACGGAGACGGCGATCGCAGCCGCGACCCCGATGCTGAGCGACAACACGGCTATCCTCACGCTCCAGAACGGCTGGGGCAACGCGGACCGGATCGCCGCAGTGGCGGGCGAATCGCGGGTGATGGTCGGCCTTACGTATCATTCCGGCACACTTCTGGCCCCTGGCCGCGTCAAACATTCCGGGGTTGGAATGACCCATGTCGGCGAAATCGACGGCTCCGCCTCGGGGCGGCTCGAGGCCGCGGTCGCGGCGTTTCTTAACGCAGGCATCGAAACGGCCCCCTCGTCGAAAATCATCGACGAAATATGGAAAAAGCTCGCCTTGAATGTTTGCACCTTGCCGACCGCGGCGCTGCTCCGATTTCAGGCGCACGAACTTATCCAACATGAGGGAACGATTGCGCTCATGGAAGGGCTCCTTGCCGAGGTGGTGGCGGTCGCCAAATCGCAAGGGATCAACATCGACCATGCCGAGCGGTGGCAGGCGATCACGGATCTGCTCGAAAAGGCCGTTGGGGCGCGCGCGTCAATGCTGCAGGACGTGGAAGCAAATCGGCAAACCGAGATTGATGTCGTGAACGGCGCCATTGTTACGGCCGGCAGGCGCAATTCCGTGCCGACGCCTTTCAACGACGCGATGGTTTGGCTGGTGAAGAGTCTGCAAGCGAAGTACCTTGCGGCCCGCGACAAGGAATGAAGAAAGCGACGCCGTCGCCGGCTTCCACCTCTCCTACTCTCAATACATCAGCCAACCGCCGCTGACGTTGATCGTCGCGCCGGTGATGTAGCCGGCGTGGTCGGAGGCCAGGAAGAGCACTGTGCCAGCGAGTTCGGCTGGCGCGGCCATCCGGCCGAGCGGAATGGCGGCTGCGACATCGGCCAGTTGCTGATCGGTCATGCCGCTCCGCATCATCGCGGTGTCGGCAGCGCCGGGCGACACCGCGTTGACCGTGACGCCGTCCCTGGCGAGCGAACGGGCGAGGCCGCGCGTCATCGAGACGATGCCGCCCTTGGAGGCGGCGTAAGCGACCGAGCCGCCAAACCCGCCGCTCTGCCAGCCCTGCGATGTGAAGTTGATAATGCGGCCGCCCCTGCCCTGCGCGCGAAAGACCCGCGCTGCTGCCTGATTAAGGAAAAACGTCGACTTCAGGTTGACGTCGTGCTGGATGTCCCAGTCGGCTTCGGTCACCTCATCGACGCTGTAACGGCGAACCAGGACCGCCGCCGTGCAGACGAGGACATCCAGTCCCCCGAGGAACTCCGTCGCGACGCGGATGAGTTCGGCGTGGCCGGCAACCGGGCGCAGATCCGCCGCCAGCGGAAGATGCGGTCCCCCGGTCATCACCGCGACCACGGCCTCGACCTTGTCCTTGTCGAGATCGATCACCGCGACGCGCGAGCCCGCTCCGCCGAATGCGAGCGCCACTTCGCGCCCGATGCCGCCGGCGCCGCCAGTAAGCATCACGCGCTTGCCGTCGAGGCCGGATGCGAGATTCCAGGTCATTCTGCGCTCTCGATGTTCGGCGGCTTGAAGTCGGCGGGCTCTTCGACATAACAGGAATGGGCCTCGCCGATGAACTTGGCGCGATCCTCGATCAGCATTCCTCTGAAGGGCTCCGCGCCGAACGCACGATCGGACTCGGCAATGCTGTCGAACCATGTCTCTCCCAGACCGTCCCAGTCAGCCTCGGCGGGCACGCATCTGTCGACCCGGCTGAAACGCAGCCCGCGCAGACCGGGAAGCTGACGCACGATCTCCGCGTGCCGTCCCGTCCAGTGGGCAAAAAACTGCTCTGGGGTAAGACCGGTCTTGCGGCGAATGAAGCTGACGCGTCGGATCATGGCGGCGACCTCTCAGCGTTCCGGCAGATCGATGTCATGGACAGCGAGGCAGAGGCGCACGTTGCCCGGATTAGCCGTCGGCTCGTTCACAGGGCCCTCCTGCCTGCGCTAGATTCGGAAGACCCGCTCGGCGTTGCCGGAGAACATCTTCAACTGCTCGTCCCGGCTGAAGCCGGCGATGACTTTTGCATAGGCGTTGACGATGTCCGGATACGAGCTGAACATCCGGTCCACTGGCCAGTTCGTTCCGAAGACGACGCGCTCGACGCCGAAGGCTTCGATGCAGCCGAGCACCCAGGGTCGCAGCGAGTCGATGGTCCACAGCCGGTCCATCATGCCGAGGCCGGAAATCTTCATCACCACATTGTCGGCCTTCGCCAGCTTCCGCACCGCCGCCGACCAGCGCTCGAAATAGGCCTCGTCACGCGCTTCCGGAATCGCGCAATGATCGACGCAGATCACAATATTCGGGAACTTGCGGGCGAGGTCTAGGAGATCGTCGAAGTGCTGGATCCGTGTGTCGATGCAGGCGACGAGATTGTGGCGCTCGAGACAGCCGAAACCGGAGCGCCATGCAGCGTCGACCAAATAGCGCCCCTTGCCGAAGTCGCGCACGCCGCGCACGTTGGCATATTGCATGTGCCGTTCGAGCACCGACTGCGCGTCTCCCTCGGCCAAGTGGCATTCGGCGACGATGCCTTGCGGATAACCGGTCCTGTCGGCGAAAGCCTGCAGCCACCTGGTCTCGTTGACCGGATCCGGAATGCCGAGCGCAGCCTGGACGTGGATCGCCTTCGGGACATTGGAGAAGCGGATCTCGGCGATATAATCGTCAATCCAGTAGTGCTGGGCCTTCAATGCGTCGATGTTGCCGAGAAACGGATGGATCGCGTCGGGCTCGAGCCAGGAATAGCGGAGCTCCGGCCGCTTGAGATCGTGCAGGTGAAAATGGGTGTCGACCAAAGGTATGTCGGCCATGCGGCACTGGCTCACCGAGCCGCGAAGACCACCGGCTGCGGTGGGAAACCCTCCCTGTTGAGCCGCGCGAACGAGCCGTGCGGCAAAATTCATTGACCTTCCTGCTTCCCTGCATAGCGGGAGGCCCTGAGCTGCGCAAGACGCGCCCCCGGCTGATTTCTGGACAAAGGCACGGTGTTCGCGGACAGTTCTTGAGCGCCGGCCAAGACGGGCTTGCGCCCCTCCGCCGGTCATCCACAAGATGCCGGGCGGACATGTTCGCGGCGGTCCGAATATCGATTGGGCGGTGGCCGGCGGCGCCGACGTCATCGACAAAACCGGCAAGCCGCTCGACTTTTTTTCAAACTGGCGGCGCGATCCTCAATTGCGTGTCCGGCGCGGACGGCGCACTCTTCTGCTGCGACACGGGTCCGCTCGTCGTCACAGGCTCGGCGACCACCAATCGGCTCATCCGGGTCGCGGTCGGCGCCGGGGAAATGCCGCTCTATCGTGGCGCGATCGGTTGAGGTCCGGAACCATGAAAATCGCCAAGATCGAGGCCATTCCGGTCAGCTATCCGGAGCCGAATGACTTCAACGCGCTCCGCCATCTCTGCCTCGCCAAGATCACCGCGGACGACGGGCAGGTCGGCTGGGGCGAGTCGATCACGCAATTTCCGGAAGCCAATTTCGCGGCGAAGGCGATCATCGAAGGCATGGCGCCGAACCTGACCGGCAAGGACCCCGTTCAAACCGAGACCCTGTGGCGGCAGAACAAGCAGCAAGCCTGGTGGTACGGCTATCATGGCGGCATCGCTTCCTACGCCACGGCCGCCATCGACATCGCTTTATGGGACTTGAAGGGCAAGGCGCTCGGCCGGAGCGTGCTCGATCTGCTCGGCGGCCCGGTGCACGAGCGCCTGCCGGCGATCGCCTCCTGCCACGCGCATTATGAGTTGATTCCCGATATGGCCGCGGAGACTGCCGAGTGGCTATCGACCGGGCTGCAGGGGCTGAAGACCGGCTTCGGCAAGCGCGGCAACGCGCGCCTCGGTTACGATCACGATCGTGACGTCGCCTATGTGAAGGCGATGCGCGAAGTGCTCGGCGACAAGATGCTGATGATCGACAACGGCATCGCCATCAAGTGGGACGTAACTGACGCCGTGCGGCGCGCCAAGGCGATGGAGGAATACAATCTCGCCTGGATCGAGGAGCCGCTCGGCGCCTGGGACCCGGAGGGCTACGCCAACCTGCGCGCCAAGACCACGACGCGCATTGCCTACGGCGAGCGCGAGTGGACGCTCGAACAATTCGAACGGGTGCTGGCGACGGGAACGGTCGACGTGGTCGGCGTCGATCCCGGCCGCGCGGAAGGCATCACAGGGTTCAAGAAGATCGCCGAGCGTTGCGAATTCTATCGCCGCCAGGCCAACGCGCATGCCTGGTCGTCGGCGATCGTCACCGCGGCGAGCCTGGCGATTTCATTCAATTCGCCGGCCTGCAAGCTGTTCGAGTTCAAGCCGCTGCGCAACCCGATGCAGCACGATCTGGTGACCAAGCCGTTCGAGCATGTGGACGGCTGGGTCTATCCGCCAACCGGCCCCGGTCTCGGCATCGAAGTGATCGAGGATGTCGTGAACAGCTTCCGCAGCGAGAAGGTTCTGTCGCAAATAAAATGATCCAGAAGCGACACGACATGCGAGACGCGGATACGGACAATCGGAGCCAGGGGCCGGAGGCGAAATGACCCGGAAGGCGCGCATCGGCGTGATCGGCGCCGGCTGGTGGGCGGCGGTCAATCACTTGCCGGTGCTGAAGGCGAACGGCGATTGCGAGATCGTCGCCGTCAACCGCCTGGGCTCTGAGGAACTCGCCGAGCTGCAGCGGAAATTCGAGGTTCCGCTCGGCTTCGAGGATTATCGTGCCATGCTCGATGAGGTCGCGATGGACGGCGTGGTGATCTCGTCGCCTCATGTGCTGCATTACGAGCACGCAGTCGCTGCGCTCGCCAAAGGCTGCCATCTGCTGGTGGAAAAGCCATTGACGACCACCACCGCCGACGCCCGCGACCTCGTCGCGAAGGCCGACGCCGCCGGGAGACAGGTGATCGTGCCTTACGGCTGGAACTTCAAGGGTTGGACCGACGAGGCCCGGGCTCTGGTTGCTGACGGTCGGATCGGCCGGATCGAGCACGTCGTGCTCCAGATGGCCTCGGCGCTGGAGGACCTTTTTGCCGGCCAGCCGATGAAGGAGACCGAGGGACACATGTTCCGTCCTCCGCCTTCGACCTGGGCCGATCCCGCGCGGGCCGGAGGCTATGGCTGGGGCCAGCTTGTGCATGCGCTGGGGCTCTTGTTCCGCATTGCCGATCTCGAGCCGGCCCGCGTCTTCGCCATCACCGGCAAGTCGTCGACCGGCGTCGACTATTACGATGCCGCGGTCGTGCAGTTCGCAAACGGGGCGACCGCTTCCGTCTCCGGTTCGGCGACGATGCCCAAGCACCGGGGCAATCAGATCGATCTGCGCATCTTCGGCTCCGAGGGCGTGCTTCTGCTGGACATCGAACGTGAGCGCCTGGAAGTGCGCCGCCGCGATGGACGGGATACCGTCGTCGAAATGCCCGCCGGTTCCGGCGCCTACACATGCGAAAAGCCGTTGAACGCCTTGGTCGACATTTGCCTTGGCCGACAGGTCGAGAACCAGTCGCCGGGCTCGGTCGGCATGCGCGCAGTCGAGGTTCTCGACGCGCTCTATCGGTCCGCGCAGTCCGGCCGTCTCGAGGAGGTGTAGCGGTTTTGCTGTGCTTCCTGACCTTGGATTTTCCCTTTGCGCCCACGCTATATGATGCAACTCCGAGCGTCGATTCTGCGACGGATGCTCGCATTGAAAAGAAGGCGAAATGAGCGGAAAGGACCTGCGTCGCGGCGGCCTCGACCGGCTTACCGTCGAAGATATCCTGACGCCGGGATTTTCGACGCCATGGGATGCGCCGACAATCCCGCCCTTCCCTTTCACCTTCCGCAACGTCGAGGTGCTGACTTTGGCGTGGCGGACTCGCGAGGCGGCGGTCGCGCGCCTGCTGCCGCCGCCGCTCGAGCCGACATCGGACGTCGTGCTCGCTCATGTCTATCGGATGAACGACGTCGATTGGCTCGGCGCCTACGGTGAGAGCAATGTGTCCGTCGGCTGCAGTCTTCCTGGCGCGGGCGTAACGGGCTCTTATTCGCCCTATCTGTTTCTGTCGTCCGATGTCGGTGTCGCGCACGGCCGAGAGGTGCACGGTCAACCGAAGAAACTCGGCGAACCCGTCCTAGAAATTCGTGGCGACCTCATTGTCGGCATCGTCAGGCGCAACGGGATCGATGTCCTGACCGGAACCATGCCGACCAAGCAATGGCCGGATGCTCTCGACAGCCTGACACGGCATTTCGATTTCGCCCTCAACATCAACCTGAAAGCGGTCGACCATATCGACGGCCGCCCCGCCATCCGTCAACTGACCGCGCGTCGACTGACCGACGTGCGCGTTCACGAGTGCTGGGGCGGACCCTGCACCGTCGAATTGCGCCCGAATGCTCAGGCGCCGATCCATCGCCTTCCTGTCGTCGACATGCTCGACGGCCTTTACTGGCGCGCCGACTTCACGCTTGTTCCAGGGCGCATTATTCACGACTATCTCCAGGCAGGGACCTGACAGGAAGTCGCGCCCGCCGGCTGGAGCGAGGCTGCAATGAACCGGAGCGAAATGCCTTTGCGTCTCCATCTCCTCACACCCGACGCGCAGTATCCCGACAATGGCGAGATCGAGCGGCACACCGCCGGGCCGAACGTCGACTGGACAATCTGTCGTGAACGGAAACTCGAGCGCCTTCCCGCCGACGCTCTCGCGCAGGCGGATGGCCTCGTGACGTGGCACGAGATGCGGATCGACGCCGACCTCATTGCCAAAATTCCAAAGTGCCGAATCATCGTCCGCGCCGGCGTCGGTTTCGACCAGATCGACCTGGAAGCCGCTGGCCGCGTCGGTATCCCGGTGTGCAACACCCCGGATTATGGCACGAGCGAGGTCGCCGACCACGCAATCGCGTTGATGCTCGCGCTGACCCGGGGCATCGTCTGCTTTCATGAGCATCTTGTTCAGGATCCCGTCGGCGGGTTTGACAGCGCGCTGGCGCCCCTCGTGCGCCGTTTACGCGGGAGAACCTTCGGCGTGGTCGGCTTTGGCCGGATTGGCACCGCCACGGCGCTTCGCGCCAAGGCCTTCGGCTTCAGAGTTGTGGGTTTCGATCCCTATGTTTCGGCCGGGACCGAAATCGCGATCGGCATCGAGCGCGTGGGTTCGCTGGAGGCGCTCCTCGAAGCCGCCGATGTCGTCAGCCTTCATTGTCCGCTGACCGCGGAAACGAGGAGGATGATCGGCGCGGAAGCGTTCCGGCGGATGAAGTCGAGTGCAATCCTCATCAACACCGCGCGCGGCGAAGTCGTGGATGTTCCGGCGCTGATCGCGGCGCTTCGCGCGGGCGACATCGGCGGCGCTGGCATCGACGTGCTGCCGACGGAGCCGCCTAACCCGCATGACGAGGTCGCGGTCGCCTATCGCGATCTCAAGGCGGCCGGAGTCGCCGATCGCCTCATCCTGACGCCGCACGCGGCATGGGCGAGCCCGGAAAGCCGCGCCGACGCGCGGCGTCTTGCGGTCGAAACCGCCGTTCTGTACCTGGCCGAAGGACGGCTGCGCAATCTTGTGAACGGCCCTTTCCTGGCGGCGGCGAGACGCTGAGCGCTTTCGGCGCAGCCTCCGAAGCCGGCATAGCCGAAGAGGAGTCTGCTGGTCGGCCCGCCTGGAATTCGTCTGGCCAGGCCGCGCGACTGGCGCCATCATCCTCGCCGCTGTTCGGAATTCCCGCGGCCCAAGGCGAAGGGGTCGTTCAGGACCAAAAAATTGGCTGGAGGTTGTCGCCGATGAATCCGTTCGAAACAAGAAAGCTCGGGAAGACTGCGGTCGAGCTCACCCAGCTGGGCTTCGGCAGCGCGCCGCTCGGCGAACTCTTCGTGCGGGTCGACGAAGCGACGGCCGCCGCCACGCTGCAGGCAGCCTGGGACGTCGGCATACGCTACTACGACACTGCGCCCTATTACGGGCGGGGTCTGGCCGAGATCCGTTGTGGCCGCTTCCTCGATACGAAGCCGCGGTCCGAATTTGTTCTGTCGAGCAAGGTGGGGCGCTGGTTCTTTCCGCCGGCCAAGCCGCAAGAGTTCCAAGCCGAGCCTTGGGCCGGCGGGCTCCGCTTCGACCACGTGCATGACTACAGCTACGACGGGATCATGCGGTCCTACGAACAGTCGCAAATGCGGCTCGGCATGAACCGCATCGACCTGTTGCTGATTCACGATCTCGACTTCTGGTTCCATGCAACGGAGGCGAAGGTCTCGGCCTATCTCGGCCAACTCTTCACCTCAGGCTGGCGGGCGCTTGATCAGTTGCGCTCGCACGGTCTTGTGCGCGGCTTGGGCGCGGGAATCAACGAACTGGGAATGATGCCGCGGTTCCTCGATGCTGTCCCGCTGGATTTCTTTCTGGTGGCGCTCCGATATACGCTGATGGAGCAGGATGTTCTGAACGAGGAGTTTCCCCGCTGCGAGCGCGCCGGGGTCGGCGTCGTGGTCGGCGGCGTGTTCAATTCCGGGATCACCGCGACGGGTTCGATACCGGGCGCCAAGTACAATTACAGCGATGCGACGCCCGAACAGATGGATCGGGTCGCAAAAATCAAATCCGTGTGCTCGGCCCACGACGTGCCTCTCCCAGCGGCGGCGCTCCAGTTCCCGCTCGCTCATCCGATCGTCGCATCGATCATCCCGGGCGCAATCAGCCCGGATCAGGTCCGGCAGAACGCCGAATACTGCCGCCATCCGATCCCGGCATCGCTCTGGTCGGACCTGAAGAGCGAAGGCCTGATCTCGCGCGACGCGCCCACGCCGAAGTGAGGTGGGCGAAAGGGTCGGCGACCATGATTGGCCTTCCGACCATCGGCAGCGGAGTGGCGGGATGCTGGACAGACTCGATTCGATCCTAGCGGTCGACAATTCAAACTTGGCGAACGACAGTGATCCGACCGAGACAGCGGAGTGGCTCGACGCGCTCGAATTGGTCTTCCGCATGGAGGGAGGCGAGCGCGCCGAATTCATTCTGTCCGCGCTTGGCCGGAAGGCCAAGGATCTCGGTGTCCTACCCGATGTGTTGCCCTTTGGCCCGTATCGAAACACCATCCCGCTCGAAAAGCAGGCCTCGTTTCCCGGCGACCTCGAGATGGAAACGCGGATCACCGCGATCATTCGATGGAACGCGATGGCGATGGTCATGCGCGCGAACGCGTCTCATGGCGAACTCGGAGGTCATGTCGCCAGCTACGCCTCCGTCGCCGAGATTTTTGAGATCGGCTTCAATCATTTCTTCCGCGGGACGGACGGCGAACGGGGCGGCGATGTCGTCTTTTTCCAACCCCACTCCGCCCCAGGCGTCTACGCTCGCGCTTTCCTCGAAGGGCGCCTGACGGAGGAGCGCCTGAAGCGCTATCGGCAGGAAATCGGCGCCCCAGGCCTCTCATCCTATCCCCATCCCTGGCTCATGCCGGACTTCTGGCAGACCCCGACAGGGTCCATGGGCATCGGCCCGATCAGTGCGATCTATCAGGCGCGCTTCATGCGCTACCTGCGCGATCGTGGTCTCCTCGACACGGATAGCCGGCGCGTCTGGGGGGTATTCGGCGACGGCGAGATGGACGAGCCGGAGTTGATCGCCGGCCTCTCCCTCGCCGCGCGCGAGAAACTCGACAACCTCACCTTCGTCATCAACTGCAACCTGCAACGCCTCGACGGGCCGGTGCGGGGGAATGGCCAGATCATCCAGGACCTGGAGATGACCTTTCGCGGCGCGGGCTGGAACATCATCAAGGTTTTGTGGGGATCGGAATGGGACACGCTGTTCGCCCGGGATGTGAATCACGCGCTGCTGCGCCGCTTCGCCGCCACGGTCGACGGCAAGTACCAGACGCTCGGGGCCAGAGACGGGGCGTACAATCTGGCGCATTTTTTCGAGGAGGATCCGGAAGTCCGCGCACTGGTCGCGGAGATGTCCGCTGGCGAGATCGATGCGCTCAAGCGAGGCGGGCATGACTTCAGGAAACTGTTCGCCGCCTTCCAGGCCGCCGCATCGACGCACGGCCGGCCGACGGTCATCCTTGCCAAGACCAAGAAAGGCTTCGGCATGGGCGGCGCCGGCGAGTCGCGAATGACGGCGCATCAGACGAAGAAGCTCGATGTCGATTCACTGCTCGCCTTCCGCGACCACTTCGCTTTGCCGCTGAGCGATGCGCAGGTTCGCAATCTCGATTTCTACCGGCCGGCCGAAGACAGCGTCGAGCTTTCCTATCTCCGCAGCCGGCGCCAGGCGCTGGGCGGATATCTGCCGGCCCGGCGCCGCGCGGCGCCGGCTGTCGCCGCGCCTGCGCTGGCAACTTATGCGCTTTTCGCGCTTCACGCCGCCGGAAAGAAGATGTCGACGACCATGGCGGCCGTCCGTCTCATCAGCAATCTACTCAAAGACGCGACGCTCGGACCCCGCATCGTACCGATCGTCGCCGACGAAGCTCGCACCTTCGGCATGGCGAACCTTTTTCGGCAGGTCGGCATCTATTCCTCTGTCGGCCAACTCTACGAGCCGGAAGATTCGGGCTCGATGCTCTATTACAAGGAATCGAAAGATGGCCAGCTTCTGGAAGAGGGCATCACCGAAGCCGGCGCCGTTTCGTCTTGGGTCGCCGCCGCCACGTCCTACAGCGTCCATGGCCTCGCCATGCTGCCGGTCTACATCTTCTACTCGATGTTCGGCTTCCAGCGCGTCGGCGACCTCATCTGGGCCGCCGCCGATCAGCGGGCGCGCGGATTTTTGATCGGCGCCACGGCTGGACGCACGACGCTTGCCGGTGAGGGACTTCAGCATCAGGACGGTTCAAGCCATCTTGCCGCTGCGAACGTCCCGAACTGCCGCGCCTACGACCCGGCGTTTGCCTATGAAATGGCGGTCATCCTCGATCACGGCGCGCGCTCGATGATGGAGGAAGGCAAGGACGAGTTCTACTATATCACCGCGATGAATGAGAACTACGACCAGCCGTCAATGCCCGAGAACGCGGAAGCGGGCATCATCAAGGGCCTCTACCTGTTCGCGTCGCGCGGATCGAAGAAGGACGCCTGCTTTGTCCGCCTGCTCGGCTCGGGCGCTATCCTGCCGGAAGTCGAGGAAGCGGCAAAGATGCTGGAGGCCGAATGGGACGTTTCTTCCGAAGTCTGGAGCGCGACCAGCTACTCCGAGCTTGCCCGGGACGCCCGGGAGGCGGAACGCCACAACCGGCTCAATCCGCTGGATGAGCCGGTCGTCAGCCATCTCGCCGCCTGCCTGCCCGGCAAAGCGGCGGTTGTTGCTGCGTCAGACTACGTTCGCGCCTATCCACACATGATCGCCGCTTATCTGGAGGCCCGGTTCACTGCGCTGGGTACGGACGGTTTTGGCCGCAGCGACACGCGCCCGGCGCTCCGCGCCTTCTTCGAGATCGACCGCCGCTCGGTCGTGATCGCGGCCCTTTCGTCCCTTGCGAAGGAGGGCTCGATCGCGCGTGAAGTCGTGGCCGACGCCATCCAACGCTACGGCGTCGTTAGCTCGGCTCCGCCGCCCTGGACCATTTGACGCGAAAACGAGGCGCAGCGGCAGGCGGAGCACGGCCTGCCGCTGCGAGAGCCTATTGCACTTGTGCGGGCGCCGATTCGCCGCCAGGGCGAAGCAGCGCCGCCGTGCCAAGCCTACTGCGACGCCTGCGCCTTCTTGCCGATCCTGCTCTTCGAGGCGCGGTCGCCGGCCGCGTTGGCGTCGGCTTCGCACATGTAGGCGCCCTGCTTCGTCGTCCCGTAGCTGCGGGTGCCGGCCAAGTGGTAGATGTGCGACTTGGTGTTGACCCAGACGACGGTGTCGGACGGGCAGCGGGCCTTGGCCTCGGCTTCGGTGGTGAACTGGCCCGCGCCAGTCGGGGCTGCGGCGGGCCTCATCGGGGCCGGAGCCGGCTTCGGCTGCGAGGCCTGGACAGGAGCCGGCGCCGGGGCCGCCGCAGGCGCTGGGGCTGCGGCCGGCGCCGGCGCTGCGGCGGGCGCGGGCGCAGCGGCCTTCTGCGTGCGGCACTGCGCCAGGAACTGCCGCCAGGTCATGCCGTTGGTCGTGTTGTTGGCCTTGGCGGCCTTCCATTCGTTACCGCACTGTTTCATGACGCTCTCTTGAGCGCGGGCCGCGCCGGTCGTCGCCAGCCCCATGGCGGCGGCGACAAGAAAGGCCGAAACCGCCAGCCTGAACGATTGCCTCATCGTGTTCGCTCCCTCGATAGGCTTCGGTCCCCGCGCTTGCATGCGTCGTGCCCGAAGCTGCCCAGCCCAGTGCCAAGCTCGTCCTGACATGCTCCCTTACAGTTGAACAGGACATGAAGGATGTTAACGACAAATTTCTACATGAGGTCAAGGCGTCCCGCTCGGAGCGATAGCCGGGGCGAAGGTCGCCCTGCTCAGCATGCCTGGCTTCCACGCTCTGTGGCCTTGGTCGCGGATCAGCCTCGTCTTGGGCAGGGCCATGCACTCGGGCCAGCGGGAGGACCTTCCTGGCCGGTCCTTCTGCGCGCGCAACGTGCCGCGGCGCGAGGCTCTTGAAGCCCTGAGATCCTTGAGATGAGATCAGATCAAGCGCCTTCCGGCCGTCACGAATGCCTCAAACGGGCGGATACCGCCTGTCCGGCGGTCGGCTTTGGAAGGATGGGAGTCCGCGCCAAAGCCGCCATTCGATTGCGAGCAAAAAATGCCTTCAGCGCCCTGCTGGATATGCTGAGTGAGCCCCAACCGATGCCGCCACGTCAAGGGCGCGTTTTGCGAAGTTAATCGCCAGCCGTCCCGTGACAGCCGCATCCGCATCAGCTGCCGTTCCAGTCCGGGCGCGGTCCCCTATTCCGACAAAAATGACAGCGAAACGAAAGAGCGCGAATACGATATGGAAACGGCTCAGGCGCTCGGAAGCATGGTTGGCCTTCTCGTACCGAGCCACGAAGTGATCCATGGTAGGAATCCCGAGCGCATCGAGATCGAGCCCTGCAATTCCGGGGTACTCGTTCGGCCCGATGAACCATGTCATGCAACAGAAGCCGAGGTCCGCAAGCGGAGCGCCAAGCGTGGCTAATTCCCAGTCTAGAACTTCGACGACGAAGGGTTCGATCGGGTGGAATATGAGATTGCCAATCCGATAGTCGCCTGGCGTTCGGCGGGAGCGACGCCAGGAAGAGAACTGTCATGGAACACGCGCCCTTGCAGGCGTTCCATGAGGTAAAACGGCGTCCCCACAATGTCACTGTCGGTATGAAACAGCAGCGGTCGCGGAGCCGGCACGGGGGTTGCAAGAAGCGTCTGCAGGACTTTGAATTCGCGATCAATCGCATGCGCCGACGATAGCGTCGCGCCATTGGGGCGCTTGCGCAGGACAACCTCTTGTTGTCCGGCTTTGACAAAATAGGTCGGGTTCGATTGTCCTCCTCCACCCCTTGAAACATCGAGCTCTCCTGCTTCGCCGAATTTGCGAGATAGGAAGGCGGCGAGGCGCGTGGGATCAAAATCGATCGCTCCCTCGATGCGAGCGACACGTAACGAACGTTCCGCACGGGTCATTCACGATGATCTCTGATTGTCGCTGCTGGGCTCGTCGGCAGCTGAATGATGCTACGGCCTCAGGCGGCCCGCCTGTGCGCGGGCGCTGCATCGAAGCCGACACGCGGGAAGCGCAGGTTCACCTTGCCAACCGAAGGATGTTCGTGCCGCACGACGATCTCATCAAGCGTCCAAGAAAGGATGATTCCGTAAACGGCGTCGCCATAGTCGTCGGGCGTAACACTAACCCAATCGCCGCGACAGAGGCCGGCATTTTGAGCTTCGGACGACCATTCGTGTGGTTCACTGGGCGCACTTGTCTTTGCGACCTCGATGGCCTGATCGGGCGTCATGTCCGAGAAATCGCCGTGCCCGATGGCTGCAACCCGCTTGAACCAAGGGTCAATCACGCTTGCGAATGCGATCCGGTCATTAACCTCGTTTCCTCCGTTCTGTCGTGCGAACCAGATCGGGTGATACGCCGATAAATCGGCGGCAGAAGGCTCTGTTCCGAGGATGAAATTGCGACCATCAGCCAGGGCTTCGGCAAGCCACGCGAGATGCGCGTCGAGCCGCTGCAGATAGAGCGGACGCTTGGGACGCAGTTCGTTCGGATCGAGGTTGACGCGGAAAAACGGGCGTCGTTCGTCGATAAGTTCCTGCGGAAGGCCGGGCATATTGCCAATGGTGAGACAGACGGCATTGAAGAAGGAGCCCTTTTCGATCCACCAGCCAAAGGCTTTCGCCAGACCTTCCTGACCCTTTGGATAGAGGGAAGCCGAACCGCCAACTTTCTCGAGGGCGCGGAGAATGTGCAGAGTGTCGCAGTAGAACTCCGCCCCGACCTGGAGAATGGGAGTCTTGCGGTAGCCTCCCGTCATCGGCGTGAGTTTCGGACGCGGCGTCCATATCGGAATCTCCACAGAGCTCCAGCTCACATTTTTGAGACCCATAGCGAGCCGCACCTTCTCCGAATAAGGCGAAAGCGAATAGTGATGCAAAATGATCGTTGACATGAAGTCTTCCTCCCTGAGCTTTGTTTGCCGGACGAGACGTTCAGGCGACGTTCAAGTTCACGTCTTTCAAAGCGCAGGATCGCGATCGGCTCGCGAGAAAGCGGGGCACGCGATGAAGCCGAGCTCTTGAAACGCCTGAAGGACCAGATGTGACGGCAAGCGAGTTGGGCTTGGTCGCGCGACCGGCCGGGCGTTACTTCTTTTCCTGCATGTCGAAGCCGAGAAATTCGAATGGCTTATCGCCGTTGATCCAACTGTGCCACGTGTGTGGGTGGAACAGGAGGATGTCATCGGGCTTGTAGGTGATTTCGCCGTATTGTTTGCCATCCCTGTCGTTCAGGGTCATCTTCCCGCTGCCGCTGATGACGTACAGAACATATCCCTGTTCGTCTGGCCCCTCGTGAAGCGCAATCGAGCCGTTGGCGTCGACATGGCCGCGCATCACATTGATGCCTTTGCCGATATCGATGCTGTTCGGCGGAACTTGATAGATCGCCGCATAGTCGAAACCCTTGTTCGGCCTGCCGCCGATGCTCGGTATCGATGCGAGTTTTGCAGGCTCCTCCTTGACCGCAATCGCCTTGCCGCTGGGATCGAGTTCGATGCTCGTGAGATCGCCGGCAACCGCCGGAGCAGCAATTCCGAGCGCCACCACCGCACCCAACCCGTAGATTTGACCGCGCATTTTTCCCTCCGTTGCTCTCTTTGGCTTGAATTATTCGATCGATTGCTTTTCCGGGCCGCTGTGGAAGCAGTGGCCCGGCGCCGGATTGCCTATCCGCCAGATTCCTGCTTAGCCGCCCGTACGCGCTTCGAGGAAAAGCTGGGTGAACGGCTTAGCGAGAACAGGCTCGAGCTTCGGCACGATCGCCTTGATTTCCGGCGTGACCATGTGGGCTTGGAGCGCGGCCTTGTCGGTCCAACGCTCGAAGGTCAGGAAACGGCCCGGCTCGCCGATAACTTCAAGAAGCTGGTAGGATAAACAGCCGGGTTCCTTCGCCGCTCCTTCAGCGAATGGGACCATTAGCGCGCGGAGCTCATCCGCCTTGTCCTTCTTGGATACAATTTCCGCGATCACGAAGTAGCCGCTCTGCCCTGCCGCTTCGGCGGATGACGCGGCGAAAATGACGGCCGCTGTACCTCCCAGAACCGCGGCCTTCATGAATTTGCGGCGTTCCATGTCCGATGTCACGAGACTTCTCCCTTCAATTTGCTTCTTGCCGCGCCACGCGCCGACCTTTCGCGAGTTGGCGCGTGAACTGCCATTTCGGTTGTCACGGCCACAATTAGATTGCATACGATATAATCGTTGTCAATTACAATGTACGACATATATATCGGATGCTTGGCAGCCGGCCCCGCCGACTGATATGGGATCGGTTCACCGGAAAAGAGCGGCCCCCGCGGTCCGCGCCTATGTCAGTTCCTGGGACATCGCCCGTGAGACAGGATGCGAAAAAGAAAACCGGTCAAAGCCCCGCCGCGCCGGTGGACGTGCCCGGGCTCGACAGTCATCTGTGCTTCGCGCTTTACGCCGCCAGCAATCACATGACGCGGCTGTTCGCGCCCTTCCTGCAAGATCTCGGCCTCACCTACCCCCAGTACTTGGTTCTCGTCGTGCTCTGGGAACGCGGCCCTCAGGGCGTGGGCGACCTCGCCGCGGCGATCCGTATGGATTTCGGCACGCTTTCACCGATGCTTAAGCGCATCGAGAGCAAGGGTCTGATCACGCGAGGACGCTCGCTCGCGGACGAGCGTCGCGTGCTTGTCGATCTGACGCCCAAAGGGGTTTCGTTGCGGCGGCGGACGGAGCAGATGCTAGGCGAGTTCTACTGCTTTCTGAACACGCCCGTGGACGAGCTTTTTGACCTGAGGGACCGGCTCCGTCATTTCGTGAACTCTTCCGGACCGGGAGACCTGCGGGCGGGTCGCCCAAAAGCCCTTAAGCGCGCGTCCTGAATCTTCGCCGCAACACCGAGCGGCATCGGGCATTAACCAAAACGAACAAATATAGAACATTTTCTTCCCTGCCGAGCCGCTCCGTGCTATCGAGAGAAGATCAGCCACGACGGCAATGAGGACGGCATGGACGAGGAAGCGCCCCGCAAGCGACAGACAACGACTTTCAGCCGGTCCGCGAGGAACAAGCGCATCTTGGCGCAGCTGCGCGGAGGCTTCGGCTATGACGAGATTGCCCGCGAGGAGAAACTGTCCGAACGGCGCATCCGCCAGATCGTAAAGGAGGTCATGGAAGGCCGCGAGGCGCTCGAAAGCGCAACCCACGCCCATATGCAGATCGATCGGCTCGGCCAGGCGATGCGGGTCGCGGGGGATGCGCTGGCGCGTGGCGACATCCGGGCGGTCGGGCCATTCATCAAGGCGATCGAAAAGCTCGACCGCTATCAGTCGCTCGCGCGTCAGGCAGCCCCGAAGTGGCGGAACACGAGCGATGGCGACGAGCTGGTCATGCAGAGCCTGGTCGCTCAAATCAGAAGCCACGTTCTCGACGAATGCAGGAGGGAGGCGGAACAAGCGGTCGCCGCGGCCGCCGCTGCGCGGACCATGGTCCCGGAAGAGGACCCTGTCGTCGCGCCGCCGCTCGCCCCTGAACTTTTGCCCGTTGGGCCAGCCCCGGCGCCGGAGGCTCCTGTCGCGGTCGCCCCGCCGATTGCGCACATCCAGCCCCTCAGCCCATGGGGAACATGGGCGTGCTGAGCCGCCGCGAGATTTGCAACGGAATCACCATAAGCTTTTGAGAAAACAGAGTTCTTGGTAGGAATTTCTGGAACCTTTCAGAACAGTTCGGAAGCGTTTTGGAAGCTTTTCGGAAGCCGCACTGAAGTCCTTTGAAATTTATTGCTCGAGGCCGAGACGCTTGGCCGCCGCCAGCGCCGTCCGATCGAGACTCTTGGAAGCATCCATGAGCGTCCAGCTACGCTCGCGAAGCGGATCGGCCCGCTGCGCGCGAGCGACCCTCGCGTCGGCGTCGGAAGCGTCCACTCCGCGCCCCGCGACGCGAGCAAGGCGGCTCTCGAGCGGCGCCTCGAGGAACAGGCCATCGAAGGCGACTGCCGCTTCGAGCGCCAAGCGAGCGGCGACCGCGCGATCGCGGGCGGACGCAAAGGTCGCGTCGAGAACGACCGAATGCCCCGCCCTCACCGCTTGCCGGGCTTTGTCTTCGATCCGGCGGTACACTTCCTGCGAAACGTCCGGGGAATAGGCCGCGTCGGACAGATGATCCGCCTCTTCGGCGCCGAACATCGCCTTGCGCTCGACGTCGCTTCGCAGCCAAAGCGCCCCGGGCGCCCGACCGATCCGCGGCGCCAGCCAACCAGCGAGCACGCTCTTGCCTGCCCCCGAAAGACCGCCGACTGCGACGAGCCTCGGCGGAACATAGCGCAGGAAAGAGCCGGCGCGGTCGAAATAATCCCGGGCGAGCGCACGCATCCGGTCGCGTTTCCCGCCATCGAGCCGCTCCGCGCCTGCCGCCTCGACCTTGGCCCGGATCGCGGCGCGCAGGCTCAAGAAGAGCGGCAGAGCCGCGAGGCCGGCCATGGCCTTCGTCGGCTCCGGGCCGAGATAGCGGTTGAAAAGCCGGTTGGCGGCGGGTCTGAGATCGCGGTCCTCGAGATCCATCAAAAGAAACGCCAGATCGTAGAGCACGTCGCCGCTTGCGATTTCGTCGGAAAACTCGACCGCGTCGAACAGGGTCGGCTCGCCGTCGATGAGGGCGATGTTGCTCAGATGCAAATCGCCGTGACAGCGGCGAACATATCCGGCGTCCCCGCGCGCCAGCAGCGTCGGCCGCGCGACCGCGAATGCGAGACGAGACTCCTGGGTCAGATGGCGAGCGCTCGCCGGTGGAAACAGCTCGGGCCATCCGGCGAAAGCCGCGTCATTCTGCTCGATATAGACCTCGAGCTCGTGCGCCGCCCTGGCTGCGCTGCGCAGCGGGGCGCGGGCGTGGGAGCGCCGGATCGCCACCGCTAGCCTGTCGATGATCTGGTCGGAAACGCCACTGCGCTCGGCGATCCGATCGAGGGTCGCATTCTCGTCGAACCGGCGGAGGTGCGCGACCCATTCGACGACCTCGCCCGCGCCTCCGATCGCCAAGAAGTCCCCCTTGCGCACGATCGGCGCCGCCTCGAGATAGATGCCGGGCGCATTGTCTCGATTGACGGCGATCTCCGCCTCGCAGGCCTGGCGCCGCTTGTCGAGCGTCGAGAAATCCATGAATGGAAACCTGACCGCCCGCTTGACCTTGTAGACGTTGGGACCGGCGAGGAACACCACGGCTCCCGCGGTGTCGACGCGCCCGACAGCCTCAGTCAGGCCGTGCGTACGCGGATCGGCAAGAAACCGGAACACCGCCTCCTGCGACTCGACAGGCTCATTCACGCTTCTTCCCTCGGAATGCTGCGGCTGAGGCGAGCCAACAGCCAGTCCGTCAAGCCTTATATCGTCCTTCACCTTTCCTGGCGATTTCGCCGACGAGCGGGCTTAGAATGGCCGCAGGCGGCGACCGTTTGATCCGAGTCAAATTGATGTGACGCTTCCGGGCTAAGGAGCGCTGGAGGCGCACAGATTCTCGCCTTGTCCGTCGGCGCTGTTTGAAGCTGAACCACAACGAAAGCGTTCCATGTCTCCGATCGAAAACCGCCCGTTCGACGCGCTCCAGGTAGGCGAGGAGGACCGCCTCGTTCATACGCTCACTCCCGAGGATTTCTCCCTGCTCGCGACGCAGGCCGCGACGATCGGCGCGGGCCTCGTCGATCCTGTGGTCGCCGCGACGCGCGCTTTCAGCATCGACGCGGCCCAGAGCGGCTGGGCGAGCGCCCTGATGTCCGCCCTAATTGCCGGGCGGTTGCCCGGGGCCGGCTCGAAGCTGGTGCGCCAGACCATCGAAACCACGACCCCGGCGCGGCCGGGCGACGTGATGACGATCGTCGCCAAGGTCAGGTCGAAGGCGACCGAAGGCCACCGCGTGACGATCGAGGTTCGCGCGACCAACCAGCACGGCGATCTCGCGATGTCGGGGACGGCGGAGATCGTCGCGCCGAAGAAGACGATCGTGGCTGAACCGCGCGAGGAATTCGTCGAGGAGATGCACGAGAAGGGCCGTCGCTACGGGCAGCTCATCGAGGCCACGCGATCCATGAAGCCGCTGAAGACTGCGGTCGTTCATCCGGTCGATGAAGCCTCGCTTTTGGGCGCAGTCGAGGCGGCGCGCGAGGAATTGATGGAGCCGGTGCTGGTGGGGCCGGAGAAAAAGATCCGCCACGCGGCAGCGGCGCACAACCTCGACATTGGCGGATTTCAGATCGTGCCGACCGAGCATAGCCACGCAGCCGCCGCCAAGGCGGTGGCGATGGCGCGATCGGGAGAGGTCGAAGCGCTGATGAAGGGGGCGCTCCATACGGACGAATTGATGCACGAGGTCGTGGCGTCGGATACGGGCCTGCGCACCTCCCGGCGCATCAGCCACGTGTTCGCGATCGACGCGCCGGCCTACCCGCGGGCGCTGTTCATCACCGACGCCGCCGTCAATATCTTTCCGAGCCTGATCGACAAGCGCGACATTGTCCAGAACGCCATCGACCTCGTGACCGCTCTCGGGATCGTCACCCCGCGGGTCGCAATCCTCTCCGCGGTCGAGACCGTCTCGCCCGATATCCGCTCGACGATCGACGCCGCCGCGCTCTGCAAGATGGCCGATCGCGGCCAGATCACCGGCGGCATCCTCGACGGGCCGCTCGGCTTCGACAACGCTGTGTCGGTCGAAGCCGCGCGGACCAAGGGGATCGTATCGCCGGTCGCCGGCCAAGCGGACATCCTGGTGGTGCCCGACCTCGAGGCCGGCAACATGCTCGCCAAACAGCTCGTCTATCTGGCGGATGCGGAAATGGCCGGGATCGTGCTGGGCGCACGCGTGCCGATCATCCTGACGAGCCGCGCCGACAACACCGTCGCCAGGCTCGGCTCGAGCGCGATCGCCCTTATCCTGGCGCGGAGCCGGCTGTCCCGGCGGCCGCCGATCAGATCCTGAATCCCACGCCAACCAGTTCTGCGGCGCGCGCTTCTCGCCGAGGAAGAGTGCGCAAAAGTAGATTTTTCGTGCTTTTCCTTGCGTGCCTCGGCCAGAAGCACGACCTCGAGCCTACGCGATCGGCGAAGGAGGTCGCAAAGCCCGGTCCCGGACCGCCGTCGCAAAATCTTCACCCTGATCGTTGACATTCGGCAGGCTTCGCCAATCATGCAGCGAGGGTGTGGGATAGCGGCGATCATGAGCGCAAACAAGAACGACTCGGTCAGCTCGATGCAGCATCGCATAAACGCCGAGATTCAGGACAACCTCGACGAGGACCTCGAACTGGAGCTGGAGGACAGCGACCTCGCTGACCTCTTGGCGGAGGGGCAGGAACTGCCGGAGCGGCACGCCTTCCCGCGCAGGCTGTACTTCACCGAACTTCTGCGCCTGCAGCGCGAACTCATCAAGCTGCAGGACTGGGTGGTCGCCAAGAGGCTGAAGCTCGTCGTCATCTTCGAGGGACGGGACGCGGCGGGCAAGGGCGGCGTCATCAAGCGCGTCACCCAGAGGCTCAATCCGCGCGTCTGCCGGGCGGTCGCATTGCCGGCGCCGAACGAGCGCGAGCGCAGCCAGTGGTACTTCCAGCGCTATGTCCCCCATCTCCCGGCTGGCGGCGAGATCGTGCTGTTCGACCGCAGCTGGTACAACCGCGCCGGGGTCGAGCGGGTGATGGGGTTCTGCACCGACGAGGAATACGAGGATTTCTTCCAGTCCACGCCGGAGTTCGAGCGCCTCTTGGTGCGGTCAGGCATCGTCCTGGTCAAATACTGGTTCTCGATCACCGACGATGAGCAGAACCTGCGCTTTCTCATGCGGATCAACGATCCGTTGAAGCAGTGGAAGCTCTCTCCGATGGACCTCGAGTCGCGCCGCCGGTGGGAAGCCTACACCAAGGCAAAGGAAACCATGCTCGAGCGCACCCATATTCCGGAGGCGCCGTGGTGGGTGGTCGAGGCGGTCGACAAGAAACGCGCCCGCCTCAACTGCATGGCCCATCTCCTGACCCAGATTCCCTACGAGGAAGTGCCGCACGAAAAGCCGATATTGCCTCCGCGCGTCCACAACCCCGAATACCACCGCGCGCCGATCCCGGCGGATATGTATGTGCCGGACTTTTACACCGATGTCATGATGCGATCGGCGTGATTTTTGCATTCCGGCTTTGAACGGCCTAATCTTGCATCGAGGCGGGCATAAGCTTCGCCGAAGGCGGCGAGGCGACGGTTTACCGGTCGACGCGCGCCGCGCCGAAACCCGGGACTGCGTGGTTCCACCGCCAGAGCCGTCGTCAGAATCAATAAGCTCACTGGTATGCCAGCCCCGGGACGGCGAGTTCTGTGCCAGTGGCCGTCTGAACGCGGGCTTGACCAACGAAGCCTCATTGCCTCAAAGACCCGCAGTCAAGTCAACAGAATACGCGGAACCGTGCGCAACAACTCCATCGTTCAGATCGGCCACGGGCCGCAGGCCGCGCGGTTCGGCGCAAAGCTGCCGCTCGCGCTCATCGCCGGCCCCTGCCAGATGGAAAGCCGCGCCCATGCGCTCGAAACGGCCTCTGCGCTGAAAGAGATTGCGGCGCGGCGGGAAATCGGGCTCGTCTACAAGTCCTCGTTCGACAAGGCGAACCGCACCTCCGCTTCCGGCGCGCGCGGCGTCGGCCTCGAGGCGGCGCTGAAGATCTTCGCCGAGATCCGGGGAACTCTTGGCCTGCCGGTCATCACCGACGTCCATGAGACCATTCAATGTGGGCCCGTCGCGGAAGTCGTCGACGCGCTGCAGATCCCCGCCTTCCTCTGCCGCCAGACCGATCTCCTGATCGCCTCGGCGCGGACGGGACGGGCGGTCAACGTCAAGAAGGGGCAGTTCCTCGCGCCCTGGGACATGAAGAACGTCGTCGCCAAGCTCGACGCGGCGGGGGCGGCCGACGTCCTGGTGACCGAGCGCGGTGCGAGCTTCGGCTACAATATGCTGGTCACCGACATGCGCTCGCTGCCGATCCTGGCGCGCGAGACCGGCGCTCCAGTCATCTTCGACGCGACCCATTCGGTGCAGCAGCCGGGCGGCCAGGGGACCGCTTCGGGGGGCGAGCGCGAGTTCGTGCCCGTTCTCGCGCGAGCGGCGGTTGCGGTCGGCGTCGCCGGCGTCTTCATCGAGACCCACCCCGACCCCGACCATGCGCCCTCCGACGGGCCGAACATGGTGCCGCTCAAGGATTTCGAGGCGCTCGTCGCCGAACTGCAGGAATTCGATCGATTGGCGAAAAGGATGGCATCTAGTTGAAGAGATTCAGTCAGGTGCAGCCGTCCCCTCGCGCGACTCCTCATATCGAGGAAGCGCCAAGACACTGGACAGGCCGGCGCGTTTGGATCGAGGTCGACTTATCGCCATAATCGCAATTCAATATTGTCTTGTTTCATCGCCGTAGCGACGTTCGGTGTCTGAACGATGATCTATCCAATATTGGAATTGGATTACAGGTATCGCTACGTATCGTCGCAAAAGGACCAACGCGACTTCGAATTGCTTGTCGACAATGTGTGGCACGCGCAAATGGCGGGTTGCCCGAAGATTTTGACCTATAAAGGGCCTAACTTGAGCGCCGCCGCTCGCGCCTCGGCGATGCGCTTCGACGTCGGAGCGGGTGTCGAGGAAATTCCCCACATTCTCAGCCGCGACGAATATCCTTTCGCCTGTACGGCCGAAGGCGGCGGTGCGAGTTGGGTTGGCCATGTGCCGGGTCACCAAAACAGCGTACAGGGCGGCAAGATCCTCGCATTCCTCCGCCAGTACAATATTGCACCGGGCCAGCGTTTCATAGTCCAGGTTGTCAATCATCCAAACGGGCCAGTGACGAACTATTGCGGCAATCCCAAAAACAATCAGCCAAAACCTTGCCCAGGGTGCACTTTTCAATTCTGCACAGTTCTCAAGAAGCCACTCAGGCATTAGGCGGAGTTTTCCAGATAACGTTGCAAAGTCGGATCACGCGCTGCTCTGTGGATACGTGCCTCCGGCCACGCGTTCTTGCTCGATAGGTCTCCTGTCGACCCGGCCATCCAGGCAAGGCGCCCGCTTTGCGGGACGCGCGCTCGCCGAGCGCGCCCTGCGGGATCGCGTGGTCGAGGAAAATGAGCGATGTCACATCACGGTCGCCGGCGAGAGATAAGCTGTTCGCTCACGATTTTGGGGCCGGTCCATTCGAATCATGGACGAATATCTCTTCAGTTACGCGACCGCGAACGATCCGCCGCTGAAGCGCAGCGTCATCCGTCTCGTCGAGAGGGCGACCGGCCAGCCGAGGCTGAAACGGATGTATCTTCACAATCAGCGCTTTCCTCGCCCGGACGAGAATTTCTGGCAGGCGGCGGTGCGGTCGCTGGCGCTGGACGTCCGCTACGATCATAATGCGCTGGCGGCGATCTCCAAGACCGGTCCGGTCGTGGTCGTGGCCAATCACCCCTATGGGGTTCTGGACGGCATTGTGATCTCCTGGCTTATCAGCAAGGTCCGGACGGATTTCGTCGTGCTGACCAACGCCGTGCTGATGCGGGCCCCGGAGTTGCAAGACTTCATCCTGCCGATCGACTTCAGCGAAACCGAACAAGCACAACGCACCAATCTCGCTTCGCGCGCGGCCGCACGCGCCCAGCTCGACCGGGGAGGCGTGGTCATGGTGTTCCCGGCCGGGGCCGTCTCGACCGCCCCCGACAAGCTCGGCCTGAAGCCGGCGGTCGATTGGCGCTGGCAGCCGTTCGCCTCGCAGCTCATCCAGCGGTCGAAGGCGGTCGTCGTCCCGATCTGGTTTGGCGGACAGAATAGCCGTCTATTCCAGATCGCCAGCCACCTCAGCTACACGTTGCGCATCTCATTGATCTTCCATGAGGTGAAATCGCGGATCGGGACATCCCTGCCGGTCGAGATCGGCGCGCCCATTCCTTTCGCCGCCATCGCTGGGATCAAGGACCGGCAGGCGCTGGCGGATGATTTGCGCCACCGCGTCTACGGCCTCGCAGAGACTCGCGCCGGCTGCGGGAAAGCCGCGCCGACCGCCCGGAAAGCTCCTGCCGCATATCGTGCGGGCGGCGCTCGATCCTCAGCGCGCCGCGTAGCCGCTTAAAGCGCCGCTGCATCCAATGCGAAGACCCTGGGATCAGGGACAAATGGCGATTCGCACGCGATCACGTTGTCGACGAGGTGACCAGCCTCTTCAATGCTGCTCGTGATCGAAGACCCCAAATACGCCTCGGACGATACAAGGCGGAATACGCGATCGTCCTCGAGCGACTGGAGATTCCAGTTGGTGAACCATTTGACCGCTCCACGAAAACTCGTTTCAAATTTGTAGCCCGTGAGACCCAGTTTGAAGGCTGGGATTTGGCCTCTGTCGCTCTCCAGCTCCGTCGGATCCAGCCCGATCGTCTCGCACAGTCTTTTCACGCGACCCGCGTCTTCAAGGGGAATCCCTGCGGTCAATCCCCCGTCGGCTCGTGGCCGCAAATTCCTTTCACTCGATCCCGTCGCAGTCGCACCGGGATACAAACCGAAGCAACGGCCCCAGATTTGAATTTCTTCGACAGAAGGCGCGAGAAATCGCATAGCGCGGCGTCCTTGAGCAGTTTTAGCGGCAGGCGGGCGGTCTTCTCACCCGCGGTTCGCTCACGTGGTTCAGAGCCCCATCAGGGTCTGGAACGCCATCGACGGTCGGCCCGCCATGGCGGTGCGCGAGGCTCGTGAGATCATCTAACCATCCCGCCTTTGATGGCGGTTTCATGGGCGCGCCTCGCAGGACGGCAGATTTGATTTGTTTACCGCGTTCGCCGGGAGCTTCGTGACGCCCTCGTCCCGATCCACCTGTAGGCAGACGGCAGGCCCTTTGCCTCGAATTAATGTGACGGCGCTCACTTCGCCGCAACTGACACTGGACTATTGTTGAACCCAGGCGGGCTGGAGCGCCGACGAACATGTTCGTAGTCTTCACCTATATCTTCACCTTCCTGGTCGGAATTGCCGCCGGCGCATGGCTCAATCAGCTCACGAACGATACTCCCCGACGCCCTTTGGCGAGGCGGTGAGTAAATCTCACCGGCCCACTCTGGAAAGCTCCCGAGGATAGTGGGCCCGTCGTGTTCGCGCTGCCGAGGCGGCGACAACAAATGCTTGGCGCCGAGCCGGATGTGTGCTATGTTCACTTTATGTTCTTAATTTACAACCTAATGCACTTGTTGATTTTGGACGGCCTGCTCCTTGTCCGTCATCGCGAGGAGCGAAGCGACGTGGCGATCCAAAGCCGCGCCTCAGTCCTTCGTCCTCGCGTCGCTTTGTTCGCGGCGACGAATTTGGTCGCGCGGCCGCGCTCCTCGATGCCTCGGCGTCTCGCCCGAAAATCGCGCCGCAAGGGCTTGATAGAATTGAATCCACGCCCGGGAATGGTATGGGCGAGCTGCCGGCACGCCAGCGCTCGCTCTCGGCTTCGCGATCCCGTGAAAATCGCGAAAGGGCTTTGGCGCCTAAGTCTTTGAGACGGCCCGCGCGCAAAATGTCTTGCGCAGGCGGGCCTCCTGCCTGAATCGAGGGCCCGGATGGACGGCGACAAGACAGGGGACGAGCTCGGCATTCTCGCTCGCCGGAAGATCGAGGCGGCCGTGATCGCGCCGATCTACGACGAGATGGTGAAGGCCCTCGGCGAGGCGACGGCGCGCAAGATTCTCGGCGCCGTCATCCGCCGCGCCGCGGTCGCCGCTGGCGCCGAGATGGCCGGGCGTGCGCCGGGCGGCGCGGACCTCGAAAGCTTCAAGTCGATCTTGCACTTATGGACCAAGGACGACGCGCTGAGGATCGAGGTCCTCGCCGACGCGCCCGGGGTCTTCGATTTCAACGTCACGCGCTGCCGTTACGCCGAGACCTACCGCGCGATGGGCCTCGGCGAGGTCGGCGACCTTCTGTCGTGCTGCCGCGACGGCGCATTTTGCCAAGGCTATGACCCGCGCATATCGTTGACCCGCACCCAGACGATCATGAGCGGGGCGAGCCATTGCGACTTCCGCTACCGGGTCCGCGAGACGAAGCCCGGCAGTTGAGAGACTGGTCGAGACGGAGAAGGTCATGCGGAGTTTTCCGTTCGTTTGCATCGTTGCATTCGCCCTCGTGCTCATCGGGCCGCGGCCGGCCCACGCGTCCCCGCCTGGCGGCGCTGATCAGGAGCGCTGGATCGAGGTCGTCGGCGAGGCCAGCGTCAAGGCGGCGCCCGATTTCGCCTCGGTGACGCTCGGCGTGACAACGGCGGGAAAGGACGCCCGGGAAGCCGTCACGGCCAACGCCAAAGCCGTGAATTCGCTCATCTCCGTACTCAAGGGCGAGGGCGTAGCCCCAGCCGACATTCAGACCTCGAGCCTCTCGATCACGCCGCAATTCTCCAACCCGCGGACCGGCGGCCCGAACGGGCAATTGATCACGGGTTACAACGTCACCGACATGGTGACAGTGACCGTCCGCGACCTACCCCGCCTCGGCTCGCTGATCGACAAGGCTGTCGACGCGGGAGCCAATGCGATGTACGGCGTCGCCTACGGCGAGAACGATCCGAGCGCGCTGATCGACAAGGCGCGGCCGCTCGCGGTCGCCGACGCAAGGCGCAAGGCCGAAATCTACGCCAGCGCCGGCGGCGCGAAGATCGGGCGGCTCATGCAGCTGAGCGAACAGACGGGCGCTCAGCCCGTCCAGTTCGCGGCCCGTGCCTATGCCAGGTCCGCCGCCGCGGTCCCGACGCCGATCGAGCCCGGCGAGGACCACCTGACCGTCTCCGTCACGGCCCGGTTTGAACTGATCCAATAGCCCATCGCGAGGCCCCCATGTGCCGCAACATTCGCCCACTGTTCAATTTCGACCCGCCCGCGAGCGAGGACGAGATCCGCGCCTCCGCGCTGCAGTTCGTGCGCAAGGTGAGCGGCTTCTCGAAGCCGTCACACGCCAACGCCGAAGCCTTCGACCAGGCGGTCGACGAAGTCGCGGAGGCGGCGCGCAAGTTGCTCTTCTCCATGCGCAGCGGGGCTCCGCCGCGCGACCGCGCGACGGAAGCACTGAAGGCGCGGGAGCGCAGCCGGCAGCGCTTTGGGTGAGCGCGAGGTCAATACGCTCAACCGGCCGAATAAGAGCTGATCGGCGGCGGTCTCCAGCCGCGTAGCGCGTCGGCGTGCGGGCGAAAAATCTCAACCTTCAGGGGGTGACAGCGCGCTTCGTCGCTGGAATGGCTCGAGCCACAATCTCCGCCCGGGCAGGCCGACAAAGCGCAAATCAGGTCGATCTCGGCGAAAAGCTCCAGGAAATCGTTTGGCCGAACCGGGCTCGCCTTCATGAAGTAGCGATGTTCGTTGTGGCTGAAACCGGTGCACATGAAGACGTTCAGCACGTCGTGGACGTGACGCTCGGCCTCGTCAAAGGACAGCTTGAGCCGCGCCGCCAGGGCGCGCGTCAGATTCGAGTGACAGCAATGGTGGTAGTCGACGCCGGTCAGCAGCCGGTTCGTATAGGGGTCGCAGCGCGTGCCGATCACGTCATGAACGCCGGCGCCGTCTGCGTCGAAGCCATACCAGTCGAGCGTGTCGAAGGTGATCGTCGCCATCGGCCTGAGGTAGGGCAGCGTGCTCCACAGGCGGTCGCCCGTGCTCAGATGCGTCGCGTGCAGCGCGCGCGTCTTGCCGCTGAAGAACCGTTCCGAAAGATTGGCCGCGTTCAACAGATTGAGGTCGCCGACCTGGGGTCCCTCGATGCTGACGATGCGAAAAAAGTGGCCGGCTGGAACGTCGAAGGCTTCCGCCTCTCGCGGCGACACGATCGTCTCACCGATTTTGGACATGCCATCCCTTGCATCGTCGTAGAAAGCCAAGTCGTAGACCGGCAGCCGACGCGTGTCGTAGGCCATGACGGGCGCGGCGCTCCTGCGCACTTCGGCGTCGGGCGGCGGCTTATGCGAGAAGCGGATCATGCCGGTGAGGTTAGTCGAACCGGCGGCTCACGGCAAAGACGCCGCTTATAGGTTGCTTATAGGTTGGCGCGGCTTGCGCCGGTCTCGATTTCGTCGTTCATTGAACGCGATGCGAGCGCTGCTGTCTTCAGCGCCGCAAGCGGCGGAGCTATCCATGCGCGGCGATCAGCAGGTCATCGACTATTTGAACAAGGCCCTGCGGCACGAACTCGCCGCGGTGAATCAGTACTGGCTCCACTATCGGATCTTCGACAACTGGGGCTACAGAGATTTCGCTAAGACGTGGCGGGAGGAATTGATCGAGGAGATGCGCCACGCGGACAAGCTGGTCGCCCGCATCCTGTTTCTCGACGGCCAGCCGAACATGCAGTCGCTCGACCAGCTGCGGATCGGCAAATCCGTCAAGGAAATCATGGAGTGCGACCTGGCGGCGGAGATGAGCGCCCGCACGCTCTACCTGGAGGCGGCGCAATATTGCTTGACCGTCAACGACCGCGTTTCCAAGAATTTGTTTGAGGAGCTGACGACGGACGAGGAAAAGCACATCGACTTCCTCGAGGCGCAGCTCACCCTAATCGATCAGCTCGGCGTGCAGCTCTATGCCCAGAGACACGTGGGAAGCTTGGAAAGCTGATGAGGGACCGCGGCAGAAGCAGGGAACCTTGATCGCGACGCCAGGGGCCAGGACATCGGCCACGTCTTGGTCGGCCTGCGGCCGCAACCAGACGGCGGCCGCGCTGGCGAGCACCACTTCCAGGCGATACGCCATCTCCGGCTTGCTCAAAACCGCGTCGTCAAATCTGTCAGCCATTGTGGCGACCAGTCGACCAGCGCCGTCTCGGCCTTTCTGTCGAAACCGCCGACGATCATGATTCCGAGTGCGATAAGCAAGACGCCGAGCGCGATCTTGGCGCTCTTGCCGCCGGCGATCAACGCGCCCCGCCAGCGCGCCATTGCCTGTCTCGAGATGAGCCCGAGGCCGATGAGAGGCGTCGCCGCGCCGACGCCGAAGGCGAGCATGGTGAGCGCGACCCGGCTGAGCGATGCGCCCTGCGCCGCTAGCGCCGACGCCGCGCCGAGCGTCGGGCCGACACAGGGGCTCCAGGCCGCACCGAGCAGGAGACCGATTCCGAACTGGCCCGCAAGGCCGCGTGGCTGAAGGGCGTTGATGCGCTGATCCGCCCAATTGCTGATCGGGCCTCCGGCCGCCGCCAGACGCGTCTGCAGGTTCGGGACCGCCAGAACCACGCCGACGCCGATCATCAGGACGGCAGCAGCCGTTCGGAATTTCTCGCCGTCGAGCCCGATCGCAAAGCCGATCGTGGCGACGAAAAGGCCGATTCCCACGAACGAAAGCGCCACGCCGGCCGCCAGCGCCAGCGGGCCGGCACGGCGCTCGCTCGCCGCCGCGCCGAGCACGAGCGGCAGCAAGGGCAGAACGCAGGGTGAAAGCACGGAGAGAAGGCCCGCCAGCAGGGCGAGCCCCAATGTTCCGACGGTCACCGGCGTTCTATCATCCGGCCTTGGCGACCAGCGCAGCGAGGGCGGCTGGATCCGTCTCACCGACCGACCGGCCGGTCTCCTTGCCATCCTTGAAGGTGATCAGCGTGCTTTGCATGCGCGCGCCGAAGCGCTTCACCGCCTCCTTTTGGGAGTCGAAATCGACGCGGAACACCATGAGATCCTTGTATTGCGGTTCCGCTTCGATTTTTGCGAGGGTCGGCGCCTGGGCCTTGCAGGTTGGGCACCAGCTTGCATGAATCCAGACGAGAATCGGCTTCTTGGCGGCAAGCGCAGCGTCGAAGGCGGCCGGCGTGTAATCGGCCCTCTCGGCCGCAAGAGCGGGGCCGGCGCAGGCCGCGGCTCCGGAGGCGACGAGGATGAGGAGCGAACGTCGAGAGATCATCGTGGGGCGTCCTGTTCAGAATACGGCCGGATGACGGAAGGCCGCCTTCCGAGCTTCGCCGTACGGGCCGCCATTGTTACGCCTCCGTCGCGGCCGGATGTGGGCGGAGAACAATTCGGCCGCTCGCGCCTTCGCGGTCATCGTCCGGGCCCAAACGACGCACAGGATTTTCTCTGTGACCGGAGGACATCGGCATGCGCATCGGAGCTGGGCTCGTCTTCTTCGTCGCCGGCTGCGGCGCGGCGCTGGCGGAACCGCCGCCGACGATCGAAAAATTGCTCGGCGACGGGTGGGAGATCGCAGGCTTCGCCAGCGGCTACGACAATCGCACGATCGTCAATTGCTACGAGTTGCGCTGATCGGGCGACCCGGGCGGATGCTCGCCCGGCCCGCCTATGGCATGTCCTGTCGGCTCCGCCTTCAGAGGGTCGCCTCGGTTCCGTGCCAATCCGCCTGCAATCTTGCGAACGCTCCACTCGCCCGCAGCTCCTGGATCGCCGCATCCACCGCCTCGCGCAAGTCTGCCCGGTCCGGAGCAAAGGCAATTCCGAGCCGTTCGCCAGTCGGCGATTGCAGCGGCACAGCGAGGTCGGGCCGGTCCCTGATCAGCCAAGCGATAACCGGCCGCAGCTTGATGACGAGCCCGATGCGTCCGGCCTCCAGGTCGTCGATCGCCGAAAGAATGCCGTGATATGGATAGTACTTTATCGCGGCGATATTGCCCTGCGCCAGGAGCCGCCGCGCGACGAGATCGGACGTGTTTCCCGACTGGATTCCCGCGGTCAGGCCGCGCAAGTCGGCGAAGGACGCCACCTTTGGCGTTCTGCGGCGGTTCACGCCGATCCCCTGATCGAAGGCGAGATAAGGCCTGGAGAAGCGCACCTTTGCGGCTCGTTCCGGCGTGATCGTCGTGCCCGAGACGACCGCGTCGCAGGTTCCGTTGAGCAGACCGTCGAAAATATCGTTGAAGTCGTCACCCTGATATGCGACCGGACGCAGTTCGAGCCCGAGCCGGGTGCAGACCGCGCGCATCAGCTCGATGTCGAAGCCGGTCGCGGCGCCGTCGCGCATGAGTTCGAACGGCGGGTCGGGGTAGGCGGAAAGTACTGTGAGGGCGCCGGGGGAGACCGTGGGCGGCATCGAGCGATCCTTGCACACGCGTTCGGCAAGCTAGCCGCATCCCTCGAGCGCGGGCAAGGTGGTCGCGCTCCGCGGTCCCGTTACTCCATCATCACCGCGATCGACGTCTGCTTGGCCAGCGTCGCCGCCATTTGCTGGGCGATTTCATCGAGGTGGCGCTCTATCATCAGATCGACCGCCGCGTCGCCGCGGCGATCGGCAATCGCCGCCAGCTGCCGGCCGGATTGCTCTAGCATAAAGATGACGCGCTCGGCCCCCGCGACGTCGTCACGCATTTCTTTCAGCGCTAGCGCTACATCCCACATTTCACGCTCTTCCTCGGCGGGAGCCCGTGGCGCGCCGCCCGACAATCGGCAGACGCGCATGACCTTTCCCTTGCCCGTGTCCAAGCGGTGCGGGCCGGCGTCAATTTTGCAATCGTGTCCCGGCGCTGGCAATCGACAGATATGTGGAGGCGCCACGCCCTAGCCGTGACCGCTGACCCAGCCACCCTCCGCAAGTGCGTTTAAAATCGCCGTCGCCCGCCGAGCCGCAAAGCCGAGCCCGCTGAGAAACTGCTGCAAAAGGCTCTTGCGTGCTTCGGTCGTTACCTCGTAGAGCCGCGCGCTCTCGCGGGCGCGGAAGAGGTAGTCGTCGCCGGTCGCGATCTCGTCGACAAGGCCGAGCGCGAGCGCTTCACTCGCAAGCCAGATGTCGCCGTTGGCGACTCGGGCGATGTCGACGTTCGGACGGCAGTGCGCCACATGGGCTTTGAACGCGCCGTGGGTGTCCTCGAGCTTTCCTTTGAAATGCTCCCGTCCGGCTGGGGTGATTTCCCCGAGCACCGAAACCGAGCGCTTGAACTCGCCCGCTGTCATCTCCTCGAAGTCGATCTCGTTCTTCTTGAGAAGCCGATGCAGGTTCGGGATCGGCGCGACGACGCCGATCGAGCCGACAACGGCGAAGGGCGCGGCGACGATGCGGTCGGCGGCCGAGGCCATCATGTAACCGCCGCTCGCCGCCACCTGGTCGACCGACGCTGTTACCCTGATCTTGCGTTCACGCAGTCGGAGGATCTCGGCAGCGGCGAGACCGTAGCCGGTCACCGTGCCGCCGCTGCTCTCGATCCGTATGACCGCTTCGTCGGTCTCAGGCCGCGCGACCGTGAGCAGCGCGTCGATCTCCTGGCCGAGTTGCCTCACCGCCGTCGCGCGCATGTCACCCTTGAACGCCATTACATAGATGCGCTTGCCGGGCGGCTCGGCCACGCGCCGCGCCTTGGCGGCGGATTTCGCCGCCTTCTTGCGCGCCTTGATGAGCGCCTTGCGCTCCTTCTTGTCGAGGAGCGCAGCATTCATTGCGTCGCGCAGGTCGTCGTAGCGCTCGTTCAGCGAACGGACCTTGATCTCCCGGTCCTTCGGCTCGGCCGATCGGGTGAGCCGCGCGATAATGATGGCGAGTCCGCCGATCGCAGCGATGATCGCCACGACAACGATGAGCGCCTTGAGGGCGAAGTCGGCGATATCGAACCAGAAGTGCATGCAGGGAGTCCAGAGACACGAAACGTTGATCTAGGTCGAGCCGCCGTTTCTCATGCGGACGGGGAGGAAGGCAAGGCGGCCCATATGAGGGCCTTCAGTCCGATTCCTTTATCAACCTTGCGCCCAGCGTATCGGCCAAAGCGGCGATGATCGGTCTTTGCCCCTTGGTCAATTTCTTCAACGCTTCGTCGAGAAAGAACCAGGCGGCCCGGTCCACTTCCGGGAATTCCGCCGTCTTCCCGGATCGGGGAGGCCATTCCATGGTGAAACTGTTGCTCGCGAGCGACGCCGGATCGAATTCGCCCTCACAACCAAAGGCCACTACCGTCTTGCCCCCGGGTTGCTTGTGCGCGCCGAGGCGGATGAACGCGCCGCTGACCGCCATCCCGGTTTCTTCAAAAAATTCCCGCTTGGCGGCGACGAGCAGATCCTCGCCCTCGTCGGCCAGTCCTTTCGGCATGGACCAGGCGCCTTCATCCTTTGTCATCCAGAAAGGACCGCCCGGATGGACAAGCAGGACCTGCACGCCCTCGGCGTGCTTCCGGAACAACAGAATTCCTGCGCTTGTTTTCGGCATGAGATCCACGACCACCGGTTCTTCGGCGAGCATTTGGGAGCGCCGCGGCATGATCGGCGCCCCTGCCGCTAGGGACGCGCCGCCACGACCTTAGGCGCATCGCGCAGCGTGAATAGGCCCTCTTCCGGCGTCATTTCGAGGTGGCGCTGGTGGAGCGCGACGACCGCCGAACGATGGCCGATCGACATGATTGTCGTCCCCGGCAGCCGACGCGCCAGGACGGCGTAGAGTTGCGCCTCGAGCTTTTCGTCGACGGCCGAAGTCGATTCGTCGAGGAACAGCCAGTCCGGCCGCATCAGGAGCGCGCGCGCGAGCGCCAGCCGCTGCTGCTCGCCACTCGACAGGCGCTGCGACCAGACCTCCTCGTGGTCGAGTTCGCCGACGAGATGGGGGAGATGGGCGTCCGTGAGCGCGGTCCGAATGTCGTCGTCCGTATAGGTTCCGGGAACCGCCGGATAAGTGACGGCCGAGCGCAGCGTGCCGATCGGGATATAGGGTTTCGGCGGGACCACCATCACTTGCGCGGCAGCCGGCCTCGTGATGCGGCCTTCGCCGAACGGCCAGATGCCGGAAATCGCCCGGAACAACGTCGACTTGCCAGCCCCCGACGGGCCGGAAAGAGCGACGCTTTCACGCGCCTTTAGCTCCAGATGGCCGACTTCGACGATTGGCCCTCGACCGGGCAGCGATAATTCGAGGTCGTCGACATCGATCGCCGGCGCGCCGGCAGCAGCATCGACGCGAGCAGGACCCGCCGCGATCAGCGCTTGCGCGGCGTCGATCGCCGCGTCGAACGAATTGAGACGGTCGACCACCGATTTGAAGGCGGCGAGATTGGTGTAATAATTGACGAAGAAGGTCAGCGCGGTGGAGACCTGCCCGAAGGCCTGCGCCGTCTGCGTCATCGTGCCGAGCTCGATCTTGCGCGCGAAATAAAACGGCGCGGTGAAGATGAACGGAATGATCGGCGAGAGCTGGCCGAACATCTGGGTGAACGCGATCACGCGCATCCGCCGGAAGATCACGGCGAGCCAATTGGCGATCAGAGCCCCGAAGCGTCCGCCGAGGATGTTTCTCTCCGCGTTTTCGCCGCCCAGAAGCGCGACCTGCTCTGTGTATTCACGCAACCGCGCGAGCGAGAAGCGGAAGTCCGCCTCCATGTGCTGCCGCTGAAAATAGAGGGGGATGAGCCTTCGGCCGATCAGATGGGTGATAAGCGTTCCCGAGGCGGCGTAGATCAGCGCCACCCAGAACAGAAAGCCGGGCACGAGGATATTCGTCCCGGGCAGAGTGAATTGCGCTGACAGGCTCCACAGCACCACGGAAAACGAAACCAGCGTGGTGACGGTCGAGATCAGCAGAATGGAGAAATCGTATAGTCCGTAGGCCGTCGTGGCGCCGTCGGAGCCGCCGTTGATGAAGCGGAAGATGTCCTCCTGGATGCGCTGGTCCGGGTTGTCGGTCTGCCCCTCGACCAAGCTGATCCGGTAATGATTGTGCCGGTTCAGCCAGCGCGAAACGAAGTGGTCAGTGAGCCAGGTCCGCCAGCGGACCACCAGCATCGACTGGACGAAGAATTCAACGACGGTCATCGCCACAAAGATGAAGGCGTAGGGCGTGAAGACGAGCAGCAGCTGCTGCCAGAACACGCCCTCGTTGCGGTTCTGGATGGCGTCGAACCAGGTGCGGTTGAAGAAATTCAGCCGCACGGTGATGGCGACCTCGGCCTGGTTGATGAGGACGAGAAAGACGACCATCGCCGTCGCGATATGCCGCTCCTCCGCGGCATATGAGGCGAACGGCCAGATGCGCGCGCGAGCCGTCTCCTCGGCGTTGAAGTAGCGGTCAGCGATGCGCATGATCTGCCCGACCGTCGGAAGCTGCGCCACCGCGTAGACCAGGATCGAGAAGACCGCGACGGTGAGCGCAAACGATTCCGGCGGCTTCTCCTGAGCGAAACCAGGCGGCCAATAGCCGGCCCGCGCGGCGACGACGGCGATGCCGAACACCAGCGTTTCGGCCGAGAAGATGCCAACGAAAATCTTCAGAAAGCTGGATATGGCGATCGAGCGTCGGGTCGTAGCGGCGCAGACCAGGATGACGAGCCCGAGCAGTGCGGCGGAGAGGTTCAATTGCAGTGCAGGCTGCACGAGCGCCGCAAGGCCGACCAGCGCAACCGCGATGCTCAGTGATCTCATGGGCGTTCCAAATCCCTGGATGAAATAAGATGAAGGAGCCCAGCGGCGTTGTCGCGCGCCGGCCGTCAACCGATCGAAAGGACGACACTTGTATCATATCCGATGCGATTGGAGATCAAGGGCGGCCAAGAGTCGGCGAAGAGGGCAATGGATTGCCACCCCCCTCCGCCCCTGATATTCCCCGCGCAAATCTCACCCTTCAATTCGCAAGGACATGCAATGGCCGCGCGCCAGTTCATCTATCACATGCAGGGCCTGACCAAGACTTGGCCGGGCGGCAAGAAGGTGCTGGAAAACATCAACCTCTCCTTCTATCCGGACGCCAAGATTGGCGTGCTCGGCGTGAACGGCTCCGGCAAGTCGACGCTTCTGCGCATCATGGCCGGCCTCGACACCGAATTCGTAGGCGAGGGGTTTGTCGCCCAGGGGGCCAAGGTCGGCTTCCTGCCGCAGGAACCGCAGCTCGATCCGGCTCTGAGCGTGCGCGGGAACGCCATGCTCGGGGTCGGCGACAAGCAGGCGATCCTCGACCTCTATAACGAGCTCGCGATGAACTATTCCGACGAAACGGCAGATGAGATGACGCGGCTGCAGGACGAGATCGAGGCCAAGTCCTTATGGGATCTCGACAGCCAGGTCGAGCAGGCGATGGACGCGCTCGGCTGCCCACCAGACAATTCCGATGTGACGATGCTCTCGGGCGGCGAGAAGCGCCGCGTCGCGCTCTGCCGCCTCCTGCTCGAAAAGCCCGATCTTCTGCTGCTCGACGAGCCCACGAACCATCTCGACGCCGAGACGGTCAACTGGCTCGAAGGGCATCTGCGCAACTACCCGGGCGCGATCCTCATCGTCACCCACGACCGCTACTTCCTCGACAACGTGACGGGTTGGATTCTCGAGCTCGACCGCGGCCGCGGCATCCCCTACGAGGGCAATTACTCGTCCTGGCTCAAACAGAAGCAGAAGCGAACTCGAGCAGGAAGGGCGCGAGGACGCGGCGCGCCAACGGGCGCTCGCCGAGGAAAGCGAGTGGATCGCGGCCTCGCCCAAGGCCCGCCAGGCGAAGTCGAAGGCGCGCATCCAGGCCTACGACGAGCTCGTCAAGAAGAGCAGCGAGAAGGCGCCGACCACCGCCCAGATCATCATTCCGGTGGCCGAGCGGCTCGGCCAGAACGTCATCCACTTCGAAGCCTTGTCCAAGGGCTACGGTGACCGGCTCTTGATCGACAAGCTGACGTTCAAGCTGCCGCCAGGCGGCATCGTCGGCGTCATCGGCCCGAACGGGGCCGGCAAGACCACCCTCTTCCGCATGATCACCGGCCAGGAGAAGCCTGATTCGGGCGAAATCCGGATCGGCGAATCGGTGCAGCTCGGCTATGTCGACCAGTCGCGCGACGCGCTCGACGACAAGAAGACGGTGTGGGAGGAGATTTCGGGCGGCAATGACGTCATCTATCTCGCCAAGCGCGAGATGAACTCGCGCGCCTATTGCGGCGCCTTCAATTTCAAAGGCCCCGACCAGCAGAAGAAGGTCGGCATGCTATCGGGCGGCGAGCGCAATCGCGTCCATCTCGCCAAAATGTTAAAGAGCGGCGCGAACCTGCTCCTGCTCGACGAGCCGACCAACGACCTCGACGTCGATACGCTGCGCGCCCTGGAAGAAGCGCTGCTCGACTTCGCCGGCTGCGCCGTCATCATCAGCCACGACCGCTTCTTCCTCGACCGCATCGCCACCCACATGCTCGCCTTCGAGGACGACAGCCATGTCGAGTGGTTCGAAGGCAATTTCGCCGACTACGAGGAAGACAAGAAGCGGCGGCTGGGGATCGACAGCGTCATCCCGCACCGGCTGAAGTATAAGAAGTTTTCGAGGTCGTAGCGTCGTCGATAGCGACGCGCCTACCCTACCTTCTCCGCGAGCCGCATCTTGATCAGCGACTGGTAAGGCGCGTCGCGCTTGGGGGCCGCGATCTTGATCTCTTCCAGGAGGCTTCCGACAAGACGAAGCGAAATCGCCGTCGCGCTCGGCCGCAGGTTGGGCGCGCGCACGCGCTTCGCCTCACGCCATTCGGGGCTCGCGGTCGAGTCCTTGCTCTCCTAATAGGTGCGTTCCTCGCTTCGCCTGCAAATTCTGAAGTTCTCTTAGGCGCTCCCGTCACAGACGGTCATCTCTCTGGCGTGCATTTCGTCCCGATGAGCCGGCCTCCCGCAAGCTTCGCAAAAGCTGCCGGGCCAATACCTTCGGCAAGTTCACTCAAGTCGCGTGCGCAACCGCGCGCGGACGCCGGCCAACAATAAGTCGGCTGCCCTCCGTGAGCGACGTTTCCGGGACTGGAAGGCGCCATGGCCGATGCTGCGATGTCGTTTCCGGCCGCCGTGCCGGCCGGTCGCGCGGACGCGAGCGCGGGCGCGAATGCGCGGACTCTCGTCCTCACCGGATTCCTTGTCCTCTTCCTGGAACTGGCCTGCATCCGGTGGTTCGCGACCACGGTCATTTTCCTGCAATTCTTCACCAACATCATCCTGCTTTCGTCCTTTCTGGGGATGTCCTGCGGCTGCCTGGCCGCGCGTCAGCGCCGGGACTGGCTCGGCGCCTTTCCCTTTCTCGCCTTCACCGCCGTTGTGGCGGCGATCGCCCTGCTCGCGATCTACCGGACCTGGAGCGGCTTTGCGATCGATGTCGGCGGCCAGGGCTCGCCGCAGGAGATTTTCTTCGGGACCGAGTATCGCAATCGCGACGTCGCCCAATTCGCCGTCCCAATCGAAGCCGTCGCAGGCGTGTTTTTCGTCCTGGTCGCGCTGATGTTTGTCGGGCTCGGCCAGGTCCTGGGGCGAGCTTTCGACGACTGTTCCGACCGGGTCATGGGTTATGCCTACAACATCGGCGGTAGTCTCATCGGTATCGTCGGGTTTTCAGCCTTGTCCTTTGCGCACGCCCCGCCATGGATCTGGTTTCTCGTCGGCTGCGCCGGCGTCGCTTACCTGCTGCGCGAAGCCCATGGACTGACGAGGCCGCGCGTCTTCGCGCTGACCGGCGTCGTGGCGGCGATTGCGATTCAGGGGATGCATGGAAGGCATCCCGGGGACCAGATCTCCTGGTCGCCCTATTACGCGGTCGACTTTCGACCCGACAATCTGGAGATCTCGGTCAACAATGTCGGCCACCAGCAGATCGTCCCGTTCGACAAGGGCGGCTCCTCGTATTCCCTTATCCACCTGCTCAACCGGGCGTCCGGCGGAGCGCCCTTCAAGGACGCGCTGATCATCGGCGCAGGATCCGGCAATGACGTCGACCATGCACTGCATTATGGGGCGCGGCATGTCGACGCGGTCGAAATCGATCCGGAGATCCAGAGAATCGGCGTCACCCAGAATCCCGACAAGCCTTACGACGACCCGCGCGTCGAGCGTCATCTCGACGACGGAAGGCATTTCCTTCGAACTGCCCAGCGTCAATACGATCTCGTCGTCTATGCGCTGGTGGATTCGCTCATTCTCCACAGCGGCTACGCCAACATCAGGCTCGAGAGCTATCTTTTCACGCAACAGGCGTTCGAGGACATCAAGCGGGTGCTGAAGCCAGGAGGGCTTTTCGTCACGTACAATTACTTCCGGCAAGGATGGGTGGTGGAGCGGATTGCATCGATGGCGAAGAGCGCCTTCGGTTGCGAACCGACCGTTCTGACCCTGCCCTACCAGGAAATGCTTCCCTCTTCGTCGCCAGCCGGCTTCGCCATGGTCATCGCTGGCTGCAATCAGAAAATCGCCGACGCCTTCGCCGCCCATCGCGACTACTGGCTGAACATCCTGCCGCCCCGCAATGCGGACGTCGATGGCTTCGCAGTTCGACCGGAAACCCTGCCCCCTGCCCAACGGAGGGAATGGCAGCGCATCGCGCCAACGAGGCTCGTCGAGGAGTTCGGCGCTCCGAAACTGGCCACGGACGACTGGCCGTTCCTCTATCTCCGCGACAAACTCATCCCTGGCCTTACCATCCGCTCGATGGTTCTGCTCGGAGTCCTCGGCGTCGCCATGGTCTATCTGTTCCTGCCCAAGCCCGAGAGCGGGCTCCGTATCAACAGTCGAATGTTCTTTCTGGGAGCAGCGTTCATGCTCCTCGAAACCAAGGCCGTCGTGCAATTGGCGCTGTTGTTCGGCAGCACCTGGATCGTCAATTCGATGGTGTTCTTCACCGTTCTGATCATGATTCTGCTCGCGAACCTTTTCGTCATGAAATTCGCTCCGACGCGGCTCGTCTGGCACTATGCCGGGCTGTTCGCGGTTCTGGCCGCGGCCACGATCGTGCCGCTGGACGCCTTCCTGGGCGGCGGGATTCTCCTGCGATACGTCGCGCCTTGCGCACTGGCGCTCGGTCCGATGTTCTTCGCTGGAGTGATCTTCGCAAAAACGTTCCGAGACTCTCCCGACGCGGACATGGCGTTCGGCTCCAACATCGCCGGGTCGGTGCTCGGAGGGCTCGGCGAATCCTTTTCGACGCTGCTCGGCTTCCGATACCTTCTGCTGCTTGCCATCGCCCTCTATCTGCTGTCGGCGTTCGCCTCCAAGCCGCACGTCCCGGTCGCAAGCTGAAAAAGACCCCGTCACGCATCACGCGAAGGGCGGTGCAAGTCGAGGACCAGCCCGCCATCGCGGCTCTGCGTCACCTTCCCGCGAAGACAGGCGCCAGTCGCCTGACCCGGTGGGCAGCCCCGACTAATGGGTTACTCGGAACGAGCGCGTGGAAATCGAGCCCGCCCTCGACGGAGGACGTCGGGAGAGCCATAGATAGAGCCTCCGGCTCGACGCCTTCGACAGGCGATTGGACTATCGGACGGCGGGAGCCAGTGTCGCCAATGTCGCGAAAGGTCGGGTCAAGCCGGCAAAGGGAGGGAACATGTGCCACCTTTTTGCGAGCAGTCCTCCGGACAGCTACGCATTCGAGACCCGTTCCATCCGGCTGAACGGCCAGAGCACGAGCATTCGCCTGGAGAAGGTGTTCTGGGAAATCCTCGAGGAGATCGCCGCGGGCGAAGGCCTGACTGTGCCTCGCTTCATTTCGACGCTGCACCGCGAGGTCCTGCTTTTGTGGGGGGAGGTGCCGAACTTCACCTCTCACCTTCGCTGCATCTGCGTTGTGGCGATCGAAAGCCAGCGTGTCCAGCGGGGCCGTAAGAGCGCCGAGGCTGCGTGAGGCGGGAGACCAGCGTAGTAAGCCAATAACACCCGCGCCCGCCGCGCCCCAGTAACTTTCCCCGACTTGCGTCGCGGGAAGCGACGGCTGTCAGCGTGATTGAGGAATGGCGAAAGCGATCCACATGATGGTCCGCGTTCTGGACGCGGCGCGGTCCCTCGGGTTCTACCAGAAGGCGTTCGGGCTCGAGGTCGCCGACCGGCTCGATTTTCCGGACTTCACGCTCGTCTATCTCTCGAACCCCGAATCGCCTTTCGAGATCGAACTGACGGTCAACAAGGGCCGCGCCGAGCCTTACGAGCTAGGCTCCGGCTATGGGCATGTCGCCTTCGTGGTCGACGACCTCGACTCGGAGCATCGCCGCTTCGAGGCCGAGGGCCTTAACCCGCGTAAAATCGTTGAGTTCAACCGCGACGGGAAACAGATCACCCGGTTCTTCTTCGTCGAAGATCCCGACGGCTACAAGATCGAGGTGCTGCAGAAGTTCGGTCGGTACAAATAACGATCAACAAAAACGCCAGTAAGCTTCTGAAAATTAGGAGGAAACAACCATGACGGCAAACGATACGGCGTCCGCGGAGGGAAGGTTCTCCCGCCGCTCTTTCCTGCAAAGGTCCGCGATCGGCTTCGCCGCCGCGGTCGCCATCACTCCGACCGGCGCGCTGCTCAACGCATCTGAAGCCTGGGCTCTCGACGTCAAGGGCCTGAAGCCCGAGACGATGAAAACCCTGATCCTGGTCGCGCGCGACATATACCCGCACGACAGGGTCCCCGACCGCTTCTACGCGATCGCGATGAAGGGCTACGATGAAAAGGCCGCTGGCGATCCCCAGGTGAAAGCTGAGTTGGAAGCGTTCGTCGCTGCGCTCGATGCGGCCGCGGGAAACGGAGGCTACGTCGGCCGGCCGTGGGAAATTGAGCGGGTCGCGATCCTCAAGAACGAGAGCGCAAATCCGACTTTCGAGACGATCCGCTCGGGCCTGATCGCCTCCCTCTACAACCAGAAAGAGATCTGGCCGATCTTTGGATACGAGGGCGAATCCTTCTCCAAGGGCGGCTACATCCATCGCGGCTTCGACGACATCACCTGGCTCTGACCAGAGGAACGAAAGCCCAATTCAGGCGAGGAAACGGACATGGCAGCGAAATTCGATCAGAACGACGACAGCGTCGTCGTCATCGTGGGATCGGGCTCGGGCGGCGGCACGCTGGGCAACGAGCTTGCGCAGAAGGGCATAAAAGTCGTCGTGCTCGAAGCGGGAAAGCGTATCGAATACGAGGACTTCATCAACGACGAATGGGACAGCTTCGCGCAACTCGCCTGGAAGGACATGCGCACGACCTCCGGCAACTGGAGAGTCCACAAGGACTTCCCCAATCTGCCGGCCTGGATCGTCAAAGCCGTCGGCGGTACGTCGATCCACTGGGCGGGCGCGTCCCTCCGCTTCCAGGAGCGCGAGTTCAAGGACGCATCGACCTATGGGCGCATTCCGGGCGCGAATCTTCTCGACTGGCCGCTCACTCTCGCCGACCTCGAGCCTTATTACGCCAAGGCCGAGGACAAGATGGGGGTCACCCGCACGAACGACCTGCCCGGACTGCCAGGCAGCAACAATTTCAAGGTCTTCAAGGCCGGCGCCGACAAGCTCGGCTACAAGGAGTGCCACACCGGCCGAATGGCCATCAATTCCGTCCAGCGCGACGGCCGCAATTCCTGTCAGCAGACCGGCTTCTGCTTCCAAGGCTGCAAGTGGGGCGCAAAATGGTCGACGCTCTACACTGAGATCCCGAAGGGCGAGGCGACCGGCAACATGGAGGTTCGCCCAGAATCGCATGTCGCGCAGATCGAGCACGACGCCTCCGGCAAGGTCACGGGCGTGACCTATTTCGACGCAGACGGCAAGTTGCAGCGCCAGAAGGCGCGCATCGTCGCAGTCGCCGGCAATTCATTGGAGAGCCCCCGCCTCCTGCTCAACTCCGCCTCGTCGAAGTTTCCTGACGGCCTTGCCAATACCTCCGGCCAGGTCGGGCGCAACTACATGCGTCACACGACCGGATCGGTCTACGCCGTGTTCGAGAAGCCGGTGCATATGTATCGCGGAACGACCATGGCCGGCATCATGCGCGACGAGGCGCGAAACGATCCGAGCCGCGGCTTCGTCGGCGGCTACGAACTGGAGACGCTCTCCCTCGGCCTCCCATTCCTTGCGGCGTTCCTTGATCCGGGCGCTTGGGGCCGCGAGTTCACCACAGCGATCGACGGTTATTCGAATATGGCTGGCATGTGGATCGTCGGCGAGGACATGCCCCAGGAGACCAACCGAGTGACGCTCAGCGACCAGAAGGACAAATGGGGCCTTCCGGTCGCGGACGTGCATTTCGACGATCATCCGAACGACATTGCGATGCGCAATCACGCCTATCGACAGGGTGCGGCAATGTATGAGGCGGTCGGCGCGACGCGCACCTTCCCCACTCCGCCCTATCCCTCGACGCACAACCTGGGCACGAACCGCATGAGCGCCAATGCGCGTGACGGCGTGGTTAACAAGCACGGCCAGACGCACGACATCAAGAATCTCTTCATCTCGGACGGGAGCCAGTTCACGACCGGCGGGGCGGAGAACCCGACCCTGACGATCGTGACTCTCGGCCATCCGGCAGGCGGATTACATCGCCGAACAGATGAAGTCGAACACCATCTGACTGAACGGGTCGGCCTGACAAAACAGCCGCGCAGGGGGACCCGCACGGCTATTCGGGCAGCTGACCTGGCCGTTGCAAGGCTCGCGGGGAAGACGCCGAGAGGTCACCGTCGTTCTTGGCGGGGCGCGGAGGCCGGGGCCCGTAGCCAGTCGAGGCTTGCGGTCGATTCCCTCGCGCTCGCTTGCGCGCCGTCTCGTGGTTTGCCTTTCCCGCCCGAGAACGGCCCAGATCACGGCGCCCTATGATATACGCCGGCGTCGCCGCGCTTGTACCCTGAGGTCGCCTCCGTTTTGATTGTCGTCTTCGACATCGGAAATGTTTTGTTGCGCTGGGACCGGCGCAATCTGTTCTGCAAGATGTTCGACGACGAAACGCGGATGGAGCGCTTCCTCGCGACCGCCTGCAGCATGGACTTTGTCGCCCATACCGACGTCGCGGCGGATTTCGCCCGGGCCGTGGCGGAACGTGCGGAAGCGTTTCCCGAATTCGCGGACGAGTTGAGGCTCTTCCACGCGCGGTGGCTCGAGACGATCGACGGCCCGATCGAGGAGAACGTGGCGGTCTTGCGTCGCCTGAAAGGCCGGGGCCAGCCGGTTCACGCGCTCAGCAACTTCGCCTGGGAGACGTTCGCGCTCGTGCAAGAGCAATACGACTTCTTGAGGGAATTCGACACCTGCGTCGTCTCTGGCCATGTCGGCGTCGCCAAACCTGACCCGCGGATCTTCAAGATCCTGTTCGATCGCGTTGGCCGCCCGGCGAGCGACCTCTTGTTCATTGACGACTCGATAGCCAATGTTCGAGCCTCCCAAGCGGCCGGGATGGCGGCGATCCATTATCGCCCCGGTGTCGATCTCGAGAGCGAACTCATCGCCCGTGGCGCGCTGCCGTGATTTCTCGCTGGCCATAACGCGCCCTCGCTAGTGTACTGAATCAAATGCAAAGCGCCGTCTCCTGTTTCTGGAAATCTTTACGATGCATTGCCGCCCAGGCGTCTGGCGGCCGTCGGCCAGGAACGATTTTCTCCCTGTTCCTCCCTGCCGAGCGAGAATTGACGACAATTAACACCTGTGGCCTGAGCGAAAATCATTTGTTTACAGTCTCTTGAGCAAGAAATACATGTCATCGTCGGGCAGATATCAGGGAGAATTATCGGGAATTAACTCCCTGCTCCAGCCGGTAACAGGGAGACGACCAGTTGCTCGGAGTTGCGGCGGGCGGAGGGCCGGCGCCGCCTGCTCGGGTGCTGAAAAACAAAAAAGCGCCTTGCTCGGACTCTTGGAGCCTACGACCTTCCGGCGGCTCGGGATCCAAGCGTTAAAGACACAACACTAGAGAAGATTCCGATCAAGTTGCATCATAGCCGCAGACAGCGAAGTCATTTGCGCATTCGGCCTTCTCGATCGGGTTCGTTTCACTGGATCAAGATCGAGTTGGCAGGCAAACGCGCGCTGCTCTTGAACGTCCGGCGCCGCGGCCTCGCAGCGCGCGGGAGAACAAATGTGTTGACAAGAGCTCTAAGTTATGTTCTTGATACGTTCTGAAGACCGCAACCTCTGCCCCGGGCCTGGGCGGAGATCGCTCCGTCGCAGCCCTTAGGAAGGACAATCACGGGATGTTGATTATCAGCCCCGGACCGAGCCGTGCGGCGTCACGAAAAATTTCAAGCCGTTCGGCCGGCAAATTAGGTTTGTAAGTCTATGATAAATATAGTTCTTCCAGGTAATTTTTCTGAAACAATCAGAAGGAATTTGAGTGTTTTCGCAACAGTTTTGAAGCCCTGGCGAAATTTTTCGGAAGCGTTTGGAAGCTATCCGCAGGAGATGGAGGATCGCCGGCGCCCAGCCCTTCAAGGCGAGCGACGATTCCAGTTGATCGGAACCTGCTTTAGCCGCCGATTCGCTTGAGCCCTGAGGCGTAGCGGCGCCACTTCTCGACATAGTGCTGGGCGGAGCCGCGCAGGGCTTCGGTCGCGGCGGGGTCGAGCGTGCGGATCGTCTTGGCCGGCGAGCCGATGATCAGCGAATGGTCGGGAAAGACCTTGTCCTCGGTGACCAACGCCCGGGCGCCGACCAGACAGCCGCGGCCGATTCTCGCCCCGTTGAGCACGACCGCGCCCATTCCGATCAGCGAGCCGTCGCCGATCCTGCAGCCGTGCAGGATCGCGTTGTGGCCGACCGTGCAGTCCTCTCCGATTTCCAGCGGAGAGCCCATGTCGGTGTGCAGAGTGCAGAGCTCCTGGATGTTCGTCCGCGCCCCGACGATGATCGGCTCGTTGTCGCCCCTTAGGACCGCGCCGAACCAGATGCCAACGTCGCGCCCAAGCCTGACGTCGCCGATGACGGTCGCGTCGGGGGCGATCCAGTAATGTCCCTCGGGCGGCAGCTTAGGATGACTGCCTTCGAGCGAATAGAGCGGCATCGCTTTGAAATCCTCCTCGGGCCTGCGACCCGCGGGCGCGAGCCCGATTCACTCGTCGTCGAGATCGATGTCGAGGATAGCCATCTGCAGTGTGAAACTCGATCCCTGGGGATCGTCGGCGGATACAATTCCGAGGAAATCGGGACCGTTGTTGAGCTCGACAAAGTCCGTCTTCTTGAGCCGTCCCAGGACCGTCAGCTTGTCGTTCTCGAACAGCTTCCTCAGGTAATCCTGCAGGATGGGCCGACCGACCGGGACCTTCATTGCGAACGAGAACGACCTGTCGCCGTCCTCGTCGTCGACGGCGATTTCGCCGATCTTGCGCTCGCCGAGCGACACGTCGGCCGCCTCCGCCGATTTCGAGTTCGGCGTGACCTGCAACGCCGGCGCGCCAAAGGACTTGCGCAGAAACTCGCGCAGCTTGACGATCTCGGCTTTGTCCACGGCGCTCACCCTCGCTCGATTCCAGGCGGGGTCGCTTTGCCAGAAGCGGGGGCGCCCCGCAAGGCGCCCGACTAGCCTCAGCTCAGGGGCTCGCCCGCCTTGTCGGCCAGGATCTGGTTCATGTCGCGCGCCGGCTCGGCGCATCCGGCTTCGCCGACGATGCGGGCCGGGACGCCGGCGACCGTCTTGTTGTGCGGCACCGGCGCAAGCACGACGGAGCCTGACGCCACGCGCGCGCAATAACCGATCTCGATATTGCCGAGAATCTTCGCCCCCGCCCCGATCAGCACGCCGTGGCGAATCTTCGGATGGCGGTCGCCGGTCTCCTTGCCGGTGCCTCCCAGCGTCACCCCTTGCAGGATCGATACATTGTCTTCGATCACCGTCGTCTCGCCGACCACGAGCCCGGTCGCATGGTCGAGGAACACCCCCTTGCCAATCCGAGCGCCGGGATTGATGTCGACGCCGAAGGTCGCCGAGACGAGGCTTTGCAGGCTCAGCGCGAAGTCGCGGCGACCGACTTTCAACAGCCAGTGCGACAAGCGATAGGCCTGGAGTGCCTGGAATCCCTTGAAGTAGAGGAGCGGCTCCATCATCCTGAGGCAGGCGGGATCGCGGTCGGCGACCGCCATGATGTCGGCTCGGAACGCCTCGCCGATCGAAGGGTCGCGCGCGATCGCCTCTGTGAAGGTTTGTCGAATCAGCGCGGCGGGCAGGTCTTGGTGGCCGAGGCGCGACGAGACCCGATGGGCGACCGAGCTCTCCAAAGCCCCATGGTTGAGGATGTTCGTCATCAAGAAGGTCGCGAGCTCCGGCTCGCGCCGAACCGCTTCTTCCGCTTCCTGCCGGATGCGCGCGAAAAGGGGGTCGTTTCCGGCGAGCCCGACGATCCGGGCAGTCAAACCTTGCGCCATGGCGCACTCCTCACTTCGCGCTTTGCACTGGCGTCATCGATACCATAAAAGCCGGCGTTCCGCGAGTACGGGCGCCTGCGCCTATCGGACCGGCGGCACCGGCCGGAAACGCGGCCACATGCGGGTGAGCACCGTGTCGCGTTTGACCCGCGCGTGCCAGATGACCGCCGTCAGGTGCGCGGCGAGCATGGTCCCGAGCGTGCAGGCCAAAATGAAATGCGTCCAGCTCGCCGCCTCCGCGAGCGCCTTATCGCGGGGAACGAGATTGGGAAGCGTGAAGAGGCCGAAGAACGAGACGTCGTGCCGGCCGGCGCTCGACATGATGTAGCCGCTGACCGGCATCGCGATCATCAGCGTGTACAGCAGGATATGCACGGAGCGCGACGCGGCTTTGACCAGCCGGCGCAGCGGAACGACGTAAGCGGGGGCGCCGACGACAAGGCGGACGATGACTCGCACGACAATCAACGCGAGGACCGTGATCCCGAACGATTTATGGACGAACAACACGTCGGAGCGCAGGTGGCCGCGCGGCAGCTGCGTCGCCGAGATGCCAAGGCCGAGGGCGACGAAAATCACAAACGCCATCAGCCAGTGGAGCGTGCGCAAAGCCGGGTGGTGGACTCCGACCGCGCGCGGCGGGGGGAACATTTGCATCGGACGAGCTTTCGTCTGGTCTCCGCCCGACGGTTTCGCGCGCCGCCGTGGCAAGCTCAAGACCTTTTCGTCCCTTTTCGTTCACTCTTCGATGATCGCGACCGCCCGCGTCCAGCCGGCCGAGGCGCGCTCGATCTTGACGGGAAAGCAGCACACCATGAAGCCGTTTGACGGAAGCGCCTCGAGATTATGCAGCTTCTCGATATGGCAATAGCCGATGTGACGGCCAGCCTTGTGCCCTCCCCAGATGATCGAGGGATCGTGGTTCTGCGCGTAGCGTCTCGCCGTATGGACGAACGGCGCGTCCCAGCTCCAGCCGTCGATCCCGGTCACCCGCACGCCGCGTTCGAGCAGAAAGAGCGTGGCTTCGGCGCCCATGCCGCAGCCGGAGGCGACATAGTCCGGACGGCCATATTTGGCCCCGGCGCGGGTGTTGACGACGACGATGTCGAGCGGCCTCAGCTCAAGGCCGATGCGCTTCAGCTCGGCCTCCACGTCGGCGGCGGTCGCGACATAGCCATCTTCGAAACGACGGAAGTCGAGCTTCACGCCCGGCTGGAAGCACCATTCGAGCGGGATCTCGTCGATTGTCCAGGCGCGCTCGCCCTCGTTCATCGTCGGATGATAATGCCAGGGCGCATCGAGATGGGTGCCATTGTGGGTCGAAAGCGTGACCCGCTCGACCGCCCATCCCTGCCCATCCGGCAGATCCTCCCTTTTCAGGCCCGGAAAGAACGGCAGGATTTGCGGCAGACTCTGCTGGTGATCCATGTACTCGATCTTTGGGCCAAGCCCAGGCGGGTCGGCCGGGACGTCGTTCTGGAGCGGAGCCGAAATATCCACCAGTTTGCGGCCCATCCTTTCCTCCTCGCTTATCAATCATTGGCGTTCGCAGCCGGGACGCGGCGCCCGGCTCCGACAGCTTCGGATCATCGATTCGAGATCACAGTCGGTCTCATCGACCAGGCGCCTTCGCCAAGCAAGGCGATGACGACCAGGGTTATGGCCCAAAATGCGGGGTACTCCCATCCGCCTCTGGAGGCGTTGAAGAAGAATCCATTATGGAGGTGCACGAGCAGAATTGCTCCGATCAGATCCGGCAGGATCAGGATGGCGGCTACCCGCGCGTAGAAGCCCAAAATCAGCGCTCCGCCCGCCAATATCTCAGCGGCGATGACAAACAGGCCGAACCACCCGGGCAGCCCCAGGCTGGCGAAGTAATGCACTGTGCCGGAAGGCGTGAAGACGAAGAGCTTGAGCGCCGCGTGCGCGAGGAAGGCCAGTCCAGCGGTTATCCGCAATAGGGCTGCGCCATACGGGGCCGTCTTGTGGTCGATCATTGTCTGCCTCCTGCTTTGCCCCGACTTGTCGAGGTCCTTCACGGCTCACCGCGCAGACTGGCGCACGACTGTGTTTCGCAGAACCCCGATCCGTTCAACTTCGAGTTCGATCACGTCGCCGTCGTCGAGGAAGCGGCCGGTTTCGAGGCCGCAGCAATTGCCGACTGTGCCCGAGCCGAAGAATTCCCCGGAATGGACGGTCTCGTCCTGAGACGCGTAGGCCAGAATGTCCTCGAAGGAGAATAGCATCTCGGCCGTGGTCCCGGTCGCGCGCAGCTCTCCGTTGACGCGAACCGCAACGTTGAGGCTTTGGGGATCGGTCAGCTCATCCGGCGTCACGATCCACGGCCCGAGAACGTTGCCGCCGTCGAAGCTCTTTCCCTTGGCGGGCCCGAGGCGGCCCTGCATTTCGATCGCCTGCCGGTCGCGCGCCGAAAAATCGTTGAAGATCGTGTAGCCGAAGATGTGCGCGCCTGCTTCTCCCGCCGGGATGTTGGCGCGCGTGCGCTTGGTGACGATCCCGATTTCGAGCTCGTAATCCATGACCGCGCTGTAGCGCGGCCAAAGCACGATTGCGTCAGGCCCTGCGACCGTGAACCGGTTGGTGATGTAATAGATGGGGAGGGCCCGATAGACTGCAGGAAGATCTCCGAGCGATTCGGCCATTACCGCTTTGAACGCTTCGGGGCCGCCGGAGCGCATCGACTGGAGCGCGCGAGAGCCTCGCGCCGACTGGCGAATGTGCAACGCGAACGACATCGCATCCCGCATCTGGAGCGGCTCCGGCAAGGGCGCGAGCAGTTCGACCCGGTTGAGATCGGACCAGAGGTCCGCCTCGCCCGCGGCTTTTTCGACGAGCCGACGCGCCAGATCGAGGCCGCTGTCGTCGGCGTCGATCAGGTCGAGCATCGAGGCAAAGTACGCTGCCGAGGCGCCGCTGCGGCGCGCGGCTGCCGCGAGATCGAGGACCCTGCCTCTCTCAGCGTCGACGGCCCCGACCCGGTTTGCGTCGCCTGCACGATAGGTCGCCAATTTCACGCCGGTCTCCTCTTGCCTTGGTCAAATCATATACAATCGAAGGACGAAGGCGGTCTGGTTTCTGAAGCAGGCCCGGAGTTTACCGGCTCGGATCGGGACCCCGCGGTCGCCGCAGGGTGCGCACCACGCTCGCCGCGAGCGTCGCCGGCAACAGGACGGTCAGCAGCAGGCCCGCAAGCCAGGCCGGCGCGGCGCCGACCCACGTGAGTACGGCGACGGCGGCGACCACGACCAGAATCCCGACCGCCAGCAATTCATCGTCGACGAAGAGGCCGATGAGCTGCCCGGCGATTGCGCCGATCATGTCGGCGCCCTCCGCTTCAGCAGCGCGACCAGAGCGAGCGCGACGCCGAGAAACATGGCGGCGAAACCGAGGATCGCCGCATCGCTGCCCGGCCATTCGACGCCGAGGCTTTCGCCGGTCCAGAACAGGCCGAAGGCCGAGAGCATCACGCCGACGGCGAACTTGAGCGCATTCTCCGGAACCTGTGAAAGCGGCCCGACCGCCGCAGCGCCGATCGCCGCCACCAGGATGCAGGCAACGAAGGCGCCGGCGCTGGCGAGCCACAACAGCCCCCCCGCGCCGACAGCGATGACGATGAAGACGACTTCCGTCCCTTCGAGCAGGACGGCCTTGAACGACGTCACACCGGCGATCCAGTCGAGTCCGTCCCGGCGCTGTCGCTCGGCCTCGGCAAGTTCGCGGGTCTCGCGGGCGAAGGCCGCCGCCTCGTCATGCAGGGCGATCACGCCGACTGCGCGCAAAATCGCCTTGCGCAACCACCTGAGGCCGAACAGCAGCAGCAGAACGCCGACGACGGCCTGCAGCGCGCGAAGCGGAATCCGGTCGATCAATGGGCCGAGGACCGCGACCATCAACGCCAGCGCCGCCAGCGCTGCCGCTGCTCCCGTCAGCGCCGGCCGCCAGCCGCGGGCGAGGCCGACCGCCAGAACCACCGTGAGCGCCTCCACCGCCTCGACGAAGGACGCCGCGAACGACGCCCCGGCGACCGAGACTATCGTCGAGACATTCGACATTACCGACAACCTTCCGCCTGCCCCACGTTGAACTCCCCGTTTGGCACAATCGGGTTCTCTCGCCCCGACGAGCACCGTCAGCCCGGGCGTCTCGCCAGGGAAAGCCACAACCCGCCGCCAATCAAGACGGTTCCGGAAAACCGGCCGAGCAGTTTCGCCCGCGCCGGCTTCATGAACCATGTGCGGCCGAGGCCTGACGCGACGGCCCAGGCGGAATCCGACGCCGCGGCGAGACAAACCGACACGACGCACATCGCGGCCAATTGCGGACCCGCCGGCAGACGCGGATCGACGAATTGCGGCAGGAAGGCGGTGAAGAAGACAATCGTCTTGGGATTGGACAGCGCAACCAGCAGGCCGCGGACGAACCGGGTCCGTCCGGTCTCCATCAGCCTCTGGCCGCCCTCTCCCGCATGCCGCCACGCCTTGACGCCGAGCCAAATGAGGTAGGCGGCTCCAGTCCAGCGCAAGGCTTCAAACAGGAGGTCGGCATGCGCGTGCACCCAGTCCAGTCCGAAGCCGATCGCGGCCAGCAACACGGCGTTGCCGAGCGTCGTGCCGGCGACCGTCGTCAGCGCAGCCTGCGAACCTTGGGTGGCTCCGGTCGAAACGACGAGCGTGACGATCGGACCGGGCGTGATGATCAAGACGATCGTCATCAGAACGAAGGCGGTGAGCAGCTCGATGTTCATTTCAGCGATCCTCCTCGCATGTTTTTGACGTTCTTCGACAACGCGGCGCGCGCGAGCGTCTTTCAATCCACCCCGAACAGGGCGGCGGCGAGATACCCCGCCAGCACGACGAAAATGAACAGGTCGGAAACCGTCGCTATGTTTTCAACGGCGTTTCGATCGCTCCTGAGCGCGTGCTTGATCCCCGCAAGCCCGTAGAACAGCCCTCCAGCGAGCGCCGCGGGGATGATCCATCCCCGATAGATGAGCGACAGAGCCCCGAGCGTTCCGATCGAGAGGTTTCCAAAACCGAGTTCCTGGACGATGGTCAGCGCCGCCTTGTCCTTCACGCCGAAGATCGTTGCAGCCGTGAACGTCGGGTCGGCGACCTGCCGCAACCCGGCGAGGACCAATCGGACGCCGACCGGCCAGAAGACGAACCATTTGCCAATCAACGACAGGAGACCGGCCTCGCCGTGCAGCGCCGCGAATTCGATGGCGATCGATACGACGGGAAGGACGCCCATCAGGAGGATGATCATCGCAAGGTACATGACGCACCCCAGTCCCGTCTTTCCGCCGCAAGTGCGGGCTCAGCCCGCCGGGCGCGATCGCCTCCGCTCATGCTCTCAGGAACAGCCCGACCGTCAGCGCCAGACCTATCGCGACCACCCCCAATTTCAAAAGCTTCTCGTTGACGCTCTTCAACATCAACGCGCCCGCCCAGCCGCCGAACGATGCGCCAATCGCGGTGACGATCGCCTGGAGCCAATGCACGTCACTGGAAAAGACGAAGATCGCGACCGCGGAGGCGTTCATCACGCCGGCGAGAATGTTCTTGGCCGCCCCGGCGTTGCGCACCGCGAGACCCGCCATGGTCAGCGAGGCCATCATCAGGAGGCCGATGCCGCCGCCGAAATAACCGCCGTAGACGGCGATGAAGAATTGCACGGCCGCCGCGCCCCAGGCAGGCAGATGTGTCTCGCCTGGCTTCGGGGCTTTGCGGAAGAAGCTGCCCCAGGCGAACAGGACGGTCGCGAACAGGACAAGCCACGGCACCAGGAGGGCGAACAAAGTCGGCGGCGTCCACAAGAGGATGAGCGCGCCGAGCGCGCCGCCGACAAGGCAGATGACGAACAGCACAGGAAACGACAGGCCCGGCGGACTCTCCGCGTGCGAGCGTCCGGTGAAGCCAGTGACGAGCTGGGCCGGAAACAGTGCGACCGTGGAGGTGATGTTCGCCGCCCGCGCGTCCATGCCGGTCAGCATCAGCGACGGCAAAGTGATGAACGAACCGCCCCCGGCGAGCGCGTTCTGGGCGCCCGCCCAGATCGAGGCGACGAACAGGATGATCAGGGATAGCGTCATGTAGCGTCCGGACGGGAGAGCTCATGTCCCCGCTATGCGCGACGAGGTCAAGGGCGTTCGGCCTTCTCGCGCTCAACAGGCGGAACATCCTGGCCGACAACTTCCTCTCCTCATTAAGCACGAGAAGAAGCTTCCGGCCGGCCGGGAAACCACCGCTCAGGCAAAATCCCGGGCGGCCGCATTATGCTCCGCCATGAGCGCGGCGAGGTCGAGGCCGACCGGCGTTCCGTCAATGACCCGCCATTCGCCCGCGACCATCACCCGATCCGCGCGATGGGCGCCGCAGAGCACGAGGGCGGCGAGCGGGTCGTGCGCGCCGGAGAAGCGTGGCTCGTCCAGCGTGAAGAGCGCCAAATCCGCCTCGTAACCCGCTTCGATCCGACCGACGTCGGAGCGTCCGAGGCAGCGGGCCGAGCCTTCGGTCGCCCAGCGCAGGACATCGAGATGCGTGACCTTGTCCGCGCCATAGCGCAGCCGCCCGATCATCAGCGCATGACGCACGGCCTCCATCATGTTGGAGGCGTCGTTGGAGGCCGAGCCGTCCACGCCGAGCCCGAGCGGCGCGCCGGCCGCCTCGAGTTCGCAGGTTCGGCAGATGCCGGAGGCGAGCACCATGTTCGAGGCGGCGCAGTGGCAGATTCCGACGCCCGCCCGACCGAGCCGCGAAATTTCGCTCTCGTCGAAGTGGATGCCATGGGCGAGCCAGACGCGGCTCGACATCCAGCCCGTCTCCTCCAGTAGGTCGACGGGCCGCAGGCCGTACATCTCGACGCAGAAACGCTCCTCGTCGGCAGTCTCGCAGAGATGGGTGTGCAGCCTGCAATCGTAACGCTCAGCGAGGCGGGAACTCGCGCTCATCAGATGCTTGGAGATCGAAAACGGCGAACACGGCGCAAGCGCCACGCGGATCTTTGCGCCCGGGTTGCGGTCATGGAACAGCTTCAAAACGCGTTCGCTGTCGGCGAGAATCGCGTCTTCGTCCTGGACGACGCTGTCGGGCGGCAGGCCGCCGTCCTTGGCCGAAAGGTTCATTGAGCCGCGCGACACCGTCATCCGCATGCCGAGCTCGAGCGCCGCCTCGACCTCGATGTCGACCGCGTCTTCCAGGCCGCCCGGATAGAGATAATGATGGTCGGCCGCGGTCGTGCATCCCGACATCAGGAGCTCGGCGAGCGCGAGCCGCGCTGCGGGCCGTAGGTGACCGGGTTTCAGGCGCGCCCAGACCGGATAGAGGGCGACGAGCCAGGGGAAGAGCGGCTTGTTGATCGCCTGGGGGTGAGCGCGCGTCAGCGTCTGGTAAAAATGGTGATGGGCGTTGATGAGCCCCGGCAGCACGACATGGCGCGAGGCGTCGAACACGGCGTCGATATTTTCCGGCGCCTCGCCTGCCTTGACGAGCGAGGCGATCCGCGTCCCCTTGACGACGATCCCGCGTTCGGCGCCTTCGGCAAAGATCGCCAGCGGGTCTTTGATCCATGTCCGCATGAGGTCCCCCTCCCCGATCGCTGGGGCCTTTCATAGGGACGCCGCCGCCGCGCGTGTCAACCGCAAGGGCGCCGAAAACGAATAGGCCGCCCGAAGGCGGCCTTTCACAGTCTGGGTTCGAAAAGTTATGCGATCGAGACACTCTTCCGAGGGCCACGCCTTAAGCCGGCAAAGCCGAGGCCGGCGAAACCAAGCAGCATCATCGCCCACGTCGAAGGCTCGGGAATGGCGGGGGCAAAGCCGGCAACCGTTTGGGCGCCGCGGGCGCTCGCGAGCGAGATATTGCCGGTGGTGTAACGCATCACGTTCGTCATGATCGTCAGATAATCGGTGTCGCCCCCCGGGGCCACGCTTATATTGAAGCCTACGACAGCCGCCGTGTTGCGATCGACGGTGGATGGTGCCACCCCGATGTTGAACGGGGCGCCAAGGTAGCCGACGTCCGTCTGAGACCCGGCGAACGACGACGTGGTGATACGGTTGATATCATTCCCGGAAGAGGAGCTGCTGCTGACCGTGATGTAGAAAGTGAGATCGCCGGCCCCGAAAGTGTTGTCCGGATCGCTGAAGACGGCCTCGGTATAATCCCCCGTAAAGTCGCCGGCTCCGAGGTCGGACGTGAACGTCCCCGAAATACTATCGAGCTCTGAGCCGAATCCGAAGCTCAAGACGTCAGGCGCCGTGGGGCCCGTCCCCGGGGTCAGCACCGCGGCGTAGGCCGCGGGCGCGGCGGCAACCATGACCGTCGCCGCCGCAGCGGCAAGCAGAATATTCCAATTCCCCATCATTCTCTCCCCGTCTCTATGCGCCAGATCCCTCGGCGCAACTGCGAAACCCTCCGCCCAAACCACGTTGACGTAGCGGGGCTGCCAACACCACCACCTTGGCGCCTCCATCAACATGGGTCAAGAGCTTTTGGCTACTTGCAGAGTTGCAACGAACCTTTACGCAGCGACCCCTGAACCAAGCGAAGCAACGGGGGCTAATCTAATGAAGAGTTTAGAGCTTCGCGATCGAAACTGCGCGACCAGGAGGCGATTTTCCGCCTCGTCAGCGCCTTTGCAGTGCCACTTTTCAGGTTGTCCCCCCTAGACAGCACAATTTGCGTGACGTAGTGTAAGGTTGCGCGATCGTTTCGCGCTCAAGGCGGCAAAAGGACAGGGGAACGCGGCATGGCTGACGATATTGGCTATATAACCTTCACCGATGTCTCGTTGTCCAACCCCGGCGGGACCACCGAGTCGTTCTCCACTTCGACCCTTCAGATCGACTACACGACCGACACCGTCACAGTCGTCGGCGGCGGCGCGCTGACGTTCAACGGCGTGTCGTACACCAGCTTTAACCTGACGCCCCTGACCATTGGCGGCGTCACGCATTATGTGTTGACCTCGGATATAGGCACCACCCACGCGCTGGAGTTGAATTACGTCGGCCAGTCGCCAACAGCGTTCGGTCCTCTCAGTGGTGTGGGGCCGGACTTTGACCATTTCGTAACCAACTCCATCACCCCGGCGATCTGCTTCGCCGCCGGGACGCTGATCCGGACGCCTGCAGGCGATGTGGCGGTCGAGAAGCTCAAGGTCGGCGACATCGTCCTGACTGCCTCCGGCGACATGCGCCCGGTCAAGTGGATGGGTCATACGGAAGTCGACTTCCGGCGCACCCCGAACGGGAGCCCCGGCCTACCAATTCGCGTCGCGGCCGACGCGTTCGGGCCGGACCTGCCGTCGAAGGATCTCTATCTTTCCGCCGGCCATTCGGTCTGCGTCGACCTTGTGGGCGAGGTTCTGATCCCGGTCGGCCATCTCGCGAACGGCTCGACAATCGCCCAGGTCGAGGTGGACGAAATCGCCTACTGGCACGTCGAACTCGAAAGCCACGACATTCTCGTCGCCAACAACCTCCCGGCCGAGAGCTATCTGGCGATGGCCAATCGCGGCGCCTTCGAAGAGCTCCGCGGTCGGCTTCCCGCCATGCTTGAGGGGCGCGACAGAACGCACGCCGACTTCTGCCGGCCGGTCGTGACCGAGGGCTCCGTGCTCCACTTCGTCCGCCAGCGCCTCCTCGCCCGGGCCGAAGAGCTGGGCTGGAAGCCGGTGCGTGGCGCCGATCCGCGTCTCGAGGTCGACGGCCGGATCGTCGGTCCAGTCGTTGAGGACGGCGCGGCGACGTTCCTGTTCCCGGCAGGCGCCCGGGATGTGCGGCTGATCTCGGGCACCTTCTTGCCGGCGGCCGTCGGCTCGATGGACCGGCGCATCCTCGGCGTGATGCTGGAGGGGCTTGCCTTCAGCGGCAGCGACGGCGGAGAGGTGCGGCGAATCGGGGTCGACGACGATCGTCTCCGCGACGGCGTCTATCATGTCGAAGACCACAGCGGCCATCTGCGGAGGTGGACCAACGGAAGCCTCGTTCTCGATCCCCAACTCTGGGAAGGCCTGTCGGGACAGGTGAAGCTGGTCGCGACCTACGACCACACTACAGTCCGGGGCTGGACGGCGCCCGCGAACCTCGCCAACAGGGTCAGCGCGGTCGACAGGCCGAAGCTGTACGCCGTCGGCTGAGGCCCGGCGCGGCTGATAGCCCGCGTCGTCGGATCCACGGGCGGGGCTCAACCCCGCTCTTTTTTTGGCCGCCGTTTGTCGAATTGCGCTGACTGTGAGTGACGCCGAGCTCTGAGGTCGGGGCCAAGCCCCGACGCGAACCAGGTCACTTCTCCTTCAGCATCCGGTTGGTCGGGCCGAGGGCGGTCAGCACCCTTGCTTCATTCCCCCGGATGACGGCCATTTTGGCGAGGCCGGTCAGGCCCGATCCGGCATCGAGGTTGAGGCGAAAACGACGAATCTGATCGGCATGCGAGGGCCTTGGCTGTGCGTCGTTGGGCGTGTGTCCATGCACGACGAAAAAACCGCTGAAGCCGCCCGGGTCCGGCTCGGCCTCCAGGAACGGCCAGCGCACCCATGCCCAGTGCCCCTCCTCCTCGAGTTCGGCAAGCGGGACGTTCCAAGGCGTCGCAAGAAACGTGTCGAGATCGACACCGGGATTGACCCCGGCATGGACGAAGAGAACGTCCTGCGACCGCCAATACGGGCGCAAGGTTTCCAGCCAACGCCGCACGCTTTCGGGCAGCCCGACGCGAATGACGGTCAGGAGTTCTTCGGGACCGTCGGGCGGCGTCTCGAAATCCACGAACTCCCGGACCGCTGCCGTTCCGCCGTTGCGCAGCCAATTTCCGAGCGCATCGAGTGCGTCCTCCCAGGGCGTCTTCGGGTCAAGCGCAAGGCGCATCATCGCCTCGTGGTTGCCCATCAGCGCAATCACATCGTCCGCGCCGATGCGCTCGCACGCGCCCATTGCAAGCTCAATCGCGCCGAGGCTGTCGGGACCGCGATCGACGAGGTCGCCGAGAAAAACGATGGCTCTCCTCTCCCGCCGTTTGGGCTCCCCCGCGGCCTCATCGATGAGCGCCTGCAGGAGATCCGGACGGCCGTGGATGTCCCCAACGGCGAAGATCTCGACGTCCGGCGCGACCGCACGCGGCAGGGCATAGGTTTCCCGACTGACCACCGCGGCCATGCGCGCCCCCGGTTGGATGCGGCGCACGATTGCACACCCGATGGGGGGCGCGCCAGCAAAGCCTGCGCTATGGGTGCGCTATGGGCTGATGATAGAACTCGTCGCGTCTGGCCGCATAGGTAATCGCGCGACTGTTTGCGTGCGTCGTCGGCCCGGGCGCTTGACGGCCTGAGGGAATAAGGTTCCTCTTTGCCGGTCAGGGAGGCGATCTTGAGGACTCTCAATCACCGCCTCGAACGGTTCGCGCTCATTCCGTTTCGGGCTCCTACAGCGACGATTCTCGTCGCGCTCGCACTCGCCGTTCTGGCCATCCTGGGAATCCAGCGCATCAAGACCGACGACGCGCTGAGCCAGCTGTTCCGGTCGGAGGATCCGGCGTTCAAGCAGTTCGAACAAGTGTCTCGCGATTTCCCGTCGAGCGAATACGACGTCCTGGTCGTCGTGAGCGGCAACTCGTTGCTCGCCCGCCAGTCGGTCGAGAAGCTGCGCTCGCTCGTCACCGATGTGCAGCTTGTCGACGGGACGCGCGGCGTTCTCTCGATGTTTTCCATGCGCCAGCCCGCTCCGGAGGGCGGCCTGCCGGAGCCCCTCTTTCCAGAGCCTTTGCCGGAAGGGAAGGCCTACCATGCTCTCATCGACCAGGTGAAGGGCAACGAGATCATCCGCGGCAAGCTGCTCTCGGACGACGGCCGGCTGGCGGTCGACATCCTTTCGCTCGAACCCTCCGCCGTCGACGGCGGCAAGCTCGAGGCGGTCGTAAACGACATCCGCCGGACGATGCAGGAAGACCTGCAGGGGAGCGGCCTGACGGCGGAGCTGACCGGCGTGCCGGTCATGCAGCTCGAAATCCGCCACGCCCTCGAGCGCGACCGCATCCTCTACAACGCCGTCGGTTTCGCGCTCGGCTGCGCGATTGCGGCGCTTTTCTTTCGCCGCCTGTCGCTAGTGCTGGTCGCCGCCGCCCCGCCGCTCCTGGCGATCGTTTTTGCGCTCGGCGCGCTCGGATGGCTCGGGTTTCGCCTCAACATGTTCCTCAATGTGATGACGCCGCTCATCATGGTGATCAGCTTTTCCGACAGCATGCAGCTCACGTTCGCAGCGCGCGATCAGCTGATGGCGGGCAAGGACAAGCGGTCCGCCTTCCGCAACGCGATCCTTGTCGTCGGACCGGCCTGCGTCCTCACCCACGCGGCGGCGGGCCTGTCCCTGCTCGGCCTGCTCACCTCTTCGAGCGACCTCATTCGCGGCTTCGGAGAAGCGGGATTCCTTGCGACCGCCATCGCGCTCGTCACCATGCTCTCGCTCGTTCCCACGCTCGGCGTGCTGCTGATCCGCGACGAGGCGCGCCTGGTCGCGACTCTGAGGGCCGCCGACCCGGGCGTGACCACGCTCCGCCGATTTTGCGACTGGATCGCCCGGCGCATGGTCAGCCGTCCGGCCCTTTTCAGCCTCGTGGATCTCGCGGTCGTTGCAGCCCTCGCCGTCGTCTATTCCGGCCTCGAGCCGAGCTATCGCCTAGCCGACCAGGTTCCCGACAAACAGCAGGCGCTGACGGCCAGCAGCCGGCTGGACACGGAGATCAGCGGCTCCAATCCGATCCAGGTGCTCATCACATTCCCCCCCGGGTTGGGCCTCTACACGCCGCAGTCGCTGGCCGCGATCGACGACGTCCAACGGGTCATGGAAAGCCAGCCCGGGGTCGGGAACGTGTGGTCGCTGGAATCGCTCCGGCGCTGGCTGGCCGGGCAGATGGGATTGACCGGCATCGACGCGCTCCACCGGTACGTCGACGTGCTTCCGCTCTTTCTCGTGCGGCGCTTCATCGCAGAGGACGAGAAGTCGGTCGTCGTGTTCGGCCTCGTGCCCGACAAGAGCCTGACGCGGCTCGTGCCGATCGTCGATCAGCTCGACGCGCGGCTCAACGCCGTGCGCAAGGCCGACCCGGGCTACGGGATCGCCGTGACCGGACTGCCTGTGATCGCCGCGCGCAACAGCGCCGGCATGATCAACAAGCTCAACCGCGCCCTGACCGTCGAGTTCGTCTTCATCGCCGCCTTCATCGGACTTGCGTTCCGCTCGGTCCGGGTCGGACTCGCCTGCCTGCCGTCGGGAGTCTTTCCGATCGTCGCCGCGGGCTCGCTGCTTCGTGTCCTTGGCTACGGGCTGCAGTTTTCCGGCGTCATCGCCCTGTTCGTCTCCTTCGGCCTGGGATTGAGCGCGACCATCCACTTCCTCAACCGCATGACGCAGAGAAGGCGCGGCGACGAGGACCCGGCGATCGCTGTCGAGCAGGCGACGGTTCTCATGGGACCTGCGCTGATCCTGACCACTCTCGTGCTCGCCTGCGGGCTCGCGGCGCTCGTTTTCTCGGACCTCCCCCCGCTTCGCCTGTTCGGCGGGTTGGGCGCGCTCGCCATGCTCGCCGCGCTTGTCGCCGATCTCTTGATCCTGAGGCCCGTTATCACTTTCCTGCTTCGCTTCGGCCGCCGCTGGCCGCCGACGCCGAAGGAGGCGACAGCTCCATGATTGCAACATCCACCAGGAGAACGCCAATGCCCACGACGCCGGTTTCGCTTCGCCTCCCGAGTTTCAACGCCTTGTCGGTCTTGGCCGTTTCGATCAGTGTGGCCGGGTTGCCGTCTGCGGCCATGGCGGCTGGCCCGTTTGACAAGTTCCTCGGCAGCTGGAGCGGCGCGGGCCAGATGATCGGAACGAACGGCCATCGCGAATCGATCCGCTGCCGGGCGGAATACACGGACGCCAAAAGTGGTTCAGCGCTCAATCAGACGATTGTATGCGCGAGCGAAAGCTTCAAGCTCGACATCCAGACCTACGCCGAAGCTTCCGGCGACTCGGTCCAGGGATATTGGAAGGAAGCCTCGCGAGACGTGTCCGGGCATCTGACCGGACATATTTCGCCAGGCCGCTTCGAAGGCGAATTCAGCGCCCCCGCCTTTTCCGCTGCGATCTCGCTCACGTCCAGCGGCCGGACGCAGACTGTCAGTATCAAGCCACAAGGCGGAGACATTTCCGACGTGCGCATTGAGCTCAAGCGACGGGGTTGATGGGAGGCGCCTGCCCGCTCGCGATTTCGAGCGGCAGTGACGGCGTGAGCAGGGACACGGCTCCGACAATTGCGCTGATCATATCGACACCGCACAACTTGCAGATCTCGATCAGCGAGGCGATGACCGCCCGAAAGAGCGAAAGGAGCAAGTCCGGGGTCGCGCCACCTCTCGGTTCGCTCGGGCAGGCTCTTCTCCCTGAGGGAGAAGGGTTTTCCTACGCCACGCCGAGCTTGCGCTGCAGGCTCGTGGACGACGTCGTGTACTGGAAGGTCAGCTTCTTATCCGGATAGACATAGTGGAACGCGCGCTGGGCTGCGAGCGCCGCCTCGTGGAAGCCGCACAGGATGAGTTTCAGCTTGCCCGGATAGGTGTTGATGTCGCCGACGGCGAAAATCCCGGGTGTGCTCGTCTCGAATTTCTCCGTGTCGGTTGGGATGAGGTTCTCATGCAGATTGAGTCCCCAGCCGGCGACCGGCCCGAGCTTCATCGTCAGACCGAAGAACGGCAGCATGTCGTCGCAGGCGTGGTCATAGACCTCCCCGCTTTCCTTGCGCACGGTGAGCGCGGAAAGCTGGCCGTTCGCGCCCTTGACGGCCGTCACCTGACCTAGGACGAAATCCATCGCGCCGGCGCCGACAAGCGCTCGCATGGCGTTAACGGAATGCGGCGCAGCGCGGAAGGCGTCGCGCCGGTGGATCAGCGTGATGCGGCTCGCGATCGGATGAAGGTTCAAAACCCAGTCCAGGGCCGAGTCTCCGCCGCCGACGACAACGACCCGACGGCCGCGGAAATGCTCCATCTTGCGCACGGAATAGAATACGCTCGTGTTCTCGAAGGCGTCGAGGCCGGCGAGTGGCGGCTTCTTCGGCTGAAACGACCCGCCGCCGGCGCCGATGAACACGGACTTCGCCTCGATCGCCGCGCCAGCATCGGTGCCGATCCGGAACAGGGGCCGCTCGGCCGTGCCGAGCACCTCCAGGCTTTCGACCATCTCTCCCAAATGAAATTTTGGCCCGAACGGATGGATCTGCGTCATAAGTTTGTCGACCAGCTCCTGGCCATTGATGATCGGATAGCCGGGAATGTCGTAGATCGGCTTCTCCGGGTAGAGCTCGGCGCATTGGCCGCCCGGCTTCGACAGAATGTCGACGAGGTGGCACCTCATGTCGAGCAGGCCGAGCTCGAACACGGCGAACAGGCCGACCGGCCCGGCGCCGACGATCGCGACGTCGGTGGATATGATTTCGGTCATGGATTCACCCCTGCTTGGCCGGCGTCGTCACGACGAGGCCGTCCAGCTCCTCGGTGACCTTGATCTGGCAGGAGAGCCTGGAACTCGGCCGCACCTCGAAGGCGAAGTCCAGCATGTCCTCTTCCATCTGCGACGGCTTGCCGACCTTCTCGGTCCATTCGTCAGCGACATAGACGTGGCAGGTGGCGCAGGCGCAGGCGCCGCCGCACTCGGCCTCGATGCCGGGGATCGAGTTGCGTAGCGCCGTCTCCATCACCGTGGAGCCGACTTGCCCCTCGACCGTGCGGACCTGTCCCGCGGAGTCGATATAATTCACTTTCGTCATCGAGCTGAAAAAACCCCAGAATGCCAAACCGGCTGCGGAGCGCTCCGAGCCTTGCGGCGCCTTCATAGAGCAAGCCTTGCGGGGCCGAAAGAGCGGGCCTCCCGTTCTTTTGGGATGTCTCCCGCCGAACGAGGCGTCCGCCGCTTGGTCGGTGGCGATACGATGAATTAGCGGAGAAGGCGTTCGATTTGAGCGATGGCCTCGGACACAGCCTCCTGCAACGCCGAGACGGCGAGAGAGGCGGCCCCCTCCTCGCCCGGATTATCGCCGCGGCGCGCTGCGCGAGCCATTTCCTCGATCGCCTCGGACGCCCGGGCGACCCGCGCGGCCCCGATCGCCAGGGCCGAGCCCCGAAGCTTGTGGGCGATATCCGCCTTTAGCTGGAGGTGCATATGCGGATCGGACAATTGCGCAATGAGCGCGGCCGCCAGGCGCCTGAACAGACCGAGCAACTCCTCTTCCAAGTCCGGATCGCCTTGACACTGCCGAGAGAGGTGGACAAGGTCGACAGGCGGGTCGCCGAAAGCGGGGGATTCGCGGCGGGTCGCCGACTCTTCGAGGCTCTCGGCCGCTGCGTTTTCGAGCATGTCATCCTCGCCAGTGGCCAAATCTTGGGCGGCCGCGGCGGCGGGGCCACGATCCGGCCACTTTGCGGTATGCAGCTGAACACATTGAAAACACATAGTAAAATTTGCGTTAACGATGTTTCAAGGAACTGCAGCCGGCGTGGTTTTCATATTGGAGCCATGGCGATAGACTGCGACATGGTTAATGGTGCGTTTCCGCCGGCCCTCGAGCCAAGCCGGTTGGAAAGCGTTGGCGCGTTGGTCGATCCCTGAGTGATCGACGCCGATCAAACGAGGCGGGACATCATGGCAAAGCAGAATTCGGCGACGGACCCGATATCCGCGGCGATGTCGGCGATCGAAAGCGCGCTAAACCTGACGGACGACGACGCTCCCGCCTTCGGCCTTGCGGAGAAGGCAACACAAATACAACCTATCTCATCGGTGAAACATGCTGCGGCGGCGCCGGTGCTGAAGCCGAGCGCTCCGTCGACGGAGCCGACGCCGCTGCTGCGCCCCGGACCTTCGCCGACCCCGCCGACGAGCGAGGGCGAACCCAAGCCGACGATCCCGTCGAGCCCCCCGGCCAACGACGATCGCGAAACGGTCGGCGCGATCCTGCAGGCGATGAATGCTCGTCCCGCGAGTAAAACTCCATTCGTCCTCGCGATGATCGGCTCCGTCGCGTGGCTCGTGACTTGCGCGCTTTACGGCTATTTGAGCGTATGGCCGACCGTTTCCTCGGCCCCGCTCGCCCGCACCCTGTTCCGTCCCGAAACTCCCCTTCTCGCCCTGGCGGCGCTCGGCCCGATCTTCTTCATGTTCGGATTCGCCGCGCTCGCCCGGCGGCTGGCTGAATTGCGCCAGTCGGCCCGCGCGATCTCGCAGGTCGCGGTCCGCCTGGCCGAGCCAGAGTCGATGGCCGGAGAGCACATGGTCACGCTGTCGCAGGCGATCCGCCGCGAACTGACGTCGATGGGCGACGGCGTCGAGCGCGCTCTGGCGCGCGCCGCGGAGCTTGAAACGCGGGTGAAGTCAGAGGTGTCCACGCTCGAGCGATCCTATTCGGACAACGAGCGCAAGATTCGGTCGCTGATCGCTGAGATGGCGGACCAGCGGGAGGCGATCGTCGCCAGCGGCGCGCGCGTGCGCGATTCGATCGCCAACGCCCGCAGCGGCATTTCCGAGGACTTCGATTCGGTCGGCGGACGTCTGAGCGAGCGGTTGACCGAGACGGGGCAGCGGATCGCCGCTTCCCTCGGCGCGTCAGCCGGGGAAATCGCTGCTGCAATGGAACGAGGGGGTTCGTCGACGGTCGAGCGCATCATCGCGGAAGGAACTCAGCTGGCCGTTTCGATCGCCGGGATCGGCGAGAGCCTCGCCGTCCGGCTCGGCGAGACCGGCCAAAGAGCCGCCGACGATATTTTGGGGCGCGTAGGCGACGTCAACTCCCGAGTGAAGGCGGCGGGCGACGTTCTGGTCGCCAATATGGACGCGCGCAGCGAAGACCTCGTCGCTCGCATCAACGCGTCCCAGACTTCCGTCGTCGACGCGATCGGGGGCCACGCCGACGGCGTGGTCAGGCGCATCAACGAGACCAGCGCTCGAGCGACGGAGGCCGTCGGCAGTCATAGCGACGCTGCGGCGAACCGTCTGGCTGAGGCTTCTGTCGCGATGACCGAGGCGGTCGGCGCGCACGCTGACGCCGTCATCGGGCGCGTTCGCGCGAGCAGCGCGGAAGTCGTCGACGCCATTCGCGTCCATGGCGCCGGCGTCGTCGCCCGCCTGGCCGAGGCGGCCGACGAGGCCCGAAACGCCGTAGGCGCGAATGTCGACGACATCGTCGAACGCATCGCCGCCAGCACGACCGACGCAGTCAACGCGATTACCGGACATGGTGACAGCGTCGCCGCGCGGCTTGCCGATGCGTCGCTGACGATGACGGGCGCCATCGGCGACCATGCCGACGAGATCGTCGGCCGCATCAGCGCCAGCAGTTCTGAGGCCGTCCGCACGATCCGGGGACACGGAAACAGCGTCACCGCTCAACTCGAGGAATCGTCGAGCGCCATGTCGGGCGCGCTCGGCTCCCACGCCGACGAAATCGTCGGACGCATCAAATCCAGCAGCGCCGAGGCGGTGGACGCGATCACGTGGCACGGAGAGAGCGTGACCGCCAAACTCGCCGACGCGTCGCAGTCGATGTCCAGCGCCGTTGGCGCGGTCGCCGAAGAAATCGTCTACCGCGTCAGCGCCAGCAGCGCCGACGCCGTCGGCGCGATCACCCGGCACGGAGACAGGGTGACGACACGGCTCGCAGATGCGACTGAGACCATGTCCAGCGCCGTCGGCGCCCACGCCGACGAAATCGTCAGTCGGATCAACGCCAGCAGCAGCGAGGCGGTCGGCGCGGTCGTCGGGCACGGAGATCGGGTGGCGGCTCGGCTCGCCGAGGCGACTGAGACCATGTCGAGCGCCGTCGGCGCCCACGCCGACGAAATCGTTGGTCGGATCAACGCCAGCAGCACCGAGGCGGTCGGCGCGATCGTCGGGCACGGAGACCGGGTCGCGGCCCGGCTCACCGAGGCGACCCAAACCATGTCCAGCGCCGTAGGCGACCACGCCGACGAAATTGTTGGTCGGATAAACGCCAGCAGCGCCGTTGCGATCGACGCGATCACGTGGCACGGAAACAGCGTTGCGACCCGACTTGACGAGGCGTCGCAAACCGTATCTAGCGCGGCCGGCGCCCACGCCGACGAGATCGTCGGTCGGATCAACGCCAGCAGCACCGAGGCCGTCGGCGCCATGGTGGGGCACGGAGACCGGGTTGCGACCCGGCTCGCCGAGGCGACCCAAATCATGTCCAGCGCCATAGGCGACCACGCCGAGGAAATCGTCGGTCGGATCAACGCCAGCAGCACTGAAGCCGTCGGCGCGATCGAGGGCCATGGGGATCGAGTCGCCGCTCGACTCGCCGAGACGACGCAAGCGATGTCCAGCGCCGTCGGCGCCCATGCCGACGAAATCGTCGGACGGATCAAATCCAGCGGCGCCGAGGCGGTGGACGCGATCACCTGGCACGGAGACAGCGTTGCGACCCGGCTCGCCGAGGCGTCGCAGACAATGTCTGGCGCGTTCGGCGTCCAGGCCGATGAAATCGTCGAACGCATCAACGGCGCGGCCGGCGCGATCGCGGGTCACGGAGACAGGGTTGCGGCCCAACTCGCCGAGGCCACGCAAGCCATGTCCAGCGCCGTCGGCGCTCACGCCGACGAAATCGTCGGACGGATCAACGCCAGCAGCGCCGTTGCGATCGACGCGATACGTGGGCATGGCGACGGCGTCGCCGCAAGCCTCGCGGGAGCGTCCAGCGCGATGTCGGGAGCCGTCAGCGATCATGCCGAGGAGATCGTCGGACGGATCAACGCGAGCAGCGCGCGCGCCGTCGACGCGATCAAGGGTCACGGGGACGGGGTCGCCATGCGCCTGGCTGAAGCTTCGGCCGCAGTTTCCAGCGCCGTCGGGGCCCACACCGACGAAGTCGTCGGCCGAATCGCCTCCAGCGGCGCCAGGGCCGCGGATGCGATCAGGGAGCAGGAAAGTGCGGCGACGGCGCAATTTGTCGCTGCGTCTCTCGCCTTGTCCGGCGCATTCGGCGCCCACGCAAGCGACATCGTCGGCCAATCAACACCAGCAGCGAGCAGGCTCTCCAGGCCCTTCGCACGCACGGCAACTCTGTCGCGTCGCGCATTGCAGAGGTCGCGGATACAGCGAGCAGCACGGTCGGCGCCCACGGTGACGCGCTCGTCGGCCGTATAGACGCCAGCAGCGCCGGGGCCGTCGAGGCGCTCCGCCTGCATGCGGACGTCCTTGCTCAGCGTCTCGTCGAGGCGGCCGAAGCCGTCCATTCGCAGGGAGATTCCGTCGCGACCCGTCTGGCCGAGACGTCGCTCACGATGCACGCCGCCCTGGACGAGCACGCCCAGGAAATCGTCGGCCGCATCGATGCCAACCGGGCTCGGACGGTCGAAGCCATCCGCACCCAGGGCGACTCAGTCGCCGGCCGTCTCGGCGAAGCCGGCGATGCTCTCGCCCGCGACTTTAGCGAGCGTTCCGAGTCGCTACTCGAGCGTCTCGACGCCGCAAGCGGGCGCCTTTCCGACACCGTTGTCGTTCATGGCGCGGATCTGGTCCATCGCCTCAACGACGCATCCGAGCGGCTGCAGGAGACGGTCATCAACCGCGGCAACGCGCTGCGCGAAGGACTCGAAGGCTCGAGTGAGCGCCTGGCGACGCTTCTGCTCGATCGCACAGCGGAGGCCTCGGCGACTCTCGACGCGGCCGTTGAGCGCTGGAGCGAGCAGTTCGATTCGCGCGGGGCCCAGTTGCGCGGCGCGATCGAGCACCAGAGCTCGGCTGTCGAAACCCTTATCGACAACTCGACCCGTCGCATCGTCGGCGCGATGTCCGTCCAGGCGGCGAACACGCAGTCGCAAATCGAGCAGGCGGCGGCCAACTCGCTCGCCAAGCTCGACGCCGAAGCGATGCAGGTCGGGCGACGCTTCGTCGGGCTCGCGAGCGACGCCGCGGCCACGGTCAGCGCCGGCGCGGCCAACATTCACGAGGCCTTGACCACGCAGGTGGCATCTTTCGAGACCATCCTCGCCGGCCGCGGCGCGTCCCTGGTCGAGGCCCTCGCCGATCAGACAGGACAGATGGGTCGGCAACTGGAGACGCTCGACGACCTGGTCGGCGAAAACGGCCACAGCGTGGTCGATCGCATCGCCACCCACTCGAACGAGCTGAACGCACGGTTGGGCGACCATCTCGGCGCGCTGGACTCCATCCTGCGGACCCGCCGCGAGGATTTCGACCAGCGCTTCGGCGACCATCTCGAGGAGCTGTCGGCGAAGTCAGCTCAGCGTCTCGGTCAGTTCGAGACCGCTACGGCCGCGAATTACAACGCGATCGATCAGGCGCTCACGTCGCAGTCCCGCCGCATCGAGGCTTCGCTCGGCGACGGCCTGTCCCGGTTCGAGAGCGCGATCGACGGACGCGGACACGACCTCGTGCGCCAGATCGCCGACCGATCGGAAGCGCTTGCAAACGATCTTACCGCCAAGCTCCACACGATCGAGGAGACGCTGGTCAGCCAGGGAGGCGCAATCGACGAGAGGCTCGGCCGTCGCAACGAAGAGACCGCGGCCCTTTACGATTCCCACCTGCAGGCGATCGACGAGCGCGCCGAAGCCAGGCTCAACGAGGTCTCTGGCTCCCTCGAAGGCCTGCTCGCCCGCATCCAGGAAGGGCTTGCCCAGCGCGGCCGGGCTTTGTCCGAAACGCTGGCGCGCAACACCCTCGAAGTCGCTCGCGCGCTCGGCGAAGGCGGTCGCGAGATCGTTCAGGGCATGGACGCAAAGTCGGCGGAGATCGGTGAGACGTTGCAGAAGAGGGCGGGCGAACTGACGCAGACCGTTTCGGCGCTGGCGCAGGAGATCGGCGCGACGCTGGAAGGCCGCGTGGAAGACGTCTCCCGCTCGCTCGGCGCCGGCGTGGAGCGGTTCAAGGACCACGTCGTCACGCCGCTGCAGGATGTGAGCGAGCGGTTCGAAGCCAGCCGCTCCGAGCTCGAGCACAAAGTCAGCGAGCATGCGCAAAGCGTCGGGGCCCTGCTCGAGACTCATCGCGACAGGCTCGGCGCCGCCTTTGATCGTCACGGGGCGACGATCGGCTCGGTTTTCGACCGCCACGAAGCGTCATTGGCGCTGGCCGCGAAGGAGAGCGCGGAAGACTTCGACTCGCGGCTGTCCGCGCTCGGCGCCGCAGTCGAAGATCACCGCGCGACGATCGGCGCGGCTTTTGATCGCCACAGAGCCTCTTTGGCGGAGGGAGCGAAACAGACAGCGGAGGACTTCGACTCTCGCCTGTCCGCCCTCGCCAATGCCGCGGATCAGAGCGCTCGAATCATCGACGCGCGGCTGATGGACCTCGCGGAAGCCGCCGACCGCAATGCGGCAATGATCGACGAGCGGCTTGCCTCACGCATCCAGCTGATGAGCGAGTCGCTGGCGAGAACGGCGGCCGAAGCCAATTCGAGCTGGGAGGCGCGCGGAGGCGAGCTTGCAGCCTCGATCGGCTTCCAGGTCGACCAGCTGCATCGCCTCATCGACGGCAAGGGGGCCGAGTTGACGACCGCCCTCGGCGAGCGCGGCGGCGAATTCGCCGCCTCGATCGGCTCCCAGATCGATCAGCTCCATCGCCTCATCGATGGCAGGGGGACCGAGCTGACCGCTGCGCTGGGTGAGCGCGGCGAGCAGCTTTCAGCCTCGATCAGCTCCCAGGTAGACGCGCTTCGGCGCCTCATCGACGGCAAGGGGGCCGAATTGACGGCCGCTCTGGGCGAACGCGGGGACAACGCTTCGAGTCAGATCGCCGGGGCGGCCGAGCGCGCCGTGCAGACGCTCGACCATCAAATGGCGGGTCTGACGGCGCTCTTGACGCAGCGCACGGACGAGTTGGTCGCCGCGGTGAACGAAACCGCCGCCGACCCGGTGCGCGTGCTTAGCGCCCTGTCGGGACAGTTGCGGGCGGAAGTCGCCAGTTCGGGCGAGGCCCTTCGCGCCGTCGCCGATGAGGCGGCGCAGCGCTCGGGAGACGCGCTCGACGCCTTGCTGAAGCGGCTGACCGAGCAGGTCGAAACCTCCGGCGTCGCGCTGCGGGACTCGGTCGCGCGCAGCGCCGAGACCTCCGTCGGAACGCTCGTCGGGACCGGCGATCGGCTCCGTAACGAATTGGCCGTCGTGATCGGCGATCTCGGCAAGACGAGCGCCACGATCGATCAGACGGTTGCGGCAGCCGGGGAGAGACTGTCCTCCCTCCAGTCCGGGTTGGCCGGAAGGGTCGAGGAGTTCCAGCGCGCTCTAGGCGGCATCGCCTCTCAGGTCGCGACCCTGGGCCGCCTCAGCTCGACGACCCAGACCGACGCGAGCGCGCTCGCCTCGCAACTGTCACGCAATGCGAACTCGCTGGCCAAAGTGGCGCAGGAGCTTGCGGCGCAGCAGCAGTCGCTCGACGCCGCGCTCGAAAAGCGGCGGGACGGCCTTCAGAAGCTCGTCGGCGATCTCTCAGGCCGCGGCGAGGCCTTCGAAACGGTGCTCTCGCGCTTCGCCTCGAACGTCGAAGACAGCTTCAGCCGGGCGCAGGCGCGCGCCCAGGAAATCAGCGCCGCGCTGGCCTCGACGGCCAGAGGCGCGTCGGTGGCAGTCGCCGGACAGTTCGAAACGATCCGCGAGACGGCCGCGAAGGAGCGCGAGCGCACGGCGCATAGCCTGCAATCGGCGATCGAGCAGACGAATGCGCAACTCTCGAGCGTGCTCGATCAAGCCGCCGAGCGGTTCCGTAAATCCGTCGCCGAGGTGAAGGAGATGGCGAGCCAGGTCCAGCACGAACTCGACGCAACTCGGCAGGAACTGCGCCGCGGGGTGCTGGAGCTGCCGCAGGAGACGAGCGAGACCGCCGACGCCATGCGCCGCGTCGTTTCGGACCAGATCCGGGCGCTGAAGGAGCTCGCTGCTCTGGTGACCGATTCCGGGGCGGCCTACGACGTCGCCGAGCCGGTCGCCATCGCCGCTCCGATGGCTGTGAACGCGCCGGTACGATACGAACAGCAGCCGATGTCGCGGTCGCCCGAGCCTCTGCGCAGCGTCGAGGCGCCGCCTCAGCGCGAAGCGCCGCGGGCCAACCCGGCCGAAGCGATCGCGGCCCCGGTCATCGTGCCGCTCGCTCCGCTTCAGCCGCCGGAGCCGCCCGTGGCGCGCGAGCCGATAACGCCCCCTCAGGCGCCGCCGACGCCGTATGCTCCCCCTGCTACGCCTGCATGGCAGCCGCCTCCGGCGCCGGCGACGGACAGGTCCCAGCCCGGTTGGCTGTCGAGCCTGCTCGCGGCCGCTTCACGCGAAGAACCGGATGCGGCGACTGCGCCGCACGGATACGAATCACTGGAGGCTCTGACGCAGGGCATAGCCGGCCTCATCGACAACGTCGAAGCGGTCGAGATGTGGGACCGGTGGCGTCGCGGCGACGCCACCGCGGTGTCGCGCCACCTTTACACGGAGGCGGGGCAGCAGGCTTTCGACGAGATCCGCAGGCGGCATCGCAACGACCCGCAATTCCGGGACGCCGCGACCCGCTATGTGCAGGAATTCGAAAAACTTCTCGCGAAGGTCAGCCAGAACGATCGCGACGGGTCGCAGTGGCGCGCCTACCTGCTGTCGAACACCGGCAAGGTCTATACAATCCTTGCCCACGCCTCGGGCCGGCTCGGGTAGCGCATGGCGGACGGGCGGCGGTCAGCCGCCCCGCTGCGGGCGGGACTCGCCGCTCTCACTGCTTCGGTGAGGACGGCAGGTCCCGGACGTCGAGGGCCCACGGCAGGGCGGAGGAGCACCAGACCTGCCGGCGCGGCGGGATTTCGGCCCGCTGCGTGACCCCGCCGAGGCGCAGGTTGACGACGGTCGGGTTCTCAGCGTCCGTCGCATAGATCGGCGCGCCGCATTCGCCGCAGAAGGCCTGCGCGCGTCTTGCGCCGCTGTCCCCGACTTTCACATAGATCTTCGGGCTGCCGCTCAGGAGGCGAAAGTCCTCGACCCTCGCCGGTACGCTGGCGCGAAACGGGGATCCGGAGAAGCATTGGCAGTCCGTGCAATGGCAGATCGAGGCCTTCTCCGGCTCGACCTCGGCCGAATAGACGATCGCCCCGCAATGGCATTGCCCGTCGATCTTCATAATTGTTGCTCCCGCGCAAAGGCAAGCGGCGGCATAGCAGACCTGCTCTCACTCGACCAACGGCACAGGACGGACTCTTTCACTACGAAGTTCCTCAAGCGCAGATCGTGAAGCGCACGCTGGAGGCGCCGTCGCGGACTACCTGGGGTCTGGGCGATGCGGGGCGCGAGGCGAATTCGCTGAGAACAGCGAATTTAAGAGCGGATTTTTCCCCGCTGGGTCGATCGGACGACCCAAGCGCCCCGGAAAAGCGGGGGATTCCAAGAGGCCGCCCCATTCCCGCCGCAAAATCTCAGCGAGTATTTTTCGTGCGCTGAGCGAATTTTTTTGGCCTGAACAGCGAATTATCCCTCCGTTTCAGCGAATTCCTGAATCACCGTCAGGGAAATCCGCGATCCCGGCCGGACGTGCAATCTGAAATAGGATTTCCCTGTCGTCCCCGCCGAAACAGCGGATTTCGACGGCGCCGCAGTCATCCACCGGCGACCGCGCTTACTGGCGAAAAATGTCCTTGTAGGTCTCCCGCAGCGCCGCCTTCTGCACCTTGCCCATCGCGTTGCGCGGCAGGGCCTCGACGAAGAACACCCGCTTCGGCGTCTTGAATTTCGCCAGGCCGCCGGCGAGCGCCGAAAGGATCGCCGCCTCGGTGACCTCGGCGCCGGGACGGGGAACGACGACCGCCGTCACGCCTTCGCCGAAATCGGGATGCGCAACGCCGATCACGGCGCTTTCGAGCACGCCGTCGATCGCGTCGATGTGATCCTCGATCTCCTTCGGATAGACGTTGAAGCCGCCCGAAATGACGAGGTCCTTGGCGCGGCCGACGATATGGATGTAGCCGTCGGAATCGACCTGCCCGAGGTCGCCGGTGATGAAATAGCCGTCCGGGCGGAACTCCTGCGCCGTCTTCTCCGGCATCCGCCAGTAGCCGCGGAACACGTTCGGACCCTTGACCTCGATGATTCCGATCCCGCCCGGGGCCACGGGCGCGCCGCTCTCGGCCTCGCCGATGCGCACGTTCACCCCAGGTAGCGGAAAGCCCACGGTTCCGGCCCTCCGCTCGCCGTCGTAGGGGTTCGACGTGATCATGTTGGTTTCCGTCATGCCGTAGCGCTCGAGAATGGCGAAGCCCGTCCGCTCGCGCCAGGCGGCGTGGGTCTCGGCGAGCAGCGGGGCCGATCCCGAGACGAAGAGGCGCATGTTCGCGCAGGCCTCCCGGGTCAGGCCGGGATGATCGAGGAGCCTCGTGTAGAACGTCGGGACGCCCATAAGCGACGTCGCCCACGGCATCGCCGCGACCACCGCGTCCGGCTCGAAGCGATTGTGGAAGATCATGGTGGCGCCCGAGAGAAGCGCGACATTGACCGCCACAAAAAGCCCATGGGTGTGAAAAATGGGCAAGGCGTGGATGAGACGGTCGGCTGAGGTGAATCTCCAGCTTTCGACCAGCGTCAGCGCGTTCGACGAAAGGTTCTCGTGCGTCAGCATCGCGCCTTTCGAGCGGCCGGTGGTGCCGGAGGTGTAAAGGATCGCCGCCAGATCGTTTTGCGCCCGCGGAATCGTTGCGAAGTCCGCCGGCGCGGAAGCGATTTTTTCCGCAAACGTTCCGTCACGGGCGTGGCCGAGGCTCTCGACCTCAGGCAGGCCGAGCTTGTCGACGAGCCTCCGAACGGACGGAAGCAATTCGGGGCGGCACAGCGTCAAGGCAGGCTCGGCGTCGCCGAGGAAATATTCCAGTTCCCCGAGCGTATAGGCCGTGTTCAGCGGCAACAGCGCCGCTCCAGCACGAAGGCAGGCGAGCGCCAGCACGATCCCGTCCGTCGACTTGTCGATCTGCGCCGCGACCCGATCTCCGGGCTCGACGCCAAGGGCGACAAGCGCGTTGGCCGCCTGCCCTGCCCGCTCGATCAGCCCGGCATAGGTCAGCCCAAAGGCGTCGCCCGTCTCGAGCGCAGGCTTGCCGGGCTCGCGGGCGGCGCGGGCGGCGACGAGATCGAACAGGTTGGCGGAGGCTTGCGTCAATGGGGTCCTCTGGACGTGCGGCCGGCGCCCGGCGCCAATGCTCATACGCTTTTAGCCGAGGCTGTCCGCCCGCGCGACTCGCACACGGCGCATGATTGAGGGCGTTCTCACCCAGACTAGACGGCCGGCCCGACGATCGCCGACACGACAAACGACAGCACGATCCCGCAAACAATGACCGCGAGCGCGTATGGCCCGAGGCGGTCCTGCGGCGGCTTCATCAGGATCGGCAGGCCGAGCCAGAACACGTAGATGCCGTAGAGCAGCGCGAGAAAGCGAAGGAACCCCAGGCCGGGGATCAGCGCAAACACGCCCGCGAGCCAGGCGGGCGTCATCGAATAGACCGCGAGCTTCATTGCGTTTTGCTGGTTCTTCTGCCCCGAAAACGTCGGCGCGAGACCGTCGATGATGACCGCCATCACGTAAATGACAACGAACGCCACGAGATAATGGATGACTGCAGCGAACAGGCTCGAGAAAAACCCGAAGTGATGCATGTGGCCAAGGCGCGGACCGCCCCAGCCGAAAAGGCCGCGGCGCAAAAACGTGCAGACCGGCGGAATCGCCGCCAGAATCGCGACGTAATTGGCGAACAGATAGCCGGCGTCGCCGCTTTCCGGCTCGACCGCGCGCCACTCGGCGGCGGGCGACAAGACCATGGCCTTCGCGCGTTGAACCAGATCCAAGACGACGCCCCCCCAGATTGGCCGGCCCAAGGGCAAAATATAGGTCGCCGGAGCCGGCCGCGCCAGCGCGCTGCAATGAAACAACGGCGCTGGAGTTCCGTATAGCACCTCGAGAGCCTGAAGGCTCACGTTCGACGACAGGTTTTATCGAAATGATCCAGTTGAAAGCGCCGTGGTACGAGAGGAACGGCCGCTTCTCGCTGCTGAAGGCGGTCGTGTTTGCAGGGTTGTTCGTTCCGGCCATCTGGATCGTCTATCTGGCGGCGACCGGCGCGCTCGAGCCGAAGGTGGTGACCGAGATGATCCATCGCACCGGCCAATGGGCGATCCGGTTGCTTACCCTGTCGCTGCTGGTCACGCCGCTGATGCGCGGCGCGCGCTATCCGAAGCTCGTCGCCATCCGTCGCATGGTGGGCGTCGCGGCCTTCGCCTACGCCTGCGCGCATCTAACGCTCTACGTGGTCGACCAGCACTTCGACCTCGCGCATGTCGCCTCGGAGATCGCGCTGCGCTTCTATCTGACCATCGGCTTCATCGCATGGCTAGGCCTCGCCGCGCTGGCGGCGACTTCGACCGACGCGATGATCCGGCGCCTGGGACCCAAATGGCGGACGCTGCATTCGGTCGTCTACGGAATTGCCGCGCTGGCCCTCCTGCATTTCATGATCCAGGCGAAGGCCGACGTGTCGGAGCCGGTGATGATGATCGGCATCTTCGCGATCCTCATGCTGTTCCGCGTCTTCGTGAAGCGCGGTCTGCCGGCCTGGGCGGCGGCGCTATCCGCCGCGCTCGTCTCGCCGCCCCTGACCGCGCTGGTCGAGGCGACGTGGTACGCGCTGGTTCGCCACATCCCCTTCTGGGAGGTCTTGAGCGCGAACGTCGATCCTGACATGGCGTTCCGGCCGTCGGCCTATGTCGCGGCGGCGGGCGCGGCCTTTGTCGTCGTCGCGCTCTTGCGTCGGAGCCCGGCCCCGCGACGGGCGCCGGCGCTCGCCGCGCGTCCCGCGTCATCCGCAAGCCCGATCCGGGTCAGAACGTGATGTTCGTGCGTAGGCCGACCACCAGTTCGTTCTTGATCTGCTGCGTGGGCTGGTTCGGGTTGGCGATCCCGGCGCCGGGATTGAAAACATACTGGATGTCGGGCTCGAATCTGCCACCAGGGCGTGACCTGGATCTGATAGGTCGCCTCGACAAAGGTCTCGGCGCTCCGCACAGGCGTGTAAGCGGAGGGCTGGTAGAATTGGAGATCCCTGTCGTAGCCGGAAGCGGCGTTACTGGCCCGCGCAATCCCCATTTCGGCGCCGAAACTGTCATTATCGCGCCCCGGTAACGGCCCGTGCAAGGTGAAGCCGGCGCCAAAGCTGGCGCTGACCAGGTTGCGGTCCTGCAGCGGCGTAAACATTGGCCGGATGAAAACATTCAGGCTGCGGTTGGAGTCGTCCTTGGAACGCCAGATCATCTGATCGATGATGCCGTAGATTGAAAAATCGCCGTGATGGGTGAGCGGAACCCCGTTGCTGGCGGGACTGGCGAGCGGCACGCCCATGTTGTCGTATTGCAGGTCGTTGAAGCTCTCGCTGTCGTACCAGGCGCCAAGTTTGTACGTGCCGGGAAGCGGACCTTCATTGCCGCCTTTCGCCGAGACGCCGGATCCGGGAAACATGAATTGCAGTTCGGCGATCGCCAGAACACCTGTGTTGAGCGGGAAGCTCACGCCATAGGGGTTGCTCAGCGCAGTATCGGGCGAATTCTTGGGGATCGGGCTGCCGTTGAAGAGGCCCGCGAGCACGGTGAGATTGTCCGTCACCTGCGCCCGTCCGCGAACGCCTAAGCCCGCCAGCGGATAGGCGGGGCCGCCGCCCGGCAAGTCCACGGTGGGAAGCGCCGGCCAACCGGATACCGCGTTGATAAAAAACTGCGAGCTTGGGCTGATGATGAATTCCTGGTCGAGGCTCTGCTCGCCAAACTTAATGTCGAACTTGTCGCCGAATTTCTGTTGATACCACAGTTCCCAAAGTCGAATGCCGACGGGCGCCTCGATGTCGGTCAGGGTCTGCAGGATCAGGAGATTGTCCGCGGTCAGATTGCCGCCCCATATTTGTAGGCCGCTGATGTTGAATGTCCCGCCGTTCAGCCCGAACGCTTTCTGGGTGTCCAACTGCAGCGTCGCCGTGGTGAGGCCGTTCACCTCGAAGCCCTGCCGGACGCCGCCAGTCAGATTGCCGAACGTCTCGACATTCTCGAGTATGCTCAGCGTGACGCCGTATTTGGCCAGAGCAGGCCTCAGCCCTCCCATGTCGCCGAGCAGGTTCGGACTTTGCCAGTTGGCGCCGAGGAAACCGAACCACGCCGCGGGCGCCGCACCCGTGCCCGGCGTCGCCTCCGCGCGGAAGGAAGGGGCGAGGAGCGGGAAAGCATCGAGGGGGCCCCACGCGCCGGCCGGGACAGTTCCGACGCCGACCGACGTCTCCATGAATTCGTCGGCAGCGAGCGTGGCCGGCCAGGAGGCGGGCGGGACCGCGTCCGGATAGGCGGCGCCGGCGAGGCACGCCATCGAAGCAGCGGACGCGAACCCGAGCGCCGCGCGGCGGCGATTCTTGGTCACGCCCCGCAACAGTCGCAGACGATCAAGGGGGCGCATCCGAACTCCAAAGCTCCTGCTGCCCGACATTTCTCCGGGACTACGACCGCAGGGGTCGCCTCATGTCAATGAACTTGGAGCAGAGTAGAACGGCATTCGAAACCGTTAGATGACGCCGGGCGCCGGGCCTGTGGCCAGCGGAAGCAACCGATTTGCGGAGGCGCGGGCAGCTCTCGCTGCATGGGCGGGGCAAGCGCCTAGCCAAACAGGATTGTGTGACATTGACTCCGCGCACGTGCGTCGGCAATCGATCAGGGGAAGGAGCCGTCCGTGACTTTGCCCTCTGGCCTTCGCCTCGACATTGAAGACGAGCCAGCGAACGAGGACGTGGAAGTCCTGCCGGACGGCCTCGAGGCCTTCAACGAAAGCCGCTGGCCAAGGCATCAGCCGTGGAAACCGCTCGCCGTCTTCGTGCGGGATCGGGAAAGGATCGTCGCGGGCCTTGCTGGAGAAACCTACTCCGGCTGGCTATTCATCAAATATCTTTGGGTGTCCGAGGGGCTGCGGCGCAGCGGTATCGGACGCCAGCTTATCGAAGCGGGCGAGGCCAAAGCACTCGAGCGGGGCGCCCACTCGGCCTGGGTCGACACCTTCAGCTTCCAGGCGCCGGGCTTCTACCGAAAGCTCGGCTACGAGGTTTTCGGCGAACTCGACTATCCGCCGGAGTTCAAGCGGTTGTTCCTGCGAAAGAGGCTTGCGTCGGGCGCGTAGGGTTGGCCAGGTAACGATGCGGATCCGATCTCTTCACGGATTAGGCGTTCGGTTTGCGCTCGCCGCCTCGACAATCTTCGCCCATCCCTCCGGCGTCAGCGCGTAGGCGCCGACCGCGCCGCGTTCGAACAGTTTTGCCGCCGGCGGCCAGGCAAGCGTCGCGGCGACCGCCGCCAGGAGGGGGAGAGCCGCCAATGGGTCGCCGCGGAGCGGGGTGAGTTCTTCGGCCGAATTTTCGTAGTCGTCGCGCCGCCGAACTGCGGCAAGAATCTCCTGCAGGACGGCAAGCCGCGACTGCTTGGCCTGCGCCGCGCCGAGGATCGCGATCAGGAGCTGATGCGTCCGCACGCCCGGCTTTCCCGCCGGTTGCGCCGCGACCGGCCGGGCGAGAGCGAGGTCGAGCATCGTCCCGACAAGATCGACGCCCGAGCGAAAAGCGTTCATCGGCTCGACGAGGCGAGGATTGACGTCGATGATTAGCGGGCCAGAGTCGGCAAGAATCGCGTCGAACGAGATCGGGCCGCGCCACCTGAGCCCCCGGACGAGCCTTGCGACATGGGCCGCGAGTGTCGGGAAGCGGAAAACTCTCCTTGACCGACGCTCCGCCGCCGGCGCCTTCCCGAATACGGATATTTGCGTGAAAGGCGACGAGTCGCCCGTCATCCGCGAGCGCCTGGATCATGGCAAGGCGACCCGAGGCCGCCTCCTGGGCGATGAGCTTCTGCCGGCCAAGGCCAAAATCTCGCGCCGCGTCCCGCAATTCCGTTTCCGACCGCGCGCGCCGCACACCCGCACTCGCTGTGCTCACCTGTTGCTTGAGGAAGATTGGATAACGCTCGATTTTCGTTAGGTCTTCCTCGACTTCGAGCACGATGGTTCGAGGCTGCGGCACGCCGAATTCGGCGAGTGTTTCGTAGGCGGAAATCTTGTCCTGGACCGCTCGCAGGGACTCGAAGGCCGGGACCACGGTTCTAACCGGAAACGCGCTCTGCAGCGCCGAAAGGACTGCCGCCTGCTCCTGCGTCGGGAAGACCAGATCGATGGCGTTGTCGCGGCAGATTTTTGCCGCCGCCTCCATCCAGGCGAGCGGATCCGAGCCGAAGCGGGGCGTGGCATGAACCCTTCGCACATGTTTGGTGAACCGGGCGAGGCAGAACGGTGTCGACGACAGGATCTCGACCCGATGGCCGAGCTCGCCGAGCCGGGTCGCGACCTGCCGGGAGGTCAGCCCTGAGCCTTCGGTCAGAAGTATTTTCACAAATGGCCTGCGGCGAAAGTTTGCGAAACAGGCCAAGCCACCTGCGATTGCGTGTCAAGGGTTGTTCGGAATTCCAGACGCGGCGTCCCGGCGAAGCCAGCGAAGGAAAACGCTATTCAGCCGGCGCCTGGGAGGCCCAGTTTGGCGCCAGCCGCTGCGGCCGGGCCATTCGAATCCTGGCCCGCAGCGGTTCGATGAAGACCTGGCTGGCCCAGGCGAGCGCCGCGGCGAGCGCGAGGATGACCGGCAGCGCGCCGAGCGCCGGTCCCCAGCCGCGCGAAGGCGCTCCCGACCAGAGGAGGTAGGCGAAGAAGGCGCCGAGCCACTGACACAGGAAGACCGGATAGCTCAACTGGCCCAGCGCCTCGTCCAGCTTCTTGACCCGGGGTCCCGGATAGAGCCCGGTCAGGAAGACGACGACGAGCGCGGCCAGGACGGTGTTGACGTAGAATCCGCCGTAGAGGGCGTATCCTTCTGGAAACAGGACCCCCTCGGAGACCAGGTTGATTGCCCAGCCGACCACCGCGAGCGCCCCCAATCGGAAGTCGGCGGCCCTCGCGTCGTTTTTGCGCGCGAAATAAAGCGTCGCCCCGAGCGCGAAGCTCATGACCGCTCCGGCCGAGGCGTAGTATCGTTCATCGAAGGGCGCGCCCATTACAAGCCAAGCGCACTGGACCGCGACGCCGAATGTCAGGCAGAGGAGCGCCCCGCGGAGACTCCGCGCCATCCCGACGTAGAGGACAAAATACATCATGAGCTCGACGGCGACCGACCATGCCGGCGGGACAAGACGGAGCTTCAGTTCCGGGAAAGCGAGCGGGACGAGGAGGAGGTTATCGGTGACCGCATTCGTGCTCATGGCATAGCCCCAGCGGTGCAGGAACGCGGCGGCATGCTCCGGGCAGAGACCAATCGCGAGCACAGTGGCGATGCAGACAGCGTAGTAGGGCGGAAAGAGGCGGAGGAAGCGGTTCGACCAGAAGCGGAAGCCGTCGGACCCGTAGACCTCGTTGAGCGCCGACGTCATCACGAAGCCGGACAGGACGAAAAAGGCCCTGACCGCGTAAAAGCCCATGTGAGCAACGTGCCGTGATCCCGCGAGGTGGGAAAACACGACGACGATCGCCAGGACGAAGCGGAATGTTCCGGTCAAGCTCTTGATCGCTTGGCAAGCTGAGGGATTGCCAGATCTTATCGGCGGTTCCTTAATCCCGGGTTCATCGTGGACACAGGGCCTGCTCTTGCAGCCGCGCTACGGCTGCGACCCAGCCTTGTAGGTCTTGAGGTAATGGGCGATCGCCGCGAGGTCGGCCGCCGGCGCTTGCGAGAGGCTGCGCACCTCCAGGGCCATCGGGCCGCCGAGCGCGTCGCCCGACAGGGTGAAGCCGGTCGACAGCGCGGTGACGACGTCGTCTTCAGACCAGTCCCGGAGACCGTGCGCGGTGATGTCGGGCGCCTTGCCCTTGCTGTCCGGGAGCGGCCCGCCGGTCAGCCGGCGAGACTCGATGATTCCTCCGAAAAGGTCGCGGGGCGAGTGGCATTCGGCGCAATGTCCGGGCCCCTGGACCAGGTAGCGCCCAAGCGCCTCCTGGCCGGACGGATCGACGGCGGGCGGGTGCTCGATCCTCGGCATGTAGAGGAGCTTCCACAACCCGACCGCCCGGCGGATCGAGAACGGGAATCTCAGCGCATTCGGCGGCGCGCGCCCCGAGACCTGCGGCGTCGTGCGCAGGAAGGCAAAGAGGTCCCGCACGTCCTTGATCGACATGCGGCAATAGGACGTATAGGGCAACGCCGGATAAAGATGCTGGCCGCTGGGCGAAACGCCCGCCATGATCGCATTGGCGAAGTCGGCCGCGCTCCATGACCCGATCCCGTCTTTCTGATCGGGAGATATATTCGGCGGATAGAAGGCGCCGAAGGGCGTCTTCAGCTCCATGCCGCCGCCGAGGCGCAGCGGGTCGTTCTGGCCCGGCGACATGTGGCAGGACTCGCAGCCGGCGACATAGAACACGGTCTTCCCCGCCTCGGGGTCGCCCGGCTCGGACACCGCCGCCGCGACCCCGGCGGAAATCCTGCGCGGCGCGGTCACGAACCATCCGGCCACGGCCCCCGCCGCGACGAGCACCGCCGCGAGAGCGAGCGCAGAGGCGAGCCGAGCGCCCATGACCCGTTGGAGTCGAACCGGCCGAGGAACCGCTACTGCTGTTTCGCCTTATATTTCTCGTGGCAGGCGCCGCAATTGTGGAGCACGCCAGGCATCGTCGCCTTGAAGCTCGCCTCGTCCTTGATCGTCTCGAGCGCGGCTGCGGCGTCCGCGCCGAATTTTTTGAAACGCTCGTTGAAATCGGCCATGTTGTCGTCTTCCCATATCGCGGGCAAAGCCTGGGTCTTGTCGCCTGTCTTGCTGTCGGGCGGGAAAAGGCCGACCTCCTTGCTCGCGGCGTTCTCGTAGGTCTTGAGCGTCTTCTGCACCGTCGCGAGATCGAACGGGGCCTTGCCCTGCAGCATCGCAACGATCGGCTTCGTCGCCGCGCCGTCGGCCTTCATCAGGTCTTGCCGCTCCTTGATCGCGTCGAGACCCGTCGCCGCCACCGCAATCCCCGCGCTCGCCGCAATCGCGAACGTCGCCAAAGTCATCCTCGTCATGGGAGCCTTCCTCTCATCGCCGAAGGGCGCATGGCAGCGTCGCAAACGCGAAGCCTGGGCGCAAGGGGGCGCTGCGCCGTCAGGCGCGCGAGCGGCGAAAGCGGTCCCATTCCGGCTCGTCGCCGAAGCGTTCGGCGAGGAAGTCGATGAACGCCCGCGTCTTGGCGGCGAGGTAGCGGTTCGACGCATAGAGGGCGTGGACGCCGAGCGTCGGTTGCGGGAAGCGGTCGAGGACAGTTCGCAAATCCCCGGCTTCGATGTCCGGGCCAACCAGGAACGTCGGCAGAAACGCAATGCCACGACCCGCCAGCGCGGCCGCGCGCAAAACGTCGCCGCTGTTGGAGCACAGAACGGAATCGACCGGCACGCTGGCGGCCTCTCCGTCTCGCACGACCCGCCAGCGCTGCAGCGTCGTCGTATGGCCGTAGGTCAGGCAGGCGTGACGCGCGAGATCCTCCGGCGCCATGGGCTCGCCCTGGCGTGCGACATAGGAAGGCGAGGCGACGAACGCCCGCCGGGCCGGCGCGAGCTTCCGCGCGATCAGACTCGAATCCGCCAGTTCCGCGATCCTGATCGTAACATCCGCTCCCTCTTCGATCGGATCGATGAAACGGTCGGTCAGGGTCAGCTCGATCTTGATTTTCGGATGGCGGCCCATGAACTCGGAGACCGCGGGCGCGAGATAGAGCGCTCCGAACGACGCCGGGCCGTTCAACCTCAGCACCCCTATGGGTTCGGCGTGCAGGCGCGCCACCTGCATTTCCGTCTCTTCGACGCGGGCCAGAATGTCGACGCACCGCTCGTAATAGGCGAGCCCGGCCTCGGTCGTCCGGACACGCCGCGTCGTGCGGTCGAGCAAGCGGACGCCGAGCACGTGCTCGAGCTCCATCACGGCTTTGCTCGCCGCCGAACGGGTCGTTCCCAAGGTCCGCGCGGCCTCGGCGAAACTGCCGAGCGCGACCACTTTGGCGAAGGCGTTCATCGCGCCGAGCTTATCCATCGATTGTATCCATTTCGGAGACAGTGTGGGTTGAGAATATCATATTGTCTACAAATCCGGTTGTACTAAGTAAGAGCCCAAGTTCAACGAGAGTGGAAACTCATGGAAAGGGTCATCAGGAAATCGGAAGAGCGCGGGACGGCTGACTTCGGCTGGCTCGACAGCAAGCACAGTTTCTCCTTCGGCGGCTATCACGACCCGGAGCACATGGGCTTCGGAGCGCTGCGGGTCATCAACGAGGACCGCGTTGCCGCGGGCGGTGGGTTTCCAACCCATCCGCATCGCGACATGGAGATCATCTCCTATGTCGTCGAGGGCGCCCTTGCGCACCGGGACAGCACCGGCACGTCATCGGTGATCAGGCCGGGCGACGTACAGCGGATGTCCGCCGGCACGGGCGTGCGCCACAGCGAATACAACGCGAGCGAAACGGACCCCGTCCACTTCCTGCAGATCTGGATCATTCCCGAGCGGCAGGGCCTGAGGCCGAGCTACGAGCAGAAGACCTTTGCGGCCGAGGAGAAGCGCGGAAAACTCCGCCTCGTCGGTTCCCCCGACGGGCGCGACGGCTCGGTCGTCATCCATCAGGACGTCGACCTTTACGCGACGCTGCTCGAAGCCGGCGAGAGCCTGTCGCACCGCGTGGCCGCGGGGCGGGGCGTCTGGGTTCAGGTCATCGACGGCGCACTGACGGTGAACGGCGAGACGTTGCGGCCTGGGGACGGAATCGCGATCAGCGGCGCGGATGGGCTGCTTATCGAGGCTCAAGCCCCGACCGAGGCGCTCCTCTTCGACATGGCGCCGTAAGCCGACTGGATCGCCGAAGATTGGAGGGCACGAGGCGCATGCGCCGCGAGTCCTCCGTCTCCGAATTGGCGCTCGAGGAGTGGTCTGAAACTGCCTCTTCAGGGGCGGCCGTACCGTTCTTCAGGGAAGGTCTCTTGGACGACCAGCCTCAATAGCGGCGTCGATGATTCTGATTGCATCGACATGCGCGACGGGCAGCAGGTCCTCGAATTCTTTCGTTGGGCGAAGTTCGTTTCGCAAGGAGTCCCGGCTCTCTGAGCGGGCCTGGAGCACCGCCTTCAAGCGCGGCAGGGCGTCGGCGACTTCGTACGCAAGGACATCGACGATCGCCGGCGTCGCTCGAGCGACGGCTGCGAGGTCGAAGATGTCGCGAGCCGTGAATCTCGCCGAGCGGAAACGGATTTTCTTGACGATCACCTCCTCGAGGGTCTCGAGAGCGAGGTCGCGGTTTCGGTACCCCTCCCAGGTGAATCCGGGGTCCGTTTGAAGGTGCGCCGACAGAAAATCGACTTCGCCCCCCGCGCACTCGAACTTCAGGTAATGGCCTGGCCATTGGAATCGGTCGCTGATCGCTCTCGACCCTGGATTATAGGTCGGCGAGAAAGCCTTGAGAGGTTTGGACGGCACAAAAATATCGATATCGTCGCTCAACCTGTGCGCAATCCGCAACGCAATCGCCGTTCCGCCGCCCAGCGTCCAATCGGGCCGCCGATCTCTCTTGAAAGACGCGGGCGGAAAGACGTGATCAAGCGCGGGGAGAGCTTTTTGGAGAAGCTCGTCCCATGCCGTCGGGTTTGGGCGTCGCTCAAGCGGCAAGCTGCTCAAGATAGAACTCTGTTGGGATGAGACGGTGGCAGGGTCCGGGATGCGATCCTAAAAAGACGCGTAAAGCTTGTCGCTCCGCATGCGACGAGATCGGCGATTTCCTCCGGATCCGCTTCGTTCAGGAATGTCGCCACCGCGCGTTCGGCGTCGCCGGAAGCCTCGTCGCCGGCGATCGCGCGCATGAACTCGGCCGGCGCGACATTTTGGCGGGACGAAACGGCCACGTGACGAGCCGCGAACCGGACCGCTGGAGGTATCGCGTCTGGCTTGCCCTGATCCGGCATCGTCGTTTCAACCCTTTCGCTTATTCCCCGGAGGCGTTGCGATTGTATCCGTTCGCAGTCGATATGCCGCAAGCTATCAGCGACGAGGATAGGTGTCTCGAACAACAGTCGTCTGCCGTCGAGTCTGGACGTCGATGCGGACACCACCCTCGGCATCGGCGTTCCGACCTTCGCCGCCGCGCGCGAGGCCGCGATCGACGCATCGCGGCGGTGTCCGCCCATTCGGCATCGCAACCCGGGCGCCATTGTTAGAGCTTGACAACGAGTCCCTCACGGCGCCCGCACCGGCAAAGCCCCGACCTTCGCCGCTGCGCGTGCGAGGCCGCGATCGAAGCTCGCGAAGGCCTCGCATTCGATCGAGCACGCGAGGTGGAGCGCGTCGGCGAAGTCCATGCCCAGCTCGGCCCAGTCGAGGGCTTGGGCCAGAATCGCCGGGTCTTCGGCGGCGATGGTGGAAAGGCCGGCGAATTTGCGCAGAGCGCTCAGGATCGCGGATCGATCGAGGCGATATTTCGCCCGCAGCACCCACTCGACTTCCAAGACGACGGTCAAGCTGACGAAGACCGTCTCGCCCTCGATCAGCGCGGTCGCGCTCCGAAATTGCTCAGGCTCGTCAGCGACCAGGTATCGGACGATGACGTTCGTATCAATCGAAATCACGAGACTTGCGCATCCACCGGCGCCGCGCTTCTTGGAGAACGGCTTCGTGCATCTCCTCGATTGAGACCACGCGATCGACGGGACCGAGAGAGCCGCGCACGTCTTCGAACCTCGTCGTCTCCTTCTTCGGCGCGGCGCGCAGGAGGAACTCCTTCCGGCCGCTCCTCGACGGTGAGCTCCACCCCGGCGGCCCAGCCGCGCCTGTCGCGCAACGCCTTGGGGAGAACGACCTGCCCCTTGGTCGAGATTTTCGTTCTCAGGCTCGCGGATTTGGCCATCGGTCGCTTCGCGGCGCGCGGGTAAGATCGTAAGTAAGATACGCCGCGACCTGCGCTCCCGCAAGAGTGGCCTCGGATTCCCTGTTTCTGCGGATCAGGGAAACCGAGTTCGCTGATCGGCCAAAAAAATCCCCTGTTCGCCAGCGCAGGGAATTTTTGCGAATGGCCTTGGAATCCATTGCCTTTTTGGCGCGATTTTCGCCGCATCGCCCGAGGTGGACGAAATTCCCTGTTCTTTTCGCTGTTGCCAGGGAATTCGCTCCGCAAAGGCTCATCCGAATGCGGCGCGACCGCTGTTAGGGCTCGACCGCGTTTGCCTTTCGATTGCCGGCTGCCGTCACTCGCCTTTGCTGAACAGGAACGGCGCGACCTCGGAGACGCCGGGCGCCTTCACGACGGCGAACGGGGCGGGCCGGCAGACCGCCAGCGCCGAGAGGCCGACGCGCGTCGTCAGAAGCCCGTTCAGCACGCCCTCGCCCATGCGGGCGGAAATCCTCGAGGCGATGCCGTGGCCGACGATCTGCTGCAGGAGGCTGTCGCCGACCGCCATGCCGCCGGTGATGGCGAGGTGGGCGCCGATCGAGCGGGCAAGTTTTATCAGGCCGAGAAGGCCGGGCCGGCCGCCGTAGATCTCGGCGATGCGCCGCACGAGGCGAATGATCTGCGCGACGACGAAGATCACGTCGAGGACGGCGCGCGGGCTGATCGCGGTGACCAGCGACACCGCTTTGGCCGCGGCGGCGATCTCGCCCTGCGCCTTTTCGTCGAGCGGCCTGAGCAGCGCCCGCTCCGCCACGTCGATCAGGTCGCGCCCGTCGATGATGGCGCGCGCGGCGTCCTCGACCTGGGCCCGCGCATGCGCGGTCTCCGGCCGGTCGCGGTAGAGCGCCACCAGCCGCGCGACCAGAATCCGAGCCGCGTCCCGCTCGTCGGCCGCGCGCGCCGAGGCGAAGGCGATATGCATCTCGGCAATTTTCGTCTGGCGCCCGACCGCCAGAAGCTCACGCGTGATGAGGCCGACGAGACCGACAAGAAACAGAACGCCGAAAACGAGTCCGATCAGCCCGAGCAACTCGGCCCGGGCGAATAGGCTCTCGATGAGGCTCGTCGTCCAGAGACCGAAGGCGAGCGAAACGAGGCCGGCGAAGCCTGACCAGAGTAGGCCGGCGAGGCTGAAGCGCCGGCGTGACAGAAGGCCCCATTTCTGGGCTGCTTCGACCTGTCGCTCAGCCTCGTCGATCTGTGGCGCCCGCGTCGCGGCGGGGATGGGCTCGTGCTGGGACTGGATGATCGCCGCGGGAGCGAGCGGGGTCGGGCCGTCGTCGACCGCGACGCGCGCGTCGTCGAGGCGGAAAGCGCGGGGACGGGGTGGGCGCTGGTTCATGCGATTTTGTCGCCGATCAGGAACTGGAGCGCGCGGTCGAGTCGAATCTGCGGCGCCGGTTCGCCGCGGGCGACGATCGGCGGACGAAAGCGGACGAACCGCCAGTCGCTGTCCGCCTCGGGCAGCGCAATCGATTCGCCCTCGAAAATGGACATCGGGTCAGCCGGCAGTTCTCCGGGGAACACGGCCGCCTCGACCACGCCGTCGAACGTGTGGCCACCGATCGTCTCGCCCTTCTCGGGCACCCCGATGATCGCCTCCAGCGTTTCGCCTCCCTGCCTGATCTCGGCCTCGCGCGTGGCGCGGACGGCGGCCAGGGCGATGACGTCGATTTCAGCCCCTACCCCTTCGGCGCGACCGATCGCCTTGGCGGTCATCGCCCTTAGAATCGCCTCGAGCCGGTCGTGGCTCGTGTGGTGGAGATGGTCAGCCTTGGTGGCGGCGAACAGAATCCGGTCGATCCGCGGGCGAAAGATCGAGGCGAAGCGCGAGGACCGCCCGGCGCGGAAGGCGCGCAGCACGTCGGAGAGCGCGTTCTCGAGGTCGCGCAGCGCGGCCGGCCCGGAATTCAGCGCGGTCAGCGCGTCGACCAGGACGATCTGCCGGTCGAGCCGGGCGAAATGATCGCGGAAAAAAGGGCGGACCACATGCGATTTGTAGGCTTCGTAGCGCCGCTCCATCATCGCCGCCATGGAGCCTGGCGCGATCGCGTCGCCTTCGCCAAGCGGAATCGGCGCAAAAGTCAGCGCAGGCGAACCCTCGAGGTCGCCCGGCATCAGGAACCGCCCGGGCGGCAGGGTCGAGAGCGCATAGACGTCATCGCGCGCCTTGCGCAGATAGGCGGTGAAGCGCTGGGCGATGTCGCGCGCCGCCTCCTCGTTCGCCTCGGCGTGAGCGTCGAGGCCCGCGAGCGCCGCCCGCCAGTTCGCCGACAGCGGCGCGCGAGCCGGCGACACGCTTGCGCTGAGCGTTTCACGCGCCCACTCGGCATAGGACTTGTCGAGGAGCGGCAGGTCGAGCAGCCACTCCCCCGGATAGTCGACGAGATCCACCGAAAGGCTTGATCTCCGCGCCCCCCAGCTCGCCGCGCTCTCGAATTCGATGGTGAGACGCAGTTGCGAAATGCGTCGTGTCGATTGCGGCCAGCGTCGGTCGGGCCCGCTTAAACTCGTCAGATGCTCCTCGTAGGCGAAACGCGGCACCGCGTCGTCCGGCTGAGGCTCGAGCCGCGCCTGCGTCATTCGTCCCTCTGCCGAGGCGGCGAGCACAGGGAGCCTCGCGCCCGCGATCAGGTTGTTGACGAGCGCGGTGAGAAACACGGTCTTGCCGGATCGCGACAGGCCAGTGACGCCGAGGCGCAGGCCGCCGCCGGAAAAATAGCCGCCGAGCGAACGCGCGACGAGCCCCGCCTCGAACACAAGATCAGAGAAAATTGACAAGGGGGGTCCGCGCGTGAAGTCCGGCGCTGCCTATTTAGGGGGCGTCAGGCAGTTTGGACAGAGGTCAACCCGTACCGGCCTCGAGCTCGGACGGGGTCAGGAACAGGGCGAGCAGCGCGGTTCCGGGCTCGATGTCGTCCCAGGATTCGACCGGAAAGTCGAGCGCGGCCACAGCGCCGGTCGGATATTTTGCCGCCATCCGACGCAACTCGGGATAAGCGCCATAACCCGCATGCGACACGGCGAATTGGCCGATCGCCGGATTGTGGCCGACCAAGCCGACGCTCTCGCGCGCGTCGGACAAGCCGCGAGCGAGAGCGAACAACAGACCCGACGTCGCCTCGTAGAGTTCGACTTCTTCCTGAAGCTCGACCCGCCGCGGCCACTCGGCGGCGAAAATCTGCGCGGTCTGCCGGGTGCGCAACGCAGCCGAATGAATGAGGATCTCGGGGACCAGGTCGCGCGCCGCAAGCGCCGCCGCCACCCGGCGCGCGTCGTCCCGGCCGCGGTCGGTCAGCGCGCGCTCGAAATCGTCAGAGGCTGCGGACGGCTCCGCTTTGGCATGACGGATGAGAACCAGGCGACGCATGAGCGAACATTGCTTCAGTGCCGGGGTACGCGCAAGTGAATCGGCGGACGACTGGCTGTCGGCAGACACATCCAATCGCGATATCGACGCGGGCTGCGCCTCCGTATGGCGCAAGGCACCGCCCGCGCGGCGGGCAGAGTTCGCAGAAGCTGCTGGCGGCGTAGGACCAGCAAGCCCTCGGGGAAAGTGGGAGATGGATGCCGCTTTTCGGCTGCGCAGATGGACCGCGCGATGCGTTGCAGGTCGCCGCGCAGGAACTCCGCTGTTTCGGCGAATTGATCCGCTGTTCCGGCCGCAGTGGTTTTTCTGCGCAAGATCATGTAATCACGCCGGATTCGGCCTGCTTCCGCCGGCCGCCCGTGAGGTCTGGCCTCCGCCTTGTCGACTTGCGTAAATGCGTTAGGCTTGCGGAAGACCTTCGCATAGATCGGCTACAACGAGCTAGAATTCGTCACCATGTTCCTCACGTTCTTCGCCAATCTCCGGCAGGCCCACGTGCCGATCACGCCGCGCGAGTATCTGGACCTCATGCGCGCGCTCGAGAGCGATCTCGCGGAGAGGTCGGTCGACGAATTCTACCGCCTGTCGCGCTCCGTTCTGGTCAAGGACGAGAAGAACCTCGACAAATTCGACGTCGTTTTCGCTTCCACCTTCAAGGGCGTGCTGTCGGTTGCGGCGGCTGTCGAGGCCAAGGAGCTGCCGGAAGAATGGCTGCGACGGCTTGCCGAGCGCTATCTCAGTCCCGAGGAGCGCGCCGAAATCGAGAAGCTTGGCTTCGACAGACTGATGGAGACGCTGCGCCAGCGCCTCGCCGAGCAGAAGGGGCGCCATCAGGGCGGATCGAAGTGGATCGGGACCGGCGGAACGTCGCCGTTCGGCGCCTACGGCGATCACCCCGAAGGGGTGCGAATCGGGCAGGAACGGGGGCGACGCGGCAGCGCCGTCAAAGTATGGGACAAGCGCGAGTTCAAAGATTTCGACGGCGACGCCGAACTCGGCCCGCGCAACATCAAGCTCGCCTTACGGCGGCTGCGACGGTTCGCCCGCGAAGGCGCGGCCGAGGAGCTCGACCTCGACGCGACGATCCGCTCGACCGCCGACAAGGGCTATATCGACGTGAAGTTGCGCCCGGAGCGGCGGAACGCGATCAAGGTCCTCCTGTTTCTCGACGTCGGCGGCTCGATGGACTGGCACGTCGAGGCCGCCGAACAGCTCTTTTCCAGCGCCCAGAGCCAGTTCAAGCGGCTTGCGCATTTCTATTTCCACAACTGCCTTTACGAAAGCGTGTGGAAACACAACCGGCGCCGGCATGACGAGCGGATTGCGACCCACGATCTACTCAACTCCTACGGTCGGGACTATCGCGTGGTCTTCGTCGGTGACGCGTCGATGAGCCCTTACGAGATCATCTCTCCCGGCGGCTCGGTCGAGCATCTCAATCCCGAGCCCGGCAAGCTGTGGCTCGATCGCGCCGTCCTGACATGGCCGCGCACGGTCTGGATCAATCCCACGCCCGAAACGCATTGGTCTTTTTCGCAATCGACGCGAATGATCGCTGACATTTTCCAGGGCCGGATGTTTCCGCTGACCCCGGACGGCGTCGAGGGCGCCATGCGGGCGCTCGCCGCCTGACGGCTTCGACCGGCGTCTTCAGGGCTTACTCGCGCACCACCAGCACCGAGCATAGTGCGTGGCGCACGATCGTCTTGGCATTTGAGCCAAGCAGGTAATCGCTCATCACCGGGCGATGAGAGCCGACCACGATCAGGTCGGCGTTCCAGTCCTGAGCCTCCTGAAGGAGCTCATGATAGATCCCGCCGGCCCGCGCCGCGGCGCTCTTCCGACCCGGCGGCAGATCGATATCGGCGAGGATGGCGTCCAGCGCTTCCTTGGCGCGCTTGGACTGCTCGGCGTCGAAGTCGGCCGGCACATATTCCATGAAGGTGGCCGGCACCACCGGCTGAACGTTGACCAGTCTCAGTTCGCCTCCGCCCGCCTTCGCCAGCTCCAGCGCCTGGGGGAGTCCCTTGGGCGCCGCGGACGTGTCGGCGAGGTCGACCGCGAGAACGATTCGCATGTACATGAGGCAACCTCCATTCGGCCGGCGCTCGGGACATCCAGTCCTGCCCGAATTATTGAAGCGCCGTTTCCCTTCTGGCAAGCGGGCTGCGGCAAAATGCGCCAACGCTCGCGCCTTTCTTTGTGTCCCTCCTGCCCCAACGATAGTCATTGTTCCTTTATCGAGGGATCGCTATAAGGCCGCCAAAATCCGTTGAGGGACAGGAATCAGGCATGAACGACTTCGCCGTTGAAAGCTACAAGCCGTCGGACGCCGAACCGTTCATGAACGAGCGCCAACGGGAGTATTTCCGCCGAAAGTTGGTCGCTTGGCGCGAGGCGATCCTGGCGGAAAGCCGCGACACGCTGAATGCGCTGCAGCTGGAGAGCGAGAATCATCCCGACATCGCCGACCGCGCCTCGTCGGAGACCGACCGCGCCATCGAACTCCGCGCCCGGGACAGACAGCGAAAGCTGATCTCGAAGATTGAAGCCGCCCTCGCCCGCATCGAGGACGGCTCCTATGGTTATTGCATGGAGACTGGAGACCCGATCTCGCTCCGCCGGCTCGACGCGCGCCCGATCGCCACGCTGTCGGTGGAGGCGCAGGAGCGCCATGAGCGGCGCGAGAAGATCTACCGGGACGAATAGCTCCTGCGCGCCCGCTCGCCCGAAGCGGGGCCCTAGTTCAGCTTTTCGCGGCCAAGCAGGCGCGCCATTTCCGCCTCAAGAGAGCCGAGACCGGCAAATGGGTCGTCGTCCTTTTGCGACGCATTGTCGGGCGGCGTCACGCCCGCCGGGGCCGGCTTCGACTCGACCGGCGCCGAGGCCGGCGGGGCGGGGCTCGGGACGATGGGCGCCGAGACCGGCGCGGCGGCCTGATCGACTTTCGGCTCCGACCTGACTTCATTCTTCCCGCTGGGAGCTGGGCGAATCGGCGGCGGCGGAAAAGCAAGGACCGGAATTTTTACTTGCGCGGGCTTCGCCTCCTGCACCTCCGGGGACGCGGCTTGCAGCGGCGGTCCCGCCGGCGCGAGATGAGCTCTCACGGTCGCGGGCGGCAAGACATGCGGCTCGGGCTTTGTCGGCGCTTCGACTATCGCCGCTCCGGCGGGCGGGCCCTTCGCAACGGCGGTCTGCGCGACCGTAGGGTCCAGTTTCGCCGGCTGTGAAGCCGCCGGTTTCGGCGTGGCCCCAGCGCCGCTCGCATACAAAGCCGCGGGCGAGTGAGCCGGGGGCGCGGATTGCGGCGAGGCGTCAGCCGGACGGGCGATGTTGGGCCGCCCCGCAGATGGCCCCGGCGGCGCGATCGGCGGCGGCATGGAAGGGCGGGCCGGCAAAGGACGGGGCTGCGGCCGAACCGCAGGAACGGGAAGGGTCGTCTCCGCGACCTTTGCCGGCTGGGGCGCCGGTTGGACCGCGCGGGCCGCGGCCGGAGGCGCAGAAGGAGCGGGAGGAGCGGGAGCGGCGGCAGCGGGAGCAGCCGCTGGCGCAGGGGCGGCAGTTGGAGGCGTAGCGGTCTGAGCGCGAGCCGGCGTCGCCGCTGCCGCGGAGACCGGTGGCGCCGGCGCAACAGCAGCCACGGGCTGAACAGGGACCGGCCGGACCGCTGCCGGTGCGTCAGCCGACTCCGCCCGCCGGGCTGGGGCCGGCTGAGTCGACCCCATATTGGCTTCACGATTGGCCGTAAGGACCCGGTTGATCTGCAACTCGACGAGCACATCGTTCGGGCCACCGATCATGACGAGATGTTCAACGTTGTCGCGCCGAATCAGGACAAGCTGCCGCTGGCCGTCGAGACTGAACGCGTCGACGAGGCCGAGCCTCGGCTGCCGTGTCCTCCCTCCCGGGACTCTCAACCGGTGCGCGAACACCATGCGATAGAAGATCGCCAGCACCACAAGAATGGCGATCCCGCAAGCCGCCAAAATCGCTATCCAGCCAAAGCCCTGGATCGCGGAAAAAGGCTCATTCAACCACTGCATGCCGTATCCAGTGCCTCCGCCGCCGACCGCGCAAGCCAAAATCTTGCCCTTCGGCGCGCCGACGCGCCTGAGCGCGTCGTCAACGCCCCTGGGCGTGGTGGTAAGGATGGACCCGGCGAATCATCGACGCTCCGCCGGACCAGCGCCAAGCCCATTGCGGCTCAGCACAAGCCGAATACAGTTCATATCAAACCGCAATCCGGTTGAAAACTGCGGCCGGCAGCCAAATTCGTCCCGCGCCAGCAGAGACCGTGCCGAGACATCAGACAGGCTGCGTGCTAGCACAGGCGCATGATGATCGGCTCGGCGCGCTCGCGAAGCATGGGTCCTGAATCTGGTCCTCGAATGAACTCGACGCCGCCCCCCCCAACAGTGGACCGCATCGAGCGGACAGCCAGTCCGCTCCTGCTGGCTGTCCTCGTGCTCACCGCCGCTTGCGCGGCCCTCGCGCTATGGCTCGCTCCAAACGGCGCCGGCTTGGCGGTCGTGACAACCATGATCGTCGTGCTCGCCTTTTGCGGCGCTTTGGGACTGCTGCTCTTTTCGTTCGGCCGGCTGCAATTCCCGATCCGCGCGGTCCGATTCGACACAGCCAGGGCCGTCACTGACTCCAACTCCGACGGAATCGTGGTCACGGACCGGGAATCGCGCGTTCTCTACGCAAACGAGGCCTATCGCTCTCTCTCCGGCGGTGACTTGGGCAGCGAATTGAAGCCGGTCGAGCGCCTGTTCGCCGGATCGCCAGACATCTCCGAATCCATCTACCGGCTGTCGCAGGCGTCCAAGGCGGGTAAGAGCGCTGCCGAGGACCTCCGTCTAGCCCCGTCCCTTAACCGCGAGGCGGACGTGGCCTGGTACCGCATTCGCGTCCGGCCGCTTGGGGGCGTCGCCAGACATGCGGCAACGGTCTGGACGGTGTCCGACGAAACGCGCGAGCACGACCGCCACGAAAGCTTCTTCCAGGATCTTCAGCACGCGATCGACTACCTCGACCATGCTCCGGCTGGGTTTTTCTCCGCCGATCGCGATGGAGCGGTCGTTTACATGAACGCGACCCTCGCCGGCTGGCTCGATTTCGACCTCGCCCAATTCGGGCTTGGCCAGCTCCGGATCGACGACATCATAGCAGGCGACGGCGGCTCCATGTTGACAATGATGTCCGGCGAGCCGGGCGAAGTGAAGACAGAACAGTTCGACGTCGACTTGAAGTCGCGTCAGGGCCGCGTCCTGGCGGCGAGAATATTCCACAAGGTGGCGTTTTCCAGCGACGGCGCGCCGGGGCCTTCTCGATCGCTGGTCATCAATCGCGCCCCGGGCGAACTCAAGGGCGAGGAAGACCTGCGGGCTGCCGAGGTGCGATTCGCCCGCGTCTTCAATTCGACGCCGGTCGCGATCGCCTCCGTGGACTCCTCAGGCGGCCTTCTGCGGCCCAACGCAGCCTTCGCCCGTCTCGTCCCGGAGGCTCTGAAGCCCCTCGCCGGGGGAAAACTGTCGATCTTTGGCCTCGTGGCGGAACGCGACCACCCAGCCTTGCGACAGGCGCTGGCCGCGGCCGCCGCGGGCCGGGGCGAGATCGCTCCGCTCGACGTTTCGCTCGAGGGCGCGGAAACGGCGCGCTCGGCCCGGCTCTTCGTCTCTGCCGCCGATCCGGGCAGCGATGAGGGCGCGAGCGCGATCGTCTTCGCCCTCGACACGACAGAACAGCGCACGCTGCAGGAGAATCTGGCCCAGAGCCAGAAGATGCAGGCGATCGGCCAATTGGCAGGCGGAGTCGCACACGATTTCAACAATGTGCTCACCGCCATCATCGGCTATTCCGATCTCCTGCTTGCTAACCACCGGCCGACCGATCCGTCCTTCCAGGACATCATGCAGATTAAGCAGAACGCGAATCGGGCGGCCGGCCTGGTGCGGCAGCTGCTCGCCTTCTCGCGCCGGCAGACGCTGCGGCCGCAGACGCTGCAGCTCAACGACGTGCTGTCGGAGCTGCAGATGCTGCTGCGCCGGCTGGTCGGCGAGACGATCCAGCTCGATGTGATCCACAGCCGCGATCTCTGGCTGGTTAAGGCCGACCTCAACCAGTTTGAGCAGGTGATCGTCAACCTCGTCGTCAATGCCCGCGACGCGATGCCGGACGGCGGCAAAATCACGCTGCGCACCCGCAACATCCCGGCGTCAGAATGTGGCCGACTTAGGGATATGGCGGTCGTTCCCGCCGACTATGTTCTCGTCGAGGTCCAGGACACCGGGCACGGCATCCCGGCCGACGTGATGGTCAAGATTTTCGAGCCCTTCTTCACCACCAAGGAGGTCGGCAAGGGCACCGGCCTCGGCCTGTCGATGGTGTACGGCATCGTAAAGCAGACCGGCGGATACGTGTTCTGCGAAAGCGAAGCGGGCGCCGGCGCGACGTTCCGAATCTTGCTGCCGCGCCTCGTCGAAACGGAAACCGAGACGCCCACGAAGAAAGAAGCCGCGAAGCCAGCGGCGGCGGACCTGACTGGCCGCGGCGCCATCCTGCTGGTAGAGGACGAGGAGGCGGTGCGGGCGTTCGCCTCACGCGCGCTCGCTTCGCGCGGCTACACCGTTCTCGAGGCCGAACTCGGAACTCGAGGCGCTCCGCGTCGCCGAAGAAGCCGGTGGGCCGATCGACCTCATCGTCTCCGACGTGATCATGCCGGAAATGGACGGGCCGACGATGTTGGCCGAGTTGCGTCGACGCGGTTTCGACGCGAAGATCGTCTTCGTCTCCGGCTACGCTGACGACGCCTTCGCCCGCAGCCTGCCGGAAAAACAGGAGTTCGTCTTCCTGCCGAAGCCGTTCACGCTCAAGCAGCTGGTCGAGACCGTCAAGGGGGCGATGGGTTGAGGAGACCGGGGGGCGAATGGGAATGCGTTTTGAAGGCACGAGGACCTATGTCGCCGGGGAGGAACTCAAGACCGCGGTGAACGCCGCGATCGCGCTCGAGCGTCCGCTGCTGGTCAAGGGAGAGCCCGGTACTGGCAAGACCCTGCTTGCGCAGGAAATCGCATCCGTGATCGGCGCGCCCTTCATCGCCTGGCACGTCAAATCGACTACGCGCGCCCAGCAGGGCCTCTACGAATACGACGCGGTGTCGCGGCTGAGGGACTCGCAGCTCGGCGACCCGCGAGTCTCCACCATCGCCAACTACATCCGCCGAGGCAAGCTGTGGGAAGCGTTCGCCTCGCCGACCCGGCCGGTTCTCCTGATCGACGAGATCGACAAGGCGGACATCGAATTTCCCAACGACCTTCTGCTCGAACTCGACCAGATGGAGTTTCACGTCTACGAGACCGGGGAGACGATCCGTGCGGCGCTGCGCCCGATCGTCATCATCACATCGAACAACGAGAAGGAGCTGCCCGACGCGTTCCTGCGCCGCTGCTTCTTCCACTACATCCGATTTCCCGACACAGCGACGATGCGGGCGATCGTCGAATCGCATTATCCCGGAATCAAGCCGAAGCTCGTCGAGGAGGCGATGCGCTCGTTCTTTTCGCTGCGGGAGACCCCGGGCCTCAAGAAGAAGCCGACGACTTCGGAACTGCTGGACTGGCTGAAACTCCTGCTCAATGAGGACGTGTCGCCCGAGACGCTCCGCGAGCGTGAGGCGAAGAAACTGATTCCACCCTTGCATGGCGCGCTGCTCAAGAACGAACAGGACGTGCACCTGTTCGAGAAGCTCGCTTTCCTGAGCCGCCGGGAAAGGCAATAGGCAGTCGAAAGTCGGCATTTGCAAAGACGCGGATGCCGCTTGTGCATTACGAAAGACGCCTCAACCGCGACGCGGACGCCGATCCTCACCGCTCCGCGTGCTTGCGCCCTTTCCGCGTCGCCGCCGCCTCGCGCGCCGACTCTCTCCGGTCCTCCGCCGTTCGGCCGGTGCTGGGTTTCCTGCCCAATTGCCGCCAATCCTTCTCGGTCATTTCGACGCCATAGTGATCGGCCGCCTTCTTGATGTTGGCGAAGGCCAGCTCTCGATCCTCGTCAGGAACGTCGATGACCTGGTCGAAACGCGCAATGGCGTTCCTGACGTGACGGGCGTCGGTCATCGGCTCCTTTCGCTCTTTCGGAAATGCGAACACGCTGTCGGGCAAGTCGCTCCGCTCTGTGAGTTCGCCGTGCTTTTCGTGCGGTCTCCAAGTCGCTTTCATGCTCGCCTCCGTGTCCGGTCGTCCTGCCGAGCCTATCCCTGACAGGCTGTCGCCGGCTATCGGACCCATAAACGGTCGGAGCAGGTCTGCGGCTCCATTAGACAGCGAAGGTCGAGGGGCTTCGGCGGTTTTGCCGATATGCATTGTCAGCATCATCAAAATGTTACGAAGATGTAATAATATACAACATAAAACAGTTTGATCCGAAACTGGCTCCAACGCGACAGTTTTTGGCGCCTATCTCATTGAAAAAATTGGGTCGCTGCCAGAATCAGGCGCCTCATGGTTAATTCCATCAGCGATCGTCGGAATCGAGGATTTTTGTCCAACCCGCTGAAGAATAATCTATATTTCCGTCCCCTCCTTCTCCAGCCGCTCCCCCGCCATCAGGAGCTGCGCTGCGGTCGAGGCGGCGATCACCGCGGGGTCCTTGCCCTCGAGGCCCGGCAGGCCGATTGGGCAGACGAGCTTTTCCAGAACCGCCTCCGACAGTTTTGCCGCGCGCATCTGGGACAGGAAACGGGCGCGCTTAGTCGCCGACCCGATCAGGCCAACGTAGCCGAACCGCTGCGACCGGAGCGCCTCGGCGACGATCTCGAGATCGAGCGCATGGGAATGCGTCATGACCACGATCAGCGCCCCGTCGGGCGCGTTGGCGAGTTCGGCGGCCGGCTCGGGCGCGTAGATCAGCGCCACATTGGCCGGCGCGTAAGCGGGAAAGGCCTCGCGGCGCGAGTCGACCCAGCGCACCGCAAAGGGCAAGGGCGCCAGCGCCAGCGCGAGCGCCCGACCGACATGGCCTGCGCCGAACAGATAGACGGCGCGGGCGCTTTCGCCGAGCGGCTCGGTCCAGCCCTCCTCGTCAGGCGGCGTTTCGGTCAGGCCGTCTCCGCGCCGGTCGCCTTCCAGCTTACGCTCGATCCTCCCCTCCCGCCCGATCGCCGCCCTGATCGTCGCCGGCCCCCGCCCCTCCGCCGCCGCGATCTCCGCGATGTCCGCGCGGTCGCGGCGGTCGAAGGTCTCGATGCGCCACTCGACGCGGCCCCCGCAACATTGTGCGAGTTCCGGCCCCAGCGCCAGCGAACGGCGCACCGCCGGACCGCGGCCCTCCCTCAGCGCCGCCTGGGCAGCCTCGAGCGCCGCCCACTCCAGCGCTCCGCCGCCGATCGTGCCGTGGAATCCGCCCGACGGCCTCACCACCATCCGCGCGCCGGCCTCGCGCGGGCTCGAACCCTGGACGCGGGCGAGCGTCACCAGCACTGCCGACCCTTCGTCGTCGATTGCTTCGATGAGGCGGCGGAAAGACAGCATGGCGCCGCCTTAGGATGCTCCCTCGAGCGAGCGGACCGCATTGAGGATCGACTCCGGCGTGCAGGGCGCCTCGAGCTTCGGGTGCCCCTTCCGGTTCGTCGCATGCACAGCGTCCAGGATCGCCGAATAGACCGAGATCGCCAGCATCAGCGGCGGTTCGCCCACCGCTTTCGACCGGTAGACGCTCGGCGTCGGATTGGGCCGCATATGAAGCCGGGTGTTGAAGACGGGAGGAACGTCGGACGCGACCGGGATCTTGTAGGTCGCGGGCGCATGGGTCGTGAGCCGCCCCTTCGCGTCGAAAACGAGCTCCTCGGTGGTCAGCCAGCCCATGCCCTGGATGAACCCGCCCTCGACCTGGCCGATGTCGAGCGCCGGGTTGATCGAGGCGCCGACGTCGTGCAGGAGATCGGCGCGCAGGACGCGCATCTCGCCCGTCATACTATCGATCGCGACCTCCGAGCACGCCGCCCCGTAGGCGAAGTAGAAGAACGGCCGGCCCTGCGCCTTGGCGCGGTCCCAATGGATTTCCGGCGTCTTGTAATGACCCGCGTGGGAGAGCGAAACGCGTGCGACGCGGCATTCCTTGGCGAGCTCGCCGAAGCTCATCGAAGCGTTGCCTGCAAACACGCGTCCGTCGCGAAACTCGACTGCGTCGGCGCTGACGCCCCATTGTTCCGCGGCGAACGCGGCCATTCGTTCCTTGATCGCTTCGGCGGCGATCTTGGCGGCCATCCCGTTCAGATCGGTTCCCGAGGAGGCGGCGGTCGGGGACGCGTTGGGGACCTTTGAAGTGTTGGTCGCGGTGATGCGAACGAAGTGAAGCGGCACGCCGAATTCCTCGGCGACGATCTGGGCGACCTTGGTGAAGAGCCCCTGCCCCATCTCCGTGCCGCCATGATTGAGGTGGATCGAGCCGTCCGAATAGACATGCACGAGCGCTCCCGCCTGATTGAGGCGAATGAGCGTGAACGAAATGCCGAACATCACCGGCGTCAGCGCAATCCCGCGCTTGATGAGCGGGCTCGTGGAGTTGAAATCCGCGATGGCGGCGCGGCGATCGCGGTAGCGGCTCGTCTCCTCGAGCTCCTCGATGATCCGCCTCTGGGTCTCCAGATCCTCGACGGCCTGACCGTATGGCGTCCGGTCGAAGCCCGGACGCAGGAGATTGGCTTTCCGGACCTCGAGCGGATCGAGCCCGCGTTCCCGGGCGATCGCGTCCATGACGCGCTCGATCGCGATCATGCCCTGCGGGCCCCCGAACCCGCGGAAAGCGGTGTTGGACACCGTATTGGTCTTCAGGCGGCGGGAGGCGATCGAAACATGCGGCAGCCAGTAGCCGTTGCCGGCGTGAAACATCGCCCGGTCGACCACGCCCAGCGAGAGATCGGCGGAGCAGCCACAACGCGCGTTGAGCATGACGTCGTAGCCGGCGATGACGCCCCGATCGTCGAAGCCGACGCGCCAGTCGGCGCGGAAATCGTGGCGCTTGCCGGTCATCATGAAATCGTCGTCGCGATCCAACCGAACCTTGCACGGCCGGCCCGTCACACGGGCGGCGAGCGCGGCCATGGCGGCCCAAGTGCAGGCCTGACTTTCCTTGCCGCCGAAGCCGCCGCCCATGCGTCGGGTTTCGACGGTGACGAAGGCGTCCGGAATCCCCAGGACGCGCGCCACGATATGCTGCGTCTCGGTTGGATCCTGGCTCGAGGCGTGCACTGTCATATCGTCGCCTTCCCCAGGGATGGCGAAGGAGGCTTGGCCTTCGAGGTAGAAATGCTCCTGACCGCCGATCGATAACTGGCCCTCGAGCTTGTATGGGGCATGGTCGATCGCCGAGACCGCGCCGTCGCGACCGAAGGCATAGTCGTCCATCACCCGCTCGCCGGTCTTCAACGCGTCGGCAACCGTCAAGGAGGGTGTTTGCTCCTCGATGTCGATCTTGGCGAGGCGGGCCGCCCGTCGGGCTTCGTCGCGCGTTCGGGCGACCACCGCGAACAATGGCTGCCCGTGGAACAGAATCTCTTTGTCGGCAAAAAGCGGCTCGTCCGCGAACGCCGGAGCGATGTCGTTCCTGCCTGGAATATCGGCCGCCGTCAGCACTGCGACGACGCCCGGCGCGGCGCGCACAGGAGCCAACTCAAGACCCCTCAACGAGCCGCGCGCCTTGTCGGCCATGCCGAAAGCGACATGAAGCGTTCCCTCCGGCTCGCGAAGGTCGTCGACATAGATCGCCGACCCCTGCACGTGCAGCCGGGCGGAATCATGCGGCAGAGGCTTGTGGACGACCGCCCGCGGCAGGGCGAGATCGGCGACATCATTCGGCGGCATGAAGTGCTCCAATCCTGGTCGGCACGCTCGCGCCGCCGATTTCGATGAGCGTCTTTTCAAGCAAATTCGTTGCGACGGACATTCGATAGGAGGCGCTCGCCCGCTGGTCGGTCAAAGGTGTGAAATCGGACGATAGCGCCGCGAGCGCCAGCCGCCAGGTCGACGGATCCTGAAGGTCGGCGCCAACCAGCGCCTTCTCCGCATTCGTGGCCCGCTTCGGAATCGCAGCCATGCCGCCGCATGAAATGCGCACGCCGTTCACGCGCCCGGCGTCGATCTCGAGGCGGGCGGCAAGCATGACAGCGGAGATGTCCTCGTCGAACCGCTTCGAGACCTTGAAGGCGCGGAAATGCTGGGCGTCGCCAAGGCGCGGCGCTTCGACCGCCAGCACGAACTCTCCCGGCGCCCTGTCCTGCTTTCCATACGCGATGAAAAAGTCCTCCAGCAGCAGGGTGCGAATCGCCGGGCCCTTGCGGAGCACGACCCGCCCGCCGAGCGCGATGAGCGCGGGCGCTATATCGCCGATCGGCGATCCGTTGGCGATATTTCCGCCGACTGTTCCGCTCGTCCGCACTTGTATCGAGCCGAACCGGCGCATGAGCTCGCCGAGGTCCGGATGAATGGCGCCGAGCAGCGGCGCGGCGTCGGAGAGGGTCACGCCGGCGCCAAGCGAAAGCGCGCCGTCGGCGGTTTCTCCGACGCTATCGAGACCAGCCGTTCGGCCGAGCCAGATCACGCGCTTAAGGTCGCGCAACTGCTTGGTGACCCAGAGGCCAACGTCGGTGGCGCCGGCGACGAGAGTCGCGTCGGGAAATCGTGCGTACAGCGCGGCCAGACTGTCCAAACCCGCAGGGGCGGCAAAAAAGGACCTCTCGTCGCCGACGAAGACATCGGCTTTGTCGTCAAGTCGAACCAGCGCCTCCGACCGCGGGTCCGCCGATCGCGGCAAATCGGTCGTCGGGCGCTCCGTCACATATTTCGAGCGCCGCTTCGATGATCGGTCGGTAGCCCGTGCAGCGGCAGAGATTGCCGGCGAGCTGATCGCACAGGCTCGCTCTCGTCGAGGGGCGCCGGAGTGGTAGGCGGCGAACAGGCTCATGACGATTCCGGGGGTGCAAAAGCCGCACTGCGACCCGTGACGGTCGACCATCGCCTGCTGCACCGGGTGAAGCGCGTCGCCTTCCGCCAGGTCCTCGACCGTGATCAGCTCGGCGCCGTCGAGCTGGCCCAGCAGCAGAATGCAGGCGTTGACCGCGTCGTAGGTCAGGCGTCCGTTGCGATTGCGGACCAGAACGACCGTGCAAGCGCCACAGTCGCCCTCCGCGCAGCCCTCCTTCGTGCCTTTGGCGCCGACGCTCTCGCGCAGCCAGTCGAGCACGGTCGCGCGAGGCGAAAACCGGTCGAGCGCCACCGTCTCCCCTCCGAACCGGAAGCGGACGGCTTTCCGTAGAGCTGCGCCGTTGTTCGCAGAATCCATGGCCGTTCCTCAAAGCCCCGAGGCATGATGAAACTTTTGCGGGCGAAACGGAAGAGCGTCCGGCGGCGCAGCTCCCGCCACTCAGTGCGTGAGGTAATAGGGGTGGGCCTCTTTCGGCGGGAGCCGCAAATCGCGCAGGTGAAGGGCGTAAGCCTCGGCCGCCGTCGGCTTCGCCTTGCGCGGCATTAGGGCGCGGCCTCGTCAAGGGGCAGCGGCCGCATTTCGTCGGCGACGAAGGCCAACGCCTTGATCCGTGTCGCGCTCGCCCCTTCGGCGAGGGCGCGGGCGAAGTCTTCGGTCCTGAGCGCGCCCCGGAACTCGGCGGCGAAGCCGTGGTCGAAGGCGCGCGCGTCGTCCATCCGACCGAAGAAGCGCGACTTGTCGAACAGGCTCTGGTAGGCGAGCGTCGACCAATAGGCGGCCATCACCGCTCCTCCACGGGGCAAAATTATAGAAGAGGCATAACCCAAAGCCGGGTCTCGGCCGCTGGCGCATTTTCCATCGACCTCATGCTGAGGCGCCCTTTGCTGAAGGCAAAGGGCCTCGAAGCATGCTCGCTGGCCGCGAGCGCCCTTCGAGACGCCCGCTTCGCAGGCTCCTCAGGGCGAGGGCGGTGGGGGAGCTTGGGCGGCTTTTCCCGCTTGGGGCGCCATTCCGGGCCCATCTCGGCCCGGATCGCCTTCACGTCGAGCGAAGCGAACGTGCTCTCGCTCCTCAGCAGAGTTTCACGGGCGAGCCCGCGCTCCAGCGGAGGGAGCGCGTCTCGCGCTCCTGGGCGGCGGGACGCCGCCCCTCCGGTTGGTCGCGACATACGTGGGGCACAGCCGACACGACTCTGCCATGAAAACAGTTCTGAGGAATTGGCGTACCGCGGGCCGACTCGTGATTTTCATCGATAATGGCGCGCGCCCCGAGCGCTGGTTGGCTGCTTAGCCACGCCCCAGGCCTCGCCGGCGACGACGCTCAAGCCGCGGCGCTCGAATTCTTCCTTCAGCGGCTCGATCTCGGCCTCGAGCTTCTTCGCCTTTCGCGCGCCGCGCCCCAGCGGTCGACCAGCTGCTCCTTGGTCAACGCGACCGTAACTGCCAAGCGGCCCCTTCCATTCGAGCGGCATCCCCGGACCTCATCCTGAGGAGCCGCGCGGAGCGCGGCGTCTCGAAGGATGATCCAGCCGCCTGCGCCGTTAGTGCGTTCTGGAGCGTCCTTCGACAAGCTCAGGACGAGGTGGTGGCTCGGAGTTACGCGCGGCGCGAGAAATCCTGCTCATGCGGCGCGTCCTTTGACATTGATTGCGCGCCGGCGGGGCGCCGAGGCCGGGATCAGCCGTCCCTTGAGCGGGATCAAACCCTCGGCGAACGTCTCGCGCGGGCGTGGGCTCTCAGGCCGGGCGCCGGGATGAAGCTTGCGCGCCAGCCGCACGAGCTCGGCCTCGATCTCGCTGCGGTCGACGAAAAAGGCCTCTGGATCGTGGTTGAGGGGCTTCACCCGCCCGACCCCATCGGCAAGGTCGAACAGCCGCTCGCGCTGGGCTATCCCCGACGAGAGGGGACGGCGGCAAATTAACCAAGAAAGAACATAACACGAACAAATGATTTCCTGCGGACAGAATCTGTGCCACTGTGAACACCCGATCAGGATTCAGCCCATGGACGGTGAACATGGACGGCATGGACGAGGGGACGCCGCGCGGACAGCAAACGCCGGCATTCAGCCGATCGGCGAGGACGAAGCGCGCTCCGGACCGGCTGGGCGAAGGCTTTGGCTATGACGAAATCGCAGGGCGAAATAATTTGGATTTCGGCCTAAGTGCTTGAAAAGGATCGAATCATGGAAGACTTTTGCTTTGATTCGGCTTCTCCTGGCTTTGCTCCGGTTATCGCCGAGTTTGACCCAATTTCTCCTGGCTTGGATCTCACGCCTGTCGCCAGGTGAGCTGTTCCTTGCAGCCGCCGTCCAGGACCGCGCCTGTCGGCTGGCGATCAGGCCGCCGGCGCCAACCCCTCCCGCAAGTCCGGCGGCAGCGCCTCGTCCGCCAGCGCCGCGATCGCCTCGTCGGCGCCCATCGAAGTCTGGGCGTTCGATCCCAGACGACGGACCGACACGCTGTTCTCGCTCGCCTCCTTGCGGCCGACGGCGATCAGGACCGGGACTTTCGCCAGCGAGTGCTCGCGCACCTTGTAATTGATCTTCTCGTTGCGCAGGTCGGTCTCGACCCGGAGAAACCTACTCTTGGCCTTGGCCGCGAAGCGCAAGGCGAATTCGTCGGCTTCGCTGGTGATCGTGCAGACGACGATCTGGACCGGGGCCAGCCAGAGCGGCAGATGGCCGGCAAAGTGCTCGAGCAAAATGCCGATGAACCGCTCCATCGAGCCGCAGATCGCCCGATGGATCATGACCGGCGTCGTCTTCTCGCTGTTGCCGGCGATGTAGAAGGCGCCGAACCGCTCCGGCAGGTTGAAGTCGACCTGGGTCGTGCCGCATTGCCAGTCGCGGCCGATGGCGTCGCGCAGCACATATTCGAACTTCGGCCCGTAAAAGGCGCCCTCGCCGGGGCTGAGGCTTGTCGTCACGACGTTGCCGTGCCGCGCCCTGATCTCGTCGAGGACGCGGCTCATCACCGCCTCGGCATGATCCCACATCGCGTCCGTGCCGACGCGCTTGTCGGGCCGCGTCGACAGCTTGACCACGATCTTGTCGAAGCCGAAGTGGCTGTAGACGGACAGGATCAGCTCATTGATCTTGTGGCATTCCTCCGCCAACTGCTCCTCGGTGCAGAAAATATGGGCGTCGTCCTGGGTGAACGCGCGCACGCGCATCAGCCCGTGCAGCGCGCCCGATGGCTCGTAGCGGTTCACCGCGCCGAACTCCGCCAGGCGCAGCGGCAGCTCGCGGTAGCTGCGCAGGCCGTTCTTGAAGATCTGAACGTGGCCCGGACAGTTCATCGGCTTGATCGCATAGATCCGCTCATCCTCTCCCTCCGCCTCCTCGCCGGCGGGACGCGCCATGAACATGCTCTCGCGATACCAGCCCCAGTGGCCGGAAACCTCCCACAGCCGCTTGTCGAGGAGTTGCGGGGCGTTGACCTCCTGATAATCGTCAGCGAGGCGCCGCCGCATGTAGGCGACCAGCGTCTGGAACAAGGTCCAGCCCTTGGGGTGCCAGAAGATCGAGCCGGGCCCTTCCTCCTGGAAGTGGAACAGGTCCATCTCGCGGGCGAGCTTGCGGTGATCGCGCCGCTCGGCCTCCTCGAGCTGCTTCAGATAGGCGTCGAGCTCTTCCTTTCTGGCGAAGGCGGTCGCGTAGATGCGCGACAGCATCGGCTTGCTCGAAGTCGCCCCGCCAGTAGGCGCCGGCGACCTTCATAAGCCTGAAGGCGTCGCCGACCTTGCCGGTGGAAGTCATGTGCGGCCCGCGACAGAGATCCGTCCACTCTCCCTGGCTGTAGAGCTTGACATCCTCGCCCGGCGGAATGGTGTCGATGAGCTCGACCTTGAACGCCTCGCCCCTCTTCTCGAAGAAGCTCTTCGCCTCGTCGCGCGACACGACAGTCTTGGTGAAGGGCCTGTCGCGCGCGATGATCTCTCGCATGCGTTTCTCGATGGCCGGGAAATCCTCTGGCGTGAACGGCTCGGATCGATAGAAGTCATAGTAGAAGCCGTTTTCGATCACCGGCCCGATCGTCACCTGCACATCCGGCCAAAGCGACTGAACCGCCTCGGCCAACACATGGGCTCCGTCGTGGCGGATGAGCTCGAGCGCTCGCGGATCGTCGCGGGAGACGAACTCGAGCGCCGCGTCCCTTTCGATCGGATCGGCGAGATCGATGAGTTCGCCGTCACGGATGGCCGCAACCGTGCGCTTGGCGAGAGAGGGGGAGATCGATTTGGCGACGTCGAGGCCGGTGACGCCGGGCTCGTAGGCGCGCTGCGCGCCGTCGGGAAAGGTCACGTTGATCATGGTCGCTCCGAGGCTCACTCGCCGATACCAATCGGCGTAAGCGATGCGGAATGCCTATAGACGGGCGCCATTCGGCGGGCAATCTTTGTCCGCGCCAAGCGTCGGGTTCGGCTCGTCGTTTCGGACGTGATAAGACTCCGGGTATGCCGGAAAGCGGGAACCTTGTGCGCCGCGTCATCGTCGAAGGCTTCGTCCAGGGCGTCGGCTATCGTCATTTCGTCCGCCGCGCCGCGTTGCGTCTCGGCGTCGCGGGTTGGGTGCGCAACCGAGCCGACGGCTCCGTCGAGGCTCTGATTGTCGGGGCGCCGGCAGAGGTCGAGGGGATGCTGGCCGAGATGCGGCGGGGTCCGCGCGGCGCGGCGGTTACCAGCCTGAGACTCGCCGCGCCGCCGGAGGCGGCCGAGGCGGCCGGGACCTTCGCCATTCGGCCGACGGTCTAATTATGCGAAGTTGAGCCGCTCTGGCGCCGGATCGCCGCAAGAAGAGGGAGCGGGTTCTACCAGGGTGCACGCTCCTAAGGCGCTGGCCGCGTCGCCGGGCCTCGCGCATTGGAGCGGCTGGTCTCAGTCGGTCTTCTTTTGCAGACGGTCGCTCGGAGCCTTCGCGGGACGGTCGTCCGGCGCCCCGGCCGAGGTCCCGGTCGTCGGGAGCGGGTCGCTGGCCGGGAACGACTCCTCGATCGCCTCGTCGAGGCGCCGATCCTCCTCCTCGCGCTTTTCGCGCGATTCGGGCGGCCTCTTGTCTTTCATCGCGCTCGCTCCGCAAGAACCGGATCGGCCCAGTCGGATGTCACAATGCACACGCCGGCGACCGAAGTATGACGATGATAAACCTGTAGAGAAAGCTTTTACTTGAGATTTCGCTCGCCTCTCACTTCTTACACCCTGGCAAACGCGCAGGCGATCCACGGCCGGCCGCGGGAAGCTTCAAGTCGCGAGCGGAGTCCTTCTGCCTCCGAGCGGAACGAGGCCGTCGCCGTGGAGTCCTACGTGATCGCCACGGCTATCATCGGCCCTTCCCGGAGCGCTGCTCCGGTTTGGATATAATAACTCAAGCACAATGTGTCTTAATGGTCGTCGAGTTCGAAGTTCGGTCTCGGACAACTTGCCGGATCTCAAGCTCCAATAGCGGCTAGGGGGAGCGCTATCGGTTCTTGTTCCGCTTGCGGGCTTTCCATGCCTCATCGCTGATCGCGATGAACCAGCGCAGCCGTTTGAGGTCCGGGTGGCCGAGCGATCGCGCCTCGAGGTCGGCAAGAACTCTCCGGAGCCTCAGCCGCGACCTCGGCCAGTTGTAGTTGTCGCGCTTCAGTCTCCTTTCCTCGGCGGCAATCAGCCGGTCTACGATCTCGACGATAACGTCGGTCATGGCGCGTCCCACGTCTGCTCGCCCCACGCGAGGATTGCGCGGGGGGCCGCAAGGGCTGCGCCGCTGACGTCAAGCGGATTTGTTTCGATTTGGGACGGGCGTGCACTTTCAGCGCGGCGCTGATGCGTGTTTGCCAGCCGACGCCCGCAGCTTTGACCGGCGACGGATCGCCTCGATCGCTGCCAGCTTCATGGTCGGGCCTCCCACGGGACTGGAAGCGACGCGCTGTCGCCGTGCGACCGCGCCGCGCGGACACGCAATGCGCCCCTGAAAAACTGCCCGGCCGCTAGCGCAACATTCATGCTATAGACGACATCCGATCGACCGCGCATGGCCATACTCACGGCAAGACATCTCACGACCTATTCGTATGCATCGCCCATGCGGCTGTGCGAGCACCGGATGATGCTCCGCCCGCGCGACAGCAACGATCAGCGCAAATGCGCATTGTGTCGGAAGCGCGTCTTTGAATGCGCCAGCACGAGGATCGTCCAATGCTGATCGAAGCGGGCTTTGACATCGCCTTCGAATGTCCGGCCCCGACGCCAATGATCCTTCAGCTCCGCATCCATCCTTCCCGGGACGCCGACCTGCTGACGCCGGACAGGATCGTCTCGGGTCCCCCCTCTGGCTCCAGGCGTAGAAATCGCGAGATATGCTCGATGTCGGCCTCTGCGAGCTTGCCGGCGCGCAAGAACTCGGTGACTCTCTCTCCGCTCCCCTTCGGACCCCGTTCGGGAGAGTTGCTCAGGGTTGAGGGTACGCGACACGGCCAACAAGAAGCCGACTGGCGACAATTCGGTCGACAGATTTTACCAACTCGCGCCTTTGACGGTCGCCCCAAAAAAGGTTCGTCGCGACATGCAGAAGAGCGTGGCCGAGCGCATCCCAGTGAGGTCGTCTGACCTATGGCCCGCGACCTCGGCCTCGAAGACCTGATCCGCGAGGACTTGCCGAGCGACCCGGCGCTGACGGAAAAGGCGATGTTCGGCGGCTGGGCTTGGCTTCTCAACGGCAATCTGCTCATCGGGGCGCGCAGCGACGGGATGCTCGCCCGGCTCGGCAAGGGCAACGACGCGTGGGCACTGGGCCTGCCGGACGTGTGGCGGATGATATCGCGGGGCCGCGCAATGGACGGCTGGGTGCGCGCCGGGCCGACGGCTTATGGCGACGACGCGGTTCGGCTGCGGCTGATGGAAGGGGCGCTCGGCTACGTGCGCGGACTTCCGCCGAAAGGGTGATGGAACACCCGCGACGACCGATGAGGCCTTCGCATTGCTGAGCTGCGTGCTTGCTACGCGGGATTGCGACGCTCAGTTCGTGGGCTCGCAGCACGAAGCTCTCGAACTCCGGCCGAACGGTGCGCGCCAAGATCAGTCTCGACGCAGCGCTTCTCGACGCGATCGACGCCGCCAAGGAGCGCGGGCTCAGCCGCTCGGCCTTTCTCGCCAGCGCGGCGCGCGAGAAGATCATGGCGGTGGCGTAGGCGGTCCTAAAATAATATTGAGGACGTTGATCGAGCGAACACCAAACAATGCCCTTGCTGACGGTCGAAGCCCCTATCCCTTCTTCCCCGCGATCTTGGCGATCTCGCGCATGATCCTCAGCGTCCCCGCCAGCCGGTCCTCCAGCTTCTCGAAATCGTCCACCACGACGATCCGCATGTCGGGCCGCACTTTCGCCGGCGATGCCTGCGCGGCGACCCACTTGACCAGCGCCGGGGGGTTGACGAACGAATTGTTGCGGAAAGCGAGGGTCACCCCCTTCGGGCCGGCGTCGAGCTTCTCCACATTCGCTCTACGGCAGAGGGCCTTGATCAGAACGAGCTTCATGAGCAACCCGACTTCCGGCGGCGGCGGACCGAAGCGGTCCACGATCTCGGCCCCCATTGCCTCGATCTCGGCCTCGTCCTCCAGCGCGGAGAGGCGGCGGTACAGATTGAGCCGCGTCGGCAGGTCGGCGATGTAGCTTTCGGGAATCGTCACCGGCGCGCCGAGCTGGATGGTCGGCGACCACAGGTCCTCGGCCGGCGCCTCCACGCCCGACTTGATACGCTCGACCGCCTCGCGCACCATCTGCTGATAGAGCTCGTAGCCGACCTCCTTGATGTGGCCGGACTGCTCTTCGCCCAGAAGATTGCCGGCGCCGCGCAGGTCGAGGTCGTGGCTCGCCAGCTGGAAGCCGGCGCCGAGCGTGTCGAGCGACTGCAGAACGCTGAGCCGCTTCTCCGCCTGCGGCGTGATCTTCGCCTTGGCCGGCGTTGTGAAGAGCGCGTAGGCGCGGAGTTTCGCGCGCCCGACCCTACCGCGCAGCTGATAGAGCTGGCCGAGGCCGAACATGTCGGCGCGGTGGACGATCAACGTATTGGCGCGCGGGATGTCGAGGCCGGATTCGACGATCGCGGTCGACAACAGAATGTCGTACTTGCCGTCGTAGAAGGCCCCGATCTTGTCCTCGAGCTCGCGCATGGCCATCTGGCCGTGCGCGACGACGAACTTCGCTTCCGGCACATTCTGGCGCAGGAAGGAAGCCGCCTCGTCGAGGTCCTCGATGCGCGGGCAGACATAGAAGGACTGGCCGCCGCGATAACGCTCTCGGAGCAAGGCCTCCCGCACGATCAGCGCGTCGAACGGCGAGACGAAGGTCCTGACCGCGAGCCGGTCGACCGGCGGAGTCGCGATGATCGACATTTCGCGCACGCCGGTCATGGCGAGCTGGAGGGTGCGCGGGATCGGGGTCGCGGACAGCGTCAGCATATGCACCTCGGTGCGGAGGTCCTTCAGCCGCTCCTTGTGGGCGACGCCGAAATGCTGCTCCTCGTCGACAACGACGAGGCCGAGATCCCTGAAGGACACCGTCTTGCCGAGAACCGCATGGGTGCCGATGACGATGTCGACGCCGCCCTCGGCGAGGGCCTTCTTGGTCTCGCGCTGTTCGGCCGCCGGAACCATTCGCGACAGGCGGCCAACGCGCACAGGCAGGCCCGCGAAGCGCTCGCGGAAGACGCGCGCGTGCTGGCGGGCGAGGAGGGTCGTCGGCACGACGATCGCGGTCTGCTTGCCGTTGATCGCGGCGGCGAAGGCCGCGCGCAGCGCCACCTCGGTCTTGCCGAAGCCGACGTCGCCGCAGATGAGCCGGTCCATCGGCCGGCCTGTCGCGAGGTCGTCCAGCGTCGCCTCGATCGCATTCGCCTGGTCCTGCGTCTCGTCATAGGGAAAGCGAGCGCAGAACTCGTCATACAGCCCTTCGGGCGGGATGAGGCGTGGGGCCGGATGCGTCAAGCGCTCGGCGGCGACACGGACGAGCTCGCCCGCCATCTCGAGTACCCGCTTCTTCAGGCGTGCCTTGCGCGACTGCCAGCCGGCGCCGCCAAGCTTGTCGAGTTCACCCGTCTCCGAGCCGTAGCGCGACAAAAGCTCGAGGTTCTCGACCGGCAGGAACAGCCTGTCGCCGCCGGCATAGTGGATCTCGAGACAATCGTGCGGCTCGCCCGCCGCTTCGATCGTCTGCAAACCGACGAACCGTCCGACGCCATGGTCGACGTGAACGACGAGGTCGCCCGCCGTCAGCGCGCTCGCCTCCGCCAGCACGTCCTGCGCCCGACGGCGGCGCTTCGATTGCCTGACAAGTCGGTCGCCGAGGATGTCCTGCTCGCCGACGATGGCGAAATCGGGCGCCTCGAACCCCTGCTCGAGCGCGAGCACGGCGAGCGGCAGCGCGCCCGACCGCGCCGTCTTCGCCTGATGGTATGAGGAGACGAGCTCGAACGATTTGAGGCCATGTTCGGCGAGCACGTGGCTGAGCCTTTCGCGCGAGCCGTCGCTCCAACCGGCGACGATCGCGTTCAGGCCCCGATTGCGCAGATCCCTGATGTGCGCGACCGCGGCATCGAACACGTTGGCGTTCTCGTTCTGCCGCTCGGGTGCGAAATTGCGTCCGACCCTTCCGCCGCAGTCGACGACGTTGGCTGCGCCGTCGCTCGCCTCGAACGGCGCGAGCCGCGCCAGCGGAGCGTCCGCCAACCGGTCCTTCCATTCGTCTTCGCTCAGGTAGAGTTTGGCGGGCGGCAGCGGCTTGTAGTCGGCCTTCCCCGGGTCCTGGGCGTAGGCGGCGCGCCTTGCCGCATAGAGTCCGCGATCTGGGCGAGGCGCTGGCCGGCGGCCTCCTCGGCCCGCGCGTCGAGGACGAAGGGCGCCGGAGCCACATAGTCGAACAGCGTGTCGAGGCGATCGTAGAGAAGCGGGAGCCAGTGCTCGAGGCCAATCGGGCGGCGGCCCTCGCTGACGGCGGAATAGAGGTCGTCGGCCGGAGTTGGCGCTCCGAATTCGGCGGCGTAGGCTTGGCGGAAACGGCGGATCGTTTCGGTCGTCAGCCGCGCTTCGCTCATCGGCACGAGGTCGAGCGAACGCAATTGCCCGACGCTGCGTTGCGTCTCGGGGTCGAAACGTGCGGATCGATTCCAGCGCGTCGCCGAAGAAGTCGAGCCGGATCGGGGCCTGGGCGCCAGGCGGGTAGAGATCGAGGATGCCGCCGCGCATCGCGTAGTCGCCGACCTCGCGCACGGTGCTGGCGCGAGCGTAACCGTTCGTCTGCAGCCAGAGCCCGAGGTCGTCCATCCTGACGCTGTTGCCCGGAGCGGCCGAGAAAGCGGCGGAGGAGACGTACTTCAGCGGCGGGACGCGCTGGGTCAGCGCACTGACCGAGCCGACCAGGATGCGCGGCCGCTCGACCGCGCCGCGGGTGCGCGCGAGCCGCGCCAGCACGGTCATCCGATCGGCGGAAACGGCGCTGTTCGGCGAGACCCTGTCGTAGGGCTGACAGTCCCACGAGGGCAAGTAAAGCGCTTCGATCTCAGGGGCCGCGAAGCCGAGCGCATCGATGAAAGTCGTCGCCCGCATGCTGTCGCGGGCGACGAAGACGAGGGAGACCGCGCGGGTTTCGCCGGCCTTGGCGAGCGTGCGCGTGAGTTCGGCGACGACGAACGCGTCGTAGCCTTCGGGGGCGCGAGCGAGTGTGACGGCGCCGCCTTCGGCGAGGCGGCGGACGGCAGGAACAAGATTGGTCACGGAGCCTCTTGGGCCTTCATCAGAGCTGCGCGCGGCGCATCACTCAGGCGCGCGAACAGAGCCGTGTCGAACTCGGGCGACGTTCTCTCCTCGCCGGTGATCCACGCAAGCACCTGTGGGTCGGGGACGCCGAGGAGACGCTCGAACTCGTCGAGCTCGTCCTCGCCCATCGCCGGCAAATTGGCGTCGGCGAACTGCCCCATCACGAGATCCATCTCGCGAATGCCTCGCCGCCAAGCGCGAAACAGAATCCGCCGCTGGCGCGCATCGAGCGCTGCGCTGCTCAATATCGAGCCGGACATGAAGGACCTTTCAGCAACAGGAATGCCGGCGTCGTGGCTTCGGTTCCGGGACGGACGGTCCCCCGCCTCCGACTTTTCGGCGCCGACTTATAGCGCCGCACGGCGCTGGTGTCAGCACGGGCGCAGAACGATTGCCGTTCTTTTGCCTCAAATAGCGCCGCTGCTTTACGATCCGCTCCGAGTTTGCCGTTCTCCTGAGCGGGCCCTCTTCCGAGTCAGTCTGACGGGTATTCCGATGTTCGAGGCATTGAGCGACTGGCTATTCGGTTCGTCCGGACTCACTCCGCACGGCTTTTGTCTTCTCTGGGAGCCCGGCCTCATCTGGACCTATGCGCTGTCCGACGCGGGGATCGGTCTCGCCTACTTTTCCATACCGCTTGCGCTCGGCGTGATCGCGCGCCGGAGGAAGGACCTGGTTTTCCGTCCGGTGCTTTTGCTGTTCGCCGCCTTCATCTTTCTGTGCGGCGCGACCCACTGGCTCGATGTGGTGACTTTATGGCTGCCGATTTACGGCGTTCAGGCGCTGGTCAAGGCGGCGACGGCGTTGGTGTCGATCGCTACCGCCGTCGCGCTATGGAAGCTCATGCCGGCCGCAATCGTCCTTCCTTCGCCCTTACAGCTTCGCGAGGCCAACGCGGCGTTGCGGGCGACGGAGGAGAGGCTCTATCAGGCGCAGAAGATGGAGGTCGTCGGTCAACTGACTGGCGGGATCGCGCACGACTTCAACAACATGCTTCAAGCCGTGGCCGGCGGGCTGACCCTGATCGAGCGCCGGATCGCCAGCGGCCGATACGAGGGCATGGACCGCCTAGTCGATCAGATGCGGCGGGCGCTGAACAGTGCGACCGGCCTGACGAGCCGCCTGTTGGCGTTCTCCCGCAGGCAGGCGCTGCAGCCGAAGCGAATCGAGCCCGACCACTTCATTGCCGGCATGAAGGAGTTCCTGCAGCGCACGCTCGGGCCGGAGATCGGGTTGGCGCTCGAGCTGGGTGACGGCAAGTCGGACGTGATCTGCGACCCCCATCAGCTCGAGGCAGTTCTGCTCAATCTCGCCATCAACGCGCGCGACGCGATGCCGGAGGGCGGGCGGCTGACGATCTTGGTTTCCGACCGCAAGCTGAAGGCGGCGGATCTCGCTGATCAGGACCAGGCCAATCCCGGCGACTATGTCGAAATCAAAGTCTCCGACACTGGCGTCGGCATGACCTCCGACGTCCTCAGCCGGGCCTTCGAGCCTTTCTTTACGACGAAGCCGACCGGTAGCGGGACCGGACTCGGCCTGTCGCAGGTGTACGGCTTCGTCCGCCAGTCCGGCGGTTTCTCCCGCATCGAAAGCAAACCCGGATCGGGGACCTCGATTCTCATCTTCCTGCCCAGCCGGCCGCGAGTTGAGGGCGAGAACTCGTCGCCTCCCACGATCGACGAGGGGCCGAGACCGTCGGCGCGTGGCGCAGTACTCGTCGTCGAAGACCAGGACGACGTGCGGGCGCAGATCGTCGAGGTTCTGAGGGGAATGGGCTGCGAGATCGTCGAGGCCGCCGATGGCCTTCAGGCAATGAGAATCGTGCAGTCGCAGCGGCATTTCGATCTCATGGTCACCGATGTCGGCCTTCCAGGCATGAACGGCCGGCAACTCGCGGACGCCGCGCGCCAGGCGAATCCAGTGCTGCCGGTTCTGCTGGTCACCGGCTATGCGGGTCAGGCGCTCGACAACGTCCGCCTCGCGGACGGAATCGAGATCATGCGCAAGCCCTTTCCGCTCGAAGAGCTGGCGGCGCGGGTCAAGGCGCTTTTGGCGCCAAAGCGCTCCGGCGCCACGGACTGATGCGGCGGTCTTCCCGTCACCTGGCGGCGGATCGGGCGAATCCCCTGGTAACAGCGAAAAGAACAGCGAATTCGGCGATGCTGACGCCAGACTGTCAAAAACTCCGCATTATCTCAGGCGCTTGCGCGCAAATTCCCTACGCGGTGGAACAGAGGATTTTTTCGCGGATTCAGGGGAATTTTTCTGCGGAGTCAGGGATGAACAGTGAAGTCCGATCCGAACTATGGATTTCCCCGCCTACAGCGCGCGGCGAAGGGTCAGGTTGATCCGCATGCGGCCGAGCTTGGGATGGAAACCGTCCTTGAGCGTGGCGACGCCGTGGTAAAAGAGCCGCGACGCGCCGCCCCAGACGGCGACGTCGCCATGGTGAAGCGCATATCTGGCCACCTGATCGCCGCGCTTCAGGCCGCCGAACTGGAAGACGGCCAGGAGCCCGAGCGAGACCGAGACGATCGGTTGCGCGAAATCGCGCTCGTTCCTGTCCTGATGCAGCGACAGCCGGGCGCCCGGCTCGTAGCGGTTGATGAGGCAGGCGTCCGGCGCGAAGTCTTGATAGCCCGCTTCCGCGGCGGCCTCGGTCGCGAGGCGCAGAAAACAGTCCGGCATGTCGGGCCAGGGCTTGCCCGTTTCGGGATCCTTGCGGTCGTAGCGATAGCCGGTTCGGTCGGTGACCCAGCCGGCCTCGCCGCAATTGGTCATCGCCACCGACATGACGAAGCCGCCCGGCGTCACCATGCGCCGGAACGGCGACCGCACCGCGATCGTATCGAGAGCCGCGATGAGCTCGTCCTCGAGCGGCAGAGCCTTGCCGCGAAGGAGGACCGCGCCCTCGCCCATTGCCTCGCGGGAGGGCCCGGGAGGTTCGATCGCGGCAAAGAGATCGTCGGACTGCATGACGAGCATTGTAACGGATTCAGAAGCGGGTGAAATGCGCTCAACCAGGCATATGCATCCGGCCAGAGCGGCGGGCCTTGGCGAAACAATCCTCCGCGAAACGGTCGCTCCGATGGCGAGTGGCAATGACGGCCGCCGCGTTTCCTCGCCATTGCCCTCAACGCCGCGGTTCGCGTCCGCGTATCCGGTCGAACCCCTGCTTGATCGCGGCGAACCGGGCGTCGACCACAGGCTCGAACTCGACGTCGGTGAAGATGTACGGCCAGTCGTTCTCAATACCTTCGCGCACGAGCTCGCCGACGTAGAGCGGATCGATCCCGTGCGAGACACGCTCTTTAACGAACTTGAACAAGTCGGACGACCGCATTGCAGCCAATCTGTCATCCGAGGGGCGATCGAAGCGTTCCGGCAAATTTCGCACCAAGTCCATGATCTGCGTGCGGATGAACCCTGGGCAGAGAACCGACACGCCGATCCCGCGCGGGGCCAGCTCGTCCCGCAGGCCCTCGGACAAAGCGACAACACCATATTTGGATACGTTGTACGGGATGCTGGCGGCGGAGGAGGTCAGTCCCGCTATCGACGCGGTGGACACGATGTGTCCGCCCTCGCCGCTCTGTTCGATCAGCGGTCCGAAAATCTCGATTCCCCAGATCGCCGCCATCAGGTTGACGCCGAGGGTCCAATCCCATGCCGTATCGGTCCAGGCGCCGTACCGTCCGCCGCCGCCCACGCCCGCATTGTTGACGAGAATATGCGCCTTGCCGTAGCGGGCGATGGTTGCTTCGGCCGCCGCCTTGAGTTCGGGCTTCAGCGAGACGTCGGCCTTCACGCCGTCGACATCGGCGTTGGTCAGCTTCAACTTGTCGACAGCGCTTCTCAGTGCGGCATCCTCGATGTCGCACAGCATGACCTTGACGCCCGCCTGGGCTAGGGCTGTGGCGATGCCCAAGCCGATGCCCGAAGCCGCGCCGGTGACAAACGCCGTCTTTCCCGCCAGATCTTTCATCGGCAATTCCCCAAATCACTCGTGTTCCAAGAATATCCGGTCTTCTTTGAATGACAACGCGTCACGTTCGGGCGGTGGGGCACGGATTGCCTCGGCTTCGCCACGCAACGACGGCCGGTGTACGGGCTTTTACTCGCTGCTTGCCGCCCCTACACCTCGACCACCAGAGCGTGCACCTGCGGCTTCTTGCCCCAGACGGCATTGACCGAATTGCGCACCGCCCGCTCGATCGCGGTCGACAAAAAATCCGGATCGCGCCGCTTGCCGCGCGGCAGGCCCTCGAAGGTCTCGAAGATCGCGGCGTCGATCAGCGCGTCGATCGCCGCGCCCTCGCGGGTCCGCTCGGGCAGGCCCGAGATCATCACGTCCGGGTCGCCCGCCAACTCGCCTTTCGGGGTCAGCGCGAGCGCGATCGAGACGATGCCCGCAAACGAGAGACGGCGCCGCTGCGCGACGCATTCCTGCTCGGCCGGCAGAAGGATTTCGCCATCCTTCAGCCGCTTGCCGCGGCCGACCCTTCCGATGCTCGCAACGTCGCCGGGCGCGAATCGCACCAGATCGCCATCGAAGGCCCGCAGGACCTGCGGCACGCCTTGCGCTTTGGCGAAGGCCGCATGTTCGCTCAGGTGCACCGCCTCGCCATGCGCCGGAACCGCGATCTTCGGCCGCAGCCAGGCGTACATTTTGGCCAGCTCCGCCCGGCGGGGATGGCCGGAGACATGCACCAGGGCGTTGCGGTCGGTGACAACCTCGACGCCCGACGTCGCGAAGGCGTTGATCAGCTTGCCGACCGCCTTCTCGTTGCCGGGAATGGTGCGGGAGGAGAAGATGACCGTGTCGCCGGGGCTCAGCTCCGCGGTCGGATGCTCATCCTCGGCCATGCGGGCGAGCGCTGCGCGCGGCTCGCCCTGGCTGCCGGTCGCGAGCGCGAGGACCTTGTCCCTCGGCAGCCGCTCGAACATGTCCATGCCGAGAAACGGCGGCACGCCGTTCAGCATGCCGCATTCGCGCGCCACCGCTACGACCCGCTCTATCGCTCGCCCGAGGATGCAGACCTGTCGCCCCGAGGCGAGGCCCGCCTCGGCGGCCGAGCGGAGACGTGCGACGTTGGAGGCAAAGGTGGTGACGACCACCCTGCCCTTCGCCCGGGCGACCAGATCGTTGAGCACCGCGGCGACGTCGCGCTCGGACGGACTTTCGCCCTCCCGCAGCACGTTGGTCGAGTCGCAGACGAGCGCAAGGACGCCTTCGTCGCCGAGCGCCATGAGGCGCGCCTCGTCCGTCGGAGGGCCGAGCACCGGGGTTGGGTCGATCTTCCAGTCGCCGGTGTGGACGACGAGACCGGCCGGCGTGCGGATCGCGAGCGCCGAACTCTCCGGGATCGAATGGGAAACGGCGACGAATTCGACGTCGAACGGGCCGATCGGGACCCGCGCGCCCGGCTTGACGATCTCGAACGGAACCTTGGGAGCGCCCGGCTCGCCGAGCCGCCGCGCTTCGGCGAGTCCTGCCGCGAAGGGAGACGCGTAGACCTGCGCGCCGAGGCTCGGCCACAACTCGGCCAGCGCGCCGATATGATCCTCATGGGCATGGGTCAGGATGATTCCGGCAAGGTCCTTCTTCACCTTCTCGATGAAGCCGACATCCGGCATGACGAGATCGACGCCCGGCAGCTCGTCGCCGGCAAAGGCGACTCCGAGATCGACCATCAGCCATTTACGCGCCTTCGCCGGACCGTAGCCGTAGAGCGCGCAATTCATGCCAATTTCGCCCAAGCCCCCGAGGGGCGCGAACACGAACTCGCCGTCGTCTGTCATTCAGTCTGGGCCTTCCCGCGCAAGCGAAGCGGACGAAGCCGCCACGGGCGAGCCATCCGATTGAGGCAGTATCCAGAGATCCGCGGTTTCGATCCGCTCGATCCCGCTCCCCCCGCGAAACAGCAAACGGCCGGCGCCGTCAAGCCCTTCGAAAGTCCCCTCCCGCCGTCGCCCGCCGTTCTCGACCCCGATGCGCTCGCCCAGGCGCGTTGCATGAGCGAGCCAGGCGGAGCGCACGGACTCGAACGCTTCACCCGCCCGCCATATCGCAAGCGCTTCGTCGAAGCGCTCGACCAGCCGACGGAAAAGCGCGTCTGACTCGATCGCGCCGCCGCTTTCTGTCGTCAGAACGGCGGTCGGATAGCCGACGCCCTCCGGCGCGCTCACGCAATTGACGCCGATTCCGACGACGCAGAAGTGCCGCCTGTCGGGAAGGGTTGCGCCTTCGACCAGGAGTCCAGCGCATTTCGCGCCGCCGCGAACGAGATCGTTCGGCCATTTCAGGCGCGTCCCAGCGGCGCCAACGTCTTCGGCCGCGCGCGCCAGCGCGACGCCCGCGACAAAGCCAAGCTGCGGCGCCGCAACCTGCGGGCACGGGTCGATCAAGAGGGCGCTGGCGTAAAGGTTGCCTCTCGGCGAGGCCCAACTCCGCCCGCGCCGCCCGCGCCCCGCGCTCTGCTCCTCGGCTGTGATCCAGAGACGCCCCGGGTCGCCGGCGAAGGCGCGGCGCCGGGCCTCCTCATTGGTCGAGTCGATCGCACCGAGGCGAGCGATCCGCCAGGCTGGAGAAGCGCGCTCCTGCCCCGGGGCGGCGCTCAAAACAGCGTATGCGCGGCCGCCATCGCCGCGTCGGTCAGCAGCGAGGGAGCAAACACGAAGGCGATGATCAGCAGGGCCGCGACCCCGAGCACCCCGCGCGCAACGAGCCCCGGACGATCGAAAGCCCTGGCTGGCTCGTCGAAATACATGAGCTTCACGACGCGCAGATAATAGTAGGCGCCGACCGCGCTCGTCAGCACGCCGATGACCGCGAGGCCGTAGAGGCCAGCCTTGATGGCGGCGGCGAACACGTAGAACTTGGCGAAAAAGCCTGCGAGCGGAGGAATTCCGGCGAGCGAGAACATCATCGCCGCCAGGAAAAACGCCATGGTCGAATCCGTCCGCGCGAGGCCCGCGAGATCGGCGATCGTCTCGACCGCCCTTCCGCCACGACGCATGGAGAGAATCGCGGCGAAGGTTCCGAGCGTCATGACGACATAGATCGCCATGTAGACGATGACGCTCTGCGCCCCCTCGACCGTACCCGCCGCAAGGCCGACCAGAGCGAAGCCCATGTGGCCGATCGACGAATAGGCCATCAGCCGCTTGAAACTGGTTTGCCCGATCGCGGCGAAGGAGCCAAGCGCCATCGAGGCAATCGAGACGAAGGTGAGGATCTGCCGCCAATCGTTGGTGATGCCCGGGAAGGCGGTGAGCGTGACGCGCACGAGAACGGCCATCGCCGCGATCTTCGGCGCGGAGGCGAAGAACGTCGTCACTGGAGTCGGCGCGCCTTCGTAAACGTCCGGCGTCCACATATGGAAAGGCACGGCTGAGATCTTGAATGCAAGTCCCGCCAGCACGAATACGAGCCCGAACAGCACGCCGATGCTGCGGTGGTCGTGCACCGCGGCGGCGACGTCGCGGAACGATACCGAGCCCGAGTAACCGTAGATCAGCGATATTCCGTAAAGCAGCATGCCCGACGACAGCGCGCCGAGGACGAAATATTTGAGGCCGGCCTCGGTCGCGCGCAGATCGTTGCGGCGGTAAGCGGCGATCACGTAGAGCGCGAGGCTCATCAGTTCGAGACCGAGATAGAGCGCGATGAAATCGTCGGCCGAGATCAGCATCAGCATGCCGAGCGTCGACAACAGGATGAGGACCGGGAATTCGAACCCGGCGATCCGTTCGGTGCGCATGAACTCGAGCGACAGGAGCAGCGTCACCAGGGAGCCGATCAGCGCCAGCCCGCTCATGAAGCGGGTGAAGGCGTCGTCTGCGAAGGCGCCGTAGAACGTGATCCCCATCGGCCGGTTCTTGGCGACAAGCAAAATGAACACGATCCCGAGCAGCGCGACCGAGACTTCGGTTACGAGGTTGTAGGCCCGTTCGCCCCTCACCGCGCCGTAGAGCACGAGCAATAGCGTGCCAAGCGCCAGCACCGCCTCGGGCAGGACTACCGGAAGAGAGAGGGCCGTTTCGTGCATGGGTTGCTCGTCCTCGAAAGGGTGTCCGGGCGTCTCGTCACAGCCCTGCAGTCTTCGTCGCCGTCATCGCATGTTCGACGCCCTTGAGGATCGTGTCGATCGAAGCAGAACTCGCGTCGATGATCGGTTGGGGATGGACGCCGAAGTAGATGACCAGGAGACCCAGCGGCAGAAGAGTCGCGACCTCGCGCGGCGCGAGGTCGACGATCGACCTCAGATTCGCGTTTTCGATTACGCCGAAGACGACGCGGCGGTAGAGGTAGAGGGCGTAGCAGGCCGACAGGATGATGCCAAAGGTCGCAAAGAACGCGACCCAGGTGTTCGACTGGAACGCGCCGATCAGGGTCAGGAACTCGCCGATGAAGCCGGAAGTGCCCGGCAGACCTACGTTGGCGAGGGTGAACACCATGAAGGCGACCGCATAGAGCGGCATGCGCTGCACGAGGCCACCGTAGGTCGCGATCTCGAGGCTGTGCATCCGATCGTAGACGACGCCGACGCAGAGGAAGAGCGCGCCCGAGACGAGGCCGTGGCTGATCATCTGGTAGACGGCGCCCTGAACGCCTTGCGTGTCGGCGGCGAAGATGCCCATCGTCACGAAGCCCATATGGGCGACCGACGAATAGGCGATCAGCTTCTTCATGTTCTCCTGCGCCAGCGCGACCAGCGAGGTGTAGATGATCGCGATCACCGACAATGCGTAGATGAGCGGGGTGAAATAGTGCGAGGCGTCGGGGAACATCGGCAGCGAGAAGCGGATGAAGCCGTAGCCGCCCATCTTGAGGAGAATGGCGGCCAGGATCACCGAGCCTGCGGTCGGCGCTTCCACATGGGCGTCGGGCAGCCAGGTATGGACCGGCCACATCGGCAGTTTGACCGCGAAGGACGCGAAAAAGCCGAGCCACAGCCAAGTCTGCATCTTCGGCGCGAAGGCGGTCTTCAAGAGCACGGTGATGTCGGTGGTGCCGGCCGTCCAGTACATCGCCATGATGGCGAGCAGCATGAGAAGCGAGCCGGTCAGTGTGTAAAGGAAGAACTTGAACGCCGCATAGACGCGGTTGCCGTGACCCCAGATGCCGATGATCAGGAACATCGGGATGAGGCCGCCCTCGAAGAAAAGGTAGAACAGCAGGATGTCCAGCGCGACGAAAACGCCGATCATCAGCGTTTCCAGTACGAGGAAGGCGATCATGTACTCCTTCACCCGGTTCTCGATCGTCCACGAGGCCGCAATGCTGATCGGCATCAGGAAGGCGGTCAAAAGCACGAAGGGCATCGACACGCCGTCGACGCCGAGCTTGTAGAGAATGACGTTCGAGAACCAGTCGTGCTCCTCGATGAGCTGGAAGCCGGGCTCGGCCGGATTGAACCGTCCCCAGGCGACGAGGCTCAGCGCGAAGGTGAGCAGCGTGGCGAACAGCGCGATCCAGCGCGCGTTGCGCTTGGTCGCCTCCGTCTCGCCGGGCAGCAGCAGGATGAAGGCCGCCCCCAGAAGGGGTAAAATGAGGAGGCTCGAGAGGATCCAGGAACCGGACATCAGAAGCGTCCCCCGCCGAACAGATACCAGGTCGCAAGCGCGGCCACCCCGAGCAACATCGCGAAGGCGTATTGATAGATGTAGCCGGACTGAAGCCGCACGGCGCTCCGGGTCACGTCGAGGACGCGGGCTGCAACGCCGTCCGGGCCGAGGCCGTCGATGATCGCGCCGTCGCCGCCCTTCCAGAAAAATCGCCCGATGGCGAAGGCCGGACGGACGAAGATCGCGTCATAAAGCTCGTCGAAGTACCACTTGTTGAGCAGGAAGCGGTAGAGCGCGGGGAACGCGTCGGCGAGTCGCTGCGGCGCCGTCTTTTCGACGACGTACATGTAGTAAGCGACGAGCAGGCCGCCGAGCATCATCAACGTCGGCGACAGCGAGACGAGCCACGGGATGTGCTCCATTTCCTCGAGGATGTGGTTCTCCTGGCCGAGCGCCAGCGAGCTCCTCCAGAAACCCTCGAGGCCGCCGCCGATGAACCAGTGACGGAAGACAACGCCTGCGAACGTGGCGCCGAGCGCCAGCCCGGCGAGCGGGACCAGCATCACCGCCGGCGATTCGGGGGCCGGGTGCTGCTCCGCCGGATGATCGACCAGATGGCCGTGCACCGCATGCGTCGGCGCGGGCCGCGAATGGTCGGGCGGCGCCGGCCTGCGCAGATCCGACTCGTCATGCGCGCGCGCGTCCTCCTCATGGCCGCTCGGCGGCAGCGAGCCGGCCCAATCGCCGCGCCGGCCGAAGAAGGTCATGAACATGAGCCGCCAGCTGTAGAACGCGGTGAGCGCAGCCGCGATGTCGACGCACCAGAACGCGTAAGTCGCGCCAAAGCGGTGGGAGGCGAAGGCTGCCTCGATGATCGGGTCCTTCGACACGAAGCCAGCGAAGCCGATCGGGATAAACGGAGTGAACGGAATGCCGACGCCGGTCAGGGCGAGCGTGCCGATCATCATGGTCCAGAAAGTGAATGGCATCTCTGTGCGCAGCCCGCCCATGCGGCGCATGTCCTGTTCGTGGTGCATCCCGGTGATGACCGAGCCGGCGCACAGGAACAGGAGCGCCTTGAAGAATGCGTGGGTGAAGAGATGGAAAATGCCGAGGCTGTAGCCGCCGACGCCGAGGGCGGTGAACATGTAGCCGAGTTGCGAACAGGTCGAATAGGCGATTACCCGCTTGATGTCGTTCTGCACGAGGCCGATGGTGGCGGCGAAAAAAGCGGTCGTCGCTCCGACGATGAGAACGACGCTGAGCGCGGTCGACGACATCTCGAACAGGGGCGACAGGCGCGCCACCATGAACACGCCGGCGGTCACCATCGTCGCGGCGTGGATGAGGGCCGAGACCGGGGTCGGGCCTTCCATCGCGTCGGGAAGCCAGGTGTGGAGCAGGAACTGGGCCGACTTGCCCATCGCTCCCATGAAAAGGAGGAGGCAGACGAGCGTCGCCGCGTCCCAGTCGAAACCGATGAAATAAAAGGTCTTGCCGGCGAGGCCCGGCGCGGCGGCGAACACATGGTCGAAAGTTACGGAGCCGGTCAGCACAAAAGTCAGAAAGATGCCGAGCGAAAAGCCGAAGTCGCCGACGCGGTTGACTACGAACGCCTTGATCGCCGCGGCGTTGGCTGAGGGGCGCTCGTACCAGAACCCGATCAGCAGGTAGGACATCAGACCGACGCCCTCCCAGCCGAAAAACAACTGGACGAGATTGTCCGCCGTCACCAGCATCAGCATGGCGAAGGTGAAGAGCGACAGGTAGGCGAAGAAACGCGGCCGGCACGGATCGTCGGCCATGTAGCCGATCGAATAGACGTGCACGAGAAACGACACCGTCGTCACCACGACCAGCATGACCGCGGTCAGGGTGTCGATGCGCAGCGCCCAATCGACTGCGAGCTTGCCCGAAATGAACCAGTTAGCGACCGGAATATGCGCAGTCGCGCCTCCACCGACCTGGACGAAGGCGATCCACGACAGGACGAAGGAGACGGCGAGGAGTCCGGTCGTGATGAGCTCCGCGCCGCGCGCTCCGATCCACGCGCCGAACAGCCCGGCGATCAGGAAGCCGACGAGCGGCAGGAAGACGATCAGATCGTACATGGCCCCGCCTCAGCCCTTGAGCGAATTGATGTCTTCGACCGCGATCGAGCCGCGATTGCGGTAATATGCGACGAGGATCGCGAGGCCGATCGCCGCCTCTGCGGCAGCGACAGTCAGGATGAACAGTGCAAAGGCCTGCCCCGTCAGGTCGCCCGAATAGGTCGAGAAGGCGACGAGGTTGATGTTGACCGAAAGCAAGATCAGCTCGACCGACATCAGGATGATGATGATATTCTTGTGGTTGAGGATGATGCCGGCGACGCCGATCGTGAACACGATCGCTGCGAGGATCAGGTAAGCGGAAAGGTCCATAAGTCGATCCTTCAGATGCCGGCGCGCGACGGGACCTTGCGCACTTCGACCGAGTTCTCGGGATTGCGCGCGACCTGGGAGCCGATGTCCTGGCGCTTGACGCCGGCCTTGTGTTGGAGCGTGATGACGATCGCGCCGATCATCGCAGTGAGCAGGATAAAGCCGGCCGTCTGGAAGAAATAGAAATAGCGGGTGTAGAGCACCTCGCCGAGCGCCGCGGTGTTCGACAGCGTGCCGGTCGGCGTCGCGGGCGCGGCCCGGTTCGGCGTAAGCGCCCAGCTCCACACCACGTAGACGAGCTCCGCCGCCACGCAGAACGCGATCAGGATACCCTGCGGAAGATATTGGACGAAGCCCTGCTTCATGCGGGCGAAGTCGACGTCGAGCAGCATGACGATAAAGAGGAACAGCACCGCCACCGCGCCGACATAGACGACGACCAGGATCATCGCCAGGAATTCGGCGCCGAGCAGAATGAAGAGGCCCGCCGCGCAGACGAAAGCGAGGATCAGGAAGAGCACGGAATGGACCGGGTTCCTGGCTGAGATGACGGCGAGCGCCGACCCGACGAGAATCGTCGCAAAGATCCAGAAGAACACTTGCTCGGCCAGCATCGTCAGCCTCTTAAAAAAGCCTGGTCCTCTGCGGGCCATGGCGCCGGATGAGGACTTCGCCTCATCGCCTGTAACACTCGACCCAACTTCCACTGCCGCGGGCGAGAGGCTACTACCGAAACTCTGCGTTCATCGCGATGTTGCGCGCCAGCTCCCGCTCCCAGCGCGCGCCGTTCTCGAGCAGCCTGTCCTTGTCGTAGAACATCTCCTCGCGGGTCTCGGCCGCGAATTCGAAATTCGGCCCCTCGACGATGGCGTCGACCGGGCAGGCCTCCTGGCACATGCCGCAGTAGATGCATTTCGTCATGTCGATATCGTAGCGCGTCGTGCGGCGCGTGCCGTCGTTGCGACGCGGCCCGGCCTCGATCGTGATCGCCTGCGCCGGGCAGATCGCCTCGCACAGTTTGCAGGCGATGCAGCGCTCCTCCCCGTTCGGGTAGCGCCGCAGAGCGTGCTCCCCTCGGAATCGTGGCGAAAGCGGCGACTTCTCGTGCGGATAGTTCAGCGTCGCCTTGGGCTTGAACATGTAGCGGATCGACACCGCGAACGCCGCCATGAACTCGGTCAGGAACAGCGAGCGGGCGGACTGGGCGAGCCTGAGAGCCATGCGTTCTTTCCTCCCCTAACCAGAGACGTTGGCGCCCCAGCCCGTGAACTCCAGCACGGCGGCCACCACGACGACCATGAGAAGCGAGATCGGCAAGAAGACCTTCCAGCCGAGCCTCATCAACTGGTCGTAGCGATAGCGGGGCACGAAGGCCTTAACCATCGAGAAGCAGAACACCACCGACCACAGCTTGATGAGAAACCAGATGACGCCGGGCACCCAGGTGAACGGCGCAAAGGGCAGCGGCGACAGCCACCCCCCGAGGAACAGCACGGCCGTCATGGCCGACATTGTCAGCACCGCGACGAGCTCGGTCAGAAACTGGAGCAGGAAAAGCGACGCGGAATATTCCACATAATAGCCGGCGACGAGCTCCGACTCGGCTTCCGTCAGGTCGAACGGCGGCCGGTTGGTTTCCGCCAGCGCCGAAACGAAGAAGATGATGAACATCGGCAGGAGCGGCAGCCAGTACCAGCCCAGGAGGCCGAAGCGCGTGTCCTGGGAGCGCACGATGTCGCTGAGGTTCAGCGATCCTGCGCACATGACGACGGTCACGATGACGAAGCCGATCGAGACTTCGTAGGACACCATCTGAGCGGCCGCGCGCAAAGCCGACAGCAGCGGATATTTCGAATTCGACGCCCATCCGGCCATGATGATGCCGTAGACGCCGAGCGACGAGACGGCGAAGAGGTAGAGGACGCCGACGTTGATGTCGCTGATGACCCATCCGTCGGACAGCGGCATGACGGCCCAGGCCGCGATCGCCAGCACGACCGACACCATCGGCGCGAAGACGAACACGCCCTTGTTTGCGCTCGCCGGAATGATCGGCTCTTTCAAGATGAATTTCAGAAAGTCGGCGAACGGCTGCAGCGTGCCCCACGGACCGACCACGTTTGGGCCGCGCCGGAGTTGCACCGCCCCCCAGATTTTTCGTTCAATGTAGATCAACGCGGCCGTCGACAGGAGCAGACAGACGAGCAGCGCCAGGCTTTCGAGCACGTAGCGCACCGCGGCGCCGACGTCGGTCGCATACATCCAATGGCCGAACGCGGCAAAATAGCCGCCGCTGACCAGGAACCACACCACGCCCACGACGACAACGGCCGCAACCAACGCGCCGGCGCCAAGAAAGGCGAGCCAGTGAGGCGAGTCCGGGCGGCGGGAAGGAGAAGCACTGGTCATCGTGGCCTATTCCGCCGCCTGGCGCGCGTGGGGCTCAGCCAGGGCCGAACACGCGGCCATGGTGCGGGAGGCGCGCGCGATCGGGTTTGTGAGGTAGAAGTTGTGAATTGCGCTGGCGAACGGCGCTTTGTCGGGCGCGGCGACCACCGTCGACAGGCCGACGATCGCCGCAGGGTCCGCCGGCTCGATCTCGCCGAACCGCACCAGATGGGGATGGGCGGCGGCGAGCGTGGCGCGCAATTGGGCAAGCGAGTCGTACGGGAGGCGCGCGCCGAGCGGGTCGGAAAGCGCCCGCAGAATCGACCAGTCCTCGCGCGCGTCGCCGGGCGGGAACACCGCTCGTTCGGCGAACTGTGGCCGGCCCTCGGTGTTGACGTAGATGCCCGTCTTTTCGGTGTAGGCCGCACCCGGCAGGATGACGTCGGCTCGGTGCGCGCCGCGATCGCCGTGGGTGCCGATGTACACGACGAAAGCGCCGGGCTCGATGTCGAGTTCGTCCGCTCCGAGATTGAAAAGCAGATCGAGCGCCCCCGCCTTCGCCATGGACGGCGCGTCGAGGCCGCCCTCGCCCGGAACCAAGCCGAGATCGAGCCCCCCGACCCGGGACGCGACATTCTGCAGCACGTTGAATCCATTCCAGCCGTCTTTGACGACGCCAGCCGCGACCGAGGCCTTGGCGAGGCTCGCCAGCACCGCCGCCCCGTCGGGCCGCGCAAAAGCGGCAGCGCCAATGACGAACATCGGCTTCGTCATCCCGGGCGGCGGCTTTTCCCCCGTCCGGGCGAGAGTCTCCGGCCCGCCGCCGAGATAATCGTACTCATAGGTCAGATCGGCCGGCTCGCCGATCAGTCCCATCAGCACCCCGCCCTTCAACCAGCGTTTGCGGATGCGCGCGTTGAACACCGCGGCCTCTCGGCGGGGATTCGAGCCGATGACGAAAATGGCATCCGAATGATCCACGCCGGCGAGGGTCGAATTGAACAGATACGATGCGCGGCCGAATTTCGGGTGCAGCTTCGAACCATCCTGCCGGCAGTCGAGGTTTGGCGAGCCGAGCTTGCCCATGAGGCCCTTGAGGGCGAACATCTCCTCGACCGTCGCCAGATCGCCGGCGATCGCCCCCACCCTGGACGGCGCCGCGGCCTTCACCCTCGCGGCGATTGCGTCGAACGCCTCCCGCCAGCTCGCCGGCTTGAGCTGGCCGCCCGCCCGCACATAAGCGCGATCGAGCCGCTGCACCTTGAGCCCGTCGCAGATGTAGCGCGTCTTGTCGGAGATCCACTCCTCGTTGATCGCGTCGTTGGTGCGCGGGAGAATGCGAACGACTTCGCGCCCGCGCGAGTCGATCCGGATCGCCGAGCCCAGCGCATCGGTCACGTCGACCGACTCGGTATGGGCGAATTCCCACGGACGTGCGTGGAACGCGGTCGGCTTCGAGGTCAGCGCCCCGACGGGGCAGAGGTCGATCACGTTGGCCTGCAATTCCGAGGTCATCGCACTCTCGAGATACGAAGTGATCTCCATGTCCTCGCCGCGCCCGGTCGCCCCGAGCTCCGGTGCGCCCGCGACCTCTGTGACGAAGCGCACGCAGCGGGTACACTGGATGCAGCGGTTCATCGAGGTCTTGACGAGCGGACCGAGATACTTGTCCTCGACTGCGCGCTTGTTCTCGGAAAAGCGAGAGGAATCGGCGCCGTAGGCCATCGCCTGATCCTGCAGATCGCATTCGCCGCCCTGGTCGCAAATCGGGCAGTCGAGCGGATGGTTGATGAGCAGGAACTCCATCACCCCCCGGCGTGCCTTGCGCGCCATCGGTGAATTGGTCGAGACGACCGGGGGCTCGCCTTTCGGCCCTGGCCGAAGATCTTTCACCGCCATGGCGCAGGAAGCCGTCGGCTTCGGCGGACCGCCTTTCACTTCAACCAGGCACATCCGGCAGTTGCCAGCGATCGATAGCCGCTCGTGGAAGCAGAAGCGCGGAATCTCCGCGCCAGCGGCTTCGCAAGCCTGCAGTAGCGTGTATTCGGCTGGAACGTCAATTTCCTTGCCGTCGATGATGATCTTGCTCATGCGGCTTTGGTCCCGTGGCCGGCCCGCCAATGAGCGAGCAGATCGGTGACGGCGATCCCGTCGATCATTGCGTCTTCGAGCCGACCATCGACAATCGACGCGCCGGCGAGGTTCGCCTTCTCGATCCTCAACCCGGCGAGATTGACGTTGCGAACCCGCCAGCCGGACATGTTGAGGTCGTCGAACGAGCACCCCGACGTGTTGACGTTATGAAATTCGCATCCCGAGAGGTTGACGTCATCGAAGCGCGACCCGGACAGGTCGGCGTGATGGACGTCAATCTGATGCTTTTCGCTGTCGATCTTCATCGCGTCGGTCCGTTCCGCCCCCTCACCCGCATCGCCGGCCCAGCCACAGCTTGATATGCCGCACGTGACCCCAACCGAACGCAAAGTCGTCGTCGCCATGCGTCCTCAGATGTTCGAGCCTCGCCTTTGCCTCGGCGAGGTCCGGGATATGCCCCGCGGATATCGGCCACATGACAAAATGCGGCTCGGCGAGCCTCTCGAACCAACTGCCCTTGTGGCTATAAAACTGCTTGTGGACCGTCGCCCAGACGAAGCGCTCCAGGTCCTCGACGCTGTCCCAGACGGACATGTTGACCAGCATGTTCGGATCGTCGAACGGCCTCAGCGCGGTTGCGTTGTTGCTCTCGTCTCTTAGTCGCCAGACAAATCCGGGGCTGCGCTCGGCCATCGCGTTTATGCGATCGAGGTTTTGCATGAAGCCCGCCATGCGCGGATCGTCGAGTGCGTGGAGCGGCCGGCCGATGTTGAGCTGGGCGATGTGGCTGTCGGACATGCTCCTACTCCGCTGCCACGCGCACCGGCTCGCTGAGCGGGTTCGCTGAATATTGCTCGATGCGCCGTTCGATCTCGGGCCGGAAGTGGGCGATGAGGCCCTGGACTGGCCAGGCGGCCGCGTCGCCGAGCGCGCAGATCGTGTGGCCCTCTATCTGCTTCGTCACGTCGAGCAGCATGTCGATCTCGCGCTTCTGCGCGCGGCCCTCTGCCATGCGAGTCAGGACCCGCCACATCCAGCCGGCCCCCTCGCGGCATGGCGTGCACTGGCCACAACTCTCGTGTTTGTAGAAGTAGGAGATTCGCGCGATTGCGCGCACGATGTCGGTCGACTTGTCCATCACGATCACGGCCGCCGTACCGAGGCCGGAGCGGAGCTTGGCGAGCGAGTCGAAATCCATCGGGCAGTCAACGATCTGCTCGGCGGGAACCATGCGGACGGACGAACCGCCGGGGATGACCGCGAGAAGGTTGTCCCAGCCGCCGCGAATTCCGCCCCCATGCTTGTCGATCAGCTCGCGGAACGGGATCGACATCGCCTCTTCAACGTTGCATGGCGTGTTAACGTGCCCGGAAATGCAGAACAGCTTCGTTCCGGAATTGTTCGGCGCGCCGAAGCTCGTGAACCACGACGCCCCCCGCCTGAGAATTGTGGGCGCGGCCGCGATTGATTCGACGTTGTTGACCGTCGTCGGGCAACCATAAACTCCGACGCCGGCCGGAAACGGCGGCTTCATGCGCGGCATGCCCTTCTTGCCCTCCAGGGACTCGAGCATCGCGGTCTCTTCGCCGCAGATGTAGGCGCCGGCGCCGTGGTGGACGTAGAGGTCGAACGGCCAGCCGTGGATGTTGTCCTTGCCGATGAGTTTCGCCTCATAGGCCTCGTCGACCGCGGCCTGGAAAAGCTCGCGCTCGAGAATGTATTCGCCGCGAAAATAAATGTAGGCGGCGTGTGCGCCCATCGCGAACGAGGCGATCAGCGCGCCCTCAATCAGCGTATGCGGATCATTGCGTAGGACCTCTCGGTCCTTGCAGGTGCCAGGCTCCAACTCGTCGGCGTTGATGACGAGATAGTGCGGCCGCTTCGGATCGATATTCTTCGGCATGAACGACCATTTGAGACCCGTCGGGAAACCCGCCCCGCCGCGCCCACGCAGGCCGGAAGCCTTCATTTCGGCGACGACCCAGTCGCGCCCCTTGTCGATGAGCGCCTTGGTCCCGTCCCAGTTTCCCCGCGCCCGGGCGCCCTTGAGGCCGCGGTCTCCAAGCCCATAGAGATTGGTGAAGATGCGATCTTTGTCTTCCAGCATGCTCAGCTCCCCAGCTTGGCGTTGCTGGACGCGGGCGCACCCGATTGGTCTTTGGCCGGCGCGGGACCCGCCTTTCCGCCGCGCCCGTCGACGCCGTAAAGCGTCGCCAGCGAGGTCAGGCCGCCGACCGGCTCGGAGGATACGCGGCCAATCTGCGACCCCGCCTTTACTGGACGCCCTTCCGCCAGATCGTCGAGCAGCTTCATGAAATTCTCAGGCGTCAGATCCTCGTAGTAATCGTCGTTGATCTGCGCCATCGGCGCGTTGCAGCAGGCGCCAAGGCATTCAACTTCGTTCCAGGAGAACAGGCCGTCGGCGGTGACATGGCCCTGCTCGCCGACGCGCTTGCGCAAGATTGCCTTCATGTCCTCTGCGCCGCGCAGCATGCAGGGCGTCGTGCCGCAGAGCTGCACGTAATGGCGGCCGACCGGTTCGAGATTGAACATGGTGTAGAAGGTCGCGACCTCGAGCACCCGGATGTTCGGCATGTCCAGCATTTCGGCGACCTTCTCGATCGCGGGCCTCGGAAGCCAGTTGCCGCTCTGCTTCTGGGCGCGCCACAGGAGCGCGATCACCGCCGAGGCCTGGCGGCCGGGCGGGTATTTGGCGGCCTCCTTCGCCGCCCACGCCTTATTCTCGGGCGTGAATTCGAAGTTTTCAGGCTGCCTTTCGGCAAGTCGGCGGACGGACATCGGCTAAAAGATCCCTGAACGCGCAGCTGACTTCCCCTCACCTGAGCCCCCTCCCGCACGCGGGAAAGGGACCCCGCCGTCGGGGGGTCGCATCCCGCCGATGACAGCGACGAATGACGCGGCCCCGAAGACGATGAACCCCGCACGATTCCTCAGCAACTCGAGAACCGTCACCGGTCGACCTCCCCGAATACGATATCGATCGATCCGAGAATCGCGGCGACGTCGGCGAGCATGTGCTTGCGGCACAGGAAATCCATCGCCTGCAGATGGGCGAAGCTGGGCGCGCGCAGCTTGACTCGATAGGGCTTGTTGGAGCCGTCGGAGACCAGATAGACGCCGAACTCGCCCTTCGGCGCCTCGACCGCCGCGTAGACCTCGCCCGGGGGCACCTTATAGCCCTCGGTGTAAAGCTTGAAGTGATGGATGAGCGCCTCCATCGACCTCTTCATCTCGGCGCGCTTCGGCGGCACGATCTTGCCGTCGTCGGTCGTCACCGGCCCAGCGCCGCCGGCGGACTGAAGCTTCTCGCAGCACTGTTTCATGATCTTGGTCGCCTGGCGCATTTCCTCCATGCGAATGACGTATCGGTCGTAGTTGTCGCCGTTCTTGCCGACGGGGATGTCGAACTCCATCTCCTCGTAGCACTCGTAGGGCTGCGCCTTGCGCAGGTCCCACGGAGCGCCGGCGCCGCGCACCATCACGCCCGAGAAGCCCCACGCCCATGCGTCAGCGAGCTTCACCACGCCGATGTCGACGTTGCGCTGCTTGAAGATGCGGTTGCCGGTCAGCAGGGTCTCGAGATCGTCGCAGACTTTGAGAAAAGGATCGCAGAAGGCATAGATGTCGTCGATCAGCTTCGGCGGCAAGTCCTGATGGACGCCGCCCGGCCGGAAATAGGCCGCGTGCATGCGCGCCCCGCTGGCGCGCTCGTAAAACACCATCAGTTTCTCGCGCTCCTCGAAGCCCCATAAGGGTGGCGTCAGGGCGCCGACGTCCATTGCCTGCGTCGTGATCTGGAGGAGATGGTTCAGAAGCCGGCCGATCTCGCAGTAGAGCACGCGGATCAGCTGAGCCCGGCGCGGGACCGTGATGCCGACCAGACGCTCGACCGCGAGCGCATAGGCGTGCTCCTGGTTCATCGGCGCGACGTAATCGAGCCGGTCGAGATAGGGCACGTTCTGCAGATAGGTGCGCGCTTCCATCAGCTTCTCGGTGCCGCGGTGCAATAGACCGATATGGGGGTCGACGCGCTCGACCACTTCCCCGTCGAGTTCTAGCACGAGCCGCAGAACGCCGTGCGCCGCAGGATGCTGGGGCCCGAAGTTGATCGAGAAGTTGCGGAGGTTCTGGTCGGTCATCGAGCAGCTCTGCGTGAATGTTCGCAAGGCCGTTGCGCTCGCGAATGGAGAATGGCGTGTCGTGATTTAGGCTCGAACATGTCGCCGCTCACTTTTCTGCCTTCTCATCCCCCGGCAGCGGCGGGCCTTCCCACGGACTAAGGAAATCGAATTGACGGAATTCCTGGTTCAAGCGCACCGGTTCGTAGCGCACCCGCTTGTCCTGGTCGTCGTAGCGGAGCTCGACGAACCCGGTCATTGGAAAGTCCTTGCGCAGAGGATGACCGTCGAAACCATAGTCGGTCAGGATGCGCCGCAAGTCCGGATGGCCCTCGAAGAGAACGCCGAACAAGTCGTAGACCTCGCGCTCAAACCAATCGGCGCCCGGCCAAACGGCGGTCGCGCTCGCCACCGGCGTCTCCTCGTCGGTCATGATTTTCACCCGAACCCGCCGGTTCAGCTTCGGCGACAGCAGGTGATAGACGACGTCGAACCGCTTCTCGCGTTCCGGATAATCGGCCCCGCAGATGTCGATGATGGAGACGAACTGTCCCGCTGGGTCATCGCGCAGGAACCTGAGCGCGTCGAGGTTCCGAGTGGAGTTGACGATCAGCGTCAGCTCGCCGAAGGCGAAGGTCGAATCGAGCACCGCGCCGGGCATGGCGGCGGCGATTTTTTCGCCAATCGTCTTGAGCAGGTCGTCCATTGAATGCGTCTTTCCTACGGGGCGTGGGCTCTCTATCGTTCGATCGTCCCGGTGCGGCGGATCTTCTTCTGCAGCATGAGGACTCCGTAGAGCAGCGCCTCGGCGGTCGGCGGGCAGCCCGGAACGTAGATGTCGACCGGCACGATCCGGTCGCACCCGCGCACGACGGAGTACGAGTAATGATAATAGCCGCCGCCGTTGGCGCACGAGCCCATCGAGATCACGTAGCGCGGCTCCGGCATCTGGTCGTAAACCTTGCGCAACGCCGGCGCCATCTTGTTGCAGAGAGTGCCGGCGACGATCATCACGTCCGACTGACGTGGACTGCCCCGCGGCGCGAAGCCGAACCGCTCGACGTCGTAGCGAGGCATGGAGAGCTGCATCATCTCGACGGCGCAGCAAGCAAGGCCGAAGGTCATCCACATCAGTGAGCCGGTGCGCGCCCACTGGATGAGGTCGTCGGTCGTCGTGACGAGAAAGCCCTTGTCGGCCAGTTCGTCGTTGACCGTGCCGATAAAGGCGTCATCGGCGCCAATCGGTTTGCCGGTCGCCGGATCGATGAGGCCCTTCGATGCGGGCGCAACGATCGGACTGGCGGTCAATCCCATTCCAGCGCTCCCTTGTTCCATTCGTACACAAACCCCACGGTCAGCACGGCCAGGAAGATCATCATCGACCAGAAGCCGAGAGCGCCAATATCGTGGAAGACAATCGCCCACGGAAACAGGAACGCGACCTCGAGATCGAAGATGATGAACAGAAGCGAGACCAGGTAGAATCGCGCATCGAAGCGCATGCGCGCGTCGTCGAACGGGTCGAACCCGCATTCGTACGGGGACAGTTTCTCGGCGTCCGGCGCCTTGAAGGCGACGAGGAACGGAGCGACCAGCAGGGCGCCCGTAATGAGCGTCGCCAGAATTATGAACACGACCAACGGAAGATAGTCGGAGATGAGGCTGGGCATCGGCCTGGCTCGCGGGATGAAACCGAATGGGCGCAACGAGAGGCGGCGTCATTTCGACGCGGGCCCCCCTTGAGCCGGAAGGCCTATCGCAGCGCAGCGACGCTTGCAAGACGAAACGCCTGGTTCACGCCTGGTTCACCCGCAGCGGCGACAAATCTGCCATGAAAATAGGTGCTGAGGTCTTGGTGGCATGGGGCCCGCGCCGCCGCCATTTTCATCCATAATGGCGCGCCGTAGGCGCTGGTTGGATGCTTAGGAGAAATGGCGAGAGTGACGGGACTCGAACCCGCGACCTCCGGCGTGACAGGCCGGCGCTCTAACCAACTGAGCTACACCCCCACGGAGGGTGTGGGCCGGATAAGCCAGAGGCGCGCGCAAGTCAAGGCACGCGCCACCATTGCGCCGAAGCGCCTAAAACTGGCTCGTCGCGAAGGACCAGCGGCGCATTTCTCCGCGGGTAAGCACGTGCATGGTGTCCGGAGGCAGCGCCTCCGCAGCCCTCACAAGCGCCGGGCTGACGCCCATGCGGCTGGCGTATTTGGCGAGCGCGGCGACCATCGGGGCGTCGGCGAAACTGCGTGTCACATGGGCCGGGCCGCCCCACGCGCTCCCTTGGCTCTCGACAATCGACATCCGATGAAGCGCAACCTCGCTGCCAGGCGGCGCAACGCGGCGGACGGCGCCCATCATGGCGTAGATGCAAGCGGACAGGCATTCGCCGGCGTAAGGGCCCGCATCGCCGCCCGGATCAAATCGGCCGATAACGCTGGCGGCCCGCAACTCCCGCAGGATATGGCCGAACACCATCGAGGCGGCGACGTTGCCGCCGCGCGAATTGATGAACACGACGCGACGCAGCGCCTTATCGTCCGCCCCAGATTTGAGAAAGTCGACGAACGCTTGAGGCGTGCCGCTCTCAATAACGCCATCGGCGACGATCACGTGCGGACAGCGCGAGCCGCACCCGCCTGCCACGAGCGGCTGAACACGAAAACTCATCGAGCCGGAATCCGCAAGCGCAGCCGCGGAGATGAAGAGCGCCCCAAGGCCGAGGATCAAACCGAGTACGAGCCGCGGGAGCCGTTGGATGGTGGGCGGTGACGGGCTCGAACCGCCGACCCTCTCGGTGTAAACGAGATGCTCTACCAACTGAGCTAACCGCCCTGGGAGATAATCTGCCAAACTGAGGTGTCCGCCCTGAATGCCTTTCGAGCCTTACTACAGGCTCGCGCACGCTCCGCCAAGCGTGCGCGCTTCGTTGGCGAAATAGGCAACCCTCGCAGCGCCACAGCCGGCGGCTGCGCCGCCATGGCACAGGGAAATGGCGATGTCTCCCGCGACGCCTTCCTGTCCGCGAACGACAGAGAATGACGGCACGGGTCTCCGTTACTTCTTGCCCGCCTTCTTGTTAAGCGCTTCCTTGAGCTTCGCGCCAGGCTTGAAGCGGGCGTTCCTTGACGCGGAAATCTTGATCTCCTTTCCCGTGGCGGGATTCCGCCCCTTGCCGGCCGCGCGCTCGCGAACCGAAAAGGTACCAAAACCTACCAGACGGACCTCTTCTCCCTTCTTCAGGGTTTTCTCTATGCCCTCAAGCACCGCCTCGAGCGCCGCAGCGGCGCTCACCTTAGTCAAATCTGCGGTCGTCGCGATGTGGTCGACGAGTTCAAGCTTATTCATTCTGGCCTCTCCGTTCGAACCCGGCGTCCTCTCCGCGGCGCCGTCCTCTGCGCAGCCTTCCCGGCCCGCCTCTCATGTCCGCCCCTCCCGTAAGCGACGCTCAAGGCGGCGCTCACGCGCGAATCGACGGCTGAGGTGGTCACATTGCTCGCCGTTTCGCTGAGGGAAGGCAAGCGTCTGCGGGGACCGATCCCAAAAAAAGATACGCTTTCCGGGCGATTCCGGGCACGGGACGAAAAAAAGCCGCGAATCCCGGAGGATTCGCGGCTTTGTTGCGGTTGACGCGGTAAGAGTCCGCGCCGTCGTCAGTGGGCTATCAGACCTTGGCCGTCATCCGCCGTAGGAGGCGACGGCGGCGCAACCGGGGCGACCTCCTCCTCCCACACGATCGGCTGAGGCTGGCGCGTAAGCGCGTTCGCTAGCACTTCCTCCATGCGGGAGACCGGAACGATCTCGAGGCCGTCTTTCACCGAGTTCGGGATCTCGACGAGATCTTTCACGTTCTCTTCCGGGATGAGCACCTTCTTGATGCCGCCTCGCAGCGCCGCAAGGAGCTTCTCCTTCAGGCCGCCGATCGGCAGCACACGGCCGCGCAACGTGACCTCGCCGGTCATCGCGATGTCGCGCCGGACAGGGATGCCGGTCAGCATCGACACGATGACCGTCGCCATCGCGACGCCCGCGGACGGACCGTCCTTCGGCGTCGCGCCCTCAGGCACGTGCACGTGAATGTCACGCCTGTCGAACAGGGGCGGCTCGATGCCGAAATCGACCGCACGCGAGCGGACGTAGGACGCCGCGGCGGAGATCGACTCCTTCATCACGTCCCTCAGGTTGCCAGTCACGGTCATTCGGCCTTTGCCGGGCATCATCACGCCCTCGATCGTCAGAAGCTCTCCGCCGACCTCCGTCCAGGCGAGGCCAGTGACGAGCCCGACCTGGTCATCGGCCTCGATCTCGCCAAAACGGAACTTCGGCGGCCCGAGGAACTCGGCGACGTTCTCCGCGGTTACGACGATCTTCTTCTTCTTGCTCGTCAGGATCTCCTTCACCGCCTTGCGCGCGAGGTTGGAGATTTCGCGCTCGAGATTGCGGACGCCGGCCTCGCGCGTATAGCGACGGATGAGCTCGGCGAGGCCGCTATCGGCGACCTCCCACTCGCTGGCGTCAAGTCCATGCTTGGCCATAGAGTTCGGCAACAGGTGGCGCTTGGCGATCTCCAGCTTCTCGTCTTCCGTGTAGCCGGCGATGCGGATGATCTCCATGCGATCCATCAGCGGCGGCGGAATGTTGAGCGTGTTGGCCGTGGTGACGAACATCACGCCGGAAAGATCGTAGTCGACCTCGAGGTAATGGTCGTTGAACGTCGCGTTCTGCTCGGGGTCGAGCACTTCAAGCAACGCCGACGAGGGGTCGCCGCGGAAATCCATACCCATCTTGTCGATCTCGTCGAGCAGGAAGAGCGGATTCGAGGTCTTGGCCTTACGCATCGACTGGATAACCTTGCCGGGCATCGAGCCGATGTATGTTCGCCGGTGGCCGCGGATCTCCGCTTCGTCGCGCACGCCACCGAGGGACATGCGGACGAACTCGCGTCCGGTTGACCTGGCGATCGACTTGCCAAGCGAAGTCTTGCCTACGCCGGGCGGCCCGACGAGGCAGAGGATCGGACCGGTCAGCTTGTTGGCGCGCTGCTGGACGGCGAGATATTCGACGATGCGCTCCTTCACCTTGTCGAGGCCAAAGTGGTCGGCGTCGAGGATCGCCTGTGCGGCCGGAAGATCCTTCTTGATTTTCGAGCGCCGCTGCCACGGGATCGACAGCAGCCAGTCGAGATAGTTGCGCACGACGGTGGCCTCGGCCGACATCGGCGCCATCTGCCTCAGCTTCTTCACCTCGGCGAGCGCCTTCTCCCGCGCTTCCTTGGTAAGCTTGGTCGACTTGATGCGCTCCTCAAGCTCGGACATCTCGTCCTTGCCCTCTTCGTCGCCGAGTTCCTTCTGGATTGCCTTCATCTGCTCGTTGAGATAGTACTCGCGCTGCGTCTTCTCCATCTGGCGCTTGACGCGCGTCCGAATGCGCTTCTCAACCTGCAGGACGGAGATTTCGCTTTCCATCAGAGCAAGGCACTTCTCGAATCGCTTGGCGATCGAGCTCATCTCGAGGATGGCCTGCTTGTCGGCGAGCTTGATCGCCAGATGCGAGGCGATCGTGTCGGCGAGCTTGCCGTAGTCGTCGATCTGGTTGACCGCGCTGACGACCTCGGGCGAGATCTTCTTGTTGAGCTTCACGTAGCTCTCGAACTCGGAGACAATCGAGCGCGACAGCGCTTCGGCCTCGATTTTGTCGATCGGATCGTCGGCGACCGCCTTGGCCTCAGCCTGGAAGAAGGATTCTCCGGTTATGTAGCGCGTGACTTCCGCCCTAGTGGCGCCTTCGACCAGCACCTTCACCGTGCCGTCGGGGAGCTTCAGGAGCTGCAGGACGCTCGCCAGCGTGCCGGCGGAAAAAATGGCGTCAGGAGCCGGATCGTCGTCGGCGGCGTTCTTCTGCGTTGCGAGCAGAATCGACTTCTCGGACCTCATCACCTCTTCGAGCGCGCGAATCGACTTTTCGCGCCCGACGAACAGCGGCACGATCATGTGCGGAAACACCACAATGTCGCGCAGCGGCAGGACCGGATAGACGTCAAGCGTACCCGGAGTGATGGTTTTGCGTTGGCTGGTCATGGCTGTCCTTCTTCGGAAGCCGGGTCAAGGCCGGCTCCCTCGTTGGCATTGACGACGCCCGTCGACGAAGCCGGCCCTGATCCTCAGCAGCAGCACTCGTCGCCTATGCGGCCCGTCCGTCCAATGGCCCGGACGGGATCACAACGAATTCCGGGACGCAATTTTTTTGCGGCGCCGACGGAAACTAAGCGTTTCCAGACAAAGATGGTCCCCTCGTCAAATACTTTCAAGCCGCCTGAACAAACCGGTTCAGCCGGCGCGCTCGGCGCGCTCGGCATAGATGTAGAGCGGACGGGCCTTCCCTTCGACGACTTCGGGCCCTATGACGACTTGCTCGACCCCGTCCAGGCCAGGCAGCTCGAACATCGTGTCGAGCAGAATGCCCTCCATGATCGAGCGCAGTCCTCGCGCGCCCGTGCGGCGCTCGATCGCCCTCTTGGCGACGACGTTCAGCGCCTCGTCCTGGAACGTGAGATCGGTATTCTCCATCTCGAACAGGCGCTGATACTGCTTGACCAGAGCGTTTTTCGGCTCGGTCAGGATCTTCTTCAGCGCCTCTTCATCGAGGTCCTCGAGGGTGGCGATCACCGGCAGGCGGCCGACGAATTCGGGGATGAGGCCGAACTTCAGAAGGTCCTCGGGCTCGACCTCGCGGAACACTTCGCCGGTGCGCCGGTCGTCCGGCGCCTGCACCTTGGCGGCGAAGCCGATCGAGGTCCCCTTGCCGCGCGCCGAGATGATTCGCTCAAGGCCAGAGAAGGCTCCGCCGCAGATGAAGAGAATGTTGGTCGTATCGACCTGGAGGAACTCCTGTTGCGGATGCTTGCGCCCACCCTGCGGCGGAACGCTGGCGATGGTCCCTTCCATGATCTTGAGCAGAGCCTGCTGCACGCCCTCCCCCGACACGTCGCGGGTGATAGACGGATTGTCTGACTTGCGGCTGATCTTGTCGATCTCGTCGATATAGACGATGCCGCGTTGGGCGCGTTCGACATTGTAGTCGGAAGCCTGCAGCAATTTCAGGATAATGTTCTCGACGTCCTCGCCGACATACCCCGCTTCGGTGAGCGTGGTCGCGTCGGCCATGGTGAAGGGCACATCGAGTATACGCGCGAGCGTCTGAGCGAGCAGGGTCTTGCCGGAGCCCGTCGGGCCAATCAGCAGGATGTTCGACTTCGCCAGTTCGACGTCGCCGTGCTTGCTCGCGTGATTGAGTTGCTTGTAATGATTGTGTACCGCAACCGAAAGGACGCGCTTGGCCTGGGGCTGGCCTATCACATAATCGTCGAGGACCTTGCAGATCTCACGCGGAGTTGGGATACCGTCCTTGCTCTTGACGAGGGCGGTCTTGCTCTCCTCTCGGATAATGTCCATGCACAGCTCGACGCATTCATCGCAGATGAACACTGTCGGCCCGGCGATCAGCTTGCGCACTTCATGCTGGCTCTTGCCGCAGAAGGAGCAGTAAAGCGTGTTCTTGGCGTCGCCGTCGGCCTTGGCCATCGTCTTTTTCTCCAGATAGGCCCGCTTGTCGTCCAACCGACCGCCCAGCCTAAACAAATCAACCTAACGAAACGTAGCCTTCGACCCCACCTCGCCGTCCGCTGCGAAATCGTCCACGCCTCCGTCGCCGCCGCTCCAACGCAGGATTGGACAAGCAACCATCAAATTCCCGGAGAAATCAAGTCCAGCCGGGAAAATTGATTGCGGCAGAAAGCCGCAAGATTCACGCCAACGTCGCGTTAGCCCGTCTCAGGCGGGAACTTTCGCTTCTTCGAGCTCGACCGTCCGCTTCGTCGTCACCTCGTCGACAATGCCGAACGCCTTGGCCTCTTCGGCAGACATGAAATGGTCGCGATCCAGTGTTCTTTCAATGGCTTCGTAGGACTGACCGGTGTGGTGGACGTAGATCTCGTTGAGGCGGCGTTTCACCTTGAGGATGTCCTCGGCGTGGCGCTGGATGTCGGAGGCTTGGCCCTGAAAGCCGCCGGACGGCTGATGAACCATGATTCTCGAATTGGGAAGGGCGAAACGGCTGCCCTTCTCGCCGGCGGCGAGCAGGAGCGAGCCCATCGACGCCGCCTGCCCAATACACATCGTGGTCACCTTTGGCCGAATAAACTGCATGGTATCGTAGATCGAGAGGCCGGCAGTCACGACGCCCCCCGGGGAATTGATGTAGAGCGCGATGTCCTTTTTCGGATTGTCGGCCTCGAGGAAGAGGAGCTGCGCCACGACCAGCGATGCCGAGACGTCCTCGACCGGGCCGATCATGAAAATGATTCGTTCACGCAAGAGGCGCGAAAAGATGTCGAACGAGCGTTCGCCGCGCGCCGACTGCTCGATCACGATCGGCACGAGGTTGTTGGTGTAGTAGTCGACCGGATCGCGCATAGGCTCTTTCTTTCGCGAGAATTGACTTTCCCAAGCGTCGTTTGGCAGACGCCGGTTGAACATAGGCGCCCGGCGCCCTCCGGAAAAGAGGCGCAAGCCGCCTAGAGTCGGCGGGGGGCCTGCCAATCCCCGCGGCGTTCCAACTCAAGCCGAAGGCTGATCCGTTTCGGCGGCCGGCGGGGGATCGGCCGTAGCGGCTGGCATCGGGGCCTCGTCTTCGATCGGCTTCAGGAGCTCGTCCTTGCTCACCTTGCGGTCCTCGACCTTGACGAGCCCGATGATGTGGTCGACGACCTTCTCCTCGTAGATCGGAGCGCGCAAGTCAGCCAGAGCCCGCTGGTTGTTGCGGTAGAAATCCCAAACCTGCTTTTCTTGACCGGGGAAAGAGCGGGCGCGGGCGATCAGCGCCTGGGTCATCTCCTCGTCCGTGACCTTGACGTCCGCCTTCGTACCGACTTCGGCAAGCAGAAGCCCGAGTCTGACCCGGCGTTCGGCGATCTTGCGATAGTCGGCGCGCGCCGCCTCCTCCGTCGTATTCTCGTCGGCGAAACTGCGGCCCGACGCTTGCTGCTCGCGCATGACCTGCGTCCAGATCGCGTCGAACTCCTGGCTGACCAGCCCCTCCGGCAATTCGAAGGAGTAAAGCCCGTCGAGCCCGTCGAGCAGCTGGCGCTTCATCTTTTCGCGCGAGGCGCGGGCGAAGTCGGAGGCGATCCGCGTGCGGATCATCTCTTTCAGCCCTTCGAGGCTTTCGAAACCGAGGCCTTTGGCAAACTCGTCGTCGATCACGAGCGGCTTCCGTTCGGCCACGGCCTTCACCGTCACCTCGAAGTCGCCCGTCTGGCCAGCGAGTGTGCGTACGGCGTAGGCCTCGGGGAATGTTGCGTGAACGGTCCGCTTGTCGCCCACGGCGGCGCCAAGGAGCTGCTCCTCGAACCCGGGAATGAAAGTGTCCGACCCAAGCACGACCTGAATGTCGCGGCCCACGCCGCCCTCGAACGGTTCGCCCTTGATCGTGCCGTCGAAATCGACGGTCACGCGGTCATGGTTCTCCGCCTTCGCGCCCTCGGGCTTGTCCGCGTACTCTCGACGCTCCTCGGCGAGCCGGTCGAGCGCAGCGTCTATGTCCGCGTCCTCGATGTCGGCGGCGAGCCGCTCAAGCGAAATCTGGGAGAAATCGCCGACTTCGAAGACCGGCAGCACTTCGAGCGCGACCTTAAAATTGAGATCGCCGCGCGCCTCGAGCGCCGCGTCGATCACCGCTTGGTCCGAGGGCAGCTCGACCTTCGGCTCGCGGGCGAGGCGCAAATGGTTGTCGTCGACGATCTGCTTGTTCGCGTTGGCAATCGCCTCCTGGACAACGTCGGCCATGACCGACTTGCCGTAGACCTTGCGCAAATGTTCGACCGGCACCTTTCCGGGACGGAAGCCGTTGATGCGGACTTTCCTCTTGAGGTCGGCCAGCTGTCCGTTCAGCTTCTCCGCAAGGTCGCTCGCCGGCAGAGAAATGTCATACTCCCGCTTGAGCCCTTGGCTCAGCGTCTCCGTCACCTGCATTGTCCAGTCCGCCTTGTCTCTACTACCCGGATCCCTTAGCCGATCTTCTACGTGTCGCCAAAACGTCGTCCAACCGCCCGCCTTTCATAAAGAGGGTTCGGCGGCGGCATACCTCGAGGCGTTTCCCGGACTGGTGCGGGCGGAGGGGCTCGAACCCCCACGACTTGCGTCACCGGAACCTAAATCCGGCGCGTCTACCAATTCCGCCACGCCCGCGTCGAGGCCCGCCGCAAGGCGCGCTTGAGCTCAGGGCGCGCTCTATATCAGCTTGTCCGCCCTGCGCCAGAGAAAAAACGACGATTTGCGGCGCCAGTCAGGCCTGCTGCGCCGAACCGGGCGTGAGAGAGCTTGCGCGGCCAGCGATCTCTTATTTAAGAGGAGCATAAGAAGCCGCTTCGGCACGGGGAGCTTCGGGCTCCCAGCGATATCGCGCGGTCGCTTTCGCTGCGCAACGGGCGTTCGATTGAGGCGATCATGAATCCGACCCGACGCGCCTTCCTCGGCGGCGGTCTTGCCGTGGCGGCCTGGGGCCCCGGGCCCTCCCGCGCCGGGACCCTTGCTCGGGGCTCGGACGGGTTCCTACTGTTCGAGGCCGCATCGTCGCGCCTTCGCCTTGCCCCTGCCCCGGCCGAGCCGGCAGCGACCTTGTCCTACGCCGGGGCGACGCCGGGGCCGCTCCTCCGGCTCAAGAAGGGGGAGGAGCTGAAACTGAGATTCGTGAATAAGCTCGCGGAGCCCGCGGCGCTGAGCTTCCCCGGCGTGAGGACGAGCAACGGCAGCGCCGGCTACGGCGGCCTGACCGGACCGCGGCTCGCGCCGGGGGCAACTGCGGACGTCCAATTCGTCCCGCCCGACTCCGGCTTCAATCTCTATCTGCCCCATTGCGGGGCGACCGACGCTGGGCAACAAGGACGCGGACTGTTTGGTCCGATCATCGTCGAGGAGGCCGAGAAGGTCGACGTCGACCAGGACTTTGCGGTCGTGCTGTCCGACTGGAGCGTCGACCAGCAGGGTCAGATCAGAAACGATTTCAGCGATCCGGCCTTTGCGCGGGCCGCCGGTCGAAGGTGCGGCCTCGTCTTCGCCAACGCCGCTGCGGCGCCACTCCAACGCGAGGCGCGCCCGGGAGCCAGGGTCCGGCTGCGGCTCGGCAACGCGGCGACTGCGCGGCTGACGAACGTGGGCGTCGACGGTGCAAAGACGCTCATCGTCGCGGTCGACGGCCAGCCGGCCGCCCCGTTCGAGCCGCTCAGGAACCAGTTCCCGATGGGGCCGGGTGCCCGCTTCGAGATCATGTTCGACATGCCGCACGAGGCCGGCGCGGCCGTCAGGCTGGTCCTGCGCGGAGAGAACGGCGCGGCGGATCAGCCATTCGTGACGATCGCGGCCGAGGGCGAGCCGATCCCCGCGCGGACGGCGCCGGCGCGGCTTCCGGTCAATCCGCTCCTGCCGCCCGAGATCGCCCTCGAAGCCTCGAAACGCGCAGATTTCGCCGTGACTGGAGGGGGCAGCGCGCCCTTCGCCTTGAACGGGGTCACCTTCGTCGACTGGGCGAAGAAACCGGCTGCGATCATTTCCCACGGCGTCCCAGCCGTCTTCGCGATCGCCAACAAGACCGCCGTCGTGCAGGCGATGCGGCTCGGCGGCCATGTCGCGCGGCTCTTGCATTCGATGGACGACGGCTGGGAGCCCTACTGGCGCGACACCATCCTCATCCAGCCCGGCCGCACGGCCCATATCGCCTTCGTGGCCGACAACCCCGGCAAATGGCCGATCGAATCGGCCATCCCCGAGCACCGCGCGGCGGGCGTCGGGGCGTGGTTTCAGGTGGGGTGAATCGCCGCTGCGGCCGGTCTGCGGCGGCGTCAATTTTCCTGTCTTTCGTGCCAGCGGACGGTTTTGGCTGGTCGACGATCGGAGCGACACGCCGAAACTCTGGATATCAGACGCTTGAAAGAAGCTGATCATTCAATCATTAAGCGAGATAACGGAAGAAAATCGCCCTGTTACGCGCGATAACGGGACGGTATCAGGAAAGCGAAAATTGCAAATCAGGCCGATCTCTGGCGCCAAGGTCGGCGCGGAGTACTAAAGTAACGCTTTAATTTCGTCCTCTAGCCTTATGGCTCAAGATGGTTTCTCACTTCTGTTGCGGCGGTTGCGCCTCATGGCAGGTGACGCAACCGAATGTTCGCGGATGCGGCCATCGTCCGAAGCGTCGGCCCGGAGGCGGCCCACCGATCACACGAACTTCACGAACGTGCCGCCGTGATGGTCGTCGGACAGGGCGAAGTCGCTGGTGACGTAGCTGCCGAGCAGCGTCAGCTTCGCCACCTGCGAGCCGTCGGTGACGGTCAGCGTCCCCGACGTATGCCCGGCGTTCGAGCTGAACACCTCCGTTTCGCTCGTGGTATAGCCGAAGCCGCCGAGGTCGAATTCGTCGCCGGTCGAGAAGCCGCCGATCGTCGCGTGGAACGACGCCAGCGCATAGACCGCCAGATCGCCGCCGGAGCCCGCGAACAGCATCTCCTGCCCCGTCGCGACCGTGCCGGAGATGTTCGCCGTTCCGCTGGAGAGGGTCAGGCCGCCGGACACATGGCCGTTCGAAAGAACCGTCAGGGTCCCGCCCGCGAGCGCGCCGGCGCTGATCGTCGCCGCCCGCCGAGACGAAAGCCTTGCCGCCGCTGATGATGATCGCTCCGCTGGTGACGCCCCCGTTGTAGACGTATTCGGAGCCGACGCTAAAGACCGTATCGCCGTAGCCAAGGCCGCCAGCGGAGATGTTCTCGCGGCCGTAGAGCTGCGCGAAATCATCGGCCCCGCCGCTGTCAATCGTCTGGTTGCCTCCGCTGGAGATGGTCGTGCCGTAGGCGAGGCCATGGGCGACCAGCATGCCTTTGGAAGCAACGGTCGTGTCATAGTCCGCGGCCCCCGAGGAGACATATTCCTTGCCGCCGCTGTCGACGACGGACGAACTGTCGACCGCGCCGGCATAGACGATAGAGATGGCCGCCGCTGTAGACCGTTTCGCCAAAGCCCGAGGCCCCGCCGGATAGGCGCTCGACGCCATAGATCTGGCTGTCTTGCTCGCTGGCCCCGACAAGACGGTCTGATTGCCTTGCGACAGGATCGTGTTGTCGTAGGCGTAGCCATGGACTGTCTCCTGACCGCCCGAATAGACGGTGTCGTAGGAGGACGAGCCGCCGGCGGAGACATATTCCCTGCCGTGAAGCTGAGTGTCATCCTCATAGCCGCCGGAAGAAATGGTCTGCACACCCGCCTTCTCGACGGTCGTTCCATCGGCGAAACCATCCACATTCTGCACGCCGCCCGACGAGACAGTAGTCCGCGTAAGCCGCGCCGCCGGACGAGACGGTCTCACGTCCGCCCTTCGAGACGGTCGACGCGCTGTCCACGCCCCCCGAGGCAACATATTCGTTTCCGCCCGAGGAGATTTGGTCGAGGTCGGCGGTCCCGCCCGCATCGACGGTTTGGACGCCGCCCGAGGAGATCAGAGTTTCGTAGGCGAACCCGTAGACGTTCTGGTGGCCGCCGGGGGCTAGATTGGCGCCGTAGACGTAGGCGCCGCTATCCACAAACTGGGAACCCCCGCTCGGGATTGAAGTGTCCCCCGCCTCGCCGCCGGAAAAGACCTCCTGATAACCGTAGTCGGTCGCGCTGAGGGTGTAGCCGCCGGACCCGACGTACTGCGAGCCGCCTGCGGCTATGGCGTCGTCGTAGGAGTCGCCGTAGACGTACTGGACGCCACCGCTGCCGATGCTGGTCGACGAGTCGACGCCGCCCGCATACGTCGAATTCCACGCCGCCGCTGTAGGTCGCGGCGCTATAGGAGATGCCGGCGGTCAAGACGTCCATCGTCCCGCCGAACGACACCAAGGAATTGTCGGCCGTCCCGCCGGACGCGACTTCTTCGGCGCCGCCGGAGACAATGTCGGTTTCGTCGGTCAGTCCGCCGCTATCGACGATCTGGGCGCCGCCGTTGGACAAAGTCGTGGCATGGGCGGTTCCGCCGTAGACATATTGATCGCCCTGGCCGGCGGCCGAGACGTTTGCGGTGACGCCGCCGGCGAACACGAACTGATCCCAGGCGTCGTTGGTCCCGGAGGCAAATCCGCCCGAGGAGACGTATTGAACGCCAAGGATCGCGATGCCGGCGCCGTAGGAAGAGCCATAGACGGTTTGGACGCCGCCGCTGCCGATATAGGTTGACGAGTCGACCCCGCCCGGCTCGGTATATTCCGCGCCCCCGGAAGCTAACGAGGCGCTGGTGGAGCTTCCGCCGGTCCAGACGACCATCTCGCCCGCGGAGCCGACGAAGCTGTATTCGGCGCTCCCGCCGGAGTCGACATATTCCAACCCGCCTGAACCCAGATAGGCCTGGTACCCGAGGCCGCCGCTATAGACGTATTGGGCGCCGCCGGCAGACAGACTTGTGTAGTAGGCGTCGCCACCAGACAGGACCTGAACGCCAGCGTAGACGAGAACGGAAACGGCTTCGCCGCCGACGTAGACGAATTCGTTGCCTCCGTCGTCGGTCGCGGAAGCATAACCGCCGGACTCGACATACTGGTTGGCGGTGAAGGTTATCGCGGCCAGGTAAGAATCGCCGTAGACATATTGCGCGCCGCCGGGGCCGACATAGATCGCGGAATCGTAGCCGCCCGAATCGGTCGATTCCGTTCCGCCGGACCCGACCTGGGTGGCATAGCCAGTCCCGTCAAGCCCAACGGTCTGGTTGCCTCCAGAATAGACGAAGGTCTCCCATCCGAGTCCGTTGAGCGCAACATATTGCTCGCCCCCGTTGGACAAGACGGTGGAGTAAGCAATGCCCCCGTAGATCGTCTGTTCGCTGCCGGCGTTCAGGGCCGAGGCGTAATAGGCGGAACCGCCGCCGTAGACGAGCTGGCCCCCGATAACGTCGGCTTCGAAGGAATAGCCGCCCAATTCGATGGTCTGGCTGCCGTACTGCCCGATCGTGTCGTTGTAGGAATAACCGTAAATATATTGAACGCCGCCGCTGTCGACGGTTGTGAAATGGTCCTGACCGTCCGCCTCCGTATATCCCGAGCCGCCGGCGAAAATCGCGGCTTGCTCCGCATACCCGCCGCTCCCGACGTAGAGCTCGCCGCCGGAATATATGAGTGGCGTTTCAGTCTCGCCGCCTCCATAGGCATACTCCTCGCCGCCGGAATAGACGAACGAGTCAGCGTCGGAGCCGCCGCTCCAGACATATTCGATGCCGCCCGAGAGAATCGTCTCGAAGGCGAAACCGCCGCCGTAGACGAACTGGTAGCCGTAATAGTACGCGGTCGTGAAGTAGGCCGAGGTTGGCGCGGAGACGTAGAATGATTGCCCGCTGCTGACGACCGTATCGTAGACGATCGACATTTCCCGACTCCCCTGGAAGATCCCTCCTGCGCCTCAGGGCGCACAGCCGAATTTTGCACCCTTTCGGGTTGTGTCGCGTCCTCCAATTGGAGGATGCGAGGGATCAAGAGACCAAGGAACTGGAGAATCCGGCGGCCAGCCTGACGAGATCGGCCTGGCGCCGGACGCCGGTCTTTTCATAAAGCCGGCCGAGATGAGTCCTGACGGTGGTCTCGGCTATTCCGAGTGCATCGGCAACCTCGAGGACGCCTCCGACCTCCACGACGGCGATCATGACGCGCAATTCGGCCGGCGTAAGGCCATAGGTCTTGGCGATGACCTCGGGCAGCGATGGCGTTCGAAACACTGCCTCGTGGACGAAGAGCGCAGCAACGGCGGCGTAGACCTGTCCGGCGCGGCGGCCTCGTGGCGGAAGACGGGAACCGACGCAACGCTTGTCGCCGATTTGTCCAGCGCCGTCGTCATATCGTCCACAAGTCCATAGTGTTTTATGAGTTCGCGATAGATGCGCGGCTGAAGAAATTCGTCATACGGCAGGATGTCCGCAGTCGCCCTCGGCTCGCCGACCGTGGCGACGTAATGATCGATCGCACATCGGTCGAGCTTGCTGTACTTATCGTTGTACAGCCGGGTCATGCTCGATTCGATGCCGCCGTCCTGGTAGAAGACACTGACAGTTCCCTTGATGACATCCTGCACTCGAGCGTTGCGGCCGAGGCTTGGATAAAGCCGGATATCTGCTTGAGAACGCTGGGCCAGAGCGACGGGTCAAGCGCCGCATCGTAAATGTCGCCTATGAGGCAGGAGAGGGACGTCAGTTCATCCATGGCGGACGCTTGCCGATAGGCGCGGACGCGCATGCCCACGCCGCAATCTGCAAAAGTTCATGAAACCAAGGTATTGGAGAAACCGGCGACCAGTTTGACGAGATCGGCCTGGCGGGAGACGCCGGTCTTCTCGTAAACGCGGCCGAGATGGGTCCTGACCGTCGAGGCCGCAATGCCCAGCGTTTCCGCGACTTCCGGCGCGCCGCCGACCTCGACGATCGCGAACAGCACGCGCAGCTCGGTCATCGTCAGCCTATAAGCCTCGGCGATGGCGACCGGCGGCGAGGAGGTCTCCAGGCTCGCTTTGTGAATGAAGATTGCGGCTCGCGCGGCGCCGACCTCTCCCGCCCGCCACCTCCTCCGCGAAACCAAAGGGAGAGCGTGCGCGACATAGCGCTCGCCGGTCTTCGCGGTCAGAGGTAGCGCAATCCCCGCCTTGCCGATCGCTTCATCACCTTCAGCCGCAGCGAGGATAACCCCACGCAGGCGTTTGTCGGCTCGAGACGTGCTTTCGGTCAACGAACCGTTCACGGCCCGGACGACGTTGCCCTCTCGAAGGAGCCTAAGGCCCGCGGCGTTAGCGTGAACGATGCGGGCGCCCGCTTCAACCAATGATGACGGCTGCGCGCAGACGGTCCAGAGTTTCGGCAAAAAGTTCTGCTTCGTCCCGTTTGAAATCGACCACCTTGGAGATGAGCACGGCGCGCCGGATGTGCGGCGCCAGCAGACGCATCCGGTGACGCGCGGCTTCATCGACGAGGCCATCCCGGGCATGGCGGAACACGCCGAACATCGCGGCTCTCCCGGCTGATTTTTCCAAAGTGATGCTGAGGAAATCGACCAAGTCCTGGGGCTGCGCCCACTCGCGGTAGAAACGCGTTTGAATAAACTCGTCGTAAGGCACGAGGTCGGCCGTCGCGATCGGCTCCTCCACGTTCGCAAAGAAGCGCGGGATGGTGATCGGGTTGAGTTTCACATACGTGCTGAAATATGAGTCTCGATAACGGTCAGGAATGCCGCCGTCATGGAAATAGATGTCACCCTGTTCATTCGTTGCGTCTTCCCAGAAAACAGCTGACGCGGCGCCTTTGATGAAAAGCGATAATCTCCTCAGTGCGTTTGGCCAGATTGTTCGATCCAGAACCGTGTCATAAATGACGCTGACAATATCCATCAATTCATTGGCGTCTGGCGCGGCAGGCCTTTGGGACGCTTCTGTCATTCTGACTCGCTGAATGGAAGCTGTGGCGGCGGATCCCGCGTTTCCTGAGCACTCCCCGCACTACGCGGAGAGCGAGGTCCGCTACTCGACAATACGTCGCCTATTTCCGCGCCTCAACCGGGTGCGGGCGGGTCAGATGACCTCTTAGCCAGAGGGCCATTGAATGGGGAAGAGCCCCGAGCGCCGATTGGCGAACCGCAAACCGTGGCGTCAAAAAAAGACGTGACGTCACAAAAAAGTGCTATACACTGCAATAGGTTCGTCGTGGATTTGGTCGAAGGAAAGTAGAGGAGGAACTCTGCTATGCCGCAAGTGAAGCGTAATTCGAAGGGGAAGCGTCCAAGTACGGCTGTCTCCGTACTCGGAATCGCCGGGGTGTCTCTGGCAGCGTCGACCGGCGGATCGCCAGCGGATATGCTGTCGGCGTCTTTCGCGGCGCCGACTGCCGGATCCGCAGCCGATGTACTCTGGCAAAATACGGCGTGGCAGATCCCCACCCTCGATGAGGAGGAAATCTCCGACGTCAGTCTGGCGACGTTCCATCTCTTCGACAAAGACGACTTGGGAACCGCCCGGGCGGGTATGCAGCTTGCTGCTGTCCGCGGCTGCGGTTGCGGACACGGTTGCGGAGGCTGCAGAGGCTGCGGCGGCGTCCGTGCCTGCGGAGGAGGCTGCCGAGCCTGCGGCGGCGTTCGAGCCTGTGGAGGAGGCTGGCGAGGCTGCGGCGTTGGCTGGCGCGGCTGCGGCGTTGGCTGGGGCGGCTGCGGCGGCTGCGCCGCGGTCTGGGGTTGGGGCGGCGGCTGCTGCTTGTCGTGGGGAGGTTGCAACCTCTTGTGCTAGCGTAGCGACTCTGACGTTCCAATCCTTCCTGATCGCGAGAACAGGTGGCGGTGACGCCGCACGCAGAAGTCGGAACGTTAGGGGCAGGACGCGCTTGGACTTAAAAAACGCGGGCCGAAATCTCTGCGAATAGCAAAAAAGGCAGGGACTAGCGTATTTCGGCCCGTTTCTAGGAAAAAGCCAAACAATTCTACGCGATTCCAGAAAAGTTCGCTACGCATCCGAACAGAGAGATTTTTTCGACGAACAGGGAATTAACGATTCCTGTTCGGGCGAAAAGGGGGGATATCGCGCGCCTGACTGTTCTCTCGCTCTGGGGAAGTGCACTCACCTTATGACAGGCGATCACACAAACACGTATGACGGAAAAGACATCCCGCAGTTCGCGCCGAATTTCACCGTCTATATTCTGCCGCCCGATGTCGTGTGCCTCTATTCCGAGGACCGGAAGTTCTTGCTGCACGGCGAACTCTATTGCGCGCTCGCCTCCGCGATAGCAAAGGGCGAAAGGAGCTTTGGGCAGCTCGTTCGTGACCTGGAGCAGGATTTTCCATCCGAAAGGATCCGCGAAGCCCTGAGGCGGCTGGTCGACCGCCGCCATATCATTCCGGCCTCTCGCTCTTCGAACAGCGCCGTAGCCGCCTATTGGGCAAGCCTTGGCCTATCGCCGGAGAACGCAGAGCAAAATCTCCAGAAATGCCGTGTGCGCGTCCAGTCGATCGACGTGCAAGGGGAAACGGAGCTCGCGGCGGCCCTGAACGGGCTGGGGGTTCGCGTCGTCAAGCGCTCCCCCGACCTGACGGCCATACTGGTGAACGATTATCTCGAAGCGCGATTAGACGAATTGAACCGACAACATTTGTCGGATGGCGCGCCGTGGCTGCTCGTCCAACCCTCCGGCATCTTTCCCCTGGTGGGGCCGGTGTTCCGGCCGGGGCAGAGCGCCTGCTGGATGTGTCTCGCCGACCGGATGACAAGGAACCGGGAGGTCAAGGCGCTCATCGACCGCAGACAGGCCCGCTGCGTCGCCGTCTCGCCTTTGGCTCACGAGACCGTTGGACAGAGCGCCATCCAACTTGCGGCCCTCGAGGTCGCGAAGGCGGTCGCCACCGATTTTCGCACGCCATTGAGCGATCATATCGTCAGCCTCGACCTGTTGGGCTCGACCATCGTGAAGCATCATGTGGCTGCTCGCCCGCAATGTCCGAGCTGCGGTCGCAAGAAACTGCGTGATCCCCGCCGTGCTCCGGCGCCGGTCGAGTTTGGCGCAGGCGGGAGTGTCGTCATGACGAGCGGCGGCTTCCGCAGCGTTGCACCATCGGTCACGGTTGCGCGGTTCCGCAGGCTTGTGAGCCCGCTCACCGGCGTTGTCTCGCGTCTCGAACGGATCCAAGCCGATTTGCCCCTGAACACCAACTGGTACGCCACGCACAATTTTGCAGGGCCTGTGGAGACGGTTCATCAGCTCCGGGCGGGCTTGAGCGGCGGCAGCTTCGGCAAGGGCAGCACGGTCGAACAAGGTGAAGCCAGCGCCCTCATGGAGGCGATCGAGCGCTATTCCGGCATTTTTCAGGGCGATGAGATCCGGGCAAAGCGGCGGTTTACCGATTTCCCGGCAGACGAAGCAATTCCTCCAAACGACGTCCTACAGTTCAGCGACGCGCAATTGCGGCAAAGCGAGGCGCCCGACTTGGACGAGCCGGGGGCGATGCCGGCGCTCTTCGATCGATCGGCAAAGATCGAATGGTCTCCGGTCTGGTCGCTCCGGGACGCGCACTTCAAATATCTTCCGACCAGCCTGTTGTATTTCTTTTACCAGGGGCCTGCCGCCTTCTCAGCGGATTCCAATGGTTGCGCGGCCGGCAACACGCTTGAGGAAGCGATCGTCCAGGGATTCCTGGAGCTGGTGGAAAGGGATGCCTACGCGATCTGGTGGTACAACGAATTGCAACGGCCGGAATTGGACCTCGGCCAGTTCGACGATTCCTATGTTCGCGATCTGCAAAAGCAGCTGGCCCAAACCGGCCGCCGGCTTTGGGTGCTCGACGTGACCAGCGATCTCGGGATCCCGACGTTCGTGGCGATCACACACTGGATGCAAAACGGTCGGGAAAATATCGAATTCGGCTCCGGCGCCCATTTCGACCCGAGGATCGCCGTGTTGCGGGCGCTGACGGAGCTCAATCAATTTCTGTCCCTGGGCCTCATGGGCGGCGGCACGGGAGAGAAATCGAGCCTCGACGGCGTCGCTCCGTTGCGCCTCGAGGACCATCCCTTTTTGTGGCCGGGCGGGAATACGACGGTCCAACCGCAGTTCGGCTCGAAGTTCGGCCATCTCGACACGCGCGAGCAAGCAGCGGCCTGCGTCTCGCTTGCCAAGCAGGCGGGCCTCGATTTCCTCGTCCTCGATCAGACGCGTCCCGACATCGAGACGCCAGTCGTCAGAGTGATCGTTCCGGGATTACGGCACTTCTATCGCCGCTTCGCGCCCGGGCGGCTTTACGATGTGCCGGTGAAGCTCGGATTGCGCGACCGTCCGCTGAAGGAAAACGAGCTCAATCCGGCCCACCCCCATACCTGAAGGTGATCCCGGCTTGCGCGCTCCCGGACCAAGAGTGCGACCGGCCGTGCGGGCTAATGTTTCCGCCCGGCTCCGCGGTCACATCAGGCTCGAGGCGCAGGCGAACGGAGAAATCGTCGCCGGCTTCGATGGCTATTCGTTCGGCTTGGGAACCTTCAGTGCGGGCGCGGCAAGTCGCGCGGAGGAACTGCGCACAGGTCTGCTGCTCAGCTCGTTTGCGTCCGACCGTGGGAACATCGACAAAGAGATTGGTCTATTGGTCCGGCGGTTAGCCAGGCGCGGTCTCTTGGAGTACCGCCTCGGGCGCTCGGGCGAGGGCGAGGAGCTGGTCGTCATCGAACCGCAGGCTCCCGATTATTGGCCGCAAGCGCCTGAGCTCGCCAACGCCGACTCGCTCGTCCTGTCGAGGTTCGCCTACATGCGACGGCGCGGCGCCGAGATGGTCCTGGAATTGCCGCGCGCCCGCGCGCTGTTCAAGATTTGCGATCCCAATATTGCGGCCACCATAGCGGTGCTCTCCACGCCGCAGCAAATCAAGCGACTGCGTCGGCAGGAGGGTTTCCCCGGGGTCGAGCTTCTCGCTCTGCTCCTCGATTGCCAAATCCTTCTCAAGGTCGGCGCTGGCGAAGGTGGGCTTCGAAAGGCCGAAGGCGACCCCAGCCTCGTTCTTTGGGACTTTCATGATCTTCTCTTCCACGCGCGCAGCACGGCAGGTCGGCACGCCAATCCGCTGGGCGGAACCTATCCGTCTGTCGGCGTGATCGCTCCACTGCCAGCCGTGCGGCCCGGCTGGCCTGGAAAGACAATCGATCTTCGCAAGTTTTCGGCAGCGGATCCGGAGGCGATCTCGCCAGTCGCAAAGCTACTGCGGGAACGCCAATCGACGCGCAGCTTTGACGATCGTCGACCGATCACGCTCGCCGAGCTTTCGCAGTTTCTCGACGGAACCGCGCGCGTCCTGTCGAGATCGGACACTAAGCTCGACTTAGATGAAGGCGGTCACACCGTGAGGCCCTATCCATCGGCGGGCGCCGCATACGAGCTCGAGCTCTATCTAGCCGTAAGCTTATGCGAAGGGCTTGCACGCGGCTTCTATCATTACGACGCCGGCGTTCACGTGCTGACGCCGATCAGCGTCCCCGCGAATGCGCTCGAAGCGCTGTTGGCGGGAGCCGAAACTGCAATGGGCGCGTCCGCTGCGCTCCAGATCCTGATCACGATCGCTGCACGCTTTGGCCGGATTTCATGGAAATACAGCTCGATTGCCTATGCGCTCATTCTGAAGGACGTCGGCGTATTGATGCAGACGTTCTACCTAATGGCGACCGACATGGGGCTCGGCGGATGTGCGATCGGGATCGAGAATATCGATCTGTTCGCAAAGATGACGGGAGTCGAATTCCACGTCGAGGGACCCGTCGGTCAATTTGCGATCGGTCGCGGCGCGAAATCGGAAGCTTCCGACTGACAATCGCATGGGCCTCGGCGTGGCTCACGCAACGGCCGTGCAAATGGGATAGAATGGCCGAAGTCGGCTGAGGAAGCCCGATCTAATCTGCGTTTCCCGAGCCCTATCAAGACTGTCGGCGGCCAAGCGCATTGGCGGAGTTGCGCGGCCTGACGCGCTCGAAAGAGACAATAGCTTTGCGGCTGCGCCGGTCGAGCAGCCCGAATACGGCGCCCTGAGGGTCGGTGCAATGGGCGATCCAGGGGCCGCCCGGCACCTGGGCGGGGCCATAGAGGATTTGGCCACCGCCGGCTTCAACGCGATTCGCCGCCGCTTGGACGTCATCGATATTGAAATAGTAAAGCCAGAAGGGAAGCGGCAATGTCGGAGGCTTGGTGAACATTCCGCCGATCGCCTGCCCTCCGGCGGAAAACCCCTGGTACGTGCCCATCATGCCGACATGGCTGTCGGCTTTTTGCCAACCAAATAGTTCGCCGTAGAAAACGAACGCCTTCTCCCAGTCGGCGGCAAGCAACTCGTGCCAGCCCACGCGCCCCGGCTCGCCCAGCTCGGCGGACTGCGCCTGGCCGGATTTCAGCCCCTTGACCAACGCAAGCGTCGCCATTTGCGGGTCGGCAACGATCGAAAAGCGGCTGACGCCGGGGATGTCCGTCGGTGGGACGTAGACCGCTCCGCCGAGCTGCTTGATCCCGTCGACGGCAGCGTCCACGTCGTCGACTCCAACATATCCGATCCAGCGCGGCGTCACACCCGTTCCCCTCGCGTCCTCCGGCAGGTTCACCAGCCCGGCGACGGGGAAATCTCCGGTGGTAAACAGGCTATAGGTCGGACCGGGCATTGAGGCGCCCCGAGTTCCCCAACCCACGACACTGGCGTAGAAGGCCTTGGCGGATCCTCGGTCTGTTGTCATCAGCTCGTACCAGACGAAACGGCCACGAGAACTGGCCATGCCTGTTTCTCCCTTCGAGCCTGCAAAGAAGTCGCGGCGACCGCATCTCAGGCGACCGCGGCAGTCCCCGAGTGAGCAGTCCGGGCCGCAATGGCTTCATGACGATTTCGTCGCCTGGTTGTCCAGTGCCGAGGGCGGCCGAGGTCATCGTCTAGTCCGAGCCGCGCCTGTAAACCCGGCGCCAGGCGTTAACTTCCACCGGGCTCGGCTGGTGTCTCGCAAACGGTTGATCGGGTGAGGAACCGCCGCTCGCGGCCGTTGTCCAGGGAGAACATCCCGCCGCGGCCGGGCACGACGTCGATGACGAGGTCGGTATGCTTCCAGGCCTCGTATTGCGCGCCGCCGATGTAGAAGGGCACACCGCCGATCTCGCCGAGCTTTACGTCGGCTTCACCGATCAGGAATTCGCCCAGCGGATAGCACATCGGCGAGGAGCCGTCGCAGCAACCGCCGGACTGATGAAACAGGACAGCGCCGTGATCGGCGACGATTTCGGCCAGGAGCGCGAGCGCCTCGGGGGTCGCAGTAACCTTGTCCGCCATCGGAGGCCTCCTACGAGCTTCGACTTGGTTCAGTGTCAGGGCTGCACGCTTTCGGCATGGAGTCGATTTCAAACGCCAAGCCGCGGTCCATTCGAGCGGTCGCCGCGATCACCTGTGAGCGGCTGCGAACCTGCAGCTTGCGTATGACAGCTGTCACGTGGGCTTTGACCGTTGATTCCGCCACTCCAAGCTCATATGCGATCAATTTGTTGGGAAGGCCGATCAGCAGGAGGTCGAGCGCGCACCGTTGCTTGGGAGTGAGCGATGCGACGCGCTCCCTGAAGTTGTCGCGCCGGGTCTGCGCGCTGTGGGCTCCCCGGCGAGAGACGGCGTCTTCAGGATCAGCGCAGCAGCCGAGAGCCAGCACAAATTGCCGCGCGCAGTCGAAGAATTGACTCGTCCGCTCTCTGAAAGACGCTCTGTCGCAATTCAAGCTGCGCCGCAAGGAGGCGCTTTCGAGCGCCTCGGCAAGGCGGGCCGTCGCCAGGGCGCATTCCTCGAGCGAAGCGATCGCGCGGCGCTGCAGAACCGCTATTTCGGAAGCAGCGCCAGGGCGCCTATCCTCGATCGCCTTCACAGAAGCTTCGACGGCGCCCTTCAGCGAAGCGTATTGGACGGCAAGAGGGGTCGAGGCCCATTGCGCGTCCGCCCATTCATCTGGGGCAAAAAGTTCGATCCGTGCCTGCTGTTCCATTGTGAAGCACCCGAGGATTGTGGCACCGCGATAGGACGAGGAGGACCCGCGCCGCCGCTTATGCCGTCAGCCGACCGGAAGAAGTCGAGATTTTTATTGCGCCAGCGGCTGACGAGGATCGTCTTCATCTACAGGTCATTCAGGTCGACAATAGTCACCGCTTTCTCTCTTGGACGACGCACCGGCTTCTTGCGACGCGCTGGAACAGACAATGCCTGCCCATGCAGAAGCGGCATAGAGGGTATGCGAACTATGCGGCTGCGAACTGTCGCAGAATTGAGACATCGCAGACCGGAACTCGCGCCGTCTCCTGTTTCTGGAAATCTTTACGATGCATTGCCGCCCAGGCGTCTGGCGACCGTCGGCCGGGAACGATTTTCTCCCTGTTCCTCCCTGCCGAGCGGAAATTGACGACAATGAACACCTGTGGCCTGAGCGAAAATCATTTGTTTACAGTCGCTTGAGCAAAAAGATACATGTCAGCGTCGGGCAGATATCAGGGAGAATTATCGGGAATTAACTCCCTGCTCCAGCCGGTAACAGGGAGACGACCAGTCGCTCGGAGTCGCGGCGGACGAAGGGCCGGCGCCGCCTGCTCGGGTGCTGAAAAACAAAAAGCGCCTTGCGCGGACTCTTGGAGCCTACGACCTTCCGGCGGCGCGGGATCCAAGCGTTCAAGACACAACACTAGTGCTTGAGTCCAAAGCGGCAAATCTTACGGTGAAGGGTTGCGCGCGACATGTCGAGGAGCTTAGCAGCCTTTGAGATGTTGCCTCCCGATCGAGCGAGAGCACGATGCAGGACGGCGCGTTCCGCGGTCTCGACGTCATCCTCGTCCGCCGCCGCGCAGTCGAGCAGATCCGCGGCCGGAATTTGCCTCGCGAGCGTCTGGGAATTAATGCCGAGCGCGACCCGCGCCGCGCGGGTCGCCCCGATAACAAGATCATCACGGTCGACCGCGAGCAGCGCCGGCCCTGTCCGTTCTCCGCCTGGCGCGACCATCAAGCGCGCACGCTGAAAGGCAAGGCGGAAATTCTCCGCCTCGATTGAGCGCGCCGCGTCCGCAACGGCGGCGGCCACGAGGTTAGCGAAGCCGGGCGCGTGCGCGAGCTGGATGAAGCCGGGCGCGAGCCGGGTTGACGATACATCTACGGCCGCGGCGAGCTCGCCATACTCGTCGAAGATCGGCGCGCTGGTGCAGCAGAGCACGGAGTTGCGGGCGAAGAAATGCTGGTCTCGGTTGATTGTCAGAGTTCGCTGCTCGAACAGGCAGGTGCCGATGGCGTTCGTGCCCTCGGACTTCTCGTTCCAGACGGCGCCGGTCCACAAGCCACAGTCGTCGAAGGCCGAGTCGTCGCCCGGCGCACCTCGACGCTCCAGGATCACCCCGTCCCGATCGGCAAGCATCACCGAGCAGCCGACGCCGCCGACGGCGAAGTAGAGCCGTTCCAAGCTCGGTTGCGCCACGCGGAGCAGCCGCCCCAGACGCTCGCGCGCCGCCGCAACCTCGTGCGAAGACAGCCGGGAACAGGCCGCGACGTTGGCAGGATCGAGGGCGTGGAGAGCCCCGGAGCGACGCCAGGACGCCACGATCGGCGAAGTCGCGGCCTCGCTTCCCATAATCGCCTTCAGGGACTCGATCTGTGTGGGCGACCTCGCCGAGGCGCTCCATCGTTTCCCTCCCTATGAACAATGGCGCGGCGGCGCGAGAGGACATGGAGGACGCGCGCCGCCGCTCATGCCGTCAACCGATCAGAAAAAGCCGAGCTTCTTCGGGCTGTAGCTGACGAGCATGTTCTTCGTCTGCTGGTAGTGGTCGAGCATCATCTTGTGGGTCTCGCGGCCGATGCCGGACTGCTTGTATCCGCCGAACGCGGCGTGCGCCGGATAGGCGTGATAGCAGTTCGTCCAGACCCGGCCCGCCTGGATGGCGCGGCCGAACCGGTAGCAGCGGTTCGCGTCGCGACTCCAGATTCCGGCGCCGAGGCCGTAGAGGGTGTCGTTGGCGATGTGCAGCGCCTCGTCGTCGGTCTTGAAGGTCGTGACCGACACCACCGGCCCAAAAATCTCCTCCTGGAAGATGCGCATCTTGTTGTGGCCCTTGAACACGGTCGGCTTCACGTAATAACCACCCGCATAGGGGCCTGTGAGCACGTTGCGCTCGCCCCCGGTGAGCACCTCCGCGCCTTCCTGCTTGCCGATATCGATATAGGACAGGATCTTTTCGAGCTGTTCTGAGGAGGCCTGGGCGCCGATCATCGTCTCCGGATCGAGGGGGCTGCCCTGAATGATCGCCTCGACGCGCTTCAGCGCGCGCTCCATGAATTTGTCGTAGACCAACTCCTGGATCAGCGCGCGGCTCGGGCAGGTGCAGACCTCTCCCTGGTTCAGCGCGAACATGACGAAGCCTTCGATCGCCTTGTCGAAGAAGTCGTCGTCCTCGGCGCAGACGTCGGCGAAGAAGATGTTGGGCGACTTGCCGCCGAGTTCGAGCGTCACCGGGATCAGGTTCTGCGAGGCGTATTGCATGATGAGCCGCCCGGTCGTCGTCTCGCCGGTGAAAGCGATCTTCGCGATCCGGTTCGACGATGCGAGCGGCTTGCCGGCCTCGAGGCCAAAGCCGTTCACGACATTGAGGACGCCCTTTGGCAAGAGGTCGCCGATGATCTCCATCAGCACCATGATGGAGGCCGGGGTCTGCTCGGCGGGCTTCAGGACGACGCAGTTGCCGGCCGCAATCGCGGGCGCGAGCTTCCAGACCGCCATCAGGATCGGGAAGTTCCACGGAATGATCTGGCCGACGACGCCGAGCGGTTCATGGAAGTGGTAGGCGACCGTGTCGTGGTCGACCTCGCTGATCGAACCTTCCTGCGAGCGAATCGCGCCGGCGAAATAGCGGAAATGGTCGATCGCCAGCGGGATGTCGGCGGCGGTCGTCTCACGGATCGGCTTGCCGTTGTCCCAGGTCTCAGCGAGCGCAAGCGCAGCGAGATTGGCCTCCATCCGGTCCGCGATCTTGTTGAGGATCACCGCCCGCTCGGCTGCGCTGGTGCGGCCCCAGGCCTCCTTGGCGGCGTGCGCGGCATCGAGCGCGGCCTCGATGTCGGCTGCGTCCGATCGTGCGATCTCGCACACCGGCTGTCCGGTGATCGGCGAGACGTTGTCGAAATATTTGCCGGAATGCGGCGCGCGCCATTCGCCGCCGATGTAGTTCTCGTAGCGCTTCTTGAACGGGCAGTTGAGGATGATGTTGAGGTCGACCTTGGTCACGGGTTTTCTCCCTTGCAGGACGCCGATGGTCACCGGCGTTGGGAGAAGCAATGCCTGCGTGCGCGTTTGCGCGATAGGAGGCATGCGTAGAGGTCAGAGGAGAAGTGTCGCAGTTCTGCGACACTTTCATTCGGGCCGAAGTCAGCGATGAAGGCCGAGCTGAATTCATCCGGCGGTGCAGCGTGGCGCGCGACAGGTTCAGGTGCTGCGCCGCCTTCGAGACATTGCCTCCCGAGCGCGCCAAGGCGCGTTGCAACACGGCCCGTTCGGCGGCGTCGATGTCGTCACTCTCGCCTTGCGAGCGTCCCATGACGTCGGCCGCGGGCCGCGGCCGGGCGAGCGTCTGAGCGTTGATGCCGAGCGCCAGCCGCGCCGCCCGCGTCGCGCCCACGACGAGATCGTCACGGTCTACGGCCAGCAGCGCAGGCCCGAGGCGTTCGCCTGCGCTGGCCAGCAGGATGCGCGCCAAAGGAAAAGCAAGGCGGAAATTCTCGGCTTCGATTGCGCGCGCGGCGTCCGACACCGCGGTCGCGAGCAGCTTTGCGAAGCCCTCAGTCAGATCGGCCCGGCACGAGGAGATATCGAGCGCCGCTGCGAGTTCGCCACATTCGTCGTAAATCGGCGCCGTCGTGCAGGTGAGGAGCGCATTGCGGGCGAAGAAATGCTGGTCGCGATCGATCGTCACCGCGCGCTGCTCGTGGAGGCAGGTTCCGATGCCGTTGGTGCCCTCGAATTTCTCGCTCCAGACGGCGCCGGTCCAGAGCCCCCACCCTTTGAAAGTCGTGTCGTCGCACGGCGCCCCGCGCCGCTCGACGACGACGCCATCCCGGTCGGCGAGCAGGACCGCGCAGCCGACGCCGCCGACCGCCGCGATCAGCCGATCGAGGGCCGGATGGGTGACGCTCAGCAGCCGATGCAGCCTTTCGCGCGCGCCCGTTACTTCCGCCTCGGTTAGACGGACCGAAGGCGCGTTGCTCGCCGGATCGAGCGCATGCAGGCGCCCGGAGCGGCGCCACGACGCCGCGAGCGCGGAGCTGGCCGCATGGCCGCTCGAAATCGCTTTGATAACACGCTCGGCATGGGCGACGGGGGGCGAACGCCCCATCCTTTCCTCCCTGTCCAACTCGTCCATCGTGGGCGCGGTTGCGAATTCGCAGCGCGCTTGTGCTAAATCGGTATGCTTTTCATAAACGACGTCAGCACAAGCTGCAATCTGCGAAAAGGCGTCGAAGAGTCGCACCGCATCTGATCCCGCCTCTCAGGACATTCCAGTGCAGAGCGGCGAGAACCTGCGGCGCGGCGCGGATGCGGATTTCGCCCCGCCCGCCGACGATCCTCAAAACCCGTTCGGGTCGCCCGCATGCTTTTGAAGCTGATGTCAAATCCGATATCGCGACAGTCTTTGGAGTGGCGACAATTTCTTCGGTCGCGTCTGGTGGCCCTGAAGTGAGCAGGTTTCGGCGAAGCAAAAGCCGTCTGTCTTTCAACCAGGCGCCCCTTTCCGCAACGCCCCCGATGGCGCCTCCAAGGACGATCCACTTAGCGCCACGATGGGCAAATGCCCTTTGGAGGGCGTTTGCCCTTGCAAAGGGAGCTCGGCCGGGTCGACGCCGCGGGTGGATAGAATTCCACCCCGGCGCGGGGCGCGAGACGCTTACTTGGATAACGACGGCTGCGGCGTCGATTCAGTGCGAACCGGAAGCACCGGATAGGCGATGTTCGGAAGTTCGCCGGTCAGGGCGCCGAGGAAGGCGACGATGTCGTTCTCCTCCTCGTCGGTCAGCTTCGCGCCAAGCTGGGAGGACCCCATCACGCCCACCGCCTGCTTCAGGCTCCAGACTTGCCCGCTATGGAAATAGGGCGCGCGCAACGCGACGTTGCGCAGCGGCGCGGCTCGGAACACATATTCGTCGCTCGCCGTCTTGCTCACGTTGAAACGGCCTTTGTCCGTCGCGGGAAGCACCTCGGCGCCTGGATTCTCGACGACGCCGAACGGGAAGTAGCCCTGACCGCCCACGTTGATCCCGTTGTGGCAGGCGACGCAGCCCTTCTCCATGAACAGTTTCAGTCCCGATCTTTCCTGCTCGCCCAGCGCATTGTCATCGCCTTCGAGATACTGGTCGAACTTGGAGCCGGGCGTGATCAGCGTCGCTTCGAAAGCCTCGATTGCCTTGGCGAAATTATCGAAGGTGACCGGCGACAATTCGTTTGGGAACGCCTTCTGGAACATCTCGACATAGGCGGGCATCGAGGACAGCGTCTTGACCACATGATCGGGCGTCGCGTTCACTTCCACGCTCGCCAGGGGTCCTTTCGCCTGAGCTTTCAGGGCGGCGGCGCGGCCGTCCCAGAACTGGGCGACGTTGAAGACCGCGTTATAGACGGTCGGCGCGCGGCGAGGCCCTTTCCCGTGGCCGACCGAGGTCGGCCCGGCGTCGACGCCGCCGGTCGCGAGATTGTGACAAGCGTTGCAGCTGACGATCTCGCTCGCCGAAAGGCGCGGGTCGAAAAACAGGAACTTGCCGAGCTCGACCTTCTCACGGGTGACGGCGTTGCCCTTCACCACCGGAACCATCGTGGGAATCGGCTTGAAATTCTCCTGCGCCTTTTTCATCAGGTCGTCGGCAAAAGCCGACCCCGCGCCGAGAACCATGATCGCCGCCAGCGCGCTCGTAACAATCCGCATCCTATCACTCCCGTGCTTCGCCGCGACCCCGACGCCGCGGGCTCAAGGTTCGGCTCATTCCTTCGACTGGACCGAAGAAAGGAATCCGTAGATCGCCGTGAACTGCTCGTCGGTGAACACGCCCTTCCAGGTCGGCATGCCCTTCTCCGGGCGGCCTTCGTGGACGGTCTTCCAGAACATGTTGTGGGCGCGATCGCCGTAGCGCAGCGTCAGGCGGCGGAGATCGATCTTTTTGACGCCCACTACGGCTGCGGGGCCGTGGCAATGGGCGCAAGTGCCGTCGAACACCTCCTTGCCTTTGGCGATCAGCTCGGGCGTCGCAGGCGGCGCAAGCGGCGCGATGTCGAACTCCCCCGTTCCGTCGCCGGCCGGCGGGCCCGGATCGCGGGCGCCGACTTCAGCTTTCGCCGTCTGGGCAGGAGCGGGAGCTGGAGTTGCCTGGGCGGGAGTCGGCGCGGGGGTAGGCGCCGTCGCCTGGTCCACCACAACGACGGCCTTTTCGATCGTCGCGGGCTTCTCGGACGATCCCGCTTGCGCTCCCTCGCTGACGAGGCCGTATTTGGCGAACAGGGCGGGGAACTGCTTCGATACCTCTGGCAGGACTGCGTCGACCGAGTCGCGCAGCGCCTTCGACGTTTTGGGAAAGCCGATTGCGGTCGCGAAGCTCAGTCCTTTCCCGTCGGTCGGGACGATCACGAAGCGCCCGTCATACGCGGTCTTGTTGAGGAAGCCTGCGCTCGGCGCCCAGAGGAACGCCGCATCGGCCTTTCCTTCCGCGAGCGCCTTCATGCCCTCCTCGGGCGAGAGCACCGTCACCGCCGTCATGTCCTCGCGCGGTCCGACGAGGTTGTGCGGCTCAGTCTCGAATTGTACCGCGACGCGTTTGCCCTTGAGGTCCTCGAGATTCGCGTAGGTCTGCCCCTTCGGCGCGATGATTGCGTAGCCCATATTGAACAGAGGCTTCGAGAAAATGACCTTTGGCCCCATGAAGTCGTCGCTGTCGGGCAAGCCGATGGTCGCATCGCATTGCCTGGCGAGCATGGTGACGCGGACAGCACGCTTACCGAAATAAGTGCGATACCAGACATGCGTCACCGGCCGCCCAAGCGCCTTGCCGATCGCCGCGCCGATTTCGTTATAGATCCCGGGCTTGGCCGGATCCTCGCTCGAGAACGGCAGGTTGCTGGGATCCGCGCACAGCCGCAGGACATCTGGAGCGACCGGCGCATCCTGCGCGGGCGTGGGAGGGCCGCTCGCGCAGAACGCCGCAATAGCAAGGATGGAGACGGTAAACGCCTCTTTCAGCGATCCGAATGGCATCTCAGTCTCCTTCCCTTCCTTTGGCTGTCCGACTTAGTCGACCGAGAACACGAACAGCGCGCCGCCTTCGGGCGTCGCCGCCAGCATTTTGTTGCCAACCGGTCCCAGGAATGCCGCCAGTGAAACGGTCCGCCCGACGACGATGGCGACATATTGCTTGCCGTTCACCGAATAGGTGATGGGGCCTGCGCCGATGCCGGAGCCGAGGTTCTTCTGCCACAGCACCTTGCCGTCGGTTGCGTCTATCGCCTGGAAGTCTCCGTGCAGATTGCCGGCGAACACGAGATTGCCAGCCGTCGTCAGCGTGCCTCCGTTGAATGGCAGGTCTTCCTTGATGCCCCACCTCTTCTCATGCTTCACCGGATCCCAAGCCATCAATTCGCCGAGATATCCTTCTTTCGGCATGACCGGCGGGAACTCTCCGCCGAGATAGAAGATCCCGCGCTTGTAGCTGACGTCGGAGACCGTCCAGTCCATGCAGAGATTGTTGGAGGGAATGTAGACGAGGCCGGTATCGGGATTATACGACATCGGCTGCCAGTTTTTGCCGCCGATCAGGTTTGGGCAGGCCCCCTTGGCCGGATGCCCTGGGCCGGCGCGCTTATCGGGATCCTCCTCGGCGCGGCCCGTCGCGATATCCCACTTCTTGGCCCAAGTGGTCGGAACGTATTTCTCGGCCGATAGAACCTTGCCCGTCTCGCGGTTGACGACGAAGAAGAAGCCGTCGCGGTCGGCCTTCATCATCGCCGGCACCGTTTCGCCATCCATCTTCAGATCGGCGAGCACGAGTTCGTTGACCCCATCATAGTCCCAGGCGTCTGCCGGGGTCTGCTGCACCCACCACTTGATCTTCCCGGTGTCCGCGTCGAGGGCCAGCGTCGACGAGGTGTAGAGGTTGGTCAGCTTGCCGAAGTCGCCGTTCCCGGTCGAGCGAACGGCGGAGTTCCAGGGACCGGGATTGCTGGTGCCCCAGAAGACGGTGTTGGTCTTCGGATCGTAGGAGCCGACCAGCCAGGCCGCGCCGCCGCCATGGACCGCCAAGTCGCCCTTCCAGGTGTCGCCGTTCGGCTCGTCCTTGAGCGGCACGGTGTAGGTCTTCCAAACCTGCTTGCCGGTATTGATGTCGTAGGCCTGCAGGGAGCCGCGCACGCCGTATTCGCCGCCGCCGAAGCCAGTGATCACCAGGTTCTTCACCACCAGCGGGGGCGAGGTGATGACCGCGCCTTGCGTGTAGTCGACGACATCGGCCTTCCACACTTCCTTGCCCGTGTTGGCGTCGAGCGCCACCAGCTTGCCGTCAAGGCGGCCGAGGAAGATCTTGCCGTCAGCGTAGGCCAGGCCGCGGCTGTTGACGTCGCAGCAGGCAAACTGCAGCGTGTCGTCGGGCATGTCGGGCTCGTAGGTCCATTTGCGCGCGCCGGTCGCGGCGTCGATCGCATAGACGTATTTCGGGCCCCACGACGTCGAGACATACAGCGTGTCTCCGATGACGAGCGGCGTCAACTCGTTGGAGCGGAGGGAGCCGAGCTGGAACGAATAGGCCAGCGTCAGGTGCGACACATTGCTCGTGTTGATCGCCTTGAGCGGGCTGAACCGCGTGTTAGCGTAGTCCTTGCCGTAGACCGCCCATTCGTTCGGATTCTGGCCGCCCTTGATGACGGATTCATTTGCTGCGGCCGGAGCAAGGCCAAGCATCAATGCACATAGCGCCCCCGCGCTCGCGAGAAGCGCGCCCGAAGATTTCACCATCGTGTTCCCTCCAAATTCAGTTCTGTTCGCGCCGCGCATGTCCTGCGAGAACCCGACGAACACCACCCTGAGTTGACGAGGGCGAAGATCGCGCGATTCGGATCCGTCCTCGGACAACGCCTACTTTCAAGACGCCGACGACAGCGGCGCCGGGAGAGACCATTGTCCCTGCATGCGTCGTCGGGATAGGAGGCATGCGCCGAGGTCAGAGGAGAAGTGTCGCAATTCTGCGACAGATTCGTCGCAGCTTTGACCTCTCGCCGGCAGAGGCGTGATGTAGCCCGACCCAAAGCGACACTTTGAGGTCACGCCCCGCGTCGAAACGACGTCGCCATGGGCCAGCCGTCGGCGTTCAGGCTCGATTTGGAAAAACGACGACGCTGCTCGCCACAGAATCTGCGACAATATCCTTGGTGATGACCCCAGCCACGTTGTCCGGCCGCGGCCCGCCGTGATCGTGCACGACGATCGCGATCTCGGCGTCCCTGCGCCACATGCGCCGGATCACGTTGAAGCAGACGTCGCGCTCGCGCACGACGACAAAATTTCCGGTGACGAGATCGCGCAAGGCCGGCGTCCGCTCCGCTTCCCGGCTTACCCGCGCTAGCGGCCAGTTGACGCGGACGGCGCCGATAATCCGATCGTTCTGCGAGACGACGACATACTTCACGGCGTCGCCATCCTGCGTATGAACGGGGAGGTCATCGATGTGAGCGGTCGCCGGCGCCACGACAACATCGGAGTCCATGACGGCGCCGGCCTGCTTGACGACGAACATGTTGGCGTGGAGCGCGTCGGGTATGACGTGTCCGCGGCGCACGAGCTTCAGTGTATAGATGCTTTCGGGCGACAGAAGCCGCCTCACGCCGATGCTCGCCGCCACCGCCAGGATCATTGGCAGGACGATCGCGTAATCGCGGGTCATTTCGAAAAGCATCGTGATCGCGGTCAGCACCGCGCCGGTGCCGCCGCCCACCATCGCCGCCATTCCGACCACCGCGAAGGAGGGGATGTTCAGCACCATGGGCAGATGCAGCAGGTTCAGGAGGATGGCGAATCCGCCGCCGAGCGTCGCCCCCATGAAGAGTGAAGGAGAGAAAATACCGCCGGAAGAGCCGGAGCCGAGCGTGAGACATGTTGCTAACAGCTCGCAGAAGAAAAGCAGAAACAGGATTCCGGCACCGGTCAAGCGACCAAACAGGATCGCCTGATCGGTCGCATAGCCGACGCCCCCGATGTAATACTCGCCAAAACCTTGATGGATACCATAAATGATGGCGCCCACCACAACCATCCCAAGCATGTGGCGAAAATAGTTTCCGCCATAGCTTCCCGGAATCTTGTCGAACAGGTCTTCGGTGAAATAGAGGCCGCGGATGAACGCAGCGGCGGCGACGCCGATAATGGCGCCGAGCACAGTATAGAGGCAGAGCGCCAGCGCCGCGCTCGCGTTGATCGGGTAAGGTTGAAGGTAAGGCATGGTGAACGCCGGCGCCACGCCGAACCAATAGCGGCCGATGAAAGTCGCTGTGCTGGTGGCGATCGCGACCGGGAGGAACGTCCTGGCGCTGACTTCCGGCATCAGGATCTCGATGGCGAACACCACGCCGCCAATCGGCGTATTGAATGTGGCTGCAATTCCGCCGCCGCCGCCACAGGCGATTAGGATGATGCGTTCGGCCGACGACATGTGCAGGATCTGCCCGAGCGTGGAGCCGAAGGCGGAGCCGATTTGAATGATCGGGCCCTCGCGTCCGATCGTCGCGCCGCTGCCGATGGCGATCGCCGACGCCAGAGATTTCACCACCGCCACAACGGGACGGATGACGCCGCCGCCATAGTAGATTGCATCCATGACTTCGGGCACCCCGTGCCCCTTGGCCTCGGGCGCAAAATTGGTCACCAGGAAAGTCACGACGATCGCGCCGACCACGGGCGCAAGGATGATGAAAGCCCCCCAGGGGCTCGCCGGCGTGAACAGCTTGGTATCGTAGATGTACGAAAACTGGCCGAGAAACAACAGATTGTAAATCAATCCGATGAGGACGCGAAAGACGATGGCGCCGACCCCTGCCGCGACGCCGACCGCCAATGCGAGAAGCGACAGAGAAACGAGACCAATTCGACGCGGCTCGTCAGCATCGCCGACCTCCGGCGGCGCTTCCTTGATCGACATTGAAGACACGTTTGACTGGACCGGCAATTCCTCCGCGCTCTGGTCTACCTGCATCTCTTCCTGCATCGCGGTTGGTCCGGTCGGATGGGCCGCAGCATCGGAAACCCTGGACGATTGCCAGAGCGGCAGGCGGCGCCAGTGAAGCAATAGCTTGCGATTGGAGGGAAAATAGGCGGATCACACGTTGGCTGGGTCCTACCTGCTTCCCCGCCTGCCCAACGGCCACAGCGCGAAAACGTTCCACTATCGAAGCTCTCGAGCTCAATGCTCTTCGCGCCCCCGGAAATGCGGACGCCGCCAAACAATCGACCGGGATGAGCGCAAGTCGGCTCTCAGAGCCACTTCTTCCAGCGGAAGAACAGATACGGCCCGATCGCGGCGCAGATCATCAGAACGATCGCCATCGGATAACCCCAACTCCATTCGAACTCCCGCATCACCTTGAAATTCGTGCCGTAGATCGAGGCGATGACGGTCGAAGGCATGAAGATGGCGGCCAGCACCGAAAAGAGCTCGATGATGTCGCTTTGCGCCAGGTTGATGAAGCCGAGCGTGGCGTCGAGCAGAAATTGCACCTTCTGCGCCTTGAATCTCGCGTCCTCTTCCAGCGACTGGAGATCGCGCAGCGCCGACGTCGGCTTGACGAGGTCGATCCAGATCGCGCTCGCCGGAATCGGCTCCGATGGTTCGAGCGATTTTCTCTGTCGACGATGGCCGTCGCGGACCCGTTGGCTGCGGCCGGAGCCTTTATAAAGGCATGGACAACAATTAATCGGCCTCCTGCTCGGCGCCCAAAGGGGACCGAACAGGCATTACACGCTATTCTTTCAGTTTGCCGACGGCTCCGAACGAAAGACGGCCGGGAGGGCCCGGCCGCTTCGAGAACTCAAGGATTACCCGAGAGGTAGCTTAAGGAGTCACCCAGGTCCCGCCGCGCCAGTAACCCGGCCCGGCATGCTCTTTCCATACGAAATGTTCGCTCGGGCCCCAACGCCAGTTATTCGGGTGGACCACGATATGAGCGGCTGGCGGATAGACGTATTCCTTCTGTGTGTGCCAGCAGTCACCGTTGTTGTTGCAGACGATGCCGGCGGACGCGGTCAGGGACGAAAACGCCAGCGCCGCAAAGACGGAGAGCGCCAAGGCGACGATATTGCTGCGCATATTCATGCGTGTCCTCCTACTCAAAAATAACTTCTCAAAACGCCTCGTCCACGCAGAGGTTCCCTTTCACGGTGCGCCGGGCGAATGCGGGTCGTTGACCGGGGACACATTGCGGATCTAACTCCTCCGTTGTTCCCACCGGAGCGCACTGCCGAAGGCCAAAGGACGAGCCACGTGTCGATCACGCTCTACGGCCATTTCTCAAGCGCTGCCTCCTGGCGGGTGCGCATCGCGCTCAATCTCAAGGGGCTGCCCTATCGCTATGTCCCGGTTCATCTCGGCCGCGGCGAGCATCGCGCCGCATCCTATCTGGCGATGAACCCACAGGGGCTCCTGCCCGCGTTGAAGCTGAGCGACGGCGTGGTGCTCACCCAGTCGCTCGCCATCATCGAGTGGCTCGAGGACACCCACCCGTCGCCCCCTTTAATTCCGGGCGACGCGGTCTTGCGCGCGCATGTCCGCGCGTTTGCACTGGCGCTCGCGGCGGATACGCATTCGCTTCAGACGCGCCGTGTGCTCGAGGGACTGCGACGGCGCGGGCTCGACAATTCCGCGGTCGCGGCGTGGGCGGCGGACGCCAACCAGAACGGCCTCGAAGCCTGCGAGGCGCTCGCGTTGTCCTCGGGCGCGTTCTGCTTCGGCGCCCTCCCGAGCCTCGCCGATGTGTGCCTCGTTCCGCAGCTTGCCGCCGCGCGCCGCTTTGGGGTCGACGTGGCGCGCTTTCCCCGCCTCCTGGCGGTCGAGGCGGCGTGCGGCGCCCTGCCCGCTTTCGCCGAGGCCGCCCCGTCCCGTCAGCCCGAACTCGGAATGAGCCGCGCTCAGATCATGAGCGCAGCCATCTCGTCACGCAGGCCCTGCGCGTCCTGGGTCGCGAGCCCGAGGTCTTTGAGCGCCCGCGCCACCGCTCCAACCAGATCGGCGTTGCTCGCCGCATGCTCACCGCCCGGAAGCGCGACATTGTTCTCGAAGCCGACCCGCACGTGACCGCCGAGCAGCGCGCCGGCCACGACACAGGCCGCCTCCCGGCGGCCGAAGGCGCAAACGCTCCACGAGACGAAGCGTGGCATGTCAGGCGCGAGAAACGGCAGCAGGTCGGAAGGCGCGGCCCGCCGGAGGAGCGAAAAGCGCCCGAGCACGTAGAGAACCGCCACCTGCTCAAAGGGAATCAGGCCCTGCTTCTGCATCGCCGCCAACCGCTGCGCCTCCTCGGGGGTGTAAAGAATGATCTGCGGCCAGACGCGCAGCCTTTTCAGCCGTTCGAGGAAATCGGAAAACAGCCGCTCGTCCTTCCTGTCGGGCGCGAGCTCGCGCAGGGCGAACGACGCCGCCTCCGGATTCGTGTCGAGGACGACCGCCATCTGCTCCGCCGGCGAATAGCGGCTCATCAACTCGCTGGTGATTTGGACGACGAGGCGGTCGCCGACCGCGGCGCAGATGCAGCTGATCGCCGCTCGATATGCCTCCGCGTCGAGGAGGTGAACGCCCTCGGAGTCGCGCACGTGCAGGTGGAGCATTGCCGCGCCGCGCTCGACGCACTCCGCCGCCGTCCGCGCGAGCTCTTCCGCGGTGATCGGCAGCCCGGGGCACTCGGCTTTGGTCTTGCGCCCGCCGTTCGGCGCGACCGCCACCACCACCCGTCTAACCGCTTGACCCGAGGTCACGTTCGCCGCCTTTTCGTTCCTCTGCCCCGGCGGCTAGAATGTTAAGCTGCCGCAGTTCGAGCCGGATCATTCGATGACGCGTATTTTGCACCGGGCAGTTAACGACGTCATGCCAGTCGCGGTCGGGGGCTCGGGCGTCGAGATCTTCGACTCGGACGGCCGCGGCTATCTCGACGCGTCAGGGGGCGCGGCGGTCTCCTGCCTCGGCCACGGGCATCCCGATGTGATCGCGGCGCTCCGCCGTCAGCTCGACGCGCTGGCCTACGCCCATACCGCCTTCTTCACCACCGAGGCGGCCGAGCGCCTCGCCGACCGCCTGGTCGAGGACGCGCCTCAAGGGATCGACCGGGTCTATCTCGTCAGCGGCGGCTCCGAGGCGATCGAGGCGGCGCTAAAAATGGCGCGGCAGTATTTCGTCGAGATCGGTGAGCCGCAACGAAGCGCAATCGTCGCGCGGAGACAAAGCTACCACGGAAATACGCTCGGCGCGCTCGCGGCCGGCGGCAACGCCTGGCGGCGCGCCCAGTTCGAGCCGCTGCTGATCGAAACGCACCATATCGATCCCTGCTACGCCTACCGGCTCAAGGGCGAAGGCGAGAGCGACGCGGACTATGCGGCGCGCGCCGCCGCGGCGCTCGAGCAAAAACTCCTCGAGATCGGCCCCGACCGCGTCATCGCCTTCGTCGCCGAGACCGTCGTCGGCGCGACCGCCGGCGCCGTGCCGCCGGTCGGCGACTATTTCCGGCGCATCCGCGCGATCTGCGACCGCTACGGAATCCTCCTCATCCTCGACGAGGTCATGTGCGGGATGGGGCGGACCGGGACGCTGCACGCCTGCGAGCAGGAGGGCGTCGCGCCCGATCTGATAACGGTGGCGAAGGGGCTCGGCGGCGGTTATCAGCCGATCGGCGCGGTCCTTTTGACGAAGCGTGTCTTCGAGGCTTTCGCCAATGGCTCCGGCGCCTTCCAACACGGCCACGCCTACATGGGCCACCCCATGGCGGCCGCGGCCGCCCTCGCGGTGCAGGAGGTGATCCGCCGCGACGGCCTGCTCGCCAACGTCGCCGCCATGGGCGACCTTCTCGGGCGCCGCCTCGAGGAACGCTTCGGAACCAGCCCCTTCGTTGGGGACATCCGCGGCCGCGAACTCTCCGCGCGCTCGAATTCGTCGAGGACCGCGCGACCAAAAAGCCGTTCGATCCGGCGCTGAAACTCCATGCGCGCCTCAAGCGCGAGGCGATGGCGCGCGGCCTCATGGTCTATCCGATGGGCGGGACGATCGACGGCGCGCGCGGCGACCACGTCCTTCTCGCGCCGTCCTTCATCGTCGACGAAAGCCAGATCGAGACGATCGTCGAGCGCCTCGGCGACGCGGTCGACGCAGCGCTCGCCAGCGTCTTGTCGACCCCCATTCCACCGTTCTCATCCTGAGCCGCCGCGAAGCGGCCTCGAAGGATGCTCGTTGGCCATGGTCGCGCTGCCCTCGTTTCCTTCGCCCAGCTCAGAGCAGGCTTCGCGACGCGCCTTCGCCGACTTGCTGAAAGGGCGGCGAAGGCGCAGATTTTCGAGCGCCGACAACGACCAGCGAAGGGAGATCATTCATGCCGGCCACATTGCCGGGCGCGGGCCTGGAATTGCGCTCGACCGTCACCAGCGCCGGCGAGCTGGAGGTCGCGCTCGTCAGCGCGCCGACGCCGACGCCCAAGGCCGACGAGGTCGTAGTGCGCGTCGAGGCGACGCCGATCAATCCGAGCGACCTCGGCCTCCTGTTCGGGCCGGCCGACCTCTCCACCGCCGTCGCGTCCATTCACGGTGGACTGCCGATGGTGAAGGCGCAAATCCCACGGGGCCTGATGAAGGCGATGGCGGGCCGGCTCGATCAACCCATGCCCGTTGGCAATGAAGCCGCAGGCGTCGTCGTTGCGGCCGGCGAGGGGCCGGAGGCGCAGGCGCTGATAGGCAAGACAGTCGCGATTGTCGGCGGGGCCATGTACGCGCAGTACCGCTGCGTGGGCGCAAAAGAGTGCCTCGTGCTCCCGGCGGACGCGACGCCGGCCGACGGCGCCTCGGCCTTCGTCAACCCGCTGACCGCGCTCGGCATGGTCGAAACCATGCGGATGGAGGGGCACAAGGCGCTGGTCCATACCGCGGCGGCCTCGAACCTCGGCCAGATGCTGAACCGCATCTGCCTTAAGGACGGGATCGGCCTCGTCAACGTCGTGCGCGACGCGCCGCAGGAGGAGCTACTGCGTGGGCTCGGCGCCCGCTGGGTCTGCAATTCCAGCGCGCCCGCGTTCGTCGAGGACCTGAACCGCGCCGTTGCGGAGACCGGCGCGACGTTGGCCTTCGACGCCATCGGCGGCGGCCCGCTCGCCTCGCAGATCCTCGCCGCGATGGAAATCGCCGCCGTCCAGGCGATGCCCGTCTACAGCCGATACGGAAGCTCGGTTCACAAGCAGGTCTATATCTACGGCGGCCTCGATATGCGGCCGACCGAGCTCAGGCGCTCGTACGGCATGGCCTGGGGCGTGGGCGGCTGGCTGTTGTTCCCGTTCCTGCAGAAGCTCGGTCCGGCCGGGGAGGCCCGCCTGCGCGACCGCGTCGTCGCCGAACTGAAGACCACCTTCGCGAGCCATTATTCGCATGTCGTGTCGCTCGAGGCGGCGCTGCAAATTCCCAACATCCAAGCCTACAGCCGGCGCGCCACGGGCGAGAAGTTTCTGATCGCGCCGCACAAGGCTTGAGGGCGATGCCAATAGGAGTGGGGTAAGGAGCCCCGAATCAGGCGGAGGAGTTAATGGGACCTTTCGCCAACTGAAAAGTCAATTCTGGCGCCGCTTTCTGGCGCTCTCCGCGCATATCGGGCCGACAGGCAAAGACGGCACCGGGTCGCGAGCAGAAATTCAATGCGCCGCCCCGGTCGCAATGGCGTCACAGAAAGAGCAAACTGGGCCGCCAAAGGCGGCGCCGCTGGCTTCAGAAACGCTAATTTCCCCATCCGGCCAAATTCGGGTTGGGGCGCGAGTAAAGGACGGACGTCATGGCGAAACGCACCGGATGGCTGGCGCTCGGGCTGTCGGCTGCGCTTCGGCGCGCCGCCTATGCCGGGGAGGCGCCGATCGACCTGCAGCACGCCGCCGGCGAAATGGCGCGAAGGCGGCAAAGAGCGGCCCGGCCGCCAACCTTTCGGCGGCCGACGCGGTGGCGCGCGCCGACGCCTGGCTCGACGCGGCCCGCGTCATGACCGCGGACTTCGTCCAAATCGGGCCGGACGGCAAGCGCTCGGAGGGCCAACTCACCGTCCAACGCCCCGGCCGTATGCTGTTCAAATACGCTCAGCCGGCCCGGTTCGAGATCGTCGCCGATGGGCGCAGCGTCGCCGTCATCGACCACAAGCTCGACACCCAGGACGAATATTTCATCGCCCAGACGCCGCTCAAATTCCTGCTCTCCGACCACATCGACATCGCCAAGGACACGAAAGTGCTCAGCGTCGCGCAGGACAATAGCGCGGTGACGATCGAGATCGAGGACAAGGCGACTTTCGGTGGAACCGCCCATCTCGAACTCATCTTCGATCCCGCCACATTCGCGCTGAAACAATGGACGGTGATCGACGCGCAAGGCTTTCAAACAGTCGTGACCTTGTTCAACATCGATCTCAAGACGAAGCCCGACCCGGCCATTTTCCACATCGACGAGACCCTGCCGAGGGCGCTTGGGCGAGCGCGGTGAAAGGAATCCTATGCGGCGACCCACCCTCCTTGAGCTTTCGCTGCGTCTCGCCCGCGGGGAGACGACAAGTCGCGCGCTGATCGAGGAGTCTTAGAGCGGATCGCCGATCCGACAGGCGAAGGCTCGCGAGCGTTTCTGACTGTGTACGCCGACCGCAGCCGGGCCGAAGCTGACGCCATCGACGCGGCGCGGGCGAAGGGAGAGGCCTTGCCGCGCTTCGCCGGGGTTCCCCTTGCAATCAAAGATCTTTTCGACGTAGCCGGCAAGTCCACCCGCGCCGGCTCGCGCGCCGCCGCCGACGCGCCGCCGCCGGCCGCCGACGCGGAGGCGGTCGGACGCATGCGAAACGCCGGCTTCGTGATCGTCGGCAAGACCAACATGACAGAGTTTGCCTACTCCGGGCTCGGCGTGAATCCCCATTACGGAACACCGCTGAGCCCCTGGGATCGGGAGCGCGGACATATACCGGGCGGCTCGACGTCCGGAGGCGCGGTCGGGGTCGCCGACGGCATGATTCCGGCTGCGCTCGGCACCGACACCGGGGGGTCATGCCGCATCCCGGCTGCCTTTTGCGGGATCGTCGGCTTCAAGCCGACGCAGAGGCGCGTCTCGCTGGCGGGCGTCTTTCCGCTCGCCCCGAGCCTCAATTCCGTCGGTCCGCTGGCGAACAGCGCATCGTGTTGCGCCGCGCTCGACAGTCTTTTGAGCGACGGGGACGGCGCTGACGAGCCGCCCGCGCCGCTCGCCGACCTGACCATCGGCGTCATCGAAGGCTACGTCGACGAGCGGCTGGACGCCGCCGTCGGAACGGCCTTTTCCGCGGCCCTGGCGCGCCTGGCAGAGGCCGGCGCGCAGCTGAGGCCGATCTCCCTTCCCGAACTCGCCGAACTGGCGCACGTAAATCGAAATGGAACGATCGTCGAGTTCGAGTCCTTCGCCGTTCACCGCGCCAGCCTCGCGACCAGCAGGGCGCAATACGATCCCTGGGTGCTCGCCAGACTCGAGGCGGGCGGCGGCAAGAGAGCGGAGGACTACATCGATCTTATGGACCAGCGCACACGCATCCGCTCCGCAATCGAGGCGCGAACCGGCGCCTTCGACGCCATGGTCCTGCCGACCGTGCCAATCACGCCGCCGGCCCTCTCCGACCTCGACGACGTCCCAGCGTCGCGGGCGCTCAACAGCCTCATTCTGCGCAACACCTCGATCGCTAATTTCCTCGATCGCCCCGCGATCTCTATACCTTGCCATGCGCCTGGGGATCCTCCGGCTGGGTTCATGCTGATGGGGGCAACCGGCCTCGACCGGCGCCTACTCGCCTTGGCGGCGTGCGCGGAGATGCCTGTAAGGGGTGAAACACCAGGAGAAGACGGCTAAATCGGCCATGCTTTATGCCGAAGCCGCCGACAATTCTGCGGATGCTCGCGCGAGGCGTTGCCGATGCCGGGCAAGATTGCGAAAATGAACGCGCAGACCCTACCGACGGTCGGCCCTGTGTCGCTCGAAGACTTCGCGGCCTTCTCGATCGAGGATGCGCAACGCGATCGTCCGAGGCGGCCACTGTAGATTTGCGGCTTCGACGATCGCGGACGGCAGGTCCAAAACCTGAATCTCGACTTCCCTCAGGACCGACGGCCCGCGATCGGACCACTCGCCGACAAATTGGATCCTGAACGTCTGCGGCCTCGCTTCGAGGACCGGCCGATGCTTGTCGCCTTGTCCCGGCGGCGAACGCGAGGCTCGTTCGCCATCCGGCGCGGCAGCTTCCCTAGACGCCCTCTCCGAGGCGCCCATGGCATTGCCCACGCGCAGCTTGCTGGCGACCGCCAAAGCGACACAATTCCAATCGTCGGCAATCGCGTCGGAACTGGCCTCATTTTCCCGTCTACGCGCCTCCGAATAGGCGGAGTCGCCCAGATCGCGAATGAGAGCCTCCGCCTCGGCTGCGACGCTCTCAATTCTGGCGCGCCGGCGCGGCGTAAAAAGCCTCGAAATCGAAAAGCTGAACCCCTTGCCCATGGCCGCCCATCGCGCGATTGCGATTGCAATGGCGCTCCATTCGACCGCGGTTGCAAATAAGCACAGATTTTTGCGGGCTACAATCGTCTTGGTTGTATAAGGATAACGCTTTGGCCGAGGCTCGCGGCCGCCGGCAGGAACGGATCGGACGATCGGCGCCGGCTGGTCGGGAAGGACCGCAGGCAGCGGCGACCGCCGACTGCTCCTTGGTCAGGCTATAGAGGTTGCACATGCGGCGAACCATGCAGCAACTGTTCCGTGCCTCCGGTCCCGAAGAGACCGCGCACGGCGATCTATGGGTCTTCGGCTACGGCTCGCTGATGTGGCGGCCGGGCTTCGCCTATTCCTTTCGCCGCAAGGCGATATTGAGGGGATGGCGCAGGAGCCTTTGCATCTATTCGCATATCTATCGGGGAACGCCCGACAATCCCGGGCTCGTGCTCGGACTCGACCGCGGCGGCGCCTGCCAGGGCGTCGCCTTCCGGATCGAGGCGGCGCTGACCGAAACGACGATCCGCTACCTGCGCGAGCGCGAGCAGGTGACCGCGGTCTACCTTGAGCGCATGGTCCCGATCGAGCTCGAGAGCGGCGAGCGGGTCAGCGCTTTGACATTCGTCGCCGACAGGTTGCATCCGCAATATGCCGGGCGTCTCGCACGGGAGGCGATGCTCGAACGAGTACGCAATGGGAGCGGCGCGTCGGGCGACAACGCAGCCTACGTCACCGAGACCCACGATCATCTGATCGCGATCGGGGTTCGGGACGGCGATCTGGAATGGCTCGCCGCCCGCCTGCGGAGCAACTAGTCGTTAGCGTCAAATGAATTGGTGGTATTTTTCTGAATTTCTGTCGCCGCGGCAGCAGCTATGGAGGTCAATTCATGGCTGGGACGAGCAGCGCCGGCTATTGTCGAGGACAGAAGACGAATATTGCAGTCAATCGTTGTGACCCCAACGCCTTACGAAAAGATCTTCACACAGTGAAGCTCTCTGAGCGTCGAAATTCCCTGCCTACCCCCTGCGCAGGGAATTCAAATTCCCTGCCTACCCCTCCCGGCGCCTGTCGGCATCGCCGCACAAACGTTTGATCTTACGAACATTAGTCCGATTTTGGGCGTCGCAGGGGCGCCCGTTTTTCCCGCAGCCAGGGAAACGCAGGGAAACGCAGGGAAGCAGGGCCCGAAAAGCGCCCGAGTCAAATTGAAAAAGCGATACCCCAGTTTGACTGATCTTCGACAGTTAACGCGTGTGCGTGGCGCGTAAGCCGTTGATATGGTTTGAGCCGGGGGTGCGCTGACGTGAAAATGTAGTGCCACGTTTTGTGCCGATTTTGCTTGATTTTTCGGGTATCGCAGCGGAATTTGTGCGCACCGACATCGAGTTGGTGACAGGCGTTCCGTCATGTATTTCCGCAAGAAGACTTCGGGCGGCCGCGCCTATCTGCAGATCGTCGAGAGCCGGCGCGAGGGCGCGGCGGTACGCCAGCAGGTGATCGCGACGCTCGGGCGCGTCGAGGATCTCAAGCAGAGCGGGCAGCTGGAGCGGCTCTTGCGCTCGGGAGCCCGCTTTTCCGAGAAGGCGATCGTGCTTGATGCGTTTGACCGCGGCGAGGCGACGGCGATCTCCACGCGCCGCATCGGTCCGGCGCTCGCCTTCGAGCGGGTGTGGGAGGAGACCGGCTGCCGGGCGGTGATCGAGCGCCTGGCGAGGGCGCGCAACCATGACTTCCCGCTGGAGCGCGCGGCGTTCCTGACCGTGCTGCACCGCCTCGTCTGCGGTGGCTCGGACCGGGCCGCCGACCGCTGGCGCGACGACCACCGCATCGACGGCGCCGACGGGATCGAACTGCACCACCTCTATCGCACGATGGCGTGGCTCGGCGACGAGCTGCCCAAGGCCCAGCAGGACGCCGCGACCCCGTTTTCGCCGCGCTGCGTGAAGGACGTCCTGGAGGAGGAGTTGTTCGCCGCCCGGCGCGACCTCCTGACCACGCTCGACATCGTGTTCATGGACACCACGAGCCCCCGGATCAAGTCCGGGGGCCGAGGCGGGCAGACGCTCGGGCGGCGCGGCTTCTCCAAAGACCATCGGCCAGACCTCAACCAGATGATCCTGGCTGTCCTGCTCGACGGCGACGGCCGTCCGGTGTGCACGGAGATGTGGCCGGGGAACACCGCCGATGTGAAGAGCCTCATCCCGGCGATCGACCGCCTGCAGCGGCGCTTTCGCATCAACCGGGTCTGCGTCGTCGCCGACCGCGGCATGATCAGCGCCGAGACGATCGCCGAGCTCGAAGCGAGAAAACTCCTCTATGTGCTGGGCGTGCGCGAGCGAACCGACAGGCTCGTGCGCGACCTCGTGCTCGGCGATCCCGCGCCGTTCACGCCCTTCGTCCTGTTGAAGCCGAGGGGCGAGGTCGACTACGAGGCCAAGGCCGTGACGCTCGCCGGGCGGCGCTATGTCGTCTGCCGCAACCTCGATCAGATGAGCAAGGACGCCGCCGACCGCGCGACCATCGTCGCCAACCTGGAGCGGCAGCTGAAGAAGGGCGACAAGAGCCTCGTCGGCAACAAGGGCTACCGCCGTTTCCTCAAGAACCCGGAGGGTGACGGCTTCGCCATCGACCGCGAAAGGATCGAGGAGGACGCGAAATTCGACGGCGTGTTCGTGCTGCAGACCAACGCGCATCTCTCGGCGCTGGAGGCGATGCTCGTCTACAAGCAGCTCTGGACCGTGGAACGGACGTTCCGCACGACAAAGAGTTTGCTCGACACGCGGCCGATCTACCACAAGCTCGACGAGACGATCCGCGGCCACGTCGCCTGCAGCTTCCTCGCGCTCGTGCTGAAGAAGGAGCTGGAAGACCGCCTCGCAGCAGTCGACAAGGGCGCCCGCGCCTCCTGGCCCGCCGTGATCGCCGATCTCGACTCGCTCACCGAGACCGAGGTCGAGCAGGACGGCAAGCGCTTCCTGCTGCGCTCGTCGCCACGCCCCGGCGCCAGCCTCGCGCTCGCCGCCCTCGGCGTCGCCCTGCCGCCGACGATGCGCCAGATCGCGGACGCCTGATTTACAGACACCCTCCGTTTTGTAGTGCCACGCCCGCGCCGCGGCGCGATTTTGCTCGCGCGATCAGAAACTTCGTTCCGGGCACTGTCGAAGATCAGTTTGAGTGACTCGGGCGACTAGGGTCGACCCTCAGCCTCTCTTTCGGGCCCCCCGAATGGCGGCGGCGCCGCGGCGGGGCGGTTTCGCCGAAGCGCGCCGCCACGCCATCTCAATGGCAGCCCTGAGCTCCGCTTCGCTGAGCGCGGCCAAAATCGCGCACGTCCACCCCTGCCGGCCCCAGGCGTTTTCAAGGGGAGCAAAGGCGTCGGGAGCGACCGCGCATTTGAGCGCCTGCTCGTCGGGCGCGAACTTGATGTTGGCGGTCAGTTCGTCCGCCGCGAGGGTGGCGAACGTGACCCGCGCCTTGAACGCCCGCCGGTCAAAATGCGGATATTCGCCGGTCCCGTCGAACGAAAGCGCGATACGGCGGAAGTCGGCGGCGTCGACCATGGGTGCTCCAAACGATCGCTCAAGCGGCTTCACCTACGAGCCGAATTTGGCCCCGCAGAGGCGGATAAGTCTTCAGGCCGCCTTCACCATAGGAAAAGGCGGAACTTCAGCAATATCGAGCGTCCAGCGCCTCCCGGACCTTCATCGCCAGTTGGTCGAACGTGAACGGTTTGCGCAAAATCGACTCTGGATCATAGGCGCTCATAACCGACCTCGGGATGTGGCCGGTCATGAGGATCGTCGGTAGCCCCTGGTCCCGTGATTTCATACGCTCCACGAGCTCGAACCCGCTGAGGCCCGGCATGACCACGTCGCTCAGCAGGAGATCGAAGTGTTGGCTCACGCCCAACGCCTCGTCGCCGCCCTTGGCTTCCAGCGTCGCATAGCCGAGGTCACGCAGCGCTCTAATCACGGCAGCCCGAACCCCGTCCTCGTCTTCGACGATGAGGATAGTCTCCCCATCCCCGGCTTTCGGCGAAGTCCGTGAAGCCTCTACAGGAACGGACGGCGCCTCTGTCTCTTCGCTCCGCGGAAACCAGAGTTGGATCGTCGCGCCTCTCTTCGGCTCCGACCAAACCTCCAGATGACCGCCCGATTGTTCGATGAATCCATGCACCTGGCTGAGGCCGAGACCGGTCCCCTTGCCCGTCGGTTTCGTCGTGAAGAACGGCTCGAAGGCACGCGCGAGCGTCTCCGGGTCCATGCCGTGCCCGGTGTCCTTGACCGTAACGACGACTGAAGGAACGACTGACGCTCCGGCGGTCTGAGCGGCGAACACCTTGTCGGGATCCGCGTTGCGCGTTTCGATCGTGAGGCGTCCGCCGCTCTCCATCGCGTCTCGCGCATTCGCGACGAGATTGACGAGCGCGTGCTCGAACTGCCTCGGATCGAGGCTCACCAGCCAAAGGTCGTCTGCGAGCTTCATATCGAGCTCGATCCGCACGCCGAGGGTGCTGCGAAGAAAGTCGGACAGTTCGCGAATGACTCCGTTGAGGTCGACGATGGCCGGTTCGAGGGGCTGCTGGCGGGCGAACGCCAGGAGTTGCCGGGTCAGTCCCGCCGCCTTGTCCGACGCGCGCAGGGCGGCATCGACGATGTGGCCGTTGGCGTCACCCTGGTCCAGCCGGCGCTTGAGGGTTTCCAGATTGGAAACGATGACGGTGAGCACGTTGTTGAAGTCGTGCGCCACGCCGCCGGCGAGCTTGCCGAGCGCATCCATCTTTTGCGATTGTCGCAGTTGCTCTTCGACCCGGACTTTGTGCACCGCCTCGCGGCGCAACTCTTCCGACCGCCACGCAACCTCCGCTTCCAGGTCCTTCTTGTCGTGCGCGAGGAGATCGGCGCGCCTTTTCAGTTCGGCCGAGGCGCAAGCGAGCGCCGCTCCGATGGCCCGCGCCTCCGCGAAGGGCGCTTCGGGCGCTTCCACCACCTCGCCCGCGCCGACCCGCTCGGCGGCGCAGGCAAGCGCGGACATGCCCCTGTTGACCCTTATCGCGAAGAGCGACGCGAAACCGACACTTAAGGCCAGAAGCCCGATCGCCACCGCTGCCGCATGCCACAGGAGCCTTCTGGCAGGCGCGACAAGTTGGTCGTCCGGTATGCCGATGCCGACCGTCCAGCCTTGCTTGGTCGGCGCGTAGGCGGTAACGGCGAACGTTCCTTCCAAGGTCCGGCTATCCGTCCACCCCTTGGGCGACTTTGCCATGGCCGCCCGCCAGCCCACGCCCGCCATTTGTCCAAGATAGCGTTCGTGGTCCGGGATGCGGGCGATGAAACGCTTGTTGCGGTCGACAAGCGCGACAAGCTCTCCATCCGCACTTTTTTCCTTGAAGAGAGCGAGAAAGCGCGCCGGGTCCATCACCACTGTGATCGAGTACGTCTCGGAACCGTTGCGAAACACCGGAACTTCGACGGAGGGTGCGAGCGCCTTCGAGTCAGGCCCGAGCGTAAGGTCGACGACGACAGGCTTCCCTGTCGCTGCGGCCTGGGGCGCGATCTCGGTCCGATAGGTGGCGAGCGAAGCGTCCGGCGGCAGGCGCGTATCGAGCACGACCTGCCGGTCGGGCCGCGTGAGGGCTAGCCAGCTTCCCGGCACGAACTTGACGGCCGCCTCGGCCTCGGCCCTGAAGCCCGGCAGGTCGTCTTCTCTGAGTTGGGGAGACGCAGCTAGCGACCATCCGACAGCCGCATGTATGGCGATTTCGTCGTCGACAAGCGCCGCAAGCGTCCTCGCCCGGACCGTGAGCTCATCGCAAAGGCGTTGGCGCTCGAGCCATGCGAGGCCGACGAACATGAAGCCGGACGCGACGATCAGGGGGAGCGCCGTCGCGACGAACAGCAACCCGATTTGAAAGGCGGCGGGGCGACGGCTGAAAACCGCAACCGCTCGATCGAACAAAGTCCCCCCTTCTCGACCAAAGGATTGATGATAACAGTCGTACACGGCGGACGGAAGGGATAAGATGCCGCAATTGCCGCGAAGCGGCGAGAAATTCCCTGCAGGCAGCGGAATTCGCGGGAATTCCCTCCCTTTGCGCACCAGCACCACGGGCGCCGTTGAGTTGTCGAGGGCCCGGCGAAAGCGCCAAAAATCGTGTGAATGCCGCGGCCTCAGGCCGAAGGAGTTTGCTTCGGCAGCGCGGCCAGCGCCCGGGATATCCGCCCCTGCAGGAGTTCCAGCACATGGACTCGCATCGAAATGGCGAGGTTCGGACGATCATCGATCGCCGTCAGGAACGACAGGACAGCAACGTCTCCCTCTATGAGGACCTCGGCGCTTCGCGCGTGGAGAGTCTCTTGCGGCTCCGTATGCGGCTCCATACCCGACTCCTTCGCTAATTCTACTGTCTATGAATGTTTAATTTAACACATTCAACGTTGAAATAAATTTGCCTGGAGCCAAGTGGTTCCGGTTACGCGCTCGCACCGCCTTCCGGCGCTCACAACGCCGCCCGCGATCACAGACGAACGACCGGGAGCGGCGGCTTCGAGAGGATCAAGTCCGAGGCCTTCTCCGCCACCATGATGGTCGGCGCATTGGTGTTGCAGGAGGGGACAAACGGCATGACTGACGCGTCGACAACTCTAAGGCCGTCGATCCCGCGGAGTTTGAGATCGGGCGTCACCACCGCCTCTGGCCCTGCGCCCATGGCGCAGGTGCCGACTGGATGATGGTCGGTCTTGCAGGATCGATACGCGTACTCCGCGAGCTCCGCGTCGGAGTTCAGATTGTCGCCGGGCGACCGCTCCGCCAGCACGAAGGGTTTCAACGCCGGCTGGCGAAGAATTTCGCGCGCAAGTCTCAGCCCCTTCAGGGCGCAATCGCGATCGTAGGGGTCGGCCCAGTAGTTGGGATCGATGAGCGGGGGCGCCTTCGGGTCGCCGCTCGCCAGGCGCACCGTCCCCCGTGAGCGGGGACGGAGGAAGGCGGAATTCAGCGTCACGCCCGGATTCTTCATCTGCGCGACGCCTGCCTCGATCCCCGATCCCAGCCCCAGATGAAACTGAATGTCGGGGGATCTCGCTTCCTTGTCCGCATACCAGAACCCGCCTGTTTCAAAGAGCGTGGAAGTCACGGGTCCAGTCTTGAACAAGAGATACTGGATCCCCGCCCAGATCGTGCGATGCGGACGAGCGATTCGATCATAAGTGTGATCGCCGGTGCATTCCGAGATCGCATAGAGATCGAGATGGTCCTGCATGTTGCTTCCCACGCCGGGAAGGTCGTGGACAACCGTCACGCCGGCGGCCTTCAGCGCGTCCGCGGGGCCGATCCCGGAAATTTGCAAGAGGCGCGGCGATCCGATCGCGCCGCAACTGACGATCACCTCGCGTTCCGCGCGCAAGCTTTCCGTTCCGCTTCCCTGCGCGACCGTGACCCCGACGGCGCGGCCCTTGTCGACCTCGATCTTCAGCGTCTGCGCGTTCAGACGCACCGTCAGGTTCTTGCGGTTTCTCGCCGGTTTCAAAAACGCGCTCGACGTGGAGGACCGCTGCGCGTTCCGGGTCGAAAGCTGATAGTGACCGATGCCCTCTTGCACCGCGCCGTTGAAATCGTCGTTGAACGGAATGCCCGCCTCCTGCGCCGCGCGCAGGAAGGCAAAGCTGATCGGCGGCGGATTCACCGGGTAGGAAACGCCGAGCGGCCCGCCATAGCCGTGGTAGGCGTTGACCAGGCGTTGGTTGTCCTCGCTGCGGATGAAATAGGGCAGAACCTCGCTATAGCTCCAGCCTTTGCAACCTGCTTCGCTGACCCACGCGTCGTAATCCTTGGCGTTGCCGCGGGTGTAGAGCTGCGCGTTGATCGAGGAGCCGCCTCCGATCACCTTGGCTTGCGTGTACCAGATGACGCGGCCGTTGAGATTCTTCTGCGGGACTGTGCTCCAGCCCCAGCTCGCGACGCCCTTGGTCATCCTGGCGAAGCCCGCGGGCATGCTGAACAGCGGATTTCCGTCCCCTCCGCCTGCTTCGAGAAGTAGGACCCTTGCGGACGGATCGGCGCTCAGCCGATTTGCGAGCACGCATCCGGCGGCGCCTCCGCCGACGATGATGTAGTCGTAGGCCATTGTCTCTTTTCCTGGATTATAGATCATTTCTCGAGATGTGATCTGCGACGCGCAGCGCCTGCGCGGCGATCGTGAGAGCTGGATTGACAGCGGCCGACGTCGGCAGGAACGACGCGTCGACAACGAACAGGTTCGGGTGGTCCCACGCACGGCAGAAGGAATCGAGGGGCGACTCCGCAGGGTCGAGCCCGATGCGAATAGTCCCGCACTGATGCGACGGGGTCCGGCGGTCGAAGGCTTTCGAGAGGACGATCGGGTAGCCGGCGGCCCTCAATCGCTCCTTGAAGGTCTTTACCAGGCCCTCGTGCGCCGGCCAATTGCTGCGCTTCCAGTCGAGGCGAATCCGACCCCCGTCCAAGGTGACCCGACTTTCCGGGTTGGGGAGGTCTTCGCTCATCGCGTACCAGTCGACTGAGCGTCTGCTCAAAAGATTGAGCGTCCACTCTGGCGCCATTGGAATATTCGCCTTGAGTATCGGTCCAGTCACGCGGCCAAGCAGCTGGATGTTGCCGAGCGGCGGCCCGCCGCGACCGTCGTCGAGGTAGAAATCGTTGACGCCAATCGTCTTCTGGTAGACCGAGTCATTGACCGAACGCGGGTCGATCGCCAGCACCGCCGAACAATTGTGGTTCATGAAATGGCGGCCGACCGCATCGGATCGGTTGGCGATCCCGCCGTCACGCGATGCGAGAAGCAGAGCGGCCGAGTTCACCGCCCCTGCTGCAAGGATCACGATCCGCGCGTAAAATGATCTGCGCTCCCCTGCAATGGTTGCTTCGGCGCCGGTGATGCGCTTGCCGTCCGGACCCACGAGCAGCCGCTCGACATGGGCGTTCTCGCGCACTTCGACATTGCGGTAGGCGAGCGCTTTGCTGAGAGCGCAAGTCTCCGCGTCCATCTTGCCGGTTCCCGTATCGGGGAAGGCGTCCCAAGGCGTTTTCGCGCGCGCGAGCCATCTCTCAACATCGATACCGAGCGGCAGAGGAAAGGGGTGCAGCCCCACTCGCGTCAAGCGCTCGCGCACCTTAGCGATTGCGGGCTCATCAGGCACCGGGCCAAAAGGATAAGGCGCGGAGTGCTTCGGCTCAGTGGGGTCAAAGCCGAGATCGCCTCGGACTTTGTAGAGCTTCTCCGCAAGACAATACCAAGGCTCGAGCTCCTGATAGGAAAAAGGCCAGCCGAAGCTCGCTCCTTCGCGATACGCAATTGGCCCGAAGTCTTGGGCGCGGTATCGAAGGAGCACAGCGCCATAGAGCTTCGAATTGCCGCCGACATAGTAGTAGTTCCCCGGATTGAACGGTTGACTGGCGCCGTCGAGCCAGGTTTCCCGCGGCCGGAAGACGCCACGCTGGAAGATGGCGCGGGGGTCGCGTGCATCGGCGCTGTCACGCAGGCGGGCGCCGCGCTCGAGGATCAGGATCTGCGCTCCGGTCGGCGCGAGCCCTGCGGTGCAGGTCGCCCCGCCCATGCCTGAGCCGATAATCAATACGTCGACTGTTTCCGGGTTGACCATAAGGTTCTCTTGGGCTTCGTGGCGCACGCCCCCGCTCGGTCGCGGAGTCGCGAACGCCCGCAGCCTAAACGTTCGCTTGATTCAGATCCGACGCGACGTCTGCGGATCGAACAGCACCGCCTTGTCGAGGTTGAAGGCAAAGGCATGGCTCTGACCGACGCGCACTTCGGCGTCCGCTCGCATGCGCGCCGTGACCTCCTTGCCGGCGATGTGGGTGACGACGAACGTGTCAGCGCCCGCCGGTTCAACGATCTCGACATTAGCGTCGAATGTCGCGACCACCTTGGCGTTGCGGTCCATGCTTTCCTTGTCGTTAACCGCTTCAGGCCGGATGCCAAAGATCACCTTGGCGCCGTCGGCGAGATTGCGCGCCTCGGCGCTCGGCGGGGCCGGCACGACGATCGGCGGGTGGTCCTTGCGCTGGAGCACAATCTTCGCGGCGCCGTCCGCGCGCGTCACCTTGCCTTCGAGAAGGTTCATCGCCGGCGAACCCATGAAGTCGGCCACGAAGAGATTGCTGGGCATGTTGTAGACTTCGTTCGGCGTACCGACCTGCTGCAACTCGCCATCCTTCAGAACGGCGATCTTCGTGGCCAGCGTCATCGCCTCGATCTGGTCGTGTGTGACGTAGACGATTGTCGTGCCGGTCACCTGATGAAGACGCTTGATTTCGACCCGCATGTCGACGCGCAGCTTGGCGTCGAGATTCGACAGCGGTTCGTCGAAGAGGAAGACTCGCGGCTGACGAACCAGGGCCCTGCCCATTGCAACGCGCTGGCGCTGGCCGCCGGAGAGCTGACTTGGTCGCCGATCGAGCAGATGCCCGATCTGCAGGGTCTTGGCGACCTCCGCCACCGCCTTGTCGCGCTGCGGCTTCGGCACGCCGCGCATCTCCATCCCGAAGGCCATGTTCTGCGCCACCGACATGTTGGGATAGAGCGCGTAGGACTGGAACACCATCGCGATGTCGCGCTTGGAAGGATGCAGATCGTTGATCGCGTGACCGTCAATACGAATCTGGCCCGCGCTGATCGATTCGAGCCCAGCGATGGTGTTGAGCAGCGTTGACTTGCCACAGCCGGACGGACCGACCAGGACGAGAAACCCACCCTTGTCGAGTGTCAGGTCGATGCCCTTGAGGATCTCGCGCGCGCCGAACCGCTTGCGTAGGGTGCTGATTTCGAGGAAGGCCATGATCTACCCCTTCACCGCGCCGGCCATCAGCCCGCGCACGAAATAGCGTCCGGCGACGATGTAAACGAACAGCGTCGGCGCGGCGGCGATAATTGCCGCGGCCATGTTGACGTTGTATTCGGTGACGCCGGTCGACGTGTTGACGATGTTATAGAGCGCGATCGTCATCGGGCTTGCGTCGCCCGCCGCGAAGGTCGCGCCGAACAGGAAGTCGTTCCAGATGTTGGTGAACTGGTAGATGACGGTGACGATGAAGATCGGCCCGGAATTGGGCAACAGGATGCGCCGGAAAATCTGAAAGAAACCCGCCCCGTCGATCATCGCAGCCTTGACGAGCTCGTCTGGAAACGCCTCGTAGTAGTTGCGGAAGAACAGGGTCGTGAACCCGAGACCGTAGACCGTGTGCACCAGCACCAGATTGACGGTCGGATTGCCGAAGCCCAGAGACATGCCGATCGAGTTCGTCGAGCGCCGTGCCGACCTCGCCGAGCTTGCCGAGGATCGTCGCCATCGGAATGAGCACTGACTGGAACGGGATGAAACAGGCGAACAGCATCATGCCGAACACCAGCTTGTCGCCGGGGAAGCGCCACTTGGTCAGCACGTAGCCGTTGAGCGCGCCGAGCAGCGTCGAGATGAGCACCGCTGGGACAACCATCTTGATGGAATTCCAGAAATAACCCTTAATACCCGCGCAGGTCAGGCCCACGCAGGCAGTGCCCCAGGCCTTCGTCCAGGGCTCGAAGGTCAGGTCGTGCGGCAGCCAGAACATGTTGCCGCCGGTCACCTCGGCGAGCGGTTTCAGCGACGTCAGCACCATCACGACGAGCGGCAGGAGATAGACGAGCGCGAACAGCGCGAGCAGCCCATAGATCACGATCCGGGCGCCGATCGGCGAACGGGTCGGCTCGCGGCTCGGGCGGACGCTGAGGGCGTCAACGGCGCTCATCGGTTCTTCTCCCTCAGTTCCGAATAGAGATAGGGAACCATGATCGCGGCGATGGTCATAAGCATGATGATCGCGCTCGCCGAGCCGACCGCCATCTGGTCGCGCGTGAACGTATAGGAATACATGAAGGTCGAAGGCAGCTCAGCGGCGCCGCCGGGGTTCTTGCCGGTGACGGAAAGGACAAGATCGTACGACTTGAGCGCCATGCCCGTCAGAACGATTATGGCGGAAAGGAACACGGGCCGCATGATTGGGATGACGATGCGCCGATAGGTGGCGAAGGGCGTCGCGCCGTCGATCTGCGCCGCCTTGAGGATTTCGCCGTCGATACCGCGCAGGCCCGCCAGGAACATCGCCATGACGAAACCCGACGTCTGCCACACGCCGGCTATGGCGACGCAGTATATCATCATTCTGGGAGTGACGACCCAGTCAAAATGAAAGCTCGTCCAGCCGAGGTCATGCATCGCCTTGTCCAGCCCGATGCGCGGATCGAGAAACAGCTTCCACGCCGTGCCGGTGACGATGAACGACAGCGCCAACGGATAGAGATAGATCGGCCTCAGGATCCCCTCGCCGCGAATTTTCTGGTCGAGCAGGATCGCCAGGGTCAGGCCAAGGACGAGGCAGAAGAAGACATAGAGCCCGCCGAACAGGCCCATATTAACGATAGCCGTATGCCAGTTCGAGGTAGGATCGAAGGTCCAGGTCCACAACTTCTGGTAATTGACCCAGCCAATCAGGCGCGTGCTCGTGAAGGCCTTGGAATTGGTGAACGAGAGAAACAGCGTCCACAGATTGAAGCCGTAGACGAAGATCAGCACGAGGACGAAGGACGGCGCGAGGACGAGTTTCGGCAGGGCGTTCTGCGCGCGCCCGCGCAGAGGTCCGTGCCACCGCGGCATCGTGACGTCGACAATGGGAGCGACAGCGAGTTCGTCGGTCATGGCGCATTCGTTCCAACGAGATGAGGGGGTCGGCCCCGCCCGAGCGTACAGACGCGCGAGCGGAGGCCGATTGGCGACGCTACTTCGCCGCCTCGATCGCCTTGTAGAGTTCCGCGACGGCGGCGTCGGAGGTCTTGATCTCGCCGTGGAAAAACTTGGTCACGACATCATGATAGACTTCGGCGATCGCCGGCGGCTGGGCGTAGTTCTGCGCCATCGAGCCGACGAAGGTTCCCTTCGCATTGGCAGCTTTCACGTCGGCGATGCCCTTCTTGCCGCACATGTCGAAAGCGGTGTCCGGAACGTCCATTCGGGCGGGCACCGAGCCCTTGATCACATTGAACGCCACCTGGACCTTCAGGATTCATCGTCGCGTCGGCGAGTGCAAGCTGCCCCGCGCGCTCGCTCTCCGGAACCTTGAACATCGCGAACATGTCGGTGTTGTAGATCACCGTTCCGTCGGTGCCGGGGAATCGATAGCAGAGAAAGTCCTTGCCCGCCTTCTGGTTGGCATTCACGAATTCGCCCTTCGCCCAATCGCCCATCACCTGCAATAGGGCGTCGCCCTTGATCACCATCGAGGTGGCGAGGTTCCAGTCGCGCCCGGCGTAGTTCGGGTCGACATAGGCGCGCAGCTTGGCGAGATTGTCGAAGGACTTCTTCATCGTGTCCGATTTCAGCGCTGCATCGTCGAGATCGACGAACGCCTTCTTGTAGAAGTCGGGGCCGCCGGTCGACATCACGACCGAGTCGAACATCGTCGCTTCTTGCCAAGGTTGGCCGCCGAGCGCGAGCGGGATGACGCCGGCCTTCTTGGCCTTGTCGAGCAGCGTGAGCAATTCGTCGAAGTTCTTTGGCTCGGTTCCACCGATCTTGTCCATGAGCGCCTTGTTGACCCAGATCCAGTTGACGGAATGGATGTTGATCGGAACGGCGTCCCAATTGCCGTCGGTGGTGGTGAACTTCTGCAAAGCCTTGGGCACGACATTGGCCCAGCCTTCTTTCTTGGCGAGCGAGTCAACATTGGCGAGTTTGCCCGCCTCAGCGTAATCGAGCGCGAAATAGCCGAGGATCTGCGACGCCATTGGCGGTTTGCCGGCCGCCAACATCGCTTTAAGTGTGGTCATCGCGGCTTCGCCGCCGCCCCCGGCGACCGGTACGTCTTTCCAGGTGTAGCCTTCCTTGCCGAGATATTGCTTGAGGACGTTCAATGCGGCTGCTTCGCCGCCCGAGGTCCACCAGTTCAGCAACTGCACTTCCTTGACGTCGGCCGCGGGCGCTGCGCTCACAAAGCCGATCGCCGCGGCGGCCATGACGCCCGCCGTCACAATGGTGCGAAGTTTCATCGTATGCGTTCCCAGTTCGTCTCTCCCGCCGGATACGGTCCGGCCCCGTCAGCCAGAAGCGATTGGCGCCTCCGATTCTTAGTTCCTCGCGCCGTTCCGCGGCAGCCACCAGCTCGTGCGCGGGCCGGTATGGATGTGGAACGTCTTTTCCTCGGTGTAATCCTTGACGGCGTTGCGGCCAAGTTCCCGACCGACGCCCGACTGACGATAGCCGCCGAACGGAAGCTCGGGCGCGCCATCCATGAAGGTGTTGACCCAGACGGTGCCGGCTTTCACGCCACGGCCGACCGCGACTGCGGTGTCGAGATCCCGGCTCCATACACTTGCCGAGAGCCCGTAGTCCGTCGCGTTGGCGATCTCGATCGCCTCTTCGACGGTCGTGAAAGTCAGAGCGACAACGACGGGTCCGAACACTTCCGCGCTGGCGATCGCCATCGACGTCGTGACGCCTTCGACGATGGTGGGAGCCAGGAACAGCCCGTTCGAGGTCAGCCGTTCGCCGCCGGTACGCACCTTCGCCCCTGCCCCGCGCGCGGCCCACACGTGCGTTTCGACCTTTCCGAGATGGTCCGGGCTGATGAGCGCGCCAACCCGGGTCGCCTCATCGAGCGGATCGCCGACCGGCACGGAGCGGGCGCGCTCCGCGAGTTCGGCGAGGAAGCCCGCGGCGATGTCGGCGTGAAGCAGCAGCCGGGAGCCGGCGTTGCAGCACTCGCCCGCATTGAAGTAGGCGCCGAAGGTCGCGGCATCGAGCGCCGCGTCCATGTCGGCGTCTGGGAAGATCACTTGCGGATTCTTGCCGCCGAGCTCCATCGACACTTTCTTCAGGGTCGCCGCGGCGGCGGCCATCGCAGCGCGGCCCACGCCGGTCGAGCCAGTGAAGGAAACCATGTCGACCTCCGCGTCGCTCGTCATCGGCGCCCCGACTTCCGGGCCGTAGCCGGTGACGACATTGCACGCCCCCGCCGGTAGGCCCGCCTCGGCGAGAAGCTGAGCCAGATGCAGGGTCGAAGCCGACGTCATCTCGCTCGGCTTCACAACGCATGTGCAGCCGGCGGCGAGCGCGAAGGGCAGCTTCTGCGAGACGATCAGCAGCGGAAAATTCCAGGGCGTGATGATCGACACGACCCCGATCGGTTCGCGCAACACGAGCCCGAGGCGGTCGGGACCGAGGTTGGCGTAGCTATCGCCGGAAAGTTCGCGGGCCAGCGAGGCGGCGTAGCGCCAGATGTCGGCGGCGCCTTCGATCTCGCCGCGCGCCTGAGCAATCGGCTTGCTGGACTCCAACGCGTCCAGAGTGGCCAGCAGCTCACGGTCGCGGTCGATCAGATCGGCGGTATTCAACAACACCCGCGCGCGGCTCGAAGCCGTTTCCTTCGGCCAGGGCCCCGAGTCGAAGGCTCGACGCGCCGCCGCGATGGCGAGGCGCGCGTCCGAGGCGCCGCCCCGCGGCACGCGCGTGACGAGAACGCCATGCGCGGGACTCAGCCGCTCGATCGTCTCGCCGGCGCCATGCGCTGCGCGGCCGTCGATCCACATCGCACGCTCGCGCGGAAAGCGCGCGAGCGCCGCGGTCAGCTTGGCTTCGTCGACTGAGATTACCGTTCTGGCGTTCATGAAGGCTCTCCTACCGGCCGACGAAGTTCGGCGGCCGTTTGGCTCGGAACGCCGCGACTCCCTCGGCCAGATCCTCAGTCGCCGCGGTCAGCGCGCCGGCCAGTCCTTCGATCGGAGCGTCGCGGTCCTCGCCCTCGGCGGAATTGATCATCGCCTTGATGATCTGCACCGCCACGGGGCCCCGCCTGGCGATGTCGGCGGCCAACTGCTCGGCGCGACCGATCCCCTCGCCTATCGCGGTAACCTCGTCGACAAGCCCGAGCGCGAGCCCATCCTCCGCGGTGAACATCGCGCCGGCCAGCGCCATGCGTCGCACGACCGACGCCCCGAATCGACGCACCAGCCGTTGCGTTCCGGACCATCCCGGCGCCATGCCGAGCCCCGACTCGGGCAGGCCGAGCTTGATTCCGCTTTCCGCTATGCGGATGTCCGCGACAGCCGCGAGCTCCAGTCCGCCGCCGAACGCGTGGCCGGTCATCGCCGCGATCAGCGGAACGCGCAGACGCGCCAACGCCTCGAATGCGCGATGTCCCGCCCGCGTCCAGTCGCGCCACATTTCCAACGCCGGAAGCCCGCCCCAGGCGGCGATGTCGCCCCCGGCGCAAAAGGCCTTGCCCTCGCCGGAAAGGACCGCAACCCGCGCCTCCCGCGACGCCTCGATTGCGCGCGCTGCGTCTGCAAGCCCGTCGATCATCGCCCGGTCCAGCGCATTCAGCTTGTCGGCGCGCTTCATCGCGATGCGGGCAACGGGCCCCTCGAAGGTCAATTCGATGAAGGAGCTCATGCGAGCGCCTCCGGCGCCGGGCGGAGCTCGAGGTTGATCGGCGCCGGATGAAAGAGCGCCGGATCCATCTTGCGCAGTTCCGGCGCCACTCTCAGCGGGAACTCGGCCTCGGCGAGGACGTCACGCTTCAGATCGACGCCCGGCGCCAGCTCGACGACCGTAACGCCTTCCGCCTCCAGGCGAAGCACGCAACGTTCCGTGACATAGAGGATCTCCTGGCCCTGAGCGATTGCGCGCGGGCCCGAAAATGAAATCTGCTCTACGGATTGAACGAGCTTCCTGACCCTGCCCTCCTTCAGGATCGTCACAGCGCCGTTGCGGACCTCGAGCTTGGCGCCGGCGGTGAAATAGCCGGAAAAGACGATCTTCTTGGCGCGCGCCGTGATGTCGACGAAACCGCCTGCGCCCGCCGTGACATGGGGCCGCACGCCGAGCTTGGAAACGTTGACGGAGCCGAAGCGGTCGATCTCCAGGAAGGAGAGCAGCGACATGTCGAAGCCCGCGCCCTGGAAGTAGGTGAACTGGTGCGGGGACTGAACGATCGCCTCGGCGTTGGACGCGCAGCCGAACTGGAAATCGAGCAGCGGCACGCCGCCGACCGCGCCCTGTTCGATGACCCAGGTCACCGCGCCGTGCCTCCCCTCCTCGATCAGGATGCGCGGCACGTTGGCGGAAATGCCGAAGCCGATGTTGACCGCGTCGCCGTCGCGCAGCTCCTGCGCTACCCGCCGCGCGATCACCTTGGCGACATCGAACTTCGGCGTCTCGAAGGACGACAGCGGGCGAAAGATTTCACCCGAAATGGCCGGTTCGTAAGCCGTGTGCGTCGTCTGCAATTGGTCCGGCGCGACCACGATGTAGTCGACGAGTATGCCGGGCACGACGACGTCATGGGGGCGCAAGGTGCCCGCCGCCGCGAGCCGTTTGACCTGCGCGATGACGATCCCGCCGTTGTTGCGGACCGCGAGCGCCTGATCGAGCGGCCCGAGAATGCCGCCCTCGTGCTCGTAGGAAAGGTTTCCCCTTTCGTCGGCGGTGGTGGCGCGAATGATCGCGACCTGCGGAACGATGGTGGGGAAGAACAGCCATTCGTCGCCCGCGAAGGCGACGCGCTCGACGATCGGCTCCGCCGCCGCTTTGGCGTTCATGGCGCAGCCCTCGTGGACAGGATCGACGAACGTCTCCATCCCCACCTTGGTCAGGACGCCCGGCCGCTTCGCCGCCGCCTCGCGATGAATGTCGAACAGGACTCCGGAAGGCACATTGTAGGCCGGTATCGCGTCGCCGGTGATCATCTTCCAGATTGCCGGCGGCTCGGCCGAAGACGGACCGGACGGATAGGAGCCGGCCAGGACGCGGGCCAGACATCCGGGCTTCGCCAGATGATCCACGCCCTTCACGCCCCACATGTCGCCCGCGGCGATCGGATGAAGAGTCGTCAGATTGCGCGGATGACCTTCCGCCTCGAACCGGTCTCCGATCGCGGCCAGCGTGGCGTCGGGACAGCCGAGCGCCGACGACGAGGAGACCGTGACGATCGCGCCATCGGGGATGAGGCGGGCGGCCTCTGAGGCGGAAACGACCTTCTGCCTGCTCATGCTCGCCTCAGACGCTCAGATCGATTGCAGTCGCGGTGCCGGAGCGCGCGGCTTTCAGAGCCGAGACGGCGACGCTCAACGATTTGACGCCGTCTTCGCCCGTCGCCGCCGGGCGCCCCGTCCCTGCGTCGCGTCCCGGAAAAGGCGGACCGAACGCGCGTACAGATTTTCGTGTTCGAGCTTCAGCGCCTCTTCGCCTGCGGAAGTGCGGAGGAGAACGTCGCCCTTCGGCGCCTGGGTCATGCAATCCCGGCCGATCAGGGAGGCCGCCTCTCCATGCACTTCGAATCCGGTGGTCGCGTATCGGGTGGTGAATCCGTCGTGGAACTGGGCGAGCAGACCGTTGGAGAAGCGGATGACGCCCATGGCGCCGTCCTCGAGGCCCGCTCGCCCCATCCCCGCCTGAGAAGTCATTGCGATCACCGACGTCGGTTCGTCGTCGAGCACGAAGCGCAGCGTATCCGCGTCATGCACCGTGATGTCCAGCACCACACCCCCGCCGGCGTCGGGCTTCTCCACCCGCCATCCCTGCAGATGGGGGGGCAGATAGACGGAGTGGAACACCCGCGCGAACAGCGGCTTGCCGATTCGCCCCTCCTTGATCGCGGCGCGCATCGTGCGGTGAGTCGCGGCATTGCGCAGATGATGGTTTGTGCCCAGGACCACGCCCCGCTTGCGGCATTCGACGACCATTGCGCGCGCGTCAGCAACGGTCAGCGCCAGGGGCTTCTCGCACAGCACGTGCTTTCCGGCGGCAGCCGCGGCGAAGACCTGGTCGCGATGCAGCTCGTTCGTCGTCGATATGTAGACCACGTCGATCCCCTTCGACCCGACCAGGTCGGCGAGGCTCGTCGTCGCATGGGCGATGTCATGTTCGCGAGCGTATTTGCTGGCGCGATCCGCGTTCGCACTCATGACGGAGACGACTTCGCCACCGTTGGCGCGGATCGCGCCGATCATATGCTCGGCGGCGATGGTGCTGGCGCCGATCAGTCCCCACCGGAGTTTGGTCATGAATCGGCTCCCGCTTGAAAGAGGTTCGAAGTTCCGCAAGACGCGCGGATGACGAGGGTCGTGGGGCACAGCACCGCTTCCGGCTCGAAGTCCCCGCTCGCCAGCTGGCGCATCAGAAGCTGGGCGGCCCGGGAGCCGAGGTTGCGTCCGTTGACCGCGACGCTCGTCAAGGCCGGCAGGGTATGCTTGGCCCATTCGATGTCGTCGAAGCCGATCACGGCGAATTCCCGCCCGACCTTGACGCCGGCCTCGGTGAAGGCGCGGATGAGTCCGATCGCGACGACGTCGTTGAAACAAAGGGCGCCGGTGGCTCCTCCGGTCAGATTGAGCAACTGGGGCGCCGCCGCCGCTCCACCCGAGATGCTGGGCATCGTTTCGATGACCAGCGAAGCGTCGAACGGAACGCCCGCTTCTTCCAAAGCGAGCCGATATCCCGCCAGGCGTTCGTCGCGGACAAGCAGCGACGTCATCCCGCCGACGAACGCGATCCGCTTGTGCCCGTTGGCGATCAGATGGGCGGTGGCCTTGCGGGCGCCCTCCTTGTTCTCCGGCGCGACGAGGGAAGCTTTGAGGCTTGGAAGACGCCGCATCACTTGCACGACCGGCAAGCCCGCAACGAGCGCCTTCAACTCGCCCGGCGACGAGCCGATCGCCGGCGCCAGCACCAGCCCGGCGGCTCCGTGCTCCCGCATCGATCGGATCACCTGCAACTGACGGACCGGGTTCTCCGCGGTGTTGGCGAGAAAGGGGATGAATGCGCCGCCCTGGCAGGCCTGCTCGATGCCGATCGCCAACTCGACGTAGAACGGGTTCGACAGGTCGTTGATGACCATGCCGAGCACGCCCGACTTGGCGCCACGCAGGGTCGCAGCGCCGCGATGGTAGATGTAGCCGAGCTCCGACATCGCGTCCGACACGCGCTCCCGCGTCGCCTCGGCCACAAGCGCGCTCCCGCCCAGCACCAGCGAAACCGTCGACTTCGAAACGCCGGCGCGGCGCGCGACGTCGACGATGGTCGCGCGGCCTTCGCGAACTTCCCCTTCCCCGGCCGCGCCGTCGTTCATAAAATCAACTCCACCGTCCATTTTTGTCACGTTCCAATAAGAAACTCGAACCGTCCCCCAAAAACTACCAACATAGACGGCGGCTTTTATTGACAATTGTCGAGAGATTTGGAACGTGCTAAATGCTCGTAGCCGGTTTTGACCAGCCCGTCAATCCCCAATCGAGGACCCCGCTCTTGAGCCTGACGATCCCCCGCAAGATCCTCGATGGACTAACCGACATTGCGATGCCGAAGCTCGCCAACGAAAAGGCGCCGCAGGAATTCATGCGGGCGCTCGGCTTCACATTGCCTGTCCGGCGCTGCCGCGCGTTGGTCCTCGGCAGTGGTGCTGCGGGATTGCGGGCGGCGGTCGAGTTGAAGCGCCGCGACATCGACGTCGCGATCGCCACCCAGAGCGCATTCGGCGGCACGTCGGCCTGCTCCGGGTCGGACAAGCAGACGCTGCACACGGCCAACAGCGCGGATCGAGGCGATGACTTCCGCGCCATGGCCGACGCGCTCGGCGCAGGCGGGGCGATGAACGGGGATGCCGCCTATGTCGAGGCGGTGGGCTCGGCGCGCGCGCTGGCGTCCCTGCAGTACCTGGGATTGCCGATCCCGCAGGACAGGCTCGGCGGCGTGCTGCGTTACCAGACCGATCACGACGAAGTCGGCCGGGCGACGAGTTGCGGTCCGCGCACGTCTCGCTTGATGGTGCAAGTGCTGGCGAAGGAAGCGATCCGGCTCGACATACCGATCATCAATAACGCGACCGCCGTTCGCCTTCTCGTCGATCAGGGCTCGCCGCGCCGCGTGGCCGGAGCCCTCGCCATTCGCCCGAAAGGCCGCACGGACGACAATCCCCTCGGCCTGACCGCGCTCTTTTGCGATTTCCTGGTCATCGCAAGCGGAGGGCCAGGCGAGCTCTATCGCGACAGCGTCTACCCCAGGCATTGTTTCGGCTCGCTGGGACTCGCACTCGAGGCGGGCCTCGAAGCGGTCAACCTGACGGAGAGCCAGTTCGGCATCGGGACGTCGCGCGAACGCTTTCCATGGAATCTGTCCGGAACCTACGTGCAATGCATCCCCTTTGTCTTCTCGCTCGACTCCCGCGGTCGCGAGCACAATTTCCTCGGCGACTATTACCGAACCACGCGCGAGCTCGCCTCGAACGTCTTCCGCAAGGGCTATCAATGGCCGTTCCACGCGACCCGCATGCTCGAGTTCGGCTCGAGCCTGTTCGACCTCGCCGTGTTTCGCGAGACGCAGGCGGGACGGCGGGTGTTCATGGACTTCAACCGCAATCCGCTTGCGGTTCCGGGAGACGCGGATTTCGATCTCGGCCGCCTCGACCCCGACGTCGAGGCCTATCTGAGGAACTCCGGCGCGTTGCTCGAAAGGCCGATCGACCGGCTCCGCAAGATGAATCCTTTGTCGATCGAACTCTACAAGCGCTACAAATACGACATCACACAAAGCCCGCTCGAATTCGCGATCAACAACCAGCACATGAACGGAGGGCTGGCGGTCGACATCTGGGGACAGACGAGCCTCGAAGGCTGCTACGCGGCCGGCGAAGCGGCGGGGACGCATGGCGTAACCCGGCCCGGCGGCGCCGCGCTGAACGCCGGCCAGGTTTTCGGCACGCGATGCGCCGAACATATCGCTTCGCGCCGGGACGCCGAAATCGCCCATGCGTCCCCGCAAGATCTCGTCGAAGCCGGGCTCGGCGATATCCTCGACGTCCTTCGCGCCGGCGGCTCGATCGCCGCCGGCGCCATCAAGACGGAGGTCCAGGCCCGAATGAGCGACCACGCCGGGATCGTGTGCAGCGCGGGCGACGTGAAGAAGGCCTTCGCCGGCGCCCGGGCGCTCAACGCCTCGATCCGCAAGCGTGGGCTCGCCTACGAAGGCGCCTACGAAGCTGCGAGGGCGCTGCAATGGCGGCAGATGGCGATCGTCTCCGAGGCGGTGCTCACGGCGCTCGCCTATTATGTCGGGCGAGGAGGCGGGAGCCGTGGCGCGCGCGCCGTGTGCAGCCCCGAAGGCGAGTGCGTCCCGCTCGCGCGAACTGGGCCGCTCGGTGATTTCCGTTTTCTCGCCGAGCGGGCCGAAGACCGAGCCGAGCAGATTCTTGTCCGCCTCGAGGAGGATCATTTCGCGCTTCGGACCCGGCCGCTGCGCGCGCACGACCGCGAACGGCGCCCGTTCTTCGAGCGGGACTGGCCGGACTTTTTGACCGGCGCAATCTTCGAGGCGGCGGGCTGAGGCAAAACGGAGGAGAGGGGCTTGGATCTCGGAAGACGCCCTCGGGTCAGCTTATGGAATGGCCCGCCCCTCCTTGCGGCTCAGACGTGCTTGACGAACGTGCCGGCGTGTTGGTCGTCCGACAGAACGAAGTTGCTGGTGGCGTATTTGCCGAGCAACGTCAGGTTGGCCACATCCGCCCCATCGGTAACGGTGAGCAATCCCGAGGCCAGAGAGGCGAACTCCGTGAAAGTCACGGTCTCGGTCGAGCTGTAAGTGAAGCCCCCGAGGTCGAGCTTGTCGCCGGTCGAGAAGCCACCGATCGTCGCGTGAAAGCCCGCCAGATCGTAGAGCGCCAGAACGCCCGCGGAGCCGGAGAACACAACCGACTGCCCGGTCGCGACTTCGCCGCCCGCAATGTTGGCCCTTCCACTGGAAATGGTCAGACCGCCCGACACGCGCCCGCCTGTGTATACGGTCAGAGCTCCGCCCGCGAGGGTGGCGGCCGCGACCGTGCCGCCCGAGGAGACGACCACTCCGCCGCCTTTGAAGATAACCGCTCCGCTGGTGATGCCGTTCTTGTAGATCTGTTCCGTGCCGCCGCTATAGACGGTGTCGAGATAGCCCAGGCCTCCGGAGATCTTCTCCTTGCCGTAGATCTGAGCGAAGTCGTCGACGCCGCCGCTAAAGACGAGTTGCACGCCACCCCTTTCGACGGTCGTCTGGTCGGCGAGGCTGTTCGCTGACAGGAAGCCGCCCGAAGCGACGGTCGCAAGATAGTCCGCACCTCCGTCGGAGACGGCCTCGTGTCCGCCGTTCGCGACACGGGATGCGCTATCGACGCCGCCCGACAGGACGATCAAGTCGCCGCCGCTATCGATCGTCTCGCTGGCGCCCGAGCCTCCGGCAAAGATGGTCTCGCGGCCGGAGACCTGGCTATACTGCTCGACGCCCCCCGACGAAACGTTCTGTGCGCCATCCAGCAAGATGGCGTCATGCAAGGCCAAGCCACGGACGATCTGTACCCCGCCCGATTTGACCGTGTCGTAAGACGCCGCGGCGCCTGAGGAAACCTTCTCCTCGCCATAGTCATTGGAGTGATCGTCGTCGCCGCCGGACAGGATGTTCTCCGTCCCGCCCTGGGCGACCGTCGTGTATTCGGCAAAACCATGGACGTCCTGGGCGCCACCCGACGAGACCGTGGCCGAATCAGCCGTGCCGCCCGAGTCGACGGTCTGCCGCCCGCCCTGTGCGATGCGCGACGACCCGTCGACGGCGCCCGAAAAGACATATTCATCGCCGCCGGAGAAGATGTCGGCGCCGTAGGCGGAGCCGCGGTCGGACATCCTGCCGCCGGAGAGCTGGGCGTAATAGTTGCCGAGGTCCCCCGCCTCGACATTCAGGACTCCGCCCGAATACACAAATGTCTCGCCGGCGTATCCTTTGTTATTTTCGAGTCCGCCCGAATAGACGTATGTATAGTAGGTGTACGCGCCGCTATGCACGTATTGATTGCCGTAATCGTACGTAACGTTGGTCACGCCGCCGGAATAGACGTCCTGGTCGCCGCCGGCAGAAATGACGCCATACGCGGCCAAGGCCCCGGATTTGACGTCCTGAGCGCCGCTGCTCGCAATCGTGTCGTAATAGGAGTAACCCCCGAGATATTCGACGCCGCCGCTTCCGATCGTGCTCGACGAATCGGATCCGGCGCCATAGTGATTGCGCACGATGTATACGGCGCCATAGACGGTGTCCGCGTAGGCGCGTCCTTGGGGTCCGTCGACGTACTGGGTCGCGCCAGTGGCCACAGAGGTGCGGTAGGCGGCTCCCAGGACCGTCTGGACGCCGCCGGAAGAGACGATGGTGTCGAAACTATAGTTGTAGACCCGTTGGCGGCCCCCGTTCAACACGTAGGTGGAGTAAGCGGCGCCCGCCACATACTGATCTCCGCCGCTCAGGCACGAAACGTCGAAGGCGGCGCCGCCCGCCTCGACGTACTGGCTCCACTCGACGGTGGTGTCGTAAGCTTCGCCGCCAAATTCTATGTACTGATTGCCGGCGGCCACGACGCCGTAGTCGGAAATGCCCCAGACGCGCTCGATGCCGCCGCTCCCCACATAGGTGTAGTCGGCCGTTCCGCCGGATAGGACCTCCTGGAAGCCGAGCGAATAGACGGAAGCGCCGTAGGCTAGTCCTCCGCTCGAGACGATTTGGCGACCGCCGATGTCGTAGTGTTGGCCAAACGGGGAATCAAAGGTGCCGGACACGTAAGAGTAGTATGCGGTCCCGCCGCTCAGCACGTGCTGGAAGGCATCGCGCCTGAGAGAGGCGTCGACGACCGAGACGTAGGAAGTGACCCCGCCGGAGAGGACATACTGCTCCCATCCGTCGTCGGTCCCGTATGCCACGCCGCCGTTCGAGACATATTCGCTGCCGTCTTTCGCGATGAAGCCGGATGTTTCGACGCCGCCAGAACCGATCGCTTCTCTGCCGCCACTGTCGATGCGTGTGTAGTACTCGGCTCCCCCGATATATGCGGAGCCGCCTGAATAAACTTGGGTGTGATACGCGACGCCGCCCGCTGCGACATATGCAGAGCCGCCCGCGTAAACCAATGTGTGATTCGCGACGCCGCCGCTCGCGACGGCCTCGACACCGCCACTAAAGACGGAGGTCAAGTGGTCCGTGCCGCCGTTCGCGACGGCCTCCTGGCCGCCCGAGGAGACGACCGCACCGAAAGCGATGCCGCCGCCGAAGACGAACTGTGTACCCCCGGCATAGGCAGTGGTGTAAAAGGCCGTGTCAGATGAAGATATGTAGAAAACGTGGCCGGAGACGATCGTGCTGAGGTAGGCGGTCAAGGCGAACTCCCCCGGATCAGCGACCGTGGATGTGGCCGCCTAGCGGTGGACCGACATCACGAGCCGTCAAATTGTCAGCAACAGTCAAATCCTCCGCCGGGCCCCTCCCTTGGACCCCGCGCAGCCCGCCCAGCCTCGAACGCGCCACTTGCGCCCGAGGCTGCGGGACGCACCCGCCAAGCGTTCCCCAATTTGCTACGCATTCCCTAAGGACCGATGGTCAACACAACCTAGTAAGTTGTCAAGATAAATTTGTTGTTGAGCGGGCGATAGGCTCATCGACGGTCATTCGCCTGCAACAGACGGTTGGATGCCGTCATTCCCGCACGCCGAATCCGCTCCTGACATATGTCTCGTATGATAATGTAGTATATTGGCTCATGCCGGAGGTGCGTCGCTACCCGTCGCAAGATGGCTCGTCTCGCCCGAGTTGTCGTTCCCGACCTGCCTTACCATGCGACGCAGCGCGGCTATGACCGCCAGCAGTTGCTTTTCGCCGATCCCGACACCGCCGCCCTCTGCGACGGGCGGCCGCAGCGGCGCAGGAAGCGCGGGAGAGCGTTTGGGCCTGGCGGTCTGATGCTGAAACCGCGTCAAAAAGCTCGCGCATAAATTGGATGGGAAATTCTTACCCCTCGAAATCAGCCTTGAGGAGCAGCGCGCCCACACCATCGCCTATTCGCTGTGAGCCACGTGCGCGCAGGCGTCACGCGCGTACCCTTACCATGAACTTCGCCCCAGCGCCTTCGCGATGCGCGAGGCGAACTCGACCTGCAATTTGCCAAGTTTGCTGCGCTCGCCCTCGAACCGGTCGGCCCAGACGTCCGCGCCGCTTTCCGTCGAAATCAGTCGCGCATTGACCGTGATCGTCTCGCCGACCCACTGTACGCTGCCCTCGAGCGCGTATCGCACGCCCAGTTCGCGCCCGATCTGCTTCACGTCGACGCCCTTGCCCTTGTAAATCAGGGCAGTGTTACGGGCGATGACGAAGCTGTCGGGCAAATGCGAGAGATCAGTGATCAGGTCGTCGGTCAGGCCGTCAGCGAAAAGGTCCTGCTCGGGGTCGCCGCTTAAGTTTGCGAACGGCAGGACGACGATCGAAAGACGTGGCGCCTTCATGAGCTTGTCATCTACCGCGCCCGCCGGCGCAGGCTGGGGCGAATAAGACCGGAGCCGCTGCAACCGCTCCAGCGCCTCCAGCGCGCCCGCGGGCGGAGGCGCAGGGGAAGGCGGCGGCGTAAACGGCTCCTGCCCGCGCCAAGCCCTTGTCGCCAGAGTCGCGAGAATCGCCGCCAAGATGAGAAAACGAACGAACCTCCTGCGACGAAATCTCTGATCGACGATCGGGACGGCGCCGGAAGGTCTGATGAGGCGCCCTCCCGTTGTGCGCTTCTGCGCGTCGACGGTCGTGCGTCGGGTGACGTTCTGCAGGATCGCGGCCACCACAGCCCGCATCGCCTCCCGACGCCTCCTCCGGCTGCGCGACTTCCGGTCGACGGTCGGGGTGTTCTCGAGGATCGGGGCGAGCGCCGAAGGGCGCTCTCTCCAGTCAGGCGATTCGGGGACGACGGACCCAACTAGGGCGCGCCCTCCGGTCGCGCCAGTCAGGGCGTAGGCGCGCATCGGGCGTGCGATGTGCTTGAGGTTTTGCTCCCCCAAGTCGATCAAGGTCTCGTTGATCTTGTCGCGCACCTGGCGATAGGCGTCTTCCGAAAGGAAGATCGCGCCCGGCTCGCAAATCTCTTCAAGGCGCGCAGCGATGTTGACCCCGTCGCCCATCAGGTCGCCGTCGGCCTCCTCGACGACGTCGCCCAAGTGAATGCCGACTCGGACTTCGATGCGCTTTTCGTCAGGCAAGCGGGCATTGCGCTCGGCCAAGCCGTTGCGCACCTCCATGGCGCAGCGCACGGCTTCAACCACGCTCCGAAACTCGACGATCGCACCGTCACCGGTCCGCTTGACGACGCGCCCGTTGTGGACCGCGATCGTCGGATCGATAAGGCCGCTGCGTAGCGCTCGCAGCCGGGCCAGCGTGCCCTCTTCGTCCGCCCCGGTGAGTCGACTATAGCCGACAATGTCGGCGACCAGGATCGCCGCGACTATCCTTAACTCGGCCATAGCGCGCGTTCTCCGTCGCCATGACTAACACGCAATTTACGCCCAATCACGCAATCCGCAATTGGCTGGATTGTCGCAGATCAAGCCTGCAAACGAGTCCAGGCTCCTTGCCGATCGCGCCGCAGGCGGCGCGTGCGACGGGATTGCAGAGGGAAAACGCCGTGTCGAACGCCGAAGTGAGATGGATAGTGCGCGTCTCGCGTTTCGCGGTCGCGGCATTAACGCTCTCTGTGGCTGGCGCCGTCGCGGGCGAAGATTGCGCACGGCTAGCGGGCAAGACATTCGGCGACGCTGCCATTGGCTCTGCGACGAATGTGGCGCCGCCCTTTGGCGTCGCAGGAAATAATCCCACGACTCCGGTCATGGTGAACATTCCATTCTGCCGCGTCCAAGGCAAGATCAGGCCGTCGCCCGACTCGGACATCGCCTTCGAGGTGTGGTTGCCGCCCCAGGCGGGCTGGAACGGCAAGTACGAGGGCATCGGCAACGGCGGATTCGCCGGAACAATGCTCTACGGTCCGATGGATTGGGCACTAAAGGGAGGCTACGCGGTGTCGGCGACCGAGACGGGCCATACGGGAGTGGCGCTGGACGCCACCTGGGCCCTCGGCCATCCCGAAAAGATAGTGGACTGGGGTTGGCGGGCGATCCATGAGACGGCATTGGCGTCAAAAGCAATCATTGTGGATTACTACGCGAAACCTCCCGTTCACGCCTACTTCACCGGCTGCTCGGACGGCGGCCGGGAAGCGCTAATGGAGGCGCAGCGTTTTCCGAGGGATTATGACGGCATCGTCGCCGGCTCGCCGGCGAATTTCTGGACCAAATTGCTGACCAATGGGATCTGGACCCAGCAGGCCCTCGTCGCGACGCCCGACAGCTGGATTGCCCCTCAAGAGCTCTCGGTCGTGACCGATGCGGCCCTCAAAGCCTGCCGCGGCGACAGCGGTTTCATCGAGGATCCGGAGCAGTGCCATTTCGAGCCATCAAGTCTCGGGTGCACCGGGATCAAAACAAACGAATGCCTGTCCGCGCCGCAGATCGCGGCGTTGAAGAAGATCTATTCAGGCATGGTGGACGCCTCAGGCAGGTCGGTCTTTCCCGGCTATTCGGAGGGCGGCGAGTCCGACCCTGCCGGCTGGCGCATGTGGCTTTCCGGCGCCGAGCCCAAACAAATCGAGCAAACGCTGATGTACGGCTTTGTGACCGGCTACTTCGCCAACATGGTCTTCGACGACGCGGCCTGGAATCTCCGCGGCCAAAATCTCGCCGACGCTCTCGCGCAGGCGGAGCGAAAGACCGGGCGAGCGGTTGACGCGACGGATCCCGATCTCAGCGCCTTCAGGGACGCGGGCGGCAAGTTGCTTCACTATCACGGCTGGAACGACGGAGGGATCCCCGCTGAGAGCTCGATCGAATATTACAAGGAGGTCGCGGCCAAGATGGGCGGGATCGGGAGAATCCAGTCCTTCTATCGGTTGTTCGTTGCTCCGGGCATGCAGCACTGCGCCTTGGGTCTCGGGCCGAATGCAGTTGGCGGCGTCGTGGGCCTGCCCTCGCCCAGCCGCGATCCCGCGCACGACCTTGTCGCGGCCCTGGCGCACTGGGTGGAGGACGATGCGGCGCCGGATCAGATCATCGCGACGCTCTATCGTCACAACGACCCAACCAAGGGAATCGCAGCGCAGCGCCCGTGGTGTCCATATCCGGCGGCCGCTCGATTTTCCGGCCAGGGTGATCGCGCCGACGCTGCCAGCTATACATGCATGGCTCCGGCGAAGTAAGGGTTGGGCTAGCCGCCCAGAGTCACTCAAACTGGGGTATAGCTTTTTCAATTTGACTCGGACGCTTTCGGTCCCTGCTTCCCTGCTTTTCCCTACGTTTCCCTGGCTGCGGGAAAAACGGGCGCCCCGGCGACGCTCAAAATCGGACTAATGTTGGTAAGATCAAACGTTTGTGCGGCGATGCCGACAGGCGCCGGGAGGGGTAGGCAGGGAATTTGAATTCCCTGCGCAGGGGGTAGGCAGGGAATTTCGACGCTCAGAGAGCTTCACTGTGTGAAGATCTTTTCGTAAGGCGTTGGGGTCACAAGGATTGACTGCAATATTCGTTTTCTGTCCTCGACAATAAACAACCGGCCGCGGCAGAAAGAACCATCAAATTAACCAAGATCCTCGCCGCGCTAAGCTCGGAGCGGCCCTGTGCACCACGCCGGCCCCGAGAATGGGGCAGCGCGCGAGCTCCGCCGCGAGCTCGGCGAGGAAGCGGGGACGCTCGGCCGCGGCGATCGGCGCGGCGGCGCCGAGGATGACGAGATAGAGACCATCGCTGATGCTGAACGGCGGCATGGGCTTCCCCCCGAAGCTCCGGTCGTTCACTCCTGACAGTCCACGTCTTTCCGGATGTACCAACCCTTGTCGCCGCGTGTGGGGATGTTGTTTGTGATACAGAGTACGCCGTCGACGAGGGCCACCTTGCCCCGTTGCTCGGCGTGGCGCTCGGCGACGACGTCTGGCCCATGCAACGTGACCGTCTCGCGGGCCACAGCCTCCCCGGCGGAGACCGATGCGAAAATAAAGATGGCCGAGGCGGCGGATGTTGACGCGATTTTCATAGGTCGCTCCTCTCGGTTGCTTGTCCTCCCAACATCCGTCTCTGCGCGATGTTTCGCCTGGCGAGTAGACAGGGTTAATGAAATCGTCGCCAAAGAGACGATGGACAGCGCTGAAAAAGCTGCCCACGGCTGATCGCTACGAAAGGGCGATGCGTTCTGTTGTACATCAAGACACGACGCTAAGACCCTACGGGGGCAGCGAAAGCGCATTCTACAGGGCAGAGCCGGACGGAGACCATAGCGCGGCAGAGCGCGCCCGTCAGGACGCGCGGCCGAGCCACACAGTCGGCCGCTGACGGCGGCGGGGGCCTAGCCGGTCGTTTCCGCGGTTTGAACGCCGGTGGGCCGCCAGCGTGCGCGCGGCTGCCCAGACGCGGGCTTTCGGTCAGGCGGGAACAGGGTGGCTGCGGCGGGCATTTGTCGACAACCCAGCGAAGGGCGGCCCTATGCCCGACAGACTAGAAGCTGACGCCGAGCCTGATATCGACCGTTATCGCCGCGAACTGGCGGAGCGGATCGTCGCGATGCTTCCGGAGGTCCCCGAAGAGGCGGGCGTCATCCTCGCGATGGCAGACCGGATCATTACGCTGCCCGCCCGTCAGCGGAGGAAAGGCGAGGCCGGGCCGGATGCGGAATACCACGCGGGAGAATAAATCTCGCCGCGTCAAAGGACAGTCGGCACGGTTGGTGGTAATGACCGTGCCCGGTCTCCGCCGGATGGCGGGCGGGACGTGAGGCCCGGAACGGAAGTAGAGAGCGCCGGCGTCGATCTCCAAATTTTCCAGGGTGGCAACTTTGCCGCCGAAGGCCTCCGCGACCTCGCTGAACCTGTAGGCCGCCCGCTCGCTCCACCCGAATTCCCGGTCGAGCCAATCGAGCCACACGCCGCGCTTGGCCCTCGCGCACCTCGCTTGGGCGGCGGAGAGCCTGCCAGTTCTCGTCCTGCTTTTTGGAAATCCCGAGTTCGCGGCGGCGCTCGGCATTGGTCGAAACCCTCCCCACCGATGGGGGAGGGTTTTCGCTGGGTCTCCCGGACGGTTCGGGAGGCGGAGCCTGGAGGCATCGGTCTGCGTTGATGGTCCAGGAACGGCTCAGCGGCCGTGAAAGCCGGAGGAGGCGGAACGTGCCCGAGGAACGCATCACAGCCATCCACGCCGCGCTGCTCGCGTTGGAAGGGGCGCTCACAGGGGCGATCCGTGAAGGCGAGTTGAAAAATGGGCTCCAATGGACGGCGACAATCGACGCGGAGCCCGAGCCTTTCGTTGTCGTGCTCAATGTCGCCCGCATCGAGGCGAAAGGGCAAACCGGCGCCAGGGCTGCGCGGGCGGCTGAATGACGGCCAAACGGCCGGCTGATGCGCAAATTGCGACTTTCGGGCAAACCGCCAGCGGCCCGCGCTGGCCCGCCTGGACGCCCGACGAGCCGTCTGGCGCGCCTTGAAGTTTGGCCGGTTTCGCGGTGCTCTGGCGGCCATGAGAGCGTACTGGCCGTTGCCCGAATTCGGCGAGCCGCGCTCGATCGAGCTCCGCGCCGGCCTACTCGCTACGCGTTCTTGACGGCTTGCCGGCGCTCCTCGTTCACTGCTCGCAGTCCACCGACCGGCGCATGTACCAGCCGCGATCGTCGCGCGTCTGCAGGTACTTTATCGAGCATAGCACGTAAGGTTCGAGGGCCGCGTCTCGATGCTCCAATTGACGTTCGGCCGTGACGCCGTCCCCGTGAAGGGTGACGACTTCGCGGGCTACGCCGGCGAAACACGATCCGAAAATAAAGATCGCCGAAGCGACGGACATTAACGCTATTTTCATCGGTGAACTCCTTTGCGTTGTTTGCCCTCCAACATTGATGGTTAGCGCGCTGTTTCTGACCGCCTGCGAAGATGGTTAAGGAAGCGTTGCCTCGGGTGGAGACGCAAAGAGTGTCACGATGATACTCTTTGCTCGCGAACGCAGAGCGCGGACGTCTTGACCTGGTTCAAGTCCCAGGGCCCGGCTATCAGACGCCCATCAACGCCGTCCTGCGGCGCTATGTCGAAGCGTATCGGAAGACGGGCTGACGGCGGCGGCCCATCGCCAGGACGAAGCCGGCCCGCGCCGGTGGGGCCGACGCGGGAAAAGGCTACTTCCTCCCCGCGCTGGCGCCCATCTCGGCGGAAATGGCCCGCGACGCCTTCAGCACGAGCGCTCCGAGTTGCGCGATCCGTTCCTCGGCGATCCGGGCCGTCGGCCCCGATGCGGAGGCGGCGCCGATGCAATCGCCGGTTTCGTCGAAGATCGGGGCGGCGATGCAGCGCAGGCCGACGGCGTGCTCCTCGTCATCGACGGCATAGCCGGCGGCGCGCACCCGCTCGAGGTCGGCGCGCAGCCCAGACGGCGAGGTGATCGTCTTGACCGTCAGACGCGGCATCCCGCGTTGATGCAGGATCTTCGACAGCGTCTTGTCCGAGGTCGCGGAGAGGATCGCCTTGCCGACCGCCGAGCAATGCAGCGGCACGCGCGAGCCGGGACGCGCAAAGGCGCGCATCATCTGCCGGCATTCGACTTGCGCAAGGTAGACCGCCTCGCCCTCGTCCTCGATGGCGAGATTGACGGTCTCTCCGCCGTCTTCCATGAGACGGCGCATGTGGGCCCTGGCCAGGCCGACGAGGCTGCGTGTCTTGGTGAAGGCGCAGCCGCTGACGAAAGCCTGGACGCCGACCGACCATAGCCGCCCTTCTTGGTCGAACCGGACGTAGCGCTCCTGCTCCAGCGTGGTGAGCAGCCGATGCGCCGTCGACGAAGGCAGGCCGACTTGCTGCGCGAGTTCGGTCAGGCTGGCGCCCTCGTCGGGCAATTCCGCGATCCGGTTGAGAAGCGCCAGCGCTCGCACCAGCGACTGCACCTGATCGCCGCCGCTGCTCGGAAGCGCCGCTCGGCGGCGCGGCGGTTCGACCTGTGTCTTCCTCGTCGCTTTCTGTCGCATTTCGGCCTCGCGTCGCGTCTGACGGGTAACTCCCAACCATGCCCTCGTCCTGAGCTTGTCGAAGGACGCTCCAGGGCGCACGACCGCAGCCGCCAGCTGGATTCATCCTTCGAGACGCCGCGCTTCGAGACGCCGCGCTCCGCGCGGCTCCTCAGGATGAGGTCAGGGAATGCGGCTCGAATGCAAAGAACCGCTCGGGAGTTACGCTGGCAGCCCGATAATGTCTATCACCATGAAATGTCGCATAGAATACAGTCCAATTCCGCAATACGGGAAAACTTCCGCTCAATTTGTCCTTGCAGTGGCGCAGAAAGCGGGAACCCGCTGCAATCGTGAGACGAAGCGCGTTTATTCCCGTATCCCGGAATTATCTCCAAAAGGTCTCTCTCCCGTGCCATTGTCCTTCATCAGCGATGAAGCCGCACGGGAGGATCGAATGGCGAAGATGAAAGCAGTGGACGCCGCAGTGCTCGTGCTGGAGCGCGAAGGCGTTTCGGTCGCATTCGGGGTGCCGGGCGCCGCGATCAACCCGTTCTATGCGGCGCTGCGCAATCGCGGCTCCATTCGTCACATCCTGGCGCGCCACGTCGAGGGCGCGTCGCATATGGCCGACGGCTACACGCGCGCCAGGGCCGGCAACATCGGCGTGTGCATCGGAACCTCGGGTCCCGCCGGCACCGACATGATCACTGGCATCTACGCCGCGGCCGCGGATTCCGTGCCGATCCTGTGCATCACCGGGCAGGCGCCGCGAGCGAGGCTGTACAAGGAAGACTTCCAGGCGATCGACATCGAATCGATCGCCAAGCCGGTGGCGAAATGGGCGGTCTGCGTGCGCGAGCCTGCCCTCGTGCCGATGGTGTTCCAGCAGGCCTTCCATGTGATGCGCTCCGGTCGCCCGGGACCGGTGCTGATCGACCTGCCGATCGACGTGCAGACGGCGGAGATCGAATTCGACATCGACACCTATCAGCCTCTGCCGGTCTACAAGCCGGCGGCTTCCCGCAAGCAGGCGCGGCGCGCCGTCGAGATGCTGAATGCGTCGCAGCGGCCGCTGATCGTCGCGGGCGGCGGCGTCATCAACGCCGACGCGAGCGATCTCCTCCTCGAGTTCGCCGAACTCACCGGCGTGCCGGTCATCCCGACCCTGATGGGCTGGGGGACGATTCCCGACGACCACCCGCTCATGGCGGGCATGGTGGGCCTGCAGACCAGCCATCGCTATGGCAACGCCACGTTCCTGAAGTCCGACTTCGTCCTCGGCATCGGCAACCGCTGGGCCAACCGCCACACCGGCTCCATCGACGTCTACAGGAAGGGCCGGACCTTCGTGCATGTCGACATCGAGCCGACCCAGATCGGCCGCGTGTTCGGGCCGGATTTCGGCATCGTGTCCGACGCCCGCGCGGCGCTCGAGCTCTTCATCGAGGTCGCCCGCGAGATGAAAGCGGAAGGCGCGCTGAAGGATCGCACGGCCTGGGCGGAGCAGTGCCTGCATCGCAAGAACAACATGCTGCGGCGCAGCCATTTCGATCAGATTCCGCTCAAGCCCCAGCGCGTCTACCAGGAAATGAACGAGATCCTGGATCGGGATACCTGCTACGTCACGACAATCGGACTGTCGCAAATCGCGGGCGCGCAGTTCCTGCACGTCTACAAGCCCCGAAACTGGATCAATTGCGGGCAGGCCGGCCCGCTCGGATGGACCTTGCCCGCGGCGCTGGGCGTCCGCGCTGCCGACCCGGACAGGAAGATCGTGGCGCTGTCCGGCGACTACGACTTCCAGTTCATGATCGAGGAGCTCGCAGTCGGCGCGCAGCACAAGCTTCCCTTCCTGCACGTGGTGGTGAATAACTCCTATCTCGGCCTGATCAGGCAGTCGCAGCGCGCCTTCCAGATGGATTTCGAGGTCAGTCTCGCTTTCGAGAACATCAATGCGAAGCCTGATGGCGACGCCGTGCCCGGCTATGGCGTCGATCATGTCGCGGTCGCCGAAGCGCTCGGCTGCAAGGCGGTCCGGGTGAAGTCCGCCAACGAGTTCAAGGCGGCTTTCGACCGCGCGCAGGCGCTCATGGCCGAGCACCAGGTTCCCGTCGTGCTCGAGTTCATCCTCGAACGCGTCACCAACATTTCGATGGGCGCCGAGATCGACAGCGTGAACGAGTTCGAGGAGATCCTCTGCCTCGATCCCAACCTGTCGATCCGGGAGAGCCAGGAGATGGAGGGCGTCGGGGGGTCCTAGCGATCGGACACTCGTAACGTTCGGGACTCCTGCGTGGGGCGAAAGTCCAAATAAGCTGAACCCATGATCGACATGATTTGCTTTTGGCTGTCTTCTGATCTTCCCCAGGCGCCCGAGCCCGAATGGCGTCGACAGGGCGCGCGTGAGGAACGAGATACCTCTGCTCTCCGCCGAGCAGGGAATTTGAATTCCCTGCTCGGTCAAAGAAATCCCCTGTTCGTCCGCGCAGGGAATTTTGGCGGAATTGCCTGGAATTCGTGAAGCTTTTGGCGCGGTTTTGCCGAACAACCGCCAACAGGCGAAAGATTCCCTGTTGTTTTCCCTGATACCAGGGAAATCCGCCGGGGCACTTGTTCCATGCGATCGGGGAGGACTGCAGCCGTCAGACCGCCGCACTGGCGCCCGGAGTCCGATGGCGCGCCGCGAGCAGCCTCCGTCCGCGTCCGCTTTCGCAATTCAAGGAGGGCTTTATGCCGAAATTCGCCGCCAACCTGACAATGATGTTCACGGAACTGCCGTTTCTCGATCGCTTCGCCGCCGCCGCCGCCGCCGGCTTCGACGCCGTCGAGTTCCTGTTCCCCTATGACTTCGACAAGCAGCGGCTCGCCGGGCTCATGAAGGAGCACCGCCTGACCCTGGTCCTGCACAACCTGCCGGCCGGCGACTGGGCCGCGGGCGAGCGCGGCATCGCCTGCCACCCAGACCGGGTCGCGGAATTCCGGGCGGGCGTCGATCGCGCCATCGACTACGCCAAGGCGCTCGCCTGCCCGAAGGTGAACTGCCTCGCCGGCATTCTGCCCGCCGGCGTCACAGCCGAGACGGGCCGCGCGACGCTCGTCGACAACCTGCGCTATGCCGCAGGCAGGTTGGAATCAGCCGGGACTCGGCCTTCTGCTCGAGCCGGTCAACAGCCGCGACATTCCGGGCTTTTTTGTCGACCGCACGGCGCCCGCGCTCGAGATCATCGAGGCCGTCGGCTCGAAAAACCTCAAGCTGCAATACGACATCTACCACGCCCAGGTGATGGAGGGCGATCTGGCGCGCACGCTCGAGACCCAGTTCGCCCGCATCGGCCACCTCCAGCTTGCCGACAATCCGGGCCGCCACGAGCCGGGAACCGGCGAAATCAACTTCCCCTTCCTGTTCCGCCGCATCGACGAGCTCGGCTACGCCGGCTGGATCGGCTGCGAATACAAGCCGCTCGGCGCCACGAACGCGGGCCTAACCTGGCTGGCGCCCTATCGGACGGCCGGTTACGCCGCGGCGCTTGCGTAAGGTTCCTGAACGTCGGAGACAGTCATGAGCAACATTGGATTCATCGGCCTCGGCATCATGGGCAAGCCCATGGCCGGGCATCTTCTCGCCGGAGGGCACAAGCTCTTCGTCCACGCCCGCCACGAGCCGCCCAAGGAGCTCACCGAGAAGGGCGCGGTCGCCTGCGCCAGCGGGCGCGACGTGGCGCGCAACTCCGACATCGTCATCGCGATGGTGCCGGACACCCCGGATGTCGAGGAGGTGCTGTTCGGCGCGGACGGCGTCGCCGAGGGGCTGACGGCCGGCAAGATCGTCGTCGACATGAGCAGCATCTCGCCGATCGCCACCAAGGACTTCGCCAGGCGCGTCAATGAGCTCGGCTGCGACTATCTCGACGCCCCGGTCTCCGGGGGCGACGTCGGCGCCAAGGCCGCGAGCCTCACCATTATGGTCGGCGGACCCGAAAAGGCCTTCGACAAGGTCAAGCCGATTTTCGAGCTGATGGGCAAGAACATCACCCTGGTCGGCGGGAACGGCGACGGCCAGACGACCAAGGTCGCCAACCAGATCATCGTCGCCCTGACCATCGAGGCGGTCGGCGAGGCCCTCCTCTTCGCCTCCAAGGCCGGCGCCGATCCGGCGCGCGTCCGCCAGGCGCTGATGGGCGGCTTCGCCAATTCCCGCATCCTCGAGGTCCATGGCGAGCGGATGATCAAGCGCAATTTCGAGCCCGGCTTCCGCATCGCGCTCCACCAGAAGGACCTCAACCTCGCCCTGCAGGGCGCGCGCAGCCTCGGCGTGAGTCTGCCCAATACGGCGACCTGCCAGGAGCTGTTCAACGCAGCGGTCGCCGCAGGCGGCGAGGCGTGGGACCATTCGGGAATGGCGCGGGTGCTGGAGCGCCTCGCCTGTCACGAGATCGGCCAGAAGGTCCCCAAGGCCTAACAGATGGCGAGCCGCCTCAGACGGCAGCGAGAGGGAAGAGAAGCGCCATGATGGAGCGCGCGCTGTTGCGGCATATGTTCGACGCGGCCGTGAAGGCCGCCGAACCCGGCGTTTGCGTGCCGCCGCATCTGCCCGAACCTCCAGCCGGACGAACCGTCGTCATCGGGGCGGGAAAGGCCGCGGCGTCGATGGCCCGCGCCGTCGAGTCCCACTGGCCTCAGGACCGCCCGCTCACGGGTCTCGTGGTCACCCGTTACGGACACGGCGTTGGACCGCTCGCGCGGATCGAGGTCGTCGAGGCGAGCCATCCGGTGCCGGACGCGGCGGGCTTGGCCGCCGCAGCCCGGATTCTCGATCTGGTGCGCGGCCTCGGTCCCGAGGATCTGGCGCTTTGCCTGATTTCCGGCGGCGGGTCCGCCCTGCTCTCTCTGCCCGCGCCGGGACTAGAACTTGCGGACAAGCAGGCGGTGAACCGGGCCCTGCTGCGCAGCGGCGCCGGCATCCGCGACATGAACTGCGTCCGCAAGCACCTCTCCGCGATCAAGGGAGGCCGGCTCGCGGCGGCCGCCGCCCCCGCCAGAGTCGTCTCGCTGATCATTTCCGACGTGCCCGGGGACGATCCTTCCGTCATCGCGTCCGGTCCGACCGTACCCGACCTGACCACGCTCGCCGATGCGCGCGCCGTGCTGAAGCGCTTCGGCATCATACCCCCGCCCGCGGTCGAAGCGCGCCTCTCCGACCCCGCCGCCGAGACCCCAAAGCCGGGCGACCCGGCGTTCGCCCGCACGCTGACCCGGATCATCGCCGCTCCGCAGGCCTCTCTCGAGGCGGCCGCCGAGGTCGCCCGCAAAGCCGGAGTTGAACCCCTGATCCTCGGCGATGCCATCGAAGGCGAGGCTGCCGAGGCCGGCCGAGTCATGGCTGGGATCGCCCGGCAGGTCGCCGTCCACCGCCAGCCGGCGCCGCCCCCGTGCGTATTGATTTCCGGGGGCGAGACGACGGTGACGGTGCGGGGCCGCGGACGCGGCGGACGCAATGTCGAATTCTTACTCGCGCTTGCGGTCCAGCTCGATAGTCTACCCGGTGTCCATGCGCTGGCCGCCGACACCGACGGCGTCGACGGCGCGGAGGACGCAGCCGGAGCCATCGTCACTCCCGATACGCTGACGCGTGCGGCGAACCTGGGCGTCAGCGCCAAGGACCGCCTCGCGGACAATGACGGCCATGGTTTCTTCGCCGCGCTGGGCGACCAGGTCGTCACCGGGCCGACCCTGACCAACGTCAACGACTTCCGCGCTATCCTGATCAACCCTATATGAACCGAGGCCGGCCGCGTTGGCCACGAGCCGCGTGCGCACGCGCAAAGCCAAGATCGTCGCGACGTTCGGGACCGCGAGCACGACCAAGGCGGCCATCAACGGAGGCGCCTTCATGATCCAGATGCCCGCTCCCGACCAAGGGGTGCTCGCCCGTCGCTCCAAGATCGTCGAAGCGCTTCGCGAGATCGTGCCGGGCGAAGGCGTGATCGACAGCGACAACGAGCGCCGCGCCTTCGAATGCGACGGCCTCACCGCCTATCGCCAGCTTCCCATGGTCGTCGTTCTGCCGGAGACGACTTCGCAAGTTTCCGAGATCCTGCGCTATTGCCTCGCCAACAGGATAAAAGTCGTGCCGCGAGGGGCCGGCACTTCGCTCTCCGGCGGGGCGCTGCCGCTGGAAGACGGGGTTCTGCTCGGCCTCGGCAAGTTCAACCGTATCCTCGAGATCGACATCGAGAACCGCTGCGCCGTGGTTCAGCCCGGCGTTACCAATCTCGGCATTACCCACGCCGTCCAGGGCCAGGGCCTCTACTATGCGCCGGACCCGTCGAGCCAGATCGCCTGCACCATCGGCGGCAACGTCGCCGAGAATTCGGGCGGGGTTCATTGCCTGAAATACGGCCTGACCACGAACAACGTCATCGGCGTCGAAATGGTGCTGATGGACGGCGAGGTCGTGCGCTTCGGCGGCAAGCACTTCGATTCCTCGGGCTATGACTTGCTTGGGGTCATGGTCGGCTCCGAAGGCATGCTGGGCGTCGTCACCGAGGTGACCGTGCGCATCCTGCCGAAGCCGCCCGGAGCGCGCGCGCTCATGATCGGCTTCGCGACGATCGAAGGCGCGGGTGACTGCGTGGCGGAGGTGATCGCGGCGGGTATCATTCCGGGTGGGATGGAGATGATGGACCGACTGGCCGTCGAGGCCGCGGAGGCGTTCGTGCATGCCGGCTATCCGCTCGACGCCGAGGCCCTGCTGATTGTCGAGCTCGACGGTTGCGAAGCGGAAGTGGATCATCTTGTCGCCGCGGTGGAGTCAATCGCCTCAAAGCACGGCGCCACAAGTTGCCGCACGAGTCGGTCCGAGGATGAGCGGCTCCTATTCTGGGCCGGACGCAAGGCCGCATTTCCCGCAGTCGGACGGATTTCGCCCGACTACTACTGCATGGACGGGACGATCCCGCGCAAGCAGATCGGCGCCGTGCTGACGCGTATGAAGCAGATGGAGGCGCGCTTTGGCCTGCGCGTCGGAAACGTCTTTCATGCCGGCGACGGGAACCTCCATCCGCTGATCCTTTACGACGCGAACAAACCGGGCGAGCTCGACAAGGCCGAGGCGTTCGGCGCCGACATCCTTCGTCTCTGCGTCGAGGTCGGCGGCGTCTTAACGGGCGAGCATGGGGTCGGCGTGGAGAAGCGCGATCTCATGGACGCTATGTTCAACGAGAGCGATCTCAATCAGCAGCAGCGCCTCAAATGCGCCTTCGATCCCGAGAGCCTTCTCAACCCTGGAAAGGTGTTCCCCCAGCTTTGTCGGTGCGCGGAACTCGGCCGCGTGCACGTCCACGCCGGCAAGCTTCGATTTCCCGATCTGCCGCGCTTCTGACGGAGAGCGACCGTGACGATCCTTCAGCCGGCGGACGCCGGCGAAGCCACAGACATGATCTCCTGGGCTCTGGCGGAAAAGCATCCGCTGGAGATCGTCGGCGGCGGCAGCAAGCGCGCGCTCGGGCGGCCGGCGCGAACCGAACACACGCTCGACGTCTCGCGTCTCCAAGGCATCATCGACTACGAGCCGGCCGAACTCATCCTGACCGCGAAGGCCGCGACGCCGATCGTCGAGATCGAAACGCAGCTCGCAGCCCGACAGCAAATGCTCGCCTTCGAGCCGCCTGACTGGCGCGCCCTTCTGGGCTGCCGTGGCGAGCCGACGCTGGGCGGCGTCTTGGCCTGCAATCTCGCCGGACCCCGCCGGGCGCGGGCGGGATCCGCCCGCGACTTCTTCCTCGGCTTTGCGGCGGTCAACGGCCGCGGCGAAGCCTGGAAGGCCGGTGGAAAGGTCGTCAAGAACGTCACCGGCTACGATATGTGCAAGCTGCAGGCGGGCGCTTTCGGGACGCTCTCCCTCATCACAGAAGCGACCCTCAAAGTTATGCCGAAGCCGGAGGCGGCCTGCACGGTCCTCCTTCACGGCCTCGCGGATGAGGTCGCCATCTCGACCTTGTTGCGCGCCATGAATACGCCCCACGAGGTCTCGGGCGCGGCGCATCTGCCGGCCTCCCTCGCGCGCCGGTCGGGCGTGACCGCGGTCGCAGGAGGGCTCAGCGCCATCACCGCGCTGCGCCTCGAGGGACCCGCGCCTTCGGTGAACTATCGCGTCCGCGCGCTCGAGAGCCTGTTTGGGCGGGGCGACCGTTTGGAACAGGCCGAAAGCGAACGGCTTTGGACCGAGGTTGGGTCCGTGGCGCCGCTTCTGGAGCGAGGCCTATGCTTTACGTGGCGGTTGTGTCCGACGCCTAATCGGGCGGGCGCCGTCGTCGAGGCGATCCGCGAACGGTTGCATTCCGCCGAAGCGCTTTACGATTGGGGCGGCGGAACTCGTGTGGTTGAATGTCGATGGCGATGAGGCGGGCAAGGAGGCCGGAGAACCGATCATACGCGCTGCGGTCGCGCGGGCAGGCGGGCAGGCGATGCTGGTCGCGGCGCCAGATGCGATTCGCGCCGAAGTGCCGGTGTTCGAACCCGCCGACGACGCCCTGGACGCGCTCCAGGGACGGATCAAGCAGGGTTTCGATCCCGGCGGCATTCTGAATCCCGGGCGCATGTGGAAGAGTCGCTAGACGCCATGCAAACAAACTTTTCAATGGAGCAGCTCGCCGATCCAGACGTCCGGGAGTCCGAAAAAATTTTGCGCGCCTGCGTCCATTGCGGCTTCTGCACCGCCACCTGCCCGACCTATGTGTTGCTCGGCGACGAACTCGACAGTCCGCGCGGTCGCATCTACCTCATCAAGGACATGCTCGAGAACGATCGGCCAGCGACCGCGGAAGTGGCGCGGCACGTCGACCGCTGCCTCTCCTGCCTCTCCTGCATGACCACGTGCCCGTCGGGCGTGAACTACATGCATCTGGTCGATCACGCGCGACACCACATCGAGCGGACCTATCGCCGCCCGTGGACGGACCGGACTATGCGGCGGCTCCTCGGCGCGATCCTGCCCCGGCCCGGCCTGTTCCGCCTCATGCTCACCGCGTCGCGGCTCGGGAAGCCCTTCGCCCGGTTTTTGCCGCCACCCCTGGCGGCGAGCCTGCGGCTGGCTCCGTCACACGTTCCTTCGCCCTCGTCCGTCGACCGGCCGCAGACTTTCCCGAGCGCGTCGGGACGGACAAGGCGCGTCGCGCTACTCACTGGTTGCGCGCAGCAGGTACTCGCGCCGCACATCAACGAGGCGACGATCCGCCTACTGACGCGCCACGGCTGCGAGGTCGTCGTCGCTAAGGGCGCCGGATGCTGCGGCGCGCTGACCCACCATCTCGGCCAGGGCGGACACGACTATGCCCGCGCCAACATTTGGGCCTGGAGCCGCGAGATCGAGGCCGGCGGCCTCGATGCAATCGTGATTAACGCGTCGGGCTGCGGGACGACGGTCAAGGATTACGGCTTCATGTTCCGCGACGATGCCGAACTGGCCGAGCCTGCGCGCCGCATCTCAGCGCTGGCGCGGGACATTGCCGAGATCATGAGCGAGATCGGCCTGCAGGCGCCCGTCAGCGTGGTCGGGCGCCGTGTCGCCTATCACAGCGCCTGTTCGCTGCAACACGGCCAGCAGGTCCGCGAGCAGCCGAACCGATTGCTGCAGGAGGCGGGTTTCGAGGTCGTGGAGCCGGTCGAAGGACATCTGTGCTGCGGCTCGGCGGGAACCTATAACCTCCTGCAGCCCGAGATCGCGAACCGCCTGCGCGACCGCAAGGTCGCCAATATCGAGAGCACCCGCCCGGATTTGATCGCGACGGGCAACATCGGCTGCATGACACAGATCGCGAGCGGAACGACGCTGCCGATCGTGCATACCGTCGAGCTTCTCGACTGGGCGACAGGCGGACCAAAGCCCGCCGCACTCCCGCGATGATCGGGGCGCTCCAGTGGCGCCGTCAAACCCGATGAAGCGAGATCGCGTCGCACCAAGCGGAGCGCGTCGGCCGGTCTCGTTCATGCTCTGCGGCGCGAAGGCGGGCTCGATCACCCGCCTCCGACGCCCTGTCGCCGCAAAATCCGACGACAATGCGCCTTCTTGCTACGCCGCCTTTGCCTGCGACTCGCCGGCGCTCTCCATCGCCCTGAGATACAGGTCGAGCAGGGACTCCTGCTCGTCCCGCTCGTCCTTGTCCTGCTTGCGCAGGCGCAGAATCTCCTTGAGCACCTTCACATCGAAGCCCTCGCCCTTGGCCTCCGAAAAAACCTCCTTCTTTCCCTCGCTCAGCGCCCTGATCTCTTCGTCGATGCGCTCGATGCGCTCGATAAAGGAGCGAATACGATCACCCGGAATTCCCGCTGCGTCTTCCATATCTGACATCCTCCTGACGAGGGCGTACAGCTAAGCCGCGAAGGTAACCGAGAGATTAACTGGGCGATATGGAAGGCCGATGAACAGGAGGCCGGCAGCGAGCGCCGACCGCCTCCTGCGGCACGACGAGCTTTGCCCATGTATGGACATCCTCCTACAGTCCGAACGGATAGGTTTCTGCGCGCCCGGCCGTCGCCGTCCTGATCCGCAAAACGGTTTGTCCGCTTCTCAATCGGAGAACGGCGACGTATAAGTCCGCAGCTTGTCCGGTCCGAGGCTTGAAGGGGTTGATGAAGCCGGAAACTTTCACTCGCGTCGCTGATCTCAACGAGCTTGAGACCGCAGGGCCATACGTCCTCTCGGCAAACAAGGCGGATATCGTTCTGGTGCGTAGAGGTGGCGCTTGGCGAGCCTTCGCGGGCCGCTGCCCGCATCAGGGCGCTCTGCTCGGCGAGGGGGAGCTCGACGGCAGCGCCCTCGTCTGCCGGAACCATCGCTGGCGCTTCTCGGTCGACACCGGTCAGCGCGAAGGCGGTCCGGAACGCCTGACGTCCTTTCCGGTCGTCGAGCGTGACGGCGGCCTGTTCGTCGATGTTGCCGGCCTCAGGCTGTCGGCGGCTCCGACCGTCGCGACGCGGACGCTGGATGACTTGCGCGGACCGAGGTCGCTGCCGTTGATCGGCAATCTGCACCAGCTCAGCCCGGCGACCGGCCATCTCACTATGGAGGAATGGTCGGCCCGGTACGGCCCGACCTATCAGCTCCGAATGGGATTGAGACGCGCCGTTGCGACGGCCGACCCGGCGTTGATCGAATATGCGCTGCGCGCGCGACCCGAAACATTCCGCCGCAGCGCCACGATTGACAGCATTCTGTCGGAAGCCGGGGTCAGAGGCGTGTTCAACGCCGAGGGCGAGGCTTGGCGACCGCAGCGCAAGCTCGCCACCGCGGCGCTCGCCCCGCGGCATCTGCGCCAGCTCTACCCGAGCATCCGAACCGTCGCCGAACGGCTGAAGACGCGCTGGCGAGAGACGGTGACTGCCTCCGCACCCTTCGACATTGTCGACGACATCAAGCGCTTCATGATCGACGTCACCATGCTCATTGTCTTCGGGCATGACGCCAACGTGGTCGGACGGGCAGACGACTCCATCCAGCACGAGCTCGAGGTGGTCTTCCCGGTGCTCAATCGCCGGACGTTCGCCGTTTTTCCGACCTGGCGGTACATTCAGACCCCGTCCGACCGGCGTTTCGCCCGCGCCTTGGTCAAACTCCGCACTTGGCTCGACGGATTGCTGGCGGAAACGCGCGCCCGATTGAAGGCGGAGCCTGAGCGCGCGGAAAAGCCGTCCAACTTCATCGAGGCCATGCTCGGGTCGGTCGATGAGAACGGCAGGTCGTTCTCCGACGACGTCATCTGGTCCAATCTCGTGACCATGCTGGTCGCCGGCGAAGACACGACGGGATTCACGGCCGCCTGGGCGGTCCATGAACTTTGCGATAACCCCGAATGGGCCGCGAAGTTGCGCAACGAGGCCGACGCCGTGATCGGATCGATGGACGTCGCCGCGGATGTCGACGTCGCCAACCGGCTCTTGCGCGCCGAAGCGGTCGCCTGCGAAACGATGCGCCTGCGTCCTATCGCCCCGTGCACGGCGCTGGAGACCAACGTCGACGTGGCGCTGGGCGACATTCTTGTTCCGAAGGGAACGCTGGTCTTCGTCCTTCCACGGCCCGCGGCGGTCAGCGCGGATAATTTCGCCGATCCGCTGTCGTTCCGGCCGGAGCGGTGGCTGGGCCAGCCGAGTGGTCCGCACAACGTGTCGGCCTGGCTCCCCTTCGGCTCCGGTCCGCGGATGTGCCCCGGACGGTCGCTGGCGTTCCTCGAGATCAAGACCCTCTTGTCAATGCTCTACAAGACCTTTGATGTCGAGCGCGTCGGGGCCTCGTCGGATGTTAGGGAACGCTTCGGCTTCACAATGTCGCCTGCGGGGCTCAAGGTGCGCCTAAAGCCGCGCGCACAGCCGGCGACCTGACGGAGCCAACGGCAAAACCCTTCAGGCGGCTTTCACTCTCCCACCAATTCGGCAGGGATGATGCCGGCGGCCACCGCGACGCCGACCGCGTGCGTCAGGTTCTTGCACTCCAACTTGTGGCGCGCCGAATCCAGGTGCGTCTTCACGCTGCTCGGGCTCAGATCGAGGATTTTCGCGATCTCCTGGTGCGTCCTCCCTCTCGCCGCCCAGACAAGACATTGTTCCTCCCGCTGGGATAGCTGGACAGGGCCCTTCGACAGTTTTCTTCTGTCGACGCTTTCGGCGGCGTCAATGAGCACGGACAGTTGTTGGAGGTTCGCCATATTCGACGCTTTGAACGCTTCCCACTCCTCCCCGGAAAGGTCGCTGCTGAACGAAACCACAGAAAGAGAATTCTTCCGATTTCGGACCGGGATCGAGAGTCCGTTGAGACCCACGCCGTGGCGGACGGCGTCTGCAAAGAAATTCTCGACCGTCGGATCGTCTCGGTTCAGCGCGGCCCAATCGAATGGTGCGCTTGCTTGCTGACCGAATTTGACGACAGGATCAATATTCGAATATTGTTTGAGGAAATACCTGGCTCCCCACTCCTTGGAAAAAGTATTAACCGAAGTCATCAGAGTCACATCTTCGCTCCTGTCGCTTGCAAAACGCAGGTGAGAGATGTTGGATAGACCCATTTCCGAAGCAATCAACTTCAGGATCTCGACCAACGGATCCGAGTTGTAGCCGAGAATTTTGTCCGTGAGCTTGATGGCTGCGGAACCAATGCTCGCCATGTGATTGTCTCTGTTGGATCGTGTAATTGCAACCCTAAAGTGTGACGCGTGACACCGTAAACGTCAAGTTTTCCCTGCGAAATTGAGCGCCGTCGTTGCAGCTTCTGAGCCTCGGCGAGCGTTTCCGCGTCGGCCGAGGGGATGTGCGGAAAACCCTACCCGATCCCGCCCTGACGGACCAGCCTGCCAGACCAAGATTGCTGGCCAACGCCCCAAACCATCCCTCCGTCGACTCTCGACACGGTTGGCTTTGCTTCGCGGACTAATGCCGGCATTTCCACCAGTCGCCGTCCTCCTGGTAAAAACAACCCCTGCGCTTGAGCCTCGCGCTGAGTTGGTCGCGCCTCTCGCACGCCTTCTGCGTCTTGGGACTATCGCTCGGGCCGCCCTTGCACTCCGCGTTCACAGCGAGCCAGCCTTGAATAAGCGGCGACTGCGCCTGGGCCGGGTCAGCAATGCGGAGGACGGACAACGAGAGCGGAATCGTCACGCCGATCAACCACGCCCGCCGCCGGCGCGCCCCAGCACGAGCGGCGCGCAGAGAATTATTGTGTGCCCACATCACGCAACGAATATCGACTGCGCGAGCGCGCTGCAAGCGCTTCGTCGCTCATCGGTCGCTGATCGGACCGTTGGCGAAGGAAGGACAATCGCTCGCAGCTAGAAAAACCCTGGCGCCCGAGAGGTTCGTTTGTTTCGTGGTCCTTTGTCGATGAGCGGCGATTGAGGGCAAGCGGAAGGCGCGAGCCCTGGCGCGCCAGTTCAGCAGTTCAGGCGGCGCGCCTCTGCGAAGCCGCCGCCGGAAATTCCCGCTGCGCTACACGGACTCCGCCGGCAAGGTGCTGACCGGCGACAAGGCCTATACGATCAAGTTCGCTTCGCCGCCGCCGGTCGACGCCTTTTGGTCGCTGACCGTCTACAACGCCGGCGACAAGCTGCTCGTCGACAATCCAATAAGCCGCTGCCCAATAAGCCGCTGCAAGGTCGGAAGCGACACACAAGGTCTTGTGACCGCCGCCGACGGCTCGATCACCATTCCTTTGCGCCACACTGCGCCGGATGGAGACGCCGCGAAGAACTGGCTGCCGACGCCCGAGGGTCCGTTCTATCTCGTGCTGCGTCTTTATCAGTCGCGCGCCGAGGTGCTGAATGGCGAGTATCAGCTGCCGGAGGTCGTGCAGGGCAAATAGGCCTGCGCGCTTTTTCGGCGCTCGCAAGATGGCTGGCCTAAACCGCAAAGACTTAAAGACTTAAATGAAACATCCCAAGGAGGCAATGTGATGAACCGCCGGCAATTGCATTGCGCTGGGCGGGTCGCGCTGCTGTGGCGTTAAGGGCACATGCTGTCCGAGCGCGACGTCTGCATGAACATCATAGGCCTCGGCGATCCTTTCGCCTTCGAAAATTTGGAGGACGGTCGCGCGAGCCAACGCAAAACTCGCCGGTCCTTCATTCGATGGCGTGGGGATACGGCCAAGGAAACTTGACAATATAATCATTCAATCCATAGCCTTGGTCGTGTCGATCGGCAGCCGCCGGTCGGATCGACCGCAAACATGCGGCGTGACGATCCGGGAGAGCGCCATGAACAGGCTTCCTTGCAGCGCAAGACTTTTCGCATTGTCCGCGGAGTTCGCAGGGGCGTGCGGCAAGATCGTCGCCAGCCGGCCGAGGGTACCGACATCGATCGACGATGTTCAGGGCGTTCTTTAGCGCGGGAAGAACGGATGACCTGCGCGAAACTCGGGAGTTTGCCGAAACGCGATAGCGGGCCATGCCGCCCGGTTTCCGGTTGCCGCCGGGCCGACCTCTCGTCAAGGCGTGGCCGTGTCCGCGAGCGCTGAACCCGCGCCGCAAAAGTTGCGCTTCGTGACGCCGGGCCTTCGCCAGCCCGCCTTCATCACGCTGGCAGTCCTGATCATCGGCGTCGCAATGTCGCTGACGTCGGAACCGTTTCGAAGCTATGACAACCTCTACAACGACAGCCGCAACTTCGCCTTCGTCGCCATAATGGGCATGGGCGAGATGCTGGTGATCATCACCGGCGGCATAGACCTCTCGGTCGGTTCGGTCATGGGGCTTGTCGGAATCGTGACCGCGATGGTGCTGCAGGCCGGCTATCCGCTGTGGATCGGCGTCGCCGCCGGCCTCGGGGTCGCCCTCCTGTGTGGTCTGATCAACGGCTATGCGATCGCCAGGTTCAAGCTCTCGCCCTTCATCGTGACACTGATCATGCTGTCGGTGGCGCGCAGCCAGGCGCTTGTGTTGTCCAACAACAAGATGATCTACAAGTTCGGGCCGGACGAAAAGCTCTTCGGGGCGCTCGGAGGCGGTTCTCTGATCGGCATTCCCTCGGTGGTGATCGTGATGGCGTTGCTGGCGATCGCTCTTACGATCGCACTGAGCAACACGAGCTGGGGCCGCTACGTCTATGCGATCGGCGGCAATGAGCACGCCGCGCTTTTAACTGGCATTCCGGTCGTGAGGGTCAAAACTTCAGTCTATGTCATCAGCAGCATGCTGGCGGGCGTCGCAGCCATTCTGATGGTCGGATGGCTCGGGGCCGTTACCAATGCGCTCGGTGTCGGCTACGAACTTCAAGCCATCGCCGCGGCCGTGATCGGCGGCACCGACCTCATGGGAGGGTTCGGAATCCCCTATGGCTCCGTGATCGGGGCCGCCCTCATCGAGGTCGTGCGCAACTCGCTTCTGCTGGCGGGAGTTGATCCCTACTGGCAAGGCACATTCGTCGGCGTGGTCATCGCGGGCGCGATCCTGCTCGAGCGGGCGCGCCGGACGCCGGCCGAATAACGCAATCCGCCTGCGCACGCCGCAGGCGGCACAACCGGAGAGGAAGCCCATGAAGATCAAAACAATGATAGCCGTGGCGGCGCTGGTCGCAGCCGTGCAGCCCATGACGGCGCAGGCCAAGGACAAGATCTTCGCGTTGGTGCCGAAGGCGATGAACAATCCCTTCTTTGACCAGGCGCGCGACGGCTGCATGAAAGCCGCCAAGGAGATCGGCGGCGTTCAATGCCTGTTCATCGGCCCCGCCGACGCCACCGAGCAGGAGCAGGTGCAGGTCGTCCAGGACCTCATCACCCGGCACGTCGACGGCATCGGCGTCTCGGCCGCGAACGCCCCTGCGATCGCCAAGGTGCTGGCCCGCGCCAAGGAGGCCAAGATCCCCGTCGTGACATGGGACAGCGATCTCCTGCCCGCCGACAAAGGGCTGCGATCAAGCTACATCGGCACAGTCAACGAACAGGTCGGCATCGCGGTCGCCAAGCAGGCGATGGCCCTGAAGCCGAACGGAGGAACCTACTGCATCCAGACCGGTGGCCCCGCCGCCGCGAATATGAACGACCGCATCAAGGGCATGGTGGAAACTTTGCCGGCCGACAAGTGGAAGCAGGTGGCCGGTTGCCCGCTCTACAACAACGACGATTTCCCGCTGTCGATTACCCAGCTCACCGATCTGCTCGCCAAGTACCCGAAGATCGACGCGGTTCTCGACGCCGGCGGGGCGCCCGAAATGGAAGTGAAGGCCTATCGTGAGCTGATGGACAAGTACAAGGATCGGCTCGCCAACAAGGACCTCGTGATGCTGTTCGTAGAGACCTTGCCGATGCAGATGGACGACCTGAAGGCCGGCCTCAGCGACGGACAAGTCGGACAGCGGCCGTTCGAGATGGGTTACAAGGCAATTTATCTGTTGAATGACCTGTCCGAGGGCAAGTCGGTGCCTGATCCGGTTACGATTGGCCTCGACGTATGCACGCCGGAAACGATCGCCACCTGCAAGAAGCAATAGCTCTTCCAGAACGGGCGCCGATCTGGACGCCTGTCTCGTCGAGAAGACAACCGTCGCGAGGGTGTCTCGGAGGCCCCGAAAGGGCGCCTTCGGACCCGGCCACCCACTGCGGCCGTTCGCGACGCGCGCGGCAATTGCAGCTGGGCAGGCGACTATCGCAGCCCAGGCAGGCCGCGCTTCGCCACTCGGGCTTGCCTGAATGACCCGATCGGCGCACCATCGCCCAGGATCAACGACGATCCGCAAAATGACGGCTAAAACATAGGCGACAGCGTCGGTCAACAAAGCAACGTCGCGCCACGTCGGATGAGGGAGAAAGCCATGACACTGAGCCGCAGCTCGTTGTCTGCTCGCGAAGACCTGGTGGCGCCCTTCGATAGCGCCCGTCTAGACAATCTCCTCGACGAAGCCGGAATTGACGCCCTGGTGATATGTTCGAAGCACAACATCCAATATCTGTTCGGCGGCTACCGGTTCTTCTTCTTCGATCATTTCGATGCGATTGGCGTCAGCCGTTATCTCCCTCTTCTCATCTACGTCAAAGGACGGCACGACCAGTCCGCCTATATCGGGCACGCGATGGAGTCCTATGAGAAGGCCCTCGGGAGGTTTTGGACGCCGACATTTGGAACGGCGCGAGCGACTCTCGACGCCGCGCAACTTGCGGCCGACCACCTCGGCAGGCTTGGTTCGAAGCTAAAGCGCGTGGGGATAGAGCGCGCGTTCCTACCGGCCGACGCCGCGGACTTATTGCTTGGCGAGCTGCCCGGTATCGAGTTCGTTGAGGCGCACTTGCCACTCGAGCGCCTGCGGGCTCGCAAGACGAAGGCAGAGCTGGATTTTTTGCGCAAAGCCTCCGAACTGGTGGTCGATTCAATGCTTGCAGTGATTGCCTCACATGGGCCACGCGCAACGAAACTGGAATTGGTCGAAGCGCTTCGCAGAGAAGAAGTAAACCGAGGACTGACTTTCGAATATTGCCTCATCACAGCCGGCGTAAGCTTAAATCGCGCGCCTTCAGATCAGGTGTGGGCCGCAGGCGACATCTTGTCTCTGGATTCCGGCGGCAACTACAAAGGCTACATCGGCGATCTTTGCCGAATGGCGATCCAAGGCGAGCCCGACGGCGAGCTCGAAGATCTCCTTGCCGAGGTGAATGAGGCTCAGATGGCGGCGCGCAAGCCAATCCGGCGCGGTGCGCAGGGCGGCGACATCTACGCCAGCGCCGACGAAGTCTTGAGACGGTCATCGAATGCAAATTCAATGGAATTTGTGGCGCATGGGATGGGCCTCATCAGCCACGAGGCCCCACGTTTGACGAGCCAAGGGCCTGTCCCATATCCGGCCTATGACGCCGACCGACCGCTTGAAACCGGCATGGTCATCTCGATCGAAACGACGCTGCAGCACCCGCGGCGCGGCTTCATCAAGCTTGAGGATACTGTCGCCGTAACGGACGACGGATGGGAAGCATTTGGCGATCGCGGACGAGAATGGAATTGAGGCGGCGCCCGCATATCGTAATCACCAAACGAGGCCGATCGAACCCGCGGGACGTCTCCAGCCGCGGCAGGGGCTTGGCGCGGGCGACCGTCGATTTGCCGCCGCCTTGGAAAAGATTGGGCCGGCGCCAGACCGATGCAGGGCCGGCTTCACGCCTCGAGCTCGCTGTCCCAGTAGAGGTAGTCCATCCAGCTCTCGTGAAGGTAATTGGGCGGGAACAGTCGCCCGTTCTGGTGGAGGTCGTGAACCGTCGGCTGGTAGGGCTCGGTCGCCGGCCACATCTTTGCGACCGACGGCAGCATGTCGGCCTTCCTCAGGTTGCAGGACGAGCAGGCGGCGACGACGTTCTCCCAGGTGGTCACGCCGCCCTTGGAGCGGGGGACGACGTGGTCGAAGGTCAGGTCCTCCCGGTCGCCGCAGTATTGGCAGGTGAAGCGGTCGCGCAGGAAAACATTGAACCGGGTGAAGGCGGGAAAGCGGGTCGGCTTGACGTAGCTCTTCAGCGACACGACCGAGGGCAGCCGCATCTCGAACGAGGGGCTCCGGACCAGCGTTTCGTATTCGGAGAGGATGTTGACCCGGTCTAGGAACACGGCCTTGATCGCGTCCTGCCAGCACCAGATCGACAAGGGATAGTAACTCAGCGGGCGGAAGTCCGCGTTCAACACGAGCGCCGGGCAATTGCCTGGCGTGACTGCCTGAACTGGCGTGTGAACCGTCACAAGAGACGCTCCGTCCTCCGCACCCCCGGCCAGCCGTAGCGAATCCGGCTGCCGCCTTACTCTACAGCTTGCGTGACGCCCTTGTGAAGGCTCCGGAATCCGAAGCGTTCCCTAAGCGTGGCGCCGGTTCGCGGCTGAGCGAAGGCCGAATTGGTCAGCGCGCTTCGCGCTCGATCGCCTCCATGTCGGCGTCCGAGAGGCCGAAGTGGTGACCGATCTCATGCACCAGCACGTGCGTGACGACCTCTGCGAGCGTGTCGTCTCCCTCGCACCAGAAATCCAGCAGCGGGCGACGGTAGAGCCAGATCATATTGGGGAGCTCGCCCGTCTCCGGGACGGCGCCGCGATCGGAAAGGCCACGGCCGCGGAAAAGGCCGAGCAGGTCGAACTCGGTCTCGGCCCCCATCTCGTCCAGCGTCTCGTCGTCGGGGAAATCGACGACCTGAATGACGAGTCCCTCGCACAGGCGGCGAAAGCGGGCTGGAAGGCGCGCATAGGCGGCGTCCGCCAGCCCCTCGATGTCCTCCAGCCTCGGCGCGCTGAGTCCTCCGACCTCCGTCTTGCCGGTCATAACGGGACCCTCGGTTTCCTGCCGACCGCGTCGAGCGATCGGACGCGTGCGGCGTCGAGCCCGTCAACGAGACGCCGGGCGCGCACGGCGAGCTCGGCGCGCACCTTCTCGGCTGCCGCCGGAAATTCCTCCAGCACGCGCCGGAACGTTTCCCGCGGCACCGCGATGACGACCGCGTCTTCCACCACGCGCGCGTCGACCCCTCGGGCGACCGGCGCGTAAAGCGCGCTCTCGCCGATGAGAGCGCCCGCCGTCACCCGCTTTTCGCCGCCCGGCGCGCCGCCTTTCTTTGACAGCAGAACCACGCCCGAATGGAGGAAGTACCCCTCGTCGGCAGCCTCGTCCGCCTGAAACAGAACTTCACCCGCCTTCAGGCGGCGCTTGCGGCACGAGAACGCGACGAGTTGGACCGCTTCGCGCGGCAGGAGGCTGAAGGGACGAGTGCTGGCGAGCCGGGAGACGTCGTTGTCGAGCGTCAATCCGAGCGCCCCCCTATCGCCCCGCTCGCCACCAGCTTGTAGCCACCCCCTTCCGTGACGAGGAGCTGCGCCTCGGCCGGGTTGTTTTCTATCTTCTGCCGCAGGCGATAGATGTGGGTCTCCAGCGTGTGCGTAGTGACGTTGGCGTTATAGCCCCAGACATTTTTGAGCAGCGTTTCGCGCGGCACCGGTTGCTGATCCGCACGGTGCAGATAGCGAAGGATCGCGGCCTCCTTTTCCGTCAGGCGAAGCTTCACGCCCTGGGGGTCAACGAGGTTCTTGGTGGTCGGGCGGAAGGTAAAGGAACCGACCTGGAACTCGGCGTCTTCGCTCGCTTCGTATTGGCGTAGCTGCGACCGGATGCGTGCGAGCAGAACGACGAAGCGGAACGGCTTGCCGACATAGTCGTTTGCGCCGGAGTTGAGCCCGGCCACGGCGTCGGCGTCCGTATCGTGCGCGGTGAGCATGATGATCGGTTTACGATATCCTTCGCGCCGTAGGCGCCTGACCGCCTCGCGTCCGTCGAGGTCCGGAAGACCCACGTCCATGATCACGAGGTCTGGCGGCGAATCCGGTACCCTTTTGAGCGCCCCCTCCGCGCTATCCACCGCGTCGACCTCAAACTCAGGATGCAGGGCGATCTGCTCGACAAGCGCGTTGCGCAGGTCGGCGTCATCATCCACGATCAGTATTCGCCGCGCCTGGGTCATTTAACCGCACTTTACCGGCTACGCTCCCGCGCCGCTAGTGTGACAATACGGCAAGGTTGCGGCCGAGTTGCTCAATCGCCTTGGCGACGAGGCGCAAGTCCAGGCCGCTCGCGGCCGTGCAGGGCGGCGTTGAGCTCCGTGGGCGTTCGCGGACGGCCGGGTTACGCGGCACGAATTGGACGCATTCCGAGGTTTCGAGCGCAAAGCCGCCGGCGGAGGTGATCAGGGTGAGAGGACGAGCTCCTGAGCGCCCGCTCTCCTAAGATCCTCCTCGGAGCCCGTCAGTGTGATCGACTTCCCGGCGCTCCACAGGGGAAGAAAGTCGCGGTAATGAGAAGAAAGGATGTGGCCGGACTCGCCTGTCGCGATCATGAAGCGCGACTTCTCCGGGTCGGCGAGATCGTAAAGGCCGCGGAATCCGGCGCCCTGGGTGCGGGCGAAAGGCTCGTCCGCCGTCTCCCATCCGCCGCCGCGATCGAGCGTGTAAAAGCTTCCGCTCGACGGGACGCTGAGGTCGCTGATCCGGTCGAGGAGCGGCACGTGGCCGTAGACCTTGTGTCGCAGCAGGGCCACGTGCTCGGCGCCCCAGCGCCATCGGCTCATGTCCGCGCCGTCGCGCTTGACGACGAGCGCGAGACCCTCGTCGAGCGCGCGAGCGAGCGCCTTGCGGCAGTCCGGGTCCGGCTTGTCCGGAGCGTCGCACCACGAGGGATGGTCGCGCATCAGAGAGACGAGGGTTTTGGCGGCGAAGGGGCCTTCGGCCTCCATCTTCAGCCCCGTCTTCTCCTCGATCAGAATTCGATGCAAGGCGCTGAGGAACGCGGTGAAGATGAGCGGCTCGGGACGGTCCTTGTCCATCACCGCGTTCCAGCTCGCAAGCATCGCCTGCGCCTGCCGCGCCCGCTCGTCGGTCGGCGCGATCATTGCGATGAACGGCTGCAGGTCCTTGGCCGCCAGCGACAGGTGGTCGGCCTGCATGGCCGCCGAGGTCGCGAGACTGTGCTTGTCGATCGTGTCGAAGAACTGCTGGATGCGGCGGGCGCGGAAGTTTTCCTCCCAGTCCTCCCCGAAGGTCGGCTGATGGCCGTCAGGGACATTGGCGTTGTTGGCGTTGAAGGCGAAGCCGATCTCCGGGTTGTGCAGCTGCGGCAGCTCTTCGAACGGGACGACGCCGATCCAGTCGAATGCCCCGGACGCCCCGTCGACCGGGGCTAGGCCGTCGCCCGACCTGCGCAAGGGCACGAGGCCGGGGCTGAAGAAGCCGATGTCGCCGGAGACGTCGGCGTAGACGACGTTCTGCGTCGGCGTCTGGGCGACGCGCATGGCGTCGAGGAAGTCGCTCCAGTCGCGCGCGACGTCGAGGCGCATGATCGCCTCTTCGGTCGTGTCGTGGTCGCCGAGACCGGTGAAGGCGAGCGCGATCGCCTTGCCCGGACCGGCGAGCCCGCCGAGGTCCTTGCTGACGTCGGACAGCACGGGACCGTGGCGGGTCGCGCGGATCGTCAGCTTGACGTCCGGCGCGTCCTTGACGCGGATCGTCTCCTCGCGCGTCTCGAACGGCTTCGGCCCGTCCGGCGTCAGGTATTTCGAGGGGTCGGTCGGATCGATGGTCTCGACGAACAGGTCCTGCGTGTCGGTATTGGCGGTGGTGAAGCCCCAGGCGATCCGGTCGTTCTGGCCGAGGAGGACGAACGGCGTTCCGGGCGCCGTCGCGCCCTTGATTGACAATCCCGGCGTGACAATCCGCGCCAGATACCAGAGAATCGGGGCCTCGATCCCGAGGTGCGGATCGTTGGCGAGGATCGGCTTGCCGGTGACTGTGCGGGACCCGGAGACGACCCATTCGTTCGAGGCGCCGCGGCCGATCCCGGTCAGCGCTCCGATCTCGTCCTCGATGCTGTCGCCGCTCGCATGGGAGGCGCCGAGCGCCGGCAGCGTGGTGATCGGATCGCCCGGCTTCACGCCCGGAAACATCCACTCCGCCTGCTCCGGCCCGAGCTTTGCGATGAGATGGGCGCGCAGCGCCTCGATCTGGTAGTTGGCCGACAATTGGAGCGCCATCAGCTTGCCCCAGACCAGCGAATCGGCCGGCTTCCAGGGCTCGGGCGTGTCGCCGACGATCAGGAACTCGGGCGGCAGCGCGTTCTTGTGCGTGTCGAGGAAGGCGTTGACCCCGTCGGCATAGGCCTGGAGCCGCTTCTGCGCCCAGGGCGCCAGCGCCGAAAAGCTGCTTTCGGCCTCGCGGTAGAAGCCGAGGGTGCGAACAAACCTGTCGACGCCCAGGCGGTCGGGGCCGAAAACCTCGGCCAGGCGGCCTTGTCCGACCCTGCGGTTGAGCTCCATCTGGAACAGCCGCTCGCTTGCGTGCAGGTAGCCGAGGGCACGCGCCGCGTCGTCCATCGAGGCGGCGAAAATGTGCGGCACGCCGTAGCCGTCGCGCCACACGCGGACCTCGGCCGACAGGCCCGGCAGCCTTTCGGCGCCCGAATAGACCGGCATGGCCCGCCAGAAGAGCCAGGCGCCGGCGATGACGACGATGATCGCGAGCGCGACGAGAAGGCGGATCGCGCCCCAGACCAGCCGCCAGACCATCGAACCTCGCCAACCTCGCCGACTGCGACAATCAACCCGCTTCCGGTTCCGGAGTCCATCGTCTATTGCCGTAGCCGCTCTGGCGGTTGCTCCGCGGACACGGCGGAGCGAAGGTGGGCCCTGCTTCATGCCGCCCGTTCAGAAGCGTCCGACTGCGAGCGAGCGAAGTGCGGGCAGACGTTTTGGCATCGTTGCCCTCCCGCTTCATGGCTGAATGAACGCCGCCGATGCGCAACCTCTGCACCGCCACCGAGGGCCAATCGCGCATCCGCGACCTTTCCAGCGAAGCGCGATCGTGCCTTGAATTTCGGCTACACCGATTGTTCCCCGAAGCGTGCATCGCGGCTGCGAAAGCGGTTCCGCGAGAGTTTCCTTCACGCGGCTGCGAATGAAGCTTCGCGCCATAGGGTCATTCCCACACGGCGCGACGAATGGTTCAAACAGTCCCCGAAAAGATATTTCTCAGTCCGTCGGCCGACGGAGAAGCGCCCTTGCGCTCGACTTCGCATGCTAGGCGGACACTCGCCACCTTGCCGCGGAGCGTTTGTGTCAGCAAGCGATCTCAACTATCTACCGGGCAAAAGAACCCACGGCCAATCGCCGTTGGCATAAGGAGGAACGGATGTCGCTCAATCGCCGTGATTTGCTCCAGACGGCGAGCGCTGCCGCCGCCATCGCTTCGAGCGGAGGGATACGATCGGCGCTTGCCGGTTCCGTTGCCGACTTTTCGATTGATCGCGCCTTCGCCGATTTCATGCAGCGGATCGGGGGCGGCGCTGACGACGCGGGCGGCTCGGTGCGTTTCGCTGGCGCCGATCCGATCGTGCGGAGCCATTTCCGTATTGGCAGCGCAATGGCGATCCCAGCAATGGCGGCTGCGGTCGGGGCGGCCGCGATCTGGCGCGAACGCACAGGCGAGGGCCAAGACCTTTCGGTCGATTTGCGCGAGTCGGTCTACAACGTCAATCCTCTGATCGGGATGGTCCTGCGCAAGCAACAGCAGGCGGGAATCGTTCCACCTTCCGATCCGCTGCCGGGCAATTTCAACTTCCTCAAACCCACCGTTAACGGCCTTCTGCTCCAAGCGCCGGTCGGCTTCGGCAACCCGATGACCTTCGTCGCATTCGAGACGAAGGACGGCCGCTTCTTCAACATCACGGGCGCCTATCCGCACCTCAATGAGCGCGGGCTGAGGGCCCTGAACGTTCCGCCGGGTCGCGACAACATCGTGCGCGGCTTCAAACGGGTGAATGCATTCGAATTCGAGGAGGAGCTGAACAAGCTGGGCGGCGTCGGCGCCGTACACCGGACCCGGGAGGAGTGGCTGCAGCACCCCGAAGGGGCTTATCTGGCGAAGACGCCCTTGGTCGAGATTGTCAAGATCGGGGATTCCGAGCAGGTGCGCTGGTCGTCTGATCGCGTGCAGCCGCTTTCGGGCATCAAGGTGCTCTCCAATACCCACGTGATCGCTGGCACCTGTTCATCGCGAACGCTAGCAGAATATGGCGCCGAGGTGCTGCACCTCGCGCGCGATCAGTCGTTCGAGCACGAGGCGTTCGTGATCGACGTGAATGTCGGCATGCGCTCGACGTTTGTCGATCTGCGCGACGTCGAGCAGAACAAGCGGGTGAAGGCGCTCGTGCCGCAGGCCGACGTGTTCGTCGAGAACTTCCGTGGCAAGTCACTACAGAATCTCGGCTTCGGTCCCGCCGAGCTCGCGCATGTGCGGCCGGGCGTCGTCTATTTGTCTATGAGCGCCTACAGTTGGGATGGCCCTTGGGCAGACCGGGGCGGCTTCGACATGGAAGGGCTGACCGCAAGCGGTTTCACCCTTGAGGAGGGCGACGGAACCCCGCGTTTTCCGCCGACCCTGGTTATGAACGACTACATCGCCGGCTATCTGGGCGCAGCCGGTGTGATCGCCGCGCTTAGGCGCCGCGCCCGCGAGGGCGGCAGCTACCACGTGCGGGTCAGCCTCGCGCGGGCGGCGATGTGGTACGCGAGTCTCGGCCGATTCCCCAACACCGACTTTGACATCACGGCGCCTGACCACAGGATGATCGACCCCGAGCTTTTGATCCGCCCGACTCCCTATGGCGAAGTCCGACGGCTTGCGCCGCAAGTGAAGCTGTCGAAAACGCCCGGCCGTTGGCGCGATCCGCTGGTTGCGGTCCGTGGCGGCGATCTTCCGGTCTGGACGACGTAGAGCGGACGCCTAGCGAATCGCTTCCCTTCGGCAGAAGATCGCCGTCCAGCCCGCGGAGCGAGGGGCCCATGAGAAATTCAACGGCTCGGCAAATTCTCCTGGTCGGGCTTGCGGTTGGCTGCGCGCTCTGTCGTCCGTCGGCGACATTGGCGGATGACGGCATTGCGCCTGTCCCTCCCGGCTCGACGGGCTCGCTCGTCATCCTGCCGTCTTATAATTCCGATCCCCCGCCCGACCTGCTCGACGGCACACTCTCTGGCATCGGCGACGAGGAGGAGGACGATGAACCCAAAAAGTCGTTCCTACGTTTCCCGAGTCCGCTTCAGCCTTGGCTCGACTTCAAGCAGGCTCTTCAGCAGGAATACGGGTTTTCGATTGGCGGGTCCGAGGGCTTACTTGGCCAGGACTATTCCAACAGCCTGACCAACAATCACGACTCGGTCGGGCAAAAGTTCACGCTGAACGTCGGCCAGCAAATTCTCTTTCGCGGGACCCCTGACGTCATGACGGTCGAGGCTGTCATCGAAGACCGAGGCCCGGTTGGCACAGAGTTCGCTCCGCTACAGGCGGGATTGCGGACGGGGTCCAGCACCGCCACCGCTCCCACCTGGGGCGACTTCAATCTCGGCGTGACACAACTCTATGTCCGGCAGGACCTGTTCGATCATCATTTCCAGTACACGTTCGGAAAGCTGTTCGCACCGAACTACATCAATCCCTATCCGCTTTTCGACGACAACCGGCAGTATCTCAACCAGCTGTTCACGACGAGCGTTACGATCCCCGTCCCGTTGCGCGGATTTGGCGCGGTCGCCGCCTTGTTTCCGACGAACTTCGGGCTCTATGCGAAGGCGGGGGTCTATACGGTGTACAGCCACGACACCGGGTTCACGGCCGACAGTTTTTTTAATAAGCCCCAATACTTCCGGCATCTGGAGCTTGGTTGGAGCGGTCTCGCTGGGACGGGAACGCCTATCCAGGGTCGCGGGCCAATGGACGCCAACAACGTCTCGCTTACGCTGTGGAGCAAAGACGCCAACCTGCAGACCGGCGAAGCAAAATCTCGTGGGATCGCGTTCAACGCCAACTACCAGTTCCTCCCGAACATGATGGCTTTTATCCGCGGAGGTTGGTCTGAGGGTTGGCAGCTTGACCGCAACCTTAACGCGGGCTGGGCGTGGCGCCCGTTCCAGGATTATTCGGATCTGTTCGGCGTTGCAGCCGGCTGGGCCGAGCCGGCGAACAGCAACCTCCGCGACCAATACGTCTTTGAAGGCTTCTACCGGTTTCAGCTGACGTCACAATTGGCGATAACGCCTGACCTGCAGTACATTCTTCATCCGGCCCTTAACCCGAACACCGGATCGCTCTGGGTGGCCAGCCTAAGAGCGAGGGTCACGTTCTAAGGCCCGCGGTGATCTATAACACGTCAATTGGCGAACCGTCAGATCAGTAACCCTACAAAGTCGACCGTCCGCAATTAGGTCGAGACCGGACGTCGTGAACGGTCCCAGGTCTTGTCTGCTATCCCGCCCAAACTTGAAGTTCGAACCCACCGTCGCAGCCAATCGCGATTTGCCTCGGCCGGCTTCATACCCGAGGGCTTTTGCAAGCTGGACGGAGCCATCAAGCCGGCGAACGCTGGCAGTCCCTTTGCGTCCGCCCGCGCCGGCCCATCTCAGCCGCCCGATCGACGGGCTGCGGGCCGCGCGCCGGGGCAGTCGGCGCCGCTTGGCCATGCCGAACCCGTGATAGCAGTCGAGCTCGCGCCTGGTTCTGAGCACCCGATCGACCTTCTTGAGGGCGAGCTCGTCGGGGCGCTATGGGCGAGGTTCAGCGCCTCGTTGAGACGGCTCACCTGGATGGCGACGAATTCCTCCGGCGGCGCGGGCAGGCGGCTGACGAGCCCGCGGATCCCGGTCCGGGGGTCTCGGATGATGGCGCGCATGCGACATGTCCGCCCTTTCCTCGGGAACTGCGATTTTGGGCGTAAGCCAAAAACACAGCTTCTTCTTGCAATCGTCCGGCACATGTTCTATATTTGTTCTCACCCGCATGAGGAGAACCCCGTTGGCCCTTCCCGTCGAAGCCGCCTCGCCCGCCGCCCCCCCGCAACCGGGCGCTCAACGAAGCCCACGCCGCCCGCCTGGAAACATTCGAGCGGGAAAGGCTGATCGTTGAATGTCTTTGCCCGGACTTCCGGCGGCCGAAATCGCGGCGCGGCTCGACGTGTCGGAGAAGCGGTGGGCCCGGACTGCGGCGGATGACACCGTCCCCTGCGCCGCTGCGGTGGCCGATCGCCCGAAAAACCGATTGCAAGGCGTTGAAAACCTTGATTCCGCGCCCGGAATTGGCGCCCCCTGCTCCGCCCCGCCGGAAAGCGAGCGCGTGCCGGCGCCTCAGGCCACCTCGTGCCTCAAACCGCCGCCGCCGGCGACCCACGTCTCCCGGGCGCTCGTCACTCAACGCCCGGAAAATAGATTGCAAAGCATTGAAATCCTTGATTCCACGCCCGGAATTGGCGCCCCCTGGCCCGCCCCGCCGGAAAGGGACCGCGACCCGCCGCCTGTCTCAAGCCGCCGCCCCAGGTGATCTACGCCTCCCGGCCGGTCCTCGCCGATCGCCCGGAAAACCGATTGCAAGGCATTGAAATCATGGATTTCAGCGCTCGGAATTGGCGCCCCTGCTCCGCGCTCCTACTTTTCAGACAGGCGCTTAGAGGCAGAACATCGCCTTGACCGGCGCGTGGTCGGAGGGGCGCTGCCAGCCGCGGGCTTCGCGCAGGACCGCCATCGACTTCAAGCGCGGGGCGAGCGGGGGGCTGACCCAGACGTGGTCGAGGCGCCGCCCCTTGTTGGCGTTCGCCCAGTCGGGCGAGCGGTAGCTCCACCAGGTGTAGAGCTTCTGGTCGTCGGGGACGAACTTGCGCAACGCGTCGACCCAGGGGCCGGCGGCCTGGGCGCGCTTGAGCTTCTCCACCTCGACGGGCGTATGGCTGACCACCTTGAGGAGCGCCTTGTGGCTCCAGACATCGTGCTCGAGCGGGGCGATGTTGAGGTCGCCGACCAGGATCGCCCGTCCGGCCGCCGCCCGGTCGGCCGCCGCCCATTCAGCCATCTCGTCGACGAAGGCGAGCTTGTGGGCGAACTTCGGGTTGATCTGCGGATCCGGTTCGTCGCCGCCGGCCGGGACGTAGAAATTATGCACTTCCACGTCCTTCGCCGCGCCGTCGAGGACGACGCGCAGGTGGCGGGCGTCGCCCTTCAAGCAGAAGTCGCGCACGGACGAGTGAGCGAAAGGGATGCGCGAGACGATGGCGACGCCGTGATATCCTTTCTGGCCGCTGATCGCGATATGCGGATATCCGGCCCCGCGAAAGGCGTTTAAGGGGAAGTTGGCGTCAGGACATTTGGTCTCCTGCAGGCACAGGACGTCTGGCCGGTGCTCGGCAAGATAGCGCAAGACGAGGTCGATCCTCAGCCGGACGGAATTGATGTTCCAGGTGGTGACGGAGAAGTCCAAGGGCGGCCCCGAAGTTCAAGCGAGGCCACAATTCAGACGGCGGGCCTCGACGCAAGGGGTGCCCCGGCGCTTCCCCACGGGGGGCCGCCCAGTCGCGCGTCCCCGCCTCGCAAGACAGGTATTTGAGGGATAATCGTCGCAGATGGACTCAACGGGAGGAAGAGACGCGCAATATCTCAACGAGCCCATCCACGACGATTTCAGACTAACGAATCTTTCGACGATCATGCAGTTCATTCATTCGATAAATCCCGGTCAACGAGTCCCCGCCGGGAAGGGAAATGTTCCCGAGCGGACCGGTCTCAATCACGCAGTCAGAATCTGGCCTCGACGATTGCGCCCCCGTCAGGCGAAGCGCGAAACTCAAATTCACCGCCCAGCGCTTTCACGCGTTCGCGCATGCCCGATAGCCCCATCCCGGCGCCCGTCTCTTCCTCTTTGCCGCGGCCGTCGTCAACAATGCGGATTCGGAGCCCTGCGAGCGGCGCATCCCCCAGCGCGACGTTGGACGCCGGCGCTTCGAAGACCAGCCTCGCCTCTATGCGCCGCGCGCCGGAATGACGATAGGCGTTCGTCAGCGCCTCCTGAACGAACCGGTAGACGGTCAGGCTCGCCCGCGGACCCAGTCCGGCTATCCCTGGCGCGGCCGTCAGGACAAGCGTCACTTCTGGCTGTGTCCTTCGCCAATGTTCGGCCAACGCTTGCAACGCCGCCGCCAGTCCGAGCTCCTCGAGAGCGGCCGGCCGCAAATTGGCGAGGATACGCCGATTTTGGCCTTGCAGGGCTTCCACCTGATCGCGGATCGCGACCGCGGCCTCAGAGGCGCTCACGTCGCCGACGCGACCCAAGCGATTGGCCAGGATCGCTGCGCTTGCTCGCAAGGCGAAAAGATGCGGCCCGAGTTCGTCGTGCAATTCGCGCGCGATCGCCTTGCGCTCCTCGTCGTGAGCGTCGAGCACGCGCTCGATCAACTGCCGATTCGCGGCGCTGAGACTGGAGAGCGCTTCGGCGAGTCGATTGATCCTCGAGCAGATCTCTACAAATTCCGGCGATCCCGACGTTCGCGCTCGCGCGGTGAAATCCCCTGCTTCGAGATGAGCCAGCGCCGCGCCGGCCACGCCGAGCGGGCGGAGCGATCGTTGCAGGAACACCCCGGTCACGATGACGACGGCGAACGCCAGCGCTCCCCCGGCCGCGAGCTGTGCGCGCGCCTGCTGCCAGACTTCATCGATTTCGTCCGAGGGGTCGGCGACGATCACGATCGAGGCGAGGCGGCGCCCTTTGATCACCACGGGAATCGTGGTGACGTCGCCCTGCGTGTGAACCAAAGCGCGAAACCACTCGGGCGCCTCAGCGTGCAGATCCGACGGCGGGACGAGGGCCGAAGCATACGCCTCTTCTCCGAGGCCGACGCGCACATGGCGAAGGAATTGTATGCTGGAGACCAGCGACGTGACAGCCTGCTCGGGTTTTGGCGCGTCCTGGAGGCCAGCGAGCGAGGTTTCTATGAACTCTTGGGTGAGACGCGAAACGCTGCGCGTTTCGGCCTGCACGCGCGGGCCGGCGCCGGCGAGAATGCGGCCAACGTCGGCAGCGAGCCATAGCAGGAGCAGCATGGCGAACATGAGATTGAGACGATGTCGCAACGAGATAGATCGCCACATGAAACGGCTCCAGAACAAAACCACCGTTGATTTTGCCCGTGCGCCTGTCAATCTCGGGCTCGAGGAATGCGTTCGGCCAATGCGGGCTTGCGGGCTCGCGTTGTCCCGGACCTCTGGATGCGGAGGAGCTGGTGCGGGTTCTCATCGTCGATGATCACCCGATCGTGGCGTCAGGTTGCAGGGCGTTGCTCGAGCCGGATCCGACCATCGAGGTGTTCGATGCGACGGATGGGATAACCGGCTACGCCGCCTATTTCGCGCACCAGCCGGACGTCGTTTTGATCGACCTGAATTTACCGGGCGTGTCCGGCCTCGAAGTCTGCCGCCGCATTCTGCAAAAGCAGCCCGAAGCGAAAATCATCATATTCAGCATGAACGACGATCCGGTTTTCGCGGTGCGGGCGATCGAGGCCGGCGCGAAAGGCTATTTTGCAAAGAGCGACGACCCGTTGCTGCTCGGAGAGGCGGTTCGTCGCGTCGCCAAGGGCGGCGAGTACCTTCACCCGGAGATGGCCCGCGAGATCGCGTTCCTGCGCGTCGGGTCCAACGCGAGCCGCGTCTCCGACCTGAGCGGGCGCGAATTGGAAATCCTGCGTCTTCTCGCCAAGGGCAAAACCCTGACCGAAATTGCCGACGCCCTGCGCATATCCTACAAAACCGTCGCCAACAACTGCGTGCAGCTTAGACAGAAGCTGGGCGCCCGCAGCGCGATGGACCTGATGCGGATCGCCATCGATTCGAAGCTCGGGTGAAGGAGGTCGTGTCGGTCGAAAACCTCCGTCTGCCAACCTATGATCGTGGCCTGCCAATACCTCGCTCTGCTACGACAACGATCAGCCGGTTGATTGCCTCCTGTTCAAAGCCCCGGCGCTTCGCGCTCTCGGGCGGAACGGCGAGGGGAATGATCCGCTCAAACATGCTGAGACGGTCGGCGCAACAGATGTCGCGGACGCGCGGAAGGTTTTCTTCAGAGTGTGCGCGCCAAGTATGATGTGCTGGCGCGCGTCGGCCAGGGAGATTTCGCTGGATCCGAGAGGAACGTAGAGAATATCTTGCAGTTGGATCCAGCGCATGAAAAAGGCAGGACGCTCGCGGAGTTCCGCCCGCTTGTCTTCGCCTAATCGGCCATGGCGCGAATCCGGTAGGCGTTGTCAGGATCTCTGAAGTTCGCGCTTACTTGAAGCCTGAAAGGGTTCCGAAAAGGGAGGATTAGCTGTGTCGCCAAACAAATCGTTTTCCGTCGCCATGCTGAGCGCAGGCATTTTCTTGACGGTCGGGATGGCGCTCGCGCAAGCCGCCGATAAGCACATCACCCTCGCCTACATCCAAAAGCAGGGCGATCAGCAGTATTTTGTCGATGAGGCTCAAGGCGCGAGGGACGAAGCCCAGAAACTCGGCAATGTCAGCGTGAACGTCATCAACGTCAGCATGGACGCGAACGCCGCCATCAGCGCGATGAATGTGATGATCGGCCAGAAGGTCGACGGCATCGCCATTGTCGTTCCCGACCAGAAAATCGGGCCTCAGGTGATCGACATGGCCAGGCAGGCGGGCATTCCCATCGTCGCTTCGGACGACACCTTGAAAGATGGTAAGGGCAATGCGATTCCCTTCGTTGGATTCGACGGCTATGACATGGGCCACAAGGTGGGGCTTGCGGCCGGCGATCTCTTCAAGAAGGCGGGCTGGAAGGCTGATAGCGCGCTCGTCGCCGCCGCCTTCGAAGAGCAGTTGTCGGTCTGCCAGGATCGCGAGCGCGGCGAGGAGGATGGCTTCAAAGAAGCCACCGGCGGCATCCTGCCGCAGGTCGTGAAAATCGGCACCGACAACTCGGTCGTGGACGCGCAGAACCGCACCGGGGCCGTGGTCACCGCCCATCCGGCGATCTCCCACTGGGTGGTCTGGGGCTGCAACGACGAGAGCGAAACCGGCGCCGTGACGGCTCTCAGCAACGCGGGCATCAGCGCGAGCGACATCATCGGCGTGGGTCTCGGCGCCTATCTCGACTGCAAGGACTGGCAGGCCAAGCAGAAGACCGGCAACAGAGCGGCCCTTTTCATCAGCGGTCGCGACGTCGGCGCCGCTGCGGTCAGGGTTCTGGTCGACAAAATCCGCAACGACAAACCGCTTCCCGCCAAGACGGTCGCCAATACGACCATCGTCGGCCCCGATAACTGGAAGTCCGTGATGGGCAGTTGCAGCTGATCTTCGCAGCATTGCTGCAAATTCAGGAGCGGCGTGTCCCGGCGGGATGCGCCGCAAAATGTAGAAATGCGCGGACGATTGAATGGAGAGCCGATGGGCGGCGAGCGGAGCGACGACGATCGACGCAGACAGGTTCTCGTTCTGCGCAATGTGTCAAAGGAGTTCGCCGGCGTTAGAGCGCTGAACGACGTGACGTTGGCGGCACGTTCGGGCGAAGTGCTCGCCTTGATCGGGGAAAACGGCGCGGGCAAGTCGACGCTGCTCAGGGTGATGAGCGGGGCTCACAACGCGGACGCGGGTCAGATTATTCTCGACGGCGAGCCGGTCACCTTTGCGTCGCCTGCGGTAGCCCGTAGAAACGGCATACGCGTGGTTTCCCAGGAGCCGGAGATCATGCGCGACCTCAACGTCGCCGAAAACGTCTATGCCGGAAACTTGCCGCGGCGGGGCCGTTTGGTCGACTGGGCCCGTCTGATGGCCGACGTCGAGACCGATATCGAACGGGCGGGCTTTCAGGGCATGCTCGATCCTTCGACGCTCGGACGAGATCTTTCCCCCGCCCAGCGGCAGATGGTGGAAATCCTGCGCGCGCTCATCGGCGAGCCCCGCGTCATCGCATTCGACGAACCGACGTCTTCGCTTTCCGATCATGAAGCCGAACAGCTCTTCAATCTCATTCGCCGGCTGGCGGCCTCGGGCGTCGCCATCATCTATGTTTCACACCGGATGAGGGAGATCTTCGGCGTTGCGACGCGGGTGCTCGTTCTGCGCGATGGGCGGGTCGTCGGGGAGCGCTTCTTATCGGAAACCGATCAAGCCGAGCTTGTTCGAATGATGGTCGGTCGCGACCTGACGGCGCTGTTTCAGCATACGCCGCATGCGTTGGGCCGCACGGTTCTCAGCCTGCGCAACGTGACCAGCGCCGACGTCGAAAATGTCAGCTTGGACGTGCGCGCCGGAGAAGTCGTTGTATTGGCGGGACTTGTCGGCGCCGGTCGTACAGAGCTGGCGCGCGCCATCATGGGCGACCTGCCCATTACGAGCGGCGAGATCTTTGTCGACGACGAAAGAATGACGCCAGCCTCGCCGCGCGACGCGATCCGCGCCGGGCTCTGTCTGGCGCCTGAGGAGCGCAAGACACAGGCGCTGCTGATGAAGCGCTCTATTCGCGACAACATCACGCTCGCGATCATCGGCCAGATCAGTCGCTTTCATGTCGTTCGGCGGCGTGAGGAAAGGACCGTCGCGAGCGACTACGCCGTGGAGCTGCGGGTGCGCACGCCGTCCCTGGAGAACGAGGTCTCGACCCTGTCCGGAGGAAACCAGCAGAAAGTGGTGCTCGCGCGCTGGCTGGCGCGGCGCTGCAAACTGCTGATCCTCGACGAGCCGACACGCGGCGTCGACGTGGGCGCGAAAGCCGACATCTATGCCATTATAGACCGGCTCGCCGCCGACGGCGCGGCAGTGCTGGCCATATCCTCGGAGCTTCCCGAAGTGCTGGGATTGGCCGATCGCGTCGTGGTCATGAAGCACGGCCGGATCACCGGCGAACTGATGCGGGCCGAAGCGAGCGAAGAAAGAATTCTTCGCCTCGCCATGCTGGAGAGCGAAGCGGCATGACGACGGACGCCGACGAACAACCGAAAGTTCCGGTCGGCCCTAGCATCCTGCGACGGATGCTGGACTCGGTTGGAGTGCAGAACGTCAGCCTGTTGATCGCGCTGGTTCTCCTGGTTGCTTTCATCGGATCGCAGAACAGCAACTTCTTCTTCCCGAGGAACATCGCGACGATCGGCACGACGATCGCGATCGTCGGTATTCTCTCGGTCGTCCAAACCGTCGTGATGCTGCTTGGGGGTCTCGACATTTCCGTCGGCTCGCAGGCGGGGCTGACCTCCGTAGCCTGCGCCATGATCTTCATGGCGTCGGGCAGCGCCTGGTTGGGCATCGCCTGCGCTCTGTTGATCGGCGCAGCGGCCGGGCTGTTCAACGAAGTCGTGATCATCTATGGACGGGTCAATGCGGTGATCGCGACGCTGGCCACGTTCGCGGCCTTTCGCGGCCTCGCCAACGTCATATCCGATGGCCGGGCGCAGGGTTACACGGGAGTCGACCCGATCTTCGACTTCCTGGCCCGCGGATACGTCCTCGGCATCCCGGTTCTGATCTGGATCCTCCTCATCGTCGCAGCGTCGATCCAGTTGATGCTCTACTACACGGACATCGGCCGCAACATCTACGCGATCGGCGGCAATGCGATTGCCGCGCGGCTCGCCGGCATCGCGCTCAATCGATATATTCTTGGTTGCTATGTACTGGTCGGCGTCGTGGCGGCATTGGCCGGCGTCCTTCTGACGGCGCGAACCGGCTCGGGCCAGCCTACGTCGGGTAGTCAGGGGTTGGAGTTGCAGTCGATCACCGCGGCCGCCCTGGGGGGCTGCTCCCTGCAGGGAGGACGCGGGACCATCGTCGGGACGATTTTGGCCGTAATCCTGCTTGGCGTGCTTGAAAACGGCCTCATCATCTTGAACGTCAACTCATTCTATCAGGACATTGCTCAGGGCGCACTTCTCGTCATCGCCGTCGTCATCCAACAGCGCCGCGCTGGTGGCCGCGGTGTCGGCCTACCGACTTGACAGGGAACCGAGCCGAATGAGCCTTGAAGCGCGACGGAAGGGGTTCGTCAGCCCTCGCCCGCGAATCGCGTGAAGCGGACGAGGCGCCCCGGCGGCGTCCGTCGCTACGCCTCGATTTTCTCCCTGTATGACCGCCAGCGGATCGGGCCGGCGCTGGCCTCGGCCTCGGCGGCGGCCATCGCGGCGATGCGGGCATGATGAGGCGACTTGTGGCAGGCCGGATCGGTCGCCGAGGCGTCACCGACAAGCGCCAACGCTTGGCAGCGGCAGCCGCCCCAATCGATCTCGCGCCGATCGCAGGAGCGGCAGGGCTCCTGCATCCAATCCGTGCCGCGAAAGGCGCGGAACGCCGGATTGTCGCGCCAGATTTCTGCGAGCGACCGCTCGCGGACGTTCCAGAATTCGAGACCTCGGATCGATTCCGCTGCGTGGCAGGGCAAAGCCTTACCGGACGGCGAGACGTTGATCGCGAGCCGTCCCCAGCCGCCCGCGCATGGTTTCGGATAGCGGGCGTAATAGTCCGGCACGACCATGTCGATGACGAGCCTGCCCTTGAGTTTTGGCCGCGCCTCCTCGACCAGCGCGATCGCCGCTTCCGTCTCCTTGCGCGGTGGCATCAGCGCGGCGCGATTTGCGAGCGCCCAGCCGTAATATTGCGTATGCGCTACCTCGAGCCGGCGCGCGCCGAGGTCGAGCGCGAGATCGATGAACGCGCCGACTTGGTGAAGGTTCGTCCGGCTGATGACCGCGTTGATTGTGAGCGGCAGCCCGGCCTTGGTCACCATCGCGGCGAAGGCGCGCTTCCTCTCCCAGGCGCCCTCGTAATGGCCGAGGCGGTCGTTGGTCTCCTTGTCCGCGCCCTGGAAGGAAAGCTGGGCATGGTCGAGGCCAGCCTCGACCACATCGGCCCACAGCTTCTCGTTCACCCCGACCCCCGAAGTGATGAGGTTCGTGTAGAGACCAGCCTCGGAGGCGTGCCGGGTCAAGAGCGCGATGTCGCGCCGAGCGGTCGGCTCGCCGCCCGACAGATGGACGTGCAGCGCGCCGAGCGCGGCGGCCTCGCCGAACACCCGCTTCCAGGTCGCCGTATCGAGTTCCGCGCCGGGACGCTCGAGCGCCACAGGGTTCGAGCAGTGCGGGCAGCCGAGCGGGCAGCGGTGGGTCAATTCGACCAGCAGGCCGATCGGCGGCCCTGGAGGCGGCGGCGAATGGGCAGTCATGATTCAAGCACCCTCTTGGCCTCGAGGTCGCCGAGCATTGCGACCACGTCCTTCTCGATCACCTCGTCCGGCGCATTGTACCGCGCGGCGAGATCGGCCACGATCGCCGCGAGATTGCGCTCTCCGTCGCAGAGCTGCAAGACGGCGGCGGCGGTGTCGTCGATCTCGAAAATGCGCTCGGGGGCGAGAAGCGTCCAGCGCCCGCGCACCTCGTCTCGCCTGAGCTTGACGCCGCGCGGAAGGCGCGGCCGCGCGTCCATGTCGATCGACATCGCGTCAGTCCGGCCGGAAGGCGCCGGGCGGGATCGCGCCGCAGACATAGGCGTGGTGCAGCGCGTCGAGTTGGGACCATAGCACGTTGGTCTTGAACTCGAGCGCGGCGATCACGCCCTTCTGCAGATCGACCGTGCGCGCGTTGCGCTTGACGTATTGCAGGGCGAAATCCGCATCCTTGGGGGCCTGGTCGAGACGCCGCCGGAAATAAGCGACGACCTTCTCGTCGATGAAAGTGTAGTTGGCGAGCATGCCGTCGATCCGGCGGCGATGGATCGACGGAGCGAAGAGCTCGGTTAGGCTCGACGCCACGGCTTCGACCAGCGGCTTTTCGCGGACGAAATGCACATAGGCCTCGACGGCGAATTTCGTCGCCGGCAGCGCGCCCTCCTGCGAGATCACGTAGCCGCGGTCGAGCCCGAGGCCGTCGGTCAGGATTAGCCACCGTTCAATGCCGCCCCTGTCGTCGCCGTGGCCGTCGTGATCGGTGACGCGGTGCAGCCATTCGCGCCTGAGTTCGCGGTCGTCACAGCGCCCGATCAGCGATGCGTCCTTTCGCGGAATGGCGGCCTGGTAGACGTAGCGATTGAGCGCCCAGGCCTGCACCTGGCCCTTGTTCAGCTTGCCCCCGTGCAGAAGGTCGTGGAACGGGTGCAGATCGTGGTAGCGTTCGGGGCCGACCGAGCGTAGCGCGGCCTCTAGCCCCTCGGGGCTCATCGCTTCGGAAAAGGTATGCTTATTCATGGGCTAACCTCCATTCCGTCGAAGGCTACGTCCCACCCCGCCGCCTTCACCGTTGCTTCTTCGGCCGATCCTTCGATCAGGATCGGGTTGGAATTGTTGATGTGGATGAGGATGCGTCGCACGTTCCCGTGCCGCGCCAGCGCCTCCAGCGTTCCGCCCGGTCCGGAGACCGGCATGTGGCCCATGCGGCGGCCCGTCTTGTCGCCGAGGCCGTTCGCGATCATCTCGTCATCGGCGAACAAGGTGCCGTCGAAGAACAAGACGCGAGCGGCGGCGATGCGCTTGTGCAGATCGTCGGTCACATGGGCGCAGCCTGGCGCATAGACGAGCCGGCGGCCCCCCGCCTCGACGGCGACGCCGACCGTTCCCTCGCCGATCTCGTCCGTCCTGACCTCTCCCTCCTCGAGCCAGAGCGGCACTTTGCCTGGGACCGGGAACAGTTCGACCGTCAGGCCCGGCAGCGGCTCGAACGGCTCGCCCAGCTTGACCGCCTTACGCGGGACGATGTCACGGCCGACGACGTCGAAGATTCGGTTCGCGCCGATCGAGTCCAAAGTCGCGCGCGTGCCCCAGATCGTGAAGGGCTGGCGCTCGCGAAGCGCGAGCAGCCCTGCCGCGTGATCGACGTCGGTGTTGGTGAGCAACACCGCAGCGATCGGCGAATGACGCCCCTCTCCCTTTGGCTGGACCGAGGGCGTCGCGAGGATCTGCTGGCGCAGGTCGATCGAGGCGTTGAGCAGGAGCCAACGTCTCCCGTCGGCGCTGACGGCGAGGCTCGACTGGGTGCGCGGCTTCACTCTCGGATCGCCGTCCCAAGCGAGGCGGCAGACCGGGCAGCCGCAGTTCCATTGCGGCACGCCGCCCCCTCCCCCCGAGCCGAGCACGAGCGCCCTGAGGCGCGGAACGCTGTCAGCGGGGCTCATAATTGAAGCTCGTCGCGATATGGATGGAACCGCCGGGCGGCGGCGGGAAATGCGCCGATTCGACCAGCGTTCGCGCGGCGGCATCGAGATCCCCGTCGCCGGATGAACGGGTGATGACGAAGGAGGAGAGCGCGCCGGAGGAGCCGATGGTGAAGGAGACGCCGACCACGCCCCTCGCTCCGCGGGCCCGCGCGGCCGGAGGATAATACAGGCGGCTGCGGATCGCCCCGGCCACCTCCGACACATAGGCCGACTTCGAAGCGGCGCTTGCCTCAGTTTTAGGGGCGGCCGACCGCTCCTGCCGAAGCCGCTCTTCCCGAACCGCGGCCGCCTTTGCCGCTTCCTCGGATCTCCGTTCTGTCTCACGCGCCCGCGACTGCGCACGCTCCGGCTTCGGCTCGACCTTCGGGGGCGCCTTGATCCGCTCCTTCGGCAACTCGACCCGCGGCGGTGGCGGCTTTGGCGGGGCGAGTTCGACCGGCGCCGGCGGGGGCGGAGGTTCGGGCGGCGGGGTCTCTGCAACCGGCGGCGGAGGTGGAGCGGGTTCCGGGGGAGCCTCTGCCGCGGGTGGTGGGGGAGGCGTCTCTGGAACTGGGGGTGGCGCTTCGACGACAGGGGCAGGCGTTTCGACTGGTGGCGGCGCCTCCTGCACAGGAGGCGCCGGTGCCGGTTCGGCGGCGGCTTCCGGGGGCTTCGGCGGTTCGGGCGTGGGCGGCGGGGCTTCCGGTGGAGCGGCCTCGATATCGACGACGACTTCCGCGGGCGGAGTCGGCGGCGCCTTCGCCGCCAGATACGGCAACATCGCGATCGCAGCGGCGTGCAGTGCGACGACCGCCGCGATCACCGCCGGACGAAGCCAGGCGGGATCGATCGGCGGCGGCTCGAAACTCCGCCCGCCCAGAGTTGCGTCCGTCATGGCTTCGAGGCCGGTTCGGCCGGCGCGGCAGCGCGGCGGCCGCTCGAGACGATGGCGATGCGGGTCACGCCGTTCGCCGCGAGGTCGTCCATCACCGAGACGACGTCGCCGTAGGCCGCGTCCTTGTCGCCGCGCAATTGCACGACGCCGTTGAACTCGCCAAGTTTGGCCTTGACCGTCGCCGCCAATTGGTCGCGCGACACGGAATCCTTGCCGACCGAGACGGCGCCGTCCTTGGCCACACTGACGACGACCGGGTCCTTCGTTTCCAGAGGCTGCGCCGTCTGGGCTTTCGGCAGATTGACCTTGATCCCGGTCGCCAGCATCGGCGCGGTCACCATGAAGATGATGAGCAGCACCAGCATCACGTCGACGAGCGGCGTAACGTTGATATCGGCCAGCGGCTGATAGAGACCCTCGCCGATCTTCCGCGGGTTCAAGGCCATCACGGCGCCTCGTTGCGCCGGCGCAGGCTGTCATCGCGGGTCACCTCGGCCGGCCTTGAAATCAGCTTGACCGCGCGCTCCTCGACGAATGACGCCATCTCCTGCCCGAGCCGCGCGTAGGCGGCGCCGATCCGGTTGTAGCCGATCGAGGCGGGAATCGCCGCGGCGAGGCCGTATGCGGTCGCGGCGAGGGACTCGGCGATGCCGGGCGCGACGGTCGCGAGGCTCGTGTCCTGCGCCTGCGCGATCGCGGCGAAGCTCGCCATGATTCCCCAGACCGTGCCGAACAGGCCGACGAACGGCGCGACGGAGGAGATCACCGCGAGATTCGGCAGCCCGCCCTCGGACCGGGTGAGAAGCTCGCGCGCGGCGCGGGCCATCGTGTCCGAGATGCGCGCCCTCAACTCGCTGACGGTCTCTCCGGGAATGCGCCGATGGGCTTCCTCCTCGCCCGAGGCAGTGACGTTCGAGAGGGATTTTGCGATCGTTCCGTCCGCGCGCGCGGCTCGCACGGCTCGGCGAAGGCGCACAACCGAGATCACGCCCTCGATAATGAGCACCCAGCACCAGAGCGAAGCAATGAACAGAACGGCCATGACCGCCTTGCCGACGAGACCGGCCTCGGTGAACAGCCCAATCGGAGACAGATCCAAACCCTGCATGCCAAAGCCTCGTTTCGCTCCCGTACGCGCGTCTTCTTGCGCGGCTAAATCGTCTATCTGATGGCGGAATTCACGAAGGCGTCACAACGCGCGCCCGCGTTCCTCATTGGGAAGGCGGATCGCGCCGTGGTCTTCACCTCAGAAGGCGCACGAGCGCCTGTCCACCGCGGCTCCGCAGCTCCTTGGCGTCGATTGTCCCGTCGTTGTCCGGGTCGGCGCGCTTGAAGGCGTCCTCGACAAAGTTCAGATACTCGTCCTTGCTGACCGTCTTGTCATTGTCCCGATCGGCCGCCGCCCAATCCTTGTTTGAAATGCGGCCCTGCAGCTCCTTGCGATCGAGCGTGCCGTCCTTATTCTTGTCGAGCTTGTCGAACTCCGTGCTCGCGGCGGCCTTCGCCTCGGCGAGATCGACGGTTCCATCCTTGTCCGTATCAAGCGCGCTCAGCGCCGATGCAGCCAGCGCGGGCGATGCGTTCGTCACCATCATGGCCGGCAAGGTGCAGACCGTCGCCAGCGACGCGAACGCCAAGGCTCTCGGATCTACAAGCTTCATCGATGCCCTCTCTTTCGCGGATGCCTTAAGTCCGTCGCACATACACGAGCCGCCGGCATCTTAACACCCCGGAGGGCCAAGTTGATATGCGTGAAGGCTGTTCCCTGGTAACAGGGAAATCTGCAGGGAGTTTTTCGCGTTTCGGCCTATTTCGGAAAAACCGGCCCGAAAAACCCAGTGATTCTAGCCGGTTCCGCGAGAATTCCCTACTGGGCCGAGCAGCGAATTTTTTCGCCGTGCAGGGAATTCAAATTCCCTGCTTCGCCGAAAGCAGGGATATTTCGCGCCTGACGCTCCGCATGTCCGACGCTTTTGAGCGAGGCGCCTCCGCGAAAACACGGCGCCACCACGACTGGTTCAAGGCGGCGCGCGCGACCAGCAATGTCGATGACCGGGAGAACGCATGGACGAGGCTGTCGCGGACCGGCGGCGAGACGACGTCGGTCAACAACGCGTCGATCTCTTTGGCGGCGTTGTCGATGGCGGTCTTGTTCTGCTCGACCCGCGCTTGGACCTCGCTCGACTTGAGCGCCTCATTGAACGCTTCCTCGGCTTTCGGGTCGCTCAATTGCGACGAATATGGCTGAATCTCTCGGCGCGCCTGAACGATGACGGCCGAATCCGATCGCCGGCGCCCCGAGAACCGAAGCCAAGCCGGTCAGAACAAACTCTTTTCGGCGCACAGCGCCCCCCTCAGCGGACCATCCGGCGAAGCACCCCGACGTCCGGATCCCCAAGGCGCCGGCGGGCCTCTGCGCCACGCAGTAAGGAGCCGCGTTCTCCGATTGACGAGCTTCAAGACAATCTCCTTATTTCGCTCTCCCCGAGCGTCCTCTTGTGTACTACAGCGTCAGCCGCAACCCTCCATAAACGGCGAAGGGCTTCCCAGGACCGAGGCTCGTTGGATTGGTCAGGTTGGGCGCTGAGTTGGGCAAATTCGTAATGTCGAACAGGCCGCCGGAGGTATAATAACGCTGATCGAAAAGGTTCTGGATAAGACCATAGATCTGCAATTGCTTGCCGATCTGGTAGGACGTGTGCAGGCCAAAGATCGCGTAGCCCGGAGCTTGGGGAAGCGCGCCGTTCTCGTTGCCGAAAAGGACCTGGCCTGACGCCGCGACCATGTCGACGCCGACATGCCACTGATCGGTGACGGCGTAGTCGACGCCCACCTTCACCGTATTCCTGGGAATGCCGGCAATCGGCGTGCCATTGGTGATCGGAATATCGCCATTCGCGTCGGCCAGCGGATTGTAGGGCGACGGCTCCATGAAGGTCGTAAGATAGACCGCGTCGATATAGGTGTAGTTGGCGTAGGCGCTCCACCGGTCGCCGGCCCATTGCAAGCTCGCCTCCGCGCCCTGACGCAAGGTCGTCCCGACGTTGGCGTAATAGCCGAAGCCGGTAGCTGCGCTCTGCTGCGGCAGGATGTCGTCGGTCAGCGTCGTGCGGAAAAGCCCGGCGGACCAGGTCAGCTTGCCCCATTGCGGGCCCCATTGGCTCAAAGCGTTCTGCCCCCTGAATCCCAACTCAAACGTGTTGCCGACGACCTGGTTCAGCTTCGGGTCCGAAACCAGAAAATTGTCGATCATGCAGGGGTTGTTGGGGTCGGCGCAACCGAGTTCGAGCGGCGTCGGCGCGCGGTTGGACATCGCATAGCCCGCATAGAAGTTGATGTCAGGCGTGATCTTGTAGGTAAGCCCGACCGTCGGATTGAGGTGAAAGAAAGTCGAGTAGCCGTTGAGGAGAGCGCCGTTCGCGCCCTCGAGATTGATCCCGGCGAAATTGAATCGCGCTCCGCCGCTCAGCGTCAGCCGGTCGGTCGCGCTGAACGTGTCGAGCGCATAGAGGCCGGTGTAGAGATTGGTCGCATTGACCGAGACCGGGCTCAGAAAGCTGTCCGGCTCGTCGATGAGGTAGGGGTAGCCGACTATGGGGAACGACGTATTGTTGTCGTTAAAGATTGTGCCGAACTGGCTGTTGCCGGTGAAACGCGTCCAGCCGTAGTCAAGCGACGCGCCCATCGTGAACGTGTTGTCGTGGCCGTAGATCTTATCCGTGTCGACGGCTTGCAGAGTGCCGCCGAGCGAGCGTGAGCGGGTCCAGTTGCGATCGATCTCACCGAGATCGAGCGTGCCGTTCTGGGAGATATCCGGGATGATCCCGCCGAAGGTATCGTGCACCGGGTTGCCGTTGAGGCACGACAACGGTGGGCAGGGCGTGACGTCGGTCGGGTTGCCGTCGACATGCGCCTGGTCGAACGCGCGGAAATAGAGCCCGCCCTGAAAGCTCAGCGTGTTCGAATAGGCGTATTTGCCGTTCCATTGGATCATTGCCATCTGGTTATAGGTCGTCTGCGGAACGGTGTAGGCGCTGCCCCAGTCGTTTTGCAGCAGTTGGATCGGCGTGTAAGCAGTCGCGCCGAACTGGGTGCTGCCCGCCGTGAGTTGCAGGTGCAACTCGAAGGCGTTCGCCCTGTAGCCCAAGTCGCCGTAGAAGTTGGTGAGTTGCGACGCGCCGTCGACGCGCCAGCCGCCGTCGTTGATCTGTGTGCCGGCCATATAGATCGACCAGTCGCCGACCTGCTTGCCGTACTGAAACTCCTCCTGCGCCCGATAAAACGAGCCGCCGCGAAGATCGGCTTCGAAGCCATCCCAAGTGAAGCCGTTCTTCATCGTCACATTGACGGCGCCGCCGAGCGCGTTGAGGCCATAGATCGGGTCGCCCGCGACGATCGTCATCTTGTCGATCGCGTTCTCAGGAATGAGGTCCCAGTTGACCGTGTCGCCAAACGCCTCGTTGATGCGAACCCCGTTTTGATACACGGCGAGGCCGATCGGCGTTCCCGTCACCGGCGTCGCGTCGAAGCCGCGATAGCTGACGTCGGGCTGGAAGTCGTTGCCCGACACGTTGCTGACGGTGACCCCCGGCGCCTGACGCGCCAGCGTCCCGGGGACGGTCGTATCGAAATAGGTCTGGATGTCCTGAGAGCCCGTCTGCCAGACGGAACCCGGATATTTCGTGACGTCGATCTCGCCGCCTTGCAAGGGAGTCGTCGCCACGACGTCGAAGGTCGGGATCACGACGGTGTCGGCGCGAGCCCCGACCATAGCCGCAGCCATAACAGCAATGCCAAGCGAACCGCAACGAAACGCCACCAGAGCCGTCATGGCCTTCTTCCCCTGCCGTCTGCGCGATTATATTGACGGCGCCGCGGGCCGGCCTGTCAGGGAAGAATGAGACGCGCACAAATCTCAACTCGCCGGCCCGCAGCAACCTGAGCTTAAACTCACGGCCGACAGCGGTTCACTTCAATTGTTGAAAAAACTTTCAGGCATCCATTCCCACAATTTGCAAGAATTTTTCCCGATTTCCGCCTCGAGGGCGACGTCGCCGAGGCGCGCCCTCGCCGACCTGGCAGGTCAATATTGACTGAAGTTGTTTCCTTCGCGGGGTTGTCGCGCCGAACGTGGAACGGACGAATAGGCAAATTTCGATCAAAAGTTCAGCGTAACAATCAAAAACACAGCCCAAGACGAAGGCCGAACAAAGACACGCGGGAGACAAATCTCCCGCGTGCGTGTCCCGATCGACAGAGACCGAGATGTGTCGACTTATGGGCTGAAGGGGTGCTTGGCGGAATCGCGTTGAGCGACGACCTCGGCGGGCGTCGGCTTGCCGGCGACAGCGCGTTCGATCAATTCTTTGACGGCGCGATAGTTGAAGTCATGGATCTTCTTGTCGTCGGCCGCTTCCCAATGGATGAAGACGCCGACGCAGATGAATACGTTGTCGGCCTCTTCGGCTGGAATGGTGCCGTCGGCAACGCTGTCGGCGACAGCCTTGGCGACCGCGTGCTGCGCCGGTCCGAACATCTGCACCGCTTGCTTGGCGCCCTTGATCGTCACCTTGTTGAACAGGACGGTCGAAGGCTTGACCATGAGGTTGGGTGCGACAACCGCCAGCAGGGAGGTGAAACCATCCTTGTTGTTCGTCAGCGCGTTGGCGAAAGCGGATTCCGCCGCGCTGCCTCGCGGCCCCATGATGAGATCGATATGAGCGACTTCGTTGCCCTCGCCGATAAGCAATTCACCGACCATAAGCCTGTTTATTTTGGCCATTTAAGTCCTCCCTGTGGGATCGAGCCAAACCACGCATCCCCGCCAGTTGCGACGAGGCGAACTGGCTATCCTTGTTTTCAGCATCCCGCCTCATCGGCGGGATCGGTTGGCCGGATAGTCACGGGTGTTCCCGTAGACGCATATCAATCATCCTTGGCGCGCGACGGCAAGATGGTCGCAGCGCATTTGTCACCTCGATTTGAACATAAGCTCGACGCAAAAAGCGTCGCTACCGTCAGGTCCGCGCTCGTTCCGGGGTTGATCCCATCCGATTTGAGCGTTGCGTCCCACTTCAGCAACTCCTCCGTCATTCCCTCAGGATCGCGCGCCGCCCCGAACGCATCGCGCCACTTCGCCGCCTCGAGTCTGATCGCCTCGGCGGTCGCGGCGCCGAATTTGCGCAGGATGTGCGTGTCAGGGCATCGCGGCGAGAAACGCCAAATACACAGCGGCCGTCGCCCAACGCGGATCGATTTGCCGTTCGCGCGCCGTCGTCAGCGACGGCAGGCCGAGTGAAAAGATGTCATCGTAAACAGTGACATATTGTCGCGCGATGCGATCGCGGTCCGACGCGTCGGCCATGGCCTCGCGCAAAGTCACGGTCGCAGGGGCATGGACGTCATGCCGGGCGCGTCCCAGACCGCCGGGATTGGCGGCGGCGATGGCAGAGAAGACGTCTGCCGCATCCGCCTGGTCGAGACTGTCGAGCACGGCGGCAAGGGCCGGGCGCAGCCCGATATCAGCCATCTCAACGGCCGCAGCGAGCGGCGCGCAAAGCAGGACAATTCCAAGATTGGTGTTTTGCCCGACTGCCGACAAAGTCGCGGCCACTGCGTTTCGGATTCGGACGCCAACGCGCGCTCCCCTGGCGGCGATGGGGGCGGAGCTCGCCTCTGCGCTCCGAACGAAGTCTTCCAAACTCATGCCGTGACCGGATGCGAACCGATGCACGTTGCCCGGTTTGATCGCGTCGAGCTCGGCAAGGCAGGCCTCAATATAGGCCGCCGCCACGAAATTCTCACGACTATTCATGGAACTTGCATTTGCGTCGGACGGCGGGCCAACTCGTCCATCAAATCCGAAGCGATCGCCTCGGCAATGCTGTACGCGACAACTTTTTGCAGTCCGCTCCACGCCGGCATGCTGTTGACTTCCAGCACCGTCGGCGCGCCGTCGACGCCGATGAGCACGTCGACTCCGGCGATCGTGGCGCCGACCGCTTTCGCCGCTGCGACGGCGAGACGCTCCATCGACGGATCAGAGGCGACGGGCGCGGGCCGGCCGCCCTGCTTCACGTTCGTGATCCACGTCGACGCGCTGCGCATCATGGCCGCGACCACGCGACCACGCAAGACGAACAGCCGATAGTCCCTGAAATCCTCGGTCCCGGTCGATTCAAAGCGCTGGAGATAATATACCCCCGCGACGCTTTCGGCCTCCGGCAAGTCTTCGACTTTGCGAATGAGGCGTAGTCCCTTGCCCTGCGCGCCGAATAGCGGCTTGAGCACGAGCGGGCCGTGCGGCGCTTCACGTTCGACAAGGGCTTTCGCCATTTCGGCCAATTCCATGGTCCAGGTCGGCGGCGTCGACAGGCCGGCTCGCGTGAGCAGGAAGCTCGTCATGGACTTGTCGACACAGCGTTCGATGGCGCGAGCGTTGTTCCAGACGATCACACCAAAGTCCGCCAACGCGTGCAAGACGCCCAGGCGTTTGGTGATCGCCTCGAACGAGCCGGCGGACATCGTGCGCACCTGAACCGCGTCCGGCAATCGCGATCCCAGGAAGGGCAGCGCCAATCCGCTCCGGCTTCGGGTGTCGAAGTCGCAGGCGGCGAGATCGATCCGCGCTGTCCGCGCGCCAACGGCGGCGAACGCCGCCTCCATTTGGCGCGCGTGCCAATCCCGTTGATCGCTGACCAGGAGGATCGTGGGACCAACGCCGGAACGCGCCGCCGAATCAGGCGAAGGACGCATCAAGCAGTTTGTGATGGATGGCCCCGGCGCGGAAGCTCGCCCCGCTTTCGAGCGCAGTGACCACGACCTCGGCCGGGCTGAACAGCATCGGGTCGATGGCGTAAAAATCACCCTTGAAGCGTTTGAAAATGTCGGCGAAGGGGGCGCCGAAATCCCGCGAGCCGCGGCTCGGAAGCGCCTCGGCGAGAGCCCTCGCGTCGTCGGCCGGTCCGGTGACGAAGAGCCGCGTGCGTCCACCATAGATGATCGCGTCGTTGGTGCGGCCCATCGCGGTGACGAAATCGGGATGTGGGGGGCAAAGGGGCGCAGCGCCCATGCCGTCGACGATCCGCTCGAGCGGAAACTTCAGCTCATGAGCTTTGTGTAGGGCGACTTCCAACACGCGCGCGACCACCTGCGCCCCGCCGGCAGGGCTTTGCGTCGGTGCGTAAATCACCGTCAATGCCGATGGCGTGACCCCGCAGTCGCGAGCGACCGACTGCACGATCTCGTGGGGCGGCGGCCGCGAGCTCTCAATAATGAGCGTCGCGACGTCGGCTTCGTCCCGATAGCCTATGTCCCTCAGCACCGCCTCCTTTTGCGCAAGCGCACGGGCGGGGCCGGAGCCGAGCGCGAAGAACGCGTCCTTGCCCGCGCCGTGCGCGAGGCTCCAGCCCGCGTACTGGCTGCCCAGACAAGCAATGACGGGTTGCGGCGAAGTGATCGCGACGGTCCATGGCCACTGCGGCGTTGCGTTGTCCGGGCTCAGCCGCACCTTGGCCAGGCCGCCCAAACAGATTTCCGCGATGCGGAGTCCGGCTTCGATACCGCCTCGCCGGCCCGCGCCGGCGTCGATCAGGGTTTCGCCGAGCGGCCCGCGCGCAAAGCCGAGGTTCAGCATCGCGGCGTCGCGGCGCAGCCCATTCGTCAGCTCGGCGGCGCGACGATTGACGCTGATGGAATCGAAAACGTTCAATGGTTCGAACTCCTCGACATGAAGCCCTGATGTTCTGCGCCCGATCGCTAGCGCAGATTCGCGCGAAGTCCACCGTCGTTCCAGATGCGAGCACCGTGCATAGAGGATCGCCTGCCGCGACACGTGTTCCCGGCGACGGCCGGTCGGCCACCCAGTTCGGCCAATTCCGCTTCTCGTACGAAATGAAGTCGCAGGGCGCATAGACGATTTCGGCCGATCGGCACGCCGAGTATGTCGGAGGGGGCATCAGATGTCCTTCGCAGCCGGCGACGTGAACCTCAAGCAAAGAGCCTTCATCGGGCTCGAAAACGTCAAGCGTGGCCCCCGGCCGCGGGTTGATTTCTATGAGCCAGGCTGCATCGGTCGAAGCGATGAAATCTGCGCTGTTGAGACCGACGAGGCAGAGTTCAGAAGCGACGCCGGCGACGGCGCATTCGATCTCTCGAGCCAGGGCGGCGCCGACATGGATCGGGCCGGCAGCGCCGCCATATCGAAATCGGCAACCCCTTCGTCGGTGCGCTCCATTGCGTGCTAAGCCCGAGGATTCTGGCCGCTTTTCCATTGGCGACGAATAGCGCCGAGATGTTTTCGCCGTCGACGCGGCGCTGGAAGTAGCAATCTGTCGAAGCGGTGCTTGTGGCCGACGCTACGCAGATGTGGGCGCCCCGGCGCCACCCCGTCTCTTCACGAGCCAGTCTTCAGGTTCATCCGGCGGCGCAAAGAGGACTGTCGGGTGCGATATTCCGATCGTGTCGCAAAGTTGTGCGAGCGAATGCGGATCTTTCGCGCGTTTGACCGTTGAGGCTTCATTGCCGAATAGACGTGTCATGCGTGAGAGGGCGGCGATTGCTTCCGGTTGGTGTTCGAAGCCGGAGCCATAGACGAGCCCAATCGGATTATAGACGCGAGTCAAAGTCTTGGCCGCGTCTTCCACTTTTTCGAGGGTCAATCCGCCGGACAGCCCACCTTCGAGCTTAATCGCGGCGAGGCTCATTTCTCGCGTGTCGTCATCGCCAAAGACATCGATCGAAAGAGGAGCGAATCCGGCGCGATTGGCGGACGACGCGAGCGCGCGAGCCGAATGCGCCACAACGATAATTGCCGGACGGTCAGTCATCTGGCCGAGCCGGGACGGCGACCCTGGCGGCATGGGCGGGCATTTCCTCGGCGTACGTCATTTGTTGGTCGGCTGCGATTGAGCGCAAGTCGATTGAACCCGCTGACTTGCAATCTGTCCAGTCGAACTCGACACGAATTTCGCAAGTGACGCATAATGTAGCGGCGTGCTCTCTGACAATGATCATACCAACGCTTAGCGCCGAGGCACGGCGCCATTTCTTCGACTCAAGCTGTTTATTCGTGATCGCGCTGCCTCTAGAATGGGCTCCGAAGAAACGGTGACTGGCCGACCGGGTCCGCCGGAGACCGGACGCCGATCCCAAGCTGACATGGACCAAGCGGACAGAAACACATGGCGCAAGGAGGGCAAATCGTTACTCAGCCGTCGGCATCGATCGACGGCGAGCCGGCGTCGCTCGAGGATGCGGCCGCCGCCGCGGCTCAACTCTTGGCGCGAAGCGGTCAGCCGATCATTGCGGGATTAGGCGCAGATGTCGCGGGGGCCAGGGCGGCCATCGCGCTCGCGGAGCGCGTCGGCGGCGTGATCGAGCATGCGCACTCGACGGCCTTGATGCGCGATCTCGATTGCCTGCGTGAAACGGGAGTCATGCTCACGACGCCGGGTGAAGCGCGCGTGCGGGCCGATGTCGTGCTGCTCGTGGGCGACGGCTTGCTGGAAACCTGGCCGCCCCTCGTCGAGCGGCTGTTGGGACTGCCGGCGAAGCCGGACGGCGCGAAGGTCGTGCGCCGAATCGTATGGTTGGCGCCGGCCGCCGAGGCAACACTTGCAGGCTTTTCCGGTGATGTCGAGGTCATCGCAGCGGGCCTTGGCGTCACGCTTGCCGCCAATCTGGCGGCGCTGCGTGCGCGCGTGAAAGGCCGTCACGTCGCGGGAGCTGGAATACCCCTACCTACGCTCGACGCGGCCGCCGCCGGATTGACAGGTGCGCGCTTCGGCGTGGCCGTTTGGACGGCCGCGCATCTTGGGGCGCTCGAACTCGAAATGCTCAATGGCCTGGTGCGCGACCTGAACGAGACGACGCGGTTCTCGACGTTGCCGCTTGCTGCGCCTGACAATGCCGTGGGTGTGCTGGCGACTTGCGGGTGGATGACCGGGTTCCCCATGCGAACCGGTTTCGGCTCGGGCTTTCCGATCCATGACCCCTGGCGCTTCGACGCGGATCGGCTGATCGCGGCAGGAGAAACCGACTGCGCATTATGGATCTCCGCCTTGGGAGCGCCCCAGCCTGCATGGGGCGCTGCGATGAATGTCATCGCCTTGTGCGGCCGAGCGACCCGATTTGTTGAGGAGCCCAAAGTGCGCATCGCAGTCGGCCGCCCCGGCGTCGATCACGACGGAGTCATGCACTCGCCGGATGTCGGAGCCCTGGTCATCACGACTGCCTCGGCGCCAAGCGCCGCGCCAAGCGTCGCGCAGGCTCTCGCGCGCATCGCCTCCCATCTACCGGATGGGAGCCCCGGAGCATGCTGATCCACATCAAAGGCGCCCACGTCATCGATCCGGCCAACACGCGGGATGCGGTCGGCGATCTCTGGCTTCGCGATGACCGGATCGTGGCGCCGCAGGAAGGCGCCAAAGCCGATGAGACGGTCGACGCGACGGGCCTCGTCGCCATGGCGGGCGGAATCGACATCCATTCGCATATCGCCAGCGCATACGTTGACACGGCGCGGCTGCTTTTGCCCGAACAGCATCGGGCCCATATGCGTCGTCCAGCCACGACGCCGCTCTCCAACGCCGGCTGGTCGACCTTTCAGACGGGCTGCCTGTATGCGGAAATGGGCTTCACGACCGTGGTCGAGCCGGCGGTGTCGCCGCACCAGGCGTTGCACGCGCATCTCGAACTCGCCGATACGCCCATCATCGACAAAGCCATCCTGACGGTTCTCGGCAACGACGATTTCGTGCTCGATCTCATCCGCTCCGGAGAGAGCGCCAGCGCGATCCGCGATTACGTCGCCTGGACTTTGCAGTCGTCTCGGGCGCTCGGGATCAAGGTCGTCAACGCCGGCGGCGTCGCTGCGTTCAAGGAGAACATGCGCAGCTTCTCATTCGACGACGCCGTTCCCTCCTATGGAGTCACGAGCCGGCAGATCGTCAAGGCCCTGCAAAAGGCGGTCCACGAGACCGGCGCGCCGCATCCGCTGCACGTTCACTGCAACAATCTCGGATTGCCGGGAAACGTCGAAACGGCGCTGACGACGATCGCTGCGGCGGAAGACCTCCCGCTGCATTTGGCGCATCTCCAGTTCTACGGCTACGGCACGGAGGGACCGCAAGGCTTTTCGTCCGCCGCCCCGCGGCTCGCCGAGGCGGTCAACGCCGCGAGCAACGTCACCATTGACGTCGGGCAAGTGATGTTTGGGCAGACGGTGACGGTTTCGTCCGACGTGCTGCGACAATTCGCGGCGCGCGGCCAGGCGCGGCCGAAGAAATATGTGATCGTCGACGGCGATTCGAACGGCGGCGGTATCGTGCCTTACGAATATAGAGCGGGCAGCTTCCATAATGCGGTGCAATTCGCTGTCGGGCTGGAGCTGTTTCTGCTGATCGGCGACTCTTCTCGAGTTTTCTTCACCACCGACCATCCGAATGGCGCGCCGTTCACCACCTACCCAGAGATATTCGCTCTCTTGATGGACAAGGATCTTCGCGCCCAGTGGGTGTCGCGGCTTCCGCCAGAGGCGGTGGCGGTGACGACGCTGCCCTCGCTCAAGCGTGAGTACTCGCTTTACGAAATTGCGACGATGACCCGCGCAGCCCCGGCGAAACTGCTTGGGCTAAGCGATCGCGGCCATCTTGGCGCCGGCGCGCGCGCCGATGTGGCTCTGTACCGCCCGGGCAAAGAGATTGCTGAAATGTTCCGCGCGGCGGCGCGCGTTTACAAGGACGGCGATCTCGTCGTGCGGGACGGGGCTGTGACGCATTATCGATTCGGCCGCGCACTGCAGGTGACGCCTTCCGTCGATGCTTCGATGCAGCGGCGCATGACGAAATATTACGACGCACGTTTCGGGCTTCCGTCCGATTTCATGCGCGTGCCGGAAGGAGCCGTCGGCCGGCCGCAACCTTTCGAGGCCGTAGCATGCGCGCGCTGACGGTCAACGGCGTCGCGATCGACGACACATTCGCGGAAGCCTTCGACATGCGGGCGACTGCGCTCGTCATCACGGCGCCGTCCGCTCGCTGGGCGATGCAGGCGGCTGTCACGATGACGGGCTTTGCGACGTCGGTGATCGCCTGCGGCTGCGAGGCGGGCGTTGACCGGGTGCTCTCGTCGCGCGAGACAACGGACGGGCGGCCAGGCGTGCGCGTGCTCCTGTTCGCGGTCTCGACGTCGGAATTGCAGCGGCAGATTCAAAACCGGGTCGGTCAATGCGTGCTTACGAGTCCGGGTTCGGCCTGCTACGCGGGACTCGATAAGGGGGATGACAAACTCAAGCTCGGCGCGGCGATCCGCTTCTTCGGCGACGGCTGGCAGATCGCCAAAAAGCTCGGCTCCCGCAGATACTGGCGCGTGCCGGTGATGGACGGAGAGTTCGTCTGCGAAATCAACCACCTATCTGACGAAAGGCGCTGTCGGCGGCGGCAATCTTCTGATCATGGGCGCGAACTCCGGTCAATACGCTCGCGGCGGCCGAGGCGGCGGTGAAGGCGATGAACGGGGTCGCCGACGTGATCATGCCGTTTCCCGGCGGCATCGCGCGCTCGGGCTCGAAGATCGGCTCGAAATACAAGGGCGCCAGCGCTTCGACCAATGATGCCTACTGCCCGACTTTGAAAGGCGCGGTCGACAGCGCTCTTGGCCCCGAAATCGGTTCGGTGCTCGAAATCGTCATTGACGGCCTCAGCAGCACCGTCGTCGCCGATGCGATGCGGGCTGGGCTCGCTGCGATCGTCGCACTCGGCCCAGAGCGCGGCGCTTTGCAAGTCGGAGCCGGCAATTACGGCGGCAAGCTCGGGCGACACCACTATCACCTCAAGGAGCTGCTGTCGTGAGGCCGCTAACCTTCACCGCGCGCGCGGCGCCGGCCCAGCGGCTCGATCTTGCACCTTTGACCCCGCAAAATCTCGCCGGCAAGACGATAGCGGAGATCGCTGCGATCGAACTCGGAACGACCCGGGAGCGTGTGACGGCGGGAGATGTGTTCAACATCCGCGAGGGCGATTTCGACTCTGTTCTTTTCGAAGGGGGCAGCGCGCGCTTCGATCGTATCGGCATGGGGATGACCGCTGGGGCTATTCACGTCGACGGCGAGGTCGGCGTCCAGGCCGGGCGCGTAATGACGGGCGGACGATTGACCATTCGCGGCGACGCGGGCCCGTTCGCAGCTTCCGGAATGAAGGGCGGGACGCTGGAAATCGCGGGTGACGCTGGAGAGCGGCTCGGAGGTCCGTTGAGCGGCGAGACTGTCGGCATGAGTGGGGGTCTCGTCCATGTGCGAGGTGACGCCGGGCCACGAGCCGGCGACAGGCTGAGGCGCGGCGCAATATTGATCGAGGGCCGCGCAGGCGCCTACGCCGGCAGCCGTATGATCGCGGGCACTTTGGCGATCGGCGGCGAGGCCGGCAACCTGCCCGGCTATCTGATGGGCCGCGGCACAATTCTTTTGGGACGAGGCGCGACGCTTCTCTCGCCGACGTTTGCCGATTGCGGCGAACACAGACCTCGTCGCCGCGCGGCTTCTGGCCGACTACGTCGCTCAGGCGAGCGCGAAGCTCGGCAGACTTTTTCGCCGGCCGCTGCGGCGTCTGGCGGGGGACCTGGCGGCGCTTGGCAAGGGGGAGATTTTTGTCCCTCAACTCTAGAATGGGATGAATCTTGGACGAATCGTCCCCGGCCGCGGCTCTGAAATTGGCGGCGCCGTCAAATCCGTATCACTCGCGATAGGCGCGATCGAAGTTCTTTGCCTTGGCCAGAAAGGGCACGCTCGCGCTGTCGATCCGCGCGGAATTGACGTCCATGCCCGACGTGTCGGCGCCCTCGAAATTGGCGCCGCGCAGATCCGCGCCGCTCGCGTCGGCCTCGTGCAGCGTCGCGCCGGCGAAATTGGCGCCGGCGAGCTTGGCGAACTGCAAATCCGCCAGCGTGAGATTGGCGCCGGCGAAATCGGCGCCGGTTAGGTCGGCGGACTTGAACGAGGCGTGCATGAGGCCCATCGACTGGTTTTTCAGGTCCGCCCCGCAATCCGCTTTTTCCAGCCGAGCGCCGACGAGGCGCGCGCCGTCCATGTCCGCGGCGATGCGAGCCCCTGAGAGATTGGCGCCGTCGAGATTCGCGCCGACCAATTGGGTCGCGAACAAGCTGGCCTTGACGAGGCTGGCTCCCGCGAGATTGGCGCCGAGCGCCCAAGCCTGGTCCAGAACCGCTCCGTCCAAGTTGGCGTGTGAAAAGTTGGCGTGGTTGAGATAGGCCGCGCGCATGTTTGCGCCGGAGAAGTCGAGACCGGAAAGATCGAGGGTGGAAAGCCGCTTCCCGGAAAGGTCCGCCCTTTGCCCCCGCGGCGCCGCCGCGAGCGCGGCCTGCACCTCTGCGCGGGTCATCTCAGGTATGGTCATGTCGGGTGAGGACATGTCCAGGCCCCGCATCGCGTCCTGCGCCTCGACCGCGCAAATTGGCGCGACTGCGAGCCCTATCGCGAGCAAACCTCCCACAAACCGCATTGCAAGTCTTCTTTGCACGAAGCGACGATAGTCTCATGCGCCCGCGAGGGCAACGTCGCGCCGGCTGAGACGTCCTCGCGCGTCGTTAAAATCGTCGATCAGGTCTTCTGGCCCCCGGCGCCGGGATAAGCACATCGCCAGCGCGTCACCCGAGTTCCGGGATGCTCCCCGGACCAGGCCGCGATATAGGGCGGCGCCTGCATCATGCACTGCATCAGCGACCCCTGCGAAAGAAACTGCAGTCGCTGCTCCTGGCATTGGCCCGGCGCGCTGAGCGCGCATACCGTCAGTATAAGCTCGATCATCGCGCACCCGTCTTCAAGCGAGACCCGCACGTCGCTGTTCGCGAATGTGACATGCTCCGACCCGCGATCTCGGCGCGGGCGGAGCTAGCCTGCGCTTCAAGCCGTCCGGGCGCAAGGGCGTGAAAATGCCGCACGTGCGGCAGGAGTCTCGTGTCCCGCGCTTGGCAAACGCGGCGAAGTTTCGCAATGTTCCGATCATGTCGCGCCGGGCGACAAGCAGGCGAACGAATTGGAGTGAGGCGCAATTGAAAGGCGTTCGGGTCACGGCTGCGGCGCGCCTGCATTTGGGCTTTCTCGATCTCAATGGCGACCTCGGCCGGAAATTTGGCTCGATCGGCCTCGCCATCTCCGCGTTCGAGACCTGCGTTCAGCTTCGCCAAGCCTTGCGCTTCGAAACGTCGGGCGAGGAGCGCGAGCGGGGCGCGCGTCTGGCGCTCCGCATTGCCGAGCTTCTTGACCTCGATACGGCCAAAGAGCTGATTATTTCGAACGCGATCCCCGCGCATGCGGGGCTTGGGTCCGGAACCCAACTCGCCATCGCGATTGCGTCTGCGTTTCGCTGTTTGTCCGGACTTCCGCTGGATGCGCGAAGCGATGCGCGCCTGCTCGATCGCGGCGCGCGCTCGGGCGTCGGCGCGGCCTTGTTCGAATCCGGCGGCCTTGTCGTCGACGCCGGAATTGGGCCAAGCGGCGAAATCCCGCCGGCCGTGGCGCGCGTCAGTTTTCCTGCCGACTGGCGGGTCCTTCTCGTATTGGACCAGCGCGTCCAAGGCGCCCACGGCGAGGCCGAAAGGCAGGCTTTCGCCCGTCTGCCTCGAATGTCGGCCAATTCGGCGGGCGAAATCTGCCGTCGAACCCTGATGCAAATCCTTCCCGCCGCGGCGGAACGCGACTTCGCGGCCTTCGGCCAGGGCGTCTGTCGGGTTCAGGAGATTGTCGGCGATCATTTTGCTCCCGTTCAAGGCGGCGGCCAATTCGCCAGCGCCGCGGTCGCCGCTGTCGAGGAGAAACTCGCTGCGCATGGCGCGACGGGGATCGGCCAGAGTTCCTGGGGACCGACCGGTTTCGCCTTCGCACGCGATCCCGACCATGCGCACTTCCTCGCCGGCCGCGCCCTAGACGTGTGCGAGCCAGGCGTCCGTATCATAATCTGCGAGGCGCGCGATCGCGGCGCCGAGATCCGCGAGGACGAACACGAATCGACTCGATGAGCCCCCCAGGAGGAAACATGGCCAAGAACATTCTGCACATGGTGACCCCGCTCACGCACATGAGTCCCTTCGACGTCAACATGGCGATCGACGCCGGTTATGACGCGACGGTTCCCTACGCCAACGTGTCGGTGAAGGAGATCACCGGCCTCGTCCAGGACGCGATGTTTTCGCGATCGCCGCGAGACGCAGCGCGTACGGGCGTGTTCATCGGCGGAAAGGATGCTTTCCTCGCGCTCGACATGCTCGACGCCGCCGCCAAGGCACTCTTGAAACCGTTCGAGATTTCGTTGTTCGCCGATCCGGCCGGGTCGTTCACCACCGCCGCGGCGATGATCGCCGTCGTCGAAAAAGCATTGAAGGAGAAGAAGGGTCGCAGCATTCGCAGCGCCGCCGTTTCAATTTTCGGAGCGACCGGCGTCGTGGGAACCGCATCCGGCGTCATTGCCGCGCTCGAGGGCGCGGTTGTCACGTTCGTCGGGTATGATGGAGCCGAGCGCGTCGGCCGTCACGCCGCCGAGATCAAGCGCAGGTTCGGCGTCGATCTGGCCGTCGCCGACGGTTCGACCGCCGAAAAGCGGGCGGCGATCCTGGAGTCGACCGAGGTCGCGCTCTGCGCGGCGCGAGCGGGCGTGCGCGTGCTCGACGCCTCCCAAATCGCGACTGCCGCCAGATTGCTTATCGCTGCCGACGTCAACGCGGTACCGCCGCTCGGGATCGAAGGCGTCGACCTTCAGGCGAACGGCGCCCCGCTTGGCGAACACGGCGCACTGGGCGTCGGCGCGCTGGCGATCGGCAACGTCAAGTATCGAACAGAATCGGGTCTCTTCAAGCAAATGACCGAGAGCAAAACCGCCCTGCGGCTGGACTTCCGCCAAGCCTTCGAATTGGCGCGGACGCTCGCCTGAGGTAGCGGCTCGGATTGAACGCTGGGTAACGGCTGGCGCGGGCCGCCGGTCCGTTGGCGAATCAATCCTTCGATGGCGTCGCGCTTTTCACGACCATGCCAAGAGATCGCGCATCGGCCGAACTCGCCGCTCGCTCGCGCCGGATTTCGACCCCGACGGACCCGTCGATGACATCGAGCTTCTGGACGTTGACGCGAACGCTTCGCACCCGGGCATGCCGCAACACGATTGCGGCGACCTCCTCGGCGAGAGTCTCGACGAAGTCGACATGGCCGCGGCCGACGACGAGTCGAATCGCGTCGAGAATGACGTCGTAGGAAAAGATGGAGCGCATATCTTCCGTGTGTGCGCCGGCGCGCCGCACCAAAGCCTCGACCTCGAACGCCACCCGCTGCTGTGTCTGCCGCTCGAAATCATAAGCGCCGATCTGCGCCTGAACGACGAAGTCGCGCACGAGCACCCGGTCCAAATCGCTCTCGGCATCGCGTCCGCCGATGATTCCGCGAGCGAGCAGGCGCCAATCGATCTTCGGCGAGGAGTTCGGCGTCCGGCCTCTCACGCGGAATCAGATCGCGGATGAGCGCGACGGCCTGCGGGTCAATCGCGCCTTCGCGATCGTGGGCGTGACACAGCGCCCCCCGAAATCCGAGTATGTCAGGGCGCACGAGCATGAGGCGGGGAATGTCGGGCGCCTCGAGCGAGCCCGCAAGGCCGCTCGTCAGTCCAGCCCCGCGGCAGCGCGCGCAGAAATCCTCGAGCCGCGCGACATCGAGATGCCCGAGGAGACGGCCGCGGCTCTTGTCGCGCGTATCGAGCATCGCGCCCTTGAACCCGAGCGCAGCCAGATCAGGGAGAAGGGCGAAGTCCGGCTCTTCGTCCGCAAACAATATGCCGACGAGCGCGATTGCGCGCGCTGAAAGCTTGAGGGAGTCGCGCAGACGCTGGAGCGTCACGCCATCAACCGCCAGCTTGAGATAGTCGACGCCCATCGCGCCCAGCGCTCGGGCCCGCACCAGGAGCGCTTCCTCGAGGTAGGGCGGATCGCCCAGCGTCGCGCTTGCCTCGCATCCGCGCGAAATTAGCTTTATCGTGTCGCTCGCCGTCTCGAGCGGGATCGCCCCGAGCGCCCCGCGCCGCGGGTCTTTCAGATCGATCACATCGGCGCCGAGCCGCAATACGGTCTCGGCCTCCGCTGAGCTCACAACGCTGGCGAGCATGCGCGTCATCACATCGGCTCCCGAACAGCAAGGTCGCACACCATGCCGTCGCGAGCATGCTTGACCGCGACGGACGACGCGTCCGCGAAGCCAAGCGGCTTGATCGGAAGCGCCGGCAATCCTATGATCGCGCTCATATGGAAACGCCCAAACATATTGCCCTCAGTGTCGGCCTGAGCATTGCGATTGTGGCCGGATCGGCGCTGCATGCAAGCGCGCAAATGGGCGCGAAGGCCGATCCGGATTGGCCCTGTCCTCAGGTCAAGGTCACGGCTTTTTCGCTCGCCTCTATCTGGGACGGGCCGCAACTCGATCTGAACTCCCAAAGCTGGCGTGACGATCCCGAGATTGCCGACCTGGTGGCGAAAATGACGCAGCGGAGGGTTCCGATCGCCGAGGTCGAGGCGGCGATCGCGGACTTCAAGGCAAAGGCCGGAGCCGACGCCGACGCGAAGCTTCTGCGCGCATTCGCCGCGGCCTTCGACGATCTGTCGGAACAACGCTCTCGAATACTTGCCGGACTGGACCGTTTCGGCCGCAAACAGCGCGCGATGGCCGATCAGATCCGCGCGGAGGCCGACGCCGTTGAAAAATCCGCCGACCAGAATCAGAGCGGACAGGCGGCGTCGAGCGATAGCCAGGAGCGGTTGCATTGGGACATGCGCATTTTCGATGATCGACGCCAGACTGTCCGTTATGTCTGCGAGACGCCGACGCTGATCGAGCAGCGAATCGGCGCAATCGCTCGCGCCGTACAAAATGCTCTTTAGGGGCAGACTTGCTTCGAGTTCCGGTACGCCCGGGACGCGCCGGCGGCCTTGCGCTGAGCCGGACACGCGCCGACCGGTGGGCCGCGCCTTCCTTCCCCCTCGGTTTGGCGCGAACGTTCGTAGGCGTCAGGGGCGCGGCTCGGGCTTACGGCGTTCGAGCGGAAGGCCGGCTGCGGCCCAGCCGTCGGTTCCCTCGGGGTACCAATCGACGTTGCGATAACCGAGGGTGGTCGCGCGCTTTGCGGCGTTCCAGGACATCCAGCAATCGCGCAGACAATAGAACACGATCGCCCTGGCCGGATCGCCGCGAATCGCCTTCAGGAGGCCGGCGCGAAAATACGACTCCATGATCGGGGCGAGCGCGCCGTATCCCGTGTCCGGCAGCCAGAGACTGCCGGGGATATCGAACCGCGGCTTGTCACGCCAGACGACATCGGGGCCGAGATTGGCGGGACGCGGGGCCTGCGGCAAGACGTCGACGAAGGCCGCAGAGCCTTTTTGCCAGATGTCGCGCGCTTGGTCGGTCGTCAAGACGCGGGCGCCCCTCAAGGTCGCCGGCGTCGGCGCGCGATACTCCTCCATGCGATACGAATCGGGTTCGGGCGACGCTTCGTTCCCAAGCGCGGCGAAAGGCGCGAACACTAAGCAAACAGCGGCAATTGCAAGGCGCATGCTCACCGGGGTGTCAGTGCGTGAGCAGTTGATCATTCTCGTCGAGCAACGGAACGCCATAGGACCGCAATATCGCGTCGATCTCGGTTTGATTCTCGGAAATCAGCTTATTGAGGCTGCGCTTCCAGTTCTGATCCGAATGCCGCACGCCCATGACGATCCGGTAGGTCATGCGCGGGCCGTTCTGCTCCTTCAGGAGCGGAGCGACCGTGGTCGGATTCTTGGCCTTCAGCGCGTAATAGCCCGCGATCGGGCCCCACAGCAACGCGACGTCGATCTCGCCCTTGTCCAGATCGTCCATCATCTCGTGGGTTGGCGAATCGTACCGGGTGTCGACGACCAGCGCGTAGGATTTGATCCGGCCGAGCAATCCGTCGACGGCCAGATAACTCGCCGGCGGGGTTCCAGCGATGATGCCGATCTTTGCCGTCTTCAGACGTGGATCGCTCAGGGAATCAAGTCCTTCCAGCGGGCCGCCCTTTCGGTAAGCGGCGACATAGCTGGTCCGATAATAGGGGTTGGTCGGCTGAACGATTTCATCACCCTGAGCAATCCCCATGACGACGTCGCATCGATCCGCGTTCAGCGTCTTCCGGATAAAGCCGGTCGCCCCGGGGTAGAAGGTGTAGGCAAGCGACTTGCCGAGCTTGCGGGCAAAAAGTTCGGCGATTTTGTTTTCGAAGCCTTCACCGGCCTCGTTCGAGAAAGGAAGATTGCGCGGATCGGCGCAAGCGCGAAACACATGCGGATCGATCAATTCGATCGAACCTTCGGCCGATGTATCGTCCTGCGCCCGGCCGCCGCCAGGCCAAACCAGGCAAGCGAGGCACGCGAAACCCAGCGCGAGGAGAGCCCTGCCCGCCGGACGCCAAAAGCCCACGATCCTTGAATTGTCGTTCATCAACTTGCGCCCATGCATTTGTCTTCGTTCTTCTCGAATGCCTCCGGCGGAGACGCATGCTTGGCCGGCCGGCCGCGGGGGATCGCATTCACGGAGCGCGCGCGCAGGTAGATGTAGATATCGGTGAGGTAGCACATCACGTTCTTGTCATTATAAAAGGCCGGCATGACCAGTTCGTTGCCCGGGCTGAGGTTTTTCTTGCCGCTGACGACGATGCCGTAGAATTCGTCGTAGCCGATCGTCTTCAACGAGTTCGCCAGCGCGGGAGCGTAGCTCGAGCCCTCACCGTCGGGGCCGTGACAGCGAAGGCATTCGGATGTGTAGCGAATATAGCCGGAGTACGTATACCAGCCGACCGTTCCGTCGGGTTCGACCTTGAAAGTCGGATCTCCGTTCTTGTCGCGCCAAATTCCGTCTTCGTCTTGCTTCACAGCAGCCGGATTGCCCGGCGCCTCGGCGTGGGCCGTCAAAGGCGCGGCTAGGCTCAAGATGGCCGTGAGACCCAACGTGAGGAGAGCCCCTCTCGCGAAACCCTGGGGGCCTCCGACCTTTGAACGGTCACGCATCAACTGCCGCTCATGCATTTGTCCTGGTTCGCGTCGAAGGTCGCCGGTTTGTCCGCGTGCTTGGCCGGGCGTCCGCGCGGGACCGCATTCACGGAACGCGCGCGGAGGTAGACGTAGATGTCGTTAAGATAGCACATCACGTTCTTGTTTTCCGCGAAAGCCGGCATGACGTTGTCCTTGCCGTTGAGGAAGTCCTTTCGTCCGCCGACGACGATGCCGTAGAACTCGGCGTAGGGGATCGCCTTCAACGAGTTCGCCAGCGCCGGCGCATAGCTCGAACCTTCGCCATCGGGACCATGACAGACATGGCATTCCGAATGGTAGCGGCGGAAGCCTGAATAGGTATACCAATCGACCGTTCCATCCGCATCGACCTTGAAGGTGGGATCTCCCGCCTTATCACGCCAGATTCCGTCCTCGTCCTGCTTCACAGCGGTCGGATCGCCAGGCGGGTCGGCGCGCGCGACGATCGGCGCCGCCAGGCCCAAAGCGAACGCCAGCACAATCAGTGGATGAACAAACCGCACGTACTCATTCCTTGCTTCTGATGTCCTGTCTCATGACCGACAAAAAAAGCCCGGCGCGTCGCTCATCACGCATGCGCCGGGCCCGTTCATGCTCTCAGTCAGCCTCGGATCAGTCTTGCGGCAGAGCGAAGACCGTCAGCGAGCCGCCGAGGTTGGTATAATTCGACAGCGCGGCGTAGCCGCCGACCGCGCCGAGTCCGGCGTGTGGATCGGTCAAGCCGGCCGCGAGGCCGATGCCTGCCCAACCGCCGACACCAGACAGCACCGCCACATACTGGCGGCCGCCGTGCTCGTAGGTCATGACGTTGCCGATGATGCCCGACGGCGTCTTGTACTTGTAGAGCTCCTTGCCGGTCTTGGCGTCGACCGCCTTCAGATAGCCCTCCAGCGTGCCGTAGAAGACGACGCCGCCCGCCGTTGCGAGGGCGCCGCCCCAGTCAGAGAACAGGTCGGGATTCGACCAGACGATTTTGCCCGTCTTGCCGTCCCACGCGATGAAGTTGCCCATGTTTTTGTCGCCCTCAGGCGGATACATAGACAGCGTCGCGCCGACATAGGGCTGACCCGCGGTGTAGCTGACCCTGAACGGCTCGTAGTCCATGCAGACATGGTTGGTCGGCACGTAGAAGAGCTCGGTCTCCGGCGAATAGGCGGCCGGCTGCTCGTCCTTGGTCCCCAACGCCGCCGGGCAGATGCCCTTGACGTTGACGTCCTGTTTCTCCGTCGACATCGCGGCGACCCGGTTCGGACGGCCGTAGTTGGCCGAGGACTTGTCCATGTCGATGCCGCTGGCCCAGTTCACCTTCGGATCGTACTTCTCGGCGACTAGGAGCTCGCCGGTGTCGCGGTCGAGCGTGTAGCCGAAGCCGTTGCGATCGAAATGGGTCAGGAGCTTGCGATCTTTGCCGTCGATTTTCTGGTCGGTGAGGATCATCTCGTTGACGCCGTCATAGTCCCACTCGTCGTGGGGCGTCATCTGATAGACCCACTTCGCCATGCCGGTGTCGGCGTCGCGCGCCCAGATCGTCATCGACCACTTGTTGTCGCCGGGGCGCTGCGACGGGTTCCAGGTCGAAGGGTTGCCGGAACCGTAGTAGATTAGGTTGAGCTGGGGATCGTAGGCGTACCAACCCCAGGTATCGCCGCCGCCAATCTTCCACTGATCGCCTTGCCAGGTCTTGAGGGAAGAATCCTTGCCGATCGGCTTGCCGAGCGAAGTCGTTTTCTCGGGGTCGACCAGGAGGTCCGAATCCGGTCCTTCGGAATAGCCGCGCCAAGCCAGTTTGCCGTCCTTGATGTTGTAGGCGCTCATCCAGCCGCGAACGCCGAACTCGCCGCCGGACACGCCGATATACACCTTGTCCTTGAACACGTGCGGGGCGTCGGTTCCGGTTTGGCCCTTCGACGGATCGCCGTCCTTCACCGACCAGACGACTGCGCCGGTCTTCGCATCGAGCGCGACGAGCGTCGTGTCCGCCTGATGCAGGAAGATCTTGCCGTCGCCATAGGCGAGGCCGCGGTTGACCGTGTCGCAGCACATCACCGGGATGACGTTCGGATCCTGCTTGGGCTCGTATTTCCAGATAATCTTGCCGTCGTTGTTGAGGTCGAGCGCGAAGACTGTGTTGGGGAACGGCGCATGGACATACATCGTGTCGCCGATGACCAGCGGCGCGCCCTCATGACCACGCAGGACGCCGGTCGAGAACGTCCAGGCCGGCATGAGCTTGTGGACATTTTCGGTGTTGATCTGCTTGAGTTCGGAGAAACGCGTGTTGGCGAAATTTCCGGCGGGCATCACCCACTGATTCGGGTCCGCGGACATTTTCGCCAAGTCGTCATTGGCGGTTGCGTAGCCGGCCGTGAACAAGGCCGTGACGCCCAAACAGCTTGCCAGTAAAAGTTTGCGCATAGAGTCCTCCCTGGTTAAACTTCCAATTCCGAGTCAAGCCCGCTTGGCGCACGCCACTCGGCACGCGCTTTCCGGCATTCTCAGTTGGGATGGCGTCGACAGCGTGTCACGACAGAGCGAAACGAGTGCGCCCCTTCTCTCGGGGAATCTCGCCTTGCCTCCGATATGTGCGCCGGAGCTCCCGTTCCCCGACACTCGTGCAGCCGAAGCCTCAAAAAAGGATATGTCGGTCGAATCTTCGGCGCAAGCAAAAACTTCAGCGAAGCCTACTATAAAGTCATAGCTGCTGTCATTCCCGCCGCACGCATTGCCTCCGGCTTTCTCCCTCACTAAATCAGACCCGAGTCCGCACCTGGCTGGGTTGATGCGCGTTTTCATAAGCGCCCTTTTCGTCATAATTCTGGCGTTCGCCGCAAATGGTGCGGCCTGCGCGGAGGCGCCCGGTCCCCTGCCGGTCCAGGAGATCGCGCCCGGCGTCTTTGCCCATGCCGGCGCGATCGCTCTGATGAGCGAAGAAAACCAGGGCGACATCGCCAACATCGGTTTCGTCATCGGCGACAAAGGCGTCGCTGTCATCGACACCGGAGGCAGCGTGCCTGTGGGGGAGCGGCTGCTCGCGGCGATCCGCGCGAGAACGGACAAGCCGATTCTCTATGTCATCAACACCCACGAGCACCCCGATCACGTTTTCGGCAACGCCGCCTTCGAAGGGCTCGGCGCCACTTTCGTCGGGCATCACAATCTTCCGCGAGCCTTGGAGGCGCGCGGCGCCTTCTACCTCAAGGCGTTCAGAAGGATCATCGGGGACGCCCTTGTCGACCAGGTGAAGATCATCCCGCCGACGCTGCTCGTCGACGATCATTTGACTCTCGATTTGGGGGATCGCAGTCTCGACCTTCAGGCATGGCCGCCGGCGCACACCGATTGCGACCTCACGGTCTTCGATTCCAAGACGCGCACACTCTTTTCCGGCGACCTGGTCTTTGTCGGCCACCTGCCGATCATCGACGGCTCGCTCAAGGGCTGGCTTTCGGATCTGGACGCCCTGGTGAAGATTCCCGCCGCGCGGGTTATTCCCGGCCATGGGCCGCTCAGTCTTCCCTGGCCAGCCGCGGTCAATGACGAGCGGGATTATTTTACAGGATTAGCCAGGGACGTGAAGGCGTTCATCGCCCGCGGCGAGCCGGTTGACGCGGCCGCCAGACAGGCCGGACAATCCCAGCGCGACGATTGGCGCCTATTCGATGACTACAATGCGCGCAATGCGACAGCCGCCTACTCGGAATATGAGTGGGACCAATAGTCCGCGAGCTTTTCATCCAGGCGGGAGGGTTACGATGGACCAGACAGTGACAAGGCGACAGGCTGTCGTCGGGCTCGCGCTCCTCGGCGCAAGCGCGGCCAGCGGGGCGGCCCGGGCGCAAGCCGTGGAAGACCCCGATCCCTGGCCTGAGCTCGTGCACATGTTCTTCGACGACAAACCGATCGTCGAGGATAGCGCGATGGTGTCCTTCGAGGCGCCGGCCCGGGCGGAAGACGCGGCCCTGGTGCCGATGTCGTTTTCAGCCAAACTGCCCCCCGGAGACCCCCGCCGCGTCGCCAAGCTCTCGCTCGTCATCGACCAGAATCCCGTGCCGCTCGCAGCCGTGTTCACGCTCGGCCAGAAGGCCGGCGACACGCGCATCTCGACTCGCGTTCGCGTCAACTCCTACACCGACGTCCATCTCGTGGCCGAGCTCAGCGACGGCTCGCTGCACATGGCGACCCGCTACGTGAAGGCCGCCGGCGGCTGCTCGGCTCCGATGGTCAAGAGCATGGATCAGGCGCTGGCGAGCCTCGGTCAGATGAAGTTTCGCATCCTGCCGCCGACCCCGGACGCGCCGAACGAGGCGCTGCTCATGATCCGCCACCCCAACAATTCCGGCCTGCAGATGGATCAAGTCACCAGGCTTTATACGCCGGCGCGGTATATCGACAAACTGGCTGTCTATCAGGGGGACGATCTCGTCTTCTCGATGGCGGCCGGAATTTCGATCTCCGAGGACCCGAACTTTCGCTTCACCTTCAAGCCCAACGGCGCGAAAACATTCCGCGTCCAGGGCGAAGACACGGCCGGGAAGACCTTTTCAGGCGCCTGGCCGGCCACGCGCGAGGGCGCATAGCCTATAGCCCCTGGCGAGGCGGGATATGCGCCGATCCGCGACGAGCTCTAAAAGCAGCGCACTTCCGCCTCTGCCTGAGCGCGACGCAACCGTGCGAGCGCGTCGCGCGCAATCGCGGAGGCGCGGAACATACCTCCGATCTGTCCGCCCGCCTGGTTCATCGACGCCACGGTTTCCCCGGCCACGTAGGCGTCATAGGGAAGGAGCGAGGCGATGATGTCGATCGAACACGAGCACTGCTCGAGCGCCTGTTCGGTATCGCCATTGGTCTTCATGCAGGCGAAGACATAGTCGGCGCGTGCCGATGTCGGATAGTCGTTGGTTGGCGCAGTCCCAGCGACCGCCTGGATCGCGGCCGCCATGGCGACGCTGGCCACGACCAGAAATGACGCCATGCTCGTCAAGCGCATGACTGGCTCTCCCTAAGCGACCCCCCGTTGTCCTTCGATAGGTCCGTCGGCCGGGGCTGGCCGGTCCGGAGCCCCTACGTCGCTTAAAGGCCGAACGCCCTCGCGGCAAGCATTGCGACGGCAACGGCGGGCGCTGAGTGCGAGGCTTCCGCGGGCGCGTCGATCAGCGAAGAAAATCCGACGCAGGACCGCCGCAGGCGGCGCGCGACCTGAGAGGCGACGCCTTCCCCGATCCCGGCGGCGACCACCGGAGCCTCGACCGGAATGTCATGGCGGGACAGGCGCAGGGCAGCCGCGTCGGCGATTTGCCGAATCTGCGCTTCCGCGAACCAGGCGGCAAGCCCATCCCATTCCAGCGCGGCCGCTTCGTCCGCTTCGCGTCCGATCATCCGGGCGAGGCGCGCCCGCGAGGCTTCGACGGTTTTCTCGCGGCCGTCGGCCGTCGGCATTTTGTCCGCGCCTTCGGGAAGGGCGCCCAGTATGCGATGGATGTCAGCGCTGCTGGCGAAATATTCGTTCATGAGCGGAACCCAAGCGCCACGAAACGGCGCCCGGGGGCCCAAAGCCATGACGAAGCTGCGCGTCATTCCGGTATAGACCAATTCACCCGCGGCGAGCCGCTCCGCATCATTGTAGCCAGCCGCCGCAACCCGGCCGCCGACGATCGGAATGAGGTCGGCCGTGGTCGAGCCGATGTCGATCAACAGCGCGTCTCGAAGCTCGAGCGCCACGAGAGCCGCGCTTGCATGCCAATTCGCCGAGGCGACATCCGCGGCATGCGAAGCCGCCTCGCCGAGTTCGACGAACCCGGCCCGGCCGGCATAGAAATGCAAGGCGGCAGGCGCGAGATGTTTCGCGGCAATTGCAGCGAGCCCTGCGACGCCCTCTTGTCGCGAAGCGAAGGCGTCGCACAATTCGCCGGTCATCGTGATCGCATGATGGTCCGCAGGACCCAACCGGGTCTGGATGGCGTCGAACGCCGTTTCGAGGCTGCCGAGCCCGAGCCAGAGCGGCGTCGCCGCCTGGACGGCCGCCTTGACGCGACCGTCCTCGACGCGCGCCGCCTTCAGATGCGCTCCACCGATGTCCCAACCAATGACGACGCTCACCGCACCTTCCCTATTTGCCGGGGCGACGCTAGTGTCCCGTCACTGACGTTCCCGCTCCTCCCTAGGGCGAGACTGCAAATAAACCAATCGGCATTGACCACTTTCGGCTGCTCGGTTCTTCCGAATTTCCGACAGATGACGTACGGAAAACGTTGAACCGGGCCGCCTTTCGAGTGCGAGATATCCCTGTTTCGCCCCGAGCAGCGAATTTCAATTCCCTGCTCGGCGAAAAAAGTTCCCTGCTCGCCCGAGTAGGGAACTTTCCGGCAACATGCCAGAATCTATGAGCTTTTTTGGACGGCTTTTCCGAAATTGACCGAAAATGCGACCTTTTCCCTGCACTTTTCCCTGATAGCAGGGATCTGGCCTCGCGGGCCGCAGCTCGGGATCGGCTCATCGCCGCCGAGGTCGTCGGCTTCGCCGGAATTCGCCGAACGCGTCGCCGCCGCTGACCGCCGAGGATGCGCGACACTCGCCTCGCCTCAGGGGCGCTTCCCTTGAAGCGGCCGGCCGGCTCGTCGCGCCCGCGCCTCGCCGTCGTCAAGCTCGGCGGGAGCCACGCCCATGGGCCGCATCTGAAGGATTGGCTTCAGGCGATCGCGGCCGAGGCCGGCTCGATCGTGCTCGTGCCCGGCGGGGGGCCCTTCGCCGACGCGGTGCGCGCCGCCCAGGCTTCCATGGGCTTTGACGACGGCGCCGCCCATGCCATGGCGCTGATGGCGATGGCGCAATTCGGCCGGGCGCTGCAAAGCCTCAATACTTGCTTATCTGTCGCGTCGTCCCGTTCCGCAATCCGGCGGGCGCTCGAGAACGGCAGGGTCCCGGTCTGGTCGCCGGAGCCGATGGCGCGCGCCGCGGCCCTGCCGGAGACCTGGGAACTGACCTCCGACAGCCTCGCCGCCTGGCTCGCGGGCGCGCTTCGTGCGGACCAGCTGGTGCTCGTCAAGCACGGGCGCTTCGAAGCTGCCGCCTTCGACGTCCACGATCTCGTCGCGCGAGGCGTCGTCGATCCCCTGTTTCCGCGCTTTCTCGGCCGGAGCGGCGCACGCGCCTGGCTCGCGACGTCGACGGACAGCGCAAGGCTCGGCGAAGGGTTGCGGTACAAGATATTTCCTGAAATCGTGGGAGGAGAAGAGGCGGCGGCGGATCGAGCGCCAAGAACCCGAATGACCAAAATCGAAACGCCGCGGTGGGGATGGGCCCTCACGGGATCGGGGCATTTCCTGAAGGAGAGCCTGGCGCTGATCCGCGAACTCGAACACGTCGACCTCTTCGTCAGCCGGGCGGGAGCCGAAGTGCTGCGCATGTACAAGCAGGAGCTCGCATTGCCGCGCACGACCCGCGTCTACCGCGACACCTCCGCGAGTTCCGTGCCCGTGGGGCAGTTCTATTACGGCGTCTATCACACGCTTGATCGTCGCGCCCGCCACTTCGAACGCGGTCGCCAAGTTCGTCTGCGGGATTTCCGACGATCTGGTCAGCAACGTCTTTGCGCAAGGCGGCAAGTGCCGCGTTCCAATTATCGTCTTCGCCTGCGACACGGCGCCCGAACTCGAGACCGAAGCGCCGAAAGGAATGGTGAAGGTCTATCCGCGCCCGATCGACCTGGAGAACCGCGAGCGTCTCGGACGCTTTCCCGGCGCGACGACGGTCGATTCGATCGCGGAGCTCGGCGAGGCGATTGCGCGGCGGCGCGGCGAAATTGGCGCATGAGGGAGCGCATCCTGTTTCTGACCGGCCGCCTGGCGCAAAGCCGGCTCGAAAAGGTCTTGCACGGGATGGCGCCGACGGCCTTCGATTGGACGATCCTGAACGTCGGCGTGAAGGTTGCGGCGCTGATGACCGAACCCATCCTGATGCGTCGCCTGCCGCGTCCGCTCGCCGCAGATCGCGTGATCGTCCCCGGCCGCTGCCGCGCCGACCTCTGCCGCCTCACGCGAGAATTCGGCGCGCCGTTCCAACGCGGCCCTGACGAGTTGAAAGACCTGCCATCGTTTTTCGGCAAGGCCGGCGCCCCGCTCGATCTGTCGCGTCATGCACTGCGGATTTTCGCCGAGATCGTTGACGCATCGCAGCTGAGCCTCGAGGCGATCGTCGTTCGCGCCGAAGCCCTGCGCGCCGAGGGCGCCGACGTGATCGATCTGGGCTGCCTTCCGGACACCCCTTTCCCGCATCTCGAGCAGACGGTGCGGGAGCTGAAGGCGAGGGAATTGGAGGTCAGCGTCGATTCGGCCGAGCCCGACGAGTTGCGTCGCGGCGGCGCGGCCGGCGCGAACTACCTGCTCAGCCTTACCGAGCACAATCTCGCGATCGCCGAGGAGACCGGAGCGCGACCGGTGCTGGTTCCGGTCCGGCACGGCGATCTCGCTTCGCTCTACCGCGCCGCTGAAGAAGCACAAAAGCGAGGCCTTCGGGCCATTCTCGACCCGGTGCTCGATCCGATCCATTTCGGCTTCTCGGACTCGCTCTGGCGCTACCGCGAAGTGCGCGTGCGCATGCCCGAGGCGGAAATGCTGATGGGCACCGGCAATCTGACAGAGCTGACCGACGCCAACTCCGTGGGCGTCACCGCAATGCTGCTCGGAATCTGCTCGGAACTCGGCATCGCCAATGCGTTGACCGTCCAGGTCAGTCCACACACGCGCCGCACGATCCAGGAGCACGATGCGGCGCGACGCATCATGCACGCGGCGGCGTCGGACCGCAGCCTGCCGAGAGATTACGGGCGGCCCTTGCTGCAAGTCCACGACCGTGCGCCGTTTCCCAACTCGAGCGAAGAAATCGCGGAGCTCGCGGCGCAAGTGAAAGACGACAATTTCCGCATCGAGACTGCGCAGGACGGGATTCATGTCTATAACCGCGTCGGCCATTTCGTCTCGGAGGATGCTTTCGCCCTGTTCGACAAGCTCGGCGTCGAATCCGACGGCCCGCATGCGTTCTATCTCGGCGCCGAGTTGATGAAGGCGGAAATCGCTTTCCGGCTCGGCAAACGCTACGCGCAGGACGAGCCGCTCGATTGGGGCTGCGCCACCGACCGTCGCGTCGAGGATGCGACCCGACTGAGCGCGGCGGGCCATACCCTCCGCGCACGCAAGGCTAACTGACAAGTCGCGGTCGCAGCCTGCAACAACTCGCGCCTGGCGCGCCGGGCCGCCGCCGGTTGAATGGCGCTGTCCGGATTGCGGCAGCGAGAAATCGATATTTCGTCCCTATGCCGCTTCCGCATAGGCCCTGGGGATCGACGGGAGGCAGGAGCTGACGTCGCCTGGGCGAGGGTGGGCCGTGCGAGCGTGCGCCGGCGCTTAATGCGGGATATGCCGATGCACGCCGGAGGCGTCGCCCCAGAAGACATTTCCCGACGTCGCCACGGACACGTTAATCGCATCGACGGCAATGGCGTAAAGCAAATCCTCTCCCGAGGGAACGTCGAAGTGGAGTTGACATGACTGCGACCCGCATTGCGTCCAAGCTTGAGCGTAGACGCCCCCGTGAACGCTGGTCGAGATCGAAGTCGGGACGAGGCCCCCGGTGGTCGCGATCGTCTCCGGGGAGGATCCATCGGCCAGCACCACTCCGATGACACCGCTGTCATCGCCCCAATAGATAAATTCGAGGACCGCGTGAAGCGTGGTGACCCGCTCCGACGTCGTGAAGATTGTCCTCTGCGCTGGAGGGACCGTGGAGCCCCCGACGGGTACGTAGCGAATGTCGGACACCGAAGCGTAGATGAGGTTGCCGTTCTGCAAGGCGAGGCCGGCGGTCGGAGTGTTCGATTCAGCCTGATCGAGCACCGTGATCGGGCCCCCGCCAATCGGTACCTTTCGTACGGAGTCTACGTCCTGCCAATAGAGGTTCACTCCGTCGGTGACGAGGTTTTGGTGGCTGTTTTCGATGTCGACATTGGTGAAGGTGGCGAGGACGGTGGCCGCGCCCCCGGTCAATGACACGCGTTTGATTGAGGCTGTCACTCCGTCGCTTGAGAAGAAGTATCCCCAAAATGCGCCGTCGACCTCCGCGTAGACGATGTCGCCAAACAAGCTACCTGGCTCGGAATAAAGCAGAATTTCCTCACCGGGCACAGCGGTCTGAGCGGCTCTCCAAACGCTCGCCGTGGCCTCGTCGTGATAAGTGAAGTAAAGATTGCCCGTCGACAGGATGAGGCCGTCCGGCTTGCGGTAGGAAACCAGTTCGCTCGTCGGGGCGGAAAGCGGATTGAGGACTTTTTTAGGTCGTCTCATCAGGATTCCTCGTCAAGCAATGACCTTCGGCGCTCGCGCATTCAGTCGGGTCTCACCACCAGAGGCCCTTGACAAAGGCGAGCAAATCCAGCTCGTCCTAGTTGAGTCGATCACGCGCAAATCGTTGTAGAACGCGACATCGTCCAGTAAAATCATAACGTATCCGCCACAGAAGTAAGCAGAAGATAGCGACCGCAGACGCTCAATTACTGTACTTTAAAGCTCGGTAAACTCTGCGACAAACTCACAACCGACGCTCAAATGTATTTTTTTGCTACAGCAAAACAAAGAGGGGCGCTGTGATCTAGATCACATTGCGGGCAAATCGCGGAAGGCGAAAGGGCTTAGCCAAAAACCCAGAGTCGTCTCCGAAATTGCATTCCGACAATTGCTATATGGAGTGCCGTTGCGCGGACCATTGGACGGCACAATGCCTCGAAGTCCACCGGCGAGCTGCTATGCTCGCCCTACGCGGATCGACGACATTTGATCGCCATGTCGAGTACTGAGAGAGGGAATTGAAACTGAGACACCACCCATGGCCCTGATCCGCGAAGCGATCGTCACCACCATCAACGCGCAGGGCGAGCCGCATTTGGCGCCTCTAGGGCTGATCGCCGAAGGCGACGGATGGATTCTCGCGCCGTTTCATCCCTCGACGACGCTCGAAAACCTGCGCCAGGCGCCGTTCGCCGTCGCCAACCTGACCGACGACGTGCGCGTTTTTGCCGGATGTCTCACCGGGCGTCGCGACTGGCCTCTGACCGCCGCGAACGTCGTCGCCGCGCCGCGCCTGGCTGCCAGTTTGGCGCATCTCGAGCTCGTCGTCATCGAAGTGCGCGAGCATGAGCTTCGACCCCGTTTCGTTTGCCGCGTTGCGCATCGCGCCTCGCACGCGCCCTTCCAGGGCTTCAACCGTGCGCAGGCGGCCGTGATCGAGGGAGCGGTGCTTGTCAGCCGATTGCACCTGTTGCGCCGCGCCGAGATCGAGGCGGAACTCGCGCGCCTCGAAATCATCGTCGGCAAGACGGCCGGAGCGGCGGAGGCCGAGGCCTGGGGCTGGCTCAAAGACAAGGCAGCGCAAGTCTTTGCAGCCGGCGCGACGGAGTTTTAGCTTGCTCGCCATCCCGGTCATTGACCTCATGGGCGGCGAGGTGGTGCATGCGCGAATGGGCGATCGTGCGTCGTACCGGCCAATCGAATCGCCGCTTTCGCCAACCAGCGACGCCGTAGACGTCGTCCGCGGCCTCCTTTCGGTGCATCCGTTTCCGACGCTCTATGTCGCGGATCTCGACGCGATTGCGGGCGCCGGCGACAATTCCTCCGTACTGCGCCGCATCCGCGCTGCTTTTCCACACCTTGTGATGTGGATTGACAGCGGCGCGGCGGACCCGCAGGCCGTCGCCGCTCTCATTCGTGGCGGTCTCGGCGCGCCCGTCATCGGCAGCGAATCGCAGCGCGACGCCGCGCTGATCGCGCAGCACCGGAACTCGAGACGAATCGTGCTGTCGCTCGATTATCGCGGCGACGCCTTTCAGGGGCCGGAGGAGATCCTGAGCGAACCGAAGGTCTGGCCTCGCCGCGTCATCGTCATGACTCTCGCCCGCGTCGGCAGCGGCGCCGGCCCCGATCTCGCGCGGCTCGGCGCGATCAAAACGATCTCGGGAGATCGCGAAATCTACGCCGCCGGCGGCGTCCGCGACGCCGCCGACCTGGCGGCGCTCAAGGCCGCGGGCGCCGCTGGCGCGCTGATCGCGACCGCCCTGCACGACAGGCGGATCGGCAAGGCCGAGCTGGATGCAATCTGAGCCGCTTCGTCGCGACGGTCATTGCTTCTTGCCGTCGGGACCGAATTGCTTGAGGTAGGCGATGACGTTGTCGATGTCCTGTTCGGACGACAGGCCCGGAAAGACCATTTTGGTCCCGGGAACCATCTTCTGCGGGTCCTTCAGATAGGTCTTGAGGTTCGCCTCGGTCCAGACGATGCCGGAGTTCTTGTTGGCTTCGGAGTAGTTGTAGCCAGGATAGGTGCCGGCCTTCCGGCCGACCACGCCGTTCAGGACCGGGCCGACGAAGTTTTTGGCGTGCTCGCCGATCTGATGGCAGACCTTGCATTTGGCGAAGACTTTTTCGCCCGCGGCGGCGTCCTGCGCGTTGGCGGTGACCGCCGAACCGATGAGCAACGCCCCCGCAATCACTGAAATACCCAACAGCCTCACATTCTCCTCCCTGATTTTCGTTTTCCGTCGCGATGGATGCCGTCGCTCAACGCGATCCCTAGCAACATGGCCGCGAATGGATAGAGGCGCAACAGGGCAAATTCCTACGGTGGCTTTGGAATAGAGAAGAGGTTGATCGAATATATTCCATTTTTCAGAAAGACACGATCGCTTTCCGAGGTCGAGGCGGGCAATTCGCAAGACAGGCGCGGGGAGTGTTCGTTCCAAACGTCGAGACAGATGACGCGGCGCGCAATTCGTGATAGGCTCGACTATGTGGGATAGGAATTCCCCACGAAGCGAGAAACTCAAGGAGCGGATTCATGAGCTGGAATACCCCTGTCGTCATCGAAGTTTGCGCAGGCATGGAAGTCACCGCTTATCTGTCGGCGGGTATGTGAAAGAAAACGGGTCCGTCTGCTCCTAAGGGCGGACGAAGGTGGAGGGTAGGTCAGTCGCGGGTTTGCTGGCGTCCGCTTCAGTTTGGAGCGAAAAACGCCAGGCGTTCAGATTGCCGCGGACGGGCGGCGTCTTGATTTGTGAAGCGGCTGAGCTGGCCTCCATCGAGTTGAGTCTAGCTATCACCGGCGGGCGTTTGCGTCGGCGATGAACGCCTCGACAGACCCGACAGTTGATCGTTGGCGGCGCGCGCAGTGCGCCGCAACGACTTTGGCGGCTGAGCCCTGAATTCCTAAAAATTGAAGAGCGGACTGGGCGCGGTGGGAGATCACTGCTCCGCGCAAAAAAGGCCCTGCGAAGTCCCTGCTCTGAGCGAAAAAAAATTCCCTGCGTCTCCGCTTGGGGATTTGCCGCGAAAATCATGAAATCCAAGGCGTTTTGGAAGTGGATCTCCCGGAAAGCGCCAGGTCCTTGCGAAATCGCTGCGCCCAGGAACGTTCCCCCGGCGATAGGCCCCTCCTCCTGCCCGGCCTTGACCGAGCCAGCGCCAATCTCGACCGCTTAGGCGCGCTCGATCGCATCGAACACCTTGAAAGCAGCCGCGTGCTCGGCGGCGTCATGGACGCGGAAGACGGCGGCGCCGCGCGCGAGCGTCGCGAGATTGGCAGCGAGCGTGGCGATCAGCCGGGCGTCGACGCTCAAGCCGAGCAGATCGCCGAACAGGCGTTTGCGCGAGACGCCGATCAGGATCGGCAGGCCGAAGATCGAGCGCAGGCTGCCGGTCAGCGCGAGCGCCTTCAGAATTCTGCGCCTTGTTCTTGCCGAAACCAATGCCTGGATCGAGGAGGATGCGCCCACGCGGTATGCCGGCGCGGTTCGCGAGCGCGAGGGAACGCTCGAAGAAGCGGCGCAGGTCGGCTTCGACGTCCAGGTCGGGATCGATGCTCTCCCGGTTGTGCATGATCACCAGGGCCGCGCCGCTCTCGGCGACCACATCCGCCATCTCCGGGTCCTTCTGCAGCCCCCAGACATCGTTGACGACGCTGACCCCAAGGACGACCGCGCGGCGCGCGATCTCGGCCTTCGTGGTGTCGATCGAAAATGGTGCGTCAACCTCGGCCAGAAGAGGCGCCAGCACCGGCTCCAGCCGCCGCCACTCGTCGTCAAGCGGAACGGGAGTGTGACCCGGCCGGGTCGACTCCGCCCCGACGTCGATGATGTCGGCGCCGTCGGCAGCGAGCCTGCGGGCCTGCGCCAGCGCAAGATCGAGCGATTGAAAGCGTCCGCCGTCGGAAAACGAATCCGGCGTCACGTTGAGAATGCCCATGACCACCGGCTTCACCCCGATCAGCCGGAGAAAGGCGTCGCGGCGCTCATCGATCCCGGGCCGAGCAGCGGGCGGTTCATTTCCCGCCGCAGGGACCTCGCCGGTCATTTGTCGTCATATTTGATATAGGCGAACCGCTGGTCTCCGGTCGGCGTTCCCTCGAGCGCGCCGCCCTCCTTGGCAGGACGCCAAGAGACGAAGTCCTCGATCTTGCGCGCCAGCTCGAAGTCCTTGTCGGTGATCCCCTTCGCGGTGTGGGTCTGCAATTTCACTTCGACCCATGCGTAGGACGCTTTGAGATCCGGATGATGCCACGCCGCTTCCGCGAGGTGGCCGACCGCGTTAATCACCATCAGCGTCCCCTTCCAGCTCGCGGTGCGAAAAGTCCGTCTGATCCAGCCGTTCTCATAATGCCAATGCGGGAGCTCCCGGCGGAGCCGCGCCTCGATCTCGTCCGGTTCATACGTGCGCTCTTTCGAGTCCTGGGTCATCGCGCTCCTCCGATCGACAGGCGCGGCCATGCGACGCCGGCGACGCCGCGCGGATCAGGTGTGATTGATATCACAAAAGCGCGTCGGCCGCCGCTCGGGCCAAAATCAAATCATTTCACGAGCGGGCAGTCTCGTTGGCAGACGGGACGCCGGACTTGCTGGTGATTGCTTACGCGCGGGGTTGCCGGAACCGCCGGAAGCGGTCAGGGTTGAGGCTCGTTGGCCTCAATTCGTTCGGACGTGTCGGATCGGGCGTCAGGCGACAGGATGCATTCGTGACAGCTCATGCAGGCGAAAACGCGGAAACAATCGCGGCCCGCGCCCGGTATTGGGCGCGCCGTCGCGGGTCAGAGGCGCTGCTCCGGCGGACGCGCGCGCGGCTTGCCGCACTCGGGATGGCGGCGCTCCTGACCGCGATATCGATCGCGGTTGGCCACGGCTCGAATTCGGCGCTCGCGGCGTCCGATCGGACCAAGACCGTCGCCCTGCTCGGCGCCCAATTCCTGAACGACCACGAGGATCTGGAGCCGACGACCGAAGCGGAGCGCGGTCGCCTGGCTTCCATCAAGGAGCTTTTCAAATCGGAGCTCGAGGCGTCGGGCCGGTACAAGTTCGTCCCAGTGCCCGCTGCCGCCGCGGCGAAAATTGCCGCCGGTCCGCAGATCGGCAATTGCGGCGGCTGCGAGTTCGATTATGCCAAGCAACTCGGGGCGGAATTCGCTGCATGGATCGTCGTTCAGAAGGTTTCGGATCTGATCCTCAATATCAACGTCTATATGGCCGACGTGACGGCGAGGAAACTCGCCTTCGTCCATAGTGTGGACATTCGCGACAACACGGACGAGTCGTGGGCGCGGGGCATAACATATTTGGTGAAGAACTACCTGCTCCCGAACCCATTGTGATTAGCTGGTTGGTGTCGGACGGCCTGAATAGTCCAGGTACGCTCGGCGCCCAGCGCAAACTGGCACGGAGTTTGCTTGAGCGTTCCTGTCTTACGAGGAAGCGACTGACGGGTCGATTGCATCGCCAAGCGGCGTGGTGCGGTTGGGGATCGGGCCGGCTCGCCGCACGTGAGACAGGCCATGGGTGTTTTTCTTGTGTATATTTTCGTGTGCGCCGCTTCTACGGCGCCGAGTGATTGCGACCACCATAACGCGATCGATGTCGTTCTCGGGCCCGAAGCGCCCAATGAAATCATGTGCGGCCTCTATGCGCAGGAAATGTTCGCAAGGACCGCGATAACGCCCAAAGACGGGGAATACCTGAAAATATCCTGCGTCCGGCATCGCAGACTCGCCGAAGACTGAGGTCGCGCGAACGATCCGTGACTGTCGTGTCAAGATCTGCCCGTATACAGGGGGCGCCGAACGCGGCTCGGGCATCCGCTGGGTCGGCGCCCGATTTGAAGCGACCGGCGCCTTCCGGAGTCATCGGATCACGAGTTTGTTCAGCGCATCCGACCCGGACGACCAGCCGTCGGCGCGGATGGCGTCGAGCGCTTCGTGCAAGGAGGCGAAAATCCGCCCCTCCCCCAGGGCTTCCGCCACGTGATGGCGTCGCATATCGGACAAAAGATAGGGGTTGACCCGACCGAAGACGACGCGGATGTCCTTGCGGGAAAACTTCTCGAGCAAGCTGCGGATTGTTTGCCCGGCAGAAAGGTCCATGTCTCCGATCGCCTCGGAATCGATGACCAGCCATTTCACCGGCGCCGGCGCCTCGTGGACCAGTTCGCGCAGCTGATCGGCGAAATGGTCCGCATTGGCGTAGAACAGATCCGCGCCGTAGCGGAAGACGATCAGCCCAGGCGCAGTCTGCAACCCGGGCGCGGCCGGCGCTGGCTGCCAGCGACCTGTTGCATCCGGAACGAGCACCATCGCATGCGCCCGATAGCTGTGGCGGACGTGCCGCACGAGCGAAAAGCCGATCGCGAACAGGATGCCCTGCTCGACGCCGACCGCAACCACCGCCGCAGCGGTCGTCATCGCCAGCAGGAATTCGCCCCGGCTTTCCCGACGGATATTGCGCAGGCCCGCCAGATCGATCATGCCCGCGGCGATGGTGAAGACGATGCTCGCCAGCACGCATCGCGGCAGATATTGCAGCGGACCGGTCAGAAACAGGAGAACAAGCAGCACGATCGCGGCGAAAGCCACCTGCGCCGCCTGACTGGTCGCGCCGGCCGCGTCGGCCATCGACGTCTGCGTCGGGCTGCCGTTGACGACGAAGGCGCCGCTGATTGCCGCGGCCGCGTTCGCCGCGGCGAGCCCGAGGATGTCCGCGTTCTCGTCGACCCGCTCCTGATGTCGAATGGCGAAGGCGCGCGACGTGGCCGCGCTTTGGCCGATGATCATCACGAAGCAGGAGAGCGAGACGGGTAGGACGGCCAGCGTTTCGCCCCAGCTCACGGCCGGAAGCCTGAACGAAGGCAGGCCGCCCGGCACTGGCCCGATCACCGCAAACCCATGTTTTGACAAATGGAGCGAGGCGCTTGCGGCGATCGCTCCGACGACCACGACGAGCGAAACCGGGAATCTCGGGGCGAACCGCCTGCCCAGGAGGATGCTCGCCGCCACAAGGACCGACAAGCCGAGGATTCGCGGATCGAGCGACGGCAGGCCCCGCGCCAGCTCCCAGAGCTGGACCAGCGTTCGCCGCGATGCGACCGGGATCCCGGTCATGCCGCCGAGCATCGCCGCGCCAACCTGAACGCCGACGCCGGCGAGGAATCCGGTCAATGCCGTTCGAGAAAGAAAATCGGCGAGGAATCCGAGCCTGAAAACGCGCGCCAGCGCCAGAAAAGCGGCAGTCACCAGCGCGACCATGCCGACGAGCGCCATGTAATGTTCGCTCGCCGGCTTCGCCATGCTCGACAGCGAACTGGCGAAAATCGCAGCCGTCGCCGAATCCGCCGCGACGACGAGGTGGCGAGACGAGCCGAAGACGGCGAACGCGACCAGGGGCAGAAGAACCGTATAGAGTCCGGTGACGACAGGCGTCTCGGCGATCCGCGTATAGCCGAGGACCTGCGGGATGTTCATCGACGCCAGGGTCAACCCTGCAAAGGCGTCCCGAAGCGCTTGGCGGGGCCTGATCGGCAAGAGTCCGCCCAAAATCGGAAGTCCCATCTCCTCGCCGCCCTTTCGTCGCGCAGAGTGCCAGCGCCAAGCGCTTCTCGGGGGCGAGCCAGACGCCGCCCCGCCAGAAAGCCGACGCAGGGCTTGGCCGGACTCGAGCCTTCTCGACGATGGCGCATCGTCACAGTTTTGTCATCCCGAGCGTTCGCCGCGCGCTGATGCGGGCGCTTGCCTTTTTTCCGCCCGCAACCGACCATTCGGCCGGATGCGCCCCAGTGCATCCTCAAACGACAGCAGGCCCCGCCAATGGACTACCGCAAAGAGTTCCGCGTCGAACCGGACACCAAGGTCAAACTCAAGAAGCTCGATCCGGCTTACACCGGCAAGCACGAGTTGCAGGACGAGGCTAAGAAAGAGACCGAGGCCTACCTGCGGAAGCTCTTCGAGCAGCAGATCCTGCTCTACGCCGAGCACAAGCACTCGATCCTCGTCGTCTTGCAGGCGCTCGACGCCGGCGGCAAGGACGGCACGATCAAGCATGTCTTCACGGCGCTGAATCCCCAGGGAACCTTCGTCACGAGCTTCAAGCAGCCGACGCCGGCAGAACTCGCGCATGATTTCCTGTGGCGCGTTCACCCCCACGCACCTGCAAAGGGCGAGATCGCCATCTTCAACCGCTCCCATTACGAGGACGTGCTTGTGCCGTGGGTGCATAAGCTGATCAGCAAGGACACTTGGACGAAGCGCTGCCAGCAAATCCGGGACTTCGAGGCCCTGCTCAGCGAAAACGGAACGGCGATCCTCAAGTTCTTCCTGCACACCAGCAAGGAGGAGCAGTTGGCTCGGTTCGCCCAGCGGCTCGACGACCCGAAGCGCAACTGGAAGATCAGCGAATCCGACTACGCCGAACGGCTGTTGTGGGACGACTATATCGAGGCGTTCGAGGACGGGATTCGGGCGACGAGCACCAAGGAGGCGCCGTGGTACGTTATTCCGGCGGACCACAAGTGGTTCCGCAATCTGGCGGTGTCGCAGATCATGGCCGACACGATGGAGGACCTGAAGCTTTCCTTCCCCCCGCCTTCGGTCGACCTCGCCGTGATTCGGCGCAAGTATCACGCTGCGCTAAAGAAAGAGAAGACCTCAAAAAAGAACGCGTGAACGTCGAGACGGCGCTATTTCCAGAATCCCGCCTCGAATGATAAGGGAAGGCCCGGACGATCGGCGGGGACAGCCGGCGGTCGAATGGAGAGCGCGTCGAAAGGTCAGACGCCGCGAAGGACGGGATCATTGTCACTCTGGCGCGCAATACGCGGTCGCGTACGTTCTTTTCTTGATTCACCGTCGAACGCCGTCTTGCGGCGGCTGCTTCTCGACCAGGGCGCGAAGCACTGGAAGGGCTACGTTTTCGCCTTCGCGATGATGGGCCTGATCGCGCTCACCACCTCCCTCTCCGCCTGGATCATCGGCAAGATCGTCGACAAGATCTTCGTCGGCCGAAGCCTGAAGGCCGTCTGGGAGATCACCGCGGCGATCGTGGCGATCTACACGGTCAAAGGCGCCGCGACCTACGGCCAGCAGGTCGTGCTGTCGCGGGTCGCCAACGGGATCGTCGCCGACATTCAACGGCGCATTTTCGACCAGATGCTGAGGATGAAGGTCGTCTACTACAGCCGCTCCCACTCGTCCGAATTCATCGCCCGGCAGGCGTTCATTGCTCAGTCGGCGAGCACCGTCCTCAATCTGCTCATCACCACGCTGTCGCGCGACGCACTGACCATCGTCGGACTGGTGATCGTGATGGTGTCGCAGGACCCCGTGCTTGCCGCTTTCGCGCTCATGTTCGTACCCCTCGCCGCGGTGGGTGTGCGCAAGATCGGCATCCGCGTGAAGTCGATCATATCGAGCGAGTTCCAGGGCGCGATGCAGATGATGGAGTCGCTGCAAGAGACGGCGCAGGGCATTCGCATCGTCAAGGCCTTCACCCTGGAAGACTTCATGCGCGAGCGGCAGGGGAGCGCGATCGAAGCGTTCAGAAAGGCGGCCAACAAGCTCGCGCGCGTCAGCTCCCGTACGAGTCCGATCATGGAGAGCCTCGGCGGGTTCGCCATCGCCGCCGTCGTGCTCTACAGCGGCTACACCGTGATCGTCCGAGGAAACCCGCCGGGAAGCCTCTTTTCCTTCATCACCTCGGTCATCATGCTGTACGAGCCGATGAAGCGCGTGGCGCGGCTGCATGTCGATCTGTCCGCGTCGCTGTTCGGCGTCAGCATTCTCTACGAGTTCCTCGATGCGCGCGACCTCGAGGAGGATCCGCCCCGGGCGCCCGAGCTCGAGGTCACCCAGGGGCGCATCGAGTTCCGCGACGTCGTTTTTGGCTATCGTCCGGAGGAGCGCGTGCTGCATTCGGTGAACTTCGTCGCCGAGGCTGGGAAGACAACCGCCCTCGTCGGACGCTCCGGAGGCGGCAAGTCGACGGTGATGAACCTCATCCTGCGTCTCTATGAAATCGAGTTCGGGCCAGATCCTGTGTGACGGCGTCGACACTGCGACGGTTACGCGAGAATCGCTCCGCCGGCAGATCGGCTATGTCGCCCAGGAGAACTTTCTGTTCAAAGGGTCGGTGCGCGACAACATCGCCATGGGCCGCCCGGGCGCGGGCGAGGCGGAGATTGTCGCCGCCGCGAAGGCGGCCTACGCGCACGACTTCATCATGGGCTTCGAGCAGGGCTACGACACGCCCTGCGGCGAGCACGGCATGCAACTCTCCGGCGGACAGCGCCAGCGCATCGCCATCGCCCGCGCCTTCCTCAAGGACGCGCCGATCATCCTCCTGGATGAGGCGACCTCGGCGCTCGATTCCGAGTCCGAGCAGGCGATCCAGAAGGCGCTCCGCACGCTCTGCGAGGGGCGCACCACCATCGTCATCGCCCACCGGCTGTCGACGGTCGCGCAGGCCGACGAAATCTGCGTCATCGACCACGGACAGATCGTCGAGCGCGGCCGGCACGGCGAGCTCTTGGCCCAGGGCCGCACATACACCCACATCGCACAGACCCAGTTCCCGGCCAACGCCGCCTGAGCGAACCCGATCTGCATGCTCGATCTGGGGTCAACCGCTCTGCTCCTCTTCCTGCTGCTGGCGGCCGCAGGCGTAGGGTACTTCGTCAGAGCGCGCCTGCCCGAGAAGCACCGTTCGCAGGAATTGCTGATCCTGGTGCAACTCACGATCAATTTGCTCGTGACCTTCACCGCGATCGTGCTCGGGCTTCTCACGACCTCGGTCAAGGCGGGTTTCGACGCCGCCTACAACGCCCGCGGGACATATGCCGCCGAGTTCGCTCAGCTCGACGAATACCTGCGCGAATACGGGTCGGAGACTGACAACATCCGCGAGCAGCTTCGCGCCTATGTCGCCGCCGTGATCGCCAGCACCTGGCCGGACGAGACGCCGCCGGCCGGCGTCAAATATCCAGACGTCTCTCACATGCCGCTGACCGGCGAGAGCCACGTCCTCGGCGCGATCATCAACGCCGTCGGGCGTGAGATCGACTTGCTCGAGCCGAAGGACCAGCTGCAGCGGAGATTGCAGGACCAGTCCGAGGATCAGTATTCCGGCCTCGTCAAGACGCGCTGGAGGGTGATCGAGGGCGCGCGCGGATCGATCTCGCCGCCCTTCTACTGGGTGCTGGTGCTTTGGCTCGTCATTCTGTTCGCCAGCCTCGGGCTCACCGCGCCGGCCAATCGGGTGACCATCCTCGTCATCGCATTGTCGGCGCTCTCGATCACGGTCGCCGTCTTCGTCATCATCGACCTCGATCTCCCGTACGGCGGCCTGTTCAGCATTCCGAGCACGTCGATGCGCGACGCGCTCGCCGACATGATGCGGTGAAACCTTCTCCCGCTTGCGAGAGAAGGTGGCGCGAAGCGCCGGATGAGGGGCGCGACGCGAATTGGCCGCCCGATCGCGGTGCTCTTCACCACGGCCCTCTCCCGTAAGCGGGCGAGGGCGTATCGCGTCAGAGGATCCGGCTCTCGTGGCCCTTCCAATCGCGGTCGCGGAGCGGGGCCTTGTAGAGCTTGCCGGTCGCAGAGCGCGGCAACTGCGCCTCGAAATCGACCGAGCGCGGGCATTTGTGGTGCGCGAGATGGGTTCGGCAGAAGCCGATCAGGTCGGCCTCCGCCTCCGGGCCCGGTTCGAACCCAGGCATGAGCTGCACCACCGCCTTGACCTCCTCGCCCATCTCCACGTTCGGCGCGCCGAACACCGCGGCGTCGGCGACCTTGGGATGGGTGATCAGCAGGTTCTCGCATTCCTGCGGATAAATGTTGACGCCGCCGGAGATGATCATGAAGGCCGCCCGGTCGGTGAGATAGACGTAGCCGTCCTCGTCGACGCGGCCGATGTCGCCGACGGTGCTCATCATGCGGTCGGGCGAGTTCGCCGCGGCGGTCTTGACCGGATCGTCGAAATACTCGAACGGCGCGGCCGTCTTGAACCAGAGCTTGCCGATCTCCCCAGTCGGGAGCTCGCGCATCTCTTCGTCCATGACGTGCAATTCGCCGAGCACCGTGCGGCCGACCGTGCCGGGATGGGCGAGCCATTCGGCGCTGTCGCACATGGCGAGCCCCATGCCTTCCGTCGCGCCGTAATATTCGTGGATGATCGGCCCCCACCAGTCGATCATCGCCCTTTTGACCGGGACCGGGCACGGCGCCGCCCCGTGCACGACGGCTTCCAGAGACGAAAGGTCGTACTTCCGGCGCACGTCCTCGGGGAGCCTCAGCAAACGCGAGAACATGGTCGGGACGAGCTGGGAATGCGTGACCCGATGCTCTTCGACCAGACGGAGAAACTCCTCCGCGTCGAAGCGATCCATGACGATCGGGGTCCCGCCCAGCCGAATGGTTCCCGCCGCGCCGACCAGCGGCGCGGAATGATAGAGCGGCGCCGGCATCAGGTAGATCATGCCCTCGCGAAATCGCCAGTGCTTCATGTAGCCTGGAAACACCGGGTGCGGCTGCGTCGGCGGCAGGTCATGCAGCGGGCGCAGGACGCCCTTCGGCTTGCCCGTGGTTCCCGACGAATAGAGCATCGGCGCGCCGAGCGACTCGTCTGCGATCGGCGTCGCCGGATAAGGCGCTGTCGCCTCGTCGAGGTTCCTGATCCGCTCGCCGTGACCCGGCCCGTCGACGATCAGGCAAAGCTCGAGGTTCGGGCATTCAGCCATGGCCGCGACAGCGACCTCGCGCCTGGCCTCGGACGTGATCAGCACCTTGGAGAGGCTGTTGTCGACGATATAGGCGAGCTCGCCCGCAGTCAGAAACGAATTGACGTTGGTGAAATAAAGCCCGGAACGCTCGCCCGCCGCGTCGCATTCGATGAAGCGCGGATGGTTCTCCATGAAGACGGCATAGTGGTCGCCGCGCTTGAGGCCCACGGCGCGAAGCAGATGCGCCAGCCGGTTGCTGCGCGCGTCGAGCTGCCGATAGGTGACGGTCTCGCCCGAATGCGCCATGACGACAGCCGGCTGTTCGGGGCGGGCAGTCGCCTGCAGCCCTGGATACATGCGCTTCCTCCGGTTGCGCGCGAGGATCAGTCCTCGCCTTCGCCCGGGTTCAGCCGGAAGAAGTCGACATTGCGTCGTCGAATCGGTGTTGTCGAGGGTCTCGCGGGCAGGAAAACAAATCCGGGCCGGGGAATGTCGGCCGCCGGATGTTGGGGCGCGCTCGCCGCCTGAAGGGGAGGTCCCGCGGCGAACGGTGGACACTGCGGGACGACAGCATCCGCCCCTATCCGTCGCTGCGGCAGCGCGCAACACTGATGTAGCAAATTTCAGGCCAAGCAGATCCCTTCTTTCGACGCCTCTTTTGGCTTCGAAAACGGCGCCTGCCGCCGGCCCCCTGGATAAGGCTTGGGCGCCCGCGATAATGTTCGCGCCATGAGCGCCATCATACGAGCCGCGACGCGAGCCGACCTGCCCCGCATCCGGGAAGTGCGGCACGGAACGGAAGAGAACCGGCTGACCGACCCCTCGCTCGTCACCGACGCGGAGGTCGCGTGGTATCTCAACGAAGCGATCTTTCTCGTGTCGGAGGACGAAGCGGGCGTTCAGGGTTTCGCCTGCGCCAACCATCAGACGGGCTACGTCTGGGCGCTGTTCGTCATCGACGGCGCGCAGGGACGCGGCCACGGAACCGCGCTGCTGGACCAAGTGACGGAACGGCTGCGGCGAGCCGGACACCGCCAGGCCTTTCTGACGACCGGCCAGAATACGAAGGCGGCGGCTTTCTACCGGTCCAGAGGTTGGCGGCAGACCGGCGTCGACATGCGGGGGGAGGCGGTTTTTCGCCTCTTCCTTTGACCGGCGCGCAGGCTCCCGGCGCGTCTTGCGATGTGACCGGCCCTCCCTGACCTCCGGCGACGATCGGATTCGCGCAACAGATCGAAGCCGGTTTCCCCTGGAAAACGAGCGGCGCAGAGACTTGGATGAGCCCGACAGAACCTGGCTTTGGGCGACCCGCGGGTCCCTGCCATCCTCGCGCCGCCCAGCCGTCCCGTCATAGGATCCGGCTCTTGTGGCCCTTCCAGTAGCGGTCGCGCAGCGGACCCTTGTACAGCTTGCCGGTCGGCAGGCGCGGCAGCTCGAACTCGAAGTCGACCGAGCGTGGGCATTTGTGATGGGCGAGATGCTCGCGGCAGAAGCCGATCAGCTCCGCCTCGATTTCGGGGCCAGGCGAGAAGCCCGGCATGAGCTGCACCACCGCCTTCACCTCCTCGCCCATTTCCTCGTTGGGCGCGCCGAACACGGCGCTGTCGGCCACCTTGGGATGGGTGATCAGCAGGTTCTCGCATTCCTGCGGATAGATGTTGACGCCGCCCGAGATGATCATGAAGGCCGCCCGGTCGGTAAGATAGAGATAGCCCTCCTCGTCGACACGGCCGATGTCGCCGACCGTGCTCATCGCGCCGTCGGGCGAATTGACCTCCGCCGTCTTGATGGGGTCGTTGAAATATTCGAACGGCGACGCGGTCTTGAACCAGAGCTTGCCGGTCTGGCCGGTCGGGACCTCGTGCATTTCTTCGTCGAGCACGTGCAATTCGCCGATCATGGTGCGCCCCACCGTGCCGGGATGGGCGAGCCACTCCTTGCTGTCGCAGACCGTCATGCCCATCCCTTCGGTCGCCGCGTAATATTCGAGGATAATCGGCCCCCACCAGTCGATCATTGCCCGTTTCACTGGGACAGGACACGGTGCGGCGGCGTGGATTGCGACCTCCAGCGTGGAGAGATTGTAGCGGCGGCGCACGTCTTCAGGCAATTTCAGCATGCGCGAAAACATCGTCGGGACGACCTGCGTATGTGTGACGCTGCGCTTCTCGATAAGATGCAAAAAAAGCTCCTCGTCGAAACGCTCCATGACAATGACCGTGCCGCCCAATCGGATCGTCATCGCGACCCCGAGCAATGGCGCGGCGTGGTACAGCGGCGCCGGCGATAAATAGGTCTGACCTTCTCGGAACTGCCAGAGTTTGACGAGCGCAGGAAAAAGCGGATGCGGCTGGTCCGGCGGCTGGAGCGGCTGCAGTCTCAGCACCCCTTTTGGCCTGCCCGTTGTTCCGGAGGAATAGAGCATCGCCGAGCCGAGCGACTCGTCGGGAATCGGCGTCGCCGGAAATACTGCCGTCGCCTCGTCGAGGTTCCTGATCCGCTCGCCGTGACCAGGCCCGTCGACGATCAGGCAAAGCTCGACGTTCGGACACTCGGCCATCGCCGCGAGGGCGAGCTCGCGCTTGGCCTCGGAGGCGATCAGCACCTTCGATAGGCTGTTGTTGACGATATAGGCGAGCTCGCCCGCCGTCAGGAAAGAATTGGCGGCGGTATAATAGAGACCGGATCGCTCGCCGGCGGCGCAGCACTCGAGGAACCGCGGGTGGTTCTCCATGAAGATTGAGTAGTGGTCGAGTCGCTCGAGCCCGATTGCGCGCAGGAGATGGGCCAGCCGGTTGCTACGCTCGTCGAGTTCCCGATAGGTGACGGTCTCGCCCGATCGCGCCATGACGATGGCCGGCTGATCGGGACGCATGCGCGCCTGCTTGCCCGGATACATGCGATTCCTCCTGTCTCTAAATCCGAGGCGTCCAACCCCGCATTTCGGCGGCTCGACCGCCCTAACACCAGGCTGCAGCAGGAATTACGATTTGTCGAGCGGCGGACGGCGACAGCTCAGGAGGCTCAGGAGGCTCAGGACGTTTCTGGCCGTTACTGCCGATGCGAGGGCACGCAGCAACATTACACAAGTCCTGCGCCGTCGGATGGGCCACGCTGCTCCGCCCCGCTTTTCCAGTGCACCGCCAGCCAGACGGTCGGCTGGTTTGTGTCAGTCCACTCCACCCGATGACGGACTTTTGGCGGGAGCTCAAGGCAATCGCCGGGTCCTAGGCGCCTCGGCCCCTCCTCGCCTTCGATCTGGAGGCCCGCCGCGCCCGTTAGAACGATCACCCATTCCGCAAAATCCTGGTCGTACCAGAATCCCGCCGGGCTCGCCTGTCCGGTCGAGACAATCCGTTCGACGACAGCGCCCGGCCACTCGGCGAGGACGATCGTCTCTTCCTCGGGAAGACGCTGCGGTAGATTGGCGAAGATGTTGCCGGTTCGAACCATACGCGCGCGCCAAGAGATGCGGCCCCCAGGCCGCTGCGAACCGGCAGCATATCAGCGCGCGTCTGCGGGCGCCCGTCATCCGGCCGGCTCGGCGCAGGGAACCCAAATCGCCGCGTTCTCGTCGCCATAGGCGCGAGCCTTGCCTTCCAGGCAGGCGATGGCCACGGCGCAGCAGACGACCGCGTCCAACTCGTCCTCATAGGCCTTGAGCCGCCAGCCGAGGCAGCCCGGCGGGGGCGGCGGCAGCGCCGACGCGACGCCCGCGATGCGCCGATCGAGCGCTTCGACGATGCGGGTCCAAACGCTTCGCAGCTTGACCCGGCGGTCGTCACACGACAGCTTTGGCCAATAGATCAGCGTCTTGCCCGCCTTGTATTCGAGCCGCCGCGTCACGCCGAAGAATTGGATCAGGGCCGCATGGGGATAGACCTCGACAAGGCCATTCGCCAGGGGCGAGGAATCGTCCCCCATCGTACGAAGCACATAGCCTTCCGCTTCGAATGATGCTCGCAAAGCGTCGCTAATCCTTCCCGGTCGATTTTCGTTCGGCGAATGGGTCGCAGCGCCCGCTGCGCCGAATTTGGAGGAGATTTGGTTGTCGCATTGCCTGCGCCCGACGATCGGATCGCGCGCCATCGGCATGTCGACCGCAATCAGATCGACCCGCCCACAGATGGTCAGCGCCGCTTCGAGAAGCTTCGCGGCATCCGGCTTATCGCCGCGGGGCCGTCCCTCGCCCGTCGCCGCGCCGTCAGCGCGCACGATGAATCCGGCGTAGGATGCTTCGACCGCCTCGAGCCGCCAGCCCCCGTCCGTCTCGACTGCGAGCGCGACGCCGCTCGGCTGCTTTTCTGTCCAGGCCGCGTCAATACCGAGAACTGCGCGCCGCCCTTGGCTATCCATCATCGAAGTTGGCCGCCCGGAGCGTACTCGCTCTTTGTGCGCCTTCGTGTCCCAAAAAGAAACCACGCTCGATCTGTCATGCGGCGATTGAGGTCCGCCGGATGCGCGCAGGGCCTTGCAGGTCGCCGCGTAGAATTCCGCTGTTTCCGCGAATAAATCAGCTGTTCCGTCGCGGCGCATCTTTCTGCGCAAGATTCTGTAATGCTGCCGATCCGCTCGCCGAAGCCCGCCGCCCGAGGGACCGCCGCGCCCCTCGTCAACCGCCCAAAACCGGAGCAGGTTCGTGCGGGATCGCCTGCTTCCTTCGCCGCCTTGCGGCGAAAGCCGACCGCCTGCGCAGCGGCTTGGCGAGATCGGGTCAGGTTGCTTGTTCGAATGTAAATATCTTCGTGCAATAAAATGGAACTCATCGCCCGACCCGATCTGAACTCTGCCCTCCCAATGCGTTTATCGATGAAGAATAATACGGCGCTGTTTGTTTCGGCCGGGATCCTAGGGGTTCTGGTGGCCTTCGCTCTCTTTGAAATACCTAAGTTGCCAGCGATCTTCGGTTCACGATACAATAATCTGGATGTGAAATTCGTATTGATCGGATGTGGGTCAATATTAATAGCTGTCTTTCAGTTTGCGTTTGCGAGAGGTCGCCGAAGTTCGCCGCTGATGTTCGCCGGATTGGGCGCGACGCTGATTTTTGGAGAAATATTCAATGTGGGGTTCATAAAATTCACGGCGTGCGACTTTCTCTTATCGGGCAAGCATCGCCATATGTATCATGACAGCAATGGAGCTCCCGTAACGCCCGAGGAGCGATGCAGGAAACTCGTCTACAACCGACGCTCTGCCGTTCGGTCGGCGGGGCGCCTGTGAAACCGCGCAAGAATTCGCTGGTCTCGCGGAAAAGTTCGCTGTTCCGACGCAAAGGCGCCCTGTTCCTCACAATCAACTTCGCTGTTTTTTCGACCGGAACGAGGGTCGGGCGCCCGCCGCATCCGACGTCGGCGCCGCGCCGGGGCCCCGCCGTCGCCCGTTCGGCGCGGCTGCCGCGACCGGGCGGCTTGGGAAGAAGCGAAACTTCTTGACCTATCGAAATTTATGTTCCATATTTGTTCCGCATCAGGAAAGCCGCCCGAATGGTCTCGATCCGTCTGCTCTCGCCGCCGTCCCATCCCCGAAGCCCCTGCCTGCGCAAGCAGAGAGCCGCCGCTGCAAGGGCCGACGCTGGCCGTGATTCCTGTCCCCGGGCGGGCGCCCCGCGCCAGACGCCCCAACGTCTCGCCGCCCGTAAATCCGCTCGCTGTCCGCTCCAACCCATTGAAAAAGCTCAAAACGGCAATGGGCGGCTCTTGTAAAGATTTGGCATGGATGCGCCGTCGGCGCCGCGTTTGCTTGGCGCCGGCGCCCGAATTGGGACGTCCTCGCCTTTAGGCTTGCGACTGCAGGCCCGCCTGCTCGACCCGGATCGCGGTTTCGACCGTGTCCGCGCCGCTCCCATGCGCGCTGCGTACGAAGCAGCCGTCCCGGGCGTCGAAGCCGACGACGACCCGCACGTAGCGCTGGTCGGCGCAGATGCAGGCGCTCGGGTCGAAGGCGACCCAGCCGAGCCGAGGGACATAGGCCTCGGCCCAACAATGCCCGCCGGGCTCACGGCCGTTTACATCGGCCGCGCGGTAGCCGCCAATGAAGCGCGCCGGAACGCCGAGGAAGCGCGCGCAGGCGATGAAGACGTGAACGACGTCGCACGCCCGCCCGCGCCTCAGAGCGAAGGCCTCCACTGCCGATTCGGGATCGTCCCCCTCATGCGGATCGAAGCTCATCGAGCTATGCAGCGCGGGCATCAATCGGTGCATTGCGTCGAGCGGATCGGACGCTCCCGAAGTCGCCTCGGCAGCGAATTCCCGCAGCGCGCCATTGAGGTTTGCGAGCGGGCTGTCGCGCAGATACATCTCCGCCGGCAGCCGCTCTGCCGCGCCCCGCACAACTCCCGCCGCATCGCTCGTCTCGACCTCGCCGCGGGCCGACACTGTCAACCGCTCGATCGGCTGGCCGTGATGCGAAAAGGTCGTCACGGCATTGCCGTGGGGGTCCTCGCTCTGCCGCAATGCGCTGTCGATGTCGACCTCGATCCGCCAGCCGAGCGCATATTGGCTGTCGAAGCCGTGCGGCGTCAGCCGCAAGTTCTGGATCAGCATACGGGCCGGGGGCGCGTAGCGATGCGTTATCTCGTGCGAAATCCGGATCCGCATGGGCGCCCGCCAGCTCAGGTGAAGAGATATTGCTCGGAAATCGTACTCGACAGCTGGGCGTTGTCCTCGATGAAGCCGGTGATGAACTCGTGCAGCCCGCCCTGGAAAATCTAAGTCATGCTCGACCGTTCGAGCTTCGCGTGCATCGCGCGCGCCTGTCTTTGCGCGACGCCGCTGCGTCCGTCGTCGCGCGCTAAGCTGTCGAGCGCGCGATCGATGCTTTCGTAGCACGAAATGAGCGAGCGCGGCATCGCCCGCTTCAGGATCAGGAGGTCGGCGATGAGCCAGGGCTTCACCCGATCCCGATACACCCAATGGTAGGCGGTCGCCGCCGATACCGCGCGCAGAATCGCGACCCACTGAAAATAGTCGAGCGACCCGCCGACCGGTTCGGTCGAAGGCAGAAGCAGATGATACTTGACGTCGAGGAGGCGAGCTGTGTTGTCGGCGCGTTCGATGAAGATGCCCAGCCGGTTGAACCAGTAGGCGTCGTTGCGCAGCATGGTGCGGTAGCAGGAGCCATCGAAGTCGAGCGACGCCTTCTTCACGTAATCGAGGAAGCGGGTCAGCGCGAGCAGATCGAGCGGGCGGGCGAAGCGATGGCTCGTCTCGAAGCGCTTGAGCTCGAGCCAGGCGTCATTGATCGCGGTCCATGTTTCAGCGGTCAACGCGGTCCGCACCGCACGGCCCGCGGTCCGGGCGTTTTCCAGGCAGTTGCAGATCGACGACGCATTGCTCCGGTCGAAGGTCAGGAACTCGACCGCAGTCTCCTCGTCGAGTTCGCCGTGCGCGGCGACATAGCTGTCGTAGGCGCCGGCGGCGTTGAGCGCGCTCTCCCATTCGCCCGTCTTGTCGCCGTCCGATTTCGGCAGGTATTCCAGCCTCAGCGTCGCCTCGATCGTGCGGGCAATGTAGTCGGCGCGCTCCATCGAGCGGGCGAGCCAGAACAGATTGTCCGCGGTGCGGGCGAGCATCGATCAGGCCTCGTCGTCCACATCGTCGACGATCCAGGTGTCCTTGGTTCCGCCGCCCTGGCTCGAATTGACCACCAGCGAGCCCTCTTTCAGCGCCACCCGCGTGAGGCCCCCCGGGACGATCCGCACGCCGTCGGCGCCCGAGAGGACGAAGGGCCTAAGGTCCACATGCCGCGGCTGGACGCCGGCCTCGAAAGACGCCGGGCAGGTCGAGAGAGCGAGTGTAGGCTGCGCGATGTAGTTGCTCGGGTCGGCCTTGATCTTGGCGGCGAACTGCTCGCGTTGGGCCGCGGTCGCGTGCGGGCCGACCAGCATGCCGTATCCGCCTGAGCCGTTAACCTCCTTCACGACGAGTTCGTCGACGCGCCCGAGCACGTATTTTAACCCATCCGGCTCCCGGCAGCGATAGGTTGGCACGTTCTTCAGGAGCGGCTCTTCGGACAGATAAAAGCGGATGAGGTCGGGGACGTAGCTGTAGATCGCCTTGTCGTCGGCAATGCCCGTGCCGATTGCATTCGCAAGCGTCACATTGCCTGCCAAATAGGCGCCGACCAGCCCGGGCACACCCAACAGCGACGACGGATTGAACACCAGAGGATCAAGGAAGTCATCGTCGACCCTTCGGTAGATCACATCGACTCGGCGCGGCCCCAGCGTCGTACGCATGAACACGTGATCGTCCTCGACGAACAGGTCGCGGCCCTCCACCAGCTCAACTCCAAGCTTGTCGGCGAGGAACGAGTGCTCGTAATAGGCGGAATTGTAGAGTCCGGGCGTCAAGATCACGATCGTCGCCTCGCCGCGATCCGCTCGCGGCGCGACCGAGCGCAGGCAGGCGAGCAGCTCGTCGGGATAGTCGTCGACCGGCGCGACATGGTGGCGAGCGAAGAGGTCGGGCAGGAGCCGCATCGTCACTTCGCGGTTTTCCAGCATATAGGAGACGCCGGACGGCGTGCGCGCGTTGTCCTCCAGCACGTAAAATGACTGGTCGTCGACCCGCACGATGTCGATCCCGGCGATGTGGACCCAGATGTCGTGTGGAGCGCGGTGGCCGATCATCTCCGGTCGATAATAGGGGTTGCGCAAGATGAGTTCGGGCGGGACGATCCCCTCCTTGAGGACCGCGCACTTACCGTACACGTCCTCGAGGAAAAGGTTCAGCGCCCGCACCCGCTGGGTGAGCCCCTCCTCGAGTCTCCGCCACTCGGCGCGCGAGATGAGGCGCGGCACGATGTCGAAAGGGATGAGTCGCTCGGCGGCGTCCTTGTCGCCATAGACGCCGAAAGTGATCCCGATGCGGCGAAACATGTATTCGGCCTGGGCGCGGCGCGACGCAAGCAGGTCGGACGGCGTCTCGTCGAGCCAGCGCGCTACCTTCTTGTAGAGCGCCCGGGTCCGATCGGCGCCTGGGCCCATTTCGTCAAACGCCTCGACACCCGCCATTCCCGACCCGTTCATCGCAACGCGCGGCGCCCCGCCCTCTCGCGATCGTGCTTCGCAACTTCCGTGCCGAAAGCGCCGGCGAGTTCGAGGGCGTAAGCGCCCGGCATCGCCGCCTCCGGCGGCCATGCGGCAAAATCCCCCTCTCCAGCCATCGCCTCCTGGAGCAGTAGCCTGAAATCCTCTCGCGTTACTGCGACGGCGCCGAGACTGGCCAAGTGCTCAGTCAGGAACTGGGTGTCAAGTAGGCGATAGCGGCCTGCTCGCAGCCGGGCAAAGAGATGGACAAGCGCGACTTTCGAGGCATCGCGCGCGCGATGGAACATGCTCTCGCCGAAGAACGCTGCGCGGAGGCTGACGCCGTAAAGCCCCCCCACAAGCGCACTCCCCTCGTACACCTCGACCGAGTGGGCGTGACCTCCCTCGAAAAGGTTGCAATAGAGGCGCACGATCTCATCGTTGATCCAGGTATTGTCGCGCTCCGCGCAAGCGCTCATCACGGCACGAAAATCACGGTCGGCGACGACGCAGAACCGGTCTGAGCGTACGGTCTTGGTTAGGCTGCGCGAAACGACGAGTTTGTCGAGAGGAAACACTCCCCGCTCGTGCGGCTCGACCCAAAAAAGCTCCTGTGCGTCCCGGCTCTCGGCCATCGGAAAAACGCCGATCGAATAGGCCCTGAGCAGGATGTCCGCCGTCAGCTGGAATTTGCGGGGACTGCTCCTCATGGTCCCGATGGTGGAGCCGTCCAAGCAGCCCGTCAAGGCGATCCCGCGTCCTCGTGCCGTCTTCGCCCGCCCCGAGGCAAAAACATGCGCTTGGCCTCAAATCGCGAGCAGTAATAGCTAGTTACTAGAAGGCTAGGATTTCGCGTTCGACGACGCGGACCATCTATGCGGCGATCGACAGCTCGACCGCCACTCCCCAGTTGTTGATCGCCGTCGGATTCCCCTCCGCCGAGCTGAGCCCGCGGTTCGACGATTTGAAGGCGATCGGCGGCATTGCCGGAACAACCGCCTCGGCGCCATTTTTTTCCTGCTCGCGATCTTCAACCTCACTGTGTCCGTCCCGGTCTGGCGCAGTTCCACCCTCGACGCCAGACGATTTTGATATTGATGCGCAACATCGGCAGGCTCCTGGCGCTTCCTGGCGCGGCCTTTCCGGCCGCTCTTCCAGATCGTGACGAAGAGTTCGCGCCAGATCCCGTTCGGTTTCCTTTCGGCGCGGCTTCGATACCAGCTTCGTGCTCGCCGTTACCCTGAGCGATCTTCTCGTTTGAGGCGTCTTGACGGTCGACGTGTATGTGATGTTCTTGGTCCTGTTGCGATACAGTTGGGCCGCGACGTTGACTCGGCTTTTACGGTGGGCTAAGGGTGATAACATCTGCTTTGACCGTAATTGAGCCGGAATTCGAAAACCAAAGTTTCTTGCTTGAAGTAAGATTCTGCAACTCGCGTATGGTCGTGGAAGATCAGCAAAGTTATGGCGGCGTTACTCGGTGGTTCAATAATGGAAACAACGCTATCGACAAAGCAGCAGCTCCTCATCGCTGCGACGGACCTGCTTGATCAGGGCGGGCCCGGCGCAGTGACTCTGCGAGCGGTTGGCGACAAGATCGGGGTGTCTCAAACAGCGCCGTACCGACATTTCAAAGACAAGCGCGACCTCCTGGAGGCGATCGCTCGCGAGAGCTTCAACGAGGTGTTCGAGATCCTCGGCAACGCGATTGGTCGAGCCAATTCTCCGCTTGGAGCTCTGCGGCTTGCAGTAAGGGAGTACCTCGGCCTCGCCCGGCAGTATCCGCTGCGCCACCGTCTGCTGTTCGATCTCAGCGAGGAAGGCGGGCTGGAAATCGAGGCGCGGCGCGCATTCGAATCGGTCAAGGAATTGGTTGCCGCCGCCCAGCGGGCCGGCGAGCTTCACGACGCCGACCCGTCGAAAATTTCAGCGCTGATCTGCAGCACCGTCCACGGGCTCGCGAAGCTTGAACGGGTGGCGGAGCCAAAGGTCGCATCAGTCCTGAGAGACGTGGATGCGCTTTCGCTGCTCTTCATCGACCTGATCGCCGCGAGGGCCACCGAAGTCGCGAAAGCCCCTGCGCTCGCGTAGGGCGTACGCGGAACTAAGCCGCCGCGGCCGTACTCCTCAACTGACGAGTCGATGAGCTCGATCATGTCGGCGACGATGAGCTCGAGCGCTTAATCGAGCGGCGGCTGGTTCGGTCCCGACAACGGGGCCTCTGCCCTACGCCGACGCTGTTCCTGCACGAGCATACTGGAGACGATCACTCGCGCCTCGCCGAGCCCATGCGGGCCCCTTGCGCCGACCTGACGAGGCGATCGTTCCGTCAGGACATTGGATGGCCCAGGAAAAGCCGCGAATGGCTCGCCCGGAAGCGCCCGGAGCTTGGGCTCCGCGACCCGGTCGCACAAGCCTGAAACAACACGAACACGGGTGAGCGCACTGTCACCAGAAGCCCCAGCGGAGCGGCCAGCCGCGGCTCCGGGGCCTTCGCGGCGGCCGTGTCGGCGCCCCCGATTGCTCCGCGGTTCGGACTGTCCGACATAGCACGGCACGTTCCTCCTCGGTCATGCGCGACCCCGGCCTCGCAGGGCGCAGCCTCCAGCCGAAGGCCCCCACATAGCCGGCGCGCATCGCATTCAATTCCCTCTGGAATTCTTCCCATTTGGACCAGTCGCCGTTCGCCCTCAGGCGTGCTTTCTCCATCGCGATGTCGGCGCGAACCAATTCCCATTCCACCGCATCGAGGGGTCTCTCGGGCATCGGATCAATCCTTCCTAGACGCTGAATTCTCCGGACGCATGGCGAAGGTTCTGGACCTCGTCACTTCGCCCGAGTCAACGCACGGCCGCCGCAGATGTCACACACCCTCTTTTTCGGCCTGGGTGTCAGCTTATTCTTAGCCTAACGGCGGTCGCTTGATAAGCGGCGCGCTTTCGAATCCGGCGTGCCGTCGCAGACGATCACCCACCGCGTTGTCGGAGCTGCGGACCATTATGGGGTGCTGCGGGAGTTAGAGTGCGGCAAAGTGCGTTCTGGGTTGGACGAATTTGCCCCAAAGCGGTCCGCGCCGCGCTCACGCCGGCTTTTTCAGCTTCACCACATTGTGCAGGGTGTCGTCGGCGGTCTCGAAGAAGCGCCTGATTCCGCGCGCCGCCTGGCGGATGCGCTGCTCGTTCTCGACGAGCGCGAGACGAACGAAATCGTCACCGTGCTCGCCGAACCCGATGCCCGGCGCAACGGCCACGTCAGCCTTCTCGATCAGGATTTTCGAGAACTCGAGGCTGCCGAGATGACGAAAACGCTCCGGCACCTGCGTCCAGGCGAACATCGAGGCGCACGGCTTTTCGATCGGCCATCCGGCCGCCGCAAAGCTCTCGATCATCACGTCCCGACGGCGCTTGTAGATCGCGCGCATCTCGCGGACGCAGTCTTCCGGCCCATTCAAAGCGGCCGCGGCCGCGACCTGGATCGGCGTATAGGCGCCGTAGTCGAGATAGGATTTTACCCGCGCGAGGGCGGCGAGCAGCCGCTCGTTGCCGACCGCAAAGCCAATGCGCCAGCCGGCCATTGAAAAGGTCTTGGACATCGAAGAGAACTCGACCGCAACGTCGAACGCGCCCGGCGCCTGAAGGACCGACGGGGGCGGCTCGCCGTCGAAATAGACCTCGGCGTAAGCGACGTCGGACAGCACGAAGATCTCGTGCCTGCGGGCGAACAGGATGAGGTCCTTATAGAAGTCGAGGGAAGCCACCATCGCGGTCGGGTTGGACGGGTAGCAGACAACGACCGCGATCGGCTTCGGGATCGAATGATGGATCGCCCGCTCGAGCGCGACGAAGAACTCGTCCGAAGGCTCGGCCGGCACGGAGCGGATCACGCCGCCCGCCATCAGGAAGCCGAAGGCGTGGATCGGATAAGAAGGATTGGGCACCAGCACCACGTCGCCCGGGGCGGTAATCGCCTGCGCCATGTTGGCGAAGCCTTCCTTCGAGCCGAGGGTGGCGACAACCTGTGTCTCGGGGTCGATCTTCACGCCGAAGCGCCGACCGTAATAGCCCGCCTGCGCCCGGCGGAGGCCGGCGATCCCTTTGGAGGCGGAATACCGGTCGGTACGCGGCTTGCCGACCGTCTCGACCAGCTTGTCGAGCACGTGCTTCGGCGCCGGCAGATCCGGGTTGCCCATGCCAAGATCGATGATATCGGCGCCGCCGGCGCGCGCCTTAGCCTTGAGCTTGTTGACCTGCTCGAAGACGTAGGGCGGCAGGCGCCGCACGCGGTGGAAGTCGCTCATCGGTTCCGAATGTCCTTGGGTGATACCCGGCCTCGCGGCGCCTCGCGCCGTCGTGGTTCTGTTAGCATCGTAGGGGGCGGCCGGGCAAACCTCATCCTACTGGTTGGGCGGAACGGGTTTCGTCTTCGCCTTTTTGGCTGCGGCCTCCTCCGCCGCCGCCTTGGCGGCCGGAGGAAACGCCTGCCGAATCGCGTCGTCCCGCTTCTCGAGGGAGTCGAGATCGCCTTTCACCGTGTTCAGCTCCTTGCCGTTCAAGGCCGGCTTGGCCGGCTCCGGCGGAGGCTGGAAGACCGGGATGAAATCGAGGTCGCCCTTCGGCCGCGACTGGAGGACGAAATCGGCCGGCGGCGCGACGTCGGTCGCAAAGCCCAGTATTTTCATTGCGCTCTTCAGCGGGCTGTCGGACTGTTGGGCAAGGCTCACCGACGACCAAAGGCAAGCGCCTATCGCGACGGCGAGCCCGACACTTGTGCCGGCGCTCAAGCTTGCCTTCGCCATCCTCTTCGTCCTCTTGTTCTCGCTCGCGCCGATGGCGACGAATCGCACCCCCGCCGAAAGTCCTTGTGGCGTCGCGCCCGGGTAGTGACCTATTATGACAAAAACGGGACCGGATCTCTGCCGGGAACGATTGGAAACGTCTGATGCCAAACATTCGTGGGAAGACCGCCAAATCGGGCGCGAACGTTGGTGCGCCCGATGCCTCCGCCAACGCTCCCCCAAGCAGCTCCGCGAACACCGCGCCTGCGCGCGGAGGACTAGCACAGGAGTCGGCGAACGAACAGGCGCAAGGGATTTTAGCGAAGTCCGCGACGCCTTCCGCGGCAAAGAGCGCAAAGATCCCGCCAAAGCCAAAATGGGTCAGCGCGTTGTCGTCGACGGCTCCGGCGGAAAAGCCGCGCGGCTCGTCTTACCGGACGAAGCCCGACGCGCTCGACCAGTGGGTCAACGCGCCGCCCGCGGATCCTTCCGAGGGGGTGTCCGAAACTCCCTCGATCCCATCGGCGGCCGATCCGCAGACGAAACAAGCCGAAGCAACGAAGACTGCGCGCAGGAAAGCGCCGGCCGCCGTAGCGTTGCGGAAGGCCTCGGCGTCCCCGTTCGGGGCCAAATCCGCGTCCACGGCGAGAGAGGAGCGAGCAGCGGGTCCGCCCGTCGACGTCGCTCCGACGCCTGCGCCGGACATCGCGCGTCCTGCCCTGCCACCGGCAGCGCCGACGATCGGCAAACCTCCGCCCCTGGTCGCCGAAGCCTTGCCTATCATTCAGGCGTCGGCAGGGACGCCGCCGAAGGCTTCGCCCTCTTCCTCTGAGGACGCCGCAGCCGGCCGCGCCCTCGCGCCCCAATATCCGATTCCCGACGCCGAAGCGCTTGCTCGCAACATCGGGAGCGCGATCGAACACGCCGGCCGAGCTATGGCCGCCTACCTGCGGCCGCGCGAGACGGGCGAGATCAAGACGACGATCGGCGACGATATCGGCGAAATGGTCCGTTCGCTCGGCCATGTCGCCGAATATTACATGTCCGATCCTGCGCGCGTAATCGAGGCGCAGACGGCGTTGACCACAAAGTTCATCGACCTGTGGGCGGCGACGCTGCAGCGCTTCCAAGGCGGGCCCGCCAAGCCGATCGTCGAGCCCGACCGGTCGGACAAGCGCTTCTCGGACGCCGAATGGCGAGAGAACCCTTTCTTCGATTTCATCAAGCAGGCCTATGTGCTGACGACCCGGTGGGCGGACGATCTCGTCAGCCGCGCCGACGACCTCGAGCCGCATGAACGCCACAAGGCGCAATTCTATTTGCGACAGGTCACCGCGGCGCTCGCCCCCTCGAACTTCATCGGGACCAACCCTGAGCTGCTGCGCGCTACGCTCGCCGAAAGCGGCGAGAACCTCGCTCGAGGGCTGAAAATGCTCGCGGAGGACATCGAAGCGGGAAAGGGCAATCTGCGCGTGCGCCAGTCGGACGCGCGCGCCTTCACGCTCGGCGTCAACATGGCCACGACGCCCGGGCAGGTCATCTTCCGCAACGAGCTCATCGAGCTCATCCAATACGCGCCGACGACGCCCGAGGTGTACAAGCGGCCGCTCCTGATCGTGCCGCCGTGGATCAACAAATTCTACATTCTCGACCTCAATCCCGAGAAGTCGTTCATCCGGTGGGCCGTGTCACAGGGATTGACGGTATTCGTCATCTCCTGGGTCAATCCCAACAGCCGCCACGCCGACAAAGACTTCGCCGCCTATATGCACGAGGGCGTCCTGGCGGCGCTGGACCGCGTCGAGCAGGCGACCGGAGAGCGTCAGGTCGCCGCGATCGGCTATTGTGTCGGCGGCACGCTGCTCGCCGCGACGCTCGGCTACCTGGCCGCGATTGGCGACAAGCGGATCAACAGCGTCACCTTCTTCACCGCTCTCGTCGACTTCACCGACGCCGGCGACCTGCAAGTATTCGTTGACGCAGCGCAATTGAAGGAGGTCGAGGAGCGGATGGCCGAACAGGGCTTTCTCGAGGGCTCGGCGATGGCCTCGGCCTTCAACATGCTGCGGCCGAACGACCTCATCTGGTCGTATTACGTCAACAATTACCTCAAGGGCAAAGAGCCAATGCCCTTCGACCTCCTGGTTTGGAACTCCAACTCGACCCGAATGCCGGCGGCCAACCACAGTTTCTACCTGCGGCATTGTTATCTCCAGAACGACCTGTCGAACAGGCGCATGGAGCTGAGCGGCAAGACGATCGACCTCGGGAAAGTGACAATTCCGATCTACGAGTTGGCGTCAAAAGAGGACCACATCGCCCCCGCCCGCGGAGTGTTCAAGGGGGCCAAGTGCTTCGGCGGCCCGGTGCGTTTCGTCCTCGCCGGCTCAGGCCACATCGCGGGGGTCGTCAACCCGGCCGGGAAGCCGAAATACCAGTTCTGGACTGGCGGGCCGATGGACGGCGATTTCAACTCCTGGCTGGCGGCCGCCAAGGAGACGCCGGGCTCCTGGTGGCCGGATTGGATCCAATGGATCGCAGCCCAGGCGCCCGACAAGGTCCCGGCCCGCATTCCCGGCGAAGGCGCGCTGAAAGCCATCGGAGACGCTCCGGGCGAGTATGTGAGGATGAAAGCCTGAACCAAGGTGGCCCGCAAAGCCCGGCCTACCGGGCCCCTGGGCCTGCCTCCGTTCCGTTGCCACCCGCCGCTAAAGGGATTCAGGTCGAACGCTTCGGCGCAGGGCAAGAGATGCGTGAATGTCTTAACGCGGACGGGCGCCGCCGAGCTTCAGTATCGTGCTCGGAAAACGATCGGACCTTCTCCGATGCAGCGGACGCCAAGCGTCCTCAAGATGGCGTCGCTTTCCCGCGAGGGGTTGGGGTTGCCGGTGAGATTGGCTCTGATCGTGGCCATGTCGCCGCAGGCCGCGTAAGGCAGCCTCGGAGCCAGGGCATAAGACGATCCCGGCTGGGTTGGCGCGCAGCCGCAAAGCGAGGCGGAAAGAACCAGGACAAGCGCCGCCAGTCTCTTCATCGGAGGAGTTTCGCGCACGCCGGCTCTCCAGGTCGCCACGTCAGCCGCCTTTCACTAAATCGCGTCGTGCGCGCTCGGTGGGGACAGTCGACACGCGTAGGCTTGACCGAGCCTTGCGCCGACCCGGCCGCTTCAACCGTGCGGCGCAGGATCGCAGACGTCACCGCAAGGGCGCAGGCAAACCAGGTTCATCCGAAACATGGAAACGGCGCCACAACCGTCTTGGAAAGCGTAAATCTGGGCCCGGGAATGGAATGCCCCGCCGGCCTTGGACCCGCAACACCTGATATGGCTCACACGGCGAGCGTCGATCCAAGGACTCCCTCCGCCTCTTCTCGAACAGCTGAAGCAGTCCAGACAGGGCGCGCCGCCCTCGCAGGTTCGCTGGAAACAACGGAAGGATCGTGTCGCCGACCTTCTCAGTCGTTCGCCCCCTGTCCGTTGCGGGTCGCCTCGTAAAGGAACCAAGTCCGCCGCTCGGTCTCGTCGATCCAGACTTCCAGGAGGCTTGTGGTCGCGACATCGTCGTGGTCGTCGCAAACGTCGTGAACCTCGCGCATGATCGATGTGAGGCGCTGATTGTCGTCGCGCAGTTCCGCCAGCATGTCCCGCGGGTCGACGTAGTCGGCGTCGTTGTCGGGGATGCGCTGGCGGCGGGCGATATCCCCGATGGAACGCAAGGTCGTGCCGCCTATTTTGCGAGCCCGCTCAGCTATAGGATCCGTCATTGCGAAAATCTGGTCGCCGTGCTCGTCGAGGAGCAGGTGGTAGTCGCGGAAATGCGGACCGCTCATGTGCCAGTGAAAGTTCTTGGTCTTCAGATACAGAGCGAAGACATCCGCCAGCAGTCCAGCTAATGCGGCTGAGATATCCCGCGTAGCCTCCGCCTTCAGATCAGTCGGCGTTCCGAGGCGCTCGCGCGTATGGGTTTCTTTCGGCGATGGGGTCTTCGTCATCCGTACCTCCTGCGTGTATTTCATTTGGGGCCGGGCGCGTCTTCCGCGCCATTGGTCAGCATCGCTATCGCGACTGTTTGCGTCAGACGGTCTTTAGGACAACTCTGCGTTCTCGCCACTCTTTTTCAAATGGTGGACCGCCATCGAAGCCCGCTCGCTAAACGAGCTCCGGCGGCGAAATTCGTCACGCGCTCGCGTGTCAACCTGCCCTGGGCGAGCGGAACCGTCAACGCCGAACTCGTTCACGAGTTCCAGTCGAAGACGGCTGCGGGCGCCCGATTTCTGCCCGCCGAGTCCCGTGGTAGTCCTTCCGAGGTCAGGCGTGAGCCGCTTTCGTTCACGAGCCTCTCAGCATTAGGGTCTCAGAGGGTCCGGCATCGTCGATCCACGCAAGCGGCTCCGGGTTGGAGTCATCGGCTTCGCGCATATGCATGTGAACGAGTTGGTGGATCGATTCATCGCCACCGGGCGCACCGATATCGTCGCGTGCGCGGATACAGATCCGCGGACGCCGTCAGTCACAACGGTCGAAGGCAGCCGCAAAGCCAATCTGCAGCGCGCGCTGCGCTCTCCCGGCGGTCCGACGGCCTACGAGAACTATCAGGAGATGCTTCAAAACGAGCCGCTCGACATCGTCATCCTTTGCCCCGAAAACGCCCGGCATGCCGAGGTCGCCGAGGCTGCAGCGCGGTTCGGTATCCATATTGTGACGGAAAAGCCGATGGCCTCCGATCTCAAAGGCGGGCTGCGCATGGCGGCGGCGGCGGAAGAAGCCGGCGTCGCCCTGGCGGTGAACTGGCCGCTCACTTGGCAGCCGGCGATGCGCCGGCTGAAGGAACTGGTTGACTCAAAGGCGGTCGGCGACATCTGGGAGCTCAAGTGGCGCAATGGGCCGTCGCTCGGCCCCCTCGCTCACGGCAGCGCGCACCCCTGCGCAACCGTGATTTCGAGTCTGGTGTCGGAAGAGGAAAAGGGAATGGAATGGTGGCATCAAGCGGAAGCGGGCGGCGGCGCCTTGCTCGACTATCTTTGCTATGGCGCGTGCCTCGCGTCCTGGCTCCTGCCCGATCCGCCGACGTCGGTCCACTGCCTCAAGGCGAATCTCGATGAGCGGCTTCGGGACCGCTGAAGACAACGCGGCGATGCTGCTACGCTTTCCCTCGGCCATCTCGATCCTCGAGGCAAGCTGGACCACATTCCACAGTGGGATCCCCAACGGGCCGATCCTCTACGGCGCCAAAGGGACCCTCGTCGTCAACGGAAACGAGATCCTCGTCTATCGCGACCGCGACTCCAAGAGGCCGAGTTCGGTCGAGACAGGCACGCCCCTGCCCTCTATGCGCACCACAATCGCCGAGGAATTCCTCCACCATCTCGCGACCGGCGAGCCCCTGCATCCGACCCTCGATTCGCCGATGAACCTCGCGACGATGGCGATTCTCGACACCGGGATACGGTCGGCTGATAAGGCCGCGGCCGAGCCGGTGGCGCGGCCGCAATTCGGCTCAGGGCGCTTTTAGCGCCTTCACGCGAGAACGGCTTGCGGGGCCTGCGCCGCGGTAGTCACGCACTCTCCGTCAACCCAAACGCCTTGCAGGGCGAGAGCGTCGTCGAGTTTGACCAGACAGGCTCTCGCGCCGAGCTCGATCCGACCGAGGTCGGGCAGGCCGAGGTATTCCGCCTGCCGAGCGGATGTCATTTCCGAAGCCTGCTCGATGCTCAAACCGATCTTGATCAGATTGCGAAAAGCGTCGAGCATCGTAATGGCGCTCCCCGCCAAGGTCGTTCCATTTTCAAGCGTAATCTTCTGTCCTCGCTTGACGCTGCGACGGCCGCCCCACTCGTAAATTCCGTCCGGGAGGCCGGCGGCGGCGCTGGCGTCGGTAACCGCGTAAAGGCGCGGGATCGCGCGATAGGCGGCCAGGACGACAGTCTTGTCGACATGGATGAGGTCGCCGATGATCTCCGCGAAGCGCGCATGGGCGAGCGCGTATGCGGCGACGCCGGGGGAGCGATGCTCCACGCCGGACATCGCATTGAAGAGATGCGTAAAGCCGCAGCAACCGCATCGGAACGCCTGCTCCGCCTCTGCAGGACTCGCGATGCTATGCCCAACCTGCACGCGGCAGCCCCTGCGGGTCAGCGTTTCGATGACTTCCCGTCCGTTCCGAATTTCCGGCGCAACAGTCGCAACGATGATCCGGCATCGATCGGCCCAAGTTTTCGCCAGCGCTGGATCCCCCTCGAGAATGAGCGAGACATCCATGGCGCCCGGCTTGCCCGGGTTGACGAAAGGCCCCTCGAGGTGCGCCCCCAACACCGCCGCTTCTCCCGCCTTTGGCTTGGCGGCGACGGCGGCGATGGCTGAGAGCGACCTCTCGATGGCCGGGACGGGCCCGGTTGCGGTGGTCGGCGCGATGGCCGTCGTGCCGTAAGACGCGTGGTAGCGCACGAGCCCGCGTATGCCCTCTTCGCCCCCCTGCCAGTCGGATCCCCCGCCCCCGTGAACATGGAGATCGATGAATCCGGGCAGGATGAAGGGATCCCGCGGTCTTTCCGTCGGCGCAAGCGGTCGCCCCTCGATTGCCGCAACGACGCGGCCGACGAAGCTCAACCTGCCCTCGACCCATCCGATCGGGGTCAGGATCGAGCCTTCCAGCCTGGCACCGGAACGGGATGTCATCAGGATTTACTCCATTGTTTTGCCAAAGATCAGCGCGCGTTTTTCCGGCGCCTTTCCGCCGACGAGGCAGGAGCTGGTCAGCGCGGCGCAATTCATTCGAGAATCCGGGCTGGCCGGCATCGCTCGTAGCCAGAGACTCACAATCTTCGGTTTGCGTCGCGCGAGATCGAATGTGTCACAAGTCGACCGCGCGCCCGGTGCGGATGCTCTCGTCGGCCGCGAGCACGATTCGAAGGCTGTTGACCGCGTCCCGCATATGGTCGGCGAGCGAAAGCTTGCCGTGGATGGCGTCGAGCAGAAACCGCTGCTTGCGGACGCTCATCTCGTCATGGTCGGGCCGATCCTCGATCGTGATCTCTTCGTCGGATTCGGCGAGCGATTGATCGGGGCGCAATCTCGCGTGATGCACGCGGATTGCGCCGGCCTTGGAATGCGTATGAATGTCGGAGGAGAGCGCAGCGGTCGCCCCCGCCATCAGCATGTCGTCCGGATCTTCGACCACGATGTGGACGCCGCCTTCCGGTCCGAACACGTCCTTGATGAAGAAGGCGACCTCGCTGACCTGCGGACCCCAGGCGGCCTCGTACCAGCCGACCGAGCCGTCGTCGAACACGACCTGGAGCTGACCATAGTTGTACATGTCGGGCGCGATTTCCTTGGCCAGCCGCGCGCCGATCGCATGCACGCGGATCGGCTTCGCCCCCGTCATGTGGCACATCATGTCGACGTAATGCACGCCGCAATCGACGATCGGCGACAGCGACATCATCAGATTCTTGTGCCACGTCCAGGCCGGGCCGATCGACCGCTGGTTCAAATTCATGCGCATGACGAGCGGCTTGCCGAGCCCGCGGGCGAGCTCCATCAGCCTGGCGTAGGTGGGGCTGTGCCGCGGCCCCAGGCCGACCACGAGCTGGCGGTCGTTCGCCTTGGCAGCGGCGACGACCCGCTCCGCGTCCGCGACCGTTTCGGCGATCGGCTTCTCGAGAAAAACATGCGCTCCCGCCTCGAAGGCGCGGACCGCGAAATCGGCATGGGTATCCGGCCAGGTGTTGACCGAAACGACGTCCGGTCTCACATCGTCGAGGGCTTCGCCATAGTCGGCGAAGCGGGGTATGCCGGACCAGGCCTTGGCGATGTCGTCGCGCTTTTCGATCGAGCGACAGCACAGGCCGGCGAGCTCATAGTCTTCGATCCGCTGGTAGGCCCTCGCGTGGGTTGTTCCCATGTGGCCGAGGCCGACGACGAGCACTCTCAGTTTTTCAGGCATGGGCGCCTCCTTGAAAGCACGTTCCGGTTCACTCGGTCAGGCGCGTGTAGGCCGCGGCGAGGAGCAGGATGATCGCGCCGTAGAGAATCTGGCGAACCGGCTCGGGCGCGTCGAGCAGGGTCAGAAGGCTGTTGAGCACGGTCAGGATCAACGCGCCGATGATGGCGCCGGAATATCCGCCGCGACCGCCGAAGATCGAGGTCCCCCCGATTATCACCGCGGCCACCGACGGCAGGAGATAAACGTCCGCCAGGCTGAGGTCCGCCGAGTCGGATCCGCCGACGATCACGAGGCCGGCGAGGGCGGCGAGCAGGCTGCACATCACGTAATTGACCAGCAGCACGCGCCAGACGCGGATCCCGGCCAAGTGGCAGGCCTCGCGGTTGTCGCCAATGGCGTAAAGCAGCCGGCCATATCCCGTGCGGCGCAAAACGAAGATGATCAGGACCGCTACCGGCGCCCAGAGCAGGAGATCGTCGGGGACGCCGCCCAGGAATTTTCCGGCGCCGAGATTCTCGATGAACTGCGGCACGATGGGCGCATTCGCCATCATTTTCTGGCTGTAGACGACCAGCATCCCCTCGGTCATCAGCCCTGTTCCCAGGGTCATCACCAGAGGCTGCACGCTCAGCAGAGCGATGCCGACGCCGTTGATCAGGCCAACGGCCAAGCCGACGCTGAGACCATAGGTCACCGCCCACGCGCCGCCGAGCCCGGAATGGCTGGCCATCACATAGGCCGAGGCGGTCGCCACGCTCGCGACGGAAAGGTCGATGCCCCCGGTCAGCATGACGAGCGTCTGCCCCGCCGCCATGATGCCGAGCGGCGCCGCGAACAGCGCCATGTTCGAAATCCAGACCGCGTTGACCGTGCCGGGCCGGGCGACCTCGATACCGACGACAAACGCGAGCAGCAGCGCCACGAGCGCCACGATCGTTTGTGTGCGCAGCAGCGAAACGACGCTGCCCCCAAGGTCTGGAAGACGATGTCGCAAGGACGTTCCGGTCGGCTCCTTCATTTGCGCGATCGCGCCATGTCGACGAATCCACCGATCATCACGATCGCTACGATGAGGGTTCCCTGGATCACCTGGCCGAAATTGGGGTCGATATTGAGAAAGATCAGATCGGTCGGAATCAGGGTCAGGACGAACGCAGCCAACACCGGCCCGACCATGCCGCCCCGCCCTCCAGTGAGGCTGACGCCGCCGACCACTGCCGCCGCCAATCCGCTCAGCGTGTAATAGACGCCGGCGAGGGGCGAGCCGATTCCCGTGGTCATCGTCAGGCCGAGGCCGCCGACCGCGCTGAAGAGACCCGAGAAGACATAGGCAGAAAAGCGCGCGCGATCGATATTGACGCCGCTGCGGAACGCGGCGACCCGATCGCTGCCAACCGCATAGAGCTGGAGCCCGAGCTTCGATCGGCGCACCGGAATCCAGATCACGCAGACTGCCGCCACGAGCAGAATGAGCGCATTGGGCAGCCACGGCGTAAACAGCGTTCCGGAGCCGAGATTGAGGAAATCCGGCGGCGCGCCGCCGCCCGGCTTCTCCATGATGAGCAGCGCGACGCCGCCCCAGATGAACCCGAGGGCCAACGTCGCCACGACATCGGGAACACGCGACAGCACCACGATCAGGCCGTTCAGCGCGCCGATCGCAGCGCCTGCGAGAAGAACCACCACGGCCAGCGCCAGGGACTCCCCGAAGCTCGCGTTCGCCATCATGCTCGCTGCGAGCACATTGGCGACCGCTATCATCGACCCGATCGAAAGGTCGATTCCGCCGGAGATCACGACCGCCGTCTGCGCCGCCGCAGCGAAAGCGAGCGGCAGAGCTCCCATGGCGAGCGATTGCAAGTCGAAATCGGAGAACTGGGGATGAATGGCCACGGTGATCGCGAGCGAAACGATCAGCACCGCCGGCATTGCGAACAGGCTCGGGTTAAGCCGGAGCCAGCGCCGGAGGCGCGCGGCGAGCGGCGTCGTCGAAACGACGTCAAGGACAGTCACGATCGACGATTTCCGGTCGGCGGGAGGGGTCATGACGCCGCCGGCAATCGGGGGGCGATCCCATGCGCGGCCCGCAACAACGTGGCCTCGTCGGCCTCGGACACCGGCATCTCCGCGACCACCCTCCCGCCAAACAGGACGATCGCGCGGTCGCAAGCAAGGCCGATCTCGGGAAGTTCCGAGGTGAACAGCAGCACCGCCGATCCCGCCGCCGCCAGTTCCCGGACAAGCGCGTAGATCTGGCGCTTGGTGCCGATATCGATGCCACGGGTGGGATCGAAGCACAGCAGTGTGTTGAAGCCGCTGGCGAGCCAGCGCGCGATCACAACCTTTTGCTGGTTGCCGCCGCTCAACCGGCTGACTTCCGACCCCGCGCGCGTGTCGATCTGCAGCCGCGCGGTTGCAGATTCGACGCGGCCCCGCTCCGCCCGCATTCCGATCGGCCCCCAGTTCCGGATGCCGCCGAAGGCAGGCAAGGCTATGTTTTCCCGGACCGACCGCTGCTGCAGGAGCGCCAACAAGCGATTGGCCGGTACGAGGACAACGCCGGCACGTATGGCGTCCGCGGGATGGCGAAGTCTCAGTTCCTTGCCATGCGCAATGATTGATCCCTCGTCGTAACGACGGCTGCCGGCGATGCAGTCGAACAGCTCCTCCTGGCCCTGGCCCTCCAACGCCGCGACCCCCAGGACCTCGCCAGGATGGAGCTTGAACGAAACGTCGTTGAGCAGCGGACTGCGGCGCAGACTGCGCACCTCCAATGCGACCTGCTCGGCCCTTGGCGCGGGAGCGCCTGGGAGCCTCGAAGATGCCGACGCGACCGCTCGAGCCGTCTCGGCTCCCAGCATGAGCGAGACGATTTGCTCTTCGCTGCCGTGGGCGCGCTCAGTCACGCCGACCGTAACGCCGTCACGCAGCACCGTCGCCCGGTCGCACAGCGCCGAGACTTCCGCCATGCGGTGGGAGATGAAGATGACTGCATTGCCCCTCTCGCGCCAGCGCCTAACCATCGCATAAATCCGCTCGGACAAGTCCGCCGGCAGCGAAGCCGTGATCTCGTCGAGCAGGAGCACGGCCGGCTCCGAGGCGAGCGCGCGGGCGAGATCGATCAAGCGCAAAGTCTGATAAGGCAGGGCGCGAACCAGTAGGCTGAAATCGAGCCTCGTGACGCCGAGCTCCGCCAGCCATTTGCGGACTGCGTCAATGGAGGCGCCGGCGAGGCGCATGTTTTGGCCGACGGTCAGATCCGGCACGAGCGCCGGGTCCTGGTAGACGGAGACGATGCCCGCGGCGCGCGCTTCGGCCGGCGACCTGAAGCTGCGGGCGACGCCCTTTACCGAAATCTGCCCACCGTCCGCCCGGAAGACGCCGGTGATGATCTTCACCAGCGTGCTCTTGCCCGCGCCGTTGGATCCCATCAGGCCGTGGACCTCGCCCGGCCGCACCTGAAGCGAGGCCGCCTTCAGCGCGATGACCGAGTTCGAACCGCTTGGCCACGTCCCTGGCCTCGAGAAGAAGGGCGGGTTCGCTCATCTGCATCCGGCGAATGAGCGCCGCGCGAAGCCTTGGAACCCGCGCGGCGTACACACAGAAATCACCCGGCGATCACGAACGTTCCCATGATGCTGCGAACGTCGTTGCCTTGCTCAAGTCCTCACTCGCCCGGACCCTTGCACGCCTTCTCCTGCGCGATCGTGTAGCTCGTATACGGCTTGACGCCGCTGTACACGGGGTAGTTCGGATCGACCTTCGGGTCGTAGTAGGTCTTGAGCCAGGCCATGCCCTCGGGCGTTGTGCTGTTGTAAACTTCTGGGGTTAGGTGAATGACACGCGGCTGCTTTTTGCCGGCAAGGATATCGAGCGCAACCGCGAGGCCGGCGCCGCCGACCGCGGGTGGGTTGGTGACATTGATGCCGACGAGTCCGGCGTCCTTCAGGTCGATCTCCTCGCCCATGAAGCCGTTGTTGTCGGCGCCGACCACCGGCACATATTTGAGGTTCGCCGTCTTGTAGGTGTCGACCACGGCCTTGCCCGTTCCCGAGGTCCAGACGCCGTCGATGGTCTTACCGGAGCCGACAAGGTCCTTCATCTGCTGGCCGGCCTTGTCCGGCGACCAGCCGGTGAAGACGGAAGCGACGACCTTGATGTCGGGGTACTTCTTCATCGCCTCGGTGAAGCCCTCGTGCCGGTCGGCGTCGGCAGGGACCCCGTCGATGCCGCGCATCTCGACGACGCTGCCCTTGCCGCCAAGTTGCTTAAACAGGGCTTCGGCCCCGAGACGGCCGTAAGTAACCTGATCGTTCGCCACGACATAGGCGGTCGGGGCGGAAACCGCCTGGTCGACGGCGACGACCACGATGTGCCGGTCCGTGGCCTGCTTGATCACGGGATCCAGCGCCTTGCGGTCGGACGGGTTGACGATGATGATATTGACCCCCGCCGAGATCAGATTGCGGAGGTCGGCGATCTGCTCGGACGGTCCGCCGTTGCGGTTGGCGAGAACGAGTTTCGAGACCTTGCCGGACGCCAATGCTTCGGCCTTGATCGAGCAGACCATTTCTTCGCGCCAGCCGTTGCCGATCAGGGTGTTGGAGACGCCGACGACATACTTGTCGGCGGCGAGGGCGGCGCCAGACGTCGCCACGATCGCCGCCAGCGATGCACCTGCGAGAACATTGGTTCTATTCACGATTTCCTCCCTCGGCCGGGTCGGCCACGTTCGGCCGAGCCTTGTCACGCATCCTACACGAATCGCGCAGAAGTCCACGCGCCGTTGTCGCGGCTGGAAGCGACGGAACCTTCGATGAAAGCGATGCCGCGGGCGCCGTCCCGCACGTTCGGAGTAAGGGCGACCACAGCGGCGTCCGGCGCCCGACCGGCGCGGCGGGCTGCGATCAATTCGGCAGCGTCGCGATAGATGTTGGCGAAACCCTCGATATAGCCCTCCGGATGGCCGCCCGGCATGCGCGAGCCGTTCCTCGCCGACTGCCAGTTTCCCGGGCCGCCGCGCTGCAGAAGTCGCGAGGGTTCGCCGTAGGGGGTGAAGCGCAGCAGCTCCGGGCTCTCACCCGCCCATTCGAGACCGGCGCGCGTCCCGTAGACCTTCAGGCTGAGATTGTTGAGATTGCCGACCGCGACCTGGCTCGCGGCGAGGACGCCCCGCCCGCCGCCGACGAAGCGCATCAGGACATGTGCGTTGTCATCGAGCCTTCGGCCGGGCACGAAGGTGGTCAGATCCGCCGAGACGGAGTCGACCTCGAGGCCGGTGACGAAGAGCGCAAGGTTATGCGCGTGCACGCCGATGTCGGCGAGGCAGGCCGAGGCGCCGGCTCGCGCGGGATCGGTCCGCCATTCCGCCTGCTTATGGCCGTCGGCGTCGATCGGCTGCGTCAGCCAATCCTGGATGTAACTCGCGTGAACGACCCTGATTTCGCCAATTTCGCCTGCAGCGATCATCTCTCGCGCCTGGCGGACCATCGGATAACCAGTGTTGTTGAGCGTGACGGCGAAGACGAGCCCCGTGGCGCGCGTGAGTTCGACGAGTTCCTTCGCCTCGGCCAAGGAAGTCGCGAGCGGCTTGTCGCAGATGACGTCGACGCCGGCCTTCAGAAATGCTTTCGCGACCGGATAATGGAGATGGTTCGGGGTCACGATCACCACCGCCTCGACGCCGTCGGGCCGTCTAGCCTCACGCGCGGCCATTTCGCGGAAGTCGGCATAAACGCGATCGGGAGCGAGGCCGAGATCGGCGCCGGACGCGCGGGCGTTCGCGGCGTCAGCGGAGAGCGCGCCCGCCTTGAGTTCGATCAGGTCGTCGAGGCGCATCGCCATCCGGTGAACCGCCCCGATGAAGGCGTTTCGACCGCCGCCGACCATTCCGACCCGGAGGCGCCCGCCTTCGACTTTTTTGGGTGCGGTCGCGGGCGCCATGACCTCAACCTTCGACGCCGAGCAGCTTGCGATTGGCCACCCGATCGGCGCCCGTCGCGGCGAAATCGTCGAACGCGTAGTCGGTCACCTCGATGATATGATCGGCGATGTATTTCGCGCCGTCCCGCGCGGCAATTTCCGGATGCTGCAGGCAGCACTCCCACTCGTAAACCGCCCAACCGGCGAAATCATAGGCCGCGAGTTTGGAGAAGATCGCCCTGAAATCGACCTGGCCGTGGCCGAGTGAGCGGTCGCGGCCGGCGCGTTGCGGCCATCCCTGATAGCCGCCGTACACCCCCTGTCTCGCGGTCGGATTGAATTCGGCGTCCTTGACGTGGAACATCTTGATCCGTTCGTGATAGACGTCGATGAAGCCGATGTAGTCCATGCACTGCTTGATGAAGTGGCTGGCGTCGTAATTGATGTTGCAGCGCTTGTGACCTCCGACGGCCGCAAGGAACATTTCGAACGTGTCGCCGTCGAAGATGTCCTCGGTCGGGTGAATCTCGAAGCAGAGATCGACGCCGTTCTCGGCATAGACATCCAGAATCGGCTTCCAGCGGCGCGCCTGCTCGGCGAAACATTCCTCGATGAGACCGGCCGGGCGCTGCGGATAGGGATAGAAATAGGGCCAGGCCAGCGAGCCCGTGAAGCTCACGTGCTCGGTCAGCCCGAAGTGCCGGCTGACCAGGGCCGCCTTGCGCACCTGGTCCGCGGCCCAATGGCGTCGCTTCTCGGGGTTGCCGCGCAGATGCCCAGGGCATTGCCCGTCGAACATCGCATCATAAGCGGGGTGGACCGAGACCATCTGACCCTGAAAATGGGTCGAGAGCTCGCTGATCGCGATGCCGATATCGGCGAGCTTCCCCTTCACCTCGTCGCAATAAGCTGGGCTTTCGTGGGCGAGATCGAGATTGAAGAAGCGTGCGTCCCAGGTCGGAATCTGGATGGCCTTGTAGCCGTAATTCTTCGCCCATCGCGCGATGCCTTCGAGGCTGTTGTGCGGCGGCGTGTCGCGGGCGAACTGCGCCAGAAACAGCCCCGGCCCTTTGATGGTCCGCATGACGTCTTCTCCCGATTGTCGTTTCTGGCGCCGCGCGCAGCGGGAAATTTTTGACCGTTCTTTTCGATAATCGCAATTCGATTCCATTTGTCAATTCGTCTCCGGCTGAGTGCAGAAGCGCGATCGCGACGAACTGCGGGATGCCTTCAAAAGGGAAGGCCCAGCCTTGCGCAAGCCCTATCGAGACGGCGCGCTGGCGCGCAGACGCGCGCCCGTTAGCCGAGGCTCATCGAACGCGGCAATACGGACAGCGGGAACGCTTTCGAGAATTTGACTTTTGGAAACTTTGCTTCAATCCTTAGACCAAGGGCTGCGCAAGCGGCTCGACCGGGGAGGACGCGATGAAGGGGCGAACCGTCCTGGTCACAGGCGCAACCCAAGGCATCGGACTGGCCATCGCGGCAGGCGCTGCGGCCGCCGGCGCCGAGGCCGTCGTGATCGCCGGCCGGGACCCTGAGAAAGCCGAGGCGGCCGTCGCGACGGTCGAACGAGCCGGAGCGCCTTGCGCATTCGTCCCGGCGGATCTCGAGCGCCCCAACGCGGCGGATCTTATCTTCGACTTCGCCATCTCCCGGTTCGGGCGGGTTGACGCGCTCGTCAATTCGGCCGCCGCGACCGACCGAGGCGCCCTCGTCGACGCGGATCAGGCGCTGTGGGACCGGCTCTTCGCGGTCAACGTCCGCGCGCCGTTCTTCCTCATGCAGCGGCTCGTCAATCACTTGCGGCAGCGCAAGGCGCCTGGCTCGATCGTCAATATTCTCTCGATGCACGCGCACGGCGGCTCGGCTGAGCTCGCGGTTTACGCCTCGACTAAGGCCGCGCTCGCCGGACTGACGAGGAACACGGCGCATGCGCATCGCTTCGACCGCATCCGCGCCAACGGCATCGCCCTCGGCTGGGTCGACACGCCCGCCGAGCGCCAGATGCAGGCGGTCACGCTCGGCCTTGGAGAGAAATGGCTGGAGGAAGCTTCGGCGACGCAACCGTTCGGCCGGCTGTTGAAGCCTGAGGATGTCGCGCGCCTCGCGCTCTTCCTGCTTGGAGACGCTTCCGAGCCGATGACAGGGGCGATTGTCGATCAGGCGCAGTCCGTGGTCGGAGCGTTCGGTTGAAAAGAGCCCGTATCTAATGCCGCGACTGGCTGAAGCGTCTCTGTCCGAGCTGTCGCTGCCGGTGCGGCGGCCGCGCTACCACCGAAACCGGCTCTGCGTCGCCAAGGCGCGCATCGGCGTCGCGCCTGCGACGCTAATAGCGACAGTAGTCGCCGCGCACCTGCGCGGTCTGCTCGATGGAGATCCTCGCGCCTACCCGACCGGACTACTGGGCCGTGGGTAGAGCCGCCGCCGATTCTGTCGATGACCTGACGCCGTCGCTCGGCGGTGTCGACGACGGCGCCGCGCTCGGCTATTCGAGGCCGCAAAGCTACGAGGAATTGCGCGCGGTTCTCTCTTCCGGCGCCGTCCGTCTGCCGAAGAAGCTGCGCCAGGTCGCCATCTTCGTCTGGCAGCACCCGACGGTCGTTGCGCTCGGGACGGTGACGAGCGTCGCATCGCAGGCCGGGGTGCAGCCGTCCGCCTTGGTGCGTTTCGCCCAGAGCTTCGGCTACTCGGGCTTTTCCGACCTGCAGAATATCTTCAAGGCCCATCTGGCGGACGGAGGACGCGGCTGGCGGAATGCCGCGATCGGCGACGACGCCGCGCGCAGCGAGGCGACACTGCTGGTCGACGGCTTCGTCAAATCGTCGATGGCCTCCCTGGCGGGTGTCCGCGATCGGCTCGTCATCTCGAACTTCGACGGCGTCGCGACGACCCTGGCGTCGGCCAACCTGATCTACATCATCGGCTCGAAGCGCGCCTTCTGCCCTGCGAGCTACGTGTCCCTGGCGTTCTCCAATCTCGGCGTCCGCAACTTCGCGCTCGACAACGTCGGCTCGACGGCGTTCGAGCTCCTGCGCTGCGCGACGGCTTCGGACGCGGTGTTCGCCATCAGCTTCACGCCCTATAATTCGATCACCCCGGAATTGGCGGCGTCGGCGGCGCAACGCGGCGTACCGGTCGTCTCGCTGACCGACAGCGCATTCAGCCCGCTGGCGGCGATATCGAAGACCTATGTCGAAGTGGTGGAAGAGGAGTTTTCCGGCTTCAAGTCGCTGGCGGCGACGCTCGCCGTCGCAATGGCGCTGGTGTTACGGGTCGCGCAATTGCGCGCCCCGCCGGCGGAAGCCGGAGAGCCGAACCAGGGCGCTTGAGGAACTCTCGTTGCGCCGACGCCGATCAAGCGAACCGCGCGCCGATCGAACCGGGATCGACCAGCGCGCTGCGATCGAGCTTGGCGAGACTATCCCAACTGCCCAGCGCGAGCGCGCGGTCGATCTCGCGGCGGTAGAGTTCGAGCACCCATAGAACCCCCTCTTCCCCGGCGCAGGCGACGCCCCAGAGATGCGGCCGGCCGATCAGCACTGCGCGAGCCCCGAGCGCCAGCGCTTTGACGACGTCGACGCCGCGGCGGAATCCGCCGTCGATCAGCACCGGGATCGAGCCTCCGAGCGCGTCGACGATCGGCGGCAAGGCCGCGATCGAACTGACGGCGCCGTCGAGCTGGCGCCCTCCGTGGTTGGAGACAATCACCGCGTCGAGCCCACGCTTCTGGGCTTCCCGCGCCTCGTCGGGATGCAACAGGCCCTTGATCAGCATCGGCCCGCGCCATTGCTTGCGCAGCCAGTCGACGTCGCTCCAGGTGATCTCGGGCGTGAGCTGCTCGTTCATCAGCGGCCCGAACGCGCCAATGGATTTGCTCGGGCCGTAATTGACGAAGGTCGGGTTCGGGGTCTCAGCCATTCGCAGGAGCCAGCCCGGCCGGGTCGCAAAAGCGAGGAGGCTGACCACGTCCCAGCGCAGCGGAAAACTCATGCCGTTGCGCGCGTCGCGATCGCGGCCCAGCGACGACCTGATTGTCGACGGTGAGCACGAGCGCCTTGTAGCCGGAAGCCGCGGCGCGGGACGCAAAGTCGGCGGTGATGCTGCGGTCCTTGTAAAGAAAGACCTGCATCCATTTCGGACCCGGCGTCGCCGCGCCGATCTCCTCGATGGTCGAGGTCGAGGCGTGGCTCGTCGTGTAAATCGTTCCGAAACGAGCCGCCGCGCGCGCCGCGGCGAGTTCGGCATGCGGCCATAGGAGACCGGCGAGGCCCGTCGGACCGATGATGACCGGCGAAGGCAGCTTGACATCGAAGAGTTCGACCGTCTGGTCGCGGTTGGGCGCGCCGGCGAGCAGTTTCGGAACAAGCTCGATCGCCGCCAGCGCCGCCTCGTTGCGCCGCATGGTCAGCTCGTCCCCGGCCGCGCCGTCGACCATGTCGAACACCATGCGCGGCAGACGCCGGCGCGCCAGCTCCCTGCAGCGCGGCGACGCTGTATGCCTTGCGCTGCAGTGCGGCGCGGTCCATCAGGCGTCCAACCGATAGGCCTTGATCGCGTTGTCGCGGAAGAGCTTGCGCTTCTCCTCCGGCGTGAAGCCCGAAGTCGCCCAATCGAGCGTCTCGAGCCAGGACACATACGGGCCGGCAAGCTCGGAGACCGGCCAGTCGCCGCCGTAAAGGATGCGATCGACGCCGAAACAGTCGATGACGTGGTCGATATAGGGACGGAGCTGCTCGCGCGTCCACGCCTTGTGGTCGGCCTCCGTGGTCAGTCCGGAAAGCTTGCAGACGACGTTGGCGTGCGAAGCCAACTCCCGGATCTGGTCCCTCCACGGATCCGCCAGCCCGGACTTGATCGCCGGTTTGGCGATGTGGTCGAGGACAAAGGCGACCTCGGGGCGTCGGCGAACCATCTCCAGCGTGTTGGGGAGCTGGTGATGAAAAATGCAAATGTCGAACGACAAGTTGTATTTTGGCAGCAACTCGAGCGCATCGAGAAAATCCGGCTGCAGGACATAAGCGGGGTCGGGCTGATTCTGGATCAGGCGACGCACCCCACGCATCACCGGGAGCTTCGCAATTCGGGCGATCTCCGGCTCGATCGCGCTGCCGCGTTCGAGCGGCAAACAGGCGACGCAGCCCATCACGCGCTTGTCGCGGTCGGCGAGGCTTTGCACCCACTCCGCCTCGTCGAGATATTGCGGCATATCGACGTCGACTTCGACGAACACGAGGCCCTCGACTTGGTAAGGTTTGGCGCGAGCCGCAAGATCGTCAGGCGTCCAGTCGCGCTTCAGCGACGGCGCGCCATTCGCCCAGGAATAGCCGAATCGCCTCTGGTCGAGGAGATGGATATGGGAATCGATGATTGAAAAATCGATCATGCCTCCCTCCCTGCCCGCTTAGAGCCTGTTTCAAAAGGACATTGCCCTCGTCCCGAGGCGCCCCGAAGGGGCCTCGAAGGATGAGGCGCCCCGAAGGGGCCCCGAAGGACGATCCAGCAGGCGAAGACGGCGCCGCAAGCGCCCTCTGGAGCGTCCTTCGAGGCCCTTTGCTTCCGCAAAGGGCGCCTCAGGACGAGGTCCGCGATTTTGAAACAGACACTCAGTCTACCCTTTCCCGGCGCGCCTCTTACCGCGCCTTCACGAAGGGCACGTCCTTCAAGCCGCCGCGCACACGCTGCAGCATCGCCGCTTCTGCGGCCCTGACGCGCTCGAGATTGGCCACCGTCTGGCCGATTTGCGCTTGCGGCACGCTGACGACGCCGTCCCGGTCGGCGACGATAATGTCGCCCGAGGCGATCGCGCGGCCCCCGCAGACGATCGGCAAGCCGACCGTGCCTGGCCCTCGGCGGCCCGGGGAATTCGGCGTCACGCCCATTGCATAGACTGGCATCCCGAGCGCCTCGAGATCGACGAGGTCGCGCACCATGCCGTCAGTGACGAAGCCGACGACGCCGCGGTTCCTGGCGATGCCGAGCAGGAGATCGCCGACCACCGCGGCGCCGGTGAAGCCCCCCGTCGCGGCGACGAGGACGTCGCCAGGCTGGCTCTGCGCGACCGCGGCGGCCAAAGCGAGATTGTCGTTGGGACCGCAGTCGCAGGTCAGCGCGACGCCGACCAAAACTCCGCCCGCGATGGGCTTGATGCGCCAGTCGAGCGCCCCGGCGCCGCCGAGCGCGTCGACGACAAAGCTCGTCGGCGCGCCGCGGAACTGCCCGACCTCCTCGGCGGACGGCCGTTCGACGATCGTTGCGGTGACGAGAGGGGGCGGATCCTCGATCATTTTTTTCGGCCCGGCTGTCTCTGGCGCCTGGTGTTCGGAGTCCCGCAGCCGCCTTGAAGGCGCTCGCGCGGCTCGACGATAAAATGCATGTTCGCGCGCGGCAGGCAACCGGGCGTCTCGGTCGTCTCGGTCGTGTCTGAGTTTGAATTTCTGGTTTGGGCGGATTGTGTTGAAAAACCCCGATTTTCGGTTCGATCACAATTGGCGAGGCCAATGACGCGCGTCGAAAATTTGCCTGGGGGTTCGGCTTACACAAGCGGTTGCCGGGCGGGCGAGCTTCGTAGGCTCACCAACGGCACGTTCAACGCCAATCAAGGCATGCGGATCAGCAAATGCGGTTTTCGACGACTGGCCAATTCAGGGGTTTTTCAACACAATCGGCGGATAGCGCGCGTTGGCCGAACGGCGGGTCTGGCGCGCATTGCGCGCGTTCACGCTCGAGCCTGTAGGCGCAGAGTCCGCCGCATGATGCGATGCGGCGTAACACGCGGGCGGCGAACCGGTACGGGCTCATCCCGCTCGCCCCTTGATTCCGCTGAATTCGACAGCGCGACGACGCAACTCCGTAGGTAGTGAACGCATTTGCACCGGAGTACTTCAATTTTAGCATTGACCCGAACCTGTTTCCAGTGGAACGTAATAAAGTATTCTTGGAATAATCGATTGGTGGTAGTCGATGCTGCTGGAGCAGAGCGAGGCTTGCCGAAGGCCAATTCAATTCGATTAAAGATCAATTCGCCATGTCGAGCCGAGAAATCTCCCGGGCATTTCAGAACCCGGAAACGAGCAGCCCGGCGGTGGAAGGGGCAGTCATCGAATTGTTGGCCTTCGTCGTGAGCAGTCAGACCGATATCAGTTCGGTCAGGAATATGGTGAACGCGGCGAAAGCTGACCAGCTGGGCGGTCTTCTTCAGCGTCTTCATCTTGGCGCGGCGAAGAATTGTTTGGCTATGCTCCTCACAAAGGTGAGATAACGATTACTGAGCCTTGTTTCAATCAAGGAGAGCGCCCATGACGACTCGGAGAACTTTTCTCAAGTACGCCGCCCTCAGCATGGGCGCCGTCGCGGTGGGGCCGAGGTTCGGCGCGTTCGCAGCCGACGCGCGGCCCTTGACCGACGGTGTCGTCGACGCGTGCCGGCATCTGGCGCCGCTCGGGTGGCGCCAGATGTTGATGGACGCAACCGGCGGCGAACTCGACATCGCCGCAACGGACCTCAGGAGCGAGTTCGGCAAGCCGCTCGCGCACATCGATCGGGCCTATCCTGGCTTCGGAGACTTCGCCGCCGCGGCCACACGCGCAATCGAGCCAGGCCGCCCGGACCGCAGCCTCCTCTATCACGCATTCGCCTCGCCCACCGTCGTGGCCGACAGGAAGGGAGTCAACCTCGGCGGCTTTCCGACGCTGGCGGAGATGGATGCGCTGGAGAATTACGTTTATGGAGTCGAACCGCCGACGATGGATGCGCTGCAGGCTCGCATCGATGCGATGTCGCCGCCACTCCATGACGGCGAGAAGCGGCGGAAGCTCGGCCTAGTGGTGTACGCCCTGCAGTATCGCAACGCGCCGATGTCGGTGCACGGACGCCATGCCGAACTGTGCTTCGCCCGTTCGGGCGTCGCGAGGCTCGGGACGATCGAACCGTTCTACGACGCGCGGGCGCGCAACTTCGTCGCCCTGGACCCGACGCGGCCGTTCGACTTCCGGGTCACGCCGCGGCGCTTCGCGGTCTATCTCGCGGCGCAGTTCAAGGGTTGCAAGGGCGGGTTCGGACCTCAGGATCTGTTGGCCGGAGACGATGAGCTCATATTCTGGGCGCCAATTCACAAGCTCTTCAACGGTCCCGAGTGCATCGCCGGCCTCAATCTCCAGGTCGGACTGAAGCGCGGCCTGCGCAACGACGAGCTGGCCCAGTTCCACCGTTTCCTCGACACCGCGGGACTGAAGAACAACTGGTCCGGCGAGGTCCTCGAACAGTTTCCGTTCACGATCAAGGACGAGTTCATCGGGTCGATGTCGGGGCGGCCCGACTTCGGCGACGGCGTGCTTGAGCCGCGCCCGTCGCCGCTGGTGACGCCGGCGCAATACAAAGGGCGTCTGCTGACCTTCCCAGTCGACGGAAGCTACACGTCCAAGCCATGGAACATGCAGCTTTCGTCGATGCAGATTTTGCCGGGCGCTGAACCCGAGGAGGAGCCACGCTACATGCTGGACGCCGCGCAGACCACGCAGCGGCCCGCGCCGGAATACATCAACATCCGCCATCGCCTGATGCCGAATGGCGAGATCGACGATTTGAATTTCCGGCCGGACATGAATGAGATCATGAGCAAGGGCGGTTATCAGACGTTGCATTACATCGATGCGGCCGGCGACGGTTGGATCGAGTTCGCGCTGTCCTCAACTCGACGGGGTCGTCGACGCAATTCTGCCGGCCTACTGCATGGTCGGGCTGCCGGACTTTTTCCCCAAGGTGACGCAGCGCGAGCTGATGGTCTGGTGGCGCGACAAGGTTCCAAAACCAATTCGCGGCGCACTTTGGGCGATCCAGCCGCTGGCTCTGTCGCAGACGCGCATCGCCGGCAACATCACCCTGCCAGCGGGGTTCAGCCTTGAGGACACGACCATCACCGCGATCGTATCGCAGCCGACGGAAGACGAAGGCCCGGTGCAGTCCCCCAACGGTCCGTGGACCATCGAAAAGGCCGGGATGCCGGACGGCGCGATCGGCATGTACGATCCAGGCTGGGAAACGAGCCAGGGAATCTATTACCGGGCTCCCGATTTGCCGTTGCAGAAGTTCCTGGCGGGCTACGGGTTGGGGTCTCCGTTCATCGAGGACGCCAAACTCTGCGCCGCGCTCGGCGCCTACTGGCCAGCGGTTGCGCCGGATTCGACCCGCCAATATCAGCCGGACAAAATGATCGGCGGGATGGTCTATCCTTACCCAACCATCGCTCCGCTCACCGACGAAGAGATCGGCAGCGCTCCGATCGAGAACGGTCAATTCACGCCGCGGGACGGCCTGCACGGGCCGCGCACGACAAAGATCGACGGGCGCGAGGTCGCCTTCATGCCGTGGGACGGCGTGCGTGGGCCGCGCGCGACAATCTTTCAGGAGCGCCCGGTCGCCGCTTACACCGACGCGACGCGCGTCGACTACATCGACTTGATCGGCACGATGACGGCGGCGCTCACCGCGCGCATCGACACGGACGAGTACCTGGCGCGTATCCTCGCCATGGAGGCGGTCTACTGGGGGCTCGGCATCCACGATCCGGATATTAAGCCGGTGTACAAAGTGCTGCAGGAAAAGGCGGCGTGGGCCGTTCTGTCGTTTCGCGCCATCGCGGCCGATGATTCCGGCCTTGCCGCAGCTGAACAGGCGACAGGCGTCAAGCTTTTGGGTCCGCGGCGCTATTTTTTTCATGTCTATCGGTGGGGCAAGCTGACCCACGACCCGGACGACCTGCGCACGGTCTACGTGGACATGCTGGAGCAGGCGTGGGCCTACGTATCCGGCAATACCGTGTTGATCAAGCGCGAGAAAAAGCCATGGCGCGTCGACCAGTCGATGCCGACGTAGTCGTCATCGGCGGCGGACCTGCCGGAAGCGCCGCCGCGATCGCCTGCGCGACGCGCGGCTTGAGCGTCGCACTGTTCGAGCGCGAGCGGCCCGGCCGCGACCGACCCGGCGAGACGCTCCATCCGGGCGTTGAGCCGCTGCTTGGACAACTGGGAATCGCGAACCGGTTGGCCGAGGCGGTCGGCGCGCGCCACACAGGTATCTGGATCGAGTGGGGCGGTCCGCGTCGCTTCGAGGCCTTCGGCGGCGATGCGGGCGGACCCTGGAGCGGGTTTCAGGCTTGGCGGGCTGATTTCGATGCGCTGCTGCTCACGCGCGCCCGGGAGGTCGGCGTCGAGGTGCGGCAGCCTTGCGCCGTCACTGGCCTGCTGATGCGCGACGGGGCGCCTTGCGGGGTGAGAACCACAGCCGGATCGATCGATGCGCGGATGGTGGTTGACGCGAGCGGCGCGACACGCTGGCTTGGCCGCGCCCTCGACGTGACAAGTCCCGCACGGTCGCCACGCCTCATCGCGCGCTACGGATACATGGAAGGGTCGTGTCCGAACTGCGACGACGCGCCGTCGCTGGTCGGCGACGCGTCCGGTTGGACATGGACCGCCCTGGTGCGCCCGAAACTCTACCAATGGACGCGGATTTCGTTCGACGGTCAGCCGCGTCCCGACTGGACGCCGCAACACCTCCTCGGCTTGACGCCGCGCAGTCACAGTCGCGGGGCCGACGTGACTTGGCGGATGGCTACGGAGGCTGCGGGTCCTGGGTGGTTCATGGTAGGCGACGCCGCGGCGACGCTCGATCCGACGTCGTCGCACGGCGTGCTCAAGGCAATCATGTCCGGTATGATGGCGGGCCATCTCATCGCCGCTGTCCTCGACCGCGAGACGCCTGCCGAGCCGACCGCAGTCGCCTATCACGAATGGCTGGCTGGCTGGTTTTCCACCGATGCAGCGAAGCTTGCGCAGTTCTACGGCGCACTGAGGTGGCAGTCAGCCGGCGCCTTTGGGCCGCCCGAGAGCTGAGGCGCGCTGGCCTCGGAGAAACCCTCGGCGCGTGGCCATGGCTCCGTCTGCCTGACCTGCGTCGCAAGATCGGGGCGCCGCCCGAGCCCCTTGCGACTAACTCAGTCCGTCTAGTCTCTGTAGCTCGCTTTATTGAACGCCTCGAAATCAGTGCACGTGAGGTATAAACACGCGCCCGGACTGATTCGAAACCACCCCGACAAGCATCCATATTCGATACCCGTAAGCAGTTGTGCCGTTGTCCATCCCTCGTGTTCCGCCAGCGCGCCGATCACCGTAGCCGGAAGGCTATAACCCGGCATGGATCGTTGCTGCTCGAACACATCGAGGATTGTCGAGGCGACCTCTTTCCTGAGAGGCGCGGCCGCTTCTCCCATGTGGTATTGCATGAATCTCGCTTACGATCCGCGCCGCTCTGTCTATGACGTAATCAATATCGAAGGTTGGCGGCAATTCGGGAAGAGTACGTTGCGCTCTAAACGCGACGGCGCCCTCCAGCCGATCATGGAGGCCCGCTCAGGGTCAACGCGGAACCGGCCCAACTGATTGGGTCTGATCTTGTTCGGCCCGCACGATCCGGGCGCCCTCAACCATCGCCTTCATTTTTTCGAACGCGGAATCGCGCGGCAGATATTTAAGGCCGCAGTCGGGCGCGACAACGATGTCTTCCACCTTCCGGTAGGCGAGCGCGCGGCGGATCCTGGCGGCGACCGTCTCCGGCAACTCGACCTCTGGCGTCGACAGATCGAGCACGCCGAGAATGATTTTTTGATCCGGCAGATCCTTCAGGACCGAACAGTCGAGGCCGCACTGCGCGGTCTCGATCGAGATCTGCCGGCACCGGCAGCCCTTTAGCTGGGGCAGGAACGAATAGGCGCTTGGCCGCTCATGGATGATCGCGGCGTAACCGAAGCAGATATGCACCGCCGTAGTCCCGCTCACGCCTTCGAGCGCACGATTGAGCGCGGCTAGGCCGTAGTTCTCGGCCAGCTTCGGACGCGCCTGCATATAGGGCTCGTCGACCTGGACAATGTCGGCGCCGGCCGCGAAAAGGTCCTTGATCTCCGCGTTGACCGCCTCGGCGTAGTCAAGCGCGGCTTCGGCAGGCGAGGGATAGAAGTCGTTCTGCGCCTGCTGGCTCATGGTGAAGGGACCCGGCACCGTCATCTTCACCATGCGGGCGGTGTGGCGGCGCAGGAACTTGAGATCCTCGACCTCGACGGGATGACGCCTGCGGATCCTGCCGACAATGCGGGGAACGGGATTGGGATGGCCGGAGCGGTCGAGGGCGACCCCGGGATTGTCGACGTCCACGCCCTCGAGCGCGGTCGCGAACCGGTTGGAGTAGCTCTCGCGCCGGATCTCGCCGTCGGTGACGATGTCGAGGCCTGCGTCCTCCTGCAGCTTGATCGCGACGACGGTGGCGTCGTCCTGCGCCTCGGCGAGATAGGGCTCAGGGACCCGCCACAGTTCCTTCGCCCGCACGCGCGGCGGAAAACGTCCGGCCAGTTTGCCCCGATCGATGAGCCATTCGGGCTGCGCATAGGAGCCGACGAGCGTCGTTGGCAACAGCATGGGGGCGTCCTCCGACCCGCGACGTATTGACTCGCCGCGCCCACGCGATCCTGCGTCGGCTACGGCGGACTTGGCAAGCGCCGACCGTGTTGCGCCTTCAGGGGCTGACGGCCTGTTTGGGTCCAATTGGACCCGTTCGCAGCATGTGTCAGGACAATCGGGTCGCATTTCCACCTTCGACCGCTATCTAGCGCACACCGCCCGTTGATAGGACCGACCTCGAAGAGTGCTAAGGGTCGGATGCCGAAATTCACCGAGACGCTACCGGCCTCCGCGTCACTGCCGCACGAATTCGATGCGGATCCCGTCGAGCGCGACGCCGCAGGGTTTCGTCGTCCAGGTCTCGCCCACTGCGATCGGAAGGGCGCGGGTGAGGCTTCCCGTCGTTACGATTTCGCCCGCGGCGAGCGGCGGATTGTGCGGGTCCGCGGCGAGCAAGGCGACGAGTTGGCGCAAGGCGTTGAGCGGCCGATCGAGCACATTCGCCGCGACGCCGTGATCCGCGGGCTCGTCGTCGCGATAAAGGTCGACTTGGCGGGTGGCGAGTTCGCGCGCCATCCGCGGCGTCAACCACGCGGATTGAAGCGCCGAGTCAGGGCTTGGCGCGTGAGAGCGCGGCAGCGCGGCCTGCAGCCGCATAAAGGTTGAGCCTGGAATAGACGCCGAAGGCTGATCCGTCATCGAGAAAGCCGCCGCCCGGCCCTTCCGTTTCGGTCAAAATGCGGTTTGCCTCCTCGAGGCTGAGTTTGGGGAAAGCCGCCGTCAGCAGGTTTCCGGCTTCGGGGGCCAAGGCGCCGACATCCTCCACCTTGTCCGCCGTCTCCGGATGCGCGATCCCCAGCCCATAGGTCTGCGTCGTGGCGTAGAAGGCCTCGTTCATCGCGGGCGCATTGAAGCGGCCGGTGTCCTGACGCGCGCAGGCGGCAATTGTATCGCCGCAGGCCGCCTCGAGCGCCTTTGTCAGCTCGGAACGCGCGGTCGCTACGGCCGTCCGGAAGTCGCCGATGGTCTGCGGGACCTGAGGCTCGGACGTCGTCGTCATCGTCGCAATGTTTTTCAGCGGCCGGTTCATGTAGGCGGGATCGTTGGCGAGCAAGTGGGCGAGATCGTAAGTCGCGAGCGTTCGGCCGCCGAGCACGTCCATGGCGTAGTGCGCCCCCATGATGATGCGGTCGTTACCGTATTCCGCGCCGCGAACGACCATCTCCTGATACCGGTCGGGCACGAGCACGGCGAGCAGAAGCGAACCCATATAGCCGTATGTCGTGTGTCCGCTCGGGAAGGATGGGCTGTCGATCAGGTTCATGATGGGCCCGCGATTATACACGTCGTTGCTGGCCGGAACGTTGAAGTAGTCTGGCCCCACGATCGGCAGGGTCCTCGGTTCCGTCTGAAACGGACGGGAATCGCCATAAAGGTCGGCGCCGGCGGTTCCGCCCGGTCGGCCATAGCTGCGGCCAAAAGGATCGGGCGCGCCGTGGACATTGGTGAAGATCGCCAGAGCCTCGTCGGAAACCGGCTTTTTGCCGTCCGTCGTGCCGTTGCCGAAGAAGTATTTGCCGGCGTTCGAATCCGATCCCGATGTCGAGTTGGCATAGGCGATCACCTCTGCGACGGTCTTGGAGATGCTGGTGAAAAGCTCCCGATCCAGGTAATGCGCGCGCGCCTGATAGGCGGCCCCGAGCGTCATGCCCAGGCCGTCCGCCAGTTCGGCCAGGTTGCCGTCGGTGATGAAGGCGTCGCGCAGCGCCTGCTGCTGCTGCTCGGCGAAAGGCAGCAGGGTGGGCTGGCGTATAACTCCCGTCTGGATGCCGCCGGTGACGGTGTAGTTGGAGGCCAGGGCGGCCTTGCCGGAGGCGCTGTTGGAAAGGGCGGAGACGGGCGCCAGGCCCCTCAGGACGGCCATGTTGGCCGCGGTCTGCGCCCCGGCGCCGCCCATCGTCAGAGCGAGAAGGCCGATCGCAAATCCTGCTGTCCTCATGGGGCCGCTCCTCCTCAACTCGCCTGTCTCGCCGTTTGCCGAGTTGTTCATTTGCGCCATAAAGACCGCGTCCAGCAACGGTCACGCGGTCGCTGCGGCCCCGGAGCGAGCAGCCCGGATGCGAGGGCTCAGGACAGCTCGTGGCGCATTTCGCCCTGTTCATATCGGGTCGAACGCGCACTTCCAACTGAGAGAGTTCCGGCCCCTGCGTCACCCCGGCGCGAATTCGATGCGGATCCCGTCGAGGGCGATGCCCACCAGCTTCGTCGTCCACGTCTCGTCCGCCGCGACCGGCAGGGCGCGTGTGAGGGTTCCCGTCGTGACGATTTCGCCTGCGGCAAGCGGGGGGTTATGCGGGTCCGCGGCGATGAGGGCGACGAGTTCGCGCAAGGCGTTGAGCGGCCGATCGAGCACGTTCGCCGCAACGCCGTGATCCGCGTGTTCGCCGTTGCGATAAAGATCGACTTCGCAGGCGGCGAGCTCGCGCACCCAATCCGCGGCCCGCGGCGCAAAGGCGCGGCGTGGCCCGATCCAGCACGCCGCATGCATGCCGAACGCCGCCACCGCGTCCGCCGCCAGACAGTCCCAGTCGGGATAGATCGACTCCACGATTTCGAAGCCATGCGCGACCCAGCCGATGCAGTCCGCAAGCCCGCGCTCGTCCATCTCGGGCGTCGGCGCGGAGGCGAGGCCGAAGACGATTTCGGGCTCGATGCGCGGTTCGGGCAGACCGGCGAGCGAGGCCCGCGATCCTTCGGGCGCAAGATCGTGGACCGTGCTCGCATACATATAGCCCCACACCGGAGCGCTCGTCCGGTGCTTGGGCCATACCGCCCGGTTGGTGAAGCCGATCTTGCGGCCGACCGGCTTTTCGCCGCGATTCTCCCGCGCGTCACGCATCATGCGCGCGATGCGATAGGCGTCGGCGAGCCTGAAATCGGGGCTTTGAGCGGTGAGGCGCGAGATCTGCCTGCCGCTCCCGACAGCCTCGAGGATCTCTTCGACAATCGCCTGGTCATCCATTTGCTTCTCTCTTCTCATGCCAGCGGTCGCGTGATTGACGGACGTAGCGGGCCAGGCGCAGGCGGCTCGCTCGGCGCCAAATCGCCCGATCTGGAGCCGAATTCAGATTCAGGACTCCAAAGCAGGATGATTTCAAGCCTGCTCCGCCACGAGCCAGGCGCTCAGGCCGCCCTCGCGAAAGTTTAGAGGGGCTTTACGACCGCCGCCCGCAAAAGCAACGCCTCAATCGCCTCGCTGGTCTCCCTGTTACCTGCTTTAACAGGGAGTTAACCCAGCCATAACAGGGAGACGATTCTCCCTGTTTCCCCCGAGGACAGCATCACGCCCTTCGATAAAGCGTTGAAACAAAACGGAACCGGAAACCGCTGCAGGCGGCTTTGCCTGTTTGCAGGGAGCAACATGACAATCGCGCCCGCGCCCCGGCCGGAGAGCGCCTGGCATTGGTTTAGATTTCCTGCCTTCAATCCCCGTCAGTCGGCCATTGTGGGCTTTGGTATCACGGGAAAAAGCCCTGGAGCGCGGAAGGCCGAGCGGCGAGAAGCCGATCCTAAATCACCGGCGTCGGCAACGGCTGGCCTGCGAAATGGGCGGTCAGATTGTCGCGTACCAGCTTGCCCATGGCCTTCCGCGTCTCGACCGTGCCGCTGGCCTGATGCGGCTCCACGATCACGTTCGGAAAGCCGAGGAGACGCGCGTCGATGTTCGGCTCGTTCCAGAACACATCGAGCGCCGCGCCCCCGATCCGCTTGTCAGCGAGCGCGGCGACCAGCGCCGCCTCGTCGACGACCGTGCCTCGCGAGATGTTGACAAAAAGCCCTTCCTGCCCGAGCGCCTCGAAGACCTCGGTGTTGACGAGGTTCTTCGTCCCGGCCCCGCCGGCGGTGGCGGCGACGAGGATGTCGCTCGCGCGGGCGAGCTGGACCGCGTCGGCGTGGAAGGCGTGGGGCGACTTCGGGTCGCTGGCGAGGTCGGAATAGGCGACGCTCATGCCGAAAGCTGGCGCCCGCCGCGCGATGGCGCGGCCGATACGGCCATAGCCGAGCAGACCCAGCGTCTTGCCGTTGAGGCTGCGGCCCAGCGGCAGCGAGTCCTTTCGCCAAGCGCCGGACCGCACGAATGCCTCGCCCTCGACGATGCGCCTGTAGCTCGCCAGGATCAGGGCGAAAGCCATGTCGGCGACGTCCTCGGTCAGCACTTCCGGCGTGTTGGTGACCCGCACCCCGCGCGCCCGCGCCCGATCGAGGTTGATCGCGTCGAATCCGACGCCGAAACAGGCGATAATTTCGAGCTTCGGGCAGGCGTCAATGAGCTCGGCGTCGGCGCCGTGCATGCCGGTCGTCGCGATGGCGCGAATGCGGGGACCGATCTCGTTCAGAAAACGCGATCGATCCTTGGCCAGCCACAACTTGTGGACGACATAGTCGCGTTCGAGCAGAGGCATCTCCCAATCGGGGTAAGGGGCCACCATCAGCATATCCGGTTTCGTCATGAGCTGCTCGTCTCCTCTCGATATGTTCGGAATTCAGGCGTCCCTCCGCCCCTGCCGAGGCCGGTGATCATAGAGACGATCTCGTTCTTGTCGACGCTGCTCGTCGGAAGCACGCCGATCGGCTTGCCCCGCCGCAGCACGCAAACGTGGTCCGACAATTGGGGCCGATCATGATCACGCCTTCCAAGGTCCACGGCAAACGCGCCCTGAGTAGCTTCGACATGAGCCCGGTGGATGGCGTCGAAGCGGGCGGCGACGGTTTCGGCTTGTCGGCGACACTGGAATGGATCAAAATGGTGCGGCGGTCGGTGGCTCAACGCCACATCGGCGCCGGCCGCTCGGGTCGCAATGCAATGCAAGGAGAGAACGATGCGAATTGATCTCTCGAGGACAAAATATTTCCCGGCGCTGGGCGCCGTCGTGCTCGCATCGATCGTGTCGCTGGGCGCGCTCGGACTCTCCGCGCCGGCGCTCGCAGGATGCGGCATTTCCAACTACCAGAATCTAGGCGGCGTCCACTCTGCGACCGCTCAGAGCGGCGTCCATACTGCGACGAGCAAAGCGCCGACCGCCTCTCGAAGCATGTCCTCTTGCCCCACGGCGAATGCGATAGCTGATCGCGCGGGAGCCAGCCCGCCGCGCGGACATGCAATCAATGCGCATGGCGTCGCTGGAAACAGCCGTGGCTTGGAACGCGCGACGGCCGATGGAAACAGTCCGCACGCTGGCGCTGTTCACACCGCGAATTTGAAAAAGGCGAAAGAGTAAGGATCGCCCGGAATGGCGCAAGTCGACCACCCGTCCGGCGGGACAGCGCCCGCTCGGCGTCAATGAAAATATGCCGCGACCAGGATGAACAGAACGACGACCAGCGCCAAACTCGCAAAAAGAATATAGCGCACGTGATGGCCAGTCTCGCCCTGGCGGATCCGCTCTTCGTTGTCATTCGTGACGATCGGCCGTTCATCCATGAAGCTGCTCCCCTCACGGCGTCTTTCCCCTCAACGCTGCTTCCTGTCATTCGTTCCGCCACGGCCGACCGCGTGACAGGGCTTGACCCTTAACCTGCCGCCTTGCAGCAATTTCGTTGCGGCTCGACGCTAATTGGGAGCAAGACGTGGCCAAGATGGACGACGATACTCTGTTCTCGAACCTGCGCGATAAGCTGTATACGGCGGTGGTCGGCGATGCGCTCGACAAGATTGGATGGCGACGGCAATTCCTGCCCCAGGCCATCGCGCCGCTCCGCCCAGACATGAAGCTCATCGGCCGCGCCATGCCGGTCCTCGAGGCGGACGTGTTTGACGAGGGCGCCGGGCAGTTGCTCGGCCCTTTAAGCGGCAAGCCGTTTGGGCTCATGCTGGAGGCGCTCGATGATCTTCACGCGAACGAGATCTACATCGCCACGGGTGGATCCTTCCGCTATGCGCTCTGGGGCGAGCTGATGTCGACCCGGGCGAGCCGCCTTCGGGCCGCCGGCGCTGTTCTCAACGGTTTCGTGCGGGATGCGGCGGGCATCGAGGCGCTCGGCTTTCCGACGTTCTGCCGCGGCGTGTACGCCCAAGACCAGGCTTCACGCGGCAAGGTCATCGACTTTCGCACGTCAATCGAAATCGAGGGGGTCCGCATAACGCCAGGCGACCTGATCTTTGGCGATCGCGAAGGCATCCTTGTCATTCCCTCCGAAGTCGAAGGCGAAGCGGTGGCTGCGGCTCTCGCGAAAGCGTCCACGGAGAACAAGGTTGCCGAGGCGATCCGGGACGGCATGAGCGCGCGTCAAGCATTCGAAACCTTTGGCGTCCTCTAATTCCAGAGGCCCGGTGCGCCGTGCGACGGCAAGCTAAATCGACTACGCTTCCGAGCAGCTTCACCCGGCCTAATTAGGGCCGCAGGCTTCTGCCCTTGCGGCAAGCTGATCGAGTTCCGCTCCCATCTAATTGAACATCCACCGCAGGAGTGTCAGAAACCGATGAGGTTTTGGCCTACAAGCGTCCGACTTTAGCAAACCAATTAATCGAACAATCAACACCGCGTGCGAACTTTACGCTGACGACCGCAAGCGACGATCGCAATTCGCGCGTGGCATTGCGCGGCGCAATCAGCGAGCACTCCATCGTCGCTCATCGGAGTTTTGTATGACCCACCACCTCCTTCTCCTCGCGACTCTCATGGTCCTTGTCTACGCGTATTCAAGAAAGGCGGCGTTCACGAACTTTGGTCGGACCCCTAAGCCGAGTGCCGGCGAGAGCGAGCAAGCAGGAACTTCAAGTTTGGGGACACGCGGGGCTCTGCCGAAAGACTGATCGAATTCGCCCCGCCATCGGTGAAGCATCAAGTGCCCTTGCTGGACCGGCCTCAGGCTCGGAGCGGTCGCTTCGTCCTCTCCGATGCAGCACAGCGGGCAGCCAAGGACCAAAATTTTTTCCATTCCGGGGTCCTTCCGCTGCTGACGTAGCGGCGGACACGTCGAACGCCATTTCTTGACGTGCACACCGAACCGCAACGTGGTGTCTTTTCCTTCGGAAACTATGCCTCGCCGGTCGCCGCCCTCGAACGCGCGAGCCTGGCGGCGAGGAACTCGCCCGACGCCCGCAGGCCGTCGGGCGAAATGGCATGGCCGAGTTCGGGATAGACGCGCATTTCGACCTCAAAGCCCGCATTCTTGAGAATACGGTCCGCCTGCACAGTTTCTTGAACCGGCACCACGTCATCCCGCTCCCCGTGGAGCAACAGCACTGGGGTTTTGGAGGTGACCATCGGGCCCGGCGGCAAGGCCAGTCGTCCGGAGGCGGCGACCATTGCGCCTACCGGCCAGTAACCGGTGGCGATTGCGTCGAGCGCCATGATTGCGCCTTGTGAGAAGCCGAAGAAGGCGATGCTTTCGAGCCGAGCGCCGAACCCGAACTTTTCGATCTCTTGCGCGACAATCCGGTCGAAGCCTGCGCGCGCTTGCTCCACCCGTTGCGCTCGATTGGCCGTGTTGATGCCGACGACGCTGAACCATTGCCGTCCCAATCCGCCACCGTCGAAGCGGTTCGGCGCGTTGGGCGCGGCGAAAACGGCGTTGGGCAGAAAGTCTCGGAGCGCCACGCCGAGCGGGGCGAGATCCGCTCCACTGGCGCCGACCCCGTGCAATAGGATGACCAGGTTCTGGGCGGATGGCATGCACATGGTCCCCTGTCGCAGATATGTTCGATTTGACGCGCTGGAGCCGAAATTAGCGCCTTCCCCATGCGGTAGGAAGCAGAGATCCATCGTTTTCTTCGCCTGGGCGGCGGCCATGACGCCGTCGGTGAGGTCGAGGAAGTTGTGCTTTAAGTCCGAAACGCTCGCTAACGCGAGCGATCTGCCGCATAGCGCGGCGATTTTATGCCTGAAAGAATATCGAACCGAAGGAGGAAACCCATGCGCCAAGTGCTGATCGCCGCGGGATGTCTGATGGCCGCCATGCCCATCGGATGGATCGCCGCTAATACGGCGGCAAGTTCGCCGGCCAAGGAAAAGGAGCCCAGGTTTCCCCAGTTGACCTTGGAACAGCTCAACGACCAGCAGCGCCCGGTCGGCGAGAAGATCGTGAAGATCTCGAGCGTAGGGCTCGGGGGTCCCTACAATCCGATGCTGCGCAGTCCGGTCTACGCGCAGCGCATGTACGACCTGCTCGACTATCTGCGCTGGCACACGTCCGTGCCGACCAAACTCAACGAGATGGCAATCCTCATCGTCGGCCGGCAATGGCGCTCGCAAGTGGAATGGTTCGCCCATGCCCCGCTGGCGAAGAAAGCGGGCCTCGCCAATTCGATCATCGCCGACCTGAAAGCCAACAAGCGACCCGCCGGCATGAGCCCCGACGAAGAGGTCGTCTACGACTTCGTGACCGACCTGACGACCAAGCATGCGGTGTCCGACGTTTTGTTCGATCGCGCCAAGAAGCTTCTCGGAGAACAGCAGGTCGTCGATCTGACGGCGGTCGCCGGAACCTATGTCGGCGTCGCCATGATCCTGGCGATGGCCGAAGAAGGCCTGCCCGCCGACAAAGAGCCGCCCTTCAAGAACGGCGAACCGTGAGAGACTGACCTGGAGACGCTGTGATGAACGCCCGCTCCCCCGGCCGTCACTTCCTGCAGATCCCCGGACCGACAGATGTTCCCGGGCGCGTGCTGCGGGCTATTTCCGAGCCGACGATAGACCATCGCGGGCCCGGCTTCGCCGATCTGTCGCGCTCCGTCCTGACCGGGCTGAAACGCGTATTTAAGACGAGCGGTCCGGTCGTCGTGTTCCCTGCTTCCGGCACGGGGGCGTGGGAGGCCGCGCTCGTCAACACGCTCTCACTCGGCGACGCCGTGGTGATGGTTCGCACCGGCTGGTTCGCTTCGTTGTGGAGCGAGATGGCGAAGCGCCTCGGGGTCGAGCCGATCATTCTCGACACCGACTGGCGGCGCGGCGCGGATCCGGCCGTGATCGAGGCGGCGCTGCGCGCCGATCGCGAGCATCGCATCCGCGCAGTCTGCGTCGTGCACAACGAGACGTCGACCGGGTGCGTCAGTCCGATCGCTGCCGTGCGCGCGGCGATCGACGCAGCCGGTCATCCGGCGCTGCTGTTCGTCGACACGATTTCCTCGCTCGCCTCGATCGACTATCGCCACGAGGAGTGGGGAGTCGACGTCACCGTCGCCGGCAGCCAGAAAGGATTGATGCTGCCGCCCGGCCTGTCGTTCAACGCGGTAAGCGCGAAAGCGCTCGACGCTTCACGTACAGCAACGCTTCCCCGCAGCTATTGGGACTGGCGCCCGATGCTCGAGGCCAATACCGGGTTTTATTTTCCCTATACGCCCGCGACCAATCTGCTGCGCGGGCTGCAGGAAGCATTGGCGATGCTCGAAGAGGAGGGGATGCCCAATGTCTTGGCCCGGCACGACCGCCACGGTGCAGCGGCGCGTGCGGCGGTCGAAGCCTGGGGCAAAGCCGGCGCTGTCGAACTGCAGTGCCAGGCGCCGAGCGACTTTTCCTCTTCGCTGACGGCGATTCGCCTCTCCGAGGCCCACAGCGCCGACGGGTTGCGCGCGCTCATTCTGCGTCGCTTCAACATGAGCCTCGGCAACGGGCTCGGAATGCTGAAGGACAGGGTGTTCCGCATCGGCCATCTCGGCGATTTCAACGACCTGTCGCTGATCGGCGCGCTTTCGGGCGTCGAGATGGGTCTGAAGCTTGCGGGCGTTCCTTGTGGCGACGGTGGAGTCGATGCCGCGATGGCGGTGGTGACGCAAGCCTCCGGCGGCGCGGGTTGAGGGGCGAGACAAAAGTCCTACCGTCCGAATCGAAGCGCATCGGCCAACACGCGAACCGAATGCACCGCCGCACGTCCCGTAAGGTCGGCGATCTGGCGCCGGCACGAAGTCCCGTCGGCGACGATCAGCTCCTCGGGCGCGGCCTTGCGCACGGCCGGCAGCAGGTCGGCTTCCGCCATGGCGCGCGACACGTCCTGCGTCTCGGACTGATAGCCGAAGGCGCCCGCCATGCCGCAACAGGACGAGGCGATCGGTGCAACCGTCAGATCGCGGGCCTGGCGCAGCGCCGCGAGCGTGGCGTCGAAAGCGTCGAAGCTCTTTTGATGGCAATGGCCGTGGACATGCGCCTTTGTCGCCGCCGGTCGAAGCGCGAGCGAAATCTTTTCCCGCGCGATCCACTCGCCGAGAGTGACCGCGCGGCTCGCGAGCGCTCTCGCTTCGGCGCCCGGCAGCAGGGATACGAATTCGTCGCGCAAGGTCAGGAGACAGGAGGGCTCGAGGCCGACGACGGGCGCTTCGCCCGCGAACGCCGTCAGCGTCCGCCGGGCTTCCGCGCGCGCCTTCTCGATCAGGCCCGCCGTAAGATAGGTCCTGCCGCAGCAGAGCGGACGGCCGTCGTGGCGGGGCAGCACCGGTCTTCGTCCAGCGGCCGCAATGACCTTGAGCGCCGCTCGCAAATTCTCGGGCTCGAAATAGCGGTTGAACGTGTCGGCGAACAGCATCACGTCGCCCATCGCGCCTGCGGCGCCGGCGTAGCGCGAGGCCTCTCGGTCGCGGAAACGATCGGACCGCCAGGTCGGCAGATCGCGCTGCTCGGCAAGGCCTAACGTTCGATCGAGGAAGCGGCGCAGCAGCGGGACCTTGTTGCGCAGATTGGCGGCGCCGGGGAAGCTTGCGGCGAGCGGCGCGTAGCGCGGCAGATCGGCCACGAGCCGTTCGCGCAGCCCGATCCCGTGCCGAGCGGCGCGCGCCGCCGTCGCCTCGATCTTCATCTTGGCCATGTCGACGCCGGTCGGACATTCGCGCCGACAGGCCTTGCAGGAGACGCAGAGCTTCAGCGCCTCCGCCACGTCGCTCGAGGCCAACGCCTCCTTGCCCAGCTGGCCGCTGAGGGCGAGCCGAAGCGTATTGGCGCGGCCGCGCACGAGATGCTGCTCGTCGCGCGTGGCGCGATAGCTCGGGCACATCGCGCCGGCGTCGAACTTGCGGCAATGGCCGTTGTTGTTGCACATCTCGACGGCGCCGAGCAGACCGCTCAACGGCCCCGGATGATCCGACCAGTCGAGTCGCGGCCGGAAGCCCTCGATCGGACCGTAGCCCGGCGCATAGCGGAATAGCGACCGGTCGTCGAAGCGCGGCGCGCGGACGATCCGGTTGGGATTGAGCAGGCCCTTCGGGTCGAACGCGTCCTTCACCGCCTCGAAGGCGCGGGCGATCTCCGCTCCGAACATCGGCTCGTTGAATTCGCTCCGGGCGATGCCGTCGCCGTGCTCGCCGCTGTGCGAGCCCTTGTAGCGGCGAACGAGATCGAAACATTCCTCGGCAATGGAACGCATCCGCGCGACGTCGGCCGGATCCTTCATGTTGAGGACCGGGCGCACATGCAGACAGCCGACTGACGCATGCGCGTACCAGGTGCCGCGCACGCCGTGCCGCTCGAAGACCGCGTTGAGTTGCTCGGTATAGTCCGCCAGGTCCTCGAGGGGCACGGCGGCGTCCTCGATGAAGGAGATCGGCTTGCCGTCGCCTTTCATCGACATCATGATGTTCAGGCCCGCCTCGCGCACCTCGGCGATCTGCGCCTGGAAGTCCGGCTCGATGGCGCGGACCACGCTGCCCTGGAAGCCCAGATCGCCCATTAGGCTCTCGAGCCGCGCGAGCTGAGCCAGCAGCGGCCGATCCTCCATGCCATGGAATTCGACGATCAGCAGGCTCTCGGGCTTGCCGATCACCATGCGGTCGATCGCCTTGCGGAAGATCGGGATGGCGCGGCCGAGGTCGATCATCGTGCGATCGACGAGTTCCACCGCTTCGGGATCGAGCGCGACGAGATGGCGCGTCGCCTCCATCGCGGCGCGGAACGAAGGGAATTGGCAGACGCCCAGCGCCTTGCGGGGCTTGATCGGATGGAGGATGAGCTCCAGCGCGGCCGAGACGGCGAGCGTTCCTTCCGAGCCGACCAGCAGCCTGGCCGGATTGTCCCGCCCGGCTGCGGCCGCCGCCGGCGTCAGCGCATCGATATTGTAGCCGCCGACCCGGCGCAGCACTTGCGGAAACCGGGCGGCGATCTCCGTCGCCAGGTCCTGGCCGAGCGTCTGCAGCCGGGCCATCAGCTCGCCGATGACCTGTGGCGTCGTCGCGCCCTGTCCGGACCAATCGGGACCGAAGCGGAAGCGCGTACCGTCGGCGAGGATCGCGTCGATCGCCGTGACATTGTCGGCCATCAGCCCGTAGCGGATCGACTTGCTGCCGCAGGAATTGTTGGCCGCCATGCCGCCGATCGTGCAGCGGGCATGGGTCGACGGATCGACCGGAAAGAACAGGCCATGCGGCTTCAGCGCCGCGTTGAGATGGCCGAGCACGATGCCCGGCTCGACGACGGCGCGGCGTCGATCGGGGTCGATCTCGAGCACGTTGCGAAGATATTTCGAGCAGTCGAGGACCAAGGCTCGATTGACTGTCTGGCCGCATTGGCTGGTGCCGCCGCCGCGCGGCAAGACCGGGACGCCGCTCTCGCGCGCGATCGCCATCGCGGTCTGGACGTCCTCGATCGTGCGCGGCACGAGAACGCCGACGGGCTCGACTTGGTAGATGGAGGCGTCGGTCGCATAGCGGCCGCGGTCGGCGCGAGAGAACAGCACCTCACCCGTCGTCTCCCGCCTGAGCCTGGCGGCGAGCTGCGCTTGCAGACCCGGTTGCACGATCATGCATTGCCTCTCGAGCGTCCGCTTTCTGCGCCGCGACGCCCTCTACAACTCTCGCTCCGAATTCAGGCTTGCGACTCTGCTATGCAGGGCCCCCGCAGGGGCTCGGCCGGGATAGGACTGACCATCGCTGGTCGTGTCATCTTGGTTAGACGGCGCCGTCAATCTGAGGACCGGGCCGTCGCTTCGAACAGCGCCGCCGCCTTGGCCGCTTCGAATGTGTCGGCGGTGCCGCAAACGACCAGATCGTCGTCGCGGTCGTCGACCTTTTTGGTTTTTTTGGCTTTGCGCCGGACCTCCCATGTCGGGACGTTGTCCTCCGTGAAGACCAACAGCATAAAACCTCCAACGTCGGTCGAAACCGCAGGGCTCGGCCAGAGTGGAGGCAGCGGTTGCCAGTCTATGTTGGCCATCTATTCGCCCTTGCATCGGCGTCAGCTCTCAACTGAGTTTACTCCAGAGAGACAGTTACCCAAGAGGAATTTAGCAGCTGAACCTTGCCGAGCTTTGTGCCGCCGGGCATCGCCTATCCGGAGGTCAGCAGAGTGTACTTGCCGTCCGAGCGCCGAGGAGCGCGACTGGCGGGAACGGCGGCCAATCTCAACAGCGCGGTCGCTGAATGCCCTCGATAGAGAAAAACCCGGGTCGCGTGGCGGCGAGCCGGGCTTCGAATAGAAGCAATCCGCAGCCGATTTCAGCAGCTCTGTGGGCCGACAAATCCAAGGGAACAGCCTGCCGGCTTCCGCGTTGGCTTGCTTGCTGGGTACGTGACACCGTTCACCGCGTGCCTGGGCGCGTAACGAACTCCACGTGCATCGCCGGACCTCGCATGTTGGCATCGCTGACTGCGAGGTCCGGTTGCGAGCGGAAGCGCTCCCCATCTCTTACTTCGCCCGGCGAGTGCAACCGTATCGGTAGAAATACGCATTGATCTTCGTTCTGCCTTGCCTCAGGAAGGTGAGGCGGCGTTCCTGCTTTTGAACGTTGGTTGGGGCCGGCGGCCCGATGGGGACAAGCTGCCGGCCCCGTTCTCACTTGGTGGAGGCGGCTTTTTACAGGGGAGACGGCAATGAGATTATTGGTGGTTGCACTCTGCCTTTGCGCCGGTTTGGTATCCGCGGCTGAGGCTAACCCGGGCAAATGTCAATCTCTGACGAACCCAAAATGTAGCGTGGCGGCTGCGCCAGCGCCGAAAATCGGCACGGGCATCCCCGCGGCAATAGCGATTGGCGGCGTATTGCTTGCTTCGACCCTCTGGACGCGCCGGCGACGATCCTGAAGCCAGTACAGCGGTCCAATTGGGTCGCAGGGCGGCCGGCGCCCGAAAGGGGCGCGTCGAGTTGACTGGCGCGCACAACCGGCAACGCCGCGAGCCGGATCCGAGCAGGAGGGGGTTGGGGCTGAGGCTCTCATCCCAGGGACTTGCATCGTAAATTGACGAATTGGCCACCGGGGCTCTGGTCACTGCACCTGTTAAACGCCCTTTGCGCCGGCTGACGAGGTTGCTCGAATGGTCCCGCGCCGCCAGGAGGCTCGCTGGCGCAACCCGACGCGAAATCGCTGATCAGCGGCCACAATGCCGCCGCGGCCTATAGCGAGGCCCGCTCAGGCTCTTACGGCTCAGGCTCTTACGGCGCCGCCGGGACGGCTAGGCCGCCGTCCGGCCTCCAGCTCGGCGAAAATAGAACTCGCGACTTTCCCGGACGATGATCCACCGCTTGGCGTCGATATGCCGCTCGACTCTGTAGAACCACAAGCCCGGATCACGTCCGTTCAGCTCATTGGCCAGGATGACGGCGACCTCGCGGTTCGTAAACGGCATGCCGAACGGCTCTGCGCGGTCGTCTATCTCACTCTCCCCGAATTCCTGGGCGCGCGCCGTTCGAAATGCTGCGCGATCTGGCATTGTCACGTGCTCTGGCTTCGCCCCGCATCGCCGGGGGCCAATCGGCTACCACGCCAGCAAAACATACCGTAAGGGAAGCGTGTTCCCGCAATTTTGCTTAATCAGTAAGGTATTGTGATGACTTTACCGCGCCGAAAGCACGTCCAATTCAATATCGCGAACATACCGCCGCCAAGATCGGCGCGAGCCAGGGTGGCTTGAAGAGGCAAGTATGGCCGGTCTCATCAGGGCTGCAATCGTCTTCATCGCCTCGAACTATTCGTTGACCTTCATGGTCATAGGTCTGCTGTTCTCCGCGGTCGCGATCACTCGGGCGAAGAAGCCGAGAGGCCCATCGGTCGTCATCGAAAAGCTGCTCGCCTGGCACGTATTCTGGGCTATCGGCGTCGGCTATCTCTACAACTTCATAATGCATGGCTTCTTCGGAAGGATGTCGGCGGCCTTCATCGGTTGGGCCGACAGCCCATTCCAGTTCGAGGTAGCAACGGCAAGTCTCGGTTTCGCCGTTGTCGGCTTTCTTGCCGCGTTCCGAAGCTTCGATCTTCGTCTTGCGGCTATTGTTGGCCCGAGCCTGTTCATGCTCGGCGCGGCGGCTGGCCATGTCTATCAGATGCAAACCGAGCATAATTTCGCGCCCGGGAATGGCGGCGTCATTTTTTATATGGACATCATTATCCCGCTATTCGGATTGGCGTTGTTGCGGCTTCAGCATCGGTACGGACGTCCTGCGATAAGTTCGGCGCCGGACCGCTGAAAGGCGCAATACCTCGTCCAGTTCCTCGACGCTTTGGGCAGCCTCGTCCGAGAATGGAGCGCCAGCGCTCAAAGCGTTACGGGAGCGATCAAGCTTGTCTTGGATGCGGATTGGCCGCCTTCCACCGTCACCATGCGCGTGCTCGACGCCTGCGGGCGGGAGGTCATGTCGTGGCTGGGCGGCTTACGATAGCTCCGCGGCGGGTCTGGCCGCTTCCGGCCTTGTTACCCATTTGTTACCCAGGCGATTTTCTTGCCTCTCGTTGCCCTTCCGATACTACGCCTAAGTTATTGTTTTGGTTGGTGGGCGCGCTCGGGATCGAACCGAGGACCCTCTGATTAAAAGTCAGATGCTCTACCTATTGAGCTACGCGCCCGCTTCACGGCGTGATGGGATCCACTGCCTACAACGTCGTGTGCGAAGGGTCAATTGCAAGCCGTGGCAAGACCCTGGCAAGCGACTGGCTGGCGCCGCCAGGTCCGGCTCGAATCGAACCGATTGTCCTTCGTCGCAGCGAAAGAGGGCCGCCTCGCGGCGGCCCTCCCTTCCCTGCCCGCGCGTCCCTTCAGCTCCAGGCGAAATCCGCCACGCGATGCTTGCGCGGCCCGCGCCGGCCCCACGCCCCGAGCGCGACGAAGCCGATCCCCATCATCAGCCAGGTCGCGGATTCCGGAATGGTGGTAACGGTCAGCCGTCCGACTTCGCCGGGATTGTACTTGCCGGCCGGATTGAACGACGACAGATAATAGACCAAGCCGCTGCCGTAGAGGTTGTAGTCGTAGCCTCCGGCGGCGAACAGGAGCCCCGAATTATCAACCGAGGGGCCCGAAGAGAACACGACGTTGTCGTAGATCCACGAGCCCGAGCTGTCGAGGCTTGTGGCGGGCTGGCTCGGGTTCGGCGACAGCGCGATCGAACCGCCGTTCGGCCCGCTCACGGTTCCACTGATCGCGGTCACGTCGAAACCGCCGGCGGAATTGAGCACATTCGAGGTCGTCAGGTCGCCCGACACGTCGAACACCCCGTCGGCTGTCTCAAAATCGAACGCCAAAGTCTTCGCCTGCGCGGGCAAAAGGGACAGCGCAAGCATTGTTGCGGCGCTGCACGCAAGTTTCCGAAACATGTTTATCCCCGGTTTGCTCTTCATGATCTTCCCTGGGCAAGGGACATGCCAGGGTTGAGTTATCGCTGTTAACTTACTAGCACACAACTCGATAAGTTGCAACAACCGGCAACCAGACATTGACTATATTCTTTTCGGAATCGTTAACCCCGCACGAGCGCGCATGGCGCGCCTCAGAGCAGCCCGAGGCCCGCCAGCTCCCGGCGCAGCGCCTCCGGCATCTCGGCGAAGCCGGCCTGAGTCTCGTCGAGATCCGGGGGCGCTTCCTTGGCCTGATAATAGCGCCAGCCCTGGAAGGCGCGCATCGGCCGGGGGGCGACCGCGACGACCTCGCCGTCGAGCCACAGCTTGCAGCGGCCGATCCCGTCAGAATCCATGAACGGCTCGAGGCCGACGATTTTTTGCCGGGCGGCGATCTGGCCCTTGATGACCCAGTAGAGCGAGCCGCCATGGACAATATCGTCCGCCCGTTTCGGCCTCATCCGGGTGACGTGGGCGTGCCGGGCCGGGGCGCCCGTCGCTTCGCCTCCGCCATCCGCGCCGCCGTCCACTGGCGCAGGTCATCGAGCGAGTCTGCGCCGACGCAGAGCTTTATGAGGTGTAGGGTCATGCCGCGCTTATAGCAGAGGCGCACCGAAGCCGGGCGGCGCTCCCGCCGGTCCTCCACAGGCGGACGGAGCCAGGCCGTTTTCTTCGCCCAGCTGCGAAGTGGGCGCCCCGTCAAGCGCGCGCTGACCCAACTCTGGCTTGCTCCATTCGGCCCGTGTCCAGCCGGGATCAAGCATCCTGACGCCGGACTGGCAGACCAACCGAACTCGACGACACAAAAGCGTCGGCGATCCGGTCGTACAGCGCGATCTTCACCGGCTTCGGCGAAGCGAAGCCAAAATTAAGGACAGGCGGGCGCCGGCCTCCCTAGACTGAAACCCGAACCGGCAGTTCGGCTATGCCGTGCACGAAGGACGAGTAGACCCGCTTCGGCTCGCCGACGACCTCGATTCTCGAAAAGCGCCGCAACATCTCTTCCCACAGAATCTTCAACTGCATTTCGGCGAGACTCTTCCCGACGCAGCGATGGATGCCGAAGCCGAACGAGAGGTGCTGGCGCGGGCGGGGCCGATCGATGATGAAGCGATCCGGCTCGTCGATCGCCTCCTCATCGCGGTTGCCGGAAATGTACCACATGGCGATCTTGTCGCCCTTGCGGATCGCCTGGCCGCCGATCTCCGCATCGGCGAGCGCGGTGCGGCGCATATAGGCGAGCGGCGTCTGGTAGCGGATGATTTCCGGGACCATCGAGTTGATGAGCTCCGGCCTGGCGCGCAGCTTTGCGAACTCGTCCGGATTCCGGCTCAGGAACAAAACGCCCCCGCTCATCGAATTGCGCGTCGTGTCGTTGCCGCCGACGATCAGCAGGACGATGTTGCCGAGATACTCGCGCGGGCTCATGTTCCGGGTCGCCTCGCCGTGCGCGAGCATCGATATGAGGTCGGGGCGCGGCTCCGCGTTGACGCGCTCGTTCCACAAATTCATGAAATAGGCGAGGCACTCGCGGAACACCTCTTCGCGCTGCTCTTCGCTTTCGATAGGGCCGCCGGCGTAGGGGACGGCGGTCGAGCAATCCGACCAGTAGCTCAATTTGCGGCGGTCCTCGAACGGGAAGTCGAACAGCGTCGCCAGCATCTGCGCAGTCAGTTCGATCGAGACCTTATCCACGAAATTGAACGTTTCGCCGCGCGGCAGAGAGTCGAGCGTCGCGCTGACGCGGCTTCGGATCAAGGCTTCAAAATTGGCGAGATTGGCGGGCGAGACGATCGGCTGAACCACCTTGCGCTGCGCCTCGTGCTTGGGCGGGTCCATGGCGATGAACATCGGAAGCTCGAGCTCGGCCGGCTTGTCGCGAAGCGTGATGCCGCCGAGCACCGAGCTCGACGAGAACGTCCGATGCTTCACCTCGGTGTCGACGATGTCCTTGTGTCTGGTAACCGACCAGAAGGGTCCGACCAGGCTGTCCTGGCAGTAATGCACGGGGGCGTCGCGGCGCAGGCGGCGGAAGTAGGGCTGCCAGACGTCCTGCTGGTACAGTCCGGGATCGCTGACGTCGATCTCATCGAGGGGCATTTGCTCGGCGAGTGCGGCGTGATCGACGGAAACTGACGAACTCACCTTATCCCTCCTGCCGGTTTGCCCGGCGCCAAAGCCGCGACCGCGCGGGCCGGGATCCCTGTTCCGGCGTACAGGGAATTTTCACGCATTGAATTAAAGCTTTTGGTCTTTTTCGGACCGCCTTTGGCCGAACGCGAGGATTCCCTGCTTTCCTCGCCGGTATACGCCGGAAGGGCGAGCGCTGGAACAGAATCAAAATCACCGACTTCGAACAACGTCAGCTGAAGACAATCCGAATGGAGCGCAACGCGGGTTTCGCGGCGCTCGCGGCGCGCAGCCCGCCGGCCGGAACCGCAATCGATGCCGCATCTCCAATCCGTTTTTCCAGCAGAATCGGACTTGACCAACCTGATCGCGGATTTCGCGTTTCAATGACCAGAATTCGCTGAGATCGAGGTTAATTCGCTGCTGGACTGCGCCCCATCGCTGAGACACAAGCTAATTGACTGACAAGGCTTTGTCCTGGTTTGCCCGGTTGCAGTTGTCCCGGCGGAGTTCGGCTTCGAACTCGATCGGGGGTTTGTAGCCGAGCGCCGAGTGCAGGCGCTTCTTATTATAGATGGTGTCGATGAAGGCGCCGATCTGACGGCGGGCGTCGTCGAGGTCGAGATAGGTTTTGGCTTCGACCTCCTCGGTTTTCAGCGTCTTCATGAAGCTCTCCGCCTTGGCGTTGTCATAAGGATTGCCCACCCGGCTCATGCTGGCGGCGATCTTATGCTTTTCGAGTCGCTCTTGATATGCGCCGCAGGCGTATTGCACGCCGCGATCGGAATGGTGGATGAGGCTGTCAGGCGCAGGATTTCGGGCGGCGAGCGCCATGTCGAGAGCCTCGATCGCCAGACTGGCCTCGAGATGGTCGGCGATCGCCCAGCCGATGACCTTGCGCGAGAAGGCGTCGAGGATCGCCGCCAGATAGACGAAGCCCTCCGCCAGCCGCACATAGGTGATGTCGGCGACCCAGATCTGATCGAGCCCGGTGGGAACGAGGCCGCGCGTCAGGTTGGGGACGATGGCGAAGCCGTGCCGGCTCATCGTGGTGGCCGGGACGAAGGGCTTGGCGCGTTGGCTCAGAAGATTGTCCTCGCGCGTCAGTCTGCGCACCCGCTTGTCGTTGACGATCAGGCCTTGGCGCCTGAGCTCTTGGGCGATGCGGCGATAGCCGTAGCAGCGGTTGTCGAGTGCAATCTTTTGGATGAGATCGCGCAAGTCGGCGTCGTCGCGCTTGGCCGGATGGGGCCCGAAATGCCGATAGTAGCCGGCGCGCGACACGCCGCCCAACGCGCACAGGCGCTCGACGGTGGCGTCGTCCGTGAGAAAGCCTTGCGGCTCGACGGCGATCATTCCCCCGATGACCGCGTAGAGGTGGGCGCGCCGCTTTCCTGGCTGGTCGCGTCCCAGAGCCGCAAGGCTTCGCGAAAAAAATGCAGATCCACTTGCTGCCGGCCGACCAGGCGCTCGAGTTCGGCAAGGCGCGCCCTGGCTTGGGCGAGCTCGTCGGCGGGCTTGGCGGAGGACGAGGCGGCGTCCGAAGAGGACGCCGCATCGGACGACGCCAAACCCGCCGACGCCTGGCTTCGCCTCCAACCGGGCTTCCGTCCCCGCTTGCGGCTCAGCCCAGCAACCCCCATCGCCCGATAGGCCGCCCACCAGTCATACAAAAGCTGGGACTTGACCCCGGCCTCTTCGGCCACCGGGCCTACTCTCTCCCCCTTCTCAAGACGAAGCACCGTCCGGTGCTTGAACTCCCTTGAAAATACTCGCAGCGTTCGTTTCGACATGGTTCCTCCTCGGAAGCCATGTCACCCAATTAAAAGTGTCTCAGTTAATGGGCGCACTCCACTGCTCAGGCGAAGAAAATTCGCTGTTTTGGCGAAAAAAATTCGCTGATATTTTGCGGCGCGAACTGCGCGACTATCGCGCAGACTATTGGAATCTTTCAATCTTTCCGGCGCGCTTGGGCCGCCCGATCCGCCAAAAGGGGGAAAAATTCGCTGTTCTCAGCGAATTTCACCCCGCGCGCCGCGTCGCCCAGGCCTCAATTCCCGTCTGAGGCCGCCGGCGCGGAGCGATCGGCTACAGGGCCGGAGGACCGGGGAATCGGCAACAGGACGCGCACAGCTCCCGCGCCTCCTTCCTCGACTTCGACAGGGCTCAGTCCAGCGGCTCGCCGTCCCTCTCCTCGACACGCATGATCGGTTCCCCCATCTCGACCTGCTCGCCGATCATCGCGACGATATCGCGCACGACGCCGGCGAAGGGGGCGGTCAGCGCGTGCTCCATCTTCATCGCCTCGACCACGGCGAGGCGATGGCCCGCTTCGACCGCCTCCCCCTCTCCGACGAACACGGCGACGAGGCGTCCATTCATCGGCGCCCGGATGCCCCCGTCTCCTTCTTCCGGGCCGCCGGCCGAGCGTTCAAGAGGATCGGTCAGTTCGACATAGGCCTGGCGACCGCTTGCGAAGGTGTAGACGCCGGCCGACGTCTCGAACAGGGTGATTTCGGACGGATCGGCGGATGCCCCGCCCGCGCGAGAGGCCTTGTCGCCCGCGCCCGTCACGTGCAGGCGCTCGGGCTTGCCGTCGACCGTCACGTCGAATCCGACAGGCCGCGCGCCGACGAGTTCGAACGAATTGGCGACCGCCCAAGGGTCATAAGGGTCCAGCGGCGACCGGGCCGACGCGTCGCGCTTCGCCAGCAGGAGCCGCGCCGCGGCGAGCACCGCGCGCCGATCGGGCGGGTGCGGCGAGGCGCCGAGACGCCCCAGATGCGCATCGATGAAGCCGGTGTCGAACGAACCGCCTTCGACTTCGGGGCTGCGCATCAGCGCACGCAAGAATGCGAGATTGGTCTTGGGCCCGATCACAACGGCGTCCTCGAGCTCTTTGTTCAGCATTCTCAGCGCCTCGGCTCGGGTGGGCGCGTGGACGATCAGCTTTGCGATCATCGGGTCGTAGTAAGGCGTCACGCTGTCGCCGGCGGCGACGCCAGTGTCGACGCGGATCCCCTCGAGGCCCTCCTCCCCGCTGAGGCTCATCGCATGAATGCGCCCGGGCGAAGGCAGAAAACCATGCTCGGGCTCCTCCGCATAGACGCGCGCCTCGATCGCCGCGCCGCGGCAGGCGATCGCGCCCTGCGCGAACGGCAGGGGCTCGCCGGCAGCGACCCGGAACTGCCATTCGACGAGGTCGAGGCCCGTCACCGCCTCGGTGACCGGATGCTCCACCTGTAAGCGCGTATTCATCTCGAGGAAATAGAAGCTGCTCGGCCCGAGGCCGCGCGAGGCGTCGGCGATGAACTCGACCGTCCCCGCCCCGACATAGCCGGCCGCCAGCGCGGCTCCGACGGCCGCCTTCGCCATGGCCTCGCGCGTCTCCTCAGGCAGGGTCGGGGCCGGGCATTCCTCGACCACCTTCTGGTGCCGCCGCTGAAGCGAGCAGTCGCGTTCGAACAGATGGATACAGTTTCCGTGGGCGTCGGCGAAAATCTGGATCTCGATGTGCCGCGGCGACGCGACAAGCTTCTCGATCAGCACGCGCCCGTCGCCGAACGCGGCCTCGGCCTCACGACTTGCGCTCTCCAGCGACGCCTCGAACTCCATATGAGCCTCGACCCGCCGCATGCCCCGCCCGCCCCCGCCGGCAATCGCCTTGATGAGGACCGGATAACCGATCTCGTAGGCTTTCTCGCGCAGGAATTTCGGATTCTGGTTTTCGCCATGGTAGCCCGGCACGACCGGGACGCCCGCTCTTTGCATCAGCGCCTTGGCGGAGTTCTTGAGCCCCATGGTCCGCATCGCCGCGGGCGGAGGGCCGACGAAGACGAGCCCCGCGCGGGCGCAAAGCTCCGCGAACTCGGCCTTCTCTGAAAGGAAGCCGTAACCCGGATGCAGGCATTCCGCGCCGATGCTCCGCCCCAGCGCGACGATCGCCTCGCCATCGAGATAGCCGCTCGCGCCTTCGCCGATCTCGTGAACCTCGTCGGCGAGCCGCGTGAACAGCGAGCCCTTGTCGGCCGGCGTGTGGATCGCGATCGACCTCATCCCCATCCGCCGGGCCGTCCTGATGATCCGGCAGGCGATTTCGCCGCGATTGGCGATGAGAACGTTTGCGAACATGAATAGCTCCCGGGGGTCGTGTCTACCGAAGGCGCGCGGGAATGGCGAGGCTGTCGGCGCTCTTGGCGGAGCGTGCCCTGTCAATCGTTGTCAATCGTCCTGCCGGCCGGTTGTCGCTTAAGCGCCTGAACCGATTTTGTGTCCTGGCGAACGGCCCGGCTACATGCTGCGCCGCCGCATTCCGAACCGTCTTATGTCTTAAGCCGCCATTACGGAGGATCGCCCGCCAACGAGCAAGGGATTGCGCCGCATGGCCATCATCGATCGCGCGCTTCGCATTCTCAAGCTTGCGACGCAAAGACTGTCGGCGCTCCCCGCGGGCTGGCCGCCGAAAACGCTGTCTCTCGCGCTTCAGGGAGGCGGCTCGTTCGGCGCTTTCACCTGGGGCGTTTTGGACCGTTTGCTTGAAGAGCCGGACATCGATTTCGACACGGTCAGCGGATCGAGCGCAGGCGCAGTCAACGCCGTCCTCCTCGCCTCGGGGATGATTGACGGCGGCCGGGAGGGCGCTCGGGTCCGTCTTTCGCGGTTCTGGAAGCGCATTAGCCTCGCGGCCGCGCTCCTGCCGAAGACACCGCCGATCGAATTTGGATTCGACCTCCTCGTCCGATCGATGTCTCCCTATTTGTTCAATCCGTTCAACGTGAACCCGCTGCGTGATGCGCTGACCGAGGAGGTGGACTTCGAGCGCTTGCGGGAGCGGTCGGAGATCAAGCTCTTGCTCGGCGCGACCCGAGTGCGCGATGGACGGCTGCGGATCGTCACCAACCACGAGCTGACGGTCGACGCCGTCCTCGCCTCTGCCTGCCTGCCGCTCCTCCATCACACGATCGAGCTCGACGGCGAGGCCTATTGGGACGGCGGCTACGCCGCCAATCCGCCGCTGATTCCTCTCGTGCAGGCCTCCCGCTCGGCGCACCTCCTCATCGTTCAGATCACGCCGTCGACGTCGGAGCGCGCGCCGATGTCGGCCCGCGAAATTGCCGCCCGGCTGGATCAGATCCGGTTCAACGCCACGCTGAACACTGAGCTAGAGGCGCTCAAGTACGGAAAGATGCTTGGCGCGAGCGAAAAACTGTTGCGGCTGCGTATCGGCCGGATCTCGGCCGAGGAGCAGTTCGAGGGATTGGCGGAGGAAAGCGCCGCAAACCTCGACTGGGGGTTCCTTGAGCGGCTCAAGCACGCCGGCCGCGCCGCCGCCGACCTTTGGCTAAAGCGGGAGATTCCCCCGCAGGCCCATGAGGCGTGGGAACAGGGCCGCTTCCGCTCTGCATTGCAGGATTGACATGCGCCAATGATAGGCGTTGCCGCCTGGATTTGAATGGCTAGTCTCTTCAAGGGCGCAAATCGCGCCCGTACGAGGTGCTCAAAATGACCAAACGGATCGTTGCTTTTGAAACGGCTGCTTCCCTGGCTGTGGCGCTGACGATGACGGCGCTCTTCGTCCCGCCGACGGCGGCGCAGTCGAACGCGCAGGTGGGCACGCTCGCGTGCGACGTCTCCGCCGGCGTCGGCATGATCCTTACGCAGAAGCAGACGATGACGTGCCTGTTCACGCCGACCAACGGAGGGCCGCCTGAACCCTATCTTGGGCGCATCGACGAGTTCGGCGTGGCGCTCGGCGCGGTCGGTCAGGGTCGTCTCGTCTGGGGCGTCGTTGCGCCCGCGACGGGACTTTCGCCCGGGGCGCTGTCGGGAACTTACACGGGCGTCGGGGCGCAGGCGAGTGCAGGCGCAGGCGTGGGGGCGAACGTCCTCGTCGGCGGCACCGGCCGCGCGTTCTCGTTGCAGCCGGTTTCTATCCAGGGCCAAACCGGGCTCAACATCGCAGGAGGCGTAACGACGGTGACGCTTCTGCCGCCTCCGCCTCCCCCGCCGAGGTGATTGCCGGATCACGCGGCGCCAAGGAGCGGCCCGATTCGGGCCACGCCGGAGGCGTTCGCTTCGTACGCTCTCGGCGCCGGCGCGCTGCTCGCGCGCTGGCCGGCCTTGCCGAGGGTGGCGAAGTAGGGCAGGTTTACAGGCGCAGCCGAGCTTAGAAACAACGTGCGCGTTGCGTCGCTAGGCGTCTCGAAAGCGCGAGGGAAACCGGCGGATAGGCTCATGACGAAGCAGAACGACGACTCAGGGAAGACGACAGCGTCCGGAACGCTCGCTGCCGCCGCCAAGCACGCCCAGCACGCCATGGATAGCGCAAAGGACTTCGTCGCCGGCGCAGGCATGGATCAGTTGCAAACGAAGGCCGCCGATACGGCCTCGTCGCTCTACCGGGAGGGGCGCGATCTCCTCGCCAACAGCGAGGAACTCGCCAAGGCCAAGGATCAGCTGAGCGAATCCGATCCGGAGGAATCCGCTGGCCGCCGTCGGCATCGCATTCACCGCGGGACTGGTCCTGGCGCTGCTGACCCGCGGATAAACGTCGATGATCAACCAGCTTGTCGCTTTTGCCGAGGCCCAGGCGATGGCCGCGGCGCGCCGCATCGCGGCGCCGGCCGCCTTTGCACTGGTCGGGGGGTTGTTCGGCCTCTTCGGTGTCGCCGGACTCTTCGCCGCGCTGTTCTTTTGGATCGAGCCGGAACGTGGGCCGATCCCCGCCGCGCTGATCTGCGCCGCAATCGCGATCGGTCTTGCGATCGTGGCGCTGCTGCCGCTCGCGTTCAGGCGTCGACCTCCGCCGCGACCGGCGTCCGAAGGGACGCTGCCTCAGTTCATGTCGCTCATGGCGAAGACGGCGCCGAGCCTCGCACCGAAGCAGCTGATCGTAACGGCGGCGCTGCTCGGCGTGGCGCTGGTCTTGTCCGCGCAGGGAAACAAGAAGTAAGGCGCCAGCGTCCAGGGGAGTGCCTGTTGCGGTTCCGAGCGGCCTTTCGGCTTCTTGCGCAGCAGGGTCCGATCACCACCAGAGGCCGGGTGTCGCGAGCTCCACCAAGGCCCCGTCAGGGTCGCGGAAATAGAGGCTCGTCCCGCCGCGCGGCCAACGGTACTCGCCGGCGATCGTGATGCCGCGCTGAGTGAGCCTCCCGCGCCAAGCGTCGCAATCGGCGGCGGCGATCGACAGAGCAAGATGCAGGCGCCCGCGCCCGTCATGGCCCGGAATGGTCCCGCGAGAGTTCGTGGACGTCGTCTTCCGTCGCGCCGACCTGGAAGACCAGCAGCACGTGCCTCGCCGCGATCTCAAAAGCGACGAGCCGCGAGCTGTCGACCAGCGTCTTGAAGCCGAACAGGTCGCGATAGAAGACGGCCGTTCGCCCGACGTCGCTGGCGTAGAGCGACGTCTCAAGCACTCCTTCGACCGGCGGCGCCTGATCCGACATCGTCTCCTCCTCCGTTGGTTCCGTCGCGACATTCCAGTGCGGTGACTTTAACACTCCGATCCTCCGCCCGAGATTCGGGGCCCTGATCGCGGCCTCTTTTCCTGGGAACTGGGAAAAAAACAGGGAATTATTCGCCCTTTGGCCGCTCTTTCGAAAGCCGCGCCAAAAACCTTCACGATTCCAAGCGATTCCACCAAAATTCCCTACGCGGACGAACAGGGGATTTTTTTGGCCGAGCAGGGGATATCTCGCGCCGGACGCGCTCTGTCGACGCCTCTGCTTCGCCGAAAGCCGCCCATCGATGAGCCTTACACGAAATTTCCAGAACGCCGCTGCTACTCGATCGCGATCGAGGCCAGCCGCGCGCCTGCCCGCTCGCGCAGGGCAAGCCACGCGCCGCAGGCGACCACCAGCGCCGCGCCGATCAGCGTCGCCGTCGGTGGCCAGTCGCCGAAGATCAGGAATCCCGATGCTATCATCCAGACGAGTTGGGTATATGAGAACGGCGTCAGCACAGGCGCGGACGCGAACTTGTGAGCAACGATCAGCAGACCGTGACCAGCTGCGGCGAAGGCGCCGAGCCCGGCCATGACCAGCCAGACATGAAGCGACGCGGGCTGCCGCCAGACCCACGGCAGGATCGGGGTCAACAGGACAATCCCGGCCGCTTGGGTCCACAGCAATGTCGTCTCGGGCGCGTCGTATCCCGCGAGCTTGCGGGTGGCGAGCACATAGCCGGAATTGCAGGCCACCCCCGCAATCGCGACGAGAACGATCGGCTGGAACGCGCTCGTGCCCGGCCGCGTCGCGATCAGAACGCCGAAGAAGCCCACGACGATCGCCACCATCCGTTCGCCGCCGACTCGCTCGCCGAGCAGCGGGCCGGCGAGCAACGCCACGAAGATCGGGGTGAGGAACGAGATGGTCGCCGTTTCGGCGAGCTGTAGCTGGCGCAACGCGAGCACGACCGAGGTGGTCGACCCGAGCAGCAGCACCGAGCGGAGCCCCTGCAGCCACGGGCGCTTCGAGACCACGACCGCCGGGCGCGCCCACGGCCGCGCGACCGCGAACGCGATCAGCGTCGCGGACGCATAACGCGCCCAGATGATCTGCATCGCGGGAATCCGCGGGCCCAGCCATTTCGAGGACGTGTCGAGCCCGGTGAAGCAAAGCATGGCGCCGCACATCAGCGCGATGGCCAGGACCCGCATGCGCCGGTCCTCGAGCAGCGCCCCGACGGCGGACCCGGACGTCGCGAGGCGCGACTTGGCGACGACGGGGCTCAAGTCACCTCGCGCTCGATTCGGATCACCTGCGGCTTCTCCCGCACGACGCCGTCGTCGACCGCGCGTGCGAGAGCGTCGCGGATCGAAGCTTCAGTTGTGCCGTGAGTCATCAGCACGACCGGCACGACCCCCGCGGCGGCAGCCTCTTTTGAGGCGCGCTTCTGCATAATCGCCTCGAGCGAGATCATCCGCTCGCCCATTCGGGCTGCGATCGCGCCCATGGCCCCTGGACGATCGACCACCGCGAGGCGGACGTAATAGCCGCCCTCGTGGCGCTGCATCGGCACGCGGTCGGCGTCGACCAGCGCGGCCGCGGGCCGTCCGAACGCCTGCAGGCGCGTCCCTCTCGCGACGTCGACGATGTCGGCCGCGACGGCCGAAGCGGTCGCGTCGCCTCCCGCCCCGGGGCCGACCAACGTAAGCTCGCCGATCGCGTCGCCGTCGATCGACACTGCGTTGAGCACGCCCATCGTCTGGGCGAGCGGCGCCGCTTTCGACACCATGGTCGGATGCACGCGCTGCTCCACGCCGTGCGGTGTGCGTTCTGCGACCCCAAGCAGCTTGACCCGAAAGCCGAGTTCGTCGGCCGCGGCCAGATCGGCGAGCGTGATCGACTCGATGCCCTCGACCGAGACCGCCGCGGCGTCGACCTTGGAGCCGAAGGCGAGCGACGCGAGAATGGCGAGCTTGTGGGCCGTGTCGAAGCCGCCGATGTCGAAAGTGGGATCCGCCTCGGCGTAGCCGAGCCTCTGCGCCTCGGTGACACAGACGTCGAACGGCAGGTTGTCGGTCTCCATCCGGGAAAGGATGTAGTTGCAGGTACCGTTGAGGATGCCGGAAACGCGCCTGATCGCGTTGCCGACCAAGCTCTCGCGCAACGTCTTGATGACCGGGATGCCGCCGCCGACAGCCGCCTCGAAAAAGAGCTGCCCCGCGTGCGCCTCGCACAGCGCCGCCAACCGCAGCCCGTGCGCGGCGAGCATCGCCTTGTTGGCGGTGACCACCGGGAGGCCCCGCGCCAGAGCCGCCTTGACCGCCTCGAATGCGACGCCATCGGCCCCGCCGATCAGCTCGACGAACACGTCGATTTCGGCGGAGGCGGCCATCGTCGCCGCATTCTCGAAGAAGCGCGCGCCACCGAGATCGAGGCCGCGCTCGCGCTTATGGCGCGCGCTGTAGGCGGCAAGAACGCACTCGCGGCCGGCCCGCGCGGCCAATCCGCCCTGCCTCTGCAGAAGCTGGATGAGGCTTCCTCCAACCACGCCGAGGCCTGCAACGCCCAAGCGCAGCGGCTTTGTCATGACGTCCTCGCTCCGCTCCCCGGACTGGAGCTGCGCCGGCGCTGGTGCCCGAGTTCCGGTCCCGGATCAACGAAGCATGAAATCGTTCAGCCCCACCGCTCGGCTACGGATTTCTTCTTCTTCTTGCGCTCCTTGCGGGCGGCGTAGCGGGCGTCGCGTTCGAGCTTCTTCTCGAACTCGACTTTCTCCTGCTCTTCGCGCAGGCGCTGGGCCTCGGCCTCGCGGGCGAGCGCCTCGAGCCGCTGCTGCTCCTGCCGGGCAGCTTCCTCGACCGCCTTGCGGGCGGCGGCTGCCGCGGCCTCTTCGGCCCTGCGCTTGGCGCGCTCGACCTCGCGGACCGCGCGCGCCTCAAGGATCGCCTTGCGCTTGGCCTCCCGCTCGATCACGGCTGGATCGTTGGGGTCATGCTTGGTTTTTGCCAGAAACTTCTCAGCCATCGACTTCCGCGCCTTGGCGGCGGCCGCCTGGCGGTCAGCGAAGCTGTTGCCATTCAGAAAAGACATCTCATTCCGATAGTTGTTGGGGAATGCCGGCTCATGCCACAACGCGAGCGAATTGGCAATGTTTTTCCGCACAAAGCGGTGCAAGCCTCGCGCGACCTTCCGCGCTCCCGCTGCGTCATTGCGTCATCCGATGAATTGATAGAAAGCGTTGCTTGCTCACGCCGAACGTGATCCAATCGCCGGAGGCCTGTAAGAGGCGCCAGAAAGAAGCCAAAAGTAGGGAGTGGATGTATGGGGATTGTGGTTGACGCCGGGCCGCCGACAGCGGGCGCCCCTGCGACGGAAGCCAGTAAGGCCACGTTCCAAATCCGCAAGATCGACATTTCCGATCTCATGCAGTGCATCGCCCAGGGAGTCCGTGACTTCAGCCGGGCCCCGAAATATGGCATGGCCTTCGGCGCGGTCTACGCGGTCGGCGGTTGGCTCATCCTGTGGATCGCCTTTTCGCTCGGCTATTTCTATCTCGCCTATCCGTTCATGATGGGGTTCGCCCTGCTCTCGCCGTTCGGCGCGGCCGGGACTTACGAAATCTCGCGCCGGCTCGAGACCGGCGAGCCGCTGTCTTGGGCGGTGGTGTTCGCCGCGGTCTGGAATTGCTCGGGCAAGGATCTCGGCTGGCTCGCCCTCGTCAGCCTCTTCACCCTCATCATCTGGCTCGACCTCGCCGTCTTCCTGTTCCTGGTGTTCTACGGCGACCATGTTCCATCGTTTGCGCAGCTTTTCACCAACATCTTCACCACGACCTACGGGCTGACGTTCTTCCTCGTCGGCAACGGCGCCGGGGCGATCATCGCGCTCATCGTCTTTTCCTTCACCGCCGTTTCTCCTCCGCTCGTCGTCGACCGCAACGTCGATTTCGTCACCGCGATGACCACCAGCGTGCAGGCGGTGCTGGCCAACCCGCGCACGATGCTCGCCTGGGCGGTGGTGATCGGCATGGACCTCGCGGTTTCGTTCGTCACCCTGTTCGTCGCGCTCCTTGTTATCTTCCCCGTACTCGGCCACACCACCTGGCACCTGTACCGGCGGCTGATCGACTGAGCTGCCGGTCGCCGGGGTTGCGCGCGTCGGGCCGGCGGGATAGTGGGCGGCGTCCCTTTGAACGCCGGAGCCGATGGCCTCGATCAACTTTTCGCGCGCAAGCGTCCCCTCCCTGCGACTCGGCGCGCTCGTGGGCGTGCGCTTCTGGCTCGTCGGGGTCGCCGCGCTCGTCTTCGTCATGGTGCTGGTCGGCGGCGCGACGCGCCTGACCGAATCGGGCCTTTCCATCACCCAGTGGAAGCCGGTCACCGGGGTCGTGCCGCCGATGAACGCGGCGGACTGGCAGGCGGAGTTCGACCGCTACAAGCAGATTCCGCAATATTCCCGGCTCAACCCCGACATGACGCTCGAGGGGTTCAAGACCATCTTCTGGTGGGAATGGAGCCATCGGCTCCTCGCGCGCATCGTCGGTGCGGCCTTCATCCTGCCGGGGCTCTGGTTCTGGATGCGCGGCGCCCTCAAGGGGGCGCTGGGGCGGCAGGTCGCGGTCGCGACCGCGTTCCTGGCGCTCGAGCCGATCGTCGGCTGGTGGATGGTGAGTTCGGGCCTCAGCGTGCGCACCGAGGTCGCTCAGCAGCGCCTCGCGCTCCACCTGATGATCGCCGCCGCGACCTTCGGGGCGTTAATCTATGCCGCGACAGGCCTCGGCGAGCGGGAGCGCGCGCCGGCCGCCCGCGCGTTCTCCCTGTCGGCGGCGGCCTTCGCGGCTCTGGTCTATGTCCAGCTCGGCCTCGGCGCGCTGGTCGCCGGCCTGCGTGCCGGGCTCATCTACGAGACCTGGCCGATGATGGGCTCGAGCTTTGTCCCCGCCGAGGCCTTCACCTCGCTGCGCTCGCTGTTCGACGATCCTGCGACCGCCCAATTCGATCACCGGACGCTTGCCTATGCCGTCCTCGCCTTCGCGCTCGTCCAGGCGCTCGCCACCCTGCGCTCCGCGCCGCCCGCGCTCGCCCGACGGGCTGTCCTTCTGTTCGGCGTCGCGACGCTGCAGGTCGGCCTAGGGGTGGCGACGCTGCTCCTGACCGTGCCGATCCCCCTCGCGCTGGCCCATCAGGCGGCGGCGCTCGTCCTGTTCGGCCTCGCCGTCTGGCACTGGAAGGCGACGCTGATCGAGCGCACCCGGTCATCGTAGCGGAGCCGCTCGAACGCGATTGCAGGGCGCTCCCCTAAATTATCCCAAGCCGAACCCAGAAAAACCAAGAAAATCAAAAATCGGCTTGGATTCTCGCGGCATCATCCGCCGGCTCGCTGGATCACCGGGCCGGATAGGAACAAAGCGGTGTTGATCAGCCCCAGATGCGTCAGGGCCTGAGGAAAATTGCCGATCAGGCTGCGGCTGCGCGAATCGTACTCCTCGCTGAGCAGGCCCACATCGTTTGAAAGCCCGATCACCCGCTCCAGCAGCGCCGCCGCCTCGTCATCGCGGCCCTGCATTTTGTAGCAGTCGGCGAGCCAGCACGTGCAGGCTAGGAATGCGCCCTCGTTGTCGCCGCCCGGCTTCGCCGGCTTGCGTCGTACAAGCCCGCCCTCCATCAGGTCGCGTTCGATCGCCGCAATCGTGCCGACGATGCGCGGATCGTCGGGGGGAAGGAAGCCGATAAGGGGCAGCAGCAAAAGCGACGCGTCGAGCGCGTCGCCGCCAAAATACTGGACAAAGCGGCCAAGATCACTGCTGTAGCCGCGCTCGCACACGGTCCGATGAATGACTTCACGGAGCTCTTTCAAGCGGGCGATCAAACCACCATCGACCCGATCGTCATTGGCATGCTTCGCGAGAAAGCGGGTGACGCCGACCCAGGCCATGACTTGGGAAAAGGTGTAGCGTTGCGGGTCGCCTCGGCTTTCCCAGATGTTGGAACTCGGCTTGTCCCAGACTTTCTCGAGGTGCTCGACGATCGCGGTCTCAACCTGGACTATGCGTGGCGTGCGCTCTATTCCGGCCTTTGCCAAGACATCGAAGCTGTCCATCAACTCGCCGAATACGTCGAGCTGCGTCTGGCCGGCCGCCTCATTGCCGACGCGCACGGGCGTTGCGCCCTGGTAGCCGGGCAGCCCGTCCAGCTCGAATTCCCCCAGGCGGCGGCCGCCATCGATCCGATAGACGATCTGCATCGCCGCAGGCTCGTCTGCGATCGCTCGCAGGATCCAGTCACGCCAGCGCGTCGCCTCACCGCGGAATCCCGCGTTGAGCAGCGCGGTCAGCGTGAAGGTGGAGTTGCGCAGCCAGCAGTAGCGATAGTCCCAGTTTGCCGATCCGCCCGGAATCTCGGGCAGTCCAAATGTCGCGGCGGCGACGATCCCGCCGCTTTCCTGATAGGTCAGCGTGCGTAGCGTGATCAGCGAGCGTCGCACAGCACCGTCCCAGCGGCATTTCGCCTCGAACCGGCCGATCCAGCCGATCCACTCCTTCTCCGTCGCTTCGATCTGGGCATCAACTTCCAAAGCAGGGGGAGCGACGACGTCGATGGCGAATGGCTAAGGACGAAGGCGATCTTCGCGCCCTTGGCGAGGACGAAGCGGGCGCTGACCCCGTCGTTCTCCATAGTCAATGCGACGGGACAGTCGAGCACGACGCGATCCGGGCCGACCTCGAAAATGACCCCGCGTTCGTGGCGCTGCGTCCAGGGCGCAATCTGGCCGTAGCCAAATCGCGGCCTCAACGACATCGCCATCTGCACTTCGCCCTTCAGGCCCTCCGCGACGCGGATAATCGACGGCGCGCCGCCTTGCCAAGGCATAAGGTCCGTCACGCGCACGCGGCCGGCATCGGTCACATGGTCGGTTTCTAAGATCGCCGTATCGTCGCGGTACTTGCGGGTGGTTTCCGTGACATATCCCGACGGGGAAATGCGCCAATGACCGTGACGCTCATCACCCAGCAGCGCCGCAAAACATGCGTCGCTGTCGAACCGGGGCCAGCACAGAAAGTCGATCGAACCCGTCCTGGCTACGAGCGCGCAACTGCGACCGTCTCCAATGATCGCATAGTCTTGAATCGTCGATGTCATCGGAGTCGCTCCTCGGAGAGGTCAGGTCCCTCGAGCGAATCGTGGCTCGCCTAAGCTGCGCGTTGTGAACATTCGACCCGCATTTTATACCGGTGCTTGCGGTTCCTACGCAGCAAGCGAGCGTCCCGCGGGCCCATAGACCCCCTTGGCGAACGCTGCCTGTCCGGCATCGGCGAAATCACAACGCGGCGGGCTTACCAGGGTTCCCCCGCAACCCCTCGCGTACTGGCTTGCCTGTGCTCACCGTGCGCGACAACGGAACCGGCGCGCGCCGCACGGGTTACCATGCGAGGAGGCCGAGATGGCGATCGAGTTTGTGCTGGACTTCCATGCGACGATCGGCGAATCCCCGACCTGGGTCGTGGAGGAGAATGCCCTCTATTGGATCGACGTGAAAGCGCCCGCCCTGTACCGTTATTGCCCAGGCGACGAAGCAACACGCAGTTGGCCGATGACGAGCGATATCGGCGGTTTCGCGATGACCGGCGATGGCCGGGCGGTGGTGGCCCTCCGGCAGGGACTTTTTCTCGTCAATCTCGACAGCGGCGCGCTGCACCTGTTGGCGCCGCCGCCATACGATCCGGCGCTATTTCGCTTCAACGAAGGCGCGTGCCATGTCGACGGGCGGTTCTGGATCGGCGTGATGTTCGATCCGCTCAGCGGTTCCCCGCCCGCCCAGCCAGGACGGCTCCACAGTTTTACCTTCGCGGAAGGGCTTCGCGAAGAGCCGGACGCCGCCGAGTTGCACAACGGCATGGCGTGGAGCGCCGACGGCCAGACGTTCTTCCTGTCGCACAGTAAAAGCGGCGAGATCATCGCCTTCGATTACGAGGGGAAAAGCGGCGCGATCTCCAACCGTCGGCTTTTCGCAACTGTGCCCGCTGAACTCGGCGTTCCCGACGGCGCAGCGATGGATACGGAGGGCGGTTATTGGTCGGCGCTCCACGGCGGCGGCAAGCTGCGCCGCTTTCACCCCGACGGCTCCGTCGACCGCGACATCGACCTACCCGTGAGCCAGCCGACGATGCCCGCGTTCGCCGGCGAGGATCTCGCCACGCTCTACGTCACCAGCGCTTCGGATAAGATGAGCGCAGAGGCAAAGGCAATGGAGCCACTCGCAGGGGGACTCCTTCGCCTTGAGGCAGGGAGCCGCGGCGTTGCGCGGCACCATCTGGTACGCTGACCATCGTGACATGAGCTTCGGTGGCTTCTGGCCGGGAGGTCGGCGAGGAGTAGGTGGCGCAAGTCCACCGCGATGAAGGAAGTGCGAACCGTGCCAACCGCATCGGCCCCGAGCCGTGCGCCGTCTGCCGCGAGGCCCGGGCGAAGCGTTGGCCGAGGCGCTTCTCGATCTGCGCCACAAAGCCCGCGGAGGCCAACGGGCGGCCAATCAGCTCGCTGCGCCTGATAAGGGCGAAGGCGGCCGCGTCGAATTCGGCAGGTCGGGAACGACGATGCGGGTGATGCGGGTCATTGGCGTGAGGAATATCGGGAGATGATCCGCTCCTTGATCGGCTGGTTCAGGACAGCCAATCTCGAACCTTAATGACCGCATCGGCGAAGGCGCTGGGGCTCCTGCTGCGGCAGGTTGTGTCCCGCATCCACGACACGGTGCTCATGCAACCCGACGAACATGCCGGCGTGATCTGCCGTCCCACCCGGCTTGAGCGGGTCGGTCGCGCCGTCGATCGTCACCGTGGGCGCCTTCACCGTGGGTTTCTCCGCCAGATGGTCTTCGAGCGGTTGCAGCGCAGGATCGCCCGCCTCAAGGCCAAAGAGCCAGCGGTAACAATGGATCACGACATCCACGAAGTCGGGATTTTCGAACGCGACCGCAGACCGAGCGAAGGTCGCGTCATCGAACCGCCAGCCGGGTGACCATTCGCTCCACAGCATCCGGCACAGTTCGCGGCGGTGTTCAGTCAGGCATTCGCGCCCGCGTTCCGTCTGGAAAAGGTGCTGATACCAGAAGATGCGCTCAAGCGACGGCGCCACGGGATGCCGTTGTCGAGTTACGTCGATCACGTCGTAGCCCGCGTAGGATACAAGGCCCCCGATCCTTTCCGGCCACAGTGCCGCCGCGACGCAGGATGCGTTGCCTCCCCAATCGAAACCACCGAGGATCGGGCGTTCCACGCCGAGAGCGTCGGCGAGCTGGACGATGTCGCTGCCGCGGGCGGCCTGCTGCCCGCTCCGCATGACAGTGTCGGAAACGAAGCGGGTTGGGCCGAACCCGCGCGCATAGGGGGCAATGACCCTCGCTCCGGCTTGCGCCAGGATCGAAGCTGCTTCATCGAAAGCATGCACGTCGTAGGGGAAGCCGTGCGACAGGATGACCGTCCAGCCGTTGGCGGGACCGTGTTCGACGTAGGCGATCCGCAGGGCGTCGGTCTCGACGCTTCTCACCGGTCGCTCATCCATTAGAGGCCGTCTCGGATTTAGCGGGCGCCAGCTCGACAAATGCCGGGCGGGCCTCGACGGGGATGGTCGTGAAGAGACGGTCGATGGCGGCGCCCGGCGCAAGGGCGAGGCTCGACAATCCGAGCCATGACGCCATCAAGCGAAGCTCTTCGATCAGCCGCTCCACCGTATATTGCGGGGCGTCTGGCTCGACATGCGCGCGCTGGACAATCAGCGCGCCGACTTTGCGATCCGCCTTCAGGTCCACGCGGGCGACGAGCGCGCCATCCATGAGGAAAGGCAGCACGTAGTAACCGTGCTCGCGCTTGTGGGGTGGCGTGTAGATTTCAAGACGGTAGCGGAACCCGAATAATCTCTCGGTCCGCGGACGGCGCCAAATGAGCGGGTCGAAGGGTGACAACAGCGCCGAGCCTTCGAGCTTGCGGCCCGGGCGCGCATCCTTGTGCAGATAGGCTTGTTGCCGCCAACCCCGCACGCTCACGGGAATAATGGTTCCCTCTTCGACCAATTGTTCGATCGGCAGCCGCGCGTCTTCGGCGGGGATGCGATAGTAATCGCGCAGGTCGTCCGCCGTCGCGGCGCCGAGCGCCCGCGCCGAGCGCGCGAGGAGCGCCCGACGGGCGTCAACGCCGCTTGGCGTGGGGAGTTGGAGGATAGCACGCGGCAATACCCGCTCGGGCAGGTCGTAGACTCGCTCGAAGCTGCCTCGTCGGTGGGTGGCGGCGACCAGCCCCGCCCAGAACAGCCATTCCAGCGCATGCTTGGCGGCGCTCCACGCCCACATGCCCTTCGAGGCCCTGCTGCCCGCCACATCGGAAGCGGCCAACGGTCCCTCTGTCTCGATGCGGGCGAGCAGAGCATCGGCCTCGCCCCGCTTCTCCGCCGCAAAGGGTTCGAGGCGCCGCCACATGCCCTGGCCGCGAAGTGCGCGGGCCATGCGCCAGCGCAGCAGGGGTTGGCAGTCGATCGGCAGCAGCGACGCCTCGTGCCCCCAATATTCGAAGAAGCGCCTGGGTTTGGCTGTCGCCAGAGCGTCGAGGAGGGCGGGTTCGTATGAACCCAGGCGTGAGAAGAGCGGCAGATACTGGGCCCGCACCAGAACGTTCACGCTGTCGATCTGAAGAAGGCCGAGCCGATCGATGCCCTTGCGCAGCTGCGCCGCGCCGACGACCTCGTGGCGACGCATCGCGTTGAAGCCCTGCGCCGTAAGCGCGACGCGACGAGCTTCGGAAGCGGAAAGTTCCGACTTCAGTGCTGCTCTCCGGATACGGCGGAGACAGACGCGCGCACATCGGCGAGCATCCGTTCTGACCGCTTGAAGGCTTCATGGCGGGATTTACGGTGATGCATGTCGACGGAATGTATTTCCTGAGCGGTGGGCATATCGTTTCGGTCGAGGAACTGACAGGCCTTTCGCTGCGGTCACAAAGGTTCATGAGCTTCATGCGGAACGCCAGGCCCTCTACTGAGGGCTTTGAGGTCTGCGACCGCACTCGCGTCGTGGCCAGACATCCAGTCCTGCCGCCAAGGCGGCCCGGGACCCATTATCCCGGGCCGCCAAGGGCGGCCGCAACCCATAGAATCCCCAAACAACAGGCTCGGCTTCTGCCGATACCTGATACGGCCGACAAAGGGTTTGGTTTCAGGCGCGCCCATTGAGACAGGGCGGAACGCGGCGGCGCCGATGATTGATCTGAGCCCGCGATCAAGGCTCTGGCGCGGCGGCATACGGACGGCAATATTCGCGTTCAAACGAAAAGGACGGGGAGAACCTTCTCTCCTCGTCCTTTAGGGTCAAGTGAAAGAATAGTCTCAGTTTATTAGTCCCGCAACCGCGAGTGCGGGTAACTTTGGCGCTCCCCTATCCTCGCTTTCGTCTGGCGCCCGCCAGCGAGGTCTGGTCTAGCTGCTCGCTAGCAAGCTTATCTAACTAGGGCCTGTCTTCATTTGATTTGAGAACGGATTGGAATCGGAGGCGGAACGTTTTGTGTTTTGGATAGGAGAGGGATTTCCCGAATCAGCAAATGTCTGACTCGTGAGCGGTCGGCCTTTAGGAGGGGCTGACCGATGCGACGATATTCCCTGCGCGACGACCAGTGGGATCGGATCAAAGACATTCTGCCGGGCCGCGAAGGCCATGTGGGCGGCACTGCGGCGGACAATCGGCTGTTCGTCGAAGCTGTCCTTTTCAGGTTTCGAGCCGGCGTCCCGTGGCGTGATCTGCCCGAGCGTTTCGGGGACTGGAAGATCGTCTACCAGCGCTTCAACCGATGGGCCAAGAGCGGCGTTTTCGAGCGGGTTTTCAAGCTCTTATCCGACGACCACGACAACGAGTACATGATGATCGACGCCACCATCGTGCGCGCTCATCAGCATAGCGCGGGCGCCCAAAAAAGAGGGCGCGCAAGCCATCGGCCGATCCCGCGGCGGATTGACCACCAAAATCCACGCGGTTGTCGATGCCCTCGGCAATCCCGCCGGGATCATGCTCAGCCCGGGCCAGGATCACGATCTGACTTGCGCCGAAGCTCTAATCGAAGCCCTCGATCCCCACGCTCTGATCGCCGACAAGGCCTTCGACGCCAACTCCTTCATCAGCGCCCTCAATGCTCGAGCGATCACCCCAGTCATCCCACCCAAATCAAACCGAAAAACCCCGCGCCCGTGCGATTTCATCCTCTACTGCGAACGCAATCTCATTGAGCGTTTCTTCAACAAGCTCAAACATTTCCGCGCCATCGCCACGCGCTACGACAAGCTCGATAAGATTTTCCTCGCCGGGGTTCAACTCGCCTGCGCCGTCATCCTCCTTAACTGAACACAGGCCCTAGGGCACGATGACGAAGTCAATGAAGACTTTCACCATCCCGTCATAATTGCCATCGCTGTTGCAAGCTTGCAACATTGAATTCCACAACAGATCGCCAACGCTCACGGTCGCGCTTCGCCGAAGCGATCGCGGAAGCTGGACCCCGGCTTCGCGGTGACAAACGCACGAAACGCGTCCTCGGCTGAGGCGATGGCGCCAAGCCCATGGATCGCATCCGCAAAGCAGCCGGTGCTTCGCGAGTGAGATTGTGGCGGACCCTAGTTCGTCGGATTTTGCTGGCGCGGATCGTCGTCGGGATCCAGGTATTCGAGGCCCAAGGGACCAATGGCCATCACTTGGGTGACGTACTCGCCGGACTTCGCCCAGTGAAAGTGAGGGGTATCGCCAGGCAGAACGATGACGCTACCGGGCGGATAGGCCGTGACCTTGTCGCCGTCGAACCGATCGCCGAGGCCGATGTAGAAGACGCCGGACATCACCGTATAGATTCGGTCCTCCGGGTGACGGTGGGGCATCAGTTTCACGCCCGCGGGCGCTTTCACCCTGATCACGTATGGGCCGGGCTTTGAAGGGTCGCCGACAAGGACGGCAAGGCGCACCGAAGGCGGGAAGGCCGGGAACGGCTTCCATTCGATGTCTTCAGGCAGGATCGCTCTGAAAACGGATTCGCCTGGCTGGTGGGTTCGCGCCATCGTCGTCCTCTTTTCGGGAAGTCTGGGTCAGCTCCTCAAATCAACTTTGCGCCGTGTGGCAGCCAGATCGCTCGGGGGGCCGCGGCTTCGACTCCTCGCGGCGCCCTTACCCAAACCGCCCGCGGCCGTGGCCTACATCGGCGGCGCGACGCCGTTCTCGCCAACCACGACGAACCCGGTCGAAAGAGCTCCGTCTGCCGCCCGTTGCGCCGGAACGAACACGGTCGCGCCGGGCTTCAAGTCCGCCTGCGTGGCCGGTGCGAAGGTGACGATAGGCGTGCCGTCGGCGACGGAAATCGTCTTCTCCTGCCCGCCGCTGTACGACAAGGTGAGCTTACGCCCGTCGACCTCTTTGACAGCGTTGGCGACGGTCCCGTTGGTCATGGTGCTCTTGGGTTTCAGGTCCCACGGATAGCTGCCTTCGCCGGTCCCCTTCATCGTGGCGGGAAAGATCAGGACTTCGAGGGCGCCGTCGCCGCCTGCCGACCGCGGCAGGGACGCAACCCCGACGAAGTCGCCTGGCTTGATGTCGGCCAGCGATGCGGCGGCGACGCCGGTCACTTTCCATCCGGGCTTCAGCGCCAGCGCTGCCGTCGGACCTTCGCGGGTCTTCACCGTCAGCGTCGACCCGTCCAGGCTCACGATCGTGCCGCGCACCCGCACGTTTTCCGCCGCCTGAGCCGGGTTCATTTCTATGATCCCGAAGAGCGATAAAGCTGCGACCGCGCCAAAGGCGGCCCGAGTCAATCGAAAGCTCATGCCTCTATCCTCCTCAATGGTTCGTCCTTCAACACGCGAAGCTGGCGCGCTATTCATTTCTGCTCGTGATCATGCTGGCACGCCAAAGGTCAAGGGTTTGGTAAGGATAATCCTTACGATCGTCAAGTAAACCGGCGCCATGACGGCGCATCTTATTGACATCACTACGCCGCTGGCTCCACTCCACGCGTCCCAGCCCGGGTTACGACAGGGCGGCTGAGGTCAATCGAAAGCTCCTGGTCTTGACCTCCTTTAAGTTTCGCAGAAGCAGGCTCAAGATTTAAACCACAGCCGCGCGATCGCGAGCTCTGGACCATCGGGCCGCTCCGCCAGGGACGCGAAAGGGGCGAATGCCGTTTTTATCTTGAGGCGAAGCCGAATAGGTAGAAATACCCATTGCCGGTCGTTCAGATTGGCGTCAGATGAGGCAACAGCGTTCCTAGCTCGAACGGTGACGGGGGCTCGCGTTGTTTTGCCAACGGCTGATCGGTCGTTTCACTGGCTGAAGGCTTTGGGTTAAGCGTGGCGGCGGGTACGCGGTGACTCCGCCACTCAAGGGCAAAGCCCGGTCGAGCATAAGCCGAAGTTCCCTTGAAGGCCGCTGGACAAGGAAGGCAACGTGACCTCTTCATCGGCTGACCAAAGCGAGCTCGCAGAGCGCCTCGCCACGATCACCGGGAAGGCGCCTGCGGGCCTGCGGACGCTGATGGAACGCGCACCGAGCCGCGCGGCTTAGGGTCGACCAGCTACCCGACGGGGTCGACGACGCCTCGATCGAGGCTGCGGTCAAGGCGGAGTCCGGCGCCCTGGAGGCGCTCGCCCTAGCGCCGTGCCGGAACCACAAAGGCTTCACGATGAAGACGGACTATCTCGTCGCTCTGAGCCGCCTTGTGCCCGACGACGCGGCGCAGGCCCTCATGAACGCCGCAGAAGCCTGGCGCCGCGAACGGGAGGCCTAGTATGGATTGCCAACGTAATTTTGAGGAGTGTAGCGCCGCGTACTCTCTCTGGCTTGTCCCAACGCCTTACCTTGACTGTGGACAGGCTGCGCCTTTGCCTCGATCGGTCTCATCGCCGATGGACTCCAGATGAGCACGACGCCGGTGCGCTCTTGCTCGATGCTCTCGGCCACACTTCGCTCAACGCTAGGCCGAAGACCGTCGCTTCACCTTCGGCGCCGGCAAGTTCCGCGATCTCGCGGAACTCAGGAGCGCCATCGTTTTCGCGAGCATCGCTCTGCTCATGGCTATCGTAGCGGTCTCGCGTTTGTTTGCTTCGATCCATATGGCCGAGGCCATCGGCCAACCACCCTACTCCGCCCGCCGTGAGCGCTCCTCGAGTTTGTCGAGCTTCGCGATCATGGCGTCGCTGTCCCAGTCTGTTTCGCCTTCACGGTAGGCGAGCGCCGCCCCGTTCGCGCCGAGGATGAGGGTGGTCGGGTAGCCGCGCGCCCCCACCTCCGTCCCGAGCTTGCCGTCGGGATCGAGATAGAGTTTCAAGCGCTTGAGCGCCAGCTTGTCGAACACGGCCTTTGACGGCGAGGGGCCAACCGGGTCCTTCGTCACCGGGACGATCGCAAAATCCTTTTGCGGCAGCCGCGCCGCCAGCCGGTCGAGCGAGGGCATCTCCGCGAGGCACGGCGCGCACCACGGCGCCCAGAGATTGAGGATGACCGTCTTGCCGCGGAACGTTTCGAGTGACACCGGCCTGCCCGCCTCGTCGAAAATGGGACCCAGCTTCGCCGGCGCCTTGTCCGAAAGTTCGACCATGTCGGCGTCCGGGGCTGGATGGCGCATCTGCAGAGCCGCCATCGCGAGCAGACCGACGGCCACGAGACCCAGAAGGACTGCCCAGTTCTTCGGCCTGGCGGAGGCTGCGGCCATCGGATCGCTACGCATTCGCCCGAACGACCTTCGGCCGCAGGAGCGCCCGAATGGCGATGATGACGAAAGTCGCCCCGCCGAGGATGGTGAAGATCGAGGCGACGCCATGCACCGCCATGCCGGCCGCGGCGACTGCGTCGAGCGAACCGACGCCGTCCGGAGTTTTGCGCGCCGCGCCGTAGCCGCCGGCGACGAACATGCCAATCGAGGCGACGAACTGCCCGCCGCCGTAGAGGGCGATCAGCATCCGCGTCGCCCGCTCCGAGACCGGGGCGAGGCCGAGCTCGTCGAGCCCGAAGGTGAGCAGCATGCCGGCGCTCGACACGCTGACCGCTGTGATCACCGCGTGGTAGTGAGCCGGCGTGCGAGTGTCCGAACCCGAAATGAGGAGACCCATCACGCCGCCGAGGGCGAAGAGCGCGAGCGACGCCGCCAGGGTGAAAAAGGCCGGATCCCGCCAGGGCCAGCGCGCCGGCCGCCCGAGCGCGGAGGCGTCGGCAATGAGCGACGCGGCAAAGACGAGGGTCGGAAGAGCGATGCCGAATTGCAGCAGGCGAAACGCGTCGTGCTGCGCCTGCGAGAAGGGGTCGAAGACCACGTAGAAGATGGGCCCGGCGATCGCCAGCGCGCCGACGATCCCGACGGCGATGCGGAACATGGCGTCTTCGACCGCCCTCTCGCCGAGGCTGCGACCCGCCAGGATCCGCCAGTTGGTCAGGAGCACGATCGCGTAGACGAACTGCATCAGGTGGCCGCCGCCCCAGAACAGCGTGTCGCGCGAGACCGTCAGGTTACCCTGGCGGGCGAGCAGGATCCCGGCGACGGCGAACGAGGCCAGTGCCATGAGATAGACGAAGCCGGCGATCGACATCGCGACCGTCAGGGTCGGCATCGGGCGCCGCGCGTCGAGATTGGCGAACAGGCGGATCACCGGCGCGAGCACGCCCGCCGCCAGCAGGAGGAGTCCGAAGTCGTAGGCCGGGTGGCGGATGAGCGGGATATAGTTGGTGAGTTCAGGCTGGGTCGCATTGAAGAACGCCGGCACGAACAGGCAGGGGAAGGCGACCAGCGCGACCCCCTGCCCGATCCGGCCGAGCGGCGCGGCGCGCAAATTGTCGCCCCCTACCTGCTGGGTCGCGACCGTAACCAGAAAGGCGAACACCCCCATAAGCCAAATCACGAGCGAGAACACGACGTGGATGACGAGCCCCTTGTAAAAGAAGCCGATCGGCCAGAACGGCGCCTTGTCCATGCCGGGCACGCGCGAAAGAGCCAGCAGAAGGGCGAAGACGCCCGCGACCGCGAGCGCCCCGACGGCCAGCCACGCCCACCCGACGAGCTCACGTCGCAGCGCGCCCGCGGCGGGCGCCGCCGCGCCGAGCCCGATGATCGAGGAGGAGTGAGATCGGGCCGCGTGGCTCATGGCGTCAGCTCGCGGGTATCGGATAGAGGTGAACCGCCATCACATAGACGACAAGGCCGGAGGCAGCGACGAACAGCCACGCCGGCAGCGTCACGCGCGCGAGCCGCTTGTGGGTCGCGAAACGCTGCTTCATCGCGTTGTAGAAGGTCAGCGGCACGAGCACCGCGACCACAAAGGCCATGATCACGTGGATGGTCAGCAAGGTGAAGTAGATCGGCCGGATCGGGCCATATCCGCCGAATTTCGCCAGGCCCGCCGAGGCGTGATAGACGAGATAGACCGCGAGGAACGCGACGCCGAGCCCGACCGCGACAGTCATCGTCCGCCGGTGGCCTTCGCGATCGCGGGCGCGGATGCGGCTATAGGCGTAGAGGAGCGCCACGATGGTCGCGGCGTTGATGACCGCGAGCACATGCGGCAATTGGCGAACGGCAATCATGGCGCTTCAGAACCCGGGGCTGATGACCTTGATGATGATGACTCCGGCATAGAGGAACACAGCGAGCGCCAAGAGAAGAGCGAACGTGATCCACTTGCCCCGCCCTCTCGCCGGGTCAGGGTTCAACATGAGGGGACCTTTCATCGGCGAGGAGCAGCCCGATAGCGCGCGTCGAGCGTCATCGCACCACCGCCTGCGCAAGCAGCGCCGCAAACAGCAGGAACATGTAGAGGATCGAGTACCCGAACAACGCCATCGCCGCCTTGCGTCGCGGCAACTCCTCGCCGTTGCGCAGACGATAGAGAGCGAAGACCCGCCACAGCAGGATTGCGTTGCATACAGCGGCGACCGTTCCATAGATGGCGCCGACGCCCGGAATGAGGAGCGCCCCGAACGACGACGCGACGAGCAGCAGCGCATAGATCACGATCTGCCGGCAAGTCGCGACGGGACCGACGACATTCGGAAGCATCGGCACGCCGACACGCTCGTAATCCCCGCTGCGGCAGAGCGCAAGCGCCCAGAAGTGCGGCGGCGTCCACAGGAAGATGAAGAGAAAGAGCGCCAGTGGCCCGACCGAGAGCGAGTGAGCCGCCGCCGCCCAACCGATGACGGGCGGCAAGGCTCCTGCGGCGCCGCCGATCACGATGTTCTGCGGCGTCCGCCGCTTCAGGACCATCGTGTAGAGCGGGATGTAGATCGCGATGGTCAGCGCGAGAAGCGCCGCGGCGAGCCAGCCGACCTGCATGCCGAGCGCGCCGACCGACACGATCGACAGCAACGCGCCGATCGCCAGCGCCTGGGTCGACGGCACCGCGCCGCGTGGAATCGGGCGCATCGCGGTGCGCGCCATGTTGGCGTCGATGTCGGCGTCCCACCACATGTTGAGCGCGCCGCATGCGCCGGCGCCGGCCGCCATCGCCGAAAGCGTCGCGACCAGCTTCAGCCAGTCGACATGCCCCGGCGCCAGAACGAATCCCACCGCGCCCGTGAACACCACGAGCGACATCACGCGGGGCTTCATGAGAACAAGATGATCGACGACGACGCCGCGGACGGCCAATTCCCCGGTCCCCCCGTCGCGTCTGCCAGCAATTGCGCCCGTGCGAACCGTCACCCTGCCCTACCTGCTTCCCGGCCCACTCGGCCGCTCTCCGAAACTCCAGCGAGTCTCTTAAACTTGGCGCGTTGGAAATCCGACATTCAACCAAGCCGGTCAGTATCCGGCCGGCAGATCCGACGGCGACGAAATGACACGATGAGGCGATTCAATGTCAAGCGCGGCGGATTGATCCGCGGAAGGCATTCCACCCTTTCACCGGTTTGAGGCTCAATCGCGCCTTGAATAAGACGAGTTGTCAAATCTGCGCCTCCAGCGCGGACGCGCCCTGCTCGAACTGGAGGCGCGCCAAGCGTGCGTAGACGCCGCCCTTCGCCACCAGCAACGCGTGATCGCCCTCCTCGACGATTTGACCGCCCTCCATCACCAGGATGCGGTCCGCCTTGAGAACGGTCGCGAGGCGGTGGGCGATCACCAGCGTCGTCCGGCCGCTCATGACGTCGTCGAGCGCAGCCTGCACTTGCGCCTCGCTGTGCGCGTCGAGCGCCGACGTCGCCTCATCGAGCAGAAGGATCGGCGCGTCCTTGAGGATGGCCCGCGCGATCGCCAGCCGTTGCCGCTGCCCGCCGGACAGGGTCACGCCCCGTTCCCCGAGCTCGGTCCGATAGCCTTTGTCGAGATCGCGGATGAAGCCGTCGGCGGCCGCGCGGCGGGCGGCCGCCTCGATCGACCGTTCGCTCGCGCCTTCACGTCCATAAGCGATGTTCTCCGACACCGTGCCGCCGAAGATCGACGCCTCCTGCGGAACAGGGGCGATCCTCTTGCGCAGTTCGCTCGGATGAACGGTCTTGACGTCAACTCCGTCGACCAAAACCCTCCCGTCCTGGCAATCGTAGAAGCGCATAATGAGTTGAAACACCGTCGACTTGCCGGCCCCCGAGGCGCCCACGATCGCAACCCGTTCTCCAGGAGCGATGGCGAAACTCAGGTCGTCGATCACGCGCGTGTCCGGCGCTCCCTCATAGGCGAAGCTCACATGGTCGAATTCGATCGCGCCTCGCGGCGGGTCAGGCATCGCGACCGGCCTCGGAGGGGCGACGATCCGCGGCTTGACCGCCAGAAGCTCCGAGATGCGGCCCGCCGCGCCCGCCGCCGCAGCCGTCTCGCTCCAGACCTGCGACAGTTCGCCGAGCGAGGTCGCGCCGAGCACGGCGAAGAGCACGAATTGCGACAGGAGGCCGCCGCTCATCCGTCCCGCCAGCACGTCGCGCGCGCCGAGCCAGAGCACGACCACGACGCTGCAAAAGGCGAGCGACACGGCGACCGCGATCAGAATCGCCCGGGTGGCGGCGGCTTCGCGCGCCGCGTCATAAGCCCCATCGACCGCGCCGGCGAAATGCGCCCGGCTGGCCAACTCGGCGCCGAAGGCCTGCATCGTCCGCACGCCGCCGAGGCCTTCGGACGCAAAGGCGGTCGCTTCGGCAAGGGTGTCCTGCGCATGGCGGGAGCGCCGGCGGACGACCCGGCCGGACGCGATCAATGGCGTAGCGATCACGGGTATCGCGACGAGCACCAGCGCCGAAAGTTTCGGGCTGGTGTAGACCATCAGCGCCGTCGAGCCGACGAACATGATGAGATTGCGCAGCGCGATGGAAGCCGACGAGCCGAAGGCGGCCTTGATATGGGTGGTGTCCGCGGTCAGGCGCGAAACGAGCTCGCCGGTCCGGGCGGTGTCGTAGAAGGAGGCGTCGAGACCGGTCAGATGGGCGAACACGTCGCGGCGAAGGTCGGCGACCACGCGTTCGCCGAGGGTGGCCACCAGATAGTACCGGATCGCCGCCGCGAGCGCGATGACGAGAACGACCACGCCGACCGCCAGGAAGTAGACATCGATTGTCCCACCGCTGTCTTTGGAGAAGCCGAAGTCGATCATCCGACGGAGCGCGAAGGGAACCGCCAGGGTCGCCGCCGCGGACGTGGCCAGCGCCGCGAGGGCGGCCAGCGCCCGTCCTTTGTAGCGGCGGCCGTAGGACAGGAGCGGGAGGAGCGCGCGGAAGGAAGCGCCTTGGGTCATCCTCCCATCCATAGACGGTTTCTCGACGAAACAAAGGCCGAAGGCGATGCCGCAGGCAAGCCGCGTCCGAGCTGTCTGCAATCTTGGCGGGCCGGCGGTCAGGCCGGAGCAGTCCTGCCGCCGGTCTTGGCCGAAACGCCGGCTATCGGCGCTTTAGCGCCAGTTTAGCGTCTGGGTCTAACGATTTCAAGCGCTTGAGACCCCGTTTAGCGTCGCGCGGTCAACGCCGCCTCCTGGATAACACACATTATAATACTGTTTTATGAGCCGAGCGCGTCGATCGTCTCGAGCGACGCTCCGGGCGGGATGCGGAACAGGCCCGAATAGGGCTGGCTGAGCTCGATGATGAGGAAGATGGCGCTCGCCACCGCGATCGCCCCGAAGGCGAGCGTGGTCAGCACCGTCGCGTTCAGCGGCGACACTAGGCCGTAGCCGCAGAAGAGGAGCAGCGACCAGCAGACGACGATCGCCACCATCGGCCAGGAGATGCCGCCGGCGAGTTGCAGCATCATCAGGATTCGCGTCTGCGCGATCTGCCCGGCGGCGACATTGGCGGTCGCCAAAACCTGCTTTTGCGCGTCGGACTTCGGCGTGAGGCTCATGAGAAACTGATCCAGCGTCTTCGACTGGGAGACGACGCTCTTGACGCTCATCTCCCGGAGATCGGCGGTGGGGCCGCCCCAGATTGCCTCGTAGCTGTGCTTGATCCCCTTGCGCAGCCCCACCCGGCCGGGCTCGGCTTCCGGGCCATAGGCGTCGAGCGCCGCGTCGAGCTGCAGCACCCTTGCGGCCAGCGTTTCCATCTCCGCCTTCTGGGTGGCGTAAAGCGTGTAGGACGAGCCGACCAGGGTGCCGAGAACCAGCGCCAGCAGGAGGCCGAGGAGGCCGGTCATCGCCCCGATCATGTCGCGGGCCTGGTCCGGCGCGTGGCGCTCAGGCAGCCAGATGTGGAGTTTCAGGCCGAGAAAACCGCAGCAGAACGCGAGAACCGCGACCCCGATACAAAAACCAAGCGTACCCATCCCGCCGCCCCGCCCATGTCTGCGACCACCCAGCCTATCCGACTAACAAATACAAGAGAACCGCTCCCAATCGACTGGAACGGTTAACTGTTGGCTGGAACCGTTATCGCTGTTGGGCCCCCACCCACGTCAACGATCTCCGAACCGTCCTGTCCTTACGGGCGCGCTCGTGCTTCAACCCCGGCGTTGCCGGAGGACCTTTTGTTTCGGCAAGCCACGATAAGCTTCCGAAAGGCGCCGGCGCGCGGTCATTCACCGACGTTCGCAGATTCCCGGCCATTGTTCATCGGCGGCATTATGCCTTAGACCCTCGGCTCGACAGCATGAACACCGGGGCCGACATCCATGAATGGCCGCAAGATGATCCCGGGCAAGCCCGTTCCGGCCTCGGAGGTCCCGGAGTACACGATCCATCGCGACACGCTCATGGAGATCTTCTCCGACGCGTTTCTCGACCGCATGCGGCGGATCCATGCAATCGTCCGGCGGAGCCACGAGCCCCTCGAAGGCAATATCTTCTATCCCGATCTCGATGAAGAATATTCGGAAAGGCCGCCGACCGACGATCTCGCCCCGGCGCGCAGAAATGTCTGGCGCGCGGTGCAGATTCAAGGACCGGCTGCTCGAGGTCGGGGTCAACGCCGGGCACGGGGCGCTGCTCGCCCTCTCATCAAACCCGCGGCTCGAATATTACGGTGTCGACATCATGACCCACGGCTACACAATCGAGTGCGTCGACTTCCTCAAGGGCGAATTCCCGGGACGCGTGCATCTCTTTCCCGGCGATTCGCGCGAGGTGCTTCCGTGGCTCGCGGACCGGCGCGACGAGCTCAATTTCGACATCATCCATGTGGACGGCGGCCATACGAGCGAAGTCTGTCTCTCGGACGTGACCCAGAGCATCCGCATGGGCCGGGGGCTCAAGGGACGGCATCTCTTGCTCGACGATGTCCACGCCAGCTGGATCTTCGACATCTACTGCGAGTTCGTCGCGCGCGGCGATTTGACCACCGAGACGTTCTTCGGCGACTGGGAAGAAGCCGGCCGCAACGTGCTGGCGCGGATCGAGTGAACGAAACCGGCTCCATGAGCACCGACTGCGAATTCGCCTCCTTCTGGCATGGAGGGCCGCTCAACCCGTTCGCCTACGCCTGTCTGGCCACCTTTCCGCAAGCGGACGCGCCGGTTCGCCTCTACAGCTACGACGATCGCCTCGAGCTTCCGCACGGCGTCCGCCTCGCGGACGCGCGGTCGATCTCTCCCGACAAATCTTTGGTTCGCCGCTACATCGTCGACGGCAAGCCGTCGATCGCGACATTCGCGGATATGTTTCGCTACCGGATGATCCGGGAAACCGGCTGCTGCTGGGTCGACGCCGACCTCGTCTGCCTGAAAAGGCCCTCGTTCCTAGGCGAGCCCTACATCTTTTGCCGCCAGGCCGACGCCGTCAGCACGTTGCTGGTCAACAATGCGGTTCTTCGGCTGCCCCCCTCCGATCCGGCGCTGGCGGAACTCGTCGCGACGGCCGAGAGCATGGTCGACGTGGACCAGAAATGGGGCGCGCTCGGGCCGTTTCTGCTGACGCCTGTCCTCGAGAAGCATGGACTCTATGGCCGAGCGCTTGACCCGCGAGTCTGCTACCCGATCGAACCCGAGCAGTTCTGGAAGCCGTTCCTGCGGGGTTGGCGCGACTGGGTCGCCGACGCGCTCGAGGGCGCGACGCTCCTGCACCTCTGGAGCGAAGCGATCCGGTGGAGCCATTACGACCCCCGCGTCTGCCCTCCCGTCGGCTCCTATCTGCACGAAAGCTTCCGACGGGTCGGGGCGCTCGACCGTTTCAGTCGCATTGCGGACGAGAGCGAGGTGCGGCGCCTGATGGGTCGTCAGATCGCCGCCTGCGAAGGGGGGAGGAGGGAAAGTGGACCGAGCGCTAACGCGCCGGCGAAGAATGTCTAAGTGTCTGTTTCAAAGTTTGTGGACCTCATCCTGAGGCGCCCTTTGCGAATGCAAAGGGCGAAGGATGCTCCAGAGGACGCTGCGAGGATCGCCGGAGTCCACTGGTATCGTCCTTCGAGGTCCCTTCGGGCGCCTCAGGACGAGGGTCGTTGGGTTTTGAAACTCGCTCTTGAGGAGGGAGGATTTCTGCTCCACCCCGTCTCAAGTCTGCTCCGCCCGCGCGCCGGCGAACCCGGCCAGTTTCCGTCGCCGTTGCCGACTGCGCTTCGGCGCGACGAGAAAAGTCGGCTTCGGCCGCTCCTGCAAATACCGGTGCGCCTCTTCCTCGATCATCCGGTCGGCATTGGTGACGCGCGCGCGCAAATGTTTCAATTCGAGGAACGTCTGGATCAGGAAGACTTCGACCACCCGGCCGATCTCCGCGGTGTCTTCGAACACATTCCAGGCGTAGGCGCCGTCGCGCTTCCGCTCGAGCCCGATTTCCTGCATTGCAGCAATGAACGGCGCCTTGTCCTGCGGGTCGATCCTGTATTCGACGGTCACCAAGATCGGTCCCTGATCGTCGTCGACCGGCTGGGCGAACACCGGCGTGCCCCAGTGCATGGAAGGCGAAAGGTCGAGCGCCGCGGCGGTTTGCAGCCTGAGGCGCAAGGTGACGATCATGCCCAGGAGCGCCCCGGCGGCGGCGATGTAGAGCGTCGTCGACAGCCCTTCGACGCTCGCGATCTGGCCCCAGATCGCGCTCCCCAGGGTCATGGCGCCGAAAAAGGCCGTCAGAAAAATCGCCAACCCGCGCCCGCGCACCCATTCCGGCAGCGCCACCTGCGCCGAGACGAACAGCGTCGTCATCATGACGATCCAGCACGCCCCGGCCAGAATGCTTGCCCCCATCGCCAAGAGAGGCTCTCTCGCCGCTCCGTACATGCCGAGCGCCGCGATCGTGCCAAGGCTGGCCAGGACCGCGAGACGATCGGGACCGAGGCGCGCCTTGAGCCAATCGAGCCCGAACGACCCGACGATCGATCCCAACCCGATCATGCCGAGAAGCACGCCATAGATCGCCGGGCCATTGTGCAGCTGCGTACGCGCAACGAGCGGAAGAAGGGCCCAATATGCGCTCGCGAACAGGAAGAACGCGACCGCGCGGAGGATCGTCGCGTCCATCGCGCGGTTGTTGAGCACGTAGCGCAGCCCGGTCCGCACCGCGCTGGTGAGCCGTTCGGCCGGCAGCGTCTCCTGGATCCTGCGCGGAGCGCGCCACCAAAGCACAGCGGCGACAAGCGCGACGTTGCCGAGAGAATAGCACCAGAAGGGAAATACAATTCCGAATGCCGCGATCGTGAACCCTCCGACCGCCGGACCGATCGCGCGGCTGACGTTGAAGCTGGCGTTGTTGATCGCGACAGCGCTGTCAAGGTCGTCCTTGGAAACCAGCATCGGCGTGACAAGCAGCCATGCGGGCGCGGCGAGCGCGCTGGTTGCTCCGAGAGCGAAGGTTGTCGCAAGCAGCGCGCCGGGGGTCGCCAGACGCAGGGACACAAGAGCCGCGAAGGCGATCGAGATCGCGGCGACCGCGAGTTGCGCTCCCAGCAGGAGCCGGCGCGCATCCACGATGTCCGCCAATGCGCCAGCAGGCAGCGTGAGCAGGAACATCGGCAAGGTGGTCGCGATCTGGACCGCCGACACCATCATCGGATCGGGATTGAGGCTGGTCATCAACCAGCTCGTCGAGGTGTCGAACATCGCAATGCCGACGTTCGACGCGGCGCTCGCAATCAGGATGACCGTGAAGGCCAGATTGCCGAACACGCCCCAGCGCGATCCCAGGGTCGTGGACGGGTCCGACCTTAACATCGATTGGCTGGACAAATGGGCTCCGGAGCGGCGCTCGAAATGCTAGATGGCGGACGAGACGGCCCAATTCAAGGGATTATGCTGCGGCGCACCAAATTGTGCGGCCGCACGTCTATGCCCCCGAAGGTGGCGAGCGCGGGCATCCGTATCTATATCCACATGCGTACAGGGGGCGGACGACGGTGTGGTTGCTGATGACGATGATGGCCGCGGCGCTGGCGACGACTTCAGCCGCAGGATCTTGGACGCCCTCGACGTCCAAAGTGTCCGCGCAGATCCGGTTGGCCGAAAACTCGGCTCCGACCTTTGCGTCCGAGGCAGACGCCCAGGCCTTTCTGTCGACCGCTCTTCCTGCAGCGACTGCGGCGAACCCCAAGTATCATACCCCCGAAACAGACTACGATAGGCGATGGCTGATCAAGACGGTCACATTTTCGCGAGCCGACACCGGCGGCATCATCATTTCCTTGGACGAAGATTTTGAGGACTATCGCGGAGGCGGCCTCGCCTCTCGCGGGACGCACCAAGCCAGGTTCGCCATCGACGACGTTACGATCTCCCCTGAAACAACCGATGACTTGTCCGATGAGGGCGAGAAGGCGCTGGGGGTCCTGTTCCAGTGCGCCGGCGCCCCTTGCGTGCACGCCGTCTGGGACGGAAAACCGTCGGTCAGCACCAGAACCGACATCTATATCCAGGACGCCAACCAGCGGGAGAGAATCTTGTCCGCCTTTCGGGCGCTGAAAAAGGAGGCGTCTCGCTAGAGGTCCGCCATGGTCTTACGGAGGAAAGCTTGTCGTTTGCGACGCTGATGGTGTGCATGCGGGTGGGTCGATCGAACGCCGGTCTTCTGGCCGTCGCTCGCGACGTGGCCGCGCGCTTCAATTCGACAGTGATCGGAATTGCCGCCAAGCAGGTCTCCACGCACGCGGCCTCCATCAGAGGCGCCGGACCCTGCGCGCCTCACCAGCATAATCTGCGCAAGTTCGCCGATCATGCCGCAGCTGCCGAAGACGAGTTTCGCACGGCGTTGGCGGGCGTGAACAAGCTCGAGTGGCGAACGAAAATGACCTTCGGCCCGGCATATGAGCACGTCGCCAACGAAGCGCGCGTCGCCGATCTGGTCCTCGCGCCCGTCGATGGCCGCGAAAGTGTCTTCTCGCCATCCGGCCAGGTCGAAATCAGCGATCTCGTCAAGACCATCGGCCGCCCCCTTCTCGCCGTGCCCGTTGAAGCACCGGGCCTCAAGCTTGATGAGGCTCTCATCCTTTGGAAGGAAACGAGGGAAACGCGCCGTGCTGTTGCGGACGCTTTGCCGCTCCTGAAAGCAACCAGGCGCGTCGACCTCATCGAGATCGCCGAGGCGTCGGCGATCGAGGATTCGCGTCGGCGGGTCGGGGATGTCGGCGACTGGCTGGCGCGGCACGGAGTGGAGGCGAATTGCTCGGCCGAGATCGCGCGCGGCCCCGGCTGCGCCCAGCTGATGGCCATGGCGGACGAGATGCGAACCGACCTGATCGTCGCGGGCGCTTACAGCCACAGCCAACTCCACGAGTGGGCGTTCGGCGACACGCGAGATCTTCTTTCGCGCTTGCGCCGCTGCGTCCTGGCGTCGCACTGACGAGACGACGACAGGGGCTTGCGAACTGGGCATGGAGCAATCTTCCGCGCAAATCTCGTCGCCGAATCGATCGAGCTGGCTCGGCGCTTTCGCCCACCCGGCGTTCGCGATCGTGTGGACGGCGGGCACGATCGCACTGATCGGCATTGCGATGTACGACACGGCGTCGGGCTGGCTGATGACGACGCTCGATCTCAATCCGCTCGACGTCTCGCTGGTGCACGCCGCGACAAACCTGCCGATGTTCCTGTTCACACTGCCGGCCGGCGCCATTTCGGATATCGTCGACCCCCGGCGGCTCATCATTGCGGTCTCCTCGGCAATCGCTGCGCTGATCGCCGTGTTCGCTGGACTGGTGTCATTCGACCTTGCCTCTCCGGTGCTGTTGCTGTTGACGACCTTCCTGCTGAGCGCCGCCTGGGCCCTCAACTTGCCGGCGTGGCTGTCCATGCTGCCGAGCCTCGTCCCGAAATCCGACCTGCCCGAGGCGATCGCCGCCGACGGGGTCGCCTACAACCTCAGCCGAACGGTCGGCCCTGCCCTCAGCGGTTTCGCGATCGTCAGCTTCGGCATGTCGACGCCGTTCTGGGCGTTCGTCGCAGCCAATCTCGCAGTGGTCGCCACGCTCCTTTGGTTGAAAGCGCCACTCAAGGAGACGGCGTCCCTCCCGGCGGAGCGACTGAACAGCGCGGTGCGGGTGGGCCTTCGGCACGCGGTCAACAATCGCCTGCTGCGCGCGACGATTGCGCGCGCATTGGCCGTCTACCCGTTCGCAGCCGCCTATTGGGGCCTGCTTCCGCTGATCGCGCGCCATACAGGCACAGGGGCTCAGCACTACGGCGTCTTGCTCAGCGCAATCAGCGCGGGCGCGATCTTCGGCTCGGTCGGACAACGGTTCCTGCACGACAGGATCAACCTGGACTGGATGGTTGTCCTGGGAACGCTTGGCACCGCGGCCGCGCTCGGCCTGTTCGGCTGGACCCGCGAATTCGCCGCCGTGCTCGGCGCCTGCTTTTGCGCGGGGGCGGCTTCGGTCGTGATTCTGACAAGCCTCTACGTGTCGGCGCAGAACGTCTTGCCGGATTGGGTGCGGGGGCGCGGGCTCGCCATCTTTCTGACGGTGATCTTCGGCGCGATGACTGTCAGCAGCGCGGCCTGGGGCGAGATTGCCGGCCGAATCGGCCTTCAGCAAGCCTTGCTTCTCGCCGCCGCCGGCATTCTCGTCGGCATCCCTCTCTCATGGCCATGGAAACTTCAGCGGGGCAAGGCTGTCGACCTTTCTCCGTCGATGCACTGGAGACGTCCGGAGGCGGCGCAGGACATTGCGGACGACCGAGGTCCGATCCTGGTCAAGATCGGGTACTGGATCGATCCCCCGGACCGGGACCGCTTCCTCCGCGCCATGGACGAACTCGGTCACGAGCGAAGGCGAGACGGCGCATTCGCGTGGGGCATCTTCGAAGACATGGGAGAGCTCGGGCGTTTCGAGGAGGGCTATTTGATCGAATCGTGGCTCGAACTCATGCATTTGCGCGAGCGCGTCACCAACGAGGATCGCATCCTCGAAGACGAAATAAGCGAGATGCTGACCAGGCCGCCGCACATCGAGTTCCTCGTGGCGGCCGAACGTCGGGCCTTGCGGCCAACGCGGCGCGACGCGCCGGCAGGAGCATGAGCGCTTGCGCGTTCTCGTTGTCTACGCCCACCCGCTCGATGGGAGTTTCGTGTCCGCCGCCCATGGCCGGGCTGTCGAGACGCTGCGGGCCGGCGGTCATGAGGTCGACGATCTGGATCTCTATCGCGAGAAATTCGATCCCGTCCTGTCGGCTAAGCAGATGAGATCCTATGTCGACGTCGATCGCAACGCTCTGGAGGTCGAGAATTATGTCGCGCGGCTGCGCGCGGCCGAGGCCCTGGTTCTGGTCTTTCCAGTCTGGTTCGACGGTGTGCCGGCGATCCTGCAGGGTTATTTCCAGCGGGTCTTTCTCCCGGGCGTCGCGACGATCATCGACGAAGAGGGCCTTTTCCATCCCAACCTCTCGAACCTCAAGCGAATGGCCGCGGTGTCCGCCTATGGCGAAACCCGAGCCGACGTTTCCAGGAAGCGTGATCCCCCGCGCCAATTCGTGCGTGACAACATCGGGGCGCTCATCGATCCGCAGGGACGTTTCGAATATCTCGCCCTTTACGGGATGGACTCTTCAACCGGGCCGCAACGCGCAGCGTTTTTGAAGCGGGTAAGTCACACATTCGCCGGTTGGTAGCGATTACGGCGGCAGCTCCGCCGGGCCGAGGGAGACGTTCGCCGCCAGGTCCCGATGATCCGCGTCGAAGCCGGCGGTGAGCCGATAGTCGCCCGCCGCGATGCGCCAGCGCCGGTGAACCTCGTCGAAAGTGGCGAAGAGACGCGGATCGACCGTGATCGACGTCTCGCGCTCCTCTCCCGGGCCAAGATCGAACCGGCTCCAGCCGGCGAGCCGCAATGGAATCCTGTCGCCGTGGGGGCCGGAAAGATAGAGTTGCGGGATCGCAGCACCGGCCCGCGCGCCGACGTTGCGGACGGTTCATTGTCGCCGTCACTCTGTCGCCGTCCACGCTCGCCTTGAAATCGCTCAGGCTGAACGTCGTGTAGGACAGGCCGTAGCCGAACGGGAAAAGCGGCCGTTCGCCCCGTACGAAGAACCATTTATAGCCGACAAGGGCGCCTTCAGAGTAATCCGCGGTGAAGATCTGGCCGTAGCGCCTGCCTCGCCCGACCGGGCCCTGCGGAGCGCCGCGCGCATCGCCCTGAATGCGCGGATGGGGGAGCTGGACTTCGCTGGCGGGAAACGTGACCGTCAGCTTTCCGGACGGGTTGATGTCCCCGGAGAGAATTTCGGCGATTGCCTCGGCGCCTTTCTGACCAGGATACCAGGCCTCGACGACGGCGCCCGTCTTATCGAGCCACGGCATGACGACCGGGCCCCCCGTCTCGAGCACGACCACCGTGCGTCGATTGGTTCGAGCCACGCTTTCGATCAGCGCGTCCTGCCCGTCGGGCAAATTCAAATTCGGCGCGTCCGCGCCTTCCGTCAGATACTGGTCGGCAAAGATGACGACCGCGTCCGCTCCGGCGGCGGCCTTCGCCGCCTCCGCAGAGTTCGAGCCATCGGCAAATTCGACGCGCGCTCGCGGAAATTGCCGTCGGATTGCCTCGAGCGGGGACGAAGGATCGAAAACCATCGCCCGGTTTTTTCCCTCGGGCTCCTTGAACGCAATTCCGCCGGTAGGGATGACCTGCGAAGAGCCGCCTCCGGAAGGGACGCCGCGGTCGGCATGCGCGCCGACGACAAGGATGCGACGCGTAGCCGCTGGGAGCGGCAACGTGCCATCGTTGCGCAGCAGGACCGCGCCTTCCCGCTCGATTGCGAGCGCGGCGGCGTCGCCTTGGCGAGGATCGGCTGGATCCGAGGCGGATGCATCGTCCGCGATGCCGCAGGCGAATATCGACGTCAAAATCCGACGAACCATGTCGTCGAGTTGGGCCTCCGGAACTTTGCCCTCTTTGATGGCGAGACCCAAACGAGCAAAAAAATTCTCCGTGTCGAGCTGTTCGCCGGATTCCTGATCGAGGCCGGCGAGAGCGGAACGGACCGTCGAGTGAACGGCGCCCCAGTCGGACATCACGAACCCAGGATACCGCCAGTCACCTTTCAGCACCTCATTCAACAGCCAGTCGTTCTCGCAGGAATAGACCCCATTGACTTGATTGTAGGCGCACATGACAGCGGCCGGACGCCCCCGTTCGATGCCGATCTCAAAACCCAGGAGATCCAACTCTCGGGCCGCCGCAGGATCGATCCGGGCGTCAAGCACGACCCGGTCCGTCTCCTGGTCGTTCAGGGCATAGTGTTTGATCGTCGAGATGATGTGATTGCTCTGCACTCCGGCGATCGCCGACCCCGCCATCAGGCCCGTGACCAATGGGTCCTCGGAAAAATATTCGAAGGTGCGGCCGCCGCGCGGATCCCGGATCAGGTCCGAAGCGCCGCCGAGCAGGACGCTAAAGCCCTTGGCCCTGGCCTCGGCGCCAACCGCTTCGCCTTGCCGGCGCGCCAGTACGACGTCCCAGGTGGCGGCCAAGGCAAGATCGGACGGCATGGCCGTCGCCGTGTCGCCTCGCCTAATGTTTCCCGGATTGGCGATGCCGAGTTCTGCGTCGGTTTCCTGCAGCGCCGGCACGCCGAGGCGGGGGATTCCCGGGATGTAGCCAGCCGAGCCAATCGCGCCTCGCGGTTTCGGCCGGCCTCCCCAAGGCGCGCCGAGGGAGCCATCCACAAGGGACAATTTCTCTGATTGCGTCATGCGCTCGAGTGCAGTCTGCGCGCGTTTCGAGGCAATGCCAGTCCGAGCGCCGCAGGGCTCTTCCGCGGACGCCGCCGACGCCGCCAGGACGGCGAACCCTGTCACGGCGGTCAAGATCCGGCCGCGAATGACCATCATTCAAGCGGGAACGACCGCCCGGCCGGCGAAAAACGTCCCGGGAGCAACTCCAACATCATTGCTGGCCCTCCTGCCGCCGGGAACTCTACGCTGCTTTGGGCAACTTCTATAGCAGTCCCGACTGCGGCTCGGCGCGAAACGGCCCTCCGAGGTCAGGCCGCCAGCTGACCGGCACGCCTAAGTGCTCGTTCTGCCCCTCGCCGACCTGAATCAGCATCGATTGGATGAAGTCCGGGGCAAGAAATCGCGCGCAGGCCTGTACGCCGTCGACGATTGCCAGCATCACGGCCCCTCCCGCCGTCGCCATGACCGCGCGGTCGCCGGGCGGCAGCTTACGGGACACCGGCGGCAATGCGACGTACAGCGCGCGAACAATTGAAACTGCGCCGGCGTGAGTTCC
>CAVVTP010000016.1:0-248448 GCA_963751165.1 uncultured Alphaproteobacteria bacterium
CGACCTCGAGAATTACGATCCGGACAAGAACCCGCTGTTCATTGGAACGTCGGTCGTTCCCTACGTTTACTTTAAGAAGCCGCCCACCGGACCCAACGCCGGCAAGTTCCTCCAGGCCTATGCGCCTCTCCCGCAAGCGGGCGGCTCGGGCCCGTCCGGCGCCGAGAAATGACGGACGCTGTCCTTGCGGCCCCGACATCCCGTGCGGGCGCAAATCCCTGGGTGGTGGCCGCCATCGTGGTCGTACCGGCGTTCATGGAGGTGCTCGACACCACCATCGTGCTGGTAGCGCTGCGCTATATCGCGGGGGGCCTGTCGGCTGCCGCCGATGACGCCGAATGGGTTATCACCAGCTACCTTGCCGCCAACGCCTTCATCCTGCCGATTACCGGCTGGCTCAGCGCGCATCTCGGTCGCCGCAACTATTTCCTGGCGTCGATAGTGATATTCACCCTCAGTTCCCTGATGTGCGGGCTGGCTGGCAGTCTAAGTCAGCTCATCCTCTTCCGCGTCATCCAGGGTCTCGCTGGCGGCGGTCTGCAACCCGGCAGTCAGGGGATCTTGCTGGACGCCTTCCCGCGGGAAAGGCAAGGCGTAGCAATGACGATGTTCGGCCTTGCGGTGCTGATCGCGCCGGTGGTCGGCCCGACCTTGGGCGGTTGGATAACGGACACTTACAATTGGCGCTGGTGCTTCTTGATCAACGTGCCCGTCGGCATCGTGGCGCTTGGCGCATGTTACGCCGTGCTGCGCGATCCGGACTATCTCGTCGTCCAGCGCGCTGAGTTGAGGAAAGAGCCGTTTCATTTTGATGCAATCGGCTTGTCGCTTCTGGCCGTCGTCATAATCTCGTGGGAAGTGATGCTCAGCAAGGGCCAGGAGTGGGACTGGCTGGGGGATCCATTCTGGCGCGTCCAGACGCTCGTTTTTTTGTTGGTGGTGGGTTTGGTTGCGTTGATCTTCTGGGAGTTGCGTCACCGTAATCCCGTGGTCAATTTCCGCGCGCTGAATGAACGCAACTTTGCGGCCTGCTGCATCATCATCTTTTGCGCTTACCTTGCGCTCTTTGCGGCCACCAAGTCATTGCTTGGTCTGCTGCAAGCTCTGTTTGGCTATGATGCGCTGAAGACCGGGTTGGTGATGTCGCCTTCCGGATTCTTCGCCGTCGCGGCGATGCCGATCGTCGGCCGCCTGATCGGCCTCAAGGTGGATGCGAGATGGCTGATCGCCGCCGGCCTTCTGATCATGACCGCGGGAAACTATTGGATGTCGCAACTCAACCTCGACATCAGTCCGGGCCAGGCGGTTTGGCCTCGGGTGCTCGTGGTCGTCGGGCTCTCGGTCTGTTTTGCTCCTCTGAACGTCGCCGCTTACCTCTATACGCCGCTGGCGTTGCGCGGGGCGGCCATTGGCTTGTTAAGTCTCCTGCGCAACGAGGGGGGCAGTGTCGGGGTGTCGCTGTCCCAGACATTCGAAGAGCGGCGCGACCAGTTTCACGCGTTGAGGCTTGGGGAGTCCCTTGATCCTTTCAACCCGGCCGTGACCTCCTTCCTGAGCCAGGCTCAGGCAACGTTCCTGAAGCAGACCGGCGATCCGGTCGCAGCGCAGCAGCTCGCCTGGCAGGCGCTCGAAAACCTCCGCCAGCAGCAGGCCGCTTCGCTTGCCTATTTCGACACCTTTTGGATGGCGGCCGTGTTGACCTTCGTGGTCGCGTTCGCGGTGTTTTTCATGAAACGCTCGGTTGCCGAGAAGGGCGCTCGCGTCGGTTCCGAATGACCTTTCAACGCGCGATGGTCGGTGCGGCCGAGCCTTAATGATTAGGAACGGGAGCAGCAGGAGATGGACGAGAACGGGATTCGAGAGGCGCTCAATCGCCACTGGGCTGCGTCGGACGCAAACGACTTCGATGTCGAGCACGACATATACCGGGAGGACGCAGTGCTCGATTACCCGCAATCGGGTGAGCGCATCAGGGGCCGGCACAATATCCAGGCCTCTCGCGTCGCACAGCCGAACGCGAAGCGCTTCACGGTGCGCCGTATCATCGGCAGGGGCGATCTCTGGGTCACGGAATTCATTCTCGGGTATGACGGCCGGCCGTCCTATACGGTGAGCGTCATGGAGTTCCTGGATGGCAAGGTGGCCCGGGAGACCCAATACTTTGCCGACCCGTTCGAACCCGGACCCTCGCGCGTGCGTTGGGTCGAGCGAATGGAGTGAAATCGGCGCGGCAGTGGGGCCCCCGCGCCGGCTGGACCGGACAGAGATTCCCGTCGATACCGCCGAGTTCGCTCGTTTTCTCATCGGCAAAATGCTCGTGCGGACCCGCGCCGAAGGCGTTGCGGGCGGTCGCATCGTCGAGACCGAGGCATACGGCATCGGCGACCCCGCGGGTCATGCCTATCGCGGCGTCACCCCGCGCAATCGGGCGCTTTTCCTCGAGCGCGGGCACGCATATATTTATCTCGCCTATGGCGTCTCGTTCATGCTGAACGTCTCGAGCGAAACATCCGGCGTGGGCGCGGGCGTTTTGATCAGGGCGATCGAGCCAACCATCGGCGTCACGATCATGCAGCGAAATCGCGGCGCCCAGCGCGTGCAGGACTTGGCGCGTGGCCCCGGACGGCTGTGCGAAGCCTTGGAAATCGATCGCCGGTTGGACGGGATCGACCTCTGTCAGGCCGGCCCGCTGTGGCTCGGATCTGACGGGCAGGAATCGAGCGAAGTCGGGCAGAGCAAACGAATCGGCATAACGCGCGCAGCCGACAGTCCGCTGCGATTCTACGTTCGGGGCAATAGGTTCGTCAGCGGCCCACAGGCGCTCAATCGATGAGATAAAGACCGTCCACGGCTCATGGGGCGGCCAAACTCGGACAAGGGATGTGGACATGCCGACGTGCGACGCGCTTCGTTACACGAGAATTCCACTCAACTATGGATCTGGCGACATACCGGCCGTCGGGTTTGGCACGCTGATACCCGATCCCGTTGCGACCAAAGAAGCGACTCGGGCCGCACTGGAAGTGGGGTTCCGGCATTTCGATTGTGCGGAACGCTATCGCAATGAAGAAGCGATCGGCGACGCGATGCAGGCCGTGTTCAAGACGGGCACGGTTCGGCGGGAGGACGTCTTCGTCACCACCAAGCTATGGAACACCAATCATCGTCCCGAGCGGGTCAAGCCCGCCTTCGACGCCAGTCGCCGGCGGCTGCAAATCGACACCGTCGATTGCTATATCATCCATACCCCTTTCGCCTTTCGGCCCGGCGACGAGCAGGATCCAAGGGACGAGCGCGGTCAAGTCATCTATGATTCCGGGGTGACGTTGGTCGACACGTGGCGAGCGCTCGAACGCCTTGTGGATGACGGCCAGTGCAAGTCGATCGGCCTATCCGATATCGGTTTGGAGAAGCTGCGGGAGATCGTCGCGGCTGCGCGCATCAAGCCTGCGGTCGTGCAAGTCGAATCTCATCCGTATCTGCCGGAGTGGGAGTTGCTCGACTTCTGTCGGGAGCATGGCATTGTCCTGCTGGCGTTTGCACCGTTGGGACACGCCATGGATCCAAAATTGCTGGACGACCCCGTGATCACGGCCATCGCAGACCGCGTCCACAAGGCGCCGGCTCAAGTTGCGCTCGCCTGGGCGGTGCAACGCGGCACGGCTTTCCTGACCACTTCGACCAAGCCTCGCCGCATCCAAGAGAACTTTGAGATTTCGACGCTGCCTGAAGACGCCATGCGGCAGATACGGGACGGCATAAAGACGAACGTCCGGTTCAACACCGTGGTGGAGACGGGCGTGCCTGGCTTCATTCCCCGAGCGCGTTGAACAGAGCCCAAGAGCTTTGGTCACGTTGGCCGTTAGATGGCGCGCATTTCACGTGGCAAATTCCGGCCTGCCGCCATTCACCCTTTCGGCCTCAGGTCGACGACCCGTTTCGCCTTGCCCTGCGAGCGCTCGACCGCGCCCGGATCGACCACCCGCACCGCGATCGTCACCCCGATGACCGACTTGACGTGATGGGTGAGCTCTTGCGCCGCCCAATTTACGCTGAGCCGCGTCGGCGGCTTGCGGGCGCGCCTCGACCACCACCGTCATCGCGTCCATCCTCTCGTGGCGGGAAAGCTCGATGCGGAAATGCGGGGCGAGCCCATCGCATTTCAAAATCTGCTCCTCGACCTGGGTCGGAAAGACATTCACGCCGCGCAAACTGATCATGTCGTCGGTGCGGCCCGTGACTTTCTCCATCCGGCGCATCGACCGCGCGGTCCCAGGCAGGAGCCGCGTCAGGTCGCGCGTGCGGTAGCGGACGATCGGCAACGCCTCCTTCGTCAGGGAGGTGAAGACCAGTTCGCCGATCTCGCCGTCCGGCAGCGCGGCGCCGCTCTCGGGGTCGATCACTTCCGGATAGAAATGATCCTCCCAAATCGTCGGACCGTCCTTGGTTTCGACGCACTCGCAGGCAACCCCCGGTCCGATCACTTCCGACAGGCCGTAGATGTCGACCGCATGCATGTCGAAGCACTGCTCGATTTCCGCCCGCATCGCGTTCGTCCAGGGCTCGGCGCCAAAGATGCCGACCCTGAGGCTGCAATCGCGAGGATCGAGGCCCTGCCGCCTGAACTCGTCGAGAACGGCGAGCATGTAGGAGGGCGTCACCATTACGATCTCGGGCTTGAAGTCGTGGATGAGCTGGACCTGTCTTTCCGTCATCCCGCCGGAGACGGGAATGACCGCGCAGCCGAGCCTTTCGGCTCCGTAATGGGCGCCGAGGCCGCCGGTGAACAGTCCGTAGCCGTAAGCGACATGAACCTTCATGCCCGGCCGCCCGCCGGCGGCGCGAATCGATCGCGCCATGACGTCCGACCACATGTCGACGTCGGCTTTGGTGTAGGCGACCACGGTCGGCTTGCCGGTCGTTCCCGAGGAGGCATGGATGCGCGCAATCTTCTCGTGCGGCACGGCGACCATGCCGAACGGATAGGTGTCGCGCAGGTCGGCCTTGGTCGTGAATGGGAATTTGGCGAGATCGCTCAAGGAGCGGCAGTCGGCCGGATGGACGCCGGCGGCGTCCCACCTTGCGCGGCAGTGGGGAACGTTGTCATAGGCGTGGCGGAGCGTCTGCTTCAGACGTGCGAGCTGGAGAGCCGCGATTTCGTCGCGAGAGGCGATTTCGATCGGATCGAGATCGCTTCTGTTCGGCGCAAGGTCGAGCATGGGTCTCCCTGTCGTTCCTAGCGTCAGAAGAACGAGCCGGCCACTTTGCGGCTATGGCCGCGGAATTCGGCGATCGTCTCGCCGTTCTCGTCGCTGACGCTGATGTCGTAGATGCCGCTGCGTTCGGCTCGTCTCACCTCCCGAGCCCTCGCCGTCAGGCGCGAGCCTTCGCTGGCCGGCTTGAGATAGGTGATCGAGCAATGCTGCGCGACGCAGCGCTGGTTGTAACTGTTGCAGGCGTAGGCAAATGCGGTGTCGGCCAACAGGAAGATGAATCCGCCGTGGCCGATCCCATGTCCGTTGGTCATCGCCCGGGTCACGGTCATCGACAGCGACGCCTCGCCGGGCCTTACCCATTCGAGGCGCATGCCGTACTCCCGGGCCGCAGTATCCTCGGCCCAAAGGCCCTCGGCGGATTTCGTCGCGATCTCCTGCGGCGTCATGCCCGGGCTTTGACAGCCCGGAAATTGGCCGGCCGTTTCTCGAGAAAGGCGCTGACGCCTTCGACATATTCGTCCGCCCTGCCGGCCTCCCGCTGAAGGTCGCGCTCGAGATCGAGCTGCGCGTCGAGGCTGTTGGCGGACGAGGCGGCGAAGGCGCGCTTCATCAGGCCGAGCGCATGGGTCGGCCCGGCGGCGAGACGGGTCGCGATCTCGCGCGCGACCCCCAAGAGCTGGTCGTCATCGACGGCTCGGTAGATCATGCCCCAGGCCTCCGCCTGCTCGGCTCCAACCGGATCGGCGAGCATCATGAGGGCGCGGGCGCGGGCATCGCCAACGAGGCGCGGGAGGAACCATGTTCCGCCTGAATCCGGGACCAGGCCGATCCGCGCGAACGCCTGGAGAAACCGCGCCGACCGCGCCGCCAGCACGATGTCGCAGGCGAGGGCGAGATTGGCGCCGGCCCCGGCCGCTGCGCCGTTGACCGCGCAGACGATCGGCTTCGGCAGCCTGCGCAGCGAGCGGATCAAAGGATTGTAGCGCTTGTCGATCGTCTCGCCGAGGTCGGGACGCTCGCCGCCGAGGACGGTCGCGCGGTCGCCGAGGTCCTGCCCGCCGCAGAAGCCCTTGCCCGCCCCGGTCAGGATCACGACGCGGACTTCATCGTTCTCTCCCGCGCGGCGGAATGCGTTCGCAAGCGCTTCATGCATGGCGATGTTGAAGGCGTTCAGACGGTCGGGGCGGTTCATCGTCAACGTCAGCACGCCCTCCTCGAGCTTCTCGAGAAGGACCGGTTCGTGGGTCTCGACCGTCATGAGAATAGCCTCCCTGGCCTTCGACGCGCCGCAATGCTGGCGTTTCGTCTTGATCGACAAGTTGCTCTTGAATAAAGGCGTAGCCACGGCCTCGAGGTCGGTCAAGGGAGGAGTCGATGGCGGAGTTCTTCACGCGTCACGAAGCCCTGCTGAAACGCGCGGTCGAGGCGATCGGGGCGCGAACCTATTTCAGCGCCTATCCGGAGTCGGCCTCTCCGAAAGTCTATGGCGAGAACGCCAAGGCCGACGGCGACGCGGCCTTCGAAGCGGTCCTTGGCAAGCCGTTCGAGTTCGACGACCGGTTTCCGTCCGAGCGGCTCGTCGGCGCCGAGGCGTCCCCTTACGGCAAGCGGCTCGATGTGCGTTATCCGACAGCCTCGGTCGACAGGCTGATCGCAGCCAGCGTCGCGGCCGGGGAGGCCTGGGGGCGTGCGCCCATCCAGGCGCGCGCCGGCGTCCTGCTCGAGGCTCTTGCGCGTCTCAACAAGCAGAGCTTCCTGATGGCCGACGCCGTGCAGCACACATCCGGCCAGTCATGGGGCATGGCCTTCCAGGCGGGTGGCCCGCACGCCCAGGACCGCGGTCTCGAGGCGGTCGCCTACGCCTTCGCCGAGATGAGCCGCACGCCGGGCGAGACGCAGTGGGAGAAGCCGCAGGGCAAGGGCGAGCCGATCCGTCTCGCCAAGCGCTTCCGAATCGTGCCGCGCGGAGTCGCGGTCGAAATCGGCTGCTCGACCTTTCCGACCTGGAACCTCTATCCCGGGCTCTTCGCCAGCCTCGCGACCGGCAATACGGCGATCGTCAAGCCGCATCCGGCGGCGATCCTGCCCGCCGCCATCACGGTCAGGACTTTGCGCGAAGTTCTGGGCGAGGCGGGCTTCGATCCGAACGTCGCGCTGCTCGCGACGGACGAGCCCTCGGCGCCGATCGCGAAGGACCTCGTGCAGCGCCCGGCGGTCAAGATCGTCGACTTCACCGGCGGCCCTGCCTTCGGCTCCTGGCTGCGCCAGTCGCTCCCCGACAAGCTCGTCTATACGGAAGAGGCGGGCGTCAACGCGATCGTGATCAATTCGACGGCGAATTTCCGCGCCATGTGCGACAACATCGCCTTCTCGCTGTCGCTCTACTCCGGCCAGATGTGCACGGCGCCGCAAAACGTCTTCGTGCCGAGGAACGGCGTCGACACAGACGAAGGCCGCAAGAGCTTCGACGAGGTCGCCGAGGGCATTTCCGGCGCCGTCGACAGGCTGCTCGGCGAGCCCGCCCGCGCCGCGACCGTGCTCGGCGCGATCCAGGGCGACGCCACCCTGAAGCGGGTCAAGGAGGCGGCCGCCCTCGGAAGGGTGGTGCGCGCTTCGACTCCGGTCGAGGGAGTCGCGCGGAGCGCGACCCCGCTCATCCTGGCGGTTGATGCCGGTGATGAGGCCTACCGCGAGGAGCGGTTCGGGCCCATCTCCTTCATCGTCGCGACGGACTCGACCATCGACTCGCTCGCGCGCGCCAAATCCTCGATCCGCGAGCGCGGCGCGATTACCGCGGCGCTCTACACGACGAATGACGGGGTCGCCGATGCTGCCGAGGAGGCCTTCGCCCGCGCCAATGTCGCGCTGTCGATCAACCTGATCGGCGCCATCTTCGTCAACCAGTCGTCGGCCTTTTCCGACTATCACGTCACCGGCGGCAATCCGGCCGGAAACGCCTGCCTGACTGACGCCGCCTTCGTCGCCAACCGGTTCCGCGTCGCGCCGGTGCGGCGGATGAACGCGTGAGCCGCCCGATGTCGGACGCCTTCATCTGCGACTACGTGCGCACGCCGATCGGCCGCTTTGGCGGGGCGCTCGCGGGCGTCCGCGCCGACGATCTCGCGGCTCTCCCGATCCGCGAGCTTCTGCGCCGCCATCCCGGCCTCGAGCAGGCGGTCGAGGAGGTGTTCCTCGGCTCGGCCAATCAGGCGGGGGAGGACAACCGCAATGTCGCCCGCATGGCCCTGCTGCTGGCGGGCCTGCCCGAATCCGTTCCCGGCTCGACCGTCAACCGGCTCTGCGCCTCGGGCATGGAGGCGATCGCGGCGGCGTCGCGAGCGATCAGGACGGGCGAGATCGAGGTCGCAGTCGCCGGCGGCTCGGAGTCGATGACCCGCGCGCCCCTCGTCATGGGCAAGGCGGAGCAGGCTTTCCAGCGCTCGGCCGAGGTGTTCGACACGACCATCGGCTGGCGCTTCGTCAATCCGCGGATGAAGGCGCTGTACGGCGTCGAATTCGATGCCCGAGACGGCGCAGAACGTCGCCGACGAGCATCAGGTGTCCCGCCACGATCAGGACGCCTTCGCGCTGCGCTCGCAAAGCCGGACCGCGGCGGCGCAGGCGAAAGGGACGTTCGAAGGCGAAATCATTCCCGTCGAGATCAAGGACCGCAAGGGCGCGGTTCGGCGCGTTTCGAAGGACGAGCATCCGCGCGCGGATGCGACGCTCGAGGGTCTGGCGAAGCTGCGCGGCATCGTCCGTCCCGACGGCAGCGTCACCGCGGGCAATGCCTCGGGGATCAACGACGGCGCGGCGGCGCTGATCCTCGCTTCGGGCAAAGCGGCAGAAGCGCACGGCCTCGAGCCGATCGCTCGCGTGCTCGGCTATGCGACGGCCGGCGTCGCGCCGCGGGTGATGGGCGTCGGCCCGATCCCGGCGGTCAAAAAGCTCTGCGAGCGGCTGAAGCTGACGCCATCGGGCTTCGACGTGATCGAGCTCAACGAGGCTTTCGCCTCGCAGGCGCTGGCCTGCCTGCGCGGCCTTGGCCTCGGCGACGATGCCGGGCACGTCAATCCGAACGGCGGCGCGATCGCGCTCGGCCATCCGCTCGGCATGTCGGGAGCGCGCATCGCCGGCGCCGCGGCGCTCGAGCTCAGGCGGCGCGGCGGCCGCTACGCCCTCGCCACGATGTGCGTGGGCGTCGGCCAGGGCGCCGCGATCGCAATCGAGCGGGTGTGAGGGCGGCCAGGCGGCCAGTCAGCGCCCCTCTACCCGCAAGCGGGGAGAAGGGACGGTTCACGCGCCGGTTGGCGTTTCGAGGGCGCGATACGATATTGTCGCTTAAGGACTCATCTCCAGTCCTGGGACCGAGGGCGGAAGCAGAGGAGGGACGATCGATGATCGGGCCGAACAACGCCATGCTGCGCAAGGTCACGCTTCACGCGGCGCGGTCGAAAGAGTTCCCGGCGGGGTCGATCCGTCACGGCTACGACTTCATCGCGCCTTTGACCGAGGATGGACGCATCGACCTCGAGGCGTGGAAGGCCCACCGCGGCGAGTGCTTTGCCCACCGCTATTGGGTGGGCGAACCGACCATGCAAGGCCTGCTCGTCCATCATGGCGGCGGCCGCGGCGGCTCGTGGGCCTTCGAATGGAAATCGACGCGCTCCCGCGCGGACGAGCAGGAAGAGGGCTTCCGCTTCGGCGATCACACGTTCCAGGTCGGCGAATACGTCTCGGTGCGTGAGGCGGAGGGCGATCTCCTGACATTCCGGGTGGTCAGCGTCGGCAAGCCGTGAGCCTCGGCCGGGCGCCTCGCGGCGCTTTGGCGTTTCAGGCGCGTTTTGAGCTTTTTCCTAACTCCTAAGCCGCGGTCGATTTCGCGGCATGCCCCCTCCACCACGCTGCGCGCGGTCCCCCTCCCCCGTTCCGCTAATGTTCCACAAGGGAGGATATGGGCGGCGCGCTATCCTCCCCTGCGCAGCGGGGGAGGGGGACCGTCCGAAGGGCGGTGGAGGGGGCGGCGCCCCAGCCGGGCTTGGGAGTTCCAACGGATTGCGGCGCCGTTCGGGGAGGCGTCGCGGACGCGTCTCCGCATCATCGGACCTTAACTCTTGGATCCTATCCTCTTCCCGGATTGTCGCCCGCTGGCGTCGACCGGCTCCGGGCCCGAGGAGACAGAAGGCGGATGGGTGTCGCTGAAGCGCTCGCTTCTCCGCTGCGAACCGTGGCGACGAGCTTTCTCGCGCCCTCGTCGATCTGTTCGATCTGGTCGCTCGCGTCGGCGCTCGTCCTTGGCTTCGGGTGGCTCGCCATTCGACGGAGGCTGCGTGGACGGCGCTTGAGGCCACGTGCGCTCATGCGCGCCTTGTTCTTGCGACGCGTCCTGCTGCATCGCTCGACGCGCGCCGACCTCGTCTATTGCGTCGCGAGCCTCGCGACCTTCGGCGCAATCCTCGGCTGGGCCATCGTCTCGACGTCCTGGATCGGCGACGGCGTGGCCGCCTTCCTCGCGACCCATTTCGGCGAACGGACCCCTCAGGCGCCCGCCCTCGTGCTCGACGCCCTGCGCACGCTCGCGCTCTTTCTCGCCTACGACCTCGGCTTCTTCGTCGACCACACGCTCAAGCACAGAATTCCGGCGCTGTGGGAATTGCACAAGACCCACCATTCGGCGGAAGTTTTGACCCCGCTGGTCAACTTCCGCGTCCATCCGCTCAATTCGCTGATTCTCGCCAACAATCTGTCGCTGTTCATCGGCGTCATCGGCGGCGCGGCGACTTGGGCGCTCGGCCGGCAGGCCACGTCGTTTCTGATGTTCGACGACAACGCGCTGATGATCCTCTACATCTATCTGACGGCGCAGCTGCAGCACACGCAGATCTGGATCCCGTTCACCGGCATATGGGGGCGCCTCTTCATGAGCCCCGCCCATCACCAGCTGCACCACTCCGCCGATCCGGCCCACTACAATTGCAACATGGGCGCGAGCCTCGCGCTGTGGGACTGGCTTTTGGGCAGCCTGCGCCTGCCGCCCGCGCAATCGCCACGGCTCACTTATGGCGCTTCGGGCTTCGATCACGATCCGCACGGCGCGATCGGCCTCGTCGTCGAGCCGGCGGCGAAGTTCCTCGCGGCGCTCGCCCGCCTGATTGCGCCCCGCGCGGCGGGCGCGGCGCTCGGCGAGCGCCGCTCGACCTCCGCGGGGCCGTGAGAAATCCGCGCGATTCTGGAGCCGGCGGCGGACCGTTTCGTCCTTTCGCCGCAAAGTCGCGACGACGCTCGTCTCGTCGGTGGCCGAAGTTGAGTCGGCCTTGAAGACGGAAGTCTGGCCTCGTCACGCCCCGCCCGGCGGCGACTTCGCGGAGCGTCGTCATGAGGGTCAGCGCGTCGACAAGCGAGGTCGGCTGCGCCGGCGTTGCTCGATCCGAGGGGCGGAATCGACCCGAAGGAGACCTTCAGGGTCGAGCCGATGAACGGTCGGAACGCGCCGCACAGCGGCCGTAGCAGCAGTTTGCCGCGTTGGCGTCTACGTTCAGGCATTCTTCTCACAACTCTTTTCAGACGAGCATCAGGTTCAGAGAATCAGCCGTCTCGCGAAGTCGACCGTGCCGATCTCGAGTTCGGATCTTCGCGCTCGAACGCGTCAAGCAGCGAACCAAGCCGCGAGACAACAGCGGCATATGTCGACAGCGATTGAAACTGAGTGACGACGAGCGAGAAGGCGGCGACGAGCGTCGTGAACACCATCGCGGATTGAGTGATCACGCCGAACTCGATCTCGCCGCGCATGAAGGCAGGCGCGATGACCAGAATCGGAATGAGCTGAATAAGCCAATTGTAACCGGTCGAGAAGAACCCGACATTGCGGTTGACCGTTGCGATGCGTCGAAAATTCCTCGCAAGTCGATCGAGGCGCTCCCTAAGCCGTTCGGCCTCGCTCTCACCTTCGCATCGAAGCATGATGCCTTCGGCATTGTCGCGAATATGAATGAGAGCGGACCGGAAACTCGCCTCGTGGTCGAGCTGGTCGCTGTTCAGCTTGACGAGCGGCCGGGCGAGCTTGATCGTCAGATACGAGCCGAGCGCGGCATAGACAACGGAGATGACAAAGAGCAGAGGGCTGATCGACCAGAGTACGCCGGAAAAGGACAAGATGGTGAAGGCGCTATTCGTCGCCATGAGAACGAAGGAGAGCGTCGTGGCGGTGAACGCGCGTGTGTCTTCGGCAATGCGCTGGTCCGGATTTGCGAGTTCGCCCGACGTCGCCAAGCGATAGTAGGTCCCGTTCGCCATATAAACGGCGACGGCGCGCTCAGTCAGCAATTCGCGCCAAAGCAACCCTAGCCGCTCCTCAGCGAAGCGCGCCAGAACTGCGACGATCGTGGACCCTGCGAAGACTGCGACCGTGAACTCAGCCTGCCGAACGAACGCTGGGATATGCCGCTCCGCGATGGCGGACATCAAGTTTCTGTTGACAAAGCTGTTCGCGACATTAAGGCCGTTCGCGGCGAAGAGCAGCGCGACGATCGTGGCGAACATCAGTTTTGCTCTCCAACCTACCTCCGATCGCGCGAAGGTTCCGATTGCTGTCAAAAGGCGCGTCGCGACGGCGCCGGTGAGCGTTCCTTGAGCTTCCATCCTCGCCTCAAGATTGGCGGCCGAAAATGGAGGTCAGTCTAACCGATCCCCAAAAGAGGGCCGAGAGCGGTCGGAAGCTCGGCTCGCTTAGACTTCTGCTTTGAGCGGCGGGCCCATTTTGCCCTCGCAATAGAATGGCAGCTTTGCCGCGGACTCCCCTCCTTCCCGATGCGACCCACGACGGCCCGCTCTCCGCCCATTTGAGACGGTCGCAATTCGACCGCCATCGACCCTGTGCGGTAGTTCACAACGGGCCGCCGCGTGACCGCAAGCGACGCTAGAGCCTGCCATCAGTCGTGCGCCCGCAACCAAGTATGATAGATGAGCCTCGGCAACTCCGGGAGGGTAACAAATGAACCCGGCCTATTTCTCGGCACTCGCCGCCCTGGCAGGCGCGATCATCGGCGGGCTGACGTCGTTCGTGACTTCGTGGTGGATGCAGCGGACACAGCTTCGCCACGGGCACCGCGAAGCCGAAGAGGCCAAGCTGGAGGCGCTTTACAGCGACTTCATCACCGAAGCCTCGCGCCTCTTTGGCGACGCTGTGACCCACCAAACGACAGATTTCACCAATTTGGTGCGCCTTTCCGCCATGGTGAGCCGCATGCGCTTGAATTCCGACCGGGCAGTGATCGATGCGGCCCGGGTGGTCGAGAAAACCATTGTCGCGACTTACCTGGGGCCAAACCGCACCCTCCCTGAGATGATGGACTTCGCCGACAAGGGTGGGATGGACTTCCTGGTCGAATTTGGTGAGGCGTGCAGAAGCGAACTGGCCACCCGCGCCACCGCAATTCGGTGACTTAAGGCCATGACTGCCTGGAGGGGAAGTACCGCCTATGTGCGCGAAGCGGACCTCTGCGCGGCCAGCGACTAGCGCCCGCTTTCCGCCGAGGCTGTGTGAAAACTCCCAGGCGTTTTCCCACGAACCTGTTTCGTTCGCTTTTTCGAGGCCTTAGAGCGTTCAGAATCGGAAAAATCGCTAAAGATTTTGCTCTGCTCGATCGTTTGCAAAATTTCGCCGAGTTTCCGCACGGCCTCCGCCCAATTGTGGCGTCTAACTGACGCCGCTGTAACGACCGCTTGACGCCGCTTTGGGGTGTAATCAACCGCCGCGTCCGCTTCGGCCTTCCACGCTCTCCCCGAGAGCGGGCTGGCCCCTGCACGGCTCATCTAAGGCAGCCCTCGCTCGATAATCCGTCGTATCTCCTCCTGGCCCGCTAGCTAAGCTAGCGGTTCTGTCGCCAACAACGACCCGCGATAGGACGCTTCGGTAAGGGTGGTCTCCAGGCGCCTCCCGGCGACCGCGCTAAGCGCGTCCATCTCCGGTCACCCGCCAGATCACGTCGCCGACATCGTCAGCGACCAGCAGCGAGCGGTCGGGGCCGAGCGCTACGCCCACGGGCCGTCCGTATGACGATCGTTCGTCCGCCGAGAGGAAGCCCGTGATGATGTCGCGGGGCGGTCCGGCCGGACGCCCGTCGGCGAATGGGACGAAGACGACCTTGTAGCCGGAGAGCGTGCTACGGTTCCAGGAGCCGTGCTGCCCTACCGCCATGCCCTCTGGAAAGCCGGGAAGCGCGCCGGCGGGCAGCCAGCAGAGGCCGAGCGAAGCGGTGTGCCCTCCGAGCGCATAATCGGGCGTGATCGCCTTTGCGACCTGATCCGGATCCTGCGGCACGCGCCCGTCTACCGTTTTGCTCCAATAGCAATAGGGCCAGCCGTAGAAGCCCCCGTCGCGAACAGCGGTCAGATAGTCGGGTGGCGTCTCGTCCCCGAGGCCGTCGCGCTCGTTGACGACCGTCCAAAGCGCGCCGGTTCGGGGCTCGAAGGCGAGGCCGACGGGATTGCGCAGCCCGCTCGCGAAGATGCGGCTCGCGCCACTCCTAAGATCGAGCTCATAGATGGCAGCCCGGCCCTGTTCGGCGGCCATGCCGTCGTCGGCGATGTTGGTGAGCGATCCGACCCCGGCGTAAAGCTTCGTGCCGTCGGGGCCCGCGAGCAGGCTCCGCGTCCAATGGCCATCGGTCTTGAACCCGATCAGCTTGCGTCCCGGAGCCGTGATGCGGTTTGAACCGGCCACATAGGGAAAGGCGACAACGCCATCGGTATTGCCCACATAGAACGTATCCCCGACGAGCGCCATCCCGAACGGCTGGTTAAGCCCGTCGAGGAACACGTTGCGGATTTCCGCGACGCCGTCGCCGTCCCGGTCGCTGAGAAGCGTGATCCGGTTCGGACTCGGGCCGACAGCGGCGGCGCGCTTGAGCGTGCTGAACATCGCGTAGTCGAAGAAATTTTTGACAGTGACCTTCTCCATCAACGCCTCGGCGACCAGAACTTCGCCGCTCGGAAGGACATGGATCCAGCGCGGGTGCTTGAGGGCGCTGGCAAACGCATTGACCTTGAGTCCAGGCGAGGCGACCGGCGTCCTCCCGGCCGGCCACCCCGTCGCCGTCGGCATCTTGAGGGTCGGCAAGGCGCCCTGCGGCCGCGCCGGAGGGATCGTCGGAGACGCGCCGAAAGTGGGCTCGGGCCTTCCCCGCGACCGACGCATCCAGATCGCGGCGGCGCCGGCCGCCTCGGCCAGCCGCGAAACGACGTCCGATAATCCCATCGCCAATCTCTCCGAACCTCGCCCACGCTAGCGGGAATCTAAATCCATTGGAATCGCGCAGCCGCGAGCAGCCGATGTCAGCGTCCTGAAGGTGATGGAATAGCGACGATCGGCCGGACGTTGCCGTTGGTGCAAGATTTTTGCACCAGGAATCGACATCAATAAAATCAGTGGCTTACGCGGTGCAGAAATCAGGTGCATAAAGGTCCGCTCTCCGCCGCCCCTAAGAGACATCCCCAATCGTGGATGTCGGCGCGCGGCCAAAGTCGACCATGGCGAAAATCTTCTACGCGCCAGAGTCGCCCCTTTGGCGACATCAAGCTTGGGGTCCAAACTGGCGTCACCTTGACCAAGATGAAAATCGCCCGGGCGCCATCCGTTAGCGCGAGCGGCAGGAAGGGCGCCCCGGAATCGGCGGCTGCATCGATCGGCCAAAGCGCCCGCGCGGCGGGCGCGGCGCTCGGCGAGCGCCGCTAACTCTCCGCGCGGGCCGCATCGAGGCTGCGGGCTCTGCGAGGCTCGGATTGCTACGCGCCCGGCGGCGGTTCGTCGGCAAGGTCCCCCAGCGTCTCATGGGCGATCGCGGAGGCGCTGATCGCGGAGGGAAAGCCGCCGTAAAAAGCGAGATGCGTAATCGCCTCGCTCAGCTCTTCCTTGGTCACGCCATTTTCGAGAGCGCGGACGAGATGCGCACGCAGCTGCTCGGGTCGATAGAGCACGACGAGGGCGGCCACCGTGATCAGGCTTCGATCCCGCTTCGACAGACCCGGCCGCTCCCACACCTCTGAAAAGAGCGGATCATCCACGAACGCGGCCAGGCGGGGCGTAAAGGGGCGCGCGCGGTCACGAGGGCGGGGCACGGTGGTCATGGCTGCTCCAAAAAGGAAAGGAGGACGATAGCGGGTCGCAGGCTGTTTCTCCACCCTCGAAGCGGCAAGCGCCAATCAAAAGGCGACCCCGTCCGTCTCGGCCGCCAAGGTCCGATAGGCCGCGCGAAAACCGGGCTCTCAAAAGGGCTCCCCGGAATTCGCGGCCGCATCGATCGGCCAAAGCGCCCGCGCAACGATGCGGCGTTCAGGGGCCTCGCGCGACAGTCGAGTTGTATCCAGGCCGACCCGACAGGATGCAGGGGTCTGAAATTTTTTATGAAATCGCAATTCGGACATTTTTCTTGCCCGACGGAGGGACTCCGTGCTATGTTCATGTTTTGTTCCTTTACGAGGAGAGAAAAGCCCATGGAGACATCGCAGGACGCGCTTCCCCGCCCGGCCCCGGACCGCCGCGACCGATCGATCGAAGCCCGCTTGCGGGCGCGGCGAAAGAAGGGCGCGCGCGAAAGACACATCATCGACCTGCTCAACCGGGGCGTCTCGCTGGCCGAGATCGCCACGAGCCGGGGGGTGACGCTGCGGCGGATGCAGATCCTCGTCAAAACCATCCTCGCCAGGCGCGCCCCATGCGGCGCCCGCGGAATATCTGGCGCTCCAGATCAGCCGGCTGAACGAGGCGATGTACGTGGCCATCGGCGAAATGAAAAAGGGCGATCTCAGGGCGATCGACCGGGTGATGAGGCTCGTGAGCGAGATGGACCGCTATCACGGCTTCTTTCCGAACGGCGAGGACAAGCGGATCGCGCCGGACCGGCTGGCCTCGCCTCAGGCGCCGCTCGCGCTCGCGGCGCCGGCGATGACGGGCGCGATGGAAACGGCGCCGCAAGCGTTTGAAAACGCTCGATTCGGCGATGGAAATGGCGAAACCGGCCCGCGGCCCGGCGGCGATCCGGCGAACGGGGCCGATGGAGCCCCGAACGGCGCCGCAAGCGGCTGAAAAGGTTCAATCCGCGCCCCAGATCCGCGAGGCGGCGTCCGCCTCGCAAACGCCACCGCTTCAACCGGCCGAAATGTGCGGATCCCCGGCGGGGCCGCGGCCTGTTGAAGCCGCCGGAGCTCCCTATTCCGCCGGGACGGCCGCCTCCTTCGCCGGCTGCGCCTGCGGCAGGGGCGCGGGCTTCGGACGTTCGGGCGCGGGCTCCTCGTCCGGCTGGCCGAACAGGCGGCTGAACAAGCGCCAGGAAACGCGTCCTGCGTCGTCGAGCACGGTGAAGGCCGCCGGCACGAAGACGAGCGACAGAAGCGTCGACATGACCAGGCCGCCGATCACCGCGATCGCCATGGGCGAGCGAAAGCCGCCGCCGTCGCCGAGGCCGAGCGCCGACGGGAACATGCCCGCGGCCATCGCGACGGTCGTCATGAGGATCGGGCGGGCGCGCTTGCGGCCGGCCTCGACCAGCGCGTCGAGACGCGCCGTCCCACGGCCGATCTCCTCGACGGCGAAGTCGACCAGCATGATCGAGTTCTTGGTGACGATGCCCATCAGCATCAGGATGCCGATCACCACCGGCATCGACATCGCCTTGTGGGTGATAAGGAGGGCGGCGATCGCGCCGCCGACCGACAGCGGCAGCGAGACGAGAATGGTGACCGGCTGCAGGAAGCTGCCAAACAGCAACACGAGAAGCGCGTACACCATCATCACGCCCGCGCCCATCGCGGCGGCGAAGGAGGAGAACACCTCGCTCATCACCTCGACGTCGCCGGTCTCGCGAATTTCAACTCCCGGCGGCAGCTTCTTCGCGGTCGGCAGTTGGTGGATCGCCGCGACCGCCTCGCCGAGCGCCGCGTCGCCGCGCAGATCCCCCTCGATCGTGACCTGCCGCGAGCGGTCGTAGCGGTTGATGGCGGTCGGGCCGTGGCTCATGGAGAAATCCGCCACCACCGCAAGCGGCGTCGTTTCGCCGCCCCCGGTGGGGACGCGCAGGTCTTCCAGCAGGCCGACATGCGCGCGCGCCGCCTGGTCGAGTTCGACCCGGATCGGAATGAGGCGGTCGCCGGCGTCGAACTTGGCCAGGTTGGCGTCGATGTCGCCGAGGGTCGCGACCCGGATCGTCTCGGAAAGCGCCTCCGTCGAGACGCCGAGATCCGCCGCGACCTGCCGCTTCGGCACGATGCGCAGTTCCGGCCGATCGAGCTCGGCCGTCGACATCGGATTCTCGATGATCGGAATCGAGCGCATTTCGCTCGCGATCTGGTTCGCCGTGTCGTTGATGACGTCGATGTCGGGACCGGCGACGATGAGCTGGAGATCGCGCTGCCCGTTGTCCTTCATGAACCAGTACCGGATGTCCGGCTGATCGGCGAGCATCGCCGAGATTGTCGTCTGCAGGTCCTTTTGCGTGGCCTGGCGCTCGGACTTGTTCACCAGATTGATGACGATCGTCGCCTTGCGCGGCTCGTAGTCGCCGCCGAGGATCTGACCGCCGAAGATCAGGGCCGAGCGCACCTCCGGCATTCGGCGCAGCTTCTCCGACACCGCGCGCGTGACGCGGTCGGTGTCGTCGAGCCGCGAGCCGGGCGGCAGCTCGATCGCCAGCAGGACGCGACCGACGTCGTCGGCGGGAATGAAGCCCGAGGGCAGAAGCCGCGTCGCCCACAGCGAGGCGGCGAAGACGAGCGCGCCGATGAGGAGCGTGATCCAGCGGCGCCGCACGGACGCCCGCACGAGGCGGGTGTAGCCGTGCATGAGCGGCCCGTCGGCAAGCTCCGCCCCGCGCGGCGCGCGCAGGAAATAGGCGGCGACCACCGGCGTCACGAATTGGGCGACCATGAGCGAGAACAGCACGGCGATCGCCACGGTCAGGCCGAACTGGCGGAAGTACTGGCCGGCGATGCCGCCCATGAAGCTCACCGGCGCGAAGATCGCCGCAATCGACAGCGAAATGGCGATGACCGCGAGACCGATCTCGTCGGCCGCTTCGAGCGAAGCGCGCCACGCCGACTTGCCGGTGCGCATGTGGCGCACGATGTTTTCGATCTCGACGATTGCGTCATCGACCAGGATGCCGGTGACGAGCGTGATGGCGAGCAGGCTGACGAGATTGAGCGAGAAGCCGATCGCGTCCATCGCCCAAAATGTCGGGATGACTGACAAGGGCAGCGCGACGGCGGTGACAATGGTGGCGCGCAGGTCGCGCAGGAAGACGAACACGACGGCGACCGCGAGCAGCGCGCCCTCGATCAGCGTCTCCATGGTCGAGCGATAGTTGCCGAGCTCATTCTCGACCTGAGTGTCGACCTTGGTGAAGGTCACCTCGGGATGCTCGGATTGGATCTTCGCAAGCCGTTGGGCGATGCGTTTGTCGACCGTGACGTCGCTCGCGCCTTTCGCGCGAGTCACGCCGAAGGCGACGATCGGTTGGTCGAACAGGCGGGTGAACGTGCGGGGCTCGGCCGCGCCGTCGACCACGGTTCCGAGCTGGTCGAGTCTCACCTTGCGCCCGCCTGGCAGGGCGATCGGCAGGGCCGCGAGATCGGCGATGCTGCGCGCGCCGGCGAGGGTGCGGATCGCCTGCTCCTGGCCGGCGAGCTCGCCGCGGCCGCCGCCGAGGTCGACGTTGTCGGCCCGCACCTGTTCGTTCACCGCCGCCGCGGTGACGCCGAGCGCCAGCAGCTTTTGCGGATCGAGCGAAACGCGGACCTCCCGGTCGACGCCGCCGAACCGCTTCACCTCGCCGACCCCGCGGATGCTCTGCAGGTCGCGCGCCACCAAATCGTCGACGAACCACGACAATTGTTCGACCGACATGCCGGGGGCGGACGCCGCGTAGGTGACGATCGGCAGCCCCTCGATGTCGACCCGGCTGACGACCGGCTCGTCGATGGTGCGCGGCAGGTCGCTGCGGATCTTGGCGATCGCGTCTTTCACGTCGTTCAGCGCCCGGTCGATGTCGACCGAGCCGACGTTGAACTCAACCACGGTGGAGGACGAGCCGTCGGTGACCGTCGAGAGGATGTGCCAGACGCCGTTGAGAACTCGCGACGGCGTCCTCGACCTTCTTCGTCACCTGCAATTCGAGCTCGGCCGGAGCGGCGCCCGACTGGGTGACGAGCACCTGGACGATTGGAATGTCGATGTTGGGAAAGCGCGTAATCGGCATCGTCCGGTAGCTGACGAGACCGAGGATGGTCAGCACCGCGAAAGCTACGACCGCGGGGATGGGCTTGCGGATCGACCAGGCCGAGACGTTGAAACGCATGGATCTCCGCTAGCTCCCGGCGGCGGTCGTTTCGGGCATCGGCCGGACGCGGTCGCCCGGCCGGAGAAACGCCGCTGCCCGGGCGACCACCGCCTCTCCCTCGACAAGTCCGTTCTTGATCTCGACCTCGTCGCCCTCGACGATGCCGGGCGTGACGATCCGCTCCTCGACCAGGCCGTCGTGCACGACATAGAGGCGGGCCGCATCACCGTCGCGTCGGAGCGCGGCTGCCGGCGCGCCGATGGCGTCGCGCCGCACGAGTTCGACCTCGCCCGAGGCGAAGGCGCCGATGTGGGCGTGCGCCACGTCGGAGAGCGCGATGCGCACCTTGCCGGTCCGACTCGCCTTGTCGACCTCTTCCGAGATGAGCCGTACGCGCCCTTGTACGGGATCGGCGACGCCGGGCAGGCGCAGGGTCGCGGGCATGCCCTTGGTGAAGCGGGCGAGCGACTGCTCGGGTGCGTCGGCCTCGAGGTCGATCGCGCCATCGACGATGATCCGGAACAGCGGCTCGCCGGCGCTCGAGGCGGTCGCGCCGAGCCGGGCGGAGCGTCGACTGACCACGCCAGATACGGGCGCCCTCACTTCGGTTCGCGAGACGCGCACGAGCAGCTCCTGGCGCTCCGCGTCGCGGCTCTTGCGGTCGGCCTGGGCGACGCTGAGCGCGTTGTTGGCGGCGGCCAACTGGGCCTGGGCGGTCTTCATCGTCGTCTGACGCTGTTCGATGGACGAGGCGGACATCACGCCGGACCCGAGCTTCTCCGCGCGCTCGAAGTCGCTGCTCGCCCACTCGAGTTGCGCTTGCGACTGCGCGATGACGCTGCGCGACTGCTCGACCGCCGCGTCAGCGCGCTTGATCGCCGCGTCGTTCTCGGCCAGCTGCGCGTCGAGCTGGCTCCGGTCGAGACGGGCCAGAACCTGCCCCTTGGTCACGCGGTCGCCGTCCTCGGCGTCGAGTTCGACGATCGAAAGCCCGTCGATCCGGGCGGCGACATCAGCTTCTTCGCGCGGAACGAGCGTGCCCGAGACGAACAGCCGCTCGACGAATTCGCGGTGCTCAGCCGGCGTGACGGTGATGGCCGGCGGCGGGGGGGCCGAGAGCGCCGCGGCCGCGACGGCGCGCGACGCGCAGTCCCGCGCGCCGACCGGCAGGCCGAGCGTGCGGGCCGTCTCGGTCGGAGCCGAGCAGGGGTCCAGCGTCGCATATGCAAAGGCGCCGCCAGCCAGGATGGCGACGGCGGCGAGCGCCTGCAGGATCTGGCTCAACGGGCAACCTCTAAGTCCTCGCCCGCGAACGCGCCGGACACGAGCGCCTTGAGGACACGGACCGCGGCCGCCGTCTCGGCTTCGCGGTCGAAGTCGGGGTCCGTCGCCATCCGCTTGAAAAGGCCGGCCACATATGTGAGCAGGAAGCGAGCGCCAAAGACCGGGTCGAGAGCGGGCGAGGCGGCTCCGGCCGCCTTGGCCGCGCCGAACAGCCGTTCGAGCCCGGCGAGCACCCGGGCGTCGGTCGACCGCGTCATCTCCGCCACGCGCGTGTTTCGCCCAGCTTCGGCCCAGATCTCGACGAACATGCGGGCCTTCTCGCGCGGCTTCCCGAACACATGTTCGCGCAGGCCGACGCACATCGCCTCGACGATGCCGCCGTCGGCGGCGAGGAGGTCGGCGAAGGCCCGCGCGCTCTCCGCCTGGTCGATGGCGCACAAATCCTCGACGATCGCCTCCTTCGAGGGAAAGGTGCGGTAGAGGTTGCCGGCGCTCATGCCGGCCGCTTCGGCGACATGCTGCATGGTGGCGGCGTGGAAGCCGTGCGCGGCGAAAGCACGCTCGGCGGCTTCGAGGATGCGCTGGCGCCGCTCGTCGGCGGCGCCGCGGGTGGTTGCCAAAGCATTAAAAGACATATCGCCCCCTGGGAATGAACGTTCATTCAGTGCCTGGGCATTGCGGCTTCATTTCGGCCAGGAGGAGGCGCCGGCATCGCCGACCACGAATATTTTCGGCTGGCCCTCGCGCTCGACACGGCAATGAAGCCGCTTCTTTGGACGCGCGCCCGGGCAGGCGCCGCGTCAGGCGCGAACGGAGGAGCGCCAGCCGTCCCGGCGATTAGGGAGGAACGAAAGGTTCGAGCTAGCCTCGCGCCGCCGCGGCGACGGGCCGCGGGCTCGGCAGAAACCCCCCGAGCAGGCCGACCGCGGGCAGGAAGGCGCAAACCTGATAGACGAAGCCGATGCTCGTCCGGTCGGCCAGAATGCCGAGCAGAGCCGCCCCGATTCCGCCGAGGCCGAAGCTGAGGCCGAAGAAAAGTCCTGCGACCGTCCCGACATTGCCGGGCGTCAGCTCTTGCGCATAGACGATCATCGCGGAGAAGGCCGAGGAGATCACGAGCCCGATCGCGATCGAATCGACGATCGTGCCCACGAGCCCGAGATGAGGCAGGAGGAGCGTGAACGGCAGGACGCCGAGGATTGAGCCCCAGATGACGAATTTGGCTCCGATCCGGTCGGCGAGCGGGCCGCCAAGGAAGGTGCCCGCCGCGACGGAAGCGAGAAAGACGAACAGGGTCACCTGCGCCTGCTGGATCGACAGATGGAACGTGGCGATCAGGTAGAACGTGTAGTAGCTGCCGATGCTCGCGAGATAGAGCACCTTCGAGAACAGCATGACGATCAAGACGGCAAGCGTCCGAAAAACGACGGCCCGCGGATGAGTGGGACCCTGCTTCGCAGCCGAGGCGTGGCGTCGCTCCGCGCGACGGGCCGCATGCCAGCGGCTCACGCCCGTCAGAAGCGCGACGGCGATCAGCGCGAGAACCGTAAAAGCGAGCACCGAATGCTGGCCGAAGGGCACGACGACGAAGGCCGCGAGAAGGGGCCCCATCGACTGGCCGAAATTCCCGCCGACCTGAAAAAGGCTCTGGGCGAAGCCGTGCCGCCCCCCGGACGCTGCGCGCGCGACCCGCGAGGCCTCCGGATGGAACACCGCGCTCCCGATCCCGATCACAGCGACCGACAGCAGAATGAGCGGATAGTCGCCCGCGTAGGCGAGCAACAGGAGCCCGACAACGGTGAAGGCCATGCCGACCGGCAGGATCGCGTTCAACGGCCTCCGGTCGAGCGCGAAGCCGATCAGCGGCTGGAGGAGCGAGGCGGTGAGCTGGAAGACGAAGGTGATGACGCCGATCTGGAAAAAGCTGAGCGACAGCTCCCTTGCGAACACCGGATAGAGCGCCGGCGCCAGCGACTGCATCGTGTCGTTGAGCATATGCGACGCGCTGAGCGCAGCGATGACGCCAACAGAGGTCGTTTCGGCGACCCGCCGCCCTGCGGCGGCGTCGGCATAGGTCGGCGCTGTAGTCATGTCCGTTCCCCGAGCCGCGCGCTGACGCGCCCCCAAAAAGCCCGGGCCGCAAATGCGGCCCGACGGCGTGTCTGTCCGCTCCGCTTACCTAGGCGCCAGAACCATTGTCATCTGCCGGCCCTCCATCGACGGCTCGGCCTCGACCTTGGCGATCGGCGCGGTTTCCGCCTTCACTCGCTGCAGAAGATTGAAGCCGATGTCCTGATGGGCCATCTCGCGGCCGCGGAACCGCAGCGTCACCTTCACCTTGTCGCCTTCGTCGAAGAAACGGCGCACGGAGCGCATCTTGACCTCGTAGTCGTGGTCGTCGATCCCGGGCCTGAGCTTGATTTCCTTGATCTCGACCACCTTCTGGCGCTTGCGCGCCTCGGATGATTTCTTTTGCTCAAGGAAGCGATATTTGCCGAAATCGAGGATCTTGCAGACGGGCGGAGTCGCGTTGGGCACGATTTCGACCAGATCGAGGGCCGCTTCCTCGGCGAGCTTCTGAGCGTCCGCCAGATTGACGACGCCAAGATTGTGCCCCTCGGCGTCGATAAGTTGAACCTGAACTGCGCGAATGTCGCGATTGACCCGCGGACCGGTTTTCTCCGGCGCCGCGACGGCTTTCATAGGACGGCGAATGGCAATCTCCTTATGTCTGTTGCACCGCGCCCGTGAGGGCGCACACGAAAAGCCCCGCTCAGAACGCTTTGTTCTGCGGATTTTTACAGATGGGTCAGAATCCGGCCTCAGTCAATCGGCGCCGGGGGTTCCGAACAGGCCCGGCCAATGTTTTTCCATCCAGTCGAGCTCGGGGCACGCCCCGCCGGACGCTGGGAATGTCCTTGGCGATGAGGATGAGGTTAGATCCGAGCATCCCGATCCGGAACGGCAGGACCCGACTTCGATGCAGGCGCAGGGCTGCGCGAACTCTGCCGATAGCTTGCGAAGATAATCGTGGAGCGCGTCGCGCACAATTTCCTGGCGGGTGGCGCCCTTTTTGACGGCCGCGATGCAGAGCCTCTCCAGATCTTCGTGGGTGATCGAAATCACAATGCGACGCAGCTTGTCCCGTTGGTCCGGCTGCCGCACTTCGAAAGGTAAAGGCGGTGGCTCCGGCCGCAGGGGCCGATCGTCACGCGGGATCACCGCCCGGCGCGGCGGCGCCGCGATAGGCACAAGGACGGAGGGCGCGGCGTCGCCTTTGCGGGCAAGCAGGCTTGCGGCAAGGGCTTCGAATTTCGCTCGGCTCACGGGCGGCTCTCCCGAATGGACGCGGCCTTACCGGGGTCAGCGTTGCGCCGCCCGAAGGGCGGCGGCGCAGGGCGGTCTCCAGAACCAAAGACCCGTCGCGGTTCACCGCCGGACTCTCTTCGGTCGAGACCCGAGCGGCGCTCGACGCCGGTATAAGGTTCGATGGCGGCCTCTCTTCGGTCGAGGCCCGAACGGCGCTCGACGCCAGGATCAGGCTCCGGAGTTGGCGATGGCGGAACAGGCGAGCTGATCGGTCCGAAGGAGCCGCCGCCGTCGGCGGGTTCGGAGCTATCGGCCGACGAAAGGCCGCTGACGGCAAAATTTTGCGGCACGACTTTGGGCGCGAAGGCGGCATCCTGCTTAATCCGCGCCAAACGGTCCTGCACGTAGATCCAGAGGTCCCGGACTTCCCTGGCGGATGCGGATTTGGCTATCACTTCGCCCACCGTGCGTCCATCCACCATCGAGGCGGCGAAATCGACGCGGTGATGGATCGTAACCGGGGCCACGGTTCCATGCTGCGACAGCGCCACAGCTGCTTCGCCCGTGATGCGCGCGCGCGGCGTGGCCGCGTTGATCACAAACAGCACCGGTTTGCCGTGGCGGTCGGCGATGTCCACCGTGGCGCCGACCGCGCGCAGATCGTGCGGACTGGGGCGCGTCGGAAGGATCACGAGATCGGCGTGACTGACCACGCTCGAGATCGATTCTGTGATTGCGGGCGGCGTGTCGATCACCGTGAGCTTTATGCCGGATCGGTTGAGATGCTCCAGCGCCTCTCCCAGCTCCAAAAGGCTGACTTTGGCGAACAGGGGTTCGCGCGCAGCGCGGGCGTTCCACCAATGCGACAGACTGCCCTGTGGATCCGTGTCGATCAAAGCGACTCCGCCCACGCCGGCATTCTGCGCTTCCACTGCAAGATGACCTGACAGCGTGGTCTTGCCCGATCCGCCCTTTTGCGACGCCAAAACCAGAATGTGCATTTATGCGCTCTCCGTATGAGACGCCGCAATTGATGACTGCCTCCGGGGAATCTCTAACATCGCGGCAGTTGCCGAGCCGCCAAAAGCGCAAGCTGCAATTGCAGCAATTTCAATGCAAATCCGCTCGACGGCGAACTCGACTTCGCGCATCGAAACTCGCTGACACGAGCGAAGTCGAAGGCGTTGTCGACGGGCGAGGCTGACGAGGAAGGGCGAATTCTCGCGATTAGGCCGCGGCCTTCTCCTTCAGCATGCCGAGACTCATGAGGCTCTCGGCGGTCGCGACGAGGGCGTCCGCGCGCGAGCGGGGCGTCCAGCCGAGAAGGTCTTTCGCCTTGGCGCTGGTGGCGTTCTTGCTCTTGCCGAGTTCGGGAACGATCTGCCGGATTGACGGATCGGCGAGCGCGACCAGACGCACGAGCCAATTGGGCAGCTCGCGCGTCGGAACCCGGCGCGCCGCAGCGCCGAGGCGCGCTTTCAGTGTGAGCGCCATCTCGCGCAGGCTCATGAAATCGCCCGCGACCGCCAGGAAACGCTCGCCTTTGGCGCGCGCGTCGGTCATGGCGCGCAGATGGAGGTCGGCGACGTCGCGCACGTCGACCACCCCGAACTTCATGCGCGGCAGCCCGGGCATAGAGCCGTCCATCATGCGCGTGACGATCGTGATCGAGGTCGACAGATCGGGCCCGAGAACCGGGCCGAACACGCCAACCGGATTGACGACGGAAAGCTCGATGCCGCCCTCCTTGCCGACAAAATCCCAGGCCGCGCGCTCGGCGAACGTCTTCGACTTGGCGTAGGCGCTGACGCCCTCGGCGTTCGGGTCGGTCCAACTCGTCTCGTCGAAGGGCGCGGTCTGCTCTTTGTGCCCGTAACCCACCGCCGCGAACGAGGAGGTGAGGACGACCCGCCGAACGCCCGCCGTGCGGGCCGCCTTCAGCACCCTCAGCGCGCCGTCTCGGGCGGGAACGATCAGTTCTTCCTCGTGTTTCGGCACGGCGAGCGGGAAGGGCGAGGCGACGTGAAGCACGAAGTCGCAGCCGGCAACCGCCTCCTGCCAGCCGGCGTCCCGCTCGAGATCGGCGGCGGCGAATGACAACCGGCCGTCGCTGCCGGCGCCGGCCCGCTTCAGGAGCGACCGCACCTCGGGCTCGCGCGACAAACTGCGCAGCGTCGTGCGCACCTGATGGCCCGCGGCGAGGCACTGCAGGATGCAGTGACCGCCGATGAAGCCCGATCCTCCCGTCACCAGAACCAGGCTCATCGCTGGACCCCGCCCGCTCATCCGACCCGGAGATGGGGGTTCGTCGCCGCGCCGTCAATCGAGGTTCCCTCGCTTTTAGCGCCGGTTTAGCGTCGGCGCCCTGTTTCTCAATGGGTTACGACCCCGTTTAGCGTCGCCCCGAAAAATCCGTTCTCCGAACTGTGCCGACGCCCATTTGCTAAGTTCTCCTACTTGTGAAAAATTCGCGCCTTCGGGTTAGCTGAGGGTCCGCTCGACGGCGGCGCGTTCACGAACGGAGCGTCCGCGGGGACGCCGAAAGGGGAAACGGACCATGCCGAAGCGCCTTCTCATCGTCGCAGCCGCCGCGCTCTCGATCTCGGCCGGACAGGCTGTCGCGGCTTCGCCTTACACGGCGATCTATTCGTTCGGCGACAGCCTGTCGGATGTCGGCAACGTTTATCTCGCAAAGGGCGGATTGGAGCCGGCCAGCCCATATGTCGGCGGCCAGTTCAGCAATGGTCCGGTTTGGGTGCAGGACCTCGCCGGGATGCTGGGCCTGCCTGCGCTCACCCCGAGCTTGGCCGGAGGCAACGATTACGCTTTCGGCGGCGCGACGACGGGCTACCGCGGCACGAACAATAAGGAGGTCCCAAATCTCGCGCAGCAGATTGCGACGTTCTCGCTCGACCACGCTTTCAAAGCCCCTTCTAGCGCCCTCTACACTTTCTCGATCGGGGCCAACGACCTCTTCGGGATACTCGACGCGGGGCTGGGCGACAGCTCAATCGCGCAGGCCGACGTTAGGAAAGCGGCCAAGTACGTTGCGGCGGGGGCGGCCGCCCTTGAGATCGAGGGCGCCAAAGACCTCGTCTTGTTCGACGTCCCGGATCTGGGACTAACGCCCGGAATCCGGGCGCTCGGCTCGACCGTCTCGGCGGAGGCCAGCGCCCTTTCGGCATATTTCGATGAGCAGGTCGTGCGCGATCTCAAACCAGTCGAGGCCGCCGGACTTAATGTCTTCGATCTTGACACCTATGCGCTCATCGACGAAGCTGTGAGCGATCCGGGCAAGTTCGGCTTCTCCAACGTTACCGACCCGTGCTGGACCGGCGCCTATACCGGATACGCGACCGGCGGCACGCTGTGCTCGACACTTCCGGCGGTGCAGGATACGTACCTGTTCTGGGACGAGGTCCACCCGACGGCGACGGGGCACTTGCTTATCGCGGAGGACGCGCGCTACCTGCTGACGGGCAGCGTTCCCGAGACCTCGACCTGGGCGATGATGATCCTCGGCTTCGCCGGCCTCGGCGTTCTCGGGGCGCGAAAGGTGCGCTCGGCCGCGCCGGCCTGCTGACCCGAGCCAAAACCCCGGCATCCGCCGGGCGACGCTCGGCGCCTCAGCTCGCCTGGTGCCCGCCGGTCAGCGGCACGAAGGGGATGACCTTGCCGCCGAAAATGTCGGAGCGCGAAACCGTGATGGCGCCGTCGGCGCCGATCTTCTTGACCACTTTGAGGATATGCTGCGCGCCCGGCGGGCCGACGGGAATGACCATGATCCCGTCCATCCTCAGCTGCTGCAGGAGCGGCGGCGGGATATGGTCGATGCCGCAGGTGACGATGATCTTGTCGAACGGCGCCGCCTCCGCCCAGCCGTAATAACCGTCGGCGCTGCGGGTCGCGATGTCGGAATATTCGCGATAGCCCTCGCCGATCAGCCGGTCGTAGACGCCGCGGGTTCGCGCAGCGAGCTCGGGGATGATCTCGATCGAATAGACCCGCGGGGTCAGGTAGGTCAGCAGGGCCGACTGGTAGCCAGAGCCGGTGCCGATCTCGAGCACCTTTTCGCCGGGGCGAACAAGGAGGGCGCTCGTCATTCTGCCCATCGTGCCGGGCGGAGTGATGGTGACCCCGAAGCCGATGTCGAGATAATGCCCGACATAGGCCTGCTCCTTGTCCTGGGGCAGGACGAATTCCTCGCGCGGCGTCATCAGGAAGGCGCGCTTGTCCTCTTTGGTCCACAGATCGTTGAAGGCCAACACCTCGCGATAGCGGTCGAAGCGCCGCTCGAGATACTTCGCCTCCTCGCCGCCGCGGTTCTTGAGCATCCACTCAACAAAAGCCGCCTTGTCGTTCAAGGGCGGCCACATGTCGCCGCGGAAAGGCGTCGCCGCCAAGGACGGGAAGGCGGCGAGGCCGGCGGCTGCGCCGATCAGGAATTCGCGTCTTCTCATTCGGGATCCTTTCGAAGTCGAGGGCGTGGTCGGCCGCATTCGACATGACGTAGAGTGGAATTGATTCTGTGAGTTTACGCGGGACGGTCGATAAAATCAGCCCCTCGCCGCAGTCCGCAATGGCGCCTAACTTGGCGCCGCTCCGGTGGAGGCCGACGCCGCGCGTTCTTTGGCCGGGCCCGCAAAATGGCTCAAATTGAGTGCGCAGTTTATCAGCCCGACATGACTGTAGGCCTGGGGAAAATTGCCCAGCATATGACCGCTCGCGGGATCGAGCTCTTCCGCGAGCAGCCCCACATCGTTGCAGCGTGCAAGCAGGCGTTCGAACAGCCTTTGAGCATCGTCGTAGCGGCCCTGCAGAATGTAATTGTCCACCAGCCAGAAGCTGCACGCAAGGAACGCTCCCTCGCCCGGCGGCAGGCCGTCGCTCACGTTATCGGGTTCGTACCGCAGAACGAATTCATCGTTGAAGAGCAACTTGCTCTCGATCGCTCGAAGAGTTCCCTGGATCCTCGGATCGTCCGCGGGGAGGAAGCCGACAAGAGGGATCAGCAGCAAGCTCGCGTCGAGCCGTCTCGCGCCGTAGGCTTGCACAAAGCTGTTCAGATCGCGGTCGAATCCGCGCTCGCAGACTTCGGCGTGGATTTCGTCGGCGATCTCGCGCCACCTCTGGTCTAACTCGTGGAAGGCCTGGGCCTCGAGATCGCTCGCCGCGCGGTCGAATGCGACCCAGGCCATCACCTTGGAGTGGACGAAGTGCTGCGGCCCGCCGCGCACCTCCCAAATCCCTTCATCCGGCTGCCGCCAGGCTCCCGCGAGATAGTCCAGAAGCAGCGGCCGCAAGGTTCGGTTCCGCTCGTGCGGGTCCATGCCGGCCTTGAGCGACTGAAACATCGCATCGGCGATCTCGCCGAACACGTCGATCTGCATCTGATCGGAGGCCGCGTTTCCGATCCGAACCGGCGAAGAGTTCGCGTAGCCCTTGAGCCAGGGCAGGAGCAATTCCGGCAGCCACCGCTCGCCGCCCACGCCATACATGATCTGCACCTGGTGCGGGCTTCCGGCGATCGCGCGGACGAGCCAATCCCGCCATTCGCGCGCTTCGTCGTGATATCCAAGCTTCATCAACGCCAGGATCGTGAAGGTGGCGTCTCGCAGCCAGCAATATCGGTAATCCCAGTTCCTGACGCCGCCGAGTTGCTCGGGAAGGGAAGTGGTCGCCGCAGCGACGATCCCACCCGTCGGGGCATAGGTCAAAGCCTTCAGCGTGATGAGCGAGCGTTTGACGGTTTCGGTCCAGGGCCCGACATCAGGACACCGATCGCTCCATTCCCGCCAGAACGTCTCCGTGCGCTCCAGCGATTCGAAAGGGTCGATCGCGCTCGGCAGCCCCTGAAACGAGGCGCCGTAGGAAAGGACAAAGGCGACGGATTGGCCATCCTCGATCGTGAAGTCGCCGACCGTCTTGTGATCTTCGCCATACAGCGCCACCTGACTCCGTAAAACCAGACGCTCGGGGCCGGCGACCGCGCTGATCGCCCCGTCATAGAGACGCCTGACCCAGGGGACCGTCGCTCCATAATTGAACCGGGCGACGTACTCGGTGCGGAAGTCCACCCGCCCTGACCGGCCCATGACAATGCGCACGAGGTCGGCGCCGTCTGCCGGAGGCATGAAGTCGAGGATTACGGCCCGGCCCGTCTCGGTCTGAAATTCGGTCTCGAGGATGAGCGTGCCTGGACGATAGCATCGCTTCACAGCGAGCGGAGCAAGGGTTGGAGCGATCAGCCATCGCCCATTCTCGGATGATCCGAGCAGCGCGGCGAAGCACGCTGCGGAATCGAAACGGGGCCAGCACAACCAGTCGATCGAACCATCGGAGCCGACCAGAGCCGCCGATCTTAAATCGCCAATGAGGGCGTAGTCTTCGATGCGAAGCGCCATGGGATCCTCTCGCCAAGCCTAATGGTCGTCGTCCGCGCCTTCAACCTGCGGAGTTCTGCGGTGGTGTCTCAGTTTGGATTTTTTGCCACACTGCTTTGCTGGAAGTGTTCAACGGCGCCGTCGAGTTGAACCCAATTATGTTTCGACCGCTCAAAAACCGATCTGACCGGGGCCGGATATTTTGGGTCTGCTAGCGCGCCGACTGCAACGCCGATCAGCGACGGCAGGTTGTCGGCCTTCCAATAGATCGTTGACCCGCAGTTTGGACAAAAGTAGCTGTGGACCTTCCCGCCGCTCGCTGCATCGCGAGTGAACTCCTTCGAAGTTCCAGATATTGCGACGGCGTCGACGGGGTAAAAGGCGCCTACGCCGAAGGGTGCGCCGGTTCTCCGTTGGCAGTCAAGGCAATGACAGGCGACAACCAATTTTGATGGTTCTGGAAGCGTTAGTGTGAGAGCGCCGCAACTGCATCGGGCGTCAGCCATAGGAAATCCTGCGTTTTCTGAAGAGAGATCGGGTTGAGATTTCAAAATGAGACACTACCAGTTCTGCCCGTGAGGCGAAGGCGCCGCCCGGGTTCTCGCTCGCCCTAGCGGCCGAGAGTTTCCGCCAGAAATCCGCGGAGGTCTTGCTTCGACCGTTGCGCGGCATCGGGATCGTATTTCAGAACCATGCCCATAACGCTCTTGCCGCCGCCGAACGTGGGGTCGTCGAAGCAATGGCCGGCGCTCGGATAGACGACCAGTTTTGCGTCGCCCCGTTGGTTCTTCGTCAACCGCTCGCAGTCGGCCGCCGGCGTCACGCTATCGGCGGCGCCGACAAGGATGAGCGTCGGGATCTTGAGCCGCCCGCCCTCCACGTTCGAGCAGGGCGGATAGAAGGCCGCTGCGGCTTTGAACCCAAGGCCGTCAGGAATGGCGAAGGCGGAGTTGGCGCCGGACGAGGCGATCTTTAGCGCGGTGTCCGCCCCTTGCGAGAAGCCGACCGCTGCGATCCGGCTTCGGTCGACATAGGCGAGGCGCGAGAGATAGGCGAGCGCCCCATAAGCGTCGTTCAGGCCCTGGGGAAACTCAACCGTGCAGGTCTCCTTCAGGCCGCGCGTCGAAAAATCATCGACGAACAGAGCGACATAGCCCGAAGCGACGAGGGAAGCTTCGATCGCGCGGCGGTTCGAAGGGAAGCCGAGGCAGGAGTGCAGGAGAACCACGGCGGGAAACGGCCCGGCCCCCTTGGGTTTGGCCAAATACCCCCTAATGTCGCCGGCCGGCGCCCCTGTTTGCCCGCGTGGCGCCGCCGCCTGGAAGCGCGCCAGTTCGTCGGCCGCGGCCGGAGGGGCGCGTTGGAGGCCGATCTGGGCGGCCAACGCGAAGGCGACGATAAGGAAGCGGGGCAAGGCGAGACAACCTCCCGGGGCGGCGCTGAACAAAACCGATGATCTTCGCGTCCGTCCCCATCTGCGCGATGCCATGCGCGCTCCTGAATGCACCCTACCTCAGCTCGGCCGTGAACTTCTGGATCTTCTTGCAGGCGCCCTCGAGCTGACCGAGCGAGGTCGCATAGGAGACGCGGAGGTTCGGACCCAGGCCGAAGGCGCTGCCGTGGACGACGGCGACGCCCGTCTCCTCGAGGAGCTCGGCGACAAAATCCTCGTCGGTTTCGATCACCTTGCCCGACGGCGCTTTTCTGCCGATCGCGCCGGCGACCGACGGGTAGACATAGAACGCGCCCTCCGGCTTTGCGCATTCGATGTGCCTGGCCTGGTTCAGCATCGACACGACGAGGTCCCGCCGTTCCTCGAAGGCCTTTCGCCGCACCGGAATGAAATCCTGAGGGCCGGTCAGCGCCTCGACCGAGGCCCATTGTGCGATCGTGCAGGCGCCGGACGTCTGCTGGCCCTGCACCATGTCCATCGCCTTGATGAGCTCGGGCGGCCCGCGGCATAGCCGATGCGCCAGCCGGTCATCGCATAGGCCTTCGACACGCCGTTCATCGTCAGCGTGCGGGATTTCAGAGCCGGCTCGACCTGCGCCGCGGTGGTGAACGCGAAGTCGCCGTAGACGAGATGCTCGTACATGTCGTCGGTCAGCACCCAGACATGCGGATGGCGCATGAGGACGTCGGTCAGCGCCTTGAGCTCGTCGCGCGTGTAAGCGGCGCCGGTCGGGTTCGACGGCGAGTTGAGGACGACCCACTTGGTGCGCGGCGTGATCGCGCGCTCGAGGTCCTCGGGCTGCAGCTTGAAGGCCTGCTCGAGCCGGGTTGGCACGATGACCGGCTCGCCCCAGTTGATCGCCACCATCTCGGGATAGCTCACCCAGAACGGCGCGGGAATGATGACCTCGTCGCCCTTGTTCATCGTGACCAGAAAGGCGTTGTAGAGGATCTGCTTGCCGCCCGTGCCGACGATCGTGTCGGACGGCTTGTAGTCGAGCCCGTTCTCGCGCTTGAATTTTGCCGCGATCGCCTCGCGCAAGGGGGGGATGCCGAGCACCGGCGGATATTTGGTCTCGCCGCGCCGGATCGCCGCCATCGCGGCTTCCTTGATGTTGTCGGGCGTGTCGAAATCGGGCTCCCCGACCGACAGCGAAATGACGTCGCGCCCCTTGGCCTTCAGGTCCCGCGCCTTCTGCGTCACCGTCATGGTCGCAGAAGGCTTTACGCGTGAGAGGACGTCGGCGAGGAAGGCCATGGCTTTATATGGTCCGTGCTGGTGAAATTGCGCGGCGCAGCATAGTGACGCCAGCGCCCGACGGCAACGGCCGCGAGCAATGGCGGGCTACGGCGGAGTGATTTCTCCGTTCATGTCCCAGAGGTCTTCCCAGCTCTGTCCGTCTTTCCACAAAAAGACCTGACCTTTGATCAGACGGCAGCCGCGGTCGATCGCAGCGATTTCCCGCATCTCTTCCTCGCTCAGCGGGTCTTCGGCGGCGGCCCGCAGATTCGCCGCGTAGTGGCGCGGGCTGATGGAAAACGGGATCGGCGTCTGGCCGCGCTGCACCGCCCATTTGATGCAGACGCCGGCGGGATGAACGCCGTGGCGCGCGGCGATCCGGCCGATCACCGGATCCTCGATGGGCGCCGTGTCTTCGGGCGTGCGGTCGCGCTCAGGGCGGCCCGGAGAGCCGAGGGGACAATAGCCGATCGGCTGCATCCCGTTCTCGATCACGAACCGGAACAGTTCAGGCTGCTGGAAATGAGGGTGAAGCTCCATCTCGTTCGCCGCCGGCTTGATGCGCGCGTCGCACAGAACGAGCTTCAGCTTGGGAATGGTCATGTTGGACGTGCCGATGTGCCGAACCAGTCCCAGATCGACCAGCTCCTCCATCCTGCGCCAGGTCGCCATGTAGCTCGCGTGAATGTAGGGTTTTGCGTTCGGGCTCCGGGAGGTCACGTCGCAGCCGGGCGGATGGAAATTCGGGAACGGCCAATGCACGAGGAACAGGTCGAGGTAGTTCAGGCGCAGGTCGGCGAGCGATTTCCGGCACGAGGCGATGACATCGTCTTCGCCGTGCATGTCGTTCCACAGCTTCGAGGTGATCCAGAGCTCCTCACGCTTGATCCCGCCCCGAATGATCGCTTCGAGCGAGGCGCCGACGGCGTCCTCGTTTCCATAGACCGAGGCGCAGTCGAAATGCCTGTAGCCGACCGCGGCCGCGCCCTTGACCGCCGCCGCGACTTCGTTCGGCGCCACATGATCGGACCCGAAGGTGCCGAGCCCGACCGCCGGCATCGCCGCGCCGGTGTACAGCCGTCGCTGCGGGATCCTTGCCGGGTCGATGGGCTCCAACCCCGTCTCGCCTGCCATGCTCATGCCAGCTCCTGATCGAGTTGTTCTATAGGCTCTGCGACTGAGGGCCTGCTTCAAAAACCCACTGCCCTCGTCCTGAGGCGCCCCGAAGGGGCCTCGCAGGACGCTTCCAGTGGACTCCGTCGGCGCCCCCAGCGCCTTCTGGAGATCCCCTTCGCCCGGCTCAGGGCAGGCTTTCGAGGCCCTTTGCTTTCGCAAAGGGCGTCTCAGGATGGGGCTGGTGACTTTCGAAACAGACCTTGGGGGTAGATGAGCAAATTTTGCGGCGCGATCCAAGTCGGAGCCGTCGTTCATCCTGCGCCGCTCGGCCGTGCGGCGCAGCAAGGAGGAGGCGATGCACAACAGGTTCAACCCGCGTCGAGCGCTCGACCTGCGCAAGTTGGGCTAGGCCGGCGGAGCGGCGCCCTCGTCCAGCGCAAAGTTCACCCCCTTCTCCGCCCAGTGCTTGATCAGATGGTGGGCGATCGCCATCGGGATCGGCGCGGTGAGGCTTTCGGGATGGCGCCGTTCGAGCAGCGCGAGCGTTTCGGCGCGCGAAAACCAGCGCGCGTCCTCGAGCTCCGTCCGGTCGACGGCGACCGCGCGGCTCAAGGCGTGCGCGAAGCAGCCGATCATCAGCGAGGCGGGAAAAGGCCAGGGCTGCGAGGCGAAGTAGCGCACTTCGCCGCAGGGGACGCCCGACTCCTCGAGGATCTCCCGCTTGACCGCGGCCTCGATCGTCTCGCCCGGCTCGACGAAGCCTGCGAGCGCCGAATACATCCCCTTCGGAAATCGCGGCTGGCGGCCGAGCAGGCAATTGTCGCCGTCGACAGCGAGCATGATGACGACCGGGTCGGTGCGGGGAAAATGCTGCATGCCGCAATTCCGGCACTCGCGCCGCCAGCCCGCCGCCGTGACCTCCGTCGAGCTTCCGCAATTCGAACAGAAGCTGCGGCGCGCATGCCAGTGCATCAGCGCCTTGGCCGTGGCCAGCATGCTCGCCCGGTCGACCGGAACGAGGCCGCCGGCGGCGATCGAGCGCAGGTCGGTCGGCTTGAGATCGTCGCGGCCCGGCACGACGAGGATCTTGCGGTCGAGAAACCCGTCGCTCGCATTCGCCTCTTCGTTGACCGCCTCGTCCGGAAGAAGGGCGGCGAACACCGGCGCTCCGTCCGGCAGGATTCCGAGCAGCGCCTCGACCCGCGCCCCCCCGAGCGCCTCGATCTCGGAAAGCGGCAAGAGCGGGTCGAGTGCGGCGGTCTTCTGCAGCACCGGCATGTCGCGCGCGACCAGGATCGCGCGCCCGTCTGGGCGCGCCCGCAAGGATGCGAGGGCTTCCACGTTCTCGCGCCGGTCGGTGGCGCGGTCGAGCGGATCGGCGGCGAAGGCCAGGCCGACGAGAATCTGCGGATCGGAGGTCGCGTCGCGCGGGCTCAAGGATAATGCGCCTTGAGATCCGCAACGCGTTCGGCGTCGTAGTCGATGATGCAGGCCAGCCGCGGATCGGCGCCCTTGGCCGCCATGCCCGCCTCGAACGGCGCGACGTCCTGGCATTCCGAATCGCGCCACGTCGCCCATTGCGCCTGCGCCTCGCTGAGCGAGCGCCGCCAGCGCGACTTCTGGGACGACAGCATCCCCTGTCGCGAGTCGATTGACTTGGTCGCGGCGTCGACCGCGGCGTGCAGTTCCGATTCCGCTTTATCCGCCCCCTTCCGCAGGCAGTCAGCGAGATCGCGCCCGCCGATCTTGTTGCTGTCGCATGCGGCTTGTGACGGGCGGGCAGCGCTCTGAGCGAACCCGGGCGTCAAGGCGCAGGACGCCGCGAGGAAAAGCGCGGCGGGCAGAATCAGACATCGCATCTTTTGGGGACCCTTCGGGTTGGCTTGCTCACGCGCTCGCGTTCGGCGAAGCGGGGCGGCTCAGGAATTCGCGCATACGCTCGAGCGCGCGTTCGATGTTCTCGAGCGAGTTGGCGTAGGAAAGACGCAAATAACCCTCGCCGTGGACGCCGAAATCGGGCCCCCCGACAGTCGCCACGCCCGCTTCCTCGAGCAGCGCCGAGGCGAGCGGCTTCGCCTTCCAACCCGTCTTCGACACGTTGGGAAAAGCATAGAATGCGCCCTTCGGCGAAACCGCGCTGACGCCCTGCAGGCCGTTCAGCCCCGCGACCACGGCCTTGCGCCGCCGGTCGAACTCGGCCCGCATCGCGGCGACCGAATCCTGCGGGCCTTTCAGCGCCGCGATTCCGGCGAACTGGGCCGCCGAATTGACGCAGGAATAGGAATTGACGGCGAGCTTCCGCGCCACGTCGCGCCAGGGCTTCGGCCACACCGAATAGCCGAGTCGCCAACCGGTCATGGCGTAGGTCTTCGACCAGCCGTCGAGCAGGATCAGCCGATCGCGGATCTCCGGATAGGCGAGGAGCGAACGGTGGGCGAGCCCATCGTAGGTGAGCTGGCCGTAGATCTCGTCGGACAGGATCGCCGCGTCGGGAAAGCGCGCGAAGCCGGCGACGAGCTTGTCGATCTCCTGCCTCGGCGTCACCCCGCCCGTGGGGTTGGCCGGCGAATTGAGGATGACGAGCCGGGTCCGAGGGGTCATCAGCGCGAGCGTCTCCTCGGCCGAGAAGGCGAAGCCGTTCGCCTCGCGCATATGTGCGGGAACCGGCCTTGCGCCGGTGAACTCGATCATCGAACGGTAGATGGGAAAGCCGGGGTCCGGGTAGATAATGTCGGCGCCCTCGACGCCGAACATCAGGATCGCCATGAACATCGTGACCTTGCCGCCAGGTACGATGAGTACGCTATCGGGCGAGACTTCGACGCTAAGGCGCCGAAGCAGGTCTTCCGCCACCGCCTCGCGCAAGGGGGCGATGCCGGTTGCGTCGGTATAGCCGTGCTCGCCGTCGCGCAGCGCCTTCACCGCCGCCTCGACGATATGGGGCGGAGTTTTGAAATCCGGCTGGCCGATGCCGAGATTGATGACATCCCGGCCCTGCCGCTGCAACTCGGCGGCTTTGGCCAGGACGGCGAAGGCGTTCTCCTCGCCCATGCGGGCGAAGGCGGGATTGAGTGCGATCAAGGCGGGCGCTCCCCAAGAAAGGCGGTCTTTTGGCAAAGCCGACGCTCGGGGGCAAGAGAAACACGAGCGGCGGGTCCGCCCGTCGCGGCTGGATCCGTCGGGCCGACGGGCCCGCGGAGGCGCGATTGATTGCCGGAAGCCGGAAACAGGAGCAGAATTTATGGGCTGCCAGGTCCACGTTTTGCCGAAGTCCGAGAGGCGTCCACGCAACATGATCAACGAGACCATCGCAGAAGAGCGTCTCGCCAAGCTGGAATCCGCGAAGAGCTGGAGTTCCCGGGTCGTGTCTCGTCTGGAGACGCTGATCCGCTCTGCGCCAGACGAAGGCGTGTTCCGGATCAACCCGATCCGCTTCGCCGAGGAGCGCGGCGTTGCCGAGAACGAGGCGGTCGACCTCTTCCTGCATGCGGCGCTGGTCGGCCTCGTCGAGATGGACTGGCTTCTCTACTGCCCGCTGTGCTCGGATGTCGTCGCAAACTTTCGCAGTCTGCGCGCCGTCCACAACCACTTCCACTGCCATGTGTGCCACTCGGACTACGAAGCCACGCTCGACGACTATATCGCCGTTACCTTCACCGTGGCGCCCGAAGTGCGACGCATTCGCTATCACGATCCGGAGTCTCTGCCGCTGGACGACTACCTCTTCACTTACAGGGCGACGCTGGACGGATTGACGCGCGAGGGGAAGCCGCTGATGGAGCTCATGAGGTCGGGCATGCGCGGGCTCGCTCGGCTCAGTCCCAAAGAGGTCTCTCGGTTCCCGTTCGAGGCCGAGCCGGGGACGCTCTTGGGCACAATCGTGGACAGTGACGCGTCCTTCGCTTTTCCGGTTAGCGGCGAGCGCCGCGCCGAGACCCTCAAGATTTCAATCGTTATCCGTGGGGGCGCGTGCGAGCCGAGCGGGGGCAGCATGACCCCCGGACCGCTCGTTATCGAAGTGCGCAACGAAACGGATCGCAGCGCGATCGTCGGGTTTGTGCAGGTCCCACCCGGCGGAGAGGATCACGGCATGCTCACCTTCAGGCCGTTCCTGTCGGGCAAGCGGCTGCTCATGACCCAGACCTTCCGCGACAATTTCCGCTCCGAAGTGATCCGCGCCGCCGAGGGAATCGCGGTCCGGGACGTGACTTTGCTGTTCACCGACCTCAAAGGCTCGACATCGCTCTACGAGCGCATCGGCGACCTCAACGCCTATATGCAGGTGCAGCGCCATTTCGAGCGGCTCCTGGGCGTGACGGTCAAGCGCAACGGCGCGGTCAACAAGACGATCGGCGACGCGGTGATGGCGGCCTTCCCGACGCCGCTCGACGCCGTGACTGCCGCGCTCGAGATGCGGGACGCCGCGGAGGAGCTCAACCGCGGCCGCCCGCAGCGCGACTTCGTTCTCAAGATCGGCCTTCATCGCGGCGCTGCGATCGCCGTTACGCTGAACGACCGCCTGGATTACTTCGGGCAGGCCGTGAACATCGCCTCCCGCGTGCAGAATCTCGCCGGCGGCGACGAGATCTGCCTCACCGAGGAGGTCCGACAGGCGACGGGAGTCGAGGTCGCCCTTGCGCCTTACGCCATCCGGACGACCGAGGCGCGGCTCAAGGGAATCGAGCAGGCGACGCCGGTCTATATCATCGGCGACAAGCTCGTTGCGGCGTAAAGCCGCGCTTCGCACGACCTCGTCCTGGACGCTTCAGTTCGAGGCACGAACCATCCGCCCCTGCTTGTGGGCTACCGAGCGCCTTCTCCAGCAGCCGATTACGCTCTACCCGCCGAGCGCCTCGCGCTCCTTGAGCAGCTCACTCAACTGCCGCTCCTGTTCCGCAATCCTGTCCGCCGCGCGGGACTCATCGCCGGCGCCGGACAAAGCGGCGGCCTGCTCGGTCAGCTCCCTGATGTTGTCCCGGATCACCGCGATCCTTTGATCAAGCTCTTCGAGACTTGTGGCGTCCGCCATGAAGACTTCCCTTTCGCCCCAGTATCGGTATCCGCGACGGCGGACTCCGCCCGCTCGCGGGGCGTCCGAGACGCGCCATTATAACCGCGGTCCATAGCCCGTCGCCAGACGGCGGTCCTTCCGGACGCCCCACGGACCGCGGTCGGCGCCCTCACCGAGCGCGCCCTTACCCGAGCGCCTTCTCCAGCACCCGGCGAAGGCGGCCAGCAAAAGCCGGCGGGTCCTCGACGTGACCGCCTTCGAGCAGCCGCGCCTCGTCGAGCATGAGCCAGGCGGAATCCTCGACGAGCGGCTTGTCCTTGCCGTCATGGAATCGATGGGCGAGCGCCACCGTCAGCGGATGGCTCGGATTGATCTCGAGGATGGGCTTGGCGCGCTCGTTGATGCGGCCGTGCATCGCCAGCATTTTCTCGAGCTGCCGGTCGGGGCCGAAATCGGATGCGACGAGGCAGGCGACGCTGTCGGTCAGCCGGTCCGAGGGGCGTACCTCCGCGACCTCCTTTTCCAGCGTCTGCTTGAAGAAGGCGAGCAAGGTCGCGACCTCGCCCGAGGCCTCTGCGGGGGCCGCCGCGCCCTCAACGAGGGCGATCGACTTGATGTCGGCCGCGCCCTGGCTCACCGATTTGAACGGCTTGCCCTCGTAACCCGCCGCCGTCGACACCCAGAAGGCGTCGACCGGATCGGAGAGCAGCAGGACTTCCACGCCGCGGGCTTTGAATCCCTCGAGTTGCGGGCTCGCGGCGAGGCGCTTGGCGTCGTCGCCGGTGAGGTAGTAGATCGCCGTCTGATTCTCGCGGAAGGAGGCGACATATTCGGCGAGCGTCCTGCCGCCCTCCGGTTTGGCGGTCGAGACGAAGCGGGCGACCTTGTACAAGCCGTCGCGGCGCTCCGGATCCTCGTAGAGGCCCTCCTTAATCACGGAGCCGAAATTCTCCCACACTTTTGCGAATTTCTCCGACTCCGCTTCCGCAAGCTTGCCGAGCTCCTGCATAACGCGGTTCGTCACGCCCTTGCGTATCGCCGCGAACACATCGCTCTTCTGGATGATCTCGCGGGAGACGTTGAGCGGCAGGTCGGCGCTGTCGACGACCAGGCGGACGAAGCGCAGCCAACCGGGCAGAATGTCGGCGTCCTCGGTGATCAACACCCGCCGAACGTAGAGCTTGTTGCGGCTTTTGCGGCTCGGATCGAACAGGTCGAACGGCCGCGAGCCGGGGATGAAGGCGAGCACGGTATATTCGTGCCGCCCTTCGGCGCGCCAGTGCAGTGTGAGCGCCGGCTCGTCGAACTGGCCGGACAGGCCGCGGTAGAACTCGGTGTATTCCTCGGGCTTCACCTCGGATTTAGACTTCGCCCAGATGGCTGCGCCGTCGGCGAGGCGCTTTGGCTCCGCGCCCGGCTTGTCGACGAAGTCGATCGGCACAGCGACCGCGCCCGAATGATCGCGAATGATCCGCTCGACCCGCCAGGAATTGAGGAACTCTTTCGAGGCGTCGTTGAGATGGAGGATGACGCGCGTGCCGCGCTCCGGCGCCTCTTCGAGGGCGAGCGGCGCGATGGTGAACGAACCCTGGCCGTCGGACGACCAGCGCCACGCCTCCGAATCGCCTGCACGGCGCGTCTCAACGACGACCTCGTCCGCCACCATGAAGGCCGAATAGAAGCCGATGCCGAACTGGCCGATGAGCGCCTGCGCCTCCTTGCTCGCGTCCTCGGCGGTCAGTTTGTCGAGAAAGGCTTTCGTGCCGGAGCGGGCGATGGTGCCGAGGCCCGCGGTCAGGTCCTCGCGAGTCATGCCGACGCCGTTGTCGGAGACGGTCAGCGTCTTCTTGTCCGGATCGAGCGAAACGGTGATGACGAAGGGCCCGCTCTCGGTCAGCTTGGGCCTGGCGATCGCCTCGTAGCGCAGCTTCTCGCAGGCGTCGGCGGCGTTGGAGACGAGTTCGCGGATGAAGATCTCGCGGTCGGAATAGACCGAATGGACCATCAGATGCAGCAGGCGCGAAACGTCGGCCTCGAAGCTCTGGGTCGTGGCGGCTTCGGTCGTCGGGGTTTGGGCGTCGGCGGTCAAATGGGGCCTCGTTGCAATGTCAATTGGGACGAAGGCCGCGCCGAAGGCGACGGCCGGTCCCGATATCGGCGTCTTGCCGCGCGGATTCAAGATTTTATCGCAGGCGCCTCATGGACCCGGGACTGGAGCTTGACGAACAGCCGTTCCTCCTCGCTGGAACCGACAAGCATTCGATCCTATTTGAGCTGGGGAGCGTGAGGCGGACGCGGTGGCCAACCAACTGAGCCTATTCGACGTCAAATCCAGGGCGCCGGACGGCTTCCGCTATCGTCCGGACGTCCTCGACGAGGGCGAAGAGCGTGCGCTCGTCGCCGAGATTGCCCGCCTACCGTTCAAGGCGTTAGAATTCCATGGCTTTTCCGGCAAGAGGCGCGTCTTGTCGTTCGGCTGGCGCTACGACTTTGACGAGGCAAAACTCCGCGAGGCGGAGCCCGTTCCAGAGGTTTTTCGCTCCGTCCGGGCGGAGGCCGCCCGCTTCGCCGGTCTCGACGCGCGTGCCTTTGAACAGCTTTTGGTGACGGAATACGAGCCCGGCGCGGCGATCGGCTGGCACAGGGACCGCCCGGTTTTCGGTGAAGTGATCGGCGTCTCTCTCCTGGCCGAATGCACATTTCGCTTCCGCAGGAAAGCCGCTGCCCAGTGGGAGCGGGCCTCGCTCCGCCTCGCACCCCGCTCAGGCTATCTGCTCAGCGGGCCGTCACGCAGCGAATGGGAGCACAGCATTCCCCCGGTGGAGCGGCTCCGCTATTCCCTGACGTTCCGGAGTTTTCGGGCCCCGTCGCGATCGTGAGACTGGCTTCAGGGATAAGGTCCAAAAGAACCATGCCCATCGGCGAATCTCCCGGCTCGCCGAGCGGAATCCATTTCGTCCCTCAGCGCATTAGCAATCTCTGATCCCCGCCCTGCGGACCGCCCCCATCCTGATGGGCCTGCATCTGCCCGGCGCGGAGGCGGCTGACCTGTCGCCCAAGATTCTTGATCGATTCCCGCAGGGCGGCGTCATTGGGCTTGGCGCTTTCGCTCACATCGACCTCCTCCCCTCCGACAGCGGCGTGATTGGCCCCAAGATCGACGGAGTTCACCCGCCGATCGATCGGCGCAGGGTCCCGTTCCGCAATCTTGCCCAGCCGACGGCCGTTCTCAATAAGAATTTCCTCGCGAATTCTGCTCGCTTCGCTGAAGAAGCGATTCCAGTTCCGCGAGCCGCCGTCGCCCCTCCTCAAGCCCAACCTCTGCCCGCTCCATACGCTCCCTCAACTTTTGCTTCTCGTCGGTAATCCCGCCCAATCGCTCTTCCAGCTCTCCCACCCGCTTTCTCTGTGCTGCAAGCATATCTTCGAGTTCAAGCGCGGACTTTTTAGTTCTCTCCTTATCTGCCTCGGCCAATTTCAAAAGCTCCCTAAGGTTTTCCGTCTGGGCGACCAAAATCGCAATTCTCGCTCGGTCGCGGCTCCCCTCCGCCTCCAGTTCGGAGATGCGAAACCCGCCCGCGTTCCCATTGTTCAGTGCATGGTCACGCTGGGCAAACGCGTGGTATAAGACGATCTCACTTGCGGCCACTGCAGCTTCGAGGTCACGACGCCGCGCGATGCCTTCATCTCGTTCTGTGCGGATATCAAAAATAGCCCGCTCGCGGTCTTCGACATCGGCGCGAAGAACGGTCAGTTGCGTCAACTGTCGGCCGACGATCGCCCGCAACCGCATCGAATCGTCTTCCGCGATTGCCAATTTATGCTTCAGCCGCACTGTTTCGACAGCATGCCGGGCGAGTAAGGCATCGGTTCTTCCAGCTGCATATTTTTCCGACGCTGGCGCCTTTATCGCCGCGCGCGCGCTTGCTAACCGCAAAGCGCGGCGTGAAAACACGGGGGTCGCCACCACCGCTGCAAAGAGCGCAACGAGAAACCCAACGGCAAAGTAGAGCGCCTGCTCGATCAAGTCGCCCTATCCAAGGTTCAGGGGCCTAGAACCAGTTTTGCATAGGATCCATGTCGCTGCAAAGCCAGGGATATTTTGCCGCGCGCACAGTTGCGTCCGCAAACGGGCCCTGCTGCAGGCACGCGACTCTTCACTGGCTTATGGGCAATAGAACTCCCGCGCAGCTTCGGCGTCGCCCCAGGCGACGAACGCCCCATTGCGGAGGTCGTCGGCCGTCTTTCCGTAGGTAAGCGGCGTCCCCGACGGGTCGAGAACAACGCCGCCGGCGGCGCGAAGCACCGCATCCCCTGCCGCCGTATCCCACTCCATGGTCGGCCCGAACCGCGGATAGACGTCAGCCAACCCCTCCGCGATTACGCAGAATTTCAGGGAGGAGCCCTTGGCTTGCCGCTCGCCGACCGGTAGGCGCGCCAGAAAGGCTTCGGTCTGCGGATCGCTGTGCGACCGGCTCGCCAGGACAACCAAAGCATCGCGAGCCGAGCGCGTCTTGATCGGCCTCCATGCGGGTCGCTCTGGCAATCCCGCGCCAACGCTGGCCTCACAAACGAAAGCGTGCTCGCCGCCAAACCAGAGGCGGCCTAGGGCCGGGGCGTAGACTGCGCCCGCAACTGGCCCTCCTTTCTCTACCAGAGCGACGTTGATCGTGAATTCTCCGTTGCGGGCGACAAATTCTTTCGTTCCGTCCAATGGATCGACGAGCAGAAACCGGTCTCCGACCTCGGCCAGCTTCCCAGAGGAGGTTGACTCCTCCGCGACGACCGGAAGGGGAGGGATGGCGAGGGCGAGCTTTGCGCAGACGATCGCTTCCGCGCGCTTGTCGGCGAGAGTAACTGGGCTGCCGTCGCCTTTGGACCATACCTCGCCGCCATGTTCGTACACATCCATAACCGCTGGCCCCGCCGCGACCGCAGCGTCGGCGAGGAAGAGCGCAATCTCGTCCGCGTCAGCCAGATTGAAGTCGAGCTGCCGCGCGTCAGGGTAAGGCTGGCGCAAAGAAGATTCCCTCCATGCTTCCAAATGAGCGATCGCGACGGGTCCGCCGCAATGGATTATTTCCTGAATCTGTCGCCCAACCCGCGAATCGGTTAGACAGGCGGGACGGGGCCCGCCGCACAGATCGGGTTTTGACCATAGGATTGGCCACTTGACAATCATGGCTTCCCTCGACCTCGCCGCGCTCTTGTGCTCTCGGGTTTGTCACGACGTGATCGGTCCCGTCGGGGCGATCATGAACGGGCTCGAGATGCTGGACAGCGATCAGGACGAGGACATGCGGACCGTCGCCATGGACCTCATCAAGAAGAGCGCGGCCTCCGCTTCGGCGCGACTTCAGTTCTGCCGACTCGCCTTCGGAGCGGCAGGGAGCCTCACCGCAGCAATCGATACTGGCGACGCGGAAAAGGTGGCGCGCGCTCTAATCGCCAACGAGCGTACGGCGTTGCGGTGGAATGGGCAGCGCATGCTGGTCCCGAAGAACGCCGTTAAGCTATTGCTCAATTTGTGCCTCATCGCGTCCAGCGCTATTCCACGGGGCGGCGTCATCACCGTCGAGCTTGAAGGCGAAGGCGAGGATCTGATTATGAGGATCGAAGCCACAGGAACCAACGTTCGCCTTCCTCAGGTGGCGTCGCTCCTCCTGACGGGCGGATCGATCGAGTTCGATCGACGGTCATTCGATCCAGCCTTATTACACCATGTTGCTCGCCAAGGAATGCGAGACGGTCGTCAGAGTTTCGACTTCGCCCGAGTCCATCAGTCTCACGGTACCGCCGCGCGCTGAAGGCGGCGATCCCGCAAAGCTCGAACAAGAGCGCGATGCCGATACAGCGGCGTACGCGTTCTCATCCGACAGTATTTGAAAACCGAAGCCACTTGGGTGGGTGGACACGCTGGTCGCGACATCTCTACCCAGGACGTTTTGGGCAAACGGCGCGACGAAATAGGGAACGCGCCCCGAGAGCCTCTTCGCCTCTCGGCGGCGGAGCCGTCCTGAAGAGCCGAAAGCGCTGATCGGCAGAAGAAAGAGTTCGGCGCAACATTCCGAGGGAGAACATTTCCGTCGACGGCGACATTCCTAGGCGGCGAGACTTGGAGCGGCCGCCGGAATCGTCACCGGCGCCTGCCCCGGGTGCACGATGCTGCGTCATGCGCTAAACTGAGGACTCGATGAGGCGGCCGATACGAGTCGAGTTCTTGGAAGCACAATACACAAGGCAGCTAGACGGCCGGCGTCGCGTCGTCATCGCCAGCGGAGCCCGAGTTGTGGTCGGCGTTCCGGCGCGTGCGATGGGGGCGCTCCCGAATGCGACGACGCGCGTCGAGCGCGGCGCGCGCAAAAGCCCGGAGAGGCGACGCGAGATCGTTCAACCGGTCGACACCGGCCGCTGCGCGTTCGCCTCGCGTCAGCTCGCGGTCGAGGTCCGCCATGGTTCTTGACAGGCCCGGGTCGTCGTCGTCCAGCCATGCTGCGACAATGCGCGCCCACGCAAACGCGAGACCCTGCAGCTTTATCGCCCCGGCGGCTCCGCCCTCGATCTCGATTCCGGCCGCCTCGAGCATGAAACGCATGGAGCCGAGAACGACCTGATTCATAGCCAGCGCGGCGACAGGATTGCGCCTGATCCAGGCGGTCGCCTCGCGCAAGCCCTCTCGATAGGGCGCCATCACCTCGAGCCGGCGCATAAGGATGTCGAAAAGGCGCTCGCGCGGACTTTCGTCGGCAAGCTCGCTGCTGTCCTGCGCCAGGACCGCTCGGTCAATACGGCGGGACAAGCCGGCGAGGACCGCGCCCTTCGAGGGGAACGCGTCGCGGAAGTCGGCGAGCGACACACCGGCGGCCTTGCAGATGTCGCGAATCGAGATCTCCTCGAAGCGCTGCTCGGAGGCAAGCTCCATCAACGCATCGACAATCTTGCCTCGCGCATCGGCGGGTTTGGCTTCGCTCTTCGCTCTGCTCGCCACGGGAACTCTCCTCAGGTGCGTCTTCGCCTCAATGTATGTGCTTCAGCGCCCACCGCCAAGCGTGGCGGGTCGCAAGGAAGACTTTCCCAAATGGCCTGTCAGTCGGGCGCCGTGCGCCTTCGGAGCGAGCAAGCGTCGATACCGCGCGCTTCATCCTGCCATTTCGGCCGCCCGGGCGCACGCAGCCGCCGCCGCCCGAACCATCAGATCCTCGAGGGCGCCCTCGCCCTGAAGCACCGCAAGCGCTGCCGCCGTCGTGCCACCCGGCGAGGTGACGGCGCGGCGCAGAACGGCGGGCGCCGTTCCGCTTTCGCGCCGCATCAATTCGCCTGCTCCCTCGACGGTGCCGCGCGCAAGATTCATCGCGAGTTCCGTGTTCAAGCCGAGCCTTTCCGCGGCCGCCGCGAGCGCTTCCGTCAGGGCGAACACGTAAGCGGGTCCTCCGCCCGATATCGCTGTCACCGCATCGATCGCAGAATTCCTCCTCGACCCAGTAGAAGGCTCCGATCGCGCCGAGCAGGGCCTCGCACCAGCGGCGATGCTCGGCCGTCGCTTCGGGGCTGGCGAAGGCCGCAGTGACGCCGCGGCCGATCGCGGCGGGCGTGTTCGGCATGGCGCGGACGACCGCGCGCGCCCGGGGCAGGCGCGCCTTCAGATTGCCGATCGTCTTGCCGGCCAAGAATCGACAGCACGAGCGTGCTTTCGTCGGAGAACGGCGCGATTTGGGGCGCGACCGCATCGACGCTCTGCGGTTTGATCGCCAGCACAAGCACGTCGGGCGGCTCCGCGCAGATGGGATTGATCGCCACCCCTAGCGCCGCCAAAGCCTCGATTTCCGGCGAGAGATTGGGTTCGACGAGGCTCAGGGAAGACGCGTCAAGGCCGCCTTGGAGCCAGCCTCTCGCCATCGCGCCGCCCATCTTGCCCGCCCCCACCAGAACGAGCCGCGCCGGCCACGCCTTCATGACTGCAGTCCTTTCGTCTCGACAGCGCTGGAACATTCTTCCGCGCCGTCGCATTGTCGGCGAGCGGAGGCGGGAGCCGCTCGGCTACGAATTTCCTTCACGAAGATTTGCCTCTGCTGGTCGGTGACGGAAAGGACGGCGGATGGACTCGCGGGGTCCTTCTCGCATAAAAAAAGGAAAATGTGTGGCGGGAAAGTGCTAGCAATCTCGTGCGCTTTTGGCTAAGGCGCCGTTTGGGGAGCCCAGCGCGCCCGTCAACTTCGTTAAGCCGGCAAGTGATACACTTATCGGGGCGTTTACGATCGGGAGTGGGGCGATGAGGACAAATGGTTTCTTGGCGGGTTGGGTCCTGGCCGCTGGCTTGATGCTCAGCGGGTGTCAATCGGTCATTCAGGCGGGCTTGCCCGATCCCAAGCTCACCGAGCGCGACAAGCAGATGATGGCGCTGGCCGAGCCCGACGAGTTTCGCATTCCCGACGTCCGCAACAAGATCCAGTATCGGACCGACCAACCACCGGGTACGATTGTCGTCGATACCGGCTCCAATTATCTCTACTACGTGCTGCCCCACGGCCAAGCAATTCAATACCGGATCGCGAGCGGCGCCGAATATATGGGATGGACCGGTCACGCGACCGTCGGAGCCATGAAGGAGTGGCCGACCTGGATGCCGACTGCCTCGATCATGGAGCGCTGGCCGGAGTTCAGAGTTCTATCTGTCGCACGGGCCGCTTCAGGGCCAGTGGGACAATCCGCTCGGCGCCCGAGCGCTCTACCTCTTCCAGGGCAACCACGATACGCTCATTCGTATCCACGGCACCAACGAGCCGTCGGAGATCGGCCAGCACGTGTCTTCAGGCTGCATACGCATGCGTAACATGGACGCAATAGACCTCTACAACCGCGTCCACGTCGGCACCCCGGTGATGGTGGAGGGCAGCTAAGGGCCTCGCGGCGGCTTCACCGGAACGGCGGCTCGTCGAAGCTCCTGAGCTTGCGCGAGTGGAGCGATGCGTCGATGCTCTGCAGAAGATGGATCGCCGTCAGACCGATCTGCAGATGTTCGCCGATCGCCCGCTCGTAGAAGGCGTTGGCGGCGCCGGGCAACTTGATCTCGCCGTGCAGCGGCTTGTCGGACACGCAGAGCAGCGTGCCGTACGGGACGCGCATCCGAAAGCCCTGCGTCGCCACGGTCGCCAACTCCATGTCGACAGCGATCGCCCGCGAGACGTTGATGAGCCGGCGCTCCTTCGACCATCGCAATTCCCAGTTTCGATCGTCGTTGGTGACGACTGTGCCAGTGCGCAGGCGGCGCTTCAGCGCGTCGCCGACTTCGCCCGTCACATTAGCCACCGCTTGCTGGAGCGCCACCTGGACCTCTGCGATCGCCGGGATCGGCATCATCAGCGGGACGGCGTCGTCGAGGATGTTGTCGCGCCTCAGGTAAGCGTGCGCCAGCACGTAGTCGCCAATGAGCTGCGATTGCCTCAGTCCGGCGCAATGGCCAACCATCAGCCAGCAATGGGGCCGCAGCACCGCGATGTGGTCGGTGATGTTCTTCGCGTTCGCGGGGCCGACGCCGATATTGACCAGCGTGATCCCGCGCCCGTCCGCGCGCACTAGATGATAGGCGGGCATCTGATAGCGGTGCCAGGCGACCGCCGCCGCCTTGAGCTCCGCCTCCTCCGGAGACTGCGACCGGTCGATCTCCACGTTGCCGGGAAGAATGAGCTTCTCGACTCCAACGCCGGAGCGCACCTCCTTGAGACCCCAATGCACGAACTGATCGACGTAACGGTGATAGTTGGTCAGCAGCAACCACGGCTGAATCGCGCGCCAATCGGATCCAGTGTAATGAACTAGCCGTCGAAGTGAATAGTCAGTCCGCGGCGCGTCGAACAGGGCCAGCGGACGCTCGCCGTGATGGACGAACTCCCCATCGGCGGTCTCGTCCCCGATCGTGGCGAGCGAGGGAACGGGAAAATAGCGCGCGAGTTCGGCGGCATCGGCGCCCCCGCGGGTTAGTTCGTCACCGCTTTCGATCACGTACGGATAGGGTATCTCCTCCGCGCCGACCCCGACCTCGATCAAGGCCCCATACTCCGAGACGAGCGGCTCAAGCTGTTCGAGCAGATAGTCACGAAAATCCGCCGGTTGCGTCACCGTCGTCGTATAAACTCCGCCCTCACTGAATTTGGCGTAGGCGCGGGCGTTGGGCGGAGCCGGACCGTTCGGCTCGTAGATCAGACGCAATTCGGGATAGCGGAACAGCGCACGCGTTTCGCCGGTCGGCGGCTCGCCAGTCTTCAGGAAGCGCTCGACCGCCGCGCGCAACGCCTGCGTGGCGCCGTCATAAAGATCGACGAGGCGATCGACGGCATGAGCAGGGGTCGCGACCTGCTCGAAACGACCCCTGGCGTTTGCACTAGGTTTTCGCAACTAGCGCGTCCTTCCCTTCCGTTCAGACTGGAGAGACGCGCGGGACGGCTCCGAGGAAGTCGCGCTTTCCGATCTCAACCCCCGCCGAGCGCAGAATGTCGTAAGCCGTCGTCAGATGGAAATAGAAATTCGGCAAAGCGAAATGCATGAGATAGTCGGTGGCCGGCATCTTCATTTGGCGGGAAGGACCGATTGGGAAAACGATCTCGCGGGCCGCGCCGGCGTCGACCGCCTCGGCGTCGACCGTCTTCAGATGATCGAGCGTAGCTTGAATGCGGGCGCGCAACTCGGCGAATGTCGTCTCCTTGTCGGCAATGACCGGCGCCTGTGCTCCGGCAAGTCTGAACGACGCGTTCTTGGCGTGATCGCAGAATGTCTGGATCTGCCGCGTCAGGGGAAACATGTCGGGGGCGAGCCGGATCGCGAGATAGTTCGTCGGGTCGAATTTTCGCGCCTCGGCGTGCGCCTCCGCCTTTTCGAGGATGGCGAGGAACGCCGCAAGGGACCGCTCGAACACAGGCACGCTGGATTGGTAAAGTGACAGGGACATGGGTTCAGGTTTCTCCGAAGTCGGGACTCGTCAGGCCGACGCCCGATGGATGCACGCAATCCGTGACGTTAGCAACTCGGCGACGAGTGAAAGATCACCCCGATTGGTCTTGCGGCTGTGACTCGAGAAATGGCGCGATGACGGCCTGCATCTCCTTGCTCGTCGTGACCGGCTTTCCGGAAGGGAGCGGCTGGCCGCCCGGGCACGTTTGTAGAACGGGACCATGCCGTAATCGCGGCCGCTCGATAATCATGAACAGCATCCCCAGCTTGGCTATGACCAAATCATCAGGCGGATCGCCTAGGCCTTCGGCGGCGCGGCCTGTCCCTCCGCCTGCGGCAGAGCCGGATCGAAACAGGCCCATGACGGCGCCGACTTCGTCCAGATGATCCCTCCGGGCTTGGCGAGGTTCGGATCGTCCAGCGCGCCCACGCGCACGATGATATGGTTTGGGCGCGGTTCGGCCTCGCTGAAGACTGGCGTCCCGCATTTGGCGCAGAAGCGCCTGTGCATGACCGAGCCGCTGTCGGCGCGGCTCACGTAATCGGTCAGCGGGCCAGAAACGGCGACGGCATCCTTGGCGAAAATGGCGTTGACTGTGCCGCTCCCGGCGCCGAGATACTGGCAGACCCGGCACCAGCATTGACGCACCCCGAGCGGCGCGACCGCGTCGATCTTGAACCGCACCGCGCCGCACAGACATCCGCCCGAAATTGCCATCGCCGCTCCCGCGCTGAAACGCCGCAGCTCAGAATAGGCGGATTCGACCAGGTTCGCCAGCCGTCGGATTTGCCCGGGAAACCCAAGCGTATTAGAGTGGGGCACGCGAGGTTCTTTCCCGCGGCCGGGCCGAAATTCGAACGGAATGCAGACGAGGCGCACCGCTGAGGAACAGGGGATCGACGGCTTCATCCGAGGCCGGCTCGAGGCTGCCGGGGTGCGCCCGACGCGCCAGCGGGTCGACCTCGGCCGGGCGATTTTCGGCGGCGGCGACCGCCATTTCACCGCCGAAATGCTTTACCACGAGACCCGGTCGGTCCGCTTCGCGCCGACCCTCGGCACGATCTACAACACCCTCAACGAATTCGCCCGCTGCGGACTATTGCGCGAGATCGCGATCTACGACGCCAAGATCTGGTACGACACCAAGACTGGCCCTCACTTGCATTTCTATTGCGAGGATTCGGAAGAGCTGTCGGACATTCCCGAGGAATGGCTGCCGAAAATCGACATCCCCGCCCCCGAGGGCATGCGCGTCGCGGCGATCGACGTGATCGTCAGGGTGAAAAAGATCTGATCCGAGGGGCCCGGCCCGGGCTTGCTTGGCAAGTCTCGCCCGGAAATTTGCTATTGTTTCAAACTCAAACGAGACCGACCTCGAAGCAGTCGCCAGCGAGACCAGCTTGATCATTTCGGTGGCCAATAGCTCAAGCGTCCGGCGAGCCGTCAAGAGGCAAAATCGCAGGCGCCCATGCCCCGTCAGGCGGCGCGGACCTCCGCACCGAAGCTGGCGCGGATCGCGGCGATGTTGGCGGCGTAGGCCGATTGGCCGCCCTTGAACACGTGCGAGCCGGCGACCAGAACGTCGGCGCCGGCGCCGACGACGAGCGGCGCAGTTTCGGGAGCGATGCCGCCGTCGACCTCGATGCAAATGTCGCGGTCACCCACCATCTTCTTCACCCGCGCAATCTTGTCCACCATCGCCGGGATGAACGTCTGCCCCCCAAAGCCGGGATTGACGGTCATCACGAGGATTAGGTCGAGCCGGTCGAGCACGTATTCGATCGCGCTCTCCGGCGTCGCCGGATTGAGCGCAACCCCGGCTTTCTTGCCGAGGGCACGGATCTCATGCAGCGACCGGTCGAGATGCCGGGTCGCTTCGGCATGGACCGTGATTCGGTCGCAACCCGCCGTGGCGAAGGCTGCCAGGTACGGGTCACAGGGTTCGATCATCAGATGGCAATCGAAGACCTTGTCGGTATGGGGCCGTACCGCGGCGACAATCGGGGGCCCGAAGGTGATGTTGGGCACGAAATGGCCGTCCATCACGTCGAGGTGAATCCAGTCGGCGCCCGCCGCTGCGACGTCGCGCACCTCCTGGCCGAGCCTGGAAAAGTCGGATGACAGGATCGACGGCGCAATTCTGACAGGCCGTAAGTGTGGGTTCATTTTGACCTTGCCTCCTGCTGTGTTGCGCAGTTCTTTGAGGTCGCCGGCCTCTGTCAAGCCGCGGCGAAGGAACGGCCGGCGCGCCGATTGGCTCCGCTCGTCCCTCCTGGCCCTCTCGGGGAGTGTTCAGGCGCGAACGGCGCGGCGGCGGCGTTCAACCAGCTTCAGGATCATCGGGGTCAGGATGAGCTGCATTGCGATGTCCATCTTTCCACCGGGGATCACGATCGAATTGGCGCGGCTCATGAAGCTGTTGTGAATCATCGAAAGGAGATACGGGAAGTCGATGCCGTGCGGATCGCGGAACCGGATGACCACCATCAATTCGTCAGGCGTCGGGATCCAGCGCGCGATGAACGGATTCGATGTGTCGACCGTCGGCACCCGCTGGAAATTGATGTCTGTCTGCGTGAATTGCGGGCAGATGTAGTTGATGTAGTCGGGCATCCGCCGGAGAATGGTGTCGGTCACCGCTTCTGTCGTGTAACCGCGCGAAGCCTGGTCGCGATGCAGCTTCTGGATCCATTCGAGATTGATGACCGGCACGACGCCGATCTTGAGATCGACGTATTGAGCGACGTTGACGTTGTCGGTGACCAGGGCCCCATGCAGGCCTTCGTAAAAGAGAAGGTCGGAACCCGGCTGAAAGTCGCGCCAGGGCGTGAACGTCCCAGGCGGGTGCCCATGCTGCTCGGCCTCGTCGGCGTCATGAACGTAGGTGCGGGTGTGACCGCCGCCGGTTTCGGAATAGTCGCGAAAGCTCGTTTCGAGTTCCTCGAACAGATTGGCCTCCGCCCCGAAGTGGCTGTAGTGGTTATCTCCCCGGGCTGAGGCCAGCTTCATTTGTTCGCGCATTTCCAGGCGGTTCCAGCGGTGGAAGGCGTCCCCCTCGATGTATACAGGGTCGATTTTTTCGCGGCGGAAGATCTGATCGAATGTCTTCTTAACAGACGTCGTGCCGGCGCCGGACGAGCCGGTGATCGCGATGATCGGGTGCTTGATCGACATTTTGGTTGATCCGATTCGAAATTCATCGACGCAGGAGACCGCGTTTGGCGAAAAGCGGAGCACGCCTCCCAGCGCCGCCTTCACTGTAATAGAGGCCGATCCGTTCGACCTTATCTTTCGAGCCGAAGATCAAGGGCGTTCGCGCGTGAATTGAGGTTGGCTTGATGTCGAGTATGCGTTGAAAGCCGTCGGTCGCCGCCCCTCCAGCTTGTTCGACGAGGAACGCGACCGGGTTCGCCTCGTATAAAAGGCGCAATCGCCCCTGCTCGTAACCTTTGCGCGAGTCCTCCGGATAAAGGTAAACGCCGCCGCGAGCCAGGATACGGTACACGTCCGCCACCGTTGAGCCGATCCAGCGCATGTTGAAGTCCCGACCCCGGGGTCCTTCCACTCCTTCCACGCAATCCTCGACGTAGGCGCGCACCGGTTCCGGCCAGTGACGTGAATTCGCGGCGTTCACGGCGAATTCACTCGTTTCCCTCGACATCTGGGTCCCGAGGCTCGAGATCCGATATCGATTGCTGTCCGAGTCGAGCGTCGCGATGCCAACTCCGGCGCCAGTCGTAAAGACAAAGGCGACATGCGGTCCGTAAATGATGAAGCCGGCGGCTCGCTGGTTCACGCCGGGCTGAAGGAAATGCGCGGCTTCCAATTCGCCCGAAGGCGCATCCAGAACCGAAAAGAAGGCGCCGGTTGAGATATTCGCGTCAATGTTCGACAAGCCGTCGAGCGGATTGATCGCCACCAGCAGGGTTCCCTCGGGGTCGATTGCGACCGGCTCGTCGCGCTCCTCGGACACGACTCCACGAACGCCCACGCCCTTCAGGCCATTCAAAAAGGCCTCGTTGGCGAGCACGTCCAGCGTCTTCTGTGCGAAGCCGTCGAACGCCGGAATGACCGCTGCGTCAAGCGCGCCAGCAAGTCGGCCGCGGCGGATCAACTGGGCGAGCGAAAGCGAGGCTTCGGCGATGGCGGTGAGGACTCGATCGACGTCGTGAGGCGCGTTTTCGCCCAAATATGAGTCGAGGTCGTCCCCGATATTTTGCCTGGTGGTCACGGCCCCTCCCGCTGATCTCCGCCTGGCCGAGCGGCATTGTCCTATTTGGTCGGACATTTGAATGGAAAAGGAAACTGATTTAAATTTGCGCCGGCATTCAATTTCTTTGAATGCCGTGGAGTCTGTTGTGCGCAACCTCTCGTTTCGGCAGATCGAGACTCTGCAGGCGATCGTGGAGTCTCGGTTCGCTCGTGCAGGCCGCGGCGGCGCTCAAGATGACCCCTGCCGCTCTCACTGCCCGCGTCAGGGGCCTCGAGGACGCGGTCGGACTGCAGCTGTTCGATCGGGCGTCAACCGGCATGCGCCTCACAAAGGCAGGCGAGGTGGCGCTCGAGGCCTCGCGCGGCGTCGAGCGGGCAATGCGCGATTTCGCTGATACTATGAATGCGCTCAGCACCGGTGAGGGCGGTCGGCTGTCCGTTGGCGCCGTGTCGACGGCGAAGTATTTTGCGCCCCGGCTCATCGCGGCATTTGTCGCGGCGCGGCCGAAGCTCGAACTCCGGTTCCTGATCGGAAATCGGGACGCGACAATCGAATCCCTCAGGAGCGGCGACGTCGAGATCGTGTTGGCCGGGCGGCCGCCGCGCGATATGGCGGTCGAGAACTTCCCGCTGGGCCCGCATCCCTACGTGCTGATTGCATCGCCGGAGCATCAACTCGCCAAGACCATGGGGCTGAACCGACGCGATCTTGCGGGCGAGGCGTTCCTGTTCAGGGAACAGGGCTCCGGCACGCGGTCGCTGTTCGACGACTTCATCGGCGACACGCTAATCAGGCAGGTCCCGATGGGGATGGAGCTCGGCTCGAATGAGACGATCAAGCAGGCAGTGATGGCGGGGCTCGGGATCGCGCTCATCTCAGCCCATACGATTGCTGCTGAGGTCGAGACCGGGAGGCTCGTCTGCCTCGACGTCGAAGACCTGCCGATCCTTCGCCGATGGTTCGTGACCAACCGCGCAGACCGTGCGCTGTCCCCGGCGGCGCGCGCCTTCCGCGATTTCGCCGTCGAACGGGGAGCCGGATTTCTGCCTGCACTCCGTCGGCCAACACGGACGTCCAACTGACCAGGTTGGCGAGGCAGACTGGACCCAACCAACAATTCGAACACAATATTGTATACGATTTTGTTGACGATTTTCCTGGAGTGGCTTAATATCGGCGCGCCAGCGGGCCTGAGCGGAGCTTTCCCTGAGTCCGAAAGGCCGGCTGTTTGTTCGGTCGGACGCGATTATTCAAATCGACGCGTCAACAGGGAGGACGGAAGGCAATGCAAGCAATCGACACCGGCAATACCGGCTTCATGTTGCTTTGCAGCAGCCTGGTCATGTTGATGACCCCCGGGCTTGCGTTTTTCTACGGCGGGCTGGTCAGCAGGCGCAATGTTTTGACGATCATGATGCAGTCCTATGTCTCGATGGGATGGACGACCCTGCTCTGGTTCGTGTTCGGCTACTCGCTCTGCTTCTCCGGCGATGTGGGCGGGATCATCGGGAACCTGGACTTGGCGTTCCTGCGGGGCGTTACCCTGGATACGCCCTCGCCGACGCCCGGCATCCCGCTCTTTGTTCACGTCGCTTATCAGATGATGTTTGCCATCATCACGCCGGCGTTGATCACGGGGGCCTTTGCCAATCGCGTGTCATTCAAAGCTTACATGGCCTTTCTGACGCTTTGGCTGATCTTCGTCTACTTCCCCTTCGTCCACATGATCTGGGGAGGCGGCATCCTACAGCGCTGGGGCGTTCTCGACTTTGCCGGCGGCATTGTCGTGCATAACATCGCAGGCATGGCGGCGCTGGCGTCGATCCTGTACGTGGGCCGAAGGCAGGTCCTCGACGCCGGACCGCACAGCATTCCCCTCGTCGCGTTGGGGACCGGCCTCCTCTGGTTCGGCTGGTATGGATTCAACGCCGGCAGCGAGTTCCGGGTCGATTCCGTGACTGCCGTCGCCTTCCTCAATACCGACATCGCCGCTTCGTTCGCTGCGGTGACCTGGTTAGCGATCGGCTGGCGATTGGAAAAGCGACCGACTTTCGTCGGTTTGCTCACAGGTGCGGTCGCGGGTCTCGCGACGATAACGCCAGCCGCCGGGTATGTTTCCCCGCTTTCGGCCATGATCATCGGAATCGCCGCCGGTCTCGTCTGTTACTTCGCCGTCGCTCTTAAGAACCAGCTTCGTTGGGACGACGCCCTCGACGTCTGGGGTGTCCACGGCGTTGGCGGCGCTCTCGGCATAGTGCTGCTCGGAGTCTTTGCCGAGACCTCGTTCAATCCCGCCGGCGCCGATGGCTTGATCGGAGGCAATACCGCGTTCTTTTTGAAGGAGGTGGCGACGATCATCGGTTCCTCGATTTGGGCCTTTGCCTTCACCTACGGCATGCTTTGGCTGATCGATAAGTTCACGGCCGTAAAAGTCGCGCCCTCGGCAGAAGAGGCCGGCCTCGACGCCGTGCTCCACGGCGAGACTGCATATCTCGCTTGACGTCGTACGACCATTGCCGCGTGAGACGCGTCGGAGGACCCCGCAAAGCGACTGTGCAAACTCCGGCCCGCGTGCGAAGATCACCCGCGTGGGGACCGCGGTCCGAGAGCATCGAAAAGATGGCGTCCAGCAGTCCGACACTCAGCGGGTCTATTGTCGCAACGCTCAAGGAGCGGATTGTCTCTTGGCAATATCCGCCCGAATACAGGCTGACCGAAGAAGCGCTCTGCCGCGAATTCAACGTCAGCCGCAGCCCGGTGCGCGAGGCGCTGAGAGTTCTGGCCACCAACGGACTCGTGAAGCGCATGGCCAACCGCGGGTACGCGGTCCGCCAAGTCAATCTGCGCGAAATCGAAGAGATCTACGAGGTGCGCCTCGCCCTTGAGCTTTACGCGGTCGAAACGCTCGCTCATCGCGGCGGGGCGCCAAGAGCTTTGGCCGCCCTCCACGACACGTGGGAGTCTCTGCGTCGCGCGCCGGAGAGTCGCACCGGGGAAGACCTGGCCGAACTCGATGCGAGCTTCCATGAGTCGCTCATTGCGCTCATCGGCAACGAGACCTTGATTCGCGAGCTCAAGGCGATCAACGAACGCCTGTTCGTCTTTCGCATGATTGATTTCGGCAGCGCCGACCGCGTCGAGAGCACTTGTATCCAGCATCTCAACGTTCTTGACCGGATCGCCGCCAAGGACGTCGGCGGCGCACGCGAGGCAATCCGCATGAACATCGAAAGCGGCCGGAATATCGTCCATGCGAGGTTCAAGGACGCCCTCGCTCGGGCCTACGCCACGCTTTGATCAGAGGGCGAAATGCGCCTGGTCGCGGAAAAGATTGGGGTGGGCGTACCCCAAGAACCCTTTTCGGGTCATGTTCGATCGGTTTTCGTCAATGCCGCGATCCTGAATGTCGAGAACAAGCTGATCACGCTGGTCCCCGCCGCGACGGGGGGTCTTCCGGGCGCAATAAATCTCGCCGTTCCAAGAGGTTTCGATTTTGCGGCGTTGCTGACTGTTGGCGGCGCCGCCGCGGCGCGCGGCGGTATCCTGCGTTTTGCCGACAATGAGGTGTCGGTTGAGCTGCGCGGGGCAAAGCCCTGGCGGAGCCGCCTTAACGAACTCGCTCTCGACTTCGCCAGACCAGGGACAGTGAGCGGGTGGGACGCCGCCGCCGTCGCCTTGCAGGCGGACGGCCGAAGCCGCGCGATCGCCCGACTTGGCCATGGAGCCATAATGGAGCTCAGCGACGCGACGCGACGCTTCGATCTGCAGGCCGCGGGGCAGGAGGCCGAACGGCTCGTTGGTCTCGGCGCTGGAGGCACGCCTGCGGGAGATGACCTTCTCGTCGGGTACCTTGCCGGCCTATGGCCATCGGTCAAGGGCGATCGGCCTCGCGCGGGTTTTGCCGCCGGCTTGGCAGATCTCGTTGGTGATCTCGGGGAGCGAACCAATGACATCAGCCGGGTCTATCTCGAAGCGGTCGCGGAGGGTGAAGTGTCGGAGCGCTTGGCCGATGTCGTCAGAAGCATTGCGGAAGGCGAAGTCCGTGCGATCGTGACGACAGCCGCCGCCGCGGCAATCGCAGTCGGCCATTCGTCGGGCGCCGACGGGATGCTTGGGCTCCTCCTGGGTATGGCCGCCTGGGGACCGACGCCGACCTTTCGGGACAGCCGGCGTCTGGTCGACGGCGCTTGCCAAACCGCCTGCGCCCGCAGCCGAGGCGACGGCGACTGATGAGTCCCGCAATGCCGGGCGCCGCAGCTTTACGTCTCCGATTTCACTGTCGCCTTGCTCCCGACGTCAGCCGCCAACGACGTTTCGCTCGCTTCGCGCATGCCGACGACGTAGCAAATGATTGCCAGCAGAGCGTAGCCGAGAGCGACCTGAGGCGAAGCCATCCACTCCAACTGGATCCCGTGAATGAAGCCGAAGAAGGACAGGACCGCGCCGGCGAGCGCATAGATTGCGGCCTTTTTGAATTCGCGGTCGATGATGAACGCGGCGATGGCGCCGAGAATGAGTTCCAGCCAGCACCGCGCCTCCGCCGAGAAGCGCCATTCCGCTATAGATCACGCCATTGTTCCCGAGAGCTTGGGCGCCGACCTTTGCGGCATTGGTTCCCGCGGCCCCGAGGGACCCGTCCACCTGGTTCTGCGTCCAGGCCGCGATATTGGGGATGATGGCCAGCATGACGGCGGCAGCATGCCGGGCTGGTGAAGCGGTGAACGCCTGAGCGCCGATGACGAGGCCGATGTAGAGAAGGATCGGCAGGATCGCCACCAGAGGCACCACGGCCAGCAGCAGCGCCGTCAGGCCGAGGAAACAGACCAACGCAATGACGACGCCGGTCGCAAGCGAATAGCCGATGCGTCCGCCCACAGCCTTCCAGCCGGGATGACCGATATAGACGGCCGGAGGAAACGGGCTGCCGAGCACCGATCCGACAATGGCGCCGGTCCCGTCGGCAAGGAGGATGTTGCGCAGGCTGTAGTTGTCGCCAGCCGCAGACGCGCTCTCGACGTTGTTCATCCCCTCGGTGAAATTGTAGATACCAAGCGGAATGGCGGTGACGAGCAAGGGCCAGATATTGGCGAGCCCCTTGAACACTTCGCCGCCTGGAATCGGCAAATGGAGGCCGAACTGCCCGAACGCCTGGCCGACTTTCTCGCCCTGAACGATGTCGGTCCAGCCGAACATGTATGCGACCCAGGCCATCGCCGTGCCGACGATCACGGCGGCAAGGCCGCCTGGGACGCGCCCGGGCAGCGTGACATTCGCCGTCCAGCTGATCAGGACGATGCCGAGCGAGACAAAGGCGATCCACGGAACGTCCCACATTTCGAAGGCGGGTCGCATTGCGATGAACGTGATCGATATGCCCGCCAGCGTGCCGAGCATCGCGGCGCGCGGTGTGAAGCGCCGGATGGTCGGGCCGACAAAGGCGCCAATCAGCACGATCACGCCGATGATGAAAGCCCAAGCGAGTCCGGCCTGCCATGCAAGGAGCGCAGCCGGTCCCTCACCCATGGCCGCCGAATTCTTCAGATAGGTCGGCAGCATGATGACAAAGACGACGATGAACATGTGCGGCACGCTTGGGCCGTAGGGCATCGCGGTCACATCGTCGCGGCCCTCATCTTTGGCGAGCCGCCAGGCGAGATAAGCGTAATAGAGGTTGCCGATCGGCAACGCGATGCCGAGCGCCGGCAGAATGCGGGCGTAGACAACGGTGTCGGCAGGCAGATGAACGACGTAGAGGCAGAGGGTGGTCAGAACGATCACGTTCAGAAGCACATTGGTGAAAAGCCCGAAGAAGCCGTTCCAATCGCCCGGCACCCACCACTTCACTTCGGCGCCTTGATCTCGCTTCGTAATCATTCTGTCCTCCCGGTTTACTCCGGACGCTTATCGAGCGCGTCTCGTCGCTTCGATTCTTAACTGTTGAGTCAGGTGAGCCGCCGCCGCCCTCGACAACGCTCCAACCTCAGCTTGCCTTCAGCCGGATCTTGTCGAGCGCCGGCAAAAGCTTAGCTGAAGATGACACCCATCCGAAGATTCCGCCCTGCGCTTTGACCATGCGGAGAGCGTAATCCTGGAATTCCGGGAAATAGGAAGCGACGCAGTCCTCAAGCACCAGGCAGTCATAGCCCCGGTCATTGGCTTCACGGATGGTCGTGTTCACGCACACTTCGGTCGTAACGCCGCAGACGATGAGTTGGCGGATGTCGCGGCATCTCAGGATCTCATCGAAATCAGTTGCGTAGAATGCGCCCTTGCCCGGTTTGTCGATCACCGGCTCGCCGGCGATCGGTTTCAGTTCATCAATGATGTCGTGGCCGCGCTCGCCGCGCACCAGGATGCGGCCCATGGGACCGGCATCGCCGATTGTCGTCTTGAGTTTGCCGCGTGCCTTTTTGGTCGACCAGAGATCGCTGAGGTCAGGTCGATGACCTTCGCGGGTGTGGATGACATGAAGCCCGGCCATTCGCGCGGCCTCCAAGATGTTCTTGGTTGGCGGAACCGCCTTGAGCAGCAGGGAGGTGTCGTTGCCGAGCGCGGCCCCGAAGCCGCCCGGGTAGACGAAGTCGCGCTGCATGTCGATGATGACCAGCGCGACGTTGGCAGGCTCGAACGTGAATTCGTAAGGCTCGGCTGCGATGACGACCATGTTCCCCTCCTATGATCCGGCCGGTTGGCGCTCTTTTTCCTCGAGATATCGCCGCCAGCCGCCGAGTTCGGTGATGTCGACGGCGTTGGCGACGCTGTAGCTTTCGCAAACGAAGCCCTTGACGCTCTCGCCGTCGGCGAGTTCGACTGTGCCGATGGCGAGCGGGGGAGGGACGCCGTCGACAAAGTCGCCGAACGACGAGGTCGGCAATTCCCAAACTTCGACTTCAATGGCGGCGCCGAATCCGACTCGAACCATGCCCGGTCGCGCCGGCGGCCCGCCCGGCAAGGCATAGAGACGGTAGTGCGGCGCGGTTCGAGTCGCGCGAACGAGCTTGGCGCCGCGGTGGACGAGCTGGCCATTGAGCGGAAGTCCGCTCATATGAGCCCCGCACACGGCCAACTTTACCGTGGCGCAACGGGCAGCCGAAGGGCGCTTCATCGGCATTCTTGCGCCGGTCGCGCCCAGCGCGAGGCTTGCTTCGCGGTGAATCTCATCGCCGAGGTCCAGCAATGCGGAGTTGGTAAACGGCGGCGCGGCGAGCGTGACGCCGAAGGGCAACCCGTCCGGCTGGAAACCGGTCGGAATCGCGACGCCGGCGAGGTCAAGCAGATTCATGAAATTCGTATAGGCGCCGAGATTGCTGTTGAGCCGAATCGGGTCGGCGAGCATTTCAGCGATGGTGTAGTGGCGCGGCGCCGTTGGGACGACGAGCACTTCAATCTCCCGCCATGCAGCCTGCGTGACGCGGCGCAATCCCTTCAGCCGGTAGTAGGCGGCGAATGCGTCGGCGGCGGTCGGCTTAGCGCCGCCGGCGATGATTTGACGGGTGACCGGATGGAGCGCTTCCGAACTCTTCTCGAAGAAGTCCCGAATTGCGACATAGCGTTCGGCGACCCAAGGACCCTCATACAGAAGCCGCGCGGTTTCAAGAAACGGACTCAAATCGACTTCGACAATGACGCCGCCCAAGCCGGCAATGAGCTCGAGCGTCGAATTGAAGAGCCTCTCGGCCTCTTGGTTGCCGAAGAATTGAAGATCCTCCCGTCGCGGAACGCCGAAACGCGTCCCCGCCACGCGCGATGACAGAAGCGCGGGGCAATCTTCACGGGAGAAAGGATCGGCTGCGTCAAAGCCCTTGGCGACGGACAGAACGTCGTGTGCGTCATCCGAGCAGAGCGCGAAGATCGACACGCAATCAAGGGAACGGCAGGCGGGAACGACCCCCCCTGTGCTCAACAACCCTCTTGTAGGCTTCATCCCCACGAGATTGTTGAATTGCGCCGGCACACGGCCGGAACCGGCAGTGTCGGTGCCGAGAGAGAAGCTCACCAGACCCGCGGCGACTGCGACCGCCGAGCCGGAACTCGACCCTCCGGATATGTGATCGGCGCTGAGGGCGCTGCTCGGCGCCCCGTAGGGCGAGCGTGTGCCGTTCAGTCCTGTGGCGAACTGGTCGAGGTTGGTCTTGCCGATCGGAATCGCGCCGGCCTCGACCAAGCGCTGCACGACTGTCGCCGACTTGCCAGGCGTGTAGGCGAAGGCGGGACAGCCCGCGGTCGTGGGGCTGCCGACAAGATCGATATTGTCCTTGATCGCGAATGGAACTCCATAAAGAGGCTTGGTCGCCGGACCAACTCGCTCGAGGGAGGCCGCCATCGACAAGAGCTCGCCGCGCGGGAGCAGATGGATCCAGACCTTGTCGTCGCCGCGCCGCGCGATGCGATCGAGGACGCCGGAGACGAGGCCCGTCGGGGAAAGTGACCCGCTCCGATACGCTTCGGCGAGGGAGGCGAGATCGAGGCTGTCGCTTGGTCCGAGCACGGCGTTTGTCCCTACGGAAATTACCCCTCTTGACGTCCATACCAAATTGCGATCTGCTTTGCACGCAATTTCGTATACAATGTGGGCGCGTCGGAAAATGCGGGCGAATCGCGGCCCCGCAGCGCGCCGGGGAAGGCCTGCTCGATGGCGACCGCGTCAAAAATCATCCGAAACTTCTACCGTGATTCGGTCTCGCTGATGCAGTTGTCCTCGCGGCTTGGTAAGCTGCCGGGCATCGCCCAAGCCTCTGCAGTCATGGCCTCGGAAGCCAATCTCGCGCTGTTGCGGGAGGCCAAGCTGCTTGACGATGTCACGAACGCCGGCCCCAACGATCTTCTCATCACCTTGCAAGGGGAGAGCGAAGCGGCAATCGCCGGCGCGCTCGGCGAGGCGCAGGCCGCCTTCGACCAGAAGGCCGCGACAACCACAGGCGGGTCGAAGCGCGCGGCGCCGCGCAGCCTGGAAATGGGACTGGAACTCGAGCCGAATTCGAACGTCGCCTTGATCTCGACGCCCGGCGACTACGCCGCCTCGGAAGCGTTGAAGGCGCTTCATCTCGGTCTCAACGTGATGATCTTCAGCGACAACGTCTCGGTCGAGGATGAAGTCGCCGTCAAGCGCTACGCCAGAAGCCAGGGGCTACTGGTCATGGGGCCGGACTGCGGGACCGCCATCCTTAACGGGATTCCGCTCGGTTTCGCCAATGTGGTCAGACGCGGCGCCATCGGCGTCGTGGCCGCCTCGGGCACCGGTCTGCAGCAAGTCGCTTGCCTCGTCGACCGGTTAGGTGCGGGCGTCAGCCAGGCGGTCGGCGCCGGCGGGCATGATCTGAGCCGCGAGGTCGGGGGGATCACGATGCTGCAAGGCATCGATGCGCTGGCCATGGACGACTCTACCAAGGTCATCGTCCTGGTCTCGAAGCCTCCTGCGGCGGAGGTCGCAAAGCGCGTGCTCGAGCGGGCGCGCGCTGCAGGGAAGCCGGTAGTCGTCTGCTTTCTCGGCGTCGATCCGAAGACCGTGCAGGGCGACAATTTGACGGTGGTGAATACGCTGGAGGACGCCGCGTATTTCGCTGCCGCTCTCGCCGATGCTCGAACGCAGAAGCGCGAGCCGCTGAAACCGCCCGCGAACGAGCCAAGGCTCAATCCGGAGCAGAAATATATCCGCGGTCTCTATAGCGGCGGCACGTTTTGCTTCGAGGCTTCGCTTCTTCTCAGCGGTGCGCTGTCGCCGGTCTATTCCAACACGCCGGTCGGTGGCGCGTTGCGAACTCGAAGACGTCTGGAAGAGCGAGGCGCACACGCTGGTCGATCTCGGCGATGACGTATTCACGCGCGGCCGCCCGCATCCGATGATCGATCATCGCCTGCGAAACGAGCGCATCGTCAAGGAGGCGGCCGACCCCGAGACGGCCATCATCCTCCTCGACGTCGTGCTGGGGTACGGCTCGCATATGAATCCGGCGAGCGAGATCGTTCCTGCGATCGACGTCGCCAGGAAGCGCGCGGCGAAGGAAGGGCGCGAACTGGCGTTCGTCGGCTTCGTTTGCGGCACGGAGGGGGACCCGCAAAATCTCTCCGCGCAGGAGGCGGCGCTTCGTCGCGCCGGCATGATCCTCGCGCGCAGCAACGCCGAGGCCGTGCGCCTCGCCGCGGAACTCGTCGAAAACGCGGATAGGCCGCCGGTGAAGCAGCGGAGCGAGATGTGAAGCTTTTCAGTGAAGACCTGCAGGTCCTCAATGTCGGCCTCGCATCCTTCGCCGACGCGATTGCCGACGCCGGCGGCAAGGCTGCTCAGATCGAGTGGGCGCCGCCTGCGAATGGAGACGTTGCGGTGGGCAGGGCGCTGGCCCAACTCGTCAACCACACGGATGTCGAGGCGGCCAACCGCACAGCCTATGCCGCCTATCTCTCGTCGCAGCCTATCCTCGAGGGTATTGGAATAGCCAAAACCGCCATTCCCGGCATGGGACGCCGCATGCTTCTTCACGCCGGACCGCCGATTCCTTGGACGAGGATGTGCGGGCCGATGCAAGGCGCGATCGCGGGCGCGATCCTATGGGAGGGGTGGGCGCAGGATGACGCGGGCGCCCGAAAGCTTGTCGAGAGCGGCGCGATCCAGTGCGAGCCTTGTCACGATCACGGCGCTGTCGGTCCGATGGCCGGCATCATCAGCCCATCCATGCCGGTGTGGATCGTGCGCGACGGCGAACACGGCCACCGGACGTTCTCGAATCTCAATGAGGGGCTCGGAAAGGCGCTTCGGTTTGGCGCTAATGGCGAGGCGGTGCTGGCGCGATTGGAGTGGATGTCGACCAAGCTGCGCAAGGCGCTCGCCGCCGCTTTTGAGGTCTCCGGACCGATCGAGCTCAAGCCCCTGATGGCCCAGGCGCTGCAGATGGGCGATGAGGTGCACAACCGGAACGCTGCCGCGACATCGCTGCTTCTCAAGAGAGTGGCGCCTGCGCTGCTCAAATCGAAGGTCAGCCGCTCTGACGTCGCCGAGACCGTGAACTTCATCGCCGGCAACGATCATTTCTTTCTCAATATTTCGATGGCCGCCTGCAAGGCGATGACCGACGCAGCGCGCGGCGTCCCGCTGTCCAGCATGGTGACCTCGATGGCGCGCAATGGCGTGGAGTTCGGCGTCCGGATCAGCGGCGCCGGCTCCCGCTGGTTCACCGCTCCGGCTCCCCTTGTCGACGGACTTTACTTTCCCGGCTATTCGATCGCTGACGCGGCCCCCGATCTCGGCGACAGCGCGATCACCGAGACCGCGGGCCTCGGCGGCTTCGCCATGGCCGCGGCGCCGGCGATCGTCAACTTTGTTGGCGGCACGGCGGACGACGCGATCGCCAACACTGCGCAGATGGGCCACATCACGCTCGGCCGCAACAGCGCTTTCACCCTGCCGTCGATGAATTTCGCCGGGACGCCGTCCGGCATCGACATCCGGCGCGTCGTCGATACCGGCATCTGCCCGGTGATCAACACCGGCATCGCACACAAGGAGGCCGGCGTCGGTCAGATCGGCGCCGGCATCACCCGCGCGCCGCTTGACTGCTTCGTGAAGGCCGTATCGGCGCTGGCTGCGAACGCGCCGCCCGACTGAGGAGGCTTGTGATGACGGACCGACCCAAGCTGGCTGTGGTCGCGGTTGGCGGCAACGCCCTCATCAGCGACAAGGACCATCTCTCCATCGCCGATCAGTACCAGCAGGCCTCCGTCACCGCGCGCCACATCGCCGACATGATCGAGGCGGGCTGGAACGTCATCGTCACGCACGGCAACGGCCCTCAAATGGGGTTCATCCTCAGACGATCCGAACTGTCGATCCACGAAGTGGCGCCGGTGCCGATGGACTACGCGGGCGCGGACCTTCAGGGCGCCATCGGCTACATGTTCGTGAAGGCGTTCCGCAACGAGTTCAGGCGGCGTGGGCTTCGGCGCCAACCGGTCGCCGTTGTGACGGAAACCCTCGTCGAACTCGCCGACCCGGCTTTCCGGGAGCCGACCAAGCCGATCGGCTCGCACATGGAGGAGGCGCTCGCCAGGGAACTTGCGGCGAAGCAGGGGTGGATCGTCAGGGAGGACGCCGGCAGAGGCTGGCGGCGCGTTGTGCCGTCCCCGGCGCCGAAGAAGATCATCGACCTCGACGTGATCAGAACCCTCGCCGATGCAGGCTATGTGGTGATCGGTTGCGGAGGCGGCGGCATCCCCGTCGTCGAAGACGGCGACGGCGCTCTGCGCGGCGTCGAGGCGGTGATCGACAAAGACCTCGCGTCGAGCCTGCTCGCGCGCGCGATCGGCGCCGACCTGTTCATGGTCTCGACCGGCGTCGAGCGCGTCGCCGTTCACTTCAACAAGCCGAATCAACGATGGCTCGACAGGATCACGGTCGGCGAGGCGGAGCGGTATTATGCGGAGGACCAGTTCGACAAGGGCAGCATGGGTCCGAAGATCCGCGCGCTCATCGACTACCTCGAGGCAGGCGGCGTGGAAGGGCTGATCACGAACACCGAGAATATCGGGCGGGCCCTCGCCGGCGAAACCGGAACCCGCATCGTGCGCGGGTGACTCCAATTCGGCGATGGCGCCCAAGGACATAGGACGCAGTGAAGTTCCGGGAGACTTCGTCGCTGAATAGGGTCCAGGCCGCCTGCAAGCCAAACCGCTGCTTTCGGGAACGCCGATGACGGTAAACCGTTAGAGGGCAAGGACCAATTGCATTTTGGGGACTTCTGATGATGATCGACCGCCGGGCAGTCATGGTCGCTATTCCGATTTCGCTCTTCCTTGTCGAATCCGTGGGGCGGCGCCCATGCATAGGCATCCGTCGCACCGGCGCAAGTTCTCATGGGACGGTACGTGGAGCGGAAATTGGGGAGGACAAAAGTCCGAAGCCACATCTGTGACGATCGCCAACAACAGGGTTGTGAGGTTCGAGTACAATGGAGTGTCTACGCCCGTTTCAGCGAGCACCGTGACGCCGACGACGGTTTCGTATAACTACAACGGGGTCTCCGTCATGATGAGGCGGACCGCCGTTACAACCGCAATGGCATCCTTGCACGGCCCGATGGGCAAGGCGACCGCTCAGCTAACCAAGCAATAGGCCTGCGCCGACGCTGCACGGCAGAATTACGGTTCTGCGTCACGTTGTTATGAATGACCGTCGATCCGATCCCTCGCTGTAGCCCATGTCGCCTTGGGAAGGCCGCCCGCGACCCGTGAGACACGACGCACGACGCACAGCGTCAGTGCTCGAGATTGACCGACTTCGTCTCCGGCGTCCGCAAGATCGCGACAATCGCTGCAATCGCATACAGCATCACCAAGGCCCCGAGATACAGATAGGCCTCCTTGACGCCGTACGCCCTCAGAATCTGCGCCGCGACGATCGGGATGAGTTCCGCCGCCATAGACCTGGGCGACTTGATAGGCGGCGCTGGCGCCCGAGGCGCGATAGCGGGTCGGGAAGTTCTCTGTGTAGAAGGTCGGAATGGCGCCGTAGCCGAACCCGAACACGAAACCGAATCCGATCACGTCGGCGATCGTCGCCAGGACGATGTTCCCGGTACCGACCAGATAGAAATAAGGAATGGCGAACACCAGAAACACGGCGGCGGCGATCAGCAGGACGGTCCGTCGGTTGATGTGGTCCGCCAGGGTCGCGCCGAGGAGCATGAACACGAGCATGAACGCAGCGGCGACCAGGCCGATTTTCTCAGGGATGTCTCCGCCGAAACCGACCGCCTTCATGTAGCTCGTACCGAACACGAAATAGAGGAAGAACGCGCCGCCGAACATGGCGTTCACCAGCGAGGTGCGCAGAATCGTGAGCGGCATATCTCTCCAGACTCGAGCGGATGGATATCGGAGAAGATCGACCTGCGTCCTGTGCCGCTCGAAGACGAAGCTGTCCATCGTGCGCGTGCGGATGATCACGCCGACAACCGCGACAAGGAAGCCGACGAAAAAGAAGATGCGCCAGCCCCAGGCGTTGTATTGTTCGGCGGTCATCAGCGACCGCACGAAGATTACCGAGCCAAAGCCGAGCAGAAGCCCGATCGGAATCGCCATCCCGACCCAGGCGCCCCAGAAAGCGCGATATTTCGACCGCGCGGCCTGTTCGACGACCCAGGTCGACGCTGTGCCGAACTCGGCGCCGAAACTGATCCCTTGCAGGAGCCGAAACAAAATCAGCAGTGCCGGCGCGAGGGCGCCGACCCTGTCGTAGCCCGGCGTAAGCCCGATCAGAAGCGTCGAGCCGCCCATCAGCACGAGCGCGTAGACCATTGCGTCCCGTCGGCCGTGTCGGTCGGCGATGTGGCCGAAAATGAAGGCGCCGAGCGGCCGGATCATAATGCCGAGACCGTAGACCGAAATCGCCGCAGCCGCCGCCGCAAGGCCGGGCATCTTGAAGAAGACGCCGCCCCAGACCGTCGCTGCGATCACGCCGGTGACCAGGAAGTCGTATTGTTCGATCACCGAGCCGATGATGCTCGCGAACGCCACCTTGAAAATCTGCCTTTGACCGGGAATGGCCGTCGCTTCGCTCATCTTTTCGTTTCCCGCTACGAGCGTCATGGTAACGACCAAGGTGCGGTCGGTCCATGGCGTTGCCGCCCCCTCCCATGCTTCGCAGCGTGCCCCTCCCCCGCATTGCGGGGAAGACATGCCGGCGCCGGCGTTCTCCTCCCCGGTATAGCGTAGCGAAACGGGGAGGGGACCGCCCCATAGCCCGGCGCAAGACGGGCGTCCTAACGGACGCCCTGTGGGGGGTGGAGAGGCGGCGCAGCCACGCAGTTGGGCGGCCAAACGTCACCCGGGCTCGTCATTGACTCTGCGCCGCACGCCGCCCGGCGGAAGCGCCGGCGATGCGGCCGAACACCGCCCCGTTCATCAGACCCGTCCCGCCGGGATAGTTGAAGTAGAAAACGCCGCCGACCAGTTCGCCCGCAGCGAACAAGCCGGGGATCGGCGCGCCTTCGACGTCGATGACCCGAGCGCTCGTGTCGACCTTGAGGCCGCCGAAGGTGAAGGTAATTCCGCACGTTACCGCATAGGCCTCGAAGGGCGGCTGATCGATCGTATTCGCCCAATTCGATTTCGGGATGCCGAGTCCGCGGGTTCCGCGACCGTCCTTCACATTCGGGTCGAACGGGGCTTCGGTCATGACCGCGTTGTTGTACGCCTTGATCGTCTCCAGCGCCTTGGCCGCATCGACGTCGACGAGCTTGTTCGCCAGCTCCTCCAACGTGTCGGCGCGCGCTTTTGTCACCTGTTTGATGCGGTATTCGTCCCGCAACATCGGAATGACTTTCTGGTCGAACACCTGCCAGGCGAACTGGCCGGGCTGCATCAGGATGACGCGGCCATATTTGGCATAGGTGTAGTTGCGAAAATCGGCGCCCTCGTCGACGAAGCGCTCCCCGTTGGCGTTGATCATTATCCCGAGAGGGTAGGAATGCTTCTGAAAATTGTCGCCGACCGAGAGATCGCCGAATTCCGGCGCATTGCGGTCCCAGCCGACCGCGTGGGCGCCTGACCAATTGCCCGTCGGCATGGCGCCGATCTCGAGCGCCATCCTGATCCCGTCGCCGGTATTGAAGCGCGTGCCGCGCACCTTCGCCAGTTCCCACAGCGGTCCAAGATAACGCGTGCGCATCTCCGTATTCGCCTGGAAGCCGCCGGCCGCAAGCACGACGGCCTTGGCCCGCACCTCGACGGTCCGGCCATTGTGCTTTGCCCGCACGCCCTTGACGCCGTCGTCGTCGGCGAGAAGCGAAAGCGCCCGCGCGCTGTAGGCGATGACGACGCTGTCTTTTCGCGCAATTTTGGTCAGGGCGTCGACGAGACCAGGCCCGCCGCCCCAGGCCTCAATTGTCAGCCCGCCCCAGAACTTGAACCTGCCGCCGATCCTATAGGCTTGCCGACCCCATATCGGTGCGAACCGCACGCCCTTGTCGCGCATCCACAGGAGCGTTTCCTTGCTGCGCTTGACCAGGACCTCGCAAAGATCGGGGTCGGTTCGGTATTCCGTGACGCGACCCATGTCGTCGAAGAACTTTTCTTCGGGGTAGGCGCCAAAATCGGAATTGGCCGCCTCGTCGTCCGTCAAGTCCGGCATCAGCGCGCGCAAATCGTCGACGCCGTTGTAGACGCAGCGAAAGGCGCCCGCCGTAAATCGGCTGTTGCCGCCGGCCTCGTTCTCCTGCGCGCGCTCCAGGACGACCACTGAAACGCCATGCTCGGCCGCCGCCAACGCCGCGCACAAGGCAGCATTGCCTCCGCCGACGATGACGACCTCTGCAGAAGAAGGCAGCGTTTCGGACATGATTGCTTAAACAACTTCGCTAAAGTGGCCGATAAAAGGCCGCTCGCTGGATTGGTGGCCTCTCCGCAAGGAGACGGCGGCGAGGGCGGCGGAGGCCGCTTGCCGAGGCATTGCGGTGGACGTCGCGGTCGGTTGGATTCCTGCGGCTCGCGCGGAAGGCAAGCCGCCAACCTCAGTCACGCTGTCTTGCCCAATAACTCTCGGGCGTCACGCACATACGACATGCTTTCCCCGCCCTCGATCGCTGCGAGGATCGGGGTCAACAGCGCGCGAGGATCGCTGGACGAACCGGTTTTGCGCCAGAGGCGAGCGAGGTCGGTGGCGGCGCGCAATTCGAACACACGGGCCTCCTGGTCGCGGGCAATATCAATTGCCCTCAGAAAACAAGCTTCGGCGCGCCCTGGGTTCGGATCGGGCTGGGAAAGCGCAAGCCGGCCGCTCACACGATGGAGTTCGGCAAGCCAAATCGCTTCTCTGGACTGTTCAGCGTACGAAAAACCATCTTCCAGGGCCGCTTGCGCGCCTGGCAAATCCCCGACCGCCAGCAAAGCTTCAGCGAGATGGCAGATGAACGCGGTATCAAAAAGCCTTGCCCCGGACTGGTGTTGCGACGCAATAGCCGAGCGTATGGCAGAAATATTATCGTTCGTGGAATCACGCATAGCGTGAGCACACACGTAAACTAACTGACTCCACAAACGCGATTGCTCATCTTTTTTCTCTGTACAATACTTGATCAATTCTTCGCTATACCGTTCACATGCGGCGAAATCGCCAACCATGAACTGCGGCCAGACGACCACAAAAAAAGTACATTGGGCGTAAGTAGCCGCGTGCCCATGCTCTCTCAGCGCGGCCTGCACTTCCTCCCCGGTCTTCGTAGCCTGGTCATGCAGCCCAAGACACGTTAATGCCCAAGTTCTGATCGACTGCACAAAAAGATCAGGGTCGAGCCCGAAGCGATAGGACAGCAACTTGCTGCGGGCCGGATCACAGTACTTTTCGGCAATAAGTGCGCTTTTCAAGGCCGCGGCATTTTGCCCCATAAAGAGCTGCAAACAGGCCAGGTGACGGTATGCGACCAGTCGGAAAACGGCCGCATCCTGTCGCTCCGCTATGTCAACAATTTGATGGGCAAGGTTGAGCGATAGCGCCAATTTCCCTGCGAAGTAGTTGGCGACACACAGCCCGGCAAGCACGAAAAATCGTTGCGCGTCGGCCGCCGCGCCCGCATCCAGGAGGCGCTCCGCCCGGGTTAGCGCCTCGACCGTCTCCCTCGCGGTATAACCCCTTAGCGACCACAACGCGCGGACCTTGAGGAGTTCCAACGCCAGTTCGAGAGACTTGCTGGCGGGGGAATCCGGCAGGCTCGATGTCGATTTCAGGCCAGCGTCGATGTAGTGGATCGCCTCTGTGGCGGCGGAGCGGGATAGCGCCTGCTTTGCAGCGGCTAACCAGGCGCGTGCCGCAGGCTCCTCGAGGCCGGCCTCCGTATAGTGACGCGCGACTATCGCAGGACCAGATTCAACCGTGCCAGCGAATCGCTGCTCGAGGGTCCGCGCGATGTCCGCGTGTATGTGCTGCCTTCTGCCACGCAGGAGCGAGGCGTACGCCGTGTCCTGGACCAGCGCATGTTTGAAGACGTAGGTCGCATTTGGTGGCGCCCCTCGACAGTGGATCAGCTCGGCCGCCGTGAGTTGCGCCAGCGCGTCCTGCAGCACGGCCCCCTTGAGCCGAGAGACTGCTTCGAGCAGGCCATAGGAAAATTCGCGTCCGATAGCCGCGCCGATCTGCGCAATTTCTTTGACAGGCGCGAGACGATCGAGCCGAGCCATCAGAGAATCTTGCAGGGTTGAGGGGATCGCGAGCGAGGTCAGCGCTCCGACCAAGCGATAGGCTCCCCCCTCGTCCGACACCAAGCCAGAATTCCAGCACAGTCTTGGTTAACTCTTCCACGAACAAGGGTACGCCGTCGGTCTTGGCGACGATTTGCTCCACGACCTCCGATGGCAGAGACTTACCATGCGTCAGGCGATCGACCATCGCGAGCACCTGGCGACGTCCGAAGCGGTTGAGCTGAAGTGTGGAGACGTGCGCGCGCGCAATCCACGGCGACGTGAACTCGGGACGAAAGGTGACGACCAATAGTGCGCGCAGATCGGGGAGGCGCTCGATCAGTCGACTGAAAACCTCGAGGGAAGTCGGGTCGATCCAATGAGCGTCTTCAAGCAGGACTAGGACAGGCGCATCTTTGGTGAGCCCTGTGAACAGCTCGATCAACGCCGCGATCGTGCGCTCCTTTCTCTGGCTCGGCTCCGTCTCGAGCTCAGAGGATGGCCCGTGGAACGGGATCGAAAGCAGCGAGGCCAGGTAAGGAGCAATCTCTACGGGGTCGAGCCGCGAGCGTGAGATCATCGCCTTGAGTTTGTTAAGCTGGTTCGCCCCGGGCTCGTCGCTCGAGAAGCCTGCCGCATGCCAAATTTGGTTAGCGATGGGGTAGTAGGCGTCATTCACATGATGCGGCGAGCATTGGTAGCGCGTCGTTATATGCGCCCCGTCGCCGATGCGCTCGCGCAACGCCGCAAGGATCCGTGACTTTCCGATGCCCGCCTCGCCCGATAGCAGCACGACTCGGCCCTCGCCGTCGCAGGCGTCGCTCCAACGGTCCATCAAAAGCGCCGTCTCGTGCTCGCGCCCGACGAGCGGCGTCAGCGCCTGCGACCGCGAGCGCGACGCCTCGAAGCGGCTGGCGTTTTCCGCTTCGCGCAAGACCATCCAGGCGAGAATCGGAGCGTCGAAGCCCTTGACCTCCTGACGGCCAAGCGGCTTCAAGTCGAACGCGCCGCCCAGCAGCCGCCGCGTCAACTCCGCAACCACAACGCTGTCGGGTTCAGCGAGCGCCTGCAACCGGGCCGCCAGATTGGGCGTTCCGCCGACAACCGCCTGTTCCTGCGCCGAGCCCTGTCCGATGACGTCGCCGACCACGACGATGCCGGTTGCGATGCCGATCCGGACTTTCAGGGGCTCCTTGGCGCGGGTCTCAAGCTTGGCGACAACGGCGGCGATGTCGAGGCCGGCCCGCACCGCCCGCTCCGCGTCTTCCTCATGGGCGCGGGGAAAGCCGAAATAGGCCAAAACGCCGTCGCCCATGAATTTGGCGACGAAACCGTCATAGCGCGCGATGGCGCCGGAACAAGCGTCCTGATAGGCGCGAATCACCTCCCGCATGTCCTCGGGATCGAGCCGGGTCGAAAGCGCGGTCGAGCCGACGAGGTCGCAGAACATGACGGTAAGCTGGCGCCGTCCGGCCGCGTCCGCGCGTCGCGCCGTATCGCCTTGGCCTGGAGACTTGCCTTGGGTCTGCGCCTCGCCGAGACTTGCGATCGCCTTGAGCAGGTGCTTGCGGTGTCCGAGACTCACGCCAAGCTTTTCGAGATCGACGTCTGTCAGATCGCCTAGGATTTCGGCGTCGATGTCATTCTCGCGAAACAGCGCTTCGTACTGCTCGAAACCGAGGCTCCGCAGCCACACCCCAATGTCCATGATGGTGTCCTAGCGTCCCCAAGGCGATCATCCCCCAGGCAAAACAACTTGTCCAGAATGCTGAGCTATCCCGATTTCGTTCCTCGCCGAACTCCGTGGGAGCGGCGCAGGCACGCCTCGGCGCGGGCGAAGTTCTCGTGGGACGGCGGGTGGGACCCAGATTGGGTCCGCTCAATTGACCGGCGTAATTAGCCCTCGTTCCCGGTTGCTCACGCGCTCGGCGTTCCGGCCAGAATAGGCGAGTCAAACGCTCTCGATCACCCGCTCGAGCGCCGCGCGCACCTTGTCCGCGACGGTCGTCAGGGCGGGGTTGCCGACCGCCTTCATCGCTGTCGCCGGATCGATCGACGACACCTCGACCACGCCATCGTCGTAGCGCTGGATGATCACGTTGCACGGCAACATCACGCCGATATGGGGCTCCGCCCCGAGCGCTTCGTAAGCGTAACCCGGATTGCAGGCACCGAGGATGCGATAGGGCCGGAAATCCTTGTTGATCTTCGCCTTCAGCGTGGCGGCGACGTCGATCTCGGTCAGCACGCCGAAACCTTCGGTCTTCAGTGCGTCCTTGACGCGCGCGACGACCGAATCGAACTCCCCACTCGTGGTGCGGCTGATATTGTACGACATGTCTCGGCTCCTTGCGGCCAGAATCAGCGCACGAGCGCGCCCTTGCGCCCGTGCCAGCCTAGGATTCCGCCGGCGTAATGCTTGACGTCTTCACGGCCAATCGCCTGCGCCTCGCGCAGCGCATTCAGCGAGCGCCGGCCAGAGTGGCAGATCAGCACCACCGGCTTGTCGGAAGGCAGGCGCTGCGGGTCGAAGCTCGACATCGGCATGTTGAGCGACTTCGAAATATGTGCCGAAGCGAACTCGTGCGGCTCGCGGACGTCGACCACCACGCACGCTTCGGCCTGCACCGCCTGCTCGAATTCCTCATGGTCGATCGTCCCCGGATCCTGGCTGGACGCGGAGCGGGAAAAAAGGTTCGAGAACATCTTGCCTCCGTTCATGCAGCTTGGTCGGTCTTTGCGGCGGCGAACTTGTTATATGCGCCGAGCGCGTGGCTGGCATACATCGCCGACGGTCCTGCTCCCATATAGATCGCCATGCCGAGCGTTTCGAGGATCTCCTCGCGCGTCGCACCGCGGTCGACCGCCGCCTTGACGTGGAAGCCGATGCAATCGTCGCAGCGAACCGCCACCGAAATTCCGATCGCGATCAGCTCTTTTGTCTTGACGTCGAGCGCCCCCTGAGTGAGCGCACCCTGGGCGATGGCTGAAAAGGCCTTCATCACCTCCGGCGCGCCGCCGCGCAGGTTTCTCAGCTCTGCGCTCCAGCCCTTCGTGAGCTCCGGCCAATTCTTCGTGTCCATGATCAAAAACTCCTTGCGGCCTGCAAAGGCCTGGGCGCCCGCCTCACATGGCTCAGCACAGCCACTTGACGAATATATTCATATATCCTAATTTAGCAATAGCGAATTTTGTCGCAGGCCGCCAGGCGGTCCCCGGGTTCGCGCCAACGGAAGGAAACCGAATGAATCTCGATCGCGCCGTCCTGGCTTTCGCCGGACTTGTCGTTTTGGTCAGCGTTGCGCTGGGTTATCTGGTCAGCCCTTACTGGTTCTTGCTCACCGCCTTCGCCGGCCTCAACATGCTCCAGTCGTCCTTGACCGGCTTCTGCCCCGCCGCGATCGTCTTCCGCCGGCTCGGGCTCAAGTGCGGCGTGGCGTTCGAGTGAGAGCGGACACGCTGAAGCGGGAGACTTCTCCTCACGGCGGTGAATCGCGAATTCGCAGATATCGAGGTTAATTCGCTGTTTGCGCCAAAAAAATTCGCTGTTTTGTCGAAAAAAATTCGCTGAGAGTTTGCGGCGGGAAGTGGGCGACGATCGCGCATCGTCCTGGAATTTTTGATCTTTTCTGGGCGTTTGGGCCGTCCGATCGGCCAAGCGAGAAAAAATTCGCTCTTCAATTCGCTGTTCTCAGCGAATTCGCCTCGCGCCCTATCGCCCCAAGCCCCAATTCGCCCGCCGAAGGCCGCCGCCGCGCGTCGTCGCGGCGCGATCCTCCGCGCGGCCGGTGTAGCAGGGAACTCGTCCGCGCTCGAGGTAATGGAGGGAGAGCGCGCTCGCGCTTGCACCCCGCCTGCCGCGGCCCTACATGCGGCGCTTGCCGATCAAGGACAATCCCGAATGACAGAACAGGTCCCCGCCAGCGCGCCAGGGTGGCACGCGACCACCATTCTCCTGGTGCGCAAGGGCGACCGGGTCGTGATCGGCGGCGACGGCCAGGTCAGCATGGGACAGACGGTCGTCAAGTCGAACGCGCGAAAGGTCCGCCGCCTCGCCAAGGGGGAGGTGATCGCGGGCTTCGCCGGGGCGACCGCGGACGCCTTCACCCTGTTCGAGCGGCTCGAGGCGAAGCTCGAGCAATATCACGGCCAGCTCGCGCGCGCCTGCGTCGAATTGGCCAAGGACTGGCGCACAGACCGCTATTTGCGTCGCCTGGAGGCGATGTTGCTGGTCGCCGACAAAGGGGCAAGCTTCACCGTATCGGGTGCGGGCGACGTGCTGGAACCCGAGATGGACGAGGCGGGTTCGACCATGGCGATCGGATCTGGCGGCAATTACGCGATGGCCGCCGCGCGCGCTCTTCTGCCGATGCCGCTCGACGCCGAAGAGATCGTGCGCCGCTCGATGCGCATCGCCGCCGACATCTGCGTTTACACCAACGCCAATCTGATCCTCGAAAGCCTCTAACCTCATGACGGACCTGAGCCCCCGGGAAATCGTCTCCGAACTCGATCGCTACATCGTCGGACAGACGGACGCGAAGCGAGCCGTCGCCATCGCTCTGCGCAACCGCTGGCGCCGCCTCCGGCTCATCTCGCCAATGCGGGAAGAAGTGATGCCGAAGAATATCCTGATGATCGGCCCGACCGGGTGCGGCAAGACCGAGATCGCCCGACGGCTCGCCAAGCTCGCAGGCGCGCCCTTCCTGAAGGTCGAGGCGACCAAGTTCACAGAGGTCGGCTATGTCGGACGCGACGTCGAGCAGATCGTGCGCGACCTGATCGAGGTCGCCATAGCGCTGGTCAAGGGTCGAAAGCGCAAGGACATCGAGGCCAAGGCGGAACTGGCGGCGGAAGAGCGGGTGTTGGACGCGCTCGTCGGCGCAAGCTCCTCCGCGACGCGCGAAGCCTTCCGGCGCAAACTCCACGCCGGCGAACTGAACGACAAGGAGATCGAGGTGGAGCTGCCGCAAAGCGGCTCCGCTATGCCAATGTTCGAGCTGCCCAATATGCCGGGGGCCTCCATCGGCGCGATCAACATCGCCGACATATTCGGCAAGGGCCAGCGAACCAAGCCGAAGCGGATGACCGTCGCCGAGGCCCACGAGCCGCTCATTGCGGCCGAGGCGGACAAGCTGCTCGATCAGGACGTGATCGTGCGCGACGCCGTGAGCGAGGTCGAGAGCAACGGCATCGTGTTCCTCGACGAGATCGACAAGATTTGCGCCCGTGAAGGCCGCGGCGGCGCGGATGTCTCGCGCGAGGGGGTGCAGCGCGACCTGCTGCCGCTTATCGAAGGCACGACGGTCGCCACCAAGCACGGCACGATCAAGACCGACCACATCCTCTTCATCGCCTCGGGCGCATTTCACATCGCTCGGCCATCCGACCTCCTGCCGGAGTTGCAGGGCCGGCTGCCAATCCGGGTCGAACTCAATTCCCTCACCGAGGAGGACTTCAAGCGGATCCTTACCGACACCGAGGCGAGCCTGATCAAGCAGTATGTGGCCCTCATGGCCACCGAGGGAATCGAGCTCGAATTCTCCGACGGCGCGATTGCCTCGATCGCGCGCATCGCCGCCAAGGTCAACGGCTCGGTCGAGAATATCGGCGCGCGTCGCCTTCAGACGGTGATGGAGAGGGTGCTGGACGAAGTGAGTTTCACCGCCGCGGACCGGTCGGGCGAAACGATCAAGATTGACGCAGGCTTCGTCGAGCGCCACGTCGGGGACCTGGCCGGCAACGCCGATCTCAGCCGCTTCATTCTTTGAGCGGCTCGGGCCCGGCCCGAGTGGGCAGCTTCTTTCCGCTTGAGCGTTAGTCTAGCCGAGGCGGATGGTGACTTCGCTCAGCGCTCGCCGGATTTGGCAGATCGGCCAATCGCGCCTACCCTGGCCGCGACAGTCTTCTTCCGAGAGGGTTTCTCAATGGTTCCGCTCGTCCTGACCTTCGTCGGCGACGATCGGCCGGGCCTCATCAACGCCATCTCCGACAAGATCGCCGCCTGCGACGCGACTTGGCTCGAAAGCCGCTCGGCGAGGCTCGCCGGCAAATTCGCGGGCATCCTGCTCGCCAGCGTTCCGGAGGGCAGGGCGGCGGAGCTTCGATTGTCGCTGCGCTCGCTCGAAACGGCGGGTCTGCATCTATCCGTCGAGGAGGGCGCCTCGACCCAATTGGAGGATCCGCCGAGGCGCCTTCTCAAGCTCGAGGTCCTCGGCAACGAGCGGCCCGGCATCGTGCGCGACGTCACCCAGGCGCTGACCGGTCTAGGGGTCAACATCGAGGAGTTCGCCAGCGGCCTCGAAAGCGCCCCCTTTACAGGCGTCACGATGTTCCACGCAAGCGCCCGGTTGCGGGCGCCCGACGGGCTCGGCGTCGAGGATTTGCGGAAAGCGCTGGAGCGCCTCGCAGGCGAAATCATGGTCGATCTGGCGATGGGCGACGATGAAGGAAACGCCTGAACCTTGAAAATCCTTCTCTTGCGCGTCCACACCGTCGTTGCCATAAGGACCGCCCTGCATTTCCAGGCAAAGCTGGCGGACGACGATGGCGACTTTTCCCGAACGGGTGTTCTCGGGCGTTCAGCCGACCGGCAACTTGCACCTCGGCAACTACCTCGGGGCGATCAAGCGTTTTGTGATCCTCCAGGCCACGCGTCCGTGCCTCTATTGCGTGGTCGACCTGCACGCCATGACCCTGCCGCACGAACCGGCAGAACTCGCCCGTACCACCCGCGAGGTGACAGCGGCTTTCCTGGCCTGCGGCATCGATCCGAAAATCAACGCTATCTTCAACCAAAGCCGCGTCGCGGAGCACGCCGAGCTGGCCTGGATTTTTGATTGTGTGGCCCGCCTCGGCTGGCTCAATCGCATGACCCAGTTCAAGGAGAAGGCCGGCAAGGACCGGGAGAACGCATCGATCGGTCTTTACAATTATCCCGTGCTGATGGCTGCGGACATCCTTCTATATCGCGCTACTCACGTTCCGGTCGGCGAGGATCAGAAGCAGCATCTGGAGCTCACGCGCGATATCGCGCAGAAGTTCAACAACGACTTCGCGGAGTCGATCGCCGCGAACGGGCATGGCGATGCTTTTTTTCCTCTGCCCGAGCCGCTCATTCAGGGCCCGGCGACGCGGGTGATGAGCTTGCGCGACGGCACGAAGAAAATGTCGAAGTCGGACCCTTCGGAATATGCTCACATCGCGCTGACCGACGATGCAGACACGATTGCGCAGAAGATTCGCAAGGCGAAGACGGACCCAGAGCCCTTGCCGCGAGAGCTCGAGGGCCTGGCGGCGCGGCCCGAGGCCGACAATCTCGTCGGAATCTTCGCAGCGCTCACCGACGAGACCAAGGCGGAAGTCATTCATCGCTTCGGCGGCGCCCAGTTCTCGACGTTCAAGAACGCGCTGGCGGAAATCACGGTCGAGAAGCTTGCGCCGAATTCGGGCGGAAATCCTGCGGCTGAGCGCCGATCCCGGCTACGTTGAGTCGGTCCTTGCTGCGGGAGCAGAGAAGGCCCGCGCCATCGCGAGGCCGAATATGGACGCGATCAAGGACGTCCTGGGCCTCATCCGCTAAGCGTGCTTCAGGCCAGCCCGAGCAAATCTCTCCTCGCGTGCTCGCTTGGAGCATCGCAATGTTCTTCAACGGTCTTGGGCTTTGCTCCAATGATCCCACAACATCTGGGGTTGCCGGCCGACGCGCCGCCGATCATTCGCTCGGTCCACAATTATGGTTAGCGACTTTCGGCGAAACTTCTCGTAAGCCAGCGTAAGAGCTGATTCGGGCCTTCTTGGCGGAGGGACGATTCGGAAACAGGAAGGCGTATGCCGCCGGGCTTTCGAGGAGGCTTCGTTGCGGGGGTTCGGCGCCGGAGAATACGCCGCGATCGAGGGCCGCGATCGCGGCTTTGATCGCGCTGCGGTGTCCGCGCTGCTCTTCGTTTTCCTGACTGCTGACCGTGCTCGGGCCGCGGAGGCCTTGCGAGGAATCGTATCGTCGCCGTCTTCCGCGCCGGACGTGGCGGGGACGGAGTTCAGTGTTCCTGCGATCGCCGTCGTTTTGGCCGTGCTTCTTGCGTTGATTGTGGTTGTTCTGCATGTCGCTGCGAGGCATAGGTGGTCGCGCCGAACGTCAAGACTGGAGGTGGAGCTGACGGACGCGCGGGCGAAGCTGGACCGGGCGACCCTCATTATGCAGGACGAGCGGCAAATCGTCATCTCCTGGGACCGTCCCGATGCTGAGCCGACCCTCGAAGGAGACCCTGCCTTCGTCGCGGACGAGGGGGGTGCGCTGATCCTTGATTATGCCTCCTGGCTCGGGGACGCAGCCGCCGCTGAGGTGCTGGACGCGTCGAAGCGCCTCCTCCGCCGTGGCAAGTCTTTCTCGATATCGGCTGTCAGCAGGCGCGGGCGACACGTTGAAATAAGGGGTCGTCCGGTTTCGGGCACTGCTGTTGTGCGGATCCAGGACGTATCGGGAGACCGCTTGGAGTTCGCTGAGATGCGCGAAAGGGCGGCGCGGTTGGAGGAGGCCTCCGGCGCCCTCCGCTCGGCGCTGGAGTCGGCTGCAATTCTCGCTTGGGGGCGGGACGTCGAGGGGCGCATGGTCTGGTGCAACGCATCCTTCGCAAGGGCGGTCGAAGCGCCGACCGAACAGGCCGCCATCGACAACGGGAGCGAGCTGTTCAACCCGTCGCTGGGCCGGGAGGCCGCAGAAGCGGTCCGCGACCATGGAGTCTGGAAGTGTCGCGCGACCGCCGTCGTAAACGGCGAGCGCCGGACGTTCGAAACGGTTGAGGTCCGGACCGCCTTCGGCTCGACCGGCATCGCCAACGACATTACGGAGATTGCGGCCTTGCAAGCTCAAATGGAGCGCAACGAAGACGATTACTCTCGTATGATCGATCGGCTCTCGACTGCGGTCGCGATCTTCGACAAGTCGAAGCGGCTCACTTTCTATAACGCAGCCTACCGGCAGATGTGGTCGCTCGAGCCGGCGTTCCTCGACCAGGGGCCGACGGACGGTGAAGTCCTCGACTGTCTGCGCGCCATGCGCCAATTGCCGGAGCAGGCGAACTTCCGCGAGTGGAAAGCGCAATTGCTGAGCGCATACCAAGCGATCGAACCGAGCGAAACCGTCTGGCACTTGCCGGACGGACGCGCCTTGCGGGTCGTCACCAGTCCCAATCCGAAAGGCGGAGTCACCTACCTTTACGACGACGCGACGCAAAGCTTCGCGCTCGCTTCCCAAGTCAACGCCCTCACTCATGTGCAGGGCGAGACACTAGACGCGATGAAGGAAGGCGTGGTGGTATTCGGCGCGGATGGCCGCATGAAGCTGTTCAATCCCGTATTCGCAGAAATGTGGCGCGTCGACCCGCTCAAGCTGCGCGCTCACCCGCATATCCACGAGATCGCGGAGGGCTGCCGGGGGCTTTGCCAGGATCCCGTGGAGTGGGATGGACTGCGGGACATGATCGTGGGTCTCAACGAGCACCGCGAGAGCCGGTCGGCCAGGATTGTCCGCAACGACGGCCTCACGCTCGACTGCTCCGCATTACCGCTTCCCGACGGGGCTACGCTTATCACCTCTCTCGACGTGACGGCGAGCGCCAATGTCGAGCGCGCGCTGACAGAGCGCAATCAGGCGCTGGTCGCGGCCGAAAAGCTGCGCAACGATTTCGTCAACCATGTATCCTATGAGCTGCGCACGCCACTGACCAACATCATCGGCTTCACCCAGCTGTTGGCCGCCGGCGGCGTCGGCCCGCTCAACGCTAAACAGCTTGAATATGCAGGTTTCATAACCAATTCCTCGCACGCCTTGCTCGCCATCATCGACGACATCCTGGATCTGGCCTCTATCGACGCCGGCGCGCTTGAGCTGCGTCTCGAGGCGGTCGACGTCGCCGAAGCGATGAAGGCGGCGGCGGCGGGCGTGCAGGACCGCCTGAACGAGGCGGCGATCGAGATGCGTATGGTGATGACGGATGGGGTGGGGACGTTCAGGGCAGACGGCCGTCGGGTGCGCCAGGTTCTCTTCAACCTCCTTTCCAACGCAATAAACTATTCCGAACCCGGGCAGACCGTGACGCTCGCGGCCATGAGGCGCGGCGTTGAGATCGTGTTCAAGGTCAGCGATCGTGGGCGCGGAATCCCTGCGGAAATGATTGACCGGGTGTTCAATCGCTTTGAAACTTTCCCGAACGGGTCGCGGCATCGGGGTCCTGGTCTCGGCCTTTCGATCGTGAAGGCCATGGTTGAACTCCACAAAGGTCGGGTGCTGATCGACACGGCGCCGAACGAAGGGACGACGGTGACATGCATCTTCCCGATCGACCCCACTGCGCTTGCGGCCGACGCAGAAGAATTCGGGCCCGCGGCCTAGGCGAAGCCGCAATCGATCCGATAGTGGCCGATGATTGACCGCGACCAAAAGGCGCCGAAGGTCTGGCTGCAGAAAGCGCCTGACGAATCCGCCATGCTGACCTTCGCCGCCGCGCAGGCCGCCTGGCTCAAGCCCGGCGACTTCATCGCCATTTCAGGCGAACTCGGCGCGGGCAAGACCACGTTGGCGCGCGGGTTGATTCGCGCGCTCGCCGAGGATCCTGACCTGGAGACGCCGAGCCCCACCTTCACTTTGATGCAGATCTACGATGCGCCGAGCGGCGCGGTCGTTCACGCCGATTTCTATCGGCTGCGCGGTCCGCTCGAGCTTGAAAACATCGGCTGGGAAGAGGCGACCCGCGGCGCTATCACGATCGTCGAGTGGCCTGAGCGGATCCCCTCAGCGCTGCCGGCAGACCGGATTGAGATCCATATCCGTTTTGATCCCTTGCACGGACCCAATTGTCGCCTGCTGGAAATGCGAGGCTTCGGAGCGATGGACAAACGACTGAGTTTGGCGCTTGGGGTCGGAGCACTCTTGGAAAGGGCCGGCTGGAGCGACGCGCGACGCGAGTTCATGCAGGGCGATGCCTCAACTCGAGCATACGAACGGCTGACGAAGGCCGACGGGACGACCGCCATCCTGATGATTTCTCCGCCGCGCCCCGACGGGCCAATCCTTCGCTTCGGTAAGCCGTATGCTGCAATTGCGAAGCTTTCGCCGGACATCGGCGCCTACATCGCAATGACCGGAGGCCTGCGCGATCTGGGCTATTCAGCCCCCAGACTGATCGCTTACAGCGTCGACGAAGGACTGGCGGTAATAGAAGATCTCGGAGAGATGACAGTGGTCGAGGGGGGAGTCCCGAATAGTGTCCGCTACGCCGAGGCTGTCACGCTCCTCGTAAACTTGCATGGCCGCGATTTACCCGATTGCCTTCCGGCGGGGGATCAGATCTACCGGCTGCCGATCTTTGATGTCGAGGCAATGCTCGTTGAGGTCGAACTTATGGTCGACTGGTATGCGCCGGCGGTCGCGAAGGTCGCTGTGCCTTCGGGCGCCCGCATGCAGTTTCTCGCTATCTGGCGCGAAATGCTCCAGCCGATCCTCGCCGGTCCCACGACCTGGACCTTGCGCGACTACCATTCGCCGAACCTGCACTGGCTGCCACAACGCGAGGGCGTCTGCCGAATCGGCCTCTTGGACTTTCAAGACGCGGTCATCGGTCTCCCAGCTTACGATCTTGCCTCGCTTCTTCAGGACGCCCGGGTCGACGTGCCCGCCGATCTGGAAATGCGTCTGGCGGCCCTCTACGTAAGGCGGCGATCGAGCGCGGATCCCGAGTTCGACGCCACGCGCTTCGCTGCCGCGTATGCGGCGATGGGGGCGCAGCGGGCGACCAAAATCCTCGGCCTTTTTGCGCAACTCGACAAGCGCGACGGTAAGCCGGAGTACCTGCGGCACCTGCCGCAGAGTTCGAGCGCTATCTGGCCAAGAACCTCGCGCATCCGTTGCTTAAGCCGCTGGCCCTCTGGTATCAGAATCACTTGCCGCGGGCATTGGGGAATCCGCCAGTCAATTCTGGTTTCTGACTTCCCGACATTGGAACGTTGGACGATGAGCACGCCGGTTCCGAAAACGGCTATGGTGTTCGCTGCTGGTCTTGGGAAGCGGATGCGTCCGATCACCGATGCGATCCCGAAGCCGCTCGTGAAGGTCGGCGGTCGAGCCTTAATCGATCATTGCCTCGATCGCCTCGCCGCAAATGGCGTTGAACAGGCTATCGTCAACGTGCATTGGCGCGCGGATCAGATCGAGGCGCATCTTGCGCATCGCAAAATGCCGAAGATCCTCATTTCCGACGAGCGGCCGAAGCTTCTCGACCAAGGCGGCGGCATCAAGCGCGCTCTGCCCGCAATTGGAGGCAATCCGTTTCTCTTGTGCAATACGAACTCATTCTGGATCGAGGGCCCGAGATCGAACCTGGCTCGTCTCGCCAATGCGTTCGATCCAGAGGCTATGGACATTCTGTTGCTGGTGGCCGCGAGCGCGGGCGCGGTTGGCGTCGACTGGCCGGGCGATTTCACCATGACGCGCGAGGGCAGGCTGGCGCCGCGAGTGGCCCGTCATGTTGCGCCGTTCGTCTATACCGGCGTCGGTATTGTCAAGCCTCAGCTCTTTGAAAACAAAACGAGCGACGTCTTCCGACTCGCGCCATTCTTTCATGCGGCAGCGGCCAGGAACCGTCTTTTCGGCGTGCGGCTAGATGGCCTGTGGCTCCATATCGGACGGCCACAGACGATTGTCGAAGCGGAACTCGCGATCGACCGCTCCGTCGCCTAGCACCCGGTCTGCATCGCACCATCGCGAACGCAGCTGTGCATTCTCGTCTGGCGCAATGTGCCGGATGTGTTTTCGAGGAAGGCTGGAGCGTGCGACCTTACAACTCGGCAGCGTTCCGGTTCACCGCTTCCGACCATCCTGCCCGCGACACAATCGTGGCCCGTCTGCCGCGACTTCTCGACGAGAACGAAGGTCTATCTGTGCACCTAGCCGCAATTGCTTGTTCAACCTGCACTGCCATGCTACGCGACGGCCAAAGAGTTTCTACTTTTGGGAACGATATGCAAACAGCTACGGCGTTGCGTTAATAACGGAGTATTCAATGACAGCTGATCAGAGCGGCAACGGAGCCGGTGGGGCGGCGCCAAACCCAACGTTTTCTATTCTTGCTCAGTATATCAAGGATCTTTCCTTCGAGAACCCCAATGCCCCGCGGCTGCTGGGACCGCAGCAGAATGCGCCCAATCTGTCCGTGCAAATCAACGTCAACGCGCGGCAGCTCGCAGCGAACGATTACGAGGTGAGCCTGATGCTCGAGGGGGGCGCCAACCAGGGTGCCGATACGATGTTCAAGTTCGAGCTTAGCTACGCCGGCGTGTTCCGGGTTGAGAACTTTCCATCGGAACAGGTGCAGCCCATGGTCATGATCGAAGCGCCGCGAATGTTGTTTCCGTTCGCCCGACAGATCATCGCTGAAGCCGTGCGCGGAGGTTCATACCCCCCGCTCTATCTCGACCCTATCGACTTCCACGCGCTCTACCTGCAGCGATTAGCCGCGGCTGGCGGACAACAGCAGCAACGGAGCGCCTGATGGCGGACTCGAGGATCCGTCAAGCAACCGAAGTCGCATAACGAAACCAGACCGCTGCCTCCCCAAGCGTTCTAACGTGCTCTAGGTGTGCGATCGTCTCGTCGACCTCGATGAATGCTTTGCGTGGACGACGCGGTTCAACCAACCGGGGAGAGGTGACGATCAAGATCGGAGCGTGCTCGTTCGTGTCGCCAAACGACAGGGAGCGCTGGCGGCCGCCAGTCAATTCGCTGTAGATCTCCACAAGAATTTCCGCGTCGAGCAGCGCGCCATGTTTCACTCGCCGCGTCCGGTCGATACGATAGCGATCACAGAGAGCATCGAGAGTGTTCGGCAGGCCGGGATGCTTCTTGCGGGCGAGCGCCAGGGTGTCGACGACACGATCCAATTCGATGGGATTTCGTCCAAGCCGCGCAAGCTCGGCGTTGACGAAGCGCACGTCGAATTCTGCGTTATGGATCACCAGTGGCGCGTCGCCGACGAAGGAGAGAAAGTCATCCACAACATCGGCAAACACGGGTTTGTCTTTGAGGGCGATCGTCGTGTGCCCATGCACCCGGACTGCATCGTCCGGAACGTGACGCAGAGGGTTGATGAGCTGATGGAAAACCCGTCCGGTCAGGACGCGATGCACAATTTCGACCGCGCCGATCTCAACCACGCGGTGCCCGTCTGCCGGGTCGATGCCGGTCGTCTCGGTGTCCAATACGATTTCACGCATAATAGTCCTTGCCCCTCTCCAGTCCGGCCGTACAGCGCAGAAATTGGCTGACTTGATCGCGTGTCTTGCCGAGGCTTCCGTTCGTATCGATAATGAAATGGCTGCGCCGGCGCTTTTCCAAGTCGCTCGTCTGGCGCGACAGGATCGAACCGAGTTCTCTCTTCGGTCATACCACTTCGCGCCAGAGCCCGTGCGCGCTGCAGGGGTCCCGCGGCGCTTACGACGACAATAAGATCGACTGAGGATTCGCCTCCGACCTCAAACAGCAAGGGGACATCGACGACAACGAGTCGCCGACCGGAGGACTCTGCGCGCTGTACAAATCTAGAGCGCGCTCGAGCGATAACAGGATGCACAAGACCCTCGAGGCGCTTGAGCGCTTCAGTGTCGTAGAGCACAAATTGAGAAAGCCGCTCGCGATCAACTCGTCCTTCGAGAAGCACGCCCGGAAAAATGTCCTCGACCGCTTTTGCGCCATCGCCGGAATAGAAATCGCGGACCGCGACGTCCGCATCAAAGACCGGAGCTCCGAATTGGATGAACATCGAAGCGACGGTCGATTTCCCCATTGCTATTGAGCCCGTCAAGCCGACGACAAGCATTAGTCTTCCTCGCCTCCACGATAATTTACCTGCCTTCGTCCAATGAGGCAAAGCCGCCTGTGGACGTTTTAGGGTCATATTCACCGCCTTGCTGAGCTGGTAAGTTCGCAGATGACGACAGCGTCGTACACACGCAGCAGGCGCTTGCGTCAGCGCCATCGATGGTTCCGGCCGTCGCCCGATCGGCTCGCTCGCCTTGGAAAACTCTTCCTTCAAGAGAAATAGTCGAACTATTGGTTTCGTGGATCAGCACTTGGAGCCGCTCGGGATAGCTCCGGCGAGGCGAAGAGAGTTCTGGCGGCGACGCTTGTTTTGTCGCGTCAAGCCGACTGTTCCTTGGATTCAGCGCCCTGATTTTTCGAGTAAATTTCCTGTTCGCTCGTTACAAAATTCCTGTTTCCTCTTGCGGCAACGAGCGTCGCACGGGCTGGGTGACGACGCAGCTGTGCTCTCATCGCGGGAGCGGAGCCAGCCGAACGCATCGCGCGCCTCGGCGCTCGAAGGGACCGCTAGTTTAATGCGGCATGCGCATGCACATTGTCGACAAGTTAGGCGCAAATCAAGAACGCAACTGCTCTTTGGGTTCGAATATCGAGCAGAGGGAGATTTGCGGTATCCAACAGCCTATCGCCGTCGGCCCCCGACCGGCTGCCCATAGCGATGATCGTCCTTGACGCAATCTACCGCGGTTCCTAAGTGAACGCGAAGGGCGGCGTCCGCCGCGTGCACCCGAGGGGGCCATGTCAGATACGGCCAAAGTCACCGACGCCAGCTTCGACGCCGACGTCATCAAATCAAGCGAGCCAGTGGTCGTTGATTTCTGGGCCGAGTGGTGCGGTCCTTGCAGAATGATCGCTCCCGCCCTAGAGGAAATCGCCGCAGAAATGAGGGGCAAGATCAAGATTGCCAAGCTCAACGTAGATGAGAATCCTGGCGTCGCGAGCAGATTTGGTATTCGTTCAATCCCGACACTCATGTTGTTTAAAGACGGCAAGCAGGTCGGGACGAAAGTCGGCGCCAGCCCTAAGTCGGAACTTTTCCGCTGGATAAACGCCTCCGTCCAGTAGCTGCGAGGCTTCGTGGATTGACACCCCTTCCGGTCCGCCCTAGCCGAGGCTATGTGCGTGACGCAAATCAAGGGTCTCCGCGAGATCTCCGATCGCTATGACGCGATTCTGTGCGACATCTGGGGCGTTCTCCATAACGGGGTGACCTCATTCGCAGAGGCATGCGATTGCTTGGCGTCCTTTCGAAATCGAGGCGGCATCGTCGTTCTTCTGACAAACGCGCCGCGACCCTCCGCGATTATTGGCCGCCAGTTGTTAAAGCTGGGAGTCCTTCGGGACGCTTTCGACGCCATCGTAACGTCTGGTGATGTGAGCGCCCAACTGATCGCGGATAGAATTGACGATCCCGTTCTCCATATTGGACCTGCGCGTGATCTTAGCCTCTTCGAGGCCGTTGAGAAGGCGGTGGCTCGGCGGCCGACTCTGGTTCAGCTCGAGGACGCAAGCTACGCAGTCTGCACGGGGTTGAGGGACGACTTGGTTGAAACCCTTCAAGACTACGAGACGGAACTTTCCGCGCTCGCGGTTCGATCGATGACTTTGCTGTGCGCCAACCCAGACCTCGTCATTCATCGCGGCGACGCGCTCGTCTATTGTGCCGGCGCATTGGCTCGCCGATATGAGGAACTTGGCGGCTCGGTCATCTACGCTGGAAAACCGTACCCACCGATCTATCGGCGGGCGATGGACTTGGCCGTGCTCGCTCGCGGCGCCCCGATCGACACGCGGCGCGTGCTCGCGATCGGGGACGCGATGATGACCGATATTGCCGGCGCGACTGACGCCGGATTTGATGCGCTTTTCATAACCGGCGGAATCCATCGCGCCGCGCTCCATGGCGAGGGACACAATTCTTCGGCCGATTCCGGCGAGCTCGCGCGCCTTTGCAGCCAATGGTCGCTCTGGCCAACCGCCTCAATTGGAGCCTTACGGGAATAGCGGAACGCTGTTCCATGAATCCATGCTATTTCCGGCGCCTCGCCCTCGAGTCGGCGCCGCAGCGCTCAGCCCCTGCGCATGGACCGAATGAGGAAAGCTTGTACCCTATGCAAAAGCTGATGTTTCAGACCTACTTTTTCGAGGATCTGGCTGTAGGGATGCGAGAGACGATTCGCAAAACGGTGGAAAATGAGGACGTCATCGGTTTTGCCGAACTATCGGGCGATCACAATCCGATTCACCTCTCGGAGCACTTTGCTCGCAAGACGCGTTTCGGTGGACGGATCGTCCACGGACTGTACACCGCCAGCCTCATCTCCGGGGTCATCGGCATGCGCCTCCCCGGCCCGGGAGCGGTTTACATTTCCCAGACTCTGAGTTTTCTCGGTCCGGTCAAAATCGGCGACGTGGTTGACGTCAGCGTTGAAGTGGCGGAACTGACCGAGAAAGGGCGGCGTGTTCGATTGAAATGCGAATGCCGGGTCGGAGACAACGTCGTCTTGGAAGGTGAGGGCGTTTTGAGCGTCCCGCCAAACCCGAAGTCGAAGCATCCGGTAGCTTGACTGCATGGGGACCCCGGTACAGTTTCCGCCGGCCAATGCGCTGCATCAGCAGAAGGATCGGCAGCACGTTATGACCAGCGGCTTCGTGGTTGCCACGGACCCGATTGCCCCGCCAGCTGGGCTCGAACGCGCCGTATACGCGATTGGAAACTTCGACGGGCTCCATCTTGGTCATAGGGCGGTCATCGAGCGAGCAATCTTCCTGGCGAAGGAACGCAATTCGCCAAGCGCCGTGCTTACGTTTGAGCCGCACCCAGCGGATCATTTCGCTGAATCTCCCGTTGTCTTCCGCCTGACCCCGCCTGACCTGAAAGCCTCCGTCTGTGAGCAACTTGGATTGTCAGGGATCGTGTTCTTGACCTTCGACGCGTCCCTTGCCGCGATGAGCCCGGAAGACTTCGTCAGGTCGGTCCTCGTCGAACGGCTCGGCGCCGCGGCGGTCGTGGTCGGATGGGATTTTCACTTTGGAAAAGGCCGGATCGGCACGCCGGCGTTTCTCGCCGACGCGGCAAGGCGGTACGGCTTCGCCGCCGATACTGTGGGCAAGGTCGAAGAGGGAACCGGCGAGGATGCCCGAGTCGTGTCGTCGACTGTGGTCAGACGGGAACTCGAGCGAGGCGATGTCGCCGCGGCGGCGCTTGCCCTTGGCCGCTCCTATTCGGTGTCTGGACGCGTGACGCCGGGTCAACGGTTTGGACGAACACTTGGCGTCCCCACGGCGAATATCGTCCTGGCGCCGACCAATCGGCTTGCACATGGAGTTTATGCAGTGCGCGCCGGGGTCCGCGGCGAATTCCATCCCGCAGTCGCTAGTTTCGGAGTCCGACCAACAATAGACAACGGGGCTCCGTTGCTCGAAGTGCACCTGCTCGATTTCGAAGGCGATCTCTACGGACGGGACATGCTGGTCGGGTTCGTCGAGCGCATCCGGGACGAACGCAAGTTCGAATCGCTTGACTTGCTTGTGACCGAGATGCGTCGCGACATGGAGCGCGCGCGGGCGATACTGGCTCGCGAAGGCTAGCGTCAACTTGGCGATTCGAGGCAAATCCTATAATCGCCTGGCTTTCGCTGAAGAAACTCGATGTGGTCTCCTTCCATGGCTGACGAAACCGTCAAAGGCTTCGACTATTCGCAGACGCTCTACCTGCCGAAGACGGATTTCCCTATGCGGGCCGGTTTGCCGCAGAAGGAGCCGGAAATTCTTGCCCGGTGGGAACGGGAGGACCTTTATGGCGCCGTGAGGCGAAGCGGCAAAGGGCGTTCAAAATTCGTGCTGCATGACGGCCCGCCCTATGCAAACGGCAACATCCATATTGGGCATGCGCTTAATAAAATTCTCAAGGATATCGTTGTGCGCTCAAAGCAGATGGCGGGCAAAGATTCCAACTACGTGCCCGGATGGGACTGCCATGGTCTGCCCATCGAATGGAAGGTCGAGGAGGAGACTTATCGCAGGAAAGGCAAGGCGAAGCCCGATTTCTCAGATCCGGAAGCGATCATCGCGTTCCGACGGGAGTGTCGGGCTTATGCCGAGCACTGGATCTCGGTGCAGCGAGAGGAATTCAAGCGGTTGGGCGTGATGGGTGATTGGGAGCATCCGTACACGACCATGAGTTATCCCGCCGAAGCTCAGATCGCTCGAGAGATCTTCAAGTTTGTTGCGAATGGTCTCCTCTACCGCGGTTCCAAGCCGGTCATGTGGAGCGTCGTCGAGAAGACGGCGCTGGCTGAGGCTGAGATCGAATACGACGACTATACAAGCGATACCATCTACGTGGCGTTCCCGGTTGAGGGAGAAGACGCGTCCGTCGCGATTTGGACGACGACTCCGTGGACGATGCCGGGTAACCGGGCCATCGCCTTTTCCCGCCGTATCGCGTATGGCCGCTACCTCGTCACCGACGCGTCTGCCGACAATTGGGCTAAGCCCGGATCGACCTACATTGTCGCGCAGTCGCTTGCCCAGAGCGTTTTTTCAGGGGCGAGAGTTGCGGCCTTTGAATTTCTCGGCGCGGTCGAGGCCGATGCTCTGGCGACAATGGTGTGCGCTCATCCGCTCTCCCGGCATGGCTACGGCTTTGTTGTTCCCTTGCTCCCTGCCGACCATGTGACGGATGAGACTGGAACAGGCTTCGTCCACACCGCGCCGAGTCATGGGCGCGAGGACTTCGAGCTTTGGACAGCAAACAGTCGAGCGCTCGCAGAACGCGGCATCGACACCCGGATCCCGTATACCGTCGATGAAAATGGCGCTTTCACGCTTGAAGCGCCGGGTTTTGAAGGCCGACAGGTCATTACAGACAGAGGCGAGAAGGGCGACGCGAACGACGCCGTGATCAAGGCGCTGGTCGATGCAGGCGCGCTGATCGCCCGGGGGCGGCTCAAGCATCAATATCCACACAGTTGGCGATCGAAAAAGCCCGTAATTTTCCGCAACACACCCCAGTGGTTTCTGGCCATGGACAGGCCGTTCGCGAATGCGCAGAGCGGTCAGACGCTTCGGGCGATCGCCATCGACGCTATCGAACATACGCGGTGGGTCCCGCCGACCGGCGAAAACCGGATCAAGGGGATGGTCGCGAGCAAACCAGACTGGGTCCTGTCGCGCCAGCGCGCTTGGGGCGTGCCGCTGCCGATCTTCGTTCGCAAAGGCGCTCATGAGATCCTGTTCGACGAAGAGGTCAATGCACGGATTGTAGACGCGTTTGAAGGAGAGGGCGCGGACGCTTGGTTCGCCGATGGCGCCGAATCCAGATTCCTCGGGCAGAAGCACAAACCGGACGACTACGACAAAGTCGACGATCTCGTGGAAGTATGGTTCGAACTCGGGGTCGACCCATGCGTTTGTTCTTGAAGACGCCGCCCACTTTCCCGGCTTGGCTGGCATCCGACGGGCCGTGCAGGGCGGACGAGACGAGGTGATGTATCTTGAAGGATCCGATCAGCACCGGGGCTGGTTTCAGTCCTCCTTGCTCGAGAGCTGTGGAACTCGAGGTCGTGCGCCTTTTGATGTCGTGCTCACGCACGGATTCACGCTCGACGAGCAGGGCCGGAAGATGTCGAAGTCTCTCGGAAACCAAACTTTTCCGCAGGATGTCGTTCGCGCCTCGGGCGCCGACATTCTGCGCTTGTGGGTGGCCAGCGTCGACTATTCCGATGATCAGCGCATTGGCCGTGAGATCCTCAAAGCCATCTCGGACAACTATCGTAAGTTGCGCAACACGATCCGCTGGATGCTCGGAACTCTTACGCACCATGACCGCGAGGACGTAGTCGGCTTTGATCGGATGGCTGATCTCGATCGGCTTATGCTCCACAAACTCGCCGAACTCGACCTCAGAGTTCGCGAAGCCTATGAGAATTTCGATTACGCCCGCGTGGTCTCTACGCTGACCGCATTTATGAACGCCGATCTCTCCGCGTTCTATTTCGACATTCGCAAGGACGCGCTCTATTGCGATGCTCCGTCAAGCATGAGACGGCGCGGAGCTTTGGAGGCGATCGAACATATCTTTCGCGCGGTGACGACTTGGCTCGCTCCAGTCCTTGTTTTCACGACTGAGGAAGTCTGGGCCACCCGGTATCCATCAAAGCATTCTGTTCATCTCGAGCAATTTCCCGTGGCGCCGGCGGAGTGGCGCGATGATGCGCTCTCGAAGACATGGGATACGATCCGCGCGTTGCGGTCTATCGTTACAGGAGCGATCGAGATTGCGCGAGCCAATAAGGAGATCGGATCCTCGCTCGAAGCCGCGCCGGTCGTTTATCTCAGCAGGCCAGAGCACATCGAGGCGCTGAGGGGCGTCGACTTCGCCGAAATCTGCATCACTTCGGACATTTCGATTGAGACAGAGAAGCGAGCTCCCGACGGAGCCTTTCGCCTGCCGGAAATACCTGACAGCGCCGTGGTCGTGCAGCGAGCGAAAGGTGTCAGGTGCGCGCGCTCCTGGCGCTATTTCGACCCCGCAACTGCTTCTCCCGATTTTCCGGACGTCAGCCCGCGAGACGCGGCGGCGTTGCGCGAGCTTCTCGCGCTCGGCCTCCTCCAGTGAGTTCCCGGCTTTTTGGTGGTGTCGTTGCCCTCGGCGTCTTTGTCGCGGATCAAACCGCAAAAGTTGCCGTCCTCGCCGCCTTGGCCGGATCGGCCCAATATCCGATCCCTTTCGCCCCATTTCTCGATCTCGCCCTACGGTGGAACAGAGGCATCTCGTTCAGCCTGTTCGTCCAGGATTCCGCGACGGGCCATATCGCTCTGCTCGGACTCGCGGTCGCGGCGGTGTCGCTCCTGGCGTGGTGGCTGTCGAATTGCCGAACAATTCTTGCCGCCGCGGGTCTTGGGGCGATCATAGGCGGCGCTCTCGGGAATGCTTTTGATCGCTTGCTCCATGGAGCAGTTGTTGACTATCTGGATTTTCACCCCTTCGGGCAACACCTTTTCGTGTTCAATTTGGCGGACGGAGCGATCAATATTGGCGTGTTGCTTTTGATGGCGGATCTCATGTTCGGAGCGCATGATCGCAAAGAACCTGCGCGTGCGGCGTCAGGACATAGTGAAAAGTGAGCTTATGGCTCTATGCCGCAGATAGGCCTGGTATCGATATCGTCATGGAATAGCCGAATTTTGCGGCGAATAGCGCGAGTCACGCGTCCCTTGGGCTGCCAAGACCAAAGGACTGCAAGGGGGAAGTGGAATGCGGGTGATTTGGCGTGGGATTGTGGCCGCGGCAATCGTGTCGCTTGGTTGTTTTTGGGCGAGCTTCGCGGCGGCGGGTGACGATGGGGCCGCTCCCCTTTGGGTCGGGATCGGTTCGATTTTTGGTCCTGCATTCGGGTTGAGCAAGGACGAAAAGGCGCCGATCGACTACCGCGAGCATGGTAAGATCGTATTGCCGCCCCGGATGGATCTTCCGCCGCCGGGTTCGGCGGGGCCGCAGGCCCCAGGGGGATGGCCCGTGGATCAGGAGGTCCGACGCAAGGAGTTTGATAAGGAGGAGGCGAAGAAGAAGATCGCCGGGGTCGGTGATGCGCGGTTGCGATACACGCAGCCGTTTCCTAACGCTCCCGTTACAGTCGGCGCTGCGGATCAGCAGGCGGCTGATGGGGCTTCCCCAAACGGGAAAGCGGCGACCTCGTCTGTGCTCGGAAGCTTGAATCCGATGAGTTGGGTTGGAATGGGCAAAAGCGTCCCGCTTGGTCCCGAACCGGACCGAGAATGGCTGACCGATCCTCCGCAGGGCTACCGGGCTCCGGTCGGACCAGTTGGGAAGACCGGAAATTGACATCGGAGGCCCGCCGATCCGTCCGCATATCGAAAATATTGTCGGATACCGCTTGGCGGCGGCGGCCAAACTCGCTATCTTGGTGCTTAGATTCGGCGTAAGCTCGGTCAACGGCCGACGCCGAGAGGTCCGCGACCGGTGGGTCGGGGCCTATTAGCTCGCTACGCAGTGACGCGTTTGGTTTGCCGAAAGGCGAACGGCGGTGCTTGCTACGAAGAAGCAGAATAACTTCTGGTGCTGGGGTCGGTGGCTCGTGCTGGCGGAGTGAGCGAGCAATAAACCGCGATAAGATCGCCGCCGAGCAGGCTAGCAAGACGCTCGGGCAATTGAGCATGCACTGCTGAGCACCCGTTCCCGGTCAACAGGCGCAGCAAAAAATGGATAATCGGAAGAGGCAATGAGACCAGGTCAAAACAAGCGAATGCGCGGTCGGCCCACAAACAATCGCCGGGGCCCCAATCCATTGACGCGCTCGTATGAATCAAATGGCCCGGACGTGAAGATCCGCGGAAACGCGCAGCACGTTGCCGAAAAGTACCTTCAGCTGGCGCGTGACGCCCACACCGGGGGCGATCCAGTCGCGGCGGAAAACTACCTGCAGCATGCCGAGCATTATTTCCGTTTGATCGCCGCGGCTCAAGCGGCGCAGGCCTTGGCGCAGAGTGGCCAGCAACGCGCGCCGGGAGACACCGACGGCACGGAGTTCGACGAAGAGGACGACTTCTCCGCCATGTCCGATCGCTTCGCTTCGCCGTCCGAGCGCGCAGGACCATACCAACAACAGCAAAATGCTTTTCAGGGGTCTCCGAACGCCGCGCCGAACGCTCCGCAGCCATACGTAGAGAGGCAGCAATTCGACCCCGATGGTCGGGCGAATCAGAACGATCGAGGCGGTTTTCCGAACCGACAGGACCGGCAGGGTAACCGTTTTCCAGACCGCGGGCCTCGTACTGACCGGCAGTTTGGGGATCGGAATGAGGGATATCGTGACAACCGACCAAATCGCGATGGCCGTCCCCGCGAGTTTCGTCCTTATCGTGATCCTTCGCCTCAACCGCCTCGCGAGATGGGCGGCGAAGGCATGCCCCCAACCGCTCTGCCGTCGTTCATAACGGGAGAGCCGAAACCGGCCGTTTCCGAGGCGAACGGATCGCCTATTTCGGAACAGGGCGAGACTCAGGCGAATCCCGCCTCGAACGGCGTTCCCCAGGCAAGTCCGGAGCTTGCAGAAGGGGCGACGAGCGACTCCATGTTCCAAGGGCGAGGGCGACGGAGGCGACTCAGGTCGCCCTATGGTTACGGCGCCCGTCAAGCCGCTGAAGAAGATTCGGAGCCGCCGAGCACGCCGATAAACGATGAAACACCTGCTGGCGAATAACGACAGTGGTCGCGCCGCAAGCGCGAACGCGTTCACCGTGCGATTCTCTCCAGCGTGGCGGGATCAGGCGCGCCGCTGAAAAACTTCTCGAGGCACTCCGCAAACAACGGCTCGCCGGGCGCCGCATTCGCAAACAGCGTCAGCGAGGAGCGGAATTTCATCTCGTCCACTGGCCCGAAGATTTCGCCTGCCGTTCTCCCGTCGATTGCGAGCGTGAGCCGCACGCACTCCCTCAAGCGGGGCCCGAGGATTGGATGGGCGAGATAGGCCCGCGCCTCGTCCAGCGAGGCGATGGCGAAATGGATCGACGTCGCGCTCTGGCCCAATCCGGCGATCTGCGGGAAGACGAACCACATCCAGTGGCTCTGCTTGCTTCCGGCGCGAAGCTCTTCGCAGGCCTGCGGATAGGCACGCTGTTGCGCGTCGACGAACCGTTGCAGGTCGAACGGGTCGGCCATGATCTCTTCGTTTCGCCGCAGGCTCGCGCCGCCTATGCCGACTTCGGATAATCCACGCTGCGCGCGACCTCTTCGTTCGCCGCGTACTCCTTGCGCACCGCCTCGAGTTCGGCGCCCATCGCCTCATAGGCGAAATTGCCGAGGGGAAGCCTCAGCGGCGGATGCTCCCGCTCGACCGCCGCGATGATCGCCTCGGCCGCGCGAACAGGATCGCCCGGCTGGTTCCCGCTGTAGCTCTGGACCTGGCGCCGGCGTGAGACGGCCGTCTCCTCATAGGCTTCGATCGGCCGCTTCGGCGTCTTCAGCGACCGGCCGGCCCAGTCGGTGCGGAACGGACCGGGTTCGACGATGACGACCTTGATTCCGAACGGCGCGACCTCCTTGGCGAGCGATTCGGAAAGGCCCTCGACGGCGAATTTGGTCGCCGCATAGTAACCGGAGCCGGGAAAGCCGATGAAGCCGCCCATGGAGGAGATGTTGACGATGGCGCCCGATTTCTGCGTCCGCATGACCGGCAGCACGGCGCGGGTCATGGCGGCGAGGCCGAAGAAATTCGTCTCGAACATGGCGCGGACGTCGGCGTCGTCGCCCTCTTCCACGGCGGCCAGGTAGCCGTAGCCGGCGTTGTTGACCAGAACATCGATGCGGCCGAAGCTGCGGCGGGTCGCCGCGAGCGCCGCGTCGATCTCGGCCTCTTTGTTCACGTCGAGCTTCAGCGCCAGCGCGGTTTCCTCATTCCCCTTGACGATGTCGGCGACACTCGCCGGATCGCGCGCCGTTGCGGCGACGCGGTAGCCGCGTTCGACCAGGATTTTCGCCAGCTGTCGGCCGAAGCCGGTCGAGCAGCCGGTGATCAGCCAGACGGGAGTCTCGCGGGAGGGGGGAAGGGCCATGGGGACCTCCTGGGTTCGGGGGAAGGGGCCTATTGTCGCACAGGCGCGCCTGGGCAGGCAATGCCGCCCGCCTCCTAAGCCGAATTCGCTGAGAACAGCGAATGAACAGCGATTGTTCCGCCGGCGGGAGCGCTCCGACCCGCGTTTTGCCGCGGAAACGCAGGCGAAAGCGGGCAGGCGGGGCGGAAACCTGGCAGCGAACCGAAACAGCGAATTCATTCGCCGTCTGAGCGAATTTTTGCGCCGGAACAGCGAATTCGTTGCGCGCCCGCTTCGCATCGCCGAGGTTGTCCGTCGTTAACCAGGTTGGCGAACAAAAAGAGAACAAAACATTGCCAAACTGCCGATCGGCCCCCAGGATGAGAGACGACCAGGAGCCGACATGAACGCAGACGAGCAACATCGCGAGGAGAGGGCCGGCGGTCCGGCGGAGGCGGGCCGCGGACAGGCGGAATACGCGGTCGGCTATCGCCGGCCGCCGCGCTCCGCCTGCTTTCGCCCCGGCCAGTCCGGCAATCCCGGCGGCCGGCCGAAAGGCGCGCGGAGCCTGAGCACGGTCGTCAAGGCCGCGCTCGGCAAAAAGGTGGAGGTGACCATGAACGGCCGCGTCCAGCGGATCAGCAAGCTCGAGGCGGCGATCGTTCAGCTCGCCAACCGCGCCGCCCAAGGCGATCGCCAGGCGACCCGAGACGCGGTCGCGCTCGTCGAGGCCGCCGAAAAGCGGGGCGCCGAAACCCGCGACGCCGCCTGGCGGCCCGGAACGGGCGACGAAATCGTGATCGCCGACCTTCTGCGCCGCGCGAGGGAAGACTTTTGACGCGGGCGCTCCCCCTCGACCGGCCCGGAGCCGACGAGCCGCGCCTCGACCGGCGCCCCCTGGGCGCGGCGCCCGCCCGAACGCTCGGCGCCGGCCACTATCAGGCCGCGCTGAGGGCGGAATTCTATACGTTCATGCTCAAATGCTTCGCCGACCTCAACGCCGGCGCGCCCTTCCTGCCGTCCCGGCACATCGAGGCGATGGCGGCGAAGCTCCAGGGCGTGGGCGACGGCGGCGCGCGGCGGCTGATCGTCAACGTCCCGCCCCGTCACCTGAAGTCGCTCGCCGCCTCGGTCGCGCTGCCGGCCTGGCTGCTCGGCCGCGATCCCGCGCTCGCCGTCGTCAACGTCACCTACGGACAGCGCCTGTCCGACAAATTCGCCCGCGACTGCCGGGCGATCATGAGCTCGGACTGGTACCGGGCGCTGTTTCCGGCCCGGCTCAACTCGTCCCGCCCTCCCTTCCAGGAGCTCACGACCACCGACGGCGGCTTTCGCCTCGCGACTTCGGTCGGCGGCGTGCTGACCGGCCGCGGCGCCGACGTGATCATCGTCGACGACCCCCTGAAGCCTGCCGACGCGATGAGCCGCAGCCGCCGCGACGCGGCCAACGAATGGTTCGATTCGACCCTCTATTCGCGGCTCAACGACAAGACGAGGGGCGCGATCGTCATCGTCATGCAGCGCCTGCACGAGGACGACCTCGCCGGCTATCTGCTCGAGCGCGAGGGCTGGGACGTTCTCCGGCTCCCGGCCATCGCCGAAGCCGACGAGGTTTTTGAATTCGACACGATCCGGGGCCGGAAGGAGTTTCGCCGCAAGGCGGGAGAGGCGCTGCATCCCGAGCGCGAGTCGCTCGAAACGCTCGAAAAAATCCGCCGCACGATCGGCGAATGGAATTTCGCCGGCCAGTATCAGCAGACGCCCGCGCCCGCGGGCGGGGGCATGATCAAGGCGGCGTGGCTGCGCCGCTATCACCGCCACGAGCTTCCCGGGCGCCCGGGCGAGGCGGGCGGGTTCGAGCGGATCGTCCAGAGCTGGGACACCGCCAACGCGCCCTCCGAGCTGGCCGACTATTCCGTCTGCACCACCTGGGGGCTCAAGGGCCCGGACTTCTACCTCCTCAACGTCTTCCGCAAGAAGCTCGGCTTTCCCGAGCTCAAGCGCGCCGTCGCCGAGCAGAACGAGCTGTTCCGGCCCCAGGTCATTCTGATCGAGGACCGGGCTTCGGGGACGCAGCTGATCCAGGAATTGATCCAGGCGCGGATGTCGAACGTGAAGCGCTACCAGCCCGACGGCGACAAGATCATGCGCCTGCACGCCCAATCGGCCGTGATCGAGAACGGCTTCCTGTGGCTTCCCGCCGAGGCCCCCTGGCTCGCCGACTACGTCGCCGAACTCACCGCCTTCCCCGCCGGCCGCCACGACGACCAGGTCGAACTCGACCTCCCAGGCCCTGGCCTGGGCCAGACACCGCCCGGCGACCACGGGGATAATCGATTTTTGGGCCGGGCGGTAGGGGAGGGCGGCTGGAAGGCGGCTCCCTTCTCCCTCCGGGATGGGAAGGGGTCGCGGCGTAGAGCAATTGCCTGGCGCCTAATCATGCCCATCTCATTCTGACGCCGAAGACCCGAAGGACACGGTCGAGCGCTCGGCATAGCCCATCGACGCCATTCCGGGGCCGTCAACGCGGAGGTTGAATTTAGGGCGCGGCCTAATGCGGCGCGGCCGCTACTACAACAGTGCGGTTCGGCCATTCCGAAAATAATCGGTCGGCAACAAGAAAGACGATGCCGAGCGTAATAACGGCGAGCGCAAAATTCCTCCACGTGGGAAGCTGGACAACCGCAGCGGTTTTATCCGCCGCAGGCAGCGCCATTGCCGGCGCACGCACGACGGACCGGGATCGCACAGCCGTCTCAACCTCCAGTCGCAGGGCGTTCCCGCCAAGGCTTGTTAGAACTTCTGCCAACACCCGCTTTATCGGAACACGCACCAAGTCTGCGATCTCCTTGTTTACGGCTTCGAGCACCAAGCTCCCCGACCAACATAGGAGAATGATGGTGCCTTCGATCACAATACTTCCCGGGCTGAACGACATCTCCGCTTGAACTGAGATTTCCGGCCCAACGAGCTTCTTGATTTGTCGTTCAATTTCCGTGCAAATTTCGCCGGATTTTGCATTCAACTCTTGGATGTTGGCTCTCTCAGCCTCTTCTGGCGAAAGCCGCGCGGTCTTGTCGTTATTGCTCGGCGGCGAAGCAGCGGGGGACCTCCAGCTTCGCCGATGCTCACCTGCTGAACCACTTATGGAGATTGTAAGGATGTCCGGCTGATCGTGCATAACGCTCCTCCTGTCGCAATGAATTTCGCTATGCTTAAATACAACGGCATGAAGGATAATAACAATGTATCGCAGCGTGCGCTGTGACGCGCGTCACACGCAGGAGCTTAATCGGGCATGTGCGTGTTTCCTCGTTCACTCGCGCTTGCGTGCGCGCCCGGTCTTCGCCGCAAAGCCGGCGAGGCGCTGCACCCCCGGGCGCGAATCGCTCGAAACGCTCGGGCGGACCGCCGCGCGATCGGGGAATGGAATTTTGCCGGCCAGTACCAGCAGGCGCCCGCGCCCGCGGGCGGCGGCATGATCAAGGCGGCGTGGCTGCGCCTTTATCACCACCACGAGCTTTCTCGGGCGCCCGGGCGAGGCCGGCGGGTTCGACCGAATCGTCCAGAGCTGGGACACCGCCAACGCGCCCTCCGAGCTTTCCGACTATTCCGTCTGCGCCACCTGGGAGCTCAAGGGCGCGGATTTCTATCTCCTCAATGATCGACTTCTGGGCCGGTCGGTAGCGGGAGGACGCCTCCCTTCTCCCTCTGGGAGAAGGTGGCCGCGCGAAGCGCGGCCGGATGAGGGCCGGGAGCGGGCCTCACCATGGCATTCCGGCGCGCGCGAGGATCGTGGCCAGCACGCCCTCGCGGTTTTTGCATCACCTCGTGGTTTAAAGAACCGCAGCACTGTCCAGCCTTGGCGCGTGAGATAGGCGTCTCGAACTTCGTCGCGCCTATTCTCCGGGTGCTGAGCGCCTCGGCCTCCACGATGAGCTTCGCGGCGACGCAAAGGAAGTCGACGATATAGGGGCCGACGGGGACCTGTCGACGGAACTTAAAAACCGCACAATCGACGGTCGCGCATGAGCCGCCAGAGACGAAGCTCCGCCGCGGTCGGGCCGCCGCGCATCGGCGCGGGTGCGCTGGCTCGGAGGAACGCCCTCGTCGGTCTTCATGCCCGAAACACCCTCATCCGTCGCGCCTTCGGCGCGACACCCCCCTCAGGGGAGGGAGGCAAGGCCGCCATGACGACAGGTCACTGACCTCATGAGGTCCTGGCTGGGCCACCCATCGCCCCCGGGGCAGGGGTGGCTGGACTACATAAAGGCGGCTCCCTTCTCCGCGAAGCGAAGGTGGCGCCATAGGGCCGGATCGGGTGTGGCATTGCCAAACGGCAGCTGCTGCGATCAATCGGCTTCGTCGCGCTGTTGATGTTGGCAGTGGTGCAGAAATCAAGCAGACCGTGCGAAAACACCGCGGCGCATCAAGCGCAGCCCGAGTTTTGCGACCTGTGGGCAAGCAGAGCGGAAAAAATCGCGAAATCGGTTCTCTGCGCGACCGCACGGAACCTTGCATCGAGTTTTCGCACGGTCTGCAAGAGTGCTGCACTGGCGTTTTTCGGTTGAAGACAGGATCTTTTGAGAGACGGCGCGCGCCGCGCGGAAACGCCGCTACGCGACTTTATCGATGACCGCAGAGAGCGCGGCCAATGCCGCCGGAAGAACTTTTATTGGAAGGTAGCCAAATCCGAGGCGGAAAACAGACGACGACTCTCCGAACCACGCGCCATCACCGAGCTGAAGCCCGGCGTCTGGCAAGGCGGCCCAGAAACGGCGGACACTTTCGCCGTCAAAAATGGAGGGGTTCAAGCGCAGGCAACACAGCGCACCGCCATCAGGTTTGACCCATTCAACGTGGCGGTTCTGGTTAGCGACCCATTCCATGACGCTGCTTCTGCCTGCAGCGAGTAGCTCGCGGCGCTGTTCTAAGATTCGACCCGGTTTTCAATCACGACCGCAGCGAGGGTCTCGTCGAGCGGCGAACAAGAAATCACGGTATTCATTTTGGCGATTGTTAGCCGTTCGCGGAGGCCTGCGTCGCGAACAGTTAGCCAGCCGACCCGTAAGCCAGGAGCGCCATAAGCCTTCGAAACGGATGCGCCCGTAATAACCCGTGGGCCTAAGAGCGCGGCGCTGCCGGGTAAAGGCTCGTCTCCATATGTTGCATCGCGATAAGTCTCGTCGATAAAGAGATAAGCCTCGGGAGCCAGACGGCGCATCGTCTCCGCGATCATCCGGAGTTCGGGCAGGGGGTGCGGACGCCGCTCGGATTTTGAGGGGTTGCAATACTGACGAGCCGCGTCCGCGAATTCAGCAAGGGCTCAAGCGATTGTGCGGTTAGACGATATCCGTCCTCAAAGGACAAACGGCATTCCCTCAACGTAACGCCGGTTGCCGCAAGAAGTCCCGCGACGGCGGGAAACATGGCGTGACGATCACCGCTTCGTCGCCGGGGCTGCATAGCTCCATGCCAAGGAGAAATAGGCCGAGCGCCGCGCCCTGCATGGTGATTACGTCACCCTCAGCGACGCCGGTGAGGCTTGCGATCCCTGCGCGCAGGCGCGCCAGCCCTGCCGATGAGCCATAGCCCATTTTTAGGTTTTCAAGCGCGGTCAGGCCCCCGGCCAGGGCGACAATTTCGCCGAAGGTAAGATCCTGCGAAGTGCTCTCGGCAAGATTGTAGCGCCGATTTACGTCCAGCAACGAAATGATTTCATTGCGGGGGAATCGCCCGGTCCATTTTGGCTCGCAAATCACCTACTGCTCCCCAGTCGACTCGAATCCAGAGTAACCAACCTTCGGAAGCGCGTCTTGCGAATTAAGGACGCCCAAAGGCGCCTGTGCAATCAACGCCTTGGATGTTGCGAAAGTTAGTTGCGTAAGTAGGGGCGTTTTGGAAGGATTGGGGCATGTCCCCTTTCGGCTATGCCCGCGTTTCGACCGAAGGCCAGAAAAAAGAGGGGCGGGACGGACCTTGCGGATTCTTCCCGCGCTCCGCTGGGGAAGGAATGCGCGCAGCGCCGGATGGGGGTGTGGCCCGCTGCTTCGAAGCCGGCAGTCTTCCACGACGACAGGAGCGAGCCTTCGACGGCGCATTCCTGCTTTCCACACCCCATCCGTCGGGGTCCGCCCGACAGGTCGAGTCAACCTTGCAGGCGCTGGCCTGGGCGAGACGCCGCTCCTCGGCCGACGAGCGGATCGATTATTATCGGCGACTGGGGGAGTACTGCCCCATGCTCTTGCTGCTTCGACAGGCCCGGCGTAAAAAGGAAAAGTGCCCGCCTGGCCGCCTTCCCGGGGGCCGCATAGCGCGTTCGCGGAGCAAGGCTTTCCCGGCGGGATGAGCACGTCACCTCGTAAGACATGCGCTCAGTCGCTTGTCCTTGCCCGTTAACCTTTTCGTTGGCGCGGTTAATGATCAGCTCGATCTCGGCATAGCGTAAGTATAGCTATGATGGTTTTCATAGGTGTCAAAAATGGATGTTAATTCAGACGAAGGGAGACGCCAAGACGCTAGTATGGTGAGACGAAGACTTACGCTGCAAACCCAGTTATTTCTTCCACTTATGCCTTTTGTTGTTGATACATTTGCTATTAATACTTCGCCATATTGTTTCTTGGTATGACATTCCTGATTTGGTTACTTTGCTAGCAACGTTTTCTTTTTTCTGCCTTGCACTTTTCTTTTCCACGCGAACACCGTCAGTGCCGTCGGACTCCGAATTTGCACTCAATATAGAACTGGTAAAACAAGAACTGCTTGGAATCGCAGTGACGTCGATGATGTTTGCAGGTGGGTTGTCTTTCTTTAGAGCTTTCGAGGAACGTTATCCCGATCTTAAATTGAGTGAAGAAGACGGCTTGATCGTGTTTTTTGCAGTATGTTTTTTCATATTTTATTATTCCGTTCCAATTAGGCGAAAATATATGTCCTACGCTGGGGGCTAGATTTGTTGTATGGCCTATCAAAGTTCCTGATAGGTGATCAGCTATACGGGATCGTAAGCGTTCTCGTTGGAATTGCTGTTGCCTTTTTACTTGTTATTGGCCTATCATGGCTCAGAGAACTCCTATTGCGTCTTGTCGGGATGTCCGGCCGATCGGCACCGATATCCTATAAGATTTGTATACTTGGCCTTCCTAAAGCGGGTAAGACAACTCTGATTACGGCTATATTTGAGCTAATCCAAAAGGGGAGTGATACTCCAACCGTTCGTTTGCTTGGACTTTCAACTATCAATAGAGTGAACAAATTCATATCTCTGCTGAATTCCGGCAGACCGGTGGGGCCTACCCTTCGAAGCTGATACATTTATATTCCGGTTCACTTACATAAAGAGTGCAATCCTTGGTCTATTAAAGGACCAATATGATGTGGAGATAGCGGATTTTCCGGGAGAATTCACTAAAAATATCCAGACGGACGCGCCTAAGGGCCTCGCATCCTCAGTTAGGATCGAGTTGCACAGTCAAGACCGCCAAGCTGATGACAGTGAGAATTTTGAACTCGTCCTTTTTGGCAGAGAGTTCTATTCTTGGATTGCTACCGCTCAAGCGTACGTCTTTGTGATAGATTTGGCCGATATCTATAGCGATCCCGCACCGACGGTGAAGGCACAGGACATATCAGCTAGAATTCGTGCTTCATGGCAAGTCATTGAAGATGCGGTATCAGAACGGGGGATTGGCAGCTTAGGTACACGCACTGTTGATCTGGTATTCTCTAAGGTCGATGTATTAGAACCCATAAGAGGTCAATTCAAGGTTGCTGATCTAGAATTCAAAATTTCTGGCGTCGAAAATAATTTACTTGAAGCAGCTGACGGCGCTAAAGACCGTCTCGAAAAAGTCCTCTTTGAGGCGGCTGACGTGACTAAACACCGTATACAATCTGATGGGTTTGATAAGGATTTGAGTTCTGCCATTACTGTCGAAGTGAACGACGAATTTATGAGAGCAATTACGAGGTTAAACAATTCACTATTTCGCGACCTTATAGAATTTTTCCGAAACCGAAATAGGCGTGTAAATGTGACGTATTGTAGTATGGTATGGCGAATAAACGGAAGAAGACTTGGCGTAAAACAAGTTCTAAGAGATATTCTTCCGTAGGCGAGTGGGTTTGCGCACGATCTCCGGCTTCGTCCGACTGCCATCAACCCCTCACTTGCACGCAATCGAAAGCGACGGCTTTGCCCGCGCGCCTAAATTCAAGGCTTCGTCAACTCGCATGAGCCGCCGGCCGTCTCTTGAAGAGGCGGCAATTTTTCCTCGGTCGCGATGGACGAGGGCGATGATGGCGGCGGCGAGCACTGTGGCGATGAATCCGGTTAGGACGCGGCTTGTCGAGCACGCTTAAGGTGGCCGTAGTCGAGCGTGCGGGCGCGTCTGGCGGGCCGCGACGACAGAGTGGTCGAGGTCGCGCCGCTTGTTTCGCGCTCTGGCGGGCGCGATCCCGTCGCCGCGAAGGTGGACGCGGCCCCAGTCACGGCGTCGTGCGCCGTCGAGCTCGGAATCGCGTTCCGGGTCGGCCGGTCGCTGGTTCCGCCTGCTTTTCTCGACCGGCCCGCCGCGCATCGCGCGAGCGCGGGCGCGCTGGCTCGCAGGAACGCCGTCGTCGGTCTTCATGCCCGAAACACCCTCATCCATCGCGCCTTCGGCGCGACACCTTCCCCCGAGGGGAAGGGAGGCAAGGCCGCCACGACGATCAGGTCGATCGGTCCCAGCTGGAAAAAGGACCGCTCATCTCACCTTCTCCGCGAAGAGGGGAAGGTGGCCCGGCGGGCCGGATGGGGTGTGGGCCGCTGCTTCGAAGTTGGCAGTCTTGCACGACGACAAGAGCGAGAGCCTTCGACGAGGCATTCCTGCTTTCCACACCCCATTCGTCGGGCTTCGCCCGACACCCCCGGGTCTGCGCCCGGGGGCAGGCTCTTCCCCACTTCGTGGAGAAGGGGCCGCCACGACGACCAGGTCGAACTTCGACTTCCCCGGCGCTGGCCTGGGCGAGACACCGCCCAGCGACGACGGAATGATCGACTTTTGGGCGGGGCGGTAGGGGTGAGGACCTTCATTCCCTCCGGCTTGACCCGGGGGTCGCCGCGCGAAGCGCGGCCGGATCGGAGCCGTGGGGTAACGCTCCACAGTTGGCAGTCTTGCACGACTGCAAGAGTGACCTTTCGAAGCCGCTAAGCTCACGAAGCGTCCGCGCGGTGTCAGTTCGTTAATCATACTTAACCCGAGTTCGAAGCGCTGCATTGGCCAAGCTCTCTATTGACGAAGCCTCGGCGGAGGTAGAGCCTCTCGAGGTTCTAACTCGCCGATAAAGCCGCGATCTTGGCGGAGCATAAAAGATCATGAAGTTGGTCAAACAGAAAACCCCAACAGACTGTGGTGTCGCGTGTCTCGCGATGTTGGCTGGTATATCCTGGACGGAGGCTCGGAATGCGCTCTTTCCCGACCAGCGCAAGAGAGACTTTGGGATTAAAAGTACGGAAATAATGAGAACCAAATTAAAAGAATTTGGGATCGTTACCTCAGAGCGATTTGTGCATTGCAAATACCCAGAAAGGCTTCCGATGGACGCGATATTGCAATGCAATCGTCAGCCCAACCGAGATACTCATTGGGTGGTTTGGGACGCACATAGAAATAAAATCCTTGACCCTGATCCTACCACAAGACGGCTCAGAGTTCACTCGTTTCTTGCCGTTCTTCGCAGAGAACGGTGAAAATGCAACTTAGGGCACGACCGGCGTTGTGCCGGATTAGCGCCGCCACGGCCGGGCCTTCGGTCATAAAATCGCAGTCCTACATCCGCGTTTCTTCGAGCCCATACGGCGTTGCAGGGCGCCGATAGCATTGCAGCTGAGCGCCAGGTAATTTTGCGCCGGGCCCGCGCAAAAAAGTGGGCGCTATGCCTTGACGCCACTTGCCACGCGGGTGGTACGCGGGTGTCGGCTGGACTCGACTTCAAGGGAGCATGGGCATGCGGTCGATCGGCGTCTTTATCGCCGGTGGTGGACTGCTCCTGAGCGTGACAGCCGCCTACGCGCTGCCCAAACAAATCATCATTCTCCGGCACGCCGAGAAGACAGACGTCGGAGGTCTTTGCGCGGTTGGCGAGAGCAGGAGGAATGCGCTGGTGGGGCAGTATCTGGGCAAGGGTGCGAAGGATTCTCTGTTCGGGAGCGAGCAGCCTGCCGCCTTCTACGCAATAACCGGCCATACGAAAGAGACCATCGAGCCCGCGGCCAGTAGCTGGGGCGCACCGTTCAAGTTCCCCGACAAGGCCTACAAGAAGAAATTTCCAGATGACTGGGAGAACCGATGGACCGAGGACGCCGCAAAGGATGTGCTTGCCAACTACGACGGCAAGATCGTCGTCATGACTTGGGAGCACCACCGCATCGCAGACGAGGATGCTGCGAAGTATCCCCTGACGCTGCGCCGCCTGCTCGGCATCGATAAGGTCGAAAACGACTGGTCGAAGAACTGGTGCGGCTCAAACTACGACTTCTTCTGGATCGTCGATTACGACCCTAACGCCAAATATGATCCCAATAGCGGCGCGCCGCCAACGCCGATCAAAGTCACCCCCAAAATTGCAAGATTTCGGAGGAGATTACCCCGCTTATCCCCCGAGAAACGAGTGGGGCGCCCCGGAACCGGAGAAGGTGTTCGAGGGGCCCGCCCATTGTGATCCTACCCCGGCCCCATCATGCTCGGGACCCTAAGGGGCGGGATTCTCGGGCAATAAGTTCCCGGGTCAGCCGAGAGCCTCGCGCGTCATCGAATCGGGCTTGGCGCTCGAACGCGCAAAGCCGCGCAAAGCCCGCACATGCGCCGGGTCGGGTTGGCTCATCGTGTGAAAATGCCGGCCTCGACAGCGCCGGTCTCCGCTGCCATTTCTCATCCCGATACCATGAGGGGTCGCGTCGTCGAAGCAGCAGGGAGCGAGCAATGGCCACATCTACGATGCGGGCGGCTATTCTCGATGGACCTGGCCTGCCCTTCCGGATCGCTTCGATCGAGCGGCCGCAGCCGGGGCGAGGCCAGGTTCTGGTTCGAATCAAAGCCAGCGCCGTGAACCCTCTCGACCTCAAGATCCGGGCCGGGCAGGCCGCCCACGCGCGCCAGCCCTTGCCGGCGATTCTTGGGATCGATCTCGCGGGAACCGTCGAAGCCGTCGGCGCCGATGTCTCAGCCTTCCGCGAGGGCGATCATGTCTATGGAATGGCCGGCGGCGTCGGCGGCTTGCAGGGCTCGCTGGCCGAATTCTCCGCCGTCGACGCTCGATTACTGGCGCTGAAGCCCGTCAATCTGACGATGCGCCAAGCCGCCGCCATGCCTCTCGTATTCATCACGGCGTGGGAGGGTTTGGTCGATCGCGCCGGTATCCGCGCAGGAGACAGGGTGCTGGTTCACGGCGGGGCCGGCGGAGTCGGGCACATCGCCGTACAAATCTGCCGCGCGTTCGACGCGAACACGTTCGCGACCGGCTCCGCGAAGAGCATGGCGTTCATCGGCGAACTCGGCGCGACTGCGATCGACTATCGCGAAACGACCGTAGATGTCTATGTCGCCAAATACACCTACGGCGACGGCTTCGACATCGTCTATGACACGGTCGGAGGGGCGACGCTCGATTCCTCTTTCACAGCGGTGAAGCGTTTCGGCCATGTCGTCAGCGCGCTCGGTTGGGGAATGCATTTGCTCGCCCCGCTCTCGTTCCGCGCCGCCTCCTATTCCGGCGTCTTCACCCTCCTTCCGATGCTGACCGGCGAGGGTCGCGCTCATCACGGCGAGATTCTGGGAAAGGCCACAGAGTTGGTTGAGGCTGGAAAGGTCAAACCTCGCGTCGATCCTCGTCGCTTTTCGTTGTCTGCAATAGGAGAGGCGTACTCAGCGCTAACGGACGGATCTGCGGCAGGCAAGATCGTGGTCGACATTGCAGAATAGCCTTCCGAGTCCATAAGAGTCTGTTTCAAAAGTCATGGGTCGCTGAAGCCGCCGGAAGCCCGCGCTTGACCAGCGTCGGCCTGGCAGCTCCCCCCGAATTGTGCTCGGATAGAAGAAGGGAGGAAGAAGCGATGATCGAACAGTATTTCATCAAGGGCGCGACTTTCAACTGGGTGGCGCCGACTCCGCTCACTCCACCCAACATGGACGGATCTGTCGTCCAATCGGCTCTGAACCCGGGCCCGGCGATGACATTTGCAGGATTGGATCGCGAGATCGTGTACGGCGCCATGCAAACACCCGCGGCGTTAGGCCTGACTGCCCATTTCAGCATTCCGTATGTTTGGTTGAACTATATCCATGGACAGACCGCTTATATTCAACCGGGTGGGGCTGACGTCCTGACTGGATATATGAGCGGCTGTTGGATCTGCACGTGGAATCACGCGGGGGCTCGGAGAGTCGGTCACATAGGGACGATTGAAACTGTGCCGCACGATCAGCCTCCCAACTCGACTGTGAAAACCGCGTTCATCAATAATGTGGCCAATGCCCTCGGACCGGGTGGAAACCTGACAGGGTACAATCCTGCTGCGGCATGGGATGAGTTTGGGGCCGGTAGAGTCGCCAGAGAGTCAAAACAACACGGTTTGCTGGATAAAAAAATAATCAGCCTGGTGACGTCGAACAATGAATTTTATTCAATATTGATGATGAAAGACATGCGGGTGGGGCCGCTGGGAGCGCCGCAAAATCTTTGGGTGTGCGGCGGAAAGAAAAGGGTCAATGCGTCCAATCATGCGGCGGTCGTGCTGGCCTTGCAGTAACCGCGCTTGCATTTCGATACGCTGCGGATCGCCGGGCCGAGGCCCCCGGGCGCCTCGTCGAGCATTTTGAGCGCGCCCAGCGTCCGATATTCTGCGTTCCGCCTCGAGGCGATCGCCAAGCCCAATTGCCATGAGCCCACGTGCGCGTCACGCTTACTGCACGATCTCTGCGTGCGCGATGGCCGCCGTGAACGCCCAGTCCGAAGCGGGTTCGATCTCGTCATCTTGCACGAGTCGCAGCCGGGAAAACTCTCCAGCACTTCTCGGAAGCGTGATCGCCGGAACGATGCGCCGTGCGCCAGGCCTGCGCGGAGGCTCGTCGACAGGCTTGCTCGACGTTCCCCGCAGTTCATCGAGCGCCGACCGGCCGGGCGCGGGATCGCCGGGCCAAGGAACGTATACGCTGACGGATAGCATGAACCTTCCCCTGAACAATCACGAACAGCGCTCTTTTCCCCGATCTCGTGACTTCCCGCAGTGATAGGGCTCACAATGGCGGCGGGGCGTATGAGCTGCCGAACGATCGCCGCGCCCGGCGGCGATTGGTCATTGATTGCCTGGAGGCGATCATGCGCGAGGGGAATTTGAACTCAAGGACGACCCCAAAGGGCGTCCCCCCAGAGGCCCCATGGCGCATCCTTGACTTCAAATCCCCCTCGCGCTCCGCTGCGCCAAGCAAACAATGACCCCATCCGCACTCATCCCGCGTTCGGCTGGGAAACCTGTAGCAAATACGCTGCGCTGCATCGCATCAGGCGGCAGACGACCGAAATTGGCTTCAAGGACGAGAGGACAAGCAATGGCGATCGCCAAAAACAAGGTCTGCCTTTGGTACGACAAGGACGCGGAGGCCGCTGCCCGCTTCTACGCGAAAACTTTTCCGAACAGCTCGATGGGCGCCGTCCATCGCGCTCCCAGCGCCTACCCCTCCGGCAAGGCGGGCGACGTGCTGACGGTCGAATTCATCGTCGCCGGCATCCCCTGTCTGGGCCTCAATGGCGGGCCCCAGTTCAAACATAACGAAGCCTTCTCATTCCAGATCGCCACTGACGATCAGCAGGAGACCGACCGCTACTGGAACGCCATCGTCGGCAACGGCGGCCAAGAAAGCGCCTGCGGTTGGTGCAAGGACAGATGGGGCGTCTCCTGGCAAATCACGCCGCGGGTGCTGACCGAGGCGCTGGCCGCCGGCGGCGCTGAAGCAAAACGCGCATTCGACGCGATGATGGAAATGAAGAAAATCGACGTCGCCGCGATCGAGGCGGCCCGGCGCGGCTGACCCTCGTTCGCGTCCGCGATCCGCGAGGAGGCGGTGTCGTCTGCGACGCGCGTGGCCGGCGCGACGAGGGAACGGTCCGCACGTCAAGGCGTTTAACGGCGCATGACCGCCATCGGCTCGCAAGTTCTCCTGTTGGTCGCGGGCGCCGCGCTCGTCGCCGGCCCGGCATTCGCCCAGGCGCCCAACCCGGCGCCAAATCCAAGGGCGCCGAGCAATTCGGCGTCAAGCGAGAATGCGCCCGAAGCCAAGCCGACTGCCCCGGCCCAGAACCTGAGCGAAAAGCTGCGCCAGTCGAACGGCGTCATCCATCCGAAAGAAGTGGACCCGGCCATCGAGAAGCCGGCGCCCAGGGCGCACGATCCGAACGTCGTGCCGCCGCCGGGGACTTCGGGCGGCGGTCCCGCGCCGCAGCCGAAATAAGATCCTGGTTCTGCTTGAAGCGCTGTCCTTAACGGCTCAGCTTTTCACCTCGAACGCCTCGTCGACCGGAATCTGGAGCGCCGTGACGATGTGATTCGTTTGGGCGGCGAGGCCGATCACGGCGACCAGTTCCGCATATTGCGCGTCCGTCATGCCCTTGGCGCGGGCGGAGGCGGTATGCGAATGAATGCAATACTGACAGCCGTTGGTGGTCGAGACGGCAATGTAGATCATTTCGCGCACCAGCGGATCGAGCGCGCCGGGTCCGCCCATGATCTCCTTGACCTGGGTCCAGACGCGCTTCAGCGCAACAGGATCGTTGGCGAGGCCGCGCCAGAAATTGTTGACGAAATCGGACCTCCGCGTCGCGCGGATGTCGTCGAACACGGCTTTCACGCCGGGATCGGCCTCCGCTTCCGCGTCGGTCCAAAGTTTCACCGTCGCCATCGCGATCTCCGCCTCAGATGAGCGCCATGACCTTTGACACAAACTCTAAGGCCAAAGATATGGATGATCGCGCCGGGAGACCGCCGCTTCAGGCCGCGCCGCTCAGGATCGCCGCCGACGCGTCAAGAAGGTGGTTGCGAGCAACACCCCGCCGACGGCCACCGCGGCTGGAATGCCCGTCCCGATCGCAGGAGCTGGCGCAGGGGCAATGCCGGGGGGTGGAGGGGGAGGAGGCGGCCCATTCCCGGGAGGGGGCGGCGGCATTCCGGGAGGGGGTGGAGTGGAGGCCCCGGAGGGACAGCCAGCGCCGCCGTTGCTCCGCTGAGGCACAGCCAAAGCGCAATCGATGAAAGTCTCCATGAAAGTTTCATTGTCAACTCCCCGCAAATATCCCTGACAACGGAACCGATCGAACCGCAGCGGCGGTGAGCCTATGATCGCCGCCAATGCGCCAAGAGCCTGGCGGCGAGCAAAACGCCGCCAACGGCCAGGGCGACGGGAATGCCGGAGCCGATCGCAGGGGCCGGCGCGGCACATATCGCACAAGGGGAAACGGGGACCGGGCTGGCCTGCGCCGCAGCGACGCCCAGACACAACACAGCCGCCAGAAACCTCATCGCCAGTTCCCCCAAATTCCCCGATAAGCAACCGACAGAGCGACGCCCAAACTCCCACAATCACGGAGGTTGTAGTGCTTGTCAAGCACCTTGGCTTCATAGCCGAGCGCCGAATGCAGCCACCCTTTGCCGCGCACCGTAAACGGTCCGGGTTGATCGAGACGGAACACTATTCCCCGCCGACGATTGAAGGGAACGCCATAGCCATAGAGGGAATCTTCACATGAAATCCATGATTTTCGCCGCCGCGCTCGCGCTCGCTCTCGCCCCGCTCGCTGTTTCCTCCTCAGCCGACGCTAAAGGCTGCCTCAAGGGAGCCGCTGTCGGCGGCGCGGCCGGCCATTTCGCCGGCCACCACGGCGTCCTCGGCGCGATCGGAGGCTGCGTCGTCGGGCATCATATGGCCAACGAAAAGAGCAAGCAGGAGGCGGACTCCGCCAAGACCCAGCATCAAACGAACCAGCCGAACGGAGACTGAGCGCGGACAACCGGGCAAGCGGCTCGCGCTGGTCGTGCGCCGCATGCCGTCCGAAGCCCGAGAGCGGCGCCGATGAGACTTGCGAAGATGAAGTCCGCGCTCGAAAATGGTACAGGCGTACGCCTGTTGCGCGGCTGGCCCAAGCGATCGCGGTCGAGTTCAATCGGGGCAGATGGATATTCAACTCATTGCAAGCGAGGCCTTCGCCGTCCTGGGGACGGGACGCCAAATTGCGCCATTCTCCGCCCGTTGGCCTGATTTCGCGCCGGCCGACGCTTATCGGGTCGCCGCAGCGGTTCGGATGCAGCGCGAGGCGGCTGGAGAGCGGCCGGTCGGACGCAAGATCGGTTTCACCAACCGGACGATCTGGGCCGAATACAACGTTCATGCGCCGATGTGGGGATATGTCTACGACCGCACGGTGCATGACCTGAAGCCAGGCGGCATGGACGTCTCCTTGAGCGGTTTCGCCGAACCGCGCCTCGAGCCGGAGATCGTGTTTGGGTTGGCGGATGCGCCGGCCGCCGGAATGGACGGGCATGAGCTGCTCGGCTGCATCGACTGGGTCGCCCATGGTTTCGAGATCGTCCAGTCGATCTTTCCGGGTTGGACTTTTGTCGCCGCCGATACGATTGCGGCCTACGGCCTCCATGGCGCGCTATGGGTCGGGCCGCGTCATCCGGTTGCGCCCCGCCTCGACGACTGGGCGCTCGCGCTCCGCGCATTCGAGATAAAACTCTTTCGAAACGGGGGCTTCGCCGACCTCGGCCGCGCGGCGAATGTCTTGGACGGCCCGGTCTTCGCGTTGCGGCATCTTGTCGAATTGCTGGCCGCCGATCCGCTCAGCCCGGCGCTCGCCGCGGGCGAAATTGTCACGACCGGAACGCTGACGCGCGCCTTTCCAGTCGCGGCCGGCGAAACATGGACCACGGAACTGATGGGCATCCCGCTCGAAGGGGCTCGTATCCGCTTCGCCTGACCGTTTCCTGCGACAAGTCCTGGCCAGCGCCGACGAGCGACTGCGAGCGCGCACTCATTTCCTTTGATCGAGTCGCTTCATGAGCGCGAGGTCCGCGTATCCGTCCGGCACAAGGCCGTTCTGCGCCTGATAGGCGCGGACGGCCGAGCGGAACGAATCGCCGACCATTCCGTCGATATCGCCCGGGTCGTATCCCATCTGCTTGAGTCTCGCCTGCAGTCTGCGGACCTCGCTTTCGCCGAGTTGCCGGTCCTTCTTCGGCCAGTCGGCGACGAGAGGTCCGCCGCCCTTGATGGCGTCGCCGAGCAATGCGACCGAGAGGGCATAGGCGGTCGAGGGATTGTAGGCCTTGATGGCTTCGAAGTTGCTTGTGACGAGGAAAATCGGGCCCTTGAGGCCGGCGGGGATGAGCAGGCGGCCCTCGCCCGTGCCGGGCAGCGCCGAGCCGTCAGCGCGCTTGACGCCGCGGGCGGCGAAGCCGGCGAACGGCGAGAGTTCCGACGAATCCGCGTCCGTCAGCGCGAAAGCGGGCGGCAGCCGGACCTCGAAGCCCCAGGGAAGATTTTCCTTCCAGCCGTGTTCGGCGAGAAAGTTGGCGGTCGAGCCGATCGCGTCGGCTTCGCTCGTCCAGATGTCGCGCCGGCCGTGATCCTCGAAATCGATCGCGTAAACGAGGAAGCTCGACGGCATGAACTGCGTCTGCCCCATCGCTCCCGCCCATGACCCCCGCATCGCCGGCGGGTCGATGTCGCCCTCCTGGAGAATGAGGAGCGCCGAAAGCAGCTCGTCGCGGAAGTAGTCGTCGCGGAACCGGGCGTAGGCGAGGCTGGCCAACGATCGGACGACGCTGTCCGATCCGCTGAATCCGCCAAAGTCGGTTTCCACTCCCCAGATGCCCATGATGACGCCGGGGTCGACGCCGAAAGCCGTGTTCGCCTTCGCGAGCCAGGCGCTCACCGCGCCGGCCTTGGCGCGGCCGCGCTCGATGCGCGAAGGCGAAACGGCGGCCCCGATATAGTCCCAGATCGGCCGGGCGAACTCGGCCTGGATGTTGGCGGCCGCGACGACCTTCGGGTCGAAGGAGACGCCCTGGAAGGCGCGGTCGAAGGTCGCGAGCGACACCCCGCGCTCCTCGGCCAGCGGCCACAGCGACGCGACGAAATCGCCAAATGTCGGCTTCTTCTTCGGCGCGGCGGCGGCCGAGAAGGCGAGGAGCCCCAAGAGGAACAGGACGATTGTGGCTCGCGCGTGAGCCCGCAGGCTCCTGAGGAGCCGGTCGCCGTCAAGCGTGGCCCTGCGCATCATCCTCTCCCTCCGACCGATGCCGCAGGATTGTAACCGAATTTTTCCGCGCCGGGCAGATGCGGCCGACCCTTGCGCGAGCGCTCTTGCTTCTACGCGATTGGATTTCTCCTTGCGACCTTGTGCGTCATCGACCCGCGCGCCCGATCGGGCTAAGCTACGTGTTGGGGGACGAAACGCGGTCCAACAGATGGCCGACCCTTTCGAACTCTGGCGATTTGCTTGGGCGGATTCGCTTTCTCGCGGTCTCGAGCGCCTTGCCGACTTCATCCCGGGCGCCGCCGCCCACGGAGACGAACAGCCGGCCAATTTGTCCGACTTGCCGGTCTTCGGGCGCATTCGGCTCGAACTCCCGACGATGCTGCTGCTGGAAGAGCGCCAGCAGGCGGCTCCGCGGACGGCGACGTCGTTGATCGTCGCTCCGTTCGCGGTTCATCAGGCTTCGATCGCCGATTTCGCCGAGGGGCATAGCCTTGCCCAGGCGCTGGCGGAGAGCGGATCGGGCCCGCTCGCTTTGACCTACTGGAAGTCGGCCACCGCGGACATGCGCGGCTACGGGATCGACGCCTATCTCGGCGACCTGAACGTGGCGGTCGACGATCTCGGCGGACACGTCTCGCTTGTGGGGCTTTGCCAGGGCGGCTGGCTGGCGGCGGCCTACGCCGCCCGCTTTCCGGCGAAGGTCGCCAAGCTGGCGCTGGCCGGCGCGCCGATCGACCTCGCCGCCGCCGAGTCGCAAATCACCCGGGCGCTCGCTTCCGTTCCTCCGGCGATCATCGCCAGTCTTGTCGCCCTCGGCGGCGGACGCATTTCCGGGCCTCTGTCGCTCGCTTTGTGGTCGGACGGCCTTTCGCCTGAATTTACCGCGGAATCGGCCCTGCAATGCGCCGCGCCGGCGGTGCGGGCGAGGTTCGAGGCGTGGAACCTGCGCACCGTCGTTCTTCCCGGCCTCTACTTCGTGCAGACCGCGGAATGGATCTTTCGCGAGAACCGGCTAGCGCTCGGGCGCTTCCCGGCGCTCGGCCGGACGGTCGCGCTCTCCTCGATCACGGCACCGATTTTCGCCCTTGCGGCGGCCGACGACGAAGTGGTGTCGCTTGCCCAGGCGACCGCGGTGCAATCCCTTTGCCGCCAGACGCGGGTCGAGACGCGGATCGAGCCGGGGCGGCACCTGTCGCTGTTCATGGGCCGCAAGACTGTCAGAGCCGCCTGGCGGGAGATCGGGCATTGGCTCGCAGAGCAAGCAGCGCCGCCGCCGCGCGGGGGAGGACGTCGACCACGGCGTCAGCCGCGGGCGGATCGATAGCTATGGCTCAATGAAGGAGAGACGCGGCCCGGAGCCGCCGGTCTCGACCCGCCGATAGAAGCACGAGCGGCGGCCGGTGTGGCACGCGCCGCCGTCGCCGCCGACGTCGACGAAGGCCAGAAGGGCGTCCTGGTCGCAATCGACCCGCATCTCGACCAGCCTCTGCGTCTGGCCGGACGTGTCGCCCTTCCGCCACAGGGCGCCACGCGAACGGGACCAGTAATGAACGACCCCGCTATTGAGCGTCGCCTCGAGCGCCGCCTCGTTCATGTGCGCGACCATCAAGACATCGCCGCGCGCCGCATCGATCGCAACGCAGGTCACAAGCCCGTCTGCGCCGAATTTCGGCTGGAGCGCGAGGCCCTCTTCGCGGTCTGGGACCCCGCTCGTTGTCACCGCGCGCCTCGCAAGAGATTGAAGAAGCGCGTCTGTTCGTTCGGATCGTCGCGGAAGACGCCGCTGAACTGGGTCGTAACGGTGGAGGCGCCCTGCTTTCTCACGCCACGCATCGCCATGCATGTATGCTCGGCTTCGAGCATCACGGCGATCCCGCGCGTATCGAGCGACTCGTCGATCGCCGCCATGATCTGGGCCGACAGCGCCTCCTGGGTCTGCAGGCGGCGGGCGAACGCATCGACGATCCGCGCGAGCTTCGACAGGCCGACGACGCCGCCGCGCGGGTAGTAACCGATATGCGCCTTGCCGAAGAACGGCGCCATGTGGTGTTCGCAATGCGAAACGAAGGCGATGTCGCGCACGAGAACCAGATCCTGATAGCCCGACACCTCGTGAAACACGCGCTTCAACGGCTTGGCCGGGTCCTCTGTATAGCCCGAGAAAAGTTCCTCGTAGGCCCTCGCGACGCGCCTCGGCGTGTCGACGAGACCCTCGCGGTTGGGGTCGTCGCCTGCCCAGGCGATGAGCGTTCGCACGGCCGCCTCGGCCTCTTCCCGGCTCGGCCGGCGCGCCCGGGAGGCGGGGACAGCCGCCAGGGCCGGCCTCAGTTTCACGATTTCGTCCATAAAAGTCCCTCTGCGGCCGCAGGCGCCTTGTCCGCAGCTATTTTCTTGAGGCTCGATTTCGGCTTTCCGCGCTCCTATATAGGCGGCGCGGGGGACTGCGCCAGCCTTTCGGCTATCGGATGCTCGACGAAATCTACAATCGGCGTGTGCTTGAGTTGGCGGCGGACATTCCGCGGCTCGGGCGTTTGCCTTCGCCGGACGCGACCGCCAAGGCGCATTCGCGCCTCTGTGGCTCGACCGTCACGGTGGACATCATGGTGAAGGACGGTCGAGTCGTCGACTTTGCTCACGACGTCAGGGCGTGCGCGCTCGGCCAGGCTTCGTCCTCTCTCATGGCGAGGCACGTGATCGGCGCGACCGCCGACGAGCTTCTCGCCCTGCGCGAGACGATGACGAAAATGCTGAAGGCCGACGGTCCGCCACCCGAGGGCAAATGGGCCGATTTCGCGGTGCTCGAACCGGTGCGCTCCTACAAGGCCCGCCATGCATCCACACTCCTGACATTCGACGCGGTCGCCGACGCGCTGGCGCAGATCGCCGCGCGGCCGGCGCCCGCGGAGAACGCGTCCGCGCAATGAGTGCGCTTGCCTTTGCGCCGCGGCGCGCCGCGCATGCGTTGATCCGCTTTTACCAGCTCACGCTGTCGAGCGTCCTCGGCCGACAGTGCCGCTATTTGCCCAGTTGCTCGGCTTACGCCGACGAGTCGAATTCAACGTTACGGCCTCTGGGCGGGCGCGTGGATGGGAGCGGCGCGCGTCTGTCGCTGCCATCCATGGGGCGGCTCCGGCTACGATCCGCCACCCCGGACGATTCCGAATGGGGCGAGGTGGTCACGACCCTGGCGCTACGGACGCTGGCGATACCGCTGCGACTGAAGGCGGCTTGCCTCCATCGCCCCCCGCGATTAAGGACATCCGGAACTCCGACAGAGCCGGGAAAGATTTCACAAGCATGGCCGAGCCGCGCCGCGCCGCCAGACCATCGCTTCGCATCGAGGGCGGGCGCTTCCTCGTCGTCCAGGCGCGCTTCTATGACGCGATCGGCGACGATCTGCTGGCCGGGGCGCGGCGGGCGCTGGATGTGGCCGGCGCGTCCTGCGACGTCGTGAGCGTCGACGGATCCCTTGAGATCCCCGCAGGCATGGCGATCGCGCTCGATGCGGCGGAGGCGGGAGGCCGCGCCTACGATGGCGCGGTGGCGCTCGGCTGCGTCGTGCGCGGGGATACGTTCCACTTCGAGATCGTGGCGGGGGAATCGGCGCGCGCGTTGATGGACATGTCGGTTCAGCGGAAGCTTGCGCTCGGAAACGGAATTCTGACCACCGATACGATCGCGCAGGCTGAAGAGCGCGCCGATCCCCAGCGCGGCGACAAAGGCGGGGACGCCGCGCGCGCCGCGATCCGTCTTGCGCTCCTCAAGCGCAAGGCGGGCTTCCGGTGAAGAAATCCGATCTCCGCTCCGCTGCGCGCCTCGCGGCCTCACAGGCGCTCTACCAGATGGAAGTCGCCGAAAAAGGGCTGAACGACATCCTGGCGGAATTCGAGGCGCACTGGATCGGCCAGGAAATCGAGGGCGACGCCTATAATCCTGCCGAGCTCGCCTTCTTCCGGGACGTGGTGTCGGGCGTTCTACGCGAGCAGACGCCGATCGATCGCGGGATCGACGAGACTCTCGCCAAGGGTTGGCCGCTGCGCCGCATCGAGGCGCTCATGCGGGCGATCCTTCGGGCCGCCTATTATGAATTGCGCAGCCGCCCGGACGTCCCCGCGCGGGTCGTCTTGACAGAATATGTCGACATCGCCGCGGCCTTCTACGGTCCCGACGAATGCGGAATGATCAACGCGGTCCTTGACGCGCTCGCGCGACGTACTCGCGCAGCGGAATTTTGCGGCGACCGGTAGAACTCAGGTCGTCGAGGTCGTGGCTCGTTCCCTGGGCAAGAAAATGGACTCGGGTTGCGTCAAATCCGCTGGTATATAGCGGGGAATCGGACGGTTCATGAGAGATGGCGGTCGCCGCGAGTTCGGTCGCCGCGCAATATCCGAGGGTACGCATTTCTCGCGCGACGCACGTTTTGTTGACCTGGATTCGTTCCCCTGCCTGTCGATTTGGAGGTTGCCCAGTCGCCGTTGACGCTGCAATCTCCGCCTCGTCGGCGCGGTCTTCGGCGGGACGGGGCGCGTGGTCAGATGCGGGGGAAGAGATGTCCAGGCGGCGATTTGAAGTCATTCTCATCAAGCCGTCGCACTATGACGACGACGGCTACGTGATCCAGTGGGTCCGGTCGCTCATTCCCTCGAACACGCTCGCGGCGCTGCACGGGCTGTTCGCCGACTGCGCCGGGCGCCGGGTCCTCGGCGCCGAGGTCGACATCGTCATAACCGCGATCGACGAGACCAACACGCGCGTCCGGACGAAAGACGTCCTCCGCCGGATCCAAAAGGCCGGCGGCTTCGGGATGGTGGGGCTGGTCGGGGTGCAGTCGAACCAATTTCCGCGCACGCTCGACATCGCCCGCCCGCTGCGGGCCGCGGGCGTCCCGGTGGTGATCGGCGGATTCCATGTGTCCGGCTGCCTCGCGATGCTGCCCGAGATGGACCCGGACCTGCAGCGGGCGCTCGACATGGGCTGCGCGCTATACGCCGGCGAAGCGGAGGGCCGGCTCGACGAGGTTCTCATCGACGCCGCCAGCGGACGGCTGAAGCCCGTCTACGACTACCTGAAGGACCTGCCGGGCATCGACAAGACGCCCGTGCCCTACATGCCGAGCGAGATCCTGCGGAGAAACCTGGAGTTGATGACCACCTTCGACGCCGGACGGGGCTGCCCCTTCCAGTGTTCGTTCTGTACGATCATCAACGTTCAGGGCAAGAAATCGCGCCGCCGCTCGCCGGACGACATCGAGGAGATCATTCGCCGCAACGTCGCCCAGGGCATCGTCCGCTTCTTTATCACCGACGACAATTTCGCCCGCAACAAGGACTGGGAGGCGATCCTCGACCGGGTCATCCATCTGCGCGAGGTCGACGGATTCGAGCCGATCAGGCTGACCATCCAGGTCGACACGCAGTGCCATCGGATCCCGAACTTCATCGAGAAGTGCCGCCGCGCCAACGTGTTCAACATGTTCGTCGGGTTGGAAAACATCAATCCCGGCACGTTGATCGCGATGAAGAAGCGGCAGAACAAAATCGCCGAATATCGCGCCCTTTTTCTCGCCGCCAAGAAGGCGCGCATCATCACGATGGCGGGCTACATTCTCGGCTTTCCCAACGATACGCCCGAATCCGTCCTGCGCGACATCGAGATCATCAAGCGTGAGCTGCCCGTGGACGTGATGGAGTTCATGCTTCTCACGCCCCTGCCGGGCTCGGAAGATCATCAAAAGCTCGCGGCCCAAGGCGGCTGGATGGATCCGGACCTCAACAAATATGACCTGACCCATGTCGTGGCGCGCCATCCGACCATGTCGAAGGAGCAATGGGAGGACGTCTACCGCAAGGCCTGGGACGCCTTCTACACGCCCGAGCACATGGAGACCGTGATTCGTAGGAACGAAGCATTCGGGCTCAAGTACACACGGGTTTTCAAGAGCCTCGTCTTCTACCATTATTGCATGGCGCGCGAAGGCGTGCACCCCATGGACGGCGGGCTTCTGCGCATCAAGAGCAGGCGCGACCGCCGCCCCGGACGGCCGCTGGAAAACCCGCTGTTGTTCTACCCTCGCGTCTGGTGGGAGGCGGCCGCGAACACGTTCGCGATCGGGTGGAAAGTCTTAGCCCTGGAGGCGGTCGGCAAGCGCATCTCCGCCGACCCGGCCCGTCTCGCCTATATGGACAAGGCGCTGACACCGGCGACGGAGGAGGACGACGAGTTGTACGAGCTTCTGGCTCGCGACGAGGCCGCCCGCGCCGCGGTCAAGCGCTATCGCGAGGTGCAACGGCTGACCGCCGCGGCGGGCTCCTGAAAAGTCGCAATTGATGAAGGTCAATGCGCGCGTGACAGGCGGAGGTTTAGTGATAGGCTGCGTTTGGGTTCCGGGTTCATGGCGACGCGATCGTTTCGGCGCGTGTGACGTGGCTCAGCGCCGTTCCCGCTAGAACGACCCTGCCAATCCGGAGCGCCTCAGTTTCGAGAGGATTACGATCATGGCCAATGACAAGATGACGGCGCAGATGGCGAGCAAGGATGGCTTCATCTCCGCGCTCGATCAGAGCGGAGGATCGACCCCGGGCGCCCTGCGCCTCTACGGCATCCCGGACAGCGAATACAGCGGCGATCAGGAGATGTTCCGGCTGATGCACGAGTTTCGCGTGCGCATCATAACCGCGCCCGCATTCACCGGCGACAAGGTGATCGGCGCGATCCTGTTCGAGCGCACGATGGACGGCGAGGCGAAGGGAAAGCCGGTTCCGTCCTTCCTGTGGGAGGATCGCGGGGTTGTTCCGTTCCTCAAGGTCGACAAGGGGCTCGCCGAGGAGAAGGACGGCGTGAGGCTGATGAAGCCGATGCCCGATCTCGATCCGCTGCTCGACCGGGCGACCAAGCGGCGCGTGTTCGGCACCAAGATGCGCTCGGTCATCGACCGCGCCTCCAAGGGCGGCATCGCGGCGATCGTCAGGCAGCAGTTCGAGATCGGCGAGCAGATCGCCAAACACGACCTCATGCCGATCATCGAGCCCGAGGTGTCGATCAAAGCGCCGGACAAGAAAGAGGCGGAGCGGCTTCTCCTCGACGAGCTGACCAAGGGGCTCGACGCGCTGCCCGCGGGCCGCAAGGTCATGTTCAAGCTGACGCTGCCGGAGGTCACGGACCTTTATGCGCCGCTGATCAGAGACAAGCGGGTCCTGCGGGTTGTAGCGCTCTCGGGCGGCTATACGCGGGCCGAAGCCTGCAGAAGGCTCGCCCAGAACCACGGCATGGTCGCGAGCTTCTCGCGCGCGCTGACCGAGGGCCTCAAGCGGTCGATGAACGAGGCGGAGTTCGACAGAGCGCTCGCGGAGTCGATCGACGAGATCTACCAGGCGTCGAAAACGAAGATTGCGGCTTGAGGCGGGGTCGGCTGCCGGGCCTCTCCGGCAGCCGATCAACTCTTCGGTTCGGCCGGATAGACGAGCGTTCCGCGCGGACGGGGCTGTGCTGCGGGAGTCATCCTGGCGATCTCGATATCGTTCGGACCAAGGATGTGGAAGACTGTCTCGCCAGCAGCGATTAGGTAGTCTGCGATGATCCGGCGGTGGCATCGCCACCAAACGGCCTCGGCGCACATGATTGCGCTTCGCTTTGCTTCTCCGAGGCGGCGCAGTTCTCGAAGGCCGGAAGCGAACGTCTCCCCGAGGGCGTAGTCCGCATAGTTGCGGAAGCTTTCGTTCTCCCAGAACGCGTTCGTGTCAGGTGAAACGCCGCGCTGTCGGCCGCGCAAGCCGCCAAGCGCGGGGAGCGGCTGGTAAGCGATGTCGAATCCCGCCAGGGCGGGCGCCAGCGCGTCCCAATTGTATTGCGGATAGGCGCGAGAGCGGGGAACGGTCCGAACGTCGACGACGAGGCGAACCTCGGCGGATTGGAGCAGTTCGACCAAAGTCTCGATCGGGCGCGTCGAATGTCCGATGGTATAAAAGGGATTCATATTTCGTTTAGGCCTTGCGAGCTGTCCTCTTTTTCGCCCAACAAGCGGAATAATCCAAATTGCGAGGAGTTTCTTCTCGTCACGGCCCGGGCGGACCGCCTAGAGTGAGACAATGCGCCGCGTCCGTGCTCCTTTTGCGGCTCTGGACAAGTCGCCTGCGGCCGATTAGCGAAGTGGGACGGCCCCAAGGCGAGCGAACAAGGGCGGACTATGGACTACGACGGGCGCTTCGAGGATGCTATCAGCCGCCTGAAGGCGGAAGAACGCTATCGCATCTTCGCCAATTTGGAGCGCGACGCGAGCCGGTTCCCGGTGGCGATGTGGCGGCCCGCAGGCGAAGAGGACAGGCCCCGCGAGGTCACCGTCTGGTGCTCGAACGATTATCTCGGCATGGGCGGCCACCCGGCGGTGATCGAGGCCTCGGTGCGCGCGGCGCGGTCCCACGGCGCCGGGGCCGGCGGAACGCGTAACATATCCGGCACGCATCATCCGATCGTGCAGCTCGAGGCGGAGCTCGCCGACCTGCACGGCAAGGCCGCCTCCCTGGTCTTCACCTCGGGCTGGATCTCCAATCTGGCCGGCATCTCGACCATCGCGAGCCTCCTGCCGGACTGCCTCATCCTGTCGGACGCGCTCAACCACAATTCGATGATCGAGGGCGTGCGGCGCTCGGGCTGCGAGAAAAAGGTGTGGCGTCACAACGACGTCGCCCATCTCGAGGAGCTGCTCGCGGCGGAGCCGATCGAGCGCGCCAAGCTCGTGGTGTTCGAGAGCCTCTATTCGATGGACGGCGACATCGCGCCGATCGCTGAGATCGTGGAGCTCGCTGAAAAATATAACGCGATGACCTATATCGACGAGGTCCACGCGGTCGGCCTGTACGGGCCTCGCGGCGGGGGGTTGAGCGAGCGCGAGGGGCTCGCGCATCGTATCGACGTCATCGAAGGCACGCTCGCCAAAGGCTTCGGCTCGCTCGGCGGCTACATCGCGGCGAGCGCGGCGGTGGTCGACGCGGTGCGCAGCTACGCGCCGCAGTTCATCTTCACCTCGACCCTGCCGCCGAGCGTGGCGGCGAGCGCGGCGGCGGCCGTCAAGCATCTCAAGCGGTCCGGGGCCGAGCGCGAGCGCCATCAGCACATGGCGAAGCTGACCAAGCATGCTCTGCGCGCGGCCGGCCTGCCGGTCATGGACAATCCTTCCCATATCGTGCCGGTATTCGTCGGCGATGCGCAGAAGTGCAGGACGGCGAGCAAGCTCCTGCTCGACCGGCACGCCATCTACATCCAGCCGATCAACTATCCGACGGTCGCCAAGGGCGCCGAGCGCCTGCGCATCACGCCGACGCCAGCCCACAGCGAGGCGCAGGTCGCCGATCTGGTCGAGGCGCTGGTCGACGTCTGGAAGACGCTGGGCCTCCGCTTCGAGGAGGCGAAAGTCATTCCGCTCCGCCCGGCCGCAAGGGAACCGGCGCATTGCGTCTATCCCGAGATGAGGAAGGCGGCGGAATAGAGTCCCCTTGCTCCGGCGCCGACGGTCGCGCTAGGCGTCTTTGATGCATGTTGCCCTGATCCCAGCCTTCTCCGGCAAGCGTGAGAGGGGGCGGCTTCCCTTCTCCCGCAAGACGGGAGCAGGTGGCGCGAAGCGACGGATAAGGGAGTCGGTGTGACCCCCTCCGAAAAGCCCCTTCTCGCCGCACTCGCGGGTCAGCGCCAGCCACGGCCACCGATCTGGCTCATGCGTCAGGCGGGCCGCTATCTTCCCGAATATCGCGAGATCCGCGCTCGCGCCGCGACTTTCCTCGATTTCTGTTACACGCCCGCTCTTGCGGTCGAAGCCACTCTCCAGCCGATCCGCCGCTTCGGCTTCGACGCGGCGATCCTTTTCTCCGACATTCTCGTCGTTCCCGACGCGCTCGGACAGCACGTCTCCTTCGAGAGCGGCGAAGGCCCGCGGCTCGCCGCGATCGGTGACGCGGCCGGCTTGGCGCGACTCCGCGACGCGCCCGATTGGACGAAGCTCGCGCCCGTGTTCGAGGCGCTCGACCGTCTGAAGACTCTGCTCCCGCGCGACGTCGCGCTGATCGGCTTTTGCGGCGCTCCCTGGACGGTCGCGAGCTATATGGTGGCCGGGCAGGGCACGCCCGATCAGGCGCCGGCGCGGCTTTTCGCCTATCGGCAGCCGAAGCTGTTCTCCGCACTGATCGAGCGGATCGTCGGCGCCTCGGCCGAATATCTTGTGCGTCAGCTGGCCGCCGGCGCGGAAGCGGTGCAGATCTTCGAACTCGTGGGCGGGGGTTTTGCCGCCGGCGGAATTCGAGCGCTGGTGCGTGAGGCCGGTCGCGTCGCTGATTGCGAAAGTGCACGCAGCCGCACCGAATGCGCCGATCATCGCCTTTCCGCGCGGGGCGGCGACGCGGCTCGGCAATTTCGTCGACGTCTCCGGACTCGCCGCGATCGGCCTCGACACGGCGGTGGACCCGAGGGCCGCCGTCGCCGCCGTGCCCGGCCCGATTGCGCTGCAGGGCAATCTCGATCCCCTCGCGCTGGTCGCGGGCGGTCTCGGGCTGGACGTGGGGATCGATCGCGTGCTTCGGGGCTTCGAGGGACGAGCCCACATTTTCAACCTCGGCCACGGCATCCTGCCCGAGACTCCGGTCGAACATGTCGAGCGCCTCGTCGCCCGGGTGCGCACTGCATGACGACTTCCGATCGGCTCATCGTCCTGATGCGATGTTCCCCACCGCGCCTCAAGACGAGACCGCTGAAGCGCAACCAGCGGCGTAGGCGTTTCGACAGATGACCGAAGATCCGCGCCTCGCCCTGGTGGCGAGCTGGTTCGAGACGCTGCAGGCGCGGATCGTCGCAGCGATGGAGGCGCTCGAGCAAGAATTCGCTGGCGCTCAGGAGACGCGCGCGCCTGGCCGCTTCGCGATCGAGTTCGTGGGCTCGGACCGACGCGAGCGGCGCGCCCGGTGGCGGCGGACGCATGGCGATGCTGCACGGGCGGCTGTTCGAAAAGATGGGGGCGCATCGCTCAACTGTTTACGGCGCCTTCCCGAAGGAATTCGCCGGCCAAATTCCCGGCGCGAGCGAGGATCCGCGCTTTTGGGCGGCAGGGGTCTCCGTCATCGCCCATCCATGGAGCCCCCACGTGCCGACGGCGCACATGAATGTGAGGCTCGTGCGCACCACAAAAACGTGGTTCGGCGGCGGCGCCGACCTGACGCCTATGCTGGACGCTCGTCGCTCGCAGAGCGATCCTGACGCGATCGCGTTCCACGCTGCGATGCGCGCCGCCTGCGACCGCCACCCGGGGGTCGCCGACGCAGAGCGCTTCAAGGCCTGGTGCGACGACTATTTCTTTCTCAAGCACCGCAACGAGCCGCGCGGAATCGGCGGCATTTTCTTCGACTGGCTCAACAGCGCCGGCGACGACGGCAATTCGGCCTTCGAAGCGGACTTCGCCTTGGTGCGCGACGTCGGCGACAGCTTCATCGCGATCTATTCGGAGATCGTGCGGCGGAACGCGCCGAAGGCCTGGAGCAGATCCGAGCGCGAGGAACAATTGATCCGACGGGGACGTTACGCCGAGTTCAATCTGCTTTACGACCGCGGCACAATTTTCGGCTTGAAGACCGGCGGCAACGTCGCATCCATTCTCTCCTCGATGCCGCCCGAGGCCCGATGGCCCTGAGCGGCTGCCATCGTCGCGAGGTTCATCATGATCAACGCTTCTCAATCCGGACGCTTGCGCATCGGCGGCGCCTTCGAGGTCAACCGTCTCGGCTTCGGCGCCATGCGCATCGTCGGGCGGGGAGTTCTGGGGGCCGCCGGAGGACCGGGCCGAGGCGCTCAAAACGCTGCGCCGCCTGCCCGATCTCGGCGTCGACCTGATCGACACCGCCGATTCCTACGGCCCGGATTTCTCCGAGGCGCTGATCCGCGAGGCGCTCCACCCCTACGGCAACATTCATGTCGCGACCAAGGGCGGTCTTGCGCGAACAGGCCCCGATGTCTGGATTCCGCTCGGTCGGCCGGAATATCTCGTCCAGCAGGCGCACAAGAGCCGCTGGAGGCTCGGGGTCGAGACGATCGATCTCTGGCAATTGCACCGCATCGATCCGAAGACGCCGGCGGACGAGCAGTTCGACGCGATCAGGACTCTGCTTCGCGACAAGGTGATCCGATGCGCAGGCCTATCTGAGGTCGGCATCGCCGAAATCGAGGCGGCGTCGAAATACTTCCCCGTCGCCACGGCGCAGAATCGGTATAATCTCGCCGACCGCGCGAGCGAAGCGACGCTCGACTATTGCGCCAAGAATGGGATCGGCTTCATTCCGTGGTTCCCGCTCAACGCCGGCGAGCTGGCGCGGGAAGGCTCGACGCTCGATTCGATCGCCCGCAAGCACAAGGCGACTCCCGGGCAAATTGCGCTTGCATGGCTGCTGAAGCGCAGTCCGGTCATGCTGCCGATCCCCGGCACCGGCAAGGTCGCGCATCTCGAGGAGAACGTCGGCGCCGCGGCGATCCTGCTCTCCGACGAGGAGTTCGCGGAATTGGATCGGGTCGGCCGGCCCGCGCACTGACAGCGGGCGCGCGACGGGCCGCTGACAGCGGCTCCGGTATCGGACGTGTCGATTTGCAAGAACGCTCAGCGGCCGGTCCGGACGTGGTTTCAGGCGTCCGCCTGAACCTCCGTGCTTTATCCCGCCTTCAATCCGGCGGGAACGCTTGGGCCGCCACGCTGGCGATTGGCCATGGCGGAGCGTCCCAGCCCATCTGAAGCGACGCGACGACGCCGTGCCGCATCAAAGCCCATGGGCCGCCTTGCGCGGTCGCCTGCCCCTTTTGGCCGTTCTCGCGCGCCGCAGCGGCCTTGGCTCGGGAGCGGACTTTGCCGCCGGCGGCTCCGAGCTCATCGGCCATCCAGCGCTTTGAGCCGAATAGGCCTTGCAGAAGCGCTGGCACATACACATCCGCGTCGAGCTTCGGCCAGTGGAGGCCGAGGCCGGCCGGGCTGATTTCGATTTCGGCCAAGTCGTCCGGGGACGCCTCGGCGAGACCTTCCATGAGACGCGTCGGGAAAGCGATTTGCACGCCGGTATTCAGGTCGACGACGATGCGGGCCGTGCGGCGATCGTAGCGCGCGGATACGGCAAAGCCGTTCTCTCGATGCGCAGCCATTCGCCTTTCGGCCTGTTGAACCTCTTGCTCAGAAACGGCCATGAATTTTTCTCCATTCCGCACATAAGCGCGGCAAAGCGGCTGCCATTCCGTGGCGAGATGGCGGGCGGCCGTCGTCAAAGCGCCGTCACTGCGGTTGACGCCCGTTGCAAACTCGGCGGATAACATCGCCGGCGGGGGTCCGAAGAGCAGCCCGAACGGGGGAACTGTTCGATGTACATAAAGCCGTACCTGAATTGCAAAGGCCTGCCGACCGACGAGATCGTTCTTTGTTACAATGAGCAAAACGCGATCTTTTGGCTGGAACTCAGCTGCACGGATTTGATCGCGACCGGCGGCCAAGCAGATCAGGGGGCCACCTATTACATCGGGGCGGTCGAGTACCGCGGCAAGTCCTGGACGCCTGTCGACGCGACAACCGTCGAACAGAACCGCCTCTCGAAAATCATCATCACGCTGACGAGTCAGCAGAAGGTCCACCTCTTCCAGCGCCGGATCATCGATGTCTGGTCTTTTTTCAACAGCAACGACCCTGGCAATTGGGTCATGGGCAACACAGTCAGCAAATCCTATACCAGCGCGAGCTTTGTCATGAAGGCGCTCGAGACCGGCATGGTAACGGCCGGAGAGCGCGGACCGTATGAAGCCAGCTCGCTCATCAGGTTCGCCGACTTCAGTCTCAAGGACCTGCTGAAATACATCGGCGCCTTCGGCAAAGCCCCGGTCCCTGCGAGCAGGCGAGCGGAGCTGCCGATTGGGACCGCGGCATTGATTGGCGAATTCAATAGGATACCGGCCCATCCCTTTCCGACCCCCGAAGACGCGCCCAAGGAGCACGACCGCCGGCCCATTAAAGTGATAAAAAGCATGAAGCCGCTTACGGAAGTGGAACACCTGTATGGAGGCGGAAACTTCCACTATGAAAACGATGTCTTCTGGAATACTCGAGACATCAATATGAATCGAGCGACAGACGCCGGCGGCAATGTAAAAAGGGAGAATGTCCCGTACAAACAAGTCATCGGCTACGGATTTCGCGGAGATACGCGTAACCCCGACGCCATCCACTACGCCGGCGGATTTTTGCCCAACTACACGCGGCCTGACCACATAGCGAACGCTAAGAAAGAATATGCGGGTGAAGAGCTAGAGTTTGCAGTTCATGACGCCGAGGCGTTGGATCTCGCCAGATTTCTGAAGGATCAGAGGTATGGCGGTTTTATATCCACGTCGAAATCCTAGGCAACCGCCAAACATTTCGTAAAAACAAATCATGGCGGCTGGATCTATGCTTGTTTCGTCGAAGGAGGCTTCGAGATTACCGGTCGGCTGTTCAGAGATGAGCCGTGGGAGCAGGAGTTGGCCAAGCCGGGCATGATTGACTGGGAGGACATGGTTGCCTGCCGCGAATGCAGCGCAGAGGGTTCGTTTAAAGGTCCAGTGTACCTCAGGTCCAATCTGAAGCAACAAGACCCTTATGCTTACGTCGAAATATTCGAGTTGCTGAGCAGAAAAAGTCAGGGTTCGTGATCGTTCCGCAAGATTAATCGTGATTTCGACGAGAAATGTGCGACGCTCGCAGTGTTTGACGCCGTCTAAGGCCAACAGTTCCCACTGTGATCTTGGTGCAAGCTTTGTGTGCTTGGTGTTCATTCTTTTCATCACGAAGGACACGGAGTATACGCTAAGGTCACAAGGTGAGGAATCCGAGGCGGCCCCTCGGCCGACGGCCGCTTGCGCCGGACGCCATTTACGGGTATGTACCCGCAAATGGGAACTATCTGCTATTGCGCCGCGCTGCGCGCCGCGGCGCGCAAGACGACGGCGCTCTACGACGCGGCTCTTGCGCCGTTGGGGATCAATCTTGCGCAGTACTCCTTGATGCGGCGGATCGAGCGAGCGGCGCCATTGTCGCTGACCGAACTCGGTCGGTTGGTTGAACTCGATCGCTCGACGGTCGGGCGCAATGTGCGCGTGCTCGCGCGGCTCAAACTCGTCCGGCTCGAGGCGGGCGAGGACCAGCGCGAAGCGGCTGTGTCGATCGCGCCTGCCGGCGGCGCCATGCTCGAGCGGGCAGCGCCGCTGTGGCGGAAGGCGCAACACGACGTCGAAAGCCTGCTGGGGGCGGAGGGCGCAAACGCGCTGCGGGCTCTCGCCAACCGGCTCTGATGTATTTGGCTGAATTGCGGATATGGACCGCCAGGGGATCTTTAATGACAGCGTCGTTCATTCGTTTTTCCTCTGTCCACGTCGGACATCAGCAACCGGCGGCGCTGTCGCTGTCCAACCGGCTCGCCGCCGGGCTCGCCGCAAGGGACGTTCATTACGGTTGGGTCGTGGCGGGGGCGACTTTCCTTGTGATGCTCGCCACTGCGGGAGCCATGGGCGCCCCTGGCGTCATCCTCGAGCCGCTGGAAAAGGAATTCGGCTGGAGCGCGGCTGACGTTTCCGTCGCGCTTGCGCTGCGTCTGGCGCTGTTCGGGCTCATGGCGCCCTTCGCCGCCGCCCTCTTGAACCGATACGGCCTGCGACGGGTCGTCACCGCGGCGATCCTCATGATCGCGAGCGCCATTCTCGCCTCGATGGCGATGACGAAGATCTGGCAGCTCATTGCGCTCTGGGGCGTGGTCGTCGGCTTTGGTACGGGCATGGTGGCGCTGGTCCTCGGCGCGACCGTGGCGACGCGTTGGTTCGCCGAACGGCGAGGCCTCGTCGTCGGCATGCTGACGGCGAGCACTGCGACCGGCCAACTCGTCTTCCTGCCGCTTCTGGCGAAGCTCACCCAGGACCACGGATGGCGAAGCGCGCTCGCGTTCGTTGTCGTCATGCTGCTGGTCGCGGGAGCAGTCGCATTGCTGGCGCTGCGGGACCGGCCGTTCGATGTCGGCCTCGCCCCTTACGGCAGGCGCGCGATCGAGCCGCCGCCGCCGCAGAATCTCGCTTTCTCCGCCTTGCTGGCGTCGCCCTTGCGCGCGCTCGCGGAGGCGCGCTCGAGCCGGACGTTCTGGGTCCTGTTCGCGACTTTCTATGTCTGCGGCCTTTCGACCAACGGCCTCATCCAGACCCACTGGATCGCGCTCTGCGGCGACTACGGTGTCGCGCCGGTAAGCGCGGCCGGGGCGCTGGCCGTGATCGGCATATTCGACTTCGTCGGCACCCTGGCCTCGGGCTGGCTCTCCGACCGATGCGACAACCGCTGGCTCCTGTTCGTTTATTACGGCCTGCGCGGTCTGTCGCTGATCGCGCTGCCGTTTACCGACTTTTCGCTCGTCGGTTTGTCGGCTTTCGCGGTCTTCTACGGTCTCGACTGGGTCGCGACGGTCCCGCCCACCGTGCGGCTGACCGCCGAGCGGTTCGGAGCCGAGCGCTCGAACGTGACCTTCGGATGGATCTTCGCAGCCCACCAGCTCGGCGCGGCGACGGCGGCGTTCGGGGCGGGCGCCGCGCGCACCGAGCTATCGACCTATCTTCCCGCGCTTTATGTTGCGGGGATCGCATGCGTGATCGCCGCCGCGCTCGTGCTCACGCTTGCGCGCTCCGCCCCGCGGCTCGCAGTCGCCGAATAGACGGCTCGCTCAGCTCCTGAGCACGGCGCAGGCGCCGCCGACGGCCTGGATGCGGTCGCAGAGTCTTTTCGCTTCTCCGCCGGTCTGGGCCGGCAGGCGCACGCGATAGAACGGGCGGAAGCCGCGGCTCCGCAAAACCGAGCCGAGGACGAAGGGCGTCATGTCGCCGATGACGCTGTAATAATCGTGTTGCGCTCGGGCGAAGGCGCGGAGCGCAGAGCCTTTGTTGAAGCTGGCGGAGATCTGCACGCCCCAGGGCGCAAACAGACCGGAAACGACGGGCGAGGCCTCGGGACCGCGTCCGACGCGCAGCTTCGCGATCATGGCGAGACAGGGCAGGGCGGGCTCGGGCGAAGCCGAGGCGGGAGGCTTCACGTCGCGCCACTCCTCGACGTCATGGCCGGTGATCGCGAGGACATAGTCCTGCGTCTCGAGCGGCATGGAGCCGTGGCCGGCGATCCAGCCGGCGACCGCGTTCGGCCCGGCGTTGTAGGCGGCCGCCGCCAGGCCGAGATTGCCGAACCGCTGCGCGAGCTCGGCAAGGAGCTTCGCCGAGGCCGGGATGGCGGCCGCCGGATCGAACGGATCGGCGAGTCCGCGCTCGGAGGCCGTGCCCGGCATGAATTGCGCGACTCCCTGGGCGCCAGCCGGACTGACGGCGCCGGGGTGGAAGGCGCTCTCTTGCCAGATGAGCCGAGTGAAGAAATTGATCGGCAGCCCCTCGTCCTTGGCGGCGGTCTCGACGATCCCGCAGATTGTCGCCAGCGCGTTATCGGTCGCGGGTGCGGGCGCGGCGCCCTCGGCGAAGGCCGGCGGCGCCGCGAAGAGGGCGACGAGGAAGGCGCCGATGCGCCCTGCCGCCATCGCGCGGGTCCTGCCGGTCGGCGTTCCGGTCAAGGCTCAAACCCATCGGCTTGCGCGCCTCGCGTTGCGGCTCCTCGGCGCCGCGCCGCCGTCGAAAGAGGCCTCAAGGTTTTCCAGCCGGACAAGGCCCCGCCTCCATGCAATCGGAACGAAATGATCTCCACCGTCAACGCTTGAAGCCCGATGATCGCGGCATGCGAACAACGCGGTCGCGCCGCCCCGCCTAAAGCAGAACTAGGACGCTCTCAGGGCCGATGCTATAGGGACCTTACCCCCGCGCGCGCCTGCTCAAGCCTCAAGGAAAATAGATCCGATGTCCAAGATCAAGGTCGACAATCCGGTCGTCGAACTCGACGGGGACGAGATGACCCGCATCATCTGGCAGCTGATCCGCGACAAGCTGATTCACCCTTATCTCGACGTCGAGCTTCGCTATTTCGACCTGTCGGTCGAGCATCGGGACGCCACCAACGACCAGGTGACGATCGACGCGGCGGAGGCGATCAAGGCCTGCGGCGTCGGCGTCAAGTGCGCGACGATCACGCCCGACGAAGCGCGGGTCAAGGAGTTCCATCTGAAAGAAATGTGGAAGAGCCCGAACGGAACGATCCGCAACATCCTGGGCGGCGTTATCTTCCGCGAGCCGATCATCTGCAAGAATGTGCCGCGCCTGGTTCCGAGCTGGACCCAGCCCATCGTCATCGGCCGTCACGCCTACGGCGACCAGTATCGCGCGACGGACTTCAAGGTCCCGGGCAAAGGCCGCCTGACCATCCGTTTCGAGGGCGAGGACGGCGCCGTCATCGAGAGGGAGGTGTTCAAGTTCCCCGGCGCCGGGATCGCGATGTCGATGTACAACCTCGACGATTCGATCCGCGACTTCGCCCGCGCTTCGCTGAACTACGGGCTCATGCGCAAGTATCCGGTCTACCTGTCGACCAAGAACACGATCCTCAAGGCCTATGACGGGCGGTTCAAGGACATCTTCCAGGAAGTGTACGAGAACGAGTTCAAGTCGAAGTTCCAGAAGTCTCGGGATCACCTACGAGCACCGGCTCATCGACGACATGGTGGCGGCGGCGCTCAAATGGTCGGGCGGCTACGTGTGGGCGTGCAAGAACTACGACGGCGACGTTCAGTCCGACACCGTGGCGCAGGGTTACGGCTCGCTCGGCCTCATGACCAGCGTGCTGATGAGCCCCGACGGGCGGACGGTCGAGGCGGAAGCCGCGCATGGCACCGTCACGCGCCATTACCGCGAGCACCAGAAGGGCCACGAGACGTCCACCAATTCGATCGCCTCCATCTTCGCCTGGACGCGCGGCCTTTCCCATCGGGCCAAGCTCGACGGCAACCTGGCGCTCGCCAAATTCGCCTCGACGCTCGAGGAGGTTTGCGTCGAGACGGTCGAGGCGGGCTCTATGACGAAAGATCTCGCGCTCCTCGTCGGGCCGGAGCAGAAGTGGCTGACGACCACCGGCTTCCTCGACAAGGTCGACGAGAATTTGAGGAAGGCGATGGCGGAGGGGTGATCCGCCTCTCTATGGCGTCGGCGGCAGGGTCGGAGAAGAGTCTTGGACAGGGATCTCGCCTTGGCGGAATTGAAGGGATGCCCAGCGGAGGTGATAGCGATGGTGTCCGAGCGCTCTATCTCTTCGGGTCGAGCGCTCGCGACTCGGCCAGCGCCGGCAACGACGTGGACATATTCATCGAAGCCGAACCCGCGGCCCGCTTCAACGCATTCGACCTGATCGACGTCAAGACGATCTTGGAGAGACGACTCGCCGCGCATTTCGACCTGACGACGCGCGACGGCCTTCATCCACGATTGCGTGACCATATCGAACGGGAAGCCTTCCGGGTCTTCTGATGCCGTGCGATCCTCGCATCGCTCTCGAGGATATGCTCTTCGCGATCGCTCGCATTTCCGACGAGACCGCCCGCCCGCTTGAGCCATATCAGAGGCCGGCCCCCCGCCACTTTTCGCGCCGCGGGAAGACTCAGCTTCTGCTTTTTTGGCTGGGTCCATCCTCATCGCGGGCAAATCGAAGCCGGGTTCGCCTGTTTGGCCGAACGCCATGAAAATCGGGGTTTTTCAACACAATCCGCCCATTCTTCGGCTTGACCAGGCGCGGCTTTCGCCGTCCATTCTCGGCGGTCGAAGGTGAAGGAAACGGTCGTGCACAGTTCGCAATGGACTTACGCGAGCGCCGCGGAACTCGCTCAGGCGCTGGGAGCGGGCAAGGCCTCCGCCATCGAACTCGCGCGCGACGCGATCGAGCGGATCGAATCCGCGGACTCCGCGCTCAACGCGATGTGCGTGAAGACCTACGAGACCGCATTGGCCGAGGCCGCCGAAGCCGATGCGCGGCTCGCGCGCGGCGAACGCGGCCCGCTCATCGGCGTGCCCATGACGATCAAGGAGAGCTTCAATCTCGCCGGGGCTCCGACCACCTGGGGCTATCCGGAAGCGCGCGACTTCCGGCCCGCGAAAGATGCGCTGATTGTTAGCCGCGCGAAGGCCGCTGGCGCAGTCATCCTCGGCAAGACCAACGTGCCCGTCGCCCTCGACGACGGGCAGACCTACAACCCCATCTACGGGGTCACCAGCAATCCTTACGATCTTCAGCGCACCCCCGGGGGCTCGTCGGGCGGCTCCGCTGCCGCCTTGGCCGCCGGCTTCGGCCCGCTGTCGCTCGGGTCCGACATCGGCGGCTCGCTACGCGTGCCGGCCCATTTTTGCGGGATCTTCGCCCATAAGCCGACCCTCAACCTCGTGCCTGGGCGCGGCCAGACGCCGCCCTTCCTGCCGGCCCTGCCGTATTCGGACGACCTTGCGGTCGTCGGGCCGATGACCCGCACTGCCGGCGATCTCATTGCGCTGCTCGATGCGATCGCCGGACCTGACGAGCTCATGGACGGCGTCGGCTACCGCCTCGCGCTTCCGCCGCCGCGTTCGACGACGCTCGCCGGGGCGCGCGTGCTGGTTCTGGCGCAGCATCCCCTCGGACCCACCGACGAGCCGGTCGCTGTGGCGGTGGAGGCCTTGGCGGCCGGGCTCGAGAAAGCCGGCGCGAAGGTCGCGCGCGCCAGCGGCTTGCTTCCCGATCTGAATGCCGCGACGCGAACCTACCTGCGCATACTGGCGGCAACGCTCGCCGCGTTTATGCCGGAAGACCTTTTCGCTCAACTCGCCGCGGCGGCGGATGCCTTCGAGGCCTTCGATCCTGCCGGCGCCAGTCTTACGGCCGAGCGCCTGCGCGGGGCGACGCAGAGTGTCCGCAGCTTGGCTGCGGACTACGCAAGCCGCGCGCGCCTGCGCGCGAGTTGGCGCGATTTCTTCCGCGACTTCAACTCGCTGATCTGCCCAATATTGCCGACCGCCGCCTTCCCGCACGACCACGAGCCCGACCAGGAACGCCGCCGGTTGATCGTGAATGGCGCCGAGCAGCCCTATGTCGACCTGCTGCTCCTGTGGCCGGGCGTCGCCACTCTGCCGGGCTTGCCGGCGACGGCCATTCCCGTCGGACGCACGTCTGAGGGCTTGCCGATCGGCGTTCAGATCATTGGGCCTTGGCTCGAAGACCACACGACCCTGGAACTTGCGCGGCTGATCGAGCGGGAGTTTGGCGGTTTCGTCCCGCCCCCGGCCTTTGCCGGGACCGGCCGCGACGCCTAAGTCGCGGCGCCCGCGTCGCGCTTGTCCTGTGTCTTGGTCTCGCGGTCGCTCGCCTCGTGGCGCTCGCGAAGCTGATCGAAGGAATCGTCATAGGTTCGATCGTCGCCAGTGGGATCAAAACGGGTCGAGGCTTTGGTTGCGCCTTTCCTGACCGGCCAAGCCTCCGGCGCGCCCGTCACGCGCGACCCGCTTTGCCCTCCCGCAGCGAAGCGTCTCGGCGCCGCATACTCCCGCTGCGGCGCGACCATCTCCCTGGAATTGCAGGAGAAACCAGCGTCGCGTGTCAGCGGCGCTGTAAAAATGCCTTGACAAGACGAGGCCTGTGTGTTCTCTATATGTTCACATGACGCACGACCTTCTGAGGAGCGCCAAGTGTCCGGTTCGGTCGAAGCCGTTTTGCCCGCCGCCCGTTGCGGCCGACCGATCGGAGCGGGAAATGCGGAGTCGCGTCGGCAGGAGGCGCCCGAAATGAATCTCGCTCGCAGCTCCCAAGACGGCCCGGGCGGGAGCCCCTCACCCACAGACTTTCCCCGGCCTCGCCCCGAGGGATGCCGGCCGCCGGACGCAAACGACCCGAGATCCGAAATTGCGTTGCTCTCATTTGAACTGCGCAACTGCGCCGGGCGTGCAACTCCTTGAAAAAGCTGGATTCATGCACGGAGATTATTTCCCCTGGGGTTCCTTTTCCTTCCCCTGGGGTTCCTCTTCTTTCCGCCGGAATTCTGCTTCCTTCCCCTCGAGATATTCTTTCTTCCCCGGCGTCCCATTTCCTGCGCCCGATTGCCGCAGCGAAAAAACCTGCGCACGGGCTTTTGAGACTGTCGGCAGGCCCCGGCGCCAGGCGGAAATCGCCCGCTTCTCGACTCTGCCCGGCGCCCCATCACGCCCTCGCCCTTATCGCCTCCTCGACTGCGGTCAGCGCGTCCTTCGCCTTGGCGCCGTCCGGGCCGCCGGCCTGGGCCATGTCGGGCCGGCCGCCGCCGCCCTTGCCGCCGAGCACCGTCGAGCCGAGACGAACGAGATCGATGGCGTTGAAGCGGTCGGTGAGATCGGACGTGACCGCCACGACGAGGCTCGCCTTGCCGTCTTCGCCGGTCGCCGCGATCGCCGCGACTCCGGAGCCGACGCTCTGCTTGGCCTCGTCGGCGAGCGACTTCAAATCCTTCATGTCGACGCCGGTCACGGCGCGCGAATAGTATTTCACTCCCGCGATCTCGCGCACCGGCTCGCTTGCGGCCGACCCGCCTCCGCCCATCGCCAGCCGGCGCCTGGCCTCGGCGAGCTCGCGCTCGAGCTTCCGCTTGTCGTCGATCAGCGCTTCGAGGCGGCTCTCCGCCTCCTCCGGCGGGGCGCGGAGCAGGGCCGCGAGCTGCTCGAAGGCGCGCGATTCGGCGGTCAGGCGTTTGCGCGCCTCGTCGCGCGTCCTCGCCTCGATCCGCCGCACGCCGGCCGCGACCGCGCTTTCGCCGATAATGGAAATGAGGCCGATGTCGCCGGTGCGGCTCACGTGGGTGCCGCCGCAGAGTTCGATCGAATAGGCGCGCTCGTGCGTCGCGTCGTCCTCGATCGCCCCCATGCTGACCACCCTGACCTCGTCGCCGTATTTCTCGCCGAACAGGGCGCGCGCCCCCGAAGAGCGCGCGTCGTCGAGGCTCATGAGACGGGTCGTCACCTCCGCGTTCTCGAGCACGACGCGGTTGGCGATGTCCTCCACCGCGGCGATCTCCTCCGGGGTGATCGGCTTCGGATGGGCGATGTCGAAACGCAGCCTGTCGGGCGAGACCAGCGAGCCTTTCTGGGCCACGTGATCGCCGAGCACGAGCCGCAGCGCCTCGTGCAGGATGTGGGTCGCCGAGTGGTTGGCGCGGGTCGTGGTACGGGCGACGTGGTCGACGGCGAGCTCGACCGCCATGAGGGGCCGCGCCGTCCCCTCGACGATCGAGACGTCGTGGACGATGAGGTCGCCGAGCTTCTTGCGGGTGTCGGTCACCGCGGCGCGGAAGCCGAGTCCGGTGATCTCGCCCACGTCGCCGACCTGTCCGCCCGCCTCGCCGTAGAATGGCGTCTGGTTGAGGATGAGCGAGCCCTTGTCGCCCGTCTCGAGGAGCGGGACTTCGATCCCGTCCTTGACGATCGCGCGGATCACCCCCTCCGCGGTCTCGGTGTCGTAGCCGAGGAAGTCGGTCGCGCCGATCCGCTCGCGCAAGGCGTACCAGACCGTCTCGGTCGCCGCCTCGCCCGAACCCGCCCAGGCGCGGCGCGCCTCGGCCCGCTGACGCTCCATCGCTGCGTTGAATCCCTCGAGGTCCACCGACAGGCCTCGCGCGCGCAGGGCGTCCTGGGTGAGGTCGAGCGGGAAGCCGTAGGTGTCATAGAGCCTGAAGGCGGTCTCGCCGGACAGCACGCCGCCGGCGCCGAGCGGTCGGGTTTCATCCTCGAGAATGGCGAGACCGCGCGCCAGCGTGGTGCGGAAGCGCGTCTCCTCGAGCTTCAGGGTCTCGGTGATCAGCGCCTCGGCGCGAAGGAGCTCGGGGTAGGCCTGGCCCATTTCGCGGACCAGCGCCGGAACGAGCCGCCACATCAGCGGGTCGCGCGCGCCGATGATCTGGGCGTGGCGCATGGCGCGGCGCATGATGCGTCTCAACACGTAGCCGCGCCCCTCGTTCGAGGGCAACACGCCGTCGGCGACCAGGAAGGCCGAGGCGCGCAGATGGTCGGCGATCACCCGGTGGGAGGCGCGATGCGGCCCGTCCGGATCGACCCCGGTCAGGTCGGCGCTGGCGCGGATGAGGGCTCGGAACAGGTCGATGTCGTAGTTGTCGTGCACGCCCTGCAGCACGGCGGCGATGCGCTCGAGGCCCATGCCGGTGTCGATCGAGGGGCGGGGCAGATTGATCCGCTCGCCTCCCGGCAGCGTCTCGTACTGCATGAACACGAGGTTCCAGATCTCGATGAAACGGTCGCCGTCGGCGTCGGGCGAGCCGGGCGGGCCGCCCGGAATGTGGTCGCCGTGGTCGTAGAAAATCTCCGAGCACGGGCCGCAAGGTCCGGTGTCGCCCATCGCCCAGAAATTGTCGCTGGTGGCGATGCGGATGATGCGGTCCTCCGGCAGGCCGGAAATCGTCTTCCACAGGTTATAAGCTTCGTCGTCGTCATGATAGACGGTGATCGTCAGGCGCTCTTTCGAAAGGCCGAAGTCGCGCGTCAGAAGCGACCAGGAGTATTCGATGGCGTTGTCCTTGAAATAGTCGCCGAACGAGAAGTTGCCGAGCATTTCGAAGAAGGTGTGGTGGCGCGCGGTATAGCCGACGTTGTCGAGGTCGTTGTGCTTTCCTCCGGCGCGGACGCATTTCTGGGCGGTCGCGGCGCGGGCGTAGGAGCGCTTCTCGACCCCGGTGAAGACGTTCTTGAACTGCACCATGCCGGCGTTGGTGAACATGAGCGTCGGATCGTTGCGCGGCACGAGCGAGCTCGACGGCGCGATCTCGTGTCCGCGTCCGGCGAAAAAATTCAGAAAGCTCGCTCGGATCTCGTTGACGCCGCTCATGAACACGCTGCCCTCGACGGTTTGCAAGGCGCTTTTAGAGCACGACCGCACGAAGCGCCAATGGGATTCACGCGGCTCTGTCGCGCGCGTTCGGGCGCAAGCCGCCTAGCGCGTGGGCCCGTAGGCGCCGCGCCAGTGCGCCAGCGCCGGCTCGTCCGAGCCTTCCTGGAGGCTGACGACCGCGCCGAGCACGATCGCGTGCGAATGGCGTTCGATCACCTCCTCGATCAGGCAGTCGAAGGCGGCGAGCGCGTCGGCGAGGATCGGCGCGCCTGTCGCGAGCGTGATCCAGCGGGCGTCGGCGAAGCGGCGCGGACCGTGCACGCCGCCGCGTCCGCTGAAGCGATGCGCCAGCGCCTCGTGCCGCGAGGAGAGGAGGTTGACCGAGAAGGCGCGCGTCTCCCGCAGGGCTCGTCAGCGTCGAGGACGAGCGCGAAAGACAGATGAACAGCGTCGGCGGCGTCAGCGACAGGGAGGCGATCGAAGTGACGGTGCAGCCGACGCGCTCGTCTCCGTCGCCGCAGGCGACGATCGCGACGCCCAGGGAAAGCGCCCGCATCGCGTGCCGGAAGGCTCCGCTGTCGGCATGATGGAGGCGCCGTTCGCTCACGCTGCGGCCTCGACCAGTCGTTCGCGCGCGCCGTGCATGGATGATCCTTCTCGCCGCCGTTCAATGCTGCCGCGGGTCTCTCGATCATGGGGCAGCGCTGCGGCCCAATTGCGGCGGGGAGGGGGCGGAAGTCGAGGATTGCGGCCTGGGTGACACGGTTAGAGCGGGATGACTTCAAACCGACCGGGCTCCTGCGCCGCTCCGTTCGGAGGACCGGCAGTTGAGCGATGGCGGCGCCATTTCGCCGTCCCCGATCGCGGGCCTTTCGCTGACAGGACGCCGCCGCGCTGTCGAAACTCGCTGTTACCGCGAATCCCCCGCTGTTCCGCCTGCAGCCGCGATTTCCGACCAGGACTATGAACTTGCGAGCGTTTTTGGTCGTAGGAGCCGCGGCGGAGGCGCCCGTTTGGCGAAATCCGCTGTTTTTGCCGCTGTTACCAGCGAATCCGGCGCTCGAGGGGCTGGCTACGTCAGCGCAATCGCCGAGACGAGCCGGCCGTAGTCGGACTCCTTGCGATGTGTCGTCCGGCGGTAGCTGAAGAAGAGCTCGTCGTCGGCGTAGGTGTCGAGCCCGAGGTCCTCGAAGCGGCCGACGCCGGCGCGGGCGGCCCGCTCCGCGATATAGGCCTTGAGGTCGAACATCGAATGGCCGGCCCGGCGGCTCGGAATGAAGAATTGCCCTCCGTCTTCGCCTGCTGCGGCGAAGGCGCCGACAAACTCGGGGCCGACTTCATACGACGCTTGCGCGATGCAGGGGCCTAGCGCCGCCGCGATGTCGCTCCGCCTCGCGCCAAGCCGCGCCATCGCGGCGACGGTCGCCTCGACGATGCCGGTGAGCGCCCCCTTCCAGCCGGCGTGCGCAGCCCCGACAACGCGCGCCTTCGGATCGGCGAACAGAATCATGCCGCAGTCGGCGCCGGTGACGCCGAGCGCGAGTCGGGGGGTCGCGGTAACGACGCCGTCGCAGCGCGGCCTGGCGTCCGCGGCCCAATGGTCGGAGACTGCGACCGCGTCCGCGGAGTGGACCTGGTAGGGCACCGCCAGGCGATCCGCCGCAAGGCCGAGCGCAGCGGCCATCCTGGCGCGGTTTTCGGCCACCGCCTCCGGCGAATTGCGTGAGCCGACCCCGCCGTTGAGCGAGGCGTAGACGCCGCTGGAGACGCCGCCGCTTCGGGTGAAGAAGGCGTGCGCCACTCCCGGCAGCTTCAAGGAAGCGGCGGAGAGGAAGGGAGCGGGGCTCACGCCGTCTTGCCCCGGGCGGGCTGAAAGCCCGGCGGGGGCGGCAGCTTGCGGCTCGCGACCGCCATCGTCTTGAAGAGGGCCCCCATCTCGCCCTTGCCCTTTCCGACAAGGCGGTCGCGGGTGTGCTTGAGCTCCTCGGCCCGCTCCGGGTCCGCCCGGTCGGCCAGCGCTTTGGTCCTGAGGTCGATGCCGATCGCTCGCAGGAAATCCCCCTGGTCGATCGGCCCGTAGACCGCCGCCCCGGCGGCGTTGGCGCTGCGCGCCATGGCGGCGAAATCCACATGGGCGGTGAGATCGCAGTCCCCCGGCGCGGCGAGAGGGTCGACATAGCGGTGCGCCCGCAGGGCCTGAAGGGTGTCGCCGAGCCCCGTGACCGAGTGGCCATAGTCGACGAGCAAAGCCGCACCGCCCTGCTTGACCAGCCGCGCGCCGAGTTCGAACATGAACCGGTGACCCGAAGGGTTCACCTCGAGCACCTCGCCGTTCGGCGCGTTTCCCTGGATGTAAGGCTCAGGCGTCTTGGCGACATCGAAGACAAGATTGCCTTCGCCGCTGACGCGCACCGTGCGCTCTCGCCACTGCCCGCCGACCCGCACGAACTGCCGTACGGGCAGAGCGTCGAGGAATTCGTTGCCGATGACGATCGAAGGCCCGGCGGGAATTTCTCCGAGCTTCTGCGCCCACGCGACGGCCACTCCGCTGTCGAGCAGGAGCTCATGCTGCATCGTGGCCAATGTCGGACTCGACTCCATGAGCCAGACGTCGAGGGCAGCGCGGAACTCCGGCACGATCCGGGCCGCCCGAAGCGCGTCGCTCATCAACGTGCCGCGGCCGGGACCGAGCTCGACCAGATGGACGGGGTTCGGCGAACCCATGCTCGACCACACTTCCGCCGCCCATAGGCCGATGAGCTCGCCGAACATCTGCGAAATCTCCGGCGCTGTGGTGAAGTCGCCGCTCGCGCCGAACGGGTTGCGGTTCATGTAATAGCCAAGCTCGGGATGGGTGAGCGCGATCGCCATGTAGCGTTCGACCGTAATCGGCCCGTTCTGCGCGATCAGCGCCTTGATCTCGTCGAGCAGGATCGTCATCTGCTCCACCTCCTGCTGAGGCTTGAGGCTATCAATCCGAGCCCGATGACGATGAGCGGAGCCGACAGGACCATTCCCATGGTCAGTCCGCGTCCCAGGTCTTCGAGTTGCGGATCCGGCTCGCGGAAGAACTCGCTGAAGATACGCGCCATTCCGTAAAGGACGCCAAACGCGCCGGCGATGAGCCCGGGCTTTTTCAGCGCGCCCATTCGCGCGAGGGCGAAAAGGATGACGAAGGCGAGCGCGCCCTCGAGCAACGCCTCGTAAATCTGGCTCGGATGGCGCGGCAGGCCGTCAGTCCCCGGGAACACTACTGCCCAGGGCACGTCGGTCGGGCGGCCCCACAGCTCCGGGCGGATGAAATTGGCGATGCGGCCGAAGAACAGGCCGATAGGGGCGGCCAACCCACAGAGGTCCATCACGGTCAGCGCCGGAGCGCGATAGCGGCGGGCGAAGAGGATCATGCCGACGAAGGCGCCGATCAGGCCGCCATGGAAGGCCATGCCGCCTTGCCAGATCTTGAACATGTCGAGCGGATGGGCGAGAAAGTATCGCGGATCGTAGAACAGCACGTCGCCGAGCCGGCCGCCTATGATCACCCCGAAAGCGCAGTATACGAGAAGGTCGTCGATGCTGTCCGCGCTCGGCCGTTTCGCGCAGCCCCAGTAGCGGTCATTCGACACGACCCTGCGGATGAGCAGCCAGCCGAGCACGAGGCCCGCGATATAGGCGAGCGCGTACCAGCGGATGGCCAGAGGTCCCCACCGCACGAGAACGGGATTGATCGCCGGAAAGGGCAGGACGAACGTCGGCATCGGCGCGACCCTGATGCGCCGTGGCCGGGACCACGTCAAGACCGGCCGGCGCGGTCGTCCACCTCCCGATCGTCGTTTCGCCGATCAATAGCGGCGGTTCCGAGCTTGTGCGCCGCGAGCTGATCATAGATCGGACGCGCCGCCGCTGCGAGCGGCTTGAGAATGTCCGGCAGTTCGTCGAACAGGATCTCAGGGCGCGGCGCGGCGAACTTTGTCGACCGCTGGACCGCATCGTACCAGGCAGGCGCCCAGACGCCATCGGTGGCGCGCTGGCCGGGCGCCCAGGACAGCATCGCGTCGTCGAACGGAACGCCGCAGGCGGCGCAGAGCTCCGACAACACGCCGCGTGGATCGGTCAATACGTCCTGGCTCTCGACCACTGGAGGGGCGCGGCCGAGCCTGTTCGCCGCGCGGTCGAACAGTTCGGCCTGGGCCGGCAGGCCGATCTCATCGATGGTGAAATTGTCGCGCTTCGCTGAATAGGAGGCGAGCACCGCCTCGGGCGCGCGGATGAGAAAGGCGTTGACGAGGCCGTCGCACCATTCGCGGCCGAAGCCTGGCAACATATGATGGGTCATGTGTTTCTGGTACCAGACGGGCTTGTCGCCCGGCGGCGGTCCGACGAGAGCGTCCGCGACCTTGCGCCAGTCCGCCGGTTGGGAAGCGATCACCTCTCCGCGCATCGGGTGGAGGAGCCCAGTAGCGGCGAGATAGGCGGCGTAGAAAGGCTCGTCGGTCACCGCGCAATCCGCCCGCGCGCCAAATGAGCGCATCATCGCGGTCGAGATGTTGCGCGGACCCGACCACATGGCGATGCGCACAACCGGCGTGGCGATCACGGACTCCTCCCTTCTGCCTCCTCGGCCTCGAGCGCCTTGACCGCGGCGCGCAGGCGGCCCGTCACCGGTCCGGAGGCGTCGCTGGATGCCTGAGAAGCCTCGCCGATCGTGCGCCCGTCGACCCGCGCTACGGGAACGAGGCCGGCGAAGGTCCCGGTGGTGAAGGCTTCGTCTGCCCCGTAGACGTCGAACAGCGAGAAGTCCTTTTCCAAAGCCGGCACGTCCGCGCGCCTCGCCGCCTGCAGCACGGCGGCGCGGGTGATACCGCCCAGACAATAGCCGCCGGCCGAGGTCCAGACCTCTCCATTGCGCACGATGAAGAAATGGGTCGAATTGCAGGTGGCGACGAAACCGCGGTCGTCAAGCATCAGCGCCTCGTCCGCGCCCGCCTCCATCGCCTGGATGCAGGCGAGGACGCAGTTGAGCTTCGAGTGCGAATTAAGCTTCTGATCCTGCTCCGCGGGGCCGGTGCGCCGGATGTGCACGGTGAAAAGGTCGAGCCCGTGGGCGAACATTTCCGGCCGGGGCTGCTTCCACTCCGGGATGATGACGACGGTCGCGGCGCCGACCGTCAGGCGGGGATCCTGATACGGCGAGCGCTTGACGCCGCGCGTCACCATGAGCCGGATATGAACTCCGTCCGTCATGCCGTTGGCCTCGATGACATCGAACAACCGAGCCTTCAGGGCGTCGCGCCTCAGTCCGATGTCGATTTTCAACATCTTTGCCCCATCCCACAGGCGGTCGAGATGACGGGACAGGAATGCCACGCGGCCATCGACGAGGCGCAGGCCCTCCCACACCCCGTCGCCGAGCACGAAGCCTGAATCAAACACCGACACCTTGGCATCTTCACGCGGCGTAAGCGCCCCGTTGACGCTGATCAGGACCGAGGCATTGCGATGATCGTCGAGATAGTCCTGCGTTCCGGAGGAAGGGCGCGTGCGGTCGGGCATGGTTCGCTTGATGTTTTCAGGGCGTACATCATGTCGGTCCGGGGCGGCGACGGCAAGCGCGATTTCGCCGGCGTCGTCCGGGAGACTCCGGGAGACGAGGCGGCCTTGCCTTCGCCGCCGTGCTCGGGCAGGGAATGGGCCGAACCGGGCGCACGGATGCCGCCAGGATCGGGCCGAACAGCATTGCGAAGCATCAGGCGCGTACAAGACTTCGCATGGCCGGTCATCGGCTTCGCCGCAGTGGCGGTTTCGTCATGGCTTCTGTTCAGGGAGCTGCACGGATTGTCGTTTGCCAGCCTGCGCAATGCGTTCGCCTCCATATCGCTTGGCCGCTGGCTGGCTGCGGTCGTATCCACCTCGTTCGCCTATACGGCGCTCGCATGGTACGACCAGATCGCGCTCCGGCATCTCGGCCGGCGGCTGAGCTGGCGGTTCGTCGGGCTCGCCTCGTTCACCGCCTACGCCATCGCTCACAACATCGGCGCATCTGTGTTCTCCGGAGCCGTCATCCGCTACCGGGCCTATTCGACCAAGGGGCTCAGCGTCGGCGAAATCGGCGTTTTGGTCGCTTTCTGCTCGTTCACCTTCGCTCTCGGGGTGGCGACGCTCGGCGGCCTCCTGCTGCTAGTCCGCCCCGACCTGGCCGAGCGCCTCCCGGGCGCGCCGCTGTGGCTCGGCGAGGCGGCGGGGCTCGTGCTGATCGCGGCCCCTTCTCTGTTTGTGGTCGGCTCCCTCCTGCACTTCCGCCCGTTCAAGGTCGGCGGCTTTCAGCTCATCTATCCGCGCCCCCCGGTCGCGGCGCGGCAATTGCTGGCCGGCCCGCTGGAACTCGTCGGCGCGGCGGGCATCATCTTTTTCGCCCTGCCGGCCGCGGCCAACCCCGGCTTCCTCGTGGTGCTCGGCGTCTTTCTCGCCTCGTTCTCGCTGGCGCTGGTCAGCCACGCGCCCGGCGGACTCGGGGTGCTTGAGATCGCGTTCCTCAAAGGAATGCCGGACATGCCGCAGGCCAATGTCGTGGCGGCGCTGCTCGTGTTCCGGCTTCTCTACCTGATCCTGCCGCTCATCTTCGCGCTCGGCGTCATTCTTGTGTTCGAGCAGGACCGCTGGCGCGCGCTGATGCATTTCAGAGGAGGCCGCCCTCGTGCCGTCGGCGATCGCGATTGACGACAACGACGTTCTGCTGGCGATCGACCTGCAGGCCGATTTCATGCCGGGCGGGGCGCTGGCGGTCGACGAGGGAGATTCGGTCGTTCCGGCGGTGAATGCGCTCATGCGCCGTTTCACCCATGTCGTCGTGACGCAGGACTGGCACCCGAAGGGCCATGCCTCGTTCGCCTCTACCCACGGCGCCCAGCCCTTCGCCATAAAGCGCCTCCATTACGGCGACCAGACACTGTGGCCGGACCATTGCGTTCAGGGAACTGCGGGCGCGACGCTTCACCCCGGGCTCGACGCTGACAGCGCATTCCTCATCCTGCGCAAGGGCATGCGCCCCAACGTCGATTCCTATTCGGCCTTCGTTGAGGCGGACGGCAGGACGACGACGGGGCTTGCCGCGCTCCTGCGCGCGCGAGAGGCCAGGCGCGTCTTCTGCTGTGGCCTCGCGACCGATTATTGCGTCGCATTTTCCGCCCTCGACGCGCGCGAGGCAGGTTTTGAGAGCTTCGTCATCGAAGACGCTTGCCGGGCGATCGACGCCAACGAGTCGCTCGCCGCCGCCTGGGCGAAGATGAGCGCTGCGGAGGTCTGGCGCATCGAATCACGGGAAATTCTCAGCTGACCCTCCATTGACCCAGCCTCTCGCCCTTGCGGTTAACCGCGGCTTAACCAGCCCGAACGCATTGACAAGGCGACAAGCGGCGCTCCGGGGTGGAGGGCGCTCGAAACCCCCGTCGCCAGCGTCGTCATGATCAAACTCTACCATCACCCCTTTTGCCCGCATTCGCGCTTCGTTCGCCTTGCGCTGGGGGAGATGGGGATTGAGCCGAAGCTGATCGAGGAGCGGGCGTGGGAGCGGCGGCGCGAATTTCTGCTCATGGCCGCGGAAGGGGCGACGCCGGTGGTGATCGACGAGCAAGGCCCGGTCCTGGCGGGCGCGGACGTCATCGCCGAATATCTCGACGAGACACGCGGCCTCAGCCTAGGCGACCGTCGGCTTCTGCCCAATGATCCAGCTGGACGCGCGGAGGCCCGGCGGCTAATGGCTTGGTTCAACCTCAAGTTCTTCAACGAGTTGAGCCACTGGCTCGTCCGAGAGAAGATTTACAAGCGCTTCATGAGCGCTGAAGTCGGCGGCGGCGGCCCCGACATGAACGCCGTGCGCGCCGCGCGCTCCAATTTGCGTTATCATCTGCGCTACATCGGCCACCTGATCAAGGCGCGCAACTGGCTTGCCGGCGACCGGCTGACCTACGCGGACCTCGCCGCGGCGGCCCATCTTTCCTGCCTCGACTATTTGGGCGACGTGCAGTGGGACGAAAACGAAACAGCCAGGATCTGGTACGCGCGAGTGAAGTCGCGGCCCTCGTTCCGCCCCCTCCTGGCCGACCGCTTGCCGGGGAGCGCCCCGAGCGCGACATACGCCGATCTCGACTTCTAACCGCGCTGAAGGAAAAGGCGCGGGCACTCGGCTTCGACGTCTGCCGCGCAAGCCCTGCAGAGCCAGCTCCTGGCGCTCACGAAGGCCTCGCTGCCTGGCTCGCCGAGGGCGCCCACGGCGACATGGGCTGGATGGCGGAAACCTTCGAGCGGCGGACGGATCCGCGCGCGCTCATGCCGGAAGCGAAGACCCTGGTCATGCTCGCTTTCAATTACGGGCCGGCCGGCGATCCCCTGTCGACGCTCGCCCTAAAGTCGGCCGGCGCAATCTCGGTCTATGCACGCGGCCGCGATTATCACGACGTCGTAAAGGGCAAGCTGAAGGAGCTGGCGGCGTTTCTTGTCGCCTCCGCGCGCCCCAAACGGGTTGACGTGAAGGTGTTCGTCGATACAGCGCCGCTGATGGAAAAGCCGCTCGCCGCGCGGGCCGGGATCGGCTGGCAGGGCAAACACACCAATCTCGTGTCGCGCGAATTTGGCTCTTGGCTGTTCCTCGGGGCGATCCTTACCGATCTCGACCTTCCGCCGGACGAGCCGGAGACCGATCATTGCGGAACCTGCCGGGCCTGCCTGGACTCTTGCCCGACGCACGCGTTCTCCGCGCCCTACCGGCTCGACGCAAGGCGCTGCGTCTCGTATCTCACGATCGAACACACAGGGCCCATCCCGCGTGAATTGCGGAGCGCGATTGGCAACCGCATCTACGGCTGCGACGATTGCTTAGCCGTCTGTCCGTGGAACAAGTTCGCGCTGCTGGGGCGGGAGTCGAAGCTCGCCGCCCGGGATGACCTGAACGCTCCGCCCCTCGCCGACTTGGTCCTTCTAGACGACGACGCTTTCCGGAAGCGGTTCGCCGCAAGCCCGATCAAGCGCCTCGGGCGCGCGCGGTTCCTCCGCAACGTGCTGATCGCGATAGGAAACTCGCGGGATGCCGCGCTCGCTGAGGTCACCGCTGAGCGCCTCGACGACAAAGATCCACTGGTGCGCGGCTCGGCCGTGTGGGCACTGGCGCAATTGACGACGAAAGAGAAATTCAACGACGTGAACCAGAAACGCGCCAAAGACGAGCACGACCCCATAGTCGCCCACGAGTGGCGTCTAGGCCTTCGCCCGCCAGTTCGTTGATTCCGTCTCTCTAGTGCGAAACCGCAGTCTCGGCCTTTTGCTTCAACCGCTCGATCTCGTCCTTCAGATGCAGCTTTTTCCGCTTCAGTTCGTGTACCTTGATGTCGTCTGCCGCCGGATGACTTTCTTCGGCTAGAATCGCCTCCTCAATCGCCTGATGACGGCGCACCAGCTCATTGAGATGCGAGTCAATCGACATGGGATCGCTCCGTCTGGACCACAACGACGAAATTGTGACACATCGGGCGGCTCGCGCAAGCGGCAAAATGGCGCGGTCCCGTTCAATTTTGTCACCTCGATGAGCAAAAATTTTCTTCGCCAGCGGTGTCGGGTCAAGGAAGGTCGGTATTCGCGTCTTCCCGAAGCGCCATCGCCCCTGATGCTGCCTTTCCTCGTTATGGCTGCTTCCACTTGGCTGGGTCGCCGGGCTCAAGGACCTAGGCTAGGGACCGAAACGAACGGACGAAGCCCAGGGCCGGGGAGATCGAGGCCTCTCTGTTCGGCCCAACAGCGAGCGCGACCAAACCCAGTAGACTCTAGTGCAAGGTGCGGTCGCCTCGCTGCAGTTCGCGATCTTCCTCGTCAGCCTCGTCTTTTTTTGCGCTTCTTGCTAACGGGGTTGCCTGCTTATCGCAGCGGCCGCCCTGATCATTTCGCGTCGTTTTCCCGGACCGAGGGCGGAACTTCCAAAACCGGTCTCCCGCGGCCTCGCAGCCGCCTCGCCCGTCGCGGAAACGGCCTCAAGCTCGAGCGAGGCGCTGTCGAAGCGCTCAACCAACGGCCGAACGTCCGTTCCGGAGGGGATGAAGCAACGCATCAGCGCAGCATTCTCCAAAGTTGAGAGCGGGGCGGGCCGGCTGTGGGGACATGGACCTCGCCTCCGCTCTCGGGGGAAGGCCGAGAAGTCGCCGATGTGACGACCCTTCCCCGCCCGGCCGCTCCTCCACTGAGCGCGGCTCAGGGTTGAACCGCACCGCCCAGCACCAGCATTATTGCGGCCCCGTGCGAGTGAACGTCCATCGACTTCGACCCGAAGACAGGGAGTAGTCAAAGGCTGGCCGGCGCGCCTCGACCGCGGCATGCCGGCGGGGAATGCGCGCGACAGCCGCCGATCCATACATCAGGCAGCTCCGCGCTACAGCCCCGTCCAATGCCGCGCCGCGGCTGCGATTCCGGCGTAACACCTCAGATTGTGCCGGCACTGAGCCACCACAGGGACGACCGCCACCATGAATCCGAGTACGACGACGAGGAAGACGAGGAACAAACGGACCTGCCTTCGCCATATCTGGCGTTCGATGGCCGCCAGTTCCTGCGGCGAGTCGGATGGTCCGGTGATGCGCAAATCGAACTCGCGTCAGCTAGGGGTCGGGATCGCCAAGCCGCGCAGCCGCGCCCCGGGTCGCCGATGAGGAAAAGGCCTCGCCTGGCGCTGGGCCCGGGGTTGGCGAAGGATCGACCCTGGGAGTCGCTAGTAAGGCGGAGGCGTCATCGCATACTCGCCGTGGGCGGCGTTCATCTGCTGTTGTGTCGGATGGATGGCCCGGGTGTCATAGTCCGGAGGCTCGCGGCCGCATCCCGCAAGCAGGAAGGCGACCGCCGCCATCATTAGAAGTCCTTTCATGGCTCCCCTCCTGCGCCAACGCCGAATCATCGAATTCACCGCACCACGCGACTGCAGCACTAGACGCATCGCCGAGCGCCGCCGTCAATCGGCGCCGGCCCGCCCGGCTCAAACCGCGGCTTCAGATTACAATGACAAAACCGCTTTTGTCATTTTCGGGAGCTGCGGGCCCGATGATCGATCAGCAGCGCCAACCGGAAACCTTCGCTCTCGCGCTATGCATATTGACCTGTTCGATAGCCCCGGGACTCCGATAGACTCGCCAAGATGAGAACGAACCGACGGCTGCTATGGCGATGTCGGTGAATTGGAGAGACGGTCATGCCAAAGTTCATGGTGGTAGGAAGCTACACGCCCGAGGGAGCAAAAGGACTGGCGAAAGAAGGGGGAACAGGGCGCCGCGCGGCAATCACGGAAGCTGTCGAGAGCGTCGGCGGCAAGGTCGAAGCCGTCTATTTTGCGTTCGGCGCGGATGATTTTTTCATCGTCCTCGATCTGCCGGACAGCGCGGCGGCAGCCGCGATCGCGGTCAAGGCCGCCGAGACCGGGACGGTGGCGAGCAGAATGGTCTTGCTGATGACGCCGGAAGAGATGGACGCGGCGGTCGCAAAGAACGTCAAGTTCCGTCCGCCCGGAGCCTGAGCGATCGAACCGGCTCGAAGAGACAGCGCTCGGGGTTCGCGCGGGTCCTCGCGTCTCGCGGCGCCGGCGGTCGGCGCGGCAGCATGAGGCGCTAGCTTCTTGGGAGAGGCGGCGCTCCTCGTGCGCCTCGTGGAGGTGCGTACGGCCGCGGTTCTTCTCATCGCTGGCTATAATGAATCGGCCTGATATGAACCCAACGATGGCCGGCTCGATCGATAGTCGCCCAGGAATAGGTCAATGCGTGTCGCGCCATGGCGTCCTCACGCGCGAGATCGCGATCATCCGCCTCCTTGGCCGCCCCAAATATCTCCATCCGGCGATTCCAGCCATCCTCTCGGCCTGTGCTCGCCGTTTGCGTGTCATGACCGCCAGCGACTAGGGAGCTGTCGGAAGTTTGCTCCGAACCTTTCGTCTCATTTGCCTGCTTCGCGTCGTCCGCCGCACTCGCCTCGTTGGCCGCGTCTTTGGCCATGCCTGAACCGCTCGCCGCTTTGGTCTCGGCTGCGGCCTTTGCCTCATTGCTCGCGCTCGAAGTCTCCGACTGCTTTTTCGCGAGCTCTGCGCGCCACGCCCAAATCGGTCCGCGTCGCCTCCCCCTCTTGCGCCGCGACGGTCCGCGTCGCGGGCGCGTCGACGCCATGGTCCGGCGTTGCCGTGTCATGCGGTCGAACCTGTTTTCTTGCCTCCGCCTCCGCCAGCGCCTGCTCGACGCTTCTTTTCCACGCGGTCATTCTCGCGTTTTCTTTTGCGCTTTCATTGATGCCTACCGCCGCCGGCTGTTTTGCCGTCACCCAAGCCGGCGCCGGCGCGGCAGAGACAGGGGAGTCCGTCGTGCGCGCCCCGGGGCGAGACCGGAATTCGAGCGCCGCGAGAGGAATCGCGACAGCGAGCGCGAGGATGACGGTGGACCGTTCCCGCCAAACGAGCCTGCCAAGGTCTCTCGCCCCCAAGAGCGCGGCGTAGACGACGATCAGCGCGCTGAGGGCCGCCCAGCGTCGGACCCCTTCCGCCGCGACGCCGGGGTCGGAAACGCATGCAGCGGCGGCTCGAAGCGCGCGGCTTGCCCGCGCCGGAATCCAAATTCGCACGCTCGTTCTCCGCCGGCTTCAACCGTGGGCGCCGCTTCCTGTTCCGCCGTGGCGGAGAGGTCGAACGGCGCTATTGCGAAGGTGACGGGCGCTCCGTCGGCCGCCGCGACCGCCAAGTCGAACTCGACGTCCCAGGCGCTTTTGAGGCGTCGGCGAGGCGGCGCTCTCGGCGGACGAATGGATCGCTGCACCCGGCAGCCGAGATTGTCGAGGAGAATGGAAACACAGAGGGACACCAGTGATGCACGAAGGGTGCGAGCCCTTGCCGGAGAGCACGGAGCGAATTTGACAGGCGGCTTTCGCCTCTCCATATCCCCGCCCGGCCGGGGTTGACTCCTTTTCGGATCAAGGCGTTTCCGTTTTGACGAAATCAGGCTCCTCGGGCCGTCGAAGGATTAGCGAGCGAATGAAAGTCGTGATCGTCGAGTCGCCCGCCAAGGCGAAGACCATCAACAAGTATTTGGGCAAGGACTACAGCGTCTACGCGTCCTTCGGCCATGTGCGCGATCTCGTCGAAAAGGACGGCTCGGTCGATCCGGACAACGACTTCGCCATGCGTTGGGAGGTCGGGGCGAAGTCGGCCAAGCGACTGAGCGAGATCGGGGCGCCGTTCGGGACGCCGACCGGGTCATTCTCGCGACCGACCCGGATCGCGAGGGCGAGGCGATCTCCTGGCATATTCACGAAATTCTCAAAAACAAGAAGCTTCTCAAGGACAAGCGCGTCGACCGCGTGGTGTTCAACGCGGTCACCAAGGACGCGGTCCAGGAGGCGATGCGCCATCCCCGCGAGATCGACGACGCGCTGGTCGACGCCTACCGGGCCCGCCGCGCGCTCGACTACCTGGTCGGATTCACCCTCTCGCCGGTGCTTTGGCGAAAGCTGCCCGGCGCGCGCTCGGCCGGGCGCGTCCAGTCGGTCGCGCTGAGAATCGTCTGCGACCGCGAGCTCGAGATCGAAAGATTCGTCGCGCGCGAATATTGGTCGATTGTCGCCCACCTGCGGACCGAGGCCGACGCGCCCTTCGCCGCCCGCCTCGTCGGGGCGGACGGCAAGAAGATCGGCCGCCTCGACGTCGGGTCTGGGGCGGAGGCGGAGGCGTTCAAGGAAGCGCTCGAGAAGGCGAAGTTCGTCGTCGCGACCGTCGAATCGAAGCCGGTCAGGCGCCACCCCTATCCCCCGTTCACCACCTCCACCCTACAGCAGGAGGCCTCGCGCAAGCTCGGATTTGCGCCGGCCCGCACCATGCAGATCGCCCAGCGCCTCTACGAGGGCGTGGATATCGGCGATGGAGCCGTCGGACTGATCACCTATATGCGCACCGACGGCGTCGACCTCGCGCCGGAGGCGGTCTCCGCCGCGCGCGGTGTGATCGGGAAGGATTTCGGCGACGCCTACGTGCCGAGCGCGCCGCGCAAATATACGGCCAAGGCCAAGAACGCCCAGGAGGCGCATGAGGCGATCCGCCCGACCGACATGGCGCGCCGGCCGCGCGACATCTCCCGCCATCTCGAGCCCGAGCAGGCGAACCTTTACGAGCTCATCTGGACGCGCACCATCGCCTGCCAGATGGAGAGCGCGGAACTCGAGCGCACCACGGTCGATATTCTGGCCGAGGCCAGGGCGCGAAAACTCGAGTTTCGCGCCAGCGGCCAGGTCGTGCGCTTTGCCGGCTTCCTCGCGCTCTACCAGGAGGGCCGCGACGACGAGGAGGACGAGGAGTTGGGCCGCCTCCCGCCGATGCGCGAAGGCGAAAGGTTGACCAAGGAGCGGATCGACGCGAGCCAGCATTTCACCGAGCCGCCGCCGCGCTACACCGAGGCGACGCTGGTGAAGAGGATGGAGGAGCTCGGCATCGGCCGTCCTTCGACCTACGCCTCGACCATCGCAGTCCTGCGGGACCGCGACTATGTCCGGCTCGAAAAGAAGCGGCTCGTCCCGGAGGACAAGGGCCGGCTGGTGACGGCCTTCTTGGAATCTTTCTTTACCAAATACGTCGGCTACGACTTCACCGCCGACCTCGAGGAGAAGCTCGACAGGGTCTCGAACAGCGAGATCGACTGGAAGGAGCTGCTGCGCGACTTCTGGAACGACTTCAACGGCGCGGTCGGCGACACCAAGGACCTGCGGACGGGCCAGGTGCTCGACAGCCTCAACGAGCTCCTCGGGCCGCACATCTTTCCGGACCGCGGCGAGGGCGTCGATCCCCGCCTCTGCCCTGTGTGCGGCAAGGGACAATTGTCGCTGAAGCTCGGCAAGTTCGGCGCCTTCATCGGCTGCTCGAACTACCCCGAGTGCAAATACACCCGCGTGCTGTCGCCGAGCGGCGCCGAGAGCGGCGAGGGCGACCGTCCGGGCGTGCGCGTCCTTGGCCAGGATCCGCAGTCGGGCGAGGAGGTCACGCTGCGCACCGGCCGTTTCGGCGACTATGTACAGCAGAGCGAGGGGGAGAAGCCCAAGCGCTCTTCGCTGCCGCGGGGGCTGAAGCCCGAGGACGTGACGCTGGAAAAGGCGCTTGCGCTCCTTTCGCTGCCGCGCGAGGTAGCCCGACATCCGACCAGCGGCGAGCCGATCCTGGCCGGCATCGGCCGCTATGGCGCCTATGTGCAGCACGGCAAGACCTACGCCAACGTGGGGCGCGACGACGACGTCCTCGAGATCGGCGGAAACCGCGCGATCGACCTCATCGTCGCCAAGGAGAGCGGCGCCGGCGGCTCGCGCTTCGGCGCAGGGGCGGGCCGCGTCATCGGCGAGCATCCCGAGGGCGGGCCGGTCAGCGTAAAGCAGGGCCGGTTCGGCGCCTATGTCAATCACGGCAAGATCAATGCCACCCTCCCGCGCGGGACAGATCCGGCGACCCTCACGCTCGACGACGCGCTCGCGATGCTGAAAGCGAAGGCCATCGGCGTAGGCGCCTCCGGGCGGCTCGTCGGCCAGCATCCCGACGGCGGCCCCGTCACCGTGAGGGACGGCCGCTTCGGGCCTTACGTCAACTGGGGCAGGGTCAACGCGACCATTCCAAAATCGACGCCGCCCGAACTCGATTACGCTGAGCGAGGCGCTCGCGCTCCTCGCCGAGCGCGAAGGCAAGCCTGCGGCGAGGGCGAAGGCGCCCGCGAGGGCCGCGGAGAAGAAGACAGCGCCAGCGAAGGCTACAGCCGGAAAGGCGCCGGTCAGGAAGTCGCCCGCCAAGAGCGCGCCGACGAAAGCCGCGGCCGCTGGGAAAAAGCCGGCGCCGAAGGCGGCGGCAAAGAAGCGGTAGCGGTGTTGTAGGCGCGGCCGTTGGCCGCGCCGGCCGCGCGACGCCGACGAAACCTTCGGCCGGGCCGCTACGCGGCAGTTCCGCCATGCGGAGAAGGCGGCCGCGGGTTTTGCACCGCGCACGCCGCTTTTGTTGGATCGGGCAGGGAACGAACCAAGGCAAGGGACTGTTTGCCCGGTGCGACGTTGCGTCGCGGCGAAGGCCCCTGCTGTTGAGACTGGTTGCAGATCCTCTGACGCGATCTTGCAATCTGCGGGGTTCTGCGTGACTGTCAGGGTCGTTTTTTGCGCCGCGTCCGGGCCGACGCGATACGAGGGCCGCCGCTCGTGAATCCCGTCAACGCTACCCACAGCGACGCCGGGCGTCATGCGGAGGCCGCCTATAGCCGCTGGGCTCCGGTTTACGACCTGATCTTCGATCTGCCGTTCCACCCAGGCCGGCTCGCGGCGGCCCGCGCAGCGGCGCGCGCGGCAGGACCAAGCGGGCAGATCCTTGTCATCGGCGTCGGGACCGGGCTCGAACTCCCGCTCCTGCCCGACAACGTCCGGGTCACCGGCATTGACATCAGCGTCCCGATGTTACGCGCCGCCGAGGCGCGAGTTCGAGCGCAAGCGTCTCGCCCAGGTCAAGGGTCTGCACGTGATGGACGCGGGCGCGCTTGATTTTCCCGACGCCGCGTTCGACGTCGCTCTGGCGCCCTACGTGATGAGTGTCGTCCCCAACCCCCAACGGGCGCTCGAGGAGGCGTGGCGGGTGCTTCGGCCAGGCGGCAGCCTTGTCGTGATGAACCATTTCTCTGCGACCGACGGCCTGCGCAAAGCACTCGAGCAGCGAATGGAGACCGCGGCCTCGTGGCTGGGGTGGCATCCGAACTTCCCCTACTCCGCGATCGGCGATTGGATCCGCGCGCGCAGCGACGCACGCGTCGCGGAGCGACGTGAACTTCCTCCGATGAGATTGTTCACGTTGCTCAGGGTCGAAAAGGCGGACTTGCGTTAGGCGGTCGCGGTGGGGCGGCCGCAGTTATGAAGACATTCCATTCGTCGTCGAGACGAACTGACAGGCGCTTCGCTTGTATCCGGGGTCGCAGTTCACTACGTTTGTTTCGAGAACGCGAGCCTGACTCTTTGCGAAAATCCGCGCCATTGAAACGCGCCGCAGCCACGGTGGAGCGACACCGCGCCGCCCCGCTGCCTTCGCGGGACGAGCTGATTGCCTTTATCAGCGGCGAGGCGGCTCCCCACGGCGAACAACCCCCCGCCCGGGTAACCAAGCGCGACATCGCCCGAGCGTTCGGCGTGAAGGGCGCGGCAAAGGCGGACCTGAAACTGCTGATCAAGGACCTGCAAAACGAAGGCGCGATCGCAGGGGGCCGTAAGGCGCTTCAGGCGCCTGGGCGGCTGCCGACGATCGTCGTCGCCGACGTGACCGAGCACGGTCGCGACGGCGAGCTCATCGGAAGGGCCGCAGAATGGGACGGGGACGGCGCGGCGCCGCGTATCCTCATCCGCAGCCCGCGCGGCAACCGGGCGAATGCGACGGCGCCACGCCTCGGCGCGCGCGTGCTGATGCGTATCGAACTCGACCCTGACGCCCCGGGCAAGGAGCCCGCCTATTCGGGCCGGGTCATCAAAATCCTCGACAAGTTCAAGGAGCGCGTCTTCGCTGTTTTCCGAAGAGCTGATGACGGCTCGGGCCGGGCGCTTCCGGTCGAAAAGCGCACCGCAGCGCGCGAATTCATCGTCCCGTCGGGGTTCGCAGGCGAGGCGGCGGATGGCGACCTCGTCGCCGTCGAGCCGCTGCGCCAGGGACGCTTCGGACTCCCGAGCGCGCGGATCGTCGAGTTGCTGGGGTCGGTGAAGTCCGAGCGCGCGGTCAGCCTGATCGCGCTCGCAACCCATCATATCCCGCACGTCTTTTCGCCCGCCGCGCTCAAGGAGGTGGAGGATGCGCGTCCGGTCCGCCTCGCCCCGCCGCGCGAGGACTGGCGGTCGCTTCCGTTTGTCACCATCGACCCGCCAGACGCCAAGGACCACGACGACGCCGTGCACGCCGCGCCCGACCCCGATCCGGCCAACCCCGGCGGCTTCGTCGTCACGGTCGCGATCGCCGACGTCGCGGCTTATGTTCGCCCCGGTTCGGCGCTCGACCGCGAAGCGCTCGAACGAGGCAACTCGGTTTACTTCCCCGACCGCGCCGTCCCGATGCTGCCGGAGCGCATCTCGAACGACCTCTGTTCGCTGCGTCCGCTCGAAGACCGGCCGGCGCTCGCGGTGCGGATGATCCTCGGCGCGGACGGCCGCAAGCGTGCGCACGCCTTCTATCGGATCATGATCCGATCGGCGGCGAAGCTCTCCTACGAACAGGCGCAGGCCGCCATCGAGGGCAGGCCGGACGAGACCGCGGCGCCGCTGCTAGACAGCGTTTTGAAGCCGCTCTATGCCGCCCACGGCGTCATCAAGATCGAGCGTCTACGACGCGATCCGCTCGATCTCGATCTTCCCGAGCGCAAGCTGGTCTTAGACAGCAAGGGGCGCCTCGCCGGCGTTCGATGGCCGGAGCGGCTCGAGGCGCATCGGCTCATCGAGGAATTCATGATCCTCGCCAATGTCGCCGCCGCCGAAACGCTCGAGGCTCGTCATTCGCCGCTGCTCTACCGCGCTCATGACGCGCCGAGCGTGGAGAAGCTCAACGATCTCGTCGAGTTCCTTAAGACCATCGGTGTCAAACTGGCGAAGGGCGACCGCGTCCGCCCATCGCATTTCAACGGGGTGCTCGGCCGGGTGCGCGGCCAAGCGGTCGAGGCCTTGGTCAACGAGGTAGTGCTGCGCGCCCAGGCGCAGGCCGAGTACAGTCATGAGAACTACGGCCACTTCGGCCTCAATTTGCGGCGCTACGCGCATTTCACCTCGCCTATCCGCCGGTACGCCGACCTCATCGTCCATCGGGCGCTGATCCGCGCGCTCAACCTCGGCGGCGGCGGCCTCAACGACATGCGTGGTGGGGAACTCGCGCAGATTGCCGAGCATATTTCGGCGGCAGAGCGGCGCGCGATGGCGGCCGAGCGCGAGACGGTCGACCGGCTGGTGGCGGCGCACCTCGTCGATCGCGTCGGCGCGGTGTTCGAAGCACGGATCGCCGGCGTGACGAGAGTGGGCCTGTTCGTGAAACTGAACGAGACCGGCGCGGACGGGTTCGTTCCGGCCGGAACCTTGGGCGACGACTATTTCCGTTACGAGGAGGCGACGCGGTCGCTCGTGGGGACGCGCAGCGGCGTAGTTTACCGGCTCGGCGACGGCGTCCGGGTCCGCCTCGTCGAGGCGGCCCCCTTCGCGGGCGCGTTGAGGTTCGAGATCGTGTCGAGCGAGCCCGCGACTGGAAGACGCGCGGGTGGCGCGCGGTCCCTTCGGACCGCGCCGCGACCGCGCAACCCGAGCCGCAAAGGCGCACGTCGATGAACGACATGTCGGGGTTCCGCGCCTGGCGAACGCCGAGGCGCGATCGGCCTCTCGGCGAGGCGATCCGGCGAGGGCTCTTTGGACGCTGTCCGGCATGCGGCCGGGGCCCCCTTTTTCACAGCTATCTCAAACTCCATAGAGCCTGCAAAGTGTGCGGGGAAGATCTGAGCCACGCCCGCGCGGACGATGCGCCCGCTTACTTGACGATGCTCGTCGTCTGCCACGTCGTTGGCGGCGGCACCCTCTTCTGGGAGGAGCAGTGGCCGCACAGTCCGCTGATGTGGACCGCGCTGTTCTGGCTGACGGTGGCGATGGTGGCGAGCCTGCTCATCTTGCCTCGCATGAAGGGGGCCGTTGTAGGTCAGCAGTGGGCGCTCTTCATGCACGGATTCGGAGGTGACGAGACGTGAGGATGCGGGCCTCATCCTGGCCGGCGGTTCGACACGGTTGGGATCCGCGATGAATGCATCCGCTGACGCGCCGCCGGCGAAACGTCAGCGAGCGCTGCGGCCTCGCGACGCGGCAGCGCTCATCGTCCTCGACCGCTCGGGAGGAGAGGCCACGGTTTTGATGGGCAAGCGGCGCCAGGACCTCAAGTTCATGCCTGGCAAATATGTTTTTCCCGGTGGGCGGGTCGAGCCGGAGGATCGGCGGATGTGCGCCGCTGGATCGCTGGACCCGCAAGTCGAGGCGAAGCTCAACGCACGCGTGTCGCGCCCTTCGCCCAGCTTCGCGCGCGCGATCGCGCTTGCGGCGATCCGCGAGACGTTCGAGGAAACCGGACTCGCGATCGGCGTCGCCGACTACGGCGCACCGGAAAACACTCCTCCCGGCGCCTGGACCCGGTTCGCCGCGACCGGGGTCTATCCCGCGCTCGACGGCATCGATTTCCTCGCCCGCGCGATCACCCCGCCGGGCAGGCCGAGACGCTTCGACGCGCGCTTTCTCATCGTCGAGGCGAGCGCGGTCGCCAGACGCATCGAGGGCGTGGTCCATCCGGAGGCGGAACTCGTCGATCTCGTCTGGACGCCCCTGGACAAGGCGCGCGAGCTTGACCTGCCTCGAATCACCCATCTCGCCCTCGATGATCTTTCGCAGGCGCTGAAGGACGGCCTCGACCGGAAGAGGCCGAGGCTCTTTTACCGGGAGTTGCGGGGGAAGGGGCTGCGCGAGGAATTGTGAGGGGCCCCACTCGGGCGCTTTCGGTCCCTGCTTCCCTGCTTTTCCCTGCGTTTCCTGGCTGCGGGAAAAACGGGCGCCCCTGCGACGCCCAAAATCGGACTAACGTTCGTAAGATCAAACGTTTGTGCGGCGATGCCGACGGGCGCCGGGAGGGGTAGGCAGGGAATTTGAATTCCCTGCGCAGGGGGTAGGCAGGGAATTTCGACGCTCAGAAAGCTTCACTGTGTGAAGATCTTTTCGTAAGGCGTTGGGGTCACAAGGATTGACTGCAATATTCGTCTTCTGTCCTCGACAATAGCCGGCGCTGCTCGTCCCAGCCATGAATCGACCTCCATAGCTGCTGCCGCGGCGACAGAACTTCAGAAAAATACCACCAATTCACTTGACGCTAACGACCATTATACATGACACAGGAATAGTTCTCGCCAAAATAAAAAGAGCAGGAAATGCGCAGCGAAGCGCCGGGACCGATCGATTCCAACTCTCTGACCGTCAAGACGCCACCCCGCGCAGAATCGTCTCGATCACCTGGGCCTTCGCGCTTTCGAAGGCCTTATCGTCGAGCGGGCGGCCGCCGTTCAACGTCTCCATCTCGTGTGAGGCGTTGGCGTATTGCTGGGTCGTCGCCCAGATCATGTAGAACAGCACCTTCGGCTCGATTGGCTTGAGCTTGCCGGCGGCGATCCAGCGCTTGACCGCTTTCTCCCGCGAGGCGACCCATTGGCTCAGCGTTGTGTCGAGAAAATCCTGGATGATCGGCGCGCCGCGCATGATCTCGGCCGACCAGATTTTTGAGGCGAGCGGCATCTCCCGCGCAAGGTCCATCTTGGCGCCGATATAGGCCGAAAGCGCCTCGAGCGGATCCTCGCTCGCGTCGAACGAAGCAGCGGCGGCGAGCCAGGCGGTCAGCACGCGTCCGACCACGGCGCGATAGAGCGCCTCCTTGGTCGGAAAGTAATAGTGGAGATTCGCCTTCGGGACGCCGGCGCGCTTCGCGATCGCGGCCGTCGTCGCTCCGGAGAACCCCTGTTCGGCGAAAACCACCTCGGCCGCTTCGAGAAGCGCCCGTTCGTTTTCGGCGCGGACGGTCGGCCGCCGTTTGGGCTGCACCATCCGCTCGCCTGAAAGGCTGTCGATCGACCCCTCCGCCCTGGCAAAATCCCGCGCTCGCCGGCGCCGAAACGATGAGCGCTTCGCCCAAGGTTACGTCATTTGACCGTTTGGTCAAACTTATAATAGCGTCGGTGAATCTTCTGGAGCTTGTGATGGCGGACCTTTCCAATGTGCGGATCGACGGAGCGCGGCTCTGGGATTCGCTGATGGAAATGGCCAAGATCGGCGCGACGCCCAAAGGCGGCTGCAAGCGACTGACGCTGACCGATCTCGACAAGCAGGGCCGCGAGCTCTTCCGGCGCTGGTGCGAGGCGGCCGCCTGCACGGTCAAAGTCGACGAGATGGGCAACATGTTCGCCCGCCGCGCCGGCCAGGACGACAGGCTCGCCCCGGTCATGATGGGCAGCCATCTCGACACCCAACCAACGGGCGGAAAATTCGACGGGGTGCTCGGCGTGCTCGGCGCGCTCGAAGTCGTGCGCTCGCTGAACGATCTCAAGATCAAGACACGCCACCCGATCGAGGTCGCCAACTGGACGAACGAGGAAGGCTCCCGCTACGCGCCCGCGATGGTCTCCTCCGGCGTGTTCGCCGGCGTCTACACGAAGGAATTCGCCTATTCCCGGCTCGATGGCGAGGGCAAGTCGCTCGGCGACGAGCTTCAGCGCATCGGCTTCAAGGGCGAGGAGCCAGTCGGCGGGCGCCCGGTGCACGCCTTCTTCGAACTCCACATCGAGCAGGGCCCGATCCTCGAGGACGAAAATTACGACGTCGGCGTGGTTACCCATGGGCAAGGCCAGCGCTGGTACGAAATTCGCTTGACCGGCTTCGAGAGCCACGCCGGCTCGACGCCGATGCCGCGCCGCAAGGACGCCCTCCTCGGCGCAGCGCGGATTGTGGAGCTCGTCAACGCAATCGGTCTCAGGAACGCGCCGCTCGGCGTTTCGACCGTTGGAATGCTGAACCCCTATCCTAATTCGCGCAATGTGATTCCCGGCGAAGTCTTTATGACATGCGAGTTCCGCCATCCGGTCGACGAGACCCTCAGCGCCATGGACGCGGCGTTGCGCGAAGGCGTCGAGGAGATCGCCGGAAACATCGACCTCGCCTGCGACCTCGAGCAGATCTTCTACTACCCTCCGGTCGCGTTCGATCTCGGCTGCGTCGACGCCGTGAGGCGCGCCGCCAAGCATCTCGGGTACTCGCACCGCAACATCGTCTCCGGCGCGGGGCATGACGCCTGCTACATCGCGCGCGTCGCGCCAGCCTCGATGATCTTCACGCCCTGTGTCGGCGGCGTCAGCCACAACGAGACCGAAGACATCAAATTGGAATGGTCGACCGCTGGAGCCAACGTTCTGATGCACGCCGTGCTGGAAAAAGCCGAAATCCTATCGTGACAATCAAGGCGCCAGAGGCGCCGGCCTCGAAAGCCCAATAGGGAAGAACTTCCATGTCGCTCGTCATCAAAGGCGGAACGATCGTCACCGCGGACCGGACCTACAAGGCCGACGTGCTCGTCGAAGGCGAAACGATCAAGGCAATCGGCGAGGACCTGAGAGGCGACAGCTCCCTCGACGCCACCGACTGCTTCGTCATGCCGGGCGGCATCGATCCGCACACCCATCTCGACATGCCCTTCATGGGCGCCAATTCCGCCGACAACTACGAGAGCGGCACCAAGGCGGGGCTGTCGGGCGGCACGACGATGATCGTCGATTTCTGCATCCCGAATCGCAACCAGCCGCTGATGGAGGCTTTCGCCGACTGGGGCAAGCGCTCGAAGGACGCCGTCGCGGATTACTCGTACCACATGTGCGTTACCTACTGGGACGACCGGGTGCGCGAGGACATGGCCAAGGTCGTCAAGGCCGGCGTTACGACCTTCAAGCATTTCATGGCGTACAAGGGCGCGCTGATGGTCAACGACGAGGAGATGTTCGCCTCGTTCACGCGCTGCGCCGAGCTCGGGGCCATGCCGCTCGTCCACGCCGAGAACGGTGAAGTCGTCGCCGCGCTGCAGAAGCATTATCTAGCCAAGGGAATAACCGGCCCCGAGGGGCACGCGCTGTCGCGGCCGCCGGAGGTCGAGGGCGAGGCGGCCAACCGCGCCATCATGCTCGCCGACCAGGCGGGCGTGCCGCTCTATATCGTCCATACGTCCTGCATCCCCGCACATGAGGCGATCGCTCGGGCGCGGGCGCTGGGAAAGCGCGTCTACGGCGAGCCTCTCATCCAGCATCTCGTGCTCGACGAAAGCGAGTACTACAATAAGGACTGGAAGCACGCCGCGCGGCGCGTGATGTCGCCGCCGTTCCGCGACAAGATCCATCAGGACGATCTGTGGAACGGCCTTCGCGCCGGTTCCCTCCAGGTGGTGGCGACCGACCATTGCTCGTTCACCACGAAGCAGAAGGAGCTCGGCCTCGCCGATTTCACCAAGATCCCGAACGGCACCGGCGGACTCGAGGACCGCATGCCGGTCCTGTGGACCTATGGCGTAGAGACGGGGCGGCTGACCCCGAACGAGTTCGTCGCGGTGACGTCGACCAACAGCGCGCGGATCCTCAACATATACCCGCGGAAGGGGGCAATCATTCCAGGCGCCGACGCGGACATCACGGTCTGGGACCCCAAGGCCAACAAGACCATCTCCGCCCGAACTCAGGTGTCGGTGATCGACTACAACGTGTTCGAGGGGAAGAAAGTCACCGGCCTGCCGCGCTACACGCTGTCGCGCGGCGACGTCGTGTTCCGCGACGGCGCGGTGCAGGCGGAGCTCGGGCGCGGCAAGTTCATCCGGCGTGAGCCGTTCGCCGCGGACGCGCGGGCCTTGAGGAAGTTCAAGGAGTTCACGGCCACGGCAGGCGTTGCGCGCTAGGGAGAGCTGGCCTGAGATGGGCGTGACATCGACGCCATCGCCGGTGCGAGACGATGCCGCGAGGGCGCCCGCCGCCGACGTGGCGATCGACATCAGCGGCGTCTCGCTGCGCTTCGACACGCGCGACGGGCCGGTACAGGCGCTTAGCGACATCAACCTCAAGGTCAGGCGCGGCGAATTTGTCTCGCTCATCGGGCCTTCCGGCTGCGGGAAGACCACGCTGCTGCGGGCGGTCGCCGATCTCGAGACGCCGACAGCGGGCTCCATTCGCGTCAACGGCATGAGCTCGCACGAGGCGCGAATGCGTCGCGCCTACGGATATGTGTTCCAGGCGCCGGCGCTCTATCCGTGGCGGACGGTCGCGCGCAACATCGCGCTGCCGCTCGAGATCATGGGCTTCGACAAGGCGGAGCGGGAGGCGCGGGTCAGAAGGGGGCTCACCCTCGTCAATCTCGGCGGCTTCGGCAACAAGTTCCCCTGGCAATTGTCGGGCGGCATGCAGCAGCGCACCTCGATCGCTCGCGCCCTGTCGTTCGATCCCGACCTTCTCCTGATGGACGAGCCGTTCGGCGCGCTCGACGAAATCGTGCGCGACATGCTCAACCAGCAATTGCTAACCCTCTGGGAGGTGACCGGCAAGACGGTGCTGTTCGTCACCCACTCGATCCCCGAGGCGGTGTTTCTTTCGACCCATGTCGTCGTCATGTCGCCGCGCCCGGGACGCATCTTCGACGTCATCGAATGCAACTTCCCGCGCAACCGGCAGCTCGAGATCCGGGAGACGCCGGAATTCATGACGATCGCGAACCGCGTCCGACATGGCCTGCGGCAGGGACATTCCTATGACGGGTAGCCTCGCCCTCACCCCGGCCCTCTTCCGCATAGGGCGTCGAAAGACGCCAGTCTCCCGACCGGCAATGCGGGAGAGGGGGCGCAATCCCTTCTCCCGCTTGCGGGAGAAGGTAGCGCGTAGCGCCGGATGAGGGCCGATGAAATCCGCCTTCCCCATCGCGACCGTCATCATCGCCATTGTCGTGGTGTGGTACGTCGCCGCGGTGCTGATGAACGCCCCCCTGCAGCGCGACCTCTATGCCAACGCCGGGAGGACCGACTACTCGACGCAGGACCTCATCGCCAATTCGATCAACATGGAGCGGCCGAAGCTGCCTGGGCCGCACCAAGTCGTCGGGGAACTCTGGCGATTGGTGTTCGCCACACCGCCGACCTCGAAGCGCAGCCTCGTCTATCATGGGCTGATCACGCTCGAAGAAACGCTGATCGGCTTTCTCGTCGGCGCCACGCTCGGGATCGGGCTCGCCGTCCTCATCGTCTCGATGCGCTGGCTCGAGCGCTCGATGATGCCGTGGATCGTCGCGTCGCAGACCATTCCGATCATCGCGCTTGCGCCGATGATCGTCGTCATCCTGAACCAGTTCAACATTACCGGAATTGCGCCGAAGGCGGCGATCGCCGCCTATCTGTCGTTCTTTCCCATCACTGTCGGCATGGTCAAAGGCTTCCGGTCGCCCGATCCGCTCCAGCTCGACCTGATGCGCACCTATTCGGCGACGGCCTTTCAGACGTTTGTCAAGCTTCGTTCTCCCGCAAGCGCTCCCTTCTTCTTCGCCAGCATGAAGATCGGGGCGGCAGCGGCGCTGGTCGGGGCAATCGTCGCCGAAGTGACCAAGAGCGAGGACGGCGGCTTGGGCGCACGCTTGCTCGCGGGCTCCTACTACGGCCAGACGGTGCAGATTTGGGCGGCCCTGTTCGCCGCCGCAGTCCTGTCGGCGGCGCTCGTCGGCGTCATCGGTCTCATAGGCCGCGCCACCGAACGCCGCATGGGGTTCATCCCGTGAACGCGCGCCGCCTTGTCGACCTCGCGCCCGCGCTCGCATTCGGCCTCGCGGTGCTCGCGCTGTGGGAGGCGGGCGTGCGGCTTTTGCATGTCCCGACGATCATCCTTCCACCGCCCTCCGCCATCGCGCTGCGGTTCGTGACCTCGATCCCGACGCTCGCCGCGGACTTCCGGCAGACGATCAAGGGTGTGCTCGCGGGCTACGCCCTCGGTTGCGCCTCGGGGATCGCGGCCGCGATCCTCGTCGACCGCTCGCAGTTCCTGCAGCGCGGCCTCCTGCCGCTCGGCAATCTCGTTTCCGCCCTGCCGATCGTCGGCATCGCCCCGATCATGGTGATGTGGTTCGGCTTCGACTGGCAGTCGAAGGCGGCGGTGGTCGTGGTGATGACCTTCTTTCCGATGCTGGTGAACACGGTCGCCGGGCTGGAAAGCACGAGCGCGATGGAGCGCGACCTGATGAAGACATACGCCGCCGACTACTGGCAGACGCTGTTTTCACTGCGTCTTCCGGCGGCGCTGCCGTTCGTCTTCAACGCCCTGAAGATCAACACGACGCTCGCGATGATCGGCGCGATCGTGGCCGAATTCTTCGGCACGCCGACCGTCGGGATGGGCTTCCGCATCTCGACCGAGGTCGGCCATCTCGGCATCGACATGGTGTGGGCGACGGTCCTCGTCGCCGCGCTCACGGGTTCACTGTTCTATGCGCTCGTCGCCGGCCTCGAGCGGCGGGTGACGTTCTGGCATGCCTCCTATCGGGCGAGGGAGGCTTAAGCATTTCGCCGCTCGATGGTTCGCGCGGCGAAGGAGGGGAAGGGGTTTTCGTGGTCAACCGGAGGAAAGCAAGAAAATGAAAAAGTCTCTCAGTATACTCATCAGCATGGCGGCGATCTTCGCCGCTGGAGGTGCGCATGCGGCCGACAAGGTGACGCTGCAACTGAAGTGGGTCACCCAGGCCCAGTTCGCTGGCTATTACGTCGCCAAGGACAAGGGGTTTTACAAGGCGGAAGGACTCGACGTGACCATCAAGCCGGGCGGCCCCGACATTTCTCCCGAGCAGGTGCTGGCCGGCGGCGGCGCCGATGTCGTCGTCGACTGGATGCCCGCCGCGCTCGCCGCGCGCGAGAAGGGCGTTGAGATGGTCAACATCGCCCAGCCGTTCAAGCACTCGGGTCTTGAGCTGACCTGCCGGGCCGAGACCGGCATCAAGACCCCCGCCGACCTCAAGGGCCGCACGCTCGGGGTCTGGTTCTACGGCAACGAATATCCGTTCCTCAACTGGATGGGGAAGCTGGGCCTCAAGACCGACGGATCGCCGGGCGGCGTCAAAGTCTTGAAGCAGGGCTTCAACGTCGATCCGCTCATCCAGAAACAGGCCGACTGCATCTCGACCATGACCTATAACGAATATTGGCAGGTGATCGACGCCGGCTACAAGCCGTCGCAGCTGGTCGTCTTCAAGTATGAGGACGAGGGCGTCGCGACGCTCGAGGACGGCCTCTATGTGATGCAGGACAAGCTCAAGGATCCGGCGTTCGTCGACAAGATGGCGCGCTTCGTCAAGGCCTCGATGGAGGGCTGGGACTATGCGCGCGCGCATCCCGACGAGGCGGTCAAGATCGTGCTCGACAACGACTCGACCGGCGCTCAGACCGAGCACCACCAGAAGCAGATGATGAGCGAGATCAATAAGCTCACGCAGGGCTCGGACGGCCGGCTCGACGTGGCCGACTACGACCGCACGGTCAAGACCCTGCTGACCGGCGGCTCCGATCCGGTCATCACCAAGCAGCCGACGGGGGCCTATACCACTGTCGTGACCGACAAGGCGCTGGGGAAGTAGGGCCAAATTGGGCGCTCTAACGAACAAGATACCGCTTCTCCCTGCCTGCGGAAAAGGGCAGGGAGAAGCGAACGAACTCGACCCAAAAGCAAGACGCCAGCGCTCAAGCACGCCCAAAGGGTTTGACGGGAGGGTGAGCCGACACGAACCGTCAGTTCGCCGGCCCCGCACACATCGTATTGCTGCAACGCTGCAGCGCGCCCGCGAACGCCTCATCCACTCCCAGAAGGCGTCCCAGCCGCGTTCGTCCGGGCGCCGATATCCCTCTGCCTGAGCCGCTCGGCCACTTCCTCGTCGGAAAGCCGCGCTTCGTAGATCGAGCGGATCTCGATGCTGCGGGCCGTTGCTGTCGCCGCGACAATGATCACGAGCATCGGCAGGGCGAACAGGCGGGCCTGCCCGGTCAGCTCCATCATCATGACAAGGGTGGAGATTGGACCCTGTGTCGTCGCCGCGACCATCGCGCCGGCTCCGAGGAGCGCAAAAAGACCGATGTCGCCTTGGGGGAAGAATATCAGCCAGACGGCGCCGAGCACGCTCCCGGCGAGCGCGCCGGCTGTAAGCGACGGCGTGAATAGGCCCCCGGGCGCTCCGCTGGCGACCGATCCGATGGTGCAAAGCGGCCGTATCGGAAGAAGAACAAGCAGCGCCAGAGGCGCCATCGGCTGACGGAACAGGAATTGCGCAACATCCTGTCCGTTGCCCAGCACCTGCGGGAATGGAATCGAGATGAGCCCGAGCCCGAGAAAGACGGCAGGCGGCGCCACGAACCGCCGCCAATCTGACGGGCGAACCCGGTCGGCCCACGCAATCAGGCGGACGAACGCGACCGCCCAGACGCCGATGATCGGCGCCGCGAGCAAGGCGAAGACGAAGGTCTGAGGCGTGACGACGTAGGCCGGCGTCGCATAGATCGGCGCGTTGGGGATGAAGATGGTCGCGACCTCGGTTGCGATGGTCGACGCGGCGATTGCTGGCAGGACCAGCCTCAACGACAGGGCTCCGCGCAACACCTCGAGCGCGAACAGCGCCCCGCCCAGGGGAACGCTGTAGACGGCGGCCATGCCTGCCCCGGCGCCGATTGCGACCATCAGCTGCCGCTGCTCGTCCGACAGCTTCTGCATGCTCGAGGCGACATTGCCGAACGCCGCGCCCGCGTGCTTCGGCGCCCCTTCGCGGCCAAGCGAGGCGCCCAAGCCGACGATGACGATCGACAGCACGGCGCTGCCGAGCGTTCTCAGCGTCGGCATGCGCCCGGCGTGGAACCAGATCGCCGCCATGGTCTCGATGCTGTTGCCCGACAGGAGGCGCGTCAGCAGCCACTGTCCCGCCGCGGTCAGGACGCCGGCCGCGAGCAGCACGATGACATGATGCCGGGGACCGAAAAGCGAGGCCGCATCCCCGAGTTTCGACGGTTCCTGGACGCCCCAGGCGAGGTATTGGACCTGCTCGAGAAGGGCAGTCAGCGCCGCGCCGCCAAGCCCCGCGGCGACGCCCGTAAGGATGACCGCCGTCCAGAAGCGCAACGCGGCCGGGTCGACGAGCGACCCCGGCGCCGGCCCTTCGGTCCGGGGCGCTTGCGCTTGTGCGTCCGCGAGCTTCATGCGGGGGCTAATTCCGTGTCCGTGGGCGAACCACGTTCTCGCCTGACGCAAGGCGCACACGCAAGCCCCGGCGCGCGCTCGTCGACGCGCCGCTTCTTCCGCGCGGGCGGTTATCGGCTCCTCTCAACAAACCGGGTCTGTTGGAGCGTCGTCGACGACCTCGACGCTCATTCGCACCGGCGGTCACAAGCCCCACGTAAGCCGCTTCAAGTCACGATCAAAGCGCCGGCTACAAGCCCGACAGCGACCTAGGCCGCGCATACCCGTATGCTATCGACGCTGAAGCGGCGCTCTTGAACATTTGTTTTTCATGCGATACATATGTCGGCGACACGGATCGACCCTGACAAATAGGCGGCGAAATGCCGCCGGGTTTCGAGTTCCAGGCGCCGCGCATGCCCAAGGCTCTTTTCGTCGACCCCGACGCTCTGCACAAGCCATCGACCCTCACGTTTCCAGAAATTCCAATTCAAGCGTATCGGACGCCGCTCTCGCAGGAGAGATTGGTTCGGGGTGACGCCGCCCTTCTCGCGGCCCTGCGGCACATGATGATCATCCGCGAGTTCGAAAGCATGCTGGCCGCTCTGAAAGCGACCGGCGCCTATGCGGGGGTCGCCCACACCTACAAGGGGCCCGCCCATCTTTCGATTGGCCAGGAAGGGGTGGCAGTCGGCGCGGCGCTTGCGCTCGAGCCCTGCGACCACATCTTCGGCAACCATCGCAGCCACGGCGAATTCATCGCCAAGGGACTTTCGGCGATCGGCAAGCTGCCCAGGGCCGAACTCCTGGGCGTGATGGAGAGTTTTCGCGGCGGCTCGCTTCTGAAGACCGTCGAGCGTCACATTGGCGGGGAAAGCGAGACCGATCGGGCAGAGGCCTTTCTGCTGTTCGGCCTGCTGGCGGAAATCTTCATGCGCGCGAACGGATTCAACGGGGGCATGGGCGGCTCGATGCATGCCTTTTTTACCCCCTTCGGCGCATTCCCCAACAACGCCATCGTCGGCGCCTCGGCCGGCATCGCGACGGGGGCGGCGCTCGCCAAGAAGGTCCTTCTCGGCGACGGCGTCGCGGTCGCCAGCGTGGGCGACGGATCGGCCGGCTGTGGCCCGGTCTGGGAGGCGATGAACTTCGCTTCGATGGCCCAGTGCCGCACGCTTTGGGACGAGAGGAGGGGCGGACTGCCGGTGCTCTTCTTCTTCAACAACAACTTCTACGCCATGGGCGGCCAGACGATCGGCGAGACCATGGGCTGGGACCGTCTTTCCCGGATTGCCGCGGCGGCGAACGCGGAGGCGATGCATGCGGAGACGGTCGATGGAACCAATCCGCTCGCCGTCGCCGACGCCGTCGGGCGAAAGCGCGCACTGCTTCTGGCCGGTGATGGCCCGGCGCTTTTGGACGTGGAATGCTACCGAAGCGCGGGGCACTCGACCACCGACGCCAACGCCTACCGGACGAAGGACGAGATCGAGCGCTGGTCGGCCTATGATCCGATCGTCTCGTTCGGCAGGTCGCTCATCGACGCGGGCGTCGTGACCGGCGCGGCCGTCGAGGCGATGAAAGCCGAAGTCGGCGAGACCATTCGTCGCGTCATTCGCGCCGCGGCGGACCCGACCGTCGCTCCAATCGTGGACATCGAGGCGGAGCCTGACCTGATCGGGCGCCTGATGTTCTCGAACGTCGAGATACCGGCGCCGTCCAGGCCTGCTCCGACTCGCTCCGACCCCGCCACAAACTCGAGAATCGTGCAGAATGCGAAGAAAAATCGCTTCGGCCTGTCCGAGTCGGGCGCGAGGCTCTCGGCGATGCGCGCGATCACCGTGCGCGACGGTCTTTTCGAGGCGATCCTTCATCACATGCTCAACGACGAGCGGCTGATCGCCTATGGCGAGGAAAACCGGGACTGGGGAGGAGCGTTCGGGGTCTACCGCGGCCTTGCGGACCTTTTGCCTTATCACCGGCTGTTCAACGCGCCGATCTCCGAGGCCGCGATCGTCGCGACGGCGGTCGGCTATGCGCTCGAAGGCGGCCGCGCCCTGATCGAGCTCATGTACGCGGACTTCATCGGCCGCGCAGGCGACGAGATCTTCAACCAGATGTCGAAATGGCAGGCCATGTCTGCCGGCGCGCTCAAGATTCCCGTCGTCCTGCGCTGCTCGGTCGGCAGCAAATACGGAGCCCAGCACTCCCAGGACTGGACCGCCCTGATCACCCATATCCCTGGCCTCAAGGTCTTCTATCCCGCGACGCCTTTCGACGCGAAAGGGCTCATGGCGACGGCTCTTTCGGGCGACGACCCCGTGGTCTTCTTCGAAAGCCAGCGGCTTTACGATGTGCCGGAACTGTTCCACGCCGGCGGCGTCCCGCAGGATTACTATCGGATTCGAGCGGGCGAGCCGGACGTGAAACGCGCCGGCGACCATGTCACGATCCTCACGATCGGCCCCGCGCTCTACCCGGCCGTAGACGCGGCGCGCGAGCTCGAGCAGGCTTACGGCGTTTCGGCCGAGATCATCGACGCCCGGTGCCTCGTGCCGTTCAATTACGATCCGGTCCTCGATTCGGTGCGCAAGACCGGCCGGCTGGTCATCGCGACCGAGGCCTCCGAGCGGGGAAGCTTTGCGATGACGCTCGCGGCCAATGTCACGCGGTTCGGCTTTGGCGACCTGAAGGCGCCCCCGAGGGTCATCGGCTGTCCGAACTGGATCGTTCCCGGGGCGGACATGGAGTCGACCTACTTTCCACAGGCGCACGACATCGTTGATATTGTCGTTGCGGAGCTGTTTCCGGACCTGAGCAGGACCAGGCGCGGCGTGAGGACCTGGAACGACCTCGACCTCGCCCGACGCGGTCTGTGACGGAAGCGCCAGGAAGGGCGATCGACATGGACGTCAATATTCTCATGCCGCAACTCGGCAACGAGATCGAGGAAGCGCAGATCGACGCCTGGCTGAAAAAGCCCGGCGACGCGATCGAGAAGGATGAGCAGATCGTGGTGATTACGACGCCGAAGGTCACTTTCGAGCTCGAAGCGCCGGCGGCGGGAATCCTGAAGGCGATCCTGGTGGAGGCGGACGAGATCGCTCCCGTCGGCGCCGTTCTCGGCGTCATAGAAGCCAAGTGAGCATAACGGCGCCGCCGGTCCCTGCCGTCCACCACGTGGCGGGAGAGGACGGTCCCGCCATTCTGCTCATACATGGTTTCGGCGCCGACCGGCAGAGCTGGCTCGTCAATCAGCAGGCTCTTGCGGCGGCGGGACGAGTCTTCACCCTCGATCTTCCCGGGCACGGGGAAAGCCCGCCGCTCGGCTCCGGCTGTCTCGGCGATTTCGCCGTCGCCGTGCGGACCGCGATCGAGAGCGCGGGCCTCGGCCCGGTTCACATCGTCGCCCATTCCCTTGGCGGGGCCGTGGCGATCGCGCTCGCCGCCGCCAGGCCCGATCTCGTGCGTTCGCTCGCCCTCATTGCGGGCGCGGGTCTCGGACGGGGCGTGGACGAGAGGTTTCTTGAAGCCTACCCGAAAGCATCGTCCATCGAGGAGATCGAGGCTTTGCTGCGGCGGCTGGTTGTTCGTCCGCGCCTCATCAGCCGGTCCTTGGCGGCGAGGGCCCTGGAACAGCTCCGGGCTGCCGGCGTGCGCGAAGGGCTGATTGCGATCGCAGCCGAACTTCGCCGCATCGATCTGGTCATCGCGCCGTCCTTCGAGGCAGTCGCCCGCTCATCGTTGCCCCGGACCGCGTTCTGGGGCGCGGCGGACGCCATCATCCCGCTCGATCCGGCCCGGCTCGAACGCTTCGGCGCCGAAAGCCTCATTCTGGAGGACGCCGCCCACCTGCCGCATGTCGAAAGTCCGCGCCGGGTGAACGAACGGCTGCTCGGATGGTTGACCGCGCAGCGCTAGCGCTTTGGCGCAAAGCCGCGGCCGAATTCCCGGGTATCAGGGAAATTTGCAGGGAACGTCTCGCGTTTCGGCCGATTTTCGGGAAAATCGGCACAAAAAATCAAGCGATTGGAGGCGGTTCCACCAAAATTCCCTATTCGGCCGAGCAGGGAACTTTTTTTGCGGAGCAGGGAATTCAAATTCCCTGCTCCGGGGAAAGCAGGGATATCTCGCTCGGCTGAGGCGCTCTCTTAAACGCCGCGCTCCTGGGCTGCGCGGCTCCATCCTTGGGCTCAGAGTTCCGCTGTCGTGAATCTGGCCCCTGTCCTCTCCTATGGCGGGAACTGTCGTTTCGCTCGGGCTTTTCAGGCGCGCCAAGCCCTGACACTCGGGCGGCTGGCAAGTTGGTTAATTTTGTGTTTCCATTGCGGCGGGACTCCGAGCGGGGCGCGAACGCACGAGGCAAGCTGCGGATGCGAACACTTTTTGTTTTCTGCGCGGTCGCTCTCGGTATGGGTTGCGACGCCTCGGCGGCGGAGCTGGGCTTGGCGTCGTTTTATGGCGCCCAAGGAATGACCGCGGCGCATCGCAGCCTGCCGATGGGATCGCGGGTCAGGGTCCTCAACCTCGACAACGGCCGGTCCGTGATCCTTAGGATCGTCGACCGGGGGCCGTTCATCCATGGAAGAATCATCGACGTTTCGACTGCGGCCGCCGTGATGCTCGGCTTCCGGGACGCCGGGCTGGCCCACGTGAGGATCGAGCGCATTTCCGCGGAAACCTTGGAGGCTAGCGCCGAACCTTCGCCGTCGGCGACGCCTGCGTCCGACGAGACCTCGTCCTATGCGATCTGTAGTTACGGCGCCGATCGCGTGGAGCATTTGCGAAACGACTTGGTCGGCGACCGAGCAGCGCCGCTGTGGGGCGATGCGTTGGGATGCGAAAATTTCCGGTTGCGGCTTGTCCGACTTGCGGAGAGCACGGACGATCTGGCGCCCGTCGTCTCCGCCCTTACAAAAGTCGGTTCAAGCGGGGTGGAGAGGGCCGAGAGCATCCCCGTGAGCGCCCTGGCGGATATGGAGGCGGCCGAGAGCATCCCCGTCGGCGCCCTGGCCGAAGCTTTGCAGCGCAAGGCCCCAGCAACGCGTTCTGCGAACCATTGCGCTGCAGCGTCCTGTGAAGTCGCGACAACAGACTGAACTTTCGCTAGATTCTTCGCTGCCCGACGCACGTCGGCCTCGGCCCTGACGCACTCGCCTCACAGCGGGCTTCGCGGCACGCTGTCGAGATCAGTCCGACAGATCTCGCTGACGCCAGAATCGGATCGAGAACGGGACTCTTGGACAACGCCTCTTTCGCGAGTTGCCGGAGCTCGATACGCGGCTTGAGCGCGATCTCGACGATCGCTCTGAACACCGCCTCTGCTCCGCCGACTACATTCAGCTGAGCGAAGAGCCGCATTCTGTTGATGAGCCCGATCAACCGCTGTTCATCGACGTTCGGCGAAATCTCATCGTGTATGAAGGCATCCAACAGCAAATTCGAGGCACTCATTACGAAATCGGCGTACGCGGCTTCCCTCTTCGTCACCTCGCTTGCGATCCGCTGGAGGCGGTCTTGGCAGCGCTGCGTGTAAGATGGCGGCGGCCATAACGACGCGCCGCCACCGATGAGCGCCCCTAGGCGCTCTACAAGGCGCTGAGCAGCGACGGGAACCCGGAGCTCGCCACTGTCCTGAAGGTCATTCGGGCGCGAGGCTTCCGCCTCCATTCCGAGCCCGCGTCCGCCGCCTGACGAAGGTCAAGTACGGAGGACATCCTGCCTCCCGTCAAAGCGGGGACGCCAGTCCTGCGAAGCACAGTACGGAGCAGGATGGCGGCAGGCGATCGACCTGAACTTTAAACCCCGTCGCGAAGCCCCGCTCGCGTATTTGGGTGACGCCTTTGACAGCCCGGGGGAAAAATCTGAAGGTCCACGCGCCGGGGCTCGTCCGGCGAGGGTCGCCCGCTGGGGCGCATCGGATTGCCCATGCTTGGCGTCTGCTACTACCCGGAGCACTGGCCGGAAAATTTTTGGGCCACGGACGCCCGGCGCATGCGCACAATGGGCATCGCCACTGTCCGCATCGGCGAATTCGCATGGGCGCGCATCGAGCCGCGGCGCGGCAAATTCCAATGGGACTGGCTCGATCGGGCGATGAACGTGCTCGGCGATGCGGGCCTGAAAATCGTCCTCGGCACGCCAACGGCGACGCCGCCCAAATGGCTGATGGACGAATTTCCGGAGATCGCGCCGGTCGACGATGAGGGCCGCCCGCGCGGGTTCGGCTCGCGCCGGCACTACACGTTCTCATCGAAAATCTACTGGCGCGAAAGCGCGCGGATCGTCGAGGCGCTGGCGCGACGCTATGGCCGCCATCCGGCGCTGGCCGGCTGGCAGACCGACAACGAATACGGCTGCCACGATACCGTGCTGTCGTGGGCCGTAGAGGATCTGAAAGCCTTCCGCGATTGGCTTCGGCGGCGCTATCAATCGCCCGAAGAGCTCAACGAGGCCTGGGGCGCTTCGTTCTGGTCGATGGAGGTCGGGAGCTTCAACGAGGTTCCGTTGCCCAATCTGACGGTGACGGAGCCCAATCCGGCCGCGCGGCTCGACTTCTGGCGGTTTTCGTCCGAGCAAGTCGCGGCTTACGACCGCATGCAATGCGAGATCATCCGCCGTCATTCGCCCGGCCGGTGGATCACCCACAATTTCATGGGCTTCTTCAATGAATTCGACCATTGGCCGCTCGGCGAGCATCTCAATTTCGCCTCGTGGGATTCCTATCCGATCGGCCTCGTCGAGACCTTCCCGTTCGAAGAGCAGGAGCGCGTGCGCTGGCAGGACACGTCCCATCCGGACGTTGCGCCCTTACATCACGACCTCTATCGCGGCGTCGGCCGGGGGCGCTTCTGGGTGATGGAGCAGCAGCCGGGCCCGGTGAACTGGGCGCGGTGGAATCCGGCCCCCGCGCGCGGCATGGTGCGATTATGGACGCTCGAAGCGCATGCCCACGGCGCCGAGGTCGTCAGCTATTTCCGCTGGCGGCAGGCGCCCTTCGCCCAGGAGCAGATGCACGCCGGGCTCAACCTGCCGCACGCGCACGAGCTTTCGCCGGGCGGCCGGGAGGCCGCGGCCGCGGCCGCGGACCTCGTTCTTCTCGGAGACCTGCCTGCGACCGCGCGGGCCCAGGCAGCGATCGTCTATGATTACGAGGCGCATTGGGTGACCGCGATCGAGCCGCAGGGCGCCGACTTCCGCTATCCGGAACTGGTGTTCCGCTGGTACGAGGCGATCCGTCGCCTCGGGCTCGACGTCGATTTCGTGAGGGCGGGCGCGAGGCTCGGCGATTATCGCCTCGTGCTGGCGCCCTCCCTGCCGATCGTCTCGGAGGACGCCGAGAGCGCTTTCGCTGCAGCGCCGGGCATCGTCGCCTTCGGCCCGCGTTCCGGCTGTAAGACCCGCCGCTTTTCAATTCCCCCGGAACTGCCGCCGGGGCCGCTGCGGCGGTTGGTGCGTTCGCGGGTGATCGAAGTCTCGTCGATGCGGCCGGGCGTCCGGGTCGCCGTGAACGGCGCGATCTCGGGCCATGCGGAGCGCTGGCGCGAAGTTCTGGAGACGCAGGCCGAAACGCTTGCGGCGTTCCCCGACGGCGCGCCCGCGCTCGTCGCCAGCGACAACCACCTTTATCTCGCCTGCTGGCCCGACGCCGCCGCGCTCGGCTCGCTGATGGCGCTTTTGTGCCGAAAGGCGGGCCTCCCGACCATCGAACTGCCGGCGGAGGTGCGCCTGCGCCGCCGCGGCGACCTCACCTTCGCCTTCAACTACGGCGAAACGCCCTGGCCCGCGCCTTTCGCCGGCGAGCCGGTGCTCGGGGCGCAGAGCGTGGCGCCGCAGGGGTTTGCGGTGTGGCGGGGGTGAGGGGTCGGCGTGATGTTTGTCGACCTCCGCGTGTGCCCTATAGGTGGACCTCAGGTGGACAGAGAAAGGTGGTGGCGCGGCTGGTCCTGCGGCTAACCTCGATGCTGCCCTCAGCCGTCCGCTCGGTGGGCTGCAATCAATCTTCGGACTTCATCGACCGTCAGCACGTTTCCGTTGGGTTCAGTGGCCGAGAGCAACTCCGACCAAATGTCTTCGTCCACCGCCCTCGCTCGGCTGACGAACTCTGCCGTTTCTCGGAAGACCGGCTCTATTTCTCGTCCGGTTCGCAAGTTACGAAATCTGAGCTTCCAGTCCATTCACGGCCCTCCATCGGCTGTCAGCAGCGCGTGACTGGCGCTTGGTCCAACACTCACACAATCCCAGGATCGGCGAGACCGGCACGCGCAGGAGATCATGAACCTCATGAAGAAGAGCGCCTGACCATGGATTGGCTTCACGACGCATCCTACTTTTTCGGCGGCGCTTTTCTCGCCAACGCCGTTCCGCATTTCGTCAGCGGCATGATGGGGCGGCCCTTTCAGAGCCCGTTCGCCAAACCGCCAGGCAAAGGTCTTTCATCATCGACCGTAAACGTGCTCTGGGGATTTGCGAACTTCGTCATCGCCTACCTTCTCATCGCCCGTGTGGGAAACTTCGATCTCCGCGCTGCCGAGAATGTCATCGCCTCGGGGGTGGGCGCGCTGCTGATCGGTGTCATGGCCGCGCGCTCGTTCGGGCGGTTTCATGGCGGCAACTCGCCCGACGGCTCGTGACGGCATGGCCGACGGCGCGCTTCGCTCCCTGAAGTCTTCAACTACCGCCTCTGCGCCGTCGGCTCGCTTGTCTTCATCGTCGGCGCATGGAGCATGCGCTCGAATTCGGCCGCGGCGGGCGCCAGCGAACGGCCTCTTACACGAAGCCGGTAGAGCGGCCGGCTGATCGCCAACCCAGCCATCGCCACAGCCTTCAATCTGCCCAAGGCGATCTGATCCTTTGCCGCGGCCAGCGAGACAATGGCGACGCCAACTCCCGAGGCCACAATCTGCTTGATCGCTTCGGTGCTTCCGATTTCGATGGTTTCGTCCGGGTGCACGCCCGCCTGTTCGAGTGCGGCGGCGACGACCTCTCGCGTGCCCGATCCGGGCTCGCGGACAAGCAAGGTCATTTTCCCCAATGCATCGGGATCGATCGGACCCTTGTGCGCCGCAAATTGATGGTCGGCCCCGGCGATCAGCGCCATTTCATCGATCCGCCAAGCGTCCGCCTCGATTTCGGGATCGTCCACCGGGCCTTCGACGACCGCGAGATCGATCTCGCGCGCCAGCAAGCGATCGGCGATTTTGCGTGTGTTCTCGCTGGTCAGACGGATCTTGATCCGGGGATGCGCGGCGTAGAAGGCGCCGAGGAGGGGCGGCAGCATGTAGGTCGCCACCGTCGTGCTGGCGCCGAGCCGCAACTCGCCGCGCGTAAGCCCGCGCAGGGCCCACAACTCTTCCTCGGCGCTTCGCTCGGCCCCGAATAGCCTCTGCGCATGCCGCAGCAGGACAGCCCCGGTTTCCGTCGGGCGCATCCCCGCGCGCCGCTCCAGCAAGGGGGCGCCCAGCTGGCTCTCCAGCTCCTTGACGCCCTTGGAAACCGCGGACTGGCTGACGTTGAGCGTCAAAGCCGCTTGGGAAAAGCTGCCGTGCTCCACGACGGCGAAAAACATCCGCAGCAGATGCAGATTGATGGCCATATGAGTTCAACTCATAATGAAATGAATTAATTGAATTTGCTACATGGACGGAGTCGAAGCAAGCATTTCGTCACGAAACGCCAGCTCGAAAGCTCCCCCCGTGATCCGGTTCATGGAAAAGACCACTCTCATGATCCCCGGCGTCGCGCTCTGCGCCGCCATCGCCGCTGTCTCTTATGGCGCGCAAGCGATCGAAGAACATCTCCTTGGGCGCCCGGCTCTCGAGGCGCTCGTCCTGGCCATTCTGGCCGGCGCGCTTGTGCGCAGCCTCTGGACGCCGTCGGAGCGCTGGAATCCGGGCGTGCAGTTCAGTGGCAAGTTCCTGCTGGAGCTCGCTGTCATGCTGCTGGGCGCCTCGCTGAGCGCGGGCGCGCTTGCGGCCGCCGGTCCGATCCTGCTCGGCGGCGTCGCCATCGTCGTCGCGGGCTCGCTCGCCGCGAGCTATGGCATTGCGCGCCTGTTTCGCCTGCCGCACAAGATGGCCCTGCTCGTCGCCTGCGGCAATTCGATATGTGGCAATTCCGCCATCGCCGCGGTCGCCTCGGTCATCGAGGCCGACGGAAAGGAGGTCGCCGCCTCGATCTCTTTCACCGCCATTCTCGGCGTCGTCGCCGTGGTCGCGCTGCCTGGCCTCGTCCCGTTGCTGCATCTCTCGTTCGGGCAATATGGCGTGCTGGCCGGCCTGACCCTATACGCCGTGCCACAGGTTCTCGCCGCCACCGTCCCGGTCGCAGCGTTGAGCGTGCAGATCGGCACGCTGGTGAAGCTGATCCGCGTGCTGACTCTCGGCCCGGTCCTCTTCGGCGTGTCGCTGTTGCAAAACGCCTCGGGCAAGCGAAACGCTGACGCCAGTGCGCCCGCGCGCCCTTCGCTGAAGCGTCTCGCTCCCTGGTTCATCCTCGGCTTTCTGGCGCTCGCCGCGCTGCGCTCGGTAGGGCTCATTCCCGAAGCCGCCTTGCCCTTCATCGAGCGCGTCGCGGCAGTCCTGACGGTCTTGTCGATGGCGGCGCTCGGCCTTGCGGTCGATCTGGGCAGCCTGCGGCGCGTCGGCGGCCGGGCCACGATCGCCGTCACCCTCTCGCTGCTGGCGCTGATTGCAATAAGCTATGCTCTGATCCGCCTGATGGGGACCGCTTGAGGATTGGTCCCTTGCTCCATCAGGCTGTCGACAGTCCGCCGAGGCCCCGAGGGATCGGAGGCTGCGCGTCCCGCGCGCCGTGGGCATCGAGAGGCTGCCCCTCCGGCGCGGCGCGACGCCTGGCGGGTAATCAGATCACTCTGTCAGTCCTTCGGCAGCTTGTAGCCTTTGAACGCTTCGCGCAGTTTCAGCTTGTTGATCTTACCGGTCGCGGTGTGGGGGATCTCCTTCACCACCTGCATGTCGTCCGGCATCCACCACTTGGCGATCTTCGGCTTGAGGAAATCGAGCACGTCCTCGGTCTTCACCTCGTGTCCTTCCTTCGGCACGACGACGAGCAGCGGCCGCTCGTCCCATTTCGGGTGGGCGACGCCGATTACCGCCGCCTCCGCCACGTCCGGGTGACCGACGGCGAAATTCTCGATGTCGATGGTCGAGATCCACTCGCCGCCGGACTTGATGACGTCCTTGGCCCGGTCGGTGATCTGCATGAAGCCTTCGGCGTCGATCGTGGCGACGTCGCCGGTGTCGAAGAAGCCGTTCTCGTCAAGGATCCGGCCAGCCTCGTCGCGGAAGTAGGACTCGACGACGGCGAAGCCCCTGACCTTCAGCCGGCCGAAGCGCTTGCCGTCCCACGGCACGTCCTTGTTCTCGTCGTCGACGATTCTCATCTCGACCCCGAACGGCGCCCAGCCCTGCTTGGCCTGGACGGCGAGCTTCTCTTCGTGCGACAGCCCGACTTGACTGGGTTTGATCGAGCCCGCCGATCCGACAGGGCTCATCTCGGTCATGCCCCAGGCATGGCGAACCTGGACGCCGTAGTCGTCCTCGAAGGTGCGGATCATGTCGGGCGGACAGGCCGAGCCGCCGATGGCGACGAGCTTGAGCGTCGAGAGCCGCTTGCCCTCCTTGCGCAGGTAGTGCAGCAGGCCGAGCCAGACGGTCGGCACGGCGGCGGTCATCGTCACCTTTTCGGTTTCGAGAATATCGTAGACCGAGGCGCCGTCAAGCTTGGCGCCGGGCATCACCATCCGCGCGCCGCGGATGAGGCAGGCGAGCGCCAGTCCCCAGGAATTCGCGTGGAACATCGGCACGACTGGAAGAACCGAGTCGTAGGCGTTCAGCGTCAAGGTTTCCGGTCCGGTCGCCATCATCGAATGGAGGATGTTCGAGCGATGCGAGTAGAGCACGCCTTTCGGGTGTCCGGTGGTGCCGGAGGTGTAGCAGAGCCCGGCGGCGGTGCGCTCGTCGAACTCCTTCCAGTGGAAATCCTCGTCGACCTCGTTCAGCCACTCTTCGTAGGCGACGGCGTTCTTAAGCCTGGTCGCCGGCATGTGCGCGGCGTCGGTAAGGACAATAAAGCGCTCGACCGTCGGCAGATGCTCTGCGATCGCCTCGAGCAGCGGCACGAAGGTGAGGTCGGTCATCACGATCCGGTCCTCGGCGTGATTGACGATCCAGGCGATCTGCTCGGGGAACAGGCGCGGATTGACGGTGTGATAGATCGCCCCGATGCCGGTGATGCCATACCAGGCCTCGAGATGACGGAAGCCGTTCCAGGCGAGCGTGGCGACCCGGTCGCCGAGCCTGATCCCCTCGCGTTCGAGGCGCTTGGCGACCTTGAGCGAGCGACCGCGGATCTCGCGATAGTTCGTCCGGTGCATCGGGCCCTCGATCATGCGCGAGTTGACTTCCCGGGTCGGAAACTGGATCGCTGCAAAGTCGATGATCTTGTGCATGAGCAGGGGCCATTCCTGCATCCGTCCGAACATCTCGGTCCTCCCTCTGTCCTGGGTTGCGGCTTGATCGCGACGTGCAAATTGTTCATGTCTATACTCACGCGGCGGCGATTTGCAATCGCGCGACGCGAAATGCACGCGCGCCCTAGATATGCGCGCGGTCGCCGGATTTCGACAAGGAATGGCGCTGATGACCGACCGACCCAACCCCGAGCTGCCAATCCGCCTCTGGTTTCGCATGGTGCGCATGATGGCGCGGATGCAGGCGGCGATTTCCGAGCGGCTGCGTCAGATCGGCATCTCGATCCCGCAATGCGACGTGCTGACGACGCTGACCGAACAGGAAGGGGTCAACCAGCAGCAGCTGGCCGAGCGGCTCTATGTGACCAAGGGCAATATTTCGGGGCTGCTCGACCGGCTCGAGGAAGCAGGCTTGGTCGAGCGCCGAGCGGCCGCTTCAGACCGGCGCCAGTACTCGATCCATCTGACCGATTCGGGACGCGCGATGGCCGAGAGGGCGATCAGCGTCCAGCACGAATGGATCGCCTCGACGCTCGGGCGCATGACCGAAGGCCAACTCCAGGCGCTCGAGGCGCAGGTCGTCGCCCTGCGCGACATCATCCGCGAGCAGGAGGCGTCGGGCGCGGCGAAGGTGGAGGAAGCAGGGGCCGCCGCAAGTCATTCTCAATGAGGCCGCTGCCGCCCGCAACGCTCGGGCAAACGTCCGTTGGACGGCGCTGATTCCGGCAACAGCTGTCGCGCCTCAGCCGGACGATGGATTGTCGTCGAGAAGAGACGTCCGCCGGCGGCGATGGGTTTTGAGCCGCTGGCTCGGATCATGCCAGTGCAACATGGCTTCGAACGGATGCTCACCTTCTCGCGGCAGATCGGCCTGGTCGATTTCTGCCCAGTGCCGCTGCTTCTTGATTCTGGTGAGGATCACGCGCCATTGGGGCGGCGCTCGCGGGTCGTGGCCGGGCACGGCGGGTCGTAACATCGACGCCTCCTCCGCCCCCCTATCGCGAAGCAGCTTAGACCTCGTTTCGTTCGACCGTTTTGCGCCAGATCAATTTCCGCAAACGAGCCGCAGGGTCGGCGCGAAGGCGAAATCGCGCAAAAGGGCGGTGGTCACGCCGACCAGCGTTTGTTGACTTCATCACGGACCGGAGTCTCAACTTCGATCGGCGCATTCCGAATATAGGCCAGCGCCTCGGCGAATGCGGCGCCGTCCCGGGACTCCAGCGTTTCGAGGTACCGGATCGCCGCCGTGACGGAGAACGGCTCCCCGCCCTTGTCGGGCTCGTCGAAGTTGCTCGCCAGCGCGGTCCAGATCGCGGCGTCGTAGCCATTCGATGTCGCCCAGGCCGAAATCGCCGTAATCGCTTGTGGATGGCGTTGCATCGCAATGTCGCTTTGGCTGCCGGAGGCCGCTTCGACAAACCCGACTTGTCGCGCGCTTGGCATCCCTTCCTTGAGCCTGAGGTTCTCGATCGCCTCGTCGAGACTTTGGATTGCGCTTGGGGCGGAATGGATCGTGCAGACAGCGCCGAAGGTTTCGTCGACCACCAGCGTTAGTCGTCCATCGCTCGAGACCCGGCAAAACTCGATCGGCAGGAGCGGGCCGTTCGGCTCGAAGTCAGTGGCCACTTGCAGCTCCCGACGATCCCGCACCAACAAGTCCCACGCGAGAACGGCGATTTTCATCGTTGTCTCCTTTTCAGGGTTCGGGCACGCTCAGGTTTTCAGGCCCGCATCGGAGGCGCTACTAAGAACGCAGCGCGCCATCAAACGGCAAAAATCTTCCCCGGATTGAACAGGTTCTGCGGATCGAAGGCCGCCTTGACCCGGCGCATGAGGCCGACCGCCTCCGACCCGTGCTCGTCCTCCATATAGGCGATCTTTTTCTGGCCGATCCCATGCTCGCCGGTGCAGGTGCCGCCCATGGCGATGGCGCGGTGCGCCAGGCGGGAGGCAAAAGCATCCGCCGCCTCGATTTCGCGCGCATTGCTCATGTCGACGAGCGGGCTCACGTGGAAATTGCCGTCGCCGACATGGCCGACGATCGGCGCGACGAGGCCGGCTGCCTTGATGTCCTCCAGCGTCTCCTCGACGCAGTCGGCGAGGCGCGAGATCGGCACGCAGGTGTCGGTGGCGAAAGGACGCGCGCCGGGCCTCAGGGTCATTTGCGCCCAGAAGCCGTCGTGGCGCGCCTGCCAGAGTTTCGTGCGATCTTCGGGCTTTGTCGCCCAGATGAAGTTGCCGCCGCCGTTATCGGCAACGATCTCGCCGAAGCGCTGCGCCTGCTCGGCGACGCTTCGCTCGCTGCCGTGGAATTCGACGAGCAGCATTGGGTTCTCGGGCAGCGTCAGATGCGCGTAAGCGTTGAAGGCTCTCACCGACAGCGTGTCGAGAAGCTCGATCCGGGCGATCGGCAGGCCGGACTGGATCGTCTGGATCGTCGTATCGCAGGCCGAGCGCACATCGGGAAACGAGCAGGTTCCCGCCGAGATCGCCTCAGGGATGCCCGAAAGGCGGAGCGCCACCTCGACGATCGCTCCGAGCGTGCCTTCGGAGCCGACGAAGAGATGGGTTAGGTCGTAGCCGGCCGAGGATTTCTTCGCCCGCGAGCCGGTGCGCACGAACGCGCCCTCGGCGGTGACCACGCCGAGCGAGAGCACGAGCTCCTTCATTGTGCCGTAGCGCACGGCGTTGGTGCCCGAGGCGCGGGTCGCGGCCATGCCGCCGAGGGAGGCGTCGGCGCCGGGGTCGATCGGGAAGAAGAGGCCGGTGTCGTGCAGATACTCGTTGAGCTGTTTGCGGGTCACGCCGGGCTCGACGACGCAATCGAGGTCCTCGGCGTTGACGGCCAGGACCTTGTTCATCCGCGAGCAGTCGAGCGACACCCCGCCGTGGGGCGCATTCACGTGGCCCTCGAGCGACGAGCCGATGCCGAAGGGCACGATCGGCGCGTCGTGTTTGGCGCAGAGTTTGACGAGATCGATCACGTCGTCGCGCGATTCAGCGAATACGACCGCGTCCGGCGGCTGGTTCTCGAGCCAGGTCAGGGTATGGCCGTGCGCCTTGCGGATCGCGTCCGAGGCAGTGAAACGGTTGCCGAATCTCGCCGCGAGATCGGCATTGAGCGCAGTGATCGCGTCCGCCGCGAGGCGGCCGTTCCGCTTGCGGACCTGGGGAAAGGGATTCACGGCTCTCGAGCCTTTGGGTTCTCGCTGAATAAGCGGAGATTAGGCGCGCAGGCGCAGGCTGGCTAGAGAGTGATTTTTATCACCATATGAGCCGGGCCATAGCGTCATCGCGGGAACGATAGCCCTCCGCGACCCCGCTTTGTAGAAATGCGGGCTGGTCTTCCACCCGTTCCCGTCCCTATATGACAGCAGACAGGATGGAGCGGTGACGGCGTTTGACACCATTCGCGAGGATTTCGCCTCCCTTGAGGACTGGGAGGACCGCTACCGTTACGTCATCGAGCTCGGCAGCGATCTGGAGCCTTTGAGCGAGGCCGCCCATAATGACGCGAACAAGGTCCGCGGTTGCGTTAGCCAGGTCTGGCTCGAGAAAGAACAAAAGCGCGACGGCGACGGCGCGACGATCCTTCACTACCGCGGTGACAGCGACTCGCATCTCGTTCGTGGGCTGATCGCCATCGCCATTGCGCTGTTCTCCGACCGGCCGCCGGAGCAAATTCTCGCCATTGACGCGCTGGGGACTTTTCGCGCGCTCGGTCTCGAACAGCATCTCACCCCGCAGCGATCGAACGGCGTTCGAGCCATGATCGATCGCATTCGATCCGACGCAGCCGCCGCGGCTTAGCCGGCGCCGCCATCGAGGCCTCATCGACTCCAAAAGCAGGCGGCTTCAGCACTTGCCGATGGTTCAGACCCTCGCACGCAGGAACATAGCCGAAGTCTCCACGCCTGTGGGAAAAGTGCGCGCTTGCCATGCGAGCGGCGACCCGCTTATCGAACGCGCGACCGGTCGGGGCCGGAGCCCGCGCTTTCGATCGCGCGACGCTTGTGTTACCAGACCGGCTTGAAGGGTCCGTGCGCCTCGCGCCGTGGACGATGGGCAAACGGCGCGATGACAGAGCGACGGAGCAGTTTCAACTACGAAGAGCTTCTCGCTTGCGGCAGAGGCGAACTGTTCGGCTCGGGCAACGCCCAGTTGCCTCTGCCGCCAATGCTGATGTTCGACCGGATTTCCGAGATCTCCGAGACTGGCGGCGCGAACGGCAAGGGCGAAGTGCGCGCCGAGCTCGACGTCAGGCCCACGCTCTGGTTCTTCGATTGCCACTTCAAGGGTGACCCGGTGATGCCGGGCTGCCTGGGTCTCGACGCGCTCTGGCAATTGACCGGCTTTTTCCTCGGGTGGCTGGGTCTTTCCGGCCGTGGTCGGGCGCTCGGCGTGGGCGAAGTGAAATTCGCCGACCAGGTGCTGCCCGCGGTCAGGAAGATCGTTTACGGCGTCGACATCAAACGCGTATTCAGGGGCAAATTGATTCTCGGTATCTCCGATGGGTGGCTGGAGGCGGACGGCAAGCGCATATATGACGTGAAGGATATGCGCGTCGGCCTGTTCAGTCCGTCGGGCCCGGCATGAAGGCCGGATGCGGTTAGGGCCGCGAGTCACGGAGAAAAGTCGATGAGGCGCGTGGTGGTCACGGGGATGGGCATCGTGTCCTCGATCGGCTCCAATACGCAGGAAGTCACGGCGAGCCTTCATGCCGGCAGGTCGGGCGTCACCCGGGCCGAGAAGTTCGCGGAACTTGGCTTCCGCTCCCAGGTGCAGGGGGCGCCGACTCTGAATGCCGAAGAGGTCGTCGACCGGCGGGCGATGCGCTTCCACGGCGGAGGCACCGCCTGGAACCACGTCGCGATGGATCAGGCGATCGTCGATAGCGGGCTTGCGCCTGAGGACGTGTCCAACCCACGGACCGGCATCATTATGGGGTCGGGCGGACCCTCCACGCGCGCGATCGTCGAGGCGGCGGACGTCACCCGCGCAAAAGGCCCGAAGCGCGTCGGTCCGTTCGCAGTCCCCAAGTCGATGTCCTCGACCGCGTCGGCGACCTTGTCGACCTGGTTCAAGATCAAGGGCGTCAGCTATTCCATCTCGTCGGCCTGCGCGACCTCCAATCACTGCATCGGCGCGGCATATGAGCATATTGCCACCCGGAAACAGGAGGTGATGTTTGCCGGAGGGTGCGAGGAACTCGACTGGACGCTGGCGGTCCTGTTCGATGCGATGGGCGCCATGTCCTCGGCCTACAATGAAACGCCTGCGCGGGCGTCCCGCGCCTACGACCGGAACCGCGACGGCTTTGTGATCTCCGCCGGGGCCGGGGTGCTTGTTCTTGAGGAATATGACAGAGCGAGGAGCCGGGGAGCGAAAATCTACGGCGAGATCGCCGGCTACGGCGCGACCTCCGACGGTCACGACATGGTGGCGCCGTCCGGCGAGGGCGCCGCGCGGTGCATGCGCCAGGCCCTGGCGACCGTGAAGACGCCGATCGACTACATCAATCCGCACGCCACCTCGACGCAGGTCGGAGACCTCAGGGAGATCGAGGCGCTACGCGAGGTGTTCGGCTCCGGCGAGAAGTGTCCGCCGATTTCGGCGACCAAGTCGCTGACCGGACATTCGCAAGGAGCGACCGGCGTGCACGAGGCGATCTATTCTCTGCTGATGATGCGCAACGGGTTCATTTGCGAGAGCGCCCATATCGACGAGATCGATCCCGCTTTCTCCGACATGCCGATCATCCGGTCGCGACGGGATAACGTCGATCTACGCGCCGTGCTTTCTAACTCTTTCGGCTTCGGCGGAACCAACGCGACGCTCGTCTTCAAGCATGTCGACGCGTGAGGGCGTCCGGAAGCCGCCGCGCCGCGTCCTCCGCTCTTCCGTTCCCGACCCATCGTCTTGTGCAAGAGTAAGTGATGCCGTCTCGCCTGATGCACGAAAAACGCGGCCTGGTCATGGGGGTGGCCAACGACCATTCTATAGCGTGGGGCATCGCCAAGGCGCTGGCGGCCGAAGGGGCAAAGCTCGCGTTCACCTATCAGGGCGAGGCCCTCGAAAAACGGGTCGAGCCGCTCGCAAGGAGCCTCGACTCGGAACTCATCCTTCCCTGTGACGTCGAGGACATCGATTCGGTCGAGGCGGTATTTTCCGCCATCTCCGCGGCCTGGGGAAAGCTCGACTTCCTCGTTCATTGCATAGGCTTTTCCGACAAGAACGAACTGAAGGGTCGCTATGCAGACACGAGTCGGGAGAACTTCATCCGAACGATGGTGGTTTCCGCCTTTTCTTTTACCGAGATCGCGAAACGCGCGGCCGCGCTCATGCCCTCGGGCGGGGCGATGTTGACCCTCACGTTCGGTGGCTCGACGCGTGTCGCGCCGAACTACAATGTCATGGGCCTCGCCAAAGCCGCGCTCGAGGCCAGCGTGCGTTACCTGGCTGCGGATTTCGGCCGGGACAATATCCGGGTGAACGCCATTTCCGCCGGACCGGTCCGCACGCTCGCGGGGGCGGGGGTCGCCGACGCGCGCTTCATGTTCAACTTCCAGCGGGACCATTCACCGCTCAAACGCAGCGTCACCATCGAAAATGTCGGCGGCTCGGCGCTCTATCTACTCTCGAACCTCTCCGAAGGCGTGACGGGGGAAGTTCATTTCGTCGATTGCGGCTATAACATCGTCTCGATGCCGCGGCCGGACGACATCAAGTCCTGAACCCCGAGAATCAGGTTTTCCATGGCGAGAATCATCTTTCGTTGGCTCTGAGCCGATGAGCGTCGTAAGCAACGCGGCCGCTGACAGCTTCATCGACCGGGAGGCCGGGCGCTGCCCCTTCTATCTCGTGCATGGGTCCGACGAGGGCCTGACGCATGAGCGGAGCCGCGCGATCGCCCGCAAGGCCCTCGGCGGCGGCGAAAACCCCTTGAGCCTTCTGCGTCTCGACGGCGACGCGATCGCGCGCGAGCCGGGCGCCCTCGCCGAGGAGGCCTACGCGGTCTCGATGTTCGGGGGTCATCGGGTCATTTGGATCGACGCCCAGAGGCAGGATCTCCTTCGGGCTTTGAGCCCGCTGTTCGCGAACCCTCCGCCCGACTGCACCATGATCGTTCGAGCCGGACAGTTGAGGAGGGACAGCACGCTTCGGCAGGCCTTCGAGAAAATGACGAACGGAGTGTCCGTCGAGTGCTACTCGGACGAAAGGGCGGCCCTCGAACGGCTGCTCGACAGCGAGGCCCAGTCGGCCGGGATTGCGATCGCTCCCGATGCGCGAACCGCACTCGTGGCCCTGCTGGGAGCGGATCGGGAGACGACGAGGGGAGAGATCGCCAAGCTGATGCTCTACGCGCTGGGGAAGTCGCGAATAGAGATCGAGGACCTCGAAGCGATCGTCTCCGGGGCGGCGCCGTCGAAACTCGAGCAGGTGATCGACCGTTCGCTGGCCGGCGACCTTCGAGAAGCGGCCGCCACGGCAGCGCAGTTTTTCAATGAGGACGGCGAGGGCGAGCGACTGATGGCTCGCCTGATTGCACAACTCATGCTCCTGCATCGATTGCGGCTGGAGATGGACCGATCGCAGCCGGTGGACGCTGCTCGTCTGCCGTCGATCACGAGGTTGCCACCCTCTGCCCGCCGGGCGCTTTCCAGACAGTCCGAGAGATGGACCTCCGAAGCGATTGCGCGCCGGCTGCCGGCCATCCAGGCCGCCGGCGCCAACGTGCGCGCGCGGCCCGGCTTGGCCCGGCTGTTGGCGACCCGAATGCTTTGGGCGCTGGCGCAAAGCGCGGCCAAGGGCCACGGGGGATCGACGTAGTCAAGGGATGGAACGAGCGTGGTCGTTCCTGGAGGCTGAACTGGCGAAGGCCGACCGCCCTCGGAGTTCGAATCCGTCGCTTGGCGCTTGCTTGAATGGTGGAGGGCCAGAATCGACTGTTGCCGCCCCTCGAAGCGCTTCTGGTGAACGAGCGCGATGCGCCAGAACCCGGACTTGGGCTGAACGGGTCGGTTGCGCCGGGAGCGGCGCTCATTGCGCAGGTCATTGATAGGATGAGAAGCGCTGTCTGCTTCTCGGTCGCCGCTTTGGTGGCGCATTGAAACGAGTATTTCGGCGCCATAAGATCGCGACGTGCTCGGTCGCGCGTGCGGGCTTATTCGTGGGGGCGACCGCGGTCCGGCAGCGCTGGCGTCCGAGCCCCTGGGCCCTCGGTCCCCATCGCTGGCGCCTCTCACTGTTGGATCAAATGTCGATGACGATGCAACGTGTCGCTTTCGGCGGCATTCATTCGTGTTTCGCTGCGCCGCCTTTTCGGTGGGTCGTGCATCGCGTCGTTCGGACGACGGCTGCGCAGTGATCGCCTGGAGCCTCAAACGGCTCGCCGGAGCGGTCTTCGAAGACGAGGCGACGCTCGCGCCGGAGTCTCTGATCGCCGCGGCGGCGAGGGCCACGCGCTTGGACGTAAAGCCGTTGTCCGACCCCCGTCTTGTCGAAGCGCTCGCCGCCCTGACCTCGAGCCTGCGGGGAGAGGCCCGCCTCACGCCGTTCGGACGCCTCGCGGTCCGCTGGGATCTGAAGCGGATGCTCTCGACGGTTCAGATCCTAGCGGACACGGAGCGCGAGGACCGCTCGATCTTGAGGCGGCCGCTCGCGCCGCCGATCTTCATCGCCGGCCTGCCACGTAGCGGCACGACTTTTCTGCAGGGGTTGCTGGCGGAGGATCCCGCTAACCGCGCACCTCGAATGTGGGAAGCGATCTATCCCTGTCCCGAGCATCGCGCGGCCGGGTTCGGGGCCGGACGCCGAAAGGTGCGCCTGCAACTCCGGCTGTTTACCCACCTCGCGAAAGGGATCGGCAGCCTGCATCCAACGGAGGCGGATGCGCCCCAGGAGTGCACGGAAATCACGAGCCACGTGTTCCGCAGCCCGCGCTTCGACGCCGTCTATCGTGCGCCGTCCTATCACGCTTGGCTCGACAAGTCGGGCTATGACGAAGGCTACTGGTTTCAGGCGCGGTTTCTACGGCATCTTCAGGGCCCGGGCGGAACGCCGCGACGCTGGGTCCTGAAATCGCCCGATCACGTGTTTTCGGCGCACACGCTGGCCCGAGTTTTCCCTGACGCGATGCTGGTGTTCGTGCACCGCGATCCCGCCCATGTGCTCGCTTCCGCCGCGCGCCTTACGGAACTTCTGCGCGCGCCCTTCACGAGCGCAATCGACCGGCGCGAGATCGGCCGCAAAGTCGCCGACTACTGGCAGGATGCGATGCGGCGCATGGTGGCGCTCACGGACGATCCGTCCTTTCCGCTGCGCTTCCGGCTCGCGCACGTACAGTATCGCTCACTGGTCGCCGATCCGGTTGCGACGATCGCGCGAATCTACGACGCGTTCGGGCTCGAGTTGTTGCGTGAGGCGCGGGCGGCGATGGCGGCGAAAGTGGCTCGGGCGCCGAATGGCGGTTACGGGGCCAATCATTATTCGCCCGAAGACTTCGGGATCAATCCAGAGCGCGAGCGGGAGCGCGCCTCCGTCTATACCGAGCGCTTCGGCGTCTGACCACCAGATCGGCTAGGCCCCGCGCGAGACCGCCGCAAGCTCGGGCGCGACGCCGCGCGGCTATCAACGCAAGTGACGCGGATGAGACTTCGGCATGCTTTCAGGGGTCGTAGAGTTGGTCGAGATCCGGATCGAGCGCGAAAGGTCTTCGCGATCGGCGGCTGGCCTAGTCGACGAATTTCAATAGACGACTAAGCGCGTGGATCGTATTCGTGCGCGATCGCGCAGGCTCTAAGGGTTCAAGGGAGCAGAGCCATTTCGACCTCGCTGATCGTCGCGGCGTTTTTCGGCTTCTTGCTTGTCGTCTTCCTCGTCGTCGACAGCGGCGCGGGCGAGGTGGCGCGCGCCATGCTCTTGCTCGGGTGGCTCTTGCTGCCGATCGCCCTGTTCCAAATAGTCCCGTTGTCTCTCAGCGCTCTCTCGTGGCGCGAGCTGATGCCGGCGCCCGAACGACCGAAAGTCTTCGCAATCCTCTTGATCCGTTGGATTCGCGTATCGATCAATACGCTCCTGCCGGTCGCAGGGGTGGGCGGCGACGTCGTGGGCGCGCGGCTTGCCCACCACCGCGGTCTACCCGGCGTGCAGGCCGCCGCCAGCATGGTCGTCGACACCACGGTCGGCGTGATCACCCAACTCATATTTGTCGTCGCGGGCGCGGCGCTGCTGATCGTGCGATTCGGCGGACTCGCGTCGGTCCCTGCCGCTCGAGCGCTGCTGATTGGCGTGGGCGCGCTTGCGAGCTTGGTTGCGATCTTCGTGGGGCTCCAGCACCGCAGCCTGTTCCTCAAGTTCGCCAGTTTCGCTCAACGCGTGGCGCCCGGAAAATGGCCAGCCATCTTCACGGGTTCGGCTTCGGCAACCGACAAGGCGATCGTCGACACCTATCGCCGCATCGCCTTTTTGCGCTCCAGCCTGCTGCAACTCGCCGGATGGGCGGCGAGCGCGGGCGAGATATGGCTTGTGATGCTTTGTCTCCACAAGCCGTTCAGCGGGATTGACGCCTTCGTCCTCGAAAGTCTGACCTCTGGCGTCAACGCGGTGGCGTTCATGGTGCCGGGAGCGCTGGGCGCGCAAGAGGGCGGCTTTGTGGTTTTCGGGGCGCTCATGGGGCTTTCGGCGGACACGGCGCTCGTCATTTCGCTTTCTAAGCGGGTTCGCGAACTGCTGCTGGGTTTGCCGGGCCTGTTCGTTTGGCAGTGCATCGAGGGCCGTCATGTCTTGCGCCGCGGCGGGAGACAGGAAGGCTCGCGGCAAACATCATTGTGACGGCGCTGTTGCGGTCTTGGGCGAAGCGGTCGCCGGCGAGGACGTGGCCGGCAACTCGGTCAGGGGAGGCAGGCCGAGCGCTTCGCGCAGGTCCGCCCGGCGGATCTGATAGTAGTCGGAGCGCAGGAAGCTGTAGAAATCGATCGAGGATTCCTCGGCCTCCTTCAACTGGCCGAGACGGACAGTCGCGCTCAACGCGCCGGTCGCAATGCTCGCCTTCCATCCGAAGACCCCGAGCGTCCAGCCGACCGGATCGCCGACGAGGTCGACAACGCCGCCAACCGCGTCGCGCTGGGTCGCAGGACCGAAATAAGGCGACACGGTGTACGTTCCCGCGGGCACACCCCACACGAACAAGGTCTGGCCGAAATCGCCGGTCTGCTTCGGCAGGCCTCCAGCCCTTGCCACATCGAACAGGCCGCCGAGGCCGAAGGTCGAATTGAAGATAAAGCGGGCAAACGTGATCCCGGCGGCGTTCATGCGGCCCTGGAGGATGTCGTTCCCGAAGATGCGCGGCTCCTTCAGGTTGTTGTCCACATCGCGCATACGATCGAACACGGGCGCGGGCAACGCCTTGACGATCGTCGCGGGGGGATGAAGGATCGCCTCATTGAACGCTGAAACTTTCCGGTTGAAAGCCTCGTTGGGATCGTCGATCGGCAACGAAGGATCGCGCGGCACGCCGGCGCATGCGGTCAGGAGAGCCGCAAGGCTCGACACGATCGCCCGCATGAACCAGGGTGCAGCGCGATGCATTCCTTCGGTTCCCTTCAAATTGACGCGCGATGCCCAAGGTCCCGCTTATCCGAAGGAGACAGCGGGGCGACCAGCTCTGTGTTCAAAATCAGACCCAGCGGTGACAGAATTTAGCAGACCCGTCCTTTGGCGACTATTGCGGTTTTGCAACACCCGCGAGGTTTCGGCGGAGGTCAGCGCGAGTCAGGTGTCGGAGTCCATTTTCCGCTGAGTTGCGAGAAGGGCGGGCTGGAAAAGCACGGCGGCGGCGAGTGTTGTTACAAGCGCGAGCGCCATCAGCCGGCCCATGCTCGACGTTCCCGGATGGTGCGAAAACCACAAGGAGCCGAAGGCGGTCGCCGTCGTGCAGGCGCTGAACAGCACTGCGCGCGTCAGGCTCGATTGCAGAAAGTTCTTCTCCCCCGCACGCCACGCCATGACGTAGTAGATCTTGAACGCGACACCGACGCCGAGCAGAAGCGGAAGCGCGATGATGTTGGCGAAGTTCAACTGCAACCCGGTCGCCACACAGATTTCGAGCGTCACGACGATTGCGACCAGGAGCGGCACGAGCGTCAGCAGGACATCGGTCCAGCGGCGCAGCACGATGAAAAGGATGAGCGCAATCGACAGGAGCGACCACAGTGCAGCCTGAAGAAACGCCTTGACGATGGTCGCCGCCGCCTCGACGACGAATATTGGCGCTCCAGTGGCTTGAGGCGCGACTTTGCGGACCGCGTCCACGAAGCGGCGCAGGACCGCGTTGTCGTTCGCGTCGCCGCGCGGCGCGACCTCGATCCTCATCTCGCCATCCGGGGCGACCCAGGCGCTCTTCAGCTCAGGCGGAAGAGAGTCGAGCGTGACAGGCTCGGCGGCCAGAAGATCCCTGACCTGGTCGAGCGTCGTGATCAACGGCGTCACCAGAACGCGCTCCGCTTCCTCCATGGTTGCGGAAGGCGCCTTCGCCAAAGCCGTCAGGAGGCCGGCCAGCCGGCGCGCCTGGGCGGCGGCCGGACTGTCGACGCCCGCAGCCGCGCGGGAAAGATCGCTGGCCGTCTTGTTGATGGCTTCCAACGTTTCGGCCGGCGTCGGCGCCGGATGGACCTGGTCGGGCGCCATGGTGTTCTCAAAGAAAAAGCTGGCGTCGTCGATGACCGCGAGCTTCTCTTTCTGGTCTTTCGGGATGAAGCTTGCAATCGTCCGCACGTGCGCCGCCTCCGGCAAGGCGCGCAGCCTCTCTGCAAGAGCCGTGGCGTGGGGGAGATCGCTCTCGAGGATCTCGATCGTGTTCGGGGTCGTGTCGGGATCGCGCATAAGGTCGAGGAGCGTGGCGACCGATTCGACCTGTTTCGAGCGAAGGTTCAGAGGATTGAAGTCGAAGCGGAGGTCCTTGAGCAGCGGCAGGCCAAGAATCACCGCAGCCAGCGTCGCCCCGACGATCCAGTTGCGCCGCCGCTCGAGGAAGTGGTCGAGGGGCGCGAGCGCGGCGAAGCCGACGCGCGCTCTTTCGCCCGGGGGCTTCAGCGCCGCGATGAGCGCCGGCAGCAGGGTCACGGTCGTAACCAGGGCGATGATCATCCCGGTCCCGGCGATGAGACCGAGTTCGGAGAGACCGACATAGGCTGTCGGCAGAAACGAATAGAAAGCGGCCGCGATCGAAGCGGCTGCGAGCAGAAGCGGTCCCGCCACGCCGCGCGCGGTCGCTTGCAGAGCCGCGAAGAGATCGCCGTCGGCGTAGCGCTCGGCGCGAAAACGAACGCTGAACTGGATGCCGAAATCGACCCCGAGCCCAATGAACAGCACGGCGAAGGCGACCGAGATCAGGTTCAATTGGCCCACCATCCATAAGCCCACGGCGGCGGTCAGAATGAGCCCGACGGCCAGATTGACGAGGACGGCGAGGATGATGCGCGGCTGTTTCAGCGCGAGCCACAGCACGAGCAGAACGACGAGGATCGTCACGACCCCATTGAGCGCGGCGCCGTCGGCGACGGTCGCGAATTCCTCATCGGCAAGAGGCACCGATCCGGTCAGCCTTACCCTGACGCCGTTCTCCGGCGTCAGGCCGAGCTTGGCGATCATTTCGCGGATCGCCATCGTCGCTTTTCCGCCCGGCTGAAGATCGTTGTAGTCGAGCACCGGCTGGATGTTGACGAAGCGACGAAGGTCCGAGGACTCCGGCGCGCGGCCGGTGATGAGCTTGCGCCAGGAGAAGGCGGGACGCTTGCCCTGGGCCACCGCATCGAGCGCGTCGGAGATGGCGGCCATCGCCGGCTCCATGTCTTCGAGCGTCGTCTTTCCGAGCCGGAGGCCCTCGATCGACTGTGAGATCGCGCCCAGGACGCCGCGCAATGTCGGGTCGGCCGAAAGCGTCCCGAGAAACGGCTCCGCCTTGATGAGTTGGGCCATGTCGCGCCTCACCTCATCGACCGAGAGGAACAGCACTCCATTGCGGGCGAAGAAGGCGCCGCCGTCGGGCCGGATGATGGTGCGGAAGAGGTCCGATCGCGGCTGAAGCGCTTTGGCGAGCGCGGCCGCGGCCTCTTCGGCGGCTTCCGGGGTTGCTGCGTCGACGACAGCCGTGATGAGGTCGGTCCGCTGCGGGAATTCCGCGTTGAGCTTGATCTCCTGCTGGCGCCAGGGGAGCGAACTCGAGAGCAGCTTGCTGCTGTCAGTCGTGATCGCGATGTGCCGCGAGACATAGCCGGCGGCAAGCGCCGCCACGATGACGAAACCTGCGATAACAAGCCAAGGGTTGCGGGTCGAGACGCGAACGGTCCGCGCGATTGCTACGACGATGAAGGCGCTGTCATTACGGTTCATGGGAAGCCGCGTGGAGCGCACGAATTGGGCAGCAAGTCAATCCGGACCGATCCGCTGATGCGGTGCCAAAAGTGCGCATTCGCCGAGCGGCAGGCCTCTCGGCAAGACGGCAGCGCCCGGCCGCGCGCGCAAAGGGCGGTCTATGAGATTGATTTGCGCGACGAGGCGCAATTTGGTAAACTAAGCCTTAATACATACGCGGACGTGTGAATATGAGCCGCTGGCCGACCCTCGCAGGATTGGCATGCCTCCTCGCCTTGACGCAGGCGTGGGCGAGTGAAGTATCGTCTGTGCGGCAGAATCCCGCCAAGCCGCGCCAGACGAGAGCGAAGATCGTCAAATCTGCCCCTTTGAGGGCTGCGAACCTCGGCGACATTTCCTTCTCGGATCCTTATGCCCCTCCGTTCGGCTCGGGCAAAGTGAAAGGTGGGGATTTTCCGCTGCCGGAGAGAACCCTTCCCGTCGAAGATGAAGCCGGCTTTTCCATCAGGGCCGGCCGCGACGGCCCCGGCGCTCCAATGACGGGCGGCCTCAAGTTTCGCTTTTGATCGAAGCGGTTGAATGCGCGTCGGGGCGGCGACTGACGTGTCGCGATCCGAGCCATTAGAGTTTGATGAGTTTTGGTCGGAGTGACCGCCACTCACCCCGGCCCTCTGTCGCAAACAGGTCGCAAGCAGGAGAGGGGCGCGCGGCGGCGCCGCTGATCCCTTCTCCCGCTCGCGGGAAAAAAGGCCGGCGACAGCCAGCCGGATGAGGGCCTACGCGGCGGTTCACCAAAAATCGACCCGCTCCAGAGAGCGAGCCCCAAGGCGATACTTGTCGCCGCTTCTGCCGCCGTCTCATCGCTCTCGCGCCTTCCCGCCGGGATCAGGCTGGTCTCGACTCGATTCCGAAAATGGGCTCTAAGGCTTGAACCCGGCTCGGCGGGGTCTGTCTAGCGAGGTTGAACGTCCACGATGAATGCTTTGAAACCGAGGCTGTCGGCGGCCCTGATCGCAGCGCTGACGGCCCTCCTCTTTCTTGGGCCAGTGTCTTCACGGGCTCAAGAGCTCGCGCCAGCTGCAAGACGCATCCAAGCCTATTACCAGCAACTTTTGCCGACTCTCCAACAGGCCGACCGCCTAAGCGTGCGCGAACGCGACCGGCGCTTCGGACCGGCAATCAACTCCGCGTTCGATCTCGGGACGATGACGAGGTACGCAGCGGGCCCCGCTTGGAGGACTTTCTCGCCGTCGCAGCAGGCTGCCGTCCGCGAGGCCTTTTCTCATTTCCTTATCGCGGACTATGCGAGTCTCGTGAGTGACTATTCGGGCCAGAGCTTTGTCGTTCAGCCGCAGACGACCCCGGAGGCCCGCGGCGGCGGCGAAGTCGTCAAGACGAAGCTGATCCAAGCGGGAGGCCGGACCGTCACGATCAACTATCTCGTCCGCGGCGGCCGGGTGATCGATGTTTATTTCAATGGAACGGTGAGCGACTTGGCGACTCGTCGCGACGAATTTGCCTCGATCCTCGCCGGGGGCGGGGGTGCAGACGCGCTGGTCAGGACGCTGCGCCAGCGCACCGAAGCATTATTGAACGGTTAAGGCTGGGGATGGACCGATCGCAGCCTCTCGACGCGCGCGGTCTGCCGGCGTTCATCAGATTGCCGCCCTCCGCCCGTCGGGCGCTTTCCAGACAGTCCGAGAGATGGACGTCCGAAGCGATCGCGCGCCGGCTGCCGGCCGTCCAGGACGCCGGCGCAAAGCGCGGCCAAGAGCCACGGGGGATCGACGTAGTCTAAGGATGGAACGAGCTTGGTCGTTCCTGCAAGGGTGAACTGGCGAAGGTGGCGGCCCTCGTGGCTCGAATCTGTCGCTTGGCGCCTGCTAACGGCGACCGGATGGCCCGGAATCGATCCATTGCTCCCTCTTCCAAACGCGTCCGGTGAACGAGCGCGATGCGCCAGAAACCCGGCTTAGGCTGAACGGGTCGGTTTCACTATGGCACGAAGTCGGGCTCAACGGCGTGCCTGGTTCCGGCGCGTGAGCTCAACACGTGGCCTTTCGGTCACGTTCTGATATCCAATGCATCCATTCCCGGCGGCTTGACGTCAGCAGATGCTGCGAGCTGATGATTGATCTAGCGATACCGCCAGCGGCCGTTCGGTCCGCCCATGCAAAACGCGTGCTCGTCCTCGGCGCCACCGGCGCCATCGGTCGTGTGACGGCGCGTGCGCTGGTGCGGCGCGGTCACGACGTTGTGTGTTTTGTGCGGCCCCGCGCAGGCGTCAGGGGCGCGCTCGCCCCGGACAACAGCGCGAAGCTGCTGCGGGGCAGCGCCGTACGTTTCGGCGACGTCACCGACCCGGCTTCCCTCGCCCGCGACGGCTTTTGCGGCGAGCGCTTCGATGCGTTGGTCTCGTGTCTGGCTTCGCGCACCGGCGCGCCGATGGACGCCTGGGCGGTCGATTATCGGGCTCATGTTGAGGCGCTCGCCGTTGCGCAGGCGGCAGGGGTTACGCGCATGGTGCTCCTGTCCGCGATCTGCGTTCAGAAGCCGCGTCTCGCCTTTCAGCACGCGAAGCTGGCGTTCGAGAAAGTCCTCATGGCGTCTAGCCTGACCTACTCTATTGTCAGGCCCACCGCCTTCTTCAAGTCGCTGTCCGGGCAAGTCGATCGCGTGAAGCGGGGCAAGCCCTTCGTGGTCTTCGGCGATGGCGCCTTGACGGCGTGCAAGCCCATCAGCGACGATGATCTGGGCCGCTTCCTCGCGGAATGCCTGGACGACGAAAGCCGCTGCAATCGCGTGCTGCCCATCGGCGGTCCGGGGGATGCGATCACGCCGAAACAGCAGGGGGAGTATCTGTTTGCTTTGCTGGGGCGCAAGCCGCGGTTCAGGCATGTGCCGTTGGCGCTTCTCCATTCCATCGTGTTCGTGCTGGACGGGCTCGGGCGCGTCTTTCCGCCTTTGGCAGAGAAAGCGGAACTGGCCCGCATCGGCCGCTATTACGCGTCGGAGTCGATGCTCGTTTTAGACCCGGAGACGGGGCGTTACGACGCCGCCGCGACGCCCTCGGCCGGAACCGAAACGCTGTTCGATTTCTATGCGCGCCTGATCAAGGGCGAGGTCTCAGCCGAGCGCGGAGACCACGCCGTCTTGTGAAGCCTGCCTGGTTTTCAGCCTAGCGAGAACATCGGAAACGTGACGCCAAGGGACCACGCCAGGATGAGGCCCAACCCGATGCTCACCGCGGCTGGAGACATCGTGCGGCGACCGACCCAGCCCCCCATCAGGCCGAATATGTTGAAAAACACGACGATGATGGGGATGATGAGAATCAGGAAAAAGAGCCGCTCGAAATTGAGCGCCACGGCCGCGCCAAGCGACGCGAGAAACGCGCCGCGCGCAATGAAAACCCGCAGGATCGACGCTCGTCCGCTGTCCGTCGCCAGGCTGTCGGCAAGCATATAGGGGACCGCCCCGACTGTGATGGCGGCGATGATCGGCAGCCTTGCGACAATGGGCATGAAGGAGGCGACGTAACGATCGAGCGCCCCGCCGAAAACGAATATGCCGTAGGCGGCGAGCGCGAACCCGGAGAGCCACGCCACGCGACCGATTAGGGCGCCGCTCCAGGTGAGGAAGCCGAGCGACAGCATTCCATAGACGAAGAGATGGACGGCCAGATAGTCCGCGACGAGGACGGGCAGGAAATGCGTATCGATCCGGGTCAATGCAAGCGGCGTCACGACCGCGGGGACCAGCACGGCGATCAGGAAGCTCCGCCACGGCAGCGTCGGCGACAGCTTCTCGCCCCGAGGCAGAAGCCCAGCTAGCGGCCAGGCCAGAACCACGAGGCCGGCGAGCAACATCACGATCCATCCGCCGGTCGCGGCGACCGGGCCGCTGCTCGTGCGTTCGAACACGGCGTCGAGCCACGACCGCGCCTCGCTGAGCGCCGTCGGCGAGTAGAGAATGCCGACATGCTCGACATCCGGCGCCACGACCGCGCGCCTGCCGGTGTTCCGGGCCGGGTCTCCGATGGTCCCGCCCTCGTTCGCCGCGGGATCGGCGAGCCGCGCGTTCTTGAGAGCGTCCGCGCGCAGAAACGGTTCCCAGGCTCCGGTAATCATCAGGAGATTTCGCGGTTCCGTCCTGGTCACCGCTTTCGAAAACATCGAGACGGCCACGGTGGCGGCGATACGGGGATCTTCGAGCGCGCGCCGGACGATGATGTCGGAGGCCATCGAATGCCCGAGCAGCGCCACACGGCCATCGACGAAGGGGAGCACCAAAACCGCATCGGTCACGCGGCCGATCTCGCGCTCCAGCAATCGGGTGGTCCCATCGACGCGCGTGACGTCGCCCGACATGGGCGTCGGGTTTCTGCCGTGACCCTCGAAATCGAAGGAGACGGCGATGTAGCCGGCCTGGGCGAGTGTAAGCGCATAGGCTTCCATCAACTGGCGTGACCCAGCAAAGCCGTGGGCGATAATCACCGCCGGCGCCTTCTCGATGTTCGCGCGCCGGTAGACGGTCGCCGGCGTCGAGCCAACCTCGAGCGGCGTGATCAACAGTCCAGAGCGCGCGTCTTCCAGTCGCCAGACACCAACTCCGCAGAGCATCAGACCTGCAAGAAATGCGAGCAGGCGGGGACCAAAGGCGCGCAAGTTTCACTCGATCGAATGGTCGGACGTGGAAGCTACGTCCCTGCGAAAACGCGGATGGCGACCGCGCTGGCCATCATGCCGAGAACGAACAGCGGAACGCCGAAACCGCTGTACCAGACGGCGTCCGCAACCGGCGCGCGCAAGAACCGCCGCATCATGAGCAGTTGGACGATCAACAAGAGAGCGACGATGCCGGCTTCGACAAGCAGGCCCCAGGACAGCAGAAGCGCGCTCACGATGAACTGAGGCGCCGCCATAATGGCGCAGGCAACCTGCGCGGCGCGATCCGGTCCGAGCAGGACGGGCAGCGAGTTGATCCCCATTTCACGATCGCCCTTGATGGCCTTGAAATCGTTCAAGGTCATGATCCCGTGCGCGCCGACGCCATAGAGGGCGGCGAGCAGCAGGACTTGAGCCTGAGGTAAAGTTCCGCCCCGCATGGCTGCGGCGCCGGTGATCCACGCGAGACTTTCATAAGCAAACCCGCAGGCCGCATTTCCCCACCATCCATTGCGCTTTAACCGAAATGGCGGGGCACTGTAGGCCCAAGCAAGTGTGAGCGCGACCACGGTGGCGATCAGCACCCAGGTTCCGAGGCTCGCAGCGACGAGCAGGGAAAGCACCGTCCAAACAGTCGCGATGTAAAGGCCCCACAGGCCGGGAACACGGCGCGACGGAATAGGCCGCTGCGGTTCGTTGATTGCATCGACGTGACGGTCATGCCAGTCGTTGAACGCCTGAACTCATGCCGCACACGAGCGGACCAGCCAGGATCACGCCGACAAGCGCCGTATATGCATTCTCGACAATCGGCACGCCGGATGAGACCACGCCACAGGCGAACGCCCACATCGGCGGAAACCACGTAATGGGTTTCAGCAGTTCAAGCACGGCTGACGGGGCCGGATACGCCGCTGCGGGCTCCGGCGAGATGCGGTCGTTCAATTCTGTGGTCACTCGATCGTCCCCATCATCGCGACGCTGTCGAACCATCGAAATCAATGGACAAGCCTGACAACACCCGCAGGGCCGTCAAGTCCATTTGCCAGAACTTTCAACGAACGCAAGCAACAATGTCAATGACAGCTGACACAGTCATTCCGGGCGAGATCGTTGCTGACCGACGCCGGCTCTAGCCCAACGACCGGACGCCCGGTTGGGGCGGAGATGATGGTTCCAGCGAAGCGCCGAAGGTTCGTTGTCCAGGCAATTCCGGCTGTTCGGGCTGTCGGGTCCAAGTCAGGAGCCGCCAGCGAATGGCATTTTCCTTGCGTCTTCGTCTTAATTTATGTTATGTTCTTGTTTCGTCGCTGATGCGGCAAACAGCGTCCGGGTCCGCCAGATATGAGGCGGCGCGCTCGCCCGGGCCCGCAAGCAGTTTCCACACTGCCACTAAGTACCATTGTGCGGCCGACCAATCCACATTGGCGCGCTGGCCTAACCCGTCTTCGCGGATTCGCCTGTGGGTAACCTGATTTTGCGGCGTTTCACGCCATCCAAGTATTTGGATTGTTTGATGTGGCTATTGGGGCCGGGGCCAAAATCGGCTGTAGTGAAGACCAACTCAGTTTGAACCGGATTCCTCAACTCGACTTTCCGTGTCAAACTGGGTTCCGCCATGTTTCTCCGGAAGACCGAGCGGCGAAAGGACGGGAAGACGCATCTCTACTGGAGCGTTGTCGAGAACCGGCGTCTGGACAGCGGTCGGGTGGTGCAGCGTTATGTCCTATACCTCGGCGAGATCAATTCTTCTCAGGCTGAAGCTTGGCGCAGGGCGATCGAGGTGTTCGACGAGGACGCCGGCGCGCCCCGTTCGCTGTCGTTGTTTTCCGATGAGCGTTGCGATCTTCCCGCCGCCGCCTCGATCGTGCGTCTGCGGCTCGGCGAGATGCGGCTCTGCCGGCCGCGCCAGTGGGGCGCCTGCTGGCTCGCCGGCGTTCTGTGGCGCGAACTGCAACTCGACCGCTTCTGGGCCGATCGCCTGCCAGGAAGCCGCAAAGGGACGCGCTGGGCCGACGTGCTGCAAGTGCTGGCGACGTATCGCCTCATTTCACCCGGCAGCGAGTGGCGGCTGCATCGCCAATGGTTCCTCGATAGCGCCATGGCCGATTTGCTCGGCGCCGACTTCGGCCTTGCGGAAGCGCACAAGCTCTACGCCTGTCACGACAAGCTCATCGCCCACAAACAGGCGCTGTTCTCACATCTGACGCAAGCGTTGGCGCGATCTATTCAACGCCTCCTTCGACGTGCTGCTCTACGATCTGACCAGCACCTATTTCGAGGTCAACGCCTCCGACCTGCCCGAGGGCTCGAAACGCCGCCACGGCTACAGCCGCGACAAGCGGCCCGATTGCCCGCAACTCGTCATCGCCCTCCTCGTCACCCCCGAAGGGCTGCCGCTCGCCTACGAGGTTCTGCCCGGCAACACGGCCGACAGCAAGACGCTGCGGTCCTTCCTCGAAAAGATCGAGAGCCAGTACGGCAAGGCGCGGCGGGTCTGGGTCATGGACCGCGGCGTGCCGACCGAGGAGGTTCTCGCCGAGATGCGCGCCTCCGATCCGCCTGTGCGCTATCTGGTCGGAACGCCCAAGGGACGCCTGACCCGCCTCGAAAAGCAGCTCCTCGACAAGCCCTGGCGGAAGGCGCGCGAGGGGGTCGAGGTCAAGCTCCTGGCCCAGGACGAAGAGCTCTACGTCTTGGCCCAGAGCGCCGATCGCGTCAGCAAAGAGCGCGCAATGCGCAGGCGACAGCTCAAATGGCTGTGGGCGCGGTTGAAGAAGCTCGCTGAGATGGACGTCTCCCGTGAGGAAAGGCTGATGAAGCTCGGCGCGGCGCGCTCCAAGGCGCCCTGCGCCTGGCGGCTCGTCAAGACCGAGGTCGACAAGACCGGCGCGCTGACCTACGCGCTCGACCGCGACAAGTTGCGCAAAATCAGACGCCGCGAGGGCCGCTACCTGTTGCGCACCAACATGACCGACGACGATCCCGCCAAACTCTGGCAGTACTATATCCAGCTCGTTGCTGTTGAGGAGGCGTTTCGAAACCTGAAGGGCGACCTCGCGATCCGCCCGGTTTTCCATAAATGCGAGAAGCGCATCGAAGCCCACATCTTCGTCGCCTTCCTCGCCTATTGCCTGCAGATCACCCTGACCCGCCGCCTGCACAGCCTCGCCCCGGGTCTCACCGCGCGTAGCGCGCTGGCGAAATTCGCCGCCCTGCAGATGATCGACGTGCACCTGCCCACCACCGACGGCCGAGAGATCGTCCTCACCCGCTTCACCGAACCCGAGCCCGACCTGCGCCTCCTCATCGCCCGCATGAAGCTCAAGCTGCCGGCCCAGCCGCCCCCCAAAATCGCCGCCGCCGCGCTTCCCGCCCAACACCTCCTGTAGTGAAGACCTTTTCGGTCAAGATATTGATTTCCTTAACGAGCACCCCCAGAAAATGGCCGAATCCGCGAAGACGGGCTAACTGTCGGCGCGCCAGCGTCCCCGCGGGGGGGTCTCGGGCACGGGGGTCAAGTGCGGCCTGCCTTCTGACCAGGCGACGAGATTGGCCACGACGCATTCGGCCATGGCGTTGCGTGTGTCTTCGGAGGCCGAAGCCGACGTGCGGCAGGAGGACGGCGTCGTCGAGCGCGATCAGTTCCGCCGGAACATGCGGCTCGTTCTCGAACACGTCGACGCCGGCCGCCAGGATGGTCCCGGTCCTCAGCGCCTCGGCAGCGCCCACCGCGTCGACCAGCGTGCCACGGGCAATGTTGACGAGCGCGCCGCGCGGCCGAGCGCCCGCAGCACGTCCGCATTCACGATATGGCGCGTCTCGGTCCCGCCCGGGGCCGCGAGCGGGGGAAACGGCTCATGAAGTTCGCCTCGACCAGGCTTGCGGGCCGAGTCACAAGCTGTGCAAGGGAAGCCTCTCGAATACCATGCGGTCGACCGGTCGGTGGCCGGCGGCTGGCATCAGGACGTCGAAAGGTTTCATGGGTCGCCTGCGCTCTTCCCCGTTCGCTGCGGACATGGCACATGCCAGCGCCATGGCCAGCCCGGAGGGCATAGAACCCGTGCGGCGGCGTCCGCTCGTGCGCCGCATCATGTTGCGGGATTTCCGCTCCTATGCAACGCTCGATCTCGCGATCGACCGCCGCCTTGTCGTCCTGTGTGGCGAGAACGGGACCGGAAAGACCAATCTCCTGGAGGCATTATCGCTGCTTTCCCCTGGCCGCGGCCTGCGCCGTGCGGAGTTTTCGCAGTGCGCGCGGACAGGCGGCGCAGGCGGGTTCTCAATGTCGGTCGAAGTGGAGGATGACGGCGAGCGGCGCCAGCTCGGCTCGGGTTGGTCGCCGCCCAACGGCGACGGCGAGGGCTTGCGGATGAACCGAATCGATCGGGCGCCGATTTCGTCGTCGAGCGCCTTCAGTGATCATGTGCGGGTCGTTTGGCTGACGCCGTCGATGGACTCGCTCTTTTCCGGCCCGGCCAGCGAACGGCGCCGCGTCCTCGACCGGTTCGTTCTCGCCATCGACCCCGGCCACGGCGCGCGGGTCGGACAATTCGAGCGGGCGCTACGCGGGCGCAATCGCCTCCTCGAGGAGGGCGCGCGCAACGCCGCCTGGCTCGACGCGGTCGAACGCGAGGCAGCCGAACTCGGCGTCGCGGTCGCCGCTGCCCGGCTTGAGTGCGTGAGCCGGCTCCAGGCCTCGATCACGGCCGAGCGGGATGACGCGTCGCCATTTCCTTGGGCCCGCCTCGCCCTTGACGGACAGATCGAGGCGCTCGCCGCCAGCGGTCCCGCGATCGAGGCCGAGGACGGTTATCGCGGCATTCTGCGCGACAATCGCGACCGCGACGCGGCCGCGGGGCGAACGACAGTCGGCCCCCATGTCGGCGACCTCGCCGTTTGGCACGGTCCGAAGGACGCGCCTGCGTCGAGCGCCTCGACCGGAGAGCAGAAGGCCCTGCTCCTCGGACTCGTGCTCGCGCATGCCCGGCTCGTCGCCGAGATGTCGGGCATTGCGCCGGTCGCGCTCCTGGACGAGATCGCCGCGCATTTCGACCCGCGGCGGCGCGCCGCGCTGTTCGACGCGCTGGAGCGCCTCGGCGGGCAAGTCTTCCTCACCGGCGCGGACCCCGCCGCCTTTGCTGATCTGGCGCGACGGGCGCAGACTTTCGAGGCCTCGGCCGAAGCGAATGGTTGCTCGAAGCTGACGTCGAAGCCGATCTGATCAGGCATGGCCCGCATCGGAAGACAGCATTCCGAGATCAACGCCGAGTTTCGCCAAAGCCCGATCGTATTTGTGGATATCGTCCATATCGAAGATGAGAGCGGGATCGGCGGGGCAGGTCAGCCATCCGTTGGCGAGGATCTCGCTTTCCAGCTGACCGGAGCTCCAGCCGGCATAGCCGAGCGCCAGCACTGCCTGGGCCGGGCCCGTCCCGCCAGCGATCGCCCGCAGGATGTCGATGGTCGCCGTCAGACAGATGTCCTCGGCGATCTTTACGGTCGAGTCGGTCGAACCGTAGTCTGGCGTGTGAAGCACAAAGCCGCGGCCAGTCTCGACCGGCCCGCCGTGGACCACCCGGACGGCTTCCGCGCGCGGTGGAAGCCGGATCGCCTGGTCGCTCGGCACAATGCCGAGTTGCACCAGAAGCTGGCCGAAATCGATTTCATCGGCGCGCTGGTTGATGATCAGCCCCATCGCTCCGTCTTCGCGGTGCGCGCAGAGATAGACCACCGAACGCGCGAAGAGGCCGGCCCGTAACGACGGCATCGCGATCAGGAACTGGCCTTCCAGGCTCGTAGAGGGTGGAGGATCTGTTCGTTTCACGCTCGCCTCCATGGGCCGAGCCCAATATGGTGTTTTACCGAGATTAGTTGACTTTCGGACATCGGTATAGTTGAGGATAATGACCCCAAGAGGACCGACTTCGCCGCCTCAGACAACGTCGCCAAGGTCGGGCTCGCCTTCCTGCCCCGAACGGATTTGCAGAATCCGACGGCAGCGCGGCAGATGGCCATGAGTCCTCCGACGCCCGCTTGCTCAAGCCAGAAGAGCTGGGCTTCCTCACGAATATCCTGGAGGTTGAGATGACACCTGGAATCCCGAACTCCGCGTTTCGGATTGCTCCGGTCCGAGGCTTCTCCTTCTGATTCAATTCTTGTCCAACCGTGCGCCGGCAGAGCCAAGATTGGAAAGCAATTCGATGGTCTCGCGGAACGCGTCGGCGACAGGACGATAAAGCTCACTGGTCTTCGCATCCCCGGCACCCGCCGCACTCGCGGTAACGCGAGCAACTCTATTTCACGCGGCGCGTAACCTCCTGTGTCGGCTCGAGAGTTCTCTGTGTGCGGACGACGCCCAGCACTGGCCTCGAGGCGGCGAATTCGAGATCTGCCGGAACGCGAACGCGGCGGTCGGTCGCCTCAGCGATCAAAGCCAGCAGCAATCCCAACGCCAGACCAGCCGCAATTCCTACCGGAACAACGATCAATGGCTTTGGAAACGACGGTTCGATCGGAGGTACCGCTCTGTCAAGGACCGAGATATTCGCGAACGTCAGCTTGCTTTGAAGCCGCGCCTGCGCGGCCATCTTCTGTCGGGTGTTCAGTTGATCAACCCGGAAAGCCAGATCGCGCTCCAGCTCGCCAAGCCGGTCGCGCTGCGCCTGAGTGGCAATCAGCCCCTTTTGCGCGTTCGCCCGCGCTTCTTCCAAAGTGGGGATCAGGCTTTGCGTCTGGGCGATTCGGTCCTTGAGATGCTGATGCATTTTGTCCGTCGCGTCGGCGATCTGCTTTCGCAGGCCGACGATGCGCGCAGTCTCGGCCAGCACCTTCGGATTGTTTGCTCCTAGAGAGTTCCTGGTTGCTGAGACCGCAGCCTCCGCTGTCGACAGCCTTTCCTTTAGCCCGGCGAGCAACTGAAGGTCCGGGTCCGACGGGTCAATGCTGAGGTCCGTCGCGCCGCTCGACAGTCGGTTCTGCAGCATGGCGAGGTTGGTCTTCGCGGCCGACAGATTCTGCGTCGCGGTCATCAGTTCGCTGGTCTCGCTGTCTGCGCCGCCGGCAGTCGGGGCGACGACGTTCGTCTTGACTTGGAAAGCCTCGAGCGCTCCGCGCGCCTGATCGACTTCCCTGCGCAATTCGTCAAGCTGCGGATCGAACCAGCGGGCGGTCTGATCGCCCGAGGCGGCTTTCATGGCGATCGCCTCGTCAATGGTGGATGCGAGAAACGCATTCGCGATCAACGCCGCCTGAATTGGGTTGCCTGACTTATACTTGATCGTCAAGACGTTCGTGCCAATCGGGAACTTCGGGTCGACACTCTTCACCAAGCTCTCGGCCATCCAGTCGTCAATGCTTTCCCGCCCGAAGGAATCCGACCGCCGGAAGCTTTCCTGCACCGACTGGATCGGCGGCCAGGTTCAAGCGCTTGACGACATCGAGTGCTACGCGATGGCTCTGGACGAGCTCAAGCATGTTTCCCTGCATGAGCATAACCATGCTCGCGCCGCCGCCGCTCATTGCATCGGTGACCGGATCGATCGACCCCTGGTCGATGCTCGCCGACGCGACGGCGTCATAGCGGCCCGGGACAAACAGCAGCACGCCGATCGCGACGCTCATCGTAGCGACAAGCGTCAGCACAACAATCCAACCGCGACGCCAGAGTATCAGAAGGACTTGGCCAATCGACATCTTCCACTCCCTCGGCCCCTCGAGGAACCGGACCCGGGCGACTGGGGCGACCAAGTGCAATTCTACGAGAAATGGTCCGGTGACACAACGATAAACGGCCGGTTCACGCCCTCCGCCGCGGCCGCGGGACGGCGACGTCCAACCTTGAGTTCGGGGCTCGAAATGGAGGTTTCGCCAATTGCCGGCGCCGGGGCTTAGCGCATCTTTAGCGGCGGGCCTAAGTGTTCTCAGTTACTTGCGACCCCTTTTATCGTCACGACGTTATTTAAATACGTGTTCCATACGTATTTATGAGTCCGGTCGCGCAACTCAGCCGATCGCTTTCCGAAAGGGAGATAGCGGCGATCATTTCAACTAGTCAATATGTTGCTATGGCTCGCGTTTGACCCGTCAGGGCTGCCGCGAGAGAAGCGGAAGGGTGATAGGCACGAGTTCCGTCTTTCTTTCCGCGCTCAGGCAAGTCGGATCGACTGCGAGAGGCGAAGCTGGGTTTGCCCTGCGCGCGGCTCCGCGATTTGTCCGCCCGATGGCGGTGGTCGCGGCATGGAGCGCGACGGCGATCTTGCTCGGCGCGATCGTCGGCCTCGCTGCGGTCGTCCTGCCGCCCACCGGCGCCTTCGGCGTCGTCGGCGCCGTTGGGCTTGTGTTGCTCTGGACGATGCCGGATTTAGCCGCCGTACCGGACAGGATCGTGCGGCGTCTGTTTTTTGCTCTGCTCGTCGTCGATCTATGTATACCCACGTATTACACGCTTATCGTGCCGGGGTTGCCGTGGATTTCTGCGAGACGTCTTGTCACGTTTCCGTTGATCTTGCTTGTCCTGCTTGCATTCGCCGGATCATCAAAGGTCCGTCATCGCGTCAAAACGATATTGAACGACAACCGGGTCATCGCAATATTCGTTTTCGGCTATCTCGGCGCAATCATGGCGTCGATATTCACGTCGCTGAGTCCGACGGCGAGCTTGAACGGGTTGGTCGACGCCTTCCTGGAATGGTATGTGCCATTTCTTGCTATTCTATACGTCGTCCGGGAGGAACAGGATGTCCTCAAGATTATCCGCGTGTTCTTGTGGTGCGCGTTGTTTGTCACGCTGATCGGAATTATCGAATTCAAGCTGCAAAGGAACGTTTTCATCGCGATCATGCCGAAAGTCCTGGTCAATGCTTTGGCGGAGAGCAACCAGGCATTCGCGGCGATACTCACTTCGAACCCCTTTCGAAACGGAATGTATCGCGCCTCGTCTGTGTACACCGTCTCTCTGTCCTTCGCCGAATTCGAGGCCATGATGATACCCTTTGGTTACTTCTTTCTTTTCTTCGGTGAAACGGCGCGAGAGCGAGCCGTCGGCGCCGTTCTCACCTTGTTGTTCCTCGCCGGCATCTTCGTGTCCGGCTCGCGGGGCGGCTATCTGTCGTTCTTTGTCGCTACGGTGGCTTTCATCTCCCTTTGGATCGTCAGAACCTGGTGCTTCGAGCCGCACCGTATGGGACCGGCGATCGCCGTGCTGGCCGGAATCATGGGGGTCGCGATCGTGATCGCCCTGGTGCTGTTCTGGCGGCGGGCTCACAACATCGTGCTCGGCGGCGGCATGGAAGCCTACAGCGACCAGGGGCGAAGGGAGCAGTGGGCGCTCGCATGGCCGAAAATTCTGAGAAATCCGATTACCGGCTATGGATTCGGCACCGAAGGCGACGCTGTCGGTTTCTATGCTCCTGGCGCCAAGCTTCCGACGGTGGACAGCGGCCTGCTGTCCGTGCTCATCGGAACGGGCGTGCCTGGAGTCGTCTGCTTTTTCGGGATGATGATCGCCGCGGCCTGGCGCGGCGCCTATCGATTCCTGCGCGATCCTTTGAAAGAAGGAGGGATGGCTGGCGCGATAGCCTGCGCACTGATCGCCTATTTGACGTACAGATTCTTTTTATCGCAGCGTGACAATTATTTCTCCCTTTATATCCTTGTCGCTTGTGCCCTCTTCCTCGATCATTTTTACGCCGAGAAAAAGCGCAAGACTTTAGGGATTAAGGGCTCAAAAGACCTCGACACCGACGTAAATATCGCACCCAGAGGGAATCGCGTTGACGAAGCTCGACAATCCTGACGGGGTGAATGACCGCGTCGTCACGGTCTGCACATACCTGCCGCTGCCCTATGATGGGCATGGGCCGGCTCGAAGCTGCGCAACGATCCTGGAGAACATGCCGTCCAACGTTGTTTCCTCGATCCTGTTCACGCCGCGGACGAAGGTCGAAACTGCCGCCCACGTGGCCGTCAAGCACACCTTGCCTTTCCTCCTCCGCCGCTCACCCTACCTCGCCGCGCGGGAGATCGGCCGGCTGACGGTGAACCACGCCTTTGCCAAGGCTCTCGAATCGATGGATCCATGGACATCTGTTGCCTGGTTCTGGCCGGGCAAACATAAGTCAATGATTTTAAAAGCGAAGGCGCGCGGCATCGTCACCGTGCGCGAGATGACGAATTGCACTTGCGCGGTGGCGAAGCGAATCCTCGACGAAGCTTATCGAGCGCTTGGCGTACCGCCCGCGCACGGGATTACCGAATCGATGGTGCGGATGGAAGAGGAAGAACTGCGGCTCTACGATTACATCTTTGCGCCCCAGCAGGTGGAGGCCGGCGTGCTTGCGGCGGGCGTCGATCCGGCCCGGATCGTCCCGTCGAGCTTCGGGTGGGACCCTGAACGCTTCGGCGGCGCCAGCGAAACGGAACGTTCAACATCAATTACGGCACTTTACGTCGGGACGGTGTGCCTTCGCAAAGGCGTCCCCCAATTGCTCAAGGCGTGGAAACAGAGCAGGATCGACGGACGCTTCGATTCTCGTCGGCAAGATCGCCAGGGAAATGAAGCCTTTTCTCCGACCCTATCTGAATGATCCGTCAATATCGTTCGTCGGCTTCACAAATCATCTTGCGGAGCTGTATCGTCAGGCGAGCTTTTTCGTCTTCCCGACATTCGAGGAAGGGGGGCCCCAGGTCAACTTCGAGGCGGCCGGATGCGGGGCGCCGGTCATCACCACGCCGATGGGGGCGGGACGCCTGATCACGGATGGCGTCAGCGGGTTCGTCGTCCCTGCGGGCGACGTCGACGCGCTCGCGGCTGCCATGGCAAAGCTCGCGAGTTCGCCCGACCTTCGTCTGTCGTTCGGCCAAGCGGCAGAGGCGGCCGCTTTGAACTTTACATATGAAGAAATCGGATCCTATCGCGCTCGGGCGTTTCAAGCCCTTCTCCAACGCGACCCCGTGCCGGCGCGCCTTGAGATGGCTGGGCTCGAAGCCAGTATTACATCATGAGAGCCGAACGAAGCTCAAGTTCCTTTTTTCGCGCAGCTTTCGCCGTGAAGGCGCAAGCCGCAATTTTGCTGCTTGCGTTTGCGCTCGTCAGCCTGCCGGCCGAAGCGGCAACCGCGATTGAGGTTGCCCACGGTTGCGATGTCCGCAACGCCTCGAACGGAGGTCGTAATTTTTATGTCGATCCGGTCCGCGGCGCGAAGGACAACGATGGCTCCGAAGCCAAGCCCTGGCGCACGCTTGCCGAAGTGCTCGATCCCAACAACCATCTCGTCGCGACCCGGACGTACGGCCGCCGAACCCTAGACGGCGCCCTGCCGACGGTGCCGATCAACCCCAACGGCCCGATCAGGCCAGGCGATACGATCGTCCTGATGAGCGGCGACCATGGGACGGTCGATGTCTCGAAATACGTGAATCAGAACTTCATTTCCGTGGTCGCGGGCCCCGGGCAGACACCGCTCGTGCGGTCCTTGCGCCTCGTATCCTCGTCGCATTGGCTGTTTCGAGGAATCAAGTTCCAGGGCCAGAGGCCGGAAAAGGATCTCTACGGCCCAATGGTCGGTGTCGGGATGAACGACTATTTCGGCCCTGCTGACAACATCGTGTTTACGGATGATTTTTTCTCGACAGCCGATCAGACGGAGGGATGGAGTCCCGGCGACTGGGTGAACAAGCCGTACAAGACCGGTTTCCTAACATACGCGCGTTGCACCACGCTTATCGGAAATCACTTCTTCAATTTGCGTGACGCCATAGGGATCGCGCCTTCCGCGGAAGACAGTCTGGTCCAGGGCAATCTGATCGAGGATTTCGGCAACGACGGCATCGACACGACTGCGAGCAATGTCGTGATCCGCGGAAACCACATTCGCAGCAGCCGCCATTCGCCGGCCGAACCCCTTCACCCTGACGCCATCCAGGGGTGGACCGCGCCCGGCGCGACCAACCGCAATGTCGTCATCGACTCGAACTGGGTCGTCAACCTCAATCCGGCTGAAGACAACGCCATGCAGGGCATATCGATCTTCGACGGCCAATGGGACGGGCTGAAAGTGACCAACAACCTCGTGATTACCAATACCTGGCACGGCATAGCCCTTAGCGGAATCCGGAACGCCGTCATCGCCAACAACACCGTCGTTCCAGCGCGTCCTGCGCGGTCTCCGACCTGGCTTATGGTTCATGATTCCAAGCAGGGAGCGCCGTCACAAGACGTTCTCGTGCGGAACAATATCGCCGCACAAATCCTCGCCAGCGGCCAAAATCTCGTCGTTGATCATAACATCGCGTCGACCAAGATCGAGATCCGGGTCGGAGACCGGCTGCTCGACGCGATGAAGGGCAGCGTCGGCGAACATAATATCGTGGACCCGTTCATATTTTCCGAGTTCGTGAATTTCGACATGCGCCTGGGCCGTTTCGACCTCCGACCGGGCCCGCGAAGCCCCGCCGCAGGCGGCGGTGAAGCAGACGGGGCGCCGGCCCTCGATATCGAAGGACGCAGGCGCGCCGTGCCGATTGACATCGGCGCATTCGCCCGTTGAAGCCTGCAGGGATTTGATCTTGCTCGCCTTGTTCCGGCGCGTCTTCAAGAGAGGATATGTGCTCGGCCTGCTCGGCGCGGTCGAGTACGGCGTGCCTTTCATCAGAATGTTGATTATGACCCGGCTCCTCGATCTGCGACAGCTGGGGATCGCGTCGGCGATCGCGGCGACCTATGGCGCAGTCGAATTGGTGACCGATATCGCCATTCACCGCTATGTTTATTCGGCGCCAAAGGATGAGTTCGAGGAAGCGCTCGCGAGCGCCCATGCCGTATCCGTCGTCCGGGGCGTGATTGTCGCCGCCCTCTTTCTATGCGTGGCCCCGTTTGTCGCCTCGGCGCTGTCGCTGCAATCCGACTGGCGCAGCTTCGCATGGCTCGCCCCCGTGACTCTCATTCGATGCTTTGAGAACTTCGCCCCGAAGCTGGCTGAGCGCAACTATCAATACGCCGCTCAACTCTGGACAACCTTAACGGCGGCTGGGCTTTCCCTCACCGCCATGGTCGTCGTCGCCGCCACAACGCATAGCCACGTAGCCGTCGTAGCCATGCTGATGGGCAACGCGATCGGCTTTGTTGTCGCGAGTTCGCATCTTTGCCGACACGCGGTATCGCTTACGTTTTCGCTCTCCGAAATTTCTTTCGGCCGCCAAGTTCGGCTATCCCTTGATGTTCAGTGGTCTCGGCAACGCAATCCTAAGCCAAGGCGATCGCTTCCTCGTCGGCGCTCTTTACGGCATGCCCGCGCTCGGGGTCTATTCGGTCATTATTTTGGCCACCACGCTGCCTATCGGTCTGGTGTTCAGAGTGATAGGCACGCTCAATCTGGCCTTTTTCTATAATTCCGCATCGTTCAAAGCAAGATTCCAAAGAAATATTCAGCTTGCAAAAAACGTAACGGCGGTCGTGGCCTGCTTATACGCAGGCGGGGTAATTTTATTGACGAACGTCGTCGTCCCCTTGGTTTTCGGTCAGAAATTTGTGGCCTCGCCCCTTGGCGTCTGTCTGCTTGGGTTGGGCGCATTTGTCCGTATCGTGCGTTCCGAACCATTCGGCTCGCTCATGCTGCAAAGCGGACGCACGAAAAGGCTTGCGCTGGCGAATATCATCGCGGCTAGTGCAATTGTTTACATGATGGCTCTAAGCTTTTATTGGCACTCTATCGACGCTGTGTTCGCCGGCCGCCTCCTTGGGGATGCTACAAGTTTTGTGTTTACTTATTTCACGTTAAGGAGAGTTTTCGGGAGCGAACGGCGGGTGGTTTCCTTACCGGTTCTGTTTGGCCTCGGTCTGGCCGGGATCGCTTGCGTGGCCGTGACCTCGGGTCGGGCAGGCCAGGTGCCGGCGCCGTCTCTGTTCGCTTTGGCGGCATACATCGGCGCAATTGGTTTATGGAGCGTTTTGATCCTACGGAAGTTCACTGGAATTGGGTGGAATATATCCATCCGGGCTTTGTTCGGTTCAAAGCTTTGAGTTGGAGTGAACGCAGCTGGCAAGAAATCTCCTTGACGCCGCGGCCGGCAACGCATTGCCAGCAGCCAGCAGATTGGTGTTCTGAATGCGGAGTTTGTTAGCGAAATGCGTATTACTTTCATTGCTCCCGTAATGGACTTGTCCGGCGGCGCGCGGGTGATTCACGTTTACGCAAAGTCTTTGCGCGAGCGAGGACATCTGGTTTGCCTCGTCACACGACCGAGATTGCTTTCCTTCCGCAAGCGGGTCCGTTCTTTCCTCAGTGGGCAGCGCTGGCCGAACCAAGCATCCTACGGTCCGACTTATTTCGACTCTTCGGCATACGAGCTCCGCATTGTTGATCCCTTCCGTCCGATCGGACCCGACGACGTTCCTGACGCCGACATCTTGATCGCCACTTGGTGGGAGACGGCGGAATGGATCGGCGCTTTTCCGCCAAAAAAGGGAAGAAAAGTTCACTTCGTTCAGGGCTATGAAGCCTTTCCGGGGATGCCAAAGGATCGGGTTCATGCGGTCCTACGGGCGCCGAACTTCAAGATCACGATCTCGGGCTGGCTGGAGCGTCTGTTGCGCGATGAATTCGGCAACCGTGATGTCGTTTGCATACCAAACAGCATCGAAACGAAGCAATTCAACGCCGCGCCTCGAGGCCGGAATCAGCAGCCGACGGTCGGGATGATCTATAGCCCGCACCCGGTAAAGGATTGCGAGACGGGGCTGCGAGCCGTCGCGTTGCTCCGCAAGCGTCTCCCGAATGTGAAATTGCTCGCGTTTGGAAGGAGCGCCCCTCCGATCTCCTTGCGGCTTCAGCGGGGGAGCCAATTCGTCTTGTTTCCGAATCGAGAAGCAGATTCCAGCACTTTACCGGGCCTGCGATGTCTGGCTCTGCTCAAGCAAACAGGAGGGGTTTGGGCTCCCGGTGCTCGAGGCGATGGCGTGCCGTTGCCCGCCTGTATCCACGGCTGTTGGCGGCCCAATGGACTTCATCTCGAATGGGGTTAACGGGCTCCTGGTTCCTGTCGGTGACGCTGCAGCTTTGGCTGACGCTATGGAAAAGGTGCTCTCGATCGCGGAAGCCGACTGGCGCGCCATGTCAGCGGCCGCGTATCTTACAGCAACCCAGTATAGTTGGGAGGACGCCGCAGATCGTTTTGAAAGCGCTCTTCAGAAGCTGCTATAATGTCTTTCGAAAACAAACACAATCGGCGTCGGAGTACATGAAGTTGGGCCTGATCTGCCTGCTGGCAAAGAACTCGTCGATCGCCTTGCGGCATCCCTCGAATGTTCCATAGTCATCAATAATGATGAAACCTCCCTGGACAACGCTATCGAAAAGGTTTTCGATACACACCTTCGTAGAGTTGTACCAATCTCCGTCAAGTCTCAACAAAGCGATATCGCCAATGCTCTCACGAGAGGCTGGAACCGTGTCCTGGAACCAGCCAACGTGAAAAACAAGCTCATCACGACTTACGCCTAATCGTTTTGTCAGAAACTGCTCGACCTCCCATTCCGACGTCCCTCGACAAGCTCCTATGGCGGTCCGCCCTTTATTTCGTGAGCTGCATCGGGTAGCTGTTTCCTCTGTTCAAGATATCCAGAATAAACATCTGTATCGAACTCGGTCGGCTTCGGAAGACCCTCAAAGCACTCGTAGAGATGTAACTGACGGCCAGGACCGGGGTGCCGCCTATTGGCGATGGCCATGAGGCCAACGGCGCCCCCGTTCCAAACGCCGCATTCAACGAGATTGCCCTTTACATTTTTCTGATTGAGGCGCCTCACGATCTCATAGAGATCGAATAACCTCGGCATTGGCAGCATCGTCTTGGGTAAGACCCGAACAATCGCCGATAATGCATCGACCTCTGTCACTCGCGCTCTTGGTATCTGCCGAAAATCTCTGACCAGTTTGTAGGCGCTGTGCAGCGCAAACGACTGCTTCAAGGGTCTCTTGACTGCCTCGACCATCCTCATTCCGACACCATTGAAACTGCAGCCGGGATTGCTACGCAGCCCCACCCATCTTAAGGGACGGCTACCGGAGAACGCGCTCCTGCTCGGAAAGGGCCGGAGCGGGCGTTCGACGTAAGCTCAGGATATCGCAGTTTTAGGCGAAATGGAAATGGGAGGCGGCGGCGGTGATCATCGAGGAGGTAAACCCGGTCAGGGTCAGGTTGTCGCCCTTCGAGTCATGGATCGTGGTCCCGGAGGCGCTGGTCGTCACATTCGCCAGCACGGCCGCCAGATCCTGGGTCTGGGTCATGCCGGAGTTCAAATAAGAGAATGACGACAGCGCAAAGTTGATCGTGTCGGCGTTCGTCCCGGAGGCCCTAAATCCGTTGATGGTCTCACTGCCGAAATTTGCGCCGAAGGCGAAGGCGTCGGCGCCGGAGGCGCGTACATCGATCGTCTCGTTGGCATGATAGCCCAACGAAAAGGCGCTCGTCCCGACCGTGATCCCTTCCGTGCCGGAGCCGCGGCTGATCGTCAGGCCGTTCTGAAAAGATCGATCTCGTTGGCTGTCGAGTTGAAGTCCAGGTCATTGGCCGCCAATCATGCAGGTCGCGTAGATCGACTCGAACGACGAGTAGGGCCTGCCGATGACGTTGGTGTAGGAGTATTCCGTCGGCGAGGACGCTGAGCGGATAGTCATACCGAGAGCGCCGCTCCATCGGCGAGATCGGCTCTTGACTGGGCGGCCGTCAGGGCGAAATTGGCGGCCGTCAGCGTTTGCATGCCCGAGATTTGAATCGAGAGATCGGGTGTCGAATCGCCGGCAAGGTCGGCTTCGACAAAGGTCATGTTGTTTGCCGGGTCCTGCACGTAGCGCACCTGTGCGCCGCCGCCGCTGAACGGCGCGGTTCCGATGAAAGTGAAGTTCTGCACGCCCGCGGCGGCGAGATTGGCGTCGATATGGCTGAGGTCGATGACGTCCTTGGCCGGATTGAAGGCGGCGATGTAGTCCGCGGAGTTAACGGTGGAATCGGAGACGGCGAGTTCGGTGAAGATGGCCGCTCCCGGGCCGTCCATAAGATATTGGCGGCCGAAGCCGCCGACGAAATTGGTTTCGCCCAAGCCGCCGTATAGGTGCACCCTATAGCCCGCGCCATAGAGCGTTGCGGGAGTCGCGAGGGTGTTGGAGATGGTCGCGCCGGTTGAGGTGACACATCGCGTGGTGGGGATCCCCGCCGCCCGATAAGCCGCCCAGGCCCGGGTCGAATAAATCGGATTGGTGAAATCGATGATGGTGTTTCCGCTCTGGGTGACGCCGGACTCCGCCCCGGGGTAGAAGGCGCCGTAAAGTCCGAACCCGATGTAATTGTTGTCCATGTTGATGTTGCTGTAGGTGTACGATCCGTTTGTGCCGACGCCGGCGGAGATTGTGTAGCTGCCGCCGAGCAGGTAATTGCCAGTCACCGTAACGTTATTTACGCTTCCCTCCTCGGTGGTGATCCGCACCGTGTTGTTGACGTAGCTCTCTGTGCCGTCAGCGACCCAGTCGATGAAATTGTTGGAAATGGTGACCGGCCCCTGCGAGTTGGTCACCCAGATGGCGTCGGCATGCTGTCCCCCGGATGCATTCCCGACCCCTTCGAAATAGTTCCCGGAAACGACGCCGCTCCCGAGATCAACTCCGTCACCTGGAGAATCGATGAACTTGTTGTCGGTCACAGTGATTTGCCCTTGGGACCATATCCAACCGGCGTTCGCGGGCACGAGGTGACTGTCGAAAGTGTTATTGGTGACGACCGTCCCGGAAAAGCCGCCGTCAACCTGGATACCAGCGCTCCCGATCGGCGCTGAGAAGTCCGAATTTTCGATTGTGACGTTGTTCGCCCTGATCTCGACGGTCAAACCGCCGAAATTGACGCCGTTGAGAACGGCTCCGTTCTTCGTCACCACCACTCTGTGGTGAGTCGGATCGTAACCGACGCCGCTTTGATTCACTGTCGAGGCGGCGGCCAATTGAGCCGCGGACAATGGGTTCCCGACTTGGGTGTCAATGCCGGGCAAAATCGCCGCTGGGTCCGCGCGGCGAAGCATCTGCAGTTCTGAGCTGATGTCCACGACCTCAATCCCCTGTTTACGGTGAAAGTTGTACTACGGACTTCTTTCCTCCATCTGTTGAATAGGAAGCATAAGCTTTTAGCTTTCTTGCATGATTCCAGTGCAGCTATACGACGCTATTCTGTCATGCGCGAATTTACAGCTCATGATCATAAACAATGAACGATTGCTTACAGGAAAATTTGTCGAGTTCATCTGAAATTGTCGAGTAAAATATTGCCATGTCTATCTATCTAAAGTGACATGCGGCGGTTGATTGCGCAAGCGTTCAAACGCCGCTCTTGCTCTGGACTTGCAGGCAACGGTTCTTTATAACGAACAAGTCGTAGCCAGACCAGGCTTTATTCAGAGATCGGGCGTAAATACGGAATCGACTGATCCGTAGCGCGGTGGTGGTCATCCGCGGGTTCATCGGCATAGAAACTGCGCATTCGTCTGCGCACATCGGATTACTTGCCGCGCACGCCAAATAATAATTCGCCGTTGTCGGAGTCAGCGAATGTCAGCTCCCCGTCACCAGCGAGCCCGGGTCATCGGTGCGCTTCAGATTCGAACTTCTGCTCACGCGAGACTGCTGCAGCATATTTGTCCGCCAGGATTCCCCATTTGACGGTTCTTATGCCCGAACGAATGATCTTGGCCGGATTGCCGGCGACAACCGACCCGGAGGGGACGTCCTTCGTCACCACCGCGCCGGAGCCGACGATGCATTCGTCGCCCAGGCGCACGCCCGGCATGATGATCGCCTGCGCGCCGATGAAGCAATTGGCGCCGACGTAGGTGTCCGTATGCAACAGCCGGGACATGTCGTGCGCGAAGATCACGGAGTCGAAGGCCACGTAGGTTCCGTCGCCGATGTGGATGCCGCGCGGATTGGTGAAATCGAGCCGCGCCCGCAACGAAACGCGCACGTCCTTGCCGATATCCATGCCCATCACCCGTCTGTAAAAGAAGAGCTGGGTCCGAATAAGGATATCGCGCGCCATACGGAAAATTCGGCGGCGGACGCTGAGTCTGCCAGTAGAAAACGAATTCGTCCTCACTCACAGCCGCCGTTCATTTTGATAAAGCTGCGCAACCTGGTTGATGTACTCCAGACAAGATCAATTCGGCAGCCTTTTGCATCCTCGCCGGAACGGGAGGATAGCAGAGCGCAGTCAATCGTCCAGCGTTGCCCGAATCCAGCCTGAGACCGGCGCGAGCAAAAAAGTGCGCCCCGTTTGGCCACGGGGGCGGACGAGCATCCTGACAGTTCGCTTCACGGCCATCGGCTAATTCGTCGCCTTTTGGGCCAGATGCCGCCAAAGGACATCGTCGGGCCGGCCATCGCGGCGCAGGAGTCCATCGAAGACGCCTCGAGCGGCCGCGCGCATATTTGCAATCCGCCCCCGGGCCCCAAATTCGAGCGCACGGACAAGCGATATCGCGACCGTCCAGAGCAACCAAGCCGGAAAGTGAGAGTTGACGAACAGAACTCTGTTTCGAAAGTTGAGGTAAGTGGCGAACTCGGAAATCATGTGCTTCGGACCGCTCCCGATCGTCGTCCCTCCCTTATGGTAGACCACCGCGTCGAAGGCGTAGCCGATCTCGTTAATGCGCTTGGCCCGCAATCCCCAGTCGAGGTCCTCGAAGTACAGGAAGTATCGCTCCTCCATCAAGCCGATCTTCAGGAGGCAGCCGCGGGTGACGTACACGAAGCTCCCTGAAGGAGCGTCGATGGCGCGCTCCACAATCTCGGCGGGCACGCGGCTGTCGAAAGGCTCGGCCCGGCCAACCGCGGCCACGCTGGCGAGCATGCGCCGCCACTTGAGGCCCCGCGTGTGAATGCGGGCCGGATCGTCGGCGCGGGCGATGCGTCCTGTGACCATGGCCTTGCGGTCATTCGCGTAGCGGACAACCGCGCTCAACATGTCAGGAGCGACAGTCAAGTCGGGATTCAACACCAGGACGCCCGGCCACTCCTCAGCGCTCATCAACGGCCTTAACCAGCAATTGACTCCCCCTCCATACCCCAGATTGTCGCCCGCATCGCCTACAAACACTTTGGCTCCGACGCCTCTCAGCATGAAGGATTCGACCGCGGCAAATCCTTTGGTCGCGCAGGGAGCGCGCTGCTTGCTCGGAATGCATGGGCCCCCTGGAGCGGAAATGCGTGAACACAACTCCGCAAAGGCCATGTGGCCGCCATTCTCGCACAAATATACGTTAAACAGGGGCTCCGGATTCGATCGGTCCAACAATTCGAGACAATCGACGACGTCATCCGGGTTTTGAAACGTAACGATCACGATTGGGATCGGCAACAAGGTAAACCGCCTTCCGGTTCATCCAAAACAAGAGCCGATTGGCGCAGGGTGAATGAAGATGAATCACAAAATCCGGAACCAGACCGACAACGTCCAGAGCACACTCAATTCTAATCGTATCACAGCCGCAGGGGCTCACTCGAGGCTTTGAAAGGCATCAGGGCCCCAGTGGGTCGGTAGCACGAATGCCGCCGTCCCGCAAGGAGACGTTACGATCCTCGAAACGTTAACCGTTCACAATCGCCGCAATAGGAGGTGAGCAAGCCAAAAAAAGCGCACACGCCCGGCCTGCCGCAGCCGCCGCGAATCACCGCTCTTACCCGGCGCCCAAGCGATCGTATCCCGCCATCCCGCCATGTCGCGGAGCCTTCGAGCCGCCACCCTCAATTCCACCCGCTCGCTTCCTCAGTTGAGAAGGCGGGCGTTAAATCCGCCGCTGCCGGATGCTCAATTGAGCGAAGCTTTCCCGGTCTCGCTCGACGCGAGCCGGATGTGGTTGATGACTCCCACCACACCTGGGACGTTTTGGGCGTCGAACTCGGCGCTGGAGCGCTGATAAGGCAGATCGACCTGCCCAGACATTGTCACCCAGCCGTTCTCGACTTCGACCTTCAGCCGATAGCGTGGGACCGCGAGATCCCAATGGAGAGCGTTGAGGACGCGCATTCGTACGTCATCGCTTTGCGACTGCATGTCTATGCCTCCTCCCGCCAGAAGATTATCATATAGGGGCCGGGGTTCCGCTGCACTCCCGTGACTCACGGGCCCCTCCGGCGAGGCAACTCGCAAATACTTAGAATATAACTTTAGCGGAATTTTGGCCCAGCCGGTCGCCGCTGGAGAGAGAAGGGCGCCGACGTATCACATCCTAATTAGGCGGCGGACCCGACGGGGCTTCGCGGAGGTCGGCTTCGTCGACGCTCATGGCGTTGCCCCGCCAGACGAAGCTGTCGCCGGCCCACGCTACGCTCCACAGGACGGGCAATAGCAGGTCGCGGATTATGCAGGCGGGAAGGCTCCGCCAGCCCATCGGCCAGCCGGCGATCGAAGCGAGCACGGCTTCGAGCGCGTACCAGAGCAGCGCTGCGAGCGCGACGCTCGTCCAGGCGCTGATCCCAAACTCCGGCGCGGCGAAGGCCGCCGCGCTGATCGTCAACAGTCCGGTTGTCAGGATCTCGGGGACGAAATGCAGCGGGAAGGTCACGCGCCTGAGCCGCGCCCACCGAAGCTGGCGCGACCACACGTCCTTCATCTTTCGGGCGCCGAGTGGCTGCTGGAACGGCCGGGCAACGAGATGGGCGTCAAGGCCCTGCGCGTGGATGAGTTTTGTCGACGCGGCATCCTCGGCAATCTCGGCGCCCAGAACTTCGATGCCGCCGCCGGTCTCCAGAATGTCGCGGCGCCAGAGCATCGTTTTGCCCTGCGCGAAGCCGAATCCGGCGGCTTCGGCCGCATATTGCCAGCGCGCCTCGTACGTGTTGAGGAAGGCGCATTCAATCTCTGCGGCGAATGACTCCGGCCGCGACCCAATCGGAGGCGAACAGACGATGCCGGTGTTAGCCCTCCAACGGCCAAGCAGGCGCTGGATGTAGTCCGCCGGCATCAGCACGTTGGAGTTGGCGATGATTACCCAGTCATGTCGCGCTGCTTTCCAACCCTTCACGACATTATTGAGCTTCGGGTTCGCGCTGACGCGGTCGTCGCCGATCAGGAGCCGCGCTTGGCGCCCCGGATTTGAAGCGATCGCGCCGCGAACGAGAGGCGCGATCGGGTCGTCGGCGCTGGCGAGACAGAAGACGATCTCGTAGTCCGGATAGTCGAGCACAAAAATTGAACGCAAAGTTTCCCGCGAAAATTTCTCCACGCCGCAAAGCGGCTGCACGATCGTGACGCCTGGGGCGTCTTTCGGAACCGGGCATGCATTGGAGCGTCGAGCGCATCGAGGCAGCGCCATTCCGACGCTGAGTGCATGAAGACCTCCGCTCGAGACACAAATCCCGGCGGCCAAAGCGCTAATCGTCATGTTTTCATCGTACTCGTTTCGCGAATCGGCGCCAACGATATTGCTGACGCGGCGCGACGCTTCTATGAAGGCTCATGAATTCGGCCCCGATTGTTCGTTTTGCCCCTTCGCCAACCGGCCGCATCCACATCGGAAACGCCCGCACCGCGCTCCTGAACTGGCTCTACGCCCGTCCCCGCGAGGGGAAGTTCATCTTGCGTTTCGATGACACCGATCCCGAGCGTTCGAAGGACGAATACGCTGCGTCAATCGAGGAGGATCTCGCTTGGCTTGGCGTTACACATGACCTCGTCTTCCGTCAATCGGAGCGCGTGGCGGCCTATGACGCTGCGGCCGAAAGGCTCAGAGCCCAGGGCCGGCTGTATCCGGCCTACGAGACGGCGGAGGAGCTCGAGCGGCGTCGCAAGCGCCAGCACGCGCTCGGCCGTCCGCCGGTCTACGACCGCGCCGCCTTGCGGCTAAGCGGAACCGATCGCGCCATGCTCGAAGCCTCGGGCCGCAGGCCGCACTGGCGGTTCAGGCTTGAGCCGACGATGGTGCGCTGGGACGATCTCGTGCGGGGCGAAAGCCATATAGACTGCGCCTCGCTCTCGGACCCGGTGTTGCGGCGCGAGGACGGAACCTATCTCTACACGCTGCCGTCGGTCGTCGACGACATCGAGTTCGAAGTCACGGACATCATTCGCGGCGAGGACCATGTCACCAACACGGCGGTTCAGATCCAGATCTTCGAGGCGCTGGCGGGCGGAGCGCCCCGCTTCGGGCACCATAATCTGCTGACCGACGCCCTCGGCGAGGGGCTGTCGAAGCGGAGCAGCGCGTTGTCGATCGCCTTGCTTCGCGAAAGGGGGGTCGAGGCAATGGCGGTCGCGGCGCTCGCGGTTCTGGTCGGCTCGGCCGAGGCAGTCCGTCCGGTCGCCTCGCTCGACGAGCTCGCGAAGCTCGTCGACCTCAAGCATCTGTCTCATGGCGCCGCGCGCTTCGACGAAGCCGAGCTCGACGTGCTTTCGGCCCGGTTGCTCCACCGGACGCCCTACGCCGCAGTCGCTAACCGCCTCGCTGCGCTTGGCGTAGCGGGGTCGAACACCGAAGCCTTCTGGAATGCCGTACGCGGCAATCTGTCCCGCCTGTCCGACGCGTTGATCTGGCGGCAGGTCGTGGACGGCGACATCGCTCCGGTGGTGGAGGATCGCGCTTATCTCGATCTCGCCGCCTCCCGCCTTCCTGAAAGCGCGTGGGATGCAACGACCTGGGGCGCCTGGACGAACGACTTGAAGTCGCTCACGGGGCGTAAGGGCAGAGCGCTGTATCATCCGTTGCGGCTGGCGCTGACCGGTCGCGACGCCGGCCCGGAGCTCGCGGCGCTGTTGCCGCTGATGGGCCGCGCTAGAGCGTTGGCGCGACTATCCGCACCTTCCGGCTGACCCCGTCGGGACTGGTCTCGGTGACCGTCTGGCCATCGCCTTTCCCGTAGACAGTCCCGCTCTGAACGCCGCCTCCGGCGATGCCAGAGGCCTCGTGGCTTACCGCCGCCGCCGCCGCGCTGAGCGCAGTATCCGTACCATTGGCGTCGAGACTTACGGTCCCAGCGCCGGGAGGCGGCGATGCGCCTCCGGGCTGCGAAGAGGCGGTGTCGGGGATCGCCTTGGCGCTGGACTTTGCGGCCTTCCCCTTCGGGTCTGCCGCGGTCTTGGAAATGATCGGCCGCGACAGTTCAGCGGACTTCTCCGGCGTCACCAGGATGTCGCGCGATTCGTGGCCGTATTTGGCCTCCGCCGCGGCGAGCGCCTGCGCCCAGCTTTCTCCTTTGCGGCGACAGGAGCAGGCCGAGTCATACGTCTGCTCGAACTTGAGCGCGTTGGGCAAGTTCACATAGGGCTCGCCGGTGGACGATACGGCCTGGTTGATCGTGCCGCCGAACGGGAACGAATAGAGTTGCACGTCGGCGTTTGGGCAGAGGGAGCGGCAGACCTCCTCCAGGGTGTCCGCGCGGCTGCCGGCGCCGGAATAGGAGACAGGGAAGAAGCTGCCGTCGCAGGTGCGCACGCAGACCGCATAGGAGCCTGCCGAAACATGCGCGCCCTTTTTTTCGTTCTCGATCGATTTATCAATCATATCCTGCTGCTGGTCAGGCGGAGGGAGTTCGTCGGGATTGAGGGCGGCTTGCCTCGCGCCGCCGCCGAACAGGGCCTCGAAGATGTTGCCCGGACCACGCGGGGCGTTGACGCAAACGGCGTTGTAGCGGGCGACGAGATCAGCCCGCGCGCCGCCCGCGCGCGCTTGCAGGTCGAACAGATTTGCCTGCATGCGGACGATCCGGCCCTTGACTTCGCCGCACTGTGGTGGCGGATCGGAGCCGAAGAAGAGGAACTTCTGATTGTCGCAGCCGATCGAACGGGCATAGGCGTTGGCGCTCGCCAACTCCGCGCGCTGGCGCTCGGCCGCGGCAGCGGCGCCTCCTCCGCCGCGCGGGGCGGAGGCGATGGCGGCCTGCAGACGCGCGCAATCAGCGCTCTGCTGCGCAAAAGCCTGGCTGGCGCCGAGAACGCCGGCTACGGCCGCCGCGATAACGACCAGCCCGAGCGGGCCGGAGGCCATCCGCCGGACGAATCCATTCATTACACCACTCGTCCCCGCCGTCATGCCATCAGTCGCCCCAACCTATCGCTGCGCCCGTCGCCGGCGGGCGGTTAGATTACCTGATCGCGGCGCGAACATGGCGGACGAGATCACGATTCTCGCCCCTTTTTACCAAGTTTCGCCGCCTCGCGCCATACGGCCCCGCCGACCGGGACCGCTCCGCCGTTGGCGCTTGGGACCCGCTCGAACCACGCAAGGCGGAGTTTCGAGCGCCTTTACCTCTGCTCGCCTCCGCCATGTCGATCGGGCATAGTCCGGCGATGGCCGAGCCGGACATTCGCGCGAGCAACGCGCCGGAGATCACCGTCAGCGAGCTGTCCAGCGCGCTCAAGCGCGCGATCGAGGACCGGTTCGGATATGTCCGGGTGCGCGGCGAGATTTCTGGCTATCGCGGGCCCCATTCCTCGGGCCACGCCTATTTCTGCCTCAAGGACGCCAACGCCCGAACTCGACGCGGTCATCTGGCGCACGACCTTCACCCGCATGCGCGTGAAGCCCGAGGAGGGCATCGAGGTCGTCGCGACCGGCAAGATCACGACCTTTCCGGGCAAGTCGAGCTATCAAATCGTCATCGAGCGTCTCGAACTCGCCGGCCTCGGCGCCCTGATGGCGCTCCTGGAGGCGCGCCGAAAGGCGCTTGCCGGGGAGGGCCTGTTCGATACGGCGCGCAAGCAGAAGACGCCGTTCCTGCCCAGAGTTGTGGGCGTCGTGACCTCGCCGACCGGAGCCGTCATCCGAGATATTCTGCATCGGCTTTCGGATCGCTTTCCGGTCAGGGTGGTGGTTTGGCCGGTGCACGTGCAGGGCGAGGCGTCCGCCGCCGAAGTCGCCGCGGCGATCGACGGCTTCAACGCCCTGCCGGAAGGCGGCCGCATCCCGAGGCCCGACGTGCTGATCGTGGCGCGCGGGGGCGGCTCGCTCGAAGATCTCTGGAGTTTCAACGAGGAGATCTCGGTGAGGGCGGTCGCCCGCAGCGCGATCCCCCTCATCGCCGCCGTCGGCCACGAAACCGACTGGACGCTGATCGATTTAGCGGCCGATCTGCGTGCGCCGACGCCGACCGCCGCGGCCGAGTTCGCTGTGCCCGTGCGCTCGGAACTTCTCGCGGCGGTGGCCGAACTCGAGGGTCGCCGACGCGGGGCGATGTTGCGCTTGTCCGAGCGCCGCAGAGGTGATCTCCGGGCGCTTGCTCGCGCTCTGCCGGGCGGAGAGGCGCTGCTCGGCGGTCCGCGGCAGGGCCTCGACCGGGCGCGTGAGTCGCTCGCCGCCCGCGTTCGCGCGGCCATCGATTCGCGGGCGCTACGCCTTTCCGGGCTGGCGCGCGGTCTCGCTCGCCATTCTCCACGCGCTCATCTCGCGGGCCTCATCGAGCGGATGCGCGGCCTCATCGGGCGTTTTGACCGGATCGCCCCCGTCCTGATCGATCGGCCGCGGCGCTCGGCCGAAGCGGCGGCGCGGGCGCTGTCGCGCGAGCGGGCGATGCTCGCCCGCCGCCGGGGAGAGAACGCCGAGGCGCTGGAAAAGCTCGGCGCGCGGCTCGCGAGGGCGTTGTCCGAAGGCGCGCAAAGGCGACGCAGGGAGCTAACCGGCTTCGCCCAGTTGCTGGAGGCCGTCAGCTATCGCGGCGTGCTCGCGCGCGGGTTCGCCCTGGTGCGGGACGAGGCGCGCCTGCCGCTGCGACGCGCTGCCGAGGTGCGGGAGGGACAGGCGCTCAGGATCGAGTTCGCCGACGGCGAGGTTCTTGCCGCCGCGGGGGCGACGCTGCCGCTGCCGGAGCCGCAGGGCCCGCCCGAGGCGATGAAGCCGAAACGCGGGCGACGCAGCCGGAACGGGGAGGGGCAGGGCTCGCTGTTCTAGTGACTCTAACCGCGCCGATGCTCCCCAATCGCATGGAACGAACCCTTCGGCCGTGAGGAAGTCGGGGCCGTGTGCGCGGCCGAATTCCCTGGTAACAGGAAAAAAACAGGGAATCTCTTGGTTTTGAGCCGATTTCAGAAAATCGGCGCTAAAAAACGAAACAATTCTACGGGTTACTGAAAAATTCCCTAGGGACCCGAACAGGGAATTCGTTCGGCGTTGCAGGGAAATAGAGTTCCCCTGTTCTGCCAAGAACAGGGATATCTCACGCCTGAGCGTCGCCTGTCGACGCTTTCCGGGCGCGGGCGCATCGGGAAAGTCGGAAGACGGCCAAACCCAACCCTTCGACGTGACCTTGCAACGCACGACATGCCTACCGAAACCGCATGAGACGAAACGACGCGCAAGGATTGATGGCCAGCTGGGGCTCGGGCCTCTAAGATCGCGCTTGATCGAGCCTCGCGCGCAAGCGCGTTTTCCGGGTCCTGTGGTAAATTCAACCGCAAAGTCACGAAGGGGCACGAAGACTGAGAGTTGACGAAGTGGAGATCGCCTATGTGCGGCGTTTGCGGATGCAGCCAGGCTGAAATCGTCCTCGAAAAGAGCGAGCCGGGAGAGGCGCGGCTTGGCGCCCCGGCCAGGCGGACGAACATGTCCACGATCACGGCGACGGCCGCGGACCGCACAGCCATCCGTCTCACCACCATGATGACGACCATGCGGACCACGGCCACGAACACGCGCTCCGCCACGATCATGGCGCGCACGCGCCGAGCGTGAGCGCCGACCGGATGATCAGGATCGAACAGGACATTCTGTCGAAGAACAACGCCTACGCGCAGGACAACCGGCGCGCCTTCGCCGCTCAGCGGCTGTTCGCCCTCAACCTGGTCTCCAGCCCCGGCTCGGGCAAGACCAGCCTGCTCGTCAAGGCGATCGAGGCGCTCAAGGATCGGCTTCCAGTCGCCGTGATCGAAGGCGACCAGCAGACCTCGAACGACGCGGAGCGCATCCGCAGCGCCGGCGCGCCGGCGCTTCAGATCAATACCGGAAAAGGCTGCCATCTGGACGCGCACATGGTCGGCCATGCCCTGGAGACCCTGAACCCCTCGCCGGGCTCGGCGCTGTTCATCGAGAATGTCGGCAATCTGGTGTGCCCGGCCGCCTTCGACCTCGGCGAGGCGCGGCGGGTCGTCGTGCTGTCGGTCACCGAGGGCGAGGACAAACCGCTCAAATATCCGGACATGTTCGCCACCGCCGATCTCATGCTGTTGAATAAGGCCGACCTCCTGCCGCATCTCGATTTCGACGTGGGCGCATGTCTGGCCAACGCCCTGCGCATCAACCCGAACCTCCAGACGCTGACCGTTTCGGCAAAAACGGGGGAGGGGGTCTCCGCCTTCGCCGCCTGGATCGAGGCTTCTGCGGCGCGCCACGCCATCGCCGTCGCGAAGGGATGACAGTGGGAGCGCCGGCGCCCGTCCTGCAGAGCGGAGAGCGTCTGCGTCTGCGCGTGCGCGGCGTGGTGCAGGGCGTTGGCTTTCGCCCCTTCGCATATGGCTTGGCCTCGCGTCTGGGTTTGAGCGGCTTCGTGCGCAACGACGCCGACGGCGTGCTGATCGAGATCGAAGGCGCGCTCTCTGCGGCCTTTCTCGCCGAGCTACGGCAGGCGCCGCCGCCGCTCGCGCGCATCGACTCGGTCGAGGCCGCTCCGATCGCGCCGCTCGGGGGCGGCGGCTTCGTCATCGATGCGACGCGGCAGGGCAGGACAACCACCCGCATCGGCGCCGACGCCGCCGTGTGCGACGCCTGCCTTGAAGAACTGTTCGATCCGGCGAGCCGCTTTTTCTTCTATCCGTTGATCAACTGCACGCATTGCGGCCCCCGCTTCACGCTCACGCGCGGGCTCCCCTATGACCGCGCGCAAACCTCGATGGTTTCGTTCTCCATGTGCGCGGACTGCGCGCGCGACTACGCCGATCCGGCGAACCGGCGCTTCCACGCCGAGCCGATCGCCTGTCCCCGCTGCGGACCGAAACTCAACGTCCCGATCGAGGACGCTGCATCCGTATTGAAGGCCGGAGGCGTGGTGGCGCTGAAGGGGCTGGGCGGCTTCCACCTCCTCTGCGACGCGCATGACGAGGCGGCGGTGGCGCGCCTTCGTCTGCGCAAGGCGCGCGATGCAAAGCCTTTCGCGGTGATGGTCGCCAATCTCGCGAGCGCTGAGCGTCTGGCCGAGATCGGGCCGCTCGAGCGGGCGCTGCTCGATGGCCGATCTCGTCCGATCGTGCTCGCCCGCAGTCGGGGGGCGGTCGCTCCGAGCGTCGCTCCAAATTTGCGCGACATCGGCCTGATGCTCGCCTATACGCCGTTGCACTGGCTCGTCTTGCACGCGCTCGCGGGCTCGCCGGATTTCCGCTCCTGGCGCGATGCGCCGTCCGACCTGGCGCTGGTCGCGACGAGCGCCAATCCCGGCGGCGAGCCGCTGGTCGCCTCCGACGACGACGCGCGCCGGCGCCTCGCCGCGATCGCAGACCTGATCGTGACGCATGATCGAGAGATCGTCGTCAGGGCCGACAATTCGCTCGTACGCGCGCTTGACAGCGCCCCGGCCTATCTCCGGCGCGCGCGTGGCTTTGTTCCGGATCCGATCGACCTCGGCGCCGACGGCCCGAGCCTCATCGCCGCCGGCGGCGACCTCAAGAACACGATCACGGTGACGCGCGGCCGCGAAGCCTTCATCTCCCAGCACATCGGAGATCTCGACGACCGCGAAACCATCCGCTTTCGCGACGAGACGATCCGTCATCTCACGTCGATCCTGGAGGTCGACCCGGAATGCGCGGTCTGCGACCTGCATCCCGACTTCGTTTCGACCCGCTCCGCCGAATCCTTCGGCTTGCCGCTTATCGAGGTCCAACACCACGTCGCCCATGTCGCCGCGGTCTTCGCGGAGAGGCGGTGGAGCGGGGAGGCGCTCGGCGTCGCGCTCGACGGGCATGGATACGGCGCCGACGGCGCGCCCTGGGGCGGTGAGTTGATCGTCCTCGACGGCGCGCATTGGACTCGCGTCGGCGCCCTCGAACCGCTCGCCCTGCCGGGCGGCGACAAGGCGGCCCGCGAGCCCTGGCGCATGGGTGTTGCGATGCTGCACCGGCTGGGAAGGCTCGGCGAGGCCTCACGGCGGTTTCCCGGCCTCTCCCATGCAGCGCGGCTCGCGGAGGCTTTCGCGCGCGGCGCCCGCTTCGCCGGGACGACGAGCATGGGAAGACTGTTTGACGCCGTCGCCGCGCTGGCCGGCGTCTGTCTCCGCCAGCAATATGAAGGGCAGGCGGCGATGGAGCTCGAAGCGCTCGTCGCGACGGCGCGGGTGCTCCCCGGCGGTTGGACGATCGCCGGCGGCCGCCTCGATCTCGCCCCAATGGTGGAAACGATGCTGCGAGAAGAGCTCAGCGGCCGCGAAGTGGCGGAAGCCTTCCATGGAACCTTGATCGCTGCGCTCGCCGAATGGATCGGAGCCGAGGCCTCCGCCAGAAATCTTCGGCGCGTCGCGCTCGGCGGCGGCTGTCTGATGAATCGTGTGCTTGCCGAGGGGCTGATGGAGGCGCTCAGAACCAGCGGCCTCGACCCGGCTCTCCCGCGCGAGGTTCCCGCAAACGACGGGGGTCTCTCGTTCGGACAAGCTGCGTTCGCGCACGCTCGGGCTCGCGCCGGCGGCGCCTGGATGGAGGAATGACTCATGTGCCTTGCGATTCCTGTGGAGGTGCGCGAAGTGCTGCCGGACGACATGGCCAAGGTCAGCCTCGACGGCGTGATCAAGGTTATCTCCACCGCATTGGTCGACGATGTGAAGGTTGGCGATTACGTTGTGCTGCATGTCGGCTATGCTCTGGCCAAGATCGATCCGGAAGAAGCGCAAAGGACGATCGAGCTTTTGAACGCCGTCGGCGCGGCCGCGTGAGAGGGCGCTTCCGTTGAAATATGTCGACGAATATCGTGACGGAGCCCTTGCGCGTTCGATCGCGGCCGAGATCGCGCGCGAAGCGCGGCCGGGGCGAGTCTATCGTCTCATGGAGTTCTGCGGCGGGCACACGCATGCGATCTCGAGATACGGCCTTGAGGATCTCCTGCCTGCCAACGTGCGCATGATTCACGGGCCCGGCTGCCCGGTCTGCGTCCTGCCGGTCGGACGGATCGACGACGCAATCAGGCTCGCCCGCCGGCCGGAGGTCACGCTGCTCACTTACGGCGACGTCATGCGCGTTCCCGGCACAGGCGGCCTCAGCCTGATGAAGGCCAAGGCCAGCGGCGCCGACGTGCGCATGGTCTATTCGACGCTGGATGCGCTCAAAATCGCTGAGGCGGAGCCCGATCGCAAAGTTGTGTTCTTCGCCATCGGCTTCGAGACCACGACGCCGCCGACCGCAATGGCCATCCTGGCGGCCGAGAAGAAAGGACTGTCGAACTTCTTCGTCTTCTGCAATCACGTCCTGACCCCGGCCGCGATCCAGAACATTCTGGAGAGCCCAGACCTGCGCAAACTCGACTCGATAAGGCTCGACGGCTTCGTCGGGCCGGCCCATGTCTCGACCGTCATCGGCACGCGGCCTTACGCTTTCTTCGCCGAGGAATTTCAGAAGCCGGTCGTCGTCGCCGGATTCGAACCGCTCGACGTCATGCAGGCGGTTCTCATGCTGGTCAGGCAGGTCAACGAGGGCCGAGCAGAGGTCGAGAACCAGTATGTTCGCGCGGTGACGGCCGACGGCAATCCGAAGGCGCAGAATTGGGTCGCTGAGGTTTTCGAGCTGCGCGACAGTTTCGAGTGGCGCGGCCTCGGCTCCGTTCCCTATAGTGCGTTGCGGCTGCGGGCGCGATTTGCGCGCTTTGACGCCGAGCGGGTTTTCGAGGTCGTGACGGTCCCGGCCGAGGACAATCCCGCCTGCGAGTGCGGCGCGATTCTCCGCGGCGTCAAGAAGCCGAAGGACTGCAAGCTGTTCGGAACGGCTTGCACGCCTGAGACGCCGATGGGCTCCTGCATGGTCTCCTCGGAAGGCGCATGCGCCGCCCATTGGACCTACGGCCGCTTCCGCGACCGTTCGAGGGGCGCGGTCGAGCGCCGGGCCGCCGAGTAAGCCTCAGTCAATGAAAATCCTGCTCATCTGCCATTCGTTCAACAGCCTGACGCAGAGACTTCATGTCGAATTGCGTGAGCGCGGTCACCGCGTTTCGGTCGAGCTCGACGTCAACGACGCAAACACCCGCGAAGCCGTCGATCTGTTCGAGCCCGACCTCGTCATCGCCCCTTTTCTCAAACGGGCCATTTCCCCGGACGTGCTGGCGTGCGCGCTTTGCCTGGTCGTGCATCCCGGCCCGCGCGGCGATCGCGGCCCTTCGGCGCTCGACTGGGCCATCCTCGAGGGACGGCGGCGATGGGGCGTCACGCTGATCGAGGCGACGAGTGAATTGGACGGCGGTCCGATTTGGGCGTGGCGCGAATTCGACGTGCGGGCCGCGACGAAGTCGAGCCTTTATCGGCGCGAGGCAACCCGCGCGGCGATTGCCTGCGTCGAACAGGCGATCGCCATGATCGGGCGCGGCGAACGCCCCGAGTCCGACCCTGCGGCGCCCAAGCCCCTCAGAGGCTCCTGCCGGCGAGAGGATCGCCGCGTGGATTTCGCGACCGACTCCGTCGCCGCAGTGTTGCGCAAGATTCGCTCCGCCGACGGCGCGCCCGGCGCGCCGGCCATTCTCTTCGGGCGAGATACGCTCGTGTTCGACGCACATGAAGCTCACGGCCTCGCAGGTTCGCCGGGCGCGGCGCTGGCGCGCTCGGGACCTGCCGTCGCAGTCGCAGCGCGCGACGGCGTCGTCTGGATCGGGCACGCGCGGGACCCGGCGCCCGGCGCGGTCAAGCTGCCCGCGAGCGCGGTGTTCGCCGCCAAGGTCGCGGCTCTGCCGGAGCGGGATGGCTATCCAAGGATTCGCAGCGAACTGGAGGGCGCCGTCGCCTATCTGCACTTTCCCTTCTATAACGGCGCCATGGCGACGGACGATTGCCGCGCCTTGACCGAGGCGATTGCCGGCGTCCGGCGGGCAGGCCTCCGCGTTCTCGTCCTGATGGGCGGGCCGGACTATTGGTCGAACGGGCTGCATCTTGGCCGAATCGAGACGGCTTCGAGCCCGGCCGACGAATCCTGGGCCAACATCAACGCCATGAACGACTGCGTGAAGGATCTGATCGAGGCCGACGATCTCATCGTCGTGGCGGCGATGCGCGGCAACGCCGGCGCCGGCGGCGTGTTTCTCGCCCTCGCCGCCGACGAAGTGTGGATGCGCGATGGGGTCGTCCTCAACCCTCATTACAAGGATATGGGCAATCTCTACGGGTCCGAATATTGGACCTATCTATTGCCGCGGCGCGTCGGCGAGAATCGGGCGCGTTCCTTGGCCGCGGCGCGGCTGCCGATGGGCGCGGCCGAGGCGGCGCGCCTGGGCCTCGTCGATCGCGTTCTCGCCGAGGAGGAGTGCGAAGCCGATCGCCAATTGCGCCAGGCCGCGGCGGAAATAGCCGCCGAGGGCGATTATCCTTCGCGCCTGAAGGAGAAGAAAGCGCGCCGAGCGCGCGACGAGGCTCAGCGCCCGCTCGCCGCCTATCGCGAGGCGGAGCTCGAGAATATGCGCCGCAATTTCTGGGGCTTCGATCCGAGCTACCATATCGCGCGCCACAACTTCATTCGAAAGATTCCGAAGTCGCGAACTCCCGTGACGCTCGCCTTGCATCGCGCGCTGCCGAAGCGCATGAAATCCCCCGAAACCGTATGAGCCGTTCCGAGCCGATCCGCCGCAAGCTCGACCTGAAGAATGGCCGGGTCGATCTTTCCCACGGCGCGGGCGGTCGCGCCATGGGGCAATTGATCGAGGACGTCTTTCGCGCCGCCTTCGACAACGAATGGCTGCGCGCCGGCAACGACCAGTCCGCTTTCGACGTCGCCGCCGGCCGCATGGTGATGACGACCGACGCCTACGTCGTATCGCCGATCTTCTTCCCAGGCGGCGACATCGGCCGGCTGGCGGTCAATGGGACGGTCAACGACATCGCCATGGCGGGCGCCCGTCCGCTTTATCTGTCGGCGAGCTTCGTCATCGAGGAGGGGTTTCCGCTCTCCGACCTCAAACGCGTGGCGGCGAGCATGGGCGAGGCGGCGCGCGCCGCCGGGACGCCCATCATCACCGGCGATACGAAGGTCGTCGAGCGCGGCAAGGCGGACAAGGTGTTCATCTCGACGGCGGGCGTCGGAGTCGCGCCGCCGGGCCTGAACCTGTCGAGCGATGCGGCGCGCCCGGGCGACGTGGCGATCGTCTCGGGAACCATGGGCGACCACGGCGTCGCGGTGATGTCGAAGCGCGAGAACCTGGAATTCGAGACCCAGATCCTGTCCGATACCGTGGCCTTGCATGGCCTGGTCGCGGACATGGTGAAGGCGGCCGGCCCCGGGCTGCGCGTCATGCGCGATCCGACCAGGGGAGGACTCGCCGCCACGCTCAACGAACTGGCTCATCAGTCAGGCGTCGGCTTTTCCATCGAGGAGGAGGCGATTCCGATCCGCGCCGAGGTGGCGGCAGCCTGCGAGTTTCTTGGGCTTGACCCGCTCAACGTCGCCAACGAGGGCAAGCTCATTGCGATCGTCGCGCCCGAATTCGCCGATGCGCTCATCGCCGCCATGAAGGCTCATCCGCTCGGGACGAGTTCATCGGTCATCGGACTCGCAGTCGACGACCCCAATCGCTTTGTCGAGATGCGCACCGCCTTTGGCGGCGGGCGCATCGTCGACTGGCTTTCGGGCGAGCAACTTCCGCGAATTTGTTGATCTGAGCCGCGACAGTCCTCGGGCCCGGTCGCTGAACGCGTCGGTTGGGTCCGCAGGGCTTCCGGAAGGACGCCCGTCTTTCGACGGGGCGGTACAGCGCGGCCGCCTCGAGGCGCGATCTCAGTTCTTCGGCGCTTCCTTCTGATCGTCGGCGGGCTTCTGCGCCTCTCCTGCCGGCCTGTCTGCGTTCTGCGCTTCGCCCGCCGGCGCCTCGCCGGTCGCGGCCGGAGCGGCCGGCGTCGCGGCCGTCATGATCCGTGTGTAGTCGCCCTCGAATTTGGAGGAGGCGAGCGCGGCGGCGGACGTGTCCTGCGCTTCCTTCTTGGCGAGCTCGTTGGCGAGCTCCCGTTTGGCGAACTGGTCGGCCTGCTCGCCGGTGAGCGGCGTTTGATCGGCCGAAAGCACCTTGAAGAAGCTCGCGTTGGTCCTCGAGCGGATGAAGAAGATGTCGTCCGGCTTTCTCGCTTCGAGCGGCTTCAGCATTTCCGTCGGCAGGGCCGCGCCGTCCAGCGATGCAGGCCCCCGGCTGTACTTTATCCCGAGATCTTTCAGCTTCGCCTCGACCTGATCCATCGTCTTGAAGTTCTTCGTCGCCGCAGCCAGCGAATCCATGTCCTTCTGCGGCGCAAACGAGGCCTGCTCGATCTGGAAAACCTGGCGTCTTGCGAACCTTTCTGGATGGGCCTGAATATACGCATCGACATCAGAATTCGAGATGCCGGTGATCTTAGTCCGCAGATCGCGCTGAACAAATGCGCCGGCCAGGACCTGTTCGCGCGCCCGAAGGAGATCGAGATGAACGGTGGGCTCGCGATCGAGCTTCGCCGCGACGGCCTCCTGGACAAGATATTTGCGCTCCAGGATTCGGGTCAAAATCGCCTTGATCACAGCGTCGGTGCGCTTGTCGGCGGGAATGTTGGCCAAGCGGAGCTCATTGTCGAGCTCCTGCTGCGTCACCTCGTCTGGACCGACATGCGCGATGACCTGCCCCGCGACGGCTTGGGTCTCCTGCTTCCTGCCGCAGCCCGACAGCGCGATCGCGCCGGCCAGGGCCAAGGCCGTCGCAGCGATTCGCGCGCCGCCTGAAAATCCAGAAACATGCAGCAAAACTGTTCTCCGAGTTCGGTCGGGCCGCGGGTTTCGTCGCGCCCTCTGGCGTGAGGCCCGCTATACGGCGGTTTGGACATTTTTGCTAACAAAGCTTTATTCAACCGCCCGCAAAATCAGCAAACATCGTTCCTTTTTCGGGCGCAATAATCACCCTGCCCGGCGGCCCATCGCCGCGAAAAGCGCCTGCGCTCTCGGCGGCTCCCCTCTTTCGCTTACCTGCGGCCAGGCAAGATGAACCTGCGCTTGGCCAGTACGGGCAAGAACGGCAAGCAAGAATACTGAGGAGTTCACGCAACGCATGTCCTCGGCGCGATCTTTATCGAATCCTTACGCCGGCGGTCGCGTTTCCATATCGAAACCTTGCACGAGCGGCGCGATAGACGGCGGCGTTCTCCGTGGAGGGGCCTTATGCTGGATATCGTGTTTATAGCGCTCGGATTCGCAGTCATTGCGCTTACGGTCGCCTATGCCGCGGGTCTCCGTCGGCTTTGAGGAGGCAAGCGATGATTGAACCGATCTTCGGACTGATCGTGGCCGTCGGGCTCGGTCTCTATCTGCTGTACACCTTGCTTCGTCCCGAGAAATTCTGATTTTCGAGGATTTTTCCAATGACCCTTGTCGGCTGGCTGCAGATCGCGTTGACGCTTGCGCTCGTGGTCATCTGCGCCATTCCCTTGAGCAGATTCATTGCGGGCGTCTACGCTGGCGAAAGAAACTTTTTGACGCCGGTCGTCGGGCCGGTCGAGCGCGCCTTCTATCGGCTGGCGGGCGTCGACCCGGCGCGTGAGCAGGACTGGTTCGCCTATACGGTCGCAATGATCGTCTTTTCCGTCGCCGGCTTCCTCTCGCTCTACGCCTTGCAGCGGCTGCAGAGCTTTCTGCCGCTAAACCCGCGCGGCTTCGACGCCGTCGCCCCCGATCTCGCTTTCAACACCTCTTCCAGCTTCATCACCAATACGAACTGGCAAAACTACGGCGGCGAGACGACGATGAGTCATCTCACCCAGATGCTCGGCCTCACCGTGCACAACTTCCTGTCGGCGGCGACGGGTCTCGCCATGGCGTTCGCTCTCGTGCGAGGATTTGCGCGCTCATCCGCCGCGACGGTCGGCAATTTCTGGGTCGATCTCACGCGGGTCACACTCTACATCCTCCTGCCGATCTCGATCGTCGGCGCACTCGTCTTCGTCGCCTTGGGCATGCCCCAGACCCTTGCCGGCGCCGTTGACGCGACCACGCTCGAGGGCGCTAGGCAGACGATTTCGATCGGGCCGGTCGCCAGTCAGGAGATCATCAAGGAGCTCGGCACCAACGGCGGCGGCTTCTTCAACGCCAACTCCGCCCACCCGTTCGAGAACCCCAACGCCTGGACCAATTTGCTCGAGATCTGGGCCCTGTTGCTGATACCGACGGCCTCCGTGCTCGCCTTCGGCCGCGTGGTCGGCGACGTGCGGCAGGGCTGGGCCATTCTCGCGGCGATGGCCGTCTTTCTCCTCGTCGGGCTCGCGGTCGTCTACTGGTCGGAGGCTTCCGGCAATCCGATCCTTACCGCGCTGGGCGTCGATCCGTCGTCCGGCAACATGGAGGGCAAGGAGGTCCGCTTCGGCCAAGCGATGTCGAGCCTGTTCATCACGGGGACGACTGGCACCAGCACCGGCGCCGTCAACTCGATGATCGACTCCTTTATACCGTTCGGCGGACTCGTGCCGATGTTCAACCTGCTAGCCGGATGCATCTGGCCGGGCGGCGTCGGAGCAGGCCTTTACGGCTTCCTGGTCGTCGCGATCATCGCAGTGTTCGTCGCGGGGCTGATGGTCGGCCGCACGCCCGAATATCTCGGCAAGAAGATCGAAGTGCGGGAGATGAAGTTCGCGATGCTCGCGGTGCTCATCTATCCGCTGATCGTGCTCGGTTTCACGGGCGCATCCGTGCTGCTCCAGACGGCGCTCGACAGCCTCGGCAACAGCGGCCCGCACGGTCTGTCCGAAATCCTCTATCTCTTCGCCTCGGGCAACGCCAACAACGGCTCGGCTTTCGCCGGGATCAACGGCAACACGCTCTGGTTCAATACGACCGGCGGCCTCGCCATGCTGCTCGGCCGCTTCGCCTATGTCGTGCCGGTCCTGGCCATGGCGGGTTCGCTGGCGGCGAAGAAGAAGGTTCCGGCCTCGGCCGGCACCTTCCCGACCGACGGCCCGCTGTTCGTGGGGCTCTTGGTCGGCGTGATCGTTATTCTCTACCTCTTGCAGTACTTCCCCGCCCTGTCCCTCGGGCCGGTGGTCGAGCATTTCTTGATGCTCGGCGGCAAGACCTTCTGACGGGAGTCCGATCCATGTCGAAGAAAACAAAGCCCCAAGGGCTGTTCGATCGCAAGATCATCGCGGCCGCAGCGGTCGACGCGGCGCGCAAGCTTGATCCGCGGGCGCTGGCGAAGAATCCCGTCATCTTCGTGACCGAGGTAGTCTCGGCCCTCGTGACGCTGTTTTTCGTGCGGGATCTGATCGCACGCGACGGGGCCGCGTCCTTCACCGGACAGATCGCCGCCTGGCTCTGGTTCACGGTCCTGTTCGCCAATTTCGCCGAGGCGGTGGCGGAAGGGCGCGGAAAAGCGCAGGCCGACACCCTGCGCCGGGCGCGCACCGACACGATCGCCAGGCGCTACGTCGATCCTAAGAGGCTGGCCGGCCCGGTGCAGAGCGTCAACGCGCTCGACCTTCGCGCAGGCGACATCGTTCTGGTCGAAGCGGGCGAGCTCATCCCGAGCGACGGCGATATCGTCGAAGGCGTCGCTTCGGTCAACGAATTGGCGATCACCGGCGAATCCGCCCCCGTCATCCGCGAGGCCGGCGGCGACCGATCGGCCGTCACCGGCGGAACGACGGTGCTGTCCGACTTCATCAAGGTCCGAATCACGGCCTCTCCGGGCTCGACCTTCATCGATCGCATGATCGCGCTCGTCGAAGGGGCCGAGCGCCAGAAGACCCCGAACGAGCTGGCGCTGTCGATCCTGCTGTCGGGACTGACCATCATCTTCCTGATCGTCTGTGTCACGCTGTGGCCGATCGCGAAATATTCGGGAACGGTTCTGTCGGCGACGGTGCTGATCGCTCTTCTCGTCTGTCTCATTCCGACGACGATCGGCGGCCTCCTGTCGGCGATCGGCATCGCCGGCATGGACAGGCTGATCCGCTTCAACGTCATCGCGACTTCGGGCCGTGCGGTCGAGGCGGCGGGCGACGTGGATACGCTGCTTCTCGACAAGACGGGCACGATCACCTTCGGCAACCGCATGGCGACCGAGTTCATTCCCGTCCCCGGCGTCACCACGAAGGAGGTCGCCGCGGCGGCATTGGCCTCGAGCCTTGCGGACGAAACGCCGGAGGGCCGTTCGATCGTCGCGCTCGCCAGGGGAGACCACGGCATCCCGGAACCGAAATTCGACCCGGCATGTACGAGCGAGGTGCCGTTCTCCGCCCAGACGCGGATCTCCGGCGTCGATGTCGCTGGCCGGTCGATCCGCAAAGGAGCCGTCGATTCGATCCTGCGCTATCTCAAGACCACCCTGGACAAGGCGCCGTCCGAGTTCCGACTCGTCGTCGAGCGCATCGGAATGTCGGGCGGCACGCCGCTCGCGGTAGCCGACAAGGGAATCCTTCTCGGCGTCATCCATCTGAAGGACGTTGTAAAGCCCGGAATCAAGGAACGCTTTGCCGCCCTGCGCGCCATGGGGATTCGCACTGTCATGGTCACGGGCGACAATCCGGTCACCGCCGCTGCGATCGCCTCCGAAGCGGGCGTCGACGACTTCCTCGCCGAGGCCACGCCGGAGGACAAGCTCGCCTACATCCGCAAGGAGCAGTCCGGCGGCCGGCTGATCGCCATGTGCGGCGACGGCACCAACGACGCGCCGGCGCTCGCCCAGGCCGACGTCGGCGTCGCGATGCAGACCGGCACGCAGGCCGCCCACGAGGCGGGCAACATGGTCGACCTCGACTCCAACCCGACGAAGCTCATCGAGATCGTCGAGATCGGCAAGCAGCTCCTCATGACGCGCGGATCGCTGACGACCTTCTCCATCGCCAATGACGTCGCGAAATATTTCGCCATCCTGCCTGCGATGTTCCTCGCGACCTATCCGGCGCTGGGCGCGCTCAATGTCATGCGGCTCGCCTCGCCCCAGTCGGCGATTCTGTCGGCCGTCATCTTCAACGCGCTCATCATCATCGCGCTGATTCCGCTGGCGCTGAAGGGCGTCGCCTATCGGCCTGTCGGCGCGGCGGCCCTTCTACGGCGCAACCTGCTCGTCTACGGCGTCGGCGGACTCGTGGCGCCGTTCATCGGCATCAAGGCGATCGACCTCGTCGTCGCAGCCTTGCATCTGGCTTGATTCTCGGGAGTTCATCGATGCTCCAACACATCCGTCCGGCGGTCGTGTTGCTGACCCTGTTCAGTGTGCTGACCGGCCTCGTCTATCCGCTGGCGATTACGGGGATCGCGCAACTCGCGATGCCAGGGAACGCCGACGGCAGCCTCATCGAAAAGAACGGCGTCGTCGTCGGCTCGGCTTTGATCGGGCAGAACTTCAAGAGCGACCGCTATTTCCATCCGCGGCCCTCGGCGACCAATGAGCCGGACCCCAAAGATCCGTCGAAAACGATCGATGACCCCTACAACGCCGCCAATTCGTCCGGCTCCAACCTCGGCCCGACCTCGAAGGCGCTCGTCGACCGGGTGAAGGCCGGCGTCGAGGCGTGGCGGGTGACGGCGGGCGCCGGGCCCGTTCCGGCGGACGCCGTGACGACCTCGGCCTCGGGCCTCGACCCGGACGTTTCGCCCCAGACCGCGCTCGCGCAAGTTGCTTCCGTGGCCAAGGCGCGCGGCCTCGACGAGGGTCAGGTGCGGGCGCTGGTCGAATCCTCGGTCGAAGGCCGCGCTCTTGGACTGATCGGCGAGCCCCGGGTCAACATCTTGCGGCTGAACCTGGCTCTGGATCAACTGAAGTCGTCTTAGCCGCCGACGGGCGCGCGCCCTCGCCGTCGAGCGCATCCCCTGCCGCATTTTTTTGTCCGCGGGGCTGGCGGCGCCGCTGAGAAACGCTGTGCGGCCACGAGGCCGCTGAGCCGCCTCGCCGTGGTGAGCAGCGGCGCCGCCTGGGCGCTTACGAAATCCTTGCACGGAGAGGTGATTTCCACATCGATCGCTTACGCAGCCAGGGTTTAGGTCCAAGCAAGGGAAAATACGGAGTGGTTTCATGCGAAGGTTTCTGCCTGACGGAGCCGTCGACCAACTGAACGCTCGAACTCTGGATCACGGGTTCGACGGCCAGGCGCCGTCGCCTGCGAGCGTGCTTGCCCGATTTGGGGTGCTGCTGTTGGTTGCGCTCTGCTTTGGATTGGCCGCGCAGCTTCTGGTCGGCGCGCCGTAGCTCATGATCGGCGCGAACGCTCGCATAGGCGCTGCAGGACCCCTGCCGCGTTCGCGGTCGGCGCGCCCGGCTGCAGCCGAAGCTTCGCCATGAAACCCCTTTCAGTCCTGTTCTGGGGCCTCGTTCTCGCCACGGCGGGCGTCAGCTACCGCTGGGGCAGCATGGCCGGCCTGGTCTTTTTCATCTTCACGTTGATGATGGGCGCGGTCGCTGCTTCTCATTGGGCGCTGCAATGACCGGCCGCGATCGGCGAAGGAATGAAGTCGCTGGATCGCTTCGAAAGGTTTCCGATCCCGTCACCTTCCCCTTTCCCGGCCCTTCGCCTGACGCAACCCCGCGCCGTCGCAGCTCGGGGAAAAACATTTCCGTATGAACCCAATCTTACAAAACGAACAAAGTCTCGCCGTTAATTTGTCGCATACTTCATAACGAGCTGAATATAAACGGCTCTCAGTGTCATCGAAATGTCAAGGAGGAAGACATGACCGCCTCCCGCAGGCTGTCGTTCGCCCTGGGACTCGCGCTCGCAATCCCGGCCGCCGCCTATGCCTATGATGGCGTTTCGCCGCCGAGCCATCATCACAGCCGACCGCATCATCGGATGGTCGCTTATGGCGCCGCGGCGCCAGCCTTCGTGTCCGCGTCCGTTCCGAGCGTCGGGTTCTGGCCACCGTCCTACACGCCCGCGCGCAGGCAGCTCGAAATCGAGGGATTGACCCGCAATCCGGACGATTGTGCGAAGTACGGCTGCATCGGCAACAACTGAGGCGCTTCGCTTTCGGGGGCGAGCGCACGGCGTCCTTGAAGGCCGTGCCGCGCGCCGATCTTCGCCCGGGGTGAGGCGGGAGGCGAGACGTTCGAACTCCCTCGCCGGCTCTGGCGCGGGGTGGGGAAACGGTGGAGGCGGCGGATCGACGACATGGGCATGAGGGCGCTCGTGCTCGCCTCGAACACGGCCGAACCCGAGTCGGAAGGTCTGCCGCAAGATTAGGGCCTCGCCATTCGGTGAACGCCGGTTTAATTTGGGTGACCGTGCGCAGGATGGGCGAGCTCTCGCATCGCCGGCGCTCCGGGCTGGGAGGGATAACAATGCAACAGGACGCGTCGCCGCCGGCGATGAGCGGCGAGCCGAAGCCGCCGACCCAGCACACGCTCGATTTCAACGCGCTCTATCGGCAGAGCCTGCCCTTCGGGGCCAATCAGGACTTCGAGGACGCACGGCGGGGCCTCATCGCCTCGCTGCCCGAACCGGTCGTCATCCGCAACGCTGACGGCGCTCCTGTCTGGGACCTCAACCAGTACGCGTTCATCGGCGTCGACGAAAAGGACGACGCGCCGGACACTGTCAATCCGAGCCTCTGGCGCATCGCCAAGCTCAACATGATCCACGGCCTCTTCGAAGTCGTGGACGGCGTCTGGCAGGCGCGCGGCTACGACCTGTCGGTGATGACGATTCTGCGCTCGAACACCGGCTACATCGTCATCGACCCTCTGATTTCGGCGGAATGCTCGGCGACCGTGTGGCGCGAACTCGTCGTCCCGAGGCTCGGCGACAGGCCGGTCGTCGCCGTCATCTACACCCACAGCCACGTCGACCACTTCGGCGGCGTGCGCGGGATCGTCTCCCAGGAGGACATCGACGCCGGCAAGGTCAAGATTCTGGCGCCGGCCCATTTCACCGAAGCGGCGATCGGCGAAAACGTCATCGCCGGCAATGCGATGAGCCGCCGTGCGAGCTACATGTACGGCAATCTGCTGCCTAAGAGCGCCGCGGGCCAGGTCGACGGCGGCCTCGGCAAGACGACCTCGGCCGGCTCGGTCGGCCTCGCCCTGCCGACCGATTTTGCGACCACGACCGGCGAGACGATCACGATCGACGGGATCGACATCCATGTGCTGATGGCGCCGGAGTCGGAGGCGCCAGCGGAATTCATGTTCTACCTGCCGAAGTTCAAGGCCTTCTGCGCGGCCGAGGACGCGACCCATACGCTGCACAATCTCTACACCCTTCGCGGCGCGAAGATGCGCGACGGCCTCTTGTGGTCGAAGTACCTTCAGGCTGCGCTCGACATGTTCGGACCGGACATCGAAGTCGTGTTCGCCTCCCATCACTGGCCGACCTGGGGCAACGACAGAGCGATCGCCTTTCTCAAGGCCCAGCGCGACACCTATCGATATCTCCACGATCAGGTCATGCGCATGGCCAACGGCGGCATGACGCCGAAGGAGATCGGCGAGGTGATCCGCCTGCCGAAAAACCTTGCCACGCAATGGGCCTGCCGCAGCTATTACGGCTCGGTGTATCACGACGCCGTCGCCCAATATAACTTGCGGCTCGGTTTCTTCGACGGCGTGCCCGCGACTCTCCACCAGCACACGCCCGTCGAAGCCGGGCGACGCTATGTCGAATTCATGGGCGGCGCCGACAACGTTCTGCGCAAGGCGAAGGAGTCCTACGATCGGGGGGATTACCGCTGGGTCGCCGAGGTCGTGAACCATGTCGTGTTCGCGGACGGAAGCAATGTCGCTGCCAGGCAGCTTCTCGCGGACGCCTACGAGCAGCTCGGCTATCAGGCCGAATCCGGGCCGTGGCGCAATTTCTATCTGACAGGCGCGCAGGAGCTCAGGCGCGGCGTCTCCAAGCTGCCGGCGGCGAATGTCGCGAGCCCCGACATCATGAGCGCCATGCCGCTCGACATGATCTTCGATTATCTCGGCGTGCGGCTCAACGGAGACCGCGCCGCCGGCAAGACCGTCGACTTCAACATCGAGCTCACCGATACGAACGACAAATACGTGCTCGGCGTCGAGAACAGCGCGATCCACTATTCCAAAGGCAAGCTGCTCGCCAATCCCGACGCGTCGCTGACCACCACGCGGGCGGCCTTCAACCAGGTGATCACCGGCCGCGCGACCTTCGAGAAGCTGATCGTCGAAGGCAAGGCGAAGCTTGGCGGCGACCCCAGGAAGTTCGCCGAGTTCTTTTCGTGGCTCGACAGCTTCGAGTTCTGGTTTGACATCGTGACGGCGTAGAGATGTGCGCGATCTGCGACCTCGACATCGACTTCGGCGTCGAGCATCCGATGACGCTCTCGGTCGCCGTCGCAACCAGGCAGGCGATCGAGGCGGGCCTCCTGGCCGCGCCGGACGCCGAGGAGGGCGCGGTCGGAATCATGAAGCAGCGGCTGAAGGCGGTCGCGGCGCTGACAGCCGTGCAGAAGCGGCTCGAACAGACGCTGACCCGGGAGGCCATGTCGGCGCTGCCCGACTTCTTCGTTCTCGTCATCGAAAGTGGAACCTGGGGTTTCTTTCGTCCGACGCTTGCCGGCTTCGATCCGAACATCCGCCCCGAGGCGCCGCGCCTGACGGCCGAAGATCCAAGGGAGCGCGATGCGGTCGTGATCCTCTCGGAGGCCGCGGCGCGGCGGATTTCCGCCGGCGAGCTGCCGTTTGCTGATGCTGCCGGCCGAGGCCTCGTCGTCGTCGATGCAGATCACGAGCGGCGCGAGGCGCTGACCGCGGCGTGGCGGGCGGCCTACCCGCAAGTCGGCTTCAGCCGCTTTGTCTGCGCCTGAAGGCGTTCGCCCGTCC
>CAVVTP010000017.1:0-205184 GCA_963751165.1 uncultured Alphaproteobacteria bacterium
TAGCGCGATCTCAGCCATCCTTGACCGGCGACCCCTCTCTTGGGGATGTCTGGCGGATCTCATTACCGCCAGGACAAGACGAAATCCTGTCCGTGACTTGCTCGACTGTCCGCCATATTCTTGATCAGTTGAGTAGCGTCATCCTTTTCTGCTTCGCGCTAAACAACTCGGTTTATGCGTTATCTATTCTATTCGCATAAAGTAGACGATGCCAGCAATGTCGCAACCAATAGTGTCGTAATCATAGTGTCGTAACCATCCCTAGTCGAATCAATACTCCGCTGATGGTCGCTGTGTGGGCTTCGATGGCGGGGGCGTCGCTAGGCGTGCTCAGGGGTTCCACCTCGAGATCGGAATCATGATTTCGTTGCGGCGCATGAACCAAAGCGTCCACGGCGGATCGTACTGGGAGATGACGGCTGGTCCTGCAGGAGTGAGACCGCGGGCCTTCAGAATCGATTGAAGCTCGGCTGTCCTCGCTGCGACGGCCCCGTCGCTGGCGAGACCCGAGAAGCGGAGGACGCCAAAGCGGGTGGGTGGCTCCTCCCGGAGTTTGATGGATGGATCGTAAGGCTTGGGCAGGGCCGTCAGAGAGAACCCGCGAGGCATGACGAAGCGGATGACCCAGCCGCGGGACATTGCGGCCGGATCCAACGTCGCGCCTTCGGCTCGCGCCTCGATCACAGGCGCAGTCATATCGATGCTTTGCTTCCGCGCGTTGCCGCCGAAAATATACCCGGCTAGCTTGCGAAAACCTGCATATGCCGCCGCTTTCCGATCGGCTTGAATTGTGACTTCGGCGACCGTTAGCGCAGGGTAGTCGCGGATTTCAAAGTCTCCGTCGCGAGAAACCACCCTATGGGGCGGTTCTTCCACAGCCGAGGCGCCTCCTGCAACCACAGCGAGCCCGGCTACGACAATCGCCGATGCGGCGACCAGAAGAAGAGAATGCGCAACGCGCACGGGCCACTCTCCTTATTCTGTAAGGCGGACTGACGTCATTCTTGCTCTCGGCGACCTGACGCTCGCGAACTTGACGCGGAGAAGATGATCCTATCGATGCGGCCGAGGACCTTTCGGGCGCATCCCGGTCGGAATTGAACTGACAAGCTGAATTGACACAACCCTAGCGACATGTTCCACAAACTGGACAGTTGACGCAAGGTGCAAATTTTGCGGTCGGCTAGCTCGGCGCGTGCAGCACGTCCTTCAATGGAGGGGGTTCCGATTCAAAAGGGCGAACGAATCCTAACAGTGTCTCGGTCCCCATCCGGTCCGGTCCCGCTAACCTGGAGTTCGGATAGGCGCGGGCCGTTTCCTTTTTCTGCTATCGTAGGCCAGGAGGACATGAAGATCGCCTTCTTGATCGCGGCGATCGATCCTGCGGTCGGCGGAGTCCTTGCCTTCGGAGATCGAGGAACCGGAAAATCGACCGCTGTTCGAGCCCTGGCCGCTTTGTTGCCGGAAATGCGCGCCGTTGTCGGATGCCGCTACCATTGCGAACCCTCGACGCCCGCAGGACTCTGCGCGGCTTGCACCGCTGCCGCGCCGCGGGGCGCGCTCAAGAGCGCCGCGCAGCCGGTCCCTGTTGTCGATCTCCCGCTCGGCGCTACCGAAGATCGCGTCGTCGGCGCGCTGAATCTGGAACGCGCGCTCTCGACCGGTGAAAAGGCGTTCGAGCCGGGTCTGCTTGCGTTGGCCAACCGCGGTTTTCTTTACATCGACGAGGTCAATCTCCTCGAGGATCATCTGGTTGATCTCCTCCTCGATGTAGCCGCCTCCGGCATCAATGTGGTCGAGCGCGAGGGCCTGAGCGTCCGGCATCCTTCCCGGTTTGTGCTGATCGGCAGCGGCAATCCCGAAGAGGGCGAGTTACGCCCGCAGCTTCTGGACCGCTTCGGGCTCGCCGTGGACGTTAGAACGCCGCCGGACGTGCCGACACGTATCGAGGTCGTCAAACGGCGTGATGCGTTCGAGCGCGATCCCGAGGCCTTCCTCAAGAAATGGTCCGGAGAAGAGCGCAAGCTCCGCAGGCGAATTATCGCCGCGCGGTCCGGTCTCGCCTTGATTGCAACACCCGAGTCCGCTTTCGAGCATACGACGCGTCTCTGCCTATCGCTTGGAACCGACGGCCTTCGTGGCGAATTGACGCTCATTCGCGCCGCGCGAGCGCTTGCGAGCCTCGAGGGCAAATCGGAGGTCGGAGACGCGGAGTTGCGGCGGCTTGCGCCGATGGCGCTCAGTCACAGGCTCAGACGCAATCCGCTCGACGACTCGGGCTCGACTATGCGTGTGCAGCGAGCAGTCGAGGAGATATTCTCGCAATGAGTGGAGTCAGCGCAGGCACCGCGGCCTGGGAGCGGGCGAGTTTCGCAGCTGCGGCGTTCGCCCTCGATCCGCTAGGCATGGGGGCGACCGTCAGAAGCGGGCCGAGCGCAGCTCGCGACGCTTGGCTGCAAGGTTTGCGCGACGCGCTCGCTCCGGAGGCGCCGATACGGCGCATTCCAGCCTCGATCGCCGACGACCGGCTGCTTGGCGGGCTCGACATTGCGGCGACGATGGCCTCCGGGAGGCCGGTTGCTGAGAGGGGCGTCCTCGCACAGACGCACGGAGGGGTTCTTGTTCTTGCGATGGCCGAACGTATTCCTTCCGGGACCGCAGCGCGACTGGCGGCCGCTCTCGATACCGGCATGGTTGCGAGCGAGCGCGACGGAATTGCTCTTCGGATGCCGGCGCGTATTGGTTTCGTCGCCCTTGACGAGGGTTGCGCCGACGACGAGGCTCCGCCCGCGATCCTCCTGGAACGATGCGGCTACTTCGTCGACTTGAGCGCCGTGTCCGCACACGATGTCAAGGTGCGCGTTGGCGAGGCCGTTGTCCAGGCCGCGCGCGCCCGCCTGGCCACCGTCATTGCCGACCCGTCCGTCGTCGCGACCTTGGTCTCCATCGCAGCGCAACTGGGGATCGCGTCGCTGCGCGCGCCTCTTTTTGCTCTTCGCGCGGCGCGAGCGATCTGCGCTCTCGACGGCCGGACGCGGATCGAGGATCAAGACGTGGCGCTCGCCGCCGCTCTGACGCTCGCGCCGCGCGCCACGCGCCTCCCGGCCGACGTCGCCAAGGAGGCCGAGCGGGCCACCGAGCCTGAGCGAGAGGGTGTAGCGAACGGACGCGACTCGGACGAGCAAATACCCGGGAAGCTCGAGGACGTCGTGCTGGCGGCAGTGAAGGCTGCGATCCCGGACGCATTGCTTGCTCGAATCACGGTGGACCGAGGGTCCCGCAGGAAATCGGCGATTGAAGCAAAGGCCAGCGATCGGCAAACCTCGACACACCGCGGACGTCCGATCGGCGCCCGCGCCGGCTCAACTCGGGAAGGTCGCCTTAGCATCATCTCGACCTTGCGCGCCGCGGCGCCGTGGCAACCGCTTCGCCGAAGCCAGTCCACCCAGACTGAATGGCGAACGGTTATCATCCGGCCCCAGGATTTCCGGATCGTTCGCTTTAGCCAGGCACGCGGCACGACGACGATTTTTATCGTCGATGCGTCGGGATCTTCCGCCATGCATCGGCTCGCCGAGGTGAAGGGCGCTATCGAACTGTTGCTCGTGGACTGCTACGTGCGGCGCGACAGCGTTGCGTTGATCGCCTTTCGTGGGCAAAACGCCGAGATTATTCTGCCGCCAACTCGTTCCTCCGCTCGCGCCCGGCGACGACTCGCAGGATTGCCTGGCGGCGGCGGGACGCCGCTCGCGAACGGCATCGACGTCGGCGCTGGGCTTGCCGATCAGGTCCGGCGCAAGGGGCAATCGCCGCTGGTGGTCCTGATGACAGACGGACGGGCGAACGTCAGCCGGGACGGAACGCGGGGGCGCGCTCGGGCCATGGATGACGCGCTCGATGCGGGACGCCGCCTGCGCGCGGCCGGAATCCCGGCGCTGGCAATCGACACATCCGAGTCGTTTCACCGCCGCGAATTGGCCGCGACGCTGCAGATCGCCGAAGCGATGCGCGCTCGATACGTGAAGCTGCCCCTCGCGGACGCCGCGCTCGTCAACGAGGCCGTTCGCGCCTCGTCCCTGCAGTTGAGATCATAACCCATGTTTGGAAGCTCGGAGCGGCTCGCGTTCGAACGCGACGGCGCCGATTGGCCCAACCGAGAGGCGAGCGCCTTCGTCGATGCGGGCGGCTTGCGCTGGCATGTTCAACGGATGGGAAACGGCCCCGAGCTCCTGCTGCTGCACGGCACAGGAGCCTCGACCCACTCCTGGGAGGGGCTTGCGCCTCTGCTTGCGCGACAGTTCCACATTGTCGCGCCGGACCTACCGGGGCACGGCTTTACGAGCACAAGACGGGCGCCCGACCTGTCCCTTTCCGGGATGGCGCGCGCGGTCGGGGCCTTGTTGAGCGCGATGGGTTGCCGCCCAAAGGTCGCCGTCGGACATTCGGCAGGGGCCGCCATCCTCGCCAGGCTTTGCCTAGACGGAACGATCGCGCCGCACCTTCTGGTTAGCCTCAACGGCGCCTTTCTTCCGTTTGAAGGAGGGGGCCGCTTCCTTTTTCCAACAATCGCCAAGTTGCTGTTTCTCAATCCGTTCGCGCCACGTTTCTTTGCGTGGTCGGCTGATCGTGAGACGGTCGCCAACCTGCTCCGTGGGACCGGCTCCAAAATTGGACGGCGCGGCGTCGATCTCTACGCGCGCCTCGTTCGCAATCCGGCCCATGTCGCTGGGGCGCTCGGCATGATGGCCAATTGGAACTTGACCGAGCTACGCCAGGAACTCCAGCACTTGAGAACCAAAGTGGTTTTGGTTGTCGGGGAGGATGATAAAGCGGTGCGTCCCCAAGGAGCCCGGGCGATCGCGGCGGACATTCCCGAGGCTGTTGTCGAGACAATCCGACATTCTGGCCATCTCGCCCACGAGGAGCGGCCCGAAGAGACCTACGATATCATCCTGCGCTACGCCGCCCAAATCCACGGGCTCGAGGCGAGCAGCCCGACGGAGCAGCTTCCGATCGACTGAAATCGTCCCTCGCCATGACGAGGTTGGACGCCGACGACCCTCCATTTCCTTCAGAAACTTTCACAAATTTCCGGAAACAATGTACTTATCAAGAGCCGGGCCAGCTTTCTTTTTCCTTGATCCTGTTGTCTTGACACTTGTAGTGTCTATTTATGTTGACGCTGAGTCCTGCCCTGAGCACTGCACGACGGTCACTTCCCAGGGCGGTGGTGATCGGAAGCGGTTTTGGCGGACTCGCAGCGGCGGTGCGTCTGGGCGCGCGGGGCTATCACGTCACGATTGTCGAGAAGCTCGATGTCCCGGGCGGCCGGGCCTCGGTCGTTCGTCAGGACGGCTTCACCTTCGACACAGGGCCGACGATCGTCACCGCGCCGTTTCTCTTCGAGGAATTGTGGTCGCTCTGCGGGCGGCGGATGGAGGACGACGTCGAACTGCGCCCTTTGCCTCTTTTCTATCAGATCCGTTTCCATGACGGCGAGGTCTTCAACATGAGCGGCGACGCCGCCGCGATGCGCGCCGAGGTCGCCCGCTTCAATCGCGACGACGTGGCGGGGCTCGAACGCTTCGTGCGCCGAAGCGAAGAGATTTACCGCATCGGCTTCGAGCGGCTCGGGGACGCGCCTTTCAATTCCATCGCCGACATGGCGCGCATCGCAGGCGATCTCGTCCGCCTCGGCGGCCATCGCAGCGTCTATGGGCTTGTGTCGAAATATTTTCGCGACGAACGCCTGCGGACAGTCTTTAGCTTCCATCCCTTGCTTATCGGCGGCAATCCGTTTCGCGCCAGCGCGATCTATTGTCTCATCCCGTTCCTGGAGAGGCGCTGGGGCGTGCATTTCGCCATGGGTGGGACGGGAACGCTCGTCGATGGTCTGGTCAAGCTCGTTGCCTCGCAGGGCGGCGAGTTGCGCTGCGGAGAGGAAGTCGAGTCGATCCTCGTCGAGGAGGGTGCCGCCGTCGGGGTCAGGCTGGTCTCGGGAAAATCGATCCGCGCGAGCATAGTCGTCTCCAACGCCGATTCGGCTTGGACCTATCGTCGCTTGGTTCCCGCCGCTGCGCGCACACGCTGGACCGACCGCCGGATCGACAGCGCGCGCTATTCCATGGGACTTTTCGTCTGGTACTTTGGAGTCGATCGGCGATACGAGAACGTCGCGCACCACACGATTTTGCTTGGCCCCCGGTACCGCGAGCTTCTGCGCGATATTTTTGATCGAAAGCGCCTCGCGCCGGATTTCAGCCTCTATCTGCATCGGCCGACCGCAACGGATCCGTCGCTCGCGCCGCAGGGCTGCGAGGCCTTCTATGTTCTTTCGCCCGTGCCCAATCTGCTCGGCGGACAGGATTGGCGCGTTGAGGCTGAACCCTATCGCAAGGCGATCGAGCGAGTGCTCGAAGCTTCCGTTCTTCCCGGCCTGTCGCAGGCGATCGTCACATCGCGGATAGCAACGCCGCTCGATTTTCAGGATCGGCTCAACGCGTACCGCGGGGCCGGTTTCGCGCTTGAGCCTGTTCTAACGCAAAGCGCGTGGTTCCGGCCGCACAACGCAAGCGAGGACGTGCACAATCTCTTCCTGGTTGGCGCCGGCACCCATCCGGGCGCCGGCTTGCCCGGCGTCCTTTCCTCCGCGCGCGTTCTCGACAAGGTCGCTCCGCATGCCTCAACCTTCGTTTGATCTGACGAGCCGCGACGACTATCGGATCTGCTGCCGCGCCGTCCGGGATGGATCGCGATCATTTTACGCGGCTTCGCAACTGTTGCCTGCAGAAGTGCGGCGGCCCGCCTTCGGGCTCTACGCTTTCTGCCGGCTTTCCGACGACGCGGTCGACCTCGTCGACGGATCGCAGGACGCGGTTCTCCGCCTGCGCGACCGGCTGGCCTTGGCGGCGCAGGGGAGGCCGTCGCCCTGTGCGCCGGACCGGGCGATGGCCGATCTTCTGCGCCGCTTCGCGATCCCGGCGGTTCTTCCCGAGGCGTTCCTGGAAGGACTGGCGTGGGACGCCGAAGGCCGAACCTATGACACGCTCGATGAGCTTTTCGACTATGCCGCCCGGGTCGCCGGCGCTGTCGGGGTGATGATGACGCTGATCATGGGCGTGCGCGCACCGCAGGCGCTGGCCCGAGCCTGCGATCTTGGGGTGGCTATGCAACTAACGAACATCGCGCGAGACGTTGGCGAGGACGCACAGCTCGGCAGAATCTACTTGCCGAAGCAATGGCTGCAGGAAGCGGGCGTCGACGCCGCTACATGGCTTGCCAATCCGAAGCCAGATGCAGGAGTTCGGCGCGTCGTGGCGCGACTGCTCAACGAAGCGGAGACGCTCTATCGGCGGGCGCGCAAGGGAGTCGCGCTTTTGCCGGCGAATTGCCGCCCAGCAATTCTCGCGGCGGCGTTCATCTATGCGGAGATCGGAAGGGAGATCGAACGGAGCGGATTTGATTCGGTCTCCCGGCGCGCGCGCGTGTCGGGGGCGCGGAAACTTCAATTGCTCGCGTGTTCGATCCCCGCGTGGGCTCAGCCGGCGGAAGAGGCGCCGGCGCTTCCGTTGGCGTGCACGCGATTTCTGATCGAGGCCGCAGCGAACTACCGTCCCGCTCCGAGGCGCGCGCCTAGGCCTATCGCCGACTGGCGAGAGACCTTCATCGGCGTGCTCGGAACATTCGAGCGGCTGTGGCGCGCCGAACGTTTCGGGGACTGATCGATGGACCAGCGCGACTTCGGCATTATCGAGATGCTCTTCTCTTTCGGCGTCGTCCTGGCTTTCGGCTTCTGGCAGCTCCATTCGGTCTCGCAAGCCAAGAAGAGACGGCTCGAAAAGGAACGCGCGGAGGGGGCCAAGCGCTGATCGGCGTCCGGCTACCATCGCGGCATCCGAAACGGCAGCATCAGACGGACGATCGGATTGGCAAAACGATCGAGCGAAAGGTCTTCGTGAACCGATTCGACGGGCTCGCCAAACAGCGCGTGGGTGACGAGGCTTCGCGAATAAAACGGGGTGTCCTCGAGGGAGCGGACCGCCGAGGCTCGGCCGTCGTCAGCGCGGGTCACGCGAGCAAGACCCCAGCGCGTCCGGGGCAGGGCGGCCACGGGCGGAGGTTCGCGCTGCTCGCAATAGGCGCGGCGATCGAAGCTCAAGGCAAGCGACACCGGCCCTTCGCGCCGGCGCATGGCGTCGTACAGAATAGCCGCGCCGTCGCGCGTCGCCGCGCGCGACCAGCGCCAGTGGGAGAATCCACGCTCGAGCGGCTCGGCGCCGGCGTTCTGATCGAGATAACCTTCCCCGCTCCATCTGACGGCGGGCGAATCGAATTCGACCGTCACGCGCGCTCGCGGCGCCAAGGGTCGCCACCAATGGCGTCCTTGCGCCTCGAGCATAAATGGCCTGGGATTGATCGCCTCGGGGCGAACGTCGATCCGCCCGCGAATGCGGCGGGGGATCGGCGCGGACCGCTCGTCGATCGTGAACGCGAGCGCGCTGCCGTCCCAGATTGCGGTCGATGGGCCGATCGTCAGCTCGTCGCAGCTTCGCGTCACCGCGGATCGTCCACGCTCCGTCATGGTCCAGAGCGAGGCCCGCGGTCCATAGAGCGCGACATTGAACGCGCAATGATTGAGCGGATCGTGTCGCCCCGTCCACGCATAATAGGGTGAAAAGACGCTGCCGACGAAGGCAATGACCGTCAGGCCGTGTCGCCGATCGTCGCTGACCGCGTCGATGTACCACCAGGCATAGCCGCCGGACTTGACCTCCTGATCGAAGCAAGGTCCCGCATCACGCGAATCGCCGCTTGCCGCCCCGACAGCGCCGCCATCGGGATGCCCGGCCCCGGATGAACGCTCCCGCCCGCGAGATAGAGACCCGGCAGTCGGGTCGCTGACCCCTCGCGCAAGAACGAGGCTCTCCAGCCGTGAGTCGCCCGGCCGTATAGCGCTCCGCACGTCGATGGATAGAGGCGGCCACAATCCTCCGGGGTCGTTCGCCGGGTCGAGGTCTGGTCGCGCTCGATCCTCAGACCGCAACTCTCCAGGAGACGGAATGCGGCCTGCTCGCATGATTGCATCTCCGCTGCGGTGAGTGGCAGGTCGGCTGGCCGCGCGGGGGCGTTGACGAGGCAAAAGAGCCGCTCGTCAGTCGAAGACGATTTCCCGTTCACACCGCCGCCGCGATCCTGCGCGCACACGTAGACGGTCGGCCTGTACGGCAGGTGCGAGCGCACAAAAATGTCGTCAAACTCTGCCTGGTAGTTCCGCGAGAAGAACACGTTATGACGGATAAGCGGAAACCCGTCGGTTCGCGCGGTCGCCGCCCACGTGAGGGCCGACAGCGACCGCTCGCCGGGCCGCGTCGCGGCGACTGCGCGCGCGGGTTCGGGTCCAAGGCTTCCGTCGGCGAGCGCGGAAACGTCGCCGTTCCAAATGACCGCATCCGCGGCGATGCGTTCGCCTTCCTCGGTTTCGACTCCCCGCGCGCGACCGTTTGCGACGAGAATGCGAGCCGCCCGCTGGCCGAAGCGAAAGTCCGCCCCCAGCGATCGCGCAAGGTTGCAGACTGCGTCCGCAAGCCGCGCCATCCCTCCGTCGACCAGCCAGACCCCCTCACGTTCGACATGCGCCACCAACATCAACGTCGCGGGGGCAAGGAATGGAGAGGAACCGCAGTAGGTGGCGTATCGCCCGAATAACTGTCGCAAACGCGGATCGGCGAAATATCCCTGAAGCGCCTGCCACAGCGTGGTGAAGGGCGAAATTCGCATAAGATCGGGGAGGCGCGAGAAGCCGACCCTCGCGGCAAGTCCGAGTGGTCCGGTCCGCGAACCGCGGATGAAACTGTCGCGCAGCGTCTCGTAGATCTGCTGCGCCCGCCCGGAGAAGCGGCGATATCCGTCCGCGTCGGGCGCGCCGGCGAAGCGAGCGATCGCCTCTGCGTTTCGCTCTATGTCGGAATAGAGATCGAGCCGGCCGCCGTCCGCCCAGGCGTGGCGGGCGAGCCTCTCGGCGCGGCTAAGCCTAACCCAGTCCGATAGCGCCGATCCGGCGTCGTCGAAGATCTGCTCGAAAACCCACCGCATCGTGAGTACGGTTGGCCCCGCGTCGATCAGTCGTCCGCCGGCCGCGACCTCTCGGATTTTTCCCCCCGGCTTTTCGCCAGCTTCCAGCGTCGTCACGTGGAAGCCGCGAGCGGAGAGGGCGGCGGCTGCGGCGAGGCCGCCCATTCCCGCTCCGACGATCAGGACCCGCCGCTCTTCGGTCACGACCGCTCCTAAAAATCTCCAGTTGATTGGCTCGGCAAGAAGTGTCACTATAAGATGACATATTGATCGACAAGTCAACTAGACGGGGACGCGGCCATGCAGGGTTCGGAGCGCATCGAACAGGCCTTGGAGCGCGCAGTCGCGCGAGCGCAGGGCGCGGGGGCCCCGCCGCTCCTCGCTGCGGCTGTTCGCTATGCGGTTTTCCCGGGCGGACACCGTATCCGGCCCCAGCTTTGCGTCGCCGTCTCGCGCGCCTGCGGCGACGATCGGTCTCCCTCGGCCGCCGCAGCGGCGGCGGCGATTGAGCTCCTGCATTGTGCTTCGCTCATTCACGACGACCTGCCGTGTTTCGACAATGCGGACTTGCGGCGAGGCAAACCCTCTGTTCACGCGCGGTTCGGTACGCCGATCGCGGTGCTGGCGGGCGACGCCTTGATCGTGCTGGCTTTCGAAACGCTGGCTCGTGAAGCCTCGGCCGATCGGCTCGGTTCCCTCGTCTCCATTGTCGCCAAGGCTGTCGGCGCGCCGAGCGGGATCGTTGCGGGCCAGGCCTGGGAATCCGAAGCAGCTATCCCCCTCGTCGACTACCAGCGGGCGAAGACCGGCGCGTTGTTCGTCGGGTCGACGATTGCCGGCGCAGCGGCTGCTGGCGTAGAGCCCGAACTCTGGCGCAAGCTCGGCGAGAAGCTAGGCGAAGCGTACCAGGTCGCGGACGATTTGCGCGACGTGCTTTGTGACGCGGACGAACTCGGAAAGCCGATCGGCCAGGACGCTGCACGCCGCCGCCCCAACGCCGCGACGCAGCTCGGGATCGGGGGCGCCAAGGCGCGGCTTGAAGATCTCGTCAAAGCCGCAGCCGGCTCTATCCCCGCGTGTCCGGGGCGCTTAGAGCTTTGCACGCTCGTCGAGGCGCAAACAAGGCTGCTCTTCCCGAAGCAGCTCGCCCGCGTCGCGGCCTGACCGGAAGGCGGACGCCGTGCCCGCCCTTTCGATCCGTCTTTCCGGGAACGCTGTTGTCGAGAGGTTCAGAAGCTGGCGCACCCAGCTCGTAGCGGACGCGCGGTTTCAGAGCTGGGCTGCTTCGTCGGCGTTCACGCGCAAGCTCTCGCAACGCAAGGCGCGGGCGCTGTTCGATATCTGCGCAGGCTTCGTCTATTCCCAGGTTCTCAGCGCCTGCGTGAAACTGGAAACATTCGAGCTCCTCCGCGGCGGTTCGAAGGACTGCGCAACTCTCGCAGCGCAGATGAGGCTTAGCGTTCCGGCGGCCCGGCGGCTCCTCAAGGCGGCGGCGTCAATCGGGCTCTTGCGCGAGCTGTCAGGCGACCGCTTTGCGCTCGACGACCTGGGCGCGGCGATGATCGGCAATCCCGCGATCGCGGCCTTCGTCGCGCACCACGATCTTCTGTACGCCGATCTTGAGGATCCCGTTCGGCTTCTGCGCGGCGACGCGCAAACGGCGTTGTCGCGATTCTGGCCCTATGCGGCCGATCGCCTGGGAGCGGTGGTCGACCACGCGGAGATCGAAGGCGATAATGGAGGCTGTGCTCCTTATAGCGACCTGATGACACGGACGCAGGCGCTCGTCTCTGAGGCGGTCCTCGACGCCTATCCTTTTGCCCGACATCGACGGCTCATGGACGTCGGCGGGGGCGAAGGCGCGTTTCTCGCAGCCCTCGCGAAACGCGCCCCAAACCTTGCGCTCGCGTTGTTCGACCTGCCTGCGGTCGCCGCCCGCGCGCGGGCAAGGCTTGCCGCGGCCGGATTCTCGGGACGGGTCGAAGCGATTGCGGGCGACATGTTGCGTGATCCTCTCCCGAGAGGCGCCGACGTCATTTCCCTCGTGCGCGTGTTGCACGACCATGACGATGAGGCGGCGCGCACGATAGTAGGCGCTGTCCACCACGCCCTGCCGCGGAAGGGCGTCCTGGTCCTCGCCGAGCCCATGGCCGGCGTGCCGGGCGCGGAGCCGATGGGCGAGGCCTATTTTGGTTTCTACCTCCTGGCGATGGGCCGCGGACGACCGCGAACGCCCAGCGAAATCGCCAACCTGTTGAGGGACGCGGGATTTAAGGACGTGCGCAATATGAGGTCGCGGAGCCCTCTGCTCGTCAACGTGATCGTAGCCTGTGTGTAAATTTTACTTGACGTTCTAATACGTCATATTAGATTGACGAGACAGGAATTGGGAGGTTCGGGATGCTGAATTCCCTGGCGGTCGTATTGGAGCAACCGGAGCACTTGGCGCTTGCGGAACTGCCCCTCGACGCGCCGGCGGCCGGCGACGTCGTTATCGAGACCCTGTGGAGCGGCGTCAGCGCTGGGACCGAACGCCTGCTGTTCACCGGTCGCATGCCCCCGTTTCCGGGCATGGGTTATCCGCTCGTTCCGGGCTATGAGAGCGTCGGAAGGGTGGTCGAGGCGGGCCCGGAAGCGCAGATCGAAATCGGCGCGCAGGTTTTCGTACCGGGCGCCCGATGTTTCGGAGCGGTGCGCGGACTGCACGGCGGCGCCGCCTCGCGCCTCGTCGCTCCCGCGTCGCGAGTTGTTCCCGTTCCCGCCGCGCTCGGCGACAAGGCCGTCCTGCTCGCCTTGACTGCGACGGCGTACCACGCCCTCGCCGGGTCGCCGGCGGCGAGCGACTGCATCCTTATCGTTGGCCATGGGGTTCTAGGTCGTCTGCTGGCCCGCCTCACGCTCGCTTTGGGCGGAAAGGCCCCGATCGTATGGGAGAAGAGCCGCGATCGCGTCGGCGGCGCCGTCGGCTATGAGGTCACGTCGCCGAACGAGGACAACCGCGTCGACTATGGGACGATATTCGATGTCAGCGGCGACTCCGAAATCCTCGATCCATTGATGCAGCGGCTGGCTCGGGGCGGAGAGATCGTTCTCGCAGGCTTTTACGATCGTATGAGCTTTGGTTTCCCGCCGGCATTCATGCGCGAGGCTCGCATACGGGTCGCGGCGCAATGGCGCGATGGCGATGTCGCCGAGGTCGTGAAACTCGTCGAGAGCGGCCGTCTCTCCCTCGATGGTCTTGTCACCCACCGCCTCCCTGCGTCCCAGGCCTCCGCGGCCTACCCGATCGCTTTCGAGGATCCCTCCTGCCTCAAGATGGTTCTGGATTGGAGGTCATAAGCATGAGCCTCGACGACGGATTTCTTACTGAGACGGAACGCGCGAATCCACCGGCGCATCTCCTGCGCCAAGAGGCCGCAATCGAGCCCGATCCGGTTCCGATGCGGGCGACGAAAACCACCCAAATCATCGCGATCTATGGCAAGGGTGGCATCGGCAAAAGTTTTACGCTCGCCAATCTCTCTTACATGATGGCGGGTCAGGGCAAGAAGGTCCTGTTGATCGGTTGCGATCCCAAGAGCGACACGACGTCGCTGCTCTTCGGCGGCCGGGCGTGCCCGACGATCATCGAGACTTCGACCAAGAAGAAACTCGCTGGCGATCAAGTGCAAATAGGCGACGTCTGCTTCAAACGCGACGGGGTCTTCGCGATGGAGCTCGGCGGCCCCGAGGTTGGCCGCGGCTGCGGCGGGCGCGGCATCATCCATGGGTTCGAGCTGCTCGAGAAGCTCGGATTCCATGATTGGGGATTCGATTTCGTCCTGCTCGATTTCCTCGGCGACGTGGTTTGTGGCGGGTTCGGCCTGCCGATTGCCCGCGACATGTGCCAGAAAGTGATCGTCGTTGGATCGAACGATCTACAATCCCTCTACGTCGCCAACAACGTGTGTTCGGCGGTCGAGTACTTCCGCAGGCTCGGCGGCAATGTCGGCGTTGGCGGTCTCGTCATCAATAAGGACGATGGCTCCGGCGAGGCGCAGGCCTTCGCCGCTTCGGCCGGGATTCCTATCCTGGCCTCGATACCGGCAGACGACGATATTCGCCGCAAGAGCGCCAACTACGAGATCATTGGCCGGCCGGAAAGCCGCTGGGCCCCGCTCTTCGCGACGCTCGCGACCAACGTCGCGGACTGCGCCCCCAACCGCCCGAAACCGCTTACCCAGGATGAGCTGCTTGGCCTGTTTAAGGGCGAATCCGTCGGACGCCACGTGACGCTCGAGCCGGCCACGATAACCGACATGTGTGGGGCGACTTCGCAGTCGAAGCCGTCTCTCGAAGTCATCTACGACACCGTTTGAGAGGCTTGAGCCTCCCGTGAGCCAGAACGCGCAAACGCAACTCCCGGGCACCGCCGCAGAGGTGGCTTTGACGTCGCCGGTGGGCGCTGAAGGTCCGAGCTGCAACAGCGGACGACAGTCGCTTCGGGAAGCGGCCAAAGCCGCGGGTATGAACGAGACCTTGGATCGCTATGCGCGCGACTATCCTGTTGGGCCGCACGACCAGCCGCAGAGTATGTGCCCTGCGTTCGGTGCGTTACGAGTCGGCCTTCGCATGCGCCGGACGGCCAGCGTGCTCAGCGGGTCCGCGTGCTGCGTTTACGGCTTGACCTTCACGTCGCATTTCTACGGCGCGAAGCGCACCGTCGGATACGTGCCGTTCAACTCCGAGACGCTCGTCACCGGCAAGTTGTTCGAGGACATCCGCGACGCCGTCTTCAAGCTGGCCGATCCGGACAAATACGACGCGATCGTCGTCATCAACCTCTGCGTGCCAACCGCCTCGGGCGTACCGCTCCGTCTCCTGCCGAAGGAGATCAACGGCGTCCGCATCATCGGGATCGACGTGCCCGGGTTTGGGGTTCCCACCCATGCGGAAGCGAAAGACGTTTTGTCGGGAGCGACGCTGAATTTCGCTCGACTCGAAGCCCTGCAGGGTCCGGTCCAAGCTCCGCGCGGACAGCGCTCCGGAAAGCCGACTGTGACATTGCTTGGCGAGGTGTTTCCGGCCGACCCGGTGCAGATCGGCTCGATGCTCGAGATGCTGAACCTCGCAGCGGGACCCGTCGTTCCGACACGAGAATGGCGGGAGCTTTATGGCGCGCTCGATTGCGCCGCCGTCGCGGCCATTCATCCCTTCTACACAGCCAGCGCGCGCGAATTCGAGGCGGCGGGCAGGCCCATCGTTGGCTCGGCGCCTGTCGGAGTTGATGGCGCGGCAGCATGGCTCGATGCGATCGGTAACACCTGCGGCGTGGCTGCCGGCCTCGTGGGAGCGGCAAAGAACAAGCTGCTTCCTGCGATTAGGGAAGCTCTGGCTCAGTCTCCAATACGGGGCCGCGTGACGCTTTCCGGCTACGAAGGGTCGGAGCTGCTCGTAGGACGTCTGCTGGTCGACAGCGGCGCCGACCTTCGCTACGTCGGCACAGCGTGCCCGAGCACACGCTTTTCGGACGTCGATCGAGAATGGCTCGAGTCGAAGGGCGTCAAGGTTCAGTTTCGCGCCTCGCTCCAACAGGATCTCGCGGCAATCGCGGAATTCGAGCCGGATGTGACAATCGGCACGACCCCTGTCGTGCAAAAGGCGAAGGAGCGCGCAATTCCGGCGCTTTACTTCACCAACCTGATATCCGCGCGCCCGCTTATGGGCATCGCCGGTGCAAGTTCGCTTGCAAAGGTCATCAACGCGGCGCTCGCGAGCAAGAGCCGGTTCGACGAAATGCGAGCCTTCTTCGAAGGCGTCGGCGAGGGCTTCTCCGCCGGCGTCTGGGAGGATCAGCCGTGCGATCGACCCGAGTTCAAAGCTAAGCGGCGCGCCAAATTGGCGAAGCCGCGGGTCGAGGAGATGGGCGCATGCTAGTCCTCGACCACGACAGAGCGGGCGGCTACTGGGGCGCCGTCTACGCCTTCGCGGCGATCAAGGGCCTGCAGGTCGTCATCGACGGACCGGTCGGCTGCGAGAATCTGCCGGTTACGGCGGTCCTCCACTATACAGACGCCTTGCCCCCGCACGAGCTGCCGATCGTCGTCACCGGCCTCTCGGAGGAGGAGCTTGGCCGGCACGGCACAGAGGGCGCAATGCGGCGCGCGCATGCGACCCTCGATCCCGATTTGCCGAGCGTCGTGGTCACCGGCTCGATCGCCGAAATGATCGGCGGCGGCGTGACACCGGAGGGTGCGAACATCCAGCGTTTCCTGCCCCGGACGATCGACGAGGATCAATGGCAGAGCGCCGACCGGGCGCTGGCTTGGCTCTGGAGCGAGTTCGGGCCGAAGAACGGCCGCGTACCCAAGGCAAAGCCGCGACCGTCTGGATCAAAGCCTCGGGTCAACATCATCGGTCCAATTTACGGCATGTTCAACATGCCCTCCGACATCGCCGAGATCCGGCGGCTCGTTGAGGGCATTGGCGCCGAAGTCAACATGGTCTTCCCGCTCGGAAGCCATGTCGAAGAGGTTCCGCGATTGGGGGTTGCAGACGCCAACATCTGTCTCTATCGCGAATTTGGCCGCGCTCTGTGCGAGGCGCTCGGCCGGCCCTATCTGCAGGCGCCCATCGGGCTGCACAGCACGACGAAGTTTTTACGCCGTCTGGGCGAGCTGCTGGGACTTGATCCCGAGCCCTTCATCGCACGCGAGAAGCATACAACGATCAAACCCGTATGGGATCTCTGGCGTTCGGTGACGCAAGACTTTTTTGGCACCGCGACCTTTGCGATTGTCGCCAACGAAACCTATGCGCGGGGCGTACGACATTTTCTTGAAGAAGAAATGGGTCTGCCCTGTCAGTTCGCAATTGCGCGCCGTCCTGGCGAGAAGACTGACAACGAGGGCGTTCGCCAGGCCGTGCGCGCCAAGACCCCGCTTGTTATCTTCGGCAGCTTCAATGAGCGCATGTATCTCGCCGAAGCCGGCGCGCGGGCCATGTATATTCCCGCGTCATTCCCAGGCGCAATCGTTCGTCGGCACACTGGAACGCCCTTCATGGGCTACGGCGGCGCGACTTACATCGTGCAGGAAGTCTGCAACGCACTTTTTGATGCGCTGTTTAACATGCTGCCGGTCGGCGGGGATCTGGACAAGGTCGACCCCACCCCTGCACGCATCCATCGCGAGCTCGCATGGGATGACGCCGCGAGAATGCGGTTCGACTCGATTGTCGAATCTGGACCGATGCTTCTTCGTATTTCCGCCGCCAAACGACTGCGCGACATGGCTGAACTCGAAGCGCGACGGGCCGGCGACGAGTGCGTGAGCCTCGACCGGGTCGAACGGGCTCACGCGATACTGACGGAAAGGCAATTCGCGTGACGACGCGCTGGGTCGTTGGGATTTGAGACAAGCGCGAAACCTCAAATGGATCGAGACTGGCGATGGACATTGCGAGCAAGAGAGAAGCGGCGCATCACCCCGATCGTAAGGAGGGCAGATGGCTGTTTTGCGCGCTACTTCCTCCTTTTCTCCTAGTCGAAGGCGCGCATCGCGTCGTCGCGGGTTTGAGACAGGAAGACAAGGCTTCGAGTTGACTCGCGTGGTTTGCTGAAGCCAAGTCGCAAGCTTCCATTGCGACGTCGTACGCGCTGATGGCGATATCGATGTTGCAGTAATCTGGGCGGCGCAGCCGCCTGGAACGCCTGTCGTGACGAAGGTCTCGACCAAAGTCGCCGTGAAGGGCGTGCGCGGCAATGCAAATGGAGGTCGGTATATGCCCAATGGCAACGATAGGTCTTCCTTATCCGGACTAACCGAAGCGGAGGCGCAGGAGTTCCACTCCCTGTTCGTCACAAGCTTCATTGTATTCACGGTTATCGCCATCATCGCACACATCCTCGTGTGGATGTGGCGGCCGTGGATTCCCGGTCCGAAGGGATACGCCATGCTCGACAGCGCGGCGAGCGCGGCCCACAGCGCACTGTTTCTTTTCAGCTAAAGAAGGAAGCGAATCATGTATCGAATTTGGCTGCTTTTTGACCCACGCAGAGCGCTTATCGGGTTATTCGCGTTCCTGTTCGTGCTGGCGCTCGTCATCCACTTCATCCTGCTGAGCACCGATCAATTCAACTGGCTGGAAGGCAAGCCCCTCAAGACTGGACAGATCGATCAGACCATCCAGTCGCTGGTGGTAGCAGAGATCGGGTGAGCGCGAGCAGGCTCAGTCTTGGTGGGCGGGCGCGCTCAACGCGTCCGCCTACAGTCGGAGCTGGATTGAGTAGCAAGGCGGCTGGACCCCCGCGCGATGCGGAAGTTGGGCCAGGATGACGCGGAGACACGACCGTGGCGATGCTGAATTTTGAACGCAAGTACCGCGTGCGTGGAGGGACGCTCGTTGGCGGCGACTTGTTCGACTTTTGGGTCGGCCCGTTTTACGTCGGCTTCTTCGGGGTGACCACAATCATCTTCACCGGGATCGGCGTAGCGATGATCCTCTATGGCGCGGCAATCGGCCCAACATGGAACGTGTGGCGGATCAGCATCGCCCCGCCCGACCTCGAAAACGGGCTTGCTCTTGCCCCGCTGAAGGAAGGCGGCCTCTGGCAGATCATCACAGTCTGCGCTATCGGCGCGTTTGTGTCCTGGGCGCTGCGCGAGGTCGAAATCTGCCGCAAGCTCGGCATTGGCGTACATGTGCCGGTCGCGTTCGGCATGGCGATCTTTGCTTATGTTTCGCTCGAGGTCATCCGGCCGGTGCTGATGGGTGCTTGGGGATACGGGTTCCCGTACGGAATCCTGAGCCACCTCGATTGGGTGTCCAACACAGGCTACCAGTACCTCCACTTCCACTACAATCCCGCGCATATGCTGGCGGTGTCGTTTTTCTTCACGACGGCGTTCGTGCTGTCCCTACACGGATCGCTCATCTTGTCGGCCGCCAATCCGGCGCGCGGGGAAACCGTTCGCGAGACCGAATACGAAGACACGTTCTTCCGCGATGCGATTGGATACTCGATCGGTACCCTCGGCGTCCATCGGCTGGGCCTCTTCCTCGCGATGTCTGCCGTCTTCTGGAGCGCAGTCTGCATCATCATCAGCGGCCCGTTCTGGACCCGTGGCTGGCCCGAATGGTGGGACTGGTGGCTCAATCTCCCAGTCTGGCGCTAAGACGAAGGAGCGGACCGGTGTCCACCTATCAGAACATCTTCACGCAGGTTCAAGTCCGCCCGGCGAAATTCGACAGGGGCGTCGCCGCTTCCCAGATCGAGCGCTCGAAAGAGGCTTGGTTCTCCTATTGGCTCGGGGTCGTCGGCAACGCGCAGATCGGTCCGATTTATCTCGGCTACCTCGGCATTCTGTCGCTGATAAGCGGGTTCACGGCCTTCGAGATCATTGGGCTCAATATGTGGGCCTCGGTCAACTGGAGCCCCATTCAATTTGTCCGCCAGTTGCCCTGGCTGGCGCTCGAGCCGCCGAAGCCGGAGTATGGGATCAGCATCATGCCGCCTCTCAACGAGGGCGGTTGGTGGCTGATGGCCGGATTCTTTCTGACGCTGTCTCTTCTGTTGTGGTGGGCGCGTATGTACCGGCGCGCGCGCGATCTTGGACTTGGGTCACATACGGCTTGGGCTTTCGCCTCGGCGATCTGGCTCTACTTGGTGCTTGGATTCATCCGACCGCTGCTCATGGGCCATTTTAGCGAAGCCGTGCCATTCGGCATCTTCCCGCATCTCGATTGGACCGCGGCATTCTCCCTCCGCTACGGCAACCTTTTCTACAATCCTTTCCACATGCTCTCGATCGCGTTCCTCTATGGGTCCGCTCTTCTGTTTGCGATGCACGGCGGCACCATCCTCGCCGTCGGCAGGTATGGCGGCGAACGCGAACTCGAGCAGATTCTCGATCGCGGGACCGCCGCGGAACGTGCCGCCCTCTTCTGGCGATGGACGATGGGCTTCAACGCCACGATGGAGTCGATCCATCGCTGGGCGTGGTGGTTCGCGGTCCTCGTCCCCTTCACTGGCGGCATCGGCATCCTTCTCACAGGCACCGTTGTCGACAACTGGTATCTTTGGGGTGTCCATCACGGCATCGCGCCCGCCTACCCTCAGATGTGGCCGCCTGTCGTCGACCCAGCAGCAGCCTCGGGAGCCCCCCAATGAGGTTAGCTGCTTCCATCCTCGGAGTCGTCATCGCAGTCATGCTGACGATCGCGATGCTGTTCACAGCGGGGTGGACACACCCGCCGATCGTTGGACGGCAGATCGGTTATCGCGGATTGGCGATGGACCTGATCTCAACGCCAGGAGCGCAGGAGCGATTGAAGCTCGCGAACGCTCTGCCAGAGGCGATTCCAATCGCCTCCCCTGGTGGTCCCCGCGCGGTCGACGTCTACAAGAACGTCCAGGTGCTCACTGACCTTAGCGTCGACCAATTCAACACTATGATGGCTGCGATCACGACGTGGGTCGCGCCTCAACAGGGCTGCGCTTATTGCCACAACGTCGAAAATATGGCCGACGACGGCATCTACGCCAAACGTGTAGCGCGCCGCATGATTCAGATGACGCGGCACGTCAATCAAGACTGGAAGTCGCACGTCGCGGCGACTGGTGTCGTATGCTGGACCTGTCACCGAGGCGGGCCAATACCCACTAACATATGGTATAATTATCCGGGTTGGCCGCACGCCGGCGGTTTCGCAACCACGAACCACGGAATGGGTCATCCGGACGCCGCGAATGGATCGACCGCTCTCCTTCAGGATCCTTACACGCACTATCTGGAGAAGGACGGGGTCATCCGCGTTCAGGCGACTGAGGCTCTTCCGACGACGGGAATGGGCGCATCGATCCAATCGACCGAGGGTACCTATTCGCTGATGATCGCGATGGCGCAGGGACTCGGGGTGAACTGCACTTTCTGTCACAATACGCGTGGATTCGGCCGATGGGCTGAGAGCACACCGCAGCGGGTCACGGCCTGGCATGGGATCCAGATGGTTCGCGATCTCAATGACAACTATCTCGACCCGCTGAAGGACGTTTTTCCGGCGGCGCGCCTGGGGCCGCTCGGCGACTCTCCCAAGCTCAATTGCGCCACCTGCCACCAGGGAGCGACCAAACCGCTCCTAGGCGTGGGCCTGGCAAAGGACTATCCGGAGCTTGGCGGGTCGCCGGGGAAATAGGCGCGGCGGCGGAGTGGTTCACAGTCACTGCGAGAGGATGAGGCCAATGAGCGATGGGTGCAAGGGAACTGGGATAAACCGGCGTACGGTCCTTATCGCTGCGGCGGCTGTAGCGCCCCTGCTGGTATTGACAACGACCGGCGCGGAAGCGAAAATCTTGCAGGCAGCTGTGAAATATCAGAAAGCGCCGAAGGACGGCAAGGAGTGCAGCGGCTGCAACTTCTTCGAGCCGCCGAACGCATGCAAGCAGGTTGCTGGCGAGATTGTGCCTACAGGCTGGTGCCTACTGTGGGTGAAGAAAGCCGCAACCTGACGAAGCGCGCTGCGACGTCCTCGTCCTCGTCGTCGCCCCGCGGGCGCGGGTTGGCTGCTTAGAGACGATCAGCTGACTAAAGGATCGGGGCCAGGCGGCTTACAGCTGGGCTCAAGCGCTCGTCATCCAGCTTATCTCCGAGCGAAGCAGGCCAATTAGCTCCGCCAGAAGCCCTGGCGGTGAACTCGCGCTCGACCGGCGTGGTTGAGCAGCGCGGCTAGGGCGGCCCCGCCGCACATATTACCGCAGATGGTGGGCAGAAAGAAACGTACGACATAGTTGCTGACGCTCGCGGCGCCGGTCATGACCGCATACGCCGCCTCGGTGGATCCGGCGATGATGTGCGAGAACTGGCCGAGCGTTGATGACATAAGTCATCAGCACGATGATGAACAATCCCGCCGCTTCCGCGCTCGGAAGCACCCAGACCATCAGTGCGATCATCCATCCGGCCTGCATCGCCTTGAGGAGCGCCGGGATGGCGGCTCCATGGACAGAGACGGCTGCAGTGGCCGACAGCGCCTGACGGACCTCCGGATCGAACAGGTCGTGGTGTGAGAGCAGCCCGGCGAAAGCCAGCGTGCCGGCGATGTGGGCGATCAGCACGATCACCCACATCCTTAAGAGGATGCCGATGGACTTCCACCTCGGCTGAGAAAACACCGGCAGCATCGCCGTGAGCGTCGTCTCGGTAAAGAGCTGCTGCTTGCCGAGAACCACGATCGCAAAGCCGATGCTATAGCCGAAGCTCGCCAGCACCTGTCGCCAGGGCTGATCGGAGAGTTAGGCCTGAAGCAGCGCGAGGGTGAGGAAGGAAAAGCCCAAAGACAGTCCGGCTGCAAGGCCCGACGACGGCGCAATTCGAATTCCCCTTCTTCGCGCAGCACCTCGTGAATGACCAGCGCGCGCAGGGGCGCAGCGCTCGCTGCTTGCTGGCGTTCTTCGGGACCGAGATGCGCCGATCCGACCCCGGCCGGCATGGGCTCCGAACCGTCGGTGGCCGGATCCGTCGTATCGCTCTCCACGGGCTACTCATAACCCTCGAGCCGGATCACTGGGTTTCCAGCTTGACGAGTTGCCCATAGACGAGGACAGCGAAATTGCCGAGGTTCGCCGTCCGCTCGAACTCGAGTGGCCTTCGGGTCGGATAAGAGGACGCTGCAATAGGCAGAGGTGAACCCGTCGACGACCGTGTTGCCGTTGAATTTGGGCGACGCCTGCTTCAGCTTTGCCAGCAGACCGTCGACCGTCGGCAGCATGTCGTCGGGTTTGATCGACTTCAGCGCATCCTCGCCGCCAGCCTTGAGCACCGCAGCCACGTCTTTGTCGGGCTTTCCGCAGAGTTCGGGCGCGCTCGCCGCCATCATGGTCCGGGTCTCTCCGCGCAGTTTTGCGACCATGCCCGCCGTTGTCCCTGCCGGCGCCGAGTTGCCAAACGCATTACGCACATAATCGGCCACGTTGCCGACCTCATCGTCGCTGAGCGAGACCCCGACGGCTGGCATCGGCGACAATCCGTTCTCAGCCGGCAGGCCGCCCAGGACGACGCGGATCACATCCTCCGGCCCCTGCGCAAGCACCGCGCCGTTGCGGGCCAGCGCCGGCACCGCGCCTTTGAGGCCTTGCCCCTTGACGCCGTGGCAGAAGGCGCAATGGCTGAGATAGGTCTCGGCGCCGGGGGCGCTTCTGTCGACGAACGCGCCGGGCCCGGCATGGGCGTAGGTTTCCTCCGGCTTAACGCTCTTGAGATAGGCCGCGATCGCCTGCAGATCGACGACCTTGAGATGCTTCAGGCTGTCGTCGATGGTCTCGCGCATAGGACCGACCGCGACGCCCTTGTCCGGCGTTTCGCCCGTCTCGAGGTATTGAACGATCTGATCCTCGGTCCAGTGCCCAACTCCCTGCTTGCCGTCGGGCGTGATGTTGGGGGCATACCATCCTTCGATCGCCCCGCCCTCGAGCTTGCCGCTCCACACCGAAGCTCCAAGCACATTGAAATGATTGTGGCATTCGCCGCAGTGGCCCAATCCTTCGACGAGATAGCGGCCGCGGTCGACGGTGTCGCCCTGGGGCGGAGCAGCGGCATCGGAGGTGGCCCGGAAGAACAACTTGCGCCACGCCAGCAGTCCTTCGCGAATGTTGAAAGGAAAGACCATGTTGTAGGGCTTCCTCGGCGCATGCGCCGGAGGCAGCGAGAAGAGATAGGCCTTGATCGCCAGCACGTCGCCGCGCGTGACATGGGTGAACCAGGGGAACGGGAAGGCGGGGTAGAGATATTCACTGTGCCTGCCGATGCCGTCATGCAACGCGCGATAGAACTCATCATCGCTCCAGTCGCCGATGCCAGTAGCCTTGTCGGGCGTGATGTTGGGCGTCGAAAGCGTGCCGACAGGCGTGGACATGATCCGGCCGCCGGCGAACGGGGCGCCCCGTCAGGCGCCGTGTGGCACGCGATGCAATCTCCGATGGTCGCGAGATAGTGGCCGCGCTGGACGAGATCCGAAGCGTCCGCAGCGCGGCTCGCCGTCGCCGATTGCGCTTGGACAGAAAAAGCGAGGCCTAAGGTCAAGACATACTGTACGAAAAAGACATAACTCTTCATGCCCGCCTCACAGTGAAGCCGAACTCAAAAACGCGGGCGAAACCTTCGTGTTCCAGCCGCGCCCACGCAACCTCGACCAATGGCTCTCTTCAACTCAAATGTTACGGTCATGATTCTCCTGCGGGAAGGAGTGCAGAGAGACGAACCGGCGCACAAAGTCATCGGCCAGAGTCAGTGCGGATATGCAGGCGGCCCCGCTCGACATCAACACCCAAAGGCAATAGCCGATTGCACTACTCCTGCACTACTCCGCCGCTTTGCGCAGCTCGGGATAGACGCACTCGGGCTGGACCGCTGGTTTGGACACGCGCAACGGAATGATCTGCGCTTCGACGAACGGAAGTTTGAGCGTCTTCCAGACATCGACGAGCGCCTCTACGAGATGGGAGACGTGCGCCTCGTTATGGAGTGGTGTCGGAGTGATGCGCAGACGTTCCGTTCCGATCGCGACCGTCGGATAATTGATGGGCTGGATATAAATGTCGTGCCGCTTGAGCAGGAAGTCGCTTGCCGCCTTGCAGCGTTCTGCGTCGCCGACCATTAGGGGAACGATGTGGGATGGGTTATTCAGGATCGGCAGGCCGGCTGCGCGAAGAGCGTGTTTGGTGACGGCCGCCATATACTGGTGACCGACGCGTTCCGCGCTGGACTCCTTAAGGTGGCGGATAGCGGCGCATGCGCCAGCGGTGATCATCGGCGGCAACGCCGTGGTGAAAATGAACTGTGGCGCGTAGCTGCGCAACGCATCGACGATGCACGCATCCGCCGCGATGTATCCGCCGAGTGAGCCAAATCCTTTAGCAAGCGTTCCTTCGATGACATCGATCCGGCCCATAAGGCCTTCGCGCTCGGCCACGCCTCCTCCGCGCTGGCCATACATGCCGACCGCGTGAACCTCGTCGATGTAGGTCAACGCATTGTGCCGCTCGGCGAGGTCCACGATCTCGCGCACCGGCGCAATGTCACCATCCATAGAATAGAGGCTTTCGAAGACAACTAACTTGGCGCGTCCGCGGCCCGCCTCGATGAGCAATCTCTCAAGATGAGAAACGTCATTGTGTCGCCAGACCTTCTTTTCGCAACCGGAGCGTCGCACACCCTCGATCAGCGAGTTGTGATTTAGAGCGTCGGAGAGAATCAAGCACTCGGGCAATAGCGATGCGATCGTGGAAATGCCCGCGAGGTTGGAGACCCAACCGGAGGTGAAGACTAGCGCCGCCTCCTTTCGGTGGAGATCAGCGAGTTCCGCCTCGAGCTCAACGATGTAGTGATGTGTGCCCGAAATGTTGCGGGTACCCCCGGCGCCTGCGCCATGACGCCCCGCGGCGGCAATCGCGGCGTCGCGCACCTTCGGGTGAGCCCCCATGCCGAGATAGTCATTCGAGCACCAGATCGTGACCTCACGTTGCTTTTGAATGCCGCCCGGCCGCCAGATCGCGGTTGGGAACCGTGTTGCGTCGCGTTCGAGATCGATGAAGACTCTATAGCGCCGCTCGTCCTTTAGGCGCTAAATCGCGTTCACGAAGTGCGCGCGTCGATCTTGATGGGATGCAGACACCAAATCCTCCGTCTACTGTCGTCCTTGTCCGTTATGTCAGGCGAGAGCGGCGCAGCTGTCGAAAGCCGCCTGCAGCCGCGCCCGGTCGAACCGACGTCCCTTCGCGATCACCAGGGGCCTGCGGAGCCGCCGCGGTGCGAATGAAATGAGCGAAGCTCGCCCTCCACTCAATTCGAAGCAGACCCAATCTGCCTTTGTCCGCACGAAGCCCTGGACGCAATCGACCTCCCCAAAGCCGCCTTCAGCGATCACCTTGAGGAGCCGCTCGATATTCGGCGCGTCGCACACCGCGGGCGGGTTAGCGGTCCAGGCGCGGGCCGATTGCGGCTGAGTCGTGCTTGCGTCCGGGTCGTCGCCTGCGTTACCTGCCTGCACTGGCAGATGTCCCTTCGCGAGCTCAAGTTCGAACCGCAGAGCAGCTTCGACCGCTGCGGCGCCAAGCGGCCGCCGGAACATGCGCCACAACGCGTGCGCGTCGATGGGCATAACGAGAAGCCAATGCTCTGCGACTGCGAGCGCCATCAGGGCTGCGAGCATCGTGCAGCGCGCCGCCTCGAACGGTGTCGCATCTCCTTGAGCGGCGCGCCGGAAAAGAAGGGTTGCAACAATCGCCCCAATGGTCACCGATATGGGGAAGAGCGCGTTCATCGGCCGGCGGCTCATGTAGCTCGTGAGATAGGCCAGATGGCCAGGAATCATCTCCTCGCCGAGATTGGGGACACCCAAAAAGAGATTCAGTTTCGCACTCGCATGCATTGCCCAGAGAACAAGGTAGGTCCAGAACGCGAGCATGTTTGGCCGACCGTAACTCAAGGCGAATAGAGCGAACGCGCCGAGGATCGCCGCCAGTTCGTGATAGAGACTTGCGCTTACAGCCTGAACGAAGCGCGATAGCTGCCCGCTTTCCTGGGCGCAGGCGGTCTTTCTCGGACCGGTGACGAAGCCGGTGTAAAAAGCAAGCAGTTGCCATCCCCACGCGATGAGGCCGCACGCGAAGGCGACGTAGGCCGCGTCCAGAGTCGTTTCGTCCAAGGTCTTCGTGACAAACCAAAGGGAGAGCGCGAGAACGGTGCTCGCCCCCAACATGCTTGTGACAAACGTCCGCCGGTCAAGGCTGTCGAGATGCAGGATGACGCCGGTCGAAGCCCACCAGAGCATCAGAGTGACAAGGATCGGCAGGCCGTGGGCGATCATTGCTTGCGCCCCTACCACGCTGGCGCGAGACGGATACCGGAGGGCAACGGGTTGGCCTTGCTCGGCAATATGTAGAGTCGCCCAAATGCGAGCGCCGCCGCGCCGAGCGAGCCAGACCCCGTGCAACTTGCCGATCAAGCCGCCCTGCGCGCGCGCCTTCTCGCTCGACTGTGCGATCTCGTAGAGTCGGTCGAGTCCCCTCTTGAACCGTGGATCGTCGATGTCGAGGGTAAGCGGAAATGTCTGGCGGGAAATCTCCGAGGTCAACCGGAAGACGGTAAAGTCGTAGCCGGTCGGGTCGACGCCAATCGCTTCGTGGAAGGTCGGACGGAAGTGGTCGCGAACGTACATTGTCGCGAACACGGCAAGAAGGAAGAATTTGATCCAGTAGACATTCAGGCCCGAGATCACATCTGGGTTGGCGCGCATCAGCAGCGCGAACGCTTCGCCGTGACGGAACTCGTCATTGCACCACTTCTCGAACCATTTGAAAATGGGGTGGAAGCGTCGCTCGGGATGCCTCTCGAGCTGCCGGTAGATCGTGATGTACCGGGCGTAGCCGATCTTTTCGGAAAGGTAGGTCGCATAGAAAATGAACTTTGGACGGAAGAAGGTGTACTTCTTCGCCTTGGTGAGAAACCCAAGATCGACGCCGATGCCGAAATCCTTGAGTGTGTCGTTGATGAATCCGGCGTGTCGGGCCTCATCGCGAACTCATGAAGGTGAAGAGATCTCTAATGTCTTTGTTCTTGGCGCGCTTCTTCATCTCTGCGTAGAGGACGCAGCCCGAGAATTCTGCGGTGATGGAGCTGATGAGAAAGTCGCGAAACTCCTTGTCGAGGTCGCTCGGAAGGTCCGAAAAATCGGCGTCGAATTCTTCAGTGCGGATGAAGTGTTTCTTATTAGGATCGGACCGCATCTCGGTGATCAGCGCGTCCCACTCGGCGCGAACGGGCTCGACATTCGTTTTGTCGAGCTTGTCGAAATCGGTCGTATAAAAGCGCGGACTGAGGACCGTGTTCTTTTGCGCCACGCTTGTCGAGTTCGATCGGCGTGTTGGGGCGAACCGGAGCGGTCACAGGCGTCTCCTGTCAGTGAAGCTGACGTCGTAGAGTTCAGTGAGGTCGAAATTGCCGGCGACGCGCGTCCACACGCGCTCGGGCAGTCCGGCTCGGGTGATCATCGCGACGCGCCTCACGACAAGCCGTTCACCGAACGGCGGCTCGGTTGGCGGGTCGCACACCAAGACCCGGTCGCCCGGCTGAATATGGTAGTCGCTGTCGATCGCAACGTGCGCCTCCAGGGTCTCCGCCGAACGCTCAATCTCAACCGTGCAGGGGGCCTCAAAGGTGCGCCGCCTAATGGATGACAAAAGGCTCATCTTCGATCTCCGGAGGCGAGAAAAAGCCGAGCGAAGGCACCTGCGTTCGTCTCGCCGAAGGCCTCGAGCGCAACATGCCGTCCAGTCGTTGTGTCGTCGAGCGACATGCGGCCGTCGTCCCAATGCGTGAGCCGGAACGGCATCGCGTCGCCAAATCCGGAGCGTCTGCGCTCGCGCGCAAGGCCGCGCAACGTAGCTCGCATGAAGCCATTCGTCTCGGGGGCGATCGTATAGATAATGGCGCCGTCGTCAGCGCGGCGGACGAGAACCGAGCCGTCGCTTTGATCCTCGAAGCGCAGCGCTAACACTTGGAGGGGTCGCGCCGTCGTCTCCTGCATTTGGCCGACGCCGAAGAGCCTAGCGGCGGCCGAGCCGACGACAGTCACGACAATCAACACGGCTGCGCTCAACAACACCTCTTTCGGCACTCCGGAGGAGGCCCGCTTGAGGGCAATTCCGCTCATTGATCCCTCCTCATGCAGTCGCCCGCTTCGCCAGCGCCGGCGATCCCGCGCGCTGACCGAATGCCCCTATCTTCGTGGCCCCCCGGGCCAATGCCTCCTCCGGTTGCCCGGCGGCCTCCCGAAGGGCTCGGCTAAGCGTCTCGGCAACAGCTGCTGCGTTGGCCACAGAGCGGAGAGACGGCTGCGGACTTGTGAAATGGAAAGGGCGTGCATGCGGCCACAACACCAAATAGCCGACGCGCTCGTTCGGTGTAAGCGCAACTGCAATCTCGCCTGTCCCGTCGCCGTAGACCCGTACGTTCGCCGAGGCGATCTGCTTGAACGGTACATTGATGAAAATCGGCAGAGCAACTCCGATCTTCAGAACCAGCCGACGCGAGGTCATTACGTAAAGCGTCGTCCGGGCGGACAAGAAGCTCATGAGCGCAATGAGCGCCAAGGCGATCGCTCCAAGTCCGAGCGTCTTCGCCGACACAAGCGCGGCCGCGTTAAACGGCGAGTCGCCGGCGACCGAATAAACGTTCCAAATCGTCAGCGTGACAAAATATGCGGCGACGAGATCGCCACGATATGCGCGCCGCGCGAGGCTGATCCACGTGGGGCGGCCGTGCCAGAGGATTTGCTCTCCGGTCGGAACGTCTGCCGGCAGCAGCTTTTCGAGGTTGACGGCTTTCATAGCAGAGGCTCCGCGCGGCTCGGTCTCGCGTAGAGCGTTCCAGCGCCGTAGTACGCAGCGATCTTGTCTTCTTCGAGCAGCGTGACTCTGTCGGGATTCTGCGTCGCGGGCACGCCTTCGAATTGCGCGGCCAGTAGAGCCGAGACGTGTACACGTCGCCGCCTCGCGTCGACGTCTGCGAAAGTCACTGGCAGCAGCACTCTCTTGCCGAGATTGACGATTTCAATCTCGTAGTAGCGCAGAATTGACTCCGCCCGATCGACCCAAAGATCTCGCACCACGCCAGCCTGAGCGCGATTGGCTCCGATGACCGCGAAGCCGATTGGATTGGCGCTCTCCGCCGGAACCGCGAAATTCGTGGCCAGCCGCAGCGGAACAATGAGCTCATGGCCGTCGAAAGTCCGACCTGGCTCATCGGCGCGTTCGGCGTAACTGCCAGGACCCACGTTCGCCAGCATTGGATCGCCGTTCGGCGCGAGCGGCGCGCCCGGCCACGGCTCGGTTTTTGTGGCGTTGATGGGACGCGTGTCGGCCTTGAAGTTTGGGGCCGAGACCTGGCGGCCGTCGGAGCGCCGGAAGGTTTTAGGCGGCGGGATCCAAAGGAAATCGCGCGACCTAAATCCTCTGCCGGCCTCGCTCTCGAGAGGATACCCCTCCCGACGGTCTTCTCGCCTGAGGTAGAAGAGAAGGCCTGCGAAGAAGAGCCAAAACGCGTAGAGCACAATCTGCGCGACATCCAGATTGTTAATGGCGCCTCTCATGATCGGAGTCCTCCAGATTTGAGCCCTTCGGGAAGCGCGACGCCAGCGAAGCTTGGCGGCTTCGGGCAAGGTGAATCTTCGCCACCGCGCACAAGCGGCCCGATGGCGACGAGTGTCGCAAACAAGAGAATGACCTCGATGGAATAGACCAGTGTGTACCCGGTAACCGGGTCTGCGAGCGCGTCGCCGAAAGCGCCGCTGATCGCAAGTGAGGAGCCGATATCGTTCACCACGCCGCTGAGAGCGATCGCGAGACCCGCGGCCGTCGCCTGCGCTGCGCCCCACGCTCCGAGCGCGAGGCCCCGGTCTTCAGGCTTTGCGAGCGCCATCGACGCCGTCAAGGTTCCATGCGCGAATAGTCCTCCGCCGAATCCGATCGACGCGACGCCGAGGCCGAACAGAGGGGGGGAGCCGAGCGTGGCTGAAAAGATGACGGCGCAGAAGGCGACGATGCCGACGAGGGCGCCGAGCCCGGCGACCCGATGAGGGTCCGCGCGCCGATTGAGATGTCGCGCGGCGAGCATCAAGCCCGTTCCGCCTCCCAGCGCGAGCATGGCGGTGAAGGCCGTCGTCACGCCGACCGGCAAGTGCAAGATTTTGCCGCCATACGGCTCGAGCAGAATGTCCTGCATGCTGAATCCCGCGGTGCCCAGCGCGGTTGCGATAAGGCGCCGTCGCGTGCGCCCGGCGGTCGCGAACGCGCTCCAGGCTTGCGAGAAGCTGGACTCAGCCTGAGGCGCCTCCGCAAACCTGGCGTCGCGCGGCTCCTGTTTCCAAAGCGCCGCGCAATTCAGGACCATGGTGACCACCGCCGCCCCTTGAACCACCTGAATAAGACGAACCTCGCTGAAATGTTTGAGCAGGAGGCCAAAGATGATCGCGCTGACCGCCATACCGGCAAGCAGCATGGCGCAAAGGAGGGCGACGACCCGCGGCCGGGCGCGCTCCGGCGCCAGATCTGTCGCCAAGGCGAGGCCAACGGTCTGAACGGTGTGCAGGCCAACTCCGACAAGAAGAAACGCCAGCGCAGCCGCGGCTTGCCCAATCCAAAGAGGTCCGGTCGTGTCTCCGGAAAGAATGAGCAACGCAAAGGGCATGATCGCAAAGCCGCCGAACTGCGCCATGGTGCCGAACCAAATGAACGGTGCGCGCCGCCAGCCGAGCACGGAGCGATGATGATCCGAGCGGTAACCAATCAGTGCCCGCAATGGTGCGAACAGGAGCGGCAGGGCTAACATTCCCGCGACGATCCAGGAAGGTACCGCAAGCTCTACGATCATCACGCGGTTCAAGGTGCCGATCAGGAGAACGGCCGCCATTCCGACCGTCACCTGAAACAGAGAAAGGCGCAGCAGCCGCGGCAGCGGCAATTCCGGCGTGGCCGCGTCGGCAAACGGGAGCATCTGCGGCCCGAGCCGCTGGAAACCGTACACGATTGCGGCTGAGGCGCGGCTCATGTTCGCCTGACCTCCAGTGCTTGCGAAACGTAGAACCCGCTGTCGACGCGATCAGAGCGTGCGATGCTCCACCTTGCGAGTTCAGGGTGATTCTCGAAATAACGTTCGAGGGTTGATCTGGAAATTGGTGCGATCGCAGGCGCACGGTCGCCGCGGGGGAAAAGCCTCCCGGCAGCATGCATCAGCGAAAGAGCAGGAGTGCGGGGGGCGATCGTGAAGACGATCGTCGATCGCGTGCGGACCGCTAGCGCCGAAGCGACACGGGCGATATCCGGCCCCTCATAGTGGATGAGGCTGTCCATCGCGACGACGTAATCGAAACTGCCGAGCGCCGGATCGAGCATATCGCTGACGGAGAAGGTCGCCTGACCCACGCCACGGTTGTTTGGCGCGCGGGCGCGCGCAAGCTCGATCAGTGTTGGGGAAATATCGACGGCGACGACGGACGCGCCTTGCTTGGCGAGATCAAACGCCAATGCACCCGTGCCGCAACCGGCATCGAGAACCCGGGCGCCTCGCATATCCTCAGGCAACCAGGACAAGATCATCGCGCGCATTGCCTCACGTCCGGCGCGAACCGTCGCGCGCACCCGGCTCAGCGGCGCATCCGATGTCATGCGCTTCCATGCTTCCGCCGCGGTGCGGTCGAAATAGCGTTCGAGCTGATCCCGGCGGGCGAAATAGGTCGCGCTCGTCATCAATCGAATCCCAGAAATTCGAAGAGATCACGGTCCTTCATTGGCTTGGCCGGAAGCGCCTCGAACTCCGGCCCAAAGCTGTTCCGCTAACGAGAGATACTCGATTTGGACCGCGTCGAGTTCAGGCGACGGCTCCATCTCGAACAGCGTCGACTTTTTCAACCGGCTTCGGCGCACGACATCGAGATCGCGGAAATGCGCGAGGCGTTTCAACCCAACGGCGGCGTTATAGCGATCGACCTCGTCCGTGTTGGCGCTGCGATTGGCGATCACGCCGCCCAGGCGCACCTCGTAGTTGCGAACTCTTGGCGTCGATTGCCGATACAATGCGGTTCATCGCGAAGATGGAGTCAAAGTCGTTGGCGGTGACAATCAATGCCCGCTCCGCGTGCTGAAGGGGCGAAGCAAACCCCCCGCAAACGACGTCTCCGAGCACGTCGAATATGACGACGTCCGAGTCCTCAAGCAGCCTGTGCTCCTTTAGGAGCTTGACTGTCTGACCGACTACATAGCCGCCACAGCCGGTTCCGGCGGGAGGTCCGCCAGCTTCGACGCACATGACGCCAGCGAAGCCTGTGGCGACGAAATCCTCGACCCGAAGCTCCTCGCTATGAAACTCGACCGCCTCCAAAGCGTCGATGACGGTTGGGACCAAGCGCTTGGTCAACGTGAACGTCGAATCGTGTTTCGGATCGCAGCCGATTTGCAGGACCCGCTTCCCCAGTTTTGCGAAAGCGACCGAAAGATTGGAAGAGGTCGTGCTCTTGCCGATACCCCCCTTCCCATAGATGGCGAACACCTTGGCTGAGCCGATCGTGACGCTCGGTTCGAGTTCGACCTGACAAGACCCCACAGGTCTCTGGGCTCTGATTGGAATGTTCATGCGGCGATCTCCGGGCTCACGCCCTCCATCAGGTCCTCGAGTTCGTCGCCGGCCTCGCGCAGCGCAGCGAGCGTCTCCTCGTCCGGAGTCCAGTAGCCCCTCTGTTGAGCTTCGATGACGCGGTTCGTCAGCTTGGTCGAAGCCGCTGGGTTGAGGTCGCTCAGACGCCTGCGCATCTCAGCATCTAGAACAAAGGTTTGTGTGATCCTGTCGTAGACCCAGGGATCGACCTGGCCTGTCGTCGCCGACCAGCCAACGGTGTTGCTAACGTGGGCTTCGATCTGCCGTACGCCCTCGTAGCCGTGTTTGAGCATTCCCTCGTACCATTTCGGATTGAGGACTCGCGTTCTGGTCTCGATAGCGACCTGTTCGTTGAGCGAGCGGACCTTGCCGGTCCCGCGCGTCTGATCGGAAATATAGATTGGAGCGACGCGTCCGCCGCGCGCCCGGGCAGCCGCACGGCCCATGCCGCCCAGACTGTCGAAATAGTGGTCGATGCTCGTGACGCCGAGTTCGACGCTGTCCAGGTTTTGATAAGCGAAATCCACTTTTTGCAGAATGCTTTCGAGCAACTCGAGGCGCGGCGAACAATCGCCGTTGCGTCCGTACGCAAAGCATTTGCGGCGCGCAAAGGTTTGCGAAATCTCGTCTTCGTCGCCCCATGCGCCAGAGTCGATCAGCATCCCGACGTTCGCCCCGTAAGCGCCCTCCGCGTTGCTGAACACGCGCAGAGCGGCAGTCTCAAGGTCGCAACTCGTTTGCGCTTGAAGCGCGAGCGCATGCTTGCGGAGGTAGTTCCTGTCTTCAGGTTCGTCCGCCGTTGCGGCGAGGAAGCATGCTTCCGCCAGCAGCCGGACCTGTAACGGCAGAAGGTCACGGAAGATTCCAGACACGGTCATCATCACGTCGATACGAGGTCGGCCGAGTTCTTCGAGAGCGACAAGCGTTGCACCAGACAGGCGCCCATATGCGTCAAAACGCGGCCGAGCGCCGATGAGCGCGAGCGCCTGGCCGATCGGCGCCCCCTCGCTCTTTAAATTGTCAGTCCCCCACAAGACGATCGCGACAGATTCCGGAAAAGGATGTCCATCAGACGCATGGCGTGCAAGCACGCACTCGGCCTGCCTCGCGCCATCAGTGATCGCAAAGGCGCTTGGGATACGGTAGGGGTCGAACCCGTGCAAGTTTCGGCCGGTCGGCAGGATCGTGGGGGTGCGGATGAGATCGCCGCCGACCACCGGCTCCACGAACCGTCCGTCCAGCACACGCATAAGGGCGGGTATCTCGTGGTCCTCGGCGAGCAGCCGATTCAGGCGCGCAAGCTCCTCAAAGGCGTCGCGCGTCTCCCGCGCCTGCAAGCCTTCGTGCGCTTCGGCGGCGGCGGCGATCGAATTAGAGGCGACGAGGGCGCGCACGGCTGTGTCGGCGTTGTGAAGACCGAAAGCGCTCTCCGCGATCACTGATAGAGTTTCGACGCGCTCGCCCGGCGCAGGCGGCTCGCCGACGATGTGTAAGCCGTAGGGTATCAGCGTGTACTCTAGCTCGAGAATCGCCAAGCCCAGTTTGCCGATTTCGTCTGGTGCGCGCGGGCCCCATGCGGACCCGTGTTCGGCGAGATCAACTGCCGCAGCCTGCGACTGGATGAGTTCGGCGAGTTGGTTCCGCTCAGAGTTTGCTTCGGCGCCGCACCCCCGATAACGCTCGATTGACGCCTTCAGGTCCGCAAGACCTCGATACAGTCCCGCATGGGCGAGGCTCGGTGTGAGATAGCTCACAAGTGTAGCGGCCGATCTGCGCTTAGCGAGCGCACCCTCCGACGGATTGTTCGCGGCATAGAGATAGATGTTGGGCGTCGAACCGATCAGTCGGTCGGGCCAACACGAAGCGGAGAGCCCGACCTGCTTGCCGGGCATGAACTCGAGCGCGCCGTGCATGCCGAAATGCAGGACGACGTCGGCTCCGAAATCCTCGCGCAGGTAGCGGTAGAAGGCCGAGAACGCATGAGTTGGGGCGAACCCGCGCTCGAAAAGCAAGCGCATGGGGTCCCCTTCATAGCCCATTGACGGCTGAATTCCGACCAACGCATTCCCAAAGCTTTCGCCGAGCACGAAGAGGGATTGTCCGTCGGTCTGATGTCGGCCTGGCGCCGGGCCCCATTGAGATTCGATTTCCCTGAGGTAGGCTTCGCGGCGGATATGGTCGTCGACCGCAATTCGAGCCACGACGTTGGCGTTGACGCCAAATCGCGAGGAATTGCCGTTCAGAATCCGCTCCCGCAGCTCGCCGACAGTTTGCGGCGGGTCGACATCGTAGCCTTCAGCTTGCATGGCCCTTAGCGTGCGGAGCAAAAACTCGTAGACCGCCAAGAACGCTGCCGTCCCCGTGGCGCCGCCATTGGGCGGAAAATTGAAGAGAACGATCGCCACTTTGCGGTTCGCGCGGTCGGTCCCTCGCAATCGAACGAGCCGCTCCACTCGTTCCGCAAGCATTCCAATTCGTTCTGGATGAGGGCGGATGTCCCGCGTGGCATTAGCCGGCGCAGAACTCGAACGACCGCCAAATACGCTCGGAACCGTTGCCCCATCAAGTTCAGGAATTGCGACCATCATCGTCGCTTCTACCGGCGACAATCCGCGATCCGAGGCCTCCCATTGCTCGATCGTCTGAAACTCCAAGGCATGAGCGGCAACGTATGGAACGTCGAGTTCCCGCAGCATGTCCGCGGCGCCCTTGGAGTCGTTGTAAGCCGGACCGCCGACCAAGGAGAAGCCCGTCAACGACACCAATGCGTCGATCGACGGCGCGCCGTTGCGCTTGAAAAACGCTTCGGCGGCAGGACGAGCGTCGAGGCCGCTGGCGAACGCGGGGATCGTTCGCAGTCCGCGCGCCTCGAGTGCGGCAATGACGGCGTCGTAGTGCGCCGTGTTGTTCGCCAGGACATAGGAGCGCATCAGGAGAAGGCCGACCGTGCCGCGCGATCCGCCCGCCGGGCGTGGCAATCTGTCGGCAGACTCGCTGAGCCGTTCGGCGGCGTGGGGATGGTAGAGTCCAACTTCAGGATATTCGATCGGAAGAGCGGCGGTCAGCTTGCCACGAAGGCCGGCGTTTGCTCCTCCTGCATAACGGTTCGTTAGGAATTGAACGAGATTCGCGATGTTCTCATCCGACCCGGCGAGCCAATATTGCAGAGTCAGGAAATACGCTCGAACGTCCTGCGCGGTCCCTGGGATGTACCGTAGAATGCGCGGAATACGACGCAGCATTGCGAGTTGGTGAGCCCCACCTGTATCGGACGGTTTTCCGCTGCCTCTTAGGCGCTTAAGAAAATCGAGCGCAGTACGTTTGGAGCCATCCATATTGAAGCGTCCAACGCGGGTCAGCTTGACGATTTCGGGCGCGGACATGCAGCCGATCACTGCATCGCACTCGTCTCGCCGGACCCGGATAGCGTCGAGGACAGCACGCGCATGCTCTTCCATAAAGAGCATCGTGGCGACGATGATATCTGCCTTTCCAATCGAAGCGAGGCATCGCTGCAGAGCCGCCGGATCGTTCCATTCGGCCGCCGCATGAAAGGCGAGGTCTAGCCCGGGTATTTCGCGCTCGACCGAACGACGCGCCCGATCGACCGCGCCCGCCAGATGGTTGTCGAGCGTCACGATCACGAAACGCAGGCCAGCGCGTTCAGCGGCCGAAGTGGGCTTTGGCTTCATAGATCGTGCTTACGGTTATCGTCGTTAGGCCGCGCTCGTGCGCGAATGTCTCGGTGTTTCCGCGGGCCCGACCGCGCACGAAAAATGGAATCTTCTTCAGCTCCTTCTCCGCGTCGACGCTCCATAGCGTCTGCGTCGGGTGCGCGGCTCGCGCTTCGGTCAAAGTCGCAGTCTGGATGTGCGGTCCGCCAACAACTCCCAGATGAGACGGCGGCGCCCCTTCATGGAACTCCGGATCCTCTCGGAACATGTTCAGAAGATGCTCTTCGAGACCCATCATCAGCGGATGAACCCAAGAATCGAACAGAACGTTCGCCCCCTCAAAGCCCATTTGCGGAGAATAGCGAGCCGGAAAATCCTGGACATGCGCTGGCGCTGAAATCACTGCGCATGGTATCCCCTGCCGCTTGGCGATATGACGCTCCATCTGCGTGCCGAGCACGAGTTCAGGCTGCAACTCCGTGACTTTGGCTTCGACCTCGAGATAGTCGTCACTGATGAGTGGGTCGGCCCCACAAGCCTTGGCCGCTTCGCGGACTTCGCGGGCGAAGTCTCTAGAGTACGTTCCGAGGCCGACCACCTTGAACCCGAGTTCGGCGCGCGCGACCCGAGCGGCGGCGATCGCGTGCGTCGCGTCGCCAAAAATGAAGACGCGCTTGTCGGTAAGATACGTCGAATCCACAGAACGCGCATACCAAGGCGAGTGGACGGATTCTTGGCGCAGCGCCGCAGAGGCGTCGACACCTGCAAGCATCGCCACCTCCTGGACGAAGTCGCGCGTAGCGCCGGCGCCGATGGGAATCGTACGGGTGAACGGCTGCTCGTAAGTCTTTTCTAGCCACTGCGCCACGGTCAGGGCGATCTCGGGATAGAGAACGACGTTGAAGTCGGCCTCGCCGAGACGCGCGATGTCCTGCGGCGTCGCCCCGAGCGGGGCCGTTACGCAGATGTCAACGCCGAGCCGCTCGATGACGCCTGAGACCTCACGCACATCGTCGCGATGATGGAAACCCAGCGCGGTCGGCCCGAGTAGATTGCAGCGCGGACGCGGTCCTGGGCTTCGAGCGCGCGGAGCTGCCGCGAGGGTCCTCACAAGGCGGTAAAACGTTTCCGATGCGCCCCAGTTCTCCTTCTTGCGATAAGCAGGCAACTCAAGAGGGATCACCGGTATAGGCAAATTGAGCGCCCGCGCGAGGCCGCCTGGATCATCCTGGAGAAGTTCGGCCGTGCAGGACGCGCCGACAAGCATCGCCTGCGGCGCGCATCGCTCATAGGCTTGCCGCGCTGCAGTCTTGAAAAGCTCCGCCGTATCGGCTCCGAGATCGCGCGCCTCGAACGTCGTGTAGGTGACGGGAGGCCGCGAGTTGCGGCGTTCGATCATCGTGAAGAGCAGGTCCGCGTAAGTGTCGCCCTGCGGCGCGTGCAACACGTAGTGCACGCCGTCCATCGCAGCCGCAACTCGCATCGCGCCGACATGTGGTGGGCCTTCGTAGGTCCAAAGGGTAAGGTCCATCGCCTAGACCTCCAGCCTTTCGCGGCGCATGAGCGGTCGCGCAAACAGATGGGCGAGGTCTCCAGACTGCTCGTAGCCGTGAATTGGCGTGAACAGCAGTTCGATCGACCATTTGGTCGCTAGACCCTCCGCCTCCAGAGGGTTTGCGAGGCCAAGACCGCAGACCGTAAGATCCGGACGAGCCGCACGGCAGCGGGCGAGTTGCCGATCGACGTCCTGACCTTCGCTCAGAGTTAACCCTTCCGGCAGAAGCGCGATTTCAGGCGCCAAGAGCTGGCGATTCAGATACGGCGTTCCCACCTCAACCAACGCCATTCCCAATTCTCGGGACAGAAAGCGCGCGAGCGGAAGCTCGAGCTGAGAATTGGGGAAGAAAAAGACTCGCTTGCCCTCCAGCGCGTCTCTATAGCGGGCGACCGCCGCACGAGCCCGCTCTCGGCCCCCCGCGGTAACAGCCTCGAGGCGGTCTCGCGGAACGCCGAACGCCCACGCGGCGGCGCGCAGCCACGCTGTCGTCCCTTCCGAACCCAAAGGAAATGGCGCGGGAAGTCGCTTGGCGCCCCGGTCTTCTAGGGCGCGCGCGGTGTCGCCGAGAAAGGGTTGGGTCAGAAGAAAGACGGTGTTTGGGCCGACAGCGAGACGCGCCTCCGCGCGGCGCATGGGGAAGAAGTGAACGGGCGCAATCCCTAGCGCCTCAAACAGGCGCGCGAATTGGTCCTCGACGATGTCGGGAAGCGCCCCGACGACCATCAGGCTGCGCTTAGCGGTCTGGTCTTCATTCGCGAGGGTAGGCACGAGCGAAGTGAGACATGCGTCCTCGCCTTGCGTGAACGTCGTCTCGATCCCGCTGCCTGAATAGGCTATCACCCGAACGCCCGGAGCGCGCTTTTGCGATTGCCTCGCCGCAGCGCGTTTCAAATCGATCTTGATGACCTCCGATGGGCATGACCCGACGAGAAAAAGAAGGTTGATATCCGGTCGCCGATCCAGCAGGCGACCGATCACTCGATCGAGCTCGTCGTCGATATCGGCAATGCCGGCAAGATCGCGCTCGCTGAGGACAGCGGTCGCGAAGCGAGGCTCGGCGAAGATCATGACCCCTGCGGCAGATTGGAGGAGATGAGCGCAGGTTCGAGAGCCGACTACGAGGAAAAAGGCGTCCTGAATTTTGCGGTGCAGCCATACGATGCCGGTCAGCCCGCAAAACACCTCGCGCTGGCCGCGCTCGCGAAGCACAGGCGCAGGGTCACGCCCCGCCAGCGCGAGCTCAACCTCCAAATGAGCGGGGGCCATGAAGGTCATGGCGCAGGCTCCGGCTCGACGTCCGTATGGAAGGCGGGGCGGTCGAGTATCGAGCCGCGCCGCCCGGAGCTTCAACAGGAACTGTGCCGCGTTGACGACATAGGCGGCATAGGCGCCGAGGGCGAGCAACAAAAGGGCCCGCGCATCGAGGATGTTGAAGACAAGTGAGACCAAATAAGCCGTGTGTAGTGAGAGAACGAGAATGGAAAACGCGTCCTCCCAGAAGAACGGCCGCGCGAATAAATATTTCCCAAAGACCTCTTTTTCCCAGATCGACCCCGTGATCATGATGGCGTAAAGCGCGATAGTCTTGATGATGACCGAGTTGACCGCGGCCGTTTCGCCGGTCCCCATTAGCAAGAAGCGCAAAACAAGGACGAGGCTGACGAGGAAGATCGCGAACTGCAGCGGGGCAAGCGCGCCCTGCACCAGAGTCCACGGGGATTGGTCTCGTCTCGCTCGCTGCTCGGCCGAATAGAGAGGCCGCAATCTCGCTGGCTCTGGGCTTCGTCCGTTCATTCCGGTCCCCGGTCCCTAGTCTCGGTCCTTAGCCCAGCTACGCCGCCCAAGTGGGAGTAGCTATGGCGCAATCAATGTAAGACCGCTCCCGTGCGACTGTCAATCTAGATTGACGTCTTTTTATAATTACACTAGCCTGTCGTCAGGCATCGCGAGTCCGCCGGGGCGTCCGGTTGCCTTTAGGCCGACCTCTGATCGCGGAGGGCGTCAGTGCACGGTCAAGACGGTCACACGCAGCGCTCGACCCCGGAGCCATATTCGCGTCTGACTGCCGCGGCGAGATTGCCTCACTCGCTCCGCAGCGAAGGACGGCCGGCCTCGCGCGCCATATTCGGAGAAACAGTGATCATCCTCCCCCTAGATCTGGGGAGCGGAAACGCTTTGGCTCCCGCGCCATGCGGTCCCCCAGCGATTAGATTTAGCCGACAGCTCGCCAGATCAATCTATACCAATGAATTCGCAGCGATCTTACTTAGCGTAGACGAACTCTTCGGATTGATTTCTCCCGGCGCGGCACCATTTAAGTCCGCTCTGCGAGAAGGATGGTTGCGGTTTTCCGCAAGGTTAAAGCTGGATCTGCGGGTTGCAGAGAGCGGCGCTTGCTGGCGGCGGATGATCAGAAGAAACGTGCTCAAGATCGCCGCTCCTTCCTGCGCGCGGCGGGGGAAGGAGCGCGGAGGAGTGCGAAAATGGCGAGAGGCTCAGCGAAGCGCGCTGGAAGTCAACTATGCTCGAAAAATAGGGCGATCGTGTTCTTGCTCCGAATGTCGCTTATCGGTGATGAGCCAAAAGCGCTGCAGGTCGTCTCGCCGGCACGCGGGAGGCTATTGTTCTTAAAGGAAGTTTGTTAAGAAGGACGGCGGTTGTAAATCGCGGGAGCCGAAATTCGTGTCAGCCATGGTGGTCAAAGTTTGTTAGGAGAACTTGTGACCGAAGCCGCAAGTCCGACGCCGTCTCCCGGGTTTTCCGCCCCGGCAATGTTTTTACGTGACCTGAACGCGGAAGCGGCCGCCGCGCTGATCGCTGCGTCTGCGGATGTGGCGCTCGTCCTGGACAGCGGGGGCGTTATCCTCGACGTCGCGTTCTCGGAAGCGGATTTGGCCAACGAGGCCAATCGCAGCTGGATCGGCCGGCGATGGGTCGATACGGTTACGGTGGAAGGCCGACAGAAGATCGATGAACTGGTTCGCGACGTGACACAGCGGTCTTTGACCCGTTGGCGCCAGGTCAATCATCCGGCCGCTCAGGGAGCAGACATCCCGATCCGCTACCGCACAATCCGCTTTGGCGCCGACAGACGCATTCTCGCCGTAGGCCGGGACCTTCGTCCGCTTGCTGCTCTTCAGCAACGGCTTGCCGAGACGCAACAGGAGATGGAGCGCGAATATACTCGTATACGGAATGCGGAGAAGCGATACCGGCTGCTGTTTCAACTTACCTCTGAGGCTGTGTTGATCCTCGATTCCAACTCGGGTCGGGTTATCGAGGCCAATCCAGCTGCCACAAGTTTCCTCGGGATCGAGGCAAAGAAGTTGGTTGGGCACGCATTCGAGGAACTGTTTGCTGAAACTAGTCGCCAGGCGGCGCGGTCTTTTCTGGCGGCAACCCGCGTTGCGCCGCGAGTCGACAGCGTACACGTTCAGCTCGGGCGCGATCTGAGCAGCGCTTTGCTGACGGGAACTCTCTACCGGCAGGAGGGCGCGCCGCATCTGGTCGTCCTTCTGTCCCGGCTTGGTGAAGGCGCACTGGTGACCTCGGGCGACGACGGCAACATGCTGCGCCTTGTCGAAACGATTCCGGAAGCCTTCGTCGTCACCGACGCCGAACGGCGAATATTGACGGCGAACGCGGCGTTCCTCGATCTCGTTCAGGCGACGACGCTGCTTCAAGTCCGGGGGGAGACGGTCGATCGATGGATCGGGCGTCCAGGTGTCGACGTCGACGTTCTTTTCTCGAATCTTCGGGCGCACGGAAGCGTTCGGCATTTCTCGACGATCGCACGGGGCGAATTCGGCACGACTGAGGATGTTGAAATCGTCGCTGCTTCCGCCGCCGGCGGCCAAACGCTTTGTTTCGGCTTAGCGATCCGAGCAGCGGGATGGCGTGGCGGTCGTGAAACGCTCGGCGGACGGGAACTGCCGCGCACCGTCGAACAGTTTGCCGACCTTGTGGGTCGCGTCCCCATGAAAAATCTTGTGCGCGAGACGACTGATCTGATCGAGCGCCTCTGTATCCAGGCCGCACTCGAACTGACTCGCGGGAACAGGGCTTCCGCGGCCGAAATGCTCGGCCTGAGCCGCCAGGCATTCTACGTCAAGCTACGGCGGTACGGCCTTGATGGCGACGACGAGGCCGATAACGAACATTGATAATTAGTTTGATTGTCGTGACGTCGCGACAGTTCGGAACCTATTACGAAAGATATGTCATTTTTTATTGACACTCTAAAGTGACAAGCCTAACTTTCGCGCATGCGGAGTCCTGAACCGGCAGCCGTTCTCAAACTTCTCAATCCCATCACGTGGTTCGCGCCCATGTGGGAGTTCGGCTGTGGCGTCGTGTCCAGCGGCCTTCCACCTGCTGCGCGTTGGGATGTCGTCCTAGCCGGAGTAGCGCTCGCGGGTCCGCTCGTCTGCGCAACGAGTCAGGCGATCAACGACTGGTATGATCGCGACGTCGACGCAGTCAACGAGCCCGACCGCGCCATTCCTTCAGGCAGACTCCCGGGCCGATGGGGATTTTACATCGCCTGTGTTTGGACGATCTTCTCGCTTTTCTGGGCGTGGTCGCTCGGGGGATGGGTCCTGTTCGCCGCCCTCATCGGGCTTGCTCTGGCCTGGGCCTATAGCGCGCCGCCAATTCGCCTGAAGAAGAACGGCTGGTGGGGTAATTCTGCGGTCGCCATCGCCTACGAAGGCTTGCCATGGTTCACCGGCGCCGCCGTCATCGCCGTGAGCCTGCCGGACCCAAGGATCATTTCCCTCGCGGTCCTTTACAGCGTTGGCGCCCACGGGATCATGACTCTGAACGACTTTAAGTGGATTGACGGAGATCGTCGTTTCGGCATCCGCTCGCTGCCGGTGCAACTTGGGGTAGAGCGTGCTGTTCAATTGGCCTGCTTCGTCATGGCGCTGCCGCAAGTCGTCGTCGTCGGGCTGCTTTTGAATTGGGGCGTTCGGTGTCGGCGGGAATCGTCGCCGCGCTCCTGTTCGGTCAGCTCATGTTGATGCCTCGCCTGCTCTCGAACCCGAACAAATGGGCTGCCTCTTATAACGCGACAGGGACCTTGCTTTACGTGCTTGGCATGATGACGAGCGCGTTGGCTCTGCGCTCTCTCGGAGTGGGGGCCCCATGACGCCTACGTCCTTTGGATGGATCGGAATTGCACGGCTTGGCCTCGTTCAGACGATGCTGGGTGCAAATATCATCTTAATGACGTCGACAATCAATCGCGTAATGGTCGTCGAGCTTGGTCTTCCCGCCCTGATTCCGGGACTGCTGATCGCTTCACATTATGCAATTCAAATCTTGCGACCGGCATGGGGATATGGGTCCGATGTCGGCCGGCGACGGACGCCGTGGATCATCGGCGGCATGGCCACGCTCGCGCTCGGGGCGCTCGGGGCCGCGTTGGGAACAGCCGTCGCGGCGACCTCGGCGCCTTTCGGCGTCGCTTTGGCGGCATTGTCGTTTCTGCTGGTGGGCGTTGGCGCCGGCTCGACGGGAACTTCGGTCCTCGCGCTGCTCGCCACACGGGTCGAGCCCTGTCGGCGCGCAGCCGCGGCCTCAGCGGTCTGGATGATGATGATCCTAGGCTTTGCCATCTCGGCTCCGCTCGCCGGACATTTCCTGGACCCGTTCTCGAATATGCGACTGATAACGGTGACGGCGACCGTCGGCGCCATCGGATTCCTCATCGCAACTCTTGCCGTTTTGGGCGTCGAGGACGCGCCTGCGGCCTCGATGAGCTGTGCTATCCAAGCCGCTCCGAGGCCGCGTTTTCTGTCGACCTTGAGAGAAGTTTGTTCAGAACCAGGCGCGCGCCGCTTCACGATTTTCATCTTCGTTTCGATGCTCGCCTGCGGCGCTCAGGAGCTACTCATCGAGCCTTTCGCCGGCCTCGTGTTCGACCTGCCGCCTGGATCGACGACGAAGCTCGCCGGGCTCCAGCACGGGGGCGTGCTGATTGGCATGGTCGGGTTGGCCGTCGCGGCCTCGACATTTGGCGGGCCCGTTCTTGCGTCCTTGCGGGTCTGGACGATCGTCGGATGCTTAGCTTCCGCCGCATCGCTCGCCGGAATCGTGGCCTGCGGCGTATTCTCTCTGGATCCAAATGCGTTCCGCGCCGCGGTATTTTTGCTGGGCGTGTCGAACGGCGTTTTCGTGGTCGCGGCAATTGGTTCGATGATGACTCTCGCCGGGGCGGGGGCGGGTTCGCGCGAAGGCACGCGATTAGGGCTCTGGGGCGCCGCCCAGGCCATTGCGTTTGGCCTTGGTGGCGTGGTGGCCACGATGTCCGTCGACTTCGCACGGACGCTTTCGGCGACGCCGCTTATCGCCTACGCCTGTGCTTTCGCCCTCGAGGCAGCCTTGTTTGTTGTTTCGTCGGTCGTGGCGTCGACGGTCGCTCGCATGCCGCATGGCGATCGAAATCGGGTATTGGCAGCGCCCGGGGCGCTCTCGATGGGCTCCTGAGGAATTTGCGTCATGGCACATGAGGAGGTCTTCGATGTCATTGTCGTCGGCGGCGGCCCCGCTGGCGCAACTGCGGCGAATGACCTTGCGAGCCGTGGACGCAAGGTCGCGTTGTTGGACAAAAGTGGCCGCATCAAGCCGTGCGGCGGAGCGATCCCGCCGCGTTTGATGCGTGACTTCGCCATTCCAGACCATCTTTTGAAAGCGCGCGTGAGACTGGCCACGATGGTCTCGCCCAAGGGCAAGTCTGTCGATATGCCAGTCGCCGGCGGCTTCGTCGGGATGGTCGACCGTGACGAATTTGACGAGTGGCTTCGCGCTCGGGCGGCCGAGTCTCGGCGCCATCCGAATCGCCGGACGATTCGACAGGATGACGCGTGACAGCGACGGATGGCCGTGTATCCGTTTCCATCCAAAGGATGGCCACGAACCAGTAAGGTCGTTGAAAGCACGCTTCGTAATCGGCGCAGACGGCGCGAACTCCACCGTCGGCCGACAGGAGGTGCCCGGCGCCGCTCGCGCACGGTTCGTCTTCGCCTATCATGAGGTCATTGCGGCGCCGCGCGACGCGCGCAGCCAATCCGTCGACTCGCGCTGCGAAATTCACTACCGCGGGACATTGTCGCCCGATTTCTACGCCTGGATTTTCCCGCATGGCGAAACGATGAGTGTCGGCTCGGGAAGCGCGCGCAAAGGCTTTTCTCTGAAATGTTCGGTCCGGGCGCTCCGGGAGTTCACAAACCTGGCGGACACGGCGACGATACGTCGGGAAGGAGCGCCAATTCCAACCAAGCCTTTGCGCCGCTGGGATAACGGCCGCGATGTCGTGCTCGCGGGAGACGCCGCAGGCGTCGTGGCGCCGGCGTCCGGCGAAGGAATTTATTACGCGATGCTTGGCGGGCGGTTGGCGGCGGAGGCAGCCGAAAGCGCGCTCGCGACCGGCGACGCCCGAAAGCTGAGGCAGGCGCGCAAGACTTTCATGAGGGAACACGGTCGGATTTTCTGGGTTCTGGGGGCGATGCAGCACTTCTGGTACCGCAACGACCAACGGCGCGAGCGGTTCGTCAGCATTTGTGGCGACCGCGATGTGCAGCGGCTCACCTGGGAAGCGTATATGAACAAGTCGCTTCGGCGTCGCGACCCGATGGCGCACATGCGGATCTTCTTCAAAGATCTGGCTCATCTTTTGAGGATCGTCCCGCCGTGACGGGCCTCCTCTCACAACATTCCTCGGAAATTGCCGTCGCGGGGGCGTCCGTCGCCGTGGTGGCGGTCGTTGGGGGGCTTCTGACAGATGTTGGTCCCTGGTACGAGGGCCTGAAGTTCCCGAGGCTTCGGCCACCGAATTGGCTCTTTGGTCCAGCCTGGACAGTCATCTTCATCCTGATCGCCGCCTCCGGCATCGTCGCCTGGGACGCCGCTCAAACCGCGAATGTCCGGTCGCGCCTAGTCGCTCTGTTTGCGATCAATGGGATCTTAAACGTGCTTTGGAGCCCGCTCTTTTTCAAGCTCAGAAGGCCGGATTGGGCGCTATATGAGTTGCTGCCGTTTTGGCTATCCATCTTAGCCCTCGTCATCCAGCTTGCGCGAATTTCTGTCCTCTCGGCTGGGCTCATCGTTCCTTATTTTGCTTGGGTCACGTTTGCGGGATGGCTCAATTGGCGAGTCGTCCTGTTGAACAAGCCGTTCGGGAGCGCTGCCAGCGAGTCCTCGACTTCAAGAAACGTCAGTGGCAATGGCCGCGATTTTTCTTGATTCCGCGGACATCGACGCGATTGTCGCGCTCGTGGCGATCGAGGGCGTGGTCCTTCTTGCTTGGCGCGCACGCACCGGCGGCGGCCCTCCGATCCCAGGAACGATCGCGAACCTTGCGGCCGGGGCGTTTCTGCTGCTTGGCTTGCGCGAGGCTCTGGCCACGGGATCGCCCGAAACCATCATGGCCCTCCTTGCGATGGCGTTCGTCGCGCACATCGGCGATCTGGCGAGCCGTTGGAAAGCCGCCACATCGACCGGCCCTCAACGAGAAGGATCAGCTTCATCGTTCCAAATCGTCGAGCGGGACTCGCGCCGTGGATGAAAACCAGACCCCATTGCTCGACACTATCGCGTCTCCGGACGATCTGCGGCGACTGCTCAAGAACCACTTACAACGTCTGTCTGACGAGTTGCGCCGAGAGACGACGACGCGGTTTTAAGAATTGGCGGCCATCTCGGCGCGAGCCTAGGCGTGGTCGAACTGACGGTCGCGCTCCACTACGTGTTTGACACCCCCGCGACCGGCTGATTTGGGATATCGGCCGCCAGGCTCATCCTCATAAAATTTTGACTGGCCGCCGCGACCGTATGCGCACGCTGTGTCAGGGTGGCGAAAGGGCAAGGGCTACGCGCCCGCGGAAGCAGCTCCGGATAAGCTGCATGGGGTTAACGCCTTCGATGTTGTCAGCGGGACGCAATTCAAGCCGAAGGCAAATGCGCCCACTTACACGAGGGTATTTGGGGAGAGTCCGATCCGCCTAGCCGGCGAGGATTCCAAGATCGTGGCCGTAACGGCCGCCATCCCTGCCGGCACGGAGTGGACCTTTTCGACGCCCAGTTTCCCGAGCGCGCTTTTGACGGCGGCATCGCCGAGCAGCACGCGGTGACGTTTGCTGCGGGCCTCGCCGCTGCGGGCTTCAAACCCTTCTGCGCCATCTACTCGACCTTCTTACAGCGCGGCTACGATCAGATCGTGCACGACGTCGCGATCCAGAAGCTTCCGGTGCGGTTTGCGATCGACCGCGCCGGGCTGGTCGGCGCCGACGGACCGACGCACGCTGGTTCGTTTGATATCTCGGATGCCTGCCGAAAATGATCGTGATGGCGGCGGCGGACGAAGCCGAACTCCTTCACATGGTCGCGACGGCGGCCGCTCATGACGAAGGCCCGATCGCATTTCGCTATCCGCGCGGCGAGGGGACGGGTGTGGATTTGCCGGAGCGCGGCGAGCCCTTAGAAATCGGTCGCGGGCGGATCCTTCGCAAGCCTCCCGCATCGCCCTGCTTTCGCTTGGCGCGCGTCTGGCGGAATGCCTCAAGGCGGCGGAAGACCTGTCCAGCCGAGGCCTTACGACCACGGTCGCGGACGCCCGTTTCGCCAAACCGCTTGATACGGCGCTCATCGATATGCTCGCGCGAGAACACGAGCTTCTTCTCACGGTCGAGGAGGATCGATCGGCGGATTCGGATCGTTCGTCTTCAGTTACCGGGCGGAAGCGGGCCTTCTCGACACAGGCTTTCGAGTGCGAGCCCTCACGCTTCCGGATCGGTTTCTGGAGCACGACAAGCCGGAGCGGCTCTATGCTCTTGCCGGCCTCGATGCCCGTGCGATCGTCACGAAGGCGCTCGCGGCCCTTCCACGACTCTCGCAAAACCTCTTGCACGGCACTCTTTGAGCAGTCGGGCCGCGGGCGCACCGTTCCGGTATGCAGCCAAAAGGGCGTTGTCTGCGTAAAAATGACTTTACAGTGTCGACAAATGTCAATGTGTCTTTACAATGGTCAAGTTTTCGCTTTCAATGCAATCAAAACGCGTTCCTGCCCATGCGGGACGAACCAAGCCCGAGAAGCGTTTGGGGAGAGAATCATGGCGGTCGAGGGGGTATTTTCCTCAGCTCAATTCGAATACGTATGCCTCACCCGTGATTCGTCGAGCGCAAGCCTCGACGCACTTCGACCGCCGGCAGTCCAAGAGAAACGGCCGCCGGTCCGATCCCGCCTCGCAGACATCGTGGCGGTCGAAATCGGCCCAAGACTGGTCCTTCTCCATTATGATGGCTTGGCGGCGCCGCCGGAGAGACGGCCGTCGCGAGACGAGATCGAGACGCTGGCAAGCCTGGCCATCGGACACGATGAGGCAGCAGCCACCGCGTATTTCGAGAGCATACGCGCGCAAGAGCATTCCTTTGCGACGCTCCTGACTTTCTTTCTTGCCCCAGCAGCACAGCATCTCGGGGAACTTTGGAAACAGGACGTCTGCAATTTCTTTGACGTGACCGTTGGCGTCGGGCGATTGCAAGCGCTGATGGACCGCATGAGTGTGCCGGAGGCCGCACCAGGATCGGATTTTTACCGCCGCGCGGTCCTAATCGTTCTGCCGGGCGAGACCCACCGCCTGGGCGTTCGCATGGTCGCCAAGCTTCTCGAAACAACGGGTTGGTATGTGACAATTGAAGAAGAGCGTCCCGCTGCGGACAATGCGAGGACAGTGGCGGAGGAATGGGTTGGCGTCGTCGGCGTATCACTCAGCGTCGTTTCGCGACTTGAGCTTGCGGCGAGAACAATCGCGGCTGTTCGATCAGCGTCTATTAATCCCCGTCTCGGCGTCATGGTGGGAGGAAACGCATTTAACGAGCATCCGGAGCTTGTGGCGCGAGTCGGAGCGGACGGTGCGGGCTTCGACGCTCCGACAGCTGCGGTCCTCGCTTCGCATCTTCTCATGCGGCAGACGGCTTTGCGCTAAGCCCACGCCGCGGTCGCGATCCCGGTTTTCCAGTCGGCCATCCAAGCCTCGAACGTCGCGAACGTCGCAGCAGCGGAGTCGATCGCGTCGCGTGCCTGTTCGGCTGCCTCGGCCAGCGTTTCGAGTTGCTTCAGAAATGCGCTCCACATTGCGCTGCGCTGCTCCCCTCGCCCGAGAAAGAAGCTGCGTCCCGCGCCTGATTCGTCGCCGATGTATCCTTTTAGCGCGCGCGCAATTTGCAGACCTCCCAAAGTCGAGCCCTCAACCACATAGAGCGCGCCCAGCAACGAACCCTTGCTCGCGAGCGGCAGCGTCGACGACCAGAGCGGAAGGCTGACGATTGTCCCCTCGTCCAGCCCGAGCGCGATCAGATCGGCGCGAAGCGCAGGCGACCGCGCTCGGGCGTCGACGTCGAGGTCTATTGTCGATTTGCTAGCGGACGACCGAACCAAGTCGTCAAATGGCCGGTGAAAGCCGTAGAGGCGCCCAAGTAGCCTCCGATACTCGCAAACGTCGATAACCCCAGCGGCCGCGGCGCCGAAACCCGCGTGCGCGTGGATCCTTTCGTGAGCCTGGGCCGTCGCGTCGCGGAGCCGCGCCCGTACCGACGGCAGTTTTGGACGCGAGCCTGTCGGGGCAAGCCCCGTAGTGCACGCTTCTCTCACGATGGGAGATCCGGACTTTTCTTGCGCCAAGCCTCGGTGTTCGACAGCGCAAGCTGTTCCAGAACTTCCGCGGTGCGCGCGACGGATAGCGTCACGCTTTCAAGCAACGTCGGCACCTCGGGGAGGTCGGTCCCATCGGTGATTTCGAGGGCCGCTAGCTGAGCGTTTTCGATCACGCAAGACATGAGCTGTCGAACCGCGATGTTCCCCGGCGAATTGACGGTCGTCGAGACCTGCCGATGGCTGCGGAGAATGCTGTCCTGGAAGCGTCTTCGCGCCGACTGGGCCGCCTTGCGGTCCGTTAGGTCGGCGAAAAGGACCACAAAGCCCAGCGCGCGGTCTGAGGCGACGAAAACCGGGTCCGCGCGCACCAAGACCGCCGTCGCGTGGCCCTGAGCCGTGTGGATTATCGCTTCGCCCCGCCAGGGTCGGTTCTCATTAACCAGCATCCTAAACCTTCGGCTGGCCTGTTGCGGATCAGCAAAAAGAACCGACAGCCCTTCAAGGCTCCGTAAAGAATCGCGGTCGATCCCGAGCCAATCGCTTAAGCTGGAGTTGCTTTCGAGGATCACGCCGCGAGCGTCGGCGACGATGACCTGCTGGTCCGAGCCGCGGACCTGACGGAGAACATGCTCGAGTTGGTCCTGCGTGATCAAAACACGAACGGCGCGGAATTGAACAATAACGTCGGTCACGCTCGTACCGATCAGCCCCGCGGCGCAGAGGTCTGCGGCAGTCCAGGGATCTGAGGTGCCTTTGACAATCTGATGCCATTGCGCAAACGAACGGCGCGGAGAGAGTTCCGACGGATCGTCCTTCGAGGAAGGCGACTTGAACGGATTGCCGCCCCAGGTCACAGTTCGGACGCGTTCGTTTCTGAACCAGATCAGCATCTCGTCGGCCTGCGCTGAAATCGGCGCGGCCACGATACCGCTGGCCACCCCCGCTAAGGGCGTGAACGTCTCCTCCTCACCACCAAGACTTGCAGTCGAGAAAACGCCCTGCTTGAGCTTTGGGCCGACCCAGCGCGCGATCTCGCGAATTTCGTCGGTTCCGGGAACATCGCCCGTCGTCAAGACCTCGTTCTCGAAAAGCAGCGCCGCGCCGCTCGCACCGAGCGGTAAAAGTAGAGGGCGCGTGCGGTCGAACAACGCGCCCCGCCAGTCTCCGTCGCGAAGGATCCACTCGGTCATTCGTTGTTCGAGGCGGCGGGCGGCAAGTTCGCCCTGGCCTCGCATGAAGCTTTCCAACGCCGCGATCCGGGTTCCGATCACCTCGGCGAGCACCTCGCACACCGAGCGTATCTCGAAGTGCTGGAATCGCGGCGAATAGTGATGACAGGAGATGAGGCCCCAGAGCCGACCTCCTACCATCAGGGAGACGACCAGCGTTGCCGCGACCCCCATGTTCTGGAGGTATTGGAGGTGTATGGGCGACACGCTCCGCAAGAAGCAAAGCGACATGTCGAGGTCTTTTCCCGAAATCGGCGAAAGCCTTGGCGACAAGGCCGCCGGCGTATAGTCGACATCGGCAAGGAGTCGCACGCGGCTGCGCTCATAGAGGCGGCGCGCGATCTGCGGAATGTCGGAAGCCGGATAGCGGTTGCCGTGAAAAGCTTCGAGGTCCGGCTTCTTGGTCTCCGAGAAGACTTCGCCATGGCCCGCATCGTCGAAGCGATACACCATGACGCGGTCGTACCCGGTGAGCCGCCGGAAGATGCGCGCGCTTTCATCGCAGAGTGTTTGCAGGGTTGTCGCGGCAACTATCGAGGAAACTGCGCCTTCGAGGGCCTCGGGGCCTACTGTGTCCGGTCCAGCATGCTCGATCTCGACAATGAGTTCGCTATCCGGAGCGCGATGAATAAGCGCGGTGCAGGGCTCGTTTCGCACGCCGATGGTGCAGCGCACCGCGGCTGGAATCGACTTTATGCTGTCGGGCAGGGACCCGTTGGTTCGCTCCCACAACGTCCCGCCAAGAGCCCGCAACCGGAGCCCTTGCAGATTGCCGCCGACGCCAAGATAGGCCGAGGCGTTATCGCTCGCCTGAGCGATAATCTGATCGGGCTCGCCAATGACAAGCAACGCGCCATGCGGCTGGATCGAGCCTGCGAGATGAATCTGCTCGCGCTCGCAGTTCGAAAGATTCGCGGTTCCAAAAGCGGGCGAAATGGGCTGGGCGATTGCCAAAGGCCAAACCTCCCATCTGGCCACTCGAGGTGGCGGTCTATTAATCCTGCAGCCTGTATTTTTTCAGCTTGGCGTGCAAGCTCTGACGACTGAGCCCAAGGGACTTCGCCGCTCTCGTTCGATTGCCGTTCGCTTGTACGAGCGCGCGGCTGATACGCTCGCGCTCAATCGCTGCGATGGAAGATCTGACAACGTTCCCGAGCGGTCGATCAGGACGCTCATCGCTCAGAGCGGACCTGGGAGAAGCAAGCTCTTCGCGCTGGCGCGTACGAGAGATGACGTCGCGAAGCACGAGGCCAAAGTAAGACGGTCGGCTCACGTGATCACCGACCGCGGAAATCTCGACCTCAGTGTTTGCGCCAAGCTCGCCCTCGAGCGTGGTCCTCATCGCGCGCACCGTTCCGTGCTGATCGACGAGGCTCATAATAACCCTGATCCCCGTTCCTGGCCGCGAGAGCCAGCGTTTGATGTTCTGACCGACAACAGCGCTCTCCACCCCAGCTTGAACCAGGTCGAGAAAGGTGTGGTTAGCCTGCTGGACGAGGCCCTCGCGATCGACGATAACGAAGCCGTCCGGCATCCGTTGCACAAAGTCATCAACCGAGAACGGATCGCTTTCGCGATCCGCAGCTCCTGAGCCGCGCGGGTCCTCGGTCCCAGTGAGCGGCGCCATCTGAATGAGATAGAAAGAGCCGCCTTCACTTGTTAGCATGGACGCGCGACAGCTCCAGGGAACGTCGGGCGAAACGTGAAGGACGACGCTCGGAGCGCGGCCATTCATCCGGGCGCTCGCTAGCATGGCGTCGAGAGCCCCGCGGTCGCCGTCTGCCAACTTCGGACAGAACTCCCCGCCTGGCACCAAGCCGAGACACTTCGTCGCTGCCACGTTCGCCTCTACCACGCGCTGATTGCTCACCCGGACAAGGACGACAGCCTCAGACGATGCGTCGAGCAGCGCACGATAGCGGGTTTCGATCTCCCGGAGCTTCCAATAGTCCCGTTCACGATCCCGCTGCACGAGCTCAAGGCGCGATCTGAGCTCGGAAATCGCTTGCACGCTCTTCCCGATCGCAATGAATCCCGCTTTCTTGCTGAGCTTCACCGCCGTGTATTCGAGCAGCAACTCGCGACCGCTGGGCAAACGCTGATTGACGGTGAAGCACGAAGATTCACCCTCCCGTTGCGCCTCCTCGACCGCTTGGGCAACCTGCCCAGCCATTTCGGGAGGGACGGTGTCGGTCCAACGCACTCCTCTCCACTGCTCGATCGATTCGCCGGCAAGAGTCTCAGCGGAGACCGCGGTACGGATCACACCCTCGCCGTCCACGGCAAGAGTGATGTCGGGACCGATCTGCGAATGCTCGCTCATCCCTTGTCCAAATACGCCAGAGACCATGCGCGCTGCCGGAGAAGCGGTTCAGACGCTATGAAGGAGCCCGCGCCGAGACTTCGCTTACAAAAACCTTATCGCAATCGTCACATTCAAGTCCAGTCCCCTCGTTCGCTAGCGCGTCCCTCGGCCGGCGAATAGACCATTGCCAAAACGACTGAAATAGTGTCCAAAACAGCAAGTGCAGGTTTTGGGCCTCACCGCGATGTCAGCCGAAAAGGAGCCCGGATGGGCGCCACTCCGCGACCTCGTCCAAGATCAATGCTCCCATCGTAGCCGCCTGTGAACGGATGGACAATCTCGTCTTCGATTAGCCCTTCCCAACCGGCTCACGATATTGAGTGCGAACCGTGCGCCGGATAGGGCATTTGAACCCGAGTTCCTTGCGCAATTGGCGCTCATCCGCCTTGCTGGGACGGGGATATGTCCAGCCGGAGTTGGCCGGAGGCCGACCTACGTGTATTTGCCAGAGGCTCGACGCTGCAAAGGCATTCGACCTACAGAATCGACGAGACAGACAGAAATTGCCCGATGCGGCTGACCTAGTCGGGGCGCGGCGAGTTTCGGGCGAAACCCAGCACCCAATTGCATTGGTCCGCCAATATGACGAGGTCGTGATCCTGTTTTAACGGCGGCGCCTGTTGGAGGAAACACGGTGACCGAGTTAGGGTACTTATTGCGCAGCTGACGCTCCCTGATCTTGCCGATCGCCACCTCCTCGCTGCCGCGATTGCAGGCCGTGTCTCCCGTATCCGTATCGTCACATGGAATCTGGGTAACTCTCCGGCCGAAGCGCTGCGCATCATGCTTCCGGGCAGAATCCGGACGATTTCCTCATGGGCCTTTGCACGTGGCCGCCAGACGCCACGACCGCCGTGGTGGAAAACGCCCGACAGAACCTCAAAAAGACAGCGCCAATCGTCACGAAATTTATCGACGCTCTCGATCGGCAAAAGCTGATTCGGTTCGTTGCCCTCCTGGTCGCCGCGGCCGGGCCGAAGGTCATTGTGCAGGAGCGCCGCGCAGTCGGGGGCGGCGACCGAGGAATTCCATCCGGGTTCCGAAATTCGGTCGCCGCCTATACGGTCTCCCTGCTGAACTCGACCATCATCGGAAATTACGGAAATTCATCCGCTTTGAGCAATCAGACCCCAGAGCCCCCGGCTTTGCCGGGGGTAGTTACTCCTCTGTGAAGGCGATCTTGGGGCATCTGCCCATCCGCGGTGTCGATCAGCCGTTTCGGCACCAACAGCAGGACCGGAAGGATCAAGGCATAGACGATCGTGATTGCGACTACACACACGGTGAAGCCGCCAAAATGATCATAGAGGTTCGTGCCCAGCACATTGCCAAGGCCCTGGACGATGGCATAAAGCGCGGCGGACATCATCAGCATCGTGCCCTGCAGGCCTCTTGGACAGGAGCGGATCAGCAGGTCCAGATAGGCGGCCGTTGCGACGCCGCCCATGAGGCCGATCGGCACTGCCACGATTAGAGCGCCGATCGCGGAGCGGATGAACAGCAGCGGGACCATCTGCGGGATTGCGACCAACGTGCCCCAGAACAGCAGAGTCTTTAGCGGGAACCTCCGGCATAGAATGCCGAAGACCACGAAGGTCGGAATGAAGGAGGCGGCGAAGATCGCATTCCACCGACCCCACTCGGCGTCGCTTGTGTGCAGAACGTCTTGCAGATAGTATTGCAACGGCGTTCCGGACCCCGGCGCGAAGTTCCACAGAAGCCAAATCAGCAAGGCGGGGTAAATCGGCCAGTGCCTGAGCAGCCGCCTGATGTCGTCGACTGGATGGGCGTCGGGCGGGCGTTCGACTTGCAGGTTGTCGAAGACACTGGCGGGCTTCCACAGGCCGTAAAGCGCCACCAGCGCCATGATGACCGCCCCGACGAGAAACAGCAGATGCGCCGCGCCCGCGGCGTCGCGGGCTTCCATCAGGTCGCTGAGTGAGCCACCCACGACCAGCGCCGCGATGCCGGGAAGCGAGCCGAAAATGTTCCACGCCGCGCTGACCTGTCCGGACATCGTGTGTTGCTGGCCAATGGCGGAGGTCAGCCCGTTCTGCGCGCTGGAAACGAAGAGGAAGGACGTTCCCAGCAGCAGGTAGGCCACCAGAAGCGTCTGATAGGTCACAGGCATGAACGCAAACGCCACATACACGGCCGCGCACAGGCTGCCGAACAGCACCATGAAACCGCGATCCCGCATTCCGAACGGATTCCAAGTGTCGCGCGCAAACCCGAAGAGGAAGGACACGTAGCTCGGCGCCCCGACGATCAGGCCGAAGATCGCCATCTCGTGTGCCTCCAGGTGGAGTTTGTTTTTGAGTAGGAAGCTGACCGGCAGCCAGATCAGGCCACCTCCAGGCGACCCAAAGCCCAGCAGGACAAGCAGAACGCCCAGATAGGCCAGAATCCGCGCACGCATGCCGGCCGGCAGCGCCGCGGGTGAGGCGGCGAAGTCAGAGGTCTCCGCGGCGTGGGTGTGCGAGATCATGTTTGGCGAAGCTTTGAGACCACTCAATATGGCAGGCTCGCCAACCCCAGGTCGGTCGCCGAACCTATCGAGGCGCACCGGAGCCGGCAAGCGCGACGTGGTCAAGTGTTCGCCAGCCCGCGGGTGTCCGAGCCTTCGCTGGCGGCCCTTGTAGGCCCGCTTCCCGCCCAAGGCGATCACCGGCGTAAGCAGGCCGATTGGGTTTTGACCCCCGAGCGAGGCATGCGAAAAGCGGATACGGTTTTTCGCAATAAATCCGCGTTGTCCTGGATCGGCGATCAGCCGACCGCCCTCTGGGGCAGACCTGGAGCGAGATAGCGATGAGCGACGTCGTCATGATCGGCGGCGGCCACAACGGCCTGGTCGCCGCGGCCTATCTCGCCGCGGCCGGGCTGAAGGTCATTGTGCTGGAGCGCCGCGCAATCGTCGGCGGCGCCGCGGCGACCGAGGAATTCCATCCGGGTTTCCGCAATTCGGTCGCCGCCTATACGGTCTCCCTCCTCCACCCGACCATCATCCGCGACCTCGATCTTCCGCGCTTTGGCTTGCAGATCGTCGATCGCACGCTCTCCAACTTCCTGCCCCTTCCCGACGGGCGCTACCTGAAGGCGTCGCCCGGGCGGACGAAGACCGAGATCGCCAAATTCTCGGCCGCCGACGCGGAGCGCCTCGGCGACTACGAGGCGCGGCTCCAGCGCATGGCCGATGCGTTGCGCGCAATCTCCCTCGAGACGCCGCCCAATTTGGCGACCGGACGTGGGATCAAGGCGGCCTTGCACGGGTTGCTCGATGCGGGGCTGGTCGCCAACAGCCTGCGTCCGCTCGGCATCGAAGGCCAGCGGGACCTGGTCGAGATCTTCGCCCGCTCGGCCGGCGACTTTCTCGACCAGTGGTTCGAAAGCGATCCGATCAAGGCGATCCTCGGCTTCGACGGAATCGTCGGAACCTACGCCAGCCCCTATGCCGCGGGCACAGGTTACGTGCTGCTTCACCATTGTTTCGGCGAAACCAACGGCAGGAAGGGCGCGTGGGGCCACGCGCTCGGCGGCATGGGCGCAATCACGCAGGCGATGGCGGGCGCGTGCGCCGCCCGCGGGGTCGAGATCCGGACCGGTTCGGCGGTCGCGGAAATTCTCGTGACGAACGGATGCGCCGCCGGCGTCGTCACCGACAAGGGCGAGAAGATCGAGGCGCGCGCGGTCGTTTCGAACCTGCATCCGAAGCTGACCTTCGAGAAGCTCCTCGATCCCGCGACGCTGCCCGCCGACTTTCGCGCCCGAATCGGCGCATGGCGCAGCGCCTCCGGCGTTTTCCGCATGAACCTCGCGCTCGGCGAACTGCCGAGCTTCTCCTGCCTGCCCGGACGCGACACGGCCGAGCACCACGGCGCAGGGATCGTGATCGCGCCGAGTCTGGCCTACATGGAGCGCGCCTATACGGACGCGCGCCGATCGGGCTGGTCCGCGGCGCCGATCGTCGAAATGCTCATCCCCTCCGTGCTCGACGATTCGCTCGCGCCGCCGGGGCGCCACGTCGCCTCGCTCTTCTGCCAATATGTCGCGCCGCAGCTCCCCGGTGGGCGTTCCTGGGACGAGGCGCGGGGGGCGGTCGCCGACCTGATGATCGATGCGGTCGAGGCCTACGCGCCCGGCTTCGGGGCGTCAGTGATCGCCCGCAAAATTCTGTCGCCGCTCGACCTCGAGCGCGATTTCGGGCTCATCGGGGGCGATATTTTTCACGGCTGCCTGTCGCTGGATCAGCTCTATTCGGCCCGCCCCGTGCTTGGCCACGCCGACTATCGGTCGCCTGTTCCCAGCCTCTATATGTGCGGCGCCTCGACCCACCCCGGCGGCGGGGTCAGCGGGATGCCGGGACGCAACGCGGCCCGCGAGATCTTGAAGGATTTTCGCCGGCGCAGATTGCGGCGAGGAGGCGCTGGACTCTTCTGATCTTTCGGCTCCCCGGCTGGGCGCTCGCCGCGCCGTCGAACAGGCGGCGCGGAATGCGCGAGATATCCCTGCTTTCCGAGGAGCAGCGAATTTGAATTCCCTGCTCGACGAACAATTTCCCTGTTCGGCCGAGTAGGGAATATTGTTGGAACCGCCTAGAATCGTTCGTTTTTTTGGAACGGATTTTCCGAAAACCGGCCCAATCGGGATGAATTCGCTGCATTTTTCCCTGCAAGCAGCGAACTCGGGACGCGGACGTCGCTCTTCCAACACGCTGGCCCCCGCGCTAATCCGGGAGACGGTCGCCGCCGACCGCGCGAGCCTGGATTTTGAACGAGACCGCCCCGCCGCCGTCCGCCGCCGCCCGGCCCGCCAAAGCGCTTCCGCGCGACGGGCTCCCCAATCCGCAGCGCATGCTGGCGTTCGCAACACTGGCCATGGCGACGGCGATGGCCGTGCTCGACGGGGCGATCGTCAACGTCGCCCTGCCGACGATCGCTCATGAGCTCTCGATCACGAACGCCGCCTCCGTTTGGATCGTCAACGCCTTCCAGCTGGCGGTGACGGTCTCGCTCCTGCCGCTGGCGGCGCTCGGCGACAGTCTCGGCTATCGGCGGGTCTATCGTCCCGGCCTCGCGCTCTTCACGCTGGCGTCGCTGGCCTGCGCCCTGGCCCCGACTTTTCCGGTGCTTACGGTCGCGCGCGCCGTCCAGGGGCTTGGCGCGGCGGGGATCATGAGCGTCAACATCGCCCTCGTCCGCTTTATCTATCCGTCGTCCCGCCTCGGTCGAGGGGTCGGCAACATGGCGCTGGTCGTGGCCGTCTGCTCGGCCGGGAGTCCGACCGTGGCGGCCGCGGTCCTCTCGGTCGCCTCATGGCGGTGGCTCTTCCTGATCAACGTCCCGATCGGGGCGATCGCGCTCGTCATGGCGGCGCGCAACCTGCCGGAGACGCCCGTTTCGCAGCGGCAGCTCGATCCGATGAGCATCCTTCTCAATGCGCTGACTTTCGGCTTCCTCATAACCGGCATCAACAGCGTTGGTGAACCCCGCACACAGTCGGCGGGGTTCGTCGAGCTCGCGGCCGCCGTCGCCGTCGGCGCCGTCTTTGTCCGAAGGCAGTTGAGACTTCCGACCCCTTTGCTGCCGCTCGACCTCTTGAGCCGGCCGGTGTTCGCGCTGTCGCTCGCAACCTCGATCACGTCCTTCGCCGCCCAGAGCCTCTCGCTCGTCGCGCTGCCGTTCTATTTCGAGGATTCCCTGCGTCTCTCCGAGACTGCGACCGGCCTCCTCATGACGCCCTGGCCGCTGGCGACGGCGCTGATGGCGCCGGTCGCCGGACGCCTTGCCGACCGGTTCGTCCCCGGCCTGCTCGGGAGCGCGGGGCTCCTGGTGATGGCGGCCGGGCTCGCCCTGGTCGCCCCGCTCGGAGCGGACGCGAACGCGCCGTCGCTAGTCTGGCGGCTTGCGCTCTGCGGTCTCGGCTTCGGATTTTTTCAGTCGCCGAACAACCGGCTCATCATCGGCAGCGCGCCGCCCGAACGCAGCGGCGGCGCGTCGGGGCTGCAGTCGTCCGGGCGGCTGATCGGCCAGTCTTTCGGGGCCGCCCTGATGGCGGTCGCCTTCGGTCGTTGGCCCGAGCACGCAACGACCATCGCGGTCTGGGCCGCGGCGGGGCTATCGCTCGCGGGAGCCTGCGCGAGCGGCCTGCGCAAGGCCTGAGCGCCTCAAGGGCGAGGGGTCGGTCAGGGCTTGTTTGTATTGTTCGCGTTGGTGCTGCGAGCGCCGGTGGTGTTGGTCGCGGCCGTTCCCGTCGTGTTCGCCGGAGCCGGCGGTGTTCGCCGGCAGATGGGCCACGCGTGCGTGACCGCCGTACCAGCCGCCGTACCAGCCGCCCCAGCCAAACCCGATAATGATCAGGACGATGATCACGGCGATTATCCAGCCGCCTCCCCATCCGCCCCATCCGGCGTTTACTGGCCCGGTCGGCCGCCGGGGATCATAATTCGTCATCGCGTCCTCCTTCGTGGCGCAGTTCGTGGGCGTTAACGCTCGCGAAGCCGCTGCGTTCCATTCGAGGCGGACTTCGAAGGTTGCCTGACGAAAGAGGAGGCCGCCGTGGCGATGCCCGAAAGCCGGGGCCTCGGATGTTTGAGAATATGTCGGCCAAGCGGCAACGCCGCCTGGGGCCGCGTCGACCTGATAGAGCTTAACTACGCCGGCCGGGCCGCCTTGCCGCTACAGAAAGCGTTGTACAGGACGCCGATGACCGCGCGTACCCGCTCGTTGGCGACGCTGTAGTAGATGGTCTTGCCCTCGCGTCGGGCTGCAACGAGCCCCTCCAGGCGCAGCCGCGCCAACTGCTGCGACACGTTCGACTGGCGGAGCTCGAGGAAGGACTCGAGTTCGCCAACCGACTTCTCGCCATCCAGCAGATCGCAGAGGATCAGCAGACGCGAACTCATGCGCCAGCGCTTTGAGGAACTCCGTGGCTTCGCGGGCGCTCTCGACCATTTTGTCGATGTCTACCCTGTCACGGTGTTCGACCGGCTTCGCGAGGGTCATGACATCCATCTCAATCATCTTCGAATGTTCGAATATCATAGGTTAGCATGGATGCCCGCTCAACCCCCGCCGGCGATCGCTTCGCCGAAACTGCGGCAGCAGTGCATACCCGTCGGACATTTGCTCGCTCGGGTCAGCCGGCGAAATCCTCGCTCCGCCCAACTGCCGGCGGCCGGCTTCCGCGCAACGCCTTGCCGACCTTTTCGACCCGGCGCAGCACGCGCAGCATGTTTGCCGACGCCATATTCTCGAGATCTCGCTCAGAGAAGCCGCGCCGCACCAGTTCCGCGAACAGATGCGGGAAGCGGCTGACGTTTTCAAGTCCGACAGGCGAGGCGCCGCCAAAATAGTCCGACCCGATCCCGACATGGCGGATGCCCGCCGTCGCGACGAGACGCTCGACATGATCGGCGACTTGCTCGAGCGTCGCCTTGGGCGCGGCTCCGTGTGTCGACTCGAGTGCGGCAAGTTGCGCCTTGGGGTCCGCCGCCAGCGGCGCTTTGCCATAGCCGTCGCGGGAGCGACGAAGCCAGTCGCGCAGCGCCTGCGACACGAATCCGGGCACGAACGTCGCCATCACGAGGCCACCGTTAGCCTTGAGGCGCCTGAGCACGTCGTCGGGCGCGTTCCGCGGGTGATCGCAGAGCGAATACGCGTTGCTGTGGGAGAGCGCCACCGGCGCCTCGGTGACGTCGAGCACGCGGCGCATCCCCTCGTGCGAAACATGTGCGAGGTCGATCACGATCCCGAGCCGGTTGAGTTCTCCAATCACCGCGCGGCCGAAAGCGTTGAGGCCGCCGTTGCGCGGTGCGTCGGTCGCCGAATCCACCCAGTCGAGCGTCTCGTTGTGGCAGAGCGTCATCAGGCGCACGCCCGCCGCATGCCATATCCGCAGCGGACTCAGCGAATTTTCGAGGCCAACGCCGCCTTCGACCGCGATGAAGGATGCGATTCTGCCGAGCGCTTTCGCCTTTGCGTAATCAGCCGCCTGTCGCGCCGGAAAGAAAACGTCCGGATGCGCTTCCTCGATGCGCCGGATGAGATCGATCTGCTCGAGCGCCGTCCGGGCGGGGTGGGCCGCGCCCGTCGGCTGGAACGCCGCCCAGAACTGCGCCCCAACCATCCCCTCTCGCAGCCGCGGGATGTCGGTATCCGCGTTTTCGTGGACCCGGTTCAGCTCGTAGGCGATCACGTCGCCGCGCGCCGCCTTGTCGATCCGAATGACCCAGGGCAGATCGTTGTGCCCGTCGAACAGCGGCGCGCGCCCCAAGGCTGCACGCGCCGCGGCTAACGCGTTGTCGACGACCTCCGCGGAGGAAAATCCTGCCGTATCGCGGGTCATGGGATGCGCCGGCTCAATTCACTGGCAGCGCGACGAAGCGCGCAATGCCTTCGCCGTTCGAGACAAGCAGCAGCGCCGGCTTCTTGTTGCCCTCCTTCTTAGCGGCGTCGATCGCCTTCGCGACCTCGCCGGGCGTCTCCACCGCCTGATGATTGACCTCCTCGATGACGTCACCGGGCTTGAGGCCGCGCTGCGCAGCGGTCGATCCGGGATCGACCGAGGTCACAACCACGCCCTTGATGCTGTCCTTGATCTGGAAGTTCTTGCGCGCTTCGTCGGTGAGGCCGGAGAACTCCATGCCGAGCGCCTTCCGGACCGCGTTCTGCTCCTGCGTCTGGTCCTCATTGCTCGCGACCTCGGCTTGCTTTTCGCCGTCCTCGAGGCGACCGAGAGTCACGGTCTTGGTCACTTCCTTGCCGTCACGGACGACGACGACGTCGACCGACTTCCCCACGGGCATGGACGCAACGAGGCGGGGCAGATCACGCAACTCCTTGATGTCCTTGCCGTCGAACTTGACGATCACGTCTCCCGGCTTCAAGCCTGCGGGCTTTGCCGGACCCTTCTCGTCGACACCGGCAATCAGCGCGCCCTGGGCGCTCTTAAGGCCCAGACTGTCGGCGATAGTGTCATCGACCGGCTGAATTCGGACGCCCAGCCAGCCGCGGCGTGTCTCGTGGAACTCCTCCAGTTGGGCGATAACCGGCATCACGGTCGCGGACGGCGTCGCAAAGCCGATGCCGATCGAGCCGCCGGACGGCGACAGGATAGCCGTATTGATGCCGATCACTTCGCCCTGCATGTTGAACAGCGGGCCCCCCGAATTTCCCTTGTTGATCGAGGCGTCGGTCTGCAGGAAATCGTCGTAGGGGCCGCTATCGATGTTGCGGTTGCGGGCGGAGATGATGCCCGCCGTCACCGTTTCGCCGAGCCCGAACGGGTTGCCGACCGCCATCACCCCGTCGCCGACGCGCATTTTGTCGCTGTCGCCAAACTTGACGGTCTTGAGTGGCCTGTCGCTCTGCACCTTGAGGACGGCGACATCGACTTTCGAATCCTTGCCGACGACTTTGGCCTTCAACTTGCGGCCGTCGGTGAAGATGACGACGATGTCGTTGGCGTCGCCGATGACGTGATTGTTGGTGATGACGATGCCGCTCGGGTCGATGACGAAGCCCGAGCCTAGCGACTGCGCCTGACGCGGATGCGGATGGGGAATGCCATGGTTCTTGAAGAACTCCTCGAACATCTCGTCGAACGGCGTACCCTTGGGCAGATTCGGAGTCGCGTCGTCCTGTGCTTCGAATGTCTGTGTCGCGGAGATGTTGACCACTGCATCGGCGACCGAATCGACGAGATCGGCGAGATTGGTCGGACGCGCCTGGGCGAATGCGGGCGCCGCAGGCGCGAACGCGAGCGGGACTGCGGAGACGAGCGACAAAACGATCGCGGCGGCGAGCGGCACGCCGGCGCGAGGGCGAGGCCGGATCGGGATTCGCACGTCCTCAAACATGATGACTTCCTCCTCGAATTCGTCGTCCATGACCGTTGGAGGCGCCGGAGCACCCCGTTTAGAAGTAGATCAAAGCAGCGAACGCGTAACCCAGACGACCGCAACGCCGACGAGCGCCGCGCCGAGGCCGACCCCGCACAGCTTGTTCGGATCCTCCCGCGCGACGGCGGCCATCCGCCTGCGCATCGATTCGGCGAAGCCCGCCATCAGGAGCCCTTCGATAGCGACTGCAAGTCCGATGGCGACGATGAAATCGCGCATCTCAGTCCGCCTTCGCCGAGGGGGCCGACCCGGCCGCCGCTTCCGGTGGAGGCGTAGCCGTCGAGAAATAGCGGAAGAAATCGGACTTGGGGCTGAGAAGAGCGTGCGTCGCGCCGCGACCGAAGGCGTTCTGATAGGCCTGCATCGAGCGATAAAACGCAAAGAATTCCGGGTCCGCGCCGTAGGCGTCGGCAAAGATGCGGTTACGCTCGCCGTCGCCTTCGCCGCGAATCTGCTCGGACTGCTGCTGGGCCTGCGCCGTGATCACGGTCACCTTGCGGTCCGCTTCGGCCTTGATCTGCTGGCTCTGCTGCGATCCTTGCGCACGATATGAGGCCGCGCGCTGCTGGCGCTCGGTCTGCATGCGGCGGAACACGGCCTCCGAGTTTTCCGCCGGCAGGTCGGCGCGCTTGATCCGTACGTCGACGACGGCGAGACCGAAGCGCTTCGCGCCGGCTATCATCTGATCGCGGATGTCGGCCATCAGCGCGTCGCGCTTATCGCGCACGATGTCAGTGATCGAGGCCTCCGACAGCGTCCGCCGAAGCGCCGAATTCAGCATGCCGCCGAGCTGCGCATCGGCGCCGCGGGTGTTGAATACGGACTGGTAGAAGAGGAGCGGATCGTCGATCTTGTAGCGCACGAACGCGTCGACCTCGAGCCGCTGGTTGTCCGACACCAGAACTTCCTGGCGCTCGTTGTCGAGCGCAAGAATGCGCTTGTCGATATAGACGACCGTGTCGACAAACGGCAACTTGAAGTAAAGTCCAGGAGCGCCGATCAGGTCGCGCACCGGCTGCCCGAAGCGCAGCACAAGCGCCTGTTCTGTGGGGTCGACGACGAACATGGACATCGAGGCCAGAATGATGACGACGACCGCGAGGAGGGCGACCATGAGCCCGTTCAGGGGCCGCCTCATTTGGCGCCTCCCGACTTGGACTGCAGGGGATCGAGCGCAATGTAGGGTACGGGCGCGGCGGCCGCGTTCGTGTCGACAACCGTCTTGTCCATCGGCCCCAGAACTTTCTCCATAGTCTCCAGATACATGCGCTCGCGCGTGACTGCCGGCGCCTTCTTGTACTGCTCATAGATCTGATTGTAGCGCTGGGTCTGGCCCTTGGCGTCCAGGATGGTCTGCTCGCGATAGGCCTTGGCCTCGGCGATGATCCGCGCCGCGCCGCCTTCGGCCTCCGGCACGACCTTGTTGGCGTAGGTTTCGGCTTCGTTGACGGCGCGCTGCTGGTCCTGCTGCGCGGCGGTCACATCGCGATAGGCGGAAAGGACCTGGGCCGGCGCATCGACCGACTGCAACTGGACTTGTTTGACGAGGACGCCGGCGCGATAAGAGTTCAGCACGTTCTGGATGCGCTTCTGCGCGTCCTTTTCAACCGATGCGCGGTCGGTCGTCAGAATTCCATCGATGGTCTTGAGGCCCACAACCTCGCGCATGATGCTCTCGGCCACCGCTTTCACTGTCTCCCGAGGCTTCAAAATGTTGAACACGTAGTCCTCGGGCTTCGTTGGATCGATCTGCCAGTTCACCCGGAAGTGGACGTCGACAATGTTCTTGTCGCCGGTCAGCATCTGGCTTTCCTCGGGAATGTCTTCGTTCTCCCCAAGGCTGCGGTAGCCGACTTCGGTGATCTGCTGATCCCAGACGGGAACCTTGATTACCGAACCGATCGGCCAGGGCCAGTTGGTGTTGAGGCCCGCGGCGGTTTTGCCGGTGTACCTTCCGAGCACGAGATTGATGCCGACCTCGTTGGGCTGAACCGTGTAGAAAGTGCCCCACACGAACCAGAGCAGGACGGCTGCCAGAACGAGGAACAGAATTGTGCGGCCGCTAAATCCGCCGGCCGACCCTCCCCCGCCTTTGGACCCGCCCGGAGCGAGCTTGCCCAGAGCCTCCTGCACGCGACGGATGATTTCCTCAAGATCTCCCGTCGGAGGACCGGAGGGCCCTTGCCCCCATGGTCCGCGTCCGGGCGAGCGCCACGGTCCGCCGCCTTGATTATTCCAGGACATCAAATCCTCTCGCTCGGCCGCCGCCCGCCGCAACGGCGCTTATATAGGCAAGTGTTGCGGCGCGGCAACGATCGGCGCGGGCGCCGCAAGGGAAAGATCTTCGACGGGCTTCTCCCTCTCTCGCCGCCCCCGTGGATCATCAGTCATGAGTCGTGGTCTCGCCTTCCCGACGAGGGGCTCCCGCTCCAGGCTCGCGCGGCGTGAGCGGCGCGACCCGCAGCGCCGCGATGCGGTTGCGCTGCTTTCGCAGCACCTCGAAGCGGAAGCCATGGAAGGAGAAGGTCTGCCTTGGCTCCGGGATGGCGCGCGCCTCATGGATGACGAGACCGGCCACGGTCGCCGCCTCCTCGTCGGGCAAATTCCAGCCCATCGCACGATTGAGGTCCCGGATCGTCACGGAGCCTTCGACAACGACAGAGCCGTCTCGCTGCTTACGCACCCCGAGCACGGCCTCGTCGTGCTCATCGCGAATGTCGCCGACGATCTCCTCGATGATGTCCTCGAGCGTCACCAGTCCCTGCACCACGCCGTATTCGTCGACGACCAGCGCCGAGTGCGTTCCGCGGCGCAGGAACGCCTGCAGTTGATCGCTCAACGTCGTCGATTCGGGAATGAACCATGGCTCGAGCATGAGGTCGTTGATCTTGAGTTTCGAGGCGTCGCCGCCTGCCGCGACGTAGGCGCGCAAAAAATCCTTGGCGTGAAGGACGCCAACGATGTTGTCCGGTTCGCCCCGCCACAACGGCATGCGGGTGTAGGGCGAGTCGATCACCTCGCGAACGAGTTCCTCCGGCGGCAGATCGGCGTCGATGAGCCGCATCTTTGTGCGGTGCACCATCACGTCGGATACAGGGATTTCTGCGAGCTCGAGCAGGCCGCCGAACATGTCGCGCTCTTCTCGCTCGACCCCGCCTTCGCGGTGCAAGATGTCGACGGCGCCCATCAGCTCTTCGTGGCCGGTGACTCCCGGGTCCTTCTCGATCAGCGACACGCCGCACAGACGCAGGAAGCCCCGGACCAGCGCCTCGACTGCGCTCACGATCGGACCGAAGACGGTGACGAAGAACAGGACGACCGGCGCGATCAGGAGCGACACACGGTCGGGATAGGCGATGGCGATGGTCTTGGGCGTCACCTCGCCGAAAATGACGATCAGGGCGGTCATGATGAAGGTCGCCGCCCAGACCCCGTGCTCGCCGTACAGGTCGAGCAGGACGCTTGTGGCGATCGCCGACGACCCGATGGTCACGAGCTGACCGCCGAGCAGCATGGAGCTGATGAGCCGGCCGCGCATGCCGATGAGGCGCGTCACCAGTTTCGCCCGCTTGTCGCCCGCCATCTCGAGCGCGTGCATGCGTGCACGAGAAGCGGCCGTGAGCGCGGTCTCGGCGCCGGCGAAGAACGCGGCAGCGACAATGCTGACCACGATGACGACGATGTCGAGACTGATCGGCATAGGTCTATCTTAGCATGGCCGAGAACCTAGAGCGGACCCTGTGCTCCGGCCGTCGCCGGCTCCAGGTCCTTTTTCAGGAACGCGAGCACGCTCGTCTCCTGCACGTCGCGCGCAACGAAGCTCTCGCCGATCCCCCTGGCGAGAATGAAGGTCAGCCGTCCGCGCTCAACCTTTTTGTCCTGGCGCATGGCCGCCAGAATATCCTCCGCGCCGACCCTGCAGCCTGGAACGTGCTGGATCCGGGTCGGCAGTCCGACGCTCTTCAGATGCGCCTCGACCCGCGCGACATCCTGCCCCGGGCACAAACCAAGCTGATGAGAAAACCGAAACGCGCAAACCATCCCGACCGCCACCGCCTCGCCGTGAACCAGACGGGCCGAGTCGTACCGTGTCAGGCTCTCCAGGGCGTGCCCAAAGGTGTGGCCGAGATTGAGCAGCGCCCGCTGCCCCTGCTCGGTCTCGTCAGCGACGACGACCCGCGCCTTGGCCGCGCAGCTCGCTGCGATCGCTTCGGCCCGCGCCGGTCCGCCGGAAAAAATATCTCGCCAGCGAGCTTCGAGAAATTCGAAGAAGTTCCGGTCGTCGATGAGGCCGTATTTGACCACCTCGGCGTAGCCGGCGCGAAACTCGCGCTCGCTCAACGTGTCGAGGCTGCCAGTGTCGGCAAGGACGAGGGAAGGCTGGTGGAAGGCGCCGACCAGATTCTTGCCGTGCCGCGAGTTGATGCCCGTCTTGCCGCCGACGCTCGAATCGACCTGGGAGAGGAGGGTGGTCGGGACCTGGACGAACCGCACGCCGCGCCGAAGAGTGGCGGCGCAAAAGCCGGTCAGATCGCCGATGACCCCACCGCCCAGCGCAACCACGACGTCCCTCCGCTCGATGCGCGCCTCGATCAGCGCATCGGAAACGCGGGCAAATTGATCGTAGGACTTGGTCGCCTCGCCCGGCGGGCACACGATCGAGACGCAGCCGAGGCCTGCCCCGGTGAGGCTCCTCGTCAGCCGGTCCAGGTACAGAGGGGCGACATGCGCGTCGGTCACGATCGCACATTTGGCCTCTGGGGCGATTCGCGCGAGCTCGACGCCGGCTTCGTCGATCACGTCCGGGCCGATCAGGATCGAGTAGGCGCGCGCGCCGAGGGGCACCTCGACCCTGCGCCGGTCGGCCGCCGCAGGATCCGGAGATCCGCACAGCAGCTCGGCCAGACGGCGGAGCGTCATGTCGACCACCGACTCGTGCGGCCCGTCGCGCGATTCAATGGTGACGTCGGCCAGCGCATAGATCGGGGAGCGTTGCTCCAGGAGCTGTCGTAGCGTCTGCTCGGGGTCGGCGGTCTGCAGAAGCGGACGGTTCGATTTCTTTCGGACACGGGCCGCCAGCACCTCGAGGTCGGGTTTCAGCCAGACCGAAACGCCGTGCGCGGCTATGTTCTCGCGCGTCGTCTTGTTCATGAAGGCGCCGCCGCCGGTAGCGAGCACCTGCGGCCCGGAATTCAGAAGCCGCGCGATCACCTTGCGCTCCCCGTCTCGGAAATAGGGTTCGCCGAATCGCTCGAAGATTTCGGGGACCGTCAATTGCGCGCCGGCCTCGATTTCGGCGTCGGCGTCGATGAACGGCAGGCCGAGCTTCGAGGCCAAGCGCTTGCCGACCGAAGTCTTGCCGGCCCCCATCATGCCGACGAGCACGATCGACCGGGAGCCGAGCCCGGCCGCCACACGCTTCGCGTCGACCGGCTGACCGTGAACCATGAACCCTGCGCCTCCACGTCTCCGTTCAAGCGCGGTCTCATACAAGAAACGCGGGGCGAATGCGACCCGACCGGCGTTCCGCGCGACCTCGACCGGTCCCATCTCGACCGGCTTGCGCGGCGTCGCCGTTCTTGCGACCATGTCAACAGCGCGACAGGCGCGCGACAGATGCGCGTCGCGTTCGCCGACGGGGCCGCCGGGCCCGCAAGTGGGATTTCGACGGCGCAAAAGGAGCGCCGGCAACGTCTGAGGAGACCAACATTGTCCCCAGTCAGTCACGAGCACCGTATCCCGGGCCCTCGTCTCATCGCCATCGTCGGGCCGTTCCAGAGCGGGAAGACCAGCCTGCTCGAGGGAATTCTCGTACGCGGCGGCGGCCTGTCGCGTCAGGGCACGGTGCGCGAGGGGACGACTGTCGGCGATTCCAGCCCCGAGGCTCGCGGCCACGCGATGAGCGTCGAGCCCAATGTCGCAAGCATCGACTATATGGGGGACCGGCTGACTTTCTTTGACTGCCCCGGATCGATCGAATTCATTCATGACATGCGCTATGGGCTGCCGGTTTGCGACGCGGCGGTCGTGGTGTGCGAAGCAGACCCCCGGAAGATCCCTGCGCTGCAAGTGATCCTGCGCGAGCTCGAGGAGCTCGGCCTCCCGCGCATTCTCTTTCTCAACAAGATCGACCAGGCGAGCGGCGGGTTGCGCGAAACCCTGGAAATGCTTCAGCCGGCGTCCCGCACGCCCCTGCTCTTACGCCAGATTCCGGTGTGGGAGAACGGCGTCGCGACCGGCTTCGTCGATCTCGCGCTGGAACGCGCCTTCGTCTACCGAGAGTCGGCGCCTTCGACCGTCGTCGAGATGCCGGCCGGAGTGGTTCCCGAGGAGAAGCAGGCGCGCTACTCGATGCTCGAGAAGCTTGCCGATTATGACGATGCGCTGATGGAGCAGCTCATCAGCGACATCGATCCGCCCAAGGACCTCGTGTTCGACGATCTGGCGCGCGAGTTGCGCGAAGGCCATGTGGCGCCGGTGCTGATGGGCTCGGCGACCGAAGGACATGGCGTAACGCGGCTGTTGAAGGCGGTCCGGCACGAAGCGCCCGCCATTGCCCATACCCGCAAGCGGCTCGGGATCGACGATTTGGGGCCGCCGCTGGCGCAGGTGATGCGCACGGTCCACACCGCCCATGGCGGCAAATTGTCGCTGTCGCGAGTACTGCGCGGCGCTTTCGCCGATGGCGCGACCGTCATCAACTCGCGCGGCGTCGAAGAGCGCATCGGCGGGCTCGCGCGGCTCATGGGCGCGACCCAGTCGAAAGTGGCCCGCGCCGAGGAGGGTGACACGATCGCCTTCGCCCGCCTCGAAGGCCTCTCGACCGGCGACCGCTTCGCCGACGGAAGGGTCGCCCCCGCCGCGGCCGATCTTCCGCCCCCTCCTCCCCCGACCCAGGCGTTCGCTATCCATGTGAGGGACCGGAAGGACGAGGTGCGCCTCGCAGCCGCGCTCGCCAAGCTCTGCGATGAGGACCGCGCGCTCTCGTTTGTCCAGGACGCCGAAATGTCCGAGATGAAGCTCTACGGGCAGGGCGAAATGCATCTTCGCGTGACCACCGAGCGACTTAACGACCGGTTCGGCGTGTCGATCCATACAAACAAGCCGACGGTCGCCTACCGCGAGACGATCCGTGACGCGGTGACCGTGCGCGGGCGCCATAAGAAGCAATCGGGCGGGCACGGCCAGTTCGGCGACGTCGTGGTCGAAGTCGCGCCGCGCGGCCGCGGAGAAGGCTTCGCTTTCGCTGAGCGCGTGCACGGCGGTTCGGTGCCGAGGCAGTATTTTTCCTCGGTCGAGGCCGGCGCCAAGGACGCTCTGACGCGCGGGCCTTTGGGCTTTCCCGTGGTCGACGTCTCGGTGACCCTGATCGACGGCTCTTATCACACGGTCGATTCGTCCGACATGGCGTTCCGCGCTGCTGGCCGAATCGCGCTCGACGAGGCGCTGCAGAAGGCGCGCCCGATTCTGCTCGAACCGATCCTGTCGGTGACGATCTACGTGCCGTCCGACGCGCTCGCCCGCGCGAGCGCGCTGGTCAGCGCCCGGCGCGGCCAGATCCTCGGGTTCGAGGCGCGCGAGGGTTGGAAGGGCTGGGAGGCTCTGCGCGCGCTCATCCCCGAGGCGGAAATCGGCGATCTCATCATTGAGTTGCGTTCGGCGACTTCGGGCGTCGGCGCCTTCGAGACCAAGTTCGACCATCTGGCCGAACTCGTCGGGAAGAACGCCGACCAGGTGATCGCGGAACGCAAGCGTACGAACGCATGAACCGGCCATAGAGGGCTTTTCGGCTTTTTCGCGGCTGTACACGGGCGCGCACATGGCATAAGGGGTGGCGGTCATTTCCGCCCGTTCCGGAGACCCATTCGATGGCCGACGCCACCTTCGAACGAAGCCGCTTGGCGACCGTGTTCGGCGGTTCGGGTTTCCTCGGACGACACATCGTACGCGCCCTCGTGCGCCGTGGATGGCGTGTGCGTCCGGCGGTGCGCCGGCCGGACCTGGCCGCTTTCCTGCGGACGATGGGCCTTGTCGGTCAGGTAGAGCCGGTACAGGCCAATCTCCGTTATCCGGCCTCGATCGCGGCGGCGCTCGAAGGCGCCGAAATGGTCGTCAACGCCGCAGGCGTGCGAGCCCAGAGCGGCGCTCAGACCTACCAGGCCGTGCATGTCGAGGGGGCGGCTGCGCTGGCTCGAGCCGCCACGGCCGCTGGCATCGAGACCTTCGCGCACATTTCCGGCATCGGGGCCGACGCGAAGTCCGCCTCGGCCTACATCGCGAGCAAGGGCCTCGGCGAGACAGCGACGCTGGAGGCCTTCCCGGACGCAACGGTCCTGCGCCCTTCGGTGGTGTTCGGACCGGAGGACGACTTCTTCAACCGTTTCGGCGCGCTGTCGCGCTTTCTGCCGATCATTCCGCTGTTCGGCGGCGGGAAGACTCGGCTGCAGCCCGTCTACGCCGGCGACGTCGCGCGTGCGACCGCTGCGGCGCTAGCGGGGGAAGCCGTGCCCGGGACGATCTATGAGCTCGGCGGCCCTCAAGTGATCGACTCTGCGCGAGGCCGCCGAGCTCGCCTTACGCACCGTCGACCGTCGCCGCCCCCTCCTCGGGCTGCCTCTTCTCCCCTCGCGAATGATCGCTTCGACGACTTCGTTCGCCGCCAAGGCGACGTTTGGCCGCTTTCCGAGGCTCCTGACCACGAGCCGCGATCAGGTGGACTTGCTTGCTTACGACAATGTCGTCTCGGCGGAGGCCGAGGCGGAGCTGCGCGTCTTCCGCGGCCTCGGAATCGCGCCGCAGGCGCCCGACGCGATCATCCCAGCCTATCTTGTGCGGTTCCGCAGGACGGGTCAGTATGAGGCTCAGCGTTCGGCGTAAAACGTCTTTTTTCTGGAAGCCGGGACCCAGGACGCGAATCCGTGCAACAGTGGTTTTCATATTGAAGTGAAAAGACGTTTCAGGGCATGAAGGACCCGGGACGCAACTCCGGGCCCATGTCGAGGGGATGCTCAGTGATCAAGTCTGAACTTGTGCAGCGCATGGCCGCCCGAAATCCGCACCTCTATCAGCGGGACATCGAGAATATCATCGACGCTATTCTCGGGGAGATCGCCGACGCGCTTGCGCGCGGCGAGCGTGTCGAGCTGCGCGGTTTCGGGGCCTTTTCGACCAAGCAGCGGCAAGCCCGAACCGGGCGAAACCCGCGCACCGGCGACAAGGTGCCGGTGACCGAGAAGCTGGCGCCCTTCTTCAAGACCGGCAAGGAAATGCGCGAGCGCCTCAATCGCGAGCCGGCGGAAGAAGTCAAGGCGTAGCGGCCGGCCGCGGGGCGGAGCGAAAAGGCCAAGCATGGTTCGCTTCATACGGATCGCCGTCGTCGCCGTCGTCGCGATCATCCTTCTGATGTTCGCCTTCGCCAACCGGCGGATCGTGACGGTGTCGTTCGACCCTTTCAGCTCCCCGGACAATTCGGCTTTGGCAATGAGCGCGCCGCTGTTTGCGGTGGTGATCGTCTCGGCCATGCTCGGCGTCATTGCCGGCTCGGGCGTGACTTGGTTTTCGCAGGGGCGCCACCGCCGTGCGGAGCGGCGGCACCGGGCCGACGCCGCCAAATGGCGCGCCGAAGCCCAGTCGCTGAGGGCGCAACAGCCCCCGGCCCTGCCACGCTCGTGAAGAGTGGTCCATGCGAATTTTCTCGGCTGAGGACGTCGACGCGGCGCTCGATTTTCCCGCACTGATCGACGAACTCAAGGAGGCGATGCGCGGCGGCTTCGTTGCGCCGCATCGCCATCATCACGCCATCGAGCGAGCCGGGGAGCCGACGGCGACGCAACTCCTCATGCCCGCTTGGACGGAGAGCGCCTCCCGCGCCGGCCTGTATCTCGGCGCCAAGATCGTCAACGTCTTCCCCGGCAATTCGGCCCGCGGGCTCCCGACCGTCAGCGGCGCCTACGTGCTTCAATCTGGCAGCACCGGGGAGACTCTCGCGGTGATCGACGGAACGCGGCTGACCCTGTGGCGCACAGCCGCGGCCTCGGCGCTCGCGGCGGATCGTCTTGCACGATCCGACGCAAGTCGGCTGCTCGTCGTCGGGGCCGGAGCGCTGGCGCCCTATCTCGTTCGCGCCCATGCGAGTGTGCGGCCCCCGACGTCGATTACGGTGTGGAACCGACGCCCCGAGGGCGCGCGCCGCCTCGCTGGCGCCCTTGCCGCGGCGGGACTGCCCGCGCGGGCGAGCGAAGACCTCGAAAACGCCATCGCCGAGGCCGACGTGATCTCGTGCGCGACCCTCTCGACCGCGCCGCTCCTCGAGGGCCGATGGCTGAAGGCGGGACAGCATCTCGACCTGGTCGGCGCATTCTCAATGTCCATGCGGGAAGCCGACGACGAGGTCTTAAGGCGCGCCCGCATCTTCGTCGACACGGAAGCCGCCTGCACGGAAGGCGGCGACGTCGCGATCGGCTTGGCGAGCGGCGTCATCGGGCGGGCGGAGGTCGCGGCCGACCTGCCGGCGCTCTGTCGCGGCGCCAAGGGACGTCGGACGGGCGAGGAAATCACCCTGTTTAAGTCCGTCGGGGCGGCGATCGAGGATCTCGCTGCGGCCATTCTGGTCTGGCGAAGGTCCGGAGACGCCGAACCCTGAGCGCCGACAGGCTCCAGCTCGGGCAAAGGCTTGGAGGCCGCGACGGACATGCGCTGACGATCGCGCCAGAGCATCCGCTGGCCCATTTCAGCGGAAGGGAGCCCATTTGGCCGAACAATGCGCTCCCGTGACTTTTTGCCGCGCTTGGTCCGAGCGCCAAGGCCGCCCCCAACCGCCCTTTGGACGGAAAAGCAGAGGAGTTCTGGGTGGCGTTCGCTTGAGAAATCGCAGTCAGCAAGCGGCGTTCCGCCACTACGTAGAATCCCGTATTGCGCATCGGCTTCGAGAAGTTGATGGCTGTCAACTGACGCGTTGACGGCTGTTTCCAATCTAGCATTGGAAAGGGGCGGCCAGCGTCAAACAAACAATGAAAAACAGGTGAGGCCGAATGTCCGAGATTTCGTTGCGTATGGAAACGTGCAAGGCGGCGGAGTTGCTGATCGCGAGGCATGGGATGGGGCAAGCGCTCCGGAGGACGAAGAGCGAAATAACCGATGCGCGTCGCGCCCGCAGCCGCAGGCGGTTCGCTTTCTGGTCTGCCGTCGCGGCGAAGATCGAGGCGATTCTCCTAGCGTTTCACGACGCGGGGGCGGTCAACGACAACAGCATCCCGGCGAGCGGAGGCGCCGGCGAACGGAGTCTCGAACGGATCACAAACGGGCGCGGCGCCGTGTCGCGTCGCCCTTCGCCGGGCGCCGCCGCCCGCGCTGCGCCGGCCAACCAGCACCGCCGCATCGCGTCGGCCTGAAACTCGGTCAGTCCGATTAAGCCTCAAGCGCGGCGGAAGCGAGTTTCGTTGGCGGTCGAGCCGTCGGCGACGACAATGCCGCGCTCGCGAAGGTCTTCGAGATGGGCAAGCGTCGAGAGTTCCCGCGGCGCGGACCAACGAAGGATCGAGCCCGACGTAAACCTTTGCGACCAGCTCCGGGATGGTCTCGGCGCCGGATTCGAGGGCGGCCAGGATGGAAGCCTCTCGCTGGCGCCGGTGATGGACGAGCGCGCGCACATAGCGGTGTGGTTCGAGCACCGGCCCGCCGTGCCCGGGCCAGTAAATCGTCTCATCGCGGGCGCGGACTTTTTCGAGGGAAGCCATGTAGGCGCCCATCGAGCCGTCCGGCGGGGCGACGACCGAGGTCGACCAGGCCATGACGTGGTCCCCGGAAAAGAGCGCCCGCTCCTCGAGGAGCGCAAGGCAGAGATGTTCGCCGCAATGTCCCGGCGTAGCGACGGCCTCGAGCGTGAACGAGCGAGCGATGAAACGCTCGCCGTCCGCGAGGACGGCGTCGGGCGCATAGGTCCGGTCGTGCGGGGAGTCGAGGCCGATCTCGTCGTCGCTCGTCTGATAAGGTGGCGGCCCGACGACTCGGGCGCCGGTCGCCTGCCTCAGCTTGTGGACAAGGGCGCTATGGTCCCGATGGGTATGGGTGACGAAGATGGTCTCGACCCGCTCGCCGTCGAGGGCCGATAGAAGCGCCGCGAGATGGGTCTGGTCGGCCGGGCCTGGATCGACGACGGCGACTGCGCCCTCGCCGACAATGTAGGTGCAGGTTCCGTTGAAGGTGAAGGGCGAGGCGTTCGGAGCGACGAGGCGGCGGATGCGCGGGGAAAGCCTCGTGAGCTCCCGGGGCGGCGGCTGCCGCGGGCCGGCGAACAGATTCGGTTCGCTTTCATCAACCATTCGCGCTTGCTCCTTGTTCGCTCGTCGCCTTGTCATGATAACCCGCCGCCGATAAGAGGCGAAGCCGAACGTCCGACCGGCTCTGGAGTCCTCATGGGCGACGCCTTTCACGCGACGCTGGTATCCGGCTCGTCGCTTGCGCAGAAGACCTCGCAACTTGCGCTCGGCGCAGCCTATGGCGTTCGGGTCGGCGCGACGACAGTCGATAAGACCCTGCTCACCTTCACGCTGTTCGGCGGGGCCCCGGGCGCCATCGAACGGCTGCGTGGCGCGTCAAGCGAAGTCTTAACCCAGTGGCCGCCGATACGGATCGCAAGGGCCCGCCCACAAGGGTCGCCTTTGCGCGCTTCGTGCCGATCGCGACCCGCTGGAGCGACAACGACGCCTATGGCCATCTCAACAACGTCGTCTATTATTCACTGTTCGATTCCGCGGTGAATACGATCCTGATCGAGGCGGGGCTGCTCGACCCGGAGACGAGCCCGATCATCGGCCTCGTGGTCGAGAGCAACTGCCGCTTCTATTCGAGTCTGACCTATCCGGAGCCGGTGGAGGTCGGCGTCGCGGTCGAGCATCTCGGCCGCTCGTCGGTACGCTATCATCTGGCCGCGTTCAGGATCGGCGAGCTGGAGGCGGCCGCCGCGGGACGGTATACGCACGTCTATGTTGACCGGCAGACCAATCGGCCGTTCCCGATCCCCGAGGGACATCGGGAGTTGATGGAAAAGCTGAAGCTGCCCTGAACGCAACAAATCGACTTTGTCGGACGTTACGCGTCGTCAAGCCAAATGCCGGCAGGGCTCGGCGACGCTTCGCCGTCGCCGCGGAGAGGACATGTCCTTGCTAAGCAGAGTAATATCATTTTACATATGTCATTAATAGCCGCGGGAGAACCGACATGGCCAGCTTTCGCGTCCGCGTCATCAATTCCATGCTGCGGCTTCGGGTCAAGCCGCGGCTCGCCGCCTGCCTCACCACCATGGAAGCGCGGAAGATCTTCCTTGGGACGCCGATGCCGCCGCCGTTCGGGGTGCGTTTCACTCCCTCGGCGCTCGGCGGCGTCCCGGGCGAGTGGGCTGAGGCGAAAGCGACCGACGGGGCCCGCGCGACTCTCCTCTACCTGCATGGCGGCGGCTATATAGGGATGTCGTCTGCGACCCATCGCAACCTGACGGCAGCCTACGCCCGGCGCGGCTTTCGCGTCTTTGCGCCGGACTACCGTCTTGCGCCCGAATACCCTTTTCCGGCGGCAGTCGAGGATGCGACCGCGGCCTGGCGGGGCTTGCGGGCCCGCGTCGCAGGGCCGATCTACGTCGCTGGCGACTCGGCGGGCGGCGGCCTGACGCTTGCGCTTCTCATGCGTCTCCGTGACCTCGGCGAGCGGGGTCCGGAGGCGGCCTGCCTGTTTTCGCCCTGGACCGATCTAGCCGTCACCGGCGCGTCGGCGCGAACGAACGAGACCCGTGATCCGCTACTCGTCGCCAGCGGCATCCATAAAGTCGCCGCCGTCTATCTCGACGGGGCGGATCCGCGAAGCCCGCTCGCTTCGCCCCTTTACGGCGATTTCGCCGGCCTTCCGCCGCTCATGTTCTTCGTCGGCGACACCGAGGTCCTGCTCGACGACACGCTCCGGGCTGCGGAGCGCGCGCGGCAGGCCGGAGTCCCGGTCGAATTGCGTCTCGGGCGGGATATGCCGCACGTGTGGCCGATCCTCAACCGCGTGACGCCGGAAGGCCGCCACGCCATGGATGAGGCGGCGGCGTTCCTGAGGGGCTTACCAGAACGCGTCCCGAGACCGGCTTTGAGGGCGGTTTCGGCCGCGACTTTATCTCCGGCCGCAACGCGCGGCGCGATTCCATCATCGTGACCCCCAGAAACTCTTCGAGTTCGAGGCGCAAATCGCCGCATCCGAGAGGCGACGCCGAGCCTTCGCCCGTGGGTTGCGGCGGCGGCGCTCCTCCCGCCCGCAAAAAAAAGGGCGACAATGTCTTGACAAGACGCCCGGTGTTCTTTATTTGTTCCAAATGTGTCCTGGAGGTGAAAGTCGATGTCCCTCTCCATCGAAGCCGTCCGCCTCATCAGGCCGGCGACGGTTCGCTCGGCGAGCTTGCGCAGAGTGGTCTTCAGCTTGGAAAAGGCCTTCTCGATCGCGTTCGTGTCTAAAATCTCTTGACAAAAGCTCCGAGCTATGTTCTTGTTCTGTTCTGTACCGCAACGGAGAGCGTGCTCGTCCGCTCCCCTCCAACCCGCCCCACCTACCGCAGAGGTCGCCCCCTGGCCGTTCTTAGACTTGCGTATCCAAGGAAGACCGATGCCTCGATGTTGATTAGCGGCCGCGTACCGCGTCCGCGCGGCGTCATGGAGAAATATTCGGTGAATCCAGCCGTTAGCCGGCAAATGTTGTCGTAAATCATTGATACGTATAGGTTTATCAGTGAAAATGTTTGGAGCAATTTGGAGGAAATTGATCGTTTTTGGAAGGCCCGCTGAAATTTTTCGGAAGCCTTTGGAATCTTTCCGAAGGAAATGGCGGGTCGTCGGGCGTCCAGCCCCGCCCTGGCGAGCGACAATTCCAGTCGGTCGGAACCTCCTTAAGGGGTGGCAATCCGATGCATCTTCCCGGGCAGGCGAACGATCGGTCCGGAAAAGGGGCCGCAACGGTTTGAAAACATTAGTTTTGCGCCCGGAATTTGCGTGCCAGGCGGCCAGAGCCCCTCCTCGCCGCTGCCCGCGACCGCTTGATCCAGGGCCAGCTTTGAGGCATAGGAGCGCCTCCGAATTTTCTGCGCCGTGGGTCTTTCCCCGCGGGAAGAACCGTTGGTGAAGTCATGAAAGTCCGTAACTCGCTGAAGTCCTTGCGCAACCGCCATCGCGACAATCGGCTCGTGCGCCGCAAGGGACGCGTCTACATCATCAACAAGACGCAGAAGCGCTTCAAGGCGCGCCAGGGCTGACTTGGGCTGACTTTGCCGCGGTCGACTTCCGGCCGCGCGCTCGCTAATCTCCGGGCATGAGGCTCCACGCGGCGTCGCTCATTGTTGCCCTGACGGTTGTGGCCCAACCGGCCGCTTGCCTTGCGCGGGTCGCCGAACTCGGCGACCCCGGAGAAGCAGGACCAGCCGCAGGCGGAGAGCGTTCGACCGCCTTCCCCATCCGAGATGCGGGCGGAGATCTACACGCGGCTGGCGGCGTCCAAGGACGCGGACGAAACCGAAGGACTTGTCGGGCTTCTCCTCACTGCCTATGCGCAGTCCGGCTCGGACACGGCCGACCTCCTGCTTCAGCGCGCGCACAAAGCGATCGAGGCGAAGGACTATGACGACGCCGCCAAAATCCTCGACGCGGCGATTCTCTTCTTACCCGACTGGGCGGAGGCCTGGAACGCGCGGGCCACGTTGCGTTATCTCGACGGCGATTTCGACGGCTCGATGGCCGACATCGCCGAGACGCTCAAGCGCGAGCCGCGCCACTTGGGCGCGCTCCTCGGCATGGCGACCATTCTCCAGTCGCGTGACAGGGACGACGAAGCGCTCAAAGTCTACGAGCGGGTGCTCGCGATCGCGCCGCATTGGAAGAGCGCTGAGGAAGCGGCCGATAAGCTGAAGGCGAAAATCGCGGGGGAGAGCCTTTGAGGATTCCGGCCGCGACGAACAGGCGCGCGCGTTGCTCACGGCGTTGATTGTTCTTATCGGCCTGGTTGCGGCGCTCGGATCGTTCACCGCAGTCCAGACCGTCAGGATCGAGGCGCGCCATCCACCGACGGGCAGGCGGATAGAAGTTGGCGGCGGCGCGATCCACGTTCTCGACCAGCCGGCCAGGGGCGCAGAGCGCGGCGCGGTTCTTCTCATCCACGGCGCCTCCGGCAACGCGTCCGACATGTTCGTTGCGCTCGCCGAGAAGCTCGCGAACCGGGGTTTTCGCGTGTTGAGCGTCGACCGGCCCGGCCATGGCTGGAGCGACCGGATCGGCGGGCGAGCCGCGTCGTCCCCCGCCCTTCAGGCCGAGATGCTGCGACGGGCGGCGGAGACGCTCGGGGTCGCCCGCGCATTCGTCGTCGCCCATTCGCTGGGCGCAATCACGGGGCTGGCGATGGCGCTTGATCATCCGGGATTCGTGCGAGCCCTGGCGGTGATCGCGCCGGTCAGCCATCCGTGGCCCGGCGGCGTCGCCTGGTACTATAGAATTGGGGCGCACCCGCTGTTCGGGCCGCCGTTCCGCCGGCTCCTCACCCTGCCGATCGGCATGGTCTGGATGGCCGCCGCCGTGGCGAACGTCTTCGCGCCCAACCCTGCGCCGGCGGGTTTCATCGAGGCGACGCGGCTGCCTCTTGTGCTGAGGCCGCGTCACTTCCGCGCCAACTGCGAGGACGTCGCTTGCGCCGAGGCCGCGGTCGCCGCGCTGTCGCCACGGTACGGACAGATCCGCGCGCCGACCGAAGTGGTCACCGGCGACTCGGACGGAGTCGTCTACGCGCATATCCACTCCAAGGGATTGGCGCGCGACATCCCCGGCGCGCGGCTTAGGACGCTCGCGGGCGTGGGGCATTGCCCCCATTACGCTGCGCCCGATCGGGTCGTGGAAACCATCCTGGAGGCCGAGAGGCGCGCCGTGGCGTGCGAATCCGACTCGGCGGCGGCCTTTGCGAGAAGCCGGAGTTCTCGAGACAGAGTTTGAGGTCGCGTTCGCGCCCCGCGTGGGCGCTCACCTGAAGGCGTTGCTCATCGCGCGGAGGAGCGGATTGGCTGGGCCGCCGTGCCTGGTCACCGCGTCGGTCTTTTCCGGCTGGGGCGCAGGGGGCTCGGCCGGGGCCTGCGGCTCGTCCGCGACCTTGTGCGGCCTGGGCGCCTTCTCGTGCTTGGCGCGCCTTCGAAGCGTAGCCGGCCGAATCGGCGGAAGCGGCATAGCCTCGAGGGCGACTGCGCGCGGCCTGGCGCTGTCGCCTGCGATGGAAGGCTTGTCCGATTGCTGCACAGGCGGCGAGTATCCCGAGGGCTGGACCCCGCCTGACGATCCGTCTGCCCCTGTCGGCCCGGGCTCGGCGGCGGACTTGATCGATTGAGCGGCTGGCGGTGCGCCCACCGCGGCGGGAGCAACCGGGGTCGCGATCAGCGCATTCTCGGACGGCGGTTCGGCCGGCCGATCCCGAACGGGGGTCGAAGCTTGCGGCGCCGCTGGACGTGAGTCCCCGGTGCGCGAGCCGGCCGGGCTAACCGAATTGACCGGCGTCTCCTCGAAATGCGCTCCCTTCAGGCGAGCCGGGTTGGACTCTTCGTGACGGCCGGCCGGACCGACGGCGGGCGCCCGCTTCAGCAGACCTTGCGCGCGGTCGAGCACGATGGAGGGAAGCTGCTTCAAGGCATCCGGGGCGCGGTCGAACGAAAGTGAAGTCAGGTTGTTCAAGGCGGCCGGCGTGCCATTCAGCGCGAATGCCGCCCCTGCCGCGGACGCGACGGCCAGTACAAGCAGGGCGCCCTTTAGGCCCCGCCGGCGCGGACGGGCTTTCGTCTTCGCCGACCGCCCGGGGGCTGGCGCTTCAGCTCCGGCCCCGGAAACCTGTCGACCCCCGTCCGGCGCCGCCCGAACGGGCGCCGGCATCCTTGGCGGAGGATTCTTGGAACTCCATGACGCCAGAAAGCGCTCCAACCTCTCGAGCGCCCCTTCCGTGTCGGCATGCCCCGCGCCCTGGTCCGGGCGCGCGGCGTCGAACTTGATCTCTTCGGTCTGCGGGAGCTCGGTAACGCGGTTCGGTTTCGCCATCACGATTCACTTGCCACGTTGCTATCACTTGCCCCGTTTTCCCGCTTCAGGCAACCGTGCCAGGCGGATCTCTCATATGCTTGATCGCTGTGTCCGATCCCCGTAGGGCGCAGGGTAGCGTTGGCGCCGTCCGCGTGCTCGACTACGCTGAGGGACCTCGGCCGTGGGGGTCGAGGTCCGGGAGAAGGTCCATGCGCATTCTCGTTTCGTTGGCGGCTGCGGCCGCGCTTCTCATCGGCGCCGCGCTGGTTGGCTCGTCCGCCGCAAACGCCGAAAGCGTCATGGCCGCCTGCGCGGCCCAGTGGAAGCAGGCGGAGACGGCCGGAACGACCGGCGGCGCGACCTGGCCGCAGTTCCTTGCGCGCTGCAAGATGCAGCCTTCGCCGGCCTCCATGACGCCCGCCCCTGCGCCCGCGCCCGCCTCTGCCCAGCCCGGCTGGGTCTTCCCGTGGCAGCAGCCACAGGCTCCCGCCCAGACTGCCCCCGCGCCGACCGGCGCCGGGCAGTTCCGCACCGAGGCGGAAGCCCGGTACCGCTGCCCGACCGACAAAGTGGTATGGGTCAACACCCGGTCGAAGATCTACCATTATCAGGGCACGCGGAACTACGGCACGACGAAGGAGGGCGCCTATATGTGCGAGGCTGACGCAAAGGCGGCCGGCGACCGCGCAGCGCGCACCATTGTCCACCATCATTATCAGGGATGAGTTGCTCTCCCGGCGGTTTAAGGGCGCGCCAGCCTGTCGAGCAGGGTCTCGACGGGCTCCGCATGGGCGAGAACGAGTTCCGCGATCGCGCAGACGTCGTCGAGCGACGCATGCGGTAGATGGGTGGGCGGCATGCCGTCGCTCGCCAGGGCAAGGACATGCGGATCTTGCGGGAAGAGCGGCGGCTTGCCGTTCGCGTCGCGGAACACTTCGATTTTGGCAAGAGGATCGCGCTTGAAGCCCTCGACGAGGACCAGGTCGACCGGCGCCAGCATGCGCAGGAGCTCCGCGAGCGACGGCTCCGGCGCGCCCCGCAATTCGCGCATGAGCGCGATCCGGCTCGCCGAGGCCACCAGCACTTCGCTCGCGCCCGCCGCGCGATGCTCGAACGAATCCTTCCCCGGCTGGTCGACGTCGAAGGCGTGATGGGCGTGCTTGATCGTCGAGACGCTTAAACTCCGCCTATTGAGTTCCGGGATCAGGCGCTTGATGAGGGTGGTCTTGCCGGCGCCGCTCCACCCGGCAATCCCGATCGCCCGCATCGCCGCTCCTTCCGCTTTCCCTCGGCGTCCTGTATCCAACGCGGCGGACAACGACAACGATCCGATGACCGCCGAGGCGACCGACCCGACGACTCCAGTGCCGAGCGAAGAGCCCGTGAGCCGGCTCGCCGCGATCGTGTTCGAGCGCGACGAGGCGCCCGACGAAGCGCTGATCGCCTTTGTCGGCGGGGCGATGGCCTCCGGCGCGCGGATCGCCGGCCTGGTGCAGGAGCGGGCCGACGACGACCTCTGCGATAAGCACGACGTCAGGGTGCGCGATCTCACGAGCGGCGAGGTGTTGCCGATCATGCAGGACCTCGGCGCCGGATCGACGGCTGCGCGGTCGATCCGGCCGCGATCGCGGCGGCCGCCCGCCTCCTCGGCCGCGCCCTCGCGACGAACCCCGATCTCCTCGTCGTCAATCGCTTCGGCCGCCTCGAATCGGAGGGCGGCGGCATGCTGAGCGAAATCGGCCGCGCCTTCTCGGAGGGCGTCGCGATGATCGTCTGCGTGCCGGCCCGCTATCGCGACGCATGGGACGCGTTTGCCGCCGGCCTCGACGCGCAGCTCCCTGCGGAACGGGAGGCGCTCGAAGCCTGGTGGCGCTCCGTCGCGCCGGAGCCCGGCGGGCGTCTGTAGGAGAGCCGAGCGCGCCTATCGGTCCTGACCCCGGGGGCCCGCGCGGCGGAATTCCCTGATTGCAGGGAAAAGGCAGGGAATTGCTCGCGTTTCGGCCGATTTTCGGAAAATCTGGCCTGAAAAAATCAATGGTTTCAGTGATTTCCACGTTAATTCCCTAAATGGCCGAACAGGGAATCTTTGGCCAGAGCAGGGAATTCAAATTCCCTGCTCCGCCGAAAGCAGGGATATCTCCGCCTTCCCCGTGCAAGCGCGGAGCGATGAGAGTTTCGAATATCCAAACCCCACTCGAGCCGAGCGCGGCTACCGGATCGCCCAGAGCAGCGCCTCGGCCCGCGCGAGGTCCTCGCGCGAATTGACGTTGAAGAAGGGGTCGACGGGCTCGCAAGGCCATTCGGCCAGCGCGAGGGGAAAACGCGCTTCGAAATCCTCGACCTTGCGTAGCCGGTCCTCAACCAGCGCGCGGCGCAGGTCGGCCGCGAGCGCGACCGGCCAGAGCGCCGCAACGTGATGGGTCCGACCGCCCGACGCGGCGACGGCGATCGTCCCCCCGACGCGCGCCTCCCCTCGTGCAGCCTTTCCACGAAATCCTGCGGAGCGAAGGGCGCGTCGGCCGGCAGGGTCGCGACATGGGTTATTCCGGGCGCCAAACGCGCGGCATATTCGAGCCCGGCCAGCACGCCGGCGAGCGGCCCGGCGAATTCGGGCGGCTCGTCGGCGAGGACCGGCAGGCGAAGGCCGGCGAAGCGCGCCGGATCGCCATTGGCGCTGATCGCGAGACCCGCGCATTGCGGGCGAAGCCGCTCGATCGCGCGGGCGATCATCGGCCGGCCGGCGATGAGGACGAGCCCTTTGTCGACGCCGCCCAGGCGCCGGCCAAGGCCTCCATCGAGGATGAGGCCGAGAGTCGCATCCCTGTCGGTCATGGGCCGTTCGAAACGCCGTGAAGCTGTCGGCGTTCCCATGGGGAAGAACCCCGCGGTTCAATCGAAAATCCGGCGTTTAGAGTTGCCATAAGCCCGGTATATCACGTCCCGAAGCCATGGCGCCGACGGTACGAGGGCGCCTGGAGATCCTTTCGCTCCGGCCGTCATCCCACCTCTCCAGCTTCGCGATGCTCGAGCGCGGCATTGCGGAAACGTTCGCCCTTGCGGAGCAGAACATCGTGTCGGCCGGCAATGCCGAGTTCGAGACTTTCCGCGATCCGCCGGGCCCGCTCATTGAAATGCGCCGCGGCCGCGGGCGTGCAGACCTTCCGGGAAGTTTCCTCAAACAACGCCAGCCAGCGATCGAAGTGAACGGCGTCGATGGGAAGCGGCAGATGCTTGACCATCGGATTCCCATGATAGCGCCCGGACATCAGAACGACCGACGACCAGAACGCACACATCCGCTGAAGGTGCGGCTCCCAATCCGTGATCCTATCGCAAAATATGGGGCCGAGAACAGGATCTCGGCGCACGTTCGCATAAAACTGTCGAACGAGGCGATCGATGGTCGCCTCGTCGATGCCGGTTTGCGACACGATCCCGCCGGTGATCCTGCTTCGCCTTTCCGCCGCCATTCCCGTTCGAGACATCTGTCATCCATAATAGGTATTCTCAATACCTATTTACGCTGCTATGATCAGCGATGCAAATGCTGATCTGCGGAAGAAACGATGCGCCTCACCGCTTTCACCGATTATGGACTGCGCACGCTGATGCGCCTCTCCGGAGCGCAGGGCCGGTTGTTCACCACCGACGAACTCGCTGCGGAGCTGCAAATCTCGCGCAATCACCTGACCAAGGTGGTGCGGGATCTTTCCAGGGCCGGCTATGTGAGGACGCAACGCGGCGCGGGCGGCGGATTGCGCCTGCTGAGGCCCCCGCAGTCCATCTCCCTTGGTGAGGTGGTCCGGTTTCTGGAACGGCGTCACGCCCTGGTGGAATGTTTTCGGACCGACGGGGGACGTTGCACCCTCACTCCGCAATGTCGCCTGAGGTCGAGGCTCGCGGCGGCGCGCGAAGCCTTCCTCAAAGAGCTCGACGCGACGTCGCTTGCGCAATGCGCCTATCCGGGAGCATAGCCGAATGCTGCGGTTCTCGATGGCTCCGAACGATCAGCTATGGGACCGGTCGTCATGATCGCCACCATACCCGTAGAATTCGAAGACGGCGGCATCAACGTCGACGCCGCGATCGTGGCCGAGGGATTGTCGATTTCGCCCGCGCTGCTCATGGAACGCATGCGGGATGGGAGGATTACGAGCCGCTGCGAAAAAGGGGTCGGCGAAGACAGCGGAAGATATCGGTTGTCCTTTTTCTCCGAGCACTGCCGGTTTTGGTTGATCGTTGACGAGAGCGGCAAACTTGTCCGACGTTCCGCAATCGACTTCGGCGCGCGCCCGCTGCCCTCATCGGCCCGCAGGCCGAAGGGATAGCCGCGCGCTGGCCGGCGCGTGACAGAAGTTCCGGGGTCGTGTCTCGCCTCGTCAATCAGAGGTTCGCCCATGTTTCACGATCCGGATTTCACTCCCTTTCAGCCGCGCAGCAAGCCTTCATTCAGGGCCAATCTGCGCAATTTTCTGGAAAACCTGCCGCCCGCAGCCTATCGCGAGGGATTTTCGACGCTGCCGGGACTATGGCCGCTGGTCCCGAACACGATTTTCCTGACGGATCCCGAATGCATCGAGGAGATGCTCGTCGCGCGCGCGGAACTTTTCCCGCGCGACAAAACGACAGTGCGCTCATTATCCGCGCCGGTCAGTCGAGATAGCCTGTTCTTCGCGGAGGGCGCGAACTGGAAGTGGCAAAGGCGCGCCGTGGCGCCGGCCTTCCGCCACGACAATCTGTTGGCGCTGGTTCCCACTTTCTCGCAATGCGCAAGGGCGCAAGCCTCCGCGTGGCGCAACTCTCCCGGAGCCGCGCCGATCGACGCGATGGACGCGATGTCGCGCACCACTTTCGCGGTGATCGAACGCACCGCGCTCGGAGAGGCCACCTCGTTCGATCGAGAAGAGTTTCTCAACCAGCTCAGGCTGGCGCTCGCGAGCGTGCCCTGGCGCCGCACGATTGCGCTCTTCAACCTTCCGGACTGGACGCCGCATCCCGGCTCCTTCAAGATGCGCGCCGCGACCGCTTATCTTTTCAAGGAAACCATGAAGGCCGTCGCCGCGCGCCGTGCAGCCGGCTCGGGTCAACGGGATATTCTGGGTCTCTTGCTGTCGGCGCGCGATCCGGAAACCGGCCGGGTGATGACCGACTCCGAGCTGACCGCCAACCTTTATTTCTTCCTGATCGCCGGCCATGAGACCTCGGCCGTGGCGCTCGGCTGGAGCCTCTGGCTGCTTGCCAAGGATCAGGCCTCGCAGGACCGATTGCGCGAGGAGGTAGCCCAAACTGCCGGCGCTCGCGAGATCGGGCCCGGGGAGATCGAGAAGCTCGCCTTCACGCGGCAAGTCATTCAAGAAGCAATGCGCCTGTTCCCGCCGGCGGCGATCATCGGACGCCAACCGCGCGAGGACACGACGCTCGGGCCGTACACAGTCTCAAAAGGCGAACCGATCTATGTCGCGATCTGGTGCCTGCATCGCCATGAGAAACTCTGGGAGGAGCCAAACGCCTTCGACCCGAACCGTTTCGCCCCCGAGAAGGTTAAGGCGCGGCATCGCTGCGCCTATCTGCCATTCGGCGCGGGGCCGCGCATGTGCATCGGCATGGGGTTCGCGATGATTGAAATGACCGCGATCCTCGCGACACTCATACGCGACTTTCGCTTCAAGACGGCGCCGGGCCATCGCATGGAGCTGGATATGAGCTTCACCACGCGGCCCAAGGGCGGCCTGCCGTTGCTGATCGAGGCGCTTTGAATTTGATCTCGAGGCTGCCGCGTTGACCTCGTCCGTCGTCGAGGCCTAGGGTTTGACCCGCCAACGAAGTGCGGCGAACCGCATTGCGCGGGGAGGTTCAAGATGCCCAAGGTGAAAGTCAACGACATCACGATCAACTACGAGAGCCAAGGCTCCGGCGAGCCGCTGGTCCTCATCCCCTATCTCGCCGCCGACAACGCCTGCTACGCCTTCCAGGTCGCCGATTACGCCAAGCATTTCACCTGCATCTCGATCGACCCGCGCGGCGCGGGCGAGACAGATAAGCCTGACGGGACCTATTCGACGGAGCTCTTCGCCGACGACGTCGCCGCCTTCATGGCCACGATCGGCGTCGAGAAGGCGCATGTCAGCGGTCTGTCGCTCGGCGCCGCGACCGGGCTCTGGCTAGCGAGCAAGCATCCTCAGCGCGTCAAGTCTCTGTCGCTGCACAGTTGCTGGCCGAAGACCGACCCGTTCCTGAAAGCCGCGGTCGAAGGATGGCAGACGATCGCCAAGGGGCTCGGCAGCGTCACGGAGATGATCATTTCGGGAATTTTTCCCTGGTGCTTCACCCCCGAGCTTTATGCGGCGAAGCCGGATTATATCGACCAGCTCGCCGCCTTCGTCCGCAGCCGGCCGAAACAGCCGCTCGACGCCTTCTTCCGCCAGTCGAACGCCGTCATCGCTCATGACGCGCTGAGCCAGCTCGGCAAGATCGCCGCGCCGACCCAGATCACTTTCGGCCGCCACGACCTCGTGACCTCGACCCGTTTCGCCGGCCCGCTGAAGAACGGAATCAAGGGCAGCGAAGTCGTCGTGTTCGAAACCTGCGCGCACGCGCCGATCTACGAGAGCGTCGCAGAGTTCAATGAGAAGACGTTAGGCTTCCTGAGAGCGCATGCGGCGTGAACAGCCGCTCATGATCTTACACATCGCGCCCCGCCGAACTGCCGGTCGGACGGCCGGAATCGCACCATTCCCTCCGTTCCCGGATGGGACAGAGTGCGTCAGGACCGGCCGTTCCCGAAAGAGGCTTTCGAACGGGTGGGCTCGACGGGGCAAGCAACTCAGGCGTTTCTAATCGATGTTATCGAGGGGCCCTATGGGGCGCGCTCATGGCCAATTGCATAGGGGAGATCTGGTGGGAGCGTTCAACAAAAACATACTGTCTGTAGCGGCGCTGACGCTGGCGCTTCTGACATCCGTCACCACCGGCTCTCTCGACGCCATTCCCGCTTTCGCCGAGTCTTCGGCGACGTCTCAACCGGCTGTGCTTACGGCATCGGCCGTCGCGGTCGCGGATAAGTTCAGCGCCGACGCGGCCGAGCAAATCTTCAAGGAGGGCGGCAACGCTGTCGACGCCGCCGCGGCGATCGCGTTCACGCTCGCCGTGACCTATCCCGAGGCGGGCAATATCGGCGGCGGCGGATTCATGACGATCTTTATGAACGGCAAGCCCTATTTCCTCGACTACCGCGAACGGGCCCCGCTCGCGGCGACGAAAAACATGTATCTCGACGCGCAGGGCAAGGTGATCGAGGGCGTGAGCCTCATCGGCTATCGCGCCGTCGGCGTGCCTGGCACGGTCGAAGGCATGTGGGAGGCGCAGCGCCGCTTCGGCAATCTTCGGTGGGCGCAAGTGTTGGCTCCGGCGATCAATTATGCCCGCGAGGGCTTCGAGGTCGACGCGCAATTACAGCAACGCGGCGACGCCGCTGCAAAGAAATTTGCCGGGAAGACCAATTTCGAGGCGAGTTTCGGCGCCCTCAAACAGGGCGTCACCTTCGTGCAGCCTGATCTGGCCGTCGTACTGACGCGCATCGCCGACGAGGGCGCGGACGACTTCTACAATGGTGAGACGGCGGACCTGATCGCCGCGTCGATGCGCGGTCACGGGTTGATCACAAAGCGGGACCTGCAGGAATATCGGGCCGTCTGGAGAAAGCCCGTTGTCGCCGACTGGAACGGCTATCGCATCATCACCGCGCCGCCGCCGAGCTCGGGCGGGATCGGTCTCGTGCAATTGTTGAAGATGAAGGAGGACCTGCGCGACGACTTCAAGGGCGTGCCGCTGAATTCGGCGCAATATCTTCATCTCGACGCGGAAATCGAAAAGCGGGTCTTCGCCGACCGGGCGGAATATCTCGGCGATCCCGATTTCTACAAAGTTCCGGTCGCACAATTGATCGACGACGCCTATCTCGCCAAGCGGGCCGCTGAGGTGAACCCGAAGGCGCCATCGGATACGAAGAGGGTTCAGCCAGGGCTCGGCGCGTCAACGCCCGAACGGGCCGAGACGACGCATTTCTCGGTTGTCGACAAATGGGGCAACGCCGTCTCGAACACCTATACGATCAACGGCTATTTCGGCTCGGGCGTGGTCGTGCAGGGAACCGGCATCCTGCTGAACGACGAGATGGACGATTTTTCGGCGAAGCCCGGCGTGGCGAACATGTTCGGTGTCGTCGGCAGCGACGCCAATGCGATCGAGCCGGGCAAGCGGCCGCTTTCCTCGATGAGCCCGACAATCCTGACAAAGGACGGCAAGGCAGCGCTGGTGATCGGCACCCCTGGCGGCTCACGCATCTTCACTTCGATCTTCCAGGTTATCTGCAACATCTATGACTTTAAGATGCCCTTGGCCGACGCTGTGGGCGCGATGCGCTTCCACCATCAGTTGCTGCCGCCGAACACGATCTTTTGGGAGCCCTACGCCCCGATCGAAGGCGCGCTCGCCAAACAGATCGAAGCCAAGGGCTACGTGTTGAAAGGGCAGGACTTCAGCGGCGACATCCAGGCCATCGAGATCAATGGCCGTACGCCGGAAGCGGCGGCCGACCCGCGCGGCCGCGGGGTGACGCGGATGATTCCTTGACGATTTGATCGCGCGGGAGCGAGTCGTCTCCGCCCTTCAGTGGGATGGAGTTGAAGTAGCAAGCCTCGGACTCGAACGAGCCGACTCTCGCGGCCGCCGGGATCAGGTTGGCGTCGTTCGGTTTAGGTCGTCCTGGAAGCCGATGAGCGGCGGCGCAGAAATGGCACGACGAACGGCGCTCCAGCAGGCACGTGGAGCAGAATGCCGAGCGCAGCGATCCAGCCGACCTCGGCTCCTGACAGCGCGCCGAGCGCTACTTCGTGCGCGAGCACGAAGGCCGTGAAGGGAATGAATAGCGCCAGCCCGGTGACGAGGCCCGGATTGTAAATGCGCAGGATGATCGTGGTCAGGACATGGATAATGCCGTTGATCAAGGTCAGCCCGATCCAGGCGAAGCCGAGCCAGCGCAAGCTTTCGGGAAACAAGGCGGCGAGCGCCACCGGCAGCCACACGTAGCCGATATTGATCAGCGCGACGCCGCCCATGTCGACCGGCCAATCGTCGTCGCCGCTGCGGAAGACGTGGGCGTCGGCGAACTGGCGAAAGCCGCCCGGCCACAAGTGCTCTTCTATTTGATGAAGGAAATAGATCACAAGCAGCGCCGCGAACAGCGCCCGGTCGCTCAAGGGATCATCGCGAAAAAGCGCGATCCACACGGCGGCGCCGACGGCGACGAGCAACGGGAGGGCTTTTTGCCAATTGGCCGCAATGAAAGACATTGGGGCCATGACTAAAGCATCCTTCTTCGCATTCTGATTAAGCCTTTTGGTCCCTTTTGAGCCAATCAGCTTCGATAAGGTCTATCAGCGCCGATGATCGTCGCCCGCCCCCGGGCTTGTTGATAGGCCGGTCGATCGCAGGCGAGGACGGTTGTAAAAAGAGCGCGTGTCTGTCTGCAGTGACGATCATCTGGAGCAGCCCGAGGATTGGCGCACAGCGAGGTAGGAAACAGCGCCCGCCGGGGCTAGGCTGCGGACGATCCTGCCGTCGTTCGCCCGGGAAACCCCCGCCCAATGTCCGCCAACCCTTTCGCCGCGTTCCGCTCCGAGGTCGTCGTCCAGCCTCCGCTGCGCCAAGCGATCACAGCGGCCTACCGGCGGCCCGAGCAGGAATGCGTGCCGCCGCTCCTCGAGCTCGCGGCGCTCGCTCTGGATCAGGCCGAGAAGGTCGAGGCTTTGGCGCGCAGCCTGGTGACGAAATTGCGCGGGAAAACGCGGTCGAGCGGCGTCGAGGGGCTGATCCACGAATATTCACTGTCGAGCCAGGAGGGCGTGGCGCTGATGTGCCTCGCCGAGGCGCTGTTGCGCATTCCCGACGCCGCAACCCGCGACGCGCTGATCCGCGACAAGCTGTCGCCCGGCGACTGGCGCGCCCATCTCGGAATGAGCCCGTCGCTGTTCGTCAACGCCGCGACCTGGGGCCTGGTGCTGACCGGACGGCTCGTGGCGACGACCAGCGAGCAGACGCTGAGCGCCGCATTGACTCGGCTCATCGCCCGCAGCGGCGAGCCGATCATCCGCAAGGGCGTCGACGTCGCCATGCGCCTCATGGGCGAGCAGTTCGTCACCGGCCGCACCATCGAGGAGGCGATCAACGCCGCCCATGAGCGCGAGGCGCGGGGCTTCACCTTCTCCTACGACATGCTGGGCGAGGCGGCGACGACCGCCGAGGACGCGGCGCGCTACCTCTCGGAATACGAGCGCGCCGTGCACGCGATCGGCCGCGCCTCGCACAAGCGCGGCATCTACGAGGGGCCCGGCATCTCGATCAAGCTTTCGGCGCTGCATCCGCGCTACCAGCGCATCAAGCGCGCCCGCGTGATGAGCGAACTCCTGCCGCGCATAAAACATCTCGCGGCGCTTGCCAGATCCTACGACATCGGCCTCAACATCGACGCTGAGGAGGCCGAAAGGCTCGATCTGTCGCTCGACCTCATCGAGGCGCTCTCTCTCGACCCGGATCTTTCCGGCTGGAACGGCCTCGGCTTCGTCATCCAGGCCTATGGCAAGCGCTGCGTCTTCGTCGTCGACTTTCTCGTCGACCTCGCGCGGCGCTCCAGCCGCCGGCTGATGGTTCGGTTGGTCAAGGGCGCCTACTGGGACTCGGAGATCAAGCGCGCCCAGGCCGACGGACTGGACGGCTTTCCCGTCTTCACCCGCAAGGTCCACACCGACGTCAGCTTTCTCGCATGCGCCCGCAAGCTCCTGGCCGCGCCGGACGCGGTCTTTCCGCAATTCGCCACGCACAACGCCCAGACGCTCGCCTCGGTGATGGCAATGGCCGGGCCGAACTTCTACCGCGGCCAGTATGAGTTCCAGTGCCTGCACGGCATGGGCGAGCCGCTCTACGAGGAGGTGGTCGGCCGCGACAAGCTGGAGCGGCCGTGTCGCGTCTATGCGCCGGTCGGCTCGCACGAGACGCTGCTCGCCTACCTTGTCCGCCGCCTGCTGGAGAACGGCGCGAACACCTCCTTCGTCAACCGCATCGCCGACGCCAGCGTGCCCATCGACGAGCTGGTCGCCGACCCGGTCGCGGTGGCGCGCAAGATCCAGCCGATCGGCGCGGCGCATGAAAAGATCGCGCTCCCCCGCCATCTCTACGGGTCGCAACGCCTCAACTCGTGTGGGCTCGACTTCACCGACGAACAGCGGCTCGCAAAGCTCGCGAAGGGTCTGCAGGCGAGCGCGCACATATCCCGGCGCGCCTTTCCGCCCGGCGCGTCTCCGACCGGACAGGGCGAGCCGGTCACCAACCCGGCCGATCATACCGACATCGTCGGCGTCACCCGCCATGCCCGTCCCGACGAGATCTCAGCCGCGATCGCCACCGCCGCTGCGGCCGCGCCCGCCTGGGCCGCCGTCCCGCCGAACGAGCGGGCGGCGATCCTGCGCCGCGCCGCCGACCGGCTGGAAGAGCTCAACGACGAGCTCATCGGCCTCGTCGTGCGCGAGGCCGGCAAGGCCTATCCGAATGCGGTCGCGGAAGTGCGTGAGGCGGCCGATTTCCTCCGCTATTACGCGGCAGAGGCGATTCGGATTCTCGGCCCCGGCTCGCCCGCGCCGCTTGGGGTCGTCGCCTGCATCAGCCCATGGAACTTTCCCCTGGCGATCTTCACCGGCCAGGTCGCCGCGGCGCTCGCGGCCGGGAATGCGGTCGTCGCCAAGGCCGCCGAGGAGACGCCGCTGATCGCCACGGAGGCGGTCCGCGTCCTGCATGAGGCGGGCGTCCCGGCGGAAGCGCTCGCGCTCATTCCCGGCGCGGGCGAGGTCGGGGGGAGAATCGTCGCCGACCCGCGTGTGCAGGGCGTCGTTTTCACCGGCTCGACGCCGGTCGCCCGGCTGATCGAGAGAGAGATCGCCAGCCGCCTGACGCGCACGGGGGCGCCGGTTCCGTTGATCGCCGAGACCGGAGGCCTGAACGCGATGGTGGTCGATTCGTCCGCCCTGCCCGAGCAGGTCGTCGCCGACGTTGTGTCGTCCGCCTTCGATTCGGCCGGCCAGCGCTGCTCGGCGCTGAGGATCCTCTGCCTGCAGGACGACGTGGCCGACCGCATGCTCGCGATGCTGAAGGGCGCGATGGCGGAGCTCGAGATCGGCGACACGCGAAAGCTCTCGGTCGACGTCGGCCCGGTCATCACGGCAGAGGCCCGGGACGGAATTAACGCCCATATCGAGGCGATGTGGGGGCGCGGCTTCGCCGTGAACCAGGCAAAGTTGCCGGAAACGGCCGCGCGGGGAACCTTCGTCGCGCCGGCGCTGATCGAGGTGAACACGGTCGCCGACGTCGGGCGCGAAGTGTTCGGCCCGGTTCTCCACGTGCTGCGCTACCGGCGCGAGGGGCTGGACGGGCTGATCGATTCGATCAACGCCGCCGGCTATGGCCTCACCTTCGGCCTGCACACGCGGATCGACGAGACGATCGGGCGCGTCGTCGAACGGATCGAGGCGGGCAACATCTACGTCAACCGCAACATCATCGGCGCGACTGTCGGGGTGCAGCCGTTCGGCGGCGCGCGGCTTTCGGGCACGGGCCCGAAAGCCGGCGGCCCGCTTTATCTCGCGCGCCTCCTGGCGGAGCCGCCGCAAGGAGCGCTGGCCGGGCTCGAGGGATCGCCGTCCGCGCTCGGCGCCCTGCGCGTCTATATCGACTGGCTCCGCGCCACGGCGCGCCCGGCGGAAGCCGAGCGCTGCGTCGGCCTCGCCTCGCGCTCGCCGCTCGGGGCGCGTGTCGAGCTCATGGGGCCAGTCGGCGAACGCAACGTCTATGCGCTTCGCCGCCGGGGCAGGATCGCGTCCCTGGCGACGAACCGCAGCGCCGCGCTCATCCAGATCGGCGCGATTCTCGCCGCCGGCAACGACGCGATCGTGAGTCCGGGCGAGGAAAGGGCGCTCAAAGGGCTCCCGGCGGAACTCTCCCACCGCGTGACGATGGCGCTTTTCCCGCTCGAGGCGCCCGCTCTCGCCGGCGTTCTGTTCGAGGGCGACGCGCGGGCCCTCGCCGACGCGATGCGCCGTCTCGCCGCCCGTCCCGGCGCGATCGTCCGCCTCCAGGCGCTGACGCCGGAGCGACTCGCCGCCGGCGAGGACTACGACCTCGCCGCGCTCACGGAGGAGGTCGTGATCGCCACCAACACCGCGGCGGCGGGCGGCAATGCGAGCCTGATGGCGGTGGGATGACACCAGGAAAGGAAAACCGATATACACATATTAACATTGTCCTCATGGTTTACACTATTGACGGATGCGCCGTTGCTCGGCATATGTTTCTTGGCTTGCTCTTTGAGCATGATCGCAATTGACGGCCGCGAACATCGGCCATTCGACGGGGAGGATGTCATGGTCAGAGGGCTCTTGGCTGCATGCGCCACATTTGCGGCGCTCGCTTTCGGTCAGCAGGCGCAGGCCGCCACATGGACGTTCTGGTTCAACGGAGCGGGCGTGAGCGGCGGCGGAGTCATTACGGCCGTGCCGAACGGAGCGGGGGCCACCGATCCGGATCCGCTGTGCGGGACCGCAGGCCACAATCCCTGCCAATTCGATCCGGCCGGGGCCGATAAGATAACGGGCATCATGGGAACGTTTTCGGACGCCAATATCGGCATCGTCAACGCCCACATTACGGGGCTCGTGCCGATCAATCCGGCCAACGAAAGGGACGCGACTTTCGATCCGGCGGTTCCGGCAAGCCTGAGCTTCATTGATTACGCGAACGAGAATAGCGAAGGCGGCGGACTTTCGTACAACAATCTGTTTTTCCCAGGCGGCAGCCCGATCGACTGCGCTTACCCGTTCTCGGGAACCTTCCTGGATGTCTTCGGGGTGGCGTTCACCATCTCCGGGGGGGACACGGTCGTCCTTTGGGGCGACGGCAACTATCAGTTCGGTCCGCTCACCTACGGCGTCGGGGTGACTGACGGCGTCAACAAACTCGATTATCAGTTCTCCGGCGTCAACGCAGCGATTCCGGAGCCCAGCGTCTGGGCCATGCTTCTCGTCGGCTTCGCGGGCCTCGGATTTGCCCGATTTCGGCGGCGGAACGCGACCGGCGCTGCGACGGTCGCGGCCTGAGGCAATCCGCGCTCCGCCTTTATAAGCTCTCAAACCGGAAACTGTACTGCGTCTCGAGCTCGCGTCCCGGCGCAAAGCGGGTCGCGGTCGCGACGCCGCGCGCGCGGAGCGGCGAGCGCGGGTTGACCGCGTGCGCGTAGCCGAGATCGAAGGGCGCGCAGACCGGCTCGACGCCGAGGCCAAGGTGACGCCCGTTCCACGGCGCATAGCGACGGCCGCGGTTCGATACCCAGAGCAGCACCCCGGGAAAGACCGCCGGGTCCCATTCCATGACGACTCGGTAGCGTTCAGCGCGGTTCGTCAGACGGGCGACGCCATTGTGCCCGGCCACCAGGAGAAGCTCCTCGGTGTCGAAGGGCAACGGCAGCGACGCGAACGAGTGCGTCGAACCGTCGAGCATCGGCACGGTGTCGATCCCGGCGCAAACCTGCCCGTGCGCGACGCGCGACACGCCCGCTTCGAAAAAGCCCGGATAGGTGAAGGCGGTCACGTTCCCGCCAAAACCGATCTCGAACGCGCCGGGCTCGTCCGGCAGCCGGAACGTCGGATGGACGCCCCAGGGCAACTCGCAGGGGGCGCGGGCGGCGATGCGCGTCTCGACCTTTATGGTCGGCGCGCCGTCCGCCGCCGAGATGCGCCGCTCGATCCTCGAGATCGGGAACTTCGGGTCGGGTGCGAAGCTCATCGTCAGCGCGTGCGGCTCGGCCGATTCCAGGCGCCAATCCGCGTTGGAGCACGCGCCGTGCTGGGCCGGATCGGGCGATTCGAGATTCTTGTCGAGCCCCGCGAGCCAATTGGCGTCGAGATCGGTTCGCGGCTTCCCCGGAAGGCCGAACGGAAGGCACACCCAGTCACCGCGCAGGCGCTTGAGCAGCGGCGGCGCCGTGGCCTCCCAGTCTTCCGCGGGATTGTCCGCCCAGGGCGCGACGGCGAACGGGCGGATGGGACGCCCATCGTCAAGGACGACCTCGACCGGGCCGATCATCCCTCCAAGCGCCTGGACGTCGACCCGCCCCCGGTCCCATGCAAGCGAGCCGAGTTTCTGGTTTTGGCCTTTCGCTGTCATGTCCCGATCCTCCCCCAGGCCGCCGTCCCTCGATGCGCGAACGCGCCCGCTACCGTTGCGCCGCGCGCGGGCCGTGTTCAAGTCGGTTTTCGTGGCAAAGTGACGCCAGGCCAACTTTCGCCGCGCACTCCTCCTACCTGAAAGAGATGGCCAGGGTTGAGGGCGCGAATTTCGACGACACACCGCGCCGACAACGCCCGCGGACCCTGCCGGCTAAAGTCCCCGCAGCTTTGCCGCCACCGACCGGAAGTTCGCCGACGCGGCTTCGAGGCTCTCCAATCAGCTCGATGCGCTCCTCGTCCATCTTGAGGAAGAAGAGGTATGAGATCTGTGAGATATGGGCCTGATCGGAGACACCCCTGATCCCGTCGCCCGCGCGAAGTTCCAGACCTTGGGGACGAGGGATTCAGAGTTCACGGGCGGGCGCCGTCTAAAGCAACGGATTGACAATCATGCAATCGCCGACGCGGCGGCCGTGCTGAAAGTCCTCGCTGTAGAGGCGATCGCATCTGGCGGCCGTAGCGGAAGCGATGATCAGGGCGTCGTAGAATGGCCGACGTTCATCTCCGACCGGTTCTGGACGAGGAAACCACAGTCAGCCAAGCGACGGTCGATCGCCACATGAGCGATATTGTCGGGATGGAAAGCAGAACTCTGTCACCGGTCAACGCCGAATCGCGCAAAGGAACTTCGGCCGCGACCAGGAGAAATGCACGGGCGCAGCCACCTCGCCCTGGCGCCCGGATTGGTCCATAGCGGCTCAATTGTATATAACATACATTGTATGTATTATAGCTCGTGGATGCCCCCGGAGCGGTGGCCTTTTGGCCCGACGCTAAACGGCGTCGCAAGTCCCTGAATTTTAAGGGGCCCGACGCTAAATTGGCGCTAAACGCCGCTAAAGTTCAAAACGGGTGGTACTGGAAAAGCCAGGTCTCGGTCAGGGTCTTGTCGCCAGATTTCAGAAAGGCGCGCATCTCGACCGGGTCGGTTCCTTGGACGATCAGGTCGAACTGGGCGCGCCAGTGGCCGTGGACCTCGTCGGGAACCGCCTCGATCAGTCTGTAGGGACCGAAAGTTCCGCGCGAGGCCGTGACGACGAGCTCGGGCTTCACGCCGAAAGGAAGGTCCGCCAACGGTCCGCCGAGAAATTCAACCATGAACTTCCGCACGCCCTTCGGCCGCGGCTGGCCGGGCTGGCCGCCGCGTCCGAGGCGGGTCGCGACCACGATCCCGAGGTCCGACGGAAAAGGGGAATTGGCGAGCCAGTAGAGTCGGTAGTTGAGGTGGAGCTCGGCCCCCGCCGGCACCGGCTTGGCCGGCACCCACATCGCCACCACGTTGTCGTGGATCTCGTCATCGGTCGGGATTTCGCAGAGCTGGATCGACCCCTTGCCCCAGCCAGGCCCGTCCGGGCCAGGCAGCGGCTCGATCCACAGGCTCGGTCGCCGGTCGTAATAAACGCCGTCGAGATAGTGATCGAACACGCGGTCGCGCTGCATGAGACCGTAGCCGCGCGGATTGTCGTCGAGGAAGGCGGACACCATGATGCGCGGCGGATTGTTGAGCGCGCGCCAAAGGCGTTCGCCGTTTCCCGACCACATCTCGAGCCCGTCGGAATCGTGCACTTCGGGGCGCCAGTCGATCGCCGTCTCCTTCTTGGTCTCGGAATACCAGTACATCGAGGTCGCCGGCGCGATGCCGAAACGTGAGACCTGGGCGCGAACGTTGAGCTGCGACTTCGATGTCCATGATGACGCCCTTGCCCCGCGTCATCAGGAAGCGGTAGGCGCCGACGATGGAAGGCCCCTCCATCAGCGCATAGAGCGTGAGCGTGTGTCCGTCGGGCGCGGAGTCGATGTAGAATTCGGTGAAGTCGGGGAACTCCTCCGGTCGGTCGGCGACGGCGACGTCGAGCGCGATGCCGCGGGCCGAGAGGCCGTACTGCCTCAGTTCGCCGATCGCCCGGAAATAGGCGGCGCCGAGAAACGCGACCCAGTCGTTCTTGCGCCAGTCGAGAGGCCCGTCCCGGGATTCCTGGATGCGCAGGCCGGCGAAGCCCGCTCCCGGCGGCAGGTCGCGCGCCGGGGAATTGGCCGGCATGTCGAAATACGCCTGCTCGTAAATGATCTTTCGCGCCTGGCCGCCTTCCACCACATGCATGCCGACGGCCTTCTCGAAAAACAGTCCGAGGTGGAAGAAGGTGACCGGAAACGGACCGGGCCCGTCGGCGAACAGGGCGTAGCTGTCCTTATATTTGATCTTTCCCCATTGCTCGTAATTGATCTTCTGCAGCACCTCGGGATCGGGCCGTGGCGGCGGCTGATACGGCTGGTGCGCGCGCTCGCGGGCCTGCTGTTTGAACAGTTCGTAAGAAAACGGGACCGGCGGCTCGTATTGAAGGCCATCAGGTTCGGCGGCGAAAGCCTCGCCGACCGGCGTCATCGCCGCCGCAGACGCGGCGACCCCCTTGAGAACCGTGCGACGATCAACTCTCTCCGACATAACGTCCTCTTCGATGCGACCCGCCTCCTAGCGTGATTCCCCTCTCGGGAAAACCACGCAGGTGCGCGCCCAGTGGCTCACAACCGGACAAAAGTGAGGTAAACGGATGCCCTGCCCGCCCTATGGGCCTTCGATTCATAGCGCGTCGGACGCCAGTCCGGCCAGGGGGTTCGCCAGTCAATGGCGCGCGCCGCCGTCCACCGGAATTGCCGGGCCCTAAGGAACCGCCGCAACGTCCAGCCGGCGTAGTCGTCGATGTCGGTCGCAAAGCGCAATTCTGCGCCCGGCCTCATCACCCGCGCCAGCGCCTCGATCGTCGCCTCCGAAACGACGCGGCGCTTGTGGTGCCGCCGCTTCGGCCATGGGTCGGGATAGAGGATGAAGACGCGAGAGAAGAACGCCTCAGGCGCCGATTCGACCAGAGCCTGGGCGTCGCCCCGGCGGAGCCGGATGTTCGAAAGTTTCTCCCGCTCGATTCCGGACAACGCCGCCGCCACCCCATTGAGAAACGGCTCGCACCCGACAAAGCCGACGTCGGGGTTGGCCCTCGCCTGTCCCAGCAAATGTTCGCCTGAGCCGAACCCGATTTCGAGCCAGATTTCGCGCGGTTGAAAGGGAAAGAGACCGGGGCGGTGCAGCGTATCCAGGGCGACTTCGACCATCGGCAAAGCGGCGGCGACGCGTCGTTCCTGTCCCGGACGCAGCGCCTTGCCGCGGCTGCGCCCATAAAGCCTGCGGCGCCGCGTCGTCGAAGCGCTCTCGCCGCCTCCAGTCATGCTTTGAGAGGCTGTCGTCCCGTTTCAGGCAAGGCGCCGCAACGTGTCGGCAAGGTCCGTCTTCTCCCACGAAAAACCGCCGTCCTCCTCGGGCGCTCGGCCGAAATGGCCGTAGGAAGACGTGCGGGCGAAGATCGGGCGGTTCAGCTTCAGGTGCTCCCGAATGCCGCGCGGCGACAGATTCATGATCTCCATCAGCGCCTTCTCGAGCTTTCCTTCATCGACCTGGCCTGCGCCATGCAGGTCGGCGTAGATCGAGAGCGGGCGCGCGACGCCGATCGCATAGGAAAGCTGGAGAGTGCAGCGGTCGGCGAGATTGGCGGCGACGACGTTCTTGGCGAGATAGCGCGCCGCGTATGCGGCCGACCGATCAACCTTCGTCGGGTCCTTTCCCGAGAAGGCGCCGCCACCGTGCGGCGCCGCTCCGCCGTAGGTGTCAACGATGATCTTCCGCCCGGTGAGGCCGCAGTCGCCGTCCGGACCGCCGATGAAGAACTTGCCGGTCGGATTGATGTGCCAGACGGTGTTCGGCGTAATCCAGTCGGCCGGCAGCGCCGCAGTCACATAAGGGCGAACAAGCGCGGCGACCTCCTCGGATGTCAGCGACTCGACGAGATGCTGATGGGACACCACGATCTGGGTCGCTTCGACCGGCTTTCCGTTCTGATAGCGCACCGTCACCTGGCTCTTCGCGTCCGGGCCAAGCGTCTTTTCGATCCCCGAATGGCGCGCGCGCGAAATCTCGCGTAGGATCTTGTGCGCATAATACAGCGGCGCCGGCATAAGTTCGGGCGTCTCCCGGCATGCGTAGCCGAACATGATGCCCTGGTCGCCTGCGCCCTCGTCCTTGTTACCGGCGGCGTCAACGCCCTGGGCGATGTCGGCCGATTGCGCGTGCAGCAACACCTCGATCTCGACATCGCGCCAGTGGAAGCCCTCTTGCTCGTAGCCGATATCCTTGATTGCCTGCCGCGCGGTTTCCACGATCCGCTCGCTCGAAAGCTTCGGCCCTCGCACCTCGCCCGCGATGATTACGCGGTTTGTCGTAGCGAGAGTTCTCGCAGGCCACCCGTATCTGATAGGGATCGATGCCCGCTTTGGCCCCCTCGCGAAAGAAGAGATCGACGACTTCGTCGGAAATGCGGTCGCACACTTTGTCCGGATGTCCTTCGGACACCGATTCGCTGGTGAATTCATAATTCAATCGCGCCATACCAGGATCTCCCGCCCCTGCGATCCGGTCCGCGCGCTTCGCGGCGCCTGGAGCGCGCTGCTTTTGGCAGCCGGCGTTCGTTAGGTCAAGCCGGATTAGCTGATTTGTTCTTTTTATCGAACAGGTCCAGACCCGTCTTCGTCTGGCGGAGCCAGGGAGACGACGAGTTCGACGATGCGGCGTCGCACCTTGGGGTCGCGGATCCGCAGAAACGCGCGGTTGAGCTGGAAACCCTCGGTCGTCGCGAGAAAGGCGATGTCAAAGGGCTGCGTCCCCGACTCGGCTGTCCCGGACGCAGCAGGAGTTGGAGCTCCTTCGTAGAAAAACTCCACCGGCACCTCGAGCACGTGCGAGGCCTGCCGGAGGCGGCTGGCGCTGATTCGATTGGCGCCCTTCTCGTATTTCTGAATTTGCTGAAAAGTCACCCCCAGAAGCTGGCCGAGCTTACCTTGGCTCATCCCGAGCATGACCCGCCTCATGCGCAGGCGGGCTCCGACATAGGCGTCGACGACGTTGGACGGGCTGCTCACGGACCGCACTCTCCACAATCCGGCCGTCCGGCGGAGCTGAACAGCTGCGCGCTGGCCATCTGACGATAGGCAAGGCAGATAACTTATGCTCGTAGAGCGCGCAAGCTCCAGCACCTGCAATCTGAGGTCTAAGGCGACGCTCAACGACGGTTGAATCCGAATGTCGCGATTTGGCGCCGGCTATGACGGCGCGCTTGGCGGCAACCATCTCCGCGACCGCCACCGCAGACGCGACAATGGCGGCAACGGCAATGTGGCCAGCGGCGCCGCCGACGAGACCCTCATCGCTAGCGCGGACGGCGGGACGGGCGGCGACGCGGGAGAAACGGGAGTGTTTCCGGGGCCGGCGGCCTCGCGACTGCGACTGCGACGGCGCCGACGCGGTGCTGGACGATGCGGTGACCGACACGACCAATGGCAGCCTCGGCCTCAGCGAGACGGCGGCGGGCAGCGGTTCCGCCACGCTCGACTTCGACGACCTAGCCGAGTGATTCCAGGAAACCGATCAATTGGCGCGCTGGCCTCAGTACGCAAGACTGCAGCATTTTCGGGCGGTCCTATATTGATTTCGAATTTTGGAAGCGGGCGTCTAGGTATCCCGCCGCCACTCGCTTCAACTCGCGGGGATGACCTGCCGGAAGATCATTAATAAATGGGTATCCATTCAAGCGTCACCGGAATCCAACGTCATGTTCGGCGAGCAAGGGAGGCTGAAATTCGGGCTGGCGAATTGCTTGTCCTGCTCCAGGGTCCGGGCGCGACGCTCCGGATCAGCTTCCGATTTGCGCGGCCGTCTGCCGCCGGCTCCTTAACAACACCCGGTACACGCCTGTACACCCGTTTTCAAAGGGAGTACAAGCGCTCGGCCTGGCTTGCATCCACCGCTCCCGCAGGCGCGCATGACCGGGTGGATAGCAAGCTCCCGAGCTTGGTGCACGATGTCGCACATCACTACAAAGCACGCTCGCTTAGTTGAACGTCTTTCCGAAGCGCATCGTCCGGCTTCGCGCGAGACTACCGCCGTTCGAAGGACGGGAGAGGGGGCGGCGCCGTTTATCAATTGGCTGGTCGACGTCGCGAAAGCGCGCCGGGCCGGTCTCCGGTCATGGGTGATGGCCATCGGGTTTCTCGCTGCGGCTCTGATCGTCCGCCTGGTCCTGGCGGGATGGCTCGACCCGGCTCCGTTCATCATGTTCTTCATCGCGGTCGCGGCGAGCACGCTGATCTGCGGCTGGCGCCAAGGCGCCTTGGTGCTATTCCTGTCGGCCATTGCGGCATGGTTCTTCCTCCCGGAGCAAGATTTCTCGTTCCCGGTCGGCTTTGACCCCGCCCTCGAAATTGGGCGCTACCTGCTCGTCGCGGCCCTCCTGATCGTTCTGGCCGAGGGGCTGGTTCAGACAGTCCTGCAGCTCGACCACACGGCCCGGGTTAACGAGGACCTGTTTCGCGAACTCCAGCATCGAGTTGCAAACAACCTCCAGATCGTCGCCGCCACGCTGCAAAAAGCGCAACGCGGCATCCAGGACCCGGTGGCTCTGGAAGCGCTCGGCCATGCGATCTTCCGAATCCATTCCATGTCGGGACTCCATCGCCGGCTTTACGACGCTGCCGCCTACTCACAAGGCCTCGAGCCGATCCTGCGCGACGTGCTGGCGGAAGCGTTTCGCGCGCTGCCTGTCGATGTCAGGCTCGAGATCCGTCCTCACGATCTGTCGGTCGGCAAGATGACCGCCATCGCGCTGTTGGTGAACGAAGCGGCAATCAACGCGGCCAAGCATGTGTTTCGACCGAGGATGGGCGCGGTGTTCGAGGTGTCGCTGGCGGAGATCCAGCCGGGCTGCATGCAATTGACAATCCGTGATGACGGCCCGGGCTTCTCGCCGCGGGGGCCCGAGAAACAAAAATTTGGCCTGACGGTCATGCGCGGGTTGGCGGAGCAGCTCGGCGGATCGCTCGAACTGCTCCAGGGCTCGGGCACGGCGTTACGCGTCCAATTTCCTTAAGGCGATCCTGGTCATTGTACGCTCTCGAAGCGTCGCACCCCATTCGCCCGGGTGGAAACGCGCTGCGCATTCTGGCGTTCGGTCCGGTTCGCGCTCGAGCCGAGGTGGGCGTCGCCTCATTTCGCTTACGCTGTCTCGAAATGGGTCAGTTCTTGCCGGCACATGGCTTGCGTTTGGCGGTGCAGAGCCCGGTACTGCGGCCGGGGTGGGAGAATTCGGGACTAGCGTGCATCATCCTCGCGCTCTCCGATGTCGTTCTCATTGCCGGGCTCGCGTTCAGTTGGCACACAGGTCGTCAAGCTGTTCGACTGCCTGAGCGCCCACAGTCACTAACGGGAACGAGGGGTATCATGGACCGGGTCTCACACTTCATTTGCGACGAAAGCGGCGCGACGGCGATCGAATATGCTCTGATCGCAAGCCTCATCGCGGTCGCCATCATCACCGCAGTCTCGACCCTCGGGACCAAGGTGAGTACAGTCTTCACCGAGGTCGGGAATTCGCTGAATTAGGAAGCAGTGATAGGGGGTCGAGCAGCGGGGCCAACCGTCCTCGGCCCGCCGTATCGCCGAGCCTGCCGCATCGCAAGCGGTCGAGAGACGCCCGTCTTTCGCCGCCGGGCTGTTGCGTAAATGGCGACAGCGGGAGAATTCCTGGGTCCCGCCGCGGCCGAGCCTTGACGGCGGCGCGGTCGACCGCCAACACTCCGCGCATTGAGCGTCAAGCGCCTGTTGTTGACGCCAGGCCCGCGGAGAGAAATGGAGACCCGACCGATCTCGACCGAGCCGCTTTCCCTCGTGAAGAGCGGGGTCGATAAACTCGCACCGACAAACGCGACGATGAACCCGAGCGAATTCGCCGGCGTCGTCACAAGACTTCTCGACGAGTTCGACGCGGCGGATTTTCGCAGCGCCGAGCGCATCCTCGAGGCGATGCGGCGCCAAGGCCGCACCGTTTCCGGCTATCCGCGGGTTCGGCCCGGCGACTGCGATCGCGTCGTGCGCGCGATTCGCGCCGCCTTCGAGGCGAACCGCCCGATGTTCATCACCGGCGACGGCGCGATCGTCCAGAGATTCGAACAGATCCTCGACGCCTTCGCCAAGACGGACGTCCGTTTCTATCCCCGCGAGCTGATGCAGGCCCGCACCCTGCAGGCCGAGGCGCGGCTCCTGCTCAAGGACCCGGAGGGCGTCAGGGAGCTGATCGGCGCTTACGCGGATCGAATTTACAAGGTCGAGGGCGATCGGGAAGACATCACGCGCCTGATGCGGCTCGATTGCCAGGCGCGCGCGGCGCGCGGCGACGTCGAGGATCTTGGGCCGATCGCGATCGGGCGGGCGAGATCGCTGGCGCGGTTCTGGCCCTACTCGGTCCGCGCGATCGCCTCGGACTTCGTCCAGTTCATCAGTTTTCATCGCTCGGCGCGGCTGCGCGACGGCCTGCTGAACTGGGCGCTTGTCCAAACAGCGCGCGTCACCGCGCGGGCGCGCATCCCCGGCGGATCCTTACCTCGCCGCGTCGTCCGCGCCTCGGTCGCGCACGTAGCGCTTTTCCTGGCGGCGACGTGTCTTTTCCTGCTCCGGTGGGGGGACATTCGCTTCACGAGGCGAGATCCGGGCGACGGGAAGACGAGCCGGCGGGATATCATCGTCACGCGCGCGATGGGGGGCATCGGCGATCTCCTGATCATGACGGCGGGCCTCAGGGCGCTGTCCGAGCGCCGCCGCGTTCGCATCAAGCTCGTCGTCGATCGGAAGTTTTTCGACCTCTTCCGCAACAATCCGCATGTCGAGCTCGTCGACATCGACGGCCCGCCTGTCGATGTGACCCGGTGCAGGGCATGGTTCAACCTGACCAGGTGCCCGGCCGGAAAGTACGAGGCGGAAAGAAGGCCGTTCGTCAAAAAGGGACGGACAGAGTTGTTTGCCAAATCGATGGGAGTCGGCAAACTCTCGCTCTACCGTTACGGCTGGGCCGTCGAATATCATCTGGATGCGGCCCAGATCGCGTTCCGGGACAAGTTCATTCGCGACGCGGGCCTGGGGACGCGGCCGCTGATCGGCGTTCAGCCGTACGCGCGCGACACCTACAAGGATCATCCGGATATCGGCCAATTCATCGAAGCGCTCCGGAGCGACTACGATCTCATCATATTTCACCACGTCGAAACCCATTTGTCCGCTGGCCCCGGCGTCGCGTCGACCGGCGGCCTCTCGCTTGCGCAGTCGATCGCGCTGGTTTCCGCCCTTCGGGCGCTGGTCTGCGTAGACTCGGGATTCCTGCACGCCGCCTCCGCCTTTGACGTGCCTGTCATCGCAATGTTCGGGCCGACCGACGGCAAGCTTTTCACCCGTCATCACCGCCGGGCGACCGTCATCTCGGCCAACAAGAGTTTTGCTTGTGCGCCCTGCTGGCGGAACGAAGACCTTCCGTGCCAGCTGACCGGTCAGTTCGGGCCGAGCCCTTGTGTGACGGCGCTTAAGGTCGAAACGGTGCTTGCCGCGGTCAAGGCGGCCATGCGTTAAGGAAGCGGCGATTTTTCGGTAAATCGGCGGCTTCCAATATTACGCTTCGTAAGCTAATAATTCCCCTGCGGCAACTTCAGTAGCTAAGGGGACCAATGCTGCTCAATCACCCTGAAGCGCCAATCGTCGTGCTCGGCGAGTCGATGCTGGACATATTCGTCACCGGCGACGTCGAGCGCATTTCGCCCGAAGCTCCGGTGCCGGTGCTCCGCCATCGGAGGGACAGGCTGGTTGCGGGCGGCGCCGGGAACGTCGCCTGCAACGTCGCGAAACTCGGCGGCGCGCCGATCCTGGTCACCCTGGTCGGAGACGACTCGGAGGGCGCGTCGATGATCGCGCTTCTGGGCGCCGAGGGCGTGACGACCGAAGCCGTCGTGACGCAGGGGCGCATGACCACGTCCAAGACGCGCCTGATGAGCGGCAGCCATCATCTCATGCGGATCGATCGGGAAGATTTGTCGCCGATTTCCTCAGCTCTCGAGGACGAAGTCCTCGCGAGAATCAAGGCGGTCCTTCCGCGTGCGCGGGCGCTCGCCATTTCCGACTACGGCAAGGGCATGCTGACCGACCGGGTCCTGGTCGGCTCGATCTCGATGGCGCGGGCGAGGGGCGTGCCGGTCATCGTCGATCCCAAACGCCGCGATTTCTCCCTCTACGCAGGCGCGGACGTGATCAAGCCCAACCGCGCCGAGCTCGCCGCCGCGAGCGGCCTCAATTGCCACACGGACGACGAGGTGGTTCGTGCGGCCGAAGCGGTGATCCGCCAGACCGGCGCGGCTCTTCTGGTCACCCGGGCGGAAAAAGGGATGTCCTATTTTTCGTCCGGCGCGATCCCGATCCATATGCCGACGCAAGCGAAACTCGTCTTCGACGTCTCCGGCGCGGGCGATGCCGTGATGGCGACTTTCGCTTATGGGCTGGTGGGTTCCCTGCCGATCGAACAGACGATGCGGCTCGCCAACCTGGCGGCCGGAATCGTCGTCTCCAAGCCCGGAACGGCGACCATCACGCTGGATGAACTGCGGGCGGAAGCGGCGTTCCACGAGGAGTTGGCCGCCTTTCGCAAGGGCGGGCTCGCCTCGATCGGCGAAGCGCGAGCTATCCGCGAGCATTGGCGCCGGCAGGGCCTCACCGTCGGCTTCACCAACGGCTGCTTCGACCTCCTGCATCCCGGCCACGTCGCGATTCTGCGGGGCGCCTCGCGCCTTTGCGACCGGCTGGTCGTGGGCCTCAATGCGGACGAGTTCGTGACCAGGCTCAAAGGACCGACGCGGCCGGTGCAGCGGGCGGTTGCGCGCGCCCAGGTCCTTGGGGCGATCGACTGCGTCGATCTGGTCATCATTTTCGAAGACGACACGCCTTACAACCTGATCGGCGCATTGATGCCGGACGTCCTGATCAAGGGCGCCGACTATGCCGAAGACCAGATCGTCGGCGCGGACGTGGTTCGCTCGGCCGGCGGCCGGGTCGAGCGGGTCAAGCTTGTCGAAGGCCAGTCGACGTCCGAGCTGATTCGGCGTGCCAAGATCGCGCCGGCTCTCCTGGAGGAGCGGCGGCGAAGTCTGGGCTCGCCTCGTCTAGAGACGCACTAAAGTCGAGCAGCCGCTTGATCAGGTCTGCGGCTGCGGCTCCAAACCGCCCGGCTCAGGTCCTATCGGACGGGGCTTGCCGGTGGAGGGAACGGCGGCGCGCGGGGGAGGCGGCGGCTCGCGATGATCGGTCGCGGATTCGCGCACCGGCCTGATCCCCTGCAGAAGGCCAACGATCTCCTCCCCGGTCAGCGTCTCGAACTCCATCAAGCCCCTCGCCAGCGTTTCAAGATCGGCTCGCCGCTCGGTGAGGATGCGCGTTGCGGTTTCATGGGCCTCCTGGACCAGACGCCGCACTTCCTGGTCGATCGTCTGAGCGGTCGCCTCCGAGATGTTCTGCTGCCGGCCGAGCGAGTAGCCCAGGAACACCTCGTCCTGGTTCTCGCCGTACATGACCGTGCCGAGCTTGTCGGAGAAGCCGAGCCGGGTCACCATGGCGCGAGCGATCTTGGTGACCTGCTGGATGTCGCCCGCCGCGCCAGACGTGACCTTGTCCTTTCCGAACACCAGCTCCTCAGCGACCCGGCCGCCCATCGACATGGCGAGCATGGCGATCAACTGCTCGTAGCTTTGGGAGATCTGGTCCCGCTCGGGCAGCGACTGCACCATGCCGAGCGCGCGGCCGCGCGGGATGATCGTCGCCTTGTGGATCGGAGTCGAGGCTGGCATCGAGACTGAAACCAGCGCGTGGCCCGCCTCGTGATAGGCTGTCAGCCGCTTCTCCTCCTCGGTCATGATGAGCGTACGGCGCTCAGCGCCCATCATGATCTTGTCGCGCGAGTCCTCGAATTCCTGACGGGTGACGACGCGCTTTCCGCGGCGAGCGGCGAGCAGCGCAGCTTCGTTGACCAAATTCATGAGGTCCGCGCCGGAAAAGCCAGGCGTGCCGCGAGATACGACCTTGAGGTCGACGTCGGGCGCGAGCGGAACCTTGCGCACGTGAACCTTGAGGATCTTCTCCCGGCCGATGAAATCCGGGTTCGAGATGACGATCTGCCGGTCGAACCGGCCGGGCCGCAGGAGCGCGGGATCCAGCACGTCGGGGCGGTTGGTCGCCGCGATGATGATGATGCCTTCATTCTGCTCGAAACCGTCCATCTCGACCAGCAACTGGTTCAGCGTCTGTTCGCGTTCGTCGTTGCCGCCCCCGAGACCCGCTCCGCGGTGCCGCCCGACCGCGTCAATTTCGTCGATGAAGATGATGCACGGCGCGTTCTTCTTGGCCTGCTCGAACATGTCGCGCACGCAACTCGCGCCGACGCCGACGAACATCTCGACGAAGTCAGAGCCCGAAATGGTGAAGAAGGGCACGTTGGCTTCCCCGGCGACCGCGCGCGCGGTCAGCGTCTTGCCGGTGCCAGGCGGCCCGACGAGCAGGACGCCTCGAGGAATGCGGCCGCCGAGCTTCTGGAACTTCTGCGGATCGCGCAGGAATTCGACGATCTCTTGCAGGTCCTCCTTAGCCTCGTCGACGCCGGCCACGTCCTCGAACGTAACGCGCCCCTGCGCTTCGGTCAGCAGCTTCGCCTTGGATTTGCCGAAGCCCATCGCCTTGCCGGCGCCGCCCTGCATCTGGCGGGTCATGTAGACCCACAGGCCGAGGAACAGCAGGACCGGCAGAACGCTGGAGACGATCGTAAGCAGCCAATTGTTGCCGTCGGACGGCGGCTTGGCCGTGATCGTCACGTCCTTCTTGTAAAGCGTCTGGACGAGGCTCGGGTCGCTCGGAGCGTATGTCTGGAACGACCGTCCGTCCTTCATGTGGCCGGAAATATCCGGCCCGGCGATCGTGACGTCACGGATGTTGCCCGCGTCGACGTCGCTCAAGAGCTGGCTGAAGGTGATTTCACTCGACGGAGCCTTCTGGCCGGGACTCTGGAACAGCGTCACCAACGCCAAGACCAGGAGGAAAATAATCACCCACAGGGCAAAATTTCTATAATTCGCGTTCATAGCCTTCCCATGGCGCAGGGTGGCGGAAAATTCGCTGGCGCTTCCCAGTCAGTCGTATTGCGACATCTAAGCGCGCCCGACCGAATTGCCAAGGGAAGCGCCAGATAGCTCAGCGGAAAGTGAACCAGACAAATTGCGCCTTCTGGCGGCGCGCTGTTGTGTTTCGGAGAAGAAATCATGCGGTTTGCTCTTCAGCAAGCGTCAATTCTTTCATCATCGCGCGTCTCATCAGGTATTTTTGCGCTTTTCCGGTCACAGTCATCGGGAACCCCTCGACGAAGCGGACGTAACGCGGCGCCTTATAGTGGGCGATCGAAGCGCGGCAGAAAGCAATGACTTCGTCCTCAGTGAGGGCCGTGCCCTCGCGCCGACGGATCCATACGCAGAGTTCCTCCCCGTAGCGGTGGTCCGGGACGCCGAAGGCCTGAACGTCGGCGACCGCCGGGTGAGTGTAGAGAAATTCCTCGACCTCCCGGGGATAAATGTTTTCGCCGCCCCGGATGACCATGTCCTTCAGGCGGCCGACGATGTTGCAGTAGCCTTCCGCATCGATGGTGGCCAAGTCCCCGGTGTGCATGAAGCGGGCCTCGTCGATCGCGGTGGCGGTGGCCCTTTCGTCGTCCCAGTAGCCCCGCATCACGCTGTAGCCTCGAGTCAAGAGTTCGCCGGTGACGCCGGGCGCAACGATGCGTCCGTCCTGATCGACGATCTTCACCTCGATGTGCGGCTGTATCCGACCCACCGTCGATACCCGGCGCTCCAGCGGATCGTCGTGAGCGCTCTGAAAGCTCACCGGGCTGGTCTCGGTCATGCCGTAGGCAATGGTCACCTCGCGCATGTGCATACGCTCGACCACGCGCCGCATCACCTCGACCGGGCAGGGCGACCCCGCCATGATGCCCGTGCGGAGCGTCCTGAGATCGAAGCGACCGAATTCAGGATGATCGAGCATCGCGATGAACATCGTCGGTACGCCATGCAACCCGGTGCAGCCTTCGGCCTGCACCGCCTCGAGCGTCGCGACCGGATCAAACCCTTCCGCAGGGCTGACCATGCAGGATCCATGGGTTACGCAGGCGAGGTTGCCGAGCACCATCCCGAAACAGTGGTAGTAGGGCACCGGGATGCACAAAAGGTCGTCCGGCGTCAGGCGCATCGCCTCGCCGATGAAGTAGCCGTTGTTGACGATGTTGTGGTGCGTCAGCGTCGCGCCCTTCGGCGCGCCTGTGGTGCCGGAGGTGAACTGGATGTTGATCGGATCATCGAACTGGAGAGTCGCGCCGAATGCTGCGAGCGCTCTGCGCGCCTCCTCGTCCGCAGGCCGGGTGACGTCGTCGAAATTGAGCATGCCGGGCGTTTGCTCCACCCCGAGCCGGATCACAATTTCGAGAGTTCGGCAGTCTCTCGGACGCCAGCTTGCCTGGCGCGGCGGAGTCGATCTCCGGCGCCACCGAACGCAGCGAGGCGAAATAGTCGTTGTTCTTGTGGCCCGGGCTTAGGATCAGGGCCCGGCAGCCGGACTTCCTGACCGCATAGTCGAATTCGTGCGAGCGATAGGCCGGGTTGATGTTGACCAGGATGAGCCCCGCGAGCGCCGTGCCGAACTGCGCCAGCACCCATTCGCTGTTGTTGGCCGACCAGATGCCGATCCGGTCGCCTTTTTCGAGACCGAGCGCCCGCAATCCGACCGCGAGGTCCTCGGACCTTTCGAGGAGGTCCGAGTAGGTCCAGCGCACGTTCTGATGCCGTGCGATCAATGCAGGGCGCTGCGGGCCTTCTTGCGTGATCCGCCTGAGCAGCGCCCCAATCGTCTCGCCGAGAAGTGGCGTCGCACTCGCGCCGTGCACATAAGACTGGGTGAGTGCCGCCATGGCGTTCGCTCCCGACCTCCCTCGGGCTGTTGCATCAGCCTAATGCGCCCGAGGCTGCGGCCGTTCCATCTCCTTATCACAGTTCGCGTAGGAATACCGCCGGTTTCTGTCCCAGGATGCGCCACGCGCCGATCATGCCGAGGCCGACAGTGAACACAAGGCCGCCCCCGGCCGCAGCCAAGGCCGACGTCCAGTCGAAGGCGAAGTCTGAGAACATGATCCGCGTCACGACGAGCCAGGCAGTCAGCGCACCCGCGCCAAGTCCGAAAAGCGTGGTGACGCCGCCGAGGATTGCATATTCCATGATGAACATGGCGATCAACCTCCGGCGCGTCGCGCCGAGGATTTTCAGAATCGTCGCGTCGGCGAGCCGGGCGCGGCGGGTGGCCGCCAAAGCCCCGGCGAGCACCAGAACCGACGTCAACAGCGCCACGCCGGTCGCCGCCCGGATCGCCAGTGCGAGTTTGGCGATCAGCCCCTCCACCGCTTCGAGCGCGTCGTGCACCCGCACGGTCGCGACCGTCGGGAAGTCATGCGCCGCAGCGCGCAGAAGCGCGATTTCCTTGTCGGGTCCGTCACCCGGCGGCAGCGCTGTCGAGACGAGCTCGCTGAAAGGCGCGCCCTTGAACGTATTCGGCGAATAGACGAGCACGAAATTGATCGCGAAGCTGCGCCAGTTGACCTTGCGCAGGTTGGCGACCTTCGCTGCGACGTCGCGACCGAGCACGTTGACGACGACCGCGTCGCCAACTTTCAGGCCGAGGCCCTCCGCCACCTCCTTCTCGAGCGATACGAGCGGCGGCCCCCCATAGTCCGCCGGCCACCATTTTCCCTTTATGACTTCTGATCCTTCCGGCGGCTTCGCGGAGAAGGTGACGCCCCTGTCGCCCTCCAAGGCCCAGGCCACCTTGTCGCTCGCCTTGACTTTAGCGACCGGCGTGCCCGCGATCTCGACAAAGCGCCCGCGCATCATCGGGACCTCGCTGACTTTGGCGCCCGGCGCCTCGCGCTCGAGGAAGGCGCGGAAGGCGGCGGCTTCGGTGCTGCGCACATCGAGGAAGAAGAAATTGGGCGTCACGCCCGGTTGCGCCTGGCGCAGTTCGTTGCGCATGTTGAAGTCGATCAATGTCAGCGCGACGAGGGCCGTGAGGCCGAGGCCGAGTGACAAGACGACGGAAGGGGTCAGCGCGCCGGGACGGTGAATGGCTGCGAGCGCCATGCGCAGCTCTACCACACGTGAGGCTCCCGCATGGCGCGCGGCGAAGCCTATCGCAAGCGCGACGAGCCGAAGCGCGACCAGCGAGACGATGGTTGCGGTCGCGACCGCGATGGCGATCGTCCGCTGCGGGCTCGTGGCGACGACAAGCGCGATGAGCGCTGCGCCGGCGAGCGCCGCGCCGACGAGATAGCGGATGCGGGGCCGGCCCTGGCGCTCCTCGGCGAGATCGCGGATCAGCGTCGTGACCGGAAGATCGTGCGCGCGCGCCAGGGGCGCGATCGAGAAAGCAAGCGCGGTCAGAAGCCCGTAGACGAGGCCGAGCAGTATCACAGCAAGATCGACAGAGGGGGAGAGTGGAATGGGGATGATGTCGGCGAAGAGCCAGTTCACGGCGAACGGGATCGCCGCGCCGATGGCGGCTCCCCCAAGCGCTCCGGCGAGCGCGACGACAGCGAACTCGGCGAGTGCGAGCAGGACTACGCTCGTTCCTGTCGCCCCGATCGCCTTCAGGATCGCCAGCGTCGTCCGCTTGCGCTCGACGAAACCCTGCGCCGCATTAGCGACGCCGACGCCGCCGACGACCAGCGACAAAAGACCGGTCAAAACCAGGAACTCGGCAAAACGATTGAGGTCACGGGTGAAATCGGGCGACACGTCGAGGCGCGAGCGCGTCTCCCAGCCGGCCTCGGGGAACGCCGCGTTGGCCTTTTTTATCAGTGTCTTGACCTCCGCCTGGTCGGGGGCGCCGCCGGGCCCGTCCATGACGACCCGGGTCGTCCAGCGGACGAGCGATCCCGGCTGGACGAGGCCGGTCGCGTCCAGCGCCGCCTGGGAAATGAGCACGCGCGGTCCGAGACCGATTCCGACGGCGAGGCGGTCAGGCTCCTTGATCAGAACGGCGCGCAGGACGAATTTGGCGTCGCCGATACGGAACGTGTCCCCGACCTTGAGGCGTAGGCGCGCGAGAAGCGTCTCCTCGGCGGCTACGCCGTAAGCGCCGTCGCTTTCCGCGAGCGCCTGGGCGGTCGACATGGTCGGATCGAACGCCGCCGCGCCGATCGTCGGCCACGAAGGTTCGACCGCCTTCACTTCGACCAAGGTCGCGTCGCCGCTTTCCGTCCTCGCCATCGCGCGCATGGTCGCGATGGTCGAGAGGGCGCCGTACCGCCTGAGAAAGGCCCGTTCTTCCGGAGACAGGGGGCGATGGATCAGCGAAAACGAGGCGTCGCCGCCGAGAATGACCCGACCCTGCGCTCCCAGGCCGTCGTCGAGCGCCCTGGCCAGGCTTTCCACCCCGACGATCGCCGCGACCCCGAGCGCGATGCAGATGACGAAAATGCGCAGGCCCGCAAGTCCGCCTCGCAGGTCGCGCAATGCGAAGCGGGCGATCGGCAGGCGCCGGCGGGTCGTCGGCGCTGGCAGCTGGGCGTTCATGCCGATACGAATGGCGCGGTCTCGATCGCCCCTGAGCGCATCCGCACGATCCGGTCGCAGCGCGCGGCGAGCGCAGGATCGTGGGTGACGAGCGCGAGCGTGGCGCCGCGCCGCGCCGAAAACTCGAAGAGGAGCTCCATGATCCCCCGGCCGGTCGCCTCGTCGAGATTCCCCGTCGGCTCGTCGGCGATCATGAGCGAGGGACGCGGGCAAAGGGCGCGGGCCAGCGCGACACGCTGCTGCTCGCCGCCCGAAAGCTGCGCGGGGTAATGGCTCATCCGAGCGCCGAGGCCCATCTGGTCCAGTTCCTCGCGCGCCCGTCTGGCTGCGTCCGGCGCGCCCGCGAGCTCGAGCGGCGCCGCGACGTTCTCGAGCGCGGTCATGGTGGGGATCAGATGAAACGACTGGAAAACGATGCCGACGCGCGCGCCGCGGAATCGGGCGAGGGCGTCCTCGCTCAAGTTCCCAAGCCTTACGCCGTCGATCTCGACCTCGCCGCGGTCGGGCCGCTCGAGCCCGGCCATGATCATGAGCAGCGTCGACTTGCCTGAGCCGGACGCTCCGACGATGCCGACCGCCTCTCCCCTGGCGATTGTAAGGCTGACGTCGCGCAATATATGGACGCGCGCGGCGCCTCGGCCGAGGCTGAGGTCGACGTCGCGCATCGCGACTGCGGGAAGGATCATCGTGTCGGGATTCCTGAAGGCGGGGCGGCACTCATATGGTCATTGGCGCATGATCGTCCAGGCGCTGGCCTTGGCTGCCGCCCTCCTCGCGGCAGGCGCCGGGCCGGCTTCGGCCAAGGCGCTGCGGCTCGTCGTTCTGGGGGACAGCCTGACCGCGGGCCTCGGTCTGCCGCCCGGCAAGGCCTTTCCCGACCAGCTCCAGGCGGCGCTGAGGGCAAAGGGCTTCGACGTCGACGTCGTCAATGCCGGCGTTTCCGGCGACACGGCCGAGGACGGCCTCGCCCGTTACGACTGGGCGATTCCGGCCGATGCGAATGCGCTCATCGTCGAACTCGGCGCCAACGACATGCTGCGCGGCCTGCCGCCCGAAGCGACGAAAAAGGCACTGACGGCCATTCTGGACAAAGCCAGGGCAGCCCATCTGCCGACGCTCATCGCCGGCATGCGCGCCGCGCCCAATCTTGGCGCGGACTACGACCGCGCATTCGACGCAATCTATACCGCGGTCGCCGAAGCACCCGGCGCGATCCTCTACCCGTTCTTCCTCGACGGGGTGCGGGCGACGCCAAACTCAACCAGCCGGACGGAATGCACCCGACCGCGGCGGGGGTCGCCGTCATCGTCGAGCGGATCCTGCCGTCGGTCGAGGACCTGCTTCGCCGCGCGAGATCGTGAGTAGGGGCACTTGTGTCCGGGACAGCGGCCACATTCCCTGCTCTCGGGAATCGCCTGGAACTTATCGCCTTTCAGCCGGACCGCGCGGAAAACGATAGCCAGGTCAGAAGAGATAGGGCGTAAATCTGCTGCTCGAAGGAGCAGGGGTGCTGGCGCAGATCTCCGACTTGATCTTCCAGATTAACGGAACCGCGCCACCCTTTCTCTGTCAGCACGTGCGGAGGTTTAGGTGCCTGACTCTGTCGAGAAGCCTTCGCAGCCGTTCGAGGCGCGAAAGCGGCGGGCGCGCACGTTTGGACGGAAGACAATAAGGGCGTCCTTAGCCTGCGGCCGCGCTCCGAGCGCGCCCTTTCCCGTGGATCTTGAAAGTCCTGCTAGACGGAACACATGTCCGCCTGAGATAGGGTCGAGGCGCTTCAGGTGGGCTTATCGAGGGTTGCGACCAGGCGAAGCGGGCAGCGAGCTTCATGCATAGGAGACGGGTCTTGGACAAAGTTATCGCATATGACGGTCTTGACGTGCGCAAGGACGCGACCGCGGTAGCGACTAGCCGAAGCGGGCGCGCGGGCTGATGCGCGCGAGTATGGCAAGATCGCGAACGACGCCGGCGGCTGTGAAGGCTCTGGCGACGAAGCTGTCACGTATCGGGAACGCGCTTCGGTTCTGCTATGAGGCCGGACCTGTCGCGGCTATGGCATTCAACGCCGGTTGGCCCTCGCCGAGGCATGAGTGCGTCATTTGGCTCCGTCGCTGATCCCGCGAAGGCGGCGACGACCCGGTTCAATGAAATCGACGGAACTCGACCGCTGTCGGCGCCTCTGATAGTGGCGGCCGACGACTTCTCCGCTCTTCGACATTCAACGCAGGCGAGCAGCGTCGGTGGTTCCCGTGACGTTTGTAGTCGTCGCGACTGGCCGGCTCATGGTGCACCCGCTGGGCAGCTTGAGATAGCCTTGCGCCCGCTCAAGTGCTGGAGGACTGCATCTCGTCGACGGCGAGCGCGACGGCGTCGTCTGGGGGAGCTATGTAGAGCCCGACGATCTCGGCCGCCTTGGCCGCGAATTCGGGCTCGTTGCTGACGCACCAGGACTTGCGTCCCGAAGGATCGATCTGGTGCGCGCGCAGGAAGCGCCAGACATATTGAACGTGAACGTCGCCGAGCGCCTTGGCGATCAGCGGCCCGCTCCAGTTGGCATAGCCGTTCGGCGGCGCCGTATCGAGCACCGCCAAGCTGCGCCGGCCGACCTCCTCGCCATATCTGGCTTCAGCTCCGCGATTGCCGGTCTCGGAAAAGCCGGCCAGACGATCCTTCGCATAGCGCACCCGCCACTTCGACGCCGTCCCGGTCGTGCACATGAGCGCCCGGCCAATCGCCCGCGTCGCCGCGCCGTCCGCCACTATCACGGACCGATGCGCCCCTGGAAGCCCGCGATGCTCCGGTCCGGCCGAACGCAACCAAGCGCATCAGAGCCTGGCACCGTCGTTTTGATGATCGTGCCCTACCCTGCTCAGTGGCCGCTTCATGAAGGCCGCTCGCACGCAAGCTACGAATCTTATGCCTCTAACGATCAGCGAATATGGGTACTAGTGGGGTGTTCGACAAACGTAAACGACCGAGCGGACATATTGCGGCCTCAGCTTGCGAATCCGGTCTCCGGCGCTGGCCTCGTCTTGCTGGCGATAAGCGCTCAAATTCATTTAATGCTCACTGGTGGAATGGACTTTAAGTGTGTGGCATACCGCAATCGAAGACGTTCGCCGGCCGAGGCCGGCGAGGAGTAGGCGACGCCAGTCCAGCGAACGCCGCGCTGCGCCCGCCGCGCGGGGAGTGGGGACGACCTCACCGCCCCAGACACCCGAGCCTGTCGGTCAGGCGTGCGGCGCGCGCCATGACGCCTTCGGCCAGACGCCGCTGGAAGAGCCGGGGGGCGGCGGGGTTGCGCTTGATCGGATTGGGCAGGGCAGTCGCGAGCAGGGCGCCCTCGCGGAGGTCGAGCCGGCTCGCGGGTTTGTGGAAATAGCGCTGCGCCGCCGCCTCGATGCCGAAAAGCCCGTCGCCCCACTCGGCGACGTTGAGATAGATTTCCATCACCCGCCGCTTGGGCCACGCCTTGCCGAGGACGAGCGCCATACTGATCTCGATTCCCTTGCGCACGACGGAGCGGCCGGGCCACAGGAACAGGTTCTTCGCCGTCTGCATGGTGATCGTCGAGGCGCCGCGTTTCGGTTCGCCGTGCCGGGCTCCGCGCATGACCTCGTGCAACGCGCCCCAGTCGACGCCATCGTTTTGGCAGAAAGTCGCGTCCTCCGACGCGATCACCGCTGCGACGGCCGCGGGCGCGACTGCGTCGAGGCGCACGGCGATCCGCTCGTAGCGCTTGCCCTCGAGGGTGCGCGCGAGCATCAGCGTCGAAACGGGGTCGACGAAGGCGTAGAGGGCGACGAGTCCGGCGAACAGGGCGGCGAGCGCGAACCCGGCCCAGAGGACGCCGCGCGCCAGGGCGCCAAGGGAAGAGGGCCGCCGTGCCACGGGCAAGCCTTGGCGCAAGGCGCCGCGAGGGGCAAGGGCGCCGGACCGGCCATCCCATATAATAGCATACTAAATATGTATGTGTGGCGCGCGAACCATGGGGTGAGAGCCCGACTTTTTAGCCCGACGCTAAACCGGGTCGTAACCCATTGATGGACAACAGACCCTACGCTAAATTTGCGCTAAACCGGTTAAAGGCGTCGGCTGGGCGGACTGTGCCGCCAGCGTCGGAGCCGCTTCCATGCCGACCGAATTCCAGCCTAAGGTACGAGGCGGAGGTCCGCCATGCCCGAGCCCCGGTCCCCGCGTCCCATCGCCCTCGTCGCCGCCGCCGCGCCGCCGCGCGCCAAGCCGTCGAACTATCCCGAGCCCTTCGCCTCGCGCGTCGCCGGACGGGTCAAGCGGCCGCTCGGCGACCTGTTCGGGCTGACCAATTACGGGGTGAACCTGACGCGGCTCGCGCCCGGCGCCCTCTCGGCGCTCCGGCACGCCCATACGAAACAGGACGAGTTCGTCTACATCCTCGAAGGCGCGCCGACCCTGGTGACCGACGCCGGCCGCAAGCGGCTCGAGCCCGGCATGTGCGCTGGCTTCAAGGCGGGGACGGGCGATGCGCATCACCTCGTCAACGAAACGGCGAAGGACGTCGTCTACCTCGAGATCGGCGATCGCACCCCGGGCGACGGGGCGACCTACCCAGACGACGACATCGCGGCCGCCGTCGTCGACGGCAGATGGCGCTTCACCCGCAAGGACGGGACGCCCTACGGCTGACCCTCTGGTCCTATTGCGCCTGGCTCGCGATATAGGCGGCGAGGTCCTTGGCTTCGCCGCGCCCGATCTGCATGTCCGGCATCTTGGGGTGGGGGTCCATCAGAAACCGCGCGACGGCATCCTCGCTGAAGCCGCGCCTTTTGGCGATCGTGGCGAAGGCAGGCACGTTGTCCGCTCCGCGCGTCTGGTCGGCCGCCACGATATGGCACGAAGCACACCATCGCTTCGCCAGTTGCTCCCCGTGCGCCGCGTCGGCTGGCTGCGCGGCTGCGCCCTGAGGCGCGACCAGAAGCAGCAGAGCCAGGGCCGCGAGGCCGGCGCCCGCCAAGGCGCGTTCGGGAGAGAGGGTCGTCATCACGTTCGGCTCCTGTTTCGGCGCGCCGGACGCCGGCGCGGGCGAAAATGGTGAAGCCGCAGGATAAGCCGCCGCCCGCTCAGGACCACGCGACCAAGAGTTGCGCTTCGAAAGAAAGAGGGCGGCCCGGCGGGGCCGCCCTCTAGTGCGTGTGAGGCGAGGCCTCAGTACGAATAGTACATGTCGAACTCGACCGGGTGCGGCGTCATCTCGAAGCGATAGACATCAGCCATCTTGAGCTCGATGTAGCTGTCGATGAAGTCGTCGCTGAACACATCGCCGGCCTTGAGGAAGGCGCGGTCCTTGTCGAGGTTGCCGAGCGCTTCCCGCAAGGAACCGCAGACGGTGGGGATCTTCTTGAGCTCCTTCGGCGGCAGGTCGTAGAGGTCCTTGTCCATTGCCGGGCCCGGGTCGATCTTATTCTTGATGCCGTCGAGACCGGCCATTAACATCGCCGCAAAGGCGAGGTAGGGGTTGGCGGCCGGGTCGGGGAAGCGGACCTCGACCCGCTTGGCCTTCGGATTGGCGGTCCACGGAATGCGGCAGGAGGCCGAGCGGTTGCGCACGGAATAGGCGAGCAGCACCGGCGCCTCGAAGCCCGGAACAAGCCGCTTGTAGCTGTTGGTCGTCGGGTTGGTGAAGCCGTTCAGCGCCTTCGCGTGCTTGATGATGCCGCCGATGTACCAGAGGCATTCCTGGCTGAGGTCGGCGTAGAGATTGCCGGCCATCACCGGTTTGCCCGCTTTCCAGATCGACTGGTGAACGTGCATGCCCGAGCCGTTGTCGCCGTAGATCGGCTTCGGCATGAAGGTCGCGGTCTTGCCGTAGCTCTGGGCGACCATGTGGATGCAGTACTTATAGATCTGGAGGTTGTCGGCCATGGTGGTCAGAGGGCCGAACTTGAGTCCGAGTTCATGCTGGGCGGAGGCGACCTCGTGGTGGTGCTTCTCCACCACCGCACCCATTTGGGCCATCGCCGCGAGCATTTCGCCGCGCATGTCCTGGGCCGAATCCTGCGGGGGAACCGGGAAGTAACCGCCCTTGGTGCGCACCCGGTGGCCGAGGTTGCCGCCCTCGTACGACGTGTCGGAGTTGGTCGGCAGTTCCGTCGAGTTGAGCTGGAAGCCGGTATTGTAAGGATCGGACGCGAAGCGGACGTCGTCGAACACGAAAAACTCGGCTTCCGGGCCGAAGAACACCGTGTCGCCGACGCCAGTCGACTTCAGAAAGGCTTCGGCCTTCTTGGCGATGCCGCGCGGGTCGCGATTGTACGGCTGACCGCTGGCGGGGTCGATGACGTCACAGTTCATGACCATCGTCGAAGCGGCGAAGAACGGGTCCATGCAAGCCGAAGCCGGATCGGGCATGAGCGTCATGTCGGACTCGTTGATCGCCCTCCAGCCGGAGATCGAGGAGCCGTCGAACATGAGGCCGTCGGCGAACGCATCCTCATCGACGAGCGTCTGGTCGAACGTTACATGCTGCCATTTGCCGCGTGGGTCGGTGAAACGGAGATCGACATATTTGACGTCGTTGTCCTTGATCGCCTTCAGGACATCCTTGGCGGTCTTCATGGTTTGCCTTTCCTTACGATTAACTGTCTTTTCCCGCCCGCCGCTGTCGCGCCGGGTAGCCCTGTGATTTTTCGCAATGGCCATCAGATCGCGTCCGCGCCGGTCTCGCCGGTGCGGATCCGGATGGCTTCCTCGATGTGCGATACAAATATCTTGCCATCGCCGATGCGCCCTGTCTGGGCGGCGTTGCGGATCGCCTCGATCGCGGATGGCAGGTTCTCGTCGGTGACGACGAGCTCGATCTTCACCTTCGGCAGGAAGTCGACCACGTATTCGGCGCCGCGGTAGAGCTCGGTGTGCCCCTTTTGACGGCCGAAACCCTTGGCTTCAATGACCGTGATGCCTTGAACGCCAGCTTCTTGCAGCGCTTCTTTCACTTCATCGAGCTTGAACGGTTTGATGATCGCTTCGATCTTTTTCATTGCGGCGAAACTCCGGTCCCCGCGTCCTGTAGGTGATGTAGGTCCCCAGCCAGCGGGCTCTTAGCATCCGGTGGCGGATCGCGCCATGGGCGCCGTCAAAGGCGGCGGAAACGGCCTCTGCGTCATGACTCTGCACTATTTTTGCGCAGAATGAGCAAAACGCGTCCAGTCACACGGTCAAACCCCATTCCCCGGAGGCGAAGATTCGCCATGACATGAGGCCGGCCTTGGCGACCACTATTCGTCCGGACTTTGCTGTGGCGACAAGATGGGCGAATACCTGCGGCTGCCGCCAAGCCATGGGTTTTTCGGGCGAGCAAACCGCGCGATATTGGTCGCTATCTGCATCCTCCATCAGGATCACGCCCGCCAGATCCGGCCTGAATCTCCGGGAAAGATCACGCCTCGTGAGCCATTCGCACTCGAAATCGCGGCAGACTTGCGGGCGGTCCTGATAGATGGCGCAACCGTCTCCAAGACGGCAATTGGAGCAAAGAGGACCGGCAGGTTTCTTGAGTTCTGCTATCTCGAGCGCCGAGCAGCACATCGTGCACGATCCGCATGCTTTGCCCGGCGCTGCAGTCATCACTCGCTCCGCACTTTCGACTGAAACCCAAATCGATCAATCAACGGGCCTCCACTACCATTCTTTGGTCGGGCGGAAGCGGGAATCGTACCTGCGCGGCCGTGCAAGATCTGGCGCGCGTATGACATCGCCTTGACAGCGCAAGCGAACCTGTGTCTTTCCGCGCCCAAGAGCGGGGTTCTTCATGAAGACGGCCTTGGTGTTTCCAGGTCAGGGTTCGCAAACAGTCGGGATGGGCAAGGCGCTTGCCGATGATTTTCCAATCGCGCGGGAGATCTTCGAGCGTGTTGACGCCGCGCTTTCACAAAAGCTTTCCACCGTCATGTTTGAAGGCCCTGACTCCGAATTGAAATTGACCGCAAACGCCCAACCCGCCCTGATGGCTTCGAGCATCGCGGCGCTCAAGGTCTTGGAAAAGGAGTTCGGCCTTGACGTTGGAGAGGATATTTCGTTTGTCGCGGGTCATTCACTCGGCGAATACTCCGCGCTATGCGCGGCGGGGTCGCTGACGCTCGAGGACACGGCCAGACTGCTGCGGCTGCGCGGCGAGGCGATGCAGAAGGCTGTTCCACTCGGCGAGGGGGCAATGGCGGCCGTCCTCGGTCTTGAATTCGGCGTCGTGACAAAGATTGCGACTCAGGCCGCCAGCGATCTTTATCTCACGGGCGCTGTCTGCCAAGCCGCGAACGACAATGGGGGCCTGCAGGTCGTCATCTCAGGGACAAAAGCTGCCGTCGAACGCGCGATGGAACTCGCCAAACTGTCGGGGGCCAGGCGGACCGTCCCGCTGCCTGTGTCTGCACCATTCCATTGCGCGCTGATGCAGCCTGCGGCTCTTGCAATGGAAGCCGCGCTGAAGCATGTCCCGATTCGACGACCCAAACCACCTCTGATCGCGAATGTCATTGCGTCCGCTGTCGATGACCCGGCGTCCATCCGATCCTTGCTTGTCGCACAAGTGACCGGCGCCGTGCGATGGCGCGAAACCGTCGCATATATGAGGACGCAGGGCGTTACGCGCTTCGTCGAGCTGGGAACCGGCAAGGTGTTGACCGGTCTTATCAAGCGAATTGTCGAGGATGCCACCGTGGTCAGCATCGGGGATCCCGCTGATGTTGCGGAGTTCAACGCCGGCGAAGATTTTACGAGAGGCTGAGAGGGGCGAACCGTGTTCGATCTGACAGGAAAGACCGCTCTGATCACAGGCGCCTCCGGCGGATTGGGCGGTGCAATTGCACGCGCGCTCCATGCTCAGGGCGCAACAATTGCGCTGTCGGGTACAAGACAGGACGCCCTCGGAGTGCTCGCTGCCGACTTGAAGAACCGCGCGCACTTGACGCCCTGTGACCTGTCGGACCCGGAATCCGTCGAAGCGCTTGTACCGACAGCAGAAGCCGCGCTCGGATCCCTGGACATCCTGGTGAATAACGCGGGCGTGACGCGCGACAGCCTCATGATGCGAATGAAAAATGCTGAATGGGACTCTGTTCTGGCGATTGACCTGACCGCAGCTTTTCTCGTAACGCGCGCGGCGCTCAAAGGCATGATGAAGCGTCGCTACGGTCGGATCATAAACATCAGTTCCGTTGTGGGGGTCAAAGGGAATCCGGGACAAAGTAACTATGCGGCGGCCAAGGCGGGGCTGATTGGAATGTCCAAGGCCCTGGCGGCAGAAGTCGCTTCCCGGGGGATTACCGTAAATTGCATAGCGCCTGGCTTCATCGCCAGCCCAATGACGGAATCGCTGAATGACAAACAACGCGAATCCATTCTGGCCTCTGTGCCCATGGGACGGCTCGGAGCCGGTTCAGACATCGGCTTCGCGGCCGTCTATTTGGCTAGCTCCGAGGCGTCCTACATCACTGGCCAAACCCTTCACATCAACGGTGGAATGACAATGATTTGAGAGAGTTATTGATCGACGTCTGACTACCAGGAGACCATGGTACGACTACTCGCCTTGACGAAAAAGATATGCTATCGACCGCGTTCGCCCGGACGCCTCCAACCGGGGGGCAAGGGATTTCGAGCGTCGGCGTCATCGGGATCCCGCAGGAGATATTGGCCGCACCGCCGGGAGCGGGCAGCCGGATGGCGGGCGTGTGAGGTTGGGGTCGACTGGGAACGCGGGAATATTAACAACGTGGGCGAGAAGGCCCGACGCATAAAGGAAATAAAGAAATGAGCGATGTGGCAGAGCGCGTCAAGAAGATCGTCGTGGAGCACCTGGGCGTGGAGGCGGACAAAGTCGTCGACAGCGCCAATTTCATAGATGATCTAGGCGCCGACTCGCTCGACACCGTTGAACTTGTGATGGCATTCGAGGAGGAGTTTGGCGTCGAGATACCTGACGATCAGGCCGAAACGATCGTCACTGTTGGAGATGCAATTAAATTTCTGGAGAAGGCGACCGCAAGCAAGTGATTTCTGGTTCTGCCGAGCTTAGTCCTCCCCATAAGACGTACTGCCTTCGTGCCTGCAAGGTGACGTCTCGCCTGGCCGTTGTCGGACCGCGACTATCATTGCTGGAGCTGATCTCATCGTGAGACTCAGGCTATGATGCAGGCCGGGACGGAACGAATGAAGCGCGTCGTTATAACAGGCGTTGGCATGGTAACGCCGCTAGCCTGCGGTGTGGAGCCGACGTGGCGACGCCTTCTGGCAGGCGAGTCCGGGGCTGCGCGGGTCGAGAATTTTGATGTTTCTGACCTCCCTTGCCAAATTGCGGCGCAAGTTCCACGTGGCGACGCGGTCGACGCCTTCGATCCCTCCGACTGGATGGACCCAAAAGAACAGCGCCGCGTTGACGACTTTATCGTGTATGGCATGAGCGCGGCGACCCAGGCTCTACGAGACGCAAATTGGGCGCCCCAAACCTATCAGGAACAGATCGAGACAGGCGTATTGATCGGATCGGGTATCGGGGGCTTGGGCGGAATTTATGACGCTTCGATAACCCTGCATGAGAAGGGGCCGAGGCGGATCTCGCCCTTCTTTATTCCAGGAAAACTCATCAATCTCGTGAGCGGTCACGTCTCAATCACCCACAATCTCAAAGGCCCAAACCACTCAGTCGTAACCGCTTGCTCGACCGGCGCCCATGCAATCGGCGATGCCGCGAGGATCATTGCACTCGGCGACGCCAATGTGATGGTGGCAGGCGGGGCGGAGTCGGCCGTAAATCGGCTCTCACTTGCGGGGTTCTCTGCATGTCGTGCGCTATCTACCGGGTTCAACGATCGGCCGAGGCAAGCTTCGCGACCCTACGATCGCGATCGTGATGGCTTCGTAATGGGCGAGGGAGCGGGCTGCGTCGTGCTCGAAGAACTGGAGCATGCCAGGGCTCGCGGCGTTAGCGGCTACGCTGAACTCGTCGGCTACGGCTTGTCTGGGGACGCCTATCATATCACTTCCCCTGCGCCGGACGGCGACGGCGCGTTTCGATCCATGAACGCCGCCCTGAAACGGGCCGGAATGTCCGTTGACGAAATCGACTATGTCAATGCCCATGGGACATCAACGCCGGTAGGGGACGAAATCGAACTGCGCGCGGTCGAGAAATTGCTGGGCAACTCAGCCGGAATGACAACAATGTCCTCGACTAAGTCATCGGTCGGCCATCTTCTCGGAGCGGCGGGAGCGGTCGAGGCGATATTCTCAATTCTGGCTATTCGAGATCAGATTGCTCCGCCGACCCTAAATCTTAACAATCCTTCCGTGGAAACATCAATCGACCTGGCGCCCCATGTGGCGCGCAGACGGCCGATTCGCGCGGCGCTCTCCAACTCGTTTGGATTCGGCGGGACGAATGCTTCACTCGTTTTCCGCGCCATGACATGACTGCTTCGCGATTCGTCGTTTCGTCAAAATGCCAGGTCATGTAGAGTTCGGTTCGGCTGCCACGCGCGAATATCGAAGTTGGGGCAAGCCTGAACATGCGACGTGACGGCATCTTGGAGGCCCCCGACGACATGAGCGGACAATCGAGCAACGGCGGAAGCGACGCTCGGCTGCGAGCAAGCCTATTCGGGAAGACGTCTCGCAGGCCGACGTCCGGCAATGGAGACGGACCGGCGCCGCTCGGAAAGGAACCGAAGCCGCCCCGGCGTTCGAACTCTTTCGATTGTGAGCGGGTTTCTGACTTTCGTACTCGTCGGGGCCGTCCTGGCAATCGGATCGATCGCTTGGCTGATGATGGAGTTGAGAAAGCCCGGCCCGCTGACCGCCGACAAGGTCGTCAATATCGTGCGCGAAGACGACGGCGGCAGCATCGCGGAGCAACTCGAGCGCGCCGGCGTCATCAACAGCGCGACGTGGTTCAGCATGCTGACTTTGCTTGACGGCAATCGAAGTGTGCTGAAGCGCGGCGAATACGACTTCAAAGCCGGAGTCAGCATGAACGAGATCGAGAGCTTGTTGGCCACGCACCACGTAGTGCAGCATAAGCTGACGATCCCGGAGGGCCTGACAAGCGAGCAGGTGGTTCAGCGACTTCGCGACGACGACGTTCTCGTCGGCGACATTAAGGAGACCCCCCGCGAAGGCTCGCTGATGCCGGACACCTACTACTTCGAACGAGGCGACACGCGACAATCTCTCCTGACGCGGATGGCGAAGGCGCAGACGAAGATCGTCGATGAAATCTGGAAGAAACGTGCGCCGGAACTTCCCATTAAGTCGCCGGGCGAAATGGTGACCCTCGCCTCGATCGTCGAGAAGGAGACCGGCAAGGCTGACGAGCGGCCGCGGGTGGCCGGCGTTTTCGTCAACCGATTGCAGAAGCACATGCGGCTCGAATCAGATCCCACAATCGTTTACGGTCTCGTCTTCGGCAAGGGCACTCTCGGTCATTCGATCACCAAGGCCGAAGTCAATCAGGCCACGCCTTACAACACCTACATAATCGAGGGCCTTCCTCCGGGACCCATTTCCAACCCAGGCAAGGCGGCGCTTGAGGCGGTCGCTAACCCGGTTCGCAGCAAGGACCTGTATTTCGTCGCCGACGGAACCGGCGGCCACGTTTTCGCCGAACTCGTTGGAGCAGCATCTGAGGAACGTCGCGCATTGGCGGCAAATCGAAAAGGACGCGAAAGATCGACTGGCTCCCGACGTGACCCCGCTCTTAGCGCCGTCGATTCACGGAACTCTCGAAAATGCCGACCCGACTTCGTTTGGCGCTCTCACCGCGCCGACCGCGTCACAGGCGACTTCCGCCGTGGTTCTCGCCCGCCTCGCGAAGATCGGCGCGCGTCGGAACGCATTGGACTCGGCGTTGGCGTCGCTGTCGGCAACTTCCCCAGGGTCGATTGAGGAAAGCGGCGCGGTCGTGGCGGGAGTGAACGACGAGCCCGCTGAGGGCGAGGCGTTCGCCGACCCAGGTTCTGCCAACGGCGACATCGGCGCCGTAGCTTCCGTTCCACTCTCGCCGGCTATGCTGGCCGACGAGAAGGCGCGCGAGGCGAAATACGGAACACCGGCGCTTTCCGACGGCATGAACGCCCCCGTCGGTACTCCGAGCGAGCAGCCGACCGCATCCGGACATCCGCGAATTTATGACGCATCCGAAGGGACGAAGTTCGATCCGCTGCTCAACAAGACATACGATTTGAGTTATGCCAAGGTTGTCCCGGCGCTGCGCCAGTAGTCTGCACGGCCCGTACCGCGACACTCCGCGCCGCGCTTTGCGAGACGGTCTGCGCTCATTCTGAGAGCTTTCGGGTCCGGCGGGCGCGGCGACAAAGACGGTGGACGCGCCGTCGTTCGGCGCTAAAATGACGGTCCCATGTACATGGCGGTCACGCATCAGGTCAAAGTCACAGTTGAACCGACCTTCGAGCCGGACCGATCCAACCCTGATGCGTGTCGCTATTTCTGGCGATACGACGTCGAGATCGCCAATCTCGGCGACAGGCCAGTGACGCTGATCGAGCGCCATTGGCGGATTACCGACGCCGAAGGACGCCAGCAGGAGGTTCGGGGTCCCGGCGTGGTTGGCGAACAGCCAACCATCCGGCCGGGCGAGGCGTTTCGTTATGCGTCCGGCTGTCCCCTGGCTACCCCGAGTGGCCTTATGGTCGGAGAATACCGGATGGTGAGCGAGGATGGCGAAAGCTTCGACGTCGCCATTCCGGCATTCTCCCTCGAACTCGCCGCACGGAAGGCGGGTTTTGAATTAAGGCCGCTGGCCCCGCTTGCGGGGAGAAAGGTTAACTTTGTCCAGGCGCATGGGCGTAACGGTTGCGCCTATTCGCACCTGTCCAAGGCTCAGGGGCACTCGGACGCCAAATCGGCAGCCGGGTGACCGGACGCAAGGGCATCCGCTGCCGAGCCGCAGGTAGAGAGCGTTCCGAGTAGATGATTATGAACATAATGCCGCGCCGGGAGTTAGTGGTAATGTTCGGGGAGGTCGCGGTGCGGGCATTCTTCCTGGGACCCGGCAAAGTTTCGGAGCGCGTCAAGTCAGGGACTTGGCGCCGTTGTGCTTGGCCGGCTTGAAATTTTCAAAGCCAGGAGGGACCTTATGACAATCTCTGACGCCGTTGCGCCGCACCTGCCTTTCTTGCGACGATTTTCGCGCGCGCTCACCGGAACGCAGGCGGGTGGGGATTCCTATGTCGTAGCGACACTGGAGACTATTCTGGCGGAGCCTGATTGTCTGGAGACCGGATTGGGCCCGAAGGTCGCGCTCTACAAGCTATTCCTGCGCGGCTGGCGCAACGTCCCCGCAAACACGCACGTCGATTCCCCTGCTTTCGGCGACGAGTCCTCGGCAGTGAGAAACCTCGCGGCCATCTCGGTCGAACCGCGGCTCGCCTTCCTCTTGAACGCATTGGAGTCCTTCAGTCCGAAGGAGATCGCACAAATACTCGAATGCTCGGAACATGAGGCGATTGAACTCATCGACCACGCCGGGCGCGAGATTTCGGTCCAAATCCGCACGCGCGTCTTGATCATCGAGGATGAACCCCTCATTGCGCTCGACATACAAACACTCGTCGAAGAACTAGGACACGAGGTGACGACGGTTGCTAGAACCCATGAGGAAGCCGTACGTGCGGTGATCAAGCGCCGTCCGGGATTGATCCTATCCGACATCCAGCTTGCCGATGGAAGCTCGGGGCTCGAAGCAGTCAGCGAAATCCTTGGATCGCAGGAAGTCCCGGTTATCTTCATAACCGCCTTTCCGGAGCTCTTCCTCACCGGACAAGCGCCCGAACCCGCATTCCTGATCACCAAGCCCTTCACCGCGGATTCGGTCAAGGCTGTCATCAGCCAGGCCCTGTTTTTCGACCGCAAGTCCCACGGAACAACGGCGAAAGCGCCGGCTAATTGAAGCCAGGCCTAGGGCGACGTTCGGCGCAGGAACCCCGGAGATCATCCCGCACGGATCGAGTCGCCGCGGGCGGCTGAGCCGCCGACGGCCGACGGGTTGGAATCTGGCGATCTTCGTCTTCGCGCGTGTTCCATTCCGAAGCGTTGTTGCCGCCTCCGCGCCTTGCAATTTAAGTCCAGGTACACGCGGAATGCGATCTGGCTCTGCGGGAGGGCCCGCGTATCGCGTTTCGTTGACCTTCTCAAAACTTCGTTAGCCATTCCGATTATTCTTGTGTACAAGGATGATGGTTCCTCAGGAATGGTTAGGGATCTGATCGGTGAATGGATATCGTACCCGAAAACGCTCCACACGGACCGGACGATCTCAATGACCAAGATCCCTATGGCGCTGATATCCGCGGATGAATTCGAGATTGCGCGCCGCTTCATTCCCGAATTTTCCAGCTATCAGGACTACGATGATTGGCTGGATTATCAGTATGGACGCTTCATGGGGTGGTCTCTCGGCGGACTCGATACAGAGTTAATCTCTATAGCACTTGAAGATTTCTTGAATTGGTGTCGAAACAATCAGTTTTCTCCCAGCGAGCAGGCGCTCGACGACTTCAGCCGGCAGATCGAGAGCCGGGCGAAGCACGTTTATCTGGCTGCCTAATCCAACGAGTCGCTGATTCTTGGCTTGAACTCGCGCAGTCCTGCGCGGCTTAACGCCGAGTCAAGGCCCCAAATTTATGCCAACTTCTTACATGAGATGTCCATTGCCGATTTACGTCTTTTCAATGACTTAGCTGTCCCAGGCTCAAGGCTGAATAGGCTCCGGGCAAAAAAGCCCTGCGGATTGGCTCGTGGCATTGATCGGTTACGGAAAGAGTTCCGCGCAACTTACTGTGAAATTTAACCGACGCCTCCAATGCAGTTAGGGCCTGTCTTCATTTGATTTGAGAACGGATTGGAATCGGAGGCGGAACGTTTTGTGTTTTGGATAGGAGAGGGATTTCCAAATCAGCAAATGTCTGACTTGTGAGAGGTCGGCCTTTAGGAGGGGCTGACCGATGCGACGATATTCCCTGCGCGACGACCAGTGGGATCGGATCAAGGACATTCTGCCGGGCCGCGAAGGCCATGTGGGCGGCACGGCGGCGGACAATCGGCTGTTCGTCGAAGCTGTTCTTTTCAGGTTTCGAGCCGGTGTTCCGTGGCGTGATCTGCCCGAGCGCTTCGGCGACTGGAAGATCGTCTACCAGCGCTTCAACCGATGGGCCAAGAGCGGCGTTTTCGAGCGGGTTTTCAAGCTCTTGGCCAACGACCACGACAACGAGTACATGATGATCGACGCCACCATCGTGCGCGCTCATCAGCATAGCGCGGGCGCCCAAAAAAAGAGGGCGCGCAAGCCATCGGCCGATCCCGCGGCGGATTGACCACCAAAATCCACGCGGTTGTCGATGCCCTCGGCAATCCCGCCGGGATCATGCTCAGCCCGGGCCAGGATCACGATCTGACTTGCGCCGAAGCTCTAATCGAAGCCCTCGATCCCCACGCTCTGATCGCCGACAAGGCCTTCGACGCCGACTCCTTCATCAGCGCCCTCAATGCTCGAGCGATCACCCCAGTCATCCCACCCAAATCAAACCGAAAAACCCCGCGCCCGTGCGATTTCGCCTTCTACTGCGAACGCAATCTCATTGAGCGTTTCTTCAACAAGCTCAAACATTTCCGCGCCATCGCCACGCGCTACGAGAAGCTCGATAAGATTTTCCTCGCCGGGGTTCAACTCGCCTGCGCCGTCATCCTCCTCAACTGAACACACGCCCTAGCACTACTTTGGCAGATTTTTGAGCGGCTTGGCGGGATTGGGATTCTCGAATCGCGTTTTACGTGATTCATGGGTGGTCGGCTTGTGGAGGGCCGACCATGGACGCGACCTGGAAGTCCGATCTGGAAACGTGGCTGGCGCCGTTCGTAAGCGCCTTGCGGCACAAGGTGCGCGCGCGGATGTGCCCGGCCTACATTGCGGGTCTGATCGGCGCGGGAGATCGCAAGAGCGTCCAGCCTATGGCGGCGCGGGACGGCGAAGTCGGATACGACCAGCTTCATCATTTCATCACCGGCAGGGCGTGGGATACGGCGCCGCTCGAGAAGGTTCTGCTCGCCGAAGCCGACCGAATGGTCGGCGGCGCCGACGCGTGGCTGATCGTCGACGATACGGCGTTGCCGAAGAAGGGCGAGCATTCGGTCGGCGTCGCGCCGCAATATGCTTCCGCGCTGGGCAAGACGGCGAACTGTCAGTCGTTGGTCTCGCTGACGCTCGCATCGCGAGAGGTCCCGGTGACGGTGGGCCTGCGGCTGTTCCTGCCGGAAGAGTGGACGAGCGATCCCGAACGGATGGCGCAAGCGCGTGTGCCGGAGGAAAAACGGGCCGCACGAACCAAGCCGGAAATCGCGATCGAAGAGATCGACCGCGTCATCGCCTCGGGCGCGCGATTTGGCTGCGTCCTCGCCGATTCCGGTTACGGGTCCAGCGGGTCCTTCCGCCAGGCGCTGAGCGAGCGCGGTCTCAAGTGGGCGGTGGGCCTGTCGAAACGCCAGAACGTCTATCCCGCCGACGTCGCCGTGACCTTCCCCGTCGCCAAGGCGGGAAGGCCGCGCAAATACAGCATTCCGGATCAACCGCCGATCTCCGCCGAAACCGCCTTGGCCGGGGAGACGTGGCGAAGGATCAACTGGCGACGCGGCACGAAAGGCCGTCTGACCTGCCTCTTTGCGGCCCGTCGCGTCCGCGTCGCTGACGGCCACAAGCACCGCATGGCCGATGATCGCATGCAATGCATGCCCGGCGACGAAGTCTGGCTCGTCGGCGAGCGCAGGTCGACGGGCGAGCAAAAATACTACGTGTCCAATCTTCCCGCCGACGTCAGCCTCAGGACCCTTGCCGCCACGATCAAAGCCAGATGGGTCTGCGAACAGGCGCATCAGCAGATGAAGGAGGAACTTGGCCTCGACCACTTCGAAGGCCGATCTTGGTTCGGGCTGCACCGACACGCTTTGATGACCATGATGGCCTATGCCTTCCTTCAGTCCCGCCGCCTCAAGGCCGCGGGTCGGAAAAAAAAGAATTGGGGGACCGCCGCCGCAACCGAGCCTGCCAGCCATCAGGCAGGCCATTCTTGATCTCTTCGTGCGCCATCCGCCGAGCAAATGCCCACACTGCGCAAGGCCGCTCAGCCCGGTGAATCCGTCAAATCTGCCAAAGTAGTGCTAGTACGACAGATTTTAATCTGAATTCATTCGCTGCTCGAAATCGAAGCAAGGGCCCGTTAGACCGCGGGTGAGATGCTAACAGGGTCGAACGGGCAAAAACCACCACAACCGGTCCACAATTCTGCGTCAGGTTCGCTAATGGCCGCTCAGGCGCCACAGGACACGCTCCGGCTCAATCAGCTTTGGACGGAAACGTCGCCGGAGTTGTCGGTCTGGTCCCCCAGGGCCGACTTTGCCGATACGACGCCCTCGAACTGGTCGGTCGACGTCGAACGTCGTCGATATGCCCGCGTGCCCCTGGCCCTGCAGGGCCGCTACATGATCGAAGACGGAAGCGAATTTCGCTGCCAGACAGTCGACTTATCCCCGGGGGGCATTGCCATCAGAGGGTTTCTGGCCGGAGAGATCGGTCAGCAGCTCGTGGCGTATCTTGACGACCTGGGGCGGATCGAAGGCGCCATCATCCGGCGAACGTCGTTCCTGCTCGCCATCGAGGCGTCGCCGTCGCCCCGAAAGCTCAGTCGGCTGGCGGCCAAAATCGACTGGCTCATCCGACGCAGACACGAGGGGCGCTGAAGCCGAAGCGGCTGAGCCTTTGCCGCTTTCAGCTCAACGAGGAGCGCCGGATCAGGACAGTCGGAAGCGTGATCTTCGGTCGGAGATCAGCTTCAGCCAGGCTGCCGAGTGGAAGGCGCTCATCAGCAAATACATCGGAACCATTCCGCTGAGCGGCGACGCGCCGGCCGAGCAAAGCGTGTTCGGTGAGCCGCTAAGAGAACCAGCCAGAAGCGCCATCATGGCGAAGGTGGGCGCCGCGGCGAGTCCCAGCCAGCCCGCGGCGCCGAGGCCCGCCATGGCGCCGCCTTCGGAACGACCCCCGCCGCGGCCGCTTCCCTCCACAAAAGCCTCGCTCATGTTTCCTCTCCCGCCGAAGAGTTGCTGGGCCACCACAACCCATGACTTCAACCCCTGTCGTACTCGTCGTGGCGGCGCCACCAGATGCCGGTCTCGTTGCGTCCTTTGGGCGCCCGGTCGAGCCACTGGTACATGCCCCAGAGGCCATCCAGCCCGCGCGCATAGGCGGAGTAGGTGTGGTAGACGACGCCGTCCTCGAGCGCGAACGCGCTCATGCCCGGCCTCTCGCGCATGAACGTGGCCGCGTCCGTTCCGGCCATCGCGGCGATTTGGGCGACAGGTCCTCCATCGCCCCCCGGGGTCAACGGCTGGACGGGGCGGTAATTATAGTCGACGCCGCCGTCGCGCTGTTGCCGCTCGGTGAGCGAGACGTTGAAGTCGGCGTTGAAATCGCCGCCGAACGACGAGGCCCACGGGAATGTCCAACCCATCCGCCGCCGGTACGCCAGCAGCTTTGCGAGCGGCGCCCGCGAGACCGCCCACAGCATCACGTCATGGTGGGCCAAATGGACGGCGACGCCGTTGAAGCCGTCGGCGATCGACGAGCAGGACGGACAGCCCGCCGAAAAATCCGGCCCTAACATGAAATGATAGATGATGAGTTGCGAGCGCCCGCGGAAGAGGTTCGCAAGCGACGCGCTCCCGTCCTCGGTGTCGAAACGGTAGTCCTTGTCGATCCGAACCCAGGGCAGCTCCTGGCGCCGCTGCGCGATCTCGTCGCTTTGCCGCGTCAGCGCCTTCTCCTCCTCGAGCAAAGCGAGGCGGGCGGTAAGCCATTGTTCCCGTGTTCCCGTCATGTGTGTCGTCATCCTCGTCTCCTTCCTTGGCAGGTCTTGCTTGAACCGGCGGGTTTGGCCGCCGCGCTCCTTCGCCCGTTGACAGACGGGCGTCTTTTCGAACGCGGGGGTCGTCGGGTCAGGCGGGCAATCGGCGGTCGTATTCTTCCCGGAGACGGCTGAGGCCGTCCCAGAAACGTCCAGGGTCGGCGCCGGTCATCCGCGCGACCAGAACGTCCAGGTGCGCGTGCCAGCCGGCTCCGACGCCAAGCTTCGTCTTGCGGTCGGGCAGGCGGCGGTGCGTCACCGTCAGCAGCACCTCGGCGCCTTTCGGCTCGAGGTCGAAAGAGACGTCGCCACTGCCCTGCCAGGCGAAGGCCAGCCTGCGCGGCGGGTCGAGTTCGGTGACCCGGCTTTGCATGCGATGCTCCGCAGAAAAGCCGAGTGGCCGCTCCCCGGGCGGATCGGTCAGTTCGTCGTTGCGCCAGACCAATTCGAATGGCGCGCCGGCCATCATCTCCATGTCTCCCGCAGCCAGCCATTGACGGCGCAGATCGCTCTCCGTGAGATAGGCCCAGACCCGCTCGATCGGACCAGGCAGAAGGCGGTGGATTTTCAGGGTGGCGGGCTCCGTCAGCGCCCCATAGAGATCCAGGGTCGAAGCGTCGGTCATAGGTCGTCTCCTTCTTGGGGCGTCGTTTGGCGGGCGTCCTCCGCGCGCAGGAGTCGTTCGAGCAGGTCCAGACGGCCGGTCCAGAAGCGCTCATAATAAGTCAGCCAGCGGTGGGCGCTGGCGAGAGGGCCTGGGTCGAGGCGGCAGACATGAGTGCGCCCGCGCACCTCTCGGCTAATCAGTCCGGCGTGCTCCAGCGCCTTGATATGCTTCGAGGCCGCCGCCAAAGAAATCTCGAAGGGCTCGGCGAGCTGGCCGACCGTCCGCTCCCCCCCGGCGAGTGCGTGAAGCATGCGCCGGCGCGTCGCATCGCCCAAGGCGTGAAAGACGGTATCCAGCTCGGGCGGCTCAAATTCAACCATGGAGTTGAATGTAAGCGGTCGGATTCAGAAAGTCAACCGTTTGGTTGAATGATCGACCGACGACATATCAGGATGCTGCGACGGAAGCTTCGCTGTGTCCGCGGCCGCGCTTCGCGGCGGCCGTCTGAGCGGGCCGATCCCATGACTTGCTCGTCGGCATCCTGACCTGAACAGGCCTATTCCCGCGGATGCCGGATTTGCGCGCTTGCAGACCACGATCCAGGCCCGACGGCTGTTCAACCCGAGCCGGAAAGTCCTGCGGGCCATCACGCGCCGATCAAATGCAGGCCCTGTGCGCCCTTGTGGACCGCGACCGGGGAGAGGCGCCGGTCGAGGGTCGCGAGCTTTGCGCCTCTGGAGACCGCAAGGGCAAGGAGATAGCTGTCGGTGATCTGGCCGGCAGTCAGCATCCTGGGCGCCACGAAGCGGTTTGCGTCGCGCAGGGTGACGTCCGCGGTCCAAAAGACATGTCCAGGCAGGCTCACCAATTGCACGAGAAGGGCGATCGCGTCCGCCGCGGTCGGGAGCGCATTCGGATATTTCGGATTGGCGAGGATTCGCACCAGGCCATTTTCCGTGATCGGGCAGGTCGCCCAATCCTTGCGCCCCTCGCGGCCGAACCAGTCGTGCGCCGCGTCGTGACTGACATGGGCGCTGTCGACGAGTGCGACCAGGACATTGACATCGAGAAGAAACGTCACGGCGCTTCGTCCCGGAGCGCGTTGACGGTCTCAAGGCTGACCCGGGCGGCGGGATCGCGAACTTTCAGGATCGGCACGCCGTCGCGGGAGCCCATCTCGACGGGCCTGCTCAGCCCCTGCCTCGCCAGGTCGGAAATCACTTCGCCGGTCGACCGTCTTTGCTCATCCGCGATGGCCTTGGCGGCGGCCAGGACGTCGTCCGCGATGTCGAGCGTGGTGCGCATCAATCATCTCCTCATCAAGCATCAGCGTAAAGCCATTTTGCGTTGCCCTCAAGCGGCGCACAATCGATTTGGAGGCCGAAATTCAATCGCATCGCGTCGCATTCGTCCTTCTGCACGGCGGCCCGGGCCGCGCCGTTTCGCCTTCCCGCTTCGGCTCACCGGCCTGGAACATTCGGCAAGGCCGCAAGTTCTCACGCGGTGCGGGGAGCATCTCCCCGCGAGGATTCAGTTTGGGAGATTGCCATGAGGAGTAGGACATGGATCGGCGCCGCGGCGGTCGCGGCGCTGACGACGGTTTCAGCGGCGAGCCTTGCGGTCGCCCAGGAGCAGCGGCAGCCCGGGCAGGAGGGCCCCGCGGCCCATCAGATGGAGAAGGGCGGCGGCCATGCAATGGGCGCCGGCATGCAGAGGGGCGAGCGCGCGCAGAGCGCGCAGGCTCAGTCCCCGGGCGAGGAGCGCCTGCGCAACGAGCGCGCGGGCCAGGAGAAGACTGGCCAAGAGAAGATGGGCCAACAGAAAATGGGCCAGGAGATGAAGCGCGGCGAAGAGGGGAAGACCGCGCAAAACCAGCGTCCCGACCAGGGGCAGACGGAAAAGATGAATGGCGAGAACCGCGCCCAGGAGAACAAGACCGACGAGCAAGGCGCGCGGAACAAGAACGAGAACTCCGCTGCGCAGGCGGCGGAGCCCAACCGGCCCGGAGAGGAGAAAGGCAAAGCCGCCGAGCGCGCCGGTCAGATGGAGAAGGGCAAGACCGCTGCAGAGGCGCAGACCAACGAACACCGCGAGGGCGAAGCCCAGAACGGCCACAACGAAATGCAGAACAACCGGCAGGGCCAGCAGAACGCTGGACGCGAGACCCATGTGAACCCGCAGAACGTCCGCGCCGAAGGCAAGGCCCACCTTTCAAACGACCGGGCGGCCCGGATCGCCGATACTCTGATGGCCACCAACCGAGAGAACGTCAACGTCCACATCAACAACATCAGCGTTGGCGTCGCCTTGCCCGGTGACGTCAGCCTGATGCCGCTGCCCACCACGATCGTCGACTTGGTCCCTGAATACCGCGGCTACGACTACGTCGTTGCGAATGATGAGATCGTCATCGTTCAGCCTTCGACGCGAAACGTCGTTGAGGTCATCAACACCGGCGGCGGCGTAGCGATGAACGAGGGCGCGCAGGCCATGGCGTCGACGCACCTGGCCCCGTGCGGCAATCCATGACAGTTCGGCGACGCCGGCCCGGCCGGCGTTGTGTTGACCCTTGAGATCCCGGCGAAGCCGTCCGCTTCGACCCGCCTTGCACCTCCCGCTGGCGGGCGGCTCATTCGGGTGCGGCGCGCGAAAACCCTCCCTTCGCGCGTCGCTTTTCTTTTGTCTTGTTGAACCGGCCTTCAGCGCCCCGGATACCAGTAATCCGCCTGAGACTTCGTGCGATCGACGACGACGAACTGATTGGCGAACACCCTATAGGTGGGGCTCCAGTCGCCATCCGGCCATTGCACGCGGATCTCCGCCCGCTCTGCGGTGCCGAGGCCGACGTGAATCCAGCCGGCGTGACCGGAGGCGTCCCCGCCGCCGATCTCGACGGTGCGGGTCTGGGTGCGCACGCCCGTCTTGACCGAAATCCTGGCCCCGACCGCATCGCGGTTCGGATTCGGTTCGACGAGCCGGATCTCGGTCCAGTTGCCCATCGGCATCGTCGAGCCGTCGTCGCATTTCGCCCCGAGGTTGCGAAACATGGCGACGTTGGAACCGCGGTCGATCTGCAGGATATCGAGCATGCCGTCGAGGTTGAAGTCGGCGATCAGCGCGCCCCGGCCCGTGCGCTTGCCCGAGATCCCCGCCAGATCCCCAGCCTCTGCGAACTTGCCGCTCCACTGGCCGAGCAAGAGATTGCTCGGATCGTAGGCGGCGAAATCGGGCATCTGCGAGAGGTTGCCCTTGGAGACGAAGATGTCGAGGAGGCCGTCGTTGTTGAAGTCGGCGAATTCGGCGTGCCAGGCAGTCGAAGGACGCTTGTCTCCGCCCGTATAGGGGATGTGCGCCGTAGCGCCGACTTCGCCGGCGATGTCGCGATAGACCGGCAGCTCGCCGCGGCCGGCCTCATCCGGATCGAGCTTCTCCAGCTTCTCATCGCCCATCGAGGTGAGGAAATATTCGGGGTAGCCCGAACCGTCGATGTCGCCCTCGGCGATGCCCATGCCGAAGATCGAGACGTGCCGCCAGCCGTCGGCGCGGGTATAGGGCCGTGGCGTCTTTCCCGGCTCGACGCGCCACATCTGCTCCTCGCCGCCGCGATAGTACTGGCGGTCGTTTGAGATCCGGAGCGAGGGCGTGCCCGACTTGTTCCAGTCGGTGAACAGCATCGAGAGCGCACAGAAACCGGGCACAAGCGGCGTGCGCACGGAATAATCGGGTTTATCGCCGGGCTGCGGGCGATAGAGCGAGTTGTCCTCGCAGGTGCCCCAGGGCGAGCCTGGCGCGTCGCGGTCGACGTAATGGCCGATCGCCAGCGTCGGGAACTTCTGGCCCGGCTCCCACTCTGCGGCGAAGGAGGTCGTCCAGCCGGGATCGCCTTCAAAATTCCATTCCTTGTTCGCCAGCGTGAAGGTGCAGTCCGGACCTCCCTTCAGAAGCAGGTTCGTCCCGACCCTGAGTACGAACAGATCCATGTGGCCGTCGCCGTCGATGTCGATTGGATAGGCGCCGATGACGTTGACGAGCAGCTTGGGATCGACGTCGACCGGCTTCTCCTCGAATTTAAGCGGGCCGCCCGCCTTCGACCTGTTGACGAAGAGTTTTGCTGGGTTCTTTCCCCCCGCGAGAAAGACGGAGGGGAAGCCCGAGCCGTCGCAGTCGAAAGCTGCGCCGCCGCCGCCGACGAAGAATTCCCAGGGCCCGTCGTAGACGCTGTGAATCCCCACTGCCTCCGCCTCCTCATGCATGACGGGCACGTCGCCGAGCGGCCGGAGCGGACCGCCGCCCGCGCGCGCGGCGGTGACCGCGAAGGCGAGGAAAAGCAGAAAGGCAACGAACCGCATCACGGCGCCTCGATCACCAGCGAGCGCAGGAAGGCGACGATGCTGTCACGCTTGTCCGGCTCGAGCGCGAGATAGGCGTCGCGAGCGAAACGCGCGTCTCCGCCGTGCGCGGCGATGACTTCGTCGAGCATGCGGAAGGCGCCGTTGTGCCCGTAGGGAGCGGTCGAGCCGACCCCCCAGAGCCGCGGTGTCAGAAAGACGTCCCGTTCGACGAAACGCTGCGCTTGCAGCTCGTTGCCGAGCGAGCCTACCTGCTCGTCGACAACGAGATGCCGCTTCAGGTCGCTCATGAGCGGGATCATCCATTCGCCCTTGTCGTTCCGCTTCAGCGTCTTGGCGAAGGGCAGCATGGAGAGATCGATTTTTATCGGCGTCCTCACCTCCGAGGAGCGCAACGTGCCCGCCATGTCGTAGGGCGCGGGGTCAGTGAAGACCAGCGACTTCAACGGCAGCGTCTTCACGTGGCAGGAAGGGCAGCCGATCGCGTCGAATTGTTTTGCGCCTTCCGCCGCCGCGCGGCGCCAATCGTCCGGAAGGTCGGTCTTGACCGTCGGCGGCGGCAATGTCGCCTGGAAAGCGACGAGGGCCGAGACGTCGCCGGGCGTCATCGCGTCGGGCACGCCGCTCCCGTCGAAGTCGTGGCTCCCTGTCCAGCGCACGCCGAACCGCTCGGACGCCTCCATGCCGTGATGGGCGTTGAGCGCGTTGATGGTGAACTGCCTCAGGGAAGTGAACACGCCCTTGCGGCTGAAGGGGCGCACGATGAGGTCGGCGTCGACGCCGTCGACCGAATCGAGGTCGACCATGCCGTCCGGATGGGCGACGATCCAGCCGAAGCGCACGCCCTTGGTGACCAGATCGGCGCGAACCTTGGCGCCCGAGGCGCAGGCGCGTTTGACGGCGTCGGAGCGGATCGCCTGCAGATCGGCCGTCATCTCGCGCGCCAAGAGCTCGACGAGACCTGCTCCCATGAGCGCGATCGTGTGGCGCTCGCTCGAAAACGAGGGGTCGATATTGTCGAATTCCGCGCTCTCGAACCCTTCCGAAACGAAAGCATTGGAGACGTCGTCACCGGAGCCGCCCTCGACAGGATCGTTGTGGCAGCCGAAGCAGGAGTTCGAGTCGGGGCCGCTGGTGCGGCTGAAGGGCGGATTGACGCCGGTCTTGCGCCTAGTCGGGATGATCGCCTGGGTGGCCTTCGGCCGGCCGGCGCCGTCGGCCGTCGTAAATTTCGCCTTGAACAAAATCCGCCCGCGCTCGATGAGTGCGGGGAGCGCCGAAGGCCCCGCCGCAGCGATCGAATCGAAGTCGAGGTGTGACGTAAATACGCGCTCGTCCCAACTTCCGCCGGACGCGAGACTGGCCGCAAAAATGCAGGCGAACGCGCCAAGCGCGACTGATATTCCTTGAGGCGGTTTCATATCCCTTGCGCCTCGCCTTGCGAAAGAGCGGATTGCTCCGGGTTCCGCGGCGTGTGGTCGCTCGCTTGTGTCACGATCAATGGTCCGGCCGCAAGCATCGTCTCCGACATCGATACGAGACCGGGGATCGGGTCCTCAACGGCCCGATCGATTTCCGAGTGGGTCAGTTCTTTGCCCAGCCAAAAAAAGAGCGTATTGAACTGTGGCGGACGTGAGGCCAGTCCGGTCGCGCCTGGCGACAACGGTGGGGGAAGCGATATGGTTTTGTCCCAATCCGACAGGCGGGTGGACGGGGCGCTGCGCGCGCAATTTCGCCGGGCCGTACAGTTATTTGTTGCGTTCGCGCTTGAACGGTTGGTATTGTGACGCGTCCGCCTTCCGAGAAGAAGGAAGCGATCAAAAACTTTGGTCCTGAGGGGACCTCAAGCGGAGGAAAATCGATGAGTTTCGGAAAAAATCTGGTGCTGGGGGCGGTGCTTCTCGCGTCCGCGAGTCTGACGACGATTGCGGCGATGGCGAAGAACATTACCGTCGGCGTCTCGTGGTCGAACTTCCAGGAGGAGCGCTGGAAGACCGACGAGGCGGCGATCAAGCAGGTCCTCGACAAGGTGGGAGCGAAGTACATTTCGGCGGACGCGCAGGCCAATCCGACCAAGCAGCTCGCGGACGTCGAGGACCTGATCGCCAAGGGGGCAGACGTGCTCCTTGTCCTGGCGATGGACAACGAGGCGATCCTGCCGGCGGTGAAGAAGGCGACCGACGAGGGTATTCCGGTCATAGCCTATGACCGCCTAATCGAAAGCCCCAACGTGCTCTACATCACTTTTGATAACGTCGGCGTCGGCCGCATGATGGCCAAGGTCATCGAACAGGCCAAACCCGCGGGCAACTACGCCTTCATCAAAGGCGATAAGGGCGACGCCAACGCCAACTTCCTGTTTTCGGGCATCATGGAGGTGCTCAAGCCTGCGATCGACGCGGGCAAGATCAAGAACGTCGGTGAGACCTACACCGACGGGTGGAAGCCGGACAACGCCCAGAAGGAAATGGAGCAGATCCTCACCAAGAACGACAATAAGGTCGATGCGGTCGTCGCGGAGAACGACGGCATGGCGGGCGGCGTCGTCGCGGCGCTGCGCGCGCAGGGTCTGGCCGGCGTCGTGCCGGTGTCCGGCCAGGACGGCGACCACGCGGCGATCAACCGGATCGCGCTCGGAACGCAGACCGTCTCGATCTGGAAGGACTCGCGCGACCTCGGCCACACAGCCGCCGAGGCGGCGATCGAGCTGGCCCAGGGCAAGAAGCGCACCCAGATCCCTGACGTGAAGCCCTTCTCCGGCGGACCAAAGCACATGAAGCTCGACAGCATCCTGCTGACGCCGCTCGCCGTGACCAAGGACAACCTCAATGTGATCGTCGACAAGGGATGGATCACTAAGGCGGAGGTCTGCGCCGGCGTGGATCCGGCGAAGACGCCGTTCTGCAAGTGAGCTGACCAATCGTGGTCGAGTAAGACAAATGGGCGCTGCGCCGTCACGACGGCGGCGCAGCGTCTCTCTTCACAGAACGGGCCCCAGCGTACGGCGGCGTCGAACGAAAAAGCGAGGGAGAGACCATGTCAACTGCAGCGCCGAGCGCGCTTGGCGGATCGCCGGAAGAGCCGCTCATTCGGCGGCTGGTGCGCGCCACCGAGATCGACACCCGCATGATCGGCATGATCGCCGCGCTGGCGCTGATCTGGGTCGGGTTCAACATTTATACCTGGCTTCAAACAGGCGAGGGCGTGTTCCTGACGCCCCGCAATTTGTGGAATCTCACGGTCCAGACATCCTCGATCGCCGTCATGGCGACCGGGATGGTTCTCGTCATCGTGATGCGTCACATCGACCTGTCGGTCGGCTCGATCATCGCCTTTGTCGGCAACGTCGTCGGTGTTGCGCAAGTCTATTTCCTGCCCCACTACCTCGGGCTTGACAATCCGCTGATCTGGATTCTCGCCGTCGTCCTCGCCGTCGTCCTCGGAGCGGCGGTCGGCGCTTTTCAGGGCTCGCTCATCGCCTATTTCGGCATTCCCGCCTTCCTTGTCACGCTCGGCGGGCAATTGTTCTGGCGCGGCGCGGCCTGGTGGGTCACGACCGGCGCCACCATCGCTCCGCTCGACAACCGCTTCGCTCTGATCGGCGGCGGCCCGCACGGCTCGATCGGCGCCGTTTGGAGCTGGGCGCTGGCCGCGATCGCCTGCGTCGGCATCCTCTTCGGTCTTTATTCGCGCCGTCAGAGGCGCGCGCGCTACAACTTCCCCCAGCGGCCGATATGGGCGGAAGTAACGATCGCGGTCGTCGGCTGCTTCGTCGCGCTCGGCGCGACGGCGGTCGTCAATGCCTATCCCTGGCCCGAGCGGGTGGCCGCGGCTTACGCGAAGACCCACAACATTCCGGTCCCAGAGGGCGGATACATCATCGCGACCGGCTACGCTATTCCGGTCCTGATCGCGATCGCCGCCGGCGTTGTGATGACCTTCGTCGCCAAGCGCACCCGCTTCGGCCGCTATGTGTACGCGATCGGCGGCAATCCTGACGCGGCGGAGCTCGCCGGCATCAACACCAAGATGATCACAGTGGCTGTGTTTGCGCTGATGGGGCTCCTCGCGGGCGTCGCCGCCTGCATCAATTCGGCGCGGCTCGATTCGGCGACCAACGCGCTCGGCACGCTGGACGAGCTTTACGTGATCGCAGCCGCGGTTATCGGCGGAACGTCGCTTGCCGGCGGCGTCGGCACCATCTACGGCGCGCTGATCGGCGCCTTCGTCATCCAGTCCTTGCAGTCGGGCATGGTGCTGCTCGGCTTTGACTCGGCCGCCCAGCAGATGGTCGTCGGCGCGGTGCTCGTCGCGGCCGTCGGCATCGACACTTTCTATCGCCGTAGAACCGCCAAGGGTTAAGCCATGAACGTCGCCGTTCAAACACCGCTCGTCGAAATGAAGGACATCTCGCTCGCCTTCGGCGGCGTGAAGGCGGTCGATCACGCCTATCTCGACGTTTATCCAGGTGAGGTCGTGGGCCTGCTCGGCCACAACGGCGCCGGCAAGTCCTGCCTGATCAAGATCCTGTCCGGCGCCTACAAGCGCGACGCCGGGCAAATCTTCATCGAGGGGCAGGAAGCGCACATCAGCAATCCCCGCGACGCCAAGAATTACGGTATCGAGACGGTCTATCAGGCGCTGGCGCTCGCCGACAACGTGGACGCGGCGTCGAACCTCTATCTCGGGCGGGAGCTGCTGACCGCGTGGGGCACGCTGGACGACGGCGCCATGGAGTCGGAGGCGCGCAAGGTGATGGGACGGCTGAATCCCAATTTCCGCCGCTTCAAGGAGCCGGTCATCGCACTCTCCGGCGGCCAGCGCCAGTCAGTCGCCATCGCGCGGGCGATCCATTTCAACGCCAAGATCCTGATCATGGACGAGCCCACAGCAGCGCTGGGACCGGCCGAGACGGCGCAGGTCGGCGAACTCGTGAAGCAGCTCAAGTCCGAAGGACTCGGCATCTTTCTCATCAGCCACGATATCCACGACGTGTTCGACCTCGCGGACCGCGTGACGGTGATGAAAAACGGGCAGATCGTCGGCTCCGGCCGCGTCTCTGACATGACCAAGGACGAAGTGCTCGGGATGATCATTCTCGGCAAATGTCCTCCCGGCGCGATTCCGGGGCCGGGGGCGATGAAGAGCTGATCAAAATCTCAGCCGATAACCCGACACCGGGTATCCGCTCTGCAAGAAATCGAGCTCGGGCGCTCTTCTGAAACCGCGTTTTTCGTAGAGCGCCCGTGCGATACGCATCGGCTCGGTCGAATGGATCACGACGCAGCGACGTCTGTCGGCGGCGGCGATTTCAACGCACCGCTCGACGAGCGCCTTAGCGACGCCGCGTCCCTGCGCCTTCGGGTCGACGGCGAGGAAGCGGAAGCCGGACGCGTTTCGCTCCAAGGGCGCCGCTCCACCGGATCCGTATTGAGCCATGTCGGAGAAATAGACGACCGCGCCGACCAGCGAGGACCCCTCGCAAGCGACCAAGAGGCGAACGCCGGGCTTCGCCGTCCGTTCGCCGAATTCTTCTGAGCAACTCATAATATCCGGGCTGCGCGTCCTGCGTGGGAAAGCCCTCGAGCCTGGAATAGGCCTCGATCATGAGCCGCCCGACCGGCTCGAACTCCTCCGGGCGAGCGTCACGGATCTCGAGCCCGTCTCCGCCGGCGCTGCTTTCGGATCCGACGCTGGCGCCCGCCGCCTGATCTCGGTCCGACGACGACGGTCGCGATGGCATGCCTTCTACAGTGGACGCCAGCCTCATCGCCCGTGCGTCGAGTACGGCGCGAGCCCATTCTTCCGGTCGCTCCTGCGGCAGATTGTGGCCGGCGCCTTTGAAGACGCGATGCTCGTGGACTCCAATGAACTTGCCGGCGTGGTGGGCCGTTCCGGGATTTACGCCGTCGGAATCGCCGTCGATCGAGATCGACGCAACGGTGATCGGCGGCTGCTTGGCGAGCGCCGCCTCGATTTCCGCGTATGCCGGGTCCCCCGCGACGAGGCCGTAACGATGCCGGTAGGAATGAACGATGACCTCGACGAAGTCGGGATTATCGAACGCGGGCGCCGTGCGCTCGAACGTCGCCTCGTCGAAGCCCCAGGCCGGCGACCACATGCGCCACAGAAGGCGCGCGATCCCGCGCCGGTCCTTCATCAGGCCGCGCCGGCCTCGTTCGGAGTGGAAATAATACTGGTACCATAACGCGGCCTCCTCGGACGGAGAGGCCGGCTCCATCGCACGCGCGATGTCCTGGATGTTGTAGGAATTGGCGGATACGAGCGCGGCAACCCTCTCCGGCCAGAGCGCCGAGACGATGCACGCCGACCGCCCGCCCCAGTCGTAGCCGCCGAGAACCGCCTGCTCGATATGAAGCGCGTCCATCAGCGCCAGAAGGTCGGCCCCGAGCGCCGCCTGCTCGCCCGAACGCGGCGTCTCGGACGCAAGAAAGCGGGTCGGGCCGAAGCCGCGCAAATAGGGGACGATCACGCGGGCGCCAGCGTCCGCCAAAATCGGCCCGACCTCGGCGTAAGCGCGAACATCATAGGGGAAGCCGTGACCAAGAATGCACGCCCAGCCGTCGGCGCGCCCATACTCTCCATAGGCGATGTGGAGAACCTCGGCCTTGATCGTCTTGACGGTCATCGACATGCTGCACCAATCATCAATAGCCGCGCCCGCGGATCCCGGTGTGATCTCTGCACCCTCGCCAACAACTACCGGCCTATAATTGCGCCGGTCTTATTGCCGGCGTCGAAATGTCGTGAACCCGCTCTTGACGTGGCCGCCTCACTTCACGTACGGTTGCAATACTAATGGAAAAAGGCTGCAATCGGTGACGACCCTTATCGTATCTTCGGCGCTGGAGAGTGGGCAAGCATAGACCCTGCAGCCCGCTCGACAGCGCTTACCCGAGGCCCCTTCGAGGGCCTTTTTTGTTGCCTTCAATTCCAGGACGACCGACGAAAGCGGAGAGAAGCGACTATGGCCAAGCACATGACCGGCGCCGAAATGGTGGTTGAGGCGCTCGTGGACCAGGGCGTCGAGTGCGTCTTCGGCTATCCGGGCGGCGCGGTGCTGCCGATCTATGACGCGATCTTCAACCAGGACAAGGTGCGGCACATTCTGGTGCGGCACGAGCAGGGCGCGGCTCACGCCGCCGAGGGCTACGCCCGCTCGTCCGGCAAAGTCGGCGTCCTTCTCGTCACCTCCGGACCCGGCGCCACCAACGCCATCACCGGCCTCACCGACGCGTTGTTGGATTCGATCCCGCTCGTTTGCATCACCGGCCAGGTGCCGACCCATCTCATCGGCTCGGACGCCTTCCAGGAATGCGACACGACCGGCATCACCCGCAGCTGCACCAAGCACAACTATCTCGTGCGCCGCATCGAGGACCTGCCGCGCATTTTGCACGAGGCGTTTTACATCGCCTCGAATGGCCGCCCGGGCCCGGTCGTCGTCGACATCCCGAAGGATGTGCAGTTCGCCAGCGGCGCCTATTCGTTCCAGCGCAACATCCAGCACAAGACCTATCATCCGCAACTCAAGGGCGACCTCGAGCGGGTGCGGCATGCGGTCGAGATGATGGCGGCGGCGAAGAAGCCGGTCTTCTACACCGGCGGCGGCGTCATCAACTCTGGGCCGCACGCGTCTGCCCTTTTGCGCGAGCTTGTCCGAACCACCGGCTTCCCGATCACCTCCACGCTGATGGGCCTCGGCGCCTATCCCGCCACCGACACGCAGTGGCTCGGCATGCTCGGCATGCATGGTTCGTTCGAGGCGAATAACGCCATGCACGACTGCGACCTGATGATCTGCATCGGCGCCCGCTTCGACGACCGCATCACCGGTCGTATCGATGCCTTCGCGCCAAAATCGAGGAAGATCCACATCGACATCGATCCTTCGTCGATCAACAAGAACGTGAAGGCCGACCTCGCCATTGTCGGCGACGCCGCCCACGTGCTCGAGGACATGGTCCGACTGTGGCGCTCAGGTTCGCACCAAGCAGAGCAGGCGAGCCTCGCCAGGTGGTGGAGCGTGATCGACGGATGGCGGGCGCGCGACTCGTTCAACTTTCGCAACTCCGACAAGATCATCAAGCCGCAGCACGCGATCAAGCGCCTCTATGAGCTGACCAGGGGCCGGGATCTCTACATCACCACCGAGGTCGGCCAGCACCAGATGTGGGTCGCCCAGCATTTCGGCTTCGACGAGCCGAACCGGCTGATGACTTCTGGCGGACTCGGCACGATGGGCTATGGCCTGCCGGCGGCGATCGGCGCGCAGATCGCGCATCCAAAGTCGCTCGTGATCGATGTCGCGGGCGAAGCGTCCATCCTGATGAACATGCAGGAGATGTCGACGGCGGCGCAATACCGCCTGCCGGTCAAGATCTTCATCCTCAACAACCAGTACATGGGGATGGTGCGGCAGTGGCAGGAGCTCCTGCACGGCGGGCGCTATTCCGAAAGCTACACGGACTCGCTGCCCGATTTCGTCAAGCTCGCCGAGGCTTACGGCGCGCACGGCATCCGCTGCGCAGACCCGACCCGTCTCGACGCCGCGATTAAGGAGATGATCGATTCGCCGAAGGCGGTGATCTTCGATTGCCTGGTCGACCAGAAGGAGAACTGCTTCCCGATGATTCCGTCGGGCAAGGCGCACAACGAGATGATCATGGCCGACCTCGAGGACGACGCCGGGATCGAGATCGGCAACGTCATCGACGAGAAGGGCAAGATGCTGGTGTGAGCCGAAGCGCTGTTCGACCGAGCTAACCCCATCATTGCGAAGAGCGGAGCGACGAAGCAATCCGGGAGGTCGAAGGGCGGTTCCTCTGGTCCATGGATTGCTTCGCTGCGCCCGCAATGATGGGCTACGGAGGCGTGATGTTCAGTCTCGAAGAGATGCGAAAGGCGCACGAGGTCGTGCTGGCGGCCATGCGGCCGACGCCGGCCATCTCCTGGCCGCTGCTCGCGGCGCGCCTCGGCGCCGAAGTCGTCGTCAAGCACGAAAACCATCAGCCGATCGGCGCGTTCAAGGTGCGCGGCGGCCTGACCTACGTGGAGGCGCTCCGGCGCCGCCAGCCGCGGGTCACGGGCCTGGTCTCGGCGACGCGCGGCAATCACGGACAGAGCCTCGCGTTCGCCGGGCGGCGCCTGGGCCTCTCTGTCACGATCGTCGCGCCGCATTGCAACTCGCGTGAGAAGAACGCCGCCATGCGGGCGTTCGGCGCGGAGCTGATCGAGCATGGTCAAGACTTCCAGGCCGCCCGCGAGGAGGCGATGCGGCTCGCCGCCGAGCGGGGGCTGCACGCGGTGCCATCGTTTCACCGCGACCTCGCGCTCGGCGTGTCGACCTACGCCCTCGAACTCATGAGCGAGCACGCCGATCTCGACGTGCTCTACGTTCCCATCGGCCAGGGCTCGGGGATCTGCGGCTGCATCTCGGCGCGCGACGCGCTCGACCTCAAGACCGAGATCGTCGGCGTCCAGTCCGCCGCGGCCCCGGCCTATGCGCTCTCCTTCGCCGCGGGCCATGTCGTGCCGACCGCGAGCGCCGACACTCTTGCCGACGGCATGGCGACGAGGGTCCCCGACGAGGAGGCCCTCGACGTCATCGTCAAAGGCGCGTCCCGCATCGCGCTCGTTCGCGATGACGAGATCGCGGCGGCGATCCGCGCCTACTGGACCGACACGCACAATCTCGCCGAGGGCGCAGGCGCGGCTGCGCTCGCCGCGGCGATGAAGGAGCGCGCGCGCCTCGCGGGGCGCAAGGTCGGGCTCGTGCTGTCGGGCGGCAACATCGACTTCGATCTCTTCCAGCGCTGGGTCGCGGCGGCGCCGGACGCCCAGGCGGCCTGAAATTCATTCCGGGCCCGCCGCCTCAAACGGCCGCTTCATCGACGAGGACATTCATGAATATGATCAAGACACCCAGCCCGCCGCTCTCGCCTTACTCCTCGGCGACCGTCAAATCCAATATCGAGCGGCATACGCTGTCGGTGTTGGTCGACAACGAGCCCGGCGTGCTCGCGCGTGTGGTCGGCCTTTTTGCCGGGCGCGGTTACAACATCGAGAGCCTGACGGTGGCGGAGGTCGCGCACGAGACGCATCTCTCGCGCATCACCATCGTCACCTCCGGCACACCGGAAATCATCGAGCAGATCCGCCATCAGCTCGAGCGGCTGGTGCCGGTCCATTCGGTGAAGGACCTGACGCTCACCGTGCGGGCGATCGAGCGCGAGCTGGCAATGATCAAGGTCAGGGGCAAGGGCGAGAACCGGGTCGAGGCGATGAACCTCGCCGAGGCGTTTCGCGCCAAGGTCATCGACGCCACCATCGGCAGCTTCATTTTCGAACTGACCGGCGCGCCGCAGAAGATCGACGACTTCGTCGACCTGATGCGTCCGCTCGGCCTCGTCGAAGTCTCGCGCACCGGCGTCGCCGCCATTTCGCGCGGGCCGGATCCCATCTGACGCGGACGGCTGTCCAATACATATCGGCTACATATCGGCGGCCGCACCACTTTACGCGCAGTGTGCGGCCGCAAACTCGACTTCCTTCAGGTCCCTAGCGACACCCGAGCCTCAGCCGGCGAGGGGCCGCGCGCCCTCACCAGCGCATAATAGGCCGCGCCGCCGATCGCCACTCCGAAGAACCAGCCATAGACGCCCCACCACGACGGCAGAACGTGCGTGAAGTTGGGCAGGATGCTGGAGAACAGGATGCCGATCGCCGCAGCAATCAACGCGTTGGCGTTCCAGCCGTTGGTGTAGCGATATTGTCCATTCTCCTGGTAGAGAGCGGCGACGTCGACCACGCCGCTCCGGATCAGGTAGTAGTCGACCATCATGATCCCGAAGATCGGCCCCATGGTCGAGCCGATCACGCCCACGAAGGCTGCGGCGCTCCCCTGCCACGGAGCGAAAGGGTACAGCAGGAGCGCAATGATCGCCGCGATATAGCCGCCCCTCTTGAAGGTGATCATGCTCGGGAAAATGTTGGCGAAATCGAACGCAGGCGAGACGAAGTTCGCCACGACATTGATGCCGAGCGTCGCCACCGCGAAGGTCAGCGCGGCGACGAGCGCAAGGAACCAGTTGTCGAAGCGTGCGGAAATCTCGTCCGGGTGCAGCAACGCCTCGTGATAGACGGCATAGGCCGCCGTCGTGGTGAGGCCGGCGACCAGAGAGAAGAGGATCAGGTTGACAGGCAGGCCCCAAAGATTGCCGACTCTCACCGCCCGTTTGTCCGGCGCGTAGCGCGAGAAGTCGCAGAAATTGAGATAGAGCGCGGCAAAATAGGTGACCCAGGTTGCCGCCACCGCCGCAAGCGCCGCGAAGGAGCCGGGCTCCCCGGGGACCCCCGCGTCGGCCGTCTTTTGCAGGAGCACGTCTCGGGGAATTCCGCCGGTGAACGAGACGCCGCCCGCCTTTATGGTGAGCGCAATCGCGAGGATCAGCATCATCACCCAAACCGCCGGACCCGCCCAATCCTGGAACTTCCGGACGGTTTCCATCCCATGCTGAATGATGAGGAGCTGGAGCGCCCAGACAACGACAAAGCAAATCGTTTCAAGCGTCGAATGTCCCAAAAGGTGATGATTCCTGTTGAACGCTGCGACGAGGTCGCTGCGCGTGAGAAGCGCGACGATTGCGCCGGAGGCGGCGCTCGTCTGGGCGCCGTACCAGAAGCAAGCGACGATCGCCCGAACCAGCGCCGGGAAATTGGCGCCGAAGGTGCCGAAGCTGGCTCGAGCGAGCACCGGATAGGGAACGCCGGTCGACACCCCCGCATTTCCCACCAGGCTCATCAGGACGAAGATGATGAGCGAGCCGATGCCGATCGCCACGATGAAATTGATGAAGTTGCCGCAGATCAGGAACAGGCTCGCGGCGAGGTAATAGCCCCAGAGGCTGTGGACGTCCGACGTCCAGACGTTGAAAATGCTGAACGCGCCCCAATTTCTCTTTTCGGGCGGGGCGGGAGCGAGATCTTCATTGTAGAGCCGCGGAGACGCGTTGGCGATCGTTGTCATGGCCGTCCTCCACCCGATCGTCGCGACCCGGTTCTCGCACGGAGTTGTGGAAGCCCAGCGGACGATAGCCGGCAGCATCGCGATAGATTTATGAAACTGACACGAAAACTTCGGTCTGAAAAGCGGGCGCATGGCGTGGGCTCTAACTGTGCTCCGGCGACATCGCCCTTGTCGCGGCGCCTCCTTTGACGCAGATCGTCGCGGGACGAGCGGACGGAGCGCCGGCAAGCGGATGATCCAGACGGCTTACGACTACGTCATCGTCGGCGCCGGCTCGGCCGGCTGTGTGCTGGCCGACCGGCTGACCGAGGACCGGCGCTCGACCGTGCTCGCGCTCGAATACGGCGGATCCGACCGGGCGCTGATCATCCAAATGCCGGCGGCGCTCTCGCTGCCGATGAATTCCCGGACCTACAACTGGGGCTATCGCACCGAGCCCGAGGCGCATCTCGGCGGCCGGCGGATCAATTGTCCGCGCGGAAAAGTGCTCGGCGGCTCGTCGTCGATCAACGGCCTCGTCTATGTGCGCGGACATCCGCTGGACTTCGAGCGTTGGGAGGAGGAAGGCGCCAAAGGCTGGTCTTACGCGAACGTCCTTCCCTACTTTCGCCGCGCCGAGAGCTTTCGCGGGGGCGGTGATGCGTGGCGGGGACACGACGGGCCGCTCGCGACGTCGCGCGGGCTGAAACACAGCCCGCTCTACGAGGCCTTCATCGAGGCCGGCCGCCAGGCCGGCTACGCGGTCAGCGCCGACCTCAACGGCGAACGGCAGGAGGGGTTCGGCTGGTTCGACATGACGGTGAAGGACGGCGTGCGCTGGTCGACGGCCAATGCCTATCTGAGGCCGGCGATGAAGCGGCCGAACCTGACGGTCCTCACCCATGCGCTCGCCGAGCGCATCGCCTTCGACGGCCGCCGGGCGATCGGCGTTCATTATCGCCACGGCGGCCGGACCTATCTGGCGAGAGCGAGACGGGAAGTGATCTTGAGCGGCGGAGCGATCAACTCCCCGCAGCTCCTGAAGCTCTCGGGGATCGGCCCCGCGGCCGAACTGCGGGCGCTCGGCATCGACGTCGTGGCCGACCGGCCGGGCGTCGGCGAGAACCTGCAGGACCATCTCGAGTTCTATTTCCAGGTGGCGTCGAAGCAGCCGATCACGCTCTACGCCCACACCGGCCTGGTCGCGCGGGGCCTCGTCGGTTTGCTCTGGCTGACCCGGGGTCGTGGCCTCGGCGCCTCCAATCATTTCGAGGCGGGCGGTTTCATCCGCTCGCGCGCGGGGGCGCGCTATCCCGACATCCAGTTCCACTTCCTGCCGATGGCGATCGCCTACGACGGCTCGTCGCTCGCCAGGGAACACGGGTTTCAGGCCCATGTCGGACCGATGCGGTCGCAGAGCCGCGGCTCGGTGCGGCTCAGGTCCCGCGATCCCGCCGAGCCGCCGCTCATCCATTTCAACTACATGAGCCATCCCGAGGACTGGGCCGAGATGCGGGCCTGCGTGAGGCTCGCCCGCGAGATCTTTGCGCAAAAGGCTTTCGATCCGTATCGCGGGCGCGAGATCCGCCCCGGTGCGGACTGCGTGAGCGACGAGGCGATCGACGCCTTCGTGCGCGACCATGTCGAAAGCGCCTACCATCCCTGCGGCGCCTGCAAGATGGGCGCGCTCGACGATCCGCTCGCCGTGGTCAATCCCGAGACGCGCGTCATCGGCGTCGAAGCCTTGCGCGTCGTCGACTCGTCGATCATGCCCTCGATCACCAACGGCAATCTCAACGCGCCGACGATCATGATCGCGGAGAAGGCCGCGGACCTGATCCGGGGGCGTGACCCGCTTCCGGCGTCGAATGCGACATTTTACGTGGCGAAGGATTGGGAGACGCGGCAGCGATAGCAAGCGAGCGTAGCTCTCGTGAAAGCGGGGTCCATCGTTTCAGCCGCTTGTCGGGCAATCGGGAGCGCCCGCTTTCGCCAACCGCATGACCAAGCCGACGATCGGCGCCTCAATTTTCTGGCTTCAAATCGCAGCGCTGCCGTCGCAATGTCGTGTGATCGCTTGCGCCGGAGGGAGACGCCGATGTCCGAACCCGCTTCGACCGCCGTCCGGGAGCCTCGCCGCGGCCGCGAGGCGCGCCGCTCGGCCCGCGCTCACCGCTCGGCGGCTTCTATCCCCTACATCACCCGCAAGATTCCGCTGACCGAGATGTCTGAGCGAGGAGGGGCTCGAGATCATCGAGCGCAACGCGGATGCGCTGCTCGAGGAGATCGGCGTCGAGTTCCGCGACTTTCCGCGCGCGCTCGACCTCTTTCGCGGCGCGGGCTGCGACGTGAAGGGCGCGCGAGTGCGCTTTCCGCGCGGATTGGCGCGCCAACTGTGCGCGACCGCGCCGTCGAGCTACGTGCAGCACGCGCGCAATCCGGAGCGCAACGTCGTCATCGGCGGCGACGCGATGGTGTTCGCGCCGAACTACGGCTCTCCCTTCGTCCACGACCTCGACAAGGGCAGGCGCTACGGAACGCTCGAGGACTTCCAGAACTTCGTCAAGCTCGCCTATCTGAGCCCCTACATCCACCATTCGGGTGGGACCCTATGCGAGCCGGTCGATCTGCCGGTCAACAAGCGCCATCTCGAGATGGTCTATTCCCATCTCAAATATTCCGACAAGCCGTTCATGGGCTCGGTGACCAAGCCGGAGCGGGCCGCGGACAGTGTGCGCATCTGCGAGCTTCTGTTCGGCGAGGATTTCGTGCGCGACAACACCGTGCTGACGAGTCTCATCAACGCCAATTCGCCGCTCGTATGGGATTCGACCATGCTCGGCGCGGCGGAGGTTTATGCGCGCGCCAACCAGGCTTGCATCATCACGCCCTTCATCCTGTCGGGCGCGATGAGTCCGGTGACGGTCGCCGGCACGCTGACGCAGGTGCTGGCCGAGGTGATGGCGGGGACCGCCTTCTGCCAGCTCACGCGTCCTGGGGCGCCGGTCGTGTTCGGAACATTCGTCTCGACGCTGTCGATGCAGTCCGGCGCGCCGACCTTCGGCACGCCGGAGGCGGCGCTTGCGATCTACGGCGCGGCGCAACTGGCGCGGCGGATGAACATGCCGTTCCGTACCGGCGGCTCACTCTGCGCCTCGAAGGTTCCCGATGCCCAGGCGGCTTACGAAAGCGCCCAGACGCTCGTTCCGACCGTTTTGGCCGGGGCCAATTTCGTCTTGCACGCTGCCGGCTGGCTCGAGGGCGGCCTCTCGGCTTCTTATGAAAAGTTCGTCATGGATTTCGATCAGCTCGGGGCGATGCATGTGCTGGCCAAGGGCGTCGACCTCAGCGACAACGGGCAGGGGATGGAGGCCTTCCGGCAGGTCGAGCCCGGCGGGCATTTCCTCGGCTGCCCCCACACGCAGGCGAATTTCGAGACCGCCTTCTATCGCTCCAACATCGCCGACAACAATTCGGTCGAGCAGTGGATGGAGGAAGGCTCGAAGGACGCGGCGACGCGCGCCAACGCCTTATGGAAGTCGATGCTCGCCGAATACGAAGCGCCGCCGCTCGATCCGGCGAAGGACGAGGCGATCCGCGCCTTCATCGACGAGCGCAAGGCGTCGATGCCGGACGCGAGCTATTGAAACCTTCTCCCGCTTGCGGGAGGGCTGGAAGAGGGCAAGCGCATGAGAACGATCGGCCGGCTGCGATCGACGGCGTTCTGATCGGACAATCGTTGTCTCGAGGTCGGGGCCAAGCTACTGTCCGCGAGTCCGAGGCTTCGCAGAAATGTCGGGGCGGACTTTTTCGGGAGGGGCAGATGCGCATCGTTGCGCCGATGGGGGCTCTCTGGTGGCTAATCGCCACAAGCGCGACATGCTTGGCGCAAGGCGCAACGTCGAGCCCTCCGGCAGCGGCGCAAGCCGCCGTCCAGTCTTACGTCGAGCCGCATTTCCTGCTGACGCCGAACCCGGAAATCAGCGACTACAGGCCCGTCGTCAATGCCGACGCGTCCGCTGTCATCTTCGAAAGGACATTCGCGAGCAACCCGAGCGTCACGACGCTCTATTCCCTGTCCCTCGTGACCCACGCGGTCACCAGCTTCGTGACCATCCCTTCCTCCCGCGCCGATTGGTGCTGGCGCAGGGCCATGGGGTCCCTGACCGCCGGCCCGGTCGCGTTCAGCAATGAGGATGGCGTTTACGTTGTCGCCGCCGACGGCGGGTCGCCGACCCTGCTCCCCGGCACCAAAGGCATGATCTATCCCTCCTGGTATCCCGACTGCCAAAGCATCGCGGTCGATGTGACGAAGAAGCAGATAAGCGCCAAGATCGATGCTGAAACCGGAAAAAAATTGCTCTCGCCTCTGGCGAACGACAATGTCTGGGCGGGCTTCCCGAGCGTCAATCAAGACAAGCCGAACCTCGTCGCGTTTGCCGGGCAGAACAATCATGACAGCAACTATTACAATCAAGATATCAACTACATCTGGGTGACCGACACGGCGACCGGCCGGGTTTCGCCGCTCGATCGATCGGCGCCGAAGACATCCGGCTTTTTCCAGATATTCCAAGGTCGCGCCGGCTGGTGGTCGCCCGACGGAAAGTGGTTCGCCTTCGAATCCAATCGGAGCTGCAACCAGATCGAGGGCGACACCTACGCGATTTTCGTGCAGGACGCAGCCGGTGCCGCCCCCGCCGTTCAGGTCACCAGTTGCAAGTGGAATGTGCAGCACCCGAAGTGGTTTCCGCCGGGGTCGACCGGATACAGGACGTTGCTGATTGTCGCGGCCGCCCTGCCCGGCCAGAGCGAGGCGTTCGAGATCGCCACTCTCGACGTTTCCGACTTTGTGAACCGTTGAAAGACCGACGCCTCTGGCGGAGCGTCGTGCCGGCGCGGCGCACTGCCGGCGTTCGCGCCCGACATTGACCGCCGGCCGATTGCGCGCATACGGCGTTTTGGCGGACCCTTTGGAAAGCGGCGAAACGGGGCCGCGCCAAATATGGCTCGGTTGAGGGAGCGTCCATGAGAACGCACGCGCGGGCAGTGGTGATTGGCGGAGGGGTGGTCGGCGTCTCGACCCTCTATCATCTCGCGAGGAAGGGCTGGACCGACAGCGTGCTCATCGAGCGCAAGGAGCTGACGTCCGGCTCGACTTGGCACGCGGCCGGTCTCCTGCCGCTGTTCAACTTGAGCTATTCGGTCGGGCAGATCCACAAATATTCGGTCGCGCTCTATCAGACGCTCGAGAAGGAGACCGGCCTCGACCCCGGCCTTCGGCAGGTGTCGAACATCCGCCTCGCCCGGACCCGCGATCGGATGGACGAGTACAATTATTACGCGGGCGTCGCGGAGACGATCGGCGTCAAGGCAAAGTTCCTGACCCCGCAGGAGGTCAAGGAGATCTGGCCGCTTTGCGATGTCGAGGGAATCCTCGGCGCGATCCGGCATCCGGAGGACGGCTATATCCAGCCCGCCGACCTGACGCAGGCCCTGGCGCGCGGCGCGCGCGACCGCGGGGCGGAGATCAACCGCCACACCACGGTCGCCGCCATAGAGCGGCTTCCGAGCGGCGAGTGGCGAGTGAGAACAGACAAGGGCGACATCACCTGCGAGCATGTCGTGTCGGCCACTGGGAATTTCGCCCGGCGGACAGGCGCCATGGTCGGTATCAACGTGCCCGTCATCCCGGTGCAGCACCAGTACATCGTCACCGAGGCGCATCCCGAGATCGTCAAGCGCAAGGCGCAGGGACTGCCGGAAATGGGGGTTCTGCGCGAATCGGACTCCTCCTGGTACATGCGCGAGGAGGCGGGCGGGCTTCTGCTCGGGCCCTACGAGATCTGCGCGCCGGCCTGCTACATCGATGGTCCCTCGCCGGAGAGCGAATACGAGCTCTTTCCTGAGGATCTCGACCGCCTCGCTCCGCATATCGAGACCGCGATCGCCCGAGTGCCCGCGTTCGGCGAGGTCGGGGTCAAGAAAGTCTACAACGGCGCCATCGCCTATACTCCCGACGGCTCGCCGATCGTCGGTCCGGCGCCGGGGTTGAGGAACTTCTGGCTCAACGAGGGCCATTCGTTCGGCGTTACCGCCGCCGGCGGCGCCGGCTGGCAGCTCGCCGAATGGATCGTCGAAGGCGAGCCGACCATCGACATGCTGGGCGTCGATCCACGGCGCTTCGGACCGTACGCGCAAGCGGGCTATCTCGTCGAAAAGAACGAGGAGGCCTATTCCAAGGTCTTCACCGTCCACTATCCCAACGAAGAGCGCATCGCCGCGCGGCCTCTGCGGCAGACGCCGTGCTACGACCGGATGAAGGCGCTCGGCGCGGTGTTCGGCTCGACTTATGGTTGGGAGCGGCCGAATTTCTTCGCGCCGGCGGGATATGGACTGAGCGACGCCGATCTCATGAAGCCGGACGTGCTCCTGAACGAGAACCATCCGCCGACGAAGCCGGGAGAGCGCCCCAGAGATAAATGGAGCTTCCGCCGCTCCAACGATTTCGACTTCGTGGGCCGCGAATGCCGCAACGTGCAGGAGAACGTCGGCCTCATGGACATGTCGGCCTTCGCCAAGACCGAGGTTTCCGGCCCGGGAGCCGAACGTTGGCTCGATTCCATCCTGACCAATCGAATCCCGAAAGCGATCGGGCGGGTCACGCTGACCTATCTCCTGACAGCGCGCGGCGGCGTACGCGCGGAGTTCACCCTGACTCGGCTCGGGCCGGAACGGTTCTATCTCGTTTCGGCCGGGGGCCTTGAGACGCACGATTTCGATTCGCTCGAGAAGCTTTTGCCCGCCGACGGAAGCGTCCGTCTCGACAAGGTGACGACTGCGCGCGGGGTGCTCGTGCTCGCCGGCCCGCGCTCGCGCGAGGTGCTGGCGAAGGTCGCCGACATCGACGTCTCCGACAAGGCGTTCCCTTGGCTGACCGCCCGGCGCTGCTCGGTGCGAGCCGCGGGGCTCCTCGCGATGCGGGTCAATTTCGTCGGCGAGCTCGGCTACGAGCTGCATCATCCGATCGAGATGCAGAACTATATTTTCGATGCCCTGATGGAGGCGGGTGCGCCCTATGGCATCAAGCCATTCGGCATCCGCGCCATGGACAGCTTGAGGCTCGAGAAGTCCTACAAGCTGATCGGGCGAGAGTTGTCGATCGAATATGCCGCCCTCGAATCCGGGCTCGAGCGGTTCGTCGATTTCAAGAAGGGGTCGTTCCTCGGTCGCAGCAAGCTGGTCGCCTGGCGCGGCAAGGGCCTCGAGAACGCGCTCGTCACGCTCGAGGTCCTCGGCGTGACTGAAGCCGACGCGCGCGGATCTGAGCCTGTGACCAAGAACGGGGTCGCGGTCGGCCGGACGACATCGGGCGGGTACGGCTGGCGCACCGGCAAGTCGCTCGCGCTGGCGATGGTCAAGCCGGAGCACGCCGCTCCGGGAACCGAGCTCGACATCGCGATCCTTGGCGAACAGCGCCGCGCGGTCGTCATCGCGGACAGTCCGTACGATCCAGAGAACAAGGCGCTGAGGGGATAAGGCACGCCGCTCAATCCGCGCCACATCGCCTCCTGCTGCGGGGCTCGTGGCGGCCCAGCCGGAATGATCTCCCAACAAGGCGCTGAGGGGAGGCGCCGCCCGGGAGAAGGCGCGCGAAGCGGATGAGGGGGCCGCGCCGGCCATCTCGCCGTAGAACTCGTGGCCGAGGCCGGCTTCGAGGCGACGGGTTCGACCTGCGTCCGATCATTGTGCCCAGGTGTCGCCTGCAACTCGCGAGCTCCGCTCAAAGGCGCTAATCTTCATTTCGGGAGGAAGGAGGCCCCCATGGACCAGGTCGATCGCTTCTTATGTGACGGGAATATCTCACGTTTTTCCGATCAGCTGCGATACGAGACAAATCCGGCTCGCCAGGAAACGCTGAAGCGTCTTTTGATTGAAGAAGAAAATCGGTTCGGCGCTATAGACGACCGCTTACACATCGTGCAGCGTAACCTTACGGAGGGCGCAGAACTCATCGAAAGACAGAAACGACTGATCGCCGAAATTGCAAGCAGCAATGGAGAAACAGGCAGCGCCGTGCGGACGCTTCGAACTTTTGAGATGATTCAAGACCTGTTTGAGAGGTTCCGCGACCGAATTTATGATGAGAGGGAACAGCGGCGTCCTTGATATGGAATATGGCGATCGCGCCGGGGGTTGCAAACCGCCTTAGGCTGTCTGAAATTCAGCGCCTGTTTCAAAGCCCGCCGCCCTCGTTCTGGGGCCGCCCCAAGGGGGCCTAGAAGGACAATTCCAATGGAACTCTGGGCGGGCGCTCCGGCTTAACAACTTCGGTTGTTTTTCGGAATCAACGCCAAAGACTTGGCCGGGCGTTGTCCGTTTGCGACGCTCGCCGGGGCGCAAGTGCGGTCTGCGGATCGTGACATTTTTCAAAGGCTTATGCGTTGTGGAGAACAAAAGATGTACGTAAGCGACGATCCGTGCTATGTTTATCGCTCCTTGAGTTTCTCGTTCCTGATCGAGGGTTCGGAAGGAAGCGCTTTGGCGAACGGTGCGCGGAGAATGTTCACGCGACCACGATGAAAAGAGCAAGCAATAGGGCGCATGCTAACGGCAAAGCCTTCCCTCCGCTGCGGTCGCCTCAAGGTCCCGGCGTTGCCATGCCCGCCCAGGCGGGCACTGGAAACGCGGGCGCAGAAGCGCTTTAAGTCCGCGCTGTCCGCGCCAGGACTTTGGATCGCCGCGGATCTGTCTTCTTGCATTGCCCCCGCAGATGAGCCGCCGGTGTTACGCTCGCCCGGAAACCCGGAAAAGGCGATGGAAACCGCTGGAAAGTCTCGATTTGCGCCCGGAAATGGTATGGGTCTCAAAAGCCGCGAACCACGAGATATGGAGGTTCCCTCGATCTCGGCGGGCTGCGAGATGCCGGTCGCATTCTTTTGCTTCGCCGAGCTTTGGGAGGGAGTTTCGGAGCGACAGATTTTCGCACCCAAGCTATTGAAATCGCTCGCGCGGCGCCAGTTTTGTGCAGGGCTGTCGCGAAGGCTCGAAGTGTCGACGGACCGCAGCCCGGAGGGACCGGTAAGCGCCGCGACAATCAGCGCCAATGCCGATTGCTGAGGCGCAGGCCGATTTGGCGAACGTGCAGCCTTTCGCGGCCAGAGGACGGGGAGAACGATGGCTTTCACGACAATCGCGGTCCTGGGCTTGGGCAAAGTCGGCCATCTCGCAGCCGAGCTCCTGACCGAGGGCGGCTTCGAAGTGACGGGGTTCGAACTCGCGCCCGCTTCCGGATGCGTCGTTCCCGGTTCGCGAGGCTGATTTTGCCGACGCCGCCGCAGTCCTGGAGGCGCTTGGCAGCCAGCAGGCTGTGCTGTCCTGCTTGCCCTACGCTTTCAACAAAGCCGTCGCTGCCGCGGCGCATGCGCTCGGCATCCATTACTTCGACCTTACGGAGGATGTGCCGACCACCCGCCATATCCGCGCGCTCGCGGCGGACGCGAAAGGCGTCATGGCGCCCCAATGCGGTCTCGCGCCCGGATTCATCGCGATCGTCGGCGCCCATCTGGCTCAGCAGTTCGAACGCGTCCGATCGATCCGCCTCAGGGTCGGCGCGTTGCCGCAGCATCCGACCGGACTGCTCGGATACGCGTTCAACTGGTCGCCGGAGGGCGTCGTCAACGAATATCTCAACGATTGCGAGGTGATCGAGGATGGCGTGCAGAAAACCATATCGGCCATGGAATGGCTCGAGACGGTGTATATCGACGGCGTCAGGCTCGAGGCCTTCACAACATCGGGCGGGCTCGGCACGATGTGCGAAACCTACGCCGGCCGGGTCGACAACCTCGACTACAAGACCTTGCGCTACCCCGGCCATGCGGCGCTGATGAATTTCTTCTTCCATGAATTGCTGATGCGTGAGGACCGCGACGCGGCGGGGCGAGTGCTGATCAACGCCAAACCTCCGGTCGACGACGACGTGGTCTATGTTCACGCCGCGGCGGAGGGCTGGGCGAACGGGCGCTTGAGCCGCAGAGAATACGTCCGGGCCTACTACCCGGTCGAAATCCGGGGCAGGCTGCGGACCGCCATCGCCTGGACGACGGCGGGATCGGCCGCCGCGGTGATCGAAATGGCGCGGTCGGGCGCTTTGTCCCCGCAAGGCTTTCTCAAGCAGGAGAGCGTGCCGCTTAAATCGTTTCTGGCGACGCGCTTCGGCCGCCTTTACGCCGAAGGCGGTCGCCGCGACCGCCGTTAACGAGGCCACCTTTCCCGCTTGCGGAGCAGGTGGTGCGAAGCGCCGGATGAGGATGGGCGCCGCAAAGGGCGCTGATGTGGACCGCTCCAAACCCTCACCCCGGCCCCATCTCCAGCGAGCGGGTGAGGTAAGCGTCTCGCTTGCCCGGTTTGGGGATGTCCTCGATGTTGTATGGCGTCGCCTCGTAAACCGCCTTGATCCAGTTGGTGTAGATGTAGGCGGTGTGCCGCCAGAGGTTGGGCGCCGGGCGGGAAGGGTCATCATCCGGAAAATAGTGCCGCGGCAGGGGATAGGACGGGTCTGCGGCGTAGTCGCGGCGATATTCCGCGCCGAGCGTCTCCGTCTCGTATTCGGGATGGTTCAGCACGTAGGCGCGTCGCGGGAACAGCGCCCCGCCGCCGTTCAGGGGCTCCAACTCGACCAGCATGTTGGGTCCCGCCTCGTCCGAGTCGGCGACGATCTCGAGCGCGGGAGCCCGCAGGATATCCTCGCGCCTAGGGCTCTTCCAGCGCGAAACGGGAACTGGAAACCGGTCGGGGAAGCCGAACAGGAGTCCGGTCCTGTCGGAGACGAGGCGATGCTCGAACAGGCCGAACAGCTTCTGCTCCCCTTTGTGACTGTCGACGTCGTGGAACAATTTGAGAGCCGCCTTCGCGCCCCAGCAGAGGAAAAGCGAAGACAATGCGTGGGTCGTCGACCACTTGAGCACGTCGACGACCTCCGGCCAAAAATCCTCCTGTTCGACGCGCGGCTTCAGGGCGTTGACGCCGGTGACGACGAGGCCGTCGAATTTCCTGTACTTCACGTCGCTGAAGGCGCTGTAGAATTTGCGGATGTGCTCAGCCGGCGTATTGCGGGTCTTTCGCCCGGCCGCGACGCCCTCGACATAACTGTCCGTGGCGACGAAGCTCAGGTGGACCTGAAGCATCGTGTTGCCGAGCCAAAGCGCCAATTGCCGCTCGGTCGAGATCTTGTCCGCCATCAGATTGATGATCGCGATCTCGAGCGGGCGGATGTCCTGATGCTTGGCGCGGATCTCGTCGATCGCCAGCGGACTGCCGAGAGACGGCAGAAACGGGTGGATCTCGAGGCTGTTGATGATGACGGGCATTGCAAAGCTCGGAATGAACCCGGCTATGTGGCGCCGGCGAGCCACGAAGGCAATCGTTTATTGGAGGGTCTCCCGTGTGGAATCTGCTGGATTCTCCAAAGATCGTCGAATGGTCGGCAATCGTCCAGCCGGCCTATGCATGAGTGAGCGCCGCACACGCACGCCGGGGTGGATCACCCCCTTTTCCTCGCCGCCAAAGCGTTTGAGATTGCAGTCGCGAGCGGCTAGAAGCGGGCGGCTTGATCGCCAGCCGGAATCGAGATGACCGACGCCCTGAACGCAACTCCGCAGCAGAAATCCGAGATTCTGATGCAGGCGCTGCCGCACATGCTGCGCTACGACGACGCGATCGTCGTGGTGAAATACGGCGGCCACGCAATGGGCGATGAGCAGAAGGCGCGCGATTTCGCCAAGGACATGGTGCTCCTCGAACAATCCGGCATCAATCCGGTCGTCGTCCATGGCGGAGGACCGCAGATCGGCTCCATGCTGAAAAAGCTCGGCATCGAGTCGCATTTTTCCGGCGGCCTGAGGGTGACCGACAAGCCGACGATCGAAATCGTCGAAATGGTTCTCGCCGGCTCGATCAACAAGTCGATCGTCGGCTCGATCAACGCCGAAGGCGGCCGCGCCGTCGGCCTCTGCGGCAAGGACGGCAACATGGTCCTCGCGCGCAAGGTTCACCGTCCCCATGGCGCCGGAGCCGACGAAGACGTCGTCGATCTCGGATTCGTCGGCGAGCCCGACAAAGTCGATACGACGGTGCTCGAGCAGATTCTCGGTCGCGAGTTGATCCCGGTTTTGGCGCCTGTCGCGCAAGGTGCGGACGGGCAGACATACAACATCAACGCCGACACCTTCGCGGGCGCGATCGCGGGCGCCCTGGGCGCCAAGCGCCTTCTTTTCCTGACCGACGTGCCGGGCGTCCTCGACAAAAACAAGAACTTGATCAAGGAGCTGCGGATCGACGACATCCGCGCCCTGATCGCCGACGGCACGATCACTGCGGGCATGATCCCAAAGGTCGAGACGTGCATTTACGCAATCGAGTGGGGCGTCGAAGGCGTCGTGATTCTGGACGGCAAGATCCCCCACGCCGTTCTCATCGAGCTTCTGACCGACCATGGCGCTGGAACGCTGATCACCCGCTAGAGGCTCAAACCCGCCCATGCGCATCCTGGCGATCGATACTTCCTGCGGCGCGGCGGCGGCGGCGGTGGTGGAGAGTGGACGGATGGAGCCCCTCGCGGTCGTCAGCCGGGCGATGTTGCGTGGGCATGCCGAGGCGCTGGCGCCCATGGTCGAGGAGGTGCTTGGAAGCATCCAGGGCGGCGTCGCGTCGCTCGACCGCATCGCCGTCACCACGGGCCCGGGTTCTTTCACCGGCATCCGGGTCGGCCTTGCTCTGGCTCGGGCGATGGGTCTTGCGCTGGGCATTCCGGTTGTCGGCGTCTCGACGCTGGCCGCATTCGCCGCCCAGCTGCTGAGCAAGCCCCGGCAAGGCGTCATCGCGGCTGCGATCGACGCCCGGCACGGCTCCGCCTACTTCCAGTTGTTCGAGTCGTCGGGACGCCCGTTGGGGCTACCGCGCTGCGACTCCCTTCGCGAATGTGTACGCCAAATTGGCGACGGGCCGGCCCTGCTTGCGGGCGACGCTGCCGCCCTCCTAGCGGTCGAGGCGCATCGTGCGGGACTGCCGTACGACCTCGAGTCGGCGACCGACACGCCCGACATCGTCGCTGTCGCGCGAATGGGCCTCGCCCTCGACCCGGCCGCCAATCCCGCCCGTCCCCTGTATGTAAAGCCGCCGGACGCGCGGCCGAACACGGTCGGTCCGGTAGCCCGGGCGCCTAGCTGATCCCGGCCTCCTCAATGTTTCCCAGGCGCGCCCTATCTTCCCCACCCGCCATCCGACCTCTCAGGGTTGACAAGGCGGAAGATTGCGCGCGATTGCACGGCGCCAACTTCGCTCATCCCTGGCCCGCCGAAGTGATGGCGGCGTTGATTTCCAACGCCTCGACGCTCGCCGCCGCTGCGCTCGATCCCGCCAGCGGACGGTTGCGTGGCTTCGTGCTCGCGCGGTTGGCGGCGGACGAGGCCGAGATCCTGACAATCGCTGTCGAGCCGTCCGCGCGCGGCAAAGGCGTCGGGCGGGCCTTGCTCGCCGAGAACCTGCGGCAGGCCGCCCGCGCCGGGGCGCGAACAATGTTCCTCGAAGTCGATCAGGACAATGCGCCGGCCCTCGCCCTGTATGATAGGCTTGGCTTCGTCAAGGTGGCCGAGCGCGCCGGCTACTACCGCCGCAAGGACGGCCAGCGTGCGACGGCGGTGATCATGCTCAAGGCGCTGCCGTGAGCGCTGTTGCGACGGCAAAGCAGACGCGTTGCCCCATCCCGGTGATGACCGCGGCGCGGCTCCTCTGCCTCATCGCTGCTCTCGCGGCGATCGTAGTTGTATTCGGGCCGCCGCTGCGCGCGACCCAATGGTTCGGCGTGCATTTCGTACGCGGGATTTCGGTCTTTTTTCAGCGCCTGCTCTGCGCGGGACTCGGAGTCAAGGTGCGTCGGCACGGCGCTCTGAGCTCCGCCCCGAAGCAGTTGATTGTCGCCAATCACGTCTCATGGCTCGACATCCCCGTGCTAGGATCGCTCGGCCCGATGAGCTTCCTCGCCAAGAAAGAGATCGGCGATCACGCCGTCGGGCGGAAGCTTGTCGCTATGCAGGGAGTCATCTACGTCGATCGCGGTCGCCGATCCGGCATTCCATCCGTCAACGCCCGCATGGCCGAGGCGATGCGGGGCGGGTCCGCTGTCGTTCTCTTCGCGGAGGCGACGACGGGGGACGGTAATCGCCTCTTGCGTTTCCGCTCCTCACATTTCGAGGCCGTTCGACTTGCTGCTTGCTCCGACAACGAGGGGCCAACGGTCATCCAGCCTGTTTACCTCCACTATTCGAGCGTTGCCGGACTGCCAATGGCGCGCTGGCAGCGGCCTCGAATCGCATGGTACGGCGATATGACGTTTCTCCCGCATTTTCTACAGTATTCCCGCGGCGCCGGCGTGACCTGCGATGTGTATTGCGGTCATCCCATACCGGTCCTGCCTGATATGGATCGAAAAACCGCCGCCCGCTTGACCGAGGCGGCCGTGCGCGAGCTTGCGTTCATCGCCCGTGCCGGAAAGGCGGCTATTTTTCCCGTCGAGGATAATGCATAAATAGGGAGTTGCCCTTGGAGATCTTAATTGTCCGAAACGACCATCCTTGAAGGCGGTCGCGCCGCCCCTCCGGTGCGTCAGACCCAAGCTCGCCGGACATATATCAAGTCCTTCGGCTGCCAGATGAATGTATATGATTCGCAGCGGATGGCCGAGTTGGTCGCGCTCGAAGGATACGGAGAGGCGACCCACGTCGAGGATGCCGATGTCATCGTTTTGAACACATGCCATATCCGCGAAAAGGCGTCCGAGAAGATCTACTCCGAGCTTGGCAAGCTGCGTGAGCTCAAAAGCGAGCGGCTGAAGGCCGGCCGACGGACGACATTGGTGGTGGCGGGTTGCCTCGCGCAGGCGGCGGGCGACGAAATCCTTCGCCGCCAGCCTGCAGTCGACGTAGTCGTCGGTCCACAGAGTTATCATCGCCTGCCGGAACTCCTGCGAAAGGCCGAGGTTCGTCCGGGCGTGATCGACACTGACTTTCCTGTTGAGGACAAGTTCTCACACCTGCCGGCGCGGTCGCCGCAAGGTGTCGGCAAACGAGGCGTCGCCGCCTTCGTGACCGTTCAGGAAGGATGCGACAAGTTCTGTTCATTTTGCGTCGTGCCTTATACACGCGGCGCCGAAACCTCCCGTCCCGTTGGCGCGGTGCTTGACGAGATCGCGCTCCTAGCGTCCGCGGGCGTTCGCGAGATCATGCTGATCGGACAGAACGTCAACGCTTATCATGGTCTCGACCGCGGCGGCTGCGCTACCAATCTCGCCGGGCTGATTGCGGCCGCCGCTGCTGTTCCCGGAGTCCGGCGGATGCGTTACGCGACCTCTCACCCGAACGACATGAGCGAAGATCTCATCGCCGCGCACCGCGACGTTAGGACGCTGGCGCCCTTTCTCCATCTCCCCGTTCAGTCCGGATCGGACCGGATTCTTTCGTCAATGAATAGACGCCACCGCGTCGCCGAGTACCTTGATATCGTTGCGCGGATTCGCGCGGCGAGGCCGGACATAGCCTTGTCCTCGGACTTCATCGTCGGATATCCGGGGGAGACCGAAGCTGATTTCGAGGAGACGCTGACGTTCGTACGCGCCGTCGGCTACGCATCGTCCTTCGCCTTCCGGTATTCGGCTCGGCCGGGAACGCCTGCGTTCGACCTGGACCGCCAGGTCGACGACGCAGTCAAAGCCGTCCGGCTCGGGAGGCTTCAGGCGCTCCTCGAACAGCAGCGGCAGGCTTTCAACGGTGCTTGCGTCGGTCGGCGGCTCGAGGTGTTGTTCGAGAAGCCCGGGCGGCATCAGGGGCAGGTCGTAGGCCGATCACCATACATGCAACCGGTGTACGCGGAGGGCCCGCTGTCGCTCGTCGGCGTCATGGCCGAAGTCGAAATCATAAGCGTCGGAGCAAATTCGTTGCGTGGCAGCATTGTCTCGGCGGCGTCATAAGAACAGGATTCTATTGGCGTGCAGGAAGATTCGAATCGTGAGCCAGAGCCCAGGGAGAGAGCTGATTTGAAGCCGCAGGATTCGTCGCCATCCCGCATCGCCGCCGCTCCCGCCACGCTGAATGCGCCGCCCCGAGAATCCGAAGCCCGCCGAAGTCGCCATCGCCTTTCCCGATAACGCCGCCGCCTCGATCGTGTTCGGACACTATGATCAAAACATTGCCCGGATCGAGCGCTCGCTTGGCGTTTCCGCCTACGCCAACGGTAACCAGGTCGTCATCAAGGGCCCCAGGGAAGCGAGCGAACAGGCGCGCCGCGTCTTCGAAATGCTTTATGAGCGGGTCAAAATGGGCCAGCCCGCGAGCGAAGGCGACGTCGAGGGAGCAATTGCGGAAAGTGCATATCAAGGGCTGCTCTTTCCGGGCGAAGAGGGGGCGAAGGACAGTTTCGGCGTCATCAAGACTCGGAAGCGCGGCATGGTCCGCGCCCGAAGCGCCGCGCAGGACAGCTATCTGGCCGCGTTGCGCAAGTACGAGCTCGTCTTCGCCGAAGGCCCTGCCGGCACTGGCAAGACATGGCTCGCGGTCGGCCACGCTGTTTCCTTACTCGAACAGGGTCTGGTCGAGCGGCTGGTGCTCTCGCGTCCTGCAGTCGAGGCTGGCGAGCGGCTCGGCTTTCTGCCTGGCGACATGCGCGAGAAAGTCGACCCTTATCTGCGTCCAATTTACGATGCGCTTTATGATTTCATGGATGGGCGGATGGTCGAGCGCGGCATCCAGACGGGCATGATCGAAATCGCCCCGCTGGCCTTCATGCGCGGACGCACGCTGTCGAAAGCCGCGGTGCTCCTCGACGAGGCGCAGAACGCTACAGCGATGCAGATGAAGATGTTCCTCACTCGGCTCGGCGAAGGCTCGCGGATGATGGTCAACGGTGATCCGACTCAGACCGATCTCGCTCCGGGACAGAAGTCGGGTCTCGGCGAAGCGATCAGGCTTCTCTCGGCGATCCCGCACGTTGGCCATGTCCGCTTCACCCACGTCGACGTCGTACGTCACGATCTAGTCCGTCAGATCGTCGAAGCCTACGAGGGCGCCGCAACAGAGGGACATTCCGTCTCAGGCAGATGAAGCTTTCCGTCGAGATCAGCGCGCCGTCCCCCCTGTGGCGCGGGCTGACGCGAGCGCGCGCTATCGCGCGCGAGACCTTTGCCGCTTGCGTTGCCGAGACCGGCTTCGAATCGGTGGCCGGTTCCGAGGTCAGCCTGCGTCTGACGGACGATGCGGAGGTGCGGGAGCTGAACGCCCGCTGGCGGGGAATCAACAAGCCGACCAACGTGCTCTCGTTTTCGCCCGGACCGGCGGCGCGGGTGGTCGAGGCGCAGACGCTCGGCGACATCGCGCTCGCCTATGAGACGCTGGCGCGCGAGGCGGAGGAATCCGGAACGTCGCTCGCCGATCACTATCGTCACCTTGTGGCGCATGGCTTTTTGCACCTGATCGGCTACGATCACCGGGCGGATGAAGAGGCTGAACGCATGGAGGAACTCGAGAGGCGCATTCTGGCCAGGCTCGGAGTTGCCGATCCCTATGCGAACGGAGCCGTCGACCGATGATCGAATCCGCCAGCAGCGATCGTGAACCCGAGGCAAGCGCTCAGACCAGCTCGCGTGAGCAGCACGCTGGTTTGTTCGAGCGCCTGCGCGCGCTGCTCGGGCTGGCGCCGGCTTCGGTTCGCGACGACATCGAGGATGCAATCGACGAGAGCGCGAGTGCCGAATTCACGCCGCAGGAGCGTGCGATCCTTAAGAACGTTCTCGCGCTGCACGATGTCAGGGTCGCGGATGTCATGGTCCCGCGAGCCGACGTCGTGGCGATTGCTCTCGACACGCCGTTGCGCGATGTGCTGGACCTGTTCCGAACCGCCGGGCATTCGCGCCTGCCGGTCTACGAGGATACGCTGGACGACCCGCGCGGCATGATCCACATTCGGGATTTCGTCGTGTTTCTCGCGTCCGATCCGCGATTCGGCCTGATGGTCGAGCAGGCGCCAGGATCAGATCACCCCGCGCCGTCGGGCCTGGAAATGCCCCTGTCGGAGGCCCGTATCCTCAGGCCGGTTCTTTACGCTCCCCCGTCGATGCCCGCGCTCGACCTTCTGCTCCGTATGCAGGCTTCGCGCACCCATATGGCGTTAGTCATAGATGAATACGGCGGGACGGATGGTCTCGTTTCGATCGAGGACGTGGTCGAATCGATTGTCGGCGACATCGAGGACGAACACGACGAGGCTGAGACGCCGATCCACGCTGCAGGCGAAGGGGCTTTAATCGTCGAGGCCCGCGCTCCGCTGGACGACGTGTCCAAAGCGGTCGGCTTCGACCTGTCCTCGCTTGCCGAGTCCGAAGGGGTCGATACGATCGGCGGTCTGGTGACGGCGTCCGCTGGGCGCGTTCCTGGCCGAGGGGAGATCTTGAAGGGTCCGGGCGAGTACGAGTTCGAAGTGCTCGATGCCGACCCGCGTCGCATCAAACGCCTGAAAATCTGGCCCCTTGCGGCGCGAGAGGCGAAGGCGGCCGTGCCGGCCGCGCCATTGAGCGCGCGCGGCCTCGGTCGACAATAGCCGGCGCCTGCGTCGCCGGACCCGGACAAGCTTGAGGTCCCAACTTTGACCCGTCGATTCGATTGCTCCGAAAGGCTGTCTCTTTGACCACCGCCGCCGCCGGTCGGTTTTCCCAAGCGAACCCTTTGGCCCTGCTTGCCGAGAACGTCATCCTATCTTGGGGCTGGCGCCGCCGGGCGATCGCCTTCGGAGCGGGGGCTGTCGGCGCGCTCGCCATGCCGCCGTTCTGCCTCTTCCCGCTGATGGTGGCGCCGATGAGCGTCGCGGTGTGGCTGATCGATGGCTCCGCCGACCGCGGCGACACGCGACGCGCAGTCGCCGGCTTGCGCGCCGCGTTCGGCGCGGGCTGGTGGATGGGATTCGGCTATTTTGTCGCCGGCCTGTGGTGGGTCGGGGCCGCATGCCTGGTCGATGCGGACAAATTCATTTGGGCGCTCCCTCTCGGCGTTGTCGTGCTCCCGGCGGCTCTCGCTTTTTTTCCGGCCCTTGGGTTCACGTTGGCTTGGCTCGTCTGGTCTCCCAGAGCCTCGCGCGTTTTTGCGCTCGCCTTCGGTCTCGGTCTGTCGGAATGGGCGCGGGGGCTCCTGCTCACCGGCTTTCCCTGGAACGACGTGGGTATGGCGCTCGGCGCGAACCTGATGCTTGCGCAATTCGCGTCGGTGGTCGGCCTGCATGGGCTGACCTTCCTGGCAATTTCCATCTTCGCCGCGCCCGCGACTATGTGCCGCCCGGGTGAAGGGAGGCTCGTCGTCGGCCCGACAATTCTTGCCGCTTTGGCGATGACGCTGCTGGCGAGCTTCGGCTTCTTCAGGCTGCAGGCGCCCCCGAACGCGACGGTTTCGGGCGCGAAGCTCCGGATCATCCAGCCGAACATCTCACAGGGTGCGTCGTTCTCACCGGAAAACAAGGATGCCATTTTGCGGCGTTATTTTGCGCTTTCGAGCCGGAGCACGAGCGGCGCGGCTGGCGCGCGAGTCACGCATCTCATCTGGCCGGAATCGGCCTTCCCCTTCATCCTTTCGCGCGACGCAGAGGCGCTTGGCGCTATCGCTGATTTTCTGCACGGAGGCGCCACCCTTGTCACCGGAGCCGCTCGGGTCGGGACGAATGGGCTCGCCGATCCGACCTATTACAATTCCATCGAAGTACTTAATGCTCGCGGGCTATTGCGCGAGCGTTACGACAAACAGCACTTAGTGCCGTTTGGAGAATACGTGCCGTTCGAGCGTTGGCTCGAGCAGGCTGGGATTACCCAGTTTGTCCAGATTCCAGGAGGATTTTCGCCAGGACTGGGCCCACGGGTCCTGAGGATCCCCGGCTTGCCCCTGGCGATGCCCTTGATCTGTTACGAAGCGATATTTCCCGCCGAAATCGGCGATGCCTTTTCCGGTGCAAAGCGTCCGGAATGGATGTTGAATCTGACCGATGATGCTTGGTTCGGGCTCACGCCTGGCCCCTACCAACACTACGCCCAAGCACGCCTCCGGGCGATTGAACTCGGGCTTCCTCTGGTGCGTGCGGCTAATTCTGGCATATCTGCCGTGGTCGACGGTCTGGGGCGCGAGATCGTTTTCGAGCCTCTCGGCGCCGAGGGCCTTCTCGACTTCGAACTGCCGAAACCGCTTCCGCCGACCTGGCAATCCCGGTTCGGCTCGCTCGGGGCCGCTCTCATCGGCGCCGCGTTGCTTTCGTTCTCTTTAATCAGGCTGCGAAAAGCTGACTAAAGCGACGCCCAAGAACTATTGCTTGATTTCGATTTGCGGTTGGAATGGCGACCATATTTCAGTTCCTCCAGCAGCTTGGGAATGGTGGAGGAACTCACTTTGTGACCCATCGCGCGAAGCGCCGTCGCCAGCTTATCGTGGCTCTTGGAGACCCATCGTCGCCCACGTCGCCGGCTCGAGCAATCGTTGCAAGTCCTCCAACAACGTCGGGTCTTTGACCGTCAACCGAGGAGTGCCCCGGCTCCTCGCTGAAAGGAGTGGGTAAGGTCGTTCTTTGGGTTGGCTTTGAGGAGCGATCGGTTGGGATCGAATTTCTCGTGAGGGATGCGAGACACCGATCTTTCCAGTTGGCCCTTGGGTTGCATTCGCCGTGGACGGTGACGCGCAGCGAGTTTGCGGTCGAGGATGGTCGGCTCGATTTGTACGTGGATTTTCCTCGCGGGAGCTGGTTCGCCTGCGCGCGGTGCGGTCGCGAGGGTTGCGCGGTTCACGACACGAAGAACGAGACGTGGCGGCATCTGGACTTCTTCCAGCATCGCACGTTCTTGCACGCGCGTGAGCTGTCCGGAGTGCGGGGTGCGCAAGGTGGCGACGCCGTGGGCTCGGGCGGGTTCCGGGCGGAAACGCCGGATCAAAGAGTGAAAGCGTCGCGTCCAGGTGGTCGAGCATTCCGCGAAGATGCCGAAGCCGTTGCTCACACTGGCGCAACTCTCCGTCGATCGCGTCGATGGCGTCGACGACTTCAACTGGCCCGTGCCCCAGTAGCCTCCGACCTCGACCAATCCACCTTGGGAGCCGGCGGACGGTTGGACGCGCGACGCCCGCTGCGGCCATGCTCCGTCTTAGCCCAGTAATGGGGGCGCATGATGAGATCGAAGATTGCGGTCCAGGCCGCGAGCGAGACCAGAAGATAATAGAAGGGCGCGAGCGCAAAATCCTTCGCCGTCAGATTGAGCCGCCGCAATTTTGCGACGACTACCGCCGGGACGGCCAGCGTCCAGATCCCGGCCGATGCGAGAATGTAGACGTAGACGTCGACCGCCTCGCGCCAGGCCGACCCGACGCCGCGTCCCGCCTCGATCACGCGCATCAGCACGTCCAGGGCGAAGACCGGCCAGAACAGCGCGCTGATCACCGAGCCCACGATCAGGGTCGCCGCGGCAAGGCCGCGCAGCCTGCCGAGGGAGGCGAAGAGGCGGACGGGCTCGCGCGAATGCACGATCGCCGTCTGCAGCCAGCCTTTCTGCCAGCGGACCCGCTGGCGGAACCAGTTGAGAGGCTCGTGGGGCGCCTCCTCCGACGTGTCCGAATTCAGGCTGGCGACCCTGCAGCCGGAGCGCGCCAGTCGGATGCCGAGATCGGCGTCCTCGGCGACGTTCCATTCGTCCCAGCCGCCCGCCGCAACCAAACTCGCGACGCGAAAGTGATTGCTGGTCCCCCCGAGCGCGATCGGCAAGTCGAGCGCGCAAAACCCCGGATTGATTAGATCGAACAGGACCGCATACTCCACCGCGAACAGCTTCGACAGCCACAATTCGTCGGCGTTCCTGATCGTGAGCCGGGCCTGGAGGCAGTCCAATCTTCGGTCGGCTGCGAAACGCGACGCGGCCAGCCGCAATTGGCTCGGCGAGGGCGCATCCTCCGCGTCGTAGACGACGATCAGCTCGCCTCGCGCCGTCGCCAGAGCGACGTTGAGCGCGCGGGGTTTCGTGGCCGGCGCGCCCGGAGGCGCGACGACGAGTTCGTAGCGCGCCGGCAGCCGCAACCCGAGAATTCTCGAGAGAGTCTCGTTGTCCTGTCGTTCGGCGACCAGCTTGATGTCGAGCTTGCCCTTCGGATAATCGATGGCGTCGAGGGCCCTGACGAGGTCTTCGACGACGGCGGCCTCACGAAAGACCGGGACCACCAAAGTATAGACCGGCAGTTCGTCGTCGGAGAGCATTGCCGGGCGCGCGTCATCCTCGCGCGCGACGACCGCGGCGGAGCGCAACAAGAGCGAGGCCGTGAAAAAGAGCCAGAGCGCCAGAGACGCTACGCCGGCCAGCAGCTGGATGTCTGCGACGCCGAGCGCGACGGCAAGGACGACGAGCAGTCCGGCGACGGCGATCTGGGCCCCGCTCAGCCCGCGTTTGGCCGAAAGGCTCTCGGGCAGGCGCCCGAGCGCATCGGCGAGAATGGCATCCCCACGCCGCATCCGGACAAGCGCGGCGAATTGCTGGGGGGAAGCGACCGCAAAGCTCTCCGGATGCAGCCGGCCCTCAGCCCTCATCTCGATGAGGCCCGGCACGGATTGCGCGCGCGGCGCAATTACCGCCCGGGGTCCGCCACTCCTCGCCGAAAGCGGAGCGACGCCGGACCTCAGGCCGTTGACGGGGTCGAAATGCCCCGCGAACGGAGGTTCGCCGAGATAGTAAGCGCAGCCCAAATGTTGCGCCAAAGCATGATAATACTCCTCTTCGGCGACGATCCCTTCGCCGAGAACAGCGTCCAGCGGCTCGACGTTTCCCGGCGCGGCGGCGAGGGCGTCGATGAGAGGATCGGGAGACATACCTTGACGCAGAAGGAATTCGAGTTCCGGCCGAAGAGAGCGGCCTGCCCCGCTGCTTGTGCGATCCGCGCGCGCATGCGGCCGCGCGAAGGACCGAGCACGGAAAGTCTCGGGCGTCGAGATCGATGGCGTACCCAAACGATGTGACGCATCAGCCATGGCGCTCCCCCCTCCCGCGCGACCGGACGATTGCACCCTCCAGTGAACACGAGATTTTCCTTGCTGTCATGGTAAACATTGCATTCCGGGCAATTGTTTTTTGCGCGGCCCTGGTCTTCCTGCTCCCCTTCCCGAGCGGAAGGACCCTTGGCGCGCCTATTGACCCGGTTCAGGCGCCGAGCTTCTGGGATCCGGATTTGCGTCTCGAGAAGCCGGACCTTACGGGCATCCGCGCGATCCGCTTCCTCACCAGCGACGATTATCCGCCGCTCAACTTCGCCCTGGGCGACGGAACCTTGACCGGATTCAATGTCGAGATCGCCCGCGCGGTCTGCGCGGAGCTGGAGATCGCCTGCACGATCCAGGCCCGCCGTTGGGACACGCTGATCAATTCTCTGGTGACCGGAAAGGGCGACGCCGTCGTCGCTTCGATCGCCGCGACGCCGGACAACCGCGACCGGATCGACTTCTCCCAGCCCTATTATGAGACCCCCGCCCGCTTCGTCGTCCGAAAGGACGCAACTCCGTCCACCGCCTCCCCAGGCGGGCTTAGAGGCAAGACAGTCGGCGTCGTCGGCGGATCGGCGCACGAGGCCTATATCAAAGCGTTTTTCCCGGGCGCGAAGCCGAAGGCCTATCCGAGCCTCGCGGCGCTGGAGACGGCTTTGCGCGGGGGCGAAATCGGCATCGCCTTCGCCGACGGCCTGACGATGGCGGTTTGGCTGAACAGCGGGCAATCGGCGGATTGCTGCGCCTTTTTCGGCGGCCCCTACTGCGAAAGCTTCTATTTCGGCGAGGGGGTCGGAATCGCGGTGCGGATCGACGACAACGACCTCCGGCGGGCCCTGAACTGGGCCCTGGCTCGTCTTCATGCGAAGGGAACCTATTCGGAGGTCTATCTCAAATATTTTCCGATCGGATTCTATTAGCGCGCGATTGATCGGCTCGACGCGCAGCCGCGAGGCCGACCGCCGCAAGGCTGCGAGCGGCGCGACCATTCCGGCCGAGTCATGGCTTTGACCGCGAACCTGCAGCCGCGCACAAAGCCGGACACTTTCCCTTTCGGCCCAACGTCCGCGGCGTCCGGATCACGCGACGGCGAAACTGGTTCGCTTTGCAGGGAAGATCGCCTTCAAGGACAAGGTCGGGTCAGACAAAGCGTCCGGATCAGGCGCGAAGCTCTGCGAAATCATTCGCTCGGCGACTCGAATGTCCTTGGCAATGGCGCCCAAGCGTCCGGCGCCGGCAGCGCCAACGAGGCACCCGCCCTCATCGAGATGGAACGTCACGAGAGACCCGTCGGCCGGAACGCGCGTGACAATCCTCTCGGAGAGCGACGGCAGGCCCGCAACCTGCAAAGTGAAGTCATATTGGTCGGACCAAAACCAGGGAACCGCGTCGTATTCGCCGACGCCGTCAAGCAGGCTCCGAGCGACAAAGGCGCCCTGATCCTGAGCGTTCCGCCAGGCCTCCAGGCGCAAACGACGGCCACCGAACAGGGGGTGCGGAAAAGAGGCGCAATCTCCCGCAGCATAAATGAAAGGGTCGTTCGTCTGCAGCCGGCCGTCGACCGCGATCCCGTTATCGAGCGCCAGGCCGGCAGCCTCGGCAAGGCGTGTTTCAGGAACCGCGCCGACGCCGGCGACAACGAGATCGGCGAACACGCCAACCCCGTCGGCGAACTCAGCCTCGAAGCCTTCCGACCGTCGGGAAATCCGGCTCAGGCTCTTGCCGGCTAGGACCGTCACGCCCGCGTCTTCGTGCCAGCCCGCGACCATCGCGGCCACCAATTCAGGCGTTGCGCGTCCCAAGATTCGCGGCGCCGCCTCCACGACCGTGACGGCCAGGCCCCGCTTTCGCGCAGCCGCCGCAAGCTCGAGGCCGATGAAGCCCCCACCGATCACGAGCAGGCTTTTGCAGCGGCCAAGCTCGTCGCTGAGGGCAAGGGCGTCGTCGAGGCGGCGTAGACGCCTCGCCAGATGGCCGCCTTCGCCGCCGAGCGGCCTCGCCTGAGCGCCGATCGCGATGAGCAGACGCCGATAGGGCAGCGCCATATCGTTCGACGTCGAGACGATCTGACGCTCCCGGTCGATCGCGACCGCTTCAACGCCCAAGAGCAGGCGCACGCCCTTCGTCGCCGCGCTGCCCGCTCCTGCAATCGAGGGAGGCGCAACATCTCCGCCGAACAGGACTTGTTTGGAAAGCGGCGGGCGCTCGTAAGGAGCATGGGGCTCGCCGCCGATCACCGTCACCGCGCCGTCGAACCCGAGGTCGCGCAGCGTCAGCGCGGCGCGAAGGCCCGCTTCGCCGGCGCCGATGACGACCATTCCAGGCTCAGACCTGACGGTGGAGGCCATGGCTCAGGCGATCTCGATCAGCACGCGCCCATCTTCGACGCGCGCGGGGTAAGTCCGAAGATTGACGCAAAGCGGAAGACGCTTCGCCGCCCCGGTGCGATAATCGAAGGCGCCCGAATGCTTAGGGCACTCGATTTCGTAATCCATGACGAACCCGTCCGCGAGATGTACCAACTCGTGGGTGCAGAGACCGTCGGTGCAGTAGAACTCGCCTTCGGGCGACCGATACACCGCGAAGGTGCGCTCGCCGTTGTCGAACCGGATGACGCCCTCGAGTTCAACCTCGTCGGCGCGGCAGGCCTCAATCCACTTGGACATCGCAATCCTCCTCAGCCCGCCGCATTGGCTGGGTTGAGTCGCGCCTTGCGCTTCTCGTAGCGGGCGTTCATCCGCGCGTCGCCGTCGGGCGAGCCGTCATGCCAGGTGCCGAACAGCTTGTCCAAAGGCACCAGACCATCGCCGTAGTTCACCTCGAAATATTTATGGTGGAGGTAGTGCGCGTAGGCATGGCTGTCGAACCCGATGTCCTTGCCCGTTTCGATCTTGTCGAAGCCGATGTGGCCGACCACCGCGCCAAAACCGGCATAGTGCAACTGATAGATCGCGACTATTGGATTCGACGGGATAATCACATGGATGAGCGAGGACGAGAAATACAGGAGCTGCTCTACCGGGTGCATCGACAGCGAGGACCACGGCGACGGATTGACCGAGTTATGATGTACGCTATGCACTCGGCGGTAGAGCGGCCCCCAATGGATCAGACGGTGGATGCAGAAGAAATGGAACTCGTGGAAGACCGGCACGAGCAAAGCGAGGCACCCGAGGTAAAAGGGATGTTCCGCAAATGAGAGCCACGGCGCATAGCCGTTGGCGTAGGCGAAGAGGATGCCGACCTCGTAGGCGGTCCAGATCGGCACGCCGGTTCCGAACCCGCGGATCAGACCCTCGATGTTCTGGCTGCCGAACAGGAAGGCGCTGTTCTTCTGGTCATTCGGGAACTTCGCATTGTACTTGAAGCGGCTCCCCTGAGCTCGGGACATGTACAGCCGGTACTCGAACGCGCTGTAGAACAGGAACACCGCGACGCAGTTGACCACGAACAGCCTGAGGATCCAGCTCCAGGCCAAGGTCTTCATGACTTCGACGTCCGGCAGCACGAAAACCGCATAAGCGACCGCCGACGCGGCAAAGAGCAGGTTCCACGGCAGAAAATAGTGCGGAAGCCATTTCAGGAACGCGAGAGGCCGGGGCGGAAGCACGAAGATGGGCGCAATGTCGAGATAGGCGCCCGGCGTCCAGTCCCCTCGCTTGTTCCTTTCGCCGTATTTGAGGTCATCCATCAGAATCTTCCTCCGGTCGATTCGAGCGACGCAAGCCGAGCCATCATCCAACAGACTCAAAACCGCGCCTCGTTCGAGCCCGAGAAAATAACCCAGGATTCAGTGCGCGGCTTCCTCATTCTTGATCAAGAACCATCAAGCGGGGATATGCCGGAGGGCGCCTGCCGGCGGCGTTGCCGAGCAAGCTCCAAGAGCTGAATTGCGGCGATCCGGCTCGGTTTCTGCAATTCGCCCGGCCGTCCCCTTGAATACGCGTGTCCGCGCCTGTCTTTTCGGTTAGGTCGTCGTTCCGGACCGCGATCAATTTTGATCATTTGCATCGTTGAGCGATCCGCCGTCCTCCGTAGTTTCAGAAGCACGTATTGGCCGGACCATGAGGGCGACGGCCTGCGAACCCAAGAGAGGGAGGGACGAGGTGAAGAGACTCCTTGCCGCTGCGGTCGGCGCATGCGCTGTGCTGCTATCGAGCGTATCAACCTATGCCGCCGACCGTATCGTCTTCGTCGGCCACTGGTCCGAGTCCGATTCTTTTTTCAACGTGATCCGCAACTCGGCTCAGCTCGCGGCTGACCAGCTCGGCGTGAAGATCGAGTTTCGCAATCCGGCGTTGAGGACGCGCTCGACCATCGCTGTGCCGACGCGAGCCTCCCTGGCGATGTCAGCAAGTCTGACTTTCTTCATCAGCTGACTGGAATTTGCGCTCTGAAGTTCTTCGTCAGTCTAGGGCGTGTGTTCAGTTGAGGAGGATGACGGCGCAGGCGAGTTGAACCCCGGCGAGGAAAATCTTATCGAGCTTGTCGTAGCGCGTGGCGATGGCGCGGAAATGTTTGAGCTTGTTGAAGAAACGCTCAATGAGATTGCGTTCGCAGTAGAGGATGAAATCGCACGGGCGCGGGGTTTTTCGGTTTGATTTGGATGGGATGACTGGAGTGATCGCTCGAGCATTGAGGGCGCTGATGAAGGAGTTGGCGTCGAAGGCCTTGTCGGCGATCAGAGCGTGGGGATCGAGGGCTTCGATTAGAGCTTCGGCGCAAGTCAGATCGTGATCCTGGCCCGGGCTGAGCATGATCCCGGCGGGATTGCCGAGGGCATCGACAACCGCGTGGATTTTGGTGGTCAATCCGCCGCGGGATCGGCCGATGGCTTGCGCGCCCTCTTTTTTTGGGCGCCCGCGCTATGCTGATGAGCGCGCACGATGGTGGCGTCGATCATCATGTACTCGTTGTCGTGGTCGTCGGATAAGAGCTTGAAAACCCGCTCGAAAACGCCGCTCTTGGCCCATCGGTTGAAGCGCTGGTAGACGATCTTCCAGTCGCCGAAGCGCTCGGGCAGATCGCGCCACGGGACACCGGCTCGAAACCTGAAAAGAACAGCTTCGACGAACAGCCGATTGTCCGCCGCAGTGCCGCCCACATGGCCTTCGCGGCCCGGCAGAATGTCCTTGATCCGATCCCACTGGTCGTCGCGCAGGGAATATCGTCGCATCGGTCAGCCCCTCCTAAAGGCCGACCTCTCACGAGTTAGACATTTGCTGATTTGGGAATCCCTCTCCTATCCAAAACACAAAACGTTCCGCCTCCGATTCCAATCCGTTTCTCAATTCAAATGAAGACAGGCCCTAGGGCTGATGAAAACTGATCACAATGCAGATGGGCGGGACCGCTTCGCATACCGTATTTTGACCTGGCTCAGACGCCGCTTTTCCTCGCCAAAAAAACGGACGCGGCTCTGTCCCGCGGTGTCCAACCAAGCGGGTCGAGCAAGAAGGATGAGGCATCCGCTGAGGCGGTTGCATCGGCCGCGATCCGATGAGGCGCGGCGACCGAGGAAACGACACGGAGGACGCGATGAGTCTCGATCAGAACGCCGCCGCGGCGCCGGCGACGGACCACCGGGTCCGGAACATCTCCCCGATTCGCAAGGCGCTGATCCGCCCGGAGCTTGGCGCGATCTGCGGCACGATTGCAGTATTTCTTTTCTTTCTGGCCGTTGCGCCCGAATTTGGCATGTTCTCCCTGGAAGGCGTCATGAACTGGGGGACAGTCGCGGCCCAGTTCGCGATCATCGCAGTCGGCGCCTGCCTGCTCATGATCGCCGGCGAGTTCGACCTCTCGGTCGGCTCGATGATCGGCTTCACCGGTATCGTGATCGCCCTATTGACCACGACGTTCGGGGTTCCGCTATGGCTCTCGATCCTCGTGGCTTTCGCCGCGGCGCTAGCGATCGGGGCGATCAACGGAATCCTCATTCTTCGAACAGGGCTGCCCTCGTTCATCGTCACGCTCGCGGCGCTCTTCATCCTGCGCGGCCTGACGATCTACATCCCGATCTCCACGAACGGGTCGACGATCATCGGCGGCCTGAAAACCGCGGCTCGGCATGACTGGCTCGCTCCCCTCTTCGGCGGCAAGGCGTTTAGCGGCGTTTTTGCTTGGCTTGCCGAACACGGCGTCATCGCGACATTCGCCAAGGGGCCGAAGGCCGGCTTACCCGTGGTCGATGGCGTTCCGATGCTGATGATCTGGGCCCTCATTCTCGTCGTGGTCGGTCAAGCGCTCCTGACGCGGACGACCTTCGGAAACTGGATCTTCGCCGCGGGAGGCGACTCAAACGCCGCGAGGAACGTCGGCGTGCCGTGGCGGGTAAAGTCCTCATGTTCATGCTCTCGGCCTTCTGCGCCACCGTGCTTGCGACGTGCCAGGTGCTCGAGTTCGGCTCGGCGGCCGCCGATCGCGGCCTGCTCAAGGAGTTCGAGGCGATCATCGCCGTCGTCATCGGCGGGACGCTGCTCACCGGCGGATACGGAACCGGTCATCGGCGCAGCGCTGGGCGCGCTTATTTTCGGCGTGGTCCAGCAAGGGCTGTTCTTCGCGGGAGTCGAGAGCTCCCTGTTCCGCGTGTTTCTCGGAGTGATCCTGCTCCTGGCGGTGATCCTGAATACGTACATCCGTCGCATCATCACCGGGGAGCGCTGAAAATGACCAAGACCATCCTCGAGCTCGAGAACATCGAGAAGCACTTCGGAATGATCATCGCTCTCGCGGGCGTCAGCATCGCGATCAACGAGGGCGAAGTCCATTGCCTGCTGGGCGACAACGGCGCCGGGAAGTCGACCCTCATCAAGACCATGTCCGGAGTTCACAAGCCCAGCAAGGGACGGATCTATCTCGACGGACAGGAGGTCATGTTCGCCAACGCGCGGGACGCGATCGACAGCGGAATCGCGACCGTGTTTCAGGATCTCGCCATGATTCCGCTCATGTCCGTCACGAGGAATTTCTTCCTGGGTCGCGAGCCGAAGAAGGGGATCGGGCCGTTGAAGTTTTTCGATTTCGACACGGCCAACCGCGTCGCCATGGAAGAAATGATGCGGATGGGCATCCGGCTTCGTGGGCCGGGGCAGGCGGTCGGCACCCTCTCTGGCGGCGAACGCCAGTCGGTTGCGATCGCCCGCGCCGTCTACTTCGGCGCGCGGGTCCTGATCCTCGATGAGCCGACGTCAGCGCTCGGGGTGCGGCAGACGGCCAATGTGTTGGCGACCATTGACCAGGCACGAAAGAAGGGCGTCGGCGTCGTCTTCATTACCCACAATGTCCGCCACGCGATGGCGATCGGAGACCGCTTCACGGTGCTGAACCACGGCAAGACGCTCGGCACCGCGGTCAGAGGCGAGGTTGAGCACGAGGAGTTGCAGAACCTTATGGCGGGAGGTCAGGAACTCGTCGAGCTGGAGAGTTCGCTCAGAGGCAGGGTTTGACTTGATCGCTATCGCTATGGTGCAAATCCAAATTCCGATCTCCGCTGTTCTGGTCTTAACCTGATGCCGAGGCCGGTCGCCCCGGGCCATCCAAGCCTTCATGGGTGTGAATTCGGCCTTAAGCTACGGGTCCTATCGGCGTCTGCTGGCCGATCCGGCAGGCGCCAGAGCGTCAGACTTCTGACCACTCCGAGCGTCCAGTCGACTGGAAATTATCTCTCCTCGGGTGCGGCGATCGCCTCGACCGCGGCCGTCGCCAGCCGGTCGAGCGCCTCCGGGTCGCTGGGGAAGCCGGCCTCGATCCACAGCCTCCGAAAGGCCCGGAGAACCTCGCCGACCCGACGACCCTCTGGGACGCCGCGCGCAACGAGATCGCTTCCGCTGACGGGAAGCTCGGGCGTCCGCGCCTCGGCAAGGAAACGGTCGCCGTCCGCGAAGGCCCGATCGTCGGGGCTCGCGCCGAAATCGGCAGCGGCGAGAAAGAGCGCGTCGCGCGCGGCCTGCCGCCCCGCGAGGAACAGGAGGACGCGCAACTGATCCGCGGGCGGCGGCGCCGGATTCCGTGCAGGCCGGTCAGGGCTTCGACCGCCTGCGCAACGCGGTCGGTTTCTGCGTTGGAGAGGCGGAGGCGTTCGCGAAGGCGCTCGGCGTCTTCGGCGATCATGGCGGCCAGCGCCGCGAGCCGAAGGAGGGCGTCGGGGGCTGCGTCGCGCGCCGAATTCGATCGCGATCGCGCTGTTGAAGCGCGCCGTCCAGGCGAAGCCGACCGTCTGTTCCAGGATACCGCTCTCGCCCATCGTCCGGAGAACCGCGCCCGCGTGCGGGGCGACGACGAGCTTGAGCGTTTCCACGCGGACCCTCTCGCGCGACAGGCCGGCGATCGCGAGCCGGTTGCGGATCGCCGCGCTCAGGCCTTTGGCGTCGAGCGCGCCCTCGCCGAACCGGGCGGAAAAGCGAAAGAAGCGCAGGATCCGCAGGTAGTCCTCCCGGATTCGGGCGTCCGCGTCGCCGATGAACCGCACGCGCCCGGCGGCAAGGTCGTCGAGGCCGCCGACGGGATCGTGCACCAGGCCGTCCGGGCTCAGCGACAATGCGTTGATGGTGAAGTCCCGCCGCAGAGCGTCGGCCAAGAAATCGCGGCCGAAGGCGACCTTCGCATGGCGTCCGTCCGTCTCGACGTCTTCCCGTAGGGTCGTCGTCTCGATCGTCCGTCCGTCCATGATGAGCGTGACCGTGCCATGCGAAATGCCGGTCGCGGCGACCTTGAAGCCGGCAAAGCCCGCGCGGCGGATCACCTCGTCCGGTCGCGCCGTCGTCGCCAGATCGACGTCTTCCGCCTTGAGGCCGAGGATGAGGTCGCGCACGGCGCCGCCGACGAGCCGGGTTTCCTCTCCCTCGCCGTTCAGCGCCTGAAGAGCGCGCGCGAGCGGGCCGCGCATCACCAGCCGGAAATCTCGAAGCCGTCCGTCCCGCAGCCCGGGCAGGCGGTTCATTCGATCCGTCCCGGCACCAGGACGCCGTTTTCTTCGTGCGCAGGCACGTATGTCCCCTGTCCGCGCGGCGCGACGAGGTTCAGCGCGACCAGTCCGAGGACCGCGGCGGCGAGGCCCATGACGGTGAGAACGGACACCCGGCCGGTCGTCCAGTGCTCGATCTCGAGGGGGTAGCGCGCGCGCAGGGTAAGATAGAGCGCATAGGCCGCGAACGGGCTCAGGAACAGCGCAAGCGGCTCGAGTAGGGTCCGGCCCATCAGGAGAACAATTTCTCGTACAAGTTGCGCAACATGCCGGCGGTGGCGCCCCAGATATACCGCTCCCCATGTGGCATGGCGTAGAATTTTCGCCTCACGCCTCGCCATTCGCGTTCATCGAGGCGATAATTCGCAGGGTCCATCAGAAAAGCGAACGGGGCCTCGAAGACTTCGTCGACCTCGTGTCTGTTGATCGAGAGGGTGAAAGAGGGATCGATCAGCGCGACAAGCGGCGCGACGCAGAATCCGGTTCCTGTGAGGTAGGGATCGAGCCACCCGACGGGCTCGATGGACCGCGCTTCGAGGCCGATTTCTTCCTGCGCTTCGCGCAATGCCGCAGCCGCGGGCGTCTCTCCGGGTTCGATCTTGCCGCCCGGAAACGCGACCTGGCCGGAATGCGCGCGCAGATGCGAGGCGCGAAGGGTCAGCAGAACGGTGAGCCCGTCGGGACGCGCGACGATCGGCGCGAGCACCGCTGCGAGACGCGCGCCGGCGACGACAGCGGCGGCCGGCGCCTGACCGTTGAGGGAGAAGTCGCCGGCTTTCGGAGCACCGACGCCGGTCAAATCGCCGGGCGCAGGGGCGAGTTTGCGTCGCGCCAGCGCGCGAAAGGCGTCGGGAGTGAGAAGAAGGAGTTCGAGATCGCTCAAAGCCCCTCGATCTCGCTCGCCGGACACATCGGAAAGAAGACCCCGCTCGAGCGCACGCCGAACCATTCTCCATCGCTCCGGCGCTCGGTCGCCCCGAGATCGACGAGGTCGTAGAAGAGCGCGCGCTTCACCAGCGCCCAAAGATCTCCGCGCACCCGCACATACGGCTTCAGGCCTTCCGCCGCGCCGCTCTCGAACCGGAGCGGATGTTGCTGATCGACGGTCACGACGTCCTCGACGCTGGTCCGGAAGGTCAGACGCAAATCGTTGCCGTTTTCCTCGATGTGCATCTCGACTGCCAGGAAGGGCGCATCGTCAACTCTTATGCCGACCTTTTCAACCGGCGTCACGAGGACATAGCGATCGCCGTCCTTGCGAAGAATAGAGGAGAACAGCTTGACCAACGGCAGTCGGCCGATCGGCGAACCGCAGTAGAACCAGGTTCCATCGGCGGCGATGCGCATGTCGATATCGCCGCAATCGGGTGGATTCCATAGATGCACCGGGGCGGGACCGCGAGCGCCGCCGGCTGCGGCCTCGCCTAGGCCCCGGAGCGCCCCGTCCGGGGGAGGGACCGCATCCGCCTTATTCTGGCGCCTGTTTGTGGGCGATTCTATCGCGGGCATGCTAGGGGGCTCAGCCTGAATGACGCCCACCCAATCTAGTGCGCCGACCGCGAAAGCGAAACGGCGGGCGGCTTTGTGACGACAGGGACAATAGAATGAGCGCGACCAATGCTGCCGAGACGAGCCCGTTGACCCGGGAGGTCGACGCCGCCCTCGAGCGCATAGCGGCGGCGCGGAAGGAAATCGGCGCCGTGATCTTCGGCCAGGAGCGCGTCGTCGACCTTGCGCTGACCGTCCTCCTCGCCGGGGGCCACGGCCTGCTGATCGGCGTCCCGGGGCTCGCCAAAACGAAGCTTGTCGAGACCCTGGGCATCGTCGTCGGCCTCGACGCCCTGCGGGTGCAATTCACCCCCGATCTGATGCCTTCCGACATCCTCGGCTCCGAAGTCATGGAGGAGGGGCTGGACGGCAGACGGGCCTTCCGCTTCATTCGGGGGCCGATTTTCGCCCAACTCCTGATGGCGGACGAGATCAACCGGGCAAGCCCGCGCACCCAGTCGGCGCTCCTTCAGGCGATGCAGGAACATCATGTGACGGTAGCCGGGGTGCGGCACGACCTGCCGTCGCCGTTTCATGTTCTGGCGACGCAGAATCCGCTTGAGCAGGAGGGCGCCTATCCGTTGCCGGAAGCCCAGCTGGACAGATTTCTCCTGCAGATCGACGTCGGATATCCCGATCGCGCAGCCGAGCGTCGGGTACTGATCGAAACGACGGGAGAGCGGACGACGAGGCCCGGACCGGTTATGACCGCCGAAGATCTGTCGGAGGCTCAGCGCCTCGTGCGACGCGCGCCGATCGGAGACCGCATTGTCGAGGCCATCCTCGATCTCGTGCGAGCCGCGCGCCCGGGCGAGGGCGACCCGGAACTGTCGAAGGGGATCGGCTGGGGGCCGGGGCCCCGCGCGGCGCAGGCGCTCATGCTGGCCGCCCGCGCCCGCGCCTTGGTGGACGGCCGGCTGTCGCCCTCCCTGGCCGACATCCAGGCGCTTGCCGAGCCGACCCTCAAACACCGCATGGCGCTGACTTTCGCCGCTCGCGCCGACGGCGAGACCATTTCCGCCGTGATCGAACGGCTGGTGGCAAAGATCTTGCGATAAGTGTACGCCAGACAGCGCTCAACGGACCGTCAAGCACCAAATGACCCTTTCCCCGTCGATACGCCAGGAGGCCGCGGCGCTCTCGGCGCGCCTGCCGAGCCTCGTCATCGCCGCGCGCAATGTCGCGCAGACGGTTCGACATGGCGTTCATGGACGTCGCCGGGCCGGATCGGGCGAAACCTTCTGGCAATTCAGGCCGTTCATCTCCGGCGAGCCTGCCTCGAGGGTCGACTGGCGACGCTCGGCCCGCGAGGAACATGCTTTCGTCCGTGAGCGGGAGTGGGAGGCGGCGCATACGGTCTGGATCTGGTTCGACCGATCGGCCTCGATGCGCTTCGGATCCAGCCTTGCCCAGGTCACGAAAATCGATCGTGCGGCCGTGATCGCGCTCGCCCTCGCGGACCTGTGCGTTCGCGGGGGCGAACGAGCAGGCCTCCTGGGTCTAACGCGCCCCATCGCGGACGCGGGCGTCGTCGAACGCTTCGCCGCGGCCATCGCGACGGATGAGCGCCTGCATGGCCCGTCGGAATCGCCTTCGCCGCCATTTGTCCCCGCGGCCGCCCGGTCGATGGCGCTCCTAATCGGCGATTTCCTTTGCGAACCTGAACAGACCGAGCAGGCGCTCCGGTCGATCAGCGCCCAAGGCGCTATAGGCGAACTCGTGATCGTCGTCGATCCGATCGAGGAAACCTACCCGTTCTCGGGCAACGTGGAGTTCCTCCATCCGGACGGGGGGCTTCGGCTCCTGCGCCCTAGGGCGCAGAACATCCGCGAGGCCTATCTCGCGAGGCTGGCGGCGCATCGCGAAGCGTTGCGGCGCATCTGCGCCGGTCTCGGCTGGGGCATGAGCCTGAGCCGCACCGACGGTTCGGCGGCGGAGATCCTCCTGACGCTGCGTATGCGCCTTTCTGCTCCCGAACTCGGAGCCGGGTACGGAGCCGCCTGACGCGTGTTCAGCATTCCGCTCATTTTCGCCGCGCCTGCGGTCCTGGTGACGCTCGTCGGACTCGGCGCGCTCTACCTTCTGTTGCGCGTGACGCCGCCGGCGCCTCGTCGGACGGTATTCCCTCCTTTGCGCCTGCTCATCGGACTCAGCTCGAACGAGACGGAGCCGGCGCGTACGCCCTGGCCCATCCTGGTTTTGCGCATGGCGGTGGCGGCGCTGATCATCCTGGCCATGGCGCAGCCTTTGTGGAACAGCCTTGCTGGGCTCGCCGGCGCGGGGCCGCTTCTGGTAGTGATCGACGACGGCTGGGCGGCCGCGCCGTCGTTCGAAAAACGAATCGCTTTCGCGAGGCAGCGAATGGAGGCGGCGGCCCAATCTGGCCGGATCGTCGCCGTGAAGCCGCTTTCGGAAGGCGCAAGGGACATCGTCCCGCTCGACGCCGCCGAGATCGAAGGCCGCCTGCGCGCGCTCGCGCCTGCGCCCTATGAGCCCAATCGCGCGGATGCGATCCCGGCGGTCGAGCAGTATTTGGCGCGCGAACCGAAGGCCGACATTCTGTGGATCGCGGACGGAGTCGAACTTGGCGGGGCGGCTCACTTTGCCGCGCGACTCGCCTCGTCAAGCCGATCGGTCGAGGTGGCGACAGACGGAACGGGCGCGCGCGCCATCGCCGACGTCCAAAATGAAGCCGGCGCCTTGACGGCGCGCCTCGTCCGCTCTGACGAGCGAGCCCCCGCCAAAGGGTCAGTGCGTGTTCTCGACGCAAAGGGCCGCGAAATTGCCCGCGCTCCGTTCGACTTCGGTTCGAGCCTCGTCACCACGAGCCGTTTCGAGTTGCCGGTCGAATTGCGCAACGAAGCAGCCGAAGTCGTAATCGAAGGCGAGCGGAGCGCAGGCGCCGCCTGGCTGGTCGACGATCGTTCGCGCCGGCGGCGGGTCGCCATAGCCTCCGGGGCGAGCGCAGACATCGCCCAACCGCTCCTCGCCCCCAGCTACTATCTCAGGCGCGCGCTGGAGCCCTTTGCGGACGTCATCGAGTCGCATGATTCCAGGAGCGACCCAGTCGTCTCGCTCCTGGCGGAACGGCCTTCGGTTCTCGCGCTCGCCGACATGAGCGTCGCACCCGGGGCAGAACATGACGCGATCGTGAACTTTCTCGATAAGGGCGGCGTTCTTCTGCGGTTCGCGGGCAGTCGGTTGGCCGCCGGGGACGACGATCTGATTCCGAGCGACCTTCGGCGCGGCGGACGCCAGCTCGGCGGCGCATTGTCCTGGGAGACGCCCAAGCATATTGCTCCTTTCCCGCCGGGCAGCCCCTTTTTCGGTCTCGCCGCGCCCGATGAAGTGACAATCACGCGACAGGTGCTCGCCGAGCCGACGGCCGGCCTCGACGAGAAGACCTGGGCGCGGCTTGCCGATGGCACCCCGCTCGTCACCGCCGCCCGGCGCGGGAAGGGGCTGATCGTTCTCTTTCACGTAACCGCGGATACGACCTGGTCGAACCTGCCCTTGTCGGGACTGTTCGTCGACATGCTGCGCCGGGTCGTCGCCAAGGCCGATTCCTCGGTTCAGGCGGCAACGGATTCCGGCGCCATCGATCGCAGCGCAACCTTCCCGCCGTGGCGCACGATGAGCGGCTTCGGTGCGCTCGAATCCCCGCCCCCGCAGGCGGAACCGATCGCGGTAGATTTCACCGGCGTAGGCGACGCGGTCCACCCGCCAGGATTTTATGGTTCGCCGGAGTCTCCTAGAGCCGTAAACGCGCTCGCGCCCGACCAGTCGCTCGCCAGGGCTCAATACGGCGCGCTGAGGGTGCGTGAGGCGGGCCTCGACGTCACGCCCCCGATCGATCTACGCCGGTTCCTCTTGCCCGCCGCCCTGATCGGCCTCACGATCGACGCCTTCATATCGATCTGGCTCGCCGGGTGGTCCGGCCTAAGCCGGCGGCAGACGATCGCCGCTATCGCTTTCGCAGCGATGTTCGGCGCCCTTCTCGTTCCGAATGCGAATCATGCAGCGGAAGTTTCGGGCGTCAGCGCTCGCGACATGGACTCGGCGCTGTCGACCAGGCTCGCTTACGTCGGGACAGGCGACCCGGTGGTGGACCAGACGTCCAGGCAGGGACTCCTGACCTTGACGCGCGTGCTGTCCGCCCGGACGTCCGCCGACCTCGGCGATCCGATCGAGCTTGATCCAGCACGCGACGAGCTCGCCTTCTATCCCCTCATCTACTGGCCGGTCGTCGCCGACCGGCCGCAACCTCGTCCGGAAGCGCGCGCCCGTCTGGCTGCATACATGAAATACGGCGGGACAATCATATTCGACACGCGCGACGCGCTGACCGCACGTCCCGGAGGCGCCCCGACGGAGGAGGCGAAGTGGCTGCGCACCCTGCTGGAAGGGGTCGACGTGCCCGCGCTCGAACCATTGCCGCCGGATCATGTGCTGACCAAGACCTTCTATCTCCTCGAACGAATTGTCGGCCGGACCGAAGTTGGCCAGACGTGGGTCGAGGCGCTGCCCCCGCCTGATCCGAACGACCGGGTCCACCGCCCGGTCCGGGCTGGCGACAGCGTCTCCCCCATCATCATCGTCTCCGACGATCTGGCCGCAGCGTGGGCCAGCGACTCCGACGGTCGTCCGCTGTTTCCGCTCATTCCCGGCGGAAGTCGGCAGCGCGAGCTCGCACTGCGGAGCGGCGTCAATGTCGTCATGTACACACTGACCGGCAATTACAAAGCCGATCAGGTCCACGCCAAGGACATCATCGAAAGGCTGACGCGGTGACCGTCTGGTCGATCGCCTTTTCTCCGCTTCTGCCACTCTGGGCGCTTGTCCCTCTCGGGATGTTGGCTCTCGTCGCATCGCTCGCGCTCGTTCTGCGTCGCGCCCGAGGCGCATGGCTTCGGGCGCTCGCCTTCGCCCTTCTGTTCGTGGGCCTGTGCGACCCGAATCTGGTCCATGAAAACCGTCGCCCGCTCAGGGATATCGTCGCGGTCGTGGTCGATCGCTCCGCCAGCCAGACCATCGGCGAACGGCCTCGTCAGACTGACATGGCGCTCAATCGCCTCCTGGCCAGCCTGAAGGCGCTCGGCAACGTCGACGTCCGGGTGGCCGAGACCTCCCGCGAGGAATTCGGAGACCGAAGGCACGAAGCTCTTCGCCGCCCTCCAGGGTGCACTTGCCGACGCGCCCCCCGAGCGGATCGGCGGCGCTGTGATGATAACCGACGGCATCGTGCACGACATCCCGAAATCTCCCGCAGCGCTGGGGTTCAACGCGCCGTTGCAGGTGCTGGTGACCGGCCACGAGGGCGAGCGTCAGCGGCGGATCGAGCTGATCGAAGCGCCGCACTACGGCATTGTCGGGAAAGATCAGGTCATAGCCGCGCGCGTGCTCGACAGCGCAGACCGCGGCGAGCCCGTTCGGTTGACCGTCCGGCATGACGGACAGACCATCGCAAACATCGAAGCTGGCGTCGGCCAGCGGATCGACGTCAAGACCCCGATCGACCATGCCGGCTCCAATGTGATCGAGCTCGAAGTCGCGCCGGTCGAAGGAGAACTGGCGACCGACAGCAATCGAGCGGTCGTCAATATCGACGGCGTGAGGGACAAGCTGCGCGTTCTTCTCATTTCGGGAAAGCCGCATCCCGGCGAGCGCATGTGGCGCAATCTGCTGAAATCCGACGCCAACGTCGATCTGGTTCATTTCACGATTCTGCGGCCGCCGGAGAAAGGCGCTGACGGGACCCCGATCAACGAGCTGTCGCTGATCGCGTTTCCCGTCGCGGATCTGTTCGGCCCGAAGATTAAGGATTTCGACCTGATCATCCTCGACCGCTACGCGCAGCAGTCCATCCTGCCCTACCTCTATCTCGAGAACATCGCCAATTACGTGCGTCAGGGCGGCGCGTTGCTGATGGCCGAGGGACCGGAATTCTCGACTCCGGAGGGCCTGTTCTATTCGCCGCTCGGCGCGATCACGCCGGCCGAGCCGACTGGAGACGACGTCGAGACCCCGTTTCGCCCGGGTGAGTCCCAAGACGGCCTTCGGCACCCCGTGACGCGCGGTCTCGCCGGGCTCGGGGAGAAAGGGGGCGAGCCGACTTGGGGCCGCTGGTTCCGGCTGATCGGAGCGAGGAAGACGACCGGTCAGACCTTGATGAACGGTCCCGATGACAGGCCCCTTCTCGTGCTCTCCCGGGTCGACAAGGGGCGCGTGGGGTTGCTGTTGAGCGATCAGATGTGGCTGTGGGCTCGCAATTACGGTGGCGGCGGACCTTATCTCGACCTTCTGCGCCGCCTGGCGCACTGGCTTATGAAGGAGCCGGAGCTGGAGGAAGAAGCGTTGCGCGCGAGCTCGAAAGGGCGCGAAATCACCGTAGAGCGGCAGAGCGTGAGCGATCGGCAGCGAGAAACCAATCTCGTGTCTCCGGCTGGCGCCAAGACGAAGCTCTCGCTCACTCCCGTCGCGCCGGGCCTGAGCCGGGCGCATGTGACCGTCGACCGATACGGGCTCTACCGCGCCGAGGACGGCGAGCATGTCGCCCTGGTCAACGTCGGTCCCAGCAATCCTCTCGAGATGCAGGACGTCGTCTCGACGACTGAAAAACTCCGGCCCCTCGCCGAGGCGACGGGCGGCACCGTTCGTCGCATTGCCGCCGGCGGCGGCGTGGACGCAATCACGATGCCTCGCGTGGTTTCCTTGAATCCCGCGCCGAGCTATGGCGGAAGCGACTACATCGGAATCAAGCGGACCGGCTCGACCGAGCTGATCGGCGCCAGCTCCATTTCGCTCGCGACCGGCTTTTTCGGACTGGCTGCACTTCTGGGCGCCGTGATCGCGGCGTGGCTCCGAGAAAGCTGCCGTCTCGCGAGAACCGACGGCAAGCGGGCGTGACGGCCGGCCCGTCCCGTCGAGTCAGAATTCTGTTGCCGACGGAGGCGACGGTAAGCGCACAAATCCATGGGCCGCGGCGACCGTACCCGCGCGAACAAAACAAGAATTTTTTCTTGGAGAAAGTCTGAGTCTGTGCTAATAATTTTTCAGTGAGCCGAGATTGCCGCGCCGGAGACCCCAGCATGACCCACGAACCCTCTCCGTCTCTCAGCGCGCCGACCCCAGGGCCGCGGCGATAGCGCGCCGGGCGAAGCGCGTCGAGCGTCGGGAGGCCTGTCTGGGCTGTCGCCTCAGGCTGTTCCCACCGGCGGATCGCGAATGCGATGAGGGTCAGGATCGCGACGGTCCGGCGCGAAGTGGACAAGGCGCTCGTTGGCGCTGCGTTGCGCGCACAACTCCTTGAAAAGGCTCAATTCATGTACGGAAATCGCTTCCGCTGGGGTTCCTTTTCCTTCCCCTGGAGTTCCTCTTCCCTTCCCCTGCGGTTCCACTTCATTCCCCTGGAATTGCTCTTCCTTCCCCGGCGTCCCATTTCCTGCCCCCGACTGCCGCATCGCTCGCGCGCGGACAAACCTGCGTCACGGGCCTCAGCGACCGGCGCCGGGGAATCTGCCCCTGCGCCCGGACTTGCAGGCCGCCCGCGCCAAGGCTAGTTAGGCCACGCTCTTTCAGGAAAGCCCATCGATGAAAAAAGTCTACGCCACCGAGGACGAGGCGCTCGCCGGCTGCGTGAAGGACGGCATGACGATCATGGCCGGGGGCTTCGGCCTTTGCGGCATTCCTGAGACCCTGATCGATGCCATGCGCCGCACCGGCGCAAAGGATTTGACCGTCGTTTCCAACAATGCGGGAGTGGACGGCATCGGACTCGGCGTGTTGCTCGAGACCGGTCAGATCCGCAAGATGATCTCGAGCTATGTCGGCGAGAACAAGATCTTCGCCAACCTCTATCTGTCGGGCAAGCTCGAGCTCGAGTTCAACCCGCAAGGCACGCTGGCGGAGCGCATTCGCGCCGGCGGCGCCGGAATCCCGGCCTTTTTCACCCGCACCGGCGTCGGCACGATCGTCGCCGAAGGCAAGGAGATCCGCGACTTCAACAACGAGGCGTTTCTGATGGAGACCGGACTCGTCGCCGACATTTCCCTGGTGCACGCCTGGATGGGCGACACCGAGGGCAACCTCGTCTACCGGAAGACGGCGCGCAACTTCAATCCGATGATGGCGACGGCAGGCAAGCTCACCATCGCCGAGGTCGAGCACCTCGTTCAGCCCGGCGACATCGAAGCCGACCACATCGTCACCCCCGGCATCTACGTGCACCGCATCGTTCACGTGCCCAACGTTGAGAAGCGCATCGAGCAGCGCACGACGCGCAAGCGCCACGTCGCTTGAATTTAAGGAGAGGCGTAATGCCCTGGAACCGCGACCAAATGGCGGCCCGTGCCGCCAGGGAGCTCAAGGACGGCTTCTATGTCAATCTCGGCATCGGCATCCCGACCCTGGTGTCGAACCATATTCCCAAAGGCGTCCAGGTGCAGCTGCAGAGCGAGAACGGCATGCTCGGCATGGGCCCCTTCCCCTACGAGGGCGAAGAGGATCCGGACCTGATCAACGCCGGCAAGCAGACCGTCACGCAGCTGCCCACGACCAGCTTCTTCTCCAGCGCCGATTCCTTCGCCATGATACGCGGCGGCCACATCGACCTCGCGATCCTCGGGGCGATGCAGGTGTCCGAAAACGGCGACCTCGCCAACTGGATGATTCCCGGCAAGATGGTCAAGGGCATGGGCGGCGCGATGGACCTCGTCGCCGGCGTGAAGCGCATCGTCGTCGTGATGGAGCACGCTGCCAAGGACGGGCCGAAGCTCCTGCATCACTGCACGCTGCCGCTGACCGGCGCGAAGGTCGTCGACCTCGTCATCACCGACCTCGGCGTCTTCTCCATCGACAAGCACGGCTACCGCGGCATGGCGCTGGTCGAACTGGCGCCCGGCGTCACCCTCGAGGAAATTGCCGCCAAGACCGAAGCGAGCTATCGGGTGGCTCTGAACTGAGGCCGCGCCGACCCGCTGCCGAGCGCTCGATCAAACCGCCGCTCGGATATTCGTCCGAGGCTTCCTCGACGGGCGAGGGCCAAAAAAACATTCTCTCCCAACTTTCCGTCGAAAACCCGCAATTTTTCGAGCGGGCGAGAAAAGCGCGACGGCGAACGCCGCCGCCGCGCCCTCGAATCCTATTTCTTGACCAGGGGGCAGGTCGAGTCCGCCAGCTTGCCGAATGCTTCTGCGCCCGTCATCGTCTTCAGAAGCTTGTAATAGTCCCACGGGCCCTTCGATTCCGACGGCTTTTTCACCTCCATGATGTACATGTCATGCTCCAGCAGCCCGTCGGGACGGATGGTTGCGTTCTGGACGAAGGCGTCGTTGATCTTCATCTTGTGAAGCTCGTCCATCACCTTCTCGGTGTCAGTCGTGCCAGCGGCTTTGACGGCGTTGAGGTAGGTGAGGGTTGCGGAATAGAACGCGGCCTGAGGGAACGTCGGCTCCTTCTTCACGTTGTCGTAGAATTTTTTGGCGAAGGCGCGCGTCCGGTCGTCGAGGTCCCAATACCAGGCGGTGGTCAGGACGAGTCCCTGGGCTATGTCGAGGCCCATGGCGTGGACATCGGTGAGAAAAACCAGCAACGCCGCCGGCCGCATCGTCTTGGTGAGGCCGAATTCGGCCGCCGCCTTCATCGAGTTGGACGTGTCTGCTCCGGCGTTGGCGAGGCCGAGCACCTGAGCGCCGGACCCTTGCGCCTGCAACAGGTAGGACGAAAAATCCGAGGTGCCCAGCGGCACGCGCACGTCGCCGACCACCTTTCCGCCGCCCTCTTTCACGACCTTGGCAGCGCCGTTTTCGAGTTGCGTGCCGAAGGCGTAATCGGCGGTAAGGAAAAACCAGCTCTTGCCGCCCTGTTCCAGGATCGTCTTGGCGGTGCCGTTGGCGAGCGCGGTCGTATCGTAGCCATAGTGGATCGTGTAGGGCGTGCAGTCCTTGCCAGTGAGCGACGCGCCGGCGGCCCCGATGGCGAAGAAGGGGATGTGCTTTTCCTTGTCGGCGGCGGACAGCGCCAGGCTCACGCCTGTGTTGGACCCGCCGAGCAGCATGGTCAGCCCGTCCGTATCGGCCCATTCGCGGAACTTCTGCTGGCCGATGTCGGGCTTGTTCTGGTGATCGGCGGTGAGCACCTGAATCGGTTGGCCCAGCACGGTTCCGCCGAAATCGGCGATGGCCATCTTGATCGCCTCGACGCCCGACGGTCCGATCACGTCGGCGTAGGGTCCCGACATGTCGTCGATGTCGCCGATGACGACCTTGTTTGAGGCGGCCTGAGCCGCCCCGGCCGCCAGCAGCGCGCCGAGCGCGGCCGCCAATTTCAACAAGTGTTTGAATTGATCCATAGTTCTTTCCTCCCTGTGCGGTGAACCGCAATAAGCTTCGACCGCCGGTATTTTGCTAGCCGCGATGGCGCAATGCAAGCGCCGGGGGTGCACTTGGCCGGACGAATGTCGACATCCTATAAAGAATCATGAAAGGAAATATGTCCCGAAAGAAAAGAGCCGCACTGGCGGAAGTCGTCTTCGAGCGCCTGGCGGCGGCCAATCCCAAACCGCTCGGCGAACTTCAATACGTCAATCCGTTCACGCTTCTGGTGGCGGTGGTGCTGTCGGCGCAAGCGACCGACGCCGGGGTCAACAAGGCGACGAAAGCGCTTTTTGCGATCGCCGACACTCCGGAAAAGATGGTCGCGCTCGGCGAGCAGGGACTTACCGAGCGGATCAAGACCATCGGCCTTTACCGCGCCAAGGCGAGGCACGTCATCGCGCTGTCGCGGACGATCGTCGAGAAATACGGGGGGGAGACGCCGAGGGACCGGGCCGCGCTCGAGGCGCTGCCAGGCGTCGGCCGGAAGACGGCGAATGTCGTCCTGAACACCGCATTCGGTGAACCGACCGTTGCGGTCGACACGCACGTCTTCCGGGTTGCCAACCGGCTGGGCATTGCCCCCGGAAAGACCCCTCGTGAGGTCGAGGACGAACTCATGCGGGTCATACCCGAGCGCTTCCTGCCTCACGCGCATCACTGGCTGATTTTACATGGGCGTTACATCTGCAGGGCGCGAACGCCGCTCTGCGCCGCATGTATCCTCCATGACATTTGCTTGTACGAACCGAAAACCCCCGCAGCCTGACTTGCCGGTGGCGCCTGCAAGGGATCTCCTGAGGTTGTTTGATTCTCCACTCTCAGGTTCGAAGACCCCCTTCCTTTTCTCAATCGCGCCGAGTCTCAGATCTGTCTGGACCCCGGCAGATGCGGTGAGCGTATTCCAGTCTGCGTCTAGGATCGCCGTGATCAATACACCCTCCACCGGCAGTCAACTCGCCGCCAGCTCAACCGGGGGATCCGTCCCGCCGCCATTCCGGACGGACGCACTATTTCCCGACGCCAACAGTTTCAGGCGATGGCGGTAAGGGCGCCAACGTCGCTCCTTTTCCATTTGAAAACCGAACGGGAACCCATTCCTCGGCCTGCCCGGCTTCACGCAAGAGCGTCCAGCTCTGTCCGGTCTCCGTATTTAACAAAAATACCTCGGCTGAAGATTGAGCGGTCGGAGCTGTGACAAGCTGGTAACGCCCTGCTTGCGCCTGTTGGGCGTGCGCGTTCTTGCATGGAGCCAGGACTACAAGAGCGAGTACGATCGTTATCTTTTGCATCGGGACGATAGTCCATCCGACAGGGAAAAGAGCCAATCGGTACGGCTGAGGCCAGACAATGTCGAGTGAGGTTAATCGACCAGTCTTCAATCGGTTCGGTTTCTGGCTCCACCGGGATGGAAAACCCGCTCGAGATCGGCTGCGTGCGGTTTGGCGGGATTGGGCTAGCCCGCAGGAGCGACTCGCTCGCTTTCGCTGGCCGTCCGTCAATAACTCGTATGGCTGTTGATAACTTAGACTCATTGTTTACGTCATAAACTCTATCATTTACAACCGTTCGCGCTGCCAGCGGCGGAAGGCAATCCCTCGCCCGAGCTTAGGGAAGTAGTCGATGGCAAAAGGTGACGAGGTCATCGCCCAATTGTCTGCTCTGAGTCGCAATCCGAGAGCTGTAAGTTCAGTTTGTGAATCGTGTAACGTCTCTTCTGGAGACGCCGGGCTCATACGGTTTAAGGCCCAATTTTTTGGCATTGCGGATGATTCTTCACCATTGAGTTTGGAGGTCGCTGAGTTACGAGCGTCGGAAGCTCGGGCGGCAATGTGGGAGGCGATTTCTATGCTTTGGCCGCCAAAGGCGATTGGATTTCGGTTGCTCGACGTCAGAAACCAGATTGTCGGCGAAAGACAGACCCGGAATTGAAGTGGGGTCCGCCCTCCTGCCGAGGGACTCGTGCCTGCAAATTTCAAATGAAGCACTTCCAAAGCTTGACTCCACTCCATATCTGGTTCTTCGCTCGTCGTGGTTGCGGAAGCGGCCGCCAAGAGGGTTGAAGTCCACCGAATGCGGACGAATAGTAGCGCTGAACTACAGGGCATCGAGCGCCTCGTCCGCCGAAAGCTGGAGGCGGCTGCAGTGCGGCCGACGCGCCAACGCGTCGAGCTCGGCTGCACGATCTTCGGCGCTGGCGAACGTCATTTCACCGCCGAGATGATCTATGAGGAGACGCGGTCGATCCGCTTCGCTCCGACGCTCGGCACGATTTACAACACGCTCAACGAGTTCGCCCGACGCGGACTGCTGCGCGAGATCGCGATCTACGACGCCAAGCTCTGGTACGACACCAAGACCGGACCACATTTCCACTTCTATCGCGAGGACTCCGACGAACTGTGGGACGTTCCTGACGAATGGCGGCCAGGGCTCGAAATTCGCGCACCCGAGGGCATGCGGGTCGTTGCAATCGACGTCATCGTCCGACTGAAGAAGCTCTGACTGCTCGCCCTTGCGGTGCCTACGGTCCGAGACTGCCGTTCGGCCGAAGGACGCAAAAGTGTCCAGTTCCGCTGCGTTCGGAGAAATCGATGTCCAAAGCGCGGCAGGGCTTTTTCTAAAAACCGACCATCGCCCCCTCGTTTTGCCGAGCTGTCTCAGCGCCGCAACGTAGAGCCCCAGCTGATCAGGACTGAATCATCCTGATTCGTCTTGTCCGCAACCGCCGATCGGAAGCGGTGTGGCGATGGAGCGCGGCTCTGGGAGCTACGCGAATGGCTTGTGCTTTAGACATTCGAGATCGCAACAAGAAGCGCTCCGTCGGGAAAATGGTCTTGTCGTTTTCCTAAAAAAAAAAAATAAAAAAAAAAAATCTCGCCCTACGCCACGATACCGAGGGCGTTGTCGTGCGACGGCCGTTCGTTGCAGCGCGAGCGCATCCAAACTCTCCGCCTCAAGCCATTGATCGACCCCGGCCGGTGCAGTCGCGATTGACCGGCGCCGCCATTGTCACAATTCGAGCTAATTGTTTGATTTCGAAATGGTACCGCCACCCCGGCTCGAACGGGGGACCTCTAGATCCACAATCTAGCGCTCTAACCAGCTGAGCTATGGCGGCAAGGTTCGCGTCGGCTGCGAAACTAGTGTCAAAGCTCCGGTCTTGCAAGCGAGCGAGCGTGCACCAAGAACGCCGCCGACAATTCACGGAGACGCAAATTGACTGGCGGTTGGGGAACGCGCGGAAGAGCGAGATGCGCCGTCTGAGCGCCGCCCCATTAGGGCGGCGTTCATCGAGATGCAGGAGGCGCGGGATCAGACCCCGTTCTTGAAGGTCTTTGCGACCTGTTCCTTCACCGGCTCGATCGTTTCGATCATCGTCTTCTGCGCCAGGGCGCCGAGATCCTTAAATTGAGCCGACACTGCGTTGACCTGCTTGCGAGCGAACTCGCTCTGAAGAGCGACCAGATCCGGCAGGGTCTTGACGGCGAAAGAGGCCCTGATGAAATCGAGATTGGCCTCGCCATTTGCACGCAAGGCTTCCAGCGCCTTGGCGTTGATCGCAACCACACCATCTTTCGCCGCCGCGAAACTCATTTCGAAAGCGTTCGCGGCGTCGTCGACGGAAGACTTCGCCCTGGCGAAGGCGGCCCGCGACTCGCTGACCCCCTTTTCCAGCGCCGTGCGAACACTATCCTGCATTTCGGCGGCCGGCTCGAGAACCGCCGCCACAGCCTCTTCAGCGTTTGGAATTTCGGCGTCGAGATCGGGCTCCACGAAAGCGGAAGCGCGGACGGCGCCTTTCTTTGGAGAACTAGCCATTTGCTTTTCCTTTGGACTTGGAGGGCAGGAACAATCGATGCAGACCGTTCAAATCGAACTGGGGCCCGGCGACGCTCTTCTGAACGGCGTTGCCGAGCTCCTTGGCCTGCTTCGGCAAGGCCGCAAACTGCGTTCTCAGGTACTCGCTCTGAAGCGCAAACGCTTCCTGCGGATCTTTGGCCTTGACCAGATTGTTCGCCAGGTCAAGCGCCGCGTTCACGTTCTGCTCGGTGCAGGTCAAGACGTGAGCCACGACCGACCTCGAGCCGCTGTGACCTCTATTGGCCGCGTCGCCGGCCGCGCCGGCGGCGAGGTGGGCGACCGCGAGAAAACCTTCAAAGGCTTTGCGCGCCTGCTCCACGTTTCCGTCGGCAAGATTGCGCAGCTCATTCGGGACTGCAAATGGAGAATTCATCATCACCCCCTTCGAGACGGCTCCCCGACAGCGGGCCGATCGATTACGAATCGCTCATAGCACAGGTTTTGCTGCAGTGCAACATTATTTTTTGCGTCGCACCAAGAACATTAACCGTGACGAAAAACCCGTCCAGGACAAGCGTGGTGGAATTGGCGCAACAGCGTTAAGCTTTCGCTAACGTTTCGCGCCGAAGGGGAACCTGTCGGCGCCCCGGGCCCTTTGTTTTGCGAGCCGACTTTGAACTCGACGCCGTCCAGACCACACGCAGATCGGACCGACCTCGATGCGGACGAAGCCCGCGTCCTGTTCGAGGCGGCGCTCCGTGTGGAGAGTAGACCGGGCGAAAGCTGCGAGTTCGCGATCCTCGACAACAATGCCGAGATTCTGTACGCGGCTCCGGCAGCGGCGCAGTTGTTCGGAGTGAAGGACCGGGCTGATCTGCAGCGCGCTCTGGGCGGGATAGAGGGTCCGAACGCGCGACGGCTGCGTCATCTCGCCTCGACCCTGCCGATTGGCGATCCGCCGCGACTCGAGAGAATGCGCTTTTCCCTCGGCCGGGTATCGAGAACGGTCAACATCCTTTGCGCCCGCGTCTCCGCTCCGCGCGGCGGAACGGCGCTCGCGCTCTCGGTGCAAACGCTCGAGAAGGAAGGGATCCCCGCCGAGCAGGTCGGGCTACCTGCCGGCTCCGACACGCCTGGCAGCGAGCCCGCTCATGCGGACCCGTTCGCCCCTTTAGCGTCGGTTGCCGACCGCGTCGACCGCGCTCCGCACCCGGGTGAAGGAGGGAGAATCCAAGGTCGCTCCCGATTCCTGTGGACGATCGATTCGGACGGACGTTTCGGGGCGCCGGATCCGGTGTTGATCGCGGCGCTCGGCGCCGCCGCTCCCCAGCCCGGCGAAACGCCGGAGCGTCTCATGCTCCGCACGGAGATCGAGCACGCGGGCGAGCTCGCGGCCATGATCGAGAAGCGCGAGACCTTCTCCGGTCTGGCTCTCTTCTGGCGGCGAAAGGGCGAGGATCGAAAGCTACGGCTCACGCTGTCCGCGGCGCCGACATTCGACAGCCGTCGCGCCTTCGCCGGCTATCGCGGCTTCGGGTTCCTGGACGAGTTCGAGCAAGACCGGTGACGAAGCCGACGCAACTCCGGGCCGTTCCGGTTCGGCGCCATCGGAAAGCGGACCGTGCATCGAGCCGACCCCGGCGGCGACCCGAGCAGGCGCGCAAGAGGAGACGGCGCCCTCGTCGAACCCGCAAGGATCGGCAGCCGAGGAGGGACTCGCGAGGCTGATGGATGCGGCGCAGGTGAGCGCCCACGAAACCCCGTCTTTCCCGGCGGACGACGAAGCGGACGGCGGCGAAACCGTTTCTGCGCCGCCTGAAAGCGCAGACATGCAGACGGCTCAGCCGAGCGCGCCTCAGGAGCGGACGGCGGCGATCTACTTTCTGCGCCAGTCCGGCGCCGCGTCCTCGAAAATTGTCCCTATCCGCCCCGGGACGAGCGAAGCCCTGGCCTTGCGCGAGCAGGCGCAGGGAGAGGGCGAGAGCGTGGAGCTCAGCCGGAGCGAGCGAGACGCCTTCCGGGAAATCGCGCGGGCGCTGGTCGGCCGCGCCCCGGGCTTCCGCCTGGACGAAGACAGCGAGCCGGCGAGGCCGGCCGCCGCGACCGATGACGAATTCCCCGATTCCCCGGCGCTTGCCGACGGCGAGGGCGGGTTTTCGCGCAACGCGATGAGGCTTCTGGATCGGTTGCCGGTCGGCGTCCTGGTCTCGCGCGACGCCCATGCACTCTATCTCAACCGCCCGCTGCTCGATCTTCTGGGCTATCGCGATTTCGAACATTTCGATGCGACCGACGGGCTGGCGAAGATGTTTCGCGGCCAGGACCCGGGATCGGTGTCCGTCGAGGACCACAGCGCCTTGTCGATCGTGAGGGCGGACGGGGTCGCGCTCGCGGTCGAAGGCCACGCGCAGGCCTTCCTTTGGGAGGGCGCCCCGGCCACACTGTTCTCGCTGCGACCGTCGACGGAAGCCGAGATCGAGAACAAGGTCCGCCACGCCAAACGCGAGACGCCGGCGCCCATCGGCTCGATACTCGATCTGCAGCACATGCTCAACCTGGCGACCGACGGCGCGGTGGTTCTCGACCCCGCCGGCCGCATCCTGTCCTTCAACCCGCCGGCGGAGCGGCTGTTCGGCTACCTGCAACACGAAGTCGTGGGCGAGAGCGTGCTGATGCTGCTCGCTCCGCAGAGCCACCCGGAAGCGACCGCTAGACTGGATCGCCTCAGTCGCGCCGAGGAAACCGCCGCGCCCGAACCTCCCCTCGCGGTGGTGGGCCGCGACCGGGACGGCGCCGCGCTCGCTCTGGCGCTGACGCTGGCGAGGATCGGCTCGCCGGAGGCCTATTCCTATTGTGTCCTGGTTCGGGATATGAGCCGCGAACGCGAGGCGGAGGCCCGGCTGGTCGCGGCCCGGGACGCGGCGCTTGCGGCGAGCTCGGCGAAGACCGACTTTCTCGCCCAGGTGAGCCACGAGATCCGGACTCCGCTCTCCTCCGTTCTCGGGTTCGCAGAAGTGATGATGGAGGAACGGTTCGGCCCGATCGGCAACGAGCGCTACCGCGACTACCTCAAGGACATCCACGCGTCCGGGAAACATGTGATGAGCCTGGCCGACGATCTGCTCGACCTGAGCAAGATCGAGTCCGGCAAACTCGAGCTCGCCTTCGCCCCGGTCGACGCCAACAGCCTCATCCGCGAATGCGTCTCGCTGATGCAGCCGCAGGCCGGCCGCGAGCGCGTCATCCTGCGCGTCTCCCTCTACGAGCGGCTGCCGCAGGTGATGGTCGACGAACGCTCGCTGAAGCAGGTGATGCTCAATCTGATGACGAACGCGGTGAAGTTCACCGAACCGGGCGGCCAGGTCATCGTCTCGACCGCGGTCGACCCCGCAGGGCAGGCCGTGATCCGGGTGCGCGACACCGGGGTAGGAATGAGCGAGAGCGAGGTCGGCGTCGCCCTCGAGCCGTTCGGCCAGATCGGCAAGGCCGGCCGGAAGGGGGGGGTCGGACTCGGCCTGCCGCTGACCAAAGCGCTGGTCGAGGCCAACAAGGCGGAATTCTCCATCAAGAGCCGGCGGGAGCACGGCACGCTGATCGAAATCGCCTTTCCGGTCATCCAGGCGGCGCAGTAGCGGCTTCGCGAATCTCTTTTTTCCTGTTCGAAAAAAGACCGGGAGAAGCGGGCGCTTTCGGGACGAATCCGTCGATGATCTCTCTCCTGAACTCGGCGAAGGTCTTGTAGTCCGGTTGTGGAGCTCCAGCGAGCTGCTAAAATATCGGGACGGATTGCTCACGGCCCCAAGCCTGCTACGGCCAGAGGCATCGCCAGCATTCTGACAGATCCGGGACGAGAAGCGGCTAGCGGTGCCTTTCGGGATGAGGGGGATGAAGGTTGCGGAAAGAGTTGAGTCGGCGCACCATGCACCTGCACCATGCACCATGGACCATGCACCAAGCAATGTGCGTGTGAATGCAGCCGCAAGTCGTCAATCCGCAAAGCTCCGCAACGATTGCCGATTGAATAAGGACTCAAGGTGATGCCCTTTCATGTCTGCAACGGCGCGACGCTCAAGTGCGATTTCGCGGTCCCTCCGGGAATCAGCACCTTCGTGGTGCTCCCCATCCACCGCATGCTGACCAGCGACGAGCCGGCCGCCAACATCAACGACCACGTGCCGATGGTGAACGTCATGCCGTTCGGCATGTGCATGTCGCCGGGCAATCCCGCCTTCGTCTCCGCGACGGCGGCGGCGTTGGGGACCCCGACGCCCGTGCCCTGCACCCCCGCCACGCCCGCGCCCTGGGTTCCGGGCGTCGTTTCGCCCCCCGTGATCCTCGACGGAGTGCCGGCCCTCGACGACATCAGCGTTCTGCAATGCGTGCTCGGCGGAACGATCACGATTCTCTATCCCGGCGAGGTGACCGAGGAGGTCAACTGAGGCGCGGCCGGCGCCGTCGAACGACCGCGCCTTGAGGCTCAGGCGGCGCCGGATTTCGCGGGCGAGCGAGTCGGCGCGAGCACCTTGGCGTCGCCGCCTTCGGCGAAGCGGATGCCGGCCTCGACGCAGGCTTTGGTCCAGGCCGGAATCTCGCTCATGGGCCGCTGCACGAGGGCCAGGATGACCGCGGCCTTCACGTTGATCGCCGTGGCGTCGGGCGAAGCGCGCACCGGCGAGAAATCGTCGGCCGTGAGGCTGCCGCCCGAATAGCCGACGGCGCGGCCGAGCCATGTGGATGGAAATCTTGGTCGAGGCGGACATCGCGATCTCGAGGGCGGCGCGGCGCCGCTCTTCCTCAGGCTCCCGCACCCAATCCTCCGCCGCCAAGAGCGCGTCGTCGGTCGCGTTCCCGGAAAGCGCCCGCAGGCACTGGCAGCCCCACCAGACCGCCTCGCGGCGCGGCAGGAGGCAGGCGGCGTAGACGATCGCGTCGAATCGATGCGCGCGAGCGAGGAGTTTTCGCGCGAAATCGAGCGGGTCCTCCTCCATCGGCTGAAGGTCGATTTCGGCGGTGACCTTGGGAAACGCCTCGAAGACTTGCGGCGCCGTGTTGAAACGAAGTCGTGACGGCATGGCGCTTACCTCACTGGACCCTTGTGTTTCGACAGGCTATGGCCCGATGGGCTTTGGTGTGCCCGACCTCTCGCGCAAGCGGGGAGAAGAGACAATCGCCGCTATCGCTCCCTTCTCGCGCTCGTGGGAGGGATTCGGGGGACGTAAGGATGAACCCGATCTCGTCATGCTCCAACGGCTGCCGTAGATGCGAGGTCAACTGTTGATCTGGACCATCGGCGCGGTCACGCTCACGGTCGCGTTGCCGGTCACCGTGATCTCCGTCGACTGCATCGTGATGCTGGTCTGGTTCATGACGATCTGGCTCATCGAGCCGCCCGGGCCGACGTTGAGCGTGATGCTGGACGTGTCCATGATCAATTGCGTCAGCGGCGATCCCTGCGGACCGACATTGATCGTCACTTTGTTGAGCGCGTTCAGGGTGAAATTGCCGCTGCCCGGGCCGGTTCCCTGGGGAGGAACCGGGAAGCCGACGTTGATCGTCTCGTCCTGGCCGACATTCTCCGTCTGGCTGCTCACGATGTCGCGCTGCTCGTTGTTGAGCGCCTTGAACATGAGATCCTTCTGCGAGCGCAGCTTCACCTTCTCGCTGCCCGCCGTGTCGTCGAACAGGAACATGTGGTAGCCGTTGCCGCCGGTGCTGGAACGGGTGAGAACGCCGGACTTGGTCTTCTTGTCCGGAAGCGGCATCGGCACGGTGTTGGTCCCGTTGTAGACCGAGCCGACGACGATCGGCCGGTCGGGGTCGCCCTCCTCGTAGGCGATCAGCACCTCGTCGCCGATACGGGGAATAAACAAGGCGCCGCGATGGCTGCCCGCCCAGAACTGCGCGACCCGGACGCGGCGC
>CAVVTP010000018.1:0-111173 GCA_963751165.1 uncultured Alphaproteobacteria bacterium
TCGTTGAGCATCAGGCCGTACCGGCAGCGCCCGACTTCGAGCTTCTTCCAGGAATTGGCATAAAGCCGCTCAAGGAACGTCGCGGCGTCCGGTCCGACGACCTCGATCTTGCCGAGGGTCGAGGCGTCGAACATTCCCACCGACGCGCGCGTCGCGGTGCATTCTCGCGCGACTGCGGCGTGCATGTCTTCCCCGGCCTTGGGGAAGCACCAGGCGCGCTTCCACAGCCCGACATCCTCGAAGGCGGCGCCATTCTCAGCCGCCCAGTCATGAATTGGCGCACGCCGAACGGGATCGAAAAGATCGCCGCGCGAGGCGCCGGCGAAGCTGCCGAACGACACTGGAGTGTAGGGTTGACGGAATGTTGTCAGGCCGACCGCCGGCGCCGGCTGGTCGAGCGCCCGCGCCACGATCGCCAACGCATTCATGTTCGACAATTTGCCCTGGTCGGTCGCCATTCCGGTCGTCGTGTAACGCTTGACGTGCTCGATGGAGCGCATCCCTTCTCGCACCGCCAGTCGAATGTCGTCGGCGCAGACATCGTTTTGAAAATCGACAAATGATTTCGCATGGGCTCTCCCCGCCCGCGTGCAATCGCCCAGGATACCGCCGCCGGCGGCGGCGCCCCTCGACCAACGGTTTCGACGCTGAAGCAGGCGTCGGAAGGCCCGCTGCCGCCGCGGCGCCGAGCCCAGCGCGCGCGCCTTCCGCCAGCACGTCGGCGAGTCGGAAAGTTCCTTTGCAGGCGCCCGCCGAGCGCTGACGCTGGACGGAGGCGCCCGGAACGAACATTTCACTTGCCTCGTCGAACACGACCTTGCCGCGCGATTGCGAATAGAGATGCACGGAGGGCGTCCAGCCGCCGACATGAGAATCGTGTCGCAGGCGAGCCATTCCAGCCCCGCCGTCGTCGCGATCCCTGCGGAGCGCACGCGCAGCCTTCCGCGCACGCCGGCGATCGATGCGCCGTCGACAATTTTGAGCCCCGCGGCGCGGGCCGCCTCGGGTAGCGGACCGTTGGCGCTCGCCCGCAGATCGGCGATCCGCGCCACTTCGACGCCCGCTGCGACGAGATCGAGCGCAACGCGATAGGCGCTGTCGTGGGCGGTCGCCACGACGACCTTCTCGCCAACCTTTACGCCATAGCGGTTGAGGAAGGTGCGCGCGGCCTCGGCGAGCATCACGCCCGGCCGATCGTTGTCGGGGAACACGAGCGGGCGCTCGATCGCTCCGCAGGCGAGCACGACCTCGCGGGCCCGCACCTGCCAGAGCCGTTCGCGCGGCGCGTCGGAGTCCGGTTCGGCGCCGGGGTCGACCACGGTTTCGCACAGCCCGACGAAGTTCTGCGCATAGTAGCCGAACGCCTGGGTGCGGGGCATCAGCTGCGCATTGGCCAGCGCGGCGAGTTCGGATAGGGCCCGCGCGAGCCAGTCCGCGGCGCTCAGCCCGTCAATCGAGGCGCTCGCTTCGGCGATGAGCGAGTCGCCCAATTCGCTCTGCTCGTCGCAGACGATGACGCGTCCGCCGCCGGCGGCGGCAGCCTTCGCGGCGGCGAGGCCGGTCGGCCCCGCGCCTACGACGAGGACGTCGCAATGCTCGTAATATTGGGCATAAGAGTTGGGGGCGGGTTCGCTCGGAGGCGTTCCAAGACCGGCGGCGCGCCGGACGATCGGCTCGTAGACGTGCTTCCAGGCCCAGTTGGCGCCGAGCACATGGGGGCCCATGAAAGTCTTGTAATAGAAGCCCGCCGAAAACAGTGGCGAAAACAGATCGTTGACGGCGCCGAGATCGAGGCTGAGCGAAGGCCAGCGGTTCTGGCTGACGGCGACGAGCCCGTCGTGCAACGCCACCTGGGTCGCGCGCAGGTTGGGCGTGAAACGGCCGGGACCGCGCTCGACTCCCACCAGCGCGTTCGGCTCCTCGGCGCCCGCCGACAGAATGCCCCGCGGACGGTGATATTTGTGGGATCGGCCGACGAGATGCACGCCGTTGGCGAGCAGGGCCGACGCGAGCGTGTCGCCGGCGTAGCCCTCGTAGGTATTGCCGTCGAAGGTGAAGCGCAACGGGCGGCCGCGGTCGACCCGGCCGCCCGCCCCGATGCGAAAGCGGGCGCTCACCGGCCGGCCTTTCCGGCGAGCGCCTTCAGATCCGGCTTTGGCGCGCCGGCGGGATAGGTGAGAAGAATACGGTCGCTGACCGTGTCGCGCACGCAGTTGAAGAAGCGCCCGCAGCCGCCGAAATGACGCCAGCGCTCCGCCGTCAGGCCGCGAGGATTGGACCGGAAATAAAGGAATTCGGCCCATTGCGCGTCATCGAGCGCTGCGGGATCGGCGGGGCGGGCGACATGGGCCTCGCCGCCATAACGGAACTCGATCTCCGGCCGCTCCATTTCGCAATAGGGACAACGAATTAGGAGCATGGCGCGGCGCTTCAGTGGGCGACGGCGGCGGCCGCGGCTTCGTCGATGAGCCGGCCGGTCCGAAAGCGGTCCAAGGTGAACGGCGCGGCGATCGGGTGCGGCTCGCCGGTCGCGACGGTGTGGGCGAATACGTGGCCGGAGCCGGGAGTTGCCTTGAAGCCCCCGGTGCCCCAGCCGCAATTGACGAAGAGGCCCGTAACCGGCGTTTCGCCGATGATCGGCGAACGGTCGGGCGTCACGTCGACGATCCCGGCCCAATTGCGCAACATGCGCATGCGCCGGACCATCGGGAACAGTTCGCAGATCGCCTCGAGCGTCTGAGTGGCGATGTGCAGTCCTCCGGTCTGCGAATAGGATGTATAGGCGTCCGTGCCGGCGCCGATGACCAGCTCGCCCTTGTCGGACTGCGACATGTAGGCGTGGACCGTGTTCGACATCACGACGCATGGCATCATCGGCTTGACCGGTTCCGAAACCAGCGCCTGCAGCGGATAGCTCTCCAGCGGCATACGAACCCCGGCCATCCCCATCACCGTCGAAGTGTGACCGGCCGCGACGGCGGCGATCTTCTTCGTCGCGATGAACCCCTTGCTGGTCTCGACCCCGGAGACTGCGCCCGCCGCGTCGCGTCGAATTCCCTTCACTTCGCAGTTCTGGACGATGTCCACGCCGCGCGCCGAAGCGCCGCGGGCGTAGCCCCAGGCGACCGCGTCGTGATGCGCCGTTCCACCGCGCCGCTGCAGCGCCGCGCCGACGATCGGGTGGCGAATTTCTTCGACGTATTGAGGATCGGACAGAAGGCCTTTGCCGCTTCCGGCGTTAGCCACTCGTTATCGATGCCGGCCAAGCGATTGGCGTGCATGTGGCGCTTGAACACCTGCACGTCATGGATGTTGTGCGCGAGCATCATCACCCCGCGCGCCGAGTACATCACGTTGTAGTTGAGCTCCCGACTTAACCCCTCCCAGAGCCTGAGTGCGTGCTCGTAGATCGCCTCGGACTCCTCCCAGAGATAATTGGAGCGGATGATCGTCGTGTTGCGACCAGTGTTCCCGCCGCCGAGCCAACCTTTGTCGAGCACGGCGACATTGGTCATCCCATGCTCCTTGGCCATGTAGTAGGCGGTGGCGAGGCCGTGTCCGCCGGCGCCCACAATGACCGCGTCGTATGACGGCTTCGGCTCCGCCGACCGCCATTGCTCGGTCCAGCCCCGGTTTCCGGAAAGCGCCTCGCGCTATGGCGAGAATGGAGAATCGCACGGTTTCAGGCTCCTTGATTGCGCGCCGACTGAGTTGTTATCGATCGCAACGAAACCACAATAGCCGCCGCAGCCGACCATCAGGAAGCGCTGCGTCCAACCCTCGAGCGGCGGCCGCACCTCAAAGCGCACATTCGAGGCGATGTAGCCGGTGACCTTGCAATACCCGGCTTTGCCGTTTGCAGCCGCGACCTCATCCGACGCGTCGATCCGGGCAGAACCGCCTTCGAGCCCGGCCAGGTCGAGGTGGGCCAGATCGGCGCATGCCGAAACCGGTTTCACCGTCGACAAGTCCGCAGCTGCCGCCAAATCCCGAAATTGAGCAATAGGCCCAAGGCCAGGAGCATCGGTGCCAGGAGAACCGTTATCAGAATTCCGCCGTTTCCCATCGAGCGCCTCCCGCGCCGGACGGCCCTGTCGCGCCCGCTATCGGCCTAATGCTGAAGTCGGCCCGATGGGGCTGTCAAATACCTAGACAGCCGACGAACATAACATCGTGTTACGCGTCCGCCGCCGAATGCGCTGCTACTCTGTGTCAAGCTAGTGTCGCTCGGGGTGAAGCTGGACGAGCAGGCCAATGCCGCCACGAGCTGCGCTCTTCTGCCCAGGAAAGCCGTAGCGGTCTGGGTCCATCCCCACCAAGGAGAAACTGATGATCGCGCAGTGCGCGTTGGCGCTTGAATGGCTTGGCTCCGAGCGATTCCGGGCACCGAGGCCGGTCCAGACCGCGTCATCGTGCCGCCGCACGGATTGGCGACAAATATCGGCGGGGCTATACTATACCAAGCGTGGAATTTCAGGAGCGCGCCCATGAGCGCGAACAAGGTTGAGGCCCGATCTCCGGCCCAAGTCTCCCCGGCCGGAGCCCGCGGAACACCAAAGTCCAGTCCCTCCGCCAACACCGATCAACACGCCTTCGATCAGCTCTCCCCGGAGGAGACGCTGGCGCGATTGAGGGTCAGCCTGGATGGCCTCAGCGCCGAAGAAGTCGCGCGCCGTCTTTCCGAGAGCGGTCCTAACGTGCTTGCCGAGTCCCATGTTTCGCTTTGGCGGCGCCTGTTAGGCTATTTTTGGGGTCCAATCCCTTGGATGATCGAGGTGGCCGGGATCCTGTCGGCGGTCAATAAGGATTGGAAGAGCTTTTTCGTGATCATCGCGATGCTGCTGATCAACGGCGGGATCGGATTTTGGCAGGAAAAGTCGGCTTCTGACGCGCTCGATGCGCTCAAGGGGCAGCTGGCCCTGAGGGCTCGTGTACGGCGCGGCGGAAACTGGCAGGAAATCGACGCCAGCCAGCTGGTTCCCGGCGACGTGTTGCGCTTGCGCCTCGGGGACGTCGTGCCGGCGGACGTCAAACTGTTGCGGGGCGAGTATCTTTCCATCGATCAGTCCGCCCTCACCGGCGAATCTCTGCCCGTCAGCCGCGGCCCCGGCGAGGTCGCCTATTCGAGTTCCGCGGTGAAAGAGGGAGAAATGGTCGCGGTGGTTTATGCAACCGGGGCCTCGACGTTTTTTGGCCGGACGGCCAAACTCGTGCAGGCGGCCGGCGCGGTGTCGCACTTCCAACGCGCCGTGATGCATATCGGCAACATCCTCATCATATCCGCGGCGTCGCTTTCCATCCTGTTGATCGTGGTCGAACTGTACCGCGGGCTGCCGCTTCTCACCCTGCTCTCCTTTGTGCTGATCGTGGTCGTCGCCTCCATACCCGTTGCGTTGCCGGCGGTGCTCTCCGTCACCATGGCGCTCGGCGCGCTCGCCTTATCGCGCATGAAAGCGATCGTTTCCCGCCTCGAATCGATCGAAGAGATGGCCGGAGTCACTGTCCTCTGTTCGGACAAGACGGGCACGCTGACTCAGAACCGGCTCACGCTCGGCGATCCGGTCCCGATCGGAGCGGCGAATCCGCATGATGTTGTCCTTGCCGGCGCGCTCGCCTGCAAGAAGGAAGATCACGACGCCATTGACACGGCGGTGCTCGCCGGACTCACGGACGAGTCCGAGCTGAGCCTCTACCGGCAGCTGGCCTTCGTGCCTTTCGATCCCGTGCATAAGCGGACCGAAGCGACCGTCGAACGGGATGGCCGGCAATCTCGCGTCACCAAAGGCGCACCGCAGGTCGTCATGCAGCTCTCCAAGCTGGAAGCCGCCGACCGGGCGCGCGCCGACGAAGCCGTGAATGCGGCGGCGGCGAAGGGATTTCGGACCCTCGGCGTGGCCAGGTCGGACGATGGCGCGACCTGGCGCTTTCTCGGTATCCTGCCGCTCTACGATCCGCCCCGCGAGGATTCCCGCGCGACGATCGCCGCTGCGCGGGCTCATGGAATCGACGTCAAGATGGTGACCGGCGACAACGTTGCGATCGCCCGCGAGATCGCGGGGCAGTTGGGTCTCGGCACGAATATCGAAGTCGCAGGAAAGCTCATGGCGGTCGCCGGGGAAGGAGCTGCGGCCGACAGTCGGAAACTCGAAGCGGCGGTCGAGGCGACCGATGGGTTCGCCGAGGTTTTTCCTGAGCACAAGTTCGCCATCGTCAAGGCGCTGCAGGACGCAGGGCACATCGTCGCCATGACTGGGGACGGGGTGAACGACGCGCCGGCGCTAAAGCAGGCGGAAGTCGGCATCGCCGTGTCTGGGGCGACCGACGCCGCCCGCAGCGCCGCCAGCCTGATCCTGACGGCGCCCGGCCTGTCCGTGATCATCAACGCGGTCGAGGAGGCGCGGCGCATCTTCGAAAGGATGATGAGCTATACGATCTACCGCATCGCGATGACGCTCAGCATCATGGTGTTCGTGGTGATGGCGATGCTGATCTGGGATCTTTATCCCCTCACCACGATCATGATCATCCTGCTCGCGTTGCTCGACGACATCCCGATCATGACGATCGCCTGGGACAACGCCGAACTGTCCGCGCATCCAGTTCGCTGGCAGATGGGGCGGCTGCTGGCTATTTCGATAATGTTTGGGGCGTTGGCGCTGGCGCAGAGCTTCGGTCTCTATTTGATCGCCCGCGACATGTTGCACGAAACCCTCGCGAACACCCAAACGATGATGTTCTTGCGGTTCATCGTCGGCGGTCACCTCCTGCTGTTCTCCACCCGGACCCGTCACGCATTCTGGGCCAAGCCGCATCCTTCCTGGCAGCTGTTTTCCGCGATCGTCGCGACCCAGATCGTCGGCGTGCTGACCGTGGGTTTCGGCTGGTTGATGCCGGCGATCACCTGGTCGGAGATCGGGCTCATCTGGCTCTACGACATCGCCTGGTTCCTGGTGATGGATGTCGCGAAGCTCGGCACATACAGGCTGATCGAGCATCGGGCCAACCATCAACGGCGCTTCCTGGCCACTGTCAGGAAGCCGCTGCATCCGATGCAGAGCCACAGCACAGGATAATGATCGTCACGGACGGCGGGAATCAGATCGGGAATTGTCGGAGAGAGTGAAACCGTCCGCCGACAATGCACGTCGGCCCTTTCTCGACCAATCAACGGTTAAGGACGCGTCTATGCCGAACGAATCCCCTGTTAAGTCGTCCGAACTGTCGCTCGCCAGCGTCCCCGCGTTCTGGCCGATGGCGATGGGCGCCACGATGCTCGAGCAAGGCGCCGAACTCTACGCCAGGAACCTCAGGTTCATCGAAGAAGAAATTAAGATCCATGACGATCTGCGTCCGACACTGGCGACGCCGAATAAGATACGCCTGAATATTCGTACCATGGCGCTACGGGACTACGGAACGCCGAAGGGAATCCCAACGCTGGTTGATGCGCCGCACGCAGGTCACACAGCGGTGATTGCCGATTATCACCAAGGTCAGAGCCTGATTGAGACGCTGCTCGCCAACGGCATAAACAACGTCGCGCTGACTGACTGGAAAACGGCGACCGACGACATGAAGGATTTCGATATCGACAACTATCTCGCCGATGTCGTCGTCGCGATCGACGATCTCGGCGGGCGCGTCAATCTCGTCGGTCTGTGTCAGGGTGGCTGGGTGTCGGCGATGATCGCCGCACGATTTCCCGACAAGGTGAATTCCCTTGTTCTCGCCGGGGCGCCGATCGACACCGATGCGGGCGACGGGCCGATCAAGCGCATGGTGAAGGCCTCGCCCATGTCATTCTACGTGGAGCTCGTCGAACTCGGCGATGGCCTGATGAAGGGCAAGTTCATGCTGCAGGGCTGGAAAAACATGCACCCCGAGCAGCACTACATCCAGGACCACGTCGACCTCTACGAGCACATCGACGATCCGGCCTACCTGGCCAAGGAGGAGACCTTCAACAGCTGGTACGAAAACCCGATCGATCTGCCGGGGCGCTGGTACCTGCAGGCGATTGAGCAGCTGTTCAAGGAGAACCGGCTAGCCAAGGGCAAGTTCATTGGACTGGGCCGGGTGCTCGACCTGCGTAACATCACCTGTCCGACATATCTGCTCGCTGGCGCCGCCGACGACATCACGACGCCAGAGCAGGTGCTCGACGCGGCAAAATACATCGGGACGCCCAAGGACTGCATTGTTCAGAAGACGGTGCCAGGCGGCCACATCGGACTCTTCATGGGCGCCCGCACCTTGAAGGACCACTGGCCGGCGATCGCCCAGTGGATTTGTGCACAATAGACTGGGGCACGCCTAAGCTCGGCCTATTCTGGTTTGTTTCGCGGCTCGCTGCCGCCGCTCAAACAGGCGCTGGCGTATACGGACCGAGGGCGGGGCGCCGTCGGCTGTGTTAGCTTTGCTACCGCAGTCTCGCCAGCATCCTCACAGCTGCTTCTCGAACCAGTGATGGGCGTAAGGATTGTCGTTGAACCGCTCGACATTCCGGTAGCCCTCCTTGCGGTAGAGGGCGTGGGCCTCGGTCAGCGCCTTGTTGGTGTCGAGCCGCAAGGTCGAGAGGTTCATTTCGCGCGCGGCGGCTTCCAGTTTTTCGAGCACGCGCCGGGCGACCCCGAGGCCGCGGACGGACTTCGCCACCCACACCCGCTTGATTTCGCCCGTCTCTCCGTCGATGCGCTTCAGAGCGCCGCAGCCGACCGGATCGCCATCGAGTCGGGCGAGGACAAAGCGGCCGCCGGGTGGCGCCATCTCCGCATCCGCGGCCGACCTGTCCTTCGTCGGCTCGTACCCGCCCTCGAACCGTTCGGCGAGCTCCAGGAAATAGGATTCGAGGCACCGCCGCGCGGCGGCGCTCGTCGGAGGCTCGAAATCGACCTTCACCCGAGCAGCCGCGAGAAGCCGCTCCACCTCGCCCATCGCGCGGACCAGGCGCTCGCGCTGCCGTGCGTCGAGCGCATCAAGCATCGACGCCGCCAGCCGGTCCGAAAGCCTGTCGTAGGCCCGAAGCTCTTCGCGCCCCTTCTGCGTGAGCGCGAGCCGGCGGAGCCGGCGGTCGCGCGGATCCCTGCCCGTCTCGAGGAGCCCCTGGCCCGACAGGGATCGAGCCATGCGGCTCATGTAGCCGGAATCGAGGTCGAGCTTCGTGCGCAGCGCCCGCAAATCCGCCCCATCTGCTCCAACCTCGAAGATGAGGCGCGCCTCTCCGAGCGGCCGCCCGCGCTCGAGATAGCTCCCCTGAAGCGCGCCGACGCTCCGCGTGACCGCGCGGTTGAAGCTTCGAACTCGCCGAACCTGGTCGCCGTCCATTCTCTGACTCTAGTCAGAGTTTTTTGGCCGGGCAAGGGGAATGCGACCCGGTCTAATCCGGTCCAGGTGTCGACCATCCATCCGGTTGCACGAGGGGCGCCAAATGGCGGCGCGAATAAAACACAACTTTTCCTTGACAATCCAGACGATGTTCTGTATATGTTCTATTACCCTACCCTGAAGGAGAACGCTGGATGTCCGCTTGCCTGGAAGCCGTCTCGCCTGCCGCACTCAATCCCTCGATCGAGGCCCGCGCCGGTCGCCTGGCAAAATTCGAGCGGGAAAGGCTGATCGTCGAGTACCTCAACCGCGGCGTTTCGGTCCGCGAGATCGCCGCGCATCTGGGCGTGAGCGAGAAGCGCATGCGCGCGATTATTCGGGAGATTCTGGCGCGCCGCATGTCCGCGGCGCCCGATGAGTCCGTTGCGATCCAGATGAGCGCCTCAACGAGGCGCCGCTCGTGGCCTGTAGCGCTATGACGGGGATGAACCTCAAGGCGGTCGACCGGGGTGGTGAAGATCGTGGGCGAGATCGATCGCTATCATGGCTTCGTCGCCGCCGAGCCTCGTCTTCCCGACGCGTCGCACCTCGAGGCGCCCGCGCAAAATTCCCTCACGTCCGGCGCGGCAATGTTCTGTCGCCCGGAAAACCCGCCGCAAAGGACTGAAAAGATTGAATCCGCGCCCGGAATAGGATTTTCCCAGGGAGCGCCTCTCATCGACCCGTCCTGCCTCAACTCGATGCGATGGCGGAACCTCCGGATAGCGCTTACCGGCGTGGCAGCCTGTTGAACGCCGAAGAGGCGGAGGGCGCGCGGCGCTCGCGTCGCCTCACGGCAGCCCCGATTCGTCCGGACCAGTCCTAGATCTGGCCGGTGGCAACCGCCTCAAGGGACTGGGGATCAGGTGATGACGCTCGGCGCCTTCCGTCCGGTGCGCGCCTCGATCCCGGCGAGCTCGCGCGAGAGCGCGATGAGGTCGGCGAGCGCGGCCTGGGTGTCCTCAGCGAGATTGCCGTTCGGCGGCTCGTAGCGCTCGATGTAGACCCGCAGCGTCGCCCCGACGGTGCCGGTGCCGGACAGCCGGTAGACGATGCGCGAGCCGCCTTCGAACATCACCCTTATGCCCTGATGGTCCGAATGCGACCCGTCGACCGGGTCATGGTATTCGAAATCATCCGCCGCCTCGACCTTAAGCGCCCCGAACGTCTTTCCGGGCAGGGTCCGCGTCGCGTCGCGCAGCGCCGTCATCAGGCCCTCCGCGCCCGCAAGCTCGATCTCGTCGTAGTCGTGACGGGTGTAGTAGTTGCGCCCGTAAGTCGCCCAGTGCCCGCGGACGAGGTCGACTACCGACACGCGGCGCTTGGCGAGGATGTTGAGCCAGAACAGCACCGCCCAAACGCCGTCCTTCTCGCGGATGTGGTTCGAGCCGGTGCCGAAACTCTCTTCGCCGCACAGCGTGGCGAGGCCGGCGTCCAGCAGGTTGCCGAAGAACTTCCATCCCGTCGGCGTTTCAAAGGCCTTGATCCCGAGATGACCTGCGACTCGATCCGCCGCGCCGCTGGTCGGCATCGACCGCGCCACCCCTGCCAGGCCCTTGGCGTAGCCCGGCGTGAGCTTCGCATTGGCCGCGAGGATGGCCAGCGAATCCGACGGCGTCACATAGAGGCCGCGCCCGATGATGAGGTTGCGGTCGCCGTCGCCATCGGAGGCCGCGCCAAAATCGGGCGCCTGCGGCGACATCATCAGATCGTAGAGGTCCTTGGCGTAGGTGAGGTTCGGATCGGGGTGATGGCCGCCGAAGTCGGGCAATGGCGTTCCGTTGACGACTGAGCCTTTCGCTGCTCCGAGTTCGCCCTCGAAGATGGCGTGCGCGTAGGGGCCTGTGACCGCATGCATCCCGTCGAAGCGGATCTGGAATCCGGAGGCGAACAGCGCGCGGATGGCGTCGAAGTCGAACAGCGTCTTCATGAGCGACGTATATTGCGTCACAGGATCGACGATCTCGACCGCCGCGTCTTCGAGTCCGATTTCCCCGAGCCGGTCGATGTCGATGTCCGGCGCGTCCGAGATTTTGTAGGTGTTTATCTCCTTGCTGCTGGCAAAGATCGCGTCGGTGATCTTTTCCGGGGCCGGGCCGCCCGCGCCGATGTTGTATTTGACGCCGAAATCGCCGTCCGGGCCGCCCGGGTTGTGGCTCGCCGACAGGATGATCCCGCCGAAGGCTCCGAGATGGCGGATGAGCGCCGAGACGGCGGGCGTCGACAGGATGCCGCCCTGCCCGATCACGATGCGACCGAAGCCGTTGGCGGCGGCGATCTTGGCGACGATCTGGATCGCCTCGCGATTGTAGAACCGCCCGTCCCCGCCGACCACCAAGGTCTTGCCGCCATAACCTTCGACCGAATCGAAGATCGACTGAATGAAGTTCTCCAGATATCCCGGCGTCTGGAAGACCCGGACCTTCTTGCGCAGGCCCGAGGTGCCGGGCTTCTGGTCGGGGAAAGGTTTCGTTGCGACGGAGCGGATCATTCTAGCGTTCTCCCCCGTTTCGCCGCCAAGAGATACGGCGGCGACCGTTACTCTAGGCGCAGGCCCGGCCGGCGGCAACGCCGGATCGGCAGGCCGAGCCGCATGAACACCATGCAAACATTTGTGAAAGCATTTCGACCGATTATGCGTTATTGGGTCGGTCTTGGCGGAATCGCGGGGTTCCGCAGAGGAGGGCTCGCCAGATGGGGCGAAAATATTTCGGCACCGACGGCATCCGCGGGCGGGCCAACACGAAGATCACCGCGGATGTAGCGATGAAGGTCGGCCAAGCCGCCGGGCTTGCTTTTCAGCGCGGCGAGCATCGTCACCGGGTGGTGATCGGCAAGGACACGCGCCTGTCGAGCTACATGATCGAATACGCCTTGGTCGCCGGCTTTACCTCGGTCGGCGCCGACGTGCTGCTGCTGGGACCAGTGCCGACGCCGGCGGTCGCAATGCTGACGCGCTCGATGCGCTGCGACCTCGGCGTGATGATCTCGGCCTCGCACAACCCTTACGAGGACAACGGCATCAAGCTATTCGGCCCCGACGGTTTCAAGCTGTCGGATGAGGTCGAGGCGCGGATCGAGGCGCTGATGGACGGCGACGTCGCGCCGTTGCTCGCCCGCTCGCCGGACCTCGGCCGCGCCAAGCGGATCGACGACGTCCAGGCCCGCTACATCGAATACGCCAAGCGGACGCTGAGCCGCGAGGTGTCCTTCGAGGGTCTGCGCGTCGTCATCGACTGCGCCAACGGCGCCGCGTACAAGGTCGCGCCCGAAGCGCTGTGGGAGCTCGGCGCCGAGGTGATCAAGATCGGCGTCGAACCGAACGGCCTCAACATCAATCTCGAGGTCGGCTCGACCGCGCCCGAGGCGCTGGCGCGCAAGGTGCGGGAGATGCGGGCCGACGTCGGCATCGCGCTCGACGGCGACGCAGACCGGATGATCATCGTCGACGAGAAGGGCCACATCGTCGACGGCGACCAGGTGATGGCGGTTATCGCCGAGAGCTGGCGCGACGACGGCCGGCTGGCGAAGCCCGGCATCGTCGCAACCGTGATGTCAAACCTCGGCCTGGAGCGGCGCTTGGCCTCCCTCGGCCTCACGCTCGAGCGAACCGCCGTCGGCGACCGCTACGTGATCGAACGGATGCGGGAGAAAGGCTACAACGTCGGCGGTGAGCAATCCGGGCACGTGATCTTTTCCGACTACTCGACGACCGGCGACGGCCTCGTGTCGGCCCTTCAGGTGCTGGCGGTGGTCCACAAGCTCGGAAGGCCCGTCAGCGAGGTCTGCCACCGCTTCGACCCGTTGCCGCAGGTGCTGCGCAATGTCCGCTTCAACGGCGGGAAGCCGCTTGACGATCCGCTCGTCGCCAAGGCGATCGCCGAAGCGACCGCCCGGCTTGAAGGCCGCGGCCGCCTGGTCATCCGCCCGTCAGGCACGGAGCCCGTCATCCGGGTGATGGGCGAAGCCGACGACAAGGCCCTGGTCGACTCGGCAGTCGGGGACATTTGCGAAGCGGTGGCGGGCGCTGCATAGAGGGCGGATCAGTACCCTCTGGCGACCCAATAGGCGAACGCCTGCGACAGTTGGTAGACGCGGTCGTAGTTCGACTGCGCGATCATCGTATTGTCGACGGGCGAGGGGTAGTAAAACGTGGTTGCGCGCAACGGCCTGGTCACCCCGCCGATCGTGACCGTGCCGACCATCTGGTCGGGCGTCGAGCCAGCCGGACCCCCGGCGTTGCCGGTGTTCGGGCCCAGAATGACATACTGGATGGTTACGGCGACGCCTTCCCCGCTGCTTTCCGTGCCGGCGAGAGCTTGGGCGATCGCCGGGGGAAGCGTCTGCGCCACCCAACCCGCTGTCGGTTCGCCGGAATTTGCCAACAGCGGCGCCACGTCGACGTGGATGCCGCCGAAGGGGCCGAGCCGTGCGAGCGCTTTGTGAGCCGCGACCGCTGGAGAGCCTGCAAGCGCGACGAACGAGACGAGAGCGGTACGTCGGGTTAATTCGAATGCGCACATTGACTTAATCTCCTAAAGGACGCGAGCCCAGGCGCGCGTGCGAAGCCCCACCCGCAGACAAATACGGCTCGCGGGCTGTTTCGGATGAAATGCACACGAAAAATAATGCGGCGCCAATGCGGCCGATCCAAGGGCGACGCAGGGTTCCGGTAATCAACAACGCCTTACCTGGCGACGAAAAATCCGCTTTCAAATCCCGCGAATCACCTTAACATGTCCGCCGTCTGCAACCAGCCGAAAGGAGGTGATCCAGTGTCTCATTGTCATCAGCCCCGAGTGATCGACAAGGCCTGGGTTATTGTCCCTGCGAAGGAATTTCGCGCGTAGCGTTCGCTATAGGCAAACACACCCAGGCCCGGGCGAACCCGCGTGGGCGCGACAATGGAAGGGCCGCTCCAGAGAGGAGCGGCTCTTCTCTTATGCGGTCTCGCGTGCTGGCTGAAGGCAAAGGGCGCTTCTTGAAGGGCCGCCTTCAGGTCTAGGTCTACTCCGAAAGGCGGCTGCGCCGCCGCGCTACGATCACGAGGCTCTATCCTAAGCCGCCTGCCCTGCTGGCCAAAGAATAGCCCTGACGCAAGGAGCGCTGAGCCTGGCTGGTCCAAGCGCCCGTCCACCACCTTCTACCTCGCCATGTTCCCGCTTATGTTTCCTGCTCGTGTCCGCGACGGGGGGAAGCCAGGCGACGGGGCGAAGGCGACTTCCGGACGGGCTTTCCGAGGCGTTTGAAGGCAAGGCGCCCTGGTCCTGATGGCAAACGGCGGCGTCGCCGCCCCCTTCTGCTGGCGTTTCCTGGAGCCGAGTCAGCTCAGCCGATGCGGCAGGAGAGTTTCAATATGGACCTGGCGCGAAGCCACTGGCTCGATCGGCCCGTCGATAAAAAGGTCGATCACGTTCTGGGGCGCAACGACGCGCCCATCACCCTCGTCGAATACGGCAGCTACGCCTGCCCCTATTGCCGTGCTGCGAACGAGCGGATCGCCGAAGTTCGCGATCAGTTCGGCGATCGGCTGCGCTATGTCTTCCGTCACAAGCCGCTGGCGGGCAACCCCCTCGCCCGCCCGGCCGCCGAACTCGTCGAGCAGGCCCGCGACGCCAAGAGCTTCTGGAGAGCCCATGTCAGCTTGATGACGCGTTCGGAGGTTCTGACGGCGGATGACCTTGTCGCGGTTGCCGTTGATCTCGGGGTGAGGCAAGGCGAAGCAGCCGACCGGGAGACCGCCGAGCGCGCCAGAGCGCGCGTCGACGCCGACGAGGAGAGCGCGAGGGAGAGCGGCGCGCTCATCACGCCGACCTTTTTTATCAACGGCCGCCGCTATGACGGGCCGTGGGACGACAGCGCGTTCGCCGAGGCGATGCTCGGCACGTTGGGTCACCGCGTCCGCTCGGCCGCGCTCGACTTCGCAAGCTGGGGACCCTCCGCCGGGGTCCTACTCCTGCTTGCGACGCTCCTCGCAATCGTACTGATGAACAGCGGGTTGGCGCCCGCGTTCACCGCGTTCTGGCAGCAGGAACTAGGCGTCACGTTCGACGGCCTCAGCTTGTCGCTCTCGTTGCTGCATTGGATCAACGACGGACTTCTCACGATCTTCTTTCTGGTTGTCGGCCTCGAGATCAAACGGGAGTTTACGGTCGGTCACCTTAAGGGTTGGCGTTCCGCGGCGCTGCCGGTGGTCGGGGCCATCGGCGGCATGGTCGCGCCGGCCTTGCTGTATCTGGCTGTTGTCCCGCCTGGATCGTGGTCGCACGGATGGGGCGTGCCGATGTCGACCGACACCGCTTTCGCGGTCGCGCTGATCGCGATGTTGGGCGCCCGAGTCCCGGTCGAGCTGCGTATCTTCCTGACCGCGGCGGCCATCGTCGACGATCTTGCCGCGATCGCCGCGGTCGCAGCTTTCTATTCGGGCGAACTGCGCTTCGTCTATCTGGCGGCGGCTGTTCCGTTGGTCGCCGCTCTGGCCATGCTCAGCCGCTCGCGGGTCTATGTTCTCACGCCCTACGTGGTGGTCGGCGTAGGGCTTTGGGCGACTGTTCTTGCGAGCGGGCTACACCCCACTCTGGCTGGCGTGATCCTGGCGCTGTTTATCCCCACCCGGCCGCCTGCTGATCTGAAAGCCCTGATGACCCAGGCCAGTGTGATCGTGACTGCCGAGGCGGAGCGGGGCGGCGAGGTGCTGCGCCATGGTCCGTCTCTGCCGGCGCTTCGCGCACTGGACTCCATTCACGATCGGATCGAATCGCCGGCCGACCGATTGTTGAGGCACGCTGGAGCGCGATCGAGTTACCTGGTGCTGCCGATTTTCGCGCTAGCCAACGCTGGAGTCGTATTGACGACGGGCGTGGTCGGCGGTCGCGAGCGCCTCATTGCGGCCATCGTCGTCGGGCTCACGATCGGCAAGCCGCTCGGAATCATGGTTGGAACGTTTCTGGCCGTCCGGGTGCGAATCGCCCTGAAGCCGGCGGAATATTCGTGGCTCCAACTGGCGGGCGCCAGCGGCCTTGCCGGGATCGGATTTACGATGTCTCTGTTTATCGCCGGACAGGCTTTTCCAGTCGAGGCGGATTTCGACGCCGCAAAGATCGCCGTCTTTGTCGCCTCGGTGCTGTCCGCTGTCATCGGCGTGACACTCCTCTCGATTGCCCGCCGAAAACCTGCCTAGCGAGGCGCCGCAACGGATCGTCCTCGTGACACTGGCGGGAGACGAAAGGCGTCCGGCAGAAGCCGAACGCCTAACTGCATCGAGCCTCTACGCCGCTCACTGCGGGCCGCTGCGTCGGGCCCGATGCCGACGTACTGCTTCCAAAGGATTGCAGCGTTCGGGCTGCCGTCGTTGCCCTCGATTCGTTCGTTCCGCATCATCCATATGTGTTTCATGGCCTTCCGATGGAAAGGCGAATAATGATCGATCACAGATCGATCACTCTTTTCTGCCCCTCTAGACGCCTGTTTGGCTTTGATTCCCAGGGCAATTCAACCCAGGGGCCTAGTCATACGGTCTGCTCGGTCCCGGAGCGTCGTTAGGTCGCGGGAGGTCGCGGGCGATCGTTTGTGTGGGAAGCCCCGATCGGCTAAGTTGGCGTCCGGGGCTGGCCCCCGGTCCGGACAAGACCAATGCTTGGCTTATGCGGCCCGTCTCCCCATATCTCGCCCAGCCGTACGCGGGCAAAGGCGGGATTCCACCAGCAAAGGCCACGTGCATGGATTTCCTCAAGCCACGGTCGCACCGCATGAACCGCCGTCGACGCATCTACGAAGGAAAAGCGAAGGTCCTCTACGAGGGCCCGGAGCCGGGCACGCTGGTGCAGTATTTCAAGGACGACGCGACCGCGTTCAACGCCAAGAAGCACGAGGTGATCGAAGGCAAGGGCGTCCTGAACAACAGGATTTCTGAATATATCTTTCAGCGCCTGAACGAAATCGGAGTGCCCACCCATTTCATTCGCCGTATGAACATGCGCGAGCAGCTCATTCGCGAGGTCGAGATCATTCCACTCGAAATCGTCGTTCGCAATGTCGCGGCGGGCTCGCTCGCTACGCGCCTCGGCCTTGAGGAAGGCGCGCAACTGCCGCGTTCGATCATCGAGTTCTACTACAAGAACGATCAACTGAACGACCCGATGGTGTCGGAAGAGCACATCACCGCTTTTGGCTGGGCCGCGCCCCAGGAGATCGACGACATCATGGCGCTGGCGATCCGCGTCAATGATTTCCTTTCCGGCCTCTTCCTCGGCGTCGGCATCCGCCTCATCGACTTCAAGATCGAATGCGGGCGGCTATGGGAGGGCGAGAACATGCGGATCGTTCTCGCCGACGAGATCAGCCCGGATTCGTGCCGGCTATGGGACTCCAAGACCAATGACAAGATGGACAAGGACCGCTTCCGCAAGGACCTAGGCGGCATGATCGAGGCCTATACCGAGGTCGCTCGCCGACTTGGGGTTGTGCAGGAGAACGAGGTTCCCCGCGCCGGCGCGCCGCGTCTGGTTAAGTAGGGGACGCCGGCAAACAGGAACCGAATGGTCGGCGCGGTAGGGATTCGCGCCGATTTTTCTTTGACACAGTAGTCGCCTGTGGTTCGGTATGTTTTCTGCGCCCGCGCGCGTCCGGGATCGGTTTTTGAAAATCCGGGCTCGTGTCGCCGCCGGAGCCGGATGAGCACGCTTGCAAGCCGACCGCGATCCAGACCCGATAGCTGTTCTGCAAAAAGCTCCCGGTCCGTCAATCAATTCATTCCCAGCGCGGCGAGATAAAGGTCCAGGATAGTCTCCTCTTCTCTCCGCTGGTCGCGGTCCTGTTTGCGGATCGAGACGATCTTGCGCATGATCTTGACGTCGAAACCATTGCCTTTGGCCTCGCCATAGACGTCCTTGATGTCGTCGGACAGCGCCTTCTTCTCCTCCTCGAGTCGCTCGATCCGCTCGATGAACGCGCGCAGATGGCTGGAGTTGACCTCTTCCGTCCCCGTCGCGATCTCGTCCTTTTTCGCCGCCTCGGCCATCCCAAATCCTCGTGATGAAGAAGGCGCGGAACTGGCCTCAAACAGGGGAGCGCGTCAAGCGCGGCGAACGCCGCCTGTGGATGATGTTGGATTGCATCGGGTTGCCTGGAGCAAGCCCGGGCTCTGAGCGGCCGGCCTTTTCGCCTCCCCTGGAATCCCTGCGCCGGCAAAAGTAATCCCTGCCTCTCCACTTAGGGAATTTTTGTCGCACGGACCTGAAATACAGAGCATTTTTCGGCGCGGATTGTCCCGGAAAAGGCCGAGTTCAATTGCTACGGAGGGAATATCTCGCCTGATCCCTCCTCGAAAAGCCGCTCCGCCGCGGCGAGCAGTCGGAATTCCCTACTCCGCGGCCTCGCGCATGGCGCTGTAGCGGGTGAGCTGCGCCCTCAGGGGCGCGGGCTTCAAGGGCTTGTTGAGGATCACGACGTCCTCGCGCGCCGCGAGGTCGCACACTTCCGGGCTACGGTCGGCCGTCGCGAGAATGGCCGGAATGGAGGAGCCGAGATCGTCGCGCAAGAGCCTGATCGCCTCGATCCCGTCGCCTTCGTCGAGATGGTAGTCAGCGATGACGACGTCCGGCGCACCGAAGCGCATAAGCGCCTCGCGCGCGTCGGCGAGTCCGTGAGCGGTCGCGACTGAGCAACCCCAGCGGCTCATTAGGGCCCGCATGCCCTCCAGCACCCGCGGCTCGTTGTCGATCGCGAGCACCTTCAGGCCAGAGAGCGGCTCGCCGACATGAGCCGCAGCCGGACCGCCGTCGTCGGCTAGATTCGTCGGGGCGGCCGTTCCGCGGGGCGCGGTGACAGCAAAGACCGAGCCTTCGCCGAGCCTCGAAGTGAGCCCCACCGGATGGTCGAGCACACGCCCCAGCCGCTCGACGATCGACAGGCCAAGCCCCAGGCCCCGTGCGATCCGCGCGCCCTGATCGAGCCGCTGGAACTCCTCAAACACCGCCCGCTGCCGGTCCGGCGGGATGCCGAGCCCGGTGTCCCAGACCTCGATGCGCACCTCATTGCCCACGCGCCGGCAGCCGACCAGTACCCGACCACGCAGCGTGTATTTCAGCGCATTGGAGACGAGGTTCTGGAGCAGGCGGCGCATTAGACGGCGATCGGTGCGGACCGCCAGCTTGGTCGTAACGAAGCGTAGTTCCAGCCCTTTGGCCCGGGCGAGCGGCGCGAACTCGACCTCAAGCATGCGCATGAGATCGGCGACCGGCACGTCGGCGATTTCCGGCCGAGTGGCGCCGGCGTCGAGCCGCGAAATATCGAGAAGGGCGCCGAGAATCTCCTCGACCGCCTCGAGCGAGAGATCGACTTTATGCGCGAGGTCGGCGCGCTCGAGGTTTCCGTCCTGGGACGAGCCTTCGGTGAGCGAACTGGCATAGAGCCGCGCCGCGTTCAAGGGCTGAAGGATGTCGTGGCTCGCCGCAGCGAGAAACCGCGTCTTGGAGAGATTGGCCTCTTCCGCCACCGTCTTCGCGCGCGCGAGTTCGGCGTTGAGCCTTTGCAGTTCGGCGGTGCGCTCATCGACCCGCTGCTCCAGGAGTTCGTTGGCCGCTTCCAGCGCCTCCTCGGTCTGCACGGTCTGCGTCACGTCGGTGTAGGTTGTGACGATGCCTCCGTCCGGCAGCCGCGCCGAGCGAATCTCGATCACCCTGTGGGTGGAAAAGAGGCGCAACCTCGTCGGCTGTTCGTCATAGAGGAGCGCGGCCACGCGCTCGGCGACGAAATCCTCCGAGTCGCCCGGGCCATAGGCGCCGCGCGTGGCGTTGAAACGCACGATCTCGTCGAGTCCGACGCCGTGGCGAAGCATCGCCGGCGGCAGGTCGAACAGGTCGACGAATTCACGGTTCCATGCGGTCAGCGCCAGGTTGGAATCGAATACGGTGATGCCCTGGCGCGCGTGATCGAGCGCGTGTTGCAGCTGGTCGCGGCTCGACTGGATCGCCGCGGACGCCTCGTCGATCAGTTTGAGAGCAGACTGACCAGATACCGCCCGCGGCCGAAGCAGGAGCGACAGCACTTGGCGGGAGGTCGAGGCGCCAATGGCCGGCGATAGCAGGAATTCCGCATGGCGGATGAGTTGGGCGCTGGCCTCCTGCGCCGGGTCGTATTCGAGCCCACTCTCGCGCATGAAGGCCGCGAAAGCACGGCGCGCTCGAGCGGCTCCGAGATAGCGGGCAACGGCCGATTCGAGTTCGACCGCGGTCGTCGATGAGCGCCACAGGCGGAACGCCTGCGGCTTCGCGCCGGCGCCGGCGAACGCGCTCGCCTGGGTGCGCTCGAGCGCACTCGGTTGGCGGCTAAGCGAGAAAATGACGAAGGCCACGATATTGGCCGATAGCGACAGGACGACGCCGCCGACGAGCGCGTTCGGCCCAAACGCGACCAGAGCGCTCGGGCTGAGCCAGTCGATCGCCAACGGTCCGTGCGCGAAATAGGCGGCGATCGCATGTTGCGGCAAAATCGACGGCAGCAGCAGAAGGTAGATCCAAGCGAGCGAGCCCGCAGTCATGCCGGCCACCGCGCCGCGGGCGGTGCCGCGCCGCCAGAAGAGGCCGCCGAGAAAAGCTGGAGCGATTTGCGCGACGGCGGCGAATGAAAGAAGCCCGATCGAGACGAGCGCCGCCTCACCCGCCATTCGCTCGTAGGCGAAGCCGAGCGCCAGAACGCCGAGGATAGCCAGCCGGCGAACCCACAAGACGAGTGCGCCGATGTCGCCTTCGGCGCCGGGCTCCTGCGGGACCGGCCGCCGCAACAGGAGCGGCATCGCGAGGTCGTTGGAGATGGTGATCGCCAGCGCAAGACTGTCCATCACCACCATGGCGGTCGCGGCCGAGAGTCCGCCGATCATGGTGAGGAGCGCGATCCCGTGCGCCCCCGCGGCGAGCGGCAGCGCCAGAACCGTCAGGTCGCGGTTGATCGCCCCATCCGGGAACATCTTCAGCCCGGCGACCGCGAGTGGCGCGACAAAGAGGTTGATCAGCACCAGATAGACCGGAAACAGCCAGGAAGCCGTGCGCAGGTCGCGCCGGTCGTGGTTCTCAACCACCGTAACGTGAAACTGGCGCGGTAGGAGAATGATCGCGAAGGCCGAGAGCAGCGTCGTCACGCCCCAGACCGCCGGATCCGGCGGCGTCTTAATGACCGCGGCGATCCTCGGGTCCGCCTGTGCCGCCTCGGTAAGATCGGCGATCCCGCCGTTGAGCCCCCAGACGACGAACGCGCCGACGGCGAGAAACGCACCGAGCTTGACGATCGAACTCGACGGCGATAGCGAGGATGAGGCCGTCCTGACGCTCCTTCGGATTGATCCGCCGGGTACCGAAGGCGATGGCGAAAGCGGCAAGCACCAGGGCGATCGCCAGCGAGAACGCCGCCGAGGGCTTGTCCGGGGCGAGCTTCGACTCGTCAAACGAATTGACGACCGTCAGTAGAGTGGTCGAGGCCGCCCTGAGCTGCAGGGCGACGTAGGGGGCCGAGCCGACGAGGGCGATGAGCGCGGCGAGCGCGGCGACCGCCTGCGACTTGCCGTAACGGGCCGAGACGAAGTCGGCGACCGTGGTCAGGTTTTGCGTTCGCGCCAGATTGGCGATGCGCCCGACGAACGGCGCGCCGAGGCCGATGACGAGAATCGGACCAATGTAGATTGGGAGAAACTCGAGTCCGTGCCTCGAGGCGAGGCCGACGGAGCCGTAATACGTCCAGGACGTGCAGTACACCGCAAGGCTCAAAGCATAGACGACCGCGCGGGGGGCGCCGAAGACGAATCGCCGCCCTCCCCGATCGCCCCACCAAGCGATTAGGAACAACAGGAGGACGTAGCCGATCGCGATGAGAAAGACCGTCGCGCCGTTCATCGAGTTGAGCGTTGCCCTCCTTTCCCTGGATATTACGAGGATGCGGCGACCGTTGACAATCGGCGGAGCGGGAGGCGACGATCAATGAAACGCCGGAGGCAAGGAAATCTCGATCCATGCGCGCCGGTCGGCTGTCGCATATTCGTCGAACAATGGAATTCTCCCTGCGTGCGCCCTGTCTCTAAGCGAAATACCCATAATCCTTAGGTCCCCGGTTCGAGTCCGGGTCCCGGTACGATCCAAGATGACGGCTGCATAATTTCCGCGCTTGCACAGAAGAGTTGGGCGCCCTAGCGAAAGAGACGGCCTTTAGGTCAGAGCCGGAGGGCGGGCGGTCATGAAATTTATTATGGCGGTGGTGAAGCCGTTCAAGCTCGAGGAGGTGCGGGCGGCGCTGGACAAGGTCGGCGTGCGCGGCATGACTGTCAGCGAGGCGAACGGCTACGGCCGCCAGAAGGGCCATACCGAGATCTATCGCGGCTCGGAATATACAACCGCCTTCATGCCGAAGCTGCGCCTGGAGATGGCGGTGGCCGACAATGAAGTCGATCGCACGATCGAGGCGATCCGCGCCGCCGCGCGCACCGGGCAGATCGGCGACGGCAAGATCTTCGTCCTGCCGATGGAGCGCGCCATTCGCGTGCGCACCGGCGAATTGGGCGACGAGGCGCTCTGACCGGTTCGGGCCATGGATGAACCCTTTGCCGCAGCGCCGGGCAAAGTCTGGCTGCGCGCCGGCTTGCCTTTGCCGCCATTCCGTGCATGACGATCAGTTCTTGAACGTCAACCCAGCCTCGTCGCCTGCGAAACGAACAATGCGGGAAGATCGAGCGAAACAGTCCGGCAGGGCGACATGAAGCTCGTTACGGCGGTTATCAAGCCGTTCAAGCTCGACGATGTGCGCGAAGCGCTCGACCGGATCGGCGTGCACGGCATGACGGTGACTGAGGTCAAGGGCTACGGCCGCCAGAAAGGCCATACCGAAATCTACCGCGGCGCCGAATATGTCGTGAGCTTTCTTCCGAAGGTCCGGATCGAGATCGCGGCCAGCGACGACCGCGTCGACGAGGTCGTCGAAACTGTCGAACAGGCCGCCCGTACCGGCCAGATCGGCGACGGCAAGATCTTTGTCACGTCACTTGAACGCACCCAGCGAATCCGCACCGGCGAATCCGGCGACGACGCTCTCTGACGGGGCTTCGGGAAAGCCTCGGGTAAGCCTCACGCAAGCCGCGACTGGCGCCGCGAGCCGTTCGCTGGCATAAGGAGACGATGATTTGGGACGGCATTCGCCCCAAGCCCAACGAACGCAGCGCGGCCGTCGGCGACGCCGACCCCGGGTTCGGGGTCTATGTCCATTGGCCCTTCTGCCTGTCGAAATGTCCCTATTGCGACTTCAACAGCCACGTGCGGGGCAAGCCGATCGACGAGGAGCGCTATCTTGCGGCGTTCCGCGCCGAGATCACCCATCGAGCGTCGCTCACGCTCGGGCGCGCGGTCGCCTCGGTCTTCTTCGGCGGCGGGACGCCCTCCCTTATGCGTCCGCAGACGGTGCAGGGCGTCATCGACGCCATCGCCGCCAAATGGCGGATCGCGCCCGGGGCGGAAATCACGCTCGAGGCTAATCCGAACAGCGTCGAGGCGGGGCGCTTCCGCGCCTATCGCGCCGCCGGCGTCAACCGGCTGTCGGTCGGGGTCCAGGCGCTGAACGACGCAGACCTCAGGGCGCTGGGGCGGAAGCACACGGCCGACGAGGCGCTGGCGGCGGTCGACCTCGCCGCGTCGATCTTTCCGCGCTTCACCTTCGACCTCATCTATGGCCGGCCGGGACAGAGCGAGGCGCAATGGCGCGCCGAGCTCGCCCGCGCGCTGGACCTCGTCGGCGACCACGTCTCGCTCTATCAGCTCACAATCGAACCCGACACCATCTTCGAGCGCCTGCGCGACGCAGGCAAGCTCGCCCTTCCGGACGAGGAACTCGGCCTCTCCATGTTCACTGCGACGCGCGAGCTGACCGAGGCGCGCGGCCTGCCGGCTTACGAAGTCTCCAACCATGCTCGCCCCGGCGCGGAGAGCCGCCACAACCTGATTTACTGGCGATACGGCGAGTACGCCGGCGTCGGCCCCGGAGCGCACGGCCGGATCGTCACCCCGAAGGGCCGGCTCGCCCAGGAGACCGAACCCCACCCGGAGATGTGGCTGACCCAGGTCGAGACCGAAGGCCATGGCCTAGTCGAGAGCTCGCCGCTGAGCCGCGAGGAGCAGGGCGACGAATTCCTGCTGATGGGCCTGAGACTCAGCGAAGGGATCGACCCGCGCCGCTACGAGAAGATCAGCGGACGGGAGCTCGACCGCGAGCGGATCGCGAGCCTTGTCGAGGATGGGTTCATCGAGCGTGACGCGCGCGGCCGCCTCAAGGTCACCCGGGTCGGCGCGCCCCTCCTGGACACGGTCGTCGCCGACGTCGCGGCGTGAGCGGCATTTCTGTACTGCCCCAGACCAAATTCTTTCCAAGCCAAACCGGAGCCGAATCAAGCAGACCTGGCCAGACCAAGAAAAAACGATTGGATCCTTGGATTCCTTCGTTGGATTCGGCGGGTTTCAGCGGGTCATGGGCAACCCCAAACGAAAAATGAAGGCCGCGTCGTGGACAGCAGCTCCCGCATGGCTCCCCTTTCGGGCAATCCCATGCGGCCATCGCCGCTTCGCCTTTTGCGCCCTGCCGGGGTCGATCGGCAAAACGTTTCGTTGACATGCTCTCGTTTTCGCCACACCTGGGGTTCTCGAATTGGGCCTTGTTAAGGTGGTGAACCGCGCGTGCATCGTGTGAGCCCGTCGGGATTGCCGCGAAAGGAGGAGTAGAAACGACTGTACGTGATCTGGGCCAGCGTAGAGAAAAGATGGCGTCGAACCGAGAATTTAGATTCTCTATAGCTCCGATGATGGACTGGACCGACCGCCGTTGCCGGGCGTTCCATCGTCTGATGACGCGCCGCGCCCGCCTCTACAGCGAAATGGTGACGGCGGACGCGGTCGTGTTCGGGCCTCGCGAAAGGCTGATCGGCTTTGGTCCTGCGGAGCATCCGGTGGCTTTGCAACTCGGCGGCTCGGAGCCGGCTCGGCTTGCGGAAGCCGCACGGATTGGCGCTGGCTTCGGCTATGACGAAATCAACCTCAACTGCGGCTGCCCGTCCGACCGGGTGCAGAGCGGACGCTTCGGCGCGTGTCTCATGCGTGAGCCGGGGCTGGTCGCCGAATGCGTCGCCGCCATGGCCGGCGCGGTCGATGTCCCGGTCACGGCCAAGTGCAGGATCGGTGTCGACGAGCAGGAGCCGCGCGATGCCCTGTTCGCGTTCGCCGCCTCGGTCAAGCAAGCCGGCGCTGCCACGCTGATCGTGCACGCGCGCAAGGCTTGGCTCGACGGCCTGAGTCCCAAGGAGAACCGCACCGTCCCGCCGCTCGACTATTCCCTCGTCTACGACCTGAAGCGCGCTCATCCGGATTGGCCGATCGTCATCAACGGCGGGGTTGCCGACCTCGACGAGGCGAAGGCCCATCTGGCGCATGTCGACGGAGTCATGCTGGGCCGGGCGGCTTACCAAAATCCGGAGCTGCTGCTCGGCGTCGATGCGGAAATCTTTGGTGAGGCGGCGCCGTTCGACGACGCTTTCGAGGCGCTCGACGCTTTCATGCCTGTGATCGCCGAGGGTCTCGAACGCGGCGAGCGGCTGCATGACTACACGCGCCATCTGCTTGGCCTGTTTGCTGGCCGCCCAGGCGCGCGCTTCTACCGTCGGGCGCTCGCGACCGAAGCCGTTCGCGAAGCCGCGCGGCTCGACGTACTCCGAGTCGCAGTCGCGCGGGTTTCAAGGAGGGGACCGACCGAACAAGCGGTTGCTTAAAGGGCGTTGCGGTGGGACCGAAGCGGCGGCGCCGACCGCCGGACGTCGGAAGGCGGCTTTCCTCCCGCCCGATCTGTTCCGTCACGAAGTCGCCGAGGCATGAACCGTTTTCCCCGGCCTCATCTTGCGGCCCCTCCGTCCTTCCTTTAATCGCAATTCCCATGGATTTCGCTGAATCGCGTTTCGGCCCAGCCTCGTGATCGCTCCTCAGAAACCCGTCGCCGTCATCATGGGCAGCCAGTCGGACTGGGAGGTCATGCGCCGCGCCGCCGAAACGCTCGAAGCGCTCGGAGTCGGCTACGACGCGCGTATCGTCTCGGCCCATCGCACCCCTGACCGGATGGTCGCCTTCGCCAAGGGAGCACGGGCGGAGGGGTTCAAGGTCATCATCGCCGGCGCCGGCGGCGCGGCGCATCTGCCCGGCATGACGGCGGCCTTCACCACGCTGCCGGTGTTCGGCGTGCCGGTCCCCACCAGAGCGCTGTCGGGGCAGGACAGCCTCCTGTCGATCGTGCAGATGCCGGCGGGCGTGCCGGTCGGGACGCTTGCGATCGGAGAAGCCGGCGCCCTCAATGCGGCGCTCCTCGCTTCGGCGGTGTTGGCGCTCTCCGACGAGGCGCTTGCGGCCCGGCTCGAGGCCTGGCGGGCCAAGGCCGCCGCGGCGGTCGCCGAGCGTCCCGCCGACGAGGCGTCTCGATGATTTTGAGCCCGGGGGCGACGATCGGAATTCTCGGCGCGGGTCAGCTCGGCCGCATGCTGGCGAGCGCCGCGCTGAAGGTCGGACTGCGCACCCATGTCTTCGCTCCGGATTCCGTGGCGCCGGCTTACGACGCTGCGGCTGCGCGCACCGTCGCCGCCTTCGACGACGAGGAAGCGCTGTCGCGCTTTGCCGAAGCCGTCGACATCGTCACCTATGAGTTCGAGAACGTGCCGATCGAGACCGTCGAGTTCCTGGCCGATCGCCTGCCCGTCCGGCCCGGGGCGCGAGCGCTGGCGCTCACCCAGGACCGGCTGATCGAAAAGACCTTCTTGCGCGATCTCGGCCTCCGAACGGCGCCGTTCGTCGGGGTCGAGGACACGGGGGCGCTCGCGCGCGCGGTCGCCGAGCTCGGCCGGCCGGCGATCCTCAAGACGCGCCGCTTCGGCTACGACGGCAAGGGGCAGTCGCTCATCCGCGAGGGCTCTAACGTTTCGGCGGTCCACCGGGCGCTGGGCGGCGCGCCGATGATCCTCGAAGGCTTCGTCGCTTTCGAGCGTGAAATCTCGGTCGTCGCGGCGCGGAGCCTCGAAGGCGACGTCGTCGCCTATGATCTGAGCGAGAACGAACATGAGCGGCATATTCTGGCGAGAAGCCGCGCGCCCGCACGCATCGCAGTCGAGACGGCGCTCGAGGCGAAGCGCATCGCGACGACGATCCTCGAGGCGCTCGAGTACGTCGGCGTGCTGGCGGTCGAACTGTTCGTCATCCGCGACCGGCAGGGGCGCGAAGGCCTCGTCGTCAACGAAATCGCGCCGCGCGTGCACAACTCCGGTCATTGGACGCTCGACGGCGCCCAGACCTCGCAGTTCGAACAGCACGTGCGCGCCATCGCCGGCTGGCCGCTCGGCGCGCCGACCCGCCGCGGCCGGGTCGAAATGCACAATCTCATCGGCGAGGACGCAGAGGAATGGCGCGACATTCTCGCCCAGCCCGATCTTTGCCTGCATCTCTACGGCAAGCTGGAAATCAGGCCCGACCGCAAGATGGGCCACGTTACGCGCATCCTTCCGGAAGCGCCCGGCGACGCGTGAGCTCAGCGTCAGGTCTGCGTGAGGTCCACCGCGCCTTGACAGGGTCGGTCTGGCCTCTCTATACGCCCGCTTCGCGTTTGAGCCGTGCAGCTCGAAAGCGCTTCTGGCGGCGGGATAGCTCAGCTGGTTAGAGCGGCGGAATCATAATCCGTAGGTCCCCGGTTCGAGTCCGGGTCCCGCTACCAAATGAAATCAAAGACCTAGCTTAGTAGAAGGTCGAAGCGGTCTGGTCGCTCGAAGCCAACCGCAAGAGTCCGCCGGCCCGATGGTAACAGCTGGAAAGACTACGGCAGCGTCTACGACTACGGCTACCTGGCCTGGAAGGAGCCTGCCGGCATAATGTCCAAGGAGTGCACTAGCAGCCGCGCCAGTTCGGTCCAGTCGTTCGGCAGGCGTCAATTTTTCGCCGACGTCAAGTTCGAGCGCCGTCGACTTTATTTCATGCAGCGCCCAGTCTCAGCCAGCCACGGCAACATCACGGATCACGTTTGCCTCGAGGAGCGATTGCTGCATAGTCGCCTGTCAGGCGCACGAGTTACGAAGCCGGGGCGACAATGCGAAAATCGATCGTTGCAGCCGCCGCTGCGTCACTACTCGGCGCACCAATGGCGGGTTGCGTCGGCACGGAAGAATTGCCACTCGCCCCCAACATGGTGCGGCTGGACATAAATGGATCGGCCGCCCCCTTCGTCCGCGAGGCTACCCTGCGGCGCGCGGCGGAGCTCACGCTGGAGAGCGGCTACAGCGCTTTCCGGCTCACGCCGATCTACGCGATGGCGTTCGCCCGCTTTGGCGTGACTGTCGTCATGTTTCACTACGGCGACCCCGGCGCACAAGGCGCATTCGACGCGGCGGAAGTCCTCGCCAAATACCCGGAGTAAGGACGCCGACCCGAAATTGTCGCCCCGCGCAAACTGTTGTCGCCGAGAATTGCCCTGGGCCGCTGCACCCGTAGTCTTGTCTCCTCGGTTTTTGCGGGATGCGACCGGCGGACGCCGTCGGACCATCATGAGAAGCTGCGCTCCTCGAGCCGTCGCAAATACGAAGTTTCGCTGACCACAAGTCGGCGGCCGTTCGGATCGACAAACGGACAGGGCCGGGCATGAGACCGGCCCGTTTCGCGCGATGTTTTCCGCTTGCCTACGCTCTGGTCCCGAACAGTGAGTCGGCAGCGTGGCCATAGGCCCTCAATTGACGGGGAAGTTGAACAAGTCCATCAGGTCGCCGATCGCCGGCCGATTGGTGGGTATATAAGGGTTGGAAGCGGCGGTGACCGGGTTCGGCAGATTGTCCCGGCTGCGCGTCGTGATCGTGGGCAGGACCCAGTTCGCCTCGATGAACTTCAACGTCGAGACGTGATCGGTGTAGCTGTGGCTGATGTGGCCGCCCCGGCTGTATTTCGAAACGACGATCATCGGGATGCGGGTGCCGTCGCCGAAGAAGTCGAGCTGCTGGACGTAACCCGAGTCGTAAGACCCGCCGCCTTCGTCCAGGGTGACGAAGATCGCGGTGTTGTCCCAGAGCGCCGGGTTGCCCTTGACCCCGTCGACGATCTTTTTCACGAAGCCCTCGAACAGGTCCAGCTTCGAGGAGGCCGGATGTCCGTCGACGAGGCCGCTCGGCTTGACATAGGAGACGGCCGGCAGATTGCCGCTCTCAAAGCCGGCGTAGAGATCGGCGGTGTCCCGCAGATGCTGCTTGCGCAAAGTGGGATTGGTCATGATCTGGGTATTGTAGGACGCCCAGTTGCAGATATTGCAGTACTCGTCGGCCGGGTTCTGATCATAGGGGTCCTTGAGATACAGGTTGAACTGGTCGCCGAAATAGGCCCACGAGACCTGGGCGTCCGAGAGCAAGTTGCCGATGTTGCGCACAGTCGACGGCGGGACGGTGAACACGTAATTGTGGGAATTCGTATCTGTGTACGCGTTCTTGCCGTCGCCGAAATAACCGGGGTTGTAGTTGTTGACAAGATAATAGCGCCCCGGCTCGCAGTTGGGTTTGATCTTCGGCTTCTGGGCGGAGAGAAAGTCCCTGACCGCCCCGACGCCGGGCTGCGAGGCGTCTGCGCAGGCCACGTAAGAACCGCCGCCATAGTTGGCGTTCGGCGGCGTCGCCGCCGGGCTTCCCGAACCGCCGCCGTAACCGTCCTGGGTGTAGAAGTTGTTTGTCCCCGGTTGCGGGTTGGGGTTCTCGATCTCGGAGAGAGCCGAGGAGAAGCCCGGCAGCGGCGTTCCCGGCATGGCGGGATCGACCGGATCGTTCGGCGGGACGGCGGGATCGCCCGCCGCGTTGCTGAAGAAGATCGCATCGCCGGACCCGAGCATGATGTGGTTCGCGCCCGTCCCCCCGAGCACCGCCTGATGGTAGTTGTCGCTCATCGCGTAGTCGTCGGCGAGCGACTTCAGATAGGGCGCGTCGCCCGACTGGACATTGAAGAAAAACATCGCGGTCGAGCCTTCGCCGACATAGCCTGAAGGCCGTCCCGCGCCGTTGGAGCCCGCGGCTATGGTGGACTCGACCCAGGGGAAGAGGTCGCTGAGGCAATAGACCGAGGGGTTGGTCTTGGTCGCGTTCTTCGAGGCGCAGTCGAGCTCTTGCCACATCTGGAACAGGCGATGCACCGGGCTCGCAGAATAGGCGTCGTAGGAGAAGAACGGCGGACGCGCCGTCTGGGTCAATTGGAAGGGGCCGGGCGGCAAATGGCTCGCATCCTGGTTGTCGTAGTAGACGCGTGCGTCGGCCACAAGCGTGCTGACGGTGTCGCCGCTGCTCTTCTGGCCCGTGCCGCCCGTAAGCAGATACTTGTAATAATCGGTCGCAAGGCCGTTCTCGAAAGGCATGACCTTCGCCACGTTGGCCGGGCTATTGCAATCCGTGACTGATCCGGAGGCGTATCCGATCAGCTGACAGCCGTAGGGCGTGTAGGGGCCGCCTGCCTGGAAGGGAGGCAGCGTCGTATAGGGGGTCTTTGGCGGCGCCAACTGGAAGCTGTCATAGTCCGAGCCGCTGTACTGCAAAGCGTTGTTATAGTTCGGGCCGGGCGTGCCGTCCGATTTGACGATCCCCTCGGAAAGCAAGTTCCACACCGTGTTGCCGGGTTTAGGCACGTAGGTCGCGAAGACATTATCGAAGGTGCGATTTTCACCGATAATGATGATGACGTGCTTGATCGGCGTGCTGGTGGCTCCATCGCGGCTGTTGGCGCCGTATGACGCGGTGTCTGGCGCGCTCTGCGCCAAACCCGGCTGGGCCCCCACGAGAGCCAGAATCGTCGCCGTTACGACCGCGCCATTGCGCTTGTGCTTCCCGAATGCCCATGTGCGCATGAAATTCCTCCATGTAGATCTAAAAAGCTGCCCTAACGCGCCAACTCTAAAGATTCCGAGTGTCGCTCTTCTTTCAGAATTGTGTCATTCATCATTTTATGACCGACTGACGTAACACTCGCCGATCTCAACTGCTTTGCTGTCACCAAACTGTGCAAAATCCGTCACTTTCAATAGCGAGGGCGCTTCGGTTCGAGACTTGCGCGCACGGAAAAGCCCTCCAAGTGTCCAAGTTCGTCCATGCGGCCGCCTGAATTGGGAGCCGAGGACGCCATACGGGGAATTTTGTCGGAGGAAATCCGATGAGCCGGCATCACGGAAACCATCCGACGCCGTCGCTGCTGCTGGCGGCCTGTTCAGCCGCGGCGATTCTCGCCGCCTGTTGCCCGGCGATGGCGCAGACGCGCCCCGCGGGGGCGGACGTCCCGCATCAGACTATCGAGGTTTCAACGATAGCCGTCGATATGTCTTTGCCGAGCTCGAGGTCGGCCTGAACGACCCGGACCAATGGATCCAGATGGCCTACAAGATCACCAAAACTCAGGCCAAGACGTATACCGACGCGTCGCCCGTTCTCGCACGGCGGAGCCAAATCGGAGCGAATCCTTGACGCCCGACGATTATGATTCGATCATTCTCGAAGGGAGGGACGCCAATGATGAAATCTCAGCCTTTGGCGGCCTTCGCGCTAGGGGCCGCGCTCTGCCTTTTCTTGGCTGTCATGCCGCGGCCGGCTTCGGCCCAGACCCAGCTGCAGGCGGCGCAGGCTCATATCCAGCATGTCATCGTGATCATGCAGGAGAACCGGTCCTTCGATCATTATTTCGGCACGTTCCCCGGGGCGGAGGGCATCAAGTTCGAAGCCAACGGCGTGCCGCTGGCATGCTACCCATTGCAGGGCGGGGGTTGCAAGCGGCCGTTCCACGACCCCACACGATCAACGGCAATTGGCCGCATATCGTAATGGATTCGATTACCGATATCGACAATAACGCCATGGACGGCTTCCTGCTCGACCGGACGGGACATGACCAAATGCGAGGCGCTGAACATCGGGCCCATGCAAGCTCGTCCATTGCCGGCTTCCAGGCGCTCCGATGCGGTCGGCTACCACACTGCGGACGAGATTCCGAACTACTGGACCTATGCGCAGCAATTCGTGCTGCAGGACCATCTGTTCGAACCGGTGGCGAGCTACAGCCTGCCGTCGCATCTCTACATGACCTCGGCCTGGTCTGCGAACTGCACCGACAACGAAGACCCGTGGAGCTGCACCACCGACATCGACGTTGGATACAGCGGTCACCGCCCATAATTTCGCCTGGAGCGATGTGACCGACCTCCTCGACCGCTTCGGAATCTCATGGAAATACTATCTGGCGGAAGGGCAGGTGGGGGACTGCGATGAAGGAGAGGTCGACTGCCCGCCGGAAGTCCTGCAGTCGGCCGTGGGAAGCCTGCAGAACCCGTTGCCCGGGTTCAAGGAAATCGAGGACAAGGACGACGCGACGCCAGGCTATCTCGCCGGCCACAATCCGCCAATCGAGCAGTTCTATGCCGATCTCAGCGCCGGCAATCTGCCGGCGGTCTCCTGGATCGTGGCGACGGCGGGGGCGAGCGAGCATCCGCCGTCGCTCTGCATCGACGGCATGGAATATGTCACGGCTGTCATTAACGCGGTGATGCAAAGCTCAGTCTGGTCGAACACGGTGGTCTTCCTGGCGTGGGACGATTGGGGCGGCTTCCTTGACCACGTCGTGCCGCCGGTGTCCGATCTTTCGAAGGGCGCCCGTGTCGGTTACGGGATCCGCGTTCCCGGCATCATCATCAGCCCCTGGGTGAAAGCGGGCACGATCGACCATCAGATCGTCAGCTTCGACGCCTATCTGAAATTCATCGAGGACATCTTCCTCAGCGGTCAACGCATCGGCGGCGCGGCCGGACTGCGGCCGGACTCGCGCCCGGTGATCCGCGAGTCGCTCACCTCGATTACCCAGCCGAGCGGCGGCGGCTTCACCGGACAACCGACGCCCATCGGCGACCTGCTGAATGACTTCAACTTCAGCCAGAAGCCGCTGCAACCGCTGGTCCTGACCACGGCGATCCCGACCAATTTCAAAGGCAAGATGACGCCACGTATGCATTCACTTTTCCATTGACCTGGGATCCGGTGACCACCGGGCCAGTGGCCGGCTATACGATCTATCGTACCGCCGCCAGCGGCTCGAAATATCAGCCGGTGCCTGGATGCTCCGCCGCCTACGGTCGGCCCTTCACCGGAACAAGCTGCACCGACACCACGGCGCAGCCGGGCGTCACCTACCATTATGTCGCCACCAGCACCGATCCGAACGGCGTCGAGAGCCCGCGCACCGGGGAGATCGACATCACGCCATAACTGAGAACCGGGATCTCATCTTTGTAAGATTCACGATGAGGGAGAGCCGTCGGGCGACCCTTCGCATCACGCGATCCTGTTCGAGGGCGGTCATGACTGCTTATTCCTGGAATGGCGGCGGCGGCAACTGGAGAGTCGCGGCCGACTGGTCGCCTTCTGGCGGCCCGCCGAACTCGACGGATTCCGCGACCGTCTCGGCGACGGGCGGCAACTATACGGTCACCGTCAACTCGGCCGACGTCGCGAGTTCGCTGACCCTCTCGAGCGCCAACGCCACCGTCAACGACGACGGAACCAAGGCGTCGCTGACAATCGGCGGGACGCTCGACGATCAGCGCCGGGACACTGAACGTCGCGATGACATCAACTGCCTCGGGCGCGCTGACAGTGGGCGGCTTGAACCTCTCCGGCGGCGCGATGACCATCAACGCCGGCGGGCTGCTCAACCTCGGCGGCACGCTCAGCCAGACGGGCGGAACGCTGACCCTGAACGGGGGCACGATTGCGGGCGGCGACGATCCAGTCGACCGGCGGGGACGCTGGCGCTGAACGGCGGTACGCTGAGCGGGGTGACCTTCGATGGGCCGCTGAATCTGACCTCGACGAAGACCCAGCAGAGGCTGCATCTTGCCAACGGCGCGACTGTCGTCGGTTCCTCCGGGACGGGGCCCGGCACGATCAACGTCACGGGTCAGAACTCGTTTCTTTATTTGGACGACACGCAGACGCTCAGCAACGAGACGATCAACCTCGGCAGTGCTTCCGCCTATGATTTCCTCGACAACTGGGACACGGCAAACGCCGGCAACCAGGTCCTCACGCTCTCTTCCAGCGTCACGATCAACGTCCTGGGCTATGCGGAACTCGCCGGAAGCGGCGCGTTCGGCGACGGAATCGTCAATCAGGGCGTCATCGACCAGACCGGCAGCGGAAGTTATTTCTTTATCGATCCGCTCGCGTTCACGAACGACGGAACGATCGACGCCGAGGCGGCGGGTGCGCAGCTCGACATCAATGCCGTGACATTCACCAATAACGGCGCCCTCGACGTCGCCAACGGCGAGGACGTTTTCATCGAGCCGACGACGTTTATGACGACCGCGTCAAGCCTCATCGCGGTCGGGGCAAATTCATGGGTCGCCATCAATCCAGGCGACGGCGCGTGGACCAATTCCGGCTCGATCACGCTTGCGAGCGATGCGGCGCTCTATCTCTACGGAACGACAAGTCTCGGAGGCGAGGTCAACGGACCCGGAACGCTCGCGCTCGCGGGCGGCGCGACGACGATCGTCAGCGGAGCCTCGATCAAGGTATCGGCCTTGGGCGTCTCGGGCAGCGGGACCAGCCTCACGCTCGACAAGAGCCTGACCTATTCGGGTACGTTCGGGGCAGGAGCGGGAACGACGCTCAATCTGTCGAGCGGCAGCCTGACGCTGACAGGAACGGATTCGATCGTCGGCGCGACGATCAGCGGCTCGAAGACGCTCAACGCCGACGGAACGACCACGGTGGCGAGCCTGACCATCGGCGGAAAGACGACTTTCAGCGACGCGGGCGCGCTCTCGGAGAGCGGCGGCTCCGCGGTCCTCGGCGACGCGGCCGGGGACCTCGCCAAGCTAAGGATCGCCTCGACGGGAAGCTGGGACATCCTCGACAACAGCGGAATCACGTACGGCGCGTCGGCGTCCTCGTCCATCGCCAATTCGGGCCTCCTCGAGAAGACGGCTGGAACCGGGACGAGCGCGATCACGCCGAACATCACCAATTCGGGAACGGTCCTCGTCTCCTCCGGCACGCTCGATCTCCAGGGTGTGGTGACGGGAACGGGGATCGATACGATCTCGGGCTCATCGACGCTCGAATTCAACTCCAAGGTCGAGAGCAAGACGACGCTCGGCGGCCAGAACATCGGCTTCACCGGCGGCGGCACGCTCGACCTTGCCGATCCCAAGGATTTCTGGGGCGAGATCTCCAACTTCGCAGCGGGCGATGCGGTCGATCTCCTGGGCAACTGGACCTTGTCCGGCTTCTCGGAGAACGCCGGCGGGACGCTGGGCACGCTGACGCTCGCGAGCGGGACGACCAAGCACGCCTTCGATTTCGTCGGCGACTTCACGCAGGGCAGCTTCAACATCGTCTCGGGAGCGACGACGGTCGTCACCCATACGTGAGGTCCCTTCTGCGGTTCGGGCATCAAACGGAAATGGGCCTTCGCCGAAGCCTGGTACTGATGGGCAGGCGGCCGGCAGGCGCATACTTTTGCTTGCCAGCGTCAGCGGCGCAAACGCGCAGACGACGATGACCTCGTCCTCGAACGATCAGCCGGTCGTCCTTCCGGAATTCGATGTCGTGGGTACGACCCCAATTCCGGGTTCCGGAGTCGACCGCGACAAGATCCCCGCGACGACATACGTCCTCGATCCGCAGGATATCTCCTGGAGCGGGGTGCCGGCTCTCACCGACGCCATCACCCGTGAGATTCCGAGCGCCAGGGTCCAGGACGTTGAGGGAAATCCTTTTCAGCCGGACATCATTTACCGCGGCTTCATCGCGTCGCCGGTCGCGGGCACGCCCCAGGGACTGGCGGTCTACGTCAACGGCGCCCGCTTCAATGATCCTTTTGGCGACACCGTGAACTGGGACCTGATCCCGGCGGTCGCGATTCAGAGCGTCACGGTCGAAATCCTCGAACCCGTTGTTCGGCTTGAACGCGCTCGGCGGCTCGGTGGTTGTCCAACTGAAAAACGGCTTCAATTTCCAGGGCGGTTCCTTCTCGACCTACGCAGGCTCCTACGGCCGCCTCGGGTCGAGTCTGGAATACGGCAAGCAGGTCGGCGATTACGCCATCTATGGGTCGGGCGAATTCATCCATGACGGCGGATTTCAGCCGACCGGTTCCTCGCAGATTTCGCGCGGCTTTTTGGATTTGGGTTGGCGAGGGCCGGCGTCCGAGCTTCATCTGGACATCACGGGGGCCAACAATTGGCTCGGCAATCCAGGCGCCTCGCCGGTGCAGGCGCTGCAGGCAAATCTCGGCAACATCTTCACGGCGCCGAACACCGTTTATAACCAATATTTTGGGCTCAACCTGCATGGAACCTACGCCATCGATCCAAAGATGAGCGTGCAGGGCGTGGCGTATTTTCACAATCTAGACCAGAGGGTCCCCAACGGAGCCACCGCCGACGTAGCGGCTTGCAACGACGGCTCGGGATTTATCTGCAACGGCGACGGGTCCTATGTGACGGGGCCGGGCGGGACGCCGGTGCCGGATTTTTGGAATGGCGGCCCCTATTCCGCGCTCGTCGATCAAACCCTGAACGCCCGCGCCTATGGCGCGTCTTTGCAGCTGACGGACACTAACGAATTCGTCGGACGGCCTAATCATCTGGTCGTCGGCGCAAGTTTTGACGGGTCGGACAGCGTGTTCTCCGGCCAGACTTTCATTGGCGGCTTCGATCCTAATTCCCGGGAGTTTCTCCCGCCTGGCGTTGTCCAGGTTCAGCCGGACGAAGGCGTGAATCCGGTCAAGGTTCAGGACGTCAATCAATACTACGGGGTCTACGGTCAGGACATTTGGACCTTGTTCCCGAAGCTGGATCTGACTCTCGCCGGCCGGTACAATTACGCGCAGATCAATCTGTCCGACCAATTTGGCGGCCCGGTCAATGGACAGAATACCTTCGCGCACTTCAACCCGATGGCCGGGTTGACCTATCGAGTGTTTCCCTGGCTCCAACTCTACGGCAGCTATGCCGTCACCAATCGCGCCCCGACGCCGCAGGAATTATCGTGCTCGAGCGCCGCGAACCCATGCTCGCTGCTGAACTTTTTCGTCGGCGACCCGCCGTTGCAGCAGGTCGTCGCCAACACCTTCGAATTCGGAGCTCGCGGCGCTTTTAGCGGGTCCGCGTTTGGCGGCCACTGGAGTTGGAACGCCGACATTTATCACACCGTCAACAACAACGATCTGGTCTATGAAACGACGGCCTATAATCCGAACCTCGCCTACTACGTAAATGCGGGCAAGACATTGAGACAGGGTTTCGAGTTCAACCTGCATTACGATACGCCGACGCTGCACGCGATCCTCGGTTATGCGTATACAGACGCGACTTTCCTGACGCCTCTCCTGCTCGGCAGCAACTCGAATCCTCTGGCCGACGCCAATGGCAATATTCAGGTGCAGCCTGGCGACCGCATTCCTGGCATCCCGCTCAATCGCATAACGGGGCAGGTGGATTACAACGTCACGGACAAATGGATTGTCGGCGCATCGGCCAGCTATCAAAGCAGCTTTTGGGCCTATGGCGACGAGGCCAATCTCACCTCGCCGCTGCCTGGATATTGGCTCGCAAACCTGCATACCTCCTATAAGGTCACCGACAGGATCACCGTTTTCGGCCTCGTCAACAACCTGTTCGACACCCGCTATTACACTTACGGAACGTTCGGTCCGGTTTCCTCGGTGCCGTGGCCGAGCGTGCCCGGCGGCGTCACTAATACCGCCACGGCCGTGCCGGGAAGGCCATTCTCGGCCTACGCGGGGATCACGATCACATTTTGAGCTCGAGGTTTGTGGTCGGTCACACGCCGTGATGTCGGGCGGAATGTCGGTTGGAGGAAGACCCACGCCGGCGCTTGACCGCCGCTCGGGTTTCTGGACTGATGGCGCGGGCGGAGAGAGGATCAATGATCGCAAGCGCGAGTCGAGCGGCGGGCGTTTGCCGTCTGTCCAGCCTGTGCATCGTTGCCTGCGGCTTGGCATTCGCGGCGCTGTGTTTCGCCTCGGAGGCAAGAGCAGGCTCGGTCAGCGCCGGCATACGCGCCTACGCTCGCCACGACTATGCGCGAGCCGCGCCTCTGCTGCTGCCTGAAGCCGCTCGCGGCTCTGCGATCGCCCAGACATACATTGGCTACATGTATCAGCGCGGCCTGGGCGTCCCGCAAAACTACCAGGCCGCCGCCGGTTGGTTCAACGAAGCGGCCCAGCAGGGGGAGCCGACCGCGCAGTTTTTTCTCGGGCTCCTGTTCGACAAGGGATATGGCGTGCCGGAGGATTGGGTGCAGGCAGAAGTCTGGCTTAACCTCGCCGCGTCGCAGGCGAGCGAGAGACAGCGGGATTATTGGGTCCGCATACGCGATGCCGTCGCCCAGAAGCTGACCCTCGACCAGCTAGCCGAGGCTCGACGGCGCGCTTATCTGTGGGCGCCGTCGGGCGGGCGCATCGTTGCAGGCTACTGAGACAGTCGAAACCGCGCGCCCCCAAAGCGTCAGCGGTAGCGGATCGTCGGCGCAAAGCGGCAGCGATTTTCGCCACGAAACTGAAACGGCGCGAGACCAGGCCTTTCAGCTTCGCCTGATTTCGCCGCCTGACCGCAAAATCCAACCCGAACCTGAACGTGCCGATGGGCTATCTTTGCGGCGCGCAGGGCCGGGGCTGCCCCGCGCGCCGTCTGCTTTAGTGAACCGCAGGAAGACCCGAGACCGCTGACGCCGTCGGATTGTTGAGGCACATGGGGTGGCCGAAGCCGCCGGCGCTATGGCCGACCCCTCCGGTGCCGTTGGGAGCCTGGCCCGTCCCTCCGGTTCCGTCCGGATTGGCAGTAATGTCGAAAATGATGTTGTCGGGGTGAGCGGGATCGCCCGATACGCCCGTGACCCCGGATCCGAATCCGTCGAGCCCAAGCGTGCTGCGCGTTCGCCAGGCGACCATGTGATCGGTGCAAGACTGGTCGCCGCTGACCCCGACTGCGCCGACTTTCACGCCTCCTTTGTAGAGCGCGAGGCCCCCGCCGAACACGTTCACGCCGCCGACGCGCTGGCCGACCAGCGGGTCCTGCGGCGTGCCAAAGGTTGCGGCGCTGATCGGAGACTGATATTGCCCCGGCTGGTTGCCGTATGCGACGTCGGTATCGACGGGATTGCTGTGCTGCAGTCCGTAGAGGCTTCCGCCTGGCTGCACGGCCGTGAACAGGTTGGCCGTCGACAAGGCGAGCCCCTTGCCGCCGAAGAGGCTGCCGGCCGGCGTGTTGCTCAAGCTGAAGGCGTTGGCCGTATTCGCTTTCTGCGCCGCGATGACCCGGCTGCCAAGCCATTGCGAGGTGTAGTTCGAGCCCGAAAACGCCACCGAGCAAACGATCCCGCTGGTGTCGACGATCACGCCCCACATGTTGTTGCCGAGGCCGCCATTGGCGCCGCTGGCCGGCGTGATTGAGCTGGTCAGCGCGCTCTTGAGCGCCCCGAAGCCGGGCAGCGAATTGCAGCCTCCGCCGCCGCCTCCATATGAATTTAGCTGAGCGAGAGCAGGCCCGCCGAACAACCCCAGAAACGCGCCGATTGAACCTAAAGCGATAAGTTTCGATGAATGCATAATGCCCTCCATCGCCGTGGAAAGACACACCTCGCGCGATTGCATTTCCTCCCGCGCGTTTACGCCTTCTGCGTTTCGCGCCCACGGCTGAATTAAATACGCGACCTTGCAATCAGAGGCAAAACAGATCGACCGCGAATATACACGCCGACCGCTATGTTACGCCCCCGGCGTACAGTGCCGATTTAGACTTTATCGAGACCGAATCAAGAAATCAAGCGCGCATTTCCCTGGTGGCGGCAGGGCGCGGGCGTGTGCCGGTTGTGCACCGCATTTTTCTCCCTCATATCCCTCATGCACGCAGACGAGTAGCAATGGCGACGTGATCTGTCGTATTGCACGAGGGTTGTAACCCGTCGCGACGCCGCGACGCCCCCTTTCAAAAGAAGCGCCGCCCCAGACACAGTACGCCTTGCTTACGTGGAAAACCGCCTCGAGCTGAACGGACTTGGACGCCGAGAGGAGTCTGCCGCAGATCGTGTTTCGTCCCCGCAAACTCGCTGTTCTTTGGATTCGATTCGCTGTTCCGTCGGACGCATTCGCTGTTCGTTCGCTCCAAATTCCCGCCTCCTCTTTGAGCAATGAGCGCTGTGCACCGAAATGATCGCGTCTCTGCGTTCTCTTCCGGACACGACGGCGCCCAGTTGAGGCGTCAGCCGCTTGGCTGTTCGAAGTGATCGGGCGTCGGCTGAGTTTTCTGACCTACGCTCTTGCTGGCTGTCTTAGTCTATGGTACAAACAGAGAACATCCGCTGCTCAAGGGCGGAAGCGGATGAGAGCGATTTTCTACGCTTGCGCCTGCCAAGTCGTTGAAAAGGCGCAAAACGGCAATGGGCGGCTCTTTTAAAAAGTTGGCATGGAGCTATGGTCGCCGCCTTGTCGGCTTGGAATGCGCCGGCAAAGCCGCGCTAAAGCGCAACGCACGCGCACTCAACCCCAGTCGCCACGGCGGGCGGCGAGCAGCCAGCATATCCAGATCGCTGGCGCGAAATAGGCGCCGAACGGCAGCTTGGCCTTCGGATCGAAGTCGACGCCCCGCAGCCGGCCGAACAGCGCCACCGCCAGCGCCGAAACCGCCGCTATGTTGACTGCGACGGGCAAATCGATCCAGTCCAGCCAGACACCCGCGACGGCGGCGAGTTTGACGTCGCCGAGGCCCATTCCCTCAAATCCGCGAAATCGGCGGTAGGCGATGCGAAACGCCAAAAAAGCGCCGAACATCACGGCGCCGCGCAGAAGAGCGCGCAAAATCGCCCCGCCCGGCTCGTCCGGCGCGGCGAGCGCCGCCGCCGTAATCCCGACGGCGAAAGCCAAAGCATTGAGCGGATCGGGAATGATCAGCGCACGCCGGTCGACGACCGCAATGGCGAGCATGACAGCCGCCAGCGCAGCGCCCGCCACACCGGGCCAGCCAGGGGCGGCGAAAAGGCTCGCCGAGACGGCGCAAAGGCCGATCACTCCGATCGCAGACGCCTCGGCCACGGTCGATCGCGCTATGGGATCGGCCGGGCCGCCCGGCTCATTCGACCTCACTGCAACGGCCGCGACAGAACGTTCAGCATGCCGGGAAGCGTGACGGCCTGGGTCCTGCCGCCGCGCATCTTGGAGCGAAGCTCCTCGGCGACCATCGATGCATCGGCTCCGTCGCGAATGATCTGCGGCCGAATGAAAATGATGAGCTCGGTTCGAACTCACCGACGCGCCGGTCGTGCCCATCGCCGCACCGACAAAGGGAAGCTGGTCGAGAAGCGGGATTCCCTCGCGCGACTTGTTCTGTTGGTCCTGGATCAGGCCGGCGAGCAGCACCGTCTGTCCGCTGACGATCGAGAGTTCGCTGCTGACCTTGCGCTCGGAAATCGTAGGCGTGAGGTTCGCGCCCGAGCTGTTTTCTTCGCATGTCGTGCAGGCGCTGATTTCCTGATCGATGTCGAGCAGGACCGAGCCGTTCGAGTTCACCCGCGGTAGGATGTGCAGGATAATGCCAGTGTTCTTGTAGTCGACGGTGTTCACGACGGCGTTGTTGGCGCTCAGCACGGTCGCGCTGCCGGTGGAAACGGGAACCTGATCGCCGACTTCGAGCGTCGCCTCGCCGTTGTCGACCACGACCAGCGACGGATTGGACAGAATCTTGACGTCGGTCAGATTGTGCAGCGCGTTGATGACGACGCGGGGCAGCACGGAACTCCCAACCAGCAAGTTCAAGCCTGATGACAGTCCTGGCCCTACCGGGGTGGAGGTAAGATTGTTCGCGATGCTCGGGATCACTCCACTCTGAGTGAGGGACACGGCGCCGTTGTGCAGAAAGTACTGGACGCCGTAGTTGAGCTGATCGTTCAGCGTCACTTCGGCGATGGTGACGTCGATCGCCACCTGCAATCTCGGCCGGTCGAGCTGATCGAGGGTCCGTTCGATGAGCTTGTAGTCCTCGGCGTTGGCGTAGATCAGGACCGAATTGTTGACGGTGTCGGCGGTGATCCGGACGTTGGGCAATTGCGGTCCGCCGGACCCGCCCTGGTTGAAGCCGAGCGAACCGAGTTCAGCGTTGAGCGTCGCAACCGGACCCGCGCCAAATTGTGTCGAGGCGCTGCCCGGAGCGGCGCTGCCCGAACTTGACCCGGCGATGCCGCCAGCCGAGCCAAACGAGCTGGCCGGTTTTCCACCCGTCAGACGCTCGACCGCCGTCATCGCCTTCGCGCCCGAACCGGGCGCGATCTCGTTTGTCGGGGGCAAGCCGCCTCCCCCGCCGGCGACGAAGATCTGGCTCAGCATCTGCGCAATCTGCTTCGCGTCGCCGTATCTCACTTTATAGACTTTGACGCTCGCGCTCGCCCCCGACGGCGCGTCCAACCGCGATATCCAGCGGGCGGCGGCCCGCAGGAGCTCAGGCTTCGACGCCACGACGAGGATCGAGTTCAGCCGGCCCACCGCCTGAAATTTCACCAGGCCGTGGCCAAGACCCGAATCTCCCGTATCCATGATCTTCTCGAGCTCGCCGACAATCGGCTCCGGCGTGCTGTTCTCGACCGGATACATCCCCACCGACTGTCCCTGCAGCCAGTCGACATCGAAGCTGCGCACGGTGTCCAGGGCAGTCTCGCGCTCACTGCCTGTGCCCACGATCATCAGGAGTTTTCCGCTGGGATCCGTCCGGATGGCGCCAGGGCGAGTGGCGAAGCCCTCTAAAAGCTTTGTCACTGTCGTTCCTGATACGTATTGTAAAGGAATGACAGTTATGCCGTACCCGGGTTCGACACCGCCCGTGGCGGGATCGAGCGCACCGACAGCTCCCTCGTTCGCCGGCACGATACGATAGCCGGAACTGTCCCGCACCATGTTCAAATTGTTGGCGTGCAATGCGTTTTCGAGAACGAATAGCATGTCTTTCTTGGCGATCGGCCGTCCGGTCGAAAGCGTGATCGTGCCCTGGGCCCGCGGGTCGACGACATAGCTCACGCCCATGGCGTCACCGAGGACGGATTTGGCGACATTGCCTATGGGAGCGTTGTCGAAATTGAGCGTGTAGCCCCCGCCGGAGGCTTCGAGCTCCGCCGAGGTGGAAGGGGCCGGCGTCGCCGGGGCGGGCGCCGACCAGCCGAACAAGGAAAAGGATCTGGGCTTGCTGGCGCCGCCTGTGTCGACGACACCCGTGGGCTTCGGGTACTTAGGCGAAAGATCGGCCGAATTCATGATGTCGGCGGCGTTCTGGGGCTGGTCCTTGCGCTGCTCGAGATACGATGTGGAGTTGCAAGCTCCCAGCCCCAGGAGGAAGACCGCCCAGGTGACGCTTCGAGACGCGACGCGTACAGAACCCAGCTTGTCGGCCACCCTGCCTCCATCAATGATGGCGCGCTTCGCATGGTTGAACAACGGATTAAGAACCATTAGTGTTTGCGGCTTGTCAAGGAGACGATTGTGACGTGACCGTTTAGGGTCCTTCATGAACTTTGCACGACAGCAGATTTCAGCAATTGATTTCGTCGCCGGCAGCCTGCACGGCCTCGCAGAGCATCTGCGTGATCGACTCACGACTGACGCTGTGCTGAATCTCGACAGGCCAAATAATGACGGTAAACAAGCGTCGCTACGCTCGATTTGGGAATCGTCCGATCTTTCGGCTGATGCATTCGCTGACGAAATCGCCAGTTATTTCAATCATCCTCGAATTCAGCTGCCAGACTTGTTAACAGCATCGTCGCTGGCCGATCGCTTTTCACCGCGCTTCCTGCGTGAATCCGTGATGTTTCCGTTCGAGCAGGACGGAGGGCAGATTTTCATCGCGGTCGCAGACCCGACAGACCAAGCCGCGCTCCGCGGCGCGGAGATCGTGCTCGGCGCGGATCTGGCGATCACGATCGCATCGTTCGACGATGTCGCGGCCGTCCTGTCGAAGCGCCTGAATTCCGAGGAGGAAGGGCCAGCGGCTTCGTTCGCCGATCAGGCATCGAGCGCTGCGGAGGAAAGCATCGACAGCCTGCGAGACCTCGCCAGCGGCGCGCCGGTCGTTCGCGCGGTCAACGATCTCCTGGAAAAAGCGATCGATCTTCGGGCGAGTGATATCCACATCGAACCGATGCGCAACGGTCTTAACGTGCGCATGCGGATCGACGGGCTGCTGAGGGCGGTGCCTGCGCCGGCGCATGCTCTGCCGCAGGCCCTGATTTCGCGCGTCAAGATCCTCGCCGGCCTTAACATCGCCGAACGGCGACTGCCGCAGGACGGGGCGGCGCGGCTCGATGTCGCGCGGCTCAACCTCGACATTCGCGTCGCCACCATGCCGACCCAGCATGGCGAATCCGCGGTCATTCGCCTCTTGCCGCAAGACCGCGGCTTGCTTGATATCCCGAAGCTCGGACTGCGCGCTCATGACGAGCGCAAGATCAGGCGGTTCATCGATCTTCCGCACGGCATGATCGTCATTACCGGCCCGACCGGCAGCGGCAAGACGACGACCTTGGCGACGATGCTCTCGGTCCTCAACACGCCATTCCGGAAGATCCTGACCATTGAGGACCCGGTCGAATATGAGATCGCCGGCGTGAACCAGTCGCAGGTCAAGCCGGCGATCGGCCTCACCTTCGCCGCGGCGCTACGCTCGTTCGTTCGCCAGGACCCGGATGTGATCATGGTCGGTGAAATTCGCGACGCCGAGACGGCCAGTATCGCGATCCACGCCGCGTTGACCGGGCATCTCGTTTTGACGACGCTGCATACCGAAACAGCGGTCGCCGCGGTGCCGCGTCTTCTCGATCTGGGCGTCGAGGGCTTCCTCCTGAGATCGACGCTGCGGGGCGTGATTGGGCAGCGGCTCGTCCGCATTCTATGCGATCGCTGCAAATCGCAGCGGCGGCTCTCGGGAGACGACTTCGCCGCCGACCCGCGCTACGAAATCTGCGGACTCACTGTCGGGGAGTCCGTCTGGGAGCCGCGAGGTTGCGAGCGGTGCGGCGGAATCGGCTATCGCGGACGCGTCGGCGTGTTTGAAGCGCTGGAGGTGACTGGCGAAGTTCGCAATCTCGTGGGTCCGGGGATCGACTCGAACACTCTCGATGAAGCTGGCCGACGCACAGGCCTCACGAGCATGATGGACGACGCGATCGCCAAGTGCCGCGAAGGCCTCACCTCCGTCGCCGAGGTCTTGCGCGTGACGACGGCGCGGTGAAACAGTGACGACCTTCCAATATCGCGCTCTGACCCAGATCGGCGAGGTCGTCACGGGCTCGCTCGACGCGCCGAGCGTGGCCGAGGTCAATCGCCGTGTCGAATATCTCGGGCTCATCCCGATCGAGGCGTCGGCGGCGGGCGGCGGGTCGCGGTTCGGAAAGAGCCGCCTGTCCTTGACATGGCTGTCACGGCCGCGTGCTGAGGAGGTGACGATATTCACCGCCGATCTCGCCTTGCTGCTGCGCACCGGCGCGCGCATCAACGACGCGCTGGAACTGCTGGCGGCCGACGCCGACATCGGACGCATGCGCGCGACAACCGCCGAACTCGCCACCGCTGTATTGTCGGGCGAAAGCTTCGGAGAGGCGATCTCCCGACATCCGAGGGTGTTCCCGGCGCTTTATGTGGCGCTGGTTCGCGTCGGCGAGACGTCCGGCGCGCTGCCAACGATTCTGGAAGCGCTGGCGACCGAGCGCCAGCGGGCCGAGGCGTTGTCGCGGCGGCTGACCGACACGCTGCGCTATCCAGCGTTCCTATTGCTGGCCGCGGGCGGCGTTCTTCTGTTCTTCCTTCTCTTCGTCCTGCCGCAATTTGCGAGCGTTTTTCGGGATTTCAACGCGAAGCTCGACCCAGTGCTCGTCGTCTTCCTCGGCTTGTCCAGTCTCCTGCGCTCGAACGGTCAGGCCATAGCCGCGGCGCTGCTGGTCCTCATCCTGGCGGGCTGGCTTGCGATGCGGCAGCGCGCGGTCCGGGCGCCGTTCGCGCGCGCGATCGTGCGCTTACCGGTCGTGCGCCCAATCTTAGACTACCGCCGCACGAGCCTTTTCTGCCGCAATCTCGGTCTGTTGCTGACGAACGGCGTGACGCTGCCGGCGGCCCTTCGGGTCCTGGCAGACACGATGGAGGCGAGCGGGAGCGTCATAGGGTGGTCGAGTCTCGTCGACAAGGTGCGCCACGGCGGCAAGCTTTCGGACGCGCTGACGGCGACCGAGGCGTTGCCCCTCATGGCGATCCGGACTATGCGACTCGGAGAGGATTCTGGGCAGCTGCCAATGCTCGCAGGAAGAATCGCTGATTTCTACGAGGCGAAGCTGCAGCGTAGCCTTGACCGCGCCATTGGGGTCGTCGGGCCGCTCGCAATCATCGTCATTAGCGTGATCGTCGGCGGGCTGATCGTCTCGGTGATGACGGCTCTGCTCTCGGTGAATCAGATCGTCGGCTAGGAGTTGGGCGCATGAGCAGTTCCGTTCTTCTTTGGCTGAGTACACGCCGCCGATCCCGCAATGCAAAACGCGGCGACGGCGAGGGCGGATTCACGCTGGTCGAAATGCTGGTGGTTATCACGATCATCGGTCTCATCATGGCGCTCGTCGGTCCGAGGGTGCTGAACTATCTTAGCGAAGCAAAGGTGAAGGCGGCCAAGATTCAGATCGAAAGCTTCTCGGCCGCGCTTGATCTCTACTACCTCGACAACGGCGCCTATCCGGCCGCGGACGAAGGACTGACCGCGCTGGTCCAGCGTCCGTCCTCCGCGCCCGCCTGGAACGGCCCCTATCTCAGGACCGCATCGGTGCCTGAGGATCCATGGGGTCACCCTTACGTCTACAAGGTCCCCGGAGATCATGCGCCTTACGAAATCGATTCCTACGGCGCCGGGAGGGAGGGCGACACGCAAAGCATGATCAAGAGCGCGTCGCGATAGGGTTCTGCCGATGGACCGAGAAGCGGGATTTACCCTGATCGAAGCGGTCTGCGTTCTGGCGATCATCGGCCTTTTGGCTGCCCTCATTCTACCGGCAATTCCGCGGGCGACCTCGCAGTCGCGTCTCGCCGGTTACGCTATCGATATCGCAGCTCTGCTCAAGGGTGACCGGAACGCGGCCATGCGCAATCATACCGCGGTCGCGACGTCGCTCGACCCCGAAGCTCGAACAGTGCAGTCGGGCGCCACCGCCGCCGCGGTCGAAATCCCCGAGGACGTAACCTTTGCAGCGCTGCTCGCGCAGCGCTGCCAGGGCCGCCCGGTCGGCTCGACCATCGATTTTTTCCCGAGCGGCGCTTCCTGCGGAGGCACAATCGCGCTCTCAAGGCAAGGCTTCGGCTATCAGATTCGGGTCAACTGGCTGACCGGAGGCGTCGAAGTTGTTGCGATCGACAAACCGTGAACCCGGCGGAACCGCCGGGTTCACGTTGATCGAGACGCTGGCGGCGCTGGGCGTCCTGGCGGCCGGATTGGCGGCCATCGGCGCGCTCGCAAATTCAAGTCTGCACGCCGGCCTTTATACCGAACGGCGCCTCGCCGAGGTCGACAGCGCCCGCCAGATCATGGCCGGCCTGCCGAAGCGCGATGCGCTTCCTTTTGGGCGGTTGACCGGCTCCCTCGACGCACATGAATGGCGGATCGATTCGGCGCCCGTTCCTGCGGCCATTCCGGGTGGCGGGAGCGTGTGGACGCCGCAAAGCATCGTCTTAGTCGTGCGATCCCGTTCAGGCGCCATGCTGGAGATCGACACGATCCGTCTGCGCAAACGGGCGGCGAAATGAGCCGCGGGAAACCGGGCCCCTTTGTCGCTGGCTTTTCTTTGGTCGAGGCAATTGTGGCGGTCGCGCTGACCGCTATGATTATTTTGTTGCTTTCTTCCGTGACCGGGCAATGGCTTCCCGCCTGGAGGCGAGGCTTCGTCGGTCTCCAGCAGGCGGATCTTCTCTCCGTCGGCCTGGAGCGAATTGTGCAGGATGTATCCGCGGCCGAATACGTGACGCCCTCGGCCGACGCGCCGGCGCCATTGTTCGAGGGCGACGTGTCGTCGGTGACTTTCGTGCGGTCGGCGATCGGGCCCGACTCGTACCCTCATCTCGAAGTCGTGCGTATCGCCGAGGCCAAGGACGATCGTGGCGTTGCGACGATCCGAACCCGGGCGCCCTTCACCCCGCGGGCGCCGAGGGTGGCTGCGCCGCCTTTCGCTTTCGGCGACCCGGTCGCACTTGTTCGGGCGCCGCTGCGCATCTTGTTCGCCTACGCCGGACCGGACAGGGTTTGGGTCGCGAATTGGAAAGACCGGGACCGATTGCCGGACGCCGTGCGGATCACGGTCCGAGACGCAGCAGGACGCAACCAGCCGGTCGTCGCCTCGACCGCCGTCTCGCTGAAGGTCACGGGCCAGGGAGTGCCCAAGCTCGAGGCGCAGGCAAGCGGTTCTAGCGCGCCACCCTCCGGGTCGCCTCCGCTTCCGGGGGCAGCGGCGCCTCAGCCCCAACAATGACCGCGCCGAGGTGATGACCGTCCTTCAATCTCGCCGGCCGGTCGAGTCCGGCTTCGTGCTCGTCGCCGTCCTTTGGATTCTGGCCGCTTTGGCGACCCTCGCCTCGATCTATTCCGTATACACAGTGAATACCGCCGCCGCATCGCACGTCTCCGAAGACCGATTGCAAGCGGAGGCTTCCATCCGCGCGGCAGTCGAGATGGCGGCGTTTCAGCAACTCGCCGCCCCGGAACAGGCTAGGCCATCACAGGGCCGCTTCACTCTTCGGGTCGGGCGCACCCAGGTCATCGTTGGATTTCGTTCGGAGGGTGCGAGAGTTCGACCTCAATGCTGCGCCATCGGATTTATTGACGGGATTGTTTGCCGCCGTCGGCGTCAACTCCGCGCGCGCCGAGACTTTTGCCGATCGCGTGGTCGGCTGGCGCACGAAGTCCGATGCAAAGGACAGCGGCTCCAACGAGGTGAAGTTCTACACTGAGCAGCACGTGCCCTACCCTCCGCGACAGGGCTCATTCGAGGATTCTTTGGAGCTCAGTCTTCTGCCCGGGCTCCCTGTGTCGGTTGTCGAACGCATCCTGCCTTTCGTTACCGTCTTCAGCGGCCGCTCGACCGTGGACGTTGCGACCGCCGACCCGACGGTCTTGTCCGCGCTGCCCGGCATGACGCCTGCGATCATGACCGCGGTCTTGAAGGCGCGGGCAAATCCGTCGACCGATAAAAAGGATCTCATGGCGCTGCTCGGACCGGCGAGCAGCCGAGCCTCGGCCGGCGGGTCAAAGGCGATCCGTGCCGCGATCGAGGTCGCGTTCGATAACGGCAGGCGAGTTCACGCGAACGTTGTGTTCCGCCTCGCCGATTCGGCCGAGGAGCCCTATAATCTCCTCTACTGGCAGGACGATTTCGATGGTCTCACGACGTCAGAATAGGCCCTCGCGTTGAGCGCGTCGACGCAGCTGCTTGCCTTCCTGTCCCGTGGGATCGATGACCTCGCGACGGGGCTGGCGCGACTGGGCGCCACCCTTGGCCGGCGCCGGCAAATCGAACTCATCGAGCAGGCCGACGGCTCGTTCCTCGCCTTCGGTTCCCGCGGTGGAGCGCCGGAGCGGCTCGATCCTCCGCTGCGCTTCGATCAGAATAGATTGGCCGAACCGGAGACGGCGCGCTTGGGAAAGGTGGTCGCGGGCGTCCAGGTTCATGTGGTTCTCGCGCCCGCGCGCTTCGTGTTCCGCCCGCTCGAGCTTCCACGCGCCGCCGGCGCTTTCCTCGATGGCGTGGTGCGCACGCAAATCGATCGTTTGTCTCCATGGAGCGCGAGCGCCGCCGTCTTCGGTTGGAGCGCCCCCGTGGACATCGGCTCCGACAGAATTGCTTTGACGGTCGCCGTTACGGCGCGGGCGCAGGTCGATCAGATTGCGCAGGCGCTCATCGCGAACAAAGCGGCTTCCGTCGAGATGTCGACGCGAGTGGGCGAAGAGGGAAGGCCGGTGATTCTCGGGCGGCAGGCAGGCGGCGAAACCGGCGTCCGCCGTCTTCGCCTGGCGCTCGTCGCCGGCCTCGCCGGCTCCAGCCTCGCCTTCGTGGCGAGCTTCGCCGCCTGGATCACAATCGGCGCCGGCTACGACGCGCACTTCGAAGAAGTGCAGAATCAGGTGGCCGAGCGGCGCGCTGAAGTCATGGGCCAACAGGGTTCGAGGGCCGAACAGGCGCTAAGAGGGCTCGAATCGAAAAAGCGGTCCGATCCGTCCGCGGTGCTGGTGCTCGAGGCGCTGTCGAAGACGCTTCCCGACGACGCGCACCTGACGGACCTGCGGATCGAGGGTGGCAAGGTTCAGATTGTGGGCTTCGCCAACGATGCGCCTGCGCTCATCCCTTTGATCGAGCAATCCGGCAGCTTCGCTCGGGCGACCTTTTTCGCGCCGACCTTGAGGGGGCCGAACGGCGGCGACAACTTTCATATCGAGGCGCAAATCGAGCCGCCGTTTCCACCCGCCGCGAACAAGACGAAACCCGCGCAGTAAGCTCGCTGTTTCCTTCAGCTCGAGGGAGACGCAAAGGGACTGCCTGAGACCGTGCCGTGGCGCTAGTGCTACTGAATCAAACGCAAAGCGCCTTGCTCCTGTTTCTGGAAATCTTTACGATGCATTGCCGCCCAGGCGTCTGGCGGCCGTCGGCCAGGAGCGATTTTCTCCCTGTTCCTCCCTGCCGAGCGAGAATTGACAACACTGAACACCTGTGGCCCGAGAGAAATTCATTTGTTTACAGCCGCTTGAACAAAAAATACATGTCAGCGTCGGGCAGGTATCAGGGAGAATTATCGGGAATTAACTCCCTGCTCCAGCCGGTAACAGGGAGACGACCAGTCGCTCGGAGTCGCGGCGGAGTGAAGGGCCGGCGCCGCCTGCTCGGGTGCTGAAAAACAAAAAAGCGCCTTGCTCGGACCCTTGGAGCCTACGACCTTCCGGCGGCGCGGGATCCAAGCGTTAAAGACACAACACTAGGTAGGCGCAATCTCTTGCGCCTACAGCTTCGCGCGAGCAGTATCCCGATTCACCAGGGCGTCTTCATCTGCAGCTAGCATCGGCGTTCAGCGCCGGGATCCAAACCAGGACGGGGGTCTTTCACGCATGGAGACCAAGTGACGCAGAGTTCTGCCAGCAGCTTGCTTCCGGTCCGCCGACAAATCATCGCCGGCTCGATTTATTTCGTGATCGTCGCAGCGCTTCTCGCTTCGTCGCTCTGGTTCCTCTCCGACCTTATGGCGAGGTCGGAGGCGGTGGCCAGTGCAGAGAAAGGTCTGGACCAGTTGGCCAAGCGCGGGCAACGGCGTCAGGACGCGGCCGCGTCGGCTGCGGGCATGGCAGGCTCTCCTTTTCTCGACGGGCCGACGATCACAATCGCCGGCGCCGCGCTCGAGCAGCGTGTCAGCGAGGCCATCGGCAAGGCCGGAGGCGCCATCACGTCGGCGCAGGTCGAATTCGACGGCCCGGACGCGAAGAACGGCTTCGTCGAACTGATGACAAGCGCGGAGGTCAATCAGTCGGCGTTGCAGGCGATCCTCTACGACATTGAGGCTGGGCTACCGTACCTGTTCATCGAGAAGCTTTCCCTCCAGTCGCCGGAGGACTTCGGTGAACCGGAAACCGGGCGCATGCGGATAACGATCGCCGTCGCCGGGCAGTGGCGGGCAAGCAAATGAGCCGATTGCCCATGGCCGTCTTGCTTGCCGCCGTTGTCGGGGCGACTGCCGGCCCGAATGTCGCTCGCTGCGGCTCTGCGGCTCCGGTCGAAACCGCCTATGCCCATGACGGCTCAGCCAGCGTCGCCCGTCCCTTTGCTTGGGCCCTTCTCGCGCCCGACGGCAAAGGGGCAAGTGACCGAGGCAACCCATTGTGGACGGTGCCGCTCAGCGCTTTGACCGAGACTCGCGGTCGGCCTCTGTTTTCGGTGTCGCGAAGGCCCCCGGAGGTCGTTAAAGTGAGCCTGCCGCCGCCTCCGCCGACCGCCGCTCCCGCTGCGGCCGCGGCGCCGGAAGCGCCGCCGATCGCGCTTGTCGGGACGATCGTAAACGGCACGGTCGGCATCGCGCTCGTGAAAACCTCCGCCACCCAGGCCGTAAGCAGGGTTCGGGTCGGCGAGGAGACAGCCGGTTGGACGCTCCGATCCGTGGCTGCCCGCTCGATCGTGGTCGAGAAGGCCGGGCGGTCGGTGACCCTCGATCTTCCTGCGGATCGGGACACGTCCGCAGTGTCGATCACGCCCGATCTTCAGCTCAGTGAAGATCGAAGAGGTCAACACCGAGCCAGGTGACTACCGTCCGCAATGACGACCTGGACTCTTGAGGAATGCGTCGCCCGAGTAGGGCCGAGAGGGCCCAGGTTGCGCAAAGCCGAGCCATGGGCCAGCAGAACCGGACCGTGGCTCCTATTCTCATCGGTCGGCGAAACTTCTCTCCAAGGCGTCCGTAGTCTCCCGTTGAGGCCCGTTGTGGACCTCGGGGGCCAGCGCTCGGCGCTGAGAACGACCCCAGATGTCGTCGACGGACAGGAGAGGCTCCATGGCAAATCAACTCAATGATTTGGAAAGGGCGACGAACCTAAGTCAGCCCGACGCCGGTCACCAACCAAAAAGAGCGGCGCGGCGAGACTTTCTTCGCGGTCTCGGCCTCGGCGCGGCAGGCGCGGCCATCTTTGGCGCGACAGGCTTTGGCCAGACCAGCGCTTTGGCGCAGCAGTCGAACCTCGACGTTGCCATCCTCGAGTTCGCTCTGAACCTCGAATACCTCGAAGCGGAGTTCTATTGGCTCGCGGCATACGGCTATGGGCTTCCTCCCAGTCTGATCGGGGCCAATCCCGGGCAGGTCACCGGAGGTCATTTAGTCCCCTTTACGGAGCCGCTCGTAGCGGCCTACGCGCGCGAGATCGCCAACGAAGAGCGCAAGCACGTCGAGTTTCTTCGCGCCGCTCTCAAAGCCGCGACCAGCTCCGCACCAATATCACGCCCGGCGATAGATTTTTCGGAAAGCTTTCCGACACTCGGCAGCGCAGCGGGACTCGGCTCGAATTTCGACCCCTTCGTGAATGATATGGATTTCCTCCTGGGCGCTTACGTGTTCGAGGACGTCGGCGTCACCGCCTACCACGGCGCGGCCCCGTTGATCACGAACAAGGCCTACCTCGACAAGGCCGTCGGCATTCTCGCGGTCGAGGCATATCATGCCGGTCTCGTCCGCACCGTTCTCTTCGCCAATGGTATGAAGAGCCAGACAGAGAAGATATCCTACCTCCGCGCCACCCTCGACGGCACGGCGGGCACTCCGAATGTGGATGACCATGGTGTCGGCGATACGATAAGTCCGACGATCACCGACTGCAGCGACGCTGCCAATGGAACACTGCTCGGCGGCTTCCCCACCAACATTCCTCCCGGAAACAACGCGATCGCCTACGATCGCACGACGCGACAAGTCCTCAACATCGTCTACGGCGCCGTGAACGCGACAAAAGGCCTGTTTTTTCCAAACGGAATGAACGGCATCATCACAAGCTGAGAGTCGGTTCTGGCGCGACTAAATTAAAACGCGGCCGGCGTCATACCCGGCCGCGGAGCCTTCAGGCGGCTTGTCGTTGTAAGCGTTCGTTGAAGCTAGTCTTTGCCAGGACCGGTTCGGGCGCGGCGATCAGCGCTCGATGGTTGATGATTACCCGATGAGCGAGCCCGTCGGCTCCGGCCATGGGCCAGGAGCCGAGAATTCATCTGTCCCGGCCGCTCGCCTCGAATTCGCTGCTACGTCGATTTTGGCCGAGCTTATTCCGCTGTTGTCGCGGAAAAATTCCGCTGTTCGCTTAGCAGGGAAATTGCACGCGAACCCTTAAATTCATTGGTCTTTTTCCGACAGATGCCGCCGGAATCAGCCCGCATCGGGTAAATTCCCTGTAGAATTCCCTGAAACCAGGGAATCCGACGGTCGAGGGTCGCCCGCTGGGGCTTCGATACGCGGCCGTGGCCCTTACCGTTTCTTAGGAGAGCTCTCGCAACATGCTCGATGGCTGTTTAGCGACCTGCGGTCGCGCGATTGCCGCAACCCTGATCGGCGAACCCGACCGATGCTCACGCCTTCGCCGCGCGGCGCGGACCCAGCGGCGCCCCTCGCTCTCGGGCGTCGGCTGTCCGGCGAAATGTCAAGCCGAATCGCTTTCGCCGGACCTCGTTCGACCCAGACAAGAGTTCCGTCGCGAATCTCTCTTCCGGTCTGGCCGCTCCTCGCGGGCTTGGCGGCCTCGTTCCTTTACGAGCTTCAGCACCGGACGGGCGCCGAGTTGAACGCGGACGGTTGGGCCTACTGGCAGGGCGCTCAATCGATCGCCGACGGCTTGGGGTACCGGTATTTCTCTGGAGATCCGATTGTCGCCTGGCCGCCCCTGTACAGCTTGTACTTGTCGGCCTGGATCAGACTGTTCGGCTCCGAAGCCGCCGTGCTCACTCTTGCCAACGCCGTATTGGCGTGCTTGCAGGGGGCGCTATGGACCAGCCTTTATAATCATCTCTATCCGGGCGAGCGGGACCGCGCCGCAACCGGGCTGGTCGCGATATACATCGCGCTCACGATCGCGCTCTATGAGAGATCCATTCTCGCGCACAATCTGTTTTACACGCTATTGCCTGCCTTAATCCTTGCAGTCTGGAAAGGGATAAATCCCTGCGAACCGCGTCGGCGTTTCTTCATTACGCTGTCCTGCTTTCTTGGAATCGCATTGGTCGAGAGCCATATTTCCGGCCTCGCCTACGTCGCCGCAGCGGCATTCCTGGCCGTCGTCTTTCCGGAGGGCCGGCTCAGCGTTCGGGCGGCGAACGGCGCTGCGATTTTGGCGGCTCCGTTGACCGCATTGCTCGTGACGGCCGCGTGGCTCGGCCAGATCGGTGGACATCCGATCGAAGGCGGCCGTTTTTCGTTCGCTGAAACGCTGATGCAGATTTCAGACGGGATTGGATATTTCGTTCTGCCTTGCGCTGCGCGACTCCTCGGGTCGATCTTTTTGCTCGGCATTCTTGCAGCGATCAGTTCTTCCGGGCCGCGATCCCGCCAAACGTCTTCCGTCCTCGCCTTCTGCCTCATTTCGTTGACCCTGCTTGCCGTCGCTTTCAGCGTCACGTGGTTGAACGGCTTTATCAGCAAGTCGCGACATCTGCTGATCGTTCCCCTGCTGGTCATCCCGATCCTGGCGTCGCGTAGCGCGTCTTCCAACAGCCTCATCATGAAATCGGTGGCTCTCCTGGTGTTTCTGACGCCATTGTGCCGGGCGCTATCGAACGCCCCCATAACCTCGCACGACCTCGTCCCGGCTTACGCCTCGATCAGCGCGCTTCCCGGATTCGGCAGGACGATGACCGTTGACGGCAAAATGCTGGTGGGGCCGATTGCATGGGAAGAGCCGGAGGGCGGGTATTCATCATCCGGCGCTCCCCGTTGGGGAGCTTCGCAAACCAGGGTCGCCGGACCGCAAAAGGCCACGGAGACTTTCAAGCTTCATGCTGCGGAGAACGTGCAGCGGGAGTCAAGCCCCGATCGGATGCGGTAAATCCTGTGCGCTAAGTATTATTGCGCATTGCGATCTTCCTCGTGCCGTGGACATTAGTCTCTGGAGAATCACGTTTGAACATCTATTCACCTTACGCGGAGGGCGCCGCATGGATTTTGATGAACGTAAACCGATCTTGTGCGGCCGCTGCAGGGTTCCGGTCGAGATTTCGGCTTCGTCCGGCTGGGAGACAAAGGTCCATTGCCCGACCTGCGGCCACAGCGAGACGCTCAAAGAGGCCCGGCGGGAGGCGAGCCAGCATGCCGCCCACATACTCTTGTCGGACATGCTCAGGGGCCTCACGACAAATGATCGCCCGGAGCTCTTTTTTCACTTCGTCGAAGGCGGCGATAGCCGGCCGGGACGACGAGCCTCGGTTTAGCCCAGCTTGCGCAGGTTCGGGTGCGTCTTGGGGCAAATCAGTGCCTTGAACGAAAAGTCGACACTTCGATTTTGGAAGTCTCGCTGAAACCGGGGAGGTTTCTGGAGTCTTTGTTTCTACGGGTCCTCTTGAATTTGAGGCCACTTCCGGGGAACTCAAGCGGCAACCATTGCATGTGGCCCGGGTGGACGCCGGCCCGAGGAAGAATCACTCGAGCGGGTGCCCGGTTTCGCTGGCGCCGGGCGGAAAAGCGGTCGCTCTCGCCGCGCCGCCCGACAGCGACATGAACGCCCCATCTGCAGAGGGCGCTGGACGCGCCGGCTCGGCGGCGATCTCCATCGCCCAGTAAACCCCGTATCGCGTGTCCGGGTTTTTTGCGATAGCAATTCCGAACCGGGTCCCTTCGGCGAGGAGGAGATTGGCATTGTGCGCCGGCAACTCCCGCCAGCCCTTCATCGCCTCGGCGAGGCTCATATAGCCGCCGCCGAGGTTCTCGGCGGCCTTCCACGTATCGATGCCGTTCGCCGCGAGGCGCGCCGAGAAGGCTCCTGCGACGTCGTGCGACAAAAGGTTCCCGGCCGCCATCGCCTTCACCTGGGCCTCGGCCATCGCCGTCAGCGCTGGATCGAGCCGCATCGGCCTCAGTCCCTTGCCGGCGCGGTAGGCGTTGAGCGCCGCGACCGCGGCGGCCGATTCGAGGCGGACGGCGGCGAGCGCCGCAGCCGAAATTCGGGCGAAGCGCGGCTCAGGAGCCTCAGCTGCGCAGCCGGCGAGGGAAAAGGCGGCGAGCCCGGCAACGAGCAGATTTTGTCGCCGCATTTTTCGCCAGCGCGGCGACGTCAAAACAAGCCAGCCGTCAACCGAGGTTCAGCTCCTTGAAAAAATCGTTGCCCTTGTCGTCGATGACGATAAAGGCCGGGAAATTTTCCACCTCGATCCGCCACACAGCCTCCATGCCGAGCTCGGGATATTCCAAGACCTCGACCTTCCGGATGCAGTCCTGGGCTAGGCGCGCGGCCGCTCCGCCGATCGAGCCGAGATAGAAGCCGCCGTGGCTGGCGCAGGCTTTGCGCACCTCCGCCGAGCGGTTGCCCTTGGCGAGCATCACCATCGAGCCGCCGGCGGCCTGGAACTGGTCGACGAAGGAATCCATCCGCCCCGCCGTCGTCGGCCCGAACGAGCCCGACGGCATCCCCTCGGGTGTCTTGGCGGGCCCGGCGTAATAGACCGGATGGTTGACGAAATAGGGCGGCATGGGCTCGCCGCGATCGAGCCGCTCGCGAATTTTCGCGTGCGCCGCGTCGCGCGCGACGATCATCGGGCCGGTCAGACCGAGCCGGGTGCGGATTGGATGCCTCGCGAGCTCCGCAAGGATATCCTTCATCGGCCGGTTGAGATCGATTTTGACCACCTCGCCGGCGAGCGCCGCCTCGTCGACGGCAGGCAGGAAGCGGGCCGGATCGCGCTCGAGCTCCTCAAGGAACACGCCCTCGCGTGTGATCTTGCCGAGCGCCTGGCGGTCGGCCGAACAGGAGACGCCGAGCCCGACCGGCAGCGAGGCGCCATGGCGCGGCAGACGGATCACGCGCACGTCGTGGCAAAAGTACTTGCCGCCGAACTGCGCCCCGACGCCAAGGTTTTGCGTCAGCTTCTGGATCTCCGCCTCGAGCGCGAGGTCGCGAAAAGCGCGTCCGTCCGGCGCGCCGCTCGTCGGCAACGCGTCAAGATAGCGGGCCGAAGCGAGCTTGACCGTCTTCAAGGTCAGTTCGGCGCTCAGGCCGCCGATGACGACGGCGAGGTGATAGGGCGGGCAGGCCGCGGTGCCGAGCGTCAGGATCTTCTCTTTGAGGAAGGCGATCATTCGTTCGTGGGTGAGGATTGACGGCGTCGCCTGGTAGAGGAAGGTCTTGTTGGCCGACCCGCCGCCTTTGGCGATGAACAGGAACTTGTAAGAATCCTCGCCCTCCGCCGCGATTTCGATCTGCGCCGGGAGATTGTCGCCTGTGTTCCGCTCCTCGAACGTCGAAAGCGGCGCAACCTGGCTGTAGCGCAGGTTCTTCTTACGGTACGCCTCGCGGATTCCATCCGACAGCGCCTCCACGTCCAGGCCGTCCGTCCACACGCGCCGGCCTTTCTTGGCGACCACGATCGCGGTACCAGTGTCCTGGCACATCGGCAACACGCCGCCGGCGGCGATGTTGGCGTTCTTCAACAGGTCGTAGGCGACGAACTTGTCGTTGGCGGTCGCCTCCGAATCGTTCAGAATCGTAGCGAGCTGGGCGAGATGGCCCGGGCGCAGCAGGTGATTGATGTCGATCATCGCCTGCTCGGCGATGAGGCGGAGCGCCGTCGGCTCGACTGCCAGGATCTCTTGCCCAAGCGCCTTCTCGATCCGCACGCCTTGGGTCGTCAGCCGGCGATAGGGCGTCGCGTCCGGCCCGAGTTGAAAGAGGAGATGACGCTCCGCGCCCATCAGCTCCGCTCCGCTCACACCTGCGTCTCAGCGGGCTGAGGTGAAGCCTTGTGGAAGGCAGCAATGCCGTCGGCGATCAGGAGGGTCCGGCGGGCCATGTCGGCGTGCAGGAGCTCGACCATCTTGCCGCTGAGCTGGATGGCGCCCTTGCCCTGGTTTTCCGGCAGGGCGAAGGCGTCGATGATGGCGCGGGCGTTCTCGACCTCGGCGACGGTCGGGGCGAAAACCTCGTTGCAGATGTCGATCTGGCTCGGGTGGATGAGCGTCTTGCCGTCGAGGCCCAGGTCGCGCCCCTGCAGGCATTCCTCGCGGAAACCCTCAAGGTCCTTGATGTCGTTGTAGACGCCGTCGATGATGTCGACCCCGTGGGCCCGCGCCGCGACGACGCAATTGGCGAGCCACGCGGTCATCGTGGGGCGGCCGGGGGTCAGCCGCGCGCGTGTCTCCTTCGCGAGATCGTTGAGGCCCATGACCAGCACGGCGAGCCGCGAGGCCGAGTCGGCGGCGACAGCGGCGATCTGACCGGCGTTGAGGATCGCGTTCGGCGTCTCCATCATCGCCCAGAGCCGGGTCTTTTCCGGCGCACCGTTCTCTCGCATGATCCGTGCGGCGAGCATGATGGCGCCCGGACCATCGACTTTGGGCAGGAGAATTGCGTCGGGGCTGGCGGTGGCGGCGGCGATGAGGTCAGCCGGGCCCCACGGCGTATGCGGACCGTTGACCCGAATGACGACTTCACGCCCGCCGAAATCGCCCTTCGCCGCCTCGACCACCTGCGACCGCGCCGTCTCCTTGGCGTCCGGCGCGACCGAATCCTCGAGGTCGAGGATCAGCGCGTCGGCCGGCAGGGTCGCCGCCTTGGCCAGCGCCTTCGCGTTGGAGCCGGGCATGTAGAGGACGCTGCGGCGCGGACGGGCGAGCATGACAAACTCCTGGCCAGGGTGCCGAGCATTTAAAGGCAAGTTCACTGCGGCGCCAGAGGGCCAGAGGGGTCTCGCGCCGCGCCGCCGGCGCGGGCGGGCGGGGCCGGCGGCGCGCGGGCGGACGCGAGCGGCGGGGAGCGGGCGAGGGGGAGGCGCGGCAGCCCCGGCGGACGCGGAAGCGGGCGCGCGGCGGAGCGACGCGCGCCGCCGGACGGCGGCGCGGCGAGCGGCGACGGCGCGGGCCGCGCGGCGCGCGCCGCGCGGCGCCGCACGCCGGAGGCGAGCCGCGGCGCGGCGCGCGCGAGCGCGGCGGGCGGGGCGCGCGGGCGAGGGAGCGGGGGAGGGGGGGGGGGGCTGAAGGACAGGAGGGGGGAAGGCGAGGCGAAGAGAGGAGGAAGGGGGAGAGGGAGGGGAGGAAGAGAGGAAAGGAAGGGGAGCTCGCAGCAGCAGCATTGGACTTAGGGCGAAGGCAAGCGAGGGCCCTCGCCTCGATCACGGGGTCATGAGACGTCGGCTTGAAGAGGACTTGCTGCTAACGACGAGTGTTGCCTTAAGCGTTGATTGCTCGCTTCGGAAGGCACGGCTGTAGTGAGACACAGTTAGGTGGCGACGGTCCGCGCTGTGGCACTTGTCGCTTGCGACCACGGCCGGCGAATGCTACGGCCCGTGAGGATGTAGTAGTTCATGAGACGTCGGCTTGAAGAGGACTTGCTGCTAACTAAACTGAATCTTGCGAAGACTCCCCGGCGCCCACGCAAAGGCGGCCAAAAGCATCGAGAAAGGCCGCCGGCCATTTGCGTCTCCTTTCACTGTCATTTTCGAATCGAATCTTTTCAATGGTTTGCGACCAATCTGGGCGGTCGCGCCTCCCTCCCCAATTACGCCGCCTCCAAACTCGACGACGATGCAACGAACGTCGGCGGTAGCTCGCGCCCGAACACCTCGAGCGAGGCGTCATCGAGCGCGCCAGAATCGAGCGCGGCCAAAATGTCGGCCTCGACCTGCAGGCTGCCGCGTCCGGCGTTGATCAGCGTCACACCGCCAAGCGGCTCTCCCCTCTTCAGCCTCGCAAAGAGCGAAGCGTTCAAGATTGCGCGCGTCGCCTCGGTCAGCGGGAGAACGAGCATGTCGACGCGGCCAAGCAGCTGCGTCAGCCCGTTCGGCCCCGAAGCACGCGATGCCCGCCGCCGATTTCGGCGCCGCGCTCCAGCCCGCGACCTTCAAGACGACCGCCTTGAGCTTCAGCGCCGTGTCCATGTCGAGAGCACCCAGGCCCAGTACGCCGACCATGACGTCGCAGGCCTTCGGCCGCCCGGGCTCGTTCGCCCAGATGCGCTGAACCTGCTGGCGTTGTAGCGGCGAAGCTGGCGCAAATGGATGAGAGCGTGCATGACGACCCATTCGCTCATTCGGTCGCGAAGGTCCGGGTCCACCACGCGAACGATCGGCTTTTCGGGGAGCCCGGGATCCTCGAACAGATGGTCGACCCCCGCGCCCAGCGAGAAGATGACCTCGAGGTTCGGCAGGTCGGCCAGCGCTCCGGGCGGATGGCGCCAGGAGAGCGCATAGCGGACGGCGCGCGCGATCGAACGGTTCGCCGAGGGTTGCAATCGCATGATTCGGCAGAAGCTCTCCGAGCCGTTCGCGCCAGGGCGCCGGTTCCCAGCCCGAAACAGCAAGGAGCAGGCTCACCTGCCGGCCGCGATGCGCGCGACAATCGGATCGGCGCGTTCCGGCGCCGCGTCGCCGATGCGGTAGGCCGCCCGAAGGCGGCGCGCCGCCGCCTCGGCCGCGTCGGCGCTGCGCGCATGAATCTGCGCAAGCGGCCTGTCCGGCCCGACCTCGGCCCCGAGCGGCGCCAGCTCGGTCAAGCCGACGGAATGATCGATGGCGTCCGACGCGCGTGCGCGACCGCCGCCGAGTTCGACCACCGCCAGACCGATCGCGCGCACGTCGATGGCCGTCACGACGCCGACGCGCTCCGGGACCACGGCAGCGAGAACGCCCGCGCGCGGCAACAGGGTCTCGGCCTGGGTGAGAAAATCGCGCGGGCCGCCGAGGCCCGCGACCATTCGCTCGAAGCGTTCGGCCGCCGCTCCCGAATCGAGCGTGCGCTGCATCAGCATAGCGCCCTCTTCGGCGTCCCTCGCCAGCCCGGACAGCGAAAGCGCCTCGGCCCCGAGCGCCAGCGTCACGCGACGAAGGCGGGCGTCGCGGCGCCGTCCAATGAGGAAATCGACGGCGCTCTTGACCTCGACGGCGTTGCCTGCCGCGCTGGCGAGCGGCTCGTTCATGTCGGTGATCAGGGAGACGGTCGGCAGGCCGGCGCCGGTCGCGACCGCGGCGATGCTCTGAGCGAGCTCGTGCGCGCCCTTGAGCGTGGGCATGAAAGCGCCCGAGCCGGTCTTGACGTCCATAACGAGGCCCTCGAGGCCCGCGGCGAGCTTCTTCGACAGGATCGAAGCCGTGATGAGCGCGACCGACTCGACTCGTCGCGGTCACGTCGCGGATCGCGTAGAGGCGCCGATCGGCTGGAGCCAGAGCATCCGTCTGGCCGATGATGGCGCAGCCAGCCTCGCGCACGACGCGCTTGAAGGTGAGAAGATCGGGCTGGGTGGCGTAGCCCGGAATCGAATCGAGCTTGTCGAGCGTGCCGCCGGTGTGGCCGAGGCCGCGGCCCGAGATCATCGGAACGAAGGCGCCGCAGGCGGCGAGCATCGGGCCGAGCATGAGCGACACGTTGTCGCCGACACCGCCGGTCGAGTGCTTGTCGAGGACCGGGCCGGGGAGGTCCGGCGCGCGCCAGTCGAGCGTCTCGCCTGAAAGCGTCATGGCGCGGGTCAGAGCGATGCGCTCGGCGAGCGTCATGCCGTTGAAGAACACCGCCATGGCCAGCGCCGCGGCCTGGCCCTCGGTGACCACGCCGCTGGTCAACCCGGCGATAAACTCGCCGATCTCGGCTTCGGTCAGCTCGCGCCCGTCGCGCTTGGCGCGGATGATTTCTTGCGGGAGAGTCACGGCCCCTCCCCCTTGCAACCAATGTCCTCATGTTGAGGTGCTCCCGCGAAGCGGGGGCCCCGAAGCATGCTCCATTGGGCGTCGAAAAGCGCGCCGCCTGGAGGGTCCTTCGAGACGCGGCGGCGGCAGAGGGCGCGCTTAGGACTCATCCGCGCCCCGGATGAAGCCGCGCAGCAGGCGCTTGAGCCGGTCGGCGGCGAGGCGGGCGTATTCCTGCGTCTCGTCGTGGCTGGGATCTCCGCCCGCGAGGCCCGCGGCGTAGTTGGTGACGACGGAGACCGCCGCGCAACGGAGCCCGAAATAGCGGGCGAGAATCACTTCCGGCACGGTCGACATGCCGACGAGGTCGGCGCCGAGCACCCGCGCCGCCCTGATTTCCGCGGGAGTCTCGAAGCTCGGGCCCGAGAACCACATGTAGACCCCCTCGTGGAGCTCGATGTCGCAGGTGCGCGCCGCCTCGTGGAGCGCCGCGATCAGGCCTAGGTCGTACGCCTGGGTCAGCGGCACGAAGCGCTCCGGGCCAGTCGCGCCGATCAGCGGATTGGCGCCGGCGAAATTGATGTGGTCGGTGATCGCGGCGAGCGCCGGGGGAACCCATTCCTTATGGAGACCGCCCGCGGCGTTGGTCAAAAGAAGCGTTTGGCCGCCGAGCTCGCGAAAGGTCTCGATGGCGACGCGCATGACGCCCGCGTCGCCGCGCTCGTAATAATGCCCGCGGCCCTGGAACAAGACGACGCTTCGGCCCTCGATCGTCCCGACGACGAGACGGCCCGCGTGGCCGACCACGCTCGGCTCGGGAAAGCCGGGAATGTCGCCGTAGGAGATGGCGGTCGCCTCGCTCGCCTCGTCGGCGAACGGGCCGAGACCGGTGCCGAGCACGATGCCCAGGGGAGGCAAGGAATTGAGGCCGCGGGCCTTCAGGGCGGCGATAGCGGAATCCGAATGTCGCTGCATCGGGTCCTCGTCGGTCAGCTGCGCAGATGCCCCGGGCCGAACGATTCGGGCAACAACGAGCTTAGCCTAAACGTCGCACGCACGCCCTCGGGTCCAGCGACGTGGACAAGGGTCGCGTCGTCGGCGAATTCGCGGATGCGCTGGCGGCAGCCGCCGCAAGGGGTGCAGAGCGCGCGCGCCGTCGCCGACGACGCAGATTTCGACGATGCGACGCTCGCCGGCCTGCGCCATGGCGGAGATGGCGCTGGTCTCGGCGCAGACGCCCTCGGGATAGGACGCGTTCTCAACGTTCCCGCCCGAATGGATCGCGCTTGAGGGCGTGCGGAGCGCGGCCCCGACCTTGAAGCGCGAGTAGGGCGCATATGCGTTCGCCTGGGCGGCCCTTGCGGCGGCGAACAGCTCGGCCAGCGGGTCAGCGTTCCTTGACATAGGGAATCCCCGACGCTCGCGGCGGAATCGCCTTGCCGATGAAGCCCGCGAGCAGCACGACCGTCAGCACGTAGGGAAGCGCCTCGATCGCCTGCACCGGGACCGGGCCGATGACCGGAAGCTCGACGCCCTGCAGACGGATCGCGAGCTGCGTCGAGAAAGCCGAACAGCAGGCAGGTCGCGAGCGCCGGCCACGGACGCCATTTGGCGAAGACGAGAGCAGCCAGCGCAATGAACCCGCGTCCGGCGGACATATGCGGCTGGAAATATCCTGTCTGCGACAGCGCCAGATAGATGCCCGCGAGGCCGACCAGCACGCCGCAGATGACCACAGCGCTGTACCGCAAACCACGCACGGAAATGCCCGCCGTGTCGACTGCCGCGGGGTTCTCGCCGACCGCCCGAAGCCTCAACCCGAAACGCGTGCGATAGAGCGCCCAATAGGTAAGGGGCACCATCAGGAAAGCGACGTAGCTGATCAGGTCGTGGTCGGAAATCAGCTCCTGATAGATGGGACCGAGGATCGGAACGGCGCCGATGTGCTTGGCGAATGGCAGCGCGATCTCGCGGAACTGCGCGGACTCCGGCAGCTGCGGGGTGCGTCCGCCTTGCGACCAGATCGCGTTGCCGATGAGCGCGGTCAGGCCGTCGGCGACCATGTTGATCGCTGTGCCGGATACGATCTGGTTGGCGCGCTGGTCGATCGAGGCGTAGCCGTGCACGAGCGAGACGGCGATCGTGGCGGCGATACCGGCCGCGAGACCAAGCCAGACGCTGCCGGTGAAAGTGGCGGCCGCAGCGGAGGCGAAGGCGCCGACGAGGATCTTGCCTTCGAGGCCGATGTCGACGACGCCCGACCGCTCCGACCATAATCCGGCGAGACAGGCGAGAATGAGCGGGATCGCGAACCTGATCCCGGAGCCGAACACGACGATGAAGGCCTCGAACCATTCCATGGTGGCCGCCCGTCAGATCGGCGGCTGGGCCGTTCGCCGCGCCAGAAGGGTCGCGACGGGGCGGCGGAACATGTGCTCGAGCGCGCCGGCGAACAGCACGACGAGGCCCTGGATGACGACGATCATGTCGCGGCTGATCTTCGGCTTGTCGAAGGCGAGCTCGGCGCCGCCCTGGTAGAGGATGCCGAACAGAATCGCCGCCAGGACGATGCCGACCGGATGGGCGCGGCCCATAAGCGCGACCGCGATGCCGACGAAGCCGAATCCCGCGGTATATTCGAGGATAAGCCGGTGCTCCTCGCCCAGGATGACGTTCGCCGCCATGCCTCCGGCGAGCGCGCCCGAAAGCAACGTCGTGATTACGGTGACGCGGGCGGGCGAGATGCCGCCATAGATCGCGGCGGTGGGATTGGCGCCGACAGTACGGATCTCGTAACCGAGCCTGGTCCGCCAGATAAGCAGCCACACGGCGAGGCAGCAAATCAGCGCCAGCACGAAAGACAGGTTGAACGGCGTATCCGGCCAATGGATCCCGAAATGAGCCAGGATCTCGTGGAACTGAGGCACGCGGCCGGTCGCTCGGAACGGCTCCGTCTCGGCGTTCATCTGTCCGGGCTTGCGCAGCACTTCGACCAGCAGATAGCCCATAATGGCGGAGGCGATGTAATTGAACATGATCGTCGTGATAACGATGTGGCTGTCGCGGTAGGCCTGCAGGTAACCTGGGATCGCCGCAAAGGCGGCGCCGAACAACGCGGCGGCGATGATGGCCGCGACGGCGAGCGAATAGCCGGGCAGGAACCCGAGATGCAGCGCCGCCAGCGCCGCGCCGAGGCCGGCGATATATGCCTGCCCCTCGACGCCGATGTTGAAAAGCCCCGCGTGGAAGCAGACCGCCACCGCAAGGCCGGTGAAGATGAAGCTCGTCGCGTAGTAAAGCGTGAAGCCAATGCCCTCGAGGTCGCCGAGCGCGCCGGTGATGAGGATCTGCACCGCCTCGAGCGGGTTCTCGCCGATCGCCAGAACGACGAAGCCGGAAATCACGAAGGCGGCGGTGACGTTGACGAGCGGGATCAGCGCGAGGTCGGCCCATGCCGGCAGGGGCTTGACAGGCGAACTCATGCCGCGCGCTCGCTGACCCCGGCCATGAGCAGGCCGAGGTCCTGGGGGTTGGTCTCCTCGGCCTCGCGCTCGCCGGTTACGCGACCGCCGCAGAGCACGATGATGCGGTCGGAGAGCGCAAAGATCTCGTCGAGTTCGACCGACACGAGCAGCACCGCCTTCCCCGCGTCGCGGAGGGCGATGATCCGTTTGTGAATGAACTCGATCGCGCCGATGTCGACTCCGCGCGTCGGCTGGCCGACCAGCATGATTCTCGGGTTACGCTCGATCTCGCGCGCCAGCACCAGCTTCTGCTGGTTGCCGCCCGAAAAATTAGCTGTCTTCAAGAGCGGCGCACGCGGCCGGACGTCGAAGGCTTCCATTTTTCGGTCCGCGTCAGCGATGATCGCCTTTCGGTCGTAGAGAAGCCCTTTGCCGTAAACGGGCTCGTAATGGAAACCGAGCATGGCGCTCTCGCAGGCCTCGAACGGCATGACGAGGCCGACCCTGTGGCGGTCCTCCGGCACATGGCCGATGCCGATCACCCGCTCGGAATGCGGATTGTGCTCCGCCGGCGGCAGCGGCTCGCCGTCGACCAGGATCTCGCCGCCACTGAGCGGCCGGATTCCGGCGAGCGCCTCGAGCAGTTCCGACTGACCATTGCCGGCGACGCCGGCGACGCCGAGGATCTCGCCTTCCCGCAGGACCAAAGAAACGCCGTCGACACGCACCACTCCGCGATCGTCGCGCACGACCAGACCTCGCGCTTCGAGCGCGATCCCGCCCGGATGCGCCGGGCCCTTGTCGATCTTGAGGATCACCTTGCGGCCGACCATCGCGTCAGCGAGCTCGGGCGGAGAAGTTTTCGCGGTGTCGAATGTCGCGACCATCTCGCCCCGCCGCATCACGGAGACCCGGTCGGTCAGGCTCATGATTTCGCGCAGCTTATGGGTGATGAAGATGATGGTCTTGTTCTGGTCCTTCAGCACCCTCAGCATTTCAAAAAGCTGATCGGCCTCGGTCGGCGTGAGGACGGCGGTCGGCTCGTCGAGCACCAAAATCTCCGCCCCGCGCACGAGCGCCTTCAGGATCTCGACCCGCTGCTGCAGCCCCACCGACAATTCGCCGACGATCGCTTCTGGGTCGACCTCGAGGCCGTACTCGCGGCCGAGCTCCGCCAGCTTCTTCCGGATCGAGTTCGCGCCGTTTGCGAGCAGAGGGCCGCCCTCCGCGCCGAGCATCACGTTCTCGAGCACGCTCAGAGGCGAGACCAGCATGAAGTGCTGATGCACCATGCCGATGCCGCAGCCGATCGCTTCGCGGGAGGAGCGGATAAGAACGGGCCTGCCGTTGATCCGGATCTCGCCGGTGTCGGCTTCATAGAAGCCGTACAGGATCGACATCAGGGTCGACTTGCCAGCCCCGTTCTCTCCCACAATGCCGTGGATGACGCCGCGCTCCACGACCAGATTGACGTTCCTGTTGGCGTGAACCGGGCCGAAGCTCTTGTCGATGCCGATCAACTCGATCGCGGGAGCGGCCTTACCCGCCTCGGTCATCGCGCGCTCCTCCGGCCGTCGCCCGTCAGCTGCGAGTCCCCTCTCCCGGCCGCGCGAGGAGAGGGAAAGCGCGCTTACATCGGGCACTTGTTGTCGGACATATAGTCGTGGACCTGGATCTTGCCGGAGATGATGTCGGCCTTGGCGGCGTCGGCCTTGGCCTTTACTTCCGGAGTGATGAGGTTCTTGTTGTATTGGTCGAGCGCATAGTCGACGCCGCCTTCCTTGAGGCCCAGCGCCTGAATGCCGGGTTTCCACGTCCCGTTCTTGGCGTCCATGAAGGAGTTGTAGGTCGCAACGTCGACATGCTTCAGCATCGACGTCAGGACATGCCCCGGGAACAGATAGTCCTGATCGGAATCGACCCCGATGCCGAGCTTTCCTGCGTCGGCGGCGGCCTTCAGAACTCCCTGCCCCGTCGCGCCGGCGGCAGCGTAGACGATATCGGCGCCGCGATCCATCTGCGACTTGGCGAGCTCGCCGCCCTTGACGGGGTCGTTCCACGCGGCCGGGGTCGTTCCGGTCATGTTGGCGAACACTTCATCCTTCCCGCCGGATGCGTATTTGATTCCCTGCTCGTAGCCGCACTGGAATTTCGAGATCAGCGGGATGTCCATGCCGCCGACGAAACCGACCTTGCCGGTTTTCGACGTATCGGCGGCGATCACGCCAACGACAAACGAGCCTTCGTGCTCCTTGAAGACGATCGACTGTACGTTGGGCTTGTCGACGACCATATCGATGATGCCGAACTTGGTTTTCGGGAACTCTTCTGCAACCTTGCCGAGCGCAGTCGCCCAGGCGAAGCCGACCGTCATGATCGGCGAGAAGCCGTCCTTGGCGAAATGACGCAGGACCTGCTCGCGCTGGGCGTCGTTCTGAATTTCGAGATCCCGGAACTTGATCCCGCTGTCCTTGGTAAACTTGGTCGCGCCGTTGAAGACGCCTTCGTTGAAGGATTTGTCGAACTTGCCGCCGAGGTCATAGACCACGGCCGGCCTGATCGTCTCCGCCCAGGCCGCGGCGGAGGCGAAGAGCCCGGCAGCGAGGAGCGCCGTCGTCATGAGAGTGGATTTGCGACCGAACATTCTTCTCCTCCCGGAAATGGCGCGAGCCGAAGTCCGGCGCGCGTCTGATGCTCTGAAGAAACTGACCGCTCGGTCAAGACAAGTCCACTCGCACCGCGTTAAAGCCGCACGGTCCGCTAAGACTGCTTGCAACGAACCGACCGGAGCCTATGCGGCCATTATTGCGAGGGCAAGACGAGACCAATCGTTTCGGGCCGGATTTCGTTCGGCGCCGCGATTGGGCCTCGACCCGAAGCGAAGCATCAGTTGAACAGCGAGGAAACGCTTTCTTCCTTGGCGATGCGAGCGATCGCCTCGCCGATCAACGGGGCGATCGAGATGACGCGGATGTTGCGAGCGACCCGCACCGCCTCCGTCGGGGCGATCGTATCGGTGAGGACAAGCTCGGTGAGCTTCGAGGCCGCGATCCTGGCGACGGAGCCGCCGGACAGAACGCCGTGCGTAATATAGGCGGAGACGCTGGCCGCGCCGGACTCGAGCAGGGCGTCGGCGGCATTGCAGAGCGTGCCGCCGGAATCGACAATGTCGTCGAGCAGCACACAGTTGCGGCCATTGACGTCCCCGATGATGTTCATCACTTCCGATTCGCCTGCCCGCTCGCGCCGCTTGTCGACGATGGCGAGGGGCGCGTCGAGCCGCTTGGCGAGTGCACGCGCGCGCACCACGCCGCCGACGTCGGGCGAGACGACGGTCACGCTTTTGCCGGCCCCCCGCGACTGGATGTCGCGCACCATGGTCGGCGCGGCGAACAGGTTGTCGGTCGGGATGTCGAAGAAACCTTGAATCTGGCCAGCGTGAAGATCGACGGTGAGCACTCGGTCCGCCCCGGCGCGGGTGATCAGATTAGCGACCAGTTTGGCCGAGATCGGCGAGCGTGGCCCGGGCTTCCGGTCCTGGCGGGCGTAGCCGAAGTAGGGGATGACCGCCGTGATGCGATGCGCGGAAGCGCGCCGCAGGGCGTCGATCATGATCAGAAGCTCCATCAGATTATCGTTTGCCGGATAGGACGTGGACTGGATGATGAAGGCGTCTCGGCCGCGTACGTTTTCAAGAATCTCGACAAAGATTTCCATGTCCGCGAAGCGCCGGACGTGACAGCCAGTCAGCGGCTCGCCGAGATAGGCGGCGATGGCCTCGGCCAGGGCGCCGTTGGAATTGCCGGCCAAAAGCTTCATCTTGCCCAGCACGGCCGATCTCCGCATGCGCGTCGCGCCCCTTCGCAAAGGGGGACGCGGCGGCTCTTAGCAGCCGGCCCGGTCGCAAACAACATTACAATCAGAATACAGGTGGCCCGCCCAGCCCGCCTAGCCACAGGCTGTCGGCAGCATCACTCGGCGTAGCTGAGCGCCGAGCCCGGGGCGGCCTCTGGCGTGTTCGACAGATAGGCGGCGAGGTCGTCCGCGCATTTAGCTGCGATGCTGTCGAGCGCCGCCTCGGTGACCATGGCCCAGGCGTCATCCCCTGAGCCGCGAACGACGATCGCGTCGCTGAGCCGCTGCGCCCTCTGCTTGTCTGGAGTAAACAGGTCCCACACGAAATCGACGGTCGCTCCGTCCTGCGCCGGGACGGCGCTGAGATAGCCGCGCACGAGATAACGGGCCGAGGTCGGCGGAGCGAGCGCGATCTGACGCTGAGCGGCGGCCGTGGCGAGGCTCTGATCGAAGCGGGAGGCAAGTTCGGAGGGCGCGCCCTCGACCGAGACGATCGCCATGGTCGCGCCGGCCATGCTCGCATCTGCTCGACGCACGAATTGCTGACTGCCTTCGACGCCGCCAGCCACCTCGCCCGCGGTTTCGACGCAGCCGCCAGCTGCCAGCGCCGCAATCAGCGCCAGTGCGCCCCACGCAGACGAACTGCGCAAACGGGATGCGCCGTCGAGGTCGAGAATCACGCCAAAATACTCCCCGTGCCCATAACGTCCCCCTCCAGAAGACAGTTAATGCAACGTTAGCGCATTCGCGGAGTGCTAGCCCCATTCGAGAGGGAGGTCCAGCCCGGGCCTCGAGAGAGGTTCACGCGCGGCGGTATTTTCAACGCCGCGGCGCCGGCCTAGATAGGCGCCATGACCGGCGCGCCGAAAAGCTACCCTCCGGGCGAGGCTCCTCAAGCCGAAGCGCGGGCGGAGGCGGCGCTCGAGCGGGAACTCGCGGCGGACGCCGCTCCCCTCGACATCAGCCTCGACGAGGCTCCGGCCGAGCCGGCGAGCCTCGCGCGGGGCGCCGAAGCGATCAGGGAGTTCTTGCGCCATGCCCCCCAGGGGCCGGGCGTCTACCGGATGATCGGCGGCGAGGGCGAGGTGCTCTATGTCGGGAAGGCGCGCTCCATCAGGAAACGCATCGCCGCCTATACGGCGCCGGAGCGCCAGCCGAGCCGCATCGCCCGCATGATCGCGCAGACCCATTCGATGGTGTTCGTCACCACCGAGTCGGAGGCCGAGGCGCTGCTGCTCGAGGCCAATCTCATCAAGCAATTGAAGCCGCGCTACAACGTGACCCTGCGCGACGACAAGAGCTTCCCCTATATCCTGATCTGCACTGCCCATCCCGCCGCGCGGCTCATCAAGCACCGCGGCGCCCGGACGATTAAGGGCGATTATTTCGGTCCTTTCGCCAGCGCCGGCGCGGTCTTCCGCACCATGAACGCGCTGCAGCGCGCCTTCCTTCTGCGCACCTGCTCCGACAGCTATTTCGCCCATCGCACCCGGCCGTGCCTTCTTTATCAGATCAAGCGCTGCTCGGGTCCCTGCACCGGCGAGATCGCGCCGGACGACTATGCCGGCCTTGTCGGACAGGCGCGCGATTTCCTTTCGGGCCGCAGCCGCGCGATCCGGCAAAAGCTGGCGGGCGAGATGAGCCAGGCCTCGGGCGCGCTCGATTTCGAGAGCGCGGCGCGACTGCGCGACCGCATTTCCGCGCTGTCGGCGATCCAGGGCGAGCAAAGCGTCAATCCGCGCTCGATTCCCGAGGCGGACGTCTTCGCCGTCTGCGAGGAGGCCGGACAGTACTGCGTCGAGGCTTTCTTTTTCCGCACCTATCAGAACTGGGGCAATCGCGCCTATTTTCCCCGCGCCGACCGGGCGCTCGGGCCCGAGGAGGTGCTCGACGCCTTCCTGGCGCAATTCTATCTCGAGCGGCCGGCGCCGCGGCTCGTGCTGCTCAGTCACGCCGTCCCGAGCGCGGCGGCGCTCTGCGAAGTCTTGAGCGCACGCGCCGGCCACCGGATCGGGGTGGGCGTTCCCCGGCGGGGCGAAAAGAAGGACCTTGTCGAGGCCGCCCTGCGCAACGCCCGCGAGGCGCTGTCGCGCAAGCTCGCGGAGACTGCGAGCCAGGAGAAACTGTTCGGCGCGCTTGCGTCCGCCTTCGGCGTTGAACGTCCGATGCGTCGGGTCGAGATCTATGACAATTCCCACATCATGGGCACGAACGCGATCGGCGCGATGGTGGTCGCGGGGCCGGAAGGCTTGGTCAAGAACCAGTACCGGACGTTCAACATCAAGAGCGCGGACCTCACCCCCGGCGACGATTACGCGATGATGCGCGAGGTGCTGACCCGCCGCTTCGCCCGGCTCATCCGCCAGGGCGAGACGGCGGAGGCGGGCGGATTTCCCGACACGCCGGATCTCGTCATCATCGACGGAGGGCGCGGGCAGTTCGAGGCCGCGCGCGAGGTGATGACCGCGCTGGGGGTGCAGGGTGTGGCGCTCGCCTCCATCGCCAAAGGGCCGGACCGCAACGCGGGCCGCGAGACGTTCTTCGTCGAGGGCCGCGATCCCTTCAAGCTCAGCCCGCGCGACCCGGCCCTGTTCTTTGTCCAGCGCCTGCGCGACGAGGCGCACCGCTTCGCCATCGGAACCCATCGCGCGCGGCGCAAGCGCGAGTTCGTCAAGAATCCCCTCGACGAAATCCCGGGCATCGGGCCGGCGCGCAAGCGCGCCCTCCTGCACACCTTCGGCTCGGCCAAGGCCGTGGCCCGCGCCGGCCTTGCCGATCTCGAAAAAACACCCGGCCTCAACGCGGCGACGGCGAAGGTCGTCTACGACTTCTTCCACGAGGGTAGGGCGGGATGACGCCCGGATTGGCGGCGAATTCGGGACCTCGAGCGCGGCCGAATTCCCTGCGAACAGGGAAAAATGCAGGGAAATTCTCTCGCCTTGGCCGAGTTTCGGAAAGACCGTCCAGAAAAGGTCAACGATTCTAAGCGGTTCCAGCAAAAATTCCCTACTCGACCGAACAGGGGATTTTTTCGGCGGAGCAGGGAATTGAAATTCCCCTGCTCCACCGAGAACAGGGGATATCTCGCGCCAAATCCGGACGCGGATTGACCGTGGACGAACAATAAGAACTTGAAGTAAGGGTCGCCCTGAAACCGCCAAGGGAAAGCAATTATCAGATCCCGTAGCCAGAATGGCAATTTACAATGACGGACGATCTCATTCCAAGTGATGTTCTAGAGTTTCTCCTCGCGCATATCGATAGCATTGCCGAGCTCGAGGCGCTGTTGCTTTTGCGAAGTCATGCTGGCGAACCGTGGACGGTGACTGCTATGTCGAAGCGACTTTATATCAACGAACCCCTGTGCGCGGAGGTGCTCAGCCGCCTCGAAGCCGATGGACTTTGTGCATGCAGGGAGGGCTTCTACAGTTACGCACTCTCGGACACACCGAAACATGAAACCGTGGACCGATTAGCGGACACCTATTCGCGCTATTTAATTCCGGTCACCAATGTGATTCACGGCAAGCCCGCCCGCATTCAGAAATTCGCAGACGCGTTCAGGTTCCGGAAGGGAAAATAGAATGGCGGCGACGATTTACAGCCTGTGCGCGCTCGTAGCGCTCGTATGCGCCTATCTTCTCTTTACAGCATATTTTCGTCAACATTATCGATTGTTGCTTTGGAGCGGCTATTGCTTCGCCGGGTTGACACTCAACAATGTGCTTCTTGTTTTGGATAAAATATTCCTGCCGCAGATTGACCTATCGATCTGGCGGCTTCTTGTCGCGCAGATTTCACTGCTGATCCTTCTTTCTGGCCTGATTTGGGATGCAAACTGATGGATGCGCTACGTTCCATGCTCGACGGAGCGGTGTCGGTCACGTCGGTTCTAGCGGCATTGTTCTTTCTGCGATTCTGGCGCCGCACCGGTGACCGGTTTTTTATGCTATTCTCTATAGCCTTCGCCATCTATTCGATTAGCCAGTTCGTGCTTGGACTGGCCAATGTCTCTGAATTCGAGCCTTTCTACTATCTTCCCCGCTTATTGACATTCGCGCTCATCGTGTTGGCTGTAGTCAACAAAAACAGAGAACGAATGGACCGCTAATCTCCGCTTATCGAATCCGATAGGAACATAGGAGCCAGAATCCGCGGCTCACCGGCGTGAGGCGCGCGGACGCCATCGAGCCGTGCGATAACCACCGGCTTCAACCTGCCTTGCGCGGAGTTCTGCATGAGATCTGCGAAAGCTCGCGGTACGGCGGTCGGCCCAAGGCCTCTGGCTCCACGCGGGGGCCGCTAGGACCTTCGCCATAACGACATCAGCGGACCATGCTCCCCGGTGACCGGGTCGGACGCCGGACATGGGAGAGACTGCATGCGCGCTGTCATCTCCGCGGTCGGCGCGCCGCGGAAGATATCCCACCGCTGTCCCGTGGGTAAGCGCCGACGACGAGGAAATCGCACGCTCGCCGTGAGCCGGCAATGGCCGGTCCCGACGGGCAGCACGATGACGTCGCCCGGGCGGGCCTCCACTTCCGCCCCGCCGGGGCCGCCAAGCATGAGCGTCGCCGTCCCCGCCGCAAATCCGAGCGCCTCATGCGCGGTCGAATGGTAGTGATGGTAGCCGTTGACTCCGTTGCGCCACTGCGGCCGCCAATTGTTTTGCTCGAACAGCGCCTCGAACGCTGACGCTCGATCATGCCGGCGATCGCCGCCGAGCACGCCTCGATAGTGAAGAACAGGCAGGATGTTGTTCGGGACCCAGCCGTTCGGCTGAAGCTTAATCGCCGCGGGACCGTCGTGCGTGGTTCGAGCGGCATCCGCCGCGGCTCGGGCGGCCTGACGCCGCCAAACGGCCGGGAGGTTTTCCCGGCCGCAAAAATCTTGAATGAGCTGGCCCAATCAGGCGGCGCGAGGCCGCTGACCGCTGTGGGAGTCTTTTCAACCGAGACAACCGACCAAGGAGAGGCGAGATGCATAAAGGCGTTCCAACACTGGCCGCGCTGGCGGTCTCAGCGGCTGCGCTGAGCCCGCTCCCGGCAGTCGCTCAGGTTTCTAAGCCGAACATCGTCATGATTGTATCCGACGACTTCGGCTATGGGGACATGGGAGCGTATGGCGGAGGCGACAATCGCGGCGCGGCGACGCCCAATCTCGACCGGATGGCGGCCGAGGGCATGCAGTTCCTGTCCTTCTACGGGCAACCGTCCTGCACGCCGGGACGTGCGGCAATGATCACCGGCCGCATTCCGAATCGCAGCGGCATGACGACGGTGGCCTTTCAGGGACAGGGCGGCGGACTGCCCGCGGCCGAATGGACTCTGGGCTCGGTCCTCAAGACCGGTGGCTACGACACCTTCTTCACCGGCAAGTGGCATCTTGGCGAGGCGGACTACGCGCTGCCGAATGCGCAGGGCTTCGACGAGATGAAATACGTCGGCCTCTATCATCTCAACGCCTACACCTACGGCGATCCGAACTGGTTCCCGGACATGGACCCCGAGCTCCGGGCGATGTTCAACCGGGTGACCAAAGGCGCCCTGTCCGGCAAGGCGGGGGAGCCGCCGCATGAGGACTTCAAGATCAACGGCGAGTACGTGAACACGCCGGACAAGGGCGTGGTCGGCATTCCGTTCTTCGACGAATATGTCGAGAAGGCCTCGCTCGACTACCTCGACCAGCACGGGCATTCCGACAAGCCCTTCTTCATGTGCATCAACTTCATGAAGGTGCACCAGCCCAACCTGCCCGCGCCGGAATACGTTCACAAGTCGGCGGCGAAGACCAAGTTCGGCAACTCGATCGTCGAGAACGACGCCCGCATCGGGCACATCATGGACAAGATCCGCGAACTCAATCTCGGCAAGAACACCTATGTGTTCTGGACGACGGACAACGGCGCCTGGCAGGATGTCTTCCCCGACGCCGGCTACACGCCCTATCGCGGCACCAAGGGGACCGACCGCGAGGGAGGAGCGCGCGTGCCGGCGCTGGCCTGGGGACCCGGGATCAAGCCCAGCAGCAGGAACTCCGACATCGTCGGGGGCCTCGACTATATGGCGACCTTCGCGGCGCTTGCAGGCGTGAAGCTTCCCGAGAACGACCGCGAAGGCAAGCCGATCATCTTCGACAGCTACGACATGTCGCCGATCCTGTTCGGCACGGGTCCCGACCAACGCAAGAGCTGGTTCTATTTCACCGAGAACGAGCTTACGCCCGGCGCCGTTCGAGTCGGACGGTTCAAGGCCGTCTTCAACCTGCGCGGCGACGACGGCGCGGATACCGGCGGCCTCGCCGTCGACTCGAATCTCGGCTGGAAAGGACCGGATAAATACGTCGCGACCGTGCCGCAGATCTTCGACCTGTGGCAGGACCCGCAGGAGCGCTATGATATCTTCATGAACAACTACACCGAGCACACCTGGACGCTCGTCACGTTCAACCAAGCCGTGCGAGACCTGATGCAGACCTATGTCAAATATCCGCCGCGCAAGCTGCAAAGCAAATCATACACCGGCCCGATCACGCTTTCAGCTTACCAACGCTTCCAGTGGCTGCGCGACAAGCTGAAGGAGGAAGGCTTCAGCATCCCGCTGCCGACAGGGAACTAAGCTCTCGAGGCCTCGCCGCGGTCTGCATCCGCTGACCGCGGCTTCGAGTAGAAGCGCGGGTCGTAGAATGCGCGGCCCGCGCTCCAATTCGGAGCACAGCATGGCTCGAAAGCCGTGATAAGGACGAAGGCCCCGACGGATCGCGCGGACGACCTTCATCTTCCTGTCGCGCGGACCTGCGCTCCAAAGGGAGACGCCAAACATGGACCTTGATCGCCGTCACTTCCTCGCTCTCATAGCCGGCGCGGCCGCTGGGGCGGCGGCCCTGCGCGTGGCGGCGGCGCAAAGCGATCCCTTGCCCTCGTGGGCAGAAGGTCCCGCCAGGAAGGCGATCCTCGACTTCGTGAAGACCACAACGGACCAAAGCGGCGCAAAATTCGTTCCGCCCGAAGAACGTATTGCCTGCTTCGACCAAGACGGGACGCTGTGGGTCGAACAGCCGGTCTACACGCAAATCGTTTATTGCTTCGATCGTGTGCCTGACCTCGTGAAGGCGAAACCGACGCTCGCCGACGAGGAGCCCTTCAAGACCGTTCTGTCGGGCGAGCGCGCGCGCATCGCTCGCCTGTCAATGGACGACCTCATCAGAATCGTCGGCGCGACGCTGAGTGGGATGGACGTCGACATCTTCCGCGAGGAGGTCGCCAAGTGGATCGCGAAGGCGCGCGACCCGCGCTGGAAGCGCCGCTACACCGACCTCGTCTACCTCCCGCAGATCGAGCTCCTGCGCTTTCTTCGAACGCAGGGCTACAAAACCTACATCGTGACGGGCGGGGGACAGGACTTCGTGCGCGCCTATGCCGAGGGCGTCTACGACATCCCGCCCGAGCAGATCGTGGGCACGGCCGGCGGAGTGAAATACCAGTACGACGCTGAGGGCAAGCCGATGCTGATCAAGGAGCCGAAGCTCCTGCTCAACGACGACAAGGCGGGCAAGCCCGTGGGCATCCACCTCATGATCGGGCGGAGACCACGATTCTGCTTCGGCAACTCCAGCGGCGACCGCGAAATGTGCGAATATACCACAGCCGGCGACGGCGCCCGGCTGGCGATGCTCCTCCTTCATGACGACGGCGACCGCGAATATGCTTATGGTCCCGCGCAGGGTCTGCCCGACAGCAAGATCGGAACCTTTCCCGAGACCCTCTATGACGAGGCTCTGAAGAAGGGCTGGATCGTCGTCAGCATGAAGAAGGACTGGAACCGCGTTTTCGCCTGGGCCAACTAGAGTTCGGCGGCGGAGCCGCATCGAATCTGTCGCGCTGGACGCCGCTTACTGTCTCTGTCTTCTGCCGCGGCTTGCCGCCGCCCGGCGCTATTTCGTGCGACATCGCGGGCCAAGTTCGACGTTGGTCAAGCCGCACGCGCTCGAGGTCTCAGCGCGGGTATTGGGGTGCTTGCTGTCTGCGATATTCGGGTCTCTACCCGTCAGCTCCCTTTCCCAAACCGCCCAAAGCGCTGTGGGCGCCCCGGCTGACGCTTCCAGTCCGGATCAGGAAGGTGGACCGGAAGGCGACGTCCTCAACGTGCAGCGTCTCTTGCAACTCATGTATCAGGTGAAGACCGCGCCCGGCAGCGGACCTCAACGGGGATTCTTTGACGACGACTACCGACACGTGGAAACTGCGCGTAAGGACGAGGCGTTCATTCTCAGTCCGCAATGGAGTCTCGCGTTGCGCGGGGATCTCCCATTTCTCGCGAAGAACAAGTACACGGACAGCAATCCCAACGGCGACTTTCTGTATGGGCTCGGCGACGCAGACATTCAGGCTGCGCTCATCGACAATATCGACGCGCGATGGAAGGCGGGCGGCGGGGCTCGGCTCATCGCCCCGACGGGCGACCCGGAGCTAAGCTCGGGCCTCTGGCGCATCATGCCGATCGCCGCCGCGCGCTATGCGTTGCCCGAGATCAGCTCCGGCAGCTATTTCGAGCCGCTCGCGCGCTACGACGTCAGCTTCGCCGGCGATCCGACGAAGAAATTCATCAGCAACTTGCAGTTTGCGCCGATGCTCAACCTGACGCTGCCAAACCAGTGGTTTTTCACCTTCTACCCAAGTCCCGAGATCCGCTGGAATTTCGGCGCGCCAATCACCGGCCAAACCGGGCGACTTTTTCTCCCCATTGACGCGAGAATCGGAAAAAAGCTCAGCGGATCTTTCGACGCCTCTCTCGAAATTTCCGTTCCGATCATCAAGCAATATCCAGTCTACAATTTCATGACCGCGCTCAGGCTCAATTATTCATTCTAAATTATGGAGCCAAATTCGATCTTCCGTAACCGCGCCTTGAATCTCTTCGCCGGCAACGTCCGCGGCGGCGCACTGTCGCTGTAAGCAGCTGCTTACACGTAGTCGTTCGACGATCGTCGCCTCGTGACGCGTTTCTTGCTCCTGACCAATGGGCGCCTTCCCGTTCGGCCCCGGTACGCGGCGAAGACGCCGCGCCGCTCCTCGTTTGCGAGCATGTGCGCGGCCTCGGGCAGTACCACGGCTGCGGCCCTGCGCGGCGCGCTGTGATGGCCGCCACGCTGAACACCCACTTCGATGAAATGGCGCTCATGGCCCGGACATGCCCAACGTCCCAAATAGCGAGGCAGATGCGAAAACATGGTTTGGGCGTCGTCCTCCCCTCGTCCGTCGCGCCTTTCGGCGCGCCGCCTCTTGCCCTCATCCGGCCCTTCGCGCCACCTTGTCCCGCAAACGGGAAAAGGGAAGATGCTCGAAGGCCTGCCACCCAACAACGCCGCCCATCGGCTGACCCTCGTCACCGATCAGAGGCGGGCGCGCGCCGTCGCCGACCTCATCGTCGAAAGTTTCGAGCCGTCCGAGGCCGCGTCCAGCGCGTTCGAAACCGAGGAGCGCTGGCCCGGCGGCGGCAGGGCGTGGCTGGTGGAAGCCTATTTCGGTTTCGCCCCCGACGAGGACGAAGTCCGCGCCCTGATCGCGGTCGCGGCGGACGAGGAGACAGCGCGCTCCGCGAGCTTCGGGGTGACGGAGAAGCGCGACTGGGTCGCCAATTCGCTGGCTGGTCTTAAGCCGGTGCGCGCCGGACGGTTTCTGGTTCACGGCGCGCACGACCGCGCTCGCGTACGAGCCAACGACGTCGGGATTGAGATTGAGGCAGGACTCGCCTTCGGCACCGGTCACCACGGCACGACGCGCGGCTGCCTCCTCCATTTCGACCGGCTGCTCAACCGCCGCCGGCCGGCCCATGTGCTCGACGTGGGCTGCGGCGCAGGCGTGCTGGCGATTGCGGCGGCGAAGGTCCTCAAGCGAAAGGTCTGGCTCGGCGACATCGATCCCATCGCGGTCGCGGTCGCTAATGCAAATGCGGAGCTGAACGGGGTTCGTCCCTATTGCAGGGCGATCGTCTCGCGCGGCGTCGAGAACCGCCTCTTGCGCGACGGCGCGCCCTACGACGTCGTCTTCGCCAACATTCTGGCGAAGCCCCTCCGGCTGCTCGCGCCATCCCTTGCGGCGATCACGGCGCCGGACGGGAATGCGATCGTCTCCGGCCTGCTTATCGCCGACGTCCCCGGTGTTCTCGCCTCCTGGCGGGCGCAAAACTTCTTTCTCGCCGAGCGAATCGACCTCGAGGGTTGGGCGAGCCTGCGGCTGCGACGACTGCGGGAAGGATCTGCAGGAGCAAGGGCTTAATGACCATGTCACCTCCTTCCTCGACCGGTTTGAGCGAAGCGATCGCACGGACGCGCGCGAGCTACGACGAGATTCCCTATGCCTCCCAACCGCTCTCCCGGCAGCAGCCGGCGCGAATCGCGGCCACGGCGCTCTGGTTCGGACTGACGACCCCGTCGGCGCGCACGGCCCGGGTGCTGGAAATAGGTTGCGCCTCCGGCGGCCACATCATTCCCCTTGCCGCCGCTTGGCCGGAGGCGCGATTCGTGGGCGTCGACCTTTCTCCCGCTCAGATCGCGGCCGGCAATGCGCGCGTTGAACGGCTCGATCTCGCCAATATTGCGCTGAGCGCTCGCAGCCTCGATGACATCGGAGCGCACGATGGCGCTTTCGACTTCATCATCTGCCACGGCGTGTACAGCTGGATTCCCGAACCGCTGCGCGAGACCCTGCTGCGCGTCGTCGCGGAACGGCTTGCCCCCGAAGGCGTCGCCGCGGTCAGCTTCAACGTGTTGCCGGGCTGGCGGCTGTTTCAGATCGCTCGTGACAGCCTGCTGTTGCATGCGCGCCTGCAGAACGACCCGCGCGAGCGCGCCAGACAGGCGCGCGAACTCCTCGACCGCCTCTCGGTCGAAAGCAACGGCCGCTACACCTACGGCCGCTTTTGGCGGGACGAAGCGCCGCTGATCGCCGCGGGAGGAGACGCCTATATCGCGCATGAGATGTTCGAGGACGACAATACGCCGCTGAACTTCAGCGATTTCTGCGACGCGCTCGACCGGCACGGCCTCGCCTATGTCGGGGAATGCAACGTCGCCGCCAATCGCGAAGAAGGCATGGCGCCCGCGGCCGCCGCGACCATACGGACGCTCGCCCGCGGGGACGATCGCGCCCGAGAGCAGTACCTCGACATATTCAGCGGCCGGGCCTTCCGCGAGGCGGTAATAACGCACCGTCTTCGGGCTGGCGCGATCCGGCGGGACATTCGGCGCGACGTGATCTACGCGCTGCATTTTGTCGCCCCGCGGAAGCTCACAGTGATCCCTCCTTCGGACAACGCGAGCGACTGGCGCATCGCGAACGGCGACGACGGAATCCAGATTGACGAGGAGGCGGTCGCGATGGCGGTCGGCCGGCTGATCGCCCGCCTGCCGCGCTCCGCACGGCTCGAGGACATTGCACCCGCGGCGACCACCGACCCTCGCTTGCGCGAGCGGGTGGCCGACGCGCTCGCCAGCCTCGTCGCGTTTGGACTTTGCGGCGTGTCGACGGAAGCGGTCGTCTGTGCGACCCGCCTCGCCGAAAGACCCATCGCTTGGCGCGTGGCGGCGAGCGACGCGCGGGTCGGCGGCGTCACCGTGAGCCTGCGTCACTCCCCGGTGCGGCTCGAGCCGCTGCAACGCCTCTATCTTCCCCTGCTCGATGGAACCCGCAACCGCGACGATCTCCTCGCCCACGCGCTCGACTTGGCGGAAAGGGGCGAAATGAACGTTTCGGGGCCGGAGGGCAGGGTCGAGGGACGCGACAATCTCACTGCACGTCTCGCGCCCGCGATCGATCGCTGTCTCCAGAGCCTGCTGAAGCTTGGCCTGCTCGAAGGGGAGTAGACCGCCAAGATCGTATCCGGTCCAATCCGACAGCGATCTTAACGGATCGTACATTCCCCGCTTCGCGGAGAAGCGGCTGAACTCGGCGTGCTATTGCGCACATCCATTTCCTGTCGCACGACTGTCGTGTTGAGATTATCAGATCGGTCGAGGCGGACGGCAAGGGAGAGACGTGATGGCGAAGATACCAGCCGGAGTCGGCCCCAAGCTGCCGCAGATCGTCGTTCTGTTCGGCGCGACGGGCGACCTATCGCAGCGCAAGCTGCTGCCGGGCCTCTACCATCTCGCTGCGGCGGGGTTCATCCCGCACTGTTGCATCATCGGCGTCTCGCTCGACGACATTGACGTCGAGGCGTTCCGCGGCATCGCCCGCAAGACGGTCGAGCGCCAGCACAATCGCCCGCCGGGCATGCAGGCCTGGCCCAAATTCGAGGCGAGCCTCGACTACGTGCCGATCAAGACGGGGGCTGGCGCGCTCAAGACGGCGGTGGCCAAGGCCAATGAGGCCTGCCAGGGGAACGCGCAACTCCTCCATTACCTCAGCGTGCCGCCCAACGCTGCGCTGGCCGCCGTCCAGATGATCTCCGAAGCCGGCCTCGTCGACGATTCCCACATCGTGATGGAGAAGCCGTTCGGCACCGACCTCGGGAGCGCGGTCGCCCTCAACGCGCGGCTCCACGCCGTCTTCGCCGAGAGCCAGATCTTCCGCATCGACCATTTTCTCGGCAAGGAGCCGGCGCAGAACATTCTCGCCTTCCGCTTCGCCAACGGCCTGTTCGAGCCGATCTGGAACCGCAACTTCATCGACCACGTGCAGATCGACGTCCCCGAGGCGCTCGACATCGGTTCGCGCATCGCCTTCTACGAGCAGACGGGCGCCTATCGCGACATGGTCGTGACCCACCTCTTCCAGATCCTCGCCTTCATGGCGATGGAGCCGCCGACCGCGCTCGCGCCCGGGCCGATCAGCGAGGAGAAGAACAAGGTGTTCCGTTCGCTTCTGCCGATCGACCCGACGGAGGTGGTGCGCGGCCAATACATTGGCTACCGCAAGGAAAAGGGTGTCGACCCGGAATCCGACACCGAGACGTTCGTGGCGGTCAAGTGCCGTGTCGACAACTGGCGCTGGGCGGGCGTCCCCTTCTACCTGCGCACGGGAAAACGCATGGCGGAGGGGCAGCGGATCATCTCGATCGCCTTCCGCGAGCCGCCGCGCAGTATGTTCCCGGAGGATTCCGGCATCAGCTCGGCCGGCCCGGACCACCTCACCTTCGACCTCGCCGACCAGTCGAAGGTGTCGCTCTCCTTCTACGGCAAGAAGCCGGGGCCGGGCATGCGGCTCGCCAAGCAGAGCCTGCAGTTCGCGCTGCACGAAACCGGCCTCTCCGGCGACGTGCTCGAAGCCTACGAGCGCCTCATCCTCGACGCGATGCGAGGCGACCACACACTCTTCTGCACCGCCGAGGGCATCGAGCGCCTGTGGGAGGTCTCGACTCGGCTCCTGGAGAATCCGCCGCCGGTGCGCATGTACGCGCCGGGCACCTGGGGGCCGCAGACGATCTACCAACTGGTTGCGCCCCACGCCTGGCGGCTGCCGTTCGAGCGCGCCTGGCGCGATCCGAACCTCCTCGGCGCCTGAGCGGCGACCTCGTCGCTCGGGTCTCGCGCCAGTCACCACAAACCGGGGGGAGACTCAGCCTTTCGATGGCTGACTTGCGCCCCTGCGTCATACCGAAATGGTCGATCGCGGCCTTGAAGCGGACAGGCCTCGACCGGTCCGCTTTGGCTGCCGGGGCCCGGTGGGGCGTCAGTCCCAGAGGGCGAGCGCCGCGTCGATCTGGCGCTCTATGAGCGGGCGGCCACCGGTGCGAACTATAGCTTGCGGTCGGGTGACCCTTTCGACATGCCGTTGCCAAATGGCGGCTATTTCGCAATCCTGCCTTTCGTTGGTTCGAACTTGAACCTCCGCAAAAGTGAAGATCCTATGATCGCCCTCATAGGATCTTCACCAAACCTGAAGTCCGAACTGACCCACTACCGTAGTATCCGCTTTCCTGCGCCGTATGCTAAGTCGCAGGCGATGTCCGACCTTCCGCTTGTCATCGAACCCGAAACGCCCGACGACGCCGCGGATATCGCGCGGCTGAACGAGCGGGTGTTCGGTCCCGGACGGTTCGCCCGAACCGCCTACCGGATTCGTGAGAGGACCGATCCCGATCCGTCACTCAGCTTCGTCGCCCGAGTTGGCACCCTCTTGGTCGGCGCGAACGCCATGACCCCGATCGCCATCGGGGGAATGCCGGCGCTCCTCCTCGGCCCGCTCATCGTCGAGCCGGTGTTTCGCAGCCAGGGCATTGGGGAAGCGTTGGTCAAGCGCACGCTCGAAGCGGCGAAAGCGGCGGGCTGGAGGCTCGTTGTCCTGGTGGGCGACGAGCCCTATTACGCGCGCATGGGCTTTCAGCCCGTTCCGCCTGGCCGCGTCACTCTGCCGGGCCCGGTCGATCCGGCTCGTCTGCTGTACTGCGAGCTCGAGCCCGGGGCGCTCGACGCTGCGCAGGGCGCGGCGCGAGGCGCCTGACGGGGAGGCAAGAAAATCTTGTCGCGTCGGCAAGAAAATATTCCATGTAAACATAGCTCATAATATTGCTGTTTCCCCGAAATAATGGTCTTTTAAAGTCGATTCGGGGGCAGATTCGGGAGTCTCTCCGATGAGGGGTGACCGGGTTGGACATTATCGAACTCCCGCCGCTGGGACGCCGGATCGAGTGGCCGACGATCGCGCTGACGGCGGTCATCTACGGCTTATGGCTCCTGGCGACCCTCTATTGGCGAGAACTGCCGTGGCCGGCGCTGATGCTGGCCGGCTCCTGGATCATTGCCTGGCAGATGAATCTGCAGCATGAGATCATCCACGGCCATCCGACCCCGAGCCGCCGTGTCAACCTCGCCATCGGAATATGGCCGCTGGCGCTTTGGCTGCCGTTTTCGACCTACCGGACGACCCATCTGCGTCATCATCAGGACGCCAATCTGACGGACCCGTTCGAGGATCCGGAAAGCTACTACTGGACTTCGGCCGGATGGCGCGACCTCGGCGCGTTCCGCCGCGGCATGGCCCGGGCGCAATCGACGCTTCTCGGCCGAATCGCCCTGGGTCCCGCCTGGATGATATCCCGAACCGTCGCGGCGACGGTCAGGGACGCGTGGAGCGGCAGGCCGGGGAGTCGCGCCGTCCTCTTCTGGCATTGCGTCCAGTGTGTCCCGGTCCTGGTCTGGATCGTCGGCGTCTGCGGCATTCCGCTGTGGCTCTATGCCGCGTGCTTCGTCTATCCGGGCATGAGCCTCGCGATGGTGCGCTCCTTCGCCGAGCACCGTGCGGCCGCCGAACCGGAGAAACGCACGGCGATCGTCGAGAACGCGACCATTCTCGGGCTGCTGTTCCTTTACAATAACCTCCATGTCGTCCATCACATGCGCGGCGGATTGCCGTGGTATCAGATCCCGAGGTTCTACAGGCTGAACCGCGCCGCGCTGATCGACCGCAACGGAGGGCTTGTCTATCGCTCATATTTCGACGTCGCGCGGCGCTACTTGCTGACGCCGCACGATCGCTCCGTCCATCCCGAGTGGATCGGCCGCACGGCATGAGATGCGGCGCCCTGGTTGCGGCGCTGCCGATGTACGACCTGCCAGAAATCGCCTCGGCGAACGACGCGTTCTGGCTTTCGATCGCGGCTTCCCTGCGCGCGCGGGGTGTCGAGGCCCCGGAGAGACTCGACCGGGGCGACCCCGCGGCTCTCTGGAGCAGTCCCAGAACTCCTGTTCGGCCAGACCTGCGGCTACCCCTACATGAAGTCATTGCGCGACGCGGTCGTCCTGATCGCGACGCCCGAATATTCCTTCCCCGGCTGCGAGGGCGCCTGGCGGCGCAGCTTCGTGGTCTGCACCGTACGCGATCCGCGCCGCGACCTCGAGGCCTTTCGCGGCGCGGTTGCGGCAGTCAACGGCTGGGACAGCGACAGCGGCATGAATCTCTTTCGTGCGACGATCGCCCCGATCGCTCGCCGCACCCGGTTCTTCGCCGCAGTCATCGTCACCGGCTCGCATCTGGCGAGCCTCGAGGCAGTCGCCGACGGGCGCGCGGAGCTCGCCGCCATCGACTGCGTGACGTTCGGGCTCCTGCAGAGGCTGCGCCCGAGCCTCGTCGAGCGCGTTGCGGTCGTCGCCGAGAGCCCGCCGTCGCCGGGGCTGCCGTTCGTCGCCGCCGCCGGATTGCCGGATGCGACCGTCGTCGTCGTGCGGGACGCGCTCTTCGCCGCGCTGGCGCATCCCGGCCTCGCAGAATCTCTCGGCGCGCTCGGCCTTGCGGGGGCGCGCCTGACCACGCTCGCCGACTACGAGCGGATTTGCGAAATCGAGCGGGAAGCCGAGGCGGCCGGCTATCCGCGGCTCGCCTGACGGCTCACCGCCAGCCGGATCGACTATACAAAGGGCGCGGTTCTTGCGACGCAGGGGCGATCAAGTCTCCGCGATGCCGCCGAGGTCGCCCGAGCGCGTCCCGTCCCGCCCGTGCGGCAGGGCCAGGTAGTCGGCCGACCTCATCTCGAAAAGCCGCGAGGCCGTGCGAGCGAACTCGAACGCTTCCGCCCCGTCCGCGCCGACGAACAGCGCCCCCGGCTCCGCCGCGGCGGAGGCGATCAGCTTGACCCGCATGTCGTACAGCGCATCGACGAGGATGATGAAGCGCTTGGCCTCGTTGCGCTCTTCCGCCGCAAGGATCGGGATCCGGTCGATGAACACGGTATGGAAGCGCTCGGCGACTTCGAGATAATCGGACGAGCCGAGGGGCCGCCTGCAGAGGCTGTCGAAATCGAATCGGGCGACGCCGTCAGCCGCCTGCGGCACGTCGAGGAAACGGCCCAGGAGCTCGATCTGCGCCGGCGGGGCCTGCCGAACGCCGGCGAGAGCGAAAAAAGCCGCGTCGAGCGCCGCATCGGCCTTGGGCCCCAGGGGAGTGTAATAGACAGGCGCCCGCACGAGCTTCTTCAGCCGGTAGTCGGCGCCCGCGTCGAGCTCGGCGACATCGAGGCGTTCCCGCATGAGGGCGATGAAGGGAAGGAACAGCGCGCGGTTGAGACCATCCCGATAAAGATCGTCGGGAGCGACGTTGGACGTCGCAACCACGACGACGCCGGCGGCAAACAGCGCGGTGAACAACCGGCCCAGAATCATCGCGTCGGCGATGTCGCGGACCGCGAATTCGTCGAAGCAGAGGAGGGAGGCTTCGCGCGCGAGCTCCGCGGCGACCGGAGCGATCGGGTCGTCGCCCGTCACTTCCCCTCGCTTGCGGGCCTGGCGCCACTGATGCAGGCGCGCGTGCGCGTCCGCCATGAAAGAATGGAAATGCGCGCGTCGTTTCTGCGGGACTTCGACGTCGTCAAAAAAAAGGTCCATCAGCATCGTTTTGCCGCGTCCGACAGGGCCGTGGATGTAGAGGCCGCGCGGCGGCTCGGGAGGCCTGATCCCCACGAAGCGGGCCAATGCGCTCGGCCTGACGTCGGCCCTGTAGCCGCGGAGGCTCGCGCGGAGCGAGTCGAGCTTGTCGGCGAGCGCCGTCTGCGCGGCGTCAAACTCCAACTCATGATCGAGAACGAGCGCGCGGTATTGCTCGGCTATGGAGGTCATTGGTCAGTCGTTGTGGAGAAAACTTCGGACGGTGCAACCTCGCGTAGCAGGCTGTCCGACGCGAGTCATCTGGCGTCGGAGGCGCCGCGCGCCGCGCCAATAGGCGTCACGGCTAAGTCCTGAGCTCCTCGACGAAACGATCGGATTAAGTTGACGAGGAAACTATATGGAGATAGTTTCCTAGACAATAAAAGAGGAAACCCTCGTGGCGGCGAATCGCAAATCCATCAGCGGGCTCGAGACCCATCTCGGCTACTGGCTGCGCTACGTCTCGAACCAGGTGTCGCACGCCTTCGCCTTGAAGGTTCGGGACGTGGGCGTCACGGTCGCCGAATGGGTGGTCCTGCGCGAGCTTTACGACGCCGTCTCGATGCCGAGCGCGCTGGCCGGCCGGCTGGGACTAACGCGCGGAGCGATCTCCAAGCTCGCCGACCGGCTCAAAGCCAAGGGCCTGATTGAGCGCGAGGCGACAGCGGGTGACGGGCGCGTGCAGATTCTCTCTCTCACCACCGAGGGTCGCGCGATCGTCCCGAAGCTCGCGGCGCTGGCCGACAAGAACGATGAGGAATTCTTCGGCGATCTCGATCCCTCGTTTCGCGAGACGATCGAGACCGCGATGAAGGAGATCGTCCGCCGCCGAGGACTGAAGCCGGCGCCAACCGCCTGAAGCTTCGGTCTTGGGACAATGGACGAAATGTAGCACTGGAAACCCGTGCCCGAAACTTCAAAGGAGTGACCCATGGACGACCATGCGAAGAATATCGTGCGCGAAATGACGAAGGCTTCCGACGAGCAGCGAATCGCCTTTCCCGAAGTCGTGAAGGCGTTGATGGAGGTTGGCGTCGAGCGTTATCACGCGGACCTCGTGACCGCGTCGAAGACCTATTACATGCCTGACGGAAGCTTCGAGGTCACGCCGAGTCATCCGATGGCGAAGGCTGCAACTCAGTTCGACGCCCGGAGCGTCGAGGCGGCGGTCCGCGCCATCCAGCGCGGCGAGATCCGCTATCTCGAGTTTTGCGATCGCATTGCCGCCGCGGGTTGCGTCGGCTATTTCGTCAGCCTCACCGGCAAACGCGCGACCTACTACGGCCGCACGACCGATACTTATGTCGAGTGGTTCCCCGGCGCACGCTTGGCGAATGACGCAGCCTCGACCTGAACTATGCAATCGCCGGGACAACGCTTATCTGCCTCGGAGCAATCGTCGTTTCCATCGCTAAATAGGGAGCAACTTCCATGTTCGACCACATCGGTCTTCGCACCAAAGACTTCGACGCGCTTGCCTCCTTTTACGAGAAGGCCCTCGCGCCACTTGGCTACGAGAAGCTCATGAGCTTCGACGGCGGCGCGGGATTCGGCCGAGACGGCAAGCCGGCGCTTTGGCTCGTCTCGTCGGACGAAGCCCCGTCAAGCGTCCATCTCGCGCTTGCATCCGACAGCCGCGCAGCGGTCGACGCATTCCACGCCGCTGCGCTCAAGGCTGGCGGCAAGGATAACGGCGCGCCCGGCCTTCGCGACTACGCGCCGAACTATTACGCCGCCTTCGTCATCGATCCCGACGGCAACAATCTGGAGGCGGTCTGCCACAAGGGCTAGGGTCAGGCGCGCTCTGACCTGGACCCTCTCCCGGGCCGAACAGGGGCCGCCAGCTAATGCGCCTCCTCCCAGTTCCGCGCCGCGCGAGCCTCGACCTGCAGCGGGACGTGCAGACGGAGCGCCGGCTCGGGCGCCTCGACCATCACCCGAGTCACCACCGGAAGGGTCGCCTCGATCTCTTCGTCCGGCGCCTCGAAAACGAGTTCGTCGTGCACCGTGAGCAGCATGCGCGCGCTCAGCCCCGCGCGCATGAGCGCCCCGTCCATGCGGATCATCGCCCGGCGGATGATGTCGGCGGCGGAGCCTTGGATCGGCGCGTTGATGGCGGCCCGCTCATTGAAGGCCCGCTCCGAGACGTTCGACGCGTTGATCCGCGGATAGTGGCACTTGCGGCCGAAGATGGTCTTCACATAGCCGTCGGCGTGCGCCGCTTTCTTGGTGGCGTCCATATAGTCGCGGATGCCGGGAAAGCGCTCGAAGTACTTCTTGATGTACGCGCCCGCCTCCTCGCGGGCGATGCCGAGCTGGTTCGCTAGGCCGAAAGCCGAGATGCCGTAGATGATGCCGAAATTGATCGCCTTGGCTCGCCGGCGGATTTCGCCCGGCATGCCCTGGATCGGCACGCCGAACATCTCGGACGCGGTCATCGCGTGAATGTCGAGCCCTTCGGCGAAGGCTTTCTTCAGCGCTGGAATATCGGCGATGTGGGCGAGCAGGCGAAGCTCGATCTGGCTGTAGTCGGCCGAGATTAGCTTATTCCCGGGCCCCGCGACGAAAGCGCGGCGGATCTTGCGGCCTTCCTCGGTGCGTACCGGAATATTCTGCAGATTGGGCTCCGAGGACGACAGCCGGCCTGTCGTGGTCGCGGCGAGCGCGTAGGAGGTGTGCACCCGGTTGGTCGAGGGATCGACGAAGCCCGGCAGCGCGTCGGCGTATGTCGATTTGAGCTTGGAGACCTGCCGCCACTCGAGGACGCGCGCCGGCAGCTGGTGCCCCTCGGCGGCGAGGTCCTCGAGCACGCTTGCGGTGGTCGACCATGCGCCGGTCGCGGTCCGCTTGCCGCCGGGCAAACCCATCTGGCCGAACAGGATGTCGCCGAGCTGCTTCGGTGAGCCGGGATTGAACGGCGCGCCGACCATCTTTGCGATCTCGTCCTCGAGCCGCCCCATGGTCTGGGCGAAGTCGCCCGCGAGCCTCGACAGCATCTGCCGGTCGATGGCGACGCCGCGCCGCTCCATGCGAGCCAGCACCGGGACCAGGGGCCGCTCGAGCGTCTCGTAAACGCTCGTGACGCGCTCGGCGGCGAGACGCGGCTTCAGCGTCCGCCACAGCCGCAGGATGAGGTCGGCGTTCTCGGCCGCGTATTCGGTCGCCCTGTCGATCGTCACGCGGTCGAAGCCGACGAGATTGCGGCCGGATCCGGTGACTTCGTTCAGTCGGATCGGCTTGTGGCCGAGGAAGCGTTCGGAGAGCTCGTCCAATCCGTGGACGCCGGCCAGTCCGCCGTCGAGCGCATAGGAGATCAGCATCGTGTCGTCGATCGGCGCCACGGCGATGCCGCCTTGCGCAAACGCCTGCACGCCGAACTTGACATCGTGGCCGATCTTGAGAACGCCCGGCGCCTCCATCAACGGCTTCAAGAGCGCGACGGCGTCCTCCTCCCGGATCTGGTTTGGCGCAAGGCCGCCCCCGCTGAAGAGATCGTCCACGCTGACACGGTGTCCGATCGGGATGTAGCACGCCTCTGCCGGCGCCACGGCGAGCGAGACGCCGACGAGATCCGCCTGAAGTGGATCGAGCGAGCACATTTGGGCGTCGATCGCGACATGGCCGGCCTCATGCGCCAGCGCGATGAAGGCGCTGAGTTCGTCGATCGTTCGCACTGTCTTGTATCGCACGCGGTCGACCGGCGCCCTCGCTTCGCTCGACCGCGTCGCGACGAGATCCGCGGGCGTCGTCGCATTGGCCGAAGGCGCAACTCCCCGAGCGATCTCAGGCCGCGCCTCCTCCTGCTCTTTCGCCAGCGCCGCTTCTCCCTCGCGCGCCTGCCAACCCGCGGGGCCGACAAACCGCGGATCAGGCTCGATCAACGATGCCTCGATCCCGCATATTTCGGCGACTCGGCGGGTGATGGTCGTGAGCTCCATCGCCTTGAAGAACGCGATCAGCTCCTTTCCCTCGAGCTTAGGCGTCGCCAGCGCCTCGATGGGGGTCTCCAGGGGCACATCGCGCACAAGCGTCACGAGCGCCTTCGAGGTTCGGATGCGCTCGACGTTCTCGGGCAGGGTCAGCGCCTCGCGGCGCTTGGGCTGCTTGATCTCGTTCGCGCGGGCGAGCAGCGTATCGAGATCGCCGTATTCGCCGATGAGCTGTGCGGCGGTCTTCACCCCCACGCCGGGGGCTCCCGGCACGTTATCGGTCGAATCGCCGGCGAGCGCCTGGATATCGACGACCTTGTCCGGCCCGAGACCGAAATATTCCGTCACTTCGGCCAGCCCGATCCGGCGCTCCTCGCGCGAGCCCTTTGCGCCGGCTTCGCCGGAGGCCGGATCGTACATCGACACCCCCGGCTCGATGAGTTGCATCAGGTCCTTATCGGCCGAGACGATCAGCACGTCCGCGCCCTTCTCTCGCGCTTGCCGGGCATAGGTGGCGATGAGGTCGTCCGCCTCGTAGCGGTCCTGTTCGACCGGGATCATGCCAAAGGCGCGCACCGTCGCGCGCATCAGCGGGAACTGCGGCACGAGATCAGCGGGCGGATCCGGCCGATGGCTCTTATAGGGAGGATAGATTTCCCGGCGGAAAGAATTCTCGGACTTGTCGAAAATGATCGCCAGATGGGTGGGCTTGACGCCGGCAGCGCCGTCTCGAATGAATTGCAGAATCTTGGTGGAGAACAGGCGGACTGCTCCCATCGGCAGCCGGTCGGAACGATAATTGTACTTCTGGTCCTGCCGAATGGACTGATAATAGGCGCGGAAGACGAACGAGGAGCCGTCGACGAGAAAAACGTGATCGCCGGGGCCGATCGGACGGTGGGGCTCAGTCATGTTGGAAGAATAGGGGATGTGCCGCGAGAGCGCCATCGACGTCGCCGTCGGAAGCAGTGAACAATACGACGCGTTTCGAGCCAGCCGTTCATCGTCCAGTCATAGCATTCGGCGCATGAAATTCGATCCAGGCGGACGGAGTTGAATTGGAGGGACCGGCGGAAGAATGCGCTTTAGCGGGTGGTTCGGCGCGTCAGCCTTGGCGCTGTCCGCGATCGTCGGACCGGATTCTGCGCTCCAAACAGCGCAGTCGTTCACCATTCCGACCGCCTGCGCGGACGCCGCGCAATGCGCCGCCTTTTGCCGGAGCGTCGGCGAAGAGGGCCGGACGGAGGGCGATTTCATCGCCCTCGCCGCCTACCAACTCGGGCCGGAGAAGCCGATCGATCTGCCCCCGGCGAACATGTCCATGCCCGCGCCCGTCGATCCGAACAATGTCTACGCCGGGGCCGGCGCAGGGATGTTCAGTCCCGCCGTAGCCGGCCATCTGTACCGGGTCTATTCGCCCAATCTCATCACCGGCAAGGTCGACGTGATCGACCCCAAGACCTTCAAGCTGATCGAGAGCCTGACCGCGATTCCGAGCCCCGAGCATATCGTACCGTCATGGGACCTGCAGACATTGTGGGTGTCGGGCGACATCACTTATCGCGGCGGCCATGCCGACGTGATGCCGATCGACCCGAAGACAGGCAAGCTCGGCAAGGCGATCGACGTGCCAGATTCCTACAACCTCTATTTCACTCCGGACGGCAAGTCGGCGATCATGGTCGCCGAGGCAATGCGCCGCCTCGAATTCCGCGATCCGCATACGATGGAGCTGCAGGGCTACATCAACACGCCGCAATGCGCCGGGATCAACCACGCCGATTTTTCGCTCGACGGCTCATACGCCATATTCACCTGCGAATACAACGACTCGCTCGCCAAGATCGATCTCGTCCATCATAGGCTCGTCGAAACGCTGCCGCTCACCCCCGGCCACATGCCACAGGACATAAGGATCGCGCCCGGAGGCAAGGTCTTTTTCGTCGCCGACCTCATCGGCGACGGCGTCCTCGTCATCGACGGCGACTCGTTCGGGCAGATGGGCTTCATTCCGACCGGGGTCGGCGCCCATGGGCTCTATCCCAGCCGCGACGGAACGAAGCTCTATGTCTCCAATCGCGGCAGTCATAACATCGCCGGCCAGAGACATGGCAAGGGCAGCGTGTCGGTGATCGACTTCGCCACGCGCAAGGTCGTCGCCAACTGGACGATTCCTGGCGGCGGCAGCCCGGACATGGGCAACCTCAGCCCCGACGGGAGGTGGCTGTGGCTCTCGGGCCGCTACGACGGTGTGATCTACGCCTTCAACACCGACGACGGCTCGCTGAAGACGATCCCCGTCGGAGGCATGCCCCACGGGCTCACGGTCTGGCCACAGCCCGGCCGCTACTCTCTGGGCCACACCGGCATCATGCGATAAGCCGACGGCCTTCACAGGCGCGGCTGATTACCCGCAATCTGTGCAGGAGTTGTTCGGTCCGGCTCGATTCCGCTGGGTCAAGACGAGGAGTGTTTGTCGAGACCGCGACAATCGGTCATCTCTATGACTTCTGGGCGCCGGCCGCGATGGCCAAACCGGATACGAAAAACTCGATCAGCTTAGCCCCCCAACGGCGGCTACCCAATCGTTCTCTTTTTGTCCTCTACACATCTGGAGGTTGTCGTCGGGCGAGTTGACTTTTACATGCTCAAGGGATTGCCGCGAATTACCGCGCTGACAAAATGTTCTTTAAATGAGTCGTAGGGAGTGAGCGCATGTTTGACCTAGTGGAAATCGAGCTGACCAGAGTGCGCAAAATGGCCGAGCTCACCAATGACGACCTTCTGATCTACCTTATCGACGTCGCGATCATCGAGGCGAACACCAAAGCTCGTTCCCTCGAGCTGAGTGCTGACCTGGCGCGAGAGAATCTTGGTTTTTCAGAGAAGACGAGGGCTACCCTTCAGGTCGTTCGCTGAGCGCGCAGAGCGAGGTGTGTCGGACGTTTAGAAAGACGCGCATCCCTGGGGTGCCCTGGTCAAGAGCCAGCCTCTCGTGAAATCAGCCAATTGCTCGGGATCAATATGCCGCCGAAGACCGCCGGCATTGGCCGCCCAGCATGAGGAAAATCGATACTCAAGCAGAAGTAGATTGTAAGACGAAAGGATAGCGAACGATGGTCAACGGGCCCTCTCGAATCCCTTGACTGAGGTTTGGATTGAGAACAAGCATATTCGGTTCACGTGAGAACCTTCGAGCGTGAACGGGGACGAACATTCTTTAGCGCCAAAGGGAAGCCGAATCGGCGGAGGCCGCACCGCGCGGTAACGCCATAGGCGTTCGAGCCTCTGGCTGGAGGAGATAATGGAGCTGGACGCGGAACTGCTTGAGACCGCCGACGCTGTTCGCAATGCTCCCGTCGATCGCGGCCCAAAGGCTCGGCCGCCTTCGCCAGAAGAAGGGCTGCGTCTGATGCAGGCTTTTTTGCGTGTCAGGAGACCAGACCTTCGCGCGCAGATCATCAACTTCGTAGCGGATATTCTGAAGGTTCAGGACGAAGGCTAGCGCTGTTGGCCTCCAGAATCACGCTGTCGATTATGTAAACGACCCAAGCCAGCCTGACCTACCTGGGCTCCGCCGCCTGCACCGTCGTTTCCACCGGGCCTCGCCCACCGGTCAGCGTGAGCCGCAATGCAACCGAAAACGTCGCGCCCTTCGGTTTCTCCCGCAGAGTGAGTTTGAAGCAGTCGCGTCCCGCCTCGCCCGACGGCGCGCTGGTCACCCACCAGCCCGCGGGCGACTCGACGAAGAGGTCGCGCGGCGGGCCAGCCTCATGCGGCACGCAAAAGCGCCAGCTTTCGGCGCCGCTCGGTTCGAGATCGCCGAAGTCTTTCGCCGGGACGGCGCGCGGCGCCGCGCCGAGCGCCGCGGCGACTAGGCCGGCGTATGGGGACGCCTTCTGGGGCAGAGTTAAAGACAGCCGCGCCTCGGCCGGCAGGCAGATCTTCTCGCACACCGCGTAATTGGCGTGCAGCGCGAGCGTGATCGGCTTCGACGGATCGCGCGGCGTAACGTGCAGGGGGATGACCACCCCGCCGTCATAGCCGAACGCCTCGCCGCCGTCGGACTCCGCAATTCGCTTCGGCGCAGGGAACACGGGCTCGACCTTGGCCACGTTGTCCGAGCCGGAGAAGTCGAGGGCCGGGGGCAAACCGGAATCGCCCGGATCGCGCCAATAGGTGATCGCCCCGCGCGCAAGCCTGATCTCGAAGCCGGCCAGTTCGCCGCCTCCCGCCACCAGCCGCGCCTGCGACTTGGCGCTCGCCGCCCAGTCGGTCGAGAAGGATTCGGCGGCAAGAGCGGGGGCGGTCATCGCAAGGACGCCAGCCAGCGCGGCGAGAGCGCCGAAGCGCTCGCCGCGTGCTCGATCTCCCGCAAAACGAAGGGACGCTCTCAATCGTTTGCCTGTTGTCTTCGTCGCTCTCGTCTCTATTTGATCTGCCCCAGGAGATGCTCCGCGCCTGACACGTCCGCTTTGCCGGCCTCCGGTTCGATGTTGAGCTCCTTTACCACGCCGTCGACGACCAGCATCGAATAGCGCTTCGAGCGCAGCCCGAGACCTCCCGCCGAAAGATCGAGTTCGAGACCGACCGCCTTGGCGAACGCGCCGTTGCCGTCGGCGAGAAAATCGACATGGTCTGTCGCGCCGGTCGCCTCCGCCCAGGCCTTGAGCACGTGATGATCGTTAACCGCCGTCATGGCGATCTTGTCGACGCCCTTCGACTTGAACCTCGCCTCGTTGGTGATGAATCCGGGCAGGTGGTTCTTGTGGCAGGTCGGCGTGAACGCGCCAGGCAGGCCGAACAGCACAATTGTCTTGCCGGCGAAATAATCCTTCGTTTCGATCGGTTTCGGGCCATCAGCAGTAAGGAGGCGGAGCGTGACGTTGGGCAGGCGTTCGCCGACTTTGATCGACATGGGCAGTCCTTCTGGCTTGCGCACCCCGCGGGCGGCGCTCGGGACGACACTATGCGAAGGCGGCGCGGGAGGTAAAGGCGCGCTCAGGCGCGTTCGCGCCTCTCGACTTTTGCGACAAAGTCGCCGATCGCCTCGAGATAGGTCGGCACGAGCGGTTCCGGAAAATCGTGGCCCATGCCTGGCACGACGATGAGTTTCGCGCCGGGGATGCTTTTCGCCGTGTCCTCGCCGCCGCTCACGGGGATGAGCGGGTCATCGGCGCCGTGAATGACCAGCGCAGGTATTTTTATGGAGTTCAGGCGCTCGTTGCGCGGCGGCGCCGAGACGATGGCGGCCATCTGTCGGAGGATCCCGGCCGGATCATAAGGCGCATAGTCGATGCTGCGTTCGACAAGGGCGCGGAGTTCGGTTTGGCTTGCCCGGAAGCCGGGGCTCCCGATCACCCGCCACACCTCGATCCCGCGTGCGATGCGATCTTCTTTCCCCGCGCTGGCGGGCGGCGCCATGATCGCCGCGAAGGCCTCGGGCTTGCCCTGCGGCAGATCGGGCCGCCCTGTCGTGGACATGATCGAGACCAGGCTTTTCGCCTTCGCTGGATGGTTGATGGCGACCAGCTGCGCGATCATCCCGCCCATGGAGGCGCCGACGACATGCGCGCGATCGATTCCGAGCGCGGTTAAGAGGGCCGCCGCGTCGGCGGCCATATCGTCGAGGGAATAAGATGCGGCGGGATACAGGCCCGCCATCCGTTTCGCCATCATCGCCGACAGGTCGGGCGAGCCGAGTTTCGCGAGATGGGTCGAGCGTCCGATGTCTCGATTGTCGAACCGGATGACGCGAAGCCCCTTTTTCGCGAGTCCTTGACAGAGCGAGTCCGGCCAAAACGTCAGCGGCCCCGAAAAGCCCATGATGAGCAGAACGACCGGATCGCCCTCGCACCCGATGCTCTCGTATTCGATGTCGATGCCGTTGGCGTGGACGCGAGGCATGAGCGTGAACCCACAGGGATTTCTTGACGGCTGACCTATAACCGAGAGCCCTCAAACCGCAAGAGGAGAATGCAAATTGCGGCATAGGGTCGCGAGCTTACCCGACGGCAGGTCCTTGGGCGACGCAGTTTCGCGTTGAAGATTCGCGTCGAGATGGAAAATTGGACGAGCCCTGGAATAAACGTCCGCAGTCGCGAGTCTCTCTCACCACCGGCGCTTCTCGCCGGCTGAAGGAGAAATTCATGTCGGATGATTTTGGGGACGGTCTCGACCGCCGTAAGACCCTCAAATGCATGCTCTGGGCGGGGACGGGCGTCGTCTGGACGGTCGCGGGCGGCGTGCCCGCCTCGCGTCTGATCGGCTCGGCGACGGCGGCGGATGGAAGCTTTTCCTTCGTCCAGATCTCCGACAGCCACATCGGCTTTTCCAAGCCCGCCAATCCGGACGCGAGCGCGACGCTCGAGGCGGCGATCGACAAGATTCTCGCGATTCCGGGCAATCCGGCCTTCATGGTTCATACGGGCGACATTACACACGCCGCGGAGCCGCGGCAGTTCGACGATGCTCTGCAAATGATCAAGCGGGCCAAGCTCGACGTTCACTACGCCCCGGGCGAGCACGACATCGTCGACGCCGCGACGCGCGACAAGTATCTGGAACGCTTCGGCAAGGGTGCGACGGGCGGGGGCTGGTATTCCTTTGATCACGGCGCGGTGCATTTCGTGTCGCTGGTCAACGTGGTCGACCTGAAGAAGAATGGCCTTGGCTCGCTCGGAGCGGAGCAACTCGAGTGGCTTGAGGCCGATCTCAAAGGCAAGTCCGCCTCAACTCCGATCGTCCTCTTCGCCCACATCCCGCTCTGGATGGTGGCGCCAGAATGGGGCTGGGGCACGGAGGATTCGAGCCAGGCGCTCGGCTATCTCGCGCGCTTCGGTTCAGTGACAGTGCTGAACGGCCACATCCATCAGCTGATGCAGAAGGTCGAAGGGAACGTCACGTTCCATACCGCGCGCTCGACCGCCTTTCCGCAGCCCGCCCCCGGGACAGCGCCCGGTCCGGGTCCCAAGCGCGTGCCGGCCGGCGAGCTGCGAAAATGGCTTGGCGTGCGCGAAGTCGCCTATTCGCCGACGCAGGCCGACCTCGCCGTTACCGATTCGGATCTTTCGTGAATTCGCTGATGAAGTTCGCGATCGTCCTGTTGGCGGCCCTCGCCTCCGGCCGCGCGCGAGGCGCGCCTCTTGCCGGCGACGCTGCGCGCGGCGAAGAGGTCTACCAAGCCTGCGCCGACTGCCATTCGCTCGACAAGAACGACGTCGGACCGCGCCACCACGGCGTCTATGGCCGCAAGGCCGGCTCGCTGCCCGATTACAGCTATTCGGAGGCGCTGAAATCCTCCACTATCGTCTGGAACGAGGAGACGCTCGACAAGTGGCTCACCGACCCGCAGGCCTTCGTGCCGGGCGTAAAAATGTTCTTCCACCTGGACAGCGCGCAGGACCGCGCCGACGTGATCGAGTTCCTGAAAGAGCGGGCGAAGTAGAGCGAGCTCAAACCCACGATCGCGAGGGAAGCGCAGAGTTGAAGGCCGCGGGACCTGCAGCGCCCCGATCGCCTTGTCGCCACGCTCCGCACAATAACGATGGTCGAATCGTTGCGCCGGCCGCGATGAGCGCATGATGCGCTCCGCCGCAACGCCCTCGGCCGCCGAGCGCTTCCGCGCCGTCGTGCCGCCGCTGATCGACGACGCCTATACGCTCGCCAAATGGCTCTGCCGCAATCCAGCCGACGCCGAGGACATCGTGCAGGAGGCGGCGCTGCGCGCGCTCAAGGCCCTCGAGACGACTTCGGTCGAGCGGCCGAAGGCCTGGTTTCTAGCGATCGTGCGCAATGCCGCGATCTCCTGGATGGCGCGGAACCGGCCGAAGGACGTCGCCTACGCCGGCGATGCGGCCGACCTGGACGCGCTCGACCCGCGCCTCGGCGAGCCCGCGCTCGACCCGGAAGGCGCAATTATCGCGCTCGAGGACGTCGAAGGGCTCCGCCGGGCGATCGCTGCGCTGCCGGCGCCGTTGCGCGAAACGCTCGTCCTGCGCGACCTCAACGGCCTCTCCTACCGCGACATCGCCGAGGCGATGGGCGCGCCGATCGGCACCGTCATGTCGCGCCTCGCCCGCGCCCGGAGCGCGCTCGCAAAGATGCTTAAGACCGAGCCATGACCGACGATCCTGACGACCGCATTTCTCGGCTGAACGCCGCCCTCGACGGCGAGCTCGACGCGATGGGGGCGCTCGAATTCGAACGCGAAATCGCCGGCGATCCCCCGCTCGCGGCCGAATACCGGCGGCTCGGCGCCTTGCGCCGGGCGATCCGCCGCTCCGCTCCGCTCGAGGCGGCCCCGCCCGCTCTCGCGGCCCGCATCGCCGCACTGGCCGAGTCCGGCCCTGCCTCACTGCCCGTCTTCCGGGCCCGGCGCCCGGTTGGACCTCGGCGCGCGCATACGCGCTCGCCGCGTCGATGGCGGCAGTCGGCTTCGCCGTCGGTGCGGGACTCATGTCGCTCAGGACCCCGACCGCCGCGGAGGGCATAGCGCCGAACCTGGTCTCGGACTTCGCCCAGGCGCAGATCGCAGGCCAGCCGTTCGACGTCGCCTCGTCGGATCGGCATACGGTCAAGCCCTGGCTCGCCGGCCGCACCACGGTCAGCGCCGACATCGTCGATCTCGCCTCCGAGGGCTTCCCGCTCGCCGGCGGACGCATCGCGGTTGTGGACAGGATCCCCGCGCCGACGCTCGTCTATCGCCACAAGGAACACCTTGTCGCCGTACCGAGCTTCCGCTCGACGCGCCGGGCGCGCAACCCGGCGAAGGAATGGAGACGGTCGACGGCTATCACATCGCCCGCTGGTCCGACGCAAACCTCGCCTATTTCGCCGTCTCGGACATGGACGAGAGGACACTCGCTCAATTCGTCGCGGCATTCCGTGAGGCGGCGAAGCCGGCGGCCGACGAGAGACGGTAGGGCGGCCAATGGGTGGAACGCTCGAGCAGTTACTGAACGAGGTCAAGTGTTGCGCGGTCTGCGGCGGACAATTGCCGCTTGGGCCGCGACCCATAGTGCAAGTGGGGCGCGAGGCGCGGATTTGGTCATCGGCCGACATCGAGGCCGACAATGCGCGTCTCTTGTGGCATACTCCCCTCCCTTCCTTGCTCGTACGGGCTCTCACGCCCATGCAACTGTTCGGGCTTATGGAAGACGCCGGACCTGTCCCTCGCTTCCCCGCAGCTTGATCCTGTGGTGTCTACGGGCTCAGATCCGGCGACGGGCGGCTGCTTCGAACAGCCGCCCGTTCGCCGACTCTGGCACAATTCGCGGACACAAGGCGTCCGCGGGTCATTGATTTTAAAATGATGGTGGGGGAGGTAGGACTCGAACCTACGAAGGCTTAGCCAGCGGATTTACAGTCCGCCCCCTTTGCCGCTCGGGACACTCCCCCAACACTCCGGCGAGCGAGGCTCGGGACGAAAACGCCTCGGAGCAGGCCGAGGCGAGGGCATCGGCTTATGTTGCCTCGGCGGCCGGCCTGTCAACTGGAAAATCGACCGCGCTATGGGCTTCGGCTGTGCTTCGGCTGTCTGGCCTTGCGCGCCGAAGGCGCTTATGACCAAACTCGTAGCCGAAGCGAAATCTCCCCATGACACGCAAGCGCGAACGCCGCGACGCGCCGGACGCCCGCAAGCGCGAGGAGCGCCGTCCCGCCCCTTCAGCGAAGCCGCCGATCAGCCCGTCGACGCCAGGACGGGAGGCCGGGCGCGATCGGCCGCGGGAGAGGCGCGAGACGGACGTTGTGCGGATCTACGGTTTCCACAGCGTCGAGGCGGCGCTGAAGGCGCCGCGGCGTGAGTTCGTCCGCCTCTACGCCACCTTCGCCGCTGCCGAGAAGCTCAGGGAACAGATCGAGGCGCGAGGGGTCGAGACTCGGGTCATGAGCCTCGAGGAGATCGCCGCCCGCAGCCCGCGTGCCGCGGTGCACCAGGGGGTGCTGCTCGAGGCGCGACCGCTTGCGCCGATCGACCTTTCCGAATTGCCGCCGGACGGCCTTGTCGTGGTCCTCGACCAGATCACCGACCCGCACAACGTGGGAGCGATTTTGCGCACCGCCGCCGCCTTCGGGGTCGACGCGCTGGTCACCACCGAGCGCCATGCGCCGGACTTCTCGGGCGCCTTGGCCAAATCCGCCTCGGGCGGCCTCGAGCATGTGCCGATCGCCTCCGTCGTCAATCTCGCCCGCGCGCTCGCCGAAATGGGCGATCTGGGTTACCTGTGCGTCGGCCTCGATTCGGAGGCGCCCGCGCCGCTCGACGCGGTCCCGCTCGCCCGGCCTCTCGCCCTCGTCCTCGGGGCCGAAGGCAAGGGGCTCCGGCGGCTGACAAGGGAGCGCTGCGACGTCCTCGCCCGCCTCGACCTGCCGGGTGCGATCAAGAGCCTCAACGTCTCCAACGCCGCGGCGATCTCGCTGGCGCTCATCGACCGGCGTCTGCGGGAGGCGTGAGGCCCGCGCTCAACCCGAAGGAGGCGCTATTTCCGTTCCTGAATTGAGCCTTTTCAGTCGGTTGCGGCGCCTTTTCGGTTCCGCTTGCGCCCGCAGCCGCCGAGGTGACCAAACCTCGCCTCGCCCGATCCGGCCAATGTGCGACGCCCACCGCAGCTGACGGGCGGGCGCTTCAGTTCCGGCAAAAGAGAAGGAAATAAGGAATGCAAGAGCGACATCGGCTCAGCCTCGTCGATCTCGACCATTGGAACGTAATGAGAACACTACCCCACGGGCGGGACCACCGTCAAGCTTTTGTTTTCGTAGTCTTCGCCTAAGGCCCGAGCCCGCACGCGGGCACAGCGCGGGAGCCGTCGAGATCGGCGGCGACGCAAATCCGAAGCTGCCGGAACCCGGTAAGGCCTGAATGAAATGAACTTGCTGCATTGACTTCGGCGCCCGGGATTGCAATGAACTGCGCGGCCCGTCTCCATCGGCCCCCTCCGATCGAGTCTCCGGCGCGGGTGTAGCTCAATGGTAGAGCAGCAGCCTTCCAAGCTGAATACGAGGGTTCGATTCCCTTCACCCGCTCCAAATAGTCTCCGAAATGGACCTGGCGCATCCGCCTTCTTGTTCGCCACTAATATACAATAACTACATGTTGATAGTCAGAAAATCCACCTACGTCGCGCTCTCCGACGAAGCACGCGCCGTTATCATCGGCAGCGCGGTCGGGCCGGGGGCTATCGCCACCCGCAGACATGAAAGCAATCGTTCCATCAGCAGCGGAGCCGGAGGCGCGGGAATGTCCGACGATTTGACGAACTCCCAGGTCGAGCTCCTTTGTGAAATCGAAGAGGACGACGGGCGCAAACTTACCGGCGATCAGAAGCGCGACCTGGAGCGGCTTCTCTCCGAGGGTTACGTTGAGCCGACGGAGAGCCATCCTGGATCGGCGTTCAAACTCACTGCCAAGGGCATGGAATTTCTTGGCGAGCGCGGCGCCGGGTTGAATGAGGCGTAGAGGACGCGCTTCGTCCAAGGATGTCGAATTCTGGATCAAGGGGCCGAACGCGGCCCTGACCCAGAACGGCGCCAGCGAAACCTGCTCCACGCGGTGATCCCGCGACGCGGTTCTCGGAGATCGACATGCAAGAGCGCCCTCGGAGCGCTGTCGGCTACTGGCTTCTCGCGACGGCGATGTGTCGGGCTGCTTCGGACTGAACGCCGCATCCTTCGATTGCCGGCGCGCTGCGCTGCCGGCCGAGAAGGCGATTTGCGGCAGCGCCAAATATGAGCAGTTTCGATGAGCGGACGGCGGGTATGTCCTTCATCGTCGGCAGCGGCGCTTTGGCGGTCACGGTCGCGCAAGTGAAGGAAGCCCAGAGCAAGTTGGTGACGAGGCGCAATGCGTGCGCGCGGATATCGACTGTCTCATCGTCGCCTTGAACGGCGCGTCAGACGCCCGACCATTCCCGCCGTCGAACTCTCATCAATCCCGCACGGGCGCCGCTTCGCCTTCGAGGGCGGGATTGTGCAGCGGGTCCAATGCGATCCGTCTCAATTGTTCGAATTGGGACAGTCCTGAAACGGATGCCGACGGATGAGGCCAGTAGTTTTCGAAAAACCGAATGCAGTCGGCGTCCTTCGCCATCCGCTCGGATTCGGAGCTGAATCGCTTGCTGGTAATGAGCCCTTGGAGCACGTTGTGACCCTCCTCCCCCTTGCCTGATGGCCGGGATCGAACTCGCAAGGCAGCATGCAGCGTGCCATCATCGACTTGTCACATTGGAACAGTTCGAACGGTCATTTATTCGTCGGGCCGCGAATGAATTCGACTCGGTCGCGCCGGAAGCAGGGCAAGGCAGGCACAGCGCAACGTCCAGGCGGCGCAGAATCGGGTCATTTTCGATTGCGCCGGTGTCGTCAAATGTTCGGTCCTGGAATGTACTCATTGCCCATTTTCACTAATCTGTCATCGTGGATAGCCGTAGGGGATCCGGAATCGCCTATTAACCCTTTTGGCGCCATGCTCGTCCAATGATCTCGAGCCGCAAAACACCCCCCTTTCGCGAAATCCTGAAAGACCCGCGCCTCGCGCTTATGCTCGCGCTCGGCTTCTCCTCGGGCCTGCCGTTTCTTTTGATCTTCTCGACCCAGTCGGCCTGGCTGCGGGAGGCAGGGGTCAGCCGGTCGGCGATCGGGCTCATGAGCTATGCGGCGCTCGCGTTCAGCTTCAAGTTCGCCTGGGCGCCGTTCGTCGACGAATATGATCCGCCGTTGGTCGGCCGCTGGCTCGGGCGGCGGCGCGGCTGGATGCTGCTCGCGCAAATCGGCGTGGCCGCGGGGCTCGCGGGGCTCGCGTTCGGCGCGCCGGCCAAAAGCCTCGGCTGGAGCCTCCTCTTCGCCTTTCTCACCGCCTTCGCCGCCGCGAGCCAGGATGTCACCATCGACGGCTGGCGGATCGACGCCGCGCCGATCGAGCGCCAGGGCATGATGTCGGCGGTCTACCAGCTCGGCTATCGGCTCGCGATGCTCTGCGCCGGCGCCGGCGCGCTCTACATCGCCGATTTCGCGAGCTGGCGCACCGCTTATCTGGCGATGGCGGGGCTGACGCTGGTCGGAATCGGCGGCTGTCTCTTGTCGCCGCGGCTCGACTACCCGAAGGAAGTCTCACGCGATCGCGGCGTTTCCTTCGCCGTCTCGTTCGTCGAGCCGCTCGGCGATCTTTTGCGCCGCTACGGCCCAACGCTGATCGTGATTCTCGCGCTGGTGGCGATCTATCGCCTGCCCGATTTCGTCTCCGGCGTGATGGCGAACCCGCTCTATATCGATCTCGGCTTCACCAAGTCCGACATCGCCACGGTCTCAAAGCTCTACGGCGTGTGGATCGGCATTGCGGGCGCGTTCGGCGGCGGCGTCGCGGTGGCGCGGCTCGGCCTCATGCCCTCGCTGATCCTCGGCGGCTTCGCCGCCTCGTCGTCGCACCTGACGCTCGCCCTGCTTGCGGCGCACGGCGCGAGCCTGCCGCTGCTCACCCTTGCGGTCAGCGCCGAGAGCTTCGCCTCGGGCTTCGCCGGCGCGGCGCTGATCGCCTTCATGTCGTCGCTCGTCTCGCAAGAGTTCGCGGCGACCCAATACGCACTCCTGTCCTCGCTCTACGCGCTGCCCGGCAAGCTGATCGGCGGCCTGTCGGGAGTGATGGTCGACGAGTTCGGCTATGTCCACTTCTTCCTTGCGACCGCCGCGATCGGCATTCCCGTGGTCGTGCTAAGCCTCATGGTGTGGCGGATGCAGGGGCGGGAGGTCGAGGCGCCGGCGTGAGGAGTGCGGCGATTGCCGAAGGATGGCCGCTATCGAGTTCGGGGGCGAATTCCACCTGAACAAGAGCACGTCAAGCGGATGATTTTTGGGATCTTTGTGCAATCCTTGTGTTCTTCGTGGTGATAAATAATCAAACACAAAAAGGTGAAGATTTCGGAATGAAAACACAAAATCACCAAGGCGTCACTGAGTTCACGAGCTGTTTCCCTCGCCCCGAGGCGGCAATCGCCTCGATCACGGGCGGTCGCCGTTTATCCGTTAGGCAGGTTGCGCGCCAGCGCCTCGAGCACCGCCATACGCACCGCGACTCCCATCTCGACCTGTTCGCGGATCAGCGACTGCGCGCCGTCGGCGATCAGCGTGTCGATCTCGACCCCGCGGTTCATGGGTCCCGGATGCATGACGAGCGCGCCGGGCTTCGCCCAGGAGAGCTTCTCCCGGTCGAGGCCGAAATAGTGGAAATATTCCTTGGTGGAGGGGACGAGGGCGCCGGTCATCCGCTCCCGCTGCAGGCGCAGCATCATCACGATGTCGGCGTCCTTGAGCCCGGAGCGCATGTCGCGGCAGACCTCCACGCCCATAAGCTCGACGCCGGCCGGGAGCAGCGTCGAGGGGCCGACGACGCGCACGTAGGCGCCGAGTTTTGCGAGCAGGATGATGTTGGATCGCGCGACCCGAGAATGCGCAATGTCGCCGCAAATGGCGACTGTCAGCCCGTCGATCCGGCCGAGATTGCGCCTTATGGTCAGCGCGTCGAGCAGCGCCTGGGTTGGGTGCTCGTGCGCCCCGTCGCCGGCGTTGATCACCGAGCAGTCGACCTTGCGGGCGAGCAACGACACCGCGCCCGCCGCATGGTGTCGCACGACCAGAATGTCGGGCCGCATCGCGTTCAGGGTCATCGCCGTGTCGATCAGCGTCTCGCCCTTCTTGAGGCTCGACGCGCCGACCGCCATGTTCATCACATCGGCGCCGAGCCGCTTTCCCGCCAATTCGAATGACGACTGGGTGCGGGTCGAGGCTTCGAAGAAAAGGTTGATCTGGGTGCGGCCGCGCAGAGTGGACCGCTTCTTCTCGACTTGGCGCGAGATCGCCACCGCTTCATCGGCGAGATCGAGCAGCGCCACGATTTCAGGGCGCGACAAATGTTCGATGCCGAGCAGGTGGCGCTGCGAAAAGATCGGCGGGGAGGAAGCGGTCATCGGGCGGCGAGGATATAGGCCGTGGGAAATCCGCAAGCAACAAAAAGGCCTCCAACGGACCTCGATCAGCCTCTTCGTGCGGCGGCCTGCTCCGCCGCCCGCGCGAGGCGCCCCGGACCGACGAGTGATCCGGCGTCGGCAAGGGGATTGCCGCGGCTTGCCTTGCCGCAGCGCCTATGGCAGAAGCCGGACGTTTTAGGGCCTCGACGCCCCGGGACGCTGCAGTAGCTCAGTGGTAGAGCACTCCCTTGGTAAGGGAGAGGTCGAGAGTTCAATCCTCTCTTGCAGCACCAGCCTTTTCAAAGACTTGACGAAGTCATCTGGATTCACTCCCTGCAGACTTATGCTGAACATCTGCGGAACATCGCACATCCATCCGTGCGCAATCCGTGCGCAGCGCCCACCAAGCGGAGCAAGGCGTCGGTCGCTCGGCGACGTGGTGGGCGCATTCAGCGGTCCACGGACCCTAAATCGTAGGAACACACAGATGAAGCTTGGTAAACACTAATGCTGGGGATATAGACAGACACTAGACTACTTGGGGAGGTTAGGCTGATCGCTCCCTCATAAGCGGGATAAGAAACTGGATATCAAGAGAGCCGGATAATGAACCCAAAGCGCAAGACGGCGCAGATCGACCGCCTCGCGGAAGCGATCGGTTACATCGCCACCGACTTCGAGCGGTTCGGCGGGCTGTTCCTCGATGCTCTGCTGGAAATTCCCCTGAACCACCAGGGAACCAACCTCCTCGGCTATCCTGTAGGCGAGGTCGTCGACACGGTGAGTGATGACGGACGCATCGTGGGGGAATATTCCGACGCCGGCAACTATTTTGACCGCCCGATGATCAAGGCCCAGGAAGACCTTAAGAAAGCCCTCGCCCGAAAGCCAGCGGCGCGGGATATTTTTCTTCTGTCCGGCAAGCGTAAACGTCCGCAGATTGCCCAGGAGTTCGAAACTCGTGTTGGGGCCTGGCCCGACATGACCGGTAAAACACTGCACCTCTGGGGAGCGGAGGAGATCGCGTCGCGGATTGTCGAGCAGCTCATTTTCAGCGACACCGTCGTGCGGCGCCTGGCACCGTACCTGCCAGAGTTGCAGACCATCCGCGATGAAGAGGCCGTCAGCCGGCTCGCGCCAGCCCCAGATCACAGTCGGCTCGTAAGGCCAGAGGTCGACGCGGGAGCTCGTACGCCGGCTCGAGGCTGAACCTGTGGTGACGATCAGCGGCATCGGCGGACTGGGTAAATCAGCCTCTGCCGCCGCCTACGTAGCGGAGCACGAGAGCGCCTTCGACATCGTGATCTGGCTCGACGCCGGCGAGGTGCGCCGCTGCGAGGATCTGCAAGCGGTCACTCTCGTGCGCGCTGGCGAGGCCCACAACGTGACGGCGCTGCTGCGCACGCGCGCCTGCTTGCTTGTGATCGACGATGCTGAGGTCGGCCTGCAAGGGAGCGACCTGTACGCTCTCTGTGGTCCTCGTTCGCGGATAATACTCACACAGCGCGTGGTAACTTCCGGCTCTTACGAGTTGCCTCTGCTGAGCCGCAGCGAAGCTCACGACCTTCTGGGGAGGTCGCGCATAGCGTTCCCACCGGCTGCGTTCGACAAGATCTGGGCGACTGTCGGTGGCCACCCCTTGAGCCTCGCCCTGATCACCGCCGCCGTGAGAGAAGGCGCCAATTGGTCGGAGATAATCTTAGATTGCGGGGCTGTGGGCGAGTTCGAGGATCGAGGCCAACGTCTTGCTGATCGCCTCCTCGGGCGGCTGCGTAACACTTTGGAGCGCGAACTTTCGGTTTTTGCCTGGGCGGGACAGCCGGTCTGCGGCCAGGACTTCCTGACGCACCTGATCCAGCCGCTCGGGATCCGCAAGGTACGCAACCATGGGCTGACCGCCGCAGACCGCAGCGATGTGGTCCGTCTGCACGATGTGGTGTTTGCAGCGCTGAACCCTGATTGGTGCTCCGAGATCCGCCGCCGCGAACTCGATGCGGCATTGGAGAGCTATCTGATCTCAGCCGCTGGTGAGACCGGCCTCCAGCTTTGGACGATCGGCCAGATCTGCGCCGGAAGCTGGAGCAGCTTGTAACGCAGGGCTGCAGGCAGCCCGCATTCCGTTATGCACTTCTATTGGTGTGGGATCCCCGCGAACTGAGGCCGGAACTCGTCGGCGATCTGGTGGCGGACGCCGATGACTTAGCCGGCCGGTCGCCCAGCCCGATGGCGGTGATCACGATCATAGAGGCGGTCGAGCAGCTATTCCTGCATGACAAACCACCCCAGCTTAGAGCGGTTTCCGATCAATCCGTATCATATCCGCAGGCCTTGAAGTAATTGACGCATTCGGCGGGTTTGAAAATTTCGGCGCAGGCGTCGAGGGCGTTCATCAGGCCTGAGACAGTGCGCTCGGCAATCTTGCGCAGGAAGGCTTTCAGCTTGGAATAGGCTTTTTCGATGGGGTTCATGTCGGGGCTGTAGGTGGGCTGTAGGGCGGCAAATATCGTAACTCGGCTCCAGCGGCCTCGATGAGTTTCTCGACCCTTGGCCCCTTGTGGCTCGACAGATTGTCCATGACGACGACGTCGCCCTTCGAGAGCGTGGGGACGAGACATTTTTCCGCCCAGTCCTCGAACGTGGCGGCATTCATCGGCTTGTCGAAAGCCTTCTGCGCCACGAGGCCCGAAAGGCGCAGCCCGGCCACGAGGGTGATCGTCTTATAATGGCCATGCGCAACGCCGACGCGCAGCCGCCGCCCGCGCCGGCAGCGTCCGCTTTTGCGCGCCAGATTGGTGGAAGCCCCGGTTTCATGGATGAAAACGAGCTTCCTCGGATCGAGGTCGAGTTGCGCCCCAAACCACGCCTGACGCTGCTTCAAGACGTCCGGGCGCTGCTGCTCCTCGGCATGCGCGGTCTTTTTTTAATGTGATCTCGTGGCGATAGAAGAAGCGCCAGATCACGGATGAGGAGAAGCGCTCGCCGCAGTTGGCGATCAAACGCTCCTGGATTTCCAACAGCGTCACATCCGGCTGACGGCCAATCAGACCGAGCAGATAATCGCGATGCGCCTCAATGCGGTTCGACCGACGATCCCGCCCGTCGAAGCCGGGAGATGTCGCCAGTAGCCCGGAACCGCCAAACCCAGCGTATGGCGCTGGCGATGCTGACCCCGAAACGCTTGGCCGCCGCATTGCGCGACATGCCCCCTTCTAACACCCCGCCCACAGGACGTTTGCGAAGATCGTCCGAAAGCGCCATCACCGCCGCCTCCTTCGCGCGGCGAGCATAAATCACAAACAAACCTAATCGGGAATCCCCTGAATTCATTTTGCTGGAAGACCGCTCTAACCAACACGGATACTCTAACTAACCAACCTCAAATATCTCTGATATCTCCCTGACCGCTTTGCGGAAGCGCTGCAGTAGCGATGGCGACGGCGACCCTGTGGACTAGGTTCATGCAGTTCAATTTATGCCGAGCGCTGTCCAGATGCGTCTTCACGCTGCCAAACGTCAGCTCGAGGATCTCCCGATCTCCTGATAAGTTTTTCCTCGTGCAGCCCAGATCAGACATTGCTCTTCGCGCCGCGACAACTTGATGGGTGGCGAAGGATCTTGGAATTGATGTTCGCGGCCAATCAATAAGCACTGCCAACAAATGTAGTTTGGCCGAATTCTCGATTTTGTATTCTTCCCATTCGGCTTTCGACCGATCGCTGGTGAAGGAGACCAGTGAAAAGACCCCCCTTCTGTTCCGGACCGAGATCGATAGGCCGTGGCGTCCGACGCCGTGATTTGTCGCGTCGGCGAGGAATGCGGCGCCGCGGGCTCACCGTTCCTAGTGTTTCCCAATCGAACGGCACAGCGGCGTTTCGCCCATAGGAGATAACCGGATCGGTGTTTACATATTTCTTGAGGAAATAGCGCGCCAGCCATTCCTTCGAGTAAGTGGTGCTCGCCGTAAAAATACTCGTGTCCGCGCTCTTGTCCTGCGCGAAGCGGATATAAGAAATGTGACGGACCCCGATTTCCGATGCCACCTCTTTCAGCGTCTCGGCTGAGAAATCCTTCTCGTTGTAACCGAGAATAGTTTCGGTAAGCCTAATGGCGCAGCCGTCGATTCGGACCGCTTGGGATCAATTCAATCGCCGACATGTTCAGGCCTCACTTCGTGGTTTTCCGCAACCTCTGTAAGCTCCTTCAGAAATCGAACCTTATTCCAGGCATTCCCCACAAGACGGCCAGCGGCAGCGTCTGTTTAGCGAACACCCTCGAAGACAAGTCGATCAACTCCCGATGGCGTAAGAGTTAACCATCCTTCGGCCTCGGCTCGATGTCGTCTTCCTCCGGCGACCTCTGAGCGGCCGGCCGACACGGCTTGCCAAATCTGGTGCATTCCCCCAGCGTTAACTACTGACAACTTCGACAAGCTGGCAATGAGCAAATGTGGGGAGGTCAGGGAACGTGAACATCACTCAGCAGATCGCGAGGGGAATGACCTTGGAACATCTCGCCCGAAGCCATCTCGGCCTATGCGCTTCCGGCGGAAAACGCGGGAGCGGCAGACTTTCGGCGGGCAGCCGACCTAAGAGCCATTTTCGTAAACCACCCCGAATGAGACTGTAAGCGGCTTTCTGCCTTTGACAAAGTTTCGAAAAGCCAGCCGTCGGAGAGACCACAGCCGTGAATGTTGCATCGTTTAAGCAAGCGGATCGAGCCGCACGCGAAGGCCATCGCGCGGCTGGGAGCGGGCAGAACTCCGCAATTGGGTTTGTATCCGCGGGCGACGGAGACGTTC
>CAVVTP010000019.1:0-284441 GCA_963751165.1 uncultured Alphaproteobacteria bacterium
AGGTCCACCGGCAAAAACAGATCGATCCTGCGAAGCTGACCGTGCGAGTCCTTGCAGACGGCGGACTTCTTGACGCCCACCACCAGACGCTGCGCCTCGGGCGCCGCCGCGACGGAGTTCTGGCTTCCCTGTCGGGCGCGGGGCGCGCGTCAGATGGAGAAAAGCTTTTGACGCAAGCCGCAGCCAGCCGTTCGACGTTTGGGGAAGCGTTTCCGTTTGTGCGTTCTGCTCGCTCATGAAGCTCTCCTTCGTTTTCCACGCCTCCCAGATCCAAAACGCTGTGGAGCCGTTTGCGTGAATGTCGCCCCCGCGAAAGCGGGTCTGGCGACGCTCACGAACCTGGCGGCGCCGGCGTACTGGATGCCCGCTTTTCGCGGCTATGACGCCGCCTTAGGTTTCGGCGTTATGCTTGCTGCCCGTGCCCACGCGTCACGCCCATCAGTTCACCGAGGGTATCGAGGGCGACCCGCAGCCGGTCGGTGACGACGGCGTCCGCCCGCCAGGGGGTAGCAAGCTCCGGGATGAAGCCGCGGCAGTCGCGCACCCCGGCGCCCTCGATGATGATCCGGGTCACGATCGGCCATGCATGGGGACCGACTCGGTCCTCGGCCTTGCGCAGCTTGTCTCGGGCATGAAGCGCGGCCTCCGACTGCGGCAGACCCGGGCGGGGCCCGAATCCAGTCGAGCCGAGCCGATCCGGCGCGACGGCCCGCAGGGCGTCGAGTTGGGCGTGCTGATGCGTCCAGCGAAGCAACTCGCCGACCAGCCATCGGATGTCATTCAGTTTCGCGTCGTGCGGAGCAAGGACGCGGTTTGCGCGCATGGTGTCGAACGGATCAAGAATACGGCGCAGCCTGTCGCCGTCGCGGATCGCCTCCTGGCCGGCGTCCCTTGCCCTCGCCAGCCGCTCAGGCGTCGCGTCGAGCCGCTCCTGAACAGCGTCGGCGAGATTTCGGGTCTTTCGGCCGCCGCGCTTCGTGGATGAGGTTCTGGTCATTCTTCGCCGAGCTCCGCGCAGAGTTGGGCCGGGGAGGTGCAGTAGGAGCCGTCGGGCACGGGCGCGATGAATCGCACCGTGCTGTTCGTGGGGACCGGGATGTCGGCCGGCGGTCGATCATGGGTCTCCTTCAGGTCCTTGAGATGCTTGCCGCAGGCAGAAACCGCTCTTACCCGGGCGGTATCGCGATTGCGCCGCTTCCGGCGCGGTGGATTCGGTCCTTTCATGGAACTCTCCGTAAAAAATCGCAGACCGATGGCTTGAGCGAAGAGCGCGGCTTTCACAGGCGAGAAAGCGGGCGCGGCCAAACGGATCGTTGGTCGGATAGGTCGTTCATTGTTTGTTCTTGAGCTAGGAAAAGACGAGCTCTCGGGCCTCGGGCGCGAGTACGCTGCCATCGATCCCGAGCGGACCACGGAACGCTTCCAGGATGTCCTCGCTGGTGTCGAAGAGAGCGGCGTAACTCATGGTTCCGCCGATCAGCTGGGGCTTCCCGATGATTTCGGGATGGCACCGAACCGCTTTCAGGATGCGCAGAAGCCGCTCGTCAAAGACGGCGACGATCTGAGTCAGCCCGGCGATCACGCCGACTTCGCCAATTCCCGCGATCAGTTCGCCGAGAACAGAATGGGCGCCGCCTTTGCCGCGTCCGGATTGTCCTTCCGAGGCGGTCGTGCAGATTCGAGACGCTTCCCAGATCGTCGCGCTCTCGATGCACTCCCCATCTTCGAGCAGTTGCGGAAAGACATCGCGCAACATGTTCGGCCCGGTCGTCGGGAGGAGCCGCAGGGAACCCAAGTAGCGTTCCGTGACCGGATCGACCGAAACGAGGTACAAAGGATTGAGGTCGTCAAACCGATCCCGCTCGTAGCCGTTCCTTACCACGACCTCCCAGCCGAGCCGTTCGCCAAAAGTTTCCGCTCGATTGCGGAACATCGCGTCCATTTCCTTGGGGAAAAACGAAGCATAGGACCCTTCGATAAGCTTCAGCATCGCGTGCGCCTCCAATAAATTCGCCGTTCCACGGCCTAAACCGGCCGCATCCGCCGCCCCGCTCCGGTTTTCTCTCCGTCAGTCGATGAGCATCCGAAGAGGAAGGCGACAGCAGTTCGTTCTTTGTTCTAAATTGCCCATCGAAGGCGGTGTTGTCAATTTGTTCTTCCGACTAGACCGCGCTTACTCAACGGAATAGTTAATCAACAACGCGCGATAATCTGCACGATATCCGCTATATTTTTATCAGTTGCAGTACATTATCTTGTTATTTCACGGGAAAACGAATAAAAAATCGCCATTTTAGTCGTTGTTACTTCAATATTGCTTAAAATTATAAGCCGAGAGTGGTTGCCCTTCCGCCCCGCGTCGAAGCTGACGCGACCAGGCGGCTCAAACTACAGAACCCCGGAGCGAGCGCCGCCTTCGAATGGCGCCGAGCCAAAGCGGGCAGAATGTTCACGCTGCAGACTTGGGCGTCATAACGTTGCCCGCTTGCGCTGCTTTGCGCGTTCCGTGAATCCAAACCGCCCCTCAATTTTTCTGTTCTTTGTAATTGCTGTTTTTCGGAAAGCATGGTTAGTCCGTCAGGTTTGGCGGCCTGCAAACGCTGCAAGCTGGACGCGCGCGTGAGGCGTCCAACGACAGGGGGTGGAACATGACCGTCGACTGGATCCGCGCCGGTCTCAGGCATACCGGCAAGACCCGCAGCGGCCTCGCCAAGGCCCTCGGGCGTTCGCCTTCTGCGGTGACCGATCTCCTAAACGGCCACCGACGCCTGCGCGCCGATGAAATCGCCATTGTCGCCGAATATCTCGGCATCGAGCCGCCACGGCTGCTCGGTGGGGGCGGCAAGCCGATCAGTCCTAAAGCGCCGCTGATCGGTTATGTCGGCGCCGGCGCGGTCGTCCACTTCTATGCCGAGGGGCAGGGGCCGTTCGACGAGGTCGAGGCGCCGCGCGACGCCGAGCCCCAGACCGTCGCGCTGCAAGTTCGCGGGCACTCGCTCGGGCCGCTCTTCGACAACTGGCTCGTCTTCTACGATGATATCCGCAATGCGCCCGACGACGGTCTGGTCGGACGTATGTGCGTCTGCGGCCTCCACGACGGGCGTGCGCTGGTCAAGGCGTTGAAAAAGAGCCCAGCTACGGGCTTATGGAACCTGCTTTCCAACACGGAGCCGCCAATCTACGACGTCGGCCTCGACTGGACCGCCCCGGTGCGCGAGATGCGGCCAAGATAGCGAGCAGGAAATAGCGAGTAGCGAGCGGGGTCGGAGGGAAGCCGTTCCCACCCGCCATCTTCGACTATTCAAAGAGACACTTCATGGCGCATCCCCCCTCCGCTCTTGACATCGCCCGAGCGCTCATCGCCTTTCCCTCCGTGACGCCGGCAGACGCCGGCGCGCTTCCCTATCTCGCCGATCTCTTCGCCGGGGCGGGCTTCACGACGGAGCTCCAAACCTTCTCGGAAGCTGGAACGCCGGACGTCCTCAACCTCTACGCCCGTTACGGAACGGCGGCGCAAAACCTCGTCTTCGCCGGGCACACCGACGTCGTGCCGCCCGGGGACGCGGCGCGCTGGCGCTTCGGTCCGTTTTCGGCGGAGATTGCCGACGGTCTCATCTGGGGGCGCGGCGCCTGCGACATGAAGGGGGGTCTCGCGGCGGCCGCCTCAGCCGCCCTGCGCTTCATCGCCAGGGGCGCTTTTCCAGGCTCGATCAGCTTTCTCGTCACCGGCGACGAGGAAGGCCCATCGATCAACGGCACGAGCAAGCTCATCCGCTGGGCGCTCGCGCGGGGCGAACGCTTCGATCACTGCATCGTCGGCGAGCCGACCAGCGTCGGGTCGCTCGGGGACACGATCAAGCACGGCCGGCGCGGGTCGCTGACCGGGCGGCTCGTCCTGCACGGCCGGCAGGGCCATGTCGCCTACCCGCATATCGCGAACAATCCGATCCGAGCGCTGGCGCCGATCCTCTCGGCGCTGTTCGACCCGCCGCTGGATCATGGCGACGCCGACTTCGACCCTTCGAACCTGGAAGTGGTCAGCGTCGACGTCGGCAATATGGCGGCGAACGTGATTCCGGCCGAGGTTCGGCTCCTGTTCAACGTCCGCTTCAACGACCTCTGGACGCCCGAAACGCTGTCGGCTGAGATCGCGCGACGCGTCGAGGCTGCAGCGGAGGGCTCACGCCATACGCTCGCCTTCGATCCGACCAACGCCGTCGCCTTCCTGACCCCGCGCGGCGAGTTCACCGACCTCGTCGCCGCCGCGGTCGAGGACGTGACCGGACGTCGTCCATCTTTTTCGACCGGCGGCGGCACGTCCGATGCGCGTTTCATCAAGGACGTCTGCCCGGTCGTCGACCTCGGCCTGCCAAACGCGACCATTCACGCGATCGACGAGCGGGTCGCGCTCGCCGATCTCGAGGGCCTGACTCGGATCTACGAGCGCGTGCTCGAGCGCTATTTCATCGAGCGCGCCTCGCCCGATGCAAGGCGGTCGTGTTGTGTCTTTAACGCTTGGATCCCGCGCCGCCGGAAGGTCGTAGGCTCCAAGAGTCCGAGCAAGGCGCTTTTTGACCGGCTGGCGCTGTCCGAGAAGCTCGGCCTTAGCGACAGTCAACGCCCGCTGTTCGGGCAGACCATGGCATACCCGAAATGGACCGAACCGTGAGACTTGCGGCGTCTGGCGGCCCTCAGCCAGGAACGATCTTCTCCCTGTTCCTCCCTGCTGAGCGAGAATTGACAACACTGAACACCTGTGGTCTGAGAGAAAATCATTTGTTTACAGTCGCTTGAGCCAAAAAATACATGTCAGCGCCGGGCAGATATCAGGGAGAATTATCGGGAATTAACTCCCTGCTCCAGCCGGTAACAGGGAGACGACCAGTCGCTCGGAGTTGCGGCCAGGCGGCGAGGTCCTGCTACAGCTTACTGATACATCTGATTGGAGCCCGACACGATTGACCCAGGTCGAACCGGCGAGCCGGTCGCGCAATTGTGAACCAGATCGGCCCGTCGGGGCGAATTTTCAGGGCGCGCGAATTGCGGCCCGGCTGACGGCGAAGTAACATTCCGAAACTCGCGATCGGAAGGAAAGGCGATGACCGAAAAGCCCCGGGGGCACGCTGAGAGGGCGAGTCCGGAGAGGCTTGCGGACGGCCTCAATTTCGATCTGGATCGAGCCCTCAAGTCTATCGTGACGGTCCAGTCGTCGATTCCGGAGGACGCCTATACGGCGCAGACGCTGGGCGAGCACCGAACGGGCAGCGGCGTGGTGATCCGGGACAGCGGCCTTGTGCTGACGATCGGCTACCTCATCACCGAGGCGGAAACCGTCTGGATCGCGCGCGACGATGGCCGCGTCGTTCCCGGCCATGCGCTCGCGATCGACCAGGTGAGCGGATTCGGACTCGTGCAGGCGCTCGACCGGCTCGATTGTCCGACGCTGGAATTCGGTCGCTCCGGCGAAGCCCGGGTCGGCGACCCGGTGGTCGTCGCGGCCGGCGGAGGCACAAAGGCGGTCCACGCGTCGATCGTGGGTAAGCAGGATTTCGCGGGGTACTGGGAGTATTTCCTCGACGAAGCGATCTTCACGGCCCCCGCCCATCCTTTCTGGGGCGGCGCGGGCGCGATCGGCGGGGACGGTCGGCTGATCGGCGTCGGCTCGCTGCACGTCGAACAGCTGACTGTGTCTGGCGGGCCCCGCGACATCAACATGATCGTGCCGATCGACCTCCTGCCGCCGATCCTCGGGGACCTATTGACCTACGGCCGCGTCAACAGGCCCGCCCGCCCATGGCTCGGCATCTATTCGGCCGAAAGCGACGATGAGGTCGTCGTCGCAGCGGTCGCCGAGCGCGGGCCGGCCGAGGGCGCGGGCCTTCGCCGAGGGGACATTCTCGCAAGCGTGAGAGGGGTTGAGATCGCCGACCTGGGCGATTTCTACCGAAAGGTCTGGGCTTGCGGCGAGGCTGGGGTTGAAATCCCGATCGAGGTCCTCCGCGAGGGCCGGGCGCTCGGCCTGAAGATCAAGTCGGCGGACCGGGCTGCATTCCTGAAGCGGCCCCGGCTTCAATAGGAAGCGGCTCGCGAGCGTCAGTCGGTGGGAGACACGCGTTTTCCGAGGGGAGTTCCAAATCAAGGACAACCCAAAAAGGGTCGCCGCCCGTGAGCGGTGCGCGCGTAGACTCCCCCCAAACTGCGTCTACCTCGCCCTATGACGCATCCTTGACTTGGAACTCCTCTCGACCGCCCGCCCCATGAACTACCGAGACAGGCTATGCATCGCCCGAGTCACCAAACCTTAACGAATAGTAAACAAAAAACAGCATCCGCCGCTGTGACGGCGGTCACACTAAATTCACGTTCATGCGCCGATTAATCGTGCGGGAACCCGCTCAGTCGAAGGACAGCATGCGGATCGAGCCGCTATCCCGACTTCACGAGCCTAGCGGCGAAGAAGCCGTCGAGCCCGGATCGTCTCGGGTCGTCGCCCCAAAGTTGGCACGGCAGGGTGCGCAGCTCTCCGGCTGGCGTGAGGCACTCAGAGAGGTTGCCGATTTCCTGCAAACCGACCGGAGACCGCCGCACGTCCGGATTGCGCCTGAGGACAGAGACGATCTGCGCCTCGCCCTCTTCCGGCTCGAGCGAACAGGTGCAATAGACGACGGTTCCGCCTGGCCGCGTCAACGCGATCGCTTTGTCGAGAAGCTGGGCCTGCAGCCGGACGAGCGGATTAAGGTCGCTCGCCCGCTTCGTCCAGGCGACATCGGGATGACGGCGAATGGTGCCGGTCGAGGTGCAAGGCGCGTCGATCAGCGCGGCGTCGAACGCCGGCGCCTCGAAGGCGAGCGCGTCGGCGACGACGACTTCGGAGTGAAGCCTCAGCCGATCAAAATTCTGGGCGAGCACCTTAAGCCGCTCGGCCGAACGGTCGACGGTCGTGACGGCGGCGCCGGCCGCGGCGAGCTCGGCGCTCTTGCCGCCCGGCGCCGCGCAGAGATCGACGACCCGCGAGCCGGGCCGCGCCTCGATGAGCCGCGCCGGCAGGGCGGCCGCTGCGTCTTGCACCCACCATTCGCCATCAGCGTAGCCTTCGAGCTCGGCCACGGCCTGGTGGGTGTCGAGGCGGACGGAGCCGGTGGGCAAAACGATCCCGCCGAGCTTTTCCGCCCAGGCCTCCGGGTCGCTCTTGACGCTGATGTCGAGCGTCGGCTCCGAGCGATGGGCGGCGGCAATCGCCCGCGCCGTCGCTTCGCCGTAGGTCTCCCGCCAGCGGGCGGCAAGCCACGGTGGCGTGTCGTCGTCGAGCGGATCGGAAGCGGCGAGGATCGATTCGCGATCGCGCGCGATGCCGCGCAGGACCGCGTTGACGAGGCCGGCGAACGGGACGCTGGCGGCGTCCGCCCGCGCCGCCCTCACCGCAAGATCGACCGCCGCGTGGTCGGGCGCGTCGAGAAAGAGGATCTGCGCCGCGCCGGCGACGAGCGTCCATTCCAGCAAGCCGCTGCGCTTCGGCATGCCCTTGTCCAGCTTCTGCGCCAGCGCCTTGCGGATCGTGCCGTACCGTCGGAGGGCGACGATGGCGATCGAGCGGGCGAGCGAGGAATCGCGCGGATCCAGTCGAGAATCGCGTAGCGACAGGTCGGCGGCGAGGCGCTCCTCGAGCGGCCGCCCCTGGGTCACAGCTTCCATGATCGCCCGCGCCGCCGCCACGCGCGCGATCATGCCTGGCGGCGGAGGCTCGGGCGTATTGGGCCGGCCCATCAGGAATCCGCGCTGTTGTCGAGCCAAACGCGCCTCGCCTCGAATCATTGCCACCCGCCCTGAGCGCCAGTGTATACCCAATTTCTGCGCGCCGGGTTGCATCGAAGCCGTCAGGGCAATCCGAGGAGCCGGCGCCGACGCCGATCAAAGCTTTCGACTTTGATGAAAAACGCATTTCATGCGCAAAAAAGTCGGCGGCGCGTTCAGACGATCCACGGCCGGTTCGGCTGCGCGCCCTTGCGACAGAAGTCCTGTCCTTTGACGCGCTGTGAGCAAGGTGGCAATCTCGTCTCCTCAAGCGAATGATCGCGATGCGACCGACAACCTACCCGGCAATCCCGATTCATCAGGCTGTCGATGAGCCGCCCGTCCGACCGGACGACGTGAAGCCGACCGACCATAAGGAGCGTCGACCATGATCAAGGTAAGCGTGTTCTATCCCTGGAGCGAGCGAGCCGAGTTCGATATGAAGTACTATCTGGCGACTCATATGCCGATGGTGGAAGCTAGGTTGGGCTCGGCCTGCAAGGGGATCAACGTCGAGCAGGGCATCGCGGGCGGCTCGCCGGGCGCCCCTCCGTCTTTCATCGCCATCGGCCACATCCTCGCCGAGTTGCCGGAAGCATTTCAGGCCGCCATGACTCCCCACGCGAAGGAGATCATGGGTGACATTCCCAACTTCACCAAGATCCAGCCGACGATCCAGATCAGTGAGGTGAAGCGGTAGCGCGGCGGCCGGCCATCCCCGCACGCTCGGCGCCGCCGGGTCTGCCCAAGGCGCAAGCCGCGGAAACGCCGCAGGACGCGGCGGACCCTTCAAGCTCGCAGATTTGACATCCTGACGCCTCCCGCCTAAAAACCGCGTCCTCGTCAGGTTCTTCAGCCTCGTCGATCGAGCCGACTGTCCCTTGTGAGGCCAGCGGTCCCCGTCCGGCAGCGCGTCGCGCCCCCGGGCGCTATAGGCGTTGGTTTCGGACTGCAGCGGCAGAACACAGAGGTCGAAAACGAGCGGAAGACGAAGGCGATGACCATATCCGCGTCTGTCGTCTGAAAAGGAGCAACCCATGTTCGAGAGCCTCTCCGAAAAGCTCTCTGGCGTTTTGGACAGGCTGACCGGCCGCGGCGCCCTCTCGGAGGAAGACGTCAACGCGGCGATGCGCGAGGTGCGCCGCGCGCTGCTCGAGGCGGACGTCGCGCTCGAGGTCGTGCGGTCCTTCGTCGACAGGACCCGCACCAAGGCCGTGGGGGCCTCCGTCATCAAGTCGGTCAAGCCCGGCCAGATGGTCGTCAAGATCGTGCACGATTCGCTGGTCGAGACGCTTGGGCGCGAATCCCAGACGATCGACCTCAACGCCCCGGCGCCGGTTGCGATCATGCTGGTCGGCCTGCAGGGCGCGGGCAAGACGACGACCGCCGCCAAGATCGGCAAGCGCCTCGTCGAGCGGGACAAGCTCAAGGTGCTGATGGCCTCGCTCGACGTGAAGCGCCCGGCGGCGCAGGAGCAGCTCGCCGTGCTCGGCCAGCAGGCCGGCGTCGATACGCTCCCCATCATTCCGGGCCAGGATCCGGTCTCCATCGCCAGGCGCGCCGAGCAGACCGCCCGCCTGCAGGGCTACGACGTTGTACTGCTCGACACCGCCGGCCGCACCCACATCGACGAGCCGCTGATGCAGGAGATGGAGGACATCCGCGATGCCGCCCGGCCGCACGAAGTTTTGCTGGTGGCCGACGCGCTGACCGGTCAGGACGCGGTCAATCTCGCCAAGAACTTCAACGAGCGGGTCGGCCTCACCGGCATCGTGCTCACCCGCATGGACGGCGACGGTCGCGGCGGCGCGGCCCTCTCCATGCGCGCGGTCACCGGCAAGCCGATCAAGCTGCTCGGCGTCGGCGAGAAGATGGACGCGGTCGAGGACTTCCATCCCGCGCGCCTCGCCGACCGCATCCTCGGCATGGGCGACATCGTCAGCCTGGTCGAGAAGGCGGCGCAAAACATTGACGCGGCGCAGGCGGCCAAGATGGCCGAGAAGATGCGCAAGGGCGTGTTCGATCTGAGCGATCTCTCGGAACAGCTCGCCCAGATCGAGAAGCTCGGCGGCATGGGCGGAATCATGGGCATGCTGCCCGGCGTCGCCAAGATCAAGGATCAGCTCAATTCCGCCAATCTCGACGACAAGTTCGTCAAGCGTCAGCGCGCGATCATCTCGTCGATGACTCCGCGGGAGCGCCGCAACCCCGACATCCTGAAGGCCTCGCGCAAGAAGCGCATCGCAGCCGGCGCGGGCGTCAACGTCGAGCAGGTCAACCGGCTCCTGAAGCAGCACCGCCAGATGGCGGACATGATGAAGGTGATGGGCGGCGCGGCCGGCGGCAAGCGCGGCATGATGGGCAAGCTCGGCCAGATGATGGGCCTCGGCGGCGGCATGCCGATGCCGACGCCGGAGCAGATCGAGGCCATGCAAAAGCAGATCGGCGGCAGCGGCCCGCCCGGCCTGCCGCCGGGGCCGCCCGGCATTCCGGCCGCCCCGCCGCCGGGCGCCTTCAACCTGCCGCCGCAGTTCCCGGGCCTCGGCGGCGCCGGCAAGTTGCCCGGGCTCGGCGGCGCCTTCCCGTTCGGGGGAAAGAAGAAGTGATTCCTGTCCTCGAAACCGAGCGGCTTCTGCTCCGCAGCTGGCGCGAAGACGATTTCGCGCCTTTCGCCGCGATCTACGCCGACCCCCAGGAGGCTCGTTACATCGGCGGGCCACACACGCGCGACGACGCGTGGCGGCGCATGGCCTACTACATCGGCCATTGGGTTTTGCGCGGCTACGGACATTGGGCTCTGGAGGAAAAAGCCACTGGCGCCTTTGTCGGCTGGTCGGGGCTCTGGTCGCCCGAAGGATTTCCCGGCCGCGAGGTCGCGTGGACGCTAATGCCCGCGGCGCGTGGGCGAGGGCTGGCGCAGGAGGCTGGGCGGCGCGCGCGCACTTTCGCTTACGAAACGCTCGGCTGGGACGGAGTCATCAGCCTAATCCATGTCGACAACGCTCCATCGATCGGCGTCGCTGAAAAGCTTGGCGCAGTGTTCGACCACGTCGTCACATTCCGCGGAGCAAATTGCGCGATCTATCGCCATCCGCCCGCGCAAATCCCGCTCTCCACCTCACAACTGTCGCACTGAAAGGAAAACGGCAATGTCCCTGAAAATTCGCCTGTCGCGCGGAGGCGCGAAAAAGCGCCCGTTCTACCGGATCGTCGTCGCCGACGCGCGCATGCCGCGCGACGGCCGCTTCGTCGAGAAGATCGGCACCTTCGACCCGCTGAAGGCCAAGGACGACGCGGGTCGTCTGGTGCTCGACCAGGAAAAGGCGAAGGCCTGGCTGGCCAAGGGCGCTCAGCCGACCGACCGAGTGCTGCGCCTTCTCGACAGCCTCGGCCTCGCTCAGCGGAAAACCCCCAACAACCCGGAGAAGGCCAAGCCGAGGAAGAAGGCGCAGGAGCGCGCCGCCGCGGAGCAGGCTGCCGTCGCCAAGGCCGCCGCGGCCTGAACGGCCTGATCGTTGCTCAGGCCGGATCGCCTCGTCCTCGTCGGCGCGTTCGGCGCGCCCCAGGGCGTGCGAGGTGAAATGCGCGTCAAATCCTTCACGTTTGAACCAAGGGCGATCGGCGCCTATGGGACGCTGACCGACGCCGGGCGTTCTCGCGCTTTCGCCTTCGAGCGCCTGCGGGGGCTGAAGGACGACATGCTCGTCGTCAAGGTGAAGGGGGTCGACACGCGCGAGGCGGCCGCGGCGCTGACGGGGGTCGAAATTTTCGCCCGCCGGAACCAGCTGCCGCCGCCGAAAGCCGATGAATTCTACTATGACGACCTTGTCGGCCTCGAGGCGGTGACGCGCGATGGGAATCGGCTCGGCCGCGTCGCCTCGCTGATGAACTACGGGGCGGGCGACATTCTCGAGATCGCCGCCGAAGGCGGGGCGGAAGCGCTTCTGCTGCCCTTCACCAGAAACGTCGCGCCGGTCGTTGACTTTGACGGGGGGCGGATCGTGATTGAACCGCCGCGGGAGACAGACGGCGAAGTCTGACGACCGCCTTCGCGGCTGTCCGCCGCTGTCTCCGCCCGGCTTCGTCCCAGGCGGCGTGCGCCAGATCGTCGGGCATAACGCCGAGACCTTCCCGGTGTCCGACGACATGACGGACTTCGAGGTCACAACGTCGACAAGGGCCGACGACCGCGTTCAGGGATGCAGGGCGCCGACCTGGGGCGAGGTGAACGGCTCGGTGCGGTGCACCACTTCCTCGGCGTAAAGCCCGTCAATCTCCGTTTCGGACAGCCCCAGCAGCTTCGCGAGGATGTCGGTGGTGTCCTCGCCGACGGCACAGGCGCCGCGCCAGACCCGGCAGGGCGTGAGCGACATCTTGGGCACGACGCCATAGACCCGGACTGGCACGCCGGAGCGCCGGTCAAGCGCAGGTACGGTCATCTCCCGCGCCGCATAGTGGGGGTCCGCAATCTGATCGGCGACGCCGAATACCCGCGCGCAGCCGATCTTGGCCCTGTTGAGGGCGGTTTCAACCCCGCCGCTCGTGCGCTCGGCGCAATACTCGCAGCTTACGGTCGAGCTCGCGGCCCTTCTCGGAGTTGACGGCCGCCGCGTCGCGCGAGCAGGCGTCATAGGTATAGACCTCCGGATCGAGGCCGAGGAACTTCGGCACCCGAGCGAAGATCGTCCCGCCGAGAGCGCCGATGAAGACCCAGCCGTCCTGGCACTTGAACGTGTCGTAGGGCTGGAAGCCGGGGGCGCGATTGCCCGTGTGCCCGTAGCTCACCCTCTGGCCAATCGCGGCGAAGTCAACAGGAATGAGGCGTGTGAAGCGGCCGACCTCGAGCCGGGCGGGCCGCGGAGCCGTACGGAGGTCTTCGCAGCGTAGTGGACGCAACGAGGCGAAGGGCTACGCGGACGCGCTTCTTCTCCACGCCGCGTGGTAGCCGACGACGCCAAGCGCACAGAAGCCTGCAAGCATCGTCGCCGGAAGCGAGCGACGTCCCTGTCGGCGCGGTAAAGGTCACTTGCGATCCAGAGATCGACGCAATCCAGTTGGTGCGGGTTGTCGTGTCTTCAAAGGATGCGGCGTTGAGCGGGGCGCCGGGGTCGGTGAACGTGATCTCGAAATCGGTCGCGTTGGGCTTTCCCCCGTATGGATTCTCCGGTTCAAAGTCTGCCCAGTTCGACGTCGAACCTCCCGAATTGCTGAATGTGTGCGCCTGCTTGGCGTCTACGCCCATTGCCGCACCCATTCCCCCGCTTCGGCCAACAGGCGCTATTCGCCTGTTTCCCCCTTTCGCGCTTTGTGCCGCCAAGAGTTGGATTTCGACCGCCGGCGCGAAACTCATGCGAGCCGCGTCCCACGGTCGGCGTTGATTTTTCGTCCGCGTTGTCGCACAAGGCGCATGCGCTCTCGTCGAGCCGCCGCATTTCTTGCGTCGGGGTGGCGGGGGTCATGAGTTCCCATTGCGATCGGCGCGCCGCAGACCTGTTCGAACCGCCCAATTCCTGCTCGGCCCGAACCCAGCTGTTCCGGAGGCGAACCGATGACCGACATTCCTTCCGACGCCAACGCTCCGGCCGCCGGGCCGCATGCGCCGTCGCGCCGCGACATGCTTTTTCTCGCCACGGGCTCGGTCGCGGCGGTCGGGGCGGCGCTGACTCTGTGGCCGTTCATCGACCAGATGAACCCGGACTCCGCGACGATCGCGGCGGCGGGCCCGGTCGACGTCGACGTGAGCCAGCTCCAGCCGGGGCAGCGGATCGTGACCTTGTGGGCGTCGCGTCCCGTCTTCGTCGTCCGCCGCACGCCGGAGTCGCTGAAGGAGCTGCAAAACCCGAAACTCCTCTCGATCCTGCGGGATCCCAATTCCGACAACTGGCAGCAGCCCGAATACGCCAAGAACTGGCACCGCTCGATCAAGCCGGAATTCCTTGTGCTGGTCGGCATCTGCACCCATCTCGGATGCGTGCCCTTGTTCGACCCGAAGCCCGACCCGACCAATCCGGCGCCGGACTGGCCGGGCGGCTTCTTCTGCCCATGCCACGGCTCGAAATACGATCTCGCCGGGCGCGTGTTCCAGGGCGTTCCGGCGCCCTATAACCTGCCGGTGCCGCCCAACCACTTCCCGAATGAAAAAACGCTGAGGGTCGGGCAGAACCCCCCGGGGCAGAGTTTCGACTTCAATTCGATCCTGCAGGTGTGAGCGCAGGAAGGCGATCTGTCCGCTCGGAGACGGCCGCGGATGGTCGCCGTCGTCTCAGCAACCGGCAGGACGAGGGGATTCGGGCGGCGACCGCGAGGGCTGCTGTCAGGAGCGCGCAGGCGACGCTATCGCCGCCCACTTCCAGTTGATCGCCAACACGGCGGCCGCCACGGCCAGAGGCACGACCGCCGCCCATGAGCCGATGACGGCAATTGCCGCCGCGACCGCCCAAAGAATCGAGACCAGGTGCTCCATGAGCCCGACCAGCTTCGACTGCGAATGACGGCGCAGAACGAGGCCGCGACGGGACGGCGCTTGTCGCCAAAGATTGACCAACGCCGACGAGGCGATGGCTCCGGCGCCGAACAGAAGCGCGCAGAGCCCGCTCCACGGAGAGGCAAAGGCGAGCGCGGCCAAGGGCAGCGCGAAGACGAGGGCGATCGGCTGGGCGATGGCGGCGATCTTGCCACGTTCAATGGCGGCTCGCGCGACGGGAGCGGTGGCGAGAAAATCCGGCGCATCCTCAGCCGACAGCGCGATCCATGACAGCGCGCCCGCGAGCTGCGCCGCGATCACGACAAGGGCCGGCGTGAAGGCGACGCCAATCGTCCCCGTCGGGCCGCCGCTGCGCCAGAGAATCACCGCGACCGGCATCGTATAGGCGGCCTGCAGGAGAAGCTGCGACATCAGCCAGGGGTCGCGCCAAACGACGCGCCGCTCCTTCGCCCGCAGAGCCGCGCCGGCGCTTCGGCCAAAGCGCGCCGTCCGGTTCGTCGCGCCGCCCGCTTTCTCCGGGGCGCCGGCCGCGATCACCGCCGCCTGCGCGAATCGCTCGCCGAAGAGGACGCAGGCGAGTGCGAAGACGGCGACGCCGGAGGCCGCCCATATGAGCATTGCCGAGGAATCGCCGGCCGCCGCGCGCACCGGCGCCCACAAAAGATCTTGCAGCGCGTCGGCGCTCCTGGCCGGCGGCGCAAAGATCGCGAGGACGCCCGCCCGCATGCGATCGGGCAGCATAGCGACGGCCTGCGCGCCGAGCACGAAGGAGGCGCCGACCATCGTCGCCGCGATCCGGCTGAAGAGGCGCGCCCGCCGCGGCCCCACGGCCAGAAACAGGCCCAATGCGAGGATGACGCCGAGGCCGGTCCCCATGAGACCGGCCGCAATCAGGGCGGGGTAAAGCGCGAGCCAGTGGAGATGGCCACGCAGCGCTGCGACGTCGGCGAGCGGCGCCACCAGGATACCGACAGACGCAACGGAGTCGATCGCGATCGAGAACGCCCGCGCAGCAAGCTGACTGCGCGCGTCGACGGGCGAGGAGAGGATCAATTCGAGGTCGGACCGCCCGAACAGGGTGCGGGTCAGCGCGGTCATCGATTGGGCGACCATCCAGGGGACGACGAGCACGATGCCGCCGGCAAGAATCATCGCGACCCGCGCCGCGCCGTCCGGTCCGTCTTCGACCTGGGCAAGCCAACCGGCGATCGGCCAAGCCGCCGCGTGGAAGGCCATGAATATGAGCGCGACGAGGATGCCAAGCCTGGCGCGCGAGGCCCCGCCGAACATCGACGCCAGCCCCCGCGCGGCGAGGCGGAGATCGTGCAGGACGAAACGAGAGAAGACGACCGCGCTCGCAATCACGCTGCGCGCTCGGCCTGCGAGGTCAGATCGAGAAACACCCTCTCCAGCGTCGCGCCGCCGGCGCCGATGCTGTCGCGCAGCTCGTCGAGCGTGCCCTCGGCGACCATCCTGCCCCGTGCGATGATGCCGATACGGCCGGCGAGCCGCTCTGCGACTTCGAGGATATGCGTCGTCATGATGATCGTTGCGCCCGCTCGCACGCGCCCGGTCAGGATGTCCTTCACCTGCCTGGCGGCGGCCGCGTCGAGGCCGGTGAGCGGCTCATCGAGCATGAGCAGGCGCGGCTCGTGGATGAGCGCGCCGGCGAGCGCCACTTTCTGTCTCATTCCGCGCGAGAAGCCCTCGCAGCGTTCGCGCCGGTGCGGCCAGAGACCGAGGCTCTCGAGCAACTCCCCCGCCAGCCGCTCGGCTCGCTTGCCGTCGACCGACCAGAGACCGGCGACGAATTCGAGATATTCGAGCGGATCGAGCTTGTCATAAAGCATAGGCTCGTCGGGCAGCCAGGCGACGATGCGCTTGGCCTCGATGGGCCTCTTCCGCGCGTCGACGCCGAAGACGCGGATCTCGCCGCTGTCGGCCGGCAAGAGCCCGGCGACCATGCGCAAGGTTGTTGTCTTCCCCGCACCATTCGGTCCGAGCAGAGCGTAGAATTCTCCGGCTGCGACCGACAGATCGAGCCCGGAGACCGCCGGCCGGTTGAAGCTCTTGGTCAATGAGCGCAGCACGAGAGCGGGAACATCTTGGGCGAGCATCGGGATCTCGGGGGCGCGTTTCGTCAGAAGGGAGAGTAAGGGCGCCCGCTTGATCTGGCGTTAAAGGTCCAACGAACGCCGCTTTATCGCCTCGACGCGCGAGCGCGCTTCGCGTCAATGATCGCTGTTTCAGCAAAGCGAACATGCGCCGGAGTCATCCGCAACCGATCGGACGGAGGCCCTCGGATTCTCGGCCGCCAAGACGCGCGTCTCCTGTGGTTTGGCCCGAACTCATTAGATCGGACCGAAGCGTCCCGCACGATAATCCGCGTAGGCCTGTTCAATCTCGGCCTCGGTGTTCATGACAAAGGGACCGCGCGCGACCACCGGCTCGTGCAACGGACGACCGGCATAGAGCAGAGCTCGCAAGGGTTTGTCCTTCGCTCGGATCGCATCGGGGCCACGACCAAGCCTCCGCCGACGATCGTTCACCGAATTCGCCGAGAAGGTCGAGGACATCGTCGGCCACAACGTGGGGCCGCCGGAGCATGCGGTCGGCCGAAAGAGAATGAGTTTCCCCCGCTGCAGATGCTTGAACGGGCGATGCGATCGCCGACGACTGCGATCTGACAGTTGCGATCTTTGCAGGGCGGAGAACACAGAGAACCCCATCCGCCAGAGCCGACGCCCGGGGGAATACAAGAGCGTCGCCAACATCGTGAACGCTTGCGACATCTTGTCCCCATACGCCCCCAAAACCTTTGATCCTAATCAATGCGCGGCGACCCACCAACTCTATATCTAGTCAACTTTTGCACGTCGGAGGAGGCGCGCCATGCCGGGGAATCTGGTCGAAGTCACCCCTTCAGCTTACGAGTTTCCACTGCTTATCAAGCACCTGTTGCACTCGCCGCTGACACGCTCCCCTGGGCAGGTCATTGTCTACCGCGAGCGTCGGCACACGTACTTACAGTTCCGCGACCGACTGGGACGGTTGGCCAACGCGCTGTCTGATCTCGGCGTCAAGGCGGGCGACGTGGTTGCTGTGTTGGACTGGGACAGCCACCGCTACCATGAATGCTACTTCGCCATCCCGATGATGGGCGCGGTGCTGCAGACGGGGAACCTCGCACTGCCGCCCGAGCAGCTCCTTTATACGCTGAACGATACGGGCGCGACGACCTTGCTGCTCAATGTCGATTTCCTGCCGATGATCGAGCCGCTGGCGTCCAGGCTGCCGAAGGTGAGCCGCTACATCCTGCTCAACGACCGGCCGGTGCTGCCCACGACGACGCTGCCGGTGGCCGGCGAATACGAGGCGCTGATCGAATCGAGCTCGCCGTTCTTCGTCTTCCCCGACTTCGACGAGAGGACGCGGGCAACGACCTTCCACACCACCGGCACCACGGGTAAGCCGAAGGGGGTCTATTTCAGCCATCGCCAGATCCTGCTGCATGCCTTCTCCCAATTGGTCGAGTTGGGCGTTGCGACGGTGCAAGGTCGGCTGCATCGCGACGATGTCTATATGCCGATGACGCCGATGTTCCACGTCCATTCGTGGGGCGTTCCCTACTCCGCGACGCTGGTCGGCCTGAAGCAGGTCTATGCCGGCCGATATGCGCCCGACGTGTTCCTGAGGCTGATCCGGGACGAGGGCGTGACCTTCACGCACTGCGTGCCGACGATCCTGCAGATGCTGCTGAGCGCGCCCGGCAGCCGGGATGTGGACCTCTCGAAGCTGAAGATGATCGTCGGCGGCTCGGCGCTGCCGCGGGCGCTGGCGAAGGCGGCCATGAAGCGCGGCATCGACATCTATGCCGGGTACGGCCAGTCCGAATCCTGCCCGACCCTGACGATCATGAATCTCAGCACCGCGCAGACGACGGGAGACATGGACGACGAAATCGAGCTCCGGATCAAACCCGGCTACGCCCCAGCGCTGGTGGAGCTGCGTGTGGTCAATTCCGACATGGAGGACGTGGCGCATGACGGCAAGGCCACCGGCGAGATCGTCGCCCGCGCGCCGTGGCTGACGATGGGATACCAGAACAATCCCGCGGCGTCCGAGCAGCTCTGGGCCGGCGGCTACCTGCACACCGGCGATGTGGGCTCGATCAGTCCCGATGGGACTTTGCACATCACCGACCGACTGAAGGACATCATCAAGAGCGGCGGCGAGTGGATCTCCTCGATCGACCTCGAGGACATCATCCTGCAGATGGACGGTGTCGTGAAGGTGGCGGTAATCGCCGTGCATGACGACAAATGGGGCGAGCGGCCGCTTGCGCTGGTCAACGTGCTGCCGGAGCTCAAGGGAGAGATCGGCAGGGACGAGATTCGCGCCCATGTGATGGGATTCGTCGAAAAGGGCCTGATCTCGAAATTCGCCGTGCCCGATCGCGTCGAATTCGTCGATACGCTGCCGCTGACCTCGGTCGGCAAGATCGACAAGATAAAGCTGCGCGAAAGGCACTTGCGGGACGAGGCTGCGTAGCGGAACCGCGATGGTCCTGAAGTTCCTCGTCGTGTTCCTGTCCGTCTATGTCGCATGTTGGCTGGGCGTCGGCTGGATGGGCAAGAAGTTCAATGACGCCGTGGCGCTCAACATGGCCGCGGCGCATTGAGCTTGGGAAGAGAGAGCCGAGACTGCGACGGCCGTTCGCGTCAACCCGCGGTCGGAAGCCGGCGAATATCGGCCCTGGGTGCGCTCAGCCGTCTACTCATCGACGGTTACGAGACTTGGGGTCTTATAGGAGCCCATTCAATGATGACCGCGACAAGCGAATACTACAAGGACAAGGTCGCCGTCGTGACAGGGGCGGCGTCGGGGATTGGGTTGGCCCTCGCGGAGACGATGCTCGCCTATGGGGCGAAGAAGATCGTCCTCGCCGACTTCAACGACGAGAACCTCGAACGGGAGACAAAGCGGCTGGACAACGCCTATCCCGGCCGGACGCTCGGGCTCCATTGCGACGTCACCAATGAAGGCGAAGTCCAGGCCATGATCCGCCGCGCCGCGGAGTTCGGCGGCCGCATCGATATTCTGTTCAACAATGCGGGCGCCGGATTGGGGGGCTCTTCGAAAAGCTGACGAACAAGCACTGGGAGAAGGCCTTCGCGCTGAACTTCTACGGCGCGCTTTATGGAATCCGCGCAGTTCTGCCAATCATGCGCCAGCAGGGCGGCGGCCAAATTGTCGACATTGTTTCCGGCATCGCGTTCGCGCCCATGGCGCAGATGACGCAGTACTCCGCCACCAAGGCCGCGTTGAACGCGCTGACGCTCGCCCTCCGCTACGAGCTCTGGGACGAGAACATCCGCGTCTCTTCGGCGACGCCGGGCGTGACGGCGACCGGGATCTGGAAGGCAAGCGGCGTGCCGCCGCCGCCACGCGCGCAATCGGCCGAGCAATCCGCGCAGGCCATACTCGCGGGGGCCGCGAAGAACGAACGGCTGGTGCTCGGCGACAAGGATGACGTTTTTGGCGCCAAAGTCTGCTTCAATCCCGAGGCGGCGGCGTCAGTGGACGACTACTTGCTCAAAGTCGCTCGCAAGAGACGCAAGGGCGAGCTGGTCGTGTAAGAGAGGAAACGGGAGGTGCCTATGAACACTCGGCCTTGGCTAAAGTCCTATCCGCCCGGCGCCCGCTGGGACGCTCCGATCGAATTTTGCCCGGTGCAAAGCATCCTCGAAACAGCGGCCCAGCGCTTCGGCCCGCTTCCGGCGCTGCAATTCATGGACAAGCAGATTTCCTACGGCGAGTTGGAAGCGTTCGCCAATCGCGCCGCAACGGGCTTCCAGAAGCTCGGCGTCGGCCCGGGAGCGCACGTCGGCCTCTACCTGCCCAATACGCCCCATTATCCGATCGCCTTCTTCGGCGTGCTGAAGGCGGGGGGAACCGTCGTCAATATTTCTCCGCTCGAGTCGCTGCGCGGGCTCGAATTCAAGATCGAGGATAGCGAGATCGACATTCTCGTTACCCTTGATCTCGCCTCCCTCTATCCGCAGGCGGAGAAACTCCTGGCCGCCACGCGCCTCAAGACGCTGATCGTCGGCGAATTCGCGGAATGGGCGCTCGCGCCCGACCTGGTCAAGGCGCACATGAAGGCCGGCGGAATGCTGAGCGAGCCGGTGCACGACGAACGCCTGCTCGCGTTCCGCGATCTCATCGATAATGACGGAGCCTTTCAGGCCCATCCGCTCGGCGATCTGACGGACGAATTGGCGGTGATCCAATACACCGGCGGCACGACAGGCGAGCCGAAGGGCGCGATGCTGACGCACGCGAACCTGAGCGCGGCCTGCGCGCAATATCTGGAAACGACGCACGTCGGACCGAACCCGCTGCGCGACGGCGAGGAGCGCACCCTCTGCATCCTGCCGCTATTCCACATCTATGCGCTGTCCGTGGTTCTGGTCATGGGCTTGCGGCTCGGCGCCGAGATCATCCTGCATCCGCGCTTCGACCCGTCGGCCGCGGCTAAAGACATCCTTCTCAAGAAAATCACCGTCTACGTCGGCGTGCCGACGATGCATGTCGCGATCGTCAATCTGCCGGACGTCCAGGCGGCGAATTTCTCGTCGATCAAGATGTGCTGTTCGGGCGGCGCGCCGCTCCCCTATGCGGTTCAGCAGGACTTCGAGAAGCTGATGGGTTGCCGCCTGGCCGAGGGCTGGGGCATGAGCGAGACATCGCCGACTGGCACCTTCACCCCAAATGTCGGAGCGGCGCGGCCAGGCTCGTGTGGCATTCCTTTGCCCGGAATCGAGCTCAAATTCGTCGACGTCGCCGACCCGGCCCGCGAGGTCGCGCGCGGCGCGCGCGGCGAGATGTGCATCAAGGGCCCCAACGTGATGAAGGGCTACTGGAAGAAGTCGGAAGCGACCGTCGAGGCGATGACGGCGGACGGCTACCTGCGCACCGGCGACGTCGCAACCATGGACGAGGACGGTTACGTCTATATCGTCGACCGCATCAAGGACATGCTGCTCGTCGGCGGCTTCAATGTCTATCCGCGCAACATCGAGGAGGCGATCTACCAGCATCCTTCGGTCGAGGAGGCCGGAGTGATCGGCGTTCCCGACGCCTATCGCGGGGAAAAGCCGAAGGCCTTCGTCAAACTCAAGGCCGGCTCGCCAAGCCTGACGCTCGACGAGTTGAAGGCGTTTCTGAAAGACCGGCTCGCCCGGCACGAGATGATCGGCGAGTTGGAGTTATGCGACGATCTGCCGAAGACCGGGGCCGGCAAGATCTCGAAGAAGGATTTGCGCGAGGCCGAAGAGCGGCGGCGCGCGGCCTGATCCATGGAGCGGCGCACGATGCTGGAGTCGCCGCCGCTCTGCTTAGTTTCGGCTATTGCGCGTTCGGGCTTTTGCCAATGAGGAGCGCAACGCAAGAGAGGGCGTTTCCATGACGGGCGATTTCGATCTGACCGGGCGCGTTGCGATCGTCACCGGAGGCAATGGCGGGATCGGCCTCGGCATGGCGAAGGCGCTCGCGCGGGCCGAATGCGCCGTTTCGATCTGGGGCCGCAATGCTGAGAAGAACCGCGCCGCGCTCGCCGAGCTCCGGGAATGTGGGGCGCGGGTCGAGGCGCGGACTCTGCGACGTCACCGATCGCGTGGCGATCGAGGACGCTTTTGCCGGAACGCTTGAAGCGTTCGGCCGCGTCGACGGCTGCTTCGCCAACGCCGGCGTCGGGGCGTCCGGTCGGGGGGCCTTCGTCGACCGCTCCGAGAACGAATGGCGACGCATGTTCGCGACCAATCTCGACGGCGCCTTCCACGTCTTCCAGGTGGCGCTTCGGCACATGATCAAGCGCGCCGAGGGCGGCGACCGCTTCGGCCGGATCGTGGCGACGTCGAGCCTCGCGTCATTGTTCGGAAATCCGCGCGGCGAGCACTACGCCGCGACCAAGGCGGCGCTCAATGAACTCATTCGCACGCTCGCGGTCGAGCACGCACGCTACGGCGTCACCGCCAACGCGATTCTACCGGGCTGGATCGAAACCGACATGACGGCCGGCTTTACGGCTAACGAGAAGTTCGTCGGCGCCGTGATGCCGCGGATTCCGATGCGCCGCTTCGGAAGTCCTGCGGATTTCGGCGGGATCGCCGTCTATCTGATGAGCACGCTGTCGTCCTATCACACTGGCGACTGTCTGCTGATCGACGGCGGTTTCAGCAAATTCTGACCCCGTCCTCTCAAGGAGCGCCCGATGGCATACGAGATTGATCTGGCCGATAGGCTCAACGCCTTCACGCTCGCGATGGGTCATGAACTCGTCGAGATGTTGGTTCTGCTGCCCGTTGATGAAATCGCCGGGCGCTGTCCCGTCCCCGAGAACGCGACGCAAATCAGGCGCACCCGCGTCGCTGGGAGTTCGTCATGAAACGCCTTTCCATGGCCGATGCGCTCTTTCTCTACATGGAGACGCCCGAGACGCCGATGCATGTCGCCAGCGTGACGATTTTCAAGCCGGCGACGCAGCAGGGCGATCTCTTCGCCCATTTCCGCGAGCATGTGGAGGCCCGACTCGATCTCCTGCCTTCGTCTCGCCGACGCCTCGAGCCGACGCCGCTCGGCATCGACCATCCGGCCTGGGTGATCGAGGACAAGCTGGACCTCGACTACCATGTCCGCCACGCCGTCCTGCCGAGGCCCGGAGGGATGCCGGAGCTGCGCACACTGATCGCCCGGCTGCACGCCGTCCCGCTCGATCGCAGCCGCCCGCTGTGGGAGTACCATCTTATCGAAGGGCTGGAGGACGGAGGCTTCGCCGTCTACATCAAGGTCCACCATAGCACGATGGACGGCATCGCCGGCATGGCGTCGCTGGCCGTCACCTGCGATTCTGAGCCCAACGCGGTACATGAGAATTTGCCAACGACGATCGCTAATCCCGACGTCGAGCCGTCCGACGGCATCGAACTGACTAGCACGGCGATCAGCGACCTTATTCGCCACGGCTGGCGCGCGGTCACATCGCTCCCCCTCATCGCCAGGGCGTTGACCAAGGCCCAGCCGCATTTCGCCCGGGACGCGCGCTTCCTTTACGATTACATGAAGGACATGCCGCGCACGCCATTCAATAGAGCGATCTCCGGCAATCGGGTCTACGCGACTGCGTCGTTACCGCTGCCTGATGTCAGGGCGCTCGCCAGGTCGCGGGGCGGTACGGTCAACGACGTCGTGCTCGCGGTCTCGGCCGGCGCCCTGCGGCGCTATCTCGCCGAACATGGGGCGCTGCCCGAAAAGCCGCTGAGAGCCGCCCTGCCGGTGTCGCTGCGGCCTCCCGGCAACAAGCAGCTCAACAATCAGGTCTTCTTCACACTCTCCCGTCTGCCCACCGACGTCGACGCTCCGCTGCCGCGGCTCGCTGCGGCGCAGGCAGCGGGCCAGGAGGCGAAGAACCTGTTCGCTGACATGCGTGACTTGGTGACGACCGACGTTTCAATTCTCGCCGCGCCACTCGTCGTTACGGGACTCACCCGGCTCTGGGCTCGCGCGCGTGCGGCGAACTATGTCCGGCCGACTTTCAATGTCGCCATTTCGAACGTGCCCGGCCCGAGGCAGACCATGTACTGCGTCGGCGCTCCCGCCACACACTACTTTCCGGTTTCGATTCCCTATCATGGCTGTGCGCTCAACATTACGGTGCAGAGCTATGTCGATCAGCTCGATTTTGGCCTCGTTGCCTGCAGCGAAACCGTGCCCGACGCGCAGCGCATCGCAGACTTTCTGGTGGAGGATTTTGCCGCAATGCGCAAGGCCGACGCGCAACCGAACAAACCAGGAGCGGTCGAGGCTATCGCGGTGGAGCGGCGGACTGCGGCCCGGGTCGTGGCGCACAAGCCGAACAAACTCGCCGAAGCAATGGGCCGGACCCCGCGCGTCGAGGGTCGACAAAGGCGGCGCGTTGATGAGAAACATCGAGGCATTGAGCGCAACAACAGAGGCCTTGATGCGTCAGCTCGACGGCGCCCACGCGCCTTCCGGCGCCACTGCTGGAGCGGAGGACCTGACGCCAAAGGCGAAGGTACGAAAGCTTGGGCAGGCACCGCACGGCACCAAACGCACCACGCGAAAGGCGCCCGGCGCGCCCCCTCCGCGTCCCTCGTCTCCCGAGCGGGCCAGACGGCGGGCATCGACCCGCGCCGAGCGTTAGCTGGCCAGTCCTTGTAACCCACCTCGCGCCGCCCGGAACGGCCGCTCAGCTGTCGTCCAACTTCCACGCCTCGAATGCTCCGACAGCGGCGAACCAGTCAGGCGCAAAGCATTTGATTTTGGCCACTGGCCCCGCGGTCTCTGGAACGCTTTGATTTGGATTGCGCATGAACAAGCGCGAGCGCTGTTCCGACATTTGGAGGATAATAGCATCCGACCGCGCCTTGCCTTCGTCGCCCGGGCGCGGGAGGGATCCGCAAAACCAAGGGAGGAAGACATGACCAACACGACGTCTCCACCAGCATGGGATGCAGTCGCGATCGCGAATCAGCTTCAAACGATCGCGGGCCAGAGTCTAGAACCTCATGCAGCGGTTCCTGTCGCGGCAGCCGGCCGCCGGGCAGATCGGGATGGGCGACGCCTCGACCGTGGGGAGCGCTTTCCTCGAACTGATGACGAAAATGATGAGCGATCCGGTCGCGGTGGCGAACGCTCAGATCGGCCTATTCAACGAGGGCATGACGGTTTGGAGGCATGCGGCCGAGCGCATGTTCCTTATGCCGGAGAGCCTCGTCGAGCCGGCGCGGGACAAGAGGTTCAAGCATTCCGACTGGACCGAGCATGTGATGTTCAGCTTCATCCGCGAAAGCTACCTCGTCACCGCGAAGTCGCTTTTGTCTTCGGTACGCGACGTCAAGGGGCTCGATCCAGCGACCGCGCGAAAGGTGGATTTTTACACGCGTCAATTCGTCGACGGGATGTCGCCCTCCAATTTCATCGCCACCAATCCGGAAGCGCTGAAGACGACCCTGCAGACCGGCGGTCAGAACCTTCTGCGCGGTCTCGAGAATCTGCTCGCCGACCTCGACAGGGGCGAGGGTCGTCCGTCGATCACCATGACCGACATGAAGGCGTTCCGGCTCGGCGAAAACATCGCGACGACCTCGGGCAAGGTCGTCTATCAGAACGAGTTGATGCAGCTCATCCAATATGCGGCGTCGACGCCCAGCGTCCGGCGCCGGCCGCTGCTCATCGTGCCGCCCTGGATCAACAAGTTCTATGTGCTCGACCTGCAGCCGAAGAACTCTTTCATCAAATGGTGCGTCGACCAGGGACACACCGTGTTCGTCATCTCCTGGGTGAACCCCGACGAACGGCTCGCACAGAAAAGCTTCGAGAACTACATGCTGGAGGGGCCGCTCGCGGCGCTCGACGCGATCGAGGCCGCAACTGGCGAGCGCAGCGTAAACGCCGTCGGCTATTGTCTCGGCGGCACGCTGCTCGCTTCGACGCTCGCCTATCTGGCGGCGCATGGCGACGACCGTATCGCGAGCGCGACCTATTTCGTGACCCTCGTCGATTTCACCGAGGTGGGGGATATGGCGGTGTTCATCGACGAGGAGCAGATCTCCTCGCTCGAAAAGCGCATGCAGCAGCGCGGCTATCTGGAAGCCCATGACATGGCGACATCCTTCAACATGTTGCGCGCCAACGACCTCATCTGGTCCTTCGTCGTAAACAATTATCTGCTTGGAAAGGAGCAGGTCCCCTTCGACCTCCTGTTCTGGAATTCGGACTCGACCCGAATGCCCGCGGCCATGCACTCCTTCTATCTGCGCAACATGTATCAGCAGAACCTGCTGGCGAAGCCGGGAGGAATTACGCTCGCAGGCACGCCGATCGATCTGTCGAGGATTGAGACGCCGACATTCCTCCTCTCGTCGCGCGAGGACCACATTGCGCCGTGGAAGTCGACCTATGCCGCGTCTCGGCTCTATGCCGGGCCGGTCAAATTCGTTCTTGCGGCGTCGGGTCACATGGCCGGGGTAATCAGCGCGCCCGGCAGCAAGTACGGCCATTGGACCAACGACGAACTCCCCGCAACGCCGGACGCATGGCTCGAGGGCGCGAGATCCCATCAGGGTTCGTGGTGGCCGCTATGGGACGAATGGGTGACGCCATTCGATCTCGGTCGCGTTCCTCCGCGTTCCCCTGGCGACAGCAAGCTGGCGGTGATCGAGGACGCGCCCGGTGCTTATGTCCGTGTACGATCGGACGACTGAAGCGATAGCGCCCGGCGCGCCCGCAACGTTAGCAGTCGCCGACGGCGGGCGAAGGGAACTCGGCAAGAGGAGTGAGCCGACGCTTATTGGTCGCTTATCGGCCTTCTGACTAGCAGCCTGTCGGACTCGGGTTAAGTTCAATGCGGCCGTGGCAGCCGGTTCGCCCACCGCAATCTGGCGAAAGTCAGGACATAGGTCTCCCATGTTTTGCGCGACGATCCTCACCCTGTTCCCGTCCGTGTTTCCGGGGCCGCTCGGCCAGTCGCTGGCCGGCGAGGCGCTCGCGCGGGGCTTATGGTCGCTGGAAGCGCGCGACATCCGCGAGCACGGACTCGGCCGGCATCGGGCAGTCGACGACACGCCCGCGGGCGGTGGGCCGGGAATGGTGATGAGGGCCGACGTGGTCGCGGCAAGCCTCGATGCCGCCCTCGCGCCAGACGATCCGCGGCCCCGCCTCGTCATGAGCCCGCGCGGAAAACCATTCAGCCAGGCCGAGGCGCGCGAATGGGCGGCGGGGCCGGGACTCGTCATCCTCTGCCCCCGCTTCGAGGGGGTCGACGAACGGGTCATCGAGGGGCGCGGACTGATCGAAGTTTCGGTCGGCGACTACGTGCTCTCCGGCGGCGAGATCGCCGCGCTCGCGATCCTCGACGCCTGCGTGCGGCTCATCCCGGGCGTGATGGGCAAGGAGGCCTCGGGCAAGGACGAAAGTTTCGAGCAGGGACTGCTCGAATATCCCCACTACACCCGGCCGCGCGAGTGGGAGGGCAAAACGATCCCCGACCTGCTGCTGTCGGGAGACCATGCTAAGATCGCAGCCTGGCGGCGGGCGGAGGCGGAGCGGATCACCCGGGAGAGGCGGCCGGATTTGATGAGTGGGCGAGGAGATCGATACGCGATGGAATAATATTCTCAAGAGTGCTAACGACCAAACTGGGCTAGGAACAGAGCCAAGAGGTATAAAGTAATTATTGCTGGAGCGCGAAATGCCCGCGTGGGTTGAGGATGCTCAACAGCTCACTGAGTTGAGAGACCTGAATAGTTCCCAAGCCTCTGTATTGCTTCGTACGACTGAGGTCGAGGAATTTTTATCGAACGTCTCTTTATCGTCGCATGCCCTTGTGGCGCCGAAGGGATTTGGGAAGACCTTCGTACTCAAGTTAAAGCGGATTTTGCTGCAGGAAAGCGGCTATCGCTGCTTTCCGCTGTCGCCTATCGTGGACAGGCCGAGCAACAAGCCGCCTATCCTGCCCAACGAAATCATCAATATTCTTGAAAGCAGCGATAATTGGGAGACGTTGTGGAACGTCGCATTTTCGATTTGTCTGATCAAAGGATACGAGGACGAGGATGGCGTCCGCCGCCAGCTCACCGATTTATTGGCGGCCGGTGATTTGCCGTCGACACTGGTGACGATACTCACTCATCCTCACATAACGAGACCCTTCGACATATTGCACGATTGTTTGGCTGCTCCGCGCAACGAAATATTTCTTATCATGCGCGCGGCGCAGCAGGTGACCCGAATCTTTGCGACAATCCATAACAAGGCTGGAATATTCGTCGACAACATCGATGAATATCTGATCCACTATATCAATTTTTCTTATCTGCGGAGAAATGACGTCCATGAACGATTTGTTCGAATTTGGCATGCCGGCCAGATTGGAGCGTGGCTGGCGCTGAGGCGTCTGCATGGAATCAATCCTCATGTCCGGATATTTGTCGCCATCAGAAAGGAGGCCTATCAGCACGCCGCGCAGCACGAAGCTCAATTCTCCAACCTGAGGTCCTTTCGACGCGAATTACGGTATAGAAGGGATGACATCAGGCAAATCATTGAAAATAATATATCCATTGTTCCGAAGAGCGAGTTAGTCGACAAGAACAACAGCAATCCGATCATTCGGTTCCTAGGGCCGCAAAACGAATTCGTCTCCAATTCCGGAACGTCGAAGCAAGAGCGGGCGATGGATTACTGGATCCGCCATTGCTCGCTCAGGCCAAGAGACGCCGTCGTTATCGGCAAGGAAATCAGCTTAATCGGGGTCAAAAAAAGGACTCAGCAAGAAATCAGAACTGCGATCAACGCTGCTTCGGCGGAAAGAGTTGAGACGCTGTTCAATGAAGTGAGTCCGTTTTTCAGCTCGCTCTACCCGGATATCTTTCCACAAATCATAAAATCGAACGTTCTAACGTATACTGAGGTGGCGGAGGCGGCGAAGAATTATGCGGATATCGCTTCCGGACAATATGACGTAGACAGCGAGGCGGTTCAACATCCGTTTTGCGCATTATACGCATTGGGACTGGTTGGGACCGTACAGCAGAGCAGAGAGGATCCAACGAAACTGATCCAGAAATTCGCCCCGGTTGGAGACGTCCCGTTTGGGCGAATCCATGTCTTGCCGCGGGCGGAACTGTACTTGATCCATCCTTCCCTGGGGGATTTTATCATTCGACGAAATGTAACTTTCTTGAAGGAACTGAGCAGACATAACGTGATCGGCGACGATCTCGAATGGAGACCGGAAGAGAGCATCAGGTTCGTCGCGATTGGAGATATTAGAGGTTTCCGAGAGAGTATAATGCAAAATACAGGCAAGTCGCAAACTTTCGATAAGTTCTGGAGAGATTTGTTCAAGCAATTCACCCGAGACCTGGACTACGCCAATGCCGTCCCCGCCGGGGATAGCTTTATCATGGCGGACGGTAGTCCGGCCATGCTGTTGCGCGCGGCCAGAAGTCTTATTGCCCAACTGTACGCCTCCGGTTACGGTCTCGAGCTTAGAATTGGCGCCCATAGCGGCTATTGGCGGCTCACTCCCGATTTTGAGGGAGTTCGTCGCCCGGAAATTTCCGATATTGTCGGAGTTGCGGCGCGCCTCGAGCCTTTAGCGAAACCAGGCGACATTTTGGTCACTCAACAATTCGTCGATGACGCGGGCCGATACGGATACGATTTCGAAGGCGCATTTCCCTCACGACTTGGTGACGAGTATTTCGGTCCGGAGCGCTTTCGGGAGGGGCTTGGAGTCCTGGTGTCCAAAGACAGGGAAGCGCCCCAGTGGGTTCAAATCTATCGCGTCCGGAACTCGGAGGGGACCCCGATCTCGAACGCTTAGCAGTCCCGGTTTTTCCGAGTCGCCGCGATCCTCGGCAACCGGGGCGGTCGGATTTGCAATATAGAACTAAATACAAATGTACAAATGCCGACGGACCGAGGGCCGGGAAGGCCGAATTTCGGGGGCGACGCTAAACGGGGTCCTAAGTCTCTGATCTTGTTAAGGCCCAACGCTAAACCGGGGCTAAAGCCCGAAAACCCCCATTTTCCGCGGAACCGCTACCGCGTCGGCACCGGGTGTTCGCCGCGGTAGTCGTAGAAGCCGCGCTGAGTCTTGCGGCCGAGCCAGCCGGCCTCGACATATTTCACCAGAAGTGGGCACGGGCGGTACTTCGAATCCGCCAGGCCCTCGTGGAGCACCTGCATCACGGAGAGGCAGGTGTCGAGGCCGATGAAGTCGGCGAGCTGCAGCGGACCCATGGGGTGGTTGGCGCCGAGCCTCATGGCGGTGTCGATCGCCTCGACGGAGCCGACGCCCTCATAGAGCGTGTAGACCGCCTCGTTGATCATCGGCAGGAGGATGCGGTTGACGATGAAGGCCGGGAAGTCCTCCGACATCGTCGCGGTCTTGCCCAGCCGGGTGACGAAGTCTTTCGCCGCCTCGAAGGTGTCGTCTTTGGTGGCGATGCCGCGGATGAGCTCGACGAGCTGCATCCGCGGCACCGGGTTCATGAAGTGCATGCCGATGAAGCGCTCGGGGTTCGCGGTGACCGAGGCGAGCCGGGTGATCGAGATCGACGAGGTGTTGGAGGCGAGGATCGCGTCCGGTTTCATGAAGGGGCGAATGGAGGTGAAAATCCTTCGCTTGACCTCCTCGTTCTCCGAGGCGGCTTCGACCACGAGATCGCATTCGGCGAGCTTGTCGAGCGTCGTGGCGTGGTGGATGCGTTCGAGGATCGCGTTGCGGTCCGCCTCCTCGAGCTGGCCTCTCGCGACCTGGCGCGAGAGATGTCCGTTGATCGTCGCCAGGGCCGCGTTGACCCGCTCCTCGGCCACGTCGTTGAGGAGAACGCCCATGCCGCATTGGGCGACGACTTGCGCGATGCCCGCCCCCATCTGACCCGCGCCGATGACGCCTACCGTCTTGATGTTCAGGCCCATGTCTCTAATCCAGATGCCGCCCCGTCGCGTCGGATCATAGCCGAGGGGCGACGGGCGTCCAGTCGAAGGCCTAGTCTTTTCGTCGCAAAGCTCGGGCGTTACGTCAGCGACCGAGCTTGGCGAGCTCCGCTGCAAGCTCGGGCAGCGCCTGGTAGAGATCCGCCACCAGGCCATAGTCGGCGACCTGGAAGATCGGCGCCTCCTCGTCCTTGTTGATTGCGACGATAACCTTCGAGTCCTTCATCCCGGCCAGATGCTGGATGGCCCCTGAGATGCCGACCGCGATATAGAGCTCCGGCGCCACGACCTTGCCGGTCTGGCCGACCTGCCAGTCGTTCGGCGCGTAGCCGGCGTCGACCGCGGCGCGCGAGGCGCCCATCGCGGCGCCGAGCTTGTCGGCGACCGGCTCGATGTAGGTCTTGAAGTTCTCGGCCTTCTGCATCGCCCTGCCGCCCGAGATGATGATCTTGGCGGAGGTGAGTTCCGGCCGGTCGGATTTCGCCAGCGCCTCGCCGACGAAGGACGACAGGCCGGGATCGGCGGCGGCTGCGACCGGCTCGATCTGAGCCTGGCCGCCCTGGCCCGTCGCCGCGAAGGAAGCCGTGCGTACGGTCACGACGATCTTCGCATCGGTCGATTCGACCGTCTGGATGGCGTTGCCGGCGTAGATCGGTCGCTCGAAAGTCTTGGGGCCGAGGACCTTGATGATGTCGGAGACCTGCATCACGTCGAGGAGCGCCGCAACCCGCGGGGCGATGTTCTTGGCGTTTGCGGTCGAGGGCGCGACGATCGCGTCATAAGCCGGCGCGAGCGAGACGACGAGCTGAGCCGCGGGCTCGGCGAGCCCATGGGCGTAGTGCGGGTCGTCCGCGACGCGTACTTTCGCCACGCCCGACAGCTTCGCGGCCGCCTCGGCCGCCGCGCCGACGTCCTGGCCGGCGATGAGAATGTCGACCGGCTGCCCGATCTCGAGCGCCGCGGTGAGCGCGCGGGCGGTCAGGTCATTCAGGGCGCCGCCGGCGACTTCCGCCAGAAGAAGGGTCGCCATGATCAGATTACTCCCGCTTCGTCATGGAGCTTGGCGACGAGCTCCGTCACCGACTTCACTTTCACGCCCGACTTGCGGCCGCTCGGCTCGGATGTCTTGAGAACCTTGAGCCGGGGAGCGACGTCGACGCCGTAATCGGCCGGCGTCTTCTCGTCGATCGGCTTCTTCTTCGCCTTCATGATGTTGGGCAGCGACGCATAACGCGGCTCGTTCAGGCGCAAGTCCGTCGTGACGATCGCCGGCAGCTTCAGCGAGACGGTCTGCATGCCGCCGTCCACCTCGCGGGTTACCTCGGCGCTGCCGTCTCCGACGACGACCTTCGAGGCGAAAGTGCCCTGACCCCAGCCGGTCAGCGCCGCCAGCATCTGCCCGGTCTGGTTGCAGTCGTCGTCGATTGCCTGCTTACCCATGATCACCAGGCCCGGCTGCTCGGCGGCGACGACCCCCTTGAGGATCTTCGCCACAGCGAGCGGTTCGACGATCGCGTCGGTCTTGACCAGAATGCCGCGGTCGGCACCCATGGCCAAGGCGGTGCGGATGGTCTCGCTCGCCTGCGCGGGGCCGATCGACACGATGACGACTTCAGTCGCCTTGCCCGCCTCTTTCTGCCGAAGCGCCTCCTCAACGGCGATTTCGTCGAAAGGGTTCATCGACATCTTGACGTTGGCGAGCTCCACGCCCGATCCGTCAGCCTTGAGGCGGATCTTGATGTTGTAATCGACCACCCGCTTCACGGGCACGAGTATCTTCATGAGCAGGGTCACTCCACCCCTGTCCGAGCGCTTCGCCCGGCATTCCAAGGCCGGAACCCCTAGTCTCGGCTGTTGCGCAAGTCAACGAGGCGAAACCTCGCGTCGGCGCTTGCGAAAGCCTGTCGGGCAAAGTTTCGCGATGGCGCTTCTTGCGAACCGACGTGAAGCCAACTTCGGACGCGGGACCGGCGGCGCCTCAAGGCGCGGCCCTGTTCCTCCTTTCTCGATTGACAGAGGTCTCCGGCAAACAGGACAATGCGGAGAGGCGGGCGCGATATCCGTGAACGACGGTGGCCGCTGCTTCAGAGGCGGCGCCTGAAACCCGGGAGAGAACGCAAATGAGCGAACTGGATTATTGGACTTCGCGACTGCTCAAGGGCGCAATATCGCGCCGCGAATTCATGGGCCGCGCCGCAGCGCTGGGAGCCTCGGGCGCGGCGATCTCGACCATGCTGGCGAGCGCCGACGCCCTCGCCGCCGACACGCCCCGCAAGGGAGGCGTCCTCAAGCTCGGCCTCGCCGGCGGCAGCACGACCGACAGCATCGACGTCACCTCCTACAACAACTCGGTGATGATCGACGTCAGCCATGGGCTCTTCAATGGCCTCGTCGAATGGGGCCAGGACGGAAAACCGCATCCGGAGTTGGCCGAGAGCTTCGAGCCGAAAAACGGAGCGAAGGATTGGATCTTCAATCTGCGCAAGGGAATCAAGTTCTCGAACGGCCAGGAATTCACCGCCGATGACGCGATCTATTCGCTCAATCTGCATCGCGGCGACACCAAATCCGGCGCCGCCGGCCCGATGAAGGAAGTCTCGGACGTCAAGAAGCTCGACAAATACCAGATCCAGGTCTCGCTCGCGTCGCCTGACGCGGATTTTCCCTACACGTTGACGGATTACCACCTGCTGATGGTCCCGAACGGGTTCAAGGATTGGGCCAAGCCCGCCGGCACGGGCCCATTCACGCTCGAGAAGTTCGACCCGGGCGTCCGCATCGTCTTGAAGAAGCGGCCCGACTATTGGAAGGAGGGCCGCGGCTGGCTCGACGGCGCCGACGTGACTGTGATCAATGACGGTTCTGCGCGGCTCAACGCGTTGATCTCCGGCCAGGTGGACGCAATCAACCGCGTCGACCACAGGGCTGTCGCCCTCCTTTCCAAGACGCCGAGAATCGAGGTGGTGCGCGCCCCGGGCGGCTGGTTCACGATCTTGGCGATGCAGATCGACAAGGAGCCCTACACGAGCCCAGACATCCGCCTCGCGCTCAAATACGCAGCCAATCGCGAGGAGATTCTCAAGGCGATGTTCAGCGGCTACGGGACGCTCGGCAACGATCACCCAATTCCGCGGAACGACCCCTATTTCAACAGCGAACTGCCGCAGCGCAGGTACGATCCCGAGAAGGCGGCCTTCCATTTGAAGAAGTCGGGAATCGCCGATCCGAAAATCCTGTTGCAGGCCTCTGACGCGGCGTTCAACGGCGCGGTCGACATGGCGACGCTGTATCAGGCGAACGCCGCGAAGGCCGGCATAAAGGTCGACGTCAAGAAGGAGCCGGCTGATGGATTTTTCGACAACGTTTGGCTGAAGGGCGCGTTCGTCGAAAGTTACTGGGGTGGCCGGCCCGCGGCTACCCAGATGCTCTCCGTCGCCTTCGCCGCGAACGCGCCGTGGAACGAGACGCACTGGAAGAACGCCAAGTTCACCAAGCTGCTTGACGACGCGCGCGCCGAGACGGACGAGGCCAAGCGCAAGTCCTACATCTGGGAAATGCAGGCGATGCTCAACGAGGACGGAGGCGCGCTGATCCCGGCCTTCCGCGACTGGCTCGACGCCCATAACAACAAGGTCGGCGGCCATACGCCGCACAGCGGCTTCGACATGGACAATGGCATGATCCTCGACAAGGCGTGGCTGAAGTCCTAGCCGCCGACCAAACTCGGCGCGCCGGACAGCCGGCGCGCTTCGTCATTTTGTTGACGACTGAGGCGGGCCAAGCGTGGGAAAGCTGATCCTCCAGCGATCGATGCTCGGTATCCTGACGCTTCTCGCCGCGTCGGCGCTCATCTTCATCGGAACCGAAATCCTCCCGGGCGACTTGGCCTCCGCCATCCTGCAGAATCAGGCGACACCGGAAAACCTCGCCAAGCTGCGCCTCGAGCTCGGCCTCGACCGCCCGGCGACGCTCCGCTACTTCGAATGGCTGTTCGGCGCGCTGCAGGGCCATTTCGGCCATTCGCTCGCCAACGGCCGCGACGTGCTGCAGGAGATCGCGCCCCGCTTCGCCAACACGATGTTTCTGGCGGCGTACGCAGCGGTCGTGGCTGTTCCGCTCGCGGTCGGCCTCGGGCTGGCGGCGGCGATCAGGCAGGGCGGCGTGTTCGACCGGCTGGTCAACGTCGTAACGCTGATGACGATCTCGGTGCCGGAATATTTCCTTGCCTATCTCTTGATCAAATATGTCGCGGTCGACCTCGGCTGGTTCCCATCACTCGCCAACGTGTCTTCGGACACACCGTTCTTCGACCGGCTCTACTACGCGTTCCTGCCGATGCTGACGCTGGTGCTGGTCATCGTCGCCCATATGATGCGGATGACGCGCGCCTCCGTGCTGGCGGTGATGGCGAGTCCCTATATCGAAATGGCGATTCTCAAGGGGCTGACCAAGACGCGGATCGTCCTCCGCCATGCGCTTCCGAACGCGCTCGCTCCCATCATCGCGGTGATCGCGCTGAACCTCGCCTATCTCATCGTCGGCGTCGTCGTGGTCGAGACGGTCTTCGTCTATCCAGGCCTCGGACAGTTGATGGTCGACGAGGTGTCCAAACACGACGTGCCGGTCGTGCAGGCCTGTGGCCTGATCTTCGCTGCCGCCTTTATCCTCCTCAACATGGTGGCCGACATACTCTCGATTCTCTCCAACCCGCGTCTGCGGCAGCCGCGCTAAGGCCGGTCGATGCGCATTTTTGGACACAAGCTCAGCATTCCGGCCCAGATCGGCTTGGCGATCATCGCGCTCAATCTGATCGTGGCGATCTTCGCGCCGCTGATCGCGCCCTACGACCAGACGAGTGTGCTGGGCGACGCCTGGGCCGACCCCGACCGTGCGCACTGGCTCGGCCTCGACAATCTCGGACGCGATCTCCTGAGCCGACTCATCTACGGCGCTCGCATGTCGATCGGCCTTGCGCTCATCATCACAGCGCTGTCGTTCTGCATCGGCATTCTATCGGGCTTCGCCGCCGCGGTCGCCGGCGGCTGGGTCGACCAGGCGCTGTCTCGTCTCGTCGACCTCCTGCTGTCGATGCCGACGCTGATCTTCGCCTTCGTGATCCTGTCGGTTCTCGGCTCCGGGCTGCCGGTGCTCATCGTGACGATCGCCATACTCAACTCGACAAAAGTCTTTCGCCTCGCGCGCTCCGTGGCCGTCGGGCTCGTCAGCCTCGAATTCGTCGAGGCGGCCCGCCTCAGGGGCGAAGGCTGGTGGTGGATCGTCACTCGCGAGATCCTACCGAACGCCGTTGCGCCGCTCACAGCCGAATTCGGCCTGCGTTTCTGCTTCACTTTCCTGTTCATCGCAGCGCTGAGCTTTCTCGGCCTCGGCGTTCAGCCGCCCGCGGCGGACTGGGGCAGCATGGTCAAGGACTATCGCGACATGATCAATTTCGGGTCGCCCGCGCCGCTCTATCCCGCGGCCGCCATCGCCATTCTGACCATCGGCGTCAACTTCGTCGTCGACTGGATGCTTTCGATCCACTCGCGCGGCCAGGGAGAAAGCGCATGAACCCGTCGACCGACACAGCTCGGAATCTGCGCGACGGGTCGATCGTCCTCGATGTTCGCGGCATGCGCGTCGCCGTGCGCACGGATCTCGGCGAAGGTCCGGTTCTGGTCGACGATGTCTCCCTGCAGCTGCGGCGCGGCGAGGTCATCGGCCTCATCGGCGAATCCGGCGCGGGCAAATCGACGATCGGCCTCGCCTCGATGGGCTACACGCGCCGCGGCTGCCACATTGTGGGCGGCGACATCATCTTCGGCGGCGAGGATATACGAACGATCGGCCCCGAGGAGCGGCGCGCGCTGCGCGGGCCGAAGATCGCCTACATCGCTCAAAGCGCCGCCGCGTCCTTCAACCCCGCCCACACGCTCATGGAGCAGGTCTGCGAAGCCTCGGTCCGCCATGGAGTTCTTGAACCTCTCCGAAGCGCGCGCAGCCGCGATCGGCCTCTTCAAGGAGCTCGATCTGCCAGGCCCGGAGACGATCGGCGGCCGCTACCCGCACCAGGTCTCGGGCGGACAATTGCAGCGCGTCATGGCGGCGATGGCGATGGTCGCGAAGCCCGACATCCTCATCTTCGACGAGCCGACGACTGCGCTCGATGTCACGACGCAGGTCGAATGCCTCGCCGCGTTTCGCAAGCTCATTCGCGAGCACGGGACGGCTGCGCTCTACATCACCCATGATCTCGCGGTCGTGGCGCAGATTGCCGACCGGATCATGGTGCTCAGACACGGCAAAATGGTCGAGTTCGGCGACGCCCGCCAGATCTTGCAGGACCCGAAAGAGGAATACACCCGCCGCCTCGTTCGCGAACGCGTCGCCGGGCATGAATTCGTCGGGGCGGGCGCGTCTGCGGAGACCCCGATTATCGCCATCGACCACGTGACCGCGGACTACCCGGGCAAACCCAAGGTCATCGACGACGTCAGTCTGGAAGTCCGGCGAGGCGACACGGTTGCCGTAGTGGGCGAGTCGGGGTCCGGCAAATCGACCCTTGCGCGCGTGGTGACCGGGCTCCTGCCCCGCGTCTCGGGCGACGTGCGTTTCAACGGGGTCAGCTTACCGCCCCGGCTGCAAAGCCGGACCAAGGATCAGCTGCGCCGGGTGCAGATGATCTATCAAATGCCGGACGTCGCTCTGAACCCCCAGCACACGCTGCTCGACACGATCGGCAGGCCCATGGCGTTCTATTTCAAGCGGTCTCGGAGCGAGGTGCGCAAGCGAGTCCTCGAACTCTTGCGGCAAATGGATCTGCCCGAGACCTTCATCACCCGCAAGACGAGCGAATTGTCCGGCGGCCAGAAGCAGCGGGTCTCGATCGCGCGAGCGCTGGCGGCCGAGCCCGATCTCATCATCTGCGACGAAGTAACGTCCGCCCTCGATCAGCTTGTGGGCGAGGAAATCTTGCGGCTTCTGAAAAAGCTGCAGGACGAACTGGGGGTGGCCTATCTCTTCATCACCCACGATCTCGGCACCGTGAGACGGATCGCCAACAAGGTTGCGGTAATGCTCAAGGGCAAGGTCGTCACGAGCGGAGACACGGCGACCGTGTTCGCGCCGCCCTACCACCCCTATACGGAGTTGCTGCTTTCCTCTGTGCCGGAGATGCGACCGGACTGGCTCGACGATGTTCTCGCCAGGCGGGCGACGGTGGCCGCCGCCACAGCCGCGCTCATGCGCGCGCCGTGATTGGGGCGCAGCAACACCGGAAATGATGCGTGAAAGTTGGCCGACGCCCCTTGCCGGGCCGGCAAATCGTTTCTATACCCGCCCGCGACGCCGGAAGGACGGCCCAGGCGGCTGTCCGGGGCGACCGTGCGCTCCGCATTTCATTGCATGGTTGGAAACGCCGACATACCGTTAGGCGACAGGAGAGGATGATTCTGAATGCGCGCGCCGGGCGGTCCCCGTCTGTTGCTGCGGCGGCTCCGCGAGGTCATGGCGGAGCCGGTCACCGCACAGGCGCGTCTGGACCGCATCGTCGTCCTGATCGCCTCCAACATGGTGGCGGAGGTCTGCTCTCTCTACGTGGTGCGAGCCGATGGGGCGATGGAGCTGTTCGCCACCGAGGGTCTCAATCGTGAGGCCGTCCATCTGACCACGATGAAGCCCGGCGAGGGCCTCGTCGGCCTCATCGCCTCCAGCGCCGAGCCCCTCGCGCTGTCCGACGCCCAGCATCATCCAGCATTCTCCTACAAGCCGGAGACCGGCGAGGAGATCTATCAGTCGTTCCTGGGCGTGCCGGTGCTCAGAAGCGGCGCCACGATCGGCGTCCTGGTCGTACAAAACCGCGCGCGGCGCACCTATTCGGAGGAAGAGGTCGAGGCGCTGCAGACCACGGCGATGCTGCTCGCCGAGATGATCGCGTCGGGCGAACTGCAGGGCATCGCCGCGCAGGGCGCGCCGATCGCCATTCGTCGGCCAATGTCCCTGAAGGGCCAGGGCATCGCTGACGGCCTCGGCCTCGGCCATGTCGTCATGCATCAGCCGCGGGTGGCGGTGTCGAAGATCGTCGCCGACGATGTGGATTCGGAACTGCAGCGGCTCGAAAAGGCGATCAGCGCGATGCGCGCCTCGGTCGACGACCTCATCGACCGCAACGACGACGGCCAGTCCGGCGAGCACCGCGACGTGCTCGAGGCCTTCCGCATGATCGCCCACGACCGAGGCTGGCTGCGCCGGCTGCGCGAGGCCGTGGCTTCGGGCCTGACCGCCGAAGCGGCGGTCGAGCGCGTCCAGAACGACGCGCGGGCCAAGCTCCAGCGGCAGACCGATCCCTACCTGCGCGACCGGCTTCATGATCTGACCGACATCGCCAACCGCCTCCTGCATCAGCTCGCGGGGCAGAGCCTGGTGGTGCTGCCGGAGGAACTGCCGGAAAGCGCAATTCTCGTCGCCCGCTCCATGAGTCCGGCCGCCCTGCTCGACTACGACCGCGCCCGGCTGCGCGGCGTCGTGCTCGAGGAGGCGGGCGCCTCGAGCCACATCGCCATTGTCGCGCGGGCGCTAGCGCTGCCCGCCGTGAGCGATATCCCCAACATTTCCGAGATCGTCGAGCAGGGCGACGCCATCATCGTCGATGGCGACGCGGGCGAAATTCACTTGCGTCCGCCGCCGGACGTCGAGGCGGCCTACGCCGAAAAGGCGAGAATGCGCGCGCGGAAGCAGGCGCAGTATCGGGCGTTGCGCGATGTGCCGACCGTCTCGCTGGACGGCGTGTCGATCGGCCTGAATATGAATGCGGGGCTGCTCGTCGACATGCCGCATCTCATCGAGACGGGCGCGAAGTCGATCGGCCTCTTCCGCACCGAACTCCAGTTCATGCTCGCCGCCCGCTTCCCGAGGCCCGGCGCGCAGGAACAACTTTATCGCGCGATCCTCGATGCGGCCGGCGATCGTCCAGTCACGTTCCGCACCCTCGATATCGGCGGCGACAAGCTCCTGCCCTACATGAAGGGCATCGAAGAGGAAAATCCCGCGCTGGGCTGGCGCGCTCTTCGCATCGGACTCGATCGTCCGGCGCTCTTGCGCATGCAGTTTCGAGCCTTCATTCGCGCCGCCGCGGGCCGCGATCTGCGCGTCATGGCGCCGATGGTGTCGACGGTCGACGAGTTCAAGACCGCGCGCGCCCTGTTCGATCGGGAGTTGTCATGGAGCGCGTTTCATGGCCACCAGCCGCCGAGCTCGGTCAGCCTCGGCGTCATGGTCGAAGTGCCTTCCCTGCTTTGGCAGATCGACGAAATCGCCGCTTGCGCCGATTTTCTGTCGGTCGGGTCGAACGATCTGATGCAGTATCTTTTCGCCGTCGATCGCGACAACCGCCGGGTGGCCAACCGCTTCGATCCGCTTAGCGTCGGTTTCCTGAGGGCCCTGAGATCGATCGTCGAGGCGGGAGCGCGCGCCGGAACCCCGGTCACCCTATGCGGCGAAATCGGGGGTCAGCCGCTGGAAGCGATGGCCCTGATGGCGGTCGGCTATCGCGAACTTTCGATGTCGGCGGCTTCGATCGGACCGGTGAAGGCAATGACCCTCTCGCTCAAGGTCCACGACCTCGCCCAGGAGGTTGAGCTCATGCTGAGAGGGGGCCACGACGAGGCTTCGCTGCGCGGTCCGCTGACGGCGCTGGCCGAACGCTTCAACGTGCGCCTCTAGAGCACGATGATTTCAAGTCCCGTGACCCTCGTCATTGCGAGCGCAGCAAAACGATCCAGAAAAACGTGCAGCGCCTTCAGGGTGATGTATTGCTCCGTCGTAACGATCCTCGCAGTGACGGCCGTGAATCGGATCACGCGCTAGCGCCCGCTAGCGCCGCCGGAAGCCCATCGAGCCCCTGAACCCTATGGCCGCCAACGACAATCTCGACCTCATCCTGCGCCGCCACCGGGAAATCGGCGCGCGCCTGACGGAAGGCGTCTCCGGGACGGAATATTCGGCGCTGTCTCGCGAACTCAACGATCTCGAGCCGGTCGTCTCGGCGATCGGCGCTTATCGCGCGAAGGAGAAGGAGCGCGCCGACCTCGCCGCCATGCTCGAGGATCCCGATCTCGACATCGAGATGCGCGCGATGGCGAGCGCGGAATTGGCCGCCGCCGAGACCGCCGCCGAAGAGATGGCGAAGGCGATCCGGATCGCGCTTCTGCCGAAAGACGCGGCCGACGAGGGCGACGCGATCCTCGAGGTGCGGGCCGGGACCGGAGGCGACGAGGCCGCGCTGTTCGCCGGCGATCTCTTCCGCATGTATGTCAAATACGCCGAGTCGAAGCGCTGGAAGGTCGAGGTTCTGTCGGTGAGCGAGGGGACCGCCGGGGGCTACAAGGAAATCGTGGCCGAGATTTCCGGCCGCGGCGTGTTTGCGCATCTCAAGTTCGAGAGCGGCGCGCACCGGGTGCAGCGCGTGCCGGCGACCGAGACCCAAGGCCGCATCCACACGTCCGCTGCGACGGTCGCCGTTCTCCCCGTCGCGGAAGAGGCGGATTTCATTATCAACGAGGCCGACCTCAAGATCGATACCATGCGCTCGAGCGGCGCCGGCGGCCAGCACGTCAACAAGACCGAATCCGCCATCCGCATCACCCACCTCCCGACCGGCGTGGTGGTGGCCATGCAGGAGGAGCGGTCGCAGCACCGCAACCGCGCCAAGGCGATGGCGCTTCTGCGTTCCCGCATCCTCGACGCCCGCATCCAGAAGCTCGAAGCCGAGCGGGCGCAGGAGCGGCGCTCACAGGTTGGCTCGGGTGACCGGTCGCAGCGGATCCGCACATACAATTTCCCGCAAGGCCGGGTGACGGACCACAGAATCAATCTCACCCTCTATTCGCTCGACCGGATCATGGAAGGCGAGGGGCTCGACGAGATCATCGACGCTCTCACCGCCGAGCGTCAGGCGGAGCTCTTGGCCCAGCAGGCGGCCTCGTGAGACGGTCTCAGGAATCCCTTCTCCCTCTGGGAGAAGGCGGCGCGAAGCGCCGGATGAGGGTTTCAACGGGCTTCGGCCAGCCAACTACGGCGGCCAACTTCTCCCGAACGGAAAAGGCGCGCGCATGACGCGAGTTCCGCGCCTGCCGCCTCATGAGCCCGGCATGCGGATCGGCCTGCTCGGCGGCTCGTTCAACCCGCCGCATGAGGGTCATGCGCTCGTCACTCGGATCGCGCTGACGAGGCTTTGCCTCGACCGCGTCTGGTGGCTGGTGACCCCGGGCAATCCGCTCAAGGCGCAATCGGACCTCGCCGAGCTCGAGGCGCGCGTCGAAGCCGCACGCCGCCTAGTCGCCGGCCCTCGAGTCGCGGTGACCGACATCGAGGCGCATATCGGCTCCCGCTACACCTACCACACCCTGGCTTGGCTGACCCGCCGCGCCCCAAAAGTCCGCTTCATCTGGATCATGGGCGCGGACAATCTCCGCCAATTCCATCTCTGGCGGCACTGGCGCGACATCGCCGACCTCGTCCCGATCGCCGTCGTCGATCGGCCGGGCTCGACGCTCAGCGCGATGTCGAGCCGGGCGGCGGTCGCGCTCGGCCCGTGGCGCGTCCCGGAAGCTCAGGCGCCGCTCTTCGCCGATCTCAGGCCGCCTGCGTTCCTGTTCCTGCACGGGCCGCGATCCGAGCTCTCATCGACGGTGCTCAGGAGGAGCGGCTGAGACGCCTTCGCGCGCCGCTGAAGGCATCGACCGATCGCCCGGCTCCCCGGCTTTCCTTGACCGCGTGGGCGCGAGGAGACCCTGCTGCGGTTGCTCTTCCTAATACACATTGTGATAATGTAAAAAAGCCCGAGAAGGCGGGAGGCGTGGGACTCACATTGCGACAGTTTTTGGCGCCTAAGGCATTGAAATCGCCTGCCCGCTGCCAAACGGATGCAGGTTGACGTCGAGGCCGCGCGGCCCCTGTTCCGTACCCGAAATTCCCGTCGCCAAGCGGCGACGACTGGAAGTTTGGGGCGCAACGAGTCGTGGCCGCGAGCGGCCAACTCAGAATGCGGACAAGGGACGCGCCAGCAAATCGCGCCGCAGAGAAAGCGGGAGAATGTCTCGATATTTTGTCGCCAGGTTCGACGGGGGTTGGTGGAGCTGAGGGGATGCTCCATTGGGGGCGAAGATTTGCAAAAAAGATCAATGGTTCATGGACATGCGCCAGATTGTGGGGTACGCAGCCGGGGTACGCAGTGGGGTACTCATGGCCAAACCGAAGCACACGGACACCCGTTACCTCGAACTCAAGAACGGCAAGTACCGCGTCACTGTGGCGGTCCGCGCCCGCTTCACGCGCAGCTCGGAACGAAGCTCAAGAAGCCACTAAACACGGATAGCAGAGCCGTCGCGAACACCCTCAAGTGGGCCGCCGTGGCCGAACTGAGAGCCATCATCGACCGTGCGGCGAGCGGGAACGCGACCGCCGGTGACCAACTGGCCCGCGAGGCGCTGGAGCTATCCGCATATCGCGCCACCGTGAGGGACCACCATGAGCTTGCCCTGCTGGATGATGCAATAGCGGGGCGCGCCGAGGAGATTGTGGGGGACCCTATCGCGACGGAGGAGGACCCGGACACGGGCGGCCCCACGTACATCTACGACGAAAACCGAGAGAGCCGGGCGGGTCTGTTCGCTGCAATGGCGCGCGGCGAGGCAACGCCCATCGACTACCACCACAAGGATTTCCTCGCCCAGTCCATCAACAAGGTCCGGACGAAGGGCGACGACCGCAGGGCCATCGCGTTCCTCTTGGCGTGGTGCGAGCAGACCAGCACCCCGGCAACGCTGGAGGCCATCACCCGCAAGGAGGCACTCCGCTTCCACGACGCGCTCCCGAAGCTCCCCGGAGCGCCCGCGAGCCCGGTGACGCTGAACAAGTACCTGGGGCGGCTCTCGGTTTACTGGCAATGGCTTCGGCACCGGGAACTTGTCGAGACCGACGTGTGGGCGAGGATTAAGATACCGGAACCCGCGACGCCCCACGATGAACTTGAGCGCTCGTTCACTGACGAGGAAGTCCGCAGGCTGTTGACAGGACCCGCCAGCCCGGCGATGCGCGATCTGATGATGATTGCTGCGCTGACCAGTTTGAGTTCAGAGCGCCTCTTACGCGCCGAGCCTCCAATAGCCCAACTTGTCCCTTTCGCGATCACGCCCTCGTCCTCAAGTTGGTCGCATACTGAACGCACCTGCGGCCTGTCGGCCCTTTCCCCAATCTTGGCCGTCGCGGCGAGATCGGCAGCAGACGGCGGATCATGGGCCTCGATTTCGTGTACACTTCCGGCGAGCACATCCCAGCGGCGTTGTTCACCAAAATGCGGATCAGCTTCTCCTTGGTGACGCGATGGGGTCGGGAAATCAAAGACAAATATACGTGGTCGTTCAGATTTTGACCGGCATAATGTCCGCTGGGGTATGCCCGTACGGACATTTCAGTCCGCAGCGGAAATGTTGTCCGTAAGGGTTGACATCGCCATACGGACAGGACATCATGCGGACAGTACCCATACGGACACATGGAGACCGTCCCATGAAAACCATCCTGTACGCCCGCGTCTCGACGACGGAGCAGACCATCGCCCATCAAGCAGCCCAGGCGCGAGCGGCGGGGTTCAAGATCGATGAGGTTGTCGCAGACGAAGGCGTTTCCGGCGTTCGGGTCCCGTTGCGGGAGCGCGCGGAGGGACGCAGGCTGTTCGACATGCTCCGCGCTGGTGACACGCTCGTGGTGCGCTGGGTCGATAGGCTCGGCCGCAACTATGCGGACGTGACTGAGGTCATCCGCCAGTTCATGGCGCGCGGCGTCGTCATCAAGACGGTCATCAACGGCCTGACATTCGATGGAGCGACCAAGGACCCCATGCAGAAGGCCGTCAGGGACGCCCTGATTGCCTTCATGGCAGCCACAGCGGAAGCCCAAGCGGAGGCCACGAGGGAAGCGCAGAAGGCCGGGATAGCGCACGCCAAGGCCGCCGAGCCGCACAGCTACCGGGGCCGCAAGCCGAGCTTCGACAGGGCGCAGCTTGAAATCATCCGCGACATGCTCGCGCAGGACGCCAGCCCGACCGCAATATCAGACGCGGCGCGCGTTTCGCGGCAGGTGGTCTATCGTGTTCAGGACGATCCCGCGAAGGCCGAGGCGATGCTGGCCGAATGGGGGATGTAGTCCGCGCATACGTCCTGAGAAGTGGCTGTGAACAGCCCAGATCGCAAGACCATGGAGTGCAAGCGCGGGAAAGTATACAAGGCACCGCAACGCGGGCGCGGTACGACGAGCGGGCAGATGATAAAAAGCTGGGGCGCATTTTGGGCGTTATTAGGCCTTCTGGCGATTGTTGCCTTCGGGTTATGGCTTGATCTCTCCCACGGTTGCCTTGCGGGCGCGAGACGTTGCGCCAGCGCACACGCATCCAACGGCAAGATCGACTTGTCGCCATTGCTGAAACTCGGTGAGTTTCTTGAGGACCATAACGGTGCGGTAAGTGCCGTCGCGGCGATCTTTCTCGCTGTGTTCACTATCGTCCTGGCTTGGAAGACGGCGGGGCTGAACGCGGCGACACGGGGCCTTCAAGACTTCGCTCGAATACAGTCCGAAGACGCGAAACGCTCTATCGCGGAGGCCGCGCGCGCAGCAGGTGCGATGGAGAGCGTTGCTGCCTCACTGGACGTTAATGCGAAGATGATTGTACAGGCGTGGAGACCAATAAGGAGATCGCGAGCTGGCAGAGAGAGTTCGGCCAGAGGCAAATGCGCGCGTACTTATCCGTAGTGGGCGGGGTCGTCATATACCAGGAGAGGGAGCGGAACATTAAGGTTTGAAGCCAAGCCCAGGATGGTCAATAACGGCCTCACCCCAGCCAATGATGTCCGCTATGTCGCAAAGGCCCAAATTGTCGAAGTGACCACAGCATTCGGGGAGTCATTAGACTTCGACCTGGGAGAACCATTGGAAAGCGGCCCTGCTCTGGGCCCCAGGGAGTCTCTCAACATGAGCGCCGTAGTTTAGGACTTCGTCGATGACGCAGAGGTGACGGCGATTAAAAGTGGGTTTCCACGAACGTTGTTTGTATGGGGAAAGGTTACCTACCGGGACATTTTTGGGGAAGTTCACCAGACGACCTTTGCTCACTCATCGCGGTGGCTACCCAACGATGCGGGCTGGGCGACCTATGCGCCGAGGTACAATAGACAGGAGTGATCGGCGCGAGAAAGAGCGGCGCATCCCGACCTTGCGGGGACTCTACTGGACAAGCTCGGTCATTTCCGGCAAATGCGCGTCCTCACCCGTTTCCGTCAATTTGGTTCCATCCCTGTGTCTCAGGGGAGGGCTACGAAAAAGCGCCTCTAAATGCCTCGAACATGCCGCGCGCACGGATGCGCAGCCGAAACGTCGTCCCGCTACAGCCCCTACTGCAACGTCCATCGGGGCCGCCTTCGTCGGCAAGGCGCGGTCGATCAACCGGCGGTCAGGAAGAAAGAACTCGCGTCCTACGAGCGGCTCGTTCAAGCGCGGATCGACAAGAACCCCGGCAACCCCACTTGGGAGCGCCTCGACGATGTCTGGATGCGCGTTGTCGGGCACGCGAAGGACATGGTCGCGCAGCGGGGCGGGGTGCGCATCCGCCACGAGTACATCGCCGCACGCGAGATCGTCACGCTCGGCGAAAATGTCCCGGTGCGCGAGGTCGTCGTCTGCGTCCTCGCCATGTATCTCATGTGGGAGATGGACCCGCACCGCTTCCGCTCCGATGATGGGTTCAGGACTTAGCTTGCGCGGCGCGCGCGGCGGCTGACGGAGGCCAACGCAGCGTTCTATTTCGACCCTGTCGCCGACAAGGGCAAGCGTGTGTATCGCGACTTGCCTCCTCGGGCCGCGAAGGTGTTCGCGGGTTGGTTGGCGGAGACGCTGGGCGTGGCTGGCCTAACGCTTGCGCGGCTGGAACTGCGCGACATCGAGAAGGCCAAGCAGGACCGCTTGGATATGCGGGCCGCGCTGGCGGAGTTGAAGTGACGATGGACGAACTTGAGATCGCCACGGCAGAAGCCGCAGCCGACGAAGCTATTCCGTTCGAGCCGTTGGATTTGCTCTCTGAGCTACGGTCGATGCAGCGATTCGAACCCCTGACCTCTGCAGTGCGATTGCAGCGCTCTCCCATCTGAGCTACAGCCCCGTCGCGCGGCTGTTTACGAGCGCGCCCAGGCCCTGTCAACGGCTCGGAGTTCAGGAGAAGGCATGCTTCCGCTGATCAAACTCGTGCTCACGATCCTTGATCTCTACAAGATCGTCATTATCGCGGGCGCGATACTGTCCTGGCTCATCGCCTTCGGCGTCGTCAACATCCGCAACGACTTCGTGCGTTCGATCTGGAACCTGTTCCTCGCTCTGACCGAGCCGTTCCTCCGTCCGATACGCAAGTTCTTGCCCAATACCGGCGGCATCGACATTTCTCCGATCGTCCTCCTGCTGGCGATCATGTTCATCCAGTGGATCATCCAGGACGACATCGCTCCTCTCTTCTTCTGAATGCTCATGGCCAACGCTTCCGCCACCAAGACCGTCGCCGGCCGGTTTTTCGAAGATTTTCGGATCGGCGAAACGATCCGGCATGCGACGCCGCGCACGCTGAACGCCGGCGATGCGTCGCTCTATTCCGCGCTCTATGGAACGCGCTTCGCCCCGCAAAGCGCAGACACGTTCGCCCGCGCCATCGGCTATCCGGCGAGCCCGATCGACGATCTGCTCGCCTTCCACGTCGTGTTTGGCAAGACGGTCCCGGACGTCTCACTCAACGCCGTCGCCAATCTCGGCTACGCCGACTGCCGGTTCCGCGAGGCCGTCTATCCGGGCGATACGCTGTCGTCCGTCTCCGAGGTGATCGGCCTCAAGGAGAATTCCAACAGGCAGACCGGTGTGGTCTACGTGCGGTCGCGGGGCTTGAACCAGCGGGGCCAGGCCGTCGTCGAATACGTGCGCTGGGTGATGGTGCGGAAGCGCGACGCCGCCAGCCCGGCGCCCGAAGCTGTCGTTCCGAAACTGCCGGAGGCGGTCGGCGTCTCCGGCCTCGGCGGGGCCTGTCCGCCGATCGACCGGGCCGCCTTCGACGACGCGCTCAGCGGGTCGCCGCTCCGAATTCGAGGACTACGCGACCGGCGAGCGCATCGACCACGTCGACGGCGTCACGGTCGAAGAGGCCGAGCACATGATCGCGACCCGGCTCTACCAGAACACCGCCAAGGTGCATTTCAATCAGCACAGCGAGGGGCAGGGGCGGTTCGGGCGGCGCCTCATCTATGGGGGCCACGTCATTTCGCTCGCCCGGGCGCTGAGTTTCAACGGCCTCGCCAACGCGTTCCACATCGCGGCGATCAATGGCGGGCGACACGTCGCGCCGCTGTTCGCGGGCGACACCGTGTTCGCCTGGAGCGAAATCGTCGAGACGGCGGCGCTGCCCGGTCGAACCGACGTCGGCGCGCTGCGCGTCCGCACGATCGCCACCAAGGACCGTCCGTGCGCCGACTTCCCAGGCAGCGCGGGCGAAGGGTACGAGCCGAATGTCGTCCTCGACCTCGATTACTGGGCGATCGCCCCGCGCCGGGCCTGACCTTGCGTCTGCCAGCGGACGGGACGCTGATCGTCGCCGGCGCGCGAGAGGCGATTGGCGCGGACTGCCCTCCCGGCGTCGAGGCGAACCTCGCATCGCTGCTTGCCGCCTGGCGGAAGGAGGGATTGCCGGTGGTGCACGTGCGTCTCGACAGTGCGCGAGCTTCTTTCAAGGCGTGCGCAGCGCCGGTCGAAGGCGAAACGGTGATCGACGCCGGCGCGGCGGGCGCTTTCACCGCTTCGACGCTCGAAGTCTTGCTCGACAGCGCCGGCGCAACCACTCTCGTTGTTTGTGGCGCGCTCAGCGCCGTCGAACAGACCGCGCGCGATGCGGGCGATCTCGGCTATCAGGTTTTTGTCCCATTCGACGCGTGTTGGCCGGCGAACCCGAAGCCCGTCCTCGACCGTCTCAGCGGCGTGGGAGCAACCGTCGTCGACACAGCCTCCGCGCTCGCGGCTGCAGCGACGGCGAAGGCGCGCCAGCGCCGGGAGGCGGAGCGGAAGCGCTAGGAGCCTGTCATAAGCGGCGATGCACAGGGTTGAAAGCTGCGCCACTCGGGGCATTCGTCCGTTGCCGTCGTTCTGGCCTTTACTTCGGATGGCGCGAGGGCTCGCCTGCAGCTTGCCGGTGTCCCTGGTGTTGGCGGGGCGGCGCCGGCACATCCGACGTCGCCAGCTCGAAAAAAGCGCCTAAATGGTCCTGCGCTCGGCAAGAGCGCGGCGCGGCAATTCGGCGAAAAATCGCAAAAAGTTGAGCTTGAGGTCTTTCTCCTCTAGGAGTTCGACGCTTGTGGCGTCGGAAGGAGCGACAACATGCCTTTTGGCGTTTGGTCAATCGGGCGGCTCGCCGGTCTCGGCTTCGGGGTTTTCCTTGCACAGTGGGCGGGCGACGCCCGGGCAACCACGCCTTTTCTCGTCGCCGACGCCGACAGCGGGCAGGTGCTGCTCCAGAACGAGGCGACCGAGGCTTGGTATCCCGCTTCGCTCACCAAGCTGATGACCGTCTATGTCGCGCTCGACGCCGTGCGTGCCGGTAAACTGACGATGGACACGCCGCTCGTCATGTCCGCGCGCGCGGCGCGGATGCCGCCGTCGAAGATGGGCTTTCGTCCGGGCACGGAAGTCACCCTCGACAACGCGCTGAAAATGCTGATGGTTAAATCCCCGAACGACGTTGCGGTGATGGTCGCCGAAGGCGTCTCCGGATCCGTCGAGGCCTTCGCCGACGACATGAACGCGGCGGCGAGACGGCTGGGTCTGCAGGAATCGCATTTCGTCAATCCGAACGGACTGCATGACCCTGGACACGTATCCTCGGCCCGCGACATGGCGATGATCGCCCGCGCGCTCCTGCACGAATTCCCCGACCATGCAAATCTTTACGGGATCGGAGCGCTACAGCTTGGCGGGCAGATCATGACCAACCACAACGGTCTTATCGGGCGCTATCCAGGCGCTGACGGCATGAAGACCGGCTTCACCTGTCCGGCCGGATTTAACGTCGTCGCGACCGCCAATCATAACGGCAGACATCTCATCGTTGTGGTGCTTGGCGCACCATCGGCGAAGGTGCGGACCCAGGAGGCCGCCGACCTGTTCGACCGGGGCTTCGCCATGAGCGGTGGTTCGGGCCCGCTCGAGTCGCTGCCTTCCTCCGGCGAGGGTCCCAAGAACATGCGCGCCGACATCTGCCTGCACCGGAACGCGGCGGCAATCGCCGCGGCCGAGGAAGAAAGCATCGAAGAATCCGTTGAGACCTCGTCCCAGGGCCGGGGCTCCGCCGTGGCCGCTGCAGCCGCAAGCGCTGCGCCCTTCCATACCGAGATTTCCGACGCGCGACCGCACTTTGATCCGATTCGAAGTCTTCGTCGGTCCCGTCGCAGGGTGGACGGGTCCCGTTCTCGGCGCAAGGCCCACGGCGGCGACCGCGACGCTCCCCGCCGACGCAAAGGCCTATTCGGCCGAGAAGGCGAATGTGATCGACGAGCAGGCGTCGCCGAGCGGCGAGCCGAGCGCGCCCACCATTCTCAAGGGCGCCGTCCGAACGCCTCCTGCGGTCGCGCACCATCATCACTTGAGGTCGACGAAGCATGTCGTTGCGAACAGGGAGCCGCAGAAACAGGCGACCAAACCTCCCGTTGCGGCCAAGATCAGCAAGGACGCGAAACCTGGAAACGCCAAGACTGCGAAGGAGCCGAAGGCGCTTTCGACGGACTGATCAGCGGCTTAAGTGATCATTCGAAAACAACGAGTAAAGACTTTTTCATGATAACCGGTTTCGATCAGCAGCTTCTGCATGACGTTCATAATTGATTTGCATAATGCCTTGGTTTGGCCGGTTTCTCGACAAGTGCGCGCCGTAAGCAATCGGCATCTTAACGTTGTGCGGCGCGAGATCGGTTCGCGGCTTGCTCGGTTTTCTTGCCCCCCAGCCCCCGAGCGCCAAGACGGATCGATTACATCTTGCGTTGCTAGCGGATCGGCGGGCCCCCTCCCAGCCGATCCGCTCTTTTTTCCCGGACTTTCCCTAGCCCGCGCCGCGTGAACGGCCGACCGACGTGCTGTCACGCCGTCGTCATGCAATTCATCTAGCGCGCTCGGAACTCCCTGGAAGTCCCGGAGGAAAGATGGCGCACTCCACGAAGGCGATCCGCAGGGCGACCGGCGCGTCTCTCAAGGCTGCCGTGCATCGCGCCAAGCCCCTGTCGCGGGCGGGCGTGCTGGAACGAATGTTCACTCACACCTTCTCGAAGCTTGTCTATCCCCAGATCTGGGAAGACCCGGTCGTCGACATGAAGGCGCTCGAGATCCGCCCCGGACACGAGGTCATCGCTATCGCCTCGGGCGGATGCAACGTGCTCTCCTATCTGACCGCCGATCCCGCCGGCGTCACGGCAGTCGACCTCAACGGCGCCCATATCGCGCTCGGAAAGCTCAAGATTTGCGCGCTGCAAAACCTCCCCGACTATCAGACGTTCTTCCGCTTCTTTGGTCGCGCCGACGCGCGCGCCAACCTTAGCGTCTACGATCGGCGGCTGCGCGCCAAACTCGATCCCGCGACGCGCGGTTACTGGGACGAGCGCCGCGCCTTCGGCCGTCGGCGCATTGGCCTCTTCGCGCGCAACTTCTATCGCCACGGCCTGCTCGGGCATTTCCTCGGCGCGGGCCACGCGCTGGCCCGCCTGCACGGGCTCGACCCGGCGGTCATTCTCGAGGCCAAGACCCTTGAGGAGCAGAGAGCGCTGTACGAAGAACGTCTGGCGCCGATCTTCGATAAGCCGCTCGTCCGCTGGATGATGAAGCAGCCGGCCTCGCTCTACGGCCTGGGCATCCCGCCGGCGCAATATAAGGCGCTCGCAGCCGATTCGCCCGGCGGCATCGGCGAGGTGCTGAGGCAGCGGGTCGAGCGGCTGGCTTGCGACTTTGCCGTCGCCGACAACTACTTCGCCTGGCAGGCGTTCGGTCGCCGCTATGCGCCCGGTCCGAACCCGTCCCTGCCGCCCTATCTGCGGGAGGAGAATTTCGACGCGGTCCGCAGCCGTTCCGACCGGATGCGCTATGTGCAGCGTTCGCTGACCGAGACGTTGCGCGCTTCGCCGGCGGCGAGCTTCGATCGATATGTGCTGCTCGACGCCCAGGACTGGATGACCGACGCCGACCTGACAGCATTGTGGACTCAGATAACCCGTACCGCCCGGTCGGGTGCGCGAGTCATCTTCCGCACCGCGGCCGACGAGCGCCTGCTGCCGGGGACGGTTGCCCGACGAACTTCTGGGGCGCTGGCGCTACGAAGAAGACCGTAGCCGTGACCTCGGGCGGCAGGATCGTTCCTCCATCTACGGCGCCTTCCACCTTTACGTTCTGAAGGACGCCTGACGATGAGCGACGCCGCACTGCTGATGGACAAGATGTACCGGCGGCAGCGCCATATCTACGACCTGAGCCGCAAGTATTATTTGATCGGCCGCGACGAGGCGATCTCCCGCCTGCGGCCGGCGTCCGGCGAATCGGTGCTGGAAATCGGCTGCGGCACGGGGCGCAACCTCGTGAAGGCGGCGCGAACGTATCCGCGGGCGAAATTCTTCGGCATCGACGTGTCGCGCGAGATGCTCGACACCGCCGCGGCGTCGATTGCGCGCGCCAGGCTGAGTTCGCGCATAACAATCGCTCGGGCCGACGCGACGGCCTTCGATCCCATGCTGCTTTTCGCGCGGGAGCGGTTCGAGCGCGTGATGATTTCCTACGCCTTGTCGATAATCCCGCCCTGGCGCGCGGCGCTCGGCAGCGCCCTCGACGTCGTCGCGGAGGGCGGTTCGCTCCATGTCATCGATTTCGGCGACTGCGCCGGCTGGCCAAAGCCGCTCGGGGCGGCCTTGCGCGGCTGGCTTGCCGCATTCGACGTGACGCCGCGCGGGGATCTCGCCGAGACCCTATCCGCCCTCTCTTCCGCCCGCGGGCTCGTCTCGACCGCGGAGCGTTGGCGGGGCGGCTACGCAATCCTCGCCATGGCGAGTCGCGAGGCGGCCGAATCACCCGAGACTGCTCCTGCCGCTTGCGATCGCACGCGAGGAAGAGCGCCTTAACCCCGCTTGCCGGAGCGCTTGCTGGGAGAAGGTTAGGATGAGGGGCTGGGCGAGCACCTGCTGCGGCCGACTCGAACCGCCGCATGAGCGTCTGTTCGATTCGAAACAATCCTGCGCTTCGCTTCGGCGGGGCGCGCCTCCGTGCTATAGCCGCGGACGCAACCGACGAGGCCGAGCGCATGGGCGATCTTTTGAAGGGAGCGTGGCGGGCGGAGGGGGATTTCCCGCACGACCGGACGGGCCGGTTCGTCCGTCCGGACGCTCCCTTCCGCAACTGGGTGACGGCGGACGGTTCTCCCGGCCCGACCGGCGCGGGCGGATTCCACGCGGCCGCAGGACGCTACCATCTGATCGTCTCGCTCGCCTGCCCGTGGGCGCACCGCACGCTCATCTTCCGCAAGCTCAAGGGGCTCGAGAGCATGATCTCGCTCTCGGTCGTCCACTGGCTGCTCGGCGAGCGCGGCTGGACCTTCGACCAGGGTCCAAGCGTCATTCCCGACCCGATCTTCGGCTTCGAGCGGCTGAGCCAGTTCTACCTCAAAGCGCGCCCCGACTTCTCCGGCCGGGTCACCGTACCGGTGCTGTGGGACAAGGAGTCGAACACCATCGTCAATAACGAGTCGTCGGAGATCATCCGTATGTTCAACAGCGCCTTCGACGGCGTCGGGGCGGCGGAGGGCGACTATTATCCGGCCGAGCTGAGGCCCGAGATCGACGCCTTGAACGCCTGCATCTACGCGACGGTCAACAACGGCGTCTATCGCGCCGGCTTCGCGACGACTCAAGAGGCCTACGAGGAGGCGTTCCGCGCCCTGTTCGAAACGCTGGACTGGCTGGAGGCGAGACTCGCTGGCCAGCGCTTCCTCTGCGGCGCACGACTGACCGAGGCCGATTGGCGGCTCTTCACCACCCTGATCCGTTTCGACCCCGTCTATTTCGGCCACTTCAAGTGCAACCTGCGGGAGATCCGCGACTATCCCGCCCTGCAGCGCTATCTGCGCGAACTCTATCACTGGCCGGGCGTGGCCGAGACCGTCGACTTCTTCCACATCAAGCACCACTATTACGCGAGCCACCGGAGGATCAATCCGACCGGCATCGTGCCGCTCGGGCCGGAGATGGCGCTGTAACGAAAGGCGCTTCCAGAACGTCATTGCGATCGAAGCAATCCAGGCGCCCCGGCGTCCTCAGCCTCTGGATCGCCACGGCGCTTAGCGCCACCTGAGATGACGGAGTGCCCGCCGCCTCGTTGGTCGTGCCGGTTATAAAAGACCGCGACGCTTGCGCTCGAGATCGTCCCAGGCCGTCAACGCCTGAAACTCCGGCACGAAGCCCAACCCTTTCGTCGCATCGGACGACACGACCGTCTGGGACGTGACGACGTCGACGAGCGCCGGCGCGTTGGCGAGCGCGCGTCCGATGGCCCCCGGCAGGTCCTCGGGCTTCTCCACGCGTTCGCCGTGCGCGCCGAGAGATCGGGCCATCGCGGCATAGTCCGAGTGAGCGAGCAAAGTCCCGACGACCCTGCCGCCATAGTTCGAATTCCTGGTCGTAACGCTCGATATTCCAGGCCGCGTTATTGGACACGATCACCACAATCTTTGCGCCGTGACGCACGGCGGTGTCGATCTCCATGGCGTTCAGTCCGAAAGCCCCGTCGCCGGTGACGCACACAACCTGCCGGTCGGGGTGGGCGAGGGAGGCCGCCACCGCGAATGGCACACCGACGCCGAGGCAGCCGAACGCGCCGGCGTCCATATAGAACCGGGCCTCGATGCCGACGCGCGCGAAGCTCAGAAGATCGCCGCCGTCGGCAATGGCGATGTAATCCGCATTTGTCTTATCGCGCAGAGCCTGAAAGATGGCGCGCGGGTCGATGCCGCCGTCCGAACCGGTCGCGTAGCGCGGCCCGGCCTTTGCGCTTCGATCGTTATGACGCTTGCGCAGGCCTTCGGTCCACCCCTTGTCCACCGAAGGTACCCGGTTTCCGGCCGCGTCCACGATGGCCTCCAGCGCCAGCGCCGGGGTGGCGAAGATTTCCGGATCGCCGCGGCGGTTGTCGATGAGCTCGCCGGGCGTATCGGCGAGACGCACGAATCTTGCGTTGGGAAACACGGCGGGCGACCCGTATCCGAGCTGGTAGTCAAGCTTGCGGCCGATCACCAACACGGTGTCCGCCTCGGTCATCGCGGCGGCCCGCATGGCTCCGACAGTCGCAGGATGGTCGCTCGGCACGAGGCCCCGGCTTTCCTGCGTGTCGAGGTATACGGCTCCGAGGGCGTCGAGCAGGCGCGCAATCTGCGAGGCCGCCTGACGCGCGCCGCGACCCGTCACGACGAGCGGGCGTTTCGCTGCCCAAAGCACGTCCACCGCCCTCTCGATCGTCGCCTTATCGGGCTGGATCACCCTCGGTTTCTTCGGCTGCATCCACTCATCGAGGACCAGGTGGGGCGCGACATGGGCGCGCAGCACGTCGGTCGGAACCTCGAGGTAAACCGGTCCGGGCTCGCCGAGGTCGCCGAACGCCCGGCTGACGCCTTCGTCGAACTCGCGGATGACCTGGTCGGGGACCCGAAGGGTGCGCGATTGCCGCGTCACCGGCCGCATGATGTCGACGTGCGGGATGTCTTGCAGCGGTCCGAGATTGGCCTGGGCGCGGGAGGTGCAGCCGCCGATCACCAGAACCGGGACTCGCGCCAGCGACGCGTTTGCGACCCCCGTCACGGTGTTGGTCACTCCTGGACCCGCCGTCACCATGGCGACGCCGAGTTTGCCTGTCAGCTCGGCGTGAGCATGCGCCATGTGCACCGCCGCGACCTCGTGACGAACATCGACGATGCGGATGCCGAGCTGCGCGGCATGATCCCAGATCGGCTGGATGTGACCGCCCTGAAGTCCGAAAATCCGGTCAACTCCGCGCGCTTGGAGAAAGCGCGCGATCCACGCGGCGCAGGACCCGTGGTCGGCATTGAGGTCATTGACGGTCGTCGCCATCTCGTTTCTCCCTGGAATGTCCTAAGCCTGTCGGCGCGCCGCCCCGTCAGCCTCAACTAAGGACCATCGCCTTCAGCTTGCGGTGCAGGTTTTTGCCGGTGGCGGTGCGCGGCATGTCCTCGTCGCGCATGAACGAAAACGAACGCGGGCGCTTGTATCCGGCCATGCGGGCCTTGCACCATTCATGCAGGCTCGCCTCGTCCTGCGAGGCGCCCTCGCGCAGAACGATGACCGCATGAACCCGTTCGCCCCATTTGTCGTCGGGCAAGCCGATCACCGCCACGTCGTGCACCGACGGATGGCTGCTGATCACAACCTCTACGTCGGACGGATAAACGTTCTCGCCGCCGGTGATGATCATATTGCTCTTCCGGTCGACGAGATGGATGAACCCGTCGGAGTCGCGCCGGGCCATGTCGCCGACCGTGCAATAGTCGCCGCGGAAGGCCTCGCGTGTCTTTTGCGGCAGCTTCCAGTAGCCGTCGAAGAGGTAAGGGTTGTTGGCATAGAGTTCGCCGACCTCCCCGTCCGGAACCTCATCGTCGTCAGGGTCCAGAAGCCTGATCGGCGCCGACCCGACACACTCGCGCCCGACCGACCCGAGCTTGTCGAACTGCTCTTCGGGATGAAGCATCGTCGCCCAACCGGTCTCGGTCGAACCGTAGAGCTCGAAGAGTCCGGCGTTCGGGAACATCTCCATGATGGCGCGTTTGGCGTCCGGTCGCGCAGGCGCAGAGGAGATCATCAGCTTGGCGACGCGATCGAGCTTGAGCTGTGCGCGCGTCGCTCCGGGCAGAGCCAACATCATGGCGTAGTGGGTCGGGACTAGCGAGGTGAAGGTCGCCAAGCCTTCGCCGAGCGCGCGCGCGCAATGCTCGGGGTCGAAGCTCTTGCGGTTATAGATTGTGGTCGTCGCTCCGCAATATGCGAAAGCGCTGAAGAAATAGAGCGAATTGGCGTGGCACATCGGCATGACGAGCAGCGCGCCGTCATTGCGGTTCATGCCGAGTTCGATTTCGGTCACCAGAGACAGCATCGCGCCAGCGCGGTGGTTGCGAATCGCTCCCTTCGGATTCCCGGTCGTGCCGGACGTGTACATCAGCATCCACGGATCGTCGGCCGCGACGGAGACGTCAGGCTCGGCGTCTCGTGCGGCTGTGATCAGGTCTTCGTAGGCCGCGTAACCCGCCGGGCGCCGTCCCGCGCCGAACCAGATTCGCCGCTTCGAGGGAACAGACAGATCCTGTCCGATGTCCTCCACTGCGCCAAGAAGCTCGTCCTGGACAATGAAGGCCGCGGCCTCCGAATCCTCCACGATGTACCGAATCTCCGGCCCCACGAGCCGGAAATTCAGGGGCACCGCCACGAGTCCCGCCTTGGCCGCGGCGACGTAGATCTCCGCCCATTCGATCGCATTGTAGGCGAGGACCGCGACCCGATCGCCCTTTGTCAGACCGAGTCCCAGCAGCCCGTTCGCCAGCCGGCGCGCACGTTCGTTCCACTGGCGAAAGGTCATGCTGCGTTCGAGGTCGCGAGCGCCGTTCCGTTCCGGGCAGAGGCGGGCGTGCGTTGCGAGCATCTGGGCGAGGGTGAGAACGCTTCTCATAGCCGCATCCCCGCCGCCCGGTTGGCTCGTCGTGGAGGTGCCAACACCCGATCGCGGCGGGTCGTTCGAACGCTCCGAATGTCCCGAGTTCGGCCTCCCGGCCGGCTGCGCCAAGCATTGACCATGGCGTTCCTCCAAAGTCGAGGTGTCTTATTGACGCGATTTCGCATTCAAACTATCGATTTCAAGCAAAGCGTCGCCCACGCCCATTCGGGCACACGTCTGCCTATGATACGGACATGAGTTGGGCGTCGGGATTCCGCCCGGCTTTTCTGGATCATCAGGGAATGCCCGCCAGCCAAGGACAGTCCACGGCGACGAATCGCCACAAGCTCGTTAAGCTTGTTTACAATGCGATCCTCGCCGAAGTCACAGACGGGCGGCTTCCCGCGGAAGCGCGTCTTATTCAGGACGAGCTTGCCCACGCTTACGGCGTGTCGCGACAACCGGTCCAGCAGGCGCTGCTGCTTTTGCGGGACCACGGCGTCGTTCACGATGCTCCGAAGCGCGGCTTCGTCGTGGCGCCGCTCAATGCGGAGCGGGTCCGCCATCTCTATCAGATCCGCGCCGCTCTCGATGGGATGGCGAGCCGGCTGGCCGCCGAGCACGGGCGCGAGATGGCCGCAAAGGAGGGACCTGCCGTCATAGAAGCCGGTCGGCTCGCCCTCGACAGCGGCTCGATACGCCGGATGATCGATGCCGACACGTTGTTCCATACTTTCGTAACGGAAATTTGCGGCAATCCGATCGTCGTCGAGATGATGGTGCCGCACTATTCCAACATGGAGCGGATCATGGCCGAAGTCCTCCGCGACGACGAGGAAATGCCCGAGGTCATCTGGAGGCAGCATGTCGCGATTCTTGACGCCATTGTGATCGGCGACGGGAAGCGCGCGGAGCGTTTGGCGCGGGAGCACGTCGAGAGCGCCTCGATCCGGGTCCTTGCGACGCTTGAAAACAGACAAACCGAGGCTGCGGCGAAGGCTTTGCAGCGTCGAGTGCGCCCCCACTGACGAGCGAACGGCTTTCCGAGCCCTGAGACGCGCCAAACTCATTTTTGAGGCTATTTGTCGACGAGCGATGGCGGGATGAACAGAACCAGGATTCCGCCGAGAAGCAGCAATCCGCCGAACAAATAAAGGCTCGCGACATTGCTGTGCGTCAGATCGGCCAACGAGCCGACCGCATACGTGCTCGCGAAGCCTGCGATGTTGCCGACGGAATTCACGAGGGCGATTCCGGCGGCTGCCGCCACGCCTCCCAGGAAAGTCGCAGGCAAGGTCCAGAAGGCCGACTGCGAGGTCGACGCCCCGGCGGCCGCAAGAGTTAATCCGATCATCGCCACCAGGGTGTTGCCGGTCGCCGCCGCCGTTATGGCGAGCCCGATCGCGCCGACGGCCGCCGGCGCGGCGGTGTGCCACCGGCGCTCTTTCTTGCGGTCGGCGTGACTGCATACTGTAATCATCGCGGCCACGGCCACGAGATAGGGGATCGCGGTGAGCAGACCGATCTTGAACGGGTCCGGCACTCCGGTCTGCTTGATGATGGTCGGGAGCCAGAAACTGACGATGTAGATGCCGCTCGCGATGCAGAAGTAGGCTGCGCTCAACAGCCATACGCGGGGAGTCACGAATGCGTGGCGCAGCTCGGACAGCCCCTCCTTCTCTTCATGCTCCCGGGCCATGATCGCTGAGACCATCTGCTTCTCGCGGGAATCGAGCCATCTGGCGTCTTCAATCCGGTCGTCCAGATAGAACAGGATCGCAACGCCGAAAAACAGAGACGGTATCGCCTCGATCAGGAACAGCCACTGCCATCCGCTGAGCCCGTGCGCGCCAGAAATCGCGCTAAGAATCCAGCCTGACAGGGGGCCGCCGAAGATGCTCGCCATCGGGATGGCCGTGAGGAACAACGCCGTGACCCGCCCGCGCCGCGCGGCGGGAAACCACTGGGTCAGATAGAGCAGGACGCCGGGGATGAATCCCGCCTCGGCCACGCCGAGCAGGAAGCGCATGATGTAAAACGACGTGGAGCTGCTCACGAAAGCGGTGCCGGCGGAGATGACAGCCCACGTGAGCATGACTCGAGCAAGCCACAAACGTGCTCCGACCTTGTGCAGGATGACGTTGCTCGGCACCTCGAACAAAACGTAGCCGAGGAAGAAGATGCCTGCGCCAAATCCGTAGACGGTCTCGCTGAAAGCAAGCTCCTTTTGCATTTGGAGTTTGGCGAAGCCGACGTTGACCCGGTCGAGGTAGGCGGCGAGGTAGCAAAGAAAAAGAAATGGAATGAGGCGTATGGCGATCTTGCGAAAAACGTCGTCTTCCGCGCTGGCTTCCCCGGCGAACCCGAGCGTGCGCGTGGTCACGTCACTCATCCCGCTTTCCTCCCAATTGGCTCAAGGCCCAGACCGGGCGAACTGCGTTGAACGCGTCGCGACCCGATCCTAACAGGATTGCCGCGGAGGGCAATCAGTTTGAATGCAGAACTCGAATGCGGCGATCGGCGATCGTTCGACACCGCGGTTTCTGTCATCAAAACAGGGATTAAGCGATCAGAGCCCAAGCTCGTTGGGGGTTTGAATGCCTACTATGAATGCAGTATTGCGATAGCGGTCCGAAATCGCTACCACTTCCGAGAGAGGAGCCGGCCATCGTGCGGCGCGGCAAGGGATCAAGGCGGCGTCGCGCCACGGCGCCGTGCACGTGACGCCGACGAATATTCCGCCGCTTCAATGCGCTGCCTGTCGAGAGACGCGAAATCCGAGGCCCGACGTGTCGAAAGGGTTCGATCTCACCGGTAAGCACATCCTGGTCACCGGGGCGTCGAGCGGCCTCGGACGCCATTTCGCGGGCGCGCTCGCGGCTGCCGGCGCCTCCATGTCTCTCGGCGCGCGCCGCGCGGAGGCCTTGTCTGAAACGGTGGAAGCGGTCGGCGCGGAGCGGGCGCAAGCCCTCGTCATGGACGTTACCGACCCCGCCAGCATCGAGCGGGCCTTCGACGGCGCGGAACGGCGGTTCGGGCCTGTGACGGTGTTGGTCAACAATGCCGGCGTGACGGTGACGCGCGCAGCGATCGACATCGATGAACAGACCTGGGATCAGGTGATCGACACCAATCTCAAAGGCGTCTGGCTGGCCGCCCAGGCCGCCGCGCGCCGAATGGTCAAGCACGGAACCGGCGGCAGCATCGTCAATATCGCCTCGATTCTCGGCCTGCGCGTTGCCGGCGGCGTCGCCCCGTACGCCGTGTCCAAGGCCGGGGTCGTGCAGCTCACGAAGAGCCTCGCTCTCGAGTGGGCCCGTCACCGGATAAGGGTCAACGCGCTGGCGCCAGGCTATATCGAGACCGAGCTCAACAGCGCCTTCTTCGCGACCGACGCAGGGAAAGCCCTCATTAAGCGGATACCGCAGCGCCGCCTCGGCTCAGCGAGCGAATTGGACGGCCCGCTGATGCTGCTGGCATCCGACGCGAGTTCGTACATGACGGGCAGCATCGTGGCCGTCGACGGCGGGCATCTGGTGTCGAGCCTTTGAAGTTTGGCCCCGCAGGAGTCTTCCGAAGGCGACCGACGCGAAGGGCAAAACGGTTCGCGCTCGCATTGGCGGCTCTCGCGGAAGCCGCGACGCGGACTCGTCACCTTGCTTCCAGCCAGCCCACGATCTTGTCCCGCAGCTTGCGCCCGTCGCGACTGACGAACACTCCGATGTGGCCTCCCGACACGACCTCCTGCGTGTAATCCGCGCTGCCGATCTTGTCGCCGAGGACAACACTCGCGGGCGACGGGATGACGTGATCCGTCTCGGAATAGAGATTGAGGACCGGCATCGTAATGGCTTTTAGGTCGACTCGCCGGCCTCCGACCTCGAGTTCTCCGCTGACCATCTTGTTGTCCTGGTAAAGGTCCTTGAGCCATTGGCGGGCGGAAGCGGCGGTATGGTCCGGACGGTCCGAAAGCCACTTCTCCATGCGCAGGAAGTTCAGGAGCTTGTCCTTGTCCTGGCCGACGTCGACGAGGGTCAGGCTGTATTTGGCCAGGCTCCGGAATGGCGTCATCATCGAAAAGAAGGCGCCGCCGACCTCGCCCGACACGTTGCCGAAGGTGTCGATCATGAGATCGACCTCCTCGGGCTTCAGGTTGCGGACCCACACGTTCATGAAGCCGCGGTCGACCCGCTCCGAGGCCATGTCCGCATGGAAGTCGACCGGCGTGACGCAGGTAATCAGGTTACGGAGCTTGTGCGGATGGAGCGATGCATAGATGAGCGACAGGACGCCGCCCTGGCACACGCCGAGGAGATTGACCGACGAAATATCGTGCCGGTCGCAGATGACGTCAACGAACCCGTCCATATAGATGTCGACGAGGTCGGAAAAGTCGTCGAACTGGTCGGCCGCGGTCGGATGACCCCAATCCAGCATGTAGACTTCGCAGCCGCCTTCGGCGAGGTTGCGCAGGAATGAGCGATCCGGCTGCAGGTCGAGAATGGTCCAGTGGCCCACCATCGCATAGACAACGAGCACCGGCGTCTTCACCCGCTTCGGCGAGTCGATGGCCATTCGATAGAGCGTCCGTCCGCCAATCCGGGCGACGGTTTCGCGCGGAGTCGTCGCGAGGTCGACATCCTCGTCGCGAATCTGGCTGAGCAAGGCGGCGGCCCGAGCCGCGCGCGCGGAGAATGAAGCGAGCCGAGAAAGCTCGGCGACGAGCGTCGTTGACATGACCTGTCCTTCCGAAATCATGGGCTCATCTGCGTGACGTTTGGCGCTGCCCGTCGGCTTCGGAGCGGCGCGCAAGGCCCGGATCTCTTGTCGCAAGCCGTGGACTTCGCGGGTGAGGTCGTGAAGGCGCCGATAGACGTCCGTCATCTCGGATCGCGTCGGCAAGTCGTATCGCTTTGGCGATCTTCTCGACGGTTCCGCTCAGTTCCCGTCGCTGTTGTGCGGCCGCGTGCAAAAGCCGTTGCTGCGCCTTGGCGAACTCGCCGGACCGATTGAATTCCATCAGCGTGCGATCGAGCACGTTGTTCCAGGCGTCCATGACTTCGCCGGCGCTCGGCGCTTGATCCTTGTCGGCGGCCTGCCGTTCCTTCACCTCGGCGAGGAACCGCTCATAGGCCTTGATCCATATCGGGACGCTGATGGTCGCGTAATCCAGCGACACCTGAATCAGCCCGATGAGAGGCGCGGGAGAGGGAAGCTGAAACAGATCCGCGCCGGGCAGGTCGGCGAAGGTGGGCAGCTTTATCGCCAATCGGATCTCGTCGAGGATCGGAATGAGCGCAGTGGGCCAGGCCGACGGATTGGCGATCGTCTGGAGCATGACCTCGCCAACCGGCGCGCCGCGGTTGGCTAGCACCGCGCTCCAGGCGCCCGTCCAGGCCGACAGAAGGTCCGCGGACGCAGTGCCGATGCGCCGCATTGTCTCGAGCGGATCAGACCCGCCTTCGTCACCCGGGAGACCGGAGTTTTGCGAACTGCGATCGTGGCTCAAGGGCGTCTCCCTATTCAGCATTCATTTTTTGCATTCAATAAATCACTGCGAGCTTTTCTACCACTGTGGCGGAGGCATAACCAACCGCACAATTCTCTTCGCGATCGCTTAGGTTCATGATACGTTCTCCACGAGCGTGGGCAGGTAGGAAGGATGGATGACCTGCGAAACCCGAAGGTCGCCTTGCGACCTCGGCTTCCGCATGGCAATCCGGCCCGATGACCGACGTTTCCAACCTCGAGCCCCGCAAGGCGCCGCGCATTTCCTTCGTTTCGCTCGGCTGTCCGAAGGCCCTCGTCGACAGCGAGCGGATCCTGACGCAGTTGCGCGCCGAGGGCTACGAGCTCGCGCGCAGCCATTCCGGGGCCGACGCGGTCATCGTCAACACCTGCGGCTTTCTCGACAGTGCGAAATCGGAATCGCTCGCCGCGATCGGCGCGGCGATGAACGAGAACGGCCGGGTCATCGTCACCGGCTGCATGGGCGCCGAGCCCGACACAATCCGCGACGCCTATCCCAATGTCGCGGCGATTACCGGCCCGCAAGCGTTCGAGAGCGTGATGGCGGCGGTCCACCAAGCCGCGCCGGCGCCGCACGGCCCGTTCCTCGACCTCATCCCGGAACAGGGGATCAAGCTCACGCCCCGCCACTACGCCTATCTGAAAATCTCCGAGGGTTGCCGCAACCGCTGCGCCTTCTGCATCATCCCCAAGCTGCGCGGCGACCTCGTCTCCCGCCCGGCGGGCGACGTCTTGCGGGAGGCGGAGAAGCTGGTCAAAGCGGGGGTGAAGGAGCTCCTCGTCATCTCGCAGGACACGAGCGCCTACGGCCTCGACATCAAATATGCCGCAAGCCCGTGGCGCGACCGCGAGGTGGCCGCGCGATTCCTGGACCTTACGCGCGAGCTCGGCGCGCTCGGCGCGTGGGTGCGGCTGCACTACGTGTACCCCTACCCGCATGTCGATGCGGTCGTCGCGCTGATGGCCGAGGGCAACGTGCTGCCCTATCTCGACGTCCCTTTCCAGCACGCCTCGCCCCGGATCCTCAAGGCGATGCGCCGCCCCGCAAATGAGGAAAAGACGCTCGAGCGCCTCCGGGCCTGGCGAAAAATCTGCCCGGACCTGACCGTTCGCTCGACCTTCATCGTCGGCTTCCCCGGCGAGACGGAGGAGGATTTTCAGCTCCTCCTCGATTGGCTGGACGAAGCCAAGCTCGACCGGGTCGGGGCGTTCGAATACGAGCCGGTCAAGGGCGCCGAGGCCAACGATCTCGGGCTCGAGCCCGTGCTGCCCGAGATCAGGGCCGCCCGACACAAGCGCTTCATGCTGCGCCAACAGGCGATCAGCGCCAAGAAGCTCGCGGCGAAAGTCGGCCGGCGGCTTCCCGTCATGGTCGACGAGGGCGGCGCGCATTCAGCTAAGGGCCGCACCAAGGGCGACGCGCCGCAGATCGATGGGACGGTCCATATCTCGACCCGCCGTCCCACGCGGGCGGGCGAGATCGTCACGGTCAAGATTGACCGGGCCGACGCTTACGATCTGTGGGGGACGGCGGTTTAATTGGCGGCGTCGAACTTGTCGCGAGGCGGTTGAGACCGATCCTTTGCGGGTCTTAAAGATCCGCCCAGTGAACGGGCGGGGAGGGCGAGGAAGCGTTTTTCCGCTAAAGCGACAGTCGCGCTACCTCGGCGCATCTTGTCTGCTAGGTCAGGCGCTTGGGGATAGTGCGCTTGCACAGCTGCGAGCGCACCTACCTCTGATGCCGACGCGTATCTTTTACTTTGTCAAAGGACAGCCGCTGTTCGCAGCGGTCGGATAGGCCGTGTCCCCGGGCACGGTGGCGAGCATCTTGTAATAGTCCCAGTCGCGCTTGCTTTCCGAAGGCTTCTTGACCTCGAACAGGTGGAGGTCCGACACCATGCGCCCGTTGGCCTGCACATGCCCATGCGCGACGAAGGCGTCGTCGACCGGCAGCTCCTTGAGCTTCTTCGCCACTGCGTCCGGATCCTTCGTTCCGGCCGCCTTCACCGCCTTGAGATATTGCAGCGTGGCGGAATAGACGCCGGCCTGGATCATGTTCGGCATCCGTCCGGTGCGCTTGAAGAAGCGCTCGCCCAATTCGCGCGTTCGGTCGTTGAGGTCCCAATAATAGCTTTCGGTCAGCACCAGACCCTGCGCTGCCTCCAGTCCCAACCCATGGACCTCCGACGCCGTCATCAACAACGCCGCGAGCCGCTTGCCGCCGGCGACGAGGCCGAATTCCGCCGCCTGCTTGATGGAATTGACGGTGTCCGCTCCGGCGTTGGCGAGGCCGACGATCTTCGCTTTCGAGTTTTGCGCCTGCAAGAGGAAGGACGAGAAGTCGGGCGTGTTGAGAGGCGTGAGCACCGAGCCGAGCACTTTGCCCCCGCCGGCCTTGACAATGTCGCTCGTATCCTTCTCCAGCGCATGGCCGAAAGCGTAATCGACGGTGAGAAAGAACCAGGTGTCGCCGCCGGTCTTCACCAGGGCGCCGCCCGTCGAGGCCGCGAACGCGTGCGTGTCGGGACCCCATTGGAAGCCATACGCCGTGCAGGCGGAGCCGGGCAGCGCAGATGTCCCCGCGCCCGTCACGATGTCGATCTTGCGCTTCTCGGCGGCGATCCCTTGCACCGCAAGCGCGACTGCGGACCCCGTGATGTCGGTAATCATGTCGACGCCTTCGGCGTCGTACCACCGGCGCGCGATCGCGGAAGCGAGATCGGGCTTGTTCTGGTGATCGGCGGTCACGAGGTCGATCCTCTCGCCGAGCACGCTGCCGCCGAAGTCCCCGATCGCCATTTTCGCGGCTTCGACCGACCACTTGCCGCCGAAGTCGGCATAGGGACCGGATTGGTCGTTCAGAACGCCGATCTTCACGCCTTGCGCCGAGGCAGGCGCGCCCGCAAGCAAAGCGCACGCCGCAATGGCGACGGACGCCAATCGGATTATCCTCGCCCTCCCAGTCATGGTTTCCTCCATTGCGTTCGGCCCAGGCGGGACCGCAAATGTCCTGCCCCGGACGTGTCTTGAGCGCCCCTTCTTCCGTTCACTTCGTCAACGGACAGCCGCTGTTCGCGGCGGTCGGATAGGCCGCGTCCCCGGGCACGGTGGCGAGCAGCTTGTAATAGTCCCAGTCGCGCTTGCTCTCCGACGGCTTCTTGACCTGGAAGAGATAAACATCGGACACCATGCGTCCGTTGGCCTGCACGCGGCCATTCGCGGTGAAGGCGTCATCGACCGGCAGCTCCTTCAGCTTCTTCGCCACCGCATCCGCATCCTTCGTCCCGGCGGCTTTGACCGCCTTGAGATATTGCAGGGTCGCCGAATACATCCCGGCGTGGACCATGTTCGGCATCCGCCCGGTGCGCTTGAAGAAGCGCTCGCCGAATTCGCGCGTCCGGTCGTTCAGGTCCCAGTAGTAGCTTTCAGTCAGCACCAGGCCTTGCGCCGCCCGTAAGCCGAGGCCGTGGACTTCCGCCACCGTCAAGAGCACGCTGCGAGCCGTTGGCCGTCGGCGACGATGCCGAATTCCGCCGCTTGCTTGATCGCATTGATGACGTCTTGGCCGCCGGTGGCGAGAGCGACAATCTTCGCCTTGGAGCTTTGCGCCTGCAGAAGGAAGGAAGAGAAGTCGGGGGCGTTGAGCGGGAAGAGCACGTGGCCGAGCACCTTGCCCCCGCTAGTCGTAATGACGTCGCTCGTGTCTTTCTCGAACTGCGTGGCCGGCGGCATAGTCCACAGTGAGGAAGAACCAGCTGTCGGCCCCGGCCTTGACCAGCGCGCTCGCCCGTCGAGACCGCGAGCGCGTGCGAGTCATAGGCCCAGTGGAAGCCGTAGGGCGTACAAGCTGAGCCTGTGAGCGCCGACGTCGACGACGACACGACGATGTCGATCTTCTTCCTCTCGGCCGCGATCTGCTGCACCGCGAGCGCGACCGAAGACAGAGTGAGGTCGGTGATCACGTCGACGCCTTCCGCGTCATACCAGCGGCGCGCGATCGCCGTAGCGACATCGACTTTGTTCTGTTGATCGGCGTCGACCAGCTCGATCTTCTGGCCGAGCACGCTGCCGCCGAAATCCTCGATCGCCATTCTCGCCGCTTCGACCGACCACTTGCCGTCAAAGTCGGCGTAGGTTCCCGATTGATCGGCGAGAACGCCGATCTTGACGCCCGCAGCAAAGGCCGGCGCACTCGCAATCAAAGCGCACGCCACAACGGCGGCGATCGTCAATAAAATATCCCTCGCGCTAATCTTCATGATTGTCTCCAATGACTTCCACCAGAAGCACTCGTACTCACGCAAGCTCCGCAAGCAGCGCCTTCGCAGCCTTCAGGTCGGCGGTGTTGAAGCCTTCGGTGAACCAGCCGTGGATGGGCGCGAGCATGTCGCGGGCTTTCCGCCGCTCGCCACGATCGGCCCAGAGCCGCGCAAGATCGCAGGCGGCACGAAGCTCGAATATGCGCGACGATTGGCGGCGGGCGGCGGCGAGCGCGGCGGCGAGATCATCCTCGGCGACCTCACCGGCGCGGGCGTCTTGAGTCAGGCAGGCGCGTGCGCGCAGCCGGTGCAACTCCGCCATGCAAAAACGCTCGCCTCTCGCCTCGCCGCGATCGAAGCCCTCCTTGATCGCAGCCAGCGCCTCGTCGGGTCGGCCGAGCCGCAGCCAGGCGTCGACGAGCAGCATCAGGAAATAGGTGTGCAGGAAGACCGTGCCCATGGCCGCGCGCCGATCGAGGAAATTTCGCATCTCCTCGGCGGCGCGGGGATCGCGCTCCTGATGAATCGCGCGCCATGCGGCCAGGATGCGCGCTTCGGGGGAGTATATGGCGAGTCCGTGCTCGTCGGCGAGCCGCACGAGCTGCGTGATGCGGCGGCCGAGCTGTTCAAGGTCGCCTGCGAGCTGCAGCAACATCGCGCCCCAGTTGTGGGCGTGCGCGACCACCTGGGGTTGCCCGAGCGCCAGCGCATGCGCGATCCCCTCCGCGTTACCGGCCATCGCCTGTTCCGGATAGCCTAGAAGAAACTGACCAGTGCTAACGCAGGAGAGGGCGCACTCCCGAGCGTCGTGGCCGCCAAAGGTCAGCGCCTGTGTTCCGTGGCGGCCGATCTCGTAAAGGGCGAGGCCACGGTCCGCATGGTGACAAGCCGCCTCCAGGTCGCCGCGCCACAGACGCGACGACCACAGCGCATGGCGCGCCTGCACCTCGTGATCGACATCGCCTTCAGCTTGCGCCTCCGCCAGGAGCGCATCACCCATCGCGAAAGCTGAACTGTATTCAGCGCGCACGTTGTAGACCCGCCAGAGGTTCCAGCGAGCGCGAAACCCGCCTTTGCGGTCACCGAGCGCCTGGGAAAGTTGGCTAGCGCGCTCGTGCGCCGCCTGAGCTTCGGAAGAGGCCGGGCCGAGCGTGTTGGTGAGGGCGACTCCGAGGCCGCCAAGCAGCTCGAGTTCGAAGCGCTGTCGATCGGGCGAGGACGGCATTCTCTGAAGCAGGCCGACGGCCCGCGAGAGCGAGTTCGCCGCTTCGCGCATCGCCGACCGCTCAAGGGCCGCGCGACCGGCCCGCGCCCACGCCTCCGCCGCGGGCTCGTCGAGGCCGGCTTCGGTCAAGTGGTAGGCGATGAGCTCGGGTTGGGCCTCGACGACGCCCGGAAACCGCTCCTGTAACACGCGCGCGACGCGAGCATGCAGCTGCTGACGCCTCGACTTGAGCAACGACTGATAGGCGGCGTCCCTGACCAGCGCGTGCTTGAAACTGTAGCTCGCGTCGGACGCGCCGCCACGGCGGAATACGAGCTCCGAGGCGACCAACTGGGCGAGCTCGCTCTCCAACCGCCCCTGCGGCCGGTCGGCGACCGCGGCGATGAGTTCGTGGGAAAACTCGCGGCCGATCACGGCGCCGATTTGGGCGAGTTCCTTGACCGGGGCGAGCCGATCGAGCCGCGCCATCAGCGAATCGTGCAGGTTCGCCGGGATCGCAAGCGGCGGCAGCGGTCCGGCCAGCTCATAGCGGTCGCCGACGTCGGTCATGAGGCCGGACTCGAGCAAAGTCCTTGTGAGCTCCTCGAGGAACAGGGGCACGCCGTCCGTGCGCTCCAGGATCTGACCCAGGATCTCGGGCGGGAGCGCCTTGCCGCCGGTGACCCGAAGGGCCATCGCAGCCCCCTGACGCCGGCCGAGGCGATGGAGAGGCAGCGCGGTCACATGCGCCCGGCCTGACCATCGCGGGCTGAACTGCGGGCGATGGGTGATCACGACAAGGACCGGCAGGACGCGCACCCGCTCGACCAGCATGTCGAGCAGCTCGAGGGTCGAGGGGTCGGCCCAATGCAGGTCTTCATAGAGCTCGAGCACGGGCCGCTCGCGGGCGAGTCCGGCGAGCTGCTCGATCAGAACCTCGAAGGTGCGCTGCTTCTGACGCTCCGGGGTAAGGTTCAGGGCTTCGTAGCGCTCGTCGGTCGGGACGCCCATGAGCGTCCCGACCAGCGGCGCCGCCTCGTCCAGCCGCTCGGCGCCCTGAGCGAGCAGCGCCTCGAGCTTGGCGAGCCGGTCCTGGGGTTCATCATGCGAGGCAAAGCCCGCCGCGCGCTCGAGCTGTGCGACGACCGGGTGGAGGGCGCTGTTGGTGTGGTAGGGGGAGCAGAAATAGCTCAGCGCGAAGTGCGGCTCTCCAGTCAGCTTCTCGCGAAGGGCGTGCATCAGCCGCGACTTGCCGATCCCCGCCTCGCCCGCGATCAGGACCACTTGGCCGTCGCCGTCCTTGGCCCAGCTCCAGCGCTCCATGAGCATGGCCAGTTCGTGCTCGCGTCCGATCAGCGGCGTCAGGCGCTGCCCATGCAGCGCCTCGAAGCGGCCGTCGGCGCGGCCCTCGCCGTGGACTGCGAAGGCCGCGACCGGCTCTGCAAAACCTTTGATCGTCGTCGGACCGAGGTCGGTCAGCTCGAACAGCGTGCCGACCAGCCGCCGGGTCGTGTGGCTGATGACGACGCCGCCGGGCGGGGCGAGCGCCTGAAGCCGGGCGGCGAGGTTCGGCGTCTCGCCGACGACGGAGCGCTCCTGCGCCTCGCCTTCGCCCACCCGCTCGCCGACCACCACGAGGCCGGTCGCGATCCCGATCCGGGCGGCGAGCCGACGGCCCTCCACCTCGAGCCCGCCCACAGTTTTGACGAGGGCGAGGCCTGCCCGCACCGCCCGCTCGGCGTCGTCCTCATGCGCCTGCGGCCAGCCAAAATAGGCCAGAACGCCGTCGCCCATGAACTTGGCGACGTGGCCCTCAAAGCGCAGGATCTCGCCGGCCACGGCGTCCTGGTACATACGAATGGCCGCGCCCATCTCCTCTGGATCGAGCGCCGCCGACAATGCGGTCGAGTCCACGAGATCGACGAACATCACGGTCAGCTGGCGCCGCTCGGCTGCGGAAGGCCGCGGCGCGAGCGGCGCGGCGGTTGGGGCGCCCGGCTCCGCCTTCCGCGCCGAAGCAGACTCGGCCAGGGCGGCGATGGCTTCCAGAAGCCTACGGCGGTGCCCGACGACGGCGACCCCAAGGTCTTTGAGGTCCTCGGCGGTCAGCTTCGGCAGAAGCTCGGCCGCAATCTCGTTCTCTCGGAACGCCTGGTCATAGCGCTCCAGCCCTAACTCCGTCAGCCACGCCAAGATATCCATCGGCGCTTCCCGCAAGGCGATAGTCGGTTAGAAAGAATTTATCACAATCATAATGTTTTTCCCGTCAATCCGGTGTGGCGGTCGAGCCGCGACACCAACTCCAATGAAATACCTGGCGAACCCCGCCTGGGCTCCCAGCGGCGCGCCGACCGGCTGGTCGAGCGAGGTCGGGATGCACGCCATCGTCGAGCCCGCGTAGGACATCCGGCCGACCGGATTGAGATTGTCCTCCAATCGACCGCCCGCTGCGGGCTCGACGATCATCCAGCTTTCGTCCGACTTCAGCGTCTGGCGGACATGCCGCGCCGCGCCGACCGGATCGCCCACGACGTGCAGGCAGTCGGGCGCATTCGATCAGTGGATCATTTTGATGCCGCTCGGCCCAACGCCATAAATCTGGACGATCGCGCCTTCAGGGCCGGCCCACGCAAAGTGGGCCATGTTTGCGGGCAGGTAATAGAACGACCCCGCCGAAAGCATCCGTCCCTTGGCCTGGTCGGCAACCTCGCCCTCCCCGATGCCGAACGAACCTGAAAGCACCGTGATGTTCTCGTCGTCCGGATGCATGTGGGGCGGGATCATGGCGTTGGGCGGCAGCTTGACACGCTCGACATAAGGGCCTGCTTTCGCAGGGTCGCCCATGAGGATTGCGGCCTGCCAATCAGCCGGCAGGCCGGGCGCCGGGCCCCAATTCACTTGATCCGGCATGACGGCGATGACCGCCATCTGCGCAACGGCGCCGCCCGACGCGAGGACGAGAGCCATCGCGGACATCCACAATCTGAGTTTCATAATGCTTCTCCTCTGCAATCCCGGCCCGTCGCGCCCGATCGCGCAACGGGCGTTGTCGTCTTCTCCTCAATAAGCGGCCCCGCGCTCAGGGCCGCGCCTCGAGCACCATGTTGAACGGCGTCTCGGTCGCCTTGCGCACCTTGCCGAACCCGCCCTGCGCGATCGCCGACGAGAGCTTGGCGAACCCCGCCTGGGCGCCGAACGCCGCGCCGACCGGCTGGTCGAGCGAGGTCGGGATGCACACCATCGTCGAGCCCGCGTAAAACATCCGCCCGACCGGATTGAGATTGTCCTCCAATCGATCGCCCGCCGCGGGCTCGACGATCATCCAGCTTCCGTCCGCCTTCAGCGTCTGGCGGACATGCCGCGCCGCGCCGACCGGATCGCCCATGTCGTGCAGGCAGTCGAAGAAGGTCACGAGGTCCAGGTCCTTGCCGGGAAAATCGCTCGCCATGGCGACTTCGAACTTCGTGTTCGCCGTCGCTCCATGCTGCTCGGCGTGAACCCGCGCCTGCTCGACCGACGCGGGGTGGAAATCGTAGCCGACGAACGTCGATTTCGGAAACGCCTTCGCCATGATGATGGTCGAAAACCCGTGCCCGCAGCCGACGTCCGCGACCGTCGCGCCGAACTCGAGCTTCGCCGCGACCCCGTCCAGCGCCGGCAGCCAGGAAGCCACGAGGTTGTTGTGGTAGCCCACGCGGAAGAAGCGTCCCGTCGTGCAGAACAGGCACTGCGACTGATCGCCCCAGCCGACCCCCTTGCCTGAGCGAAACGCCGGTTCGACCAGCGGTTGGTTGTCCAGCATGACCGCCGCCATATCGAAGGCGCCCTGCAAATAGACGGGACTGTCGGGCTCGGCGAACACCATCGCCTGTTCGGGCGGCAGGGTGAACTTGCCCGTTTGCGGCTCATATTCGAGGTAGCCGGAAGCAGCCTGTTGCGACAGCCACTCGCGCGCATAGCGCTCGGCGACGTTCGTCTTCGCGGCAAGCTCCGCTGACGTCATCGGTCCTTGTTCTTTTAGGGCTTTATAGAGGCCGAGCTTGTCGCCGATGCGCACCAGCGGCACGCTGAGAGCCGCGCCGATATCGCCGAGAATCTTGTCCATGAATTGATTGAGCTTGGTTTCGTCGACCATTGATTTTCCTCCTGATAAAATGACTTCATTCGCGGTTGAAAGAACTACGCTCGCCGTCCTCCTCGCAAGGACAACTTAAATCCTACTTGGGTTATTAGATATCCGGTTCAGTACGACGACGTTATATCAATTATTAGTTGACTATTCTTGTCATAAACATGGCCTCACTGGAGCGTGGGGGAACGAAATCGCGACCGATAATCGTGCGGGCTCACGTCAAACAGACGTTGAAAAGCGCGCCGCATCCGTTCTGCGTTGCCGAAGCCGCATTCCTCGGCGATTGTCGCCACCGGCAAGGCGGTCTGCTCGAGTTTGCAGCGAGCCGCGTCCGCCCGCGCTCGCTCGACGAACCGGGCCGGCGTGTCGCCGGCCGCGCCGCGAAACAGCCGCGCAAAACTGCGCGGGCTCATCGCCATGCGGCTCGCCAACGCGGCGACGCTGAGATCCTCCCCGGGATGCCCGAGGATCCAGGCCAGCAGCTGGTCGATGTCTGCTCGTTTCGGCGCGGCCTCGTTCCATTTCACATAGGCGCTGAATTGGGACTGTCCTCCCGGCCGGCGGGGAAAGACAACCAATGTCCGGGCGACGGTCAGAGTTATGGGTTGCCCGACATCTTCTTCGAGGAGGGCGAGGGCCAGATCAATTCCGGCGGTAATTCCGCCGGAGGAGTAGATATTTCCATCCCGGCAGAAAAGCGGATTCGAATCGACGCGGACCAATGGAAAACTCGCGGCGAGCAGTTCCGAGAACATCCAGTGCGTCGTGACGCGCCGATGATTTAAAAGGCCCGCCGCCGCCAGAATGAACGCGCCCGTACAAATTGACGCCACGCGCCGGGTGCGCGGCGCGATCGACCGCACCCATTCGATGAGGCTCGGATCCTTGCGGGCCTCCTCGACATTCATGCATCCTCCGGCGACGATCAACGTGTCGAGCTTATCGCCCACGTCATCGAAGGTCTGGGTCGGAGCGATATCGATTCCGCACTTGGTCCGGATAGGGCCGGGCGCGGCGGCGATGAGGACGCATTGGTAGCCGATTTCGCTCGGTCCGAATCGGGTCAGCCACGCGTCGGCGTAAAAGAAGACGTCGTAAGGGCCGCAAACGTCGAGAATTTCGCAGCCCGGATAGACGAGAAAGCCGATCCGGCGAAAGCCGGCGATCTGCTGCGGCGACTGGCTCAGAGGGCTGTTCACGCGCGCATTATTTTCCCCGATGCCATCTGGCACAAGACCAAAAATCCCTCGATTTCTGCCAGACTGGCGAGCGGCGCCGACCTTGCTTTCGACCTACGACGGATTGGCCTGTCGGCCGCGAGCGCTCTCGGGATTCCGCTTGCGCGAGGGCCACAGCGTGGAATTTCGCAGGCGCGTAGCTATTCGCCGACGATCTTGATCAGCACGCGCTTGCGGCGACCGCCGTCGAACTCGCCGTAAAAAATCTGCTCCCAGGGACCGAAGTCGAGTTCGCCCGCCGTGATCGCGACCACGACCTCACGTCCCATGACCTGGCGTTTCATATGGGCGTCGGCGTTGTCCTCGCCGGTCCGGTTGTGACGGTAGTCCGAAACGGGCTCATGCGGCGCAAGCCTTTCAAGCCAGGCGTCGTAATCGGCGTGCAACCCGCTCTCGTCGTCGTTGATGAAGACGGATGCGGTGATGTGCATGGCGTTGACGAGCGCGAGGCCCTCACTAACGCCGCTCTCCTTCAGGGCGGCTTCGACCTGCGGGGTGATGTTGAGAAACGCGCGCCGCCCCGGCGTTTCGAACCAAAGCTCCTTGCGATACGATTTCATGGGCTCACCTCTTGAAGCGCATAATTCTCGCTCGCTCTCCGGCGTCACGCCTGCGGCTGCCGGTCATCGTCGACGAGGGTGGCGCGCATGAGGCCGAGGGCCGCCCTCCAGATTGCCGCGCCGGGCAGTTTACACTTATTCTCATCGAGCCGCGGGCCTCTCCTATGTCCGGAACCCCGCGTTCGGCATGCTTGGAGGAGATGGAGCGCGCAGCAATGACCGACATCTACGAGACCTTCGACTACGGCTACGACGCCAGCGTCCCCGAGGCGACGACATGCATCGACATTCCGACCCCGTCCGATCTGCCTTCCCATGCGCAGGTCGATTTTGGGCATCTGCCGCCAGTCGGCCAGCAAACCGTCCCGAACTGTTTCGTCTGGGCCTCGGCCTACGGAATAACGACGGCCTGGGCGGCGAAAGCCGGCAATTACTCGCCATCGACGGCGAGCCAGCAGGCAAGCGCCGACTACACATACATTCAGGTCGAGCGGGAAAACGACATCGCGGCCGACAAGTGCGTCGGCGGCAGCATCGGATCGGTTCTCGATTTCCTCATCCGCAACGGCGGAACGCCCTCCCTGGCGTCGGCGAAGAACCAGCCGCCCGGGACCAAGTCCACCATCTCATGCGACAACAACTGGACGCGTTACGGTCCCGGCTCAAGCCCCATCACGGCTGATTCCGCCTTCGCGATCCCCGGATTCACCTGCATCTGCGTGAAGACGGCGAACGGGCTGAATAATATCCGCACCATCATCGCATCCGGATTGCCGGTGGCCTACGGGACGAATCTCTATTGCGACTTTCCGACCTACAGGTCCGAGACGGGCTCCCCGGCCCTGCCAAGTCCTTACGTCGGCAATGGCAAGTGGCTGATGAACAAGAACAATCCTGGCAAGAGAGCCGGACATTGCATGATGATCATCGGTTACGACGACCATTACGACGGCGGCGACGGGGCGGTTCTGATCCAGAACAGCTGGGGCGCGGGCTGGGGAACGGCCCCGACCGGCGCCTGGCAGGCAAACGCCAATGGCTTTGTCTGGATGGCGTACGCGACCTTCCTGGCGATGGCCGAGGGGTCGGCGTTCTATATTTCCCCTTCTTAGCGGCTGTCGGGCGGGACCCTGCGCTCGTAGTCGGTGAACGTGAAGTCTGCGTCGTCCTTGGGCCCGCGTGCGCCGGGCTCGCGCCGCACCTCGCGCCACAGAGCCGGGTCGATAGCCGGAAAGCGGACGTCGCCTTCCGGCTCGAGCCGAACTTCGGTGATCGCCAGTCGATCCGCGCGGTCGATCGTCTCGGCGTAAAGCTGGCCGCCGCCGGCGACCACGATTGCGTCTGCCCCCATCGCCGCGGCGCGCTCGGCCGCAAGGGCGAGGGCTTCTTCGAGACCGTGGGCGACGTGGACGCCCTCCGCCGAAAAACGTTGGTCGCGCGTGGCCACGATCGTCTCGCGTCCGGGCAGCGGCCGCGCGACCAATTCGAAGGTCTTCCGCCCCATGATGAGCGGCTTGCCCATCGTCAGGGCCTTGAAGCGCTTGAGGTCGCTCGGCAGCCGCCACAACAGACGGTTGTGCCCGCCGATGACGCCGTTGCGGGCGATGGCGGCGACGAGGATGAGCGGCGGCGTCACGGCGGGTTTGCTTCCAGCCTCCCCGATGTCGGGATTCACTGACGATGATCACGAATTCGCTGATGTCGAGGGTTAATTCGCTGTTCAGGCAAAAAAAATTCGCTGAGGAGACGAAAAAAATTCGCTGAGACTTTGCTGCGGGGAATGCCTGGCCGACCGCGCAAAGCCCTGTAATTCCTTCCTCTTTTCGCGCCTCGGGGGGCCGCCCGATTGGCCGGCCGGGAAAAATTCGCTGTTAATTTCGCTGTTCGCGCGAATCGGCTTCCCGCCTCGCATCGTCCAGTCGCCAGTTTTCCCGCCGCCGGGCTCCGCCGCGCGCGCTTCGCCACGCCGCAAGAGCTACCAGGGAGAATCAGAAGTCGGAGTCGCGCCTCACACCGCGACCTGCGCCTTGATCGCCGGCCAGGGGTCATAGCCCTCGAAGGCGATCGCCTCGGCGTTGAGGTCGAAGATCGAGCCGACGTCGCCGAGCGCGAGCTTCGGCAGCGGGCGGGGCTGGCGCGAAAGCTGCTCGCGCGCCTGCTCCTCATGGTTGCGGTAGAGGTGGGCGTCGCCGAACGTGTGGACGAACTCGCCGACCTTAAGGCCGCATTCGCGGGCGATCAGGTGGGTCAGCAGGGCGTAGCTTGCGATGTTGAACGGGACGCCGAGAAAGATGTCGGCCGAGCGCTGGTAGAGCTGGCAGGACAGCATCCCGCCGGTCACGTTGAACTGGAACAGGCAATGACAGGGCGGCAGCTTCATCCGCTCGATGTCCGGCACGTTCCAGGCCGAGACGATCAGGCGGCGCGACTCGGGGTTGCGGCCGATTTCGGCGAGCAGCCAGGCGATCTGGTCGTAGGTCCTGCCGTCCTTGCCTTCCCAGGCGCGCCACTGTTTGCCGTAGACCGGGCCGAGATCGCCGCGGGCGTCGGCCCATTCGTCCCAGATCGAGACGCCATGCGCCTTGAGATAGGCGATGTTCGTGTCGCCCTTGAGGAACCAGACGAGCTCCCGTACGATCGATTTCAGGTGCAGGCGCTTGGTGGTGACGAGCGGGAACCCCTGCCCGAGATCGAAGCGGATCTGACGGCCAAACAGCGAGCGCACGCCTGTTCCGGTGCGATCGCCTTTGATTGCGCCGTTTTCCAGCGCGTCGCGCATGAGGTCGAGATAGGCGCGCATCGGGCGATCCTAAGAAGCCGTCGGATCGTCCTCTCTATCCGATTCCGGCGCGCCGGACGACGTCGGCGCGCGGTTCTCCACCGTCAGTGCAGGCTGACCGTCAGCAGTTCATGCTCCATGGCGTTGGCGAGCGCGGCGTCCTTAGAGTCAGTGAGCAGGATCGGCGAGCCGTCGGCGCCGAGAAGGGCAAACAGCTTGACGCCGGGCCGGAGCGGAGGCGCCTGCGGAAAGAGACGCGCAACGTCCTCCGAATTGATCGTCTTCACATAGGCGAGCGCGCCGTCGCCCAGATGGGCGAACTCCTGCTGCGTCAACGCCAGGGCCTTGTCCGTTGCAATTGTCATCTCTCGCCTCCTTTCCGGCGGTCGCATTAGGACCCGCCGCGGGCGCCGGACCGTTCAGTCGCGCGCCGTAACCTCGATCTTTTTCACGACCCGATCCGGCTGAGGCCGGACGAGATCGATCGAAAGCAAACCCTGCGCCAATTCAGCGCTCCTGACCTGCATTCCCTCCGCGAGGAGGAAGCTCCGCTGGAATTGCCGCGCCGCAATGCCGCGATGCAGGAATTCGCGCGTCTTGTCGTCCTGTTGGCGGCCGCGGATCGTCAATTGATTCTCCTCGACCGACACCTCGATCTGGTCATGCGAGAAGCCCGCCACCGCGAGGGTTATGCGTAACTTCTCCGGCTCGGCGCCTGATGCGGTGATGCGCTCGATGTTGTAGGGGGGATAGCCGTCCGTCGCCGTCTTCGAGACCCTGTCGAGCGCCCGCTCGATGTCGTCGAAACCGAGCAGAAACGGTGAGCTCAGCGCCGTCACACGCACCATTGGAAGCCCCCTCGGGCGCTTCACGGGTCCGTGACCTTCCTCGTGGAACAGTCCGAACCGCGTTTCAGATTTCACTCGGCCGCCCAAAAAACTCTCGGCCGCCCTTTGAAGTTCCATATAAGTTGCTCTGCCGACGGTTCAAGATCGGCCCAAATACCTCGGCGCGCCTCCGATCTCGCCGGCGCCGGTCGAAAGGCGTCTTTCGCCAATTCTGATAAATGCTGCGCCCAAGTCCTGAAATCAACTGTTGATTCGCACACCTCACCCGGCATGAAGGGACGACGATTGGCAAGGAGAAAGCCTGGGGCGGACCGGCTCGGAACCAAGCGCCAGTGCCCGGGCTGCGGCGCCCAGTACTACGACCTCGGCCGCGAGCCGCCGACCTGCTCGCGCTGCGGCGCGAAAGCGGAGCCCAAGCAGGTGAAGCCGTCGGGCGAGCCGCCGAACTCCCGCGAACGGCCGACCGGCCTCGCCGATCGCGACGGAGCCGAGCGTCGCCAAGCCGATCGGGCGGGAATGGTCGCGCGAACAGGCCGAGGCGATCGACAGGGTCGGGCGCTGGCTAAAGGCCGGCGAGCCGCAGGTGTTCCGGCTGTTCGGCTACGCCGGCGTCGGCAAGACGACCCTTGCGCGGCACGTCGCCGAGGGCGCGCACGGCGAGACCGCCTTCGCCGCCTTCACCGGCAAGGCGGCGATGGTGATGCGTGCCAACGGCTGCGCCGGCGCGACGACCATCCATGCGCTGATCTACCGGGCGACTGAAGGCGCCGAGGGCGCCCCGACCTTCGCTCTGAACGAGAGCGGCTTCGCCTCGCGCGCGAGTCTCATCGTGATCGACGAATGCTCGATGGTCGACGGGGAGCTAGCGCGCGATCTTCTCTCGTTCGGCAAGCCGATTCTGGTGCTCGGCGACCCGTTCCAGCTGCCCCCGGTCAAGGGCGGCGGCTATTTCACCGAAGCGGTCCCCGACGTGATGCTGACCCAGATCCATCGCCAGGCCGAAGACAACCCGATCATCCGCCTGTCGCAGATCGTCCGCTCGGGGGGCGAATTGGCGGAAGGCCAATATGGCGAGACCCGCGTCGTCCGCCGCAGCGCCATCGACGCGGCTCAGGTGCTCGCCGCCGACCAGGTGCTGGTCGGCGTCAATCGCACGCGCCGCGCCTACAACCAGCGAATGCGGGCGCTCAACGGCTTTGCCGAACCCTTGCCCGTCGCCGGCGATCGGCTCGTCTGCCTGCGCAATGACCGGACCAAGGGCCTGATCAACGGCGGGCTGTGGCGGGTCGAGGCGCTCGGCGGGATGCAGAAGGATTTTGTCCGCATGACGGTGCGACCGGCGGACGAAGGCGCGACGAAGTCGATCAAGGTCGCGGTGCTGAAGCACTTCTTCGAGGGGACCGAGGGCGAGCTCGCTTATCCGCTTCGACGCGAGTCCGACGAATTCGACTACGGCTACGCGCTGACCGTGCACAAGGCGCAGGGCTCGCAGTGGGACGACGTGGTGCTGTTCGACGAAAGCTTCGCGTTTCGGGAACACCGGGCGAGATGGCTCTATACGGGGCTTACGCGGGCGGCGAAAAGGCTGACTGTGGTGAGGTAGGAGCAAGACTACCAGACTTGCCGCCCGCGGCTTGCGGCGCTTGTCAATATGCGCCAAGATGTATTTCGAAATTCGAATACGATCAGGACAGGTTGCATGCTGAGCCGGCGGGATGCGCTTAAGTCTGTTGTCGCAGGAGCTGCGTCGGTCGGCGCCGCAAAATTTGGCTTCGCGGCGGACGAGACGATCACGCTCCCGATCGGCAACGGCGATCGCCCGCTGGTGACCTATCCGGGCAAGAGGCCGCTTATCCAGCTGACGAGGCGCCCGCCGCAGCTCGAGACGCCGTTCGCCGTCTTCGACGAAGGGCCCATCACACCGAACGACGCATTCTTTGTGCGCTATCATCTCGCCAACATCCCACTGACGATCGATCCGGACGTTTTCCGGATCGCTGTCGATGGCAAGGTCGACAGGCCCCTGTCGCTATCGCTCACGGAGCTGAAGGCCGGCTTCGAGCCCGTGGAGCTGATTGCGGTCAACCAATGCTCGGGCAACAGCCGCGGGTTCTTTGAGCCCAGGGTCGCGGGCGGGCAAAGCGCGAACGGGGCGATGGGCAACGCGCGCTGGAAGGGCGTGCCCTTGAAAGCGCTGCTCGCGAAAGCGGGGGTACAGGTGGGCGCCGTGCAGGTTTCCTTCAGAGGGCTCGACGGGCCGGTTCTTCCGGAGACGCCCACATTCGTCAAGGCGCTCGATCTCGATCATGCGATGGACGGCGAAGTGATGGTCGCCTACGCGATGAACGGCGAAGACCTTCCGTGGCTGAACGGCTTTCCGGTTAGGCTCGTCGTCCCCGGCTGCTACGGCACCTATTGGATGAAGCACCTGGCGAGGATCGCGGTGCTGGACGCTCCGCTCGACAACTTCTGGATGAAGACGGCCTACCGCATCCCCAACAACGCTTGCGCCTGCGTCGAGCCAGGCACGACGCCGTCGAGCACAGTCCCCATAGGTCGATACGACGTCCGTTCGTTCCTGACCAACATCGTCGACGGAGCGACTGTGGCGGCGAACACGGACCTCGTCTTGCGCGGAATCGCGTTCGACGGCGGCTTTGGAATTACCGACGTCGTGGTTTCGGCCGACGGCGGCGCGACATGGATGGGCGCTACGCTCGGCGAGGATCTGGGCAAATATTCCTTCCGCGAGTGGAAGGCGCGCGTCGCGCTGCCGCCTGGAAAGCATCAGCTCAAGGTGCGCGCAACCAATCGCATAGGCCAATCTCAGCCTTTGAAACCGCTTTGGAATCCAGCGGGCTACATGCGCAACGTGGTGGAAGTAACCAACGTGACGGCGGCATGAAGGGACCGACCATGAACCGCGTCGTTTTCCTCATCTCTCTCGTCGCCCTTTCGCCGGCGGCGATCGCAAACCCCATCAACTACCAGCTGCCGAATGAGACCGCCTCCCTCAAACCGGGGCCGGGCGTCGAGACCGCGACTCTCTGCCGCGCCTGCCATTCTGCGGATTACATCAGCACGCAGCCGTCAAGGAAAGGGAAGACCTTCTGGGGGGGCGAGGTGCAAAAGATGATCAAGGTCTATAAGGCGCCGATCGACCCCGCCGACGCCGCGGCCATAACAGATTACCTCGCCGCGACTTACTGAGCGGAGCCAGCCCCCCTGAGAACGCGGGCCAACTGCCTATCAACTCCGGCAAGGGAAGTCGTAGGATCGCATAGCGTCGCCGGAGACATTCCCATGCGTAACTCTCCCTGGATGAGAGAAGTCCGCGCGTTCGCCGCGGCAACGCTCCTGCTTCCGCTGGCCCTCACGCCCGCCGCCGCCCATATCGCCACGCCCTTCGCGCGCCCGCTCAGCCACGCGGCGAGCCACTTTTCACCGGCCCGGTTTTACAGCCTCAACAGGTTCGGCGCAGGCCGCTCCAGGTCAAATCGTCTTGGGTTTGACCGTTTCGACGATTCTCATTTCGACTTCGGGCGCATTGGCCCCAACCGCTTCCGCTACAACCGGTTTGCCGCCAACGCCGGCGCGTTGGATTCCGGCCTGCTCGGTTTCGACGGCGGCAGCTATTGGGGTTATCCGCCAGCGTATGCGACTGCGCCTTCCGCGCCCATCGTCATTGATGCGGGCGGTCCGCCTGTGGCGATCAACGTCTATGCCGGCGGCGGCGCAGGCGAGGTTGGCGTCGCTGACGGAGCAGCTTGCCCGGTGGTTCACCTGCTCGAGTACGACAAGGCGGGACATTACACCGGCGAGCGGCAAATCCCCGGCTGCTGAGTCCTGGGCATCCTCTCGGGACCTCGCTTGAGCGAGCGTCGAAGATGACGGGATAAGGGTGTCCGTTGCACGCTAAAGCAGGTTGCGATCGACTGAAATCGTCGCTCGCCATTACGGGGCTGGACGCCGAGGGTCACGGAGCTTCCAAGGGCTTCCGGGCCGGAACCGGAAGGAGACCAATTACCGTCGGCACGGCCACGACAAGACGATCACTTTCGTCGCCGGCGCCCACCGCCCAAATCAGTGCTACCGCCATAGGAAGTGAGGTCCAACGCCCGGTCGCAAGCGCGAAAAGACATGTGAATGTCATCGCCCGCGTCCAGAAATAACTTACCTCTCCCGCTAGACAAAATTAGTTATAGATGGTTGCCGTAAAATATGCTATGAGATGCCGGCGGCGTGGTCTTTCGCCGCGAGAGGGTCCACATGGCCGATGTCATCACCGCCAACCGCCTTGCGGATGGCGTTGTCGTTTTTCAGACCGCGGATCAGGACTGGAGCGAGGATTTCAATTGCGCCGCAGTGCGGGCCGACCCGGACGCGACCGCCGCCGCGCTGGTGCGCGCCCAAGCGGACGAGGCGAAGAACCTCGTCGTCAACTCCTATGCGATCCCAGTCGAAATCCGCAACGGCCACGTCGTCCCTAAGGCGCTGCGCGAGGCGATCCGCGCGGCCGGGCCGACGATCCGACGCGATCTCGGCAAGCAGGCCGAGGGCCATGCCCCGCTTTCAGGCCCGACGGCGGTGCTGGAGGCCGAACATGTATCACTATGACGATTTCGACACGGCCTTCGTTGCCGCGCGCGTCGAGCAGTTCCGCGACCAGGTCGCCCGCCGTCTCTCAGGCGAGCTGACGGAAGAGCAGTTCCGCCCGCACCGACTGATGAACGGGCTCTATCTGCAGCTCCATTCCTACATGCTGAGGATCGCCGTGCCTTATGGCACGCTCAATTCCCGCCAGATGCGCAAGCTCGCGGAGATCGCCCGCCGCTACGACCGCGGCTACGGCCATTTCACCACGCGCCAGAACATCCAGTTCAACTGGCCGGCGCTGAAGGACACGCCGGACATTCTCGCCGGGCTCGCGAGCGTCGAGATGCACGCAATCCAGACTTCCGGGAATTGTATCCGCAACATCACGGCTGACCACTTTTCCGGCGTCGCCGACGACGAGATCGCCGACCCCCGCCCTTACGCCGAAATCCTGCGGCAATGGTCGTCGCTTCATCCGGAGTTCTCGTTCCTGCCGCGCAAGTTCAAGATCGCGGTCAACGGCGCATCGCACGACCGCGCCGTGATCCAGGCGCACGACATCGGCCTTCAGGTCGTGCGGAATGACGCAGGCGAACTCGGCTTTACCGTCTATGTCGGCGGGGGCCTGGGGCGCACGCCTTTCATCGGCCGCAAGGTGCGGGATTTCCTCCCGGAACGCGATCTGCTCGGCTATGTCGAGGCGATCCTGCGCGTCTACAATCTCGAAGGCCGGCGCGACAACAAGTTCAAGGCTCGGATAAAAATCCTTCTGCACGAGAAGAGCCTCGAGACGCTCCGCGAGGAGATCGAGGCGGAGTTCGCCGAGCGCGACCGCAAGCTGCTCGACCTGCCGCCCGAGGAGGTCGCCCGTGTCCGCGCCTTCTTCGCGCCGCCCGAGCTCGAGCGCAAGAAGCCGCAGAGCGATCGGGTCGAGCGGCGCAAGGGCAAGGATTCGCGCTTTGCCAGTTTCTTCGCCGCCAACGTGCGCCCGCACAGGGAGCCGGGCTATGTCGTGGTGACCGTATCGCTCAAGGCGGTCGGCGCGCCGCCAGGCGACGCGAGCGCCGATCAGATGGACGCCGTCGCCGATCTCGCCGAGGACTACTCGCACGACGAGGTCAGGGTGTCGCACGAGCAGAACCTCATCCTGCCGCATGTCGCGCTCGACGATCTACCGGCGGTCTATGACCGTCTCGCTTCGGTTGGCCTCGCTACGCCGAACGCTGGTTCGATCAGCGACATCATCGCGTGTCCAGGCCTCGACTATTGCGCGCTGGCGACCGCCCGCTCGATCCCCGTCGCCCAGCGCATCGCGCAGAGATTCGGCGACGGCGCGCGGGCAAAGAGCATCGGCCCGCTCAAGATCAAGATCTCCGGCTGCATCAACGCGTGCGGCCACCACCATGTCGGCCACATCGGCATTCTCGGCCTCGAGCGCGCGGGCGAGGAGACCTACCAGATCACGCTTGGCGGCTCAGGCGACGCGAAGGCGGCGATTGGCCAGATCGTGGGCCCGGGCTTCAGTTCGGAGAACGTCGTCCTGGCGGTCGAGACGATCGTCGAGACCTACATGGGCCTCAGGCGCGGCGATAAGGAAACCTTCCTCGAGGCATTTCGGCGCGTCGGCCTCGCCCCATTCAAGGAGGCGCTCTACGAGCGAAGCGCGGGCTCGGACATCTAATGAGCGCCCACGACGTCAAACTGTTCGGCGATCAGATCGCCGCGTCGCGTCTCGAGGACCGGTTCGCCCGCGTCAAGGCGTCCTCGCTCGTCAGACTGGCGATCGAGGACCTTTATCCGGGACGGGTGGCCCTCGTATCCAGCTTCGGCGCGGACGCCGCGGTGCTGCTGCACATGGTTTCGCACATCGACAAGGCGACGCCGGTCATCTTCGTCGACACCGGCCAGCATTTTCCAGAGACGGTCAAATATCGCGATTATCTCTGCGAGACGCTCGGGCTCACGAACGTGATCAGCGCCAAGCCTCGTGACGAGACGGTCGCCAAGGAGGATCCGGAAAAATTCCTGTTCGCGAGTGATCCCGATCGCTGTTGCGAGATCCGGAAGATCCGTCCGCTCGCCGAGGCGATGGAGGGTTTTGACGCCTGGATCACTGGGCGCAAAGGCTTCCAGAGTGCAACGCGCGCGGCGCTGCCGCTGTTCGAGGCCGAGGGCGACCGGATCAAGATCAACCCGCTGGTCGGCTGGGGCGCGAAAGAGGTGCTCGATTATATCGCCGAGGCAAAACTTCCGCGGCATCCGCTGGTGGCCAAGGGCTTTCCCTCGATCGGCTGCCTGCCCTGCACGAGCGCCGTCAGGGTTGGCGAGGACGAGCGAGCGGGCCGCTGGCGCGGGAGGGGCAAAACCGAATGCGGGATCCATACGGGCGTCCTCGACGCGGGAGCGGACATCTGATGGCTTTGTGGCGGCGCGGCGGCTTCGCCGAGAACGAATGGACATTCGTCGCCGATGACGCCCCGGCGCCGGCCGATGAACCGGTCGTCGTTTCGCTGAAGCGCTGGCTCGCCGAAGGCGACACGCTGGAGCCGCGAAAGGCCCCGGTCGGCGTCGCGGTCGAGGCCGGCGCGGACGCGCAGGCGCATCTTGCCGACCTCGCGGGCCGGCCGCTTGTCGCGCTCGCCTTCGCCAAATTCGCCGACGGACGCGCATTCTCCTATGCGCGCATCCTACGCGACCGCTACGGCTTCAAGGGAGAACTGCGCGCGATCGGCGACGTGCTGATCGACGAGATCCCGTTCATGCTGCGCTGCGGCTTCGATTCGTTCGAGGTGAGCAACCCCCCGACACTGAGCGCCCTTCAGGCAGGTCGGCTGCCCGGTCCGCCGATCCATTACCAGCCGGGCAGCGGCGGTGGCGAAAAGCCGGCCGGGTCGCGGCCCTGGCTCCGGGCCTCGGCGACCAAGGCGGCATAGGCGTTTCGAAGGGTATGGCCCACGCAACGCCGCGCCCTACCGTCCGTAAAGTGGCAGCCCCCGTCAGTATGGCCGATGCCGCGGCCCGAAATCCGTCGTTGCGAGTGCGGTAAATTTTAGCGCCCGGTCAGCGACTGGCGCCGGATGCGTCGGTCGATCAGGGTCTGCAGCACGACCGAAATGACGATGACGAGTCCGAAGGCGAGCTGGGTGTAGAAGGCGTTGATGCCGGCCGACACGATGCCGGCGTTGATCGCCCCGATGATGAACGAGGCAACGAACGTGCCGACGACCGAGCCCGTGCCGCCGAACACCGACGTGCCGCCGAGGAAGACCGAGGCGATCGTATTGAGCAGCGACCCCTCACCCGTGCTCGGCCAGAAGTAATATCCGTAGATCGAGCTGATGAGGCCGGCGAAAACCGCGGTGACCCCGACCAGCACAAAGGCTTTGATCTTCACCCGGGCGACGTTCACGCCCATCAGCCGTGCGCTGATCTGATTGTCACCGGTGAGGAAGACGTGCGCTCCAAACCGAGTCCGGTTGAGGAGGATCCATTCGGCGATCAGGATGGCGACCATCCACAGCGTCTGCACCGGCACGCCGAGATAGGATTCGCGCAGGAGCGCGTGCATCTGGGGATACTGGTCGGCGGTCAGCGGTACCCCGGTGCCGCCCATCAACACGAGTTCGAGACCGCGGAACAGGAACTGTGTACCGATGGTGATGACGAGCGACGGGATGTTGAGCCAGGCAACCAGGAAGCCGTTGAGGAGGCCGCAGACGGCGCCGGTTGCAAGGGCGAAGATAAGGCCGACCCACCAGGGCGCGCCGGCGTGTGCGGTGACGAGACAGAACGCCGCCGTGCCCAGCGCCATCACCGAGGGGAACGAGAGGTCGATCTCCCCGGTGATGACGACGAAGGTCAGCGACAGCGCGACGATACCGAAGAGCGGCGTCGTCTCGGCGAATGCGCGGTAGATATCGAAATCAGAGAAGAAGACCCTGGGCGCCGCGATAACGAATCCGAGCCACATCGCCAGGCCGACCCCGATGATGCCGAGCTGGCTACCGTAACGCAGCAAGAAGGAAGGCGGCGCGACGCGGTTGTCGACCGGTCGGGCATGCACGGTCTCTCCCGTCATTGCGGCAACTCCATCGATCCCGTCCGCGCGACGTGGTAGAGTCGCTCGATCAGCGCGTCCATCGTGATGTCGGCGCGGTTATAGACGCCCGCGACCTTGCCGCGGTCGAGGACGTAGAGCCGGTCGACGACCGGATAGATGTTGAAAATGTTGTGGTCGATGAAGATCGCCGACTTGCCGACCTCCTTGATGTGGCGCACGAAATCGAGGGTCTTCTTGGTTTCGGTGAGCGAGAGGCCCATGGTCGGCTCGTCGAGGATAACGAGCTGGGCCTCGAAATGGAGCGCGCGGGTGATCGCCACGCCCTGCTTCTCGCCGCCGGACATTGTCGCGACCACGTTGTTGGGATGGACGGCGGCCGAGGTGAAGCCCATGTGCTGGCTCATCAGCCGTGCGCAGTCGGCGCGCATGCGCTCGACGTCGAGCAGGCCGAAGCGCGTGCGCAACTCGCGCCCCATGAACATGTTGCGCCAGATCGGCTGCTTTTCGCAGAGCGCTCGCTCCTGGTAGACGGTCTCGATGCCGAGGTCGCGGGCGCGCGCGACCGACCAGTCGTCCACGCGCTTCCCGTGAAAGAAGATCTCGCCTCCGGAGTCCGGCTTGTAGAAGCCCATCACCACCTTGATGAGCGTCGACTTGCCCGCGCCGTTGTCGCCGAGGAGCCCGACGATCTCCCGCCGGTTAACCTGGAAATTGACGTCCGCCAAGGACCGTACTTCGCCGAACGTCTTGGAGACGTTCCTGAGCTCGATCACCGGCGGTTCGGGGGCGCTGGATGTCGCTGGCTCCGCCACGTCGCCTCCGAATTGCCTTCGTGGAGAATCGAGGCGTCGCCGCGCGTCGCCTCGAAGATGGACTCGATCTGCCTCAGCGGATTTCCTTCGCCGCCAGCGGCGCGACGACCCCGACATTCTTCGCGTCCACGAACGCGCCCGCCGTATTGATGTCTAGGCCGGAGAACCCGAACTTCTTGGTCAGGCAGATGTTGAGGATCGGCAGGTAGCCCTGCAGATACGGCTGCTGGTCGATCACTAGGTTCTGATAGCCCTCCTCAATCGCCTTCGCGGTGTTCGGCGACATGTCGAAGCCGGCGAAATAGACCTGACCCGGCTTCAGCGACGCGGCGCGGGCATAGACGCCGACGTTCGCGGTCAGGGCGCCATGGTCGGTGACGACCAGCTTGATGCCCGGATTACCCTTCATCACGCCGACGAAAGTCGCCGTGCCGGCGTTCGGATCGGCGTCCGTCGCCTTGTCAATCTCCTGATAGATCACCTTGGCGCCGGCCTTTTCGAGCGCCTCGATCACCCCGACCGTGCGCGAGCCGCGATCGCCGCCCTGACCTTTGAGGCCCCAGACAAAGGCTTCGTCGCCGGGTTTGAGGCCCGCGCGCTTGGCGGCCTCGGCGCCGAGCGCATAGCCTGCGGCGTGATTGGGCGCGCCGACATAGCCCATGCCTTCAGGCCCGTATTTCTTCTGCGCCTCGGGCAGCGCGGTGTTGGCCGTCGTGAAAATGATGCCTTGAGAGAAAGCCTTGTCGATCTGCGGATCGGTGGCGGCGTCGCCCGGATGCCCCATGAAGGCGATGCCGTCGACCTTGGTCGCGATCGCCTGTTGGAGCTGGGTCAACATCGTGTTGGGGTCCCAGTTCGAGAAGTAGTAGGTCACGGACGGCCCGAGATCGAGCTCCGCCTGACGGTAGCCGTTGTAGACATTGTTGGCGAACACGCCTCCCTGTGGTCCCCCCGGGAAAGCCGCGATCCTCACGCCATGGCACCATTTCGCCGTCGGATCCGTGGCATGAGCCGATTGCGCGGCTCCCGAGGCCAGCACAAGCGCCCCGGCAAGGCGCAGAACATGTTTCACCTGGTATTTCGACATTAGAGACCTCCCAATCGCCTCGTCGGCAATTCTTCACGTTCCGCTTCGGGAATGTTCAATCATCGGCGGCCGGGCGACGCTTGAGCTCTATCGAACGGTCCGACGATGAACGACCCTACCGCGAACGCAATCTTCATACAATTGGCTTCGCTCTTGCCGCCAGCACGGCTATGATGATCTCGATCCGAAAACGGTGGAGGACCCGGGGAGGATGGCTGAGGAGCACATGTTCACGCTAGGGCTCGATTTCGGCACGAACTCGGTGCGCGCGCTCGTCGTGCGCTGCTCGGACGGCGCGGAATACGGCAGCCGGGTGGTCGACTATCCTTCCGGAACGCAGGGCGTCCTGCTTGATCCGAACAATGGTCATCTGGCGCGGCAATACCCCGGCGACTATCTGTTCGGCCTCGAGGAAGGGATCAAGGGCGCGCTCGCCGAGGCGGCGACCAAAACCGACTTCAGCGCATCGCAAATCGTCGGCGTCGGGGTCGATACGACAGGCTCCAGTCCGCTGCCGGTCGACGAGAAAAACCGCGCGCTGGCGCTCAGCGAGAAATGGAAGGGCGATCTATCGACTCAATGCTGGCTGTGGAAAGACCATACCGGCTGGCGCGAAGCGGGGAGGATCACATCGCTTAGCGCGAAGATCCGGCCGCAATACATCGCCAAGTGCGGCGGAACCTATTCGTCGGAGTGGTTCTGGTCCAAGATCTGGCATTGCCTCAATGTCGCGCCGGCTGTGTTCGAGGCGACGTATTCGTGGGTAGAAATCGCTGACTGGATCCCCTCCGTTCTCGCCGGCGTCACGGATCCGCTGCGAATCAAGCGGGGCGTCTGCGCCGCCGGACACAAGGCGCTCTATTCGGACGAATGGGGCGGCCTGCCGGACAAGGCCTTTCTGAGCGAGCTCGATCCTCGTCTCGGCGCGCTGCGCGACCGGCTCTACGAAAGGGCCTATGATGCGAACGAACCCGCCGGCGTCCTCTCAGCCGAATGGGCGGCTCGACTCGGCCTTCCTGGGGGGATTCCGATTGCGATCGGCGAATTCGACGTCCATTACGGCGCGATCGGCTGCGGGGTGCGCGAGGGCACGCTAGTCAAGGTGATCGGCACATCGACCTGCGATATTTGCGTCCTTCCCCGCGACAAGCCGGTCGCCGATATTCCCGGGGTCTGCGGCGTCGTCGACGGTGGGGTCTTGCCTGGTTTCTACGACATCGAGGCTGGGCAGTCGGCGGTCGGCGACATTTTCAAATGGTGGGTTGAAGGCGTCTGCGGCGGAGATGCCGCGCTCCACGCCGAACTCACTGCCGAAGCGGCCAAACAGAAGCCGGGTCAAGCCGGTCTGCTGGCGCTCGACTGGAACAATGGCAACCGGACCATTCTAGTCGATCAGCTGCTATCCGGGCTAATCCTCGGACAGGATCTCTACACGACGCGCGCCGACGTCTATCGGGCGCTGATCGAAGCGACCGCCTTCGGGGGGCGTGCGATCATCGAGCGCATCGAGGAGTACGGGGTGCCCATCGAACGGGTAGTGTGCAGCGGCGGCATCGCCGAGAAGAATCCGTTCCTGATGCAGATTTATGCGGACGTAAGCGGCCGCGCCATGCTCGTCGCCGGCTCGAGTTCAGAGCTGCGCGTTGGGTTCGGCGATCGCGGCTGCGGTGCTGGCGCACGCCCACCCGGACTTCGAAACCGCGCAATCCAAGATGACGGGATTGAAGCCCGCACATTACGAGCCTATTCCGGAGAACAGGAAGGTTTATGATCGGCTCTATAGGCTTTATCGCGAACTCTATGACAGCTTCGGCGGCGTGACGAAGTCCGCCGATCTGACGCGGGTGATGAAGGATCTGATCGAGATCAAATACGCGCAGCGGGCCTGAACAGGGCGGTCAGAAGCGTGCGGTGCAATCGCGCGAGACTGAAATAGGAGATGAAAGCGGGCATGATCAATCTTGACGCCCCGGAAATCTGGTTCGTTTGCGGCTCGCAACACCTGTACGGGCCGGGTCCGTTGCAACAAGTGGCGGCCGACGCGCGCGACGCGGCGGGGGGGCTCGCGCAGTCACCGAAACTGCCGCTGAAGACTGTCTTCAAATCGCTACTGACGACGCCCGACGAGATCGCGCGCCTTTGCATGGAGGCGAACTCCGACCCGAACTGCGCTGGGCTCATTCTCTGGATGCACACGTTTTCGCCCTCCAAAATGTGGATCCGCGGGCTGAATGCGTTGCAGAAGCCGTTCGTCCACCTCCACACCCAGTTCAATCAGGAGCTGCCGTGGGGCTCGATCGACATGGATTTCATGAACCTGAACCAGTCGGCGCACGGCGACCGCGAGGCAGGGTTCATTCACACCCGCATGCGCCTTGCGCGCAAGGTCGTGGTCGGCCATTGGGGCGATCCGGATGTTCACGAGCGGATCGGCGCGTGGATGCGAGCCGCTCGCGCTTGGCACGATTGGCAGGGCGCGAAGTTCTGTCGGTTCGGCGACAATATGCGGCAGGTCGCCGTCACCGAGGGCGACAAGGTGGCGGCGGAGATGAAATTCGGCTTCGCGACCAACGGCTACGGAGTCGGCGAACTCGCCTCCGCGGTCGACGATGTATCTGACGCCGAGGCGAAGGACCTGGCAGGCGAGTACGAGGAGCGCTACCGGGTCGTTCAGGAGCTGCAAAGGGGCGGCGAACGACACGAGTCGCTTCTTTATGGGGCCCGTCTCGAACTCGGATTGCGCGCGTTCCTCCGAAATGGCGGAATTCAAGGGGCTCACCACGACTTTCGAGGACTTGCACGGCCTGAAGCAGCTGCCTGGTCTCGCGCCCCAGCGCCTGATGGCGGATGGGTACGGCTTCGGCGCCGAGGGCGACTGGAAGACGGCGGCCCTCGTGCGCGCGATGAAGGTGATGGGCGAGGGGCTGCCGCGCGGCACGTCTTTCATGGAGGACTACACTTACGATCTGGGGCCCGGCGGCGGACTTGTCCTCGGCGCGCACATGCTCGAGGTCTGTCCGTCGATCGCGACGGACAAGCCCTCGCTCGAAATTCACCCACTGACGATCGGGGGAAAAGACGATCCCGTTCGGCTTGTTTTCGACGCGCCTCCCGGACCCGCCCTCAATGCGTCGCTAATCGACCTCGGCGCCCGCTTCCGCTTGCTCGTGAACGAAGTAACCGTCATCGAGCACCCGGCGCTGCCGAAGCTTCCGGTCGCGCGCGCCGTGTGGGAATGCAAGCCCGATTTCAAGACTGCCTGCGGAGCCTGGATTCTGGCCGGCGGAGCGCATCATACAGGCTTTAGCTACAGCGTGACCGCCGAAATGCTGGAGGATTTCGCCACGATCGCTGGCATCGAATGCGTGAAAATTGGTGAGGAAACTACGCTTCCCGCGTTCAAGCAGGAACTGCGCAACAACGACGTCTATTACTACCTCGCGCAAGGCTTCCGGGCCTGATCTGCGCCCGACATGTTGAAGGCGGAGCCGGGATGTTCACCGAGCTGAAACGTGAAGCCTACGAAGCCAATGTCGGGCTGCCGCGCCATGGTCTCATCAACCTCACGTTCGGCAACGCCAGCGCGATCGACCGCGCGAAGGGGGCGTTCGCAATCAAGCCGAGCGGCGTCGAATACGCGTCGCTCAGGCCCGACGACATGGTCGTCATCGACCTGGATGGACGCAAAGTCGAAGGGAAGCTCAATCCGTCATCCGACACGCCGACTCACCGGAGGTTGTTTCTGGCCTTCGCCGGCATCGGCGGCGTGGTCCATACGCATTCGTCGCACGCGACGGCTTTCGCGCAGGCTGGACGTCCGATCCCGATCTTCGGCACGACCCACGCCGACTATTTCAACGGCGAGGTGCCGGTTACCCGCAAGATGACGTCGGAGGAAATCGCTTCGGCCTATGAATGGGAGACCGGCAACGTGATCGTCGAACGCATGCGCGGCCTCGATCCCGCCGACTTCCCCGGCGTCCTCGTTAATCGCCACGCCCCCTTCACCTGGGGCCCAAGCGTCGGTAAGGCGGTCGAAACGGCGGTCGCCGTCGAATACATCGCCCACATGGCGCTCATGTCGATGCAACTGGCGCGAGACCTCGAACCGATCGAGGGGGAGCTGCTCGCCAAGCACTTCAAGCGTAAACATGGCGCCGGAGCCTATTACGGGCAGGCTTGAGCGCAAGTCGCCGGAGAGGAGGCGCTTCGCGCCCCCTCGTAGTTGCTCCCCGAAACTACGCCAGCGAGATCTGCATGCCGCTGAGATCGAGCGAGAACATGAAACCGATTTGACGGCCCCGAAGGCGCAAGATTACCCCGTTGGCGTTCGAGAGCCGGGCCGCCTGCCGACCTCCCGCCACGGACAAACCGGCGCCGACCGCCGAGTAGATGCCCTGGATATCCGCGGCGCTATGAAGGTGGGAGGCGGTGCCGACGAGGTCCGCGCCCGAGGCGCCGATTGTCGCGCCGGCGCTGATCCCGCCAACCGAAAGTCGATACTGGCGCCCCTCGAAGGTCAGTACCCCGCTTCCGCCGGACGCGCCAAAGATGAATCCGGCGCTCAAGATCCGGAGCGAGATCGAGCCGGTCGCCGCTTCCGCGGAAGGCAAAAACGCCCCTGTCGCCAGAGCGGCCCCGGTAACGATCAGGCCGCGACGTGTGATGTTCTTCATTTGAGAAACCCCTGCAATTCGGACCCCTCCGGGCGTCCGGTTTCGAAGCGCGTTCGACAACATCCAATCCATAGACCCGCCCAATTCCGATTGACAAGTCGCCGTGCGTCTACGGATCGGACGGACTGCGGCGCGGACCTGCACGTGGAGCCGCCGCACGCCGAAGCCTGTCGTTGATCGCCCCGCCCAATCCCCAATTAGGAACGGGCGCCGCCGCTATGGTTCGGGCTTCTGACGCATCGAGCGCTCGCAGATGGGCGAAGAGATGCGCCGCCGCCTCGACTAGATCGCCCGACGGGGAAAGGTCCAGCCGGGCGAGTGTCGCTTCGCCCGCCAACGCGCCGGCGAAATCAAGCGCGGCTTCGTCGGCCGCCACGTCGGCGGCGTCGAGCCGAACGCGGGCGCGAGGCGCGTAATGCGAATTGAGCTGGCCCGGCGCGTTCGGCGCATCCTGTGGCGGCGCGGACAGAGCCAGAGGGCGTCCCAGCGCCGCCTCGATCGCTTCGGGCGAGAGCGCGCCGGGGCGCAGGAGCGTTGGCTCGTTCAAGCAGGCGACGATCGTCGATTCGAGCCCGTGGCGTGACGGACCGCCATCGAGAATCCAGTCGATCCTGCCGTCCAGGTCCGCGAGGACGTGGGCGGCGGTCGTCGGGCTGACCCTGCCCGACCGGTTGGCTGAAGGAGCAGCAAGCGGAACGGTCGCCGCTTCGATCAGCCGACGCGCGACAGGATGAGCGGGGGCGCGAACTGCCAGCGTGTCCAGCCCTGCGCGCGCGAGCAGGCTCACTCGACATCCAGGGACGACAGGCAGAACGAGGGTAAGCGGGCCCGGCCAGAACGCCTGCGCCAGTTGCTCGGCGTCCTGGCCGAATATCGCGAATTCCCGCGCCGTCTCGGCATCAAGGACATGCGCAATAAGGGGATTGAAGGCCGGCCGTCCTTTGGCCGCGAAGATCCCGGCGACAGCCGCGTCGGAGGTTGCGTCCGCCGCCAGCCCGTAGACGGTCTCGGTCGGCATGGCGACGAGGCCGCCCCTTCGCAGGATCGCCGCCGCCGCCGCTATGCTCTCTTCCGATGCGGGGGCCAGATATGTTGTTTTGGGGCTCGTCGCCATGAGCGCTTCTGTCGAGTGTTGCGCAGGAAGTCGTCGATACATAAACTGCTTTGGCTCTGTAGGTCGATCGGAAGACGCTTATTCGACGCAAATCCCTGCGAGGGAGAGCCCAGGAGAGGCCATGACCTACCGTTCGCCGGTCGCCGATATTCTGTTTTCCCTCCAGGCGGTCGCCGGCCTGCCCGAAATGATCGGCTCGAACTTGCACGGCGACTTCGATTGGGAGACCATTTCGTCTGTGGTTGAGGAAGCCGGACGCTTCGCAACCGACGAGATCGCGCCTCTCAACCAGTCGGGCGACGTCGCGGGGGCGCGTTACGAAAACGGCGTCGTCACCATGCCGGGCGGATTCGGCGAAGTCTATCGCCGCTGGGCTGAGGGGGGCTGGGGCGGCGTCTCGGCCCCGCCTGAATTCGGCGGAATGGGACTGCCTCACCTTGTCAACGTCGCCTGCACCGAGATCTGGAACGGCGCTTCTATGGCCTTCGCGCTGTGTCCGTTGCTGACCGAGGGGGCGATTGGCGCGCTGAAGGCGCACGGGTCCCGCCACCTGGTCGACACCTATCTAGCGGCGATGATCTCCGGGCGCTGGACCGGAACGATGAATCTGACCGAGCCTCAGGCCGGCTCCGACCTCAACGCGGTGAAGACTCGTGCCGAGAGAGCCGGGGAAGGAACCTACCGCCTTTTCGGCCAAAAAATCTTCATCACCTACGGCGAACACGACATGGCCGAAAACATCGTCCATCTTGTACTGGCGCGGCTGCCCGGGGCGCCTGCTGGGACACGCGGGCTGTCCTTGTTCGTCGCGCCAAAATATCTCGTCAATCCGGACGGATCGCTGGGGCCTCGCAACGACCTGAGATGCGCCAGCATCGAACACAAGCTCGGCATTCACGCTTCCCCCACCTGCGTCATGCTCTATGGAGAAAGCGAAGGCGCCAATGCCTGGCTGGTCGGCGAAGAGAATCGGGGCCTCGCCGCAATGTTCGTCATGATGAACGCGGCGCGGCTTGCCGTCGGGACGCAGGGGGTGGCGATCGGCGAGCGCGCCTACCAGCGGGCGCTCGCATTCGCGCGCGGCCGGCGGCAGGGGCGTGGACTGAACGGCGGCGACGGCATGGCGCCGATCATCGAACACGCAGACGTTCAGCGCATGCTGATGACGATGAAGGCTTATGTTCACGCCGCCCGCGGAATCTGCCACTTGACAGCCGCCTCGCTCGACCTTGCGAGCCACGGCCGAACCGAGGCTGAGCGCGCGGCCGGCGCCGATCGCGCCGCACTGCTGACGCCGATCGCCAAGGCGTTCTCGACCGACATCGGAGACGAAGCGGCCTCGCTCGGCGTGCAAATTCATGGGGGCATGGGCTTCATCGAGGAAACAGGCGCAGCGCAGCTCATGCGGGACTCTCGCATCGCCGCGATTTACGAAGGCGCCAACGGCATACACGGCATCGACCTGGTTCAACGCAAGCTGTCTCTCGAAGGCGGCGCAACGGTCAGGAACGAAATCGCCGGAATTCGCGCGGTCGCGCAGGCCGTCGAAGACTTGGGCGTCGAAGCATTCGGCGCAACGGCCGCGCGTCTTGTGGAGGCAACGGAAGCGCTCGACCAGGCGACGCTCAATATGCATCGATGGCTCACGGGCGAGCAGCATTCTGCGCTTGCGGGGGCTTCGCAATATCTTCGCCTGTTCGGCCTGACGCTCGGCGGCGCTTGCCTGGCGAAAGCCGGCTTGGCCGCGGCGGCGCTTGCGTCGGATGGCAATCGGAGCGAACTTGGGCGCGTCGGCCTTGCCCGTTTCTTCGCCGAAAAGCTGCTTCCGATCGCGTCCGGTATCGCGAGCGCCATCGCCTCAGGAGGGGAGCCGCTTCAGGCCTATGAAGAGGTTCTTGCAGACAGCGCATGACCGACGAAATCGAGATCACACGCGAGGGGGCGGTCGTGTCCGCGGCCCTCGCAAGGCCCGAGAAGAAGAACGCGATCACCAGCGCCATGTACGAGGCGCTGATCGACGTCCTGGACAGGGCCGACGAAGACGCGAGCGTTGGCGCGCTCGTCGTCAGCGGCAAGGGCGGCGTCTTCACCGCGGGCAATGATATCCGCGACTTTCTCGCGATCGCCACCGGGGCCGCCGGGTCGCGCGATCCTCGCGATTTTCCAGGCTGGCGGTTCATCGCCAAGCTCGCGGATTTCGGAAAACCGCTGATCGCGGCGGTTCAGGGGCCCGCGGTCGGCATCGGGACGACGCTGTGCTTCCACTGCGACCTGGTCTACGCGGCAGGCGACGCGCGCTTTCACATGCCGTTCGTCAATCTTGGCCTCGTGCCCGAGGCGGGGTCCTCGCTGCTCGCGCCGGAACGCTTCGGGCGGGCCAGGGCAGCGGAATATCTGCTGCTTGCCGAGCCCTTCGACGCCGAGACGGCGCACGCGCTCGGCCTCGTCAACGCGGTGCTGCCGGAATCGACGCTTCTTGCCCATGCGATTGGGAAGGCGGCCGCGCTCGCGGCCAAGCCGCGCTCGGCTCTCCTTGCGACGCGTCGGCTCATGCGCGGCGACCCCGCCGTGTTGAAGGAGCGCATGCAGCGCGAAATCGAGGCTTTTGGCGTCGCACTCGCGTCGGAGGAAGCGCGCTCGGCCTTCACTGCATTCATCTCCGGCGCAAGAAGCTAGGTCGGCGCGCCTTTCTGCCCGTCAACCGCCGTATCGGCTCGCGACTACGGCGGCAAGCCGGGCGATTTCCGTCAGGTACCCCGCGATGACCTCGTTTGCGGCGGGCGTGCATGTTCGATAGGTCAGGCTGTACCCGTCAAACCCTCTGTTGTACGCGCCGGCAAGGACATCGCGCTGCGGCTCGGCGAGGCCGTTCGCGTCCAGGAGCGACTTCATTTTCGCGCGGAATTCGGCTCCGTCGCCGGCGCCGCAGAGGTCGCGAAGGTACGCCAGAGCGCCCATCATCTCAGCCATCCTCAGGAGCTGCGCCTCGTATGGCGGCGGCCCGACGGGCGCGGCGGGCGGCGCCGGCGGCGCGGCCTTGGGCGCGGCCTTGGGTTCGGGCTTTGGAGCGGGCGCCTCGGCCGCCTGAGCCTCGGCGAGCAAGAGCGCTGCGACAGACGCCATGACGATCGTAAAACGTCTCACCGTCCCCCCCCTTCAATGCGGCGCGCCCCCTCCAGAATCTCACCGAGTTCCGGCGTCGTCGGCAGGTCGAGCGAGGATGCCGGTTCGATCCAGGCGACGGCGTCGATCTCGTCGCTGACCCGGGCCTCCCCGCTGGTCCAGCGGCCGACGAAGGAGGCGATGACGAAGTGGGCTCTGACACGCGCACCCTCGCGCAGGATGGGCTCGACGTGGCGGTTGAAGCCGATGATCTCGGCCTCGACGCCGACTTCCTCGAAGAGCTCGCGCTTGGCCGCCTCGATCAAGGTCTCGCCGACTTCCACGACCCCTCCAGGCAACGAAAAGCGTCCCGCCATCGGCGGGCGCGCCCGTCGCCCTACAAGCACGCGGCCCTGTCGGAACACCGCGACCGAGACCGCGAGGATCGGGCGGGTCGGATAGAGGCGATCGTCCGCCGACGGCTCAGTCATACCGGCGGTCGATCGTCCGGGGCATAGACTTCGGCGGGAGGGGCCGTGCAAAAGTCATTAAGATCCATCGGCCTATTTTCCGAACACCAAAATAGAGCCCGAACGGAGGCGACCGCAACGCCTCTTGTCATCGGATCGCCGCGCCGACTAGTTTCGACGACCACGTGGCGTTCGGAGAAAAGGTGAATTGATGGCGGCGCTCGTGCTCGGGCTGGTGATTTTTCTCGGACTTCACTCGACGCGTATTTTCGCGGAAGGCGTTCGCGCCAAGGCGATCGCCCGGTTCGGTGACGGCCCTTGGAAGGGCGTCTATTCGCTCCTGTCGCTGATTGGCTTCGCGCTCATCGTCTGGGGGTTCGCGCGTGCGCGCTGGAACGCCGCCGAGCTTTGGACGCCCCCGATCTGGACGCGCCACACGACGATCCTGCTCATGCTGTTCAGCCTGATCCTGATCGGGGCGTACATCTTCAAGAGGAGCCATATCGCCGTCGCCGTACATCACCCGATGGCCTGGGGCGTGGCGATTTGGGCCGCGGGGCATCTGATCGCCAACGGCTCGGCGGCAGACCTCCTGCTGTTCGGCGCGTTCCTCGTCTGGGCGGTCGCCGATCTCGCCAGCTCCTACGGTCGCGACGCCAGCGATGCCGTCATCTACCCCGCCCCCAACTGGGGCGCGACGACCGGCGCGATCGTGCTTGGCGTCGTATTGTGGATCGCACTGCTCGCCGGCCTGCACCAATGGCTGTTCGGCGTCTCCCCCATGGCGATGTGAAGCCGGTTCAGGTCGCTTGGGATCGACCGGCCTGATTCGAAGCCGCGTCCCGACCTTCGGGCGCGGCAAGCATTCGTCGTCGCGAGCAGCGGACCCCCACCGTGGACATTGAAACGTCGCTGCTGCCCGTCCATACTGACATGTCAAAGCAGGCGAGGACCGACACGCCGCGGAGGAGACGTTCGACAATGGCCGTGAAGCCCAAGACCAGCAGTGACTCGAAGCCCGGCGCCAAGCGATTCCTGAGGTCGCGCCTCTGGTTCGACAACCCGGAAAATCCGGGCATGACGGCGCTCTATATCGAGCGCTATCTCAATTTCGGCCTGACCCCGGCGGAGTTGCGGTCGGGCAAGCCGATCATCGGCATCGCCCAGACGGGCTCCGATCTCTCGCCCTGCAACCGACATCATCTCGACCTGGCGAAGCGGGTGCGCGACGGAATCCTCGCCGCGGGCGGCGTTCCGTTCGAGTTCCCGGTCCACCCGATTCAGGAAACCGGAAAGCGGCCGACTGCGGCGCTGGACCGCAACCTCGCCTATCTCGGGCTGGTCGAGATCCTAATGGGCTATTTCATCGACGGCGTCGTGCTGACCACCGGCTGCGACAAGACGACGCCCGCCTGCATCATGGCCGCGGCGACAGTCAACATCCCGGCGATCGTGCTGTCGGGAGGCCCGATGAACAACGGCTGGCATCACGGCCAGCGCACGGGATCGGGGACGATCGTGTGGCAGGCGCGCTCGGACCTCGCCGAGGGCAAGATCGATTACGAGCAATTCATGGAGATCGTCACGTCCTCCGCGCCGTCGATCGGCCATTGCAACACCATGGGCACGGCGTCGACGATGAACGCCCTCGCCGAGGCGCTCGGCATGAGCCTGCCTGGATGCGCCGCGATCCCGGCGCCGCACCGCGAGCGCGGCCAGATCGCCTACGAGACGGGCCGGCGCATCGTCGACATGGTGTGGGAGGACCTCAAGCCTTCCGACATCCTGACTCGGGAGGCGTTCGAGAACACGATCGTGGTCAACAGCGCCATCGGCGGCTCGACCAACGCCCCGATCCACATCAACGCCATCGCCCGCCACATCGGCGTCAAGCTCGACATCGGCGAGTGGGAGAAGGTGGGCCACCACGTGCCCCTGCTCGTCAACATGCAGCCAGCCGGCAAGTATCTCGGCGAGGAGTTCCATCGGGCCGGCGGCGTGCCGGCGGTGGTGCACGAGCTGATGAAGCGCAAGCTCATCCACGAGAACGCGTTGACCGCCAACGGCAAGACGATCGGCGAGAACTGCGCCAAGACGAAATCGGACGATCCGGACGTCATCTTCCCGATCGAGAAGCCGATGAAGGAGAACGCGGGCTACATCATCCTGTCCGGCAACCTGTTCAGCGACGCGGTCATGAAGACGAGCGTGATCGACGACGAGTTCCGCGCCCGCTTCCTCTCCAATCCGGCCGATCCGGAGGCCTTCGAGGGGCGGGCGATCGTGTTCGACGGGCCGGAGGACTATCACCATCGCATCGATGATCCCGAGCTCGGCATCGACGAGCATTCGATCCTCTTCATGCGGGGGGCGGGGCCGATCGGCTATCCGGGCGGGGCGGAAGTGGTCAACATGCAGCCGCCGGCGGCGCTCATCAAGCGCGGCGTCCACGCGCTGCCTTGCGTCGGCGACGGGCGCCAATCCGGGACCTCCGGCTCGCCCTCGATCCTCAACGCCTCGCCCGAAGCGGCGGCGGGCGGCGGCCTTGCGCTGCTCAAGACCGGCGACCGGGTGCGGATCGACCTGAAAAAGCATTCGGCCAATATTCTCGTCTCCGACGCCGAGCTCAACGAGCGCCGCGCCGCCCTCGCCCAGCATGGCGGCTACGACTTCCCGAAGAGCCAGACGCCCTGGCAGCAGATCCAGCGCGAGATGGTGGCGCAGTTCGACGAGGGCATGGTGCTGAAGCCCGCCGTCGCCTACCAGCGCCTGGCCCAGACGATGGGCGCGCCGAGGGACAATCATTGACGGAATCCGCGGGGATCGTACATACTAAATGCCAATATCGGTATAGACGGAAGGTTCGTCATGGGCATCAGCATCCGCGATCCGGAAGTCGGCGAGCTCGCGCGGGAGCTAGCCAGGTTGCGCAAGACCAACATGACCGAGGCGATCGCGCACGCTTTGCGCAGCGAATTGAAGCGCGAGCGCGACAAGCGGCCGCTCGAACAGCGGCTCGAAGACCTCGCGAATGAAACGGTAGCGATGGCAAGGCCGGGCGGCCATGTCATGACGAAGGATGAAATCGACGAATTATGGGGGCAGTAAGCTTCATCGATACGTCGGTATTCGTCGCGATCCTGGCGAAAGAGTCCGATCATCGCGAGCTCTCGCGAGCGATCGCTGCCGCCGAACGGCGGCTTTCGTCGCCGATCGTCCGCCTGGAGACAAGCATCGTGCTCGGGAGCCGGCTCCTGGTGACGCCGTGCGAGGCGGAACGCCAATACGAAAAGTTCCTTGACCAAGCCGAGGTGGTCGAGACGCCAATCGATTCCACATTGGGCGCGGCCGCGGTCGCCTGCTTCGAGAAATATGGCAAGGGCAAACACCCGGCCCACTTGAATTTCGCGGATTGCCTGTCCTACGCGTGCGCCAAAGCGGCCGGAGCGCGGCTTCTGTTCAAGGGCGAGGATTTCGCCAAGACGGACGTGAACGAGTCATGGGAAGCTTCGCGGAGACAACCACCAAGATGACGCCTCAGACCGCACGACCCATCGGCCCCGCGGTCGACGCGCATCACGCCAGGAGGCCAGAGCGGATCGCGCTCGAGGGGCGGTGGATCACGCTCGCTCCGCTCGATGCGGAGAAGCACGCCGAGGCCCTTTACCAAGGCTCGAACGGCGACGCAGGGCGCGATGCGGTTTGGGACTATCTGTTCAACGGCCCGTTCGCCAGCTTCGATGATTTCGCGGCCGACATCGAGCTCAAGGCGCGCTCGGTCGATCCGCATTTCTTCGCCGTGGTCGACAACGCCTCGGGCGGTGCGCTCGGCTACCAGGCGCTGATGCGGATCGAGCCGACCCATCGCGTGATCGAGGTCGGCAACGTCATGTACACGCCCGCGATGCAGCGGACGGCCGGCGCGACCGAGGCGCAATATCTCTTCGCACGCCATGTGTTCGACGACCTTGGCTACCGGCGCTACGAATGGAAGTGCGACAACCTCAATGCGCCGTCCAAGCGGGCGGCGGAGCGCTTCGGCTTCACATTCGAGGGGATCTTCCGCCAGCACATGGTCGTCAAGGGCCGCAACCGCGACACGGCGTGGTTCTCCATGCTCGACGGCGAGTGGCCGGCGCGCAAAGCCGCCTACGAGCTTTGGCTCTCGCCCGACAATTTCGACGCCAAGGGGCGCCAGAGACAGAGCCTGTCCAGCCTCATGCCGAGGACCGCATCATGACGACCGTCGCCGAGAAACGCCGCCGCTTCGCCGAATTGCACCGCGCGCCCGCCTGCTTCGTGATGCCAAACCCATATGACGTCGGCTCGGCGAAATATCTCGCCTCGCTCGGCTTTCCCGCGCTCGCGACGTCGAGCGCGGGCATGGCGTTCGCGGCCGGACTTCCGGACGGCGGCGTCGCGCGCGACCATGCGCTGAGCCACATCCGTGATCTCGCCGCCGCGGTCCCCGTCCCTCTGAACGCGGACTTCGAGGCCGGGTTCGCCCGCGACGCCGAAGGCGTCTACGAAAGCGCGCGCCTCTGCATCGGCGCGGGGGTCGCCGGTTTCTCGATCGAGGATTATTCCGGTGGGCGCGACGCGCCGCTCTATACGCTGAACGAAGCGGTCGAGCGGCTGAGGGCCGCTCGGGCGGCGATTGACGCGAGCGGCGAGACGGTTCTCCTGACTGGCCGCAGCGAGGCGATCTGGCGCGAAGGCGCGGGCGGCCTTCCCGAGGCGCTGCGGCGGCTCATGGCTTACGCCGAGGCCGGCGCCGATGTGCTGTTCGCGCCGGGAGTGAAGACGGCCGACGAAGTCGCGGAGGTCGTGCGGGTCGCCGGGAAACTGCCGGTCAATGTCGTGGTCGGCGCGCCGGGATTCACCCGCCGCCAGCTCGAGGACCTCGGCGTCAAGCGAATCTCGACCGGCGCGTCACTGGCCCGCGTCGCCTGGGGAGCGCTGATGCGCGCGGCGGGAGAAATCGCCGCGGACGGGCGCTTCGACGCTTTCGCCGGAATCCCGTCCTCGCGAGAGATCGAGGCGGCCTTCTCGGGCGGAGGCTGACGTCGGCCTGGGCCTCCGAAGGGACCATCGTCTGGCTCCGGTCGCTGCGGAACCGACGCCTTCAATCGGACGGCATTGCTGCAAGCAAGCAAGCGTCGCCGTAAAACGCCCGTCAGATGGCGGTCCATGATCTCGGGGCGCCGCTCCCGCCGTGCTTGAGTTGGCGCTCCAGCAATACGAGCGCATCGGCGGTCATGTCGGCGTCGAGCAATGCGCCGTGCCGGTCGTCTCTTTCGCTGCTGTCGAGCGCCAGCCGGTCGCACATCGCGGTGAGCGACTTGGTCGCGCCCGGGAAAAGCTGGGCGAACAGGGCCTGCGTGCAAATGTATCGCTCCTCGGGGTAGGCGCTTTCGCCCCATCCGATCGCCTTGGCCCGGGCGAACTCATAGTCGAGAAAGCCGCGCTCGTTCTTGTAGGCGTGGGCCACGATCGGCGACTCTCCGACGAAGTCTTTCACTTTCGCCAGGATCGCCGGGAATCGTGGAGCGTTCTTGAGATCGGCAGGCCGGATCCCGTGGATCTTGATGGCCTCGGGGTCGATCGGGCCGTCCGGGTTGACCCTTGAGCTCCACATCTCGCCCGTGCGCCAGCCCTCCCCTTCCCGGAGCATTTCGACGAAACCGACTTCGATGATGATTCCGGGGGCTTTCCAGGCGAAAGGCTGCTTGCGAATGAACTCGGCGTCGGGCGTACGCTTGCCGGTCGTCTCCGCGTCGAAGGAAACGAGCCGGTCGAAACTGTCGAGAAAATTCGGCATGTACATCGCGGCGCTCCGAAGCTGCGCCCATTGCTACGCGTTTCCCCGATCGGCGTCACGGGCGCGGTCGTGAGGGTCGGGCGGCGTTGCATCTATCTGGCGCTTATTGCGTCAGTTGTTGGCCCGCGCGCTGGCGACGTCTTCGACTTCGCCTTTTGTAGCTTGGCGCGGCAGGCGTAGCCGGGCAAAGCCCTCGGCTCATCCCCGGATCGCGGCGTCCCCTACCGGCCCGCCCAGTAGTCGATGATCCCGGTCGTCGAGCGGCGCTTCGGCCAGGCGAGCGCCTGGGCGGTCGAATCGACCTGGTCGTCGTGGCGGCCGGCGGGAAAGAGCGCAAGCTCGCTCACGTAGTCGGCAAGCCAAGGAGCATCCTCCGGCAGGAAGACGAAGCCGTTCTCGATCGTCGCCGTCTGGGCGTGAAGGCGCATGATCTTGTCGCCGTCGGGGGCGGAGCGCGTCACCTTCGAAAGCCCCTGCGCGAGCAGGTCCTGGATGAGCTGCGTCCCCGAGGCCCTGTCCTCGATGAGGATCGCCTGCGGGCGGAACAACCTGTCCTGCTCGACGACGGCCCGCCTGAGCTCGGGATACGAGAGCTTCTTGCGGAAAACATTCAGGAGATAGAAGCTCTGCCCCTTGAGGCCCCAGGTGGTGCAGACCGAATAGTCGGCGAGCTCGGAGGGCTTGTTGGCGGTGTCCCAGCTCTGGACGACGCGGTCGAACGGCGGCAGGTCGGCCTGCCGGTAGCGCCGGAACCAGGCGGTCTTGATCATGCCGCCGCCGGCGGGCGCGGGCGTCTGCTGGTACTGGGCGGCGAAGTTGTATTCTCCGATCGTCGAGCGAATGGCTTTCAACGTCTCGAGCGATTCGCGTTCCGGGTTCAGGACTTCGCCCGCCGCGCGGCGGAAGGCGGTCGATCCGGCCGGCGTCCGGATTTCGAAAAGCTCGTCGGCTTCCGCGATCGCGGGAAAGGACATGACCTCCCAGCCGCCCTGCTTCAGCACGTGACCGGCGAGATCATCCTCGTGCAGGCGTTGCATGACGATGACGATCGCCCCCCTGCCCTTGTGGTTGAGTCGCGAAAACAGGGTCGAATCGAACCATTCGTTGGCCGCGGCGCGGCGGCGCTGGCTCATGGCGTCGGCTGGCTTGAGCGGGTCGTCGATGAGAATCACGTCCGCCCCCCGCCCGGTCAGCACGCCGCCGACCGAGGTCGCCATCCGGAAGCCTCCCTTGGTCGTCGCGAGCTCCCGGTAGGGCGGCCGGGACGAGGCAAGCCGCGCCGGAAACAGCGCGCGGTACCAGGGCGCCGTCATCACCGCCCGGCAGTCGCGGGCGAACTTGTCGGAAAGCTCCCGCCCGTAGGTGACGTTGACAACGCCCAAGGTCGGGTCGCAGCCGAGCAGCCAGGCCGGCAGCGCGACCGAAACGGCGAGCGATTTCAAGTGCCGGGGCGGGACGTTGACGACCAGCCTGAACGCCCCGCCGCCGCGCGCCTGGGCGAGCTTTGCCGCCAGCGCCTCGACATGCCAGGCGGGCGAATAAGGGCGGCCACCGTAAAGCTCGTAGTACGAGCGCATCAGGAACGAATTGAAGTCGCCCCTGAGCAGGCAGCGATATTCGGTGGGATCGAGCGCGGTCAAAGGTCAAACAACTCCGTCAGGGCTGGGGCGAGGGGCTTGCGCCCGGGGCTGCGCCGCATTCCCTTGGCGTCCTTCGTGCCTCCTTCGTGTCCTTTGTGTTCAATTTTCAACACCAAGGACACAAAGGTCGCAGGAAGATCACCAATGGGGCTCGCCGGAACGATCCGACGCTCCACGCCGCCAATTGTCACGGCGCTGCTCACGGCGATGACGCGCGGATGCGGCGGACGAGGTCCGCGATCACTGCCGCATCGTATTCCCCGAGCGGTTCGGCATCGGCGGGCTGAGGCCGGCGCTCGAGGTCGTCGAGGAGATCGAGAAAGTGCCTCGTCCAGCGCTCCTCGCCCTTGGCGGCGCGATTGGCGAGTTGCTTCACTGCGGCCTCGAGCTTGGTGATGCGCCGCGGGCGGTCGTTTTCCTTGATCTCCACCAGCTCGCGGGCCACCGCCGACACAACCGTGCGCAAGTTGCGCGCGCCCTTCGCGCGTCCGCGCGGGTTTCCGGATTGCCCGGGGCGGAAGCGGCTGGCGAGCGGCGGCCGGCAATAGCCGACTTCATATTGCGCCCCCGCCGGAGCCTGCGCGGGTTCGTCTGCGGTTCCTGTCATCGTCAATCTCCTGTTTTCCACGCTGCGGCCCGCTGAAGGCGCCGGCGCTTGAAAGAAAGTCCGAAGCGGCGACGCGTCGGCGTAGCCAGTTTTTCATCACCAAGGTCACAAAGGATCACAAAGTTCACAGCTGAGCCGCGCTATCCTCGCCTGCGCAGCGCCTAAGGGATGCACGCATCTGCGTAGTCACGAGCGCGCAGCGGAAGTTGTTTTGGCTCGAATATCAGGCGGTTGCGCGCCCCTTCTCCACGAAGTGGGGAAGGGCCTGCCCCCGGGCGCAGACCCGGGGGTGTCGGGCGAATCCCGACGGATGGGGTGCGGAAAGCAGGAATGCGTCGTCGAAGGCTCGCTCTTGTGGTCGTGCAAGACTGCAGCGGGCCATACCCCATCCGGCCCTCCAGGCCGCCTTCGCGAGCCAGCTGGGGAAGGGATGCGTGCGGCGTTTTGAGATGTGTGAATGCCGTAGACGCAGCGCACCGTAGCGGGTAGGGAGCGGGGCCGTCGGTCGTCGCATCCTCATTCGCTTGCCGCGCCCTCTCGGGCAGCGCCGGCGGCGCGGCGGGCGCGCGCGACCCTATCGAAAAATTCTCCCGTCGGGTGGAGGCGCGCCGCCTCGCCGGTCTCCGCCTGCCATCTGCGAATGCCTGCGTCGAGCGCCCGGCAGGCGGCCGCGTCGAGGACGTCTCCGCAAACGAGCCGACTGGACCCGAGCGCCCACGTTTCGCCCGCGCGCGTCACCGGCCCGCCGCTCCACCGACGCGGCCCCCGGCCCTGCCCCTGGCGGGCGCGGTCTCCGGGCTCAACCCCGGGGGCGTCGATCGCGCCCACAGCGTGGCCATCGAGGTCGATCTCGGCCATCTCGAAACCGGTCGCCGAGAGGTCGAAGTCGACCTTGAGGCGTTTCAGCTCCTCAAGCTCTTCGCCTAGCCGCCCCATGTCCCAGGAGGCGAGCTCCGCCAGCCGATTGTCCGCGATCATGAAGGCGGAGCGCTCGGCTTCGCCAAGATGGTCGAGCGCTATGGTGGGGATTTCGCCCAGGCCCAGGCGCCGCGCGGCGAGCAGCCTTCCGTGGCCGGCGACGACGCGGTTCTCGCCGTCGATCAGCACCGGGACATTGAAACCGAAGGCCTCGATGCTGTCGGCGATGCGCCGCACCTGCCCCTCCGGATGTATTCGAGCGTTGCGCCGATCAGGCTCGAGCGCCGCGACCGGCAGCCAGCGCACCGCGATCCGCGGGGCTTGTTTTGCGTTCGCCTGGGGCTCGGGGTCTGCGGCCATGAGGACTCCTACTGCCTCGCATCATGCGCGACGCAGGGGAAGTTGGCAATGTTTTGTTCTCTTTTTGTTCGAGAACAGGGTTAATCGGGAGAGGCTGGGGAGGCTTGAATTGTCCCCTCTCCCCGCGGTGGGCGTCGAAAGACGCCCGTCTCTCGCCGCGCTATGCGGGAAGAGGGTCAGGGTGAGGGGCGCGGGAGATTCGCCGCGCCTCGGCTCACAACGTCATGCGCGGCTCCGGCCCGCGAGAATGATGGCAAGACCATTTCCGTGGTGTTCAAGGCCGAACACGAAGCCCTTCCGACGCTTGGCCTTGGATCGAACTCGGCTAAACTGCGGATTCCGACACAACCGTTCATCCGACGAAGCGACGCATTGGGAGGCCTTGCATTCCCGCTATCTGACGAAGCGGTAAATCATTTCGAGTCGTACAGCGACAGCGAGGCTTGCACGAATGACGCCGCGTCGTTTTTCTCGGGCTCCTGGGTGCAGCTGACCCTACGCGCAAGGCGCGACATATCCCTGCTTTCCGCGTAGCAGGGAATTTGAATTCCCTGCTCGGCCGAAAAAATTCCCTGCTCGGCCGGGTAGGGAATATTGGTGGAACCGCCTAGAATCCTTGCGTTTTTCAGGGAGGTTCTTGCCCGAACCAGCCAAATCCAGGCAAATTCGCTGCATTTTTCCCTGATGCCGGGAAACTCGCCGGCTCCTACATTCCCGTCGGCCGCCTGAGATCGAGGGTCAGCGGGAACTCGGGGTGCGGCGTCTCGGGGTGCGGCTCATAAGACCCGGGCGTGTGGCCGCGCGCCTCGAATCGGGCGAGCCGCCGCGCCTCCGCCTCGTTGCTGTTGACGGGAAAAGTGTCGTAGCTGCGCCCGCCCGGGTGGGCGACATGGTAGACGCAGCCGCCGAGCGCCCGGCCGGACCAGGTGTCGAATATGTCGAGCACCAGCGGCGCCTGCACCGGCACAGTCGGATGCATCGCCATCGCCGGCTTCCACGCCTTGTAGCGCACCCCGCCGACCGCGACGCCCCCGGTCGCCGTCCCTTGTAGCGGGACGCGGCGCCGGTTGCAGGCGACGACATAGCGCTCCGGGTTGGCCGTCATGAGCTTGACCTGGAGGCGCTCGGTCGAAGAGTCGGCATAACGGGCGGTACCGCCGATCGCGCCGGTCTCGCCGAGCACGTGCCAGGGCTCGAGCGCCTGACGCAGCTCGAGCCTGACGCCCTCGTATTCGACCTCGCCGCAGAACGGGAAGCGGAACCCGGCCTGCGCCTCGTACCAGTCGGAGCGGAAGTCGAAGCCGTGCGCCTTGAGATCCGCGAGCACGTCGGCAAAATCCTCCCAGACGTAATGGGGCAGCATGAACCGGTCGTGCAGGGAGGCGCCCCAGCGGGGCAGCGGCCCCTCAAGCGGGTCGCGCCACAGCCGGGCGAGGATCGCCCGGACCAGGAGCTGCTGGGCGAGGCTCATGCGGGGGTCTGGCGGCATTTCGAAGCCGCGGAACTCGATGAGGCCGAGCCGCCCGGTCGGACCGTCGGGCGAATAGAGCTTGTCGATGCAGATCTCCGCCCGATGCGTGTTGCCGGTGACGTCGGTCAGGATGTTGCGCATGAGACGATCGAGCAGCCATGGCGGGGTCGCTTTGCCCTGGCCGGGCTTCGGAATCTGCGCCAGCGCAATCTCTAGCTCGTAGAGGCTGTCGTGTCGCGCCTCGTCGATTCGCGGCGCCTGGCTGGTCGGCCCGATGAACAGGCCGGAAAAGAAATAGCTGAGGCTCGGACGTCTGAGCCAATAGGTGACGAGGCTCTTCAAGAGGTCGGGACGCCTGAGGAAAGGACTGTCGAGCGGCGTCGCCCCGCCGACCACGACGTGATTGCCGCCGCCGGTTCCCGAATGTCTGCCGTCGATCATGAACTTGTCGGCGCCGAGCCGCGCCTGCCTCGCCTCTTCGTAGATCGCCTCGGTCGTCGCCACGCAATCGCGCCAGCTCGAGGCGGGATGGATGTTAACCTCGATGACGCCCGGGTCCGGCGCGACGCGGATCACGTTGAGGCGCGGATCGACCGGCGGGGCATAGCCCTCGATCTGGATGGGCAGTCCGATTTTCTCGGCCGCCGCTTCCGCCGCCGCGACGAGCTCGAGATAGTCCTCGAGCCTTTCGACCGGCGGCATGAAGACGCAGAGCCGCCCGTCGCGCGCCTCGACGGTGAGCGCGGTGCGGATCGCGCCGTCGATGTCGCCGAGCGTCTGCTCGATGCGTTCCTGGCCCGGCAGCGCGGCCCGGTCGGCGGAGAAGGATGCGACCTGCTGGGCATGCCTCTTCGGCGCTTCGCGCTCCGGCAGCGGCTCCCGCGGAACGGTCGGATCGGCCTCGACGACATAGGGAAAGGAGGCCGCCGGAACATGCGGCAGCGAGCCGAGCGGCAGGCGATAGCCGACCGGACTGTCGCCAGGCGCCAGATAAAGGCCGCCCCGGCGGGTCTTCCACCGCTCGCTGCGCCAGCGCGTCTCCATCGCCTTCGCCTGCCAGCGCTGGATCGGCAGCACGTAGCCGGACGGTTCGGTCAGTCCACGCGAAAAAACCCGCGCGATCCGGTGCCGCTCCTCAGGGTCCTTGAGCTCCGAATTCTCCGGCGTCACGTTCTCGGGCAGATTGCCTTCCTTGACGATCCACTGCGCCGGGTCCTCATAGGCCGGCGCTATATAGGAAAGGTCGACGCCGAGCTCGCCCGCGATCGCCCCGAGCAGCGCCTCGGCCTTCTCGGAGCCGGCGGCGGCGTCTTCGCTCTGCGCCGCGATCAGCCGAGCGTTCGACCAGATCGGCTTGCCGTCGCGCCGCCAGTAGAGCGAAAAGGTCCAGCGCGGCAGAGACTCGCCCGGGTACCACTTGCCTTGCCCATGGTGCAAAAACCCTCCCGGCGCGAAGCGGTCGCGCAGGCGCCGGATGAGCCGGTCGGCGAGCGCCCGCTTGGTCGGGCCGACGGCGTCGGCATTCCATTCGCCCGATTCGAAATCGTCGATCGAGACGAAGGTCGGCTCGCCGCCCATGGTCAGACGGACGTCGTCGGCGACGAGCGCTCTGTCGACCTTCTCCCCGAGCGCGTCGAGCGCCTTCCACGCCTCTTCCGAGAAGGGTTTGGTGATCCGCGGATGCTCGGAGACGCGCTCGACGCGCATGTCGAACGAGAAATCGACATTGGCGAAGCTCGCGACTCCCGAAATCGGAGCGGCGTTGCGATAGTGCGGGGTGGCGGCCAGAGGAATGTGGCTTTCGCCGGCGAGCAGGCCCGAGGTCGGGTCGAGGCCGATCCAGCCGGCGCCCGGAAGATAGACCTCCGCCCAGGCGTGAAGGTCGGTGAAATCGCGGTCCGTGCCCGGCGGCCCGTCCAGCGCGACGAGATCAGGCTTGAGTTGAATCAGATAGCCGGAGACGAAGCGAGCGGCAAGGCCAAGATGGCGAAGGATCTGCACCATGAGCCAGCTCGAATCGCGGCACGAGCCCGAGCGGCGCTCGAAAGTCTCCTCCGGGCTTTGCACCCCCGGCTCCATGCGAATGAGGTATTTGATCTCCTGGGAAAGGTGGCGATTGAGGTCGACCACGAAGTCCACGGTGCGCTTCGGCGAACGGTCGATTCCGTCGAGCCAAGCCTGCAGCCGCGGTCCCGCAGGGTCGGGCGTTCGGTAGATGACCAGGTCCGGCCGCAGGTCCTCTCCGTACTCGAACGGCCAGATTTCCGCGCTTTCTTCGACGAAGAAATCGAAGGGATTGTAGACCGTCATGTCGGCGACGACGTCGACCTCGATCCTCAGTTCGTTGACCAGATCCGGAAAAACGTAGCGCGCGAGCCAGTTGCCGTACGGGTCCTGCTGAAAGTTCACGAAATGATTGGCGGGCGCCACTTTCAGGGAATGCGAGATTACCCTTGTGCGGCTATGCGGCGCGGGCCTCAGCCGGATGATCTGCGGCCCCAGCGACACCGGCCGGTCGTATTTGTAATGCGTCAGATGATGGATGGCGGCTCGGATCGACATGGGATTTGCGGCGGCTCGTCACGGAGTCTTCGAGCTTTTCACATTCTGCTGCGGCGCACAATCTTCCATAGCCGGGCGCGGCCGAGCGCGGCGGACTCGGGCAGCAGCCGCGTCTACAAGCGGTCGCCGGCAAAGCCGCAGGCAGCAAGCGTCTCCAGCATGTGCGGCGGTGCCGGGGCCTCGACTGCGATCGGCGGTTTTCCCTTCGTGAGCGGCACGACGACTTTGCGCGCCAGCAATTGCAGGGGAGTGTCGGCGCGCGCGCCGTAGATCGAGTCGCCAAGGATCGGCCACCCCTGCGAGGCGCAATGGACACGCAGCTGATGGGTGCGCCCCGTCTGCGGTTCGAGTTCGAGCCAGGCAATCAGCGCGCCGCGCCAGACGCTCCTTCCCCTGACGCACCAGAGCGTTGTCGCCGGCTGGCCCTTCGGATCGACCTTCATCCACCATCCGCGCGTGTCGTCGAGCCGGCCGAGAGGCAGGTCGATGGCGCCGGTCTCATCATCGGGCGACCCGGCGACGATCGCCCAGTAGGTTTTCGCAATTCTGCCCTGCTTGAATAGAAGCCCTAATTTTTCCAAAGCCTTGTGATGTCGTCCGAGCACGAGGCAGCCGGCGGTGTCGCGGTCGAGCCGATGCGCGAGGGCTGGATTCCGAGGTAGGCCGAAGCGCAGGGCGTCGAAATCGTCCTCGAGGCTCGCGCCGCCCTTGGGCCCCCTGTGAACGGCGACGCCGGCCGGCTTGTCGAGGACCAGGATCAAACCGTCGCGGTAGAGCAGCCGCGCTCTTGTTTCTTCGGGCGTCATGGCGACATAGGTAGTCCAAAGCAACTCGGCCCGCACTGGGCGGTCGCGAAAGGATCATGGATTGAACGAAGACGCTGAGAAAAAACCGAAGCCCGGCCTCATACGGCGCTGGTTCGGAGGCGGGACGCCTGCGCCGGCCGAGGCCGAGCCGCCGGCTACTCCCGAGCTTGAGCAGGCGCCCAGCCCAGTCCCCGAGCCGGAACTCCCGGGGGTGCCTGAGCCGAAGTGGGCTGAACGCTGGTTCAGTGCCAGCGGGGCGGCGCCGGCCGGGGCGCCCGCTGCGGTCGAGCCCGAGCAGTCGCCTACGGAAATCTTCGAGCCGGCGCTTGCCCCGGCTCCGCCGGAATCGAAGCGGACGTGGTTTCAGCGCCTCAAGGTCGGCCTGTCTCTCTCCTCGACCAGCATCGGCCGCGGCGTGACCGACATTTTCACCAAGCGCAAGCTCGACGAGGACTCGCTCGACGATCTCGAGGACGTCCTCATCAAGGCCGACCTCGGCCTCGGCGCGGCGACACGGATTCGCGAGGCGATCGGGCGCGGGCGCTACGAGAAGGGCATCACCCCCGGGGCGGTGAAGTCCGTCCTCGCGGCGGAAGTCGCGCGGACGCTCGCTCCCGTCGCACGCCCGCTCATGATCGATGAGAGCAAGCGTCCGTTCGTGATTCTCGTCGTCGGCGTCAACGGCTCCGGCAAGACGACGACGATCGGCAAGCTTGCAGCCAAGTTCAGGATTGAGGGCAAGACGATTGTGCTCGCCGCCGGGGACACGTTCCGCGCCGCCGCGATCGAGCAGCTGCGCGTCTGGGCGCGCCGCACGGCGTCCGACCTCGTCGAGCGCGACCAGGGCGCTGACGCTGCGGGACTTGCCTTCGACGCCTTGACCCGCGCCCGCGAGCTCGATGCCGATGTCATGCTGATGGACACTGCCGGCCGGCTGCAGAACCGGGCGGAGCTCATGGCCGAGCTCGAGAAGATCATCCGCGTGATGAAGAAGGTCGATCCGGAAGCGCCGCACGCCGTGCTGCTTGTCCTCGACGCGACCGTCGGTCAAAACGCGCTCAATCAGGTCGAGATTTTTGGCCGCACCGCAGGCGTGACCGGCCTCGTCATGACGAAGCTCGACGGCACGGCGCGCGGCGGCATCCTCGTCGCCATTGCCGACAAGTTCGCGTTGCCGGTGCATTTCATCGGAGTTGGCGAGGGGGTGGACGACCTCGAGCCCTTCGCTGCACGCGACTACGCCGAGGCGATCGCCGGCCTCGAGCGCGCGGAGGCCCTGCAATGACAGGAATGAATGTGACCGAATCCTCCGCCGAGCGGAAGAAGGCGCTGAACCCGATCGTCAAGCTCCTACTCGAACTCGGCCCGCTCGCCCTTTTCTTCGCGGTCTATTCGCGGCTCGGCATCTTCGCAGCGACGGGCGTGCTCATGGCGGGAGTGGTCGTGACGCTCGGCGTTTCCTACGCCATGCTGAAGCGCTTTCCGATCATGCCGCTGGTCACTGCGGTCATCGTCCTCATCTTCGGCTCGCTCACGCTCTTTTTCCACGACCAGACGCTGATCAAGATCAAGCCGACCGCTCTCTATCTCCTGTTCGCCGCGGCGCTGTTTGCGGGCCTCGCGCTCAACCGGCCGATCCTGAAAATCCTGTTCGACGGGGCGCTGCACGTGACCGAGGAAGGTTGGCGGATCCTGACCTGGCGCTGGGCCTTCTTCTTCCTGGCGCTTGCGGCCTTGAACGAGATCGTCTGGCGCACCCAGACGACGGACATGTGGGTCAAGTTCAAGACCTTCGGCTTCCTGCCGCTCACGCTCCTCTTCGCCCTCGCTCAGGCGCCGCTCATCATGCGCACCGAGACGAAGGAAGAAGAGGTTCCGGACAACGACTTCTGAAGCGCATTTAAGCAATCAATAGCCACGCTTCGTCCGGGTCAGCGGGCGGAAGGATGCCACGCGCGCTTTTGTGCGGAGGGCGTGCGTCCGGAACCCCCTCCATCCCGCCTCTGCCGCCGGCGAACCGGCGAAAGCTTGTCCATGTTCTTCAGGAATTAATCGAACACTTAAATTTGCCTGTCGTCGAGTTCGTTGTACAGGTGACGAATTGCGGTCTACCGGATTCCATGTTTGCGCCGGCGCGTTCACTCAATCTGGAGTGAAAGTGGTGGCGATTGAGATAGGTCATGGCAGTCGGATGCCGGCGGGCGAGAAATGGATGCGTGTATGCGGAGGACCGTCGTGGGTTGGGAAACGTTCGCGCCGGGAGAAGCCGCCCTGGTCGGCCTCAGCGTCTTAATTTTCTGGCCCTATCGGAAGGAACTCGACCACGCTCGGAACGCCGCCCTTCGCGCTGGCCAGGTCGTCGACACGGATGGCTGCCTAATTCAATGCGGTGCGGCTGGCTGCGGCGCTCCGTTGCTCTCGATCCTCGGCGCCGGCGGAGATTTCGATCAGGGCCTCGCGATGGCCGCCGCGCTGGTCGGCGAAGTCTTTCATCATGTCTTTGCGCCTTCGCGCTTCGGTTACTTGCGCAGTCCGGTTCCGCACGATCCGCCTTTGCCTGCCCAGGCGGACGCGACACCCTGACCCCCGTCGACGCCTCGTCGTCGTCGTTCCGGCGACCTACTACCCTTCCAGCCCGGTTGCGGCTGGTTCGACTTCAGGCAGCAGACTGGTCCGCAGCCTAGTTAACGCCGGTATCGACTTCGCCTGGTGGACCATCGAGAAGCTCAAGCCTTCGGCTCTCGTTCGCTTCGTCGGCGTCCCTACGAAGCTTTTCACCGGCGCGTCGCGCAGTGAGCGCGACCGCGTCATGAGCCTGATCAGGAATCTCCAGCCTCTGTCGCTTCGGGTCGATGGGCTACCCCTCGACGGCGTCCCGACCTGCATGAACTGCCGCTCGAGCAAGTCAAGGCGTCGACGCTGATCGTCTCGGGCGAGGACTATCCGTACGACCCTGCGCCTGTGGCCCAATTCGCCGCGGCGAGAATCTCGGCGCCAAGTTGATTGTTTATGACGACGGTGGTCATCTCCTGGTTAGCCAGGCGGCGGACACGCGAACGTCTATCTTTAGGCGTCCGCGGACGTATCAGTCCTGCGGCATCGGTGCCTTGATATGTAGTATAATTCTCATTTTGCTTGACCATCGGCCGAGACGAAAAAGAAATAGGAAAAATGTTTCACTTCAGGTTGACAAACCTGCATCATAGTGATTCTTGTCGACCAGCAGAACTGCGGGTCGCAATGCGACCCACTCCGTTGAGGAGGGAGGCGCATGATCTCCGTCGAAACCCTGAATGAGGCGTCGGGCGCGATGAGCGCGGATCGTTTCGTCGAGATCAATTACGACGACGTCATTCCCAACAACGTCGACCTCTCCTCCGATAAGCAGCTTCAGCGCGCGCTTGAGACCTGGCGGCCGAAATATCTCGACTGGTGGAACGACATGGGTCCCGAGGGCTTCCAGCAGTCGGAGGTCTATCTGCGCACCGCGGTCGGCGTCGACCCGGCCGGCTGGGCAAAATTCGGGTATGTAAACATGCCCGCCTACCACTGGGGCATCCTGCTCGCCCCGAAAGTCGAGGGCCGCAAAATCCCCTTTGGCCGCCACAAGGACGAGCCCGCTTGGCAGGAGGCGCCCGGAGAATACCGTTCGCTGCTACGCCGGCTGATCGTCGTGCAGGGCGATACCGAGCCCGCCTCGGTGGAACAGCAGCGCTACCTCGGCGCGACCGCGCCGAGCCTCTACGACATGCGCAACCTCTTCCAGGTCAATGTCGAAGAGGGCCGCCATCTCTGGGCGATGGTCTATCTCTTGGTGAAATATTTCGGCAAGGACGGACGCGAGGAGGCGCAGGCTTTGCTCGAGCGGCGCAGCGGACAGGAGGACAATCCCAAAATCCTTGGCGCCTTCAACGAGAACACGCCCGACTGGCTGTCGTTCTTCATGTTCACCTACTTCACCGACCGCGACGGCAAGATGCAGCTGGCGGCGCTCGCCGAGAGCGGCTTCGATCCGCTGTCGCGCACCTGTCGTTTCATGCTGACGGAAGAGGCCCATCACATGTTCGTCGGCGAGACCGGCGTGCAACGAACGATCGAGGCGACATGCGCGGCGATGAACAAGGCCGGAATTAAGGACCCCAACGATGTTGAAGCCATCCGCAAGCTCGGCGTGGTCGACCTGCCGCTCCTGCAGCGCAAGGCCAGCTTCCATATTTCGGTGACGCGCGACCTGTTCGGCAGCGAGATCTCCAGCAACGCCGCCGAGGCGTTCAGCGCCGGCATCAAGGGGCGCTTCAACGAAGCGAAGCTTGAGGATGATCATGTACTCACCGACGCGGCCTATCCCGTTCAGCGCGTGGTCGACGGCAAGATCGTCGAGGAGCAGGTCCCGGCGCTGAGGGCGATCAATGCTCGCCTCCTTGACGATTATATCGTCGATTGCCAGGGCGGAATCGACCGCTGGAACAAGGTGATCGCGAAGGCGGGAATAGCCTTCAAGTTCGTCCAGCCGCACAAGGGCTTCAACCGCAAGATCGGCGAGTTTGCGGGCAAGCGCGTGAGCACAGCCGGATGGGTTCTGACCGAGGATGAATGGCAAGCCCGCAGCGGCGCCTGGCTGCCGAACGACGACGACATGAAATTCATCAGTTCGCTAATGAAGTCTTGTCGCGAGCGCGGCAAATACGCGAGCTGGATCGCCCCCCCGCGCGTCGGCATCAACAATCAGCCGGGCGACTTCGAATATGTGAAGATCTACTGAGCGAATCGCCACCCGCCTCCGGTGCGCCAGGCAAAAAGCGCTGGACAGGATCATTCATAGGTGCGAATTCACGCCCGCCGCGAGTGGGTACGGGCGCACCGCTTGGCATTGTGCACTCTTCGCCTCACATTGTCTTGCGCGCCAACTCGGCCCCCGCGGCGAGCGCCGCCAGCTTGGCGTAGGCGATCGGCGCGGGCATCGGCGCCATGCCACAATTGGTGCACGGGTAGATCCGGTCGGCGGGTGCGAAAGCGAGCGCCTCGCGGATCGTCGCCGCAACCTCCTCCGGCGTCTCCACGATTTCGGAGGCGACGTCGATGCAGCCGACCAGCACGTCCTTGCCCTTCAACAGCCCGATCAGCTCCATCGGCACGTGCGCATTGCGGCATTCGAGCGAAACCTGATCGATTCGGCTCTGGGCCAACGCGGGAAAGGTTTGCTCGTATTGGCGCCAACTCTCTCCGAGCGTCGCTTTCCAATCCGTGTTCGCCTTGATGCCGTAGCCGTAGCAAATATGGACAGCGGTTGTGCAGCCGAGTCCTTGCGCCGCGCGTTCGAGGGCCGCAACGCCCCACTCCCGCACGTCGCGCATGTAGACGTTGAAGGCGGGCTCATCGAACTGCACGACGTCGACCCCGAGCGCAGCGAGCTCGCGCGCCTCCTCGTTCAGCGCTGCCGCAAAAGCCTGAGCGAGCGCGGGGCGGTCGCGGTAATGTTCGTCGGCGATCGTGTCGACGAGCGTCATCGGGCCGGGCAGGGTGAATTTCAATTTGCGCTTGGTGTGAGCGCGCGCCGCGCTCGCCTCGGCGCGGTGAACGGAGCCCTTCCGGCGGATCGGGCCGGTCACGGTCGGAACCTCTGCCTTATAACGGTCGGCGCGGATGCCGATCACCTGCTTGCGCTCAAAGTCGATGCCGTCCAGGTTGGCGAGAAAGCCGTGAACGAAGTGGATGCGCGCCTGCTCGCCGTCGCTGACGATGTCGATCCCGGCGTCCTCCTGGAGCTTCACCGAGAGGATAGTCGCGTCGATCTTGCCAGCTGCGAGCTCGGCGCCTTCCAGCTTCCAGGCCGGCCAAAGTTTTCCCGGCTCGGCGAGCCAGCATGGTTTTGGCATACTGCCGGCGATGGTGGTTTCGAACATGGCCGACTCCGGGCGCCCTTTGTTCATAGCACGCCACGATAGCACTTTGTTCGGTTGCTGGCGCGGTTCAACGGCGGAGCTACACCGCGTTGAGAATTTCGCGCAATCATGATGAGATCAGGCGTCGTGGAAGTGAGACGGCGGCGGACAGGGGGCGGCGTGTATCCTGGCGCGACAGTTTGATCAACGCGGTGGGGACGTCGATGCCTCGCCGAGATGGCCGCGATCGGATGGAGCCCCGACCGTAGGCAGGAGCGCGGCTGGCGCCTTCTCGGCTGCGGAGCGGTCGCCGCCACGGCGCTCTGTTTCTGCTGGAAACGTCAACGTGACAACTCCTCGGGCCGCAGATAAAGGATAATGGCATTTTGCACTTCTCGGACCGCCGCGTAGACCCCGTTCCCCAGAGCTTCAGTCAAATCGAGTCCGATATGCGCTCCCCCGTCACGAGCACCAACAAAGTGTATTTCTCTTCACAAGGTTAATGTTCATGTTATGTTCTACGATGAGCCGTCCGACCGGGTCGTGCATACATGGGGCAGACATGGAGGTAGGGATGTAGCATCAGGCCGGTAAAGCGGCCAAGCGTTTTCAGCCTGGCGGCAAATCCGATGCTTTTCTTCGGAAATGTCAAAGCAAGGGATGCCTGCCTCGCGGAAGAAGAGGAGCGATTTTTCTCCATCCTTCCCGCCCCCAACTTCTCTGACAAGTCCAGTATCGGCGCCAGAAGTGGAAGAAGAAGGAAATGGAAGCGCGTTTCAGGCCTCCGCTGCTTGCGATTGAAGTGCGACTGTGCCTCGGATTTTTCCTAAGTCGGGACGCTCATGTGTGAGCACCCTAGGGCAGGGGAGGGGGAGGTCGCGTAGTTCTCCGCAAACTTTTGAAAAGGCTCATTTCATAAAAGGAAATGAAAACGAAATGAAAGGAGTTTCAAGGTCCGCGGGTCTGATTCCGGTACGCGCGGACTTCGGTTGGAATCGGTCTTGAAAATCCGGGCCTCCTTAGGGGTCAGAACCGCTGCCAGGGCCCGGACCGCGGCGGCAAAGGACCGTAGGCAGAAGCTGCGTTAGCATCGAGCCAGGCTTCGGATGCGCGGAAGAGGGCTCGCCAGATCGTTGCGGCGGTCTGGCGCGCCGCGGTCCCGGGCCAATCTTCGGGCAAATAGGGCGCGGGGATAAGGGGATCGCGCAGGACGATGCGGCGGAAGCAATGGATGACGAAAACGCGCATGACAACCGATTCGAGTCCGACGAGCTTTTGCCTGCCGACGCTTTCGCGCAAGGGTGCGAAGGCCGCGACGAAGCGGCGATAATCCTGCTTGAGCACGGCGAGGTCGAAGGCGCGCTCGACGAGAAGGCGGGCCGCGTCGGGGGGCAGGGGGACGGCCTTCAATGCGATTGCGCGGCCCGGTTCAGGCAGGTCGTTCGCGGCGGGGAGGAGGTAGACATGGGCGCCGAGGTCGGCCGCTCCCCGCCTGAGCAGCGTTGCGCGCAGCCGCGCCTGGTAAGGCTTCGGCAGGCCGCCGGCGAGATAGACGCGCCATGGGCTCGAATCCTGCGGATGCCGGGCGTAAATCCGCCGGCTGGCGGCCGCCAACTCCGCGAGCGCGACCGGCGTCAGGGAATAGAAGCTTTTGCGGCCGACCTTCTGCCGCGTCACCCAGCCGTCACCCGCCAGACGCGACATAGAAGTGCGGGCCGCGCCCGGATCGATCCCGAAAGCTGCGAGCACCTCCGTGATCGATGACATGCCGACGTCGCCGCCGCGCGGCACGATGCAGTCGCCGAGAAAGCTGACCGCGATCGACCAAGGGCGCAACACCACGCCGCTGCGCGCGACGATCATCGCGAGCCCATCGCTTTCAACTTCACTCACACCCGTAGAATCGGCTCGCCCGATGCCGCTCAACCGCAGCGTCCGCGCTCATTGTCGCGCGAACGCCACCGCCGCGGCCAGCGGCCGCGCCAGCAGTTTTGCGGGCTCGTGCGGCGGTTTCAGTTCGAACCGCTATCCGACCCCGGTTGCGATTGAGCCGTCTGCTGTGACGTCGACTGGCTCGATGCCGTCTGATTGTAAGAGCAGGCGAGCGCGGGCGCGACGAGCGCCGCCAGGCCGCAACCGATCAGTAGTCCGATGAGCTTCGAGCGCATGCATGCCCTCCATTTGCCCCACCCCAGCGTAGCCGAACCTTAACACCGCCTGCGCCGGGCGCAAGCACTGGCGCGCGTCTCGACCGCGTCTCGAGTTGATGCGGATCATTTGCCGTTCGACGCGGTCCCGCTATGGTGACGCACTGGTTACGCGGTGAGAAATCGTGTTTAGGGATCGTGAGAGGTTTTTGGGGCGACAGCCGAAGGTGCAGGCCGGAGGCGTGGGGCGTGCGTCGGGATGGGCTCTCGTCACCGGCGCATCGGCCGGAATCGGCCGCGAGCTGGCGAGGGCATTTGCCTCCCGCGGTTATGACGTCGTTCTGGCGGCCCGCAACGAGGCTGCGATGGCGGCGCTCGGCAGCGAGCTTGTGGCGCGCCACGCCGTGCGCGCGAAGACCATGCCGGTTGATCTCAGCCTTCCAGGGGCGCCGGAGGCTATGGCCGCCGCGCTCGCCGAGGCCAATGTCGCGGTCGACATTCTGGTCAACAACGCCGGCGTTGCATTCGAAGGCGATTTCGCCACAATCGCGATCGACGACCACCTCAGACTTTTGCAGATCAATGTGGTCGCGCTGACCACGCTGGCCCGCCTGTTTCTCCCGCCGATGCTAAACCGCGGCTGGGGCCGGATTCTCAACGTCGCCTCGATTTTCAGCTTCACGCCTGTGCCCCGGGTCGCCGTCTATGCGGCCGCCAAGGCCTATGTGCTGTCGCTGACTGAGTCGCTTTCGGAGGAGCTCAGGGGGACCGGCGTGTCCGCGACCGCACTATGCCCCGGCGCCACTGACACGGCGATGGTGCGCGGTTCCAAGCTCGGCAAGCCGATCCCCGCCATGATGATCATGTCGCCTCAGGAAGTTGCAGAGCTGGGTTGCGCGGCCTGTCTCAAAGCCGAGACGATTTGCGTGCCAGGCGTGGCGAACCGCCTCCTGGCCAACGGCGCGCCGCTCCTGCCGCGCAGACTCGTGCGCGGCGTCGGCGGATGGATGACGGCGGGCGGTTGGGATCGCATCGCGATCGCCCTGAACGGGTTTGGCGCAACTCACGAACGTGACGGCAAATGACCAAGGTCCGCGCAAACGGAATCGACCTAGAATACGTCGAGATCGGGCGGCGCGACGCACCGGTCATTCTGCTCATCATGGGCCTCGGCATGCAGCTGGTGGCGTGGCCCAACTCGCTTTGCGAAGGACTCGCCGCGCGCGGTTTCCGGGTCATCCGCTTCGACAACCGCGACGTCGGCCTTTCGACCCGCATGCCGTCCGCCAGGCCTGTTGCGACCGCGTCCGTAATGGCGCGCGCCTTCGTGCGCCTGCCTGTCCGGCCGCCCTATACCCTGAACGACATGGCGCGGGACACGGTCGGCCTCATGGATGCGCTCGGAATCGCAAAGGCCCATATCGTCGGGGCGTCGATGGGCGGAATGATCGCGCAGGTCGTCGCCATCAATCATCCGGAGCGCGTCGAGAGCCTGACGTCGATCATGTCGTCTCCCAGCCCACTGATGCCCCGGCCGAAGGTGCTGCGCGCCCTGCTTCGTCGGCGACCGCGCAGCAAGGAACTCGCCATCGACCGCTTGATCAAGTTCTTCCGACTGGTCGGCGGCTCCGGCTATCGGCCGACAGACGCCGAGCTGCGGGCGAGAACCGAGGGTTCAGTTCGACGAAGCTACCGTCCCGATGCGTTCACTCGGCAACTTCTCGCCATCCAGACCGCGCCGAGCCGCGCGGGCATGCTTCACCACGTTCGTGCGCCGACGCTTGTTCTGCATGGCGACGAGGACCCCCTGGTGCCGTTGCGCGGGGGAGTGGACACCGCCGCGAGCATCCCCGGCGCGCGGTTGCGCATCGTGCCGGGCATGGGCCACTTTCTGCCCGAGGCGCTGGTTCCGCTGCTCGTCGATGAGATCGCCGGCCACTGTCAAGGGGCCGACTACGCGGCGCTAAGCAAAGCTCAGCGCGCCGCAGGGGGTTCGCAATGAAACGTCTTTCCTTCGTCGACGCGCTCTTCCTCTACATGGAGACACCCGAGACGCCCATGCATGTCGGCAGCGTCACGATCTTCAAGCCGAATTCGCCGCGGGACGATCTCTTCTCCCGCTTCCGCGAGCACGTAGCGGCCCGACTCGATCTCCTGCCTTCGTATCGCCGACGCCTCGCGCCGACGCCGCTCGGCATCGACCAACCGGCCTGGGTCATGGAAGACAAGCTGGACCTCGACTACCACATCCGACACGAGGCCCTGCCGACGCCGGGCGGCATGAAGGAGCTGCGGGCCCTGATCGCCCAGCTGCACGCCGCCCCGCTCGATCGCAGCCGACCGCTGTGGGAATACCACTTCATAGAAGGGCTCGAAGGCGGCGCCTTCGCGGTCTACGTCAAGGTGCACCACAGCACGATGGATGGGCTCGCGGGCATGGCGACCCTCGGCGTCACCTTCGATTTCGCGCCCGGGCCGGAGCACGAAACCCTGCCGTCGAGGATCATCCCTCCGGACGCCGAGCCCAACGATTTCATCGAGCTAACCAGCACCGCGATCGGCGATTTTATCCGCCAGGGTTGGCGCGCGGTGACCGGGACGCCGGGAGTTGCGCGGGCGCTCGCCAAAGCCGCGCCCCATTTCGGCCGCGACGCACGCTTTCTCTATCGCTACGTCAGGGAAATGCCGCGGACGCCGTTCAACACCGCGATTTCGGGCCACCGGGTCTACGCGACCTCGTCCCTGGCACTCGCCGACGTCAAGGCGCTGGCTAGGTCGCGGGGCGTCACGATCAACGACGTCGTGCTGGCGCTCTGCGCCGGCGCCTTGCGACGCTATCTGCTCGAGCGCGCCGCGCTGCCCGAAAATGCGTTGACCGCCGGCGTGCCGGTTTCGATCAGGCCCATTGGAAATGCGCAGCTCAATAATCAGGTCTTCTTCACCCTCTCCCGCCTGCCGACCGACGTCAAGGAGCCGCTGCCCAGGCTAGCTGCGGCCCAGACCGCCGGCCAGGAGGCGAAGAATTTCTTCTCTGACATGCGTGACCTGATAACGACGAACCTTTCGATCCTCGGCGTGCCGCTCGTCGTAACGGGCCTGGTGAGACTCTGGACGGGGATGGGTGCGTCAAATTATCTATCGCCGTTCTTCAACCTCGTCGTCTCGAACGTGCCGGGACCGAGACAGACCATGTATTGCGTCGGAGCGCCAGCCACCCACTATTTCCCGGTTTCGATTCCCTATCACGGCTGCGCGCTCAACATCACCGTCCAGAGCTATCTAGATCAGCTCGACTTCGGCCTCATCGCCTGCAGCGACACCGTGCCCGACGCGCAGCGGATCGCCGACTTCCTCGTCGAAGACTTCGCGGCGATGCGGAAGGCCGATGCGGAATTGAGCCTACCGGGGGCGGTAGAGACGATCGCGGTTGCGCCGGCGGCGGCTTTGCTCGCCGCGCACAAGCCGATATCGCTCGCCGAAACGACAGTCGAACCAAGAGCGCCAAAGGCCGAGAAGACGAGCGTGCTGACGCAGCGGATCGATGCGCTCGGTGAGGCGACCGAGGCGCTGCGTCGCAAGCTCGAAAAGGCTCAAACCGCCGCACCGCCCAGGACGCGGGCCGTGAGACCGAAGGCGACGATGAAACGCAAGCGCGCCGCCTTGAAGCCGGTCGCTGCGAAGCGGGCGCCGCCCGAGGAAGCGCCGGCCCGTCCGAGGCGGACGCGGGCAGGCGAGACCGCAAAGCCGGCCCCGATCCGAAAGGGGCGCAAGGGCGCCGCGCCGCAATCCGCGCCATAGTCCAACCGAGCGATTGTTCATGTTGAAATCCGTCTATGACATCCGTCCGCCGTCGCCGCTGCTGTTCGCCATCGAGTTCGCGCGGGGTCCTTGGCATCCCGAATCTCCTTGCCGCCGCGCCCTTCCTGGCGACGGCGCCGCGCGGCTTCCCGCAACCGGTCATCGTTCTGCCCGGGATGGGCGGCGGCGATCACTCGACGGTCGCGATCCGGCGCTATCTGAAGTTCCTTGGCTATCAGGCGCATGGCTGGAACCGCGGACGCAACGTCCGGCCGGCCGGGGCCGATCTGCCGGCGGTCGCGGCTCAGATCCGCACGCTGCACGGGATGACGGGCATGCCGGTCAGCCTCGTCGGCTGGAGCCGCGGTGGCATCATTGCCCGCGAGGCGACCCGCCTAGCGCCAGAGGCCGTGCGCATGGTGATCACCCTCGGCAGCCCCTTCGCCGTACCGGCGGCAACCAACGTCATGTCCGCCTGGCGGCTCATCACTGGCGAAAAATTCCTGGCGCCTTCTGCCGAGCAGGTTCGCCAGCTCGCGCTGCCGCTGCCGGTCCCGAGCACGTCGATCTACAGCCGCACGGACGGCGTGTGCGCCTGGCAGGCCTGCCTGGAAGTCGAGGGTCCGCAGCGTGAGAACGTCGAAGTCCGCGGCGCGCATATCGGGCTGGGCTTCAATCCATCCGCCTTCTGGGTCATCGCCGACCGCCTGGCCCAGCCGATCGGAACCTGGAAGCCTTTCCGGCCGGGCCCGCTTGTCGCGGCCATTTTTCCACGAGCGCGACGCGCCGGGGCTGAGGTGGCAGGCGCGTCTTTGCGCCGATTTCCCCACGATTCTTGACCCGCATCAACGCGCTGCGCACCGGGCGGGATAAAGAGAACGTCGAAACACGGGGAGGCAGCGTCATGCCCGATCAAGATCATTCCGCCGACGCGTCGTCGGCCTACGCCTATCCTTTGCTCATCAAGCACCTACTGCGCCGATGATGCGCGCTCCTGACCAGGAGATCGTGTATCGCGACCTGAGGCGGCGCACCTATCGGGAGTTTCGCGAGCGCGTCGGACGGCTCGCGAGCGGGCTCAACAAGATCGGGGTCGACCAAGGCGGACGTCGTCGCCATCCTCGAATGGGACAGTGACCGCTATCACGAGTACTACTTCGCCATTCCGATGATGGGCGCGGTGATGCAGACGGTCAACGTCAGCCTTACCCCGGAAGACATCGCCTACACGATCAACGACACCTGCGCGACGACGGTGCTGTTCAACGCCGACTTCCTGCCGCTAATGGAGAAGCTGAAGGACCATCTGAAGGCCGTCAAGAATTACGTGCTCATGCACGACCGGCCCGAGCCGCCGCAGACGGATTTCCCGATCAACAGCGAATACGAGGCGCTGCTGTCGCTCGGCTCGCAATACCTCCCGTTTCCGGATTTCGACGAGAATGCCTGGGCGACGGTTTTCCATACGACCGGAACGACGGGACGGCCGAAGGGAGTCCATTTCAGCCATCGCCAGATGGTGGTGCATACCCTGACGGGGCTCGTCGAATATGGCCTGCCGCCGATCCACGGTCGCTTCCACCGCGACGACGTCTACATGCCGATGACGCCCATGTTCCACGTGCACGCCTGGGGCTGTCCATACAAGGCCACGCTCTCGGGCTGCAAGATCGTGTTCGCGGGGCGTTACACGCCGGAGATCTTCCTGAAGCTGATCGCAACCGAGAAGGTGACCTTCACCCATTGCGTGCCGACCATCCTGCAGATGCTGCTTTCGGCGCCGGGAAGCGACAAGGTCGATCTTTCCGGCCTGAAGATGATCGTTGGCGGCTCTGCATTGCCGCCCGCGCTGGCCCGGGCGGCGTTGGCCCGCGGCATGGACGTCTTTTCGGCCTACGGCCAGTCGGAGTCCGGGCCGATGCTTACCGGCGCGCACCTGAAGTCCAAACATTTCGGCAGGGACTTCGAAGAGGAGCTGCACTACCGCACGACGGCCGGCATCGCCGCTCCGATGGTCGATCTGCGCGTCGTCGACGAGAACATGGTCGAGGTGCCGCATGACGGCCACACCGTCGGCGAGATCGTCGTCCGCGCGCCGTGGCTGACGACAGGCTATCTCAACAATCCCGAAGCCTCCGAGGTGCTGTGGGGCGGGGGGATACCTGCACCCGGGCGACGTCGCGTCGATCGACGCGGACGGCTACGTTCGCATCGCCGACCGGCTGAAGGACATCGTCAAAAGCGGCGGCGAGTGGATCTCGTCGATCGAGCTCGAGAACGTGATCATGGAGAAGCCGGGCATCCTACGCGCGGCGGTCATTCCGATCAAGGACGTCAAGTGGGGCGAGCGGCCCCTGGCGCTGGTCATCGTCCATCCCGAACACGCCGGCAGGATCGGCGAGGACGACATCAGAACTCCACGTCGCCTCCTATGTCGAGCGCGGCTTCGTCTCCAAAATCGCGATCCCGGAGAATGTGATCTTCGTCGCCGAGCTGCCTCTGACGTCGGTCGGCAAGGTCGACAAGAAGAAGCTGCGGGCGGACTACGTCTGACGCTGGCGGCGTGTCATGGCTTCCCGGTCGCGGCCGCAGCATCGGCGGTGGCGCTGCGATGCTCCTCGCGCCTCGCCGGCTGGCGCTTTGGGTCGCAATAGACGAAGCGTCGCCAGCCGTCCCGATGGAACGGCTCCCATTGTCCTTCCGGCTGGGCGAGCCGGTCGGCGATCGCATAGAGCGCGGCCGGATGCGCGCCGAGGCCGACATGGCTCGAACTGACGACGATGTTTTCCGCCAGAATGCGCCGCGTCTCCACGCTGCAGCGCCAAGACACGACGCCGTCGCTGGCGCTCCAGATCGAGGTCGTCGGTACCGGGGGGGCGATCCGGAGCGGCCCGTGGAAATCGTGCGAGTTGATCCGATGGCCGCTGGCGAATTCGTAGAGCCGCCAGGCGTTCGTCTCGCGCGGATGGCCGGTGAACGGGGAGCCCAGCGTGATGCAGAGTCGCACCATCTCGGGCGAGTGCTTGGCGAGTTCGCGCGCATAGAGGCCGCCGAGGCTCCAGCCGATCACACTGACGGTCCGACCGTGTTCCTCATAGAGCGCGCGCAGCCTCTCGTGCGCCCGCTCGACGACGCCCTCTCTGAGCCCGAGGTTGAGGCCCTGTCCCCAGCCCGAGGGGGCGTAGCCCCGCGACCGAAGGAAACGCCGCATAAGCGCCGTGGTGGCGTCGCCGGCGGCCAGGCCCGGCAGCACCAGCACCGGATGGCCGTCGCCCCTCGGCGCCATGCTCCATACGGTCCGCATCGCGAGGGTCGCGCAATGTTCCCAGAGCGCCCTCACCTCGAGCAATTGCAGAAACAGTCCCGGGGCCGGCGGATGGCGTGGCGGTGATGCCCGCATTGTGACGTTTCCTTGACGATCGCCTGAATCTTTGAAAGTCATCCTATTGCCTTGTCGATTCTGGTCAAGAACGACCTTCCGACACAACGCCGCGGCGGGGGAAAACGTCGCGGAGAACTCATCCGCCGCTCTGCCTCTGTCGCCGCCGTCCCACCCGACGAAAGCCGGAATTCGCCCGTCCGATGCGACAAAGGGCCGCGTCAAACCCTGCGACAGAAGGGAATATCTAAGGCCGCGACCGCCTCGACCTTCGTCGCAGCCGTCTTGCGATTGATTTCGGAGCCGGAGGCGGAGTATCGGGGCGCGGTTGGATTTTGCGCGCTTATCGGAGGGACCCGCAATGATCGAAACAGGCAGTCGCAATTCGGGCTTCGGGGCGGATCGGTTCGGGTTCCGCGATCTGGCCGGCGTCCATTGGAATCTCCACGCGCCGAAGCTTTACGAGCACGCGTTGCAGCGGCGCGAGGCGCACATCGCCGAACACGGCCCGCTCGTCGCCGACACCGGGGTTCACACCGGCCGCAGTCCGAAGGACAAGTTCGTCGTCCGCGACGCCAACACCAACCCGATCGTCTGGTGGGACAACAACTCCGCGATGTCGGCTGAGCATTTCGACGCCCTGCTCGCCGATTGTCTCGCTCACGCGCAAGGCAAGACGCTGTTCGCGCAGGACCTATACGCCGGCGCGGATCCGGCCTTCCGGATCAAGGCGCGCGTCTTCACCGAATACGCCTGGCACTCCCTCTTCATCCGCAACCTGCTGATCCGGCCGCCGAGGGAGGACCTCCCGAGCTTCGCGCCCGACCTGACGATCGTCGACCTGCCGTCGTTCAGGGCGGACCCGAAGCGGCACGGGGCGCGCACCGAGACGGTGATCGCCTGCGACTTCACCCGCAAGATCATTCTGATCGGCGGCTCGAGCTACGCCGGCGAGATGAAGAAGTCGGTCTTCACCTATCTCAACTACGTCCTGCCGCCGCAGCACGTGATGCCGATGCACTGCTCGGCCAATGTCGGCGAACACGGCGACACGGCGATCTTCTTCGGCCTCTCCGGGACCGGCAAGACCACGCTCTCCGCAGATCCGAGCCGCACCCTCGTCGGCGACGACGAGCACGGCTGGGGCAAGGGCGGGGTGTTCAATTTCGAGGGCGGCTGCTACGCCAAGGCGATCAAGCTGTCGCGCGAGGCCGAGCCCGAGATCTACTCGACCACCGAGCGCTTCGGCACCGTGATGGAGAATGTGACGCTCGATCCCGAGCTGCGCGTGCCGGATTTCGACGACGACTCGAAGACCGAGAACACCCGCATCGCCTATCCGCTTCATTTCATCGCCAACGCGTCGTCGACAGGGCGGGCCGGACAGCCGAAGAACGTCATCATGCTGACCTGCGACGCGTTCGGCGTGTTGCCGCCGATCGCCAAGCTCGATCCGGCGCAGGCGATGTATCACTTCCTCAGCGGCTACACCGCCAAGGTCGCGGGCACGGAAAAGGGCGTCGACGAGCCGCAGGCGACGTTTTCGACCTGCTTCGGCGCGCCGTTCATGCCGCTGCACCCGACGGTCTACGGCAATCTGCTGCGCGATCTCGTCGCCCGCCACCACGTCGACTGCTGGCTCGTCAACACCGGCTGGACCGGCGGCAGGGTCGGCATCGGGCGGCGCATGCCGATCCGGGTGACCCGACGGTTGCTTTCGGCGGCGCTCGACGGTTCGCTGCAGAGGGCCGCATACAGGACGGACCCGCATTTCGGTCTTGCGGTCCCGGAGCAGGTGCCGGGCGTCGAGCCGCACGTCCTTGATCCGATCCGGACTTGGCGGAGCAAGGGCGAATTCGCAGAAACGGCAGGTCGCCTCGTGCAAATGTTTCGCGAAAATTTCAAGAAGTTCGAGCAGCACACCGACGAGCGCGTCCGAAACGCCGCTCCGTCGCCGCGCATCTCCTTGGTCTGAGCCTACTGCTCGTCGCATTTTCTGCGGCGTCGCCCTCGTGGAGGCGGAGGTAATCGGCCAGCCGCTCGTCGGCCGCCTTGATGAATTTCTCCAGCAAATTGCGGGTGACGTTTCGATCCTTGTTGTTGACCGCCTTGATGCGGGTCCCGTCCGCCGCCAGCAGTTCGCGTCCGAACAGGTCGAGCCGCTTGCACAGCAGCATGAATTGACGAAACACCGATTTAAAGGCGGCGCGATTGTCGCGCGGAAATCGGCGATTGGTCTTGAAGTCGGGCTTCAGCGTTCGCAACTGGCATTCGGCCTCCAACCGCCTGCTCGAACGCACGCGATTGAGATAGCCGTAGATTTAGAGCTTTAACAGTTCGCCGGTGCATAGCCCGGCCGTCCCGTCGCCTTCGGCTGAACCCGCCCGAAGCCTGCCTCGACGAGATCGAGCCCATCGACGAAGGCGTCGATGAAGCGCACGGGATTGTCAGAGCCGACGTAATCGTCCACCGCCTCGGGCAGAAGCAGAAGTTGGTAGCGTTCGAAGCCGGAAATGTGCGCCATACGCGATTCTAATATAGCGCCGGCTGTTTGTGAATCCCGTCAGGCCGAGTTTTCGCACGGTCTGGTGGCTTTTTGCACCGCTTGACGCCGAGATCAAGCTGGATGCAGGCGCTGCCGGATCCTGATCATCGATGGCAAGGGGGGCTCGGCGAGCCGCAATCGAAATGTGATCCGAAGTGTGACGTACGTCACAGCACATTCTTTGGAGGTGGCGGATGGTTTGGGCAGTGGCGCGCCGCCGCGCCGTACTTCGACGGCGTGCTATCTGAAAGGGGAAACAGATGGAACTTGCTTCTACAGGCCAAGAGACTCTCAGCTGCGCCGATGGATTCCGGCGCAACTCGCAGCGTAACTCCTCTCTCGCGTCTCCTGAGGAGGGGTGTGAGCTGGTGCGAGCATTTCTGCGTGTCCAGCGAGGAGACCTTCGCGAACAGGTAATCAGGTTAGTTGAGGAGATATTGCGGCGTCAGGACGTCAACTAGTGCAACCGAGAGAGGCGGCACACGAGCCTCCGCACCGTGGAGAACGGCTGGGGAACGGTAAAATGCTGGCTTGGCTTCACCAGGTGGCCGGGCTCGTTCAGGCTGGGCAATTGCATCCCTATGATCTGTTCGTATGGAGCGGGACGCTCGCAACAAAGGTCGAGCCCTGGTCGATGCGGCTCGTGATAGTCAGCTTCCCGCGATGGCGGGTCAGGATGTGCTTGACGATCGCGAGGCCGAGGCCGGTGCCGTTCTTGGCACGGCTTTGCGTGGCGTCCACGCGATAGAAGCGCTCGGTGAGGCGTGGCAGATGTTCGGGCGCAATGCCATAGCCGTAGTCTCGCACCGTCAGGGTTGCTTCCTTTTCCGTCAATCCGACCGAGACGTCGACACGTCCGGGTTTTTCTGCGTCCGGCCGGAGTCCATATTTGATCGCGTTCTCGATCAAGTTCTCGGCCACCCGGAGCAACTCGTCGCGATCGCCGGCGACCAGCACCGGGTCCGATGCGCTCATGCGGATCTCGACCTCGAGGTCTTTGGCCATCGGGGTGAGCGCATCGACGACGCTGCGCGCCGTCTGGGCGAGGTCGACGGTCGACTCGGGCCGAACATGCTGTTTCTGCTCGATGCGCGAAAGCGAGAGCAGGTCCTCGATCAGGCGGGCCATCCGCCGGCCCTGTTCGCGCATAATGGCGAGAAACCGGTCGCGCGCTTTGGCGTCGTCTCTGGCTGAGCCCTGCAGCGTCTCGATGAAGCCGAGGAGCGAGGCGAGCGGGGTGCGCAATTCGTGGCTGGCGTTGGCGATGAAGTCGACGCGCATGCGCTCCGCCCGCCTGAGCTCAGTCAGATCCCGCAGCGTGAGCAGGGTCGCCACCACCTGGTTGTCAGCGGTCGCGAGCGGGGCGACGCAAACGTCGAACAATCGCTCGACAGGCACCCGCTCCCTCCATTGAACCCGTTCGACGTCGCCGCTCGCCATCACGCGGCGCCGCGCGTCCACCACATCGGGCGCCCGCAGCGCCATGACAAGCGGATCGCCGACTTTCAGCCCCGGCAACAGACGAAGCGCCGGCTGGTTGGCCGCGGCCGCGCGTCCGTCCGGCCCGACGATCACTGCCGGCTCCGGCATGGCCTCGATGAGCTTGGCCGCGAACGCCGAGAGGATCAGGGTCTCGAGTTGGGCGGCTTCCGCGTCGCTCATCCGAAGAGCCGCTAATCGTCCGATGGCGCCGACATGGCCTCGCGGATCGACCGCCAGCGCCGCATCGCCTCGACCCCCCCAAGGAGCGCCATCGCGCAAATGAAGGGCGCCACGTAATAGATACCGCGGAAAAGCAGCAGGGAGGCGAGCACCGCGTTGCTGTTGCCGCCAACTCCCTGCAGAATGGTCGCCTCGAAGACGCCGAGGCCACCGGGCGAGTGACTGGCGATGCCGAGCATGGCTGCCACCGAATAGAGCGTTGCGAAAGTCGGGTAACCGATCCCCGAGCCCTTCGGCAGAAGGACGTACAGCGCGGCGGAGGCCGAGCAAACGTCGATGACTCCGAGCGCCATCTGCCCCAAGGTGAGGAAAGGCCCCGGCAGCCTGAAATTGCCGAAGATCGGGGCGCGCCGCCAGCGCATGCTGCCGACCCAGCCGAGATAAACAATCAACGCGGTTATCGCGCCGAGCCCGATAAGGCGATTGGCGAGCGGGTTGAAGTGATCGATATCCGCCACAGCGTCGGACGCAAATATAAAGCCGACGCCGACGATAAAGCCCATGCCGAGCCAGAAGGTGACGCCGGCAACGACGGTGAGACTCGCGACCTTCCCCGCCGTCAGACCGGCCGGCGCATAGAGCCAGTAGCGAACAGCCCCGCCCGTCACGAGGGGAAAGCCCAACGTGAACGAAACAGCATAGCTCGCAAATGACGCGAGCGCAGTCAGCCAATAGGGAACTTTGATCCCGAGGTGCTTCAACGCGAGACCGTCGTAGCCTGTCAGCGCCAGATAGCTCAGGGCGGTGAAGCCGAAAGCGAGCATAATCTGATCGCCGCCCGTCGCCGCGATCGCCGCCTTGAACCGGTTGACGTCGATGTGCAGCAGCGTTCGCGCGAAGATCGCAAGACAGACGGCGACGATGAGGGCGCTCGCGGCAAGCCCGAGACGCCGCAGCGTTCGGCGATGGCGCGTTACCGCCGCGATCAGACGCGCAACCAAACTGTCGGGATCCGGGGGGCGCGGCGTGCTGCCGGACGTCCGGTTCGAGGCCGGGCGTCGCTCCTGCACCTGCACCATGCCTTATTCCTGTTGACCTGGCGCCGCCTATAGGCCCTCAGCCGACGCCGCGCAAGCTGTTAATTACCTTCATCTTTTGTTTGAACAACAGGTCAGCTGAGGAACACGCGCTGTTTGGTCTTCCATGACTGATAAGCCGCATCGGCCAGGATATTGGCTTTAAGGCCGTCCTCGCCATCAGGACGAACCGGCGACCCGGACTTCACAGCATTCACAAAGGCATCGAGCTCGTTCCGGTAGGCAGCCTCATAGCGCTCGAGAAAGAAGTTCAGGACCTTGTCGCGGACAAAGCCGTGCGCGCCGGCTACCTCCACCGTGGATTCGCTTACATTGGCCGCCTGCACCATGCCGTTTGCGCCATGCGCTTCTACGCGCTGGTCGTAGCCGTAGGTTGCCCGGCGCGAATTGGAGATCTGGGCGACCTTGCCGGACTTCGTCTCCATAATGACAACGGCGGTGTCGATGTCGCCCGCCTCGCCGATCGCCTTGTCGACCAGGGCCGAGCCCATGGCGCTGACCGCGACCGGCTCCTCGCCCAAAATGAATCGGGCCAAGTCGAAATCGTGGATCATCATGTCTCGGAACAGGCCGCCCGAGCGAGCGACGTAGGACAAGGGCGGCGGCGAGGGATCGCGCGAGGTGATAGAGAGGATTTCCAGCGCGCCGATCGCGCCCTCTGTGACGCGCTTCTGCAACGATCCCAAGTTCGGATCGAAGCGCCGGTTGAAGCCGATCATCAGGGTCGCGTTGGTCTGCCGGACCACTTCGAGGCATTCGCGAATGCGTTTGACATCGAGGGCAATCGGCTTTTCGCAAAATATCGCCTTTTTTGCCCGCGCCGCGCGTTCGATGAGGTCGGCGTGCGTGTCGGTCGGAGAACAGATGGCGACCGCGTCGACTTGGTTTGAGCCCAGAATCTCGTCGACCGACGCTGTTTTGGCGCCGGTCGCGGCGGCGAGCGCTTCGGCTGCGGCAGCGTCGGCGTCCGCGACCAAAGCGACCTCGCAGTCGCGCCGCGAGGCGACGTTGCCGCCGTGGATCTTACCGATACGGCCGGCGCCGATGACCCCGAACTTCATGACTTCCTCCCAGGCTTCCGGGACCCCGGAATGGGGTCCGAAAAAAGAATATCCGTTCCATATTGACTTGGGAATAGAATTTTTGTTTCACTACAGTATCCGATCGTTGGCGGTTCGTCCGCCATGACCCGAGGGAGACAGACGCCCATGGCCGCCAATTCAGCGTCCGAAGCCGCGCGGGAAGCCTATCGCGGCCCCGCCAATCTCGCCGGCAAGATTGCCGTGGTGACCGGCGGCACCCAAGGCCTCGGCGAGGCGACCGCGCGGCTTTTCGCCGAACGCGGGGCGGAGGGCCTGGTCATCTGCGGCCGCAACGCCGACAACGGCGCCCGGGTGGCGAAGGAGATTTCGGCGACCGGATGCCGGACAGTATTCGTGAAAGCGGACCTGGCCAAGGTCGCCGACTGCCGCAATGTCGTCGGCGAGGCAGACAGGAGGTTCAGCCGGGTCGACATCCTGGTCAACGCCGCAGCGCTAACCGACCGCGGCAACATCTTCGACACGACCGAGGAACGCTACAACGAGATCTTTGATGTGAACGTGCGCGCGCCCTTCTTCCTCATCCAGGAAACGGTCCGCATCATGCGGCGGGAGAAGATCGCCGGCGCAATCGTCAACATTCAGTCGATGTCGGCTCATGGCGGGCAGCCGCACATCACAGCCTATTGCGCCTCCAAGGGTGCGCTTGCGACCCTGACTCGCAACGTTGCCCACTCGCTCGTCAAGTTCCGTATTCGCGTCAACGGACTCAACATCGGGTGGATGTCGACGCCGGGCGAGGATCGAATCATGAAGACCTATCACGGCGCTCAGGACGGATGGCTCGAGGCCGCGGTGAAGACGAAGCCTTTCGGACGGCTCGTCGACCCGAAGGAGGTGGCACGCGCCTGCGCCTATCTCGCTTCAGACGAATCAGGCCTGATGACCGGCGCGAATATCGATTTCGACCAGAACGTCGTCGGCGCCGGCGACGAGCCGATCGAGCCCTGACCGGAAAGGCCCGCCCGTGTCTGAGCCGCGTCTCGACATCATCACTATCGGCCGATCCTCGGTCGACCTCTATGGCGTCCAGATCGGTGGGCGTCTCGAGGATATGGCGAGTTTCTCCAAGGCGGTCGGGGGCTGCCCGACCAACATAGCGATCGGCGCGGCCCGCCTGGGCCTCAAGAGCGGCCTGATCACCCGGGTCGGCGACGAGCACATGGGCCGATTCGTCCGCGAGCAATGCGCGCGCGAAGGGGTCGACGTGTCCGGAATCCACACCGATCCGTCACGCCTGACCTCGATCGTGTTGCTTGGCGTCCGGGACGAGAAGACCTTTCCGCTCATCTTCTACCGCGACAATTGCGCCGACGGAGCGCTTGACGAAAGCGACATCGACCCGGCCTACATCGAAAGCGCCAAAGCGATCCTGGTCAGCGGCACGCACTTCGCTCGCGCCAACACGGCCGGGGCCCAACTGAAGGCGATGCGGCTCGCGCGCGCGGCCCGCCGTAGGATCGCGTTTGACATCGACTATCGCCCGAACCTCTGGGGGCTCGGCGGTCACGGCGCGGGCGAGGAGCGCTACATCAAGTCGGGCGACGTGACGCACAGCCTCAGCGCCATCCTGCCGCAATGCGACCTCATCGTCGGCACCGAGGAGGAGATGATGATCGCGGGTGGGGCCGACGATCCTCTCGCGGCGCTCCGGGCCGTGCGCGCGGCGACCGCGGCGACGCTCGTGCTCAAGCGCGGCCCCATGGGCTGCGTCGTGTTCCCGGGCGACATACCGGAAAATTTGGACGAGGGGATCAAGGGACCGGGATTTCCCGTCGAGGTCTATAATGTGCTCGGCGCAGGCGACGCCTTCATGTCGGGCTTTTTGCGCGGATGGCTGTGCGACGAACCTCTCGAGACCTGTTGCGCCTTCGCCAACGCAGGGGGCGCTTTCGCAGTGTCGCGCCTCCTGTGCTCGGTCGAATATCCGACCTGGACCGAGCTCAGCCGATTTCTCGAACACGGCTCGCCGCATCGCGCGCTGCGAAGAGACGAGACGCTGAATCACATTCATTGGGCGACGACCCGGCGGCCGGAAGCGCCGACGATCATGGCGCTGGCCATCGACCATCGCGCGCAACTCGAGAAGATCGCGGACGACGCCGGGGCGCCGCGCGAGCGCATATCGGCCTTCAAGCTGCTCGCGGTCGATGCGGCGGCGAAAGTGGCGGCGGGACGGCCAGGCTACGGGATGCTTCTTGACGGCAAATACGGCCACGAAGCCCTGTTCCGCGCTTTGGATCACGGCTTCTGGATCGCGCGGCCGGTCGAAGAGCCGGGCTCGCGTCCGCTCGATTTCGAATTCGGGGGTTCGCTTGGGGCTAAGCTTCACGAATGGCCGATCGCCCACACGATCAAGTGCCTCTGCTTCTATCATCCCGACGACCCGCCGGAGATGAAGTCGCGGCAGGAGCGTGAGCTTCTGCGGCTGTATGACGCCGCTCGCACGCTCGGCCGGGAGCTCTTGATCGAAATCATCGCAAGCAGGAACGGACCCGTTCGGGACAATACCACCGCCCGCGTCATCGAGCGGCTCTACGCCATAGGGATGAAGCCGGATTGGTGGAAGCTCGAAGGCCAGCCGTCGCCCACCGCATGGAGCGCCGTCGAGGTAGCGATCAAGGATGGGGACCCATTTTGTCGCGGCGTCGTCCTCCTCGGGCTCGAAGCGCCAGAAGAGGATCTTGCGCAAGCCTTTGCCGTCGCGCGACACTGCGGCATCGTAAAAGGCTTCGCGGTCGGCCGCACGATTTTCGCCGAGCCGGCGGTGGACTGGTTCTCCGGCCGCATCGGCGATCGCGAGGCGGTCGAGCGCATGGCGGGCGCATTCGCCCGCCTGTGTGCGCTGTGGCGTGAGGCGGCGGACGAAGAGGCATGAGTGCTGGCCCGCATGGGGCAGGCGTCCGCACAGCCGGCGCCGCATGCGCGACCTGTTCGAGGAACACCGAATATGAAAACAATCCGATTGACCGCGGCACAGGCGATGGCGCGCTTTCTCGCTGCCCAGAAAGTGGAGATCGAAGGGCGGAAACAGCGCCTCTTCGAGGGGGTTTTCGCGCTTTTCGGTCACGGCAATGTCGCCGGTTTCGGCGAAGCCCTCTATGCCGATCGCGAGGCTTTGCCGACCTATCGCGCCCACAACGAACAGGCGATGGCGCATGCGGCAATCGCTTTCGCCAAGGCCTCGCGGCGCAAGCGGATGATGGCCTGTACGACCTCGATCGGCCCCGGCGCCACCAATATGGTCACGGCGGCCGCGGTCGCGCATGTCAACCGGCTTCCCGTGCTGCTGATCCCGGCCGACGTTTTCGCCAACCGCAAGCCCGATCCGGTGCTGCAGCAGGTGGAGACCTTCGGCGACGGCACGGTCAGCGCCAACGATTGTTTCCGGCCGGTGTCGCGCTATTTCGACCGGATCATTCGGCCCGAGCAGATCGTGCCGGCGCTGAACCGGGCGATCGCTGTCCTGACCGATCCCGCTGAATGCGGACCCGTAACGCTCGCCTTCTGCCAGGACGTGCAGACGGAAGCGTACGACTACCCCGAGGCGTTCTTCCACGAGCGAACGCACCGTCTGCGGCGCATCGCCCCGGACCCGCACGAGGTGCGGGTCGCCGCCGCTCTCTTAAGCGGCGCAAAGAAGCCGTTCGTCGTCTGCGGCGGCGGCGTGCTTTATTCCGAGGCCGAGCAGGAGCTGGTGGACTTCTGCGCCCGCCGTGGGATTCCGATCGGCGAGACCCAGGCCGGCAAGTCAGCCGCTCCCATCGACCATCCCTTTGCTCTGGGCGCGATCGGCGTCACCGGCACGGGCGCAGCCAACGCGCTCGCCGCGGAAGCGGACGTGATCGTCGGCGTTGGCACACGTTTTGCCGACTTCACCACCGGCTCCTGGGCTCTCTTCAGGAACTCCGACCGGCAATTCATCGGGATCAACGTCGTGCCGTTCGACGCGGCCAAACACCGGGCGCTTCCGATCGTCGGCGACGCGCGCGTCGCGCTTGCCTCGCTCGACGCCGCCCTCGGCGAGTGGAAGGCGCCGTGCGCCTGGGCCGACCGCGCGGCCGCGGCCAAGGCCGAATGGGAGACGGTCGCCGTCCGCTACACGGCTCCGACAAACGTCTCTCTGCCGAGCGACGCCGAAGTTCTCGGCGCGCTAATGCGCGTGAGCGACAAGAGCGACGTGGTCGTCTGCGCCGCAGGCGGCCTGCCGGGAGAATTGCACAAGCTGTGGAAGCCCGGGTCGCCGCTCGGCTACCATGTCGAATACGGCTATTCCTGCATGGGCTACGAGATCGCCGGCGCGATCGGGGTCAAGATGGCGCTGCCGGACCGGCGAGGTGGTGGTGACGGTCGGCGACGGCTCCTATCTGATGTTGAACTCCGAGATCGCGACCTCGGTGATGCTCGGTAGGAAGCTGATCATCGTCGTCCTCGACAATGGCGGCTTCGCCTGCATCAACCGATTGCAAGCGGCCACCGGCGGCGCGCCATTCAACAATCTGTTGAGGGATGCGCGGCACGAGGTCCTGCCGAAGGTCGATTTCGCAGCCCACGCGCGCTCGATGGGGGCGGAGGCGGTCAAGGTCGCCTCGATCGCCGAGCTCGAGGCCGCGTTCACTGCGGCGCGGGCCGCCACGACCACCCAGGTGATCGTCATCGACACCGATCCGATCCCCTCGACCGACGCGGGCGGCTTCTGGTGGGATGTCGCCGTTCCGGCCGTGTCTGACAGAGCGGAGGTCGGCGCCGCCCGCCGGAAATATGAGAAGGCGCTGGAAAGCCAGCGGGTCGGAGACTGACATGAGCATATGCATCGGCGCCAACCCGATCGGCTGGAGCAACGACGATCTGCAGGAGATCGGCGGCGACACGCCGCTCGAGACCTGTCTGGCCGAAGCCAGGGAAGCGGGCGTGGTCGGCATGGAGAAGGGCCACAAGCTGCCGTCCGAAGGGGTCGGCGCTGAAGGACAAGCTCGCCGAATACGGCATGACCTTCGTCGGCGGCTGGTATTCGACCGCGCTCCTCAGGCGCTCCGCCCGCGAAGAGTTCGAGGCGGCGCGGGGCCATATCGCGATGACGCAGGGCGCGGGCGCCGACGTCGTCATCGTCGCCGAGACCTCGAATGCGATCCACGGCGATCGCGCGCGCGCCTTGTCGGAGCGCCCGCGGCTGGCCAAGAGCGACTGGCCCGGCTTCGGCGCGAAAATGACGGAGTTTGCCGAGCGCCTCGCCGGCGAGGGCCTCAAGCTCTGCTACCATCACCACATGGGCACGATCATCCAGTCGGAGCGCGACATCGACGCGTTCATGGCACATACGAAGCCGCCGGTGCGGCTGCTGCTCGATACGGGACACGCGCGCTGGGGCGGCTCCGACCCGGCGGGAACTCGCGAGCGCCTATCGCGAGCGCATCGGCCACGTGCATTGCAAGGACGTGCGCGAGACGAAAATGCGCGAATCGAATGCCGGCGACTGGAGCTTCCTCGATTCCATCCTGGGCATGGGCAAGGATCTCGGGGTCTACACCGTCCCCGGCGACGGCGTGATCGACTATGTCGAAGTGTTCCAGGCGTTGAAAGGCTATTCCGGCTGGGTCGTGCTCGAAGCCGAACAGGACCCGAAAAAAGCGCCTGCGGCGCCCTACGCTAGGAAGGGCATCGCACATTTGCACGCCGCCCTGAAGGAGGCTGGGCTCGTGCAGAGGGGGCTAGGCCCGCAGAGGGGCTAGGATTGAGGAGACCGCCATGGCGCAATCGAAACTGCTCGTTCATCCGGCGAAGGCCGCCGACGGCGTCGGACACCGCATCACGCCCGACAACGCCGGCTGGCGCTATGTCGGCTTCGAGACGCGGACGCTGAAGCAGGGCGCGACGTCTCCGCTCGACACCGGCGACCGGGAGGTCTGCATCGTCATCCTGTCCGGCAAGGCGAGGGTGACGGCCGAAGGCTTCGATTCGGGCGTGATCGGCGAGCGGGCGAGCGTGTTCGACGGGCTTCCCTGGTCGGCCTATCTGCCGCCCCACAGCAAGGCCACGATCGAAGCGGCAGTCGACTGCGAGCTCGCGCTTTGCTCGGCTCCGGCGGTGGGCCGCCTGAAGGCGAGGGTGATCAAGCCGGGCGAAGTCGGCACGCTGACCCGCGGCTCGGGCTCCAATGCGCGGCACGTCCGCAATATCGTGCCGGAGGACGCCGAGGCCGAGAGCCTGCTCGTCGTCGAGGTTATTACCCCGGGCGGCAACTGGTCGAGCTATCCGCCGCACAAGCACGACCGCGACGCGCTGCCGGACGAGTCCTACCTCGAGGAGACCTACTACCACCGCCTCAGGCCGCCGCAGGGTTTCGCGTTCCAGCGCGTCTACACCGACGACCGCTCGCTCGACGAGACGTTGACGGTTGCGGACGGCGACGTTGTGCTGGTGCCGAGGGGCTATCACCCGGTCGGCGCGCCGCACGGTTACGACCTCTATTACCTCAACGTGATGGCGGGGCCGAAGCGCGTCTGGCGGTTCCACAACGACCCGGCGCACGAGTGGCTGATGAAGGCCTGAGGTCGAGACTTCCAAGACGCGCCTCGCAGGTGCTCCGCGATCGCCGGCGGGGCCTGCTCTCAGGTCCGTTCCGGGATCTCGGCCGTAGGTGCGTTCGTTTGGCAGCGCACGAACGATTCCAAAGCTTTAGGTGCGAAAAAAAGGTAACTTGAACGAGAGCTTCGATCTCATTAAGAAAGCGACGCCTGAAGGTCGGACCTCGATGCGCCGCCACTTGCTCCGGGCCAGGTTCGCCGTGAAGGCGGCGGTCCTCGGTCGTCGACTGAAACAGACGAAACGCTGCTCGAGGATCTCAAACGCCTCGTCGAGCCGGTGACGCTGGGCGACCCGGGCCGCCCGCTGCTGTGGGTGTCAAAGAGCCTCGATAAGCTGGCGGCTGCGCTTGTCGCGATGGGCCACTCGATCAGCCCCAACAGCGTGCGCAAGCTGCTAACCGAGGTCGGTTTCTCACGGCAGGTCGACCGGAAAGCCGACGCGGGCTCCAGCCCCCCCGATCGCAATGCCCAGTTCGAATACATCAACGCCGAAGTGCTTGTGGCTCAGGCGGCTGGCCAGCCCGTCATTTCCGTCGATACGAAGAAAAAGGAACTGGTCGGCAATTACCGCAACGCCGGCAGCGACTGGCTGCCGAAGGGTGATCCCAAACGCGTGAAAGTGCACGACTTCGAGGACAAGAAGCTTGGCAATGTCGCGCCCTACGGCGTTTATGACATTGCCGCTGATGCGGGATGGGTCAGCCTCGGCATCACCTGCGACACGGCCGAGTTCGTGGTTGCCTCTATTGGCACTTGGCTCGAAAGGATCGGCCCGGCGCGCTATCCGAAGGCAGGCGAGTTGATGATCACGGCGATTGCGGCGGCTCGAACGGCTCACGTGTGCGGCTCTGGAAAGTCGAGTTGCAGAAGCTTGCGGACGAGACCGGCCTCACGATCAGGGTCCGGCACTATCCGCCGGGCACATCGAAATGGAACAAGATCGAGCACCGCCTGTTCTGCCGCATCACGCAGAATTGGCGCGGTCGGCCGCTCACAGACCACGCCACCATCATCGAGCTCATCGCGGCGACAACCACCAAGACCAGGCTCAAAGTTGAGAGCGCCCTCGATACGAGGGTCTACGAGAAAGGCATCAAGGTCACCAACGCCGAGATGAAACGTCTCGACATCCGTGGCGACGCGTTCCATCCCGAATGGAATTACTCGGTTGTTCCCCGGAAACCAAAATTTGTAGTGTTTATCCTTGCGCGAGTCCTAACAGCCGCTCATGCCGCGAAGATCGAGCCCCTCGACAACCTCCACGACAAATCGCGCGAGATGTGTCTCGGTAAGCCATTCGTCAACCGAGGGAGGCGGCAAGAACCCCCGTCCCGCGATCGATCGCCCCAAAATTGCTCATCAAAAGAGCCCGCCGCCCTGCGCGAATCAACGCTTGATTCTGGCGCAGTCGCAGACGCAATATTAAGTCCGACAGGCTGCCAAAGGGGATTCCCGCCCGTGCCGAAGGCAACTCGTAAGGACGCTCCTGTTCCGGCCGCGTGAAGGAATGCGCCGTCGGAACCGGCGAACTTGCTAAGCCCATTCCCAAGGAACATTTCCAGCTTGTCGGGCGGCATCGGCTTACTCAAAAGACATCCTTGGACCTCGCCGCAGTTGTTCTCCCGCAGGAACGCGACCTGCTCGGCGGTCTCGCCCCCTTCCGCGATTACCCTGAGAATGACTTTTACCCGACCGAAATCACGGCCGTCGCCACTGCCATCTCGTCCTCAGCGTCAGGCACCCCCTGATGAAGGCCTTGTCGATCTTCAGCCGCACGCGTCGGTGGAAGCGCTCATCTGCTGGATCACCACGCGGCTCAGCGCGACGAGCCGCGGCTGCACCAGCCGCAGCGCGCAGCCCATGTTGTCGGCGACGCTCATGTGCGGACAGAGCGCTGGAACACCATGGCGAGACCGCGCGCATCCGGCGGTACAACATTAACGCCGATGCCGTCGATCAAGACGTGGGTGTACGTGATCTCCCCCGAGCCCTGGCGATTACCCCGGCAGGTTCAGGAGACCGGCCTCGCCGGATTCGAGGCCGATCAGAAGACGGGCGCCGTTCGGAACTCCAGGCGAGCGTGCTGACTGGCCCTTCGCCCGATCGGCGCACCAGGATTTCCGCGGCGTCCGCGAGGCGGCAAAGCAGCGCCAGCCCGTCAGCGTAGCCGATGGCCAAGACGAGCGTACGCGGATGGAACGCGACCCGGGTCACACGCGCCTCCCGCACTCCGCATTCGCGCGGCGCCTTGCCCATCGGCCCGTCCTTGTCCTTGAACGGCCAAACGACCGCCGCGTCCGCGCCCGAAGTCGCAAGCCAAGCCCCGTCGTGCGACCATGACAGCGAGCGGGTCTTGCCGGGGTAGCCGGTCATGCGCATGTTGCGTGAATCGGCGACGCGCCACCCGTGCAGCGCACTCTCCTGCATCGAGGTGACGAGAAAACGTCCGTCGGGCGAGAAGGTCGCGTCGAGATGGGCGCCCTTCCATTCGAGCGTCTGAGGTGAGCCTTCGACCTTGGGAAACCAGAGCGAGGCGCCGTTGTAGTGAGTCGCGGCGAGCCGAAAGCCCTTCGGCTGGAAGGCGAGGCCCCGCACGCTCGACGGCGCGCACCAGGTCCGGACGGAACCTGCTTCGTCGCGCGCTCTGACCTGCTTGCCCGCGCTCCAGGCATACGCGCCGCCGTGCATCGCCAGCGCATCGATCCAGCATCCGTTCTCGTTGGCGATTTCGCGAAGCGTGCCGTCGGCGCCGATTGCGACCACGCGACCGTCGTCGCCGCCGGTGAGAAAGGTCCTGCCGTCGCCGACGGCGACGAGGATCGCCGCGCCTGGATGGGCGCCGACGCGCTTCAGCCCGTCAGGTTCGCCGATCAGCACAGCGCCATCGGCGAGCGCCAGCGCCGGAGCGTCGCCGAGGAACACGGCCGCGACGACATTCGCCCCTGCGTCGAACGGACGAACGCGCTCGGTGAGTGAGGTCGTAGCCCGGTCTTCGGTCATCGAAGCGACTCTATTCTCAGACCGCGCAAGCGAGGAAACCGTTGCGGATGTCCTCTTCCTCAAGGTTGCGGCCGATGAACACGACCTTCGATTCCCGCTTCTCCTCTGGCTTCCACTCGCGCTGCGAGTCGCCGTCGAGCATCATATGGACGCCCTGGAAGACGAAGCGTTTCGGGTCGTCCTTCATCGCTACGATGCCCTTGCACCGCAAAATGTTCAGCCCCTGCTCCTGGGTGACCCGGTTGATCCAGGGCATGAACTTGGCCGGATCGACGTCGCCGTCGAGCACCACCGAGACCGACTGCATGTCCTCGTCGTGATAGTGCTTGAGACCGTGATGCTCATGGCTGTGCGGCTGTGGCCATGATCGTGGTCGTGATCATGCTCCTCGGCGACGAGGAATTCCGGCTCGATGTCGAGAATGCGGTCGAGGTCGAAGGCTCGCCGTTCGAGCACGTCGGCGAGCGCAACATCGCATTTTGTCGCCCTGTGAAGCGAGGCGTAAGGGTTGATGGCGCGGATGCGCGCCTCGACCTCGCGCAGCTCCGCCGGGGTCACCAGATCGGACTTGTTGATGATGATGACATCGGCGAAGGCGATCTGGTTCTTCGCCTCCGGGGCGTCGCGCAGCCGCGCTGCGAGCCACTTGGCATCGGCGACCGTCACCACCGCGTCGAGCCGGGCCGCCTTCTGCACGTCCTCATCGACGAAGAAAGTCTGCGCCACGGGCGCTGGGTCCGCGAGGCCTGTCGTCTCGACAATGATAGCGTCGAACCTCCCCTTCCGCTTCATCAGCCCCTCGATGATGCGGATCAGGTCGCCGCGCACCGTGCAGCAGATGCAGCCGTTGTTCATCTCGAACACTTCCTCCTCTGCGCCGATGACAAGTTCGTTGTCGATGCCGATCTCGCCGAACTCGTTGACGACCACCGCATATCGCTTGCCGTGCGGCTCACTGAGGATGCGGTTCAACAGCGTCGTCTTGCCGGCGCCAAGATAGCCGGTGAGGACGGTCACGGGAATTTTCTCGTGCTCGCGGGCTTCCGTCACGCGCTTCGTCTCCTCGAACAATGGGGGTCGAACCGGCATATAGGGCCCAGGAGCCCCGAACGGTAGGGCGGCGCCTACCAGCGTCGCCAGCCGTAGCCCCAACCTACGCCGACATAGGGCCCTCCCCACCCGAAGGCCGGGGCGACCACGACCGGCGCCGCGACGACGGCCGCGGGCCAAGCGGCCGCGGCTCCTGGCGCCGGACCCGCCTCGGCGACCGCGAATGAAGGAATGAAGCCGGAGCGGTTGCGCCAAGAAGCGTGGCACCAGTCGCCGGCGCAGTTCTGCAGATCGATCTGAGCATTCGCCGGAACCCTTTGAACAATTCCCGAATGCGCGCTAGGCGCACGGCGCATGTTCGAGGAGGCGGTGGTGATCGCCGGGTCGGCGAATGACGGCGCGACCACCCCCACGCACAGGCCGGCGGCAAGAAGCAAGCGTCGCAAGATCGAATGTCCTCTCTGTCGTTTAAGACTCGGCCGACAAAATTAACCGCGCCGCGAATTCGCGTCCAGACTCCCTCGTCAACCGCTCAAACGATAGCGAAAGTCGAGCGCCCTATCGACCATGGTCAAACTCTGGCCGCCCGCCAGGTCGGCCCCTTGGCCCCGAAGGCCGGTTCGATGCGGAACCGGTCCTCAGCCGTCATTCGGCCGAGTGGCACGGCCTCGTCCGGCATGACGAGTATCGCCTCGCCGCCCACGAACATGATCACGTGCCGGCGTTCCGCGATGAGCGTCCTCGCCATCGCCCTGAGACCGTCGTAGTAGGGCTGCCTGCGCCAGGCGCCGGGCGAACCGGGATCGACCTGCCCGTAGATGAAGCCGTTGGGCGGAAAGATCGACAGGACGAATCGTGCATGGTCGGGTCGCCATTCGTCTGGCATCTTGCCGTCCGTCATCCACAGGCAGTAGAACTGCCGGCACTGGCCGGGGGCAGAGGCGTGGATCGCGCAGCCCTTGCCCGGCGCGCAATGCCCGCACCAGACGCCCGGCGCCTTTTCGAGCTCGGGCAGCGCGTAGACCTTGCAGCACAGGGTGCAAGCGCCGCAGACGCGGCCCGACGCGGGCTGATAGGCTGTGACGACCATGGTCGAGGACATCCGCATTTTCCCGTCGAAGTATTGCGGGACCGCTATCCCGGCCGGGCGGCGCTGGCAAGGCGGCCTCGACCAGAGCGCCCTGGAAAAAGCACCTAACCTCGGTTTATCGCCAGTTTAGCGTAAGGCCCTCATAATTTCAAAGGCTTGGACCCCTGTTTAGCGTCGCCCTCAAAGAATCCGGCTCTTGAAAACGTGCACGGCTATTAATAACATATTGGTATTGTTCTTATGGCCTTCGCCTATCCCTTCGCCAACCGGCGTCCTCGGCCGCGGCCTGGGCCGCTTCCGCTTCCGGCAGGTCGGCGCGCCAGCGCGACGCAACGAAGCGGCGGCCGGTGACCCCATCCGACCTCTCCGAGGCGAGCCAGACGATCGGAGGACCCATGATCGCCGGATCGAGAAGTTTCGCCCAAAGGTTGGGCGGGGAGCTCGGAGGAATCATGCCGGTCGCGGTCGCCCCGCCGGGCAGGAGCGCGTTCACCGTGATCCCGGTCCCGGCGAGATCCTGCGCCCAGATGATTGTCTCCGACTCGAGCGCCGCCTTCGACGGCCCGTAGGGGGAGAAGCCCCGCCTGCGCATGGTCTCGTGATTCATCGAGATGTTGACGATGCGGCCCCATCCGGCCTCGATCATGGCGGGTGCCGCGGCCCGGGCCATCAGGAACGGCCCGACGACGTTGGTCTCGATCACCATTCGCCAGGCTTCGGGTTCGACTGTCCAGAAGCGCGGTGGCACGGTCAGGAACGCGTCGCTGACATATTTCATCCCTCGCCCGGCGTTGTTGACCAGAACGTCGAGCCGGCCGAAGCGATCGAACGCCGACTCGACAAGCCGCGCGCAGTCATCTTCGCGCATAACGTCCGCGACCAAGGGAACGATGCGCGGCTCACCGAACCGCCGTTCGGCCTCCTCCGCCACGCTTTCGATCTCCGCGCGCTCACGCGCGCCCGAGACGATTACCCGCGCGCCCGCTTCCGCGAGCGCGAACGCCATTGCGCGGCCGATACCGCGCCCACCGCCGGTGACGATGACGACGCGGGAACGAAGCGACACGGGCTCTCTCCGTTTGCAGTCAGGCGGGCTTGGCCGCCGAGAAGAGATATTCGACGCTCTCGAACGAATTCGACGGGGAAACCGTAAAAGAAGCGCAAAAGCTCGGTTCCGGTCTGCCTGATTCCGTGCTCCGCCATGCCGGGGATGAACACGGCGCTCCCGGCCCTGACGGCAGTCTCCCGGCCATCCAGCGTGACCACGCCCGACCCGGCGAACACAAAATAGAACTCCGGGGGCGCGTGCCGGTGAAGCCCGAGCCAGTCGCCGGGCCCGAGATCAGCGACGCCGCAGGTGAGGCCGTCGGTCGGCGTGCCGCCCTTCGAAAAGATCGTGCGCCAGCGGATACGCCCTTTGACCGGGTCGTCCCAGCCGTCTGCCGGGGCATCGGATTCGTCGAGAACGAGGGGCTCTACGAGTTTGTCGTCCATTGGCGGTCCCTTACGGTATCTCGAATTCGTTTTTTTGATCGCGCGCGACCCAAAAGAGGTAATCGTGCGAACGCGTTGCCGCCGTTGTCATAAGCTTCGAGAACGTCATCTGCCGCGCGTCTTGTTTACCATTCTCCGCCCCTCCACGGACGTCCGAGGCAGCGGCAATCCCGCTCCATGACTGACGCCGCCAAGCCTGCGGCCCAACTCGAGCGCGGGCGTGTCGCTGCGAATACGCTTCGAAAGCTCGCTCTTGGCTGTCGTTCGCCAAAACGGAGCCTCCAATGTCACTGGTCGTCTAGTCCATCGTAATGGCTCTCACCAGTGTCGGCTGCGATCGGGCCAACAGGCCGATCGCGCTCCACTTCTCCGCGCCACGGTAGCCGGAGCTGGAAGGCGCCAGCATTGCCGCTGCCTAACACTGGGCCGTCGCCGACGCTGCAGCGAAAGGCAGCGCCTTCGCCGGCGCCGTTCCACGCAGCCGCGTCTGGACCGCAGAGAACGATCGCATACTTGAACGCCTTCCTGAAGTTGAGAGGCTTCCATCACCGTGGCAGGCGTCGCTTGCGCCAAATCCCATTCGAGGTAGGGAAAGGGAAAGCGGCGTTGATCGAGTGGCTGGTCAAGTTCGCGAAAACACGCCGGACCAGCAGCGGTCGTGGGTGCTGGCCGCGGGGATGGTTGTGGCGGCGCTCGTAGCACGCCTGGCCTTGTCGTGGTGGCTCCATCTGGCGCCGTTCACCACTTCGTACCAGGCAATTGAAGCGGCACGCTCTTATGCGGCTGGCGACAGGGCACGTTTGTCTCGGAGGCGCCCTAGATCAGCCTGGGCCTAGCCAACCGCCTGCAAGCGTCCTACATTGGACTTATGCGGAGCTGGGTGGCCCGTCAGGACAACATTCCTCGGGGCCGTACGATCCCTATGGGAGCTGTCCCTGCCCTCGCCCGTGGGCTTTGGCACACGGCGCCCACCTACTTACGTAGGCGCCCGGGATCACCGTCCAACGGCCGTCTCGGCTCCGCGCTTTTAGATCATGTTGGCGAAACGACTTGAGTTCAGCTGACGGCGATGCGAAAGCGATTCTCCGCCGGCTTGCGTTCGCTCGGCGGACGAAGCTTGCGCCGAACGCACAGACAAGCCTCGCCCAGCGGTTGACGGAGGAAGGCTTGCGTCTGGCGCGGCTTTGGCGGCCCGCTGTAATTGCCGGCTTTCACCCGATCCGGGATGAGCCCAATCTCCTGGCGCTGCTTGATGCGCTGGCCTCGGACGGCTATGCGACTGCGTTGCCTGTGGCCGTCGGCCGTGGAGTTCATTTGATTTTTCGGCTCTGGCGCCCTGGCGAGCCGACGATTCTCGGCAGAATGGGTATACCCGAGCCGCTCGACTCGGCGCCGGCCGTGGAGCCGGATCTTCTGTTCGTACCGCTCGCATGCTTTGACCGGAGGGGCCATCGGATCGGGTACGGCGCGGGCTACTACGACCGCAGCCTGGCCCGGTTGAGATCCATCCAGAGAATTCATGCGGTCGGAGTCTCTTACGGGGTTTGCGAAGTCGCGGCGGTGCCTTATGAGGCGCATGATCAGGTCCTGGATGTCGTCATGACGGAGCACGAGACCATTTTGATCAGAGAGTGCTGAATGCGGCTTCCTTTGATCGGCGACGTCCTCGGACGCTCCGGACGGGCCGCGGTCATCGAGCAGGTTGCGCTCCTGCACGCCTGTAGGAGCCTCGACTTCCTCACTGTCGGCGGCGAGAACTCAGTCAGCGGGTTGGGCCTCACGGAGGCGCTTTCGAGGAGTTTCTGCGGGCGGTCGGTGACGCTGTGACGTTGGGTACTCACGAGTTCGACAAGCGCGAGGCGCTCGTCTTCATCGAGCGACAGCGAAGGCTGATCCGTCCCGCCAACTACCCCTCCAGCGCACCCGGACGTGGCTCCGCTATTATCGGGAATTCAGAATGCACGCGTCCTGAACGTCAACTTGCTTGGCCGCATCTTCATGGACGCGCTCGATGATCTGTTCGCCGCGCTCGATGGAAGCTCGCGGGCCATCTCATGTAGAACGGCGCGGCGCCTTCGGCATCGACGTGCACGCCGAGGTCAGCAGCGAGAAATGACTGCTTTGGTCGCTTCGCTGCAGGACGAGTGAGCCTTGTCGTCGGCACACGCACGTGCCGAGCGCAGTTTCGCATTCTCTCGGGCGGCGCCGGCCTCGGGACGGGTCGCCGGCAGGACGAGCGACTATGATTGGTGATCGGCATGAAGACGGAAAAGTTTGAGACGCTTCACCCGCCGCGTTTCCTCCAGCCTGTTCGAGCCGCCGCGAGGGCCGGCGACGCTGTGCGGCGACGCGGCGGGTATTGACTCCCCCGGGCTGATGAAAGCCATTGCGCCGGTGAGGATAGGCGGACTCCTGAGCGCCGCCGTGTCTGATTTCTGAGGCTGAGGCGTCGATGACCGCTCCGACCATCGTCTACGATCTCGACGGCACCCTCGCAGACACGGCCGACGACCTGATGGGGGCGCTGAACGCTGTTCTGACCCAGGAGGGTCTCGCGGCCCTGCCGGTCGGAAATGCGCGCTCCATGCTGGGAGCGGGCGGCCGGGTGCTGCTTGCGCGAGGCTTCGCCGCCTCGGGGCGGGTGCTTACGCCGCCTAAGCTCGAAATATTGTTCGGCGACTTCCTGGCCCACTACAATGCCCACATCGCGCAGCAAACGCGGCTCTACCCCGGTGTTGAAGCGGCGCTGAAGACCTTCGCGCGAGCCGGCTGGCGCCAAGCCATCTGCACCAACAAGATGGAGGGCTCGGCGAAACTCCTGATGGAGAAGCTTGGCGTCGCAGAACAATTCGCCTTCATCTGCGGCCAGGACACGTTCGGCGTCGGCAAGCCTGACCCGAAGCCTCTGCTCGGCACGGTCGCAGCCGTCGGCGGCGTGAGTGACCGTGCAATCGTGGTCGGCGACTCGGTCACAGACATCAAGACGGCCCGCGCTGCCGGCCTTCCAGTGATCGCGGTGGACTTCGGCTACACCGAAGTGCCCGTGGCCAAACTCGACCCGGACAGGATAATCTCGCACTTCAACGAGCTCGCGGCCGCCTGCGCCGCGGTCATGCCGGCAACCGCTCAGTCTTTCGCCCGCTCGACGTAGCTTCCGTCCTCGGTCTGCAGGACGATTCGCGTGCCCGGGCTTATGTGGGGTGGCACCATGACGCGCGCGCCGTTCGAGAGTTTGGCCGGCTTGTAGGACGACGAGGCAGTTTGCCCCTTCATCGCGGGCTCCGTCTCGACCACTTCCAGGGAGACTCGCGGCGGCAGCTGGATCGCGACGGGCGTCTCATTGAAGATGGACAGAATGACCTTCATACCCTCCTGGAGCCACTGCGCCTGATCGCCTATGACCTCGGCCGGGACCGTCAGCTGGTCAAAAGTGTCGGCATTCATAAAATGGTATCCGTCGCCGTCTGCGTAGAGGAAGTCGTAGTTCTTGTCCTCGACGAAGGCGCGCTCGACCTGCTCGGTTGTCTTGAAGCGGTCCGTCACCTTGACGCCGTCGGACAGACGGCGCATGTCGATCTGGGTCGTGGGCGTGCCCTTGCCCGGGTGGAAGCTCTCGGCGGAAAGAACGACGCAAAGCTGGCCGTCCTCTCGCTCGATTATGTTGCCTTTGCGAATCGCACTTGCGATAACTCTCACGTCTTTTTCCTCGAAATCTGGGCTGCGCCGCTTTGCGCGACGGAGCGCTTCTTTACAAGCGGCGGCTTTGCAATTGAGAGGCGCTATATAATGATTTTGGCGGCGAAGGCCAGCCGGGACGGCCGGACCGCGACAGGAGCCCCGGCAATCCCGTGAATTCCGCCTGCCTGCCCGCCATTCTGGAGCCGCGATCGCCACGCCGGACGCCGCGGCAGGCTGCTGACGCGGATGCGCGTTGCGGAGTTCGTAAGGCGATGGTTTAACGCGAACGGCTTCGTGGAGGTCGATACCGCCGCACTCCAGGCTTCGCCCGGAAACGAGACCCATCTCCACGGGTTTCGCACGTTGCTCGTCCGGCCGGACCTCTCGGCGAGCGAGGCCTATCTGCATACGTCGCCGGAATTCGCGATGAAAAAGCTGCTTGCCGCGGGCGAGACGCGAATCTTTTCCCTGTCTCACGTATTTCGCAACCGTGAGCGGACCGCGCTGCATGCGCCGGAATTTACGATGCTTGAATGGTATCGGGTCGCAGCGCCGCTCGCGCGGCTGATGGACGATTGCGCGGCGCTACTCGCGCTTGCCGCCCACGTTGCTGGAGCGAAATCGTTTTCGTTCCGCGGTCGGCAGGCGAGCCCTTTCGAGCCGGCGGAGCGCGTCACGGTGCGCCAGGCGTTCCAACGCTATGCGGGGATCGACCTCCACGAAAGCCTGCCGGTTGGACAGGATCCCGATACAGCGCTTTTCGCTCGACAGGCGAAGAGAGCCGGCGTCCATGTCGCGGTCGACGACACATGGTCGGACGTGTTCAGCCGCCTCCTCAGCGATCGGGTCGAGCCCAGGCTTGGAGTGGGGCGGGCGACAATTCTCTTCGATTATCCGGCGAGCGAAGCCGCGCTTGCGCAGGTGAACCCCGAAGACCGGCGCGTAGCCGAACGCTTCGAGCTCTATTGCTGCGGCGTCGAGCTCGCCAACGCCTTCCATGAACTGCTCGACGCGCACGAGCAGCGACGACGGTTCGAAGCCGGCATGATGGAGCAGGAGCGCATATATGGGACGTCCAGCCCGATCGACGAGGATTTCCTCGACGCGCTGAGCGGGATGCCAGACGCCTGCGGTGCGGCGCTCGGCTTCGACCGTCTCGTCATGTTGGCAACCCACGCCGAGCGGGTCGACGACGTGCAGTGGACCCCCGTCTTCGACTCCGGGACGCCCGCATGATCCCGGCGCTCATGCGCAAGGCCCGCGAAGCGCTCGCGAGCGTCTACGGTTTCTCCGCCTTCCGCCCCGGTCAGGAGGAAATCCTGGCGGCCGTTCTGAACGGGAAGGACGTGCTCGCCGTAATGCCGACTGGTAGCGGAAAATCGCTCTGCTTTCAGCTTCCGCCCATTGTCCGCGAAGGCCTGACGCTGGTCGTGTCGCCCCTGATCGCGCTCATGCGCGACCAGGTCGCCCAACTGCGGGAGCTCGGCATCGAGGCGGGTAGCCTCAATTCGTCCACGGAAGTCGAGGACCGCCGCCGGATTGCGCAAGGAATTCGCGAGCGGAAACTCCGGCTGCTTTATATCGCGCCCGAGAGACTGCTGCGCGATGACGTAAGCGATTACCTGCGGAACGCCTCGATCGATTGCGTCGCGGTTGACGAGGCTCATTGCGTTTCGCAGTGGGGGCACGACTTCCGGCCCGAGTATCTGAGGCTTCGCAGCGCCATCGATGCGCTCGGCGGCCTGCAGACGATCGCCGTGACAGCCACGGCCGACGCGCCGACCCGCGCGGAAATCGCTTCGAAACTCTTCGTTCGCACGCCGCAGGTGTTCGTCCGTTCGTTCGACCGGCCCAATCTCTTTCTGGCGATGCGTCCGAAAGCGTATGCGACACGCCAGCTCGTCGAGCGGCTCGACGCCCATCGCGGGGAAAGCGGGATCATCTATTGCGCCTCTCGCCGCCGCGCCGAAGAGCTGGCCGACGAACTGCGGCGCCGCGGGCGCCGCGCAGTGCCCTATCACGCGGGGCTCGATCATTCCGTGCGCGCCGCGAATCACGACGCCTTCGTGCGGGAGGACGACTGCATCGTCTGCGCGACCATCGCCTTCGGCATGGGCATCGACAAGCCGGACGTGCGCTTCGTCTTTCACGCCGACATGCCCTCGTCGATCGAGGCCTATTATCAGGAAATCGGCCGGGCGGGGCGTGACGGCCTGCCGGCGGACGCCTTCACCCTATACAGCGCTGGCGACGTCGAACTCCGCCGCCGCCAGATTCTGGAGAGCGGCGCGCCGGATGAGCGCAAGCAGGTGGAGATGGCCAAGCTCGACGACCTCGTGGCCTTGTGCGAGACGGCCCGCTGCCGGCGTCAGACGCTGCTCGGCATGTTCGGCGAGGAGTTCCAGCCCCTGCGGCCATTGCGATGTCTGCAAGGGCGCGATCCGGCTGATCGACGGGCGGATCGAGGCCCAGAAAGCGCTGTCGGCGGTCCTGCGCACCTCGGGCCGGTTCTTCTTCGGCCATCTCGCCAACATCCTCGCGGGCAAAAGCACAGAGGCGGTCGAGCGGCACGGGCACGACCAGCTGAAGACCTTCGGGGTGGGCAAGGACCGGACTCCGGCCGACTGGCGCGGCGTTCTTCGGCAACTGCAGTCCGCGAGGCTCATCGCCCGCGACGTGGACGACCGGGATCGCCTGATCGTGACCGAGGATGGCCGGCGCGTGCTGCGGGGAGAAGCGCCCTTCGCCCTGCGCGAGGACGTTGTCAGCGCAAGGGCGCGGCGAGGCAAACGCACGGCCGTCGAGCCTCTGGACACGAACGGCGCCCTGCTTGCGGCGCTGAAAGGCCTGCGCAGCGCGATCGCGGTGGCGCAGAAGCAGCCTGCCTATGTCATCTTCCCGGACCGGACCCTGATGGAAATGGCCAAGGAGCGGCCGGACACGCTCGAAGGCCTCGGCCGCGTGCACGGCGTCGGATCGGTCAAGCTGCAGAAATATGGGGCCGCGTTTCTCGCCGTCATTCGGGACCACGGGCATGCCTGAGCTTCCGGAGGTCGAAACGGTCCGGCGCGGCCTCGAACCGGCGATGGTTGGAGCCCGGATCCAAAAGGTCGAAATGAGGCGGAAGGACATCCGCTTTCCGTTCCCGCTCCGCTTCCGCGAGCGCCTGACCGGTCGGCGGATCGCTGCGGTGGCGCGGCGAGCGAAAATATCTTCTGTTCCAGCTCGACGGCGGCGAGACGCTGATCGCCCACCTCGGGATGTCCGGCTCGTTCCGCGTCGAGGCCGCCGAGACGACAACGCCGGGCGCGTTCCATCATGAACGCTCCAAGGACCCGAAGCACGACCACGTCGTGCTGCACCTCGATAACGGCAGGATCGTCACCTACAACGATCCGCGACGCTTCGGCTTCATGGATCTCGTTGCGAGCGAGGCCGCCGAAGCACATCCGCGGTTGATCGGGCTCGGCGAGGAACCGCTGGCGGCGAAGTTCGACGCCCAGCGCCTGGCCAAGCTGTTCGCGGGGTCGCGGTCACCGCTCAAGAGCGCGCTGCTCGACCAGAAGCGCGTCGCCGGCCTGGGTAACATATACGTTTGCGAGTCACTTTTTCGCGCCCGCCTTTCGCCACTGCGGCCCGCCTCAAATCTGGCGGACGCCGCAGGAAATCCGACTCGCGCCGCCCATGCGCTGGTCAAGGCCATCCGCGCGGTGCTCGAGGAAGCGATCGAAGCCGGCGGCTCGACCCTGCGCGACCATCGCCGCGCCGATGGAGAGCTGGGTTATTTCCAGCACGGATTCGCGGTCTACGACCGGGAAGGCTTGCGCTGCCCGCGACCGCGTTGCCGCGGAACGATCGGGCGACTCGAACAATCCGGTCGGTCGACGTTCTATTGTCCGGTATGCCAGAAGTAACGCGTAGAGACCTCGAACAAATCCCTGTGTGCGCCGGTTGGGTAACTCGCTGGATCAGAACCTCGTGACAAAGGCTGCGTTGTGCAGTTGAGCGATCTTGCGAGCCGCAACATGCGTGAAGCCTGAGCAGGCCTCGAGTTATCTGCTTCTGCGCCGGACGGCGGCGCAGACTGACCGATCGCGGCCCGCGCCAAAAACAGAAGGCTCTAACGACTGTTCCTCGTCAAGGCCGATACGATGGCATCGCCCATCTCTTTGGTCGAGACGGCCTGCGAGCCTTCGGCGGCGATGTCGGATGTGCGCAAGCCGGCGGCCAGAACCTCGGCGATCGCGGCCTCAAGCCGATCTGCCGCGTCCGGGAGTCCGAACGAATAGCGCAGAGCCATGCCAAAGGAGCCAATCATCGCGATCGGATTTGCAAGTCCCATTCCGGCGATGTCCGGCGCCGAGCCGTGAACTGGCTCGTAGAGCGCCTTGCGCTTTCCTTTCTGATCCGTGTCGCCAAGCGAAGCGGATGGCAACATTCCGAGGGAACCGGTAAGCATGGCGGCGACGTCGGATAGCATATCCCCGAATAGATTGTCGGTGACAATGACGCCGAATTGCTTCGGCCGCCGGACAAGTTGCATTCCGAGCGCATCGGCGAGCATATGGTCGAGCTGCACGTCCGGATATTCACGCACGTGCAGAGCTGTGACCACTTCGCGCCACAACACCCCCGATTTCATGACGTTATGTTTTTCGCTGGACGTCACTTTCTCCCCTCGCCGGCGGGCAAGCTCAAAAGCGACGCGAGCAATCCTTTCAATTTCGTAGGTATCGTAAACTTGCGTATCGATTCCGCGCTTCTGTCCGTTTCCCAGGTCGAGAATCTCCTTCGGCTCTCCGAAATACACCCCGCCGGTCAGCTCACGGACGATCATGATGTCCAGGCCTTCGACAACCTCCGGTTTTAACGAGGAAGCCGAGGCGAGCGCCGGGTAGCAGATAGCAGGCCGGAGATTTGCGTATAGTCCCAATTCCTTTCGGAGCCTCAGAAGGCCAGCCTCCGGTCGAATCTCATATGGCACGTCGTCCCATTTCGGTCCCCCGACGGCTGCAAGAAAGACAGCGTCTGCAGCGTGAGCGAGCTCCATGTCCGCCTCGCTGATAGGTCTGCCGTGAACATCGTAGGCGCAGCCTCCTACGAGGCCTTTTTCGACCTCGAACTCGGCGACCCCCTCGCGATCGAAACAGTCGATGATCTTTTCGACTTCGGCCATCACCTCCGGACCGATGCCGTCGCCAGGCAGTAACAGGAGTTTGTAAGTCGTCATCGGTCTCGCAATCGGCGGGAAAAGAAGGAATGACCGGTAAACGATTTTCCCCAGGGACGAAAGCCCGCCCCCTGCCGTTCTCCCTGCCTTAGCCGACCGGCGATCGTTCCCCGGTGGCGGAACGACCTCGGAACGACCCCTCGTCATTGACAAGCCAGGACGCGGCTCCTATCTCCGCGCCAACCCTGTTCAGCGGCGCGAAAACGGGCGTCTTGCCTTGTTTCGCGCTTTTCGCTGTGGCTGTCGTCGTCGGCGGCCCTCGATGCTTTCGGGGAACGGAGCGCGAAGAAATTGGCGGCGCGATACTGGAAAGGTCGATGATGCTCGGCGCCCTTAAGTTCGACTCTGCGATGAAGAGGGTGTTCGGATCGTCCAACGACCGTCGCCTCAAGAGTTATCGACCGAAGGTCACCGCCGTCAATGCGCTCGAGCCCGAGTTCGAGGCGCTGAGCGACGAGCAGCTGAGGACGAAGACCGACGAGTTCCGCTCCGCACTGGCGACTGGCGAGACCATCGAACGCATTATGGCGCCTGCCTTCGCAACGGTTCGCGAAGCCGCCAAACGCACCCTCAAGCAGCGCCATTTCGACGTCCAGCTGATTGGCGGTCTGGTGCTTCACGAAGGGGCGATCGCCGAGATGCGCACTGGCGAAGGCAAGACGCTCGTCGCCACGACGGCCGTCTATCTGAACGCGCTCGGCGGCGAGGGCGTTCACGTCGTCACCGTCAACGATTACCTTGCCCGTCGCGACGCCGAATGGATGGGGCAGATCTACAGGTTCCTCGGGTTGACCGTCGGCGTGATCGTGCACGGGCTCGACGACGAGGAACGCCGGCAAGCCTACGCCGCCGACGTCACCTACGGCACGAACAATGAGTTCGGGTTCGACTATCTGCGCGACAACATGAAATACGACATGGCGCAGATGGTGCAACGCGGCCACGCCTTCGCTATCGTCGACGAAGTCGACTCGATCCTTGTCGACGAGGCGCGCACGCCGCTCATCATTTCGGGCCCGTCCGAGGACCGGTCCGGGCTCTACGCCGCCGTCGACAAGATCATCCCGAAGCTCGCTCGCGAGGATTACGAGCTCGACGAGAAACAGCGCACTGTCAATCTGACCGAAGCAGGCAACGAGCACGCCGAGGAGCTTCTGCACACGATGGGCGTGATGAAGGAAGGATCGCTTTACGAGGCGGGTAACGCGACTCTCGTTCACCATGTCAATCAGGCGTTGCGCTCCCACAAGCTTTTCCAGCGCGACAAGGACTACATCGTCCGCAACGGCGAGGTCGTCATCGTCGACGAGTTCACCGGACGCATGATGCCCGGGCGGCGCTATTCGGAGGGCCTGCATCAAGCGCTCGAGGCGAAGGAAAACGTCACGGTCCAGCCCGAAAACGTGACGCTCGCCTCGATCACGTTCCAGAATTATTTCCGCCTCTATAAGAAGCTGGCGGGCATGACCGGCACGGCTGCGACGGAGGCGGACGAGTTCGCCGAAATCTACAAGCTGACCGTCGTCGAGATCCCGACGAACCAGCCGATTGCGCGTCTCGACGAGGACGACGAGGTCTATCGCACCACCGAAGAGAAGATGCGCGCGGTCGTGCGCGAGATCGAGGCCGCGAACGCCAAGATGCAGCCGATGCTGGTCGGCACGACGTCGATCGAGAAGTCCGAGGTGCTCGGCGAAGTGTTCGAGCGCCACGGCTACAAGAAGATCGACTTCACCCAACCCGACGCGCTGAAGGCGCTGTACGCCGCGGCGCACGCAGGCAAGCCGTCGAAGCATTTCGCCATCCTTAACGCCCGCTTCCACGAGCAGGAGGCTTTGGTTGTCGCCGAGGCCGGCGTTCCTGGCGCGATCACCATCGCCACGAATATGGCTGGCCGAGGAACCGACATCCAGCTCGGCGGCAATGTCGAGATGCGGGTTCGGCAGGAAGTCGATCCGAACGCCTCGCCGGAAGAGCGCGCCGCCCAAGAAGCGGCGATTCGGGCGGAAGTCGCGGACTTCAAGCAGAAGGCGATCGACGCCGGCGGACTCTATATCGTCGGCACGGAGCGGCATGAGAGCAGGCGCATCGACAACCAGTTGCGCGGCCGCTCGGGCCGCCAGGGCGACCCTGGCCGGGCGAAGTTTTTCCTGTCGCTTCAGGACGACCTCATGCGCATTTTCGGCGCAGAGCGCATGGATGCGATGCTAAAGCGGCTGGGCCTCAAGGAGGACGAGGCGATCGTGCATCCATGGATCAACAAGGCGTTGGAGAAGGCGCAGCAGAAGGTAGAGGCGCGCAACTTCGACATTCGCAAGAACATCCTCAAATTTGACAACGTGATGAACGACCAGCGCAAGGTCATCTTCGAGGATCGGCGGAAGATGATGGCGGCCAATTCCCTCGAGGAGACGATCGAGGACATGCGCACGGGCGTCATCGACGATCTCGTCGCCAAACACATTCCGCACGATGCCTATCCGGAGGCATGGGACGTCGCCGGCCTGAAGCAGGAAGTCCTTGTCAAGCTCAACCTCGACGTGCCTGTCGACGAATGGGCGAGGGAGGAAGGCATAGCCGAGGAGGAAGTCGCCGCACGCCTCCACAAGGCGGCCGAGGAGGCGTACTTGGAGCGCGTCAAGCGCAACACACCCGAGGCCATGCGCTATGTCGAGAAGCAGGTCATCCTGCAATCCCTCGACCACCTTTGGCGCGACCATCTCGTGATTCTCGACCATCTGCGGCAGGTTATCGGCTGGCGCGGCATGGCGCAGCGCGACCCGCTGAACGAATACAAGTCCGAAGCGTTCGAACTCTTCCAGCAGTTGATCGCGCAGTGGCATGAGGCGGTCATCACCCAGATGTCGCGGGTCGAGGTGCGCTTCCAGGAGCCGGAGCCCCCGCCGCCGCCGATGCAGTTCCAGCATCTCGACCCGGCCACCGGCGAGAACGAGTATCCGTTCGGCGCGCTCAACGAACCGGTCGCCGTCGGCCTGCTCGCCGGGACGTCCGGAGTGGCGATCGCGGAACGCGATCCGAAAAACCCCGCCTCTTGGGGACGGGTCGGCCGGAACGAAACCTGCCCCTGCGGGTCAGGCAAGAAGTTCAAGCACTGTCATGGCCAGGTCGCTTGAGCGCAAGAAATGGCTTTAACGCGTCGACAACTCGCGCTGAAGCGCTCAGTCTACTTACCAGAGCCTTTGAAAAGTCGGAGCTAGAAGAGCCGGCTCGTGAAGCGCGTCTGACGGTTCGCGCGGCCTGCGGCGTCTCGTGGGCGACTCTTCATCGCGGCTCCCGAAGAACCTCTCGGCCCTGCTGCGCTGAGACTCGGCGAAATTGCTCTCCGCCGTGCGGGCGGAGAGCCGCTGTCCAGAATCGTCGGCAGGCGGGAATTCTGGGGTCTTTCGCTCTCATTGTCGCCGGACGTGCTCGATCCGCGTCCCGAAACGGAGACGATCGTCGAAGCGGCGGTGGCGTTGTTCGCCACCAGACGACGCGAGCAGATCCGCGTCCTCGACGTTGGGGTTGGCTCCGGCGCAATTCTGTGCGCGCTGCTCGCCGAATTTCCCTATGCGAGGGGGTTCGGCGTCGACGCGTCGCAGAAGGCGACAGAGGTCGCTCTTGCAAACCTCGAGGCCTGCGGCCTTGCGGGACGGGCCAACGTTCGCGTCGGCCACTGGACCGCCAGCGTCGAGGGGTCGTTTGACCTGATCGTCTCGAATCCCCCCTATATCCCAAGCGCCGATATCGCAGGACTTCCTCGCGCTGTGCGGGACTTCGACCCGCGGCTCGCGCTCGATGGCGGAGTGGATGGACTTGACGGCTTCCGAGAGATCATCCCGACTTCCGTGCGGCTGGTTTCGGCCGGCGGCGCCCTCCTCGTCGAGGTCGGCGCATCCCAGGCGCGCTCTGTCCTTGCAATTGCGATCGAAGCAGGCTTTCTCGACGGCGCAACCTGGCGGGATCTCGCTGGCGTCGAACGCGTGGTGGCGGCGCGGGCCCCGTTTGGACCAAGTCCTGAAGGGTCAAGCACGATGAACGGGCTGCGACCTGTTGAACTCGAACCGATCGAGCCGCGCGGCGAACTGACGGCTGCGCCTGATCGCAATGCCCCGCGACACCAACGCCGACGGCGACATCTTCGGCAGTCGAACGAACTGCGGCTCGGAGATAACGACGCTGAAGCAATAGCGTAACCAGTCGCGCCGCCATGACCTATCCTTGATGATCTTGGCCAAGCGCGAATCGGCCGCAGTTCGGGGCCGAAATCAGACCTGTGCTGTTCACGCCGAACGTCTGGTCCACAAACTCGATACGTTCACCGACGCCCAGCGCGCCGAGCGGCACCACATCCGCGGACTCATCGGTCGTTCTACCTCAATCTCAAGGCTTCGCGCCGGCATCCGCCCCGAGCGCGCTTTTTGCTCCTTCTCAATCCCAAAGATCGTGGCCTACCTGCTCCAGTTGAGAAAGTCGGGCTAAGAACACACCAGATTTTTGCGCGCGCGGACGTGTCGCCGCAGAGCCGAAAAGATCAGCCGTCTATTCAAAAATCCGATTGCGGGCGAACAGCTGGGCACCGTTCGCCTCGTTCGCGACGGAGAGAAGGGTCGTCCCCTTGTCGTCGAGCAGCGCCCAGCCGCCGTCGCGCTGTACGATCGCGCCGATGCGGCCGACGCCCGGCACCTCGTCGCTGGGTCCGGCCGAGCGGATCACGTTGCCGACCATGAGCCAGACCCGGCCGGGACGCACGGCGACGATCTTGGCCGGCGGCATGACGGGCGACTCATCGGCCTCTCGACCGGCGGCAGAACCTGTGGACGGCTCGGAAAGTTCGGTCGCTGGCGAACGAACGATCCGGCTCATTCCGCTCGCAGCCGTCCCGCGCGGCTGGGCAAAGATTGCGAGATGCTCCATGCCGTTGACGCGAATCTTTCCCCCGCCGTAGCCGACCATGTATCCGGCGAAGACGACGGAGGCGGCGGCCAGCGCCGTCCCGACGGCGCGCACCCAGATTTCCGGTTCGGTCGTCGTCATCGGTCGTTCATGCCTCCGCATTGGCGGCGCCGCGCAACGCGGACGCGAGTTCGATGAAAGGGTCCTCACATCGCGGCGCGTCCGGCGACTGCTGCATCGCCTCGTAGATCCGGGGCGCGCACCGGATTGCCTTGTCGAGGATCGGATCGCCCCCCGGCGTATAGCCGCCCATCAGGCGCAGTTCGCGGGTCTCCTCGTAGCGGGCGATCAGCGAACGCAGGTGCGCGACGAGCTTGCGCTGCTCGGGCGTCCAGACCGTTTGGGCGAGCCGCGACACGGAGGCGAGGACGTCCACCGCAGGATAGCGGCCCTCGTCGGCGATGGCGCGGTCGAGCACGATGTGCCCGTCGAGCGCGCCGCGAACCGCGTCGGCGACGGGATCGTTGTGATCGTCTCCGTCGACGAGGACGGAGAAGATCCCGGTGATCGACCCCGACCCTTCGATGCCCGGGCCAGCGCGCTCGAGGAGCCGCGGAAGATCGCTGAACACGCTCGGCGCGTAGCCGCGCGCCACAGCGGGCTCTCCGGCCGCGAGCGCGACATCGCGCGCCGCATGAGCGAACCTCGTCACGGAATCGAGTATCAGCAGGACCAGTTCGCCCCGGTCGCGGAAATATTCGGCGACCGCCATCGCGGTCTTCGGCGCCAGGCGGCGCATCATTGGACTCTCGTCGCCCGTCGATACAACAGCGACGGTCGAGGCGCGGCCCGCGCCTAGCGTGCCGTCGAGGAATTGGCGCACTTCCCGGCCGCGTTCGCCGACCAGCCCGATCACCACAGTGTCGAACTGGGGCGCGCGGGCGAGCATCGCGAGCAGCGAGGATTTGCCGACGCCCGAACCGGCGAACACGCCGACGCGCTGTCCGAGGCAGAGCGGAGTGAAGAGATCGACCACCCGCACCCCCGTACGGATGGGCGTCGTCACACGCGCACGCCTGAGCGGCGGCGGCGGATCCGCATCGAGAGGGGCGAGGATCTCGCCGTAGGCGAGCGGGCCCGCTCCGTCGAGCGACCGACCGAGCGCGTCGATCACGCGTCCTTTCCAGGACGGGTCCGGCGACAGCGATAAATTGTCGGCGCGATAGGCGCGTGCCCCAATCTCGGCGTCGCAGCGCGCGTCGAACGGCTTGAGCGTCGCGGTGGCGTCGTCGATCCTGACCACCTCACCGATCTGGACGCGGTCGCCGATGTCGACCCCGACGCACTCGCCGAGCTTCAGGAATCGCGACAGGCCGGCTACTCTGTAGTGCGACATGGACACTTCCGTGACGACGCCGCTCACCTCGGCAGCCGGCAGATTGCGCAGGCCCCAGACGACGCGCCGCTCGAGACGCTCGAGGGTGGGTAGTTCTCCGGACTCGACCAGCGGGACAATCACGACGCGGAGCCCAGCGTCTTAATGGCGTTCTGCACCGAGGTCCTCCGACTGCGCAGACTCCGCTGCGACGCCGTCGAAGGCGCGCGTGACCTCGATTAGCCGGGTCATTTCTTTCACCGGATCGACGTTCGAGCTTTCCACGGCGCCCTGGACGACGCCGTCGCGGGTGAAATCGAGGATGGCTTTGGCCGGCTTGTCGGGGACCACGCCCGAGTTCTCCGCCCGCCTGAGGTTCGCGTTGGCATCGATGGCGAAGAGCCCGATCGCGCCGACTTGCCGGCCATTCTGGCTAATCATGCCGTCCGTCGACACAACGAGCGGTCCGCCGGCGGTGTCGACCAGGATGGGGGCGCCGCCTGCGTCGAGGATCGGGTAGCCGTTCAGCGTGCGCAAGGTTCCAGACTCGTCGATGCGCGCCCGTCCGTCGCGTGTGTAGGCCGCGCCGGACGGCGTCCGGATCCCGAACCAGCCGTCGCCCTGGATGGCGAAGTCGAGAGAATTGTCGGTCTTCACCAGACCGCCGACTCCTCGCGCGATGTAGTCTGAACCGGGCGAAACGTAGTTCATGGCCGTGTCGCCCGCCCTGACCATTTCCAATTCGAACGAAACGCCGGTCGCGCGGTAACCCACGGTATTCATGTTGGCGATATTGTCGGCGATCGTCTCAAGCCGCCGTTCAAGCGCCACCTGCGCCGACAGGGCGACATAAATCCCGTTTTCCATGAGGTGTTTCCGGAGCGAACCGATGGGAAACGGCTCGCAAATGTAGCGCCGACTGTCCCGCCTGCGCCTTGCGCGACGCTGACCTCCCTTCCGACAGCCTGGCGTAAGTCTCACTCGGCACATTTGTCGATGGGTTCCGACGGAGAGCGGGTCTTGAATTTCGCCATTGGCCTTCTGATCACCGTCGGCTGCATTCTGGGCGGCTACGCGGCGCTCGGCGGTCACCTCGAAGTGCTAATGCAACCCTATGAATTCGTCATCATCGGCGGGGCGGCGCTCGGCATCTTCGTCGTCTCCAACACGATGTCGACCATCAAAGACTGCGGGAAAGCCTTTCTTGAGGCGGTGCTCGACAAGGTTCCGAAGCCGAGCGATTACCTCGACGTGCTGAGCGCGTTGCATGCGCTGATGCGCGAGCTGCGAGCCAAGTCGCGCGGCGAAGTCGAGTCCCATTTCGACGATCCGGGCGAATCAGCGATCTTCAAGGCGTTCCCCAACCTCCTTGCGAACAAGACCCTGGTCACGTTCATCTGCGACTATGGCCGTCTCGTCATCATCGGAAATGCGCGGACCCACGAAATCGAGGCGCTGATGGACGAGGAGATCGAAACCCTGGCGCATGACCGCTACAAGCCGGCCCACGCCTACCAAGCCGCGGCGGATGGGCTGCCGGCACTCGGCATCGTCGCCGCGGTGCTCGGCATCATCCATGCGATGGGCGCGCTCGACCAGTCGCCGGAAGCGCTCGGCGGTCTCATCGGCGCCGCGCTGGTTGGGACTTTCGGCGGAATATTTCTCGCCTATGCGATCGTCGGACCGATTGCGCAGAAGATCAAGGCGGTGCGCCAGAAGCAATTGCGTCTGTTCACGCTGGTCAAACAGAGCCTGCTTGCCTTCATGAACGGGGCAATGCCGCAGGTCGCCGTCGAGTTCGGCCGCAAGACCATTCCCTCCGAGGAGCGGCCCACCATCGACGTCGTCGAGAATGTAACGACACCCGGCGGCGGTGACAATCTGGTCAAGGAAGCGGCATGAGCACGGACGGAGATTCGCCAAAATTCGACGGTGGGGCCGAAAAGCTCAAGGAGGCCTTGCGCGACCATGCGGGCTTCGCTGTCGAGCGGATGCCAGGCCTTGGTCGCGCGCTCGAACAGTTTGTCGTCGCAGCCCAGTGGCATCTGACTCCTCTGAGTCGCCTGTCCGGAGTCGGAATTATCGAGCCGGCGCGGAGCACCACGCTGTTTCAAGCGATAGGCGATTGCAGCGGTCTCACCGCGGCGATCTACGCGAGCTCCGAGCCGGAAGCGCGGCTTCTCATCGCCCTCGACGAACGAATCGACGATCTGATCGTCACTTCTGTCTTTGGGGAAAGCGGCGCGCCGGGCGTGGAGGACGAGTTCCCGGTCGCCGAGCCTCGGTCGCGAACAGCGATCGAAACAGCACTTGTCGAGGAGTTCGCACGCGCGCTTGGACGCGCGCTCGAAGCGGCTTTCGCGCCCCTTGCGGCGCTGTCGATCGCCTTCGAATGCCTCGTCACACTGAGCGACGCCTACGCGCTTGGACGGCGCGACATGCCGGGCGCTGCGGCGCGATTTTCGCTGCCGATGAACGGGGGCGCTTGTGAGTGCCTCATCCTGATGCCGCAGTCGTTTCTGCTTCCCTTACGCAAGGAGCTCGATCGGGACACAACCGAGCCGGCGCGCGCTGACCGGCGTTGGTCGCTCTCCATGGAGACGGGAGTAAAGCAGACGCGGCTTCCGATAACCGCGATCCTGGAGGAATTTCCGATGAGTCTCGGAGACGTCGCCCAATTTCGCGTGGGCGAAGTGCTTACGCTGCAAACCCGCGGGTTCGACGCGGTGCGGCTCGAATGCGCCGGACGCGGCATGTTTATCTGCAAGCTCGGCCAAGGCGGAGGAAGGTATCGACTCGAGATCGACGTTCCGATCGCGCAAGACTAGAGCCCGCCGTTCGGTAGTTGCACCGCCACCCGACTCCTTCACGAGAAAAACTCATGGTTGAAGCCTCTGCCTTTCCTGAACCGTCTGCTGAAGAGGCGAGCGTTGCGCGTTCCTGCCCCGCGAACACTGTCGCCGCCCCCAACCTAAATGCGATCCTATCCATCCCGGTCACCGTTCAGGTCGTGCTCGGCTCCACGTCACTGCCGGTCGCAAACCTAATGAAGCTCGCACGAGGCGCCGTGATTTCCCTCGACCAGCGGGTGGGTGACCCGGTCGACATTGTCGTCAACGGCAAGGTGGTGGCGCGAGGCGAGATTGTGGTCGTAGACGAATCCAGCCAACGGTTCGGCGTGTCGTTGCTGGAGATTGTTGCCGGCTCCAGCCTCGAGCAGGCGGCCTGAGGCGCGGAGCCAATCGATGCTCGAGGCCACGCTCTCTGGCGAGCGAATTCTTAGCGGACCGGAAAAAGCCGCCGCGCTTCTGCTCATGCTTGGACCCCCGAGCGCCGGCCGCATTCTGAAGCATTTCGATCAACCCGATCTCAGGGCCGTGGCGCGCGCGGCTGCCGGGCTCGGGGCGGTGCCGGCGGCCACGCTCGACCGGCTGACAGATGAATTCGCTGCCGACTTCTCCGTAGGCGTGAACCTCCTCGGCGACGCCAGCCGGGCGCGCACCCTTCTGGCGGACGCCCTGCCGCCGCGCGAGGTCGATGATCTGCTTGGCGTGGCGGCCGACGAGGGGTTGGACGTATGGCGGGCGCTCGCCAACATTCCGGAACGCTCCATTATCGCCTTCTTGCTGGCAGAGAAGCCTGCCACCGCGACCTACCTTCTTTCCAGGCTCGACCCTCCGCTCGCGGCCAAGATCGTCAGCGCCCTTCCTCGCGGCCGCCGCAATGCAGCGCTGTGTGGACTGGTTGCGCCGCAGGAAATCACTCAGTTCGCGGCGCAACTGGTCGAAAGAGCACTGCGCGGTCTCTTGGACGCCGCCAAGACGCAGGCGCCCGCCGAGGATGGACGCCAGCGCATCGCCGGCATAATCAACAATCTTGAGCCTGAAGAGGCCGCAGACGTTATGCGCGCCATTGGCGAGGCGCGGCCTAAGGACGCCGCCGTCATCAAGACGATGCTCTTCTCCTTCAACGATCTGCCTAGACTGCCCGAGCGCGCGCGGGCGCTTCTGTTCGACCGTGCCTCGATAGACATAGTCGTTATGGCGCTACGCGGGACCGACCCAGACTTCCGCAACTCTATTCTCTCCTCGATGCCTTCTCGCGGGCGGCGCCTGGTCGAGGCCGAGCTCGCGTCCGGTATGGCTGCGCCGGCCCGGGATGTCGCCAAGGCGCGCAAGGCCATCGCCGAAATCGTGCTCGGCATGGCCGCCCGCAACGAGATCGAGCTCGCCGTCGCTGCGGACGAAGCGGCATAAGGAATAGAACGCGCGGAATGACTGGCGACGTCGATCACGAGGACAAGACTGAGGAGCCGACGGAGAAGCGCCTCCATGACGCCATCGAGCGCGGACGGACCGCCTTCTCGCGCGAGGCGCCCCTGTTCGCCTCACTGTCGGCGGCGCTCATCGCATTCGTCTTCATCATTCCCGGACGAATCGTCGGCCTCATCGCTGGACTGATCGGCGTGATCGACGACCCAGCCGGTTGGCGAATTCAGCGCGGCGCCGACGCGCTCGGGCTGGCGGGTCCGCTCGTCGGCGCCGCCGCCACGTTTCTCTGGCCTGTCGTAGCCCTCTTGATGGGAGCCGGCGTCGTCGCGTCAATCGCACAAGGAACCCCGCGCATCGTGCCCGACCGCATCATGCCCGACTTCTCGCGCATCTCGCCGGGCGCGGGTTTCCGACGAATGTTCGGCGCGCGCGGGGGTGTGGAGTTCGCGAAGAGCCTGATCAAGCTTAGCGCCGTCGCGGCTGTTGCTGGGACTATGCTCTTGGGTCAGAAGGCTGTTCTGCTGACTGCAATGAACGACGATCCCGGCGCGCTGCCGGAGCGCATTCACGCGCTCGCGGTAAAAACGATCGGGGCGGTACTGGCGGCCACGCTCGCCATCGCCAGCGCCGACCTCGTCTGGTCGCGAGTTCTCTGGCGGCGCGACAACCGAATGAGCAGGCAGGAGGTCAAGGAGGAGCTCAGGCAGGCCGAGGGCGACAGAATGGTCAAGGCGCGCCTGCGATCGCTACGCCTCGATCGTTCCCGCCGTCGCATGTTGTCGGCCGTGCCGCGCGCGACGATGGTAGTCGCCAATCCGACCCATTTCGCAGTGGCGATGCGATACGTTCGGAGCGAGGGCGGCGCGCCCCTCGTCTTGGCAAAGGGAGCCGACCTCGTCGCGCTCAAGATTCGTGCAATCGCCGACGCGCACGACATCCCCGTGATCGAGGACAAGCCGCTGGCCCGTTCGCTCTATTCGGGCGTGGAGGTCGAGCGGCCGATCCCGGCCGAATTCTATCGCGCGGTGGCCGAGATCGTGCATCTCATCCAGCAAAGGAAAGCGGGATGGGCCTACCGAACGCCGTAGGCTCGCCGCGTCCATCGCCGGTTCAATCGGTCGACGGTGAGCGCATCATCGCCGACGCCCTCGTCGACGTGGCGAGCGAATTGCGTCTCACCGACGCCGCCGAGCTCGTGGCGATGATCCGCAACGAGCATGCGGCCAACATCGCCGATCTCGTCAATTCCTCGACCGAACTCTTCTTCAAGAGCGGAACGCTGCGCTATGCGCTTTCTGCTTCGGTCCAGGCGCCCTGGAATGCGACGCCCGTGATCACTCTGGACATGGAGTTTCGCCACGCGATGGTCTCGGCCTTCTTCCGGCTGACGATCGGCGAGCGCTTGGCCGGAGTCGAGATCCTCGACATCCTCTTCGACGAGAAGGGCCTCAGCGAAGGCGCGAAGGCCGAGCGGCTCATGGCCGCGCTGGCGAGCGCCCAGATCGACGAGTAGGGCCGGCGGCCGCACGGGACCGGCGGGAATCCGAATCCGCTGGTAACAGGGGCAAAAACAGCGAATATTGCAAAACCGGGAATCCCCGGCCACGGTTCTGCGGCCAATATGTCCACAAAGTCAGCAGCTTGAGCAAAAATCGCGGCAGCAAACGGAACAGCGGACTTATTCGCCCGAACAGCGGATTTGTCGACCGCGGACCGGACGGCCGACGTTTGTTCGACAGCCACATTGGGCGCCGGCGCCCGTGGCAAGCCCCTGCAAGCCCCGGGCAAGCCCGGACGCGCAGCCTCGCTCGGGTGTAAAGCGGACGGGCGCGCTCTTGTCGGACATCTATCTCTTCCAGGTCGCCTCGGAGAAGTCGCAATGGCTGTCCGCCCGGCAGGTTGCGGTGGCCGACAACGTCGCCAACGCCAACACCCCCGGCTATCGCGCCCTCGACGTGCAGCCGTTCTCGACCTACCTGAATGCGTCGCCGATCGCGCTCGCCTCGACGAACCACGGGCACATAGCGCCGGCCGACACGATCCTCGACTCGCTCAAGGAGGTCGAGCCCGAGGCGGGTGAAGAGTTGTTGTCGGGCAATACCGTCAGTCTCGAACAGCAGATGATCAATCTCGGCGAGGTCAATCGCGACTTCTCGATGACCGCCAACATCCGCCGCGCCTTTCATCAGCTCCTGCTCGCGGCGCTCAAGTGATGCACGATCCCCTGCAAACCTCGCTCCGCATCGCCGCGTCCGGGCTCGAGGCGCAATCGACGCGGCTCAGGATCGTCTCGGAAAACATCGCCAACGCCCAGTCGACCGGCGCTTACGCCGGCGCAGACCCCTATGCCCGCAAGACCGTATCGTTCGAGAGCACCCTCGACCGTGCAACCGGCGCCAATCTGGTCGCAATCAAAACGATCGGAACCGATCAGACGCCGTTCAAGGTCGAGAGGGATCCCGGCAACCCGGCGGCGGACGCGAACGGAATGGTCAAGATGCCCAACGTCGACGTGCTGGTCGAGCTCGCCGACATGCGCGAGGCCAACCGCACCTACGAGGCGAACCTCCAGGTCGCCAAGCAATCGGCCGACATGCTCAGCGTGACGGTCGGCCTGATGAAAGACGCGTGAACGCAAGGACATGAACCATGATCGAAGGACTGTCCGCCGTCGACTCGCTCCGCGGGAGCGTGGGGCCGGCGTCACCACAGGGTCCGGTCGCGCCGGCCGGAGGAGCGAGTTTCGAGGATGCGATCGGTCAAGCGATCGGGTCCGCGGTTGGAACGCTGCAAGCCGGCGAAGCCGCGGCGATCCAGGGCATCGAGGGCGCGGTGTCCCCGATGAAGGTGGTCGACGCAGTGATGGGCGCGCAGCGCTCGCTTCAATCGCTTCTCGCCATCCGTGACAAGGCTGTCTCCGCCTATCAGGAGATCGCGCGGATGCCGATCTGAAGGTTCTCCCCTCTCCCCGCTCGCGGGGCGAGGCCGCGTGAGGGGCGAGGCGATCGTCCGCTTAGGGCCCCGCCCCTCATCCTGACCTTCGCCCCGCGAGCGGGGAGAAGGGACGCCTTCGAGTTACACGAGACGCGGAGAATGATGAAATGAGAGCGCTCGCGATCGCCGCGACGGGCATGAGCGCCCAGGAGCAAAACCTGGAGGTCATCGCCAACAACATCGCCAACATCAACACGACCGGATTCAAGCGCTCGCGCGCCGAGTTCACCGATCTCATCTACCAGACCGAGCGGCTGATGGGCGTATCGAGCCGCGGTCGTGACGCGACGATCCCGGAAGGGGCGCAGATCGGCCTCGGGGTGCGCACGGCCGCAATCCGCAGCGTCGATCTGCAGGGCGCGTTGACCAACACCGGCAACACACTCGATCTCGCAATCAACGGACGCGGCTGGTTTCAGGTGACGAACGCCAACGGCGACACCGTCTACACGCGCGACGGCGCGTTCAACACCAACCAGACCGGCCAGCTCGTCACCATGGATGGCTATACCGTGATCCCGTCGAATTCTCATTCCCGCGAACGCCACGAACCTCGCCATCGGCCAAACGGGCGTCGTCACCGTCACAGTGCCCGGCCAAGCGACGCCGCAGCAGCTCGGCCAATTGACGATCGCCAATTTCGTCAACGACGCCGGCCTGCAGGCGCTCGGCAGCAATTATTTTCAGCAGACTCAGGCCTCAGGCCAGCCAACTGTCGGCGTTCCCGGCGACTCGGCGTTCGGCGTCCTTCAGCAAGGCTACATCGAGGCGTCCAACGTCGATCCTGTGACCGAGATCACCAATCTGATCGCGGCCCAGCGCGCCTACGAGATGAACTCGAAGGTGATCCAGGCGGCCGATCAGATGTCCGGGACGATCTCCAACATGCGCTCGTAGCCGTGACGCGCTCTGTTGGACTTCGGGCAGTCATGGGACACGAAGGCGGGGCCGTCGCTGGCCTCGCCGTTTGGACGCTCCTTGTGCTGGGAGCGCTCTGGGGCCCCGTGCGCGCGCAGGAGGCCGGCGCACCGACCCCGACGGCCGTCATCTATCCGGGCGACGTCATCCGCGACGAGATGATCGCGGACAGTCCAGAGGGCGGTGTCCGCGACGGCGGCGGTCCCTTCATCGAAGACCGCACGCTCGTTGTCGGCAAGGTGGCGCGGCTGACCCTGCTGCCCGGACATGCGATCCCTTACGCGGGCGTGTCCAACCGCAAGCTGGTCGCCAACGGCGCCGAAGTGAAGCTTGTCTACAGCGACGGCGGCCTCCTCATCATGACAACCGGCGCGGCGTTGCAGGACGGCGAGATCGGCGACGTCGTGCGGGTTCGGAACAGCGATAGCGGCGTCACCGTGTCCGGCGCCGTGCAGCCGGACGGGTCGGTCAAGGTCGGCGGCGGATGATGCGCGCTCTCGCGATCGCGATGCTCTTCTGCCTGATGGCCGCTCCAGCGGCTGCGGCGCGTATCAAGGACATCGCGGTCCTGCGCGATGCACGGGACAGCCAGCTCGTCGGCTACGGGTTGGTGGTTGGGCTGAGCGGCACGGGCGACACGTTCGCCAACGCGCCCTTCACCCAGCAGGCCGTCCAGGGCATGCTGCAGAACCTCGGCATGGACGTGCACGGCATCCAGCTGCGCAACCGCAACGTCGCGGCGGTCATCGTGACAGCCGACCTCCCGGCCGGAGAGCAGATCGGCTCCCGCTTCGACGTCACCGTCTCCGCCCTTGGCGACGCCCCCTCGCTGATGGGCGGCACGCTGCTCCTGACCCAACTCCAGGGCTGGGACAACGTCGTGCGCGCGACCGCCCAGGGCGCTGTCTCCGTCACCGGATTTCAGACCCAGGGCGAGGGCGAGACTCTGTCGCAGGGTGTGCCGACAGCGGGGCGGATCCCCAACGGCGCGATCGTGCAACAGGAGGTTGCCGGCGAGCCGGATCAGCTGCGCTCCATGCTTGAGCTGAAGAATCCCGACTACGCCACGGCGGTGCGAATCGTCGATGCGATCAACGCCTATTCGATCGCACGCTTCCGGACTGCCGCCGCTTACGAGGTCGACAGCCGCACGGTCGAGCTGTTTCGCCCGCGCCGCGTTTCATTCGCGCGTTTCATGGCGGAAGTCGGCAGATTGCAGGTTCAGCCGGACATGGCCGCGCGCGTCGTGCTTGACGCGCGCACCGGCACTGTCGTCGTCGGGCAGGATGTGCAGATTTCGACCGTCGCCGTGACCTACGGAACGCTGACGGTGCGCGTGAACGAGCAGCCGCAAGTCTCCCAGCCCAACCCGTTTTCGCGAGGCCGGACAGTTGTCACGCCGAACACCACGATCAAAGCCGAACAGACCGGCGGTCCGATCGCCATCGTCGGCGGATCGAGCCTGCGCAGGCTGGTCAGCGGCCTGAATCGCATAGGAGTCAAGCCGCCGGGCATCATCGCCATCCTCCAAGCGATCAAGACGGCCGGGGCGCTACAGGCCGATCTCGTGATCCAGTAGCGCGCGCAAGGCCTGCGCAAGGCGCCGATCCCACGATATCTCCAGATCTCGAGGTCGATGCATGGCTTTTGTCCGCGTTCTCCAGGGGCTGCCGACGACCATGCTCGCCGCCTTCCTGCTCGTCTCTCCGGCTGCGGCCCAGGACGGGCGGGCGCTGCAGGCGCAAAAGGCGAAAGCAGCGGCGGAGAAGGCGCCTGCGGACAAGTCCGTAGAAGCCGATGTGAGCCGATTCTGCGCCGCCGTGGCGCCTTCGATCGCCGAAGCGCGGATCGCGTGGCAGACGAAGCGTCTCGCCGAGCTCGATGCGCAGGTTAAGCAGCGGATCGCCGACCTCGAAAAGACAGAAGCCTCCGCGCAAGAGTGGATTGCCAAGCGCGAGGCGCTCGCGACGGCCGCCAATGACGGCCTTGTCGCCATCTTCGCCAAGATGGAGCCGGAGGCCGCCGCCCGCGAGTTGAGCGCCCTGGACGACCGTATGGCTGCCGCGATTCTCGGCAAGCTGAAGCCGAATGCGGCGGGCGCGATTCTCGACGAAATGGAGGCCGATCGCGCTAGCCGCCTCGTCGGCGTTCTCTCGGCCGCGAATGTCGAAGGCAAGAAATCGTAAATGCGGACGCGCGCGCTTCCGCCCCTACTGGCCGCGCTCGCGCTCGGCGGCTGCTGGAACAGCCCGAGCGAGTTCATGCGCGAACCCAACTTCTCCCCAGTCGGGGCGGGCCTCGTGCCGGAGGAGACCTCTGCAATTCAGAGCGCCCGTACGCTCGCGCCGCAGACGCCAGCCGTCGCGTTGCCTCCCTCCCTCTACTCCGAGCCGCGCGTCACTCACGTCGGAGACATCGTCAAAGTCATCATCGCCATCAACGACAAGGCGACGCTCGGGAATACGAGCGGCCGCTCGCAGACGGCCAATGACGGCATGACAATCAACTACGGCTTCAACAACGGATCGTCCGCCTCTTCGTCGAATCAGCCGGCCCAGATCCTCGGCAACCTCGCGTCGACCTCGGCGACGCAGGGGCAGGGCAACATCGACCGCTCCGAGCAGATCCAGGTAACGGTGGCGGCGGTCGTCACTCGGGTGCTGCCGAACGGCAATCTCGTTATCTCGGGCTCGCAGGAGGTGCGGGTCAATTATGAGCTTCGACAGCTCACCGTCGCGGGTATCGTGCGGCCCTACGACATCTCGCTGAACAACACCATCGCCTATGATCACATCGCCGAGGCGCGCATTTCCTATGGCGGACGCGGACGCGAAAGCGACGTGCAACAGCCGTCCTGGGGACAGCAGATCTATGACGCCGCCAAGCCATTCTAAGGGGAGCGCTCATGCCTGACCTCGCGCTGCCTCCGCCGGCGGCGAAGGGCTTCAAGGGCTCTCTGACGGAGATCGCAATCGTCGTGCTGATCGGCGCGGCGGTCGGGGCGGCGTTCGAGGCGACCCAGCCTGCGAAAAGTGCTGCAAGTCCAGATCTAGCCCCTGCGGAGTCCTTGTCCGTTTACGACTTGCCACCGATCGTCACCAATTTGGGTGGGCCGCAGGACACATGGATTCGCCTGGAGAGCTCGATCGTGTTCGACCCCAAGGCCATGCCGCATCCCCAAGCTGCCGCCGCCAAACTCGGAGACGACATTCTCGCTTATCTGCGGACTGTATCGCTGAAGCAGCTGGAAGGGCCCGTCGGACTCGAGAACCTCCGCCAGGACCTCAAGGAGCGGGCGGCGACGCGAACGGGCGGCAAGGTCCGCGAGTTCGTCATCCGCACGCTGGTCGTGCAATGAGGCTCCTCGTCGTAGCGGCCGCCGTCCTGCCTCCACTCTCTCCTGCGGCCGCGCAGACAGTCGATCTGAACGCTCTGCTTCCGGCTGGCGGCGTCTCGGCCAGCGGCCGGATCCTCGAGATGGTCGCGCTTCTGACCGTGCTGTCGGTCGCGCCCGGCCTCCTCATCATGGTGACGAGCTTCACGCGCTTCATCATTGCGTTGTCATTCTTGCGATCCGGGCTCGGCGTACAGGGCGCGCCGGCCAATCTTGTGCTGATCAGCCTTGCGCTATTCATGACCTTCTTCGTCATGGCGCCGACCTTCGACCGCGCCTGGCAAAACGGGCTCAAGCCAATGCTGGACAATCAGATCAGCCAGCAGGACGCACTCGCTGCCGTCGCGCAGCCTTTTCGCGAATTCATGCTGTCGCAAGTGCGGGAGAAGGACATCGCATTGTTCGAGGACCTGTCGAAAGGTCGCTTCGACGCTGGCGACCGCGCCAAAGTCGATCTGAGGCTCCTCATTCCGGCTTATATGATCTCGGAGCTGAGGCGCGGCTTCGAGATCGGCTTTCTTGTGGTGCTGCCCTTTCTTGTCATCGACATGATCGTGGCGACGCTCACCATGTCGATGGGCATGATGATGCTGCCGCCTTCGGTCATCTCGCTGCCGGTCAAGATTCTGTTCTTCGTGCTGGTCGATGGCTGGAACCTGCTCGTCGGCAGTCTGGTCCGGTCGGCGACGTGAGGTCCAGCCTCACGCAAGTCGGCGGACTTCAAATGGACCAGCTCGCCGGGGAGTCCCTATGACCATCCTGAATACAAGCGTTTCGGGCATGCTGGCCAATTCGGATTGGCTCTCGTCCATCTCGCAGAACGTCGCGAACGCCAATACGACCGGCTATAAGAACCAGGAAACAGATTTCTCGAGCATCGTCGACTCGGTCTCAGGCGCCGCGCCAGGTGGCGGCGTCACGAGCAGCGTAATCTCGCTCAACACGCTTCAAGGCAATATTGCCTCGTCCGCGACCTCCACAAACCTCGCCGTTCAGGGCTCCGGATTTTTCGTCGTCTCCAACTCGAGCGGAGACTTGTTTCTCACGCGTGACGGTTCCTTCACGACAGACGCGTCCGGAAATCTCGTCAATAGCGGCGGCTATTATCTGATGGGGAGCGACATTCAGAGCGGCGCGGCCCCGCCGGCGGACGCGCTGGGCAGCTTGCAGATGGTCAATGTCGTGTCCTCCGGCGAGACCGCCTCGCCGACGACCAGCGCGTCGATCGCGGCCAATCTGCCTTCGACCGCGACGCCGGTCGCCGCCGCCGACCTGCCGTCCGCCAATTCGGCAAGTTCGACCTACACGGACGAAACCTCGCTCGTCGTCTACGACAACCTCGGCGGAGCGCACACGATCAATCTCTACCTGACGAACACGGGCGCCAACACTTGGGAGGTCGACGCGTACGACGCGTCCGGCGCGGCGTCGGGTGGCGGCTTCCCCTATTCCTCCGGCCCGCTGGCGACGAGCACGCTCACTTTCGATCCGGCCAACGGAACGTTGTCCTCGGGGTCTCCCCTCTCGTTCACGGTCCCGGGAGGGCAGACAGTAAGTCTGAACCTCAGCAACACGACCCAGCTGGCGGCCGGTTTCAGCGTCAGCTCCGCGACCGCAAACGGCTCGGCGCCGGCGAGCCTTCAGGGCGTCTCCTTCTCGTCGAACGGCACGCTGTCGTTCAACTACTCCAACGGAGCCTCGATCGCCGCCTACGACATCCCGCTGGCCAATGTAGCGAGTCCGGACAATCTGACATCTGTCAACGGAAACGCCTTTTCGTCCAACTCGGCCTCGGGGCCAATCTTTCTGGGAACCGCAGGCTCGGGCAGCCTAGGATCCATCAATTCGTCTTCGCTCGAAAGCTCGACCGTCGATCTCGCGACCGAGCTCACCGACATGATCCAGGCGCAAAGCGCCTATGAGGCGAACTCCAAGGTGTTCCAGACGGGCGCTGATATTCTCGACGTCCTGAATAACCTGAAACCGTGACCGAGCAAGGAAAGGCGCCGTGACTCTTTCGGCCGCATTCAACATCATCAGCTCATCGTTTGCGGTCAACGCGGCGCAGACGGCGGTCGTCTCGAACAATGTCGCCAACGCGAACACGCCCGGTTATTCGACCGAGACCGCGAATATCGTCGCGAATTCCTATGGCGGCGCCGACGTCGCCTCGGTGACGCGCGTCGCCAACGCGGCGCTGACCGAGCAGGTCTCGACGTCGACCGCGCAAGCCGCTGCGCAACAGGCGATCGCCAACGGCCTGGCGACGCTCGCCGCCACGGTCGACGACAGCGCTTCGGCCTCGTCGTCCTCCGGGGCGAACCAGAACGGCGCCTCGCCATCGGCGATGCTCGCCAATCTGCAAAGCGCCTTGACGACCTACGAGGATTTTCCAACGTCCTCTTCGGCCGCCGACGCGGCGGTCACTGCCGCGTCACAGCTCACTACCTCTCTCAACAGCGGCGCGGCGGCGGCCAATCAGGTGCGCGAGCAGGCCGACCAAGACATGGCTTCGTCGGTCGCCACGATCAATTCGCTGTTAAACCAGTTCACCGCAGCCAACAATGCGGTCGTGAGTGGCCTTGCGAGCGGCGCGAATGTCGCAAGCGCCGAGGATACGCGCGATTCGCTCGTGACCCAGCTCGCACAGCAGACCGGCGTAACGACGACGACCGCGGCGAACGGTTCGATGTCGATCTATACCGACAGCGGCGTGACGCTTTTCCAGGACACGCCGCGCACGGTCGCCTTCACCGCGACGCCGACACTCGTCGACGGCGAGAGCGGACAGCCTGTGACCGTCGACGGCGTGCCGATCACGGGTCCGAATTCGCCGATGCCGATCCAGTCCGGGGCGCTGGCGGGCTACGCCGCGTTGCGCGACACGCTTGCGCCGCAATACGAGGCCCAGCTCGACCAGATCGCGGGCGGTCTCATCAACGCTTTCTCGGAAAGCGACCAGTCGACGACGCCGACGCTCCCCTCGCTGCCCGGCCTCTTCACGACGCCGGGCGCAACGAGTCTGCCCTCGATCGTCGGCGGCGACCGGCCTCGCCGCCGCGATCGAGGTCAACCCGAACGTCGATCCATCGCAGGGCGGAAACGCCACGCTGCTGCAAAACGGCGGCATTTCGGACCCCGGCAACCCGGCCTACACCTACAATTCGACCGGGTCAGCGAGTTACACAGGGCGCCTCCAGGAACTCGTCAGCGCGATCGGCGCGACCCAGAGCTTTGATCCTTCCGCCGGCCTCGGCTCTTCGACGAGCCTCTCCGATTACGCCAACGCCTCGGTCAGTTGGATCCAGGGCGAGAACCAGCAGGCGAGCAACGCCTCGGCCTATCAGAATGCGCTCGCCACCCAGGCGTCGTCGGCGCTGTCGAACGCGACCGGCGTCAATCTCGATGCCCAACTGACCAATATGCTCAACCTCGAAAACACCTACGCCTCGTCGGCGAAGCTGCTGACGACCGTCAACAGCATGTTCTCCGCTCTCCTGGACGCGGCATGACTATGAGCCCGAATTTCGTCTCGAGCCAGTACCTGATCAGCAGCTTCGTACTTCCGGTGCAGCAGGCGCAGGCGCAGCTGACGACGGCGATGACCGAGGAATCGACCGGCCAATACGCCGATCTCGGCCTCCAGCTCGGCGAACAGTCCGGCTACGAGTTGTCGCTGAAGGAACAGGTCCAGCAGCTCCAGACGCTGACCGGAGGAAACGACGTCGTCTCGACCAGTCTGTCGACGGCGCAGAACGCCTTGTCGGCGATGAGTTCGAGCGCGCAATCGACGCTCAACGATCTGATCGCGTGGACGCCGAGCGCCAATTCCGGAGCGACGCTCCAGACGATGGGCCAATCGGCCCTACAGGGGCTGATTGCCTCCGCCAACGCGACCTCGGGCGACCAATATGTGTTCGGCGGGATCAATACCTCGGCCGCGCCGATGGCGGACTATTATTCGACCCCGACGTCGGCGGCAAAGACTGCGGTCGACAACGCGTTTCAGGCGACTTTCGGCTGCCTGCCGACCGACACGGCGGCTGCGAGCATAACCCCTGCGCAGATGCAGTCCTTTCTCGCGGGTCCGTTCGCGGCGCTGTTCTCCGGATCAAACTGGACGTCGGACTGGTCGTCGGCTTCAAGCACGAACACCAGCGCCGAGATCGCGCCCGGGCAAACGGTCGAGACATCGACCAATGCGAACCAGCCCGGGTTCCAGGAGCTCGCCCAGGCCTATACGATGCTGTCCGAATTCGGCGGCTCCGGGCTCAGCGCGACCGCACAGCAGGCGGTCGCCTCGGCGGCGACGTCGCTGATCACGCAAGGCCAGGCTTCGCTCACCGATACGCAGGCGGCGCTCGGCGCGACCCAGAGCGCGGTGACCGACGCCAACAACACGATGAGCACGCAGCTCACCCTCGTGCAACAGCAGGTCGACGGTCTCGACGACGTCGATCAGACCGCGACCGCGGCGCAGATCTCGAGCCTGACCAATCAGATCCAGATGGCCTACGAGCTGACCGCACGGATCCAGCAGCTCAATCTCGCCCAATACCTGCCCGTCCCCTGACCTCTCAGGATTGCGATGTACGAATTCGCCTACAACGAAGCGGTCGAGGATTCGCACCAGACGATGCGGGCGCGCGAGCGCGCGGCGATGGACCGCGTGATCGGCATGCTGCGAGCGGCGCAGGAGAAGGGGCCTCTGTCGCGCGAGCGGGTCGAGGCGCTGTTCTATCTGCGCCGGCTGTGGACGATCTTTCTCGACGATCTCAAGGACCCGAACAACGAGCTGCCGGCCCAGTTGCGCGCCGGCATCATCTCGATCGGCATCTGGATGATGAAGGAGATCGACCGCATGCGCGCCCGAGTCACCGATGACCTCGCACCGATGATCGAGATCAACGAGATCATCCGCGACGGGCTCAAGTGAGGCGGCGATGAACATCACGCTGAGAGCCGGCGAGCGTTTTTTCATCAATGGCGCGGTCATTCGCGTCGACCGCAAGGCAACGATCGAGCTCTTGAACGACGTGACGTTCCTGCTCGAAAACCACGTCATGCAGGCGAAGGAAGCGACGACGCTGACCCGCCAGATCTATTTCGCGGTGCAGATCATGCTGATGGACCCCGCTGCGGCCGCGACCGCGACGCCGCTCGCTAGCTCGCTGATGGAGACGGCGCTGGGGGCCTATCGCACGCCCCAGCTGATCTCGAGCCTGAGGGGCGTCGCCCAATCGCTCGCCAAGGGACGCCACTTCGAAGCGATGAAGGCGCTGCGCGCCCTCTTTCCGCTGGAAGATTGCGAGCTCGAAACCGAAGCTGAGCAAAGCGCCGCCTGAAGCAGGAGAACGTGCCCATGACCGTGACCGCCGCCAACCCCGTCGCGAGCCCCGCCGCGTCCGCCTCCACCGCTTCGTCTTCGGCTGCCGCCTCGACCAATTCGCTGAGCTACAACGACTTCCTCACCCTGCTCATGGCGGAGATGAAGAACCAGGACCCGACCCAGCCGATGGACCCGGCGCAGATGGTGTCGCAGCTCGCGACCGTGTCCGAGGTCGGCCAGGCGGTGCAGACGAACACCAACCTCGCCTCGCTCCTCACCGCGACCTCGCTGACCCAGGCCGAGAACCTGGTCGGCCAGACGATCACCTCGGCCGACGGCTCGACCTCGGGCCAGGTCGCGTCGGTTAGCGTGACGAGCTCGGGTTCGGTGGCGACGCTGACGAACGGGGCGACCGTTTCCCTTACCAATGGCGCGAGCGTGCAATGAACGAAGGCGACGCGGTCGACCTCGTCCAGGCGGCGATCTGGATGATCATCGTCGGCGCGGGGCCCGCGGTCGCAGCGGCGATGGTGGTCGGCGTCGCCATCGCGCTCCTCCAGGCGCTGACCCAAGTGCAGGAAATGACGCTCACCTTCGTACCGAAGATGATCGCCATCTTCGTCGCCGGAACCCTGACTGCGAGCTTCGTCGGCAGCAAGTTCGAGGCTTTCACCGAGGCGACCTACGCCCGGATCGAGGTGGGGTACAAGTGAGCCCGGTCCGGGCGAGCCACGGCGGCAAGCGGAAGCCCTGCCGCCAGACGCCCGTCGCGCCAAGTTTAGCGCCGATTGAGCCGCGTGCCCCGATTGTTCAAAGAGCTGGCGCCCCTTTTACCCGTTTAGCGGCGGGTCGAAAAAGCGATCTGCATAGGCGCCGTTTGGTTTGCGGCGACCAGCCCTCCCGCGGGAAAAAATGTCGCGCCTGTTCCCGCGGGGGACATGAGGTCATCAACGCCCGTAAAGACCAATCAACGTCGCCTTCGCGAGCGTGTGGGCATTGACGTTGAAGCCGACGGCGGCCGGCGAGGCGTTGGAGTCGAGGTCGAACTTGGCCACGTCGAGCGCGTAAACGGTTATGTGATAATGATGCGGCCGGCCCGGCGGCGGACACGGGCCGCCATAGCCCATCTGACTGTAATCGTTGCGAACCTGGAGTGCGCCTGCCGGCAACCCCGTTCCGTTGCCTGCACCCTTTGGCAATCCGGTCGTATCTGGCGGCAGATCGGCCACCCACCAGTGCCAGAAGCCACTGCCGGTCGGCGCGTCGGGATCGAAAATGCTGACGGCGAAGCTCTTCGTCCCCTTGGGCGCGCCCGACCAGGAAAGCGCCGGCGACACGTTCTTGCCCGTGCAGCCCCAGCTGTTGAACACCTGCTCGTCGGCGATCTTGCCGCCCGACTTCACGTCCGGGCTCGTCAAACTCATCGCATTGGCGGCGCTCGCGCATGCGAGGCCGGCAACGGCCAAGATGCCGAAGATCCCAATTGCTCTCATAGTTCATGTCCTCCCGAGGAGCCGGCGAACGCGGCCGACGGCCGCCCGGCTCATACGATTATTCGACGGACCAAGGTCAGGATGCAAGGGCGAGGCGCAGCGAACTTGCGCCTCTCATAGGGTATGGGGGTATATAGGGAAAGGCATGACCCACACGATCCGGAGACGGTCCGGTGCGTTTGTTCGCGTCTTGCGCGCCTTCCTCAGATAAGGCTCACCCATGAGCGACATCGGAAGCGAGGCCTATACCGCGTTCCATGGCCACGTTTTCCTGGGCGCGGGCCACGAAAAAAGCGAGCGGAGGACCTGGGCCGTCATCTGGCTCTGCGCCGCCATGATGCTCGCCGAGATCGTCGGCGGTTGGCTGTTCGGCTCGATCGCGCTGATTGCCGACGGCCTTCACATGAGCACGCACGCCGGCGCCCTGCTGCTGGCGGCGCTGGCCTACAGCTTCGCGCGCCGATACGCGAACGACCCACGTTTCACCTTCGGCACCGGCAAGCTCGGTGATCTGGCCGGCTTCACCAGCGCGATCGTCCTTTCTTTGATCGCGCTTCTGATCGGCTACGAGGCGGTGAGCCGCTTGTTCGCGCCCGCGCCGATACGATTTGCCGAGGCAATTCCGATCGCGGTCTTCGGCCTCGTCGTCAATGTTGCGAGCGCCGCACTCCTAAGCGGCGGCGGGCATCGGGGCCACAGCCACGGCAACAACCATGGACCGTCTCGCACGGGGCGTGGGCACGACGGGTCGAAGCGGATCGCCACCAGGGACGGCGAGGCCGTCCTCGACGTGTTCGAGGACGGCGTCCCGCCGCGGTTCCGTCTCAGCCGCCAATCCGGCCCGGTCGTGTCCGCTTCCGCCGCGTCCGTCGAGACAGTGCGGCCGGACGGCGCGCGGCAGGTCTTCTCCTTCACCGACCGTGGCGCATTCCTGGAATCGATCCAGGAGATTCCGGAGCCGCACGCCTTCAACGTCAACGTCACCATCGACGGCGAGGTGTATCCGGTCGTTTTTGAGAAGCATGAGCACGCGCTTGGTCCGCCGGCGCGCGACAACAACATGCGCGCCGCCATCATCCATGTCATGGCGGACGCCACCGTCTCGGTGATGGTCATCGTCGGACTGAGCCTTGCGGGGCTGTTCGGTTGGTCCTGGATGGACCCAGCCGCCGCAATCGTCGGTGCGTTCGTCATCGCGAGCTGGTCGGCTGCGCTGATCCGGGACACTTGCGCCATCCTGCTCGACATGAACCCCGACTGCCGGATGGCAGACAATCTGCGGTGCGCAATCGAAGGCGAGGGAGACCGCATAGCCGATCTGCATCTTTGGCGGCTCGGGCCCGGCCATCTCGGCGCGATCGTGTCGGTCGTCACGCGAACCGCGCGCAGCGAGGCCGACTACCGTGCAAACTGGCGCGCTTCCCCTCTCTCTCGCATGTGACGATCGAGGTCAGGCGCGCGGCGTAAGGGCTCGAAAGTCGTGGCGAGGTCGGCGCCGAATTGCCGCGCGTCTGGATGCACTCCGTCTGGAAATAAGTTATTGTCGGGCGAAGTTCTGGCGTCGAAATCGGAGCGGTCCGGAAGGCGAGGCGATGGAGACGAAATTTCCGCGCTATTGGATGTGGTCGGAAGCGTTCGAGATGCTCGCGCGAGCAGAGCAGATGCATCGGCAGTTCTTCCGGCCGGCGGCTTCGCCCTCCCGGGTCGCATGGGAGCCGCCGGTGGATGTGCTCGAGACGGACCGCGCGGTACTTGTGTTCGTCGCGTTGCCTGGGGTCGACCTCGAGGAGGTCAAAGCGCTAATTGACGCGGGAGAGCTGATCATTTCGGGGAGCCGCACGTATCCGGCAGAGATGCAGACCGCGATCATTCACCGGCTTGAGCTTCCGCAGGGCCGCTTCGAGCGCCATGTCGCTCTTCCCGCGGGACGCTACAGCGCCATTCATCGATCCGAATCGAACGGCTGCCTGCTGGTCACGCTGCAGAAGGCGGAGACCTAGAATGGCTGAGCCTACGTCCGGGAACGCATCCGAAGAGAGCCGCCAGGAGCCGCAATCGCCGCCGTTGCCGCCGGATTCGCTCATCATTGTGCCCGTTCGCGGCATGGTGCTGTTTCCGGGGACGGTGTTGCCGATTGCGCTCGCCCGTCCCCGCTCGGTTATGGCGGCGCAGAGAGCGGTCAGGGAGCAGAAGCCGGTCGGAATTGTGATGCAGCGCAACGCCGATGTCGAAGATCCCCTTCCCGTCGATCTGCACCGGATGGGAACGGTTGCCAATATCGTTCGCTACATCACCGCGCCGGACGGGACACATCATCTCGTGTGCCAGGGGGAGCAGCGGTTTCGAGTTCGTCGAATATCTGACTGGCTGGCCGTTCTTCGTCGCCGAGACAGTGAGCATTCCGGAGCCCGCGCCATCGTCTGACCAGATCGAGGCCCGCTTTATCAACCTGAAGAGGCAGGCGGTCGAGGCCGTGCAGCTCCTGCCGCAGGCGCCAAATGAGTTGCTCATGACGATCCAGGGGATCGATTCGCCGGGCGCGCTCGCCGACCTGGTGGCGACGTTCATGGATGCGCCGCCTGATGAGAAGCAGGAGATCCTCGAGACGATCGATATCGGGGCCCGGCTGGAGCGAGTGTCGCGGCTCCTCGCGCACCGGATCGAGGTTCTTCGACTGTCGCAGGAGATCGGCCGCGAAACCAAAGCGTCGCTCGATGCGCGTAACCGCGAGGTCCTGCTGCGCGAGCAGATGGCGGCCATTCAGCGCCAGCTCGGCGAGACGGACGAGGGAAAGTCCGCCGAAATCGCCGAACTCGAAAAGGCGATCAGCAACGCGAAAATGCCCAAAGAAGTCGAAGACCAGGCCCGTAAGGAGTTGCGCCGCCTGCAGCGCATGCCGGAAGCCGCCGGCGAATATGGGATGGTGCGGACCTATCTCGACTGGCTGGTCGATTTGCCCTGGGCCCTTCCCGAGGAAGCGCCAATCGACATCGCCGCGGCGCGCCGCATCCTCGACGAGGACCACTTCGGTCTCGAGAAAATCAAGCGCCGGATCATCGAGTATCTGGCCGTCCGCAAGCTGGCGCCGGGAGGCAAGGCGCCGATCCTTTGCTTCGTCGGCCCTCCGGGCGTCGGCAAGACGTCGCTCGGTCAGTCGATCGCGCGCGCGATGACCCGCAAGTTCGTACGCGTGAGTCTCGGCGGGGTGCATGACGAGGCGGAGATTCGCGGACACCGGCGAACCTATATCGGCGCTCTGCCCGGCAACATCATCCAGGCGATCCGCAAAGCCGGCGCCCGCGACTGCGTCATGATGCTGGATGAGATCGACAAGCTCGGCGCTGGCATTCAGGGCGATCCCGCCTCGGCTCTGCTCGAAGTGTTGGACCCCGAACAGAACAGCACCTTCCGCGATAATTACCTCGCCGTGCCGTTTGACCTCAGCCACGTCGTATTCATCACGACCGCGAATATGCTCGACACCATCCCCGGGCCGCTTCGCGACCGGATGGAGATCATCACTCTCGCCGGGTATACGGCCAGCGAGAAGCTGCAAATCGCCCGCCGTTATCTCGTTCCGCGTCAGGTGGAGGCCAATGGCCTTAAGCCGGCCCAGGTCAAGGTTGCCGACGACGCGCTGCGGGCGGTCATTCAGTATTATACGCGCGAGGCCGGTGTTCGAAGCCTCGAGCGCGAGATCGGAAGAATGCTGCGTCGGACGGCAATGCGAATCGCCGAAGGCGAGCGCGGACCATTCGCGATATCACCCGAAGATCTTCAGCTCCTTCTCGGCGCGCCGCCATTCGAGGACGAGGTCGCGATGCGCACCAGCGTGCCTGGCGTTGCGACAGGCCTCGCCTGGACTCCGGTCGGCGGCGACATTCTGTTCATCGAGGCGACCACCATTCCCGGAAGCGGCCGGCTGATTCTTACAGGTCAGCTCGGCGAGGTGATGCGGGAAAGCGCGCAGGCGGCGCTCAGCATCGTCAAGAATCGCGCTGCCTCATTCGGCATCGATCCCAATCGTTTCGAAAAGATCGATATCCACATTCATGTTCCGGCAGGCGCCACGCCAAAGGACGGTCCTAGCGCGGGCGTCGCGATGTTCATGGCGCTCGTTTCACTTATGACCGATCGCACGGTGCGCAGCGACACGGCTATGACCGGCGAGATAAGCTTGCGTGGACTGGTGCTCCCGGTCGGCGGCATCAAGGAGAAAGTCGTTGCGGCGCATAGGGCCGGAATCAAGCGCGTTATGCTACCGGCGCGCAACCGGAAGGACTTTGAAGACATCCCCGAAGAGGTGCGCCAGCAATTGACGTTCATCTGGCTCGAACGGGTGGACGAAGCTGTGTCTGCGGCGCTTGAGTTGGCCAACGCATCGAACGCTCCTGCCACTGAACGCGTGGTCGACCATGCTGCCGTTTCCGGTTCTGCGGCATCGGCGGCTACGTAGGTTTTCCAGTTTTCCATAATATTGCCCCAAACAATCCACGGCTAAAGGCCGCCCGTAAGCTGGGAAGTTCCATTCTGTGGTAGGTTGGCCGGGAAAACGTTCGCGCGGCAGTTGCAGCCGGGCGAGGAAAGGGGCATCTTCCAAAAAACCGAGCCTTGGTGGGGCGTCGGATTGAGATGGACGGCGGGATTGTGGGCTTGTCCCCGGCCCGGCGCGAAAGCGCGTCTCGCTGTTCAGTCGGTGGTCGCTCATTCCCAGCCCGCGCGACCCCGGCAGGTGGCGGCAGGTCTTGCGAATCCCCCGAAGGATCTGCCGCCACTCAATGCCGCGGGTTCAAAGGGCCGCAAGGGCCTTCGACCCGGACGACGATGGGTCGCAATTGACCTGGTTACCCGCTGACGGATGGAGATGGCCGTTTTGCCTGGTCGTGAGCATTCGGTTCGCCGGCCTCGGGCATCGCCATGGGCTGGAGAAGATAGTCCGAAAGCCGCTCGGCGAACGCGTCGGGCCTGTCGCTGAACAGGCGTCCGAACCAGGTTTCGGCGCGACGCCGCAGTTTCTTCTGCCTCGCCGCTATTTGCGCCATCAGTTCCCCCAGCGCTTCGTGCGTCAGGGCAGCGTGTTCGGCTGCGAAAGTTGAGAGCACGTGGAGATCGTTGAAGTCGCCGAGCGTGTCGCGCAGCGCACTCAGCTCTTCCGACTGAGCGTTGAGCGCCGCCGGTGAGGCGGAAGAAAGCGCCGCGAGTTGGTATTGAAGGTCGACCACGCGAGCGCGCAGGGCGTGCAGCGCCGCAGGGTCGTCGCTCCGGAGCGCAATCTTACCGCGGCGGCGCGCCTGCCGGTAGGTGCGCGCAACAGCCTTCACGATTTCGTCGTTGCCCAAGCGGGTCAATTGCCAGGACTCCTGCCACTTGACGATGGCGTTGAGCTGGGTGCGGGAGGCGCTCGTCGCAAAGCCGCTGTGCGCGCGGCTCGCCGCCGCGCGCTTGCGCTCGATTGTCTCGACGAGCTGCGCGGCGATTTCCGGGGGCGGTGCCAATCGGGCGAGGCGGGCCTCGACACGTCGCGGTCGCGGATGTGGCCGACCCGTCGACGCACGACGGCGAGCGCGGCGATGGTGACGCGGGCGGGCTCCCCGAGAGACGGCAGGAAGAGCCGGGCGATGGCGCGCGCCTCCTTAAGCGTCCTTCGGACGCCGTACACGCGTTCCCGCGCCTGCTCGCCGGGGCCCGGGAACTGGCGCGCCGCCGAGGCGACGGAGTTGAGGAGGAGCTTGCGGCAATAGAGCGGCCAGTCGTCGCCGAGCATGCGCTACCCCGAGCCCTAACGGAGCTGTTTTGCCTGCTCCCGTAGCGCGAACTTCTGCACCTTGCCGGTCGAGGTCTTCGGGATTTCGGCAAAGACGATCGTGCGTGGGCACTTGTAGCGCGCGAGCCGGACGCGGCACCATTCAATCAGTTCGTCAGCGGTAGCGGGGTGGCCTGGCTTCATCTCGACGAAGGCGCAGGGCGTCTCGCCCCATTTCTCGTCCGGTCGCGCCACGACCGCGGCGAGTTGCACGCCCGGATGCTCGAAAAGCGCGTCCTCGACCTCGATCGACGAGATGTTTTCGCCGCCCGAAATGATGATGTCCTTCGACCGGTCCAGCAGCTGCACGTAGCCGTCCGAATGCTTCACTCCCAGGTCACCCGAATGGAACCAGCCTCCGGCAAAGGCTTTGTCGGTCCCGGGCTTGTTCTTGAGATAGCCCTTCATCACGACGTTGCCGCGGAACATCACCTCTCCCATGGTTTGCCCGTCAGCGGGAACCGGCTCCATCGTATTGGGGCTCAGGACGTCAAGCGCCTCGAGCGCATGATAACGCACACCCTGCCGCGCCTTGAGATGCGCCTGCGTCTCGGGGTCGAGCACGTTCCACTCGTCCTTCCAGTCGTTGACGACCGCCGGTCCATAAACCTCTGTCAGGCCGTAAAGATGGGTGACCTCGAACCCCGCCTCGCTCATCGCCTTGAGCACAGCGGCCGGAGGAGGCGCCGCGGCTGTGAAGAAGCGCACGAGATGCGGCAGCGGCTTCTTCTCCTCGGAGCTCGCGTTCAGAAGCACCGACATGACGATCGGCGCGCCGCAGAGATGAGTCACCCGGTGACCGGCCATCAGGTCGTAGAGCGCCTTGGCGCGCACTTGCCTCAGGCAGACATGCGTTCCAGCCTTGACACTGATCGACCAGGGGAAGCACCAGCCGTTGCAATGGAACATCGGCAGTGTCCACAAATAGACTGGATGGCGGCCCATGTCGCCAGTGACGACATTGCCCATCGCCAGCAGATTGGCGCCGCGGTGGTGATAGACGACGCCCTTGGGGTCGCCGGTCGTCCCTGAGGTGTAGTTTAGGGAAATCGCATCCCATTCGTCGAGAGGCGCCCTGCGCTGATAGGTCTCGTCGCCTTCGGCGACCAGCGCCTCGTAATCAACTAAGCCGATCCGTTCGCTCGGTCCATCGTATTCCGGATCGTCGTAGTCGACGACGAGCGGGCGGCCCTTGACGAGTTCGAGGGCGGCCGCCATGACGCCGGCAAATTCGCGGTCGACGATTAGCGCCTTCGCTTCCCCATGGTCCAGCATGAAGGCGAGTGCCGCCGGGTCGAGTTTGGTGTTCAGCGTATTGAGCACTGCGCCGCACATCGGAACGCCGTAGTGGCACTCGAGCATAGCGGGCGTATTGGCGAGCATGACCGCGATCGTGTCGCCGCGCACGATCCCCCGCTTTGCCAGTGCGGAAGCGAGCTTCTTCGAGCGGGCGTGGAAGTTGCGGTAGTTTCGCTTCAGCGATCCGTGGACGATCGCGATCCTGTCCGGGAACACCTCCGCCGCGCGTTCTAGAAAAGCGAGCGGCGTCAGCGGCTGGAAATTGGCGGCGTTGCGGTCGAGATCGCGATCATAGGACGATTGGGACATGGGCTCCTCTCAGTCCGAAGCACGGCGAACGCAAAGCGGCGCTCGGCGCAGAAGGCTTCGCGCGTCAGCATACTGTCAAGATCGCGGTTTGGGAGGGACTTCGGGGCCTAATGGACGAAAGGCGAAGAAGCGGAAGCCGACAAAGGTGAAGACCATCGCGACGCCGGCGCCGGCGGCGATGAAGATAGGCAACATCGCCGGCCTCACTTCGAGGCCGAAGCGCGGGGCGAGAAGGACGCAGGCGGTGTAGACCCCGTAGTTGACCGCGAGCCCCACCGAAGCGACCACGCAATAGCGTATGAAAGCGCGAACCAGCGGCGCTGAAGAATGGCGGAAGGTGATCGCTCGATTAAGGAGGAAATTGACGATCGTCGCTACGATGAACCCGGGGGGCCGAGCGAGTTCGGGCGAGAGGCCGGCATATTTCGCCCCCGCATAGGTGATGGCGGCGTCGACGGCATAGCCGGCCAGCCCGACTAGGACGAAGGACGGGATCTGCGCCGTGACGCGGCCGCGGCGGAGGGGACCGCGGAAGCCGCGCTCGAATCGGTCGGTCATGCGTGTCATGCGAGGAAGAGCGCCGGAACGGCGTCGTAAATCAGTTTGGCGCCGATCGCGAAGGTGATGGTCAGGATGATGGCGTAGAACCGGTCGGCGTCAACCCTGCGCACAAGCCAGACGCCGGCGAAAGTGGAGAGGACGGCCATCGGAATGAGTTCGACGGAAACCATGAGGTTGTCGCGGCTGAACTGGCCGAGCAGAAAGTAGGGCGGGACCTTGATGAGATTGACCGCGGCGAAGAACATCGTCGCCGTCCCGGCGAAAACGCGCGGCTTCAGGTGCTGGGGCATGACATAGACCTGGAACGGCGGCGCCCCGGCGTGGCTGATGAAGCTGGTGAAGCCCGCCAGCGAGCCCCACACCAGTCCGCCCGGAACGCCTGGCGTGTCGACGGGATCGCTGCCGAGCCGGTCGCGCGCCAGCATGTAGGCCACGAAGACGATCGAGATGATCCCGACCGCGAGCCTCACCGCATCCTCGCTTACCCGGGCCGCGAGCAACCAGCCGGCGGCGACGCCGATCATCGCCGAGGGGATGAGGATGAAGAGGTTACGCAATGAAAAATCTCGCCGGAAGGCCCAGACGCTGACCCAGTCCTGCACGATGAGCACGGGAAGCACAATCGCCGCTGCCCTGATCGGCGAGATCACAAGCGACAGCATCGGCATGGCGAGCGTGCTGAGACCGGTGAACCCGCCCTTCGACAATCCGAGCAGGATGACCGCGGGGACGGCGACGAGATAGAATTCCGTTTGGCCCGACATCGTCCGGCAGAAGCTCCCAATCAAATCAGCGGCCATTGGCCAATAGTTTTAGCGCGCCGTCGTTGCGTTTTTGAGCCAGCGGCGCGAAAACTCGCGCTTCGGCGCGGCGCGGCGGCGAAGGAGAGAGATGAATGAGCGGCTACAGGCAGACCTATGACCAGTGGCGCGCCGATCCGCAAGCGTTTTGGGCAAAGGCCGCCGAAGAGATCTCCTGGTCACGCCGGCCGGAGCGCATTTTCGATCCTAAGGCGGGCGTCTACGGCCGCTGGTTCCCCGACGCGCGGGTCAACGCCTGCTACAATGCGATCGATCGCCATGTGGAAGGAGGCCGCGCTGACCAGCCGGCGCTCCATTACGACAGCCCCCTCACCGGAACGAAGCGGACTCTCACCTATCGCGACCTCCTCGAGGAGACGGCGACGCTCGGCTCCGTGCTACAGGACTTCGGCGTCGAGGCAGGCGACCGCGTGCTTATCTACATGCCGATGATCCCCGAGTCGATCGTGGCGATGCTCGCCTGCGCGCGCATCGGCGCGGTGCATTCGGTGGTGTTCGGCGGCTTCGCCGCCAAGGAGCTCGCGACCCGCATCGACGACGCCGAGCCCAAGGTGATCCTGACCGCGAGCTGCGGCATCGAGCCCGGCCGCATCGTGGAATACAAGCCGCTGCTCGATCTCGCGATCGGCCTCTCCAAGCACAAGCCCAGGACCTGCATTGTCTTCCAACGCCCGCAGATCGAGGCGCGGATGAGCAGCGCGCGTGACCACGACTGGAAGACGCTGGTCGACGCCGCCAAGGCCGCCGGCAGGCGCGCGCCCTGCGCCGACCTCGCCGCGACCGACCCGCTCTATATCCTCTACACTTCAGGAACGACCGGCGTGCCGAAGGGCGTTGTGCGCGACATCGGCGGCTATCTTGTTGCGCTCAAGTGGTCGATGTCGGCGATCTACAATGTCAAGCCGGGCGACGCATACTGGGCCGCTTCCGACATCGGCTGGGTGGTTGGCCATTCCTACATCGTCTACGGCCCTCTGCTTCATGGCTGCGCCAGCGTCCTCTACGAGGGCAAGCCGATCGGCACGCCGGACGCCGGCGCGTTCTGGCGGGTGATCCAGGACTACAAGGTTGCGGCTTTCTTCACCGCGCCGACCGCCTTCCGCGCCGTGCGCAAGGAGGACCCGCAGGCCGCGCTGCTCAAGAAATACGACATCTCCTCGATGCATACCCTCTTCCTGGCCGGGGAGCGCGCTGATCCCGATACGGTGGCCTGGGCGGAGAAGGTCCTTGGCGTGCCGGTGGTCGACCATTGGTGGCAGACGGAGACCGGGTGGGCAATCGCCGCAAACCCGGTCGGTCTCGGCATCCTCCCGATCAAGCTCGGCTCGCCGACCGCGCCGATGCCGGGGTACGAAATGGCCGTCGTCGACGAGGGGTCACATCCCGTTCCAGTGGGAACTATGGGCTCGATCGTTGTCAAGCTGCCCTTGCCGCCCGGCTGCCTGCCAACCCTCTACCGGCAGGACGAGCGCATGCGCGAAAGTTACCTGAGAGAGTTCCCCGGCTACTACAAGACCGCCGACGCGGGTTACATCGACGAAGACGGATATCTCTATATCATGGGCCGCACCGACGACATCATTAACGTCGCCGGCCATCGCCTTTCGACCGGCGGTATGGAGGAGGTCATCGCCTCGCATCCGGACGTCGCCGAATGCGCGGTGCTCGGCGTCAAGGACGAGATCAAGGGCGAGCAGCCCTGCGGCTTCATCGTGCTGAAGAGCGGCGTCGACCGGCCGCTTGAGCAAATCGAGAAGGAAGTCGTCAAACTCGTGCGAGACAAGATCGGCCCGGTCGCGGCTTTCAAGACGGCCCTCGTCGTCTCACGGCTGCCCAAGACCCGCTCGGGCAAGATTCTGCGCGGCACGATGAAGAAAATTGCCGACCACGACCCCTGGGCGACGCCGGCCACAATCGAGGACCCGAAAGTTCTCGACGAGATCAAAGAGGCCTTGGAGGCGCGGATGCCGTAGCGGCGGGCCGTCACCCTGGCACTCCGAGCGGCGCCCATCGTACACACCGTCTGCCCACCGAGATTCGCTGTTTTCTCGCTGTCGCCAGCGGATTGGGCCTGCGCTCATGGTGCTGGAATAGGCGAGTAATTCCGGTGAAGAATTCGGGCTCGGCATTCATCGCGGTGCAGCTTCCCCGCGCGCCAGCCTCCGCCTCGTCTTCTCGATCCAACCCCGGAGCGGAGCGAGCCTCGGCCCCTGAGTGAGGCCGCCACAACCGCGGCCGTGCGGCGCCTGGGCCCAGGTCGCGATCGCGACTGCCGCGGCGCCGTCCGCCGACCAAATCGGCGCGCCGGAGTCGCCCAAGCAGGCCCCAGCGATCCTGCCGTCCGGGTCGGCGGCCCAGATCAGAACGTTCGACGCCGGTTCGCGCACCACGAGCGTCACGCTGCGTAATTGCCCGCCGGACTTCCAGTCGCCGTCACGGTCGGCGCCATATCCGGATAGGATCACCCGCTCGCCGACCAATGGCCCGGCGCCGGAGGCGAGCGTAGCTCCCGCGAACCGGGCGTCAAGCGGGCTCGCCGAGCGGACGACCGCCACGTCAATCGATTCGATGCGGTTTCGGATCGCGTCGGCATGGTAGAACGGGTGAGTGACCGCGGACTCCACCGGAATCAGGACAGCCGCGCCGGATGTGTCGCGGTAATAGACCGCCATGTCGCGTGTCGGCCGCAGGCAGTGCGCCGCCGTGAGAAGCGTGCGCGAATCGAGAACGAGCGCCGAGCAGAAGCCCGCCGCGTTCCCGCCGCGCATCAAGACCATCGCCGCCCGGTCGGAGAACCGCCCGTCGGGCGCGGCCCCCACGAGGGCGCGGGATGGCGCGAGGGGCGACGCAAACGCGACGACGACGATTGCAAGGCGGACCAAGGATCGATGCGAATTCATCTGGACTTTCATGCGCCCAAAGCGGCGGCCGTTCAATCGAGCCGGATGCGGCGGCGCCCGGCGGCGTCATTCACATTGCATTCAGCCGCCTGTGCGAACATGCAATCTGCCGTTCCGGAAAGGGGCATTTGTCGCAATGGCTGCGCTCGCCCTCGCTTGCCGCGCCGCCGTCTTGTTCCTCACTACGGCGTGCCTAGCCGCGCACGCCGCCGAAGCGGAGCCACACTCTGTCCCGCTCAAGCCGCTATGTCTTACGGCGTCGGAAACCCGGGACGAGGTCAAGGCGCACAAGTTACTCGAGCCGTTCGCGGCGCTCAAATTCGCCGCCCAGCAGCGCAAGGCGGAGGCCCTATCGGCCAAACTCTGCCATACCGGCGACGAATTCATTTACGAGATCACGCTTCTGCACCGCGACGGTCGCCTCATCCGAGTTCAAATGGAGGCGGGCACCGGCAAACTGATCGCCCGCCAGCCGCGCGAACCGCGGGAGCCGCACGAGACGGCGGTGACGCGGGAATCTCATGAGCCCCCTCCTGTCACCCGCGAACCACATGACGCCCCAGCGGCCGGGCCTAGAAACTGACTGGGGTCAAGAAAAGAGAACCTAATGCGACTGCTGGTTGTCGAAGACGATCGGGATCTCAACCGTCAGATTTCCTCCGCGCTGGAGGCCGCCGGCTATGCCGTCGACCGGGCGTTTGACGGAGAGGAGGGCTGGTTCCGGGGCGACACCGAGCCCTACGACGCAGTCGTGCTGGACATCGGCCTTCCCAAGCGGGACGGCATTTCCATTCTGGAGGCTTGGCGCAAGGCCGGGCGCTCGATCCCTGTGCTGATCCTGACCGCGCGGGACCGGTGGAGCGACAAGGTGCAGGGCATCGACGCAGGCGCGGACGACTATGTCGCGAAGCCCTTCCACATGGAGGAGGTGCTGGCTCGGCTTCGCGCGCTGTTGCGCCGCGCGGCCGGTCACGCGACCAGCGATCTCATGGTCGGCCCAGTGAGAACTCGATGCGCGCGCGGGCCGCGTCACGGTAAACGGTGAGCCGGTGAAGCTCACCAGCCACGAATACCGCCTCCTGTCGTATCTGATGCACCACGCGGGACGCGTCATCTCGCGCAGCGAAATCGTCGAGCATCTTTACGAGCAAGACTTCGACCGCGACTCGAATACGATCGAGGTCTTCATCGGCCGCCTGCGCAAGAAGCTTGGCGTCGACATCATCAAGACCGCGCGCGGCCTCGGCTATCTCGTCGGGATCGACGCGGAGGCGCAAGCTTCAAAATAGGGAGCCCCGGCGCCCTCAACTCTTTCGCGCCGCGACGAAATCGGCCGCGGCGCGTAAGCCGTCGCCCGCGTCCCCGACGCCTGCTGCATCGACCGCTGCCTTCGCCTCGCCGACCAAGCGGGCAAGCTCCGCATGCGCGCCCTCCGTTCCGAGCGCTGCGACGAGCGTCGCCTTGTGACGCCCGGCGTCCTTGCCGGAGCGCTTTCCCAGCGTCGTCGCATCGCCTTCCGCGTCGAGAAGATCGTCGGCGATCTGGAACGCCGCGCCAATTGTGCGGCCATAGACCTCCAACGCCGCGCGCGCCGCAACGTCCGCGCCCGCGAGCAGCACCCCGGCCTCGACGCTGAATTTGAGAAGCGCTCCCGTCTTCATCGATTGCAACCGTGCGATCGCTTCGAGCGAGAGCGGCGCGGCGGCGGTCTCGGCCTCGATGTCGAGCATCTGGCCGCCGACCATGCCGGCTAGGCCCGCAGCCCGGGCAAGCCCGGCGCAAAGGCAGGCGCGCGTCTTGGCGTCCGGATCGGTTCGAGGATCGGCGAGAATTTCGAAGGCCAGCGTCTGAAGAGCGTCACCCGCCAGGATGGCGGTCGCTTCGTCGAAGGCGCGGTGGGCCGTCGGTCGGCCGCGCCTCAGATCGTCGTCGTCCATCGCCGGCAGATCGTCGTGGATCAGGGAATAGGCGTGAACGCATTCGATTGCGGCGCCTGCGCGAACGGGTGATTCGCCGGTCCGCCCAAGCGCGCGCGCCGTCTCGATTGCCAGAAAAGGCCTCAGTCTTTTCCCTCCGCCGAGCGTCGCATAGCGCATCGCCTCGATGAGTCGGCGGGGCCCGATGCTCTCCCCGAACTTCGGCTCGATTGCGAGAATGTCCTCGAGCACACGCTCGACGGCCGCTGCAGTCTGGCCCAATCTCGTCTTGAACGTCTCTTCGTCCATCTGTCGCGCGCCTCGTCAGGCGCCGTAGTCGGCTGGGTTGAACACCCGCTTGGTCGAGCAGAATTCGCAGGTGACGCCAATCATCCCGTCATCACCGATCATGTGCTTCACTTCTTCGGGAGGGAAGCTGCGCAGCATTGCGTCGACCCCTTCGGCCGAGCAGCGGCAGACCGCGACAAGGCCGGTCGGGTCGAAAACCCGCACGCCCAGCTCATTGAACAGGCGGAACAGCAGGCGTTCGGCGGACAGCGTCGGGTCGATCAGCTCGTGAGCTTCCGTGGTTGCGGCGCGGGCTTGGGCTTCGACCCATGCATCGTCCTCCTCGACCCGATGCAGTTCCGTCCCCTCGGGCGCGTCCCCCGGGTGGAAATCGGCGCGCCGCTGCGGCGAGTCAGGAAGGTGCTGAACGATAAGCCCCCCGGCCCGCCAAGCCCGGCTGCGGGCCGCGACCGTCTCGCCAACCGCGAGCCGCACCAGCGTCGGGATCTGCTCCGATCGCTCGAAATAATGATGCGCCGCGCGCTCGAAGCCCTGACCCTCGAGAGCGATGACGCCCTGATAGCGGGTCATTTCCCCGCCTGGATCGACGGTGAAAGCCATGTGGCCACGGCCCAGCAAGTCCGCGCTCCCCTCCGCGCCCGCAACTCTTGCCCTGTCGAATCGCGCCAGAGCCCGGAAGTTCGACGGGGCATCGAAGTCAACGAGCACCATCGACACCGGACCGTCCGTCTTGGTTTGCAGCTGGAAACGGCCCTCGAGCTTCAGGGTCGAGCCGAGGAGCGCCGCTAGCGTTACGGCCTCTGCCACCAGTTTCGACACCGGCTCCGGGTAATCGTGTCGCTTGAGAAGCTGATCGACCGCTGGACCCAGTCGAACGAGACGCCCTCGGGAGCTCAAGGCTTCGACGGCGAAGGGTAAGACGATGTCGTCGACGACTGTGGCGGAAGCGACCCGCTCCGCGACTCTCACAGCCGACCTCCGAGGCACCACGCGAGCACCCCCTTCTGCGCATGGAGGCGATTTTCCGCCTCGTCCCATACAGCCGATTGCGGGCCGTCGATCACCTCATCAGTGACCTCTTCGCCCCGATGCGCGGGCAGGCAATGCATGAAGATGGCGTCAGGCGCGGCGCGGTTCATCAGCGCGCTGTTGACCTGGTAGGGTCGAAGCAGGTTGTGGCGTCTGCCCTCGTCCTCATCGCCCATCGACACCCAGCAATCCGAGATGACGGCCGCAGCGTCCTTCACGGCTTCCTCCGGGTCCTCGCGCAAAACGATATTGGCGCCTGCAGCGCGGGCCGCCGCAAGGCGCTGCTTCGTCGGCTGCAACCCCGGCGGGCAAGCGATGTCGAGCGTGAAGTCGAGGCGGGCGGAGGCGTCGATCCAGGACGACAGAACATTGTTGTAGTCACCAGACCAGGCGATCTTGCGGCCGCGGATCGCGCCTTTCCTCTCCTCGAATGTGAGAATGTCAGCCATCACCTGGCAGGGATGCGATTGTTTGGTGAGCCCGTTGATGACCGGAACGGTCGAATAGGCAGCCATCTCGAGAATATGCTCCTGGCTGAGGATGCGGATGACGATCGCCTCGACGTAGCGCGACAGGACCCGCGCGGTGTCGGCGATCGTCTCCCCGCGGCCGAGCTGCATCTCCGCGCCTGTCAGCATGATCGTCTCGCCGCCGAGTTGGCGCATTGCGACGTCGAAGGAAACGCGCGTGCGCGTCGAGGGCCGATCAAAAATCATCGCGAGCGTCTTGCCCTCGAGCGGGCGGTCCGTGCGCGCCGCACCCTTGACGCTCGCCTTCTTCATCGCCGCCGACATCTCCAATATCCGCCGAAGCTCGGCGGTCGTCAGGTCGAGGAGTCCAAGAAAGTGCCGCGGGGCGGCGGCGGGAGCATTCATGGGCTTGATCAGTTGATGGCGACAGCGAGGCGGTCCTCCAGAGCGGCGCAGGCGGCGTTGAGGCGCCGCACGCCCTCGGAGATTTCCTCCTCGGTGACCACCAGAGGCGGCAAAAGCCGCACGACATTGTCGCCGGCTGGGATGACCAGGATCTTCTGGGCCAGCGCGGCCTCGGCAAAGTCGGCCGGCGGAACCTTCAGCCTGAGGCCGACCATCAGGCCTTCACCCCTCACCTCTTCGATAACGCTTGGCCAGCCATCCCTGAGTTCGGCGAGGCGCTGGCGTAGGACGAGGCCGAGCTGGCCGACATGCTCGAGGAATCCAGGCGCGAGGATAACATCGAGGGTCGCGTTGCCGATCGCCATGGCGAGGGGATTGCCGCCGAAAGTTGTCCCATGAACGCCTAAGCTCAGTCCCCGCGCCGCGTCCGCCGTCGCAAGGCAGGCCGACATGGGAAAGCCGCCGCCGATGCCCTTGGCGGAGGTGAGGATGTCCGGCCGGACGCCGCAGAGCTCATAAGCGAAAAGACGCCCTGTGCGGCCCATCCCGGTCTGAACCTCATCGAAGATCAGAAGGAGTTCACGGCTGTCACAAATTTGGCGCAGACCGTGCAGAAAAGCAGGTGGGATCAACCGCACGCCGCCTTCGCCCTGAATCGGTTCAATCATAATCGCGGCCGTCTCCGGCCCGATCGCCGCCTCGACCGAAGGCAGGTCAGACACCGGAATCTGATCGAAGCCCTCGACTTTCGGGCCGAAGCCTTCGAGATATTTCTTTTGGCCTCCCGCTGAGATGGTGGCGAGTGTCCGGCCGTGGAACGCGCCCTCGAAAGTCAAAATCCGATAGCGGTCCGGGTGGCCGCCGACCCACTGGCGGCGCCGGGCCATTTTGATCGCCGCCTCGTTCGCCTCGGCCCCCGAATTGGTGAAGAAAACGAGATCGGCGAAGGTCGCGTCAACGAGGCGATGGGCGAAACGCTCTCCCTCGGGATTCTGGTACAGGTTCGACACGTGCCAGACCTTCGAGCCCTGGCGCACCAGGGCCTCGACCAAGTGGGGATGGGCATGCCCGACCGACGTCACGGCAATTCCTGCGCCGAAGTCGAGATAGCGCTCGCCGGTCGTCGAGATGAGCCAACAGCCCTCTCCGCGATCGAAGGCAACATTTGCGCGCGCATAAGTCGGCACGATCGCTGAAGGCGTTCGAGCGGAGCTCACCTGTCCAACTCCCTGTCCGCGTTGGTCGCGGCTTTGCCAAGGCCGCCCCCTGCCGATGTAAAAAAAACGCCGCCCCGCTGGGGCGGCTTGCCGTGCGCAAGATATAGCGGAAGCGTCCCGATCTGGTCAATTGACCATGCGTCAAACGAAAAGCCTGTGCGCGGTTCGCAGCGAGATCTTCGGTCCACCGAGCCTCTGATGGGCCTCAGGCAATCGAATTGGGAGTGAGCCAATATTGCGGCGGCGCCGAGACCTGTTGAAAACCCCGGTGACGGAGTGTCTCGAACTCTTGCACACAATTCAACGAGTAGTGTAGTTTTCTCCTCGATGGCCACGAGATGTCGTGGTGAGCGCTTCAAGAGATGGATGGTTGGCGTTTTGCCCGATGGAGTGGATCCTTGGGCCCGGAAAGGGATTCTGCGCCAGCCATACCTTTCAAGGCGAAAGAATTGACGGGCGAGGCGACCATGTCCTGGACGGATGAACGAGTGGAGCAGCTTCGGCAGCATTGGATTGAGGGCAAGAGCGCGAGCCAGATCGCAACTCTGCTTGGTCACGGCCTGAGCCGCAATGCCGTCATTGGCAAGGTTCATCGGCTGGGCCTGGCCTGCCGAGCGAAGTCGCCGAGTTCCGCGGCTCAACGTCCGAGAGTCTCGACGCCACAGCAGCAGGCCAATCGTCCCGGCATCCCCCGCGCGGCGCCTGTAGCGCATCGGATGGTGCGCGGCGCGACGGCGCTTGCGATCGCCACGCTGGCCGACGCCGAAGCTGAACCGGAAGCGTACGAAAGCGTCGTGCTGCCGATGTCGCTTCGGGTGACGATTGTCGAATTGAAGGAGGCGATGTGCCGCTGGCCTCTCGGCGACCCGGCCAGCCCGGACTTCCGATATTGCGGTTCGCCAGCGGCCAGCGGCCCGTACTGCGCTCATCATGGCCGATTGGCCTATCAGCCCCCGCAGGAGCGCCGACGGGAACGAGACCGCCAACGACGCCTCTCGTTGCGCTGACCATCCGCCAACGCCAGCGCCTAAATCCTTCCGAAGGTTTCGTCGAAGGCGTAGCCCGCGCCGCGCACCGTGCGAATGGGGTCGCGCTCCCGTCCTCGGGACAGCGCCTTGCGCAGTCGTCCAACATGCACATCGACCGTGCGCTCGTCGATCTCGGCCGATTGCCCCCATACTCCGTCGAGCAGCTGGGCCCGAGTGAACACCCGGCCGGGCTTCTCCAGCAGATATTCGAGCAACCGGAATTCGGTCGGGCCGAGATGAATATCGCGCGCGCCGCGTCGGACGCGCCGGGTTTCGCGGTCGAGGTCGAGGTCGCCGGCGCCGAAGCCGGTCGGCGATGCGCTCAGGTCGGCTGCGACGCAAGAGCGCCCGCACGCGCGCCATTAATTCGGGAACCGAGAAGGGCTTGACGACATAGTCGTCCGCGCCGACAGACAGGCCGCGCACACGCTCGGCTTCCTCGCCGCGCGCGGTCACCATGATGACCGGCAGCGTGCGCGTGTTCTCGCGCGCCCTCAGCCGGCGGCAGATCTCGAGGCCCGACACGCCCGGCAGCATCCAGTCGAGGATGACCAGGTCGGGAGCATTTTCTGCCAAGCGAAGCTCGGCCTCGTCGCCCCGCTCGACGCTTTCGACAACATAGCCTTCGGCCTCGAGATTGTAGGCGAGTAGCAACGCGAGATCCAATTCGTCTTCGACGACAAGGATACGCGGCCCTGAAATCGAGCTTGCGCGCGCGTTTTCCCTGCGCACTTGATTCATACTTCGCCCCCCGCAGCCTCGATGTCGATGTCGGTCTCTTGCCGGCCACGCGGACGTTCGGAAGTCATCGCCTCGCCGGTGACGAGGTAGATCACGGTCTCAGCGACGTTGGTCGCGTGGTCACCTATGCGCTCGATGTTCTTGGAGCAGAAAAGCAGGTGGGTGCAGAACGAGATGTTGCGCGGGTCTTCCATCATGTGAGTCAAAAGATCGCGGAAGACCGAGTCTTCCAGGGCGTCCAGATCGGCGTCGCGCTCCCAGACTTCCCGGGCGCGCTCGGCGTCCCGCTGGGCATAGGCGTCGAGCACGTCCTTCATCAGCTCGGTGGCGACCTCGTTCATGTGCCTGAGGCCGACGATGGCCCGCGGTACCCGCGCCTCGGCCCCGATCTTGATTGTGCGCTTGGCGATGTTCTTGGCGAGATCGCCGACCCGCTCGAGATCGCCGGCGATGCGGATGGCCCCGATCAGCTCGCGCAGGTCGACCGCCACCGGCTGACGCCGCGCGATCGTCATCACCGCCAGATTCTCGATCTCGCGCTGCAGCGCGTCGAGCCGCGGATCCGTCGCGACGACCTGGTGGGCGAGGGCCATATCCCCGCTTGAGAGCGCGTCCATGGCGTCGATCACCATTTTCTCGGCGATGCCGCCCATCTCGGCGATTCGTCGCTCGAGGGTGTCGAGTTCCTTGTCGTATGACTTGACTGTATGGTTGACCACGGCTTCCGCTCCCCCTCAGCCGAATCGGCCGGTGACGTAGTCCTGCGTGCGCTTGTCGCGCGGCGAAGTGAAGACTTTGTCCGTCTCGTTGAACTCGACCATCTCGCCCAGATACATGAAAGCCGTATAGTGGGAGACGCGCGCCGCCTGCTGCATGTTGTGGGTGACGATCGCGATGGTGTAGTCGACGGATAGCTCGTCGATCAGTTCTTCGATCTTGGCCGTCGAGATCGGGTCGAGCGCGGACGCCGGTTCGTCGAACAGGATCACTTCCGGACTGATCGCCACGGTGCGGGCGATACAGAGGCGCTGCTGCTGTCCGCCCGAGAGACTGAGGCCGCTTGCTTTCAACTTATCCTTGACCTCGCCCCACAGCGCTGACCGCTTGAGCGCCGAATTCGACACGGTCGTCCATCTCGGACTTCGGCAACTTTTCGTAGAGACGGACGCCGAAGGCGATGTTGTCGTAGATGGTCATCGGGAATGGCGTCGGCTTCTGGAACACCATGCCGACGCGGGAGCGCAGGAGATTGAGGTCAAGGCGATTGGAGAGGATGTTTTCTCCATCGAGCAGGACTTCGCCCTCCGCCCGCTGGCCTGGGTAGAGATCGTACATCCGATTGAGCACGCGCAGAAGCGTCGACTTGCCGCAGCCGGACGGGCCGATGAAGGCGGTGACCTGGCCCTCGTAAAGGTTCAGATTGACTTCTTTCAGGGCGCGGTTCTCGCCATAGTAAAAATTGAGGCCCCGAACCGTGATTTTGTTCTTGTGCGCGCTTGCCGGTCTTGCCGGCTTCTCGGCGGCGTCTTCGTTGTTCATGAGCATGCCTTCCAAATCCTACTTCTGTTGCGCTTGGGCGGACAACGCGCGAGCCGCAATGCTGAGCGCCAGGACCGCCAACGTAATGATGAGAGCCCCGGTCCAGGCCAGCTGTTGCCAGTCCTTGTAAGGGCTCAGCGCAAATTGAAAGATCACGGTCGGCAGGCTCGATATCGGGCTTGTGAGGCTCGTGCTGAAGAACTGATTGTTCAGAGCGGTGAACAGGAGCGGCGCGGTTTCGCCGCTGATGCGCGCAACCGCGAGCAGCACGCCGGTGACCAGGCCCGCTCTTGCAGCGCGATAACCGATCCGCTGGATCACCAGGGAACGCGGCATGCCGAGCGCGGAGCCGGCTTCGCGCAGGGAGTTGGGAACCAGGTTCAACATGTCTTCGGTCGTCCGAACCACCACCGGCACCACGAGGACCGCCAAAGCGACCGCGCCAGCGATGGCCGAGAAATGCCCCATCGGCGCGACAATGATCTCGTAGACGAAGAGGCCGATCACGATCGACGGAGCGCTCAGCAGGATGTCGTTGATGAAGCGAACGACAATCGCGAGTCTCGAATGCTTGCCGTATTCCGCCAGGTAGGTGCCCGCCAGCATGCCGAGCGGCGTGCCTATGACGACGCCGATCACCGTCATGATCAGGCTGCCGACGATCGCGTTCAAGAGGCCCCCGCTGCTGCCGGGCGGCGGCGTATTTTCGGTGAAAACGGCAAGCGACAGTCCGGCGAATCCCTTCCAGACCAGAACCACGAGAATCATGAACAACCCTGTCAGGCCGACTGCGGCGGCCGCGACGCTGAGGCCCATCCACATGGCGTTTCGGCGACGGCGAGCGGGATAACGAGCCGAGGCGGAATAAGAGGACACGACGCTACCTCCCCTGCTGCGTTTCGAGGCGCATCAACATGATCCGAGCAATTGCCAGGACAACGAACGTGATCATGAAAAGGATCAGGCCAAGTGCAATGAGCGACGAGGTATAGAGATCGCCGACCGCCTCGGTAAATTCGTTGGCGATGCTCGCCGAGATTGTCGTTCCCGGCGCGAGCAGCGACGCCGAGATCTTGTGCGCGTTGCCGATCACGAAGGTGACCGCCATCGTTTCGCCGAGGGCGCGACCGAGTCCGAGCATAACGCCGCCGATGACCCCGACGCGGGTGTAGGGAATGACGACGTTCCAGATAACCTCCCATTTGGTGCAGCCGATTCCGTAGGCCGATTCCTTCAGCATCGGCGGCACGGTATCGAACACGTCGCGTGAAATGGACGCGACGAAGGGCAGAACCATGATCGCCAGGATCAGCGACGCGGTCAGGATGCCGATGCCGTAAGGCGGGCCCGCGAACAGGGAATTGAGCACCGGAACGTTGGCGAAGAGCGCAATGAAGAACGGCTGCAGATATTGCTGGAGAAAAGGCGCGAAGATGAACAGGCCCCAGATTCCGTAAATAATGCTTGGAATGCCCGCCAACAGCTCGATGGCGGTGCCGATCGGTCGCCGCAAGGAGGCTGGACATAGCTCAGTGAGAAAGACTGCGACTCCGATTCCGAGAGGCACCGCGATCGCCATGGCGATCGCGGACGTGATGACGGTTCCGTAGATCGGCGCGAGCGCGCCGAATTTCTCAGTCACCGGATTCCAAATCTGGGTGGTGAAGAAGCCGAGCCCGAAAGCCTGAAACGCTGGCATCGAGCCCTTGATCAAGGATCCGATCACCCCGCCCAGGATTAGCAGAACGGCGAGCGCGCCGCTTTGCGTGAGGAGGCGAAAGAACTTGTCGCCCGCCGCAAAGCGGCTGATCGCACGTGCACGGCTCTCGGCTGCAGAGCCCGCCGTCTTGATGTACGGCATCACGGTCTCAGTCATCGCTTCAAAAACTCCTGCGGAGCCCCCGGGCCGGCCTGCCGGCGCGCCTCGCTGGGAGCGAATCGGAGAGCCGAGGCTCTCCTGATCCCCGCGTCAGATATCAGTTCGCGTAGACCGGCTTGCCGTCGGGGCCCTTGATCTGCCCCGCCCAGGTCTTTTCGATTTGAGCGATGACCGACGCTGGCAACGGCACATAGTCGAGCGCTTCGGCGGCCTTGGTTCCATTCTTATAGGCCCAGTCGAAGAACTTGAGGGCCTCGGCCGAGGCGGTCGGATCCACGGGCTGCTTATACATCAGGATGAACGTCGCGCCGGCGATGGGCCAGGTGTCCGCGCCCGGCTGGTCCGTCAGAATGACATAATACTGATCCGAGTGCGCCCAGTCGGCGTTGCCTGCCGCCGCCTGGAACGAAGCGGAGTTCGGTGAAACGGCCTTGCCGTCCTTATTGATCATCTTGACGGACGCCATTTTGTTCTCGAGCGCGTAGGCGTATTCGACGTAGCCGATCGAGCCCTTCGTCTGGGTCACGTTGTTCGAAACGCCCTCGTTGCCTTTGGCGCCAATGCCGACCGGCCATTCAACCGAAGTGCTGGCGCCGACGTCGGATTTCCATTGTGGACTCACTTTGGACAGATAGTTGGTGAAGATGAACGTCGTCCCCGAGCCGTCGGAACGATGCACGACGACGATCGCGCTCGAAGGAAGCTTGACGTCCGGATTGAGCTTCTTGATCGCCGGATCGTCCCACTTGGTGATCTTACCCAGGAAGATATTGGCGAGTGTGGGCCCGTCGAGCGTCAGACCGTTCGGGCCGATCCCATCGAGATTGACGACCGGCACGTCGCCCCCGACCACCGTCGGGAATTGAACCAAGCCTGCGGCAGTCAACTGTTTGGGTTCGAGCGGCATGTCCGACGCGCCGAAGGTGACGGTCTTGTTCTTGATTTGCTGGATGCCGCCGCCCGAGCCGATCGACTGATAGTTGAGTTGAAACCCGGTCGCCTTATTGTACATCTGGGCCCATTTCGCGTAAATCGGATAGGGGAAGGTCGCGCCGGCGCCTGAAACGGTCGCGGCGTAGGCGTAGGTGACGGACGCCGCGCAAACGGCGAACGCGGTTGCGCGAACCAAACGGATGAATGTCATAGGACGCCTCTCTCTTTCGCTTGGGAGATGTCTGGAGCAGGCAAGGTCTGGCTCCCATGAGGCGCTTATAGGCTCGCCGCATATGGCGAATACGACGGTGCGATGACAGTTTCACGACACCATTCTCTTCAGCGGAACACGCCGAAAATCGCGTCAAAGCTCACCCGCGCCGACAGCCTCCATGACTATGAGCGCCGCCGCAGCCAATGCCGGCGATTTTGGCGTCGTCGGTAGGCCGTCGGTCGATGTTGAGGCGGTTAATTTTATCTAGCGCCCCGATCGTCTCGCGCGCTCTCGGCGCACCGATAATAACGTGATAGTTATGTCTAATATCCTCACGGAATGACAGCCAAACGGCGGGATTTCATGGGCGACGCTAAACGGGGTCGCAACCTGCTGGAATCGTTGGGGGCTGACCTTAAATCGGCGCTAAAACGCGATAGGGCAGAAAATGGATGCCGCGGAACCCGTCGCCGCCGGTGGGCGGCGGGCCTGGATTTCGCCTACGGCGCAGTGCGGCACATCAGAGCTGCTGGTGGGACGCTTGGTCGCAATTTGCGCCTTCCGCGATGACCGCCGCAAGAGAGGGATCGCGCGCAATGGCTTCCGAACTGAGACGTGCGCAGGCCGCTTCTATCTCCTCTTGCAAGAGAGCGGCAAACCTATCTCGATCGAGGCCGGGTGCAATCGGAGGCAGATACTCGATAACAGCGGTCCCAGGTCGACGTATGAACCCTCTTCGTCTCCAGAAGAGGCCTGTATTCACTGCGACCGGCAGGCACGGCGCGCCCGTCTCGGCGTAGATGGCGGCGACGCCTTGCTTGTATCTCGGCGGCGCACCAGGCGGACGTCGGGTGCCTTCTGGATAAATGAAGATCTGTCGGCCGGCGGCAAGAACCGGATTCGCGGCGGCGGCGATCTGCTGCAACGCTTGCCTGCCCCGGGCCCGGTCAATTGCGATCTGTTTCGAGACGATGAGATAGAGGCCAAACAGCGGGACATAGGTCAGCTGCCGTTTAAGGATAATGGCGAAATCGGGGGCGTATTTGAGAAGGGCGAAAGTCTCGAGAAAGGACTGATGCTTGGCTGCGATGAGAACCCCACCATGTGGGATGTTCTCGACGCCGCGGTATTCCACCTTGAGCCCACAAACATGCTCGAGAAGCCAGACCGAAACCGCCCGCCAGACCGAGGCAAGCGCAAATACTCCTCTCCGGCCGCCAAAAATCATCGGTAGACCGACGATCATCAACACGACGAGTGTTGCGTAAAAAAGAAGGTTGAACGCCACTGACCGAGCGGCGACCATTGCCGATGCGGGTGGTTCGAAGCGAGGGAGGGAGTTTGTCGTCATTGGAGGCCACGTAGATGACGAAAGACGATGGCTCGAGAGACGAGGCCGGTGAGCACCGTTACGACCGCGCCGATGACGACTAATGCAGCATACCCGCTCGGGGTGAGCGCGAAAGCCCCGAACATGGCGGTGATCTGAGCTCCACCTGTGGAGTCCGCCAACCACCGCGAAAGGATGGCCGCGGCGAGGAAGAACACCACGGCCAACGCCCCACCCGTGAGGGCTCCCCGAAAGCCGACATTGCGAAAGTGGGTTTCGAACTCCCCGGCGATGAATTTGTCCGAAGCTCCGACGAAATGGAGCACCTCGATAATCTCACGATTCGCCGCAACCGCGCCACGGGTCGCAAAGCCGATGGCTATCGCCATCGCCACGTTCATGAGGGCGAAGAGGGCAATTGCAATGACGACCACGGCGTCGGCCATCGTCCCGATACGGGCCGCCCACGTCCGCCGATCGCTAAGAATGGCTTGCGGAGCGAAGGGGGCCAGAGCGGCGCGGAGCCCGGCGAGATCGTTCTCCGCGCCGCCCTCCATGTCGACGACGACAATCCGCGGAATGGGCAGCGCGCTTAGATCGAGTCCGTCACCCAGCCAAGGCTGCAGTAGTTTTTCCGAATCGGCGGCCGAATACGCGTAGACATGTTTGACTCCAGGCGCTTGCGTTGCAGCCGACACGACTTTGGCGACGAGGCCTTCGACGTCAATCCCAGCGCCGGGCTTCACCTGGATCGTGACTTCCCGCAGAACGTCAAATCGCCAGCCCTGCGTCGCATGCGTCAAGAGCAACGCGCCGCCGGCGGTGAGACACGCCAGGAAGGTCATGATGGCGATGACGACGGCCAACGCGCGCCCCGCGATCGACTCCCGCGGAATGAGGGGCATGCGTCGGTTCAGAGCCGCTTGCGGCGCAACGGCGAGCCGCCGGTCGTGCACCACCTCCTTCATATCGAAGCGCCGTCGAACGTCACGACTCTTCCATCTCCAACAACGAGACGACGAGCGAAACTGAACTGATCCATGAGTGGCAGGTCGTGGGTTGCAATGACGACCGCTGTTCCGAGCCGATGCAGTTCAATGAAGAGCCGCAGAAGTCGACGCGCGAGCCCGGGATCGACGTTTCCGGTCGGCTCATCGGCGAGAAGCAGTTCAGGGCGCACAATGAGCGCCCGCGCGATCGCGGCCCGCTGCTTTTCGCCGCCGGATAGGAGAACCGGCGACGCGTTGATGCGATCGCCGAGTCCGACCCAGCGCAACAACTCAATGACCTCAGCCCGGTAATTCGATTCCACCCGACCCAATGCGCGAAGCGGAAGCGCGACATTCTCATAAGTCGTGAGATGGTCGAGCAAACGGAAATCCTGGAAAACGACACCGATGCGTCTGCGCAGCGCCGTGACCTGATCCTTGCTCAAGGCCGCAGCATTCCGCCCGAAGATATGTATCGTTCCCCGAGTGGGCCGCAGCGACAGCAGCATCAGTCTCAGAAGGGTGGTCTTGCCGGCGCCAGAGGGACCAGTCACAAACTGAAAGCTTTGCGGCGCAATGGAGAAATTGAGGTCGCTGACGACCTCCGGACCCATTCCATAGCGCAAACCCACGTTTTCAAAGCGTAGCACCGCAATCCCCGGACGATAGCGGAGTGGTACCCGGTTCGCGCGGCTTTAACCAGATTCCTGTCCAAGCGCCAGAAACGTCTGACCGCAACAGGGCAGCGTATCGGCGCTTGCGGGCTGCCAGGATTGTGGGCAAGCTTTGCGCTGACGAGCGGGGAGCGCACGCGTTTCAATGCGGCGCGCCGCGACGTCCATAATCTGCAAGAGTTCACCGGCGCGCGGTCGGTGTGCGACGCGTCCCGACCCTACAGCCGCGCGGGATATTGGAGCACTTTTCCGTGTCTGAAAGCCGATTTCAGTCTTTTGCCGACATGGGAGGCGGAGAGAAACGGGACGAACGCTTGGCCGAACTGCGCCGAGAGCTCGAAGACCTCTCCGTACAAGGATTTATCGTTCCTCGGGCGGACGAGCATCAGAATGAGTACGTTCCGGCCAACGCCGAGCGCTTGCTCTGGCTGACGGGCTTCAGTGGATCGGCGGGAATCGCCGTCGTACTGAAAGACAAAGCGGCGTTTTTTGTCGACGGACGCTATACAGAGCAAGCAAACTTGCAGGTGGATGCATCCCTGTTCGAACTGCGGCATGCAATAGAAGATCCGCCGATCGAGTGGATCGGCCGACACCTTCATCCAGGCGACAGACTTGGCTACGACCCGCGCCTTCACACACCGGGCTCGGCGGCGCGGTTCGACTTGGCATGCCGAAAGGCGCAGGCACAACTGATCGCCCTGGACGCCAATCCAATTGATACGATCTGGAGGGATCGTCCAGGCCCTCCGCTGGCCGCCATCACGCACCATAAGGCGCGGTTTGCTGGAGAAAGCGCCGCCGCCAAGGTCGAACGTGTGCAAAGGGCTCTGGCCAGCGTTGACGGGTTGCTTGTAACCGACCCGCACAATCTTGCGTGGCTATTCAATATTCGCGGCGGCGACGTGTTTCATACGCCGCTCCCCCTCGGATATGCCTACGTTCGAGCCGAGGGCCGTCCGGTCCTGTTTCTCGACTCGCGAAAGCTTTCGGACGCAGTCCGCGAGAGTCTCGGCGAACTCGCGGAACGGCTTGAGCCTGACGACCTTGAACCGTTCGTCGGTCGGCTCGGCCAAGATGGCGCTCACGTGCTTTTCGACGCCGATACAGCGCAGGCCTCTCTCACCAAGGCCCTAGAGACGGCGGGTGGCAAGGCGGAGGTGGGCAAGGACCCTGTCTCGTTAATGAAAGCCATAAAGAACAAGGCCGAGTTGGCTGGAGCCAGGGCCGCGCATCAACGCGACGGGGCCGCGATCACGCGGTTCCTTGCCTGGTTCGACACGGAAGCACCTCGCGGGAAGCTTACGGAAATCGATGCGGTCAATGCGCTGGAGGCCTTTCGCCGCTCGACGGGCACGCTCAAAGATAATTCCTTTCCGACGATCTCCGCGGCCGGACCGAATTCCGCCTTACCGCACTACCGCGTCACCCTCTCCTCCAACTCGAGGATAAATCATGGGATATTCCTTATCGACAGCGGCGGACAATATGAGGACGGCACGACTGACGTAACGCGGACGATCGGGGTAGGGCGTCAGACGCGCCTGATGCGGGATCGATTCACCCGCGTCCTGAAGGGTCACATTGCCATTGCAAGAGCGGTATTCCCCAAAGGGACCAACGGGGCGCAGATCGATGCCTTGGCCCGGCTCCCGCTTTGGAGGATCGGATTGGATTTCGATCATGGCACAGGGCACGGTGTGGGCTCTTATCTTTCCGTCCACGAGGGGCCGCATCGAATCTCGAGGACAGCGGGAACGCCTCTCGCTCCAGGCATGATATTGTCAAACGAACCTGGTTGCTATCTGCCGGGGGAATTCGGCATCCGGATCGAAAATCTCGTCGTTGTCGAGCCACGAACAATCGTCAACTCCGACAGGGAGATGCTTGGGTTTGAAACGCTTACGTTTGCGCCGATCGACTTGCGGCTGGTCGACATCCATTTGATGGATCCAGAGGAGATCAAGTGGCTCAATGATTATCACGTCCGCGTGCGCAAGACGTTGTGGCCTCTCCTCGACAGCGCAACACGGCGTTGGCTTGCACTGGCAACGCGTCGTTGCAAAGCAAAAAGCAAGCATTGACGCGGAATTTGTGATGTTCCGCCCTCGCCGAGTCTCGTTCCTGGATTGTGCTTTTGGCCTGCGAAAACTATAGTTCGACGCGTAGCTTTGTGATCGTGTTGCGGGAGCAATCGGCAGGGTGGGAATGGGTTCTTTACTTCGCTGCGAAAGCCACCGTGGTCGATTAAGGCTCGGGAATCGGATCGGCGCTTCGTGACGAGCCTCGACGCTCAAATTCTACGAGAATTCTACAGTTCCCAGCTTGGAGAACTGACGAGAAGACTTCGTGGGCAGAGTCCTTCGCTCGCGCTGGGAGAACACGACCCGTTTGACGGTCGCCGGGTTGGGATATGCATTGCCTTATCTGGATCGATTCCGCGACCGCACCGGCCGCTGCGTGGCCTTGATGCCATCGCAACAAGGAGTTGTGATGTGGCCGGATCACGAAGAATGTGCATCGGCGCTTGTTTGGACTGACATGCTTCCGCTGCCGGACGCCTCCATTGATCGTCTCCTCGTGGCGCACGCGCTCGAGACAGTCGAACGACCGGAGGCTCTTCTGGAAGAAGTGTGGCGCGTGACCGCGCCCGAGGGGCGCGTGATAGTGGTCATTCCCTCCCGACGCGGCATATGGGCCCGGGCCGATGGGACGCCTTTCGGCCAGGGCTCGCCCTACTCCAGAGGCCAATTGCGCGAACTGCTCAACCGCTCAATTCTCTCGCCGATTTTCTGGGGCGAGGCGCTGTATTTTCCTCCGATAGCGAAAAACTATGTCATTCGCTCCGCCCCCGCGATCGAGCGGATTGGGGCCGCTCTGAGCCTTCCATTTGCCGGTGTTCTCGTCGTGGAAGCGATTAAGCAAGTCCATCGCCCCATTGGGGCGCGCGCCATCGCCAGGAGGACACTATCGCCATTGCGGCCCGCTTTGCCGGCACAACCTGTTCCCCATGCGGATTGCTCGAGGCTCGACGCCGACGCCGCTGGGCTTTCACTCCCGAATGCGGCCGCGGCGGGCGCCGTCGCGCGCTTCCCGCACGAGAGCGCGGCGACGGCCGCCTCGCGGGCGTCTTGACGCAAAGTTTTCACGGATAGATCATGGTCATTGTAACGTTGATGATCGACGAAGCGGTTCCAAAAATGACGGCTCGACGCTTAAGCACCTAACCAGCGCTCGCGGACGCGCCGTTCGCTATAATTTTTTCGGACTCGAATCGTCGCTCGCCATGACGGGTCGGACGCCGCCGATCGGAAGGCTTCGGAAGGCTTCTGAAGTTTCCTCAGGCGTCCTAAATCCTTCCGAAAGCGATCAATTTCTTTCCGACTTTTTCCCGACAATTTCATTAGGAAAATCTATAATTATCAGAGTCTTACAACAAAAGTTGCCCGCTGAACGGCTGAAAATTCCTGCGCAACTCCACACGGCGCGGTTCCGGCTCATAATCAACATCGTGGCATCGCCCTTCTTTCCATACGCGAGCCTAAGGGCTGCGAGGGGGCGATCCCCGCGCGAGGTCGGGGCGGGTTCGCGGGGGGCGGACAAGCAGGTTCTCCGTAGCGCCTCCAGAACATTTCATGAACGTACCTCGGAGCTCTTGTCAAGAGATTGTTCCCACGCACGGCTGCGGAGCCGCGGTGCCCGGACGTTCCTTAGCAGCGCCGGTACGGGTTCGCCTGCCAACTCGATCTTGATCCTGCCAAACTCGTCATTGTCCACGAGACAGGCGCTTCCGCCAATCACGCTCGAAGGCCGACGCTGCCGGCGCTGCCGGCGACTGCAAGCCGCCGTCCCGCACGGCCAAGATGATCACCCTCGTCGCCGGTCTTGCGCCTTCGAGGGCTTGCGGCCTTCGAGGGCCTGCGATCGGCGGAGAAATGTCTCGTTCCCACCCTCTCGCCAGGCGATAGCGTCGTCATGGACAATTGCCTGCCCACAAGGGAGCGCGAATCCAGCGCCTCATCGATTAAAACAGGTCATAAATGTTAGATCTGCAGCCTGCAATCCGGGCATGAACATAATCAAGAAGGTTTTTCCACGCAGAGGGCCACCGCGCCCGCCTGATGAGGGCGTTCGACGCCGGCGCTCACATTTTCAGACCCGCCGAATGAACAAACTTTTTCGCCGCCTGCCGTATGATACTACTTGATCGGAGCTCTAGAGCGGTTTCCGATCAATCCGTATCATATCCGCAGGCCTTGAAGTAATTGGCGCATTCGGCGGGTTTGAAAATTTCGGCGCAGGCGTCGAGGGCGTTCATCAGGCCTGAGACGGTGCGCTCGGCAATCTTGCGCAGGAAGGCTTTCAGCTTGGAATAGGCTTTTTCGATGGGGTTCATGTCGGGGCTGTAGGGCGGCAAATATCGTAACTCGGCTCCAGCGGCCTCGATGAGTTTCTCGACCCTTGGCCCCTTGTGGCTCGACAGATTGTCCATGACGACGAGGTCGCAATAGACCTTCTCGTAGAGACGCGGGGGGACGGACTTTTTTCGGCTGAGCGAAGTGACGACGAAGCGCGGGTTGGCCTCGCCTTGCGTCCATTCCGCCTTGGCGAAGACCCGGCGCTCGCGCGACCAACGGCCCAGCGCGGTCCACGAGAACTCCTTAAAACGGCCACCGGCTTTCCGCATCGCCGCCGCGCAGCCTTGGCCGCGGCCAACCGCGCTCGATCATCGCGGCGAGACGTCCGTTTTGCGCGCCAGATCGAACAGATGGAACGCCCCGGTTGTCATCGACCAGGAAAACGACGCTTCGCGGGCGAAGTCGGAATCGGCGCGCAGCAAGGTGCGAGTGTGCGGCCAGCGAGCGCTGAGCTGCTTCACGATGCGGGCGATCTGCTCCACCGCCTCGGCGGAAGCGTCGATGTCGTTTTTGTGCATCTTCGCCGCCAGGAGATGGCGGCCGAAGAACACGTAAAGCGGCAGATAACGATAGCAGACGTAATAGCCGTGGAAGAACCGGCCCTCCTGATTTCCTACAGCGGGACATCGGTGGCGTCGAGACCGAGAGATAATCGCTTCGGCGGGCGGCGATGCGCCTCGATGAACGGGTCGACCGGCAGCCGCTCGATCATCGCCGCATCGTGGCTGATCTTGTGATAGCGGGTCGGCAGCGGCCGGCTGAGCTCGAGCCGGTTCAGCGTCGACTTGCCCGGAACCGCAGCGCAATCCTCGCGCCGCGCTTCCAGCTTGCCGGCGAGGATCGCCATCACCGGGTCATGGCGCAGGTGATCGTGATCGTTGAGGTCCTCATAGCCGAGCGCCAGTCCGAACAGCCGCTGGCCGATCAGCGTCTTGACCTCGTGCTCGATAAGGTCTTGGCGGCGCGCATCGCGGAGCAGGCGGCGAACCGTTCGATGAGACCGACGCCCGGTCGGTTGAGCCAAGCAGCGTCGCGCCGGCTTGCGAGGAGATGCTTCCGCCGTCGAAAGCAGCCATCACCCGCCGTCCTTCAACCGGTTCAAATTCAAACAAATCCGGGATACAGTCTGTTTGCATCGAGGCACCGCGCGAGTCAAGCTAAGCTGTTGCTGCACAAACATACTTTCGCTGATTCGCGGCCTCGATGCACTACTGTTTGTAGAAGACCGGGCTAGCCCTTTTCCACGAACTATTAGCAGTCCTCGCGCTCAAAACGGGGCCGTGAATAATTCCGCCGAATTTGTTCACAATGGCTGGACTTACGCACGGGCAACCATGCTGATGTCGACCTTGTCGCTTGTTTGCGAACTAGGCAGTAGAGCTTGATGGCGCCCGCTTCACTCGTCGCTATGATATTTCCCGGGCTGATGGTCCTGTCGGCCTCGATGGACTTTCTGACGATGAGGATTCCGAACCCGATCCCTGCGGCCCTAACGCTCGGCTACTTCGTGCTGGCCGCTTACTGTCTGGCGCCACAGGCGGTGCTCCACGACGTCTCCTGCGGTCTCGCGGTCCTGATGATGACTTTCGCCATGTTCTCGCTCCGATGGATAGGAGGGGGCGACGCCAAGCTTACAGCGGCAACAGCTTTGTGGATGGGTTGGGGTTCGATCCTCGACTATGGAATCGCTGCGGCCCTCTGCGGAGGTCTTCTCACGCTGGGATTGTTGATGGCGCGATCGAGACCGCTCCCGACGATCCTCGCGCAGGTGCCCGGGATCGCCCGGCTGCACGAACAGGAAGCCTGCGTCCCGTATGGAATTGCCTTGGCAGTCGCGGGAATCATTGAATATCCCCACACCGCGATCTGGGCCTCAGTCTTCTCCTAGACTGCCGGCAACCCGAATCCTCGATTCAGCGCACTATCAATTGCTTTAGATTTTTTCCACAGTTCATTGACTGTGATGATCAGTTATAAGTGTTACTCAAGGGAACAGCAACTCGTCCATATACTATAATGGTCGACGAATTATCTAGGAAATTAACCATGTTTTGATAAAACGCCAGCTAAGACGATACAGGTTGTTGGTCGGAGACTCGGCGTCTGATGAATCAGAGACTAATCATTGCCGGTGCCATCGCTGCCGTTGCTTTTGGGGCAGCATATGTCCTTTTCGCCGTCAGCCAGAGCTCCAGCCCTTCGCAAGCGCGAGCCCAGATCGCTCCCGCGGTCGACGTCGATCAGGTATTGGTCGCTCGGCGAGATCTGCCAATGGGAATCGCGGTCAACGAAAGCGCAGTCGGCTGGCAAACCTGGCCGAAGGCGGCGGTGTCCGATTTGATGATCACCAAATCGGGCGATGCAAACGCAATACAAGACGTGAAGGGTTCCATGACGCGCGTCTCGATGATTCGCGGCGAGCCGGTTCGGCGGGACAAACTCATCAAGGCCGGGGAAGGTGGCTTCATGTCCGCTATACTTCCGAGAGGAATGCGAGCGGTTGCGATCAAGATCGACAATAGCGGAGACTTCTCGGCCGGCGGATTCATTCTTCCCAATGACCGCGTCGACGTCGTCCGAGTTGCCCGCGATGACGAAGCAACAAAGGCGCGCGGCGTCGAAGTCCTTACCTCGCAAACCATTCTCGCCAACGTCCGCGTGCTCGCGATCGGTCAGAACGTCGAGGAGCAAAACGGAAAGAAAGTCGTGACTGGGGCCAACGCCACCCTGGAGCTCGATCCCGACCAGGTCAGGCTCATTGTTCTTGCCCAGCACTCGGGCAGCTCGAATCTCAATCTTGTCCTTCGTAGCCTGGCCGATAGCGGAGGTCCGGCAGAAACCGTCGTCGGGATGGGAAAGGGCGACATGACTGTCGTTCGCTTCGGCGCCGCGCAGCAGGCCGTGCGATGAACCGGCTTCGATTTGCCTTTCGCATGGCGCTCGCCATGACCCTCGCGGGAGCTTCGCCGGCGACAATCGCAGGCTCGAAGGCCGCCGAATCCGATGCGTCCCAACGGATGACGTGCGCGAGCGGGGGTCTTGTCAAGCATTTGCAAATGGGGGTCGGCAAGTCAGTCATTTGCGACCTGCCGGAAGACGCGTCGGAAATCTATGTGGGCGACCCGAGGATCGCCAACGCCATCGTCCGTTCCGCAAAGAGAATCTATATCTCCGCGATTGCGAACGGACAGACCACCATCTTCGCGCTCGGCGGCGATGGGCGAAAAATTGCAACCATCGAGGTTTCGGTCGGACGAGACGTTGGGGAGCTGACGAATCTCCTCAACACGGCGATTCCGGGCAACGACATTCATGTCCGTACGGTCGCCGATTCGATCATCCTGACCGGATCGGTCGCATCGGCCGGCGACGCCCAGAAAGCTGTCGACATCGCGTCCGGTTTCATCGCGGACGCAGGAGGCACATTCTCGTTCGGCGCCGCCGGCATCTCCGCTTCGGGCGGTTCGACCGGGAAGGTCATCAATTCATTGATCATACGCGGGCTCGATGAGGTGAGCCTCAGGGTCACGGTCGCCGAAATTCGCCGTGAGATCGTCAAACAACTCGGCGTCAACATGAGCGGCAGCGGGCCCAACGGCAGCTTCACGCTCAACAACCCATTCGCGATCAACGGCGCGCTTTCCACGACCGAGGCGATGCTCAACTGGACCAAGGGAAGCGGGAACTTCAGCGCCACCTTGCAGGCCTTCGAGCGTCAAGGCGTCGCACATACGCTCGCTGAGCCGACGGTCACCGCCGTGTCCGGCGAAAGCGCGAAGTTCATGGCCGGCGGGACGATTCCCATCGCAAACAGTCAATCCTGCACGGGGGGACTGTGTCAGATCGGGTTCATCCAGCAGCCTTACGGCGTCACTCTGAATTTCACGCCGGTCGTACTGTCGCAGGGGCGAATTCAGCTGCGCATCGCGACCGAAGTCACAGATGTCGACTATTCCACCCAGATCACCTTCAGCGGCATTTCGGTTCCCGGATTCCGCACCCGAACCAACGTGACCACCGTCGAACTGCCCTCGGGCGGATCGATCGCCACCGCAGGCCTGATCTCGACGCAAACGCAGCAAGCTATCAACGGATTGCCCGGGTTGATGAACCTGCCCGTCCTCGGCGCGCTCTTTCGCTCCCGTGACTATCAACGCAACGAGACCGAGCTGATGGTCATCGTGACGCCCTACATCGTCCATGCCATCGATCCGGACCAGATCGTTAGGCCGGACCAGAACTTTCAGGATGCGAGCGACCCGCAGGCCGTATTGCTCGGCCGCGTCAACCGGATCTATTCCAGGTCGGGAACGCTTCAACCGTTGCCCGGCTACGCCGGAAAGATCGGCTTCGTCACCGAGTAGATGGGGCAACGCCATGACCAGCATCGAACAGATCAGGCCCGGACGCGCGACCGTTCTTTCCGGTTGGGGACGGGGGCTTGCGAGGCGGAGCGGCAGTCTCGTCTTTCTGGCGGCTGTCTCCTGCCTGCAGCCGGGCTGCACGACGGATTATGCTTCATCCGATCCGGCGTTCCCGGGCGACTTCCAGGCGCGCCATCCGATCGTTCTCGTCTCGGCGCCGGCACATATGGATGTCTATCCCCTCCGCGGAGCGCTCGATGCGCGGACGGCCACGAGCCTGCGAGGTTTTGCGGAACGATATCGTGAGTTCGGCGCGGGCGAGATAGTGATCCTGACCCCCGGACTTCGCGATCAGGATGGGAGAACAGTCGGCGTAATCCGAAAGGTTCTTGCGAGCGCCGGATTGCGCGGCAGGATCGGCACGGGCTCATACGTCCCTTCCGACTCCAACAGCGCGGCGCCGATCCGGGTGGCCTTCATGGCCCTCGAGGCCAAGGTCAGGACCCCTTGCGGATCATGGCCGGAGGATCTCGCTTCCGGATCGTCTCTGGAAGGGTGGAAGAACGAGCCATACGCTAATTTTGGATGCGCGACCCAATCGGTCGTCGCCGCGCAAGTCGACGACCCTCGCGACTTCGTCCAGGCTCGAACTTTGGGTCCATCCGACGTCGCCATGCGTACCCGCGCCATAGAAGATGTCCGCAAGGGTCAGGATCCAGGGACGGCATGGATCACCGGCCTTACGCCCATCGGCGGGAGCAGCCAATGACCGATGTCGGCGTTCGTGAGGACATAACTAACCATGCAGGTCCGAAGATCGACCCGGTGCCTCGGGTCTCGATTCAGGCTTTCTGTGAGACGGCCGAGGTTGCGGCCCTGATTGGGGCCGCAGTCGCCGATCGGAGAATGGCCAAGGCGCAGGTCAAGCAGACGATGGGAGGCGCGTCTGCAGCGATCGAGGCCTATCGAAATGCGCCCACGCCTAACGTCATCGTCCTGGAAGCCCCGCAGGATGGACGGAATCTGCTCGAGTGGCTAGGCCAGCTCGCGCACATGTGCGACGCGGGAACGAAGGTTGTCGTCCTTGGCAGGACGAACGACATCGCTCTCTATCGGCAGCTCGTGGCCCTCGGCGTCAACGAGTATCTCGTAGCGCCGTTCGGAGTCGTTGATTTCATGCTCGCGATCTCTCACCTTTTCCGGGCGCCTGGCGCCAAGCCGCTGGGCCGGCTGATCGGGGTGGTGGGCGCAAAAGGCGGCGTCGGCGCTTCGACGGTCGCACACAACGTGGCCTGGTCCCTCTCCTCGGTCACCGAGATGGCCACCATCATCGCCGATTTCGATCTGGCCTTTGGGACCGCCGCGCTCAATTACAATCAGGATCCGCCGCAAGGCGTAGCAGACGCTGTGTTCGACCCCGAGCGGGTCGACGCCATGCTCGTGGACCGAGTGTTGTCCAAGTGCGGCGAGCGCCTCAGTCTGCTTGCCGCGCCGGCAACTCTCGATCGCATCCTCGACTTCTCGGAAACGTCGTTCGATACGCTGCTCGACGCAATGCGCGCCGCCGCGCCTTGGACCGTGCTAGATATCCCACACCTCTGGAGCGGATGGGCCCGCCGGACGCTGGTCGCAGCGGACGAAGTGGTGGTGGTCGCCAATCCGGATCTCGCGAACCTGCGCAACACGAAGAATCTGATCGACTTTCTCAAGGGCGCGCGCCCGCATGACCATCCCCCTCGGTTCGTCCTGAACGCCGTAGGCATGATAAAGCGTCCGGAAATTGCGGCGGCCGAATTCGCCAAGACGGTGGAGATCGTCCCGGCCGCGGTGATCCCGCATGATGCGAAATTGTTCGGGGCTGCAGCCAACAACGGCCAGATGATCGCCGAACTCGAGCCGAAGGGAAAAGCCGCACAGATCTTCATCGACCTCGCCTCCACGGTGGCTGGACGCGGAGACCCGGCCAAAGCAAGGAAAGGCTTCTTCAATTCGCTTGTCGGAAGATATGCGCGCACGAAGGCGTAGAGGGGGTGGCGCGTCCCGCCTGACGGCGCCTCGCCAAGAAGGAAGTTGGAGATGTTCGGCAAGCGGGGAAATCCAGCGCCCAGCGCGCAGCCTCTTCCTGCAGGAGTCGTGATCGCGAGCGCGGCTTCGGAGCCTGTCAGGGCGCAGACCCGCGCCGCCGCGCCGCCAGAACGCAAGCCCGACGCCTATTATCAGACCAAATCGCTGATCTTCAGCGCCTTGATCGAAGCAATCGATCTTGCGGCGCTGTCCAAGCTCGATACCGAATCGGCGCGCGAAGAGATTCGTGATATCGTGCACGAGATCGTCACGATTAAGAATCTCGTACTGTCCATCGCCGAGCAGGAAGACCTGCTCGAAGACATCTGCAATGACGTCCTCGGCTATGGCCCGCTCGAGCCTCTCCTCGCGCGCGACGACATCGCCGATATCATGGTCAACGGCCCCACGCGATGCTTCATTGAGGTCTCCGGCAAGATCCAGCTCACAAACGTCCGTTTTCGTGACAACGCGCAGTTAATGAACATCTGCCAGCGGATCGTCAGCCAAGTCGGACGGCGCGTCGACGAAGCCTCGCCCATTTGCGACGCCCGGCTCCTTGACGGGTCTCGCGTCAACGTCATCGCGCCCCCTCTCGCGATCGATGGAGTTGCGCTTACGATTCGAAAATTCAGAAAGGACAAGCTGACGTTGGATCAGCTCGTCCGGTTCGGCGCCATCTCACCGGCCGGAGCCGAGATTCTGAAAATCATTGGCCGAGTGCGTTGCAACGTCATCATTTCCGGCGGAACGGGTTCCGGTAAAACGACTCTTCTGAACTGCCTGACAAATTTCATCGACGAAGACGAGCGCGTCATCACATGCGAGGACGCAGCGGAACTGCAGCTTCAGCAGCCGCACGTGGTGAGGCTCGAGACTCGACCACCCAATCTCGAGGGCGCGGGCCAGATCACCATGCGCGACCTCGTCAAGAACTGCCTGCGCATGCGTCCCGAGCGGATTATCGTCGGCGAGGTGCGGGGCCCCGAGGCGTTCGACCTGCTTCAGGCGATGAACACAGGCCACGATGGCTCCATGGGTACGTTGCATGCGAATTCGCCTCGCGAGGCGCTCAGCCGAATGGAGTCCATGATCACCATGGGCGGCTACGCCTTGCCCACCAAGACCATACGCGAAATGATCACCTCTTCGGTCGACGTAATTATACAAGCGGCCCGCCTCCGCGATGGGTCGCGGCGGATTACGCACGTCACCGAAATCGTGGGCATGGAGGGGGACGTCGTCATCACCCAGGACCTTCTCGTCTACGACATCCTGGGAGAAGATGCGCAAGGGAGGCTGAAAGGCCAGCATCGTTCCACCGGAATCGGCCGACCGCGCTTCTGGGAGCGGGCGCGCGTGTATGGCGAGGAAAAGCGCCTCGCGGCTGCCTTGGATGCATCAGAGGTCGGCGAGCCGCGCTGACGCTGCAGGAAGGGACCCGCATCGGCATGTTCAACCCATGGGCAGTCGCTGGGATTCTGGCGCTGGGGCTCGGCGGCCTGGTATTTCTTGTGGTGGACGGCGACTCGCGCGCCAAAAAGCGGCGCGCGTCGGTCGGTCGGGCTTCAGTCAAGACAGCCGCCGCATCCGCCCAGGACGAGCGCGCGACGCGCAAGAAGCAGATCGCCGAGGGCCTGCGGGACCTCGAGAAGGCCAATCGAAGGCGGCGTAACCTGCAGGCCAAAATTGAACAGGCGGGGCTGTCGATCAGCCGCCGCCGATTTCTCATCGCCTCCGTCCTGTTTGGCCTCTTCCTCGGCGTGGCGGCCTGGATCGAGTCGAAGAGCGCGCTGCTGGCGGCGATGGTCGTGGTGATCGGATCGGCAGGATTGCCGCGGTTCGTGCTTGAGCGGCTCCGCCGGCGGCGGATCGCCAAATTCATCGCCAACTTTCCCAACGCGATCGACATCATCGTCCGTGGCGTCAAATCCGGCCTCCCGCTCGGCGATACGATTCGCATCTCAGCCAAGGAGAGCGTCGAACCGGTCCGGTCCGAGTTTGTGAAAATCGTGGAATCGCTGTCGCTCGGACTGACGCTGCCTGAGGCCATCGAGCGCATGGCGCAACGGATTCCGGTCGCCGAAACCAATTTTTTCTCGATTGTCATCTCGATCCAAGGACAGGCGGGTGGCAACCTTTCCGAGGCGATCGGCAACCTTTCGCGCGTCCTGCGCGAGCGAAAGAAAATGAAGGGAAAGATCGCCGCCATGTCGATGGAAGCGAAGGCCTCGGCCGCCATTATTGGCGCGGTTCCGTTCCTGGTGGTCGGTGCGCTCTATGCAGCTTCGCCTGCTTACGTCTCGTTGCTATGGATGACGAGCCACGGACGGATGATCGCCGGGGTCGCGATCTGCTGGATGGCCATCGGAGTCGCGATGATGAAGAAGATGGTCAGTTTCGACATTTGAGCGGAGCCGCTGCTTTGTGGGATCTTGTCGCCTCAAAAATAACTGACCCGCACACTATGGCGCTTCTGCTCGCGATCACCGGTTCCGCTGCGACCTTGGTCGCCTTGGCGAGCCCTTGGCTGCAAGCGGATGGTCTTTCGCGCCGAATCAAGGCAGTCAGTACGGAGCGCGAGCGGATCCGCGCCCGCGAGCGCGAAAGGTTGCGCTCGGCCCAGACGAAATCTACCTTGCGAACGAAACCCAGCGGAGTCGTCAAGCAGCTTGTCGAAACGCTCAACCTCTCGAGTTGGCTCAGCACCGAGACCGCCAAGAGACAACTGGCCATGGCGGGATACCGCGGGGCGGGGGCGGAGTATGTTTTCCTCGCATTCCGTCTGATCGCGCCGATCGCTTTCTTTCTGATCGCGGGCGTCTATTCCATCTTCATCGTCACCTGGGATCGCCCTTTGATCGTCAAGATCGGGGTCGCAGTCGCGGCCGCGTACGCCGGCATCAAGGCGCCCGAGCTTTTTCTCCGCAATAAGATCGCCAAGAGAGGCAAGGAATTGGAGAGGGCGTATCCGAATACGCTCGACCTTCTGCTGATTTGTGTCGAGTCCGGCATGTCTATCGAAGTGGCCGTGCGCAAGGTCAGCCAGGAAATTGGCGTCGAAAGCATCGCTATGGCCGAAGAAATGGCGCTGCTCGCTGCGGAGCTGTCGTTTCTCGAGGAGCGCCGAACCGCCTTCGAAAATCTCGGCGCCCGGACGGGCCTCGACTCCATTCGTTCGCTGATCACTGTTCTCTCGCAGTCGGAGCGCTACGGCACGCCGCTTGGCGCTGCGCTGAGGGTTCTCGCGCAGGAGAGCCGGGATCTGCGCATGACGGCGGCGGAGAAAAAGGCCGCAGCCCTGCCCCCCACCCTGACAGTGCCGATGATCCTGTTCTTTCTGCCCGGCCTTTTCGCCGCGATCCTGGGTCCGGCGGCTGTCCAGATCAATCATTGGACCTAAGCAGCCAGCCAGCGCCCGCGGGTCCATCATGATGAAAATGGTGGCGGCGCGCGGTCCGTGACTTTTGAAACAGACACTCAGCGAGCCTTGACCAGTTCCCGCCGCGCCTCGTCGTAGAGGGCGTTGGCGGTCGCCACCCGGGCGCCCGCACGTTCGCGTTCGTGCGCCGGCTGGCGGTCGGGGTGGTTACGCCAGACGAAGCGGCGCCAGCGCGAGGCCAATTGCCTTGGGGTCAAGGCGGCCCCTATGCCGAGCTCCTCCGCAATCGCAGCCGCGGAGCGAGTTCCGGAAACGGCCGTTATGGGAGCCGGATCCGGCGCCGGACACCCGGCCGGCGGCGTGCGCTCGTCGGTCCATTGCATCGCAAAATCCCAGCGCGCTTCGCCGCCGCCCGGGTCAGGGCCGAAGTCGATGGAAGCGGCAGGCTGCGGCCTCGGAGGAGCCGGCACAACCTCGTTGTCCGAGGGCAAGCTTCGACCTGCTTCGTCAAGCGCCCGCAGAAACGCCTCGCCTACCCGGTCGAAGCTTGCCATCTTACCGCCTCTAAAAATTCGTCAACCGCTTGCGGCGCGGGGCCCGCGCAGCCGCCCGTCCGATGGACTCGCCTCGTAGGCGTTGTCCGCGACTACGCAATTCCTTCCTTTGGCTTTGGCGTCATACAGACGCTGGTCGACCCGCTTCAGAAGGTCGGCGCCCGTCTCGTTTGGCCGCAGTCGAGCGACACCGAACGAAGCCGTAATTTTCCCCACGCGTTCGCCGCTGGGCTCGATTGTCCAATTCTTGGTTTCGAGAATTTTGCGGATTCGATCAACTGCAGTCGCCGCCTCTTCGAGGCTCGCTCCGGGAAACATGACCGCAAACTCCTCGCCGCCGAACCGCGCCACCCGATCCTCGCTCCGTACGTTCTTTGACAGGATCTCGGCGAAGAGGCGCAGCAGCCGATCGCCGACGGGATGACCGAAACGGTCATTGACGAGCTTGAATCGGTCGAGATCGGCAAGCGCGAGACAGAAATCGGCGCCGACGTTGCGCGCTTTTTCCAGTTCCTCTGCCAGCGCCGAGTCGAAGAAGCGGCGATTGCCGATCATCGTGACCGTGTCGCGCATCCCGGCTTCTTCGGAGCGCTGAAGCTCGTTTTGCAACCGCAGCGCTCGCAGCCGCGACTCCTCGAGCTGGTTGCGCAGGGAAGCGAGCCTGTCGCGCATGTCGCGATTGTCCGCGATGAGCGCGAGCACGATCTCGTTCACAGGTCCGGCCTGGGGATGCTTCGAGAGACGGTCTGTCGCGCGGTGCAGCCGCTCGGAAAACGCGTCGCTGTCGGTCATATGCGTCTGGATGAGCCTGGCGATCGAGCGCAGCAGCCGATCGACCGCCTCCGCCTTCTGAGCCTGCTGCTCGCCTGGAGCGACTTCGCGAGATTCGATTCCGATGGTCAGACGCCCGATCGCCGCGCCAAGCGCGCCGATCAGAAGCAGCTCGAGCCCCGGAATTGCGCCAGGAAGGCGTTGCGCGGTCAGCGCCAGCGCGCCGAACAACACGGCGCCGAGGGCGCCGACCGCGGCGCGGCGCGAGCGAAGCAGCAAGAGCGCGTTCATGGGTGCCCTCTTCCCATAAGGACCGCGGTCGGGCCGCGAGCGCCACGCAACGACAGCAGAGTTCGTGAGACGAATGCGCCCGGGACCCCCGTTGTGCCTATCCCGGACCACCGTCACGGCCATCAGCGCGGTGAAGACGTCCAATTCATTCGGACTGCGGCTTTTCTAACGCACCGGGGTTGCTGTTTTGTAACCGAACTCGGCTTAAAGGTCGCGTTTACAGCGGGGCACGCCCTGGACTAAGAGCGCATGCCCCACGTTGCAGGTTCGCCGATGCCGGTCCTCACGCTCGCCGAAACGCTCGCCGTCGCGTCGCCGGAAAGGGGTCGTCTGGTCGAAGCCGACGAGGCGATCCGAGCGGTGGCTGCGGCGATCGAGGAGTCCGCTCGGCGGGACGGGCTCGACAGGGGGCTCGTTTCGCGAGCCCTCGTTGATGTCATGATCGCGGCGGCTGTCCGCCAAGCCGTCGCCGCCTATCCGTCAATACCGCGCGACGAACTGGCCAACGAGTTCGGCGCTCTGGTTGCGGAAGCTTTCGAATGGGCGTCACGACGCGGAGTTGCGCCCACGCGCCACAAGTCTGGTTGAGCGCATGGGTCGGTCCAGCGTCCAACGCGGTCGACGAGAGGGGGCATGACGACAGGATTCCTGCCTTCGCAGTTGCCGATCATTTAGGCGTCGATGACCGGTTCGCCGGGCAGCGAACTTTGCGTTGCGGTCTGCGAGGCGGGTGGCCTGGGATCGCTGCTGAGCGCCATGCTGACTCCGGCTGCGCTCCGCAATCAGATAGAAGCGGTTCGCGCACGAACCTCTGCGCCATTCATTGCCACCTCCCGCCGGAGACAAACCCGGAGCGAACGGCGGCTTGGGTGGCGAAGCTTGCGCCGGACTATGCCGAAGCCGGACTCATCCACGGCGGCGACGGTCTCCGGCCGGGGGCCGCTCGATCCGGCGATGACCGAAGTCGTGGAGGAAACGAAGCCGTCCGTAAATGCCGCTCCAAGCCGCAACGCCGGCGCTTTACGGATCGGTCGTCCCGAGGTAAGCGTGAATCTAACATGCTACCGTCGGCCCTGCGACGGCGATGAATTCGCCGGACCGCGGCCGACGAGGGGGAGGTATGACGCCACGACCCGACGCGCATCAGCCGCAGTCCGTCGCCGAAGAACTCAGGAACAGCCCGCTTTCATCCCAGCCCGTTCTTGAGGCGGTGGGGTTGTCGCGCTCGTTCGGCCCGATCGAGGTCCTGAGTGACGTATCGATCGGCGTACGCGCCGGCGAGGTCCATGCAATCATCGGCGAGAACGGGGCCGGCAAGTCGACGCTGATGAAGATCCTCAGCGGCCATCTCGCCCCAAGCCGCGGCGGGATCAAGCTCGACGGTTCGCCGGTCGAGCTGAAGGGCCCGGTCGACGCCGAGCAGCGCGGCATCGTCCTGGTTCATCAGGAGATCATGCTGGCGCCGGACCTGTCGATCGCCCAGAACATGTTTCTCGGGCGCGAGCTGCAGCGCGGACTGATGGTCGACGACCGGGAGATGAACCGTCGCGCGGCCGAGGCGATGCGCGTGTTCGGGGTGGAGGCGAGGGTGACAGCGCCGGTGCAACAATTGTCCATCGCGCAACGGCAGCTCGCCCAGGTCGCCCGGGCGCTCGCCGTTCCTCACCGGATCGCGATCTTCGATGAGCCGACCGCGTCGCTGACCCCGGTCGAGACGAGAGCCCTGCTCAACCTCATCCGGGAGCTCAGGGCGAAGCGCGTCGCCGTTCTCTACATTTCCCATCGCCTCGAAGAGGTCAAAGCGGTCGCCGACGTGGTGACGGTGCTGCGCGACGGCAAGCGGGTGGCGACGAAGCCGGCGGTCGGGCTCGAACCGCTGGACATGGCGCGCCTGATGGTCGGACGCGATCTTCTGGCCCTCTATCCGCCGCGCCCGCCCGTCCCGACCGGAGTGCCGGCGTTCGAAATCGGTCATTTCGGCGCCGCCGGCTTCGCCGAGGACGCGAGCTTCACCGTCCGGGCGGGCGAGATCCTCGGATTCTCCGGACTGGTTGGGGCGGGACGGACCGAGCTTTTTGAGGCGCTGTTCGGCCTCCGCAAGGGCGGCGGGGAAATCCGCATGAACGGCGAAGCGCAACAGTGGCGCGATGCGCGCGCCGGCATGCGCGCCGGGGCGGTTTATCTGACCGAGGACCGCAAGAGCAAAGGCCTGCTGCTCGAGGAGACGATCGCGACCAACCTGACGCTCGCCGCGCTCGACAGGTTCCAGCGCGGACCACTGGTCGATCGCGCCAAGGAGACCCGCGCGCTCGACGAGGCGATCCAGCGCTTCGACATCCGGATCGGCGACAGGAACCTCCTCGCCGGGCAGATGTCGGGCGGCAACCAGCAGAAACTTCTTTTGGCGAAAATGATGCAGCTCAATCCGCGCGTCGTCGTGATCGACGAGCCTACGCGCGGAATCGACATCGGCGCCAAGCAGCAGATCTATCAATTCATCGCCGCGCTCGCGGCGGAGGGCCGTTCGGTGATCGTGATCTCGTCGGAAATGACCGAGCTGATTGGAATCTGCCACCGCATCATCGTCATGCGGAACGGCCGCATTGTCGGCGAAGTGTCGGGCGAAGCGATGAACGAGCACGCGATCGTCGTGCTCGCGACCGGCGTGGACGCGAAAGCCGAGGACGTTCGGTCATGACCCAGGCGGTGCGCGAGGCTCCAGTCGCCGCGCCGCGGCGGCGCCTCAATGTCGCGGCGGTGGCGCCGTTCGCCGCGCTGGCGCTGATCTGCGCACTCGGCGGGGTCGCCAATCCGCGGTTCCTGAGCTTCGATAATCTCACCAACGTGCTGACACGGAGCACGTTCATCGCCACGATCGCCGTCGGACAGACGCTCGTCATCACCGGCGGCGGGCTCGATCTCTCCGTCGGCGCGATGGCGGCCTTCGTCGCGGGGTTGACGATCATGTTCCTGAATGCGGGCCTGATCGACAGCATGCCGCTTCTGATCGTCTCGGCGATGGCCTTGTCGCTGGTGGTCGGCGCGCTCTGCGGCCTGTTCAACGGCGTAACGACGACGCTCGGCAAGATCGAACCGTTCATCGTGACCTTGGGCACGATGGGCATCTTCCGTTCGCTGGTCACCTGGCTCGCCCAGGGCGGGGAGATCACCATTGCGAACCCGGCCGTGCGGGCGGCCTATCGGCCGGTCTATTTCGGCGAGGTGTTCGGCGTGCCATATCCGGTGCTGGTCATCCTCGGCGTGGCGACGATCGGCGCCTTTATCCTCTATGGCACCGCCTATGGGCGACACGTTCGCGCGGTCGGCTCGAACGAGGACGTCGCGCGCTATTCGGGCATCAACGTCGCGCGCGTGCGCACGATCGCCTACGTGCTGCAGGGCGTCTGCGTCGCGCTTGCGGTCACCGTTTACGTGCCTCGGCTGAGCTCCACCACTTCGACCACCGGCTTCGGCTGGGAGCTTACGGCGATCACCGCCGTCGTCGTCGGCGGCACCCGGCTCAGGGGCGGCGTCGGTCACATCTGGGGGGCGATCGCCGGCGCGCTCATCCTCGAAGTCATCGGCAACATCATGCTGTTGTCGAATCTGGTCAGCGAATACCTCATCGGCGCGGTTCAGGGTGCGATCATCATCATCGCGATGCTGGCGCAACGCGGCATGTCCCGTAGTCGATAAGGGAAAACCGAGCGGCCTGGGCGTCCGTCCAGAGCCTCGCTACAGACGGGAGATAGGAGATGAAGCGTATTCTGGTCAGCCTGGCGGTCCTCGCCCTTTTGGCGGGGGCGGCGCAAGCGCAAGAGAAGAAGACGATGGCGGTGTCCGTTCCGACCGCCGACCATGGCTGGACAGGCGGCGTGGTGTTCTTCGCGATGCAGGAAGCAAAGGCTCTTGAGAAGAAATATCCGGGGCTCAAGGTGATCGTGAAGACGTCGCCCGACGGTGCCGCCCAGGCGGATGCGCTCGAGGATCTCTCGACCCAGGGCATCGACGCGCTCGTCGTCCTGCCGCACAATCCGGACGAACTGACCGACCCGATCCGCAAGGTGAAGAGCAAAGGTACGTTCATCACCGTCGTCGACCGCGTCGCGCGCGACCGTTCGATCGAGGATCTCTACGTCGGCGGCGACAACCCTGGCCTCGGCGCGTCCGCGGCGGCGTTCTTCAAGGAAAAGATGCCCAACGGCGGCGACATCGTCGTGATCCGCGGCCTGCCGATCCCGATCGACGAGCAGCGCGTCAACGCCTTCAATCAAGGCATCAAGGGCACCAAGATCAAGGTGATCGACAGCCAGTTCGGCGACTGGAGCCGCGACAAGGCGTTCAACGTGATGCAGGATTTCCTGACCAAGCATCCCAAGATCGACGCCGTCTGGTGCCAGGACGACGACATGGCGGTCGGCGTGTTCCAGGCGATCGCCCAGGCCAAGCGCACCGACATCAAGTTCGTCGTGGCCGGGGCGGGCAGCAAGGAGATGGTCAAGCGGGTGATGGACGGCGATCCGATGATGCCGGTCGACGTGCTCTATTCGCCGACCATGGTGGCCGTAGCGATGGACGTCACCGCGCTCGGCCTCGAGGACAAGATCCCCGTGCGCGGCACTTACATCCTGAAGGCGTCTCTGATCAACAAGGACAACGCGAAGGACTTCTATTTCAAGGATTCGCCGTTCTGAGACGAAGCAAGACGAAACCGGAAGGCGCGCTCGCGCGCCTCCCTTTTTGGCCTGGGTCGAAATGCGCAGAAGAGCGCGGATGTAAGGAGATGATCATGGCTGGCATGGTCAAGGGCCCGGCGATTTTCCTGGCGCAGTTCGCCAGCGACGCGGTGCCGTTCAATTCGTTCGAGGGCATGTGCAAGTGGGCGGCCTCCCTCGGTTACAAGGGCGTGCAGATCCCGGCGTGGGACGGGCGGCTGTTCGATCTCGCAAAGGCCGCTTCGTCGAAAACCTACTGCGACGAGATCGCCGGGATCGCCAAGAGCCTCGGCCTCACGGTCACCGAGCTCGCGACGCACCTTCAGGGTCAGCTCGTCGCGGTGAACCCGGCCTACGACGACGCCTTTGACGCCTTCGCGCCCGCGGAGGTCCACGGGAAGCCCGCCGAACGGCAGAAATGGGCGGTCGAGCAGCTGACGCTTGCGGCCAAGGCCTCGAAGCATATGGGCCTCAGCGCCCATCCGACCTTCTCCGGCGCGCTCACCTGGCCCTACCTCTATCCCTGGCCGCAACGCGCGCCGGGACTGATCGAGACCGCCTTCGAGGAGCTTGCCAGGCGCTGGAAGCCGATCCTCGACGCGTTCGACAACGCGGGCTGCGACGTCTGCTACGAATTGCATCCGGGCGAGGATCTGTTCGACGGGACGACGTTCGAGCGGTTTCTCGACGCCGTCGGCGGCCACAAGCGCTGCGCGATCAACTACGACCCGTCGCACTTCGTGCTGCAGCAGCTCGACTATCTCGAGTTCATCGACATCTACCACGAGCGGATCAAGTCGTTCCACGTCAAAGACGCCGAGTTCAACCCCACCGGGAGGCAGGGCGTGTATTCGGGATATGCGCCGTGGGTGGAGCGGGCGGGACGGTTCCGGTCGCTCGGCGACGGGCAGGTCGACTTCGGCGGCATCTTCTCCAAGATGGCGCAGTACGGCTATTCCTCGTGGGCCGTGCTCGAATGGGAATGCTGCCTCAAGCACCCGGAGGACGGCGCGCGCGAGGGGGCCGAGTTCATCAGTCACCACATCATCCGCGTCACCGAGAAGGCGTTCGACGATTTCGCCGGCGGTGCAGCCGACAAGAAGCAAATCAAGCGCGCGCTGGGGTTGCGCTAAGGAGAGGACGCAAATGGCCATCGAGGGACGCAACGACGGCAGGAAGGGCGGCAGAATCAGGCTCGGCATGGTGGGCGGGGGTGAGGGCGCGTTCATCGGCGCGGTCCACCGCATCGCCTCGCGCATCGACGACCAGTACGAGCTGGTCGCCGGCGCCCTGTCGTCGACGCCGGAGAAATCGCGCCGCTCGGGCGAGGCACTCAGCCTCGCCGAGGACCGCATCTACGACGACTACGAGAGCATGGCGAAGGCCGAGGCCAAGCGCCCGGACGGGATCGAGGCGGTCGCGATCGTAACACCGAACAACGTCCACGCCGGCCCGACCTACGCCTTTCTCAAGGCGGGGATCCATGTCATCTGCGACAAGCCACTGACCGTGTCGCTCGCCGAAGCCAAGAAGATGAAGGCCGCGGTCGACAAGTCGGGGCGCATCTTCGCCTTGACCCACAACTACACCGGCTATCCGCTGGTGCGCCGCATGCGCGAGATGGTGCGCGCCGGCGAGCTCGGCGAGATCCGGCTCGTCCAGGTCGAATATCCGCAGGACTGGCTAACCGGCCCGACTGAGACGACCGGCAACAAGCAGGCCGCGTGGCGGGTCGACCCGAAACGTTCGGGGGCAGGGGGGGCGCTCGGCGACATCGGCACCCACGCCTTTAACCTCGCCGACTACGTGAGCGGGCTCGAAGTCACTGAGCTCGCCGCCGACCTCACCTCGTTCGGCGCCGGGCGTCAGCTCGACGACAACGTCCAGATCATGCTGCGCTACTCGAACGACGCGCGCGGCGCGCTTTGGGCGAGCCAAGTCGCCCCTGGCAACGAGAACGGCCTCATGCTGAGGGTCTACGGGACCAAAGGCGGCGTCCACTGGCGGCAGGATAACCCGAATTACATGTTCTGGACGCCATACGAGAAGTCGACGCGCATCGTGACCCGCGGCGGCCCGGATGCGGGCGAGGCGGCCGCTCGGGTCACGCGCGTGCCGCCAGGCCATCCCGAGGGCTATCTGGAAGGCTTCGCCAATATCTATAAGGAAGTCGCGGCGGCGATCATGGCGGCGCGGACGGGCAAGAAGCCCCCGAGGGGCGTCCATTTCCCGACCATCGACGACGGAGTCAAAGGCCTCGCCTTCGTCGAGGCGGCGGTAAAATCGTCCAAGGCGAACGGCAAGTGGGTGAAGCTGTAGGGCGTGGCGGCGGCGCGCAGTCCAAAATCAGTAGCGAACAGGGAATATTGGTCGCGTTCGGCCAAAAGTCGAAAAGGCGCTTCTAAAGCGTCTAGGATACGAGAGGCTTGCACCAAGATCCCCTACTCGGAGGAACATGGAATTCTTTCGGCGGAACATGGAATTCGATTTCCCTAATCGGTGTGAGATACCCCGAACTCATTGAGAAGCCGAGAAACTTCTTGACGTTGCGGAGGAACAGGATTCGTCTGGGGATGTGATTCGCGGCGGATTTCTCTCAGCTGACGACCGGCGGGTCCTGACCGGCTTGCTCGGGAAGGTCTTGCAGAGCATCGCGTGGGCCGGCGGGCGAACGCCATCGTCCTTCTCGACCAGAGCTGGAGCTGCGAGCGTGTCGCAGCGGCTTTGCTGCTGGACGACGACACGGGTCGTGATTGGTATCGGGCCTACGAGCAAGGCGGCGTCGCAGGACTGAAGAGCTTCGGTCACGAGGGCAGGAGCGGCCACCTCAGCAGCGAGCAGGAAAGAGCGTTGAGCGAGTGGGTCGACGCCCATTGTCCCCACAGCATCCGAAAGATCGGGGCCTTTCTGAAAAGGACCTTTGGGGTGAGCTACAGCCGTTCGGGGCTGATCGCCCTGCTGCATCGCTTGGGCTTTGACTATCACAAGCCGAAGGCCGTGCCACGTGGCCTCGACGACGCCAAGCAGCAAGCCTTCATCGACGGATACGAGAACCTGCTCAACACGATGGGCGTCGATGAGGCCGTCGTCTTCATCGATGCGGTTCATCCGACCCATCAGGTGAGGCCGGCCGGCTGCTGGGCCCGCAAGGACATCGCCGTGGCGGTGGAGCAGACGACGGGCCGTGACCGGCTGAACATCCACGGCGCGATCAATCTCGAAACCGGCCAGACCCAGGTTCTCGCGGTCGAGGAGGTCAACACGTTGAGCTTCATCAAGCTATTTGGCGAGATCGAGGGCGCTCATACCGCGATGCGGCTCATCCACGTCTTCGTCGACAACGCCGGCTATCACAAGGCCGACATCGTCAAAGAATGCTTACCGCGGCCGGGCACAAAATCGTGCTGCACTTCCTTCCGCCTTATTGTCCCCATCTCGATCCCATCGAACGGTTGTGGGGCTTGATGCACGAAAACGTCACCCACAACCGGGATTACAAGACCTTCAATGAATTTCGCCGGGAGATCATAAAATTCCTCTGGTATACCGTGCCCAGACGCTGGAAACGGTTCCGCGACCAAATCAGCGACAATTTCCGCGTGATCCACCGCGCCGATTTTCGGGTTATCGCTTAACGGGAGTAGAGCAGAGACTTTTTGCTGAGCGGAAGCCGCCAACGCCGACGCGGCCGGTTCGCCCGGGCGACCGCCTTCGCTACTTTCAGCGGGGAGGTGGGGGTGGCCGACGAGGCGATGCGGTCCCGGAAGTCCGGCCGGGTTCTCGAGGGCTATCTGCCGAAGAAGGCGATCCCCGACAGCGCCACCCTTTTCGCCGCCGCCGGCCGTCGCTTCTGCAGCCGCGGCGCTCGATCAGGAAATCGCCCGCGGCAATCTTGCGCTTCGCGACACTGATCGGTGGCGGCTTGCCGTCATGGACGCGAACCTCAAGTTTCCCGAGGCAGCGGGGGCTTTTTCCTGTGCGCTCGGGGCTCCGATCACCGAGAAGGACACGCCGCGGCTCTGTCAGATGCTGCGTCGCGTCATGACCGACGCCGGCTTCGCGACCTTTGCAGCAAAAGACAAGTACAGGCACGCGCGTCCGTTCATGCTCGACGGGCAGCCGATCTGTACTCCCGACAAGGAGCAGGATCTCAGGGCGCAAGGCTCCCATCCGTAAGGCCATACTTCGATCGGGTGAGCCTGGGCGCTCGTGCTCTCCGAAGCATCGCCAGGCGAGAGCGCGGCGATCCTCGCCCGCGGGCGAGCCTTCGGTCAAAGCCATCTCGTCTGCAACGCTCACTGGCAAAGCGACGTGACCGAAGGCCGATTCATCGGCGCGGCCACGGTCGCCCTGCTGCACGCCGAGCCGCAATTTCTAACCGATCTCGCTGCCGCCAAGGCGGAGCTCGCTGCGGCGCGCGCAAATCATCTGCCCCCGCAGCGCGACTGCAAATTCGAGAAGGAGGCGCTGGCCGAGACGCCCCGGCAGTGGCCCTAACGCGACCCGAATTCGCCTCCGCCCCGATTACGTTGGCCGTTCGTAATTAGCTTGGATCGCGTCTGACGATCTTCAGCGCGACCCGCCGCGTGAGACAGGATATCCCGTCATCCAAACATCGATGACCGTCGCCGGGATTATCGGCTCTCGCTCGTCGTCGTCAGACCGGTATGCGAACAGCCGCGCGCAGGCCGCCAAGCGGGCTGTCCGAAAGCGTGATGTCGCCACCGTGCGATCGGGCGATGTCCCTGGCGATCGCGAGACCCAGGCCCGCTCCGCTCTCGTCCTGGTTTCGCGCCTCGTCCAGGCGATAGAACGGACGAAACACGTCCTCCCGATGGGAAGGTGCTATCCCAATGCCGTCGTCGTCGACGACGATTGCGAGGAACCGCGGCTCGCGCTTCGCCAGAATTCGCACATGATCGGCGTGGCGTTGGGCGTTGGCGACAAGATTGCCGACGCAGCGTTTCATCGCGACCGGGCGCACGCGAATCGCCAGATTCCCGTTCGTTTCCAGAGTTACGGCAGCCCCATGCCGTTGCGCGTCGGCCCGCAGGTCTTCCAGCAGAACGCCTATGTCGGTCTCTGTCGAGGCTTCGGTCATGTCGCCACGGGCGAAGGCGAGATATCCCTCGAGCATCCGCCCCATTTCGTCGACGTCTTTTTGCAACAGATCGCTGTCGGCCGAACTGTCCAGCAGGGCGAGCGAAAGCTTGAAGCGGGTGAGAATCGTCCGCAGGTCGTGGCTGACGCCATTAAGCATCGCCGTTCGCTGTTCGGTGGCCCGCTCGATCCGGCGCTTCATTTCAATGAAAGCATGCCCGGCCTGCCTGACCTCGGTGGCTCCGTGCGGGCTGAAGTTGACGTCTCGACCCTTTCCGAAATCCTCGGCAGCGTGCGCCAGCCTCAAGATCGGGCGAATCTGGTTGCGCAGGAAGATGATCGCGACCGTCAGGAGGACGATCATCGCGCCGAGCATCCAGAGGACAAAAATATGTGCGTTCGCTTCATAGGCGAGCGAGCGGCGTGTCACGAGCCGCAACACATGGTCGCCCAGGTCGACGCGAATCTCCATGAGTCCCGATCGACCGACCGTGTCCAGCCAAAAGGGGTCGCTGACATGGGTCTTGATCTCGCTCGGCAGAGTGCGCGTCAGCGGGTCCAGCGCGTCGAAGAAAGACCTCGGCATTGGAGGTGGGAGAGGACCCGCGGGAAGGAGCGTCGCGTCCATCCGGAATCGCTCGGATGCGAGATTAGCCAAAAAGGCGTCGTCTTCACCCGACGGAAGCTTCTTGTAGAGATCGGTCAGCGCGCCGATGTCTCTGGCGACCGCCTCGGAAAGCCGCCGCGTGACCAATTCCCAGTGATGCTGCATGAATGCGAAGGTGACCGCGGTTTGCAACAGAACCATCGGCAAAATGACGATCAGCAGCGAGCGTTTGTAGAGGCCTTTCGGCAGCACCTCGGCGAGTCCTCGCGCGCCGCGCCGCCATAGGCCCCGGGCGCGGGCGAACAGGTGCAGGGTCGAGAACGATGATCGGAAGCTCATCCGTCCGCGACCAGACGGTAACCGGCTCCCCGCGCAGTCTGCAGATAGGCCGGATTGGCCGGATCCTGTTCGATCTTGCGTCGCAGGCGGTTGATGAGCACATCGATCGTCCGCTCCTGGGCCGACCCGCCGGACTCCGACAACGCCTCCCGCGAAACGCTCGAGCCGGCGTTGGCGCATAGAAGTCGTAGGATTTCACGCTCCCTATCAGTTATCCTTACGATCTCCTCGCCTGAGCGTAGTTCTCCCCTCTCGAGGGAAAACGCGAACGGGCCGAAACGGACGACTGCCGCTTCGGGCTTTCCTACTGGCGCCGCTCGGGCTCGCCGAAGCACGGAGCCAATTCGCAGCAGAAGCTCTCGAGGGTCGAACGGTTTGGCGAGGTAGTCGTCCACGCCGATTTCGAGCCCCTTCACGCGATCTCGCGGATCGCCGCGCGCCGTCAGCATGAGAATTGGGACTTGCGAGCGCGAGCGAAGGTCCGCCGCGAAATCGAACCCGTTCTCTCCCGGCATCATCACGTCGAGCACAATGATGTCGAAGGCGAGACCGTCGAGGAAGCCCCGCGCTTCCGCCGCCGTCGCCGCCACTGTCACTCGGTGCCCGTGCTTCACGAGGTAGCTGGACAGCAGCGCACGCAATCGGCGGTCATCGTCGATGACCAAGACATGAGCGGCGTCGTCTTCGGGCGCTGTCAAATTCGGCGCTCTCCGGGCAACCGGCCAAGGGGCTTCGGCGCCTGTTCGCTCGGATCGATCATGGCCGTCAAAAACGCTTTCGCCAATTGGAGACCCGAGCCGCCCAGCTTGTCCAGCGCCGAGGCAAACCGGCGGGTTTGAACCTCCGCCAGACGCAGCGCCAAACGCTCGCCTTCGGGCGTCGCATACAGCTGCCTGCGTCGCCGATCCAGCGCTCCGGCACGAGCCTCAATGAATTTCTTGTCGACCAATTCGCGCAGCACGCGGTTGAGGCTCTGCTTCGTTATGCGCAGGATCTCCAACAGCTCGGCGATTGTCAGTCCTGGTCTGCGGCTGACAAAGTAGAGTATGCGGTGGTGCGCCCGTCCGAAGCCGAAGGCCTCCAGCAATCGATCCGCATCACCAACGAAGTCGCGATAGGCGAAGAAAAACAGCTCGATCAATTCGTACATCGGCGCGTACCCGTCTTCGGCGCAATGCACGAGTTCAGCTTTCGCGGGTTTGGACGACATAGAGGCGCTCATTAGCTCAATTTTGCGCCACAGCGAAAGAGTTTCACCGAAAGCAATGCAGCCACGCGCCGGGGATGGAAATGCGGAAAGCCGAGTCCCGGTCGTATCCACAAGTCATGTGCGTTATCCTGCCCAGGTTACCCACCTTCGCCGATTTGGCGCGCGGTTACGGTACGTCCGCGGAGATCCCTTGACATCTGGGAGCGGCACCGACGGGGTCGCGGCTCTGCCGCACGGCGGACGTCGGAAGTTACATCGCGATAACTACAGTCGTAAGCAGTAGATAAGCAAGCTCCAGCCCCTCGTCGACGCCCTTCGCCCGCCGATTCAACCACCAAAGACTTGACTAGGCCCTTGTGCGGCCCCACCCCCAACGGAGTATCTTAAGCGCCTCAACCCATTTAGGGACGTCCTCGTTTCATATTTGCTTAACCAGGACAGTTCGTTTGACACGACGGGCCCCAGGGCCTTGAAGAGCGACTGGCCCACGCTCCACCCGCAGCCGCACTGATCGAACCCGAGACGAGGACGCGCATGACCGACGGCGAGGAGCGCCACAAGGCGAAAATGGCAAAGCGCAAAGCGGCGCAGGACGCCGAGGTCGCCTCGAAGCCTGTTCTCGAAAAGGGGCTTCTGATCGTCCACACCGGACCGGGCAAAGGTAAGTCGACCGCTGCCTTCGGGCTCGCGTTGCGCGCGCTTGGCCGCGGCTTCGGGGTCGGCGTGGTGCAGTTCATCAAGGGCGCCTGGTCGACCAGCGAGCGGACGGCGTTCGAGCGCTTCGGCGACCAGCTCGAATGGCGCACGATGGGCGAAGGCTTCACCTGGGAGACGCAGGACCGCGCCCGCGACGTCGCGGCGGCCGAGGCGGCCTGGGAGGTGGCGAAGCGGATGATGGCCGATGCAGCCATCCGTCTCGTCGTGCTCGACGAGCTCAACATTGCGCTGCGCTACGACTATCTGCCTCTCGCCGCCGTGGTGGAAGCTTTGCGCGCCCGGAGGCCGGGGCTGCATGTCGTCGTCACGGGCAGGAACGCCAAGCCGGAGCTGATCGAGGCGGCCGACTGCGTCACCGAATTCGGCGTCGTCAAACACCATTTCGCCGCCGGCGTGCGGGCGCAGGAAGGCGTCGAGTTTTGAGCGGCATGGTCCTTATAGGCCCGGTCTTTCACCCATCTCGGGTCGCTTCGACGGTCCCGCGCAGTGCCGTATCGGGCGTGGGCCGCTATATCGACCTGAAGTCGCATTGCCGCAACGTCGTCGCGGAGCAACATCGTTCGAAATTTGCCCTCCACACCGCTTCCGGCCCTTCGGGCCATCGTCGCCGCTCGGCGGAGAAGGGAAGCGAGCGGGCCGCCCGCGGCTCAAAGGCTCGTTTGAATGTAGAAGCCCGTCACGGGCGCGGGCGCTCGTTCGCCCGAGCTTGGAGTTCGCGGCTTTGACCGCGCGGACGCTCATGTTCCAGGGGACAGGATCGGACGTCGGCAAGTCGCTGATCGTCGCGGGCCTTTGCCGTCTCTATGCGCGTCGGGGACTGCGCGTGCGGCCGTTCAAACCTCAGAACATGTCGAACAATGCCGCAGTGACGCATGACGGCGGCGAGATCGGCCGGGCGCAGGCTCTTCAGGCGCGAGCCTCTGGGGTTCCGCCGAGCGTGCACATGAATCCGGTGCTGCTCAAGCCGCAGAGCGAGACCGGCTCGCAGGTCGTCGTGCAGGGTCGCGTCCTCGGCCCCGCCAAGGCGCGGGAATACCAGACGCTCAAGCCGAAGCTGATGGACGCAGTGCTCGGCAGTTTTGCTTGCCTGAGGGAGGAGGCGGACCTCGTCCTCGTGGAGGGCGCCGGCAGCGCAGCGGAGATAAACCTGCGCGACGGCGACATCGCCAACATGGGCTTCGCCCGCGCCGCCGGCTGCCCGGTCATCCTCATAGGCGATATCGACCGAGGCGGGATCTTCGCCCAAATTCTCGGCGTGAAGGCGGCGCTCCCGCCAGACGACGCTGCGACGATTTTCGGCTTCATCGTCAACAAGTTCCGCGGCGACGCGAGCCTCCTTGCGGATGGAATGGCGACCATCGCCGAGCGCACGGGCTGGCGCCCCTTCGGCCTCTTGCCTTTCTTTCCCGACGCGGCGCGCCTGCCGGCGGAGGACGCGTTCGGCCTGGCGGCCGTCCGGCCGCGCGCGGAAGGGGTCGTCACGATCGCCGTGCCGATGCTCGCTCGCATCGCCAATTTCGACGATTTCGACCCGCTGCGAATGGAGCCCGAGGTGCGGCTCGTGTTCGTCCCCGCCGGAGAGCCGCTGCCGGTGTGTCATTGCGTGATCCTGCCCGGAAGCAAGGCGACCGTCGCCGACCTCGCCTTTTTCCGCGCTCAGGGTTGGGAGGTCGATCTTCTCGCCCATGTCCGGCGCGGCGGGCGCGTGCTCGGAATCTGCGGCGGCTATCAGATGTTGGGGCGGAGCGTCGCCGACCCGAACGGAATCGAGGGGCCGGCCGGCGCGGTCGCCGGGTTAAACCTTCTCGACGTCAAGACCGTTCTCACCGGCGAGAAGACGCTCGAGAGGGTCGAGGGCGAATGCGTTGTCAACGCCGCGCCCTTCGCCGGCTATGAGATGCATGTCGGCCGGACGAGCGGCCCGGACTGCCTCCGCCCGCTCTTGCGCTTTTCCGACGGGCGAACCCATGGGGCCGTGTCGGGGGACGGCCGCGTCGCCGGCGCCTATGTGCATGGACTCTTTGCCGACGACCGCCAACGCGCGGCCTGGCTCGCCTCGCTCGGCGCGGCGTCGGGGCTCGCCTACGAAACGACGGTCGAGCGCACGCTCGACTCGCTCGCCGAACATCTGGAACAGCATCTCGACTGCGACGCGATGCTCAAAACTGCAAGGTGAGCGTCGCCGCCGCCAGCGCAAGGCCTTGGATGAGGCAGGCGAGCCGGTAGAGGCTGAGCGCGTGGCGGATGTCAGCGGCAGTCGCCTCGCGCCGACCATCTCCCATGAAGGCGTCGTCGACAAGCGTCTTGCCATAAACTCGCGGCCCCGCGAGCCTCAGACCGAGCGCGCCGGCCATCGCCGCTTCCGGCCAGCCCGCGTTGGGCGAGCGGTGTCTTCCCGCAGTCGAGCCAGACGGCGCGCGCGGCCTCGATGGGCGAGGCGCCTGGCGCGAGCCATGCGGCGAGAACGAGCCACAAGGCGGCGAGGCGGGAGGCCGGCAGGTTGACGAGGTCGTCGAGCCGCGCCGGCGACCAGCCGAAGGCGGCAAAGCGCTCGTTCTTATGGCCGATCATGCTATCGGCGGTGTTGACCGCTTTGTACAACGCTCCTCCGGTCAACCCGCCGAGCGCAGTCCAGAAGACGGGCGCCACGATTCCGTCGGAGAAATTTTCCGCCAGACTCTCGATCGCCGCGCGCGCAATGCCCGAAGCGTCGAGAACCTCCGGGTTGCGGCCGACGATCATCGCGACCGCGCGCCGTCCCTCGTCGAGGCTTTTATCGAGGCCGTCGGCGACGGCTCGCACATGGGCGTAGAGGCTGCGCTGGGCAGGCAGACTCGCGGCCATGACGGCAAGGATCACGAAGCCGAGCGCGCCGTGAGGCGCGAGCACGCGTGTCGCGGCGGCGCAAACGAGCGCGACGGGCGCGAGGTAGACTCCGAGCGCAAGTGCGCCGAGCCAGCGCCGGCGGAAGAAGTTCTTGTCCGGCCGATTGAGCTGCTTCTCGAGCCAGGCGAGCCAGGCGCCCATCCAGGTGACGGGGTGGCCCGCCACGCGATAGAGAGGCGCCGGATAGCCGGCGACCGCCTCGAGGATGAGCGCGGCGAGGGCGAGCGGCAGGGTTTGCGAAAGAACCATGATGGCGGGGCGGATGAGGTCGGAAAGCCTGACGGCCTTTGCCTATCACGGCGGCGCGCTCGACGTCGCCCGCCGACTCGTTCCGAACCCGGCGGGCCCTTGGATCGATCTCTCAACCGGGATCAATCCGCATACCTATCCCTTGCCCGACCTCGGCGCCGACCTCTGGACCCGGCTGCCGACACGCGATGCGCTCGTCGAGCTCGAGGCCGCCGCCGCCTGGCGATATGGCGGGACGGCTGGACATGTCGTCGCCGGGCCAGGTTCACAGGCGTTGATCCAGGCGCTGGCGCGCACCTTGCGGCGACGCGGCGTCGGCGTGCTCGGAATGACCTACGGCGGGCACGCGGAAGCCTTCGCCGCCGCCGGCGTCCGGGTCGTCGAGGTGAAGCGGATCGAGGACTTGGCCGATTTCAAAGTCGCGATCGTCGTCAATCCCAATAATCCTGACGGACGGATCGAGCGCCGCGACGGTCTCCTCGACCTGCATGAGCGGCTCGACCGGCGTGGAGGCGTCCTCATCGTCGATGAGGCTTACGCCGATTTCGACGGCGCCAAGGAGAGTTTCGCCCCGGTCCTGCCCGCCTACGGCGCGGTCGTTCTGCGCTCGTTTGGCAAGAGCTTTGGCCTTCCGGGGCTCCGCCTCGGGTTCGCAATCGCTTCTCGCGAGGAGGCCGAGAGGCTCCGGGCGGCGCTCGGCCCTTGGCCCGTCAGCGGGCCGGCGGTCGCGATCGGGACCAAGGCCTTGAACGACCTCGACTGGACGGACGCGATGGCCGGGCGGCTCGCAGAAGACAAGAATCGGCTCGACGCGCTGTTCGTCGACGCCGGGTGGCGCGTTGTCGGCGGAACTCGCTTGTTCCGCCTCGCGGCGCGCGACGACGCGGGCGAGGTTTTTGAGCGCCTGCTCGAGGCGGGCATATTGACCCGCCGCTTCCCGGACGCGCCCGACCGCCTGCGCTTCGGAATTCCCGGCAAAGAGTCCCAGTGGGAGCGGCTCGCAGCGGCGCTGGCGTCCTAGCAGCGTGTCGGACTTAGCGCGCTCATCGGATTTGGGTAGAATCGATGCATTGATTCGGTCTTTGCTGAGTTAGGCGCTCTTGAGCAATTTCCGCACGATTGACCGGCAGACAGGATATCTTCTGCCGCCGTCGCTGGATGAGTGGCTTCCGGAGCGACATCTGGCGCGTTTTATCGTCGAAGCGATCGAGGGGCTGGACCTGTCGGCGATGAGCCGCAGCTATCGGAGCGCCGGGTCGGCTTCGTATCATCCCGCTCTGCTGTTGGGCATTCTCGTGTACGGCTATGCGACGGGGGTGTTTTCCAGCCGGAAGCTGGAGCGGGCGACCTACGATTCGGTGGCGTTCCGCTTTATAGCCGCCAACGACCATCCCGACCACGACACGATCGCAACGTTTCGCCGGCGGTTTCTCAAGGAGATCGAGGGGCTGCTTGTGCAGGTGCTGGAACTGGCGCGCGAGATGGGGATGCTGAGGATGGGCACGGTTGCGCTGGACGGCACGAAGATCCACGCCAACGCCAGCCGGCACAGCGCCTTGTCGTATGAGCATACCGGCAAGATCGCCGAGCAATTGAAGGCGGAAGTGGCTGAACTGCTGGCGCGGGCGGAAGCTGCGGACCAGGCCGACGTCCCGGATGGCCTGTCGATTCCCGACGAACTGGCGCGCCGCGAGAAGCGAATGGCGAAGCTTGCGGAGGCCCGCGCCAAGATCGAAGCTCGCGCCAAGGAACGCTATGAGCAGGAGGCGGCCGAGCACAAGTCCAAGCTCGCGGCGCGGGAGGCGAAGGCCGCAGCCACGGGCAAGACGCCGGGAGGCAGGCCGCCGCAGCCGCCCCAGGAGGGCGCGCGACCCTCGGATCAGATCAATCTGACCGATGAGGATTCGCGCATCATGCCGGTGGCGGGCGGGGGGTTCGAGCAGTGCTATAACGCTCAGGCGGTGGTGGCGGCGGACAGCCTTCTCGTCGTCGCCGCGCGGGTGGTTCAGGCCCCCAATGACAAGCAACAAATCGAGCCGATGCTGGAGCGGCTCGAGGCCTTGCCCGAGGCTCTCGGCAAGCCGGAAACGATGCTCGCCGACACCGGCTATTTCAGCGAGGCCAACGTCGAACTCTGTGCGGCGGCCCAGATCGAACCGATGATCGCCCTGGGGCGGCAGCCGCATTATCCCTCCTTGGCGGAGCGCTTCGCTAAGGCGGCGCCCGCGCCGCAGAACCCGACGCCGCTCGAGGCTATGCGCCACCGTCTGCAGACACCCGCAGGTCGGAGGCTTTATGCCCTGCGCAAGCAGATCCCCGAACCCGTGTTCGGCATTATCAAGTCGGTGATGGGCTTCCGCCAGTTCCTTCTGCGAGGCCTCGATCGCGTCCAAGGCGAGTGGAGCCTCGTCACCATGGCCTGGAACATGCGGCGAATGTACGCTCTGACCGTCGCCTAAGACGGCGGTCAGAGCCGCTTCCCTCCAATTGATGCTCGCATCAGTTGCATTTGCCCGTCGGAACCACCAATCCGAGTTGCCGCGCGCTGCACCTGCGCCGCCAATGTGCTCACGCACGAAACCTCAAGCCCTAAGTCCGACAGGCTGCTAGAGCTTGATGAGATTGGGTCGAAAAGGCCGATCCGCCGCTCCCGCGGATTGGAATCCGCCGCGCCAAAATCCGCTGCTACGGCCAATTCTCGCGCTGTTCCGCCTGCGGCGATAAGTTTCAGCAACAACCTGAACTTGCAATCATTTTGGTCGGAGGAGCCGTGGGCGAACACGCCGAGTGACGAAATCCGCTGTTTTTGCCGCTGTTATCAGCAAACTGCCCGCTATCCACAGGCGCGCCTTGCCTTCGCCGCTGCTCGGCATGACAAGCTTGCATGCCGATTTGCGATTCGCGCGTCTTCACCATTCCCGCCAGCGTCCCTTTCCTGCCGACCCTCGCCCACGCCCTGCTCGATGGAGAATTGATCGAGGGGTTTCCCGGCTCGGGCGGGCCTCTGGCGCTCGCGAGCGCAACAGTCTATGTGCCGACCCAGCGCGCCGCTGCGGCGCTTGCAGAGGCGCTGCTCGCGGCGGGCGGCGGAGAAAGCGTGCTCCTGCCGCGGATCGCCCCGCTCGGCGCATTCGAGCTCCAGGAGGCGGCGACCTTCTTCGACCCGGACCGCGAAGAGGTTCGGCGCCCAAACATCCCGCCGGCGGTCAGTGAGCTCGCGCGCCGGCATACGCTGGCGCTTCTCGTGCGCAAATGGGGGCAGACCTTGCGCGGTGCGATCCGCGGCGCCAATGCCGGCGGACTCCGGTTCGACATGAGCGAGCCGGCGCTCGTCGCCTCCAGTCCGGCGCAGGCCTACGCCCTCGCCGCCGATCTCGCCGCGCTGATCGACGACATGATCATCGAGGGGGTCGACTGGAGACGGCTCGAGAGGCTCGCCCCCGAGGAATACGACGTCTACTGGCGGATCACGCTCGACTTTCTGAAGATCGCCTTCGAGTACTGGCCTGCGTGGCTCAGGGATAACGGCCTCGTCGACCGCGCCGAGCGCACCGCCCTCCTCGTCAACGCTGAAATCAACGCCCTCGAAGCCGGCGCGCGCTCCGGCCCGACAATCATCGCTGGCTCTACCGGCGCGAACCGCGCGACCGCCGAGCTGATCGCCACGGTCGCACGCAATGACAAGGGCGCAGTCGTGCTGCCCGATCTCGACCTCCATCTCGACGAGCGCGCATGGGCCATGATCGGTGCCGGCGGGGCCGGAACGAAAGGGCTCGTCGGTCATCCGCAGGCTCTGTTGCATCGGCTGATCGGGCGAATCGGCATCAGCCGGGACCAAGTGCGGACGCTCGGCGCACCACCGGCGCCGCTTGCCGCGCGTGCGGCTTTCCTCACCGAAGCCCTTCGCCCGGCGGATTTCGACCGAAAGCTGGCGCGAGCGCGACGCGGCGCTCTCGCCCTTTGCGATCGACGCTGCCCTCGAGGGGGTCTCGATCATCGTCGCCGAAAACGAGACCGAAGAGGCGCTTGCGCTCGCTGTCGCCATGCGCGAAGTTCTGGAGACTCCGGGCAAGACCGCCGCGCTGATCACGCCCGATCCGTCGATCGCCCGGCGCGTGTCGGCGGAGTTGGCGCGCTGGGGGCTTGAGGTCGAGGATTCCGCCGGACTGACGCTGGGCCAGACGGCGGCTGGCACCCTCGCCCGGCTCGTGCTTAAGGCCGCGGCCGACTTCAGGCCGCTCACGACTCAGGCGCTGATCGCCCACCCGTCGGCGCGCTTCGGCCGCGGCCGGGTGGAATGCGAAGGCGCGGCGCGGCCGCTCGAGCTCGGAATCTTCCGTGCTGCGCCGCTCTCTTCGCTCGACGATCTAGACAAGGCTTTCGTCGTGGCCCGCGCGGCGGCCGAGGACCGCCACGCGCACCCGGCAGTCCGCGCTGTCGGCGAGGAGAATTGCGCGGCCGGCCAGAGGCTTATGCGGGACATTGCCGCGGTCCTGAGGCCCTTGCGCGCGCTCAGCGCCTCCGCTCCTTTACGCGAGTGGTTGCTCACGCATCGCGCCACGCTGGACGCCATCCTGGCAGCGCCTGAAGGCTTGGCCTCGCCGCCGCACGGGCTCGAGTCGCTCGTCGCGCTCATGGGCGAATGGACCGAGGCCGCGGGAGACGGATTTGCCTGCACGCTTTCCGAATACGCCGCGCTGTTCGATGACGCGCTCACCGGAGTTCGCGCCCCGCCGGCCCGCGGAGGGCATCCGCGGCTCAAGATCCTCGGCCTGCTCGAGGCCCGCCTGCTCTCCTCCGACCGGTCTCTCGTCGCCGGCCTCGACGAGAAGGTTTGGCCTCCGGCGGTTGACACGGACGCCTTCCTCAACCGGCCGATGCGCGCCGAGCTCGGGCTCTCAGCGCCGGAGCGGCGCATCGGGCAGACAGCCCACGACTTCGTCGCTGCGCTCGGCGCGGGTGAAGCAATCTTGAGCCGTGCAAAGAAGCGCGGCGGCGAGCCGACCGTCGCATCGCGCTTCCTCCAGCGCATCGGCGCGGCAGCAGTCGCGGCGGCGATCAAGGCGGCGGCGGAGCGCGGCGAGGTCTATCTCCGATACGCCCGCGCGCTCGACGAGCCGGAGGCGATTGCGCCAGCGAAGCGGCCCGAGCCTCGACCGCCGGTCGAGCTGCGCCCGCGCACGCTGAGCGTGACGAGAATCGAAACCCTGCGCCGCGACCCATACGCCATCTATGCCGAGCGGATCTTGAAGCTGCAGCCGCTCGCACTGGTCGAGAGCAAGCTTGGGGCGCGCAAGGCGGGCGACGCCTGGCACCGCGCGCTGCAGGATTTCGTAGAAGCCTATCCGTCCGGCGCGCTGCCGCTAGGCGCACGGCAAACGCTCATCCGGCTCACCCGCGCGCGCTTTGCGCCGCTGCTCGAGGACTCCACCTTCGAGGGCCTGAATTGGCCCGGCATCGAGAAGGCGATCGAGTTCGTGCTCGGTTTCGAGGCGAGGAATTGCGGCGTGATCGAGCGCATCTGGGTTGAGCGCCACGGCGAGATCGCCTTTCCGCTCAAGGGCGGCGAGATATTCAAGCTGACGGCGCGCGCCGACCGCATCGACGTGCTCTCTATCGGCAGCGCGACGCTGATCGACTACAAGAGCGGGCCGCCTCCCGGGGTCAAGGAAGTGAAGACCGGCTTTGCGCCGCAGCTGACGCTGGAAGCCGCGATCCTCATGCGAGGCGGGTTCGAGGGTCTGCCGAGGATGGACCCGACGCGAGCGCTCTACCTCAAGCTCGGCGGTCCGGAGGGCGGTGAGGAGCGGGACGCGTCCGGCGCAAAGACGGTCGTCGCCGAGCTCGCCGACAAGCATTTCGGCGAACTCAAAGCCCTGCTCGAAGCATTCAGGGAGCCGGATACGCCCTATCTTTCACGCCCCTTCCCGAAATTCGCGAGTTGCTTCTCCGACTATGATCATCTGGCGCGAGTGAAGGAATGGTCGATGACTGGCGGCGACGGTGATCTCAGAGGGGAAGGGGCGCCATGAGCCGTCCGCTCGTCATTCCGGACGGCCTGCGCAGGCGCCAAGCGACCGCGTCGGACCCGGCCGCCTCCGCCTGGGTGTCGGCCAACGCCGGCAGCGGCAAGACGCACGTCTTGACCCAGCGCGTGCTGCGCCTGCTACTCAAAGGCGCACCGCCGGCGCAGATCCTGGGGCTCACCTTCACCAAGGCCGCCGCCGCCAACATGGCGAGCCGCATCTTCAGAACGCTCTCCGACTGGACGAGCCTCGACGACGAGGCGCTGACCGCGGCGATCATCGAGTGCGGCGCACAGAAGCCCGGACCGGCGGAGATCAGATTCGCGAGACAATTGTTCGCCCGCACGATCGAGACGCCGGGCGGGCTCAAGATCCAGACCCTGCACGCTTTCTGCGAGCGGCTTTTGCAGCTCTTTCCATTCGAGGCCAACGTCCCCTCGCACTTCAAGGTCATCGATGAAAACGAGGCGAATGAGCTGATGCGCAAGGCGACCGACCGCGCGATAGCCGACTTCGAAGCCTCCTCGAAGACCGCCGCTGCGCTCGCCTTCGTTGCGCGTGAGGCCGGCGCCTTCCACTTCGAAGAGCTTCTCGGCGAGGCGCAGGATCACGCCGAGACTTTCGCGACCTTCGAAGACGCGGCGGCGTTCGCCTCAGCGTTGCGCGCTCGGCTCGGCCTCGAGGCGGACGCGACGGCGACAAGCGTCGAGGCTGATATGCTTGGTGGAGACATCTTGCGCAGGCGCCGTCAGGCCTGGGCGCTGGCTCTCGACGACGGCAAGACGAAGGACCGGGAACTCGCGGAAAAGCTTCGCGCTACGGACGATGAAAGCGAGCCAGCGGCGCGCATCGAGGCTCTCCTCAACGCCTTCTTCATCAAGCGCGGCGAAGGCGATCCCCGCGGCGGCGAGAAGGGCTGCCTGACGACGACGGACTTGTGCAGCAAATTTCCTTCCCTCGAGGCGGACCTTCACCACGAGCAAGACCGCCTGATCGCGCTGCGGGAAAAGCGGCGCGCCGCGCAGATCCTCGAACGCAGCGAAGCCCTGTTCAGGGTCGCCAAGGCGATCCTGTCGACTTTCGGCAGAGCTAAGGCGGAACGCGGCGCCCTCGACTTCGACGACCAGATTTCGCTGGCGCTCGCTCTGGTGGAGCGGTCGAGCGCCGCCTGGGTGCTGCACAAGCTCGATTACGGGCTCGACCACCTGCTCGTCGATGAGGCGCAGGACACGTCCACCGAGCAGTGGCGCATCATCGCCGCCCTGACGGCGGAATTCTTCGCGGGAGCGGGGGCGCGTTCGGCCAGGCGGACGGTGTTCGCGGTCGGTGACGAGAAGCAGTCGATCTTTTCCTTCCAGGGGGCCGCGCCGGAGAAATTCGCCGAAATGAAGCGCTTTTTCGAGAAGCGCCATCGGGAAGCGAAGCGGCCGTTCGAAACGGTGCCGCTTAATGTCTCGTTCCGCTCCGCGCCGGCCATTCTGGCGGCGGTCGACAAGACGTTCGAGTCGGAGGAGGCGCGGCGAGGCGTCGCGGCGCCGGGAGAGCCGTATCCGGCGCACGAGGCGATCCGCCGCGAGATGAACGGTGTGGTCGAGCTGTGGCCGACGGTCAAGCCTGCGGATGCAGCCGACCCGGAGGACTGGCGCATGCCGCTCGACGAGCCGGCGCGTCACGATCCGCCCGTCGTCCTCTCCGGCCGGATCGCCGAGACGATCGGCGGATGGCTTGCACGCGATTCGTGGGAGCGCGTGGTCGACGAAGACACGGGCGCTCCCCGGCGGATCCGGCCAGGAGACGTGATTATTCTGGTCCCCAGCCGCGGCGCGTTCTTCGAGGCGATGATCCGCGCACTGAAGAGCCGAAACGTCAAGGTCGCCGGGGCCGACCGGCTGAAGCTGCGCGAGCATATTGCGGTGATGGACCTCGTGGCCGCCGGTCACGCGGCGCTGACCCCCGACGACGACCTATCGCTCGCCTGCGTCCTCAAGTCACCGCTCATTGGCCTCGGCGAAGACGATCTCTTCAAGCTTGCGGCAAATCGAGGGGGACCGCTTGCATCGGCGCTCGCTTCATCGGCCGATAAGATCGCGCTGGTGGCTGCGCGCAGGCTTGCGGTCTGGCGTGACCGGGCGAGGATCCTGACGCCCTACGCCTTCTACGCGAGTCTACTCGGCGAGGAGGGTGGGCGAAAGGCGCTGCTTTCACGGCTCGGGCCAGACGCGGCCGATCCGATCAACGAGTTCCTGTCGCTTGCGCTCGACCATGAGCAGGGCGAAGCGCCCTCGCTTACCCTCTTTCTCGCGGAGGTGGAGGCGACCAGCGCCGCGATCAAGCGTGACATGGAGGCCGAAAGCGACGGGGTGCGGGTGTTGACGGTTCACGCAAGCAAGGGCCTCGAAGCGCCGATCGTCTTCTTGCCCGACACGTGCGGCGCCCCCGACAGCCGGCACGACCCGAAGCTGCTGCGACTCGCTCCCGCCGAGCCGGGCGAACCCCCGCTGTTCGCCTGGAGCCGGAAGCCCGCGGAGGATTGCGAAGCCCTTGCTCGGGCGCGGACCGAAAAGCGCGAAGCGGAAGCGGGCGAGCACCGCCGCCTGTTGTATGTCGCGATGACCCGGGCGGCGCAGCGACTCATTGTCGCAGGCTTCGAGAATTCGAAGGGTCGCGCGGACGGATGTTGGCACGACCTTGTCCGACGCGGCCTCGAGGAATCGATGAATCCGGTCCCGGCCTTTTGGGATGAAAGGGAGGCGATCCTGCGATTCGGCGAAGGGTTGACGGCGGAGGACGAGAGCGAGACGGGCGGACTTACCGACCATGCGGATCTCCCCGAATGGCTTCTCGCCAGAGCCGCCCCTGAGGCCGCGTCGCCGCCCTTGCGGCCCTCCAAGGCGGGGGTCGTCCACACTGGCGATGGCAGGCGCGTCTTCGAGGGACGACTTGCCCATGCGCTCCTCCAATTGCTGCCCGACATCCCGTCCGCCGACCGCGCCGCCACGGCAAAGGCCTATCTCGACGCACATGGCGGTGCTCTCACCGAAGAGGCGCGGATTGCCATTGCGGTCCGGATCGCCGCAGTTATGGAAACGCCGGAGGTCGCCAGTTTGTTTGGCCCTGACTCGCGCGGCGAAGTCTCTCTCGCGGGGGTTTTGCGACGGCCGGGACGGAATGATCGCGCATACAGCGGCCGCCTCGACCGCGTGCTTGCGACGGACGAGGGGGTGCTTATCGTCGACTTCAAGCTGGGCGCCGCGCCCTCGCAACCGTCGGACGCGCATATCGCGCAGCTCGCCCTCTATCGCGCCGCCCTGCGGCCGCTCTATCCGTCGACCCCGCTGCGCGCCGCGCTCATCTATCTCGACGGACCGACGCTTCGTCCGATCGAAGACGCCGAACTTGAGGCCGCTCTCGACGCGGCCGCTGCGGACGAATGAGAGGCAGCCTGCGAATCGCACGTCTTTTGCCACAGTCAAACCGGAAAGGCTTGCCTTGATGGTGTCGCATTTCGTCGTCAGGTTCCGCCGCGATGACGAGCGGAGACGTCAGGGCGGGCGCCCGAACAAGCAAATTGAACGCTACGGAAAATGGGTCTCGGAAGGGGCCGATGCTGGTGTGCGCCTGCGCCGCAGCAGGAGCCATTGTAGCGTTTTTGCTTTCGTGCCAAGCGGATGTAGCGGCCTCGTCGAGTATGGTTCGTTACAACCGGCCCGTCTATCATAATGGGAAACTGGTACTTTGGCACGGAGCGTGGCGCGGCACGCTGGGCCATCAAAGGGCCCGTTCATCGCCACAGAAGACCACGATTGCAGCGAAACCCGCCTCGACCTTGAAGACTTCCGTCGCCAAAGTGCCGCCCCAGTCCGGGACCATAAAGCCGTTTTCAATCATCGCTGACCCCGACGATCTCGCTGCGACCCGTATGGCGAAGGATTTCGTCGATGTTCTCAACGACAAAGGCGCCGCTGGGATTGCCATCGTCGGACCGACTTCTCCCACTGGAATTGCGAAGGTGATGCGGACGGACATGGCTGATTTCGCCATCGTCACGTTCGATACGCTCGCCGTCGGAGCCAAGTATGCGCCGGACTGGCCGCAGCGCGTGCCGCTAGTGGCGCGCCTCGCCCCCGAGACCATTGAAGTCATCGCCCCGAAAGAGGCCAAATCCATTACCGACCTCGAAGGAAAGACGGTGAGCTTCGGCGACCCCGACGGCGCGACAGGGATTACAGCCAGGCTGCTGTTCTCGAGGCTCGGGGTCACGGTCAACGCGATCTACGAGCCGCTGGCCGACGCGCTCGACGCGCTTTCGGCTGGCGAGCGCGGCGCCGTTGTCGTGATGGGCGCCAAGAACGCGAGAACCCTCGAGAGCTTCGGCGGCGACGGCCGCTATCACGTCGTCGCGATTCCCTGGGCGCCGGTGCTGGAGCAGGTCTATGCGCCGGCGCGCGTGGCTGCCACCGACCGTCCGAACCTCGTCGCAGCCAACGAATCCGTGGAAACCGTCGCCGAGCCGATGGCGCTGATCGCGCTCGACGCGGCACCCGGCTCGCCCCGCGCCGAGGCGCTCGGCCGCACGGCCCGCGTTTTCTTCGACAGCTACGACGCCTTCTTGTCCGGCGATCGCGACGAGCATTGGCGGGACGTCAATCTCGCCGCGGACGCCTCCGTTCCGAACACGCCCTTCCAGCGGCTGGCGGCGGCGCAGGGATGGCTCGACGAACACAAAACCTCGGCCGACGCCTCGCTCGACGCGTTCCGCGCGTCCGCGAAATCGGCGGCCGACGCCAGCGGGGGACCGAAGGCCGAGGATTCCGATCGGCTTTACAACGATCTCACGCGCTGGCGCAGCCTGATGCAGTAGAGGAGGACTCGCCCTGCCCATGCTGTGGAAAATTGTCGCGGGCCTGATCGCCGGCTGCTTCGCCGGGGCGCTGGTCATCGCGTTCCTGCCCCGCATCCAGCAGTCGGCCGCTTCCCAGAGAGCGGCGGTAGAGCAGCCGGTGTTCGTGCAGCGGGTCGTCGCGCCCGCCTCGCAGAAGGCCATCATCGCCCATCCTATCATCGCCAAGGAGGCGATCAACAAGCTCGCCAGCGCGCTGCACGGGCCATCCACGGACACCGATCCGATCGCGCCGCTTTCGATCCCGATCGACGATGCGCGTCGCCTCTGCGCCGAGGGCCTTGTCGCTTTCGCAAAGGGCGATATTGCGACGGCGCGGGCATTCCTCGAGCGCGCAGCCGAAGGCGGCGACGCGAGGGCGCTGATGGCGCTCGGCGACACTTACGATCCCACGACGCTCGCCCGTCTGGGCTCGGTCGGAGTCAAGGGCGACGAGGCTGCGGCGCGCAGCTACTATTCGCGCGCGCTCGCGGCCGGCGTCGGGGGAGCGCGCGAACGGATCGCCTCGCTCGCCACGGAGTAGTTTCGCGCGGGCGGGTCCGCGCCAAGAAGGTCGGGCGGGATCATTCCGCCCGGTCACGGCTTTTGGCGCCTCTGCGCGTGGAGCCGGAGCGAGTGTCGACGGAACTTCCGCTTGCGATTGGCAAGCCGCGGGTCAGAATTCGCATATGGAGCCGTTGCACAGCGGCGTCCGAGTTAACGTTTGGGGGGAGTTCGAGACGAACGCCGAACGGGCGCGCGCGGAACTGCGCAACGCGCAGAGGCGTTCCGGGAGTTGGCGCTGGCCGAAGCGGACGATCGGTTCCTGTCCGAGCTCGATCTCGACAAGCCGGCGGGCCTGTCCGGGATCGTCGAGGCGGACGAGACCTTCATCCTCGAATCCTTCAAAGGCAAACGCCGTGATCTGCCGAGAGCATCGCGCAAGAGGGGCGGCAAGGCCGCCAAGCGGGGTCTGTCGGCGGAGCAGATCCCAGTCATCGTTGCCCGTGACCGCACCAGCGCGACCATCGATGCCGTCCTGCCGCGGCTCGAAGCCGTCAGCATCACAGCCGCGCTCGGGCAGGTCATTGCCCGGCCAGCGGAACTGTGCTGCGATGGAGGTGCGGCGATCACCGCTTTCGCTCGGCGCGCCCGGATCAAGTTCCATGTCTTGCCGGCACCCGGCACGCCAAAGCCGGAGGCGGCAGATCTCCACATCAACAGCGTGAACGCCTACTAGTACCCACTATCGTTGATCGTTGAGTTGTGATTTAAGGTTGCATGAGCGGCCTTCGTGAAGCGACCCCGATCATATTGACGAGTGAGGAACGGGCCGGGCTTGAGAGCTTGGCGCGTTCGGCCAAGACGGAGCACCGCAGGCGCTTCAAGGCGCGCATCGTCCTGATGGCGGCGGACGGCGCGGCGACGCGGGCGATTGGCCGGGCGCTCATGTGCACGACCGGGACGGCGTCGAAGTGGCGGGTGCGCTATGCGAAGGATCGTCTGGCCGGCTTTTCCGAGACCGGCAATCGTGGAGCTGAAGCCAGATATGGCGAGGAGGTCGGCCGGCGCATCTTGGCGGTGCTCGATACGGCGCCGCCGAACGGCTATGCCAACTGGAGCGGGCCGCTGATCGCCAAGGCGCTCGGCGACGTTCACGTTCAATATGTCTGGCGCTTCCTGCGCGCGCACAAGATCGATCTTTCGGGACGCAAGTCCTGGTGCGTCAGCAACGATCCCGAATTCGCGGCCAAGGCGGCCGAGATCGTCGGGCTCTACATAGCTCCCCCCGACAACGCCGTCGTGCTCGCCGTCGACGAAAAACCGTCCATCCAGGCCCTTGAGCGGGCGCAAGGCTATCTCAAGCTGCCCAGCGGGCGCGCCATGACCGGCCAGTCGCACGACTACAAACGTCACGGGACCACCACGCTGTTCGCCGCGTTGAATGTCGAAAGCGGAGAAGTCGTCGGCCGCCACTATAAGAGGCGCCGACGGGTCGAGTTCCTCGATTTCATGAACCGGGTCGTCGCCGCCTATCCGGAGCGCCAAATCCACGTCGTCCTCGACAATCTCTCCACCCACAAACCCACCCGCGACATGTGGCTCAAGCGTCACAAGAACGTTCATCTCCATTACACGCCGACCCACGCCTCCTGGCTCAGTCAGATCGAAATCTGGTTCTCAATCCTGACCGGGCAGTCGCTCAGCGGCGCGTCCTTCGCCAGCGTCAAAGACCTCATCGCGCACATCGACGCCTTCATCGAACGATACAATCAAACCGCTCGCCCCTTCGTCTGGACCAAGTCCGAGGTTCACCAAAAGCGCCTCAGACCATGTTTCGCGGACCCGTGATTCCGGGTACTAGGGCCGGCTGAAGGAGTGGATGCGGCGCTTCCATGGCGTCGCCACCAAGTTCGCCATCGGACTTGGTCCGACCCCCTTGAATGAAACACATGTTAGTTTGGCGGGGCGTCGTCGGCGCAGAGGTCGGTTTGATTTTTGGTGCTATGAGCTCGTCACCAAGTTGGACCGGGGACTTCGGAGCACCCCCAATTGCCGCCACCGGCCGCAAGGCCGCGGAGCGCGTCCTCTAGAGTTCGCTAGATCAGGAGTCCCATGCCGACGGCGCGCATTTGTGGAGGTTAGCCATGGAGGTTCTCTATCCAAGATGCGCCGGACTGGACGTGCACAAAAAGACTGTGGTCGCCTGCGTTCGGATCCAGCAAAGTCAATCCGTCGAGCAGGAGGTGCGTACGTTCGAGACCACGACGTCCGCCTTATTGGATTTGTCGGCGTGGTTGTCAGAGAAGGGATGTACGCTCGCAGCCATGGAAGCCACCGGCGTCTATTGGAAGCCCGTCTGGCACATCCTCGCGGATGGCGAGTTCGAGCTGTTGCTTGCCAACGCTGCGCATGTGAAGAACGTGCCAGGCCGCAAGACCGACTTGAACGATGCGACCTGGCTCTCGGAGTTGGCCGCTCACGGCCTGATCCGTGGCAGCTTTGTCCCGGATCGTCCGACGCAGGAGTTGCGGTCCCTGCTTCGCACCCGCAAGCAGCTGGTTCGCGAGCGCTCCTCTCACATTCTGCGGCTGCAGAAGACGCTCGAAGACGGCAACATCAAAATCGACTCGGTCATCTCCGACATCCTGGGTGTCAGCGGTCGAGCCATGATCGAGGCGATGATCGCCGGCCAGACCGATCCGACTGTCTTGGCCGGCTTGGCAAACCGGCGGATCAGAGCAACGCAAGAGGAGCTCCGCGAGGCGCTGCGAGGTCGCTTGACCCGTCACCACCGCTTCCTGCTCCAACTCCGTCTGGAGCAGATCGACGCCCTCGATCGGGCGATCGCGCGGATCGACGAGGAGGTGAAGTCCGATCTCGATTCCTTTCGTGAGGCCACCGCGATCGTAAAGACGATCCCCGGCTTCGACGACCTCAGCGCCCAAAGCGTTCTGTCCGAGATCGGCATCGACATGAGCCGCTACCCCTCCGACAACCATCTCGTCTCTTGGGCCTGCTTGTGCCCGCGCAACGACGAGAGCGCCGGCAAGAGACGATCCACCCGAATGCGCAAGGGGTCACGCTGGCTGAAAGCGACCCTCTTCTCCTGCGCCTGGGCGGCCGCTAGAACCAAGGGCTGTTACTTTTACGCCTGTTCCACCGCATCAAAGCCCGCCGAGGCGCCAAAAAGGCTATCGGCGCCGTCGCAACCTCCCTTTTGCGCACCACCTATCACATGCTCAAGGACGGAACGCTTTACCAGGACCTCGGCGCCGACTACTTCGACAAGAGGCACAAAACTGCCTCCACCCGCCGCCTCGTTCAGCGCCTCCAGAACCTTGGGTTCGCTGTCCAACCACTCCGGCCCCCGCATGACGCGCGCCTAGTTTCTCTCTAGAACCTTCCGAGCTATCTGAGCTGGCGGTGAACAATCGAGGCCCTCTCAACAAACTCTGTCCCGAACGCCTGGATAATGGGCGCGGCCGGATTGGGTCCATATCAACAGAATTCGATATAAGAGCGTTTAAAAAAACGGCGCATGCCGAGGAGCAACAACGCGCCGACGTGCAAAATCGACGCCGGCAATGGTTCGCGGGGCAGCTCGATCTTGATCCGACGAAACTCGTTTTCATTGACGAACAGGAGCCTCCACCAATCTCACGCGCAAAAGCGGACGTTGCCGGCGCAGGCGCCGGTTGCAGGCGGCCATCCCGCACGGTCACTACAAAACGGTGACTTTGCTCGCCGACCTTCGCCTTCGCGGCCTCACGGCAGCAAGGACTTTCGACGGACCGATCGACGCCGCCCTGTTTGAGGATTGGGTGGAGACATGCCTCGTCGCCACGCTCTTGCCCGGCGAGATCGTCGTCATGGACAATCTCCCGGCTCACAAGGGGCCGCGGGTCGAGCGCCAGAATGCCGGTATCCCACCGGCGGCGGCCGCCTTGCTGGATAGGCGGACGTCGCGGAGGGTGTGACCTTAAGGCTAGCCTTAAGGTCACACAGAGATGGATGGGAAAGTTCTCGGGATCGAGCGCCGGCGACGGTGGAGCAAGGCGGAGAAGGCGCGGATTGTCGAAGAGACGCTGGCGCCAGGGTCCGTGGTGAGCGAGGTCGCTCGACGGCACGGGGTGGCGCAGAGCCTGCTCTTCACCTGGCGAAGGTTGGCGCGCACGGCGGACCCGGCCATGAGAGACGGCTCGATTTTGCTTCCGGTTGAGATCGACGCGACGGCGCCGTCCGGGTCGGAGGCGACAAGACCAGTGCGAGCGGCGACGAACGGGTTACTGCCGAAGCCCGCAACGATCGAGATCGAACTCGGCTGCGGGAGCCGCGTACGCGTGGACAACGACGTCGACGCCGACGCACTTCGGCGGGTTCTGAATGTTCTGGGCGAACGATGATCCCGATGCCGAGCGGAGTGCGGGTGTGGATCGCGGCGGGCCACACCGACATGCGTCGCGGCATGCACGGTCTGGCGCTTCAGGTTCAGGAGCAGTTGAAGCGCGACCCGCACGGCGGCGATCTTTACGTTTTTCGGGGTCGCAGAGGCGATCTGGCGAAGATCCTTTGGCACGATGGCCTCGGGCTATCATTGTATGCGAAGCGGCTCGACCGCGGGAAGTTCATCTGGCCGTCCGCGAAGGAGGGCGTCATCTCGATTTCGGCGGGTCAGATGGCCTACATGCTCGAAGGCATCGACTGGAGGAATCCGCAGCTGACATGGAGGCCGAAGAGCGCAGGCTGAACGCGACGGAGCGCATCCTGCAAGCGAAAAGAAACATGGGATCATCTGCGTTTTAGGGCGTCTCGAATCACGCGAACTGTGATTCGCTGCGTCGCATGGATCCCGCTTCCGAACCTCTTCCCGACGACGCGGCGGCCCTCAAGGCGGCGCTGATCGCCGAGCGTGCGAGACGCCTCGAAGTCGCGGCGGAGCTGGCGGTCGCGCAGGCGAAAGCCTCTGAGGACATGGCGCTGATCGCCGCGCAGAAGCTTAGGATCGCCAAGCTCGAGCGCCAGATCTATGGGCAGCGGTCGGAGCGGTCGGAGCGGCTGATTGACCAGCTGGCGCTCGAGTTCGAGGAGATGGCGGCCAGCGCCACGGAAGACGAGCTTGCGGCGGAGCAGGCGGCCGCGAAGACGACGACGGTGCGCGCCTTCACCCGCCGGCGCGCCGAGCGCGACACGTTCCCCGACCATCTGCCGCACGAGCGTGTGGTGATCGATCCGCCGACGTCTTGCGCATGCTGCGGCGGCCTTCGCCTGCGCAAGCTCGGCGAGGACGTGACGCGGACGTTGGAGACGACGCCGCGCCGGTGGAAGGTGATCGAGACGGTGCGGGAGAAGTTCTCGTGCCGGGACTGCGAGAAGATCAGCCAGGCGCCGGCGCCGTTCCATGTCGTTCCGCGGGGCTGGGCGGGCCCGAGCCTGCTGGCGATGATCGTGTTCGAGAAGTTCGGCCAGCATCAGCCGCTCAACCGGCAGGCCGACCGCTATGCGCTCGAGGGCGCGCCGATCGCGCTCTCCACCATGGTCGACGCCGTGGGCGCGGTCGCAATGGCGCTCGATCCCCTCCGGCGCATGGTCGAGGCCCATGTCATGGCGGCCGAGCGCCTGCACGGCGACGACACGACCGTGCCGGTGCTGACCAAAGGCAAGACCGACACGGGGCGGCTCTGGATCTACGTCCGCGACGATGGGCCGTTCGGGGGCGCCAGGCCGCCCGCGGCGATCTTCCACTACTCGCGCGACCGGCGCGGCGAGCATCCGCAGGCGCATCTCGCCGGATACGCCGGCATCCTTCAGGCGGACGCCTACGACGGCTACAACAAGCTCTATCTGCCGGACCGCAAGCCGGGCCCGATCCTGGAGGCGGCGTGTTGGTCGCACGCGCGCCGTAAGTTCTTCGTCTTCGCCGACGTCGAGGAGAACGCGCGCCGCAAGGCTCTCGGAAAGAGCGAGATCCCGCTGTCGCCGATCGCCATCGAGGTGGTGCGCCGCATCGACGCGTTGTTCGCCATCGAGCGCGAAATCAACGGCAAGAGCCCCGAGGAGCGCCTTGCGGTTCGCCGCGCGGAGAGCCGGCCTCTCGTCGACGATCTCATGGCGTACATGCGCGAGCAGGCGGCCAAACTGTCGCGCGGGCACGACCTCGTGAAGGCCATCCACTACATCCTCAAGCGTCATCGGGCCTTCACCCTGTTCCTCGAAGACGGTCGCGTCTGCATGTCGAACAATGCCGCCGAGCGCGGGCTGCGCTGCGTGGCTCTCGGAAGAAAGTCATGGCTGTTCTGCGGTTCCGACCGCGGAGGCCGGCGCACGGCGGACATGTACGGCTTGATCGTGACCTGCAAGATGAACGGCGTCGATCCGCAGGCGTGGCTCGCCGACGTCCTCGCGCGCATCGCCGGCCATCCCGCCCATCGGCTCGACGAGCTGTTACCCTGGAACTGGCGGCCGCAGCTTCAGGCCATCGCGCCGCTCGCGGCCTGAGCCGATGCACGTCAACAAGGTCTCCCGCGTCAGGACCATCGACCGCGTCGCCAAAGACCTCGGCGAGGACGCCGACTTCCTGTTCGACGTCGCCATCGAGATGGAGCCCGAGGACGGCCTCATCTGGGTGCTCAGCCTCGACGACGAGAGCGTCATGGCCTTCACCGACGACGGCGTCGACAACCTCGTCGACCTGATCAAGATCCACCGGGAAATGCCGCCGCGCCCCGGGCGCTGATCTCGGTCGCGAGCGCGCGGCCCTGCGGCCTACGCCGGAGGATTACCCTGATCAAGGCGGCGGGCGCGGAGCTGCGATACGTGCCGGCCTACAGCCCTGACATGAACCCCATCGAAACGGCCTTCTCCAAGCTCAAAGCGTTCCTGCGCAAAATCGCAGAGCGGACCGTTGCGGGTCTGCGGCGCGCCCTCGAAACCTGCGCCGAAATCTTCAAGCCGTCGGAATGTACAAATTGCTTTGGAGTCTCGCCCCTGGGATCCGTAAACCCTCGCCTTTAGGCGACCGGGATGCGACGCCGCGGGTCTGCGAGATGCGAAGCCCGGCAGTCACACTGCGAGTATCACATCGTGTGGATCACGAAGTACCGGTTTCCTGTATTGGGCGGAGAAATTGGAGCGATCAATCGGGACCACGTGCATATGCTGATAGGGATACTGCCGCACATGCCGGCGGTACAGTATCTCAAAGGGAAGAGTTCGCGCAAGTTTCTCTCGTAATATAAATCGCTCCGCAAACGGTATTGGGTCAGCATCTCTGGGGTCGAAGCTATTGGGCGGGCCCAAACGCTCGAGATTTCGCAGCAAAGCCAAGGAACAGCGAATTGATCCCTGGGCCGCGCTCCCCACTGGGGCGCCCGGCGGAGCGCTTCGGGCCGCTACAAGCCCCTCTCCCACCGCTCCCGGTACTGCAGCAGGCCAGCAACGCTCCAACTCTGCGCCCGCGTCAACTTCGGCCGAACGTGCGGCTCGTCCCAATGGGCGAGCAGGGCGGCGCCTTCGGCAGCGCCGGAAGCCGGCGCGACGAGCACGTCGCGGCCGGGGATGAGGGCGGCCAGGAGCCCGGTAAATGCGGGCGAGCGATTGAATCCGCCCTCGACGATGAGGTCGCCCGGGGCCTCGAGCCGTTTCAGCATGTGGGCGGACATCAGCGCTGAGTAGAGGGTGGCGAGCGCCGCCCGCGCCGCCGGCGCCTTCGGCGCCTCGCCCACGATGAAGCCGGCCCGCCCGGCAAAAGGGCCGCCCTGATCGGTGAAGGCGGGGATGGCCATCACCCTGGCGGCGACGAGCGCGGCGACGTCGGCCACGTGCGCCTCGGCGGGCGCATCGCCCGCGAGCACGGCGAACTCCCGCCCGAGCATTAGCCGCGCCGTCGGCACCGGACGCCCAGTGACGTCGACGTTGGCGAGCATGTCGGCCTCGGGGTCGAGCTTCGCCTCGCCGCCGACCGCCATGATGATGACCCAGGTGCCGGTCGAGATCAAAGTAAACGGGTGCGTTCGCGCGGCGAGATAGGGGACGAGCGAAGCGTTGGAATCGTGCGCGCCGCAGATGACGCGCACGTCCCGCGGTAGGCCGGTCTCAGCAGCGACGTTGGGCGTCAGCGGCCCGAGGGTCTCCCAGGCGTGGCGCAAGGGCGCAAAGAGCCGTGTCCAGCCCCGGTTCTCGACGAGGCTCGACAGGCGGCCTTCGTTCGGCCGCCAGAGATCGGTATGGGCGCCGAGCGAGGTGACTTCGGTGGCCATGACCCCGCTCAAGCGCCAGGACCAGAACTGAGGGTAGGCGAGGAACGTCCGCGCAGCGCTGAATTGTTCGGGGAAACTGCGTTGGAGATAGAAGATCTGCCGTCCGAGATTGAGGCCTCGCGCAAGGCGCGGCGAAAGGCATTCGTCGAACGGCGGGCGAGCGGCGTCATAGTCCGCGTCGACCCCGCCGAAACCCTCGAACTCGTAGTCCATCGGCGGAAGCGCGATTCCTGTGTCGGTCACGAGGACGCCCGCGCCGCCGTGGGTCGAGATCGAGATCGCTTCGATCTCATGCCGGGCGCCGACCTCCTTCAGCTCGGTGAGAAGGAAGCGCCAGGCCCGCTCCGTGTCGAGGCGAAGATAGGGGTGCTCCGTGTCGGGGACGAGCGGCGCGTTGGGATGGGACTGGTCGGCGAGCATCCTGCCGTCGCGGTCGAAAACGGCGAGCTTGATGTTGGTCTTGCCGACGTCGAAGACCGCGACGCAGCCGGTCATGAGCGCGCGCCCCCGTTACTCCAGATGAAACATCTCGACCAGCGGTTCGCTAACCGGGCTGCCGTCGGGATTGGCGGCCATGATGTCCCTGATGTGCGCCCACCAGCGACGCATCACCGAATGTTTCGCCACCTCGTCCATGCGCTGGTCGTCGGTGCGCTCGAGATAGGCGAAGAGGGTATCGGTATCGGGGTCGAGAAAGATCGAATAGTTGCTGACGCCGGAATCGCTGAGCAGCGCCTTCAGCTCCGGCCAGATCGCATCGTGCCGGCGGCGGTATTCGTGCGCCTCGCCGGGGTTGAAGAACATCTTGAAGGCGTAGCGCTGCATGTGTGGGGCCAACGGCGTTAATTCTCCTCGCCCGCGGGGAGAAGGTCAGGATGAGGGGCGGGGAGAGGAGTTGCGCGGCTCGTCGCCCAGCCCCTCACCCGGCGGCCTCTCCCCGAGGGGGGAGAGAGGCACGAATGCGCTCAGAAGTCGAACTTGTCGATGTTCTCCTTGGTGTAGATGAAGGGTGGGCCAAGCAGAATTTCGCTGCCGTTGACCACGTTGAGCTTGCCAAGCTTGCCCGCCTCGACCGAGGTCGAGCCCCGCTTCAGCTTGCCGTCGACGACCGCGCGCATCACGTAGACCGCCGCATAGCCGAGGTCGATCGGGTTCCAGAGCACCACGGACTTGACACAGTCAGTCTTGAGATAGGGCTTCATAGCGTTCGGCGTCGCGAGGCCAACGACCGCGACCTTGCCGCACAGACCCGCCTTGGTCACGGCTTCGGCCGAAGCAGGGGTCGCGACCGAGGTCATGCCGAACAAGCCCTTCAGCTTGTCGCCATATTTGTTGATGAGGGTCGTCGCCTGGTTGAACGAGAGGTTGTTGTCCTCCTGCGCTTCGACCGTCTCGAGCCACTTCATCTTCGGGTGGCACTTTTCCGTGTAGGCCTGCATTTCGGCGATCCAGCGCGCCTGATTCGGCGTCGTGAAGGTCGAGGTGACGATGCCGAAGCTGCCGTCCTCGCCGATCTCCTTGGCCATCGAGTCCATCATCCCCTTGGCGATGCCGTTGAACTCGGCCTGGTTGACGAACCATTCGCGCGCGTCCGGCTTCGAGTTGGCGTCGTAGCCGACGACGTGAATTCCCTTCGACAGCGCCTTCTTCAAAACCGGCGCGATCGCCACAGGATCGTTGGCGGCGAACAAGATGCCGTCGACGCCGCCGGTGATGTAATTGTCGATGAACTTGATCTGCTCGTCGATCTTGGCTTCGGTCGGCCCATCGGTTTTCACCTTGACGTTGCCGAGCTCCTTGGCCGCGTCCTGCATGCCCTTGGAGGTGGCGTTGAAATAGCCGATGCCAATCAGTTTCGGGACGTCGACGAGGCTGATCTCCTTGCCGGCCTTGTTCGGTGGGTTGGTCGCTTGGCCGCCGTCATAGGGCTTCGCCGCCGCCGGCGCCGCGGCAGCGCCTGCGCCGCAGGCGAGCGGGTTGGTCGGCAGGTCGTCGGCGCCGTCCCACTTGCTCGCGGCGTTGGCGCCGGTCGCCCAAGCGGCGAGGGCGATCGCCGCCGCTGTCGTTAGAAGATACTTCGATTTCATTATCGCTTCCTTCCCTGCTTCGCCGCCAACACCGCGGCCAACTTCGTGCTTCCTTAGTCCCGCCCACGCTGCAGCGAGCTTGCTACGAGCACCGAGAGAATGAGCGCTACGCCGATGACGACGATTGTCGCGTCGCCTTTCACCCCCGTCAACGCCAGACCGTTCTTCAACAGCTGAATCATCGCGAGCCCGATCGCCGTGCCCCAGATCGTGCCGGAGCCGCCGAAGATGCTGCCGCCGCCGAGCACGACCGCCGCGATCACGTCGAGCTCATAGCCCATGCCCATGTCCATGCGCGTCGTCGTGACCCGGGAGACGAGCACGAAGGCGGCGAGTCCCGAGGCGAGGCCGGAGAGCGTGTAGACGATGAGCTTGGTCCGATCCACGTTGAGGGCGGAGAAGCGCGCCGCCGTCTCGTTTGACCCGATCGCATAGAGCGTGCGGCCGAACGTGGTGCGGTCGAGCGCGACGCCGAACACGACGACGAGGACGATCAGGATCAGCAATTGCGTCGGCAGACCGAAGACGCTTCCCTGGCCGAGGAAATAGAACCAATCGGGATAATCGCGCACCGAACGCGCCTGGCTGACGCCCTCGGCCAGTCCGCGGTAGAGCGCGAGCGTGGCGATCGTCATGATGAGCGGCGGCACCTTGACGCGGGTAATGACGAGACCGTTGACGAAGCCCGCCGAAGCGCCAACGAACAGCGAAAAGGCGATCGCGAGCGGCAGCGGGAAGCCGAAAGTCTTCCACGAATAGCCGAGCATGACGGCGCAGAGACCGACGATCGCGCCGACGGAGAGATCGATTCCGCCGGTGATGATGACGAAGGTCATCGGCAGGGCGATGAGACCGATCTCGGTCATCAGCCGGCCCTGGTTCAAGATGTTGTCGAGGGTGAGGAAGCGGTCGTTGAGCGCGCCGAGCCCGACGAGGGCGACAGCGAGGATGACGGCAAGTACTGTCTCGTGCCGGGCGAGCCAGCGCGGCAGCTTGCGGACGGGGGTTTGGGCCGCAACGGTCATTTCGTCCATCCCCGCGCCGCGCGGCGCTGCCGGCGCAGGATGTCGGCGATGACAGTCGCAAGAATGAGGGCGCCGCGCAGGGCGTCGGTCCAGTAGGGCGAGATATTGACGAAGACGAGGGCGCTGGTGATCTCGGCGATGAGGATGGCGGCCAGAGTGGCGCCGACAACGGTGCCGACGCCGCCCAGGATGCTGACACCGCCGACGACGGCGGCGGTGATGACGGTGAGTTCGAGGCCGGCCGGGGTGTTCGACTGAATGACCCGCAACTGGGTGGCATAAACGAGGGTCGCGATGCTGGCGAAGAAGCCGTGCAAAGCAAACACCATGACGACAGTGCGCTGCGGATTGACGCCGCACAGGCGCGCCGCCTCGGCGTTGCCGCCGGTGGCGTAGATCGCTCGGCCGCGGGGCGAATAGCGCATCCACACCGCAGCGATGGCGGTCGCGACCACCATGATCACGACCGGCATCGGCGCCCCGAGGAGGTTGAGGTCGGCGAGATGGAAGCTCTGCGGCAGGTCGGTGATCCATCTGCCGCCGGTGACGCTGATGAGACCGCCCTTGAGGATCGACAGCATCCCGAGCGTGACGACAATCGACGGAATGCGCAGATAGGCGACGACGACTCCCTGCGCCGCCATTACGAGGATGCCGAGGATCAGGGGGACGAGCCACGAGATGAAGATCGGCGCGCCCGCGACCGCGAGCGAACCGCTGATGGTCGCCAAAACGCCGATCAGCGAGCCCACGGAAATGTCAATGTTGCCGGAAATGATCACCATCGACATGCCGATCGCGGCGATCGCGATATAGGCGTTGCCGAGCAGGATGTCGGCGAGGTTGCGGTAGGCCAGGAAACGCGGGTTGATGAAACCGACGACGACGGCGAGGCCTATGACGGCGACGGCGAGCAGCGCCTCCTGCGAGGCGAAACGCCTGAGGCACGGCGCGCCCGCCCCCGCCGTGCCTGAAACGACGGTCGCGGTCACGCCGCCTTCTCCGCTCTTTGTTGTTCACCCATCATCGCCGCGCCGACCGCTTCAGATGTCGCGTGCGCTCGATCGAACTCGGCAACGAGCCGCCCCTCGCGCATCACGAGCACCCGGTCGCTCATTCCGAGCACCTCCGGCAGCTCGCTCGAAATCATCAGGATCGCGACGCCCGTCCCGGTGAGCTCGCACATGAGGCGGTGGATCTCGGCTTTGGCGCCGACGTCGATGCCGCGCGTCGGCTCGTCGAGAATGAGAAGCCTGGGATTGTTGGCCAGCCACTTGCCGAGCACGATCTTCTGCTGGTTGCCGCCGGAGAGACGCCCCGCGATTTCGTCGACCGAGCTGGTCCTGACGCTGAAGCGCTCGACGCCCTTTTCCGCCATACGGCGTTCCCCCGGGCGGTCGATAAATCCGCCGTGGGCGAGCGTCCCGAGCGCCGCAAGCGAGAAATTGTGCAAGACGCTCATCGGCCGGACAAGGCCCTGCACGCCACGGTCCTCAGGGACATAGGCGATTCCCTTGGCGCGCGCGCTCTCGGGCGATTCGATCCTCACGGTCTCGCCTATGAGCCGGATCTCGCCCGATTCGGCCGGGGTGATGCCGAAGATCGTCTGGGCGAATTCGCTGCGCCCGGAGCCCACGAGGCCGGCGAGGCCGACGATTTCGCCCGCCCGGACGGCGAGGCTCACGCCCTTCGTCATCGGCCGGCGCACGACGTCCCGCGCCTCCAGCACCGGCGCGCCGATCGGGACGACGGTCTTGGGAAAGAGATTGTCGATCCGCCGGCCGACCATCATCTGCACGAGCTCGGCGGAGGTCGTTTCGGCGACCGGCCTCGCGCCGACATAGGCCCCGTCGCGAAGGACGGTGACCCGGTCGGCGATCTCGAAGATCTCGTCGAGCCGGTGGCTGATGTAGACGACGCCGACGCCGCGCCCCTTCAGCCGCCGCACGATGTCGAAGAGCCGCGTCACGTCGCTCTCTGTCAGCGACGCTGTCGGCTCGTCCATGATCAGGATGCGGGCGTCGTGCGACAGGGCGCGGAGGATCTCCACCCTTTGCCGGTTGCCGACCGACAGCGCGCCGACGATCTGGTCTGCTGCGAGGTCGTAGATCTCGAGCGAGGCGAGGAGCGCCCCGGCCTTGGCCCGCATGGCGCGCCAGTCGATTCGGCCTGCGCTGGCCCGAGGCGCATGCCCGAGGAAGATGTTTTCGGCGACGGTGAGCTCGGGAAAGAGCAGAAGTTCCTGATAGATCGTCGCCACGCCGGCGCGCTTGGCGTCTTCCGGGCTGGCGAAGCGAACTTCGCGGCCATCGATCAGGATCGCGCCGCTGTCGGCCTGGTAGGCGCCGGAAAGGATCTTGATCAGCGTCGACTTTCCGGCGCCGTTCTCGCCGAGGAGAGCGTGCACTTCACCCGCTTTCACCTCGAACGACACGCCGGTGAGCGCGCGAACGCCCGGGAACACCTTCTCGATGTCCCGCGCCTGCAGGAGCGGGGGCGTCGAACCGGGGTCCGTCACACCGCCTCCGTCGTATTCGCCTCGGGGTCGACAACGATCGTGTGCACGCCGTCAGCCTCCAGCATGGCGAGAGCCTCCGGCGGCGCGGCCGAGTTGGTGATGAGCGCGGAAATGCGCGAAAGCGGGCAGACGACGAGGCTTCCGCGGGCGGCGAATTTGGAGGCGTCCGCCAGCACCACGAGCCTGTCGGCGCGCTTCAGCAGCTTCGTCTCGGCGCGCGCGATCAGCGCGTCGCCCTCGATCACGCCGAGCGGCCCAATCGAGACCGCGCTCATGAACATGAGCCGGGCCGAATAGTGCTGGATCGCATCGTCGTCGAACGGCGCGACGATCAGCTGCTGGTCGCGATAGACCTCGCCGCCCGGCAGGGCGACCCGGTTCTGCGTCTCGTGAATCAGGAATTCCGCCAGGGGATAGGAGTTCGTCAGAATCTTCAGCCTCGTGCCCCGCAGGAACTCCGCCATCTGGAACGTCGTCGTGCCGCCGTTGATGATCACGACGTCGCCGCCCGCGCACATCTCGACTGCCCTGCGGGCGATTGCGCGCTTGGCGCCGATATTGATCGTGCGGCTCGCGTCGAACGAGCGGGTCGCGAGCGTCCTTGGCGTCATCGGGCGCGAGAACGCGTCGCCGATCGCCTGGATGCCGCCGTGCAGACGCTCGGCGTAGCCGGCCTCGGCCAGACGTCCGGCGTCGCGACGAGCCGAGGCGGCGGATGCTCCCGTCGCGGACATGATGTCCGCGATCGAGACGAAGCCTCGCTCTGCCAGCAGATTCCTGACGATTTCGGCGCGCTGACGCTCGCGCATGGCCCCTTGGCGTTCCTCGACTCGCTTCTGATTGGGCGTTACAGTTGCATCGGAGGCGGAGGCTGTCAATCAGGAGCGGTCACGCTCGCTCAATAGAATACACCTATTGCTGTTGATATTGACGTATTGCTACCATTTGCCTAGTATTCGCTCATAAACGCTCGACAATCGAGAGGAACGACCGATGAGCGGCCAGCCTTCCGGGCTCTATGCGGCTTTGCCCGATCTCTGGGACGATGCTCACGCCGCGAGGCTCGACGAACCTGGGCTCCTGCTTTATCGCTCGAATCTTCTCGGCGGCGACCTTCGCATCACCAACTTCGGCGGCGGCAACACGTCCGCCAAGCTCATGGGCGCCGATCCGCTGACCGGCGCGCCGGTGGAGGTGCTCTGGGTCAAGGGGTCGGGCGGCGATATCGGATCGATGAAGCTCGACGGCTTTTCGACCCTCTATCTCGACAAGCTTCTGAGCCTCAAATCGGTCTATCGCGGGCTCGCCCACGAAAACGAGATGGTTGCGCTCTTCAACCATTGCACCTTCAACCTCAATCCGCGCGCGACCTCGATCGACACGCCCCTGCATGGCTTCGTGCCGCATGTGCATGTCGATCACGTGCATGCCGACGCAGTGATCGCGATCGCGGCCAGCGAAAACGCGGAAGAGCTCACGCAAGAGGCCTTCGGCGGCGAGCTCGGCTTCCTGCCCTGGCAGCGGCCGGGATTCGACCTCGGCCTCAAGCTCGGCGCCATGGCGGAGGCGAACCCCAAGCTGAAGGGCGTGGTGCTCGGCGGCCATGGCCTGTTCACCTGGGGGCCGACCTCGAAGGCCTGCTACGAGACGACGATCGCCATGATCAACAAGGCCTCCGCCTGGCTCGCCGCCCACGCGCGCGGCCCCGCCTTCGGCGGCGAGGCCGTGCAGGTGCTGCCGCCTAAGCGGAGGCGCGAGGTTGCGGTAAAGCTCATGCCCGCGATCCGCGGACGCATTTCCGCGGGCGAGCGCAAGGTCGGCCATTTCACCGACGCGCCTGAAGTGCTCGAGTTCGTTGATTCGCACGACCTCAATACGCTCGCCGCGCTCGGAACGTCCTGTCCCGATCACTTCCTGCGCACCAAAATCCGGCCGCTGGTGCTGCCGTTCGATCCGTCGGCTGTGGACCTCGAGGCGGTCGTGTCGTCGCTCGACGAAAGGCTCGCGGCCTATCGCGCCGATTACGCTGCCTATTACGAGCGCTGCAAGCGGCCGAACTCGCCCGCGATGCGCGATCCGAACGCCGTCATCTACCTCGTTCCCGGGGTCGGCATGCTGTCCTTCGCCAGGGACAAGGCGACGGCGCGTATAGCCGCGGAGTTCTATGTCAATGCGATCAACGTGATCCGCGGCGCTTCCAGCGTCAGCCGCTATGTCGGACTCGCCGAGCAGGAGGCGTTCGACATCGAATACTGGCTTCTGGAGGAAGCCAAGCTCCAGCGGATGCCGAAGCCGAAGTCGCTTGCCGGACGCGTCGCCTTCATCACCGGCGGCGCGGGCGGCATCGGGCGGGCGATCGCCCGGCGCCTCGTCGGCGAGGGCGCCTGCGTCGTGCTAGGGGATATCGACGCAACGAGCCTCGAAGGCACGGTCGCCGAATTCCGCAAGGCGTTCGGCCGGGACGCCATCGCCGGCGCGCTCGCCGACGTGACCGACGAGGCGGCTGTCGCGGCCGCCTTCCGCGACGCGGTCATCGCCTATGGCGGGGTCGACATCGTCGTCGCCAACGCCGGGATCGCCTCGGCCGCGCCGTTCGAGGACACCTCGCTTGAGCTGTGGAACCGCAACATCGCCATTCTCGCGACCGGCTATTTTCTCGCCGCCCGCGAAGGCTACCGCATCATGAAGGATCAGGCGCTCTGCGGAAGCATCGTATTCGTCGCCTCGAAGAACGCGCTCGCCGCCTCGCCGGGCGCCTCCGCCTATTGCACGGCGAAGGCGGCGGAGGTGCATCTTGCGCGCTGCCTCGCGCTCGAGGGAGCGCCGCTCGGCATCCGCGCCAACACCGTCAATCCGGACGCGGTGCTGCGCGGCTCGAAAATTTGGCAGGGCGAATGGCGGGCGCAGCGCGCCGCGTTGAACAAGATCGCCGAGACGGACCTCGACGAGATGTACCGTCAGCGGTCGCTGCTGAAGCGCTCGGTCTATCCGGAGGACATCGCCGAGGCGGTCTATTATTTCGCCTCCGATCTCTCCGCCAAGAGCACCGGCAACATTCTCAACGTGGACGCCGGCAACGCGGCGAGCTTCACGCGGTAGCCGCACGGTTGAAGCGGATCCCGGTTGGACGGAACCGACGCCATCATTGCGAGCGCCAAGGGCAGATTGCGATCGGTCGACGCCCAAATATCGGTCATTCCAAAGCGACGGGCCCGCCGGGTTGCGTCAGGCGATCTTCGGCAAAAGAGCGCGAATCTCCCCCGTGAGGCGCGAGGCCGCCTGCGCGTCACCCGCCAAGAACGACAGCAGGTGGCGCTGGAAAAGGCCGTCGAAGAGCGCGTAGAGCGCGACCTTGGACATGGAGACCTCCTTGCCCGCGAGCTCCGCATAGCGCGACGCGATCCGCCAGACCATGTTCTCCAGGCTCTTGTCGATCGCCTCGATGTCGGGGCGGAACGCCTCCTCATAAAAGGCTTGCGAGCGCAGGTCGTACCAGAGCCGGTGCATTTTGGCCTCCTGCGTCAACGTCTCGTCGAGCTTGGCGCAGAAACCGTCGAGCAGCGCTTCCCGGTTGGTCGCCATGGCGACGACGCCGTCGTAGCGAGCGACGCATTTGGCCTTGTAGTAGCGCACGCCGCAACAAATGAGATCGATCTTGTCGCTGAAATAATAGTGCAGCACGCCGTGCGAGAACTCGGAGTTCTGCGCGATCTCGCGCAGGCTCGTGCGCGCGTAGCCGAGCTCGGCCAGCGTGTCCAGCGTCGCCTCAGCGAGTTCCACCCGGCGGGACTCGAGCTTGTCCGCGCGCGCCTGCGCCCCCCTGAGGGCAGGCGAAGCGCCGCGCCGCGAAGCTAGCGATGTGACCTGCGGCATCAAAGCTCGTTCCTCTTTCCTCGGCGGCTTTCGTTGTCAGACAATGACACGACCGGCCGTGAAAATCACTGTCCTTGACATGTGTCCTACAAAATCTTGACACTTGTCAAAAAACAAACGACAGTACGGCCGCCGTACGGCAAAGCCGCAGGCTTGGACAAAAGTGAGGAACGCCATGAGTGGACAATTGTCGGGCCGCAGCGCCCTGGTGACGGGAGGCGCGCGCGGTATCGGCGCCGCTATCGTGACGGCGCTCGCCAATGCCGGCGCCTCGGTCATGATCGCCGACATTCTCAAGGAGCGCGGCCGGGAGACGGCCGCAGCTTTGTCTCAGTCGGGCGCCAAGAGCGATTTCGTGACTCTCGACGTGGCCGCCGACGAGCAATGGGCCGCGGCGATCGAGACCACGGTCGCCAAGCTCGGCGGCCTCGACATTCTCATAAACAACGCGGGCGTCGAGATCACCTCGCTCGTCGTCGATCTCAAGGCCGCCGACATCCGCAAGATGTGCGACGTTAACATTCTCGGCGTCGGGCTCGGTATGAAACACGCGTTTCGCGCGATGCGTCCAGGCGGTCTGGCGGGCAAGGGCGGGGCCGTCGTCAACGTCGCCTCGGTCGCCGCGACCATCGCGTTTCCCGCGATCTCCATCTATTCCGGCACGAAGTCGGCTGTCGACCGTCTGACCCGTGTCGCGGCGATGGAGGCCGGGAAGCTCGGCTACGGGGTGCGCGTCAATTGCGTCTACCCCGGCCTGATCGCCACCGACATGGGCATTCAACTCGCCACCGACATCGTTGCGGTCGGTCTCGCCCCCGACATGGGAGCGGCAGTGCAGTCCGTCGTCGATCAGACCCCGCTCGGCCGCCTGGCCGAAGTCTCCGAGGTCGCGGACGCGATCGTGTTTCTGTGCTCGAAGGACGCCCGCTTCATCACCGGCGCCGGCCTGCCGGTCGACGGCGGCATGGGCATGTGAGGGAGGAGAGATAATGTCCAAGAAACGCCCCGTCGTCGTCTACGGCGTCTCCGGCTACACCGGACGCCTGGTCTGCGAATATCTACGGGAATACAACGTGCCCTTCATCGCCGCGGGCCGCGACGGGAAGCGCGTGCGCGAGGTGGTCGAGAAGATCCCCGGGATCGAGAACGCCGACCACGAGGTCGTCGAAGTCGCGCAGGACGTCCACGCGCTGACGGAGCTGTTCCGCGGTTCGAAAGTCGTCTGCAACGTCGTCGGCCCGTTCATCAAATACGGCGGGCCGGTCGTCGAGGCCTGCCTCGCGGCGGGCTGCCATTATACGGACACGACTGGCGAGCAGGACTGGGTGCTCAAATGCGCCGATGAATGGGGCGAGAGTTTCGCCAAGAAGGGCCTGCTGCTGTCGCCCAACCTCGCGCAGATGTATACGACCGGCGAGATCGCCGCCAATATCGCCCTCGAGACGCCTAGCCTCGACACGCTCGACATTCTCGTGTTCTGGAAGGGCTTTCCGACCTACGCCTCGACGCAGACCATATTCACGATCCTGAAGGCGAGCTGGTACTATCTGGAACAGAAGAAGTTCGTCGAATGGGACGTGACGGCGCGCGCCGACGTCGTCGTGCCCGGGCAGCACGAAACCGCGATCGCCGTGCCCTGGGGCGGCACCGCGCATCCGGTCTGGTTCCGCAACGATCCACGCGTCGCCAATTGCAAGGCGATGGGCGGCGTGCTCGCGCGCCCGGTGATGGAAGGAGTCGTGCAGACGACGCAGATGGTGAAGCAGAACATCAAGCCGCTGCCTCCCGACCAGCAGGAGGTGGAACTCGGCAAGATCGCGGCAAGCCTGCAAGCCTCCATGCCGCCGCGCGAAAATCCCCGCGTCAACACCTCGCTCGATTCGGTTTACGCTTCGGGACCGCTCGGGCGCAAGCACGTCGTCATCCACGGCAATTGCAACTACAAACAGACAGGCATGCTGCAGGCCTACGGTGCCTATCATCTCTTGCAGCAGCCGCCGCAGCGGGTCGGCTTCGCCTCGGGCTGTCAGGCCTTCGGGCACCGCGCCTTGCTCGGCCAGTTGCGCAGCTTCGGGCTGGTAATGAACCCGATCGTGACGAACCACGAATAGGCGAGGCGGTCGCAAGAGCGTCGGCGCAGTCCGGCCGCTGTCCCCTGCGCCAATCTTTAGGACGCATCGCCGTGCTGCTCACCGACTATCTGGACAAGGGTGCCTCGGTCGGCCCCGAGAAGCCCTGCCCTGGCGACGGACGGCCTAGCCCGTCTTCGCGGATTGGGCCGTTTTTCGATCTCCAGGTCCAATGAAAACAATAGCTTGACCGAAAAGGTCTTCACTACAAGACAGTGCGGGAGACGGAGAGCCGCGTAGGTGCAGTTTCGGCGGCGGAAACGCCGATAAAGAAAAGTCCAAGCCCAAGCGGAATACAAAAGTCGCCACCAAGCGACGTTTGACACAATTTGTCGTCCTTTGGAATCCGCGTCGAACTTGGTTGGTCTTCACTACAGCCGTTTTTGGCCTGTTTCCTGAAATTGATACGAGCAAAGTCAACCGCTTAGACAGCGCAACCGGTTTGAAAATAGCTTGCGACGGGGTCGAATCCGCGAAGTCGGGTTAGCTCTCTCCTCCGCCGAGACGCAGCACTTCAACTATCAATTCGCGCGCGCGACCGCCGCCGCCGGCACCGCGCTGGGCGCCAAGATCGCGGTTCTCTCGGATAACGATCTCGTTGCTTTCGCCGGCGTGCGGCATTTCGCGCGCCGGCTGCGTCTGGTGGCCGATCAACCCGCGCAACGAGGTTGCCGAAACGCATTTTCATCCTCGACGGTTCGATTGTGAAGTCTTCATTTTTTCGGCCGACTTCGCGGGGATAGCCGCGAAAATGCGCCCCGATCTCTCGAAGATGCGCCATCTCGATTGCCTCGACGCGGAGGTCGAGGGCGCCGCTCGAAAGCTGGCTTTAGGGGCTCCCGAACGATTTCTATGAGCGGGCGCCGGCCGACGACGTGGCGATGATTCCCGGCACCGGCGGCGCGACTGGCAAGCCGAAGGGCGTGATGCTGACCGGCGCCAATCCTCGAGGCGATGACCGCCATCGCTCTGATGCGTTACCGCCGCACCGTTTTTTTCATCGAAGGCAACCACCCCCTTCGGGAGCTCCGATCAACGGCGGGACCCAGGCAACAAAGCAGCGCTGGAAACCGCTCGAGGTCCAGGACGGCGAGAATGTCGCGGAGATGATCGTGCGCCGGCGTGCCTTTGTCGAACGGACGGAAGCGGCGCAGCAGGCCAAGCTCACTCTGACCGGGCGTGCAATACGCCTGCGCCGACTACAGCGAACGGCGAAACTTATGCGTCGATCGACGAGGCCCGAACTGATATCGGCGCCTTCCTCGAAAAAACGTCTATAATCGAGGCCGCTTGCATTTGGCGATCGGCTACAAACCCCGGTCGAGTTCGAAGCCGAACTCGGCCAATTCGAAACCGTCTGAAAGGATACAGCCAAAGCTTCGTCTCCTCAAAACCAGCGGAAGGGTACAGTTCAGCTTCCTCCTGTGAGGGCCCGTCATTCTGATGCCTCACCATTTGGACGATCAGACAGATATGTATTACCAGAAGAACGATCAAGTTCTGGATGACCGAGGTAGGGCTTTGGCCCTAGTTCCTGTTTCACGTGAAACGGCGGAACGGTTCGATGTATTTGTTGAACTCTTGGATCGCTGGCTTAAAAAAAGCAATCTTATCGCAGATGCCACCCGTGCCTTCGTATGGACTCGTCATATCTCGGATTGCGCACAGGTCCTGCTAATGTGTCCGCGATCCACTCGCTGGCTCGATATCGGGTCGGGTGCAGGATTCCCCGGCATGGTCCTTGCCATACAGCTCGCCGACATCCCGGGTGCAGAGGTTCATTGTGTCGATCCAGATCCGCGTAAGTGTGCCTTTCTGCGCGAGGTTGCTCGCGCTACATGTTGCCCTGCCTTTGTGCATGCTGCCACCGTGCAGTCGCTGCAGCGCTCTGAGTTCGGTGCTATCGATGGCGTTACAGCGCGAGCCATCGCCCCTTTGTCTGAGACTCTCGATATGGCAGAGGGTTGGTTAAAAGCAGGCGCAGTTGGAGTGTTTCCACGCGGACAATCGATCGCGATGCAGCTCGAAGGGTTAGGAAGACAGCCGAACTACGATATCGAGATTGTGTCAAGCATTATTGACAGCCGGGCGACCACTCTAAGAGTTCGCTGGGATGCTACCAACGGACGACAGTCGAGGTTTAGGTTGCTCGTGCTTTAGGTCGCATGATCCTTGTCGTGACAAACCGAAAGGTGGTGCCGTAAAGACTACCACCGCGATTAATTTAGGCACGGCATTACCGGCTATTGGAGGACGAGCTCCAATAATTGACCTCGATCCACAAGGTAACGCATCAACCGACCCTGGCGTTGATCGCAGTCAGCGCGTGGCGGGGTCACAATGTGCTGGACGGGGAACTCATGCGCAAGTCGATCGAGCGGTGGGAATTGGTTCATGAGTGTTTGAAAGCGCGCGTCGGAGAGCTTGCACGCCAAGCAAATTCTTTCGTTGGCCAATGACACGGGTGATCACGTTGAAGGGTTGTCGTAGTTGCCTACGACGGTTGACTGGGTTCGCAAAACTTTCAATTCGGTGCTGACGATACCTGGCGTCGTGTTCTATCGAATTGCACTATCGGGGCATGCTGCAGCGGATGTTCGGGCGTACATGGGAGGATAATTTACGACATTGTCATTCCGCGCAATGTGCGTGTCTCTGAAGCCCCATCGCACGGAAAGCCGCCCTTGCTATATGATCTGAAATGACAAGCTTACCCCAAGCTGGCCTCATAAGTTATTCAGCGCGAGGGGCGGTCGCGGGTCCGCCCGACTGGCATCTCTAATTAGACTCGGGAGTAGAGAGTTATGGCCGACCAAGCCGGTCGTTTCGAACATAGACCTCGTCTCGGGCGGGGCCTCGCCGCTCTCTTAGGCGCCGCCAAGGACGATTCTGAGCCTGCCGCTACAAATTCGCATGGTATTCGAAGAGTACCTATCGAGTTTCTCAGAGCGAATCCGCGCAATCCGCGCAAACGTTTTGACGATCCAGAACTTGACGAATTGGCCGCGTCGATCAAGGAACGCGGTGTTATTCAGCCGATTTTAATTCGAGAACTCCCCGGTTTGGTCGATGCATACGAAATCATAGCAGGGGAGCGGCGTTGGCGTGCCGCTCAACGGGCAGGAAAACACGAGGTTCCAATTATTGTCATAGACGCCGGTGAGCGCGAGGGACTCGAAATCGCCATCATAGAAAATGTCCAGCGTACGGATCTTAGTGCTCTTGAGGAGGCAGCAGGCTACGCGCAGCTAGGTGTCGACTACGGGTATTCGCACTCCGACATTGCACGCGTCGTTGGAAAGAGCCGGAGTCACATCGTCAACACACTGAGGCTCCTAAATCTGCCTGCGCATACACGGGCCCTATTGTCTGCTGGGCAGATCTCAGCAGGGCACGCGCGGGCCTTGCTTTCAGTCGCCCAACCGGATCGAATTGCAGACCGAATTCTGGCGGAGCACCTGACGGTCCGCGACGTCGAGCGCCTTGGGAAGAACGTCGGAAAAAGCATGCGCACGCGTCGCGCTGCTAGCGTCGATGCAGACACTCTTGCTTTGCAAAATACCCTCTCGTTGGCTCTCGGAGCAAAAGTTACGATTTGCCATACCGGTGAAAGAGGCGACATCCGGATCGCTTTCCGAAACTTTGATCAACTGGATGAATTCTGTCGTCGGCTCTGCCAGCTTACAGCGACTAGGAAGGCAGCTACGGAGGGGACCTCGTCCGAGTGACCGAGTGATCCTGTATGTTTCACCATGTTTGCCTGGGATGCAAGCTGTGCTGTACTGTCCGAGCCGCGCGATTTGGACGCCTGTGCCTGATTATGCCGGGCGAGCGCAAGAGCGTCGAGCCAATGGCGGTGTTACGGGCCGGAGAGGACTGCGGCAAAGCATCAGTCGTTGCTCCATTTTCTCGGCAAGGCACCGTGCTCGGATGAGGAAGGTGTTGACATAGCAGCGGTTTCCCGCGTCGCGGGCATCGCCGCGAGCGCGATCGGACGCGGCCTTAAGGAACTGGACGCCCCGCCGCCGCTGAAGCCTGGCGGCGTTCGCCGTCCGGGAGGGGCGCAAACGCTTACGGAAACGGACCCCAGTTTGCTCGACGATCTGAACGCGCTGGTCGAGCCCGACACGCGCGGCTATCCGATGTCGCCGCTGCGCTGGACGTGCAAGAGTCTGCGCCGGCTGGTCGGGGAACTCGACAAACTCGGCCACAAGATCAGCCATGTCGGCGAGTTGCTGAAGAAGCAGAAATTCAGCCTCCAAGCCAACAGCAAGACGCGCGAGGGCGCCGACAATTCCCGACCGCGACGCGCAGTTGGGGTTATCAACGACGCGGTCAAGCTGATCTTCGACAGTGCCCGGAACGAAGTTTTTGATCGCGCGCGCAAAATCGCGCTGCGGCGCGGGCGTGGCACTACAAAACCGAAGGTTTTCGTAAATCAGGCGCCGTCCGCAATCTGGCGCATCGTCGGCGGCAGGGCGACGCCGAGGGCGGAGAGCGCGAGGCTGGCGCCGGGCGCGGGGCGACGAGCGCAGCAGGAAGCGCTTGCCGTCCTGCTCGACCTCGGTCTCGGTGAGCGAGTCGAGATCGGCGATCACGGCGGGCCAGGAGGCGCGGGCGCCCTTGTCGACTGCTGCGAGGCGGTCTTCCAGCTCCTTCTTCAGCACGAGCGCGAGGAAGCTGCAGGCGACGTGGCCGCGGATCGTCTCGTCGAGCTTGTGGTAGATCGGCCGCGTGTCGAGCAGACTTTTTGTCGTGCGGAACGTTCGTTCCACGGTCCAGAGCTGCTTGTAGACGAGCATCGCCTCCAGCGGCGAGAGATGCGCGTTGGTCTGCAGCACGAACACGCCGTCGAATTTTGCGTCCTCCTCGACCTTGGCGCGGTCGATGGCGAAGCCGTCACCCTCCGGGTTCTTGAGGAAGCGGCGGTAGCCCTTGTTGCCGACGAGGCTCTTGTCGCCCTTCTTCAGCTGCCGCTCCAGGTTGGCGACGATGGTCGCGCGATTGGCGGCGTCCTTTTTCATCTCGATCGAGGTTGCGGCAGACGACGTAGCGCCGCCCGGCGAGCGTCACGGCCTTGGCCTCGTAGTCGACCTCGCGCCTCGGCTTCATCAGGACGAAGGGAACGAACGGCGCGGGATCGCCGAGCACGAGGTCGCGCACCAGCTTGTCGGTCCGCTCGCGCACGCCCAGCACATAGAGGAGCTTGCGCGCCTCGAGCTCGGCGATCGTCTCGGCGCTGATCATGCCGCGGTCGGCGACGACGCAGACGCGGTTGATGCGGAAGCGCCGCTGCAGGCGATCGATCGCCGGGATCAGGCTGTTCACGTCGGCGGTGTTCCCGGGCCACATCTCCGTGCACACCGGGCGGCCGTCGCCGTCGAGCAGCACGGCCAGGATCATCTGGTTGAGGTCGGGCCGGTGGTCTTTCGAGAAGCCGCGCCGCCCGAGCGTCTGCCCGCCCGGCCCCCCGGACTTGATCCGGGGGCTCGTCGTGTCCATGAACACGATGTCGAGGGTGGTCAGGAGGTCGCGCCGGCAGGCGAACAGCTCCTCCTCCAGGACGTCCTTCACGCAGCGCGGCGAAAACGGCGTCGCGCCGTCCTGCTGGTCTTTCGGCAACTCCTCGCCCAGCCACGCCATCGTGCGATAAAGATGATGCAGCTCGATCCCGCCGACGCCGTCGATGCGGTAGTCCTCGCGCCAGCGGTCGGCGGCGCGGTCAGAGCCGCCGCAGACGAGACGGTGCAGCACGGTCAGGAACGCCGCGCGCTCCAGCGGGAAGTCATGGCTGCGCGCTCCCGCCAGGCGCTCGATCACGGCCCGGCAGCCGGTCTCCTCCCACACCCGCTCGAAGGCGAGCGCCGGACCGATGCGGCGCGTCGAGATCGCCGTCGCCTCGCCGCGGCTGAACCCGTCGAGCACGATCGCCTTCTCGGAAAAGCGCGCCCCCGAGCGCAGAAGCCGCTCCAGTTGCCCGCTCGCTTGCAGTTCATCAATTCTTCCCAGCGTCGCGACCACCTGCTGGCGGACCGCGGCGCCCTCGCGCCGGCTCTCGACGATCTGCAGATAGGCGCGGCCGCCCGAGGTCTTCTTGCGGAAATACATGGCGGGAAGCCCGTCGCCAACTCGATGTCGGTGCGCACAGAATCCCGCTGCGATTCCGGAAAAATCAAGCAAAATCCGCACAAAACGTGGCACTACATTTTCGCGCCCGCGAGCCTACCGCTCAAATTATATCAACGACTTATGCGCCACGCACACGCGTTGACTGTCGAAGATCAGTCTGGACAGCCATGGCCGAGAACCAGCCAGCGATATCCCGTCGATACGAAGATGAAGGAACTGATCGGCGGTTTCAGAACGCCGGCCGCGAGTGGCGCAAGCAAGGCGATCGGAAGAAGTGCGTGTGCACGATTTCCTGATTAAGGAGTGCGGCCGCGCCGTGCCTATATCTATGATCTGGCCGCCAACACGGGCTGGGTCAGCGTCGAGATCGACAACGACATGGTGGCCTTCGCGGTTCAGACGATCCGCCGATGGTAGCAACACGTCGGCCGTGTTTGCTATCCGCTCGCGCACCGCTTGGTCATCACCGCCGATGGCGGCGGATCGAACGGCTCGCGTGTGCGGTTGTGAAAACTTGAATTGGAGTGCCTCGTCGACGAACTCGGCATATCAATCAAAGTCTGTCATCTGCCGCAGGGGACCAGCAAATGGAACAAGATCGAGCATCGCCTGTTGGCGTCCATAACCCCAAATTTGGCGCGCCAAAACCGCTGGTCAGCCATCGCGCCATCGTCGAACTCATTGGCTCCACGACCACCAAAACCGGCTTGACGGTTCGATGCGAACTCGACGACAAATCCGATCGTTGTCTCACGGACGAGGACATGCGAAACCTCACGTCCGGCCCGTCGATTTCTACGTCGCCGACGGCAAGGATGCCGCGACGGTGAAGGAATTCGCGGATTTCCTCGAGGCGCACGGCGGCCGGCGTGAGGCGGTGACCGACGCCAGCATCGACATGGGGGCGGCGTTCGAAGCGGCGTCCTCGAAGCCATCAACGGCAATGTCCAGGCCGCCAAGCGCAAGGCCAAAGGCTACCGAACCAAGCGAAATCTCAAAGCCATCGTGTACCTCATCGCCGGAGACGTTCTGGCCAATTCACCCACTTGAAATAGCGACGAGCCATCTATACGCTCGAGGAAATGCTGCTTTCGTGCCTTCTGGCGCTTCTGGCGGGCGGCGAAGCGTTCACGGAAATCGCGCGGTTCGGCGAGGAAGCTGGCGCTCCTGCGCCGGTTGCGGCCGTTCAAGGACGGAACTTCGGCGCATAACCGTGGGCGCCGATCGAGGCGAACGGCGGGCCGTTGTCCGAACGGATCGCCAGAGGCAGCCCGAACGCGCAGAACGCCGCCTCGAACAACGGGCGGACATGGGCGCCGTCCGGTTGCGCGACCGCCTCGCAGCACAAGTGATAGCGGCTCATCGCGTCGCTGGTCGTCAGTGGATCGCGGCGCCGGCGGTCGCCGGTCGTAAACCATCAATCCGGTTGCACCGGCGTGCCGCCAGCGGCGAATCCGAGGGCGGGCAACGCCGCTGGATCCTTGGCTCGGCAAGCTTTTTGCGAAGCTTCTTTGGGGCCCCAGGTCGGGTAGCGCTCGCGCAGCGCCAGAACCGCCTCCTTAGGCAATACCTCGCACAGCCGCCTTTTTCTCAGGCGTCAGTCGGGGGGCCGGACAGGCGCGGTATTCAAAGCTCCGGCGAATCGGGCAAAAGCTCAAGACCCCGCTGTTCCACTTCGCCGATCTCCTGACGCTGCAGCCAACCAGGGTGACGGACCACCCCTTCCTGGCAATCCGGTAGTCGTTGCGCAAGCTTGATCTCGCGATGCGGAACAGTTGCCCTCGCGCAAAAGGGCCGGCACGTGGCACGACCTCGACCTATCCCTGATCGCCGGCATAGCGCTCGCCAGCGACAATCCGATCGAGTGACCCGAGGCCAACTCGGGCAGGTTCCACCGCAGCCTGCTTGAACTCCCGTCACATTCACCCGGTTGCGAATGCGATCGCCCCGAAGCGTTCTCGCCTCGGCGCAATACCTGAGCATATCCGGCTGATAGTCTGCCGTGTAGGGCGCAGATCGAGCTTGGCCGCCACGCCGGCAGCAGGCGCGCTGCCTCTTCGAGAACGCCCAATTGCTCATGCCCCCGCCGATACTTTGCCATAGCCGGAACTCCGAATGCACGATCAAGCCCTGCTCCGCCCACCAAGTGGTGAGCGAGACCCTGTCGGATCTGGGATGTAGCCGATTCCGGCGCGATTTGTGCTCCCTCCATTCGCGCCCGTTCCGACCTGGTCCGTATGACGCGCTCGGACCGGAGTTTTGCGAACCAAACCCGACCCATCGGCCTCCGAGGCTGCGGCGATTCTTGCTGTCTTTGCCGGGAGGGCCCTCGGGACTCGCAGATTCCCCAATTCTTCCTCGCTTTGTTCGCCAGCTGAGCATCCACTCCCATTTTCGACGCAGACTGAGAAGAGAGTGGATGACCGTCATTTAACGCCGACGCAATGAGAACGCAGCGAAGATTCGACTCGCTTTTGTCGCCAACTGGAATCCTGCTCCGGCGTGTCCGATTCGTATCCTTTTTGTTTTTATCTTGATCACCAGTCCCGTCCGGCTGTATTGGGCCACGCCTCGACAGAACGGAGCCGGCCGCTATAAGGACATCCAAATAAGTGACCGGAGCGCCTTTTGTCCGTTGCGCCGTCTGTAACTCGTAAAATTGCCGACGACGGCATCGTCCTCTCACTCGTAGGCGGATGGATCGTCGGCGAAGGGCGCACTCTGGAGACGAGCGCCGCCTCCCTGATCTCAGGCGGTCGTGGCGCCAGGAGTGCGACGATCGATCTCGCCGGGGTCGACCGCATGGACACCGCCGGCGCCTGGCTCATCGACCGCGCCCGGGCGGAACTGACGGCGGAGGGCGTGCCGGCCGCCTACCACGGCGCGCGGCCCGAACAGGCCCTCCTGCTTCGGGAAGCGGGATACCGCCCACTGGAGCCGCCCAAGCAGAAAAGGTTCTCTCCCGGGCTGGTGTTGCTCGCCGCGGTAGGCGAGAGCGTCTACACGGCAGGGGCGGACCTCATCGACATCGTCGATTATCTCGGCGAGATCGTTGTGATGTGGCTACGCCTTGCCCTGCATCCGATGCGCTGGCGCTGGACCTCTATGGTGCATCACCTCGAGATGTATTCCCTGCGCAGCGTGCCGATCATCATGCTGATCAACTTTCTAGTCGGGGCGATCGTCACCCAGCAAGGCATATTCCAGCTCGGGCAGTTCGGCGCGTCGCCCTATGCGGTCAACATGGTCGGCGTGCTCGGCCTGCGTGAGCTCGGCGTCCTAATGACGGCGATCATGATCGCCGGTCGGACCGGCTCAGCGATCACCGCTGAGATCGGCTCGATGAACATGCGCGAGGAGATCGATGCGTTGCGCGTGATGGCGCTCGATCCGCTCGAGGTTCTGATCATGCCGCGCCTTGTGGCGCTGGCGATCGCCCTGCCGGTGCTGACCTTCATCGCCGACATGGCCGAACTCGGCGGCGGACTCGTCGTCAGCTGGCTCTACGCCGGCATGGCGCCGGCGGTGTTCATCGCCCGCCTGCAGAACGCCATCCTGCCCGAGACCTTTCTGGTCGGGTTGATTAAGGCGCCCTTCATGGCGGTGATGATCGGCCTCATCGCCTCGACAGAGGGGATGGAAGTGCGCGGCTCCGCCGAGTCGCTCGGGCGCTGCGTCACCGCCTCGGTGGTCAAGTCGATCTTCATGGTGATCGTCATGGACGGCGTTTTCGCCATGTTCTTCACCGCGGTGGACTATTGAGCGCGCGGCGGCCATCTACGCTTGATTCGGTCCGCGAGGCGGTCATACGCGTGCACGGCCTCAAGGTGGGCTTCGGCGACCACCTCGTCATGGACGGGCTCGACCTCGATCTTTATCGAGGCGAAGTGCTTGGCTTCGTCGGCGCCTCGGGCGCGGGCAAGTCGGTTTTGACCCGTACCATATTGGGCCTCATCCATAAGCAGGCCGGCACGGTCGAAGTCTTCGGCTACGACATGGACAAGCTCGGCCCACAAGAGCGGCTTCTGATCGGCGAGCGCTGGGGCGTCCTCTTCCAGGAAGGGGCGCTGTTCTCCAGCCTGACCGTCCGGCAGAACATCCAGGCCCCGATGCGCGAACATCTAAACCTTTCGCAGAACACCCTCGACGGGTTGGTGGCGCAAAAACTCGAACTGGTCGGACTCCCGCAGGACGCGGCCGACAAATTCCCCTCCGAGCTGTCGGGCGGCATGACGAAGCGCGTCTCGCTGGCGAGAGCGCTCGCCCTCGACCCGGAGATCGTGTTCCTCGATGAGCCTACCTCCGGGCTCGATCCGATCTCGGCCGGCGATTTCGACGATCTCATCGGCACGTTGCAGAAGACGCTCGGGCTCACCGTCTTCATGGTCACCCACGACCTCGACAGCCTCTACGCCATCTGCGACCGCGTCGCCGTGCTCGGCCATAAAAAGGTGGCTGCGGTCGGCACGATTGACGAAGTCCTGCTTTCCGAGGATCCTTGGATAGAATTCTTATTTTCACGGAAAAAGAGGAATCGTCCGCGCCAAGTCGGCGGAGAAGCGGCGCACGGATCGCATCGGAAACGAAGCTTGAGGACGAGAGGCGCTGACGCATTATGGAGACGCGGGCCAATTTCATCCTCATCGGCGCGTTCACGCTCGGCGCAGTGGTGGCCGCGTTTCTGTTCGTCATGTGGATCGTCAACTACGGCGCGACGGGGACGCACAGGCGCTATCAGGTCATATTCAACGGCTCGGTCACCGGCCTTTCCGCCGGATCCACCGTTCGCTTCAATGGCCTCAAGGTTGGCGAGGTGACGAATCTAGGCTTCGTGAAGGGCAATCCAAGCCAGGTCGTTGCGGACCTTGACGTGACCAACCCGAGCGCTCCGATCAACGCGGACACCAAGGCGCAGCTCGAGACGACGGGTCTGACGGGGGCGGCGGTCGTTGCCCTGATCGGCGGGGAGAGAGGCGGAGAACTAACCGGTAACCCGCCGGTCATCCCCTCATTGCCCACGGCGACGCTCGCCGACCTGCAGACGAAGGCCGGCTACGTGCTTGATCTCGCCAACAAGCTCCTTGTCGATAACGCGCTGCCGATCCATCAGACGATCGAGAACGTTCAGACCTTCTCGATGGCGCTCGCCAACAATTCGTCCGACCTCGACGCCGCGCTTAAGGGCGTGGGCGATCTCGGCAAGACACTCGAGCCGCTCGCCACGCGCCTGCAAGCCTTATCGGACGACGCCGACAATCTCGTCAAGGCAGTCGACTCAGGCAAAATCCGCGCCATCGTCGACAACGTCCAGGCCATGTCGGGAAAGGCCGATGCGGTGCTGGACCGCGCCGACAAGCTGCTCGCTGACAATTCCGGCGCGATCAATTCGACGATGGCGAACGTCAGCGCCTTCTCGCAGACGCTGAACGACAACCGCGCGAACGTCGACGCGACGCTGAAGGGCTTCGCCGATCTCGGCAAGGAGGTCGAGCCGCTCGGGCAACGGCTGCAGGGCCTGTCCGACGACGCAGACAAGCTGGTCAAGGCGGTCGACGCGGACAAGGTCCGCGCCATCGTCGACAACGTGCAGGCCCTGTCGGGAAAGGCGGATTCCGTGCTGAACCGGGCCGACAAACTCCTCGCCGACAATTCCGGCGCGATCAATTCGACGATGGCGAATGTCAGCGCCTTCTCGAAAACGTTGAACGACAACCGGGCGAACATCGACGCGACCCTGCAGGGCTTCGCCGATTTAGGCAAGCAGATCGAGCCGCTCGGGCAACGGGTGCAGAACCTGTCCAATGACGCCGACAGGGTGGTCAAGGCGATCGACGCGGATAAGGTGCGCGCCATCGTCGACGACGCGGAGGTCTTCGGCAAGTCGCTTGCCGCTAGCGGAGGCAACTTCGAGACGGTGATGCGCGACGGCGCGGCCTTCGTCAGCAAGCTCAACGACACGTCGAAGCAGCTCGACGCGGCGATCGCCGACATCGACAACATCGTCAAGGCGGTCGACCCCAGCAAGGTGTCCGGCATCGTCGATAAGGCGTCCGGCATTGCCAATTCGCTCGGCGATGTCGCTGACACGGTGCGCGCGAACCGGGGCAACATCGATCAGACGATCAAGAACGCGACCGAGATGATGGCCAAGCTCAACGCGTCGGCCGACAAGGTCGACCGCCTGATGACGAGCCTGCAGGGCTTTGTCGGCGCGCCGGGGACCAAGGGCGCGATCCAGCAGGTGAGCGATGCGGCGCAGTCGATCAAGAAGCTGGCGGACGATGTCGACATGCGGGTGAAGGAGATTTCGGTCGGCCTCAACCGCTTCAGCAATTCGGGTCTGCGCCAGTACGAGGCGCTCGCCATGCAGGGTCAGCGTGTGCTCGAGGACATCGACCAGACGGTTCGCTCGTTCAAACAGAACCCGAGTCAACTCATCTGGGGAGCGAGACCCTCGCTGCCGGAATATCGCGCGGGCCAGTAATGCGGAAAGCCTGGGGGGCAGTCCGAAATCGCCTCGGGGCGGGCAGCGCCGGCGCGCTTGCGCTGGCGCTCTCCGCCTGCGCCAGCGCGCCGTCGGCGATCTTTGACCTGACGCCCGCCCGACCGCCCAGCGCGCGCCCCCTCGGCTCGCAGATCCGCATCGCCGAGCCGGTCGCCACGCTCGATCTCGACAGCGAGCGCATCTTGGTGCGCAACGGGGTCATGCTCGCTTTGCTGCCGGGCGGACGATGGCCGCAGCAGCTTTCGTCCCTGTTTCGCGCCCGCCTCATCGAGACTTTCCAGAACGCCGGACTCGCCCGGTCGCTCGCCGGCGGCGCCGCGGCGGCCAACTATGAGCTCGATCTCGACATCCGCGCCTTCGAACTGGACGTGGCGCGGTCCGAAGCCCACGTCGACGTCGCCGCGAAGATCGTGGATGTAAGCAGTGGGCGCGTCGCCGACGTGCAGATCTTCGACGCACGCGTTCCCGTTGCGTCGACCGACGCCGCCTCCGTCGTTGCCGCGCTCGACCAGGCTTCGGCGACTATCATGACGCGAATCGTCGCGTTCGTGGCCAGGAGGTTGTAAATTCGGCATGGCGGCCCAGGCCCTTTCGAAGCCCTTTCGAGCATCGCTGTTGACATTGTATCGCCGACCGATCAACGGAGGGGTGGTTCGGCTGGCTGAAAGAGCGGGACTTCAGGAATGTTCGCAGACGTTGTCGTTTCCGAAACGCTTTTCGACTTGATCGTCCGCCACGGCGCGGACTCGATCCGAGCCGGCGCCCTATTCGACAAGCCCTACCCGCATCTCATTTTCGAGAAGTTCTTCGCCAACGACGTCTTCGGGAAACTCATTTCCAGCTGGCCCAACATCGACCGCTATGTCGATCTCAACGGCGCGCGCACCCGCAAGCAGTATACGCTTTGGGACCGCCGCGTCGAAGCGGGCGACCCCGAGCGGACGGGCCTGTGGCGCACGGTGTCGGACGCCCTGTCCGCGCCCGAGATCCAGGCCGCTCTACGCGACCGGCTCCAGAAGGGCCTCGAGATGCGGGCCAAAGGCAGCGGCGAGAGCTGGCCGGTGCCGATGTATCCCCAACCCGTGCTCTACGCCGACTTCGACGGCTACGCGATCAAGCCGCATCCCGACACACGCCGCAAGGTGCTGACGATGCTCATTTACATGCCGGAGGACGAGAGCCAGCGGGATCTCGGCACGACCGTCTACAAGATCTCGCCGATGGGCGTCTTTGCCTGGAAATCCTATGGGCTGGTCAAGGAGAAAACGGCGCCCTTCCTTCCCAACACAGGCTTTGCCTTCGTCGTCATCCATCCGAAGCACAACCTCCTGCACACGAGCTGGCACGGCCGGGACACGATCTCGATTGACAATTCCAAGCCCCGGATGACGATCCTCAACACCTACTACGCCAAGCCGCCGAAGGCGGGAGAGGAAGAGAACGAGTATCGGTGAGAGCCGTTTGTCTCACCGACCTGAAACCTCTTTCTCCAGTGTGCCCCAGCCGGCGAGGTTTCGTCGTCCGCGCGAGCGGGCGCGACAGGGGGTGAACCGCGCGCCGTCTGCGGCTTCGTGCGACAAGCTGTCGCCGCCGCCTTCGGTCACGTCGACGACGATCCGGCAGGGGGCCCAATATTCGGATTGCGCGGCGCCGACATAGAGCGTTGTCCGAACGCACTGAATCGGCGGGCTTCCCGAGGGCCTGGAGGCCTTCCGACATCTTGAGATCATTGCCTGCGAACATGATACAGCTTGATCGGATTCCGCTTGTCTTATGGATCTTATGACTTTTCGCGCCGTTGAGGCGAGAAGGAC
>CAVVTP010000020.1:0-97068 GCA_963751165.1 uncultured Alphaproteobacteria bacterium
GCAGGTTTTTTGGCCATCGGCGTCTACATTGTGCTCAGCATCTTCCTGCGGCAGGAGCATTCGTCGGAATCCAAGCCGGTGGGCGCAAGTAATGAACAGACAGGTGGGAGCAACAAATAAGGGATGGTCCGCCCGCCTGGGGAAAAGCGCCTTCGGCTGCTGGGGACCGAAGCGCAGCCTGCGGCTTCAACCAAGCGGGAGCAACGATCGCCGTCGTAAGTCCGAGCGGGCGCGCACCACCGTCATCCTGTTCCACGATCCCAGCTCGACCTGTTCCAAAGAGCTTCAGCCTGTCCGCGCCAAAACCTGCTCCAGCTTGGCGAAGAACTGCTGCCACCCACCCTGGGCGCCCTGGTAGAACTGCTGCTGGTCCGGCCGGAAGCCCGACTGCTCCATACGCAGGTGGGTCCCCGCGCTCGTCGCTGTGAGAGTCCAAGTGACGATGCTCTCGAGACCGTAGGCGCCCCACGTGTAGGACAGTGTCCTGTTCGGCTCGACCGCGAGCACCTCACAGTCGACCGCGCCCCAGTCTGCGCGAAGGTTGAACCGGTGTCCCACTGCTGGCTCGAAGTCGTTCTTCATGAGCCACTCCTCGATCAGGTGGGGCTGGGTGAGGGCGCGCCAGATCTTGTCCGGCGGACAGGGAATCTCGCGTTCGATAACGACGGAGAGCGTTTCGGCTGACGCTTGGTTCATTGGTCCATCCTTTTTACCAGATCTTCGAGGTGGTCGAACCGGGTTTGCCAAAACCCGGTCATTTGGCTTGTCCAGTCGCTCAGCGGGGCCAAGGCGTCGAGCCGCGCGCTATAATGCGTCAGGCGTCCTTCGTGGCGGTCGCGCACCAGCCCGGCCAGCTTCAGGACGCCAAGATGCTTCGACACCGCCGGTTGCGAGACCCCGGCCCGAGCCGTTAGAGCGCCGACCGTCTGCTCGCCTTCCCGGCACAGCCGCTCGAAGATCGCCCGCCGAGTTGGATCGGCGAGCGTTCGGAAAAGCACATCGTGGGCGTTGGGCATCTTCTGATCAATAACCGGCCGGCTATGGATTGACGTATAACCGCACAGATATATGCCGTCAAGCCGGTGACGAATGGATTTGAAGATGCCGGCGTATGCCCCGAGCGGCCTCACGAGGGCCGGGCGAGGGTTCGACCGGCGATCTCGCGCAGAATTGTCCTTCAGCTCCTCTTCGCGCGGGCCGTGCAGACCGCAGCCGGCGGTCGCCATCCGCGCTGGAAGCTGCCATGCCTTGCAACGGAGCCACGACCCCGAAGAAACAAATCTCTTGACGAGAGGCTTAGATTTGTTCATTATATGTTCTTAGAGTTGCGGCTGCAGATTTGTTGTTCGCCCCCTCGCTCCTGCCTAGACCGCGCGCAGGGAGGGCCCTCGGAGGAGCAGTCAGGTTTGCGCATCGAGATAAGGCATATACGGGATGTTGATTTGTAAACCCCCTGGCCGTGGCCTCACGGAGAAAATATCGGCGTTCGGCAGAAAAATCGGTCGTAAATCTTTGATGGATATAGATTTGCATGGAAATTCTGGGAAGTAGACGGCAATATTCGGAAAGATTTGGGAAGTCCGGTAGAAATTGTTGGAAATTTTTGGAGGGCCGAAAGGGCCGTCGGGTAAGGCCTCGTCGCTTGCGGGTTTGCGGATGATGGCCTGCTAGGCGGATAAGTCGGCCGTCTCAGCCAGAGCGCTTGCGCCCGCCTCCGAAGCGTCCGCTCGCGCCCAGACCCGGACGTCGTGAAAGGCCGCGCCGCCGAACGGGGCGACGCTGTCGGCCGAAGTCAAAGTGTTGACGCCGCGCCCGTCGAGGAAGGCGCGGTTGTCCCACAGGCCTTCGCTGACGATGACGCCCCGCGTCGCCCCGGGCGACGTCTTCACATGCAGGCGGATTTCCCCGCGCGCGTTGCCGAGGCGGACCACGTCACCTCCCCGCAGTCCGAGTCCGGCCATGTCGTCTGGATGCATGAGCGCTGACGGGCGGATTTCGCGGGCGAGGGAGGTCGCCGTCTGGTTGAAGCTCGAATTGAGGAAGTTGCGCGCCGGCGAGGTCGCGAGCTTGAAGGGATGGGCCGAGTTGGCCTCTTCGTTGACCAGACAATGGTCAGGCAGGGTGGGCAGGCTGCGCCACGGACCGCGGAGGCCGTCATTTGAGTAGGGGACGTTCGGCCAGTCGGCGCGGAAGTGAAACTTGCCGTCGGCATGGGCGAAGCCGTCGAGGAAATGCGCCTTTTCGAACGGGGGCTGACAGTCGAGCCAGCGCGCCGCTTCCAGCTCCTCGAGCGTGCCCCGACCCGAGATTCTTAGGGTTTCGTCGATGATTTCTCGCGGGCTCATGTCGAAGCCCCGGTGTTTCGCTCCGAGCCTGCGTGCTAGTTCTGAGACGACTTCGTGGTTCGACCTGCATCCTTCCGGCGGATCGATCGCCTTCGGCGCAAACTGAAGGAACTGGTGGGCGCTTGCGGTGTAGATGTCGTCGTGCTCGAGGAACATTGTCGCCGGCAGGACGACGTCGGCGTAGCGCGCCGTGTCGGTCATGAACTGCTCGTGCACGCAGACGAACAGGTCCTCGCGCTGGAATCCGCGCCGCACCGTCTCCTGATCGGGCGCCACCACCATCGGATTGGTATTCTGGATCAGCATCGCCCGTACCGGACCGCCGCCCTTCAGCGCGTCGCGGTCGCCGGTCAGGACCGCGCCGATGCGCGACTGGTCGAGGCGCCTCACGTTTTGGTCGCGCGCGTCGAGGCCTTCGATCAGCGTCCGGTCGAGCCCGTAGACGGCGCTCGACGCATGCAGCGCGCCGCCGCCCTCGTGCGCCCAGGCCCCTGTGACCGAGGGGATCGAGAGAGCCGCGTGCATGTTGGCAGCGCCGTTGCGCTGGCGGGAGAAGCCATAGCCGAGGCGGAAGAAGGTGCGCTTGTTGCGTCCGACCAGCGCCGCGAAAGCCTCGATCTCCTCGACGCGGAGCCCGGTGATCGCGCTGCCCCATTCGGGCGTCTTCTCGCGAAGATGCGCTTCGAGCGCTTCCGGCGCATCCGTATAGCGCGCCATATAGTCGCGATCGGCGAGTCCGTCGCGGAACAGCGCGTGCATGACCGCGCAGGCGAGCGCGCCATCGGTCCCGGGCCTGAGCTGCAGCGCGAGATCCGCCTGCCGCATCGTTTCGGTCGGGTAGATGTCGACCGCGACGACCTTCGCGCCATGGTCCTTCCGGGCGCGCGTCGCATGGGTCATCAGATTGACCTGGGTCGCGGCCGCGTTGGTTCCCCAAATGACGACGACGTCGGACTTCGTCATTTCCGCCGGGGAGATGCCCGACATCCGCCCGGTTCCCGCGATGTAGCCTGGCCAGGCGACGCCGACACAGATGGTGCCGAAGAACCGCGAATAGCGCTTGGCGTGGGTCAGGCGCTCGATCCCGTCGCGCATCACGAGGCCCATCGTGCCGGCGTAGAAGTAGGGCCAGACACTCTCGGCCCCTTGCTCGCGCTCGGCCTTCAGGAAGGCGTCGGCGACGCGGTCGAGCGCCTCGGGCCATGAGATCGGCGTAAATTGCCCCGAGCCCTTTGGCCCAACCCGCCTGAGCGGGTGAGTCAACCGGTCCGGATGATGAATGCGCTCCGCATAGCGCGCCACTTTGGCGCACACGACCCCCTGGGTGTAGGGATGGTCGGCCGCGCCGTACACGCGCACGATCCGGTTTCCGCCAACCACCTCGACGTCCAACGCGCAGACCGACGGGCAGTCGTGCGGGCAGACGGACGGGCGGCGGGCGACGTCGAGCGGGGCGTTCATCGAGACTCCAGAGCCCGAACTTGGCGAAGCGACGGCGGTTTCGCAAGCGGCTCGATTGGCGGCGAAGATCGAGGCCTTCGCGGCGTCTGGGAATGCGGCGTCTTGCCATAACCTCAATTCTGTTGCACATGTTCAATGTGACTGGCGTTTACACGGGGTAAAGCCAGCCTCAGCCGCTTTAGAATGCGGTCCGGTTTCATGGGGTCCGCGCCGAGCTTGCTGCCGGCGCGAAAGCCGGAAGGAGAACTGATGAAAAGGCTTTTGGGCGTGGCCGCCGCAGTCGGCGGTCTGTTCATGGGCGGTTCGACCGGCCCAATGGAGCTCGATTACATAAGTTACAGCGGCGCTGCGATGTCCGGTTACGCAAAATCGGAATATTTCGGCGCACACCAGTCAATCTTGCCCGACAATTCCGGGGAACTGGCGGAACTCGTCGAGCCGGATCCAGAGCACGGGCTTGCGGGGCTGACCGCGGTAAGCTCGGCTGCGGCTGCGGAGTTTTCCCCCGGAATGGAGCAGCCTCTGGAAGCCAGCGTCGTAAATGCTTACGAGTTCGGTTCCCCATTCGTTTCAAGCGGCACGACTGAAAGCTTCCCTGTCGGCGGTCCTCTCCTCGGCAAAACCGGGGTTGGCCAAGGAGCCTCCAGTAACAACAAAAACGCGGCGAACGAGATGTCCTCCGGCAAGAACTCAGCGTCGGGGAGGGTTGCGGCGCGGCACTTCCATCGAAATACGACGACACGTCGAGAGGCGGGGTGTGCGCGCTGCAGCGGATCGCAATTGTCCTCGCATCCGAGGATACTGCTTGCCTGGTTGCCGACTCATTCGTCTCGCACGCATTCACGTATGCAGCGAGAACATTTGCCGACGGGCGCCGTGCGAGAGCGAGAACCGAATATGCTCGCGGCGCTCTCCTTTTAGAAGCAACGTCTTTCGGACCTGGGACCGGCGTAGCGGCCGCGGCTGTCTGCCGCGCCTGGGTCACGTTTTGGCGAGCGGAAGAACCTCCTGCGGAACGATCGGCTGGCGCGCAAGTTGCCGAGGCTGAACTTTCACAGGAGCCGCCATGTCTCCCGATTTCAGCCGACGGGCTTTCCTTGGCGCAAGCGCGTCGGGCGCTGCCCTCGCCTTGACGGGGAGCGGGGACGCAGCGGCGCAGTCGGTCGCCCGCGAGCCCGATCTGCCCTCCAATCTTGTCACGCTAAATGTCAACGGACAGCCCTATCCCCTCGCTATCGACTCCCGCGTCACCCTGCTCGACGCGCTGCGGGATCGGATCGGCCTGACCGGAACGAAGAAAGGATGCGACCACGGACAATGCGGCGCCTGCACGGTGCTCGTCGACGGCAGGCGCGTCCTGTCGTGCCTGACGCTTGCAGCGATGGCGGGTGGCCGCTCGGTGACGACGATCGAGGGCCTCGCCAGACGCGACGGGACGCTTCATCCGATGCAGCAGGCGTTCATCGATTTCGACGGGTTCCAGTGCGGCTATTGCACGCCGGGGCAGATCATGTCGGCGATCGGCTGCGTCGAGGAAGGTCACGCAGAGAGCGACGCTGACATTCGCGAGTATATGAGCGGCAATCTTTGCCGCTGCGCCGCCTATCCCAACATCGTCGCCGCCATCCGGCAGGCGAGGTCCGAAATGAGGAGGGCCTGATGCGGCCTTTCACTTATAGGCGCGCGGTCAACTCGACGACGCTCGGCCAGATTCTCACCGAAGAAAAGCCGGCGGAAGGGCCCCCGACGTCCGCCGACACCCAGTTCATCGCCGGCGGCACGACGATTCTCGACCTGATGAAGCTCGATGTGATGCGGCCGAGCGCCCTGATCGACATCAGTGGGGTCCATGGCTGGAACTCTGTCGAGGCGACCCCGGGCGGCCTCCGCCTCGGCGCGCTCGCCCGCATGGCGGATGTCGCGCGCGACCCTGTGGTCACGAGCCGCTACCCGGTCATTGCCCAGAGCCTCGTGCTCGCGGCCAGCGCCCAGCTGCGCAACATGGCGACGCTCGGCGGCAACGTGCTTCAGCGGACGCGCTGCACCTATTTCCGCGATGTCTCCTGGTCGGCTTGCAACAAGCGCAAGGCGGGTTCGGGCTGCGCGGCGATCGGCGGCTTCAATCGCGCGCACGCCGTGCTCGGCGTGAGCCCGCATTGCATCGCCGCCTATCCCGGCGATTTCGCCCAGGCCTTGGTCGCCCTCGACGCGACGGTCGAAACATGGCGGGCCGGCGAGCGACGCACGATCCCTTTCGCCGAGTTGCACCGGCTCCCAGGGGACCGGCCCGAGCTCGAGACGACGCTCGCGCATGATGAACTGATCCTGGCGTTCGGCGTCCCGGCCGCCGATTGGACCCGTCGCTCGCGCTTTTTGAAGATTCGCGACCGCGAATCCTACGAGTTCGCCCTGGCCTCTGCGGCCGTCGCGCTCGACATGGATCTCGGCGGTCCCGTCCGGCAGGCGCGGATCGCTCTCGGCGGCGTCGCAACCATCCCTTGGCGCGCGCGTGAGGCCGAAGCGTTGCTTGCTGGCCAGCGACTGACCGCTGAAACCGCCCAGCGCGCGGCCGAAGCGGCGTTCCAGGGCGCCGAGCCGCAAAAATACAACGCCTTCAAGATCGCGCTCGGCCGGCAGACGCTGGCGCGGGCGCTCCTCGAGACAGCAGCGATGGAGATGTAAGTGGCGTCGACCTCCGAGCCGCAGGCAATTCCGCGCGCCGATGCGCGCGTCAAGGTGACGGGGCTTGCCCGTTACCCCTCCGACGTTCCCGTCGGCAATGCCGCCTTCGCTCAGCTGCTGACGAGTGCGGTCGCCCTCGGCTCGATCCGTTCGATCGACCTCGACGAAGCGCGAGCCGTCCCAGGCGTGCTCGATATTCTGACCTGGCGGAACGCCAATGTCGTGCGGCCGCTGGGCATCTTCTCGAAGGGCGGACAGGCCGGATCGTCCATCGTGCCGCTGAACTCGGCAAAAATCTGGCACGACGGTCAGATTGTCGCGATGGTCGTTGCGGAGACGTTCGAGGCGGCGAGCGAAGCGGCGCGCAAGATCGCCGTGGAATACGACGAGCAGCCGCCGACCGCGACCTTTGGCTCGCCGGGAACGACGGTCAAGCCGGTCGCCGAGGTCGATGACAAGCACAAGGATCCGATGCTCGGCGACGCCGAGTCCGCCTTCTCGGGCGCTCCCGTCACGATCGACGCCGAATATGGCACGCCGACCCAGCACCACAATCCGATGGAGCTCTTCACCACGACCTGCGTCTGGGACAACAACAAGCTGACCGGTGCTCGAGCCGAGCCAGTTCGTCTACGGCATGAAATATGGCCTTGCCGAGCAGCTTGGGATCGATCCGGAGGACGTGCACGTGATCAGCCCGTTCGTCGGCGGCGCGTTCGGATCCAAGGGATCGCTGACTCAACGGACGGCGCTGACTGCGATCGCCGCGCGGCGAGTCGGCCGCCCGGTCAAACTGGTCGCCACCCGCAAGCAGGGTTTTACGATCGCGACCTACCGGGCCGAGACCCGGCATCACTCTGCGCCTCGGCGCGAGCCGGGACGGCAAGATCCTCGCCTACCTGCACGAGGCGTGGGAGCTCACCTCCAGGCCCGACGACTACAACGTTTCGGGGACGACGAGCACCGCCGTCATGTACGACTACGGCTCGGTCGCAACCAAGGTCAATGTCGTGAACGCCGACCGGAACACCCCCGGCTTCATGCGCTCGCCTCCGGAAGTGCCCTACATGTACGCGCTCGAAAGCGGCATGGACGAGCTCGCACTGGCGCTCGACATGGACCCGGTCGAGCTGCGCCGGGTGAACGACACGATGAAGGACCCGATCACCGGTCGGCCTTACTCGAGCCGCTCGCTCATCCAATGTTTCGACGCCGCCGCCGAGGCCTTCGGCTGGCGCAACCGCTCCCGCGCTCCGGGATCGATGCAGGACGGCGACTGGCTCGTCGGCTGGGGCTGCGCGACCGCGTGCTACCCGACCCAGATCGCGCCGGCCGCGGTTCGCATCCGCCTGACGGCCGACGGCTTCGCGCGCGTGTCGATCGCGGCGCATGAGATCGGCAACGGCGCCTACACCGTGATCGGCCAAGCCGCAGCCGAGGGTTTGGGGCTCAGCCCCGACAAGGTGACCGTTTTCTTGGGCGACAGCGCGCTGCCGGCGGGGCCGGTGGCCGGCGGCTCGAACACCACGGCGAGCGCGACTTCCGCCGTCGTCAAAGCCTGTCGACGCCATTCGCGCCAGGCTGTTCGACGCGGCCGTAAAGGCCGACGGACCGCTGCAGGGCAAGGACGTTTCGGCCTTCAGGCTTTCCGACGGCCGCATCGCCGCAGGCAATGTTTCGACGCCGATCGACGCCGTCTTTCGCCAGCAGGGACTCGGCGCGATCGAGGAATATGCGGAATCAGTGCCGCGCGGCATGCCGCCGGACGCGATCGGGAAGCTCTACCAGGGTCGGGTGAGTCTGACCGGCGGCCCCAAAGGCGAGAAAATCGCCTTCGCCTTCGGCGCGCAGTTCGTCGAGGTGCGCGTGCACAAGATGACGCGCGAAATCCGCGTTCCGCGCGCGGTCGGCGCTTTCGCCGCAGGCCGGATCATGAATCCGCGCACAGCGCGCAGCCAGCTGATGGGCGGCATGATCTGGGGCATCAGCGCCGCTTTGTTCGAGGCGACCGAGATCGACAAGCGGGCGGCGCGCTACGTCAACGACAACCTCGCCGACTATCTGGTTCCGGTGAACGCCGACATCCAGACGATCGACGTGATCCTCGTGCCCGAGATCGACGAGTGGATCAATCCGCTCGGCGTCAAGGGGCTCGGCGAACTCGGCAACGTCGGCCTCAACGCCGCCGTCGCCAACGCCGTCTATCACGCGACGGGGATCCGGGTCCGCGAGCTGCCGATCCGCCTCGAGAAGCTGCTCGTCTGATCCGGCAGGCGCCGAATTCGCTGCGATCAGGGAAAAGTGCAGGGAACTTCGCTGGTTTCGGCCGATTTTCGGAAAACCCGTCGAATAAAACCCAATGATTCTCGTGCGTTCCAGCAAAATTCCCTATGCGGCGGAACAGGGAATATTTTTCGCCGAGCAGAGAATGCAAATTCCCTGCTGGCGCGAAAGCAGGGATATCTCGCGCCTGAGGCGGCGCCTGTTCGCCGGTCGGGTTCGCATCGCCCGTCGGTCGTTTCGGTTCAGCGGAAGGGCGCCGCCGCCTGCGGCTCAAAGCCCGGCGTCCTTGGCGCTGGTCCGAGCAATCCCCGACCAATCGATATCCGATCCCTCCTTGGCGATCGTCTCGAGGAGACGGTCTCTGAGCAGGCTCAAGAGCGGCATGGCGGTGACGGATTTTTCCGCCGCTTCTCCGGCCAATCGCATGTCCTTGAAGCCGAGCGGCGCGGCGAATCCCGCGGGCCGGAAGCTCTCGTTGACCAGGATCGGGCCATAGGTGCGATAGACGGGGGCGTCGAACAGCGTGCCGGTCAGCACTTCGAGGAGCTTGGCCTTGCGGACGCCGCCCTTCTCGGCGAGCGCCATCGCCTCGCCCATGGTTTCGATTGCGGCCAGGATGGCGAAGTTTCCGCACAGCTTGACCAGATTGGCCGCCGAGGGCCGCTCGCCGACTTCGAACACCCGCTGTCCGATCGCCTCGAGCACCGGCCGCGCCCGGGCAATTTCAGCCGCGTCGCCGCCGGCGACGACGAACAATTTTTTCGCCGCCGCGGCGTCGGGCCGGCCGAATACGCAGGCCGAGATGAACCGCTGGCTGCGGGCCGCATGCTTCGCCGCGACGGCTTCCGCGGTGGCGACCGCGATGGTGCTCATCGAGACGTGAAGGGCGTTTGCGCCGAGTCCGGCCATCAGGCCGTCGTCGCCTAAGAGAACCCCGTCGAGCGCCGCGTCGTCGGCCAGCATGGTGAGGACGATGTCCCGCCCGCCGGCGGCCTCCCTCGGCGTGCGCGCCAGTTGGGCGCCGTCGCGGACGAGCGGCTCCGCCTTCTCGGGCGAGCGGTTCCAAACCTTGAGATCGTTTCCCGCCTTGAGAATGTTGGCGGCGATGCCTGAGCCCATCTGTCCCAGACCGAGAAAGCCGACTTTCATCCGCGGTTCCTTTCCGGTTGCGCCAGCCCCCGCCGGACATATCACAGGCGGAGGCGTGGTCCCAGGGCGAGGCCGGATGGGTCTGAATTTGAATTTCGGGTTTGGGCGGAGAGCGGGAGTTGGGCGAATGGCGGGAAGCGGTGGCATTGCGGGCGTTCAAGTCCGACCCGGTAGGCGCAGAGACTGCACGGAGCGGCACTCGCCGAAGCACACCCGATTATTCATTGGCAGCCTGATACGCCCTTCAAGAAGGTGTATCAGCTATCGGCTTGCCTTGACCGAGCGATGTCGCCACCCCGTGCCGGCGGCTGCGAGTAGCGGTTCGCGGTTGGTGACTCCTTCATGCCAGCATCTGTCAACGAGCGGGAGAGGTGGTTGAGCTAACCTCTACTGCTGTATCCCGCCGCCGGGCCCCGAACGCAATTGCCTTTCGAGGCGCTCCAGGTCGCGTTCAAGCTTATCGACGCGCTTTCCGAGAGAGAACATGTAGTGGCCGGTTGGGTCGTCAATGCCTTCCAGCGCTTCGGCGAAGCGCGCAATCTTGGTCCATAACCGCTTTAAGGCGCTCATGTTTACCTCCGCATTTGGCTCATGACTTGGCGCGCGCGAAGCTGAAGTCGACTCCGAACGGCGCCGCCCTGGTTTCGCGGACATGTTCAGCCGGCGATTTGATCCGGAACCACGCGGCATAGAGCGCAGGAAGGAACAGCAGGATCAGCACCGTGCCGACTGCCGTGCCGCCGATCAGCGCGTAGGCCATCGATCCCCAGAAGACGGAATGCGTGAGCGGAATAAAGGCCAGGACAGCAGCGAGCGCGGTCAGAATCACAGGCCGCGCGCGCTGCACCGTGGCCTCGATGACCGCGCGATAGTCGTCAAGGCCGGCCGCGAGGTTGTCCTTGATCTGCTGTGTCAAGATTAGCGTGTTGCGCATCAGAATGCCGGCCAGCCCGATCAGGCCCAAAATAGCGTTGAAGCCGAAGGGCTGATTGAAGATGAGCAGCATCGGCACCACTCCGACGAGGCCAAGTGGGGCCGTCAGAAAGACCATCGCCATCGTCGAGAAAGACCGAACCTGCAGAATGATGACTATCAGCATGACGGCTATCATCGCGGGGAAAATCTTGACCAGCGCGGTGTTTGCCTTGGTCGCCTCTTCGATCGATCCACCCAGTTCCATGCTGTAACCGGCCGGAAGAGATGCAATCAGCGGCTGAAGCGCTTTCAAGACTTCTTTGGACACCTCGGGAGGCTGCGTTGCTTCGTTGATCTCGGAACGGACCGTAATGACGGGCGTCCGATCGCGGCGTTTCATGACGGGATATTCCAGACGGATTTCCGAATGACCGATCTGGGAAAGCGGGACCTGTTTTCCGTCCCGGCTCATCAGCGAGAAGTCGGTCAGACGCGTTGGGTCCAACCGCTCGCCCCCGGCACTGCGCATCACGACGGGAACGTTGCGGATGTCTTCGCGGACATAGCGTGGCGGTGATGCCCGTCAGAAGAAACTGGAGCTGCTGGCTCACCTCCGTGGTCGAGAGGCCAATGAGGTTGAGCCGGTCCTGATCGGGCGTGAAGCGGAGCACGGGCGTGCGGTCGCCCCAATCACGGTTCGCTTGCCGCACGTCGGGAATGCCCCGCATGATGCGCAGGGCTTTCTCGTAAATGGCGGATAGGGTTGCGGGATCCGGTCCCATAACTCTGAATTCGACCGGGAACACCGAAGGAGGCCCAAATACAAGCTGATTGACGCGGACATAGGCCGCAGGTGCAAGCCCCTGTGACACTGCTTGCCTGAGCCGAATCTTCAACGCCTCTCGCGCGTCTGCGTCCGGTGTCAGCACGACGATCTTGGCGAAGGCAGGATCGGGAAGTTCCGGTGACATCGCCATGAAAAAGCGGGGAGCGCCCTGGCCGATATAGCTCGTAACAATCTTGGCTTCGGGCTGACGCTGCAGCCAATGTTCGATCTTCCCGACCACAGCAGTCGTCGTTTCGATGCTGGTGCCTTCTGGTAGGCGAACCTCGACCAGAACTTCGGGGCGGTCTGAGGTCGGGAAGAATTGCTGCTTGAGTGCGCCCATACCGATGGCCGAAAGCGCGAAAACGATGCCGACGACACCGCAGGTCAAGAACTTGCGGCGCACGGCGAAAGCAATGAGCCGTCGCAGGCGCCGATAGTTCGGAGTTTCGTAAATCGCGTGGTGACCGCCTTCGACCGGTTTGATTTGGGGTAGCAGCGTGACGCCGAGATAAGGCGTGAAGACCACCGCAACGATCCAGGAGAAGATAAGGGCGAATCCAACGACCCAGAAGATATTGCCGGCATATTCGCCGGCCGACGAATGTGCAAAACCCACTGGAAGAAAGCCCGCGACTGTCACGAGTGTTCCCGACAGCATCGGCGCGGCCGTGTGGCTCCAGGCATAGGCCGCAGCCTTGATGCGGTCCATGCCCTCTTCCATTTTCACCACCATCACCTCGATGGCGATGATGGCGTCATCCACCAGAAGGCCAAGGGCCAGGATGAGCGCCCCGAGCGTAATGCGATCGAAGAACCGGCCCGTTTCCAGCATGATGAGGAACACGGCGGCGAGCGTCAGGGGAACGGCGGCGGCCACGACGATACCGACGCGCCAACCCATGCTGAGCAGGCTCACCAACATCACCACGCTGAGCGCCATCGCGAATTTCAGCATGAACTCGTCGACCGCCGAGGTGATGTTCACGGCCTGGTCGGTCACTTTGTCGAGGGTCATTCCGAGCGGCAGCGTCTGTGCGATGGCGGCAGTTTTGTCCTTCAGCGCCTTGCCGAGTGCGAGGCCGTCCCAACCGTCCTGCATAACCACCGATAGCATGATGGCCGGCTCACCCTGGCTTCGAATGAGGAAGGTGGGGGGATCCTCATAGCCGCGGCGGACATCGGCGATATCGGAGAGCTTTAGCATCCGCCCTGCCGCTGCGATCGGCGTGTTGGCGATCGCCTGAACGTCGTCGTAGGCGCCGTCGACCCGGATGAACACCTGCGGACCGTTGGTGTCGATCGAGCCCGCCGGGGTGACGGTATTTTGCCGTTGCAAAGCGGCAATAATATCCTGCGCGGAGACGCCAAAGGTCGCTAGTTTGGCGTAGGAAAAATCGACGAATATCTGTTCGGGACGTTCGCCGAGGATGTTGATCTTTTTGACTCCTGGCACGTGCAACAGGTCCTGGCGGATCGCTTCAACCTGCCTGACCAGCTCACGCATGGGCATGCCTTTGGCCTTGAGCGCATAAAGCGCGAAGCTCACGTCGGAATATTCGTCGTTGACGAAAGGACCGAGTACGCCGGGCGGCAGGTTGCGCGCTTCATCCCCCATTTTTTTGCGCGCCTGGTAGAACTGCTCCTGGACGGCGGATGGCGGCGTATTGTCTTTCAGTGAAAGCGTCATAAACGCGTAGCCGGGGCGCGTCGTCGTCTCCACCCGGTCATACCAGGTGAGCTCCTGCAACCGCTTCTCCAACGGCTCGGCAGCGAGGTCCTGCATCTCGCGTGCTGTTGCACCGGGCCACACCACGGTGACCGTCAAGTTCTTGATGGTGAAGCTAGGATCCTCCGCGCGCCCGAGCGTGAAGAAGGCGTAGATGCCGCCCGCCGCCAGCAAGAGAATGAAGAACAGCGTAACAGCCCGTTCGCGAACGGCGATCGCAGAAAGATTGAGGCTCATCAGCTGCCCCAGTTTTCAGACGCCGGTCTGACGCGCTCGCCCTCGTGCAATAGTTGGGCGCCAAGCGAAACAACCCGGTCGCCAGCGCCCAGGCCGGAGATCACGGCGGCTTCGCTGGTCACGCGAACAAGCTCGATCGCCCGAAAGTGCACGGTTGAGGTGGTGCTGTCCAAGACCCAGACGCCGGTCTTCCCACCGTCATCGAGCACGGCTCCGAGCGGTACCTGCACCTCCGGCTGACTCACCTGGTTTGTCAGCCAAATGGTCACCGTCGCGCCAAGCGGCGCTGCTGCAGCCGCGCCGTCGAGCACGAAGCGGGCTTCATAAGTGCGGGTCTGCGCATCGGCAGAGTCAGATAACTGCCGGAGATGTGCCGTATAGCGGTGTCCATTGCTCCCATACACACTCGCTTCAGCCACAGATCCAATCGCCGGCCGAATGGTTTCGGGGAGTGTGACCACCGCTTCGCGGGGGCCGGTTTGGGCAAGCCGAACCACGGTCTGGCCGGCGGAGACGACCTGTCCCGGCTCGCCAAGGGTTTCAACCACCTTTCCATCCGCGTCCGCCACCAGGACGGAATAACTCGCCTCATTTTCGGCGACCCGCGCCTCCGCTTCAGCAGCGGCGAGTTGCGCCTTGGCGGTATCGGACGCGCCCTTCGCCTGGTCATAGCGCTGTCGGGAAACCCATCCGTCGCTGACCAGCTTGGCGTATCGCCGTTCATCCGCATCCAACTGAACGAAGGATGCACGTGCCGCCGCAACGGCGTTGCGCTTCGCCGTGAGCGCAAGGCGAAGATCCGTTTCGTCGATCCGCATCAACGGCTGACTGGCTTTGACCTGGTCACCGACATTCACAAGCCGTTCCACGATCTTGCCGGGGACGCGGAAACCGAGATTGCTCTGCACCCTCGCCCCGATGACGCCCGTGAAGCCGCGTTCGGACCCGGTCGCCTGCGCTGCCACCGTCAGTCCGACGAACGGTGGTTCCTGCCTCGGGTCGCCGAGGGCGGACGCTTCCTGCGCGCGGAGGAAAAATGCCCCGGTCGCCGCCGCCCCGAGCGCCGCAATTAGGACGCCTGCCAGCACAAAAGCGCGTTTCTTTTTCATGGTGGCTTCGCTTCGAAAATAGATTGCGTTCGAACTCTATATGAGCTATATAGATTACGAATGCAAGCTAAAAAGATCGGAGATCGACGATGCGCGTGGGCCGCGATCAGGCTGAGAAGAGCCGGCAAACGGTGATCGATGTGGCGAGCCAACTTTTCCGTGAGCACGGTTTTGACGGCATCGGCCTCAGGGACCTGATGGAGGCCGCGGGCCTCACTCAAGGCGCGTTCTACAAGCAGTTCGCGTCCAAGGACGACTTGGCGGCGCAGGCCTCCAGACGGGCTTTGGAGAGCGCCTTTGGCCAGTGGTCAGCCTTAGCCGCCGCCAATCCGCAGGACCCGCTCCGCGCGGTGATCGCGTTGTATCTCAGCATGGAGCATCGCGCAGAACGGATGGACGGCTGTCCGGTCGTTGCGCTCGGCTCAGACGCCGCCCGGCAGAGCGTCGACGTGAAGGCGTCATTCGAAGCCGGGATCAAGGAATACCTCGAGATGCTCGGCCGCTGGCTTGGCGAAGCCGACGGTGAGGAGCCCAGCGGCAACGCTATGGCCATTCTCTCGACGATGGTCGGTGCGATGGTCCTGTCGCGGGCGGTCAACAACAAGCGGCTGGCGAAGCGTTTCCTGCAAGCGGCGGCCAAGAGCGTGATGGAGTTGTCTGCCGGGGCTGCCCAAAAAGGACAACTCCAATGACGATGGCTTCCCCAGCCCCCTCCATCCACAACACGGAGCCCATCACCATGGATGACGTCATCATCATCGGCGGCAGCTTTGCCGGTCTCGCCGGCGCCCTTCAGCTCGGCCGTGCCCGCCGCAAGGTCGTCGTTCTCGACACCGGCCTTCCGCGCAACCGCTCCGCCGGCCACTCGCATGGCCTGCTCGGTCACGATCACAAGCCACCGCTGAACATCCTGGCAGAGGCGCGGCAGCAGCTGGCGCGCTATCCCACGATCAGGCTGGTCAATGCCCGGGCCGACAGCGTCTCCGGCGCGATCGACGATTTCTCCGTCCTCACTGCCGATGGCGAACGCCTTAAGGCGCGCCGCCTGATCTTGAGCTATGGCGTCGTCGACCAGATGCCTGATGTTCCGGGCTTTGCCGAAGGCTGGGGCACGTCCATCGTGCCCTGCCCCTATTGCGACGGCTTTGAAGTCGCCGACCAGCATTGGGGCCTCGTCTGGTCCGGCCCGCAGTCGCATAATCAAGTCAGGCTGTTCCACGATTGGACCGACAAGTTGACGCTCTTTGCCGATGGTCACGACATTCCGCCCAATATCCGGTCCGATCTGGAGCGTCGCAACACGCTTGTCGCCGAAGGCCGGATCACCGAGGTCGCCCATCACGGAGGCGATAATGCCACCGTCAAGCTCGATACCGGCCCCGATGTCGCGGTAGACATCCTGTTCGCGCATCCGCGCAACAAGCCCTCCGCAAGTCTGCATGAAGCGCTGGGTCTCGCCACGGTCGATACGCCCCTCGGTGTCGTCCTCAAGGTCGACGAGCGCCGCGAAACCAGCACGCCCGGCGTCTACGCCGCCGGCGACCTAACCAACCCCCTCATACCCTCGGTCACCACGGCATCATGGCAAGGCGCGATGGCGGGTATCTTCGCGCAGCAGTCGATGCTGGTTTGAGAGCACAGATTGCCCTTCTCCGGTCGCCGCGGGCGCGGTTGTCCTTCGAAGTCCGGCGCGAGGCGGCACCGATCTAAAAAGCGAACCAGAACTAGGTATGTCATGGCAGAGCAAAATGACGAGAAGGTCGCCAATTGGAATGACCAAAGCGGGGAACGCTGGGTCGCCCACCAGGCCCGGCTCGACGCCATGCTGGCGGTGTTCGGCCAGGCCGCGATCGAAGCCGCCGCGCCCGCGACGGGCGAGCGCGTGCTGGACGTCGGCTGCGGGGCGGGCGCGTCGAGCCTGGCTCTGGCCGCCCGCGTCGGCCCGGGGGGCCAAGTGCTGGGCGTGGACATATCCGAACCGCTGATCGGCCAAGCGCGCGCGCTTGCGCCACAGGATACGCCGGCCCTGTTCCGGGTCGCCGACGCCAGCAGCGCCGAGTTGCCCGAGGGCGCGTTCGACATCCTGTTCTCGCGTTTTGGGGTGATGTTCTTCAAAGATCCGACAGCGGCGTTCGCCCATATGCGCCGCGCGCTCAAGCCGGGCGGGCGGGTCGCTTTCGTCTGCTGGCGTGGCGCGGCCGAGAACGATTGGGTGCGCCTGCCGATGGGCGCGATCAACGGCATCGTCCCGCCGACGGCGCCGCCCGATCCGGAAGCGCCCGGCCCATTCTCGTTCGGCGACCGCGGGCGGGTGGCGCGCAGCGTGACGGCGGCCGGCTTCACCGATATCACTATCGCGCCCTTCGATGCTTCCGTCCCGTTTGGCGAGGGCGCGACGCGGGACGCGGCGATCAACGACGCGGTGAAGATGACGTTCGATGTCGGCCCGCTGTCGCGCTTGCTCGCTGATCAGCCCGACGACATCCGCGCCCGCGCCTCGGCCGCGGTTCGTGCCGCCTTCGCGGGCTGCCCCGGCGAGCGGTCGGTGATGATCGACGGCGCGACGTGGATCGTCATGGCGCGCAATCCGGCAAGCTGAAAGGGGTTAACAGGGGGAGACGCCCCCGCTCGTTGGAGGGGGGCGTCTTTGGCCGGTCAGCGGGACCAGATGAGGGCGTATTCGCCGGCAAAGCACTCGCCCGGGCTCTTTGTCGCAAACGAAGGTCGGCCATTGGAGATGGATTACGCGATCTGCAACGGCTTCGGGTTCGGCGGCGTCAACGCCAGCGCGCTGTTCCGACGCTGGACGGACGAGCTGCCCGGCACAACCTCCGGAGGCGATTCATGATTGACGCCGTTCGCGCGTCTCTCGTGCGCCGCCCACGCCAATCCAGCACAAAAGAAAGAGAAGCTTTCATGAGCAAGAACAATCCTGGCGTGGCCCTGGTGACAGGGGCATCCTCCGGCATCGGCCGCGCGACGGCCAAAGCCTTGCAGCGCGCCCGTTATCGCGTGTTCGGAACCAGCCGGCGCGCGGCCGCCGAAAGACTGGACGGCGTGATCATGCTGAGTTGTGACGTGACCGACGATGCGTCCGTGGCGAAGCTGGTCGAAGAGGTGCTCGCCAAGGCCGGGCGCATCGACCTGCTCGTCAACAATGCTGGCATTGGCCTGCTTGGCGCCGCAGAGGAGTCCTCCACTGCCCAGGCTCAGGCGCTGTTCGATGTGAACGTCTTCGGTGTTCTCCGCATGACCAACGCGGTGTTGCCGACAATGCGACGTCAAGGGAAGGGCAGAATTGTTAACCTGAGCTCGGTGCAGGGGTTCATCCCAGCTCCCTATTTCGCGCTCTATTCATCGACCAAACATGCCGTTGAAGGGTATTCCGAATCGCTTGACCACGAACTGCGCCCGTTCGGAATTCGCGTTGTATTGGTCGAGCCCGCCTATACCCGTACGTCATTCGAAGCCAATCTCGCTACGCCGGATCAGTTGTTTGATATTTATGGGTCTGCGCGCGCTGGCATGAATGTAGTCGTGCGGAAAGCGATGGAAAAAGGCGATGCGCCCGCAGTGGTAGCCAAGACCGTTTTGGCGGCTGCGACCGATCCGGCGCCGAAGAGGCGCTATGCGGCGGGAAAAATGGCGCGCCAGGTCAGTTTCCTGCGCCGTTTCGTCCCCGCATCCGCATTCGACAAGAGCCTGCGAAAGCAGCTCGGGCTGCCGGTCTGATTTCGATATTAACTACATCCCGCTTGCTCGGCGCAGCAGGGATCGGGGCCCATTCGGGCGATGAAGCTTCGTGGCGCGAGCGAGGCGAGGGGCTCTTCGACACTCACGAGGGACGTCCCATGACGATTGGGATCACCGCGCCGGAAACATCGGCGCCGCCTTTGACCCTAGTTCTTACGGCTGCTTACTCGCCCTTTCCACCCGTTCATGGGCCTTTCTTTATCGCGTCCTTCAGGCCGTACTGACCTGTTCACACGTTTGCCGGAGACGGGGCTCGTCGCGCACTCTGCACCGTAGCGCCTACGGCAGCTTACTGAGGGTCTCCGCGCGTTCCGCCGCACTCGGCAAGGTCAGCAGCGGGTCGAAACCCGAAAATCCAATCCGAGACGCGACCGCCGGACGAGGCGGAGGCGAATGATCGGGCATGCGCGCGGGTTGGGCCAACGACAGCTTGACTGGCGCGCCCGTCTCGAGGAGCGAACCGGTCTCACGATCCAGAGTTGCGCCGACGGACGTTTCAAAGGAACACCCGTCTCTCCAAGGGCCATTCGTTCATCCTGGGCCGCTTCGCTGGGTTCGCGGTGACCGCTTTGGCGCCATCACCCAAGAGTGTATGGGCCTCTGCGCCGCCAAGTCTGCGAGAGGGCGCCGATGCGTTGGAGTTCATGCAGGTAGAACACGATTCCTGCCGCTATCGCGACCTGGCGGAGCTTCACCGCGTTCTGGCTGTCGCCATCGTCGTCCGTAACTGTCACTGACTCGAAATTGCTGGCGCGCGTCCGCGCAGGACAAACTTCTGGATCTTGCCCGTCGCGGTCTTCGGCAATTCATCGGTGAAAGTGACCCACTGAGGAACCTTGAAATGCGCGAGCTTCTCGCGCGCAAACGCGCGCAGCTCGGCTTCCGTCGTCGCCGCGCCTGCCTTGAGGACAACGAAGGCGTGCGGCGCTTCACCCCAGCGGGGATGGGTCATGCCGACGACCGACACTTCCTGCACCGCGGGGTGCCCGAGCAGCACACCCTCGATCTCGACAGAGGAGATGTTTTCGCCGCCGCTGATGATGACGTCCTTGAAGCGGTCCTTGATTTCGACATAACCGTCGGGATGCACGACCGCGGCGTCGCCCGTGTGCATCCAGCCATCCTTCAGCGCGGCGGCGGTCGCGTCGGGATCGTTGAAATAGCCCTTCATCACGACGTTTCCGCGCACGCAAATCTCGCCGAGCGCTTTGCCGTCCGCCGGGACGGCGTTCCCCGCCTCGTCCATCACGCGGATCTCGCCAGAGCTGACGAGTTCGACGCCCTGGCGCGCTTTGATGGCGGCGCGCTCGGCAGCAGAAAGATCTCTATGTTCGGGCAGCGGCTCGCAGAGCAGAATCAACGGCGAGGTTTCCGTCATTCCATAGACATGCAGCACCTCCCAGCCGAGCTCGCGTTCGATGCGGTCGATCGTGACGGCGGCCGGCGGCGCGCCCGCGGTCAGGAGTCTCACTTTCTTGCCCGCCGCACGCGCGCGCTCTTCCGCCGGCGCGTTGGCGATGCCGATCAAGACCGTAGGCGCGGCGCACAGGGTCGTTACGCCGGCCTCGCCGACGAGGCGGAAGATCGCGACTGGATCCACCTTGCGCAGGCAGACGTGCGTCGCTCCGCGCGCAGTCGTCAGCCACACGAAGGTCCACCCGTTGGCGTGAAACATCGGCAGCGTCCACAGATAACGGTCCGCCGGGGTCATCGTGAAATGGGCAAGCGTGCCCAGCACGTTGAGATAAGCGTTTCGATGGGTGATCATCACCCCCTTGGGCTTCGCCGTCGTGCCGCTCGTGTAGTTGATCGTGATCAGATCGTCCTCGTGGATGTCGACCGCCTCGAAGTGCTCAGGAGCTGCCGCTATTTCGGCTTCGTAGTCGAGCCAGCCCTCGCGAGCGCCTTCGAGCGCGACGAAGTGTTCGACGCTCGGAAGCTGGTCGCGGATCGCCTCAATAACCTCGACGTAGTCCTTGTCGACGCAAATCAGCCGCGCTCCGCAATGATTGACGATATAGACGAAGTCCGCATTTGCCAGACGGTAGTTTATCGGCACGAGCACCGCGCCGATGCGCGGCACAGCGTAGTAGCCCTCGAGATGGGCCGGGATATTCTGGGCGATATAGGCGATTCGGTCGCCGCGCTTTGCGCCGAGACCCTGAAGACGCGACGACCAGCGATCGCACCGCTCCAGAAATTGCCCGTATGTCCGATGGACCGCGTCGAACATGATTGCTTTCCGGTGGGAATAGACGCGTCGAGCCCGGTCAGCGAATGCGAGAGGAGTCAGGGGCAATTCCATCTAAACGACCCTCCTACGGCGAAGAACGCGAACTAAACCCTACCCGGTTGTGGGGAACTTGCAATGTCGCCGCCTGGCCGGCCCGAGAGACGCTGACCCCAATGGCGGTTGCGGACGAGTGATATTCCGAGAGTCGGAGACGTGCGCCGAAAGGCCATGCGCTGCCCTGATCGGGCCGCGAGAGACGACGTTGGCATCGAGACTGCGGGCGTGATCCGAGTTGCGCGCGACCGGCGGGGCGCTTCGGCGCCGATCAGCCTTTGACCGCCTGCAGCATGGCCATGTAGTCCTCGGCTGTGGCCGGGCGAGGATTGGTGGCGTGGCTGTGATCGAGCAGCGCGTGCTCCACGATATGGGGGAAGAGTTCGGCGGTCACCCCGAGCGCTCCCAGGCTCGGCGGAATGCCGAGACGCCGGTTCAAACCGTCCAGCGCGTCGGCCAGGTCCGCGCTGTTCGGCAACCCCATCGCCACGCGAAGCCGATCGATCTTGTCACCCACGGCGGCGGCATTGAACCGCACCACCGTGGGCAACAGGATCGCATTGAGCGTGCCATGGTGCAGCTTGAGCCGGCTCACGCCGCCGAGCGCGTGGCTCAGCGAATGGACGGCGCCGAGTCCTTTCTGGAACGTCAGCCCGCCCTCGAGGGCGGCCATCATCATCTCGCTGCGCGCCGTCATGTCGCGCCCATCGGCCGTCGCCTGCTCCAGATGGCGCCAGATGCGCCCGGCGCCGTCGAGCGCGATCGCCTCCGCGGGCGGATTGAACCGGGGCGAGAACAAGGTTTCGATGCAATGCGACAGGGCGTCGAGGCCGGTCGCGGCGGTCAGCATCGGCGGAAGGCCGAGCGTTAGCTCCGGGTCGCAGATGACGCGCTTTGGAATGATGTGCGGACTGATGAAGCCCAGCTTCCGCTCGTTGGAGAGGGTCAAGAGCGCGGCGCGTCCAACTTCCGAGCCTGTCCCCGCCGTTGTCGTTATGGCCACGATCGGCGCGACGGAAGGCTGAATTCGCCCCACGCCGCCCAGAATGGCCGCATATTGCTCGAGCGGCGGCGGGTGGGTGACGATGAGCGCGACACCCTTCGCCAAGTCGATCGGCGAGCCGCCGCCGAGCGCGACGATCCCGTCCGCACGCGAGGACCTGTATGTCTCGGCTGCGGCCAGGACCGCGTCTTCCGTCGGATTGGGCGGCGTGTCGAGAAATTGCCCGGCGCCCTCCGGCAGCAGCTTGCTTACCTGATCGACGAGGCCCTGCGCAGCAAGCCCGCGATCGCTGACCAGAAGCGGATTCGTGATCCCTTGCGCGGCCAGCGCGTCCGGCAAAGTCGTCAGCGAACCGGCCCCGAACTCGATGTTGCTGAGATAGAAGATAGCGCTCATCGGCCGGCTCTCTTGCGACGTCTTGGGATCTGCCCGACGTTCCGCAGACCCAACGAAGTTCATACGATGAGCCGAGGCGTTTCGCCACCGTCTGCGGCGGTCAGCGCCTACCCGACCTGCTCGACGGCAAGGGAGCCGGCAGGGAGCGGCTTCAGGATCGCCTTCGCGGATGTTGACGGATCGAGCCAGGCCGCCCAATCGGCGCGGTCGAGGACCGCGATCTGCCGATCATGATAGGGCGAAATGTCCGGGCCGGGCGGCATGGTCAGCATCGTGAAGGCCTCGCCGATGACTTTGTCCGCCCGCCAAATGCCGGCGATGCAGAACCATGGCTCGGCCCTTTTGGTGAATAGCCACTTGTCTTTGCGCCGCTTCTTCTGGTCGGCCGGCTCGGTGAACTCGTAAAAGCCGTCCATCGGGATCAGGCAACGGCCCGACGTGAACTCGCGCCCTTCCGAGCGGAAATTGTAGACGGGCTTTCGGTTCGGTCCGGGCCAGCTCCAACGCCGCTGCACCAGGTCGCCGCCCTGCGGCTCGCCGTCGACAGTCCGCACGATCGGCGCCGTGTCCGTGATCTTGATGTCCTCGCGGGCCTCGAGGTTGGGCTTGCCCTCGGAAAAGCGGATCTTGATCTTGATGTCGGAAAAGTCCGCGAAGATCTCCGTCGCGTTCGTCACCAGTCGATAGGCGTTGCACATTCGAAATGTCCATGGCCGAGTTCGCACGAGAGAGACAGGTCGCGCGAGCGCATCGTTCGATCCTCAACCGCCGCCGCTGCCCGCTTCTCATCTAGACGAGCCGCCAGACCGTCACCGGCTCGGCATAACCGCGCACGAAAACGGGTCCCAGGGGAAGAGCGTCCCCGATTGCGTTTCCCCCCGCCTCGCGCACGGCGTCGGAGACGAGGAGTTCCGAACCGACCTCCTTGTTGAGGCTCTCGAGGCGCGATGCAAGGTTCACGGTATCGCCGATCACGGTATATTCCTTGCGTCGCGCCGTTCCGACGGTCCCGGCCACCGCCTGGCCGATGTGGATGCCGATGCCGAGGCGGATCGGCCAGGGGTTGCCGGCGTTGCTTGCGCCGATTGCGCTCAGCATCTTGCGCGCCGCCTCGACGGCGTTGGCCGCCTCGAGGGGATCGTCGATCGGCGCGCCGAAGATGGCAAGCAATCCATCTCCCAAAAACTTGTTCACGATGCCGTTGTGCCGATCGACGATGTCGACCAGGATTTCGAAGACGGCGTCGAGGCGAGCGACGACCGCTGCCGGCGATCGGACGCGCGCGGCTTCGGTGAAGCCACGAATGTCGACGAACATCACGCACACCCGCCTCATCTCGCTGAGCTCTGCGGCGCCGTTGGCGAGAAGCCGCTCGACGACGCGCGGCGAGACGTGCTGACCGAACATGTTGGTCACTCGGTCGCGGGCCGACACGGCCTCGAGCGCCCGCTGGAAGTGGCTCTTGATCGTGGTTCCGACCGAGCCCGCCAGCAGACCGGCCCCGAAAAGGACGGCGCTACGGGTCAGATGATAGGCAATGCTGAAATTCGGGTCGTCGGTTCGCCAGGCGAGGTGCAACGTCACAGAGGCGAGGACAAAGAGCTGGACCGCAGCGACCGCCCCGGTGAAAGCCGAAAGCGCGAAATCGAGCCGCAAGGTCGAGAGGATGATGAAGACAAAATAGAGCAGCGCGGGCCATGTCCCGAAGACGATGGGGGCGGAGAGATAGCCGGTGAGGAGATAGAGGAGCAGCGTTGGGAAGCTCGTCTCGATCACGGCGTTCATATAGCGCCCGACGACAGGAAAATTCCGCCCGCGGCGGAGCAGGACGGTGAGCAGGCCGGCCGCGAGCAGCTCATAGGCAATGAAGGCGGAGAAGGCCGCGAACGCAGCGCGCACCGGGAGCCGGTCGTGATAGATCGACCTCACGAAGCCCGGGACGAAAGCAACCGAGAGCAGGATCAGGGCAAGAATGACCGCCTGCACAATGGCCAGGTTGAGCATACGGCGCCGCTCGCTGACGAGAATTTCCCGATCCAAGAGCCGGTGAAACGTCGTGTTGGCGGATTCGTGCATCGTCGTTCTTTCGGGGCCCTGGTTTCCAGCGAGGCGCTGATTGCGCGCCTGACGGCCGCTGTCCTGTTCACAGCGGACCATTCTCCGATTGCGAAGCGCTTTCCAGCCCTGATGTTTGGCGAGCGGCGCTTCAGAGGGTTGGACGGTTTTTAGCTTGGGCGCCTTGCGGCGGTCACGATGGGCCGCCGCTCGAGCGTGTATGAGCGGCGGCGCGCCGGGGATCGCGAGAGGACCGATATGTTGGAGTTCATGCAGGTGGAGCACGATTCCAGCTGCTACCGCGACCTGGTGGAGCTTCGCCGCCGCGTCCTGCGCATGCCGCTCGGACTGGATTTCACCGCCCGGCAACTGGCGGAAGAAAAAGAGGACATTCATATCGCCGCCTATCTCAATGGCGAACTGGTCGGTTGCGTCGCCTTGCGCCCAGTCGACGGGTCGCACGGCGCGGTGGTCCACCTTCGCCAGATGGCCGTCGACCCCGGCCATCAGGGGCGGGGCCTCGGCGCTGAGATCGTGGCCTTCGCTGGAGAGCTGGCGGCGGAGAGGGGAGCTCGGGAAATCATCCTGCATGCGCGCGAGACGGCCGTGCGTTTTTACGAAAAAGCGGGCTATGTCGCGACGGGCGAAGCTTTCATGGAAGTGACGATCCCTCACCGGGTCATGGTCAAGCCGCTCGCGGCGCCGGGACGAGCGGTTGAGTAAGGCGCGTCCGTCGTTGCTTGAAGCGGAGCGGCGAAGCAAGTTTGGCTCGCCGAGGCGATCGAGCGAATGCGCGGGGCCAAATCAATCCGGCGGAGCAAGAGCGGAATGCAGTCCGCCGCGTCCCGGTTGGACGTCAAGAGTCCTTCGCGACCCTGACGGCTTCGGCGGCGAAATCGCCCCCCACGCGGTCCTTGGCGAAGCGAATGAGCTGTCCGAACGTCGACGCATCGAGGCAGATGTGGCTCATCTCGTCGCTGAGAGGGTTGGCGGACGTGAGCCACAAGGCGACCCCGTCGAAATAGACGTGCACGTCGCCGCCAATCGAGACCGCCTGGTTGAGGTCTATCGGATTCTTGCCCCTCGTTTTGGTCATCGTGCGCTCCTTCGGGTCCCTTCCCATCTTCGCTCAATCATGTCGAATGCCGGAGCGCAACGCCGGTGCGGATCAGCATGTAGATCGCCACTACGAAGATCACTCCGGCAAAGATGGAGCTGAGCATGCGCCGGCTCTTGGCCAGATGGAGCGCGGCGCGCATGCCGAAGACGCCGCCGAGCAAGCCGCCTGCGATGAAGAGAGCGGCAATCGGCCAGTCGATCAAGCCCGAGACGGCGTAGTTGACCGCAGTGGTGAGGCCGAACACGCCAACCGACAGCAGCGACGATCCGATCGCGTTCAGGATCGGCATGCCGCTCCCGAGCATGATGCCAGGCACGATCAGGAAGCCGCCGCCGATGCCGAAGAAGCCGGAGATCGCTCCCACGAGAAACCCGATCGCAGTCAGGCGCCCCGCAATGGCCGGCGTAAGCCTGACATGCGGATCGCCCGCCGCGGCGCGCGGACGCAGCATGGCGACGCCGACCGCGATCATGACGAAAGCAAACAGGAACATGAGCTGCTGGCCGCCGACCAGCTTGCCCAGCGAAGAGCCGAGAGCCGCGCCGACGATTCCCAGAGAGCGCGAAAGCAGCGGCGCACGGCCATTTGACGCTGCCGGCGCGCCAATGGCCGATCAGATTGCCGAAAGCATTCGCCGACACCGCGAGCGCGCTCGTGCCGATTGCGACATGCGGATCCCCGATCCCGACGACGTAAAGCAGAAGCGGCACGGCAAGAATTGAGCCGCCGCCCCCAATCATACCGAGCGAGAAGCCGACCGCGCCGCCGCACAGCACTGCCAGTACGTCGGGCGCCCAGGAAAGAGCCATGGCATGCATCCATAATTCACGCGGTTGCAGCAGGCCAAGAGACTCTTCCGCCCAGGACTATCTGCGGGTCAGAAGCCGGGCGCCCGTGACCGCCAGACGGCGGCTGCGCGCAGCGCCGCGGATCAAGTCTAAGGTCGGTGTTGATCGGCGCGGGGGATGGCGCCTTGGCGCGCCCCGCCACCAGGCGAAGCCGATCGGCTCGCGCCCGAGGCCGACATATAGGGCTCGCGCCGCGGTCCGACCTTGGTCGTGACCCGGTAGAGCGAATGCGTTGCGGTCAGGAACAGGGTCTGAAAATCTGGCCCGCCCCAGGCGAGATTGGCGACGACCTCGGGAACGCGCACCTTTCCGAGGAGGTCGCCCGACGGCGCGTATACCCATACTCCGCCCGGCGCCGTGACCCACACGTTACCGCGCTGGTCGCATTTCATTCCGTCCGGCACGCCCGCCTCGAGTGAGGAGCGAATGCCCGACGCGAAGATGCGGCCATTCGACAACGATCCGTCCCGCGAGACGTCGAAGACGCGGATCAGCGTCTGCGCCGTATCGTCGACGTAGAGCAGGGACTCTTCCGGCGAGAAACAGAGGCCGTTCGGCTGGCCGAAGAGATCACGATCGACGAGGAGCTGCGGCTGGCCCCCGCCTGGCGGCACGCGGTAGACGCCCTGAAAGCCGAGCTGGCGTGGCCGTTCGACGCCGTAGACCGGCATCCTTCCGTACCAGGGATCGGAGAAATAGATCGAACCGTCGGACCGCACGCAGACGTCGTTCGGACTGTTCAGCTCCTGGCGGTCGAAATGCGAAGCAAGCGTCTCGCGCCGCCCGTCAGGCTGCTCGCGAACGAGCGACGACGTGGCGTGTTCGCAGACGATCAGATTGAGATCGGCGTCGTAGGTCATCCCGTTGCATTTGTTCGACGGCCGCTTGACCTCGGCGACCCCTTGGCGCGCGTCCCACCGGCGGCGCAGGTCGGCTGGCATGTCGGAAAAAAGGAGATAGTGATCGATCGGATGCCAGATCGGCCCCTCGGTGAAAGTGAATCCGGTCGCGGCCTGGCCGACCGGAGCATCAGGGTCGATCAGGTCCTCGAATTCCGGTCGCAGCGTCGCATGGGTCATGATCGGCTATCCCGCCTGAAGTTCACGTCGGAAACCGGTTGCGCTCGGACACGGTCTGCACTGTCGGGCCGGGAACCGACTCGCCGAGGCGCGACGATGACGGCGCCGCCCTCGATCTTCGCCGGGCGGTCGCGCCCAGGCAAGAGGAAGCGCGCGCTGCTGAGGAGCTTTTTCATCCATCGGTTAAGCTCCTATCGTGTGAGTGGCTGCTCACGCTAGAACTTCGCGGGTTGACCGTCCCGGCAAAGCCGGGATCTCCCGCTTACACCAGGCCGGCATGCATGCGAATCCTGCCTCCCGACTATCCGGAACGCGCCTATGCCGCTGTGCTCGGCAAGCTCATCGGCGTCTATCTCGGGAGGCCGTTCGAGAACTGGACCCATCAGCGCATCCTGCGTGACCTCGGGCCGATCGAATATTACGTCCACGATCGCCTCGATTGCCCGCTGGTCGTCACCGACGACGACATCGCGGGGACCTTCACCTTCATCCGGGCTCTCGAGGACCATGGGGCGAAGGCCGATCTTTCGGCACGCGAGATCGGGCAGACCTGGTTGAACTACATCGTCGAGAACCGTTCGATCCTCTGGTGGGGCGGCGCCGGCAACTCGACCGAGCACACGGCCTGGCTCAATCTCAAACGGGGGCTGGAGGCGCCGGCGAGCGGTTCGATCGCAACCAACGGCAAGACCGTCGCCGAACAGATCGGCGCGCAGATCTTCATCGACGGCTGGGCCATTGTGGCGGCTGGCGATCCCGCGCTTGCGGCGCGGCTCGCGGGGGAGGCCGCCAGGGTCAGCCACGACGGCGCGGCCGTCGATGCCGCAAAACTCTGGGCCGCCCTGGAGGCCGAGGCCTTCGTGTCGCGCGACGTCGAGCATCTGATCGACGTCGGACTCGCCCAGATCGATCATGCGAGTCCGATCGCGCGGCTGATTGCGGACATTCGGAGGTGGCGCGGCCAATATCGGGACTGGCGCGACGCACGATGCGCGATCGAGGCGCACTACGGCTATGACAAATATCCGGGCAATTGCCACGTCGTTCCCAATCACGCGCTGATGGTCATGGCGCTTCTCTACGCCCCCGAGGATTTTTCGCTGGCGCAGACGATCGTCTGCACCTCCGGCTGGGATACGGACTGCAATGCCGGGAACGTCGGATGTCTCATGGGCGCGATGCTCGGCCTCGAAGGCATCGAGGGCGGAAGGGACTGGCGAGGCCCGATCGTCGACCGGATGCTGATTTCTTCCGCCGACGGAGGGGCCGCGATCAACGACGCCGTGCGCGTCAGCGCGCGGCTCGTCGACCTCGGGCGTCGGCTCGCGGGCCTGGCGCCTCTTCCGCCGAAGAAGAATGGCGCGCAATTCCATTTCTCCCCGCCCGGGAGCGCGCAGGGCTTCAGCTCCTTTTCCGAGACGGACGCCACGCTGCAGCTCGCCAACGTTCCATTCGAGCAAAGCCGTGCGCTCAGGCTCCGCTATGGCGCGCTTGGCGGCGATCCCGTCGCCGCGCTGACGCCGACTTTCACGCCCCCCGACGTCACGCGGATGCGCACCTATGAACTGATGGCGACGCCGCTCGTCTATTCCGGGCAGCAGGTCTCGGCGCGGGTTGCGGCGGCGGAAGACAACGAACGCGACGTCGCGGTCGCCCTGCAAATCCTGGTCTATGGCGCCGGCGGCGCCCTGCGCGCCATCGACGGCGCATGGGCCGAGTTGCCGCCCGGCAGAGAAGCTCTCCTTCGCTGGCGGCTGCCCGATACCGGCGGCCAGCCGATTCAATCGATCGGACTTGCGCTGCGGTCGAACGCCGGTTCGCAGCAAGGCGCCGTCATCCTCGACTGGCTGCGGTGGGATGGGCCGCCCGACCTTCGCCTGCGTCGTCCCGACGAACCGGGCGAGTTCTGGCGACGCGCCTGGGTGAACGCGGTCAGCATCTTCTCGTCGATCTTCCCTCAGGCCTTCCGCATCTCGCAGGATCGAGGCGAGGGCATGATCATCCACGGTGGAAGGGAGTGGAGGGATTATCGGATCGAGACCGCGCTCACCGTTCACCTGGCTCAATACGCAGGCGTCGCCGTTCGCGTGCAGGGTCTGCGCCGCTACTACGCCGCGATCCTCGTCAGACCGGGCGTCCTTCGCCTCGTCCGCGCCTTTGACGACACCGTAATCACGCTCGCCGAGACGGCGTTCGACTGGACCTTCGAGACGCCTTACCCATTCGTGTTGCAGGCCGAGGGCGATAGCATCTCGGTTGCCGTTGGCGCCGCGCGATTAGAGGCTCGCGACGCCAGCGAGTTCGGCGCTGAGAGACGGCGGGATCGCGCTCGTCCTTAATGGCGGGGCCTGCTCATGCGACGAGGTGCGCGTCAAAGCGCCGAGCTCGTGACGTCGTTCGTAAGATGCATTGATTCAGACCTGCTTTCCACACCCATCCAGTCCTTCGGGCCGTTCAACGCCGCCGTGCCCTTTCTGTTCGGAAGGACGTACCGCGAGGGGCGAAGGTAGCAGAGAGGTTAACCCGGAAGGGGCGAGCGGACCGGCGCCGGCGGTCACGCGGCCGAGCCGTTCAGCGCCGCCAGCAGCGGCTCGAGTTCAGCGGCGTGTTTGCGCCAGCGTCCGCTCGAGGAACGATAGATGGGCTGACGCACCTGATTGGCGCTCGCCGTGCGGACCGGTCGCTCGGTCTCGTGGAATTGAGGAACTCCGGCGTCCCACGGCAGGCCCAGAAAATCGACCAAGCGCCGCGCCTCGCGCTCGACGTCGTCCACCACCAACTCGTAGTCGACCTCCAGGAAATGGGACTCTGGCAGGATAGCCCGCCAATGCGCCATCAAGCCCTGGTAGGCGCGATGGAAACGGCCGAGCTCGGTCTGATCATAGGCGAAGGGCTGCTCGCCGGCGAAGGGTTTGGTGTAGCAGGAGAGGCACGTGTCGACCGGATCGCGCCGGCAATGGATGATGCGAGCGTCCGGCAGGATGAGCCGAATGATGCCGATGCGGGTGAAATTGGACGGCATCTTGTCGACCACATGCCGTCGTCCGGCGGCCTTCGGCGCGACATAGGCGAGGTAGGCCTCGCCCATCGCTTTGAGCTTCTCGGGCGGAAGGGCCCGGAAGCCGGCGGGGAAATCAACCGCGTCGGCCAGATCGTGCAGTCGGCCGAGCTCGCCCGCCCCATGCGCCATCGGATGCGACGCGAGAATCTGCTCGACGAGCGTCGTGCCCGAGCGCGGCATTCCGACGACGAAGACCGGCAGGTCAGACCGCGCGCCCGCGTCCGCTTTCGCCTGCATGAGAGTGGGGGAGAAGACTTCCGCGATCTCGGCCATCCACCGGTCGTTCGCGTCGGCGTCGTAGGCGATGGTCGCGCGCTTGAGCCGGTTGCCCTCGTTGTAGTGGCGGAAGGCTTCGGCGGAGAGGCCGAGATCGAGCTGGGCCTTGCCGAGGCCGAAATGCAAGGTCGCGCGGTCGGCGAGCGAAGTCCCCTCGCGCGCCAGCAGCGCCTGCATCCGGGCGATCAGCGGATCGCCGGGCTCGAAGCGGTTGAGCTCGGTCTGGGCGAGCAGGATGCCGGGGGCGTTGGGGAAGGCCTTGGCCGCCTCCTCGAGCGCGCTCGCGGCCTCGGCCTTGCGGCCGAACTCGACGAAGAGCCCGCCTCTGTTGGCGGCCGCGTCCTGCTGGGCGGGCCCCGCCAGGGCGACGGCGCGGTCATAGGCCGCAAGCGCCGGCTCGAATTGCCCCATCGCCTGAAGGATCTGACCGATCGCGTTGTGCGGCTCCGGGCTTTCCGGCGCGGCGAGGGCGGCGCGCCTGGCGGCGTCGAGCGCCTCATCGAGGCGGTCCAGCTCCTTCAGCGCCAAGGCGCGCGCCGCGAGCGCCCGCGGATGCGTGGGCGCGAAGGCGAGGAGCGCGTCGAGTGTCGGCAAGGCGTCGCAATGGCGATGCCGCGCAGTGTGGACCGCTGCGAGGTTGATATGGGCGTCGGCGAGCCGGGGACTGAGTTCGATCGCGCGCCGCGCCATCCACTCCGCGCGGTCGTATTCGCCCTGGTCGAGCATGAGATTCGCGAGGTTGCTGAACGCCTCTGCGTAATCCGGCTTCAGCTGGAGGGCGGCGTTCCAGCGCTTCTCCGCCTCCGCCGCCATGCCGAGCCGCTTCATGGTGTTGGCCAGATTGTTGAGCGTCTCCGGATTGTTCGGCTCGAGGGCGAGCGCCCGCTCTAGGCACCAAAGGCTTTCGTCGAGCTTCAGCATCTCCTGCAGGACGATGCCGAGATTGTTCCAGCCGGGGGCGAGGTTCGGCGCGATCGCCACCGCGCGGCGAGCCGCCCGCTCGGCCTCGGCGAAGAGTCCCTTCTGGCGGCACATCTCGGCCAGGTCGCTGAAATAGACGGCCGGCGCGCGGGGGGCGTCGCAGGCCTGACGGACGTAGGCGATGGCGAGATCGAGATTGCCGTAGGTGTAGGCCATGAGGCCGATGAGGTAGGTCGCGTCCGTCTGCCCCGGCCAGACCGCCAGCACCTGCCGGCAAGCCATCTCCGCCTCGTCCGCCTGTCCCGCCGCCCACGCGGCGCGAGCCCTCTCGATGGTTTTTCCGATGTCGATCGTCTCAGCTGCGTTCGATCTGGGCGCGAAGGTCATGGCCGTCCCCCTCAAACACGGCCGGCTGCCAACGGCCGGACCGGGGTCACAGATTTAGCGATCTTTGAAGAAGTCGAAAAACTATGCTCCGTTCCGTTCTTCTGTACTCGGATGGGATAAGAAATCCAACTGCGAGCCAATGTGCTTCGGACGGCTCAGGCAAATTCCAGGACGAACACGGTGCTGACCAGATTATAACCGGTATTCTCCAGTTGATCTCGCTGTCGTTGTTGACTCTGTCAAAGCAAATTGGGACTCTTTGCTAACCTCGGTCAGGGTCGAGGGCTTCGGGAGCGACCGCCATGAGCCTCGTTTCGAACCGAACGCAAAGTCAGTGTCGAAGAAGAGGCCTGGTTCCAGGAAGATCGGCTGCCTGGAATGGTGCGCCCTCGCGTGCAGCGCTGCTCGCCAGCGCATCGCTCATTGCGCTTTCAGCGCTCGCAGCGCCGGACGCGGCGTGGGCTTGCAGCGGGGCGAATCTGACAATCTCGACTGCCGTCGCCGGCCCGATCCTCAGCACCGGCGGCTCGATTACGGTCACCACCAGAGGCGCCGTAGACGGCGGCCCGACCGGCGTTTGGGCGCAGAACTGCGGGGTCGGCACCCTCAGGAACAGCGGTGCGATCGCCGGCGCGATCGGCGCTTCGGGCGCCCCGGGCGGCATCGGAGTGCTGAATTCGGGACAGACGATCGACTTGCTCAGCAACGCCGCTGGCGCGACGATCAGCGGCGGATCCGGCGGAGGGGGCAATAGCGGCGGCGCGGGCGGCGCGGCCTTATCAAACGCCGGGGTCCTCACGACGCTCAAAAACAGCGGCTTGATCCGCGGCGGTGAGGGAAGGAGCTCCGGCGGGACGGGCGGCGCGGGCTTGTCGAACGCGGGGACGATCACGACGCTCAACAACAGAGGGACGATCAGCGGCGGCGGCGGCGGCCGAGGCACCTATTTCAGCGGCGGTTCTAACGGCGGCGCAGGCGGCGCAGGCGTTTCGAACGCAGCGACGATCACGACGCTGAGGAACATCGGCGCGATCCGCGGCGGCGGAGGCGGCAGCGGCGGCACCGGCGGCGCGGGCGGCGCGGGCCTGTCCAACGCGGGGACGATCACGACGCTCAGCAACAAGGGGACGATCGGGGGCGGAAACGGCGGCCTAGCCAGCCCCTACGGCGGCGGCGCGGGCGGCGCGGGCCTGTCCAACGCAGGGACGCTGACGAAGCTCAGCAACAGCGGCGCGATCACGGGCGGGAGCGGCACCGGCGGCGGCGATTATGGAGACGGCGGCGCGGGCGGCGCGGGCCTCTCCAACGCTTCTGACGCGACGATCGCATCCCTCCACAACGCGACCGGCGGGACTATCTTGGGCGGAAGCGGCGGCCTTGGCGGCCCCTACGGCTCCGGCGGCACGGGCGGCGCGGGGATCGGGAATTCCGGCACGATCGCCACGCTGAGCAACGGCGGGACGATCCGCGGCGGAAGCGGGGGCGGAGGCGGCACCAGCGGGTTCGGCGGCATAGGCGGCGCAGGCGTGCGGAATTCAGGTCAGGTCAAGACGCTGACCAACAGTGGGTCCATCACGGGCGGAAACGGCGGCTCTGGCAGCGGACTCGGCGGCCCGGGCAACGCGGGCATTGCGAATTTCGGCACGGTCGCGACGCTGGCTAACAGCGGAACAATCCAGGGCGGCGCGGGCGGAAACGCCACCTCGGCCGGGCCGCCCGGTCGCGCGATCGACAGCACCGGCGCGAACGCCTCGATCGGGAGGATCGCCAACAGCGGGTCGATCATTGGCAATGTCGAGATCGACAATCAGCGCAGCCTCAGCGTCACCGGCGGGACGGCCAAGATTTTCGGCGAGTGGACCGGCGGGACGATCACGATCGGCAATGGCAGCCTGATCTTCGCCGGCGGCAAGACGGCGCTCGGCGACGACGTCGTCGTCGACGGTGGCGCAGGGAAGGTGACGAACGAGGGCGTGCTGCGGCTCGCCGCGACACAGTCTATCAGCGGCGAATTCGCCCAGACCGGGACAGGCGTTCTCGACTTCAAAGCCGAGGGCGACAACTCCGGGCTATACGGCAGCCTCATGGTCAGCGGCGAGGCCACGCTCGCAGGCCGCCTCGGGCTCGAACTGACCCACCGCTTCACGCCGGCGGTGGGCGACAGTTTCAATTTCCTCGACTACAATGCCAGCAGCGGCGACTTCAGCGGCTTTTCGCTCGACGGCGTTGCGTGCGAGTCGACCTCCTCGGACGTCTGGTCCTGCTACAACCTGCCGGGCTATCTCTTCCAAGAAGTCTTCGACCCCCACGCCTTCGACCTTGACGTGCTCGCCGCCTCCGCCACAACCCTAGCCGGCTCCTCCGCGGTGCCCGAACCATCGACCTGGGCCCTGCTGGCCGCCGGCTTCCTCAGCCTCGCCGGGTTGAGGTTCGTCGGGCGCCCGGCTCGACAACGCGCATGACGCCGTCACCGAACTCGAACGCTATCTCGGCGCCGTAAAGGCGGTCGCGTTCGTTGTGCTCCGCAGCCACGACCCGTCGCGGTCGCCCTGCAAATCCTGGTCTATGGAGCCGGCAACGCCCTGCATGCCGTCGACGGCGCATGGGCCGAGTTCGCCGTCCGGCAGAGAAGCCCTCCTTCGCCTGCCGGCTTAGGGCGTTAGCGCCTTAAGCTCCTTCCGAGCCGTGCCAAAGGCGCCGAGCTGATAGACCGAGGCGCCCGCTGGCGAGAACGTGAACGACGGAAAAGGCTCCGCCAGCATTTCATTCAAGTATTTTTCCGTTCCGACGCCGATCGTCACATGCGGATTGAACCGCTTGCCCGCCGCGTCTCTCACGAAGTTCTCGACATAGCTGATGAGGGATTGTTGGATGTCGCGTCCGCCGTCATCGCTGAAGAACGCCGCAGGCGTCCCCGTCTTCACGACGTATGGCTCGACGGCTTTGACGAGCGCATCCTGCAGCCGGTGCAGGTCTTCAGTCGGTTCGACGACAATTCCAGCAAGGCCGATAGGGGGAGCCGGGATATAGTAATATTTGAACGCCTTCAGCGTCCACGTCGTCGGCTTCTCTTTGGCTAAGATCGCATTCGCCGCCGCAAACACCTTGTCCAGGTCCTCCGTGCGGACAAACTGCTGCAGCATGGAGACGTGCGGGTGATGCGTTGCATCCAAAGCAAAGCCCTTCGGAAAGGACTCGAGTAGTCGCGCATTGGCGGCCATCGCGTGCTGAATCACCGTAGCGTCGGGTTCGAGCGCGATGTCGATCGCCGTCACGGGACTTTGTTGGGCGACCGCGCCTTGGACAAACGCCATCGCCAGCCCCAATCCGAGCCCGATGGCGGAGACGACTTCCAGATGTTCACCCATGCGCCGCTCCTGCGCGGTTGACCTCGTCGCCGGATATCCGTAGCGCTCCGCGACCGGGTGTCAAATCCCCCGCTCATCCGCCGCCGAGAGCCGCACCTCCCCTTGGAGCCGATCAATGATCGACAGTCCGCCGCTTCCATCCTGGAACGATAGCGCGGCGAAATCCGCGATCCTCGACTTTGTTGCGCGTGTGACAGATCGAGGGGGTGCTGAATTCGTGCCGCCTGCCGGCCGGATCGCCACATTTGACAACGACGGGACACTCTGGTGCGAGCAGCCGCTTCAGACACAGTTCTTTTTCGCCTTTGACCGCGTGAAGCAGTTGGCGGGCAAGGACCCGACCATAAGCGAGCGTCAACCGTTCAAGGCCGTGCTCGAAAACGATTACAATACTCTCTTTGGACTCGGCAAACAGGCGCTGTTCGAACTGGCTTTCGCCACCCATGCGGGCATTAGCGATGAGGAGTTCGACGAAGTCGCGCGCGTATGGCTCACGACGGCGAAGCATCCCAAGTTCGGCCGGTTGTTCAAGGAATGCACCTATCGGCCGCAGGTAGAGCTGCTCGCATACTTACGGGAGAACGGCTTCAAGACCTATATCGTGTCGGCCGGCGGCATGGACTTCATGCGCACGTTCGCGGAGGAAGCTTACGGCATCCCTCGAGAGCAGGTGATCGGTTCCAGTGTGAAGCTGCGCTATGATTTGAGAGATAACCGGATTTGGCTCGTGAAGCTGCCGGAGCTCAACAGCTTTGGCGATCGGGAAGTGAAGGCGCTGAACATCGGCCAGCATATCGGCCGCAGGCCACTACTGGCGTTCGGCAATTCCGACGGCGATCTCGCCATGATGCGTTACACGAAGTCCGGCTCAGGACCTCGGCTCGCATTGCTTCTCCACCATGACGACGCGGAGCGAGAGGTCGCCTACGACAGGGAGTTCAGGCTGAGCCCGTTATCCGAGGCGCTCGACAAGGCTCAGGACTATGGCATCACCATCGTCAGCATGAAGCAGGATTGGAAGATCGTGTTTTGATCAGGACTGTCCGGGTCCTGCGAAGCACCGCTCCGGGGATAAGCTACTGATATTAAGATGATTCCGAGCAGTTCTTAATGTCTACTGGGGTGAGGAATGAGAACTTAGCAATTTCAATATGTTACAAGTGGCGCGCCCGACAGGATTCGAACCTGTGGGCCTCTGCCTTCGGAGGGCAGTCTCACCCTCCTCCATCGCCACGCCGACTACTAATTGCGGAACGATCGCTTTGGCTTCGTCACTTCGAGACTGTATGAGCCGCTGCCCCCGAGGTTTGCCGTAGGGGGAGTTCATGCAGGTCGTGAACACGATTCCAGCCGGTATCGCGACTTGGTGGCGCTTCGCCGCCGCGTCCTGCGCATTCCGCTCGGACTGGATTTTGCCGCCCGACAGCTGGCGGAAGAATGAGGGGATATTCATATCGCCGCGTATCTGGATGGCGAACTCGTCGGTTGCGTCGCCTTGCTCGCTGTCGATGAGCACGGCGCGGTGCGCGAGACGGTCATGCGCTTTTGCGAAAAAGCCGGCTATGTCGCGACGGGGGAAGCTTTCATGGAAGTGACGATCCCGTACTGGGTCATGATCAAGCCGCTCGCGACGTCGGGCTGAGCGTTTGAATACGATGGCGTCCGTCATTGACGCTGGCGACTAACGCCCAGCCGGTTGCCGGCTGAGCTGCTCGAGCAGCGGACGCAGCGCATCGAGTTGCGCGCCGAACCCGGCCCAGTCGCCGGCCTTCAGCCGCTCCAGCGCGCGGTCGTAGTCTGCAAGCGCCTGCCGGGCTTGTTCGTTCGCCGGGCCCGCAGGCGAAGCCGCGGCGGGGCCGGGCAGGGCCGCCACCGGGGCGGATTCCTTGAACAATGCAGCCAGCGCCGCAGGGAGCGTCTCCTCCATGACCACGCGGTCGCCGTAGGCCGCGATCACGCGCTTGAGCTCGGGCAGCTGGCCGGACTGCGCGCGAAGATAGAGCGGCGATACGTACAGGATCGAATTGCCGATCGGCACGACCAGCAGGTTGCCGCGAATGACCCGCGAGCCCATCTGATTCCACAGCGAGATTTGCTGCGAGATCTCGGTGTTCTGGTTGATGAGAGCCTCGATCTGGAAGGGCCCATAGACCTGCTTCTCCTTTGGAAACTCGTAGACGATGAGCTTGCCGTAGTCGGGCGGATCGCAGCGCGCCGCGAGCCAGGCGATCATGTTCTCCCGCTGGCTCGGCGTCATGGGCAGCATGAGAAAGAATTGGGTCTCCGATTCGCCGGGCAGGCGCATCATGATGTAGTACGGCGCCATCCTGGTCTCGCCGCCGGCTTCATTCGTTCCGTCGGGCGCGGTCGGCTCGCGAGGAAACTGCCAAAGGTCCTCGCGATTGTAGAAGACCTCTGGCGCGTCCATGTGATAGGCGCGGTACTGGAGCGCCTGGATGGTGAAAAGGTCCTCTGGGTAGCGAATGTGCCGTTGCAGATCCGGCGGCATCGCATCGAGCGGCCTGAACAGCGAAGGGAAGATTCGCCGATAGGTCGCGATGATCGGATCGGCGGCGTCCGCGACATAGAAGACGACCGTCCCGTTGTAGGCGTCGATCACGACCTTCACGGAATTGCGAATATAGTCGATGTCGCCGCCGACGGCCTGCGGTTTGGCGTAGGGGAACCAGTCGCTCGTCGTGTAGGCGTCCTGAATCCAGTAGAGCCGCCCATCGCTGACCACGATGTAGGGGTCTCGGTCGAGTTGCAGAAAGGGCGCGATCGTCCGCACGCGATCCTGGATGTTGCGGTGAAGCATGATCTTGCTCTCGCCGGTAATGTAGCCGCTGAGCAGGATGTTCACGTCATCGAAGTACCAGGCGAACAGCGACCGCCATGCGGCTCCGCCGATCGGCACGCCGGCCGCGCCATTGTAATGCGTGTAGGCGTTGTCCTTTCCCCTGGGATAGTCGAATTCGGGCGTCCCGGTCTTGACGATCACGTAGCCGACAGCGCCCTCGCCAAAATAGATGCGCGGCTCGGTTACGGCGGGACCCCCGTCGGCGACCGGCGGGATGTCCTTCAGATAAAGGATCGGCAAGCCCTCGGCGGATTTTCGGGTGACCGGAGACATCACCACCCCGTTTCCGTGGGTGAACAGGAGATGCAGGTTGACCCAGGTCTGGGCGTTGGCCGGCAGCAGCGAGGGGACAAGCTCGCGCGCCGAGAGCATCACCTGCTGATAGGAATCGGCAAGGTGGTAGCGATCGACTTCGACGTCGAGAAAGCGGTAGTAGGTGCGGATCTCCTGCAGTTGCGCATAAGTGTCCAGCAGCGGCCGCCAGTCCCATAGCCGGATGTTGTTGACGGTCCCGCTGTCCTTCCGCAGCGACTGAAAGGTGAGATCCTGGACGTCGGGGAACGGCTTCGCCGTGATCTGGCCGAGGTTGTAGGCTTCCCGCGTAAGGGCGATGTTCCGCTGTAAGTACGGCGCCTCCAGCTGCAGCTCGCTCGGCTTGACATAGAAGCGCTCGAACAGCGCAGGGGCCGCCTCCGCAAAGATAAAAGCCCCGCCGAACACCAGCAAAGCCGCGGCGATGACCAGGGGGATCGAGCGCAGCCGGACGTTGGCCCATGAGACAATGGCCGCAACGGATGCAAACCCGATCAGCAGCCAGAGCGCCGGCAGTTCGACATGAACATCGGTGTAGCCGGCTCCGACGACGACGCCGTTGTCGTTGTAGAGCAGGAGGTAGCGATCCAAGGAATAGGACCACGCCTTGACCGCGAAAAAGAGGCCGAGCAGCACGGATCCATGGGAAATCGCGGAAGGCGAGACGCTCCACGGCTGAACATCGAGACTGATGTCGTCGCGCCAGAAATAGATTGCCGCGGCCATGAGCGCCGCGAGCACGAGGATCCACAGGAGCCAGTTCTTGACCGCGACATAGACCGGCAGCGAAAAGAGGTAGAAGCCGATGTCCTTGTGGAACAGCGGGTCCGTCCGGCCGTACGGCGCCTGGTGGATGAACCGGAGGACGAGCTCCCACCTGTCGGCCTCGCCCAATGCGACCAGAAGTCCGAGGATGACCGAAGCGGCCAGGATGAGAAGACGCCACGCGAGCGGCGAGAGTTGAAATCCGTACGACTGAGCCCACGGCCCCTGCGACTGAAAGGTGGCGAAGCTTGGACTGAGCGCCGCCGGAAGCCGTGGCCCCGGCTTTGACGCAAACCGGAGCGCCAATGTTGCATTCGCCCACAGGAGCAGGCTCGAGACGGCAAAGACGACCACGAACAGGGCGGCTTCCGCAGCGAACGCAGTCCAGAAGACGTCGACATAACCGATTGACGAGAACCACGCCCAATCGACGACGACGCTGCTCATGCGCGCCAGCGCGAAGAGAAGGAGGCCGACGACGGCGACCAAAACGCCAATGCGTCTCAAGGGCATGCTCCCTCCAAGCGCGGCGCCCTTTTTGTAGACGCGGCCGCTGGCCGCGCCGGCCGCGCTGCATCGGCGTCCGGAAGGACGCCCGTCCGCCTGTAGAACGCGGCTGCCGGGCGCCTCTTCACGTCGGCGACTGACGGCCGACGCGATGGTAAGGGGAAAACTCGCTCCGTGGAAGGATCGTCGAGAGGGCGCGGGCGCCTACGACCCGCCCGTCGCCTGCCGAAGAAAGATGTGCCGGTCCCGTCCTTCCTCGGGGCCCGAGGCAGCCGGCGTATCGAGCTTCATGACTCTGCCTGCGCGAAAAGACGGCCATTCGGGCAGGCCCGCTCCGTTGGGATCGCCGGTCCTGACGAAGTTGATCCAGTAACTCGACGCCAGGGTCGCGAGGGCGCGGTCCGAATCGTCAATGAGCCAAGGGAAAGCGTCGAGGTTGTCGAACACGTAAAGGATTTCGCCCGCGTGGAATGCGCCGGCGTCTCGGCTCGACGCCGCGCCGAACCAGCCTTGCGGCGTGAGCGGCGCGCGATCGAATCGGAAGCGAAAGATCTCGGCCCGGCCGTGCGCCTTCTGGGCCTCGATCCAGGACCAGGTCGAATGGATGATGGTGAGGTCGCCGCCGAGAGCGCGCGCTGAGGCCGTGTCGAGCTCAGGCGATCCGCCTGGATACCACCGAAGCGCCTCTTCAGTGCGCGCGCCGAAGATGTCGCGCGCGAGATCGGGGTAGGGGCGCTTTGCGCCGTCGCCCTGGAGGAGCGTGAAGTTGAAGCCCTCGTCCTTGTTCCAGCCGGCCATCAGCGGCACGTCGGACTGCTCGCCGGCGGCGAAGATCTCCGCGGGCGGCTTCGGCAGGAAGTAACCGTCGACGATCGGCCGGTAGCCGAGGCTGGGGGCCGCGGCCAGAATGGCCTCGGCCGGCGCGGCGCGAAGCTCGGCCAGAGTTTTTGCGCCGACCTTGCGCATGAAGGCGACGCCCGCGGCCTCGGCCTTGTCTCGCGACGCGGGCGCGCGGCTCGGCGTTGCGAACATGGCGCCGCTCTCGCCGATCGCCCGGGCGAAAAGCCCCTTGGCGAGCGGCGAAGCCATCAGCGCGCTGACGGCCTCCGACCCGGCGGATTCGCCGGCGATGGTCACCTCGCCCGGGTTGCCGCCGAACGTCGCGATGTTGCGCCGGACCCATTGCAGCGCCGCAACGAGATCGAGCATGCCGTAGTTTCCGGAAGCGCGATGTTCGGACTCGGCGGTGAGTTCGGGATGGGCGAGGAAGCCGAGCGCGTTGAGGCGGTGGTTCAAGGTCACGACCACGATGCCGCGCGCGGCGAGGTGCGTTCCGTCGTAGCGCGGCTCCGAACCCGAGCCGACGACGAAGCCGCCGCCATGGATCCAGACCATGACCGGGAGCCGCCGCGAACCCTGGGGTGCGGCCGGGGTCCAGACGTTGAGAGTGAGGCAGTCTTCCGAGACCCCGCAGACATATGGATCGATGTCGCCCCACACGACGCCTTGCAGCGAATTCGGCCCGAACCTGCTCGCCGGGCGGACGCCGTCCCACGGCGGAACGGGTTGCGGCGGCCGCCAGCGCAATTGTCCGACCGGCGGAGCGGCGTAGGGAATGCCCTTGTAGGCGCGAACGCCGTTGGCGCCCGCGGCCGGAACGGCGAGGCTGCCGCCTTCGAGGGAGAGGGTTTCCGCAGTCATCGGCTTACCCGGGAAACAGCGTCTCGCCGCCGTCGACCCGGAGGACTTGACCGTTGATGAATTTGCTTCTCGGGCCGGCGAGGAATGCGACCGCATCGGCGATCTCCGTCGGCTCGGCATAGCGCACCAGCGACCTTTTCGCCGGAATCCATCATCTGCGGATCGACGACCCGGGTCGCTTCGAAGCGCGCCGTTTTGGTCGCGCCCGGACTCACGGCGTTCACGCGCACGCCCTCGGTCCGGAGTGTGGCGGCGAGGCAGCGCGTGTAATGGGCGACCGCCGCCTTGAGCGCCGCGTAGATGACGCCGTTGGTTACGCCGAACTGCGCAGCCGCCGAGGCGATGTTGATCACCGAGCCTGACCCCGCCTTGACCATCGGCGGAACGAAGGCCTGACAGACGAGGATCGTCCCGTAGAAGTTGTTTTCGGTCAGCGCCCGGATGTCTTCGAGCGGAATGCCGAGCGCGTCATTGGGGACGGGCTTGCCGCCCGAGGCGCCGATGTCGCCGCCGGCGCAATTGACCAGAATGTCGACGGTTCCGAGCCGGGTCTCGATGTCTTCCTTCATCTTCGCTACCGCCGCCTGGTCTCCGATGTTGCCGGTGACCGTCGCGACGCGTCCGCCGTGGCGGGCGATCTCCTTGGCGACCGAATCGAGATCCTGCGCCTCGCCGTACTTCGCAGGGGCGGTGCGGGAAAGGTCGTGGATTGCGACATCCGCGCCGAGCTCGGCCAGCCGTTCGGCCATGGCGCGCCCGAGGCCGCGGCCCGATCCGGTGACGAAGGCGATCTTGCCGGCGAGTTCCTTGGTCATGCCTTTCCTTCTTCAGTTCGAGCCGAGACCGATACCGCGCATGTTCACGGCGCTGCGCCGGATCATGGCGAGCTCATAGCCCTCGATCGCGTCGTCCTCGCCGCGCTCCCATGGGGTGCGCGTGTCGGCGTCGTCGGTCAGCCGGTTCACGCGCAACGATGCGAGACAGGCGGCGAGTGCAGGCGCGCCTTTCGGCGCGTAGCCGGTCCACCATTCGGGCCTGAGGAGCCGCACGTGCCGCGCCTCCAGCGCTCCCGGTTCGAGCACCGCGGTCATTTTCGGATGATGCTCGGCCAGCATGTCGAGCATGCGGCGCAGGGGGACCGCGCCGTCGCCGATCGCGCAGCGCACGAGACGGAAGCCTTCGTCGGTGAACTGCGCCCGATAATCCTTGAGATGGACGTGCCGAACAAAGGGCGCGACCCGGCGGGTGAAGTCGAGCGGCGCTTCCGCCACCGGAAAGGCGTTGCCGGTGTCGAGGCAGATTCCAACGCCGCGCGTCTCCTCGCAAAAGGCGGCGAGCTCTCCGCTGCCGAAGTCCTGGTGGTTCTCGATTGCGAGGATTTTGCCTTCGTCGTGGGCGCGCGGGCCGCGGTCGGCGAGCGCGGCGCGCACCGAAGCGACGAGTTCCCGCCATTTGGCACCGAGCGCATGCCGGTCGCCGCAAAGCACCGTGGTCAGGCCGTAACGGATGATGCGCGCGTCGAGAAGCTTTGCAGAACGCAGAGCGCTTTCGAACGAGCCCATCATGAGGCCAGAGCTGACGATCGGCGTCATACCTAGCGAGGCCAGCCGGTCGCGGAGCGCACGGAGGTCATCGTCGCTCAGCGCCCTCAGCCACGGATCGAAGATTTCGAGCGCCTTCGCGCCGAGTTCGGTCGCGATCGCGATGAAGCCTTCGAGCCCCATCCCGTTCGGATTGGCGCGGGGTCCGCCGGCGCCCTGCAGTCCGAGATGGTACGTAAGACCGTACGGGTTCAGCCCGAGCGCGAACGTGCGCCCGCGCCGGCCCTTCGCGTCGGTTTCAGCGTCTGCGTTCATCGGAGCCCCGCATCGACAATGAGCGACTGCTTGGTGATCATGCGGCTGTCGTCGGCGGCGAGAAACAGCGCCGCGCGCGCCACCTCGTCGCCGAGCAGCGTCGCCTTGATCGATTGGCGCTGGACCATCGCCTCGACCGACTCCGGCGTCCTGTACCAGAGCTGGCGCTGCCTGTCGGTCATCACGGCGCCGGGCTCGATCGCATTGACGCGGATGTTGTCCTTCCCGAAAGCGTGCGCGAGCGCGCGCGTGAGCCCGATCACGCCGGCCTTGGCCGCGGAATAGGCCGGCATTTCCGAAGCGCCGCGCCGCCATGCGATCGAGGAAAGATTGATGATCGAGCCGAATCCGAGGTCGCGCATCTGCGGATGGACGGCCTGTGCGGCGAAGAAATGATGGCGCAGGTTGACGTTCTGGGCCCGATCCCAGTAGTCGACGCTGACCTCGTCGATCGCGTGCCGTTCGTCGTTGGCGGCGTTGTTGACGAGCGCCGCAATCGGCCCGAGCGCTTGGCTGGCCCGCGCGATCGCCGCCTGAAGCGCTGAAACGTCGGTCACGTCGCATTGGAGAAAGAGCGCTCGCTCGCCGGTCCCCCCAAGTTCAATGGCAAGCTGCTCGCCGGCCTCGGCCTGCAAGTCGCAGAATCCTACGCGCGCGTGATTGCGGGCGAATGCGCGCACGATGTCGGCGCCGATCCCGGTCGCGCCGCCGCTCACGAAGACGGCGCGGCCGGCGAGGCTCGGGTAGGTCGCAAAGGTCAAGCGGCTGCCTGCGGAATGAGGGCTTGCGACACCGGGTCGAACAGACAGGCATGCGACATGTCGATCCCGAGCGGCAGCAATTCGCCGAGGCGCGGTGCATGATCCGGATCGAAGCGCCCCAAGATCTCGCGCCCGCCAACCTTCAGCACGGCATGGGTTTCGGCCCCGGTGGGCTCGACAACTTCGACGGGCGCGGTCAGCATGGCGAGCGCCGGCTTCTGCGCCTTCAGGCTTTCGCTATAGCGAAAGAGGTGTTCGGGCCGCACGCCGAGCACCACCTTGCCGTCCGCAGGCCGCGACACAGGGTTCTGGAGGAGCGGGAGGGTCGCCGTCTCGCCGCCCTGGAGCGCAATCGCGACCGCCGGCTTGTTGTCGAGATTGGCCAGCTCGCCGGGAATGAAATTCATCGACGGCGAACCCATGAAGCCGGCGACGAACATGTTGGCCGGGTGATCGTAGACGGCCTGCGGCTCGTCGAATTGCTGGATCGCGCCCTGGTGCATGACGGCGATGCGCGAAGCGAGCGTCATGGCCTCGATCTGGTCGTGCGTGACATAGACGGTCGTCTTGCCGACCCGCAGATGCAGCTTCTTGATTTCGGTGCGCATGTCGACGCGCAGCTTGGCGTCGAGATTGGAGAGCGGCTCGTCGAACAGAAAGAGTTTGGGGTCGCGCACCAGCGCCCGGCCCATCGCTACCCGCTGCCGTTGCCCGCCGGACAATTGTCCCGGCTTGCGATTGAGCAGCGGCTCGATCTGCAGCAAAGCCGAAACGCGCTTGACCGCCTGGTCCTGCTCGGCCTTTGGCACGCGGCGGCTTTCCATGCCGAAGGTGATGTTCTGCCGCGCGGTCATCGTGGGATAGAGGGCGTAGGACTGAAACACCATGGCGATGTCGCGGTCCTTCGGCGCGACGGAATTGACCAGGGTCCCGTCGATGCGGATCTCTCCCTGGCTGACGGTCTCCAGTCCGGCGATCATGGCGAGGAGGGTGGACTTGCCGCAGCCCGACGGCCCCACGAGCGCGATGAACTCGCCGGTCCTTGCCTCGAGTTCGATGCCCTTGAGGACTTCGACCGCGCCGAAACGCTTATACAGCCGCGAAATGCTCAGCGTCGCCATCTTCGTCCGATCATTTGATCGCGCCCTGGGTCAGGCCGCGCACGAAATACTTGCCGCCGAAGAAGTAGATCAGAAGGGGAGGTATCGCGCCGATCAGAACCGCGGCGCTCGCGACATCGTAGGGATGCGCGTTCATCTGACTGGTCGCCAGCGCGACCAACGCCGCGGTGATCGGCTGCTGGGTCCCGCCGGTGAAGACGACGCCGAACAGAAACTCGTTCCAGATGCCGGTGAACTGCCAGATGACGGTGACGATCAGGATCGGAGGCGAGATCGGAAGGATGATCTTGTAGAAGATGCGCCAGAAGCCCGCGCCGTCGATGCGGGCCGCCTTGATCAGGTCATCGGGGATGTTGACGTAGTAGTTGCGGCAGAACAGCGTCGTGAACGAGAGGCCTTGGACGATGTGCACGAAAATGAGGCCATAGACCGAGTTGGACAGGTGCAGGTGGCCGAGGACGTATGCCCAGGGCAGGAGCGCGATCTGGCCGGGCATGAAGACGCCGAGGATCATGCAGACGAACAACGTCTCCGATCCCGGGAAGCGCCACTTGGAGAGGACATAGCCGGTGATCGCGCCGAGCAGGGTCGAGACGATCGTCGCCGGAATCGTCATGATCAGGGAGTTGTAGAAATTTCGCTTGATGCCTTCGCAGGTGCCCGCGACGCAATAATGGGCCCAGGCTTCCGGCCAGGCCTTGAACGTCAGGCTGTGCGGCAATGCGATAAGGCCGTTGCGCGTGATCTCCGGCAATTCGCGGAATGAATTGGCGACGACGACAAACAGCGGCAGCAGATAAATCACTGCGAACACGCTGAGGAAGGCATAGATCGCGACCCGTCGCGCCGCATAGCGGAGGCTTTCCGCCCGCGCGTGAGGATCGAATGAAACAGCGAGGGCGGCGTCAACCATGGGCGGCCACCCGGCGCGAACGCCAGACCGTCCAAAGCGCGTAGGGCACGAGCACGACCGCGAGCGCGGCCAGCATCATGACGGCGGCCGCGGCGCCGACCGCGATCTCGCCGCGCTGGAACATGAGATCATAGACGTAGTTGGCCGGGAAGGTGGTCGAGATCCCGGGTCCTCCCTGTGTCAGAGCGACGACAAGATCGAAGGTCTTGATTGCGAACTGCAGGAGAACGACGACGACCGCGACGAAGATCGGCGCGATCGAGGGCAGGATCACCTTGCGGTAAATGCGCGCGGGACCGGCGCCGTCGATCTGGGCCGCCTTGACGAGGTCGGGATCGACCGAGCGCAGGCCGGCGAGAAACAGGGCCATCGCGAAACCCGACGACTGCCAGATGCCCGTTGCGATGATCGCATAGATCGCGGTGTGGCGGTTCGTCGTCAGGCGGAAGGTGAAATCGTGCCAGCCGAGGCTGCGGACGAGGTATTCGATGCCGGCGTCGGGACTGTAGAGCCAGCTCCACACAACGCCGGTCACCACGAACGAGACCGCCAGCGGATAGAGGAAAATCGTGCGCCACACCGCCTCGCCGCGCACCCGCTGATCGAGGGCGATCGCCAGAGCAAGGCCTATGGCGAGTGTCAGGATGACATAGAACGCGCTGAAATAGAAAAGATTGCCGTAGGCGATCTGCCAGCGCTCGTTCGACCAGAGATCGAAATAGGGTTTCAGGCCGACGAATCTGTAGGTCGGCAACATCGTGCTGTTGGACAGAGAGATATAGAGCGTCCACAACGAGAAGCCGAACACATAGACGAGGCTCGCGAACACGGGCGCCGCGATGACCAGCCGCGGTGTCCAGGCCGCCAACGTCTGGCGTCGGCGGACGGTCGCTTGGGCGGCGTTGGTCGCGGCTACGACGTTCGACATGGCGGCGTTCTATCGCACCGGGAAGAGGAGCCCGTCGCACGAAGATGGGCCTCGCGACGGGCGTTCGAAAGCTACTTTTGCGCGTCCACTGCGTCCGCCATGGCGTTGGCGGCTTCTTCCGGAGTCATTTTAGGATTGTTCACGAAGGATGTTATGGTGTCCAGCATCGCTCCGCGATACTTCTGCAGCACAGTCATGTTGTGGGCCATCGAGCGCACCAGCGTGCCGTCGGCGATCGACTCCTTCAAGGCCTGCTCCGACTTCTTCTGGCAGGGGTTGAAGCCGTCAAGACTGACGTCCATGCGAGCGGGAATCGAGCCCTTGGCCTCATTGAACACGGTTTGGAACTTCGGCGACATGATGAGTTGCGCGAGCAGCTTCTGACCGGCGACATAGTCGGGATCGGTCTGCTTGAAGAAGACGACCGAATCCGAATTGAGGATGAAGCCCGGCTTGCCCCAGTCGGTCGGCGCCTGGGCGCACTGGTAGTCTTCCGGCGTCTTGAGCCCGGCCGCGGTGAAAATGCCGATCTGCCAGTCGCCCATGATCATGAAGGCGGCCTGCCCCTTGGCGATCATGCTGGTGGCGGTATTGTAGTCACGGCCGGCGATGCCCGGGTCCATGTATTTCGACACCATCAGGCGCATCTGTTTGAACGCCTTGACCATTTCCGGCGAGCGCATCGCTTTCGTGTCGCCTTCGACGAAGGCCTTGCGGAAGAGGTCGATGTCCATGCCGTAAACGACGACTTCGAAGGTCGTCGCGTCCGTCCAGTCCTGGCTGAAATGCGCGAGGCAGATGAGATGCGCCGCGACCACCTTGTCGCAGTCGGCGTTGAAGTCGGCCCAGGTCTTCGGCAGCTCCTTGATGCCGGCCTTCTCCATCGCCTTGGTCGAGCCCCAGATCCAGTTGATCCGATGAATGTTCATGGGCACCGCGACCCAATTGCCTGACGGCTTCATCACCGGCAGGAGCTCGGGCGCCACAACCTTGTCCCAATTTTCGGCCTTGGCGATCGCGTCGAGGTTGGCGGTCTGACCGGTCGCGTTCCACTCGGCGATCTCCGGTCCCTTGAGCTGGACGGCGGGAGGCGCGTTGCCGGCGACGACGTCGGCGCGGAGTTTCGCCAGCGTGTTGGCCGTGTGGCCGGCAATCGAGGTCTGCGCCCACTTGCCGCCGGCCGCGGTAAACATTTCGCCGAGCTTGGCGATCGCCGCCGCATCCGAGCCCTCGGACCATTGACTGAGCAGGTTCGTTTTGGGCTCGGCGAGCGCGGCCGTCGCCGCAAGCCCGCATGCCAATAATCCGGCGAAAGTCGCCATCGGGGTCCGCATTCGTTTCCTCCACCTCGGCCGTCGTGGCCACTTCAAATAATGCAATTCGGCTTCGTGCTGCCGAGCCCTCTGTCGGGGCTGCGAAAGGCTAGAGTGGACGGACGTTTGCGTCAAATGCGAGGCGGATGCGCGAGCGCGCATGAAGGGCAGCGCGCCATCGGTTCCGGCGCACCTCCTTTAGCTGGCGGGGCTGCCGCGACGGTTTCGCCAGTTTGGGAGATCCTACAGCGTCACGATCTCGGTTCCCGTCGCGCCATTGAGGAGCCGCTTTAGATGATATTGCGCAAGCGGGTCGTCAGGATGGGAGCCGAGAAGCGCGGCGAAGGCGGCGACCGCGCCCGCGTCATTCGCCTCGAGCTTGGCGAATGCATCCGCATAGGCCGCGGTCGCCGGACTGGCGAATTCCTCCGGAGAGAGCGGCTCATACGCGCGCAGCGGCTCGCTCCGCCCGCGCAGCCGGAGATCGCCGACTGGCCGGCCGGTGAAACCTTCCGCCAGGTCGGCGGCGGTCGCGCTGACGCAGATGCGCGTGCCGAGCTGCTTGTTGACCGCCTCGAGCCGCGCCGCGGCGTTGATCGTGTCGCCGTAGGCCGTGTAGTCGAAAAGTCGCCCGCCGCCGAAATTGCCGACGATCGCCGGTCCCGCATGAACGCCGATGCGAGTCACTCCGAGCGGAACGCCGCGCGCCTTCCACTCGCTGCGGTAGTCCTCCGAGAGCGCGTCGAGAGCGAGCGCGCAGGCGACCGCCCTACTCGCCGCGTCCGGCTGTTCGCCTGGCGCCCCGAACAGGACATGGATCGCGTCGCCGATGATCTTGGCGACCGTGCCCTCGTGGGCGAACACGATTTCGGTCATGCCTTCGAGATAGCCGCTGAGGAGGCTTGCCAGCTGCCTCGGGTCGAGCGACTCCACCAGGGGCGTGAATCCGGCGATGTCGGTGAACAGGGTCGCGATCTCGCGCCTCTCCCCGCCGGGCGCGAGCGCATTGGCGTCGGCGGCCAGGCTGCGGGCGAGATTGGGCGAGAAATAGCGCGAGAGCGAAGCGTGGGCGCGCTCCGCGGCAGCCTGATGCGCGCGAGCTTCTCGCAAGGCGGCCACATGGCCAATCGTCTTGCGGACGGTCGTCTCGAAGTCGGTGAAGTCGATCGGCTTCGTCAGGAAGTCGAATGCGCCCCGGTTCATCGCCGTGCGGATGTTCGCCATGTCGCCGTAGGCCGAGACGATCACGGTCGAGAACTTGGTCGCCTCCTCCTGCAGCTTGGCGAGCAAGGTGAGCCCGTCCATGCGCGGCATGTTGATGTCGGACACGACCATGTCGAAATCGCCCTTCTCGGCGAGAAGGGCCAGCGCCTCCACGCCGTCGCGCGCGAAGCCGAATTCGATCGATCCGTCCTTGATCTGCCGGCGAAACTTCTGCCTCACCAGGTCTTCGAGATCCGGTTCGTCGTCGACGACGAGGATCTTTGCCGTCATGAGAAGCCAATCGCAGCGTCGAGGCGGCGCGAGATTTCGCCCCGCAGCTCGGGAAAGTCGATCGGCTTGGTGAAGAGGCCGGCAGCGCCGGCTTCAACCGCCCTTCTCCGGGTCTCCGCGTCGCCATAGGCGGTGATCATGATCACGGGCACCTCGGGCCGGGCTTTCCGCGCGCGCGGCAGCAATTCGATGCCGCTCATTCCCGGCATGTTGATGTCGGAGAGGATGAGAACAAGCTTCTCCGCCTCCTCCGAGTTCGACCCGCTCCAGGGCCTCGCTCGCCGACTGCGCGAACTCCATGGCGAAGCGCGACGCGCGCAGCTCCTTGCGGAACTGCTGGCGAAAGAGCTCGGCGACGTCGGGCTCGTCGTCGACGACCAGGATCAGCGCGCTCATTTGACTCCCCCCGCTTTCGGCGGCGCGTTTGCGACTCGCCTCTCCCCGCTCGCGGAGAGAGGCCGGGTGAGGGGCGTGGCGATTGGCGACCTGCGGTTCATCTCCCGGCCCTCATCCTAGCCTTCTTCCCGCGAGCGGGAAGAAGGAACGCAGGCGCGTGGCAGTACGATGGTGAACTGCGTATAGGCGCCGGGCTCTGTCGAAACATCCAGCGTCCCGCCGTGCTGCTTGACGACAATATCATGGCTCAACGACAAACCGAGCCCGGTGCCTTCGCCCGCCGGTTTGGTGGTGAAGAATGGATTGAACATTTTTGCTTTCACCTCGTCGGGGATCCCTGTCCCGTTATCCCGAATGACGATTTCGACGCTGTGTCCGAGATCACGGGTCGAAGCAAATATCGTCGGCTCATAGAGGGCCCCCTCCGCCTGCTTCCGCTTCGTCGTCGCGTAGAAGCCGTTGGAAATCAAGTTGAGCAGCACACGCGTGATCTCCTGCGGGAAGAGGTCGGCCGCGCCGGCGTCAGGGTCGAGCGATTTCCGGATCGTCACATTGAAGCCGGGCTTCTCGGCCCGTGCGCCGTGATAGGCGAGATTCAGCGCCTCGTCGACCATCGCGTTGACGTTGACCGACGATCGCTCGCCCGACCCCTCGCGCGCATGCAGGAGCATGTTCTTGACGATCGAATCGGCCCGCTTGCCGTGCTGAACCACCTTTTCGAGGTTCCCGCAAACGGCGCCCATCAGCTCCTCCGCCTCGTCGCGCTGGGCTTTTTCGAGGGGCGCGGCCTTGATAACGTCGGCGAGCTCGTCGACCAGCTCGCGCGACAGAGCGGAGAAATTGTTGACGAAGTTCAGCGGGTTCTTGATTTCGTGGGCGATGCCGGCGGTGAGCTGGCCGAGGGAAGCGAGCTTTTCCGACTGGATCAGGCGGTCCTGCGCCTTGCGCAGGTCGTCGAGCGAGGCGGCAAGTTCTTGCGTGCGGGCCTGGACCTGGTTGAAGAGCCGCGCGTTCTCGATGGCGATCACGGCCTGGTCCGCGAAGGTTTGCAGAATCTCGATTTGGCGGGCAGGAAACTCACCTGCCTGCTTGCGGGTCAGGACCAGCGCGCCCTCCACCCGATCCTTTCCGAGCAAAGGCACGCCGAGAAGGGCGCGCGCAGGGTTGCCGTGCGCGGCGAGGGGCACGGCGTAGGATGGGTCGGACGCGACGTCGGGAACATGCTCGACCGTCTTCGAAAGAATGATCCGCCCGGCGACCGTATGCCCGTCCGGCTCGACGATCGGGTGGGCTGCGAGATAGCGCTGCAAATCCGGACTGGAATCGGGGCCGGCCATGCCCTGATACCGAAAAACGTCGCCGTCCCGAACGCATAATGTTCCCGAGGACGCCTTGCAGAGATCGACGGCCGTCGCAACCAGCGTCTGAAAGATCGCATCGAGATCGAACGCCGAGCGGCTGATGACCTTGAGCACGTCCGCCGTCGCCGTCTGCTGCTGCAGCGCCTCCTGGGTTTCGTTGAACAGCCGGGTGTTCTCGATTGCGATCAGGGCCTGGTCGCGAAAGGACTCGGCTTGCGTGATCTCGGCAAGGCCGAAGCCATGGGCGCGTTGGCTCACGAACCCGAGCAAGCCCACACACTCGCCCTCTCTCAGGAAAGGCAGATAGAGCGAGGACCGGGCGCTGAGGATGTCCCGCACTTGGGCTTCGATCGCGGGGAGCTCGACGAGCGACCAGTCCGGCACGTGAACCATCGCTTTCGAGGCGATGGCGCGGGAGGGGAAATCCGCGCTCGGATCGACAGGATACTTGTCCGGCAGCATTTCCGCCCTCACGCCGCCCAAGGTCGCCCCGGCGACGGGCCGCCATTCCTTGCCGTCCGTTAGGATGACGTAGGCGTAATCGCAGCGCAGCAGCCGCGCGGCGGTCGTCACGATACGATCGAACACCGGTCCTGCGTCGGTGGGCGACCGGCTGATGACGCGCAGGATTTCGGAAGTCGCGGTCTGGCGATCGAGCGACTCCTCGAGATCGCGGGTCTTCGCTTGCACCTCGTTGAAGAGCCGCACGTTCTCGATGGCGATTACGGCTTGGTCGGCAAAGGTCTGCACGAGTTCGATCTGGCGGTGGGTGAAGGGGACGGGGGTCGGGCGTCCCAGCGAAAAGACGCCGACGAGCTGATTTCTCTCAACATCGGAACCGAGAGCATTGCGCGATATTGCCCGAGCCGCTGACCTTCGCTGTATCGGTATTCCGGATCGGCGAGCACGTCTGGTATGTGCACGACGGCGCGCGTAAGCGCCGCACGTCCCGCGCCGGTGCTCGCTGCGATTGGCGGCGGATTGGCCTCGACATAGCGCTCGAACTCAAACGGATAGCCCCTCTGAAGCGCCATGCGCAGATGATCGCCGTCGCGCAGGAGGATCATCCCCTGTGGCGCGCTGCACAGTTGGCGCATGGAATTGACGAGCGTCTCCAGCACCGCGTCGAGATCGAACGCCGAGCGGCTGATGACCTTGAGCACGTCCGCCGTCGCCGTCTGTTGCGCGAGCGATTCCTCGAGGTCGCGCGTGCGAGCCTGCACCTCGTTGAACAGCCGCGCGTTCTCGATCGCGATCACCGCCTGATCGGCGAATGTTTTGAGCAGGGCCACGATCGTCGGGATCGAACGCGCCTGGCTGTTGCCGGGTGACGAAGAAGTATGCCGGCCGCCGAGCCGGCGTGCACAGCGGCACGAACAGCATCCGCGCGATGGCCGCGCAGGCGCGCGATGTCGCGCAACCGTGCGGGGTCGCGCTCGCACGTCGGGAATGTGCACGATCTCGCCGTCGCTGAGCCGCGCCGCGAACGGGAATTGGCCGATCGGGCCCGGCGAAAGCGCCCGCAACGCGGCGTCGGCCTCGGGGTTGGTTGGCGTGAGCGCGGCGAGGTGGGCGATCTCGCCCTCGAAGCGCCAAACCGTCGCCGCAATAGCCGCCGAGCAGGCGCTTGGCGCTCTCGGCAATGGCCTCGAAAACGGGCGCTGTGTCGGCCGGCGAGGCGGCGATGACCTTCAGCATCTCGGAGGTCGCGGTCTGCTGGCGACCTCCAAATGCGCGTCTTCGCCTGCGCCTCGTCGAACAGCCGCACGTTTTCGACGCGACACAGCCTGGTCGGCGAAGGTCTGAACGATCTCGACCTGCCGCGGCGTAGAACGAATCCGACTCCGGCGCGCCACCATGATCAACATGCCGATCGATTTGTCCATCTCGCAGCAGGGGCACGCCGAGCAGGGGGAAAGAGCCCATCAATCGACTGCCTTCATGGAGGGCGAATACTCGGCGTCCTCCAACACGTCCGGGATGCTAGGTCGAGGCGCCTCCCCGAAAGCGCCTGACGCGTCCCGCAAGCGTTCCACGGCCCGGCGAAAGCGGATTTTGGCTGACCAACCTCACAATGTCCGGGCTGCGACCGTGGCTCGACTTGTGAAGGTAAGCGTCTCCCTCGACGAATATTGATCGAGCCATGCGCCGCGCCGACACAATTCAATCGCCGAACGGATGAGCGTGTCGAGCACGGGCTCGCAGATCGAACGCCGAGCGGCTGATGACCTTGAGCACGTCCGCGGTCGCCGTCTGCTGCGCGAGCGACTCCTCGAGGTCGCGCGTCTTCGCCTGCACCTCCTCGAATAGCCGCGCGTTCTGGATTGCGATTGCCGCCTGGTCGGCGAAGGTTTGCAGCAGCGCCTGCTCCCGCTCCGAGAAGGGTCTTGGCGGCTTGCGTACGACCACAATCGAGCCGAGACCGGCGTCCTCCCACAGCATCGGCGCATAGAGAAGCGACGCGCTTCCGAGACGGTTCACGCGCTCGCGCAGGGTCGGGGATAGATTGGGCTCGGCCGCATGGTCCGGGATGTGGTGCACGCGGCGCTCGCGAATGATCCGCCCGGTGACGCTTTCGCCGACCGCCGTGACGTCGCGCCGGACTTCATCGGCCCACGGGCCGCGCCAGGCCGCGACGCGCACCATGTCGTCGTCGCCGATCGTGCAGATGCCGATCGCCTCGGCGCCGAACAGCCGCTCGCACGCGTCCAGAATGGCCTCGAACACCGGCGCCGTGTCCGCGACCGACTTGCTGATTGCGCCGAGCACCTCCGCTGAGGCCTTTTGCTGATCCAGCGCCTCTTGCGTCTCGTTGAAGAGCCGCGCGTTCTCGATCGCGATCACGGCTTGGTCGGCGAAGGTCTTGAGGAGGGCCACCTCCTCGGGATCGAACTGGCCAGGCTTTGCGCGGGTCGACACAAATTAATCCAGCGCCCGAGCCCTTCTGCATCAGCGGCACGAACAGCATCGCCCGATAGCCGCGCACCCGCGCGAGGTCGCGCAGTCGTTGCGGCGCGTCCTCGGTGTCGGGAATCTGCACGATCTCGCCTCGGCCGAGCGGCTCACCTAACGGGAATTCGCTGACCGTGGCTGGCGAAGCAGCGCGCAACGCGGCGTCGGCCTCGGGGTTGGTCGGCGTGAACGCGGCGAGATGCCCTATTTCGCCTTCGAACCGCCAAACCACGCTCGAATAGCCGTCGAGCAACCGCTTCGCAGTGTGCGCGATGGCTTCAAAGACCGGTGCCGACTCGGACGGGGAGGCGGCGATGACCTTGAGAATCTCGGAGGTCGCGGTCTGGCGCTCTAGCGCTCGCTGCGTCTCGTTGAAGAGCCGCGCGTTCTCGATCGCGATCACCGCCTGGTCGCGAAAGGACTTCGGCCTGCGCGATTTCCTTCGGGCCGAAGCTGTTGGGTCGGGTTCCCGCTACAGCGATCACGCCGATGCATTCCCCTGCCTCTCGCACCAGCGGAAGGTAGAGCGTGGAATTGACGCCGAACGCGGCTCGAATGTTGCGTTCGTGTTCGGGCAGTTCGATACGCGACCAATCCGGAAGGTGAAGCGTCTCCTTGGCGACGATCGCCCGGGAAGGAAAGTTGGAGGCGGGGTCAATCGGTAGGCGGCCGGGCGGAAGGTCCATCGGACCCTGCGCCGTTGCGGCCGCGGTATGTTCGTAGACGTCGCCGTCACACAGCAGCACCACCGCGAGGTCGCAGCGCAGCGACCGCACCGCGGCGGAAACAATCGACTTGAAAACGGGCTCTGCGTCGGTCGGCGATTGACTGATGACCCGCAAGATCTCGGAGGTCGCCGTCTGCCGCTCCAGCGCCTCCTGCGTCTCGTTAAACAGCCGCGCGTTCTCGATCGCGATCACGGCCTGATCGGCGAAGGTTTGCAGGAGCTGGATTTGATGCGCAGGGAGCGAGCCGCCTTCGCTTCGCAAAACCGAAACCACGCCAAGTCCCCGCCCGCGACTCGTCATCGGCGCCGCGGTGAAGCTGGCGTGGCCAAACCGCGTGATGAAATCGCGCATGTACGGCGGCATGGAGTCGACATCGGGGTAGACCACCGGCTCTCCCCCCCTTTCGACCCGGGCATAGACGGACTCCGCATAGGGCCGCGGATAGAGCGCCAGGAGCGCCGCTTCCTCTTCCTCCGTCGGCAACGCAGTATAAGCGGCCAAGTGAATCATGCCCTCGATCACGCGAAAGACAAGCGCGGTTTTCGCCCCGATTAGCCGCTTCGCGCTCTCCGCAATGGCCTCGAACACCGGCTGCGCGTCTGACGGCGAGCGAGCAATGACCTTAAGCACCTCCGCCGTCGCCGTCTGCCGCTCGAGCGCCTGCTTCGTCTCGTTGATGAGGCGTGCGTTCTTTATCGCGATCAGCGCCTGGCCGGCGAAGGCGCGCGCAAGCGCGATCTGCCCGTCGGCGAAAGGCCGCACCTGGTTGCGGTCGATTGTGAGAACGCCGACCACGCTCCCACCGTCGACGAGCGGAACAAGGAGCACGGTCCGGACTCCGATCTCGACGCTGTAGACTATCAAGGGAACCCCTTTCCGGTAGGCCTTGGTCGCCTTGAGATCCACGATATGGAGAAAGGGCCTGTCCTCAGCGTCGCGGCCCAGCAGGTCCGCGGCGGGCACGGTCTCGAAGTAGGACGCCCGCGGTCCTCGGCTGAGCATATCCACGAGCCGGGCGGTTCCGTCCTCGACGAGCCACAGCGTGCCGTTGTTCGCGTCGCAGAGCCGCGCCCCTTTTTTCACGATCGCGTCGAACACCGGCCCAAGATCGCCAGGCGAGGCGTTAATGACCTCAAGCACCTCGGCGATCGCCGCCTGCTGCTCCCGCGCCTCGGCAAGCTCCCGCTCGCGCTCGGCGAGGGCGGCGACCAGGGCCTCGCGGGTCGGTTCACCCGAGGATTCGGGCAAAGGCTTCGAGACGGCGCGCCGCGATCGGGAGGACATGAGGCCGGAATCCACGAGCGAGTTGCGGTGGAGTTTCGCGTCTATACGCTGGGATAGCAAGCGCGCGCGGGATTTTCTGGCTTGGGTGAGGGTGCTCGCAATCGTGGCGGCTTCGGCGAGCTTTTTGATCGCGACTGCCGCAAATGGCGAATCTGCTCGAACCTATATTGGACGAGTGGTCCGCGGACGCTGGCCAGGTGAGTGGCGGGAAATGGAGATTCAACCTATGCCGGGGCTTGCGCCTGTCGACGCCGCTTTTCGCATCGCGTTCCGCCTCGGTTTTCCGCTCGCCCGCATCTGGTGGCGTCTGCGCGGCGCAAGTCATGAAGGCGCGCTCGTGGCGGTCACTGTCGATCGGGCTCTTCTGCTCGTACGGTCGTCATACCGGGCGGAGTGGAATTTCCCCGGCGGCTCGATCCGGCGCGGCGAGACGCCCGAGGCGGCGGCGCGGCGCGAATTGGACGAGGAGGTCGGCCTCGTCGCACAGCGGCTCGTTCCCGCCGGCGAAGCCTCGGGGATATGGGACGGGCGGAGAGATCGGGTGCATTTCTTCGAACTGCGATTGGACCAGCCGCCCAGGCTGCAACTCGACAACCGCGAGATCATCGCGGCGCGGCTGGTCTCGCCGGACGAGCTGCGCGGCCTCGCGGTTACCGGGCCGGTCGCCGTCTATATCCGCAGGAGTATCGCTGCGCCGCAGTCGGGTGAATGACGACGATGGGCTCGCGCGTTAGGCCCCAAACAACAGGCGCCCGGCGCAGGGAGCCACATGCGCTCGGTGAGGAGTTCCCCAGCCCGCGCTGGCGCGGTCCGCCGGCCGCCTTGTGCCTCGCGGCGCGCCGGTGGCATGAAGGACCGATGAAAGCGGCGCCGGACGATCTCGACCTTGCGCTCCTGCGGTCGGAGCTTTCCGCTTACGGCGTGCTTGTCGCGGCGCGGCGAATCGGCCCCGGAGACGAAACCGCGTTCGCCGATCCCCGCCCAGGGGCGCGCGTCGAGGTGCGCCGCGCGAGCGGGGCGGCCCGCATCGCCGCCCGCCGTCTCCTCCATGAACTCGGCGCCGACGAGGACGGCGCCGCTGCCGCGCCTGCCTTCCGGCGCGCCGGCTTGGCCCGCCGGCATCGTCGGTTCGCTCGCGCATGACGAGGCTTTCGCGCTCGCCGCAGCGGCTCGCGGCGGGCGGCTCGTCGGCCTCGGCGTCGACGTCGAACCAGCCGAGCCTCTGCCCGCGGAGATCGTTGACATGGTCGTGAGCGCGGCGGAGCGGTGCGAGACCGGGAACGACGGCGTCGCGCAGCGCCTCGTCTTCGTCGCTAAGGAGGCGGTCTACAAGGCGATCCATCCGCTTGACGGCACGTGGCTCGATTTTGCCGACATCGAGATCCGGCTCGCGGACCAAACGGCGACGCTGCGGGACGGGCGGCGGCTCCGGGTCATCCCGTTCGCCGGCGAAAGGCTCATTGCGGTGGCGCTGGCGGAGGCCGGCGGCGCGCGCCCGCTCGAGCCATCGGGGTAGTTGAGGCGTTCCCCGCCACGGCTTGCGGCGCTGGATTTTCGCCTTGGTCCGCCGGTGGAACCCGGGCCCGCAATTCGTGTTGTTTTTCAACCCGCGGACGGATTCACGCCCGGCGGGTTTCGATCGAGAGGATCATCACCATGGCGTCCAAAGAGTCCAAGCCGCAGAAAGAGACGGTCGGACGGGTCATGCACGAGTTCAAGCATGGCGAATTGCGATCGGGAGGAAGCGGCAAGAAGGTCAAGAATCCGAGGCAGGCGGTCGCGATCGCCCTCAGCGAAGCCGGCGCCTCGAACCAGCAAAGCCCGAAGAAGAACGCGCAGAATCTCCGCCGGACCAAGGCCAAGGAAGCACGCGGCGAAACCGCGCAGGCCGAGGCCGAGGGGAACGGCGGGTCTCGGTCCCAAACAAAGAGGGGCGGCGGCGAGACCCGAGCCGACCTCTACCGCAAGGCGCGCGAGCGAGACATCCCTGGTCGGTCGCGGATGAGCAAGAGCGAACTCGAACGCGCTGTCAGCTCCCGTTAGGCCGGCGGCCGGCGGCGATGAAAGACGAAGTGCTCGGCGAATTGATGCTGGCGACCGCCCTTCTCGCCATCGCCGGCTTCGTCGATGCGGTCGGCTTTCTGACCTTGGGCCACCTGTTCGTTTCCTTCGCAAGCGGGAATTCGACCCAGTTTGCGATCGGCGTCGGCGTCGGCGGCGTACCGTGGAGAAAAGCGTCCATGGCGGGGGTCCTGGTCGGGCTGTTCGTCGTGGGCGTCTCCGGCGGGAAGATGTTGGCGATCGCGGCCAAGGATTGGCGCCGGCCTGCGATCCTGCTCGTGGAATCGGCCCTGCTCGGCGCGGCGGCTCTCGCCCCCCTTTCGGGCGTGCGAGCCGCCTTTCTCATGGCGATGGCGATGGGCGCGCAGAACGGGGTCCTCCACCAGGCCGGTCAAACCAGGACCGCTCTCACCTATGTCACCGGGACGCTGGTCAATTTTGGCGAGCGGCTGGCGGAAGCCCTTTGCAGGGTGGGTCCCGCCGCGGCCTGGATTCCCTACCTCATCCTCTGGGCCGGCATCGTCTGCGGCGGCGCGGTGGGGGCGATCGCCTATTCCGCCTGGGGCATCCGCGCGCTCCTGTTCCCGACGGCCTGCGTTCTCGTTCTGGCGGCGACCACCGCCGCGATCGAATGGCGCAGGCGGCGGTAGGGAACACGCCCCCGCCCGCTGAATCCTGAGCAGGCGCGGCGAGCGCGGGCGCATCGGTTGCGCCGCTTGCGCTCACTCCTCGGGGTGGCGAAGGACCTCCCGGACCTTTTCGGCAAGCTCGTCGGCGGTATAGGGCTTCTTGAGCCACGCGCCCGTCTTTTGTCCGAGACGCGCGATCGCCGGCTCGGCATAGCCGGAGGTGAAGAGGACCTTGATGTCGGGCTTCAGCGCCAGCGCCGCCTGCGCCAGTTCGTAGCCCGTCATGCCGCCGGGCATGACCATGTCGGTGAATATCATCGCCACCTCGGGCAGGGTCGCGAGCTCGGCCATCGCGGCTGCGCCGCTGTCCGCCTCGACGACCTCGTAACCGAGGCTCCGGAGCCGCTTGCCCAGGACCCGGCGCAGACGCGGATCGTCCTCCACGATGAGTATGGTTTCGGTTCCCTGCGGCAGATCGGCCTCCTGCGGTTCGACGGCGTTCGGCGCCGCGCCCGTTCCGGCATTCTCCGCAACGGGCAGGAAGACCCGCACGCTCGTTCCGTGTCCCAATTCGCTGTAAATCTGGATATTCCCGCCCGACTGCTTGACGAATCCGTAGACCATGCTCAGGCCGAGCCCAGTGCCGGCGCCGGTCGGCTTGGTGGTGAAGAACGGCTCGAACGCGCGCTGGCGCACCTCTTCCGACATGCCCGATCCCGTGTCCGTGACCGTGATCAGGACGTAACGGCCTGTACGGATGTCCGGGTAGGTCTGCGCATAGTCGGCGTCGAGACGCGCATGGGAGATTTCGATCGTCAGTCGCCCGCCGCGCGGCATCGCGTCCCGCGCGTTGATCGCCAGGTTGAGCAGGGCGTTCAGCAGGAGCGAAGGGTCGACCACCGTCAGATGCGGGGCGCCCACGACCACGATCCGAAGCTCGATTGCTTCGCCCAAAGTCCGCCGCAGGAGATCGGCGAAATTGGAGACCAGAGGGCCCACGTCGGTCGACTTTGCATTGAGCGACTGACGTCGACCGAACGCCAGCAGCTGGGACGCCAGCTTCGCGCCATCCTGAGCCGCGTCCAAGGCCTCCTTGACATACTCGCGCAGCTCGGGGTCACGGACGCCCGGATAAAGCATCTCCAAATTGGCGATGATCGCCGTCAGGATATTGTTGAAATCGTGGGCGACGCCGCCGGTGAGCTGGCCGACCGCCTCCATCTTTTGCGACTGCCGGAGTTCATCCTCCATCTTCCGGCGGCTGGTGAGGTCGCGGATGAAGCCGGTGAAGATCCGTTGGCCGTTGGAGTGGGTTTCACCCACGGCCAGCTCTATCGGAAACTCTCTGCGGTCCTTGGTGAGGCCCTTCACCAGCCGCCCGTAACCGATAATCCGCGCTTCGCCGGTCTTGAGATAATTGGCGACGTAGCCGTCATGCTCGGCCCGGTAAGGTTCGGGCATCAACATCCTGACGTTCTGTCCGATCACTTCCTCGGGTTGGTATCCGAACAGTTTCGCCGCTGCGGCGCTGAAGGACGTGACTAGGCCCCGCTCGTCGATCACGATCATCGCCTCCGGCACGGTGTCGAGAATCGAGCGCAGATGCGCCTCGCGCGTCGCCAGGTCGGCCTTGGCGCGCTTCAGTCCGGTGATGTCGTTATTCGTCTGAAGCACGAAACGGACGACGTTGTCGTCGGACTTCCGCGCGACCCATAGGCTCGCGATCGAAACAACTGCCCCGGACTTCGTGTGATGTTCGAGCTCGCCCTCCCAACTGCCGCGTTCGCGCATGGTCGCAGCGATCTCGCTCCGCGGCACGGGATACCTGGTCTTCAACAGGTGGTGGACGATCTGTCCGACGGCCTCCTGCCTGCTCCAGCCGTAGAGGCGCTCGCAGCCCGTCGTCCAATGGAGGATCGTGCCTTCCAGGTCATGGATGACGACATTGGCGAGGTCGAGAATGTCAGCGAGACTGGCGAATTCGGCGATCACGGCCGATCTCGTGTTTTCCAGGGTCGTCGTCACGATCCTATCTCGGTTCGCCGGGTGCGCTCGCCCCGGCAACGAAAGATCCCCCACGGGCACTCAAACCATGCCGACGCAGTCTTGTCACCATCGACGATCGTTGCGGAGCCGCTAAAAAACGCAAAGCCGCCAAGTGCAGTCGTCGGGTTTCATGATCGCTCGCCCGGACGGCGCCGGCGGGCAACACAGTCGCCAGCCGCAAAGGGACGGGGCGCCGGTCCGACGGCGACGGCGGTCGCTTACCAAAAATCTGGTCACAACCAGCTCGATCGCGAGAGCTGTTTCGACACGGTCGATCGTGGCGGCGGCCATCAGGCCTTCCGCTTCACCTGGTTGCCATAGACTTCTCCATCCTCTTATCTTCTATTTATTATTCAGATTGGTCGACGCTCCCGTTTCGTCGATGAAAACGAGTTTCCTCGGGTCCAGATCGAGTTGCGCCCCAAACCACGCCTGGCGCTGCTTCAGGACGTCCGGGCGTTGCTGCTCCTCGGCGTGCGCGGTCTTTTTTTAAAAGTGATCTCGTGGCGGTCGAAGAAACGCCAGATCACGGATGAAGAGAAATGTTCGCCGCAATTGGCGTTCAACCGTCCCTGGATTTCCAGCAGCGTGATATCGGGCTGACGGCGAATGAGTCGAGCAGATAGTCGCCATGCGCTTCGATCCGGTGCGACCGCTGATCCCCGCCGTCGGCGCTGGAGAAATCTCGCCGGTGGAGTTGAAACGACAAACCCAGCGTACCGCGCTGGCTATACTCACCCCAAAACGTTTGGCCGCCGCATTGCGCGACATCCCGCCTTCCACCACAGCGTCCACAACACGTTTGCGAAGATCGTCCGAAAGCGCCATCCTCGCCGCCTCCTTCGCGCGGCGAGCCTCAAGAATCATAGACCGACCTGATTAGGGAATTCCCTCCAAATCAATTCGCTGGGAGACCGCTCTAAGGGCCGAGGCGCTTCGCTAGATCGGCCTCGTTCCTAGCACTACTTTGGCAGATTTTTGAGCGGCTTGGCGGGATTGGGATTCTCGAATTGCGTTTTACGTGATTCATGGGTGGTCGGCTTGTGGAGGGCCGACCATGGACGCGACCTGGAAGTCCGATCTGGAAACGTGGCTGGCGCCGTTCGTAAGCGCCTTGCGGCACAAGGTGCGCGCGCGGATGTGCCCGGCCTACATTGCGGGTCTGATCGGCGCGGGAGATCGCAAGAGCGTCCAGCCTATGGCGGCGCGGGACGGCGAAGTCGGATACGACCAGCTTCATCATTTCATCACCGGCAGGGCGTGGGATACGGCGCCGCTTGAGAAGGTTCTGCTCGCCGAAGCCGACCGAATGGTCGGCGGCGCCGACGCGTGGCTGATCGTCGACGATACGGCGTTGCCGAAGAAGGGCGAGCATTCGGTCGGCGTCGCGCCGCAATATGCTTCCGCGCTGGGCAAGACGGCGAACTGTCAGTCGTTGGTCTCGCTGACGCTCGCATCGCGAGAGGTCCCGGTGACGGTGGGCCTGCGGCTGTTCCTGCCGGAAGAGTGGACGAGCGATCCCGAACGGATGGCGCAAGCGCGTGTGCCGGAGGAAAAACGGGCCGCACGAACCAAGCCGGAAATCGCGATCGAAGAGATCGACCGCGTCATCGCCTCGGGCGCGCGATTTGGCTGCGTCCTCGCCGATTCCGGTTACGGGTCCAGCGGGTCCTTCCGCCAGGCGCTGAGCGAGCGCGGTCTCAAGTGGGCGGTGGGCCTGTCGAAACGCCAGAACGTCTATCCCGCCGACGTCGCCGTGACCTTCCCCGTCGCCAAGGCGGGAAGGCCGCGCAAATACAGCATTCCGGATCAACCGCCGATCTCCGCCGAAACCGCCTTGGCCGGGGAGACGTGGCGAAGGATCAACTGGCGACGCGGCACGAAAGGCCGTCTGACCTGCCTCTTTGCGGCCCGTCGCGTCCGCGTCGCTGACGGCCACAAGCACCGCATGGCCGATGATCGCATGCAATGCATGCCCGGCGACGAAGTCTGGCTCGTCGGCGAGCGCAGGTCGACGGGCGAGCAAAAATACTACGTGTCCAATCTTCCCGCCGACGTCAGCCTCAGGACCCTTGCCGCCACGATCAAAGCCAGATGGGTCTGCGAACAGGCGCATCAGCAGATGAAGGAGGAACTTGGCCTCGACCACTTCGAAGGCCGATCTTGGTTCGGGCTGCACCGACACGCTTTGATGACCATGATGGCCTATGCCTTCCTTCAGTCCCGCCGCCTCAAGGCCGCGGGTCGGAAAAAAAGAATTGGGGGACCGCCGCCGCAACCGAGCCTGCCAGCCATCAGGCAGGCCATTCTTGATCTCTTCGTGCGCCATCCGCCGAGCAAATGCCCACACTGCGCAAGGCCGCTCAGCCCGGTGAATCCGTCAAATCTGCCAAAGTAGTGCTAGTACCCGGAATCACGGGTCCGCGAAACATGGTCTGAGGCGCTTTTGGTGGACCTCGGACTTGGTCCAGACGAAGGGGCGAGCGGTTTGATTGTATCGTTCGATGAAGGCGTCGATGTGCGCGATGAGGTCTTTGACGCTAGCGAAGGACGCGCCGCTGAGCGACTGCCCGGTCAGGATTGAGAACCAGATTTCGATCTGACTGAGCCAGGAGGCGTGGGTCGGCGTGTAATGGAGATGAACGTTCTTGTGACGCTTGAGCCACATGTCGCGGGTGGGTTTGTGGGTGGAGAGATTGTCGAGGACGACGTGGATTTGGCGCTCCGGATAGGCGGCGACGACCCGGTTCATGAAATCGAGGAACTCGACCCGTCGGCGCCTCTTATAGTGGCGGCCGACGACTTCTCCGCTTTCGACATTCAACGCGGCGAACAGCGTGGTGGTCCCGTGACGTTTGTAGTCGTGCGACTGGCCGGTCATGGCGCGCCCGCTGGGCAGCTTGAGATAGCCTTGCGCCCGCTCAAGGGCCTGGATGGACGGTTTTTCGTCGACGGCGAGCACGACGGCGTTGTCGGGGGGAGCTATGTAGAGCCCGACGATCTCGGCCGCCTTGGCCGCGAATTCGGGATCGTTGCTGACGCACCAGGACTTGCGTCCCGAAAGATCGATCTTGTGCGCGCGCAGGAAGCGCCAGACATATTGAACGTGAACGTCGCCGAGCGCCTTGGCGATCAGCGGCCCGCTCCAGTTGGCATAGCCGTTCGGCGGCGCCGTATCGAGCACCGCCAAGATGCGCCGGCCGACCTCCTCGCCATATCTGGCTTCAGCTCCACGATTGCCGGTCTCGGAAAAGCCGGCCAGACGATCCTTCGCATAGCGCACCCGCCACTTCGACGCCGTCCCGGTCGTGCACATGAGCGCCCGGCCAATCGCCCGCGTCGCCGCGCCGTCCGCCGCCATCAGGACGATGCGCGCCTTGAAGCGCCTGCGGTGCTCCGTCTTGGCCGAACGCGCCAAGCTCTCAAGCCCGGCCCGTTCCTCACTCGTCAATATGATCGGGGTCGCTTCACGAAGGCCGCTCATGCAACCTTGAAATCACGACTCAACGATCAACGATAGTGGGTACTAGGATAACCACGCCCCCAGGCGCCAGCGCCAGATCGCAGTCGGCCAGCACCCCGCAGCGTTGACCACCGAGAAGGCCGACCACCAGCGTCTCAACCCCCCGGCACGGGTTTGGCAGGCGACCCAGCTACATCTCTTGACGACGTTGCTTTGCGGAAGGGATCGCGTCAGGTTCGCGGCCCGTTCGTTCAGGATCTCGCGCTGCGGCGCCGTCTCCTCCTCCGGGCTCGCGCAGCATCGCCAACAGATCGAGGAATTCGGTCAGGGACTCCAGCTCGGCAGCAGCGTCGCGACGGGAGTCTCCGGTCAGTTTGGGCAAACGTCCCCTGAGCTCGGTGATTTGATCCTCGAACTCCGCAAGAAGCGAAGTGCTCATCGTTACCTCCAAAGTCGCCCAGCGGGCGATCTATGGGGAACCGTAAGGTCCAGCCCGGCACAGCGGCTGTGACGCTCCTCACAGTTCGAGCCGGTTTGGCGGAGCGCTCTCGCGCTTGTGACCGGTTGAAGAACTCATCGCTGCGGATCTGATTGAGCGGCGCGCGCCATCAGCGATCGCGCGGGGAGAGCAGCCGCAATACGAGTGCCGCGTGTCGGCTCGATTCGGGTTGCCAACGGCGTAAACCAAGGTTAGGGGAACTCGAGCAGGAGTGAACGTTAGTTCTGTGGCTAAGGAAGAAAAGGGCGACAAAGTGTTGTCTTCGGCGTGTTCTTGAAGTTAAAGCGGCAATCCCGTGTCATATTTTGCTTAAGTTCCTTATCTGGCCCAGAATGGTGCGTGTCAACATTACGTGATATCCACAATATCAATCAAAAAAGGCTTCCGTTACCTTCGGGCCGGGATGGGTCGTCGAAGCCGTTCGTGTCGAGTTGTATTGAACCCGCGCCCACTCCAGGCGCTCCTTCCAGGGGAGTTCAAGATGAGCAAACCAAGAGAAGCGGAGTCACGCACGAACTGGAATGTCGCCAAGCCAGTCGCCGGCGGCGGCGCCATGCTGGCCTTACTGGTCGCAGCCGCGCCATCTTCCGCCTCCGTGATCTACATCGGCGCCTCGACGAACGGAACCACCATCGTCAATAAGGCGCATGGATCGACGCCGGACGCTGTCCCTGTCACCTGGAGCAGTATCTATGACGGACTCGGCGTGATCATAGGTGCACAGGACGTTCAACCTTCGCTACCGCGACTCGCCAGCATCGACCTCGACGGGGTGGCCACGACGAGCAGCGGGACAGTGTACCTCTTTGTGTCTGAGACCGGATTGACGCCGGATCCGTCGGTGATGTCTCTGGACAGCTTCTTGGCGAGCAATTCGATCCCGGCCGGCTGGAGCGTGACGGAAACGACCTGGGAGGACAATTCGGACGCGAGATACGGCATGGGCACGCTGCTGGCCACGGACACTTTCGGCCCAGGGGGTCCCTATGCGCCCCCGACCTATGTTTCGCTCCCGGCGTCGATTTCGCCGTATTCGCTGACCGAGGAATACGAGATCAACTGGACAGGCGTCGGAGTCATCGCGACGTCGGAAAAAATTATCGGCTCCGCCAGCCCCATCCCGGAAGCCTCGACGTGGGCGATGATGGTGGCCGGCATGACGGCGCTCGGCTTTGCAGGATTTAGGAAAACCAGAAAAAATCGTCTCGCGCCGACGCTCGACTAGTCGACCTCCTAGCCGATCCGGAAAGGCCGCCAACGGGCGGCCTTTCTTCGTTTCAACTGTTTCGGGTGGCTCACCACGTATCCACGAACGCGCGCTTGCGCCGCTCTCTTGGCTGCGCCGCCGGACAGGAATCGAGGCCGCGGATGATCCAGCGCCGCGTCTCTGCCGGATCGATCACCTGATCGATCTCGAGCACGGAGGCGATGTTGGTCGCCTTGCCGATCTCGTAGGACTTGGCCACCATCGACCGGAACAGCTTGTCGCGCTCGATCGGGTCCTCGATCGCCGTGAGCTCTTTGCGGAAGCCGAGCCGCACGGCGCCTTCGAGACCCATGCCCCCGAACTCGCCGGTCGGCCAGGATATCGTGAAGCACTGCGCATGGAATCCGCCGCCGGCCATCGCCTGGGCGCCGAGTCCGTAGCCCTTGCGCAGCACGATGGTGAAATAGGGAATGTCGAGGTTCGCCGCCGTCACGAACATGCGGCAGACATGGCGGACGAGCCCGGTCTTCTCCGCTTCGGGCCCGACCATGAAGCCCGGCGTGTCGCAGAGCGAGACGACGGGCAAGTCGAAGGCGTCGCAGAGCTGCATGAACCGCGCGGCCTTGTCGGCGGCGTCGGAATCGATCGCGCCTCCCAGGTGCTTCGGATTGCTGGCGATCAGGCCGAACGCCCGGCCCTCGATGCGGATGAAGGCCGTGACTATTCCGAGGCCGAAGGCCGCACGCAATTCGAGCACGGAGTTTTGGTCCGCCAGAGTCTCGATCACATTGCGGATGTCGTAGACGCGCAGCCGATTCTCCGGGACGGCGCGGCGCAGCAGCCGCTGGTCGCGGGCGCTCCAGTTCGCAATTCGTCCCTGGAAATAGGCGAGGTATTTCTTCGCCGCGGCGCAGGCTTCGGCTTCGTCCTCGACCAGGACGTCGATGACCCCGTTCGGCGCCTGCACGCTCACCGGTCCGACCTCCTCGGGGCGGTAGACGCCGAGGCCGCCGCCCTCGATCATCGCCGGGCCGCCCATGCCGACGCTCGCGTCCTTCGTCGCGATCACGACGTCGCAGCAGCCGAGCAGCGCCGCGTTGCCGGCGAAGCATCGGCCCGAGACGATGCCGACGAGCGGCGCGACGGCGCTCAGCCTCGCGAATTGCGCGAAGGTCGGGACATCGAGCCCGGTGACGCCGATCCCCTCCGTGTCGCCGGGCCGGCCGCCGCCGCCTTCGGCGAACAGGATGACGGGCAGGCGCTGCCGTTCGGCGAGGGCGAAGAGGCGATCCTGCTTCTTGTGGTTGCGCTGCCCCTGTGTGCCCGCGAGCACCGTATAATCGTAGGCGACGACCATGCAGCGGGCGCGATCCGCCTCGAACAGGTCGCCGTTGACCGTCGCCAGGCCGGCGACGACGCCGTCGCCCGGCGTATTGCGGATGAGGTCGTCCTTCGTCCGGCGCGCCGCCTGCGCGGCGACGGCGAGCGAGCCGTATTCGACGAAGCTGCCCTCGTCGACCAGCGCGGCGATGTTCTCGCGCGCGGTGCGATGGCCGGTTTTCCGGCGCTTAGCGACAGCTTCGGGTCGGTTCTCGTCGAGGCCAAAAGCCTGCCGGGCCAGCATGTCGGCGAGATCCTGGCGCACGGCGCCGAGGTCGACCGCCTCGGGTTCCGCCTCAGTCTCGGCGCCGGTGTCGGCCGGCTCGACGAACAGGATCGGATCGTCCTTGGCGAGCGCATCCCCCTTGCGCCCGCGCAATTCGCGCACGATCCCGCCGCAGGGCGCGGTCACCAGATGCTCCATCTTCATCGCCTCGAGGACGGCGATCTGCTGGCCGATCCGCACGGCGTCGCCTTCCGCCACCTCGACCGAGACGAGGGCGCCGGAAATCGGCGCGCAGATCGCGACCGCGCCTTCCGGCCCCTCGTGCGCGATCGCCCCGTCGCCGGGCGCGTCTTCGGCCTGCGCATCGAAATAGAGTCGGCGATGGTCCTGCGAAGCCGCTTTGAGAAGCTCCGGCAGGCGGCGTTCGACGAAGCGCGTGTCGATGCGGCCCGCGACGAAATCGGGATGGGTCAGGAGGGCCTGCAGGAAGGAAAGGTTCGTTTCGACGCCGGCGATGCGGAACTCGCCGAGCGCCCGGGCGGCTTTCGCCGCCGCGGCCGGGAAATCTGGCGAATGCGAATGGACGATCACCTTGGCGATGAGGGAATCGAAGGCCGCGATCGTGCGATAGCCGGAATAGCCAAACGTATCGACGCGGACCCCGGGACCCGAGGGAATGTCGAAGGCGGCGATGCGGCCGCCGCTCGGGGCGGCCTCGCCCCAAAGCGTCATGGCTTCGAGATTGATCCGCGCCTCGATCGCATAGCCGCGCGGCGTGCGCGCTTCGTCGAGGCCGATTTCCGTGAGCCTCTCGCCGGCGGCGACGCGAATCTGGGCCTGCACGAGATCGACGCCAAGAACCTCCTCGGTGACGGGGTGCTCGACCTGCAGGCGCGGGTTCATCTCGATGAAGGCGAAAAAGGCGTCGTCGCTGTCGTCCGAGGCGTCGAGCAGGAACTCGAACGTGCCGAGACTGTCGGCGCCCGCGGCGGAGGCGAGCCGCATGGCCGCGCCGACAATGCGGTCGCGCAAGCTCGGCGACAGCCAAGGGCTCGGCGCGATCTCGACGAGCTTCTGGTTGCGGCGCTGGATCGTGCATTCCCGCTCGCCGAAATGCATGAGGCCGCCATGGCGGTCGCCGAGAATCTGGATCTCGATATGGCGGGCTTTGTCGATCAGGCGCTCGGCGTAGAGCGCCCCGCAGCCGAAGGCGCTTTCCGCCTCGGACCGGCAACGGGCGAAGGCGTCGGCGATTTCCTCTGGGCGGCGCACGGCGCGCATGCCGCGGCCGCCGCCGCCGGCGACCGCCTTCAGCATGATCGGCGCGCCGAGTCTTTCGAAGAACGCCCGCGCTTCGTCCGGGCTGCGCACGGGGCGCCTTCGATGATCGGCGCGCCGCTCCGCGCGGCGATCTCGCGCGCAAGAATCTTGTCGCCGAAGAGGTCGAGCGTCTCGGGCGAAGGCCCGACGAAGGTCATGCCCGACGCCGCGACTGCGCGGGCGAAGGCGGCGTTTTCGGCAAGAAAGCCGTAGCCGGGATGAATAGCGTCGCAGCCCGTCTCCTTCGCCAGCGCGATCATTCGCTCGCCGTCGAGATAGGCTTTTGCGCCGGCGCGCCCCAACGCATGCGCTTCGTCGGCCTTGCGCAGGTGCAGCGAGAAAGCATCGTCCTCCGAATAGACCGCCACGCTGGCGATCCCGAGATCGGCGGCCGCGCGAGCGATGCGGATGGCGATCTCGCCGCGATTGGCGATGAGAAGTTTTCGGAAGGGCGCGCGGGGCATCGGGATTTTGTTCTCGGATTTTGCTTCGGGAATTTTGCACCCGAAGGGCGCGCGCCGTCCAACCCTTGCGCGCGCCGCCCCGTCATTGCGAGGCAGCGACGAAGCTATCCGGGGGCAAGGCAGCCGCGGCAAACCGGCGCAAGGACATAAAGTCTTCGCTGCGCCCGCAATGACGGCGCCTCCGTCATTGGGACCGAATTCAAACGAATCAAACGAATGCGGTTCTGGTGCGCCCGCGTGCGCGTGCTTGTTCGTGTCCTTCGTGGTTAATATTCGTGTTATCTCTCACGAAGGACAGGAAGAAACATCTTCCAGGTCGACGACGGGGCGACGCATTCGACGGGCGAAGAGATCCGCCGCGCAGGCGGCGCGCTTATCCTGAACAGTCGTTTTCGTGCTCGAGCCGCTCGAAATCGTCGAGCACCGCGGCGATCAGCTTCTGCTTTCGAGGGTCTTGGTCAGTCAAGGAGACGGCGAAGAGCTTGAGAAGATAGCGCGCCTTCTCGGCGGCTTCGCCCCAATTTCTGGCCGGCGCCGAAAGCAGGTGAGTTTCCAATTCCTCCTGCCGAAGACGCAGGGCCTTCTCGTTGGCTTCGACCTCCGCCAACAGCCGGCGCACGTTGGTGGCCTTCTGCGCCGCCATGCCGCGACGCTGATCCAGATCGATTGTCTTCTCGGTCATGCTTCCGCACTCCTGGACTTGACTTAGGCCGCCTCGGCGGGACGAGGGGAAATCGGGGAAAGACCTTTTCTCGGAGCTTTATCGCGAACTCACGGAAGCCTTGGTCGTTGTATCGACGACCGAGGCCCTCGCCGATGTCATTGGCGTCCCCGCACGCGGGTCTTCAGGACGGTTGGAGTTTCGCAGCTGCGAAGCGAGCGCGCGCTCATCGGGTTGCTTGAGCGTGCGCACCTTGTGTGCGCGGACCTTGGTGGCGATCCGCTTGCCAACCGATACTTTGAGCTCGTCGACGCATTCCTGATGAAGTTCAGTCTCCGATACGACCTCCGTCGACCTTTCACGCTCCATCCTACCCTTCCCGGCATCTTCGCGCGAATGTTTACCGAGCTAAAGACTGTTACAAGGACCGATGTGCATTTGAATCAGCTCATGGTTTGAATTTGAGGACGCAATTCGAGACCTGCGAGGGGACACGTCGCCAACCGCATTAAGACTTGCATCTCAAAGCAAATGAATCTTCTTGAGGGCCTTGGAAGCCTTAACCCAACGATCACGGCGAATACCCTTGGACAGGTCTGCGACCAGTTGAGCGTGCTCCTGCGCCGAATGGCCGCATCACAAAGTCCGCAATGCGATCAAAGATCTTTACAAGTTCGTACCGGACTAACCGGGAATTCGCCACGGCGGCACCTGCCAGCGCCCGTCGGGGAATTGATATGCGCGACATGGTCGCGATTTCGGTTCTGCTAGCCGGCTTCACACCGTACCTTTCGCACCAAGTTGATTACAACATTGTTTACGCGGGTTGAGCCCTGCGCCAACATCAGCAAGGACCTCCCGCATGAAGGACGAATACAATTTCTCAGGCGCGGCGCGAGGCAAGTTCTATCGGCCGGACGCGCAAATGATCCCGCCGGTGCGTCTCGATCCCGAGGTGCTCGCCTGCTCGCCGACCGCGCCAAGGCGCGCGGCGTCTCGCTCAGCGGGCTCGTCAACGATCTCCTCAAGAAGGAAATCGCCCGATCTAAGCGGTGAAATGAGGACGGAGCCGCAAGTTTGCGCCGTTTCGCTTTAGTTTTGGTAACAAATATGATACCAAATGACCGAGCTTGAGCTTCTCGTTTACGCGGACGTCCTCGGTAGGGCGCCGTTCGAAGAATGGTTCCGCAAACTGGACGTTCAGGCGCAGGCGAAGGTGACCGTTGCGCTCGATCGTTTGAAGCGCGGCAATATCTCGAATGTTTCGGGCGTCGGCGATAGCGTCTTCGAGTTGAAGCTCGATTGGGGTCCCGGCTACCGCCTCTATTTTGGCAGAGACGGCGACAGGATCGTGATCCTGCTTCTCGGCGGAACCAAGAAGCGTCAAGACCGCGATATCGCGAGGGCAAGACGTTTCTGGCTCGACTACAAATCGCGCAAGCCGACGCGACACGTTTGAAGGAGACAGCGCAATGCCGCTCACTCGCAGTTTCAACGATCTGGTCAAGTCTCGCGTCGAGGCCGACCCCGCCTTCCGGCAAGCTCTGTTTCGGGAAGCGGTCCAGACCATGCTCGATGGCGACGTCGCCACCGCCAAATCCGTGCTGCGGGACTACATCAACGCCACGATCGGCTTCGAGCGTCTCGCGCTGGCGACCGGCACGCCAGCCAAGAGCCTGATGCGGATGTTCGGCCGCCAGGGAAACCCGACGGCGGAAAATCTCCTTGGCGTCATCAGCGTGCTGCAACAGCAGACCGGCGTGCATCTCGAGGTGGCGGCCGTGGCGAACGCGGCGTAACGACTCTTGGATCGACATCATAGATGTCCCAACTCGCCTTCCTCGCCGCCGAATTCCCCGCCGTTCACGAACACGCCGCGCGGGCGGAAGACCTCCCCTCACGCCTGCCGGGCTGCCGAGCGCGGGGAGAAACCCGACGGCTCGGCGTCCCCTCGTGCTGCAAAGAGCATTCGGCGCGCGCCTCGAAGCGGCGGCTGTCGCCAGCCGCCGCGCGACACGAGGCCGATTAGGCGGCCAAGTCCGGAACGACCGGCCGCACTTTCGGAAGCCAAAGTACTGCGTTTTTAATTACTCATATCAATTGTATTTATGGCGGATCTGAGACAGCGGGCCGCCCCGGCGCGGCCCGAAATCGCGACAGTTTTTCGCACTTAAGCCCTTGAAATCGCTTCTGCGCTGCCAAATCGGAGCAGTCCTCCTCAGCCAGCCCCGAGCCGCTTCGGCCGAGTCCGCGATCTCAGCTCGTTTTCAGCACTTTCGACAGCGCCGCCGCGAGGTCCGTCTGCAGGAAAGGCTTGGCCAGGACGGGATGGGCGGCGAAGGTCGGATCGATGCCCTTCGACCCGTAGCCGGTGACGAACAGGAACGGGATGCCGCGCTTCCTCAACGCTTCGGCGATCGGGAAGCTCGGCCGACCGTCAAGGTTCACGTCGAGAATGGCGCAGTCGAGCATTTCCTTTTCCGCCTTCCGCAATCCCTCCCCGAGGCGGGCGGCCACGCCGACGACCTCGTAGCCGAGGTCGGTCAGCATGTCCTCCAACAGCATTCCAACCGCGCCCTCGTCCTCGACAATGAGAAACCGCCGCTTCGACGCGCCGGCCGAAGGCTGCGCCAAAGCATCGGGGAACATGATCATTCGAGCGGCGCCTCGATCTCGCAAACCACCCCGGATGGAAGAAAGCTGAGTTGCACCTGCGCCCCGAGTTCGCGGGCAACTCCCCGCTCGAGGAGCTGGGTCCCGAAGCCGCGGCACGACGGCGGCTTGACTGGGGGGCCGCCTGTCTCCTCCCAGCGAATGCGAAACCAATTCTCTCCCCGCGGATTGTGGACGCTCCAGCCGAGGTCGACGCGGCCCTGCCCCTGGCCCAGCGCGCCGTGCTTCATCGCATTGGTGCAGAGCTCGTGGAACGCCATGGAGAGCGAGAGGGCGACCTTCGGCCTGAGCCGAAGCGTCGGGCCGAGGATACCGACGCGGTTTCCGTGATCGATGCAGAGCGGCGCGATTACCTGGGTGGCGAGCTCTCGCAGGTCCGCGCCCTCCCAACTCTCGCGGGTCAGGATGTCGTGGGCGCGCGACAGCGCCACCAGCCTCTCCTCGAACTCCTTTGACGGATATCCGCTTTTGCCGCGAAAGGTCTGCGCGGCGATCGACTGCACAGACGCCAGCGTGTTCTTGACCCGGTGATTGAGCTCGTTCCTCAACAACTTTCGCCGCTCTTCCTCTCGCTTCCGGTCGCTGATGTCGCGCGCGATCTTTGAGGCGCCGATGATTTTGCCGTCCGCGTTCTTGAGCGGCGAAACCGTCAGCGAGATGTCAACCAGGCTGCCGTCCTTGCGTCTGCGCACGGTCTCGTAGTGGTCGATCCGCTCGCCGCGCCGGATGCGGTCGAGGATGCCGGGCTCCTCGTCGTGGCGCTCGGGCGGAATGAGCATGTAGATCGGATTTCCGATCGTTTCCTCGGCCGTGTAGCCAAAGAGCCGCTGCGCCCCGGCGTTCCAGCTGTTGATGACCCCGTCGAGGTTCTTGCTGACGATTGCGTCGTCGGAGAATTCAACGATGCTCGCGAGCCGATTGGCATATTCTGCGGCAAGCTTTCGGTCGCTGAGGTCGACGAGCGGGCTCTCCGCATCGGTTGTGTCGGCCGCCGACGGGAGCAATTCGAGCAACTCCCGATAACGCTGCTCGCTCGGCTCCAACCGGCGGAGCCGATTGGCTTTGGCGTAGCCGGTTACGTCCGTGAAACAACAGATCGCCCCGCCGCCGCCCGTTATCGGATCGAGGTTGGCCAAGAGGTGAACGCGCCGACCGGGCGGCCGATCCAGAAAGAGCTCGACATCACGCTGCGACTGGCCGGTTCGCAGCAGCTCGGCCACGAGGCCGTCGGCTTCGCCGACCGGCCCTCCGTCCGGCCGAAGGAGCCTGACCGCCTGGTCGAAGCATTCACCCGGCTCAAACTTCATGCCGAAAACCTCAGCGGCCTTGCGATTATACTGCAGGATCCCGCCATCCGCCCCGCAGGCAACGACCGCAACCGGCAAATTCTCTAAGACCATGGCATCCCAAGCGATGTGGCTCGACCTCGCGAGCCACGGACTGAATTCTGGCGTCGATCGCCAATGCTTCCTCCGCCGAGCTTCGTGCTCTGCCAGTCGAGGTCGGCGCTGACTCCCAGCACTGCCCGAAAAAGCGCGCCAGTCCGTCAGTCTGACGCGTTGAAGGTCCGGCTCCGGAAATCCAGTCCATCCACGCTGTTCGGGCTACCCAAACCAACTTTGGCAGCTTTCCGCCGGTTATTCCACTGCCCGACGGGCAAACGCCGCAATGGGTTTTCGGTTCCTTGAGGCCGGAGGCCCGACACACGGTGATTCGCCCCACGGACAAGCCCGCGCGGGGTCGATCGTCGAGCGATTGACGCATCCGGGCCGGGCAGCTAAGCCCGGGCCTCGCCCTGTTCCTTGCGCGAGATCACTGGCAAGTGGCTGTTTATACGGAAGTCTCAGACGAGGCGTTGAGGGACTTCCTTGCGCTCTACGATCTCGGCGAGGTTACCTCGTTCAAGGGAATCGCCGAGGGAGTCGAGAATTCCAATTTCCTCCTGAGAACTTCCCGGAGCCAGTTCATCCTCACCCTCTACGAGAAAAGGGTGCGAGCGGCCGATCTGCCGTTCTTCGTCGAACTAATGGAGCATCTGGCGCGGCGTGGCGTCACGTGTCCGCAGCCGGTCCGCAACCGCGCCGGCGAAGCGCTCGGCGAACTCGCGGGCCGACCGGCGGCGATCGTCACTTTTCTCGACGGCCTCTGGGTTCGCCGGCCGACAATTCGCCATTGCAGCGAGGTCGGTCAGGCGCTCGCGCGCATGCATCTGGCCGGCGTCGATTTCAAACTGAGGCGGCCCAACGCGCTGTCGCTTGCCGGTTGGGCCTCTCTTTTTCACGCGGCCGAGGAGCGGGCCGACGAAGTCGCGCCGCGCTTGCGTGAGGAAAGCGCGGTGGAGCTTGCCTTTCTGCAGGCGCATTGGCCGACCGGCCTGCCAGGCGGGGTCATCCACGCCGACCTATTCAACGACAACGTGTTCTTTCTGGGCGAGAAGCTGTCTGGGCTCATCGACTTCTATTTCGCCTGCAACGACGCCCTGGCCTACGATCTGGCGATCTGTCTGAGCGCCTGGTGTTTCGAGCCGGACAATGAGTTCAACGTCTCCAAGGGGCAGGCCCTGATCTCGGCTTACGAACGCGTGCGTCCGCTGAGCGAATCCGAGGTCTCGGCGCTTCCGGTCCTGGCGCGCGGCGCGGCGCTGCGTTTCATGCTGACCCGACTCGTCGATTGGCTCAACGTGCCGCCAGGAGCAAAGGTTGCGCCCAAAAATCCGCTCGAGTACCGCGACAAGCTGCGCTTCCACCAGCGCGTCAAGACGGCTACCGATTACGGGTTCGCCCGGTGAGTCGGAGAGTCATGATCTGGACCGACGGCGCCTGCTCCGGCAATCCCGGGCCCGGCGGGTGGGGCGCAGTGCTCCGCTATGGCGAACATGAGAAGGATCTGAAAGGCGGCGAGCCCCTAACCACCAACAACCGCATGGAGCTCAAGGCGGCGATCGAGGCGCTCGAGTCGCTGAACCGGCCCTGCGCGGTGAGCCTGCACACCGACTCGCAGTATTTGCGTGGCGGGGTGACCGGGTGGCTCGACATCTGGAAGCGCAACGGCTGGCGCACCGGCGATCGGAAGCCAGTCAAGAACGAGGACCTTTGGCGGCGGCTCGACGCGACGGTGGGTCGGCACGAGGTGGAATGGCTCTGGGTAAGGGGACACGCGGGCGACGAACTGAACGAACGGGCGGATCGGCTGGCCCGGGAGGGCATGAGCCCCTATTTGAGCCGGCGACGCAGCGTCGGCGCCGGCGGTAAATCAACCACCAAATAGTCGCCGCCCACCCCCGGGCAGAACGCTTACAGGTGCGTTTACCAATTGTTTGACGTACTGCCGTAAAGTCTTGCCTTCAGTACGATCGACGGAGGGTGGTCTCTACTTTGACACAATCGAGAATCATATCTATGTCGTAAAATAGCCTGTAGCTGTGCGTTTTGAAGATCGAGAAACCGCGAATTGGGGTTGCCCTTTCGGCGCGGGATCTGAAGTAAACGCTCGGTCACCCGATTAGCGATTACTGACTGCGGTTGTCAGTTAGGTGATGGCTGAGACGCAGCCGAGCGGCCGGGAAGGGACCATTGGCGGGTGCCTCATGACCAGCGTTGCGATATCGGTTCTCTCGGCCGCGGAGTTTGAGATCGCGCGACCGCTGATGTCCGAACTGTCGGCTCATCCAAGTTACGACGACTGGGTCGACTGCCGCTACGGGACAATGATGGGACGGTCGCTCGGAGGCTGCCCCGCGCGACTCGTGACGGTCAGCCTGAGGCCGTTCCTGGAGTGGTGCGACGATCTCGGCCTTCGTCCGAGCGAGTGCGCGCTCGATGCATTCGCGCTGCTTTCGGCGCGCGACAGCGTCGCGGATCAGACGGTGGAGAGTTCGGCCGTCAGCGTTCCGCGTCCAGTCAGGTTCATCGGGCGGAAAGCAAAATCCAGCTCCACTCCACATGGGCCGAAAAGCGCTTCGCGCTCGATCGGGGTAGACTTGTAGAAGGGAAAGCGTCTCTCAATATTTTTCCGTGCGAGCCTAAAGTCGGCTCCCATGCATCCAAATTTGGCCGTGAGGCCCGGGTAGTCGCGGGGCGGGCACCAAAGCACGGCCCCGAAAATGCGCTTGTAAAACGGCATATGCTCGAGGCGGGGAGAGGCAATAGCAAAGTCGGCGTCAAAATGGTCGCCGGCCATGAAACCCGGTCGCATGATGATATACGCCAGCTCGGGATGGGCGCTCGACAGGGAAAGCTTGGCGGCGAGGCGAGTGTATTCGACCGCGATCTGGCCCGCGCTTAACCTTGGCGCCACGACGTCGGGATAGACGCGAAGACTCGGCAAGTTAGCGTCCACGCCGCCGCCGACGTTCACTCTGACCGACCCGGCAAGCTCGCCGTCGATGAAAGTCGTGGTGATCCACGCATTTTCGACGGTGTCGTAGCGCGCATCGAACAATCTGCCGTCTGTCCTCGACGTCAATAGTCCATTTCGCGCGTAGGCGTCGTATCTCAGCCGAAAGACCTCCTCGCGCTCGAAATCCGATTTCGCGATCCGGTGTTCGACCCTTTCGAGTAATCTCAGGACCCGGTCTGTGAAATTTGGAAGCGAGCCCGCTGTCGCCGTCATGATGTTTCTCCCCGAAGATGAGAACGATGTTAACACAATAGTAAGAAAGGTAAATGGTCCTTTGGCCGATTTTGGCCACATTTGGTTAACCCGGACGGCTTTCCGCAAGCTGGGCAGCGGGAGTCAAGGCTTTAAGATTTCGAGCGGAGTTGGAGCCCTGGCAGACCAACTTCGACAAGGATTTTGGCTCCCAAAGATGCGCCCGGTCGGACCAGTCAGTCGCTGGGAGAGAGCGACTAGAGACCCCCGCGAACGCTCAATAAATTGGTAGTCGCCGCGGAATAACCCCCTCCCAATGAATTAAACAACTCTTTATTACTTGAGCCCGATAGTGATCCGCTGGCCAAGGATTTCCGACCGGTTTATGGCGAACACCATACCAGGCGACGTTTCCGCGCGAGCCGGCGAATTGCCGGACGAGATGTATATCGCCTTTGTCGACGGCCTTGTGGCCGATGTCGTTCCAGTGTTCTTTTCGGCTGTCGCCGTATCTTGCGGCGAGATCGCTGCCGCGGTGTCCGCCAGGAACTTGGTCCTGTTGAGTGGCGCGACCGCGCCACTGTTCGTCGCCGCAGTTCGCCTGTATTTCCTTGACATTCACTCACAGTCTATTCCAAGCGCCACCGTAGAGATCGCCCGCAAACAAGAATGGATATTCTCCTTGGGCGCACTGGCAAGTCTCTCGGCCCTTTCGATTTGGACATTTCTTGCGTTCTGCCTTACGCAGAATAGCTTCACCCAGTTCTTGGGCGTGTCGATGACGACCGCGTACGCTTTCAACTTGATGTCACGCAGCTATGCGACTTATCGGGGGGTGAATTGTCAACTCGTTGTCGGCTTCGTTCCGCTCAGCTTCGCGATGATCGTGGCCGGCGGCTGGTACCCGTCGGCGATCCTCGTGGGCATACTTCCGCTCGCGCTCTACATGAAAGGCTACTCGAACCGTTTGAGAGCCAATTTCATGGCGGTGGTCGCGGCCCAGCAGCGCGCGGCCACTCTGGCTGCGCGCCTGGACACGGCGCTCAACAACATGTCTCACGGCCTGTGCATGGTCGATGCGCTTGGACGCCTCATCCTAACGAATGATCAAGCGCTCAAGATTTTTGGCGTTCGCCCGGGGCGCGATCTTGTCGGCGAGAACGTGGGTTCTATCCTCCGAGGCCTCAGCCAGAACGGCGTTATCGCGCAGGCGCAACTGAACCGCCTAGCTCAAGCCCTTTTTCGCGACGACGAGGACGGGGCCGATTTCGTCGTTCCGCTTGAAACCAGGGATGGGCGGGCGTTCGAAGTCACGGTCCATCGCATGAAAAGCGAGGGCTCCGTGGTCGTCATTCAGGACGTCACGGAACGTCGCAACGCGCAGAACGAGATCAATCGAATGGCTCGGTTCGATGCGGTCACGGACCTTCCGAACCGCCGGTGCTTCGAGGAGGAACTCGCCCTCGCGCTTCGGTCCGACCGGCCGACGGCCGAGCTCACCGTGATGTTTCTCGATCTGGACAATTTCAAGCAAGTCAACGACAGCCTCGGCCACGCAACCGGCGACAAGCTCTTGGCGGAGATCGCGCGCCAACTCGGCGGGATCGTCGGCCCGCGCGACCTGGTCGCCCGATGGGGCGGCGATGAGTTCGTCATCCTCCACCGCCATAGCGGGGGGCAGACCGACACTCCCGCGCTCGCCCGGCGCATCATCGAAAAGATCGGCCGAGCGGTCGTCGTCGACGGCAGCGAGGTTATCGTCGGCGCCAGCATCGGGACCGCCTCGGCGCCTGACGACGGGACGACGCCGGACGTACTTTTGTCCAAAGCGGATATCGCGCTCTATGCGGCGAAGGCGGACGGGCGCCGCGGCTGGCGCGCCTTTGAACGAGAGATGGACACGAAGATCCAGGTGCGCCGGCTGGTCGAGCTCGAATTGCGCATCGCGGTCGCCAACGGCGCGATCGACGTCCATTTCCAGCCGATCGTCGACGTCCGGACCCGCAGGATCGTCTCGTTCGAAGCGCTTGCCCGCTGGCGCCATCCGGTGCGGGGCGCCGTCTCGCCAGCCGAGTTCATTCCGATCGTCGAGGAAATCGGGCTCATGGAGGAGTTCGGGGCATGCGTCCTGTGGCGCGCCTGCGAGGCCTGCGCTTCATGGCCGGACGGCGTCAGTGTCTCAGTAAATCTCTCTCCGTCGCAGTTTCGCAGTGGAAACATCGAGGCGATCGTCGACCGCGCGCTGAACGCGACAAACCTACGCCCTGATCGGCTCGACCTCGAAATAACCGAGTCGACCCTGCTCGACGATCGCGGCGACGCGCGGCGTACGCTCGAGGCTCTTCGCGGCCGCGGCTGCCGGATTTCACTCGACGACTTCGGCACCGGCTATTCGAGCCTGAGCTATCTTCTGAGCTTCCCGCTCGACCGGGTCAAAATCGACCGCTCCTTCACCATGGGGCTTGGCATCCAGGAGCGCGCCTCGATTCTGGTCGAAAGCGTCGCCGCGATGAGCCGCAAACTCGGCATGACCGTGCTTATCGAAGGCGTCGAGACGGAACGGCAAATGCGGATGATCGAGCAGCTGGGGACGATCGCCGAGGTGCAGGGCTTCCTGTTCAGCCCGCCGGTCGCCCGGCCGGACGCTCTTGCGCTCGTCGCGAGTGGCACGCGCCCTGGCCGGGCCGTCGCCGCCTAACGGCTCAGCCGCCCTTCAATGCGCCGACGAGCGCCTCGGCGTCGGCCGAATCCCATTTCACCGCTCCGGCAGCCGCCCCGACCTCGCAGCCGTCCTTGTCGATCAGCATCGTCACCGGCAAGCCGAGCGCCTTGCCGCCCTTGCGCAGGGTCTCGAAAGCGTCGCCGCTCGGATCGGCGTAGCGCGCCAGAGCCTTTACGCCGACGCCGTCGAGGAAGGCGGTCCGGCGCTCGAGGCGAGCCGTATCGACATTGACCGCCACGACCTCGAAGCCCGGCCCGCCGGCCCGGGCCTCGAGCCGGTCGAGCGCCGGCATCTCGGCGCGACAGGGCACGCACCATGTCGCCCACAGGTTCAAGAGCAATGCACGGCCTCGGAAATCGGCGAGCGTCGCCTGGGACCCGTCGGCGCGCTCGAACGCGAGCGGAAGGGCCTCGGTCGGCTCGGACGCGATCGTGACCGCGGCGACGTCGCCCTTCGCGAGCGGCGCTAGCTTCGCCGCCAGCGCTTTCGAGGTTGCCGGACAGGCGCCCGCGACCTTGCCGGCCGGCGCGAGCGTCCCGTATAGGACGGCGCCGGCGACGAGAACCGCAATGACGCCGAGCGCTGCCGGCAGGAGAAGCCTGCGTGGCGGGTTTCCTTTTGTGGTCATTCTCGAACCATCCGGGGCGAAAATCTCATGAGCAACGCGATGTGGGGCGGCCGGTTCGCCGCCGGCCCGGCCGAGATCATGGAGGAGATCAACGCCTCGATCGACTTCGACCGGAAGCTCGCCGTCCAGGATATCGCAGGATCCCAAGCGCACGTCGCGATGCTCGCGCGCCAAGGTATCGTCGAGGCCGCCGACGCGGAGGCCATCGCCAAGGGTCTCGCCGAAGTCAAGGGCGAAATCGAGGCAGGGACCTTCGTATTCTCGCGTGCTCTCGAGGACATCCACATGAACGTCGAGAGCCGGCTCGCCGAAATCGTCGGCCCTCCTGCGGGCCGGCTACATACGGCGCGCTCGCGAAACGACCAGATCGCGGTCGATTTCCGCTTGTGGGTGCGTGATACGATCGACGCGCTGATCCTCGAGATCGCGGAGCTGCAGAAGGCCCTTGCCACCCGCGCGTTGGACTCGGCCAGCATGGTGATGCCGGGCTTCACCCATCTCCAGCCGGCCCAACCCGTCACCTTTGGTCATCACCTGCTTGCCTATGTCGAGATGCTCGGGCGCGACGCCGGGCGCTTCCGCGACGCGCGGCAGCGCCTCAACGAATGTCCGCTCGGCGCGGCGGCGCTGGCCGGGACATCGTTCCCTATTGATCGCGAGATGACGGCTAAGGCGCTTGGCTTCGACCGTCCGACCGCGAATTCGCTCGACAGTGTGGCCGACCGCGACTTTGCCCTCGAAGCCCTCAGCGCGGCGGTGATTGCGGCGACCCATCTTTCGCGGTTCGCTGAGGAGATCGTGCTGTGGACGACGCCGCAGTTCAGCTTCGTGAGGCTTAGCGACGCCTTCTCGACCGGTTCCTCCATCATGCCGCAGAAGCGCAATCCGGACGCTGCGGAGCTGGTGCGCGGCAAGACGGGCCGCGTGTTCGGAGCGCTCGCTGGCCTCGTCACGGTGATGAAGGGCCTGCCGCTCGCCTATTCGAAGGACATGCAGGAAGACAAGGAGGGGGTGTTCGACGCGCTCGAGACGCTCTCGCTCTGCCTCGCCGCGACGACCGGCATGGTCAGGGACATGATTCCCGACGCGAAGCGGATGAAGGCGGCGGCCGGCGCCGGCTACGCCACCGCGACCGACCTCGCCGACTGGCTTGTCAGAACCCTGAAAATGCCGTTCCGCGAGGCGCATCACGTCACAGGCCGTATCGTGGCGCTCGCCGCCGAGCGTGGGCTTCCGCTTGAGAAGCTTCCGCTCGAGGCGATGCAAAACGTCGAGCCGCGCATCACCGAGGACGCCCTGCAGGTGCTTGGGGTCGAGCGCTCGGTCAGGAGCCGCACCTCTTACGGCGGCGCGGCGCCCGCCAGCGTCCGGCGGCAAGCAAAGCTTTGGCTGAAGCGTCTCGGCGCGGAATGAGACGCAGCGGTGAGGATGGCCCGATCCTGTCGAGAGCGCAAGAGTGGCGACAGAAGGGGATTGGGGTTGCGTGAACGCATAAGAGCCTATAACGCGACCCCGGGGACGAAACGCGGTCGTTTGACACGGCCGTGAAAGGGCAGAGTCTGTCACAACGTGGAGTTCAACGATGAAATTCGTGATGCCGCTTTTCGCGGCGGCGATACTTTGCGCCGGCGCGGCGCAGGCGCAGGTCGAATTGAAAACCTATGCGGACGCCAATGGCAACCTCGACGTCCAGGCGTTGACCTGCGCGCAACTGGCCAACACCTTCCAGGAAGACGCCGACTTCATGACCGTCTGGTATAGCGGCTGGTACAACGGCCTGGCGAACTATAGCAAGCTGAAGGTCGACCGCGCGAAGGAGCTCGAGCACCGGGTGATCGTGTATTGCAAGGCGCATCCGGATGTGAAGGTCATCAAAGCGATGGATATCAACATCAAGCAAATGCGCAAGGAGCTCGGCATCAAGGTCAACGACGAGCAATAAACATCGTCGACCTTTGCCGGTTAATCGCCAGGGTGTATCGGATCGGGCGCGACTGGCGCCTGAAATGTTTAATTCGCAAATGGGAAGAAGAGGGAAGCAATGATCTCCTCAAAAAGGTATCGCGGCGCTCGCAATGATTTGCGTGTTACGCTCATCGCCGTAGCCGCGCTGGTCGCGTCGGCTTCGGCGTCGCGGGCACAGGTCGAACTGAAGACCTATATGGATGCGAAGGGTTATCTCAACGTGCGGGCGCTGACCTGCGCGCAACTGGCCAACACCTACCAGGAAGACGCCGACTTCCTTGGCGCTTGGTACAGCGGCTGGTGGAACGGCCACCTGAAAAGGCATTCCATCAACATCGATCGCGCCAAGCAGGGCATTCACGAAGTCATCGTCTATTGCAAGGCCAATCCTAATGCGAAGGTCGTCGACGCGGTCGACGCCTATGTGAAGAAGGTTCAGCAGGGAGGGCAATGAACGAGACGCCAAAGGCTGCGCGCCGCGACACGCTGCGCGCAGCCTTCTCATCGCTGTCCACGGTCTGTGGCTGAATCAATCGGCATCTTGCGCTCGTCGCTAGCCTGCCTGTGCCTGACCCTTGCGTCGCAGACCCCGCTGCGATGGCCCCGTCGCCCCCGCAGTGATCAACGACAGCAGTAGGAGCGGGGTCGTCACCAGCGCCATGCCGAGGAAGAATCCGGGCCCCGAAATGAACCGCAAATCCGCGACCCACCGCGACAGCGGCAAGGAGATCAGCGAGGCGAGCGGCGGGATCAAGAGGAAAAACATCGTCACGTAGCCGTTGTCGTCCTGGGTCGCTGTCAAGGCCGACTGATAAAGCACCCGGCCTGCCGCCGAGGCCGCCAGCGTTCCAGCAAGCAACAGCAGAATGGCCACAGTCGACTGCTCTGTCAGGTGGGACTGTCGGCCGAAGTCCGACATCACGAGCGCGACGGGGATCAAAACGATCGAGGATACGACGAAGTTGGCCGCGATGGCTGCCTGCTCGTCGAACTTGGAAAACCACTTGAAGACCAACGTTCCGCTCAAGGCGAAGAATATCGGCATCGGAACGGCATAGATCCATCTACTGCGCATGATGCTTTCGAGCACGTCATCCAGAAGGACGTTGCGCGCGACGTCGATCTGGCTCCAGGCGACCGCCATTGCGCCGCAAAAAGCTGCGATGAAGCAACCGAAGAATACGATCGGCGAGGCCGAGGTCGATCGCTTCGAGACCACGTACGCGACCAGGGCCGCCCAAAACGGAGACAAGTTCAAGATGGCGGCGGTTATGATCGGATGGGCGCTGCTGAGGCCGATGTCGTAGAGCGCCAAGCCGATTACTCCGACGAAGAATACGACCGCCAGCCTGGGCCAATTGCGAATGTCGAGCAATATGGCGACGAAGTCGCGCCGCCTGTCGGCTCGCATGACCAGCACGGGGACCGACATCAGCAGCGCGCATTGGGTAAAGCCGAGGAAGTCGGTAGCACTCAGGTTCCTTGCCGCGAGGGCGGAGAACGGCTCCTGGACAGCCAGACATGTCGCGGTCGTAAGCGCGAGTACAGTTCCACGACGATAATCGGGGAGGCTCGCGGACGGCCCAGTCGCAACGGCGCCTCGGGGCATCACCTCGTCTCCTTGAGAGACGCAGAGGATGCGGTCACTCCGCCGCTAGGCGACGCGGGTGGGTACACGGGCGCCGAGAGGAGTTGCTCGATTGAGCGGGCAATCTTTATGACCTTGTCCATGGCGCTATGGATCCGGATAGCTAATATGATATGATCTGAACACTCGATTACAAGAATAGGCGCCATAAAATATTGTTTATAACATTTATTGTAATGGAGACCGTATCTGGATGTATGCGCGCCTATTCGCTAGAACAACGGCAAAACTGCCATGACGCAGGCAACGGAACATTGCGCTGCTTCAAAGAGGTCCGGCCACCTTTGGCAAGGGCAAAACGGCGGCTTGCGCTGACGGATCCGTTCGGCATAGCTGCAGCGCGGCAATTCGCAACAAGCGCTGGAGGTTCATCCATGGACCCGCTCATCGAAGGCTACCGGAAATTCCGCGCCGAGACATGGCCGGGCGAGCGGGCGCGCTACGAGGCTTTGGCTCATTGGGGCCAGAGCCCGGAGACGATGGTGATTGCCTGTTCGGACTCGCGCGTCGATCCTCAGACGGTGTTTGGCGCAGTTCCGGGCGAGCTTTTCGTCGTGCGCAACGTCGCGGCGCTCGTGCCGCGCTATGAGCCCGATGGCGCCTCGCACGGAACGAGCGCTGCGCTCGAATTTGGGGTGAAGGTGCTGAAAGTCGCCCGGCTTGTGGTGCTCGGCCACGGGCAATGCGGCGGCGTGCGGGCGATGGCTTATGGGCCGCCGCCTCAGGCGCGGGACTTCATCGCCTCGTGGGTCGAGATCGGCAAACCGGCGCTCGCCGCGGCGGGCGAGGAGCCGGAGGGGCGGCTTGGCCGGATCGAGGCGGAAGTGGTGCGCCTCTCGCTTGCCAACCTGTTGACCTTCCCTTGGATCGCCGAAGCGGCCTCGGCCGGGCGGCTCGCGTTGCAGGGCTACCTGTTCGACGTCCACACCGGCGTGCTAGCCCTCGTCGGCCCGGACGGGCTGGCGCCAGTCGAGTGATTTGAAAACTTCTCAGTCAGCCATCCAAGTCTTCAGCGACCGGGTTTGGTGAACTCCTCCCCCCTGCACGCAAAAACAAGCGGTCTCGGCCACACGAACATAACGGGCAGCATGGATGCTTTGGCGGAAAGCCGGTCGAGAGACGCCCGCCGCGCCCAAAAACCATCCTGAGGTCAGCGAACGTTCAATCGCCGAGACCGCGTCGCAGTTTTTCGCCGCGTCCATTCAGGGAGGCTTCAACCCACTCGGCGACGACGGCCAGGCGCTTGATCTGGCCGCCCTGATAGGCACGCAGGAAAGTGTCGTAGTTCTTGAAGGACACGCACCCGTTCGAAATCGCCGTTCGGGCCGAGCATGTAGGGATGCGCCAAAAGTCCCGATCGGCCGAAGACGTCGTCGTCGCCGACAGGCGTCAACCGCAGCGCTTGCACGCCGTGAAAAAGCGAACTCTCTTAGCGTGAGTTCGTAGACGCCCGGCGGGGTTGGTCCCCGATCGCGCTCGCTCACGAAACGGGGATTATCCAATCTGTCGCCGAGACCCGAATGAGCTTCGAGTCTTGTTCCGTCCGGCAGATAAACGGTGTGGGCGGAGATGTCGTAGACGGCGGTCAATCTGTCGTAGCCCGCCGCTGGCCTTGCAATCGGCCCGATCCCCGCCGGGCGGGTCGGAGGCAAAGGCGCCTTATCGATTTGGGGGGCTTGCCGGATCGGCGGCGGCGCCCCCTCCCGCAACCGGAGCCCCGGTGAAACTACGGAAGGAGTGGGTTCGCCGTTCGTCTCGCGCGAAACATCCGGCCTGAAGGGAACCTGCTCGCGTTCCTGTGGCACGCCGATTTGTATCGGCGGTGCGCCAATCGTATTCGATTCGACTTCGGCCAAGGGCGGAAGCGTGACCGCCAGCGGCGGCAGGGCGGCGACGGCCTCCGGCGGCGGTGCGGACGGGCGCAGGAGGAGCGCGCCGACGAGCGCGACCCAAGCCAGAGCGAGGGCGCCAAGAACGATCTGAAGCCTGAGAGATCGAGCGGGGTTGAGGGAAATCCGGTTCAGGGTGGCGTCGAGACCCCCGGCTCCCGCGGCGAGCTTACCTTTCGGCGACGAAGAGACTCGGCCTGAGTTTGGACGTTGCTCGATGCTCATGGCGGCGCCCAACGGTTGAATGAAAACAGAACGCCTATCTCTCAAAACAAATAGCCTGGAGCCGTGGCTCTGGCTGTGATGCGGATCACGCCGCTGACAACTCTATCGACGGATGACCGAGGCGGGCAGTTGGGGGTCATTCAAGGTCGGGTCGCAACGCGGAGGCCACGCCCAGCGTTGTTCCGCATGATTTTCTTTGCCGACAACGCGGACGGCGCGTTATGCGAGGCTGAGACACGGCCGGAGGTGCGGATGGATGATCAGGCTGTCGAGGCCGCGACGGAGCGCCGGTTCGACGCGGCCTTCCAGGGGGAGTTCGCCGAACTGCTCGCCTGGCGTCGCGACGTGCGCCGATTCCGGCCCGGCGCCGTCCCTGAGGCGACGCTCGATCTCCTTCTCGGCTTGACGGCCCTGGCCCCTTCTGTCGGCAACTGCCAGCCGGCGCGCTTCGTCCGCGTCGACGAAGAGACCCGCCGTGAAGCGGTTTGCGCCAATTTCCAGGTCGCCAACGGCCAGGCTCTCGCCGCCTATTGTGGCGAGCGCGCGAGGCTCTATGCGACCCTCAAACTGGCCGGCCTGCGTGAGGCGCCGGTGCAGCTCGCGGTGTTCTGCGACGAGGGCACCGAGCAGGGCCATGGCCTCGGCGCGCGTACGATGCCCGAGACGCGGCGCTACTCGGCCGTCTGCGCGCTGCACACCTTCTGGCTCGCTGCACGGGCGTACGGCCTCGGCGTCGGCTGGGTGTCGATCCTCGATCCGATCCGGCTCGCGGAAGCGCTTGAAGTTCCGCAGACGTGGTCGTTCGTGGGCTACCTCTGTGTCGGCTGGCCGCAGGAAGAGCACCTGACGCCGGAGCTCGAGCGGGCGGGCTGGCAGACCCGTACGGTTCATCCCGTGATCAGGCGGTGAATGGCCATCACCGCCGGGGCGGGTGAAGGTCGTCTACCCACTGCACCCGCTCAGGGTTCGGCTCGACGTTCGGCAAATCGAGATTGACGACCACGGGCTCCTGACCACTCCGCACCAGAACGCACGACAGCGGCGCGTCGTCGTTCGCATTGATCTCCTGGTGCGGGACATAGGGCGGCACGTAGATGAAGTCGCCCGGGCCCGCCTCGGCCACGAATTCGAGCCGGTCGCCCCATCTCATTCGGGCGCGTCCGCTGACCACATAGATGACGCTCTCCACGGGTCCGTGATGGTGCGCCCCCGTCTTGGCCATCGGGTGTATGACGACCGTCCCCGCCCACAGTTTGTCCGCGCCGGCTCGAGCGTAGGTAATCGCCGCGGCGCGATTCATGCCGGGCGTCTGCGGAGTGTTGATGTCGAGCTCGTCGGCATGGACCACCCGAACACCGTCGAGGCGCCATCGGGATTGGTCGGCATCTTGCATTGTCGCTCTCCCAAACCAACGCGCAAGCGTTCGAGCGCGGCTCACCTTAATGGAAGAGCGACTGAGCGAACAGTCTGTGTCCGCTGGCGTTCCCACTCGCCGGCGGGTATTTTGCCGCCATGACCGACGTCACGACTATCACAGCGACGCCAACGCGCCACACCGCGCGGGCGCTGATCGTCGGCGACCGCATCGACACCGCGGGACTCGAGCGGCCGGACACGATTTCGCTCTTGCCGCTCGCCTTCCGCGTCGGAGAAACGGGGATGGTCGCGCTGTTCCGCTTCGGCGTCGCGGTGATGGTCGGCCTTTCGCCGCTCGAGGAAGAGGACACGCTCGCCAAGCTCAAGTCCCAGAGTCTACGGCGAGCGGGCGAAGGGCGATGACGAATACGCCGCGCTCGAGGTCTCGCCGGAAAGCGACGAGCAGAAGTCGTCCGGCGGCCCGATCCAAATCAAGAACCTGTCGCCGCAGCGCTTTCTCGTGGTCGCCGACGCGCTGGCGAAGACGGTTGCGCTTGCCCGCGACGAGCGCGAGGTCAACAAGGTGTTCGACGTGATCGAGCCCTTCGCGGCCCATCTTGCGGCGAGCGGCAAGACGCCGTTCCGCCGGAGCGCGATGCTGAGACTGATCGGCCAGACCCTGCTCGTCCAGCACCGGGTGTCGGGGCGGGTCGCGGTCGAGGAGAAGCCGGACGTCCTTTGGGACCGGCCGGACCTCGAGCGCCTCTACGCCCGCCTCGAGGACGAATACGAGCTGAAAGAGCGCGCTGGCGTCCTCAAGCGCAAGCTCGACGTCATCGTCGAGACCGCGCATGCCCTCACCGACATCATCGACGCCGACCGGGCGACGCGGCTCGAGTTCGCCATCGTCCTTCTGATCGTGCTCGAACTCATCGCGGCGATCGTCCAGATCGCGCTCGCGCTGCAGGGGCGGTAGCTTCGCGGCTCGCTCCATGCGTTGGTCAACCGACCGATTCTGCTTGAGCGGCCTCCGTCAACGAGACGACGGAGCCGCTGATTTTGCAAAACGATGCATGCCGACCTCGCCGACGCTGACACGGCGCCGTCACCGCAGCCTGACCGGAATGATCTCGACCGTCAGCTGTACTTCGTCGCCGAGGCCGTAATAGGAATACGCGGGCCGCGACATCTGCCGCAGGAAGAGGAACAGCTTCAGCCGCATACGCTTGAAGACATTGCTCTTGCGCGCCGGCAAAAGGTTCTCCTGCATGACGTGGACGATCCACTGGCGCGGATCGCTCGGCAGGTCGATCTCCTGGTGGCGGGCGAGGTCCTCCAGCGCGCGCTCGACGTTCGGCTCCTCGAGGAAGCCAAAGGAGAGTTCGACCCCGATGACGTTGCCCTTTTGGGCGCTGCGGTCGAACACTGTCACCTGATAGCGGCTGCCGTGGATATAAGGCGTCTTCTTGTGGGTGACCTCGACGAAGACGAGGTTGCGCGGCAGGACGCCGGTGCGCTCGGCGATGAGCCGGATCAGCGACGGCGCGCGGTCGCCGAGCGATCTCAAGGGTCGCGGCGACATGATGAGCGCATTGCGCTCGAGGTAGTGCCGGCTCGATCGGTGCAACTCGACGACTTCGGCCATGGTCAGCGTCGCCTTGGCGTTATGGGCGGCGCTGGTCGCCTTCCGGCCCCAACGCCAGGTCGCCATCGCGGCGAAGGCGATCGCGCCGACGGCGATCGGTACGTAGCCGCCCTCGAACAGCTTGAGCAGACTGGCGAGCAAGAAGGCGCCGTTCAGCGCCGTCAGCGGCCCCCAGACGAGCGCTGTCGTCGCCGGGCGCCAGCCCCATTGGCGCAGCGCGACCGGGATCATGGCGACCGACGTGATCACCATCACCCCCGACACGGCGAGGCCGTAGGCCGCCGCCAGCGACGCGCTCGAGCCGAAGGACCACACCAGCGCCACGCAGCCGACGAGCAGCATCCAGTTGACGACCGGAATATAGATCTGCCCCTCGCGCGCGTGGTGGGTGTGGCGGATTTCGAGTCGGGGGAAGAGGCCGAGCCGGATCGCCTGCGACACGAGAGAGAAGGCGCCGGAAATGAGCGATTGCGAGGCGATGACGGTCGCCGCCGTCGCCAGGACGACCATCGGCATGACGAGCCAATGCGGCGCGAGGGCGAAGAAGAGTTTGTCGTCCGCGATCGGACCGGCGCCGAGGAGATAGGCGCCCTGTCCGAGATAATTGAGGAGGAGCGCCGGATAGACGATTGCGTACCAGGAGAGACGAATCGGCAGCGCGCCGAAATGGCCGAGGTCGGCGTACATCGCCTCGCCCCCGGTGACGACCAGCATCAGCGCGCCGAGGATCAGCAGCGCCTCCACGAAATGCGCGTGCGCCAGAAACCTCGCGCCGTAGACGGGATTGAAGGCGGCGAGGATCTGGGGTTCGGCGTCGATCTCGGCGGCCCCGAGGACGGCGATGCCGAGGAACCAGACGAGCACGACCGGCCCGAACAGCGCGCCGACGCTGGAGGCGCCCTTGAACTGGATGGCGAAGAGCGCAACGAGAAGGCCGAGGGTGATCGGAATGACCGCGCTGGAAAAGCCCGGCACGGCGACGCCCAGGCCCTCCACCGCGGAGAGCACGCTGATCGCCGGCGTGATCATCCCGTCGCCGATCAAGAGCCCGGCGCCTGCCATCAGAGCCCACGACAGCATGCGGGCGCGCGCATCCGCGGGGTCGTGCAGGAGGCCGTAGAGCGCGAACACGCCGCCCTCGCCGTCGTTCTGCGCCCGCAGCACCAGGAGGGCGTATTTGATCGCGACGATGAGGGTCAGCGTCCAGATGACGAGCGAGACGGCGCCGAGCGCATCCTCGGCCGACCGCCCGGGGGCCACACGAAATATCTGATCCATGGCGTAGAGGGGCGAGGTGCCGATGTCGCCGTAAACGACGCCGAGCGCCCCGAGCGCCAGCGGAACGACGCCGCGCGGCGCCGCATGGTCATGCGCCAGCCCGGAGGCCTCGGCGCGACGCGGCCGATCGACGAGGAGCGACATGGGTGTGGACCCATATATTGATGCCATCTTGCAATGGGATTGCCCGTCGGACAACGCCCGCCGACTGCGACACTTGCGCCCAGGGGCGGGTTGGGTTAGGGGCCGCGCTTCCTATATCTCGGATATCTGTTGAGGAGATCGGGTTTGGCCCAGGCTGCGGAGACGAAGCCGATCAATTGGAGAAATGCGTTGACGCTCCTCAGCGTCGCCGTTCTGGTCGGCACCGAGCTCGTCGGCGCGGGTAGCGCCGCCGGCTGGGCGATCGGCGGCCTGTTCGCCCTCGGCGAGCCGTTCACGCATATCCTGGAAGGCCTGCTCGTTCTCTCGGCCATGACGGGGCTCTACTATTTCCTGCGCGCCGCGCTTGCCCACGAGCCGATAAGGGGATAGGCGCCGCTAAATCCCGTTCTCCCTGCGTGCGACCCGCGTGCGGGGAGAAGATGGCGCGAAGCGCCGGTGAGGGCGACGCGGACCTCGGCCGCATGGCGGAGCCCTCCCGGCCCTCTCCCCGCCTTAGGCGGGGCGAGGGGGTTCGGGCGCGAGCGAAGTCCCGTTCCACTCCGCCACCAGATCCGACAGCATCGGCACGTAGTCCTCGCCATGCCCGGTCGCGACGGCCTGGGCGAAGGAATTGCGCACCGAAGCGCCGACAGGATTGGCGACCCCGAGCGCTTGGGCGAAGCCCGCAAGATAGGTGACGTCCTTCAACGCGTTGGCCAGCGTGAAGCGATGGGCGTTGCGGTCGCGCTCGATCACATATTGGAAGAAGGTCCGGTAGAACGGGCAGTCCATGCGGCCATTACGGATGACAGCGTCGAACACGGCGGGCGCGAGGCCCGCCTTGGCCCCGACCATCAGCGCTTCCGAATAGAGCGCGGCATAGCCCATCGACAGGAAATTGTTGAGAAGCTTCATCGTGTGCCCTGTCCCGACCGGGCCGGTCTCGACAAGACGGCCGGCGAACGCCTCCAAGATCGGTTTTGCGCGGGCGACGGCGGCGGGGTCGCCGCCGACCATGACGTCGAGCGTTCCCTCCCAGGCGTCTTTTGGCGTACGGCTCAAAGGGGCGTCGATCAGGGTGATGCCCTTTGGCCCGAGTTCTGCCGCCATGCGCCGTGTTGAGGCCGGCTCCGAGGTCGAGCAGTCGATGACGAGAAGCGGCTTGCCGGCCGAGGCGAGCCCTTCCGGCCCCTGGATGATCGCCTCGACCTGCGGCGAGCCGGTCACGCAGAGAACCACGATGTCGCTCGCTTCAGCGATGGCGCTGGGGTTCGGCGCCTCCTTTGCGCCGCGACTTTTAAGATCGTCGACCGCGTCGCGCTTGCGATGGGCGAGGGCCGTCAAAGGCCAGCCCTTCTCGACGATATTCTTCGCCATGCCGTGGCCCATGAGCCCGACGCCGATGAAGCCGATCCGTTCTTTCACGCCAAAGCCTCTTTCTGCGCCCTTCGCGACCCCTCGCGACGGTCGCGGGGCCAAACAGTCATCGCCACGGGCACAAAGGGTTGCAAAGGCCGACCCGCAGCGCCCGTTCGAACGATCATTTTCCTTTCCGCTTGCTTTCGACGTTCGTCGCCCCGACGAACCAGTCGCGCGCCGCAACCTCCTCGAACACGACCCAGACGTCGCTCTTCCCAAGGCCTGTCGCTTCCGCGATGGCGTTTGTGACCTTCTCCGCGATCGCCGCCTTCTTGCCTTCGGGGTCGCTCGCGATGACTTCCTTCACCATCCTGATATTGACGAACGGCATCTGCGCCTCCCGCAATTCAACTGCGGCGGTCGATCGGGCCGCAGCGGAAATGTCAGCATGGCATTTGACATGGAAAAGAGCCGAAAGGTCAACCGGAGCGGCGCCTGCAAAGGAGGGCGTCAGCTCGCCAGCGGCTCGCTTGGCGAAGCCCTCTTCGCCAGCGCCGCCCTCACGGCGGGCGCGACGACGGTTCCGAGAAGCTCGATCGAGCGCAGGATAGCGCCTTGCGGCTGCGCGCCGACCGCCGCTTGCATGAGATAGCGCTGGTGGCCGAAGACTGCGTGCTGGGCGAGAATTTTCGCGATCGCCTCGTCCGGCGCGCCAACCATCAGATGCCCGCGCGGACCGCGGCCCAGGTCGAATTGCGCCCGCGACAGCGGCGGCCAGCCGCGTTCGCGACCGACCCGGCTCATCACTTCGGCGTAGGGTTCGAAGAAGGCCTCGACCGCGGCCTCTGCCGTGTCGGCGAGAAAGCCATGGCCGTTGATCCCGAGAGCCAATTTCTCCGGCGCAACTCCTGCGCGCCGCGCCGCGTCGCGGTATAGCTTTGCGAGGGGAGCGAACCGGGCCGGTTCGCCGCCGATGATGGCGATCGCCAGCGGCAGGCCAAGCGCGCCGGCGCGCGCGACCGATTGCGGCGTTCCGCCGGAGGCGATCCAGACCGGCAACGGGTTCTGCAGCGCCCGCGGATAGACCCCTTGTCCGTTGAGCGGCGCGCGATGCTTGCCCCTCCAGACTGGACGGCTGTCGCCGCGGATCGCGAGCAGGAGATCGAGCTTTTCGGCGAACAATGCCTCGTAGTCGTCGAGGTCGTAGCCGAACAGCGGGAAGGACTCGATGAAGGCGCCGCGGCCGGCCATGATCTCGGCCCGCCCGCCCGACAGACAGTCGAGCGTGGCGAATTCCTCGTAGACGCGCACCGGGTCGTCGGATGAGAGCACCGTGACAGCGCTTGTCAGGCGGATGCGCTTCGTCCGGGCCGCGCCGGCCGCGAGCGCGACCGCCGGGGCGGATACGGCGTAGTCCGGCCGATGATGCTCACCGAGGCCGAACACATCGAGGCCGACTTTGTCGGCAAGCTCGATCTGCTGCATGAGATCGGCGAAGGTCTTGTGGAGGCCGACCGGTTCGCCGGTCGCCGGATCGCGCCGGGCCTCGACGAAGGTATAGACGCCGAATTCCATCAGGACCTCTTGTCTACCCGCCGCCTCGTCGAGACGAGCGCGGAAGCTATTCCGCTGGAAAATCGACGACCTCGCCGTCGAGCGGAAGCTCGTCGACATGCGGGCCGGCATGCCAACCCCGGTCGATCGCGGCCGGCGCGCCTTTGGTGAACACGTCGTCGGCATCGTCTTGGTTGAGCCGACCGGCGCCCACGAAACTCGTGAAGGCATAGGGAATCCCGTTGGCGGCGAGAGGAGACGGTCCGTCCATCACGTGAAAATGCAGATGCGGAGCGTCAGAATTGCCAGTGTCGCCGACGCGGCCGATGACCTGTCCTGCCTTGATCCGGTCGCCCTGTTTGACCGCCACGGTTCCAGTCTTGAGGTGGGCGAAGAGGGCGAAATAGCCGCCGCCGATATCGACCACGACGTGATTGCCGGCCGCGGTTTCAATCGTGGGCGGGTTGCGCGGCACGAATGGAACTTGTTCCTCAGCGCCGTCGGAGGCTTCGACGACTACCCCGTCCGCGACGGCGTAGACCGAATTGCCGTAGGTCGGATAGCTCTCATTCCTCTCACGCGGGCCGACGAAGAGACGCCGCGACGAGTTCGAGCTGCACGAAATCGATGGCGAAGCGCTCGGGGACCAACGGCTTTCCATTGAACGCCATGACCGCGCCGCGGTGGCCCAGCGACTGGCAGCAGCCGTTGGTGTCGACCCAGCCGGCGCCCCGCAGCGGCGGAGCGATGACGACGGCCTTGCGCTTATCGACCTCGACGTCCGCCCCTTCGAAAGTGGCTTCGGCGGCGACGCCGAGTTTCGGATCGAGCGGGATGGCCTTGTGCTCGTCGTCGGGCGAAGTCGCAAAGCGCGTCGTCGAGATGCGATGCCGGATGGTCTTTGGAAGCGCCGCTCCCTTCGGCAATGTCGCATCGAGGAAAGCGTATCCCGATTGGCCGCGCGGCAAGGTCAGGCCGGGTTCGCGGTCGTTGAGGCGGAAGATCGCTTTCAGATCATCGCCTTTCCACTCGCCGAGCGTGGCGCCTGTCGAGGGATCGAATGCCGTGATCGCGTCGATGCGGCTCATGATCGTCGTCTCGTTGACGAACGAGAGTTCATAAACGAGATGTGTGAGGCCGTCCGCTCCGCCGACGGGGCGCGGCGAGATCAGCGGCTCGACGACGATCGCGGTGAAAACGAATTTGGACTCGGGCTTGTCCGCGCGCGACGGCGTTCCGAAGGAGGCCAGCGCCAGAGCCAGGAGACAGGCCAACCGCAGGAGCCTGAGACGCGTGAGCATTTTTTTCTCCATAACGTCGGCGGATCGCACGAGGGTCCCGACAAGACGCGCGCGGAAACGCCTCGCAGTGCTAAGAACCGGCGGCGGCCGTAAGCGACGCATGGATCGTCCGGCGCAAGAAGTCGATCATGCCGAAGCCGAGCCACCCGACGAGTGCCTGCGGAACGACGTCGGCGAGGCCGAAGCCCGGCACGATCGCGGCGACGGGCTTGTGCCGCGCTTCCGACACATTCCAGGCGACGGCCGCCGAGCCCAGCGCCGAACTGCCGACGCCGGTGACTGCGATCGCCTCCACGTCCTCCGGCGGGACGCCGAGCTCGGCGGCGGCTGAGGCGTGGGGGAACTTCAGTCCCTCGGCAACGAAACTCTTGACATCACCGTATTGGGAGACGAACGGCGGGCGATGCGCGTCAACGACAAGGATCGCGCCCTCCGGACTGTAAAGCTCTTTCACGACGAGCCGCACCAAAGCTTCGAACGCCGCGAGTTGCCTTCCGGTCGCGCCCTCCTGCCTCTCGATCTTCGCAGCCACAGGCAGGCCGCCAACAGCGAGTCCGAGCCAGAACCGTTCGGTGTCGTAAAAGAGGCGGTCGCCCGCGCTGTTCGCGTATTGCACGGCTAGCAGCACCGGCACGATCGCATGCGCGAACGGGGTCGGCGTCATTGCTGGCGATGGGACGCCCAGGCTCTCGGGAGTGAAGCGCGGATCGAAAGGGGCGGGCGCGGAGGGCGTCGGAACCGTGAGATCGTTCATGCGATTCTGCCCCTATCCCGACCAGGTAGGCTTTGTCACGTTGACCTGCCGCGAGCGCGAAGTGTCGGCGCCTCTGGAATTGTCAGACCGCTGCGACCGCCGTCCGCCACGCGGTCATCGCCGCAGCGCGAAGCACGCGGTGGGTTTGGGCTGAGAGAAGATGGCGTTGGACGTTGAATGTGTTGTAGACGACGGCGTGTGTGGAAAGAAATTTCTGGGCTGAACCCGGGCTCTTGAACCGCTGCATCTTGCGCTCCCGCCGCCGCGTCGGCTGGTGCGAATTCTCAGCTCGATTGTTCCTCCATCGCCCGCGCTCGTGCCGGCGTTCGATCCCAAGATCCCGGACCGCGGCGCTATATGATCGCAAGTCGTCGGTGACCAATCGCTCAGGAACAAAGGCATACTTCCTCAAGAGCTTGCGCATCAGTTTCAGCGCGGCGTGCTTGTTTCGCTTGGCCTGGACCAGCACATCGAGGACCTCGCCTTCGGCGTCCACAGCTCGCCAAAGGTAGACCGTTCGGCCGTCGATTTTCAGATAGACCTCGTCCAGATGCCAAGTCGTATGAGGCTTCAGACGACGCTTTCGCAGGTCGGCGGCGATCATAGGTCCGAAATGGTTCATCCAACGCCGAACCGTCTCGTAAGACACCGCCACTCCGCGTTCCGCCAACAAATCTTCGACGTCGCGCAGGCTGAGGGTGAACCGGAGGTAAAGCCATATCGCTCGCTGAATGATCTCGGGTGGAAAACGATACCCGCTGTAGCTGACCTTGTTCATCCGCGTGGGGCTACCCGGCCACTGAGAACCCCGCAAGCCCGGATCGCCGTGACAATCCCCT
>CAVVTP010000021.1:0-122203 GCA_963751165.1 uncultured Alphaproteobacteria bacterium
CCCGTCGGCGCTACCAACAACTCCCCCGCAACTTCGTACGCGGGCCTGAGGCGCTGGCCGTCCGCAATCGCCCAACAGAAGCGCTCGTGTTTGACGTTCACAGAGGCTTCGAGGGATCAGGGCGAGCGATCGCTCCCAGAGCAAATGCTCGACAGGCTTTTCGGGACATCACCTTTTCCTCAGCAACCAATCACTGCGATTTTACGCGGTTCGCTATCATACGCCGGGCGGGATCAATTGTGCACAACCAACAGGCGTATCCAAGAGGCTCTTGCACGCTCAGCGTGTCTAGGGTAAAGCCCGTCCTGCGCGTCCGCCCTGCGGCGGCATCCGGGCGAGCACCAACTGCATCACTGCGCGCTTAGCGTCGCGGTAGACAGATGGAGTTCCCGGAGATGCCAAACTTCAAAGATGAAAATCGCCGCGCGCTTTCAATCCAGGAGGCGGCGCATGTCAGCAACTTAAGCCGCGCGACTTTGTATCGGCTCATCAAACAAAAGAAGCTTGCGACGGTCAAGGTCGGCTCGCGCGGGCTTGTTCGGCCGGAGGCGATCGACGCCCTCTTGAGCGAGGGCGCGTGAGCCGTGAACCAAGAAAACAAGAACCCGGCCGCGAGCGGCGACCGGGCTCCGAATTCGTTCTGCTTGGCCGCTGAACGATCGGAAGATATCCAACCCGCCAGTCGCGCGCAAGGAAACATCATCGCGAGTGGCCCTGGCGTTTCGGGCGAGCCTCCGCTCGCCGACTTCGATGAAGACCGTTCCCTGTCACAGCGGAGTCCCACGAGGGCAATTTGCCGCGCCGAGCGCATCGACTTCGCCACGATCAACAAGGCCGCACTGGCGGCCTTCCCGGCGGTGCTCGCACGCATTCTGCCGGGAGGAAAGCGGATCGGCGCGGAGATCGTCGCGCTCAACCCGCGCCGCGCCGATCGCCGGTTCGGATCGTTCAAGGTCAACCGTTACAACGGCAGATGGGCGGACTTCGCCACGGGCGACAAGGGCGGCGATCCGATTAGCCTTGTCGCCTATCTCGCCGACGTGTCGCAAGGCGAGGCGGCGCGGTTGCTCGCCCGCATGCTCGGGATCGAAGCCGGGGGCCGCGCCGTGCTGACGGCCTCGACTTCTCACCCTCTGACGCCCGAAGAACGAGGAGCGGCGGCGCAAGACGATGCGCCCGCGGTCGAGCCGCGATGCCGTCAAGCCGACGTTGCCGCCCGCCGACGCCGAGCCCGCCGACGCCGCGGCGGCGCGCTTGTTTGGGCGTCGACCCGATGCGATTTGGCCCTACCAGGACGCGAGCGGCGAAACCGCGTTCCTTGTCTGCCGCTACAACAAGAGCGGATGGCCGCAAGGACTTTCTGCCGTTGTGCTGGTTGAAGGCGACGGCTGGCGCTCGAAGCATTGGCCCGCCCCTCGGCCGCTCTACAACCTCGACAAGCTCGCCGACACCCCGGACGCGCCGGTCGATTATTTGCGAGGGCGAGAAATCGGCGGACGCGGCGGCGCGCATCTTTCCCGATGGATCGCGACGACATCGAGCGGCGGTGGCCGCGGCAGCGCAATACCGATTGGACGCCGCTCGCCGGCCGGCAGCGTGCAAATCTGGCCGGACGACGACAGCCCCGGCGAGAAATATGCGCGCGAAGTCGCGGCGATCGTCGCGGACGTCGAGTGCGAGGTTGCCATTATCGACGCCGCCGCGCTGGCCCGCATCGATCCGAACGGCGGCAAGCGCGAGCCGACTAAGAAGGGCTGGGACTGCTGCGGACGCGTTCGACGAATGGTGCGACTTGGACGCGCTGCGCAAGGCTGCGGCGGGCCTCGCCAAGCCTTTCGAGCCTGGGTCGGTCCCTGTATCCATTGGCGTACCTCAAGATGGTCGCAACGGCCTGACTGTCGAAATGGAAAAGGGCAAGGGCGCAAAGAAGACGACCGAAACTGTTCGGATCGCCGCGCCGTTCGAAGTGGTGGGCGGGTGTCGCGATGCGCGCGGCGAGAGATTGGGGAAAGTTGCTGCGCTGGCGCGACGGCGACGGGCGCGAGCACGTGCGGCATGTCGCCGACCGCGACCTGCACGGCGAGCCGGCTGCGCTTTGCGCTGGCCTTGCGGATCGCGGCTTGTGGATCAATCCGGCGCGGCAGCGCGAATTTCGCGGCTATCTCGCGGGCGTGCGGGTGACGCGCCGCGTCATCATCGTTGAGCGGACGGGCTGGCATGAGATCGCGGGCAGGCGAATCTTTGTTTTGCCCGGCCAAACGATCGGCCCGCGCGGCGCCGAGAGCATCATTCTCGATGCCGCGGCGAACGGGCCCTACGAGGCGCGGGGAACAATCGACGAATGGCGCGAAGGCGTGGCGAAACTCGCGAGCGGCCAACGCCTTGCTTGTGCTCGGGATATCGGCGGCGCTTGCCGGGCCACTGTTGGGGCTTGCCGGGTACGAGGGCGGCGGCCTCCACCTTCTTGGGCGATCCTCGACGGGAAAGACGACGGCGTTGTGCCTCGCGGCCAGCGTTTGGGGTCGGGGCGACACGCTCGGCTTCGTGCGGGCCTGGCGCGCGACAATAAACGGGCTCGAAGGCGCGGCGGCGGGCGTGACGGATACGGCCCTCATCCTCGACGAGTTGGGGCAGGCTGAGGCGCGCGAGCTGGCGGCGGCGCTCTACATGCTCGCGAATGGCTCGGGCAAGGCGCGAGCGCATCGCGACGGTTCACTGCGCGACCCGAAGTCTTGGCGCGTGCTCACGATTTCGAGTGGCGAAGTTCCGATCGACGCCAAGCTTGCCGAAGATCACGGCCGCAAATCTCGAGCCGGCCAACTTGTGCGAATGCTCAACATTCCGGCCGATCGGGGCCGCGGCTTCGGCGTGTTCGACGGACCCGGGCCCGGAGGGCGACGCAGCCGCGCTTGCCAAGCGTTGCAAGCTCGCGGCGGCGTCCGCCTACGGAACCGCCGGGCCTGAATTCGTGCGGCGGCTTATTCCACGCGGAGTGACAGGCGACGACGTGCGATCGATGGTCGACGAATTCGTCGCGGCGCAAGTCCGGTCCGGCGCTGACGGGCAAGTTATCCGCGCCGCGCAACGCCTCGGGCTCATTGCCTCTGCGGGTGAACTTGCCACCAACTTCGGCTTGACGGGCTGGGAGCGCTGGCGAGGCGCGTGCGGCTGCGACTTGGGCGCTGGCGCAATGGATCAAAGGGCGCGGCGGAACCGAACCGGACGAAGTCCGCCAAGCCCTCGAACAAGTTCGGCGCTTCTTCGAAGCGCACGGCGAGGCGCGTTTCGACAATCTTGATGATCCCTGCGCGCGGCCAGTCCTGAACCGCGCCGGCTGGCGGAAGGGGCAAGGCCAAGGGCGCTCTTGGCTGATCCCGTCCGAAACTTGGAAGTCAGAGATTTGCGCCGGGCTCGATCCCAAGTTCGTTGCGCGCGTGCTCGCAGAGCGCGGCATGATCGAACGGGCGCCGGACGGTTTCCAACCGGTCCACAAGATCAACGGCAAATCGATCCGCGTCTATGTCGTCAATCCGCGCATCTTCGACGGGAGCGAGGAATGAAGGCTGAGATGCTCGCCGAGCTTCGCCTGATCATGCGGGGCGAACCTAAGGTGGCTAAGCCCACCGAAGGCGTAACCGCCGCGCCTGTGGTTACGTCCAAAACCTCAAGGGTTACGCCGGTTACGCCGGTTACGCCCAAGAATGATGACCAGGGGAACGAGAATGAGGAAGGCGCGAGCGCGGGCGCATCGGACCCAGCCGCCATTGAGGAACGGGCGGGCCTCGCCGATCGTGTCCCGGCGGTGTACTCTCTGACGCATGGGCGAGGCTCAATCATCAAAGGCCGTTCGACGTGTCAGGAAGCGGAATGGCGGCTTGCCCTCGATGACGGCGGCCACTTTCTGCGACCTTTTCGGATGCGAAGGCGCGGCGCTGGGCTGGACGCCCGGCGAGCTGTTCGATGTGGCGGCTGGCCTTGTCTGGCGCCTGGCCGGCGAGCGGGTGCATGCCATCGGCGCGGAACATGTTCGCCTAGAAGACGGACGCACGATTGCGCGCAGCAAGCAAGCGCACAACGAGATTGGGGCCGCTATTAGGGCCGCAAATCAGGTGAACAAAAAATCAATCTCTAGATCAAATAGTTGACAGCAAATGGTTGGCGGAAGGAGTGAGATTCGAACTCACGGTGGGGTTGCCCCCACGGCGGTTTTCAAGACCGCTGCCTTAAACCACTCGGCCATCCTTCCCTTGAGCGCCTTCTCACTTCTGCAGCGTGGCGCGCCTCGGACCCTTACCGCAAGGCGCCGTTCGACCGCAACGCCTCCAGGAAGAGCGCGACCGGCGCTAGGCTACACGAGCCGACTCTGCGCCTTCGCAGCAGCGATGAAGCTTGCGAACAGCGGATGCGGCTCGAACGGGCGCGATTTCAGCTCCGGGTGATACTGCACGCCTATAAACCAGGGATGTTCGGCGAGTTCGATCGTCTCCGGCAAGAGGCCGTCGGGCGACATGCCAGCGAAGATCATGCCCTTCGCCTCGAGCCGCCCGCGGTAGGCCGTGTTGACTTCGTAGCGGTGGCGGTGGCGTTCGGAAATCTCCGTCTCACCATAGATCTCGGCGATGTGCGAGCCGGGCTTCAGGTCGGCGCGGTATGCGCCGAGCCGCATCGTGCCGCCGAGGTCGCCCTCCAACCTGCGGCGCTCGAGCTCGTTGCCGCGCAGCCATTCGGTCATGAGGCCGACCACCGACTCAGCGGTCGGGCCGAATTCGGTCGAATTGGCCTCCCGCAAGCCCGCCAGCGACCGGCAAGCCTCGATGACGGCCATCTGCATGCCGAAGCAGATCCCGAAATAAGGGACCTTCCGCTCGCGGGCGAAGCGCGCCGCGAGAATTTTTCCCTCCGCGCCGCGCGAGCCGAAACCGCCGGGAACCAGGATGCCGTGCACGCCCTCAAGACGCGGCGCGGGGTCGGCGGTCTCGAAGATTTCGCTCTCGATCCAGTCGAGTTGCACCCGCACCTTGTTGGCCATGCCGCCGTGGGTCAGCGCCTCGATCAGCGACTTGTAGGCGTCTTTGAGGCCGGTGTACTTGCCGACGACGGCGATCGTCACCTCGCCCTCGGGGTTGTGATAGGCCTTCGACACGCCCTCCCAGCGGCGCATGTCGGGCTTCGGAGCGGGCTCGATGCCGAAGGCCGCGAGCACTTCCCGGTCGAGTCCCGCGCCGTGGTAGAGCGCCGGCACGTCGTAGATCGACCGCGCGTCGCGCGCCTCGACGACCGCGCTCTCCCGCACGTTGCAGAAGAGGCCGAGCTTGCGCCGCTCCTCCCGCGGGATCTCGCGATCCGACCGGCAGAGCAGGATGTGCGGCTGGATGCCGATCGAGCGCAGCTCCTTGACCGAGTGCTGGGTGGGCTTTGTCTTCAGTTCGCCCGCCGTCGGAATGTAGGGCAGCAGTGTGAGGTGGATGTAGACGACGTGGCCGCGCGGCAGATCGTTGCCGAGCTGGCGGATCGCCTCGAAGAACGGTAGGCCCTCGATGTCGCCGACCGTGCCGCCGATCTCGGTGAGCACGAAGTCGACCCCCTCGTTACCCTCGAGGATGAACTCCTTGATGGCGTTGGTGACATGCGGAATCACCTGCACCGTCGCGCCGAGGAAGTCGCCGCGCCGCTCCCGTGCGATCAGCTCTTGGTAGATGCGGCCGGTGGTGATGTTGTCCTGGCGGTTGGCGTTGCGGCCGGTGAAGCGCTCGTAATGGCCGAGGTCGAGGTCGGTCTCGGCGCCGTCGTCGGTGACGAATACCTCGCCATGCTGCGTCGGGCTCATCGTGCCCGGGTCGACGTTGAGATAAGGGTCGAGCTTGCGCAGACGGACAGTATAGCCGCGCGCCTGCAGGAGCGCCCCCAATGCCGCCGACGCCAGACCCTTGCCGAGCGAGGAAACCACGCCGCCGGTGATGAAGACATACCGCGCCATGGGACTCGACCCTTACCTGATCGCGTCTGATTCGGCGAGGTTTTATTTTGCGCCGCAAAGAGTTGCCGCCGTGCGGGGAGCGCCAAGGGGCGTCAAAAGACGCCCTCGTTCGACCGGCTATAGTAACGGATGAGCCGCGACCCGGACTTCCGCCATTTGGCGTGCCATTCGCCCCGGCCTTATCTCCCGCGAGTGGCAGTGAGCAGGGAGAAGAGGTCGCTTTCGGCTACTTGCCGCACCTCTTGTCGAGAGAGCGGGCGGCGGGGTCGCCCTTGACGCCGACGTGTTCGATGTCGGAGGCGCCGAGCTTGAGCGAGCCGTTCAGCGCCCAGGTTCCGTCTTTGGTGTGCGTCCATGCCTCGCAGGGGATCGTGTCGATGTCGCCGGGCCAGTGATCCACGACATAAGTATTCGCTCGAGCGAAGCCGGTCGCGGCGACAAGCGCGGCGGCGGCGAGGAGCACGGCTTTCGTCATGTTTCGATTCCCTTTCTCGTTTCCCTGTCCTGAAAAGGGGCCTGCAGGCGCCGGCTAGAGCCCCTCGTCCCTCAGCGCCCTGCGCACCGAAGGGCGCTCCATCATGCGCTCGTAATGTCTTCGGAGATTGTTTGGCAGTTCAATGTTGAGGCGGGCTTCGGCCCAGTAGGAAGGGTAGAAGAGGGCGGGATCGGCGAGCGAAAAGTCGCCGACGACCCAGTCCTTGTCGGCAAGCGCCTTGTCGAGCAGGGTGAAGCCCGCTTTGACGATCTCGCGGCCACGCGCCTCGACCGCCGCATAGTCGCTTTCACGCGCGGCGAATTCCCCCGGCCGGAACAGGCGCCGGAAGCCGACGGCATGAATCGTGCCCACGCAATAATCCATCACCTCCATCATCCGGACGAACCCTTCGGGCTCGGAAGGAATGAGTTGCTTCTCGGGATGGGTCAGCGCGAGATAAATCGAAATCGCCTGAAACTCGGTCAGCACCGATCCGTCGTCGCGCTGCAGGGCCGGCACTTTCGACTTCAAGTTGATCGCGAGGAAGGCCGCCCCGAATTGTTCGCGTTCGGCGAAATTCACGCGCTGAAGCACGAATTGCGCGCCAATCTCCTCCATGAGGACATGGATGCCGAGGGCGCAACTGCCGGGCGCGTAGAAGAGTCTCATCGGGGCTCCCTGGATAGTCGCGACGGCGCGACGATAAGCGAAACGACGGCGAGCGCACAACAGCCAAAGCCTCGGGCAAGGATCGCGCCTGAGAATGCCTCTTGTTCAAGGCGCGAGTCCCCTTTGGCGCTGGAGCCATTGCATTCGACCGATCCGATGACCCGGACTTCGAGTCCGGTCGCATCGCGCGTCGGAATAAGACATTATAAGGACCGAGATCTTGAGCCAGTGTTTCAGATCTTCGATCAGCCGCAGTGCCGCCGTTTCCTGGGACGTGAGCCATTCGCAACCGAGGCCGAGGTCAAGGCTTGGTTCGACGTCATGCCGAAAAAGACAATCAAGCTGGTTGCGACGGCGGCGGATGTCTCTGTCGGAGTCGGAGTCCTTGTTCCAGACGCGGGATCTCGCGCACACGTCGGCGTCCTGGGTCTGTTCGTCCACGACCGATTTCACCGGCTGGGAATCGGGAGCTTGCTTTTGCAGGTTCTCATGGCGAGCGGCCGGCGCTTTTACTTGCAACGGTTGGAGTTGAGCGTCGTCTGCAACAACGAGGCGGCGTTAAGGTTCTATCTCAAGTCCGGGTTCCAAATTGAGGGTCGACTTGCTGGAGTTCTCCGGTACGGAGGGCGATTTCATGATGCTTACCTGATGTCTCTGCTCGGGCATGAACTCGTCGCCGTGCGGCTCTTCGATGCGTGCTGCAAACCAGATTGAACCTGGCTCAGCGGCCTTTCCTACATGCCGGGCTTCGGAGCCGCCTCATTCTGAAAGCGATGCCGGTGATGCCCGGGGAACCGCCGGAACCAGGGAGCGCCATGATCGACGCGGCCTGACAGAATTCTGCGTCCAGCCCCTCCATGTCATTGTCGGGAACAACAAGGTGAGCATCGGCATGCGCGCTTTCGACCGCGTAGACGTGAGCAAAGTCAAAAGGGTGACCGCGGGGAGCAGGACGGCGATCCTCCATCCGGACATGCAGATAACTCCCGATGCCTTTCCGCCTCGTCATGCCGGGTCTGGCGACGCAGGAATCGCCTGAGCCCTGTCCAATAACAACAGTGTGAGCGAACAACAGTGTGCGCTGTTGCTTCGCGCTTCCCCCCCGGCAGTCAGAGCGGAATTAAGGAAGCGATGACGATGAACAACACGGCCGCAACGGCGCATCCGGCGAAGAGGAGGAAGATCACGCCCTGCCAGTGCTGGCCCGGACGCCCATTCGCGCCTCCGCCGGGGGGAGGGTCGAACAGTGGCGGTCGTTCCTGCCCGTCCCGTTCCTCACTTCGGGGACGGGAACGGGTCCGATCGCGTCGGACCGGCGCCATCAGCGCAACAAGAAGGGCGAACCGGCGGTCGGCTTCCCGCGCCGGCCACTCGTCCGGTCGTCTCCTTCTCGATGTGGGCGAATTTTCGTTCACGATCCGCACGCCGTCCAGTCGCCGATAGCGCTGCCTCAAGCCAACGCAGCGCTGGCGGGTTTGATCCGGCGTCACCCAGTGAGGCGGGATCGCGGCGCGACGAGGCGGATCTCGAGCCCTTCGGGGTTCCAGTCGCGCGCGATTTCGCCGCCGAGCTGGCCCATGATCGCAATCCGCGACAAGACGCCGCCGAAGCCTTCGGCGCCTGTCGGCTGGACGACCGGTGGTCCGCCACGCTCGGTCCAGGTGACCAGGACATTGTCGCCTTGTTCCACGCAATCGATCGCGATCGTTCCCTCGGCTGACGACAGCGCGCCATACTTGGCCGCATTGGTCGCGAATTCATGCAGCAGCAGGGCGAGGCTGGCGACCGTCCCGCCTGAAACCGGAACGTCGACGCCCGAGGTCGCAATGCGCGGCGCCTCGGGCTCGTCGAACGGCGCGACGATCGCCTGGATCAGCGACTGAAGGGTCGTCGGCTGCGGCGAAGGCTCGCCATGGGAAAACGTGAGGGAGTGCGCCCGCGCCAGCGCAGTCAGACGCTCCCGCGCGGAATCCGCCAGCTCCTGCGACGTCCGGGCCGAGCGGGCGCTGAGCCCGATGATGCTGCCGGTCAGGGCGAAAAGGTTCTTCACCCTGTGGTTCATCTCCCGCAGGAGCAGTTGCTGCCTCTCGCGTGTCCTCTTCAGCTCGGAAATGTCCCGGCCGATTGTCGATGCGCCGACGACCCGGCCGCGCAAGTCGCGGATCGGCGAGATGGTGAGAGATATGTCCACAGGGCTCCCGTCCTTGCGCTGTCGCACCGTCTCGAAGGCGCGGATGCGCTCGCCACGGCGGGTCTTGTCGAGGATCGCTGGCTCTTCCTCGAGGCGGTCGGTGGGAATGATGATCGTCGCCCGCTGGCCGATCGCCTCCCCGGCCGTGAAGCCGAACAGTTGCTCAGCCCCGGCGTTCCAGGTGAGGATCACGCCGTCGAGATCCTTCGACAGGATCGCGTCGTCCGAGGATTCGATGATCGCGGCATAGTGCTGCGCCGCGCGGCTGTGATCGCCGACGGGGACTCCGCAGTCGGCCGAAGCGTCTGAAAACGCCGCATGCTGCGTCGGCGGCTCAAGACCAGAGGGAAAGCGGTTCATGCTCGTCATAATCGCGTCTCCGGCAGGAGATTGAAAGACCGAAAACAGCGTGGAACTCGCCCAGCTGCGAAGGCGCTGAGCAGAGATCATCGAATTTTGACGTTTGCGATTTTGCAGCCGAAAATGACTACTAAAGTCCAATTCCAGCTTTGATGTGGCGTTGCGGAACAATTCGTCTGGCCCCGGCGTTGCGCCGGGTCCGGCTGTGAGCGTGAGGCGAAGGTCGATGGCTGCGCCGAGAGCAAGCTGGAAAGGCTTCCTGAAAATCGCCGAGGTCGTCTGCCCGGTCGGACTTTACGCCGCCGTCTCGTCGTCCGAGCGCATCGTGCTGCACACCGTCAACCGGCCGACCGGACACCGCGTGAGCCGGCAGTATGTCGACCTGGAGACCGGAGAGCCGGTCGAGGGCGAGGACCAGGTCAAGGGCTACGAGGTCGGCAAGGACGAACATGTCGTTCTCGAGCCCGAGGAAATCGCCGCGGCCGTCCCGGAAAGCGACAAGCGGCTGACGGTTTCGGCCTTCGTCGATCGCGACGAGGTCGACGACGTCTATTTCGATCGGCCTTATTTTCTCGCGCCCTCGGACCGCAGCAGCGACGAGGCGTTCGAACTGATCCGCGAGGGCCTGCGCGCCTCCCACACCGCGGCGATCGCCCAGGCGGTGCTGTTCAGGCGCGTGCGCACGCTCCTGATCCGGCCGCTCGGCGCGGGCCTGGCTGCGACGTCGCTCAATTTCGACTACGAGGTCCGCTCGGCCCGGGAGGCGTTCGCCGACGTGCCTGAGATCGAGATCAAGGGCGAGATGCTGGAGCTCGCAAAACACATCATCCGGACCAAGCAGGGCGAATTCGATCCTTTGAAGTTCGAGGACCGCTATGAAGCGGCCCTCGCCGAGCTCGTCAAGGCCAAGATCGAGGGGCGCCCGATCGAGGCGCCGAAGCGGCCGAAGCGCACCGCCCCGAGCGACCTCATGGCGGCGCTGCGCGAAAGCGCGGCGGCGAGCGGCCGGGCACCTCGGCCGGCGAGCGGCAAGGCGCTGCCGGCCCGGGCGAAGGGGCCCCGCAGGAAAGCAGGCTGACATGGCGCTCGAGCAGTACCGCGCCAAGCGCAATTTCGACGCGACTCCCGAGCCGAGACCGACTGCGCCGCGCCCCGGCGAGGGATACAGCTTCGTCGTCCAGAAGCATGACGCCCGGCGCCTCCATTACGATTTTCGCCTCGAACTGGACGGCGTACTGAAGAGCTGGGCCGTGACGCGCGGACCAAGCCTCGTCCCCGGCGAGAAGCGGCTTGCGGTCATGGTCGAGGACCATCCGCTCGAATACGGATCGTTCGAGGGAACGATTCCGAAGGGCGAGTACGGCGGCGGGGCGGTCCTGGTCTGGGACCGCGGAACCTGGACGCCGACCGGCGACCCGCATAAGGGGCTCGCCAAGGGGCATCTCGATTTCGAGCTCGCGGGCGAGAAGCTCAAGGGCCGCTGGCATCTCGTCCGGATGCGCGGCAAGCCGCGCGACAAGCACGAGAACTGGCTGCTCATCAAGGGCGACGACGAATACGCCAGAGGCGAAGACGCGCGGGACATTCTCGAGGAGCGGCCGGAGTCCGCGGCGACCGGCCGGCCGATCGACGAGGTGGCGAAGGAGGCGCCCGGCTGGTCGTCGAAGACGGGCAGGATCGAGAGGGACGACGCCCCGGCCGAGCTGCCGGATCTGTCGTCGGTCGAGGGAGCGAAACGGGCGCCGGCCCCCCGCTTCGTCGAGCCCATGCTGGCGACGTCGGTCAACGCGCCGATGGGCGGCGACCGCTGGCTGCATGAAATCAAGTACGACGGCTATCGGATCGAGGCGCGCCTCGACAGGGGCCGCCTGACGCTCCTCACCCGCAGCGGCCTCGACTGGACGGCGAAGTTCGGCGAGGCGATGATCGAGGCGTTCAAGGCGCTTCCCTTGAGCCAGGCGCTGATCGACGGCGAGATGGTGGTCGAGAACGCCTCCGGCGCGTCGGATTTCTCCGCCCTGCAGGCTGCTCTCAGCCAGGGCCGGACGGACCGCCTCGTCTTCTTCGGGTTCGACCTCCTCTACCTGAACGGCTTCGACCTCCGCGAGGCGCCGCTTGTCGCGCGCAAGAGGCTGCTCGAGCCGGTCCTCGGCGGCGGCTCCCCTCTGCTCCGCTACAGCGGTCATTTCGACGAGGAGGGCGAGATCGTGTTCCGGCACGCCTGCCGGCTCGGCCTCGAGGGAATTGTGTCGAAGCTCAGGGATTCGCCCTACCACTCCGGGCGCGGCAAGAGCTGGGCCAAGGCGAAGTGCTCGGCGCGGCAGGAATTCGTCATTGCCGGCTTCGTCCCCTCCACCGCCGCCCGCAACGCGATCGGCTCGCTCGTTCTCGGCGTCTACGACGGGGCCGCCCTGCGACATGTCGGCCGGGTCGGTACCGGGTTCACGGCCGCGGTTGCGCGCGACCTCTACGCGCGCCTCGAGCCCATGCGCCTCACTTCGAGCCCCTTCTCGAACCGGCTCACCGCCGCCGAGGCGCGGCAGGTCCGCTACGTCCGGCCTGAACTCGTGGCCGAGGTCGACGTTCGCGCCTGGACCGCGGACGGATTGCTGCGGCACGCTTCGTTCAAGGCGCTGCGCGACGACAAGCCCGCCCGCGAGGTCGTGCGAGAGACTGCGGCCTCCGACCCGCCCAAGGAGGCGCGCATGAGCGCGATCGAACTCACCCATCCGGACCGTCTCTATTGGCCGGACGACGGCGTCACCAAGCAAGGGCTCGCCGATTATTACGCGGAAGTCTGGCCGCGCATGGCCCCGTTCGTGGTCGGCCGGGCGCTCGCGCTGGTGCGCTGCCCCGACGGGGTTACCGGGCAAAAGTTCTTTCAGAAGCACGCCTGGAAAGGCATGAGCTCCGCGATCGCGCTCGTCAAAGACCCCGAGGAGGCGGAGCCGCTGATCAGCATCCGCGACCTGGACGGGCTGACCGCGCTCGTGCAGATGGCGGTGCTCGAGATCCATCCCTGGGGATCGACGGTTTCGGACTGGGAGCGGCCGGACACGATCGTCATGGACCTCGATCCGGGCGAGGACGTCTCGTGGGAGACGGTGATCGAGGCGGCGAGGGAGGTTCGCCAACGGCTGGAAGACGCGGGGCTCGCCGCCTTCGTCAAGACGTCGGGCGGCAAGGGCCTGCACGTGGTCGCCCCGGTGAAGCCGAAAGCCGAGTGGCCGGCGGTCAAGGCGTTCACCAAGGAGATTGCCGACGCGATGGTCGCCGACAGTCCACGGCGCTATGTCGCCACCATCGCCAAGGCGAAGCGGACGGGCAAGATCCTCATCGACTATTTGCGAAACCAGCGCGGCACGACGGCGGTCGCCGCCTATTCGACGCGGGCGCGACAGGGAGCGGCCGTCTCCATGCCGGTCGACTGGGGCGAACTCGGGCCGAGAATTGGCCCCGCCCATTTCACCGTCGCCAACGCGCCCCAGCGGCTTGCGGCCCTCGCGAGCGATCCTTGGGAAGGTTTTCGCGCCGCCGAGGCGCCGATCGAAGAAGGGACGCAGCGAACGCGCCCCGCCCGCCGGAAAACGGACTCTGCCGCCGGCCGGAAAAGGTCGCCGACGAAGCGGGCGGTGTGATCTTTGCTCTCCCCAGGCGTCCTTCGTGCAACACTTGGTGTCCTTGGTGTTGATAAATTCAATCACAAAGGGCCACTCAGGTGAAGTGGCCCCGCGCAGCGGGACCGTTTTTGGCGGCGGTTAAGTTGGAAGACCGTCTGCTGGTTGTCCTTTATCAAGCCGCCAAGGGTTCTGTCTGCTGCTGATTCTGCTCTGCCTGTGGGCCTGTGGTCAACGCGTCAGCGTTGTCCACATGTCCACGGGTCCGGACCGCGCCGTCGCGCCAGACGGCCATTGGGGCGCGGTAGCCGTGCGCCTGATGAAGACGACGCTCGTTGTAGAAGGCGAAATATTCGCCGATCCCGGCTTTCGCCTCGCGGCCGTCGGCGTAGCCCTTGAGATAGATATCCTCATACTTCAGCGAGCGCCAGACGCGTTCGATGAAGACGTTGTCCATCCAGCGGCCGCGCCCGTCCATCGAGATGCGCACGCCAGCCTCGAGCAACGCGCCGGTGAAGGCGGCGGCGGTGAACTGGCTGCCTTGGACGCCCTTCTGTTTGTCAAGCGGCGATTTGGGTGGCGTTGATCTCTCTGCGTCGTTGGATGATGAGTGTGAAGATTTCTCTGGCGAGGTAGCGCTTCAAAGCGCGTATGGCGTCGAGTTTGGAATGTCCCTCGGCGATCCGGCGAGCGACATAGTCTTTCGTTTTCTGGTCGGTCCGCAGGCGTCCGATGGCGATGATGTGGAGCGCGCTGTTGGCGGCGCGATCTCCGCCGCGGTTGAGCCGATGCCTGACCGTTTTTCCCGAGGATGCAGGAACCGGACTCACGCCACACAGCGACGCGAAACTGGATTCCGAGCGCAATCTCTCGGGATTGTCGCCGGCCGTAAGGAGAAGCTGAGCGGCTCCGACATGGCCGATCGAATTACGCGCGACGAGGTTTGGCGCCAGCTCGTCGACGATGGCGGCGATCATGGCGTCGAGGTCCGCAATCTCGTCGTGCAGCTCGAGGTAACGCCGCGCGAGAGACTTGAGGCCGATGCGATAGGCGGAATCCAGATCGCGATAGGCTGTCAGATCCGGCCGCGAGGACGCCAACGTCCGGACGAGCTGCATGCGCGTCAGGCCGCGCAGTTGATCGCGCAGGCCGTCAGGGGCGCACACGATCGTGTTATGGATCATTTGCAGGGCGACGCGCCTGGCGCTGACCGCCGTCCTCCGGCAAGCCGTCAGAATCCGTAAGGATTTAATCATGCCGTCCCGGCTTCGCGGGGTCACGGTCCGCTGGCCTGCAAAGGCGGCGTGAGCGGCATTCTGGGCGTCGAGATCGTCGTTCTTGCCGCGCCGACGTCGATCCTGCTTGTCGGGGGTGGTGACCTCCAGCACCGGAACCTTCGCCTGCTGCATGAAGCGCAAAAGCCCTGCGCCGTAACTGCCGGTCGATTCGATTCCGATGCGGCGCAACTCGCCGAAGGATTGCATCCAGGCCAGCATCTGGCGATAGCCTTGTCGGGTCGTGGCGAACGACCGCGTTCCGAGAACGCGATCCTGCTCATCCACGACTGCTGCGACGTGAAGATCCTTGTGCGTATCGACGCCGCCGACGATACGACGCGCCTGCCCTTCGATGATCGCCATTCCCAGCCTCCGGCTTGTCGTGCACGAATGGCTTTGCCGGGACCGAATGCGCGGACAGGACAGTCACGAGACCATGGAGGTCAGGCCCTTCTCGGGTCACAGGCATCGGCGAGGCAAAGCCTCACCGCGAGGTGTTCCCGGGCGGCCGACAGGTCCGGGGAAAGACACGGCCGGTCGATCGGAGTGCGGGTCAGACCGCACCGGGCGCCTCGCGGCGCCAGCCTACCAGTCGGTCGATCGGTGTTTGAGTCAGGCCGCCCGGAAACTGGCGGTTATCCTCTGACTGTCGGTGTTGAAAATCTCCGGCTTGCCGTATCTGGCCAGTGCTTCTTCCAGCGCAGTAAGGCAGAACGAGGCGTCCATCGTGTTAGAGAGCCGCCAGGAGAGAACAGCCCGGCTCGCCCAGTCGATGACCGCGACCAGATAGAGGAAGCCCCGGCCGATCGGGATGTACGTTATATCGGCCGCCCAGACCTGGTTCGACCGCTCGATCGTCATGTCGCGCAGGAGGTAGGGATAAATCTTGTGCCCCGGCGCGGGCTTGCTCGTCCTCGGCTTCGGCCCGAGCGCCTCGATCCCCATCAGCCGCATCAGCCGCCGTACGCGCTTGCGGTCGATCGCAAAACCCTCCTCCGTCAGCGTCCGCGCAATACGCCGGGCGCCGAAGAACGGCCGTGCGGTGAACAGCACGTCAATGCGCCGCATCGCCTCAAGGTCGTTGTCGTTGGCCGGTCGCAGTTCGCGATAGACGCCCGAGCGCGCCACGCCGAGCATTGCGCATTGTCGGCGTACCGATAAATCGGGGTGATGGCGATCGAGCTTAGCTCGACGGTTCGACGCGCTCATTTGCCGAACCTCCTGACGAAAAAATCGTTCTCGATCGTCAGCTGGCCAATCTTGGCGTGAAGCTTCTCGATCTCGCGCGCCGACGCCGCCTCCGCGTCCACACCAACCTTCGGATCAAACGCCCGCGCCGCATGGTCCAGCAGCTGCTTCTTCCAGGCGTAAATCTGGTTGGGATGAACCTGATGGCGCTGCGCCAGGTCGGTTACCGTCGCTTGTTCGCGCAGCGCCTCCAGCGCGATCTTCGCCTTCAGCGCCGCGTCAATCTTCCGTCTCGTCTTCGTCATGCTCCGCTCCGTCCGTATCCCATTCGGAGCAGACTTCCTCCAACGAGGTCGAGTGGTCCCGAAAAACCGGGGCCACTTCAGGTTACACAAAGGGCACAATGGCGCGATGGGGATTCCTGTGACGGTTGCTTCAATACCGACTTCTGATCGTTCTTCCAGCTTGGCGAGTGGCGCTCTAACTGATCTTCGACGGTCGGAGAAACGTAAGTCATTGATCGAGAGTGCGAAAGCGCGCTGCGCCGCTGGCGTGGCACTACATTGCAAGTTTTCGCTGTGGATTAGGCGTTTGGGATCTGACGCAAGGTCGGCGGCAGGGCGACGCCGAGGGCGGACAGCGCGAGGCTGGCGGCCGGGGCGCGGGGCCGAGCGCAGCAGGAAGCGCTTGCCGTCCTGTTCGACCTCGGTCTCGGTGAGCGAGGCGAGATCGGCGATGACGTCGGGCCAGGAGGCGCGGGCGCCGTTGCCGGCGGCGGCGAGGCGGTCTTCCAGCTCCTTCTTCAGCACGAGCGCAAGGAAGCTGCAGGCGACGTGACCGCGGATCGTCTCATCCAGTTTGTGATAGATCGGCTGCGTCTCGAGCAGACTCTTGGCCGTGCGGAACGTGCGCTCCACGGTCCACAACTGTTTGTAAACGAGCATCGCCTCCAGCGCCGAGAGATTCGCATTGGTCTGCAGCACGAACACGCCGTCGAATTTCGCGTCCTCCTCGATCCTTTCGCGGTCGATGGCGAAGCCGTCGCCCTGCGGGTTCTTGAGGAAACGGCGGTAGCCCTTGTTGCCGACGAGGCTCTTGTCGCCCTTCTTCAACTGCCGCTCCAGGCCGGCGACGATTGTCGCGCGGTTGGCGGCGTCCTTGCTCATCTCGTCGAGGTTGCGGCACACGATATAGCGCCGTCCGGCGAGCTTCACCGCCTTGGCCTCGTAGTCGACCTCGCGCCTTTCCTTCCTCAGAACGAAGGGAACGAACGGCGCGGGATCGTCGAGAACGAGCTCGCGCACCAGTTTGTCGGTTCGCTCGCGCACGCCGAGAACATAGAGCAGGCCTCGCGCTTCGAGTTCGGCGATCGCCTCCGCGCTGATCATGCCGCGGTCGGCGACGACGCAGACGCGGTTGATGCGGAAGCGGCGCTGCAGGCGATCGATCGCCGGGATCAGGCTGTTCACGTCGGCCGTGTTTCCTGGCCACATCTCCGTGCACACCGGCCGGCCGTCGCCGTCGAGGAGCACGGCCAGGATCATCTGGTTGAAGGGGATCGGGCCGATGGTCTTTGGAGAACCCGCGCCGCCCGAGCGTCTGGCCGCCCGGGCCCCCGGACTTGATCCGGGGGCTCGTGGTGTCCATGAACACGATGTCGAGCGTGGTGAGCAGATCGCGCCGGCAGGCGAACAGCTCCTCCTCCAGAACGTCCTTCACGCAGCGCGGCGAAAACGGCGTCGCGCCGTCCTGCTGGTCTTCGGGAAGCTCCTCGCCGAGCCACGCCATGGCGCGATAGAGATGATGCAGCTCGAGGCCGTCGACGCCATCGATGCGATAATCCTCGCGCCAGCGATCGGCGGCGCGGTCCGAGCCGCCGCAGAACAGGCGGTGCAGCACGGTCAGGAACGCCGCGCGCTCCAGCGAGAAGTCATGCTTGCGCGCCCTCGCCAGGCGTTCGATCACGCCCCGGCAGCCCGTCTCCTCCCACACCCGCTCGAATGCGAGCGCCGGACCGATGCGCCGGGTCGAGATCGCCGTCCCCTCGCCGCGGTCGAGCGCGTCGAGCACGATTGCCTTGTCGGCGAAGCGCGCCCCCGAGCGCAAGAGCCGCTCCAACTGCCCGCTCTCCTGCAGGTCCTCGATCCTTCCGAGCGTCGCGATCACCTGCTGGCGCACCGCCGCGCCCTCGCGCCGGCTCTCGACGATCTGCAGATAGGCACGACCGCCGGTGGTCTTTTTGCGGAAATACATCGCGGGATACCGGACACCGACTCAATCTTGGTGCGCACAGCATCCGCCTATGCCAGAACAAAATCAACCAAAATCACCGCCATACGTGGCACTACACTTTCGCGCCCGTTGTCCGTCGCCCGCAATCATATCAATACCTTGCGCCGAGTGCGCATGCTCCAACTGTCAAAGATAGTCTAAAGACCTCTCGCACAAGGAATAGGAAATTGAAGGAGGCGTCACTGTAATTAAGCGAAGCGTAGAAGTAGTTATCGCGTCAACGCCGGATATTATCGAAAACGATCAAAATAGTCATAATAATCGACTATGACCAACACAAATAGGGCGAGAAACACTATGGCGGCGATCCATCGGAAGATGTCGGGTCGCCATTCTCGCCAGTAGCCGATCAGCTGCCTATTCATGTCTTGCCCCATTGTCACGCCACCACAGCGCCGAAGCCGCAAATCCGGCCGTAAATCACCCAAGGTATTTATCAGTTGCTCCGGCCGCGGCGCGGCCGTCGGTTATGCGCGCCGTCGGCATGAAATCCTCCTTGCGGTTCTTCTTGTCGTGGCGTCGGCGAAGTCGAACCGGCGAACAATCCGAGGATGATGCCAACCGCGTCCTCGCAGCGGGCGAGATGATGCCGAGCCACATCGCGATACTGAGCTCCTTGCTGGTGGACTTGCAGCGACCTTGCGCACGATAGTCATTCAGGGCTTGGCGGTCCACGCCATCGTTATGGCTTTGCGCCCAATCTGCAGCGCGGCCTGCTTGGCATGCGGATCTGGACTCCGGCGGCGCTCGCTTCAATACCGACCTCTGATCGATCTGCCGGCTTGGCCAGCGGCGCTATAACACCTCTCGCCCAAAGAAAAGGGAATTGAAGGAAGCATCGTAATTCCGCATCAACCATTTCTACACTTTTGGATTTCATGGTCGTCGATTGACTAAACGTCGTACTTAGGAACCGCCCCTTCTCGGGGCGCGTCTCGAGCAACCCCATGTGTTCTTGTTATCGAAGATGAAGCAAACGGAAGGACATCCGTCGGCCTACGTTGCGGAACTGCGTCGAGGGGAGTGGCGCGTCGTGGTCCCTGTTCGCGGAAAGCTCTCACCTCGTCTTGCTCAACGCTCGTTTTCTAACCGGCAAGACGCGAGCACCTGGCTGGAGAGTGAAGCTGGCATGCATACCGTCAGCGTATTGAGAATGAGGCCTCACCCTGCGGGTGAGGGTTCTGATTCCCTGGCGAGAGCGGAGTTATAGCGCGCCGACACGCGAACGGGTTCGGTTAGCGCGGCCGGATGCCGAGAATTGCGAGGCTTCCTCATCCCGTCCGCCCGAACAACGCGAATTGCAGAGTCGTGGAAGGGCGCGCGCCGGCGCGGCGGGTGTTTTCGACCTCCGCGGATTGCTGAACTGCCCCCTTCGGCTGAGACACAGGCTTTGACTGATCTTTGACAGTTGGAGCATGCGCACTCGGCGCAAGGTATTGATATGATTGCGGGCGACGGACAACGGGCGCGAAAGTGTAGTGCCACGTATGGCGGTGATTTTGGTTGATTTTGTTCTGGCATAGGCGGATGCTGTGCGCACCAAGATTGAGTTGGTGTCCGGTATCCCGCGATGTATTTCCGCAAAAAGACCACCGGCGGTCGTGCCTATCTGCAGATCGTCGAGAGCCGGCGCGAGGGCGCGGCGGTGCGCCAGCAGGTGATCGCGACGCTCGGAAGGATCGAGGACCTGCAGGAGAGCGGGCAGTTGGAGCGGCTCTTGCGCTCGGGGGCGCGCTTCGCCGACAAGGCAATCGCGCTCGACGCGCTCGACCGCGGCGAGGGGACGGCGATCTCGACCCGGCGCATCGGTCCGGCGCTCGCATTCGAGCGGGTGTGGGAGGAGACGGGCTGCCGGGGCGTGATCGAACGCCTGGCGAGGGCGCGCAAGCATGACTTCTCGCTGGAGCGCGCGGCGTTCCTGACCGTGCTGCACCGCCTGTTCTGCGGCGGCTCGGACCGCGCCGCCGATCGCTGGCGCGAGGATTATCGCATCGATGGCGTCGACGGCCTCGAGCTGCATCATCTCTATCGCGCCATGGCGTGGCTCGGCGAGGAGCTTCCCGAAGACCAGCAGGACGGCGCGACGCCGTTTTCGCCGCGCTGCGTGAAGGACGTTCTGGAGGAGGAGCTGTTCGCCTGCCGGCGCGATCTGCTCACCACGCTCGACATCGTGTTCATGGACACCACGAGCCCCCGGATCAAGTCCGGGGGCCGGGGCGGCCAGACGCTGGGGCGGCGCGGGTTCTCGAAAGACCACCGGCCCGACCTCAACCAGATGATCCTGGCCGTGCTCCTCGACGGCGACGGCCGGCCGGTGTGCACGGAGATGTGGCCAGGAAACACGGCCGACGTGAACAGCCTGATCCCGGCGATCGATCGCTTGCAGCGCCGCTTCCGCATCAACCGCGTCTGCGTCGTCGCCGACCGCGGCATGATCAGCGCGGAGGCGATCGCCGAACTCGAAGCGCGAGGCCTGCTCTATGTTCTCGGCGTGCGCGAGCGAACCGACAAACTGGTGCGCGAGCTCGTTCTCGACGATCCCGCGCCGTTCGTTCCCTTCGTTCTGAGGAAGGAAAGGCGCGAGGTCGACTACGAGGCCAAGGCGGTGAAGCTCGCCGGACGGCGCTATATCGTGTGCCGCAACCTCGACGAGATGAGCAAGGACGCCGCCAACCGCGCGACAATCGTCGCCGGCCTGGAGCGGCAGTTGAAGAAGGGAGACAAGAGCCTCGTCGGCAACAAGGGCTACCGCCGTTTCCTCAAGAACCCGCAGGGCGACGGCTTCGCCATCGACCGCGAAAGGATCGAGGAGGACGCGAAATTCGACGGCGTGTTCGTGCTGCAGACCAATGCGAATCTCTCGGCGCTGGAGGCGATGCTCGTTTACAAACAGTTGTGGACCGTGGAGCGCACGTTCCGCACGGCCAAGAGTTTGCTCGAGACGCAGCCGATCTATCACAAACTGGATGAGACGATCCGCGGTCACGTCGCCTGCAGCTTCCTTGCGCTGGTGCTGAAGAAGGAGCTGGAAGACCGCCTCGCAGCAGTCGACAAGGGCGCCCGCGCCTCCTGGCCCGACGTCATCGCCGATCTCGCCTCGCTCACCGAGACCGAGGTCGAACAGGACGGCAAGCGCTTCCTGCTGCGCTCGGCCCCGCGCCCGGCCGCCAGCCTCGCGCTGTCCGCCCTCGGCGTCGCCCTGCCGCCGACCTTGCGTCAGATCCCAAACGCCTAATCCACAGCGAAAACTTGCAATGTAGTGCCACGCCAGCGGCGCAGCGCGCTTTCGCACTCTCGATCAATGACTTAGTTTCTCCGACCGTCGAAGATCAGTTAGAGTGACAGAGCCTTGGTTGTGTCCTTTCAGATGGTTTCGAGTTGGCGGAGTTCGGCTTCGAACTCGACCGGGGGTTTGTAGCCGAGCGCCGAATGCAGCCGGCCTCGATTATAGACGTTTTCGAGGAAGGCGCCGATATCAGTTCGGGCCTTGTCGATCGACGCATAAGTTTTGCCGTTCACTTCTTCCTCTTTCAAAGTGCGCATGAAGCGCTCGGCCTTGGCGTTGTCATATGGGTTGCCGGCGCGGCTCAGGGCCTACCCGGCGGCAAGCGCAGGCCAGCCTACGAGCGTGGTCGGGCACCAGCGGGCTTTTCTCCTTGCGATGCGGCCCTCGCGATCCTCAGCGCTGTAGTCGCGCGCGCCTCAGGCGCGCGCGAGAAAAGTGCGCGATCTTCGAGCGCATCGACATTGATGACGCTCCAGACCCGGTCACCGTCGCTCAAAGTCATCGCGACATAGACGCCGCATTGTCGGCAGATGATCTGCTCGGAGGTTCTGAGACCGAACGAGTATTTTTGAAGCTGCTGCGGATCGGCCGCCGTCAGCGTCACATGCGCCTTGGGATCGGAGAACGCCCTCGCGTTGTGCTTGCGACAGAACGAGCATTGGCAGGCCCCGAGCACTTGTTGGTCTGGCGGCCGGTCGGTTGTCAGCTCTACGCGAATAGCGCCACAGTGACACTGACCATTGAAAAGCACGCGCGCCTCTCGTCTCATGAGGCGGCGCCGCGACAGCAAGCGGGGACGCGCCCAATTCCGTCATAATCGTCCGTAACCGCGTATAGCGCAATCGCCGAAGAACGCCCTGATCCGGATCAGGACGGTGCAGTGCAGAAGTTCGACGTCACAATGGTGTTCGCTCGGCCACGACACACTGGACAGCAAACTTGATCGGCATCCCGACGAGCGCCTGGCGTGCGGTCTCCGTGAGCGCCGGATCCGATAGTTCCACGTTGTGTTCGGTCTCGTTCGACACGACCTCGAACTGGTCCGCCCTCAGTCCTGCGTGCTTCAGCGCCACGTCGATCGCCGTCACCGCAGCGCTCGCGCGAAGCATCGGCTTATAGATTTTTCCGACTGGCGTGATCGGCATCTCACTGATGATCTCGATGCGCTTCGGAATTGCCGCGGGCTCTGCGATGAGCGGCGCAACAAACGCGAGCAGGGTCTCGGCGGTTGCCGCGGCCCCAGGCTTCAACGTGACGTAGGCGACCGGCAGCTCTCCCGCATAGGCGTCCGGCTGGCCAACTGCGGCCGCGACGGCGATCGCGGGATGTTGGAGCAGCGCGTCCTCGATCATGGCGGGATCAATATTGTGCGCGCCTCGGATGATCACATCCTTCGCCCGCCCCGTCACATAGACCCGCCCGTCGTGGTCGACGGAGCCGAGATCGCCGGTCACAAGCCAGCCGTCTTGTTCGAAGACGCCGGCGTTGCGAGCCGCGTCGGTATACCCGGGGCCAACGTGAGGGCCGCGAAGCGCAAGGACGCCGGTCTCGCCCGCCGACATTGGCGCAGCAAAATCATCGCCCTGCGGGAAAGGACGGAAGACGCGCAGCTCGGTGAAAGGCAGCGGGAGTCCGGTCGAGTTGGCGACCCTCGGCCCGTGAAACGGCTCGACCGTAATGACGCCAGAACATTCGGTCATGCCGAGGATGTTGCGGACCGGCTTGCCGACCTTGCGCTCGAATGCATCAGCGAGTTCGGCCGGCAGAGGCGAGCCGCCCGTCAACGCCATGCGCATGGAGGAAATGTCCCCGTTCACCGGGATCGCGTTCATCGAACTGAGAATGGTCGGCACGCAACCCATGATCGTCGCGCGATAGCGCTCCACCTGCCGCCAGACGCCTTCCATGAAGGCGCGATTTCGCATGCCGAGGCGCGTCGGAATCAGGAGACTCCCGCCGGCTGCGAACACCGAAAGCCCATAGACCAAGGCGCCGGCGACATGGAACAAAGGGAAGCCGTTGACCACAACGTCGGTCGAAGAGAGGTCGTACATCAACCCGGCTGCGCGTCCGATGAAGGCCTCATTGCCGCGGGTATGCATCGCCAACTTCGGGGCGCCGGTCGTTCCGCCCGTGTGGAAAAAGGCTGCGATCGCTTCGCGGTCGGGGACGATATCGAAGTCGAGGGCTGCGGCGTTCTCGCTTGCGCTCAGAATTTCGAATGCGCCGTCGGAGCTCGAACTTGGGCGGTCGCTGTCGCAGTCAAGAACGTGCTTGACCGCGTCCGAAGCGCGAAGCGCTGGCGCAAGCTTCGACCAAATATCGAGTTCGTCGTTTTCGCCCAGAACGACGGCGATCTTCGCCTTGCTCGCGCGAAGGAGGTCGATGACATGGTCCGGCCGCAGCATCGGATTTATCGGGCACGCGCGGCCGGCAACCTCCGCCGCCCATAGCGCGATTTGGGCGGACGGCGTGTGCGGCGCCAGAATTGCGACTGCGTCGGTTTCGCCCACGCCCAAACGGCGAAACAGATTTGCTGACTGTCGAATACGCGAAGCGAATTCGGCGTAAGTAACAACGAGGTCGGTTTCCGGGCTGTCGACCCGCCTAAGGAAGCGGATCGCCGTCGCAGACGGCGAGGCCGATGCTGTCGCTTCGATGATCTCGAACGGCGAAGTCTCAGGAACGAGCGCTTCGAAACCCGCGCGCTCTATCGTTCGAATGTCCGCAATATTGCGAATGGGATGGCTGCTCATCAGGGCGCTTCAAGCCGGGAGACTAAACCGCTCGCGCGGTAGGGCGGCCGGGCACGGGAGGCCGGCCAGATTGAAGGACAACGCGAAGGCCTTCGAAGCGCACTCGGCGAGTCGAAACAGCGTCGGCTTGCCGCTGTGCTTCGGGCCAATGCGCTCCGGCTTCGCTCCGAAGGAGTTCAGACGTTGCAAATCGAAGGCCGACTTCACGCATAGGGCCGCCTCAAAAATCGAAGTATATACTCGGTAGATAGGTTCGGCAGTTCCGCTGAGAATAGCGCGTCGTGCGTCCTCAGACGGATTGACAGCGCTGCAAGAGACTCCGCGGGTTTTTGGCCCTTCAGAACCGCAGCCGAAGGCCGACCGTCGGCGCGAGATTGGCGTGATACAGGTATCCGCTCGCCAGACCCCCTGTCACCTGGGACCACATGACCCCCGCATAGGTGTCGATGCGCTTCAATGGGCGATAATCGATCATCGCTGAGAGGGCGTTCAGCGCGCCGCGGCAGCTCGAGGCCGAAAGGCCCCCGTCGGTGCAGGGGTTCGTATTGTAGTCGTTCTGGTAATAGTGATAGTAGGCGCCGGCGATATCGAGGTCGTCGCGAATGGCGTATTTGACGCCGACCCACAAGATTCTGAGGATCTTGTTTTCGGTATAGGCGGTCGCGTTCACATAGCCGGGGGGGACGAGATAGCCTCCGAGCGCGGTAAATCCGTCCGGATAGGAATTGCTCGGGTTGCGGAACAGGATGTATTCCCAGCCGGAATAAATCGTCGCTCTGTCGAATTCGTATCTCAACGCCAACATGCCGCTCGCCTTGTCGGAAAGAGTGGCCTTGAGACCGTTCGCCGGAACCCCGGCGGGAAGCGGGTATTCAGCGAAGTTCGACAGCGAAACCGCGTCTTTGCTCTTCTGGCCCACAGCGTCGAACGAGAACGGGCCGAAGTGCGCTTCGATTTCGGTCGAGAACGCGCCATTGGAGCCGTTGCCCTGATCGTAGCCGCCGAGCTGGTAGAGCGTCGAAAAACGAAACGGCGCGACATCGATCTGGTATTTGACGGACGTCGCGTAGCGAGCGGATTCGGTGTCTCCGCCTCCGCCGGCAATGTTCGAGACACCGATCACGGAAAAAGCGGGCGCCGCGCCCATGGCGTCGTAGTCGCCCAGGCCATCCAAAATCAGCGAGTTCTGGCGGCCGGCGGTCAGCGTGCCGAACGTCGGATGGCTGAGACCGGCGTAAGCCTCGGTGTTGAAGAGCTGCCCGGCGCGAACTCGAATCGCCGTTCGCGGTCTGCGCGTCGAGCGGGGTCGTATTGTTCTCGACCAGCGATTTGGGGCCGTTGGCGCGCTGCAGCGTGAAAGGATCGAAGCCGTTTTCGAGCCTGAAGACGAGCGACCAGCCCAAGGCGATGGGTTCGACGCCCTTGACGCCGAGCGCGGTCTGCCCCAGTCCGTTCGGCACGAGGGTGAAGCGGGACCCGTTGCTGTTCTTCTGGATGAGCGTCTCGACGCCGTTGGGATAATTGCCGTTGAACGGGACGCCGTGGGTCTCATAGCCGGCGCCGACGTCATATTTCCCGTATAGCGTCACGCCGTTCCATGACAACGGGCAGTCCTCGGGGCTCGAGGTCAAAAAGTCATAGAGACTGGAGAAGCAGGGCTTTGAGACGTCTTGCGTCGAAACCTGTGGCAGCGCTGGCAGATCAGCCGCGTTCGCGCCGCATGCAACGATGGCGGCGGCAAACGTGATGACCGGGCGATGGGGTCTGATCGATCGACCTCGCTTGGATCGGACTTGTCGCCGCCAGAAACGACCGCAACCCGCGCATTCCTTCCATATCTGAGCTGATTTCTCCAGCGGTCCGATCTCACCGCCAACGATGCCTCATTCTATTCATCGATCGCGGTCAGATCGATTCTGATGGCGCCTTTGTGGTAGATCGGTTCGGCGCCCGAGGACCGGAGGTCGTGAAAACCTGGCTGTCGAGGCCAGGGCGAAGCGGCAAGGGCGCGAGGGGGGAGGAATGCCGGAGAGCGAGTTCGTCTTTGACGCCGAGGACGGCGCCAGGCTTCTGGGGCGCCGCTGGCTTCCCGCCGGGCGCGCCAAAGCGATGGTGCAGATCGCCCACGGGCTCGCCGAGCACAGCGCCCGCTACGCCCGGCTCGCCGGCGCGCTCAACGCGGCGGGCTATGGCGCTTACGCCTTCGACCTGCGCGGCCACGGGCCAGCCTGCGCGCCCGACGATCTCGGCCATCTCGCCGACGCGGACGGCTGGACGAAATGCGTCGGCGACCTATGGACCTTCAACCGCCTGATCGCATCGGAGCAGCCGGAAGCGCCCATCATCTTCCTCGGCCATTCGATGGGCTCGTTCCTGGGTCAGTCCTTCGTCGCCGACCATTCGGATGCGCTCGCCGGCGCCGTCTATTCGGGTTCGAACGGCGCGCCGCCGGCGATCGCGACGGCCGGGCGTCTCATCGCCCGGGCCGAGCGGCTGCGCCTCGGCAAGCGCGGAAAGAGCCGCCTCCTCTACAAAATGCTGTTCGGCGATTTCAACCGGCCGTTCCGGCCGGCGCGCACCGATTTCGACTGGCTTTCGCGCGACCCGGCCGAGGTCGACGCCTATCTCGCCGATCCGCTCTGCGGCTTTCCCTTCACGACGCAGCTCGCGATCGACCTTCTCGACGCTCTGCCCAATCTCCTCGCCGGGGAGAAGCTCGCCCGCACCCGCAAGGATCTGCCGGTCTACGTCTTCTCCGGCGAGCGCGACCCCGTCGGCGCCAATGTGAAAGGCCTGATCGAGGCGCTGAAGGGGGCGAGCATGACGAACGTCACGGCCCGCATCTATCCCGGCGCCCGGCACGAAACGCTGAACGAAACGAACCGGGACGAGGTCACGCGGGACTTGATCGCCTGGCTCGGCGGCGCGGTCGCGGATCAGCGCAAATCAAACGGCGGACGAATTCGCTGAGAACAGCGAATGAACAGCGATTTTTTGCCGGCCGGAACGCTTGGACCCGCATTTTTCCGCGGAAATGCTGGGCGAAATCCGGGGCCGGGCCGAAAAGCTGGCAGCGAATTGGAACAGCGAATTAATTCGACCGCTGAGCGAATTTTTGCGCCGGAACAGCGAATTCGAGGCGCGCGCCGTTTTCAGCGGGTTTAGGGTGAGGCGAAACGCAAGTCTTGCGTGACCCGAATGACCTCGAAGGCGACGACCATGCCCGACCTCAACGGCTTCTCGTTCGGCGACAACCCGGCGCTCGCACGAGGAATTGGCCGAGCTCGTGCTGGCCGGAAAGAAGACCGCGACCTGCTGGGCGGCGAGCGAGGGCGACAAGGGCGTCGAGATCGGCAAGCGTTGGATGATGGAGGACGGCGCGGGCCGGCCGCGCGCAATCCTGGAGACGATCGAGCTGACTCGGCGGCGATTCGATCAGGTCGACACGTCCTTCGCCTACGACGAGGGCGAGGGCGACCGTTCGCTCGACTACTGGCGGCAGGCGCATACGGATTATTTCAGCCGCCAGGGCCTCTTCTCGCCGGACATGGAGCTCTACTGCGAGCGGTTCCGGGTGGTCGAGCTCATCGACGACGGCTGATGCAAGCCTCGAGGCCCCTTGATCGACCGCAAATCGGCCTTAGCTTTCGTCCGGCGCTCCGCTCGCCGAGCGCCACACGATAAGAGGCGCCAGTACGGCGGAACGTCATGCGTTCGTCCCGAGTTTTCGCATTCGGCTCGACGGGCCAGCTCCGAGCCTATCGGCGGAGTTCGATGCGACGCGCTCTGACCGCCGTGCTCTTCTTTTTCGTCTGTCTCAGCCCGGCGCTGGCCGACGTGGTGATCGAAGGCAGCCCCGGAGGCGAAGCGATCTCCTTTCTCAAATATTTCGAATTGCTGCGGGAGTCCGGCGAACGGGTGGTCATCGACGGCCCCTGCTATTCCGCCTGCACGCTGGTGCTGGACATCGTGCCGCGCAGCCGCATCTGCGTCACCCGCCGCGCCGTCCTCGGCTTCCATGCGGCAAGGATGGTCGACCAATACGGCGAAGAATTTCCGGCGCCGGAGGCGACGCGCGTGGTCGCCCGAGCCTATCCGGCGCCGATCCGCGCCTGGATTGCGCGGCACGGCGGCCTGACGCGCCGGCCGATCTTCCTGCAGCGGGCGCGCGCTGGCGGCGCTTTATCCGGTCTGCCGGTAAGCCCCGGTCTTGCCTCCGAGGCTGTCGCGGAAGAGCGCGTTGACGCGCGCAATCGTCTCCTCTGCCCGTGAGCCCGCCTGCAGCGCCTCGTTGAGGAGGCGCGCCGCGGCGTCCTGGAAGGCCATGTAGCCGTCGTGGCGGGGCCGCAGCCAGGATCCCTCGAGCGTGCGCCTCGTCGCCCGATAGAAGTCGGCGACCGGCGCGTTGACCGCGTCCGACTCCCAGGCCGCGGCGTGGCCGGGCTGGCCGCCCGAGGCGGCGTAGGGACCCGCCTGGACATCGGCGCTCGCGACCCAATAAGCGAAGTCGGCCGCAGCCCGCTTGTTCCGGCCGAGGGCGGAAACGGCGATCCCGGTGCCGCCCAGGGCCGATCCGACCGGCCCGTTCGAGCCGAGCGCCGGAATGTCGGCGAAGCGGATTCGTCGGGCGCGGAAGCCCCGCGCGGCATAGCTCACATAGCCGTAGGTCAGGGGAGCGCAGGCGAAAGGAGAATCGGCGTCCGCCATCGCTTCGTAGACGTCGATCGGGTCCATGCCGAAGCAGCGCCGGTCGATCAGCGTCGAGAGTTCGCGCATGCGTTCGAAGGCCTGCGAGCCCGCCTCCGCCTCGACCAGGTCGGGCCCTTTGACCGCGCAGGGGCGGCCGATATTGCCGGTCAGCGTATAGAGAACCATCAGCGAATGCGGGGGGCGCATCGGACAGAGAACCGCCCCCGCCCTTGCGAGCTCGACCGCCTCGTCCCAGGAGACGGGCGGCGCCGCGACGAGGTCCGGGCGCCAGGCCAGCACCTGCGTCGCCGCATCGATCGGCAGCGCCCACTGGCGGCCCTGCCAGTCGTAGCTCGGGTAGGACGGGCCGACGCTGGCGCGGGCGAGCGCCTCCCTGTCTGCGGCGTGGTCCGGATCGTCGAAAGGCGCAAGGCAGCCCTCGCGGGTCACCTGCCCGACATGCGGGTGGTCGATCACGATGAGATCGTAGCGGCGCGCCAGCTCCTTGACGGAGTAGGCCTCGAAATCCTGCAGCGACCGCTTGTCCCACCGGATCTCGACGCCCGTCCTTTCGCGCCACAGTTTCGAGCAGGCGACCAGAGGAGCATGGCCGCGCGGGTGGCTCCACGTCATGCCGTTGAGGATGATGTCCAACCCCCTGCTCCTTCCCCTTCAGCGGTCGCGGCGGCGCTTGCAATTCCCAACCCGACGTATCATCCACGTCGGAAGGACAAGCAAGGCCAGCGGGAGCCGCCATGAAGGTCGAGGAGCGCTTTTTCGAGGACTTCGCCGTCGGCGAGACGCGGCAGAGTCTCGGGCGCACCATCACCGAAGCCGACATCGTCGCCCACGCCGGCCAGACCGGCGACTTCTTTCCCCACCACATGGACGCCGAGTGGTGCGCGACCCAGGAGTTCAAGCGCCGCGTCGCGCACGGCACGCTCGTCTTCAGCGTCGGCGTCGGCATGACGGCGACCGACATCAACCCGCGCGCGATGTCGACCGGCTACGACCGGCTGCGCTTCGTCAAGCCGGTGTTCATCGGCGACACCATCCGGGCCAAGACCACGATCAAGGAGAAGCGCGACCATCCCAAGCGGCCGACCCATGGCGTCGTGGCGGAGTTGCTCGAAGTGTCCAATCAGACGGGAGAGACGGTGCTCGTCTGCGAGCACCTGTATCTCGTCGAGCGACGCGAGGCGAAAGGCGCCGAGGATGAGGTAAGCGGGCTTCGTGAAGGGCGGTGTGTCGGCTCTGAAATTTCGGGTTTCGACCCTTCGCTGTCCTTCCCGATCAGCCCCGGTACGGGCGGAGAACACCAGAAAGCGGGCGTAGGCTGAACGCGCAGGTTGCGCCATCGGAAGTTCGTCCCCAAACTGCATTCATGCTGTAAGCTGCTACGGCGATTGGCGGAGACCTAAAGGCGAGGACTTTTCTCCTTCCGCCATTCATGCGGCGGGTAGCCAGACTTACTCTCGGCCCAGACGACAAGGGGTACGGAATTATAGCGCGCCAAGAACTTGGTATATCATTGGGGAGGGCAATGGACTCGGCTAAGGCAAAAGAATGGGATGAGCGCTTTCGAGGTGAGACGATTGACACATGGACAATCGAGTCCCTGATCGATCACGGAAAATCCGCCGCCGTGTTTCGCGCATCCGGGAACGACGGTCCAGTCGCGTTGAAGATTTTCGATGACGAACTAATCCAACGCTTTGGTGACATGACTCAGATTGCTCGTATCGAGCGGGAATTGACCCTGGTCGGTAAACAGCATCCAGGTATGGTTCGCCTCCTCGGCGGCGGCATCCACAAAGAAACAATGAATCATTTTATAGTAATGGAGTTTCTTGACGGACAAAATCTCAGCAGATGTCTGAAAGAGGTACCCGAAGCCAACGTTCCAAGCTTGATCGAGCAGCTTGTATCAGCGTGCGAGTTCCTGGAATCGCTTAACCTCGCGCACAGAGATATCAAGCCCGCCAACATCGTTATCCTTGATAAGTTCGAGCGGCTCGTACTGCTTGATTTTGGGGTGTTGAAGCCAATTGGCGAGGGTGGCGTAACCGATGTTGATGGACAACGTCTCTTCGTTGGGACGCTGCAATACAGTTCTCCCGAGTTTCTCTTGCGCGATGAGGACAATGACTTCGACGGCTGGCACGCACTGGGCTCCTCGCTATTCCGAGTGGGTAAAGCCGCGGCGTTCGAATGACAGCTTGAGAATGAAGATTCGTCAACATGATCCCAACCGATAGCGTTTGCCGGTAAGCGTCGGATAGCCGGCTCGGAGGTCGATGGCTTAAAACCAAGGGAACCGCAGGCGCTTTCCGCCTACATTCAATGGTGCCGCTCACAGCGAGGACTTGCGAGGCACTGCTTGCCTCTCCGAAACCGACTTGGCGGCAAACCGCGAGGCATTGGCGCTACGCTCTTGCGATACGGACATGTGGACACGCGGCACCACTCTTGCCCACTCGAGACAGCGAGGAGCCCACGCACTGTCGCTGTATCAAGTTGGTGCAGTCCTCCACGACCTCATTATGCGGCGCCCCATCTTCGAAGAGTTCGTAAATCCGTATGCCGCGCTGGTAAACGCGGTACAGCACGAGCTGCCGAACGTAGCGAGCGAGACCGCCCCATCGTATCTCGTCGACGCCTGCCGGATGGCGTTGGTTAAAGACCCGGTCAAACGACGCGGCCTGGTTAACTGGGACTCCTTCCGACGCCCAAAGGAGCTGCCTTTGGCGGAAGAAGCTCGGAAGCGTGTGAGCCAACGCATTCTGCTCGCGGAAGCCGAGGCGGCTCCTAAGCAAAGTCAAGACGCGGATGCTGTCCACGAGCTTCTCGACACTGTGATAGATGGACTAAAAGTCGAGTTTCGCCGTATTCGACAAGCGAATACGTCCCTCATGCCGCCGCTTCAGGTGACACGACCGAAAGGAAGACCGGCAGAACTTATCGTTAAGCTGAGCCCGTCAGGGAGTTTGAAACTCGCCAAGGGCTTGAGGTTGGAAATTGAGGTGGAAGTAATTGACGTTCATGCCCAGGCGATCGCCGTTCGAATGGCCGCCGCCGCCTGCGAGGATTCTATCGCAGATTTCCCTCGTACCGAGGTCTTCAAGGGCCCCTACACCTCAGGGGCAATGGGAGACCGAATCGAGGACGCGATGTTTCTGAAGTCTGGATCAAGCGCAAGAGGGCCTGCAAGGTCCACTCAGGCTGAACGATCCGGGAGTAACTTGATGGAAGCGTCCTGGTGGAAGAATATAAGCCAGCTCGACGAAGAGCAGAAGAAAGTAATATCCCTTGACGACGATGGAGATCATCTCGTCATTGGCCCCCCCGGCTGTGGGAAGACCAACCTTCTTCTCTTGCGGGCGAGTTATCTCCACAAAAAAGGAACTCCAAATATCAAAGTACTCGCATTTGGTCGCGTTCTCAAGGAGTTCATTGTTTCCGGTACCGCGAACTATCCGTTCGCACCCGACAAGGTGCAAACCTTCATGCGATGGGCATACGAGATCCTGAGCGAGAACGGCGTTGCGTTGGAAGAGGAAGATGATTTCGATAAAGTTAGAGGCAAAATCTTCGTTGAGCTGGCCAAAATCTCAGCTCAAGGAAAGGCTGAGAATGTATACGATGTAATTCTGTTGGACGAAGCCCAAGATTACTCCGCTGATGAAGCAAAAATCATTCGCTCGTTCGGAGAACGAATATTCGCTGTCGGCGATAACAATCAGCGTATCACCGAAAAATCTGGTGCGCTGGAGAAGCTTGAGGAGCTTGGCGCATCGAAAACGGTACTTCGCCATCACTACCGAAACGGTCTCAAAATCTGCCGTGTCGACGATGGCATAAAGAACCTCATCGACGATCAAAATAGCATGGAGACCACGTCTAACTACGACGAGGCGACTTATCCCTCTACCGTCGAAGCGCTTGGTGGGCTTCCTATAGAGGATCAAGTTGAAGAGGCTATCAAACGCCTTAAGACTCAGCTTCAGGCCTATCCAGGCGAAATGATAGGTGTTTTCTGCTCGCGGGGCGAGGACCTGAAAACGGTAGTCAATTTCCTGCAGGCAAGTGAGATTGCGGGAGAGGTTCAGGTCCAGCGTTCCGGTGCCTATACTTCCCTCGATGAAAACCGACCCGTTGTGGTGACCACCGTGCAGGGAGCGAAGGGCTTGGAATTCCGAGCAGTTCACTTATTGGCAGCGGACAAGCTGAAGAGATTTAGGACACAGAAGAACTTGACGTATACAGCGGTTACGAGGGCAAAAACGACCTTGGTCGTGTATCATGGTGGCGGTTTAGCTGGATATTTCGAGAAAGGACTAAATGCCTGCGAAATTACCAAGCGGACCGAGCCGGACCTGAAGGATCTCTTCCTATGACCATGATGATATCGCGTCGACTGAATCGGGAAGAGTTCGTAAACTGGATTGCCGATTCGTCGAACGGCTATCCCACGCTACCTCTTCACACTGGCAGGGGGGAGTCGAAGTCCACCGACGTGACGCTGGTATGGCCAGAGCATCAATCCAATGCCCGCCCGATCGTTTGCGTTGCCGAGCAGCAGTTTCAAGAATTCTTTGCGTTTGTGTCCACCTACAACACAAGCGTGCGACCGTACACCGCGTATTTTCGGGTGATCCCTCTCGAGTTGGCCGGTATATTGGAAAATACAGGACGTGAGCGCCGGAACGAGATGCGGCTCGCAAAGATGATCGCGGGCGCTAGCATCGCAGAAACTTGGGTGAGCGCAGCAAGACAGGGAGAACGCCTTGGCAACGTGATTCTGTTCCTGCAATCATCGTTGTCATCCGCACTCGGTCAAGTTGTCCTTGAGGGTTACGGAGAGCCGGTCCTCAACTGGGTCTTGCAAGAATGGCTGGGAGCGCGGATGGGCCAACCTGACCTGATACGCGCTCATTACAGTAAGGGCAGCGAACAGGCTTGGCGCCACATCCTCTCAGCGACAACACTTTCTCGAAGGGATCTGGACAGCTCCGCCAAGGTGATCGCCGCTTTCATGGCGAACGCGATTGAAGCCGAATCCTTACGCCCGGCTATGCTGCGACCGCTTTCCGAGCTCACACATCCTGAGATTGACCTTGGAAAGTTGCTTGCCGCGTCGAGAGAAGAGCGGATCAGCCGTTTCAACGCGACGCTCTCAGACTTGAAGCGCCGGAGTGAAGGCGGGTTGCAGGCGGAATTTTTGGCGGGGCTGATGTTGGCGATCGCCGGAAACGGATCCCTCGACATGCTTCGTTCAACAAGGGAGTTCGACGGCTGGCTCGACGGGGCCGCGACTTGGTTCGGACTCTGCGCTGCACTATTCCAAGAGAGCAACGTTCTCTCTTACGCCAATTCGGCTGGCCGTCGTATCGTACGCGACCTGATGCGGCGCGACGATCCATTCGGCCTGCCAAGCGCCGACATCGCTTCAACTGAACTTAAATTCCTGCAATCCAGTCTGTCGAGTACCGTCTTGTTGGGCGCCCACGCCCCTGAAATCAATCGAAGTCGAAATTCTGCCAAACGTTGTAACTCGAGTCCTGTCCCCCGGGGCCAACCAATTGGGCAGGAGTGCCGAGGAACGCGAATTACTTCTGCGGACGCTAAATGAAATGTCTCATCTCGCTGACCGCGCTCGCCGTGTCTTGCTGGCCTCTGAGATAGCTGAGCCCGAATCAGAGCTTCCTAAGTCACGGCGTCCTAGGACGTATCGCTGACGCACAAGTCAAACCTTCTCGCGACATGTTACATGAGCAGCTAAGGATTGTAGCCTGAATTCAGCTAGCTTTGCACGATCCGTCCGAGGCGGGCCCAGATTTCGATCGTTTCAGACCGAGAAAGGAATTATGCTCTTCGCGAGCGCCAGAAAGCCCAGCAGGACCTAAGGGGGACCGATCGTCCGATCGCGTGAATGTCCGCTTGGGGCGAACACTGAGCCTTCCCTGGTGGCCCTTGTACGCCTGCTATCCCACCCGTTCCCACCGTTCGACCAATGGTCGCTTTCCGCCCAAACCTGAAATTCAAACCAAGACGCCACTTCCTGAATGAAGCCCTGTCGCCGGGCGGACTTTGTCCGAAACGCGCCCTAAAGGTTTGTTTCAAAGGTCTACCGCCCTCTTCCTGAGGCGCCCTTTGCGGAAGCAAAGGGCCTCGAAGGATGCTCCAGAAGACGTTGACGGCGCTGCCGTCCTGAATCGTCCTTCGAGGCCCCTTCGGGGCGCCTCAGGACGAGGACGGTGGATTTCTGGATTAGGCTCTGATTAGCCACACCGTAGAGAAAGGCCTCTGAAGCGCGGCCGCTTCAAGACTTCGCGCCAAGTCCCATCTCCACCTCTTTCCCGCGGCTTCCCTGCCGCATCAGTTGGGCAAAGCCGGGTTGCGCCTCGAGCCGGGCCGCGTAGAGGCGACTGAGCGCGGCGGTGAGACGGCCGGCGCGGCCGAGGAGCTCGTCTGCGAAGCCGATCATGCGGGAGTTCGGCCATGCCTGCGGCCGGATTGCGAGCAGCCGGTCGACCGCGGCGTCCTCGCTCTCCTGGGGATGCGCCTGCGCCAGGATCATCAGCATCGCCGCGGTCGAGCGCGAGATCCCCATATGGCAGTGGATCAGAAGGTGACACGGATCGCCTGCGTCGCGGCCGAAGGCCAGGATCGACTCGACGTCGGCCCGCTCCGGCAGCTTGACGCCCGGGCCCGGCTCGATCGCGTCGTGAAAGCGGAAGGTGGCGCGGAGGTGCGGCCCGAAAGCCCGGAAGGCCTCGGGGTCCGGCCAGTCCGGGTCGAGAATCGAAAGGACGTGGGTGACGCCGCGCCCCGCATGACCGTCGAGCTCTTCGAGGCCGCAAACGGTCAGGGCGGAGAAAGCGAAAGACTTCATGGCGGGCAGCCCCTAGCACAAGGGAGGCCGGACCGCGACCGGCGCCAGCGTCTCTCGAGCCCCAATTCCTCGTTCAGAAGGCCGCGATCAGGGCTTCCTCGCTGAATTTGCGGAAGAGCGTATCACGGTCCACCCGTCTCGACTGCCCCGAAGGCGGCGACGGTGATGATGCGTTCGCCTTACTCCGGCCGTTCGAAGACTTCTTCTCGGACCGCCTCAGGTCGACGTCGGTGAGCTTTTTCGACGAATTCATAGTTGCTTAGCTCAGATAGTCGCTTCGTCGGGACCGTGCGGCCTCTTGCCATATTTATCACACCATCATAACTTATCACATGAGGATAAATATGGATCGTGATGAGGGCGAGGATGAAGAGCTTACGGCGCTTCTCAGGCTCGACGGCGCAAGCTACGAACTCGCCGATGGCTATGTGGTGGAGTTCGAGGCAAAGCTGACGGACAGGACGGAAGAAAGGCCACATGGCGTCCGCTACGCGTTGGTGTTCCGTCCCAAGGGCGGAGAACCCTGTGTGCGCTTCGACAACGCGCATGCGGCCAAGCGGCCAGGCGGACGTTACGTGAGGCGGCCAAAGGCTTACGACCATTGGCATCGAGGCGAAGGTGACCGTGGGCAGCCGTATGAGTTCACAACGCCCATGAATCTCCTCGAGGACTTTTTTCGCGAAGTTAAGCGCGTGCTGGATGAACGAGGTATTCCGAATGACCTATAAGATCGGAACGATCGGCGAGTTCAGGGAGTGGACAAAGCGCGTCGTCGCAGACCCTTCGGCTGCGCGCGACACGCCCAAGCGCTGGTTCGATAGCAAGGAAACGGCCGAAGAGGCTCTCGGGACCGGTACGTCTCCCGAGGCCATGGTCAAACTGCTGTCGCATGAAAATATCGCCCTGTTGCGTTTGATCCAATCGAAAAAACCGTCATCCATGGCCGAGCTCGCCGCGGCGGCACATCGTCAGATGTCGAACCTCTCCAGGACGCTTAGGAAGCTACAAGATGCAGGCATCATCGACTTTGAAGGCGGGCCCGGCAGAAAACGCATTCCCCGCGTGACGGCGCGGCGGGTGACGCTCGAGCTCGATCTTATGGGACCAGACAGCATCGTCTCGGTCGACGCGCCTCCGCTTTCGCGGGAGTGACACCCTCGGTCGCCGAGCCGTAATCCTTCCCCACAAGGCTACGGCATTCACGCATCTCAAATCGCCGCGTGAACCCCTTCCCCAGCGCTGGGGAAGGTGGCGCGCAGCGCCGGATGGGGTGGCCCGCCGCTTCGAAGAACAGGAATTGATTGAAGAACGAACACAGCTTTCGGAGTGCGTCCCCGCCGCCCTTGTGGGGGCGGTGTATAGACCGGGGACATCATGGACACCCGTTCGGAAGGGGCGCGGAACCGTTAAGCGACGCTGGAGGGCCTCGTTCCTGACCGCAGGTCGAGGAAGGCATGTGCACAAATAATTCTCAGCCTATGTACGCAAGTGAACAGACTGGCTGATCCAACCCCGCGTAGGATTTAGTAAAGGCAGGCGAACAACAGCCCCGTCGCAGCGTGGGCTCGCGATCGGTTTCGGTCGCTTCATCGATCAGGGAGATCGTCGCGAGGCGGACCTTCCTGAGGCCGGGAGGGGCTCGTTCCTGGGGGGACTGGGTGGTTCTCCACGACTATTCAGCCAGGTTCGATCCTCTCCCGGCATTCGCGATCAGACGAATGTGACGATGGCGGAAGCGTCCGCGGACGCGGCTTACGCCGCTCCAACCAGCCCGCCCTCCGGCGCCCGCTTCCGCCGCCGCAAGAAGAGCCAGCCGACGATGGCGAAATTGAACGCGTTGAATAAGACCCCGTTCAGGAAAGCCATGCGGTAGGAGCTGGTGAAGTCGAAGATCACGCCGGAGAAGTAGCCGCCGAAGGCCATGCCGAAGATCGTGGCGGAGACGACGAGCCCTATTTTCGCCCCCGCTTCGCGAGGCGGCAGGAGCTCGCGGCAGATCACGGCGTACATCGGAACGATCCCGCCCTGAAACAGGCCGAAGATTCCGGAGACGACGAACAGCGACGTCAGTCCGTCGAACCAGAGATAGAGCAGCAGCGCGACCCCCTGCATGAAGGAGCCGATCAGAAGCGTCGCCGAGCCGCCGATCACGTCGGCGACGAAGCCCGAGCCGATGCGCGAGACAATCCCGAGAGACAGCATGAGGGACAGCATTTCGGCGCCGCGCGCGACGCCATAGCCGAGGTCGCCGCAATAGGCGACGATATGGACCTGCGGCATGGACATCGCGACGCAGCAGCAAAAGCCGGCGAGAACCAGGAGGACCAGCAGCAGGCGCGGCGACAGGCCGACTTCGGCCCGCGCCGCGACGGTCGCACGTTCGGCTTCGGCGATCGTCGCAGCGGAGGGCCTGCGCCGCATCAGCAAGGCGAGGGGCAAGACCGTCGCGGCGATGACGAGGCCGATGCCGGCATAGGCGCCGCGCCAGCCGACCAGCGGGATCGCCAGATTCATCAGCAGCGGCCAGATCACGCCGGCGAGGTAATTGCCCGACGCGACGATGACCACCGCAAGCCCGCGCCGCCTGACGAACCAGTGGGAAATGTCCGCCATCAGCGGCCCGAAGTCCCGTCCCCGTGCCGACTCCGATCAGCACATGGGCGGCGGAGAACACCATGAGGTTCGGGGCCCGGCCGGCAAGGAGAAATCCCAGGCCTTCGACCGAACCGGCGAGGATAAGCGGGACGACGAAGCCGCTGCGGTCCGCCATGCGCCCCAGCACGATCGTCCCGAAGGCGAAGCCGCACATCATCAGGGTGTAGGGCAACGAGGCGGAAGCGCGGTCGACGCCGAACTCGACTTGCGCCTGCGGCAGGACGACGATGACGGCCCACATGCCCGCGCCGACCAGCGTCGCGATCAGAAGCGAAAGTCCGAGGCGGGCGAGGGCGTAGGGGCCGTCCGGGGCGTAGCGGCGGGCGTCGTCGAGGGACATGGCCGGGGGATTGGTCATTTCCCAAGCTAGCGAGACGCGGCCGCCGATGGCAAGCTTGGGCGGGGCGACGCACACGGCGGAGGCGGCTCACGACCATTCGGATCCCCGGCGCGCGAGACCTGCTATCAGCGGCGCCGGCGATGCCCTAAAAGCGGGGCCGCCGAACGACGGTCTCGTCGATCCGTGTCCACCGGAGCAAGCCATGACGGCCCTTTCCATTCTCGAGCTCGTCCGGGTCACCGAGGCGACGGACGCAAGCGGCGCCCTCGACAACGCCCGCGATCTCGCTGTCCATGCCGAGACATGGGGCTATCGCCGCATCTGGGTGGCGGAGCATCACAACATGGCGGGAATCGCCAGCGCCGCGACCTCGATCGTCCTCGCCCATCTCGCCGCCGGAACCAAGTCCATCCGGGTCGGCGCCGGCGGAATCATGCTGCCCAATCATGCGCCCTACGTCATCGCCGAGCAGTTCGGAACCCTTGCGCGACTCTTTCCCGGCCGCGTCGATCTCGGACTGGGCCGCGCGCCCGGCACGGACCAGCTCACCTTGCGCGCCCTGCGCCGCGCGCCCGAGGCGGCGGAGAGTTTTCCGCAGGACGTTCTGGAGCTGCAGGCGTATCTCGCCCCGGCCGTTCCCGGCCAGCGCATCCAGGCCGTGCCGGCGGCCGGCACGGAAGTGCCGCTCTGGATCCTCGGATCGAGCCATTTCGGCGCGATGCTCGCCGCCGAGCTGGGACTGCCTTACGCCTTCGCGTCGCATTTCGCGCCGGACGAGCTCATTCCCGCCCTGCATATCTACCGCAGCCGCTTCAAGCCGTCGCAGCAGCTCGACCGTCCCTATGCGATGGTCGGCGTCAACGTCATCGCCGCGGGAAGCGACGCGGAGGCGCGACGCCTGGCCACGACGCAACAGATGTCCTTCGCCAACATTTTCCGCGGCGCGCGCGGACTGAGCCAGCCGCCGATCGACGACATAGAAACCTATTGGACGCCGATGGAAAAGGCGCAGGCCATGCGGATGCTCGCCCGCTCGATCATCGGCTCTCCGGACACGGTCCGTCAGGGCGTCGAGGCGCTGGTGAAGGAGACCGGCGCGGACGAGCTGATCGTGGTGTCCGACGTCTATGAGCATTCGGCGCGGCTGCGCTCTTTCGAGCTGATCGCCAGCGTCGCCGGAGAACAGCGGGGCGCCTGAGGGGCGCCGATGAAGGACACCCTCGGGAACGAGGCCGGCTTTGCCAACAGAAGCTCGCCCATGTTGACGCGCGCGTGGGACCCCATCTAGATCGCTCCCGCAATCGGATCCGGAGCCCATGACCGCTGACGAACTCGTCGCCCTGTTCGACCTTGCGCCGGCGGGGGACGACCGTTTCGTCGGCCGCTCGGCGCTGAACGGCTGGAAGCGGGTGTTCGGCGGACAGGTGCTGGCCCAGGCGCTGGTCGCCGCGGAGCGCACCGTCGTCGGCCGCGACCCTCATTCGCTTCACGCCTACTTCCTGCTCGGCGGCGATCCGCACGAGCCGATCCTGTTCGAAGTCGAGCGGCTTCGAGACGGACGCAGCTTTACGACGCGCCGAATCGTCGCCCGACAGAAGGGCGAGGCGATCTTTGTGATGGTCGCCTCGTTCCATGAGCAGGAGCCCGGCTTCGACCATGCCGCTCCGCCTCCGGACGCGCCTGAACCGGAAGCCTGCCCCGACCCGAGACAGGCGCTCGAGCGTCTCGACGGTCCGACTCGCTTCCGCATGAAGGGCATGCTGGACACGACCTGGCCGATCGAATTCCGACCGACCGACCTGACCCGGTATTCGCCGGGAGTCGTGCGAGAACCGCGCAACGTGGTGTGGACGCGGATCGGCGAGCCTCTGCCGGCCGATCCGGCCATCCACCGCGCAGCGCTTCTCTACCTGTCGGACATGACGCTGTTGGATACGGCGCTCGGCGCGCATGGCCTGTCGGTCTACGACCATCGCATCCAGATCGCGAGCCTCGACCACGCGCTGTGGTTCCACCGGCCCGCCCGCGCCGACCAATGGCTCCTCTACGCCCAGGACAGCCCGAACGCGGTTGGGGCGACGGCGCTGGTCCGCGGGCTCGTCTACACCCGCGAGGGCGCGCTCGTCGCCAGCGTCGCTCAGGAAGGCCTGATGCGCCGACACCGCGGCTTCTGAGAGGCTCGGCCAGGCCAAATCGGCCGCCCGGCGACTGCCTCTTTCTTAGGCGCCTATTTTCAGAACAATCCTTCACTGCTTAGCGGCGCATAGGGGCGTCCGCATCCAGAGCGAGCGGAAAAACGCGCCTTTTCAGGCCCATGCGGAGCGTCGTCCGGCATGGCACGGCCCTTGTAAGGAGGCATGCGGCGGAGCGTCGCTGCGTTCCGACTTTACCGCAGACAGCGGTCCGGTCTCGTAGCAATCGGACCGGGTCAAATTGGGGCGAGGCCAATGAAAATTATCATGGCGATCATAAAGCCGTTCAAGCTGGAGGAGGTGCGCGACGCGCTCACCGCCATCGGCGTGCACGGCCTCACGGTAACCGAGGTCAAAGGTTACGGCCGGCAGAAGGGGCATACGGAAATCTATCGCGGCGCCGAGTACGCAGTGAGCTTCCTGCCCAAGCTCAAGATCGAAGTCGCAGTCAACGCCGACCTCGCCGACAAGGTGGTCGACGCAATCATGGCGGCGGCTCGCACCGGCCAGATCGGCGACGGCAAGATTTTCGTCTACAGCCTCGACTCGGCGGTGCGGATCCGCACGGGCGAGAAGGACCAAGACGCGCTCTAAAGACGCGCCCTTCCCATTCCAGATCGGAGTTCCTCGACAATGAAACTGAAAAGACTGATTTCCGGGCTCGCTCCGGCGTTGGCGATAGCCGCCTTCGTCGGCTTCGCCGCGCCGCCGACCTACGCCCAGAACGCCGCTCCGGCGACCCCAGCTCCCGCCGCCGCTCCGGCTGCGCCTGCGCCTGCGGCCGCCGCCCCGGCCGCGGCGGCGAAGCCCGCGCCGCCGCCCACGCCGGCTTGCGCCGCGGCCGTCGCCGCCATACCCGCGACCGACAAATACGCCGCCGTCCCGGCCGTTCCCGCGGTCTTGACGAACTGCACGCCGAGCGGCGGCGACACCGCCTGGATGCTGACATCGGTGGCGCTCGTGCTGATGATGACGATCCCCGGCCTCGGCCTCTTCTACGGCGGCATGGTGCGCAAGAAGAACGTCGGCGACACCGTGATGACCAGCTTCGCCGTCACCTGCCTGGTGACCGTCGTCTACGCCATCATCACCTATTCGCTGTCGTTCACGGGCGGCACGCCGTTCATCGGGGGCTTAAGCCGCGCGTTCCTGCAAGGCATCCTCAGCGACGTCAACAACGGCGGCATCGGCAATCCGAATTCGCTCGCCCCGACGATCCCCGAGACCGTCTATATGTGCTTCCAGATGACCTTCGCGATCATCACGCCTGCGCTCATCGCCGGCGCCTTCGCGGAGCGCATGAAGTTCTCGGCCATGCTGTGGTTCATGGGCCTGTGGGCGATCTTCGTCTACGCCCCGGTCGCCCATTGGCTGTGGGGGCCCGACGGGATCTTCAACTCGAGCAACGACCACGCCTGGGTCAAGGTTCTCGACTTCGCCGGCGGCACGGTCGTGCATATCGACGCGGGCGTCGCCGGTCTCGTCGCCGCGATCATGGTCGGCAAGCGTCGCGACACCGGCCCTGGCCACAACATGGTCCTCACCTTCATCGGCGCCGCCCTGCTGTGGGTCGGCTGGTTCGGCTTCAATGCCGGCTCCGCTGTGAGCGCGGGCGTGCAGGCCGGCATGGCGATGACCGTGACCCAGATCGCGACCGCCGTGGCGGCCCTGACCTGGATGTTCGTCGAGTGGATCCACCACGGCAAGCCGACGGTCATCGGCATCGCCTCCGGCGCGGTCGCGGGCCTCGTCGCCATTACCCCGGCGTCCGGCTTCGTCGGCCCGATCGGCGCCATGGCGATCGGCGTCGCCTGCGGCGTCGGCTGCTACTGGGGCGCGACCGGCCTCAAGCACATGTTCGGTTACGACGATGCGCTCGACTGCTTCGGCGTCCACGGCGTCGGCGGCGCGATCGGCGCGCTCCTGACCGGCGTGTTCGCGATCCAGGAGTACGGCGGCACCGCCGGCCTGATCGAGGGCAATCCCGGGCAGGTGCTCAACCAGTGCGTCGGCATCATCACGGTCGTCGTCTACGACGCAATCGTCACCGTGGTCATCCTCAGCGTCATCAAGGCGGTGATCGGCCTGCGCGTCTCGGACGAGGTCGAGCGCGACGGCCTCGACTACGCCCTGCACGGCGAGATCGTTCAATAAGCCTATCCCCGGCGGCCTGGACCCCGCCGGGTCTTTGTTTCCTCCCGCGGCTTCCTCCCGCGACCTTGGGCGCCTTTCGGGGCGCCCATTTTTTTGGTCATGCCCCAGGGGAGCGCGTAGCGCCGCCATGATCCGTTAAGGTTAGGCGGGCATTAACTCGGCCTCAATAGGGTCAGCCGCGCGCGGCGCGCGAGGGACGCGCCGCGCCAGCGGACGGGTCTGCGATGCGTACGACGACATTCTCGGTGTTCGACTATCTGCCGGCCTCGGTGCGCGAATTCCCGAAGCGCCGGGCGGCCGAGCTCGCTGGCCTCGCGACGCTCGGCGTCGTCGTCGGGCTTGGGCTTGCGTTGCTGACCTGGTCCGTCGCGGACCCCAGTCTGAATCACGCGACGAGCGGCCCGGTCCACAACCTTCTGGGCGCGCCCGGCGCGATCGCCGCCGACATCGCCATGCAATTGCTTGGTCTGGCCTGCATCGGGGCGCTCGCGCCCCCTGCCTTCTGGGGCTGGAGGCTCCTGACCGAGCGGCGGCTCGAAGGCCTTCGCCTGAAGGCGGCCCTCTACCTCTGCGGCGTGGCCGCCGCGGCGGCGCTCGCCTCGCTCCTCCCGGCGCCGGGCAGCTGGCCTCTGCCGAGCGGCCTCGGCGGGCTCGTCGGCGATGTCCTGCTCGCGCTGCCGCGCTTCCTGCTTGCGCGCTCGAGCTGGGGCATGGCGGCGACCGGCGTGGTCTCGGCGACCATCGCAATTCTCGCCCTGACTGCCGCCTCGGGGGTCGGCTTCGCACGCCGCCCGCGCCCGGCGGACGCCTCGCAGAATGACATGAGCAACGCCGGCGGCCGGGCCGGGACGCGCTTGGACGACGCGGAGGGGAAGGACGAGCCCGGCTTCGCCATGGTTTCGATCGGCGCCGTCATCCACGCGATGCTGACGGTGAAGGCGATGTTGCGCAGGGCGTTCCGCCGCCGCGCGAAATCGGCGGCCGGAGCCGCAGCTTCGGCTCGAGACGCCGCGGCCCCGGGCGCAGCGCGCGCGCCCTGGCTCGATTTCAGAGCCGACGACGACGGGCTGACCGAGCCCGGCGCTTATGCGCCGCGCGCGAAAGGGGCGCCGCCCGCCGTTAAGTCGGACGCATCGCGCGTCGCCGCGGCGCCCGGCCCGCTGAAGCTCGGCGATCGCGCCGCGGCCGACGGGCAAATGAAGTTCGCTTTCTCGCCGCGCGGCGAGTGGACGATGCCGCCGCTCGCAATGCTTGCCGAACCGAAAAAACCGGTGGGCAAGATTTCGACTGACGCGCTCGAGCAGAACGCACGCCTGCTTGAAGGCGTGCTCGACGATTTCGGCGTCAAGGGCGAGATCATGAACGTCCGGCCGGGCCCAGTCGTCACCCTCTACGAGCTCGAGCCCGCCCCCGGTATCAAGTCGTCGCGCGTGATCGGCCTCGCCGACGACATCGCCCGCTCGATGTCGGCGGTCTCCGCCCGCGTCGCGGTGGTGCAGGGCCGCAACGCCATCGGCATCGAGCTGCCCAACCAGCGCCGCGAGCTCGTCTACCTGCGCGAACTGCTGGCGAGCGACGATTTCGAGAAGACCAAGCACCGCCTCGCCATCGCGCTCGGCAAGACGATCGGCGGCGAGCCGGTCATCGTCGACCTCGCCCGCATGCCGCATCTCCTGGTCGCGGGCACCACCGGCTCGGGCAAATCGGTCGCGATCAACACCATGATCCTCTCCCTCGTCTACCGCATGAAGCCCGAGAAGTGCCGGCTCATCATGGTCGATCCGAAAATGCTCGAGCTCTCGGCCTATGACGGCATCCCGCACCTGCTGACCCCCGTCGTCACCGACCCGAAAAAGGCAGTCATCGCCCTCAAATGGGCGGTGCGCGAGATGGAGGACCGATACCGCAAGATGTCCAAGATCGGCGTGCGCAACATCGACGGGTTCAATGCCCGCGTCGCCGAGGCGCGCGCCAGGGGCGAGACGCTGACCCGCACCGTCCAGACCGGCTTCGACCGCGAGACGGGCGAGGCGATCTACGAGCACGAGGAGCTCGCGCTCGAGGAGCTGCCTTACATCGTCGTCCTGGTCGACGAGATGGCCGACCTGATGATGGTCGCCGGCAAGGACATCGAGGGCGCGATCCAGCGCCTCGCCCAGATGGCGCGCGCCGCCGGCATCCATCTCATCATGGCGACCCAGCGCCCCTCGGTCGACGTCATCACCGGCACGATCAAGGCCAACTTCCCGACACGAGTCTCCTTCCAGGTGACAAGCAAGATCGACAGCCGCACCATCCTCGGCGAGCAGGGGGCCGAGCAGCTGCTCGGCCAGGGCGACATGCTCTACATGGCGGGGGGCGGGCGCATCTCGCGGGTGCACGGGCCCTTCGTCTCCGACGACGAAGTCGAGAAGGTCGTAGCCCACCTCAAGAAACAGGGCCAGCCCGAATACCTGCACGCCATCCTCGAGGAGGAGGAAGGCGAAGAGGCCGGCGCGTCCCTGCCCACCCCCGGCTCGATGGACGCCGAGGAATCGGCAGATTATTACGACCGCGCGGTCAACATCGTGCTGCGCGACCGGAAGGTCTCGACGAGCTACATCCAGCGCCGCCTGTCGGTCGGCTACAACAAGGCCGCCTCCCTCGTCGAGCGGATGGAGAAGGAGGGCGTCGTCAGCCCGCCGAACCATTCCGGCAAACGCGAAATCCTGATCGGAAACGGGGCCGACCGCGGCGCGTTCGAAGATCTCGCCGAGGAGTGAGAGTTCGGAGCCCTCAGCGACATTCAGAACAATTCGGCGGCAATTGGGGTCACACTTAGCGCCGCGCGCCGAGGGTCGAGCCGCCCCGCCCTTCGTCCAATCTACCGTCGATCTGCTCCTTGCGCCCTACTCCGCCCCGCGCCGCAGCTCAAGCAGTTCGCCCGTGTCGCCGTCGCCTGAAAAATCCATGGATTCGATGCGCTCGCCACGCCGCGCGATGCGGGCGCTCGCGGCGCCGAGGCTGGACAGGTCCTCCTGCGCCTGACGGAAATGGGTCTCGAGCTTGGCGGCGCGCTCCGTGAGCATACGCACGTCGTTGACCAGCTTGCCGACCTCGGCCTGGATCACCTGGGCTTCGTCCCGCATCCTTGCGTCGCGCAAGATCGCCTGGGCGACGTTGATCGCCATCATCATCAAGGTCGGCGAGACGATGACGACGCGGGCGCGATGGGCCTTCTGCACGACGTCGTCGAAATGCTCGACGAGATCGGAATAGATCGCCTCGGAGGGCACGAACATCAGGGCCACGTCTTGGGTCTCGCCCGGGACGAGATAGCGCTCGGCGATGTCCTTCACGTGCTTGCCGAGGTCGGCGCGCACGCGCGCCTGGGCGGTCTTCCGCGTCTCGTCGTCGCGCGCCGCCCGCAGAGCCGAAAAGGCTTCGAGCGGAAACTTTGCGTCGACTGCGAGGAGCCGCGGGTCGCCCGGCAGACGGATGACGCAGTCGGGCCGGGCGCGGTTCGTGAGCGTGAACTGGAAGTCGTAGGCGCCCGCCGGAAGCCCGTCGCGCACGATCGCCTCCATCCTCCCCTGGCCGAAGGCGCCGCGCGCCTGCTTGTTCGCGAGAATGTCCTTCAGCGACACGACCTCGCGCGTCATTTCGGTGAGTTTTGCCTGGGCCGCGTCGATCACCGCCAGCCGCTCGTTGAGCTTGCCGAGATTTTCGCCTGTCCGCTGCGCCTGCTTCTCGATTCCGGCTCCGAGCCACTCGGCCATCCCCGAAAGGCGGCCGTTCAGCTCCGCGCTCGATTGCGCGAGCGCGGAGAAGCGCGCCTCGATCGCCTCCTGCCGTTCGTCCGCAATGTCCCGCTCGCGACGGCGCGCGGCGGAGGCGCGCGTCAGCGCCGCGAGGGTGAAGAGTAGCAGGAGCGCCAGCGCGGTCAGGGCGGCGCCGAGCGCTTGCGGAAGATCGATCGGGACGCCGTCGATGACGGCGATCGGAGGCGAGGTCATGATCGGAAAGCTGCCTTCTCGCCGACACAGACGCGGATGCGATCGCCGGGCTCGCGCCGGCCGTGCCCGCGATTGAGCGCGCGACGCGGGAGGGGAGCGGCCGGAGGGCTCAACAATCGGGCTGTCGTATCTGGCACCAGATGAACCCTCTCTGCGAACGCCGCCTCGCCGGCCGGAACAAGTCCGCCACGATGACGGGCGCGGTGATGACTTGAACAAAACTAGAACACGTTTGACCGCGCCCGTCCAGACCATTAACTGATCGAATCATCCTTTCCCCGAGTCCGCCGATGGTCCTTCGCCACATCATCACCTTGCCCGACCCGAAGCTGCGTCTCGTCAGCCGCAGGATCGAGCGCATCGACGACGGTCTGCGGAAGTTGATCGATGACATGATCGAGACGATGCACGACGCGCCCGGCATCGGGCTCGCGGGAATCCAGATCGCCGAACCGATCCGCCTCACTGTGATCGACGTCGCCAAGAAGGAGGAGCCGCCGCAGCCGCAGGTGTTCGTCAATCCGGAAATCCTGTGGCGATCCGACGAGCGCTCGACCTACGAGGAAGGGTGCCTGTCGATTCCCGAATATTACGCCGAAGTCGAGCGCCCGGCCTCCGTCCGCATTCGCGCCCTCGACCGCGACGGGCATGACCGGGAGGTGCTGGCCGAGGGCCTGCTCGCCACCGTCCTGCAGCACGAGATCGACCATCTCGACGGAATTCTGTTCATCGACCACATCTCGAAGCTCAAGCGCGACCGGGTGATCAAGAAGTTCCAGAAGGCCGCGCGGAACGCGGGGGGCGGATCGCACGTGCTGTAGCCAGGCTCCGACGTCGATGCGCCAGTTCGCCGCCGACAGCCGTTGCGGAAGGCATCGTCATTCGGTCCTTCCGAATATTGCGTTGTTCCCTGTATGACCTCGACAAATATGCGGGTTGCGGGAGACGGTCACCAACGTAAACTTTGGTCACGATTCACGTCAAGACATTGAAACAGCAGCCGCGCGTCGAGACGCCTGGTCGACCCCGGATCAAGGAAGGTTTCAACCGAATGATTGAACTCCCGAGCTGGTTTCTGATCGTTGTCGGCGTCGCAATGTTCGCCATGGCGCACAGAAGACGCCGGGGGACCTCGTTCTTGTATCAGAGGGACACGGACATTCTTTGAGTTCCGACCAGGGCTCGCCCACAGGTCGTCTGCTTCCGGCTAGGCGATCGTCACCCTTCCCGGCGCGGCGATCACCACCGACATGAGTTCGGACGTCGCCTTGCCCTCGCAATTGACGATGGTCAGAAGACCCTCGGCTCTCATCGCCTTGGCGATGGAGGCCAAATCCCGCGCGGCGTAACGGCGTCCGTCGAGCGTAATACGCGCTCCCGCCGTCGCTAGCTGAATTAGATCCGCAGGGCTCTTGTGTTCGATCGCCATTACGACCTCCGGGGTTACTGAGATATACAGACAACGACAGGAATTTGCCTGCTCTCGAGGAACGGAAATTGCTCTTCCGCTCGACGGAATCAAGACAGTCCGTCCACATGGGCGTTGAAGATTCGAGTTCGGATTGAAAATGCCACTACCTGATGAAGTCGACGGGAGCATGAAGGTAGATTAACAGCTCGTCCCCCGATGATAGGGCCTGGCGCCCGCGCCCGGGCAGGCGCGGCGAGGACATTTGCGGGAAACTGCTCCCTTCCCGATTGCAACTTCGAATGAAATCCGCCGGAGGCAGCTGCCGGCCGCATCTTCAGGACCGCGACGTCGACCTTGGCGCGGCTTGCCCCCGCGCCTGAGGAGCCCGACGCGCTACCGGTCGCGGCTCGAATGGCCGATCTCGGGCGGCGGCCGCCGGGACAGAAAGAAGAGAGCGGCGCTGAGGATTGTGAGCGCGATGAAGGCAGGCGCGAGCAATGCCCGCACCAGCAGGTCGTTCCACGCCCAGGGGCCGATTCGGCCCTCGACGAAGTTTTGGGCGCCTATGAGCGCCTTCGGCGAAAGCCAGTAGAGCGCCGCGCCCGTCGAGGTCGGCGCGAACGTTCCGTTGACGACCCAGCGCGCCCCGTCGATCACGGCCGCGGCGAAGGCGCCGGCGAGAGCGACAAGACCGATGAATCGCGCGAGAAACCGCATCTTCGCCGCCGTTGGCCCGCTCCCCGGGGTCAGTCTCTAGCGCAAGCCCGGCCGCGCTGTCCACGGATTGCGCATCGCTCGGTTGCGCTTGCGCCCGCGAGGTCGCCGCGCTATGCGCCACCTTCGCGCCCCGGAACGCAAGGGACGCGACGCGGAGGGGTGGCCGAGCGGTCGAAGGCGCACGCCTGGAAAGTGTGTATACGGGAAACCGTATCGCGGGTTCGAATCCCGCCCCCTCCGCCAATTATATCAGCAACGTGTTGATAATGTGTGGCTATTTTTCTGATCGTTTTTGAGCCCCACAGCCAGCCCCACATTATGCTGATGCTGGAGGCGAGACGATAGGGCGGGCCTAGTCCTGCCAGGCGAGGTCTTGCAGCACGAAACGCCGTCGGCGGTAGCCGCTGGAAGGGTGAGCCTCGCAACCGAACGCCTGATCGACAGCGGAGCGGGCGGGGGCCGGTGGATGGTCGCAGTAATTCTTCGACCCGACAACCACCCGGAAGGGGGGATTTAATACCGTCAGGCGAGCGTTCACTTTGTCCCGCATAAAATTTCGAGAATTTCGGGGATTTAAGCGGTGAATATGTGGACCGTTTGCAGCGGCCTTGTTCCTCCCCCAATCGCGTGACAGGCCAAGCCCCGGCTTCGGTTCAAGCAACGGAAGTGTTTCATGGATAATCTTGCTGCTGACCTCGACGACCGGTTCCTTTCGTCCTTCGTGCTCGGTTCGATCGATTATGACGCGCAGCTCATTGCGATCCGCGGCCTGCTGCGCCGCCATCGCGAAGCGACGCAGGGGCTCACGCAGGAGATCGCCGAAATCGCGATGCATTCGCGCGACGCGTCTCCGGGACCGCCAACCAGCAGGCCATCGATGATTGGATCGATCATCTGCATCACTCGGTGTTCCAGGATGCCGCTCACAGCATGGCGGCAGTCGGCATGCTGGCTCCTTTCATCGAGTCCATATTCAGGCGAGCGTTTCCCGGCATCATTGCGTTGATGGCGCGTAGCGGCGGCTCCCCCGACGACCGAGTGCGATCGGCGCTGCCGCCTAGGAGACGATGGGACTGCCAATACGCCACGCCCAACCGCAAAGATATGGTCGAAGGAATCATGGAGATGGCACAGGCAACCGGTATCGCCGGCGATTTACCGACCGATTTCAAACCCGCGCTCACGGCGCTGTTCGCCTACCGCAACAAGATGTTCCATAGTGGCTTCGAATGGCCCGAGGACGAGAGGACGGCCTTTGCAAAGCGCATCTCGGATGAGGGCTGGCCGGCGGAGTGGTTCAACCAAGCGACCAGCGGCGGCAGGCCGTGGGTCTTCTACATCACTGACGCCTTCGTCGATCACTGCCTGACGGCGGCGGAGCGGATTCTCGACGGGCTCGGAGCCTTCGTTCGCCGCCATGCTCCAGCGGATTGGACCGACCCTAATAGTGCCTGAGGGTCAGGAAACGCCACCGGGTCAGCCCACGCGAGATGAGGCAACCGGCATGATGCGCGGCGGCCTCGCCGCCGTGATGCGTGACATTGCCGCTAGCTACGTCATTCCGCTCTTCTGGATCACCGCTGTCGGCGGCAAGCCTGAGATCCTCGACAATGGATCGGCGTTTCTTCTCGATTGCGGCTCTCGCCCATTTCTGGTCACCGCGAACCACGTCCATAAGGGGTTTCTCGACGCGAACCAAGAGAGTCCCGACGCGTTCTGCGTCGTCGGCGACGTCCGTTTCGACCTGGCGGAGCGCATGATTGCGTCCGATCGGCCTTATGACGTTGCGACATTCCGGGTGATGCCGGATGAAATTGAGCGAATCAAGAAGTACGCGAGCGGCAAGCAGGTCCTGACCGGGAGCCAAGCCAAATGGCCGCCGGAACCGCCGCAGCGCGAGCGCGGCGTGTTCTTCGTCGGATTTCCTGGTGATGGTCGCGAGATGCGTCCCTATCGGGGCGGCGGCAAAGTTGAGATCGACTGGAACGCTACACCGCGCTCGCGATCGCCAACGGCGTGAGCGAAACCGATATCACCCTCGTCTTGGAGCACGATGAGGAGTTCGACGTCGGAAGGCGGCCGACCGTTCCTGACGACTGGGCGCTCGGTGGCTGTAGTGGCGCTCCGCTATTGACCTTCGTTGAGGAGCGCGGCGTGTTCAGTTGGCGGTTGGGTGGGATCATCTACGAGTTCAAACGGCCTGCTGCTCAAGGCATCGCGCGCGGATTGTCTCAAACCCGACGGGACAATCAATCCATTTCCCGATCCGATGGCTTATCGGAGAGGGTGACCATCGCGCCGTCGGGGATGGGTTTCGATCCGTTGCACGTCAAACCCTGTGCGCGCCGCCGCAGGCAGTGACCCCGCCCCGGTACAGTTACGCTGGCTAACCGCCGCTGGTCCCAGCTCAAGAGGCCTGCACGGGGGCGGATGGTCTCAGGAATAATTCTTCGGCCTACGCGAGCCCCGGAGGGGGAAATGAAAACCGCGAGCGGCGCGTTCATTCCAATTACCAAGCTTACGATGTCCTTCCCGAAGAAGCGCCCAGGCGTCCCCCTTCGCTCGGTTTAAGCGTCCGCGCTGGGGGGAGTTCCGTCCGCCGTAGCCTAGACTGCGTGCCCGCAGCCGCGGTGTCGGCCTCCCGATCGAGGCGTGTCTACTTCTCGTGCGAACGGGGCTTTTCGCCGACGTAAACGTGGATTGCGTCTTTGACGTCCTCGGTTCCATCGATGATGCGCTTGGCATCCACCGTAAAACCCTCCTTCTCCAGCGCTGCTTTAAGTGCGGCTGTCGCCTCAAAGAGGTCGGATAGGTTGAGGTCAATGTAGATTGCAATTCCCGTCAGTGAGACCAAGCCAATCTTGGGTTGGCCTGGAAGTATATAGTAAGCGGCATTGGGAACCGATTGCTGTTTCCACCCGGCCTCAAGGAGAACTTCAACTAATTGCCGTTCAAAGTCGATCGCTTCGCCGCTCGGCTGGATTGATACAGCGTAGGGTGTTCCTGAATAGTTGGCGAGCCGCTCCTTCATACGCTTTCTTTGTTCTTTGTCCAAAGACCTCGGAGCAGCGAATTGAGCCAGCGCCAGAGCCGCCTCTTCGGCTCGGGCGGTTGCTTCAGCCGCTTTCTGATTGGCTCGCGCAACATCCGCTTGGGCAAGAAGTACATCTGCCTTCGCCCTCTCTGCGATGCCAGATGCTTCGCCGGCCTTCCGCCCCGCGTCAATCCCTGCGAGCTTCGCCTCCGCTACCCGTCCATCGACGCCAGCCTTGTACACCTCCAAGGACGTTTCCGCCGCTTTGGCTTCACGCTTGTGCACGAATATCGAGCCTGCTGTGAAAACTCCGACAGCCGTGGCCGCGAGTCCAGCTATGACAGCGGACACGATCAGGCCTGTATCCCACCACTCTCCCGAGCGCGACAAAAAGAGAATCGGTGGGTTCGCCATGTCGATACTGGGTTAAATGACCTGAGGCCGTCGAGTCTACGGCTTTTGTCACTTCGTGTTCGTCGTCGACGAGTAAGCTCGGACCCGTCGCCTAGGACGTGGATGGGCTCAGTAATTCTTCCACCCCAACAGGCACCCGGAAGGGGGATTCGACACCGCCAGCCGGCGTTCGTCCATGGCCGAATGCTCTTCACGCGCCTTCATCGCCTTCGTTCAGGCCGACCCGGGCGGGCGCGAAGCGCACCTATTCGAGGAGCACAGCCATGAGCGCGGATCGTTGTGAGCCTCGCCGACATTTGGACAAGTTCCTCAATCGGGTCCACGTCACACCGCGGTTTGCCCGCGCGCCCGATTTCGCGACAGTCCGGTTAGCATCCGCGGCAATTGGCTTTGTCTCTTCGTGCAACCCCGCACATGCGTTACTATGTTGCTGCATACGGCTGTTTAGCGCAGGGGCCAGTGGATGGCGGTAGTAATTCTTCGACCCCGACAGCCACCCGGAAGGGGATTCGATACCGCCATGCGGGCGTTCACTTTGTCACGCATAAATTTTGGGAATTTTCGGAGATTTAAGCGGTGAATTTGTGTGCTGCTTGCAGCAGCCCTGTTGTTATCGGATAGATTCTGACTGCTGGTCGCGGCGCGGCAGGTAACTGCAGTCGACGCGGAACTAGCGCTCACGATATTGCGGACGCCAGGCCGCGATCTTGGACGCTTGTGTTTGGGCGGAGAGCGGACTTTTCAGCCTCGGCGTGATCGAGAAGGAACGAAACGTTGGCGTACCCGAAATCGATCTACCAAAGGCTTGGCTTACCGTTTTTATTCTAAATGACGCACTCAGTGGTGTAATAGCCAGGAAACAGGCCGCTTTTATCCTAAATTTCGGCGTGCGGATGCTTCGATCGGTTTATACATCGATGCGAGAAAGGAATTAACAGCTTACATTGGCCACTTAAACATGGGTCAAACTGCCGTATCGCCGTTTTTTCGCGCGTTGATAATTTTGAGGTATGTATATCTCAATGTTACCAAGCGTTTGAATTATTAGGAGCTCTTCACAAGAAAGAGCTATATCAGAGAAGATTGAGGCGCTCTTCTAATGTGATGGTTGACACAATCGAAAGAATAGTAGGCCTGGATGGAAATTTGGCACAATTGGAGAAGCTATATGTGGACTCAAAACACATGAATAAAATAATTGACGGTGATCAAATTCCGAAAAAAGCGACTACGGCGATTTGGATCACAAATGACAGTCTTGCAAGCAAGCGTGCTGCTCTGTCCTTCGTGGAGTTGAGAGATACATTGAATACGCTAGCCGAACTAGCGGGCCGAATTGCGCTCTTGGACTTAAATCTTCCACAGGCACGCTAGCCGTGCTCCCGTCGTTCGCTCCGGGTCGATCGCGGCCGCCTATGATCTCTCAAAACTCGCCTTTTTTCGGCCATGCGCTCCGCAGGGGCACGCCCAGTAACCTTATATATATATATATATATATATATGCCTGTCACAGCGACATGCAGTAGAGCGCGTACTATCGCTGCTCGCGACTACCGCCACCCGTTATGAGCGCTGATTGCGATCCGTCGCAATTTTCACTCTAGATAAGATAAGGATTCGTGTGTGACATCCGATGAATTTGAACGCAGATTAGATAAGGCTTTTTCCAAAGGCATCCGGCTGGTAGCGGAAAACCCGCACGGCCAGTTCTCCAGTGCTTGGATGTTCTGGGGCAACAACAGCGACTTCTACTTCAGTGCAAAAATCCTTTCTGACACGTTCAAGGTCAGCCTGCACGAGAACGGTCGTGGTTATGTTGCCTATCACAAGCCGTACTTTGTGAAGAAGCGCGCCGAGGGTATCGCTGTCCCGGCAAAAACGGTACTCGAATGGGCGCTGCCAAAACCTGCCCTTTTGGGAGCGGTGCACGCTGCCTCATTGATATTGCCCGCCGAATATTGCCGCGCCGCTCCGCTCAGCGATAGCTCTCGCAAGAAGACACTTGTGCTCGGCATTGAGGACGGATGCTGCGCCGAAATCGGGGTTTTTCTCTCGCATGAGCATCCGACCACGCTGGAATCTAAGTTGACGGCACTGGCCAAGCCGATGTGCGTTGTCACGCTTAAAAACGAGATGCACGTTTGGCTCTTGGCCCGGTCGCGGCCATTTGACCGTGCGTGTCTTCCGTCCGACGAGCAGACGGCACGGGCGCAGACGTTGCTGTTCGAGACGGAAGGTATTCCCGATAACGACAACCTGAATGCGATGCTATGGAACAATCCGGGCGACGGTGGCACGCTCCAGGTCATCGATGTCGGTGGCGTGCGCTGGAAGAATCATCCGACGCGCACGGCAGATATATATATCAGACAGATATAAGGTGACGCGGAGCGTCCAGCCTGACGTAGTAAATTAGATCATCCTTCACCCGGCGGTTGGTCTCCGAACAAATGGGAACTTCCGCTTCGGGTCGATTTGGCCCGTTCGCCAAGCCGTCGCGGAGTGGCTGCTCCTTCAGCACTGCCGTCGTGCGGTAGCATCAAATACAATCATCAGCTCCGCCAAATCCACATGAGGAATGGCAGCGTCTTTCTTTCAGCGTACTACTTTGCGCACCCGGGCCGGTTTGACAGGCAACTTTCGGCCGGCGGGAACCCCTGCTGCGCCGCTTTGCCCCACCATTTCACAGCCTCGGCATGATCCCGCGGGACGCCTCGGCCATCTTCGTACATCAAGCCGAGGCTGTACTGGGCGTAGGCATATCCCTGATCGGCCGCCTTGAAATACCACGCGAGGGCCTGCGCATCGTCCCGAGGGGGGACACCTTGGCCGTAGACGCCTTGGCCGTACTCGTAGATGAGCCCGGTAGCAGCTTCAGCCCGGGCGTCGCCCCGTTCTGCCAGTTGTTGAAAGAGTTGGAACGCTGTCGCATAGTCTTGACGTTGTATAGCAGCCCGGCCTTCGTGATATGGATCGGCGACCGCCTTAGTTTCCTCGGACGGGTCGGCATTATCAACATTGCTATGTCGTTTGTAGTCAGCTTGGCCATTTTCGGACGGAGCTTCATTGGCCACACTTGCCACAGCTCTCGGCCCACCGGCGGAAATCGACATGATCCCAAGTAATGTAACCCCAAGGGCCGCCACCACGGTTACGCCCCAAGTGGCAGCCCATGTTCTCTTCGTCATCTTCAGCTCGCCATACCAGCCCAGAAAGCCGATGCAGCCCCACATGACGAATGCGGTCGGGATCGCCAAGAGCAAAGCCCACGCGCCGCAGTAACCCACTGACTTCGCCAGGTGATACGCGAGCCATTCAGCCAGCGGCGGCCTCATTTCGTCCTCCTCAGCAGCAACGCTGCCAAGAATACAACGCAAAGGTAAACTAAGGAGCGCGCCGCTCTTGCGAAATCACGCCCAAGCAGCCTGACCCCCAGCTCGCCGGGACATCCGCGCTTGGGCACAATCGACGCCGGTGCTCAGCTTTGCCACATTATAACGTAAGCGCAGTGTTATTCTGTCGCCCGGCACACTCCCGGCGCGCGATGGCGAGTTTATTTGCGATAAGACGGATGCTCTGGGCGAGCTGAGGCGCGTCCTCGGCGAGCAACGCGACCTCCGCTTGCCCGGAACCTTTGCATAGACTAGCCCCGCGTTCATGATCGCGCGGAGTGTGGATAGCATTTTCGCCCTCGTTGTTCGCCCCATCGCTGCATAGGTTGGGATGGGCCTGGCGTATGGTGGCGTATGGCTGATGGAGCGGCGGCGGAGGATTCTCCATGGATTTGATGGTTGCTATTTCGGCTGCAACAAAGGCCTTGGAAGGGCTCAAACTTCTTAGAGAAATAGACAAGTCCTTTGATGATTCGGCTTTTAAGATGAAAATCGCCGAGATTTCATCCGATGTCGCTGATTTGAAGTTCGCACTTACAGAGGCGAAGACGAGTTTGGCCGAAAAAGGCGAAGAAATTAATCGAACTCCGGAAAGACTTTGCGTTCAGAGCCGAAAACACTATCAGTGTGAGAGGTTTTACATACGAGAAGGATAGTAAGGGCGGGGCCCAAGGTATGCCATTTTGCCCTCGCTGTGAAACGGTCGAGGGGCGGCTGATTCGCATCGTGGGAACACACTCGAAAGCGAAAGGCGGATATTTGGCCTTATGTCCCCAGTGCAAAGCCGAGTATGGATATGAACACGGGTATACATACGAGAGCGATCGCTGAGTTATCGCTCAAATCGCGACATTTCTGGAGTCCTCCGTAGCGCTCGAATCCCTTTCCTAAATCTGCGGCCCCGATTTCGGGAGGCCTCTGCATGATATGAAGCCTGCGCGCTCCGGGTGCTCCGCAAGCCGCTTGGCGACGATCTCCGCCATGATCTCATCGGCATTGTGGACGCGCTTGCGGCTCTGGTATCGGGGTGCGAAGGCGAGCGCTGCAAGGCCAGCGGCGCGATTGGGGAAGCATCCGCGTTGGGAGGAAAACCATGAAATGGGAACAACTCTACGAAAAACTATCAGAGATAATTGTTGACGCGCGCAAGCTAAGAACTATTGCCGTATTTGCTTTGTTCTGCGCTGTCTTATATGTATGGGCGTACATTGCTGGCGCGAATAGAACGAGTGCGGCGATAAACTTAAAGATACTTGGTGCAGTCGGAGAAGCCTCAGGAATCATGTTGAGTGCAATTACTACCGTTATTGTACTTAAAGTCATGACTGTGCAAGGTTATTTTGTTGATGCGATTTTAGATATTATGCTTGGCGATAAGGGCATTGAGATAATGAGCAAAGAAAGGCGGATCTACCTTTGGCAACGCCTGACAAGGATTATTTATGTTCCAGTATTAGACGACCGGATCAAGAAAAATCCTACCGACATTGGCCTTCTAAAGTTTGACGAATTACTAAGTAAGGCCATTGGATCAGTATTTAGATATGATAAGACATTCTACATTGATAGAATAAGTGTATCTATTACTGTGGAGTGGAGCGATAAATCGGAAAAGAAATTAATTATATTGACCAATAATTTAGACTTCACCCTTATCCCTTTTAATCCGTCGACTCCAATTGAGTGGAAAACATACCGTAAGGCGGATTTCGGCCTTGGCATTGATGACTATGAAAGCACCGCCGAGCCGTTAACATTGGTTGCCGGTCAATCCGCTAACGCCACAATTACCTCTTTCCCAGGTGTTAAGACTGGCACTACGGAGGAGACAAACCACAAATTGACTGGGGCCGATAAGTATGACTTAAAATGGAGGCGGTTTAACAAATGGAAGGTTGACGGAGATCCTAGATACACAGGAGTCTCAAGCTACGTTGTCCTGTCGGGTGACGTGACAATTCAGAACAGATGCGAGGGGTTAAAGGTTTTATTCACCGAGTTGGGCGGGGAAGATTTGTTCATTCCGATAGGACAGGACGATCGTTGGGTTCTATCGGGATATGATTTGAGAAAGCGGCACAAGGGCGTGATGGTTCCCGATCAGGGTTTTGAGCTCATATTTTCCAGAGAATGAATGAACCAAGAGGTCGGAACGGTTTTGCCCGCCGAAAAATTCAAGCTGGAGGTCGTACTCATAAAAACAGAGGAAGTTCGGACTCCAGTTCGTTTAGCACGACCTTGACTTTTTTGCTGGCCAACATATCTAGGCGCGTTGGAGGATCCAAATGTTGAAAATCCAAGAAGTCAATTATCTAGCGCTAGGTGTGCAGTTCCGCAGGACATCTCCGTATCTGCGGCAACGGCTCATAGTGGCCGAAAATCTGTACGGCGGCTGCTGGCGTGGCCCGCCGGGCCAAAGTGCGCTTCGAACTTCTCAGCCGGTCCGCGTTGCGGACGAGGGTTATTGTTGGGTTGCGCGCGCCGGCCGATCGCGCTGGCATTCCGCAGGCGCGGTCCCATCAGCGCCTTCGATCTCCTAAGCCTTCAGTTGCATGATTGGGCCACCGCGGGTGATCTCACATTGTCGGACAGATTGCCGCTCCCGGCAAAATCATCGCGCTTGCGGGAGTCCAGAGCAATGCTGAGGACGACGCCGGGACGCGACGCGCCGCATCGTTCAAGGCGTTTGGTCACGCCGGGGTTCGTGAGCGCGTAGGACGCGAGGTCAATTAAGCAGCTGTGCGTCCGGTCGCTCTTGCGGTGGCCCCGCCAGGAACCGGCACGCCAGTGTGTCTGCGATTAGGCCGGGATTTGCCTGTCAAATTCAAACCGCGCTGTCAAAGTCTGCAACCGCCCTTTTGCGACTTCCCACCTTGGGCACACTCGACACCGATGCTTGGCTTCTGATGCGATCGCACGGGCTTGACGGCTGAGCGGGCGCGCGTCGCCTCATCATCCGACCTTGCGCCAAATCGCGCGGAACCCGTCAGTGCCGCTCCAGTCCCGCCGCCGTTCAAAGCCAAGCCGGCGCAGCGCCGTGCCGAGCTCGCCAGGGTGGCAGTGGCCGCGCCACCGGCCCTTCAGCGCCGCCTGCAACGAGGCCAGCGACAAACCCTCGCGCTGCACCTCGATCGGGATCGTCGCCGGCACCCGCCTCAGTCGGTCTTCAAGTGGTGTGAGGCGCTCGCGCGCGGCGTCTGCCTCGGCGCGGGCTTTCTCTTCACGCTGAGCTTGATGCTTCGCGCGTTCCGTTTCGACGGCGGCTCTGAGTCCATTGATGTACGCGCTCAAGCATCTCTCCTGTGGTGATCTCTCAGCTTCTCCGCACCTAACGGCTTCCAGTCATGGTGGGGTTGGTGCCGTTGGTGGGGCCGATTTCAGCCCTTCTCCGGAATTGTCACTTACGGTTCGATGACATTTTCCACGTTTGATATAAAAGTACGCCACCAAGTCCACCAACCCCACCTTCAACCTTTCAAGTCCCAAGCCAATCGAGGGCTCTCACGGCACCTTTTCCAGCCGCCACATCTTCGTGCCGGCGTGGCCTGCGCGGTTTACGAACTTGAAGCCTGCAACAAAGCGATCTGCGTATCGGTTGAGGAATGCGGCGAGGCGGTTAGCGCTCACATCTCTGCCAGCGTCGGCGACATTCATGAGCACCAACTTCAATTCGCTGCTGTCATGTTTGTTCGCCTCTGTGATCACGTCGGCGAGCTTCTTCCAGTCATTGGCGAAATGCTTGTCCCACTGCACGGCAACGTCGAGAAACCTCTCACGCTCAGGGTCTGCATCACGGAGCTTGTCCGCGTTGGCGCACGGGTCCGGCAGTCCGGCCCAGACGATGGCGTCGCGAACGCGCCGGCTCCAAATCTCGAAGCTCCCGAGGGGGGTTGTCTGCTTCGGCGCGCCGGCGGCTCGATAGGCCAACATTATCGTCAAGCAGGCCGAGACATACCTGCTGCGATTCCTGCGAGCTTCAGCCTTCGCGTCCCAGTCGATCTCGCGTTCCTCGGGGCGCTCCATCTTCGGATCGATGTGGCTGATGACCGTTCGGCGCACCATGTCGTCAGAGAGGCGCACGTTGTTCCCATTGGCGAGGATGAAAGAGCTCGATGCGATCTCCGGGATTTTTGAGAGTCCCAAGATGCGCAGCGCGACGCGTTCGGCGGTTAACAAATTGCAGAGGGCTGCACCCTTGATCGGGCGATTGCAGTTGTCGAGGTTGATCACCTGCCGCCCCGCGAGCATTTGTGCCGAAATCCTCTTTTCGAACTCCTCGTCGTCCTGCCCTTGCGTAATGAAACTCGGGAGGCTACCGGTCGCCACGATCGTCACGAGCGTCGCCAAGAGCGATTTGCCGCTACCCGCCGTTGGCGCTGAGAACGCGTGCAGAGGGGTCGGGCCGAGGGTGGGCCGGTTGACGGCGCTGATGAATGCTGAGATTGCAGCGGCCTGGTCCACCTCCGACCGGAAGGGAAAGTCGCGGGTCAAGTGCCTCAGTGTCTCGACGGCTCCCATCGCGTCGTCGACGGTGGGGTTTTCGGGGATGTCGAGAGTGAGCCCTGACAGCTTCAAATAGATTCCGGTCGCCTCATCGTAGCCCGGGACATCGAGCAAAGTGCCGTCGCGACGCATCAACGGAATATCCGAGACGCCCGTTAGAGGTTCGAGGCCCGACAGCTTCCCACGTTCGAGGAACGTCTTCAGCAGCAGTTCGGGTGCATGGATGGGCTTCGTACCGTTGCCCTTCCTGCGCGCATCATGTTGCTCAAATTGGATGACGCGCTCCAGCGTCTCGCCGAGACCCGCACTGCCGAGCTCTTGAGCCGACAAGACAAGCTGCTTCTGCTCGTCAGCTAATATTTCTGCATACTGACCCACTCGGACGATGAAACCTGCGCGCTTGAATATTGGAAGGTGCGAGTTCCGCAACACCTCTTCCGCCCTGTCCACCGTCTCGCCGATATTGTCGGGCGACACCTCCACACGAACACGGGCCTGAAGCAGACCGCTCGCGCGATCGGCTTCGAGTGCCAGACGCGCGAGGTCGCTCCACTCCGACAGCCCGTCAGCGGCGTCCCACTTCGGCGGAGGCGGACGCTTCGCGCCGTCGGGGTTCAGCGGGTCAACGGCTGCGAGCGCCGCGGCGTCTATGACTGCGATGGTGGCGCAGCCCACCAGCCGAAGCTCGTTGAGAACCGCTTGGGCGGCCTTCGAACCCGCATCGTCGTGGTCCGGCCAGACCAACACGTCACGCCCGCTGAGGGTCGCCCAGGGAGCCTTGCGCACGGCCTTCGCGCCGCTATACCAAGTGGTCGCTACGCGGTCGGGAAACAGCCGCTGGGCTGCGATAGCCGCCTTTTCGCCCTCGCAGACGATCACCTTTGCCCCCGGGTTCGCAGCGAGCTTATCCGCTTCGAAGAGCGGAATGCCGGACTGTGGGGCGACCCAGTGCCACCTCGGCGACCCGTCCTCAAACTGGCAGTAAGACAACGGCCGAAAGGTCTTGTGATCCGGCTTTTCGAGCTTGCCTTTCGGCGCGTTCGGGTAGTTCGTGTCAATCGGCCCTTTAATTGCGGGTGAGAGTCAAGCGCTTTTTGTCGACTGCAGGAGTTGAAGGATGCATGCGAGAGCGCTCGCCGAGCGGAGCCGGCGGGTTGCGTAGCTTGGCGAGCGCGGCGATGAAGACCTGGACCTCGAAGACCTGCACCTCCGTGGTTGAACTTTTGATCGTGCGACGAGTGTCGCCTAACGCCGGGGTCACGGTCCTTTCCGAGGTCGCTAAGCGCCTCATGATGATGTTCGGGGCGGGCGCCTTAACGTGTGCAACGAAGTGCGGGGCAGAACCGCCTTCAGCCGATTGACCAAGGTCACCCAACCGCCGTCCCGGCTGGGACATCGCCGGCGACGTCGTGCGCCGGAGATTGTACTAATTCAGGGAAGTCAGGCCGCCTTTGGCTGGCCCCATTCGAATGCCGTTCCGTCGACCCAGATGCAATGGAGGATGACGGCGATCTTGCGCGCGATCGCGACCTTGGCTTTCTTCATGCCGATGCGTTTGATCAGCCGCACGCCCCATGCCTTGAGGGTTGACCACTTCTTGGTCCGATGCACGAGGACGCTGGCCGCCTCGAACAGGTATGTCCGCAACAAGCGATCTCCCCATCGCGAGATCTTACCGGTGATGTCGGTTTCCCCCGATTGCTTGCGGCGCGGGGTGAGCCCGAGATAGGCGCCAACTTTCGACGCCGAGCTGAATCGCGATGGATCATCGATCGTATGGCGGAAGGTCAAAGCCGTGACGACGCCGACGCCGGGCACGCTCATGAGCCGCCGAACCGTTTCGTCGTCACGCGCACGGCGGCGCACATCCCCGTCAAGTTTGGCTTGCTCCTGGGCGACGCGCTCATGAATCGACAATAGGGACTCAACGATAGCGCGAAGCGGATGGCTGGCGTCCATCAGTTCGATGACCTGCTGACGGAATGGCGCGCCGATCGCCCGCGAAAACAACAGGCCATATTCCTTGAGCATGCTGCGGATCTGGTTTTCGATATCGCGGCGGATACTGACGAGGCGGGCGCGAGCGACCAGGACCGCCCGGATCTTCTGGCTCTCCTCGCTCTTCACGGCGACCTCACGATGCCAACCGATCCGGATGAGTTCAGCGAGGCCCCGCGCATCGTTTTTGTCGCTCTTGTTGATGCGAACTGAAAGCGCAGCATGCGCGTGACGAGCGTCTATGCACATTACCGGCAACCCGACGCGGCGGAGTTCATGCCAAAGCCAACTGGCCATCGCGCCAGTCTCAAAGCCGATGCGCTCTGCGTGAGGCGCGCGTCTGTGAATCAAGTCCGTCAGCGCGCCTGGCGTGGACTTCGCCTTTTCCTCAAACATCACGCGCCCTTGTTCATCCACAACGCAAACTGAAGTCTCTTTCTGCGAGACATCCAGACCGACATATTGCTTCATAGCTCCCTCCAGACATGCCGATGCGGCCGATCCTGAAAACAGCAGTCTCGTAGGGCAGGCTCCGGCCCGCAATTACGTCATCGTGTCCAAAATTGACCCCCTATTGGAGTGGGCCCGTTGGGGCGGACAGGGATCAGGCCGCCGTTTTGACTGTGGGCCGGGGGTTGCGATCCTCGAACTGTTGCGGGCTGAGATAGCCCAGGGCGGAATGGAGACGGCGCCGGTTGTAGACCTCGTCGATGAACCGCGGAAGGTCCTTGGCGACATCGGCGAAGGCGTCGTAGGCCATTGGATAGACGGCTTCCACCTTGAGGGTCTTCATGAAGCTCTCGGCCTTGGCGTTGTCGTAAGGGTTGCCTCGGCGCCCATCGAACCGACAAGACCGCAGCGAAGCAACGCTTCCCGATAGGCTTGAGCGGCATACTGCGAACCGCGATCCGAGTGGTGGACGCAGCCGGGAGGAGGCCTGCGGCTCTCGATTGCGGCATTAAGCGCGGCGAGCGTCAGGCGGACGTCGATCGAGCGGCTGATCGCATAGCCGACCGCCCGGCGCGACCAAGCGTCGAGAATGACCGCGACGTAAGCGAAGCCTTCGACGACGGCGACATACGTAATGTCCGCGACCCAGAGCTGGTTCGGCCCGTCGATCGTCAAGTCCTTGGTTCGATTGGGGTAGATTGGCTGGTCGTGGTCGCTGTCGGTTGTGGCGACATATCGGCGCCGCCGGTGAGGCTGAAGGTCATGTTCGCGCATCAGCCGGCGGATCTTCTTATGATTGACGATCATGCCTCGATGCTGCAGCTCGGCGCGAACGCGCCGCCAGCCATAGAACTCGAACTCGTCGCAGATCGCGACGATGGCCTCAACGATCGCGGTGTCGTCATGCGCGACGGTCGGTTCGTCGTAGAAGGTCGAGCGGGCGATTCCCATCAGCCGGCATCCTTCTGCGACGCTGAGACCCCGGGGCCGACAACGACGGACGTAGTCGCGCTTCTCGGCCGCGGTGCGCTTTTCGCAGCCCCCTTTAGAAACTCGAGCTCCAAAGCCTGCTTGCCGACGAGACGCTCGAGCGCCGCGATCCGGGCTTCGTATTGCTGGAGCAGATCCGCGGCGGCGGCATCCTCATCGAAGTCGCCGGCCTCGTACTTCTGCACCCAGACCCGGATCAGGTTTCGGCAGATGTCATGACGCTTGGCGAGCCCGTGAAGGGTCTCGCCGGCCAGGAACTCCTGAGCGACCTGGCGCTTGAACTCGATGCCGTGGGTGCGGTGCTTGGCCATGGGCTTCCTTCTTTCGAAAGCCCGGCTCGACGGTCAATTCCAATTGCCCGATTGTCCACCCCAAGGGGCCCACTCCATATCGGCGTCCAAAATTGACCCCCCTTGTGAAGGGCTCGGACGGTAGCGCTCGCCCCGGCGGAGCTGGTCAGGGTTGCGCAGCCGGGGCGAGCGTGGTTCGGTGCAGGCGACGTTGGTCGGTCAGGCGCGGTTTTTGAAGCGCCGGCTCTCGTGCCGAGCGAACGTCGCGCGGGTCAATCCCGGCCGAAGCCGCGGGGCGGAACGATTGCCTGGAGGTCGGTGAGGTCGAGGTCGCAGATCGCCTGCAACGCCTCGGCGGTGGCGCTGTCCTCAAGGTTCTCCGGCAGAGTTTCCAGCCAAAGGGCATACTGACCCTGCAACGTGGTCAACTCGGAGACAGCGTCGCGCCAACGCTTGGCGCGACTGCGGTGATCGAGGGGTCGCCATATCCGGACTGCCGACGTCCCGGACTCCCGAGCAGCGCGACAGCGCGCCTGGCGCTCGGCATCGGTCATCGGTCGCTCGCCGATCGGCTTGCGCGGCATGGTCCACTCCGAAGCGTGACGTCACGAAATCCCGGTCATGAGACGACGCTCAAGGCGCGGTTCTTGAAGCGCCAGCTCTCGTTCCCGGTCTCGACGATGTCGCAGTGATGGGTGAGGCGATCGAGGAGCGCCGTGGTCATCTTTGGGTCTCCGAACACGCTCGGCCATTCGCCGAAGGCGAGATTGGTGGTGAGAAGGATCGAGGTGCGCTCGTAGAGCCGGCTGACGAGGTGAAAGAGAAGCTGCCCGCCGGCCTGGGCGAACGGCAGGTAGCCGAGCTCGTCGAGGACGACGAAGTCCATGCGGGCGAGATAATCGGCGATGCGGCCCTGGCGCCCGGCGCGCGTCTCGGCCTCGAGCTGGTTGACGAGATCGACGGTGGTGAAGAAGCGCCCGCGGCGTCCTGCGCGGATGCAGCTTCGCGCAATGGCGATCACGGCGTGCGTCTTGCCGGTGCCGGTTCCGCCGATGAACACGGCGTTGCGCTGCTGGGCGATGAAGCCGCCGCCGGCGAGATCGCGAACAAGGGCCTCGTTGATCGGCGTGTCCTTGAAGGCGAAGTCGTCGAGGTCCTTGGCGAGCGGCAGCTTGGAGGCCGTGATCTGATACTTGATCGACCGCGCCTGCTTCTCCGAGATCTCGGCGCGCAGGAGGTCGCCGACGAAGCGCTGCGGCTCGTGCTTGCGCTTGAGCGCGGTCGCGAGCGTCTCGTCGTAGGCGGCCTTCATGCCGTAGAGCTTCAGCGAGCCCATCATGTCGAGGACTTCGGTCCGTTCCATGGGCTACGCGCTCCTGAGTTGATCGTATCGGGCGCAGTCGGCGACTGGCGCATGGCGCAGGCTGAGCGCGGCGGGGGTGTGGATCGGGGCGCCGGCCCGGGATCGCGCCGCCGCGCCAGAATGTTGAGGACGACGTCGGCCGAATGAACATTCTCGGCGAGCGCTTGGGCGCAGGCGGCCTCGACCGCCGGCAGACCGTCAGAGAGCACCGCGGCGAGAATCTTGACGAACTGCCGGTCGCCGTCGTCGGAGCCTGCGAGCTTGCGCTGGATGCGGTCCAGCGCCGCCGGCAGCACCCAATCCTTGAACGGCGCGCCGTTGCGGAGCGCGCCTGGCTTGCGCGCCAGGACCGGCACGTAATGCCAGGGATCGTACTCGATCTTGCCGCGGCCGAACGCGCGCGGGTGCTCCGCGACAACCCGCCCGTCCTGGCGGATGACGATGCGGTCGGCGTAGGCGTGGAGGTCGACCGGACGGCCGACGGCGCTGGCGTTGACCGAATATCGGTTGTTGTCGAACCGCACGAGGCAGGTCTTCGACACCGAGGCCGGCAGCGCGTGGAATCCGTCGAAGCGTCCGCCATAAGGAATGAGCTTCGGCCGCTCCTCCTCAAAGACGTCCCAGATCGTCCGCCCGCTCTGTTCGGGATGGGCGTGCGCCTTGGCCCAGACGACACATTTGTCGAGGAGCCAGGCGTTCAGCTCGTGGTAGCTCTTGACCCTCAGACGCGGCGTGAGGAAGCGTTCACGCACCAACCCGACCTGGTTCTCGACCTGGCCTTTCTCCCAACCCGCGGCCGGCGTGCAGGCGACCGGCTCGACGAGGTGATGCGAGCACATCTGGAGGAAACGGCGATTGTACTGGCGGTCCTTGCCCACGAAGACCGTCTCCACCGCCGTCTTCATGTTGTCATAGATTCCGCGCCCGCAGGCGCCCCGAAAGAACGCGAAGGCGCGGTCATGCGCGTCGAACACCATCTCCTGGGTCTCGCGCGGGTAGGCGCGCACGAACATCATGCGGCTCATGCAGAGCCGGACGTGGGCGACCTTCACTGTCGTCGTCACCCCGCCGATGACGACGATCTCGTGGGACCAGTCGAACTGGTAGGCTTCCCCCGGCGCGAACGTCAGGGGAATGTAGGCTTCCGCCGTCGCGCTCGCGTGCTGCTCGCCCCAGCGCCGCGCATAGCGGCGAACAGCGTCGTAGCCGCCCTCGTAGCCGAGAGGCCGCAACGCCTCGTAAATGCGGATCAGCGTCAGCCGCTCGCGCGCCGGCGCCTCGGCGTTCGCCGTCAGCAACCGGTCGAGCGCCTCCGTCCACGGCCCGAGCTTCGGCCGCGGCTGGACCTCGCGGTCATACGAAGACGCCGTCTCCCCCGATCGCAGGATCCGTCGCACCGTGTTGCGCGACAGATGCAGCGTCCGCGAGATCTCCTTGATCGACTTCCCCTTGCCCAGATGCTCGCGCCGTATCCGTCCGATCGTCTCCACAATCAGCATCCCCCACCGCCCGCTTCGCGCCAAAGCGGGCAGCCGATCAAACCGCGAATAGGGGGGTCAATTTTGCACGCCGATGACGCCCCTCATGGAGTGGGCCCCTTGGGGTGGACAATCGGGCAATTGGAATTGACCGTCGAGCCGGGCTTTCGAAAGAAGGAAGCCCATGGCCAAGCACCGCACCCACGGCATCGAGTTCAAGCGCCAGGTCGCTCAGGAGTTCCTGGCCGGCGAGACCCTTCACGGGCTCGCCAAGCGTCATGACATCTGCCGAAACCTGATCCGGGTCTGGGTGCAGAAGTACGAGGCCGGCGACTTCGATGAGGATGCCGCCGCCGCGGATCTGCTCCAGCAATACGAAGCCCGGATCGCGGCGCTCGAGCGTCTCGTCGGCAAGCAGGCTTTGGAGCTCGAGTTTCTAAAGGGGGCTGCGAAAAGCGCACCGCGGCCGAGAAGCGCGACTACGTCCGTCGTTGTCGGCCCCGGGGTCTCAGCGTCGCAGAAGGATGCCGGCTGATGGGAATCGCCCGCTCGACCTTCTACGACGAACCGACCGTCGCGCATGACGACACCGCGATCGTTGAGGCCATCGTCGCGATCTGCGACGAGTTCGAGTTCTATGGCTGGCGGCGCGTTCGCGCCGAGCTGCAGCATCGAGGCATGATCGTCAATCATAAGAAGATCCGCCGGCTGATGCGCGAACATGACCTTCAGCCTCACCGGCGGCGCCGATATGTCGCCACAACCGACAGCGACCACGACCAGCCAATCTACCCCAATCGAACCAAGGACTTGACGATCGACGGGCCGAACCAGCTCTGGGTCGCGGACATTACGTATGTCGCCGTCGTCGAAGGCTTCGCTTACGTCGCGGTCATTCTCGACGCTTGGTCGCGCCGGGCGGTCGGCTATGCGATCAGCCGCTCGATCGACGTCCGCCTGACGCTCGCCGCGCTTAATGCCGCAATCGAGAGCCGCAGGCCTCCTCCCGGCTGCGTCCACCACTCGGATCGCGGTTCGCAGTATGCCGCTCAAGCCTATCGGGAAGCGTTGCTTCGCTGCGGTCTTGTCGGTTCGATGGGCGCCGAGGCAACCCTTACGACAACGCCAAGGCCGAGAGCTTCATGAAGACCCTCAAGGTGGAAGCCGTCTATCCAATGGCCTACGACGCCTTCGCCGATGTCGCCAAGGACCTTCCGCGGTTCATCGACGAGGTCTACAACCGGCGCCGTCTCCATTCCGCCCTGGGCTATCTCAGCCCGCAACAGTTCGAGGATCGCAACCCCCGGCCCACAGTCAAAACGGCGGCCTGATCCCTGTCCGCCCCAACGGGCCCACTCCATCAGGGGGTCAATTTTGCACGCCGAAACACAGTTCGCCTCCCACGCTGGATTTGGGTCGAATCGGCAGACGTAAAAGACCAGCTCGCCTTCAGCATTCCGGTAGGCCCACCGCTTTGTCACGGGACCGAGTTGCCAGTGCTGACTGGGAGCCGGTGGCACGTCGGCTGGGACCGGAACGACAGCCTCGCACTTTCTCTTTCTCGGTGTCGCTCTCGACACCGGGCCTGCCGCGCTTGTGCCGGTCTCCGCCGCGAGGTGATCGATCATGTCGGGCGTGCAGTCCCACAAGCCAAGTCCGTCCAGGGCTTCAATCAGCTTGACTTGGCTGCACCCGGACCGGCAATGAACGAGTAGCTTCGGCTTGCCGTTTTTATCGACCCCGTCCGATGCGACGAAGCTCGGGTTGTGGTCGTCATGCGCCGGACAGCATGTCAGCCAGCTTCCATCGGGCTGCTCTGCTGGATCAAAATCGCGATCGCGGTTTTTGCCCCGCCACGCAGTGATCCGGCCTTCCCTCCCTGCCTTCGCGATCCCAGCCACCAGCTGATCCGCCGCGGGACGTTCGCCGAGCGTCAGATTGTCGAGGTCCCACTCAAGGGGCGGCGGCGGACATTGGAAAAGGTCTGTCATCACCTGCACCGCTGAGCTTTCTTGGACTCAATCCAATTCAGAATTTCTTTTTCGTCCCAACAGGTTACCCCATCGGATAGTTTGAACGGCCGCGGAAAGCTTGGGTCACCCTTGGCCCAGCGCCAGACGGTCGGGCGAGACGCCCCCGTTAGATCGCAGACGCGACTCAACCGGATTGCTCGGCTGATTGCGCCATTCCCTATTACAGAGTGATTCATTGCAGGCCTCCTCATCGTCTAAACACTGACGCACATTAAGGCATATGTAGTCTTATGTCAAGTATTAGTAGTCAATTATTCCTTGACTACAAGATATACACTACAATGAGATGGCTACAACGTAAGATGTTAAGGTCATTAATTGCATGGTCAGCACTGCAAGTTGCGGATGATGCTTTCTTGAGTGCGAACTTATATTGAAAGCGTACCAGACGGGCGATCATGATTCCTGCGCAGAAATTGCACACTATCCCGCCAATCAGGTATTGCGCGACTGCGAAGGGCAAACGCGAGCTTCATCGCCGAGATTAGACCGCTGGCCTCAAATCACTGGACCCAGCAGTGTGTGACTCTCTCGCGGCCGGTGCTTTTGACATTATGTCAAAACAGAGACCATGGGCCATATCACAGCAGATGCTCGCCTCGGCGGCACCTTGCAACGAAGGGACAAACCCCAGCTCCATCGCCCTCGTCAGACTCTCTCACAAATCGCCAACCGGCCATCCGTGTGCGACTCTCTCGCCGCCGTCGTTTGGACAAAATGTCCAAAACAGAGAGATCGCGTGCCACTTCGCGCCGGATGCTCGTCTCGACGGAACCTATTTCTTATGGCCCCTCATGGGCACGACCTTCGACGATGCCTTGCCGCCTCGAACATGTTGCGCCCAGGCCTCCATCATCGTGCGCCGCTGCTCAAGCAGGTCGGTTCGATGGTAGGCCGCTTCCGCCTGGTTGCTGATCGTGTGGGCCAATGCTCGCTCTGCGAGATCGCGTGCGTAACCACTCTCGGACGCCCAGTCACGGAATGATGAACGGAACCCATGGGCGGTCGCCGTGCGACCCGGTTCGCTGCTGTGCGCCTTTCGATCGCGCAGGAAGGTCGTCAGCACCATGTCGCTGAGCACGCCGCCGCGCGGCGCGAGGAACACCAGATCTGCATCAGGATGAAGCGCGCGCTGCGCCGCGAGGATTTCGACGGCTCGCCTAGACAACGGCACCCGGTGGACCACCTTGGCCTTCATTCGATCGGCTGGGACAGTCCACACCTTGGCCTCTAGATCGACCTCGGTCCACGTCATTGCCCGCGCCTCTCCCGACCGTGCAGCGGTCAGGATGACGAACTCCAGCAGCGCCCGGGTCACGTTGGAAGGACCAGTGTGCAGCCACCGCTCCGCGAACGCCGGGATGCCCCGCCAAGCCATCGAGGGCTGGCGCGTTGTCCGCTCGCGCTTGCCCGGTTGCTGCGGCAACAGATGGTCTACAACGTCGAGGGGATTGCCCTTGACCAGTCCCTGCGCCCAGCACCACTTCATGACCGTGTGGCAACGCTGCTTGACCCTTGAGGCCGTCTCCGGCTTTTTCAACCAAATCGGGCGCAGCACCTCGGCGAAATCCCCCGGGGCCAGATCGTCCACCTTCCGCTTCCCGATCTTGGGGAAGGCATAGTCCCGCAGGGTGTTGATCCACTGGTCGCCGTGCTTGGGGTTTTTCCAGCCGGGCTTCAGGTCGTCGTGGACCTTTCTGGCCGCCGGCTCGAATGTCATCACCGCTGCAAGGGCCGCGCGGGCTGCTCTGTCGGCCTCGCGCTCTTCGATGGGGTCCTTGCCGCTGGCGAGCACTTGGCGCGCGCCCATGCCCTTCACGCGGGCATCGGCAATGCTGACCTCAGGGTAGACCCCAAGGCCCATGTCACGCCGCTTGCCGGTCACCGGCGACACAAACCTCAGAATCCATTTTCCCTGCCCCTTCGCCGAGCCGGGCTCCAGCCTGAGTCCCGGGATCGTGCCGTCGGCCACGGGCTTGTCACCGCCGGCGATTTTCTTTGCTCTCAGGTCGGTGATTTGGCCCATCGTCAGCCCCACATCCAGCCCCACACAAATCGTGCGCTTCACTGATGCAGGATGAGACGTCTTGTGTCAAACGCTCAAGATAGCAATGTTTTTATGGATGTTTTTGCCACCTGTGAGACGGTCTGATTTCACATGACGCAATGTTCAGGCGGACGCCACCTCCGCCATTACCATGCTATAACGCACTGAATTAATTATAGTAATTGCAAACATATATAGACTTGCCCCAACTTTTTGGTGGACCGCGTCGTGGTGGAGATTGAGCGACGCCGCCTTGCTGAACTGACTGCCCCGCGCTCGCTTTACCCGCGTCTGCAATGGCGCGGGGCTTCTTCCCAAACGTGGTCACAGTAGGTTTCCCTCGTCGCCCTTTTCGAGAAGTCGATCCCGAAAATGGATTTGAATCGCAAGAAGCTGCTCGAATTCGGCCAGGAGTCGCTCGTCATGTTCAGTGGACTGACCTTCAGCCCTTAGCCGCGCGATGCGGTCACGTTGCACCTGAACAAGCGCGGCTCTTTTTCGGACGCGAGTCTCAGCCTCCGCGAGGTGTTTTTGACTTTCGGTTCGAGACCGCCCCATCCGTCGCAAAACGGTCGGAATATAAACTCGTTCCATATGGACGAGCATCGCGAGCGGGTCCGCAAACGCCGATCCTGGAACAGCCCGCTGACTTCCCGGTTGTCGAGCGCGGAGTCACTGACCCTTCCGCCAGAGAGTGCCCGGGCGCCTGCGCCCACCATTCGCGACATCGATTCGGAGTGAAACGCCATGGCAAAGTCGAAGCATCAGGCAAGCGACCATCATCACCAAGCTGCCGCTCACCATCAGGCTGCTGCTCACCATCACCTGCAAGCGGCGCATCATCACGATCTGGGCGAGCACGACGAGGCCAAAGAACACGCCGATACTGCTCACGAGCACAGCGAGCAAGGACACAAGCACTCAAGCACCGCCCGCGAGCACTCCCGCAAATAGGAAGGTCCGCTCATGAAAACGGCGGTCGAAAGGCCGCCGCCCCTTTTGGCCAGCACCCTCAGTTTGAAGCGCCTGAGAAGCGTCCCCTAGTCCTGCGCCAGCCGTTTTGGCTCAAAAGCAAAAAACGGCGCCGCCGAAATAGCACAGCGGAACGGCGGAGGGGAGTCGGGCAAAGCGGCTCGCCTGAAGCTAAATGGCCTCCGCGCGCGTATGGCTTCGGGATACCGGGGTGCGACGAATGGGCCGCAGTTTACGGCTGCCCCTTGGCGGCTCGGAATGCCCTTTCCGGGCCGCCTTGGCAGGCGCGAGCCAGTCTCGACAGGGCGAGCGGTCCGCCGCAGTCATCCCTCAAATCCCCGGACGCAGCGCCGATCTCCGCCGGCCATTTGAAGAAAAAGCCGCCGCGTTTCAAATACTCTACAAACCTATGGAGGCTCGAACTGGCCGCGGCGCTCCCCTACGCGCTACGCTACGAGGGTCGGAAGAGAGGCGATGCTACGCTGGCTCCGACGCCGCAGAGAAGCGAACGGCTGGCGCAGGCCGACGCCGAGGCGTTGATCCGCGACCATGGCGGCAGGGCCTATATCGAGGCTCGTTGGCGGCAGCGCGACGCCGTCTTGCCCGACGGGACAGCCTGCGCGGGCCGCACGCGCGCGCACTGGCCGCGCGTTGCGCAAATCGTGGCGCGAATGACGGGAAAGCGAGGCGGCCTTGACACCGGGACCCGGATGCATGAGCGCCGCGAGAGGTCGCCCTACCACTGAGCGCGCAATACCGAATCCAATTCCTCGACGGTGCGAGCAAAGTACTTCGCGAACGGAGCGCTGGCGCCCAAAGCGGGGCGATCAAGCTTGGCGGCCGGCGGCTCAGCCGGCCGCTCGCAGATCAATTGATCCAGGGCCAGACACCAGCTGGGGTTTCGACTTATCCGGCACGCTTATCGGTCTTGGTGTGGTGCGTAGTGGCCGTATCAACGCGCTTTTTGTCTCCTGTCGCATTGCCGCCGATGATGTCTGCTACGTCTTTTTCCTCGGCAGCCATGTTTCCGGGCTTGCCTGAGGTTTCTGGTGTGGCGAACACGCCCTGGCCCGCAGGCTTCACGCCCTTGTTGCGGGCGGCCGCCGCGAATGTAGCGAGAGCTTCCGGCTGGGTCTTTTCTTCCGGGCGCTTAGTCATGGTTTCAACTCCTGAGTAAGTCAGGCAGGAAACCCGAGGAAGTGTAGGACGTTCCCGTCGGGGCAATATTTCCTCTTTAGGCGTCCAGAATCCTTTGCGAATCGATCCGTGCACTGCTGGCGGCCCGCATGGGGAACCCGATGCGCCATTTCTGCGTTCGTGCTGCTTGCATGGCTGAAGCTCCCACTGTCCCGCCGCATGTCGAGAAGACCGTCGCGACGATCGCCGAACTGTATGCGGCGCATTATCGTGCGGCGACAGCGTCGCAGCGGGTTGCGGCTTTGGTGACGGCGACCTTCGCGCGTTCCCGCACCCTCGGCGTCCTTGCCGTCGCGATCGCCGGCTGGCTCGCGCTCAATGCCTGGCTCGAAACCCGCGGGGCCGCGGCGCCGGACCCGTTTCCGTTTCCTCTACTCTCGATGATGGTCTCCACGGGTGCGCTCTTTACCACCGCAATGGTGCTAATCGCGCAACGTCACGACGACGAGTTGGCAACCCGGCGCGAGCAACTCACGCTTGAGCTCGCAATTCTCGCCGAGCACAAAACGGCGAAGATCATCGCGCTCCTCGAGGAATTCCGGCGCAACGACCCGCATCAGAGCGGTGAGCGAGACCATGTCGCCGAGGCGTTGGCCAAGCCGGCCGATACGCAGGTTGTGCTCAAGGCGATCAAGGCCGCGCACAATAATCCATTCGGCGACGGCTAGCCCACCGGCGACCACGTCGAACCCCGGACCACAGCACGTAGCGAGAGTTGCCCCGACACCCGGTGAATAATTGCCGGTTCCTTGCCCCGGACGGACCATCTGCGACGGGCGGTCTCCCCCATCACCGCAGGTCCTCGCCGGGCGGATCCACTTGTTGAGATCGCGGAGTCGCCGGCCGAAGTCTTAGACTGATCTTCGACAGTTAACGCGTGTGCGTGGCGCGTAAGCCGTTGATATGGTTTGAGCCGGGGTGCGCTGACGTGAAAATGTAGTGCCACGTTTTGTGCCGATTTTGCTTGATTTTTCGGGTATCGCAGCGGAATCTGTGCGCACCGACATCGAGTTGGTGACAGGCGTTCCGTCATGTATTTCCGCAAGAAGACTTCGGGCGGCCGCGCCTATCTGCAGATCGTCGAGAGCCGGCGCGAGGGCGCGGCGGTACGCCAGCAGGTGATCGCGACGCTCGGGCGCGTCGAGGATCTCAAGCAGAGCGGGCAGCTGGAGCGGCTCTTGCGCTCGGGAGCCCGCTTTTCCGAGAAGGCGATCGTGCTTGATGCGTTTGACCGCGGCGAGGCGACGGCGATCTCCACGCGCCGCATCGGTCCGGCGCTCGCCTTCGAGCGGGTGTGGGAGGAGACCGGCTGCCGGGCGGTGATCGAGCGCCTGGCGAGGGCGCGCAACCATGACTTCCCGCTGGAGCGCGCGGCGTTCCTGACCGTGCTGCACCGCCTCGTCTGCGGTGGCTCGGACCGGGCCGCCGACCGCTGGCGCGACGACCACCGCATCGACGGCGCCGACGGGATCGAACTGCACCACCTCTATCGCACGATGGCGTGGCTCGGCGACGAGCTGCCCAAGGCCCAGCAGGACGCCGCGACCCCGTTTTCGCCGCGCTGCGTGAAGGACGTCCTGGAGGAGGAGTTGTTCGCCGCCCGGCGCGACCTCCTGACCACGCTCGACATCGTGTTCATGGACACCACGAGCCCCCGGATCAAGTCCGGGGGCCGAGGCGGGCAGACGCTCGGGCGGCGCGGCTTCTCCAAAGACCATCGGCCAGACCTCAACCAGATGATCCTGGCTGTCCTGCTCGACGGCGACGGCCGTCCGGTGTGCACGGAGATGTGGCCGGGGAACACCGCCGATGTGAAGAGCCTCATCCCGGCGATCGACCGCCTGCAGCGGCGCTTTCGCATCAACCGGGTCTGCGTCGTCGCCGACCGCGGCATGATCAGCGCCGAGACGATCGCCGAGCTCGAAGCGAGAAAACTCCTCTATGTGCTGGGCGTGCGCGAGCGAACCGACAGGCTCGTGCGCGACCTCGTGCTCGGCGATCCCGCGCCGTTCACGCCCTTCGTCCTGTTGAAGCCGAGGGGCGAAGTCGACTACGAGGCCAAGGCCGTGACGCTCGCCGGGCGGCGCTATGTCGTCTGCCGCAACCTCGATCAGATGAGCAAGGACGCCGCCGACCGCGCGACCATCGTCGCCAACCTGGAGCGGCAGCTGAAGAAGGGCGACAAGAGCCTCGTCGGCAACAAGGGCTACCGCCGTTTCCTCAAGAACCCGGAGGGTGACGGCTTCGCCATCGACCGCGAAAGGATCGAGGAGGACGCGAAATTCGACGGCGTGTTCGTGCTGCAGACCAACGCGCATCTCTCGGCGCTGGAGGCGATGCTCGTCTACAAGCAGCTCTGGACCGTGGAACGGACGTTCCGCACGACAAAGAGTCTGCTCGACACGCGGCCGATCTACCACAAGCTCGACGAGACGATCCGCGGCCACGTCGCCTGCAGCTTCCTCGCGCTCGTGCTGAAGAAGGAGCTGGAAGACCGCCTCGCAGCAGTCGACAAGGGCGCCCGCGCCTCCTGGCCCGCCGTGATCGCCGATCTCGACTCGCTCACCGAGACCGAGGTCGAGCAGGACGGCAAGCGCTTCCTGCTGCGCTCGTCGCCACGCCCCGGCGCCAGCCTCGCGCTCGCCGCCCTCGGCGTCGCCCTGCCGCCGACGATGCGCCAGATCGCGGACGCCTGATTTACAGACACCCTCCGTTTTGTAGTGCCACGCCCGCACCGCGGCGCGATTTTGCTCGCGCGATCAGAAACTTCGTTCCGGGCACTGTCGAAGATCAGTTAGACGCTTAATCTAGACAGTTCCGGATACGAGGCAGTGGCGCTCTTGGACAACCCTCGGAATCCGCGGAGGAGCACGTCGCGCGATGAACTCAAGACCCGCCGCCCTGCCATCTGTCCAAACGAGACGAACGCGCCGGCCGATGGAGTAGGCGCCCTCAAGCATTCCATCCCCAGTAAACGCCGCCCGAACGGAATTGACGACCGAATTGGCCAATAACGACGTCCCCCTAGTTTTTCTTCGCCAACAACTCGAGTTTCCTCTGCATCTCCATCAACTCGGTTCGCAGCTTGTCTATATCAGGAGAGGAGGCATCGTCATCGGACGACGGTTCTGCGAGTTGCGGCGCTGTTGAAAACGGTGAAAAGATGCCGAGCGCTCGGTGGAATGCAGCCAAATTCTGTTGGGTCAATTCCTGTAAAGCAGTAAGCGACGTGGGGGAAAAAGCGCCCCCGCCGAGCATCCAACTCGCTGCATCCCTGATTGCCTGCTTTTCTCCGGTAAATCGATCGATGGAGAACTCCAAATAACTAGGCAGGAAGGCTTGCACGCTGTCGCCGTAAAACCTGATCAACTGCCGCAAAAACGTTGTCGGCAGTAAAGATTGGCCTTCAATTCCTTCTTGCTCGAAAATGATCTGCGTAAGAACGGACCTGGTGATATCCTCGTTCGTCTTGGCGTCAAACACGACGAAGTCATCGCCATTTTTTACCATCTTTGCGAGGTCCGCCAATGTGACATACGTACTTGAGCCCGTATTATACAGCCGGCGGTTAGCGTATTTCTTAATCGTTGTTGGGCTGGAATCGGCCATGTCCTGGTAGATCCAATCTTATGCGGTCCCGCTTTGCTAACATAGATGTTCTTTGCAGTGCACGCAATTTCCATCGCATTTGCGAGCGAAGCCCCTCGACGGGTCATTCGAAGCCATGAGTCGAGGCGGGGATGAATCTGCGCGGCCGTGCGCGCGAGCTGCGGCCGCGCCGGTCGACCCGCGATATTTCGCGACGGCTGCTTCGACCTTCGCCTTGGACGATGCGCCTCGACAGAGAAGCCGGCTTACGCCGGGGCGCGACCGGACTCTAAAGGCCTTTAACGGCATTCGGTCTCGACGGATGCGGCCAGAATCGGATGAATTGCCAGCAGAATTCCCTGAAATAAAGCAGGAAATTGAACGATTCAGAACGCCTGCGGAGCTTGAGCCTGCGTCGAAGACCGCGTGTCCGCAGGGCGGGCCGGCAACGAGGTCCGCCCACCGGCCTGCTTGCCAGGGTGGACGGAAAGGCCGATTCTCGGCGCGCAGGCGGAGAACTGCTGAAACGTCATGGGCACGGCTTTTATCGGAGTGGACGTCGGCACGGGCAGCGCGCGGGCCGGCGTTTTCGATACGTCGGGGCGGCTTCTGGGCAGCGCCAGGCGGACGATCGCCATCTGGCGCGAGCCGGCCGACGCCGTCGAGCAGTCGTCCGCCGACATCTGGCGCGCCGTGACGGAAGCCGTGCGCGAAGCGGTCGCGGCGTCTCGTTTGCCCCATGAAGCTGTCACAGGCCTCGGCTTTGCCGCGACCTGCTCGCTGATCGCCCTCGACGAGCGCCTCGAGCCGCTGTCGGTCAATTCCGCTGGCGCGCCCGAACGCGACGTGATCGTGTGGATGGATCACCGCGCGGCCGAGGACGCCGCGCGGATCAGCGCCGCCGGCCATGAGGCCCTGCGCTACGCCGGCGGCGCCCTGTCGCCGGAGATGCAGACGCCGAAGCTCGTTTGGCTCGCACGATCGAAGCCGGAGACATTCGCGCGGTCGGCGCATTTCCTCGGCCTCACCGACTGGCTCTCTTTTCGCGCCACCGGGTCGCTCGCGCGGTCGCTCTGCACCGTCGCCTGCAAATTCGGCTACCTGGCGCATGAGCGGCGCTGGCCGGGCGAATTCTTCGACAGCGTCGGCCTCCGCGCCTTCAGCGCGGACGGCTTCGCCCGCCTCGGGTCGGATATCGTCGCCCCTGGGACGCCGCTTGCGCATGGGCTCGCAGCCGAAGCCGCGGACGCGATGGGACTCAATCCCGGAACGCCGGTCGGAGCCGGGCTGATTGACGCACATGCAGGCGCGCTCGGCACCCTCGGCGCCCGAGCGCAGGGCAAGCCCGGAGATCCGCTCCGTCGGCTGGCGCTTATCCTCGGCACATCATCGAGCTGCATGGCGCTGTCGGACGAGCCGCGCTTCATCGACGCGGTCTGGGGGCCGCACTTCTCCGTGCTGACGCCTGGCCATTGGCTGATGGACGCAGGCCAGTCGGCGTTCGGCGCGGCGATCGACCGCCTCGTGCGTCTGCATCCGGCCTTCGCGGAACAGTCGTCGGACGGGCTCGATGCGCTGGAACTGCGGATTGCCGATCGCGCCGGCGGTCTTTCCGAGGCGGCGCTGCTCGCCGACGCGCTCCATGTGCTGCCGTCGTTCATTGGCCGCCGCGCCCCAGCCGCAGACGCCGCCGCGCGTGGTGGTATCATCGGACTGGATCTCCGGGAGGACATAGCGAGCCTAGAAGAGCTCCATGTCGCGGGTCTCTGCGGCCTCGCCTACGGGATCGCCGACATTGTCGAAGCATTCGAGCGCGCGGGTTACGACTTCGAGACCATCGTTGTCAGCGGCGGGGCCGCGCAGAGCGCCCTCGTACGTCAGATCATCTCCGACGCCTGCGGTAAAGCGGTGTCGACGCCCGAGAGTTCCGAACCGGTGCTGCTCGGTTCCGCAATGATCGGCGCTGTCGCGGCCGGGAAGGAAACGCTGCGTTCCGCGATGGGGTCGATGTCGGCGCTCACGGGCGGAACCGATCCGGCCGGCGGCCCGATCGCCGCGTTTCACGCCCGCAAGCGTCGCGCGCTTAAGATCCTCGAACGGGCCGAACGCGAGGTCCGGAAGTCGATGCGCGCGACGCGCTGGCCGAAGGTCGTCGTTTTCGACTGCGACGGCGTGCTGGTCGACAGCGAGGTGATTTCGCTCGGAGTCACGCGCAGGATGTTGGCCGAGGCCGGCCTGCGTCTCAGCGACGACGAGACGCGCAAGCGCTTCCTCGGCAGGCGCCAGGATGCGGTCCTCCAGCGAGTGGAAGCCGAACTCGGCTCCCCCTTGCCGAACGACTTTACCGGCGCGCTGTCGCGCGAGATCCTCGCGACGTTCGAGCGTGACCTGAAAGGCGTCGAGGGTGTCCGACAGGCTGTCGAGGGGCTCGACGCGCGGGTCTGCGTCGCCTCCTCGAGCGCGCCGGAGCGGCTGCGCTTCGCGTTGCGCGTGACGGGCTACGAGGCCCTGTTCGCGCCGAATATCTTCTCCTCCGCCGAGGTGCCGCGAGGCAAGCCCAATCCCGACCTCTTCCTGTTCGCGGCGCGCTCAATGGGCGCGGCCCCGCAGGACTGCCTCGTCATCGAGGACAGCGTCGCAGGCGTGACGGCGGCGCGCGCGGCCGGCATGAAAGTGTTCGGCTTCGTCGGCGGCAGCCATTTCTCGGGACCCGCCCAGGCGGCGGAATTGACGGCGGCCGGGGCGGACCTCATTTTCGACGACATGGCGCGGCTGCCGGAGATCGTGGCGGCGCACTCCGGATGGTCCGCGCCGGAAGTCGGAAGGACGATTGATGGCGCGCAGGGCGGACCAGGAAGGCCTAAGACTTGACGAAGCCGCGCGCGCCGGCTGGCTTTACTATGTCGCCGGCAACACCCAGGACGAGATCGCCCGCAAGCTCGGCATCTCGCGCCAGGCGGCGCAGCGCCTCGTCTCCCTGGCGATCACAGAGCGCCTGATCAAGGTCAGGCTCGACCATCCGATCGCCCGCTGCATGGAGCTGGCGGCGGCGCTGAAGCTCCGTTACGACCTTCGTTTCTGCGACGTCGCGCCCACCGATCCGGATTCGACCTCCTCCACCCTCGGCATCGCCCAGGCCGCAGCGGCGGAATTCGAACGCTGGCTGCGCCGGGCGGAGCCGGCGATCATCGGGATCGGCACCGGACGAACTATGCGCGCCGTCGCCGACCAATTGCCGCCGATGGAATGCCCGCAGCACAAACTGGTGGCGCTGGTCGGCACCGCCAAGACCGACGGCTCGGCTTCGTTCTACGACGTCATTATCCGCGTGTCGGACACCGTGCGGGCGCCACATTACCCGATGCCGGTGCCGGTTATCGCCAGATCGGTCGAGGAGCGCCAACTGTTGACGAGCCTCGCCTCGGTGAAGACCCTGTTCGATCTCGTCGAGCGCACGGACGTGAGTTTCGTCGGCGTCGGTTCGGTCGGCGATTCGGCGCCGCTTGTGCAGGACGGGATCATCACGCGCCAGGAGGCCGAGGCCCTACGTCAGCTCGGCGCCGTTGGGGAGATCACCGGCTGGGCCTTTGACGCTGCAGGCCGCGTGCTGAGCGAAGGAACCAATTTGCGGGTGGCCGGGGCTCCCCTGCGGAAGGCGGGGAACCGTCTGGTGGTCGGCGTCGCAATGGGGGCGTCCCGGCGCGTGCCGTTGCGTGCGGCGCTGACCGGCGGGCTCGTATCCGGCCTGGTCACGGACGAGGCGACGGCGGAACATCTGCTGCAGAGGTGAACCGCTGCAATAGAAATACCACAATTGTTTCCAACACTTATTTCGTTTCCGGGCGCGTTTTGTGCGGTGCAGCGACGATTTGCTGTTGACTCCGTCATTCTCTTAGGGTGAATATTCGCCCGCTACTGTAGCAATTGCCCAATATCTGGCGATGCTCATGGGAGGATGTGTCTATGAAGGTTCTCATCAAGGGCCTGCTCGGGGCCGTTGCGCTCGCAAGTTTCTCGCTTCCGGCTTACGCCGACACCACGCTGACCATCGCCACGGTCAACAACAGCGACATGATCCGAATGCAGGGGCTGACCGGCGATTTCACTAAGGCCAATCCCGACATCAAGCTCAACTGGGTCACGCTCGAAGAGAACGTGCTGCGCCAGAAGGTGACGACCGACATCGCCACCAAGGCCGGTCAGTTCGACATTCTGACCATCGGCACCTACGAGGTTCCGATCTGGGCTAAGAAGAAATGGCTCGTTGAGCTCGACAAGCTCAGCCCGGATTACGACGTCGACGACCTCCTGCCGCCTATCCGCGCCGGACTCTCGTTCGACAAGAAGCTTTACGCCGCCCCGTTCTACGGCGAGAGCTCGTTCACCATGTACCGCACCGACCTGATGGAAAAGGCGGGCCTCAAGATGCCCGAGAACCCGACCTGGGATTTCATCCGCAAGGCGGCCGACAAGATGACCGACAAGGCTGCGGGCGTCTATGGGATCTGCTTGCGGGGCAAGCCGGGCTGGGGCGAGAACATGGCTTTCCTGACCGCCATGTCCAACTCGTTTGGCGCCCGCTGGTTCGACGAGAAGTGGCATCCTCAGTTCAACACGCCGGAGTGGAAAAATACGCTGGACTTCTATGTGGCGCTGATGAAGGCGGACGGTCCTCCCGGGGCATCGTCAAACGGCTTCAATGAGAATCTCGCCCTGTTCACCGACGGCAAGTGCGGCATGTGGATCGACGCCACGGTCGCGGCCGGTTTCGTCACCGATCCGAAGCAGTCCAAGGTCCCGGACAAGGTCGGGTTTGCGCTGGCGCCGAATGACGGCAAGGGCAAGAACGCCAACTGGCTGTGGGCGTGGTCGCTCGCCGTCCCGGCCGGCACGAGCAAGGCGGACGCGGCGGAGAAGTTCATCTCCTGGGCGACCAGCAAACACTACACCGAGTTGGTCGCTTCGAAGGACGGCTGGGCGCGTGTTCCGCCCGGGACCCGCACTTCGCTTTACAAGAACCCTGACTATTTGAAGGCGGCGCCCTGGGCCGAACTCACGCTGAAGTCGATCGAACTCGGCGGATCCAGACCATCCGACCGTGAAGCCGGTTCCCTACGTCGGCGTGCAGTTCGTGGCGATCCCCCAGTTCCAGGGCATCGCGACCGATGTCGGTCAGGATTTCTCGGCCGCTCTCGCCGGAAACATGACGGTCGACGCCGCCCTCGCCAAGGCCCAGGCCAGCACCGAGGAGGCGATGAAGCGGGCCGGCTATATCAAGTAACTGGAGGCTGAGCGGGTCGCGGTTCGGCCGAGCCGCGAGCCGTGACGCAGGGACGCTCCTCCCCGTCCCGGCCCCTCCTCGATTTCGAGGAGGGGCAATTCGGGGAGAGTTCGACAGAACGATCAACGGCGAAAGCGATTCAAGGCTGTAAAGCCTCGGCGGGGCGTCGACGATGCGATCGAAAGTCGACTGGCGGCGAGCGTCAGCGGATCAAGACATGGGAGGGCCTTAGGGATGGCGACGAAACAGACCACCACGGCGGGCCGAATACTCGTAGCGCCGTCGGTCATCCTGCTGTTCGCCTGGATGATCTTCCCGCTTGTGCGCACGCTGTACTTCTCCGTACTTCACTACAGCCTGCTCGACCCAACCGACATCGGTTATGTCGGGCTGCAGAATTACACTTACTTCCTCACCGATGCGAACTTTGTCGCTGCGCTGATCAATACGCTGATCCTGGTCGGCGCGGTGCTGGTGATCAGCGTCTGCGGGGGCATCCTCGTCGCGCTGCTGATGGACCAGCCCGTATTCGGCCAGAACGCGCTGCGGTTGATGGTGATCGCGCCGTTCTTCGTCATGCCGACGGTCAGCGCGCTCGTCTGGAAGAACCTGTTGATGAATCCGGACTCCGGCTTGTTTGCCTGGCTCGCGCGGTCCCTTGGGTTTTCTCCGATCGTCTGGTTCACCAACTATCCGATGCTCTCCCTGATTCTGGTCGTGTCGTGGGAATGGCTGCCGTTCGCGAGCCTCATTCTGCTGACCGCGCTGCAATCGCTCGACGAAGAGCAGAAGGAGGCCGCTTCGCTCGACGGCGCCGGCCCGATCTCTTACTTCGGATATATCGTGCTGCCTCATATTGCGCGCGCGATGACCGTCGTCATTCTGATCGAGACCATCTTCCTCCTGAGCGTATTTGCCGAGATCTACGTGACGACCTCAGGCGGCCCGGGCGTCGCGACGACGAACATTCCCTTCCTCGTCTACAAGCAGGCGCTGCTCAATTTTGACGTCGGCGGAGCGTCGGCGGGCGGCATCGTCGCGGTCGTGCTCGCCAACATAGTGGCGATCTTTTTGATGCGCATTATCGGCCGGAACCTGGAGGGCTGAACGATGGCCATGAAGCAATCCGTCGGCAAACGGGTCGGCGTCACCGTCCTCGCCTGGGTCGTCGGATTCCTGATCTTCTTCCCGATCTTGTGGACCTTCCTGACCAGCTTCAAGAGCGAGCTCGACGCGATCGCGATGCCGCCGAAGTTCCTGTTCTTCCACTGGACCCTTGAGAACTACGCCGAAGTGCAGAGCCGGTCGAACTATTTGCATTTCGCCTTCAATTCGATCGTACTGTCGGTCGGCGCCAATGTGGTCGGCCTCATCATTGCCGTTCCGGCCGCCTGGTCGATGGCGTTTGCGCCGACCAAGCACACCAAGGACGTCCTGATGTGGATGCTGTCGACCAAGATGATGCCGGCGGTCGGCGTGCTCGTGCCGATCTATCTGTGGTTCCGCGACTTGCATCTGCTCGACAGCCTGTGGGGCCTCGGCCTTGTCCTCATGTTGCTCAACCTGCCGCTCCTCATCTGGATGCTCTATACCTACTTCAAGGAGATCCCGGTCGACATCCTCGAGGCCGCGCGCATGGATGGAGCGTCGCTCTTCAACGAGATCCTCTACGTGCTGACGCCAATGGCGGTCCCGGGCATCGCCTCAACCATGCTGCTGGCGATCATCCTGTCGTGGAATGAAGCGTTCTGGACGCTCAACCTGGCGACCTCCAACGCCGCGCCGCTGACCGCTTTCATTGCCTCATATTCGGCGCCGGAGGGCTTCTTCTGGGCGAAGCTGTCAGCGGCATCCACTCTCGCAATCGCGCCGATCCTGATCCTCGGCTGGTTCTCGCAGAAGCAACTCGTCCGCGGCCTGACGTTCGGCGCCGTCAAATAGCGGGCAAAAGGGAGAATGCGACAATGGGCAGCATCCAGCTGAAGTCGGTCAAAAAAGCGTTCGGCGCGGTCAACGTCATCAACGGTGTTGATCTCGATATCAAAGATGGCGAGTTCGCAGTGTTTGTCGGACCGTCCGGCTGCGGCAAGTCGACCCTTCTGCGCCTGATCGCCGGCCTCGAGGACGTGACCTCGGGAGAGGTGCTTATCGACAACAAGGACGTCACCAACGTCGGGCCGTCGAAGCGTGGGCTGGCGATGGTGTTTCAGTCCTATGCGCTCTACCCGCACATGAGCGTGCGCGGCAACATCGCCTTCGCCCTGAAAATGGCGGGGCAGAGCGCCGAGGTTATCGATCAGAAGGTGCGCAAAGCCGCAGGCACTCTGAACCTGACCGACTATCTCGACCGGAAGCCGCGCCAGCTTTCGGGCGGGCAGCGGCAGCGCGTCGCGATCGGGCGTGCGATTGTGCGTGAGCCGAAGGCCTTCCTGTTCGACGAGCCGCTGTCGAATCTCGACGCGGCTTTGCGCGTCCAGATGCGGGTCGAGATCGGCGAACTGCACAACGCGCTCGCGACGACGATGGTCTACGTTACCCACGACCAGGTCGAAGCGATGACCATGGCCAACAAGATCGTCGTGCTCGATCGGGGTTCGGTCGCCCAGGTTGGCACGCCGCTCGAGCTCTACAACAGACCGAATGGCCTCTTCGTCGCCGGGTTCATCGGCTCGCCGACGATGAACTTGATCCGGGGCCAGAGCGCGGAGAAACGCGGCGCCGCGACCATCGGCATCCGGCCGGAGCATGCCGAGGTTTCGACCACTGCGGGCGAGTGGCCGGCGACCGTCCGGCTTGCTGAGCATTTGGGTTCCGATACTTTCGTCCACATCGAAGCCGACGGCATCGGACCGATGACGCTGCGCCTTGAGGGCGAAGCGTCGTTGAAGCCGGACCAGCGAGTTTTCGTCACCCCGCGCGAGGCGAACCTGCACAAGTTCGACAAGGAAGGCAGGCGCATCAACTGATTGTTTCCGCGCTCCGGGAGCATCATATCGGTGGACAGGCAATCATGAGCGTCAAACTCTCGTCGGCCGCCCTGGCGCAATTGCCGCCGGGCGTGAGCAAGCCGAACTACCGGCGGTCCGATCTCAAAGCGGGCATTCTCCATATCGGCGTCGGCAACTTTCACCGCGCCCATCAGGCGGTCTATCTCGACGACTTGTTCAACTCCGGGGTCGACCGCGATTGGGCGATCGTCGGCGCCGGCGTGCGCGAGCCCGACGTGGACATGCGCGAAAAGCTCAGGGCGCAGGACTGGCTGACCACCGTGGTCGAGCAGGAGGCCCGCGCAACGACGGTCAGGGTGACCGGTGCGATGATCGACTTCATCAAGCCGTTCGACGTCGGCGCGATGCTCGAGACCCTGGCGCGGCCCGAGATCCGCATCGTCTCGCTGACCGTCACCGAGGGCGGCTATTATATCTCCCCGGCGACCCAGCGCTTCGATCCGACCCATCCAGACGTCGTCTACGACGCGAAGCACGCTGAGGCTCCGAAGACGGCGTTCGGCTTGATCGCGGCGGGGCTCCGGGGCCGCCGATCGGCAGGCGCGGCGCCCTTCACCGTGATGTCGTGCGACAACATACCCGGCAACGGCCACGTCACAGAGAACGCTGTCGCCGGGCTCGCGGAGCTGTCCGATCCGGAACTCGCGCTATGGATTCGGGCGAACGTCGCCTTCCCCAATTCCATGGTCGACCGCATCACCCCGGCGACGGGCGACCGCGAGCGCGCCATCCTGCGCGACACCTATGGGATCGACGACAACTGGCCGGTATTCTGCGAGGAGTTCCGCCAATGGGTTGTGGAGGACCGGTTTCCCGCCGGAAGGCCGGCCCTGGAGAAGGTCGGCGTCACCTTCACCTCGGACGTTGCGCCCTACGAGCTGATGAAGATCCGCATCCTCAACGGCGGACATGCCGCGATTGCATATCCCGCAGGCATCCTCGATGTCCATTTTGTCCATGAGGCGATGGAGGATGGGCAGATCGCGTCGTTCCTCGAGGCGCTGACCAAGCGCGAGATCATCCCCGTCGTTCCGCCGCCGCCTCAGGTCGATCTCGAGGCATACCGCAAGAAGGTCGCCGAACGCTTCGCCAATCCGAAGATTGCCGACACGATCTCGCGCCTCTGCCTCGACGGCTCGAATCGGCAACCGAAGTTCATTCTGCCGACGGTCAGGGACCGCCTCGCGGCCGGCGCAAGCGTCAGGGGACTGGCGCTCGTGTCGGCGATGTGGTGCCGCTATTGCTACGGCAAATCCGAGAGCGGCAAGACCATTCCGCCGAACGATCCGAGCTGGGGCCGCCTTCAGGCGGCGGCGAGGCCCGCACGCGGCGATCCGCGCGCCTTCCTCGCTATGCGCGACATCTTCGGCGAACTCGCCGACGATCCGGCTTACATTGGCGCGTTCTCGAGCGCGCTCGCCTCGTTGTGGACGAACGGGGTGCGAGCGACGCTCGCCGACTATCTCTCGGGGCAGGCCTGATCCGACTGACGCTGCACAGACGAGGGCATGATGGAGAAGCTTAAGGACAAGACCGCCATCATCACCGGGGGCGCGCGCGGCATCGGGGCGGCGATCGTCGACCGCTTCGTCAGCGAAGGGGCGCGGGTGGCCATCGCCGACGTCAATCTTGCGGAAGCGAAAGAGACGGCCGCGCGTCACGGCGAGAAGGCCTTCGCGCTTGGGCTCGATGTGACCAAGTCCACTTCAATCGAGGCGGCAGTCGAGAGCGTCGTCGCCCGATGGGGCGGGATCGACATTCTCGTCAACAACGCCGGCATATTCGACATGGGGCCGATCGTCGAGGTGACGGAAGAAAGTTACGACCAAGTGTTCGCAGTCAATGTGAAGGGCCTCTTTTTCACCTTGCAGGCGGTCGCCAAACGCATGATCGCCCGCGGGCAGGGCGGCAAGATCATCAACATGGCCTCGCAGGCTGGACGGCGAGGCGAGGCGCTGGTTGCGATCTACTGCGCTTCGAAGGCGGCGGTCATCAGCATCACGCAATCGGCCGGCCTCGATCTCATCAAGCACCGCATCAACGTCAATGGCATCGCCCCCGGCGTGGTCGACACGCCGATGTGGAGCCACGTCGATTCTCTGTTCGCCAAGTACGAGCATCGTCCGATCGGCGAGAAAAAGCGCCTCGTCGGCGAGGCGGTGCCGTTCGGGCGCATGGGAGTGCCGGAGGATTACGGCGGAGCCGCCGTGTTTCTCGCTTCCTCCGACAGCGACTACGTCGTTTCGCAGACGCTGAACGTCGACGGCGGCAATTGGATGAGCTGACCTCGTCGGGAGGGAAGGGATGTACCTCGAGCGGTTCAAGCTCAAGGGCCGGGTCGCTGTCGTCACCGGCGGCGGCCAAGGGATCGGGATCGCCTGCGTGGAGGCGCTCGCCGAGGCCGGCGCGCATGTCTATATCGCCGACCGCAATCCCAAGGCTTCGGCCCAGGCGCAGGCGGCGATGAAGGCGGCAGGCTACGCGACCGACGCCATCGACATGGACGTGACGAAGCCCGCTGCGGTCGACGCCGCCGTCGAGCGCGTGATGGCGGAGAGGGGCCGCGTCGACGTCCTTGTCTGCAATGCGGGCGTCGCGCGGGCGTTTACGGCCGAAGACGCGACGGACGAGGATTGGCTCGAGGTCATCGACGTCAATCTCAACGGCGTCTTCTGGTGCTGCCGGGCCTTCGGCCAGCCCATGCTTGCCGCGGGACGCGGCTCGATCGTCAACATCGGGTCGATGTCCGGGATCATCGTCAACAAGCCGCAGGCCCAGGCCAGTTACAACGCCTCCAAAGCTGGACTGCATCATCTGACGAAGTCGCTAGCGGCCGAATGGGGCGCACGCGGAGTTCGTGTCAATGCGGTCGCGCCAACCTATGTCAACACGCCGCTGACCGCTCGCGACAAGGCCAACAAGGCGATGTTCGACGTCTGGATGGACGGCACGCCGATGGCGCGCATGGGCGAGCCGGACGAGATTGCGGCGGTCGTGCTGTTCCTCGCCTCGGACGCCGCGAGCCTGATGACCGGCTCGATCGTGCTGGCGGACGGCGGTTACACCTGCTGGTGAAGAGGGAATCATGGATCTCGGACTGAAGAACAAGGTCGCCGTGGTGACCGGCGGGAGCGTCGGCATAGGGCTTGCGATCGCCGAGGGGCTCGCGGCGGAGGGCGTCAATCTTGTGCTGGCCGCGCGGGGAGCGGATCGCGTGCGCGACGAGGCGAAGCGCATCGCCAGGGAATATGGCGTTCGCGCCGAGGCGGTCGCCTGCAACGTCGCGACCCACGAAGGGACGGAGGCGCTCATCTCCGCCGTCGAAGGAGCTTACGGCGGCGCGGATATCCTCATCAACAACGCCGGCACCGGCAGCAACGAGACGGTGATGGAGGCGCCGGACGAGAAGTGGCAGGTCTATTGGGATCTGCATGTGATGGCGGCGGTGCGGCTCGCGCGTGGTCTCGCGCCGCTCATGAAGGCTCGCGGCGGCGGCGTGATTCTGCACAACGCCTCGATCTGCGCCGCCCAGCCGCTGTGGTACGAGCCGATCTACAATACCACCAAGGCGGCGCTGATGATGTTTTCGAAGTGCCTCTCGACCGAGCTCGTCGGAGACAACATCCGCGTCAATTGCGTGAACCCGGGCCTCATCCTCACACCCGACTGGATCAAGACCGCCAAGCAGCTGACGGCGGACAAGGGCGGCGACTGGCAGGCTTACCTCGACGGCGTCGCGCGGGAGAACGCGGCGATCAAGCGTTTCGCCAGCCCGCAGGAGCTCGCCAACTTCTTCGTCTTTCTGTGCTCGGAACGCTCGAGCTATTCGGTTGGCTCGACCTATTTCGTCGATGGGGGCATGCTGAAGACAGTGTGACATGCGGGGTCAAGCGGCGCCTCGCAGCGCGCCCGTCCGCCTGCCGCCTCTCGCGAGACGGAATTCGAGCGGCAGGATGCTTGCGAGGTTGGCATTGATCATGGGGAGTTCACATTGCTTGCGCGCACGGCGGTCGGGATCGGGGTGCTGGCTGCAATAGCGCTCTCTGCAGCCCTCGTCGTCCGGGCCACTTGGATCAGGACCAAAATTTCCGCGCTTTCGTCGCCCCCCTCGACCGATTACGCCGACGCCAACCGCAAGCTTCCTCCGAAAGGCGAGAAACATCGCGTCGTTCTGATTGGCGACAGCCGGATCGCCAGATGGCCGACGCCCGCCAAGGACGATCGCCTCGAAGTCATCAACCGCGGGATAGGGGGCGAAACGCTGGCGCAAATGGCGGGTCGCTTTCAGCGCGACGCAATCGCCCTGAAGCCGGACCTCATCGTGATTCAAAGCGGCGTGAATGACCTCGTCGCCGCAACATTCATGGATGACGCCACCCGGCGTCCCGTCATACGGCAAACCGCCGAGACCTTGATCCGTCTGGCGAAAGAGGGAGCAGCATCCGGCGCTTGGGTGTTGCTGACGACGATCATTCCGGCCGCGCGGCCAGAGATCCTGAGGCTGCCAGTCTGGAACGAGTCATTGCGCGACGAGGTAGCCGAGGTGAACAGCGAACTCAGGCGCTCCGCGCTGCCCGATCATGTGAGCCTGATGGACCTATCTTCGGCGCTTTCGCGGGGCGACGACCGTCTTCTGCCGGACCGATTTCGTCTTGACGCCCTCCACTTGAACAACGCGGGATACGAGAAGCTCACAGAGCGACTGTTGCAGAGTTTGCCCGCCTCGCCTCCCCATTCTCCGTGAAAGTCAATAACTCAAAATCGCTGCGTTTCGCGTCTCGGACGCAGGGACGAACGCTGCTTTCAGCGCTTAAACAGCAAGCGATTGCACTCGATGAAGCGCCAGAACCGGATGCCGAAGAGGACTCCGATCGCCCTCCACTTCTGGCCTGGCCCATCCAGTTTTTTCGAACGAACCACCCTGACCCAATGGACGAAGGGCGAGCCCAGGACGGCCATGCTGCGGAGAATCCAAACTGCGCGCCCGTGCGGCTTTTCACTCGCCGCAGCGAACGATTCGCGTGTCGATTTCCTCCATTTCTGGGTCAGCTCACGCCAGTTCCGTCGCGCCGGGTGCGAGACGACCGCATCAGCGGCGTAGTGAAAGCGATAGTTGGCTGCGACAGCTCGCCGTCCCCAGTCCGCGTCCTCGGCGACCTCCCCGCGAAAGCCCCCGACGCGATCGAAGATCTCGCGCGGCACGAACATGTTTCCCGACCCTGAAAAGCCGAGCTCTTCGATGTATCGTTTGAAATTGAACGCGAAGACTTCTTCGAAGGCCTCTACGGCGGTGGGATGCTGCGGGTCTTCGTAGTCGACCTCGACCTTGCCTCCGACAATCTGCCCGTTTGAGAGGGCCGCGAGCCCGCGCTCGAGCCAGGTCGGGGTCGGTCGGCAATCGGAGTCGAGAAAAGCGAGAATTCGGCCGCGCGACGCCTCGACGCCCGCATTTCGCGCCGCTCCCGCGCCCTGAAGGGGCGCCGGAACGACTCGCGCCTTGCCCGCGCAAATGCGCTCAACCTCGTTGAGGCCGCAGCGCGAGTTGTTGTCGGCGACCACGATCTCGAACTCGGAGCGCGGGAGGGTTTGAGCCTCCAGCAGATCTATGCAGCGCACGAGGTTCACGAGGTCGTTGTAATGCGGAATGATTACGGATATTTGCGGCGCTTCTTGTTCCGCCAATGGTCCCTCGGCCGCGCCTATGGACGGTTCTGTCGCCATGACATCTCGCGAGTTTCGGCGGTGAGACTGGCAGCAGCAGCCAACGGCTGCACTTGGCGAGGGCCGAATATCACATGGGCGCGGCTTGGCGCCACGACGACCTTATCGGGGATCATCGCGAGGCGGTCAGCCTCGCTCCGGAAACAACAGCTTCAACCCGTCGGGAGACGCCTCGGCGACGCCGCGCTCGGTGATGAGGCCAGTCACCAGCCGAGCCGGAGTGACGTCGAACGCCGGATTGGCGGCGCGGGTCCCCGCGGGAGAAATGCGGACCCGCTGAACCTTCCCGTCGTCGCCGAGACCTTGGACGAAGTCGACCTCGTCGGCGGAGCGCTCTTCGATCGGGATCTCCTTGACGCCGTCGCGCACCGTCCAGTCGATAGTCGGGGACGGCAGGGCGACGTAGAAGGGCACGTTGTTGTCGCGCGCCGCGAGCGCCTTCAGATAGGTGCCGATCTTGTTGCAGACGTCGCCGTTGGCGGTGGTGCGGTCCGAACCGACGATGACGATGTCGACGAGGCCGTGCTGCATCAGATGGCCGCCCGCGTTGTCGACGACGAGCGTATGAGGCGCGCCCTGGTTGACCAGCTCCCAGGCAGTCAGTGAAGCGCCCTGGTTGCGCGGGCGGGTCTCGTCGACATAGACGTGAATCGGTACGCCCTCCTCCATCGCGCAATAGATCGGCGCGGTGGCGGTGCCGTAATCGACCGTCGCGAGCCAACCCGCGTTGCAATGGGTGAGGACGTTGACTGGTTCGCCGCCCCTCTTTGTCGCCGCGATGCGACGAATGATTTCGAGCCCGCTGCGACCCATGGCGCGGTTGATGGCGACGTCCTCGTCGGCGATCTGCGCCGCCTGGGCGTAAGCGGCGGCGACGCGCTCGGAGGGAGCAAGGGGGCGCAGCCGGCTGCGGACGGCGTCGAGCGCCCAACGCAAGTTGATCGCGGTCGGCCGCGTCGCGTGAAGCTTGTCCCAGGCCTCGTCCAGCGCCGCGTCGCCCGGGTCCTCCCGCATGGCCATCGCCAGGCCATAGGCCGCCGTCGCCCCGATCAGAGGGGCCCCGCGCACCCACATCTCGCGTATCGCGGTCGCCGCCTCGGCGACGGTTCGCAATGTCGCGACATGAAATTCGTGCGGCAGCCAGCGCTGGTCGATCACGTCGACGGCCCAGCCGTCCTCGTTCGGCCATATCGTGCGATAAGCGCGTCCGCGGACCTGCACGCCGGTTTCTCCTCTTCACCACGCGTCGAGCAACTGACGCCTGCTGAGGCTTCCGTAGGCGAGGCGCGGCCCCGCCGACAAGCCGAATTCCGTCGCCACCATCTAAATTATCGACTTTTTGATTGCGGTTCGGCAAACCTATCCTTGCGGGAGAGGCGCGGGAACCGGCGCTCTGGGGAGTCGCGCGTGAGGATCACGAGGATCAGGGCGACCCCAGTCAACATCCCGCTCGAAGCGCCGATGTGGTGGACAGGCGGACTTTATCCCGGCACGAGTAAAGCGATCGTCGAGGTCGAGACCGACGAGGGCCTCGTCGGTCTCGGCGAAGCTCCGTCTCCCGACGTCTGCGGCATGATCGTTGCGATGGGGGAGGCCCTCGAAGGGCGCGACCCGATCGATATCGCGGACTGCGAACGTGCGTGCGTGCCGCCGTGGCAGATCGTCCAGAACACTGACGACGCGCGCGTCGTCAAGGCCTTCGGCGCTGTCGAGATTGCGCTTTGGGACCTGCGCGGAAAGGCGTGGGGCCAGTCCCTCTCCAGTCTGCTCGGCGGAAAAGTGCGTGATACGGTCGCGTTCTCGGAGTATTTTGGCTTCCGCGAAGGGCGTGAAATGACGCCGGAAGCGGTCGTTGACTATTGCCTCGCGATGCGCGAGCGGCACGGCAGCACGATCTTCGAGGGCAAGCTCATTCGCGGCGATCCTCTGCTCGAAGTCGAGACCGTTCGCCGCCTGCGCGACGCGATGGGGCCGTCCCCGGAGATCAGGCTCGATTCCAACATGCAATGGTCGCTGACCACGGCGCGCCGCGTGCTGCGCATGCTCGCCGACTACGACGTGAGCAACTACGAGGACCCGGTCGCGACCTTCGAGGAGATGGCGGCGTTGCGCCAGCACTCCGACATTCCGTTCTCGACCCACATCCCGGACTTGAGACGCGCGGTCGCGCTCGGCGTCCCGGACTTCATCGTCACCAATTTCGCCGTGCTCGGCGGCATCGGCCGCGCGATCCGGTTCATCGGCGCTTGCGAGGCGATGGGCGTCGGCTTCTGGTGCTACTCGGGCGACACCGGAATCTGCACCGCCGCCTATCTGCACGTCAGCGCGGCGACGCCGTGGATCACGCAAGCGAGCCAATCGCTGTTTCGCTGGCAGATCGGCGACGTCATCGAGGGCGGGCCGTTCCGGCAGGTCGACAATGTCGTCGAGGTTCCGAACGGTCCCGGGCTTGGCGTCGCGATCGACCGCGCTGCGCTTGGCATGTGGCATCGGCATTATGTCGAGAACGGTCCGTTGGACCATTTCCGCGATCCGGCCTTTCCAGGCCGGCATCGGCGGATACCCCTGCGCTGAAAAGGCCGAACACCGATGGTCGACGCGGCTTCGACGGCGTCCGGGCGCGAACGAGGAGGTCGAGCGAGACGACAGCGCACTGGGCTTCGCGCGCATGCCGTCATCGCCGGCATAGAGCGGAAAATCCCGACCTACGAGCTTCTCGGCGAGGAGGGCCTCGCTCGGATCGAAACCGCCGCGGATACGATTCTGCTCGAGGTCGGCATCGAATTTCGCGGCGATGAGGCGGCGCTGACGCTCTGGCGCGAGGCCGGCGCCGACGTGCAGGGCGAACAAGTGCGCTTCCCCGTTGGCCTTTTGCGTTCGATCCTGAAGACCGCCCCGAACGCGTTCGTTCAGCACGCGCGCAATCCGGAGCGTTCGCTCGCGATCGGGGGTCGGCATGTCGTTTTCGCGCCTGCCTACGGCTCGCCCTTCGTGCGGGACCTAGAGGGCGGCCGACGCTACGGGACGCTCGCCGATTTCGAGAATTTCGTGAAGCTCGCGTATGCAATACCGTGGCTGCACCATTCGGGCGGCACGGTCTGCGAGCCGGTCGACGTTCCTGTCAGCAAACGCCATCTGGACATGGTCGCGGCGCATCTCACCCTCACCGACAAGCCGTTCATGGGTTCCGTCACGGCCGAGGCGCGCGCCGAGGATTCGATCGAGATGGCCCGGATCGCATTCGGCCGCGAATTCGTCGAGCGCAACTGCGTCATCATGGGCAACATCAACGCCAATTCGCCGCTCGTCTACGATGCGACGATGACGAAGTCGCTGCGCGCCTATGCCCGGGCCAACCAGTGCGCGGTGGTCGTGCCGTTCATCCTCGGCGGCGCGATGGGGCCGGTGACGAACGCCGGGGCGATCGCCCAGTCGCTTGCCGAGACGATGGCGGGCTGCGCCCTGGCTCAACTAGAGCGGCCGGGCGCGCCGGTCGTGTTCGGCAATTTCCTGTCTTCGACCGCCCTTCGCTCGGGATCGCCGACCTTCGGCACGCCGGAGCCGGCCCTGGGCTCGCTCGTCGTCGGGCAGCTGGCGCGCCGGCTCAACCTGCCGCTGCGCTGCTCAGGCGCGTTCACGTCGTCAAAGATCCCCGACGGCCAGGCGATGCAGGAAAGCGCGATGTCGATGCTAGCCGCCGTGCAGTGCGGCGCACATTTCATCCTGCATTCGGCCGGCTGGCTCGAGGGCGGACTGACGATGGGCTACGAGAAGTTCGTCATGGACGCTGACTTCTGCGCCGCCCTGCACGTCTGGATGGGCGGCATGGCCCTCGACGACAATGCGCTTGCTCTCGACGCCTTCCGCGAAGTCGGCCCCGGCAGGCACTTCTTCGGCTCGGCCCATACACTGGCCAATTACGAGACGGCCTATTGGGAGAGCGCCGTCGCGGACAACAATTCGTTCGAGCAGTGGCGCGACGAGGGAATGAAGAATGCGGCTCAGCGCGCCGCGGCGCGCGTGAAGACCCTCCTCGCCGAATACGAGCGGCCGAAGCTCGATCCTGCGGTCGAGGAGGAACTGGCCGACTTCGTCCGACGCCGCAAGGCCGAACTTCCGGACGAGTGGTATTCGACTCGATGACGCTGTCGACAGTCGTCATCGCCTTCGAGAGCGAAGAGGCGGCGCGCCGGCGTCTCGAAGCGTTCGGGTATGCGCCGGAGGTCGCGGAGGAGATTGCGGTCTATCTGGCCCAGTCGACCGACCTGACGCATATTGCAGTCGATATCGTGCGCGCTTTCGGAGGCGACGGGCTCCAGGCGGAGTTCGTGGCCCTCGACGCATTGCCTAAGCGACTTCGCGAGCTCGCTCCGCGCCGGGAGGAGACGATCGTCTGGGCGCTGACGGACGGGGTGCGGTTCTACCGGGGCTCGTCGGTTCCGGCGCTCACCCGGCTCGAGGGCTTCGCCCGGTTCGGCAGCGGGGCGACCGCGGCCCATCTCGCCCAGGACAAGTTCGCGAGTTCTCGCGCTCGCCTCCGCGGCAGGTCTCGCCGTCCCCCCAACGATGCTGATGGAGGGCGAGACCGGGATTGCGAGCCTGGGACCGGAGCGGCAGGCTCAGCCGCTGTTCGTCAAACCGAATACGCTCGGCGCCAAAATCGGCATTTTCGTCGACAGCCTCTGCGCTACTGCCGAGGAGGCGGTCGACCGCGCCCGCCGGATATGGGACCGATACCGCGATCGCGCCCTCATACAGCCGTTTGTCGAAGGCGACGACGTCCGGGCGAGCTTCATGGATTGCGGCGGCGCCTTCGCCGATCAGATCGGCGTAGAACGCATCGAAAAGAATCCCGCGAGCGAAACCGGCGGGGCGTTCCTGACGATGAAGGACAATCAGACGCTCTCCGGTGCGAAGGACACGTCGGGCGGCCGCGGAGGCTTCGGCGAGCTTCGGCCGGCGGCCTTCGTCCCGAGGATGGTCGACCTGCGCCGGCAGGACGACGACCGGTCCCGGCGCGCTCTCGAGGCGGTCCTCGAGCATTCCGCCCGACTCGCGCGCCTCGTCGGGCTCAGGGACTGCTTTTCGATCGACTTCCGCATCGACGCCGCCGGGCGCCCGACCTTTTTCGAGTTCGAGGTCTCACCGGCGGTGACGATCTACGACTTCGAGAACTATCTCGCCGGCCGCGGGCTGACGCTCGGCGCGGCGCTGACGAAAGCGATGCGGCTCGCGCATGCGCGCCGACTCGAAATCGGAGAAGCGTGAAAGCTTGAGGCGTTGCGCGGCCTTTGCGGGCGCGCTAGCGTCGTTCGAAGACGTATAGCCTCGCCCGCGCCGCGGCCGGCGCACGAGACGCAGACCGCTGACAGCGAAAACATTTCGCCTCGTCGGCATACGGTTCAAGAATGATACTAGGGAGAACAGCAATGATCGGCGAAACGCTCAAGAAAAAGTTCCTGCGCAAGACATTGAAGACCTGGGCGGCCGAGGCGAGGGAAGGCGCGATCGACCGGCGCGAGTTTCTGGCGCTCGCGACCATTTTCGGCGCGTCGACGGCGACCGCCTATGGCATGCTCGGCCTCGCCGACCCGACGCCGGCGTTCGCCGAGACCCCGAAGAAGGGCGGCGTCATCAGGTGCGGCATGTTCGTCAAGGACCAGAAGGACCCGCGCACCTACGACTGGCCGGAAATGGGCAATGTCGCACGGCAGTTCCTCGAGCCTCTGGTGCGCTATACCCGCGAATTCACCTTCAAGCCGATGCTGCTCGAGAGCTGGGACGTCAACGCTGACGCCACCGAATATACCCTGCATGTGCGCAAGGGCGTGACCTTTAACAACGGCGACGCCTTCAACGCAGACGATGTGATCTACAATATCAACCGCTGGTGCGATCAGTCGGTCGAAGGCAACTCGATGGCCTCGCGCATGGCCACCCTCATCGACCCGAAGACCAAGAAAGCCCGCGACGGCGCGATCATCAAAGTTGACGATTTCACCGTCAAGCTCAAGCTGCCGAAACCCGACATCACCATCATCCCCGGCGTCTCCGACTATCCGGGCCTCGTCGTGCATCGCAACTTCGATACCGACGGCAAGGACCTCGTCAAGCACCCGATCGGCACCGGTCCGTTCGAGCTCGTCTCATTCGAAGTCGGCAAGAAGGCCGCCTTCAAGCGCCGGACCCACGGCAAGTGGTGGGGCGGCGAACCCTATCTCGACGGCGTCGAGTTCATCGACTACGGTCCAGACATTTCCGCGACCGTCAGCGCCTTCGAGTCGAAGGAGCTCGACTGCACGATGAAGACGGACGCGGCTTATGTCCCGATCCTCGACAAGGCCGGCCTGACGCGCTCCGACGTCCAGACCTCGGCGACCATCGTTGCGCGCACCAACGTCAAGCAGAAGCCCTATGACGACCAGCGGGTGCGAAACGCGCTGCAGATGGCGATCGATAACGCGACCATCCTCCAGCTCGGCATCGACGGGCGCGGCACGGTCGGCGAGAATTTTCATGTCGCCCCGATCCACCCGGAATATTACCCGCTGCCGAAGAAGTCGCGCGACCTCGCGGGCGCGAAGAAGCTGATGACCGACGCTGGACAGATGGATCACGAGCACGAGCTCATCACCAGCGACGAGGAATATTACAAGAACACCGGCGACTCGATCGCGGCGCAATTGCGCGAGGCCGGTTTCAAGGTCAAGCGCACGGTCTTGCCGGGCGCGACCTTCTGGAACGACTGGACAAAGTATCCCTATTCGATGACCGACTGGAATATGCGTCCACTCGGAGTCCAGGTGCTCGCCCTCGCCTACCGCACTGGCGAGGCCTGGAACGAGACCGCCTATTCCAATCCGGATTTCGACGCCAAGCTGGCAAAGGCGCTGGCGACGCCCGACCCGAAGGACCGCAAGCTGTTGATGAAGGACCTCGAGCAGATCCTTCAGGACTCCGGCATCATCGTCCAGCCCTACTGGCTGACCCTCGCCAACCACCGCACAGCGCAGGTCAAGAATTATGGCATGCACCCGCTCTACGAGACCTATTTCGAGCAGACCTGGCTTGATACGTGAAGGATGAGCTTCACACGATGACCGTCGGTCGGGCATCCCTGGCCCGACCGGCTTTTCGCATCGACGAAGGCGGGAAGTGAGCGATGGCCTCGTTTCTGGCGCGTCGGCTCGGCGTGATGCTTCTGACGATGCTGTGCCTGACGCTGGTCGTCTTCTATCTGGTCAATCTCGAGCCGAACCTGCGCAAGCTGGCGATCAGCCAGACGGAGATGCACGCCACAGACCAGGAACTCGAAAGGTGGCTGACGGAAAACGGCTACCGGAAACCATTCGTGGTCCGTTACGCGACATGGCTTGGCCTCTGGCCGAAAGAACCGGTCGTCGATCCCGCGACGGGCCGAGCGACGCCGCGGTTCCCGTGGTGCAACGAACCGACGTCGGCGAAATTCTCCGGCGTGCTCGAGGGCGACTTCGGTTGCTCGACCGCGTTCAAGGAAAAGGTGGTCAAGAAATTGGGGCCGGCGCTGGAGGCGACCGGGCTCCTGATGTTCTGGGTCATGGTTGTCATGATCCCGGTCGCGCTCGTGGTCGGCGTCGTCTCGGGCATGCGGGAGGGGTCGCGCACCGACCGGACACTGTCGGTCTTCGCGATTGCCACCACCTCGACGCCGGAATACGTGTCCGGCGTGGTCTTGACCATCGTTTTCGCCACCTGGCTCGGTTGGCTCAACGGCTCGGCCGCCTCGGCGACCGAAGGCCATCTCAGTTTCTATAATTTTACCCTGCCGGTCGTCACGGTCGCAATCTACGGCATGGGCTATGTCGCGCGAATGACGCGCGCTTCGATGATCGAGGTGATGAACGCGCAATATATCCGAACCGCGCGCCTCAAGGGTCTGAGCTTTACCGCGATCGTGCTGAAGCACGCCCTGCGCAACGCGCTGATCGCGCCCTTCACCGTGATCATGCTGCTGTTTCCGTGGCTCCTCACCGGCGTCGTCATCGTCGAGGTGATGTTCCGCTACCAGGGGTTTGGAAATACGCTGGTCGATGCAGCCGGCAACAACGACATCGACCTCCTGCTCGCCTGCTCGATCGTGTCCGTGGCGCTGGTGCTCATCACGCAGCTCATCTCCGACATCGGCTACGCCTGGCTCAATCCGCGCATCCGCGTGCATTAGAGGAGGGAGTGATGAGAACGACTCCAACCGCGGCCGTTGCGCGAGACTCCTCCCCCCTTGTGTCCGGCACAAACAGGGAGGCCGGGAGGGGGGTCGGGCCGCGCCTGTCCGATGAGGCGCGCGGCCCCGCACTAAACCGTCCGCGAGACCCCCCACCCCGCCCCGCCCCCGCAAGGGGGGCGGGTGCGCAAACGGCGCGTGGTGAGCCGAGCCGGGAGGCGCCGTGCAGTTCCTGAGCCCCGGCGAGATCGTCCTGCGAACCCTTGTCCAGCTCTGGCCGGTCGAAGCGAGCCTTGCCGTGGTGTTTGGCCTCAGCTTCGCCTATCGCCGCAAGCTCGGGCTTTACGGCCACGTGGTGAAGAGCGCGACGGGCTTCGCCGGCCTGCTGCTTGTCCTCTTCTGGGTGTTCGCGGCGGTCTTCGCACGCCGCATCGAACTTTTCGATCCGCTCGGCCAGATCGCGCGAATGCAATACGCTGCGCCGGGCGCGATCGACCCGACCTCTGGCCTTCCGTATCTCTTCGGCGGCGACAAGCTGGCGCGCGACGTGTTCGGCCGAGTCATCGCCGGCGCCCGCATCGTGCTCATCATCGCGCCGCTGGCGACGATGCTGGCGCTGTCGGTCGGTATCTCGCTGGGGCTTCCGGCCGGTTATTTTGGTCGCCGGGTCGACGCGGTCCTGTCGTTCCTGGCCAATCTGGTGCTCGCCTTCCCGATCATCCTGTTGTTCTACCTCCTGGTGTCGCCGGGCATCCTCGAGACGCCGATCCCCTACACCCTGGCCGGCGTCTTCTTCACCCTCCCGATCGTTCTCTTCAGCGTGCTGTTCGTCTCAGGCTACAGAACCCAGCCGACGCAGCTCGCCGCGCGGCTCGCGCTCACCTTCCTTGTCGGCGCCTGGCTCTTCGCCACCTTCGTCTTCAATTCCGATCCATTCGGCATCCTGCGGGTGAGTCCGAGCACCCTCAACATCTTCATCGCGGTCGCGCTCGCCTCGGGTCCCGGCATCTTCCGCATCGTGCGAAGTCTGACGTTGGACATCAAGACGCGCGAATACGTGCTTGCGGCGCAAACGCGCGGCGAGAGCCCGTGGTACGTCATGCTGTGGGAAATCCTGCCCAACGCCCGCGGGCCGTTGATCGTGGACGCCTGCCTGCGCATTGGCTACACGACGATCCTTCTCGGCGCGCTCGGCTATTTCGGCCTCGGCATGGCGCCCGAGAGCCCCGACTGGGGGACGATGATCAAGGAGGCGAGCCCGTTCATGCGGATCTTCTGGCATCCGGCGCTCGCGCCGGCGGTGGCGATGATGTCCTTCGTTTTGGGCCTGAACCTGCTCGCCGACGCAATCCGCGAACAGTCGCTGCGCGATTGAGGCCGAGATCCATGGCCGAACCGATCCTCGAAATCGATAACCTCGGCATCTCGTTCTTCACCCGCGCCGGCGAAATCCCCGCCGTCATGGACTTTTCCTGCAAGGTCATGGCCGGCGAGGCTATGGGGCTCGTCGGTGAATCCGGTTGCGGCAAGTCAACGGTCGCGCTCGCCGTGATGCGCGACCTGCCGGGAGTCGGCAGGATCACGGGCGGATCGATCCGCTTCGAGGGGCGCGACATGGCGACCCTGTCGGGGGCGGAGCTGCGCGCCATCCGCGGCTCGAAGATCGCGATGGTCTATCAGGAGCCGATGGCCTCGCTGAACCCGACCATGCTCATCGGCCGGCAGCTGATGGAAGTGCCGCTCATCCACGAGAAGGTTTCGAAGGAGGAGGCCCGAGACCGCGCCCGCGACATGGTCAAGGCGGTGCGCCTGCCCGATCCGGACCGGATCATGCGCGCCTATCCGCACCAGCTTTCGGGCGGACAGCAGCAGCGGGTCGTGATCGCGATGGCGCTCCTGTCGAATCCGCGCCTCCTGATCCTCGACGAGCCGACCACCGCCCTCGACGTCACGGTCGAGGCGGGAATCGTCGCACTGGTGAAGGACCTGACCGCCCGCACCGGCGCCTCGTCGCTGTTCATCTCGCATAATCTCGGCCTCATACTCGAGACCTGCGATGCGGTGACCGTCATGTATTCGGGCGAGGCGGTCGAGACGGGCAGGGTGCGCGACGTGTTCGGCGCGGTCCGTCACCCCTATACGCAGGGCCTCTTCCGCTCGATGGCGCTCCCCGGGACGAACAAGAACGACAATCCTCTGATTCCCATTCCCGGCCAACTGCCGCTGCCGCACGAGCGGCCGAACGGTTGCAACTTCGGCCCACGCTGCGCCTATTTTGTCGCAGACTCATGCGACCGGGCGGACGTGCCGATGCGCGACGTCGCGGGCCATCCTGGGCATCAGAGCCGCTGTCTCAGAGTCGAGGCGATCGACTGGGCGGCGTCGGCGCGCCAAGGAGAGCGGCTCGAGCCCATCGCCACCGGCGCCGGCGTGCTCGAAGTCGACCGGCTGAAAAAACATTATCGGGTTGCAGCCAGCGCCCTCTTCGGCGGCAAAGAGGCCCGAACCGTCAAGGCGGTTGAAGACATTTCCTTCGAGGCCCGCGAGGCCGAGGTTCTGGCGATCGTCGGCGAATCGGGTTGCGGCAAGTCCACGCTCGCCAAGGTGCTGCTCGGGCTCGAGACGGCGAGCGAAGGGCTCGTCGTGTTCGGCGACGAGGCGATCCAGAATCGGCCGGTTGAACATCGTGCGACCGACACGATCTCCTCGATCCAGATGATCTTCCAGAATCCGTTCGACACGCTCAATCCTAGTTATTCAGTCGGCTCGCAGATCCTGCGCACCCTCGAACGTTTCCGGATCGGCAAGAACACGGCCGAACGGCGCGAGACGATGCTGACGCTTCTCGACCTCGTGAAGCTGCCGCGCGCTTTTGCGTGGCGTGCGCCGCGGCAGCTCTCCGGCGGACAGAAGCAGCGCATCGGCGTCGCGCGCGCCTTCGCCGGCCGGCCCAGGGTCATCATCGCTGACGAGCCGATGTCGGCGCTGGACGTCTCGGTGCAGGCGGCGATCAGCGAGCTCCTGATGAACCTGCAGCGCGAGTCGAGGACGACGATGGTGTTCATCAGCCACGATCTTTCGGTCGTGCGCTATCTCGCCGACCGGGTGGTCGTGATGTATCTCGGCCACATCGTCGAGATGGGCGCGACCGCGCAAATCTTTTCGCCGCCGTTCCACCCCTATACGGAGGCGCTCCTGTCGGCGATCCCGATCGCCGACCCGACGGTGAAGAAGCGGCATGTCTTGCTGGAAGGCGAGATCCCCTCCGCGCTGTCGCCGCCGCCGGGCTGTCCGTTCCAGACACGCTGCGGCCACAAGGCGCAAGTCGGCGGGAACCTGTGCGAGCGAGAGATGCCGCCCATGCGGAGCCTTGGCGAGGGCCACACGATCCTGTGCCACCTGCCGGTCGAGGCGCTCCAGCGCATGGAGCCGGTGTTTTCATGATTAGACGCCGCAGCGGGCTCGCTTTCCGTCCTTGTGAGGGGTGAAACGACCAAGCAATCGAGGATCGTCGGGCAGCTGCGGCGCGAAGGTCGCGCTGCTTTGCTCATGACGGTGCAGCTATGGAACGATCGATGATGCGTCGCATGAATCGCAGGCGTCTGTTGAAGGCCATCGCCGCGCTGCCGTTTGCGAGGGGTCTCTTACCGGCGGCGGCGAACTCCGCCTCGACGCAACCCCCAATGTCCCGCGTCCGTCCCGGCGACCCGGCGTGGCCGTCCGAGGCGACCTGGGGAAAGCTCAACCGGGAGGTCGGGGGGAGGCTCATAAAGGTGCGTTCGCCGCTTGCGGCCTGCGTCGGCGCGCCGTTCGAGGCGGCTTGCGGCGAAGTCTTCAAGGAACTGAAGAATCCCTATTACCTCGGCGACGAGGTCGGGCTGACGCAGTCGCTCGGCTGGGTCGGCGCATGGACGTCAGAGCCGAGCGTCTACGCGGTCGCCGCTGAAACCGCGCAGGATGTCGCCGCCGCAGTGAATTTCGCGAGAACGAACAATTTGCGGCTGGTGGTGAAAGGCGGCGGCCACAGCTACCAGGGGTCCTCGAATGCGGCCGGTTCCCTGCTCGTCTGGACGCGCGCCATGAAGGCGGTGACGTTGCACGACGCCTTCGTCGGCACAGGCTGCGAGGGCCGCGCGGAGCCGCAGCCGGCCGTGTCGATCGAAGCCGGAGCAATTTGGGGTCATGTCTACAACGAGGTGACGACCAAAGGCGGACGCTACGTGCAGGGTGGAGGCTGCATGACGGTCGGCGTCGCCGGCCTGATCCTCGGCGGCGGTTTCGGCAGCTTCTCGAAGGCCTATGGCCTGGCCGGGGCGAGCCTCCTCGAGGCGGAGATCGTGACCGCCGATGGCAACGTGAAAATCGCCAACGCCTGCTCGAATCCCGATCTCTTCTGGGCGCTGAAAGGAGGCGGCGGCGGGTTCGGCGTCGTCACCCGCCTCACTCTGCGCACGCACGGGCTTCCGAATTTCTTCGGCGGGGCCTACGCGACCATCGAGGCGACGTCCGACGACGCTCATCGTCGCCTCATCGAAAAAATCCTCGAATTCTATCGCGAGGCGCTCTTCAACCCCCATTGGGGCGAACAGATCATCTTTGCGCCAGGTCGTGTCGTTGCGTTTGCGATGGTCTTCCAGGGCCTCGATCAGCAGCAGGCCGAGGCGGTCTGGCGCCCGTTCTTCGATTGGGTCTCGGCTGGCGCCGCGGGATTTCGCCATCGTGTCGGCTCCGAAGATCGGCGCCCTGCCCGCGCGGCATCTCTGGGACCCTGCCGTGCTGCGGAAGATTCCTGGCCTCGTGATCGGCGACGATCGCCCAGGCGCGCCGACCGACAATATCTTCTGGGCGGGTGACCGCGGACAAGTGGGGGAAGTTTGGTCCGCCTACCAGTCCGCCTGGCTGCCCGCATCGCTCCTCGAAGCCGTTCGGCGCGAAAGCCTCGTCAACGCACTTTTTGAGGGGGCGAAGCATCACGGGGTGTCGAATTGCATTGCAACAAGGGCCTCGCGGGGGCGACGGCGGAAGCAATTGCCGCGGCCAAGGATACGCCGATGAACCCGGCGGTCGTCGACGCTTTCGCGCTGGCAATCTCGGCCAACGGCGAACAGCCCGCCTATCCGGGCGTTGCCGGACATGAGCCGGACATAGCGGCGGCGAAGCGCAACGCGGCGGCGGTCGACGCGGCAATGGGCGCCATCCGCCAGCTCCTGCCGCGCGTCGGGTCCTACGTCTGGGAGACCGACTTTTTCCAGCCGAACTGGCAGGACGCTTTCTGGGGCGAAAACTATCCACGGCTTCGCGCGATCAAGGACAAATACGATCCCCACGGCCTCTTCTTCCTGCATCATGGGGTCGGCAGCGAGGACTGGAGTGCGGACGGGTTCACCCGGCTGAATGGAAAGTGACCTCGGAATTGAGCCGGAGCCAGCGGCTTGGACGGCGGCCGATGGCCGGATGGCGGGAACGCCGCGTTCGGAACCAAAGAATCTCTAGTCCAGAGATTTGTGAAACCGGAGGATGCTCAACCCGAGAAGACCGACGCCGAGCACGGCCAGCGCCAGCATCTGCGGCCACAGCACATCTAGGCCTACTCCTTTGAGGAAGGTCCCGCGGATCACGATGAGATAGTAGGACACCGGATTGACGTATGAGAGCCTTTGCATCACCTCAGGCATGCTCGCGATCGGGAAGCTGAAGCCGGAGAGTATGAACAGCGGATTGACGACGAAAAAGAACGTCGCGAACGCCTGTTGCTGGGTCGAGCAAAGGGTCGAAATCAACAGGCCGAGACCGAGCACGCTGAACAGGTAGAGCGAGGTGCCGAGCAGCAGCACGAACGGGTTGCCGACGAAGGGAATCCGGAACCACAGCGTGCCGACCCCGGCCACCAGGGCGGTCAGGGCGAAGCCCACGCAAAAGAACGGTATCGTTTTGCCGAGGATGAATTCGAAGGGACGGATCGGCGTGACCATGATCTGTTCGAGCGTGCCGACCTCGCGCTCGCGCACCACAGCGAACGCGGTCAGGTTAGCGACCATCACCAGGGTCAGCGTCGCGATGACGCCAGGCACGAAGAACCAGCGGCTGTTGTAGTCGACGTTGTACCAGGGCCTTGGCTCGAGCGTGACGGTCGGCGGCGGAGGTTGCGCGGCGTGCAGCCGTCGCGAGAGGTCCTGCCCAATCTCCTGAGCGTAGGCGGACACGATTTGATTGACGTAGCCCAGCGCGATCAGCGCCGTGTTCGAGTTCGTCCCGTCGACGATGATCTGCGCCGGCGCCGAGACGCCCTTGCGCAACTCTTCGGCGAAGCCGGCCTGAATGACGATCGCGACAACCGCGTCCGACTGGTCGATCGCCCTGCGGATTTCCGCGGGCGTCCTCGCCGTCTCGACGATCCGGAAGCGGCCGCTCGCCGCGAAATGGGAGATCAGGTCGCGACTCTCCTGGCTGTGATCGAGATCGAGCACCGCGGTCGAGACGTGGTAGACCTCAAACGTCGCCGCGTAGCCGAACACGATCATCTGAATGAGCGGGGGGATGGTCAAACGTATGCGGGCGTACCTGTCGCGGCGCAACTGCTGGAACTCCTTCAGCACGAGATTAAGGATCCGGCCGAGCATCGCTTCACCCCAGCGTCTTGCGAAACGAGCGCGCCGCCAGCAAACCGACGCTGATTGCGTAAAGCGCAAGCATCCCGATCGGCGTGATCAGGTCGGCGAGCCCGCTGCCTTTCAGGAACACCGCCTTCAGGATCGCAAGGTAGTAGCGCGCGGGCACCAAATAGGTGACGGCCTGGATGGGCGCCGGCATCTGGTCAATCGGAAAGGCGAATCCCGAGAGCAGCATCGTAGGCAGCATGGTCGCCACCAAGGCGATCTGGCTCGCGCCGATTTGGCTCTTGATGCTCGCGGAGATGTAATAGCCGAAGCCGAGCACAACGACGAGGAAGAGCGAGGTCGTGAAGAAGAGCGTCGAAACCGCGCCCCGGAACGGCGTCTCGAACCAGAAGACCGCGATGGCCAGGCAGAGCGCAGCGTCGACGAGGCCGATGAAGAAATAGGGGATCATCTTGCCCGTCATCAGCTCCATCCGGGTCACCGGCGTCGACACCAGCACCTCCATCGTTCCGCGCTCCCACTCGCGCGAGAGCGTCAGAGAGGTGAGTTGGGCGCCGACGAGCGACAACACCATCGCGACGACGCCGGGGATGATGAAGTCGCTGCTCACGAGATCCTCGTTGAACCACACGCGGTATTGCGCCACCGCCGGAACGACCGGCGCCGGCTGTCCGAGGCTTTGCGTTCGCTGCAGCTGGACGTCGCCGGAAAAGGACGCGACCACTGCCTGCGCATAGCCGAGGGCGATGTTGGCGGTGTTGTCGTCGGTCGCGTCGAGGATTGCCTGCACCGAAGCGGCGTTCGTCGTCGCGAGCTCTTGCGAGAAATCGTGCGGCACGACGATCGCCATCCTGCAGCGCCCCGCGTCGACGGCGCGCTTGACCCCATCGTAATCGCGCTCCGTCTCGAGGATCGTGAAGTACTGTGAGGCCTGGAACGCCTTCAGAAGGGCTTCGCTCTGCTGGCTGCCCTCGCGGTCGAACACGCAGATCGGCACGTGCTTGACGTCGAGATTGACGCCGTAGCCGAGCAGGGCCATCTGCATGAGGGGCATGAGAAGCACAATCATCAGGCTGCGCGGGTCGCGCAGGATCTGGATGACCTCCTTCCTGGCGATCGCCCTGATGCGGCGCAGGTTCATGAGTGGCCTTCCGCGCCGACGAGCTGCACGAACACGTCCTCGAGCGTCGGCTTGATCGGCTCGATTCGCGTCCAGCCGAGATTGCGCGCCTTGAGGAACGACTCGATCGCCGGCACATCGCGCTTGGCGTCGTTGACGACGATGTGGAGGGACGAGCCGAAGGGCGCGACGTCGCGCACAGCGGGCGCGCCTTCCAGCGCCTCCAGCATCGCGCCGGGATCGCCGCCCTCGACCAGCAGGATCTCGCCGCGAATGGCGCTGTGCTTCAGTTCGCTAGGACTGCCGAGCGCGACGAGCTTGCCGCCGTTAATGAGGGCGATGCGATTGCAATATTCGGCTTCGTCCATGTAGTGCGTGGTGATGACGACGCAGACGCCCTCGCCCGCGAGCGAGTAGATGAGATCCCAGAAGCGGCGGCGCGATTCCGGATCGACGCCCGAGGTCGGCTCGTCGAGGAACAGGATCTTCGGCTCGTGCATGACCGCCGCGCCGAGCGCGAGGCGTTGCTTCCAGCCGCCAGAGAGGTCCGCGACGAGCGCGTCTTCCCGGCCCTTGAGTCCCGCCATCTCAAGGGCGAAATCGAGCCGCTCCGTGAGCCGCGCGCCCTTCACCCCGTAGACGCCGCCAAAGAAGCGGAGGTTCTCCATCACCGAAAGGTCGCCATAGAGCGAAAATTTCTGCGACATGTAGCCGATGTTCTCGCGCACCTTCTCGGGATACCGCGCGACGTCGAGGCCAGCGACTTCAGCCTTGCCGACGCTCGGCCGCAGCAGGCCGCACAAGATCCGGATCGTGGTGGATTTTCCCGCCCCGTTGGGACCGAGGAAACCCATGATCTCGCCGCGCCGCGCCTCAAAGCTCACGTCGTTCACCGCGACGAAATCGCCGAAGCTCTTGGTGAGGTGGTCGGCGACGATTCTGATCTCGCCGTTCGCGCCCGTCATTCGCCCTTCTCCGTGAGGAGCGCGATGAACAGGTCCTCGATCGAGGGAGCGACGCGCTCGATCTCGTCGACGGGGATATTCGCTGCGCTCAGCGCCGCTTCGAGTTCGCTCGCGCGGCGGGCGGCGGCGTCGACCACGACGTGGACGCTGTCGCCCATCAGGATCGCGCCCTTCACGCCGTCGCGCTCGGCGACGACATCGCGCGCTCGGCGCGCCTCGCGCGAGGCGATGGCGAGGATTTCGCCCGGCATCAACGCCTTCAAAGCGGCCGGGGCATCGCAGTAGAGCATCCGGCCGTCGCGCAGGAGGCCGAGCCGAGTGCAGCGCTCGGCCTCGTCGAGATAGGAGGTGGCGACGACGATGGCGACCCCTTCGCCGCGCAGGCCGTAGAGAATGCGCCAGAAGTCGCGCCGCGACACCGGATCGACGCCGGCGGTCGGCTCGTCGAGCAGCAGAACCCTCGGTGTGTGGATGAGCGAACAGGTGAGCCCGAGTTTCTGTTTCATGCCGCCTGACAACTGGCCGGCGCGCCGGTTGCGGAATGGCGTCATGCCCGAGGCCGCCAGCAGGCGCGCCGCGCGCTCGTGCCGGTCGCGGCGGCTGACGCCGAACAGTTCGGCGAAGAACTCGATGTTCTCGTCGACGGTCAGGTCCTCGTAGAGCCCGAACCGCTGCGGCATGTAGCTGACGTGCGAGCGGACGCGTTCGGGATTGGCGATCGCGTCCAGGCCCTCGATGGCGATCGATCCTTCGTCGGGCTTCATCACCGCAGCGAGCAGGCGCATGATCGTCGTCTTGCCCGCGCCGTCCGGGCCGACGAAACCGAACACTTCCCCCGGCGCGCATTCAACGCTGAGGTTGTCGACCGCGGCGACGCCGCGAAACCGCTTCGTGACGTTGCGCGCCTCGATCGCGGGCTTAGGCGCGTCGTTCATGACTGGCCGGGCGCCCGCACGGGGATTTTCGCATCCGCGGGCAGGCCGGGGACCAGCTCATGCGAAGTATTTTCGATGTCGATGCGGATGCGATAGACGAGCGTCACCCGTTCGGCGTGGGTCTCGACGCTCTTCGGCGTGAATTCGGCCTGCTCGGAAATGAAGGAGATCCGGCCGGGATATTCCTTGCCGGGATAGGAATTGGTGGTGACGGTCGCCGCCTCGCCGAGGCGGATCTTGCCGATGTCGGTCTCGTTGACATAAGCGCGCAGCCAGACGTGGTCGATGTCGGCGAGCGTCACGATCGCGGCGCCGGGCGAGACGACCTCGCCGAGTTCGGCCTGGCGCACCAGGATGACCCCGTCGAACGGCGCCGTCAGCGTCGTATAGCCGAGCACGATCTTCGCCAGGTCCACGGCTGCCCCCGCGCTGCCGATGTTGGCGATGGCGAGCGCGACGCTCCTGTCGGCCGACGCCTCGAGCGCCTTGTCGCGGTCGAGCGCGGCCATCGATTGCTTGTAAGCGGTCTGGGCGACGTCGCGTGCGTCGATTGTCCCCGCTCCCTTGGTCAGCAGGGTCTGAGCGCGATCGGACTCCAGCTTTTTCAGCGCAACGTCGGCTTCGTCGCTGACCACCGTCTTGCGCGTCGCGTCGACGTTCTGCTCGGCGACATCGAGCTGTTGCCTCTGAGCATTGAGCGCCGCCTCGGCGATGACGACCTGCTGCTTGTAATCGGCGTCGTCGACCCGGGCGAGCAGTGTGCCTTTCTTGACGGACTGTCCCTCGTCGAAGGGCAGTTCGACGATCCGCGACTGCACCGTCTTGAAGCTGAGAATGCTCTCATGCGCTTCGATGTTTCCGGAGACTTCGACAAAATCCAGCTGCCCTTTCCCTTCAATCCAGGGAATGAGAGCGGCCGAATAGGTATAGGCGACGAGGCCGCCCAGAAGAAGGAGCGTCGAAGCCCCGATAACCAGCCGCTGCATTGATGAACGCTGTGCTCGAACTGCGACGAGCGTCTCCTTCACCCCGTCCACGAGGGCTCACAGAGAGTTCGCAGGACGACAGCCGTTACGCACGTCAGGAATCAATCCCTAGTCGACGAACGATTGGGCGGTCTTGATACAGGTCAAGTCGCAGAAGGGCAGAGGTCGGATGTCGAAGCGAGGGTCGAGGCCGGCCTGCCCGGATCCGCTGCCAGACGGCCGGAAGCGACCCGACAGGGCGACATTGCGGCAATTTCGTATGCGTCGAGGGACAATCGCTTCGCGGTGGCGTATAAAAGTCGTTGCTCATCACCTCGATTGGGAGAGATGGCGATGCTGAAGGGTTTCAAAAATTTTCTCATGCGCGGCGATGTCATTGTCGTCGCTGTCGGCTTGTCCGTGGCTCTGGCGTTCAGCAATCTGGTCAAGGCGTTCACCGACGACATCATCAACCCGTTGATTGCCGCGGCGCAAGGGCATGTAAAGGGCCCCGGACTAGGGTGGCAGCTGGTCAGCGGCGGCGGCGATGGCACCTATCTGAACTTGGGATCGCTTATATCCGCCATCATCTACTTCATCATATTTATGGCGGTCGTGTATTTCCTGATCGTCATGCCGTACAAGTTCGTTATGGCTCGCACCGGCAAGACGGTCTTTGGCGAGCCACCCCCGAGCAAGACCTGCCCGGCGTGCCTCTCCGACGACCTGAACCCCGCCGCAACGAGATGCAAGCACTGCGGCGCTGATATCGGCAAATCCGCCGCCTGACCGACGCGCGCCGGTCAGGGTGCACGGCGACGGGTCGCCGTCGCTCGGCGATTGTCTGCTTCCGACAAGGCGGATAATGACGGCGCAGCGTCGCGCCTCCCGATAGCCGCTGAGAAAGCCCCATGGCCTACATTCCCGCCCAGAACCGCTACAATTCGATGCTTTACAATCGCTGCGGCCGCAGCGGGCTGAAGCTGCCGGCGATCTCGCTGGGCTTGTGGCACAATTTCGGCTTCGACAAGTCGATGGACTCGATGCGCGCGATCTGCCGCACGGCCTTCGACCACGGCGTCACCCATTTCGATCTCGCCAACAATTATGGGCCGCCCGCCGGCTCGGCGGAGATCAATTTTGGCGACATCCTTCGGACCGACTTCCGCGGCTTGCGCGACGAGCTCGTGATCTCGACCAAGGCTGGCTATGACATGTGGCCGGGCCCCTACGGAGAATGGGGCGGCCGCAAGTACATCCTCGCCAGTCTCGACCAGAGCCTCAAGCGCATGGGGCTCGACTATGTCGACATCTTCTATTCGCATCGGTTCGACCCAGAGACGCCGCTCGAGGAGACGATGGGTGCGCTCGCCACCTCGGTGCGCCAGGGCAAGGCGCTCTATGTCGGAATCTCGTCCTACAATTCGCATCGCACCAAAGAGGCCGCGGCGATCCTGAAGCGGCTCGGAACGCCCTGCCTCATCCACCAGCCGAGCTATTCGATGGTCAATCGCTGGATCGAGGCCGATGGCCTGATGGACACTCTCGAGGGAGAAGGGATCGGCGCCATCGTCTTCTCGCCGCTGGCGCAAGGGCTGCTGACCGACAAGTATTTGAACGGCGTTCCGAGCGACAGCCGCGCGGCGACGTCCCATTTCTTCAATCCGAAATTTCTCACGCCCGACAACCTCGAGCGTGTCCGCGCGTTGAATGAAATCGGCAGGCGGCGCGGCCAAACGCTCGCCCAGATGGCGCTCGCCTGGGTTTTGCGCGACAAAAGGGTGACGAGCGCGCTGATCGGCGCAAGCCGACCCGAGCAGGTCGTCGACGCCGTCAGGGCGCTCGACAAGCTCGGGTTCACAGCCGACGAGTTGAAGGAGATCGACCGTTATGCGGTCGACGCCGGCATCAACCTCTGGGCGAAGTCGGCGGAGCTCAATTAACGCCGCGACGGGCGACCGTCTGCCCACGCCAGCGACAACAAGGCTGCGACAAGCGCGAGCGCGGCGAAAGCCATGAAACTGATCGCCGCTCCGCGCGCGACGTCCGCCGCCGGCAGCTCCATCATCGAAGGCCGGCCCGCAACTTCCCGGAGCTGCAACGACAGGATCATCGAGGCGAGCGAGATGCCCAGGCTCATGCCGAAGGTGCGCATCATCTGCAACAGGCCGGCGGCCTGGCCGGTCGCTCCGGCGGCGGCGGCGCCCATGACCTCGCTGTTGTTGGGCGCAGTGAACAGGCCTTGCCCGGCGCCGAGCAGCGCCAGCAGACCGGTCAGCAGAGCCAACCGGGAAGCGCCCGTGTCGAGCACATAGGCCAATAACAGAGAGCTCGCCAAAATCGTCAGCGTCCCGACGGCCCGCAGCAGCCTCGCGCCAACCCGGTCGTACAACGCTCCGCTGATCGGCGCGGCGAGGGCCAACGCGACCGGGATCGCGGTAAGCCGCAACCCGGCCGTCAGCGGCGAGTCGCCGTAAACCCGTTCCAGGACAAACGGCATCACGAAAAACGCGCCAAACAGAATAGCGTAGGACAGCAATCCGGCGACATTGCCGGCGACGAACACGGCGTTGCGAAAGAGGGCCGGGTCGATCAGCGGCGACGGGGCGCGCAGCTGGCGATAGCCAAAGCCTGTCAGCAGCGCCAGGCCGACGACAACGGGCGCGAGCAAGAGCGGCGAGCCGATCGGGGACCGGCCCGCCTGATTGAGCGCCAGCAGCAACAGGGCGAGCGCCGGAACCAGCAATATGGCCCCGATGAGGTCGAATCGGCCCGGGCTCCAGCCCCGTTCCGTTCGCGGCAATACGACGAAGCCGATCGCGGCGCCGATGAGCCCGACCGGGACATTGAGCCAGAACACCCAGCGCCAACCGAGCAGGCTGATCAGCAGCCCGCCTAGCGCCGGCCCAGCGCTCAGGCCGACCGCCTGAGCGGCGGATTGCACCCCCAACGCCCGGCCACGCCGGTCCGGACCGACGGTCGCGACAATGATCGCGACGCTGTTGGCCATCATCAAGGTCGCCCCGAGCGCCTGCAGCACCCGGGCGCCGATCAGCGAGTCGAGGTTCGGCGCCAGCCCGCATAGCCCCGAGCCTACGACGAAGACCAGAAAGCCGCAGCAATATAAGAGCTTCCGGCCCAGGATATCGGACAGCCGGCCGACGATCGGCAGCATGGCCGTGACGACGAGCAGATAGGCGATCGAGACCCAGGCGACCGCCCTGACCGGCTCGTGAAAACTCTGTCTGAGTTCGGGCAGCACGAGTTGGGCGATGCTGGCGTCGACCTGCCCCATGAAGGCGCCGATGCAAACGGCGCCGACGACCAGCCATGGATAGAAAGAAAGACGCGTGAAGACGCCGAGCGGCGCAGGCTCGCGCCAGGAGCCGAAGCGGCCCGCATTCTTGCTCGAGACGCCGGAATCCGTCGTCTTCAGGTCCATTTTCGCAACCTTGGCGTCGTCGGTTTGCGCCCGGGAGGGCTCTCGTTCCGGAGCCGGCCGCTCGGCCGCCCTTGGAAAAAGCCCCCGGCGCAGCATGGTGCTTCAATGCTCGCGGATCAATTTTGAGCCCGAACGTTGAGAGTTTTGTGAGAAGACCCCGAGTTCAGGCGGTTACGGGCGGCCCGACAAACTGCTCGTCTGCGCGAGGCATGATCAGGGCGACGAGACAAAAACAAGCGTCTCGGACCGGCGCCGCCTCCGTCAGGCCTCTTGCGCCTTTTCCGCCAGACGGTCGGCCAATTGTTTGAGCCCCCACTTCCGTGCGAGGCGGGATGCGGAGGCCCATGTCGGCGTCTGGTCGGCCAACGAGGGAAGCGGCGCCGACGCGTCCATCGTGGCGATCGATCGAAAGAGGCGGAGCATCGCCGCCTGAGCGGGGAAGGAGCCCGCAGCAAGGACGCCGTCGAGCGTCCCGTAACGTCGCACGAGGTCGGCAGCGCGTTTTGGACCGACCCCGGCGGCGCCGGGCAGTTTATCGGAAGGATCGCCGCGAAGCGCGATGAAGTCGGGTACTTGTTCCGGGTTGACGCCATATCGCTTCCGGACCTCTTCGGGGCCGATGCGCGCGACTTCGCCGGCCCGCACGGGATAGAGGATCGTCGTGCTCGGCGAGGCCAGCTGAAACGCGTCCCGATCTCCGCTGGCGACAAGGACAGACCCGCCCGCGCGCTCCTCGGCGGAAGCCGCGGCGGCAAGAAAGTCGTCCGCCTCGAACCCCGGGGCTTTGGCGTTGGCGAACCCGCACGCTGCGACGAGCTCAGGCAGCGCGTTCAACTGCTCGATCAGCTCGTCGTCGAACTCGCGCCCGCTTTGATAGGCGGGAAAGAGCTCGCGGCGCCTGGTCGGCGCCTCCAAGCTGTCCCAGCCGACAATCACTGCGCGGGGCTGCTCGGTCTCATAGAAGCGCAGCAAGACATTGGCGAAGCCGAGGATCGCTCCGGCGCCCTTGCCGTCGCTGCGGCGGATTGTCTTCGGCAATGCATGGTACGACCGGTGCGCGAAGGAATCGCCATCGATCGCCAGCAACGGAGCGCGAGGAACCTTCGGCCTCGCCGCGCTCGCCGCTCGGGTCCGGCTTGGCCGCTTAGCCTCATCGCCGGCCGGACGCGTCGCTCCTGCCGATTTTCTCAAAAGGGTTGGCGGCGCCGGCGCTGTCGCAATTCGAGAAGGAACGGTCCGACGTCTCGTTGGATCGCCAAGTTTGGCCCATACCGGCGCATGATCGCTCGCGCCCTCCTTTCCACGCGTCTCCCGGTCGACGCCGACATCCTGCAGGCGCTCCTTGAGCGCGGGGCTCAGCAGGATTTGGTCGAGGCGCAGGCCGGCGTCGCGTTCCCAACGGTTCCGCTTGTAATCCCAGAAAGTGTACATCGGCTCTTTGGGATGGAGCGCCCGGACGGCGTCGGTCCACCCCTGCGACAGGAGGCGCTGGTAGGCGGCGCGGCTTTCGGGCTGCAGCAGGGCGTCGCGGTCCCAGGATTTGGTCGGATAGATATCGAGATCGGTCGGCACGACATTGGTTTCGCCGGCCAGCACGACGGGCGCCCCCGTGGCGAGGAGTTCGGCCGCATGGGCCGTCAGGCGCATGAGCCAGGCGAGCTTGTAGTCGAATTTGGGGCCTGGCTGAGGGTTCCCGTTCGGCGCATAGATCGAGGCGACGAGCACGCCATTGACGGCCGCTTCCAGGTAGCGGCTCTGGCTGTCCGCGGCGTCGCCCGGCAATTCCATGCGCGTGACCACCGGCGCCCAGCGAGACAGGATCGCCACGCCGTTCCAGCTCTTCTCACCGCGCCAGACCGCCTCGTAGCCCGCCTCGCGAAAGGCTTCCGCCGGAAACTCGGCATCCGTGGCCTTGATTTCCTGCAGGCAGACGACATCAGGCTCGGCTTCGCCAAGCCAATCGAGAAGGTTCGCCAGGCGGCGGTTGATGTTGTTGATGTTGAAACTGGCGATCTTCATCCGGGCGTCTCGAGGGTCCGAGCGCATTTCGCTCTGGGCGCCGAGGAATGTGAAGGGGGCGAGCTATGGTTCTCGATCATCCCGGGGCGTCTCATCCTCATGCAGCTCGAAGCCGCGAGATGGAATCCAAAGGCCCCTTTGGCTGACCGACGCGGGGATTGAAGGCAGAAAACCTAAACCAATGCCGAGCGCTGCCCGACCGGCTGGGCGCGCGGCGCAGGTTGCGATTGTCCTGTTGCTCCCTGCAAACAGGCCAGGGCGCCCGCAACCCGTTTCCGATTGCGGTTGATTCCAACGCCTTATCGAAAGACGTCATGCCCTCCTCGAGGGGAAACAGGGAGAATTCGTCTCCCTGTTATTGCTGGATTAACTCCCTGTTGAAGCCGGTAACAGGGAGACGAGCGAGGCGGTGAAAGCGCTGCTTTCGCCGGCGGCGATGGGAAAGCCTCTCTAAACTTTCGAGAGGGACGGGAGGCAAGCAAGAGCCTGCCGCGACAAGCCGACTCTTCCTGCCCCCATCAACGCCGCGGGCGACGACTTGAAAACTCGCGGCCAGACCTTGGCGACGAGGGAATCGGTGTTCATGGGCGGGCGCCGCCTAAAGGAACGGGTTGACGATCATGCAATCGCCAAAGCGGCGGCCATGCTGGAAATCCTCGCTGTAGAGCGTTTCGCAGCCCGCCTCGAGCGCCGCCGCGAGGATCAGGGCGTCATAAATATCGAACCCGTCGCGCTTTGCGAGCGAGACGGCGAATTCATGAGTTGACAGGGCGACAGGCATCACCTCGTCGATGAGCGCGCGGAATTCGACGAGCGCGGCCTCGATGATCGCCCAGTCGAGCCGAAGCTTCTTGCGGGAGATCCGCACGAACTCGTTGAGGACCTGGGCGCTGACGACGCCTCCGTCACCGAGCCGACTGCGCGCGACGATTCCGCGCGGATCGGCTGTCATCGTATGCACGAGGACATTGGTGTCGAAAAAAGCCGTCACCGCGTCGTTGGCTTCCTCGCGATCAAATTTGTAGTCGGCCGGAAGTGCGATCCGCATCGACGCCAGTCGCTCGAGCGCCTGCTTGCGCCGCTCGTCTTTGACGAGAGCGAGACGTTCCCGCGTAGCGTCTACGATTTCGAGTTGGTCGCCGGGCTTCAGGGAAAGCGACGCGACCAAGTCCTTGGGAAGCCGAATGGCGAGACTGTTGCCCCACTTGGCGACGCGCATGATATCCTCGACTGATCAACCTTCAGTTCTGTATATGGTATCGCGGATATCACACCGTCGCAAACGCGCCGCTTCCGACGACGGCCCCGCTGTCGTTCGGCGCCGAGCGGATGATCGCCGCCGAGCTGCGCCAGCGCGCGCTCGCCGGCTCATCGTTCGTATCTTGCGGGACGAGGCGGCCCTCGAAGGCGGATTTAAGGATCGACTTGAGGGGATTACCAGGGGATTACGGGGACATGATATAAATTGCATAATATCGTGAGCAGCTGGACCATGGCTCGTCTTTCGCACATTACGGTCCCGGCCTTCCCCATCATGTGACGCAGCGGGGCAATCGTCGACAGGCGCTGCTCACCGATCCGGGCGATTATGCCCTCTATCGCGACTTGCTCGCCGAGCGCTGTCAAGCCAACCGCGTCGCATGTTGCGGGGCGCGACGACGCGCTGGTCGAAGTCGGCCCGGCGCTCGACGGATGACCCTGAGCCCCAACGGGCGCCCGCTCGGCGCTCAGGACTTCATCGCGACGGTCGAGGAAGCTCGGCCATACTGTCCGCCCCGGGCAAGCGGGGGAAGCCGCAGGGAGGGCGGGTGGATTGATATGGGGACTTCGTATCATGTCCCCGTACCCCCCCCGGTAACCCCCCGGTAACCCCCGGCGCGAGTTGCCCCGATGAGGTCGTCGAGGCCCATAGGCGCGCTCGGCAAACCCGGCTTCGCGACGGACGAACGGAAGGAGATGGATCGTTGCGCGGTCGAGGACGGAGGCAATTTCTGGGCGCGGTCGGCGGGTTGGCGTTTGATCGAATTGCAATGGTCGGCGACTAATCCGGAATGTCGCAAATGGGCGGAAACCGGCCGTTCTCGCTATCGGGATGCCGAAGGTTGAGGCCGATACTTGCTTGAGGTTCCCGGCGGCCATGGATGAAGAAATCGTTTGGCGTTTCAGCCGAGAAACCACGTCGTATGCCCGCAAACTTGCTATCCCCGCCGAACTCATAAGGGGCATTGTAATTTATGACGGGTGAGATACCCTTCATGAATGCAACTCATGCAAGCTGCCGACGCGTCGCGTCTCGCTGGGCTGACGTCTCACCAACTGCGTGAGTGGTGCGCACGCCGGTGCATTGTTATGCCCGACGTGGCTGGTGCCGGCCGTGGGCGGCACGCGCTGTATTCCTGGCAGACAGTGCTCACATTGCGAGTACTGCGCGAGCTCAACCAGCGCTTCGGCGTGGAGGTGGGCGCCTGGAAAGGCGCTCTCAGAGAGTTCCGCGCATTGGTGGTCGGCCGCTCCTTTCCGGGGTTATGGAGTACGCTCGTCGCTTTCCCGGACTGCGACCATGCCCGGCTGATCGAGAGCCGATCGGTCGGCGGCGAGGAGCTGCTGCTGCTCCCCCTAGCACCGCACCTGCAAGCAATCGCCCAGGATTTCGCGCTTCCATCCGAGCAGCAGCTGCCGCTGTTCCCGGCGGTGGGGCTACGGCGATGATCGTCAGCGAGGACCCCAGGCTGTGGGCGCGCCACTTCGGGTTGGCGATGGCGCCGCTCTTCGAGCATGAAACGGAGGCGCCCGGAACGCACGCCGTTCTTCTCGATGGCGCTAACGGCAGCTTTGCGATGTCGTTGTCGGACGAGGAATTGTGGCGCAACCCGGGGCCGGCCAACTGGATCTGGTCGAGCGACGTGGCACACCACGTGACCGTCACCGCCGGCAAGGTTGCCGTGCTGCGCTGGGACCGGCCGGCCGATGCACGCGTGTTCGAACGCGGCAGTATTGAACGCAACCTCGACCGATTCTACGGTTTTCTTTCCGAGGACCGGCTGCGGTCGAACCGCAGCGTTGTCGATCACTTGCTCGGCTTCTTCCGGCGACTTCGTTCGCTAGGCCATACCGCAGGCGTTCCCGACGCGCGCGCCACCGACTTGTTCACTGCGGCGCTGGCGAGGCTCCTGGCGGGCAAGGACGTCGCGCCGTCCGCGTCCGACTACGGTTTGGCAAATGATGCCGAGACACTGATTGCCAAACTCGACTCGCGGGGACTGGCTGCGGCCATCGACGAGGTTGGGCAGGGGACGGGCACCTTGTCACTATTGCGGCTCCACCCGGCGCTCACCATCCGCCACGCCGGCGGCCAGTTGTTCCAGGAAGCGCATTTCGAACTGTTGCGAGGCGCGACCGATTTCGATCTGTTCGGCCTAGTCGGCATTTCCGACGTCGCGCGCGAAAGCCGGGGAGGCACCCATTTCACGCCGGCGACGCTGGCGCGCTGCCTCGTCGAACGAGCGCTGGAAAGCATCGACCCTCCGGTCGAGCAACGCGACTCGCTTACACTTTGCGATCCGGCGTGCGGCTCGGGCGCCTTCCTGCATGAGGCGCTGCGGGGGCTACGCCGGGCGGGCTTTGCGGGCCGGTTGCAACTGATCGGCTATGACATTTCGCCGGCAGCAATTGCGATGGCGCGCTTCGCGGTGACCGCGTCGCTGCGCGATTGGATGCCGGCAGGCGGTGTCGCACTCGATCTCCAACCCGGCGACTTTCTCGGCGAGCGCGGGATGCCTGCGGCGGACGTCATCGTCATGAACCCGCCCTTCATCGGGTTTGCTGCCCAAACGCCGAAGCAGCGCGATCAGCTAGCAGTGGCGCTAGGGGCCGCGAGCGCCGGTCGAGGTGACTACAGCATGGCCTTTGTGCTGAGCGCGCTTGAGTCGCTCAACCCGGGCGGCGTGCTGGGCACGCTTTTCCCCGCGAGCCTGCTTTCGCTTAAGGCGGCGTCCACATGGCGCGAGCAGTTGCTCGACCTCGCCGATCTTCGCTTTCTTGGCTCGATCGGCGATTTTGGCCTTTTCTCTCACGCGCTCGTCCAGGTCGCCGCGGCGGTCTTCAGCAAGGGCCGCCGACACGACCAGGAGTTCGTAGCGCTGATCACCGAAAATGACCCTCTGGCCACGAGCGTTGCGCTTCGCCAGCTCCGCCGTATGCGCGAGGAGGAAGGCAGTGCGACGATTGTCGAGGACGCCTGGAGCCTATTTCCTGTGCCAGTTGCAGCTCTCAAGGAACGGCCAACTTGGCGACTGCCGAGCCCGAAGGGCGAGCGGATACTCAAAGCGCTCTCCCAGGCCGGCTTGCCCACGGTCGCCAACCTGTTCGAGATTGCCCAAGGTATTCAGACCGGACTTAACACCGCCCTGTTGCTGACGGCGGAGGAATATCACGCGCTACCGGCGAAGGAGCGACGCTTCTTCCGCCAAGCGATAATGACCGAACTTAATCCAAGGGGGGTCGTATTACCAAGGTCTATTGGCTTTTCTTCCCGCACGATACCAAAGGCGCTCTGTTCCCCGACGAAGACGCTGTGCGGCACGCGGTTCCGCGCTATTTTGCACAGTATCTCGAACCGAATCGCGCCCGGCTTGAAGCTCGCGCGACGATCATTCGGTCAGGACGCACGGACTGGTGGGGCCTCATGCACCCCCGCGCCTGGAGCTTGAACCCTCGTCCCCGTATCCTCACTAAATTCTTCGGCGCCGAAGGCGCGTTCGTAGGCGACTACGACGCGACCTATTTTGCCGTGATGGGCCATGTCTGGACCTTGAAATCGCGAGTTGCCGCAAGCGCCCCTGAGATAGCTGAGGTGAACGAGAGTGTCGCTGACGAGCAACTGGAGGAGGCCGACCTCCTCGCTGCGTTTGTGGGGATTTGCAATTCGGCCGCGTTCGCCAAGCTTCTAGGCCTCTACGCGCCGCACGTCGCTGGCGGCCAGTTTGATCTCAGCGCTCGGCATGTCGGTCCGATCCCGATCCCCGACCTTACGTTGCTCGCGCTTGATCCAGTGACGGGCCGAGCAGTTCGAGCGCTTGGGGCACTAGGCAGGCAGATCGATCTCAGCAATGCTGACTGGCGTCGCAGCGCCGCCGAGGCTGCATCCTATCTTTATGGCGGCATCGATCTTGACGCCCTCTGAGCTAGAGCGTCGTCGGCTTCGCGCGAGCAAGGCCGAACTCGACCACCGCTGGGTCACGCTCGGCGGGCTGTTCAGCGCCAGCCTCGATCGCCCAAAGTGCGCGATCGTGATCGAAGCGGAATATCTTACGGCTGGCGTTTGGACCGGGCTGCGTGGCGATGGCGTGGAACGGATCACTCGCAATCGCGGCGTCGCAAGTGTCGTGCAGTTTGCGGCGCTGCCCGAAGGCCTCACCGCTTGGCTCGGGTATCAGGAAGTGTGGGACCAGGCGAGCGCCCGAGGACCGTTCTACTTTCGGCAAGCGGGGCTCACCGTCCATGTCGGTGAAGTAGGCGATCCGGTAAAGCCGCAATTGCTTAGACTTGAATGGCCTGGGCTGCGCGACTGGGACAGTTCGGGCGTGGGATTTCAGAGCCCTGGAGCGGGGCACCCACATTGGCAGATCGATCTGTTCGCGAGCTTACGCGCGCTCCGCGAACCAGCGGCTTTCGAACCGAATTTGTCGAGGCGATCGAGGATTTCGGCGCGCTCCGAGACGCGCCGTCCCTGCCTGACCGCATCGCGCGACTGACTTTTGAACGAATGCACCTTGCAAGTGCGGCTCCCTGGTGGTCGGATCGCCCCGCCGAATTTGCGCTCCATCATCTCAACGCGCCGAGCGACAAAGCTGCGCTTTCGCGTTGGCTGGACTGCGCGATCGCATATGTTCGTCAGGAACTAGCCCGCTGTGTACCGCGACGCTAGGCGTGTCCACGGAAACGGCCTCTCACCGAGTTCACCCACCATCCGTTTCGCTTTCCCGATTGCTCTGCCGACGTGGCGGGTTTTAACTACCTCGCCCCAAGGTGGCGGGAGAACGGCGCGTTTAACCTTATAATGCGGAGTAGGCCTTGGAGCGGCAACCGAGACACAGTGGATCTTGGTCGCCTCTTCGAGTACACCGCCAAAGAGTTAATTCCGGCATATAAGGACGGAGATAGCGTTCTCCTTGACAAGCTGATCCTATCACCTTGTCTTTTCATGCTTGAAGGCATTGACGACCAACCGGCTTATGCGGGGACGATCGTTCGTGCTCGAATCTCCGGCCCAGAAATTGCGATCGAATATACTTTTGAGCCTGACATTCCGCCGATTTTGAATGGTGACATCTATAGGAGGCGCATCGAGTTTGACATGCCTCATGACTTCGAATTTTCGCGCAATCATTGGGCGGTGAAAGATGTCGATCTCTACCGTGTCCTACTGCGCAATTTTAGATTCCGCCGACAAAGACCTAGCGTATTCTCAATTTCAGAACACGAAAAAATCGAGCCATCGCTTGTTTCGGTAATGATGCCATTCGATGCCAGTTTCATGCAAGTCTATGACGTTCTCCAAAAAATTGCTCAAGGGGTGGGCTTGCGTTGCAGACGTGCGGACGAGATTTGGGAGAATCCCGCGATCATACAGGATATCGTTTCTCTTATCGACAGGTCTCGGGCCGTGATTTGTGACTGTACGGGCCGAAACCCCAACGTGTTCTACGAAATTGGCATCGCACATACTTTAGGTCGCGATGTGATATTGATCACGCAGAACCCGGCTGATATCCCGTTTGACCTTCGTCATCTGCGGTTTTTGTCGTACCTAAACAATGCCGAAGGACGATTGGCGCTCGGCGAGGCACTTGAAGCACGCCTAACCGACATGGTCGCTGGCGATTAGCATTCGCCGATTCTCTCGGACCAGCTAGAGTTTCTGAGCACCCGCGGGACTTCCGCTTCGGGTCGATCGCGGTCGATCGCGACCAATCCGATAAGCTGCGTAATCGGACTCGTCCCAACCGTGCAAGACGTCAGCAGGCGCGGTCGAGCAACGAACGGC
>CAVVTP010000022.1:0-169032 GCA_963751165.1 uncultured Alphaproteobacteria bacterium
AGACCCGGCCGGCCGCAATCGTTGTGTCGTAGAGAATGTTGCCGGTGTCGAGATCGCTCAAGCGGACGCGCCACGGGCTCTTCGCGTCCGGTAGGGCGATCCGGGCCCGTCGTTGAAGTCGAAGCGGACGCCGTGCGGACCCTCATGCGTCGGCGGCCAGGCCGAAGCCGGATATGGGGGCTTGTCGTCGCCCGGCGACGGCGACTGGGCGGAGACAGACTGTTGCGGAGAGGTCGGCGATCGATCCGCAATAGTGTCGCCAGGAGATGCCGTCTCGGCGGCATCACGCGGCTCTACGGCAATGTTCACGAGGGCTCTCTCCAACCGACGGCGCGCCCGATTGCGTCAAGTTGACGCATACTTGACGAACACGGTCAAGCGGTCGCGATCGCTGCAAGCAAATGGGTCAAAGTTAACGAACGACGCAATTCCAGTCTCGTAGCACCGCGAACTGCGTCCTCTCCGCCTCCGACCGGTGAAACTAAAAATTATTATTGCGACAACGGCCGCTCTCTGCTTCGCTGATAAAAGCTTTAAGTTTGGGATCGGCCGCTGGCGCTCGAGTTCCAGAGTTCCAGCGTAATTGTTGTTCTGATTTGACTTAGCTGCAGAAGTACGCGTCCGGGAGTTTGCCCGGTTATCTCAAAAGGCGCTTTGGTCGTCGATTCCGCGTTCGGACATTCGAGCATTCCTGTTGCGTCGCGAGCTTACGTCTGCCCGAGGGAGCGTCAGCCTGAGGGTGTTTGCCGTGCAAACCACAGCTTGGAGGGAATAAAGATGTTCAGGAAAAGCCTGCTTTTTGCTGCTGCGCTGCTTGCGGGAACGTCCCTTGGGGCGCAGGCCGGGACCGTCACGGCGTTGACGAAGAGTACTCCGTTCGACGGCGTCATCTATGGGTTCCTGCTTACCGACGGCACCCTTCTCTTTCAAGGCGGCTTGCTGCAGGATTTCTACCGCTTCAAGCCGGACAAGAAAGGCAGCTACGTGAACGGCACATTATATCCCGCCGCCAGCCTGCCGCCGAACTACATTCCCTACGCCACCTCAGGCGGCGTCCTGCCAGACGGGCGCGTGCTCTTGATCGGCGGGGAGTACAAACTGCTGTCGAACAACAATCTCACCCTCTATTTCACAAACCAGATGGCGGTCTACGATCCGAGGGCGGATAAGTGGACGATGATCGAGCCGCCCTCCGGTCCCGAGTGGGCCTTTATCGGCGACTCGCCGTGGACGCTCCTTCCCAATGGGAAGCTCTTGCTCGGGCATAAGTTTTCGAAGGCCATGGCCGAGCTCGATCCCACGACCCTGAAGTGGACCGAGGTCTCCAGCTTCGCCAAGGATGACATCTTCGCCGAGGAAGGCCTGACCCTGCTGCCAGACGGATCGGTCTTGACGGTGAACATGACGGATGTGAACAAGGCGCAACGGTACGTCCCTAATTCCGATCCGTCGAAATCGCGGTGGGATGACGCCGGGGCGACGCCGCAAAGGCTGCCGACCATCGGAGATACGAACAACGCAAAGAACCTCATTTATGACCACGGCAAGAGAGTCTATCATCCGCCTGGCGAGATCGGCCCCGGGATCCTGCGGCCGGACGGCACAGTCTTCAACAGCGGCGCGGCATGCACCATCAAGGGCCCCAGCACGGATCCGAATGCTTGCGTGACCTACCAGCCGGTCGCCCACACCGCGATCTACGACCCGAAAACCAATTCCTGGACGGCCGGCCCAGACCTTCCCCACATGCAGGGCGCGGGCGATACCTGGTCCAGCCTGCTGCCGAACGGGAATGTCCTTGTCCAAACCAACCCGCCCGGAATCACCGACGATCCGGCTGCTCGCGCCAACGCTCGCTACGCGAGCATCCGCAACGGCGCGGGTCATCTGGTCTCGGCGGAAGCCGAATCGCCGCAGCTATCGAACTGTCCGCCGGGCGACATCTGGAGGCTCTACGAGTTCGACGGCGCGAATCTCATCCCCGAACCAGCGGGGTCCATGTGCAACAATCAGCCCAGCCTGCTGCTGTTGCCGACCGGCCAAGTGATGCTGAACCTCAACTTCGTCTACACGTCCACGAACGGCACGTTCCAGAACGCGTGGAGGCCGACGATCACGACTTACACTCAGAGCCTCGATGAGGGCGGGAACTACCAGATCTCCGGCACGCAGCTCAATGGCCTGTCGCAAGCGAACGCGTACGGCGACGAATTCCAAGTCGCAACCAACTATCCGATGGTGCGCATCACCAATAACAAGACCGGAGACGTGCGATACGCGCGTACCTATAACTTCAGCACGATGGGCGTGGCGACCGGATCCGCCATCGTTTCAGCCTGGTTCGAGGTGCCCACGGACGCTGAGACCGGCGACAGCACGCTGGAGGTGGTCGCAAACGGCATACCATCCCTGCCGGTGAACGTCACGGTCGGCAAGGAAACGGCAAGCCGCAACTGAGCTTTGAGCGACGTCCGCGGCGTCGCCCGAGCTTCGGCCAAGACGGGAACGATTCTCGGCCGGGAGGCGTCTGCCGCGGCGGCGCCGCGCCGGCTCAGAAGGAGACGCTCTCGGGGATGAAGGCTTTGATTTCACTTACCGGAACAAAGTATTTTGCGATATCCCGCATCTGCGCCGGCGCTCCGGGTCGCGTCGGCGGCAGACTGATCGAAATCTTCCGGCTCATGATCCCGAGCAGGCACTGATTGAGGACGTCGAAAACGCCGGAGCCGGAGTTTCCGGTGGTGGCGACGTCGCCGATCAGGGTGTCGAATCGACCCCGAATCCGCGGCGGAATCGCGTTCGGAGGCAGGACCCGCGATCGAGCCGCGCCCTCGGGAATGACGACTGCGACCGACTCGCCGGGATAGGGCGGCCTTTCGCAGAGCGGCAGGCGGCGCATCTGCAATCGCACGGGAAGCTTCGCCGCATCGACGGAGAGAAGGGTGAGATCGGTTTGCGCCAGGGAGCCTTGCTTGACCAGCGCCGCCGGAAGGTCCTGCCCGGCGATCAGCACGTGCGGCCTGGTTCTGGCGACGTCTCCGGGCACATGCGCGGCGGTCAGAACGAGGCCGTTTCCGAGGTAGATTCCATAACCCGGCCAGGCCTGCTTCGGCGTCCGGTTGATGTGAACGGCGAACGGCTCGAGCGCCGCGTCGCCCGAAGCGGCGTTGGCCGACGCCTGCGACGCCGCCGAACAAACGACAGCCGCGGCAAATCCGACACGCAGGAGAATCTTCGCCAAGTTCGCAGCCTCCGGAATGATAGACTGTCGCAAAAGTTCTCGACCTCATCCTGAGGATGACGGCGGCGCCGCCGGAGTCCAGTGGAATCGTCCTTCGAGGGCCCTTCGGGGCGCCTCAGGACGAGGACGGTGGGCATTTGAAACAGGTTCGGGCCGGACGCGCCAACGCGCTTCGAACAGGCGCTGGAAATTGGGCGGAATGGAGGATCATGGAAGGATCAGGCCGCAGGGGCCTTCCGCGCTTCTCGCCTCAGCCGAAGAACATGCTCCATCCCAGCGGCCGGAAGACTTCGACAAAGGCGATCAACCCGAGCCCCAAGTAGAGCGCCACCTTTAGCCTCTCGCCGAAGGACGGCGTCAGACTCACGATCATGACGATCGCCAGCGTCTCGGCTGTCGCCCACGCCAGAAGCTCCCACAGCGGGGTGTGACAGACATCGTCGAGGAAGTCGACAAGCCTCAGCGAGAAGAATTGGACCAGGTCGTCCATGGCTCCGCCTCATAGGAACGGCAGAGAACACCTTACGTCACTTCAGATGAGCATCAAACAGACATCGAAAATTAACCTTGACGCGACCGAATTAACCTTTGCGGGTTAATCCGCGGCGCAAGGGATTTCTTCGTTTGCAGGCGCCGTCGGCGGTCAGGCGACTATGCGTTCATCAGCCGCGCCAATTCGCGCGCCGAAAGGCCGTCGAGCTCGGACGCGCCCCGCCACAGCGCCTCCGCCAAAACCTCGCCGAGGAGCGAGGCGGCCTTGGCGCGCAGGCCGCGCTGAAGCGTCTCCGGCGCGACGCGCGCGGCAAGGTCGTGCGCCGCCTCGACCGCCGGGCGCTCCCGCAGTTCGACGCGGACCACGGCGCCCGTGTCGGACAGCGCCCCGTCGCCTTCGACTTCGATTCTGGGCAAGAGCGCGGTCAGCTTGGGATCCTTGCAGAGCGCGTCGTCGTAAGCCCGGTCCGCGGCGGTGTCGACGCCGCAAAGAATCATCGCGGCCGTCATCGCATAACTGAACTTCGCCTCGAGCCCGGTGCGAGGCCGCTTGATGTCGCAGACCGCGAGCCAGCGCGGATTGACGCGGATCAGGACCGCCGCGACCTCGTCCGGCTCGATCGCCCGGCGCGCTTTCAGCTCGCGGAGCGCCTCGATAGCGGCATGGAGGCCGTGACAGCAGGCGTGCAGCTTGTGCTTCACGTCCTCGAACAGGAACTGTTGCGGCGGCGGGTGTGACCAGGCCGCCTCCTCGAACGCACGGTCGACGTGTGCGTCGACGAAACCCTGCGCGCCGCCGACCCCGTCGTCGGCCGAGACAAAACCGCGCCTTGCGAGCATGGCCGCTTCGACGCCGTTGGAGGCGGCGATCCCGGCGTTGTAGGGCTTGCCCATCGAGCCGAACTGGGACTTCAGGCCTGAGGCGCGGGTCGCGACGAGGCTCAGGGCCTGGCGGGTCTGATCGCGCGTCAGTCCCATCACCCGGGCCGCAGCGATTGTTGCGCCGAAGGCGCCCGCGGTCGCGGTCTGATGGAAGCCCCGGTCGTAGTGCGGACGGCCGAGGACCACGCCGATGCGGATCGAGGCTTCGGCGCCGACGAGAAACGCGTCGAGCACGGCCGCCCCGGATGCGCCGAGCTCCTCGCCGACCGCCAGCGCCGCCGGCAGGATCGCAACCGACGGGTGGCCGATATGGGCGAAATGCGTATCGTCGTAGTCGAGCGCATGCGAGATCGTCCCGTTGGCGAGAGCGGCGGCCCGGGCTGGCACTTTTGCCGAGAGGCCGACGACCGAGGCCGCCGGCCTGCCGGCCTCGTCCGCGAGCAGGCCGCGCAGGATGATCGCCACCGGCTCCTGCGCTCCCGCCCGCGCCACCGCGAACCAGTCGAAAAGCGAAAGGCGCGCCATTTCGCGCGCCGACGGGGGCATCGCATCTTTCCGCAGGGATGCGAGGTCGATGAGGTTATCCATGGTTCGTGGCGCGAGCATCGGCGCGACCTAATAGCATTTCGGCAGGCCGAGGGCGCGCTCAGCCAGAAGGCGGGCGGTATGTTCGAAGGGGTCCATGAGGAAGGCCTAAGCGAGACGTCACGCCATTGCTATAGGCTCCCCAGGCAGTCAGAGAAACGAGCCGGACAGCAAAGTCTCGCGGACGGAGGAGGAGCTTCGGCCGGTCTCCGTCCGCCGTTTCCCTAGACGGCGACAAGAAAGCCGGAATCAGTCCTTGCCGCCCGGCAGGATCGAACTCAGGATCTGACGGGCGGAGCCCTTGATGACGCCGCCCTCGTCGGGGTCGCCCTTGATCAGGGTCTCGGCGAAATTCTTCGCGTCCTTGAGGGTGATGTGCGGGGGCAGCGGCGGCACTTCGGGATCGGTCTTGACCTCGAGCACCACGGGCCGGTCGGCGGCCATCGCCTCGTCCCATGCCGCGCCCAGTCTCTCAGGCTTGTCGACATAGATGCCCTTGAGGCCGATCAGCTCGGCGAACCGGTGGTAGGGGACGTTGGGGATCTGCTGCGAGGCGTCGAACTTCGGATCGCCCTCCATGACCCGTTGCTCCCAGGTCACCTGGTTGAGGTCCTCGTTGTTGAAGACGCAGACGATCCAGCGCTTGTCCGCCCAGTTGCGCCAATATTTGGCCACGGTGATGAGTTCGGCCATGTTGTTCATCTGCATGGCCCCGTCGCCGACCAGCGCGACGACCGGGCGATCGGGATGCGCATATTTTGCGGCGATCGCGTAAGGCACCGCCGCCCCCATTGACGCAAGGCCGCCGGACAGCGAACCCATCATGCCGCGACGCACCTTGATGTCGCGGGCGTACCAGTTGGCGCAAGAGCCCGAATCGCTGGTGACGATCACGCCTTCCGGCAGGCGCGGCGACAGCTCCCAGGTCACGCGCTGCGGATTGATCGGGTTCGCCGGCTGCATGGCGCGCTGTTCGAGCGTCTTCCACCATTGCTTGACTTCGCTTTCGATTCCGTCCCGCCAGGCTCCGTTGGTCTTCTGGTTGATGAGGGGCAGCAACGCCTTCAAGGTCTCCTTGGCGTCGCCGACCAGATTGACCTCCATCGGATAGCGGAGCGACAGCATTTCGGGCTCGATGTCGATCTGCACGCCGCGCGCCTTGCCTTCTTCGGGCAGGAACTCGGAATAGGGGAAGCCCGAGCCGACCATCAGCAGCGTGTCGCACTCGGTCATCAGTCGCCAGCTCGGCTTCGTGCCGAGTAGCCCGATCGACCCGGTGACGTAAGGAAGATCGTCCGGAACGGCCGCCTTCCCGAGCAGCGCCTTGGCGACCCCGGCGCGCATTTTCTCCGCAACCGCGATCACTTCGTCGGTCGCGCCGAGCGCTCCCGCACCCACCAAAATCCCGACCTTCTCCCCAGCGTTCAGCACGTCGGCGGCGCGGCGAAGATCAGCCTCGAACGGCGTCGTGCGCGGCTTGGCGAAGCCGACGCCCGAGTGCAGGGTCCCATGCTTGCGCGGCGGGTTTTCGTAAGTCGCGTCCTGCAGGTCGTTCGGCAAAATCACGGCCGTGACCCGGCGCCGGCTGACCGCGATGCGGACAGCCCGATCGATCAGATGGCGGACCTGCGGGGCAGTCGCCGCTTGTTGCACGAAGGCGCCCGCGACATCCTTGTATAAGCTGCAGAGATCGACCTCCTGCTGGTAATGTCCGCCCATCGCGTTGCGCGACTGCTGGCCGACGATGGCGAGAACCGGCATGTGATCCAGCCGGGCGTCGTAGAGACCGGTGACCAGATGCGACGCGCCTGGCCCCGAAGTCGCCAGACAAACGCCGAGCTCGCCGGAAAATTTGGCGTAGGCGCTGGCCATGAAGGCGGCCATCTCCTCGTGCCGCACCTGGATCAGCTCGATCTTCCCATCGGCCCGGTTCAGAGCCTCGATCACCCCGTTGATGCCGTCGCCCGGATAACCGAATATCTTGCGCACGCCCCAGGCGTGCAGGCGCTCGACGACGAAATCTCCAACGGTCTGGCTCATATCCGGCTCCTCCGTGACGACCACGGATAAAGGGTTTCGCCCCCGAACCGCTCAGTTCCGTCCGAACTCCTGGCGACGGCGGGACCTCCGGCGGCTGCCCGCGCGGAATCTCCTGCGGCGGCGCAGGCGATGGCGGGTCCTGAACCTGGTCCGGCACCCCGATCGGGACGTCCTTCTCCGGCGTCTCCTGAGGCGTCGGCGGGTGGACCACGTCCGGCGCGGGCGGCTCCGCGGGCTGCGGCGGACCCACGTCGGGTTTGGGATCGGTCGGCTGTTGGATCGACATCGCGCCCAAGCTTTCGAAATGATTCGGGTCCGTCATGATGGAAAATGCGGTGGGCGGCCTTTAGTTCCGAACCGCCGGCGGCCATTCGGACGGCGCAAAAGTCATCGCGACCGGACGCCTGGCGGGGCAGCCGAGTCGATTGAGTGATGAAGAAGTTCGATCGATTTCTCCACCCTCTTTGCTTTTTTCGGCGCTTTTGGAACTTTTAAAATCCTGGCGCGTTTGACGAGGTTTCGGCGGGAACGATTGTGGCGGAAAAGAGGGCGAGGGGAAAACTCTTGTCGGCAGCGACGGGACGGTCCGGCGTTGCGGCGCGCCGAATGACGTGCATCCTCGACCATAGTTGGGCGGAACAATTTTGCCTTCTCGCCAAGACGAGTCGTATCCAATTTTCCGTTGCCAGGCATCGCCATCCTGAACTGCCGTCAAACCGGAGAAAGGGTCCCGCATGGACGCCGACGCCCCAGTTACAACATCTGGACTGAGGACAAAGCCAAGCGACACAGACGGCGCCGAGGGAAGATACAACCAGAGTTACCTGCGCCACCTGTTGCAAGCGCTCCAGGCAGTGCGGGCGGGCGACTTTTCGGCGCGCCTCCCATCGGGGCCGGGGCTGCGCGGCAAAATAGCGGACACCTTCAATGATATCGTCGGCACCAACGAGTGCATGGCGCAACAGCTCGAACAGGTCGGCCAGATCGTCGGGAAAGAAGGTAAGACCCGCAAGCGGGTCCGATTGAACGTCTCCGCCGGCGCCTGGGGAGAAATGGAAGGGTCGGTCAATGCGCTGGTCGACGATCTTTTGTGGCCGACCAGCGCCGTGACCCAGGCTGTGACGGCAGTCGCGCAAGGCGACTTGCAGCGAACCGTTCCGCTCGACGTCGAGGGACGTCCCTTGCAAGGCGAGTTCCTGCGATCTGCGAAAATCGTCAACGCGATGATCAAACAGCTGAGCGTGTTCACCTCAGAAGTCACTCGAGTCGCCCGCGAGGTTGGCACGGACGGAAAACTCGGCGGCCAGGCGCAGGTGCGCGAAGTGACCGGCGTTTGGAAGGATCTCACCGAAAGCGTCAACTCGATGGCGAGCAACCTGACGGGCCAGGTGCGCAACATCGCGGAGGTGACGATTGCGGTCGCGAACGGGGACCTTTCCAAGAAGATCACCGTCGATGTGCGGGGGGAGATACTGCAGCTCAAGGAAGCCATCAATACGATGGTCGATCAGCTTCGTTCGTTCGCCTCCGAAGTCACCCGAGTGGCTCGCGAAGTGGGGACCGAGGGGAAGCTCGGCGGACAAGCGCTGGTGCCCGGAGTCGCGGGAACCTGGAAGGATCTCACCGACAGCGTCAATGCGATGTGCGGTAATCTCACCGATCAGGTTCGCAATATCGCCCAGGTGACAACCGCGGTGGCGCGCGGCGACCTGTCCCGCAAGATCACCGTCGATGTCCGAGGCGAAATCCTCGAGCTCAAGGACACGATCAACACAATGGTGGACCAGCTGAACGGGTTCGCCTCCGAAGTGACGCGCGTCGCGCGCGAAGTGGGAACGGAGGGGAGGCTCGGCGGTCAGGCGCAGGTGCTCGGCGTCGCGGGAACCTGGAAGGATCTCACCGACAGCGTCAATTCGATGGCCGGCAATCTGACGGCCCAGGTGCGCAACATTGCGGAGGTGGCGACGGCGATCGCGGGCGGAGACCTGTCGAAAAAAATCACCGTCAATGTCAGCGGCGAGATTCTGCAGCTCAAGGAGACCATCAATACGATGGTCGATCAGCTCAACCGTTTCGCCGGCGAGGTGACCCGGGTCGCGCGCGAAGTCGGGACCGAAGGCCGGCTCGGCGGGCAGGCCAACGTCATGGGCGTCGCCGGCACCTGGAAGGATTTGACAGAAAACGTCAATTCGATGGCGTCGAACCTGACCGCACAGGTCCGCAACATCGCAGAAGTGTCGACCGCGATCGCCAACGGCGATCTCTCCAAGAAAATCACCGTCAACGTCAGCGGCGAAATCCTGCAGCTCAAGGAGACCATCAATACGATGGTCGATCAGTTGAACGCCTTCGCAGGCGAAGTGACTCGCGTGGCGCGCGAGGTCGGCACGGACGGTCGCCTCGGCGGCCAGGCGCAGGTTCCGGGCGTCGCCGGCACATGGAAGGACCTGACGGATGGCGTCAATTCCATGGCGTCGAATCTGACTGGCCAAGTGCGGAACATTGCTCAGGTGGCGACGGCGGTGGCGCGAGGCGATCTCTCGCGCAAGATCACCGTCGACGTGCGCGGCGAGATCCTGGAGCTGAAGGACACGATCAACACGATGGTCGATCAGCTCAACGCTTTCGCCGGCGAGGTGACGCGGGTCGCGCGAGAGGTGGGAACCGAGGGGCGGCTCGGCGGGCAGGCGGAGGTGCCGGGCGTCGCCGGGACCTGGAAAGACCTCACCGACAGCGTCAACTCGATGGCCGGAAATCTGACCGGACAGGTGCGCAACATCGCGGAAGTCGCGACCGCGATCGCAACCGGCGATCTTTCCCGCAAGATCACCGTCGACGTGCGCGGTGAGATCCTTCAACTGAAGGAAACGCTGAACACGATGGTCGATCAGCTCAACCGGTTCGCCGGCGAAGTGACGCGCGTCGCCCGCGAAGTGGGAACGGAAGGGCGGCTCGGCGGGCAGGCCCAGGTCCCGGGCGTCGCCGGGACCTGGAAGGACTTGACCGACAACGTCAACTCCATGGCCGGCAACCTCACCGCCCAGGTCCGGAACATCGCAGAGGTGACGACCGCGGTCGCGCGCGGCGATCTCTCGCGAAAGATCACGGTCGACGTGAAAGGGGAAATCCTCGAGCTCAAGAACACGATCAACACGATGGTCGATCAGCTCAACGCCTTCGCCTCCGAGGTGACGCGGGTGGCGCGAGAAGTCGGAACGGAAGGGAAGCTCGGGGGCCAGGCTGCAGTGCCTGGGGTCGCGGGAACATGGAAGGACCTGACCGACAATGTGAACTTCATGGCCTCGAACCTCACGGGTCAGGTCCGAAATATCGCGGAAGTGGCGACCGCGATCGCGAACGGCGACCTCTCGAAGAAGATTACGGTCGACGTCCGAGGCGAAATCCTTCTGCTCAAGGAGACCCTCAACACGATGGTCGAGCAGTTGCGTTCTTTCGCGGCCGAGGTGACGCGCGTCGCCCGAGAGGTGGGAACGGAAGGAAAGCTCGGCGGACAAGCGCTCGTGCCGGGCGTCGGCGGCACATGGAAAGACCTGACCGACAACGTCAACCTTCTAGCCGCGAACCTGACGACGCAGGTGCGCAACATCGCCGAGGTGACGACTGCGGTCGCCCGGGGCGATCTTTCGCGGAAAATCACGGTCGACGTGAAAGGCGAAATCCTCGAGCTCAAGAACACGATCAACACGATGGTCGACCAGCTCAACGCCTTCGCATCCGAGGTGACGCGCGTCGCCCGCGAAGTGGGGACCGAAGGAAAGCTCGGAGGCCAGGCTTTGGTCCCCGGGGTCGCTGGAACGTGGAAGGATCTCACCGACACGGTCAACGTGATGGCGGCGAACCTGACGGAGCAGGTCCGCGGCATCGTGAAAGTTGTGACGGCGGTGGCCAACGGCGACCTCAAGCAGAACCTGGCGGTCAAGTCGAAGGGCGAGGTGGCGGCGCTCGCCGAGACGATCAACAACATGACCGACACCCTCGCGACTTTCGCCGACCAGGTCACCACGGTCGCGAGAGAGGTCGGCGTCGAAGGCCGGCTTGGCGGTCAAGCCAACGTCCCCGGAGCCGCGGGGACGTGGAAAGATCTGACAGGCAACGTCAACCTGCTCGCGGCCAACCTGACCACACAGGTTCGAGCCATCGCGGAGGTGGCCACCGCGGTGACGAAAGGCGATTTGACCCGCTCGATCCAGGTCAATGCACGTGGGGAAGTCGCGGAGCTCAAGGACAACATCAATACGATGATCGACAACTTGCGCCTGACGACCGAGCGCAATACCGAGCAGGACTGGCTGAAAACGAACCTCGCCCGCTTCATCAACATGCTGCAGGGCCAGCGCGACCTGACGACAGTCGGCCAGATGCTGCTGCAGGAGTTGGCGCCTCAGGTCGCCGCCCAAAACGGCGTCATCTACCTCGTGGACACGGAGGACGCGCCTGTCCTCAAACTCCTGGCGGCCTATGCCGACGCCCGGTCCGACGGCCACCTTCAAATCGTCAGGTTCGGCGAAGGCCTCATCGGGCAATGCGCCATCGATGCGCGGGCGACCTTGATCTCCGAAGTGCCGTTGAACGTCGTTCCGATCCGGACGGGCATATTCGAGATGAAGCCGACCAATCTCATCATCTTGCCGGTTCTGTTCGAGGGTCAGGTGAAAGCGGTGATCGAACTCGCTTCGGTCTCTCCATTCACCGATCTGCAAAAGACCTTTCTGGAGCAGCTCACCACCGGAATTGGCATCGTGCTCAACAGCATCGAAGCGACCATGCAGACGGAAGGACTTCTCAAGCAGTCGCAGCAGCTGGCCACCGAGTTGCAGACGCAGCAAAAGGAGCTGCAGCTGACGAACGAACAGCTCGAGCAGAAGGCCCAGCAGCTCGCGGAGCAGAACGCCGAGGTCGAGCGCAAGAATGACGAGATTGAGCAGGCCCGGCGAGCGCTCGAGGAGAAGGCGACCGAGCTCGCGTTGACCTCGAAGTACAAGTCGGAATTTCTCGCGAACATGTCGCACGAGCTGCGCACGCCGCTCAACAGCATCCTGATCCTTGGCCAGCAGCTCACGGACAATCCCGACGGCAACTTGACGCATCGTCAGGTCGAGTTCGCGCGGACAATTCACGGAGCGGGCAGCGACCTGCTCAATCTCATCAGCGACATCCTCGACCTTTCGAAGATCGAATCCGGGACGGTGTCGGTCGACGCGGAAGAAATTGCGGTGAGCCACCTCGAGGAATCCGTCACCCGCCCGTTCCGCCACGAGGCGGAGCGGCGCGGCCTTTCTTTCGAGGTCGCTATCGACCGCGACTTGCGCAGCATCACCACCGACTCCAAACGTCTCCAGCAGGTTCTGAAGAATCTGCTTTCGAACGCGATCAAGTTCACCGAGCGAGGCGGCGTCCGCATGCGTGTCGCGCGGGCGACTTCCGGCTGGACGCCGACGCATCCGGTTCTGGCGACTGCGCCGTCTGTCGTCGCGTTCGAAGTGACCGACACCGGAATTGGAATCCTCCCGGAGAAGCAACGCATCATTTTTGAGGCCTTCCAGCAGGCGGACGCGAGCACGAGTCGGCGCTACGGCGGGACCGGCCTGGGGCTTGCGATCAGCCGCGAGCTTTCGAACCTTCTTGGCGGTGAAATCCAACTGCGCAGCAAAGTGGGCGAAGGCAGCACCTTCATCCTCTATGTGCCTCAGATCTACGCTGGCCCTGCGCGGGTTTTCGCGAAATCCGCGGATGGAATGGGCTCCGGGCCGGGGAGCGGGCAGGGAGCGCTGCCTCAACTTGAGGAACCGTTGCCCCTGCCTGTCGACGACCGGGCGCATCTCCAGGCCGACGACGCGGTGCTGCTGGTCGTAGAGGACGATCCGCACTACGCACGGATCGTGCTGGATCTGGCGCACGACATCGGCCTCAAGGTTCTCGTGGCGGGGCGGGGCGGCGAGGCGCTCGCGCTCGCGCGAAAATTCCGGCCGATGGCGATCTCGCTCGACGTCTTCCTGCCCGACATGCTGGGATGGGCCGTGCTGAGCCAGTTGAAGCAGGACCCGCAGACCCGCCACATCCCGGTGCAGATCATCACGCTCGACGAGGACTGGCAGCACGGGCTTGCGGGCGGCGCTTTTTCCTTCGTCAACAAGCCCACGACCATGGATGGACTGAAAAAGTCGATTACGCGGCTGACAGAATTCGCGCGTGCGCCGCATAAGCGTCTTCTGGTTGTCGAGGACAATCCCGCCGAACTGCTTGGCATCACCGAACTGCTTGGCGACGGCGACGTCGAAATGGTGAGCGCGGACAACGGCGGGGATGCGCTGTCGATCCTGCGTTCGGAGCCGGTCGATTGCGTCGTTCTCGACCTGAAGCTGCCCGACATGTCGGGGTTCGAGCTGCTCGAGCGCATGCGGGAGCACGATGGTCTGGAGCAGGTGCCGGTCGTCGTTTTCACCGGGCGCGAGCTCACTCCGGAGGAAGACGCGCGATTGCATACAATGGCGCGCAGCGTCGTCGTGAAGGGGGTGGAGTCGCCCGAGCGGCTTCTCGATGAAACCGCTCTCTTCCTGCACCGGGTTGTCGACGATCTTCCGCCGGACAAGCAGCGCATGCTGGAGCGTTTGCGCAATTCCGACGAAAGCCTGCAGGGCCGAAAGGCGCTTCTGGTCGATGATGACGCGCGCAATATCTTTGCCCTCAGCAGCGTGCTCGAGCGGCGGGGGATGAACGTGCTGACTGCCACGACGGGCCGCGAGGCGATCGCTATCCTCAAGGGGGATCCAAGCGTTTCCATCGTCCTCATGGACATCATGATGCCGGAGATGGACGGTTACGAAACCATGAAAGCTATCCGTTCCGATGCGCTGCTGCGCCGCCTGCCGATCATTGCGCTGACCGCGAAGGCCATGAAAGGAGATCGGGAAAGGTGCCTCGAGGCGGGCGCCTCCGACTATCTGGCGAAGCCGGTGAACACGGAGCAGTTGATCTCGGCGCTTCGCGTTTGGCTGCATCGATAGCCGACGCGCACATGCAATCCAATCGCGACCCGGTCAATATTCTTCTCGTCGACGATCAGCCGTCGAAACTCCTCAGTTACGAGGTGATCCTGGAGGAGCTGGGAGAGAACCTGATCAAGGCGAATTCGGGACGTCAGGCGCTCGAGCAACTGCTGCGCCACGAGGTGGCCGTCATCCTGGTCGATGTTTCGATGCCCGAACTTGACGGATTTCGAGCTGGCGGCGATGATTCGCGATCACCCGCGATTCATACGGACAGCGATCATCTTCGTCTCGGCGGTGTATCTGACCGAGTTCGACAGCCTGCGCGGGTATCAAGCCGGCGCCGTCGATTATTTGCCGGTCCCGATCGTTCCGGACCTCCTGCGGGCAAAGGTCCGTGTCTTTTGCGATCTCTATAGGAAGAACCGTCAGCTGGAGGCGCTGAACGCGGAGCTGGAGCAGCGTGTGGCCGACCGCACGGCCGAGCTCGCGGCGTCGAACGCCGAGCTCGAAATGCGGGTCGAAGCCCGCACCCGGGAGCGCGAGGCGGCGCTCGCTCAGGTGGCGGAGATGCAGAAGCTCGAAAGCCTGGGAAAGCTCACGGGCGGTCTCGCTCACGACTTCAACAATCTACTCATGGTTATCATGTCCAGTCTCGAACTCGCTCTGAAGCGCGTCGCAGACGACGAACGGCTGACGACCTGGCTCGGACGGGCGATGGAGGCGGCCGCGAGCGGAGCGGCCTTGACGAAACGGATGCTGGCCTTCGCGCGGCGGCAGGAACTGAAGCTCGAATCCGTATCGCTCTCCGACGTGGTCAGCGGAATGGTCGACATGATGTCGCATTCGCTGGAGCCGACAGTGCGCATCGCCGTCGATCTGCCGAGCGATCTGCCGCCCGTACGCATCGACCGCAACCAGTTCGAGCTGGCGCTTCTCAACCTCGGCTTGAACGCGCGCGACGCCATGCCATCCGGCGGGACGTTTTCGATAACAGCCACAACCGCTGACGAGGCGCAGATTCCGGGAGAGTTGGCCAAAGGCTCTTACGTGCGCCTGTCCATCTCGGATACCGGGTGCGGGATGGACGTCGAGACGCTGAAGCGCGCTACCGAGCCTTTCTTCACGACCAAGCCTGTCGGCAGGGGTTCGGGGCTCGGGCTGTCCATGGTGCAAGGTCTGATCCTGCAAACCGGCGGCGCGATGCAAATCGCCAGTCGGCCAGACGAGGGGACCACGATTTCGCTATGGCTTCCTGTGGCGCCTGAGCGCGCTTCATCCGCGCCGAGCCGCTCCAAAAATACGGAGCTCGAAGAGTCGAGCTATCGCATTCTCCTCGTAGACGACGATCCGCTGGTCCTCATGATGACCGGCGACATGCTGCGCGAGCTCGGCCATGAACCGATCACGATCGCCTCCGCCAACAAGGTCCTGGAGTTCTTGCAGGCGAATGGGCCGCCGGACCTGGCGATTCTGGACTACGCGATGCCCGAGATGACGGGCGCGGCCTTGGCGGAGCGGCTGCGCGACGCATATCCGGCGCTCCCGCTCGTTCTCGCAACGGGTTACTCCGACAGGGCGAAGATGAACATAGATTTGCCGAGGCTAAGCAAGCCCTATACGGTGGCGGAGCTGGCTCAACAGATCGCCTCGGTGGCGGCGCATTTGAAAGAGCGGCGCTTCACGCCGGACCCGAGCACGCTCTCTTCCTGAGAAGTCAGTCAATGCCGCCCAGCGCCGGTCGAGGCGCGCCTCGTCAACTCGCGCGGCGACCGCGTGTCGGCAACTATTGCAGGCCCGGCGCGGTTTCACTGGGCCACGACTTGCGGCGCGCCGACGCGTTGACCCGCCGCCGCCAGAGCGCCGACCGCGCGCAGGTCCTCGACGAAGTGCGCGTAGGCGGCCTTCCTGTCCGCCTCATCGGGAAGGCGGAGAAGCGAGGAAGGATGAACGGTCACGAACACGCGTAGCCCGTTGGCGAGGGTGAGCGTGTCGCCCCGGTTCTTGCCGATTTGCACCGGCCTTCCCGCGAGACTCTGGGCCGCGGTCGCGCCGAGGGCCACGACGAGACGGGGCTTCAGGACGTCGATCTCGCCGAACAGCCACCGCTTGCAGACGTTGATCTCGCCCGCGTTCGGCTTCTTGTGCAGGCGCAGCTTGCCGCGCGGCTCAAACTTGAAGTGCTTGACGGCGTTCGTGACATAGGCCCGCTTTCGATCGACGCCCGCCTCTTCGAGCGCCTTGTCGAGCATGAGACCCGCTGGCCCCACGAACGGACGCCCCGCCCTGTCCTCCCGATCGCCGGGCTGCTCGCCGACGAAGAGGATATCGGCTTCCGCAGGCCCCTCGCCAAACACCGTTTGGGTCGCGTTCCTCCATAAGGGACAGGCGCGGCACCCCGCAGCTTCATGGCGCAGCGCCTCGATCCGAGCCGACTTGTCGGCTGTCATCTTTGCCGCCTCCTCCCGCCCAAGGGCAATAAGCGCCAAGGCGAGTTTCGGTTCCGGTCGCACCGCCGGAAGGAACAATGCCCGCGCCCTTCCGTTGGCGAGCGGGCGGGAATCAAGGAGTCTCTCATGAAAATCCAGCATGCCCGAAATCCTCATCATTTGCACCGACGGGGTCGAGCAGCTCGAGCTCACCAGGCCGCGCGACGAACTGCGCAAGAAAGGCGCGCGAGTCGAGGTGGCGACTCCGACCGGGGAAGCCATCCGCGCCTGGAAGTTCACCGACTGGGGGGAGACCCAGCCGGCGGACCTCAAGATCGCGGACGCAAACCCCGACGACTACGACGCGCTCCTGATCCCCGGCGGCGTCATCAATCCGGACAAGCTGCGGATCGATGCCGAGGCCATGCGCGTCGTCAAGGCCTTCGTCGACGGCGACAAGCTTATCGCCGCCGTGTGTCACGGCCCGTGGCTCCTCGTACAGGCCGACGCCGTGCAGGGCCTTCGCATGACCTCGTGGCCGTCGGTGCGCAAGGACGCCGAGAACGCCGGCGCGAATTGGGTGGACGAGGAAGTCGTCGTCGACGGCAGGTTTGTCACCAGCCGCAAGCCGGACGATCTACCAGCGTTTGTCGCCACGATCGCCGAGCAAATCGAGAAGGCGGACGGCCAGCGGCGTGCCGCAGAATAGCATCAGGACTTGCGCTCGGGGTCCGGCTCCTCGCGGTTGCCGACCTTCTCCTCCGGCGGCCGTACCACTCCGGCGCCGGAGTACTCCTCATGCTCCTTACTGTAAGGCTGCCGGTTGTCGCGATCGGGCTCGTGCGGCTGCGGGATTTTGGCGTCCTTGTTCTCAGGCTGGCGGACTCGGCTCATCCGGCTTCTCCGGTCTTTTCGATGGCGAAGGATTATGTCGTGCGCCGCCCGGGCGCTTCCCGGCGCCCTGACGCGGCCGTCAAGCCTTGCGCCCGAACAGCTCGCGCAGCTTCCCCTTTGCCGCTTGGAGGGTCCGCTTGCGCCGGGGAGGCAGGTTCCGGCCGGCGCGGTTGATATACAGATTGAGCATCGACATGGCGGAGCGAAATGGGGTCGACTTGCGGCGGGTGCTCGCCTGAGCCGAGCGTTTGAGCGACCGCGCTATCTCCGTCGCGCTTTTCGTGAAAACGCCTTCCTCCAGATCGAGCGAGTCCGAATGGGCCGTGACCTCGGCCGACCATTTCTTTTTCCGGCGGGCGGACCGCGGCGCATCGGGCGGCATGGACAAAGCTCTCCGGTCGCAGCGTTGGCAAACGCCGTCCGCCGGCCGAAGGTTCCAAGTCGATTGGCGAAAGCCAGGGCGAACGCGGCTGCCAGAGCGCCCGGATGACGACGTTCGATGCGGTCAGCGTGACCGGCGTTCGATGCTGCCCGGCATGCGGCCTAGGAAGCGAATCCGTCGCCCCGCATCGGTTCTCCTCCGCGATCGCGCGCCCCCGCCCGTTCGCTCGCGGAGTTGACCTCAATCACGATGTCGTGGCCGGACCTCAGATCACCGCCTGCTTCTCCGACCGCGACTTCGAAGGCGGCTTCCTGGGTGAAATAGCTCATGCCTGCGGGTTTCCCGTCCCGGCTCAGGGTCCACTGGTCGCCGTCCCGCATCACTCTGTAGGCGATCGTCGCCATCCGGAATCTCCCGAATATCCGAGCGTAGCAATGCCGGGATCGGGCATGTCGTTCCAAAGACGGTGGGATTTCTCATCGCTGACTGGCCAAGGAAAGAAAAAAAGGCCGGAACCGATTGGGTCCCGGCCGCTTTCACACTGCTGCACACAGTCGTCTTGGCCACCAACTCTTTTTGCACGTTTCTGTTTGTGGCCGTCACGTCTCGCGAACGTCTCGCGACGTGATGCCCGGTAAGTAACGGGACGCGCCTTGTGGGTCAACGCGACGGCTTGACGCAGGGCGCGCTGAGGACTCGAGCGGCGCTGGTTTGACATCGCCGCGGAATGCTCGAATAGAGGCTCGATGTCGCAGGACCGCCAAACCTCGTCTCCGGCGTTCGTTCTCGGCACGCGGGGCTCGCCGCTGGCGCTCGCGCAGGCGAACGAGACGCGCCGCCGCCTCGCCGCCTCGCTTGGTTGGGAGGCGGAGCGGATCGAGCTCAGGATCATCCGCACGAGCGGCGACAAGATCCAGGACCGGCCGCTCGCCGAGGCCGGCGGGAAAGGTCTGTTCACGAAGGAGATCGACGCGGCGCTGCTTGCGGGCGAGATCGACGGCGCGGTCCACTCGGCCAAGGATCTCCCGACCGCCCTGCCGGAGGGCGTGGGGCTGGCGGGATTCCTGCCGCGCGAGGATGTGCGCGATGCGCTGATCTCCTCCTTCGCCGATACGATCGAGGGGCTGCCCCGGGGCGTGAGCCTCGGCGCGGCCTCGCTGAGAAGGCGGGCGCAGGCCTTGCGGATCAGGCCCGACCTCAAACCGGAGCTTTTGCGCGGCAACGTAGAGACGCGGCTGCGCAGGGCGGAGACGGGGGCGATCGGCGCAACTCTGCTCGCGATGGCCGGCCTCAAGCGGCTCGGACTCGTTCATCGCGCCCGCGCGCCCCTCGACCTCGACCACTTCCTGCCGGCCGTCGGGCAGGGGGCGATCGCCTTGACGGCGCGGAGCGGCGACGCCAGGGCGCTGGCGGCGTTTGCCGCGATCGCCGACCGTGCGACGCTCTCGGCGCTCGCAGCCGAGCGCGCCTTTCTCGCCGAGCTCGACGGCTCGTGCCGGACGCCGATCGCCGGTCTCGCGCGCCTCCAGGGCGGGGGGCTCAGGTTCAAAGGACAGGTGCTGCGGACCGACGGCTCCGAGAGTTTCGAGATCGAGCGGGAAGGTCCGCCGGAGGATGCGGCGCGAATCGGCGCCGATGCCGGGCGCGAACTGGCGGCGAAACTGCCGCCGGGGATTTTCTCGCGCTGAACCGTCCCGTAAGGCCGACGCCCGGTCATTCCCCTGCGTCCCCCGGTGCGTCCATGATGCTGTAGAGCGTCCGCGCCTCCGTCGCCGGGCCGCGGCGGACGCCGATAGCCTCGATCCTGACCGCGAGCCACCGCGGCCCTTGGGCGAAGGTGAGCACATCGCCGCAGCGCACCGAGCGGCTCGGCTTGTCCAGAGGGGTCCGCGCGCCGGCGCGCGACAATCTGACGCCGCCCTCTTCGACGATGCGCGCGGCGAGGCTCCGGGTCTTGAAGAAACGCGCCCGCCACAGCCAGACATCGACCCGGCAGGCGCCGGCGGCCTCGCTCAACCGCGGGTCCCGGCCGCTGAGGCGGCGCGGCGGCGCGCCCGCCTGCGACGCGCGCGGCGGGCCGAGGCGGTCGGGGTTTTGGCGCGAGGCTCGGTCGCGGCCCGCTCCTCGTCGGCCGGCGCCTGCGCCGGCCGACGGATTGCGATCGGCCGACGCCGCCAGAGGCCCGGCTCCTCCAAATCGGCCTTGCGGATGCGCACGAACCCGAGCGCGCGCAGGATCGGCTCGGCCTGGCCGAGAGTCCAACCGAGCTCGTCCAGGATCGTCGGCGTCAGCGCGAACGTATTGTTCGGCTCCGCTGCTTGGCGGGACAGAGAGTCGAGCCGCTCGAGGGCGAGCGCCGGAAGCGCGAGCCCCGCGACGGCGCGAAGGCCGCGCAGACTCAGCGCCTCCGGCGGAGGCGCAGGATGGGGCAAGACCGCCAAACCGCCTGCGGCCGGCCGCCACCGCGGCGCCGCGAGTTCGGCGAACACGGCGCCGATCCTCTGCGCCTCCTCGGTCAGCAATGCGGGCAGATAGAGCGAGAACGCGCCGAAGCGCACGCCGAGCGCCTTCAGGACGCGGCGTTCGTTGCGACTCAGCGCGCGAATGTGTTCTTCCGCTCGACGCCGATCGAGAATGCCGAACTGTTCGACGAGCTGGTAGGCCACGCCGCGCGCGAGGCCTTTCAGCGTTCCGTCGGCGATCGCTTCGCTGAGCCGCTTCAGGCTGGCGAGCCGCCGGCTCGCCTCGCCCGCGACAAAGGCTTCGAGGCGGCGCGCAGCGCGCTCCCGGGCGGCGTCGTGGCCGACTTCACCGATGAGGAGCACACGCGGCTTGAACGGAGCGCCGCCGGCGATTTCTCCCGCCGCCAGACCTCGCCACCGCACCGTCCCGTGCGGGCCGAGTGAGAAGGCCTCGTCGCTTGCGCTCGCGAGCTCCCCGAGCCTCCTCGCGACCTCGGGCGCAACAGCGCGCTCGATCGCGTGACGCAAGGCCCGGTCCTCGAGAGCCGAGGCGCCCCGCTCGGGCTCGAAATGGACGCCCATCAAGCGCCCGACGACGTGGCCTTCGACGACCACAGCGCCGTCCGTTCCGATTCCCCCGAGGATCGGGCCCGACCGTTGGTGGAGCGAGCGAAGAAGCGTGCTTGTGCGGCGGTCGACGAAGCGCAGCATCAGCGACTGGTGAAGGGTGTCGGAAAGCCGGTCTTCGAGATCGCGGGCGCGGCCCTGCCAGGCGATCGGATCGACGAGCCAATCAGTGCGGTTGGCGATGTAGGCCAGCGTGCGCACGCGGGCGAGCCGCATGGAGAGAGCGTCGATGTCCCCATCCGCACGGTCGAGCGCAGAGATCTGGCCTTGCATCCAGTCGTCCGGCACGCGCCGGTCGCCCTGGGTCAGATGCTCGAACAGGCCGCCGATGAGACGAGTGTGCTCCTCCTGCGTCGTCTTGCGGAAGTCGGGCGTCTGGCAGGCCTCCCAGAGCCGTTTCAGATTGGCCCGGTCGCGCGTGCGGCGGATGACGGTCTCGTCGCCCGAGAGATGGCGCAGCGTCGTTTCGTCCTGGGCTTCCTCGGACAGCCGCAGACCCGCCTTGGGCGGCGGCGCGGCAAGAGAGCGCATGAGGCCCTGCAGCGAGTCGAAATCGAGCCGCGCGTTGCGCCACTCCGCCGTCGGGACCGGCGGAAAGGAATGGCTCTCGACCGCGGCCACGATGTCGGGGTCGAGATCGGTCGCGTCGCCGGTGACGCCGAACGCGCCGTCGCGGCGGAAGCGCCCGGCCCGGCCGGCGATCTGGCCGATCTCCTGCGAATAGAGGCCGCGCGTGCGCCGGCCGTCGAATTTGCGCAAGCCAGCGAAGGCGACGTGGTCAACCTCCATGTTGAGGCCCATCCCGATCGCGTCTGTTGCGACGAGGAAATCGACTTCGCCGGATTGGAAGAGCTCGACCTGTGCGTTGCGAGTGCGGGGGCTGAGGGAGCCCATGACCACCGCCGCTCCGCCTCGATGCCGGCGGATGAGTTCGGCGATCGCATAGACCGCCTCGGTGGAAAAGGCGACGATCGCGCTGCGCCGCGGCAGGCGAGTCAGCTTCTTCGGGCCGGCATAGGTCAGGGTCGAGAGGCGATCACGGAACTGGATCTCGGCGTCGGGGCAGAGACGTCGGACAAGGGGAACGACGGTCGCCGCGCCCATCAGCATGGTCTCCGAAGCGCCGCGGGCATGCAGGAGGCGGTGGGTGAAGACGTGACCGCGCTCGGGGTCGGCGCAGAGCTGAATCTCGTCCACCGCGAGGAATTCGACCCGGCGCTCGAGCGGCATCGCCTCGACCGTGCACACGAAATATTGCGCATGGGCGGGGACGATCTTCTCCTCGCCGGTGATCAGCGCGACGCGCGACGCGCCTTTCGCCTTGACCACCCGATCATAGATTTCCCGCGCCAAGAGCCTAAGCGGCAGGCCGATCATGCCGGAGGAATGGGCCAACATGCGCTCGACCGCGAGATGCGTCTTGCCGGTGTTGGTCGGGCCGAGAACGGCGACCAGTCGCGAGCGGTGCGGCGAGTCGGTCATAGACCAAATGTGGAGGATGCCGGCCCGCGCCGCAAGTGCTTGCCCTGCGCCTTGAATCCCGCGCCGTCACGCTCTTGTCATTGAGCCCGCAAAATCGGCAGGGTAAGGGACGGCGTCCGCTTCGATCGAGGGCGAAATCGCGAGTTCCTCCGACCCGGTTCTGCGCCCTCGCACCGCTCCGCGCGCGCCGCCCTGGCCGTGATGGGCGTTTCCGGGCCGGCGAGTGGTGGCCGTCGGGTGAGCGCGATTGGCCGAGACGCTCGGCGTCGAGTCCGTCGACGGCGACGCTCTCGTTTATCTCCAGCCGACCCGCGCCACGATGGCCTGCGCCGGGCGCTCGACGACGGCCGACCTACATGCCGGCCTCGCTTGTCGACAGCCAGTTTCCGCCCTCGAGCCATCGGGAAAAGGACGTCATCACGATCGCGGCGGACGCCGATCTCGACCTCAGAATTCCAAAACTCGCCGAGGAGATCGCGCACGCCTGACCACGGTCTTGCAGTCGCAGCGCTTCTGCGCCACGCTCCAACCGCTCAAGGATAGAAACGGGAGGCCCGCTATGCACCACGGTCAGGTCGAGGGAACGGACCTCGTCGTCCTCGATCCGCGAATTCAAGCCGCTGTTCGCCGGCTATGCGCGGGTCGAGCGCCTGTGGACAGGCGCGCGATGGAGCGAGGGCCCGGCTTGGTTCGCCGCCGGCCGGTATCTCGTCTGGTCGGACATCCCCAACAATCGGATGCTGCGTTACACCGAGCCGTCCGGTCACGTTGAGGTTTTTCGCAATCCATCCAACAATTCGAACGGCAACACCGTCGATAATCAGGGCCGGCTCGTGACGTGCGAGCACCTGACGCGCCGCGTGAGCCGGACGGAAATCGATGGCTCGATTTCCGTCCTCGCCGACCGGTGGCAGGGCAAAAAGCTCAATTCGCCGAACGACGCCGTCGTAAAAACGGACGATTCCGTCTGGTTTACAGATCCGGCCTACGGGATCGACAGCGACAACGAGGGCGACCGCGCGGAGCCGGAAATCGATGGTTGCCACGTCTATCGGATCGATCCGGGCGGCGCCGTCGAACGGGTTATCGACGACATGACACGGCCGAACGGTCTCGCTTTTTCGGCCGACGAGCGCTTCCTCTACGTCGCCGACACCGGGGCGACGCATAAGGAGAACGGACCGCGCCACATCCGCCGCTTCGCCGTATCGAAAGACGGAAAGAGCGTGACCGGCGGCGAGGTCTTCGCCGAGTGTACGAGCGGGCTCTTCGACGGGTTCCGCGTCGATCGGCATGGACGGATCTGGGCGAGCGCCAACGACGGCGTCCATTGCTACGATCCCGACGGAACGCTGATCGGCAAGATCCTCATTCCGGAGATCGTCGCCAACGTGACCTTCGGCGGGCCGAAGCGCAATCGGCTTTTCATCTGCGGCACGACGTCGCTCTATGCGATCCTGCTCATGACCAACGGCTCGAAGCTCGGCTGATCGCGCCTCGCAACGCGCCGGCATGACGCGACGCCGCTGAAAGACAGCCGCTTGAGGCGCGGCTCGAGCAAGGGATTGTGGCGATCACGCCAGCACAGGAGGCGATCAGTCTGAAGATTTCGCTGCTTGGCAGCCTGGATCCAGCAGGTCCTCGCCGTGCGCAGACCTTGGACCATCGTAATGTGAGCTCAGAAGGTAAAACCCCTGCTTGCCGTCCTGGAATTGGGCCCCGATCAGGACCAATGTTTGGAGACCGATATCCCCGCTGGCGCCTGGGAGTCCGTCCGCTACGAGTTTGAACGGATTTATTCCAGCGAGCGAATCTCGTGGAATCTTGGTGATGAAATAGGGATGGTTCGCTGTCGGAACATCAACCCGTGACCAAAGCCCATCGGAAATTTCCTTGGCGCTATGCAGGAAATCGCGAACCTGCGCCGCACGCAGTCGATGTGGATGTGGAATTGATTTTAACTCCTGTCATGGCTGGAATTGGCGGCAAGCCCGATCATGTCCCACGCCAACGGCGCCCCGAGGCGCCGACTGACGTAATCTCGATAATTCCACGCATATTGGAAATAATTTGGAGATCCGGACTGTAAAAATAGGCCCTCCTCGCCGGCGACAATATGACGAGTCGGGATGAGCAGATATCCGTTCGGCTTGGTTGGACTTCCATCCTTGAAAATGACAAATCCGCGGTCGAGGCCTTCAGTCAGGTTCACCGCGGCGCAAGGAGCAGGATTTGCCTGCTGTTGTTCATTGAGCACGCACGCGTTGACGATCTTCCACAATCCCTCTCGATCGATGGTCCAGGCGCGCGCGGCGGGAGGAAATTGCAGAATGACGGCCAGCGCGATCCAACTCTTCAATTTCGCGGCGCGCTTCATGTTCTGTGTTCTCTTCTCGATTTGTCTGCGGCCTTCATCGTCGGCCGATCAACGCGGCCCCGAGAGCGCCCTGCCCATTCAGAGGCGCCGACGACGACAATACGACGACGATATCAAGGATTTCCCTCTCCGCTTTTTTACCTCTGCTTCGCCTCGGCCACCGGAAATCAGGGGGGAAAGGCAGGCTTGGCCGGCGTTAGCGCGAAATTCGCCGGACAGTGGTATAATTTCGCAGATCGCTCGATCGCTGAAGGGAAGCCGTTTCGGCCATCATGGCTTGCGACTCCGCCCGGTTGGCGTCGGTCGCGAATTTATGAAATGACAACGGCTTCGACGTTCCCATAAAGCCGGGGCGGCCCGGCGGCGCACTCGATGTCCCGGGCTCGTCCGGCGGAATCCGGGGCGCCTCGCGGCGTCTGACAAGGGAGAAGAACGAATGGGCGCGCAGATCACCTTCAAGCGTCCCGACGGGCGCGAAGCCAAGGGCTATCTCTCGAACGCGGCGCGCGGCGACGCCCCCGGGCTCGTCGTCATCCAGGAATGGTGGGGCCTGCAGGAGCAGATCAAGGCGATGTGCGACCGGTTCGCGCTCGCCGGTTTCGACGCGCTTGCGCCCGACCTCTACGATGGCGTGGTCGTTCCCTATCACGACGCGGAGGCGGCCGGGCGCGAAATGTCGTCGCTCGACTTCATCGGCGCGACGGAGCAGAACGTACGCGGCGCGGTCCAGTATCTGAAGCGCAACGGGGCCAAGGTCGGACTGACCGGCTTTTGCATGGGCGGCGCGGTCGCGGTCATCGGCGCCGCGCGCATTCCCGAGCTGACCGCGGCCGTCACCTTCTACGGTGTCCCGCCCGCGCAGGCGGCCAAGCCCGCGGACGTCAAGGTTCCCCTGCAGGGTCATTTCGCCAATCGCGACGATTTCATCACCCCGAAAGTCGTGGACGAGTTCGAGGACGGCCTGAGAGCGGCGGAGAAAAATTACGAATTCTTCCGCTATGACGCCGGCCACGCCTTCGTCAACGAGCAGCGCATGGAGGCGCACGACCGCCATGCGGCGGAGCTGGCGTGGGGACGCGCGACCGCGTTCCTGAAGCGGCATTTGGGGTAGCGATCGCACCTGTGCGGGTCAGTCGATCGCATAGCCCAGCCGCCGGATCGTCGGTTCGAGAATGGGGATGACCGGCTCGAGCTCGTTCCGATAGACGCGGTGGCGATAGCGGGAGCGATCGTAGAGTTTTTCGGCCACTTGGGCGTAGCTCGCGGTCCGCGCGTAGCGCTTGTTTTCGTGAAAATGGAGACAGCGAGGATCGAACGGCGCGCCGACGAAGTCGAGCATTTCGCGCACCCGCGCCTCCTGATTGTCGATCACGTCCTCGTAGCGCACCCTCAGATAGCTGAGCTTCGTCTCCCGCAGGTAGTGCTCGACGAGGTCCGTCACGAGCGCATAGTGGCGGGCGATCGTCGTCAGGTCGTAGGCGCAGAAAAACCCGTGCGTCAGATGGTTGGAGAAGACCGAGAGGACGACATCGAGCGGATGGCGCACCACATGGATGATCGGCGCCTTGGGGAAGATGAGCCCGATCAGGCCGAGATGCGTTTCGTTGAGCGGCATCTTGTCGGTGAACCAGTCGGCGCCCTCGCGCATCGCGCCGAGCTGGCGGGCCCGCTGCAGATAATAGTCGCGCAGATTGTCGAGCCCCTCGGCCTGATCGCCGAGCCAAAGCTCGGAGAGCGCTTCCGGATAGGCGAGCGGACTTGCCGAGCATGCGCGGCATGAGCGCGGTCAGCTCGTTGACGATCGGCAACTCGTCGCCCGCCGCAATGCGCGGATGGGAGCTGAGGCTCTGCTCGACCATCGTGGTGCCTGACCGCGGAAAGCCGATGATGAAGATCGGCTGAGCGACGTCGGCGCGAACGGATGCGCGCGGCAGAATGTTCATGCGGCCCGCGACGAAGAACTCAGCGAGCCGCTTCGCGAGCTCTTCGGCCTGCTTCTCGAGATAGGCCTGTCCGGTGATTTCGCGCAAGACGCGCTTGCCCTCGACGAAGGCGGCGAAGGCTTCCGGATGGCGGCCCATCTTGTCGAGCAGGAGCCCCTTCTGGCTCCATTCGAGCGGCCCCAGGCCGCGCCCGGCGCGCCGGCTCTCCAGGCCCTCGAGGGTCGCGACCGCCTTGTCGTAGTCCTTGGTCCGTCCGTAGAGGACCGCGCGCTGGAGGTCGAGATGCGGATTGTTCGGCGACAATTTTTCCGCCGCGTCGAGCAATTCCCGCGGCGCGGCTGAAATTGCGGTCGGTCTCCTCCATCTGCGCCCAACCATAAAGCGTCTGGAAGATGTCGGGATCGAGCGCGACCGATTGCTGGTAGAAAGACCGCGACTCCTCCATCCGCCCCTGGTTCTTGAGGTTCCAGGCGAGATTGGCGAACAGGATCGGGCTCGGCTTCTCCAACAGCTCCATCGCGCGGCGGTAATGGAACTCGCCGACGTGCGGGCGGTGCGCCTCGGTCGCGATCATGCCCATCAGATTACGCCACAGCGATGTTTCCCAGATGTGGGCCGCCAGGCACGCGAAGAGTCGAATGAAGATGATGAGTTTGAGAGCGTAAGTCGCTCGAAGTAGAACGCAAATACCCTGTCGTTTTGGTCGCCGGTCAATTTGGATTTCGGCTTCCGACCCTGACCGCCTGTTCCCGGTCGATCCTATGGACAGGTGGTGCGCACCGGATTGGGGACGTAGGCGGAACGTGACAGTGCGTCATGGTAGGTCGCTCCTTGCCGCGCTGCTGGACACGTTTCCGCGGCTGAACCAATATCCGGCCAAGGCATGTGGGGCGCGGCCATGGATGTCGGCGGGTTGCTTCGCAACCTCGGCCTTGGGAAGTACGAGGCGGCGTTTCGCGACAACGGGATCGACGAACAGGTCCTCCGTCACGTAACGGCGGAAGACCTAAAGGAGATCGGCGTCGCGACCGTCGGCGATCGACGCAAGCTGCTGGCCGCGATCGCGGAGCTGGCTGCGCCGCCGCCGACCGTTCGATCCGCGCCCGCTGAAGTCTCCGCCGAACGACGTCAACTCACTGTCATGTTCTGCGATCTTGTTGGTTCGACCGCGATGTCGGCGCAACTCGATCCCGAAGATATGCGAGGGGTCATTGCCGCCTATCACAAATGTTGCTCGACGCTGATCTCAAGAAATGAAGGCTTCGTAGCCAAGTACATGGGCGACGGGGTGCTTGCCTATTTCGGCTATCCGCGAGCGCATGAACATGACGCAGAACACGCAGTGCGGGCCGGCCTCGCGATCGTCGAGGCCGCGCCGCAGCTACAAACAGCCGCAGGCGCGCCGCTGCGTGTGCGAGTGGGGATCGCGACAGGGATCGTAGTCGTCGGCGATCTCTTGGGCTCTGGAGAGGCTCAAGAGCGGGGCGTCGTCGGCGACACGCCCAACCTTGCTGCGCGGCTGCAGGGCATCGCCGAACCCGACAGCGTGGTCATCGCCGAGGGCACGCGCAAACTGCTCGGCGACCTGTTCGAGCTCCGAGACCTCGGCCCGCAGGGCCTGAAGGGCGTCGCCAGACCGACGCACGCCTGGCTGGCGCTTAGGGAGAGTAATCAGGAGAGCCGCTTCGAGGCGCTGCACGCGGGCGGCCTCACCGCACTCGTCGGGCGCGAAGAAGAGATTGAACTTTTGCTTCGGCTCTGGGCCAAGGCGCGCGCGGGCGAGGGCCAAGTCGTGCCGCTCTCCGGCGAGCCGGGCGTCGGCAAGTCGCGGCTGACGGCGGCGTTCCTGGAGCGTCTGACGGGCGAGCCGCGTATGCGCCTACGCTATTTCTGCTCGCCGCAGCATACCGACAGCGCGCTCTATCCGATCATCCGCCAAATGGAGCGCGCAGCCGGGCTTTTGCGCGAAGACGACCCGAAGGCCAAGCTCGACAAGCTCGACGCGCTGCTCGCCAAAACGTCATCACCTCCCGAGGACGCCGCGCTTTTGGCCGAGATGCTCTCGCTGCCGAACGATGGCCGCTATCCCGCCCTCGAACTTGCGCCACATCTGCGCCGGCATAAGACGATGGAAGCGTTGATCGCCCAGATCGAGGCGAGTTCGCGCCACTCTCCGGTGATGATGATATTTGAGGACGCCCATTGGGCCGATCCTTCGAAGTCTCGAAGTGTTGGGTCGGCTCATTGGCAAGATCGACGCGCTCAGAGTTCTGCTATTCGTCACCTTTCGGCCGGAGTTCGACGCACCCTGGATGGGGCGGCCGCATGTGACCGTGCTCAACATCAATCGGTTTGCTCCCCGCGATGTGATGACGCTCATCGAGCGGGTCGCCGGCAATAGACCCCTTCCCGCCAACATCCGACAGGACATCGTCGAACGCGCCGACGGCATACCGTTGTTCGTGGAGGAGATGACGAAAGCGGTGCTGGAAGCCGAGGACGAGAGCGCGGCGGCGCTCACCGTCGCCACCGTCCCATATCCGGCGCTCGCCGTCCCTACGAGCCTCCATGCCTCGCTGATGGCGCGGCTCGACCGGCTTGGGCCGGCCAAGGCAGTGGCGCAGATCAGCGCAGCGATCGGCCGCGAGTTTGCCCATGCGCTCCTGGCTTCAGTGGCGGACCGACCGGAACTGGAGCTGAATTCCGCGCTTGATCGGCTCCTTCAGTCCGGGCTGCTTTCCCGCCATGGTTCGCCACCAAATGCGACCTACCTTTTCAAGCACGCCCTTGTTCAGGATGCGGCGTACGGCACCCTCTTGCGTGATCAGCGACGGGCTCTGCACGCCCTCATCGGAAAAGTTCTCGAAAGCCAATTTCCCGATGTCGTAGAGACTCAGCCGGAGCTGCTGGCGCGTCATCTCAGCGCCGCCGGCGTGATTGGTCGATCAGTCGAATACTGGTTCCGCGCCGGGCAACGTGCGACGAAAGGCTCAGCCGATCACGAAGCGATTGCTCATCTGCGCGCGGCGATGCAATTGCTGAAACAGATAGGAGATGACGCTGAGCGTGCGGAGTGGGAACTCCGCATCTTGATTGCGCTCGGGCCATCCCTCATCTCAACAACTGGGTCGGCGGAGCCCGAGATAGCGAGCGTTTACTCGCGAGCACGCCAGCTCGCACAACAGAATGGTCGCTCGGTAGAACTCTTCCAGACGCTGTGGGGGTCCTGGATGAACCGCCTGACGGCTGGCGATTTGGATGGCGGCGGCCAGCTGGTCGAGCAGCTGCTTGCACTCGCGCAGCAGCAGGCTGACGACGAACTCGCACTTCAGGCCCATCACGCGGCATGGACGTCTGCTTTCGCGCGGGGCGACATGCGGGCCATGCTGAAAAGTCTCGATGCAGGCCTCCCAATCTATCGAACGGACGCGCATGCGCGTCACGCGCTTGTGTATGCCGGGCACGATCCTGCTGTGTGCGGCCACGGTATGAAGGGCATGATGTTGGCGCTTCTCGGTCGCCTCGATCAGGCTTTGCTTGAAGCCAACGCTGCGCTTTCGTTGGGGCGCAGTCTTTCTCATCGTGGCAGCCTGCTGCATGCTTACTGGCTCTCCAGCGAGGTCCATTATCTGCGACGGGATGCGGCGGCGCTGTCCAAACTCGTGGACGAGATGCTTCCCTTCGTTACGAAACACGGTTCTGCCTCGTCGGTCGCCAATTCGGTGATCTTTCAAGGCTGGGGGCTGATTGCGGAGGGTCATAGCGAGCAGGGCGTCTCACGTTTGCGGGATGGGCTGATAGGCTTGAGGCGGAGCGCCACGAAATATCAGGTCGCCTTCAAGCTGGTGCGCGTTGCCGATGGGCTTCTGCTCGCCGGTAACTTACACGAAGCCAAAGAGGTTTTGGCAGAAGCTGATGCAATCGCCCGAGAAACGGGGGAGCAATGGTCCGCCTCCGAGATTGAAAGACTGACTGGCTTGGCGCTTTTGCGGCTGGACGGCTCATCTGATCCAGAACAGGGCGAGCAGCATCTGCGCCGTGCATTGGCCATAGCGAGCGAGAGCGACCTTCGCTTGACAGAGCTGCGCGCCGCCGCGAGCCTCGCGCGTCTTTGCCGCGATCAGGGCCGGCGCGACGAGGCGTATGACATTCTCGCGCCGATCTACGGCTGGTTCACTGAGGGCTTCGACACGCTCGATTTGACGGAGGCGAAAGCGCTCCTGGAAGAGCTTGCTTAAGTATCGCTGTTCTCCGGCCCGAGCGATCAGCTCAGCCAATGCGCCGCGCCTCTCCATCGCCGTGTTGCCTGACAGATCTCTGACATCCGCCCGACAGCTTCGCCGTCTCGCCCGGCACGGCCTTCACGTTCAAGGGCGGAAGTGCGAGAAGAGGACGGAATGAGCCGGCTCCCGCCGCCCGCTTCGGTCTGTTAAGCCAGCCTCGCGCCGCGCGGCCGGCTACCCCTTCCCCGTGAAGTCGGGGAAGAGCCTGCCCCGGGCGAAGACCCGGGGGTGGAGCCCGAAGCGCCGGATGGGGTGCGGAAAGCAGGGCGCCTTGGACCGCGAGTTCAAGGTGATGGTCGCGCAATCCAACTTCCGCCGAAGCGGCGGCCCACACCCCATCCGTCGGGCTCCGCCCGCCACCTTGTGTCCGCGAATTGTGCCAGAGTTCGGCGAACGGGCGGCTGTTCGAAGCAGCCGCCCGTCGCCGGACCTGAGCCCGTAGACACCACAGGATCAAGCTGCGGGGAAGCGAGGGACAGGTCCGGCGTCTTCCATAAGCCCGAACAGTTGCATGGGCGTGAGAGCCCGTACGAGCAAGGAAGGGAGTGGGAGTATGCCACAAGAGACGCGCATTGTCGGCCTCGATGTCGCGAAGAGCAAAGTCGACGCCTGCATTCATTCGCTGGGGCTGCGCCTGTCGGCGCCGAGCACTCCGGAGGGCGAAGCGAAGCTGGTGGCGTGGCTGCGAGCCAACCGGGTCGGCCGGGTGGTGATGGAGGCGAGCGGCGGTTACGAGCGCAGCTGGGCGGAAACCCTGCGCGCGGCCGGGCTCGCGGTTCGGGTCGTCGATCCGAAGCGGGTCCGCCATTTCGCCAAGGCGGCCGGCCGGCTGGCCAAGAACGATCCGATCGACTTCCCCAGCAAAGCTGGCGAAGGATCCGAGCGGCGCTCCGAGATGTGTGAATACCGTAGGCTTCGCCGGGGGCTTGTCACCCCTCCCCCATAAGCGCCCATAAGGGGACGAGAAGTAACGGAGTCTTCCCATGGACCTCGGCCTGAAAGACAAAATCGCGCTCGTCACCGGCGGCTCGAAAGGCATCGGGTTCGCCTGCGCCGAGGCGTTCCTGGCCGAGGGGGCGCGGGTCGCGATCTGCGCCCGCGGGCAAGAAAATCTCGATCGGGCATTGGCCAGGCTGCCGGGCGCGCTCGGATTTGCCGCGGACTGCGCCGACGCGGCGGCCGCTCTCGACATGATCGACCGGGCCGAAAGCCGCCTCGGGCCGATCGACGTGCTGGTCAACTCGGCCGGGGCGGCGCGGCGCACGCCGCCGCCCGAACTGACCCCGGCCGCCTGGCGGGCGGCGTTCGACGCGAAATTCTTTTCCTATATCAATGTTATAGACCCCATGGTGAAGCGTATGGCCGAGCGCCGTCGGGGCGTCGTCGTCAGCGTCATCGGGGCCGGCGGCAAGGTCGCTTCGCCGACCCATCTCGCCGGCGGGTCCGCCAACGCCGCCCTGATGCTGGCGACCGCCGGGTTTGGCGCGGCCTATGCGGACAAGGGTTTGAGAGTGGTCGGGGTGAGTCCGGGCCTCACCGAGACCGACCGCGTCGCCGAGGGACTGGCGGCCGACGCCCGGCTCGCCAATACGAGCGTCGAGGAAGCCCGCCGCAAAAGCGTCGAGCGGCTCCCGATCGGCCGCATGGCCCTGCCGGGCGAGATCGCCGCCGCCGTTGTCTTTCTCGCATCGGCGAAAGCCGGCTACGTCACCGGCGTGACCCTGTCGATGGACGGCGGCCAGTTCCCGGTCGTGATTTAAGGATTCGGCGACAGCTCGCTCAACCCCTTTTTGAGCCGAGCGCCTCCCAAGCCGCAGCACGCGGCGAAACGGAAGCCAGCGGGTCCGTGTCCGGCGTCGCCCGAGGCGGCGACCGTCCCTTCTCCCCGCTTGCGGTCGCTTGCGGGGAGAAGGTTAGGATGAGGGGCCGGGCCCGCGCGAGCGGGGAGACGGGGATGCGCGTTCCGCTCATGATAATTCGCTGTTCGCCTGCTGATCATTCGCTGTTTGGCCCCTGATCATTCGCTGTTCGCCAGACGACAATTCGCAGTTCCGCGGCCGTGGCCGACTGGGCCATGCATGAATGGGGCCGGTCGTGCGCCTCAACGAACTCCGCCCGGCGCCGGGCCCCTAGGCGATCGAGACGTAGTTCATTTGGCCGGAGTCCGGTTCCCGTCCCGCGCAACGCCGCGTCTGCGATTTGTCATGATTTAACCGTCCCGCCGAATTTTACCGATTCTATCTCGCGAAAGCCGGAAAAATGTGCTATGTTTGTTCTCTCGCGCCGGGCCCGCCGCCGGCCCGGATGGTGACGGCGGGGGAGCGATTTTCGTCGTTTTGGTGCGCATAAGCCGCTGAAAGAGCTCAAAATGGCAATGGGCGGCTATTGCAAGGAGTTGGCGCCGGCGCCGCATCCGTTTGGGTTGGCGAACCCATCCGCTTGGCGTTGGCGCCGGGAGAAGCCGCGCGCGGTCAGGAGGCGTGCTTGCGCCGCGAGGCGAGCGGCGTCATCCGTCGGATTTGCGCCGCGCTCGAATGTTTGGGGATTTTTTCGGCAATGCCGTAGAGATGCTCGCGCCGATCGATCTCGGTCATGACGTCCTCGGGCGTGATGCCGCATTCGACCCAAATGACGGCGAGATGGTAGAGCACGTCGGCGCTCTCCAGGATCACCAACTCCCAATTCATCAGGACCGCGTCGAGACCGACCTCGACCGCCTCCTCGGCGAGTTTCTTGGCCATTTTCTGTACGCCGTCACGGAAAAGCTTGGACGTGCGGGAGGCGGAAGGGCTGCGCTCTCGCGCGTGCCGCACAGCCGAAAAGAGCCTGTCGAGCGAATCAGCCATAGTCCCTCATTATCCTCCCCGGAACGGATAATGCGGGATTTTCGTTCCCGAAGTATGACAGTCTGTCGTCATCCCCCGGCTTTCGCGAAATTTTCGTGACGAACGGTTGAAAACTCGGCGGTCAGGCCGCCGCCAGCGCCTCGAACAGCGGGCGTCCGTCGATTCCGCCGACCAGCGGATCGATCAGGTTCTCGGGATGCGGCATCAGGCCGAGGACGTTGAACCGTTCATTGAACACGCCCGCGATTCCGTTTTCCGAGCCGTTCGGATTCGACGCGTGGTCAACCCGCCCGTCCGCGTCGCAATAGCGGAACGCCACCTGCCCGTTGTCTTCGATCGCCTTGATCGTTTCGTCGTCCGCCTCGAAATTCCCTTCGCCGTGGGCGATGGCGAATTTGACCACCTGACCCCGGGCGTAGCCACGGGTGAAGCGGGTCGCGGCGTTTTCGACCCGAAGATGCTGCATCCTGCAGACGAAGCGCAGATCGGCGTTGCGCATCAGCACGCCGGGCAGAAGGCCGGCCTCGCATAGAATCTGGAAGCCGTTGCAGATCCCGAGCACCAGGCCGCCCGTCTCTGCGTGACGCCTGATCGCCTGCATGATCGGCGATCGGGCGGCGATCGCGCCGCAGCGCAGATAGTCGCCGTAGGAAAAGCCACCCGGCAGAACGACCAGGTCGGTCCCGTCCGGCAAGTCCCGGTCGCCGTGCCAAAGGATCTGCGGCGCGTGCCCCGTCGCCTGCCGCAGAGCGCGAGCGGCGTCCCGCTCGCGGTTCGATCCAGGAAAGAGAACGACCGACGCCTTCATTTCCTCACGCGATCTCGATCGCGTAGTCTTCGACGATCGTGTTGGCCAGCAGGCGCTCGCAGGCCTCGTTCAGGGTCTTGCGCGCGCTCTCGCGATTCGCGCCGTCCAACTCGATCTCGAAGATCTTGCCCTGGCGGACGGATTTCACGCCTTCGATGGAAAGCGAGCGCAGCGCCCCTTCGATCGCCTTGCCCTGCGGATCGAGCACTCCCGATTTCAGCGTTACGGTGACGCGCGCTTTCAACTCGTCGATCTCCAGTGTTCAGGCCGCATTCGACGCCGGCGCCATGGTCAGAAGCGCATAGAGCGCGGTCGGATCGCGCGTGGCGCGCAACTGCGCGGCGATCCCCGCGTTGCGTAGCAGCCGCGCGCTCGTGGCCAGCGCCTTGAGATGGTCCGCGCCTGCGGACTCGGGCGCGATCAGCATGAAGATGAGATCGACCGGAAGTCCGTCCGGCGCGTCGAAATCGATCGCGCGGTCGAGGCGGGCGAAGACGCCGAAAATCTGGCCGCATTTTGCGAGTTTTCCATGAGGGATAGCGACCCCGTCGCCGACTCCGGTTGAGCCGAGCCTTTCGCGCTGCAGCAACGCGTCGAAGATCTCGCGAGCCGGCAGTCCGGAAACAAGCGCGGCGCGCTCGCTCATTTCCTGCAGAGCCTGCTTCTTGCCGTTGACCCGCAGGGTTGCGAGAACGGCATCCGGCTTGATGAGCTGGGATAGCGACATTTCCGTTCCGAATGGTTCCGGCCGCCCGCGCCCGCGTACCCTGCTCTCAGTGCGGATCGAGCCACCCGATCGCGCCGTCGCGGCGCCGATAGACGACGTTCACTCGCCCGCTGGTGGCATGCTCGAAAACGACGACCGGGACGCCCGTCAGATCGAGCTCGGCCACAGCGGAGGCTACCGAAAGGGATTTCAGCGCCTCGGTCCCCTCCGCCACGACGACCGGATTGAAGCCTTCTGCAGGTTCTTCGTCCTCATGGAGCGGAGCCTCCACCACGTAATTGGCCACCTTGCCTTGGCCGTTGCCTGCCGAGGCGTGTCCCTTGAGCCGCCGCTTATAGCGCCGCAAACGTGCCTCAATCTTGTCGGCTGCCTGTTCGAAGCAAGGATAAGGCTCGTGCGCCCGGCCCTCCGCATGAAGGGTGACCCCAGAACTCAGCCGGAGTGTGCAGTCGGAACGGTATCCGGAACCTTCGCGCGTGATAACGACGTGACCGCCGACCGTTCCGATGAAGTATCGCGCGACGACCGCCTCGACTTTTTCCAAGACATGTTGACGCAAAGATTCCCCGATATCGAGGTTCTTGCCGGATACTCGCAAAGTCATCGATTTATTGGCCTATCTTTTCGACGAGCAAGAGCTCTTCGCCGCGGCTCGTTCTTGCGCCCCAACCGGCGCGCCCTCGCCTGAACCGTCCTGTCGTCGCCAAGCGAGCGGCAAGCGGTAGCGTTAGGAGCCTGTCGCGGCCATGTCAATCGCCGGAGCAACGCTCTGTTCCAATGTAGCAATCGGATTTCACGCTTCCGCCGCCTCGGAGGCTTCGCGCGCGTCGGAGGGACGGAACGGCGACATCTTCAGCTTCCGTCTTTCCACCGAGGAGGGAATTTTGAGGCTGTCGCGGTATTTGGCGACGGTGCGCCGCGCGACAACAATGTCGGCCTTCCGCAGGCGCTCGACGATGCCGTCGTCGGAGAGCACATCGGCAGGATCTTCCCGGTCGATCATCTGGCGAATACGTTGGCGAACCGCCTCGGCCGAATGGGCTTCGCCCGAGTTCGACAGAGGCGATGGCGGCGGTGAAGAAATACTTCATCTCGAAAAGGCCGCGCGGGGTCTGGATGAACTTATGCGCGGTGGCGCGCGACACCGTCGATTCATGAACCCCGATCGCCTCGCCGACCATTTTCAGGTTGAGCGGCCTCAGCCTTGACACGCCTTCGACCAGAAAGGCGTCCTGCCGCCGCACGATCTCGCTGGCGACATTGAGAATCGTGCGGGCGCGCTGTTCGAGGCTCTTCGTCAGCCAGTTCGCCGACTGAAGTTGGGTCGAAACGTATTGTTTGTCTTCCTCCCGCTTCGTTCCGCGCCGGATGGTGGCGGCATAGGTCTCATTGACCAGCACGCGAGGCAACGCCTCGGTGTTGAGCTCGATGCGCCAGGTGCGGTCGGGCCCGGCGGTCACGTAGACGTCCGGAATCGCGGGCGCGCCCGGCAGGTCCCCGAACGCCCGGCCCGGCTTCGGCTCGAGCCGCTTGATTTCGGCGATCATGTCGCGGAGATCTTCGTCGTCGACGCCGCAGAGCCGGCGCAGCAAGGGAAAGTCGCGCCGCGCCAGCGTCGGCAGGTTCTCGATAAGGACCTGCATCGCCGGATCGAACCGATCACGCTCGCGCAGCTGAAGCGTCAGACATTCGGCCAGGCTGCGGGCGAACACGCCCGTCGGCTCCAGCGCTTGCATGCGGACAAGCGTCTCCTCGACGGACTCGACCGTAGTTCCGAGCCGTTCTGCGATCGCCTCGCACGAGCCGACGAAATAACCCGCCTCGTCGACGCCGTCGATCAGCGCGACGCCGATCATCCGCTCGACCGGGTCGACGAGGAGGACTCCGGCCTGGCGCTCCAGATGCTCGCGCAGCGAGAGGGTCTCGGCCACATAGGCTTCGAGGTTCGGCGCATCGCTTATATCCGAGCCTCCGCCGCCGACCCCCGTCCAGGCGCCCGCGGTCAGGCCGTCCGGTGGCTGTGCGGCAGCGACGGGCGCGGCGAGATCGGGTTCAAAAGCGTTCTCGACTTCGGTCCCGAGATTGGCGGCAAGACCGGCAGCGTCGGTTTCGAGCGCCTCCGACGCCCAATCGCCCGGTTCCGCGGCCGTTTCGCCCGAGGCGCCCTCCTGCTGCGGCTCGACCCTATCCGGCGCCTCATGGGCGTCGCGCTCCTCCGCCCGCTCCAGCAGGGGATTGCTCGCGAGTTCGCTCTCGATGAACGCGCTCAATTCGCCGTTCGGCATTTGCAGCAGCTTGATCGCCTGAAGCAGCTGAGGCGTCAGAACCATCGTCTGAGCCTGCCGCATCGTCAATTTGGCCGAGAGCGCCATCGATCTCCGTTACCCGGGTCATCCCGCAGCCGAGCGGGCCATTCGCGGCTCGCTTCTTGCTTGGCCCGAGCCCATAACACAAGCCTCCTTTCTATCGATTTATGAAAGCGCGGCGGCCGCCGACTTCTCGGCGGGGCGCGGGCGTCGCCCAGGAATTTCATATAAAGACTTGCTTATATGTTTATTGCGAGATGCGGGAACGGCTGCTAAGGAAACGCCCGAACTCACCAGGAATTTGCCGCCAATGACCAAAGCTGCCGACTACGCCGTCGCCGACATCGGCCTTGCCGATTTCGGGCGCAAGGAGATCGCCATCGCTGAGACGGAAATGCCGGGTCTGATGGCGACGCGGGCGGAATACGCCTCCGTTCAACCGTTGAAGGGCGCGCGGATCGCCGGATCGCTGCACATGACGATCCAGACGGCGGTGCTGATCGAGACCCTGAAGACGCTCGGCGCCGACGTCCGCTGGGCGTCCTGCAACATCTATTCGACCCAGAACCACGCCGCCGCGGCGATCGCCGCCACCGGAACGCCGGTCTTCGCCGTCAAGGGCGAGAGCCTCGAGGACTATTGGGAGTACACCCATCGTATCTTCGAGTGGTCGGACGGCGGCTCACCAAACATGATCCTCGACGACGGAGGCGACGCCACTCTACTGATCCATCTCGGCTTTCGCGCCGAGCAGGGAGACGTCGCCTTTCTCGAGACGGCGTCGAATGAGGAAGAGGAAGTGCTCTACGCTACGATCAAGCGGCGTCTCAAGAGCAAGCCCGGCTGGTACGGCCGCAACGCCGGCTCGATCCGTGGGGTCACCGAAGAGACCACCACCGGCGTGCACCGGCTCTATATGATGGCCAAGGAAGGCAAGCTTCTCTGGCCGGCGATCAACGTCAACGACAGCGTCACCAAGTCGAAGTTCGACAACCTCTACGGCTGCCGCAAGTCGCTCGTCGACGGCATCCGCCGCGGCACCGACGTGATGATGGCCGGCAAGGTGGCGATGGTCGCGGGCTTCGGCGACGTCGGCAAGGGGTCGGCCGCATCCCTGCGCAACGCCGGTTGCCGGGTCATGGTCTCGGAAGTCGACCCGATCTGCGCGCTTCAGGCGGCAATGGAGGGCTACGAGGTCACGACGATGGACGAAGCCGCGCCGCGGGCCGACATCTTCGTCACCGCCACCGGCAACGTCGACGTCATCACCATCGACCACATGCGCAAGATGCATGACCGGGCGATCGTCTGCAACATCGGCCACTTCGACTCGGAGATCCAGGTCGCCTCCTTGCGCAACCTGAAGTGGAACAACATCAAACCTCAGGTCGACGAGATCGAGTTCCCCGACGGAAAAAAGATCCTGCTTCTGTCCGAAGGTCGTCTCGTCAATCTGGGCAACGCGACCGGGCATCCTTCCTTCGTGATGTCGGCCTCGTTCACCAACCAGACGCTCGCCCAGATCGAGCTGTTCACCAAGCCCGGCCGATATGAGAAGCGGGTCTATACCCTGCCCAAGCACCTCGACGAGAAGGTCGCCTCGCTTCACCTCGCCAAGATCGGCGTGAAGCTGACCAAACTGACAGCGGAGCAGTCGAAGTACCTCGGCGTCTCGCCGAACGGGCCGTTCAAGGCGGAGCACTATCGGTACTGAGGGGCAGTTTCTCCCGCCAGCACGGCTGGCTTAAGATCAGGCCTTCTCGGCCGGCGCCGGCGCGCGTTTCCTGAGCAAGGCCACCCATTGGAGGGCGCGCTTCGTCCAGGGTGTTGCGGGGATGACTCTCGGCGAGGTGTCGGGGCGCGCCGCGAACGAGGGAAGCGGAGAGACGGAGGGGCGGATCGGGGTCATTTTGGCCTCTCTGCAAAAGCGGGCGGCGTTTGGAAAATATTGAATATCAAGCTGCCGCCGCAATTGGGGATTCTACTTACCGGCAAAGGCTTCCGAACGAGTTAACGCTTGCAGGCGCTTTTGCAAAGCGGTTTTGGCGGAGCCGCCTTTATCTCTCAGGCCTCATCTACGCGGTAAACGCGCCGCGCATTCGCATAGAAGAGCGCGAGCTGCTCGCCTTCAGTCAAATCGTGGACGGCGGCTTTGAAACTTTCGAAGATCGCGTCGAAGGTGGTCCACAGCCGGCCGACCGGGAAGTCGCTGCCGAACATCGCTCGGTCGACGCCGAAACAGTCGATGCAGTGCATCGTGACTTCGCGCAGGCTTTCCGGCGTTCGGTGATGATCGTAAGCCGTCAGCGCCGAAATCTTGATGCTGATATTCGGCTGTCCGCCAAGAAGCCTCAGGCCTTCCTTCCAGCGCGCCATCCCGTTGCGGTCGCGATCGACCGGGCTGCCGCAATGGTTGACGACGAAGGTCTGATCGGGGAAATCGCGCGCCAACCGGGCGAGTTCCTCCGCCTGGTAGGGATAGAGCATCAGCTCGAGCAGCAGCCGGTGGCGCGCAAGCAGCGAAACCCCCTGCCGCCACTCCAACTCGTCAGCAATGCCCGGACGCGGGGCGAAGCATTTCGCCGCTTCGGTCGGATGCCAGCTCAGGGTCTGCCGAATGCCGACGCAGCGGCGCGCGTCGGCCAGCCGTCCGATCACCGCTGCGACATTTGGATCCGCGAGGTCGGCGCAGCCGACATAGCGAACGGCTACGCCTGATGACTTGTCGAGCGTCTCGAGCCAGCGGATCTCGGCGAGCGGATCGTCGTGGCGATCCCAGCCGGCTTCCACATGGACGGTGGCGACGATGTTCTGGTTTGCCGCGTCGCGGCGGTAGTCGTCGACCAGATAGCTCTTTCGGATGGGAGCGAGATCGCCAAGCGCCTGGACCGCTCCCTCCGCCGGGCGCAGCCACGGGTGGCGGTCCATCCCGAGATCCCAGAGATGGTGATGCGCGTCGATGATCGGCCCGCGGTAAACTTCGACCACGCTCAAGCTCCTCCGCGCATGCCGCGCTTACCACGCCTTGGCGCGACAGCGCCTGCTGCGCTGACATATCTCCAACCTCTTGCAAAGATGTTCGACCTCGTTGAAATGAAGATGCCTGGTCGGCTTTCTGCGGCAATTCGGTGCTTCGGGAGGTCTCGATCGACCTGGCTCCGGGCCGCATCCATGTCGTGCTCGCCGAGTTGGAGCCGGCTAGAGCACATGGATCAACTTGCTGCCGGACGCGCTCGAGCCCGACAGCGGACAAATTCTGGTTGACGGCCAGGCAATTGGGGGACTGCCGCCGCGCGACGCGCACCGTCTCGGCATCGCCTTGTGAGGGCGCGATCCGTCACGCTGAACGAATCACGACGAGCAGACGAAGGAGGCAACACGATGTTGGTCCAGGATCTCGACACCCCTTGCGCGGTCGTCGATCTCGACGTCATGGAGAACAATCTGCGGCGCTGTCAGACCTACCTCGACCGCCACGAATTACGCCTGCGTCCCCACATCAAGACCCACAAAATTCCCGAGTTCGCTCATTTGCAGATCCGGCTCGGCGCGAAAGGCGTAAATTGCCAGAAGCTCGGCGAGGCCGAGGTGATGGCCGACGCAGGCATCACCGACATCCTTGTGACCTACAACATAATAGGCCAAGCCAAACTCGATCGGCTTACGGCGCTTGCGCATCGGGCCGAGGTCAAGGTCGTGGCGGACTCGCGCGACGCTGTCGAGGGCCTCTCCGCCCAAATGTCGCGCGCCGGGCTCACGCTGTCGGTGCTGGTCGAATGCGACACGGGCGCCCAGCGATGCGGCGTGACCTCGCCTGAAGAAGCCGCCGCGCTCGCGCAAGCGATCGACTACGCGCCCGGGCTCGAGTTCCGCGGCCTCATGACCTATCCGCCCAAGAACTCGGTGGCCAAGACCAACGCGTGGCTCAACGAGGCTGTCGATCTCTGCAAACGATCCGGGCTCTCGGTCGAGATTGTCAGCAATGGGGGAACACCCGATCTCTACAGCGCCCACGAGGTCACCGTCGCGACCGAGCACCGGCCCGGCACCTACATTTACAGCGACCGCTACCATGTCGAGACCCACGCTTTCGGAGGCTGGGCCGACTGCGCGCTCACGATTCGAACGAGAGTCGTCTCACACGCGGCGCCCGACCGCTGCGTCATCGACGCCGGATCGAAGAGTCTGTCGTCCGATCTGCTCGGACTCGAGGGCTTTGGCCACATCGTGGAGCATCCGGACTGGAAAATCTACGGCCTGAGCGAGGAGCACGGGCACGTACGCACGCCGCCCGGATCGGGAGCGCCCCGGCTCGGCGAGCTGCTCACCGTCGTCCCCAACCACGCCTGCGTGGTCACCAACCTATACGATCGGGTCTACGGCGCCCGGCAAGGCAAGGTCGAGAACTTCTATGAAGTCTCGGCGCGCGGGAAGGTGCAATGAGAACTCCTGCTGACGACCTCTTCCGCGCGGCCCTGATCGATCGCGACATCGCCGCTGCAATGATGCGGCCCGAATACACGCAGTATCTCAACGACAGTCGGTTCGGCGCCTGAGCGGAGCTTCTGGGGACGCGCCATGGGCTACAAGGCTATTTACGCCTATCCTTGGGATCTCGCCGAAGCCGGCGTCGCCACCGCCGTCAGCCGGTTCGCGGCGCTTGGCCTCGACACGGTCACCGTCGCTGGCGTCTATCACGCCGGAAAGTTCCTGCGTCCCCACGGCACGGCGGGAAAGGTCTACTTTCCTGAGGACGGCGCCGTCTATTTCCAGCCGGATCCCAGGCGTTACGGCGCGATCAAGCCGGTCCCGCATTCGACCCTCGCTGCGGAGGATGACGTGCTGCGCGCGCTTTCGGCGCAAGACATGCTGGCGGTAAACGTTTGGCTTGTGCTGCTGCACAACACGCGGCTTGGCGCGGCCCATCCCGAATCGACCGTCGCGAACGCCTTCGGCGATCGCTACATTTATAACCTCTGTCCCTCCGCGCCCGAGGCGCGCGCCTATGCGAGGGGCCTTGCTCTCGACGTCACGGAATCCTATCCGGTGGTCGGCGTCTCGTTGGAGACGCCCGGCTTCCTGCCCTACCTGCACGGGTTTCATCACGAATTTGCCCTTGTTCGCCCTAATCGCTGGCTTGAGTCGCAGCTCGGCCTATGCTTCTGCGAACACTGCTCGTCGGGCGCAAAGCGGGCTGGGATACGCATCGAGGCGTTGCGGCGACAGGTCGCATCCGACATCGAGGCCTATCTGGCGAGCGACGTCGACTTTCCCGCCGACATGGCCGAAGCTTTTTGGCTCGCCGATACGAGAATCGATGGCGATCTGGCCGCGTTCCTCGACTGGCGCTGCGAGATCGTGACCTCGCTGGTCCAGGAGATTCGAGCCTCCGTGCGCCAGAGCGCCGCCGTTGCGGTGATTCCCTCGGTCGCACGGCCGACCGCCGGCGCGTGGTATGAGGGCAGCGACCTGAAGGCGCTCGTCGATGCGGCGGGCGTCTTGGAGGCATGTTTCTACGAGCCCGGCGCGGCGCGGGTCAAAGCCGATCTCCATGACGTCAAGCGACGCCTGCGAGGCGCCGGAAAGCTTCGCGCCATTCTGCGGCCGGCCTTTCCCGATCTCGAGGCGAAAAGCGAATTCCTCGCGGCCATGCGCGTGCTCGGCGCAGGCGGGGTGCGCGACGCGGCCTTCTACAACTGGGGTCACCTGCGAGACGCAAATCTTGCGTGGATCCCCGAAGGCCTCGCCGCGCTGGAGAGCGCGGCATGAAACGGACGGAAAGATCGTCACGATCACATGCGCGATCGGCGGCGTCGGCGCTTCGGGCGACGCGGGCCGCAGAGGAATCCGCCCGCACCGGAGAAGTCGTTCGCATCGGCGGTTAAGTCAAGGCAAGGGAGGGTCAAAGAGATGACCAAGAGCGTTCTCGTCGTCGGTTTGGGCAACATGGGGATGAGCCACGCGCTCGCCTACAACCGCATCCTCGGCTTCGAGGTGGAGGGCGTCTGCGAGCGGCGGATCGCCAAACGTACGCTGCCTCCGGCCCTCGCCGGGGCCAGGAAATTTGACGATTACGGGAAGGCCCTGGCCGAGTTGAAGCCGGACGTCGTCTCGATCAACACCCTTCCCGACACGCACGCGGATTTCGCCATCAAGGCGATGGAGGCGGGAGCGCATGTGTTCGTCGAAAAGCCGCTCGCCGACACCGTGGAAAACGCGGAGAAGGTCGTGGCGACGGCGCAACGCACGAAGCGCAAGCTCGTCGTCGGTTATATCCTTCGCCAGCATCCATCCTGGATCAAGTTCATCGAAATCGCCCGCCAGCTGGGCTCGCCGCTCGTCTTCCGGATGAATCTGAACCAGCAGTCAAACGGAGAGACCTGGAAGTGGCACAAGCGCCTGATGGACAGCTTCCCCCCGATCGTCGATTGCGGCGTGCATTACGTCGACGTGATGTGCCAGATGAGCAAGGCCAAGCCCGTCAGGGTTTACGCCGTCGGCGCCAGGCTGACCGACGAAGTCAAGCTCAACAATTACGGGATGCTGCAGGTCTCGTTCGACGACGCGTCGGTCGGCTGGTACGAAGCCGGCTGGGGACCGATGATGAGCGAGACCGCCTTCTTCGTCAAAGACGTCGTCGGTCCCAAGGGGTCGGTCTCGATCGTGATGGCCGAGACCGCCGGCAAGGTGAAGTCGGACGATATCAACGCGCACACCAAGACGAACCAGATTCTTTGGCATCATGCGGACATGTCGAAGCCCGACGAGCGAATCGACATGAGCGACGAGCCAGACCATGACGCGCTTTGTGAGCGCGAGCAGCGCTATCTCCTCAAGGCGATCGACGAGGACATCGATCTGACCGATCACATGACCGACGCGGTCAAGAGCCTGAAGATCGTGATTGCCGCCGACCAGTCGATCCACACAGGCCAGGTGGTCGCGCTCTAACTGGGCGGCGGTCTGACCCGCCAGGAGGCGATGACATGGGCCTCGATTTGGTCCTCCATGGGGGCCGGGTCATCGATCCCGCACAGGGAATCGATGGCGTCATGGATGTTGGCTTCGAGGGCGGCCGCGTCGCAAGGATCGGCGGAGAGCTCTCCGGCGCCGAAGTGCGGGATGTGTCGGGCCGTATCGTTACGCCCGGTCTCATCGATCTCCACACCCATGTCTACGTGGGCGGCACGTCGCTCGGCGTCGATCCGCGGCGGCTTGCGCACGGGGGATGCACGACCGTCGTCGACACCGGCAGCGCCGGACCCGGCAATTATCCTGGGTTCCTCAATCACGTGATCCAGACTTCGCCGGTCCGCGTCCTTGCTTTCCTCAATGTGTCGTTCGCCGGCATCTACGGCTTCTCCAAACGGGTGATGGTGGGCGAGAGCGGCGACCTCCGGCTGATGGCGCCGATCGACGCGGTCGAAGTCGCGCGCGCCAACCTCGACACAATCGTCGGAATCAAGGTGCGCGTCGGCCTCCATGCGTCGGGGAACTCCGGCGTTATCCCGCTCGACATCGCCCGTCAGACAGCCGAGGAGCTCGGCCTGCCGATGATGGTGCATATCGATCATCCGCCGCCGACCCTGGAGGACGTCCTCGCGCGCATGCGGAAGGGCGACATCCTCACCCACAGCTTCCGTCCCTTTCCCAACAATCCTTCGACAGGCGATGGCCGCGTCCGGGAGGCGGTGCTCGAAGCCCGCGAGCGCGGCGTAATCTTCGACATCGGCCACGGCATGGGATCGTTCGCGTTCAAGACGGCGAAGGTCATGCTGGCCAACGGTTTTCTGCCCGACAGCATCTCCAGCGACGTCCACGCGCTCTGCATCGACGGGCCCGCCTTCGACCTCCTCACCACAATGTCGAAATTCCTGTGTCTCGGCATGGAGCTCGGCGACGTCGTGCGGGCGGCGACGGAAGCGCCGGCCAAGGCGCTTCGACGAGCGGAGCTTGGGAGTCTCAAACCCGGAGGGATCGGCGAGGCTTCGATTCTGGCGCCAGAGAGCGGCGCGTTTGACTACGTCGATTCGACGGGCGAGCATATGACCGGGAACCAGCGGCTGACCGCGAGCGGCGTCGTCATTGCCGGGCGCTGGTGGAGCGGCTGGCCGAGCAACATTTCGCCATCCATGGAGACGCGACCATGACAGATCCGACGCCGGAAGAACGAATTGCCGCGCTTGGCCTCAGGCTTCCAGATGTGCCGACGCCACTAGCCAACTACGTCCCCTATCGCTGGGCGGGAGGTCTTCTGTTTCTTTCCGGCCAGGGACCGAGGCGACCGGATGGCGGCTTCGAGGTCGGTCGACTTGGTAAGGATGCGACGGTTGAAGAGGGCTATCGCGCCGCGCGCCTGACAGGGTTGCAGCTTCTCGCCGTCGCCAAATCGGCGATCGGTGAACTCTCTCGAATCGAATTGGTCGTCAAATTGCTTGGCATGGTCAATGCCGAGCCTGACTTCGCCGATCATCCCAAAGTCATCAACGGGTGTTCTGATCTTTTCGTCGAAGCGCTTGGGGATGCGGGCCGACATGCGAGGTCGGCGGTCGGCATGGGCTCGCTGCCCAACGGAATCATGGTTGAGATTGAGGCGATATTGATGATCCGGCCCTAGCGGAATCTCACCAGATGCTTGCTGGGCCAATGACGTGAGACGATCGCGATGAGCGACAGCGTCGCCGCACAATCCGCGCGAAAGCGCTCAACGCTCCGCGCCACGGTCGACTTCGACAAGCCAGGGAAGCAGACCGGCTTCGTTCAGCTCCCCCTGTCGGTCCATGACGACGCGTGGGGCGTGATTCCCATCCCGATCGCCGTGATCAGCAACGGGCGCGGTCCCACGATCATCCTCGAAGGCGGCAATCACGGAGACGAGTACGAGGGACCCATAACCCTCGGCGAGCTTATCCGCGCGCTCGATCCCGGCGCCGTTTCAGGACGGTTGATTTTCATCCCCGCCATCAATCTTCCCGCCGTGGCGGCCGCGAGGAGAACATCGCCGCTCGATGAACTGAATTTCAATCGCACATTCCCCGGCGACCCGCTTGGCTCTCCGACGCAACAGATCGTCGCCTACGTCAATGACGTTCTGTTTCCGATGGCTGACGCTTTTCTCGATTTGCACTCCGGAGGGTCTTCGCTCGCCATCATCCCCAGCGCGATCATCGAGCCGGTCGCCGACCCTGCGCAGCAGGCGCGGAACAAGGCGGCGGCGCGAGCATTCGGCGCGCCGATGACGGTGGCGATCGACAACCGCGGCGATCCGCGCACTGCGACTGCTTCCGCGGCTCGGGCCGGGCTTACGGTGGTCGGGACGGAGATGGCGGGCTCGGGCGCGGTTTCGGTCGACGCTTTGGCGCTCTGCCGGCGAGGCGTTCAGAATGTCCTCGTCCACCTTGGGGCCCTCCCGCCAGAAATGGCGGATCCACCGCGGACGAAATCGCCCATACACGACCTTCCTGGGCCGAACGCCTACGTGATTGCGACCGACGAAGGGGTGTTCGAGCCGTTTCATGCCAATGGGACCCTCGTGCGCGGAGGCCAGCCAGCCGGTCGCATTCACTTCCTCGCCGATCCGAGCCGGCCGCCGGTCGAGCTCGCTTACCAGGCGGACGGCGTCCTTTATGGCCGTCGGCATCCGGGCAAGGTGCGGCCCGGCAACTGCTGTCTCGTGGTCGCCCGGCGGTTGGATGAGGAAGAATGATCACCTTCGCGGACATCGAGGCCGCCGCCGGCCGGATCAAGAGCGCCGTCCGCAGCACGCCTCTGCTTGCCGCGACCGTCTTGCGCCGGCCGCCGATCGACGCGTCGCTGTTTCTCAAGCTCGAGTGTCTCCAGCCTACCGGCTCATTCAAGGACCGCGGGGCGATGAATCGCCTGTTGACCACGGGGCGGAAAAAGCTCGCAAGCGGCATTGTGACGGCCTCCGGCGGAAATCACGGCCTCGCTGTCGCTCGCGCGGCCTCCATAGCGGGCGTTGCCGCGCATATCTTCGTTCCCGAGACAACTGCGCCCTACAAGCTTTCCAAGCTCGAAGAGTGGGGCGCCGAGGTCGTTCGCCTGCCGGGGCAATGGGATATTGCCCGAGACGCCGCGCTCGCTTTCGCTTCTGACCGCGGCATGGAGTTCATTCATCCGTTTGCGGATCCGATGGTCGTCGCCGGACAGGGCACGATCGGCCTTGAGATCGTTGCAGCTCTACCGGAAGTCGACGTGGTCGTCATCGCGATCGGGGGCGGCGGTCTCATCGGCGGAATATCGGTCGCGCTGAGGGCCTTGAGCCCCAAAGTCCGCATCATCGGCGTCGAGCCTGTCGGCTCGCCGACGCTGCGGGCCTGCATCGACGCGGGCGGGGTGGTGAAGCTCGAACGGATCGACACCCGCGTCGCCACGATGGCCTGTCCACGGACGGAGGAGGCCGTTTTCGAGGTTGTGCGGCGGAACGTCGATGACATTGTGCTCGTCAGCGACGACGACATGCTGGATGCGGCGCGCTGGCTGTGGTTCGAGCTTGGAATTGCCTCTGACCTCAGCGGCGCGGCGGGGGTCGCCGCGCTGAAAGCGGGCAGAGTGACCGTCCGCCCGTCGGACAGAGTGTGCACGCTCATCTGCGGCGCTGGGACGGAAGCGTTCTCGACATCCGCATGACCTCCTCGGCAGGCCGACTTGGTCTCCGGCCTCCTCAAAAATCTTCGAGCGTCAACTCGCGGGTCATGACAACGTTGCCGGACGTCAAACCGCAGTCGACGGGCAGCGCCACGCCCGTGATGGCGGACGCAGCGTCGGACGCCAGGAAACCAACGGCCAAGGCAACGTCGACCGGTTCGACGATGCGCCCGAGAGGATACCAGCGCCGAAGCGTTGCCAAGACTTCAGGGTTCTTGGCGGCGCGCCGCTGCCAGAGCGGGGTGCGCACGGTGCCCGGCAGGACGATGTTGGCGCGGATCCCATAACGGCCGTACTCCTGCGCGAGAGAACGGGTCAGCGAAATCATGGCGGCCTTGGCGGCGCTGTAGGCCGGATCGCCGAGCGCGCTAAGCCCGTTGACCGAACCGATGGCGATGATGACGCCGGCGCGCTTGGCCAACATGCCCGGAATGACGGCGTGAGCGCAGCTATATGCGCCGTTCAGATTGCTGTTGATTTCGCGCTGCCATCCAGCGGGGTCGGTGCGGGCGAAAGTCGGATGGTCCGAGCCACCGGCATTGTTGACCAGAATGTCGACGGGCCCGAGGGCGCTGGTCAGCGAGACGAACGAGCGAGCGACCTGGACGGGCTCTCCGATGTCGGCGACAGCGTGGGAGAAGGTTCCGGCGGGCGCCTGCAGGTCGGCCGCGAGACGTTCCACGCTCGGGTTCTTGTCGATGGCGGCGATTTTGGCGCCCTGGTCGATGAAATAGCGACAAAGGCTCTGGCCGACCCCGCCTGCGGCGCCGGTGATGGCGACCACCTTTCCTTCGAATGTCATGCGATCTCCCTCGCAAAGCTGCACGGGAGCGGCGACCCACTCCCCTTTCGCGCCTGCCGCCCGGCGAAGCGCAGAAATGCTGCCCCTTCTGCTCGGCTCGACGCGCTCTCTTCACGGCTCGATGCCGCCGTGAGACAGCTCTTCGGCCGCCGCCGAACCGTCACCCCTTCAACGCGCCTTCGAGAAGCCCCTTGAAAAACAGCTTCTGGGCGAAGGTGAACGCGATAATGCCCGGCGTCACGACGATAACGTAGACGGCAGCGAGATTGGGCCACGCCCACTGACCTTGTCCCCCTTGCGCGGCGGCGAGGACGACCGGCATCGTGCGCTTGGCCTCGTCATCAATGAGGGTGACGCAGAGCAAATACTCGCCCCATGCCGCGACAAAATTGACGATGAAGATCACGACGAGACCGTTACGGACCATCGGCAGGCCCACTTCCCAGAGCGCCCGCCAATGTCCGGCGCCGTCGATCCTCGCGGACTCGATGATTTCATGCGGCACGAGTTGGAACATGCTTCGCATCACCAGGATGCTGATCACGAGCTGCAGCGTGACGTAAGGCAGGATGAGCCCGCTCGTATTGTTGATCAGGCCCAGCCAATGTTGCATTTCGTAGATGCTGATGATCGAGACGACGCGCACCGGGAAATAGAGCGAGACGAGCAGCACAGTCACAATGATGCCCGCGCCTCGGGGCCTGATGTGGACGAGCGCGTAGCCGGCGAGCACAGCGCAGAAGGTCGTCATCAGCACCGTGGCTGTGGTGACATAGATGCTGTTGAACAGGTTCACCGGCAGCGTGGCGATCCGCTGGAAAACATAGGCATAGTGCGTGAAGTCGAAGTGCTTCGGCCAGAAGTCGCCGCGCATCGCGTCGGGAAGCGACTTCACCGACATCAGAAGCACCCAGGCCAGCGGCAGCAGGATGATGATGTTGAACAGATTGATCACAGCGTGGCGAACGATCGCGCTCGCGTTCCTCGCGAGCGCGCTCTGCGTCTCGGCCGCCGTGTCGACGTCGTCGTGATCGGCTTCAAGCGTCATCGCAGATCATCCCCTCGGCCGGAAAATCCGCAACAGGAACACCATCACGCACATCATCGCAATCGCGCCTATCATGCCGATGGCGGCGGCGTAGCCTTGGCGCCAAAGGCCGATCTTGAACGCCTCGTCATACATGAACATCGTCCAGGTGTAGGTCGGCGAGGCGCGGTTGAAGCCGCCGAATATGAGGTACTCGTCAATCACGGCCATCGCCGTGCCGAAGCGCAGGACGACCAGGATCATCATGATCGGCGCGAGTTGCGGCCGCGTTACATGCCAGAAAACCTGCCACTCGTTCGCGCCGTCGATCCGCGCCGCGTCCGGCAAATCCTTTGGAATCGCCGCGAGGCCGGCGAGGAAGAAGATGGTGTGGTAACCGAGGCCCCACCAGACTTCCATGATGGCGATCGAGGGCAGCGTGAGCGGCGTGCCGCCGAGCCACTGGGGCGCGTTCTGCAAGGTGAACAGGCCCAGCGTCTCGACCAGCAGATGATTGATTGGCCCGCTCTGATAATTGTACATCCACTTCCACAGCACAAAAATCAGCGTGCTGGGAATGACCGCCGGAATGAGGAGGATCACCCGGTACACGGTGGCCAGGGTCGGATTCGTCACCCGCTCGATAAGGATTGCCAGAAGCAGCGGCAAAATGATCGTTCCGGGCAGGAACATCAGGGTAAACTGCGCCGCCCGCCACAAGCCAGACCACATGAGCGGGTCGTGGAGCGCCTGAATATAATTGTTGAACCAGACCCAATGCGCCGGCTTGTCGGAAAGGAACTGGAAGTCGGTAAAGCTCAACCACAAGACGCGGAGAATCGGCCAGACCTGATAGCCGACGAAGAAGGCCAGCGCCGGCGCAAGGAACAGCCACTCGCCGAGGCTCTTCCGAACCTGCACGATCGGGCGGGCAGACCCGCCCGCCTCGAGGTCTGCTTCGTTGGCCACAATCGTTTGCGTCATGCGCTAGCCTAGGAACTCGCCATGCAAGAACGGCCGCAGTTCTGAAGCCGCGGTCGCAAGTGGCCAATTGGACCGGCGTCGAGAAAGAAGGTAGGATCAGAACGGCTTGCCCGCCCTGGCCCTCGCTTCGATCTCTCGGTCAGCCCTTCTTGATCTCGGCCTGGACGGCCGCGGTGACCTTCTGCATGGCGACTTTCGGATCGGGCTCTTGGCCCTTGAGATAGGTCTCCCAGATCGGCTTGCCGATCACGAACTGCTGCAGGCCGAAGAGATTGTTGTCGATGGCCTTGGCCTTGTCGAGCTGGGCTCGAACCAACCCGACGAAGGCCGGCATCCAATCCGGCTTGTTCTTGTCCCACTCCGCATAGATGGACTTGTAAGGCGGCAGCTGTCCGGGATGGCCGCTCTTGGTACCGACGATCGAGTCCTTCCAGATCTGACGATCGTAGGTCAGCGCCTTGATGTATTCGGCCGCCTTCTCCTTGTTCTGACCGTACTTGAACAGGGCGCATCCGGTCGTCCAGAACACCGTGGAGCCTTCGCCGTTGGCGAACTTCGGCAGAGGTCCCAGATGCAGGAGCTTCGGATCGTCCCAACTCGCCGCCATGCGCAACGGCGCGTTGAAGTACTTGAAGTAAAGGCCGACACGCTGGGCGGCGAAAGCAACCTCATCCGGCGTGCTGTTGACGCCGGCGTCCGAGCTGCCTTCGAGCAGAATGTCGGGGTTTGAGAACGCCATGATCTGCTTCATCAGCTTCAACGCCTCGATGGCGGGATCGCTGGTGAAGTCGAACAGGCCGTCCGGCGTATACACATTGGTGCTCATGCTGTGGGTAATGGGCGCCAGCGACCGCCAGCCATGCGAGTTCGAACGTGGCGCCCCACGGCGCGGCCTTGGAGTTGACGATCGCCTTGGAGCGCGTCAGGAAATCGTCCCAGGTCGGAGGCGCGTCGTCCGGCAGGTGGGCCTTGCCGGTTATTCCGGAGTGCCACGCCGATCCGATGACGTCCAACAAGAACGGCCAGCTATAGAGCTTGCCATCGACCGTGCACTCCGCGCGAATCGATGGAATGATGTCGTCGATCACGTTCTTCGGGATGTAATTGTCCCAAGGCTCGATCACGCCGGCCTTGATGAACGCCGACATTTCGACGAACGGCGTCTGCCCGACATAGACGTCCCAAGTGCTTTGTTTGTCCTTGGCCTCGGCAACGAAGCGTTCGATGCCGAAACCCTGGACCGGGGCAATCTGATAGTTGATTCCGGGAAACTTCTTGTTCACGTCCATGATGCCGGGATGAAGGTCCTGGATCCACTGATAGAACGTGGGCGTGAGAGGGCGGTCCGCCGCAAACGCCGGCTGGACTCCCGACTTCGCAATCGCTCCGACGCCGGCGAGTCCGAGGCCGGCGACCAGGCTGCGGGTCATGAATTCGCGCCTGTCGATGCGCCCTTGCGCGAGGTCGCGGCGCGCTTCCTCCTGGACGAGATATTCTCGTTCGTCACGTCCACGCATTTTTCGACCTCCCAATGGTTCAGCGTCTTTTGGCGTCTCGAGCGGAGTCACGACCTGTTCACTGGATTGCCGCCAATGTTCGGCAATCCGCCGGAACGCCAATGCGTACGCAATCGACGTGCCAGAATTTGCATCGGTCGAAACCGTGAGCGCCCGGCTTCGACCGGTTGCAGGCTGACGTTATCAGCTAATATGAAGGCGCCGCAATAACCTAAGGACAAGGACGGCGACATGACCGTGCTCGATCGCTTCCGGCTCGACGGCAAGCGCCTCCTGGTCACGGGTGGCAGCCGCGGCTTCGGCCGAGTGATCGCAATTGCGGCCGCGGAGGCGGGCGCCGACGTCGTGCTTGTCGCCCGCGATCCGGACGCCCTCGCCAATACCGCAGCGGAGATTCGGGACCGCGGGCGACGCGCGTGGACATTTACCGCCGACCTCGGGCAGCCTGCGATATGCGAAGATCTTTGCAAGCGCGTGCTCGCGGAAGCGGCGCCCATCGACATTCTCGTCAACAATGTCGGCGGCCGCAATGTCGATGTCCCGATCGAGGACTCCGGCCTCGCCACTTGGCAGCGCTTCGTCGATCTCAATCTCACCCAGTGTTTCATTTGCACGAAGATGATCGGCGGCGCGATGCTCGCGCGCGGCGAAGGGCGAGTGATCAACATCGCCTCGATCAGCGGTCTGATCGCCAACCGGGGAATTGGCGGGCGCCACTACGAGACTTCGAAGGCTGCGGTCATTCACTTCACCCGCGCCGCGGCCGCCGACTGGGCGTCCCGCGGAGTGACCGTGAACACGATCTGCCCGGGCCTCTTCATGACCGAGCCAAACCAGGCCTGGGCAAAGAAAAATCCGCAGGTGATCGAGACGTTCATCCACGCGATTCCGATGGGGCGCGCCGGCGACCCTCAAGAGATTGGTCCGCTCGCCGTCTATCTCGCTTCGCCCGCTTCGAGCTACGTTACCGGAGCGACCTTCGTGATCGATGGCGGCTATACGCTGTGGTAGCGAGCATCTGCAGACGCGTTCGCTGACCGCGTAGCCGCGCTCAGCGAGCGCGGCTACAACCTCGACTGATGGTCTATGGATCGGGAGGCTGGTTCATGTCGACGTCCTCCGCTCCCCTTAACGTCCTTGTCGCTGGCGCAGGCGCTTTCGGCAGGGAGCACATCGCCAGGCTCGCCGTGCGCCCGGATGTGAGCCTGGTTGGTGTCGCGGATGTCAATGCCGCGGCGCTCGAGCCGGTCCAATCCCGATACGGCGCCCTGAGATGTCTTGCCGATCCCTCGCGCCTGATCGACGACATGAAGGCTGACGCCATCGTGATCGCCACTCCAGCCGGCTCGCATGTCGAGCTTTGCATGCACGCGCTCGGCCGGAGCCTCTGTGTGCTGCTGGAGAAGCCGATCGCGCCGTCGGCGGCGGCCGCCGCTCCGCTTGTTTCCTCCGTCCGCCTTTCTTCCGGTTTTGTCCTGCCTGGCCATGTGCTACGTTTTTCGGCCGGTCATGAACGACTGATCGAGATCGTCCGCTCGGGCCGGATCGGCGAGGTCGTCTATGTGAACTCGCGTCGTTACCGGGATGACACGCACGCAGTCCGCTATCCCGATACGGACCCCATCCTGATGACCCTGATCCACGACGTCGACCTCGCGCTATGGCTCACGAATACAGACTTCCGCTCTGTCCTCGCCCGCCGCTCGGGCGCCGGCTGCCGGTCGATGACGGCGGTCAGCGCGACCACGACGAACGGAGTCGTCTGCGACTTGCGCACGGCCTGGACCTTCGAGGACGGAGATTTGCCTCCTGACTGTCTCGAGGTGGTCGGCGCTCGCGGCAGCGTCGAGCTGGTCGTCGGGCAAAACTTGCGTCTTTATGCCGATGGAGGCTGTGCCGACTACCCTGCGGTAGAGGCGGACGATCCGCTGCGCAACGAACAGGATCATTTTCTTGAATGCGTCCGCGACCGGTCAATAGCGCCGGCTGTCGATCTGGCCCAGGCGCTGGCGGGATTGAAGCTCGCCGACGCCGCGATGGAGTCCCTCCGCCTGAATCGGGAAGTCTTCCTGTCCGCCTGAGGTTCGCTCATCCCGAAGGCGCGGCAGCAAGGTCTCTCAGAAATGGCCCAAGCTTTCCGCGATGGCGCGGAGCAGATGGGCCGCCAACGGATTTTCCGCCGCTTTCGCCGACGTGAGGTCGAAGGTCGAGACTGTCGTCCAAGCCTTGCCGAGAAAGCTTCGCTTGGTGAAGGCCGCAGCGAGATGCAGCCAGCCGACGGCCATGCCGGCGTCGACCAATCCCGCGAAGGCGGTCGAGGGAAAGCCGGTCAGAACGTAATTCGGCAGCAGGCCGGTCCAGTGCTCGTCGAGCATCGGGCCGTTCGGCAGGCCGGCCCAGGGGCCGTCCATACGCCGCCAGCTGAAGGCGCCCATCCACTGCCCGTCCCTCGGCGTCCCCTCGCGGGGCCTCAGCAGCATCGAGGGAAAGTTGTGACGGTCGATGAGGGGCAGGTTGCGCTGCGGATCGATCAACGCCTCGGCCGTATTGGCGATGAGCAAAACGCTTCGGCCGGCCAGCAGCGTTTCCCGCACCGGCGTCGTCAGGCGCGTCGCCAGGGTGAGATCGGCCTCATCCGGCGTCGCGGCGCAATTCGGCCAGCCGATTGCGGCGAGCGCGCTCGACGCCGCTCCGTCCATCGGAAAGAGCGCCGGCGCCGGCTCGCGAAGCGGCGGGACGACGCAGAACTCGAGAGCGTTGCGCGACAGGATTCGACCCTCGCGATCGCGCGCTTCGAGTTCGAGCGGGACAATCGCGACTGCGTCGACCTTCGTCCCGGTCAGCGGGATCGTGATCGGCGCCGAGCCGACCGCGGCTTCGCCGGTCGACGAGCCGAAGCGCCAAGAGAGCCGCGCGCCGGGCGGCGGCTCGCCCGCCCCCGTGAGCCGGACGGACGCCTCGATACGCTCTCCGACCCGGATGGCGGTGCGCGGCGCCCGGCCGACGATAAGCTGCGGACGCTGTAGATCCGCCAGCCGATCGGCAAAGGCGCGCGGGCGGTTCAAGACGTCCATGAGACCGTTCAATTCCCACTGCGCGTCGTTGAGCTCGGTGATCACGTAGCCCGAGATCGCCTGCTCCCAGCGCAGCGTTTCGATCTGGTATTTCAGCGCCCGGTACTGGAGCTCCTGCGCCGCCTCGACGAAGCCGTCGAGATCCTTAAAGATCGGCGCGAGCCCGGCGTCTTGGAATCGAGTTCTCGATCCCGTGCGGATACGCGGCGCCCTCGTTCCACTCGTGGCCGCTCTCGAACCACCAGGGTTCGCGGCCGTCCTTCCCGAGAATGTCGCGCGGATGCGGCAGTCCCCAGACGCCGAACTCCGAGCAGACGAGCGGCTCGTCGCCGCGCGACCTCGCGTCTCCATGCGGCGACCAGGTCCAGGGCGCGCGAGCGCCGAAGGCCCGCGCGGTCGCGGCGAAGGCGTCGTTCTGGTGCGGGAAACCGTTGTACCAGTGAAAGTCCTCAATGTCGGTCTCGAGATGGTAGTTGCGTGGAAAGCAGGGAGAGTTGTCGACCAGCAGGCTGTCGGGGACCAGAGCCTTGGCCGCCTCGAAGGTCTCGATCAGCCAGCGGCGATCGTCCGGATTGTCGTCGAGTTCGATGCCCCATCCCTCGTTGAACAGCGTCCAGATCGAGATAGCCGGATGATGCCCGTGATCGGCCGCCGACTTCCGGAACGTCTCCCGCAGCGCCTCGCGCGTCGAGGGTCCAAGGAACTGCGCATAAGGCATGTCGAGCCAGACCATCACGCCCAGCCGATCGGCCAGATCGAAATAGAGCCGGTCGGGAATCTTGACGTGGCAGCGCAACGTGTTGAGCCCCATCGCCTTGGCGTTCAGGAATTCTTTGTTCGAGAAACGCCGCGCTCGGCGGCCGGCACTCTTCTTCGGGATGCCAGTCCTGATCGAGCGCGCCGAACATGAAGAAGGGCTGGCCATTGAGGAAGAGCCGCCCGTCTTTCGCTTCGAGCCTTCGGAAGCCGATCGTGCGCTCCAATTCGTCGACCGCTACGCCGCCGCGCATGGCTTCGACAGTGACCCGGTAAGAGTTCGGCGCATCGGGCGACCAGACTTCGGGGTGAGGAACGCGAAGTTCGACCTCGAATTCCGCGGCACCGACTGCATGTTCAGCCGACGGTCACGGCTGCCTCGCGACGCCAAACGGTCAATCGAATTTTTGCCGGCGCCGAGAGCGCGCCTTTGACGAATACGGCGCCTCGAGCGAGATCGTAGCTCGTCCGGACCGCCAATTCCTTGACATGAAGCCGATCGCGGGCATTCAGGCGCGCGGGCTTCCATATTCCGCCCTGTACGCCGTACCAGTCCTGCTTGCCCGCCAGCGAACGGCTGAAGCGGCCGCCATGACGGTCGTCGGGCGTGCGCGCATCGATTCCGAGAACGAACGCCGTCTTGCCATCGAGGGCGCAGGTCAGGTCGACCTCGATCGGCGTCCATCCGTCGCCATGAATCGCGACCGGAACGTCGTCGACCAGGACGACGGATTCGTGGAAGACGCCTTCCATGACGAGAATGATTTGCCTGCTGACAAAGTCGGGAGGGATCTCGATCCTGCGACGGTAGCATCCCGTCCCCTGAGCGTTGCGAAGGGCGGGGAACTGGGCCTGCCAGATCCCGGGCGACCGGATGCGATGACCCTCACCGCTCAAACGGGCCCCAGGGCCGTCGAAGGAGAAGTCCCATTCGCCGTCGAGGCTGAGGCTCGGACGCACGCCGTCGTGCGGACGGCGGTCAGGGGAGGCGGCGCACATGAACGGCTCCAAACGTCAGGTCGCGTAACCACTGCAGCCGCACGCCACTCTTACAATATCCGAAAAGCTGATACAAATCTCGGGAAGGCGAGCAGGGGCAGGCTGAGGAATGTCGCGGAATTTTCTGGTGATCGATCCCGAGGAGCGCCCCGACGTGCTGCACGGCCTGGCCTCGCCGGCGCGCGTCCGCATCCTTCGGCTTTTGCATCGCTCGGCCGGCGCCAACGTCAACGAGATCGCCGGAGCGCTCGATCTGCCCCAGTCGACCGTGTCGTCCAACCTGCAAATTCTCGAAGAGGCCGGTCTGGTGCGAAGCGAGACGCGCAAGGGCAGGAAAGGCAACCAGAAGCTTTGCTTCACGGCCTTCGACGAAGTGCTGATCATGATCCGCGACGACCCCGCCGGAATGCACTCCGGCGCGATCGAAGTTGCGATGCCGATCGGGCTCTACACGAGCTGCGAGGTCAGCGCGCCATGTGGGCTCTGCTCGGCGCAGGGCATTATCGGGCTGCTCGACGTTCCGGGGACCTTCCTCAACCCCGACCGGATGAATGCTGGACTGATGTGGTTCACCCGCGGGTTTGTCGAGTACCAGTTTCCCAACAACGCGCGGATTGGCGGCAGGTCGGTGGTCGCGCTCGAATTTTCGCTGGAAATGTCTTCCGAGGTGCCGGGGACCTCGGCCGATTGGCCGTCCGACATCACGGTCGCGGTCAATGGCCGGGAGATCGGAATGTGGACGAGCCCGGGCGATTTCGGCGACAAGCGAGGGGTCTATACGCCGGACTGGTGGAAGCTGAAGGGCAGCCAGTATGGCAAGCTCAAGAACTGGCGCGTGACCCCGGAAGGGTCCTTCGTCGACGGCGTGAAGATCTCCCCCCTGACCCCCGACGATCTCGACATTTCCTCCCATCACTCGATACGGCTGAAAATCGAGGTCAAGCCGGACGCCCGGCACCCTGGAGGCGTGAATATTTTCGGCCGCGGCTTCGGGAATTACGATCAGGACATCTTGCTTCGCCTGACGACCTGACCCGTCGGCGCGCGTCAAAGCGACGCCCCCGACGCCCCGAACAGGTGGACGTCTCTTTCGTTCAGCGTAAGTCCAACCGGCTGTCCGGGCTTCGCCTCGAGATTCCCTTCCCCCTGAACGATCAGCTGTCCCGCGGGCGTATCGACGTAAAGCAACGTCGCGTTGCCGAGGTGCTCGACGATCCCAATTCTGCCGTTGAATGCGGCCACGGGGTCATTCGGTCGGACGAGAGAAAGGTGCTCCGGCCGAACCCCGAGTTCGACGGGCGCATCGACCCCAGATTTCCCTCGAAGTCGAATGCGCGCCGCCCGACCTCCGGGAAGAACGACGTTCGCCTCGCCGTTGACCGCGGACGAGACGTCGACGCCGAAGAAATTCATGCTTGGCGATCCGATGAAGGCGGCGACGAACTTGTTGGCCGGATGGTTGTAGAGCTCGAGCGGCGATCCGACCTGCGAGATCGTTCCCTTGTCGAGGACGACGATCTTGTCGGCCAGGGTCATCGCCTCGGTCTGGTCGTGGGTGACGTAGATCATCGTGGTGCCGAGATCGGCATGGAGCTTGGCGAGTTCGAGCCGCATCTGGACACGGAGCTTGGCGTCGAGGTTGGACAGGGGCTCATCGAATAGGAAGACTTCCGGCTTGCGGACGAGGGCCCGTCCGATGGCGACCCGCTGGCGCTGCCCGCCCGACAGTTCGGCCGGACGGCGGTCGAGATAGGGCTCGAGTTGCAGGATCCGCGCGACCTCCCGGGTGCGCTCGTCCTGGGCCTTCCGCGACGCGCCGGCGATCGACATGGAGAACGCGATATTCTGCCTGACCGTCATATGCGGATAGAGCGCGTAGGACTGGAACACCATCGCGATCCGCCGTTGGGCGGGCGGCACATCGGTCACGTCGATATTGTCGATGAAGCAGTGTCCGGCGGTGATGACCTCGAGGCCCGCAATCATCCTGAGCAAGGTCGATTTTCCGCAACCCGATGGCCCGAGCAAGGCGGTGAAGGACCCCTTCTCGACGGCGAGGCTCAAGTCGCTGATCGCAGTCACCACGCCATAGCGCTTGGTCACCCGCTTCAGCTCGACGTGCGGCGCGCCCGGGCTCCCGTTCATGGATGGCGCACTCATCCCTTGATCCCGGCGGACAGCATGATCGCCTGGGTCACCCGACGCTGAAAGATCAGATAGACGACGGCGACCGGGAACGCTGCGAGCATCGCCACAGCGAGATCGCGCGCGTATTGGACGCCGAACGCGTCGTGGACCTGGGTGATCCCGACGGTGATGTTCATCTTGTCCTCGGAACTGATCGCAAGGAACGGCCAGAGGAACAGATTCCAGGCCCCGATGAACGTGATGATCGCGAGCGCAGTGGTGATGCCCCAGTTCATCGGCAGGTAGATGCGGAAAAGAAGCTGGAAGTCATTGGCGCCGTCGATCATCGCGGCCTCGCGGAAATCCTTCGGCACCGAGTTCGAAAAATTGCTTGTAGATGATGACCGTGACCGGCGCGATCAGCTGCGGGAGGACCACTCCCGCCAGCGTGTTGATCACCCGGAACTGACTCATCAGAATGAAGTGATTGACGATCAGAGCCTGGATCGGGACCATGAAGCTCGCCAGAATCATCCACCAGAAGATGCGCCTTCCCGGAAAACTCAGCTGCGAGATCGCATAGCCCGCCCCGGCAGCCATCAGCACGACGATGACGGTCACCGCCCCGGAGGTGATGAGCGAGTTGATGTACCAGAGGCCGATTTTGGTTTCCAAAAGGACATGGACGTAATTTTCAACCGTGAAGTGCTCCGGCCAAAGGTGGACGACGGGCCGCACCACCAGATATTCGGGCTTGAACGTCGTCACCAGTCCCCAATAAAGCGGGAACGCCCACAGCGCGGCGACGACGAGCGTCGCGACGGTGATAAGAAGGCCGACGGGATCCAGGCGCCGCAGGCGGCTCAGCCGGCGAGCGCGAGCGGCGGCGAGAAGCTCGTCGCCGGATTGGGCGGGTGCGCTCATCTTTCGCCCCGAGCCCGCAGGAGCTGGAATTGCAGCACCGACAGCACCACGATGAGCAGGAAGAGGACCAAGGCCGCTGCAGCGGCCAGGCCGCCGCGGTTTTGCTGGAACGCTTCTCGATAGATGTATTGGACCATCACCATCGTCGCGTCGGTCCTGCCGCCGACGGCGAACAGATAAACCTGGTCGAAGATCTTGAGTTGCAGGATCAGCTGGATTGTGAAGACGAGCACCGTCACCGGCCAGATCAAGGGCCATGTGATGCGGGTGAACTGGGTCCATCGCCCCGCGCCGTCGAGCCCGGCCGCCTCATAGATTTCGCTCGAAATGTTTCGCAGCCCGGCGATGAACAGAAGGACGTTGAATCCGAGTAGCCACCACACTGTGATGAAGGCGACCGCGGGCATGAAGAGCGGTATCGTCCGGAAGATATTGATGTGGTGACCCTCGTTGAACGGGGCGATCACAAACTGGGCGATGCCGAAGTCCTTGTCGAAGATCCAGTTCCACAATCGAAAAACAACCGACACTGGAAGGATGTAGGGAAGGAAGAAGGCGGCGAGCACGAGGCTCTGGACCCATCCTTTGAGTCGGTTCACGCCGAGCGCCACCGCAAGCGCGATGAGGGTGCTCGGTATCACCGAGAGGACAACGAAATAGGCAGTGTTCCAAATCGCGGTGTGAAAGAGTCGGTCTGACCAGAGGCGGATGTAATTGTGGAAGCCGACCCACTCGCCGGGTCCGATCAACGGCGCGTTGGTGAAGCTCAGTTGCACCATCCGGATCGTGGGGTAGAGGAATATGACGCCGTAGATGACGACGAACGGCGTCATCAGCACGGCGGCCGCGAAATACTCGCTGCGTTTGCTTCGGAGCATCGCCGCGACATCTCGGTTGACGGTGGATCGCGCCCGGTCGCCGAAAGCGGCCCAGGGCGCCGTCCGCGCGAAGCCTACTTCACCTGGCCTTGCAGGTCGTCACGCATCTGCTTTGCGGCGTCGGCCGGCGCCATGTCACCGTTCATCGCCGGCATGATGAAATTGCCTGCCGCTTCGTAAACAGGCGAGGCGACGCCCGCGAGCACTGACCGCGGATCGAAGACCGCGGTCTTGGCCAGCGATGAATACTCGGAGTTCGGCTTCAGATCCTTGAACTCGGCGCTGTCCTGCACCGGAAGATACGCGGGAATATGGCCGCCGCTCGCCCATTCCAGCGAATGGACGTTGAACCAGTGGATCGTGTCGAGCACGAGCTTGCGCTTCTCGGGAGAGACCGGATTTCCCTTTCGATCCGGGATTGCGAAGGAGTGCGAGTCCGCCCACGTCGCCGGGTGGGCGTAGAAGGTCGGAATCTGCACTGCGCCCCAGTCGAAGAGTTGTCCCTTCTTGGCGAGGTCGACCATCGTCGGCACCTCCCAGACGCCGTTGATGTGCATCGCCGCCTTGCCGGAGGTGAAGAGGGCGATCGAGGCGGGATACTCGGTGTTCGAGGGCGTCCAGCCGCTCTTCACCCATTTCTGCATTTCCGCGATAACGGTCGTGGCCTTCTCGAGATTGTCGCCGTCGAGGAACTTGCCGTCTTTCAGGAAAGCGCCGTCCTCCTGGTTGAGGAGAGTGTAGAAGATGCGCCACATCGTTGCGTTGTCGGCGGTCGGCACCGACACTCCGACGACCCCCTCGGCCTTCAGCTTGTCGAGCGCGGCGTCCCAATTCGCGACGCCATCCAATCCTTTGGGTTTGCCGTCGTCCCCGAGCAGTCCGACTTTCTTCAGCAGGGTCTTGTTGTAATAGAGAATGATCGAGTGGATATCCAACGGCACGGCATATTGCTTATCGTCATCCCCCTGCGCGGCCTTCCAGTTCGCGGGCCCGAAGTCGCTGGCCTTGATGCCGGCGGCAGCGAGTTCTTCCGGTTTAAGCACGCTCAGCACCCCGGTCGAGATTCCGAGCGGAATCCGTAACTCGTGATACGTCATGACGTCGGGGCCTTGGCCGGTGGCCGTCGAGGTCTGCACCTTGGTGTAGAAGGGGACGCCCCACTCGAGGGTGGTCGCGTCGATCTGCACCTTGCCTGCGTGCTCTTTGTTGAACTGATCGAGCATCGCCTTCATGCGAACGCCGTCGCCGCCGCTCAGAAAGTCCCACCAGACAATGGTCTCTGTCGCACGAGCGGCGCCAACCATCAGGGTGGCGCTGGCCAACGTCGCCAACACGACTTTGCGGATCATGCGGATTTCCTCCCTTTGGGCCCGCGGCTTCCCCGTTTCGGGCGCGTTTCGCGGGATCGATGCGTTTCCGGAAAGCTTGGCCGACGATGGTAGCGGCGAAAAACAGAGGCGCCAAGCGCTTTCAATCCACAATCTGGATACTGCTTGCGCCGCAAATTCTTGGCCGATGGTCCTTCGAGCGCTTTGGACGTCGCCGATCTGCAGCGAAGGCACGAGGGTCGGGCGACCCTGTCGACGGAACGAACTCCAGTTGGGCCATAAAATTAATCTGCTGCGGTTCCGTGCATCGTCCTGCAGAACAGTTTGAAATATTAACCATTTGCCGTCGTGTGCTATGGCCCCAGAAGCAAGAGCTTCCCTTTTCTTTCCGCTCGATAGGGGTTCCGCGGCCTTCGATAGGGCAATCAACGGCCGCGCGGACCGCTCCAGAGACAGGACTTTCGATCGTTCGCGGCAAAAGCGTGCCGCTTGACCGGAAACGGCGGGCGGTCTCCTATACATCGAACAATTTGATATTGATGCGGAGGAGACATGCGAGCTTCGGTCACCGCCCACCGGGACTACCGCATTGCGACGATCGACGATCGGCTTTACGGCGCGTTTCTCGAACACCTCGGCCGCGCCATATACTCGGGCATTCACGAACCGGATCACCCGACCGCCGACGCCAACGGCATGCGGCGTGACGTGATCGATCTGGTGCGCGAGCTCAAGGTCCCGATCGTGCGCTATCCCGGCGGCAATTTCGTATCCGCCTACAATTGGGAAGACGGGATCGGCCCACGGGAGAAGCGTCCAACCCGGCTCGACCTCGCCTGGCACACGTCCGAGTCGAATACGGTCGGCGTGCACGAATTCGCCCAGTGGTGCGACGCGGCCGGCACGGAGATGATGCTCGCGATCAATCTCGGCTCACGCGGCCTCGACGAGGCGCGCAACCTAGTCGAATATGTCAACGGGCCGACCGGAAGCTATTGGGGCGACCTGCGCAAAGCGAACGGTCGCGCCAAACCGTTCGGCGTCAAGCACTGGTGCCTCGGCAACGAGATGGACGGGCCGTGGCAGGTCGGCCACAAGACGCCGCACGAATATGGCCGCCTCGCCAACGAGGTGGCGAAGACGCTCAGGGCCTTCGACGGCTCACTCGAGCTGATCATCTGCGGGTCGTCGAACTCCGACATGAAGACCTACCCGGAATGGGAGCGAATCGTTCTCGAGCATGCCTACGAGGCGGTCGACCACATTTCGCTGCACATGTATTTCGCCAATCGGGCCAAGAACACGGCCGAATATCTCGCGCTCAACGCCAAGCTCGACGCCTATATCGCCACGATCGCCTCGACCATCGATTTCGTCCGCGCCGTCAGGCGCAGCCGCAAGAAGGTGACCATCTCCTTCGACGAATGGAACGTCTGGTATCACTCGAACGCCCAGGACCGCGAAATTCTGGCCGGCGCCAAGGGCTGGCCGCATGCGCCGAGGCTGCTCGAGGATGCCTACAACTTCGAGGATGCGCTCCAGGTCGCCTGCATCCTCAACACCTTCATCCGCCGATCCGACGTCGTGCGGATCGCCTGCATCGCGCAACTCGTGAACGTCATTGCCCCGATCATGACCGAGCCGAAGGGGGCGGCCTGGCGCCAGACTATCTACTACCCGTACTATTTCGCTTCCGTCTACGGACGGGGAAACGCCTTGCAGCTCGGCGTCAGTTCCCCCGGCTATGACGCCGAGGTCGCCGACAATGTGCCCTATCTCGACATTTCGGCCATCCACGACGAGGAGCGGCGGACTCTGACCTTCTTCGCCGTGAACCGGCACGGCGGCGAGAGCATCGATCTCGACGTTAGTCTGCAGGGTTTTGGCGCGGCGGCGATCGCAGACCATCAGGTGATGGCGGGCATGGACCTCGAGGCCGTCAACACTCTGAAAGCTCCCTTGACCGTCGCGCCCAAAAAAGGGGCGCACGCCGCGGTCGCAGACCGCGTCTTGACGGCGAGACTCTCCCCCTATTCCTACCAGATGATTCTCTTGAGCCTGACGTAGCCTCTAGAAACCCATTCCCCGCGAGCTTCACGTACGGAGCGCGCGCCAAAGGGTCAAATCGACGCCATGCTCTAGGTCGAGCGGGATTTTCTTGATGACGCTCAAGCCGGCTCCGGACAGGACTGCTTCAGCCGACAAGCCCGTTTCGCAGGCGGAAAAGACTGCCCGGCCTCCCGGCAGCTTCACGCCATGCGCGCGCGACAAATGAAATCCGTCGAAGCCGATATCAAGGAACAGATCGAACACCCCCTGGCCGCCCGGCGCCGCCACCGAGCCGCCGAGCGGCAGCACCCGTTTTGCGACCTCCGCCCAGTTCACGCGCGCCGGGTTCCACCACCAGCCGTCGGCGCGCCGCTCGAGCCCGGCCGAGCCGCTCGAGATCACAAGACGCAGGTCGCCCCTGACGTTCGGCTCGAAGTCGTGGCTGCGATGGCCGAAAACGATCAGGTCCGAGCGGGCAAGCGCCCGCTGGTAATAGTCCCAGTCCGCTTCATTGCGGAGGGACTCGGGAACGAGCCCGTCCGCGTCGGCGATCATGTTGTCATCCGAGACGATGGCGTAACCGTCGATCTCGATCGGGCGGCTTCTCGGCTCCATCTGACTGCTCATGGTGCGTGCCCCAGTGTTCCTTCATTGCGCCCACCGGCCCCCTCGTCGGCGCGAAGGACGTTGAACGCCGAACGGCCCCGACCTGCAAGACGTTGCCCGGGGTCTGAAGGGCGCCAAGGTTTGTCTCGTGTCGCGTGTTGCAGTCAATTGTACTGCGGGAGCGTCACGGGCAGCGTATTGAGTTCCTTCGGGGATCACGTTCGGGATGTTCTGCCGAACGTTCTCCGGCGTCACTCCGATCGCGGCGCAGCCCTTGCCGCCATAGTGCGGGAAGGTCTCCACGACGTCGCTCGGGATCGTTGCGAGCGAGGCCGGCAGCGGCGGCAAGGCGCCCGTCACCCGCGCCTTGTCGAAGCCGGACAGCAGGCTGTCGGTCTCGGCTGAGGGCGTGTCGCGCGGCCCGAGATATTTCTGCTCGAAGCCCCCGGGCGCGAAGGCGTTGAAGGCCGGCGAGTCGCCGTCGGCCAGCGCCTGCTTCTCTTCCGGCAGGCTCGAGAGCGCGGGCAGGCCGAAGAGCGGGTTGATCGTTTCGATGACGGCGTTGTGGTCCCCCTCGGCATGCGACACCGCATGCGCTCGGGCATAGGGCGAAATGAGGATCAGGGGGATCCGGATTCCACGCGCGAGCGGCAGGCCGTCGGGACCGTAGCTCAGGATCCGCGGCGGGACGTGATCGTAGAGTCCGTCGGACTCGTCATAGGTGATGATGATCGCGCTGTGCTCCCATATCGCCCTGTTGGCAGCGATCGCGTTGATGACGCGGGCGGCCATCGCCTCGGAAAGCTGGCTGTCGGAATAGCTCGGATGGTCGTCGTCGCCGGATTTCGTGCGGGTGATTGTGTCGCGTTCGGCCCTGGTCAGCCCCTTCGGGTCCGGATAGTTGGGGTTCTGGATGACTGCCGTCTGCCTCGGGTATTTGAGGTTGTAGTAGCCGCCGCGGACATAGAAGACGCCGCCGGTCGTCGGCAGCGCGCCGTTCGCGATGTCGGTGAAGAAGTCGCCTTCGCCCTTGAGGTTGGTCTGCTCGACCGGATTGTTGGAGATGTAACCGAAATATTGCGGGCCGTTGTGATGGCTCACATATCCGATATGCGAGGCGACGCCGGTCGTGTCGGTCGGCTCGAGGTCGTAGCCATTCTGGTACCAGCGCCACGGGACGGGCTCGCCGCCGAGCTTGGCGATGAACGGGATGTCCTTCTTCACGTCGGCGAGATCGAACGCCGGATTGCGGTCCTGACTGGCGAACCAGTCGATCCAGCCGGCCATCATCGTCAGCGGGAGCGATGCGAAAGTGAGGTTTGACGCGATGTTGCCGGGATCCCAGATTTCGTTCTTGTTCGTCGAGGTCGGCTCGCGGGCGATCGACGTGCTGTCGAACTCCGACCCCCACCATGGCTGCGGATCGTTGACGAGCGGCGGGCCCTCGGTGGTGGCGACGCCGGAATAGGACTTGCCCTTGATCGTGCCGGTGATGACGCCGGTGGTTCCGGTGTCGGTCGAGTTGAACGGACCCGCCGGATGCTTCACCCACTGGGTCTCGCCGGACTGCCCAGCGAGCATCGCGATTGCGTTCGGGGTGGAAGGCGTGTCTTCGGTGGCGAAAATATTGTCGAAGATCGTGAACCGGCTCGCATAGCGCCAGAAGAAGGGGATCGTGTCGCAATCGATATGCGCCATCACCAGGCGGGCGAACTGCGTGCCCTGCTTCTCGCCCTTCTCGCCGCCGGAGCGCGCGTAGAGGCGCCATTCGTCTTCGGCGAACTTGTCCATTTTCGCCAGGCCGTCCTTCGCGTCGATCTTGGCGGCGAGGCCTTTATGGGAATGGTCGGTCGAGTCCTTGAACGAGCCGTTCTGGGCCGGGCCGACGAGGAAGGGCTGGACCGTGACCGTCTTGCCGGTCACCGTGTCCAGATAGCTTTGCGTGAAGCCCGGCGTGTCGGCGGCCGCGCGCGGAGCTGTTCCGTCGGAATAAAGGCCATTTGCGCCGGGGAAGGTTCCATATTCGTGGTCGAAGGAACGGTTCTCGTTGAAGATCACGAAGACGTATTTGATTTTGCTCCTGAGCGCCGCGATCTCGTCCGCCGACCATTCCGGGCTGCTCCACCGAAGGTCCGAGTCGCCGACGAAATAGGGCTGAACGTCGGCGGTTGGATCCGGCTGCGTCGTAACCAGCGGACGGCGGTCGGCGGCCAGGGCTACGCCGATGAGGCTCGCGGTCGCGACGAGGGCCGCGGCGCCGCGAAGGACCGACTTCATGCGATCGCACCAAAATCCAAAACGTCTTGCGGCGCGAGGCTTACCGAGGAATGCTGTTACAGTCGAGGCTTCGTGACCCGCACACCCCTTTCCCAGCTGGCTGGGGCTCAAGTTAGGTAGTCGCGCGCAAAAAGCCTCGGCGATGGGGCTTAAAGGATCTTCGAGGCGTTCCGGGTGTCTCACAAAGCTTCGGCCTGTTGCAGAACGGCGTTGCGGGATTTCAGCGGCAACGCCTCCGGAGTGAGCGCAGACACCGGCACGCCGAGCATCGTTTCGGCTTCGCGTTTGAGAGCGGCGAGTGCGAAGTAGCCGGTCGTCTCCGCAGGATCAACCAGCAGATCAAGATCGCTTTGATCGGTGTCTGCCCCATGCAAAACTGACCCGAACACGCGCGGGCGCGAGAGGCCAGGACGACCAGCAAGCTTCCTTCATCGCGATGGGCGGCCGTCACAATTCTTGAATTACGCACTTCGAAAAGAGACCTCGCCGTCTCGTGCTGATGAGGATTTCAGGCGCAGAGTGTTGGATATGGGCAGCCGTTACAGGAGGCCGTGATCCCCCGGCCTTGAGATAACGCTTCTGTTCCTCTGAGAGACCGCGCTCGCCTTGGTATCCAGGTCCTGGGGTCGCGATCCGGTCGCCCGCCGCCGCGACTTCTCGCGCAAGGTTCTGATCTCGGCGACGCGCACCCGTCTTCTCCATCGGGAGCGCCCGCGCCGCGCGACCGGGGCCATTAACCACTTAGGAACATTAAGAGAACGTTTTCTTGCACGCCGACATGTATTCGTGCTATCCAATGAACTTGCCTATGGTTAACGCAGGCAGCTAAATGTAGGGTGGTACGCGCCGGAATAAAGTCGGCATAGGTGGCGCCTACACCGCCGCGATGCCGAGAAGCGAGCGAAACGCGTTGAACGGGTAGAAACGCCTGTTGAAGCGGACGTGAATTCATTGAGGTAGGCTTGGAGATGCTTCGCGCTTACGCCGTGGTGGATGCCGTTGAGCCAAGTCTTCAAATTGGCGAACACGAGGTGGATCATCGGCATGAACTGTTCGGCAATTTCGGGGTGCCGCTTTCGGCAATTGCATGGTGGTCGTAGCCCCGCTTGCGTAAACTGGCATAGCCGCTCCAATCGTCGGTGACGATCAGAGAGCCTGCCATGACGGCATTCTCGACAAAGCCACACAAGGAATGGCGCTGCGGTCCGCGGCGATGGCCAATCGCACTCGACCGGCATAGCGGCCATCCTTCCGCTTGTCTTGCGCCGTGCTGGCTTTCGGTGGCGCACCTCGACAGCGGCGGCTACCAGCGTTTTGTGGTGGATGCCCCGGCCTTCGCCGCGCGTCCTTCCGCCGACCCACGTCTCATCGACCTCGACATGCTCTTTCGGCGACCGCCGATACGGTCCTGGTCCGGCCGCACCATGCCCGCGCGCAGTTTGTGCAGGATGCCGAAGGCGGTTTCATAGCGTGTCAGCCCAAGTTGCCGCTGAAACTGCACCGCCGACATCCCCGGCGTCTGGCTGGCGACGAGGTACGCGGCCGAGAACCAGACGCTGAGCGGCGTATGACTGCGTTCCATGGCCGTGCCGACCAGGAGGCCGGCTTGGCGGCGACACGCACGGCACTCCAAAACGCCGGGCCGGGTGACATGCGGAAGGGCTCGGCGATCTGGCGCAATGCGGCAGACAAAGCCGTCAGGCCAACGGGCCGCCCAAGATAGGCAGCACATGCCGCGTCATCGGGAAACAGCCGCTGAAACTCAGGGAGCGACTGGGGAAAAGCTAGATCGTCGCGCTGGTGAATGTCCATGGCCGCCATGACGGCCGACGCTAGCCCTAGTGGGGCGTGCGTCAACCGGATAGGCAAGCAATGAACCTTGCCTATCCGGTTAACGCAAGCACCCGCTAAATGTAGGGTGCGTCACGCGCCGGAATAAAGGTGGCATAGGTCGGCGCCTCAACACCGCCCGCGATGCCGAGAAGCGAGCGAAACGCGTTGAACGGGTAGAAACGCCTGTTGAAGCGGAACGTGAATTCATTGAGGTAGGCTTGGAGATGCTTCGCGCTTACGCCGTGGTGGATGCCGTTGAGCTAAGTCTTCAAATTGGCGAACACGAGGTGGATCATCGGCATGAACTGTTCGGCAATTTCGGGGTCGCCGCTTTCGGCAATTGCATGGTGGTCGTAGCCCCGCTTGCGTAAACTGGCATAGCCGCTCCAATCGTCGGTGACGATCAGAGAGCCTGCCATGACGGCATTCTCGACAAAGCCACACAAGGAATGGCGCTGCGGTCAGCGGCGATGGCCAATCGCACTCGACCGGCATAGCGGCCATCCTTCCGCTTGTCTTGCGCCGTGCTCGGCTTTCGGTGGCGCACCTCGACAGCGGCGGCTACCAGCGTTTTGTGGTGGATGCCCCGGCCTTCGCCGCGCGTCCTTCCGCCGACCCACGTCTCATCGACCTCGACATGCTCTTTCGGCCGACCGCCGATACGGTCCTGGTCCGCCGCACCATGCCCGCGCGCAGTTTGTGCAGGATGCCGAAGGCGGTTTCATAGCGTGTCAGCCCAAGTTGCCGCTGAAACTGCACCGCCGACATCCCCGGCGTCTGGCTGGCGACGAGGTACGCGGCCCAGAACCAGACGCTGAGCGGCGTATGACTGCGTTCCATGGCCGTGCCGACCAGGAGCGGCTTGGCGGCGACACGCACGGCACTCCAAAACGCCGGGCCGGGTGACAATGCGGAAGGGCTCGGCGATCTGGCCGCAATGCTGGCAGACAAAGCGTCAGGCCAACGGGCCCGCCCAAGATAGGCAGCACATGCGCGTATCGGAAAAGCGCGAAATAGGGAGGAGGGGAAAAGAGATGTGGGGTGAATGATGGGATGAGGGAGAGTAGTGGGGGTAAGAAAAAATGAACATCAGCGACGACGGGCAAACGAGGACGGCATGGACGAGGAGAAACCCTGCAAGACGCGATCGCCCCTGAGTCTCAGTCCGCTGCGCCGGCCGCGGCGCCGGAGGCTCCCGCCGCCCCTCCGGTGGCCCACAGCCACCCCGTCAGCCCATGGGGACATGGGCGCGCTGATGCGGCGCAGGAATCGCGTTTCACCGGCCATGAATTTCTCTAAGTAACTGATAAAAACTTGGTTTCTGGCTGGAATTTCGCGGGATTTTCTGAAATGCTCGGAATCTCTTGGAAATTTATTGGGGGCCCCGCGGAAGCGCTTGGAAATTTTTTGCAGCCTTTTGCCGCCGTAACTCCGAAGCCGCGGTCGGGTTTCACGGCATGCGCCCTCCGCCACGCTGCGCGTGGTCCCCTCCGCATTCCGCTAACGCTTCACGAGGGGAGGATATGGCCGCCGCCGGCGCGCTATCCTCCCCCGCCACGGGAAACGCGAGCGCTCAGATTATATAAGCCTTCAGCGGCGGGAAGCCGTTGAAGCCGACCGAGGAATAGGTGGTCGTATAGGCCCCGGTTCCCTCGATGAGCACCTTGGCCCCGATCTCGAGCGTGACCGGAAGGAGATAGGGTTCCTTCTCGTAGAGCACGTCGATCGAGTCGCAGCTCGGGCCGGCCACCACGCAAGGGCCGAGCGGGTCGTCGTCGCGCTCCGTGCGGATCGGGTAGCGGATCATCTCGTCCGTCGTCTCGGCGAGGCCGTTGAACTTGCCGATGTCGAGATAGATCCATCGGACTCGGTCCTCCTCCGACTTGCGTGAGATCAGCACCACTTCAGCCTCGATGATTCCGGCGTTGCCGACCATGCCGCGGCCGGGCTCGATGATCGTCTCCGGGATGCGGTTGCCGAAATGGCGCCGAAGCGCCCGGAAGATTGTCTGCCCATAGGTCTTCACGCCCGGGACGTCCCGAATGTAGCGGGTCGGAAAGCCGCCACCGAGGTTGAGCATCTGGAGCTGGATCCCCCGCTCGGCGAGATCGCGGAAGATCGCGGCCGAGACTTTCAGCGCCCGATCCCACATGCGCGGATTGCGCTGCTGCGAGCCGACGTGGAACGACAGGCCGTGCGGAACGAGACCCAGCGCCTGGGCGCGCTCTAGCACGTGCGGCGCCATCTCGGGCGCGCAGCCGAACTTGCGCGACAGCGGCCAATCCGCTCCTGAGCCGTCGCATAGAATCCGGCAGAACACTTTCGAACCGGGCGCCGCGCGGGCGACCTTCTCGACCTCGGCCTCGCAATCGACCGCATAGAGCCGGACTCCGAGCGCGTGAGCCCGCGCCACGTCCTTCTCCTTCTTGATCGTATTACCGAAACTGATGCGGTCCGGCGTCGCGCCGGCCGCGAGCGCCTGCTCGATCTCGGTGACCGAGGCCGTGTCGAAGCACGAGCCTAGATCGGCAAGGAGGCTCAGGATCTCTGGCGCCGGGTTCGCCTTCACCGCGTAGAAGACCCGCGTGTCGGGCAAAGCTTTGGCGAAGGAAAGATAGTTGTCGCGCACGACGTCGAGGTCGACGACGAGGCGCGGTCCGTCCTCTCGGTTGAAGGCGAGGAATTGCTTTATGCGGTCCGTCATGAGCGGCATCCCCCAAGTGCGCGGAGAAGCGTCCACGCCTGGCAAATGAAGGATCCATCGGCGATACGGACGTTCGCTCGCGCGTTGGAGACGCGAGGCGAACGTCGTTGACCCGCCGACGCGATTGCTCGGCGCCCCGAAGGCTTAAGAACCGCCGGTCAGGGCCTCGCAATCAGCTGCTGCGCCGTAGCCATGACGCGCCCGAACGGAATTCGCTCCGGCGCTCAGGGCCATCGTTTGGACGAGGAGAAATCCCGTCCGCACGCCCGGCAAGATAGACAAGCCTCTTTGATCGCCGACCTTTGGAGGGCCGGCAGAGACCAAAAAAGCCCGGTCCGTCGTTGCTTCAAGCCGCGTCCCCCGTTGGGCGGGGTTCGCCGGTTCGCCTCCGGTTGCCGGTCTTCCACGGGCGGTTGACTGGCCTCTTGTCCAGATCCCCGCCGACCGACACGCGACCACAGGCACGTGCGTATTGGGCACACACTTATTTGGTCGAATCGGCAACGAGCGCAAGCGGTTTATTCCGCTTGCGCGAACAATTTTGTGCGACCCTCATGCGGTTGCCGAAATAGCTGTATATGCGGCCCCTGGCTGCCTCAGCCGCGCTCGTCGCCGGCGGCTTCGGGGGCGCGGAAGGCCCTCGGCGCGGCCCCGGCCGTGTAGGCGATCGCTCACAAAAACGCCGCGTCCCGGTGCTAGACACTCTTGGCGACGGCGCTCGGGAGGAGACCCGAGGGGCGCGGCCGACGGCCGCCCCATTTCAACTCCGCGACGCCGCCCGCGAGCCCCGTGGGAGGATAGCCATGGCGTCTGCATTTCACGTCTATTTCGGCCCTGAGGCGCTCGACCGGCGAATCCGGCTCCGCATGATCGAGCCGCGTGACTGTATTGCCGCGCTGAGGGAGGGATTCGACGACTTCCTCGCGATGCCGACCTATCCCATCTTCGTCGGAATCTTCTATGCAATCGCGGGAATCGTGCTTGTCGGGCTGACGTCATTCACCAACGCGCTCCACCTCGTCTTCCCGTTCGCCGCCGGTTTCGCGTTGCTCGGGCCCTTTTTCGCCGTCGGCCTCTATGAGATGAGCAGGAGGCGCGAGGCTGGCCTTTCCGTCACATGGCGGGACGCGTTCGCCGCGATGCGTTCGCCAGCGCTGCCCTCGATCGTCGCGCTGGGCGTCGGGCTGTTGGCGGTCTTCGCCATCTGGATCGGCGTTGCGGATGGGCTCTACCGCTGGCTCTACGGGCCGAAACCGCCTGCGGCTGCGCTGCCATTTCTCGCCGACGTCCTGACCACCGGACGAGGGTGGACGCTGATCCTTGTCGGCTGCCTCGCCGGTTTCTGCTTCGCGGCGCTGGCGCTCTGCCTCAGCATCGTCTCGTTTCCGCTGATGCTAGATCGCAACGTCGGCGTTGTTCCGGCCGTCATCGCCTCGCTGCGCACGGCGCGCGACTATCCCGGCGCGGTCGCGCTCTGGGGGCTGATTGTCGCGGCCGCGCTCGTCCTGGGCTCGCTGCCGCTGTTCATCGGCCTCGCGGTCGTCATGCCAATCTTTGGGCATGCGACCTGGCGGTTTTACCGCCGGGCAATCGAACGCGATCCGGCGCACGAGGTCCCGATCGTGGAGCCCACAGCCGCCGGTCTGAGAGAGGCGCCGGTCTTCCGATTTGTCTGGGTCTCCCTGGACATGCTGCAATTTCTTCGGCAGAGGAAGGAGTTCGTGCGCCGCAGAGAGGCCGGATTGACCGATCCGAACGCGTTGGAGCGAGTGGAAAACAGCGCTCCAAACGAGCGAGCCGACGCGTAAGCCTCAATGCATCAGCGGCCCCCAGGAGGGGTCGCTGGCGTAGTCCGGAGTCGGCACCAGGAACTCGCCATGGCCGAAAATGTCGGTCATGTAGATTTTCGGGCCGCCCGACCCGCCGGAGTCGCGGAAGAACATCACGTAGAGCCCGTTCGGCGCGAAGGTCGGGCCCTCGTTATGAAACCCTTCGACCAGGATCCGCTCGCCCGAACCGTCGGGCTTCATCACGCCGATGCCGAACAAACTGCCCTTGATGCGGGTGAAGGCGATGAGATCGCCGCGCGGCGACCACACCGGCGTCGAGTATTTTCCCTCGCCGAACGAAATGCGCGTGGCCGGGCCGCCTGTCGAGCTCATCACGTAAATCTGCTGCGAGCCGCCGCGGTCGGACTCGAAGGCGATCTTCGAGCCGTCCGGCGAGAAGGTCGGGGACGTGTCGATCGCGGCGGTGTCGGTGAGCCGCGTCGTCGCGTGAGTGCGGAGATCCATCGTATAGAGATTGCTGTTCGCGCCCTCCGAGAGAGACATGACGATGTGCTGGCCGTCCGGCGAAAAGCGCGGCGCAAACGTCATGCCGGGGAAGTTGCCGACCGCCTCGCGCTGCCCGGTGTCGAGATTGAGCAGGGTCACCTTGGGTTCGGCCGAGCCGAACGACATGTAGGCCACCTGCTGGGCGGACGGCGAAAAGCGCGGCGTGACGACGAGTTCCTCTCCCGCGGCGTCCCCGATGGTCTTCACGTTGGCCCCGTCCATGTCCATGACCGCGAGGCGCTTGCGGCGTTTGTTCTTCGGGCCGGTCTCGTCGACGAAAACGACCCGCGAGTCGAAAAAGCCCTTCTCGCCGGTCACCCGCGTGAACACGGTGTCGGCAATCATGTGCGCGACCCGGCGCGCGTTCGCCGCCTCCGTCGTATATTGTTCGCCCGCGACCTGCTCCCCGCTCGAGGTGTCCCACAGGCGGAACTGGGCGGTCACATGCCCGCTGTCGGGCCGCAGCACGCGGCCCGTCAGAACGAATTGCGCATTGGCCGCCTTCCACGCGTCGATGTTCGGGCGGACGTCCGGATTGGAGATGGTTTCGGGAAAGCTCGCCGGATTCAGGGGCAAGAGGAAGATCGAACGAGCGAAATCGTTGCCGACGACGGCGCCGATCTTGTCGCCCGCCCCTTCGCCGACGAACGGCGTAACCGCGACGGTCACGGGTTTGAAGTTCGCGCCGGCATGGACGTAGACGTCGCCGGTTTCGGCGCTCGCCGGCGCGCACGCGACGGCCAATGGCGCCAAGAGCAGCGCCGCGAGAGCGGAAAAGCGAAGGATAAACCAAGAAAAAGGCATCAATGGGTCTCGCGGCGCAAGTAAGACGGGGCGCCGTCCTGCGTCAACGGGCGGCGATCTGAGGATTGAAGTGAATGGTCTTGGTCTTCCATTGCTCATAAAATGGGCGATATTGGGCCGGGACCGGGAGAGGGTTGCAAGCCCGTACGGCCTGCATGACGCTTTTCGCCTGAGGCCTGGCCGCCGGGTCAGACGGCGGATTGACGAGTTTCGGCGGCCTCTTGAGCGATCCGTCCGGCCTGAAGGCGAGCCGCACCTTGGCGACGTAGGTGTCGGAGTCGCCGGGCTGGGCGGCCGGCTTCCAGCATCCGAGATAGGTCTTGACCATCCAGGAGTCGAAGTCGGCCTGCTGGGCGAGCGTCATGTGCGCCGGGGCGCGCGGCGCCGGCGGCAGCGGCGAGGTACGCGCGGCGGAGGGTGGCAGCCCGGCCGGCTGCAGGCTTGCGACCGTGGTCGGGACGGGCCCGGCAAACTCCGCCGCTGCGGCGCTCGGCCGGACGGGCGGAAGGGGAGCGACGGCCTCCCGGGAGGCGGCGCGGGTTGGCCGCAAGATGTGATCGCGCTCGAGAGCCCCCGCGCCGATCGCGACAGCGAGCGCGAGGAGGCCGATGGAGGTCGATTGCACTTTCATGAGCGGGTCTCCGTCTCCAGCTTGGCGGCAGGCTCAGCCTTGGGTTTCACGGGGATCGAAGTGGATGGTCTCGACCTTCCACTCCTCGAAATAGGGCGCGTATTGCGGCGGAACGTGCAGCGGATCGCATTTCCTGACCGCGCGCATCGCGCTTTCGGCATGCGCGCGCCAAGCCGGGTCGGTCGGCGGATTGAGAAGAACCGGGCGCGCCGACAGGGAGCCGTCGGGATTGTAGATGACCTTGATCTCGGCGACGTAGACGTCCCCGTCGGGCATCACCGGCGGCGGAATCCAGCAGTTGAGGTAGCTCTCGGTCAGCCAGGCGTCGAGCGCCGAGGCCAGCGACAACGACATGCGAGGCGCGTTGTGATGGGGAAGGCCCTGCGGCGTCGCGGTCCCGGCGCTCGACGCGGTCGAGGTCGATGACGGCTTCGGCTGGCCGATCAGCTTGGCGATGGCGTTCGAATCGTAGACCCGCTCCGGCTTCGGCCGGGGCTCGCCCTTTTCGCGCTCGAGCGCTTTGGCGATCTGGTCCGGCTTCGGCTTCTCCGGCTCTTTCGCGGGCTTCTCGGGCTCTTTCGGGCGGACGGGCGGTTCGGGCGCGTTCTCGACAGACTTCGGCGGCGGCGGCGGGACAGGTTTCGGTGGCGGCTGCGGGCGCTCCTCCTTCTGCGGAGGGGAAGGCTCCGGTCTCGGAGGCGGCGCGGGCGCGGGCTCCACGGCCGGGCGCAGGTCGGGCGGCGGCTCGGGCGGCGCGGGCTCCGCCTTCGGCGGCGGCTCGGGTGCGGGCCGGGCATCCTTCTCGCCGTTCATGATCTGGTTGAGATCGCTCAGCGACACCGTCTCGACGGGGATCGATTCCGGGCTGTCCTCGAACTTCGGCGCGGAGGCCAAGCCGAGCAGGATGAGAGCCAACACAGCTCCGTGCAGCGCGCTCGACGCTGCCCACGCCCAATATGGCCGCCGCTCGTCCAAAGCCACTCCGGGCTATTGATTGATCGGCTCGGTGACCAGCGCCACCTTCTTGAATCCCCCCTGAGTCACCGCCGCCATGATCTGCGCCACCCTGCCATATGGAACGACCTTGGAGGCGCGCAGGTAGATCCGCTGCTCGACGTCGTTCTGGGACGCCGACTGGAGCTTCGGCACGAGATCGGCGTCGGCGATCGGCTGGTCCATCAGATAGAGCTGGCCCTGGTCGTTGAGCGAGATGGCGATCGGCTTCCGGTCGACGTTCAGCGCCGACGCGCTCGTCTGCGGCAGATCGACTGCAACGCCCGTCGTCAAGAGCGGTGCGGCGACCATGAAGATGATCAGCAGCACCAACATGACGTCGATGAACGGCGTCATGTTGATGTCCGCCATCGCGCCGTAGCGCGGAACGCCTCGCCGCCCCCGGTTGCTCTTGCGCTTTCCGCCGACCGATACGGCCATGGCTCGGCCCCCCCGGCCTCAGGAGACCTTCTCGGCCGACAGATGATGATCGATCTGACGCGAGAGGATGGACGAGAATTCGTCGGCGAAGCTTTCCAGCCGCGCCTGCGCCTTGGCCACGTCGCCTTGGAACTTGTTGTAGGCGATGAGCGCCGGGATCGCGGCGAAGAGGCCGATCGCGGTCGCGAGCAGCGCTTCGGCGATGCCTGGCGCGACCACGGCGAGCGAGGTGTTCTTCGACGCCGCAATCGACTGGAACGAGTTCATGATGCCGAATACGGTGCCGAACAGGCCGATGAACGGGGCGGTCGAGGCGACGGTCGCCAGCACAAGGAGATTCGACTCGAGCCGCTCCACCTCGCGCGCGATCGAGACGTCGAGCACCTTGTCGATGCGCGCATGCAGTCCGCGAAATGAACCCGCCGCCTGCTGGAACGAGCGCTTCCACTCGCGCATCGCGGCGACGAACAGCGCCGCGGCGCCGGAGTTGGGCTCGTTCGACAGCGACGTGTAGAGCTCCTCGAGCGACTGGCCCGACCAGAACACCTGCTCGAAATTCTCCATCTCCTTCTTGAATTTGTGGAAGAGCCGGCTCTTGTCGAAGATGATCGTCCAGCACCACAGGGATGCCAGAAAGAGCCCAAGCATCACCAGCTTGACGACGATATGGGCGGACCAGAACATCTCGAGGATGCTCGTCTCCGGAGTCGCGGCGGCCGCTACGTCGGCAGGAGTTATCAGCGTGAAGCAACCTTTTTGACATCGTAGCCGCACGCTGGATGGCGGCGGAACTTGGAACGGCGGGCGGTCTGCCTTCCAAATCGGCCGAAACTTGGGCTGCGTCGGGCGACGGAATGTCCCGACTTTGTCGGCGCTAATTAAGGCCTCAATAGCATTAAGGGCGGGTTACCTTGGGTCGTCGACGCAAATGGCGGCGCGCTCCTCCGATCTCAAGCTTGTGATGTTCACCCATCTCTCGGTGAGCCTGCGTCCCTTCTGCCTCTGGGAAAAGGCAACCTGGGCATTGCCGCTCGGTGAAAAGTTAAGACAATTTTGGAATTGTGGCAAAAAAGCTACAGCATTTGGGCGCTCGCTATGCTTTGCTGGATATAGCGTATCGAGTCGCGTTCCGACCGGTAAGGGACGCTGACGTTTACAACAGGCGGGGCACATGAAAAGCGACGCGCAACATCGCGGCAATCCATCGAAGTTTCGACGGCTGCTGGCGGCTGCTGGAGCCGCGATCGCGCTAGCGCCAATTGGCGCCCACGCTCAGAACGCCCCAACGCCGTTCCCACTTCCAGCCCTGGCGCCGCCAGCGTACGGATCTTTCAATTCCGATCCTTTCGCCGCCTGGCTCGCCATGGTTTCGGCCACCCAAGCGGCACAACCGAATTGGATGACGCCGCTTGTGACAGTCACGCCGCGCCTCGAACAAGAGTTCCGGTTTGATTTCTATGACCAGCAAAACGGGACCGGCAGCCAGGGCAACGGCCAACATTTCATCAATTACGGCGGGCCGGGTGGCCCGAGGGTGGAGTTTATCCCGGCCTGGAACTTGGAAGTCATTGTGGCGCCTCCACCTTACGTAATTGCCGCTGGCCCCAAGGGAGATGCGCAAGGGCCGGGTGATTGGCCAGCTTTTCTTGTCAAATATCGCCTCCTCTCCGCCAACCAGGAAAACGGCGACTACATCGTAACCGCCTTCTTTCAGATGTCAGACCCGTTGGACACGGCGGGAAAAATTTCAAACCACGTTCTAACGGCGCAGCCGACGCTCGCCGCGGGCAAAGGTTGGGGTGATTTTGATATTCAGTCGACGATCAGCGTGCAGATTCCAGTCGCCGGGACCGCTTCACCGGGCAACACGGCCCAAGTTAATATGACGAACTTCGGCGATCCGATACTTTGGAACACCGCCTTCCAGTATCATTTCCAGCAGTATTTTTGGCCGGAGCTCGAGGTCAACTACGAGTACTGGCCGAATGGTGAGCACGGCGGCCTCAACCAAGTCCTGCTCACGCCGGGTCTGATATTGGGGCGCTTCAAGATCGGCCAGGACAGCCCAACTCGGCCGGTAAACCTGATCATTGGCGCCGGATATCAGGTGGCGGTGACGCCAAATCCGGTTACCAAAAACAATTTCGTCGCCACCTTACGGATCACTTTCTGATCAGGCTGCGGCATTTCCTGTCGGTCGTGGCGAGCTGATCGTCGCAGGCGCGCATATGGACAGGCGAATGACGGCAGGCGGTTGTTCTTTCCGCTTGATCGCGCCGCTGGCTTCACGCCCCGCGCTCCTGCGGCCACACCTGCACAACACCGGGATCGATCTCGAAACGAACGTCATCGCCGGGCCGAGGCGCGTCACCTGCGTGCAGGAGCGACACCGCAGTCTTGCCGACACGGATCTTGAGTTCCCACCCTATGGCAGCCGACCCTACGCGCTCGACCACGCCGCTATACGGCCCTGCATCGTTCACACGCGCTTGCGCCGGCGGAAAGCTCCAGCCCACCGCTTGGCCACGGGTCAAAGCAGGTCCGCGAACGGTGACGATGATATCGTCGCCTATTGCGATCGCGTTCGGGCTCGCCGCGACGCCATGCGCGATGGCCTGAGCGCCCAACAGACGCGCTACCAGTTCGGACACCGGGCGCAGGAAGAGCGAGGCAGTCGGGCCTGACTGAAGCGCACGGCCGTCGCCGACCACAAGGATCTCGTCGGCCAGCATGGCGGCTTCGGACGGATCGTGAGTGACGAGGATCGTGGTGGCCGTTAGCTGGTGCTGCAGGCCGCGCAATTCCTCACGCAGCCTGGCGCGCAAGGGCGCGTCCAAGGCCGAGAATGGCTCATCGAGCAGAAGCAGGCCCGCTGGCCGCACCAAGGCGCGCGCCAACGCGACCCGCTGCTGCTGCCCGAGCGAAAGTGCCGCGGGCCGACGATGCTCGAGTCCCTTCAAGCCGAGAAGTTCGATCCAGTGTCCGACCAGCGCACTGTCGGCATTGCGCGGGAAGAGAAGATTTTCCGTCACCGTGAGGTGGGGAAAGAGGCCATAATTCTGTGGCACATAGCCGATGCGCCGCAGGGCCGGATCGCAGCGCGACAAGTCCTTCCCATCGAGCATCACCATCCCCAGATCGCCGGGCTCGATGCCGGCAATCATTCGCAGGCTGAGCGACTTTCCCGAGCCTGAAGGGCCCAGGATGGCCAGGCGGCGCGCTTGAGGCGCCCATGCGATATCAAGATCGAAACTTCCGAGGCGCTTCTTCAGGCGCACCCGCAAGTCGCCCTCGAGGCGTGGCGGCCCCGTCACGACGGCGCTTCCGATCGGCGCGGACGCCAGCGGCTCGGCCCCGGCAGGCGCGCCGCCCGGGTCCGACCGCGGATGCAACGCGGTTGCGCTGAATCCCATGACCGCGAGCGCGACAACGACTGTCGGCAGGATGACCGGCAACATGGCAGGCAGGCCCTGCGAGCCGAAGGCGACAAAGGTGTAAACCGGCAGCGAGTAGGGGTGATAGGCCACCATCACGGTGGCGCCGAACTCGCCGAACGCGCGCAGCCAGGCAAGCAACAGCCCGGCCGCGATGCCCGGCATGGCGATGGGAAGGCTGACGCGGAAGAACACCGCCAGCCCCCCACGGCCCAAGGTGGCCGCCACGCCTTCGAGCACAGGATCGCTGGCGGCGAAGGCCGAGCGCGCGGCGATGACCAGGAACGGCGCCGCGACGAACACTTCCGCGAGCACGATACCAAGGAAGGAATCGGTCAATATGCCGCCGGTCGCCTGCCCGATCGGCGTGGAATAGCCGATCAGGAAGAGCAGCAGGATGCCGCTGGTCAGCGGTGGCAGGGCTAGCGGCAGCTGGACCACGAAGCCGAGGGCTGAAACTATTCGTCCGGGCCTGCGCGCCAGCAGATAGCCGAGCGGAATGCCACCCATTGCGATGAGCAGTGCAGCGCAGGTCGCGCTGCCGATGGAGACCAGGCAGGCGTGGGCGAGCTGGGCAACATCCACGCTCTGCCAGTTGGCTAGCCGCGTCGCGGCGAGGCCGGCAAAGAATGGCGCGATAAGATAAATGGCCAGCAATCCCGCCAGCCATGGCAGCGGCGCGGGGAGGCGGCCAGTCACTTGTCCGTTGCGAGCCGCTTGCGCAGGTCCGACGGCACGTCGTCCGCCCCGCCGCTCAACGTCGGACGGATCACGCTCAGCCCGTGCGCCTTCAGGACGTCTTCTCCGCTTGGACCCAGCAGATAGGATGTGAAAGCCTCAGCGCCCGCAGCATTGGGTGCGTCCTTCAGGACGGTGACCGTATAGGTCGCCTTCGGCGTGATCGCCGGCGGCAGAGTGATGGTTGGGATATGCCCGTCGGCCGTTTCCGTTGAATAGAAAAACCCGACATCAACCTGACCGGATTGCAGCCGGCCGACTAGCTCTTCCTCCGGCAAGACTTGAGCGCTGTTCTCATCGTCACCCAGCACCTTATGGGCAAGGCCGGGCAGGTGATAGGCCGTCTCGGCCTTCTCCATAAGCTCCACCGTGAGCCGACCTTTGGGGTCGAGCTTCGGATCGGTGCGACCCACGCGAATGCCTGGCTCCTGCAACACCTCGTACCACGGCTTGGTCTTGAAATCGGCGGCAAAGCGGCCCTGCGGATTGTAGCCGATAACGAGAGGCGATTGGGCAAACGCGATATACCAATTCACCCAGTCGCCATTCGCCGGGCCCATCAGGCTATCATCGACCTTCGGATTGGCGCTGACGAACACATCGCCCTGACGCAGTTTGCCCTTTATCTCGTTGGCGAGCTTGTTCGAACCCCCAGCATATCCGGCGAACCCGTCCCCCGACGCCTTTTCAAAGGCCGGACCGATATCATGCTCCATCAAATTGACGAGCGATCCGGCATAAAGCACGCGGACAGTTCCGGATGCCAGCGCCGCGTGCGTGCCAAGAGCCACAATGGCCACGATTCCGACTGCGGCCCGAACGCCGCGCCTGGGCCATTTCGCTGAGAAGTTCAGGCGTTTCTCCGACATTAGCATTGCCTCCTTCTCATAAAATTGGTCGCAACATCCGGCCTGTCGGTAAGCGCGCCTCGACAAAAAAGGCGCGGCCGGCTTTGGCGAAGGCCGAAGTTCGTGGTTCTGGACCAGCAGATTGAAGGCGTTTGCTCCGTGATCCGCGTGATGCGGTGATTGTGGGCGCTGTTATATCTTCTGGAATATAGCCTAGCCGGAGAGGCGGCGTCCAGTTTTCGCGCTTCCCTGCAGCCCCTCGGAACATTCAGCGTGAGGTATGGGGCCGCCTGCTCGACCGGTTCTTCTGCATGCGTCCCGATGACACTTTCGGGATAGAAATTGGCCCGGTAGCGGACAGGACGCCGACGGGCGACGAGATGCGCGGTTTTGCTGCTCCGCCGCCTGTTCCCTGATCGCCAGAAAAAATTCCCTGATGCGCGAAAAGAATTGCTGTTTGGGCCAGGAAGTCCCTGTATTATACATTATAAATTATGTATATAATTGCACAGCCAATTGAGAGCAAATGTCTTTTCGTGATGCATTCGGCCGAAAAGCTTCCATCCCTCTTTTTCCCTTCCTAACAGCGAAAAATAGGGAATGCTTGTCGCAGCCGGGTGGGCGCGTGGGCGACGCAGGCGGCGACCGCAATCTTCGTGCCGGCGAAGATGGTCGGAGGCGAAAAGCCCCGGCTCGCATAACACTGGTGTGTCCTCCCTACCCAAAGCGCCAGCGCCCCGCTATCGTGGCCAACGGTCGCGCTGGTCTTTGGGCGCGAGGGAGGTCTGCTCAATGGGGGCGCTTGAAGCCTTCGCCTGGGAATGGGGGTCGGCGCTCATCCGCTGGCTGCATGTGACGGCCGCGATCGCCTGGATCGGCGGGTCGTTCTTCTTTATGCATCTCGACGCCAGCTTACGCAGACACGCCGGCGACGATCCGGCTCTCGCCGGCGTCTCGTGGCAGGTGCACGGCGGCGGCTTCTACCAGATGAGCAAATACATGCTCGCGCCGGCCGCGTTGCCGGACATGCTCATCTGGCACAAATGGCAGTCCTACTGGACCTGGATGAGCGGCTTCGTGCTGCTCTGCTGGGTCTATTATGGCCAGTCGACGTATTTTCTCATCGATCCCGCCGTCATGCCGCTTTTGCCCTGGCAGGCGGCGCTGATCGGGATCGGGGCGCTTGCGCTCGGATGGATCGTCTACGATCTTCTCTGCCGCTCGCCGCTCGGCAACAACGACCCGCTGCTCGCGCTCGTCGGCTTCGGCTATGTCGTCGCGACGAGCTGGGTTTTCACCCAGTTCTTCTCCGGCCGCGGCGCCCTCATCCACACCGGCGCGCTGATGGCGACGATGATGACGGGCAACGTCTTCTTCGTCATCATGCCGAACCAGCGCAAGAGCGTCGCCGCACTGCGGGCGGGCAGCAAGCCCGACCCGAAATGGGTGAAGACATCGAAGACGCGCTCGACCCACAACAATTACATCACGCTGCCCGTCCTCTTCCTGATGCTGTCGAACCACTACCCGATGACCTTCTCCAATTCGAGGGCCATTCCGGCGATCGTCACCTGCGTCATCGTCGCCGGCGCGCTCGTCCGCTATTTCTACAACGTCTGGCACCTCGGTCACGACAAGGCGCCCTGGTGGGCCTGGGCGGCCGCCGCGCTCGCGATCGTCTGCGCTTTCTATATCGCGGCGGGGGCTTCGCCCGGCATGCGCGAGCTTCTGGGGATGAAGGCGCTTCCGGCCGCCCCTGCGCTCGCCTTCGAACCGAAGGCGCCGCCGGAGGTGGTCGAGATCGTGACGATGCGCTGCTCGATGTGTCATTCGGCCGAGCCGATGGAGGATATCGGCGAAGCGCCGAAGGGCGTGCTGCTCGACACGCCCGAGCATATCGCGCGCTTCGCCCCGGCGATCCGCATGCAGGCGGTGCTGACCCATGCGATGCCGCCCAACAATTTCACCCAGATGACGGACGAGGAGAGGGCTGTGCTTGCGCATTGGCTGAAACTCGATTTGGCGCAGAAATGACCCAGACCCGCCTTTCCGAGGCAGATCTTGCCGCCGGCGCGAAGCTGATGGCGCGGCTCGACGCCTTCGCGGCCTTCACCGACGAGCCGGGACGCCTCACGCGTCTCTTTCTCTCCGACGCGCACAAGGCGGCGGCGCAGGCTTTCATCGGCTGGTGCGCCGAGGCGGGCCTTCAGGCGAAGATCGACGCCTCCGGCAACGTCGTCGCCCGCTACGAGGGCCGGGTCGCGGGCGCGCCTGCGCTCATGCTGGGTTCACATATCGACACGGTGCGCGACGCCGGACGCTACGACGGCAATTATGGGGCGCTGGCGGCTCTCTCGGTCGTCGAAGCGCTCGCCGCCCGGGGCGAGCGGCTCGAGCACGCAGTCCAAATCGTCGGGTTCGGCGACGAGGAAGGCGTCCGCTTCCGCTCGACGCTGACCGGCTCGCGCGCGCTCGCTGGAGCATACGAGGCGGACGCGCTCGATCAGAAGGACAAGGGCGGCGTTTCGATGCGCGACGCGCTCAAAGCCTTCGGCGGCGATCCCGATAAGGCCGGGTCGATTCGCGCGGAAAATGTCGCGGCCTTCGTCGAGGCGCATATCGAGCAGGGCCCGGTCCTCGAGGCCGAAAACTTGCCGCTCGGCGTCGTCACCGCCATCAACGGCGCGACGCGGCTCGAGGTCGGGCTGGACGGCGTGGCGGGCCACGCGGGCGCGACGCCCATGGGGCTCCGGCGCGACGCCCTGACCGCCGCCGCCGAAATGGCGCTTGCGATCGAGGCGCGGGCGCGGGGCGAAGCCGATCTGGTCGCCACCGTTGGACGTCTCGAAGTCTGGCCCGGCGCGACCAATGTCATTCCCGGTCACACGCAGTTTTCCGTCGACATTCGCGCGCCAGATGACGCCCGCCGCGCCGCCGCCGTCGCCGATCTGCAGGTGAGCATCCGCTCGATCGCCGCTGCACGCGGCGTGCGCGCGACGACGGCGAAAACGCACGAGGCCGACGCTTTCGTCTGCGATCCGCGCATCATTGCGGGGTTCTCGCGGGCGGTCGAGCATGTCGGAGTGAAACCCCGGCTCCTGCCCTCGGGGGCGGGGCACGACACGATGGTGATGGGAGGTCTGTGTCCGGCGGGCATGCTGTTCGTCCGCTGCAAGGGCGGAATCAGCCATAACCCACTGGAATCGATCACGCCCGAGGACTGCGCGTACGGACTCGCGGCGCTGACCCGCTTCGTGCGGGATTTCCGCATCGATTGAGACGAGTTCTCAGGGAGGAATATGATGGCCAAACGATTTTTCGGCGATACCGGCCCTGTGCGCTACGAGGGGTCGGACAGCGACAATCCGTTCGCCTTCCGCCATTACGATCCGGCGCGCGTCGTCATGGGCAAGACGATGGCCGAGCAGCTGCGGCCCTCGGTCTGCTATTGGCACAGCTTCGCATGGATGGGCTCGGACATGTTCGGCGCGCCGACCTTCGAGCGGCCATGGGAAGGCGACGACATGAAGTCCGCGGGGCTCAAGGCCGACGTCGCCTTCGACATGTTCTCGACTCTCGGCTTTCCGTTCTTCGCCTTTCACGACAAGGACGTTGTTCCGGAGGGCGCGAGCCTGGCCGAATTCGGACGAAACCTCGCCGAGATGACCGACGTCTTTGCCGGCAAGATGCAGTCGACCGGGGTGAAGCTGCTCTGGGGCACGGCGAACCTCTTCAGCCATCCGCGCTATATGGGGGGCGCGGCGACCAATCCCGACCCCGACGTGTTCGCGCACGCCTGCGGCGCAGGTGAAGAACGCCATCGACGCCACGCACAAGCTCGGCGGCGCAAACTACGTGCTGTGGGGCGGCCGCGAGGGATACGAGACCCTGCTCAACACCGATCTGACCCGTGAACTGGAGCAGCTCGGCCGCTTCCTCTCGCTGGTCGTCGACTACAAGCACAAGATCGGCTTCAAGGGCGTGCTGCTGGTCGAGCCGAAGCCGCAGGAGCCCACCAAGCACCAGTACGATTACGACGTCGCCACGGTCGCCGGATTTCTGCGCAAGTTCGGGCTCGAGCGTGAGGTCAAGCTCAACATCGAGGTCGGCCACGCGTTTCTCGCGCGCCACTCGTTCGAGCACGAGGTCGCGCTCGCCTCCTCGCTCGGGCTTCTCGGGTCGGTCGACGCCAACCGCAACGACTACCAGTCCGGCTGGGACACCGACCAGTTCCCCAACAACGCGGCCGAACTCGTGCCGGCGCTCTATTTCATCCTCAAGCAGGGCGGCATCGCGCCGGGCGGCTTCAACTTCGACTCGAAAGTGCGGCGCCAGTCGATCGATCCGGGAGACCTTCTGCTCGGCCATATCGGCGGCATCGACGCCTGCGCCGAGGCGCTGGTCGCCGCCGTCCGCCTCATCGAGGACGGCAAGTTCGATGCGCTGAGGAAAGAGCGCTACGCCGGTTGGGACGACCCCAAGGCTCGGGCGATGCTCGAGCCGGGGGCTGGCCCTCGAGGCGATCGCCAAACGCGTCGCCGACGAAAAGATCGACCCCAAGCCGCGCTCCGGGCGGCAGGAGTTCTTCGAGAACCTCGTGAACCGGTATCTGTAGGCGAACGCGGCCCCTCGCTTGCGGGAATGGGCCGCGCCAAGGCGCGTCGAAAGACCTAGTCTAGTGCGGTGACTCTAACACTGTGATCCTCCCCGATCGCATGGAACAGAACCCTCCCGCCGTGAGGAAGTCGGCGCCCTGAGCGCGGCCGAATTCCCTGGTAACTGGGAAGAAAACAGGGAATCTTGCGCCCTTGGCCGTTTTTTGGACCGCGCCAAAAAGCTCACGATTCCAAGCAATTCCGCCAAAATTCCCTACGCGGGCGAATAGGGAATTTTTTTGGCCGAGCAGGGAATTCAAATTCGCTGCTCGTCGGGGAACAGGAATATCTCGCGCTCTGTCGATGCCATTTGGGCGCGGGCGCCTGGGAATTGGACTTTCGCCCAGATAGGATTTCGAATGTTAGTGACAGATCACTTGTAAGCGCCCCCTTGCGCCGGATGCGGGATCTGCGCCGCAACGCCCGCCAAGTCGCGCCGTCGTTGCATCGATCCTCGCCCCGGCATCTCCCGCAAGTGGAAATGAGACCTTGCCCATTTTGCGTTAGCCGTCTTTACCCGATTTTGATTGGTCTCGGGCAAAACTGCCGCTTTGCGCGCCATCCGGGGACGGCGCCTGCTGGGATCGGCATGGTCAAGAGCCTCATCCTGTTCGCGGTCGCGGCTGTCGGCGCAGCGCTGCTTGCGCCGTCGTACCTCGACCGCATCGCGACCGCCCTCTCGCAGCCGGTGCCCGACACGGCTCCGGCCGCCCCGACGGAGGAGGCCATCGCGAAGCCCGTCGACCGACCGGCGTTGGGGTACCGGGAAACCGCGATCGAAGCCGACCCGCGTGGCCAATACACAACTGACGCGCTCGTCAACGGGAGCCCCGTGCGCATGATGATCGACACCGGCGCAACTTTCGTCGCCGTCTCCGCCTCGACTGCCGCTCGTCTCGGCCTCGTTCCCGGTCCCGGGCCGAGATGGACGATCAAGACAGCCAACGGCCAGTCGGTCGCCTCGCCGGTCACGCTCGACTCGGTGAGCTTCGGCGGCCTCTACATGAATGACGTCAAGGCCCTCATCCTGGCGGAGGAGGCTGGTGACGTAAACCTGCTCGGGGCGAGTTTCCTCAAGCGGCTCGTCAGCGTCGAGCAGCGCAACGGGATGCTGATTCTCCGCCAATAGGCGCCCTCACCCGGCGCCACGGCCCTCTCGAAAGATGTGCGTCTTTCATCGCTGTGGCGCCGGCTCCTCCCGCAAGCGGAGAAGGAATTCTCGCGCTTCGCGAAAGGGGTCCTTCCGCAGGCCTTCAATGGTTCTCGAGAAACCTCAGCACCTCGCGATTGAAAGCCGCGGGATTGTCGAGATTCGAGCCGTGGGCGGCGTCGGGAATGACGACCTGTCGCACATCGCCGATCGCGGTCGCAAGCCCGTCCAGGTTGCGATGGAAAGTCGCCGGCGAGCGTTCGCCTCCGACAAGCAGCGTCGGCGCCCTGATCGCCTCCGCATCGGCACGCTCATACGGCGCGCGCTGCTCCCTGGCCTGCCCCAGCAGAGTTCGCGCGTTGTCGCGATAGACCCCTTTGAGCCATTCGGGCAGACGGTCCCAGCCACCCGGCGCAAAAACCACATCGACCGCGAGCTTCAGACCCGCGTCGATCTCGCTGAGGCGGATCTTTTTGGCCGCCTCGGCGTAAAGCGGGCCCGGCGAAAACAACGGTTCTGCCGCCGGCGGCAAACCTGTCTCGAGGCTCGCCCCCAGCACGCCCCCTGGCTCCTGCAGCATCAGGGAGCGAACGAGATTGGGAGAATGTTGCGCGACGCGGAACGCGACATTGCCTCCCCGGGAATGACCGAGAAGATGGACAGGCCCGGTCTCAAGGGCCGAAATGAATCCCGCCACGTCTGCGGTGTGCTGCTCGATCGCGTAACCAGCGCCTTCGCCGTCCCAGCGTTCCGGCCAGCAACGCCGGAGGCTGACGGAGATCACCCGGTAGCGAACCCCGAACGGCTCCAACTGCTCCGTCCAGTAGCGGTAATCGCCGAACGAGCCGTGCACGAGAAGTAAAGGCGCGCCCGCCCCGCTTTCGACGAACGCCATGTCGTAATCGTTCACCCGCAAAGTCTTCATGTGTTGTCCGCCGATCCCTCGTCGAGCTTGCCGTAAATTCACGAGCCGGGCAATTTCACGGGCCTTGAATGCGCGGTGTCGGTCGCCCCTCTGGAGAGCCAAAGCAATGTCGTCCGAGTTCAGCTCGCTCTCCATTCGCGTCTATTATGAAGACACCGACTTTTCGGGCCGCGTCTATCACGCCTCCTATTTGCGCTTCCTCGAGCGCGGGAGGACCGAGTGGCTGCGTCGGCGCGGATTGACCCACCAGGACTTGGCGGCAAGCTCGGGGATCGTCTTCGCCGTGCGGTCGATGCAGATCGATTTTCTTGCGCCGGCGCGGATCGACGATCTCTTGCGTGTCGAGACAAGCGCTGCGACGCCGCGCGGAGCCTCGATCAAATTCCGGCAGCGGATTTTTCTCGAAGAAAAGGAGCTTGTCGCCGCCGCCGTGCTGGTCGCGGCGATCCGCGACGGCCGTCCGGCGCGGCTTCCCGTAGGGCTCCGGCAGGCGCTCGCGCGTCTCGAGTGAGCGCGCGGCGGCAAACCCGATCGCCGGTTGCGGCGATTGAGCATTCGGAAAATGTTCTGCGGTCATGCTGAAACCCTTGTCGGGGGTAGTCCGCGGCCGAATCCGCGCGCTATTGTGCGATCGCCCTCAACCGTCAGGATCGGCCTCCGTGTTCCCCAAGCCGTCGCCAGAGCTCTTCCCCAACACCTACGCCTATGAATCGCAGCCGATGGTCAAGCCGACCGGGTTTCGCGAATACGACGCGCGCTGGCTGATCGAGAAGGAGATCAATCTCATGGGCGTGCAGGCGCTCGGCCTCGGGCTGGCGCGTCTCTTGAAGGAGCTCGACGTTCCGCGCGACGTCGTCGTCGGCCATGACTTCCGCTCCTATTCCGCCTCGATCAAGCTCGCGCTCGTCGCCGGCCTGATGGCGGGCGGCGCAAGGGTGCGCGACATCGGCCTTGCGATCACGCCCATGGCCTATTTCGCCCAGTTCGCGCTTCCGGCGCCGGCGGTCGCGATGGTGACGGCGTCGCACAACGACAACGGCTGGACGGGCGTGAAGATGGGTGCGGCGCGGCCGGTGACGTTCGGCGCGGAGGAGATGGGGCGCCTGCGTGACATCGTCATCGGCGGCGAGTTTTTGCCCGAACCCGGCGGCGCCTACGAGTTCCTGCCCGACTTCCCGGCTCGCTATCTCGCCGACCTGACGAGCCGACCCAAATTCACCCGCAGGATGAGGGTCGTTGCGGCCTGCGGCAACGGGACGGCCGGCGCCTTCGCGCCGCGGCTGCTCGAAGCGCTCGGGGTGGACGCCATCTCTCTGGACTGCAACCTCGACTGGACCTTCCCGCGCTACAACCCTAACCCCGAAGACCTGCGCATGCTGCATGCGATGGCGGAGGCGGTGAAGGAAACGGGCGCTGATGTCGCGCTCGGCTTCGACGGCGACGGCGACCGCTGCGGAATCGTCGACAACGAAGGCAAGGAGATTTTCGCCGACAAGATCGGCGTCATGCTGGCGCGTGACCTGTCGAAGCTGCACGCGAACGCGACCTTCGTGGTCGACGTCAAGTCGACCGGGCTCTTTGCGTCCGACCCCGCGCTTCGGGCCAACGGCGTCGAGGTCGACTATTTCAAGACCGGTCATTCACACATCAAGCGGCGGGTGCGCGACTTGAGGGCCCTCGCCGGGTTCGAGAAGTCGGGCCATTTCTTCTTCAATGCGCCCATTGGGCGCGGCTACGACGACGGCTTCGTCACCGCGGTCGCGGTGCTCGACATGCTCGACCGCAATCCGGGGAAGTCGATGGCCGACCTCTACCGCGATCTGCCGAAGACTTTTGGCTCGCCGACCATGTCGCCCCACTGTCCGGACGAAGTGAAGTACGAGGTCGCCGAGCGCGTGACGGCGCGCTTCAAGGCGATGCAGGGGAAGGGCGAGCCGCTTATCGGCCAAAAGATCAGGGACATCGTCACTGTTAATGGCGTCCGGGTGACGGTCGAGGACGGGACGTGGGGGCTCGTGCGCGCGTCCTCCAACAAGCCCGAGCTCGTCGTGGTCGTCGAGAGCCCGGTCTCGGATGCGCGGATGCGCGACATGTTCCACGCCGTCGATGGCGTTTTGCGAGAGAACCGGGAAGTGGGGGAATACAACCAGACAATCTGATCAGCGTCCTAAATGGCCCCCGACAGTCAGGGAGTTCCTGCGCTAAAGCTGGGCTTCGATCGCTGCCTTGTCGATGATCGACCATACCTGCCAAATCTTCCCGTTCCGGAATTCATAGAAGACATTCTCGGCGAAGGAGACTCTTTTCCCGTTGATATCGAGTCCAAGAAACGTTCCCTTTGGCCTGCAGTCGAATTCCAGCCGGCTTGCGAGGTGAGGCGGGTCGGAGACCAGCAACTGAATGTTGAAAGAAAGGTCCGGAATGTCATCAAAGTCTTTCTCCAGCATCCGGCGATAGCCCAGTAACCCGATCTGCCGACCGTTGTGGCGCACTTCGTCGTGAACGAACCGCTCCAGGTTCGGCCAGTCCTGCTTGTTGAGGCTGGCAATGTAATCTCGGTAGACCTCGGAGAGGGCGGTTCTGGTCATGTCAATTGCTCGACAGGTTCGTCCAGGCAAACGGACAGCTATCCACCCTGCCTGTGTCAACGAGGCATGGCGCGCTCGCAGGCCGGCGACGCGCAGTCGGCGAAGGTCGGGGGGATGGTCGTTTTTAACGTCGAGGCCTCGCTCCTTCAGCGCAAGCAACACATAGGCTCGCGCCGTCATGTTCGCGTCGGCGGCAAGATGAAGCAGTTGCCTGCGCCCGATCGCCTCATAATAGCCAGGTTGCGTGCGGCGCCACGGCGCAGACGGGCCGGCAGCAAAGATCGAGCCGTCGGGACCGCGGGCAAAATGGAGATTTGCGATCAATGCGAGGCAGGGCTTACCGGGCTCGGGCGCGGCAAGGGACGGCGGGTTCGCGCCGCGCCATTCCTCGACGTCGTGACCTGTGATCGCAAGGACATAGTTTTGCGTCTCGAGCGGCAGGAAGCCCTTTCCTCCGAGCCAATCGGCGAGCGCGTTCGGCCCTGCGTTGTAGGCAGCGGCCGCCAGGCCCAGATTGCCGAAGCGTTTCGCGAGCTCGGCCAGGAGCTTTGCCGACGCCGGAACCGCGGCCGCGGGATCGAACGGGTCGGCGAGCCCACGGTCCGACGCGGCTCCAGGCATGAATTGCGCGACCCCCTGCGCCCCCGCCGGACTGACTGCGCCGGAGTGGAACGCGCTTTCTCGCCAGATGAGGCGGGTGAAGAAATTGACCGGCAGCCCCTCCTTCCTGGCCGCGGTCTCGACGATCCCGCAGAGCGTCGCCAGCCCGGCGGCGGTCGCGGGCGCAGCCTCGTCCGCCAACGCCCGACTCGCCGAGAAGGTCGCGACTGCGGCGATAAGAACGGCGCCGATGCGCCGCGCTCCCCTCGCTCCAATTCTGACTGCCGCCGCGGCAACCTCTGGATTAAAGTTTTCCCGGACGGACAAACCCGCCTCCTGGCGATCGAAACGAGAGGGTCTCCACTGTCAACGCTCGAAACGCAATTATCGCACCCGCGCCGGCTCCGCCGAAGTCTCATGGGCCTTCATTGGCGATCATGCTAACGCGGCTCGCTCCAAGGCAAGAAGGAGGTCTTCTTTGATATCGCCGCATATCCTGCCCGATGTTTTGGGCCCGGGCCTCAGAATCGTCTTCTGTGGCACGGCGGCGGGGACCGTGTCGGCTCGTCGCGGCGCCTATTATGCCCATCCGCAGAACAAGTTCTGGCGCGTTCTGCACGCGGTCGGCCTGACGCCCCGTCTTATCAGCCCCGAGGAATATCCTGAGCTTCCGCAATGGGGTCTCGGCCTCACCGACATCGCCAAGCACGTGAGCGGGATGGACCGCGAGCTGCCGGCCGGCGCGCTTGGGGACGAGGCCTGCGCCGCCCTGACGGCCAAAATTCTTGTTGCTCAACCCCGTCTGCTCGCTTTCACCAGTCTCACCGGCGGGCGCCGCTGGCTGGGTCGGGCAGCGGGCTTCGGCGACAGCGGGGCGCGCATCGGCAAAACCCTGGTCTGGCTCCTGCCCTCGCCCTCGCCGACGGCCGGCTGGAATTTTGACGAGGCCTGGTGGCGAAACCTGGCCGAGGCGGCGAGAGATGCAAAGAGCGCAACCGAACAATCAAGCCGAGCCGCCTTGGGAGGTTGACCATGGGCCAGTTCTCCACGCGTCCGCCGCACCTTCCACTGCCGGTCCGCGACCCGGTCCGCTGGAGGAAGCACGAAGGCAAGGGCGTCGTCGTGACCGGCGCGGCGGGCGGCGTCGGCCGCGCGACCGCAGAGCTGCTGGCGGCAGAGGGCGCACGGGTCGCGCTCGCCGACATCCGGCCGAACGCGCTCGAGTTCGGCCGTCGCCGCGATCGGAAGCGCGGAGGCTTTCGCAATCCCCCTCGACCTTGCCGACCAGAACTCGATCGCGCGCGCCGTCGCCGCCGCCGAGGCGCAGCTTGGCCGAATCGACGGCCTCGTCAATTGCGCGGCGATCGTCCTCCACGCCGATCCGCTCGAGGCCGCCTGGGCGGATTGGGAGAAGATTTTCCGGGTGAACCTGTTCGGCGCCTACGAGGCCTCGCGTCTCGCCGCCAGGGCGATGATCGCCTCGGGCGCGCGCGGCGCGATCGTCAGCGTCGCCTCGGAGGCCGGCAAGAAGGGGCACATGGAGTCGCTCGCCTACAGTGCCAGCAAGGCCGGGCTGATCAACATGACGCGGGTCCTCTCTGCCGCCCTCGCGCCCCACGACATCAACGTGAACTGCGTCTGCCCGGGCGGCGTGGCGACCGACATGCTGCGCGCGGTCGCCGTCGCCTACGGCAGGCTCATCGACGCGCCGCCGGACGAAGTGTTCCCCCGGCTCGTCAGCTCGCAGTTGCAGCGGCACATCGAACCGGTCGAAGTCGCCCGCACGATCTCCTTCCTTTTGAGCGACGACGCCATTATCATTCGGGGCCAGGCAGTCAGCGCGGACGGCGGCGACACGCCATATTAGCCGCCGCCCGCGGTGGCCGTTAGAGACGAGCGTCCTTCCCTACGCCCATGGCGACTGGCGCAGGCTCGCAGGGAAGTCGTCAAATCCCGGAATCGTCAGGGGACGAACGGAAAAAATCTTCGTCGCTGTCATCACGCCCGCCAAGGATCGACGAGCGGGAGGCAGGTGGGCTGGACATCGCCGGTGTTGCGGGTAACCAGGGTGAGGCCGGCTGATTGCGGTGGCCGCGACCAGCGCATCGATCACGGGAAGACTTTTGCCGGCAGACAACTCGGCCCAGCGCCTCGCCGACGCCGCATCGACAGCACCCGGTCGGCGACATCCTTTCCAGGCCGTCCACCCGCGCGCCAAGCTTGTCGGCGGCGAGGGAATCCCTCGGCGCTTGACTGCGACACCCTTGCGCAGTTCTCCCAAAGTCAGACGCTCAGGAACAAAGTTCCCGAATCGGCTGCCGGGAGGAATCGATCACGCCATTGTCGGCGCGGGATTTCCGCGTCTCCGAAATGACGTTGGGGTCGAGAAGATAGCCTGTCGCCACTGATCAAAGCTCGACGAGGCGGCCGGTATCGCGGTTGCGTTCGATGGAGAAGTCACCGAACTTGGGGCCACCGAGCAGATAGGCCGTCAACGACCACCGCCTAACCCGACTTCGCGGATTCGACCCCGTCGCAAGCTATTTTCAAACCGGTTGCGCTGTCTAAGCGGTTGACTTTGCTCGTATCAATTTCAGGAAACAGGCCAAAAACGGCTGTAGTGAAGACCAACCAAGTTCGACGCGGATTCCAAAGGACGACGAATCGTGTCAAACGTCGCTTGGTGGCGACTTTTGTATTCCGCTTGGGCTCGGACTTTTCTTTATCGGCGTTTCCGCCGCCGAAACTGCACCTACGCGGCTCTCCGTCTCCCGCACTGTCTTGTAGTGAAGACTTTTTCGGTCAAGCTATTGTTTTCATTGGACCTGGAGGTCGAAAAACGGCCCAATCCGCGAAGACGGGCTAAAGCGTGATCGTCTGCGGCCCTTCCGTGCGGGCACGCTCGATCACCTCGCTGAGCCGGGTCTTTGCGTCCTGGACTTGCCACGTCGCATTGCGAACGCCTTTCGGTCCTCCCTGACCAGAATATAGAAAATCTGATTGATACTCGATTTCTGCGCTGCTTCGGTCGGCTCGCAAGTGCAGCGCGCATCGAACTGGAATAGCGCTGCGTTATTCCCATCGCGCTTCCAAGACGCCGCCGCTTCATGCTAGGACGGCCGCGAGGCGCCCGTAGCTCAACGGATAGAGCATCGGTCTTCGGAACCGAGGGTTGGGAGTTCGAATCTCTCCGGGCGCGCCACTCCTGAACAAAAGAGAGAACTTTGGGCGCAGGTTCGCCCACCGCGTTTGCCGCGGATCTGGCCAGGACGGATTTCGGGCCGTTGATACGGATCTCCTCATCTGTGACTGAGACTTCGTCCATAAGAAGTCGAGCGTAGGCTTGCCTGAACTCCGGCGGGCCTTCGTAGAGCTTGTCGCGCAATAGCCCTGCGAACTCGAGCGACTTTCTCCGGAGTGATCGTCGGCGCTGAGCCGGCCATTCGATTCTGAAGCTCCCCGATCTGTTTGGCGATTTGATCCCGCTGAAGTTTCAGCGCCACCAGACGTTCGCGCATCGCGGGGTCCTCGGCTTCCCTGACGCCCTTCTCGACCAGTTCGAGAAGCCGGGTGATCCCGGCAATCGCGGCCGTGTGTTCGTGGCGACGCTTTGCGAGTTGCGCCTTGGCGCCGTCGGCCTGAGCCGCGGCTGACTGCGTGTATGCGTCGAGCATTACAGTCAGACGGTCCGGATCAAGAACCTCACGGACGACCTCGCCGACGACGATCTCGTCCAACTTCTCCATCGGCGTGCGCAATCCGCGGCAGGCAGACGGTCCTTTCTTCAGTTTGCTTGAACAGCAGTAGTAGCGGTAGAGCCCGCCCTTACCGGTGTTCTGGATCATCGCCGGGCCACAGTAACCGCACCGGGCGAGTCCCGCGAGGAACATCGGGCCGTTCACCACCCGCGGCGGGGTCTGCTTAGGACTGCGGCTCTGTAAGAGAGCCTGGGCGCGGATAACCCTCCTCGCGTTTCTCGACGGCGACACGGGCTGCTTCGTCCGGCTCGATGACGCCGATCGAGTAGTAGGAAGGGACACGGTCCGCCAGATGAGGGTCGGAAGCCGGCGAAGTCGGGAGCCCGGCGGTTACGGGATTTGCGGGATCGCCCGGGGGGCGTCCGCGCGGCGGTTGCTCAGGGAGGCGTCAAACTCGCGAGGCCGCCTTTGCGCGACTCTTGCGAAGCGGAGGCTCCGGACCCAGGCGCTGCATGGCGTCCGACTCCAGGCCCTTCGGCGCGATGAACAATTCCATGTCCCAGCGAGACAGCTCCCAGTGCTGCTGCACGAGTTGAACGACGGCGGGTTCGTCCCGCTCGCCAATCGCCACGATGAACTGGTCGTGGTGCTCGCACGCCGTCGCGAGATTCGACTGCATGACCTTATTGCGGGGCCGAAAGAACGTATGGCCGATCCGCGCATGATCAATCAGAAGCTTGTTGAGACTCGGCTGGAGAAAGACGCTATGCGCCATCGCGCCGATCGTCGCGTGGAACACATTGTTCTCGACCACCATCGCCTCCGGGTCGCCCGCGACAATTGCGGCGCGAAACCGTTTCTGGCAGGCCTTCAACTGCTCCATTTGGCCGACCCTGAAGTTCTGCACGGCGAGACGGCCGACCGCTTCGTAGATCAGGGGCGCCACGAGGAAAAAATCCCTCAACGTCGCGTGGTTCATGGGAATTACCCGCGCGCCCTTGTTTTCGCGGATCTCCACATATCCCTCGGCGGCCAGTCGCCGCAGAACGTCCCGCACCGGCGTCCGGGAGATTCCATATTCCTGACTCAGCTGCACCTCGTCGAGATCCTGGTCGGGCTCGAGCTCGAGCGTCAGAATTTGGCGTTTGAGCGTATCGCCCAGAGCGGCTTTGCCGACCTTCATATGTCCCTCACGAAATGAACAGAGTCTAAGATACACTCAGAATTTTAATTGTATACAGCAAAAGGCTGATCGACGACGGCAGCTTTCCCAGCGAGCCCGATTCGCGACGCTGGCCGAGGAACCGCCATTTCCGCGAAGACTTCGCAACGTCCCGAGTCCACGGGAGATATCCCTGATAAATTCGTATCAGGGAATTTCGAATCCCTGTTGGGCCGATTTAATTCGCTGTTCGGCCGCGTAGGGAATTTTCGTGGAAGTTATTGGAATCGCTGGGATTTCGGCGCCATTTTCGCCTGAATCGGGCCGCAATCGGGAAAATTCCCTGTATTTTTCCCTGATACAGGGAATTCGGCGGATCTTGCGGGTCGCTCTCTGGGAGCGTCCGACATGCGCCGCAACGAACGCATCGCGAATTTGAAACGCCGGTTTTGATCGACCGCGTGGGGCTCCGCGCCCTTAGCACTCCGGCAGATTGACGGCGAGGCCGCCGAGGCTGGTCTCCTTGAACTTGGCGCTCATCTCTTTGCCGGTCTGACGCATCGCCTCGATGCAATTGTCTAGCGGCATGAAATGCGAGCCGTCGCCGCGCAAAGCGAGCGAGGCGGCGGCGACCGCCTTCATCGCCCCGATGCCATTGCGCTCGATGCAGGGTACCTGAACAAGGCCGCCGACCGGATCGCAGGTCATGCCGAGATGGTGCTCGAGCGCGATCTCGGCGGCGTTTTCCACCTGCTCGGGGGTCCCGCCGAGCGCCGCGCAAAGGCCGGCCGCCGCCATGGAAGCGGCGGAGCCCACCTCGCCCTGACAACCGGCTTCGGCTCCCGAGATCGAGGCGTTGTGCTTGATGAGGCCGCCGATGGCCGCGGCCGTCAGCAGAAAATCGGGGATCCTGTCGCGCGTCGCTCCAAGGCAATGGTCGAGATAATAGCGCAGGACGGAGGGAACCACGCCAGCCGCGCCATTGGTCGGCGCGGTGACGACCTTGCCCCCGGCGGCGTTCTCCTCGTTCACCGCGAGCGCGTAGACGCTGAGCCAGTCTGAAACGACATGCGGCTGCGCGGCGTTGGAGCCGCGTTCCCCTTCGAGTTGATCCCGAATCTTCTTGGCGCGCCGCTTCACCCGAAGGCCGCCGGGCAACTCGCCGTCCCTGGCAAGCCCGCGTTCGATGCAGGCGTTCATGGCAGACCATATCCGGGCGATTCCGGCGTCGACCTCATGGTCGGGCCTGGCCGCGCATTCGTTTGCGCGCTTCATATCTGCGATGGTGTGCCCGCTCTCGCGCGCCATAAGCAACATCTCGGCGGCGGTCCCGAACGGAAACGGCGACCTGGCGAGCTCTGACGACACGGACCCGGCGCTTTTCGGCTGGTCCCGCTCGCGGGCCGTGACCACGAAGCCGCCGCCGATCGAATAGTAGGTCTCGGATGCAAGCACCTCGCCAGCCGCATCGTAAGCGGAGATGATCATGCCGTTGGCGTGGCCTGGCAAGGCAGGCCCATAGTCGAAAACGATATCGCTTTCCGGATTGAAGGCGAGTGTCGGCAGCCCCCGAGGCGCAAGTACGCCCGTCGTCCGCAGGGCCTCCAATTGTCGCTCGGCCTCCTCGATGTCGAGTTCGGCCGGCCGCCAGCCAAGCAGGCCGAGCGCGACGGCGCGATCGGTGGCGTGGCCCTTCCCGGTAAAGGCAAGGGAACCGTGAAGGCTGACGCGGATCGCAAGCGCCTTTTCTCGCGCCGGGCTCATTCGCAGTAGGTCGAGGAAATCGGCCCCCGCGGTCATCGGCCCCATCGTATGCGACGACGAAGGACCGATACCGATCTTGAACACGTCGAATATGCTGAGAAACATTCGACTCGCTCCGCCAAGGGTTCGTCTGACCGCGTTCGGACCGGCCTCGCCTACCGATAGATGGGGAAGCTTCGGCAGAGCTGCCGAACCTCGTTCAGGGCGGCGGCCTCGACCACGGGATCGCCGTCCGGCCCGGCCTTCGCGAGCGCATCCACCACCTTCAGAATGAGTTCTCCGATCTTGCGGAACTCGGCCTCGCCGAACCCGCGGGTCGTGCCGGCTGAAGAACCGAGCCGAACGCCGGATGTAACGGCCGGCTTCTCAGGATCGAACGGAATGGCGTTCTTGTTGCAGGTGAGGCCAGCCCGTTCGAGAGCGCGTTCGGCATCCCGGCCCTTGACCCCCTTCGGGCGAAGGTCGACGAGGACCATGTGGCAATCCGTCCCGCCCGAGACAATGTCGAGGCCGCCGGTCTTCAGCGTAGCCGCCAAAGCCCTGGCGTTGGCGACGACCCGCGCCGCATAGCCGCGGAAGTCTGGCTGCAGGGCCTCCCCAAAGGCGACCGCCTTCGCAGCGATCACATGCATCAGCGGACCGCCCTGATTTCCAGGGAAGACGGCGGAGTTGAATTTCTTGGCGAGCGCCTCATCGTTGGTGAGGATCATGCCGCCGCGCGGGCCGCGCAGGGTCTTGTGGGTCGTTGTGGTGACGACGTGAGCATGAGGCAGCGGGTCGGGATAGAGCCCCGCCGCCACCAGACCAGCGTAATGCGCCATGTCCACCATCAGGAATGCGCCGACTTCATCGGCAATCTTCCGGAAGGCCGTGAAGTCGATGCCGCGCGGATAGGCGGATGCGCCGGCGATGATCAGCTTCGGCTGGACTTCGAGCGCCTTGGCGCGAAGATCGTCATAGTCGATCAGCTGATCGGACGGCCTGACCTCGTAGCTCGCGACGTCAAACCATTTTCCGGACATCGTGACCGGCGATCCATGCGTCAAATGACCGCCATGCGCGAGCGACATGCCGAGGATACGGTCGCCGGGCTTGAGGAGAGCGAGGAACACAGCCTGGTTGGCCTGCGCGCCCGAGTGGGGCTGAACGTTGACGAAAGCGGCGTCAAAGAGCTTCTTCGCGCGTTCGATCGCCAGCGTCTCGACCTCGTCGACGAACTCGCACCCGCCATAGTAGCGGCGGCCGGGATAGCCTTCCGCGTATTTGTTGGTCAGGACCGACCCCTGCGCCGCAAGCACGTCGGCCGAGACGATATTCTCCGAGGCGATCAGTTCGATCTGGCCGACTTGACGGTCGAGTTCGCGATCGATCGCAGCGGAGACCTGCGCGTCCGAGAGCGGCCGAGAGAGCGTAAAGTTCAACATGAGTTGGTTCCGACGGTTGGAGGTTAACGGGGATCAGAGGCCGAGAGCGATCTCGCGGCTTGCCGCGGCGAGAAGCCCCCACAGATGGGTCGCGAAGGATTGCCAGACTTCGATGCGATAGCGGTCGCCGGCTTCCTTGATGAGAATGACCGGCGCCTTGTCGAAGATCGTGCGCGTGCCCGAAGCGGTCGGCATGACCGAAAGATCAAGCGCCAAGCCTGAATTCAGGAGGAGGCTCGCGGAGGGGCCGCTGATCTCGACGCCGACCTCGCGATGTCCGACATCGACCAGACTATGCGGGGCAGCAATCGTCCGGAAACTGTCCTCGATCGCCTTGGCTCCGGAGATCGGAGCCAGAATGAACCACTCGTCAGGACCGACGCAAAGCGCCAACCGACGATCGCGCTGCTCGAGGTTGCCGATCCGCGCGGGAAGCGGACACCGAGCGCCGCTCCGGACTCCGCACGTCCCGCCTCGGCGACGCGCAGGCCGAAGCGGGCGCAGTCTTCGACTGGCGCCACGCGCAGTCGCCCGGGGATTTCGATTGGCTTGCGGTCGGACAAGGCGTTGCGTTCGCCCAGGATATCCGTCGTCATGGGTGCCTCCTACGCCTTGAGCCGTTTGCCTTCGGGATCGACGAACACCATGCCGCTGACGGTCGCCTCATGGGTTCGATCCGCCATCGGCACGTAGATCGACTGCCCTTTAAGGGCGCGACCGCCTGGCTACGACCGCGAGCGCGATCGAACGGCCGAGCTCCGGACTCCAGTAGGAGGAGGTCACATGGCCGATCATCGTCCTCGGAATGGCGCCTTCCGGCTCCGCTACGATCTGCGCGCCCTCTTCGAGAACGACCTTGGGATCGCGAGTGAGAAGTCCAACCAGTTGCTTACGGTCGGACTTGAGCATGTCGGGGCGACTGAGCGAGCGCTTGCCGACGAAGTCGGGTTTCGTCTTGCCGACCGCCCAGGCGAGGTCCGCGTCGTCTGGCGTCAAGGTCCCGTCCGTATCCTGGCCAACGATGATGTAACCCTTCTCGGCGCGCAGGACGTGCATGGTCTCGGTGCCGTAGAGGACGATCCCGTGCGCCTGGCCGGCCTTGTGGACCGCCTCCCATACCGCGCGCCCAAACCGCGCCGGGACATTGATCTCGAAGCCGAGTTCGCCGGTGAAACTCACCCGGAACAGGCGGGTCGGAACCCCGCAGATCGCCCCCTCGGCGACCGCCATATGGGGGAAGGCCTCGGGCGAGAGATCGATCCCCGTCACCAGCGGCGCGATCACCTTGCGGGCATTCGGCCCCTGCACCGCGATGACCGCCCATTGCTCCGTAGTGGAGGTCAGCCAGACCTTGAGGTCGGGCCATTCCGTTTGTAGATAGTCCTCCATCATCGCAAGCACGCGGGGCGCGCCGCCGGTCGTGGTCGTCACATGAAAGCGGTCGGTGGAGAGACGTCCGACAACGCCGTCGTCGCGGATGAAGCCATCCTCGCCGAGCAGCAGGCCATAGCGGCAGCGGCCCGGCTCGAGCTTCGTCCAGGCGTTGGTGTACATGCGATTCATGAAGGTCGCGGCGTCGGGACCGACGACCTCGATCTTTCCGAGCGTCGAGGCGTCGAACATGCCGACACTCGCCCGCACCGCCTTGCATTCCCGCGCCACGGCTACGTGCATGTCCTCGCCGGCCCGCGGGAAATAACGGGCGCGCCGCCATAGCGACACCGGTTCAAAGACCGCGCCTTGCGTCTCCGCCCAGCCGTCGATCGGGGTTCTGCGGGTCACCTCGAACAGCGAACCGCGATTGTAGCCCACAAAGGCGCCAAACGTGGTTGGCGTATAGGGTGGACGGAAGGTCGTCAGCCCAACCTTCGGCGCTGGCCGCTGCAGCGCGTCGGAGGCGATAGCGAGACCATTGATGTTGGAGGTCTTGCCCTGGTCGGTCGCCATGCCGTTGGTGGTGTAGCGCTTAATATGCTCGACCGAGCGGAAACCTTCTCGAACCGCGAGGCGGATATCCTTCGCGAGCACATCGTTCTGGAAGTCGACAAACGCCCTGGCGAAAGAGGGATTGCGGTCGGTCGGCAGGTCTCGGGCCGGCGCCCCGGTGAACGGGCCCTCCTCTTCCGCCGACAGGGGAACCGCGGTTGTCGAGAAGCCCGCGTCGGCTGCGGCGGCCGCGCCTGCCTTTGATCCGTCAGCAAGCGCGTTCGCGAGGCCGAAATGGCCTGCGCCCGCGCCGACGCATCGGAGAGCCTCAGTCGGGGTCTGGCCCGGCAGAAAGGTTTGCGCGGCCTCATCCCACGCGAGCTTGCTGCCGGTATGGGAGAAGAGGTGCAAGCTCGGCGTCCAGCCGCCGGACATAAGCAGCGAGTCGCAAGCGATCCAGCGGCCGGGCCCCACCGCGCCCCCGGTAACTGGATTCACGCGAACCGCTGAAATCCGCAAGCGGCCCCTCGTGCCCGTGACGGTTCCCTGAGCAACGACCTGGATACCGAGCCGTCGCGCCTCAGCGACGAGCGTCTCGTCGATTCTGGCCCGGACATCGACGATCGCCGCGACCTTCGTCCCGGCACGAGCCAAATCGAAGGCTGACGTCCACGCCGAGTCGTGGGTCGTCACAACCACGGTCCGATCGCCGACGCGCACGCCATAGCGATTGAGGAAGCTTCGCGCGGAGCCCGCCAGCATCACGCCGGGCCGGTCGTTGCCGTCGAAGACCAGCGGCTTCTCGATCGCCCCTTGCGCGAGCACGACCTGCTTCGCCCGGACCTTCCAGAGCCTCTCCCGAGGCGAACTGTCGGGCGCCTTCGCAAGGTGGTCGGTAAGGCGCTGGCAGAGGCCGACGAAATTCTGATGGTAATAGCCGATCGCCGTCGTGCGGGTCAGCACCGTGACGTTGCCCAGCGCCTCCAATTCGGCGAGCGCCAGACTGCAGCCATTCCCAGGCGGAGCGCCCGCCGATGAGGACTTCTGGTTCGGAGAGCAGCCAGCCTCCCGCTTCGGCCTGCTCGTCGACGAGCAGAACCTTGGCGCCGCTGCGGCCAGCGGCCAGCGCCGCAGCAAGGCCCGCCGCGCCGGCGCCCACGACGAGCACGTCGCAGTGGGCAAAGCGGCTGGCATAGCTGTCGGGGTCCGGTTGCGACGGGGAGACGCCGAGGCCCGCCGCACCCCGGATGAAGGGTTCATAGACCTTGTTCCAGAAGGACTTCGGCCACATGAAGGTCTTGTAATAGAACCCCGCGGAAAACAGCATGTAAAGGCTGTCGTTGATCGCACCGGCGTCGAAATTGAGCGACGGCCACCGGTTCTGGCTCGACGCGCGCAGGCCCTCGAACATCTCGACGCCGGTCGCCCGGGTATTCGGCTCGGTGCGCGCGCCGCCGCGATCGATGTCGACGAGCGCATTAGGTTCCTCGCATCCCGCGGAAAGGATGCCTCTCGGCCGATGGTATTTGAAGGAACGGCCAACAAGATGCACGCCATTGGCGAGCAGCGCTGAAGCCAGCGTGTCGCCAGCCTGAGCCGCAAAGCTCTTGCCGTCGAATGTGAAGCGCAGCGGTTTGCCGGCGACGGTTCTTCCCTTTCTTGCCACGCGAAATCTGCCGTTCACTGGAAGGGTCGCGGAAACCTGCTCGTTGGAATGGGTGGTCATGAGTTCAAGCCTTCCCGTTGGGAAGATCGACCGGGCAAGGTTCGCCGGCCTTGTAAGTCGTCATGAATTTGTCGGTAACGGTGTCGCGCACCGCGTTGAAGAACCGGCCGCAGCCATGGAGATGCCGCCAGCGCTCAGCGTGCAGGCCGCGAGGGTTGCGGCGGATATAAAGGTGATCACGCCATTGTTCGTCGGTCAGCGTCGACGGGTCCGTGGGCCGGGCGATGTGAGCCTCGCCCGCATAGGCGTATTCGAGTTCGGGCCGATCCTGCTCGCAATACGGACAACCGATGAGAAGCATCTTCGCGCTCCTTCAATGTGCGACCGCGGCCGCAGCCGCTTCGTCGATCAGCCGACCGGTCGTGAAGCGCTCGATCGTGAAGGGCGCGTTGATCGGATGCGGTTCGTCCCGGGCAATCGTGTAAGCGAACACGTTGGCGGAACCGGGCGTCGCCTTGAATCCGCCCGTGCCCCAGCCGCAGTTCACATAGAGGCCAGGAACCGGCGTCCTGGCGATGATCGGTGAGCGGTCCGGCGTGACGTCGACGATACCGCCCCATTTGCGCAGCATTCGCATGCGCGTGAAGATCGGAAAAACCTCGCAGATCGCCGCCAGCGTATGTTCGATGAGCGGAAGACCCCCCCTCTGACTGTAGGAAACGTACTGATCCGTACCAGATCCGATGACGAGTTCGCCCTTGTCGGACTGGCTGATATAGGCATGCACCGTGTTCGACATGACCACGCAGGGAAAGACGGGCTTGACCGGCTCCGACACCAGCGCCTGCAGGGGGTAGCTTTCGAGCGGGAGCCGGACATCCGCCGTGCTCATGACGACGGACGTGTTGCCAGCTGCTGAAACCGCGACCTTCTTCGCCTTGATGAAGCCGCGCGCCGTTTCGACGCCGGCGACCCGGCCTGAAGCGTCCCGGCGGATCGCCGTGACGGGACAATTCTGGATGATATCGACGCCCCGCGCCGCGGCGCCGCGCGCATAGCCCCAGGCGACGGCGTCGTGGCGAGCGACGCCTCCGCGCCGCTGGAGCGCCGCGCCGACAACCGGATAGCGAGCGTTCGGCGAGATGTTGAGCGGTGGACAGAAGGCCTTCGCCTGCTCGGCGGTCAGCCACTCATTGTCGATGCCATTGAGCCGATTGGAATGGATATGGCGGCGGAAGCTCTGCTCGTCATGAACGGTGTGCGCCAGCATCATCACGCCGCGCTGGGAGAACATGACATTGTAGTTGAGTTCTTGGCTCAATCCTTCCCAAAGCTTCATTGCGTGCTCGTAGAGGTGCGCGCTCTCGTCATAGAGGTAGTTCGAACGAATGATCGTCGTGTTGCGGCCGGTGTTGCCGCCGCCGAGCCAGCCCTTGTCGATCACCGCCACACGCGTGAGGCCGTGCTCCTTGGCAAGGTAGTACGCCGCCCCAAGCCCATGCCCTCCGGCGCCGATGATCACGACGTCATATTCGGACCTCGGTTCGGCGTCGGGCCACTGCGGCTCCCATGTCTTGTTGCCGGACAGGGCCTTCGAAATCAGGACGGGGAGCGAAAATCGGGTCATGGCGCGGGCCTCAGCGACTTCAGTGGCAATAGCGGCTCACGCAGAAGCGGGACAGAATGAACGCGTCATGATAATGGTATGTTTACGTCACTGGTCCGCCAGCCATGCAAAGCCACCGAACCCGTTCCTCCCGGCGTCTCTTCGCGTCCGAGCCGCGTCTGCGCGTCGGCTTTATTCTGGCGCGCAGATTTACGCTGTGCGCTTTCGCGAATTTCGTGGATGTGTTGCGCTTGGCCGCTGACGAGGGAGACAGAAGCCGCCCAATCCTGTGCAACTGGGTTGTTCTCTCGCACAGTCAGGATCCGATCCCATCCAGCTGCGGCGTGCTCGTTCAGCCGACCGCGCCGCTACAGTCTCCCGAGCGCTTTGACTATATTGTCGTTGTCGGCGGCCTAATCGACGAGATCCCGAACCTGCCCGGGCAGGCGCTACGCTTCCTGCAGGCGGCCGCGGAAGCGCGCCTTCCGCTCATCGGCGTATGCACCGGGTCTTTCATTCTGCATCGCGCGGGCCTGATGGACGGCTACCGCTGTTGCGTCAGCTGGTTTCATCACGCGGACTTCCTCGAGCAGTTCGACGGCTTAACGCCGATCTCCGACCGAATTTTCGTTCTCGATCGGGATCGTCTGACCTGCTCCGGCGGCACGAGTTCGGCTCATCTCGCCGCTCACCTCGTCGAGAAGCACGTCGGCGTCGCCGCCGCTCGGAAAAGCCTCCAGATCATGATGATTGAAGAGGCGCTTCGGGAGGACGAGCCTCAGCCGGCAATTTCAGTTGGATTGAAGGCTTCGGACCCGGTCGTAAAGAGAGCCCTGCTCCATATGGCGCAGAACGTCGCCGCCCCTCTCGCCATCGAGGAGATCGCGCGCCGTATCGGCTTGAGTCGCCGAAGTCTGGAGCGGAGGTTCAATAGCGACGTCGATCAAAACCCGGGGGAAGCCTATCTTTCGATTAGGATCTCTCAGGCCTCCTTGTTACTCACTCAGACGGGTCAACCGATTGCAGAGATTGCCGCGTCAACGGGCTTTTGCGACGCATCGCATTTTGGTCGGGTCTTTCGTCGCCGCGAGGGCGCGACCCCCCTGGAAGCGCGCCGTCGCGCGGGCGGGCGCGCTGAGCGAGTTCTTCAAACAACGGTGACAAAATTATAGCCTCTGCGACCGCGAGGTTCCTTGCTCAATCTGCCCGAGGGCGCGCTCGATAGAGACATTGATCCTGGGCGGATCATCAGATCCTGAACCAGGAAGCTCGCGTAGCCTTTGAAACGCGAGCCGGGCGGCGCTTCGGTTTCGAGCTTGCGCTTTTCATCAATGGTCAACTTCGCGCGCGGCCGTCACGCCGTCGGCCCTCGCAGACCGGTCCGACGGTTGCGCCTCGCTCCGGACGTCCAGACCGCCTTTTATTCGCGCAATCTCGTCGCGCGCAGCCTCAACCATCCGCCAAAGTTCTGCCCTCTCCTCGAAAGCTGCAACAGCAACCTCTTCAGCTCAGATGGCGAAAGCCCGTCGATGTCCGGCGGCGGCAACATTCCCCCATCGAGTCAGGAAACTGCCAATTCGTGAATCCTTGACAACCCCCGTGAGTCGATTGGCCGCACCCACGGCCAAACCCCAAGACAGCGCTCGCCGCGAGTTTTGCCCGTGTTACGTGCCCTTTTGTTAACGGCATGATTTCAAATCACGTTTGAGAACAACCAACCAGCGTGAAGAGTTCTCATCTTTATTCTCTCCGGCGCGCCAGCCGCCCATCAAAAAAGGGCCTCGCCCGCGGGCGCAGCCGTGCCCTCGTCGAATCAAGGGGGCGGCCTCCAGTCGCCAAAGAGACCGAGGACATCCTAATGCGTTTGGTTATCGCGCTGATCCTGCCGCGGCTGACGTTCTTCACCATCGGCCGTCCCTTGGCGGGGATCGTCTGCCGGATCCTGCAAATCACATTGATCGGGTGGCTTCCGGCGGCGATCTGGGCCGTGTACGCGCTCAGCCAATTCAAGACCGACCAGAAGATCGAGACGGCCCTGCAAAGGGACCGGACCTGAAGCGCTTGTCGTGAAACGCGTGTGTTTAGCGGCCGAGGTTTCGAACCTCGCTCGGGCTTAAAGCGCCTTTGCTTGCCCCTTCGACCCGCCTCGCTTCGATCGTCGCCATGGTCGACCGCAAGACCTCGGTCACGCCCCGTTGCGTCGCGGTCGACAACAGCAGCGGCTTCGCGCGCCTCGCGGCGTCCGCGAGCGTCGGCCCATACGCCCGGATCGCTCGCTTCAACCGTTCGATCTGCTTCCCCAAGGTCTCCTCGTCGACCGCGTCGACCTTCGACAGACACGCGATCTCGGCTTTGTCCTCGATCCCTTCGCCATAGGCGACGAGCTCGCGCCGAATCGTGCGATAGTCAGCGCCGGCGTGGGCGCCGGTTGCGTCGACCAGGTGCACCAGCGCGCCGCAGCGCTCGACATGGCCGAGAAAACGGTCGCCTAGGCCATGGCCTTCATGCGCGCCCTCGATGAGCCCGGGGATGTCGGCGAGGACGAACTCGCGATCGTCGACGCGCACGACGCCAAGGCCTGGATGAAGGGTGGTGAACGGGTAGTCGGCGATCTTCGGCTTGGCGGCCGAGACGGCGGCCAGGAATGTCGATTTGCCGGCGTTGGGCAGCCCGACGAGCCCCGCGTCGGCGATCAGCTTGAGACGCAAGATCAGCATGCGTTCGATCCCCGGCTGGCCGGGATTGGCGCGCCGCGGCGCGCGATTGGTCGAGGTGGCGAAATGGGCGTTGCCGAAGCCGCCGTTGCCGCCATGAGCGACGACGACGCGCTCGCCCTCTTTCGTCACGTCGGCGAGCATCGCTCCGGTCTCTTCGTCGATGACCTGGGTGCCGACCGGAACCTTTAGCACGACATCGGCGCCGCGCCCGCCGGCGCGGTTTTTGCCCATGCCGTGCACGCCGGTCTTGGCCTTGAAATGCTGCTGGTAGCGGAAGTCGATCAGCGTGTTGAGGCCGCCGGCGCATTCGACGACCACGTCGCCGCCCCGCCCCCCATCGCCGCCGTTTGGGCCGCCAAATTCGATGAATTTCTCGCGACGAAAGGAGATGCAGCCGGCGCCCCCATCGCCGGAGCGGACATAGATGCGGGCTTGGTCGAGGAACTTCATGCCCGGTCGTCCGAATGAGTTCGTCTTGAGCGCGAGTTCCTCGCGCCGCAGGGTCATCGCCTCCGTCCAGGCCTTGCGGGTCTGGCGGAAATTGTGGCTGTCGATCATCCCTCCGCGCGCCGGCGCGCCCCTCGGCTCGGTCGAGACGAACTCGAAGCCGCACTTCTCCAAAACTCGGCGGGAGGCGGGATTGTCGATCGCGACGCTGGCGAAGATCTCGATCGCGGGGGTCAGAACGAAACCCGCCTTTACCATCACGCACGCCGCCTCGGTCGCGAGGCCCTCGTTCCAATATTCCGGAGCGAGCGCGAAACCAAGCGTCAGGCGGTCGGCGCCGCGCAATTCTAGGCTGATCGATCCGATGACCTCGCGCTTGCCCTTCTTGGGCGCGAGCACCAACGTAAGGTCCCGGCCCGAAGCGTTTGCTTCGCGCGCCGCGTAGATGAACCGCTCGGCCGACCCGGGTGGGTAGGGGTGGGGGATCCGCGCAGTGTAACGCGCGACCTCCCAAAGGCTGCAGAAACGCTGGACCGCTGCCTCGTCGGACGAGCGCGGCCAGCGCAGCCACATCCGCGCCGTCTCGAGGCGAAACGCATCGTCTCTGGCAAGATCCGGAAACATGAAAGCTCCAGCCGGGCGCCCCCAGCAGGGGGCTCAAACGATGAAGGAGACGCGGCGGACGCGTCCCCTTCGTAAGCCTGGCTTACCGGACGGATGAAAGGGGCTTTCGCCTTTCACTCTCATCTCGAAGCTCGTTTGTTGAAGTTTCGAGAACGTCCGCGGGGGCTGGTCGCCGGAGCGGGGTTCTCGTCGATCGACCCCGCCCTACTCTGCTGCGTTTGTTACGCGTACGAAGACATATTGGCGGCCATCGCCTTTCCTCTCAAAGGCGACCTCGCCGGCGGCGGTGGCGAACAAGGTATGGTCCGTGCCCATGCCGACGTTGCGCCCTGCGTGAAATTTCGTACCGCGCTGGCGCACAATGATGGCGCCGCCTAGGACGCGCTCGCCGCCGAACTTCTTTACGCCGAGACGCCGGCCGGCCGAATCGCGCCCGTTGCGCGACGAACCGCCTGCCTTCTTGTGAGCCATGACCCTTGCTCCAAAACCCGCTTGCGCCGAGGCGCGTGATTGTTCTCTCTAATAGCGCAGATGGCCATGCCCGAAAATCTGCGCGCCGCCCGCAAATCCGTCAGGCGCCCGCCTGGATGCCGGTAATCTTGACGATTGTGAGGTCCTGCCGGTGGCCGCGCTTGCGCTTGGAATTCTTCCGCCGGCGCTTCTTGAAGGCGATGACCTTCGGCCCGCGCGTCTGCTCGACGATTTCGCCAACAACGCTCGCGCCTGAGACATGCGGAGCGCCGACCTGATTGGTCTCGCCGTCGAACAGGGCGAGCACCTCGTTGAACACCACCTGCGAACCGGCTTCGCCGGGCAGCGACATGACGGTGATCCGTTTGTCGGCGGCGACCGTGTATTGCTTGCCGCCGGTCTTGATGACTGCGAACATCGTTTTTCCCGTGTTCCGCCCGGCTCTTGCGCGCGAGGTGCGCGCGGCCGACTTCTTTGCAGTGGACCCGAATCGCGGCTCCCTGAGAGCCGCGGGCGAACGCTCTCGATTTCGAGCCTCGCAACGCGCTAGGCCGCACAAAACCAAAAGCGCGGCGTCGCCGCCGCGCTGGAGCGCCGCAGCCTATAGACAAGTTGCCCGGGCAAGTCAATCGCCTTCGCTCGACCCGACGGCTTGGCGTCAGTCGATCAACCGGTACGCCGGCAGGGTCAAAAACTCCTCGAATGTGTCGGCGAGCGACATGTCCGAGAAAAGCCGGATCGCCTCCGGGAAGCGTCCGCCCTCGAAAGCCTCGGCGCCGACCTCGCCCTTCACGCGCTCCATTTCGCCTGCGAGCGCGGCCTTGAACATGTCCGGGGTCACCGCGCGGCCGTCGTCCAGCTTCGCCCCGAGGTGAATCCATTGCCATACCTGGGCGCGGGAGATTTCCGCCGTCGCGGCGTCCTCCATCAGATTATAGATCGGGACCGCTCCGCGCCCCCGAAGCCAAGCCTCGATATATTGCACGCCGACGCGGATGTTCAGGCGCAGGCCCTCCTCCGTACGCACTCCCTCGTGCATCTTGACGAGATCGGCGGGGGTTACGTGCACGTCCTCGCGCAGGACTTTGAGCTGGTTGGCCTGCGGCATCAGCCGGTCGAACACCTCCTTGGCGATCGGAACGAGGTCGGGATGGGCAACCCAGGTGCCGTCGTGACCGTTTCCCGCCTCGCGCTCCTTGTCGGCCCGCACCTTGGCGAAGGCGGCCTCGTTGGCCTTTGCGTCGCCCTTGACCGGAATTTGCGCGGCCATGCCGCCCATGGCGAAAGCGCCGCGGCGGTGACAGGTTTTGATGAGCTGGAGCGAATAGGCGTTGAGGAACGCCTGGCCCATCGTCATCACGGACCGGTCGGGCGTGAGGAAGGCTGCATTCTTGCCGAGCCGCTTGATGAAGGAGAAGATGTAGTCCCACCGGCCGCAGTTGAGACCGACGATGTGGTCGCGCATCTCATAGAGAATTTCGTCCATCTCGAACGCCGCCGGCAGGGTCTCGATCAGCACTGTCGCCTTGAACGACCCGTTCTGCACCTCGAGTACGGCCTCCGCGTGCGAAAAGACCTCATTCCAAAGTCGCGCCTCGAGGTGGCTCTCCAGTTTCGGCAGATAGAAGGCGGGCGTCGCGCCCTGCGCCATCTGGGTCCTCGCGCAATGAAACGCGTAGAGGCCGAAATCGAACAGCGCGCCGGATATTTCCCGCCCATCGACCGTCACATGCCTCTCCGGCAGATGCCATCCGCGCGGCCGCACCATCAAGACAGCAGGGTCGCGCTTCAGCGCGTAGGTCTTTCCGGTCCCCGGATCGGCGAAGTCGATCTTGCCCTCCCAGCGATCCTTCAGATTCGCCTGGCCCTCAATCATGTTGGCGAACATCGGCGAGGTAGCGTCCTCGAAATCGGCCATGAACACTTTCGCGCCCGAATTCAGCGCGTTGATGATCATCTTGCGGTCGACCGGCCCGGTAATCTCCACTCTGCGGTCCATGAGGTCGGCTGGAATCGGCGCGACCTTCCAGTCGCCGTCGCCGACGCCTTTGGTCTCCGTCAGAAAATGCGGCAGCTGGCCGGCGTCGAACAGCTTCTGCCGCTCCAACCGCCGCGCGAGCAACTCGAGACGCCGGGCGTTGAAGCGCCGGTGCAGGTCCGCGACGAACGCGAGCGCCTCGTCGGAGAGGATTTCCGCCTGCCGGTGGGTCGGGCTGGCGTGGACGTGGACGCCTGCGGCGGCCGATTGGGCAGTCATGGTTTTCTCCGCTGGGGCGATCGAGGCAAGTCTCGTAGACCGTTTTGCCCCCTTTGGGGAGGGCCGCCACCCTTGCTGCCAGCCGGCCCGATCCAGGGGGGCCCCAATTTCGCCGAGAACATTTATGGGGACGCTGAGGTCATTGGGCAAGCCGCATCATCATGAATTCACGGTCTATGCGCTCGATAAACTCGACGTCGATCAGAACACGCCGCCTGCGGCTCAATTCCCTCTAACCCGCGAGCGCGAGCAGCGCGCCGAGACCGGCGACAATCAGCACCAGAACGGCCGACAGGATGACTTCCGCGCTTGCGCCGGAACGGGGGTGGACGCGTTGGTCCGCCAGCAACCGCTCGGTGCGGACAAACCGTACGGCGGCGACGACAAGCAGCGCGATGCCGACGACAATGAGAGCGAGACCTTCGTAATGCGTAGACGGACCCGACAGTTTTTCGAGTCGCGAGCGGCGGCTCGGATCGAGCGAGGCTGCGTCCAGCAAGGTCAGGAGAAAGAGGTCGAACTTCTCGATGACGAAGCCGAAGGCGATAACCGCCACGCCGGTGCGCACCCATGCGAGAAACGTCCGCTCGTTCGCGGCGTGATCCGAATAGCCTTCGATCATGCATCGCCCTCCCTGCTCATTTCGATGGCACTTTACTCGATCACAGGACTCTGGGCTTCCGGCCGTGCCGCATATGGGAAGAACTGCGTCTCGTCGCCCGAAGGGCGCGCGCGAACGCGCGCGGGTTCGCCCGCGAGGTGGTTAAGGAACGCTGCGGCGCCGGGCGGGCGCTCATAGTTGCGGCGGTCTATCGCCGCCGAGATGTTCGGCATGACGGAACTGGACGCCGACAACCTGCATGTCTTTCGGAAAGCTTCCAAAGGCTTCCGAAAATTTCAGCAGACCTTCCGAATCTTTCCGAAGACGATCAATTTCCTTAGGTTCCTTCCAAAAACTTTCACTCGGAAACCTGTACTGATCAAAGCTCACGCCAGAATTTGCCCGCTGAACGGCTGAAAATTTTTCCGTGACGCTACGCGGCGCGTTTTTGGGAGAGGTCCTCACCCCGGCGCGTTCCGCCGCCATGAGCCAAGGCGGGCAGGTCCATCCATGCGGGCGAAGGATCAGCCGGCCACTCTGGAAAAATCCGCGACCGCATGCACCGCGTCGCGCAGTTCGCCCAGCAGCCTCAGGCGGTTCAGGCGCAGGGTCGGATCGTCAGCGTTGACGGTCACGTCGAGAAAGAAGGCGTCGACCGGGGCGCGGAGCGCCGCGAGCGCCCGCATCGCCCCCTCGAAATCCTCCCGCGCCACCCGCTCCCGAGCGGCGGCGCCCGCCGCGGCCAGCGCGTCGGCGAGATCCTTCTCCGCCTTGAGGACGAGGGCCGAGGGGTCGTGCGGCCCGGCGAAGGCCCCGGCGCCATCTCTCTTCTCCTCGGCCCGAAGAATGTTGGCGGCGCGGCGATAGCCGACGAGCAGGTTCTGCCCGTCCTCGGTGTCGAGCAGCCGCCCGAGCGCCTCGACCCGCCAGACGATCGTGAGCAGATCGTCCTGGCCCGGCAGGGCGAAGACGGCGTCGATCAGGTCGTAGCGCGCGCCCTTGTCGCGCAGGTATACCTTGAGCCGGTCGGCGAAGAAGTCGATCAGGCCCTTAGTCGTCGCGTGCAGCCGCGCGTCGTCGGGTACCTGCGATCGCCGCGCCGCGCGCGAGACGGCGCCGACGATCTCGTCCAGCTCCGGTCCCTTTGGGAAGCCGCGCTTCTCGAGCGACTGGACGACCAGGCCCGCCTCGTCCTCGCGGGCGAATTCGACGTCGAGAAGCGCGCCCCAGATCGCCGCGTTCAGGGGCGGGGTCAGCGGCAGCCGGAGCCCGTTCTCGAGCACGATGCGGATCACGCCGAGCGCGGCCCGCCGCAAGGCGAACGGGTCCTTGCTGCCGGTCGGCTTCTCGTCGATCGCAAAAAAACCGCCGAGCGTGTCGAGCTTGTCGGCGAGCGCGACCGCGATCGACACCGGCGAATCAGGCGCGCGGTCGCTCGGACCCTGCGGCTTGTAATGCTCCTCGATCGCCGCGGCGACGCTCGCCTCCTCGCCCTGGGCGGCGGCGTAATGGCGGCCCATCAGGCCCTGCAGCTCGGGAAACTCGCCGACCATCTCGGTGACGAGATCGGCCTTGGCGAGTCTTGCCGCGCGCGCCGCAAGCTCGACGTCGGCGCCGACCTTCGGCGCGATCTCGCGCGCCAGAGTCTCGATCCGTTCGATGCGCTCGGCCTGCGTGCCGAGCTTCTCGTGGAAGACAATGCCCAGCGCCTCGAGCTTCGCCAGGCGCTGGTCGAGCGGCTTCTCCGCCTTGTCCTTGTAGTCGGGCAGGTCGTGGAGGTCGGTCAGCCAGAAGTGGCGCGCGTCTGCAAGGCGCGCCCGGACGACGCGGGCGTTGCCAGCCGCGATCGCCCCGCCGCCGTCGGTCGCGACCAGGTTCGCGACGAGAATGAACCGGTCGGCGAGCTTCCCCTCGGCATCCTTGAGGACAAAGCATTTCTGGTTGGCGCGGATGGTGGCCCGGATCACCTCCGGCGGAAGGTCGAGGAAGTCCGCGTCGAACGCGCCGATCAGCGGGATCGGCCATTCGACGAGGCCCGCGACTTCCTCGAGCAGGCCTTCGTCCTCGACAAGCTCGAGCCCGTGCACGAAGGCGAGGTTCTTCGCGTCGGCGAGAATGATCGCCTTGCGGCGGTCGAGGTCGAGCACGACCTTCGCCTTCTGCAGCGCGTCGGCGTAATCCTCGTAGCGCCGGACCTTGATCGGCTCGGGCGCCATGAAGCGATGGCCGAAAGTCACGTCGCCAGACTTGAGGCAGTCGATGTCGAAGGGAACGATCTCCGACGTTTCGTGCTGGGTCGCGAGGGTGCAGACGATTCCGCGCAAGGGGCGCACCCAGCGCAAGGCGTCGGGCTTCGCCGAGGCCGCGCCCCAGCGCATCGACTTCGGCCACGGGAAGGTTTTGACGATCGCGGGGATGATTTCGGCCAGCGCCTCCGCGGTCGTTCGGCCCGGCCTCTCGATGACGCGCGACGTAGAACTCACCCTTCTTCGGGTCCTTCTCGATCTTCGCGTCCTCAATTCGGGTGAGGCCCGCGCTCTTCAAGAAACCCTAAATCGCCGCTTCCGGCGCGCCGACGCGCGGGCCCTTTCGCTCTTCGCGCAAGGTCGGCTGCGCGCCGGGTAGGCCGACCACGTGAAGGCTAAGCCGGCGCGGCGTAACGTAGGCCTGCGCGCCCTCATAAGGGAGGTTGCGGTCGACCAGGGCGTTGGTCACGAGACGCCTCAGATCCTGCGCCGCCTGCCGCTGCATGCGGGCAGGGATTTCTTCGCTGAACAATTCGAGGAGGAGGTCGGGCATTTCAGGCGCCGCCGCCCGCGGTCTTGAGCCACGCGGCGCCGCAAGCCTTGGCGAGTTCGCGCACCCGGAGGATGTAGCTCTGCCGTTCGGTCACCGAGATCACCCCGCGGGCGTCGAGCAGGTTGAAGACGTGGCTCGCCTTGATGCACTGGTCGTAGGCGGGGAGCGCCATCAGATGCCGCGCTCCGGCGTCGCCGCGCCTAAGCAGCGAGCGGCATTCCGCCTCGGCGTCCTTGAAGTGCTGGAACAGGATCGCCGTGTCCGCGTGCTCGAAGTTGAAGCGGGAATATTCTTCCTCCGCCTGTCTGAACACGTCGCCGTAGCTGACGCGCTCGGCGCCGTCGCGGCCGTTGAAGTTAATGTCGTAGATACTGTCGACCCCCTGCACATACATGGCCAGGCGCTCGAGGCCGTAGGTCAATTCGCCCGAGACCGGCGCGCATTCGAAGCCCGCGACCTGCTGGAAGTAGGTGAACTGCGAGACTTCCATCCCGTCGCACCAGCATTCCCAGCCAAGGCCCCAGGCGCCGAGGGTCGGGCTCTCCCAGTCGTCCTCGACGAAGCGCACGTCGTGCAGGGCCATGTCGACGCCGATCGCTCTCAGGGAATCGAGATAGAGCTCCTGCAGGGTCTCCGGGGAGGGTTTCAAGATCACCTGGTACTGATAATAGTGCTGCAGGCGGTTCGGATTCTCCCCGTAGCGCCCGTCCTTCGGCCGGCGCGACGGCTGTACGTAGGCCGCCTTCCAAGGCTTCGGCCCGAGCGAGCGCAGCGTCGTCGCCGGGTGGAACGTGCCGGCCCCGACCTCCATGTCATAGGGCTGCAGGACGACGCAGCCCTGCCGGGCCCAATAATCCTGCAGCGTCAGGATCAGCCCCTGGAAGGATTTCGCGGGATCGAGGGACGCGTCGGCGGGCAGCATTAGACCTAGCGGGTTCTTCTTAGAATTATGGCGGCGGAACCTGGAGGGACGATTTCGAGGCGACCCAGGCCCCGTGACTGCGAGCGCAACGCAGCAATCCAGGCGCCGAAGGGCGTCCTGCGTAGCTGAATTGCATCGTCGCTCACGGTCCTCGCAATGACTGCGCTTGTTCTCTAGTGACCCGTCTGCCTGCGGTCAACGCCGCCGCCCTCGTTGCTTTGGCCTCGGTCCCCCGGTAAAGCGAAGCGTTCTCTTCAAGGGTCTTTTTGATGCGTCCGTCCAAACGCGCCGCCGACGAAATGCGAACGGTCACGTTCGAGCGCGGGGTCGCGCGTTACGCCGAGGGCTCGTGCATCGTCCGCTTCGGCGACACGCATGTGCTTTGCGCCGCGTCTCTCGAGGACAAGCCACCGCCGTGGCTGCGCGGACAGGGGCGTGGATGGGTGACGGCCGAATACGCGATGCTGCCGCGCGCCACTTTGACGCGATCCAGGCGCGAATCGTCGACCGGCCGCGTCTCCGGCCGCACCCAGGAGATCCAGCGGCTGATTGGAAGGTCGCTCCGCGCCGTCGTCGATCTGCCACGGCTCGGCGAACGCCAGATCACCATCGATTGCGACGTGCTGCAGGCGGACGGCGGCACGAGGACCGCCTCGATCACCGGCGCCTGGATCGCGCTGCGCGACTGCATCGACTGGATGGTTCACCGCTCGATCCTGAGGGACAGCCCGCTCAGGGACCATGTCGCGGCGGTGTCCTGCGGCGTCGTCGGCGCCGAGGCGGTGATCGACCTCGACTATGCCGAGGATTCGACTGCGAAAACGGACGCCAATTTCGTCATGACCGGTTCGGGCGGCCTGGTCGAGGTCCAGGGCTCGGCTGAAGGCGCGCCCTTCAGCGAAAACGACCTTCTGCAGATGATGGCGCTGGCGCGCGCCGGCATCGTCCGGCTCGTCGCCTTGCAGAAGGCCGCGCTCAGCTGAAAATCTCTCCCGCGCCGCGGGCGGGAAGAGGGAGCGTCGCGGCAACCGAGCGAACCTTCACGGATAGCCGTGCGAAAAAACGTCCATATTCTCGAAGCCGGCGAGGTCGAGACGCGCCCGTTCGGGCAGATAAGCGAAAGCGGCGCGGGCGAGGCCGTCCCGGCCTTCGCGCTTAAGCATCCCGTCGAGCTTCTCGCGCAGGGCGTGCAGATGGAGGACGTCGGAGGCGGCATAGGCGAGTTGCGCGTCGGTCAGCGAGCCCGCCCCCCAGTCGGAGGACTGCTGCTGCTTGCTGATCTCGACGCCGATGAGCTCGCGGGTGAGGTCCTTCAGCCCGTGCCGGTCGGTATAGGTGCGAGCGAGCTTGGAAGCGATCTTGGTGCAATAGACCGGCGCGGCCATAACGCCGAATGCGTGGGCCAGCACGGCGATGTCAAAGCGGCCGAAGTGAAACAGTTTCACGACTTTCGGGTCTCCGAGCAGTCTTTCGAGAATGGGAGCGCTCTTCTGGCCCGCCGCGATCTGCACGACGTCAGCGTCGCCGTCGCCGCGGGAAAGCTGGACCACGCACAGCCGGTCGCGTCCGACCGAGAGACCCAATGTTTCGGTGTCGATTGCAACGGCTTCGCCGTAAGTCCATTGGGCGGGCAGGTCCCCGCGGTGCAGCCGGACGGTCAATTCGATGCTCTTCGGACGCGATTACACAAAGTTACCCATTCTCCACATGCGCGGGGATGACAGCGTTGGCCACCACGCAGCCATAGCAACAGGCGTCGCGGAGCGTCAATCATGAGCGGCCAGGACGCGATCGGATTTCACGTCGTCACCGGCTTTCTCGGCGCGGGCAAGACCACGCTGGTCAACCGCCTCCTGCGCAGCCCGGCGCTCGCCGACACGCTGGTGATCGTCAACGAATGGGGAGAGATCGGGCTCGACCATTTGCTTTACGAGAGGCGCACGGCGACGCCATCCTGATCGGCAGCGGCTTCGTCTGCTGTGCGCTCCGCGACGATCTCGTCGAGACGCTGCGCGACGTCCTTTTGCGCCGGGAATCGGGCGCGCTCCCAAGGTTCGGCCGGATTGTTCTCGAGACGACGGGACTTGCCGAGCCCGAGCCCATCCTGCATGCCCTCTTCGCCGAGCCGTCCCTTTCGTCACGTCTCGGGCTCTCCGGCGTGACGACGCTGGTCGACGCGTTGAATGGAATTCCGACCCGGCGCACCGGGAGAAGGCGCCCGCCAGATCGCGCTCGCCGACCGGCTGGTCGTCGCCAAGAGCGACCTTCTGCCGCAGGACGAGCGTGCTTTGCGCCTCGCCGAGCTCGAGGCGGTGCTGAGAGCCCTCAACCCGTCGGCGCCGATCCTCGACGGCGCCGCGGCCGAGTTCGGACCGGCGGAATTTCTTGCAGACGCACGTGCGCCGAACCTTCCTGCTCCTGCGGATCGCTCGCGGCTGGCGTCCGATCGCGAACCCTTCTCCCCTTGGGACAAGATGGCAGGCGAAAGCCGGCCGGATGAGGGCCAGAGACCGGATTCGATGAAGAAGGATCACGAAGTCCAAAGCTTCGCCTTCCGCAGCGCCGGACCCATCGATCCCGGCGCCTTCGCAACATTCTAGTCGCTCCTCGGGTCGATGCTCGGGCCGAGGCTCCTGCGCTTCAAGGGCCTGTTCGCATTGGCCGACCGGCCTGAGGCGCCGGCGCTCATCGGCGGGGTCCCGCACGTCTTCCACGCACCGCGCATCCTGAAGGAATGGCCGGACGCGGATCACGCGAGCCGGGGCGATCGTGATCGTCGAGGGCGTCGCCGGGCGCGACGTCGAAATCCTATGGGGCCGCGCTGATCCGCGCGCCGCAAATCGACGCGCCGGATCTCGCGGCGCCGGCCGACAACCCGCTCGCGCCGCGCAATAGGGGATTGCTGGGGTACGAGTCAGGCGGAACGCAGTCATCGACTCGGCTACCAGGATCGCACAGAGACTCCCCTCGCCCCGCTTGCGGCGAGAGGGTGGGGATCCTGACCTTCTCCCCGCAAGCGGCCGCAAGCGGGGAGAAGCAACTGTGGAAATGCCCTATGCGTTCGTTAAGACTTTGCGGGCGCCCGGGGTAAGGGCGGGCCCCGGCTCCATCTCCTCGGCCAGCGCATAGACGCGCAGCCGATGCCCGTCGGGATCGACGGCGACGAAGCTCCGTCCGAAGTCAAGATCGGTGGGCGGCAATTCGATCGCTGCTCCTTTGCCCTTCCATTCCGTGTGGGCTGCGTCGACCGCGGCGGCGCCGTTCACCTTGAAGCCGATCTCGCAGCCGCCGCCGGAAACCGAGGGCGCGGGTCGCACGCCGTCCTTGCTCCACAGCCCGAGCGCGAGGCCGGAGGGCAAGACGAATAGGACAAAGGTCGGGCTCGTCGTCGACCGGGTCGCGCCCTAATAGTTTCGCGTAGAACCGCGCGCTTGCCTCTGGGCTCGACACATAGAGAAGGATGGCGTTCGTATCGGTCATCGGTCGTTCCTGTCGTTGGTTGGACAGGCGCGAGGTTATGATCCGATGCTGTCAGTTCCCGGCAGCATCATTCACCTCTCCGTGACATCTTCTGTGCCTCCCGCCACTGCCGGAGCAGCACTTGGCGGCGTTTCGGATAGCGAGCGTCGAGCACCTCCGCTTCAAAAATCCGGTCCGTGCGGAAATGGCGGAAGTCCTGGCGCAACTCGCACCAGCCGATGAGGACGCGCGCCTGGTCGAAAAAGGCAAGCGCGAACGGCCAGACGACGCGGCCCGATGCAGCTCCGGCGCCGTCGCGATAGGTGAGCGACAGCTTGCGTTCGGTGCGGATCGCCTTGCGCAGGAGCGCAGGATCGATAACGTCAATGGGAGCTCCGGCGCTCGGCCCGATCAGCAGCGCGGAGGCGTCGAGTTCCTCTCGCAGATCGGGGGGCAGCACGGCGGCGATCCGCGCCAGCGCGCTCTCGGCCGCGTCGCGGAGGCGATCGTCGGCGCGTTCGGCGACCCAGCGGGAGCCCAGCACCAGCGCCTCGATCTCTTCCAGCCGGAACATGAGCGGCGGCAGGAGAAAGCCGGGCTTCAGGACATAGCCCACGCCCGGCTCGCCCTCGATGCTCGCCCCCTGAGCCTGAAGGCTGGCGATGTCGCGATAGAGGGTGCGGATGCTGACGCCGATCTCCTCCGCCAGCACCTTTCCGCTCACCGGACGGCGGCGCCGGCGCAGCGCATGAAGAAGGTCGAAAAGGCGTTCCGAGCGGGACATGCGGTGGATTCTATACACGCCCGATACAGCCGGAAAATGCCGGCAAGTGCGTAGTTGCTCGAGGCGTTGAAGCCAATGACAGATTGCGCAGGCCATGCCCTCGCCGTAGCATCGGGCCATGTCCGCGGAGAGATCGATGACCGAGTTCGATAAGCTTCGGGCGCTGTTGGACCTGCCGCGACCCGCGGACCGGGGTCCGGCCAATTTCGCCAGGGCTCACACGCGGACGCTCCGCCGCGGGCGATGGACGCGGCTCCTGTGGAGCACTTTTGTCGTCGTTACGCTCCTGGACGCAATCTATCTGCTCGCGCAGGCGCTTGGGTAAGTCCTTCTGTTCCGGGCCGATCGTCCGAAACCGGAAACGGCGGGAACCTACTGCGCCGCCTCCGCCATCGCGGTCAGCGCCGCAGCGCCGGTTTCGAACTGAAGCCGCGCAAGGCGCGCGTAAAGGCCGTTCGCGGCGAGGAGCGAAGCGTGAGTTCCTTCTTCGACTACGCAGCCCGCCTCGATGACCAGGATGCGATGCGCATTGACGATGGTCGCGAGCCGGTGGGCGATGACGAGCGTGGTCCGGCCCCGCATCAAGGTTTCGAGCGCACCCTGAACCAGGGTTTCGCTCTCGGCGTCGAGGGCCGAGGTCGCCTCGTCGAGCAGGAGGACCGGCGCGTCCTTGAGGAGGGCGCGGGCGATGGCGACCCGCTGGCGCTCGCCGCCCGACAGGTTCGCGCCGCGCTCGCCGAGTTCTGTGTCGTAGCCCTGCGGCAAGGCGGTGATGAAGCCGTGCGCGGCCGCCTGCTTGGCCGCGGCGACAATCGCCTCGCGGGTCGCGTTCGGCGCGCCATAGGAGATATTGTCGGCGACGCTGGCCCCGAAAATGAACGCGTCCTGCGGCACGAGCGCGATCTCCGATCGCAAAACAGCCGGATCGAGTTTTGAAACGTCGACGCCGTCGAGCGTGACCTTTCCGCGTGTCGGGTCGTAAAACCTGAGCGCCAGCTGGAACAGGGTCGACTTGCCCGCTCCGGACGGGCCGACGATGGCGACCACCTCGCCGGGCGCGACGTGAAAGCTGATGTCCCGCAGCACCGCGTCCTCGTTCCGGCCCGGATAGGCGAAATCGACCGAATCGAAGGCGAGCTCGCCGCGCACGGGCTTGGGCAGAACCGCGGGCTTCAGGGGCGCCGCGATTCGCGGCCGGACCGCGAGCAACTCGCCGATGCGCTCCGCCGCGCCTGCCGCCTGTGACACCTCGTTCCACACTTCAGACAATTGCCCGAGCGCACCCGCGCCGAACACGGCGTAGAGAACGAACTGCAGCAGCCTTCCTCCCGACATGCGGTGAGCCACGACGTCCTGTGCGCCGAGCCAGAGGATCATGACGACGCTGCCGAAGGCGAGGAAGAGCGCCGCCGCGGTGACGATTCCGCGCGCCTGCGCCATGTGGCGCGCCGCCTCATAGGCGCCGTAGGCCGCCTCGCGGTAGCGGCCGGCGGTGAACGCTTCCGCCACGAACGACTGCATGACGCGAACGGCGGTAAGACTCTCGGTCGCGAAGGCGGTCGCCTCGGCGAGCGTGTCCTGGGCGCGGCGCGAACGCTGGCGCACGGCTCGTCCAGCCGCGAACAGCGGCAGCACGATGACCGGAATGGCCGCGAGCACGAAGGCCGACAGTTTCGGACTGGTCACGACCATCATGCCGATCGCGCCGACAAACATGAAGATATTGCGCAGCGCGATCGAGGCGGAGGAGCCGAAGGTCGCCTTGATCTGCGTCGTGTCTGCGGACAGGCGCGAGGCGATCTCGCCGGTCTTTTCCGCGTCGAAGAAGCCTGGATCGAGCCGCGTCAAATGGGCGAAGAGGTTCGCGCGCAGATCCGCGACCACCCGCTCGCCGAGCGTCATGACGAGGTAGTAGCGCGCCCCGGAAGCGAGCGCGAGTACCGCGACGACGCCGAGCATGCCGAGGAAATAGACGCGGATAAAGGCTGCGTTGGAATCCGAGAACCCGAAGTCGATCATCCGCCGGACCGCGACCGGCACGACCAGCGTAGCGGCGGACGCGACCATAAGCGCGGCGAGCGCAGCGAGAATCCGACCCCGATAGGCGAGCGCATAAGGCAGGACCGATTTCAGGGCGCGGAGCGGGGCTCGGGACGGCTTCGAACCGGCGTTTGCGGCAGCGGTCATTCTCTCACGAGGCTCCAATCTTCCAGTGGCTTTACGGACCATGTTTCAGCCGAATTCAAGGCCGCCGCCTGCGACCTATTGCATCGCCACGACCCTTCGGCGTATAGGACCGCCAACCAAAGAGCCGCCGGGCCGCCGGACGGCTCTTCATTTATTGCGCCAGAGATCTCGACGATGAAGTCCGACATTCACCCCAACTACCATATGATCAAGGTCGTGATGACCAACGGCGTCGAGTTCATGACCCGCTCGACCTATGGCGAGGAGGGCGCGACTTTGCACCTCGACATCGACCCGAACACCCACCCGGCCTGGACGGGCGGTTCGCAGCAGCTGCTCGACCGCGGGGGTCGTCTGTCTCGGTTCAACACCCGCTTCGCCAATCTCGGCATCGGCGGGAAGAAGTAAGGGGTGATGGGGCGCTTTCTCCCTGCAAGCGGTCTGCGAGCGGGGAGAAGGCGGCGCCAAGCGCCGATGGGGTCTGGCCCGCTGCTTCGAAGCGGGCAGTCTTGCACACTCCATCCGTCGAGCTTCGCCCGGCCCCTGCCCCACTTCGTGGAGGAGGAGGCGCGCAACCGCCTGAAATTTGAATGAAAACAACTTCCATGCGGAGGGCCCTGGCGTGCGGATCCGGCTCGATCGGCGCTCGTGGGACTCTTCAGCCGAAGGTCGAATCTCGAGCGAGCGGCCAGCGTCAGTAGATGGGTCGGCTCTGCCTATCAAATCTGATCAGCTACGATCATTTTTCGATGTCCCACGACTCGTATCCGTCGTTCCCCCGCGCGAAGCTGGAGTTTCACTCAACAGCGCAAAGTTCAGTCTTCAGATGCAGACCGCCAGCTTGCGTCCGTTTAGCGCCGCGCCCATAGTCAAGCGACTCCGCGGGCGCGGCCGGGGACGCCAGTATGCCCAACGCGCGGTGAAGCGAATGGATGAAGATCTCACACCGGAGCAGCGCGCCGCCCTCGTCGCCCAGATCGATAGGTTGCGCGAGGAGCATCGCGACCTCGATGCCGCGATCGGGGCGTTGAGCGACGCCGGACAGGCCGCCGACCGTCTGCAATTGCAGAGGCTGAAAAAGCGCAAGCTGATGCTGCGCGACAAGCTTGTCATGCTCGAGGACCAGCTGACGCCCGACATCATCGCCTGAACCGGAGACCGCCGCTGCCTTACGAGGTCAATGCCGATCTGCCGCCTTCCGTCCGCACACATCTGCCGGACCACGCGCAGACTATCTTCCGTGAGGCGTTCAACCACGCGCATGCCGCGCATGCGCACGACCCCCGCCAGGAGGAAGCGGCGTTCCGCATCGCCTGGGCGGCGGTGAAACGTATCTACGAGAAGATCGGCGACGAGTGGGTGGAGAAGGGGTAAAGGCTTCCTCGGCGACGCGTCCTCCCTCTTGTCGTGGACATTACGTGGCAGGCTTCGCGCCGACGATTGCGCAAGTCTCGAAAGGCGCGGCCATTCCTCCGAAGGTCTTGCTCGCGGGCCGGTCGGGGCCCACATGGCGGGGGCGGAGGCGAAATGATCGAAACTCAGCCCGACAATCCGCTTCTCGGGTCCTGGACGGGGCCATTCGAAGCGCCGCCTTTCGCCGCCCTCGAGGCGGCGCACTTTCGATCGGCCTTTGACGCGGGGCTTGATCAGGCCCGGGAGGAGATCGCATCCGTCGCAGCCGATCCTGCGCCCGCGACCTTCGAGAACACGGTCGAGGCGCTGGAGCGCGCCGGCCGTACGCTCGACAAAGTGTCGTCCGTCTTTTTCAATCTCGCATCGGCCGACAGCAACGACGAGATTCAGGCGATCGAGCGCGAGATCGCGCCTCGGCTCGCTCGGCATCGCAACGACATCTTTCTCAACAAGGCGCTTTACGATCGGATCGACGCCCTGCAGGCAAACCGCGATATGCTCGGCCTCGACGCCGAGCAGTCAAGGGTCCTCGAACGTTATCATGTCGCCTTCCTGCGCGCCGGCGCCGGCCTTGCCGACGACGTCAAGGCGCGGCTCGCCGCCATCAACGAACGCCTGGCGACGCTCGGGGCGCAGTTCGGACAGAACGTCCTCGCCGACGAGAGCTCGTTCCTCCTCGTGCTGGAGACGCCCAGCGATCTCGCCGGCCTGCCCGACTGGCTCGTCGCTTCCGCCGCGCGCGCGGCGGAAGATCGGGGGCTCGCGGGCAAGCATGTCATTACGCTGGCGCGCTCCAGCGTCGAACCGTTTCTGCAATTCTCGGCCCGGCGCGACCTGCGCGAAAAGGTTTTCGCCGCCTGGGCGGCTCGCGGAGAGCATTTTGGCCCAACCGACAATCGTCCGGTCGCGGACGAGATCAGTGAGGCTTCGCGCGGATTACGCGAAGCAGCTGGGATTTGAGAGCTTCGCAAAATTCCGTCTCGCCGACACCATGGCCAAGACGCCGGCCGCCGCGCGGTCGCTCCTCGAAATCGATCTGGACGCCGGCGCTCGCGCGCGCTGCCGAGGAGGAGGAGGCGCTGCAGGAGCTCGTCGCCGCAGAGGGCGGCAACTTCGGGATCGCGCCCTGGGACTGGCGCTTCTATGCCGAGAAGCGCCGCAAGCGGCTGTTCGACATCAATGAGGACGCGATCAAGCCCTATCTCCAGCTCGACAATATGATCGAGGCCGCGTTCTTCGCCGCAGGCCGACTCTTCGGCCTGAGCTTCAAAGAGCGTTTCGACGTCCCGCTCTACCATCGGGACGCGCGCTCTTGGACGGTCTTGGATCGAGACGGCGAGCCGATCGCGCTCTTCATCGGCGACTATTTCGCGAGGCCGTCGAAGCGAAGCGGGGCCTGGATGAGCGCCTTCAGGAGGCAGCAAAAGCTCGACGGCCCGGTTCTGCCGATCATCGTCAACGTCCTCAACCTGGCCAAGGGCGCGGATGGAGCGCCGCCGCTCCTGGGCTTCGACGAGGCGAAGACGCTGTTCCACGAGTTCGGCCATGCGCTGCACGGAATGCTGTCCGACGTCACCTATCCGCTGATCTCAGGCACGAAAGTCGCGACCGACTTCGTCGAGCTTCCCTCGCAGTTGTACGAGCACTGGCTCGAGCAGCCCGAAATCCTGCGGCGCTTCGCTGTTCATTACCAGACCGGCGAGTCCATGCCCGAAGCGATGGTCCGCAAGCTGCTTTCGGCGCAGAGGTTCAACCAGGGCTTTTCGACGGTGGAATACACCGCCGCCGCGCTTGTGGACCTGGGACTGCATGAGCGAGCCGACCGGGCCGACATCGACGTCGTCGCGTTCGAAAAGGAGGAACTCGAGAGACTCGGGATGCCGCGGGCGATCGCCGTGCGCCACCGCATCCCGCATTTCCAGCACATCTTCAGCGGCGGCGGATACGCATCCGGCTACTACAGCTATCTCTGGTCGGAGGCGCTCGACGCGGACGGCTTCGAGGCCTTCGTCGAAAGCGGCGACATCTTCAACCCCGGCCTCTCCGAGAGGTTGCTCAAATACATCTATTCCGCCGGCAATCTCCGCGACCCGGAGGCCGCTTACGCCGGCTTTCGCGGGCGACCGCCCGATCCACGCGCGCTCATGCGCCAGCGCGGCTTCGGATGACAAATTGCCATCGCGAGCGAAGCGCGTCTGGCGCAAGATGTCCCTGCTTTCCGGGAAGCAGGGAATTTGAATTCCCTGCTCGGCGAAAAAATTCCCTGTTCGGCCGCGTAGGGAATTTTGTTGGAACAGCCTCGAATCCTAGGGTTTTTCGTGACGGTTTTTCCGAAAATCGGCCGAAATGAGGGAAGTTCCCTGTATTTTTCCCTGCACGCAGGGAATTGGCCGCGCTCAGCCTCCGGCTGCCTCGCCAAGGGGAACTCCAATGCGGGGCGCTTACAACAGAAAGGCCAGCGCTTCTTCGCAAGGGCTTTCCACCTTGAGCGCGAGCAGTCTGTCGGCGCGGGTCTGGCCGAGGTTGATCGCGGCGACCGGCTTTCCGGCGCGGCTTGCCATCTCGACGAAGCGGTAGCCCGAATAGACCATGAGCGAGGAGCCGACGATCAGCATGGCGTCGGCTTCGTTCAAAGATCGCGCCGCGGCATCGACCCGGTCGCGGGGCACGTTCTCGCCGAAGAAGACGACGTCCGGCTTCAGCACGCCGCCGCAGCGCGAGCACGGCTGAATCTGGAAGGACGCGAAATCGGCGCCCTCGAGGTCGGCGTCGCCGTCCGGCGCTTCGGTGGCCTGCAGATCGATCCAGCCATCGTTCAGCCGGGAGAGTTCGTCCTGCAAATCCTCTCGCGGTGTTCGCCGCCCGCAGCCGATGCAGCGGACGAGATCGAGTCGCCCGTGCAGGTCGATCACGCGGGCGCTGCCGGCCGCCTGATGCAGCCGATCCACGTTCTGGGTCAAGAGGAGGTCGATTTTTCCCATTGCCTCGAGCCTGGCCAAAGCCCGATGCGCGCGGTTCGGCCGGGCTTGGCGGAAGCGCCGCCAGCCGACGAGGCTGCGCGCCCAATATCGGCGGCGCATCGCCTCGTTGCCCAGGAAGGCCTGATAGGTCACCGGGGGCATGCGTTTCCATTTTCCGCCCGCGTCCCGATAGTCGGGAATGCCCGAGCCTGTGCTGCAGCCGGCCCCGGTCAGCACGAAGAGTCTTCGATGCTGGTCGACGAAGTCCTGGAGAGTGGTCATCGAATAAGGATACCGCCGCAAGGCGAATCACGCCACAACGGCACCATGCCCCGACCATGACGTTGGTTTGGGATGACGCGCCCGCGCCTCCACTATCGCGCCCGCTATCTATTCGCTGCCCGACAGATAAGCGGCCCGGTCAGAGGTTACGAAGCGAGCTGCTGCCCGAGGAGACGAGCAGCTGCTCGATGCGTATCATCCGCATGACGGCCTGGATGTGGCCCGCCGTCACGTTTCCCACCCGGTTCGAGGCGCTCAGGCCAAGGCGAGTTCCGGTCCGAAGGCGAGTTCCTTGGCCCCCGGAGCGAGAACGGTCTCCCCCATTCTCAACTCGGCGCGGAACGCTTCGAGCCGCGCAGGGTCCGGCTCGAACAGGGCGGCGTAGGCCATGACGTCACCGATACGCTGAGGTTTTCCGATGACCTCCGGCTCGCAGCCGACCGCTCTCAGGACCCGCAGGATTCGCGCATCGAACACCGAGACGATCTGGGTCAACCCGGCAAGGAGCGCGACCTCGCCGATGCCCTCGATCAGCTCGCTCAGAACATAACCGACCCCGTTTTTCATCCGCTCCGGCTGCCCGGGCGCAGCAACGGCGCAGATGCGTGAACTCTCCCAGATCGTCGCGCTCTCGACGACCTCCCCCTCCTCGAGCAATTGGGGAAAGACGTCGCGCAACATATTCGGCCCGGTCGTCGGCAGCAGCCGCAGCGAGCCCCAATACGCGTCCTGTAAGCGGGTCGACCGAGACGAGATACAGGGGATTGAGGTCGTCGAACCGGTCTCGCTCGTAGCCGTCATTCACTTCCACCTCCCATCCGAGCCGTTGACCGAAGATTTCGGCCCGATTGCGAAACATCGCATCCATCTCGTTCGGGAAACGCGCTGCATAGCTACCTTCAATGAGTTTCAACATTTGACATGCTCCTCCAAGCAGGTTCCGCGATTCCGCTGACTCTGCGGGCACTATCGCCAACCTTGCCTAGGCGTGGCGCCCCTTGGGCCGATGGGCAAGCCGTTTGAACGAAAAAATAATCGTCTTGGCTCTGGTTATTCTCGTAAACTCAGTGGATCTGGCAAAATTTCGATGTTGATGAAACTCGATTGGAGTTCACCTCAAGGTCGCTTAGTTCAGCCAAAGACTAGGGCAGACGCTCTCATGGGGCTGATTTCGGCCTTGGATTCGTGCTCTTCAGGTGACCTACGACCAGATGGCGCGTCAGCCAATACGGCCGGCTACTGCAGCGCCGCTGCGGGAATTACGCCAGTCGCAATGGCGACGGCGATTGCATGGCTCAGGTTCATGCAGTGCAACTTGTGGCGGGCAACATCGAGGTGGATCTTCACACTACTGAAGCCAATGTTCATGGCATCGGCGATTTCCTTGTCACTTCTCCCTTTCGCCGCCCAGATCAGACATTCTTCTTCTCGACGCGACAACCTGATCGACGACAGAGGCAGACCTGAATTCTTCTGCGCGGCGGAATCGATCAGAAACGACAACTTCATGAGACTCGTCATATTTCGACGCTTATATCCGTTCCACTCCGGCTTCGAGTGGTCGCTGGTGAAGGAAACCAGCGAGCGGGCGCCCATTCCGTTCCGAACCGGGATCGACACGCCGTTGTGTCCGACGCGATGCTTTGCCGCATCTGCGAAGAAAGCCAGAACGTCCGGATCGTCACTCGTCAGCGTTTCCCAGTCGAACGGAAGCGCGGCCTTCTGGCCGTGGGCGACCACCGGATCGATATGCACGTAACCAAACAGAAAGTAGCGGGTCTGCCATGCTCTCGAATAAGTCGCGATGGCTGTCGGCAGGCTCGCCTCGCAGTTGTTGTCGGAAGCGAACTGCAGATAGGCGACATGACGTATTCCGATCTCGGAAGCGATCGCTTGCAGGATATCGCCGAGGTTTCGCTCGTCATAGCCGAGGATTGTGTCCGTCAGCTTTATTGCGGACCTGTCGATATTGACCGCGTCCGGTCCGCGCTGCGACATCACCATAGCCCTGGAATGCCGAGCTCGAACTCGCGCGTTTCGTCGACTGCGCCTCGCCGCGGCGGGCGCCCGGATTGGCCTCCGGTCGAAAACGACACCGTGTGCTGCCTTACGCATGGCCTTCAGCGCCGCAATATCGCGTCGAGGATCTCCCCGTACGCTGGGACATTACCAGACTGTAATCGGATGCGATAGAGCGCTTTTTATGGCGGCGTGACGAACAACGCCGGCCGGCTCGTTTCGTAGTTTAGCGGATTGCTCCAGTCGTCATATGTGACGCCCCGTATCAAGACGATACTCGTGGTCGAAGAGGGGGTGGAACATCGTCTCTCGCCGACCGCTATGACCGCGATCACAGGCCAATTGTTGACAATGTTACTATGACGAGAACCGCCAGAGCTATCGAAGAGATGCGCTACCGCGGCGCAGCCCGTCTGACGATCGCCTTGCAATCGACGCCCGTCAGCGCCCCGTAATTGTGCGCCCCGCTGGATTCTAGGCGCGAGCGAGCGAAGGCGTCCACTATCGCGGATCCGGCGCGGACGAGCGCAGTGGCCTGAAGCCCCAAAGCCAACCGGTCGCAAAGATCCCGTGCACGTGTCTCGAAGTCCGACAGATCGCGCATGTCGTCCTTCAGCGCCGCCAAATGCTGGTCGAGCGCCGGGCAATCGCCTTTTGCCGACCCGACCTCGGCGAAATAGGCTTCGAGCGTCTGGGGCGCGCGGCTGATGGCGCGAGCGATGTCGAGGCACTGGACATTGCCGCTGCCCTCCCAGATCGCATTGATGGGCGCCTCGCGGTAGAGGCGCGGCATCGGCGAATCCTCCATGACCCCGGAGCCGCCGATGCATTCGAGCGCCTCATAGGCGTGGCCCGGCGCGCGCTTGCAAATCCAGTATTTTCCGATCGCCGTGCCAAGCCGAACGAGCGCGTCTTCGTGCTCATCGTCGCGATGGTCGAGCGCGCGCCCCAAGCGCATGGTCAACGTCAGCGACGCCTCGGCCTCGATCGCGAGATCGGCGAGCACGGCGGCCATGATCGGCTGATCGACGAGGAGCGCGCCGAACGCCTTTCGCTGTCGGCAATGGTCGATCGCCTGTGATACTGCCATCCGCATGCCGGCGGACGAGCCGATCATGCAGTCGAACCGCGTCATCGCCACCATTTCGATGATGGTTGCAACGCCTCGGCCCTCGGAGCCGACCATCCAGCCGAGCGCGCCGCGAAGCTCCGTCTCGCTCGAAGCGTTCGAAACATTGCCCATCTTGCGCTTGAGCCGCAGGATCTGCAGCGGATTTTCGGCGCCGTCCGGTCGCCAGCGCGGGACGAGAAAGCAGGAGAGACCGCCCAGCGCCTGAGCGAGCACGAGGAAGGCGTCGCACATCGGGGCAGAGACGAAGAATTTATGGCCGACGAGTTCGTAAGCCTGTCCCGGGCCCTCCGCGCCGATCGGAATTGCGCGGGTCGTGTTGGCGCGTACGTCCGAGCCGCCCTGCTTCTCAGTCATCGCCATCCCGATGGTGACGCCCTTTTTCTGCTCGACGGGAACGTTGCGCGGATCGTAGGTCCGCGCGGTGATCTTCGGCAGCCACGCAGCGGCGAGATTGGGCTCCGCCTTGAGGCAGGGAACGGACGCGAAGGTCATTGTGATCGGGCAGCCGTGACCCGCCTCGACCTGGCTCTGCATGTAGGACCGCGCCGCCCGCGCGACATGGGCGCCCTCGCGCGGCTCGGTCCACGGCGAGGAATGGATCCCCTCCTCGATCGCCGCTCGCATCAGCGCGTGGTAGGACGGATGGAACCGCACCAGATCGATGCGCCTTCCGTAGCGGTCGTGAGTGTCGAGTTCGGGCGGGTGTTTGTTGGCGAGCGCGCCGAGCTCCAGATAGTCGGCCGACCCGGCCCGGGCGCCGAACGCTCCGAGCGCGTTTTCAGCCCATTCCGCGCCCTCGCGCCGCACCAATTCCTTAAGCGCCCAATCGGAATCGTAAAGGTTGTAGTCGACGAGTTCGACCGGCTGGTTGAAGACCTCGTGGGTGGCGGCGCCGTAGGGATCGAGGCCGGAGGTCCCGCGCGCGCTGCTTTGTCCGGCGACCGACGTCATGGCGTTCCTCGCTTCGTTCATCGCCGAATCCTGACAGTGCGGCATGTTAAATCCCGAATGTGGCGCTTCTCAACCCCCGCCGCCGATTTGCAGGAATGATCGCATTTCGGTTGAAATCGGACATTTCCGCGGGCTGGCGCGGCGGCCGCGCCAGATCGCGCTGGAGCCAGATCTTTGGCGCGTGTGAACGACGCTATCATCATCCGCGAAGTTCGGGCTCAATGAGGCCGCCGATGACTCGAATCGTGGAAGCGCTGTACTAAGGGGATCATGCCCCCTTCCCAATTCGACCCTCGTCTGACCCCCGCCCGTCCAGACCTCGCGGCCTCCAGTCTGCGCGGTCTTGTCGTGGCTCCGCGCTATGCGGATGGACGGGCGACGCAGGTCGTCGAAGCAAGCGCGCCGCTCCGCCGCTTCCCCGCGCCGGACGCGCCGCTCGAGACCGAGGCGCTCTACGGCGAAAAGGTCACGATCTACGACGAGAGCGAGGGCTGGGCCTGGGTCCAGCTCGAGCGCGACGCGTATGTCGGCCATCTTCCCCTCTCCGCGCTCGGCGCGCCGAGCGATCCGACCCATCGTGTGTCGTCTTTGCGCACCCACGCCTATCCGGGACCGAGCATCAAGCTGCCGCCGCGCATGGCGCTTTCGCTCGGCGCGAGGCTGGCAATCCTGCGCTGCGAAGGCGACTTCGCGGTGACCGCGGACGGATTATGGCTCTGGGGCCGCCATCTCGCGGCTGTCGGCTCCCGTGAAGAAGATTTCGTCGCGGTCGCCGAGCTTTTCTTGGAGACGCCCTATCTCTGGGGCGGCCGGACGTCGGAGGGGATCGACTGTTCTGGGCTGGTGCAGACCGCGCTCACCACAGCCGGAATTGAAGCCCCGCGCGACAGCGACATGATGGAGGCCAGGCTCGGCCAGCCGGTCGCGCTCGACGGATCGGCGCCGCTCGCGCGCGGCGATCTCGTCTTCTGGGAAGGCCATGTCGGAATGATGCGCGACGCTCGGACGCTGCTGCACGCCAACGGTTTTCACATGAAAGTCGTCGGCGAGCCGCTCGCCGAGGCGCGCGCCCGGATCGCCGCGAGCGGCGGCGGGGACGTGACGAGCGCGAGGCGGTTGAGCTTGTAGAGTGGCTCCGCCTGCGCAAGCTCGCCAAGCGAACCGTCCCTGACGAGGGCGCTCGAAGCCTGCACCGATATCTTAAAACCCCGCCGATTGCACAATTCCTTCGCCGCCTGCGGCTATGATCCAACTGATCAGAGTTTGCTCTAAACGTGGCGCAGAATGACGCCCAGGCCCATTTGCGGCAGTGGTTTGTCGTCGATCTTCTCGAGAGCCCTCTCCATTTCGGCGGCCGTATAGCCGCGCAGTGTCTGGACACGCTTGTGGCCGAGCTTCGCTTCGCTCAACGCGAGTTCGGAGGCTACGGTGTCGTCGGGTGCGTCGATAATCGTCAACATGTCAAACTCACCATCCGTCCAAATAATTTCTTTCACCGTTACGCCGTGTTTCATGGCCAAGTCTTTAAATGCTTCAGATCGACGGACTGTATCTTTGATTTCGTGAAGCCCCTTCTCCGTGAAATTCACAAGCCTTACGTAGATCGGCATCGCGCTTCCTTCCTGACGTGTTTTGTTTTTTCCGCCGCGTTTTGGGTCGCGCGAAGGACCGGACGAGACGTTAACCTACACCCACTGACCCTCGCAGGCGGTGGAATTACGCGCGTCAACAAGCAATTGTAGCCGTGCTGCGCTAAAAAATCTATCGATTTGGCCGCGACGCTCGAAGCGACCACTTCGACGAGGAAACAGTTCTGAAAAATGGCGCGGTGAAAACCAATGCGCACTACGGCTACAACATTGCTCGATCCCCGGCTCGCAGCTTTGGACGGATCGTTCGGGCGCCGACTGCGGCCTTAGGACGGCGGCGAGGCGGTTGAGGAAAATTGCGTGGCGGAGCGGGCGCATGCTGGTTTCGGCGGCCGCAACCTCCCACAGCGCCTAAGCCGACGCATCCATCCCGATTGAGATCGAGATCGGCGAAGCGGCCGGAACAATGGTCGGGAAGCAACCTCACGAGGCTAGCCTGCGCACGGCTGAATCGCCGGGAATACTCGACTCGCCTCAGTCTTGCGCCCGTTCCACCGCATCCGGCTCGTGACGCTGAAAGTGTATCGTCAGCAGAGGCCCTCGCGCGCCGCGCGGCGCGCCATCGGCAGATCGGCGTCCAACCGCAGCATGCCGGCGTCGACGACATCCTGCCGGACAAGGCCGATGTCGCGCAGTTCAAAATCCGACATGCGGGCAAGCTGTCTCATCGCTCTGCGCTCCGCACTGACGCGGGACGGCCACGAGAGAGCGCGCCTGAGCGCCGCGGCCCCATGGACGGCCTGATTGGCGAGGGAAGCCATCATCGTTTCTCTCCGGGAAAAGCGCAGAAAACCATTCGGCGACAAGACGGGACGGGACGCCGGCGACAACGTTTCGATTTCGGAACTGGCGCTCAATCTACTGCCGGGCTATTGATCGGTCCAACGAATGTTTTTAAAGTTATCGATCATGGATTCGGATGAGTGATCATGCTCGACACCGACCAGCTGCGCTCCTTTCTCGCCATTGTGGACTCGGGGTCGTTCACCCGGGCGGCCGAACGAGTGCACAAGACCCAGTCGGCTGTCTCGATGCATATCCGCCGGCTCGAGGAGCAGCTTGGCTGCGCGCTGTTCGTCAGGCAGGGTCGCGGCGCGCGGCTCACCGCCGAGGGCGAGAGCCTGATCGATTTCGCCCGGCGGATCATCCACGCCGAAGCAGGCGCGGTCGCGGCGCTGTCGCGCAGGGGTCTCAGGGGCGCCGTGCGGCTTGGCATCCCGGACGACTACGCCGAATCCTTCCTCGCCGAGATTCTCAGCCGTTTCAATCGCCGCCATCCGCTGGTGGAAGTGTCGGTCGTGTGCGAGGGCTCGCCCGAGCTCGCCGCACAAGTCTCGGCCGGGGCGCTCGAACTCGCGCTGTTGACCGATCATCCGGGCCTCAGGGGATTCGAACTGTTGCGCGAACAACCGCTCGTCTGGGCCGCCGCCGAACGGTTTCGGGTCGCGGAGGGAGCGCCCATTCCGCTTGCGCTCGGCGCGACCACCTGCCTCTGGCGGCGCGAGGCGGACGAGGCGCTCGCCGCGGCGTCGTGCGCGACCCGCGGCCTGTTCTCCTCCAAGAACTACAGCGCAATCGGGACCGTGGTTCGCGCCGGCCTCGCCGTGACCACGTTGCCGGCCTCGATGGTCGGGGAAGGTCTGCGCGTTCTCGGGCCCGAGGAGGGCTTGCCCGAGCTGCCGATGACGCGCATGGGACTCATTCACGGCCCGGGCCGCCCGACCGAGGAGACGAAGGCGCTCGCCGAGGCCATCCGGATGGCCGTCGGGGCGCCGGCGCGGCGCGCGGCTTGAGGGGGGCCAGATACCCAAAGGTTAAGAAACAAGCTTAAGAACCCGTTAAGCAGTCATATGACAGCTTTCGCCGCGCGCGACGCAGCGTCGCCCGCCTTCGCGACCAAAGGTTGTCATGGCAAAAGTCCGACCCCTTGCCGTCGCCGCAGGCGTCGCCGTTCTCGGCGGCGGCATAGCGAAGGCCGTCGATCTGCCTCCGGTTCCGAGCCTTCCGGCCGAGAGCCCGGCGGCCGAAGATTTCAGCGGCTGGTATCTGCGCGGCGATCTCGGCTTCGGCGTCTCATCGACCGGGCCGCGACTGGCGACCGCCCCCGATCCGATCGCCGCGGGAGCGTCGAGCGGTCTCCTGTCAAGCTCCGCCGGCGCGGCGTTCAGCCATGCGAGCCTCTCTCCCTTCGGCGCGATCGACGCGGGCGCCGGCTATCGGTTCAACACCTGGCTTCGCATGGACGGCACGTTGGAATATCGCGGGGGAGCGCGTCTCGAGGCGCATTCCTCGCTGACCGACCCGGCCTCGCCGGCCTTCGGCCCGCTGCAATTCGCAGAATCATATCGGGCCGACGTCTCGTCCTTGGTTGGGCTGTTGAACGGATATGTCGATCTGGGGACCTATTGGGGCGTGACCCCATTCGTCGGGGCGGGAGCGGGCTTCGCCGATAACCGGGTCTCCGAATTCGCCGACGACGGTTTCGGCTCGTCCGGCAGCGGTGCGCTCACCTCGGCCGGGTCCTTCGCCAACGGCTCGAAATCGAGCTTCGCCTGGGCCTTGATGGCGGGCGTGGATTTCGACGTCGCGCCCGGCGTGAAAGTGGAATTGGGTTACCGCTACCTCGACATGGGCTCGCTCGCGACCGGCGCCTCGCACTGTCCCGCCTGGGGCGCAGGCGGCGCGTTGAGCGCTGCCGGCTGCAGCGGTGGCGTTCCCCATACGCTCTCCTCGCGCGGCGCCCTCGCCTCGAGCGACTTCCGCGTCGGGCTCATCTGGATGCTCAACGAGCTTCCGTTGACGGGTCACTCCGACGGAGTTCGGAATTAGGGGGGCAATCGCGTGCTCGTCCGGATATAATCCGCTGTTTTCCTCATCTAATCCGCTGTTCCACTCACATCTAAATCTTCTACCAAGATGCTGAAAAGACGCGGCTTTTCTCCACGGCTTGTGGAGCTGGAGTGGTCTGAAAAAGCCAAAATCGCTGTATTTTTCCCTGTTATCGCGAATCGGGCCGACCTGCCCGCATCTGCCGTGGAGCCCGCTTGCCGCTTCAAGCCATTGTGATCCGATCGGCCCCTCTCTCTCTTCGCCGCCGTTGCCTTTGACGCCCGGCAGGGCTACCCATTGGCGCTTCTTCAAGACCCGCCGCTGCTGAATGGGCGCGACGGGAGCGGCGTAGCCGGCGCTTTCAAGGGCTTCATGACGGACGCGACAATTCGGCAGGCGGGGCTTCTCCGCTCCGCCTGGGCCAACCCGATCCTGCTGCTCGTCCTGACCACGCTGATCTGGGCAGGGCACTCGGTCGTCGCGCGGCTCTCGACCGGCGAAATCGGGCCGATGACTCTGACCTGCATGCGCTGGGGCCTGGCGCTCATCCCGATCTTCGTCGCTGCCCGCCCGTCGCTGCGCCGGGACTGGCCGGAATTGCGTGCGAACTGGCGCTATCTCTCCGCCATGGGCGCGCTTGGCTACACCGCCTTCAATGCGCTCTTCTACCTCGCGGCGCACCGCACCAGCGCGCTCAATCTCTCGATCATCCAGGGTGCGATCCCGGCGCTTGTCCTCGTCGGCGCCCGCGCGTTCCTCGGCGTTCGCTTCACGGGGCTCCAGGCGTTCGGCGCCGCGATTACGATGCTCGGCGTGGTCGCCATCGCCGCGCAGGGCGATCCCGCGAGGCTGGCTGCGCTCGCGTTCAATTCCGGCGACGTTCTGATGGTCGTCGCGGTGGTCCTCTACGCGGGCTACACGGTCGGCTTGCGCCAGAGGCCACGCGTCTCCGGCTTGAGCCTGCTGGCAGCGATGGCGGCCGCCGCCTTCGTGACGTCTGTGCCGCTGATGATCTGGGAGGTCGCCTCAGGCGGCTTCGTCTGGCCGACGGCGGCCGGTTATGCGACGCTGGCCTATGTCGTGCTCGGTCCGGCATTTTCGTCGCAGTTGTTCTTCATGCGCGGCGTGGAGCTTATTGGGCCGGGGCGGGCGGGCGTCTTTGTCAATCTGGTTCCGGTGTTCGGGGCGATCATGGCGGTCGTTTTGCTCGGCGAACCCTTCGCCGCCTATCATGTCGTCGCGCTGATCCTCGTCGTCGGCGGCATAGCCATCGCGCAGCGCGGCTCCGGCCGCCTGCGCCAGAGTTTCAAACCTGTGGGAGAAACCGATGGGCCATTGGATTGAACTGAAGCCGGAAGGCGCCGAGCCGATTCGAGCCTGGCGCGCTGAACCCGAGGGACGTCCGCGCGGGGCCGTCATCGTCATCCAGGAGATTTTCGGCGTCAACGCGCACATCCGCGCCGTGACCGACCGCTTCGCTGTCGACGACTATCTCGCGATCGCGCCGGCGGTTTTCGAGCATGTCGAGAAAGGCTTCGACGTCGGTTATGACGCGGAGTCGCGCGCTCAAGGCATGGCCGTCGTGGGGAAGATCGATCGGGAGCAGACCTTGCGGGACGTCGCTGCGGCGATCGACGTCGCCAAGGCGGGCGGCAAAGTCGGGATTGTCGGCTATTGCTTCGGGGGGACGATCGCCTGGCTCGCCGCGGCCCGGCTTCCGGGCCTGAGCGCCGCGGTCGGCTATTATGGCGGCGGCATCGTAGGCATGAAGGACCTCCAGCCTCGCATCCCGACCATGCTCCACTTCGGCGAGAAGGACGACCATATCCCGGTCGCCGGCGTCCGCGAGGTCGCCGCCCTCCACCGGGACGTTGACGTGCACCTCTACCCTGCCGGCCATGGCTTCAATTGCGATCATCGGGAAAGCTACGACGCGCCGAGCGCCGCGCTCGCCTGGACGCGCACGTTGGAGTTTTTCCGCAAGCATTTGGGGTGAGAGGTCAGCCGAGCGCCGCGAGCGTTTCACTTGCAAGGCGGAAGAGCTCCGAGGGTCGAACAGCCGGCTGAACCCCGCTAGCGAGGGAGGTATGGGCAAGACATTGGTCATCGGCGCCTCCGGGCTTCTCGGATCGCGCATCGTCGAGGCGCTCGGCGAGGATCGCTGCATCCGCGCCTCGCGCAATTCCGGCGAGCGGGTCGACATCTCCGACCCGGAGTCGCTGGCCGCGCTGTTCGAAAGAGTTGGTGAACTGGACGGAATTGTTTGCGTCGGCGGCGCCGCGCGCTTCAAGCCCTGGGCCCAGTTGACGGACGACGACTGGACCTTCTCCGTCGCAAACAAGCTGATGGGGCAGGTCAACGTCGTGCGCCTCGGCGCAAAGACTGTCGGTCCCGGCGGGGCGATCACTCTGACGTCGGGCCTAGCGGCGCGGTATCCGGCGCCAGGCAGCGCGATTATCACGACCGTCAACGCCGCCGTCGAAGCCTTCGTGCGCGCCGCCGCGGTCGAACGCCTCCCGTTGCGGGTCAATGCAATCTCGCCCGGCTGGGTCTCAGAAACGCTCGCCGAAATGGGCGGCGACCCGGGAATCGGAATTCCCGCCGCGGATGTCGCTCGGGTTTTTGTCAGCCAGCTGCGCGACGGCGCCTCCGGTTCGATCGCGCCGGCCATGCGAAGGTAGGCGTCCGCGTTCCCGAGAACGCAGCGGCCGCCAGATGCTGGGGGGCTGCCGACGCCGTCATCGACTGTCATCGACCGGTCTACAGGGCCGCGCCGAATGAGGGAAAAGTCGAAGCGGTTGGCTTTCCAAGATGCGCCATTGACGCCGTCATGGCACGTTCTCAAGCCGCCGACCGTTCAAGCCCGACATGCAAGCGAGGGCAGGCAGGAAGCGAAGGCGAGCTTGGCGGTTCGCGCTCCTCTCCATATCGCCGCCGAAAACACGATGGCCGGCCCCAAACAGGCGCCAAGGTCGTCCTGGCCGGGATCCGGCCAGCCCAGAAGTCTCGACAGCGGCGAGGCGGGATTCTAAGAGCGCCTTCTGGGCAATCCGCCCGAATGGATTGGGCGCGCGGATGATTATCGCCATCGACGGCCCGGCGGCGTCCGGAAAAGGCACGATCGCCCGGCGAGTCGCCGCCCACTACGGGCTGCCTCATCTGGACACCGGCCTTCTCTATCGCGCGACCGCCGCGGCGCTTATGGCGGCGGATCGCGATCTCTATGACGAACAGGCGGCGGTCGCCGCCGCCCGGGGCCTTGCCCTGATGGATTTCGACGCGACGGCTCTGCGCCGCCGGGAGATGGGCGAGGCGGCCTCGGTGGTCGCCGCGATGCCCGGGGTGCGCCAGGCGCTGCTCGGCGCCCAGCGCGCTTTCGCCGCGCGGCCGGAAGGGGCCGTTCTCGACGGACGGGACATCGGCACGGTGGTCTGCCCACAAGCGACGGTGAAGATTTTTGTCACTGCCAGCGCTGCAGCGCGCGCCCAGCGGCGCGCCCTCGAGCTGGCCCAGCGCGGAGAGAAGGCCGATTACGCTGCCGTTCTTGCCGACATTGTGAAGCGCGACATCCGCGATTCCGATCGGGTGGCCGCGCCGCTGCGTCCGGCTGATGACGCCGTCCGGCTCGACACCACCCATCTCGGAATAGAAGCCGCGGTCACCGAAGCGTTGCGCATCATCGACGCGACCCGGGTCCGGACATAAGACCTTCTCCTGGGATAACAGCCGCAGCGGGGATTTAGCGGCTGTTTCAAAGGTCACGGACCTCATCCTTGAGGCGCCCTTTGCGTGAGCAAAGGGCCGCGAAGGATGCTCCAGACGACATTTGCGGCGCCGCCTGCACCAAGTGGATCGTCCTTCGAGGCCACTCGGGCCGCGTTAGCCCAACTTGAGCAGATTCGGGGGTGTGGCCTAGGCAAATCAAAGCCTTAGACGAAAAGTCGTCACTACATTTCTGGTGAGAAGTAGGGCTTAGGCGCTGAGGGCCAGGATCGGGGCCTCGTTATCTGGAAGGCGCATGCGCTTGGGGAGCTTGAGGCCGAGGCGGTCGAAGAGCGCGGCCTGAGCGGCGTCGGGCTGGGCGACGCATCGCAATCGGATCTCGCCGTGCGTTGCGGTCGGCAAGACGACGTCGTGGGACTGGATGCGGGCGAGCTCTTCGAGGATGGTCCGCGGCGAGTTGCCGAGGCCCGCGCGCTGCTGCCACATCTCGAGGGTCTTCCAGAGCACGAAGGCGAGGAAGCAAACGAGGATGTGGGCCTGGACCCTCTCCTCGCGCTGATGCCAGATCGGTCGAACGTTCAGCTGATCTTTCTGGATGCGAAAAGCCGCTTCGGCCTGGGTGAGTTGGATGTAGGCCTTCCACAGCTGCTGATCGCTCCAATCGCTGATGTTCGAACGCAGAAGATAGGCTCCTTCCGAGATCGCGGCCCAATTGTCGAACGCGGCGTCGCAAGCGACGTTGAGCCGGAAGCCCGCCGGGCACGCGTCAGGCTCCAACGTGATGGCGAAGCGGGCGGCGGCGCGCTGGTTTCGCTCGAGGATGCGGCCGATCTGCCGGTTCACCGTCGCCGGATTAAGCGGTTTCGTTGAGCGCGCGATGCGAGCGGACAGGCGTTCGAGCGCCTGCTCGATCCGCCGGCTGAACTTGTCGTGCATCGCTCGCTCTTTGCTGCGTCGGTCGTCGGAGCGGCAAAGGATCGCGATCTCGTCGGTCTCGGGATGGCGCGCGAGTTTGACCTCGACGCCTTCTTGCACCATGCGCCAGCCATCCGGGCGAGCGAGCTCGGAGCCGAACTTCTTCAGCTCCGACTTCGGCGCGCCGATGATGTAGCGCCGGCCGGTCTCGCGCAGCCACGCCAGATTCTCGGCGCTGGCCATGCCGCGGTCGGCGATCCAGACGCGCCCCAGCACGCCGTGCCGCGCCTCCATCGTGGCCACGATCGTCTGCAAGGTCTTGGAGTCGTGGGTGTTGCCGGCGAACACCTCGTAGCCGAGCGGAAAGCCGTCAAAGGTCACGACAAGGGCGATGCAGACTTGCTTGCAGTCGGGGCGATGATCGCGGGAATAGCCGCGCTGCGCCTGCGGGTTCGCCTTCGCCTGGCCTTCGAAATAGGTGCTCGTCATGTCGTAGAGCAGCACGTCGTTCTCGATTGCGAACAGCTCTCCGCAACGCTCGGACAGATGCCGTTCCACGGCCCCCTTGTGCGCGAGCAGTCGATCGAGCGCGCGATAGAGCCGATCCTTGTTGACCTCCTCCTCGCCGAGCTGCAGCAGATCGCCAAGCACCGTTCGACGATACCAGTCCTCGGCAATGTGCAGCTCGCTCGACGGCTCGCACAGCCGAGCCGTCACCAGCACCGCCGCCATCTTCGCCCATGCGACCCGCTCCTGGCCCATTGGAAGCAGCCGCCGGCACAACTCTTCGAGGCCCACCGCACGCCACAGGGCGAGCGCCAAGTAGACATCGCCAAACTGGCGCGAGCGCTCAATACGAACGCCCTTCAGTCGAACAGGCGCCGACAGATGTTGGCTGCCGTCGTTGAACAGCGGCGCTTCTTCAGGGACGCCGATCAGCCGGCGCGCAAGCGCGCGCGCCGCGATCCGTCCGTTCTCGTCGAGCTCGCCAAGATGTGCGACCGTCTGCTGGATCACCCGCCGGCCGACCCGAACGCTGCGCACCAACGTCCAATAGCGATGAACCTTCCCGTCCTTCTTGCGAATCGTATGGCGCAAGTACATGCGCCATTTGAACCGACAACGGCGCCCTCGAAAATACCCTAGGTCGTCACTACACGCTCAAACTCGCCTCGCCCGACCTCCAACTACTTGATCTAACTGACGCCGCCTTGCGCAAAAACGTGAAAACCGCCGCCAAACTGCTCAAGTTGGGTTAGGACGAGGGTGGTGGCTTTTGAAACAGGCCCTAGGCGGCAGCGCCCCGCGCTAGACGGCCGTGTGTCGCCCGCAACCGCTCAATAGCGCTGTCGATTTCACTACGCTGTCGCTCCAGATGGCCGATTTGGTTGACGATCTGCTGGGGTTGCAGCTGCTCCTCGAGGTCGGGCGTTTCGTTGGCGCCCTTGCCCCCGATGAGGTCGTTGATCTCAGTGAGCGTGAATCCGAGCTTCTTGCCCCTGAGGATCATTTCCATCCGGACGCGATCGACGCCTCGATAATAGCGCGCGCTTCCTTCGCGCCGCGGCTTGATCAGCCCGCGGTCTTCATAGAAGCGAAGCGTCCGCAAACTCACTCCGTACAGTCTCGACATTTGGCTGATCGTCAACTCGCCTTCCGACCGGGGCGACGCTGAGGCGTCGTATTCCGCCTCGCCCAAAGTGGAACTGGTTGCACGATTCAGGGACGACATCCGGCTCATGAAATCTCCTTTCGGCGGCGCCGTTGCGTTCGCGCCTTGCTATCACTCGCGACCTTTCGCGATTCGGGCACCAATGTGCCCTACGGGAATCATGATGCAACCAAAAGTTGCAAATAGTCAATATACAACTTACAGCTCATGCGAACGCCTCCCGTCGCGGGTTTAATCCTTTCTTCACCATGCCGATTGAAGTTCGCGCCGCGGCGCTGCGACTCGCGCCGTGAATCGCTGGCGCCAATGACGGTTGAGGCATGAAGACGAGCATGGCGTGGAACCTTGCGAGCGTCAGTCCACAAGCTCGGCGTCTGGCCGAAAAGGCGGCGCGTCAGGCAGGCCTGAGTGTCGAGGAATGGCTCGACGAGGCGATCGTGGGCCGGGCTGCGGGGGATATTTCGGACGGGAACCCAGACGAGAACCGCTCTCTCGCTTCCACACAGCTCGGTCGCGCTTGGCTTGATGAGTCCGAGGAACTTCTCGAGTTTGCAATCGCGCGGGTCGAGCGGCGGTTGATGCGCGGCGAGGAGCGTTTAACGCGCGCCTTTGAAACGATGGCGGCCATGCTCGAACGAACGCGCGGGAACATCGATCACGAAACACCGCTCTCGGCCTACCGGCGATCGATTGCGGCTGACCAGCGACAATCGTCTCCCATACTGCAAGCCGAGGCGGCGTTGCGCCGGCTCGCCGCCGAGGCGCTGAATGCCCGGGAAGCACACCGAGCCGGCGTTGCGCCAACACCATGGCGGGCTGCCGGTGCTTATCAAGATCGGGAGGTCTCCCAAAATTCAACGTTTGCGGCGAAAGGTCTGGAAGGCCAAACTGGCCTTTCTGACCAGGAAGCAGACGATCAATCCGATTCCGGTCACGACAAGCCCAGCCAGACGGAAATGTCGCCTTCGCCGGCGCTTGAAGCGTCAGGCGAAGGTATGGCCGGCGCCACGGTCATGTCGGAAGCTCTTTGTCGAGACCAGGATCAGCGCGTCTGCGCCATGAACCTGACCGCGTTGCGGGAAGGGCTCGCAGCGATGAACCGCAGTCTCGCCGAACTCGCGCCCCGCAACGCGGTCGTCGCGCTCGAAGGCGCGGTTCGAAACTTGACAGAGCGAGTCGCCCTGCTCCGTCAGGCTGGCGAGTCCGAAACGCTGATCACTCCGTTGGACGCAATGGCGGCCGACCTGCGCGCGAGCTTGAAGTCGCACGACCCGCAATTGGTGGTCGCTGGCCTGGAGCGTGAAATTTCCGCGTTGTCTGGCAAGGTCGACGGGTTGGCCCAATCCGCGATCAGCCCAGAAAGCTTTGATCGCATCCGACAGCAAACCGAAGAGGTGCGGAATCTGCTGGCCGAGGCGGCCAAGCGCAGCGCGCCTCTGGAACGGCTGGAACACCAGATCAGCGAACTTGCCGACCGCGTCGACCGCCTCCACGCCAGCCGCTCGGCCCAAGTCGAATCCGCGGAAATGGCCGCATCGCTCACGGACCCTCGCGGTGAGGTCGAGCGTTCCGCGCCTGTTTCGATTTTGACGCTAATCGAACGCCGTCTCGAGCACATCGCCGAGCGGCTCGATCAGGAAATTTCCCAACCTGCGCAAAAGGAGGCGGACTCGCATGCCCTGCATGACCTGGCTCGTCGAATTGATGCCGTTCGTCAGTCGCTGGAAGCCCGTCAGCAGCCGCAAATCGACACTGGCGGGCTGGAAGCATCGCTTAAAGAGCTCAGCACGAAACTCGAGAACTCCAAACTCCGACACGCTAACCGAGCTCGTACGTCATATCAGCGACAAGCTCGATGCGGTAGGCCATAAGGACGAGGCATCGGTCCCCGCGGCGATGGAATCGATGCTAGCGGAAATTATCGATAAACTCGACCGCCTTCCGAAAGCAGACACGATTGCCGACCTGCGTTCAATCGAGCGCGTGCTTCAGTCGCTGGACACAAAACTCGAACCGGAGACCGGGCGAAGTCTTGGTCGCGAGATCGCCGTCCAGGTCGCAGACGAAGTCGTGGCGCGCTCGGAAAAGGGCTTCGCTTTCGGCGCAGGGGGGGGACGGTTGGCGGAACAGATCGCTCACATTGACGAAAGTCTTGAAGCGCTTTCCGGTCTGCGCGAAATGCAGGACCTCATGCGCCAGCTCTCCATTCGATCAGCCGGACCTGGCGATCCTTCAAAAGACGACCAAGATGAGAAATCCTCCTCTGCGGTTCGCGCGAGCCCGAGTTGGCCCTCGTCATCCGCCGTCCCCGGCGTTGAGGCGTTAGAGGCCATGGATCTTTCCATGTCCGGCGAGGCGCAACGCACGTTGAAGTCCTTGCCGCCGGCTAATCAGGACGAAGCTGCATTGCGGCAGTCGGGCGAAGACGATGTCCTGCTGGAGCCGGGCGCGGGGCGCGCCCAACGGATTCGAGACGCGCGGGAGCCGGTACGGGAGATCGGTTCGAAAACAAATCCGTCGGTTTCGGCCCACATCGCGGCGGCGCGTCGGGCCGCGAATTCAGCACTTTCGGAAACGAGCGGCGAAAACCCGCCAGACGGGACTCGCGGCGTTGAACGAGCGAAGACACTTTATGGAAATCATAAGCGCTCCGTCCTTCTTGCCGCGGCGTTTGCAATTGTCGCCATCGCCGCCGTCCGGCTTATCAGCGAGCACGCCCCCCTTGCGCGGAAATCTGATCTGAGCGGACAGCCCTCCAAGGTCGCGCTGGCTGGCGGGTCGTCCGGCAAGCCCATTCTCATTGCGCCTCCAACCGCGCCCCAAATCGATAGAACCCCGACCGCCTCGATCGCCTCGCCACCTGAAACTTCAAAAGCCAATCCATCAAGCCTAACCGCTGGGCCCGAGCTTTCCTCGACGGTCGCAGCCGCATTGCCGGCGTCCCTGCACGACGCCGTCGTCGCGGGGTCTCCGGCGGCGCAATACGAACTGGCGCAGCGACTGTTCGAAGGGCGGGGAGTTCCCCAGGACCAGCAAGCCGCCGCGCTTTGGTTCGAACGAGCAGCCTCGTCCGGCCTGGCCCCCGCTCAGTTCAGGCTCGGGACTCTCTACAGCAAGGGCGTCGGGGTCCAGCGCGACAGCGCAGCCGCCGAGCGCTGGTATGAGAGAGCCGCGGAAGCAGGCAACGCACGCGCAGCGCATAATTTGGCTGTCATGTATGCTGAGCCGGTCGGCGGGACACCGGATTACGTCGAAGCGGCGAAGTGGTTCCGAAAGGCCGCGGAATTCGGCGTCCGCGACAGCGAGTTCAATCTCGCAATCCTCTGTGCGCGCGGTTTGGGGGTCGATCGAGATCTTCGGCAGTCCTGGTTATGGTTCTCGCTTGCGGCTGCCCAAGGAGACGCGGACGCGGTCAAGAAACGGGATGAGGTGGCGGCGAAAATGGACCCGGACGCACTGGCCGCCGCGGCAAACGATCTCACGAAATTCAAAGTCGCCAAGCCGGATCCAGCCGCGAACGAAGTGGCGTCGCCGCCCGGCGGATGGGACGTATCTCCTCTCAGTCTAAGAACGCCAGCGGCGGGCGCCTCAACACCGGCATGGCCGGAGTAGCCGCCAAATCCGCGCAAGCGGCTTTCCAAGGCTACCGCTTCAAATGCATGCGCGACGGCCCCTCGGCAGCCTTTTTCAGGATCCTAAGGGGCGCTGAGAATAAACGCGCAGCGACCGGGTTAGCCTCGGCTGAGGGCTTGTGGCCAAGGCGTATGCCAGTCTCGTCGCGCAATGCCGCGACCACCGTCATCGCCGCGTTCCGATCAAGCGCGCTGTTGAGACGGGCAAGCGCGTGGATCCGCTGATAACTGGCGCCCGCCAGCAGATCGTTCGAAGTGAGAATCCGCACCAGGACTTCGTTGGGGGCGCCCAAAGCTGCAAGGGCGACCGCGAGCGGCTCTCCCGTCGTATCGTCAACGATCGCGCGCGCCAGCTCCGCGCTGCATTGCAGGGCCTCTGCAAGGAGAGCGACAAAGCGCTCCTGCTGGCGTGCGACCGCGGCCAGTTCGAGGTCATCGAGGGACGTCGAGCACATGGGCTGCAAAGAGCCGATCGGCCGTCCCAGCTGCGAACGTTGCGCTGCCAGGAGGATTTCAATCCGTTGGTTTGGCCGGGCGTACAGGAAGAGAGAAGCACATTCCCGACGGATCGGCTGGCGCTCGAGCAGTGCGTCGACCAGTCGGCGGTCGCCCTCCCGCTCGGCCAACCTGCGAGCCCGTCTCAACAGACCAACAAGCGCCGAACCTCCAAGGGGGGCGGCTTCATTGTTCGCCAATGCGGCCAGGACAAGGATGTCACTCTGGGCCGCGAGCGCGTTCATAATTTCAGGATCGAGATTTCTTCGTTTGGCGACCGCGAGCGCTCTCCGGCCGCCACTCGCAATGGCCCGCTCGAGCTCCCTATTGTTGCATGCGACAGCGTGCTCGAGCACATAATCGCAAGCGTCCAAATCAATGGAGGTCAGTTCGGCCAGCAGATCGGCGGGAGCGTGAGCGCAAGGCGAGAGTTTGCGGGCGATTTCCAGCCGAGTCGCCGGATCGGCTGCTGCCGTCTGCCCCGACATCGCCTCGATGAGTTCCGCAACCTTGCCAGAACCGTTCGGTTCCGTGGCGATGAAATAGTCAGTCGCTACTCTCAGCCAGATTCGACGATCACTCAACCTCTCGCTCGACGCCAGGGAGGCGAGAAAAGGAAAATCGGTAAGCGTGAGATCGCGCACGAACCGGCCCAAGACCCTCAATGCCCGAACGTAAGAGCAATCTCGTTGACGGAGTATTAACCTTCGCGCCACAAAGAGCGGAATCATCGCGCCGGCAATGTAGACCGAAAAGGCGATGCCAGAGGCATTGCATTTCAGCCCTAGCGGCGGCCCCGAAATGCGGCGTTCGCTCAAAGCGGCAAGGCCTCACCGAAGGCTGCGCAAAATGAATTCGCCCGGAGCCGCGCACGGCGGCTGACGGCAGCCCGCCGAAAGTCCTCTTGCCATCGTGACGCCATCGGTCTATCAGCCGCGGCGGGACACCTCTCCCCAACGAGAGGCGCCCATCTGAAAGGATGGCACAACATGATTAGTACGACACCCGCCGTCAGGCCGGGCAATCCTTGCTTTTCTTCAGGTCCTTGCGCCAAGCGTCCCGGGTGGACGGTTGGAGTTCTCAAAGATGCGCCGCTTGGCCGGTCGCATCGAGCGAAGGCCGGCAAGACTAAGCTCAAGCTAGCGATCGATCTCACCCGCGAGGTGCTGGAGGTTCCGGCTGGCTATCGCATCGGCATCACGCCCGGCTCGGATACCGGCGCCGTCGAGATTGCGCTTTGGACAATGCTTGGCGCGCGCGGCGTCGACGTGCTCGCATGGGAAAGCTTTGGCGAGGGGTGGGTCACCGATGTCGTCAAGCAATTGAAGATCAAGGATGCGCGGACGCTGAAAGCGCCGTATGGCGAACTGCCGGACCTGACCGCCGTCGACTTCGAGAACGACATCGTTTTCACCTGGAACGGCACGACGTCCGGCGTCCGCGTGCCCAATTCCGACTGGATCGCGCCCGACCGTAGGGGCCTGACGATCTGCGACGCAACCTCGGCTGCCTTTGCGCAGGATCTCGACTGGCCAAAGCTCGACGTCGTCACTTTCTCCTGGCAAAAAGTGCTGGGAGGCGAGGCCGCACACGGGATGATCGTCCTGAGCCCCCGAGCGGTCGAACGGCTTCAGAGCTACACGCCGGCATGGCCGCTGCCGAAGGTTTTCCGCCTCGCAAAGGGCGGCAAGCTGACCGAAGGTTTTTTCGAGGGCGACACCATCAACACGCCGTCCATGCTGTGTGTCGAGGACTATATCGATGCACTGCAATGGGCGAAGTCGCTCGGCGGCAAGAAGGCCTTGTTCGCCCGGGCGGACTCGAACGCGAAAGCGCTCGCGGCCTGGGTCGAGCGCACGCCTTGGGTCGATTATCTCCCTCGCGTTCCGGCGACCCGGTCGAACACGAGTGTTTGCCTCAAGGTGGTCGATCCGATCGTCGCGGCTTTGCCGCACGATGGCCAGACAGCTTTCGCCAAAGCGCTTGCCGGCATCCTCGAGAAGGAGAAGGTCGCCTACGACATAGGCGCCTACCGTGACGCGCCGCCGGGGCTCCGCATCTGGTGCGGCGCCACGGTCGAGACAGCGGATATCGAGGCCCTCACTCCTTGGCTCGACCACGCCTTCGCTCTCGAGAAAGCCAAGTTGGTCAAAGCGGCTTAATCGCCGTTTGCCCGCGAATCTGGAGGAGCTCGCTTCCCCTCCGATCGAGCGGTCGCGAATCCCCCACGCGCCGGACATTCACGTCAACTCCCGAGGCTGTACCATGGCTCCTCGCGTACTCATCTCCGACAAGCTTTCTCCCGCCGCCGTCGCGATCTTCAAGCAGCAAGGAATTGAGGTCGACGTAAAGCCGGGGCTCGAAAAGGACGAACTCGCCAAGGTTATCGGCGACTACGACGGGCTGGCGATACGCTCCGCAACCAAGGTCACCTCCAAACTCCTTGAGCGCGCAACCAAACTGAAAGTTGTGGGCCGGGCCGGCATCGGCGTCGACAACGTCGACATTCCCGCGGCCACCGCCCGAGGCGTTATCGTGATGAACACGCCTTTTGGCAATTCGATCACGACTGCCGAGCACGCGATCGCCCTCATGTTCGCGCTCGCCCGCCAGATTCCCCCCGCCGACCTCTCCACTCAGGCAGGAAAATGGGAAAAGAATCGCTTCATGGGCGTGGAATTAACGGGCAAGGTTCTTGGCGTTATCGGCTGCGGCAACATTGGCTCGATCGCAGCCTCCCGCGGGATCGGCCTCAAAATGCGGGTCATCGCCTACGATCCTTTCCTCAGCGTCGAGCGCGCGGGGGAAATCGGCGCGGAGAAAGTGGAGCTTAATGAACTGCTCGGTCGCGCTGATTTCATCACCTTGCACACGCCACTGACGGCCCAGACCCGCAATATCCTATCGGCGGACAACCTATCCAGGACCAAGAAGGGGGTCCGTATCATCAACTGCGCCCGCGGCGGGCTTGTCGATGAAGCCGCCTTGCGCGCCGCGCTCGACAGCGGTCATGTCGCGGGCGCGGCCTTCGACGTCTTCGTCGAGGAGCCGGCGAAAGAGAATCCGCTGTTCGGTCACCCCAACTTCGTCGCCACTCCGCATCTTGGGGCTTCGACCAGCGAGGCGCAGGAAAATGTGGCGCTGCAAGTTGCCGAGCAGATGTCTGATTATCTCGTCCGCGGCGCGATCACCAACGCGGTGAACTTTCCGTCCATCACGGCCGAGGAAGCGCCCAGACTGAAGCCGTTCATCGCGCTCGCCGAAGGGCTCGGCTCGTTCGCCGGCCAACTCACGGATGCACCGATCGAGAAGGTGACGATCACGTATGAGGGAGCGGTTGCGGACCTGAAGATCAAGGCGCTGACCTCGGCCGCGATTGCAGGGCTGCTGCGGCCGTCGTTGGCCGATGTCAATGTGGTGTCCGCGCCCTCCGTTGCCGCGCATCGCGGCATTGTCATCGAGGAAATGACACGAGCCGCGGAGCGCGACTACGAGAGTTTCATTACCATGACGGTCATCACCAAGGATCAGACTCGCTCGGTTGGCGGCACCGTTTTCCATGATGGCAAGCCGCGCATCCTGTCGATCAAGGGCATCAAGGTCGACGCGGAATTCACACCGTCGATGATCTATGTCACAAATGAGGACAAACCTGGGTTCATTGGTCGGTTTGCGGGCCTTCTGGGAGATGCTGGCGTCAATATCGCCACATTCGCCCTCGGCCGCGACGGGCCAGGCGGGTCCGCGATCGCGCTGGTGTCGATCGATGGCGACGCGCCGCCAGAGGTTCTGGCTGAGGTCTGCAAGATCAAGGGCGTCCGGCAGGCGTCAGCTTTGCGCTTTTCCAGTTAGGGCATTAGATTGGCGTCTCTTTCTCGCTCGGTGCAACAGGCGCCCCGAAGAGTCCTTCGAATGGGAAAATCTCCGACGACCGGCGACGCAAAGGGCCTTTCGACGGCACCGAAAAGCGGCGTCAGGACTGACCCTCGACTGTTGGAGTTGCTCGTCTGCCCAGTGACGCGAGCCGCGCTGTCATACGACGCCGCCCGGCAGGAACTCATCTCACGCGCGGCGAAGCTTGCCTATCCGATCCGCGATGGCGTGCCGATCATGCTGCCGGAGGAGGCGCGGAAACTCGAGAATTAATCGGCGCGCTTAGCACTACTTTGGCAGATTTTTGAGCGGCTTGACTTTGGCAGATTTTTGAGCGGCTTGGCGGGATTGGGATTCTCGAATCGCGTTTTACGTGATTCATGGGTGGTCGGCTTGTGGAGGGCCGACCATGGACGCGACCTGGAAGTCCGATCTGGAAACGTGGCTGGCGCCGTTCGTAAGCGCCTTGCGGCACAAGGTGCGCGCGCGGATGTGCCCGGCCTACATTGCGGGTCTGATCGGCGCGGGAGATCGCAAGAGCGTCCAGCCTATGGCGGCGCGGGACGGCGAAGTCGGATACGACCAGCTTCATCATTTCATCACCGGCAGGGCGTGGGATACGGCGCCGCTTGAGAAGGTTCTGCTCGCCGAAGCCGACCGAATGGTCGGCGGCGCCGACGCGTGGCTGATCGTCGACGATACGGCGTTGCCGAAGAAGGGCGAGCATTCGGTCGGCGTCGCGCCGCAATATGCTTCCGCGCTGGGCAAGACGGCGAACTGTCAGTCGTTGGTCTCGCTGACGCTCGCATCGCGAGAGGTCCCGGTGACGGTGGGCCTGCGGCTGTTCCTGCCGGAAGAGTGGACGAGCGATCCCGAACGGATGGCGCAAGCGCGTGTGCCGGAGGAAAAACGGGCCGCACGAACCAAGCCGGAAATCGCGATCGAAGAGATCGACCGCGTCATCGCCTCGGGCGCGCGATTTGGCTGCGTCCTCGCCGATTCCGGTTACGGGTCCAGCGGGTCCTTCCGCCAGGCGCTGAGCGAGCGCGGTCTCAAGTGGGCGGTGGGCCTGTCGAAACGCCAGAACGTCTATCCCGCCGACGTCGCCGTGACCTTCCCCGTCGCCAAGGCGGGAAGGCCGCGCAAATACAGCATTCCGGATCAACCGCCGATCTCCGCCGAAACCGCCTTGGCCGGGGAGACGTGGCGAAGGATCAACTGGCGACGCGGCACGAAAGGCCGTCTGACCTGCCTCTTTGCGGCCCGTCGCGTCCGCGTCGCTGACGGCCACAAGCACCGCATGGCCGATGATCGCATGCAATGCATGCCCGGCGACGAAGTCTGGCTCGTCGGCGAGCGCAGGTCGACGGGCGAGCAAAAATACTACGTGTCCAATCTTCCCGCCGACGTCAGCCTCAGGACCCTTGCCGCCACGATCAAAGCCAGATGGGTCTGCGAACAGGCGCATCAGCAGATGAAGGAGGAACTTGGCCTCGACCACTTCGAAGGCCGATCTTGGTTCGGGCTGCACCGACACGCTTTGATGACCATGATGGCCTATGCCTTCCTTCAGTCCCGCCGCCTCAAGGCCGCGGGTCGGAAAAAAAAGAATTGGGGGACCGCCGCCGCAACCGAGCCTGCCAGCCATCAGGCAGGCCATTCTTGATCTCTTCGTGCGCCATCCGCCGAGCAAATGCCCACACTGCGCAAGGCCGCTCAGCCCGGTGAATCCGTCAAATCTGCCAAAGTAGTGCTAGTACCCGGAATCACGGGTCCGCGAAACATGGTCTGAGGCGCTTTTGGTGGACCTCGGACTTGGTCCAGACGAAGGGGCGAGCGGTTTGATTGTATCGTTCGATGAAGGCGTCGATGTGCGCGATGAGGTCTTTGACGCTAGCGAAGGACGCGCCGCTGAGCGACTGCCCGGTCAGGATTGAGAACCAGATTTCGATCTGACTGAGCCAGGAGGCGTGGGTCGGCGTGTAATGGAGATGAACGTTCTTGTGACGCTTGAGCCACATGTCGCGGGTGGGTTTGTGGGTGGAGAGATTGTCGAGGACGACGTGGATTTGGCGCTCCGGATAGGCGGCGACGACCCGGTTCATGAAATCGAGGAACTCGACCCGTCGGCGCCTCTTATAGTGGCGGCCGACGACTTCTCCGCTTTCGACATTCAACGCGGCGAACAGCGTGGTGGTCCCGTGACGTTTGTAGTCGTGCGACTGGCCGGTCATGGCGCGCCCGCTGGGCAGCTTGAGATAGCCTTGCGCCCGCTCAAGGGCCTGGATGGACGGTTTTTCGTCGACGGCGAGCACGACGGCGTTGTCGGGGGGAGCTATGTAGAGCCCGACGATCTCGGCCGCCTTGGCCGCGAATTCGGGATCGTTGCTGACGCACCAGGACTTGCGTCCCGAAAGATCGATCTTGTGCGCGCGCAGGAAGCGCCAGACATATTGAACGTGAACGTCGCCGAGCGCCTTGGCGATCAGCGGCCCGCTCCAGTTGGCATAGCCGTTCGGCGGCGCCGTATCGAGCACCGCCAAGATGCGCCGGCCGACCTCCTCGCCATATCTGGCTTCAGCTCCACGATTGCCGGTCTCGGAAAAGCCGGCCAGACGATCCTTCGCATAGCGCACCCGCCACTTCGACGCCGTCCCGGTCGTGCACATGAGCGCCCGGCCAATCGCCCGCGTCGCCGCGCCGTCCGCCGCCATCAGGACGATGCGCGCCTTGAAGCGCGTGCGGTGCTCCGTCTTGGCCGAACGCGCCAAGCTCTCAAGCCCGGCCCGTTCCTCACTCGTCAATATGATCGGGGTCGCTTCACGAAGGCCGCTCATGCAACCTTGAATCACAACTCAACGATCAGCGATAGTGGGTACTAGGACGCCAGAAATAGGATCCGCTGCGGCCCTCACAAGGGTCGGTCGGCCGTCATGAGCGCGCAGCCGGCCGCGGCCAGTTCGTCGAGCGCGTCCGGAGGAGCGTTGTGCTCGACGACGAAGGTCTCGATGTCCTTCAGGTCGGCGACGCGATGCGCCGCCCGCGTGGCGAATTTTTCGTTAGTAACGAGGACGAGACGGTTCCTGCTCGCCGCCAAGAGCGCGCGCTTGAAACGGATGTTCCCCCCTTCGCTGATACGGTTTTTCGTGTTTATCGTTCTGGCTGAATAAGTTAGGGGCGTTTTTGCGGCTCGGCATGTAGCCACCAATTTTGTTATATTGTGGTTGCGTTCTACGGATATATCACCTATTTGTGGTAGCCATAATGTTCGTCGACAGCTCGGTCACCCGCCTCAACGGCAAGACCTACGCCCGCCACTTGCTGCGCGAGACGTATCGTGAGGACGGCAAGGTCAAACATCGAACGCTGGCCAATCTCACCCACTGCAAGCCAGAGGAAGTGGAGGCGATCCGGCTGGCGTTGAAATACAAGGAGGACTTGGGCCCCATCCTGGCGTCCGCCGTCGAAGGCGGCCCCGAGCTGAGGCAGGGGCCCTCGGTGGGGGCGGTTTGGGTTCTGGCCCAATTGGCGCGCGAACTCGGCGTCGTCGCCGCCCTGGGCTCGAGCCGAGAGGGCAAGCTGGCGCTCTGGCAGGTCATCGCCCGCGTGCTCGATCAGGGCTCGCGGCTGTCGGCGGTTCGTCTGGCGGGCGGCCATGCCGTCGGCGCGGCGCTGGGAACGGTCGGCTTCGACGAAGACGACCTCTACGCCAATCTGGATTGGCTGGCGGACAATCAAGCCGACATCGAGAGCCGGTTGTTTGCCCAGAGAGACGCGGCCTCGGCGCACGACGTCTTTCTCTACGGCGTCACCAGCACGTATCTGGAGGGCGAGCACAACGCCTTCGCCGCGTTCGGCTACAACCGAGATCGCAAGTCGGGCAAACGGCAGATTGTGATCGGCCTGCTCGCCGACGCCGACGGACGTCCGCTGTCGATCGAGGTCTTCCCCGGCAACACCTCCGACGTCAAAACGTTCTCCTCGCAATTGAACAAGGCGGCCGCCCAATTCGGGGCCGAGCGAGTAACCTTCGTCGGCGACCGCGGCATGATCAAAGCCCCGCAGCGCGCCGAGATTGGGGCCGCCGGCTTCCATTACATCACCGCCATCACGAAAGCGCAGATCGATGCTCTCATCGCCGCCGGCGTGTTGCAGATGGACCTGTTCGAGGAGACGCTGGCCGAGGTCGAAGGCCGGGATGGCGAGCGATATGTGTTGCGCCGCAATCCTGCCCGCGCCGAGGAACTGGCGGCCTCGCGGGCCGACAAGCTCAAAACCCTGCGAGCCGCCGCCGGGGCGGCCGACGCCTATTTGAACGAGCATCCGAAGGCGGCGGCGAAGACCCAACTGGCCAGGCTGAAGGATCGGGCGCACACGCTCGGCCTCGACAAGTTCGTTCAGTTCGCCGAACAGGAGCGGCGCGTCTTCGTCGTGGTGGACGAGGCCGCGCTGACCGAGGCGGCGCGCCTCGATGGCTGCTACGCGCTCAGGACCGATCTGCCAAAGACCGTCGTCGCCAAAGAGATCGTGCACGCCCGCTACAAAGACCTCGCCCAGGTCGAATGGGCGTTCCGCGACTCGAAAACCGTGCAGCTCGAGATGCGGCCGGTCTATCTGCGTGACGAGAACCGCACGCGCGGCCACGCCCTCGTCGTCATGCTGGCCTATCTCATGACGCAGGCGCTGCGCCAGCGCTGGCGCGACATCGACCTGACCGTGCAAGAGGGTCTCGACCGCCTGGCCAGCCTCTGCCTCATCGAGCTAATCATCGGCGGCCGGGCCGCCTACCATCGAGTTCCGACGCCGCGAGACGACGTGCGCCGATTGTTCGAAGCCGCCGACGTCGCCGTGCGCGCTGCCTCTAGCTCCGGCACGCGTAGCCACCAAACAAAGCCTCCCACAACGCAGAAAAGTTAAATGAGCTCAGCCCCTTATCGGCAGCGCCGCCTCGCCGACACAAGGGGAACATCCGTTGAAAGCAGCGTCGGACAAATCATGGGCGCTAACGCCGGTCGCGGAGGAAACCACGCAGGCCCCGAGCACCCCGAGGTCGATGTTCATATGCATGAGGCTCAGCGTCGCGAGCACGTCAACGCAGCCGCCGACGCTGGAATTGACAGCGCCGCCGACCATAAATGAGGCGTAGATCGGACCGCCGCAAGGCAGCGGCGGCGATGTCGATCGAATTTGTCGCAATCGTCAGTTCGAAGTCCTCCGGCAGGCAGGAGATGAGCGCTAGATTGGTGCTGCCACTGTCGAGGAACATGAACTGTCCCGGCTTTACCAACGAAGCCGCCTCCGAGCGAGGGCTTGCTTGCGTTCGCGAGCTTCTTCCATGCGCGTCGCCATCGGCGCCGTCTGCTTCGACAGCGGCAGCGCACCGCCATAGCCCGCCGACATCGACCGTCTCCTCCGAGGGCGCGTAGATCGCGGTGGCTTCTTTTTCAATCCGACTCTGATCGACGGCGCGGACGACGCCGCGCTCGTGATGACGCAGGAGAGCTATGGCCCGATCGCCGCTGTGCGACGGGTTCGAGACGAAGCTGAGGCGCTTGCGGTCGCCAATGCCCTCCCGTTCGGCCTCGCCGCCTACGTCTATTCGCGGGATCTCGAGCGCGCATGGTATTTCGTTGAGAAGCTGGAAACCGGTGCCGTCGGGATAAACGTCAACGACACGACCGAATTGCAAGCGCCGTTTGGGGGTCGGAAGCTCTCTGGGCTGGGACGCGAACTCGGACCCGAAGGGCTTGTGGCGTTCCGCGAGCCGAAGCACATCGGGATGCGGTTGCGCTCGATAGGCGTTCGTTAGTCGCAGGTCGATCCCAGCGATGTGACGATGTGGTCGGCAATCGACCCTATCCTGTTGTCTCTTGACAGCTGCGAGCACGCGGTGGGATGTGAAGTTAGAGCGCTCTCAAGGACGAGCCATCGATCTGGTCGGATTTCCAGCGGATCCTTGCGGCGAGTGGAACGCCCCTGACCCAGCAGAGGTCTATCTGAAAATCGACGGCCGAATGGTCTACCTTTGGCGGGCCGTCGACGCCGAGGGCGAGGTTCTCGATGCGCTGCCCTTTCTTGCGCGCGGAGTGCGGAGGGCAGCGTGTCGCGCAATCCAGCGCAGGGAGGTTTCGTCAGAGGCCGGCGGTCTCGATCGCGGCCGGGCGCCAGCCTTAGCCCATCCGTTATCGTCATCGGCCTTGAACCGGATGGTTCCACCCTCGACGACGATGTCCCGGACGCAGTGGAAGCCGGGGCGAGCCAGTCGCGGGATTTGCCATCGGGCCAATGGAGAGGCGCACATAACGTGTCTGAACGCGAACGTCCGGCAGCCTCATCGACGCCTCGCCATGGTCCGGGCGAACCATGTTTCGAATTCCGCGATCTCGCCCGCGCTCATGTCCAGATAGTGCTTGGTGCGCCGCTCGAGGATGTCCGCTGCGGTTTCAGCCCATTCCTCGGCGGCGAGAAAGCGCGCCTCGCGCTCATACAGCGAGCCCCCGAACCGCCGCCCGAGATCGTCGAGCGAAGCGGCGCCGGCGAGTAAGTTATGCGCTCGCGTCCCGTAGCGCCGCGCGTAGCCTGTCGCGACCATCTCGGGCAGCCAGGCATAGCGGCGGCGCAAGGCTTCAAGGAAAGCGGCGAAATCGCCCTTGTCGATGTCGCCGCCAGGCAGAGGCGCCGTTTCCGTCCACGCCGGCTTCATGGAGGCAAGGAACGGCGCCAGACGCGCCAGCGCCTGCTCCGCGAGGCGGCGGTGGGTCGTGATCTTGCCGCCGAAGATCGAGAGCAGCGGCGCTGCTCGGGCGGCCGCATCGAGGTCGAACACATAGTCGCGCGTGACCGCGCTCGCGTTGTCCGTCTCGTCGTCGAACAGCGGCCGGACGCCCGAGAACGCGCTGATCACGTCGGCGCGGGTCGGCCCCTTCAGGAAATATCGGTTCGTGACGCCGAGCAGATAGTCGATCTCCTCGGCATCGATCGCTACATCCTCTGCGCGGCCGGAGAACGGAACGTCAGTGGTGCCGATCAGCGCGAGGTCGTTCTCGTAGGGGTTGACGAAAATGACCCGCTTGTCGGCATTCTGCAGCAGGTAGGCTTGTTCGCCCTTCCAGAATTTGCGGGTGATGATGTGGCTGCCCTTGACCAGCCGAACGCGGTTGACCGAATTCGCGCCTGCCGCGTGCAACACGTCCTCGACCCAAGGGCCCGCGGCGTTGACGAGCGCACGGCCGAGCGCGCTGCTTTCCTTGCCGACCTCCGATCTTAGCCTCACATTCCATTTCTCGCCGGACCGTCTTGCGCTGGCCAGCGCAGTCCGTGTCAGGACCCGCGCGCCGCGTCGGCTTGCGTCGAGCGCGTTGAGGACGACAAGGCGCGCGTCATCGACCCAACAATCGGAATATTCAAAGGCGCGAACAAAGTCCTTCCTCAGGGGCACGCCCTCGGGTTCCTTCCTCAAGTCGATCGTGCGGGTCGGGGGCAGGAGCTTGCGTCCGCCGAGATGGTCGTAGAGAAAAAGGCCCGTGCGGATGAGCCACGCCGGCCGCTGCTCGGAGCTGTGCGGCAGGACGAACCGCATCGGCCAGATGATGTGCGGCGCTGCTTTCAACAGGACTTCGCGTTCGATCAGCGCCTCGCGGACGAGACGGAACTCATAATATTCCAGATAGCGCAGGCCGCCGTGAACGAGCTTGCCCGAGCGTGAAGACGTGCCCTGCGCAAGGTCGTCCTTTTCGACCAGCAGAGTCGAGAGGCCTCGGCCCGCGGCGTCGCGTGCGATGCCAGCGCCATTGACGCCGCCGCCGACGATGATGAGGTCGAAGTCTCCAAGGTCGGTCATGGCTCCCTTTGGCTCGCGCTCTGGTTCGCAGATTGCGGTCCTGCGGGCTCGCCGGGGCTCAACATGGATTGAGCGGACCTTCGCCCGCGAGATAGCGACGCACTTCCTCGGCGGCGGCCTCCGCGGCGCGCCTGGCGGTTTTAATCGAGGCCCCGGCGATATGCGGCGTCAGCGTCACGTTCTCGAGTTCGCAGCAGTTCCAGATCTGTCGGCGTTGGTTCGACTGCAAAAGTTTCCAGCGCGGCGCCGCGCAGGTGATTGGACTTGAGCGCTTCCGTGAGTGCGTCATAGTCGACCATCGGACCGCGGGCGGTGTTGACGAAATAGGCGCCCTTGCGCATCGCGGCGAACTGCTCGCGGCCGATGAAGCCCCGCGTCTCCTCGGTTACGCGCGCGTGCAGCGTGACAACGCCGCTCTCTCGAAGGAGCTGGTCCAGTCCGACGTGACGGACGCCGTCGCCTGCGTCCGTCGCCGAGAGCTGTACGTAGGGGTCGGCGACAAGAATCCGGCAGCCGAATGCTTTCAGGAGGCGAACGACTTTCGTGCCGATATGGCCGTAGCCGATCACCCCGACCGTCATTTCGGAAAGTTCCTCACCCGTCAGGTCGACCCGGTAGAGGTCACCCCGCCAGACGCCTCTCCGCAGCGCGTCATGGCCGCGGGTGATCAGGCGGGTCTCGGCGATGATGGCCCCGATGGTGAACTCCGCCACGGCAGACGCGTTCCGCCCAGGCGCGTTGACGACTAGGATGTTTCGCTTCCGGGCAGCATCCATGTCGATATTGACCGGACCCCCGCGCGAGACCGCGATCAGCTTGAGGTTGGCCAGGCGTTCGAACATCGCCGCCGAAAACGGCGCCAGCTGAGTAACGACGATGTCCGCGTCGTCGACGAAGCGAACGATTTCATCCGCGTCCCCCTGGTATTCCCTGAGGCCGTCCATTCCGGGCGTCTCGTAGCCGTGTTCCATCGGCTCGTCAGGCCAGGGCATCTCCAAGGTTTCGATCTCGAGCCCGCCATCACAGCAGGCGCGGATCGCTTCTTCGAACATCGATGGCAGCATGAAGCGATCGCCGATGATCGCAATCTTCGCTTGCCTTCGGCCAGTTACGCTCATGGCCGATCCTCGCGCCTCAACTCGGAAAGCCTGGCCCAGGTGGGGGCCATGTCGTCGCGCACTCTGCGATAGATCGAAAACAGCTCTGCATATTGCTTGGATAGGGTGGGCTCGGGCGGCGTCGCCGCTCCGAGCGACGGGGAGGCCCAGTCTGCGGCGCAAGCGGCCACGTCCGGATAGGCCCCGATGCAGGCCGCGGCCATCATTGCGGCGCCAGCGGACCCGAGCTCCTCGCGTTTCGAGCCTCGCACCTGACAGTCGAGCGCCGACGCGACAATCACTCGCAAGGCAGAAGAGCGCGCTGCACCGCCTCCGAGCCGCACCTCCTCAGGCGCCGATCCTGACGCTGCGTAGCAGTCGCGGGCCGCGAAGCCGAGGCCCTCGTAGACTGCGCGGACAAGGCCAAGGAAGCCGATGCGGCTTGACAGGCCGATGAATTGCGCCCGAGCGTTGGGATCAAGAAAAGGGCCGCGCTCGCCGGATTCGAGAATATAGGGATGAAAGATGGCCTGTCCCGGAGGCGCGGCGAGAATCTTCGCATCGAGCCCGTTCAGCAACGTCTTGCGACTCATTCGCGCGCCGGCGAGCTCCGCCGCTTCGCATGCGATGTCGAGGATCCAATCAATGTTGAGGGTCGCAGCCATGTTCGACTGCAACGACGCGCAGGCGCCGTCAATCGGGAGGCACATCGTGTACCCGGAGCGCGCCTCATTCAGGATGACCTCGGCCGCGTTCGCCGCATAGCGCATGTGCATCCCGGTCGAACCGAAGATCGAGAAGCCCACCTGCCCTGTTGGGTCGTAAAGGCCGCCGGCCAAGGCCGTGCAGGCGACGTCGACGTAGCCCAGCGTCACCGGCAGGCCCTGCGGCAAGCCGGTCGCGGTGGCGGCCGCCGCCGACAAGGGATGGCTTTGCCGCGAGCCCTCGACGATCGGCGGCAAGAGCCGGACGCAATCGCCTATTCCCATCCACTCGAGAATCTCGGGTCTATAGGAGCGTGACCGGAAATCGCCGAAGGTGAACATGCCTTCCGAAGGGTCCGCGGCCCGCTCTCCGGTCAGCCGGAAATAAAGCCAATCTTTGCAGTGAAAGCATGTCGACGAGCTCGCCAGACGCTCGGGCTGGTGGCGTTTCATCCACGCCATTTGCGAAGAGGCCATGCAGGCGTTGACGCCCGAGCCCGTCAACTGATAGTGCCGCTGAGCCGCTTCGGTCCGGCGATATTGCGCGACGATGCCTGCAGCCCGCGAATCGAGCCAGAGCAGGCCACCGCCGACCGGCTCCCCTGAGGCATCGACCAGCCAGCAGCCGTCGCCCTGAGCGGTGATCGACAACGCCGCAGCGCGCGCGGGGAGGTCCGGAACGCGATCGCCGAGTTCGACCAATGTCTCTGCGCAGTCGCACCAGGTGCGCGCCATGTCCTGTTCAATTCGCCCGCCACCGAGGTTGTCATAGGCATTCGCGCGGGCTGCGACGTCGACCTGTTCGCCAGACAATGTAAACGCAACCGCCTTGAGAACGGACGTTCCCGCGTCCACGCCGATCAAGAGGTCGCGTGTCATCGCCTGGTCCTTGCCGATTTACGTCATTGGGCAGACGCCAGGCCATGGGAGACCGCGGCTCCGGACCCGGCGTCGAACACATGCAGATCCGCGGCAGCGAAGTGATAAGCGACGATATCGCCGGCCTTGACCCTAACCGGAGAATGGGTCACCGCGACCATCAGCCGCCCCGCGACGCCGATCGCCAGATGGCTCTGGTCGCCCAGCCACTGGTTCGAAACGACTGGAGCCTCGTTCGATCCGCCGCCTAGCCGCACAGCGTGCGGCCGAACGCCGATAATCGCTCTGTCCCGCTTGCCGATCGCCGCTCTGACGCAGGGCGGCATGTCCGATTGGACATAGGTGAGCGTCGGACCGCCTTGGACGACGAAGGAAATCGTGTCGGCGTTGACGACGGTCGCGTCGAACACGTTCATCGGCGGTTCGCCGACAAATGTCGCAACGAAAAGATTTGCCGGCCGTTCGCGCAGTTCTTTTGGATTGGCGAACTGCTGGAGCACTCCCTCCTCCATCACAGCGATGCGGTCAGCGAGCGCGTTCGCTTCGGTCTGGTCGTGGGTGACGAAAATTGATGTCATGCCGCGCTCAACCAGGAAACTCTTCAGCCGGCCCCGCAGCACGGCGCGAAGCTGCGGCTCGAGCTGCCCCATTGGTTCGTCAAGCAAGTAAAGGTCAGCATTGCGCACCAGAGCGCGCGCAAGCGAAGCGCGTTGCTGCTGTCCGCCGGAAATCGAAGAGGGATAGCGGTCGAGGATCTTGTCGATCTCGACAAGAGCCGCGATCTGCTGGACGGCGCGTTGGACCTCTTTGTGCGGTAAACGAGCGCTCTTCAGAGCGAAGGCGATGTTATCGCCAACGGTGAGCGGCGGGTAGAGGGAGTAGCCTTCGAAGGCCATGGTGACGCCGCGCTGCGAGGGCGGAAGCTTGTCGATGCGGCGGCCCGCGAGCTTGATTTCGCCGCCCGTAACCTCTTCGAAGCCGGCGATCATGCGGAGGGTCGAGGTCTTGCCGCAACCCGACGAACCGAGCAGTGCGACGATTTCTCCCTTGTTGACCTCCATGCGCAATGCCTTGACGGCATGGACCGGCGGTTTGCCTCGTCGCTGATAGATCTTATCGACATTATGGATCGAGAGTGCCACGTCAGCCACGATCGGTCTCACAACTCGAGCGGCGCTATGCGGCGGCCGGTTTGGGCGTCGAATAAGAGGATGGCGCTTGGGTCGAAGCGCCCGTGCGCTGGCCCATGCCGGCGCGGTTCCTCATCCGTGCCCGCTTCCGAGGCGATCAGTTCGCATCCGTCATGAGTGCGGAGGAGAAGGAGCGTTTTTTCGTTCAGGGGCGTCACTGCGACGACGTCAATCGGGAAAGCGTCAGGCGAGGGAACGTCGTCAACGATGATGGCCTCCGGCCTTAGACCCAGCATGCAGGGTCGACCCGCCGCGGGTTCGAACGCGATAGGGATCGGGAGAACGCATCCTGCGAAATGTACGATCAGCCCCTCGGGTCGGATCAGCGGCTCAACCGGCACGAGATTGATGCTCGGATCACCAAACAGGCGCGCCACGCCGATGCTTGCGGGGTTGCGATAAATTTCAGCGGGCGTCGCAACTTGAGCGAATGCTGCGTCGATCAGGATCGCGATGCGATCTCCTATGGCCATTGCCTCCTTGTAGTCCTGAGTCACGTAGAGCGCGGTGGCGCCGGAATTCTTGAGGAGAGTCGGCAATTCGAGCCGCATCTCGTAGCGCAGTTTGGCGTCGACGTTCCGCAACGGATCGTCGAGCAGGAGGATCTTCGGGTCCGCGACCAGCGCGCGGGCCAACGCGGTGCGTTGCTTTTGGCCGTTGGAAAGTTCCCGTGGCTCGTGGGCAAGCACATGCTCGATCTTTAGGAGCGTGGCGATCTTCCGAACCTTTTCTTCGATCATATTCCGCGCCATTCGACGCGCAGTGAGAGCGCTCGCGACATTGTCGAACGCCGACATGTGCGGAAACAAAGCAAAATTCTGAAACGCCATTCCCACGCCGCGCTTTTCCGGCGCTGCATCGGTCACATCCTGCCCCGCGAGCATGATCGATCCGAAATCCGGGAACTCGACGCCAGCCACGAGCCGGAGCAGCACGGTCTTGCCTGAGCCCGATGGACCAAACACGCAAACAATCTCGCCACGGTCGAGCTCGAGCGACACGTCGTTCAAAACGACATTGCCGCGGAAGCTCTTTCCAACGCTCTGGATCGCCAGCTGAGCCATCGTCTAGCCCTTCACCGCGCCCAGCGAGAGACCCTCGACGAGATAGCGCTGCGCATAGAGCGCAAGCGCAAGCGTCGGCGTCGCGGAGAGAACGATCGCCGCGGCGATTTGACCATACTGAATGCCGGACGCGGTGACGAAAGCGAGCGCGCCGACTGTCACCGGTTGTTTTCCTGCGGAGGCCAAAATGAGCGCAAAAACGAAGTTGTTCCAGCAGAAGATGAAGGCAAGCAGGCCCGCTGCGGCGATCCCAGGCCCGGCAAGCGGCACGGCGATGCGCGTGAACGCGCTCCACCAGGAGTGCCCGGCGACCCGGTATGCGTGCTCGATGTCGGGAGAGATGTCCTCGAAATATCCACGCACGATCCACAAAATCAGAGGCAATGCAATCAGCTGATAAACCCAGATGAGACCGGTGTATGTGTCGGTCAGTCCGAGCTGTTGGAAATAAAGCGACAGGGGTAGCAGCACCAGGAGCGGCGGCGCAAAGCGAAACGAGAGGAGGGTGAAGGCGATATCCTCGCCGAGACGGAACTTGAACCGGGCGAAGGCGTAAGCCGCGGGCACTCCGAGGACGAGCGCGATGGCGACCGATATCGTAGACAGGAGAACGCTGTTCCAGAGGTTCTTCGTAAAGGCGATATCGAGATTGCCTGCAGTCGTCGCGAGCTGACCGCTGATGAGCGCCTGGTAATTGGAGAGGGTCGGCGTGAAAATCGGGCTTGGCGGAATGCGCAGGATCTCCTCATTCGTCTGGAACGACATGAGGAAGATCCAAAAGATCGGAAACAGGAAAAAGACGACGATTAGCGCGAGCGCCAGTGCTTTCAGCGCACGTTCAATGACGGAAGCACGGTCCATCCTATCCCTCCTGCTCAGGCCTGGCCGCGCGCGCGTTCGCGCAGCTTCAGCCATTGTTTGACGAACACGTTGGACAGCGCGTAGGTGATCGCCCAGAGGATAATGAGCAACGCCGCGGACTTCCCGACATTCGTGTACTGATAGAATTCGAGATAGGCGCGCACCTGGAAAACAAGCAGCGTGTTTCCGGGACCTCCCTGTGTCATCGGATAGATGATGTCGAATTGCTGAATCGAGTTCGAGCAGTCGGAACAGCGCCGCCGTGACGATGTAAGGCATCAGCATCGGCAGCGTGATGCGAGTAAAGACAAACCGGCGCGGAACGCCGTCGAGGGCGGCGGCCTCGAACGGTTGTTTGGGCAGCGATCGAAGGCCGGCGAGCAGGAGGATCATGATGAAGGGCGTGTAAACCCACACGTCGACCAGCACGACCGTAAACAGCGCGGTATGCGGATCGGACGCCCATCTGAAGTCCTTCACGCCGAGCGACTGCACCAGATACGAAAGGATCCCGAAGTTCGGGTTCGTCATCAGCTTCCACATTAGCGCCGCGATCGCCGGCGCAGTCATCAGGGGGAGCAGGAGCAGGATGGAAATCGCATTGTTGAGGCGCGTGCGCCGTTGAAGGAGCAGCGCGATCGAAAGCCCGAAGACGAGCTCGACCCCAACCGTGAAGACGGTGTACTCGATCGAGACCCTGACCGTGTTCCAAAATTCGGGATCGGTCAGGAAATTGATATAATTGTTGAACCAGATGAAGCCCTTGAGCGCAGGCAAATTCAGGCGGTAGCGAAGCATCGAATAATAGATGGCCGTCAGGAACGGCACGAGAATCCCGATGCAGACGATGAGCGCCGGCAGGCTCAAGATGTAGGGCAGCATGTTGATCTTGCGACGGCGGGCTACGGCCTGAGGCGCAAGCGCGGTCATGTTCCAAGCTCCACAGAATTGGAGGGTCGAAAGCAGCGGAGCCGCTTCCGACCCCTGTTTCGTCGGGGTGGAGATCAGCCGAGGCCGGCGTCCTGGAGCTGCTTGTTGATCGAGGCGGCGAGCTGATCGAGGCCCTCATCGACCGGCACTTCCTTGCCGACCATCTTCTGCAGCGTCTCAGCCCACTGGGTTGTCACGTCGAAGAACAAGGGCTGCGGGGTGAAGTAGATCCTCGCGCCGGGAGAAGAGGCCTCGTACTGGGCAAGGTAGCCATTGTAGGATTTGTCAATGCGGCCGCGGAAGTCCGGGTCTTTCCACACCGAGTTGCGGACCGGATTGACGAAGTCCATCTTGCGTGCGCCGAACATGTCATGCTCGGTCGAAGAAGCCCATTGCATGAAGTACCAAGCCGCGTCCTTCTGCGTGCCGAAGGAGTTCATGGCAAGCGACCAGATCCACACGTTCGGCGTCGGCGCCTTCGCCGCCGGATTAGCCGCAAAAGCGTGGAACCCGAGATTGCCTGCTTCCTTGTTGTCTCCGCCATCCATGAAATAGCCGAGGATATCCGCGTCGAAGATCGTCGCCGAAGCTCCGGCGCCCAGATCCGTTCCCACCTGATACCAAGTGTAGGTCGACCAGTTCTTTGGTCCGGAATCCTGGATCATCTTGACCCACATCTTGTGATAGTTCTTCAACTCCTTCGTGTTCATGGCGGCTTTGAGCTTCGCGCCGTCCACTGTAAAGTCACGTTGGCCGTAGTTCGAATAGCCCGATAGGAACCCCGGGTGGATTGTCGCCCAGGAGCGCGAGCCGCGAACGCCGATGCCGTATGGCCCGCCGAGATCCTTGGTCAGCTTGGCCGCGCCTTCCATGAGATCAGGGAGATTCTTGGGCGGTTGCACGCCGGCCTTCTCGTACATCTTTCTGTTGTAGGTGATCGAGTTGAGCTCGAACCCCCAAGGGATGCACCACTGCTTCGCGTCTTTCGACCCGAGTTCGCCTCCAGGAACGCCGTTCCACGCGGTCGAAGCGCGCAGGCCGGGAAGCACGTCGTCCCAAGCGTAGCTGGGATTGGTCTTCGCCGGATCCTTGATCCACTGGTTGAGGTCTTCGATCCAGCCGGCTGGGCCATAGGTCCAGGTCATATAGGCGCCCGTCATGAAGGCGTCGTACTGGCTGGACTTCGAAGAAAGCGCCGCAGTCACCTTATCGAAGTAGACATCCTCGGGGAAGATGTCATAGGTCACCTCCATTCCCGTCAGGGTCTTGAAGTTCGGCAGGTCGGCGATCATCGCGTCGGCGTAGGGATGCTTGTTCAAAAGCAGGTGAATCTTCTTTCCGGAGTACTTCTTCCAGTCGAAGTCCGCGGCCAGCGCGCGGGTCCCGGCGGCATTGAGCAGGAAATTGGCGCTGGCCGCCGTGATGCCAAGCCTGCCCGCCCCGGCCATCAGCTCGCGTCGGCTGACACGGCCCGCCTTGAACGCCGTAAAAAAATCATTCGCCTTGTCGCTCATTGCTCTCTCCTTTGTTTCCTTTTCGAACGCCATTGTTTTCCTACGCCGTCAGGTTCTCCGCCTGCTTTCATTTTCGCGAGTATCCTCGCTGTTCTTTCATCGGTGATCAGACCATGGAGCAGTTCGCTGCCGAGCACGGCCCGGATCGCGTCGATCTTCAATCGTCCTCCCGCCACCGCGACCGTCGGGCGCCGAGCAATGTCCGCCGCCGGCATCGAGAGCGCGCGGGCGGAAATGCCGCTGTCGATCACTTCGCCTCGCGCCGAAAACATGTGGCCGAGCAGTTCGCCGACGGCGCCGAGCCGGCGCGCGTCATCGAACTCGTCCTTCTCCACGAGCCCCGTGGACAGGATCGACGCGTCGTCGCCGAGCGTTCCGACGCCGACCAGCCGCAACGTCGACTCAACCCCGAGTTTGAAGACGTCGGCGACGCCGCGCTGCTCGAGAAACACCGTCTTGTCATCGATCGTGTTGGCGAAGAACGGCAGGGGCAGGACGTAGGCTGCTGCGTTCGTGCGTTCGGCGAGACGGTGGATGACATCAAAGGGGGTCGTGACGTATCGGCGCGTCATGCCGCCAAGCAATGAAACGAGCTTAAGTTCGGGAACATCCATGCGCGGCAGCATGTCGACGCAGGCGGCAAGCGTTCTCCCGTGCCCGACCCCGATCGCCCTGTGGGTCCCCCTCTCGATCGCCAGACGGAGGAACCGGCCGCCCGCGAGGCCCAGCGTGCGAAGCGGCAACGGATCGTCGTCGAGATCGGGAGCGACGACGCATTCGCGAAGTTTGTACCTCCGCCGCAATTCGTCTTCGAGCTCCATGCAGGTCGCGACCGGAGCGTCAATAGTGACACGAACGAGGCCTAGGCGATTGGCGCGCGCAATGAGCCTGTGCGCCTTGACGCTGGGTATATTGAGTCGTTTCGCCACCTCCCCCTGCTTCAACCCTGCTCCGTAATAGAGCCAGGCTGCGCGAGCGCAGAGCTCTTCCTCCGCATCATAGGGGGGCGACAGCACGTCGAGCGTCAAAGTCGTCGTCTCCCCTGTTATTTTTTTCTTAGGTTGATATTTTTTTCATGATGCTATGATGGTGTCAAGGGGCGATAAGTCCGCAACCGTGCGCCTGGCCGCTCGGGAAAGGAGGACTGCCCCGTGAACCGCGCCGCCCAAACGAGGCGGGAGTTTAAAGGCCGCTCCGTGGTCGGTAGGCAGACAAACGCAAGCCCAAGGATGAGGATCGATGACGCGAGACGAGAAAGCGCTGAGAACGGCGATGATCGCCAAGGCTCGCTGGATGAATACGAGCGGCCTGAACCAGGGCACTTCGGGCAACATTTCCGCCCGCTACAAGAACGCGATGCTGATCACCCCCTCGGCGACGCCGTACGAAAAGATGACGCCTGAGATGATCGCCGCCATGCCGCTCGACGGCGAGTACGGTTCCTGGAAAGGGCCGCTGAAACCCTCGACGGAGTGGCGGTTCCATCTCGACATCATGCTGTCGAGACCCGACGCGGGAGCAATCGTCCACACCCATTCAACCTATGCGACGGTTCTCGCGATCGCCCGGAAGGAGATCCCGGCCTGTCATTACATGATGGCGGCTTTCGGCGGCCCGACCATCCGTTGCGCAGATTATGCGCGCTACGGCACAAAGGAACTCTCCCACTTCGCTTTGAAGGCGTTGGAGGATCGCAATGGCTGCATTCTCGCCAACCACGGCATGATCGCGCTCGGCGCGAAAATCTCGACAAGGCGATGTGGCTGGCGGTCGAGCTCGAGACGATTGCCCGCCAGTATTATTTGTCGCTCGCGCTCGGCAACCCAGTCATCCTCAGCGACGAGCAGATCGAAGAAACGGCACGCGGCTTTTCGACTTACGGCCTGCAGGATGCGCCGAAGCTTGCTGCGTCGCGCAAGGATCTCGTCCGACCCCAGGGCCGAAAGCTGCGCCCTGGCTGACTTCCGAATTCCTGGACGCGGCGGGAATCGCGAGAGCCCGGTTTCACTCCTCCGGCAGACCGGCCTTGCGCGGGCCGCTCAGAATGTGCGCGCGGTAGGGCTTTATCCGCGTAATGGCAGGTCGTCAGCACGTGGCGCAACACGCCCACCCTCAAGCGACATTCAAGCCGCGAGGGCGAGCCACTCGGCCAATGTGGCAGAGCGTCTCTGCTTGTAGACTTGGCGGGCGATGAGATGGCGCTCGTGATTGAAATGGTTGTGGACCTGGGCGTGAACTGAGCTGAATTTCTGCAACGTCTTCATACTTCGAAAACGCTGCATGGCGCGCACTCGTCGTCGAAACGGCTGATGCGAATTCTCAGCTATATTGTTCTTCTTCGCCCCCGCTCCGAGAGTAGGCGAAAGCGACATCCCTCGTGGGTTT
>CAVVTP010000023.1:0-130328 GCA_963751165.1 uncultured Alphaproteobacteria bacterium
GAAGCCGCCGCTTTTCATAGAAATTCCAACTGCGGATGTAAAAAAAGTCCCAAGCGAAGCCAGTTGGTCAACCGGTAAAGGCTATCCCGGATCTGGGAACAATCCCACTCCATACAACACCACCAGCATCATCGACTGTAGCAGGAATACTTCAGACTTGGCCAGATTATGGTGTTGCACGAGGTTGGCGCCTGTCAACGGCCAGGGCTATGGCAGCGGCGTATTCGCCTATTCCACGCCCCAAGACCCACCTACCGGCCACCAGCTGTATGACAACAAGGTTGTAACCAACCCAGCGACAGACCGTGTCGGGAACCCCAACGACATCTGCAATGCGGGAAGGCCATAGGGACGAAGACGGGGGCTTTGCTCGTATCGCGCGGTTTCGGTCATGCCGGGGCCGCGCAGGCGTCGTCGCCGAGGGGGATGGGGTAGGTCCGGGGCAAGGAATGCCGAGCGACGTCGCCAAACCCTTGCTCGCCCGAAAACCTGGCGTGTCGCGGTCGTATGAAAAGAGCGCAGATGAGGCGATGCCCCGTAGGGCCCAAATGCCGGGTCTCCGGCCGAACAATACAGTAAGCGGGCGTAGGCGCTATGTGCACGATGCCCCTCAGTCCGATCAGATGGCAGATCGCGAAGACGAGGTCCGCCCGGTAACCTCTACCGCTTGGCTTGCGCCCGCGCCGAGCTTGGGGGAGCTCGATCTGCGCGGGCTGGAGGGCCTTTTTAGGCTGCGTTAGCCAGCGCAACCGCGTCCGGGCCGGCGGGGAAACGGAGCTGGCCGGCCGTATCGTGGACCGCCGCCCACACCGCCTCGGCAACGTCCGTTTCCTTCGTGATCATCGCCGGTTGAGCAAACGCCTCGAGGATGGGCTTGGCGAAGGCGGCATAGGCCTCAGGGATGAGGTCTTCGATGCGAACCGAGGTGTTCTGCGAGAAGCGCGTCGTCGGGGCGTAGCCGGGCTCGACGAGTTTCGCGCGGACCGTGAAGCAGGCGAGTTCGTGAGCCAGCGAGCCGGTGAAGCCCTCGATGGCCGACTTGCTAGCCGTGTAGGCAGCGGCCAAGGGCATCGCGGCCAGGGTGACGCTGGACGTCACGTTGATGATCGCGCCGGAGCGACGCTCGCGCATCTGCGGGATCACAGCCTGCACCATGGCCATAACGCCCAGGGTGTTGGTATCGAACACCTTGCGGATGTGCGACATCGGGGTTGCTTCGAAGGCTCCGATGACGCCGATGCCCGCGTTGTTGACGAGAACATCAATCTGCCCGGCGGCTTCGACGGCGGCAGCGATGCTTTCATCGCGCGTGACCTCCAGCGGCAGGATCCGCAGGTTCTCGGAAAGGGGCAGAACGTCGGGGTTCGGCGTGCGCATGGCGGCGATGACGTTCCAGCCCCTGGCCAGAAAGTGACGAGCGGTTTCCAGGCCATAGCCCGAGGACGCGCCGGTGATCAGGATCGTTTGCATTGGAACCTCCAATTTTATTGCGAGAGCCATTGCTAGGCCGAACCGTCTGGATGATACATAATTTGAAGTCCAAAATTATTGTCCAACTGTACAAACGTGCCAGGCAATCGACTGGCCTCCGCTTGGAGCCAGTGAGGGCAACCTAGACAACGCAAATTGGACTTTTATAATCAAAAGCGAGATTTTAATTATGGATCGTCCGCTATGGATCCGCTCAGCGACGTCATTGCGCTCCTCCGGCCGAGCACAGCCATCTCGAAGCCCATCACCGGCCGGGGTCGCTGGGGCGTGCGTTACGCGGCGCATAACGCACCCGGGTTCACCATCATCCTGAAGGGCGAGTGCTGGATTTCGTTCGACGGCCAAGGGCCGGTGAAGCTTCAAAAAGGTGACTTCGTTCTTTTGCCGTCAACGCCGGCGTTCACCTTGAGCAGCCACCCAAATGTCGAATGCCAGCCGCGCGACCCGATGGACACTCCTGTTCGGCACGGCGAACAAGAAGGCGAGGCGGACTTCGAATCGTTGGGCGGCGCCTTCCGCATTGAGCAGGTCAATGCGCCTCTTCTCCTCTCTCTCCTCCCGTGCGTCATCCACATTCCGGCCTTGGAAGGGCGCACTGGGAAGCTCAACAGCATCATCGAACTGATCATGGACGAATGTGGGAGCGAGGAACCCGGCAAGAAGATGATCCTGCAGCGCATGCTTGAGGTGCTGCTTATCGAAGCGCTTCGCTGGCAAGGCATCGCACATGACGAGGTTCGAGCTGGCCTTCTCAAAGGTATGCAGGATCCCGGTCTGGCCCGCGTTCTTCGCGCCATACACGCAGATGTACGCGCCAGTTGGACGGTCGCAGGCCTTGCGAAAGTCGCCGGGCTTTCTCGTTCGGCTTTCGCCGCTCGTTTCGGCGAGGTCCTCGGCTGCGGTCCGATTGAGTATCTCGCCCGCTGGCGGATGGCGCTGGCAAAAGACGCGCTGATCCGCGGCGCGAACACGCTCGACAGGATCGCCGACGAGATCGGCTACAAATCCGCGAGCGCTTTCAGCACAGCGTTCCGCAAACGGCTGGGCTGCTCGCCCGGGAAATTCGCGCGAAGCGCCGCCGTCGCCGAGGCTGCCTAAGACAAGATCGAGTCCTTCTGTACGGCGCGCGGCCTTGGCCGCACCATTCTTGCGGTTCAAAGCTTCGAGCCGCCGTCGACATGGATCGTCTCGCCGGTGATCCAGCGGGCTTCGTCGGAGGCCAGGAACGCGACTGCGCCAGCGATATCGTCCGGCTGGGCGAGACGTTTCAGCGCCTGCATGCCGATCGTGTAGTCACGACCCGCATCCGTCCTGGTGAAGTTCGACATCTCGGTTTGGACGACGCCTGGCGCGACAGCGTTCACGCGAATGCCGCGCGCCCCAAGGGCAGAAGCGAAATGCTTGACGAGGGTGTCGATGGCGCCCTTGGTCGCGGCGTAGACCGACAGCGCGCCAACGGCGGCATGGGCTGCAAGCGAAGACAGCATGATGATGCTGCTGCCTTCATGCAGGATCGGCAGGAGCTGCTGCACGAGGAAAAACGGTGCGCGGACGTTGACGGCGAAGAGACTGTCGAAATCTTCGACCGTGTAGTCCTCGATCGTTGCGGCCTTGGAGATGCCGGCATTGGCGACAAGAATGTCCAAACGGTCGCCTACGATCGCGCGAACCTGCCTGGCGAGCTTGTGCGGCCCGTCTGGCGCGGCGAGATCGGCGGCGATAGCGTCCGCCCGACCGCCGGCCGTGTGGATTTCCGCGACGACGGCTTCCGCCTCGTCTGCGCTGCGGCCGTAATGAATCAGAACCTGGCCGCCGGCCTTGGCGAGCGCGAGGGCGCTAGCCCGCCCGATGCCCCGCGAAGCGCCGGTGACGAGGGCGGTCTTTCCTGAAAGATTTCGCATAATTTACAATCCTAGTGGCTAGTTGGTTGAAAGAGGCGGAGTCCTTGCCTCGATGATCCCGGCTGAATTCCCTTGGCCGACACGACCGAGGGAAACAGGAGCCCTTCGACCGACTGGAGATTGGTGTCGACGTCTTGCAGCGCCGGCATGAGCAACTGGTCCGGACAGGATCAGTCAGTGGCTCTTACCACCGCCGACGTTCAGAATATGGCCTGTCACGAATGAAGCTTGGTCCGACGCAATGCTTGGCGAGTTCGGTGCAACGTCTTGCGTTATCTGCAGCGGAACAAAGGCGCGGCTGTACGATCAGCCTGCTTTAAACTCCAGGTGCTGATCGCGGTTGGCCTCGATGAATCCCCAGTCGTACTGGACGCCGAGCCCTGGCCCGTCCGGCACCGGCACCGTGCCGTCGGCGGCGACCGCGTCCGGTTGGTCGGAGTACCCGCAGGCATAGACAGGAGGCGTCACGTTGGGCATGTCCGGGCCAATGAGCGCCATCTCGTAGAAGTGGGTGTTCGGCGTGGCCGCCATGACGGCGCGATGCGCCGGGCCGCAGGCGTGGTACTGCAGGTCGAGGCCGAGCGCCTGGCAAAACGCCGCGATCTTCATCGCGCCGGTAATGCCCATATCGTATTCCGGGTCGGCATGGATCATGTCGCCGCCGCCTGCCAACATGAAGGCCGCCTTGCTCTCCAGGCCGCGCACGTGCTCACAAACGAGGAGCGGCGTGCGCAGGCGCTCACGCAGGCGCTTGTGTCCTTCCGGCGCAATGCCGGAATCGCGGTACGGATCCTCATACCAGAAAAATCCGGCCTCATCGCAGGCGCGGCCCACGGCGAGCGCGTCCATCCAGGTGCGCAGCTCGCAGGCCGGGTCCAGCATCAGGGGATAGCCCTCGCCGACCGCGCGACGCACGGCGGCGATCGTGGCAATCTCGCGGGCGATGTCGCCGCTGTGCCAGCCGTGGATCTTGAAACCCGCAAAACCCCGCGCCTGGCAGGCGGCGGCGTATTCCGCAAAGGCATTCGGCGTTTCCAGTCCGCCCGGTTCCTCCTGTCCGTGGTAGGTGCTGGCGTAGGTGGGCAGGCGCGTGCGAAAGCCGCCCAGCAGCCGCATGACCGAGACGCCCCGGCGCCGCCCGGCCAAGTCCCACAGCGCAATGTCGAGCGGGCCGTGTCCCATATGGTCGTAAGCGCGCACCTCGCGCTTCAGGTCCTGCCAGATCGCCTCTCGCGCGTCCGGATCGCGACCGAGCAGGTGCGGCGCCAGCATCGACGCCTGCGCGAACGAAGACGGCGTGCCGGCCCAGTGGGTGACATATTCGCCGCGAGCGCCTTCGCGGGTCTCGATCCGCACAGCCCAGCGCCGCGCCGACAGATGGGCGCCTTTCCGCGCGATCAGATTGCCGACCCCGGCCGCTCCATGCGCCGGCAGGCCAAGCCCCGGCGCCTCAAAATGGAACATCGACAGCTCAACCCGGACGATCGCGTCCATCGGTGCGCCTCCTTTGACCCTCAGTTACGAACGCGCCCGCTTCATAGGCGGTACAAACGCTCTGCATTTGCGTAAAACAGCTTGTCCCGCTCGTCCGGGCTGAAAGAAGCGGTCAGTGACCGGAAGGCCGAATAGAGCGTATCAAGCGGGCTGTAGAGCTTGTCCACCGGAAAATTGCTGGCGAACATGGAACGGTCGGCGCCGAAAATGTCTATGGTCTCCAGGACAAACCGACCAATGCTGTCGGTTGTCCAACGCCAGTCGAGCATACCAAGTCCCGAGATCTTCACGCTGACATTCGGGTTGGCTGCAAGGGCGCGCATCCCGCGTCGCCACTGAGCGATTCCTTCCGAGTCGCGATCAACCGGCATGCCCGCATGATTGAGGATGATCAGCGTGTCGGGATGCTCGCTCGCCAGCCGCGCGGCGTCTTCCATCTGCCCGGGATACAGCTGCAGATCGAAACTCAGGTCGTATTTGCGCAGTAAGGCGAATCCCGCGAGCCAACGGTCGTCGGTCAGCAGGTCCGGGCGCCTTACGAACGTCTTGGCCGGATCGGGGTGCCAATTGACGATATGGCGGATGCCGCGCAGGTTGGCGAAGCGCCGATGCCCCGCGAGGATCCGCTCCACATCGGGCCGGTCCAACTCGGCCCTTGCGACGATTCCATGCGGAAAGCCTTGGCGGCCGGCAAGGTCTTGCAGCCAGGCCGTCTCTGCGATCGGGTCAACTGGGTCAAATCCGGCGTCCACGTGGACCGATTTGACCAGGTTCTGGTTGCGCATGTCCTCGAGATAGTCGGCGAGCAGATAGCTCTTGGCGATTGGCGTGACGTCGCCACACACTTCAAGGGGTTGGGGTTTTTGCGTCAGCCATGGATATCGGTGTCGCTCCAAGTCCCAGAGGTGGTGGTGAGGGTCTATGGTCCGGGGGCCGCCGCCAGTCGCGCCATTCGCCATTTTGCTGTCCTCCCTTCGTCGAGCCGGCCCGCTCGGGTCTCGCCCGGCGAGGGTCTCAGGCGGTCACTCGCCGTCATGCGCATATGCCCGGTGGAGCAGCACCGCCGCGATGATGACCAGTCCATAGATGACGTTGCGGAACCCCGCCGAGATATTGACGATGGCGAGGATCGTCGTCAGCACCGTCAAGAAGAAAGCGCCGATCGCAGTTCCAGCGTAGCAGCTCGGCCGCCCAGGATCGAGATCCTGCCGAGGACGACGGCGGCAATCGCCGGCAGCACGAACTGATCGCCCATGCCAAGATAACTCATGCCGGAGAATCCGGAAAACAGCACGCCGGTGATGGCGGCGCTCAAGCCGCTGACCGCATAAGCTAGGATCAGGCTCCCGTCATTGTCGATGCCGGAGAGGCGGCTGACCAGCGGGTTCTCGACGACGCTGAACAGGTAGCGCCCGCTCCTGGGTCAAGTGCAGCCAGGCGCACACAGGGCCGAGGACTTGCAGCCAAGCCGCGGTTAAAGCTCAATTCATATGTTCGCGAGACCCCAGGCCGCGTCCTCCAGCGTCGCCGAGGCGGCTCCTGTCTCGATGCGGCGGATCGCCTCGGCGAAGTCGAGGCGCTTCTTCAAGGCCTCGCTTCGCTCGATCATCCTCTGAAGGCGGCCGATCGCGAATGCCTCGGGCTCCTCGTCCATTTCCGACCCGCGCAGACTGTCGCCTATCGGATATCGTTCGAGCATGGGGGTCCGTTCGCCTCGACTCGCCTGAGCGCCTTCAATCAGACAGGGAAAACTCTTATCGCGTCGCTTATCGTCCGCTGTCGTAAGGGAATTGTCGCGAAACTGGAAGGCGTAACCAAAACAACCGTACCCAAACCAGCTATACGGAACTCTACACTCGCCGTCTCACTTGGACTTCCAGTTTCGCTAATGTTATACTTACACAACCAACTTCTAAGAACAACTTGACATATTGCCGCATCATCTGTTCATGAAATACATGTTTGTCCCGGCCTTAATTTCCAGTCTAAATCGTCCAATTCGGCGCTCTTGCACGACATCGAGGTCCCGAAGCGGAAGGCGGCCGCAGGCGCGGCCCGGGCGATCGCCGGTGTTTACGACCCCTTTCTCGATGTCGACGCAGCCGCGATTCCCAACGGCGCCGGTGGTCTTCGGTCGCCGCCGTCTCCGGCTCGAGCAGGCGGACCGCTTCGATTGGCGCCTCCGCTTCCAGCGCGCATCCCTTGCCGCCGGCCGGCGCCGTCAATAGCGTTCGCACAAGGGGATCAAGACCGCCGGCTAAGTCGCGGGGAGCGAATCAATGACTGCTTTGTCTGCGCCTCTGGACGAGGCGCCGCCGATCAATCTCTTCAATTTCGTCTGGATGGCGCTCGCCCTCGCGGCTCTCGCGGCGGTGGTCGCGATCGACAATGTCTGGCTGCTCAACTTCATCCATGTGATGTGCGGGGCGCTGTGGACCGGCATCGACCTGTTCATGGGCTTCATCGTCGGGCCGATCTTGAGACGGATGCCGATCCCAGCGCGACGCGCATTCGTCCTGCGCCTGACGCCGAAAACGCTTTTCCTGCTGCCGACGCTGTCGATCCTCACGACGACGGCCGGGTGGTTCCATGCCAAACAGATCGGGCTGCTCGACGTGCCCTTTCCGGCCTTCTGGTGGGTGGTCGCCGCGCTCGCCATCGTAACGGTGTTGACTGTCCAGGGACTCGGCGTTCTGCTCCCGACCAATCTCATGGTCTATTTCGAGTTGCGCAAACCCCAACCCGACGGAGCGCGGATCGGGCGGCTGATGAAGTGGTATTTCCTCGTCGTCGCCGTGCAGGGAACGATGCAGGTCGCCATCATCGTCGTGATGGCGCGGTTCGCGACGGGGCTGTGAACGCCGGGGCGGCAGCCGGGATCGCGGCTCACTGTGAAGGAACCAAAGCCGTCATCGCGATCGTAGCGAAGCGATCCAGCGACGCGGGAAGGACGGAGGCCCGACCGTGGATCGCCACGTGGCTCCGCTCCTCGCGATGGCGACGGCGATCTCAGGGGCAGTCCGGCAATGGCGGCGGCCGCGGCGGAACTGGCGACGACGGGATGATGGATGTCGTCGTCTGCCCATGCGCGAGGAACGCGTCCAGCACACTGTCGAGCGCATCGATGCTTTCAGGCCCGCGTCTGGCCGTCGCCTCGCACACGATACTTGAAGGTGCAGAGCTGCTCGACCCCGACCGGCCCCCTGGCGTGCATTCGGCCCGTTGCGATGCCGATTTCGGCCCCGAAGCCGAACTCGCCCCCGTCGGCGAACTGGGTCGAGGCGTTATGGATGACGATCGCCGAGTTCGACTTCCTTAAGGAATGTCTCAGCCGCCGCGTGGTCTTCGGTGACGATGCAGTCGGTATGGTGCGAACCGTAGGTTTCGATGTGGTCGATCGCCGCCTCGAGGCTGTCGACGACGCCGACCGCGATGATCGCGTCGAGATATTCGCTCCGCCAATCCCCCTCCGTCGCCGCCTTCACGCGCGCATCCGCCTTTTGCACGACGTCATCGCCGCGCACCTCACAGCCGGCATGCACGAGCGCCTCGATGAGCGGTCCCAACATGCGCTCCGCCGCACTTCGATGAACGAGCAGCGTCTCTGCGGCGCCGCAAACTCCGGTTCGCCGCATCTTGGCGTTGACAACGATGCGGAGCGCCTTCTCGAGGTCGGCCGCACGGTCCACATAAACGTGCACGACGCCTTCGAGATGGGCGAAGACGGGCACCCTCGCCTCGCGCTGCACCCGGTCCACCAGGCTCTTGCCGCCACGCGGCACGATGACGTCGAGCGACCCACCGAGGCCCTCCAGCATCTCGCCGACCACGGCGCGCGAGGCGAAAGGCGCGCGGGCGATGGCCGATTCCGGAAGGCCTCCGTCCTTCAGTCCCTCGACGAGACAGGCGTGAATAGCGGCCGACGAATGAAAACTGTCCGACCCGCCGCGCAGCACCACGGCGTTTCCGCTTTTTAAGCAAAGGGCGCCCGCATCCGCGGTGACGTTCGGCCGGCTCTCGTAAATGACGCCGACGACGCCAAGCGGCGTCGCCACCCGCTCGATGACCAGGCCGTTCGGGCGGGTGAAAGTCGCCAGCACCCGTCCGACCGGGTCGGGCAGGGACGCGACGTCCTCCAGGCCGCGGGCTATCGATTCGATGCGGGATTCGTCGAGCGCCAGACGGTCGAGGAAAGCGGGCGTCAGACCTTTCGCCTTACCGTCGGCGAGATCGCACGCGTTGGCGGCGAGAATGTCGCTTAAACGTTCCCGCAGGAAGCGAGCGGCCGTCGTCAACGCGCGGTTCTTCTGCTCGGCGGATGCGTTGGCGAGCACTCGCGTGGCCGCGCGAGCCTGCGCGCCGATGAAACGCATGGCCACGCGGACCTCGGTCTCCGGCGCATGGATCTGAATGGCGGCAGACATCGATGGATCCTGTATCTTCGCCTGACTACCCGCGCGCGCCGGCGAAAGCCAACGTTTTTACGGCCCGCCTGGCCCCGCCTCACGACTTCGGACGGAAAGCTTCGCAGAATTCCGGGTTTGTCTCCAGCCGGTCGCCGCCGATGAGATCGAGGCAGTAGGGAACGGCGGCGAAGACCGCGTCGAGGCAGGTGCGGATCGCCGCGGGCTTGCCCGGCAGGTTGACGATGAGGCTTGAGCCGCGCGTGCCGGCGATCTGGCGCGACAGGATGGCGGTCGGAACTTCGACCAGGCTCACTGCGCGCATGAGTTCGCCGAAGCCGGGCAACAGGCGGTCGCAGACCGCCTCAGTGGCCTCGGGGGTTACATCCCGTGGGCTCGGTCCAGTTCCACCTGTCGTGAGGATGAGAGAGCAGCGTTCGAGGTCGGCGAGCTCGCGAAGCGTGGCCTCGATCTGCGGCCGTTCGTCAGGCACGAGTTGACGGACCGGGCGCCAGGGCGAGCGGAGCAAATCCCGCAAGGCTGCTTCGATGCCGGGTCCGCCCTTGTCCTCGTAAAGGCCTCGAAAGGCCCGGTCGGAAATTGTGACGACGCCGATAGGAATGTCGGTCAAATTTCAACTCACAAGTTCTGGGGGCTACACAGGCGCGGTCAGGAATCCCTCCGAACGCGCTTCGACCATGATCGGAAAAACCGAACGCTTGCACTTCGCCTCGGGCGCTGGAGCTCAACTTGGCGGGCAATGCTCTCGCCAGAGGCCGGCCCGAAAAGGCGGAGGCAGATCATTGCCGAACGATTATGAATGTATACGCGATGCCCGCCGCGATCAGGATGATCGCGAGCACGTTCAGGTACATGTTGTTCAGCGTCAGGGCCGTATTGCCCACGAGGTTGGCGATCGCGAAGGCCGCCGCCGGAAGCATGAAATGGGCCAGCATTTTCATGCCGCCTTCGGTGAACGTGAAGTAAGTCAAGACAACGCATGCGAAGCATGCCACCGTGAAGAAGTCATAAGCAGTATGCATCACCCCCGCCCGCCGTCATCTCTCCCCGCCTTGGCCCGGCGCGCTTTTGCCCCAAAACTCGTCTGCAGCTTCAGGCAGGTTTCCCTACTCTGGCCAATGACCGGAACAACCAACCGACGAGTCGCCCGACGCCGATGAGCACTCCATCGAGGAAGAAAAACAGCGCGAGCGCGAACATGAACAGAGCGATGCCGGTCACGTCATGAAACATCCCTTCAACCCGGTCTACGCCAAAATAATACGATGAGAGAACGAGTGTCAGAACCCGGAAGAAATTGGCCAGGATTGTTATCGGAATAATCGAAGCGATCAGAACCAGTTTCCGCAGCCAATCTTTCTTACCCACGAACTCATGGACATAGAAAATTCCAATCGCCGACAAGGCGAAGATGGAATTCATTCCCGAGCACGCGTCCTTGACCATGAGTTCGTAGGATCCAATCATGATCATGACGCCGTTCTGCGCAACAGGATATCCGAGCGCGTACAGAAAATTCGACACGAGGTCGGATATCCATGCCTTCAGCGGCACCGTAAGGGCGTCCAACATCCACGCCGGCGGGGGCAGAGAGAAGATGAGGAACGCGAGCGGAAACGCGAACACACGTACGAGCGCCCACCCTCCAATCAACAGCATGCAGCCAAGTAGGACGGGTATCTGGGTGAAAACCTCGACCATCAGGATGTCCTGCGATCAACTCAGAGCCATGAGCAGCAGGGAGCCCGCCAAGACGATCCAACCCGCAACGGGGTTCGGGCGGAATGGAATTGAACTCAGCCTGTCGCGCTGCTGCCAGGCAAGCCAGCCGGCGGCCAACATGATCAGAGGACCGTGGCCTTCCTGCTCCGTTTGCCAGGGGCCGTTCGCCAGCTTCACATAGGTCGGCGCATAGGCGACGAGGAACGAAGCCGCCATTGCCCCGAGATACGCGAGGCTGACCCGGGCGGGTCGTGAACGGACCTCCGTGGAGGCGCTCGCGAGCGGACGAGACTGGAGCGAATCAATCGACATCTTTTGCCTTGCCACCTGATAAGCAACAACTCTCAAATGAGAGTTTTCGGCAAGCCCTCCCAGGTTCAATGTGCATTTTCGCGAGCGATAACAACAAAGATAGTCCGTATCAGGATTGAAACATCGAGCCAGATACTCCAATTATTAATATACCACAAATCGAGGTCGACCCGTCGCTGCATCTTTTCGAGGGTGTCCGTCTCACCTCTGGCTCCGCAAACCTGCGCCCAACCAGTAATGCCTGATTTGACATGATGGCGAAAAGCGTATTTCTCAATCGTAGTTCCAAAGTAACGGTCATGAGCGGCGGCGTGAGGGCGTGGACCAACAATCGACATGTCGCCGCGGACGACGTTAAACAGCTGGGGAAGCTCGTCGATGCTGAGCCTCCTAATCCAGTATCCTACACGGGTCACGCGATCGTCCTGCCTCTGGGCCTGACGCACGAAGTCGCCGTCCTCCATCACTCTCATCGAGCGGAACTTGTAGATTCCGAATGGCTTTCCGTTGAAGCCGTGCCGGGTTTGGCGGAAAAGCACCGGTCCATCCAAATCGAGCTTGATCGCGATCGCCACCACCACCATCAAGGGCGACAAGAGCGCCAGCGCGAAGACCGAAACGACGACGTCGACGACTCGCTTGAGAATTTGTTCGGCGGGGGATAGCGCGGCGCGCTGCAACTCGATCGCGACGGTGTCGCCGATGTCGCTGTGGGCTCTCTGGAAGAGCTGGGAGAGCGCGCCGACAGGTACAAAGGTCACAGGCAATGGAAGGACTCGCAACCGTCTGGCGATTGCGCGCAGGTTGGACATGCGCTCCGGATTGACGAAAAGCACGACCTCCTCGATCTCGGAAGTCCGGCACATCGAGATGATGTTGTCGACCACATCCTCGGCGAATGGTTCTCCTTCGGGGATATGGAAATGGGCCACCATGTGGTAGCCGTGACGGGTCAGGTTTTCGACGAGACGCTGGGGAATGGCGTCCTCGGCGGACAAGCTCACCACGGTTCGGCCCCGCAAGGCCCCGCTTTCGAGCGCGCGTGGGAGGGCAATTCGCCAGAAGGCCCGGTGCGCGATGAGCCCGAGCGCCCCGAGCGCCCAGAAGATCAGAATGTCGCCGCGCGACAGGTCTTTGCTGACGCCCCAAGTGAACACGCCTGAGGCCAAGATCAGGAAAGCGCCGCACCATGCGCTGAGCGCGCTGCGCACCTGATCGTCCATGACGATTAATCGGGTCGGATCGTAAAGCTTCTGGACCCGCATTGCCGCAACGAAGAGTACCGCCACGAACATGGCCGCAGCGGTGGTATGAGAAAGCTCGCCTGCAAATCCTACAGGGACGCTGTGATACAGCGCCTCGCCGCCAAACGCGCTCGCTGCGATCAGCGCGATGTCTATGCCGAGCGCAATTGAGGGAATGGCGCGGTACGCGACCGGCAGACGCCAGCGAGGCGCGGACGAGCGAGCCGCGCGCGTGAACGATGAAGCAGAATCGGGCGCAACCTCACTGTCGCTCCTCATCTCTAGCGCTCACGATCCGTCGGGACGCTCGACATTGCAACCTTCGGCGTTACCGTCCACCGCCAAGCTCGATTTATCTCTGAAGATTGGTTAGCGCTTTCCGCCCCGCGACGGCGAACGCCAACTCTTTGCACTCTACGCCAAGAGATCCGTAAAAAAAAGACGCTTGTCCGTCACGCTCGAACCACGCCCGCCCGTCACTCTCTCCCCTTATCGCTCTCGCAAAGCTGCTGAAAGACTGTGGCTTTCCTGCGGTGCTGACAATTCACGGCTGGATCGAGGCGGCGACGGGTTTCTTACTGGGCGGACGGTCACGCCGAGCCACGCTTTGGACGCAATTGAACGACCGCCGCCGTATCGAGTGGCATGTTCAATAAAGGCGACGTCTGCTCCGGATCGCAGGTAATTTCCGTCGGCCGTCCGCGCGCCGGCGCAGCAGTTCGAACAGGGGATCGCAAGATATGCTTCGTTCTTGTTCGAGAGGTAAAGGCATTGGGTCCAGCGGAGTTTATTCTTGGATGACCAGGCCCAATTTCTCGCTGATTGGGAGGGTGCACTCGCCGGCCTCACGAGACGCCATCGCCGCACGCCCGGTCAAATTTGATTGAACTTGGCTCTTGCAGCACAGAATGGTGCTATTGCTCCACAAATGCGCAGGTTGAAGGTTAGTCGCGCGGGACACCCATTGGAACGGCGCCGATATGGCGGAAGGGTAGCGAATGCGGTTTGGTCGACTGGTTGGAATTGCGGGGCTGGCGCTTGCCGCGGCGGCGGCCTACGGAATTTACTGGCCAGATGCAGCCGACCGCTGGGCGCCTCCTGTCGGCGCAATCGCTCACAACCTGCACGCGCGCGTGTTCGCAGCGCCAGCCGCGACCCCTTCATCTTCCGGCACCTCGGGGCAGCCGCAATCCGGCGGCCCGACGCCGATCGTCGTTTCGGTCACCCCGGTCAGGCGGACCGACTTTCCGATTGTCCTTGAAAGTCTCGGACAGGTTCAGGCCTACAACACGGTGCTCGTCAGAGCTCGCGTCGACGGCGAGATTGTCAAGATCGGCTTCAAGGAAGGGCAGATGGTCAAAGCTGGCGACCTGCTGGCCCAGATCAATTCGCGACCGTTTCAGGCGACACTCGATCAGGCAGTCGCCAAGAAGGCGCAGGACGAAGCCAATCTCGCAAACGCCAAACTCGATCAGGCCCGTTATGCGACCCTCGCCAAGCAGGACTTCGCCACCCGGCAGCAGCTCGACACCCAAAATTCGCTGGTCGTGCAGCTCACGGCCTCAATCGCGGCCAACTCCGCGACGATCGACGCCGCCAAGGTCCAGTTGGACTACACCACCATCCGGGCGCCGATCTCGGGTCGGGCTGGATTTCGGCTCATTGACGAAGGCAATCTCGTGAACGCCGGACAGCAGACCGGTATCGTCACGATCGCCCAACTCCAGCCGATCGCCGTCATCTTCACTGAACCGCAGCAATATGTAGCGCGCATTAACCAAGAACTGGCCGCCGGCTCGCCGGAAGTGACGGTCATGAACGGCGATGGCGCCAAACTCGCCACCGGCCGGCTGACCATCAGTGACAATCAGGTCGATTTGGCGACCGGTACGATCAGGCTGAAGGCGGAGTTCGAGAATAAAGACAATGCGCTGTGGCCAGGTCTCGCCGTGACGACAGGCCTGAGCCTCGGCGTCGACAAGAACGTCTTGGTTATCCCAGCCGATGCGGTCCAACATGGACAGAGTGGGCTTTATGTCTACGTCGTCGATGATCAGGACCGCGCCGCATTGCGGCAGGTCAAAGTCGCGCGGCAGAATACGACGACGGCTGTCATCTCGGAGGGCCTGAAGGAGGGCGACCGCGTGGTGACGTCCGGTCAGTTCCTGCTTCAACCCGGGTCGATCGTCTCAATCGACACGGGAAGCGGAACCTAGCCGATGTATAAAGGCCTCTCCGCTCCCTTTATCCATCGTCCGATCGCGACCACGCTCATCATGGTTGCGGTGTTTCTGGTCGGCCTCGTGGCTTTCCCATCGCTGCCGGTCGCGCCCTTGCCGCAGATCGACTTCCCGACCATCACTGTCTCGGCTTCGCTGCCGGGCGCTTCCCCTGACACGATGGCGACATCGGTCGCGCAGCCGCTCGAACGGCAGATCGCGCAAATTCCGGGCGTCTCGCAGATGACGTCGACGAGTTCGCTCAGTGCGACGGCGATCACCGTGCAGTTCGATCTCAACCGCAACATCGACGCCGCGGCCAACGACATCCAGGCTGCGATCAACGCCGCCGCCGGGCAACTGCCGAAGGATCTGCCCAGTCCGCCCACCTATCGCAAGGTCAACCCGTCCGACACCCCCATCCTCATTCTGTCCGTCCGGTCGGACGTCGCGCCGGTTATCGACGTCGACGACGCCGCTGAAAATATCCTCGCCCAACACCTCAGTCAGATCTCGGGCGTGTCCCTAGTACGCGTCGGCGGCCAGCAGACGCCCGCCATACGCATCCAGATCGATCCGGCGAAGCTCGTCGAGAAGGGGATGCAGCTCGAGGACGTGCGCCAGCAGATCGGCATTGCGACGGTCGACAGCCCCAAGGGCGCGCTCATTGGTCCGAAACAGACCTTCACCATCCAGGACAACGACCAGCTGACCCAGGCCAAGGACTGGAACGACGTTATTGTCGCCTATCGCAACGGGGCGCCGGTGCGCGTGCGCGACATCGGCCAGGCGGTCGCGGGACCGCAGGACTCGACACAGGCGGCGTGGAGCAATGGCAAGCCGAGTGTCTTTCTCGTCGTGTACAAGATTCCCGGCGCGAACGTCATCACCACAGTCGAGGCGATCAAAAGCACGCTGGCGACGCTGCAGGCTTCGATCCCGCCGACCATTCATGTCAGCATACTCTCCGACCGAACCACCACCATCCGCGCCTCCGTCCGCGACGTCGAGTACACCCTCGCGCTCACCATCGTGCTGGTGGTGATGGTGATCTTCGTCTTTCTGCGCAACGTTTGGGCGACGATCATTCCCAGCGTTACGGTCCCTTTGGCGCTCTTGGGCGCCTGTGCGCTCATGTGGGTCGTAGGCTATAGCCTCGACAATCTATCGCTGATGGCCTTTACCATCTCCGTCGGCTTCGTCGTCGACGACGCGATCGTGATGCTCGAGAACATCACGCGTCACATCGAGGAAGGTGAAAAGCCGTTTCAGGCGGCGCTCAAAGGCTCTGCCGAGATCGGTTTCACCATCATATCGATCTCCGTCTCGCTGGTCGCCGTGCTGATTCCGCTCCTGATGATGAGCGGCATCATCGGCCGTCTGTTCCGGGAATTTTCGGTGACCATCGCGATGACGATCGCCGTATCGGCCTTCGTCTCGCTCACGCTCACCCCGATGCTGGCGTCGCGTTTTCTCAAAAGTCACGATCAGAAGCGGCACGGTCGGCTCTATAACCTCAGCGAGAAAGGCTTCACGGCGCTCGCCAACGGCTACGAGCGCGGCGTCGATTTTGTGCTGCGCCACCGCTTCGTCACTCTGCTCACCTTCATCGGCACAGTGATCGCCACCGTGCTGTCTGTTCGTGGTCATTCCCAAAGGATTCTTTCCTCAGCAGGACACCGGCATTCTGTTCGGCACGACCGAAGCGGGCCAGGACGTTTCCTTTCCGGTCATGTATCGCCTGCAGCAGGAAGTCGGGCGGATCGTGATGGCCGATCCGGCCGTCGCCACAATGGCGATGGGACTTGGGTCCGGTGTCGGCAATTCAGCGCAAAACAACGGCCGCATGTTCATCACGCTGAAGCCGCGCGACGATCGCGACGTCAACGCGTTTGAGGTGATCGCCCGATTGCGTCCGAAACTCGCTCAGGTGCCGGGCATGCGCGTCTACCTTCAGGCGGCGCAGGACGTCACCGTCGGCGCGCACTTCACGAAGACGCAGTTCCAGTACACCCTGCAGGACGCCAATTTCGAGGAGCTCAGCGCATGGGCGGTCAAGATCCTCGAGAAGCTTCAGTCGCTGCCGCAATTGCGCGACGTCGCGACCGACCAGCAGAACTCGGGCACGACGCTGACGCTCAAGATCGATCGCGACATGGCCTCACGCTACGGAATCCAGCCGCAGCTCATCGACGACACGCTCTACGACGCGTTCGGCCAGCGACAGGTGACGCAATATTTCACCCAGGTGAACACCTATTATGTGATCGAGGAGGTGTTGCCGCAGCTCCTCGGCGATCCGGCGACCCTCGACAAGATCTACGTCCGCTCGCCGACGAGCAATCAGATGGTGCCCATGAGCGCCTTCGCCAAATGGACGACCGCTCCGGTCGCGCCCCTCTCGATCAGCCATCAGGGACAATTCCCCGCCATCACCATCAGCTTCAACCTTGCGCAAGGGGTGGCGCTCGGCACCGCCACGGAGGCGGTCCAGCGCGCGATGCAGCAACTCCAATTGCCGCAGGGTCTGACGACGACCTTCCAGGGCAACGCGCAGGCGTTCCAGGCTTCGCTGACCAGCGTGCCGCTGCTTATCCTCGCAGCGCTCGTCTGCGTCTATCTGATCCTCGGCGTGCTCTATGAGAGCTTCATCCACCCGCTCACCATCCTGTCGACGCTGCCATCGGCGGGGCTTGGCGCGCTCGCAACGCTCATGCTGTTCGGCTACGAATTCAGTCTCGTCGCACTCATCGGCTCCATCCTGCTCATCGGCATCGTGAAGAAGAACGGCATCATGATGGTCGATTTCGCCATCTCCGCCGAGCGCGAGGAAGGCCTGACGGCGACCGAGGCGATCCGCAAGGCGGCGCTGTTGCGCTTCCGCCCGATCATGATGACGACGATGGCCGCTTTGCTTGGCGGCGTGCCGTTGATGCTGAGCCACGGCACCGGCTCGGAGATGCGCCAGCCGCTCGGCTACACGATGGTCGGCGGGCTTCTCGTGAGTCAGGCGCTCACTCTGTTCACGACCCCCGTCATCTATCTGTACCTCGATCGCCTGTCGCACTGGCTGTCCGGGGGGTCCGACAAGGCCGAGCCGCCGGGTGAGGCAAAGAAGCGGTCCGTGGAGCCGGAATTGCCGCTTGAGCCCGCTTGGGCCAGGGGCCGGGCCAAGGCAGCGGAGTGACCCGACGGGGCGGTATCGACGCCGCAAAGATCCGCAATCGTTGCCTCTCGCTCGGCGCCCTCTTTGATCAGCAGCCTTACCTCCGATCCGAGCCAGATGGCGCCTTTTCAGGTGATCGCCGGATGAACGAGTGTGTTCGCTCAATGACATGCGGCGTAACGTCCCATTTGTCCGCAACGTCTTCGATTGCTCCGTCCGACAATCGGAGGTACGGGAAGGCAGGAGGCTCCGCCCGCTATGACTCCCGATGGTCTGACGTTTTTTGGCGGCCTCCTGCTCGGTCTTGCCAGCAGCCTGCATTGCGTCGGCATGTGCGGAGCGATCGCCTCGAGCTTGATGTTTGTCTTTTCGCCCGGCGACGCAGCCGTGGATCGGGCGCGCGCCCTGGTGGCGGCGCAGATGGGGCGGGTGCTCGTCTATTGCGCGGCCGGAGCGGCGGTCGGCGCCGTCGGCTCGACTGTCTACGGCAGTTTCGACCATGTCGGCGCCAATCTGTTCATGCGATGGGCGGCGGCGTTCGCGCTGGGCTGGATCGGGCTTTCGGTGGCTGGCTTTGCCCCATCTCTTTCGGCGTTCGATCTGGTCACGGCGCCGATCACCGACAGACTGCGCTTTCCGCCGGCCGGTCGCCTCGTGGGAGACGCGGGAGCGTTCGCTTCCGGCTTGATGTGGGGATTCCTCCCCTGCGGCATGGTCTACGGCGCATTGTTCTACGCCATGCTGTCGGGGAGCGCCTTGCACGGCGGATCCGTGATGCTGGGCTTCGGCTTGGGCACCTTGCCGTCGGTAACCGCGGCAGCGCTCGGAGTGTCGAGTTTCCGTCGACTCGCACGGACTCCGAACGCTCGCATTGCGGTCGGCCTCGGCATCATCGCGCTCGCTGCAGCGAGCGTCGCGGTTCCGGCCCTGGCGTCCGGCGTCTTCTGCTTCAGCTGACCCGGCGGCGGCTTACGGTTGTGATCCATTTGGCGCTATAAGCCTCGCGGGAGGCGCGATTCGCGCCGGAACGGAATGCGAAGACGTACAGCGGGAATATGGGCAGGCGTCGTGGCGCTCGCGACAGTTGCTGCGGGATTGACGCCCTGGCCGTTGTCGCCCGCGCGGATCGCCGAACGCCTAAACGCAGGCGGGGGCGCGTCGCAGCAGTTCATCTGGGAAGCGCCGGAGGCGGCGACGTTCAGCGCGCTCCCGTGGCCGAACTTGCGGATCGTAAACGCGCGTCTCGATGATCCCCTCGATGTCAATCTTATTTCGGCTCCCACGGCGCGGATCGACCTGTCGCTCCTCGACCTGCTGGCCGGGCGCCTCTCGCCGAGAAGGGCCGCCTTCGCCGCTCCGACCATGACGCTCGATCTCGATCGGCCGCCGTTCGCGCTGAAAGGAAGCCTGACCAACGCCGTGATGCTCGTCTACTCCCTGAGGCCGCTCGCGAGCCTCAGCTTGTCCGACGAAGTCTTGAGGATCGTGAGCAGGAACCGCGGAATCGACACCGTGATCGAAAACGTGCAGGGCGGACTCGCCGGACTTGTTCCCGGCAGATCGCTGAGCGCTAACCTCTCAGCGACCTGGCGCGGAGCGCCGCTCCAAATTTTCCTGTCTCTCGCAGACCCGGTCTTGATGGCGACGGGCTCGCCGAGCGACATCAGCGTGGCGCTCTCCTCTCAATTCGCCGATTTTGCGCTCAACGGCTCGTTGGCGGGAGGCGCGCGGTTCGGCCTTGCCGGCGATTTTTCCGCGTCGTCGCCTTCGCTCTTGGCCCTCGCGCGGCTTCTGGGCTGGAACCCACCGTCCTTCCTCGCGACTGATGACATTCGGATCGCGGGAACGGTGAAGGCGACCCCAACAGGGTTGGTGTTCGACGAAGCAACGGCGACCACCGCCGGACAGACGGTCCGGGGCGCGTTGGAGATCGGCAGGCTCGGAGCAAGGCCCGAGGTCTCGGCCACCCTCGATTCCGACGAGATCGTCGTCTCGGCGCTTCTCGGGCCGCCGGCGCCCCTGTTGGGACCCAAAGGCTACTGGAGCGCGAAGCCGTTTTCGACGGTCGCGCTCCCAGGCGACTTCGATCTCGATCTGCGCCTCTCGACGCGACGTCTGGACGTTTTCGGCCACGAACTCGCCGATGTGGCGGCCTCTGCGATCCTGAAGGACGGCGTCCTCACCGCTTCCCTCGTCGACGCCGCCGCCTACGGTGGCCGGCTCAAAGGTGAAATGCAGCTGGCCTGTATCGAGAGGAGTCTGCGGCTAGACGTCCGGGCTGAACTCGCGGACGCAGATTTCGGTGCAGTCTTCTCGGACCTTGGCTGGCCCGCCCCAAGCGGCAAGGGGACGGCGTCGTTCGAAATCCAGACAGCCGGGACGTCCCCAGCCGCAGCGGCGGTTGGTCTCTCTGGCTCGGCCAAACTCGAACTCGAGCAGGGCGGTGTTGCAGGCGTGAATCTCGAGCAGGCGCTCCGCCGCAGCCAGCGGCGAGCGGTTGACGTCGAACGCGATTTGCGCGTCGGGGATACCGCTTTCGACCGGCTGTCGCTCGACCTCGCGCTCGACAACGGCGTAGCCCATGTCGTCAATGGCGACCTGGTCGCGCAGGGAGTCGCCGCCGATCTGCGGGGCTCGATCGACCTTGCGGCTCAAAGCTGGAATCTGCGCCTCAACGCGGCGCAGACGGACGCGAAGGGCGAGGAATCAAGCGACGCGGCCCATCTCAGCCTGGACATCAGGGGGCCGTGGTCGGACCCGACGCTTCGGGCGGCCACCGATCCCAACTCCTTCCCTGCGGTCGCCGATCCACCGCCCGCGCCTCTATGAAGAAGCGGGGGACACACGACCGTCTCGGCCCGTCCTCAGGCTTTGCGCGCCGCAACCGGCAGAGAGGACAGCGCGGCGGAGGACCTCTCTCTGGAGTTGAACTTGCATCCCGCCCCGTCTTGGACGCCCAGGCACAATTGTGTTGCCGCAGGCGCCTTACCTTCTTGCGTCGCCCGCAAGCTGGAGATGCCGGCGATACCTCGCGAGCACCTGCGCCCGATAGATCGGCCGCATCGCCTCATGGCGCAGCCGCTGGACGAGGCCCAGTCGCCGGCGTTGTATGGTCGTGCCTCCGGTGTCGCCCGAAACGTCGCGAATTGGAGACGGCGTTGCGACCAGGAGCGTGATCCCGCTTATCCAGGCCATCTGCAGAAAGGTGTCGACCGGTCGGTCGAAGGGGACTGTCAACGCAAGCAGCCGTTCGGCCGCCTGACGCGAGACGATCTGACCGATCGCCCTCAGAGGTGGCGCGTAAGGCCTCACCAGGGAAAACGGGCCGTGCCGATCGACGACCGCGCCCGAAGGTTCGAGCCCCGCCGCCGGCATGAGCACGTAGGCCCAGCGGAGGCGTTCTGCCGTCATCGCGTCGACGAGAGCGGCGAATAGCGCCGAATCGATCCCGGCGTCGTCCTCGAACACGTAAGCATAGTCGAGGCCGTCGGAGACGATCCTGCGCCAGGCGGACCGATGGCTCAGGAAAGCGCCGATCTCGGGGAGTCCCAGCTTGAACGGGTAGCGCGGCGAAAACCGCGCCCGAACATAGGCCGCCTCGACGGCTTCCGGCTGCAGCAACCGGCCGTCCACTGCGGGCAGAATCTCGCTCTCGATCGGCAATTGGGTTCGCAGGGCGTCCACGCTGGCCCTCCGGCCAGCCGCCCGCTCGAGATGGATGATGAAAGCCTTTGGCGCGCTCAAGACTGGCCGTCCCCTCAAAGACCTGATATTTCGCCCGCGACGGGGCTACAGCGGGTTCTACCGCGCGGGCCCGTCCTGAGTCATCCCGCGCCGGGAGGACCATCCCGCCGACCGACCTGGACGCATGAGCGCGTATCCGCCGAATTCCAACCCGACCGCTCCCGCGTCCGACTTGCCGATTTCCGCGACAATCATCTGCAAGGACGAGGAAGCTTGCATCGGCAAATGTCTTTCGAGCCTGGTGGGCCTCCGGGAGATCATCGTCGTCGATTCAGGCTCGACCGATGGCACGCTCGCGATCGTCAGGGACCACGAGCGACGCGGGCTTCCGATCCGGCTCATCCATCAGTCCGTGGCTCGGCTATGCGGCGCAAAAGCAGTTCGCCCTCGATCAGGCGACGGAAAGCTGGGTGCTCAGCATCGACGCCGACGAGTGGCTGGACGGCGATCTCAGGGCGGAACTGCCTCGGCTCGTCGCGGCGGACGCCTCCGTCGCGGGCTGGAAGTTGCGCCGCACGCTGACGCTTTACGGCCGTCTTGAACCCGTGAGCCTGTGGACGCGGCCGGAACTCATCCTGCGCCTCTTCCGGCGCGGGCGCGCCCGCTTCGACAACTCGCTCCTGGTTCATGAGGGGCTCATCGCAGACGGCGAGACGCCCGTGGTCCGGAAGGGACTCCTGCGCCACGAGCGCGGCCTGCCGCTCGACGAACAGATGAAGAAGGAGATCGTCTACGCCCGGTTGAAGGCGGAGCAGAGGCTCGATCGCGGCCGCAAGCCGTCGCGGCTCAAGCTTCTCCTGAATCCGCCGATTTATTTCCTGCGCATCTTCTTCTGGAACCGGTTTTTCCTGTGCGGCTGGGCTGGCGTGATCCATGCGGCGATCGGCGCGACCTATTCGTTCATGACGGAAGCCATGCACCGCCAGTTCTATTACGCCCGGAAGCGTCGATGACGGAGGACGAGCGTATCGCGGTCGACGAGATCGAGGTCGTCATTCCGAATCTGAAGAAGCGGTATTCCGGCGGCACCGCGGTCAACCGAACGATCGCGCCCCTGATCGGCACGCGCTGCGGCGCGGTCTGGTTCGGCCCCGACCGGCCCGAGGGAATCGTACGGTTGAGCTTCGCAGACCTCTTGCGGTTGCGGTTCGTTCCTCCGAAGCGGCGCCTCGCGCGCATCTGGCACGCCCGCCGCAACACCGAGATGCTGCTTGGGCTTCTTCTGAAGGCCCTCGGCTGGCGGCTCGAGCTCATCTTCAACTCGGCCAGCCAGCGACGAAAGTCGCGTTACACCGACCTTCTCATGGCGCGGATGGACGCGGTCATTGCGACCAGCGAGACGTCGGCCTCCTTCGTACGGCGGGACGCGACCGTCATCCACCACGGCATCGACCTTGAGACCTATCGGCCGCCCGAAGACCGGCAGGCCGCCTTCGCGGCGACCGGCCTGCCGGGGAAATACGGCATCGGGACCTTCGGACGGGTGCGCCGCCAGAAGGGCAGCGATCTGTTTGTCGAGGCCATGTGCCGGCTTCTGCCGAAATATCCGGACTTCACCGCCGTCCTCGTCGGCCATGTCTCCGTCGACAATTTGCCGTTGGTCGAAAAGCTCAAGCAGCGGATCGCAGCGGTGGGGCTTGCCGAGCGCATCCGGTTCCTGGGCGAATTGCCGATCGAGGAGGTGCCGCTCTGGTATCAGCGGATCTCGATCTACGTGTTCGCGTCCCGGGTCGAAGGCTTCGGTCTCACGATGCTCGAGGCGATGGCCGCCGGCGCCGCGGTGGTCGCGACGCGCGCCGGGGCGGCGGAGATGCTCATAGCGGACGGCAACTCGGGGGTTCTCGCGCCGATCGACGACGTCGACGCTTTGGTCGCGGCGATCGAGCCGCTCATGCGCGATCCAGAGCGGATCGCCGCGATGGGCGCGCGCGCCCGGACCAGAGTGGAACAAGACTTCAGCCGCGACCGGGAGGTCGACGAAATCGTCGCCGTCTATCGCCGTCTCTGGGATCGCGCGCGGGCGTAATATAAGAGCGCGCTCGAGGAACTCGAGCGGCGCGCCCTCCGCCGGCCGGTCTGGCCCCGAGCCCCAGCGGCGGAAATCGCGAGACCGGACGGAGCGATCTCGTCCGACTTCGAGAGGCGCCGGCAGGTCGGACGACGCGCCGGCTGCCCCGGGTGTCGACGGCGAAATGCGCCCTGTCCTCCGGTTTCAAGCTCCTCGCTCCAGCGACTTTGCGACGCGGGCTCCCTGTTCTTGGACCAGAAGTTGCGGTCGACCGCTTTCAGCCGACTTCCGCGCCGCACCCGCGCCTAAGGGACACGGTTCAAGGGACTCGGTTCCGGCGCCGCGATCTTCGCCTCCGCGTGCGTCGCTCGCGCCCAGGCGTCGGGATTGGCTCGGTCGGCCGCTGGCGGTGAAAATCCTTGGCAGCCACCAAATTTTGTACTACATTCATTCTCACCGATTCGGGTAGTGGGTCAGTTTGAAATCCAGGATTGGGCGGGAAGCGGTCCTAAAGGAATCGCTAAGGAAAGGTCACGTTCCGGCCAAACCCCGGCGGCGATCAACTAACCACTCAAAGGTGCGCGGACGGAAGAACAGAGGTCATCGTGGCCAATATTGAATCTGTGATGACGGGAATTTACCGTATTCCGCTCGACAACGTGCTTAGCGACAGCACGCACGGATTGATCCCCCATTTCGAACTCGTCACAGTGCGGATTCGAGATTCCGATGGCGCGGAGGGCATGGGATACACCTATGCCGTGAATTCGGGGGCCTTGGCGTTCCACGCCCTGATCGAGGGCTACCTTGCGCCTGTCGTAATGGGGCAGGACGCGGACTTCACAGAGCAGCTCTGGCAAGCGATGTGGTGGAAGGTCCACTATTCCGGGCGCGGGGGCCACGCCACCTCCGCGATATCGGCGATTGACATCGCATTGTGGGATCTGAAGGCTCGGCGCGCAAATCTGCCATTATGGCGCTTACTGGGCGGATTTGACTCCAAGGTGCCTTGCTACGCCGGCGGAATCGATCTCGATTTCTCGATCGAACAGCTTTTGGCGCAGGCCGACGCGTTCAAGGCTGACGGATTTAGGGCGATCAAGATGAAAGCGGGCCGACCCAAGCTTCGCGAAGATGTCGAGCGCGCGCATCGGATGCGGGAGCATCTGGGCGACGACTTTCCGCTGATGATCGACGCCAATATGCGATGGACCGCGGACCAAGCGATCCGTGCCGCGCGTGCGCTGCAGCCCTTTAATCTGGTCTGGATCGAGGAGCCCACGATTCCCGACGATGTCGAAGGCCACGTTCGGGTCGTGCGCGAAGGAGGAATGCCCGTCGCCACCGGCGAGAACATGCACACGCTCTACGAGTTCAAACAAATGATCGCGGCGGGCGGCGTGACCTATCCCGAGCCTGACGTCACCAATTGCGGCGGCGTCACGATTTTCCGCAAGATCGGCGCTTTGTCGGAAGCGCACAATCTTCCACTGACGTCGCACGGCGCCCACGACGTCACAGTCCAACTGCTCGCCGCGGCGCCGAATCGAAGCTATCTGGAAGTGCACGGCTTTCCGCTTGATCGCTATGTCTCGGAAAAGTTGCGCATCGTCGACGGCTGCGCGATTGCGCCCGAACGGCCGGGTCACGGTGTTGATATCGACTGGAAAGCTTTGGAGAAGCACCGCATCGGCGGAGCTTGATTGTCCTCCATGAAGAATCCAGAGAGCCCGGATTTTTCTCGGCATGTTCTCGGTGACACGGCAGTCTTTACCCTTTGCCTCAGAGCCCGCGACAGTCGCCCTTGGGCTTGCGTCCCCGCCTGAGGGGCGTAGCGAAACAGTTGAGGCGGCGGCTGATTGTGTCGAGAAACGCGTCGTTGCCGGGGCGGGCGGCCAATTAACCAACTCGCTCAGCCGTCGTCTCCGCGTCGTGTCTGTACGGGAGACAATCGCGATCGGCAGTCGAAGCGACCGGCTTTAGTCGTCCTTCGAACCCATGTCTAAGCGCCGCTCCCTTGACGCCTGCCGAACATGCTATGCGTAATCGCCGGAGAAGGCGAGGGACGCCGCTATCGCGCCGCCAGCCAAAACCCGCCGGCCAAGATGGCGACGATGCCCGCCACCGCGAAAACCGTACCGGGTCCGATGACGAAATAGACATATCCAGCTCGGTTGGCGTGCATCACGAGTCCAACCGCGATGAGGATGCAGCCGATGACGAGTCCAATTGCGTTCATAAGTCGCTCCCAAGGCGGAAGGCACGACGCGAGAGGGCCGATGCGAGTGAAAGGGGCGGCCCGCTGGCGCGTGGCTATCGACCTCCGAACCGTAACAGTTTTGAAGCCCATCACAGAACAATTGTCCGTCGCGTACGCCCCCTCTCGCCCGGTAGCCAGCTAATCCGCTTGGCGCCGTCAACCAATCTCGGGCGCCATTTGCCCCGTCCGCGCCCACAGTCTCCGTCGGCGGCATGCCAAAACAACTAGTTACGCGTGATTAATCTACAGCTTCGCGCCAACCGCCTGCTCGACGGCGTGCTCGATCGCCTGGGCGATCGCATGGGCGAGGCAGCGGTAGCCGAGGTCGTTCATGTGCAGGCCATCGCCCGAGAGCAGCGACGGCGCGCCCTTCGCGCCCCAATGCTTCATCATGGCGAACCGCGACAGAACCGGGACATGGTCGCGTGCCCCGATCTCGTCGACGATGGACACGAAGCGCTCATAGCGCGTCTCATCCGGAGCCTTCGGCACGAATTGCGGATCCACCAGCAAAAGCGGGACCCCGGCCGCCCGCGCCGCCGCGACGCCGCTTTCGACCGTGGCGCGAAAGAGCGACTCGTCGACGCCGACGAGCGCGTCGTTGGTGCCGACCTGCCAGATCACCAGTTCCGGCCAGTGGGTCTTCAGCGCGGCCTTGAGGCGCTGCAGGGTCTTGACCGCCAGTTCGCCGCCGACGCCGGCGTTCCTGACGTATGCGGCTACTCCGTCGTCATGCGACAGCTCGACCTCGAGTTGCTCAGGATAGGCGTTTGCGGGCGAGGTGGCGCCGATCCCCTCGGTCGACGAAGAACCGATCGCGAGGATTTCAAGCCTGCGGTCTGCGCCGCTGGCCAGGTTCGCGAGCTTCGGACCGGGTTCGAACGCCGATGTCGGGGCGGGACACTTGATCTCGTCGGCGCGCGCCGACGCCGCGGCGAAAAGGAAAGCGAAAGCAGCCGCTCCGTGCGCTAGAGCGGCTGTGGGACGGCGCCGCGAATGCCGGCGCCGGAGGGGGGAGCGGACGTATTTCTGCACTCGATCCAGCGGGCGATGGCGAACAGGGCGGCGACGCCGATCAATGTGTATGCCAGTCCGGCCAGATGCTCAACCCCGACAGATGTATAAGGCGCAGCCGCGCCGAGCCCGGCCTGTCCCAGCGCGGCAAACACCGAGCCCGCTGCGAAGATTGCAAGGCCGTTGCGTCCCAGGCTCTGCACCGCCTGGCCCACCCGCCCGTCGATCAGGCGCGTCAAACCCGGAGCGATGGCGAGGAGATAGGCGAGCGCGGCGAAGTGGGCGAGCCGCGCCAAACCCAGATCCTGCTTGGCGAGGTCGAGATGGGCGGACGCTGCGTCGCGAAGCCCGGGCGCGAGGCCCGCTCCGCTTGTCGTCGCAAGCGCCGACAGCACCAGCGTGACGACGCTGGCGATGACCAGGGCGGGCGTCGCGCGCGGCGGCCCGTTGCGCCAGACGACGGCGCAGACGAGCCCGATCGTGAACGCGAGCTGCCAGGCGAGGGGATTGAAGAACCAGCCGCCGGCTTCAGGCCAGTTCGGCAGGTGAAGCCCGAAAGCGCGCGAGGCGGCGTAGGTCGCGACCGACGACACGAGGGCCAGCGCGGCGCTACGCATCGCCAGCGCAAGCGCCAGCGGCGCCCACAGCATCAAGACGACGTAGAGCGGCAAGATGTTGAAATAGCCGAGTTGGTGGCTGAGAAGCGCTACCCCGGTCAGGCCGGTCAGCGGCGAGCCGAAGACGAAGGACCGGCCATGCGCCGCGATCAGGTCGTCGACCCCGCTCACCCAGAAGGCGAGCGCGAAAATGGCGAGCGCCGCCGCGGTCAGCGCGATATGCACGCCATAAAGCTTCAGAGCGCGCTTGAGACAACCCAGCGCGACGGTCGCGAAACCGTGCTTCCGGGCTCTCGGCAGATAAACCATTCCGACGGCGACGCCCGAGAGGAACACGAAAGCCTCGGAGCTGTCGGAAAGCCCGAAGTTCCTCGGGGTGAAAGATTCGAGCACGTTGCCCGGTATGTGATCAAGCAGGATCGCGATCAGCACACTGCCGCGCCAGAAGTCGATGCTGCCGACACGCTTTGCGTTCGCCATGATGTTCCCAAATCAAAATTCGCGCCACCCCTTACCCCATTCCGTCGGCGGCTAAAACAAACTTTATCGTGATCAGGTTCCCGCCGGCGCGGTAGATGGAGTGAACTCGTGCTCTCGAGCAAGTCACTTTTTCCGGAGCAGCCTCGAGAGTCGTGCTCTCGGCCTCATGACCCGCTGTTATGCGCTGTTCCGCCGCTGTTCCGCCCGCGGGGTGTTTTTTCAACTATCGGGAATCATTGACATTCGTGAAGATCTGCCCGGCAATTGCGGGAGGGAAATTGGCCGATCCACTGTTTTTACCGCTGTTGCCAGCGCGGCAGGGAACCGGCCGCGCTCCGCGCTTCCTGGGTTCGGGTTGGCGTTCTCTCGTTCGCGTTTCCGGCTCGTCCCTGCAGGGCAAATTCAGGAATGATCGAATGATCGGAGTGTTACGATCGCGACTCTAGCCCGCCTCGACCAGCCTCGCGGCTTCGTCCCGCTCGAAGAGATAGAGCAGCAGCCGCAACCCCCGGTTTTCGTCGCGGGTGAGCCTTCCGTCGCGCTCGAGCGCCGCCTGCGCCTCTTCGCGCGCCCGCGCCAGTAGTCCGCCGTGGATTTCCAGTCTCGCGAAACGAAAGCCGGGCGCGCCGGCCTGGCGGGCGCCGAGCACGTCGCCTTCGCCGCGCAGGCGCAGGTCTTCCTCGGCAATGCGAAAACCGTCTTCCGTCGCCCGCAGCGTCTCGAGCCGGGTGCGGGCGGCCTCGCCGAGCGGACCCTTGTACAGAAGGAGGCAGCTCGAACGCCGCGCCCCGCGACCGACTCTGCCGCGCAGCTGGTGGAGCTGGGCGAGCCCGAACCGCTCGGCATGCTCGACGATCATGATCGTCGCCTGCGGCACGTCGACCCCGACCTCGACGACCGTGGTCGCGACCAGGATTCTGGTCTCGCCACGCTGGAAGCGCTCCATCGCCGCGTCTTTTTCGGGGCCGGCCATCCGGCCGTGGACGAGCCCGACGACCTCGCCGAAGATGGCGCGCAGGGCTTCGGCGCGCTCCTCCGCGGCCGCCGCGTCGAGCGTTTCGCTCTCCTCCACCAGCGGGCAGATCCAGTAGGCGCGCGCGCCTGCGGCCAGCGCCCGCGACAGCCCCGCCGCGACCTCGTCCAGCCGCTCGATCGGCATGGCGCGGGTGTCGATCGGCTGTCGCCCGGGCGGCTTCTCGCGCAGGGCGGACACGTCCATGTCGCCGAAATAGGCGAGCACCAACGAGCGCGGGATCGGCGTCGCCGTCATCACCAGAAGATCGGCCGCATCGCCTTTGGACGCCAGAGCCAGCCGCTGCCGGACGCCGAACCGATGCTGCTCGTCGACGACGGCGAGCCCAAGATCGGCGAAGATCACGCTCTCCTGAAAAAGGGCGTGTGTGCCGACCGCGACGTCGATCTCCCGCGTTGCCAACGCCGCCAGCGTCTCGCGTCGCTCGTAGGCCTTGTCGCGGCCCGTCATCAGCGCGACGCGTATATCCGCTTTTTCCGCGAGCGGCGCGATCCGCTCGAAGTGCTGGCGGGCGAGCACCTCCGTCGGCGCCATCATTGCCGCCTGTCGTCCCGCCTCGATCACGTCGGCCATCGCGAGCAGCGCGACGACGGTCTTGCCCGAGCCGACGTCGCCTTGCAGGAGCCGAATCATCCGCTTCTCGGCCCTGAGATCGGCGCGGATTTCGTCGATCGCCTTGCGCTGCGCGCCGGTCAACGAAAATGGCAGCGCGGCCTCGAGGCGGCGTCCGAGCGCGCCTTCGGTTGCATGCGCGCGGCCCGCGATCGTCCGCATCCGGGCGCGCACGAGAAGCAGGGCGAGCTGGTTGGCGAGCAGTTCGTCATAGGCGAGACGAGTCGCGGCCCGGCCGCCCGGATCGACATCCTCAGGCGCCTGCGGCCGATGCATCACTCCGAGGGCCTCGGCGAAGCCAGGCAGATTCAACCGATCGAGCGTCTCGGCGCCGACCCATTCCGGCAGGCGGGGCAGGCGCTTGAGCGCGCTCTCGGCGGCGCGGGCGACGGTGCGCTGAAAGAGGCCCTCGGTGAGGCCGTAGACGGGCTCGACGCCGGGAAGTTTCGCGAATTCCTCCGCGTTCATGACCCGGTCGGGATGAACCATCTGGCGGAATCCGTCATAGATTTCGAGCTTGCCGGAGATCCAGCGGGTTGCGCCGACGGGCAGGCGCGAGCGGACCCATTGGGGGTTGGCGAGAAAGAACACGAGCTCGACGTCGCCGGTTTCGTCCTCGACCAGCACCTTGAACGGCGCGCGCGAGCGCGGACTCGGGGGCTCGCGATGCTCCGTGACTTTTGCTTCGATGGTGACGATTGTTCCCGGCACGGCGTCGCGAATTTTCGGCCGCGAGCGCCGGTCGAGCGTCGAATGGGGCAGATGGAACAGCACGTCGACCACCCGCGCTCCCTGCGGCTTGTCGAGCAGGCGGTCGAACAATCTGGCGTTCTTCGGTCCGATCCCCGGCAGCGTCGCGGCCGGAGCGAACAGCGGATCGAGGAGGGACGGGCGCATGGCGCCTTATAGCAAGGCGGCCGCGCAGGAAGCAGTGCGTGCGAGAAGTGCGGCGAGAATCTCCGGCGGCGGAGGAGAGGCGATCCCAGCTAATCGCGAAGTGTTCTAGCCCCAGAATCGGCGGCTGGCGATCCGCGCCCCTTCCGACAAAGCGGCGAGTTTCGCCCAGACGATGTCGGGGTCGACCGCGGCCTGGCCGACCCAGGTTCCATAGCCGCAGTCGCTGCCTGCGATGACATTTTCCCGACCGACGAGCTTGGCGTACGCGCTGATCCGGTTCGCGACGACTTCGGGATGCTCGATAAAGTTCGATTTGGACTCGATGACGCCCGGGATGAGCACCTTGCCGTCGGGCAATTTCACCCTTTCGAACACCGCGAATTCATGCGCGTGACGCGGATTGGCCGCCTCCAGCGATATCGCCGCCGGGCGCGCCGTGAGCACGATGTCGATAATGTCGGCGAGAGGGACATCGCAATGGTGCGGTCCTTCGTAATTTCCCCAGCAGAGGTGCATGCGCACGCGGTTGGGTGGTATGTTCGACAGCGCGTAATTCAAGGCTTCCACGTGCTCGGCGGCGCGCTTGCGGAAGTCGGGAAGCTCGAGACTCGCATATTGGATATGCCGGCCCATGGCCAGATCGGGACAGTCGATCTGGAGATCGAATCCTCCGCTGACGATCGCCTCGTACTCTGGCCGCATGGCTTCGGCAATCGCGAAGAGGTAAGCGCTCTCGTCGGGGTAATAGTCGTTGCGAAAGAACAGCGATACCACGCCGGGAGATGCGGCAGTGAGAAAAGGCCGCTCGGCGGCCGATTCGCCGACCGCCAGGCGCAAGTTCTCGACGTCGCGTCGCACTGCGTCCGGGTCGGAGACAGAGATCGGTCCGTTGCAGGCGGGCGTCTTTCTGCGCGATCGGCCGGGATCGCCGAACACGCGCTTCGCCATGTTGGGGAAATCGACCAAATCGGCGTAAACGAACGAATTTCCCGTCCCGCCGAACCCCGCCAAACGGTCCTTGATATAGGTCGCGTAGCTCGGCTTCGACATCTCCCCGTCGTTGACGATGTCGATGCCGGCCTTGCGCTGCTTGTCCACAATTCCTCTGACGGAAGCGCCGATGAGCGCGTTCAAGGCGTGGAGGTCAATCGTCTTGCCCTCTTCCCTGGCGTACATCATCTCGATGAGGTCGTCGGGTCGTGGAAGGCTGCCCGTATGGGTGGTAAGGAATCTGTCGACGCTGTGCGGCATCAAATTCTGTCCTTCGTTGCGTCGCTGCCCCCGCAGCGGGACTATCGCACCGACGAGATTGGATCCGCAAACGCAGGACCTCTCTCGAGAATGGCGAATAGCGGTCGCTGACTGCTTAAACCCGGTTCGCCCGGATCGAGGGGACCTTTGTTCAGGCCGGAGGATCCGCCTCTCTCAAAGCAATCAAATACTCGTCCAGAGCTGCGTTCAGACGTTCATAGAGAAGGCGTCGAAAATCCTCGTCCCCTTCGCCAGCCTGCTCCGTTTGCAAGGCGGCGAGATAGGCCAAACGATGTTCCGGGCGAATGGCTGCCGGAGGATAGCCGCCTCGGATCAGGACCAGATTCATCAGCAGGCGCGCGGTGCGGCCATTGCCGTCGTCGAAGGGATGGATCGCAACCAGACGGCGATGGGCCGCAAAAGCTGCTTCGGGCGACGCCGGCGCCGCATGGAGCCAGGTAGCGAAATCGCGCATGAGCGCGGGGACTTCCGCGGGCCTGGGGAACTCGCGCCGTCCGGCGTCCGTGTTCACATAGCGCCCCGACACGGCGTAGCGTCCGGCGATGTCGGGGGCGGAACGCTTCATCACCAGGGCATGCAGGTTACGCAGGTCCAATTCGATCAGCGGCGCGTTTTGGCTCGCCAGCTCGCGCACGTATCCGATCGCCTCGTAATGGTCGATCGCCTCGAGGTGATCCTTGAGCGCCTTGCCGCCGATCGTCACGCCCTTCTCGATTACGAGGTTTGTCTCCACCTGTGTGAGTGTGTTGCCCTCGATCGCGTTCGAGGTATAGGTCAACTCGAGGTCGTGAGCGTGCTCGAGATTGACGAGCGCGTGCGGCTTCAGCGGGCGCAGCCGGTCCAGCTGCGCCTTTTTCTCCTCGATCGTCTGGATTAGAACGGAAAGCATCTGGCCTTATAGCATATCCGGCCACACGCGTCATTGACGGCATCGTCGCCCGTTGTGCGGATTTATCCTCGGTCCGGCCAAGTAAGCGCGCATCATGGCGCATGGCGCCGCTATCTGGTAGAAGCGAAACGGATAAAGCGCGGCGATTGAGGGACATGTCGCTTTTGGACCGCATCAACGCGAACCCGCTTCCCTTCGCTGAACTGCTGTGCATCGAGTACACGAGCGTGGAGCCTGACGCCGTTGCGGCCCGAATGGTCGTGCGGCCCGAGCTTTGCACCCTCGGCGGCTTCGCCCACGGCGGCGCGATCATGAGCTTCGCCGACACGCTCGGCGGCGCGGCGGCTTTCGCCAGCCTGCCCGAGGGCGCCAAGGGAACGACGACGCTCGAGAGCAAGACGAACTTCGTCGCCGGCGCCCCTTCCGGCTCGACGCTCGTCGGCCGCTGCGTGCCAATCCATCGCGGCCGCCGCACCCAGGTCTGGCAGACGCGGGTCGAGACCGAGGACGGCAAACTCATCGCGCTTGTGACGCAGACCCAGATGACGCTCTGAGCTTGCCGATCCCAATGTCAAGCCGCCTTTGACGGTTCCGCGACACCGAGAAGGTCGCCCGGTCTGGCAGAGGGATAGGTTGAGTCGGGTTCATCCGAGCTGATTTCTGGGCAGACACGGAAGCGCAGTGGCGTTGAAGGCGCTACTATAGCGCTCAGTTCAATTCATTCGAGAGAGGAAGGGGCAGGGTCGCTCCGCCGGCCGCTTCCTTCGCGAGCGATGCGGAAATCGCATCCGCGACGACCGAAGCCATCTGGTCATCAGGCGCGGCGACTCGGGAGACGGTCCTGCGCAGGTCGACCGTTTTGGTGCGAACGGGCGCGCAAGCGCTTCTTCGCATAAGCTTTGAGGCGGCCGACGTCGAAAGGCGGGTCCTGCCAACCGTGTACGGCCTGCTCGTAGGAGCGCGCCGGCGCCCGGCGACTTCCTCGCAGAATGCGGCGCCGGAACCAGATTTTCAAAATGAGATCATCGATCAATTCAAAGCAATCCGAGACGGCGCAACAGAGTTCGTCGATATCGCTCGTCGCCATTGCGACCATCCTCAGCTCCGCCTGACCGCTTGTGCATTTCCTCGGCGATCCCTTGAAATATCCCTCTTCTCCCGTCGTTGGATCGCAGTCGAAAAATGCATGGACCACGTCGTTGCGCGCGTCGCGGATGGCGTCGAAAAGAACACCGGTTTCAAAGCCCTGCTCCCAAAGACGGCGGTCGTCTCGCATTTTCAGCTCGTGCTTCAGGAGATTGGTGAAGAGCAGGACGAGCGAGACGTTTCCCATGCCGGCGACCACCAGTTCGCCGACCTCCTGCGACCAGCCGCCCGTGACCCAAACCAAGGAGGCGAATTTCCGTTCGAGCGCATTCCAGGCGAAGTTGACGAATCCGATGCTGGCCAGATGCTCGTCGCCGAGCCCGGTCCATTGTCGTCGGGCCAAAGGGGTATTTTTGAACAAGACAATTTCTCCGTTTGAGAAACCAGTCCGGGGCGAAAGTGCGACTCGGCGTCCGTCTGCGTGGGAACGGTCGCTCCGTCGCGAGTGAGGAACCCTAGCACGAAGCGAGCGCAAGCGAAGAGCGCGGATTCGTCCCGCGGTAAAGGAGGTGGCTACCCCTGAGCCGCGCATGGCGATTTCTGTTGACATTTGCCAAGGTGTTCTATATACGTTCTCATGAGCTCGATCAAAGAGACCAAAGCTTGTCCGGTTCTGTCGAAGCCGTTCCGACCGCCGCCACTCGCATTGCAACGATACGCAAGGCTGTGAGAGTCCAGCGGAGCCCATCGCCGATGGCTCGATCGAGGCCGGCCGGATCAGGAAATCCGAAAATCCGAAAATGGCGTCGTAACAGTATGGAAACATTAAATCCGAGCGCGAAAATGGTACGCCTCCGAAGCCTCGGTCCCAAGAGGATCTTCGCAAGCGCGAGTGGCGGCCCGGCTGCGACATGGGCCGCGAAAGCGACAGTTTTTGGCGCCCAAGTGCTTCAAATGGCTCGTGTCATGCCAGTTTTTTGCAGTTCCCCTCAAGGCGCTTAAGCCGACGCCGCGCCGGCTGAGCCGTCACGCGCCCTCGGCCTCTTCCGACAGTTCGAGCCATGCCTCCTCGGCGGAGGTCAGCGCCCGCTCGAGTTCGCCGCGGCGCTGGGCGAGGTCGACGATCTTGATGGCGTCGCCGCCAGCGGCGCTCGCCTCCGTCAGAGCCTCGTCGATGCGGCGCAAAAGGTCTTGGAAACGGCTCATCCGCTCCTCGAGCGCGGCGAGCTCGCGCTTGACCGTCCCCTGGGCGCGACCGCGCGCAGGCGCTGGAGCCGGCTTCGGAGCCTCGCGCCTTTTCGGCGGCGCCGAAGCGCCCTGGCCGAGAACGTACCGGCCGTAATCGGCGAGGTCGCCGTCGAACGGCTTCACCGTGCCGTCCGCCACCAGCCACAGCCGATCGACGCAGGCTTCCAGCAGCCGGCGGTCGTGCGAGACGATGATGCAGGCCCCCTCGTAGTCGTTGATGGCCTCGATGAGCTCGCCGCGGCTGTCGATGTCGAGATGGTTGGTCGGCTCGTCGAGGATCAGGAGCTGGGGTCCGTCGAAAGCGGCGAGGCCCATGAGCAGACGCGCCTTCTCGCCGCCGGACAGGGCCTCGACCTTCGTGTCGGCGCGTGCGCCGGAAAAGCCGATCATCGCTACGCGGCCGCGGATCTTCGACTTGGGCTCGCCGCGCATGCGCTCGGCGACATGGGTGTAGGGTGTTCCGCCGGGCGAGAGGTCGTCGACCTGGTGCTGGGCGAAATAGCCAACCTCGAGCTTGTTCGCGCGCACCATCTTTCCCCCCATCGGCGCGAGCCTCCCGCCGATGAGTTTGGCGAAAGTCGACTTGCCGTTGCCGTTGGCCCCGAGCAGCCCGACGCGGTCGTCGTTCGAGAGGGTGAGGTCGATGCGCGACAGGACCGTCCGGCCATCGTAGCCGACGCTGACTTTCTCCATCGTCACGATCGGCGGGCTCAGCTTCTTCGCGACCGGCGGCCATTTGAACGGCAGCACGGTCTCGTCCACGACGGCCGCGATCGGCTCCATCCTGGCCAGCATCTTGAGCCGGGACTGGGCCTGCACGGCCTTGCTCGCCTTGGCCCGGAACCGGTCGACGAAAGCCTGGAGATGAGCACGCCGCTCCTCCTGCTTCTTGGCCGCTTTGCCCTGAAGAACCTGTTGCTCCCGTCTCTGACGCTCGAAGCTCGTATACCCGCCGCTCCACAGCGTCAGCTTTCCTCTGTCGAGATGCAGGATGTGGTCGGCGACGTCGTCGAGAAGGTCGCGGTCGTGGCTGATGACTAGGATCGTCGACGGGCAGCCCTTCAGATAGTCGGTGAGCCACAGCACGCCCTCGAGGTCGAGATAGTTGGTCGGCTCGTCGAGAAGCAGGACATCCGGCTCGGAGAACAGGACGGCGGCGAGCGCGACTCGCATCCGCCAGCCTCCGGAGAATTCGCTGAGCGCCCGGTTCTGCGCCTCCTCGTCGAAGCCGAGGCCGCTGAGAATGCGGGCGGCGCGGGCCGGGGCGGCATGGGCGTCGATGTCGACGAGCCGCGTCTGGATGTCGGCGATGCGTTCGGGGTCGTTCGCGCTTTCGGCCTCGGTGATCAGCGCCACTCGTTCCACATCGGCGGCAAGCACGAAGTCGATCAGCGCCTCCGCCCCGCCGGGCGCTTCCTGCTCGACGCTGCCGAGCCGCGCGCCCTTCGCGGTCGCGATCGAGCCGCTCTCGGGCGGGAGTTCGCCGCGGATCAGGCGGAAAAGTGTGGTCTTGCCAGCGCCGTTGCGCCCGACGAGTCCGATCCTTGCCCCGGTCGGCAGCGCGGCGGTGGCGCCATCGATCAGCAGCCGCTCGCCGAGGCGGTAGATCAAGCCGTTGATGTGAAGCATGGCGGGCTTTTCGCCCGCCATGCTTCAGGTTGCAAGATCGTGAGCGTTGAGCATTAGGACCGTGGCGGCGGCGGAACCAGCAAAGCGCCTTCGCGAAAAAGCAGGCCGGCGGCGCCCGCGCCGATCAGCGGCGCAACAATGAAGAGCCACAGCTGCACAACGGCCTTCGGGTTCGTCCCGATGCCGACGATCGCCGGGCCGATCGAGCGTGCCGGGTTGACCGAGGTGCCGGTTATGTTGATGCCGACCAGGTGGATGACGGCTAGGGTCAGACCGATTGCCAGACCGGCGAAGCCTGCGGGCGTGAAGGGATGCGTGACTCCGAGGATGGTAACGAGGAACAGGAACGTCGCGACGACTTCGAATACGAAAGCCGCGGCGAGGTTGTACTCGCCGAGATATCCGGGACCCCAGCCGTTCTGTCCGAGCCCCCCGTTCCACCCGTGCGCTTTGCCCGAGAGGATGATGTAAAGAATCCCGGCGGCGACCAATGCGCCGAGTACCTGGGCAATCCAGTAGGCGATCATTTCGGCCACGCTCATGCGGCCCGCGACGAAGACGCCGAAGCTGACCGCGGGATTGATGTGGCAGCCGGAGACCGGCCCAATGCCGTACGCCATCGCGATCAGGGCAAAGCCGAATGCGCTCGCGATGCCGAGTAGATTGACCGCTGTCGCGCCGGAGCCCATGCCGCCAACGACCGCGGCGCCGCAGCCGAAAAACACCAGGGCGAAGGTCCCTATGAATTCCGCGAGTTGCTTGTTCATATCTGATTTCCCTCCCAATCCCGGCGTCGCCGGCGACACGCGTTATCACCTCTCGGGCGCGCAGAGTCCACACTCTGGCCCGAAGCTTTCGCCGGCCCCTCGGCGTTGCTTTCGCGCGGTCTGCGGCTATATATGCGACGCTTTCCGTATGACCCCTTGACGAAACGGCGCGGCATCCGCGTCGCCGGAGCCTCCGCCCAGTGCTGATCACCCAAGCCTTCGCCCAGACCGCCAGCGCGGGGCCGGCGGGCATACCCGACACGGTCATCCAGCTCGTGCCGATCGTGGCGATGATCGCGATCGTCTATTTCGTACTGTGGCGCCCGCAGCAGCGCCGCGCCAAGGAGCAGCGCGAGATGGTGCAGGCGGCCAGGCGCGGCGACGTCGTGGTCACGACCGGCGGGATCATCGGCAAGGTGTCAAAGTCGGTGGACGATCATGAGGTCGAACTCGAAATCGCTCCGAACGTGAAGGTCCGCCTCGCCCGCACGGGAATCGCAGAAGTCCGCGCCAGGGGCGAACCGATCAAGGACGCGCCTACGCCCGGCAAGTCGCCCGCCAAGAAGGACGCGCCGAACGCCTGAGGTTCGCCCTCTTGCGGCCTTCGCACATTGTTAGACAGAGAGCCTGATGCTCCGTTTCGCCCCCTGGAAATTGGCTTCCGTTCTTGCGCTCGTGGCGGCTGCCGTGCTGCTCGTCATCCCGAGCTTCATGCCGACGGGCGCCGTTGACTCGTTCGCCGCCCGGCTGCCCGGCTTTATACCCATGCGCCAGATCGTTCTCGGCCTCGATCTCCAGGGCGGCGCTTACATGCTGATGCAGGTCGACCAGTCCTCAGTGATCAAGTCCCAGGTCGAAGCCCTGCGCGACGACGTGCGCCAAAAGCTGCGCGACGGCAAGATCGGACTTTCCGGCGGCATCGCCTCACAACCCCGCGGCGTTCTCGTTCGCATTGCGGATTCGGCCGAGCGCGACAAGGCCTATGCGCTGCTGCAGTCGCTCAGCCAGCCGATCGGCGGCCCCTTGGCCGGGGGAAACGGGCGCACCCTCGTTGTCACCGAAACCGACAACGGCGTGCAGCTGACGCTGACCGACGCCGCCGTCGCCGACAAGGTGGGCCATGCGGTGACGCAGTCGATCGAGGTTTTGAACCGCCGCATCAACGCCATGGGCACGAAGGAAACGGTCGTCGAGCGGCAGGGCGCCAGCCGAATCTTGATCGAGGTGCCTGGCCTTCAGGACACGACCAGGCTCAAGCAGATCATTGGCCAGACCGCCAAGCTCGACTTCCAGCTGGTCGCGGACCCCGGCGATTCGCCAAATGAGGTCGAAACCTTGCCGATGCAGAAAGGCGGGGGGACGATCACGGTTCAAAAGCGCATCATGGTCGACGGCGCGGATCTGGTTGACGCCCAGCAGAGCTTCGATCAGCAGACCGGCGAGCCCGACGTGACCTTCCGCTTCAATCTGCGGGGGGCGCAGAAGTTCGGGCTGGTGACGTCGGAAAACGTCGGGCGGCCGTTCGCCATCGTGCTCGACGGCAAGGTCATTTCGGCCCCGGTCATCCGCTCTCCAATCACCGGCGGGACCGGTCAGATCACGGGCAATTTCACTATGGACGAAGCAAGCAGCCTGGCGATCCTTCTGCGCGCGGGGGCATTGCCGGCCAAGCTCACCGTGGTGGAGGAGCGCACCGTCGGACCGGGGCTCGGGCAGGATTCGATCGACGCCGGCGAGCGCGCCGCCCTTGTGGGCGCCATTCTGGTCGTCGTCTACATGATCGCGACCTACGGCGTTTTCGGTGTTTTCGCCGATCTCGCGCTTGGTGTGCACATTCTCCTCATCTTCGCTTCGATGGTCCTGCTCGGGGCGACGCTGACCCTGCCCGGCATCGCCGGCATCGTGTTCACCATCGGCATGGCGGTCGATTCGAACGTGCTGATCTACGAGCGGATTCGCGAGGAGGCGCATCTCGGACGGTCGGTGATCTCCGCCCTCGACGCGGGCTTCAAGCGCGCTTTCGCCACGATCGTCGACTCGAATGTGACGATGTTCGTGGCCGCGCTCATCCTCTACCTTTTCGGTTCAGGGGCGGTGCGCGGCTTCGCCGTCTCGCTCGGCCTCGGCATCGTGACGTCCATTGTCACCGCGGTGACGATGACGCGGATGATGATCGGGCTGTGGTATCACCGTGGCCGGCCGAAAAAGATCCCGATATGAACGCGTTGGCGAGCCTTATGGACACCGCTCGATGAAACTCCTCCGCCTCGCGCCTGAGAACACCAAGTTTGGCTTCATGCGGTTCCGCCGCGTGAGCTATCCGCTGTCGGCGACGCTGTCGATCATCTCAGTGCTGATGTTCCTGTTCGTTGGCATGAATTTCGGCATCGACTTCGCCGGAGGCACCCAGGTCGACATGCGCGCCAAGAGTGGCGAAGCGCACGTGGCCGAGATCCGCGCGAAGGCGGACAGCCTCGGACTTGGCCAGGTCGAAGTGCAACGGCTCGGCGCCGAGTTCGGACGTTCTGTTGAGGATCGGCGTACAGCCGGGTGGCGACTCGGGCGAGCAGACTGCAATCGCCAAACTACGCGACGCCTTTTCCAAGGACTACCTGTTCCGCAGCGTCAACTCGGTCGGACCGACTGTTTCCGCCGAACTTGTGCAAAGCGGCACGCTCGGCGTCGTGGTCGCCATCATCGCGGTGCTGACCTACCTCTGGTTCCGCTTCGAGTGGCAGTTTGCGGTCGGAGCGATCATCGGCACGATGCACGACCTTCTGCTGACGGTCGGCTTCTTCTGCGTGACCCAGCTCGAGTTCAATCAGACATCGATTGCGGCGATCCTGACCATCGTCGGTTATTCGCTGAACGAGACCGTGGTGGTGCTCGACCGGATTCGCGAGGTCATGCGGAAATACAAGCGTCTCACGACGGCCGAGATCATCGACATGTCGATCAACGCCGTTCTGCCGCGCACCATCATGACTGCGACGACCGTGTTCCTCGCGCTGCTCGCCCTGTTCTTCCTGGGAGGCCACGTCATCCGTTCGTTCTCCGCCGCGATGATCTGGGGAATTTTCGTAGCCACCTATTCGTCGATCTTCATCTGCTCTCCGATGCTAATCTACATGGGCGTGCGCGGCGACGTGTTCGACAAGAAGGACCAGGACGCCGACACCGCCACGACGCCTGCGGAGAAGAGGGTCAAGGCGTGACGGCCGCCATCGAGGCTGCGCCGTTCGCGCCGGGCAGGCATGCGATCCTGGCGCACGGCGGCGGCGCCTTCGCCTTCGCCGGCATGTCGCACCATGGCTCGATCCTCGCGACCCCTAAGGGCGTCCGCGGCATCGAGGCCACGAGCGCGGATCACCTCGACAAGCAAACGCTTGCGGCGCTGTTCGCCGAATTGGCGGACGCGCCGGGATCGATCGAATTCCTCGTGATCGGCTCCGGCGCGCATATGGCGCCCATTCCCGAGGCGCTGAGGGTGGCGCTGCACAAGGCCGGTGTCCGTTTCGAGGCGATGGCGACGGGCCCGGCGCTGCGCGTTTATAATGTGATGCAGTCGGAAGACCGCCGCGTCGCGGCGGCGCTGATCGCAACGCCGTGACGCCGAAGGGCCCGGTCGGCGCCGCGGCGCTGGCGCAGGCCCACAAGCATTGCGCCGCCCTCGCCCGCGAGCATGCCCGCGATTGGTGGCTCGGCGCTCTCTATGCCCCGCCTGACGCCCGTGACGCTCTCATCGCCCTGGCCGCGTTCGACCACGAGATTCGCCAAGCGCGCCTCCGTGCCCGCGACCCCAATCTGGCGGCCCTCCGGCTCGCCTGGTGGCGCGGCGTCGTATGCGGGGAGCGGGAGGCGGAAGCCGCCGGCAACCCGACGGCGCTGGCGCTCATGTCGGCCGTCGGGGGTTTCTCGCTGCCACGCGATGAGCTGGAGGCGATGCTCGACGCGCGGCTCGAGGAGTTGGTTTCGGCGGAGGGCTTCGATCTCGCCGCGTTCGAGGCCTACGCCGACGGAAGCGAGGGCGCGCGACTTCGGCTTTCCACGCGAATCTGCGGTGGCGGGGACGGGGGGTCAGAGCCCGCGAAAGCCTCGGCCCCGGCCGGAATGACGCTGGGGCTGATCCGCATGCTCGCCGCATTGCCGTGGAGGGCAGGCTCGGCGCTGACCCTGTTTCCCGTCGACATCGCCCGGCGCCATGGGGCCGCGATGGGCGATTTCGATGCGCGCCGCGCAAGCGACGAGGTCGTCGCGGCATGCGGCGAGGCGCGGGCGCTCGCCCGCGAGAAGCTCAGCGAGGCGGAGAGGCTGCTCGCGGCGTCGCCGCAGTCGATCCTGCCGGCCTTCATCCCGCTCGGGGCCGTCGGCCTCGATCTCGACCGGCTCGACCGCAACGCCGCAAAGCCCTTCGACCTGCCGGCCGAGGCCTCGCCGCTCCGCCGCCAATGGGCGATCTGGCGCTGGGCGCGGCGGCGCTGACTTTCGGGCCGGCGGCGCTCTTAGCTTGTTTTAGCGCCGATTTAGCGTCGGGCCATAACGAAATCAGTGGGTTGCGACCCTGTTTAGCGTCGACCCGTTTTTCCCGGCGGGCGGAATATTATGTTGATATGGAAATCGGAAGCACAGATCGTACTCGATCTCGCGTCGGGCCGCTGGAGCAGGTCATGCAGCTTGCCGACGGCGCTCTCTCGCCGCTGTCACTGCGCCGACTTGCCCTTGGCCGCAGTCGCGCGGCTGGCGAAGGCGGCAACCAAAGCCTTCAGCTCCGGCTCCCGGATCATGGAAACCGCGCGGGTCGGCGCCACCCACTGAACCACGCGCTGCTCGAGCTCGGGCCAGACCTCGCTCTGTCGTTTGACCAGCAGCGGATAGACCTTGACCTCGCAGTTCACGCGCATGCCGCTGTCGTCGAGCAGCTTTTCGTAAGTAAAGAGGCCGATCGACTTTCCTCCGACGCGCCCTCTCACGCCGGCTTCCTCGAAGGCCTCGCGGGCGGCCGATTTCGCCGGCTTAAGGCCCTTGATCGGCCAGCCTTTGGGGATGATCCAGCGTCTGGACTGGCGCGTGGTGACAAGCAGGATTTCCATCGCCGCTTCCGGCGTGAATCGATAGGGGAGCGCGCCGTACTGGACCCGGATTGCGGGTTTCACCTTCCGCTTGCGTGACTTATGGGGAATCTCCTGTCCTCCGTGTTGTCCCTTGTTCACTGGCCTAGCGCCTCGACCGACCCGGGGCAATCCAGTGGGTGTTCGCAGGAGACAAAAACTTACGCGCCGTCGACTTCGTTCAATCGGGCGCGGTCCGATTTTTTCGACCGCCGGCCATCCGCGGGGACGAAAATGCCGAGGAGGCGCTCGGCGGCCTCGAGCACCTTCGGATCGAGCGGCCGCGGGTCGAGGGAAACGTTCCTTGAAAGTCGGTCGGCGATGATGTGCAACGCCGCCAGCCGGCCATAGGGCTTATCATTGGCGGGAATAAGGTGCCAGGGCGCCCGATGCGTCGAGGTCTTCTGCATCATCTCCTCGATCGCCGCCTCGTAGTCCTTCCAGTGGGCCCGGTTGCGGAAGTCCTCGTAGGACAGCTTCCAGCGCTTCAGCGGGTTGGCGAGCCGGTTGTGGAACCGGCGAATCTGCTCCTCCGGCGTGATGTGCAGGAAGAGCTTCACGAGCCTCGTCTCGTCGGCGATCAGCATGCGCTCGAAATCGTTGATCTCGTCGTAAGCCCTCTTCCATTCATCCGTCGTCGCGAAGCCCTCGACCCGCTCGACCAGGACGCGGCCGTACCACGAACGATCGAACACGACGATCTGGCCATGCTGCGGCAGGCGTTCCCAGAATCGCTGCAAATAGTGCAGCGTCTTCTCCCGCTCGGTGGGAGCGGCGATCGTATGAACTTTGAAGCTGCGCGGATCGAGAGCCCAGCCCAGGCGGCGGACGAGTCCGCCCTTGCCCGCGGTGTCCCAGCCTTCGAGCACGACGACGGCCCGATTCAGCGTCCCCAGATAGGCCTGCTGGACACGTTGAAGCATTTCCTGCTGCTCGACCAGCCGGCGCTCGTAGTCGACGAACTCGACCGTCGGAAAGCGCCGAACGTCGGCTAGGCTCGGCCGTCTGGCGACGACGAAATCCGCGGTCTTCATGCCCTGCGCGCTTTCCAATCGGGACGCCGACGACAATGCGGCTGTTAACGGCCGGTACGGAATGCGGCAAGCTGTCGCTTCTCCTACGACCTTGTCGCCCTGGCGCTCTGACGCGAGCGGATCATGCCGTCAATTCCGTCCAGGTCGGCAAATGCCTATCCCTGTCCGCCGAGAACAACACGCGCTGCCCTGGCCCGACGAAAGTTCCAGGCTATAATCCGGTCAGCGCCTCTCTGTCGCGCGACCCCGGTCGGCAGACGCTCTTGCCGCACGAATCGAGCGCTCCAAAAAAAATCCCTCGGAAACACAAATGCGAACAGCTTTGCTGGTTTGGGCGACGTTTGCCCAACTTGTCCCGCGCAACGGGCGCACCCAACCAGGCGCATAATCGATGCCACACGCCGACGCGCATTCGATCTCGACGGCGCCTTTAACCCCCGCGACCCGCTCGCAGGAAAATTGCGAGAATCGTATGCATCTTCGTCCTCGCTTGCGGCGACAAGCCGGCTGTCGGCAATATTGCTTCGCACTGCGGAAGGAATGTTGTCGTAAGCCAGGTCGACCGAGGGCCGATCGTCATTTCCGGCCAATGGGTAATATGCAATGACATCATGTGGCCCGAAACAAAATCTTCCCCGCGTTGGCAAGGTTGGAGCAGAGTCGCCCTTCGTTGGCGCCGTCGCGTGTATCTCCGACGGTTGGCTGCAACTTTCGCTCGTCGCCAATCGATAGGATTCGGTTGACGAGGAGGAAGCGCCGTCGATGGCGGCAAAGAGGTCCGTGGACCGGTGAGGGTCGCCGATAAACAACTCTCCATACCCGTCGAGACCCTGATCGACGTCGCCGAAAACTTCTGTCGCTCTGTCGCTCACGTGCTCGAGCAACGCGAGAGCGGTTGTTGAGATCACGAGTGAGCCTGCAATCGCGACAGCGGCGGCCAAGCCATTGCGCGCCCTCCTGGCTTGCGTCCGGCGCCCCGGGCCCGGATGAACCGCGGGCAAGTCCGGGGCTGGAGATCTGATCATGCGCGCCGGCTCTCCCTTGGGAAACTTCGCCTTTGCGCCGAATATCCTTCAAAGTATGGAATTTGGGTTAACCCAAAGATGGGCGAGAAGAGCTGACCCATTTCTCCCCCTCTCTCGTTCTTGCGCTGACCTGGCAAGTCCGAGCCTCGTGAACGAGCAGCAATGCTTTCTACATCTACAAGTTAACTCTGTATCGTATCTAGTAACGTCTGTCAACATCTCCGTTGGTCAGGACGTGTCGTTTCGATGGAGGCCGTCATGCTCACGGCCGCGCCCGCTTCCGAGGCGGCGCGCCCCGACCTCGCTGCAACATCTTTGATTCGATTGGCTGAGCAGCCGACGGAGCAGATAGCTCGATTTCGAGATCCCATTGCCGCCTCGCGGATCATAGACCGCATTGCGAACGGCAGTCAGGCCTCGCTTGCGGACTCCGTGGCATGCGCGGAAGCAATCCACCAGGCCAAATCGTTCTCCGCTCGCGCCGACAGCGCGCGCTTCCGTGCGACGCCGCGATCCGGGCCTCGCAGGCGGTTCCCCGCCTCGTCGACCCGCGGCTCGACGACGGGCGGGAAGAGGCCGAAGTTGACGTTCATCGGCTGAAAGGACCGCGGGCCGCCGTCGATGCTTTCGATGTGGCCGCCGGTGATGTGGTTGAGGAGCGCGCCAATCGCTGTGGTCGCCGGCGGTGGCGCCAGCGCTCGGCCGAGCCGCTCGGCCGCGGCGAAGCGCCCGGCGATCAGCCCGACCGCGGCGCTTTCGACATATCCCTCGCAGCCGGTGATCTGCCCGGCGAAGCGCAGGCGGGGCGCGCATTTCAGGCGCAGACGCCCGTCGAGCAGTTTCGGCGAATTGAGATAGGTGTTGCGGTGGATACCGCCGAGCCGGGCGAACTCGGCCTTCTCCAGGCCCGGGATCATCCGGAAGACTTTGCCCTGCTCGCCGTATTTGAGCTTGGTCTGGAAGCCGACCATGTTGAACAAAGTGCCAAGCGCGTTGTCCTGCCGGAGCTGCACGACCGCATAGGGCTTCATGGACGGCCGATGGGCGTTGGTGAGGCCGAACGGTTTCATCGGCCCGTGGCGCAGGGTCTCGCGGCCCCGTTCGGCCATCACCTCGATCGGCAGGCAGCCGTCGAAATACGGCGTTCCCTCGAATTCGCGGAATTCGGTCTTCTCGGCCGCGAGCAGCGCGTCGATAAAGGCCTCGTAGGCGTCGCGGCTCATCGGGCAGTTGACATAGGCCGCGGCGTCGCCGGCCGGGCCCTCCTTGTCGTAGCGCGACTGCATCCAGGCGACGTCCATGTCGATCGAGTCGCGGTGCACGATCGGCGCGATGGCGTCGAAGAAGGCGAGCGAGCCTTCGCCGGTCAGCGCCCCGATGGGCTCCGCGAGCGCCGATGACGTCAGCGGCCCGGTCGCGACGATCACGCTGTCCCAGTCCTCCGGCGGCAGGCCGGAAATCTCGCCGCGCTCGAGCGTTACGAGCTTGTGAGACAGGACCGCCGCCTCGACCGCCTCGGAGAAGCCGTCGCGGTCGACGGCGAGCGCTCCGCCGGCCGGCACCTGGTGGGAGTCGGCGCTCCGCATGACGAGCGAGCCCATCGCCCGCATCTCCCGATGCAGGACGCCGACGGCGTTGGCCGACGAATCGTCGGAGCGGAACGAGTTCGAGCACACGAGCTCGGCGAGCCGGCTGGTGCGGTGGGCGGGCGTTTCCCTGAGGGGGCGCATCTCGTGCAGCACGACGGGAACGCCGGCCTCTGCCGCCTGCCAGGCCGCCTCGGAGCCGGCGAGGCCACCGCCGATGACGTGGATCGGACGCATGGCCGCTACTTCACAAAGACCGGTTGGGGCGTCAAGCGGGACGCGAAAAAAGCGGCGCTCGTTCATTCAAGGGCGCTATTGGAACGAGACGTCGAGGAAGGATTGGTCGTCAGAAGCACTGTGCTTTTTCGATGAAACAAACGTCTATAGTTCCGAGTATATGGCACTCAATGGCACTCGCCAATTAGCCACAGTGAACCGGCTTAGTGGAGATAAAGTCGAGCACGAGTTCTCGTCTTCATTGGTTCGCCCTTCGAGGAACGCCCACAATGAATCTGACCAGTCGAATGGAAATCAGCAGTCCATTCTCAGGCCCAAGGGCCGACCTTGGTCGCCGCGCGAGAGCGACCGACACGGCAATCATCGGAGTCGTCATCGTCGCGGGACTCTATTTCGCTCGTGATGCGCTCGTGCCGATGGCGCTCGCTGTGCTGCTCAGTTTTGTCCTTGCGCCATTGGTAGACCGCCTAATCAAGCTGCGCGCGGGTCGCACTGCGTCCGTCATTTTGGCGGTCGCCCTAGCCATTCTGCTGCTGGCTGGGCTCGGCGCTGTCATCGGACGCCAGGTGTCACAACTGACTGACCAACTGCCCGCGTATCAGGCCGTCATCGCTCACAAACTCGAGACGCTTCGCAGCTCGACGCTCGGCGCCCACGTCGTGCAAAAGGCGGCAGACGCTCTCGAAGGCCTCGAGAAGTCAACCACGGGTCAAGCGAATAACCCGCATCCGAATGAAGTCTCCAACACCAAACTCATGCAGGTGGAGGTTCACGAACCTCCGCCGGGTCCAGTTCAAATTGTGCAGAGCGTTCTCGGCGCGCTGTTTCCGCCTCTGGCGACGATCGCCGTCGTTGTCGTTTTCATCATTTTCATTCTGTTGCAGCGAAGCGATCTACGCGACCGTCTGATCAGATTGGTCGGATCGCACGATCTGCACCGGACCACGGAAGCGCTCGATGAGGCCGCCCGCCGCTTGAGCCAGTATTTTCTGGCGCTGACGGGAATCAATGCCGCCTTCGGCGTCGCCATCGGGATCGGCCTTTACTTCATCGGCGTTCCGAACCCTGCGCTCTGGGGAATCGTGGGCGCGGTCTTGCGTTTCGTCCCCTATGTCGGCGCGCTGATAGCCATGGCGATCCCACTGGCTGTCGCGGCAGGGGTCGACCCGGGATGGAGGATGATGGTCGAAACCGCGCTGCTTTACGTAGCGTTGGAAGGGTTGATGGGTCAGGTCGTCGAGCCGAGGTTGTTCGGGCACACGACGGGCATGTCGCCTCTGGCGATTATTGTGGCCGCATCGTTCTGGACGCTCTTGTGGGGCCCGCCGGGGCTTCTTTTATCCACCCCGATAACCGCGTGCCTTGTCGTGCTTGGACGACATGTCGAGAGCCTCAACTTTATCGAGCTCTTGCTTGGAGACAGGCCGCCCTTGACGCCAGTCCAGAGCTTCTATCAGCGGGCGCTGGCGTCCGATGTTGACGAAGTCGCCTATCAGGCGGAGGAGCTGCTGAAGGGCATGCCATTGCTACGCTACTTTCAAGACGTCGCCCTGCCCGCCCTTGCGATGGCGCAGAGGGACGCTGGGCGGGGCGTCCTGGATCGCGACCGGCAGCTCGAGGTCTATGCTACCGTCGAAAAAATTGTATCCGAGCTTGCCGGTCACCAAGACTTGGCAATCGAGGTCGCCAATGAAGAGGGGGATGTTGGCGACACCGGCCAGCGAGATTCCGCGCTCCAGCCTTTTTCCGTTCTGTGCATCGCTGGAAGGACGGCGATCGACAGCGCGGCTGCGGTAATCCTGGCGCAAGTCCTTCGGGAGCAGAACATTGAGTCCCAAGCGACTGAAGCTCCGGCAAATCATGCGCCCGACTTTCTCAGCATGCCCACTGAAAATTGTGACGCGATCTGCCTCGTTTATCTGAACGCCGAGTCGTTGGCGCCGTTGCGCTATGCGGTTCGCCGCCTGCGCACGAGAGGCGCAAGGGCGCCGATCTGCGCCCTCGTTTTTGGCGGTCCGCCTGCGCCCTCGACGCCAATGCTCGTCGAGACGGATGCGTTCGTCACAACCCTGGAAGACGCACTCTCCTTTTGCAAGGAGGCCGCGAAAACCCGGCGGGAACCCGCCCAGGCAGCGTAACGAAAGAAATCCTTCAATCCGATCATCCGACCACGCTACCGTCCGCCCTTCATCAGCGCCAGCAATCCCCTGAGAAGGGTCGCAGGGTTCGGCGGGCAGCCGGGGATGACGAGGTCGACTGGGACGACGCTGGAGGCTCCCCCCGCCACGGCGTAGCTGCCGGCGAAGACGCCGCCGTCGGCCGCGCAGGCCCCCGCCGCGACGATCCATTTGGGCGCCGGCGTCGCGTCGTAGGTCCGCTTCAGCGCCTCGCGCATGTTATGCGTCACCGGGCCCGTCACCAGCAGCACGTCGGCGTGCCGGGGCGAGGCGACGAAGCGGAATCCAAACCGCTCGAGATCGTAGAAGGCGTTGTTCAGCGCGTGGATCTCGAGCTCGCAGCCGTTGCAGGAGCCGGCGTCGACATGCCGGATTGCGAGGCTGCGCCCGAGCGCCTTGTCGGCCGCTACGGTGACCGCTGCCGCGAGCGCGGCGAGCTCTGGGTCGTTTGCCTCCGGCGGGGCTTCCGTCAGCGGCGGGCGGAGGCCCTGCAGCAGCGTATCGCGCATGTCAGAGGTCGCATCCTGAATAGGAGCAGTTGAACGACTTGTTGCATAGGGGAAAATCGGCGACGATATTGCCCTCGATCGCCGCCTCGAGAAGCGGCCACTGGAACCACGACGCGTCGCGCAGGTGGCAACGCGCCACCGTCCCGTCCCAGTCGAGGCGAACATGGGCGAAGATGTCGCCGCGGAACGCCTCGACGAGCGCGAAGCCCTCGACCGGCGCTTCCGGCGCGGGCAGCGCGGCGCGGAGCGGCCCGGCGGGCAGGCGCGCCAGCATCGTTTCGATCAGGTCGAGGCTCTCGCCGACCTCCTCGATCCGGACCCAGATTCGCGCGTTGACGTCGCCCGCCCGCCGCGTCGGAACCTTGAAGTCGAGGCAGTCGTAGGGCGGGTAGGGATGGTCGCGCCGCGCGTCGAAATCGCGCCCCGAGGCGCGCCCGACCACCCCGCCGGCCCCGTATTGGCGAACAAGCTCAACCTTCAGGACCCCGGTTCCGACCGTCCGGTCCTGGAGGGAGGCGGTGTTGTCGTAGAGCCGGACGAGCTTCGGAAAGGTCTTCCGGATCTCGCGCAAAAGCATGGCAATCGCCTCGGCTCCGCCGGGGGCGAGATCGACCGCGACGCCGCCGGGAGCGACCGCGTCCATCATCAGCCGATGGCCGAACGCGGCTTTGGCGGCGCGCAGGGTCCGTTCGCGCAGGATTCCGGTGTGGGCGTGCATCAGGGCGAAGGCCGCGTCGTTGCAGATCGCGCCGATGTCGCCGAGATGATTGGCGATCCGCTCGAGTTCGGCCATGATTCCGCGGAGCGCCTGGGCGCGTGGCGGTGGCTCGATCCCGAGCGCCGCCTCGACTGCGCGGGCGAAAGCGACGCCATAGGCGACCGTCGAGTCCCCGCTCACCCGGGCCGCCAGAATAGCCGCGCGCTCGAGGCCCGCGCCGCGCATCAGGGCGTCGACGCCCTTATGCACATAGCCCAGCCGCTCCTCGAGCCGCACGACCGCCTCGCCGCCGGCATGGAAGCGGAAATGGCCGGGCTCGATGATTCCGGCGTGAACAGGGCCGACCGGGATCTGATGCAGGCCTGGACTCTCGATCTTCAGGAAGCGATAGGCGTCCGGATCGCCGTCGTGCGATTCCGCGCGTCCGAGCGGATGACGGAGGGGCCATCGGCCGTGATCCAGCCAGCGCCGATCGTCGATGGCGCCGATCGCCTCGAAGCCGAAAAGATCGCAGGCCGACCGCTCGAGCCGGCTCGCCGGCGGGTGAAGCCCCGCCACCGAGGGAAACGCGCCGCCCTCGCAGGCAACGGTGACGATAGCCGCCACGCCGTTCGACTCCCTCAGCGCCATGCGCATGCAGCCTTCGTCGCCCCATAGGCTCACGAGGCCGGCTTCGTCCGCGGCGAGCCGCCGCGTCGCGTCGCGCCAGGCGGTCTCTCCCGAGAGATGGATCGGCGGCTTCGCGCTCATTCCGTCCGCCCTCAGCGCAACAGTTGCGCGACGTGCTGGAACCACGTCACGAGCGGGGGCGGCAGATAGACGCCGGCCATCAGCACCAGGGCGAAATGGGCGAGGATCGGCAAGGAGGAAGACTTGGCCTTCGCGGTCGGGCCGGTCGGCGCGCCGAAGGCCATGCCCTGCATCCGCAGGACGAGAGCCCCGAGCGCCACGAGAAGACCGAAGGCCAGCAGCAGCGCCAGCCAGGGGGCGCGCTCGAAGGTCGAGCTCACGATCAGGAACTCGCTCATGAACACCCCCATCGGCGGCAGGCCGACGATGGCGAAGACGCCGAACACGAGGCTCCAGCCGAGCAAGGGATTGGTCACCGTGAGGCCGCGAATGTCGGCGATCCGCTGCGAGCCCTTGACCTGAGCGATCTGGCCGACCGTGTAGAAGATCGCGGACTTCGTCAGGCTGTGCATGGCCATGTGCAGGAGCGCGGCGAAATTCGCGAGCGGCCCGCCGATCCCGAAGGCGAATACGATGACGCCCATGTGCTCGATCGAGGAATAGGCGAACAGGCGCTTCACGTCGCGGCGCCGGTAGAGCATGAAGGCGGCGAAGACGATCGAGATCAGCCCGAGCGTCGCCATCAGAGGCCCCGGCGCAAGCGCGCGGGCGTTGGCGTCGAGCAGGAGCTTGAAACGCAGCACGGCGTAGAGCGCGACATTGAGGAGGAGCCCGGACAATACTGCCGAGATCGGGGTCGGGCCTTCGGCATGCGCGTCCGGCAGCCAGGCGTGCAGCGGCGCAAGGCCGACCTTCGTGCCGTAGCCGAGCAGCAGAAAGACGAAGGCGAGATCGAGCAGCGACGGATCGAACGCGGCGACGTTCTGGATGAGGCTCGTCCACAGCATGCCCTGGACGCCCTCGCCGACCACCGGCCGGGCGGCCATGTAGACGAGGATCGTGCCAAACAGCGCGAGCGCGATGCCGACGCTGCCGAGGATGAAATATTTCCACGCCGCTTCGATCGCCTCCCGCGTTCGGTAGACGCCGACCATCAGCACCGTGGTCAGGGTGGCGAGTTCGATCGCCACCCACATCAGCCCGATGTTGTTGGCGATGAGGGCGAGGTTCATCGAGAACAGGAGGAACTGATACATCGCGTGATAGAAGCGCAGATGCCTCGACGTCAGCCGACCCGTCTCGATCTCGTGCGCAATGTAGGTCGCGCTGAACACGCTCGCGGTGAAGCCGACAAAGGTGTTGAGCACGACGAAGACGATATTGAGGTCGTCGACGAGGATGTAGGCGTTCGGCGGCGGCGCCGCGAGCAGCAGCGAGGCCGAGGCGAGGAACGTGACGAACGCGGAAGCCACGTTGAGCGCCGCCGACAGCCGATAGGAGGGCAGCGCGGCGAGCAGCGCCGCGGTCGCCGCCGGCAGCGCGAGAATGACCAGAGTGGCGTTCGGCGTTCCGATCATCGCCGATCTCCCCGGAACCGGTCGAGCGCCTGCGCGTCGACCGTCTCGAACCGTTCGGCGATACGAAAGAGGAAGACGCCAATCACCACCAGCGCCACCAGCACGGAAAAGGCGACCGAAACCTCGACGACGAGCGGCATGCCCTTGGCCCCGGTCGCAGCAAGGATGAGTCCGTTCTCGAGCGACATGAAGCCGACGACCATCGAGACGGCGTTGCGCCGCACCACCATCATCAGCATGCCGAGCAGCACGACCGACAAGGCGAAGGCCAAGTCCTCGCGGGCGAGCACGTCGGCCTCGCTCGCGATGCGAAGCATGACGACTTCCGACAACGCGACCAGCGCCAGTCCGACCAGCATCGTCGGCCCGACCCCGACCACGTTCTCGACGTCCCGCTGGATTCCGAGCTGCGCTATGATGCGATGGAGGGCGACCGGAATGATGATCGCCTTGAAGGCGAGCGCAATCAGCGCCGTCACGTAGAGATGGTCGGCGTCCTGCACGTAGGCTTGCCAGGCCACGGAAAGCGACAGCACCACGGCCTGCAGAGCGAAGACGTTGAGCAGCGCGTAAAGGCGGTGCTGGTAAAGCAGCATGAAGCTGATCAGCACCAGGCCGCCCGCCAGGAGATGCGAGACGTCGAACGCGAGGCCCTTCATTTCAGGGTCCTCGACACGAACAGCAGCAACGCGCCCAGGAAGCCGAGCATCAAGGCCGCGCCGACGAAATCGGGGACGCGGAAGACGCGCATCTTGGCGATGCTCGTCTCGAACACGCCGAGCGCGACCCCCGCGATCGTGAGCTTGACGAGATAGGCAAACGCGCCAAGCAGGCGGTCGGCGACGCTCGCATCCGCGATCGCGATGCCCCAAGGGGCGAAGACGCACATGATGAGCGAGACGTAGAGCACGAGCTTCAACATCGCCGCGAGCTCGATCACCGCCAGGTGCCGGCCGGAATATTCGAGGATCATCGCCTCGTGCACCATGGTGAGCTCGAGGTGGGTCGCCGGATTGTCGACGGGGATGCGCCCGTTCTCGGCCAGCGCCACGATGACGAGCGCAACCAGGGCCATGCCGAGCGACACGCGCAGCCCAACGTAGCTCGAGGCCATGTATGCGGCGACGGTCGACAACTGGGTCGAGCCCGCGACCAGCGCGAGCGTGAAGACGATCACGATCATCGCCGGCTCGGCGAGCGCGCCGAACAGCGCCTCGCGGCTCGATCCGAGCCCGCCGAAGCTCGTGCCGACGTCGAGTCCGGCGAGCGCGAGGAAAAACCGGGCCGCGCCCAGGAGCGCGATGATGGCGATGAGGTCGGCCGACCAGGAAAACAGGAGCCCCGTCGCGAAGGTCGGCACCAGGGCGGCGGCGACCCAGGTCGCGGCGAGCACGAGATAGGGCACGAAGCGGAACAGCCACGAGGCGGTGTCCGCTACGACCGCCTCCTTGCGGGCGAGGCGGACGAGATCGAGATAGGGCTGAAAGAGGGGCGGCCCTCGACGGCGCGTGAGCCGCGCCTTTGTCACGCGCACGATTCCGGTCAGCAGCGGCGCGACTGCGATGACGAGCGTCATCTGCAGCAGCTGGAAGACGAGATCGACGATCAGGGCCATGACGCGAGCACGACCAAAAGGACGACGAGCGCGCCGAAGACGACGCTGAGATACTGGCGAATGGTGAGGAACTGCAGGCGGTCGAGCCTCGTCGAGGCGCGCTCGACCGCCCAGATCACAGGTTTGTAGCCCACGTCCCAGATCCTGTCGGTCAGCGTCAGGTCGAAGCGCGCCGGTCTCGTTTCCCCGGGCGCGGGCATGTCGATGCGCTCACGGACGACGAAAGCGAGGCCGCCGAATACCCGCCGGATCGGCTGCGCGAAGCTTTCCGCCGAATATTGCGTCTCGGGCGACGGATCGGGGAAGCCGCAATCCCAGGCAGGGGCGCGCCGGAGCGAGGCGGAGGCGAAGCGGTGGATGAAGCTCGCGGCCAGCGTGGCCGACATGGCGATGAACAGGAACACCAGGAGCCCGTTGTATGAACTCCGACTCTCGGCGACCGGCGCAATCGACAGCCAGGCAATCGAGGACTGCGTCGGCATATGGGCGCCGATGGCCGCTTGCGTCGCCGGGCTGACTGCGTCGATGGCCTGACCGGGAAACACGCCGGCGAGAAGACAGAGCGCCGACAGGATCCCCATCGCGGCGAGTGCGAACCGGTCGGCCTCCCGAGCGCCTTTCGCCGCGTCCGTTCGAGGCCGTCCAAGGAAGGTTATGCCGAACGCCTTGCAGAAGCAGGCAGCGGCGAGCGCGGCCGACAGCGCCAGCACCGCCCCGACCGCGGGCGCCAATATCTTCAGGACCCAGGACGGCGCCACCGGGCTCAACAGAATGGCCTGGAAAGTCAGCCATTCGGAAACGAAGCCGTTAAAGGGCGGCAACGCCGAAATGGCGACACAGCCGACCAGGAACACGAAAGCGGTGCGGGGCATGTTGTGGATGAGGCCGCCAAGGCGGTCCATGTCGCGCTCTCCCGTCGCCGACAGCACGGCGCCGGCGCCGAAGAACAGCAGGCTCTTGAAGAGAGAATGGTTGAACGTGTGCAGCAGGCCGGCCGTCAAGGCCAGCGCGGCGGCCGCCGGCATGCCGAACACCTTGAACCCCAGCGCGAGCCCGAGTCCGATATAGATGATGCCGATGTTCTCGACCGTGTGGTAGGCCAGCAAGCGCTTGAGATCATGCTGCATCAAGGCGTAGATCACGCCGAGCAGGGCGGTCGCGGCGCCGACCGCCAGAACCGGAACGCTCCACCACCAGGCCGCCGGTCCAGCCAGCCCGAAGACGATCCGGACGAAGCCGTAGACGGCGACCTTCGTCATGACGCCGCTCATGAGGGCGGAGACATGGCTGGGCGCCGCCGGATGGGCGAGCGGCAGCCAGACATGCAGCGGAACGATGCCCGCCTTCGAGCCCGCGCCGATCAGGGCCAACATCACAGCGAGGCCGGCGGCGCCCGCCGACGGGCTGGCCGCCCGCATGGCGTCGAAGGCGAAGCCGCCGGCGGGGCCTGCCAGCAAGGCGAATGCGAGCAGCAGCGCGACAGTGCCGAAGCTCGCCATCAAGAGGTAGACGTAGCCGGCGCGCGCGTTGTCGTCCTCGCGATGATGCGCCATCACCAGCGCCCAGGAGGAGAGCGACATGAATTCCCAGGACAGGAGAAACGTGTAGGCGTCGTCGGCGATCAGGACCAGATTCATGGCCGCAAGAAAAGCCGGGAAGAACGGCAACACCCGCTCGGGCGCCGGCTCGCTCCGGCCGTAGCCGAGTCCGTAGAGGCTTGCCAGCGCGGCGCCGAGGTTGACGACGACGAGAAAGAAAGCCGACAGCGCGTCGACGTGAAACCGCGCGCCGATCCACGGGAGGCCGAGCGGCAGGACCAGCTCTCCGCCTGTCGTCCCACCGAGAAGCTCGATCACGGCAAGGACCAGCATGGCCGCTGAAATCGCCAGCGCACCGCCATAGACGAGCGGGCGGCCGAGCGGCCGTCGCCCCGCGAACGCTCCGGCGACGGCGAGCGCGAGCAAAACCGCGTCGCCCGATAGAAACAGCGCCTCCGCGCTCATCTCGGATCGCCGATCGGCCCAGCGACCCGACGCCCGTTCACCACCTCGCCTGACTCCAGCCCGATCACACTCCCCGCCTCACAATTCGCCCCTGGCGGAAATGCCGCCCCTCAAGCGACGCTGCTCAACAGCGCCAGCAGCTCCCGGTGCATGATGTCGTTGCCGCAGCAGATCGACCCCGTTTCGAGGAAGTCGGCCTCGCCGTCGCAACCGGTGACGAAGCCGCCCGCCTCGCGAACCAGCAGCTCGCCGGCTGCTATGTCCCAGGAGTGCAGGCCCCGCTCCCAAAACGCGTCGAACCGGCCCGCCGCGACGTAAGCCAGATCGAGCGAAGCGCAGCCGAGCCGTCTCACATTGACCACCCGCGCCATCACCGCCCCCAGCTCGGCCTTGAAGCGGGGATGCTCCGCCGCCTTGCCGAGATGGGGAATGCCGCAGCCGAAGAGCGCTTGCGACAATTCCGAGCGGCCGGCGACCCGCAGCCGGCGATTGCCGCCGAAGGCGCCCTGACCTTTCTCCGTCACGTACATGTCGTCGTCCGCCGGGTTGTAGATGACGCCGGCGACGATCTGCCCTTCCCGTTCGAGCGCCACCGAGATGGCGAAGAGTGGAATCGCGTGCAGGAAGTTGGTCGTCGCGTCGAGAGGATCGATGTGCCAGGTGTGGCTCTTGTCCGTTCCCTCGACCCGCCCGCTTTCCTCCATTACGAAGCCGTAGCCCGGACGCGCCTTAAGAAGTTCTTCGTAGAGCGTCTTCTCCGAGCGCTTGTCGGCGAGGCTGACGAAATCGCCCGGCCCCTTCATCGACACCTGAAGCTGCTCGATCTCGCCGAAGTCGCGCTTCAGCGCCCGACCCGCCTTGATCACGGCGTTGGTCATCACGGTCATGAGAGCGGAGCGGATCATGGCGGTCCCGTCGGCGGGAGGAGCGAGCGGACGTTTAGGGGATGCGTGTAGCCGAGGCAACCAATCAAGCCAGCCGCAGCGGGTGGGACAAATTGCCGCGCGGCGTGCGCCGCGGCCGTCACCCGCCGCGATTCTGCCGTTTCAACTCGGCTCAGTAGATGTAGGGCGCCAGCCTCCAGGTGCGCGCCCGATAGTCGTCGTATTCGGTCCCGAATGTTTCGCTCAAGAGCCGCTCCTCCGCGCGGATGCGGGCGACGACGACGGGCAGAAGTCATGAGCGCGATGATGACGCCGACGCCGGCGCGGAACGCCAGGCCCCACCCGAGCACGGTGATCAACAAGCCGAGGTAGCTCGGATGGCGTATGACGCCGTAGATCCCGCCGGTGACCAAGCGGTGGCCCTCCTGAACCGCGACAAGGCCGCTGAAGCGCCGCCCGAGCACGAACACCGGCGCCAATCTGAGGACGCCCCCAATCGTATAAAGCGCGACGCCGAGCCAACGCACTCCCTCACCGCCGAAGGTCAGGAAGTCGATCCGGTCCGTGAATGCGGGCAGCCAGGCGTCGGCAAGGCCGATAATCGCGAACGCGCCGATGACCCAGCGGTTCGAGCGGTCCTCGCGCACGCCCGATCCGATGTGTCCCTCGGTAAAGAGCGCCGCAACGCCAAGCGCCGCGGTGACGATCACCAGGGCGATCAAAGGCGGATGGGAAAAGAATCGGCCCGCTCCCTCTCCGGCGATCGCCAGCCCGAGAAAGGCGGCAAGGCTGACGGTGGTGATGAATGTGAGGAGTGGCGTCGTCATGGCGCCGGCCATTTTCGCATTCGGCGGCGCATCGCGGCAAATACCGGGCGCGATGGACGCTCCATCGACGGAATCGGCTCGAGCTTGCAAATCGCGGCGGATCGGTCAATCACTGCGCCTCGCACTCCACTTGGGGGCCGAGGCGAACGAGGGCAGATGCTTCCCGACATCGAAATCGCGCGGGCTGCCCGCTTGCGGCCGATCGCCGAGATCGGCGCTAGGATCGGAGTTCCCGAGGAAGCACTCTATCCGTACGGCCGTCATATCGCCAAGCTTGAGTCCGCGTTTCTTTCAGGACTCGCGGCGCGCCCCGATGGAAAACTGATTCTCGTCACCGCGATCAGCCCGACCCCGGCTGGCGAAGGCAAGACGACGACCACCATCGGGCTCGGCGACGCGCTGAACCGCATCGGCAGAAAGACGATCGTCTGCCTGCGCGAGCCTTCGCTCGGCCCTTGCTTCGGCATGAAGGGCGGAGCCACGGGAGGAGGCCACGCCCAGGTCGCACCGATGGACGCGATCAATCTTCATTTTACCGGCGACTTCCACGCCATCACCACCGCCAACAATCTCCTAGCCTCAATGGTCGACAACCACATGTATTGGGGCAACGCGCTCGGGATCGATCAGCGCCGCATCGTCTGGCGCCGCGCGCTCGACCTGAACGACCGCGCGCTGCGCGAGACCGTCGTCGGCCTCGGCGGCGTGGGTAACGGGTTTCCGCGCGAGGAAAGCTTCGACATCACAGTCGCGTCCGAGACGATGGCGGCATTCTGTCTCGCGGCCAACCTCGCTGATCTCGAGGCGCGGCTCGGTCGCACGATCGTCGGCTACCGGCGCGACAGGCAGCCCGTCAGCGCGGCCGACCTCAAGGCTGCAGGAGCGATGACCGCCCTGCTCAAGGACGCGATCCGGCCCAATCTCGTGCAGACGCTCGAAGGTTCGCCAGCGCTCGTGCATGGCGGACCGTTCGCAAACATCGCCCACGGCTGCAATTCCGTGGTTGCGACCCGCGCCGCGCTCAAGCTCGGCGACTATGTCGTTACCGAAGCCGGTTTCGGCGCCGACCTCGGCGCGGAGAAATTCTTCGACATCAAGTGCCGCATCGCCGGGCTGAAGCCCGTCGCGGTAGTGATCGTCGCGACCGTGCGTGCGCTGAAGATGCACGGCGGGGTCGCCAAGGACGCGCTCGGCGCGGAATCGCTGTCCGCGCTGAAAGCGGGGTTCGCTAATTTGGCGCGCCACATTTCCAACCTGCGCAAGTTTGGCGCGCCGGTCACGGTCGCCGTCAACCGCTTCGCGAGCGACACCGACGCCGAACTCGATTTCGTGAGGAGCGCAACCGCTGCCGATTTCGGCGTCAAGGCCGTGGTCTGCGACCACTGGGCGCGCGGCGGCGCAGGCTGCGAGGATCTGGCGCACGCCGTCGTCGGGTTAGCCGACAGCGGGACCGCCGACTTCCAGCCGCTTTATCCCGATGCGATGGGTCTGTGGGAAAAGACGCGTACGATCGCTCGCGAAATCTACGGCGCCGACGACATCGCAGCCGGCGATTCCGCGCGCGCGCAGTTTCGCGACCTCGAGGACGCGGGTTGGGGCAACCTGCCTGTCTGCGTCGCCAAGACGCAATATTCGTTCTCTGACAATCCCGCCCTCCTCGGCGCGCCGTGCGGACATACGCCGACGGTTCGCGAAGTGCATCTGCGGGCGGGCGCGGGATTCGTTGTCGTCCTGATGGGCGACATCCGCACCATGCCCGGGCTCCCGCGCGTTCCTGCGGCGGAGAAGATTCGCGTGGTCGACGGCGAAATCCACGGGCTCTATTGACGGCTTGGAGACGCTCAGCGCGGAGCGGGCGCGTCCGCCCGTATCAGCTTCTCGTCCTTGAGGGCCCGCCACAGCGCAGGCGGAATTTTCGCTCTCATCATTTCCGCGTTCCGTTTTGCCTCGCTGGCGCGCTGCGCGCCCGGGATAACGCTGACGACCGCCGGATGGCCGAGCGGAAAGCGGAGCGCCGCCTCCGGCAGCTTTACCCTGAACGCTTTGCAGATCTGCTGGATCCGGCGCACGCGCTCCTTCACCGCATCCGGCGGCGGCCCATATTCGTAACGAGCGTCCGCCTTCACCCCCGTTGCAAGGATTCCCGAGTTGAACGGGCCGCCGACGACGACGCCGATGCCCTTTTCCGCGCACAGCGGCAGAAGGCTCGTCAGGGCGTCCTGGTCGAGCAGCGTGTAGCGTCCAGCGATGAGGAAAACGTCGAAATCGCCTTCGCGCGCGAACTGTTCGGCCGCTTCCCAGTCCTTGACGCCGGCGCCGATCGCCCGGATCGCTCCGCGGGCGCGCAACTCGTCGAGCGCCCGGTACCCGCCCTTCATGAATTCGGCGAGGTGTGCGCCCGACGCCTCGTCGGCGCCATACGAGGCGATGTCGCCGTCATGGACGAACACGATGTCGATCATGTCGAGGCCGAGACGCTCGAGCGAGAATTCGAGCGACCGCATCACGCCGTCATAGGTGTAATCAAGACGCTCGCGGCGCGCCGGCGTTTCGAAGAATGCGCTCCGCAGAGAGCGCTCCTCCGGCTTGCAGACATGGAGCAGGCGGCCGACCTTGGTCGAGACCAGATAGGAGTCCCGCGGCTTCGGACGCAAGAGGCCGTTCAGTCTCGTTTCCGAAAGTCCAAGGCCGTAGAGCGGCGCCGTGTCGAAATACCGGCAGCCGAAGCCCCACACCGTTTCGAGCGTCAACCGCGCCTCTTTTTCGGTCATCGGCCGGTAGAGGTTGCCGAGCGGGCCGCCCCCGAAGCCCAGTTCGGTGAAACACAACTCTGCGCCGCGGCGGGTCACGAACTTCCGCACGCGCGCACTTCGCCCATTCGCTGTCGCCATCGAGAACGCCCCTCCCGATCAACTGTACAACAGGGCCGGCGCGTCGATCGGCCGCAATGTCAGCCGTCGGCGTCCACGAGCCAACGCGCCGCTCGATTCGCGTCTCACCGATAGGCGGGACCGCAACGCACGCGATGGTGTTTGCCAAGCAAACGAAATTGTTCTGCAGTCGCCGCACCGAGTCAAGGGACCGAGCAGAGACGGTATCGATCGATCATCACGCGGCCCGCCGCTCGCCTTGCATAAATCGCAAGCTGCTCGAAAGCTCGGCATCGCGCGCCTCACTTTGCCTCGCAGCGGCGGACTTCCAATGCGTCATCGGCATGTGTGATGAACCGGCGCAACCGCCCGAGGCCCGGGTGGCCGAGCGACCGCGCTTCGAGATCAGCGAGGATTCTCTCCAGCGCGGCGCGCGACGTCGGCCAGTCGTACGCACCCTCTTCCAACATGCTTTGTGCATGAACGATCACCCGGTCTACGATCTCGACAATCAGGTCTGTCATGGCGCATCTCGCATCTCCTCGCTCACGCGAGGTCATGCTCGGGCAACCGCAAACCAGGCGCCGTTGACGTCAAGCGGATTTGTTTCGATTTGGGGCAGGCGCCGTTGCGTCCCTGCGCTCCGCGCCAGCGGCGGGGGCGCCGATCCGGGAAGGCGCGATCGGGTCGACCGGCTGTGATGCGTTACGCGGGGGCGCGCTGGCTGTAGCCCAACCGTTCGTTGAGCCGTTCGAGCAGGCTTTGCGCGGCCACTGCGACCATGGTGCCGGGTGGGAAGATCGCGTCGACGCCAGCTTCCCGAAGCGGCGCGAAATCCTGTTCCGGAATGACGCCGCCGATGACGATCATCGCCTCGCCCATCCCGACCTTGCCGAGCGCGCTCTTCAGCGCTGGCGCCAGCGCGAGATGGCCCGCCGCGAGCGATGAGACGCCGACGATATGAACCTTGCTCTCCGCCGCGAGCGTCGCCACTTCCTCGGGCGTGGCGAACAGCGGCCCGATCCTGACGTCGAAGCCCAGGTCGGCGAAGGCCGAGGCGATGATCTTCTGGCCGCGGTCGTGTCCGTCCTGTCCCATCTTGGCGACCAGGATGCGGGGACGCTGCCCCTCGTTCTCGGTAAAGGCGCGGGTCATCGCCATGACCCGCTCGTTCGCCTCGCCGGCGGGTCCCGACTCGGCGAGATAGACCCCAGAGATGGCGCGGATCTCCGCGACATGACGTCCGAAGGCCTTTTCCATGGCGAGGGAGATTTCGCCGACGGTCGCTTTCGCGCGCGCGGCTTCGACGGAGAGCTGCAAAAGGTTCGCCCCGCCGCGTGCGCCCGCAGTCAGCGCTGCGAGTGCGGCCAGCGTCTTTGCTTCGTCGCGCTCGGCGCGCAGGCGCTTCAGTTTCTCGATCTGCATCGCGCGCACGCTCGCGGCGTCGACCTTGAGCACGTTGAGCTCGCGTTCGACCGTTGGCGGGAAGGCGTTGACTCCGATCACCGTCTGCCGGCCCGCATCGATGCGAGCCTGCGTTCGCGCCGCCGCCTCTTCGATTCGCCGCTTGGGCAGCCCCTGCTCGATCGCCTTGGCCATGCCGCCGAGTCTCTCGATCTCGTCGATATGGGTCTGCGCTCTGGCCGCGAGTTCGGCAGTCAGGCGCTCGACGTAATAGGAGCCGCCCCACGGATCGATGATGCGCGTCGTGCCGCTCTCCTCGATGAGGAAGAGCTGGGTGTTGCGGGCGATGCGGGCGGAGAAGGGCGTCGGTAGCGCCAGCGCCTCGTCGAGCGCGTTGGTGTGCAGCGACTGCGTGTGCCCCTGCGTCGCCGCCATCGCCTCGATCTGGGTGCGGATGACGTTGTTGAATGGGTCCTGCGCCGTCAGCGACCAGCCCGACGTCTGGCTGTGGGCGCGCAAGGGCAGCGATTTATCTAACTTCGGCCCGAAGCCCTTGACAAGTCCCGCCCACAGCTTGCGCGCCGCGCGGAGCTTCGCGACCTCCATGAAGAAATTCATGCCGATCGCCCAGAAGAACGACAGGCGCGGCGCGAACTCATCGACGCTCATTCCGGCGGCGACCCCGGCGCGCAGATATTCGACGCCGTCGGCGAGCGTATAGGCGAGCTCCAGATCCTGCGTCGCCCCCGCCTCCTGCATGTGATAGCCGGAAATCGAAATCGAGTTGAACTTCGGCATGTGCGCCGCAGTGAAGGCGAAGATATCCGCGACAATTCGCATCGAAGCGGCTGGCGGATAGATGTAGGTGTTCCGGACCATGAACTCCTTCAGGATGTCGTTCTGGATGGTCCCCGACAGCGACCCGATCGGGACGCCCTGCTCTTCCGCCGCCACAATGAACAGCGCCAGAACGGGCAGCACCGCGCCGTTCATCGTCATCGACACGCTCATCGAATAGAGCGGGATGCCGGAAAAGAGCGTGCGCATGTCATAGATCGAATCGATCGCGACCCCGGCCATGCCCACATCGCCCGCGACGCGGGGATGGTCGGAATCGTAGCCGCGGTGGGTCGCGAGATCGAAAGCGACGGAGAGGCCCTTCTGGCCGGCCGCGAGATTGGCGCGATAGAACGCGTTCGACGCCTCGGCCGTCGAGAAACCAGCGTACTGGCGCAACGTCCAGGGCTGGTTGACGTACATGGTTGGATAGGGCCCGCGCAGATAGGGTGGAAGTCCGGGCCATTCGTGCGAAAGGTCGAGCCCCTCGCGATCGCGCGGCTCGTAGAGCGGCTTGACGTCGATGCCCTCGGGCGTCGTCCAAACCCCCGCCGCAGCGTCGCGTGGCGGCGTCGATGAGGCGGTGAATGGCGTTTGGGAGAAATCGGGAATCCGGCTCATCGTTCTCTTCCCGCGCTGCTCACGCCGCAGGGCGCCGGTAGAGGCCCTGCAGAGAGGCGATCGCGTCGCCGCCGGCGTGGATGAAATCGTCGATCCCCGCCGCGCGCAAAGCTGTCTCCGCCGGTCCCGGGCGTCCAGCGAGGCAGAGGCGCCAGACCCCCGCCGCCTTGAACGCTCTGGCGCAGGCCTCCGCCCGAGCCGCGTAGGTCTCGTCGTCGCCGCAGAGGCAGGCGATCGACGCGCCGCTCGCCTTCATGCCGATGACGGCGTCTTCGGCGGTCGCGGCGGCGCCCTCATAGACCGGCTCGATGCCGCCCGCCTCGAACCATTCGCGCATGAAGGCGACGCGGCGCCGGTGCGCGGCCTCGGGGCCCAGCGCGATCAGATAGGCTTTTGGCCGCGCGCCGGTCGTCTGGAGGAAGGCGTCCGACTGGTCGCGCAGCGCCTCGAACGGCTCGGCCAGCCGCATCGGCGCGAGCGCGCCCGCGGATACGGCGGCCTTTTCGCGCTCCGGCGCGCCCGGCGCGAACTCGGCGGCTGGCTCGTTGAGATCGGGATGGGCGCTGACGCCGGTGATCGGCGTCTTGAGCCGCGCCGCATCGCGCTTCAGCCTCGCGGCGCTTTCGGCGACCTCACGCTGGAACGCCCCGTCTGCGAGCGCGATAGGTAGTCCACCCCGCGCCTCGATCCCCTGAAAGACCGCCCAGCCCTTGTCGACGAGCGCGCTTGTCAGCGCCTCGAACCCGCCGGCCCCTGCGGCCGGATCGGCGACGAAGCCGAGATTCAATTCCCGCAACAGGATGAGCTGGCCATTCCGCGCCAGACGCCGCGCCAGACTGTCGGGAAGGCCGGCGGCGAGGGTGTGCGGCAGGACCGTGACGCTGTCGGCGCCGCCGAGGCCGGCCGAAAAAGCCGCGACCGCCCCGCGCATGACGTTCACGTAAGGATCACGCGCGGTCATCATCCGCCAGGCGCTCTCCGCCTGGACATGGGTTTTCCGCGGCTCGAGCCCGCAGGCCTCCTCGATCCGCGCCCATGCGAGGCGGAGGGCGCGGAATTTCGACAGGGTGACGAACTCGTCCGCGTCGGCGGCAAGGCGGAAGGCGATCAGGCTGCGCGCTTCGTCAAGCGGCGCGCCCGCGGCTTCGAGCGCACGCAGGAGGCTGACGCCGGCGCCGAGCGCGAAGGCGAGCTCGCTGGCTCGGGGCGCCGCCCGCCGCATGAACGCTTCTCGCGTCCGCCACCACGAAGGGACCAGGGTAGCCCCTGACGCGAAGCGATAGCGCCGCATCGACATAAGGCTTCGTTTGCGCCGCCCAGTCGGCCGGGAATGGCCTCCTTGCTGCGACGCCGAAGGGATCGAGCCCGAACGATACGGCGCAGTCGGCCGGGCGTGCGCCGGACCGCTCGATCAGCCCCGCGAAGCTGAGCGCCTGACTTGCGCCGTTGGGGCCGAGGTCGAGTTCGAAGCGAAGGCCGGCGTCGAAATCGAACGGACTGGAAGGCCGCGTGCAAAGTCGCCGGATCGGACTTCTTCAGTCCAAAGCCGTAAGACCCGGTCGCGCCGGCGAAAACGACCGCAAGACCGTCCGCGCCGCCCGCGAGATCGTCGAGCGCCTGGGCGTTGGCCTCGCTCCCATCGGGGTGGTCGAGTCGGGCCATCACACGCCACGGTCCTGACGGCCCAGAGGGTCGGAGGCCGTCCCCCGCCGCATAGAGCGGTTCGATGCGGATTCCGTCGACTGTCCTGGACGCTAGGCTCTCGAGGCTCTTGCCCTTCAGCGCCGTCTCGGCGGCCTTCCGCCAATCCGCCTCGCTCCAGGCCGGAAAGATCGCCGCGTCCGCAGCCAACGCCGAACCCTCCCTAGATGAATTGCGACAGGCCGGGGATCGAGGCGGCGATCTCGCCGATTGTCTGATCGCCCGCGACTTCGCGCGCATAGGCGAACACCTCTTTGCCGGCCGTTTGGATCTGATCCATGCTCAGCCCGAGACCCATGAGCTCGCCGCCGAGCGTCATCAGTCCGCCGCCGCCCATCGCGCCGGTCGCGATACCCATCAGCCCCTTGAGCCCAAACCCCATGCCCTCGCCGCCTGTCGGCGTGCTCGAGGCGACGATGGCGTGAAGCTCCGGCGCCTTTTCGAACAGATCCTTGACGGCGTCCTCGGAGGCCTCGCGCTGGATGAAATCGGCGATCAGGGCGACGACTTTGCGCGCAACCTCGGGGGACACGTCGGTCTCCTTGGCGACGCGGGCGATCACGTTATCCATGTGGGCTCCTCCGGATGCGCAGGCGCGACAGCTGTGTCGCCGCTCGCGTGGGCAAAATCAAGCGCGTCCGACATAGTACTTGGTCGGCGGGCGGAACGAAACGGCGAAAGCGCAGAGCGCCGGCTCCGCCGTCTTTCGTCATGAAAAATCCACATATCTAAACGCGCTGGAATAAATGCCGTCATCGGATAAGCCGGATGCCGGCGCCGATCCGAGCTACTCGGCCGTGTGAACGCCTGAAAAAGTGAACATTTGACTAATCAAGCTATGCAAATGTCGCATCCCTGGCTCCTGTCCCTGCCCCTAACCCTAGCCGTTAGAACTCTCTATGTTGCACCGCAGCAAAACAACTTGCAGGTGTGAACAGGAGATCGTGATGACCAACCTCAAGAGCATTTCTGAGAAGCTCGCCGCCTGGCGGCGCTACCGCGAGGCGGTTCGGGAGCTCAGCCAGCTCAGCGACCGCGAACTCAACGACATCGGCATCCGCCGGGGCGACATCGAGAACATCGTGCGCCAGTCGGTGATCAAGGAAGCCGTGTAAATAGAGTTCCGATTAACCGCCGCTCGGTGCGGCGTTGCAGAAGGCGGCCCCCTCGGGGCCGCTTTTCTTTTTCCCGCCGGGGTGGCGTCGCGCTCGAATTATCACTGGCGCTATAAAATTGCGGCGCCCGCCGAGCGCATTGCCAACTTTTGCTCGTGGCCAAAACTGCGTGGCCGCCGCATTGCGGTCGCAACCGACCCGCCGGAGCCACTGGGTGATCGAAGGCGATCCGCAGAGGACAGGCCGCATGCGAGTCGCCCGGAAGGTGGCAGGCGAATCCGTTACGGTGCTGCTAAGGAACGTCCTAGGGCGGTGCTCCGTAGCGTGCGCAGGACAAATCTCTTGACAAGAGCTTTCAGTATGTTCATGATATGTTCTGAAAGCGCAACGGAAATCGTTCTTGTCCGCTCCCCGCGAACTCGCCCCCGACTTGGGCGGAGATCGCCCCCTCTCAGCCTCAAGCATTGCGCATAGAAGGAAAGACGATACCGAGATGTTGATTGTCGGTCCGGGACCGCGCCGCGCGGCGCCACGGAGAATTTTTCCAGCCGTTCAGCCGGCGGATTATGTCGTAAGACTCTGATAAGTAAAAGTTTCCCGGTGAAATTCTGCGAAAAATTCTGACTTGAATTGACCGTTTTCGGAACGGTTTGGAAGGCCTGGCGAAATTTTTCAGCACACATGGAAGCTTTCCGTAGGAAAATCGCGGATCGCCGGAGTTCCAGTCGATCGGAACCCTGCTTTGGCGGCGGCAGCGGGTCCGTAGGAAGTTTCCCTTTTCCGGAGTGGAACAAGCGGGGCGTTCTCGCATTGTGCGACGCCATCAGACCTCATGTATGATTCCGTCCAGCCAAAATCGTTTGGAGCGCCGCGCCATGGCTTTGCCGGACCACTACGACGTCATCGTCATCGGCAGCGGTCCGGGAGGAGGATCGGTCGCGCATCGCCTGGCGCCGACGGGCAAGCGCATCCTGATGCTCGAGCGGGGCGGTTACCTGCCCCGCTCGCGCGCCAACTGGGACGCCAAAACAGTGTTTGTCGATGGCGCCTACCAGGCTCCGGAAACCTGGTACGGAAAGAACGGCGAGACGTTCCATCCCGGGCTGCACTACTGGGTCGGTGGCAACTCCAAGATGTACGGGTCGGCGCTGTTCCGACTTCGGGAGCGCGATTTCGGCGAACTCCCGCACAAGGGCGGCGTCTCACCCGCCTGGCCGCTCGGCTACGACGCGTTCGAGCCCTACTATTGTGAAGCCGAGGCGCTGTTCCATGTGCACGGGCTGCGCGGCGAGGATCCCAACGAGCCTTGGTCGAGCAAGCCCTACGCCTATCCGCCGGTCAGCCATGAGCCTCGCATCCAGGAGCTCAACGACAAGCTCACCGGCCTGGGGCTGCATCCGTTCCATCTGCCGCTGGGCATCCTTCTCGACGAGCGGGACGGCAAGCCCACGCCGACCAGCCCGTGCATCCGGTGCGACGCCTTTGACGGATTTCCCTGCCCGGTCAATGCAAAGGCGGACGCGCAGGTGATCTGCGTCGACCCGACGCTTGCGGCGCATCCCAACGTCACGCTGCTTACCGGCGCCTATGTGTCGAAGCTCGAGACAGACCCATCGGGACGTTCCGTCAGTCGCGTTCAAGTGACCCGCGACGGGCAGGAGGAGCAATATTCCGCCGACATCATCGTTGTCGCCTGCGGCGCGCTCAGCTCTGCTTTGCTGCTCCTGCGTTCGGTCTCGGATGCGCATCCTCGGGGTTTGGCGAACGGATCGGACCAGGTCGGGCGCAACTACATGCGCCACAACATGTCCATCCTGATGGCGCTCTTGAAGGAGCCCAACCATACGGTCTTCCAGAAGACGCTGGCGGTCAGCGATTATTATTTCAATTCGCCGGACTGGGACTATCCGTTGGGGCTGATCCAGATGTGCGCCACCTCGCACGGCGAGCAGATCCGGGGCGAGGCGCTCCCCTCCTGGCTGTCCTTTCTACCGGAGACGCCGTTCGAGACCATGGCCGAGCATTCGATCGATTTCTGGCTGCAAAGCGAGGATCTGCCGCGGCCCGAAAACCGCATCTATTACGACGGGGACAAGGTCGTGCTCGACATCCACGAGAACAACGAGGAGGCCCCGCGTCGCCTGAAGCAGAAACTGCAGGATCTGCTCGAGCCGATCGGGGCGCAAAAGCATCTGTTCGAGCGGCGACTGTATCTCGGCAAGAACATCCCGATCGGCGGCACCGCGCACCAGGCCGGTACCTGCCGCTTCGGCACGGACCCTGCGGCGTCGGTCTTGAACCTGGACTGCCGCGCCCACGAGGTGGACAACCTCTACGTCACCGACGCGAGTTTCTTTCCGTCGATCGGGGCGGTGAACCCGACGCTGACCATCATCGCCAACGCGCTCCGCGTCGCCGACCACATCGCCGGCCGGCTGCGAGGATGAACTCGGCGGGCGGGACCCTACCCTGCCCAGCGCGAGCAGGGCAGGCCCGCTACGGGCGCCTCGACAGTGATGATGCCGCCATCGAGCGGGTCGTCCGCCGTGTCCTTGTCGGCGATCGCCCAGCGCCTGGAGGTGACGAAGAGTGTCTTCAGGTCCGAACCGCCGAACGCGACCATGGTCGGGAATTTGAACGGCACGCTGAGCTCACGCTCCAAGCGGCCGCCCAACGTCTGGCCGGCCTCGGCAAGGGAGGATTGCAACCTGCCACGGCGGCGGCAGGCGATTTCCTCCCCCACAAAGCGACCTCAAAGCGGGGGAGTTGCACAATGCGAAGCATGGTGGAGGGGCGAGGGGTCAACAAATAAAGCTGTAAGCACCTGTCGGCGGCGGCTTTGCGGCGGCATTCCAGAGTCCGCTGGCATCCCGCGCGCAACCTCGACCGGATAACCGGCGTTGAGATACGCGAGAACAGAAAGGCCTAGGCATCCTGTCGAGGCGGCAGAGGATGATCGCAGCCAGCTCGATCACGCACACGAGGACCGCGGCTCATGACTACTTCCAACATCCTCATCCTCGTGGTGCGATACGGCTTGGTCGTGCTGTTCTTTCCGGCCAGCGCACTCGACAAGATCTTCAATTTCCATGGCGCCGTGAAGCAGGCCTCGGAGGTGTTCAAGCCACCCTGGCTAGCTGGCGCGGTGATCGTGGTCGGGATCTTCGTCGAACTCGTCATGCCGCTCGGCATATTGACGGGGGTTGCGGACCGGCTCGCTGCCTTCATCATGGCGGGTTACTGCGCAGTGACCGCCCTCCTGTTCAAACGGTTCTGGCAGCCAGGCGACTTCTGGCAAGCCGGGGACAGCAAGGGCCGCGACCTGTTCTGGGATTTCTTGAAGAACTTTTCGCTCGCCTCGGGCTTTCTGCTGATCACAATCGGCCTCAACGGCCACGCCTGGCGTCAGTTCGTGGCCGACCCGTTCTCGTCCTCGCACCCTTACGTGGCGTCCACACCGACGCCATGACGTCTGGAGGTCTCCGATGCGCAGTCCTTTTTTGATGATGGCGTCCGCGGCCGAGGGCGGCGCGGCGGCGGCCGACGCCAAGAGCGGGCCCAAGCCGAGCATCGCGTACTGGCATCTTTGGACCGACGCGGCCGGCGTCAGCCACCAGAAGCAATGCGCACTGACGAAATTTGAACTGAAGCGCGTGGGGGGCGCCGCGCCGCAGTGGAACAACAAGCACGAAAAAGTCCCGTCCACCGTTGTCGTGACGGTTCAGCCGGTCGGCTGGGTCGGCGACTGGCACGAGAACCCGGCGCCGCAATGGATCGTCGTGCTGTCGGGCCGCTGGTGGATCGAGAGCATGGACGGCACGCGTATCGAGCAGGGGCCAGGCGAGTTTTCCTTCGGCGAGGACCAGAACTGCAAACAGACTGCAGACGGCCGGAAGGGGCACCGTTCAGGCACGATCGGCGATCAGCCCGCCGTATTGATGACGGTGCAGCTCCACATCGACCCGCGCCGCGAGCCCTGCCACATCAGCTGAGACCGTCGTCCGGCCGGGAGTTAAGCAATGAGCGCGCAGAAGCTGCAAGCCATCACCGGCTTCAGCCTCGTCACGGCCGATCTCCCTCGCCTCGTCCGATTTTATTGCGAGGTGCTGGGCTTCGCTGCGCACGGCGAAGTCAAGCCGATCGACCAAGCGGAGATGACGCTGCTCGGTCTCTCCGGCCGCGGCCGGCGTCAAGTTTTGAGCCTTGGACGAGAGATCCTGTCGATCGATGAGTTCGAACAGGCCGGCCGGCCGTATCCGGCAAAGAGCGACGCGGCTTCGCTGTGGTTCCAGCACCTCGCTCTCGTCGTCTTTGACATCCACGAGGCCTATGCTCGCCTACGCGACATTGTCCCCATCTCGCAGGGACAGCCGCAGAAACTGCCGAGCTACGACGCCAGCGTGCAGGCCTTCAAGTTCCGCGACCCCGACCTGCATCCGCTGGAATTGCTGCAATTTGCCCCAGGAAAGACGCCGGACGCGTGGCGCGACCGCCGCAAGCACGGAGGGCAGATCGGCCTCGGCATCGATCATACGGCAATGAGCGTCGCCGATGCGGATCGAAGCGCCGAGTTTTATCGCGTCCTCGGATTGGCGGTCGGCGATCGCACGCTCAACCACGGGCCCGGCCAGCAACGCCTCGATGGCCTCAGCGACGTCGAGGTTCTGGTCGTCTCGATGAACCCGCCGGAACAAGGGACGCCGCATCTCGAACTGCTAGGCTATCGCAGGCCGAAAGGCGAGGTCGGTCCAAAACTGCGAGCCAACGACATTGCCGCGACACGCATCGTCTGGCGCGGGCGTAGGACCAGCTTGATCGTCGACCCGGACGGGCATCCGCAGCAGGTTCAGGCGCAAGGAGAATGCCCATGACCGATGACACGTCGCTTCGGCCGGGACGCCTGTTGCGCAGGGCGGGAGCGCCTGAGCGGATAGAAAATTTCCAGGGCGTGCAGATCGACGATCCCCGGCTGGCCGAGGTCCTGAGCCCGGAGGCAATGCTGCTATGCCTCTATGATGGAACCGTGCACGGCGAGGGACCGGTCTGGCGTGAGGCGGACAACAGCCTCTACTGGTCGGACGTGCCGAATCGCCGGCTGTTGCGGTGGCATTTCGGCGACGGGCGCGTGACGGTCGCGATCGACGGCACGGACTTCATGAACGGCAACGCGTTGGACTCGGAAGGTCGACTTGTGCATTGCGAGCACGGGCGGCGTTGTATCAGCCGCTCCAACGGCGACGGCGCCGCCGAGCCGATCGTCACGCATTTCGAGGGCAAGCGCCTGAACTCGCCCAACGACATCGTCGTCGCAGCCGACGGCGCCATCTGGTTCACCGACCCAACCTTCGGGCTATTGATGCCGAGCCAGGGCAGCCTTGCCGACCCGGAGCTCGACCATCGCAGCGTGTACCGGTTCGACCCCGTCAGCGGCAAACTGCGCCGGATGGCTGATTTCGAACAACCCAATGGGCTCGCCTTCGCGCCGAATGGCCGAACGCTGTACGTGTCGGACACTGCATTGTCGCTCAACGAGATTCCCGGACCGCAGACCGGCCGCACCCACGAGATCCAGGCCTTTGACGTCGCCGAGGACGGCGCGCTCTCCGGCCGGCGGCTTTTCTATCACACCGACCATGGGGTCCCGGACGGATTCAAGGTCGATGCGCGGGGCTGGGTATGGACCACGGCCGGCGACGGCATTCATGTCATCGGCCCCGATCGCACGCCGCTCGGCTACATCCCAGCCCCCGCCATCTGCTCCAATTGCGCGTTCGGCGGCCCTTCGATCACGAGGCTCTTCATCACCGCCACGAATTACCTGCTCGCCATCGATCTTCTCGCGTGACGCCGAGAACGCCCGGAGCGCTACAGCCCCACGCTGCTCTGCATCATCCCGCCGTCGGCGAAGATCGTGGTCGCGGTCAGGTAGCTTGCTCCATCGCCGGCAAGAAAAACGACAACATTTGCGATCTCTTCCGGCCGCGCCATGCGGCGGAGCGGGATAGCGGCGTCGAGCTTCGCCATCAGCGCAGGGTCTTTCATTGTTGAAATATTGATCGGAGTTGCGACCGCGCCGGGACCCACGCCAACGACCAGAACGCCGTGCGGCGCCAACTCGACGCCTGCCGTCCGCGTCAACATCCGCATGCCGCCTTTGGCCAGACAATAGGCGATGTTGCCGGGCATGGGCCAATCCTCATGGACTGAGGTGATGTTGATGATCCGCCCGCCTCCGCCCTGCTTGAGCATCTGCTTCGCGGCAAGCTGGACGCCGAAAAAGGCGCTCTTGAGATTGATCTCCAGGACCCGATCGTACTGAGCCTCGGTCGTGTCGAGCACGGAGGTGCGCGTCTCGACGCCGGCATTGTTCACCATGATGTCGAGGCGTCCGAACTTGGTCACCGCGGCGTCGAGGAGGCGCTGCAGTTGGTCGATCCGGCTGACATCCGCGTCCACGCCGATCGCCTGATCGCCAAGCGAAACGATCTCGCGCTCCAAAGCCTCGGTCGCTTCGGGATGAACGACGTAATCGATGACGATACTGGCCCCGGCCTTTGCAAGCGCCAATGCGATCGCCATTCCAATTCCACTGTTGCCGCCGGTGACGACCGCGACCTTGCCGTTCAGCGACATTGCGTTTCTCCACTGGCCCGGAGCCGAAAAGACGTCGCGCTCTTCAGTCGAACATCCGGCCGACCTCAGCATAGACAGTCGCAAAGAGCAAAGTCGGCGCGCGTCCTTCAGCGGCACGGCTTATAACCCGATCGCCTCGGCGCCGGTTCCACGTTCCGTGACCGGATGTCGGTGACGAACGCTTCAACGGACTTCTGGGGCTGATGAGAGGCGGACGAGATTCGGCGCGCTTCGGCGGCGTCGCTCTACGACCTTCCGGTCTGCTTGACCACGCGGGTCGCAAGCGTCAGCGTCCGGAAGGCAAGCGGCCCTGCGCAGATCACTGTCCTCGTTCTCGACGCCGAAGTAACGTGTCGTCGACGGATTGGCCGCGAAGCGATAGAGGCAAAGGTTCGATTGGAGGAGAGATTGGATGAATAAGCTAGGCGTACATGCCTTCGTATGGGCGAAGGGTTGGAGCAACGAGGAGTGCGCGCGCGCAGTTGGCAATAGCGCCGAGGTGGGTTTCGATCTGATCGAAATCGCCGCGCTCGACCCGAAATCGGTCGACGTGAATTTCACCCGCAGTCAGCTCGAGAAAGCCGGGATCGGCTGCACCACCTCGCTTGGGCTCGGCGCCAACGAGGACATCTCCAGCAACGACCGCGAGAACGAGAAGCGCGGGCAAGCCAAGCTGGAGCAGGCGATTGCAATGGCGCGCGACGTCGGCGCCACGCATGTCTGCGGCATTCTCGAATCCGCCTTCCAGAAATATCACGCGCCGACCACGCCCGAGGGCGTGAAGCGCTCGGCCGAGGTCCTGCGGCGTGTCGCCGAAATTGCTGCGAGGAGCAACATCACGCTCGGGCTCGAGGTGGTGAACCGCTACGAATCCAACGTGCTCAACACCGCTTCGCAGGCGGTCGAAATGTGTAAGCGGATCGGCGCGCCGAACGTGAAGGTGCATCTCGACGTCTACCACATGAACATCGAGGAGTCTGACATTCAGCAGGCGATTCTCGAAACCGGCGAACACCTCGGCTATTTCCACACCGGCGATTCTCATCGCGGCTACATGGGTTCGGGTTCCATCGACCTTGCCGGCGTGTTCCGCGCTCTGGTGAAGTCGGGCTACAAGGGACCGATCACCTTCGAGTCGTTCTCGTCCCGCGTGGTTGGTCAGCCGCTCGAAGGAATTCTCGGCATATGGCGCAACCTATGGGAAGACAGCCGCGATCTGGCCGAGCATGCGCTGATGTACACGCGCGCCCAGCTCAAGGCGGCGCGCGAGGCTCAGAAGCAGGCGGAACGCAGCCGGCTGCCCTGGCCCGACTAAGCGCCCAAAGGGCCGATAGCGACGGTCTCGCAGGAACCCGCTAAACTAATAGCAGCCAGAGTCACGAGGCTTCCATATGTCCTATGCCCGCTATCCGTCGCTGCTTGACAAGGTCGTCTTCATTACCGGCGGCGGATCGGGGATCGGCGCGGCGATGGTCGAGGCCTTCGTGGCGCAGAAGGCGAACGTCGCCTTCGTCGACATCCAGACCGAGCCGTCGAAGGCGCTTGCCGCCAGACTCGGCGCCTCCGGACCCGCGCCCCTGTTCGTCAAATGCGACCTCACTGACCTGACCGCGCTCGAGGCGGCGATGGAGGAAGTCCTTCAGCGGCTCGGGCCGATCGGCGTTCTGATCAACAACGCGGCGAACGACCAGCGGCAGGACGCGGACGAGGTCAGCGAAGAGGACTGGGACCGGGCGATCGCGCTCAATCTCAAGCATCAGTTCTTCGCCGCCCAGATCGCGCGCCGCTCGATGCGCGAACTCGGCGGCGGCTCGATCGTCAATTTCTCGTCGACGGCCTGGATGATCGGCATTGCCCGCATGTCGGTCTATTCGGCCGCTAAGGCGGCGATCGTCGGGCTGACGAAGAGCCTCGCGCGCGAGTTCGGTCCCGACAACATCCGCGTCAACGCGATCGCTCCGGGCGCCGTGATCACCGACCGTCAGCGGCGCCTGTGGATGAGCGAAGCGGACATCGCGGCTTTCCGCGAGCGCCAATGCATCAACCGCAGCCTGATGGCCGAAGACGTGGCGCGGCTCGCGCTCTTCCTCTCCGCCCAGGACAGCGAGATGATCACCAAGCAATGTTTTCTTGTCGACGGCGGATTGCGCTAGCGCGGGTTCAGGCCCGTTTGGCCCTAGGCGTGTCTGCTGGCGTGTTCGTGTCCTTTGTGCTTAATCATCGTGTCTTTTGAAGGAATATCTACAAGAGGCATGAAGAAGTTCCGCAGAGGACCGGAAGAAGCAGGGGTAAGGACCGAAGCGAGACGGATCTTTACGCCGCTGGACTTGGACCTCGGGTTGGGAGTCCGAGGCGCGATGTCCTTCTCTTTTTCGCTCCTGTCTGGCCTCCCACCGCCTTCCTGTTCCAACTCGCGCGCTTCCTATCTTGGGCCAATGGGCCGCCTCCCGCAGAGACTTGCGTGGATTTGGGCTCGGCATCGCTTCCGCTTGGCTTCGGCGCCTCAGCGGCGAGCCTTACAACCGGATTACAATCTGCTGAAGCGTAGAGTTAATTAAAGCGGCTTTAAATCTTGATCGGAACGAGTGACCGGCGCATCCTTTCCGTTCCGCCGCGGCTGGAGAACAAGGCCGCACGACTTTGGGAGAGAGGGAATGACAGTTGCGCGCATTCTGGCTGAGAAGGGGCGCGAAGTTTTCACCACCCAGCCGTATCGCAGCCTCAAGGAAGTGGTCGATCTGCTCGCCGCCAGAGGCGTGGGGGCGGTCGTCGTAGCCGACGTCTCAATGAACGTTCTCGGCATCCTTTCCGAGCGCGACGTGGTGCGGGTGATCGCCCACCACGGCGCAAGGGTGCTCGACGATCCGGTGTCCCGACATATGACGCCGAAGGTGACGACGGTCGCCCGCGACACCACCATCGATCAGGCCATGGAGATCATGACGGAAGGCCGCTTCCGCCATCTGCCCGTGGTCGAAGACGGGCGCCTCATCGGCATTGTGTCGATCGGCGACGTGGTTAAGCGTCACGTCAGCGCCCTCGACAATGAGCGGCAGGCGCTGCGCGAATATATCACCGCGGCCTGATCTGCGGCGGCGTTCACTCGCCGACGGATTCGATTTTCGGCGATTCCGCGGGCTGCGCGGTTTCGACGTGCTGCGCGATTTCGGCTGCGGCACGGCGGACGGTCTCGCGCCCGAGGGCGATCAGCTCGTCCGCGCGGTGAAATTCGAACATGCCAATTCTGCCGACCTTGAGCTGCACCAGCGCATCGGGTGGGTCGCCGGCGAGACGTGAGCGCATGATGCGGTCCTGGAGGATGTCGAAGGCATTGACCATGACGCTCATGAGCCCGGGCGGCGCGGCCTCGGGGTCCGCCGAGGAGCGCGGCCCGCTCCTCAACCAGCGCGCAATCAGGCCCGACCTGGTGGTCGGCTCGACGACGACGGACGGCGGCTCGAGCTTCCCGAACGGATCCTGAATGGCGGTGCCGCGGCCCACGATCTCGCTCGAGATGTTGAGCGCGATGACGCGTTCTGCGCCGAGCGCCCGGGCGACGCTGACCGGCACCGGATTGACGATCGCGCCGTCGAAAAGCCAGCGGCCCTCGATCCGAACGGGCTCGAAGACGCCCGGCAACGCGTAGGAGGCCCGGATGGCGTCGGCCAGGAGCCCGCGGCGCAGCCAGATCTCGTGTCCGCCGCCGATTTCGGTTGCGACCCCGGCGAACCGGATCGGGAGATCCTCGATCAGGAGCCCGCCGAGCTCGCTCTCGAGCCTGGAGCGCAACCGCTCGCCGCCGATGAGGCCGCCGCCCGCAAAGGAAAAATCGATGAAGCCGAACATCCGCCGCCGCGTGAGCGAACGAGCGAACGCCTCGAGCATGTCGAGCTTGCCGGCCGCGTAGCAGCCGCCCACCAGCGAGCCGATCGACGAACCGACGATCACATCGGGCCTGATGCCCAGCGTCTCGAGCTCCTGCAGCGCGCCGATATGCGCCCATCCGCGCGCGCCTCCGGCTCCCAGCACCAAGCCGATACGGGCCGCGCGACCGCGCATTCCAGGCAGCCCCGATTCAGAATCGCTCTTCCAATACGGAGCCCAGAACATCTCGCCGCCTTTGACAGGTTCCCGCCGGCGTTCCCCTTCGACACTTAAAACTAGCGCGCGAAAGTTCGCCAGACAATTAACGCGCGAAAAGCCGTTTCAGCCTGCCGGCGGACGCCATTTCGTTGCGCAACGTTAATCGAAGGCCGGTCCGAGGGCCCAAGACCTCGCTCGGGCGCTCAACTCCTCCTGTCCGACAACACAGCACACGATCCTGCAGCGCCGACCTCCACCTTGCCGGGAAAAGCGGGAGCGACGACAGTCTGAGGCCGATCGATGCCCCGGGGGAGATTGCGTCGGAATGCGAGACTTGGCTAGCCGATGAACGGCAACCACGTCGGGCCAAAAAAACCCAAGGCAGCCAGAGCGGCGCCGATTGCGCCCAATCCGACGCTGAACCAGCCGAGGGCCGCGATCCCGGTGATGATCGCAGCTGAGGCCAGCACGATTGCGATCTGGATGAGACCGCTTCCAAGCTCGTAATGTCCCAGTCGCCGATTTGCCAATTCCCGCCGCTCGGCGGCCTGTTTGGCTCGTTCCTGGATCGCATCCAGGCTGTCTTCGGGCCTTTTTGGATCCTTTTCAAGCCGCGCGACCGTGGCCTTGAAATCCCCGATCCGCCTTTCGAACGCCTCCTGCGCCTTCGGGTCATTGATGGCGGTCTTCTGGGCGTCGAGCATGGACGAAGCCGTTTCGACAACGGTCGACCGGATCCTCTTGGCCTGGTAAAAATTATACAGATCGGAGGCCTCTATGTTTTTTTCGGTCGACAGGTGCTGAGCGTCTTTTGCACCAGCTTCGGCGAGCGCCAACAATAGAGCGAGAACGGCAATAAGTAGGGCGATTTTTTGATCTTTTTCTTTGGCCTCGACTGCCAATTCGGTGGCTTCAGACATTGACATTCCTCTTGTTGACGCGGCTCGGGTTGCGCCGCCGGCTCAGGCTGCATGGGCCTGGGGCAGATTGCTTTCACTTTATCGGCAAATGGAGGCTATGGCGCCGACGAAACCGCGGGCTCGCGCCCAGAGCGCCGCGGCGACACGCTGCTCGCGATATTCTTGCCTTTACGAACTCGCCGGTCGGTGACGAAGACGCGAAAAAACGGGCGTTCTCGGGCGAAAAACGCGGCCTTTCCGCCTACGTCTAAACCTCGACCGTCGCGAGTCCCGCGCGCGCGGCTTTCGCCCCGATCGACTTCGTGGGCCTCTCGTCGATCGAGGCGTGGAACCTGCGAATGCGCGGCGCGATCTCCTTGCGAAAGCGCGAGCCGTTGAACACGCCGTAGTGGCCGACCTCGATCTGGAGATAATGCAGTTTTTTCGCCGCCGGGATGTTCGCGCAAAGCTCCTGCGCCGCAAAGGTCTGGCCAACTCCGGAAATATCGTCGTTTTCGCCTTCGACGGTCATAAGGCCGCAGTTGCGGATGGCACTGAGATCGACCCGCTGATCCCGGTGCATCATCTCGCCTTTCGGCAGCGCGTGGCGGATGAACACCGTTTCAACCGTCTGCATGTAATAGGCGGCGTCGAGGTCCATCACCGCGAGATATTCGTCATAAAAGTCGCGATGTTTCTCGGCCAAGTCGCCGTCTCCCCTGACCAGATGGTTGAACATCTCGAAATGGGCATTGACATGGCGATCGATATTCATGGCCATGAACCCGGAAAGCTGCAGGAACCCCGGATAGACCTCGCGACCGAAACCCGGATAGGGGAACGGGACCGTGTGAAGGCAGTTGCGACGGAACCATTCCACGCCACGCCGCTCCGCGAGCTTGTTGACATCGGTCGGACTGCGCCGCGTGTCGATCGGACCGCCCATGAGCGTCATGCTGGCTGGCGCGTTGGCGTCGCCGTTCGCCTCCATCACCGCCACCGCGGCGAGCAAGGGCACGGACGGCTGGCAGACCCCAATGGTATGGACGCCCGGCCCGAGGTGATCGAGCATGGCGCGCAGATAGTCGATGTAATCGTCGAGGTCGAACGTTCCGACCGCGAGCGGAACCATGCGCGCGTCCGCCCAATCAGTGATGTAGACGTCGCAATAGGGCAGGAACGCTTCGACCGTGCCTCGCAGCAAGGTCGAGTAGTGGCCCGACATCGGAGCGACGATCAGCAGCTTCGGCTGCTCGTGTCCGCCTGGAAAATCAGGCCGGACGAAGCGCAGGAGATTGCAGTAAGGCCGGCTCCAGACGACGTCCTCGAGGACCGGATAGACTTGGCCGTCGACCTTGATCTCGTCGAGTCCAAAAGTCGGCTTGCCGTACCGGCGCGTCATACGCTCGAAGAGTTCGGCCGCGGCGGAAATGTTCCTGCCGAGCGGCGTGTTCGAGAGCGGATTCCAGGGATTGCGGAAGACGAAATGGGCGGCGTCCGACAGCGCGCGGGCGGGGGCGAGCGACGCATGCGCCAGTTCGTAGAAATGATAGGGGTAACTTCTGAACATCCCGTTCTTCCGAACAACCAACCACCCCAACTGTAAACTATTCCAGGGGCGGAGATTATTCAATTGCGCTTAAAGTCGCATCAGGGCTCCGAACTCGGGTTAACGGGATTTACGGATTGTGGAATAGCTAAATCTATGGGGGCTCTCGATTCGGAGTCTGCCTGATGGACACCTGGCCCTACGCCGCGGCCGCCGAACCCTCGGGGTTGCGGCTTTTGCTCGACCACTTTTCCCGGATCGAGGACAAGCGCAGTCCGGAAAGCGTGGCGCACAAGCTGGACGAGGTTCTGCTGGTGTGCGTATGCGCCACCATCGCCGAGTGCGACAGTTTCGACGCCATCTCGGAATGGGGCGACGCCCATCTCGCGTTCCTGCGCCGCTTCCTGCCCTTTGCCTGGGGGGTTCCGTCCGGGCGCTGGCTCAACATCATGATGAACCGGATCGATCCGGAACTGTTCGCCGCCTGCTTCATGGATTGGGTTCGCGCCTGCTGGCCCGGGCCGCTCGACGCGATCGCCATCGACGGCAAGACCGTGCGGCGCAGCCACGATCGCGCCAGGGGGCGGGCCGCGCTGCATCTCGTTTCCGCCTTCGCCACGGGCAGCCGTCTGGTTCTCGGGCAGGAGGCGGTCGACGACAAAAGCAACGAGACGACGGCGATCCCCGTGCTGCTCGAGAAGCTCGCGGCCGGCCGCAGCCTCGAAGGCGCCGTGGTCACCATCGACGCCATCGCCTGCAATCCTCAGATCGCCCAATCGATCCGCGCTGTGGGAGCCGACTATCTGCTCGCCGTCAAAGGCAATCAGCCGACCCTGCAGGCGGATGTCGAGGCCGCCTTCGAGGCGGCCGACAAAGGGCAGGTCGAGATCGACGTCGATCTCGACAAGGGCCACGGCCGCATAGAAACCCGCGCCGTCTCGGTCTTGCGCCAGGTCGACTGGCTCGACGGCGACCGGCGCTTTCCCGGCGAGGTTCGATTTCCCGAGGCGCGCGCCATCGTCAGGGTCGAAGCGCGGACTGAGCTCAAGGATCGCTCCCGGTTCGACGTGCGCTACTTCATCACCTCCAGCACGCGTTCCGCGACCGCGCTCGGACAGATCATCCGCGGCCACTGGGGCATCGAGAACAGGGTGCACTGGACGCTCGACGTGACCTTCCAGGAGGACCTGTCGCGGGTGCGAAAGGGTTACGGCGCGCAAAACATGGCGCTCGTCCGCAAGTTCGCCATCAACAGGCTGCGCAACGCCACAAACCTTAGCCACCCGCCGAACCTTCCCATCAAGCCCTGCCGGCGGCCAACCAAGCCGCCCCGACCAAAGAGCCTCAAGCTCCGGCGTAAAATCGCGAGCTGGGACGTCGAAAGGCTCGCCGCCATCCTGATGGGCAAGGCTGGTTAAGGCGAATTAACCCGGATTCGGAGCCCTGAAAGTCGCATCGGACCCGTTACGCCAGTCGCTGCGACCCAGGTCAGCCGAGACCCGTCTGGAAAAACTTGTAAACGTCCCTCCCTTAGCTTGCCCTGAAACTCCGCCTCGTTGAGACCGCGCGCAACCCGCAAGACTAGACAACCGTCCCCGGCGCCGTTGCCTCCAATTCGCGCGAGGAAACCGCGCCGAAGGACGGCAAGGCCCGAAGACTAGCTTGCCGCCGACAATTCCACGATCCAGAGCCGCCCCCCAGGGGGACCGCGCCCCCGCGATAGAGGTTAGACCTGGGCTTGGCTCTTCAGCGACACGCCGGCCTCAGTCAGCATCGCGGCCAGTTCGCCCGACTGGAACATCTCGCGCGTGATGTCGCAACCTCCGACGAACTCGCCCTTGACGTAGAGCTGGGGAATGGTCGGCCAGTTGGCGAACTCCTTAACTCCGCGACGGATTTCGTCGTCCTCAAGCACATTGACGCCATGGATCGACGCGCCGAGGTAGTCGAGAATCTGCACTACCTGTCCCGAAAACCCGCATTGTGGGAATTGAGGCGTTCCTTTCATGAAGAGAACAACCGGGTGTTCCGAGATCAGCTTCTCGATCCGTTCGCGTGCGTTCGACATGGCGTTGGTTCCTTTTCGGAGCGGAAGTCAAGGTCCCGCCCTTCAACGTCTAAGATATAGAGAGTGAAGGCGAGCAGCGCCAGCGGGTTGAACCAGCAATACCTCAACCGCCGGTCGCGCTCATATGGCGCCGGACCGCCGGCTTGGCGTCGCGCGCGATGACGAAATCGTGGCCCTTTGGTTTGCGCGCGATCGCGGCCCGGATCGAAGCAATCAACGGCTCATCCGACGCGGAGCGGCGCAGCGGCTCGCGCAGGTCCGCAGCGTCCTCCTGGCCGAGGCACATGTAGAGGGTGCCGGTGCAAGTGACTCGAACACGGTTGCAGCTCTCGCAGAAATTGTGAGTGAGCGGCGTGATGAAGCCGATCCGCCCGCCAGTCTCCTTGACGTCGAAATAGCGCGCCGGGCCGCCAGTGGCGTAGGTCGAGGCGATCAACGTCAGCGAGCGTTCGAGGTCCGCGCGAAGTTAAGTCAACGGCATGAACTGGTCTGCCCGGTCACGCTCCATGGCGCCGAGCGGCATCACCTCGATGAAGGTCATGTCGAAGCCGCGCCCATGCGCCCAATTCACCAGCGAGCGCGCTTCCGCATCGTTGAAACCTTTCAGGGCGACCGCATTGATCTTGATCTTGAGGCCCGCCTCGACTGCGGCGTCAATGCCCTTGAGCACCGTCTCGAGATCGCCCCAGCGGGTGACTGCCCGGAACTTTTCGGGATCCAGCGTGTCGAGCGAGACGTTGATTCGCCGGACGCCGCAATCGGCGAGTTCCGCGGCGAATTTCGCAAGCTGCGAGCCGTTGGTCGTGACGGTAACCTCATCGAGGGCCCCGCTCTCGAGGTGTCGCTTCAACCCGCGGAACAGCGACATCACATTACGCCGGACCAGCGGCTCCCCCCCGGTGATGCGGATCTTGCGCGCGCCGAGGCCAACAAACGCCGAGCACAACCGATCCAGCTCCTCGAGCGACAGCACGTCGCGCTTGGGCAGGAAATTCATGTCCTCGGACATACAGTAGACGCAGCGAAAGTCGCATCGATCGGTTACCGAGACCCGCACATAAGCGATCTGGCGACCGAAAGGATCGATGAGCGGAGACGCTCGCTCGAAGGGGGCGTTCATCCGCAGAACATAGGGGCGGAACTGCCCGAAGGGAAGGCGCCCGCAGCCTAGACGGGCGGGCATGGAAGCGGTTCAGCGGGTGACGATGACTCGGGCGCCGACACGGGCGCGGCTGTAGAGATCGACGACGTCGTCGTTGGTCATCCGGATGCAGCCGGACGACACCGCCTGACCGATCGTGTCGGGCTCGTTGGAGCCGTGGATGCGATAGAGCGTGCCGGCCAGGTACATTGCGCGCGCGCCCAGGGGATTGTCGATGCCGCCCTCCATGTGGCGCGGCAGGTCGGGACGGCGCCTCAGCATTTGCGCCGGCGGAGTCCAATCCGGCCATTCGCGCTTGTAAGCGATATGGGTTACTCCCGCCCAGGTGAAGCCTGGACGGCCGACGCCAACCCCGTACACCAGCGCCTGGTGATCAGGCAGAACGTAATAGAGCCGGCGCTCGCCAGTGCGGATGATGATCGTGCCCGGCCTCTCCCTGCCGTCGAACTCCACTGTTTCCCGCGGAATCGGCGATGCGACCGGCTGCAACTGGGAGTCCAACAAGTTTGCGGAAGCAGGAACCGCCCCGGCGCTCAAAAACAAGCCCGCAAGTGCGGCTGCCAAAACGAACGAACGATGCATAAAGTCCCCCTGGAACGATTTGACGAAGCACGCGATGAACGCTGTCAGCGACAGGCTGTTCCGGCTTTACATGCCCGACCTTAAATTATGGCAAGAGGGCGCCACGATGCAATACGGCCGACCATTAGGCTCGCCAAGAATCTGCCATTTCGGTTAAATCAGCGCCAACGCCTTCGGTGAAAATCGACGCGACGCCCGGCAGGAACGGCGAAGCCGAGAGGCGGTCGGACCGGCCAGGTCCTCTTGTGTCGACCCTCCGCGTGGGTCGTAGCGTGCTCCGGGAGGCAAGGACGAGCATGCCGTCATCCCCTGCGCCGCCGACGGACGGCGGGTTGAATTCACTCGCAGGACTGGCTCGGGCGCCTGCAACTCGTGGCCGAGTTCATGTTGTCCCCGGCCCCCGTACGCGAACAGAAGGAGCGGCGCGATGAGCCTCATGGCGACGGAAATCGCCGAGACCGGCGCGGCGATCTGCACGCAACTTGTCGCTAACGCGGACGCCAGCGAAGCTCTCGCAGCGGAGCCTCCGCGTGGCGGCCCCGTCCTTTGCCGCCGAAGAGCGATCGGTGGCGGCCACCAAGTCGATGATCGCTTCGCTCGTCGCTGGCCTCTCGCTTGCGGGGCGCCGGAGCGAAGACGCCGAACTGGTTGCCGCGCTCGACCGCCTGCCAGCGATTCTCGAAGCCTCGCGCGACGCGCCTCCAGACGAGGTCGTCGAGACGCTGGGGAAGGCCGGTTCGCTCTACGTGATCCGGGCGCGGCGCCACCTTCGCCGTCGCCGCTGAGGCCGCGCTCAAGCTGAAGGAGACCTCGGCGATCCATGCCGAGGCGTTCTCGTCGGCCGAAGTCCTGCATGGGCCGGCCGGCGTCATCTCGAGGGCTTTCCGATTCTCTGTTTCGCGCCCGCTGACGCGGCGCGCGACAGCTTCTTCGAGGCAGTCGAACGCCTGGAGTCGTTCGGCGCCGCGCCGCTCATGGTCGACCTCGTTCCTCACCCGCGCTGGCGGACGCTTCTCGCGCCGGACGGCAGCCATGCGCTAACGACGCCCGTCGCCGCGCTGCATGCCTTTTATCGCTTGGCCGAGGTGGTCGCACGCCGCCGCGGCCGCGATCCCGACCAGCCGCCGCATCTGATGAAGGTCACGCGGACGGTGTGACGTTCCGCCGTTGCGCGACGGCGCGCAAATCGCCCCAAGGCGGAAACTTCCTTTTTCCTCAGGCGACGTCTTGTCGCAAGGCTGAGGAAGCGCGGAACATTTGCAGCAGCGCATCGCCGGTCTGCGGTCGGGCGAAAAAATTACCTTGGCCGAATTCGAATCGCGCCTGACGGAGAAATTCAAGCTGCGATTCGCTTTCGATCCCTTCCGCCACCACGCTGAGATCCAAAGCCCTCGCGAGATGGCCGACGGCGTGAACAATAGCTCCCGTCTTCCGGTTGAACGGCAAGGCGGCGGTGAACGAGCGATCGATCTTGAGCCCGTAAATCGGCAGCCAGCGAACATGATCGAAGGAGGAGTATCCTGTTCCGAAGTCGTCCAGGACGATGGAGACGCCCAGTTCCTTCAAGCCCGCCAAGGCGGCCGCTCCGGCAGTCTCGCTGATAAGGGCGGATTCCGTGATTTCGACGTGTAGCCGGTCCGGCGACAGCCCTGCGTCCTCCAAGGCTCTCTCGACAACGCGCATGATTGACCTGTCGCAGAGTTGATGGGCGGAGACGTTAACCGCGATACAGACCTCGTTTGGCCAATGCATCGCCTCCGCGCAGGCTTCGCGCATGATCCATTCGCCGATCTCATGAATCGCGCCGATCCCTTCGGCGAGTCCAATGAACCGCGCTGGCGAAAGGGGACCGAAGCGGGGATGCCTCCAGCGAACCAACGCCTCGCAAGCGTGGATGCGCCCGGTCGCGAGGCGCTGGATCGGCTGGTATTCCATGAAGAATTCCCCCCGATTGACCGCGCCGATGAGGTCGTGGGCAAGTTCGCGTTGCCCCTGCGCCTTCGTGTCCTCTCCCGCATCGTAGAAATGCGCCGATGCCTGGCCGCTATCTCGTTTGGCCTTATAGAGCGCCGCGTCGGCACAGCCCAGCAGCCCCACAGGTTCGGCGCCGTCGGATGGCGCCTGGGCGATTCCGATGCTCGCTCCGGACAGCACCGTAGCGCGGTCCAGGGCAAACGGAGCGTCGAAGCACTTCGCCATTTCGTCCGCTCGGCGCTCTGCTTCACTAGCGTCGGCCCCGCCGCGGACGATCATCACGAACTCGTCGCCGCCCACGCGGGCGATCGTCTCTCCGGTGCGGACGGCGCCGGCCAACCGGCCTGCAACTTGCCGCAGCAACTGGTCCCCGGCTTGGTGTCCAAGCCGGTCATTGACTCCCTTGAAGTTGTCGAGATCGAGACAGAACAGCGAGAACCTTTCGCCAAAATGCTCGAGCCGGTCGAATGCGGCGCGGAGAGCGGAATCGAACGCCGAACAATTCGGCAGCCCGGTCAGCGGATCATGCAGCGCCGCGGCCTCGGCTCGCGCCTGCGCGACCACCCGGTCGGCGAACTGGCGGCCATGCGCAAGCGCTGCCCGAAGCAGGATCGCGGTGTAGGTGAAGACGAGCAGAACAACAAAAAGCTGCAGGGTGTCGTGAGCGCCATGGATGAGGCCAAAAAGGCATCCGAGGGCGAGTGGAAGCGTGAAGGCGAGGACTGCCGCCGGCAGGGCTGCAAGAACAAACGTCCCGGCGCAGAGCATGCCGATGCTCACGCAGGCGACGACAAGGTGGTCGCCCTGCGCCGCATCAAAAAAGAAAATTGGGGCGGCGCTCCAGATCGCGCCGAGCGCGCCGGCGTAGAGGATCGCTCTGACGATGAGCGCGCGGCTCGCGCGCTTCGACGACGACCTCGCGCGCCGACGGTAGTGCCGCTGTCCGAGGAGCCCAAGATAGACGGTGAGAACCGCCAACCAAACGTAAGGCGCCGCCGTCGGCTGCCGGAAGCTCAGCGCCGCGACCAGCACGACGCCATTCAGGAGATTCGCGGCGATGATGGCGGGCGTGTAGCGCATCAAGATCGCCGCCTGCGCGGCGCGCAGACAGGCGGCGTCGTGGTCATCGAGTCCGCTGGGTTGACCAAGGTTTCGGCAACTCGCGATTGACGAGATCGCATCCCAAATCCACGGCGGCGAATGCCTATTTCGCCCTTTTTCAGTCGCCAACGGCACTCTTGTCCCCTGGACCTGAACCAACTTTGAGACCGGTCCAATCGGCCATCGGGAATGAATGGCGGATAAACCTTGCAATTATCCGCCACAAGAAGCGAAAAAATCGATCAAAACCCTCTGCGATTATAAAGTTTTCGGCAAGGAGGCCGTCTCAAAAGTCAAGGACCCCACGCGGTGGCCGCGCCGCGGGCTTCGACCTGAATTGTTTTTTGAGGCGCCTCCCGCCTCGGGCGAGGGGCCAGTTTGTGGGACGGGCTCCCAAGAGATCCGCGGCGCACAAGTATGCAGTGCGCTCGTGCCCTTGGAGGATCAGAACATCGCGGTCGCCGGATCCGGACCGATCCGTCCCCCAGGCGAGTCGAGGGTCCGGATGCGACCCATGTCGTCGTCGTCGAGGCGAAAATCGAGCGCGCCGATATTCTCCTTGAGGCGTTCCAAACGCACGGATTTCGGGATCACGATCAGCCCGCTGTCGAGATGCCAGCGGATGACGACCTGCGCCGGCGTTTTCCCGTGTTTCGACGCAATTCCCGCGATGATCGGATCCCCGAGCAGGGCGCCGCGTCCCAACGGGCTCCACAACTCCGTCTTGACGCCCAGCTCGTCATGAAACGCGCGTAAGCGCTCCTGCTGAAACCGGGGATGAAGCTCGATCTGATTGACCGAAGGCGTCACGCCGGTCTCTGCGACGATCCTCTCCAGGTGATCCCGGTTGAAGTTCGACACGCCGATCGAGCGGACCCGTCCTTCGCGCTGGAGGCGCACGAACGCCTTCCAGCTGTCGACATAGCGATCGGTTCGCGGTCGCGGCCAATGGATCAGGTAGAGATCGAGAATGACGCGCCGCAGTCGCCGAGCGCTCGCGTCGAAGGCGCGCAGCGTTTCGTCGAACCCGTGATCGCTGTTGCCGAGTTTCGTCGTGATGAAAACGTCCGTCCTGCCCTCGAGCGGCTCGCCCACGCCCTCCTCGTTGCGGTACATCGAGGCGGTGTCTACCGCGCGATAACCGATGTCCACGGCCTGCCTCACCACCTGAGCCGTCGTCTCGGGTGGCGTCTGGAACACCCCCAGTCCGAATTGCGGCATCGACGCCCCGTCATTGAGGACGAGAATCGGTTGGGTCTGGTCAGCCATCGCGCGTTTCCTTTGGACAGGGAGGCCGAGTTGGGCCTGATTCGCCGGCCGGCGCCATCCGATGGTGCAGGCGAACGGTCTGTCAAAGCCCAATCCGGCAGATATCTTGAACTTAAGTCGTAGACGCGCGCCTTAAACCTCATAGCCGCTTGACTGCAATAGTTCAGCAGACAACATTGCTCACCATCAATGGATCGACTGGTAGCCGGAGTGGCGCCGCCGTCCGCCGGACCTGTCGCAATCAAGGGAGACGAAACGTGCCCAAGTCCTCTTCGCGCGCCGGCATGGACCGCCGCAAACTCGTCAAATCCGGTCTTCTTCTCGCCGCGGCCCAGATCGCCAGCCCCTTCGTCATCCGGGCGCGCGCCGCGGACCCGGTGCGGATCGGGCTCGACAATCCGCTGACGGGGACCTACGCCGCCCCGGGCAAGAATGAGCTGGTCGGCTGCCAGATGGCGCTGGAGCAGATCAATGCCAAGGGAGGCATTCTCGGTCGTCCGGTCGAACTCCTCGTGGAGGAATTCGTCGAGCGGCGACGCCGGCACGGCGGTGCAGAAGGCGCGCAAGCTGATCGAGGGCGACAAGGTCGACTTCCTGCTCGGCAACGTCAACTCGGCGCTGGCGCTCGCCATGGCGCAGGTGTCGAATGAAAAGGGCGTCCTGCACATCGTCCCGGGCGGCCACACCGACGCGGTCACCGGGAAGAGCTGCCACTGGAACGTGTTCCGGGTCTGCAACACGACGCAGATGGAGGCGAACGCCGTCGCCGCCGCGCTCGTCAAGGATTATGGCAAGAAATTCTACTATATCACGCCGGACTACGCCTTTGGCCATACGCTGGAGGCGGCGATGACCAAGGCGGTCGCCGCCCTGGGCGGCGAGAGGGTCGGCGGCGACTTGACGCCGCTCGGCACGGTCGACTTTTCCTCCTATCTCATCAAGGCGCAGGCCACGAATCCCGACGTCATCATCTTCCTGGTCCAGGGCGACGACATGCTCAACGCCATGAAACAGGCCGTTCAGTTCGGGCTGCAAAACAAGGTGCATCTCGCCGGCTCGCAACAGGAGATGGAGCCGCTTGAGGGCCTGCCGCCCGAGGCGCGGATCGGCGTTTGGGTCATGGAATGGTACTGGAACCAGCCCGGCGTGCCGCATGTCGCCGAATTTGTCGAGGCGACGAAAAAGCGCACCGGCCGAGTGCCTACGGCGCGCACGTGGTTCGGTTATGTCTCGGTCTGGACCTGTGCGCTCGCCGCCGCGAAGGCCAATTCGCTGAAGGCGGTCGAGATGGCGAAGGCGCTGCAGGATTTCCATCTGCCGCCGGAAATCGCGCTCGGGCCGAACCCGGCCTTCTACCGCGCCGGCCAGAATCAGCTCCTTGCGTCGCTGTTTGTCGGCGAGGCGCAAGCCAAGGGCTCGGCGCCGGACGACTTGTTCAAGGTCACCAAAGTCGTCAACGGGGCCGATGTCGCGGGCACGCTCGAAGAGACCGGTTGCAAACTGACCTGGCCGGCCTGAGCGTACCGTCGATCGAAGCCTGCACTGAACAATCGGCTCAGCCGGCGGCCGGAGTCGGGAGGAAAAAATGGCCAACGCCAATCCGCGCCGGATCAGCCGTCGCAAACTCGTCAAGTCTGGGCTGGCGCTCGCCGGCGCCCAGATCGCCGGGCCGTTCGTCATCTCCGTGCGGGCCGCGGAGGCCATAAAGATCGAACTCGACAATCCATTGACCGGCACTTACGCCGCACTCGGCAAAAACGAGCTCACCGGCTGCCAAATGGCCGTTGACGAGATCAACGCCAAGGGCGGGATTCTTGGACGTCCAGTCGAACTGATTGTCGAGGATTCGACCAGCGGCGACGCCGGGGTTGCGGTGCAGAAGGCGCGAAAGCTGATCGACGGCGACAAGGTGGATTTCCTCCTCGGCAATGTGAACTCCGCGCTTTCGCTCGCCATGGCCCAGGTGTCGAATGAGAAAAGCATTTTCCACGTCGTCCCCGGCGGCCATACTGACGCTGTGACTGGGACAAGCTGCCACTGGAATGTGTTTCGCGTCTGCAACACAACGGAGATGGAGGCGAACGCCGTCGCTGGCGCGCTGGTCAGAGAATACGGCAAGAAGTTCTATTACATCACGCCCGACTACGCCTTCGGTCACACGCTGCAGGCTGGGCTGGTCAAGGCCACCGCAGCGCTCGGGGGCGTGAAGATCGGCGGCGACCTGACCCCGGTCGGCACCGTCGATTTCTCCTCCTATCTCATCAAGGCGCAAGCGGCGAACCCCGATGTCGTCGTTTTCCTGCTCGGCGGCGACGACATGCTCAACGCCCTCAAGCAGGCGGTGCAGTTCGGGCTGCAGAACAAGGTGCATCTTGCCGGCGCCCAGCAGGAGATGGAGCCGCTGGAAGGCCTGCCGCCTGACGCGCGCATCGGCACGTGGGTGATGGAATGGTACTGGAAGCAGCCCACCGTGCCCCATGTCGCCGAATTCGTCGAGGCGACCAAGAAACGCACCGGCCGCGTCCCGACCGCGCGCCATTGGTTCGGCTATGTCGCGGTCTGGACCTGCGCGCTCGCCGCCGCCAAGGCGAAATCGCTTAAGGCGCTCGCAATGGCGAAGGCCTTGCAGGACTATCATCTGCCGCCGGAAATCGCGCTCGGACCGAACCCGGCCTTCTATCGCGCTGGCCAGAATCAGCTTCTCGCCAGCCTCTTTGTCGGCGACGCTCAGGCGGGCGGCTCGGAGCCGGATGACCTGTTCAAGGTCACCAAGGTGGTCGAAGGCGCGAAAGTCGCGGGGCCTCTCGAGGAGAGCGGCTGTAAGATGACGTGGCCGACGTGAGCGCTCCGCGAAGGGCGAAGGGCCGTCCGCCGCCCTCCTTTCGGCGAACGGCGGATGCCGACGCATGACCCAAGTCGTCCTGTTCAACGTCTTCAACGGTCTGATCGTCGGCGCGTTCTACGCGCTGATGGCGCTAGGCCTGTCGCTGATCCTCAACTTGAGCGGGGTCATCAATTTCGCGCACGGCGGGTTTCTGGCGCTCGGCGCCTATCTGGCCTACACGCTCATCCCCTATATCGGATTTTGGGGAGCGCTGATCGTCGCGCCGCCGCTGACCGCTGTGCTCGGCCTCGTGCTCGAGCGGGTCTTGATCCGCCCGCTCTACGGCCAAGACCCTCTGTATAGCCTGCTCCTAACCTTTGGGCTCGCGTATATTTTCGAGGATGTGACGCGGGTGATTTGGGGCGCGCAGAGCGTGCCCTTTCAGGTTCCTGCCTGGCTGATGACCTCGCTGTCGAGCCAGCTCTTTTTCATCACTGGCTACCGCGTGTTCATGGTGATCATCGTGACGGTCGCAGTCGGTGGCCTCTTCGCCGTGCTCAAATACACGCGCCTCGGCATGCGCATCCGCGCCGGCACGCGCGACCTCGACACCGTCTCGACGCTCGGCGTCAACGTCAGGGTTCTGCGCAGCCTCAACTTCGGCATCGGCATCTACATGGCTGGTCTCGCGGGCGTGCTCGCGGCCGGCCTTCTCGGCCTCTCGCCCACCATCGGCGCCAACCTCATCATGCCGAGCTTCGTAGCGATCATCGTCGGCGGTCTCGGCAGCCTGCTTGGGACGATGCTTGGCGGCTTGCTGATCGGCGTCGCCTCCGGATTGGCCGCGGTGTACTTCCCCTCTGCCACCGAGGCGGTGATCTACGTGATGATGGGGCTGGTGCTGCTCGTCAGGCCCCGCGGCCTGCTCGGCGAAGAGGGGAGAGTGCATTGAGCCCCGCCCGCGTCCGCGCCTTCGACGGTGCGATTTGCATCCTGCTCTTATTCATGCCGTTCTGGATGGGCGCGATCGGCGGCTACACCGAGCTCGCCACCCGCATCGTGGTGATGGGGCTGGCCGCGATGTCGCTCAATTTCTTGCTCGGCTTCACCGGGGTTCTGTCCTTCGGCCACGCCGCATATTTCGGTCTCGGCGCCTATGGGACGGCGATGGCCATCAAATACCTGGGCGCGGGGACCATTCCGGCGATCGTGCTCGGCGTGATCGTCGCAACGGTTGCGGCGATGGTGATCGGCGCCTTGATCGTGAGGCTGCGCGGCGTGTATTTCGCCATGGTCACGATCGCCTTCGGCCAAGTATTCTATTTCATCGCCTTTCGCTGGAACTCGGTGACCGGCGGCGACGACGGGCTCACCGGCTGGCACCGCCTGCCGATCGACTTCGGCGTCGCCAGGGTCGATATTTTTCAAAACGACAAGGCGTTCTATTATTTCGCGCTGGTGATTTTCGCAATTTGTGTCGGCGCGATGGCGAAGACGCTCGATTCGCCCTTCGGGCGCTCGCTGATAGCGATTCGCGAGAATGAACGGCGCGCGCGATTTCTCGGCGTGCCGATCGAATGGCACGTCTGGCTGTCATTCGTGGTCTCGTGCCTGTTCGTCAGCGTCGCGGGGGCGCTCTACGCTCTGCTCAACAACTTCACCGATCCGCGAGCATTGCGCTTCGACCTCTCGGGCAATCTCGTCATCATGGCGGTACTCGGCGGCATGCGCTCGTTCTGGGGCCCGCTGATTGGCGCCGCGATCTTCGTCGCGTTGCAGGATTACGTCTCGAGCCACACCGAAAACTGGATGTCGGTGATCGGCCTCGTGTTCGTGTTGGTGGTGCGCTTCTTTCCGCGCGGAGTGTTGGGTATGTTGCGCGGCGGAGCCAAGGCGTGACCCTGCTTCAAGTCGACGGCGCCTCGAAGCGGTTTGGAAACCTGGTCGCCATCGATTCGGTGTCGTTGACTATCGAGCCGGGCGAATTGCGCGCGATCATCGGTCCCAACGGGGCTGGCAAGACGACGTTTTTCAACCTGATCAGCGGCCTATTCGCGCCGACCTCGGGCGCGATCGTGTTTGACGGGCGGGATGTCACTGCGCTTGCCCCGCAAAAACGGGTCGCGCAAGGAATGGCGCGCACCTTCCAGGTCACCGAGATTTTTCCGGATCTCTCGGTCGCCGACAATATCCGCGTCGCGGTCGAGATCGCGGCCGGCTACCGGTTGAGGCCATGGCTCGGCCGCGCCGCGCGCGCCGGCGTCGAGGAGCGCGTCGGCGAGCTTCTCGCCATGGGCGGCCTCCTGGAGCAGGGGCGCACGCGCGTCGGCGCGCTGTCCCATGGCGACCAGCGGGCGGCGGAGATCATGATGTCGCTCGCCCTGCGCCCGCGCCTCCTGATGCTCGACGAGCCGACCGCCGGAATGGGCGACCAGGAGACGTATGACATCGCGCGGCTGGTGCGGCGCCTTCACCGGCAGGCGGGGTTGACGATCATGCTTATCGAACACGACATGCGCGTCGTCTTCAACCTCGCCGACCGCATCATGGTCCTCGCCGAGGGGCGCGTCCTGGCCGAGGGGACGCCGGAGGAGATCGCCGGCAGCGACAAGGTCCAGGCCGCTTACCTCGGCAAGGTCGCCGCATGATTGCGATCGGCGCCGACGGCATCCAGACCTTCTACGGCAAGAGCCACATTCTGCATGGCGTGAGCCTCGAAGTGCGCGCGGGCGAGATCGTCACGCTCCTCGGCCGCAACGGCGCCGGAAAGACGACCACCCTGCGCAGCCTGATCGGCCTTACGCCGCCGCGTCAGGGACGTGTCGAACTGTTCGGGGCGGACGTGACGGGATTCCCGCCTTATCGTATCGCGGAGGCGGGTGTGGGCTACGTGCCGGAGGGGCGGCGCATCTTCGCCAATCTGACCGTCGAGGAGAACCTGTTGGTCCCGGTCCAGCGGCCGGGGCCCTGGACGGTCGCCCGCGTCTTCGAGGTTTTTCCGCGCCTCGCCGAGCGGAGGACGAGCAAGGGGGCGCAACTCTCCGGCGGCGAGCAGGAGATGCTGTCGATCTCACGCGCGCTGCTTCTCAACCCGAAGCTGATCATGCTCGACGAGCCCTCGCAGGGTCTTGCCCCGCTGATCGTCGCGGAAGTCTTCAAGATCGTCCTCGCGGCGCGGCGTGAGGGCGTCTCGGTGCTGCTTGTCGAACAGAATGTCCGCGCGGCCGTCGAAATCGCCGATCGCGCCTATGTGCTCGACGACGGCAAGATCGTCTACGAGGGCGACGCGCGCGAATTCGGTTCCGACGAACGCCGCGTGCGCGAACTCGCCGGCGCCAGCGCCGAGAAATGGGATATGGGCGACTAGTCGCCCGAGTCACTCAAACTGGGGTATAGCTTTTTCAATTTGACTCGGGCGCTTTCGGTCCCTGCTTCCCTGCTTTTCCCTGCGGTTCCCTGGCTGCGGGAAAAACGGGCGCCCGTGCGACGCTCAAAATCGGACTAATGTTCGTAAGATCAAACGTTTGTGCGGCGATGCCGACAGGCGCCGGGAGGGGTAGGCAGGGAATTTGAATTCCCTGCGCAGGGGGTAGGCAGGGAACTTCGACGCTCAGAAAGCTTCACTGTGTGAAGATCTTTTCGTAAGGCGTTGGGGTCACAACGATTGACTGCAATATTCGTCTTCTGTCCTCGACAATAGCCGGCGCTGCTCGTCCCAGCAATAAATCGACGTCCATAGCTGCTGCCGCGGCGACAGAAATTCAGAAAAACACCCCCAATTCATTTGACGCTAACGACTAGATCGCGGGGCGGCTGCGCCGCGAATCAGCCACGAGGCGAGATTCGATCGTCTGCGTGCAAGGGGCTGAGATGGCCAGCGGATCGACTGACCGCAGCGATCCGCGATTTGCGGCGTACAACTTCCCTCCGTCGGCTTGTACCGTTGATTTTAGCCCGACTTTCTCAACTGGGGATGCGAGCGGCTGGAAAGGTGCGTGGAATCAAGGCTGGGCGGTCAAAGGTCTCCACTACATGGCGGGTTGCGGCTGCATAGCCGCCGGCGCAGGAGCGGTGATCTGCGGCGACAGGGTGAGCCCGAGTTGCCGCAAGAGGATTTTATGGTCGGCGTTGGGCTCGGTGTAACGGCTCAGGATCAGGGTTCGGCCGTCGATGGTTGGGAAGTGGACGTCGAGCATGTGGATGGCGGCAAGCTTGTCGAGCGCCGCGCGCGGGGTGAGGCCGGCAGCCAGCGGCCTGAGCCGGGCGCGCAGCGTGACGTGCAGCCAATAGGCGAGGAAGGCCACGAAGATGTGCGCTTCGATGCGCTGCTCCCGCTGGTGATAGATCGGCCGTAGCTGCAGATCGTCCTTGAGGTTTTTGAAGGCCGCCTCGACTTCGACGAGTTGAATGTAGAACCGCCACAGCTGTCGGCTGGATCGCGGCCTTCGCGCCGACGCGCTTGGCGGAGTCCTCGGTCAACAGCTTCACTTCGACGCCCGGCCGCACCTCGTGCCAGGGCAGGCCGACGAGAGACGTTTCCAGCTTGTTGAGGCGTCCCTTGGGGGTTCCCACCAGATAGGCGACGGGCGGATCGGATCGCCGCATTTCGGCCAATACCTCTTCGGTCGGGATGCCGCGATCCATCACCCAGATGCGCTCGGCCTTGCCGTTACTCACGCCTCGATCTTCGAAAGGAAAGCGCGCAGCGTCGTCTTGTCGGAGGTGTTGCCAGGGAGAACTTCGTAGGCGAGCGGAAATCCGTCCGGCGTCACGATCAGCGCGATGACCACCTGCACGCAGTCTGAGCACTTGTCGCGGCTATAGCCGCGGCGGCGCTTGTCGCTCTCGTCGCTCGGCGGATGGGATTCGAAGTACGTGCTGGTCAAGTCGTAGTGAAGGAAGTCGAAGCGGGCGCCGAACAGATCCTGCCAGCGCCGACGCAGATGCGTGAACAAAGCCGGTTTATGCTCAAGCAGCTTGTCGAGGCAGCGATACAGCGCGTTCTTCTCACCAACGCAAAATCTCCGCCGAGCAGATCGCCCATGGCGCTTTGCTCGAACCACAGTCGGTGCAAGCGCCACTCGCTGCCTGGATCGATGAGCCGGTAGCAGACCAGCGTCTCGAGAATGTGGCTCCAGCAGGTCCCTTCGCACGAATCGGGTAGACGAGCCGCCCAGAAGCCGTCGAGTTCCAGTTGCTCATAGAGTTGACAGGCGAGCCAGCACGCGCCCCCTTGCCGCGGCCGGTGCAGCTGCATGGCCCCCGAGCCGGATCTGCACCCCGTGGCCCTCGACGTGATCGGGCAGCGCCCAGTCGGCGGGGAACAGGGCCAATTGAGTGGTTTGTTGCGCCCCCTCGTCGAAGGCCTCGATCACCCGGCGCCAGCCTTCCTGCTGGCTGTCGTTGATTTCGCCGAGATAGAGCACCTGGCGCCGCACGACTTTGCCGCCGGCGCAGCGCTTGCTCTCGACAATGCTCCGGTACCGGTGATCCTTGCCGTCCTTGAGGCGTCGATTCGGGCGCAAATACATGGCGAACAAATCTACGCCAAACCATTCTTCTGGAAAGGTACTTGGTCTCCACTACCAACTCATCCGACCGGGCGCCAAGTATCAGATTCTGACCACTACCCCGCAGCCGAACCGTTCGCCGAAGCGATCTGCCACACGTCAAGCCTTGCGCGGCACGCCCCCGACATAGGTTTGGCGCACCGCGCGGTCGTCGCCCATCATGACGAGGGCGAACAGCTCCGCGGCGAGGTCGCCATCGGCCGTCTCCATCCGATGCGCCATCGCCGGCGTCGCGCGGGAATCGAGCACGACAAGATCCGCCTCTTTGCCGACTTCGAGCGATCCGATGCAGTCGTCGAGACTCAGCGCGCGCGCGTTGCCCAGCGTCATGCGATAAAAGGCTTGTAACGCGGGCCATGACTGGTGATTCAGCTGGAGAACCTTGTAGCCTTCCGCCGCCGTGTGCAGCATTGAATAGCTCGTTCCGCCGCCGACATCGGTCGCGAGCGCAATCCGGACGCCGGCGCGCTGGAGCCTGGCCTGATCAAATAAGCCCGAGCCGAGAAACAAGTTCGACGTCGGGCAAAACGCGGCGACAGATCTGCTGACGGCGAGCCGCGCCACTTCGCCGTCCTGCATGTGAATGCAGTGCCCAAACACCGAGCGCGGTCCCAGAAGCCCCGCGCGATCGTAAACGTCGAGATAGCTCTGCGCATCCGGGAACAGCTCGACCACGCGCGCGATCTCGGCCTTGTTCTCGTCGAGATGCGTCTGGACGTATACGTCGGTGAACTCCCGCGTGAGCGCGCCCGCCGCCTCCAATTGCTCCCAGCTCGAGGTCACCGCGAAGCGCGGCGTGACCGCATAGTCGAGCCGGCCGCGCCCGCGCCAGCGTCCGATCAGCGCCTTGCTCTCGTCATAGCCGCGCTGCGCGGTGTCCATGAGCGCGTCGGGCGCATCGCGGTCCATCATCGCCTTGCCCGCGATCATGCGCGCGCCGCGCCGCTCCGCTGCGGCGAAGAACGCGTCGACCGACTGCGGATGGACCGTGCAATAGACCATCGCGGTCGTCGTGCCGCAGCGAAACAGCTCGTCGAGAAAGAACTCCGCCATCCTCGCGCAGTGATCGGGATCGGCGAATTTCTGCTCCTCGATGAAAGTGTAGTCGTTCAGCCAGTCGAGCAGTTGCGCGCCATAGGAGCCGATGACCTGGGTCTGCGGATAGTGGATATGCGCGTCGATGAAGCCGGCCATGACGAGGCCGTCTGAATGATCGTCGACCGCCGCGCCCGCCGGCGCCCGCGAGAGAACGTCGGCGGCCTCGCCAACCGCTTCGATCCGCCCGTTCGCGATGAGGACCGCTCCGCTCTCGATATACAGGCGTGCGGACGGCCCGGCTTCCGCCGGGTCGTCTATGAATGTGAGAATTCGTCCGCGGATGACGCGCGCGTCGGTGCTCAAGGCAGAATGTCCTTCAGGCGCAGCGCCGCAATGCGGTCGATCTCGGCCAGCGCCGTCGCAGTCTCGGCCTCGTGATCGTTGAGGAGCCGCTTTTCGAATGCGGCCAGAATTTCGGCGCTGCTCCTGCCCTTGACCGCCATGATGAAGGGAAAGCCGAAGCGCGCCCGATAGGCGTCGTTGAGCGCGGTAAATCTGGTGAGTTCGTCCGGGCTGAGCTTGTCGAGACCGGCGCTCGCCTGTTCCCCCGTCGAACTCGACCGTCAGCGTCTTGGCGAGCGCCAGCTTTCCGGCGAGATCGGGATGGGCGAGGATCAGCGCCCGCTTCAGGACGTCCGACCCCTTCGCCGCCGCAGCCGCCATCGCTCTGGCGAGCCCGTCGGCCGTGTCCGCTTCGGCGGTCAAGCCCGCGTCATAGGCCGCAGCCGCAATCCAGGGCGAGTGTTCGTAAGCGCCGCCGAAACGCTCGACGAACAAAGCGCTGGTAAGCCGCGATGGTCGCCATCCTCCGGGTGGCGCATGTTTGCGGATCCAGTGACGGGCGATTTCGAGCCTGGTCGGCGTCCATATGCGGTCGTGGCTGAGGACGTAGTCGATGAATCGGGCCAGCGAGGCCGCCCGCCCAGGGCGCCCGACCAGCCGGCAGTGCAGGCCGACCGACAGCATCTTTGGCGCGACCTTACCCTCGGCATAGAGGGTGTCAAACGAGTCCTTGAGATACGTGTAGAACTGGTCGCCGCAATTGAAGCCCTGCGGCGTCGCGAAGCGCATGTCGTTCGAATTGAGAGTATAGGGCGTGATCAGTTGCGGACCGCGCGGGCCGTCAATCCAATAGGGGAGGTCGTCGGCATAGGAGTCCGCGCAATAGAGGAAGCCGCCTTCCTCCATGCCGAGCCGGATCGTGTTGACCGACGAACGCCCCTGATAGAATCCGAGCGGGCGGCACCCGGCGACTTCGGTGTGGATGCGCACCGCCTCGGCGATGTGGCGGCCCTCGATCTCGGGCGGAAGGTCGCGATAGTCGATCCATTTCAGGCCGTGGCTGGCGATCTCCCACCGCGCCTCATTCATGGCGGCGACCGCTTCGCGATTGCGCGCCATCGCTGTGGCGACCGCATAGACGGTCACAGGCACGCCGCGCTCGCTGAACATGCGATGCAGCCGCCAGAAGCCGGCGCGCGAGCCGTATTCGTAGATCGACTCCATATTCATGTGGCGCATGCCCGGCCAGGGCGCTGCGCCGACGATTTCGGAGAGAAAGGCTTCGGAGGCGGCGTCGCCGTGCAGGATGTTGTTCTCGCCGCCCTCCTCGTAATTGATCACGAACTGGACCGCCACTCGCGCATCGCCCGGCCAGTCGGCGAAAGGCGGCGTGCGTCCGTAGCCGACCATGTCGCGCGGATAGCTGTCGTCGACCGTCATCCCCTTGGATCCCTCATATGCCGCTCGAACCCCCGTCGCGACGCTACGACAGGATCGTCGTTTGCTCCAGCCCGGTAAATGCCCCAAAAGACGCGCAAGACGCGCCGACGCCAGCAAAGAGCCCCATGACCGACATTTCCCTTCTTTTCGAGCCGCCCTTCGCGCGCATTGTGCTCAACCGGCCTGAGCGCCGCAATGCGATTTCGCGGGCAATGTGGCGCGCGCTGCCCGCAGTCCGCGTCGCGATCGAAGCGCGCCAGGACGCATTGGTCGTGCTCGTCGAAGGGAGGGACGGTCATTTCAGCGCCGGCGCTGACATATCGGAATTCGATGAGGTGTACCGCGACGCCGCGGCGGCCCGCGATTACGGGGACGCGGTGCAGGACGGACTCAAGGCGGTGATCGAACTCGATCGTCCCTCGATCGCCGTGCTGCAAGGGAACGTCGTCGGCGGGGGCCTTGGGTTGGCGCTCGCCTGCGACTTGCGCTTTTGCGCGGCGGACGCCTATCTCGCCGTCACACCCGCGAAGCTCGGTCTTGTCTATGGCCATGCCGAGACACGGCGTCTGGTGGAATTGGTCGGACCCTCACGAGCAAAGGACCTGCTCTTCACCGGACGGCGAATCGAGACCGACGAGGCGCTGGCGATTGGGCTCATCGATCGCCGGATCGAGACCGGGTTGCACGATACTGTCCTCGGCTACGCGCGGGGCTTGGCCGAGCTCAGCCAAGCGTCCATTCGGGCCGCCAAGCGGACAGTCGAGGTAATCGCAGCCGGCATGATTGTCGAGACGCCGGCTTTTCGCGCGCTTGTCGAATCCGCCGCGTTCGGCGTCGACTTTGCCGAGGGGCGGGCAGCGTTTGCCGGAAAGCGTGCCGCGAAATTCTCGTTTCGTGGCGCGACCCTCCCGCTCCTGCCGGGCTGACGACTGGCGTCCTGGCAGCACGTCGTCATGACGCCGTTTTCTCATGGAGACATCAATCGTCAACGGCGTCGCTGGGAGCGAGAATGCTGATCCTGCATAGCCGGCGGCCGGCCGGATTCAGGCCGGTCGGGGCGTGGCGGCCGCAAGGCGCCATCCGCGCCAATTTGGCAATTTACATTCGTTGTTTTCTTGCTGTCATCCTTGCCGTCGGGTCAAAGCCGCTCGACAAAAATCTGTTGACAGGGCGCGATTATGTTCTCCTACCTCTGCGACGGCAAGCCAGAATGGTTTGGAAAATCGTAATGCCTCGGGAGCGCGATTGCCCTTAACCCAATGAAAAGCCCCGAGTTGGACGAAGGACTGAAAGGAAATCCAAAAAAATCCAAGCTCGATTTCCTTGGTTTCCCTTGGATTTTCTCGGAGCAATTTGGCAGCATCCGTTCTGTCTGCGTCGATTGTTTTCTATGAAACGGAACCATAGCCCTCGGGCAGTCAACCCTGCCGCCAGAGCAAGTCACCCAGATCACCTGCTGCCTGGACCGGACAGATCGGGTGCTCCCTGCAGCCTTGATGCGCTGCTGTTGACGCCTCCGAAGGGACCAGCTTATAACCCGCCGCTCCAGGCTGGGCCGTCGCCCGGCTCCTTTCGTTTTTGGGCGAGCGCGCGAGCGTGGCGCCTCAGGGAATCGAGTTCATGGCCAATACGAAGTCGGCCCAGAAGGCCGTCCGACAGACTGCCCGTCGCACCGACGTCAATAAGTCGCGCCGAAGCGAGATGCGCACCTATGTCCGCAAGGTCGAAGAGGCGATCGCCTCGAAGGACCCGAAGACCGCCGCCGAAGCGCTGAGCGAGGCTGAGCCACGTTTGGCGCGGGCGGCTCAGAAGGGAATCGTCCACAAGAACGCAGCGTCGCGCAAGATTTCGCGCCTGACGAAGCGCGTCAAAGCGCTCGCCCCCGCCTGACCAGACGATCTTCCGTCGAATAAGTTCGCGCGCCGCCCGAGCAGGCGGCGCGTTTTGCATTCCGGATCCCTTCCCGGTGAGACGTTCCTCGGATGACCGATATTCCCCCCGACCGACTTTGCGTGGATCCTTCGAGCCCTTTCTATGACGAGGCGGCCCTGGCGCGCGGCGTCGGCATTCGCTTCCGCGGAGTCGAGCGCCGCGATGTGGAGGAATATTGCGTCAGCGAGAACTGGATCCGTGCCCCGGCGGGCAAGACCCGCGACCGCAACGGCAATCCGCTGCTCATCAAGATGACCGGTTCTGTCGAGCCTTACTTCCTGTCGCCGGCCTGAGACGGAAACAGCGCCAGCGTCGTCGAATTTAAAGGCCTTCGAAGAGGGCGGTCGAGAGATAGCGCTCGGCGAAGGAAGGGATGATGACGACGATCGTCTTGCCTGCATTCTCCGGCCGACGCCCGACGTCGATCGCTGCTGCGATTGCCGCGCCCGACGAGATGCCGACGGGGATCCCCTCGATTCGGGCGACGAGTCGAGCCGTGTCGAAGGCCGTCTGGTTGCCGATCGCGACAACCTCGTCGATCACGCTACGGTCCAGAATTGTCGGAACGAAGCCGGCGCCAAGCCCCTGAATCTTATGCGGTCCTGGCGCGCCGCCGGCAAGGACCGGCGAGTCTTCGGGTTCGACCGCGACCATGCGGACGCCCGGCTTGCGGCGCTTGAGAACTTGACCCACGCCGGTGATGGTCCCTCCTGTTCCAACGCCGGAGACGACGATGTCGACTTCGCCCTCGGTGTCGTTCCAGATTTCCTCGGCAGTTGTGCGTCGATGGATTTCGGGATTTGCGGGATTTTCGAACTGCTGCGGCATGATCGCGCCGAGGGTCGAGGTGACGATTTCATTGGCCTTCGCGATGGCGCCCTTCATGCCCTGAGCGGCCGGGGTGAGCACCAGTTCGGCGCCGAGCAAGGACAGCATCTTGCGACGCTCGATCGACATGGACTCCGGCATGACGAGAATGAGCTTATAGCCGCGCGCCGCCGCCGTGAAGGCGAGCGCGATCCCGGTGTTGCCGGAGGTCGGTTCGACCAGGATTCCGCGTCCCGGCGCAATCCTGCCTTGCGCCTCGAGCGCGTCGATCATGCTGACGCCGATGCGGTCCTTGACGCTGCCGATCGGGTTGAAGAATTCGAGTTTCCCCAGGAGACGCGCGCCGACCTCCTTTTCGCGAGCGATGCGGTCCATCGCAACGAGCGGCGTATCTCCGATCGTATCGGTGATCGATTTCGAAGATCCTGCCTCGTCCTGGCGCTCTCTCGGCGCTCTCTGTCGTCATCGCATGGCTCTCCACAAGCGGCGTCGCCGGGTCGTCACCTTTCAGTGCGACCCGACGATAACACTTTATCCGGAAAGCATCTATATAACGTTGCTAATATCAACGCTATATAGCAAAATCCCCGGCGGCCTTCTCGTCGTCGAGAACGTGGGCCTGCTCGGCCGTCTCGCACATGTTGTCAACCGTGATCGAGTCGAGGTTCGAGAGGAAGGTCTCCCCCGCCTTTCTTACGGCCGGATCGATGACACGCTCCAGAAGGACCGAGTTTGCGCCAAGGTCTTCGGGGTCCGCCGTGCTCAGCGACATCGCGGTGCGCACGATTTCGCCCACGGTAATGCGACGGCGTTCGCGGGCGAGCTCGTAACCCCCGCGCGGACCACGCACGCCTTTCAAGATTTTCGCGTGTACGAGCCCCTGCAGCAAGGTCTCCAGGTGGCGCGGCGGCAGCTTGTGGCGCGCCGCGAGGGCCTTCGCCGCGACCGGCGCAGACCGTGAGTGCAACGCGACATCGACAACGGCGGCGATGGCGAGAACGCTCCGTCGCGATAATAGGTTCATATTCATTCCTCCTCCGATGAGCGCCCGGTGGAGCCGAATCCGTTTGAGCCTCGAGCGCTCGAAGTGAGCCGCTCGCCCGCAATCAGGGCGACGCGTTCCACAGAACATACGACGAGTTGCGCTATTCGCGCCCCACGCCGAACCGCAAAAGGCTTGCCTCCAAAATTGATGAGTATGACGCCGATTTCTCCACGATAATCAGCGTCGACTGTGCCCGGACTATTGAGAACAGTCACTCCGTTGCGCAGGGCCAACCCCGATCGGGGGCGGATCTGCGCTTCAAAACCCTTCGGTAACTCAATTGCCACTCCGGTTGGAATCAAAGCCCACGCGCCGGGGTCAAGGACAACATCGCGGTCGGCCGGCAATGCCGCCACGAGGTCCAACCCGGATGCATCTTCACTCATATACGCTGGCAATTGCAAGTCCTCGGCGTGCTTCATGCGCCTGTAAACAATGGAAATCATGGGCGTTGCGCGAGTTCGGCCGCCACCCGCCGGACAAGGCGGTCGGCCACTTCCGCTTTGCTCATCGGTGGCCACGACTCAATTCCCTCGGAGTCGATGAGTTGCACTTCGTTCGTCTCGCCCCCGAACGTGGAAGTTCCCTTGGCCACGCTGTTGGCGACAATCAAGTCACAGCCTTTGCGCTTTAATTTGAGCTTCGCATTCGCCGTCACGTCCTCCGTCTCCGCGGCGAAGCCAATCACAAAAGCCGGCCGGGAGGTCGTTTTTTTCGCGATTTCCGCGAGGATGTCGGGGTTTTCCACAAGGCGAAGCAGCGGCGCGCCCTGATGTGCCTTTTTGATCTTGTCGAGAGAAACGTCATCTACTCGCCAGTCGGCGACCGCTGCCGCGCCGATAAAAGCATCGGCAGGAAGCGCGGCCTCCACCGCCGCTCTCATTTCTAATGCTAACTCGACATGAATCACTTTGGCGCCAACCGGATCGGGCAGAGCGACCGGCCCACTCACCAATGTAACCCTCGCGCCAGCGCCAACAGCGGATTGCGCAATCGCATGCCCCTGACGGCCGGATGAGCGGTTTCCCAGGAAACGGACAGGGTCGATGGGCTCATATGTCGGGCCGGAGGTGACGAGGACGTGCCGGCCCGTGAGCGCTCCTGCGGCTGATTCGTGCGAATCGGCCATCGCGACGGTCGCTGCCAGCGCCTGCTCGATCGCCTCCACGATTGCTGGCGGCTCGGCCATTCGCCCCGGTCCGAATTCGCCGCAGGCCATCGCCCCCCTGTCCGGTCCTACGAACAGCACGCCATCCGCCTTGAGCCGCTCGACATTACGCCTCGTCGCTGGATGTAGCCACATTCGGACGTTCATCGCCGGCGCGACAAGGACGCGCTTATCCGTGGCGAGCAATAAGGTCGTCGCGAGATCATCCGCCAGTCCTCCGGTCATCCGGGCGAGCAGGTTCGCGGTGGCCGGGGCGACAACGACCAGGTCGGCGGCCCGCGAGAGCTCGATATGACCGATCAACGCTTCGTCAGTCAGGCTGAAGAGGTCGTCCCGGACCGCCTCCCCGCTCAGGGTGGCGGCCGACAGGGGCGTGATGAATTCGCTCGCGGCTTTCGTCATGACGACGCGGACTGCAGCGCCTTGGTCTCGCACCCGCCGAACCAATTCGAGCGACTTATAGGCGGCGATTCCGCCCCCAATGATCAGAAGGATACGCGCGGAGGACAGCGGAATGGCGGTCAATTCGGTCTCCCTACCGTTCCTTTAACATAAATTTTGCGCTGCTACGAATTTAAACCGTTTGAAGGGCGGGAGTGAGTTTTCGCGCCCCGCCCTGGCGTCTACAAGACCCAGCGGAAGACTGCGAAGGCCAGGAGCGCGAGGAAAAACCCGACGACAAGATAGGTCCAGCCAGAGTGGGAGATGTCGTTTTCGAACTGCTTCGCGACCCTGCCCGCTGCAGCGGTTTCCAGTCGCACGACCATGTCCTCGAGACGCTGCGGCGCATCGGCGAGGAAGGCGGCGGCGGACGCAAGTCTTCGGCTCGCGTCCTCGACCCGTCCGCGCGGCCCCAGGTTCTCGGCGATCCACGCGCCGACGACCGGCTCGGATGTCGACCACATGTTCAAATGCGGGTCGAGCTTTCGCGCCACGCCCTCGACGACCACCATGGTTTTCTGAAGCATCACCAGCTCGACCCGGGTCGTCATGTCGAACAGCGCCGTGATCTCGAACAAGAGCGTGAGCAGCTTCGCCATGGAGATCTGGTCGGCGGTGCGCGAATGGATCGGCTCTCCGATCGCCCGAAGCGCCTGTGCGAAATCCTCGACGCGATGGACGTGTGGTACATAGCCCGCCTCGAAATGGACCTCAGCCACGCGTTGGTAGTCCCGCCGGATGAAGCCGTAGAGGATCTCGGCGAGGAACCGGCGCTCCTTGCGGCCGAGGCGACCCATGATGCCGAAATCGACCGCGACAATGCGGCCGGCCTCATCGACGAAGAAATTCCCCTGATGCATGTCGGCGTGGAAAAATCCATCCCGCAAGGCGTGCCGGAGGAAGGTCTGGATCAACGCCCGGGCGACCGCGCGGGGATCGTGGCCGAGCGCCGCCAGGCGGTCCGGATCGGCGATCGGGATTCCTTCGACCCATTCCATCGTCATGACTTCGCGGGTCGTGCGGTCCCAATCGATCGCCGGCGCGCGGATATCCGGGTCATCCTTGGAGTTCTCCGCGTATTCCGATGCAGCCGCGGCCTCGAGCCGGAAATCCATTTCCATCCGCACCGACCGGGCCAGAGTTTCGACCACCTGGACGAGGCGCAGGCGGCGCATTTCCGGCGCCGCGCGCTCGGCGAGACGCGAGGCGAAGAACATGTCCGCGAGATCACGCGCGAACCGGCGATCGATCCCCATCCGCAATACTTTTACCGCCACGGACCTTATGCCTTCTTCCGTCCTGACGGTCGCGCGATGCACCTGCGCGATCGAGGCGGCGGCGACCGGTTCGCCGAAGCTTTCAAACAGCGTGTCGATCTTCGCCCCGAATGCCGCCTCGATGATGCCGATCGCGGTTCGACGATCCATAGGCGTCACTCGATCTTGCAACCTCTCGAGTTCGAGCGCGACTTTAGGCCCGACGATGTCGGGCCGCGTCGACAGAAACTGCCCCATCTTGACGTAGGACGGGCCGAGGCGGTCGATGGCGCGGGAAAGGCCGGTGAGACCGTGCACATTCCGCCTGGCGACAAGGTTCGCGAGCGCGAGCGGCAAACGCGCAACGGGAGGCAGCAGAACGGGATCGACGTCGACGAAGGCCCCCTCTCGAGCGAAGACGAATCCTGCGCGCGCCAGCCTGAGGCCGTGGCTGAACGCGACGACGATCGACATCAGTCAGATCTTCCAGCCCGAGTGGATGGCGACGACTCCGCCGCTGAAACGTGTAATGCCCACTCGAGCGAAGCCGGCGGCTGTAACCATGTCGCGCGAATTGCGTCGTCGGAAGGAAATTTGCGGATTGAATTCGACCGAGATAGCGATACGCCGCGCCGTCCCCCGTGACGACCTTCCCCATCGCCGGGATAGCCGGCGAAGGAATAGGCATCGTAGACCCGGTCGAACACAGGCAGGTCGACATGCGAAAACTCGAGGCAAAAGAAGCTTCCGCCCCTCTTGAGCACCCGAAAGGCCTCCCCGAGCGCCGCCTCGATTCGCGGCACGTTTCGGATGCCGAAGGCGATCGTATAGGCGTCGAACCGAGCGTCGGGAAACGGGAGCGCCTCCGCGTTGGCCTCGACGAAGGTGACGCGGTCAGCGAGCTCACGCTTGCGCGCGCGCTCTGCGCCGACGCGCAGCATCTCGGCGTTGATGTCGGCGACGGTGACGCGTGTTTGCGGCCCGCCGGCCCGGGCGACACGGAAGGCGACGTCGCCCGTCCCTCCGGCGACATCGAGAAGGGCGAACGGGCGCGACGCCGGCGGATGCACTTTGGCGGCCAGGATGTCCTTCCACACTCTGTGCAGTCCGAAGGACATCAGATCGTTCATCAAATCATAGCGGTTGGCGACCTTATGGAAGACCGCGTCAACCAGACCTTGCTTTTCGTCCATCCGAACGGTGCGCTGGCCGAAATGCGTCTTTTCTGACGCTGCAGGCATTTGAGGGTCTCCGTAGAGAGCGAATTCTAGCGCGCCAGACGAAAGGGGTACATCGCCAGGTCCATCCGCATGGGGATCCCGGCTTCCGCCATGCGCGCCTTCGCCTCGCGAATCGTGAACTCGCCGAAGTGGAATATCGAGGCGGCGAGCACAGCGCTTGCATGGCCCTGCTTCACGCCTTCGACGAGATGCTCGAGAGCGCCAACGCCACCCGAGGCGATGACGGGAATCGTCACCGCATCGGCGATTGCGCGCGTCAGTTCGAGGTCGAAGCCGAGCTTCGACCCGTCACGATCCATCGAGGTGAGGAGAATCTCGCCTGCGCCGAGTTCGGCTACCTCGCGCGCGTAGCCCACCGCGTCGATGCCGGTAGGCCTGCGCCCGCCATGCGTGAAGATTTCCCAACGCGGTCGGTCGCCCGGTGCGGAAACCCGCTTGGCGTCGATGGCGACGACAATGCACTGGCTGCCGAACTTCTCCGCCGCCTGACGCACGAATCTCCGGTCGGCCACCGCCGCTGAGTTGACCGAGACTTTGTCGGCGCCGGCGAGCAGAAGATTGCGGATGTCGTCGATCGTCCGAACGCCTCCGCCGACGGTCAGCGGAATGAAGCACACTTCCGCAGTGCGCCGGACCAAGTTGAGCAGAATGCCGCGGTCCTCGTGGCTCGCAGTGATATCAAGGAAGCAGAGCTCGTCCGCTCCAGCCCTGTCATAGGCGATAGCGCTCTCGACCGGATCGCCAGCGTCGCGTAGGTTGACGAAATTGACGCCCTTGACGACGCGACCGTCCTTCACGTCGAGGCAAGGGATAACCCGGATCTTCAGCGTCACCGGATGGCTCCCTCGCTTCGGCTCGAAAGCGCGAATTTCGCCTGCAAGAGGGCCAAAGCCTCCCGCGCATCGAGGCGTCCGTCGTACAGCGCGCGGCCGACGATGGCGCCGCCGAGGCGGGCGCAGTCGGGCTCAGTAAGCCGCCTGATGTCCTCGATCGAGGCGAGGCCGCCGGAGGCGATGACCGGGATCGACAGCATGTTTGCGAGGGTGACCGTGCTCTCGATGTTGAGCCCGGTCAGCGCGCCGTCCCGAGCGATGTCCGTGTAGATGATGGCTGAGACTCCGGCGTCCTCGAACCGGCGTCCGAGGTCGGAAGCGGACACGTTCGAGGTCTTCGCCCAGCCTTCGACCGCAACCCAGCCGTCGCGCGCGTCGACGCCGACGGCAATCCGGCCGGGGAAGAGGCGGGCGGCCTCGCGCACGAAATCCGGATCGCGCACCGCCGCCGTGCCTATGATGACGCGGGTCACTCCGCTCTCGAGCCAGCATCGCACCATCTTCATGTCGCGCACGCCGCCGCCGAGCTGCATCTTCATTGTGAGCCCGGAGAGAATCCGCCTAACCGCTTCCGCATTTACGGTCTTTCCAGCGAAGGCTCCGTCGAGGTCAACGACGTGCAGATATTCGAACCCCTGGTCGGCGAACGCCCGCGCCTGCGCAGCCGGGTCGGTGTTGAACACGGTCGCCTGCTCCATGTCGCCGCGCAGGAGACGCACGCATTCGCCGTTCTTCAGGTCGATCGCGGGAAAGAGAATCACGGGCGCCACTTCATGAAGTTGGCGATCAGCCTGAGACCGAGTGTCTGGCTCTTTTCCGGATGAAACTGCGTGCCGAGGATATTGTCGCGGGCGACGATCGCCGTCACCGGGCCGCCGTAGTCCGCGGTCGCGACCACCTCGGCCGGGTCGACGACATAGAGCTGGTAGGAGTGGACGAAATAGGCGTGCAGGCCGTCCGGTCCAGTCTTGATGCCGTCGAGCGCCGGATGGTCGCGCTTCACGTCGAGCGTATTCCAGCCCATGTGCGGGATCTTGAGCTTCGGGTCGGTCGGCTCAATCGGCGCGACGTCGCCGGCGATCCAATCGAGCCCGCTGATCACCTCATATTCGAGGCCGCGGGTGGCGAGCAATTGAGCGCCGACACAGATGCCGAGGAACGGCTTGCCGCCCTTGCGCACGGATTCTTCGAGGGCCTCGACCATGCCGGCCACCCCGTCCAGCCCGCGCCGGCAGTCCGCGAAGGCGCCGACGCCCGGGAGCACGACGTGGTCGGCCGCAAGAACGTCCTCGGGCCGAGAGGTGACCTTGATCTTGCCCGCCAACCCCACCTCGCGCGCCGCCCGCTCAAACGCCTTTTGCGCCGAATGCAGGTTGCCCGAGCCGTAATCGATGATGGCGACGGTCACAGCGCGCCCTTGGTCGATGGCACGCGCTCGGCCTGGCGCGGATCGACCGCAATCGCATTCCTCAGCGCGCGCGCGACGGCCTTGAAGCAGGATTCGGCGATGTGATGGCTGTTGACGCCGTACAGCGTCTCAATGTGCAGGGTCAGTCCCGCGTTGCCGGCGAAGGCCTGGAAGAACTCGCGCACGAGCTGCGCGTCGAAAGTCCCGATGCGCTCGGTGGGGAACTCGGTGCGAAACGCCAGAAACGGTCGCCCCGACACGTCGACCGCAACCCGGGTCAGCGTCTCGTCCATCGGCAAAAGGCAATCGGCGTAGCGGGCGAGACCCTTCTTGTCGCCAAGCGCCTTGGCGAGCGCCTGCCCGAGCGCAATGCCAACGTCCTCCACCGTGTGGTGGTCGTCAACGTGCCGGTCGCCCACGGCGCGCACGGTCATGTCGATCAGCGAGTGGCGCGCGAGCTGGTCGAGCATATGGTCGAAGAATCCGACCCCGGTCGAAAGGTCGGAGACACCCGAGCCGTCGAGATCGAGGCTCGCTTCGATGCTCGTCTCCTTGGTCTTGCGTGAGACTGCGCCCTTGCGCATGGGAATCCCGGAGCCTGTAACGTTCGGGGGGTGTGATAGCAAGCTTGAAACGGATTTGCCACCCAACGCCGTCCCCGATCGTCGTCTCGCGCCGCCGAGTCCAGCGCGAACCGATTGCGCACCTCACGACAAAGCGGTTTTCGCGGCGATATTCGGCGCAGGCGACTCAGCGATGCGGACCTTTCGCCATATACCGGAGGCACGCTGACGCCTGCCCTTGCAAGCGCGGCCGTCTCCGCCCTGATCACGTTGGGCGTCGGCCTGAGAGCGCACGCTATCATGCGGCTTCCAACTGCCGCGGTTGATCGACGCCATCCGCTCTTTGCTTGTCCCCGGGCGGACGGACAATCGATCTGCTATGTTTGAGCCGGAAACCGCTGAGCGCTGGCGATATGGGTTTTCGCCTGCGACTCCGGTCGGGAGGAAAGCCATGAAGCGATCGGAAATCAACGCCGCCATCAGGCGGGCGATGGCGCTTTTGGAAGCGAACCGCTGGTCGTTGCCGCGCTGGGCCCACTGGGCGGCGGAGGACTACGTAAAGAACGCCGCGACATCCCGGTATCTGCGAGACCACCAGATGGGCTGGGACGTGACGGATTTCGGTTCTGGCGACTTCGCCAGGCGCGGCCTCACCCTGTTCTGCGTTCGCAACGGCGTCCAGAGCGACCCGAATGGCAAGCCCTACGCGGAGAAGCTCCTGATCGTCGGCGAGGGACAGGAGACGCCGACGCATCGTCACCGGGTCAAGATGGAGGACATCATCAACCGCGCCGGAGGCGTGCTGGTGATCGAGTTTGCCCATGCGGACAAGGAGGGGAAGCCAACCGGCGCGCCGGTGACGGTCTATGCCGATGGCGCCGAGCGCAGGCTCGAGCCGTGGGAGAAACTGCGGCTTAAGCCCGGTGAGAGCGTGACGGTTGACCGCGGCGTCTATCACCGTTTCTTCGGTGAAGCGGGCAAGGGCGTCGTGTTGGTCGGAGAGGTCAGCCAAGTCAACGACGATCGCACCGACAACTATTTTCTCGACCCGGTCGGTCGCTTCGCCGAGATCGAGGAAGACGAGCCACCCTTGCGCCGCCTTTGGAACGAAGTCGGCGGATAGGACGCAGGACGCGCCGGCTATGGCCGTCTTGCGCCGGCTACGCGAGTCGAAGCCAATGACTTAAATGTTCAGTCGGCGCCGGTCTACTCGCTGAATATCAGAGAGGCGCGGTCTCTGAAGCGGCGATTTTTGCCCGTTGTCCCCGCAGAGGCGACTTTCACGTTCTCAGGCGGGACTGCAAACTGCGTCTTCGTTCAGGGCATCACGTACTTCACCCGCCTCGGCGGAAGATTCGGCGGCGGCAGCTGGTGGCGTCGATCCGCAAGTGTCTGTTTGGGGTCGAACGCCACGGAGGCGACTGGCGTGTCGCGCAGGTTGATTTTCTCGGCGACAACGCCACCCTCGCCCTGCAGGACAGCCGCACGGGCTACGACTAAGCCCCGCTCAACCAACGACATTTCGGTGTCAAGTTTCATCGCCGGAAGTTGGCGTTGGAGGGAGATCGCCGCGCCGACCTATCCGCCGAAACCCGAAGGCCTTGTCGACCGTGACGGCTGGGGCAAGGATGTCCTTGCCGGCGTCGCATCGGTAGCGCATTGGCGCATTGGCCCTCAAGTTGTCGCCCCCTTTGCGTTCATATAGCCTCGCACGGTCCGGGCAGAGCATTGCCGCCGGCGGGAGGCGCCATGGCAGGTCACACTTCACCCATCGGCGGGAAGGCTCACGAGCATGCGCACGGCCACGAACGCGGCGGGCTCTCCGACATCGCCCTGCGGGTTCGCGCGCTGGAGTCGCTGCTGATCGAAAAGGGCTACGTCGATCCCGCCGCGCTGGACGCGATCGTCGAGACCTATGAGACGAAAATCGGGCCGCGCAACGGAGCAAGCGTCGTCGCCCGAAGCTGGGTCGACCCTTCCTATCGCAAGTGGCTGCTCGAAGACGCGACCGCCGCCATCAAATCGCTGGGCTTCGGCGGGCGGGGTGGCGACCACATGGTCGCGGTCGAGAATACGGCCGAAGTCCACAATATGGTCGTCTGCACGCTCTGCTCCTGCTACCCGTGGCCGGTGCTCGGCCTGCCGCCGCTGTGGTACAAATCCGCGCCCTACCGTTCCCGCGCGGTGATCGACCCTCGCGGGGTCCTGGCGGAATTCGGCGTCTCGCTGCCGGCTTCGACCAGGATCCAGGTGTGGGACTCGACCGCCGAGATCCGCTACCTTGTCGTGCCCATGCGTCCGAACGGGACCGAAGAGTGGAGCGAGGAACGGCTGGCTTCGTTGGTCACACGCGACTCGATGATCGGGACGGGCTTCGTCCTCGATCCCCGGCCTCATGCGACGGAGCCGACGAGATGAACGGCGCGCAGGACCTCGGCGGGATGATGGGCTTCGGCCCGGTCCTGGCCGAGCCGGATGAGCCCGTCTTCCATGTGGACTGGGAGAAGCGGGTCCTTGCGCTGACGCTCGCCGCAGGGGCGCTGGGCGAGTGGAACATCGACATGAGCCGGCACGCGCGCGAGTCGCTCCATCCGGTCGACTATCTTTCGTCGAGCTACTACGAAGTCTGGCTCGCGGGCCTGGAGAAACTTCTGGTCGCGCATGGGCTCGCGACGCCAGGAGAACTCGCAGAAGGCCGAGCGCTCGGGCGGTCCAAATCAACAAGGTCACCGTTCGCGGCGGAAGCGGTCGCCAAGGCGTTGGCCGAAGGAACGCGATACGATCGTTCCCAAACCTCTCCAGCTCGCTTTTCCGTCAGCCAGCATGTCCGGGCGCTGAACGTGCATCCGTCCGGACACACGCGCCTGCCGCGCTACGTGCGGGGCAGGCGGGGGCAGATCGAGAAGGTTCATGGCGTGTTCGTCTTCCCGGACGCCAATGCGTCGGGCCTCGGCGAGACTCCGCAATGGCTCTACTCCGTGCGTTTTTCCGGCGCGGAGCTTTGGGGCGACGACGGCGATCGGAACGCCAATGTGTCGGTCGACGCCTGGGAAAGCCTTCTCGATGAGGTTTTTGCGTGAACGTGGCGCGCGCGCCGCTTGACGGCGAGGGTCCCGCATTTCGGGAGCCATGGGAGGCGCAGGTCTTCGCGCTGGTGCTCACGCTGCACGAGGCCGGCGTGTTCACTTGGAGCGAATGGACGGCGGCGCTGTCGCGCAGGGTCGCCGCGCCGCACTCGGGCGAAGCCGACGTCGGCGGCTATGGGCGCTGGCTCGCGGCGCTCGAAAGCTTGCTTATCGAAAAGGACGTCGCGAGCGCGGAAGCGCTGACGGCGCGGAAGAACGCCTGGGCGCGAGCGGCGGAAGCGACGCCGCACGGGGACCCCATCCTGCTCGCCAACGATCCTCACGCGAGCGCGCGATGAGCGTGCCCGCCCTGTCGAGCGGTTGAAAATGAGCGATCTGCGGTGAGCGCATACCGGGCAGCGGTTTGAGGTCTCGTTGAGGGCGATATTCCCTGTTATCGGCCAAGACCGGGAAATTTGGCCCAAAAAAACGCAAAGTGCCGCCAAAAATATCGGAAATAATCAAATAATTTAAGATACTTGCTGTAAGATTCGCTGTTTTGCGAGGAACAGGGATTTTTATGGAGGAAACGGGGTCTTTTTTCATGGGAACAGCGGGACTTTCGGGCGGAACAGGGAAGGCGGCATTCCCGGCCGGCTTGCGCTTTCCGCATAGGAATAATGCAGGAGGCCGGATCGATATGTCCAGTCGCCCTTGAATCCGCCGGCGCGCGATCGAAAACGCCCGATCGCGTCGCGCCAAGCGCGATTTTGGCGATTTTGACCGTGTTTTTCGCCGATGCTATCGCACCGCAATGCGGATCGTGTTCATGGGCGCCCCGGAATTCGCGGTTCCGACGCTGCGCAGAATCGTCAGCGAGGGACACGTCGTCGCGGCGGTCTACACCCGCGCGCCGAAGCCCGGGGGACGCAGAGGCCTTCAGATCCAGAAGACGCCGATCGCCGAAGCGGCGGAATCGCTCGGGATACCAGTGTTCGCGCCCTCCACCTTGAAGGACGAAAGTGAGCATTCGTTCTTTCGAAGCCATCACGCGGATGTCGGACTGGTTGTCGCTTACGGACTGATCCTGCCGCAGGCCATCCTCCAGGCGCCCAGACATGGGTGCCTCAATCTGCACGCGTCGTTGCTGCCGCGTTGGCGAGGCGCCGCGCCGATCCAGAGGGCGATCATGGCGGGCGACGCCGAAACCGGAGTGTGCCTCATGCGCATGGAGGCGGGCCTGGACACCGGGCCGGTCGCCATCCGGGAAGTTGTTCCAATCCGCCCGGAAGAGGTCGCCGGGGACCTTGCCGACCGTCTTGCCGGGGTTGCGGCAGAAATCGCCGTGAATGGTTTGGTCGAATTAGAGCGCGGAACGCTGCGCTTCAGCGAGCAGCCGACCGTCGGCGTGTCTTACGCGCGCAAGATCGAGAAGGGCGAGGCGGAAATCGACTGGCGCCGAAGCGCTGCTCAAGTCCGCAATCTCATTCACAGCCTCTCTCCCGTTCCGGGCGCATATTCTCTTCTCCCTTTCCGGCAAGGCCTTGAGCGCGTGAAAATCCTGCGCGCCGAAGCGACGTCGGCAAGCGGCGCCCCGGGCGCGATCCTGGACGCGGACATGACGGTCGCTTGTGGCGAGGGCGCAATTCGCGTTCTCGAAGGCCAGCGGGCCGGTCGAACCATCGCGCCGGGCCCCGAGTTGATGCGTCGCGAATCCTTGCGGCCGGGCGCGATGTTCAGGCCGTCGGGAGCGTCACCGACCGTGTGACCGGCCGCAAGGAGGGAAATGCGGATTATAGGGGCGGGCGTCGATGTCTCTTCGAGCGATCTCGGGGTTCTGCGGCCTTCGCATTGCGCCTTCTCGCGACCTTTCCTAGATTTGTCGCAGACCGCCGCGACGGAGACGCAGTCCATGAGCGCGACCATCGACAAGCCGACCTGCGCCCGCCTCGCGGCGGGCGAACCGTTCACCGGCAAGCAGGGTTTTACCTACGCTCCCGCGGTCGCGGCCGAGACGGTCGGCGCAAAGGCCATCCATATGCAGCTTTTGACCGTGCCGCCCGGCGCGCGGGCGAAGGCGCACAAGCATGAGCATCACGAGACCGCGATCCATGTCCTGAGCGGCGAAGTCGGCATGTGGTACGGCGCGCGGCTCGAAAACCACATGGTCACAAGCGCCGGCGACTTCGTCTACATCCCGGCCGACACGCCCCATCTGCCCTATAACCGGAGCGAGACGGAGCCAGCGACAGCCGTGGTTGCCCGCACCGATCCCAACGAGCAGGAAAGCGTCGTCATGCTGCCGGAGCTGGACGCAATCCACACATAAAGTCGCCGCGAGCGGCGGCGATCCTGTCGTCCCTCCGGGCGCGAACGGGAAAGGCTGTCTTTGGCGCGGACTTTGCTTGCCTGCGACCGTCGGTTGTGCGAAACGCTGCCGCATTGCGGCAAATCGATTCGACGTTCTCTTTCTGGAAGGAACGCAATCCGATGATCGTCGGCGTTCTGAATCAAAAGGGAGGCGTTGGCAAGACGACTGTCGCGATCAACATGGCGGCGAGCTTCGCCGAAGCCGGCGAGCGGGTCCTCTTGATCGACGCCGATCCCCAGGGCAGCGCCATGGCCTGGTCGAGCACTCGAGCGAGCGAGCCGCCTTTCTCGATCGTCAGCATGGCGAAGCCGACCCTGCATCGCGACCTGCCACGGATCGCCAGGGACTACGATATCGTCATCATCGACGGCGCGCCGCGGGTCAACGATCTCGGCCGCTCGGCGATCCTCGCCAGCGACTACGTGCTCATTCCCGTCCAGCCGTCGCCCTACGACGTCTGGGCGGCGGCCGACACCGTTCAACTCATCCGGGAAGCGCAGATCCTGAAGGAGAGCCTCGTGGCCGCCTTCGTCGTCAACCGCCGTATCGCGCGGACGGCGATCGGTCGCGACGCCGCCGAGGCGCTGGCGCAATTCGAGGATGTCCCCGTTCTCGCCGCAGCGCTCAACCAGCGCGTCGTCTACGCCGAAAGCGCGGCCAGGGGTCTCACGGTGATCGAGGCCGCGCCAAAGAGCGAGGCGGCGCGCGAAATCGAGGCCCTCGCCCGCGAGGTCCTCAAGGCCAGAAAGAGGAAAGCCGCGTGAGCAAGAAGACGGTGTCGTTTTCCGTGCCGGCCAGGGGAGCGGGCGGCTCCCGCCCTCCCGGCGTCGTGATCGAAGCCCATTCCGACGACTGGGTGAGCGATCGGCACGCCCGGGGCGAAAACCGGAAAGCCGCCGTCGGCCCCAGCCTGCTTCTCGACCTCGCCGCCGAACGGGGGCTGATCGAGGTCTTCGCGCTCAGCATGCTCGCGCCCGTCGCGCTCGGCTTCTTCTGGTTCATCAATGCGATGACGGGGCGAGCGAGGCTTTAGCCGAGCCCGCCCGAAAAATTGCCGCCATCGAACGCCGAGGCTGAAAGCCATCTCTAAATAGTTCCCGTCGCAGCGAGAGGCGGCTCCCTGCGGCTGGAGATTCGTTGGGGCGTCTATGGCTGCGACGCCTGCGGCTTGTTGCCCCGTGACGCTTGCGCCTGATTACCCAGAGCATTGTCAATCAGCCGCGCAAGATCGAGATGTTGGTGGAGGATCACGAGGGACAGGTTGGCAAGTTGCGCGACCTCGACGTTCGTGGCTGTCTTGGCTTCCTTGTCGAATAAACCGATGGCTTTTTCGTGGGCCTTGACCTGCGCCTCCATGTAGGCGCGGTCAAACGACGCGCCCTGCTCCAACTCGAGTTTATTCGTTGTCTCTTCGGCCTGCTGGGTCACCCCGGCTGGCATGCTCACGCCGAAGCGATGGGCGACCGCCGAGAGCTCGTTTGCGAGTTCCGTGTGGTCGAAAACCATAAGTCTCCCGAAGACTTTTACCTCAGGATTGCTCGCCTCATCCTCCGCCAGAAGACCCGCTCGAATTTCAGAGTTGTTGGCCTTTGCCGCCTCGTCGAGGAACGACTTCTCCTGGGATGTCAGGCTCGACGGCGAGCTCTCCTTGGTCTGAGACGTCGCTTTGTTCTCAGGCGTCGGATTATTCTGAGCCACCGCCGAAACGGGGACGGCGAGACAGAGGGCCAGCGCTGCTGTCGAAAGAGCTACGGGTTTGAACATCATGCGCCTCCAATTGAGAGAGCGCCCCCCGTGGCCGCTCAACGCGGGCTCGCCGTGGTTGTTCCTAACGAGCGAAGATCGCCGCTCGCGCCTTTCGCGCTTGGTCACTTTCGGTTCGTCAACGCTGTCACGCAGCGCGTATGACGGATTGGTGCGCCAGGCCTGCTTCGGGCCGCTCCAAATTTGCCGTCATCCGGCGGCCGGGTAAGAAGCCGCCCTTGCCCTCATCCGGCGCTTCGCGCCATTCCCGCAGGCGGGAGAAGGCCAAGCCTACGCCGCGAGCTGCCTCAGCACGTAAGGCAGAATCCCGCCATTGCGGAAATATTCGAGCTCGTCGAGCGTGTCGATGCGGCAGATGAGCGGCACGCGCAGCGTCTCGCCGTCGGCGCGCCTGATCTCGGCGTGGAGAGTCTGGCGCGGCTTGAGGCTGTCGCCGAGGCCCGCGATCGTCACCGTCTCGTCGCCCTTGAGACCCAGCGTCTGCCAGCTCGCCCCCTCCTCGAACACGAGCGGCAGCACGCCCATGCCCACAAGGTTCGAGCGATGGATGCGCTCGAAACTCTGCGCGATGACCGCGCGGACCCCGAGCAGCTTGGTGCCCTTGGCCGCCCAGTCGCGCGACGAGCCGGTTCCGTATTCGCGGCCGGCGAACACGACGAGCGGGACCCTCTCGGCCTGATAGCGCATCGCCGCGTCATAGATCGCCATGCGCTCGCCTGAGGGCTGATGAATCGTGTAACCGCCCTCGACCACGCTTCCGTCCGCGTCCCTCACCATCTGGTTCTTGATCCGGATGTTGGCGAAGGTTCCGCGCATCATCACCTGATGGTTGCCGCGACGGGTGCCGTACTGGTTGAAGTCGACCGGACGCACCTGATGCTCGGTCAGATAGGCGCCCGCCGGGCTCGCCGCCTTGATCGAGCCGGCCGGCGAGATGTGGTCGGTGGTGATCGAGTCGAGGAAGAGCGCCAGGATGCGGGCGTTCTCGACGTCGGCGACGGGCGCCGGCGTCTTGGTCAGGCCTTCGAAATAGGGCGGGTTCTGGACATAGGTCGAGCCCATGTCCCAGGCGTAGGTGAGGCCGGCCGGGATCTTGACCTTGCGCCAGTTCGAATCGCCGTCGAACACGCTCGCGTATTTCGTCTTGAACATTTTGGCGGTGATCGTCGAGTCGACGAGGTTCTGCACCTCGTCCGTCTTCGGCCAGATGTCGGCGAGATAGACGTCCTTGCCCTGCTTGTCCTTGCCGAGCGGGTCGCGGGTCAGGTCGACCTGCATCGAGCCGGCCAGCGCGTAGGCGACGACGAGCGGGGGCGAGGCGAGATAGTTCGCCCGCACATCGGGATTGACCCGGCCCTCGAAATTGCGGTTGCCAGAAAGGACCGCCGCGGCGACAAGATCGTGCTTCGCAATCGTCGCCGAAATCTCGGGCGCGAGCGGGCCCGAATTGCCGATGCAGGTCGTGCAGCCGAAGCCGACGATGTTGAACCCGAGCTTGTCGAGCGGCCGCTGCAGGTCGGCCTCCTTGAGATAGTCCTGCACGACCTGGCTGCCGGGCGCGAGCGACGTTTTCACCCACGGCTTCACCGTGAGGCTCCGGGCGACCGCGTTCCGCGCGACGAGGCCAGCGGCGATCATCACACTCGGGTTCGAGGTGTTGGTGCAGGAGGTGATCGCGGCGATGACGACGTCGCCGTTGCCGAGGTCGTAGTTCGTCCCCTCGACCTTGTGCCGCGCCGAAAGCGCATCGCGCTGCTTGAACTCGGTCTCCATCGCCTGGGCAAAGCCCGCCTTGGCCTCGGCGAGGACGACCCGGTCCTGCGGCCGCTTGGGGCCGGCGAGCGAAGGCGCGATTTCGCCGAGGTTGAGCTCGAGCGTGTCGGTGAAGATCGGGTCGGGCGTGAGGCGGGTGCGATAAGTCCCTTGCGCCTTGGCGTAGGCCTCGACCAGGGCGATGCGCGAGGGCTTGCGGCCGGAGCTGGTGAGGTAGGAGAGCGTCTGCGCGTCGATGGGGAAGAGGCCGCAGGTCGCGCCATATTCGGGGGCCATGTTGCCAAGAGTGGCGCGGTCGGCGACCGTCATCGCGTTGAGGCCCGGACCGTAGAACTCGACGAACTTGCCGACGACGCCCTTCTTGCGCAGCATCTGGGTGACGGTCAGCACGAGATCGGTCGCAGTGATGCCCTCGCGCAACTCCCCATGCAGGCGGAAGCCGATCACCTCGGGGAGCAACATCGACAGCGGCTGGCCGAGCATCGCCGCCTCCGCCTCGATGCCGCCGACGCCCCAGCCGAGGACGGCGAGGCCGTTGACCATGGTGGTGTGGCTATCGGTGCCGACGAGCGTGTCCGGATAGGCGACCTCGACCGTTTTGCCGTCGCGCTTCTCCTTCGACGCCCAGACGGCCTGCGCGAGATATTCGAGGTTGACCTGATGGCAGATGCCGGTGCCGGGCGGCACGACCGAGAAATTGGCGAAAGCCTGCTGGCCCCACTTCAGGAAGCGGTAGCGCTCCTGGTTCTGCTCGTATTCGCGCGCCACGTTCTGCGCGAACGCTCTTGGCGTGCCGAAATGGTCGACGACGACAGAGTGATCGATGACGAGATCGACCGGAACGAGCGGATTGATCTTGTCCGGATCGCCGCCGAGCGCGGCCATCGCGTCGCGCATCGCGGCGAGGTCGACGACGGCGGGGACGCCGGTGAAGTCCTGCATGAGGACGCGGGCCGGGCGAAAGGCGATCTCGTGCTCCGTCTTGCCGCGGTTCTCGGTCCAGGCCGCGACCCCCTCGATGTCTTCCTTCGTGACGGTCCGTCCGTCCTCATTGCGCAGCAGGTTCTCGAGCACGATCTTGAGCGAAAACGGCAGCTGGGAAATGCCCGCGAGCCCGTTCTTCTCGGCGCTCTTGAGCGAATAGATCTCGTAGGTCTTCGCTCCGACCGTCAGCGTCCTGCGGCACTTGAAACTGTCGAGGCTTGCCATGCGGACGCTCCGAAAAGGGGGGATGAGGGATCGGCGGCTTATAAATAATTTCCTAAGGTCGGGCTACACAAACTAAGGTCTAACCGGGCCGCGTAAGGCGCGCTTTTCGAGAGGATTCAATGCGCCTTCGCGTGTGGGGGCTGGCGATCGAGCGCGGCGGGCGACGGCTCTTCGCGGGCCTCTCGTTCGATGCGGACCAGGGCTCGGCGCTCATCGTGACAGGCCCGAACGGCGTCGGCAAATCGAGTCTGTTGCGCGCCCTCTGCGGCTTTCTCCCCGTCCAGGCCGGCGGCTTCGCCCTCGAGGGCGGTAACCCGGAACGGACCGTCGGCGAGCAGGCCCATTACCTCGGCCACGCGGACGCGCTGAAGGGCGCGCTGACCGCCGGCGAGAACCTCGCCTTCTGGGCGGGCGCGCTCGGCGGCGATTCTTCGCGCGCAGCGGGAGGCGAGGCTCTCGCCCGGGTCGGGCTTTCGCATGTGATCGACTTTCCCGCCCGCGCGCTCTCCGCCGGACAGAAGCGCCGCGTCGCCCTCGCCCGCCTCCTCATCGCCCGCCGGCCGCTCTGGCTGCTCGACGAGCCGACGACGGCGCTCGACACCGCCGCGCAAGCAGCCTTCGCCGCGATCATGCAGGATTTTCTCAACGGCGGTGGGATCGTGGTCGCGGCGACCCATGCCCCGCTCGGGCTCGGCGGCGCGCGGGAGCTGAGGCTCGGTGCGGTGGAGAGCGTTGCGGCGTGAGGAAGGCGCTCGCCTTCATCCGGCGCTTCGCGCCACCTTCTCCCGCAAGCGGGAGAGGGCCGGCGTGAGGGGAAGCGGAACCACATGACCCCCGCCCTCGCCCTCTTCGTCCGCGAATGGCGGATCGCCCGGCGGATCGGCGGCGGGGCGTCGGTCGGCGCGGTGTTCTTCTTGATCCTCGTCGCGATCATGCCCTTCGCGCTGGGGCCTGACCTCAAGCTGCTCGCCCGGCTCGGGCCCGCGATCCTGTGGATCGCCGCGCTGCTTGCCACCCTGCTCGGACTCGACCGGCTCTTCCAGGCTGATCACGACGACGGCTCACTCGACGTGCTGATCAACGGCTCGCTGGCGCTCGAAGTCGTGGTTCTGGTCAAATGCGCGGCGCACTGGGCGACGAGCGCGCTGCCGCTCATCGTCGTCTCTCCGCTGTTCGGGCTGATGCTGGCGATGGCGCCGAAGCCGCTCGCCTTCGTTGCGGCGACGCTCGCGGCCGGCACCCCGGCGCTGACCATGATCGGGGCGATCGGGGCGGCGCTGACCGTGTCGCTGAGGCGGGGCGGGTTGCTGATGGCGGTGCTGGTCCTGCCGCTGACCATCCCGGTGCTGATCTTCGGCGTCGCGGCGGCCTCGGCCGCGAGCGGCGGCGCGGCGCCGTTTTTAGAGCCCTTCCTCATGCTCTGCGCGATGTCGCTCTTCGCCATCGCCGCCGCCCCCTTCGCCGCCGCCGCAGCGCTGAGGCATGTGCGGGAGTAGGGGCGGTGTCCTTTCGTCGAAACCGATTTTCTGCCCGCGCCGCAGGCGGTCGGAAGCGTGACCTGCCAGGCTATGGCGCCCAGGCGAGCTTGGGCCCGATCGGAACGATGCGGGTCGGGTTGAGGCTCTTGATCGAATAGTAGCCGCGCTTGATGTGGTCGAGATCGAAGGTCTCCCGGAACGCCGGCAAAGCCATCAGCCGCTCGAGATAGCCGCTGAGCTTCGGATAGTCCGCGATCCGCCTCAAGTTGCACTTGAACTGTCCGAAATAGGCGGCGTCGAAGCGGGCGAGGGTGACGAAGAGGCGGATGTCGGCCTCGGTCAAGACTTCGCCAAGCAGGAAGCGGCCGAAATCGAGCCGCTTCTCGAGCTTGTCGAGCATGGTGAAGACGCCGGCGAACGCGTCCTCGTAGGCGGCCTGAGTCGTGGCGAAGCCGGCCCGATAGACGCCGTTGTTGAGCGAGGGGTAGATCTCGTCGTTGAGCGCGTCGATCGCGCTTTGGTGGGCCGGCGGGCAGAGATCGGACCTCGCCTCGGCGAGCGCGCCGAAGCCCGAGTTGAGCATTCTGAGGAGGTCGGACGATTCGTTGTTGACGATCGTCCCCCGCTCCCTGTCCCAGAGCGCCGGGACGGTCGCGCGGCCGGTGTAATGCGGATCGGCCCGCGTGTAGATCTCATGCAGATAGGTCGCGTCGTTGACCGCGTCGCGGGTCGCCCCCGGATAGTCGCCGAAGCGCCAGCCCTGGTCGGTCATCGCCGGTTCGACGATCGACACCGAGACGACGTCCTCGAGCCGCTTCAGCTTGCGGGCGATGAGGACGCGGGTCGCCCACGGACAGGTGAGCGCCGCGTAGAGATGGAATCGGCCCTTCTCGGCGCGGAATCCGGCCTCGCCGGTCGGGCCCACGGCGCCGTCGGGCGTGACCCAGCTGCGGAACGTCGAGTCCTGGCGGACAAAGCCGCCCTTGGCGTCGGTCGCCTGCACCGGCCGCCAGGCATCGCTCCACTTCCCGTCGACCAGCATGAAGCGTCAGCTCCTGGTCTTCCGTCGCATGCGGCGCGGGGTTACTCGGCCGCGGTCGCCCTGGCCGGCGCCTGCGCCGTTTCGCGAATGGTGTCGCCGAGCTTCTTGCGGGCGAGCGCCGCTTCGCCGCCGCTCGTCCCATGATAGAGGGAGAGCTGCTCGAACTCGTCCTCCTTCGGCGGCTCGATGGCGAGGTCGGTGTAGGTAAAGCGATCAGGCGCGTTCAGGACCTCGTTGAGGATGCGCCGCGTGTTGAAGAAGAACCGGGAGTACTTCCACGCCTTGACCGCGATCCCGCTCCAATAGCGCGGATAGAAGACGAAGGGCGATTCGAGGGGCAAGCTGTGACGCCGGTCGCGGCGGTACTTGAGCCGGAAGGCGCCGCCTTCGAGAGGATGCACGCCTTCCTGCTCGATCATCAGCTTGAACCACATGATCGTGCTCGTGATCGGCTTCGGCCGGCCGTTCGGGATCTGCGCGGCGCGTTTCAGGATCGTGCGAATGTGCTCGGGCGTGTAATAGGCGTCCCAGGCGGCGCGGTAGGCCTCCTCCCACTCGGCGTCCGACATCTTCGCGTGATGCGCGACGCGATGATCGAGGTCGTACTTGTTGATGTCGGGGTCCATCCAAACCCCTTTTTTCAACAGGGTCTTGTGGTCCTCCGAGCCCGGCAACGGCGTCAGGAAGAAGAATTCGAGAATGTCGAGCGGCAGCTCCCGCTTGATGATCTCGATGTCGCGAAGGATCAATTCCTTGGTATCGGCCGGGAAGCCGAGGATGTAGCCGGCGAAGGTGAGCGCGCCATGGGCCCGCCACTTCTGCAGCATGACGCGATATTCCGTGATCTTGTTCTGCCGCTTCTTGGCGGCGATCAGATTGTCGGGATTGATGTTCTCGAGCCCGATGAAGATCCGCCGCGCTCCGGCCTTGGTCGCCTTCTCGATGAAGTTCGGGATCTTGTGGCAGAGCGTGTCGACCTGGATGGTGAAGCCGCAGCGGATGCCCTCGTCCTGGAGCTTGATCACCCGGTCGAGGAGAATCTCCCAGTCGCTGTTGCGGGCAAAATTGTCGTCGGTAATGAAGAACCGGTCGATGCCCTGCGCCCTGTTCTCGCGAATGATCTGTTCCAGGTCGTCGGGGGTGCGAAAGCGGCTCTTGCGGCCCTGCACGTTGATGATGGTGCAGAACGAGCACTGATAGGGACAGCCGCGGCCGAGGTCGATCGAGGAATAGTGGCCCGTCGTGCGCGCGAGGTGTTTGCGCGGCAGGATCGGCGCGGGCTCGCCCTCAAGCGAGGGGAGGTGGTCCATGTGGTTGTAGAGCGGCTTCATCTCGCCGCGCCATGCGTCGCGCAGCACTTCATCGAGCCGGTGCTCTTCCGCCTCGCCCGCGAACAGGGCAATGCCGAGCTCCTGCGCCTCACGCAGTTCGGCGGGCATTTCCGGCAGCATGGCGATGCAGCCCGAGACGTGGAACCCGCCGATGCAGACCGGCACGCCCGCCGCGCGGAACTGACGCGCGATGTCCATCGCGCGAGGATACTGATTCGACTGCACGCCGACGATGCCGACCAGCGCTCGCCCGCCGCGGCGCTTCAGGTCGCGGATAATCCGGCTCGGCACGACCCGCCGGTTGGTTTCGTCGTAGGTTTCGATCTCTAGGGCGACGCCTGGACCCAGAACCTCGCGGCGGCGCGCGTCCTCGGCCAAGCTGTACATGCAGGCGAGCGTATTCGACGGCAACGCAGACCGGAACCATTGAATTGGATAGCCGTCGTCGTCGTAGTGGGTCGGCTTCACGAGAACAAACGTGAAATCCGGATCGCTCACAGACTTCGAATTGCTCGTTGCCGGGTCGTTGGTCATGGGCCCCCCGCCGGTGAAAAAGCGAATCCGCTAGCGCTTACACGGGAAAGACGACCGGGGCAAATCGCAGGATCGACCAATGACGGTCGCTGTCACATCGGAGGCACGAGCCCGTCCTTGCCGATGAGCACAAACACCGCGTCGATCGACCCGTCATCCTGGCGCCGTCCCCGGGCGATGATCGCCGCGCCGGGTTTCAGTTCGTCCTTCGCGCCCGGCTCGAGAGCGACGATCGGCGTCTTCGGATCGACGATGATCGTCTGCTGGCCGCCTTTGTAGCTCACGGTGAGCTTGGGCCCGCTCGCAGCGTCGACGCGCGCATTGATATTGCCGTTGGTCATGGTGCTGCCCGGCGCGAGATCGAACGGACGGAAGCCCTCGCCGGTCCCCCGCATCGCCTCGGGGAAGATGTGGACCTCCATCGCCTTCTGTTCGCCGCCCTCGCTCGGCATCGCCGCGACGCCCACAAAGGTCCCGGGCTTCACGTCGGCAAGCGCGGCGGGCGCGACGAGGACGAAGCGCGTTTTCGGATTGAGGCGGACAGTGCGGTCCTCGCCGCCCCGTGTTTTCGCGGCGAAGCTCGCGCCGTCGGGGGCGACGCTCTCGATGGTTGCGCGCGCGGTGGCCAGCGGCGCATTCTGGGCGTAGGCGGTTCCGGCGAGGAAGCTCAGGGTCACGGTTAGCGCAAGGCGAAGCGATGGCATGGCGGCCTCCGACAGGGGAGTTCGACAGACCTTATTCAAGACGCCGGCACGCGGCAAATCCCGTCGCCCGCGTTTGTTATGGGCGCAATGACGAAATCGGCAAGCGCGCGCCGACGGCGATGTCTAGGAAAATGGAGCGGATCGCGGTTTGCAAGAACGACGAATTGATCGCTTCACTTTCCGGTCAAGTCGGAGATCGGGAGGCGCCCGCGCTTTTGAGACGGCCCGCCCGGGCGGCCCGTCGTCCGCCGTTGCTGATTGAGATCTCGGCGCGGTCAAACTCCGCTGTTACGGCCAATTCTCCCGCTGTTTCGCTTGCAGCGGTGAATTCGGATCAGCGCCTTGATATACCAGCAAATCCAGCCGGCAAGGCGATTCGTCTGAAATCGATCCCGCTCTACCGTCCGTTCTGCGTCTCGGCCCGGAAGGGATGGGCCGGATAGACGCCGAGGATGCGCATTTCGCGGGAGAAGAACTTGAGCTCCTCGAGCGCCCGCATGAGCGGCGGATCGTCGGGATGGCCATCGACGTCGGAGAGAAACTGGGTGGCGGAAAACTCGCCGCCCTCCATGTAGCTCTCGAGCTTGGTCATGTTGACCCCGTTGGTGGCGAAGCCGCCGAGCGCCTTGTAGAGAGCGGCCGGAACGTTCCGCACCCGAAAGACGAAGGTCGTCACGACCGGCCCCGAGCCGGGCTTCGTCCAGTTCGGATCCTTCGACAGGATGATGAAACGCGTCGTGTTGTGCTTCTCGTCCTCGACGTTGGCGACCAGCGTCTCAAGGCCATAAATTTGGCCGGCGAGCCGCGTTGCCAGCGCGGCCCGGGTCTTGTCGCCCCATTCGGCGACCTCGCGCGCCGCGCCCGCGGTGTCGCTCGCGACCACCGGCTTGAGCTTGTGGCGGCGGATGATATTTCGGCACTGGCCGAGCGCATGGACGTGGCTGTGAACGGTCTTCAGGCCTTCGACCCGCGCTCCCCGGGGGGCGAGCAGCTGGAAGTGGATCGGCAGGAACGTCTCGCCGACGATATGCAGGCCCGAGGCGGGCAGGAGCGTATGGATGTCGGCCACGCGTCCGGCGATCGAATTCTCGATCGGGATCATGCCGAGATCGGCTGCGCCCTCCTGAAGCGCTGCGAACGCATCCTCGAAGGTCGCCGCGGGAATCGGCGTCAGGTCGGGATAATTGTCGACGCAGGCGATATGCGAATTGGCCCCCGGCTCCCCCTGGTAGACGATCGAATGCGTTTCCGTCAAAACTCTCTCCTCTTTCGTGCTTCTTCGCGGCCTTTGCGGTGAATGTTCACAGCCAAGTACACCAAGCGACACGAAGATCATCAGCCTCCCCGCGAGGCCAGAAGCGTCCTCGCCCGCTCAAGGTCTTCCGGCGTGTCGACGCCGAGCGGCGCGACGTCGACGACCGAGATGTCGATGCGCATGCCAGCCTCCAGCGCCCTCAGCTGCTCGAGGCGTTCGCGTCGCTCGAGCGGGGAGGGCGGCAGAGAGACGAAGCGCGCCAGCGCCTCGCGCCGATAGGCGTAAAGCCCGATGTGGTGGAGAAGCTGCCCCTCGCCCCAGGGCGCCCGGGCGCGGGTGAAGTAAAGCGCCCTCAGGCGCCCAGGGGAAATCTCGGCTCCGACCGCCTTGACGACATTCGGGTCGTCCTTCTCCTCGGCGCGCTCAATCGGCGTTGCGAGCGTCGCGATGTCGACCGCGGCATCCGCAAGCGGGGCGAGGCAGGCGCGCACCGCCGTGCGCTCGATCGTCGGGAGATCGCCCTGGACATTGACGACGACGTCGAACTCCACGCCCGAATCGATCGCTCCGAGGGCCTCGAACAGGCGGTCGGATCCGCTCTGATGGTCGGACCGGGTCATGACCGCCCTGCCGCCCGCGGTTTCGACCGCCGCCGAGACGCGCCGGTCGTCCGTCGCCACGATCACGGGTCCGACCTCCGCCTCGATCGCCCGCCGCCAGACATGGACGATCATCGGCTCGCCGCGGATCTCCGCAAGCGGCTTGCCCGGCAGGCGGGTCGAAGCCATGCGCGCGGGAATGAGAACGATCGGGCGAGCCATGTCGGGGAAGAAGCCGGCGGAAAGCGGGCTTATACGTGTTGCCAAGCCCCGCGCAAAGCGGCTAATCAACGCCGAGCCGGGCGTCGTAGCCCATCCTCTTTATTTTGCCGATGGAAGCCGCCGCCCAATGCATTCTGCCGAATTCAACCGGACCGCGCTCGTTGTGCTGGGGTCGATCCTGTTCGCCATGCTGCTCGTGGCGTTCAGCAATCTCGTGTTCGCGCCGGCGCCGCCCGCCGTGCCCGGCTACGCTCTTCCGAGCTCGGCCGGGGAAACGGCCGCCGTCCCCGCAGCAGCGGCGCCGAAGGAGACGCCGCTGCCGGTGCTGCTCGCCAAGGCCGAGGTCAAGAAGGGCGAGCAGGACGCCAAGGTCTGCACGACCTGCCATAATTTCGAGAAGGGCGCCGGCGCCAAGATCGGTCCGCCGCTCTGGGGCGTGGTCGGACGTCCGATCGCTTCGGTCGCAGGCTTTGACTATTCCGATTCGATCAAGAAGATCGGCGGCGACTGGACCTATGACAAGCTGGAACACTGGATCGCGGACCCGAGAGCCTTGGCGCCGGGCACCAAGATGGCCTTCGCCGGCGAGAAGGATCCGCAGAAGGACGCCGACATAATCGACTATCTGCATACGCTGAGCGACAACCCGGTTCCCCTCCCGAAGCCTTCCGAAGCGCCCGCGCCTGCCGCCGCCCCCGCCGCAGCGGCCGCGGCCGCTGCCCCCGCCGCTGCGGCGGCGCCGGCCGGCGGTCCGGCCGAAGAGTCGCTCCCGGCTTTACTCGCCTCCGCCGACTCCAAGAAAGGCGAGCAGGATGCGAGGATTTGCGGGGCCTGCCACAACTTCCAGAAAGGCCAGGGCGCCAAGATCGGGCCGGACCTATGGGACGTTGTCGGGCGTCCGGTCGGCTCGTTCCCGGGCTTCACCTATTCCGATTCGCTCAAGAAGATCGGCGGCGACTGGACCTACGCCAAGCTCAACAAGTGGATCACGGACCCGAAAGCGATGGCCTCGGACACCAAGATGATCTTCCCCGGCGAACACAGCGCCAAAAAGCGCGCCGATATCCTCGCCTTTCTGCATACGCTCAGCGATAAGCCGGTCCCGTTCCCGAAGGAGGCTTCGGCGAAATAAGCTGATTGGGAAGTGAAGCGCGATGCGTGGCCTATCGCGTCGGCACGGTCCGCCCCTTGGAGGGTCCGTACCGACGCCGATTTGGATATAAGCTCCGGACTTTCGGGGACTGAAGTTCGAGTCTCTTTGGAGCGCTTGCCAGCGTCTCGGCCATCCAGACTTAGTCCGCCGGCGGCGGCATGGCGCAGATTTCAGATCGCACGAGGAATTGCTTCTCACGGCCGTTGTCGAGGGAGAACATTCCTCCCCTTCCGGGCACGACGTCGATGATGAGGTCGGTGTGCTTCCAGACGTCGTATTGCGAACTGCCGATGTAGAAGGGCGCGCCGCCGATCTCGCCAAGCTTCACGTCATTCTCTCCGATGAGGAATTCGTCCCGCGGGTAGCACATCGGCGAGGAGCCGTCGCAGCAGCCGCCTGACTGGTGGAACAGCACCGGCCCGTGATCGGCCACGATCTCGGCTATGAGCTTCAGCGCCTCCGGCGTTGCAGAAACTTTTCCCTCCATTCGTTCACTCCTTCGCCGTTTCCGCTCGCCTCGCCGATGGGCCGCCAAGCCGCCGGATGCGGCTTTTGAGCAGGACCCTCAAAAGGACCGGCGACGCGAGCGGACGCGACGCCGCCTTGCGCCCGCGGCCGCTCAGAAGAAGCCAAGCTTCTTTGCGCTGTAGCTGACGAGCATGTTCTTCGTCTGCTGGTAGTGGTCAAGCATCATCTTATGCGTCTCGTGCCCAATGCCGGACTGCTTGTATCCGCCGAACGCGGCGTGCGCCGGATAGGCGTGATAGCAGTTCGTCCAGACCCGGCCCGCCTGGATCGCGCGGCCGAACCGGTAGCAGCGGTTCGCGTCGCGGCTCCAGATTCCGGCGCCGAGGCCGTAGAGGGTGTCGTTGGCGATGTGCAGCGCCTCGTCGTCGGTCTTGAAGGTCGTGACCGACACCACCGGCCCAAAAATCTCCTCCTGGAAGATCCGCATCTTGTTGTGGCCCTTGAACACGGTCGGCTTCACGTAGTAACCACCCGCATATTCGCCCTCGAGCATGTTGCGCTCGCCGCCGATGAGGACCTCGGCCCCTTCTTTCTTGCCGATGTCGATGTAGGAGAGGATCTTCTCGAGCTGCTCGGAAGAGGCCTGGGCGCCGATCATCGTCTCCGGATCGAGCGGGCTGCCCTGAACGATTGCATCGACGCGCTTCAGCGCCCGGTCCATGAGCTTGTCGTAGACCGACTCCTGGATCAGCGCACGGCTCGGGCAGGTACAAACCTCGCCCTGATTGAGCGCGAACATCACGAAGCCTTCGATCGCCTTGTCGAAGAAGTCGTCGTCCTCCGCACAAATGTCAGCGAAGAATATGTTGGGCGACTTGCCGCCGAGTTCGAGCGTCACCGGGATCAGGTTCTGCGAGGCGTATTGCATGATGAGCCGCCCAGTCGTCGTCTCGCCGGTGAAAGCGATCTTCGCGATCCGGTTCGACGATGCGAGCGGCTTGCCGGCCTCGAGGCCAAAGCCGTTTACGACATTGAGGACGCCCTTGGGCAGGAGGTCGCCGACGAGCTCCATGAGCACCATCGCCGAGGCCGGGGTCTGTTCGGCGGGCTTCAAGACGACGCAATTGCCGGCCGCGAGCGCCGGAGCAAGCTTCCATACAGCCATCAGGATCGGGAAGTTCCACGGAATGATCTGGCCGACGACGCCGAGCGGTTCATGGAAGTGGTAGGCGACCGTGTCGTGGTCGACCTCGCTAATCGAGCCTTCCTGCGCGCGGATCGCGGTGGCGAAATAGCGGAAATGATCGATCGCAAGCGGAATATCGGCGGCGGTCGACTCCCGGATCGGCTTGCCGTTGTCCCAAGTCTCAACGAGCGCGAGCTTGTCGAGATTGGCCTCCATCCGGTCGGCGATCTTGTTGAGGATTTGGGCGCGTTCAGCGGGAGGGGTACGACCCCAGGCGTCTTTGGCCGCATGGGCGGCGTCGAGTGCGGCTTCGATATCGTTCGCGTCTGAACGCGCGATCTCGCACACCGGCTGTCCGGTGATCGGAGAAATGTTGTCGAAATACTTGCCTGCGTTCGGGGCCCGCCATTCGCCGCCGATGTAGTTCTCGTAGCGCTTGGCGAAGGGGGACTTGAGGGCAATGTTGAGGTCGACCTTGGTCATGAGTTTCTCCCTGGTGACGCGCCGCTCTCGGCAATGTGTTTGGTTGGCTGGATGGTACCTGCGGTGCGTTATATATTTTCAGATATAACCACCTCGAGCAATGGCCTGAGCGTGGCGCAGGGTCACGGAGGAAGCCATGAATATCGCAGTCGACCCTAAGTACTGAGACCGAACCGGAAAGCGAACTCGGGTCTATCGAAAGCGGGCTCTGCGGAGCGAATGCGAGCCGCTGCGGTCGCGGACCGAGCTCGGTGATCGTGGGGTGGGCGATTTGGGATCAACCGGTCTTGCCTGATCCCATTCCCGCGCACGAGCGCTGCTTCCAATTGGCCGGATGTGAAGCTGTCGGGGCTGAGGATGCGTGAGCGGCGAGAGTGCGCACCGCAAGCCTCAGAAAAAGCTCGATTCGCAAAAGGAAATGAAAGGAAATGAAAG
>CAVVTP010000024.1:0-32089 GCA_963751165.1 uncultured Alphaproteobacteria bacterium
GAGTGCGGCGCAGGCGCGCCCTTTTCTCCTCTGGTCAGGGAGTAACAGGGAGTTTTCGCAACGCCTCGCGGCCGGCCGCCGGCCTCACATCCCGCCCAGATGCTCGGCGACGGCGAAGATGTCCTTGTCGCCGCGGCCGCACATGTTCATCACCATGAGATGGTCCTTCGGCCGCTTCGGCGCGAGCTGGATCACCTTGGCCAGCGCATGCGCCGGCTCGAGCGCCGGGATGATGCCCTCGAGGGTCGCGCAGAGCTGGAAGGCTGCCAGGGCCTCCTTGTCGGTGGCGGAAAGGTATTTCACCCGGCCGACGTCGTTGAGCCAGGCGTGCTCCGGCCCGACGCCCGGATAGTCGAGGCCGGCGGAGATCGAGTGGCCCTCCAGGATCTGGCCGTCGTCGTCCATGAGGAGATAGGTGCGGTTGCCGTGCAGCACGCCGGGGCGACCGCCGGAGATCGAGGCGGCGTGGCCGTTCGGCTGGTCGAGCCCGTGGCCGGCGGCCTCGACCCCGAACATCTCCACCCCCTCGTCGTCGAGGAAGGGATGGAAGAGGCCGATGGCGTTCGACCCGCCGCCGATCGCCGCGACGGGCTGTCGGGCAGGCGGCCCTCCTGCTCGAGCATCTGCGCCCGCGTCTCGTCGCCGATGACGCACTGGAAGTCGCGCACCATCATCGGGTAGGGATGCGGGCCGGCGGCGGTGCCGATGCAGTAGAACGTGTCGGCGACATTCGTCACCCAGTCCCGCAAGGCCTCGTTCATCGCGTCCTTGAGCGTGCGCGCGCCGGCCTGGACCGGGCGCACCTCCGCCCCCAGAATCTTCATGCGGAACACGTTCGGCTTCTGCCGCTCGACGTCGACTTCGCCCATGTAGACCACGCATGGGAGCCGAAGCGGGCGCAGGCGGTCGCGGTCGCGACGCCGTGCTGGCCGGCGCCGGTTTCGGCGATGATGCGCTTCTTGCCCATGCGACGGGCGAGGAGGATCTGACCGAGCACGTTGTTGATCTTGTGCGCTCCGGTGTGGTTGAGTCGTCGCGCTTGAAAAAGACTTTTGCCCCTCCGAGCCTCTCGGTGAGGCGCGCGGCGAAATAAAGCGGGCTCGGGCGCCCGGCATAGTGCTTGAGCAGATGATCGAGCTCGGCCTGGAACGTCGGATCGGCCCTGGCCGCCTCAAAGGCTTTCTCGAGCGAGAGGATGAGCGGCATCAGCGTCTCGGCGACGAAGCGGCCGCCGTAGATGCCGAAGCGCCCGCGCTCGTCCGGGCCCTTGCGGAAGGAATTGGGTTTGTCGATCTTGGCCATTCAGCGGGCTCCTTCGGTCGCGCAGGCGAAGGCCTCGCGCGCCGTCGCGACGAAGGCCGCGATCTTCGCTTCATCCTTGATTCCCGGCGCGCTCTCGACCCCCGAGGAGACATCGACGCCGCGCGCGCCGGTCAACTCGATCGCTTCTGCGACATTGCCCGGATCGAGGCCGCCAGAGAGCAGCCACGGCGTCCGCGGCGAAAAGTCCTTGGTGAGCCGCCAGTCGAAGGGAAGGCCGTTACCGCCCGGCAAGGTCGCGTCCTTCGGCGGCTTGGCGTCGATCAGAAGAAGGTCCGCGACGCCGTCGTAGCGCGCGGCTGCGGCGAGATCGCCGGGCGCCGCGACCCCGATCGCCTTCATGGTCGCGCAGGCAAAGCGCCGGCCGATTTCCTCGACCCTCGCCGGGGCCTCGCGGCCATGCAGCTGCATGATGTCGGGCGCGAGCGCGTCCACGATGCGAGCGAGCGTCTGATCGTCGGCGTCGACGCAGAGCGCCGCGATCTGCGCCCGGCCGCGGGCCTGCGCGCCGAGCCCGCGTGCCGCCTCGTAATCGACATGGCGCGGGCTCTTGGGGAAGAAGACGAAGCCGACAACGTCCGCGCCGGCCTTCAGCGCGGCTTCCAGGGTTTTGGCGGTCGAGAGGCCGCAAACTTTGACCATCGGCGTAATCGCCGCCTCTTTTGGGCAAACGCCCCGGCTGTCAAAGGCGCTTCGTCGAGGCCGCCTTCAGAAAGACAAATCGGGCTTGTCTCTGGCCGTTGCCGTTTCTATGCAAAAACGAGGACCAGGAGGAGCGGGTGGCTCGCGCTCAAATTATCCTATGGTCGGCGCTTGTGTTGCCGCGTCCGGGGGCGCAGCCTCGGCCGCGGGCGACGCGGCGGCCGGCGAGGCGACCTTCAGGGTCTGCAAGATCTGTCATCAGATCGGTGAAGGGGCGAAGAATTTCGTTGGGCCCGAACTCAACGGCGTCGTCGGCCGCAAGGCGGGCTCCGTCCCGGGCTACAACTATTCCGATGCGAACAAGAATCGGGCGTCGTCTGGGATGAAGCAACGCTGACGAAATATCTTCGCCTCCCACGCGATGTCGTGCCGGGCACGAAGATGGCCTTCCCTGGGCTGCAACGGGATGAAGACGTCGCCAACGTGATCGCCTATCTCAAGCAGTTCGGCCCCGACGGCAAGAAAATGTGAGCCGGCTGGAAGGCGGCGCGGCTCTCTCAGGCGCTCGCCGCCCTTGCTGCAGGCGCCAGCTGCCGTTCGATCCCGTCGATTTCCTGTTCCGCCGCCGAGCGCATCTTCGTTTCGGCGTTGCGATAGAAGGCCACAATCCTGCGCCCCTCATCCGTCAGTTCCGCGCCGCTCCTTTGGTTCCGCCGTGATGGGCGGCAACCAGCGGGGCGACAAACAGCTGGTTCAATTCGTCGACCAGCAGCCACGCGCGTCGGTACGACATGGCGTGAGCCCGGCCCGCGGCCGAGATCGAACCCGTCCGGTCGATCGCTTCGAGGAGCGCGATCTTCCCGGCGCCGAGCCGGCGGCCGCCTTCGAAATCGAGTCAAATCGTCAACCGCGTCGACATGGTCCTCCTTCCGCTCTCTCTGCGCCGGCTTCGGGGTCAAGCATGGGCGAACTCCCAATAGAGTTCGCGCGCCCGTCGGTAGAACGGCCCCGGCTGCAGGTCGCGGCCGTCGATCCGCCTGACCGGGATGACTTTGCCATAGTTGCCGACGACAAAGATTTCGTCTGCCTCGTCGAAATCCGAAAAGCGTAGCGTCGCCTCGCTGACGTCCCTTCCGTCGGCCTGCAACAGCTTCAGCACCCTCTGGCGGGTGACGCCGTTGAGGAACGTTCCGTTGGCCATCGGCGTCATCACGACCCCGTCCTTCGCCATGAAAATATTGGCGGTTGCGAGCTCCGCCACGTTGCCGAGCATGTCGCAGAGCAGGCAATTACCGAAGCCGCGCGACTGGGCTTCGAGCAGGGCGCGGGCGTTGTTGGGGTAAAGGCAGCCGGCCTTGGCGTCGATCGGCATAGTGACGCCGAGCGGCTTCATGTAGGGCGAGCGGGTGATCGACACGCCAGTCGGCTGCGGCAGCGGCGCCTCGTAGATGCTGAGACAAAAGCGGGTCGATTCCGGGTCGGGTTGCACCGAGGTAGCGCCGCCTTGCTCGGCCCAGTACATCGGGCGGATATAGAGTTCGGCCCCGGGCTTGAACTTCCTCATGCCTTCGCGCGCAAGCTCGACGATCGCCTCCTCGCTCATGATCGGCTTCAGCCACATGGTTCTGGCCGAACGGTTGAGGCGGGCGCAGTGCCTGTCGAGGTCGGGGGTCACGCCCTCGAAGGCCCGTGCGCCGTCGAACACGCTCGAGCCCAGCCAGAAGGCATGCGTCCGCGCGCCGATAAAGGGCGTATTGCCCTCGATCCATTGGCCGTCGAGAAAGGTGTACGTCTCAGACCAGGCGGGCATGGCGTTCGGCTCTCGGACTTGGAACAGCGCGGCGGCGCCCGACAATCGCCGTTTTGCCTCCGTTAGTCCAGCGGAACGATGCCCTCGGCTTCGGGACCGAGGCTCGCGGCAGCGGCGCCGACTCGCTTGCCCGCGATCGTCCGGTCCGGCGCGATCTCTGCCAGCGGCACGAGCACGAAGGCTCGGTGGAAGAGCTCGGGATGGGGCAGGGTCAACCGATCGGTCGACAGCGCGACGTCATCATAGTCGATGATGTCAATGTCGATCACGCGAGGGCCCCAACGCTCGGCGGGAACCCGGCCGAGCTCGACCTCGAGCCGCTTGACCCGATCGAGCAGCGCCTCAGGCGGGAGAGTGGTCAGCGCGAGCGCGCAGGCGTTGACGAATGATTCCTGATCGGTCTTTCCCCATGGCGGCGTTCGATAGAGCCGCGATGCGGCGACAACTTCGATCCCGGGCTCACTTCCGAGCGCGCCGAGCGCGCGGCGCAACGCGCCCTCCTTGTCGCCAACGTTGCCGCCGAGTGAGAAGACCACGCTGGCCCGTCCGTCGCGGGTCCGGGCGGGCTGCGTCGACCTCGAGGAGGGGCGGGCGTGATCGTCCGCGGTCATGGCGCCTTTGCCTTAGAAGGCGCAACAGTCATGCGGCAAGGGCCGACAGGATTCGCGCCCAGGAGCGGGCGCCCTTGTGAAACGACGTCAGCTCATACTTTTCGTTGGGCGAATGGACGTTGTCGTCCTCCAAAGCGAAGCCGACGAGCAGGCTGTCCATGTCGAGTTCGCGCTTGAACGCGCCGACAATCGGGATGGAGCCCCCGCATCCGACAAGCGCCGCGGCCTTCCCCCATTCGGTCTCCAGCGCCCGTCGCGCGCGCCTAAGCGCCTCGTTCCTGATCGGCAGCTCGATGGCCGGGCTTCCGCCGTGGCCGACGAACTCGGCCTTTACGTCCGGCGGCAGGCGCGACGCGACAAAGGACCGGAACGACTGGATCACGCGTTCGGGGCTTTGCTTGCCGACCAGCCGGAAGGAGACCTTGGCGCTGGCCTGAGCCGGCAGCACCGTCTTCGTTCCCTCGCCCGTGTAGCCGCCGATGATCCCATTGACGTCGCAAGTGGGGCGCGACCAAAGCTGTTCGAGCGGCGTGCGGTCGCGCTCGCCGGCTGGGGTTGTCAAGCCGACGTCGCCGAGAAACGCGGCGGCGTCGAAATCAAGCTCGCGCCACTGCTCCCGGATTTCGTCCGGCAGCTCTTTGACTCCATCGTAGAATCCGGGGAGGGCGACGGCGCCCTTCGCGTCGTGCAAGTCTCCAAGAATGCGGCAGAGCACATGGATCGGGTTGACGGCCGCGCCGCCGTAAATGCCGGAATGCAGATCGCGATTCGCGCCGTGGAGAATGACCTCGTCAATCGTGATGCCGCGCAGCGCTGTGGTGATCGCCGGCGTCGATGGCCTCCACATGCCGGTATCGCAGACGAGGGCGACTTCGGCCTTCAGCGTCTCGGCGTGTTTGACGAGGAAAGCCGGCAGCGAAGGCGATCCAGTCTCCTCCTCGCCCTCGATCAGCACGGTGACGGCGCACGGAAGTCCGCCGGATTTCCGGAAGGCGCGGCAGGCCTCGATGAACGTCATCAATTGACCTTTGTCGTCGGACGCGCCCCGTGCAACGATGCGCTCGCCTCGCGGCCCGCTTTCGAGCTTCGGTTCGAATGGAGGATTGCGCCAGAGGCCGAGCGGATCGGCCGGCTGCACATCGTAATGCCCGTAGAACAGCACGTGCGGCGCGTCGCGGCGGACGGCCTTTACCTGACCCACGACGATCGGCCGCCCTTGGGTCGGATGCTTGGCGGCGTCGAACCCGAGCTCGGCGAGCTGGGACACGAGCCAGTCGGCAGCACGGTCGCAGTCGGGAAAATGGGCCGGCGCCGCCGATACCGAGGGGATCCTGAGAAAAGCGAACAGCCGCTCCAGGGCACGCCCCTGTTCGGCGTCGATCTCCGACAATATGTCGTCGTCAGTCGTAGCCATCGCATTCCGCCCTTGGTCGAAAGTTGCTCCTCATGCTTTCGTTCCAAGTTGTAGCAGGAGGGAAGCTCCACTTCCAACCGTGCGCGGCGGACGACGGATCGACTTGATCGGCTTGGTGTGCGCCGGGCATGCGGAGACAATTCATCCTCCCGGGGCGGTCCGCTCAATCCTGCCATGAGCTACAACCGGAAAGCTGATGGGGCGGAAAAAGGCCGCGCCCTCAAGGCGCCGCCGGATGCGGCCACTGGAAAGCGCTTGCGGCTGTCATGGGGATCGGTTCCTCGGAATCGCCGGGCCGCATGACAGGAATGTGAACGCTGTCGCCGCCGGCCGGCGCGCACTCTAAAAAGCGGCTTAGAAAACAGGCATTGCCAACGCGGATCAGTTGCGCAATTTTAACCGCAGGTCGGTGGGCAATGGTCTTGCACGCGGCAGCCGCCGCAGCTGGGAAGCGCCAAGCGCTCGTCCGGCCGATTGGTGGGTGATGCTGGCGCGTCCCCGCTGACAAACCATAAGACGGGAGAAAATGCTCGATGAGTGTCACGTCGATCTTGGACCGCAGCCATTCGGTCGCAAGGCCCGCATTCAGCCGCTGGATGGTGCCGCCGGCCGCGCTGTGCATTCACCTGTGCATCGGTCAGGTTTATGCGTTCAGTGTTTTCAACCTGCCGATGACCAAGCTGATCGGCATCACGAAGTCGGCTCCCGACGACTGGAAACTGACCGAACTCGGCTGGATTTTCTCCATCTCGATCTTTGTTCTCGGCGCCTCTGCGGCGCTGTTCGGCCGCTGGGTCGAGGAGGGCGGCCCGCGCCGGGCAATGTTCGCCGCAGCTCTATGCTTCGGCGGCGGTTTCCTGGTCAGCGCCCTCGGCGTCTGGATTCATCAGCTCTGGATCGTCTATCTCGGCTATGGCGTGCTCGGCGGAGTCGGGCTCGGGCTTGGATACATCTCGCCCGTCTCCACGCTGATGAAATGGTTCCCCGACCGGCCGGGCATGGCGACGGGCATGGCGATCATGGGCTTCGGCGGGGGGGCGATGATCGCCTCGCCGCTTTCCGTCTGGCTGATGAGTCGGTTTTCCACCCCGACCCATATGGGCGTCGCGGGGACCTTCGTCGTCATGGGGCTCGTCTACACCGCCTTCATGCTGGTCGGCTCGGCGATCGTCCGCGTGCCGCCTCCGGGCTGGAAGCCTGCGGGCTACGTTCCGGCCGCCACTGCACAGAAGCTAATCACCAACAAGGACGTCTACGTTTACCAGGCGTTGAAGACCCCGCAATTCTGGCTGATCTGGGTCGTCCTCTGCATGAATGTGACCGCCGGCATCGGCGTGCTCGGCCAGGCCTCGGCAATGAGTCAGGAGATGTTTCCGGGGCGGGTTACAGCCGCGGCCGCAGGCGGCTTTGTCGGTCTGTTGAGCATCTTCAACATGGGCGGACGCTTCTTCTGGGCCTCGATTTCGGATCATATCGGCCGCAAGAACACGTATTACGCCTTCTTCCTGATTGGAATCGTGCTTTATTCCCTTGTGCCATATTTCGGCGGCGCCGGGAATCTGGCGCTGTTCATCATCTGCTTCCTGGTGATCATCAGCATGTACGGCGGAGGGTTTGCTACGGTTCCAGCCTATCTGAGGGACATGTTCGGGACGCGCTACGTCGGCGCGATCCACGGCTGGCTCATCACCGCATGGTCAGCCGCGGGGGTGCTGGGACCGGTTCTGGTGAACTATCTCAGAGAGTATCAGATCGACCGCGGCGTGCCGAAGGCGCACGCCTATAACGTCACCATGTACATCATGGCGGGTCTTCTGGTGGTCGGCTTCATCTGCAACTTTCTGATCAACGGCGGTCGACGATCGCCACCACATGAACCCCGAGACCGCGGACGACGCGATCGGCGTCGGGTAAAGGAGAGGACTATGAGCGCAGGCGATGAGGTTAGCGGCACGACGCGGCTCGAGTTGGCCCTTGCATGGGCGTTTGTCGGGATTCCTCTGCTGTGGGGAATTTACGGCACCCTTCTGAACGCAATGAAACTGTTTCATTAGGAAAGGGGCTCGGAGCGGGCGTCAGCTCGCTTCGGCGAGCAGCGGCAAGTGCTGACGCCCCGGCTCCCCGTCCTTATCGATCAGGCGAGTCGGATAGTCTCCGGTGAAGCAATGGTCGGTGAACTGGGGTTGTTTCCGATTGCGGGCGGAATAACCCATGGCGCGGTAGATCCCTTCAATCGAAAGGAACGCCAAGCTGTCGGCCCCCATGAACTGGCGCATCGCCTCGAGGTCCATCCGCGCCGCGAGCAGTTTGTTTCGCTCCGGCGTGTCGATTCCGTAGAAATCGGGATGGGCGATGGGGGGTGAGGAGATGCGGAAATGGACCTCGCGCGCGCCGGCCTCGCGCATCATGCGAACGATCTTCACGCTGGTCGTGCCTCGCACGATCGAATCGTCGATCAGCACCACTCGCTTGCCGGCGACCACGGCGCGGTTGGCGTTGTGCTTCATGCGAACGCCGAGTTCGCGAATCGACTGGGTCGGCTGAATGAAGGTGCGGCCGACATAGTGGTTGCGAATGATGCCGAGCTCGAACGGCAGGCCGCAGGCTCTAGCATAGCCAATCGCCGCCGGAACGCCTGAGTCGGGTACCGGCACGACCACGTCCGCTTCCGCAGGGGCCTCGCGCGCGAGTTCGGCGCCCATCGCCTTTCGGGCGTCGTAGACCGGACGGCCGTGCACAATCGAGTCTGGGCCGAGCGAAATAGATATACTCGAAGATACAAGGCCGCGGCGGAATTCGAGGCGAAGGGAAGAAGCTCTTCACGCCCTCCGCATTGATCACGACGACCTCTCCGTTCTCGATGTCGCGGACGAACTTCGCCCCAATGATGTCGAGCGCGCAGGTCTCGGAGCACAGAATCGGACAGCTGTCGAGCTCGCCAAGCACCAGCGGCCGGATCCCGAGGGGGTCGCGCGCGCCGATCAGCTTCTTGTTGGTCAGTGCGACGAGGGCGTAGGCGCCTTCGATTTCGGCCAGCGCCTCGACGAAGCGGTCGAGGATCTTCGAGCGCCTGGAGCGCGCTGCAAGCAGCAGCACGACTTCCGTGTCGGTGGTCGACTGGCAGATGGCTCCGCCACGAATGAGTTCGCGCCGAAGCGTCAGGCCATTGGTGAGGTTGCCGTTGTGGGCGACCGCGAGGCCTCCTGCCTCGAGCTCGGCAAACAGGGGCTGGACGTTGCGCAGCGCTGTTTCGCCGGTCGTCGAGTAGCGCACGTGGCCGATGGCCGCCTGCCCGGGCAGGCGGTCGATCGTCGCGGCGTTGGAGAAATGATCGCCGACCAGGCCCTGTCGGCGCTCGGAGTGAAACCGCGATCCGTCGAACGCGACGATGCCCGCCGCCTCCTGTCCCCGGTGCTGGAGGGCGTGCAGCCCGAGCGCGACGATCGCGGCGGCGTCGGGATGGCCGAAGATGCCGAAGACGCCGCATTCCTCGTGCAGCCGGTCTTCCTCCAGATCGACGCCGAAGGCGTTAGACGAATCGAAAGTGCGATCAAGAGGCTCTTTGCCCGGTTCGCTGCCGGCGCCTGACCTCCCCGCGATCATTGCTTGGGAATCACCGCCGGCGCCGCCGGGGCCGGCTGGGGCACGTTCTTGTTGATAAGCGCGTCGAGCCTCTGCTTGTCGAGAGAGGTCGAGTTCGCCGCCGCCGCCGGCGGCGTGGTCGGCCTGGCGAGGGTCGGCCCGGGGGATTCGTCGACCGGCTCGTCGCTCGCTGGGAGGATGTTTCCGCGCGATTTGATCCAGCTGTCGATCGTCGACGCCGCGTCTTCCGGCAGCAGGGCGACGATCTTGTCCGCGGTATCCGTCAGGATCGGACGGGTCTTTGCGTTCTTTACCCATTCCGGCTGCTGCTTGTCCGAAACCAACCAGTTGAAGATCGCAAAACCCACCACCGCGAGCAAGAAGCCCCGCGCGACCCCGAACACGAAACCGAGCGTCCGGTCGAGCGCCCCGATTTTGCTGTCGAGAATGGCGTCCGACAGCCGGACAGTGAAGAGCGACACAACGATCAGGGTTGCGAAGAAGACGATCGCGGCGGCGATCGCCTGCGCGACGATATCTTTGTGGATATAGGGCGTGAGGTAGGGAACCACAACCGGATAGAAGTAATAGGCGGCGGCGGCCGCCGCGGCCCACGAGGCGATCGCCAGGACTTCTCGGGAAAACCCGCGCAACATGGACAAGAACGCCGAGATGAGGACGATCGCGAGGACGGCGAGATCGAGATAAGAAGGCATTCAGAAAACCTCGTCGGGACGCTCGAAGACCGCGGCGACGATCGTCGCCGGCGACATCCGGCGGTGCGCCTTATAGCCAAGCCTCCCCGGTTCGTCACCCAAACGGCCGGGATTGGCAGCAGGCCGTGCGGAATTGGTTCGGACTTTCGCCTCGACCCCCGCCGCCGCGATCAGCGCCACCAGTGAGGCGACCGAGGCGATCGGCGTCTGGACAATCCTGACGCTGTCAGCCTCGGGCCGCGCCGATGGCGAGGCGAAGGCGCTGGCGAAGCCGAGCTTGGCCGCCTCCTTCAGACGAAGGCCGGTGTGAGCGACGGCGCGAACGGAGCCGGAGAGAGCGATCTCGCCGAAATAGACCGCGTCATGGGGCAGGGCCGCGCCGGTGAGCGACGAGACAAGCGCCGCGGCGGCGGCGAGATCGGCGGCTGGTTCCGCAACTCGGAGGCCTCCTGCGACGTTGAGGTAGACGTCGTACTGGCCGAGTTTGAGCGCGCCGTGCGATTCGAGCACCGCCAGCACCATCGCGAGCCTGCTGGGCTCCCAACCCACCACCGCCCGCCGCGGCGTGCCAAGCGCTGTCGGCGCGACCAGAGCCTGAATCTCGACGAGCAGCGGCCGAGCGCCCTCGACCCCCGCGAACACCGCCGCTCCAGGGCTGGCGGCGCCGTCGCGCCCGGCCAGGAACAAAGCCGAGGGGTTCGGCACCTCGGCGAGCCCGGCGCTGGTCATCTCGAAAACGCCGACCTCGTCGGTCGCGCCGAACCGGTTCTTGGCGGCTCTCAGCAGGCGAAACGCGTGCGCTCCGTCGCCCTCGAACGAGAAGACCGCGTCGACCATGTGCTCGACGACGCGGGGACCCGCGATCTGGCCGTCCTTGGTGACATGCCCGACGATGAGGAGCGCCGCGCCACTCGCCTTGGCGAAGCGGATCAGCGCCTGGGCCGAGCCTCTGACTTGGCTCACTGTGCCCGGCGCCGATTCGATCGCGTCGCTCCACATGGTCTGGATCGAATCGATGACCACGAATTTCGGCGCGTCGCCGGAGCCCAGCGTCGCGACGATATCCTCGATCAGGGTCTGAGCCGCAAGCTGCACCACCGCGCCGGCAAGCCCGAGCCGGGACGCGCGCAGCCGCACTTGAGCCGTCGATTCCTCGCCAGATACGTAGATGACGCGCGCGCCCGAGCCAGCCACCGCCGCGCAGGCTTGGATCAAGAGGGTGGATTTGCCGATGCCCGGCTCGCCTCCGATCAGCGTCGCCGATCCGGGTACGAAGCCGCCGCCGCCGACTCGATCCAACTCAGCGATGCCAGTGACGATGCGCGGCTCCGGCTTCGATTCGCCGGCGAGGTCCTCGAGGGGGAATGGCCGGCCGACTGCGCCGCGCCGCGCCGCGGCTCCGCCGACGCCGAGAGCGGCTGCTTCCTCAATGATCGTGTTCCATTCGCCGCAGGCTTCACACTTGCCTTGCCAGCGCTGGGTGATCGCCCCGCAGTTCTGGCAGACGTAGGTAGAGCGGAATTTGGCCATAGCCGCCAAGTCGCAGCTTCGGCGCAGCCTGTCGAGGACTTTGACATCGCCTTCCACTGTCGCCGCTTCTCGAAGAAGCCCCGGTCGAATCGGGGACGGTGGGCTGCGTCAATACGTCCCGTTCCTCATCAAGGCGCCCCAAGCCTATATTTCACGTATGGCTGGGGGGTGGCCGGAGCGGATCGAAAGGTCTGCCGAGGCGGGACGGTCCGTGGGACCGTCGGGAGGCGGTCGCCGCATGGCATATGCATTCAATCATCCCGTCGAGCGTTCGCCAAGGATCGGCGAGCTTCTGGCGGCGTGCTTTCCTCATTTCGACTCCTTGATTGTTCCGTTCGAGGGCGGCCAGGAGGTGGTAGGCGAAGGCGACCCGACGGAGAATTTCTTTCTCGTCATGCGCGGTATGTTCCGGGCGGTGAAGTTCACGCGTGACGGGCGCCGGCAGGTTTTCGCCTTTTACATGCCGGGCGACATCTGTGGGCTCGAGCCCGACGAATCGCACAAATTGACGATCGAGGCCGTCAACTCCGCCGCGATGGCGATCCTTCCCCGCTCCGCGTGCCGGGTTCGCATGAATGACAATCCCCAACTCAACGCGGCGCTGTTCGTCGGCGCGACTCGGGCGCTGACCCTCTCAATCGACCATATGATGATGATCGGGCGCAGTTCGGCGGAGGAGCGGCTGGCCTGGTTCCTGACCATGCTCTCCGACCGTTCCGCCCGGCCAATCGGGCGAGTGCTCGATCTCGCGATGCAGCGGCAGGACATTGCGGATTATCTCGGCCTGACGATCGAGACCGTGAGCCGTACGTTTACGCTGTTCAGAGATCGGGGCTTCCTCAAGCTGCCGCGCAAGCGTCGGGTGGAAATTTTGCGACCGGACGCGCTCGCGCGGCTCGCTGCCGCGGATCGGGATGCGGCCCCGGCCTTCGAGCCGGTCGATGCGGAGTATGAGGCTGCGGTCGCCTGAGCGATCTCGCCCTGCAGGCGAATCGCAGCGCTGGAGCGGCGGCGCCGAGCTTGGTCTCTGTGGCGGCGGACGCCGATCCGCTCAAGGCCGCCGCGATGCGGCTGCGAACTCGTCCAGAGACGCGAATACAAGTGCGACAGATGGTCACGCCCTGCTGGCCGGGCTGGCCGCAAGCGGCCGGAATCCTGGGTGTTTCCGGCGATTTCGGTCCGAACTCCTTCCTTTGGCCGATGCTTTCGCCGCGAAATGCGACATTGGGACGGGTGGACGAGATACGACCGCCCATGCATTAGGAAGTCATCGTACGATCCGGCGGTCGCGACGGAAGGCTGCGAATCGGATCGACGTTCCCGGGCTTGAGGGCGGCGGCGTCAGGGCGCCGTTCGAACCGAGGCCGAGGGAATTGCCTCTTGTTCGGGGATGAGGAATGCAGACGGTATCTGAACCAAAGGCGCTATGGGGCGGCGAAATCGGGCTCATTGGCGTCCTCGCGATCCTTGGACTTCTCTGCCTCTATATCGCGGCCAAGACCATCGAACCCGCTTTCGCCTTCCACATGGCGCTCGGCGTGATCTGCGCCGGTCTCGGCCTCTTTGCGATCTTCCAGCGCTACAGCAAGCGGCCCGCAGAGCGCCCTCCGCTCGAGATTAACGGTCTGCCGAACTATAATTTCGGGCCGGTGAAATTCTCGACGATCATGGCCCTGTTCTGGGGTCTCGCGGGCATGGCTGTGGGCGTCTACATCGCAACCGAGCTCGCGTTCCCCGACTTCAACATCGCCCCCTGGTTCAACTTCGGCCGACTACGACCCCTGCACACCTCGGCGGTCATTTTTGCCTTCGGCGGCAACGTGCTTCTCGCCACGTCATTCTACGTCGTGCAGCGCACCAGCCGCGCGCGCCTCGCGGGCGACCTCGCGCCCTGGTTCGTGGTGCTGGGCTACAACTTCTTCATCCTGATCGCCGGCACGGGTTACCTGCTCGGGATCACCGAGAGCAGAGAGTACGCCGAGCCCGAATGGTACGCCGATCTCTGGCTGACCATTGTCTGGGTCACCTATTTGCTGGTGTTCCTCGGCACCCTCTACAGGCGCAAGGAGCCCCACATTTTCGTGGCCAATTGGTTCTACCTCGCCTTCATCCTGACGATTGCGATGCTGCATCTCGGCAACAACGCGGCCGTGCCGGTGTCGATCTTCTCATCGAAGTCCTATGTCGTTTGGAGCGGCGTGCAGGACGCGATGTTCCAGTGGTGGTACGGCCACAACGCGGTTGGCTTCTTCCTGACCGCCGGCTTTCTCGCCATCATGTACTATTTCGTGCCGAAGCGGGCTGAGCGGCCGATCTACTCCTACCGGCTATCGATCATCCACTTCTGGGCGCTGATCTTCCTCTACATCTGGGCGGGCCCGCATCATCTACACTACACCGCGCTGCCGGACTGGACTCAGACGCTTGGCATGACCTTCTCGGTGATGCTGTGGATGCCCTCGTGGGGCGGCATGATCAACGGCCTGCTGAACTCTCTCGGGCGCGTGGGACAAGCTGCGCACCGATCCGGTGCTGCGCATGCTGGTCGTGTCGGTCGCCTTCTACGGCATGTCGACCTTCGAAGGTCCGGCAATGTCGATCAAGTCGGTGAACTCGCTCGCCCACTACACCGACTGGGTGGTCGGCCACGTGCACTCCGGCGCGCTCGGCTGGGTCGCCTTCGTCTCGTTCGGCGCGCTCTACTGCCTCGTCCCCTGGCTGTGGAACAAGCGGGAGCTCTACTCGATGCGACTGGTCTCCTGGCACTTCTGGATCGCGACCCTCGGCATCGTGCTCTACATCACCTCGATGTGGGTTTCGGGCATCCTGCAGGGCTTGATGTGGCGGAGCTACACTCCGCAAGGCTATCTCGAGTATTCCTTCATCGAGACCGTCGCGGCGATGCATCCCTTCTATGTGATCCGCGCGCTCGGCGGCGCTCTGTTCCTCGTCGGCTACTGCCTGATGCTCTACAACGTCTACATGACGATCACCGCATCCGAGCAGGCGGCTCCGGCGGCGCAGCCTTCCCTCCAGCCGGCGGAATGAGGACTTAGGCAATGAGCAGCTCCTCGCAGCCTCATCACGGCGGGTCGCTTTTCTCCAGGCATCACATCCTGGAGAGGAGTTCCGCTCCTCCTCGTCCTCGGCATTCTCATCATGGTCGCCATCGGCGGCATCGTCGAGATCGTCCCGCTCTTCTACCTGAAGAGCACCATCGAGACCGTGCAGGGCATGCGGCCCTACACGCCGCTCGAACTCGCCGGCCGTAACATCTATGTGCGCGAAGGTTGCTATCTTTGCCACAGCCAGATGATTCGCGCCCTGCGCGACGAGGTGGAACGCTACGGCCACTATTCGCTGGCGGCCGAGAGCATGTACGACCATCCGTTCCAGTGGGGCTCCAAGCGCAACGGGCCGGACCTCGCCCGGGTCGGCGGCAAGTACACCGACGCCTGGCACGTCGCCCATTTGACCGACCCGCGCTCGGTCGTGCCACAGTCGATCATGCCGAGCTACGCGTTTTTGTTCGACACGCCGCTCGACACGCGCGAGCTCGTCGCCAATGTCGAGACCAACCGCGAAGTCGGTACGCCCTATACGGACGACATGATCAAGAATGTCATGACTGACCTGAAGGCTCAGGTAAGCCCCGACACGCCTGAGGCGGCGGCGCTGCTCAAGCGGTATCCGAAGGCGGTCGTGCGCAAGTTCTATCCTGGTTCGTCTGAGGTCACCGAAGGCGACGCCGTCATCGCCTATTTGCAAATGCTCGGCACGCTCGTCGACTTCAAACTGTACGACAACAAGGCGAATCTGCGGTGATCGGGAAGGGGACCATCATGTCATCGACCTACGAATTGTTGGCGCAGTTCGCGCAATCGGCGGGCACCGTGTATTGCTTCCTGTTTTTTCTCGCGACTCTCGCTTACGCCCTTTGGCCCAAGAATGGGGCGCAGTTCAAGGACGCGGCCCGCACGCCTCTGCGGGAGGATTGAGCGATGATCACCGACCCAGTTCAAGTCGACAAAGTTTCCGGCCAGACGACGACCGGACACGAGTGGGACGGCATTCGCGAACTCAACACGCCGCTGCCGCGCTGGTGGCTGTACCTGTTCTACCTCTGTATAGCCTTCGCGGTCGGCTATTGGATCGTCTATCCGGCCTGGCCGCTGGTCAACGGCTATACCCCCGGCCTGCTGGGAACCACCAATCGCGCACGGGTCGCGACGGAGCTCGCGGCGGGGCAAGCAGCGCGCATGCAAATGGCGGCGGGCCTGGAAAAGGCAAGCATCGACCAGATCGCAGCAGATCCGAAGCTTGAGGAAATCGCCCTCGCCGAGGGCAAGGCGGCGTTCGGCGACAATTGCGCGCCCTGCCATGGCTCGGGCGGCCAGGGCCAGAAGGGCTATCCCAACCTGACGGCCGGCCGCTGGCTGTGGGGAGGGACGCTCGATCAGATCGACACGACGATCACCCACGGCATCCGCGCCGACGATCCGGATACGCACACGAGCGCGATGCCTGCCTTCGGCAAGGACGGGATCCTCAAGCCCGAGCAAATCCGTGAAGTCGTTAGCTACGTGCGGACCATCGATGGCCTCGAGCCCGAGCACGGCGTCGACGTCGCCGCCGGCAAGAAGATCTTCATGGATAATTGCGCGGCCTGCCACGGCGAGAACGGCAAGGGCAACATCGACATGGGCTCGGCCAACTTGACGACCAAGGTCTGGCAATATGGGTCCGACATCAAGGATCTGACTTACACGGTCACCAATGCCCGCAACAGCACGATGCCGGCGTGGGGCAAACGTCTCGATCCGGTGACGATCAAGTCGCTCGCGATCTATGTTCACAGTCTGGGCGGCGGCAAGTAGGAACCCGGTGGCAGTTCGTGACGATCAGCGCTGAGGAGATCTACGACGACGGTCCCTTGTATGCGGCGGCCAAGAAAGTCTACCCGCAGAAGGTTTGGGGGACGTATCGGCGCCTGAAGTGGATCGCGTTGTGCGTCGCCCTCGGCGTCTACTACCTCCTGCCTTTCATTCGCTGGAACCGCGGTCCGAATGAGCCCAGCCAGGCGGTTCTCGTCGATATCCCGCATTCACAATTCTACGCCTTCTTCATCGAGTTGTGGCCGCAGGAGGTCTATTATTTCACCGGCCTTCTGATACTGGCCTCGCTGATCCTGTTTCTGTCGAACGCGCTGTTTGGCCGCGTATGGTGCGGCTACGCCTGCCCGCAGACGGTGTGGACCGACCTCTTTCTCTTCGTCGAGCGGATGATCGAGGGCGATCGGCGCGAGCGCATCAAGCTCGACGCGGCGCCCTGGACGGCCGACAAGATCATGAAGCGCGTCGCCAAGCATGCGGCGTGGCTCCTGATCGCGCTGTTCACCGGCGGGGCGGCGATGCTCTATTTCGTCGACGCGCCGACACTGATGAGGGAATTCTTCACGCTCGAGGCGCCGTTCGTCGCCTACCTCTGGGCCGGCATCCTCACATTCACAACCTACTCGCTCGCCGGCCATATGCGCGAGCAGGTCTGCCTCTACATGTGCCCCTGGCCGCGCATCCAGGCCGCGCTGACCGACAACGACGCGCTGAACGTCACCTATCGCTTCGATCGCGGCGAGCCGCGAATGTCGGTGAAGGACGCAGCGAAGGCGCACGCCCATGGCGAGCCGGCGGGCGACTGCATCGACTGCATGCAATGCGTGGCCGTCTGTCCGACCGGCGTGGACATTCGCAAGGGCGCGCAGCTCGGCTGCATCCAGTGCGGCCTCTGCATCGACGCGTGCGATGCGGTGATGACCAAGATCAAGCGGCCGATCCGGCTCATCGCCTACGATACGGACGAAAACCGCGAGCGGCGCAAGCGCGGCGAGCACAACCTTTATCGCCTCGTTCGCCCCCGCACGATCCTGTACGCCGCGGCGATCGCGCTGACCGGCGCCATCATGCTTTATGTGCTTCTCACGCGCACCAATTCGCACCTCAGCGTGCTGCACGTGCGCGCGCCGCTGTTCACGCAGGCGGCGGAGGGCGGGATCCGTAATGGCTACACCTTGCGCTTTTCGAACAAGCTCAGCGAACCGACCGACTTCGCCCTCGAGGTGAGCGGAATGAAGGGCGCGACGATGACGAGCGTCGTCGCCAAGACCCTCCCAGGGGGCCGGCTCGGCGTCCGAGTCGATCCGGATGCGACGCTCGAAGTTCCGGTCTACGTGACGACGCCGGAAGCGGCGCCCAGCGCCTCGACGCCCATCACCTTTACCGCCGTCGACGCCAAGACTGGAGAGCGCAGCGTCGTGACCGATCATTTCTTCGGTCCTTGAGCAGGAGAGCGGGAAGGGGCGGAATATGACGGAGCTACAGGGGGCGGCGACGGGCGCAGAGCCAATGCGGACGCCAGGAAAGAGGCAGGTTATGTCTGAACAGCTGACCGGACGGCACGTCCTTGGGTGGCTCGGCGCATTTTTCGGCGTGATGTTCATCGCGAACATCGCCCTGATCTACTTCGCCTTGCACACGCTGCACGGATCGGAGCTCGAAAACCCGTACGACGCGAGCCAAGCCTACAACAAGCGGATTGCGGAGGCGCGGGCGCAGGACAAGCGAGGCTGGACCGCCAACGTGATGACCCGGGCGGAGGGCGCGGGCGAGCGGGTCATGGCGGAATTCCGCGATCGCGCCGGCGCCCCGATCTCCGACCTCAGCGTGACTGCGCGTTTCGAGCATCCGTTCGACGCGGCGCAGGACCGTCAGACGACGCTGGCGTCCGATGGCGTCGATTACGAAGGGATCGCGACGCCGGTGGCGCCGGGCCGTTGGATCCTGGTGATCGAAGCGAGCCGCGGGGCCAAGCCCCTTTTCCGCAGCGAGAACAAGTTGACGGTTGCGGACACGGCCCTGGAGTAGGATCTGGCCTTGACGCAGGCGCGGGACCTTTCGCATTTCCTCCGCCGTCCGGCTGACGGAGTCGCCGCGATGGATCTCGTCGTCGACGGCGTCTATTGCGGCGCCTGCATCGCCACAATAGAGAAGGGCCTGCGCAAGCAGGCGGGCGTCCGCGGTGCCCGGGTCAATCTGGCGAGCAAGCGCGTGACCGTCGAGTGGAACGAGGGCGCGCTCGAACCGCCGGTCATCCTCGAGCGTCTCGAAGCGCTCGGATATCCGGCCTATCCGTTCGCGGCCGAGGCCCTCGACAGCGTCGAGATCCGCACGGAGAAGCGGCTGCTGCGCTGTCTCGGCGTCGCGGCTTTCGGCGCGATGAACGTCATGCTGCTGTCGATCTCGCTTTGGGCGGGCGCCGACAGCGACCAGAACGCGGCCACGCGGGACCTTTTCCATTGGCTTTCCGCCCTCGTCGCCTTGCCCACGGCGGCCTACGCCGGCCAGCCGTTCTTCGAGAGCGCGGCGAGGGCGCTTCGCGCGCGGTCGGTCAACATGGACGTTCCTATTGCGCTCGCCGTCGTGCTCGCGCTCGGCATGTCGATGCTTCAGACGCTCGCGCATGAGCGTGTCGCCTATTTCGACAGCGCCCTGATGCTGCTGATGTTCCTGCTCGCCGGGCGCTATCTCGACCAGCGCATGCGCCGGCGCACGCGCGACTTCGCAGTCAATTTGTCGGCGATCCGCGCCGACCGCGCGGTAAAACTGTTCGACGGAGGGGAGGCGCGCGAGACGCCGATCGCCGCGATCCGCCCCGGCGACCTGGTGCTCGTGCGCGCCGGCGAGCGCGTCGCCGTGGACGGCGCGGTCGAGGACGGGCGATCGGAGATCGACCAGAGTCTGGTCACGGGCGAGACGGCGGCGATCGAGGTTTCCCCGGGTGCGCGGGTCTACGCCGGGACGGTCAATCTGACCGGCGCCTTGCGCATCCGGGTGCGAAGCGCCGCAGGCGGAACTTTTCTCGACGAGGTCAACGGCTTGCTCGAGAGGGCGGTCGAACAGCGATCGTCCTACGTGCGGCTGGCCGACCGCGCCGCAAAACTCTACGTGCCGTTCGTCCATGCGGCGGCGGCCGCGACCTTCCTCGGCTGGCTCGCGATCGGAGCCGGCTGGCAGCAGGCGTTGCTGATCGCGATCACGGTCCTCATCATAACCTGTCCCTGCGCGCTCGGCCTCGCCGTGCCGGCGGTGCAGGCGGTCGCCGCCGGGGCGCTGTTCCGCCACGGGTTGATCCTCCGTTCGGGCGAGGCGCTCGAGCGCCTGGCCGAGGTCGACGCCGTCGTGTTCGACAAGACCGGCACGCTGACCGAGCCGCGTCCGACCCTCGCCAACGCTGCGGACATCGCGCCGGACGATCTCCGGCTCGCGGGCTCGCTCGCGCTTGCGAGCAGACACCCGCTGGCGAAAGCCATTGTCGAGGCAGTGCGGGCGACGGAGCCGATCGCCGCCGAGGAGTTTCCCGGCGAGGGCGTCAGCGGCGTCTGGCGCGGAGAGCCTGTCAGGCTCGGCTCGGTCGCCTGGTGCGCAGCGGAAGCCGAGGCCGCGCCGGTCGCCGCCGCCTGGCCCGACGCGTCGCTGATCGTCCTTCGCACGCCCGCTCGCGCGGCGGTCTTCGCCGTCCGCCAGCGCCTGAGGTCCGACGCCCGCGCGGTCGTCGCCGGAATTGCGCGGCGGCACGAGGTCGAGATCCTGTCGGGCGACCGCGAGCCGGCGGTGGCGCTGGTCGCCGGCGAGCTCGGCGCCACGCGCTATGAGGCTGGGCTCAAGCCGGCCGACAAGATCGCGAGGCTAGAGGCGCTCGAAAGCGCCGGCCGCTGGCCGCTGATGGTCGGCGACGGTCTCAACGACGCCCCCGCGCTGGCGGCGGCGCATGTCTCGATCTCGCCGGTCTCGGCCGCCCATGTCACCCAGGCGCAGGCCGACGCGCTCTTCCTCGGCGAAAAGCTCGCGCCTGTGGCGGACGCGCTCCGCATTGCAGCCAAGGCCCGGCGGGTGATGATCGAGAATCTGTGGCTGTCGGCGGTCTACAACCTGATCGCGGTGCCCCTCGCGGTGGTCGGCTTCGTGACGCCGCTCATCGCGGCGCTGGCGATGTCTGGCTCGTCGATCCTGGTGACGCTGAACGCCTTGCGCGCGAGGGACGCGCGCTCCCATGTCCCCTCTGGGGTGAAGGGGGTTGACCTCCGGATTATCCCCAGGTCGGAGCCCGGGGACCGGGTCGGCCGGACGGGGGGTGTTGTCCCCTCATCGGCGGCCCCTCTCCCGACGGGAGAGGGGAAATGAACGTCCTAGTCTACCTCGTGCCGATCGCCCTTGCCCTCGGCGGCCTCGGCCTCGCCGCCTTCCTGTGGTCTCTCAAGAACGGCCAGTTCGACGACCTCGACGGCGCGGCCTGGCGGGCGCTCAGCGATGATGATCTGCCGGAAGACAAGAGGTAGGTGGGGCTCGGCTGGCCTTCTCGGCTTGCGTCCAGCTCCGCGCCGATCGCTCTCTCGCTCCAGAACGCCTCACGGCGCGAGCACTGCGGCCCCTTCGAGCCGGCCCGAGCGAAGATCGTCGAGCGCCTCGTTGGCCCTGTCGAGCGGGTAGGGGGTCGTCGTCGTGCGCACCGGGACCCGGGGAGCGAGCGCCAGAAACTCCCTTCCGTCGGCGCGGGTGAGGTTCGCCACCGAGACGACGGACCGCTCCTCCCATAAGAGTTGATAGGGAAACGACGGGATGTCGCTCATGTGAATGCCGCCGCAGACGACTTTGCCGCCCTTGCGGACGGCTGCGAGCGCTGCCGGCACGAGCGCGCCGACCGGGGCGAACAGGATCGCCGCGTCGAGCGGGGCTGGCGGCTTCTCGTCCGATCCCCCGGCCCATTCGGCGCCCATCGAGCGGGCGAAGTCTTGTCCGGCGCCGTCTCCCGGCTTGGTGAAGGCGAAAACGCGCCGCCCCTGCCACCGGCAGACCTGAGCGATGATGTGCGCCGCCGCGCCGAAGCCGTAGATGCCAACCGTCTCTCCGTCGCCGGCCGCCTTCAGCGACCGCCAGCCGATCAACCCGGCGCAGAGCAGAGGCGCCGTGGCGACCGGATCGAGCGCATCGTCGAGCGGGAAAGCGAAGGCCGCGTCGGCGATCGTGTGGGTCGCGAAGCCGCCGTCCCGGGAGTAGCCGGTGAACAGCGGGCGGTCGCAGAGATTCTCACGTCCGCTGCGGCAATAGGGGCAAGTGCCGTCGGCATGGCCGAGCCAGGGGACGCCGACCCGCGAGCCGGGCTTCAGATCGACGCCGTCGCCGGCGGCTTCGATCCGGCCGACGATCTCGTGGCCGGGGACGATCGGCAGCTTCGGGTCCGGCAGTTCGCCGTCGACCACGTGCAGGTCGGTGCGGCAGACGCCGCAGGCCTCGACCCGCACTCGGATCTCGCCCGGGCCGGGCTCGGGGTCGGGCCGCTCCTCCATCGCGAGCCGCTCGCCGGCCCGCCGCAAAACCATGGCGCGCATGAAATGAGACTAGCGCCGGCAGCGCCGCGGTCGAATCAATTCTTGCATGCTTCGACGCGCTTCAGGGCGCGCGCCGCGAGCCCTTGATGGACGTGCGCAGGAGCGCGTACAGGCTTCCGCCCGTCGCCGCGCCGAGCACGTAGACGACGAAGACGACGATCGCGAGCGGCGCGCTGATCGCCAAGCCGAGGAAGGCGACGGCGACGCTCTGCATATTCTGCAACGCGAAAATGAGCGCCACTGCGACGAAGACGACGACGATCGCCAGATAGACCCAACGCATGCGAACCCCCCGTCTCGCTCCCGAATTCCCCCCGTCAGGCTGGATTCCGGTTGCGCAGGGCCATGCCAATTCCGATCCAACTTGCACCGGCGAAGATGAGGTCGATGCCGAGGAAGATGCCGAGCGTGTAGACGGCTGAGATCGGCCAGTGGGCCAGAATGATCACGCCGAGCACGAGCGTGACGAGGCCCGAAACGACGACCCCCATCCACGGCGAACCATGCTGCATATTAAAGCCGAGGAAGATGCGCACGATGCCCGAGGCGACCAGCGCCGCGCCGAGGAACAGGGTCAGCCACACCGCGGTGAGCAACGGATTGTCCCATGCGAAGAAACCGGCGACAATGTAGAGGATCCCGAGAATGAGCCAGAAGAAGAACCTGCCCCAGCTCTTGACCTGGAAGGCGTTGAAGACTTCGGCGACGCCGGCGATCATCATCATGATGCCGACGACGAAAACGCTCGCCACGGTCGCGGCGACGACGCTCCCGAGCGCGATGATTCCGGCGACGAGATAGACGATGCCGAGGGCGACGATCCAACCCCACTTCGCGTGCAAAGGCGCGAGCGTTGGAACGGTCCCGAGACCCATCGATGAAATATTCGTCATGTGACGACCCCCTCTCCAATCGCCGACAGGCGTTCCGCGTCCGTCAGCGCCCTAGGAGCTTACCACAGTGCACATTGAAGAAAAACGCCCTCGGCGGGCGTTCCGCCGGGAAGAATTGCCGAGAACGCCGGTGCGGCCGCGACTGTCGGGCGTGGTCAGCTCTTCGGCAGGCCCCAGTCCCGCATCCGGTTGATCAGCACGAACGATTCCGCCTCTTTTGACTCGGCGAGATGCTCGCGGACGGCGCGCGATAGCTTTTCGATCAGCGACTTCTTGTAACCCTTGTGGGCGGGATCGAGCGGAACGGTGGTGACGACGACAAGAACCCGTTGCTCGCTGTCGTCCTTGCCGCTCGCGGTCCACACTTTGGCCGCCCTCGCGAGCGGATGAACAAAAGACATGAAATGCCCCGAGTTAGACCAGCCCCTGGATCGGACCAGCGCGGCTACGCAAGCAGCGCGGCCTGTCATCTCTCGGGCTGGCAGCCGTTCTTGCGCTCCCGGATCGCGCTCGTCAACCGGCCCGATATGCGCGAACGCCCCTCCGGCGGAATGCGATTTGCAGAGAATCGACATCGACGCGAGGGGAGTGTCGATCCGAAGCGACCGATCGCATTGGTCCAGCGACAATCAGCGCTTGTCGCGATCTTCCGACGGCGAATTGTGCGATGCACCAAAAATATTGTGCATCGCAGCACGCTGTGCTATGAGCCGGCCGCTTCTAGGGGAGGACTCGCTCAACTCCTACAGGTCGATGGAGAACCCGATGCAGCATTTCCATGTTGGAAATCTTGAAAAAATCCGAGACGTGCAGCCGGACGTCTGGGTGACCGTGCACGCCAATGATTTTGTGACCTTCAGCGAACTGACGCGGCGCGGGTTCCATCTGGTCGACATGCGGGGCGAGATCTGGACCATGCGCCGCGTGGGGTAAAGCGGGAGCGGCTTAGAGCCTGCGTCGTCATTGCCAGGAGCAATGCGAAGACCGCAAGGTCGGCGCTGCTAGTCTGGTTCCCCTGGCCTCTTGACCCGGGGATCCTCGCAACAGCGCGCAGCCCGGCCGTGACGACGACACGCTCTCAAGCCAGCGACGCGCCGAGCTTGTCGAGCAGGAAGCCCGTGCCGCGCTCGCGCGAGCCGCCGTCGTCGTAGCCGTCGAGGAAGGCGCCCTGTTCCGTCACCTTGAGCGTCGCGCGGCCGGGGCCCACGGGTTTGATCTGCATCGTCGCGAGCGAGACGGAAATCTTCTTCTCGTCGAGATGCATTTCATACGTATAGACGATGCGCTCGTTGGGGACGATGTCGTGGTAGACCGCGTCGAAGGTCGAGACGGTTCCGCTCTCCCAGCGCCCCTTGGCGCGCTCGCGGCCGCCGACGCGGAAATCCATGAAGCGCTCGATCGGCTTCCACTGGTCCTCCGAGGCGCCGAACCACTTTTGCTTCGCCGCCTGATCGGCGAGCGCATGAAAGACCCGTTCGGCCGACGCGTCGTAAGTCCGCTCGAGGGTGAAGGCGGCGTGGACGACCGAACGCGGCGCGTCGGGGCTCGCCAGCATGCGGCGCACCTCCGCCCCCAGATTGTCGAGCGCCATCGCCCAGCCTTTTGGCGCGCCCTCGGCCATCCAGGCCGCGTCGGGATCGATGACCGTGTAGGTCTGCGTCACGTCGAGCTTCGTGCCGCCGATCGCGTCGGCGAAAGCCGCTTCGGTGAAGGCGCGGAACAGCGCACGCCCTTTTCCGTCGTCCACGAGCAGGTCGATGACGAGCCTTTCGTTCATCAAGACCTCGACGAACTTGCCGCGCACGCCATGCTCGACGCCGTCGGGGCCACGCATAAGCAGATCGAACCGGCCGCCGACGCTGGCCTCGATCACCGCCTCCGGGACGGTAAAGGGGCTCGGCGCGAACCAGCGCTTGAGATGCTCGGCCGAGGTCCAGGCCCGGAAGACGAGCTCGCGTGGGGCATGAAAGGTGCGCGACAGGCGCACCGGCTCGAGGTCGGGGGGCAGGCGCTGCTCAGCTGTCTTGTTCATCGGATGCTCCTTCCGTTTTCAGGGTTGCGAGATAGTCCCCCAGCCGGTCGAGGCGGCGCTCCCATTCGCTCCGCCTGTCATTGATCCATCGCTCGGCCAGACTCAGCGCGTCGGGATCGACGCGGCAGGTCCTGACCCGTCCGGATTTTTCCGAATGCACGAGCCCGGAGGCCTCGAGCACCGCGAGATGCTGCATCACCGCGGGCAGCGACATCGTGAGCGGCCGGGCGAGTTCGCGGACGGAAGCCGGCCCACGCGCGAGCCGCGCGACCATCGCCCGCCGGGTCGGATCGGCGAGGGCCTGGAAGGCGCGATCGAGGGCGGCTGAATAGTTAAGCATACGCTTCAGTATCACGCCGCGGATAGTGAAGCAAGAGGTTAAGTGTCTGGTTCAAGGATACAGAGGATCGCCCAAGCTAGGATTGGCGCGATCCCAGACCATCGTCACCCCAGAAGGGGGCGGGCGCGCTCTCGGCCGTCCGAGCCAGACGCCCTATCTGCGCCCGACACTCAGAATGGAATATCGTCGTCGATCGGCCCGGGCCCTGCGCCGCCGCCGGAGAGCGCCGGTTTTCGCTCGCCGCCGCCAATAGACGGGCGGGCGAAGCTGCGGGAGCCGTTCTCATCGGGAAAACTGTCGCGGGCCTCGCCGCCGCCGCGGGAGTCGAGCAGTTGCAGTTCGCCGCGGAAGCGGGTCAGCACGATCTCGGTGGTATAACGGTCGTTGCCGCTCTGGTCCTGCCATTTGCGGGTCTGCAGCTGGCCTTCGACGTAAACCTTCGTGCCCTTCTTGCAGTACTGCTCGGCGATTTTACCGAGGTTCTCGTTGAAGATCACGATGTTGTGCCACTCGGTGCGTTCCTTTCGCTCGCCCGTGGTCTTGTCGCGCCAGGACTCCGAGGTGGCGAGGGAGAAACTCACCACCGGATCGCCGGAATTCAGCCGGCGCACTTCCGGGTCCTTGCCCAGGTTGCCGACGAGGATCACCTTGTTGACGCTGCCCGCCATGGTCTGCTCCTGACGCGCCATGCGGCGCTGCTCGTTTCATCATGCATAGCCGAAAGCGGCGCAGGCGAGGCCGTCCGCGCGCCCGACAACCACACTTGTCCACACTTCGGCGCGCGCGACGCTTGGGAAGGAGCGCCGCCTCGCCTACATTAGGGAGAACCGGAGGCAGGGCGCACGGGGCGCCTTCCCCTTGTTCTTTATTTGTTCTAGCATCGAGGCCCGGCTCGCGCAAGCGCAATTCGCGCTCGAAGCCCGAAAATTGTCGTCGAGGTCCGCATGGCCAGCGCCAAGCCCATATCCAAACCGGCGCCCTCGCCGCCCGCGGGGCACGGCAGGGACGTCGACGCCCTGTTCGGCGGCCGGGCGATCACGATCCGCGGGGCGCGCGAGCACAACCTCAAGAACGTCGACCTCTCGATCCCGCGCGACAAGCTCGTCGTGTTCACCGGCCTCTCCGGCTCGGGCAAGTCGTCGCTCGCATTCGACACGATCTACGCCGAGGGCCAGCGGCGCTACGTCGAGTCGCTGTCGGCCTACGCCCGGCAGTTCCTCGAGATGATGCAGAAGCCGGACGTCGACCAGATCGACGGCCTGTCGCCGGCGATCGCCATCGAGCAGAAGACGACGTCGAAGAATCCGCGCTCTACCGTCGGCACGGTGACCGAGATCCACGACTACATGCGGCTGCTCTGGGCGCGGGTCGGCGTGCCCTATTCGCCGGCGACCGGCCTGCCGATCGAGAGCCAGACAGTGAGCCAGATGGTCGACCGCGTGCTCGCGCTGCCGCAGGGAACGCGACTCTATCTCACCGCGCCGGTGGTGCGCGGGCGGAAAGGCGAATACCGCAAGGAGATCGCCGACTACATGAAGCGCGGCTTCCAGCGGCTCAAGGTCGACGGCGAATTCACCGAGATCGCCGACGCGCCGGCGCTCGACAAGAAATTCAAGCACGACATCGAGGTGGTGGTCGACCGCATCGTCGTGCGGCCCGACATGGCGGCCCGGCTGGCCGAAAGCTTCGAGACGGCGCTCGAGCTGGCCGATGGGCTGGCGGTGGTCGAGTTCGCGGACGCGCCCGCCGCGCCCACCTCTCCCCGCCCGCGGGGAGAGGTCGAGCGAAGCGAGGGTGAGGGGCTTGGCGGTCCTGCCGAGCGTGGCCTTGCCCCTCACCCCGGCCCTCTCCCCGCACGCGGGGAGGGGGGAGGGACGGGGAGAGAGAGCGCATCCTCTTCTCCTCCAAATTCGCCTGCCCGGTGTCGGGCTTCACGATCGCGGAGATCGAGCCGAGACTCTTCTCGTTCAACAACCCGCACGGCGCTTGCCCGGTTTGCGGCGGACTCGGCTCGGAGCTCCGGGTCGATCCGTCGCTCGTCGTGCCCGATCCGAAAGCGACTCTGAAACGAGGCGCGATCGCGCCCTGGGCGAAGTCGAGCTCGCCCTATTACCTGCAGACGCTCGAGGCGCTCGCCAGGCACTACAAGTTCCGGCTCGACAGGCCGTGGAGGGAGCTGACGGAGGCGACGCGTCAGGCGATCCTCTACGGCTCGGGCGACGAGGAGATCCGCTTCGCCTACGACGACGGCCTGCGGTCCTACGAGGTGAGGAAGCCGTTCGAGGGCGTCGTCTCCAATCTAGAGCGGCGCTATCGCGAGACCGAGAGCGAGTGGTCGCGCGAAGAGATCCAGCGCTACATGAGCGCGACGCCCTGCGACGCATGCCACGGCTTCCGCCTCAAGCCCGAGGCGCTGGCGGTGAAGATCGATGGCCAGCACATCGGCGAGGTGAGCCTGCTGTCGGTCAAGGCGGCGATCGAGTGGGCCGAGAACCTGCCGCAAAAGCTCGACGCCAAGCGCAACGAGATCGCCCACCGCATCCTCAAGGAGATCGGCGATCGTTTAGTGTTCCTGCGCGACGTCGGGCTCGACTATCTGACGCTGTCGCGCGCGTCCGGCACGCTGTCGGGCGGCGAGAGCCAGCGCATTCGGCTCGCCTCGCAAATCGGTTCGGGCCTGACCGGCGTGCTCTACGTGCTGGACGAGCCGTCGATCGGCCTCCACCAGCGCGACAACGCGCGCCTGCTCGACACGCTGCGCCGCCTGAGGAACCTCGGCAACACGGTGATCGTTGTCGAGCACGACGAGGACGCGATCTGGGCGGCCGACTACGTGGTCGACGTCGGCCCCGGCGCCGGCGTGCACGGAGGGCAGATCGTCGCCAAGGGAACGCCCGCCGAGGTCGCGGCCAACCCGAATTCGCTGACCGGCCACTATCTTTCGGGCGAAAGGACGGTGCCCATTCCGGCGCGGCGCCGCGCGCCGACGCCGGAGCGCAAGCTGAAAATCGTCGGCGCCCGCGGCAACAACCTGAAGGACATCACCGCCGTGATTCCCTTGGGCCTCTTCACCTGCGTCACCGGAGTCTCAGGCGGCGGCAAATCGACCCTCGTCATCGACACGCTCTACAAGGCCGCAGCGCGCCATCTGAACAATGCGAACGACCCGCCGGCTCCGCACGAGCGGATCGAGGAACTCGACGAGCTCGACAAGGTGATCGACATCGACCAGTCGCCGATCGGCCGCACGCCCCGCTCGAACCCCGCCACCTATACCGGCGCCTTCACCCCCATCCGCGACTGGTTCGCCGGTCTGCCCGAGGCCAAGGCGCGCGGCTACCTGCCGGGGCGCTTCTCGTTCAACGTCAAAGGCGGCCGGTGCGAGGCCTGCCAGGGCGACGGCGTCATCAAGATCGAGATGCATTTTTTGCCTGACGTCTACGTCACCTGCGACGTGTGCAAGGGCAAGCGCTACGACCGCGAGACGCTGGAGGTGCGCTACAAAGACAGGTCGATCGCCGACGTGCTCGACATGACGGTCGAGGAGGCGGCCGAGCTGTTCAAGGCGGTGCCTTCAATTCGCGACAAGATGGAGACTTTGAAGCGCGTCGGCCTGGGCTATGTGAAAGTCGGCCAGCAGGCGACCACGCTCTCCGGCGGCGAAGCGCAGAGGGTGAAGCTGGCGAAGGAGCTGTCGCGCCGATCGACCGGCCGCACCCTTTACATCCTCGACGAGCCGACCACCGGCCTCCACTTCCACGACGTCGCGCAATTGCTCGACGTGCTGCATGAGCTGGTCGACCAGGGCAACACGATGATCGTGATCGAGCACAACCTGGAAGTCGTGAAGACGGCCGACTGGATCGTCGACATGGGGCCCGAGGGCGGCGACGCCGGCGGCGAGGTCGTGGCGGCCGGAACGCCCGAGCAGATCGCTCGCAACCCGAAGAGCTACACCGGAGCCTATCTCAAGCCGGTGCTCGCGAGGAAGGGCGCAAAGGCGCGGCAGAGCGCGGCGGAGTGACCCTTCTCCCGCGCACGGAGCAGCGCGAAGCGCCGGATTAGGGTTTGCGTGCTATGCAAGGCTCAAACCGCGTCGTGCAGCGCCTTGGCGACGGCTTCCGGCGTCCGAGCGATGACCTGCAGGTGGCTCTTCGTCCGGCGTCCGGCGTCCGGCGCCCGACGGCCCTGTTCCCAATCGCGCAACGTGAACTCTGATTATCGGCGCCGGTCGGTAGGGCAGCGGGGCAGGGAGCGGCACGGCCAGCCGCTGGGGATGGCTGGGTCCCGAGGCCGTGTACGATATGGTCATGAGAAAACAGGATGCGGTCGAAGCGCTGAGGGGACAAGCCGACGAAGTGAAGGCCCGTGGCGTCACGGCCCTTTATCTTTTCGGATCGATGGCTCGCGACGAATCGCTCGCGGCGAGCGACCTTGATCTCTTCGTCGACTACGATCAGGGCGGCCGATTTTCCCTTGTCGACCTGGTCGGCGTCAAACAGCTCCTGGAGCGCCGCCTTGGCGTTCCGGTTGACCTGACGACCCGCGACAGCCTCGACCCGCTGCTGCGCAGTGGGATCGAGGCCTCGGCAGAGCGCGATTTTGATGGCGCGACTAGTCCGTCCGGCGTTGCTGGCCATGACGCGGCCCGCCGCATTCCGCCTGAAGTCCTGGCGAGCCAGCCACAGATCCCATGGTCGCAGATCGCGGAAATCGGCAACGTGCTGCGGCATGAATATCATCGGGTCGCCGACAGGCTGATATGGAAAGTCGTTCAAGTGAATTTTCCGCCATTGAAGGCTGCCGTGTTGGCGATCGAGGCGAGTTGAAAGATGAACCATGATGCAAGTCCCTCCCGAACAAGGGTTCGTAACGTCTTCCGCAAGACTGCTTCGACTCGATCGCCACGGCGCCCATCCGAAGCGCAGGCATTCCGGGCATTCGGGATGTTCGCCACAAGGGTCGGCGCGCTCGGCGCGTCGTGGCGGCGCCGCGGACCGTTCACGCTTCAGGCCGGACACCTCCGAATATTGGGGTCTGATTGAACTCTGGTACATGCGCCGGACACGGCATGCCCGATGAAGCGCCCGCGGACTGGCATCTTGCGCTGTTATGCGGCAGCACGGGCGTCATGAAAACATCAGTTATATGGTCACCCGCGCCAAGCCTGAACGTCGTGAGGGTCGAACGGGGAGAACAGGCTTGGACGGTCACGGTGGACAGCCGGCAGCCGAGGAGCAGCAGCGCCCGGACGTCTTGAAGCAGCGTCAGGCGTGGTTTGGGGCGCAACTCGACCTCGATCCGAGGAAGCTCGTTTTCATCGATGAAACCGGGGCTTCCACCAATCTGGCGCGCAAAAGCGGACGCTGCCGGCGCGGGCGGCGGCTGCGCGTCGGCGTTGCGCATGGCCATTATAAGACGATCACCCTCGTGGCCGGGCTGCGCCTTTCGGGCCTCGTGGCGCAGAAGGCTTTCGACAAGCCGATGAATGCCGCCACGTTCGAGGACTGGGCGGAAAAATGTCTCGTCCCCACGCTCTCGAAGGGCGACGTCGTCGTCATGGACAATCTGTCGAGCCACAAGGGGCCAAGGGTCGAGAAACTCATCGAGGCCGCTGGAGCCGAGTTACGATATTTCGCCGCCCTACAGCCCCGACATGAACCCCATCGAAAAGGCCTATTCCAAGCTGAAAGCCTTCCTGCGCAAGATTGCCGAGCGCACCGTCTCAGGCCTGATGAACGCCCTCGACGCCTGCGCCGAAATTTTTCAAACCCGCCGAATGCGTCAATTACTTCAAGGCCTGCCGATATGATACGGATTGATCGGAAACCGCTCTAAAGCGCTTGATGCGCCACGGACGCCAGGCGATTCGGCAACAGCTATTCGATGAAATCAGAGCGCTTTTTGAAGGTGGCAGTTCCGTCAGGGAGATCGCTCGCAAGCTCGGTCTTGGTCGCCGACGGGTCGAACGTTGGGTCCGTCGCATCGATTTGCCGGATCGCAACACCATGGCGCCAAATCCGTGCACCCCAGCGTATTTCGGCGCTCTGCTGGCGCGGCGTTGGGCTGAAGGCATTACCAAAGTCCGGCACTTGTTCGCTGAGATTCGCCATCGCGGCTATACCGGGTCCTACAGCCATCTGGCACGTTTCCTCGCTCCCTGGCGCAACTGCGAGCCTTCATTCGATGGTGACGAGCAGGTGCGTGTCGAGCAGGAGGAGCCAGCGCCGGTCCGTGTGCGAACACTGGATCCGATGACCGGCCGCGCGATCTCGCCGCTGACTGCGGCGGCGCTTTGCGTCAAACCCCGTGGCCAGATGACCGCCCGGCAGGTCGCCAACGTCGATGCGCTGAAGGCGGCGTCGACGGAGTTCACCGCGATGCGGCATCTGGCGATGCGGTTTCGAGGTCTGCTTCGCGGTGGAACGCCGGAGAGGCTGGATGCGTGGCTGATCGACGCGCGCGCGTCTGGGATCTACGCGATGCAGCGTTTTGCGAGGACGATACGCCAGGACCTGGAGGCTGTTCGGAACGCTGTGATCGGAACCGTGGAGCAACGGGCAGACCGAAGGACAGATCAACAAATTGAAGACCCTCAAGCGAGCAATGTATGGCCGCGCCGGTGTCGAGTTGCTCCGCGCTCGGATGATGCCGTTGTAGGAAGACGACTTGCACCAAGAGTAAATCAGACCCCATTTAAGCGCAGCGCAACAGCGCAGCATCGGCTCAATCACGTGCGTTTGCGATGCCAAATACTG
>CAVVTP010000025.1:0-226115 GCA_963751165.1 uncultured Alphaproteobacteria bacterium
CGTGGCGGAGCTTGCTAGGCCGCTCGATATCAGATTCCTCGATGGCGACGAACCCGTTACGGCGGATGAGCTCGGAAAGGCCATCGGATCGAATTTCGCCAAAGTTGGCAAAGGGTCAGTCTGATTCAGGCAGCCCGCAACCGCGACTTCGAGTTTACCGGTACGAAACCAGAATCAATACCTGATGGCTTAGGGAGAATCGACATGTCAGCTGTCACGTTCCACAATGTCCCTCTGTCGACGCCCGCCATTGTCGAGCCGCCGCTCAGCCAGCTAGCTCATATCCCCGGCACGGACGGGTGGCCGATTGTCGGTTCGACGCTCGCTCTGCTCGCCGATCCGAAGGGCGAGGTGGAGCGCCAGGCCGCGCGCTTCGGCCCCGTCTACCGCATCCGCGCGTTCGGCGGCCGCGGCATTTACCTTTTGGGCCCGGAAGCGAATGAATTCGTCCTGTTTGATCAGGCGAAGATTTTCTCGTCAACCCACGGCTGGAACGTCCTGCTCGAGCGCATTTTTCCGCGCGGGCTGGCCCTGCTCGATTTCGACGAGCACCGGCTGCACCGCAGGGCCTTGGCGGTCGCATTCAAAGCGGGGCCGATGAAGGCCTATCTCGAGAGCCTCAATCGCGGCATAGCCGGCGGGATCGCCGCCTGGAAGGCCGGTTCGCGCGACATGCTGTTCTACCGGCGATCAAGGAATTGACCCTCGATCTCGCCGCGGTGTCGTTTCTCGGCGCCGAACTCGGTTCGGAAATCGCGGAGTTGAAGCGCGCCTTCACCGACATGGTGGTGGCCATCGTTGCGGTCGTGCGCAAGCCAATTCCCGGCACCTCGATGGCGCGCGGCGTGAAGGGCCGCGCCTTCATGGTCGACTATTTCCGCCGTCAAATCGAGGCGCGACGGTCGAGCGACGGGGCGGACATCTTCACCCACCTGTGCAAGGCGACCACGGACGACGGCGGGCTGCTGACGCCCCAGCAGATCGTCGACCACATGAGCTTCCTGATGATGGCCGCACACGACACGCTCACCTCGTCGCTTGCCTCCTTCGTCTGGTTCCTGAGCGCGAACCCGGAGTGGCAAGACAGGCTGCGCGGTGAAGTTCAGTCGCTCGGCCTCGACAAGGGCGAGCCTCTCCCGTACGAGCGACTCGACGATCTGCCGTTGACGGAAATGGCGTACAAGGAGTCGCTGCGCCTCATTCCACCCGCACCGGCGATTCCGCGTTGCGCCATACGCGACACGGAATTTGCCGGGTACAGGCTGCCGGCCGGCTCGCGCGTCAACCTCAATATCCTTTTCACGCATCACATGCCGGAAGTGTGGCCGGAGCCGGAGAAGTTCGATCCGTATCGCTTCACCGAGGAAGCATCGCGCAGGCGACACAAATTCGCGTTCGTGCCGTTCGGCGGCGGCGCCCACATGTGCCTCGGCCTGCATTTCGCGTACATGCAGGCGAAATGCTTCGCCTACCATTTCCTGTCGACGACAAACGTTTCCGTCGCGCCCGGATACAAACCAGACTGGAAGTTTTGGCCCATTCCTCAGCCGCGCGACGGCCTTCGCGTGCGGCTGACTCCGCTTGCTTGAAAGACGAGACGCGTCGCCGCCCACGCCACTGTGGCCGCCCTCGTCGTCGGCGCCTTCGCGGTCGCCGTGATACAACGCCGCGTTCCGGACCTCGTCGCAGATGTGCCGCTTTGGCGACGAGCCGTGCTAAAGACCCCAGCAACGATAAACGCTACGATTTTGGTTTCCAGGGAACAATCGAGTGCCTCCATTTGGGATGGAACGCGTCGCCGCGGATGTCGAGACATCTGGGCTTTGGTGAACTTGACGCCCTTCCCGCACACCGTCGTGTCGAGAGCGCTCTCGACTTTTGAGCCCGGTCTTGGTCCTTGTCCCCGCAATGAGCTCGATGATGGTCGCGTGGTCTGTCAGCGGCCGGCCGCGCCGGCTGCTGCGTGATGCAGCAGAACAGGCGGTGCTCGATCTTGTTTCATTTCGATATGCCCGGCGGATAATGCCGGACCTTGATCGTGAGTACGGTCTCGTCCGCGAGCTTCTGCAGCTCCACTTTCCGCAGCCGTAGTGGTTTTGAGCTAAATGCTCTCACATCGAGGACACTCACAACCGCCGATCTGCAAACGCCATCTTATTGCATAGCACACGCCTGTGCATGGCATGTGCAGCTATGTTCATATTATGTTCTCCCCACATTTGCTTGTTGTCGCGTTTGCGATGTTGACGCTAATTAACACAGCGGAATGACCCAGCGGAGGGGCTTGGTGGCCATAAATTCACAAGTATCGAAGGCGCCCGTCGGGTCGAGACCGAAGATCGGAGAGCTGCTCCATTCTGCCTTCGAATCGCGCCGCGTTCTCGCAACCGTCAAGGCCGCCGCCCAAGTCCGTGCTCATGCCCAGGACGGGGTGCTTGTGTTTGCCCGGACGCCATAGAACCACCACGCGAGGCTGAAGGATGCTACAGAGCTCAATAATGGAGGCCATCCGGTTCAGTGACTCCGCCATAAGACTGACCGATACGATACTGGGTTACAACGAGGAAGATCTCAGCGACACACTCAAAGCGATCGCATCCGAGATCGGCGTCTGTCATATTTCTTATATTCGCTTCGCACAGAATAAAAGCATCGACACGAGCATTTTAACCGCGTCTGTCACCTACTCGAAGGAGTGGACACTGCGCTACTTCCTCAGACAATACGCGAACACCGATCCAGTCCTCGCGCACGGACGCACCGCCGTTCTACCGTTCGACTGGGAAATATTGAGCGACAGCAACCCTTCGGCGCTCGCCTTCTTTGCCGACGCGGCCAACTATGGCGTTGGGCGCAACGGCCTGTCGATTCCGGTCCGGAACCGGACCGGAATCTTTTCGCTGGTCTCCTTCAGCAGCGATTATTCCCGAACCGATTGGGAGGAGTATAAAGCACAAAACATGGCCAAGCTGCAATTGTTGTCTTGTCTTATCAATTCGGCCGCCAACATCAATTTCAAACTCCCGACCCCCCCCCGTGAAGCTTTCACGACGGGAAGAGCAATGTCTGATCTGGGCCGCGAGAGGCAAAACCTATCAAGAAATTGGGGAAATTCTTGATTTGACCTTCGGAAGCGTCAAGACACACCTGGACTCTGCCCGCCGCAAGTTGCACTGCATGAACTTGACCCATGCGGCGGCCGTCGCCGTCGCAACAAGTGTCATTCCCGCCAAGGCGCTACAGTACGACTTCCAAACGTGGGATTGAGGGCCCATCTGGTCAGAGCCCAATCTTCCCGCTGTTCCGCCTGCAGCGGCGATTTTCCCGTAAACCCTTGAACTTGCAAGAGTTTTGGCGGGAGAAGCTTGCGGCGGACACGGCCCGTTTGGCGAAATCCGCTGTTTTGGCCGCTATTACCAGCAAATCCAACCGGCTGGATCAGCTGATCGGCCGCTCGCCTCAGTTCTGCAAATCGCCTCATGATTCAACCAGCGGGGCCTCTGGTATAAGCGAGAGGGCTTGACCACGCGCGCAACCAACGTCTTTGGGAAGGAAGAGCCCTCCGGCGGCCGCCCTCGCCTTGGGCCTCAACCGGTCCCGATCGCCAGCGAGACGATGCGGACGAGCACGAGACCCCCCGCGACGACGAGATAGAGGCGCAGGACCGCCATCCAAATCCTCGCTGCGGCGGAGAGTTTCGCCGGGGGAAGCTTGTGGAGGGGCGGCATCCGCCAGGCGTTGCGGTCGAATGCAGCCGGCGGGGCCAAATCCGCATCCTTCCTCCTTGGGCTGAAGGCGGCCAGCGCGAACGCGACAGCCGCGACAACTGCGGCTCCGGCGAGGATGCCGACGATCGTCCGCTCGCTCGCCCAGTCGGGAAAGAGCACCGAGACTGTGAGGATCATCGATAGCGCTACCAGCGCCGCGATGACCGCCCCCGTGACCGCGTTCACGCGGCGCCCGTTTACCCAGGGCCCCAACACCGAGCGATCGTTGCAGAGCAGCAGAAGGAACACGGTCGCGCTCGGCAGGAGGACGCCGGCCAGAGTTTGGACGGACACGGTGAGCAGCCCGAGCGGCGCGCCGGGGGTCAGCACGATCGCTGCGGCGATCGCGATGAGGCATGCGTAGACGGCATAGAAACCTTTGGCGTCCGACACCTTGCGGTGGAGCGAGTGGCTGGCCGAGAAAACGTCGCCGATCGCGTAAGCCGTCGAGAGCGACACCGCCGCCGCGCCGATCAGCGCAGCATCGATAAGGGCGATGGCGAACATCGCGCCGACCGCGCGCCCGGCGTATCTTTCGAGGCCGATGGCGATGGCGCCCGCGTCGGTGAAATTGCCGAACTCCGGAGTTCCGGCGAAAGCCGTCGCGGTCACGGCGATAATCGCCGTCGCGCCGACGACGACGAGCCCGATGCCGAGCCAAAGGTCCAGCCGCTCGTAGCGGATGAAGCGCGGCGTGATGCGCTTGTCGATCACGTAGCTCTGCTGGAAGAAGAGCTGCCAGGGCGCGACCGTTGTGCCGACGAGACCGATGACCAGCAGCATAATGTCGCTCATCTTGCCGGTGGCCGGGAGTTGCGGAACGACGAAATCGCGGGCGACCTGCGCGAGCGGCGGATGGACGAAAAAGTAGATCGGCAGCAGCAGCAGGCTGCCGAACACCAGCAGCATCGCGAACCGCTCGAACCGGCGGAAATCGCCGGTGCCCGCAGCGGCGATGATGAGGCCCGCCGCGACGACGACGCCTGCAACCTTGTTGAGGCCGAGATAGTCGAGCGCAAGACTGATGCCGATGAATTCGGTCACGATCGTCAGCGCATTGAGCAGAAAGAGGTCAATGACGCTGAAGGCGCCCCAGAACCGACCGAAACGCTCGAAGATCAGCCGGGCGTGCCCGACGCCGGTCACTGCGCCGAGGCGCAGCACCATCTCCTGATTGACATAGAGCACCGGGACCAGCAGCGCCAGAGTCCACAACAGGGTCGTGCCATAGGTCTGGCCGGCTTGACCGTAGGTGGCGAACGCGCCCGCGTCGTTGTCGCCGGCCATCACGATCAGGCCCGGGCCCAGGACGGCGAGCAGTGTGGTGAGACGGCGCTTCCAGCTGTTTCGCGGCGCAACGTCGCCGTGGAGGATGGTGCCGAAGGCTCCGCGAATATGGCCAATGTGCGCGGCGTCGAGCACGGCGGCCTCGACCGGCTCGGCGATCTTGACGTTCATCGTCATGGGTTTGCTCCTTTCGCCGTCACCGGCTCGGGAGCAACCCGCCGGGGATCAGTCGGCGAGGGTCAACTCAGGAGCGGCGGCAGCTTTTTCGTTCGGTTGCAGGGAACCCGCGGGATGCGACAGTCGCGCTCCAACGGGGCGTCTAGGGCCGTCGTTCAAGTCTGTCTCCTCTTCCGGCCGCGATCGGCTGAGCCCCAAAGGGCCACTGGCCGTTCGTGCGGCGTTTAAGCTCCGACGCCGCGCGACGACCGTCATCTGGTCGTCACGTTTCGCGTCAACGCGCTCGAATTTGAGCATGATCGGCCGCGTCGGTCAACCAACGCGGTCCCGTGCCGGATGATCCCGCCAGCCGGATTTGTCAACGTCAGAAATATCTTGAAGGGTTCAGGTCCAGTTCAGCCGCAACAGCGTTTGATAGGCGTGGCAGCATGGAGGAAGCTGCATGGTTTCTCGTCTTGTTCCAAAGGGACTGCTCGCCGCCACCGCAGGCGCCGCGCTCATGATCGCCGCCTCGTCCGCCCCGGCGTCCGCGTTCACGCTCTCCTCGCCCTCGCTCGACCAGCCGGTCGCGAGCTCGGACGTCCAGCAAGCGTACTGGGGCTATCATCATTGGGGCTATCACCGTTGGGGCTGGCATCACTGGGGCTGGCGTCCCTACTGGCGCCCCTGGGGTCACCCATGGCGACGTTGCTGGTGGACCTGGCACGGCCGCATTTGCCGCTGGTACTGACGCGTCCGTCAGCGGCGCCGACGGCTAACTGGCGCTCGACACGCTAGCCCTGCAGCTTCGCCATCAAGTCGTCTGAAATCTCGAAGTTGGCGGTGACGTTCTGCACGTCGTCGTTGTCTTCGAGCGCGCTGACTAGGCGCAGGATCTTCTCGCCCGCGTCGTCGTCCACGGCCACGGTATTCTGGGGCCGCCAGACGAGCGAGGCCTTGCGAGGCTCGCCGAACTTGGCCTCCAGCGCCTTTTGCGCTTCCGCCAGGACCTCGACCGATGTGATCACTTCGTGCTCATCTGGCCCCGACGCGACGTCGTCGGCCCCGGCGTCGATCGCCGCCTCCAGCATCGCCTCGTCGTCGGCCGCCTTGCGGTCGTAGACGATGAGGCCGACCCGATCGAACATGAACGAAACGGCTCCGGTCTCGGCCAGCGACCCGCCAGCCTTCGCGAAGGAGGAGCGGATCTCACCCGCCGTGCGATTGCGGTTGTCTGTCAGGGCCTCGACGATGACCGCGACGCCGCCGGGCGCGTAGCCCTCGTAGCGCACCTCGTCGTAATTCTCTCCCTCCGCGCCCGAAGCTTTCTTGATCGCGCGCTCGATATTGTCCTTGGGCATGTTCTCCGCGCGGGCGGCAAGCACGGCGGCCCGCAGACGTGCGTTCATCGTCGGGTCGGGCAGGCCCATCTTCGCCGCCACCGTGATTTCGCGCGCGAGCTTGGAAAAAAGCTTGGACCGGATCGCGTCCTGCTTCCCTTTCTTGTGCATGATGTTCTTGAACTGACTATGGCCGGCCATGCGTCGCCTCTATGACGCGCCTTTTGCGCGCGTGGAATTGAGTGATCCGGCGCCCCGTATACGCCAGGGCGCAACGGTAAGGAAAGGCGCGAGTAGACATGTCCATGGTGCGGGCCGGCGGTCCTTACGGAAGCTCGCTCTTTCGCGTCCGCGTGTCGCGAACAGGCAGGCGCACGAGGTCCGTCCGCCTTCCCTCCGCCAGTCCGAAACGCCTGGTATGGGATTTCAAGCCGAGCAGGCGTTCACGCCTGCGGCTCGTTTTGCCCATTGCGCGCGCGTTCGCGAGCGTTTATACCGCCGCGCGCTTTCCGGGTGGGGTCGCCCGGGCGGCCGGAGATGGGCGCTTAGCTCAGCGGTAGAGCACTACCTTGACATGGTAGGGGTCAGAGGTTCAATCCCTCTAGCGCCCACCATCTCCAGCATAATTTCGGCGTCGTCTCGTACGGGCCTTTGGCTCGCGCGCACGACGGCCATGTAACGAGGAAACGACGGCGTTTATGAACCCAGCACGGCTGAACGGCCCGCGGATCCTTCTTCGCTTTCTCTCGGGCCTGGCTTTCCTTGCGGCTTTGCTTGCCGCGACGGGCGCCGCCCGCGCCCAGGGGGTGATCAAGGATAAGCACGGCGACTGGGAGACGCGCTGCGAGACGCCGCCAGGCGCGGCCCACGAGCAATGCGCGATCGTCCTCAGCGTCGTCGACCAGGAGCGGCCCAACCTGACGCTGGTCGTGATCGTGCTGAACACCGCGGACCGCAAGGCCCGCCTGATGCGCATCATTGCGCCGCTCGGCGTGCTGTTGCCTCCGGGGGTGAGTTTGCGGATCGACGACCAGGACATGGGCCATCTCAACTTTCTTCAGTGCCTCGCCAACGGCTGCGTCGCCCAGGTCGCGATGGATGACAAGCTCATCGACAAGCTGAAGTCCGGCAAGACCGCGACGCTCGGCATCTTCCAGACGCCGGAGCAGGGGGTCGGTGTGCTTGCGCCGCTCGCCGGCTTCAAGGAGGCCTACGAGCAATTGCCATGACGGCGCGGGCGTCGTAAGCACCGGCCCGAATCGTCATGGCCTCCCGAGAGCCCGCTTAGATGCCGAAGTCGTACACCACGAACGGTCGCCCGCCGTTCGTCGGCGCGCTGCTGCCATTCGCCGCGCTCGCTCTGCTCGCCGGATGCAGTTCGGTCGAGAGTTTCCTTCCGCACGGCGATCCCAATGCGACCGCGATCGAACTCGGCGCGAACCCGCCGAAGACCGCTCATCCGGGAGCGAATTCGAGCGAGAAACCTACCGTTCGCCCCATCGCTTCGATCGACATCCGCTGTCCGACAGTGGACGTCGCTGACGGCGGCGAGGCCTACCGCGTCGGCGGGGCCGACAACGAGTTGGTGCGCTACCAGTTCAACATTGGCGACACCGCGCGGGAGTGCGATCCGGCCGGACCCGGCCAAGCCTCGCTCAAGATCGGCGTCAAGGGCGATGTGGTGATCGGACCGGCCGGCTCGGCCGGAACATACAGCGTCCCGCTCAAAATCATCGTCACCGACGAGACCGACAAGAAACAGGTTTTCTCCAAGACCTATAAGGTCGAGGCGACGACCGACGGGGTCACCGCCGGCGCCTTCGAAGTCGTCACAGATCCAATCCTGTTGCCGATGCCGACGCTCCAACTCGCCGATCTCTATACGGTCAGCGTTGGGTTCGAAGCGGGCGCCGCCGCGGCTCCGGCGCATCGCCACAGGCGTCCTCATCCTGCCGGATAGCGCAACGCGGATGCTCCGTTGACAAAGGCCGCGCTGTCGGGCTAGCTCGCGTGCGTCAGCCGAAGACACCTCGCGGAAGAGTTCGGCTTCGCCGCCGGCGCCGAAGGCGCAACCGCCCCGGAAACGCTCAGGCTTCAGGACCGCGCGCGTGATGACGCTCTGGAAAGCGGCGTTTGCTTGATCAGGCACGCGCCCACCGACGGGGGTAACCGCCGCAAGGGCGGGAAATCTCTCAGGTCATGGGACAGAGGGGGCGCGTGCGAAGCGTCGGCCGCGTCGGCGGCGCGTCTTTTCGTGCGCCGCCGTTCTCATCAGCGATGGCCCCATGAGCGACGCGATCCAGAAGACGCCCCTCCATGCTCTCCACGTCGAGCTCGGCGCCCGGATGGGACCGTTCGCCGGCTACGACATGCCGATCCAATACGCGTCGGGCGTCCTCACTGAGCATCTGCACACCCGCAAGGCAGCCGGTCTGTTTGACGTGTCGCACATGGGCCAGGCGTTGCTTGAAGGGGCGGACCACGCAAGCGTCGCCGCTTTCCTCGAGACGCTCGTTCCCGCGGACATCCTCAACCTCGGGCCGAGCCGGCAGCGCTACACCCAGTTCTTGAACGAAAGCGGCGGCATCGTCGACGACCTGATGGTGACGCGGCCTCCGGAAGCCGACGGCGTTTTGCGGCTCGTCGTCAACGCGTCGCGCAAGGCCGTCGACTTTGCCCTCGTCCGCGAGCGGCTGCCTGTGGGCGTGCGCCTGACGCCGCTGAACGAAATGGCGCTGCTCGCGCTCCAGGGACCCCTGGCCGCGCCGACTCTTGCGCGCCTCGCGTCGGGCGAAGGGCTGGACAGCATGCCGTTCATGAGCGCCCGGGTCACCAAGCTCGCCGGCGTCGAGACCTTCGTCTCCCGCTCGGGCTACACCGGCGAGGACGGGTACGAGATCTCGCTTCCCGCGGCGCGCGCCGACATGTTTGCGCGCCTCCTTCTGAGAGAGCTTGGCGTCGCCCCGGTCGGGCTCGGCGCCCGCGACTCGCTCCGGCTCGAGGCGGGGCTCTGCCTCTATGGCCACGAGCTCGATGAGAGCATCGATCCCGTCGAGGCGGCGCTCGCCTGGTCGATCCAGAAGCGCCGTCGCGTGGAAGGCGGCTTTCCCGGCGTTGAGCGCATCCGGGACGCGCTGGCGAAGGGACCGAGCCGGCAACGCGTCGGCTTGAGGCCCGATGGGCGCGCCCCTGCGCGCGAGGGGACGGAAATCGTCTCGACAGGGGGGGCCACGATCGGCGCTGTCACCTCGGGCGGCTTCGGGCCGAGCGTCGGCGCGCCGATCGCCATGGGTTATGTCGAACGCGCCTACGCGCCGATCGGAACCGCGGTGGGCCTCATGGTGCGCGGCAAGGCGCTCGGCGCCCGCATCGTGGCGCTTCCCCTTCATCCTCACGCCTATCATCGCGGCTAGCAAAGGAAGCATTCATGGCGGAGATCCGCTACACCAAGGATCACGAATATGTTCGCGTCGAGGGAGCCGAGGGCGCCGTCGGCATCAGCGACCATGCGCAGGGGCAACTGGGCGACATCGTGTTCGCCGAGCCGCCGCCCGTCGGCGCCACGGTAAAGGCAGGCGACCCGGCTGGAGTGGTCGAGAGCGTCAAGGCCGCAAGCGACGTCTTTGCCCCGGTGTCGGGTGAAGTGGTCGCGGTCAATTCCGAGGTCGAGGCGACGCCGGGCCTCATCAACGAAGATGCTCAGGGGCGCGGTTGGCTCTTTCGCATCAGACTCGCCAATCCAACCGAGCTCGAGGGCCTGATGGACGAGACCGCCTACTCCGACTACCTCAAGACGCTGGGATAACCATGCGCTATCTGCCACTCGACGCAATCGAACGCGAAGTGATGTTGACCCGGATCGGCGTTCCCGACATTGACGCGCTTTTCGCCGACATTCCCGCCGACAAACGGATCGACGGCTTGCTCGACATGCCGTCCGCCATGAGCGAAATCGCGGTCGAGCGAAAATTGAGCGCGATGGCCAATCGCAGTATTGCCGCGGGTTCGGTTCCATTCTTCGTCGGGGCGGGCGCGTACAAGCGTCACATCCCCGCGACGGTCGACCATCTCATCCAACGTTCGGAATTCCTGACCAGCTACACGCCGTACCAGCCGGAGATCTCCCAGGGTACGCTCCAGGTCTTGTTCGAGTTCCAGACGCAGGTGGCGGCGCTCACCGGCATGGAGGTCGCCAACGCCTCGATGTACGACGGGTCTACGGCCTGTGGCGAGGCCATTCTGATGGCCCATCGCCTGACCAGACGGCGCAAGGCGATTTTGTCGGGCGGATTGCACCCGCAATATGCCGACGTCGCGGCGACGCTCACGCACATGGCCGGCGACACGATCCTCCGGTTGGCGCCGGATCCATCCGCAAGCGAAGATATCGCCTCGGCGATCGACGTCGACACGAGCTGCGTCGTCGTCCAGAGCCCGGATTTCTTCGGCAACCCGAGGGATCTCGCCCCGATCAGCGCGGCAGCGCATGCGCGCGGCGCGCTGCTGATCGCCGTCTTCACCGATCCTGTCGCCCTCGGCGCGTTGCGCTCGCCCGGCGAGATGGGCGCCGACATCGCGGTCGGCGAAGGCCAGGGCCTCGGCAACGCCCTCAGTTTCGGCGGGCCCTATCTCGGCTTGTTCGCAACGCGAATGAAGAACGTGCGGCAGATGCCTGGGCGTCTGGCGGGTGAAACTGTGGATGCCGACGGCATTCGCAGCTTCGTCCTCACCCTGTCGACGCGCGAGCAGCATATTCGCCGCGAGAAGGCGACGAGCAACATCTGCACCAACTCAGGTCTCTGCGCGCTCGCCTTCTCCATCCACCTGTCGTTGCTCGGCGAAAAGGGGCTGCGGGGCCTGGCGAGGGTCAACCACGCCAACGCCGTCCAACTCGCCGGGAGACTTTCCGCCATTCCCGGAGTTGAAATCTTGAACGAGTATTTCTTCAATGAATTCACGATGCGAACGCGACGCCCTGCCACCGAACTGATCGAGGCGCTAGCGCGACACGGCGTGATCGGCGGATTGCCAGTGTCTCGGCTTCTCCCCGGCGCAGGGCTCGACGACCTGACGGTTGTCGCCAGCACGGAAGCCAACACGGATGATGACCGGGCCGCCTATGCCGAGGCGCTTTCCGAATGTCTGCGGTAGCGCCTCGAGGAGAGCAGCCGATGAATACCCAGGGTCGGCCGACTCGCCCGGAAGGCGCCATCCCTCTGGCGCGCGAAACCTTCACAGGAAATCGCGGCCTCGATATCAACGAGGCGCTTCTGTTTGAAACGGGCCGGCTCGACGCCTCCGGGGTCGACATCGACGAGCCAGCATCGTTTCAATCGAGATTGGGACCTTGCGGCCGCGAACACGCTCTCGATCTGCCCGGCCTCAGCGAGCCGGAAACGGTGCGCCACTATGTCCGCCTTTCACGCTACAATTATTCGATCGACGCGGGCATTTATCCGCTCGGCTCGTGCACGATGAAGCACAACCCACGCCTCAACGAGAAGATGGCCCGTATGCCGGGCTTTGCCGACGTCCATCCTCTGCAGCCCGTTTCGACCGCGCAAGGCGCGCTGGCGGTCATGGAGGCGCTCGCCGAGGCCTTGCTGACGATGACCGGAATGAACGCTGTCGCAATGTCGCCCAAGGCGGGGGCGCACGGCGAACTCTGCGGCATGATGGCGATTAAGACGGCGATCGAGGCGCGCGGCGAGCAAGAGTCGCGTCGTGTGGTGCTGGTCCCGGATTCGGCTCACGGGACGAACCCTGCGACTGCGGCACTGATCGGGTTTTCGGTACGATCGGTTGCTGCGGGCGATGACGGAAACGTCGGTCTCGAAGCCGTTAAGGCGGCTCTCGGCCCAGACGTCGCGGCAATCATGCTGACGAACCCGAACACTTGCGGCCTTTTCGAACGGCAGATCGTCGGGATCGCCGAGACCGTCCATGACGCAGGCGCGTATTTCTACTGCGACGGCGCAAACTTCAACGCGATCGTCGGCAAGACGCGGCCTGGCGATCTCGGCGTCGATGCGATGCACATCAACCTGCACAAGACGTTCTCGACCCCGCATGGAGGAGGCGGACCGGGCGCCGGCCCGGTAACGCTGTCGTCGCGCCTCGCGCCTTACGCCCCGCTGCCCTTCGTCATTCGGGACGCCGACGGACTCCGCCTGGTCGAGACTGCGCAAGCGGGTTCGAAAGCGTTTGGCCGAATGACCGCATTTCACGGCCAGATGGGAATGTTCGTGCGCGCCCTCAGTTTCATTTTGTCGCATGGCTCAGACGGACTGCGGCAAGCCGCGGAAGACGCGGTCCTCTCGGCCAACTACGTGCGCGCTTCGCTCAACGACGTTATGAGCGCTCCGTTCGGCGACCGCATTTGCATGCACGAGGCGTTGTTCGACGACCGCTGGCTGAAGGACACAGGACTGACGACTCTCGATTTCGCCAAGGCGATGATCGACGAGGGCTTCCATCCGATGACAGTCTATTTTCCCCTCGCTGTTCACGGCGCAATGCTGATCGAGCCGACCGAATCCGAATCGAAAGCAAGCCTCGATCTCTTCATCATGACCCTGCGCGATCTGGCCTTCGCGGCGAAGGCGGGCAAGCGTGACCGATTTTTGTCTGCTCCGGTTTATGCTCCGCGGCGCCGGCTCGACGAGACGCGCGCGGCGCGCCAGCCTGTGCTGGGTTGGACGAAGCCTACCCCGTTCGAAGGGTGAATGATCGCCACCGGCTTTGTTCGACCGCGAGAATGATCCTAGTATGCGGCCGAGCTCGAATTCGTGCCCACCTGACCGGAGATCGCCCAGACAATGTTGAGTCGACTTTGCACTTTCGCGGTCACGAGCATTCTGATCATCATCGCTGCGATTTCGGTCTCAACCGCGTGCGGAGCTGCGGAAACTTCGCCGGCGATACAGCCTGCGGCGACGCCCGCGCCCGCTGCCGCACCAGCTCCGACAACTCCCCAGCAGTTACCCGCTGGCCATGAGGCCGCACCGGGCCAGGCGACCGAACCCCAGACGCCGCCTCCCGCTTCGTCTGGGAATCCGTCAGCTGAGGATGCCTCGACTGGTGAGACAGTCGAGCTTTCTGCTCGTCCTTTCGCATATATCGAAGGCAAGGCGGACCGCGACGCAATCTACGGCGCCATTCTTAAGTCGCTCAGGCTCGTCAAACAGGACATGGACAAAGCGGGGATCAAGCCGTCTGGCCGCCCGCTCGCAGTGTTCGTCGATTCCGACGATACCGGGTTCCGATATCACGCCGGATATCCGTTCGAGGAATCACTCGAAGGCAAAACCAGCCTTTCCGACGCGGTGAAGATCGGTCAGACGCCAAGCGGTAAAGCCATGCGGTTCGAGCACCTCGGTGCGTACGCCGATATCGATGCGACTTACGACGCGATCACCGCTTACCTCGACGAAAAGGGCATAGACGCCCAGGATTCGTTCGTTGAGGAATATGCGAACGACGTTAAGGACCCGGCTGACCCAACCCTTCAAGTCAACATCTACGTTTTGCTGAAGTGAGGGACGGCGGCATGTTTTTCGCGCCACGGAATTGATCGGCGTCAAACGGGCGAGACAGAACCCGTGAAAAAGAAAGAATAAGAACAGGGAACGGAGCCATCATGTCAGGCAAGAGCGATGTCGTCGCGCGCGCAATCGAGCGCCGCCGTGGCGATCCGACGCAGCTCCTTCAGATATTGCGCGACATACAGGAGGACTTCGACTGGATTTCTCCCGAAACGGCCCGGGCTGTGGCAGCCCGGCTTGGCGTTCCGATCACGCTTGTCGACGGGGTGGTCCAGTTCTACTCGTTCTTGTACGACAGGCCGCAGGGCCGCTACCGGATCCTGTTTTCCGACAACATCACCGACCGTATGCTCGGCAGCATCCCGTTGTTCGAGCATATGCTGAAGCGGCTGAAGCTGAAGCGCGGCGAGCTTTCGACTGACGGCGCTGTGAGCGTCGATGTTACCTCCTGCACCGGCATGTGCGACCAGGGCCCGGCGTTGCTCGTCAACAACTGGCCGATCACGCGGGTAACCCCGCGCCGGGTCGATGAGATTTGCGATCTAGTGCGCGGCGGGGTCCCGCTCGCCGAGTGGCCGGCGGACTTCTTCCGGATCGAGGACAATATTCGCCGAGCGGGCGCCCTGCTCGGCACGCATTATGAGACCGGATCGGCGACTCGGGCGGCGATCGCGCTGGGCCGCCAAGGCATGCTCGACGAGATGAAGCGCTCCAATCTTCGCGGCCGAGGCGGCGCCGGGTTCACCACTTCGGTGAAGTGGGAGAGCTGCCGGAATGCTCCGGGCGCTGAGCGCTACATTGTCTGCAACGCCGACGAGGGCGAGCCTGGCACCTTCAAGGACCGCGTTTTGATGACCTCCTTCGCTGAGCGCGTGTTCGAGGGCATGGCGATCGCAGGGTTCGCAGTCGGGGCCGCGCGGGGTCTCCTGTATCTCCGGGGTGAATACAGATATCTGCTGGAACTCGCTCGAGGCCAAGCTTCAGGCGATGCGCAGAGACCGGCTCCTCGGGGCGAGCATCGGCGGCGCGCAAGGCTTCGACTTCGACATCGAGATCCATCTCGGCGCCGGGGCGTATATTTGCGGTGAAGAATCGGCGCTTATCGAATCCCTGGAGGGCAAGCCGGGCAAGCCACGAATCCGCCCGCCCTTCCCGGTCACCGTCGGATATCTCGGGAAGCCGACGGTTGTCGACAATGTTGAGACGCTGGCTGAGGCGACCGAGGTCGCGCTGTATGGCGGGCGCGTGTTTGCCGGACGCGGGACGAGGCACTCCTCGGGCAGCAAGATCCTCTCGGTGTCGGGCGATTGCGCGCGCCCGGGGATCTACGAATACTCCTTCGGCGTACGCGTGGAGCAGGTGCTTAAAGACTGCGGCGCCGGCGACGTCGCCGCCGTACAGATCAGCGGTCCCTCGGGCGTCTGTCTGACGCCGGACGAATTCCGCCGCCATATCGCATTCGAGGACGTGCCGACCGCCGGAGCCTTTATGGTCTTCGGCAAGGATCGGGATCTGTTCGAAGTCGCCCGCAATTTCACGCATTTCTTCGCCCATGAGAGCTGCGGCTTCTGCACGCCATGCCGGGTTGGCACATCGCTGATGCGCGACGCGCTCGACAAGATCGCCGACGGTCGGGGTTCGAAATACGAGGTCAACGAGCTCATGCGACTCGCTGAACTCTTGAAGCGCACGAGCCATTGCGGCCTCGGGCAGACGGCCGGCAATCCAATTCGAGACACCTGGCTCAAGTTTCGCCCGGCATACGAGCGAAGGTTGATCCGTGGTGATTTTGATCCGGCCGTCGATCTCGACGCGGCGCTGACTCGAGCGCGGGAGATTGCCGGACGCGACGACGCTGCCGCGCATATCGACACGCACGTAGGAGCGGAAGCATGAACGCGACCGAGAACACAATCCTCATCGATGAGGTCCCGGTTCCGTTCAAGCCGGGTCAGACAATTCTGACGGCGGCATTGGAGGCCGGGGTCTTCATCCCGCATCTTTGCTATCATCCAGAACTCGGCGCCCACGGAAGCTGCAGAGTGTGCACCGTCATCGTCAACGGCCGCAACGCCGCTGCCTGCACGATGAAGGCAGCGCCCGGCCAGGAGGTCGAGGTGGACACGCCCGACCTGCACGCCTATCGCCGCACGCTCGTCCAGATGTTGTTCGTCGAGGGCAACCACTTCTGCCCAGGCTGCGAGAAAAGCGGCAACTGCCAGTTGCAGGCGCTCGGCTACGACAGCGAAATGATGACGCCGCATTTCGTCGAGTTCTTCCCGATTCGCCCGGTCGACGCTTCGCACCCCGATGTGCTGATCGACTTTAACCGTTGCATCGAGTGCGAACTTTGCGTGCGGGCGAGCCGCGATGTCGACGGCAAGTCGATCTTCGCCCTTGCCGGGCGCGGCATGGCCTCCCACCTCGTCATCAATACCCCGTCCGGCAAACTCGGCGATACGAATATCTCGGTCACGGATATGGCTGCGCATGTGTGTCCTGTCGGCGCGATCCTCATCAAGCGTGTGGGCTACGCTGTGCCGATTGGCGAGCGCCGCTATGACCGAGAGCCGATCAGCGAAGAAGCGACGCGTTGCGCGCTGGAGGAGGCCAAATGAGCGCGCCCTCTGCAACTGCCGCGCTGCCGAAAGTGCGAATCGCGACGACGTCGCTCGCCGGATGCTTCGGCTGCCATATGTCCCTTCTCGACATCGATGAGCGGATTCTCGAGCTCGCCAAGATTGCGGAGTTCGACCGTTCGCCGCTCACCGATATCAAGCATTGCGGTCCCTGCGACATCGCCCTCATCGAAGGGGGCTGCTGCAACGCCGAAAACGTGCATGTCTTGCGCGAACTGCGCGCTAACGCCAAGATCCTTGTCGCGGTCGGGGCGTGCGCGATCAACGGCGGGCTGCCGGCGCTGCGCAACAAGCTGGACGTCGGCGACATTCTCAACGAGGTTTATCGCGACACCGATGGGGCAACATCGCATGTCCCGAACGACCCCGAACTGCCGCTGCTGTTCGACAAGGTCTATCCCGTCAACGAGGTGGTGCGGGTCGACTATTTCATCCCTGGCTGCCCGCCGTCGGGCGACACTCTGTGGAAATATCTCAACGATCTGATTCTGGGACGCATGCCGCGTCTCGATCATGAGCTCCTGCATTACGATTGAGGCCGCGCCATGCTCAACCTCGAAACCGCCCAGTCCCCTCACAAGCTCCGGCGCATCGCGATCGAGCCGGTCACCCGCGTCGAGGGCCACGGCAAAGTGACGATCCTCCTCGACGAAGAGAACCGGATTCATCAAGTCCGGCTGCACATCGTCGAGTTCCGCGGCTTCGAGGTCTTCATCCGCGGTCGGCCGTTCTGGGAAGTGCCGATCGCCGTCCAGCGCCTGTGCGGCATCTGTCCGGTCAGCCACCTGCTGGCGGCCACCAAGGCAATGGACCTCATTGCGGGCTTCGGTCCCCTGACCCCGACCGCCGAGAAGTTGAGGCGTCTGCTTCACTACGGGCAGATCGTGCAGTCGCATGCGCTGCATTTCTTCCACCTCTCTTCGCCCGACCTGCTGCTCGGCTTCGAGAGCGAGGTCGCCAAGCGTAACATCATCGGGGTCGCGGCGGCCTTCCCTGATCTTGCCGTACAGGGCGTCATGACGCGCAAGTTCGGGCAGCAAGTCATCGCCCACATCGCGGGAAAACGCATTCACGGCACCGGCGTCATTCCCGGCGGCGTGAACAAGCCCCTGAGCATCGCCGACCGCAATTCGATGCGCGCCGGGATCGATCAGATCGTCGACTGGTCCAAAGCGGCGGTCGGCCTCGTGATCAAGCTGCACGAGACTAGTCCCGAGTTCTACAAGAATTTCGGCGAGGCGCCCGCCAATATGATGGGCCTCGTCGACCAGCGCGGCGCGCTCGACTTCTACCATGGCGGCTTGCGCGCCCGCGACGCCGACGGCGCGCCGATCTTCGACCACGTCGATTATGCGACCTACAAGACCGTGCTCCAGGAGGACGTGAAGAACTGGAGCTACATGAAGTTTCCCCACATCAAGACGCTCGGCGCCGACAGGGGCTGGTACCGCGTCGGGCCGCTGGCCCGGGTACAGGTCTGCGATTTCATGTCGACACCGCTCGCCGAGGCCGAACGCCTCACCTTCCTCAAGGCCGGAGGCGGCAAGCCGGCGCACGGCGCGCTGATGTATCATTGGGCCCGCATGATCGAGATGCTGCACGCCGCCGAAATGGCGCGCGAGCTGCTCGACGATTCCGATATCATCGGCGCGGACCTGCTGGCGGACAAGGGGCCGCGGCGGCAGGAAGCGGTCGGCGTCATCGAGGCGCCGCGAGGCACGCTCTTCCATCACTACCGCGCCGACGAGAACGACCTCGTCACATACTGCAACCTGATCGTCTCAACCACCAACAACAACCAGGCGATGAACGAGGCGATCCGGGCCGTGGCCTCCCGCTACCTTTCCGGCCGCGAGCTGACGGAAGGGCTTTTGAACCACATCGAGGTCGCCATCCGCGCCTATGACCCCTGCCTCTCCTGCGCCACCCATGCGCTCGGGCAGATGCCGCTCGAGGTCGATCTCGTCGACGCCGACGGCGCGCTCGTCTCGCGCGTCCGCAAAGGCTGAGCGTTGCGCCTGGTTGTTTTCGGATGGGGCAACGACGCGCGCGGCGATGACGGATTGGGGCCGCTCTTGCTGGCGCGCGTCGCCGACGCGAGGTGGGCCGACGTGACCACGATCGAGGATTTCCAGCTGCAGATCGAGCATGCGCTCGATCTCGACGGCGCCGAGGCGGCGCTGTTCCTCGACGCTGGGAGGAACACGCCTGCGCCGTTCACCTTCACCGAAGTCGAGCCGCAGCGCGGGGAGACGTTCACGACCCATGCGATCGCGCCGGAAGCCGTCCTCGAAGTCTACGCCCGGACGCTCGGCAAGAGGCCGCCGCCGTCATTCACGCTTTGCGTGCGCGGCGAGCGGTTCGAGCTCGGCGAGGGTCTGTCGGCCGCTGCAGCGGAGCGGCTCGAGGCGGCCTGGGACTTTCTGCAAGGCCTGATGCGGGAGCGGACTCTCGAGGCCTGGCGGCGCGCCACCCGCACTCCAGCGCCGTCGCCCTGAAATCGATTTGCAGGGCATGAGTTAACTATTCGGCCCAGCCTTATTTCCTTCCAGATTGGACCTCCCTCTCAAGACAGCGCGGAGAAAACCATGGAGCGCCGCCCGTTCGGTTCTACGATGCGCGAGGTCGCGGCGATCGGCCAAGGCACCTGGTACATCGACGAGGCGGATTTGGGGACGGCCATCGCCGCTTTGCGCCGCGGTCTCGATCTTGGCATGAGCCACGTCGACACCGCCGAGCTTTACGGCTCAGGCGCTGCCGAGGAACGGGTGGCCGAAGCGCTCGCGGGGAGGCGTGACGAAGTTTTTCTAGTCTCGAAGGTCCTTCCGCAAAACGCGTCTCTCGCCGGAACGGTCGCGGCGTGCGAGCGCTCGCTGGCTCGCTTGAAGACCGACCGCCTGGATTGCTATCTCCTGCACTGGCGGGGTTCCTTCCCGCTGGAAGAGACGATCGCCGCCTTCGAGCGGCTCCAGCGCGAAGGAAAGATCCTATCATGGGGCGTGAGCAATTTCGACGCGCCCGACCTCGAAGCCGTTCGGAGGATCGCCGGCGCCGGCCATCCGGCCTGCAACCAGGTCCTCTACCATTTACGCGAGCGCGCGATCGAGCATTCCGTTGTCCCGTGGTGCGAAGACCACGGCGTCGCGGTCGTCGCGTACAGCCCATTCGGTCACGCAGGCGGATTTCCCAGTCCGCGGACCCCCGGCGGGCGCGTGCTGCAGGAGGTCGCCGACACGCATCGCGCAACCCCGCGCCAAGTCGCGCTCCGCTTCCTCCTACGGCGGCCGTCGCTCTTCGCTATCCCAAAGGCATCCAACCCTCGGCATGCGGAGGAGAACGCGACAGCGGGGAGCCTCCAGTTGAGCGAAGCCGAACTGGCCCGGATCGACGCGGCCTTCTCGCTCGGACCCCGTCCGCGGTCGCTTCCCATGCTGTAGGCGGATGGGTCTCTGCCGTCGGCAGACAAAAGCAATTCGTTATATGACAATGAGCCTCTGCCGGCGCAGCCAAGCAAGCAGCTTCAGCATGGGCAGTCCAAGAATCGTAAAATGATCGCCATCGATACGATCGAACAAATGGACGCCGAGTCCCCTCGACTTGGTAAGCCCCGACGCTCGAAAGAACGGCGGGACCGGCGAGGTCGAGATATCGGGCGATTTCGGATGCGTCCAGACGGCGCATTTGGAGATCGGCCATATCATCCTCTCGAAACAAGGGCTTCCCGTTGCGAGCGACGCACACGGCGGAGGTCAGGCGGTGCGTGCGCCCGGCAAGTGTGGCAAGCGAGGAGGCTGCTTGGACACGGTCATGCGCTTTGTGCAAGAGGCGCCCCGCAACCGTGAGCGTTTGGTCAGCCCCCAAACAATAGGCCCGCATGCGCAACGAGCTTGCTGCAACGGCCTTGGCCTCGGCCAGGCGCAGCGCGAGACCCTCAATCGAGCCTCCTTCTGCGAAATAACGCTCTTCAACCTCCCGCTCGTCAATTTCCGGAGAAATCACCTCAGCCTCAAGCCCGGCAGCGGCCAACAAGGCATATCGGCTCGAACTTTTGGAGGCCAAAACAAGCGGATCCTTTCCCGCCCATACTTTCTGACCCGGGGCTACGACAGATCCCATACAGCTTTAGCCGTCTGCAATGAACTTCAGGCGATGTGCGCGATAGAGGTCGAGCACAGCCGCTGCGGTTTCCTCGATCGAACGACGGGACACATCGATTGTCGGCCACCCGCGCTCCGCGAAAAGTCGACGCGAGGCGGCGATTTCCTCCGCAACTGCGACCCGATCGACATAGTCGGTCCGAGCGTCGGTATTGAGTGAAAGCAAGCGGTTCTGGCGAATCTGCACGATACGATCAGCGGATGCGACAAGCCCAACAACAAGCGGATGTTGCAGATGGATGAGCGCGTGGGGCAGTGCAGCATGCGGCACGAGCGGAATGTTCGCAGTCTTGTAACCTCGGTTTGCGAGATAAATGCTCGTGGGGGTTTTGGACGTCCGGCTCACTCCCACGAGCACGATATCGGCATGCTCGAGGTTCTCGGGCAACTGGCCGTCGTCGCTCATCATGCTAAAGTTAAGCGCGTCGATCCGCTTGAAATAATCGGCGTTGAGCATGTGCTGCGCGCCAGCCCGCGGCGTCGAGTTTTGACCGAGATAGGACTTGAATAAGGTCAAGATCGGTCCCAAGACGGAGAGGCATGGCGATCCTGAGCTCTCGCAGCTTTCCTCGAGGCGCCGTGATAAATCAGAATCGACAAGTGTGAAAAGGACAATGCCAGGCGCGTTCTCGATTTCCGTGATGACACGGTCGAGCTGAGCCGGCGTGCGCACCAACGGGTAGACGTGTTCAATCGAAGCGACCCCTTGGTACTGTGCAGAGGCTGCCCGCGAAGCGGCGATAAGCGTCTCGCCGGTCGAATCGGAAACGAGGTGCAGGTGGAAGTAGCTCCGGCCCAACGCGGCCCCCTTAACGAATTTCGGGAGTTTATAGCGGGACCGGAACCCTGTGGACAGGCTTGGACAACAGTTCCCCCTGGAACTGGGGGACCGCCTGCTCGGAGCTTGACCCAGCGAATCGCCCACAGTGAACACCAGGAGGAAAGACTTACGCTAGCGATTGGGCACGAGCGTGAATTCCGGGGACAAACCTCACAAGCCGGAGTTCATCTCCGCCTAGAACTTCAGAACGTTATCGAAATCAAATTAGCTCAGGCTCGTTGGTTAATCGGATGCTGGCCATCGCGCAAGAATTGGCTCCAAAAAGGCCCCGATGATTTTGAATGCTGCCAAACTGCCCATCAAAGACATAATAAATAATACTTTTATAATTGTACTTTTTGGTCTCAGCATCTGCGTCTCCAGCTCAGTGGGAATCCGATCAAACTCCCGACCCTGAAATGCCCGTTGAAAAATTCTTCAAACATGATTATGAGAGGCCTTCGCCCGTCAATGCCTGTGTCTTGCGGCATCGGATCCCCTGATTCGGTTCACAGCGGTTCGAAGCGGCACATGCTGCCTTCCGAGCACACAGGCATCTTTCCAACAGGTTGATGACTTCAGGCTTTCCGCGCCGAAGTCCGAGCTAAAGGTCCCCCGATGCGGGAAATGAAACTCAAAGTCTTAAAGCAGAAATCTCCTACTGAACTGCTGGCGTTCGCCGAGGAGAACGAGGTTGAAAATGCCTCGACGATGCGCAAACAGGAATTGATGTTTGCACTTCTCAAGCAACTAGCAAGCGTCGACGTGCAAATCATTGGCGAAGGAGTCGTTGAAATTCTTCAGGATGGATTTGCATTCTTACGGTCGGCGGATGCGAACTATCTTCCCGGGCCCGACGACATATATGTCTCGCCATCTCAGATCCGACGGTTAGGGCTTCGTACCGGCGATACGGTCGAAGGGTTTATACGCAGCCCGAAGGAAGGGGAACGCTATTTTGCACTGTTGAAATGCAATGCGATCAATTTCGAGGATCCGGAAAAGACGCGACATAAGGTTCATTTCGACAACCTCACCCCGCTCTATCCAAACGAACGGCTCCAACTCGAGGTCGAGGACCCAACACGGAAGGATCTGTCCTCGAGGGTGATTGACATTGTTGCGCCGATTGGGAAAGGCCAACGCGCTTTGATCGTTGCGCCGCCACGCACCGGAAAAACAGTACTCCTACAGAATATCGCGCAATCCGTTACGGCAAACCATCCGGAATGCTATTTGATCGTGCTCCTGATTGACGAGCGTCCCGAAGAAGTAACGGATATGCAGCGCTCCGTGAATGGCGAAGTCGTTTCGTCAACTTTTGATGAGCCCGCCGTCCGGCACGTTCAGGTCGCGGAAATGGTGATTGAAAAAGCAAAGCGCCTCGTCGAGCATGGACGGGACGTGCTCATTCTGCTCGATTCGATCACAAGGTTGGGTCGGGCCTACAACACTGTCGTTCCGTCATCGGGCAAGGTGCTCACAGGTGGCGTCGACGCGAACGCCTTACAACGTCCGAAGCGTTTTTTCGGTGCTGCTCGAAACATTGAGGAAGGCGGGTCGCTGACCATTATCGCCACCGCCTTGATCGATACTGGCTCACGCATGGACGAGGTGATTTTCGAGGAGTTCAAAGGGACCGGCAATTCGGAAATCATCCTCGATCGGAAAGTCGCGGACAAGCGAACCTTCCCTTCAATGGACATCACCCGGTCAGGAACTCGTAAAGAAGAACTATTGGTGCCGCCAGACATCCTCAAGAAAATGTACGTACTCCGTCGTATTCTCAATCCGATGGGGACCGTTGACGCAATTGAGTTTCTCATCGGGAAGTTGCGTGAAACAAAAACCAACGCCAATTTTTTCGAGTCGATGAACACCTAAAGCGGTCGAGCGACTGCCACGAGACTCGGCTTCGACGGCTGAAGAGAAAATAGCTGGGGGTCAGGGGTTGTCGGAGTCGCCGAAACAGATGCTTGCCGATTTGCGAGCCGAGATCGACCGCATCGACACGGCCATGCATGAATTATTGATCGAACGGGGGACCGTTATCGATCGCCTTATCGAAATCAAGTCGCGCCAGGGAGGCGGCTCGGCATTCCGACCTGCGCGAGAGGCGTCGATGATGCGAGCCATCGCCGAACGCCACCGTGGCCTGCTGCCGCTCGACACAGTCGAGACCATCTGGCGAATCATCATTTCGACTTTCACTTACGTACAGGCGCCGTACTCCGTTCATATTGACGTCTCGCGGGGCGATGCGGCGATGCGGGATTCAGCGCGGTTTCACTTCGGCTTCACCGTTCCGTGCGAGACGCACCGAAGCGCCGCCGAGGTCATCGATGCGGTCGCTCGATCCGTAGGCGATCTGGGGATGTTCGCATTGGAAGGCAGTCCTGGCGCTGGCGCCTGGTGGACCGCGCTCGTCCCGCCCGGTGCGCCAAAGGTGATCGCGCGCTTGCCATTTGTGGAGCGTCCGGACCACCCCACGCGCGTTCCAGCATTCGTTCTGTCCAATCCATTGGCCGAAGGGACCGCTCGCGACGTTGTTCTGGAGTCGATCACGCTCGATCGCTGGCGACCGGATATTCCTGGAGCCTTGCACGCAATCGGCGCGGAAGTCATCGACTCTGCCGCTGTCGCTGCCGGCCTCGCTTTGCTGGTCGCCCGGCCTGGGACGAGTGCGTCAGAAACGGTCAGGGTAGCGTTGCAGTCCGCGGGCGGCGCCGACGTACGAAGCGCGGAAGTCGGGTCTCATGCCCACCGATTTCACGCGCGAGCGTTGCGTGGGTAAGCTGTTTTGGGTTAGCGAGGCGGCATCGCAACAACAACGAGATTTAAGTGCCGGAGAAGAACTCGCTAGCCAACGTCGCGTCGCCGAAGACGATCAAGGCCTCTCCAACGAGCACGAGTGGATTGGCGTTCTATTCAGGTGGCTCCGCGCTAGCAACGAAGAGGCCTACCCCGGCGTCTAGCGGCGCGGCCCTATTATATGCGTGCGGAACGTGACTGAGTGGCGAAGGCCGCCGCTGGCGGAGCCCCTATTCGACGAATTGGCGATCATTGGCGTGGGGCTCATTGGTTCATCTGTGGCGCGCGCGGCCCGGCGCAGTAATGCGGTCCGGCGCATCGTGATCGCCGATTGTTCAGAAAGCGCCTTGGGACGCGCAAAGGCCCTGGCGATCGGCGACGAGTCGACCAGCGACTTGGCGAGCGCGGTCCGGAGCGCGGATTGCGTCATTCTCTGCGCGCCGGTCGGCGCCAACGAAGGCATAGGTCGCGCCATTGCGTCCGCGTTGAGGCCCGACGCGATTGTGTCCGACGTCGGTTCCGTCAAGGAGGCGGTAATTTCCGCACTGGCGCCGCTTCTGCCCGGTCATGCACATTTCGTTCCCGCTCACCCGGTGGCGGGGACCGAGCAGTCCGGTCCGGAAGCCGGATTTGCCTCTCTGTTCATCAACCGATGGTGTATCCTGACGCCGCCGGAAGGGACTGATCCCAATGCGGTGGGGAAAGTTCGCGCCTTTTGGGAGGCGCTTGGTTCGAACGTCGAGGTCATGAGTGCGAGTCACCATGACATGGTGCTGGCGATCACCAGCCACGTCCCGCATTTGATCGCGTATAATATCGTGGGTACGGCAGCCGATCTTGAGGAGGTGACGCAATCCGAAGTCATGAAGTTCTCCGCGGGGGGCTTTCGCGACTTCACCAGGATTGCCGCCTCGGACCCAACCATGTGGCGAGACGTGTTCCTTCATAACAAGGACGCGGTGCTGGAGATGCTTGGGCGGTTCAACGAGGATCTGACTGCTTTGCAGCGAATGATCCGGCGCGAGGACGGAGACGGATTGTTCGCGCTCTTCACGCGCACCCGAGCGATCCGACTTGGCATTGTAGCACAGGGCCAAGAGACTGCGGCTCCCGATTTTGGTCGCCACGTCGGCGATTTAGATAAATGAGTTGCGCTTGTAACCGCCGGGGCCGAGGGTGGATGGGCGCATTTTGCGGAGGATATTGACTGCGCAGCGTTGAAAAGGCGCGTGTAGTGCCAAACGCCTGGGGTTGTTGACGCCCGGATGTGGGTGCGAATTTGAGGTCAGGATTCGCGCCGATCTATCTGCACACGACGGTTCGCAAGAACGGCAAGACGCACATTTACTGTCGTCTGGTGCGCTCGGTGCGGTCGCCGCCGCCGAGTGTGGCAGGAGACGGTGGCGCAGCTTGGCGAACTCGACGCGCAGGACGGGCGCGGGCCAGCGCCCTGGCCTCGCGGATCACGGGGCGGGAAGAGCAGTACGAGCTGTGCGGTGCGGCTCGAGCAGATTCGTCTGGAGCGCGCCTGCCGTTTTGGCCACGTGTGGCTGGGCTGGCGGCTGTGGCGCGCCCTTGCCCTCGATCGTTTCTGCGACGACCAAGAGCACGCGAAGCGCGGGCTTGAGATTTATCCGAAGGCTGCGTTTCACAAAGGCCGGCAACTGGCCTATCTCTTGCGGCTCTGGAATGGGCCGAAAAGGCGACCTTCGCGGGAGACATTTGGACATGAAGCTGCCGAACGAAATCGGCCCGATCCATTTCGTTGGCATCGGCGGCATAGGGATGTCGGGCATCGCCGAGGTTCTGATCAACCTCGGCCACTCGGTCCAGGGTTCGGATGCGAGCGACAACGCCAATGTGAAGCGTCTGCGCGAGCTTGGAGCCAGGGTGTTTGTGGGGCACGACCCAGCCAACCTGGGCAAGGCGGCAGTCGTCGTCGTGTCGACCGCCATCAGGCGCGACAATTCGGAGCTTGTGGCCGCTCGGGTGAGACGAATTCCAGTCGTCCGCCGCGCGGAGATGCTTGCGGAGCTCATGCGCCTCAAGCGCTGCGTCGCGGTCGCAGGCACCCATGGTAAGACGACGACGACCTCGCTGGTGGCGACGCTGCTCGACGCGGCCGGTCTCGACCCGACCGTCATCAATGGCGGCATCATCAACGCCTATGGCACAAACGCGCGGCTCGGGGCCGGCGATTGGATGGTCGTCGAGGCCGACGAAAGCGACGGCACGTTCCTGAAGCTGCCAGCCGACATCGCCATCGTGACCAACGTCGACCCGGAGCACCTCGACCACTTCAAGACTTTCGACGCGATCAAGGATGCATTTATGGCGCTGATTGAGAATCTGCCATTCTACGGATTCGCGGTCATGTGCCTCGATCACCCGACAGTGCAGGAGCTGGTCGGCCGGATCGAGGATCGGCGCGTGCTGACATACGGCGAGAACCCGCAAGCGGACATCCGGCTCCTCGACGTCGCTATGGCGGGCGGGGTGACAAAGTTCTCCGTCCTGATCCGCGAGCGGCCGACTGGCCGGGCCACCTATATCGACGATCTCACACTGCCGATGCCGGGCCGACACAATGCGCTCAACGCCACGGCCGCCATTGCGGTCGCGCACGAGCTCGGCGCTTCGGTCGAGATCGTTCGGAAGGCGATCGGCGCCTTCGGCGGCGTCAAGCGTCGCTTCACCCGCACAGGCGAGTGGAACGGCGTCGCAATCTACGACGACTACGGCCACCATCCGGTCGAGATTGCGGCGGTGCTCAAGGCCGCTCGCGCGTCCACGACCGGCAAGGTGATCGCGGTCGTCCAGCCGCACCGCTACACGCGTCTGGCTTCGCTGTTCGACGCCTTCGCGACCTGCTTCAACGACGCCGACAGCGTGATCGTCGCCGACGTCTATCCGGCGGGCGAGGCGCCGATTGAAGGAGCCGACAAGAACACCCTCGCGGCCGCCATCGGCGCCCACGGCCACCGGGATGCGCCGGTCCTGCCCGGGCCCGAGAAGCTAGCGCCCATGATCCGCAGGTTGGCCTCGCCCGGAGACATCGTCGTCTTCCTCGGCGCTGGCTCGATCACTCAATGGGCCTATGCGCTGCCGGGCGAGCTGGCGGCGCTCGACAAGGCGTGAAACGACGCATGGGCTTTCCCGACATCGTAGGAGAAGTGAAGGCGCTTGCGCCAAAGCTGCGCGGACGCCTCTCGGCCAATGCGTCGATTGCCGAGGCGACCTGGTTTCGAGTCGGCGGCCCAGCCCAAAGCCTCTTCTCGCCTGCCGACGAGGAGGACTTGGCCTACCTTCTGGGCGCGCTTCCGCTCGAGATTCCGGTGACGACGATCGGCCTCGGCTCGAATCTGATCGTCCGAGACGGAGGGATCGAGGGCGTTGTCGTGAGGCTCGGCGGCCGTGCGTTCAACGCCATCGAGATCGCAACCGACTGTCGCGTCATAGCCGGCGCCGCCGCGCCGGATCAGTTCGTTGCCAAGGCGGCCGCCGCAACAGGCGTCGACGGCCTTGCCTTCTTGCGCGGCGTTCCCGGCTCGATCGGCGGGGCCCTGCGGATGAACGCCGGCGCCCACGGCGGCGAGATCACGGATGTGGTCATTGAGGCCCGCGCCGTGGACCGCTCGGGCGCGAAGAGGGCTTTCTCGAACGCGGAGATGGGCTTTTCCTACCGGCGTAGCGCGGCCCCGGACGACGTCATTTTCACGGGCGCGACATTGCAAGGTCACCCGGGCGACCCTGCTGCGATCGCAGCCGAGATGGAGCGAATCACTCGCGCGCGCGAAGAATCACAGCCGGTCCGTGAGCGGACCGGCGGCTCGACCTTCAAGAATCCAGCTGGCAGGAAGGCCTGGCGCCTCATCGACGAAGCAGGCTGCCGGGGGCTTACGGTTGGCGACGCCCAGGTCTCGCCCATGCACTGCAACTTCCTTATCAACCGCGGCCGCGCGACTGCCTCCGATATCGAGACGCTCGGCGAAGAGGTCCGGCGGCGCGTGCGCGAGACGAGCGGGATTCAGCTCGAGTGGGAGATCAAGCGCGTCGGCTCGCCCGGCCCACGGTAGGATTCGTCCGTCGGCTTCACCTGTTTGACTTTTGGTGACGACTCGCATTCTCGCGTCGGGACGCCTTCCGGTTAACGAGTCATTAAGCCTGCCAGCTTAATCGTCACTTAACTCTGCCAGTTGGCGGAACGTTAGGGAAGACTGCCGGACGATGAAGGATGTCGCTACGCTCATCAGCGGCGGGTCGGCGGAGCCTCCGGATTCCCTCGATTCGGGCCGCGGCTGCGCCGATACGCTCGGACCACTTGGCGATGTCGGCGCGCTCGAGCCACCCTACGCGCCGAAGCCGGTCGGCTCGTCCTTCGGCGTCGATATCGTAAGGGAGAATCCCCGTCGCCCGCCGCTGGAAGTCGGCCGAGGGGACTGGCCCTTCGGGGATGCGCAGCTTGCCGAACGGTTCATCGCAGAGGAGGAGCTGAGCTCGGCGGCGATGGGCGACCCGTCGCTCGTCGTCATCGAATTACAGGCGCTTTCCGAAGCGTTTCGCAGGAAAGTCGGATCGGGCCAAGTCCTTTCGACGGACTTTAAACCGAATATTTACCATGAGGTCCAAGACTGGACGCTGATGGCGCCCCGGGCGCTCACCGGCGGCGGCGTTAGTAAGGCCGACCTCCGGTACGATGAAACGAAAGGGAAGAGGGCGAGCTCGTGCGTTTCAACGTCAACACGCAGCCCAGCATGACGAAAAGGCCACTCGCGCCGCCTAGGGCCGCCCACGCCGAATTGTCGTTCGGCCGATTTGTCCACTGGACCGTGGAGGGCGCCCCTTGCGATCGCTAAGCACCGCACTTGCATGGCAGGCGGTCATGAAACCCGCCCATGCAGGCGTTCCGACCTCAGCGGCCCCGCAAACGGTTCTGCTACGCGGGGAACGCTCCAGGTGGAGCGCTCTGAGCTTGCGCATGCCTCTCCATCGGCCTCCCTCGCTGGGGGTCGAGGTCGCCTTGACCGTTGCCGTCCTCGTGGGGGCGGCGGCCTTCGGCATAGTACGCGGCGGACAACTCGATGCCTTCGTCGCGACTCATGGAAACTTGCGGGACGTCGCCGCGCGGACGCTCGGCTTTGGCGTCGACGTTGTCACCGTATCCGGCGCGATCCATTTGAGCGAATCGCGCATCGTGTCGATCGCCGGCATTAGCTCGAGAAACTCCCTGCCGTTCTTCGATGCGGCCGCGGCGCGAGCCCGGCTCGAAGCTGATCCGCTCGTTAAGCAGGCAAGCGTGCGCAAGCTCTACCCGGACCAGATTGTGATCGACATCGTCGAACGCACTCCTTACGGGGTATGGCAAAAGGACGGCGAAGTCCACGCCATTGCGGCTGACGGCGAGCCGATCGACGAAGTCCGGGACGGCCGATACGTCAACTTGCCGTTCGTGGTCGGAGAGGGCGCGAATAAGCGCGTCCGGGAATTCGCTGCGCTGCTGGACGCAATGGACGAGTTGAAGCCGCGCGTCGACGCGGGAGTTCTTGTGGGCGAGCGCAGCTGGAACCTCAAGCTGAAGTCCGGTATCGAGATCAAACTTCCGGAGGTCGACCCGCATATCGCGATCGCGACCCTGCTACGTCTCCAGCGAGAGTCGCGTATTCTGGACCGCGACGTGCTTACGCTCGATCTTCGTACGCCCGGGCGCGTGTTCGCGCGGCTATCGCAGGATGCGGCGGCCGAATGGGCCGACGCGCATACGCCGAAGAAAGGCGCGCAGCAGTGAGCTTGCGGCCGCCCCCTCCTCGGATGCGCCAGATTCCCGCGCGCAAGAGTGCGGTTCTATCGGTTCTCGACATCGGCGCATCGAAAGTCGTTTGCCTGATCGCGCGTTTAAGTCCGATGGAGCAGTTGAGCTCGCTACCCGGCCGAACTCACCGATGCAAGGTTCTCGGCATCGGCCATCAGCGCTCGAGCGGCGTCAAGGGCGGCGCAATCGTCGACCTTCAGGCGGCCGAGCAGGCTGCACGCCTTGCGATCGACGCGGCCGAACGCATGGCGGGCGTCGAGGTCGGCGGCGTCATCGTCAACATGTCAGGCGGCCTCCTGGCGTCTCGGCGCTTCAACGCGAAAGCCACGCTACACGGCAAGCCCGTGTCCGAGCATGATATACACCGGGTGCTCGAAGCCGCGTCCGCGGCCAACGAGCAGCACGGACGATCGGTCTTGCACGCATTGCCGACGAGCTATTCGCTCGACGCAACGCGCGACGTACACGATCCGAAGGGGATGATCGGCGAGGAACTTGGCGTCGACCTGCATGTCGCGTCATGCGAGTCAGCCGCCGCGCGCAACCTCATGCTGGTCGTCGAGCGCTGCCATCTGCGCGTAGAGGCCATGGTCGCGACACCGTACGCAGCCGGCCTCTCGACGATGGTCGACGACGAGGCTGAGCTCGGTGCTGCTGTTATCGACTTCGGCGGCGGGACCACGACGGTGGGCGTGTTCTCTGGCGGACGGCTCCTGCATATCGATGCGGTCGCAGTAGGCGGAATTCATGTCACGCGGGATATCGCGCGCGGCCTAAACGTTTCGATGTCGGACGCCGAACGCCTAAAAACGCTCTACGGCGCCTGTCTTGCGTCCCCGTCGGACGATCGCGAAACGATCGCCCTGAACCGCCTCGGCGACGACATGGATCATCCCACCCATCTGCCGAAATCCGAGCTCCTGCAAATCATTCGCCCGCGTGTGGAAGAGATCCTCGAACTCGTACGCGACCGGCTAAAAGCCTCCGGGCATGCCGCCCTCGCGGGTCGGCGGCTGGTAATGACCGGAGGCGCCTGCCAGCTCACGGGACTGTGGGAGCTTACCCGGACGGTCATCTCGAATCAGGCGCGAGTCGGGCGTCCGCTCGGTATTGAAGGGCTGCCGGAGTCGGGCAAGAGCCCGTCCTTCGCGGCGGCGGTCGGGTTGATGGTCTACCCTCAGATGGCGGGTCTCGAATACTTCGAGCCCTCTCGACATGTTTCCCGGCGGGCGTCCGAAGAGGGGGGTTACGCGGCGCGGGTCGGGCGCTGGCTAAAAGAAAGTTTCTAATAGGGGTGCGGGAGCCTTGGCTGGCTGATGATCTCCTAAATGCGCGTTCGTGCAACCAATGGCGTCGGCTGACGCCCAACGGTATGAGGCAGGGTAATGTCGATCAACTTGAAGGCCCCGGAACTGAGGGAATTGAAGCCACGAATCATCGTTTGCGGAATAGGCGGCGCAGGCGGAAACGCGGTCAACAACATGATAGTGTCCGGCCTCACAGGGGTCGACTTCATCGTCGCAAACACAGATGCGCAGGCGCTGACCTCCTCGCGCGCCGAGCGCATCATCCAGATGGGCCTACAGGTCACAGAGGGACTTGGCGCTGGCTCGAAGCCAGAGGTCGGCAAGGCGGCGGCCGAAGAAGCGCTCGAGGAGATTCGCGATCACCTCGCCGGCACTCACATGGTCTTCGTCACGGCTGGCATGGGCGGCGGAACGGGCACCGGCGCAGCCCCGGTGATTGCCAGGGCCGCCCGCGAGATGGGCATCCTCACCGTCGGGGTCGTCACCAAGCCGTTCCACTTCGAGGGCGGCCGCCGGATGAAGATCGCCGACTCGGGTATAGCCGAACTGCACAAAGCGGTCGACACGCTGATCATCATCCCGAATCAAAACCTGTTTCGGGTCGCCAACGAAAAGACAACCTTCGCGGACGCCTTCGCGATGGCCGATCAGGTGCTTTACTCCGGTGTAGCCTGCATCACCGACCTCATGGTCAAGGAGGGACTGATCAACCTCGACTTCGCCGACGTCCGTTCGATCATGAGCGAGATGGGCAAAGCGATGATGGGCACCGGTGAAGCGACAGGAGAGAAGCGCGCAGTGCTCGCGGCCGAGGCCGCAATCGCCAATCCGCTGCTCGACGAGACTTCGATGAAGGGCGCTCGCGGGCTGCTGATCTCAATCACCGGCGGCAACGATTTAACCCTTTATGAAGTGGACGAAGCAGCGAGCCGCATTCGTCAGGAAGTCGACGAAGAGGCCAATATCATCCTTGGCGCTACCTTCAATTCTGCCCTTGACGGGGTCGTGCGCGTCTCCGTCGTCGCGACCGGGATCGACCAAGCGACGATCACGCAGATCGAACCCGTGGCTTACCAGCCTCGCGCGGAGCAGGCGCACCATATCCGCGCCGCCGCCCCGGCGCTCGCGCAGGTTCGTGCAGCACCGCCGTCGCCCGCGCCGGTCGAAGCGGTCCAGCTGCGGCAAGCGGTCGTCAACGATGTCGAACTGCAGCCAGTGGCTCCAGTCGCGGTTGCGTTCCCTGAGCCGATCGAACTACGGCGAGAGCACGAGGACGAGGCGACGCAATTCATCCCGCCGGTCCCGGAGCAACCGGCCGCGCGCGGCCCGCGCATGCCGCAAATCGAGGATCTGCCTCCGGTGGCCCAGAGTCAGCTTCGCGCAATGCGGGAGCGCGAGCGCGACTCGCAGGCGCCGGAGCCGCGTCGTCGCTCGTTGTTGGAAAAACTGGCGGCATTTGGAATTGCTCGTCACGACGAGGACCCGGCCCCGCAGGCGCCCGACCCGGTCCCGGCGTCCCCCATTAAACAGCGTTCGCAACCCGTTGCTGTGGCCCATCCGCAATTCAGTCGGCCTCAGCCGCGGCCGCAATCTCAGCGGGCGTCGATGGGACTCGATTTGCCTGCGAGGCCGGCTCATCGTCCTCCAGTGACGGAAGACGACCAACTCGACATCCCGGCGTTTCTGCGGCGACACCCGAACTGATTGATGTCCTGCCATGAAGCCTCCGGGCGCGGCCATTCGCCGCGGCCGGACAAAATTCTCAACGCGGTGTCTTCGAAATGTATTGTAAATAACTGAATATTAACCAATAATTCGTTGTGGCGAAGTTGTAACTTTTGTTCACCAAAGGTGATTTGGCTCCGCCCTGATTCGCCGACTAAATTCCCCCCGCGCCATGATCCGCCTTCATTGCAGGAGGACCCATGGGTGCAGCGCTGTGACCCTGGCCGTGTATCGAGCCAGCGACGCCAACCGGGGCCGGGCGAAAGCCCGGAGAAGCTTTAAGATGCGACTTGGTTATCAGACGACGCTTCGCAATCGCGCCACCATAAGGGGCGTGGGAGTCCATTCCGCCACCCCCGCTCAACTTGTCCTTCAACCTGCAGACGTCGATTCGGGCGTCGTTTTTCTGCGCACCGGCCTACCCGGCGGTCGCGAGCGGCTGCTCGAAGCAAAGCGCTCCAACGTGACGCATACTGCGCTCTGCACAATGCTCGGGGATGCGTCCGGCGCGAGCGTCAGCACGGTCGAGCATCTTCTGGCGGCGCTCTCCGGCCTGCAGATCGATAACATTCTCATCGAAATCGACGGTCCCGAGACGCCGATCATGGACGGCTCCGCAGCTGATTTCGTCAGCGCCATCGATCAGGCCGGGCGAGTTCAGCAGTCGCGCTTGCGGCGCCATGTCAAGATCCTGAAGCCCGTCCGGGTTTCGCACGACGGCGGTTACGCCGAGTTTCTGCCGGCAGAGCGCGGGTTCCGTCTCGACATCGAGATCGATTTCAATTCTCGTGTGATTGGCCGCCAACGCTTCCTCTTTGATCTCGACCCCGTCAAGTTCCGCAGGGAAATCGCTCGCGCTCGCACGTTCGGTTTTGTCAGAGATGTCGAGAAGCTGTGGCAGGCGGGTTACGCGCTCGGCTCGTCGCTTGAGAACTCGGTCGCCATCGATGGGGACATGGTTCTCAACCCCGAGGGCCTTCGCTACGCCGATGAATTTGTGCGCCACAAGGCGCTCGACGCTGTCGGCGATCTTTCTTTGGCCGGCGCGCCGCTCATCGGCCTCTACCGGGCCCATCGTCCGGGCCACAAGCTGAACGCCACGGCGCTCGACGCGCTATTCGCCGATCGCTCCGCATACGAGTATGTCGAAGCTGCAGTCCCCAAGGCCTTCGTCAAAGGTTTTGGCGCCAGAGCGCAGTATCCGGCCGCAGCCGCTTTTGCCCCGATCGACTGACGGTTGCGGAAATCATCCCGACTGGGGAGTCGAAGTCTGCGAGGCGCTATTGCGCCACAATTCCCGTCCAATTGTTGATTCGCGTGGCTGCTCAAAAGTGGCGGACGCATCCGGACTGTTGGTAAACAGCGGCCGCGCCGCTCAGGCGCCGAGTTCGCTCTCCTTTTTTGCAGCTGATCGAGTTTCCAGGATGGCCACGATCGAATTATTTTGCGCCGGCAAACCTAGCGCGCGCCAGATCATTATCGGCGCCGCGCTGGCGTTCGTGGGTTTTTGCACGTCGGCCTGCTCGATGATCGACCAGTTCAATCCCTTTGGGGCCGAAAAGTATAAAATGGAGATCGTGCCAGACACGCCGGCGAGCAAAACTTATAACCAGGGCCTTGAGAAATTGGCGAATGGATCGCCTTCCGAAGCGGCGAAGAAATTCACCGACCTTGGCAAGCAATATCCCGGCTCAGATTGGGCACGCAAAGCCCTCCTGATGACCACCTACGCCGATTACCAAGCCCAAAGCTACACCGACGCCGAAACTTCCGCCGAGCGTTTTCTCAAGGAATATCCGAATGCGCCGGACGCCGCCTATGTCACCTATCTGCGAGCCAATGCGTATTACCAACAAATTCCCGACATCTCGCGAGATCAGGACTCCGCGACCAAGGCGATGGAGGGGTTTCAGGACTTAGTGAAGAAATATCCTAAGTCGGAGTATGTTGAGGACGCAAAGTTCAAAATACAAGTCACGCAGGACCAGCTTGCGGGCAAAGAAATGTCGATTGGCCGGTTCTATTTATACAGACACAATTACACTGCAGCGATCAACCGGTTCCGAAATGTCCTGCAGTATTACCAGATGACGCGGCATGCAGAGGAAGCGCTCTATCGCCTCGTCGAGGCCTACCTCGGGCTCGGGATCAATGATGAAGCGCAGACTGCCGCCGCCGTCCTCGGGCATAACTTCCCCGATAGTCAGTGGTACCAGGACGCTTACGCGCTCTTGAAAGGCAAGGGACTGTCGCCTCAGGAGAACTCCAGTTCGTGGATCTCGAGAATCTATCACGTGGTCGTTCCGTCCTGAACGAGGCTCGCCATGCTCGCGCGTCTGTCCATCCGCGACGTGGTGCTGATCGACCGCCTTGATCTCGAGTTCTCGAAAGGCCTGACGGTTCTCACCGGCGAGACCGGCGCGGGCAAATCAATCCTTCTGGACGCGCTTTCGCTGTCGCTCGGAGCGCGAGGCGACGGTGGGCTTGTCCGTAACGGCCAAGCTCAAGGTCAGGTAACGGCAGTGTTTGAGCTTCCTCCAGGACATCCAGCCCACGCGTTTCTCGAGGGGCAGGACATTGACATCGGCGATGACCTGATCTTGCGGCGGGTCCAGTTCGCAGACGGGCGCACCCGCGCCTACGTCAACGACCAGAGCGTCGGCGCCCAGACCTTGCGGTCGCTAGCCTTGACCCTGGTTGAAATCCACGGCCAGCATGATGAGCGCGCGCTGACCGACGCCGCGACCCATCGGGCGCTGATTAACTCGTACGGCGGTCTCGAAGCTCTCGTCCAGGCGACAGAGACCGCCTTTGCGGCTTTGCGCGACACTGAGCACGCGCTCGAATCCGAGCGTTCGCGGGTCTCGTCGGCGGAGGCGGACGCCGACTTCGCTCGCCACGCACATGCAGAGCTTTCCCGTCTCGACGTCAAGCCCGGCGAAGAAGATGCCTTGGCGGCTCGTCGACAAGCGATGATGCAGGGCGAAAAGGTCGCGGCAGACATCCGCGAAGCGCGTGATCACCTGGGCGGGGAGGCCGCGGTGCTGCCGACGCTTCTAGCCGCTTCCCGCCGATTGCAGCGCCGCATGTCTCAGGCGCCGGCTCTCATCGAGCCTAGCGTGAAAGCGCTGGACGAGGCGATCGAGGCGCTTGAAGCCGCTTCGCGCTCTCTCGAGCAGGCGCTCGACGCCTGTGAATTCGATCCGCATGAGCTGGAGCGCTGCGAGGAGCGTTTGTTCGCGCTGAGGGCGATGGGGCGCAAGTACGGCGTCCCCGTGGACAGCCTGCCGGCGCTCGCGCAAGACTACGCAAACGGTCTCGCTGTTCTCGACGCCGGACGCGAGGAGATCGCAAAACTCGAGGCCGCAGCCGTCGGTGCGCGCGCGGCCTACCATGAGGCCGCCGGCGCGCTCACCACCGCCCGCGAGCGCAGCGCACGGGCGCTCGAATGGGCGGTTACCGCCGAACTGCCGCCGCTCAAGCTCGAGCGGGCGGAGTTCAGCGTCGACTTGCGCCAAGACAAGCTGCTTATATCGGCAAGCGGCTACGATCGAGCAGAGTTCGTCGTCCGCACCAATCCCGGTTCTCGGCCGGGTGCGCTGGCCAAGGTGGCCTCTGGCGGCGAGCTGTCGCGCTTTCTGCTCGCTATCAAGGTCTGCCTCGCCGAGCGGGGGACCGCGCCAACACTCGTCTTCGACGAGATTGACGCCGGCGTGGGCGGCGCGGTCGCGGACGCCATGGGCCAACGGCTAACCCGGCTGTCACAGCGGGCGCAGGTGCTCGCGGTTACCCACGCGCCCCAGATGGCGGCGCGGGCACACAGCCATTATCGCATCACGAAAAGCGACGTCGGCAAAGGTGATCGTGTGATCACGAGCGTGTTGCGCCTTGGAGCAGGCGAACGGCGAGAGGAGATCGCCCGGATGCTTGCGGGCACGGAAATCACCCGCGAGGCGCGCGCGGCGGCGGTGAGTTTGATTGAAAGGGCCGGATGAGGGCAAAGGACAATCCATTTTGCCCATTTGGGCTTGCTCCGCTCGGCTGCTTTGCCATATCAAGCGCCGCGTCAGGGTGCGGTTTGCCTGAAATTGGTAGAGGAACGCCATGAGCCCGGACGAAGCCGGGAGCGCGAAGCAGGACAAGCGCCGGGAACGTCTTGCCGCCTCCCTCAGGGAGAATCTGAAGCGACGCAAGATCCAACAGCGTTTGCGGAAGGCTGAAGAGCCGTCGGATGGAGAAGGAAAGGCGTCGCCTCCGCCTGCCAGTTTTGATTTGAAAAGATGACGGGGCGGCGAGCTCCTCGGCAGGATTCGGGTTGGAGGGACAAGGGGAATGGATCGCATTCAAATTCGTGGGGGGGCCAAGCTCAACGGCGTGATCTCGATTTCGGGCGCAAAGAACGCTGCGCTGCCACTGATGATCGCCTCCCTCATGACCGACCAGACCCTGACGCTGGAAAATCTGCCGCGCCTCGCCGACGTCAGCCAGCTCGCGCGCATTCTCGGCAATCACGGCGTCGACTATTCGATCGATGGCAAGCGCGTCGGCGAGGAAGCCGCCACGGGTCAGACCGCCCACCTGAGAGCTCGGACGATCGTCGACACAACGGCGCCGTATGATCTCGTCTCCCGCATGCGTGCGAGCTTCTGGGTCATCGCGCCGCTGCTTGCGCGCATGGGAGAGGCGCGCGTGTCGCTGCCGGGCGGTTGCGCGATCGGAACCCGGCCGGTTGACCTGCTCCTGATAGCGCTGGAGAAACTTGGCGCCACGATCGAAATCGACGCTGGCTACGCTGTCGCCAAGGCGCCGAAAGGTCTTGTCGGAGCAGAGATCGAGTTTCCAAAGGTGACGGTCGGAGGCACGCACGTGGCGATGATCGCCGCGTCGACCGCAAGGGGCTCGACGCTCATCGCCAATGCGGCCAGGGAGCCGGAAGTGGTCGATCTCGCCGACTGCCTCGGCAAGATGGGCGCGCGCATCCGCGGCGCTGGCACGTCGAATATCGAGATTCACGGGGTTCCTCGTCTGAACGGCGCAAACCACCGCGTTCTCCCCGACCGCATCGAGGCGGGGACCTATGCAACCGCAGTCGCGATGACCGGCGGCGACATCCTTCTCGAGGGCATCACCGAGGATCTGTTTCAAACGCCGCTCGCGACGCTGGAGAAAATCGGCGCTACGGTCACAAGTGACAACCGCGGGGTGCGCGTGCAGCGCAACGGGGCGGGAATCGATCCGCTCGATATTGCGACCGCGCCCTTCCCCGGCTTCCCTACCGATCTGCAGGCCCAATTCATGGCGCTGCTGACGCGCGCCCGCGGAACCTCCCGGATCACCGAAACAATCTTCGAGAACCGATTCATGCACGTTCAGGAGCTGGCGAGACTTGGAGCGCACATCAAGCTCGAAGGCGACACGGCGGTCGTCGAGGGCGTTGAACGGCTGCGGGGAGCCCCCGTGATGGCCACCGACTTGCGCGCATCAGTGTCGCTGGTTATCGCCGCTCTCGCCGCCGAGGGCGAGACCATCGTCAATCGCGTCTATCATCTGGACCGCGGCTTTGAGCGGCTGGAAGAGAAACTCGGCGCTTGCGGCGCCGACATTGCCCGCATCGTGGGCTGACGCGATGTCTGCTCAGAAGCAAAACCTCAAGCTTCTTGCGCTTGATCGCGAAGGGCTCGGCGTGGTTTCGGCGCATACGCAAAACACCTGTCTCAGGCTCTCCGACATGGCCTGGTTACCGAAGCAGCGCCGCTTCGTGCTCGCCGGCATGCGCTACGATTGGGTCGGCGCAAAGGCTGGACCGGCGGAGCGCGTTTCGAGCGTGTTGCGTTTCGATCGGGTGTTGAAGGTCTCGCAGCTCGGCCTTGGTGATAAGAAGAGGGATGCGCCCCTCAACCTGCTGGCGGTCACCTTCGAGAAGACCGATCCGCCCGCCGGCATGATCCTTCTCGCGTTCGCCGATGGCGCGCTGGTTCGACTCGACGTCGAATGCGTCGAGGTCGAGCTTTGCGACATAGGGCGCCGTGTGCCTGCCGAGCAATGCCCCGGACACGCGCTGACGCATGCCTCGGCAGTCTGACGGACGCGCTGGAGGGTCTTGATGGCGATCGAACTCGACATGCGCTCGGCGGACTTTGGAAGCCGCTTCGACGCGCTGCTCCACGTCAAGCGCGAATTGGCGGCCGATATCGACGCCGTGGTGGCCGGCATCATTGAAGACGTGCGCGCCCGGGGCGATGAGGCGCTGGCGGAGTTCTCCCTCCGCTTCGATCGCGTCAATCTCGGCACTATGGGGCTCGCGATCGGTTCTGCCGAAATCGACGCCGCGATCGGAGCCTGCGAGCCCAGGGCTCTCGAGGCGCTCGAATTCGCCCACACGCGCGTGAGGGACTATCATGAGCGTCAGAAACCGGGCGATCTGCGATTTACCGACGCGCTCGGGGTCGAGCTCGGGTGGCGCTGGCGACCTATCGAGGCGGTTGGTCTTTATGTTCCAGGCGGCGCAGCGAGCTATCCGTCGTCGGTCGTCATGAACGCGGTGCCGGCAAAGGTGGCGGGCTGCCGGCGGCTGGCGATGGTCGTGCCGACGCCCGACGGCCGCATCAATCCACTGGTGCTGGCGGCGGCTCGGATTGTCGGCGTCGACGAGATCTATCGCGTTGGCGGCGCGCAGGCGGTCGCCGCGCTCGCCTACGGAACGCGGACCATCCCGCCGGTCGCCAAAATTGTCGGACCCGGCAACGCCTATGTCGCGGCGGCGAAGCGGCGGGTGTTCGGCGTCGTCGGCATCGACATGATCGCGGGGCCCTCGGAGATTGTCATCCTCGCTGATTCGAGCGCCAATCCGGGCTTCGTAGCGGCCGACCTGCTTGCGCAGGCGGAGCATGACGAAGCCGCGCAGTCCATCCTCATCACCGACACCAGCGCACTCGCCCGCGCAGCCGCGGCCGAGGTGGAGCGGCAGCTCGTCACGCTTCCGCGCGAAAAGATCGCCCGCGCGAGCTGGCGCGATAATGGCGCGATTATCCTTTGTCCGAAATTAGAGTCCGCCTTGCCGCTCATCGAGCGGCTCGCTCCGGAGCACCTCGAAATAATGACCCGCACCCCCGAGGCGATTGCGGCGAAAATCGAAAACGCTGGCGCGATCTTCCTCGGGTCGCATACGCCGGAGGCGATCGGCGATTACGTCGGCGGCTCCAATCATGTGCTGCCGACTGCGCGCTCGGCGCGTTTCTCCTCGGGACTCGGAGTGCTCGATTTCATGAAGCGCACTTCCGTGCTGAAGTGCGACGCGCGATCGCTCGCGGTCCTTGGGCCGCCAGCGATCACGCTCGGCGAGGCCGAGTCACTCGAGGGGCACTCCCGCTCCGTGTCGTTGCGCCTCTCCGCGGAAGCGCGACCTACGAGGCGGCCGTGAACGCCAAGGCAGCCGACAGGCGCGACCGCCTATCTGAGGTCTTCCTGGACGAGGACACGATTCCTCGCGGCGCAATCGACGTCGATCACGAGCGGGCGGTGGCGATTTTCGACCTCATCGAGGAGAATTCATTTGGAGTCCCCGGCCACGACGACGGGCCATACACACTGACGATCTCGCAGGAGGAATTGAAGCTCACATTCGACGTGCGGACTTCGGACGGCGAGCAGGCCATCTCAATCGTGGTTTCGATGACCCCGTTCCGTCCGCTGCTCAAAGATTATTTCATGGTCTGCGAGACCTACTATTCCGCCATCCGAACGGCGAGCCCACGCCAGATCGAGGCGATCGACCGCGAGCGTACGAAGCTCCATAACGAGGGGGCGGAGTTGATGGCCCAGCGGCTCGCTGAGAGAGTCACCATCGATCAAGCCACGGCGCGTCGGCTCTTCACGCTGGTCTCGACCCTACGTTGGAAGGGATGAACGCGGGGCTCTCCACCAAGCGGATTTCGAGGCGCTATAACGCCGGCTAAGCGATAACTCGGGCCACGTCGGCGCCCATCGTGTTGAGCAGGGTCTGGTAGCCTGACCTCGAACCCGTCAAGCGGATGCGCGGCGGCTGCCGAACCAGGCGACAGCGAGCAACGCGAATCCGACGACGAGCATACCGGCGGCATGCTTGACGTGGATCGCCGTCGATCCCGCCCTGAAGCCGGGCAGAAACGCTGGGAGCCCGCCGGCGGGGGTCAGCCAGTACAGCGCGGCGAGCGCGAGGAAGATGAGCCCGAGAACGACGGCGACTGAAACGAGGAGTGATTTCACGCAAGCAACTCCGAAGGACGGCTGCCGGTTGGACAGACACACTGCGCCATTCCCCCGGCAGGAACAAGCCGGATGACGACAAAGCGACGCGGCGCCGTCCCTCGGGTTCATCGACCTGGCTGGCGGTTCCGGCCCGGCCGGCTTAAGGTGACGGAAGTGCGAAATCCGGAAAGAAGTCGCGACTGACAGGGAGGGGCGGCGGGATGAACCTGACAGGTCCGCAAATAAAGACCATTCTTGCCGCCTATCTCGGCTGGACGCTGGACGCCTTCGACTTTTCGTCCTCACCTTCGTGATCAGGACATCGCCAAGGAGTTCGGCGTCGGGGTGCCGGCGGTCGCCTACGCCCTGTTTCTCACGCTGGCGATGCGCTTCGTCGGCGCCTTCGTCTTCGGCGGGTTCGGCGACAGATGGGGGCGCAGACCCGCGCTGATGCTGGACATCCTCGCCTATTCGATCATAGGCGCGCTCGCGGCCTTCTCCCCGAACCTCACCGTCTTCCTTATTTCGCGCGCGCTCTTCGGCATCGCGATGGGCGGCGAACGGGGCCTCGGCAGCTCGCTGGCGATGGAGTCGATCGCGCCGCAGACACGCGGGATCGTCTCCTGCATTCTGCAATGCGACTATCCGAGCGGCTTCCTGCTCGCGGCGGTCGCCTACGGCCTCCTCTTCGTCCACACCATCGGCGGCATCACCATTGGCTGGCGGGCGATCTTCCCGCTCAGCGTCCTGCTGGCTTTCGTCGTGCTGTTCATTCGCTCCTCCGTGCCCGAGTCGCCGGCGTTCGAAGCCTCACGGGCACCTCTGGGCGACCATCACGCAGCATTCGGGCCTCGTCATCTACATGGTCGTGCTGATGATATGCTTCAACCTGTTCAGCCATGGCTCGGTAGCGATGGATAGAGGGCGCCGACTCCGCGTCCGCCAGACTCTCGAAGCGGAAAAGTTCGAACCTTGACGCGTCGGCCGCGGCTCGACTTGATGCGTCATGGAATTCGATGGGTCTACGCGGCGCCGCGGGTGGAAATGGCAATGATATCCCACTTGATCACTTCCGCCGAAACGATCGCCCACGATCCTCTCGTCGGCGGCTCCGCCCTCATCGCGTTCGGCGCGTCGATCAGTCGGATGCTGTTCAGGCAGCGGCCGATTTGGCGCGCGGTGACCCGGGTGATCTTTCTGGCCCTGCTCACGCTGCTGCTGCTGTATGATGGCATTGTCCCGTACAAACCGCTGCAACTAACCGGCGCGCCCTACCGCGACACGATCGCAGGGACGTTAAAAATCGCGTGGTGGCTTTGGGCGGCTTGGTTCCTGGTCGCCTTGGTTCGAGCCGTGGTCATCTTCGAAGGGCGCCCGCGAGACGGTAAGCTCGTTCAAGATATCGTCTCCGCCCTCATCTATTTGACTGCCGGTTTCGCCGTCATCGCCTATGTTTTCGATCTCCCCATTCAGGGCTTGCTCGCCACCTCCGGCGTCATCGCCATCGTCCTCGGTCTGGCGCTCCAGAGCAGCCTGAACGACGTCTTTTCCGGCCTCGTGCTCAGTCTCAGCCACCCGTATAAAGCCGGAGACTGGATCAAAATCGACGGAGGCACGGAGGGCCGCATTGTCGAATTGAACTGGCGGGCGACGCATATCTTGACCGGGCGCCAGGATCTCGCAATCGTGCCGAACAGCACCATTGCAAAAGCGAAGATCGTCAATCTGAACTACCCTTCAGCGATCCACGGGATGACGGTCGATGTTCGACTGGGCGCCCCACCGGCGAGCGGCAAGAAGATTCTGGAGCTGGCCCTCCTCAACGCACAATTGATCCTGCCCTTCCCTCGCCCGAGTGTCCTCATCCAGTCTGTCGACGCAACGCAAACAGAATACCAGGTCACCTTCTTCGTGGACCGGCTCGATTCCGACACCGAGGCGCAGAATGAGCTGTTGGATCTGATCTCCCGGCATGCGGTCGCCGCGGGCGCTCGACTGGCGCCGCCCAAGAACGCGCCCTATCAACCTCGCGAGGATGAGAGCCTAAACCTGAAGGAGCTGAGCCCCGATACCGTTCTCACTCTGGCTGGATTATTCGTCAGCCTGGCGCAAGACGAACGGTCGGCGATTGGAGCCAAGCTGAAGAAAGCTTCGCATGACAATGGAGATGTATTGGTTAAATCGGACATTGTGCTTCAGTCGCTCTTCATTGTGGGCAGTGGCGTGCTGTCAGTCGTGCGATCCGACAATGATGGGGAGAAGGAAGTACTACGGTTTGGACCAGGAGACTACTTTGGTGAGGTCGGACTTCTAACCGGCAGGCGCGCAACCGCCAATATTATCGCGCTTGCTCCCTCCACCGTGTATGAGCTCACCAAAGCAGACCTAGGTCCAATTCTCGAGGCTAGGCCCGAGATTGCTCAAGAGCTGTGCCGGGCGATGGCGCAGCGGCTCGAGGCGGGCCGGGGGCTCACCACCGTCGAACTGGACAAGACCGTTCCGGCGAAAGGATCCAGCGCGTGGCTATCGATGCAAATGCACAGGCTGTTCGAGCCCAGCACCGCGAACTGACGATTTTGGAACCGATCTGGAGTCGTAGAAGACTGCCGGATCGACTTGGCTCCGCTCGACGAATAGCATCCGCCGGCTGCGCCCGAGGCGCTCTCGGGTTCAAGCGCGGCCCGGACGGCCAGCGGACCTCGGCGCCTCACCCTTCGTTGAGAAGTCTTAATCCGGCGGCCAATTCACGGAAAGGGGAACTGGCGCATTCGCACGTCTCGTTCCTTTAAGGCGCGAACGACGCTGAAAGGAGCGGGCGGCGGCGCGACGACTGGGAGGATCGCGCGTCGCCGTTTCCCCTTTACTGCGCGTGCTTAATCCGGACGATCGCCGGCGCCTATCGCAGGCGGCCAAGGCGGCGGCCGCCGTCGCTCAACGCTTGATGCGGCGCTCGGGACGCGTCGAACTCGCGCCATGCGGGGGCCTCGTGATCGACGCCGGAAGCCCGGCGCTCCGCGCGTCCCGATGCGGCGCGTGATGGGCGCGCTCCGGCGCCGCAGCGTTCGCCGCCTTCCACATCGCGTGACTCGGCTTCGGTCCGCGCTTCCGCCCGTCGCGATGCGGAGCATGATGCGGGCGAGCGGGTGCGGAAGGAGCCGCCGAGGCTGCCAGGCGGACGACGGGCGCTGGCTTCGGACCGGCCTCGCCGCGCCGGTCGCTCTTCGGCAGGTTGATCCGCGTCAGGCGCTCGATCGCCCGCAGATGGTCGCGCTCGGCATGGTCGCAGAACGAGATCGCGCGCCCGGCGTTTCCGGCGCGGGCGGTGCGGCCGATGCGGTGGACATAGGCCTCGGCGATCTCGGGCAGCTCGAAGTTCACCACATGCGTTACGCCGTCGATATCGATGCCGCGCGCAGCGATATCGGTTGCGACCAAGGCTCGGGTCGCCCCGGCGCGAAACGCGCCCAGCGCCCGCTCGCGCTGGCCCTGGCTCTTGTTGCCATGAATGGCGGCCGCGTCGACGCCCGCTTCGTCCAGCGCCTTGGCGACGCGGTCAGCGCCGCGTTTGGTGCGGGTGAAGACGAGCACGCGCGACATCTCATTGTCGCCGAAGAGCTCGACCAGAAGGTCGCGCTTCTTAGCCGAGTCGACGAAAACGACGCTCTGCTCGACGCGGTCGGCAGTCTTGGCGGCCGGAGTCACCGCGACCTCGACCGGATCCCTGAGTAGCTCGCCGGCGAGCGCGCGGATGTCGGCCGGCATCGTGGCCGAGAAGAACAGGTTTTGCCGCCGCCTCGGCAGTTCGCGCACGATGCGGCGGATCGGCTTGATGAAGCCGAGGTCGAGCATCTGGTCGACCTCGTCGAGCACAAGGAACTCGACCGTTCCGAGCGCAGCGACCCGCGCGTCGAGATGATCGATGAGCCGGCCGGGGGTGGCCACGAGCACGTCGAGACCCTCTCGAAGCGCCCGGACCTGCGCGCCATGCGGCACGCCGCCGAACACCACCGCGACCTTGAGCCGGAGCTCGCCCGAGATGTCGCGAAAGCTCTGCGCGATCTGGCTTGCGAGCTCGCGGGTCGGGCTCAGAACGAGGACCCGCGCGCCGCCTCTCGGCGCCGGGCGCCGGTCCGTCGCAAGCTTGTGAAGGATCGGCAGCGCGAAGGCCGCGGTCTTGCCGGTACCCGTCTGGGCGATGCCGACGAGATCGCGGCCCTTCATTAGCGGCGGGATAGCCTGGGCCTGAATCGGCGTCGGACGCGCGAAGCCGAGTTTGACCAGCGCGGCGGTAAGGGGCGCGGCCAAGCCGAGCCCATGAAAATTATCCAAGATGATTCTTTCAAGGCGCCGCTACCGGCAATCCTGTGCGCGAGGCGGCTGGATGTTTAGGAAACGCCCCGCGTGTCCGGGCGTCGAGAGCGAATGTCATGTTTGCGCCCAGCAGGCGGGCGGAGGGCCCTTCACGCGGCTGGCGCATTTTTGGCCGCGATGAACGCGGCGTGCCACATATGGACGGCCGAGAGCGGGAAGTCAAGGAACAGGCGATCTGGCTCGAGGATCAGGCGTCCCCTCGACTACGCTTCGTTTGTGCAACTCGCGCGCTGCGCAGGGGAGGATAAAGCGGCAGACGGCTTTCCTCACCTGCGAAGCGGGGGGCGGCCCGAAGGGCCGCGGAGTAGAGTGCGGCGCGGGTCGCGGGAGAAGCCCAGCACCCTACCCGCTCACCGCAAGATGCCCGTGAAAGCGCTGCCGCAACTCCGTCTTCAACAGCTTGCCGGTCGCGGTGTGCGGGAGAGCGTCGACGAATACGACGTCCTCCGGGATTTGCCATTTCGGCAGCTTGGCGGCCAGGAAATCGACGAGCGACTGTTTGGTCGGCTTCCGGCCGTCTCGCGGCTGGACGATCAGGAGCGGACGCTCCTGCCAGACCGGGTGCTCGACGGCGATCACAGCCGCTTCGAACACGTCTGGGTGCGACATCGCAAGGTTCTCGATCTCGATCGACGAGATCCACTCGCCGCCGGACTTGATCACGTCCTTCAAGCGATCAGTGAGCTGGACATAGCCGTCAGGGTCGATCGTGCCGACGTCGCCCGTGCCGAGCCAACCATCCTGGTCGACGACCTGTCCGCCCTCGCCTTTGAAATAGCCGGAGATCACCCAGTTGCCGCGGACCTTAAGCTCGCCGACCGAGACGCCATCGTGAGGCGCCTCACGCCCATCGCGGCCGACGAGCTTGAGCTCGATGCCGAAGACCTGGCGCCCTTGCTTCACCTGCACGTCCACGAGGTCTCGCGGGCGCATCCCGTCATGCTTGGCCAAGGGCGATCCGACAGTCGCGAGCGGGCTTGTTTCCGTCATGCCCCACGCCTGGAGCAGGAACACGTCCATCAGAGCGCGGAACTTCTCGATGATCGCTCTTGGCGGAGCGGACCCGCCAGACACGACGTGCCTGAGTTTCAGCCTCGACAGGTCGAGCCGCTCCTGATGAGTCTCGACCCAGGCGAGGAAATTGAGCCAGATCGTTGGAATGCCGAACGCCTTGGTGCATTCCTCCCGCTCGAGCAGCATGTAGATGCTTTCGGGATCGAGCTTCGGGCCGGGTAGCACGAGCTTCGAGCCGGAGATCGCTGCCGAAAACGGCAGGCTCCAGGCGTTGGCGTGAAAGAGCGGCACCACGACAAGGATCGAGTCGCGCGCCGTCAGCGCCAGCGCGTCGGCCGCGTTGGCGGCGAATGCATGCAGCACCGTCGACCGGTGGCTGTACATCACGCCTTTCGGGTTGCCGGTCGTGCCGGAGGTGTAGCAGAGCGTCGAGGCCGTGTTCTCGTCGATGACCGGCCACGCGTACTCCGGCGAAGCCTTCGCCAGCAGATCCTCGTAGCAGAGGAGCGAGACGCCTTCGACGGACGGAAGGCCGCTCCGCTCGCAAAGCGCGACATACCCCCGCACCAGCGGCAGCTTCGGCGCGAGTTGTTCGACGAGCGGCGCAAAGACAGGGTCGAAGAACACGAAAGCGTCCTCGGCGTGATGCATGATGTACTGGAGTTGTTCCGGAAAGAGCCGCGGATTGACAGTGTGCAGCACCCGTCCTGAGCTGGTCACGCCGTAGTAGAGCTCCAGATGCCGGTGGCCGTTCCAGGCCAGGGTCGCAATCCGATCGCCGCGGTTCGCCCTGAGCGCATCGAGCGCATTGGCGACCTGCTTCGCCCGGGCGGCGATCTCCGCGAAGGTCGAGCGATGGGAGGCTCCCTGCGGATCGCGGGAAACCACCTCCCGCCCGCCGTGCCACGCCGCGGCGTAGTCGACCAGGCCGGATATCAGAAGCGGACGCTGTTGCATCAGTCCAAGCATGGGTTCCTCCCTCCGGGCTCGGCCGGCCCGGACCGATCGTTTTGGTTCAGGACCTGCAATCGAAGCATCGGTCCTAACTTCGAATTTTTGAAGGAAAACCTTATCGCATCAAACCCAAATGGCAATACCGACCGTGACATGGTCAACTTGTCTGGTTCGCAGTCCGCACGGGGAACCCCGCCGCACCGGACGGGGCGACGACTCCAGTCGGCGCTGACGCTATGAACTCGCCAAACCTGCGTCGAAAATAGGCCTGAAACTGGTGGTATTGACTGTCCGGCGGGGAGGACGTCCAGCCCCATCCCTTAAAAGCGAGGCTGGCGCGCGTATCGGAGCGTGCCCTTGCCGCCTCTGCTCGAAGTCGTCGATCTGCGCAAGAGCTTCGGTCCCGTCAGTGTCCTCCACGGGGCGAGTCTCACGCTCCATCCCGGCGAGGTTTTGGCGCTCGTCGGCGACAACGGCGCCGGCAAGTCGACTTTGATCAAGCACATCGCGGGCGTCCATAAGGCCGATTCCGGCGAGATCCGCCTGAACGGCGCGGCCCTCGACCTGCATGCCCCGGCCGACGCCAGGGCGCTCGGCATCGAGACGGTCTATCAGGATCTCGCGCTCGCCGACGAGCTCTCGGTCGGCGCCAACGTCTTTCTCGGCCGCGAGCCGATCAAGCGTTTCCTGGGCCTTCCTTACATCGACAACCGAAAAATCCGCGACGAGACGGAGGCGCTACTCAGGCGCATTGAGAGCCGCATTCCGCCCAAGGCCAAGACCGTGTCGCGCCTCTCCGGCGGGCAGCGCCAGGCGGTCGCCATCGCCCGCGCCCTCTACTGGCAATCGAAGGTCGTCATCCTGGACGAACCGACGGCGGCCCTCGCCGTGATGGAGCGCGAACACGTCATCCAGCTCGCCCGCAGGCTCGCCGGCGAGGGCATCGGCGTCATCTACATCGGTCACAACCTGATCGAGATCCTCGAGGTCGCCGACCGGGTCGCGGTGATGTTCCGCGGCCGCATAACCCACGTGACGTCGGCGGCGGACACCACCCAGCAGAACCTCATCAGATACATGACGGGGTACGAGGAGGCGGCAACGAACTGAGGGGCGATTGATGCCGCGCTCTTTCGGGCGCGGCAGCGCGGTCAGATGACTGCGCCTATACGGAAGGAGATGCCATGCTCAGGATAGGTCTTCTGTCGGCGGCGGCTTTGGCCCTCGCCTGGACGCCCGCATGGGCGGCCGAGAACTTTTCCAACGACCACATCGACGTGATCGTGAAAGCGACGACGTCGCAATACTGGGCGACGGTGTTCGACGGCGCGGACGCCGCGGCCAAGAAACTCGGCGTGCAGCTGTCAAAGCTCGGCGCCAGCGCCGAGACCGACGTTGCGCAGGAAGTGTCGATCATGGAGAACGCGATCCAGACGAAGCCGACCGGCATCGTGATCGCGGCGACCAACGCCCAGGCGCTGGCGCAGCCGATCGCCGCGGCGACTGAAGCCGGCATCCCGGTGATCGTGATCGATTCCGACGCCAACACCGACAAATACGTGACCTTCCTCGCCACCAACAACGTGACCGGCGGCGAGAAGGCGGCCGACGAACTCGCCTCCTGCGTCAAGGCGCGCACCGGCAAGGAGGAGGGCGACGTCGCCTACATGACCGCGCTCGCCGGCGCCCAATCGCTCAACGATCGCGACAAGGGCTTCGTCGAGGAAATGAAGAAATACGCAGGCCTGAAGATCGTCGACCATCGCACCGGCAACAACGATCCCGGCAAGGCGCTTTCCGACGCCGAGGACATCCTGACCCGCCACGCCAATCTCACCGGGCTCTTCGCCGACAACGAGATCGAGGGCGACGGCGCCGGGCGCGCCATCCAGGAGAAGAACCTCGGATCGAAACTCTGCGCGGTCGCCTTCGACACCTCCGACCAGGAGATCCACTTCGTGCGCGACGGCAATCTAGACGGCCTCATTGTGCAGAACCCGTTCATGATGGGCTACGCCGGCGTCTGGTACGCGCTCGAAGCGGCCAACGGCGTCGTGCTGCCGCACCGTATGGACTCCGGCGTGCACGTCGTCACCAAGAAGAACATTGACAGCCCGGCCATGGCCGGCCTGCTCAACCCAAAGAAGTATCAGCTAACTCCGTACCTTGGCAGTTAACTTCAGCCTGGCGCGCTCAGGCCTTGGCCACAGGCCCGGGCGCGCTGTCGAGGACGCCGGGAAGGAGAAAGACCTCTATGGCGACCGTTATTACGCCTGCCCCGAGCCCCAGGCGCGCATTCCTGGGTGACCTTCGGCATGGGCTGCCGGTCGAAACCTGGGTGCTCGGCTGTACGGCGCTGCTGTGGGTCGGCCTCGCGCTCGCCTCGCCCTATTTCCTGACCACCGGCAACGTCTTCAACATCATGCGCCAGGTCTCGGTCGACGCGATCGTGGCCTATGGCGAGCTCTTCACCATCATCACCGCCGGCATCGACCTGTCGGTCGGGTCAGTTCTCGGCTTCACTGGCGTCGCCTTCGCCATGATGCTGACCGGCGGCATGAGCATCCCGGTCGCCGCCGTGCTGACGCTCTTGATCGGGCTGGCGATCGGCCTCGTTAACGGCCTCGCCATCGACCGGCTCGGCATCCCCGCCTTCATCGTCACGCTGGCCGGCCTGCAGGGCTACCGCGGGGCCACCATGCTGATCTCGGGCGGGATGACGGTGGCCGGACTGCCGGACTCGCTCGGCAATTTCGCTAATTCCTACGTGTTCGGCGTGCCGACTATGTTCCTCGTCATGCTCGCCTTCGCTGCGGTGTCGCAGTACCTGCTCGGCGCGACGCGGACCGGGCGCTACATGTACGCGCTCGGCAGCAACATCGAGGCGGCGCGCCGGGTCGGCGTCAACGTGACCCGGGTGACGCTGATCGCCTACGGCCTCGCCTCGCTGTTCGCCACCGTCGCTGGCATGCTGCTCGTCGCGCGCCTCACGATGGGCAATCCGAACGGCGGCATGGGCTACGAATTGCAGGCGATCGCCGCCGCGGTGGTCGGGGGCGCGAGCCTGTTCGGCGGACGCGGCACGATCGGCGGCTGCTTCATCGGCGCGCTTCTGTTCACCACCATCGGCAACGGCGCGAATCTGCTCGGCGTCAGCTCGTTCTGGCAGATGGTGATCGAGGGCCTACTGATCGCCGGCGTCGTCTATCTCGACAATCTGCAGAAGCGCAAGGCGCAGGGGCAGTAGGCATTCCCTTTCCCGGTGAGTGGCTACGCCCAACGGCGAGGTCCACGTCACCCATCATCCGGCGCTTCGCGCCGTCTTCTCCCCGCAAGTGGGGCCGAAGGGATTGCGGCGCGCTTCGAGGGCGGACGGCTCGGCCGCGGCGATCGCAATGACCGCGACGGCCCGGTGCAATCGCTTCGCCAGAATTGGCTTCCGCAATTCGCGGCCGCAAGCCCATGCCTCTTCGCGCGTTAACTCTATTCGTTGGAAAGCCAACAATTTCTTGACAAGCCAACCGATGTTCTCTATTTGTTCCTTAACACCGCCGTCAAGGAGAAGGAGAATGCCTGCTTCCGTCGAAGCCGTTTCGCTTCGCGCCGTTGGCCATCACCATCAGCTGCGGCATGGCTGCGCGCCAGGCCTCGCGAAGGCGTTGGCTTGCAGTCGTCTTGCCCGGGCACGGTGGCCTCGGCTTCCCCTCGCCTTTGGCCGGCGATGCGCGCGGCGCTCAGCCGTCGCCGCTGCGAGTCGCTCGGAAAAACCATCGCAAACGATTGAAATCATTGATTTCGCGCCCGAACCTAGGGCCTGTCTTCATTTGATTTGAGAACGGATTGGAATCGGAGGCGGAACGTTTTGTGTTTTGGATAGGAGAAGGGATTCCCGAATCAGCAAATGTCTGACTCGTGAGCGGTCGGCCTTTAGGAGGGGCTGACCGATGCGACGATATTCCCTGCGCGACGACCAGTGGGATCGGATCAAAGACATTCTGCCGGGCCGCGAAGGCCATGTGGGCGGCACTGCGGCGGACAATCGGCTGTTCGTCGAAGCTGTCCTTTTCAGGTTTCGAGCCGGCGTCCCGTGGCGTGATCTGCCCGAGCGTTTCGGGGACTGGAAGATCGTCTACCAGCGCTTCAACCGATGGGCCAAGAGCGGCGTTTTCGAGCGGGTTTTCAAGCTCTTGGCCAACGACCACGACAACGAGTACATGATGATCGACGCCACCATCGTGCGCGCTCATCAGCATAGCGCGGGCGCCCAAAAAGAGGGCGCGCAAGCCATCGGCCGATCCCGCGGCGGATTGACCACCAAAATCCATGCGGTCGTCGACGCCCTCGGCAATCCCGTCGGAATCATGCTCAGCCCGGGCCAGGATCACGATCTGACTTGCGCCGAAGCTCTGATCGAAGCCCTCGATCCCCACGCTCTGATCGCCGACAAGGCCTTCGACGCCGACTCCTTCATCAGCGCCCTCAATGCTCGAGCGATCACTCCAGTCATCCCACCCAAATCAAACCGAAAAACCCCGCGCCCGTGCGATTTCATCCTCTACTGCGAACGCAATCTCATTGAGCGTTTCTTCAACAAGCTCAAACATTTCCGCGCCATCGCCACGCGCTACGACATATGTCCTCAGCAGCCTCAGACTCCCAAGATCTAGTTTTGGCCTTGCCGGCTCAATTCCGCCTGCGCCGCTCATCCGCCTTAACACATTGAGCAGTGCAGGCGCCCCTGAACGCTTAGCCTCAGCAGCGAGCTCAGACCCCAACATCTAGTATTGGTCTTGCCGCCGATTCCGCCGCGCCCCTACCGCATTCACACATTGAGCGGTGCGGGCGCCCAGAGGACGGCGGAGCCCCAGCCCGCCGCCTGACAAGCGTTCTAGGGTTGCATGATTTGGCGCCCAAGGCGTTGAAATCGCTTCCGCGTCGTTTGAAATTGCAGGGCGCGGTCGAATGAGGCCGACTCGCGTCGCGCGATCTGGCGAGCGACGCCTCGTCGCCCAGCCAGACAACCGGCCGTTCCATGATCCAGGCATGTCGAAGGGATGCGTCGCGGGGAAGGCGACCGGCGCGGCCTTTTCCTGTGCCGGGTTTCTCTCCAGGGGCTCCTCTGCGCCGCTTCAGCTCAGCGCGACGTTGAGCGCGCTTTCCGGCAGCTCGTGGCCGAAGCAGCGCTGGTAGAATTCCGCCACCAGCGAGCGTTCGAGTTCGTCGCACTTGTTGAGGAAGGTGAGGCGGAAGGCGAAGCCGATGTCCTTGAAGATCTCGGCGTTCTCGGCCCAGGTGATGACCGTGCGCGGGCTCATCACGGTCGAGAGATCGCCGTTGATGAAGGCGTTGCGGGTGAGGTCGGCGACGCGCACCATCTTGTTGACGATGTCGCGCCCTTCCTTGCGCACGCGGTGCGCGGGCGACTTCGCCAGCACGATGTCGACTTCCTTGTCGTGCGGCAGATAGTTGAGCGTCGCGACGATCGACCAGCGGTCCATCTGGCCCTGGTTGATCTGCTGCGTGCCATGATAGAGGCCGGAGGTGTCGCCGAGGCCGACCGTATTCGCGGTGGCGAACAGCCGGAACGCCGGATGCGGCCTTATGACGCGCCGCTGATCCAGAAGCGTCAGGCGGCCGGAGACTTCCAGCACCCGCTGAATGACGAACATCACGTCGGGGCGGCCGGCGTCGTACTCGTCGAAGCACAGCGCGATGTTGTTCTGCAGCGCCCAAGGCAGCATGCCGTCGCGGAACTCGGTCACCTGCTTGCCGTCCTGGAGCACGATGGCGTCCTTGCCGACGAGGTCGATGCGGGAGACGTGGCTGTCGAGGTTGATGCGCACGCAGGGCCAGTTGAGCCGCGCCGCCACCTGCTCGATGTGGGTCGACTTGCCGGTGCCGTGGTAGCCGGTGATCATGACTCGGCGGTTGAAGGCGAATCCCGCAAGAATGGCGAGCGTCGTCTCGCGGTCGAAGATGTAGTCCGGATCGAGGTCCGGCACGTGCTGCTCGGCGACCGAATAGGCTGGCGCCTCCATATCCGCATCGATGCCGAATGCCTTGCGAACGGAAATGCGCGTATCCGGCACACCGGGCGTGGGTTCGGCCGCTGTCGGCGTCTCTCTCGAATTCATCAGTCCTCCACGCTCTCACGCCAGGGGCGAGAGCGGCCTCTCATACTCGAAATCTCGTGCCGGACAAAAGCAGTCCGAGTAACCCGCGACGGGCCGGAAGGGTTGCTTTCAGACCAGCTTGTTCGCGCGCAGGTAATTATAAGCCTGAATGATCTCGCGCAATTTGTCCTCCGACGACCGGTCTCCGCCGTTCGCGTCCGGATGGTGCCGTTTGACCAGATCCTTGTAGCGAGCCTTGATCTTCGCTTGGGTCGCCTGGCCGTCAAGCTCCAGCGTCATCAGCGCCTTGAGCGCAAGCGCGTTGTAGCGGGGCGGCGCCTCCGGCTGTGCCTTTCCGCGCACGCCTCTGCGGCGGGCGGCGCGCGCCTCTGCAAATACCGATTCATCAACGTGACTTGAAGCCGCCCGCGCGCCAAGTTTCCAGGTCGGGCGGTGGCCGATCGCGTCGGCTTGGCGGAACTTCGCCATCAACTCGTCGTCCATGCCGCGGAAATAGTCATAGGATGCGTTGTATTCCCGCACATGGTCCTTGCAGAAGAACAAATATTCGCCCTCCCGCTCCCGGCCCTTGGGCGCCCGGAATGCGCCTTCCGCCTCGCAACCGGGATGGCAGCAGGGCTTCTTGACGGCGGCCTTGTCGGGCGCACGCTCGGCCGGTTTCACCCGAATGCGATCGAACAGGCGAGAATTCAAATCCATGCTCTGACCTTTATGGGCGTCGCTCTGACCTTTATGGGCGTCGCCGGCTCCAGACAAGACCCTTCCCGCTCGGGGCGGCGAACCCTGGCAAGTGGCCGGTAAAAATGCGCATTCGGTCGAGAATCCCTGATACGCTATTTAGTATCGATATAAGCTAAACGGGAGATCCGTGTGTGACGATGGGAGATAGAATTGCCGCCCGTTTGACGGAAGCGCTGGCTCCATCCTTTCTTGACGTCATCGACGAATCGGGCCGCCACGCGGGACACGTCGGCGCGCGCCCGAGTGGCGGCACGCATTATCGCGTAAGGATTGTTTCGGCGAAATTCGGCGGCCTCAGCCGAATTGCGCGACACCGCATCGTCTACAGCGTGTTGCCGGCCGAATTCGCCGACGGTTTGCATGCGCTCGCTATCGACGCCAAAGCGCCAGAAGAGCCATGACTGCAACCGGCCAACCCGAGTCCTTCGGTCCGTACGCCTTCAGGCTGTCGCCGGCCGAGATGGAAGCGGCTGCCGCCCGTTTCGGCTTGCGCTCGGCGCTTCGCGGGGGGCTCATTGCGGGCCATCTCGCTCCGCTCGCGGCTTTCATGCTCCTTCTGCTGTTTGCCTCCATCCTTGCCTTGACCGGCTTCATCAGCCGACGCGCCGGCGAAGCCATTGTCCTGCTCAGCGCAGCAGCTTTCATGACCCAGCGCCTGGCGACCCATTCGCGCATCTGGCGCGTCCGCGTCCTCGCACGAACCGCGATCGCAAGCCTCGAGGCCGACAAGGCCATGACAGCGAAGATTGACGACATGGGCGTGACGCTCGAGACCGGGGAGCGGTCGCGGAGGCTCGACTACATCGACTGCGAGGAGGCCGAGGATGCCGGCGGTCTCGTCTACCTTTGGCCACGTGACGGCGTTCCGGTCGTCCTACCGGCCCATGTGCTCGGCGAGGGCGAGGCGAGGCGTCTCGTTGCGCTGATCCGGCAGCGGATAAGCGGGGGAAGCGTCATTGCTCACCCCTGCGTCAATGAAAGCGGGCGAGGGGGTTCCCGGAGGGAGGCGAAATCTGACTCGAGGGAGGGATGATTGAGCCACCCAAGTTTCAGTTTGTAGACAGTGCGGCCAAGGCGCTCATCGTGGCGTTGATCGAGCGGGTCAATGCGCGGGCGGGAGAGAAGGCGGCAGCCGCGGTTCGCGCGAGGATCGCCGAATTGCAGACGAAGCTCAACTGACTGCCGAAGACGCCGAACAACTCGAGCCTTTCGCCGAGCCAGGAACCACAAGCGAACCGAATTCGCGAAAAGCCGCGGCAAACGGAAGCCGCATCCGGGTCCGCATCGGCGGCTCGATCCAATCCGACGCATCGGCGCGATGTCTTGGCGAGCCTGTGCGGGCATTGGGGGGCAGACTTTTCGGAGCCCGCACGAGCCTTGCGAGGCCGATGATTGGATCGACATCCCGACGATTGCGTCCGAGATCACGAGGGTGACCTGCATGGGGGTAGGTGTCCCTGCTGGGGTCCGGCGGGGCTGGAGCCGGGCTCGCCGTTCGGCCCCAACCCGCGCGCCTTGGTCATTTACTTCGCTTCACCCGGGGCGTCGCCTTCGAGGGGCTGTCGCGCCTGATGCGCGCCCTGTTCAGCCTTTCCAACAACGAGAGCGCGCGGGTCAACATATTGGGGGGCGCGCCAACGCTTTGCCACGGCGAGGGCCGCCATCCGCGCCAAGCAGTTGAACGGAACCGTGATCTGCTCCGCTGAGGGTAGGCAGGCGCATCACGTGCTTGCTGACCCATCCCTGCCGCTCCAAGGAGGCGGTCGGCGACGTCCGCCCGCAGATGTGGCTGGCCGATCGTTATGGTGGCCAGGCGGGCTGGGCCGAGGACCAGGAACCCTTTCTCGCGCATCTCCTGCGCGACAGCCAATACGCCATCGATTAGGGCGCCGGCGTCTTCGCGGCGGCGCTTCGTCACTTCATCCGCGTGGCTTGCGACGAAGTGGAGCGGCGCGACACATGGAACGACGACACGCTCGACCTCCGCAGGCGACGCCTCGAAGCCGAACTCGACCGGGCCTTGGCTTCTGCCTCCGCCCCCACCCATCCGGCCGGGGTCAAGTGGAAAGGCGCGATCGAAAAGCTCCGCCCTAACCTCTTCGTCTCCATGTCCAACCGCAACGTCCCCGGACCAACAACAAATCCGAGCGCTCGCTGCGCCCCCCATCGAAAGATCACCAACGAGTTCTGCTCCCAATGGAGCGCGATCCAATACGGTCCGCGTGCCGACAATCCATCGGGCTCTCCAGCCATCCGAGACGTCTGCGCTCTTACGCCTCCCGCTATCCTCGCCGCCACGGGCTGAACAATCGATTGTCTGTCTTGCGACCAATTCTTTGCTTTTATTGGCGCTCCCAAGGGGACTCGAAGCCCTGTTTTCGCCGTGAGAGCGTGGATAAGAGACATCTCGACAATCCACGCCGGTCCCTAGCTGTCCATCAAGCCATTGACTCAAAAAGCTTCGACTCTCTACGCGTCCGCTCTTGTCTATAGGCGTCCGCCCGCATATATTGGACAAAAATTGGACACGGCAGAATTTTCGCCGTCGTTGGGCGGAAACTAGAAAGAGAGGAATTTTCGCGGTGGCAAAATCCGTTCGCAATCCGAAGATCGACAGCCGAACTGCACGCGCAAAGTTAAAGCCGAGCGGCAAGCCATATTGGGACGATCTTGGGGACAGGCTGCACCTGGGATACCGGAAAGGGAAGCACGAGGGTGTTTGGGTGCTTCGCCGCTATCTTGGCCTCGTCCTTGTGAAGGACAAGCTCACGGGAAAGTACGCCGTCGAGACGATCGGGACCGCCGATGACCTGGCCGACGCGGACGGTGTCAAGGTTTTGACCTTCCACCAAGCGCAGGACATGGCGCGCGAGCGCGTCAAGCAGATCGCCGAGGAAGCACGCATCGCGGCCCTCGGGCCCGCCGTCACCGTGCGCGACATCGTCGAGGAGTATCTCAAAGGACGCGAAGCGCGCGAAGAAGGCTATCGCGGCGAGTCGAAGGGGCAAAATGAAGATGGCGCCAAGCTCAGGGGTTTGAGAAGGGACGCTCGTTCGCGACTTACGAAGCATGTCGATAAGGAGCTGGCCGCGAAGCCGCTGGCAGCCCTCACGGAAGACGACCTCGCCAAGTGGCGGAGCAGCTTGGCACAGACGCTCGGTTCCCCGCAGCGCGTCGTGAGCGACTTCAAGGCGGCGCTGAACGCCGCGGCGAAGCGGCACAAGGCCAAACTGCCCCCAAACTTCCGGGAGACGGTCAAGGACGGCTTGGCGAAGGCGGACGCTGCTTCGGCCACGGCCCGTGAGGCGCAGGTCCTGACCGACGGCGACGTGCGTAGAATTATCTCCGCGGCAAGGGAAGTCGACGCGGAAGGGGATTGGGGAGGCGACCTCGCGCGCGTGATCCTCGTGCTTGCCGCGACTGGCTCGCGGTTCTCGCAAATCATTCGGATGACCGTCGCCGATGTCCAGGCCAAGCAAAAGCGATTGATGGTCCCTACCAGTAGGAAGGGCAGGGGCACGAAGCAAAAGACCCACACAATGGTTCCGGTCGGCGACGACGTTCTGGACGTGCTGAAGAAGGCGACGGCCGGCCGCAAGGGTCACGAGCCCTTATTCCTGCGTCCGCATTGGAAGCAAGTTGGCCCGGCCCGCTGGGAGAAGGGCGAGCGAGGCCCTTGGTATGCCGCCGCCGAATTGACACGCCCATGGGCCGCGATCGTTGCACGGGCAGGGCTGGCGACAGGAACGATTCCGTATGCTTTCCGGCACTCTTCGATTGTGCGCGGCCTCTGCGCTGGCCTGCCCGTGCGTCTAGTCGCGTCGCTACATGACACGTCCTCGGCGATGATCGAGAAACACTACGGACATTTTGTCGACGACGCTTTGTCCGAGCTCGCGGCCCGCGCGGTTGTCCCGCTGACGACGGCGCCGGCGATAGTGACGCCGATCGAGAGCGCGAGGGCTGGGCATTGAGCGAAGAGGCAAATTCTGGCGAGCTGTTTACGCCGGAAATCGTGCATAGCCTTTTGAAGCAGGTGCTCAAGGGCTCTCAGCATGTCCCCGCTCGCGAAAGCGAACGAATCTTTATGCTCGTAGGAGACCTCAACGTAATAAAGAGACTGGCAACATATCGCTCAAGTATTGATCCAGAAGTGATCGAGTCCGCAACGCACCTAGCGTCAGCGATCTCAAATTTAACGAAATACTTGCCCATGATCAGGCAAGAATACGCCGGGGTGCTCCAATGCGTGGAGGACTCGCGCTGGCCGGCCGCAGACGCTCAAGCCGACCTCGACGCGATTGACGCACTCGTTGCCGCGGCTCGCACCGTCGCTGAACGCGGTCTCCTGTCGCACTCGCCCGCCCTCGCGCCCGCACCGGCTGTTGCGCGTTGGACAGGAGCCGCGCGCCCGCTCATGAACATATTCAAAAAGGCGATAGACGGCGCTTCCACCGAAGCGGGATACAGGTTCATTCAGGCCGTGATCCCGCAAATCGCCGGAGAAGCCCCAACTTTGGAGGCGGTCAAAACCGAATTAAAACGGGGCCGTGACAAAAACAGGGGCGAAGAAAGAAGCAACTTGCCCCACGGGCAAAACTGAAAGCAATTTGCCCTAATACCGATCTATCCCAGTCACGTCTATATCCGCTCTTGTTCTTAAGAACACGGAGCGTTGGATGGAACCCGTCTACACTATCCCTGAATATTGCGCCGCCGAGAAGGTTTCTCGGTCGAAGCTATATGACGAGTGGAAGCGCGGCGATGGTGTCGAGTTTTTCCGCCGGGGAAACAAGATCCTCATCTCGCACGAGGCGAGACTCCGCTACCGTCAGAAGCTGGAGCAGAGAGCACGCGAGGAACGAAGCGCTGTTCTCTGTGGAACGGACTCGCTGGCTGGCGCGGAAACGCGCGCGGCCTAATCGGTGCTTCGCCGAAAAGCATCGGGGCCCGTCACCGTGTCGGTGAACAGGCCCCGCGCGATTGATCAAGCTCGCCAGCAGATCAATCGCGAAGCTACGCTCGACAGAGCCAAGTTTCAAGCGGATTTCGTCGCGCGCCGATTTGGGCTCGCGCTGCCCGTCGCTCGCGCGGTCGCCGAGCATCCCTTTCCGATCGGAAGGGCGCGGGCATGAACGCCTTCTTTCCCCGCAGCTCGATCGCTGAAGATGTGGAGGAGCGCTTCGTCGACCTGCCGGACATGCGGTGGGAAACGTTCGCTTGGTTTCTGGCCAAGGGCGTCCCGTCGCCGGCGCTGGTCCATCCCGAGTTGCCGAAAATCGCCCGGGTAACCTTCAGCGGCGGCCATTTCGACTTCGGAGACGACGACGGCAACGACGGCGTGGATGCGATGATCCTGCTTGCCCGAAATGCGATGGGCGAAGCGGCGGATCTAGTCGCCTGGACATTGAGCCCGCGTCGCTGCGCTGCACATTGGGGTGTCGTGTCACTCCTCGGCGAAGAGAGCATCTACGCCGTCCGCCTCGACCCATCCGGTGCATTGCCGGTTCATCGGACCGCTTTTGGATGGCTGAAGGCGGAACGCAGCGGCGTTGTCATCCTTGAACCGAAACGGGCCGCACTTGCGCTGTTCAGCAGCGGTCCGTTTGCGACCGAAGACAACGATCATGCTCGGGAACTTCGTGGGCTCTTCGGCCGCTATGTTCCCCGCGTCATCGTGCCCAGGCTGGCGGAGGCGCTCCGATGAGCGACCTCTTCGTAAAGCAGGGCCGCGGGCTGCGTCCGCTGCGTCCGCCTCAGGAGCGCGCCGTTGAGGCGGTCCGGACATCTTTTGCGGCTGGCCATCGGCGTCCAATGCTTCAGGCCCCGACGGGCTTCGGCAAGACCCTGACGGCCGCGCATATCATCCAGCGCGCTCTCGACAAGGGCAACCGCGTCGCCTTCTGCGTTCCGGCCCTGTCGCTCATCGATCAGACGGTCGCCGCGTTCGGGGCAGAAGGGATCGACTGCGTCGGCGTGGTGCAAGCCGCACACTATCTGACCGACTATTCGCAGCCCGTTCAAATCTGTTCTGCCCAGACGCTCGCTCGGCGCCGGAAGCCGGACGCCGAACTCGTGCTTATCGACGAAGCGCATTTGGCCTTCAAATCGAATCACGAGTGGATGGCAGACCCGGATTGGAGGAAGATTCCCTTCATCGGGTTGTCCGCCACGCCCTGGACCCCCGGGCTGGGCAACCACTATGACGACCTCATCATCGCGGCTCGGACTGGCGAACTGATCGAGGCGGGCTATCTGTCGCCCTTCACTGTCTTTGCCCCGAGCCAGCCGGATCTGTCGGGCGTGCGCACCGTTGCCGGCGACTACCACGAAGGCGAACTCGCCGAGGCGTGCGACAAGGCTGAGCTGGTCGGCGACGTGATCAAGGAATGGCATGAGCGCGGCGAGAACCGGCCGACCCTCTGCTATGCCGTAAACCGCGCTCATGCGAAGCATCTCCAGGAGCGGTTCATAGAGGCCGGGATCGCGGCCGAATACATTGATTGTTTCACCGATCGCCCGGACCGCGAGCGCATCTTCGACCGGTTCCGCCGCGGCGAGGTCCGCGTGATTTGCAACGTCGGAGCCTTGACCGTCGGCATCGACCTCGACGTCCGCTGCATCGTCGACGCGAAGCCGACGAAATCCGAGATGCTGTTTGTCCAGACCATCGGCCGCGGCCTGCGGACGGCTGAGGGGAAGGACAGGCTCATAGTTCTCGACCATGCCGGCAATCATCTCCGGCTCGGCATGGTGACCGACATTCATCATGACCGCCTTGACGATGGAGAACCTCGGCGACGCAATGCGGAGCCTGACGAGCGGTCGGAACCGCTGCCCCGCCTATGCGATGCGTGCAAGGCGGTTCTGCCACGCCAGGCGATCCGCTGCCACGAATGCGGCGCGATGCATGAGGCAAAGTCCCATATCGTCCACCAAGACGGCGAGTTGGTCGAATTCGGCTCCGGCCGAAGGTCGATCTTCAACCCGACCATGGAGGACAAGGCGGCGCTTTTCGCCGAACTCCAGTGGATCGCGCAGGATCGCGGATATGCCACCGGCTGGGCCGCGCACAAGTACCGGGAGAAGTTCGGCGTGTGGCCGAACGATCCCCGAGTGAAGTCTGCCCCTCCGAGGCCGCCCAGTTTGAAGACCAAGAACTGGATCCGATCGCGCCAGATCGCGTTCGCTAAGATGCGCGCTCATGGCTAAGCCGCGCAACTCTATTTCAGAAGCATGGGCCGCGCGTTCCATCGAGATGCTGGAAAGCCCGGCCTATCGCGCCCTCAGCTTGTCGGCGCATCGCGCGCTGTCGCGCATCGAAATTGAGTTCGCTCACCACGGCGGACAGGACAACGGCAAGCTCCCCGTCACGTATGACAACTTCTTTGAGTACGGCATTCGCCGTTCCTCGATCGGCCCGGCGCTAGCCGAATTGGAGGCGCTCGGCTTCATCGAAATCACGGAGCACGGCAAGATGGCGAGGGCGGCTGAATACAGGAGACCGAACAAATTCCTGCTCATGTCGCGCCCGAAGCAGAAGGGAGTTGAGGCCGTCCACAAGTGGCGACAGTTCAAGACGGCGCAGGAGGCACAAGCAGCCCTCGACGCCGACCGCCGCCGCCCCGAAAAGAAAAAGTCGCCAGTACCGAAACGGGACTGTTCACCAGTACCGAAACGGGACTGCAAGGGCAAAATCGCCAGTACCGAAACGGTACCACTACGAATGTCCGAAACGGTACCACTATCTATATCTCGGGTAGGGACTGAGCAGAAAGGGAGAAGAGACGCGGGGCAGGGCGGCTGACAGACAGACAGCGCCGCCGCGACGACCGCGCCTACCGGCCGGCGACGACCGCGCCTACCGGCCGATTTTTTCTAGCGCTTTCCTGAGCCGCGTTTCTCACATTGCTTCCAGGGCTCGAAACCGTCGCCTTCGCCCCGGTAAGGCGAAAACGCGGACAGCGACGGACGCCAATACACAAACAAATACAATGATCTTTGCGTAAGTTTCGGGCATAATGTCCAATGTTTGTACAATAAGGCTATCTGGGAAGAGGGGATTGAATGGTGTTTGAAGCCGCCATTGACGCGCCAGCAAACGCCGTTGAAGCGCCTCGCCGCTGCCGAAAGCGGACGCTCACGAAAATCAACTCTCGCACGATCCTCGGAAAGCGCATCGCCGAACTGACCGCGCTGTTCGCCGACGCTGTGAAGGCCGACGAGATATCGCCGCTGTTGCGGCTGAAGATCGATGAGGCCGCACAGTTGAAGGCGCTCGCCGAGCTTGCCCGCGGCGACTACATGCGGGACCGGCGAGGAACGCTTGACGATATCGTGAGGCTTGAGCGCAAGGCTGATCTCGCTGTCAAGGCACTGGGTATCGTGGAAGGCAAGCCGAGGTCGCCGACGCTCGCCGAGGTCCTGGGGATGCCGCGCGTATGATCGAGGCCGCCGTGCATCCGCTCGATCGCGAGAAGCTTCGCCGGCTCGGGGAGATGCTGTGTGACATCTCGGCCGGTCGACTCGTGACACGCGAAGGCCTCGAGCCGCTCGCCGCCGAGCTTATGGTCTGCATCCGACTTGACTGCTCGGCTGATGGCGCTGACGACGTGCTCGATCGCCTGTTTGCGATAGCTGACGATCGCCTCGGCGTCGACGAGATGGCCGCCTCCACCTTTGCCGAGATCATGGCTCCGACCCGCCACCGGCTGCTTTCACCGGCGGACGTCCTTCAGGGCGCGGAGTAAGGCCGATGGACGCCAGCGAGCCCCTGAGCCCCAGCGATCGCGCTCCGAACGGCACTCCTCATCCGCTCGAATTCTATTCGCACCTCGCTTGGATCGACGGCCGCCCGCTGCTCAATACGTTCGAGCCTTACAGGCGCAAGCTTCATTCCGAAGCACTTTTCACGTTCGACGAATGCGGCAAGCCTCGGTTCAATTTCATCCTTTGGGGGCGAGCGAAAAAGAACTGGAAAACCACGGATCTCTGCTTGACGGCGCTTTTCCGGTTCCTCCCGTGGCGGAGCAATGAAGGGAACGACTGTTTCATTCTCGCAAATGACGAGGCGCAGGCGGGTGACGACCTCCAGCTCATCAAGAAGATCATCTACGCTAATCCGATCCTTGCGGCTGAGGTGAAAATCAACGCAAAAGAGATCGAGCGGCGAGATGGCCGCGGAAAGCTGCAAATCCTCCCGGCGCGCGACGTTCACGGCGCGCATGGCAAAACTTACATCTTCTGCGGCTTCGACGAGATCCACGCCTATCGCAGCCATGATCTCTTTGAGGCCCTGGCGCCAGATCCGACGCGTCCCGACGCACTGGTTATGGTCACGTCCTATGCCGGTATCCGACACGCGCCAGGCATCCCGCTCTACGATTTCCTGCAGGCTGGGAAGCGCGGTGACGACCGGCGAATGCATTTCAGCTGGTACGGAGGCGATTTCACTACCGATCCGGACCTCGTCGACGCCGAGCCCGAGGCGAGGGCCAACCCGAGCCTGTCTTCATGGGGGAACAACGGCTATCTCGCGCAACAGCGCAAGCGCCTCCCGACGCACAAATTCCGCCGCCTTCACTTGAACCTTCCCGGAGCGCCGGATGGTGCGGCATTTGACGGCGACAAGGTAATGGCTGCGATCGTCGCCGGCCGCAAGCGTCTCACCAAGGAGGACGGGCAGAGGTACGTCGGCTTCGTCGACATGTCAGGCGGATCGAACGATGACGCGGTTCTGGCTATCGCGCACCGTGACGCGGCGCGGAATGTTGCGGTGCTCGATTCGCTTATGACGCAGACTGGAGGAGTTCCCTTCAATCCGCGGGACGCGGTGCGCAAGTTCGCGTCTGAAGTGAAGGCGTGGGGCCTCTCGCGGGTGACTGGCGACGCCTATGCTGGCGAGACTTTCCGGCGCGACTTTGAGGCTGCGGGTATCGCATATTCTGTCGCGACGCAGTCCAAAAGCGAGATCTATGACGCCTTCGAGCCGAAGCTCAATGCCGGAGAAGTCGAGTTGCTCGACGACGGCAAGCTTCAGGAACAGCTACTGACCCTAGTCATTCGCGGAAGCAAAATCGACCATCAGTCGGGCGATCACGACGACCTCGCCAACGCGGCGGCAGGCGCGATCGTGCTCGTCGGCACACGTGCGCCGATGAAAATCAGTCAAGAAGCAATCCGAAGATTTTCACAACCGCTCGGCGGACACCCTCCGCTGCAAGGCAATATGACATGGAGAAACTGAAAATGCGCAATCGAAAACTATACTTGATGACTCACAAAGCAACCGGCTCATCGATGGCGTTCGATGAAGTCGGGGCGGTCGACGATCCCGTTGCTCTCATCTGCAAATGGGCCGCGGAAAATCTTGAAGACGAGGATATTCATCGCCTTCAGATGGAACTTGGCAAGCTTTCCGAGTTCGGCCAGGACGATTTGCTTGAGGGCGTCCGCCCAGCCAAACGGGAGGCAGGCCACGGCTATCTGGGGCAGGATTCCGCGAGGGGCGACAGCTTCGAGCAGATGTTCGGGCCGATGCCGAAGCTCGAGAACAACTTCCGACGCGAGGCGCGCGGTCCCTCCTATGGGGAGCATGACGGCGACTTCGACGCCATGTTCGGGGGTAGCCGATGAAGCTGGCGCTCAAGCCCGTAGCGCCGGACGCCGAGGCGCGAAAGACCCTGGCGGGCGCAATCGCCGCGCATCGCGAGATCCAAGATCTCGCGGATAAGGGGCGCGCGAGCTTCGAGCGCATGCAGCGTGTTTCCGCCGATGCGGGCCTCGCCGTCGATTTGGCGCGGGGCGCGGTTGAGAAGGCCGTCGCCGAGGAAGCCGAGCGCGTTGCGGCGTCGGTTGAATGTGACGCGCCGGCCGAGCTTGCGCCCGGTATGGTTCGGGCGGCCCGGGAGAAGCTTGCCGACATCGAAGATCAATTCGCCGCGGCAAAGGTGGCTCGCGAGCGCGTGCGTGATCAGCTCGCGGGGCTGGAGCAGGAGGCCGCGAGCGCGAAGGAGAGGCTCCGGAAGGCGCAGATGGAAGTTGTTTCCTATCACCTCGACGCCCGTGTCGCCGAGGTCGAGCGGCTTCATTCGGAACTCGTCGAGAAGCGCGCGGTGCTGTGGGAAATCAAGGCGGGACTCCACCCCTGGACCGAAGCGCATAAGCGGCTCGACAATCTGCTCATGAAAGAGTCGCTCGCGCGCGTCGACAGTTCTTGGGATCGTTGCGCAGCGGTCGTTGAATGGCGCCGCGCGATGGATGCGCTGTCGAAAGACGCGAACGCGCCTATCCCTGCGCCTGCAAGGGGGCGCTGACATGGCTGCCGATCGGAAGGCGCGCAAGGCGGAGGCGGAGGCATTCACGGCCGCGGTCGACGCTGCGAGCGCTCAGGCTGATGCCGAGTTCATGAGGGCCCGCGCAGCGTTTGAGTTCGCAGCGCCTCGCCGCAAACTTCGGAAACCTCCGGAAGGGAGGGCGGTGAGTTGGCGACGATCGTAGATTCCCTGCTCGTCGAACTTGGGCTTGACGCTTCGAAGTTTACGAAAGGGCAGAAGGAGGCCGCGACTTCTCTCGTCAAGATGAAGGACGAGGCGCTGCGGCATTCGAAGGAGATCGAGGGAAGCAATCGCGCCGTCGCCGAGACCTTCAGCAAGGTTCGAAACGAGGTTCTCGCGCTATTCGCTGCTCTTCTCGGCGCCCGCGGGGTCAAGGAATTCATCTCCAACATCAACGAGGCGAACGCGGCGGTCGGCCGTTTCGCCGGCAACATCGGCGAGTCTCCGCAGACAGTAGCTGCCTGGGGCATGGCCGTTGAGCGTATGGGCGGGAGCGCGCAGGATGCGGCGGGCTCCATCAATGCAATGGCGAAGGCGCTGTTCGATCTTCACACGAACGGAAAGGCGCTCCCCGAAAGCCTGTATCGTCTCTCCGGCTTGACGCACACCAAGATCGACACCGAGCACGGCGTCACCAAGTTCATGAACGATATTGCTACGTCGGCGCAGATCCTTGCGCGCACCGATATGGCGCAAGCGCATTTCCTGTTGACGGGCGCGGGAATAGACGACGCGACCGCGAACACGATGATCAAGTACGGCGCGGGAATGAGCGCCTATGTCGATTCCCTTTCGCGCGGACTGGCTCCGACAAATCAGGCGATCAAGGCGGCGCAGGATCTCAACGAGCAGTTTGCCCGGGCGCAGCAAGAGGTAACGTCGCTCGGGAACGTCATTGCGACGCAGCTTGATCCCGAATTGTCGAAAATGCTCGACCAATTTTCTCGTTGGATCGAGGACAATAAGCAGCTTCTTGGGGCCGATATCGTCACTTGGGCGCATCAATTCGCGGACGGGCTCCAGGAGGTCGAGGCGCACCTCAAGCCGGTGGTCGACCTTCTCAATCAGATGCACCAGAAGAAGCTTGAGGCGGACAAATCTATAGAGGCGCACCCGCGATCGTGGTGGGAGCGGTTGTTCCCGGGCTTCAGTTCTTTGTCTGGAGGCTTGCCGGGAGAAGGCCCGGGAGCATTGGGGGGCGCACATGCGGCCGAAGTGAACGGACAGCCGGTCTCGCGAGGCAATCCAGTTCCGGTTGAGTTGGTCAAAAACTCCGTCTCGGCGGCGGGAAGTCTCCTCGGCGGCCCGATCGGTACGGGCGGCCCATTGCCCACGGCCTATCAAGGCGGCGCAGGTGCCCCGAGGGGGTTCAGGGCGCGGGGCCGATTCGGAGGCGGCGCGGGCGTACTTGGCGGCGGCAGCGCTGGCGTAAGCAGCGGGTCCTTCATGGATGCGCTTGCCGAAATAGAAAGCAGCAATTCAAACATTTACAGCAAGGTTGATCCGGATCCGGAAGGGCCAGGAACACGCAGCCAAGGCTATTTCCAGATCAATACGCCGACATGGCGCGAGTTTGCGAGGTCAGCGGGGGTCGACATCGCCCAATACCCGAATGCGATGAGCGCGCCGCGCGACGTACAGGCGAAAGTCGCATCCGTAATCCCTCTAAGCCGATTTGGCCCGCGTACTCGGAGAATGCTTCAGGACAGATTTGGTCCGCTCGATCTCGGAAAGACGGTCGGAGAGGATGCGGCGCGGTTCTCTCCGCAAGTCATTCATCCAAAAATCATCGCGGGTCGTCCCCACGTTATCGATGCCAAGACTGGCCAGGAAATTGACCTCCCTCCGTCTCGGAAGGACATCGATAGCGGCAAATATGATTATCATGGGAACGGTCCCAATGTTCCTCCCGCTTGGTGGAATGGGCGTCCGCTTTCCCAGAATGGCGCGCCGACCGGAGGGGCCGTGCTTTCCACCCTCGCGGGCAACCATTCGGTCACGACGAGCCAGACCTCCAACGCGATCCATGTCGGCGGGATCAATGTCGATGCCCGCGGCGGGGATTCGCGCGAGATCGCCGATAATGTGAGTTCCTCGCTCGAGCGTTCGATGATGACGCTCCTGGCGCAGAGCGGGCAGGCGTGAGGGATTGAATAAGAGCTTGCAGGTGAAAGCCTTTCATCATCTGCGAGAACGCCTAGGCCCTTTCTTCCTTGCGGGGCTTAGGCGGCTTGCCGCCCCCTATGAGCGCGATGCTGACGTGCTCGGGGGCGGCCTTTTTCGGCGTCTCGGCGCGCGGAGAGCTGTGAAGTCCTTGACCGCGTGCCGCTTCGCTGAGATACCACCTGCCCGCGGCAGGCCCCTACGGCAATTCCTAACCTCGTCAGGGCGGCTCCGGATTGCAACTTTTCGACGAAGTTAGCACGTGTGTTCATGAACGAGGCGCCCGCCTCCAACCCCTATGCGAGCAAGGGCAAAATCATCACGTTCGGGATCCTGCAGACGTTTTCGATTTCGGCTAACGGTTCAAGAGCGACAGGAAGCTGAAAGGCGTAAGAGTTTAAAAGATGATCCAAATGAATCGCGGTATTACGGACCCAGCGCTTGTCTGAATTGATTTGACAATTTCCACAAATCGAGAGTTCCCCAACATTTCTGAGATAATTCGCTGCCCTTGGGCGGAAACGCCCCGTGAACTACCTTTATTCCCTTAGTCTGCAAAAACTCCGCAACTGGCACAAAATCGCGGTCTGCCGAGACAAGCACGGCCACATCATAGGCTTGCTCCCAAGCAAGTGCTATCATATCCTTAACGATGTGGGAATCAACGCCTTTTTCTTCAGTTCCTCTCATGTCAGCATTACATTCTGGACATTGGGGTATTTCATTGTAACATACAGGACACTTAGGGTAAGCTTTCTTCTTCTGCCGAGGGAACAAGCGCGTTACATGTCCGGGCTGCTTGTCTAGCCAGTTGGTAAACCAGTTCCGAAACTTAACGTCATTTTGCTTGTTTGGATCGTATGAACCATAAATATGCATTGCCTCGTAGGAGGGAATTAAAGCCGGATCGATAATTGTTACGGCTTCGCGTGTTAAAAGGTTGCCGATCGGTCGCCAATCGATACGAAATGCATCCTCTCGGCGGCGAAGCTCAAGGCTAAAATTCCAGAAATCGATGAAGATTCGAGTGCGAATTCTGGGCGGTTGTAATACTACTGTATCTACCATATGGCCCCTTAGAAATGGATACGGGGACGCACAAGGGCGTCCCCGGGGCCACTATGCTCGGTTCCCCGTATCCGACTGGCGGACGGTTCCACGAGGGGTTGTTATCTCGCTACATTGGTAGCGACTCAAATTTTGTCAAGAGGAATTTTAAAAAGAGTTAATCTGCTGAAAATTATGAACTTTTTGGTTCATCGTCCGTTCGCGTTGGGGGCGGAGAGCAAAAAATCGAGCACTTAATGTTTCCCCGCCTGGCTGCCAGTACCGAGCAGGGATCAGTTCGAAATGGGGTTGGGTCGATTGTGGTTGATGGTCAACGGGTGGTCACGGAAGGCGGGCGAAAACCGTGAGGGAACACGCTGGCGCTGTGCTCTTTCATCGTCGAACAGCGATCAAGTTGGGGCAATCGTAGGAGTCGCGAACGTTTGCGATCGATTCGCATTTTGCAGAGCCTTTTCCACTCGGCGTCATCAATGACGGTGACGACCGCTGAAGGGTCTGGATTATCAGCATCGTCCTGCTTCCGAACCACGTAGCCGCATTTTCCACACACGAAGTTACGCATTCTAACTCCAGGTTGCCCGCCGTTCGTGAACTCGACGCCAGCGGCCTCCAGCGCACGGCGAACTGCCTCGAGATTGTTCGCGTAACCGCTCGCCGCTCCGGCGCTTGCCTCCATACGCCCCAGAGTTGGCACCGATATGTTGGCAGCGCCCGCAAGTTCAGCCTGACTGAAGCCGGCGAGCGCGCGACCTGCGGCAATCTGGCGGCCGGTAAGTTGACGATCTATGCTCATTGTGATGGATATCTATTGACTTGGGCCAAGATGATGGCTTTATATCGCCTTGATCGCTCTCGATCAACCTTTATTTCGGAGTATCCACAATGCCCAAAGACAAACCTGGCAGGATGGCCAAAGAGGAACCTGTGACCATTGAGCAAATGGCCGCGATGAATTTCGAGCCGTGGAAACACGTCGCCGACGAGTGGTCTCCACCGAGCAATAAGAAATGGGCCGACGATGCGTCTTTTGTACTTCCCCCGGTGCGCATTGCCTGGATCTTGATGTATCAAACGAAGGCCGAACTAGAAAATATCGTCGAGACGCTCGAGGACGAACCTTTCGATGAAATGGTCAACGGCATCAGCGATGCAAAGAAGTTTTTCGAGGGCTTTGCCAGAGTTCTCGCCGGTGCCGAGGGCCGGTTATTGTGCGCCGCGAGTTCTGTAGGCGTTCGCCAAAACTCGCTCAAGTCTTAGATCAAAAGGGTGCTCACTTTCCCGATGACGGAGCGGCCTGAGCATGGGGGCGACTTTCAACAGTCCTTTTGCCTTAGCGCTCCGGGCCGCGGGAACAACGTCGCGCGCGCTGCATTTGTGCCGGGTGGCGCGACTGTTTCCCTCCCAATGGGCAGCGCGCTGCACTGCCCCACTTCCCGCGTTCGCCGGAGTGGGGCTTTTTCGTTCGGCTCGTTTGGCGATGATATGCTTGACAGGACCAGCCACGAGGCGCGGCGACACAATTGGCACCCAACTTGCTTGACCTGTTTGGGGCGAGGAGAGAGACAAATGCGCTACAGACTCATTGAGCGGACCAAATCAGCAAATGGACTGACCTTCATAGGGCGCCTGTTTGACAGCCTTGAGGAGTGCCAGTCGGAGGCCAGGGGAAGTACGCTTGATTTTTTGATCGAAACTGTAACGGGACGAGTAATCCAATATAGGATTGAGTAACTCGGCTGCTTTGAGTCCTACTTAGAAAACCAGAGAACAATCCTGATTATCGGGATGACAGCAACATGTATGATAAACGAGACAAAAAAGATGCTGCCAACGAGGAGCAGGAAGGCAATAGCTAGTCCTTTCCATGCCTCAGCGCGGGGAGAGTGATCGGGGATTATCGCGCAGATTATACATAAGACGGAAAATACTGCGCCGGCCGGCACCCAAAGATTGTCGAGGGCGTTCATTTCTTTTCGAGCGCGGCCTTTTTCGTCTTCTCTGGCACCCGCACGACAGGGGCAGCACATCGGGGCGCGACTTATGCCGCGATTCTCGGCGGCGGCGAAAGGGCGCAGCCTCGCACGCTTCATAAAGACGAGCAGGGGAATTCTTGGGCGAGTGACGCCGCCAGCGCCTCGCCGTAGGGACCATCAGCCTTCTCCGGATGGTCCGCGAGGAACTGCTCGAGCGCGCTCAAGGCCTCTCCGCCCTTTGCGCCGGGCGGCGGACAAAAGACCGGCTTTCCGCTGAGCGAGCCTGCCGTCGAAAGGCCGGTCGCGAAGGCGCTGGCGATGACCTCGGCGACCATGCTCATCATCGCATCGTCGCTTTTCCAGTCCGAGAGGAGCCGCCGCGCCGACGGCGAGTCCGCGGAAGCCGAGACGGGGAGCAGCATGACGGCCGAGATGATCGCGATGGCGATTGTTCTTGCTGCGTTCACGACGCCTCGCTATCGTCCGTTGATGGCCGACCTCGACAGACTGACGCCCGCCGACCCCGCCGACCTGGCCGGCGGCACTTGCCTACGCGCTACGCTACCAGGGCCGCAAGCGCGTCCACAACGCGGATGAGATCATGGCGGAGATCGTCGCCAAGCGTCTTGTGGAGCATTTGGAGCGCGCCGGCTTTGTCGTCATGAAGCGGCCGGCAGAGATCGGCGGCGCGGCGCTTGGGCGAGGATTTGAGGGCTGACGTTCGTGAGTTCTGAGGTTTGTCGACGTTTGGGACGTCAAAACATTTGATGCGGAACTGATCGAAAAGCTGTCAGCGGAATCCGACCTCATCCGCAATTATGTGACGACCGACAACAAGATTTTCTTGACCCATGATCGCAGCCCCGACGCTGGACTTTGGCGACCGGTCAACCCCTTTGCCAAAGCCTTTCTTGCGCTGCAAGAGGCGATTGGACAATTGATGGAATCTCGAACAATTCGTGCGTGGCACTACACCCGTCTAACTGAAACGGAGGTCCAGGCATTAAAGCGCGATGGCATTCACCTGTCGACGCTTGGGACATTGCGTGCCCGCTTAAACGCTTTGGTCGCGTTTGGCGGGCTCACCGCGGAAGTCGCTGACGCGCTCCACGCAAGGAGCCCGTTTCACAACCAAATGCAACAGGAGTCGCGGTCGAGCAAGTTCTGGATGGTCTCGCATCCGGTGGCAATCGAAGACAGCCGCGTCAAACCGTTAATGGCTCACTGGGGCGGTGAGGCTGCTTCAATGTGGGTCCTGGACCAGGCGCTGCTCAAGCCCCTGGCAGTCACGGGGAAACCTCGCGTCGTGGAGCTTGCCGTCCCCTTAGCTTTGACGGGCCATGCCTCTGCGGCCGCGCGGGCCGTTGTTGCCGCGTTTGGGCGGAGGCTCGGGTGCAGCCCGGCCGCGCATGAGTTCGATCTTTACGTAGCTGCGCCTCTGGGCCCCGAGTCGGTTCTCTTTGTCCACGTCGAGGGTGACGCCTCTTTCGAGGCGGTCGGCCGGACTTATCCTCACGGATACGTCGACGTCAGTATCGGCCACTGGAAAGAGCTTACCGGCGAAGACTAGTCCTTGGCTGCCGCGCAAAGTCATTCGTGAATGGAGCGCGAGCGCGCGAACCCTTGCCGACGCGCTCCAGCTCATCGTTGACGCGGATTGGCCGCCCGCGCCGTCATCATGCGCGTGCTCGACGCCTACGGGCGCGAGGTTCATTCGTGACCAGTGGCGACATCACTAAGTAGCGCCGATCCGTCGCGCCGCGTCCAAGCCCGTCCGGCAGAATGCGTGCCTCGTTTATTGGCCAGATATTGGACAGACTGGCGACTTTTTCAGCTAAGTCTTTGATATTATTGGCGCTCCCAAGGGGACTCGAACCCCTGTTTTCGCCGTGAGAGGGCGACGTCCTGGGCCGCTAGACGATGGGAGCCGCGGACACGGTGAGTCTATATCGGCGCGCCCGGACCAACGCAAGCGCGCTTGAGGCCCGGCGGCCCGGTGTTGCTGCAGGTTTCAGCTCCTGTTAATCTTTCGGCGCGGAAATTGCTTCATTATATGTTTGGAGCGGCGTCATCGAGGGCCGCCATTAAACGACTGTATTGAGGTGAAGCGGAAATGGCGAGCGTCGCCCGGCGGCCAACGGTTTTGATCGTCTTGCATCAGGAGCATTCCACTCCGGGACGCGTCGGACATTTGCTGCGCGCTATGGATGTCCGCCTCGACATCCGTCGGCCGAGCATCGGCGAACCGCTGCCTAGGTCGCTTACCGAGCATGACGGCGTCGTCGTGTTCGGTGGCCCGATGTGCGCCAACGACGAGTGCGACTGGATCCGGCGCGAAATCGACTGGCTCGAGGTCCCGCTCGCCGAGGGAAAGCCGTTTCTCGGCATCTGCCTCGGCGCGCAGATGCTCGCGCGCGCCCTGGGGGGGCGCGTGTTCACCTACAAGGACCGGCGAAGCGAGATCGGCTATTTCGCGATTAAGCCCAACGCCGTCGGCGACAACCTTTGCCCCGAACGCTTTCCGCGTTGCGTCTATCAATGGCATTCCGACGGCTTCGACCTGCCGGCGGGCGCTGAATTGCTTGCCACCGGCGCCCAGGATTTTCCCAACCAAGCCTATCTCTACGGCCGGACCGCGGTCGGCCTGCAGTTCCACCCCGAGGTCACCTATCACATGATGTGCCGGTGGACCTTGAGGGGAGCGGAGCGCCTGACGCGGCCGGGCGCGCAGCAGCGGCCAGGCCATCTCGGCGGCTGGTTCCAACACGACGGCTGCGTCGCCGCCTGGCTCCAGGCCTTTCTGCCCTTATGGCTGGAGAAGGAGCTTCAAGCGCCGGCCGCCGAACCGGCCGGCGTGCGGCTCCCGCCGCTGAGGCCGCTGGCAGAGATTCCCGTCGAAGCCCCGTCCACGGCGTCTGCGGCGTGGGCGGGCCGCGTTTCCGTCCCGGAACTCGTTTGCGACTCTCGCTGACTTCGCGAATCAGCTGTCTCGCCGATGCTCGCTATTTATTCTGCCGTCTTCATCCAAAAATTCCCTGTTTCTCACGCCGCGGAATCTTTGCGCCGACCTTACGTTTTGCTGGCCCGTTTCTCGCGGCGCCAGGCATTGCGACTGCGGTACACGGCCAGATAAGACGGATGGGCCGCTGGGCGTCGGTGAACGTATCGAGTTTGTGGATCGGGCTTCGTGATGGTTCAGAACGGGCTTTTCGAGAGGGGCGCAACCATAACCAATCTGTTCGATCTCACAGGTCGCGTCGCGGTCATCACCGGCTCCTCGCGCGGCATCGGACGCGCCATCGCGGAGCGGCTGGCGGAGCATGGGGCCAACGTCGTCATCTCGTCGCGAAAGGCGGAAGCCTGTGCGACAACGGCCGAGGCGATCAATGCCGCATGTGGACGCGCCGCGGCAATCTCGCTCGAAGCCAACATCTCGTCCAAGGACGCCCTCTGGCGCCTGGTCGAGGAAACGAACCGGATCTTCGGCCGCATCGACATTCTCGTCTGCAATGCGGCGTCCAACCCCTATTATGGGCCGATGGCGGGAATTTCCGACGAACAGTTCCGCAAAATTCTCGACAACAACGTGCTTGCCAACAATTGGCTGATCCAGATGGCCGCGCCCGGCATGATCGAGCGCCGGGACGGGTCGATTGTGATCGTATCGTCGATCGGAGGGCTGAAGGGATCGACGGTTATCGGCGCATATAACATCTCGAAGGCCGCCGACTTTCAGCTGGCGCGCAACCTCGCACTCGAGTGGGGTAAGCACAACGTGCGCGTTAATTGTATCGCGCCGGGCCTCGTCAGGACCGACTTCGCGCGCGCGCTTTGGGAGAATCCGCAGACACTGAAGGCAGTGACGACGACGACGCCTCTCGTCCGCATCGGGGAGCCGGACGAGATCGCCGGTGCGGCGGTGTTCCTTGCCTCGAAGGCCAGTTCGTTCATGACCGGCCAGACGATCGTGGTCGACGGCGGCGCGACCATCGCTGGGTGATTCGCCGGTCGTGCTCCGGTGGCGAAGATCCAGGCGAGGACCGCACACGGCGAACTCCCGTCCACAGGATCGCCTAACCCGTCGAGCAAGTGGCAACGATGGACCGAACAGCGCGCATGGACTTCAAGCCTACGGAACCCGCCTTCTCCCCGGTAGAGACCGTCGACGGACCGCTCGACGCCGGCGTGCTGCTCGTCTGCGACCACGCATCGAACGCCATACCGCCTGGCTATGACGGGCTCGGCCTCCGGCCCGACGCGCTCGGGCGTCATATCGCCTACGATATCGGGGCTGCTGATCTGACCAGGGCGCTTGCTGCGCGCCTCGACGCGCCCGCCGTTCTCTCGACCTTCTCGCGGCTCCTCATCGATCCTAACCGCGGCGCCGACGATCCGACCCTCGTCATGCGCTATTCCGACGGCGCGATTGTGCAGGGCAACGCCCGGATCGACGCGGCCGAGATCGCGCGCCGCCGCGATCGTTTCTGGGCGCCCTACCGCGCGAAGATCGAGGCCACGGTCGAGGCGATGTTGGCGACCGGAGAACCGCCCGGTCTCGTTTCGATCCACTCTTTCACGCCTGTTTGGCGCGGCGTCGCGCGCCGATGGAAAATCGGGGTCCTCTGGGACCGGGACGACCGCATTCCGAAGCCACTCCTCGAAGCGCTCCATGCGGAGCCGGACCTCCGGGCAGACGGGATCGGCGACAACGAACCCTATGACGGGGCGCTCGCCGGCGACACGATCGATGCCGTCGCGACCGCGCGCGGCCTCGCTAACGCCCTCATCGAAATCCGGCAGGATCTTATCGACAACCCCGCCGGCGTGACTGCCTGGGCCGAAAGGTTCGCTCGGCTCCTGGCCCCCATTCTTGCCAAGAAGGGCGTCCGCGCGCCATGCGACTTCGGTAGTCGATCGCGACGCGGAAAGGGAGCTTGAGACGATCCCGGCAAACAGGGAAGCAAGGAATGGTCGCCGAGCGCCTTTTCCCCGCGGCTGAATTTCAACTATAGGCGTAGCGACCCATCATTCGCGAGCATCCATGAACGCCGCCAACCGCCCCTTCGACGACATCCGAGCGCTCATCCTCAAGATGCCGGGGCCGAACGAGGCGGCTGTCGCGGGGGCGAGGGAGCGGGAGGGGCAGCTCACCAAGCCGGCCGGGTCGCTCGGGCGGCTCGAGGAGATCTCGGCCTTCATGGCGGGCTGGCAGGGCGCCTCCCGGCCGCATGTCTCAAATCCGCTGGTCGCCGTCTTCGCCGGCAACCACGGCGTCGTCGCCCAAGGCGTCTCGGCTTATCCGCCGTCGGTGACACAGGCGATGGTGGCGAATTTCACTGCCGGCGGCGCCGCGATCAACCAGATCTGCAAGACTTTCGACATCTCGCTGAAGGTTTATGAACTGGCGCTCGACAAGCCGACCGGCGACATCACGGAAGAATCCGCCATGGACGAGCGGACCTGCGCCGGCACGATCGCCTTCGGCATGGAGTCGCTGGCCTCGGAGCCGGATCTGCTGGTCCTCGGCGAAATGGGCATCGGCAACACGACGCCTGCGGCCGCGATTTACCATGCCATCTACGGCGGTGAGCCGGACGACTGGGTCGGGCGCGGCGCCGGCGTCGACGACGCCGGGCTGAAGCGCAAGGCCGAGGCGGTGCGCGCCGCGATCGCCCGCCACAAGGATCATCTCGGCGATCCGCTCGAAGTTCTGGCGCGGCTCGGCGGCCGGGAGATCGCCGCCATCGCGGGGGCGATCCTCGCCGCGAGGCTGCGCCACACCCCTGTTGTGCTCGACGGCTTCGTCGCTTGCTCCGCGGCGGCCATCCTGAAAGCGCTCGACGTGACTGCGCTCGACCATTGCCTCGCCGGGCATGTCTCGGCCGAGCGGGCGCACCGCGAAGCCTTGAAGCGGCTCGGCAAGGCGCCTTTACTCGATCTCGGCATGCGGCTCGGCGAAGGCTCGGGAGCGGCGCTCGCGGTCGGTATCATCAGGGCGGCCGTCGCCTGCCACAACGGCATGGCGACTTTCGCCGAGGCTGGCGTCGCCGGAAAAGAGGAAGCTTGATCAAGCGAGTCCGAGCGGCGCCGAAGCATCAAGTCTTTTGCAGAGCCGGGCCGCGGCTGACAGAAGGCGAGCGTGACGGACGACGAGCGGCAGATCCGAAGCCTTGTCGAATCGTGGATGGCGGCCAGCAAGGCCGGCGACATTTCCGCTATGCTCGACCTGATGACGGACGACGTCGTGTTCATGGTCCCCGGCTGCGAGCCGTTCGGCAAGGCCGAGTTCGTCGCCAACAGCGAAAGCGTGCTCGGCGCGAGCCTCGAAGGCCGTGCTGAGATCAGGGAGATCGAGACTTTCGGTCCGCGCGCCATCATACGGAACCCCATCGAAGTCGTGCTGACGAATCCCGGCGCTTCGCCTCGGCGCCTGTCGGGATACGCGATGAGCGTGCTGCGCAAAGAAACCGACGGACGATGGCGGCTCGCGCGCGACGCCAACCTGGTGATGCCGCATTAACGCAGCTCCCGGGGCGGAACAGCGAAGGAGACGATTGGTGACGGACGAAAGACGTTGGCGCGCGGTCGACGGTTATTTCGCGCGGGTGATCGTCGGCGCCGATCGGACGCTGGAACAGGCGCTGGAGTCGAACGCCGCTGCCGGCCTGCCGCAGATCGACGTGTCGCCAACGCACGGCAAGCTGCTCTATCTGCTGATGCGGATGGCCGGCGCCCCAAGGCGCTCGAAATCGGCGCGCTCGGCGGCTATTCCGCCATCTGGATCGCTCGCGCGCTGCCGCCGTATGGGCGGCTCGTGACCCTCGAGGCCGATGAAAGACACGCGAGAGTCGCAGCCCAAAACATCGCCCGGGCGGGCCTGAGCGAAAAGGTCGAGATCCGCGTCGGGCCGGCCCTCGGCAATCTGCTGAAGATCGAAGCCGAGGGAATAGCGCCGTTCGATTTCGTCTTCATTGACGCCGACAAATCCAACAACGACAACTATCTCACATGGGCGCTGCGCCTGTCGCAGCCCGGGACCGTGATCGTCGTCGACAACGTGGTCCGCGACGGCGCGATTGTCGATCGCGCCGCCCGATCCGGCGCCGCGGGGGTCCGCCGGATGTTCGAGATGATGGCAGGCGAGCCGCGCCTCGCGGCGACGGCGATCCAGACGGTCGGCGCCAAGGGCTGGGACGGATTTGCGCTGGCGATTGTCGAGTGAGAAGCGAACTCGGACCTCGACCCCTTTCCATCAGTGCCGCGTGCCGCCGGCGGTCGCGGGCGGTGGAGAACCGTGGTCGAGCGTCATTCGCATCAAAGCATCTCGCAGCGCGACGAGATTATCGACGGACATCGCGATTCTGGCGCGAACGACATAGTTGCGCCTGACCAGAGAGCCGGCGAACATCGGCCCGGGCTCGGGTCTCGCCTGGGTAAATGTCAAATGGGCGAACGGCCCGCTCAGATGAATGTTGAACATTCCGTCGCACAGAACTTCCGCGACGTTGTCGGGGTCAACGACAGCGGGCGTCGGATGAGGCTGGCTTGTCAACTGTGAGGTCCTCTTTCTTGGTCTGTTTGAGGTGATCGGCCCGATATCCTGGTTCGACGACCCTACGATGGAGGTCGGCCGACGTTCCGTTCGATCAGGCCGGGCCGGCGCCGGTCAGGTTTGCGATTCGTCTCAGCGCCAGCTCATAGCCCTGCGTTCCGCAGCCAACGATGATTCCCGAGGCGACGGCGGACACGTAGGAATGATGACGGAAGTCCTCGCGCTTGTGAACGTTCGAAATATGCACCTCGACGATCGGCCCCTCGAAGGCGTTGAGCGCGTCGAGAATGGCGATGGAAGTGTGGGTGAAGGCGGCTGGGTTGATGACGATGGCGGCGGCGCGCCCGCGGCATTCATGGATCCAGTCGATTATCTCGTATTCGCGGTTGCTCTGGCGGAACTCGATGTCGAGACCGAGCTCGGCGCCGAGGCGGCGGCAATTGGCCTCGACGTCGGCCAGCGTCTCGCGCCCGTATATCTCGGGCTCACGCTTGCCGAGCAGGTTGAGATTGGGTCCGTTCAGGACGACTACGATGCGGCTCACGGCGATCCTTTCCTCAATAATGCACGAGGATGACCATCGGCTTCGTCAGAAGCGGCTGCGGCGGCTCGGCCGTGGCGCCGGTCGCCGGCTTGACTTCGACGCCGATGTTTGGGGCAGGGACTCCATGCCGCTCGAGCGCCGCCGTCAAGGCTCGTGCCCGGTCCCCCTGCAGCTGCAGCCGCCGTTCCAGGTTCAAGGGAGCCTCCAGAAGAGCGCCGATCTCGATGACCGTCACGGTGCGCGGCGCGGCGCCGGCGACGGCGTCGGCGACCTTCAATTGGCCGTGTCCCGAAAGCTCCGTCCCCCGCCAGTCTCGGGCGGAGAGATAGAAGGTCTTGAACTGCGGCGCCGCGCAGCCGGAGCCGAACGCGATGGCTACGAAGACAAAAAGAGCGTGCGTTCGCATGGCATTCCTGATGTACCGGCCGCGCGGCCGTTTAGCCGTGCCAGGCCGCGATCGTCTTCAAGGCCGAGAAGCCATAGAGCGCCTCGAACCCCTTTTCGCGCCCGTGGCCCGACTTGCCGACGCCGCCGAACGGCAGTTCGACTCCGCCGCCGGCGCCGTAATTGTTGATGAACACCTGGCCCGAGCGCAATGCTTTGGCGAGGCGCATCTGCCGTCCTCCGTCAGATGTCCATACTCCCGCGACGAGGCCGTAGCCCGTTCCGTTGGCGATGCGAACCGCCTCCGCCTCGTCGTCAAAGGCGATGGCCAGCTGCACGGGGCCAAAAATCTCGTCCTGCGCGAGGCGATGGTCGGGCTTCACACCGGCGAACAGAGTCGGCCTCACGTAATGCCCGCCGGCCGGGGCGTCACGAACGATCGTCCCTTCTGCGGCGAGGCTCAGGTTGGCGCCCTCCCGGATGAAGTTTTCGACGACCGTCTTCTGCCGATCGGAGATGAGCGGACCCACGTCGAGGTCGGCGTCCGCGGGGCCGACGCGCAGGGCACGATAACGTTCGGCCATGCGCTCGACGACTTCCGCGTACCGCGAGCGCTCGACGAGAATGCGCGAAGCGGCCGAACAGGTCTGGCCAGCATTCTGAATGCCGGCGTTGACGAGGAAGGGCAAGGCCCGGTCGAGGTCCGCGTCGGCGAACACGATCTGTGGCGATTTGCCGCCGAGCTCGAGCGTCACCGGCGCGACGTGGCGCGCCGCAGCTGCCTGGACGAGCGCGCCGATCGTGACGGATCCGGTAAACGAGAGATGCCGTACGCCTGGATGGGAAGAAAGCGCCGCACCCGCTTCCTCGCCGAGGCCCGGCACGACGTTCAGCGCGCCCGGGGGAATCCGGCTTCGCGGGCGAGGTCGGCGAGCGCGAGCGAGGTGAGACAGGCTTCCTCGGCCGGCTTCAAGATGCAAGCGTTTCCCATCGCCAGCGCTGCGCCGACAGTGCGGCCGGCGATCTGCATCGGATAATTCCACGGCACGATGTGGCCGGTGACGCCGTGCGGCTCGCGTAAAGTGTAAACGGTGTAGCCGTCGAGGTAGGGGATCGTCTCGCCCATCACCTTATCGGCGGCGCCGCCATAAAACTCCATGTAACGGGCCATCGCCAGCGCGTCGGCGCGGCCCTGCCGGATCGGCTTGCCGACATCGAGGGCTTCCAGCCGCGCGAGTTCCTCGACGCGCGTTTTGACCAGTTCGCCGAGACGAAAAAGGAGCCGGCCGCGCTCGGCCGCGCTGAGCCGGCCCCAGTCCCCGGCGAGCGCCCGCTCGGCCGCATTCACGGCTGCGTCAACGTCGGGGCTTCGCCCGCGCGCAATAGCGCCGATCTCCGCGCCGCGAGAGGGATCCTCGAGCGGCAAAAGCTCGTTCGATTGCGCTCTCACCCAGCGCCCGTCGATGAAGCACTTGTCGGTCTCGAACCAGGCCAAGGAGGTCATCGTGGTCCCTCGGTCATGCCGCAAGCAACCTCATCCGGCGCTTCGCGTCACCTTCTCCCGCTTGCAGGAGAAGGATTTCACACTTCGCCCCACACTTCCTCGGCGACCTCGACGAGCCGGGCGAGCTTGATCCATTGGTCCGCCTCGGAGAGGTCGTTGCCGTGGGCGGTCGAGGAGAAGCCGCACTGATGGCTCAGGCAGCATTGGTCGAGCGGCACGTATTTCGTCGCCTCATCGATGCGGCGCCTGATCTCGTCCTTCGGTTCGGCGACGGCTCTTTTCGAGCTCATGAGGCCGAGCACGACGGCGGCGCTCTTCGGCGCGAAACGAAGGGGGGCGAAGTCGCCGGAGCGTTCGTCGTCGTATTCGAGGAAGAATCCATCGATCTTCATTTCGTTGAGCAAAATCTCGGCAACCGGCTCATATCCGCCCTGGGCCACCCAGGCGCTCTTGAAATTGCCGCGGCAAAGATGAACGCAGATCGTCATGCCGGCCGGCCGGTCACGGACCGAATCGTTGACGAGCCGGCAGTAGAGGCGGGTCAGCGCATCGGGATCGTCGCCGCGCGCCTTGGTGCGGGCGCGGATCGCGGGGTCGCAAAGATAGGCGAGGTTCGTATCGTCGAACTGAAGATAGCGGCAGCCGCGCCGGGCGAGGTCGGCGACTTCGGCGCGATAGGCGGCAGTAAGATCCTCGTAGAAATCCTCGAGATTCGGATAGACCGCCTGGCTGATCGCCTCGCGTCCGCCGCGAAAATGCAACATCGACGGCGCCGGGATGCAGACTTTCGGCGTCCGGGTCACGACCGACTTCAGGTAATCGAAGTCGGGGCCCTGGATCGGTGCGACCCAGCGGACTTTGCTGCCCACATGCATCGTCGGCGGCTTGAAGCCGACCTGCGTGCCGTCGTTCTTGCGGAAGCTCGCGACATATTCGCCGTAATGCGTCTCGACGCCCTCGAGCCGCTCGAGGAAATCAATGTGGAAATAGGTGCGGCGGAACTCGCCGTCGGTGATGCCCTTGAGGCCGACGTTCTCCTGCGCTTGCACCACTTCGCGGATGCATTCGTCCTCGATTGCGTGCAGGTCCTGCGCGGCAAGGCCGCCTTCGGCGAATTTGTCCCGCGCCTCCCTCAGCCGCTCGGGTCGCAGAAAGCTGCCGACGTGGTCGGCGCGGAATGGCGGACGGGGCATACGCTCCTCCCAGGGGCGGTCGCAAATCGAGAGCGTTCATCGTGTCACGGCGCGCGCTCTTTTGGCAACCCGGACATGCCGGGCGCGGGGTTTAGCGCCTCGCGGTGAAGAAGGCCCTGAGCATTACCGCGGCCTCGCCTTCACGGATCCCGCCGTAGACTTCCGGCGCATGGTGACAGGTGGGCTGGCGAAAGAAGCACGGCCCATGGTCGACGGCGCCGCCCTTTGGATCAGGCGCGGCGTAGTAGAGACGGCGGATGCGCGCGTGCGAGATCGCGCCGGCGCACATCGCGCAGGGCTCCAGGGTCACATACAAGTCGCAGCCGACGAGGCGCTCGGAACCGACCGCCGCGGCCGCCTTGCGGATTGCGATCATTTCGGCGTGCGCCGTCGGATCGGCGCGTTCGCGGGCGCCATTGCCCGCGCGCGCAATCATTGCACCGTCGCGGACGATCACGGCGCCGATCGGGGCCTCGCCGCGCGTTTCCGCGGCCCGAGCCTCGGCGAAGGCGAGGCCCATCGGATCATTCGCCGCATCCTCTGCGTTCGACAAGAGGCGCTTTGAAGACGCTGGCGGCGAGCGTTTTTCGTTTGGCTCGTTCACGCCTTAGGGCTTAGGACAGGCGCTCGCTGCGGGCAATGCGCGCGTTGCGGATTGGAGCTTAAGCCCAAGCATGAGCGACGAGACCACATCGGCCCCCGAGGTCCGCGAAGGCCAGCGCATCGCAAAAGTGATGGCGCGGGCGGGCCTGTGCTCGCGCCGCGACGCGGAGGCCTGGATCGCCGCGGGGCGGGTGGCCGTCAACGGCAGAGTGCTCGAGAGCCCTGCCTATAATGTCAGCGAGGCGGACGACGTGCGGGTCGATGGCGAGCGATTGGCTCAGCGCGAGCGCACCCGCCTGTTTCTGTTTCACAAGCCTCGGGGCCTGGTCACCACGGCGCGCGATCCGGAAGGGCGCGCGACGATCTTCGACGCGCTGCCGCCGGACCTGCCGCGCCTTGTCGCGGTCGGTCGGCTCGACATCAACACCGAGGGTCTGCTGCTCCTGACGAACGATGGCGGTCTCGCCCGTATCCTCGAGCTGCCGGCCACCGGCTGGCTGCGCCGCTACCGGGTTCGGGCGCACGGACGCGTCAATCAGGCGACGCTCGATTCGCTCGGCGACGGGGTGACGGTCGATGGGGTCGATTACGCGGGCATCGACGCGCAGCTCGACCGCGAGCAAGGCTCGAACGTCTGGATCACCATGGGCTTGCGCGAGGGCAAAAACCGGGAGATCAAGAAGGTGCTCGAGCACTTGGGGCTCGCGGTCAACCGCCTGATCCGCGTCTCCTTCGGCCCGTTTGAGCTCGGCGATCTCGGGGAAGGGGAACTCGCGGAGGTGAGAACGCGCGTGCTGCGCGATCAGCTCGGCGCGAAGCTCGCGAGAGAAGCCGGCGTCGATTTCGATGCGCCTGTCGTCGAGCGGGCTTTGGCCAGGCCCGCGCCGCCCGAAGGGCGCGCGCCGGCAGTGCGCAAATCTTCCCAGCGCGGGCGGACCGGCGGCGGTCGCGATCGCGGCGAGGAGCCCAGAGGGCGCGGCGCGCGCGGCGCTCAGCCGACGCGCCCGCCGCCAGCGCCGTCTCAGCCCGAGCGCCGCCGCAAACACGTCTCGGCCCTGAGGGCCGAAATCGCCGCCGACACGGCCGGCCCACGCAGGCGTATCGAACGGAGCGCGACCCACGATCGCAAGGGACGGACGGTCGCGGTCGAGCGGATTTCGCTGACGGCCGAAGAGGCGGGAAAGCGCGCCGCCGCCGTCACACGTGCGCCGCGTAAGGCCAAGGGGTCAGCGACAGAGGAGCGCCGCGCGCTGCGCTCCGAGCCGAAGAGAGAACTGGCCGAGCGGCCGAGGCGCGCCCGATTCGTTCGAGGTGAAGCGGGCCCGCGACGGGGAAGGACGCGAGCGGCCGCCGCGCGCCGAGTTCAAACGCCACGGGCCGCGGACGGAGAGGCGGGATGGCCGACCCGGGCGGGGCGGAGCCGAGCGGGCCCACGCCGGGGGCGCGGAACGACATGGTCCGCCTCCGCGGCGGGCGGATCGCGACGGGCCGGGCGCCGATGGGCGTCGTCCGCCACGCAACGCCGAGGCGCAAGGGCGCAGGTTCGAACGACCGAAGAGTGAGCGGCAACGCGGTTCCGACGGCGCACGGCGCCATACGGAGCGCCCTCCGGGCAGCAAACGTCCGCCGGGGAACGGAAGGCCGAAAGGGCCCGGCGGGTCTCGCCGGCCGCCGAGAAAATCCTGAGCGATGCGGATCGTCGGCGGCCGCCTCAAGGGCCGCGTTCTCGCCGCCCCGGCGTCGCGCGCCACCCGCCCGACTTCGGAGCGCTTGCGCGAGTCGATCTTCGACATTCTCGAGCATCGTTATCCGGGCAGCGTCGAGGGCCGGCGAGCGGTCGACCTCTTTGCCGGCTCGGGCGCGCTCGGAATCGAGGCGCTGTCGCGCGGAGCGCGCTTCGCCCTCTTCATCGACAACGGGGCCGAGGCGCGGGCGATTCTGCGGGCCAACGTCGAAACATTGGGGCTCGGCGGCGTGACCCGAATTTGGCGGGCTGACGCGACGCGCCTGGGCAAGGCGCCGGCCGGCGGCCCGTTCGCGCTGGCCTTTCTCGACCCGCCCTACGGGCAGGACCTCGTCGGCCCGGCGCTCGCCTCGCTGGTCGAAGGCGGCTGGCTCGAGCCGGACGCACTCTGCGTCGTCGAGGAGGCGGCAAAGGCCTTGATCGTCGCGCCTCACGGGCTCGCGGTCGTCGACGAGCGGACTTATGGCGACACGCAGATCGCCATCCTGACGCGCGACGGCGGCGGCGACCCCTCGCTTACGGATAGGGATTGACGTATCGGCCGACGATGCCGGAGGCGCCCTTCCGATGGCCTTTCAGCTTGTCGCGCAGTTCGGCGAAGGTCAGGCCGGGCGGCAGCTCCTTCGGATCGAGGTCGGTGGCGACGATCTGGAAGAGATAGTGGTGCGGCGAGCCCGGCGGCGGACAGGGGCCGCCGAAGGTGGAAAGCTTCTTGCCGCTCGTTCCGCCCACATATTTATCGGACGGTTTGCTGATCTCGCCCTCGGCGAACGAGGTCACGTCGGGCGCGATCCCGTAGGCGACCCAGTGGACGAAGCCCGCCCCGTAGCCGGCGTCGGGATCGAACACGGTGAAGGCAAAGCTCTTCGTCCCTTCGGGCGGATCTGCCCAGGCGAGTTGCGGCGAGACGTTGTCGCCCTTGCAGTTCGGCCCGCGCGAAGGGATGTCGCCGACCTTCTTGGCGAGCATGTCGCCGTCCTTGAAGTCGACCGAGGAGAGGGTGAAGACGTCGGCCGCGCCGGCGGGCGCTGCCGCCGCGAAAGCCGCCGTCACGAGGAGGACCGTCGCTCGTTTCATGATCATGGGGAGCGGCTCCGTCAATTGGCGGATCGATCATCCCGACTGGGGCCCGGCGCTGTCAAGACGCCGGTGGACGCATTGTCAAATCCGCGGCTTTCGGCAAGAACGTGCGAAGCTTGAAACGAACCGTGCGGGGGAGAGGGTGAGGATTGCGATCGGGCTTGCGCCGCTCATCGGGTTGACCCTTGCGGCCTGCGCCGACAAGCCCACGGTCGACCAGATCGCTCAGCTGGCGATGATCGGGCTGTCGAGTCGGGACATCCTGCTCTGCATGGGCGAGCCGGTCCGGAAACGCTGGGTCGCCCAGGCGACCGAGATCTGGACCTATCCGGCCGGCGTGACGACGACCGACACGCCGCCCTGGGCCGGGGGCCTCGACTTCGCCGCCTCGTCGTCGGGGCCTCTTCCCTGCGACGTGAAGCTGGTGATGACGAACGCGCATGTCAGCCGGGTGGCCTACAGCCTGCCGGACGAGCGCGCGCTCCCCACGGGTCGCCAATGCTCCTTCGCGGTCCAGGCCTGCGCGCTGAGGCGCGAGCAGCTTTAGGGTACCCATAGCGTCGCCCCGGGCCGAGCAGGGGCGGAGCCGCGAGCGCGGCCGAATTACCTGCGATTAGGGAAAAATGCAGGGAAGATCTCGCGTTCGGGCCGATTTTCGGAAAAGCCGGTCCGAAAAACTTAACGATTTAGGGCGCTTCCAGCAAAATTCCCTACTCGGCCGAACAGGGAATTTTTTTGGCCGAGCAGGGAATTGAAATTCCCTTCTCCGCCGAAAACAGGGATATTTCCGTCGTTTCCCGCTGCGGACAGAACGACAGTCGAAAGCGCCCAGCGTTTCGTTTCGGAAGCGCAGTAATGAGGAGGCGGCGCGGATGACCGATGCGCGGCGCCGCTGCGATCGAATCGAAAATCGCGGGTAGCCCGCCCGATCGTTCGTCCTGATAATGACCACGGTGATCGCCATGTACGGGTCCATAAGAGGCGGAGGATAGACGAGACTTCTGCAAATCGAAGCGGATACGCTATCGTTCTGCACCGGTAAAACACCGATTGAGCGCCAGCCCAGCGACAGAATGGCATGAGCATGCTGCGATGAATTCATGAAGTCGATTGCGGCCCGAACCGCTCAGACCGTCAGAGCTTTCGCACGGGAGTCGACGTTGCACGCCGAGGATCGTGGCATTTCCTCCCGCGGTTCCGCGCCCGCTTTCCGGCCGCCGCTCGGCTGACGGCCGAGACCTGTGCTGCGGCGATCGAGGCCGGCTGTGGCAGGCCTTGCACCGAGGAATTCCCGTGCGGCCGACGCTTCGGCGATTAACGCGGATCGTCGATCCGTTTCGGGAAGAGGAAATTCGCCCAGGATGCAATGGGCGTTCTCAACCGCCCCGATCGCGCTTAAGAGGGATCGGATGGTTTCTTACGCCATGGGAGGTAGTCAATGACGTTCGTTCGCGGGGGCCTCATTCAGATGGGCCTCAAAGCCTCCACCGAGAAGTCGCCGCAGGAGATCGCCAAGGGGATGCTGGAAGCGCATGTCCCGCTGGTCGAGAAGGCGGGCGAAGCGGGCGTGCAGGTGCTGTGCTTCCAGGAGGTGTTCAACCAGCCCTATTTCTGCCCGAGCCAGGACGCGAAATGGTACTCCGCTGCCGAGCGCGTGCCCGAGGGCCCGACGGTCCAGCTCATGCAGGACTTCGCCAGGAAATACAAAATGGTGATCGTCGTCCCGATCTACGAGGAGGCGATGACAGGTGTCTATTACAACGCCGCGGCAGTCATCGACGCCGACGGCGCCTATCTCGGCAAATACCGCAAGACTCACATCCCCCATGTCGCGGGGTTCTGGGAGAAATTCTTTTTCAAGCCCGGCGCGTCAAACTACCCGGTGTTTCAGACCCGTTATTGCAAGCTCGGCGTCTATATCTGCTACGACCGGCATTTTCCCGAAGGCTGGCGGGCGCTGGCGCTGAATGGGGCCGAATATATCGTCAATCCTTCGGCGACCGTCGCGGGCCTCTCCGAATATCTCTGGAAGCTCGAGCAGCCCGCCGCGGCGGTGGCGAACGGCGTCTATATCGGCGCCATCAACCGGGTCGGGACGGAGGCGCCGTGGAACATCGGCGAGTTCTACGGGCAGAGCTATTTCGTCAACCCGCGCGGCCAGATCGAGGCGATCGCCAGCCGCGACCAGGACGAGCTTCTCGTCCACGATATGGATTTCGACAAGCTGCGGGAAGTGCGCAACCTGTGGCAGTTCTTCCGCGACCGCCGGCCGGAGACCTATGGGGCGCTGACGGAGCTGGGGTGAAACGCGCGCCTGCCCGCCCGTTCCGAAGCTGGATTTGGGGGTCGAGGCCCCGCCAACTTTGCAAGTGAGGAGATCGAACGAGCCGATCCCTTTGGGTTGACGTGTTCGACGAGGTCAATCGAAGGTCAGGCGATTTCAAGCGACCGCGTCGCGAGCGCCACAACGCGGGGAATTGGCTTCGCCCCTTGCTCGTAATAGGCGACCATTCGACGCGAAACTCCGAGGGCCCGCGCGGCCAATCAAGCGTGTAGGCGTTGCGCTCGCGCCAATGCCTGAAGGCTTCGGGCGACATGGTCGTCCCCGATTGCTCTTGGGCCAAACGCCACAGCGTCACGGCCGCAATATCCATCTCGTCAGGCCAGACGACGTCCGTCCCATATTCGCCGAGGCGAACCTGGCGGAACAATTGGTGGGAGCGCCGCAGCGGCTCATAGAGACGGAACGTCTCGACCAAGCCCGAGACATCGACCTCCGCTTCCTCGCCATCAACCCATCGAATGCGCAAGGTCAGCGGCTTTTCGCCGGCCGACACCGCAGCGATGCGCGGCAAAGTCTTCCTCGGCATCGTCATTCTCCTCGCGGGCTCACTCGCCCTGATTGCGTTGCACTCGCTCGCTCAACGAGCGCTCCATCAACTCCGTTCGTTCAGTTCAACCCATTTCAGCGCGAGCCATTGCTGATTCTCCTGCGCCCAGGCCAGCACCTGCGCGATTTCATTCGGCTTGGCGTCGCCCGCGATCACCGTAAAATCCGAAATCCGCACCAGCGCCTGAAAGTTGGGCGCTACAACGTGGAAGTGCGGCGGTTGGTGATCATCGGCATACATTCGCACGCTAACGGAACCGATGCGGTGCAAAGTTGGCATACGACCTCATCGCCCTGTAGTGCAATAGTTGCACTACAGGGACCGAGAGTCAAGGGCGGATGCCCAAACGCGGAGGTCGGAAATGGCGCAACGCTCATCTTCTATCCTCCGAATTTACGCCTCGGCAGCAATTCTCGCGTAATGCAGACAAAGCTCCGTCATGAAAGCGATCCGCGCGGGAGACGGGAAGCGGGCCCTGAGCTCATGTGGCACTGGCCGTTGTTGCAATCGATCCAGGACCTGGACGCCTTCGAATCCGTCTTCTTGCTGGTCTGGACGATTGTCATCTTCCTGGGGATTGGCTACGGGACCGATTACCTTCTCAGCAGCCAGGGCATGGGCCCGTACTGGAACGCCGGCTATGCGCTGTTCGGCTGCTATGCCGGGCTTTGCCTGCACGATTGGTGGTTGTCCTCCTTTTCGGCCTATGAGCCGGAACTGACGATCTGCATGATCATGGCGGGTTTCATGACGGCGCTGCTGACCGGGACCGCCTTCGCGATGCGATGATCACCGACGAGTCGGCGCGGGACGAAGTGCAGCGAAAAGTCCGAACGGTTCGGCGCAGGACTGAGGGTCTGTTTCAAAAGCACCGACCTCGTCCTGATTTTGCCACCGGCGCGCCGACTCACAGCGCACGAAAGTCGCAGCCCTTTGTGACCTTCGTGGAATCTTCGTGTTCTTCGGGGCACTATAAGCACAGCGCGAAGCCCACAAGAAGCCCACAAAGAGCGTGACCGGAACTTTCGTGAAGGCCCCTTCGGGGCGCCTCAGGACGAGGCCAAGGGGCTTTTGAAACAGGCCCGAGTTCGCGCTCAGCGCCATGTTGGGAGCCGGAGCGATCCAACCGGGACAGTTGCGTCAACCTCCCCATATCTGTCGATTGCCAGCGGGACAGAGCAATGACAAAGTAGTTTACCCGCGCGCTGGCCGTCTCCCCCAGAACGTGCGCGCCAGCCCCACGCCGGTTCCTCCTCCCTCGGCGTGGGGCTTTTCGTTGATGACTTGCCATTCTCGTCTGGAAGACCCTGTAGACCTTGGGCATGGCCTTCGGGTCTCGCGAGGCATCTCTGGGGCGCCGCAGGCTGCTATTCCGCGCCGGGATCGATCCGGACGAGCGAAGGGCGATCGCTGAGCGCCTGCGTCCCCGCCTAGCGCGCCAGACGCCGGCGCCCTATATGTCGCGCTATCGTCACGATGGGCGGCCCAGAAGCCCGTCGCGTCGGGATTCTCCAGCTTTATGGATTGCGATGACCGTTCACGTCCCCGGCCCGCAGGTCGCTCATTTCACCCTCACGAACGGCCTCGAGGTCGTGGTCATCCCGGATCATCGCGCCCCAGTTGTCACCCACATGATCTGGTACCGCAACGGCGCGGCCGACGATCCGGTCGGCAAGTCGGGCATCGCTCATTTCCTCGAGCATCTGATGTTCAAGGGCACGAAGGCCCATCCGAAAGGCGAATTCTCAGAATTCATCTCCGAGATCGGCGGCCAGGAGAACGCCTTCACCGGCAACGATTTCACCGCCTATTTCCAGCAGGTCGCGAAAGAGCATCTCAGGGCCTGCATGGACTTCGAGGCGGACCGGATGACGGGGCTCGTGCTGACCGACGAGATCGTCGCGCCGGAGCGCGACGTCGTGCTCGAGGAGCGGCGTATGCATTGCGACACCGACCCCGGCGCGCAGCTCGGCGAGGCGGTGCAAGCGACGCTCTTCACCCATCACCCGTACGGCGTCCCGATCATCGGCTGGGGGCACGAGATCGAGGGCCTCAGGCGCGAGGACGCGCTCGCCTATTACCAGCGCTTCTATACGCCCGAGAACGCCATCCTCGTCGTTGCCGGCGACGCAGAGCCGGAGGCGACGCGGGCGCTGGCGGAAGACACTTACGGCCGGGTGAAGCCGAGGGGCGCGCGTCCCGAGCGGGTGCGGGCGCACGAGCCCCCGACGGTCGCGAACCGCCTAGTGACGGTCAGGGACGACAAGGTCGAGCAGCCGAACTGGCAGCGCCATTATCTCGCCCCTTCCTGCCGAACCGCGAAGGAAGGCGAGTCGGAGGCGCTCGACGTGCTCGCCCATCTCCTCGGCGGCGGGCAGACGAGCCTCCTCTATCGGTCGCTGGTGGTCGAGGAGAAGCTCGCGGTCTCGGCCTGGGCCTATTATCACGGAACCGCGCTCGACGAGACCCGGTTCATCGTCAATGCGACGCCGGCGCCCGACGTGAGTCTGGAGACGCTCGACAAGGCGTTCGACAAAGTGATCGCGAAATTCCTGGCCGACGGGATTGAGCCCGGCGCACTCGAACGCGCCAAGACCCGCCTGGTGGCGGACGCGCTCTACGCCCGCGACAGCCAGTCGGATCTCGCGCGCTGGTACGGCTCGTCGCTCGCGATCGGCCAGACCATTCGCGAGGTCGAGGAATGGCCGGCGAAGATCGAGGCCGTCGACGCCGAGGCGGTCCTTGCCGCGGCGCGGCGCCGCCTCGACCGCAAGCCGGCCGTGACCGGACACCTCTTGCCGCTCGAGGCCGAAGCCGCCTGAAGCCTATCCACCGAAGAAACGCATCCGGAAACGCCCCATGCAGAAACACGTCGCCGCGCCGCCTGCTTCCTCGACCGTCAACGTGCGGGTGGTGACGAGCCCGCGCGGACTCGCCTTCTGGTTCGTCGAATCCGCCGCCGTCCAGCTGGTTGCGCTTGAATTCGCCATGCGGGGCGGCGCGGCCCAGGATCCCGCCGAGAAGGCGGGCCTCGGGATGCTGCTCGCGGGCCTGCTCGACGAGGGCGCGGGAGAGCTCGACTCGCAAGCCTTCCAGCAGGCGCTCGACGAGAAGGCGATTGAACTCAACTTCCGCAACGACCGCGATCACATGTCCGGGCGCATGCGCACGCTGGTGAAGAACCTCGACCGGGCTGCGGAGCTTCTGCGCCTCGCCGTCAACGCGCCGCGCTTCGACGAGGAGCCGTTCGTGCGGGTGCGCGAGCACGCCAATGCCCGCCTGAGGCACGACGCCAACGATCCGGGGACGGTCGCCGCAAAAACCTGGCGGGCGAGCGCCTTTCGCGGCCACCCATACGGTCTTCCGGCCGAAGGCGCCATCGACACGCTGGCGCGGATCGAGCGGGCGGACCTCGTCGCCGCGGCCAAGCGGACGCTCGCCCGCGATCAGCTGGTCGTCGCCGTGGTCGGCGCGATCGACGAAAAGGGCGCGGCCGAGCTCGTCGACCGGGCCTTCGCCGACCTGCCGGCGAAGGGGAATCTCAAGCCCGTTCCGGAGGCGCCGTTCATGGGGCTCGGCGACGTGGACGTGGTCCCGCTCGACGTGCCGCAGTCGACCATCCGCTTCGGCCGGCCGTCGCTCAAGCGGGACGATCCCGATTTCATCCCGAGCATCGTGGCGGCGCATGTGCTCGGCGGCTCGGGCAACATGACCTCGCGCCTGTTCCGGGAGGTGCGGGAGAAGCGCGGCCTCGCCTACACTGTGTTCGGCAATCTCTACGCCCTCGACCACGGCGGCTTTTTCTACGGCGGCACTACGACCAAGAACGAGCGGGCGCGCGAATCCTTCGACGTCGCCTCGGCCGAGATCCGCGACGTGGCGCTGAACGGCCTCAGCGACGAGGAGCTCGAGAAGGGAAAGACCTATCTCGTCGGCTCCTATCCCTTGCGCTTCGACACCTCGGCCAAGATCGCCTCCCAGCTGGTGCAGATCCAGCTCGAAGGCCGCCCGCCCGAGTGGCTCGTCGAGCGCAACCGGCTGATCGCGGCGGTGACGCCCGCCAGCCTCAAGCGCGCCGCCGCGCAAGCGCTGGGCGATGGCGCGCTGCATACGACAGTGGTCGGCAAGCCCGAGGGATTTTAGACTTCTCCCGCTTGCGGGTGCTGCGGCCCCGGGGACGCATCGACCGCGCCCACAGGGGTTTGGCTGTATTCGGAAGCGACGGTTCGGCAGAAACTGTCGTAAGCTTGGCCCTGGCGTTCAACGACCAAGACGAATCTCACCTTGCGCCCGCGATCAAGTGAGCGACGACCAATTTCAATGGCTGCCGCCGTTACCTCTTGCATCGCGAGTTGTCTAGCATAACCGTTATTATTTTCGCCTCCATGACCTTTCTCTTCTCCGCCAAAATATCAATATCTCTTTGTATATTATTACACTCTTGATACATCCTCACGATGTTCTGTTGCTGTTCCACGGACAAGACAGGCGCCTGCATGGCTTTCAGGTCCCTGATCGCCACCTTGGTGATCGTGGTGCCGCCGGTCATTCCCTGCAGCAGCGACTGCGCAACCGGGGAGCGCAGGTAGCTGAATAGCACTTCGGGCTCGCCGATCGCGCCTCCTTTTCGCAAACGGACGATGGCGAAGGATTGTCCCGCTGCAATGGGCAAGGGACCGCTCTGGGCGACGAGGTCGTCGGTGATCAACGCGACTTTTCCAATTGCTCCTCTTATTGAAAGCAGAATGTCGCCCGGCGCTAGGAAGGTGGTGGCGATCCTCGTCGCAGCTGGCTCCGCCAATTCGCTCAGCTTTGCCGGCAGCGACAATCGGCCGTCGACGACGTCGCCGAGAAGGGCCTCGCGAACTTCGAGTCCCTCTCCTCTTATGCTTGCTCGCGGGAGAGTCTGGGGCCCGTGGATGTCGGCAAGATCAGCAAGCCTCACCGTTTCGTGCTGGTTCAGCATCTCGCGATGGATCTGAACCGCAGGATCCCACACGTAGCGATCAACCAGGAGATTAAAGCCGCCTTCAGATACTTCCCGAATAGACGCATCGACGCAAAGGGGATCCGTCGATTTATTGGAGAGCAATTTGCTGAGGGGAGCAGGCCCCAGCGCCGCCGGATCGCTGCCGTTGATAAACCGCATCGTTTCCCTACGGGACCTCGTCGCGCCATCCCCGGAAAACACGAGGGCGGACACTCCTATCGAGGTCCCGGGAAAGATTCCGCGAGGAAGCGAGACAACCGCCTCCAGGCCCTGTCGTTCGATGAGGCCCCTTTTGAACGCTGTACCCATGCCCGACCGTCGAAATAGCATGCCGTTGCCGACAACAACGACGTTCCTCTCTCGACCAAGACTGGCGCCCCAAAGGGCCGCAAACGACTCGGCGGTCAGGTCTTCGGCCTTCATGCCCACGAAGTGTGACATAAGGGGAGGGCCAAATTTCTGACGCAGCCCGATCGGGGGAATGATCAAGGCGTGATCGAACTCGCTTCGCTGGCCGAGAGCGCCCGCGACCGAACCGATCGCGCCGACGTGCACGTTGAGGTTCCGACCACACGCCTTGGAAAGGATCGTCAGAAGGGGCGCATAATCATGGTTCTCGACATCTAGCTCAACGAAGCCCCGCTTCGACAGCGTCCAGGCCGGACGCAGGCAATAGTGGAATGCGCAGCGAATGCGAGTGCCATTCTTGGCGTCGAGCACTGCAAGCAAGTTGTTGCTGTGCTTCTTCGACATCAATGAGTCAGGGGTGGAATATTCAAGAATCGTCTCTGCGATTTCGTCGACGGACACGCCTGCGTCAAAGGCGCCAATTATTGCTCGACGAAGAATTTCGACGTCGTGAGGTCGCTGCTCGTTCCAGATGTCCCCGAGTTCGTTCGTGACTTCAGGACATAAAATGTTTTCTACTCTTATAGAGGCCCTCAATACATATTCCGCCGACATATCTTTGAACTCTGGTAGTCCCTTAAGTTCGGTTGGAGGGAATTGCGACCAAAGCAACATCAGGGACAACATCGCGGCGGCTTGCGGCGGCTCAAAACCTGTGCCGCGGAGCGAGGCGGACAGATCACTTATCTTTCCAGACTTGTCCATCTTAGCGACTCTCGCTCTAAAGGCGGCCGTACACTGTCACAACAGGGTCAATGAGTATCATGGCGCATCCTTTGTCTCCAATCGCGAGCGCAGAGCACGCTCGTCCGGCCGTCATTTCGTTCGGGGCGATCGAACTCGCATCAGTCAAGAACGAGGAAGCCCCGGTCGCAACAGCATTGTCTTAAGGGCAAAACTTATGACCGGCCTATCGACCGCCGCCGAGGGTGCGCCAGCTAACTTTGGTCGTGGCCCTTTCGAGCAGAGTCCGATCAAGCTGCATCATAGTCGCGGGCGCGAAACATTCGTGCATTCGGGGGGTTTGAAGATGTCGGCGCAGGCATCGAGCGCCCTCGGCCGCTCGCAGCGCTTGGGCATCGAAGAAAGGCCAGTACTTGGATGTTTATTATCGGCTCTGAACCCAGCCGCGTAGCGTCACGAAGAAATTCTTCAGCCGTTCAACCGGCATATTTTATCATAAAGTTTTGATAAGTAAAGGGTTCCTAGGACTCAAATCAAAAATCGCTGGCAATGCCCTTGACTTCCCAGTCCCTATACCGGACTGGGTCGCGCCCCCCTCGACCGTTAACTTCGCGTTGCCGCTCCGGTTCTGGCAACGCGCGACGGATCTCTGCCTCGGCCAGCGCGCGGCGGGCGGGTGGCGAAAGCGGACGTTCGTTCAGCCCCGATGCCGCCTCGCTGTGGAATTGGGTCGCTCCGCCGTTGCTCGCCCTCATGATCACCTCGATGATAGAGCCGAAAAGTCTCCTTTGGCGCTCCAACCGGAAAAAGCATCGACGCTGCGAGCTTGTCAACCCAGGGCGAGTGCTTCAAGGCGGTATAGGGCTCAATCGGATGTTCATTCAATTCGGTTAAGCCTGCCAGAGTAAAGTTTACTGTTGTAACTTGGTATAAATTCAACGCCGGAATTGCTCCGGAGTACTGCCGACTTCAGTCTCAGGTGTTCCGGTGAGCGACACCGCGGCGCCGTTTGTTTTAAATTTCATCAGCGATTTGAGCGCAAGTTGACCTTTGGCAGTCCAGCCGACTAAGCCGTCCTTTCCAAGGGGGAGCTGAAATGATCGTTGTCACAGGTGGCGCGGGCTTCATCGGTTCAAACGCAATCGCCGCACTTAACGAGCAAGGACGAGACGATATTGTCGTCTGCGATCGGCTTGGAGACGACCTGCGCTGGCAGAACCTGCGCAAGCGGACCTTTCGCGACTTCCTCCATCCCGATCAGTTGATGGCGCATCTCGAGCGGAATCGGCCAGAAGCAATATTGCACCTCGGAGCCAAAACTTCGACGACAGCGACAGACGGCGATGAGGTGATGCGCATCAATTTCAGGGCCACAGTCGATCTCATCGATTACTGCGCTCGCCAGAACGTGAAGCTGGTATACGCATCGAGCGCGGCGACCTACGGCGACGGCGAGGCCGGCTTCGAGGACGACGGTTCGCTCGCAGCGCTCAAGGAGCTGCGCCCCCTGAATTTGTACGGCTGGAGCAAGCATCTCGTCGACAAGGTGGTCGCCGAGCGGCGTGAGGCAAACCTGCCGCTGCCTCCAAAATGCATCGGCGTCAAGTACTTCAACGTCTACGGTCAGAATGAATATCACAAGGGGGATATGAGCAGCGTTGTTGGCAAGAACTATGCATTAGCCGTGGCGGGTGAGGCAGTGGATCTGTTCAAGAGCCATCGTGAGGGTTGGGCCGACGGCGAGCAATTGCGGGATTTCATCTACGTCGACGACGCTGTGGCGGCGACTCTCTGGCTTCTCGACAATGGGCCCTCCCAAGGCGTGCTTAATATCGGCACAGGCGTCGCCGCATCATTTCGGACGCTGGTCGAGGCTCTGTTCGGGGCAGTCGGAAGGAAACCCAATATCCGCTATGTCCCGATGCCGGAGGCGCTACGCGAGCGATACCAGTACTTCTCTCGCGCCTCGATGAACAACTTGCGCGCGGCGGGTTACAAGGCTCCTTTCGCGCCGGTTGGTGACGGTGTCGCGCGCTACGTGAACTATTTGAGCTCCGTCGACAGATACCGCTGACCGACGTGTCGCCTATGCATCTTGGTGAGGTTTAGCGGCCCCGTGTCGACGAGAGCAGCCCCATCTCTGCGGCGCGGCCCTGTCACCGCACTCCACGCTTCCGCCGATCATCGAGGCGACTCGCTCTCGTCCGAGCACCGAAGCGAACGGCCGGATGGAGCCGATCCGGGCAGATTCACAAAAATTCGAGTTTCGTTTACCTGCCTGTTGCTCTTGCATCGTAGGGCATGTCCCAAACATTGCGCGGTCAGAGAAGACGGCCTACTCGTTTATCAATTCCGTGCGAGAAGCCAGGCCCGCTGGAGCGCAAGTTGGCGATGAACGCGACAGTTGCGCCCAACGGGGGATCCGTGGAGTTTTATGAGCCACAAAGAGACAAGTTGCCCGATGGCAACCGCGTGTTGCTCGAAATCTTACTCGCCCAAACAATTGTGGGCCAAGGCCGGTTGCGACGCGCGATAGAGGAAGGCGCCGTCATCGAACTGCATCCGGCCGGCGACGAAAATTGCCGGCCGCTCGTCTCGATCTCCGCTACAGTCGGCATCAATTGCGCCAACGCGGCGGAGGCCTTGTGCACTGTGGGAGGCCTGAGCGCCGACTGCGGCGTCATTGTCGTTCGGAACGTCTTGCAGGCCGTCATCGAGACCCGTCAGTTCTTAAATGTCTGTTTTTCGAAGCTGGCGCTGGGCGGCTTCCTTGTCGTAATCGTCCCACACCAATTTTTGTACGAGCGCAAACTCCGGCTGCCTTCCCTGCGCAACCCTCTTCATCGTCGTTTCTACACTCCCGGCACGCTGCTGGCCGACATCGAGGAGGCAATCGACCCTTGCGAGTATCGCGTGCGGTTTCTCGGGGAGAATGACGAAGGTTACGACTATCGGGCCCGACTGGCGAGCGAACCGGTCGGCGGACAGGACATTGCCGTCGCCCTGGAGAAGATCGCCCCGCCGGCGTGGCGTCACGAACTGGAGGGGCAGGAGAACTGGTCCACGCGAGCGACGAAGCCGACCAGGTATGTCCCGATCACTAAGGGCGGGACGGTCAAGACCCTTACCGTCTTGCCGGATTCGCATGAAATTCGACGAATTGTTGCTCTCAAACTCGATCATCGCGGCGACTTCCTCATGGCGACCGAAGCGTTCAAGGTCTTGCGCTCATCGTTCCCGGCCGCAGAGATCACCATTGTATGTGGTTCCTGGAACCGATCCGAGGCCGAGACCTGCGGCCAGTTCGACAAGGTCGTGATTTTCGACTTTTTCCCGGAAGACGATTCTGCTCGACTTCACATTCCGCCTCGCGAAGCGCTGGTCGAAGGGTTCCGAAAACAGCTCGGAGGAACTTCGTTCGATTTGGCGATCGACTTTCGGCTGTTTGACGATACGCGCGACGTGTTGAGGGTCATTACGGCACAGCATCGCGCGGGCTTCGATCGCTTGGATTTCTTTCCATGGTTGTCGATCCGCTTGCATATGCCGAGCGGAACCGCCGACGACCGCGCGGAGCAGACCGCGCTAATGGCCGACCAATTCCACACTTGCTTTCCTCTGCATCGAACCTATGAAATCGTCGCCGACAACTCGCTTCGCGCATTCGGCGATAAGGCGCTGATTTGGGGGCCGTACTCGAGTTTGAAGCCCGGCGTTTACGAGTTCGAATGCCTGATCGAACCGCTGAGCGAGGAGTCGAGCATCGGGTATGACATTGCGGTCGACGCGGGGCGTCGGAAGCTTTGCGCGGGTGTTCTGTCGCTCAAACGAAACGAGCACCCGAAATTCAGCCTCCAAATCGGCGAAAGCATCGACCGGTTTGAATTTCGGCTTTACCGCGCCGGTAAGCCCTTTCAAACGAAGCCATTTCGATTTCTTGGGTTGCGGTATGTGCGGCAGGGTGTTTTCCGGGCTCCACATCAGTCCGAGGCGATGGCGCTCCTTGCTCATTTGGCGGCGTTTAGGCTGCGCAACGCCTTCACCGCCGAAGTGCTCTGATGGATTTCGCGGCGACCGCTGCCGTCGTCATCTCCCCCTTCGCCAATGAGCGCATCCGGGAATGGCCTATCCGGAGCTATCGAGATCTGATCGAGATGATTTGGCGAGTGCATGGATTCCCGGTTGTCATTACGGGCACGCGGAACCAGCGCGTTTTGGCCAACATCCTCGTCCGCGATCTTCCGTCGGACCGGGTGATGAATGCGTGCGGTACGCTGAGTTGGGACGAACTCGTGGCGGCGATAGACGCCGCGCCTTACGTAATCGCCAATAACTCCGGCGTCGCTCATCTGGCGGCGGGACGCGGGCGTTGGACGCTTTGCATTTTTGGAGCGAGTCATGCGTACAACGAGTGGATGCCGCGCGGAGAGCGGGTGGTTGTCGTCAGTCGGGTCCTTCCCTGTTCACCTTGCGAAATCGGCGCCGACTTGTGCCCCAACGGAATCGCATGCATGGCCGACCTGCAGGCTGATGACGTCTTCTGGCGCTTCCATGAAGCTTACAGCGATACCCTCGGAGCGGCGTCCGGTCGCGAGCGGATCGAGCCGGCGTAACGGGTAGAATGCGAATTCACTATTTTATCCACATCACCGGAACAGACACCGGCGTCAGCGGGATTCCGCGCGTCGTCAAGAACCTGGGCCGTCAATTGGTCACTTCGGACCATGTCGAGTTCATCCCTGTGTGCTGGAGCATAGACAAGCAGGCGGTTGTTCATGCCCCGGAAAAGCATCTCGAGAACTTCGCCCGCCATGGCGGGCCCGAGCTGCAGATGTCGACGGCGCCTGGCGATCCCGTCAAGCTAGAGCGCGGCGACTGGATGCTCTTTGCGGAGGTTCCTCACCTTCACAGCTACGACCCCGAGTACCCGTCGATTTCGATCATCGATCCGATCGGCTATGCCCGACCCTTTGGCGTGCGGACGGCGGTGATCCTTCATGACATCCTGCCGCTGACCTATCGCCCTTGCAACGGGCAGCGGCGTGCGCTGGTCGACATCGCCTCCAAAACCGGCGACGACGGCGAACTCGATCGCTTGCGATTCGCTGTCTACGCTCAAGCCATGGTCAACGTCGACGTGGTCCTACCCGTTTCCCAAACGACTGGAACGGCGTTGGCCGATTGGCTGCTGGCGCATGGCCATCCTGCGGAACGGCTGCCGCCGATTCACCCGACTCTTTTGCCGGAGGAAATTTCCGGAGTTGCTCGGACTCCGCCGCGGCTCGTTGCTGCGGCGGCCGATTCGAATCCAATCGAGTTTCTCACAATCGGGACTGTGTGCGCGCACAAGAATCAACTCTCAACCATGAAGGCTTTCGCCCGGCTGATTGCGCGCAGGCCCGATCTCGACTTGCGCTTTCACGTGGTCGGTACGGTGACGCCGGACTGCGCAGCGCCGGCAAGCTTGATCGCCAAGCGCAGCGGCGGTCGAATTCAGTTGCATGGGTATGTGCCCGACGCCGAGCTCGGCCGATTCTGGAGCCGCGCTCGGGCTTCAGTCTTCCTTTCGCTCGCGGAAGGATACGGCCTTCCGGTCGCGGAAAGCATGTGGCGCGGAATACCTTGTCTTTGTTCCGAAGGCGGATCAATCGCAGAAATCGCGCGCGCCGGCGGATGCTTGACGGTCGATCCTCGCAACCTCGACGAAATCGAAATCGGTTTCGAGACGCTCGCTTCCGACTCAGTGAGATATGGCGGGCTGCTGAAGCAGATCGCTCGGCGAAGGATGAAAGGCTGGCCCGATTATGCCGCCGCGGTGATGTGCGAAATTGCTGCGCATTCCCCGGACAGGCCTGGAAGCCGCCCGATATCGGACTGCAAGGACGGCGAAGCGCCGGCTGCGGGCGCCCCGGCACAAGCGACGGAGGCCTGCTTGCTATCGGCGGAAGCAAAATTTGTCATAACCGTCGACGATCTGAAAATACGCAAGGAGTACGACGCGGGCGGCGGCCACCCGGCGCTGCGCCGGGATTCGCTTTTGCAATATACCCGCGATCTCCATGGTTCCGTGCCTCAGCGAGCATTGTTCTATGGGCCCTACGCCTCGCTGGCGCCAGGCGAATACGCGTTCACGTTCAACGGCGAGATCGACGGAGAAGTGAACCTCGTCTTTACCGCCGAGGGAGGCCGCCGCATTCTTGAAGCGGTCTCGCTCCAGAGTTTCGCGGAACCTGTGCGCGTCCTGGCGCCGGAAGCGACGCAGAGATTTGAGATCGTAGCGAAGAGGACCGAAACGTTGAACCGATTGACGTTACGATCGATCGATGTCGAGTTCCGGGAATTCTCCGCCGGTACACGCCGCGATGGAGACTGAGCCCTTACCGGCGTATTCTTTTTTTGACTTCGGAGGAGCTTTGCCTGGCGTCCGGGGGGGAACGCCGTCCCTGAGCACAAGCGGCGCGACAAGACAAACGCCACGGCGCCGGACGTAACGCCGAGGCGATTGCCAGACAGATGAGGCCCCTTTGATCCCGCTGGCAAAGCTGGGCTTCTTTATTGCCGTCTCGCCAAGACGCAAATCCCGCGGACTCCTCTCGAAACTTGCCGAACCGAAAACACGGCTCACCGGATATGGCGCGGTCGACTCGGCCGAGCCGTCGATCGGCGCGCCGCAACCTGCTCTTCCGCGTCATCGTTTAGTTAAACTGAGCGCATTCAGCCGGCGCGCCTGCCGCAGCTATGAGAATGACTCTTTCCCATTGCGAAGGCGGCGGGTCATCGTTTACCAGAGTTCGGACCGGACCGGAGCGGCGAGCTTGGGCGAGGCGGACGGCGGCAGGCCGCGCTTCGTGGAAGGCGCCAGAGCATGGAGACGGAGGCTTGGACCGTCATAAGGCCGAGACTGTTAGGAAATTGAAGCCTTACGGACGCCTTCTGGCGTGTGTGTCTCGCGAAGTGGGGGGTTTCATTGGCTATTGAAGGTAAAAGCCCCGCGGACCTTGTTCAGCTGGCGCAGGCGGGAGCGCGAATTGAGGTCGATGGGCGGCGGTACGCCGTGCCGGACCTGGTTGCGATAGCGCGGGCGCTACGGCCGGAAGGCATGTTGACCGTTATCAATTCCGAAGGAAAAGCGACAAGCGAACTTGTGTCCATTGTCGCGGCCGCGCCGGGCAAAGTATTCGTGGCATAGCCCGTGACTGAGGTCGGCCCCGCGTGTGCTTTCTCGGGTGATTCATCGTAAATAACTTCAGCCCGCTTCAACGGACGCGAGGGCGCGTTTCCGGAGCAGGCCAAGATCGTGCCTGAGCGTCGTGCATCGTGCAGAAGAGACTGCCGTGGGGAAGGACATGGATCAGCGCTTTCCTATTCTTGATTCGGACGCGCTACCGACGGCATCCGTGACGCCGCCGATCGCGTCGCCGGTTCCATCGGATGCAGCCACGCCGGAGCGACCGACGGTTCAGGCGGAGGAGACGGCGCGGCCATCGGTTGAGGACGAGGCTTCGGCCGAGAGTAAATTGATAGTCCCAGCTCCAACGAATGAAGACGCGGCGCGGCGGGCGCTCCTGGATGAAGCGGAGAAAGCAATCGCGAACAAAGAGCATTTTCGGGCCGCCAAGTGCTACGCCCATGTGGCCGATCTGTTCCCGGAGAGTCCGGATTACCGGATGATGTCCGGGCACTGCTTGAAAGATGGCCGCGATTACAAAGGCGCGTTCGACGCCTATTCCGCTGTGCTGGCGACGCAGCCGACGGGCGACGTGTACGTCCAGTTGGGCCACTTGTTCAAGATCACGGGCAACATCAATGAAGAGGAATGGGCCTACCGCGAAAGCGCCCAATTGGGGGAAGCGACCGCTTACGTCGAGATCGCCAACCTAGGCTCCGCGTCAGCGGCGCAGCTGGCTTTTTTCGACACGCCTTCGAAGCCGGACGACCTTCCGCCGGAGGCATTCTGGGACGTCGCCCTCTGCCTGCGAGGCGACACTCTGGACCACCGTGCGATCATAAATGCGGGCAAGTCTCTGGCGCTCCACGGACTCCCGGATGTCGCCAGGGCTTTCTTCGAGCTCGCGTATCTCACCGACGATGTGGGAGCGTTTCGCCAGGAGCACTATACGTTGGTGCAGCACATCGGCGTCTGGCCTGCCGCCCATCTTTCCGAGTTGGTCAAGGCAAATGTTGGCCGTGCGGACCGGCGCGCGATATCACCTCGCGCGCGCCTACAACGAATGATTGCGGGAATGTTGGCCAGCAAAGATTTGGACGGAGAGGAGACGTCTCGAAGGCTGCCTGTCCCACCGGAGCCGCGTTCCCCCTGGCCGCTTACCGTCCTTGCGTGCGACGACGCCGAAACAGTTCTGAATCGGTTGATCGAAGCTGTCGACCAAGCATACTTCGCGATCGCGGCGAAAACGCCTGTCTCCGCAGCCGCGGTCATCGGGGGGGTACAAGGTCTCCAGCAGGCCGCGATCCCTTCCGAACATATGATCACGTTTCCAAACGCCGCAAATATCCCAAATCTTCGCCTTGTCGCCGCCAACGCTTTGAACGACCTCGTCTGCCGCTGGTGTCGAGATCATGCCAAACGATTCGTTGGCGCCTACGTCCGGCCCGAACAGGTCGCCGCAGACCTTTCACTCGGCGGCAATCCACTGGCCGATCTCGTCGCCGAACTGGGCTCGGCTGCCGCCATCTTCGACGAGATCAATCGACTGCTTCCGCCTTCGACATCGGCTTCCTCAAACCCTGCGCTCGACAAACTTTTCTCCCAGCTCGCCGCCACCGGCGCTCGGTCGCTAACCGTCTCCCAAATCGACGATCTTCTTCAAGAGGCGATCGAAAGAAGATTGCCGCAATCCATCCAGGTCCTGGCTTGGAACTGGGTCGCGGCAGATGCGCCGACCTGGAATATCATAGACTGTGCCCACAGGTTGAAGGGCGCCGGCTATTTGGCGTTTGCTTATAAGTTGATGAAGTGTGCCGTCCAAGAAAAGGAGGCGCCAAAAGACTATCTCGTAGAGAAGGCGCTGCTCGCCAAAATTAACGGCGATTTTGCGACCGCAGCGCGCCTGTTTGAGAAAATCTCGGCGGATGATGCGGGGGACGTCTTTGCGCGACAGGAACTCTTGGCGATCTTGCCGGAAGTCGAGCCGATGGCGAGCATCGCCGATCGTTTCCGGGCGGATTCGCTCTTTCTCGGACTGGCTCGGGAGAAGTCCTATTACCGCAAAGCGCTCGGCGAGGAAGCCGTCAATTTCGACGAGGTATTTTGCGATGAAGGGATCACCATTTTCGACCTCGCGCCTGAGATCGCTTCGGAATTCGCCCAGCAGAGTGTCCCGACGGTCCGTGAGGAGATCGAATTCCTCGACATCGGTCGCCAACGGCGGCGCGGCATAGCGGGCGAGCTGATTCTTCTGCGTGCCTGCGACTTCGTGCGGGCGCGGGTTCATTCAGCTATCGAAATTATTGCGATGCGCGCGCGTATCGACGGCAAGACGGTTGGAGTCGCCGCGCCCGTAAGAGTTCGCATCGGACGATCCGCATGAGCCAATAAAGGCGTGGATCGTCAATTGCTGGATGGATCTTTCCGATGTGACGCCCGGCTCGCATCTGCTTCAGGTCTATTTCGAGGAGCGCGAGGGGGGCTATCGTTCAAGAGAAGAAACGGTTTGGGTCGATCCTTCGCCTTCGAATCACACCGAGGAGCAATCCGCGTCCCTCTTTGACCTGCCTGCAACCGCCGCAGGAATTTCTATTGATGAACGGGTTAATGGTCTGCCTAGCGTCGTCCTGCAGGCGGAGCGGAATATGTTCCAGGGCGACTTCAAGAATGTGCTCGTGGTGCGCGCGGACCAGCTTGGCGACGTGGCGCTTTCGCTTCCCGCCATGTTCGCTCTCAGAGACCTTTTTCCAAACGCGGACCTGACGTGCCTTGCCGCGCCGTCCAATCGCGAACTTCTGCTGTCGACGAGCCTCTTCTCCGAGGTCCTCGCCGTGGAGATGGTTCGGGACCCGTTGGCGCGCCGGCGTTTCGCCTCGATTGCGGAGCAGCTGCGGCTAAGGAAAACGCTCGAGCCGAAATCCTTCGATCTCGCCATCGACTTGTCGCCCGGGCCGGATTCGCGGCCGCTGCTTCGGTTGGCGGCGGCGCGCTATACCGCCGGCTTCTCGCCTGGCGACTTCCCGTGGCTCACGTTCGGCATCAACCTGCAGACACGCGACGTGGGCAACTGGCGCGAAGGCTCGCCCCATTCGTCAAGTCCGACGGCTCTGGTCGTGGCGCTCGCAGCGGTCATGCGTCACGCTCCCTTCCAGTTGCCGAGCCCAAACAGCGACCCGAGCCTGCTTGCGGATTTGGGGCTGGACCTCGACCGGCCTTTCGCCACGCTGCACAGCGGCGCGCGGACAGTGACCCGGAAATGGCCGCTGGCCAATTATCTCGAGCTGGCCGCTCGGATGACCGCCGAGTGGGGCCTGCAGGTCGCGCTGCTCGTGGACTCGCGGGACGAACTCCAGGCTGTCGACCCTGCGATCCGCGCCAACCCGGATCTGCATCTGATCGCCCAACATTTGTCGTTTCCGCACTTCGACGCGTTACTTTCCTGCTGCGCGGTCTTCGTCGGCAACGACACGGGGCCCAAACATCTGGCATCGGTCCGAGGAGCGCCAGTCGTCAGCATACATATGGGCGCGGTCAACTGGCGCGAGTGGGCTCAGGAAGCCGGCCTCATCGTCACCCGCCGCGTGCCATGCTACGGCTGTGGGATCGAGCTGGTCGAGGAATGCGGCAAAGGACTCCCATGCCTCGTCAACATCTCAGTCGACGATGTGTTCGGAGCGGTCGCGCGAGCCTTGGCGACCAAGGGACGGGATAAGTCAATATCGACGTCGCTCTCCAACGCCCTTCCGGAGGAACAAGAGGGCAGTTCGAATAGGCCGGACGTCGTGGCTTGGCCTTGAATATGCCGGCGAGCAAGCGCCCCGACTGCTACGGCGGAGGTTGATCCCGTCAAGAAACTGATTCGCCTGGTTGGCCGAACGTCAGGACAGGCGAGGAAGCTTCCTGCCTTGACCGCCGCGCGTGTTAGCCCGGTATCCGCCGATTGTGTTGAAAAACCCGTGAAGCGGCCGGTCGTCGAAAACCGCATTTGCTGATCCGCATGCCTTGATTGGCGTTGAACGTGCCATTGGTGAGCCTACGAAGCTCGCCCGCCGGCAACCGCTTGTGTAAGCCGAACCCCCAGGCAAAACTTTTTCGGCGCGCGTCATTGGCCTCGCCAATTGTGATCGAACCGAAAATCGGGGTTTTTCAACACAATCCGCCCAAAGGAGGCGTTCCCTTCCACCCATCGGGCAGCTATCCATCGCAACGGACGTCTCTTCAGAGCGTTCGCCAATATACCTTCGAAAGATTGGCGACACGTTGATTGCCGTTCAGCCGCAAGCAGACAACGCGGGCGAACCGTCTCAAACGCCCTGAACATGGGCTTCGGCTAGCGCTTTGACGGGATAAGAGGTAGCCCGTCTGCCGCGGCCCGTTTATTGTCTCTCGCGCTGACTTGCTTCGTTGTGCCTCCGTTAATGGAAACGAGGCTGAACTTCCCATGAAAAGAATCGGCTTTCTCTCGTTCGGACACTGGACGCCCTCGCCTCAGTCGGCGACGCGCTCGGCCGCCGACGCGCTCCTGCAATCGATCGACCTCGCCGTCGCGGCGGAGGAACTCGGCGCGGACGGGGCCTATTTCCGCGTTCATCATTTCGCTCGGCAACTCGCCTCGCCCTTCCCGCTGCTGGCGGCGGTCGGCGCAAGAACGAAGCGTATCGAGATCGGCACCGCTGTCATCGACATGCGGTACGAAAACCCGCCCTACATGGTCGAGGATGCGGGCGCGACGGACCTCATCGCCGGCGGTCGACTGCAACTCGGAATTAGCCGGGGCTCGCCCGAGCAGGTGATCGATGGCTGGCGCTATTTCGGCTACCGCCCAGTCGAAGGCCAGAGCGACGCCGACATGGGCCGGCGTCATGCGGAGGCGTTTCTCCAACTGCTGAAAGGTGAGGGGTTTGCCGAGCCGAACCCGCAGCCGATGTTTTCGAATCCGCCCGGTCTCCTGCGCCTCGAACCCTATTCGAACGGTCTTCGCGAACGGATTTGGTGGGGCGCTGGCTCCAATGGAACAGCTGCGTGGGCTGCGAAGCTCGGTATGAATTTGCAAAGCTCGACCCTGAAGGACGACGAGACTGGAGAGGCGTTCCACGTCCAGCAGGCCGCGCAGATCCGCGCCTTTCGCAAGGCCTGGAAGGAGGCCGGCCACATTCGGGAGCCGCGGGTCTCGGTGAGCCGCAGCATTTTTGCGCTGGTCGATGATCGCGATCGCGCCTATTTCGGGCGCGGCCGACCGGAAAGAGACCAGATCGGCTTCATCGACGAGAAGACGCGCGCCATCTTCGGCCGCAGCTACGCCGCCGAGCCGGACGTGCTGATCGACGAACTCAGCAAGGACGAGGCGATCGCCGCGGCCGATACGCTTCTGCTCACCGTTCCCAACCAGCTTGGCGTGGCTTACAACGCGCATGTGATCGAAGCGATCTTGACGCATGTCGCGCCTGCCCTCGGCTGGCGGTAATCGCTGAGAGCTCATACGTGTTTGCGACGACGATGAACGGTGCGTCGCCGCCCGCCAAGGCAGATGAGAAGCATGGTCGCCAGCCCCTATGGCTTTTGGAGGTCTCCCATAACCTCCGACCTCGTCATCGCCGATTCGATCCGTCTCGAGCAGGTCGCGCTTGACGGCGAAGCAATCTATTGGAGCGAGACTCAGCCGCAGAAACAGGGACGATCTTTCATCTACCGCGTCGGCGCGGACGGGGAGCCGGAACGAGTCACGCCCGACGACGCCAAAGCGTTCAGCGTTCGCACGCGCGCGCAAGAGTACGGCGGCGGCGCGTTCGCCGTCAGCGGCGGGGTGGTCTATTTCTCGAACAATATTGATCAGCGGCTCTATCGCCTGGATGCAGGCCGGCCGCCGAGCCCGATCACGCCTGCTCCGACCGAAGCGGCTGCGGATGCGCTGCGGTACGCGGACGGCGTCATAGACCGCCGGCGGGGGCGCATGGTTTGCGTTCGGGAGGATCACACCGGAGCGGGTGAGGCGGTCACCACGCTGGCCGCCGTCGACCTCTTCGGCGCGACCGCCCCCCAGGTTCTCGTCTCGGGGAAAGATTTCTTTTCGACTCCTCGTCTCAGCCCTGACGGAAGCCGCATGTCTTGGCTGACCTGGCGCCATCCCGACATGCCGTGGGTGGCGACGGAGGCCTGGGTCGGGGACATCCTCCCGGATGGGACAATCGGAAGCGCGCGCCGAGTCGCGGGTGGACCAGACGAGTCGGTCTTCCAGCCCGAATGGTCGCCAAATGGGGATCTCTATTTCGTATCGGACCGAGGTTCGGGCTGGTGGAATCTCTATCGCGAGCGCGACGGGGCGATCGAAACCATGGCGGAGATGGACGCCGAATTCGGGCGACCGCAATGGCAGTTCGGCATGTCGACGTATGCGTTCGAAGTCTGCCGATCGCCTGATCACATGCTTCGTTCGCGACGGCGTGTGGATGCTGGTTGCGATCGATACGCGGTCCAAGCGCTTCGAGGTCATTCCGACCGAATTCACCGACATTGCCCAGCTCCGCGCCGCTCCAGGGCGCGTTGTCTTCATCGGCGGGTCGCCTTCTGAAGCCCCAGCGCTTGTCGACCTCGACCTGATGAAGGGAACTCACCGGGTCTTGCGTCGCTCGTTCGTCCTTCGCGAGGACGTCCGCCGTTACGTTTCGATCCCTCAGCCGATCGCCTTCCCGACGGACGGCGGAGAGATGGCCCACGCGTTCTACTATCCGCCCTTTTCGCCCGAGTTTGCCGCGCCGGCGGACGAGAAGGCGCCGGTGCTCGTGAAGAGCCACGGAGGCCCGACCTCGTCCGCCTCGAGCACCCTCTCGCTTTCGACGCAATACTGGACGAGCCGCGGAATTGGGGTGCTCGACGTGAACTATCGCGGCAGCACGGGCTATGGTCGCCCTTACCGGCTGCGGCTCGAAAGGCAGTGGGGCCTCGTCGATGTCGAGGACTGCGCCGCCGGCGCGCGCTGGCTAGTCGAGAATCGGGACGCCGACCCCGAGCGGCTCATGATCAGCGGCGGCAGCGCCGGCGGCTACACCACGCTCTGCGCGCTCACGCCTAAGGACGACAAAGTGTTCAGCGCGGGCGCGAGCTACTATGGGGTTAGCGATCTCGAGGCCCTGGCGCGGGACACGCACAAATTCGAGTCCCGTTACCTGGACTGGCTGATTGGTCCCTATCCGTCGGACAGAGAGACCTATTTCGAACGCTCCCCCATCAACCATGTCGATCGCCTCTCGGCGCCGGTCATCTTCTTCCAAGGTACGGAGGATCGCGTCGTCCCCCCAAACCAGACCGAACTCATGGTCGAGGCGCTGAGGGCGCGCGGCATTCCGGTCGGCTATTTTTTGTTCGACGGCGAGCAGCACGGTTTTCGCAAGGCTGAGAACATAAAGCGCGCCCTCGACGCGGAGCTCTATTTCTACGCGATGCTGATCCTGCGCTTCGGGCTCCGGTTCTGACCGAAGGGCGGGAACCGGGCGCTCGGAGGATTGTAATCGGCCACGAGGGAATCATCTCCCTGGGCAAGCGATACGTTCACGACCGGAAAAGCCGCGAATATTGAGTCTCGTGGCGCATGGCGGCGATGTCGGAGCGGAAGGCGGCGGAGCCCAAGTCAGCGAGGGTCGACCGCGCCGCCTCGCGCGCCAGTGCGCGGACGCGCGGCAGGAGCGCGGCGAGAATCTTCTGCCCCGCGGTCTGGCCGACCGGGCCGAGCCGCACCGCGGCCGAGACCAAGTTGGCAAGAAGCGCCAGCACGAAGGCCTGGAGGCTCGATTCGAGCGGCAGGGCATGGCCAGCCGCGGCGGCGCCGACGGCGGCGGGATAGGCGACGCGCTCCTCCTTCGCGAGATCGCGCAAAGGCGCGCAGTCCCAGGCGGCCCGGGCGGCGGCGACGAAGGCAACGCCTTGCGCTGTCGTCTCGAGCCGCCGCTCGGCCGAAGAGGCCAGCGCGATGGCGAGTTCGTTCGCCTCGAGGAGCGCCTCCCGATCGCCGGCCTCCGCTGCGCGGAAGGCGGCGGCGAACAGGATCGCGTCGGCGCGCGGCGCGCCGAAGGTCAGAAGGTCGACGAGCCATCCGCCGAGCGAGGGGGCGTCAAAGATGTCGCCTGCCTCGATCAGCCATTCGAGTCCATGGGAATAGGCGAACGAGCCCACCGGGAATGCGGGCGAAAGCCACAGCATCAGCGGCAGCAGCGCAGCCCTCGAGCTCAGCGGGGCCTCTGTCCATGATCGTGGCCGTGACCGTCGTGGGCGCGATCATCCTCGTGACGATGGTCGGGATGATCGCAGTGGTCGTGATCATGCCCATGGGAATGGTTGTCATGGGAATGACCGCGAGGCCCATGGTCATGGGCGTGGTCGTGGCCAGGCGCGTGGTGATCGTGCGCGTAGTGATCGTGCGTGTGGCCGCCGTGACGAGAATGCCCGGCCGCGTCGGCGTGCGACGGCTCGGGCTGGACATAGGCTCCGCCCTCCGGATTGAACGCGGCCTCGAGCGGGGTGACGCGCGCGCCCAATCCCCTCGCCATATCCTCGATCACCGGGTCGCGGCGGATGCGAAGCGCCCTCGGGGTCATTTCAGTCGGCAGATGCCGGTTGCCGAGATGCCAGGCGACGCGCATGAGGGCCAGCGCGTCGGCGGCGCGGATTTCCGCGAGCGGCTCGGGTGCGGCCAAAACCTCGACGATACGGCCGTCCTCGAGTTTGAGGCCGTCGCCGCCGCGCAGCATCGCCGCCTCCGGCAGGTCGAGCAGGAAGGCGAGGCCCCCGACGCCGGTCATGGCGAATCGGCGGCGGTAACGCTCATCGAACTCGAGCACCACGCTGTCCGCCGGTGCGCCAGTCCAGGCGCCGGCGCCGAGAACCTTGTCCGCCCGCAGCATGCTCTTCCTCTCCGCCTTCTCGAGTATGCAAGCCCACCATGGACAAGACAAACGCAAACGCCAGCCGGCCTGTAAGCCGGGTTCAGTATGGCCGGAGTTTTGCCCCGACGTGACGGCCATTCCTCTGGGACGCCCGTTGCCGGGCGCCTCAAGCAACCAACCCGAGCGACAAGGCCAACGGACAGGGCCTGGCGGGCGAGCCCGCGCGTCGCTCCTATTCGGTTTTGCTCCCGGCGGGGCTTGCCGTGCCGCCGACGTTGCCGCCTGCGCGGTGCGCTCTTACCGCACCCTTTCACCCTTACCCGATCGAGCCTTTGGCCCGTTCGGGCGGTTTGCTTTCTGTGGCGCTATCCCTGGGGTCGCCCCCGCCGGACGTTATCCGGCGCCGCGTCCGTATGGAGCCCGGACTTTCCTCCGCCCTTCGACTGGCTCAGGGCGGCGGCCGTCCGGCCGACTGGCGCGTTAGGGCATAGGAGCAGCGGCAGGCGGCGGTCAAGGAGAAAACAGGAAACGGTCTGCGGGATGCGTTGTCAGCAAATATTCATGCTTGTAGCGTCAATTCGCAAGGTGGTAAATGGAGCCTCTTGGAACGGCAATTGTTGCGATTGGAGGAGACAGACAGGTTGGCGTTCGTTGAAAAAGAGCTCGTCGAACTCGTTCAAATCGCACAGGCAGGGGGAAGTCTGAAGGTCGATGCTGAACGTTATACGGCGGATGATCTGCTGACCCTCGCTCGCGCGCTGCAACCGGACTGTGAGTTGACCCTCACCAATTGCGAAGTCAAGTCGGCCGAAGACCTCGCCTATATCGTAGCGGGCGCGCCGGGAAGAGTGACGATCGCCTAGCCGGGCAGCCGCCGGGTTATTGGTCGTTTCGCCGGGCCGTGACGGTCCTGGCGATGCACTCTACGGTTGCGTCACGGGCGAGGCGCCGCCGGAACGGCGCAGCATAGGTCTCGCACGCATCTAAGGGACGAGAACGTCGGCTGGCCGCCATAGCTCAAGCAGGAATGCGCGGGACGCCCGGCGGAAAGGAACGTCTGGCACCAGACCAGGGCGTAGATCGTAACCATTCTTGTGCCGCGTCCCAGCGGAACGTGAAGGTGAGGATTTAAGCCCCCTTCCGCCCCTCTAGCAATGCGGATTTTCTTCGGGTCTTCCCCTCGTATCGGGCTGAAGGGGAAGGGTCGCCGTTCATTGCAGCTTCACCTGCTTTGTGGGACTGTGCGGCCCAAGCGGGCGGGCTGGCCCGCCCGCGCGGCTCCCGCCGCGACATGAGGGGCGGCGCCTTTGCCAAGGGGTGGCGCTTTACAGCCAAAAATGACGGACGGGAGATCGTTTCCATGAAAAAGATGTTGGCTCTTTCGCTGGCGCTGGCCGCCGCCGCGTCGGTCTCGGCCTGCCAGACCCCGCAGCAGCAGAACGCTCTCGCCGGCGGGGCGCTCGGCGCCGGCGCCGGGGCGCTGCTTGGCGCTGCAGTCACCCACGGCAGCGCCGGCGGCGCGTTGGCGGGCGCCGCGATCGGCGCGGGATCGGGGGCGATGATCGGCGCCGCCTCGACGCCGCCGCCCTACCCCGGACCGTACGCCGGCCCGGCCTACGGCGGCCCAGGCTACGGCGGCCCGCCCCCCGGCCAATGCGCGCGCTGGGGCTACGACTACAACGGCAACCGCATCTGCGTGGCGTACTACTGAGCCCACCCTCATCCGGCGATTCACGCCACCCCCGGGTCAAGGCCCGGGGGATTCAGTCACTCACCCATAGCCCGGCCGCGGACGGGCGTTCATGCGAACCCACGGGAGAGGGTCGGGGTGAGGGCCAACAGCGGCTTCGATGACCCTGACCCCCGACAGCCCCCTCGCAGCTGGCTTTGTCGCGTCGCCCAATTTCGGCAAACGTCGCGGACGTCCGAACTGCCTCATCCTGCACTATACCGGCATGCCGACGGCCCAGGCGGCTCTCGACCGGCTGACCGATCCCGCGTCCGAAGTCTCGTGCCACTATTTCGTCTGGGAGGATGGCCGGATCGACCAGTTCGTGGCCGAGGATGCGCGCGCCTGGCACGCCGGCAAGGCATTCTGGAAGGGCGAGAGCGACCTGAATTCCGTTTCGATCGGAATCGAGATCGTCAATCCCGGCCATGACGGCGGCTTGCCGCCATTCCCCGACCACCAGATCGCGGCGACGATCGCGCTCGCGCGCGATTGTCTCTCGCGCTGGAAAATACCCCCCGAACGGGTGCTCGCCCATTCCGACGTCGCGCCTGGCCGCAAGCGCGACCCGGGCGAGCTCTTCCCGTGGCGGCGCCTGTGGGAAGGCGGCGTCGGCCACTGGGTCGAGCCTGCGCCGGTCGGCGGCAAAACTCTCTTCCGCCATGAGGAGGAGGGACCGCCGGTGCGGGCGCTACAGGCGATGCTGGCGCTCTACGGCTATGGAATCGAGCTGACCGGCGTCTACGACCGGCGCACGCGCGCCGTGGTCGAGGCCTTCCAGCGCCATTTCCGGCCCGAGCGAGCGGACGGCGAGGCGGACGCGTCGACCGTCGCGACGCTGAAGGCGCTGATCGAGGGGCTGGCGTGACCACAGGGCAAACTTGCAAGGCAGGCTGCCACGCGGGCTGCCGGTGCTGACAGTGCGCTGTTGTTCCGGTGGATTTTTCCGCTGTTTCGCCCGCAGCGGCGGTTTTCAGTCAACACCTTGAATTGTCGATAACTTTGCTCGGAGAAGCCGCGGCGGACGCGATCCGTTTGGTGAAATCCGCTGTTTTTGCCGCTGTTACCAGCGGATCCGACCGCGTTGCCGCGCCCCCGCCTGACGGCAACCGTCGCGCCCCAAGCCAACCAGGTTTCAAATCCGCCTATAGACTGCCTGATGAAGCCTCCCGAGGCGAGGTCATATGTCGAGGATCGCCTCGTACACGTCGCGCACGCGCTTTCTCGAATCGTCCAGCGCCGCCACGAAGGCCTCGAATTCCGGAAAGCCGGTCGCGGCGGCGATGCGGCGCTTGACGCCGGCGGCGGCCGTCGCGGGGTTGAACGGCCCGGCGATGGCGAGGCGCATGAACTGGGTCGCGTCGGTGTAGAGGCGGTGGGCTTCGATGAGGGTCTCGACCTGGTCGGCCGAGAGGAGGCCGGCGGCGCCCGCTTTGTCGATCACCCTGCGGGTCGAGACGTCGAGGATGCCCGGTTGCGTATGGGCGAAGGCTAGGCTCAGGTGCTGCGCGACAAACTCGATGTCCATCAGGCCGCCCTTGACGAGCTTCAGGTCCCACGGGTCCCGGTCGCCTTTCTCGTGAGCGATCAGCGCGCGCATCTTGCGCACCTCGTAGGCGATCCTTTCCGGGTCCCGCTTGCGCAGGAGGATCTCGCGCACGGCCTTCGCGACTTCCTCGGCAAGGCCGGCGTCCCCGGCTACGACTCGGGCGCGGGTCAGCGCCATGTGCTCCCAGGTTTCAGCCTCGTCCCGCTGATAGAGGACGAACGCGGAGAACTGGGTCGCCAGCGGACCCTTGCGGCCCGAGGGCCTGAGCCGCATGTCGACTTCATACAGCTTGCCCGCCCGGGTCGGCGCGGTCAGCGCGGCGAGCAGACGTTGGGTCAAGCGCGAATAAAAGAGGCTGGCGCCGAGCGGCCTCGCCCCGTCGGATTCTCCGGCGTCGGCCGGAAAGTCGTAGATCAGGATGAGGTCGAGATCGGAGGCCGCCGTCATCTCGCGCGAGCCGAGTTTACCCATCCCGACGACGGCCAGGCGTCCTCCGCGCACCGCGCCATGGTCGGTGGCGAAGGCGCCCTCGACCCGCTTCAGCATGCTTCCGACCAGGCCTTGCGCAAGCGCGCTGTAGGCGCACCCTGCGCGGTCCGGATCGAGCCGGCCCGACAGCAGGTGGAGGCCGATGAGGAACATCTCTTCCGACGCGAAGTTGCGCGCCCGGTCGAGCGAATCCTCGTACGTCCGGGCCTGCGCCACGTAGGCCTCGGCCCTCTCGCGCATGTCTTCTTCCCCGAGACCCTGCTCGAACTCATTTCCGCGACCCGGATCGATCGCCGCGTCGAGCACGTGAGGGCGGGTTGCGACGACTTGCGCGAGCCTCGGCGCGGAGCCGAGCACGTCGCCGAACAGTTCGCGCACATTCGCGTTCGACCGCAGGATCGATAGGAGTTCGACCGAGGCGTTCATGTGCGCCATCGCCTCGTCGAAGGCGGCAAGCGCGGCGTCGGCGTCGCCCGAGCCGGTGAAAGCCTCGAGCAGCGCGGGCGTGAGTTCGGTGAGCACTTCGCGCGCCCGAGCGCTGCGCACGGCGGCGCGCCGTCCGAAATGCCAGCCCCGAATCGTCTCGGCCGCCGCCTCCGGACGGCGGAATCCGATCCGGCGCAGGGTAGCCAGCGTCTCCGGATCGTCGACGACCCCGGTGAAGACGAGATTCCCAGATGCGACGCTGAGCGCCGGCGCGTCCTCGAACAAACGCGCATAATGCCGTTCGACCCGCGTCAGATGCAGGGTCAGCTCCCTGGCGAAGGATTTCGAGCCGCGCGTAGCCGCAAAACTTGGCGAATCGCGCAAGTTCGGTGCGCTCGAACGGCAGGCGCTGGGTCTGCTCGTCGGCGACCATCTGTAGCCGGTGCTCGACCCGGCGCAGAAACACATAGGCGCTGCTCAGGTCCTCGACCGCCTCGGCGGTCACCCACTTGTCCGCGTGGAGCTGGCGCAGCATGTCGAGGGTGCGCGATCCGCGCATCTGGGGCCGCCTCCCGCCGAAAATGAGCTGCTGCGTCTGGACGAAGAACTCGACTTCGCGAATGCCGCCACGGCCGAGCTTGACGTCGTGGCCCGGAACGGCAACTTGGTCGTGCCCGCGGACCGCGTGGATCTGGCGCTTCATCGCGTGAATGTCGGCGATGGCGGCGTAGTCGAAGTACTTGCGCCAGATGAAGGGGACGAGATCGGCGAGAAAGCGCCGGCCGAGATCGAGATCGCCAGCGGCGGGGCGGGCCTTGATCAAGGCCGCGCGCTCCCAGTTCTGGCCGAGCGTCTCGTAATAGGCGTAAGCGCTGAGGGTGGAGAGGGCGACCGGCGTCGAGGCGGGATCGGGCCTGAGGCGCAGGTCGACTCGGAGGACGTACCCGTCGCTGGTGCGCTCCTGCAGGAGACGGGCGAGCGCCTTGGTGATGCGCACGAAGAGAGGGCCCGGCTCCACGCCTTGGGGAATCGACGCGGCTCCCGCGTCATAGAGCACGATGAGATCGACGTCGCTCGAATAGTTGAGCTCGCGCGCGCCGTGCTTACCGAGCGCCAGGACGACCAGGCCCGAGCCCGTCTGAGGATCGGGCGCGTCGGGATCGAGCGCAAGCCGCCCCATGCGCGCGTTCTGTCGCAAGAGAAAGCCGAGCGCCGCGCTAAGAGCGGCGTCGGCAAAGAGGGTCAACGCCTCGGTCGCCTCGGTCACGTCCCAGACTCCACCGAGGTCGGCGAGCGCGACGATGAGCGCCGCCTCGCGCTTTAAGCGGCGGAGCGCCCGCATCAGCTCCGCTTCGTCATCGTCGCGGCGAGCGGCGAGCGCCGCGACGACCGCGTCGAGCGAGCCCCCGGGCGGCCGGGCGAGAATGCCTGCGAGCCGCGCGGGATTTTCCGCGACGAGGGTCCAGAGATATGGAGAATGATCGGCGAGGCCGAGGAGAAGGTCGCGGACCGCGTTGCGCTGAAGCGCCGGGACGAGGGCGCTCGCGTCCGCTCCCGCCGCCAGAGCGGCGAGCTTGCGACGCGCTGCGGCCGGCGCCGCGAGGCGCGGGGCGACCAGCAAGCTTTCAGCCAGCGACAGGCTCATGCACGGCCCCGTTGATGGGCGCCCGCAGCAATGGCGGCGCAGGCTCCGCAGGCAACGTCACGCGCACGCGCAATCCCGGCTTGTTGTCCTCGAGCTCGACGGTGCCCCCATGCATCCGCGCCACGGCTGCGGCGAGCGAAAGGCCGAGGCCAGAGCCCGGTCGCGAGCGTGAGCCTTCCAGACGCACAAAGCGGTCCAGCACGCGCGACCGGTCCTCAGCCGCGATGCCGGGGCCTCGATCAGCGACCGTCAGCACCACCGAACCATCGGTCCGGCGAGCGGAGATGACGACGTCCGGCTTGACGCCCTCAAGCTCGCCTTCCTTCGGAGCGGCGTACTTGAGGGCGTTGTCGACCAGGTTAGCGATGGTCTGGCCGACGAGCTCGCGGGTTCCGCGCACCCCAAGCTGGCCCTCGGTCTCGACCCTCAGCGTGACGCCCTCTTCCTCCGCGATCGGTTCGTAGAGCTCGGCGACGCTGCGGGCCGCTTCGCCGACGTCGAATGTCTGAACCGCATCGGCATCGCCGCCTGCCTCGGCGCGCGCGATCAGTAGGAGCGCGTTGAAGACCTTGATCAGACTGTCGGACTCCTCGATCGTCTTTTCGAGGGCGGCTTTATAGCCGGCGGCGTCGCCGCCGAATGCAAGCGCCGCTTCGGCGTGGTTGCGCAGGCGTGTGAGCGGCGTGCGCAGGTCGTGCGCGATGTTGTCGGACACCTCGCGCAAGCCCTGCATGAGATCGCTGATCCGTGCGAGCATCTCGTTGAGCCCCTCTGCGAGGCGGTCGAGCTCGTCACCCGACCCGGAAACCGGCAGCCGTCGGGTCAGGTCGCCAGCCATGATGCCGTGCGCGGAGGTGTTCATGTCATCAATGCGTTTGAGAACCCGCCGGGCGACGAACAACGCGCCGACCGCGGCGAGCGCGGCGAAGAAGATCAGCGAAATGGCGAGCGCGCGCACCATGATTTTTTCAATTCGGCCGCGATCGGCGAGATCATGCCCGACAAGAAGAATAAATCCAGGCGGAAGTCGGTAGATACGAACGAGCGCTTGATGGGCCCGCTCGCCGCCAACATTGCTGCGATAGAAGACGTCGACGAAGCCTGGCCGCTCCAGGACCCCGAGGGGAATCTGCTCGACATTGCCGGCAAGAGGCTCACCCACCGGATTCGTCAGCAGATAGAGCGACGCCCCGGGCTCCCGCTTTCGCATTTCGATAACGGAGTAGAGCCCCATCAGACCCTCTCGGTCGTAGGTGTCGATGAGGCCCTTGGCCTCCGCATCGATGGTCCGGGCCGTCTCCTGGTCGACGAGCTTGACGACCTGCCAAGTTACGGCGGTCAGTACGATGCCGGCGCCGACGGCGCTGAGAGCCAGAATCGCCAGCGCAAGGCGAAAGGCGGTGGTGCGGAAGAGTTTACCGAGCGCCGTCACGAATCATGTATCCCGCGCCGCGCACCGTGCTCAGCAGCGGCGCGTCAAAATCGCGGTCGATCTTGGCCCGCAGACGCGATACATGAACATCGATGACATTCGTCTGCGGGTCGAAATGGTAGTCCCACACATGCTCGAGCAGCATGGTGCGCGTGACGACTTTTCCCGCGTTCTGCATCAGATATTCGAGCAGGCGAAACTCGCGTGGCTGCAGGATGATCTCCTCCCCCGCTCGTGTCACCTTGTGAGACAGCCGGTCGAGGGAGAGATCGCCGACGCGGAACACCGTCTCCTCAGGCGCGCCCTTGGGCTTCCTGCGCGCGAGCGTCTCCACCCGGGCGAGCAGCTCAGAGAACGCGTAGGGCTTCGAGAGATAGTCATCGCCGCCAGCGCGCAAGCCCTTCACTCGGTCGTCGACCTGGCCGAGCGCGGAAAGAATGAGGATCGGCGTGTCATTCTTCTGATTGCGTAAGGCGCCGACCAGCGTCAGCCCATCCATCTTCGGCAGCATGCGGTCGACGATTGCGACGTCGTAGGCGGCCTCCACGGCCATATCGTATCCCGTCACGCCGTCGTGCGCGAGGTCGACGACGTGCCCAGCCTCGCGAAAGGCCTTGGCGAGATAGGCCGCCGCCTCCCGGTCGTCTTCAATCACAAGGATTCGCATGAAAGCTATATAGCGATTCCCGGCCGATAGGCCAAAAGGAATGGCGGCAGGTCCTAGGGGGGCTTGATAAGGACCTGCCGCCACCTTGCCGGGGTCGCGCGGGCGGGGAATGTGCGACCGCCGACTGGACGTACAGGGCGCGCTTCGCGCTGGGCCGGGGACAAGCCCAAATACCCTGTCGTCCATTCCGCGCCGGCGCCCTCCGGGCGCCGACGAATCCCTACGATGCGCGGGTGGGCAAAGCGACGAAATGTTCGCCCTCGCCAGACTTCACCCGGACCAAAACGCTCTTCTTGCCGCCGCTCTTGGCGGAGTCAATCGCCTGAGCCACGTCCGACGGCCGGCTCACCGACTTGCCTGCGATTTCCAGGATAACGTCTCCTTCCTTCAGGCCCTTGTCCGCCGCGGTGCTGTCCGGATCGACGCCCGTCACGAGAACGCCGTCCACGCCGCGCCGCAGCTTCAGCCCGAGATTCGCCAAGGCCGGAGAACCGTTCTCGGCGCTGCCGTTCCCGCCGGATCCAGTTTCCGCGCTGGCCGTCTTGTCGGCCGGCATGCTTCCGAGGGTGACATCGACCGCCATCGGCGAACCATTGCGGATGAGGGCGATCGTCGCCGCCTTCTTCGGCCCGAGCGCCGCAATTCGCCTTGCGAGCTCATGCGGATCCGCCACTGTCTCCCCGTCGACGGCCGTAATCACGTCTCCGCTCTTGATCCCGGCCGCTGCTGCGGGCGAATTCTTTTCCGTCTGCGCGACAAGGGCGCCGGAGGCGCTTTTCAACCCGAGATCATCAGCGATGTCGGCAGTGACGGGTTGAATTTCAACCCCTATCCAGCCGCGGGTTACGACGCCGTTATCCTTGAGCTGCTGGACGACAGTCTTGACCACGTCGCTCGCAATGGCGAAGCCGATTCCGACGCTGCCGCCGGACGGCGAGAATATTGCGGTATTGACGCCGACGACCTCGCCCTTGTCGTTGAAGGTCGGGCCGCCAGAGTTGCCATGATTGACCGGCGCGTCAATTTGCAGGAAGTCGTCGTAGGGCCCGGAGCCGATATCGCGGCCGCGGGCCGAAACGATGCCCGCCGTCACAGTGCCTCCGAGGCCGAATGGATTGCCGACCGCTATCACCCAGTCGCCGACGCGCGGCGGCTGCGAGGCGAAAGTCACGAACGGAAAGTCATCCCCTTGCGCCTTCAGAAGGGCCAAATCGGTTTTGCTGTCCACGCCGATCACCTTGGCGGGCATCACTTTGCCGTCGGCTGTCGTAATCGTCACTTCGGTCGCGTGGTCGACAACATGGTTGTTGGTGACGATGTAACCGTCGGCGGTGATGAAGAACCCCGAGCCTTGCGCCATCGTTGAGTGCCGCCGGGGCGTGTTGTCGCCTTCGCCCCGGTCGGGGAGACCGAAATGCCGGAAGAAATGATAGAATGGGCTGTTTGGGCCGAGGTCGGGCAGCCCCGGGCCGTCCTCGTCGTCGGAAAAATCGGCGCTCGAGATCTTCACCTTGACCGAGACCACCGCTGGCCTCACTCGGTCGACGATGTCGGCGAAAGACGCCGGTCCCGCCGCAGGCTGCGGCGCAATGACCGACGCCGGGCCCGAAGCTGCGACCGCATCAATCGGAACAAACGCCTTCTCGAATGCGAAGCCCCCCAGAGCCATCGCCGCAACCGCTCCGAGGAGCGCAACGCGAAGAGAACGAGAGCGGACAGGAAGCATATCAGAAACCCCGCACTGACGATCGGCGTCGCTCGATCTGCTTCAATAATGGCCCTGTCGGCCTAACCCTTGCATGGCCCCAACATGAAAGCTTTGTAATGTTCACGTAAGGAACGTTCACAACGACCCTGCGGTCCGATCCGAAGGCATCCAACTTAAATAGAGACTCTCGGGAAGAGTTTTTGTTCCGGACCTTGCAGTATAAAGTCGGGAGTTCTAACGGGTGACGCCAGCCAGTGCGGCCGGGCAAGCTGTTTGGCTAACATGCGCCATATTTCCGCCCATGAACTTGGCGCCGGCTGACGCGAATCTGGTCACGGAACTCTGACCGCTTATGGTCTTTCCTGTCCTCGGCCCCGTCGCTGCACTACGTCTGCGACGCAGGCTGTGCGAGAACCGTCGGCGCTTTCTATGGCGCCTGTCCATTCGACGCTCGTTCTGCCAGCGGCCGGGGACACACCCGCCGCCCGCGACAGGGCTGAACGGAACCCGGGCGATCCCGCAGACGAAAGCCGGCCCCAGGGCCGGCTTTCAACCGTCGGGAACAGACAGCGCGATGCGCTCAGGCTTCGCCTGCCGTCGACTTCGGCTTCAGGACCTGTCGGCCGCGATACATGCCGCTCTTCAGGTCGATGTGATGGGGACGGCGCAATTCGCCCAAATCCTTATCTTCGACATAGGTCGGGGCCTTGATGGCGTCGGCCGAGCGACGCATGCCGCGGCGCGAAGGCGAGGTCTTCCGTCTGGGGACGGCCATTGATGCGACTCCAAATAGTACGCGCGCCTGGCTCTCGCCGTACGCGGAAAATGGAAGAGCGCGGCTATTACACGCAAAAGCACGCAAGCGCCAGCCCGATTACGGGAGCGAGTTCAGGAGCGATTCTTTGTTGCCCCTCAGGCCGAGCCCCTGGTCTCAAACGCCGCGAAGGCGATCGCCTCACGCGGCTCGCGATCGGCCCACAAGACGAATTGGAAGGCCTGATAATAGGTTTCGCAGGCGGTGACCGCCGCCTTCACCACGGCCGAACACTGAGCGTCGCTCGCGCTCGCTCCGCCAGCCAGGCAGAGCGAGTGTCGGAACATCACGATGTCCTGCTCCCTCCAGAGATCGAAGTGCCCGAGCCACAGTTGCTCGTTGATGAGCTGGGCGAGCTCCCCGATCGCGGCCCGCTTGCGTGACGGCGCCTTGAAGTCGAACGAGCAGGCGACGTGAAGCGACTCCATCTCCGGAATCCAGGTGAAGGAGAGGTCGTAGTTGGCCCAGGCGCCGGAAACCAGGATGGAAATCTCGTCATCCTCAATGCGGTCGAAGGCCCATTCGTTGACCGCGGCCAAACGCTCGACGACGTCGACAGGATGCTCGGGTCGATCGTCGGCGGCAGTCTCGATCAAGATCATAAGGACTCTTTCGGCGCAATGAGGCGGGACGAGGAAGAACGCAACCGGCACGCTTGGCCCGAGCCCAAGCACCCGACGCGGTCCGCATTCATCGGAAATCAGGCGCGAAGCGGACGGTCGCAACCTCGATGATTTCGCGCCGAATCGTAAACTGCGCGACTTCGTTCGTCCACAGATTCTGCAAAACAAATCAAGAGCCTGCCGATACGTCAGGGCTTTGGCTCGGCGAGCTTCGCCTCGAGCGCGGCGATCCGAGCGGCAAGCTTGTCGTTCTCGTCCCGCGCCCGCGCCGCCATCTCGCGAACTGCCTCGAACTCTTCGCGGCCGACGAGATCCATGCCGGCCATCATCCGCTCGAGCTGAGTCTTGGCGAAGGTCTGCGCCTCCCGCCGCGCGCCGTCGGCCAGGCCCGCCGCGTCGGTCATCAGGCGCGAAAGATCGTCGAAGAAACGGCTGCTGGTCTGCGGCATAGTATGCTCCATTTCCCCCTCCGGCTTCGGCCCGGGGCTTGGGTTTATGTGGGCCGAAGGCGGAAGGCGTGCAAGGGCATCGGCCTCGCCTGGCAAGCGGCCTGCATTGAGGCTCTATTGATCACGAAGGCACACGCATTCCACCAAGGAGAGGGCGCCAGCTTCGTGCAACTTCGTGTCCATGGTGGTAAATCTGTCCCAAGGATCGTTGGATCGTTCAACATGCGTATAAAAGCCGCCGTCCTGAACACGATCGGCCTCCCCCCGCCCTACGCCCAATCACGCCCGCTCGAGATCGTAGAGCTCGACCTCGCCCCGCCCGGTCGGGGGGAGGTTTTGGTCCGCATCAGGGCAGCCGGGCTCTGCCATTCCGATCTCTCGGTCATCGACGGCTCGCGGCCGCGCCCCGTGCCGATGGCGCTGGGGCACGAGGCGGCGGGAACCGTCGAGGCGCTTGGCGAGGGTGTCGGCGATCTTAAGGTCGGCGACCACGTCGTTCTCGTCTTCGTCCCGAGTTGCGGGCGCTGCCGACCCTGCGCGGCGGGGCGCCCGGCCCTCTGCGAGCCCGGCGCGAAGGCCAACGCCGCAGGCACCCTGCTCTCCGGCGAGCGGCGGCTCAGTTTCCGCGCCGAGCCGGTCAACCACCACCTCGGAGTCTCGGCCTTCGCGAGCCACGCCGTGGTCGCGAGGGAATCCTGCGTGAAGATCGACCCCGAGCTGCCGTTCGAACTTGCGGCCCTGTTCGGCTGCGCGGTGCTGACCGGAGTCGGCGCGGTCATCAACACGGCGCGGGTCGAGCCCGGCGCGTCAGTCGCGGTCGTCGGCCTCGGCGGCGTGGGCCTCAGCGCCGTTCTCGGCGCGAAGCTCGCCGGCGCGCGACAGATCGTCGCCGTCGATCTGTCCGACGAGAAGCTTGCCTTCGCGCGAGCGCTCGGAGCGACCGACACCGTCAATGCGGGGGCGCCGGAGGCGGTCCAGCTCATCCGAAACCTGTCGGGCGGCGGGGTCGAGATCGGGTTCGACATGGCCGGCGCCGTGCCGGCGCTCGAACTCGCCTACGCCGTCACGGCGCGCGGCGGGACGACCGTCACCGCAGGTCTGCCGCACCCGGACAAGCGCATGGCGCTCGCGCCCGTCACCCTGGTCGCCGAAGAGCGCACGCTGAAAGGGTCCTACATCGGCTCGGCCGCTCCCTTGCGCGACGTGCCGCGCCTGATCGCCCTCTTCAAGGCGGGCAGGCTGCCGGTCGACGCGCTGCTGACCCACCGGCTGAAGCTCGAGGAGATCAACGAAGGATTCGACCGGTTGCGCGAGGGGATAGGCGTGCGGCAGGTCGTGGAGCTGTAGCACGTGAGGAAGCGAGCAATGCGCGCCATGGCGGGAATCCAGGAGGGTGTCTGACAGAAGCATGTCCCGGAATGCGGGTTCAGACCGTAACGCTTAACTGCTCGGTCGGCTTGGCCGGGTCCCCGAGCTGCAGCGTCAGCCGGTCGAGGGGATCGGCTGAAAGGCGGATCACGCCGGAATAGGGATGGCTCAGCTCCAGAATCAGGAAAACCGCGCTGCCGACGGCGATCGCGCCCAAAAGATGCGCCACAACCGTGACCGCGTTCGGCGTGGCGATAAGGCCGTTGCCGAGGAACAGCAGGGAGGCCCACAAGACGACGACAATGAGCAGGTGCTCGGGGAAAGGATTGGCGAGCTGCCGGGCCATCAACATTTGGGTGTCGGCGAAGGTCCTCGCGAGGTCCCTGGCCGAGATCAGCACCCGCCGCTGCCTCTCCGTCGAGGGCTCGAGGCTGTCGAAATAGGTGTTCATCCAATGCATGGTCGCCCGGGTCTCCTCGAATGTATGGGCCTGCGGCCCATGCTCGAGGTCGCCGAAGAACCGCTTGCGTGAGCGCCCCAGCGCCTCCCTCAAGCCCACCCGCCCGCGCAAAGCCTCGGGCCCGTAATGCTCGAGGAGGACGTCGAGTTCGATCACCACGGGCCCGAGGCCGAACGCCTCGGCCTGCTGGGTCGAGTAGACGGTGAAGGCGGTATAGACGAGGAGACCGAGGACGAGCGCCAGGAGGAGCGTGACAAGCCCGAGCATCCCCCCGACCGTGGCCTTGGAATCGTTGAGCGCCTGCGCCGGCACGATGAGCCGCAATGCCATGCCGAGGAGGCTGGCGCCGAAGGTTGTCAATGCGACGGCAGTTGCCCGCTGATAGGAATACATGACCGCTCCGATTCGACGCAAAGGCCTCTTCTAGCAGGATTTCGCGCAGCGGTCGGCGATCGCGCCCCCCTGCTCGGCGGCGTGTCGCGCCGGCAGGCCGCCTCGTGCGCGAGGACAATCGGGGAGTTCGACATCGAGGAGCGGAAAAGAAGCGAAGCGCCTGACGCGCCGTTCCGAAACAGCGCGCCGTCCATGTCGTGATCATGCGTCGACGAAGCTGGCTGATTGGCTCGTCGAGCGCCGCGAAGACCCCTGTCTCGCATGGAGTTAGACCACGATCTTGAGGCAGTCGCAGCCCTTTCTGCGCCGCCGCCCGTCCGATTTGACCCGCCGCTCGCAGCCGCCTTACGCTTGGGCCGCAAGAGCAAGCGCAGCCAGGCGTCTTAAAACGCGCCGCGCTCCATCCGCGAGCTCGAGGGAGGGTCGCTGTGACTCGCAAGCAATATGCTGTCCATACGGTCCGCGATGAGCCGGTCAGACTCCGGGACCAGCTGGACCACATCGCTGCGGATGGAGGCAGAGTTGTCAGCGTTATCTGGCAGCCGGCCCGGCAGGTGACGCTTGAGCCCGGGCTGCCGCCATACGATGTGGCGTCAGGCTACGTTGTTGTTTCCGAGCATGAGGCGGCCGAGACAGCGGGCCATTGAGAGCCCGAACTGACGCCGTCTCGCCGTCGCGCGTCGACCGCTTCAAATCTTGATCCTTGGCGCCGTCACACTTCTCGCCACGGGGGTTTCGACGGATCGCTCAGCGTGAAATTGACCGGGCCGATGCCGCAGATCGCAATGACGACGGGTTCATGGTGGCTGCGGATCACCCCATCGTAATGAGGCGTTCCGGCGACGCGGCGAACGAAGCTGCCGGCGGGGACCGGCACGCACGAGGCGGGGTCGAAATCGGCCCCGCTGTTGCACCACCAGATCCCCGAAACAACGACGCAGAACCGATCGGTCGAATAGAAGTGCGGCGCGCTCATATAGCCCGGATGCCAGCGGACAAGCGTGAAGTAGAGACCGGGCGCAGTCGTCTCCCCGGTCAGAGGGCACGTGTCGACGCTGCCCTGCGGAAACGGGGGCAGCGTCTTCCATTGCAGGGCGTCCGGCAGCTTGATGATGGTCTGCGATGGATTGAGCGGACTGGCGGCCGCGCCGGACACGCTGAGCGGAAACGCCGCCAAGAGCGATGTCAGCAACAGATCGCGCCGGCTTGCATGATGTTCCATGAGGTGACCTCCCTCCCGATCCGAAGTCTCAAGCGGACCGAACAATCGACGGACCGCTGGCCCCCCATTGCAACGGCGCCCGCATCCGGACATCGTGCCCAATCATACGCCAACGCTTTCAAGAAAGCTGCCTTCGACCCATGACCAGGAACTGGAAAATCGGGGCGCAGCTGTCGACGTCCCACTCGTCCCCTTCCGCCCTCGAGGCGTCCCGGATGCTGGAAACCGTCCGGCTGGTTCGCGAGGCAATTGGCCTCGATTGTCTCGTCGTCGGCTTCCGCGAGTCGCCGGAGGTCTTTGACCAGTTCTGCGGCGCGAGCAGGCCGACGCCCGACGTATTCCTCTGGTACAACGTCCTCTCCGACACTGAAGGGATGGAGGATTCGGACCTCGTCGTAAACTGGAAGGGCGAGCGCAGCCAGGGTTGGGGAGGGTGGGCCGAGAAAGGCGCGGAGGTCGAGGAGACCTTCCGCTTCGCCTGCCCGAACAACCCCGCGGCGCGCCAGAAAGCGCTTCGGCGTCTTCGCGAGCTCATGCGGCGATACGCCTTCTCGGGCGTCTTTCTCGACAAGATCCGGTTCCCCTCGCCGGCCAACGGGTTCGACGAATCGCTGTCCTGCTTTTGCGATCACTGCCGCCGCCGGGCCGGAGCTGAAGGGCTGGATCTCGACGCCGTCGTCAAGATCCTTGCGAATCGCGCGATCGAGTTGCCTTCATTCGCCGCGCGAAATCGCTTCCAGGCTTATCGCTGGCTGGAGATGATCGCATCCGCCAATCCGCTACTCTCGCGCTTCCTGAAGTTTCGCTCCGACAGCATCAACCGTCTGGTCGCGGATCTAGCCGAGGAAACCGCGAGCCGCGGCCGGAAGGTCGCGCTGGACCTGTTCTCACCCTGCCTCGCCCCGCTCGTCGGGCAGGACTATCAAGACCTATCCCGGCATTGCTCCTGGGCGAAGCCGATGACCTATCGGATCGCGCAGGGACCCGCCGGCCTGCGCCTCGAAATTCCCGCCCTGATCGGGGGCGTCGTGCGGCTGTTCGATCTCGACGAAGGCCCGGTGCTGGACTGGTGCGCGCGCCATTTTCAGGCCTTCGAGCGGGACTTTCTCGCGCGCACACGAGAGAAGGCCGTCCCGCTGCCGTTCGTCCAGGCGGAGATCGAGGCGGCCGTGCACGCGATGCATCCGGTTCCGGTCTGGTTCGGACTGGAGCTGGTGAGCCAGCCCGGGGTCATCGACATTTCGCCGGCGGACGTCCGCGCGATGGTCGGCGCCGGGCGGGCGGCGAACGCCGCCGGGCTCGTCATTTCGTGGGACCTTATGCACGCGCCGATGGACGGCGTCGAGGCGCTCGCCGAGGCGCTGAAGTCGTAGGTTTCGGCGGCTCGAGCGGTATCGATTGCCTCGGACGTCATCGCAAGGAGCGCGGCGACGAAGCAATCCATGCCTACGCTGCGGCGTTGCTGGATTGCTTCGCCTTCGGCTCGGAAAGACGGGCCTCGAGACCGAAGCCCCCTCATCCAGCGCTCGCGCCGCCTTCTCCCGCAGCCAAGAGAAGGGAAGCCCTCAGCAGCCCCAGGCCGCGGGAGTCTTCTCGGCGTTCTCCTTCGTCACCAGGGGCAGCGGCAGGAAATAGGGCTTTGGAATCTCGGCGTCCTTTCCGTTGAAGTGCAGCCAGGCCATCTTCATGGCGTTATAGGCCTGCGGATAGGGGTCCTGGTCGACGGTGCCGAAGATCTTGCCGTCATAAATCAGCTGGCGCACGTCCTCGGGATAGTCGCCGACGATGAACTTGATCTCGTCGCGTCCGCTCCGGGTGGCGAAGTCGACGGCGGCGCTCGCCTCCGGCCCCTGCAGGATGATGGCGTCGAGCTGTCCCTTCGGGAACCGGCTGAGCAGATCCTGCACGACCGCAAGCGCCTTCGCCGCGTCGAAGTTGTCGGTCACCCGCGCCACTTCCTCGTATTGCGGGTTTTTGGCCCGGAACTCGTCCCATCCTTTGGCGCGCAGGATCTGCGGGGAGGTGCCGGCGAAGCCCATGACATAGGCGACCTTGGCCTTCTTGCCGCCGAAGGCCTGATCGAGAAGCTTGCCCTGGAGCCGGCCGAACTCGACGTCGTCGGCGCCGACATAGGTGAGCACGTCCACGCCGCTCTGCCCGAAGCCCGCCTTGTTGTTGACCTCGATGAGCGGGATTTTCGCGTCGTTGACCAGCTTGATGCCGGGTATGATCCCCGCGCCCGAGGGGGTCAGAAGGATCAGGTCCTTCTTCTGGGCGATGAAGTTCTGCAGGTTCGCCAGTTCGGTGGCGACGTCGCCGCTGTTTCCGTCGACGAGGTCATAGGTGAACCCGAACTGCTTGGCGCCGTCCTCGAGACCCTTTTTGAAATTCGCGTAGAACGGCACCTTCAGGTAGGCGACGCTCACGCCGATCTTCTTGTTGGCGGGCGCCACGGGCGCCGGCTCCGACATCGGGTGCACGGATGCGCAGCTGAGCTTGTCCGCAAACGCGGCGGGCGCGAATACTGAAAGGGCTCCAGAGGACAGCAGGCCCAGAATGACAGCCCTCCTCGAGGCGGAGCGCCGCGACCGCGTTTGCGCGTCGAACTTCAGTATTTCGCTGGTGGCCATCGCTGCTTCCTCCCGCATTGTTTCACTGTGGCGGCCGCCGATGTCCGCTGCTTCTGCTTTCGGCTCCAGTCTGCCGGCGACCGGAGATGAGCCTAGCGCATCTCGATCTTTAGCAAAATGGCGGATGTCTCGACGAGCGTCGTCGCTATACAGAGGCGAATCCGCCGCGCTTCGAATAGCCGTCGAAGGCCACCGCGACGATGAGGATGAGACCGGTGGCGACCGGTTGCCAGAACGGCGACACGCCGAACAGATTGAGGCCGTTGGCGACGACGCCAAGGAGGAAGACGCCGACGATCGTGCCGCCCAGCCGGCCGCGGCCGCCGCCGAGCGAAGCGCCTCCGACGATGACTGCGGCGATTGCAGTGAGCTCGTAGCCGAGCGCCGCCTGCGGCGTCGCGCTCGCCGTCTGGCCGACGAGGATGATGCCCGACAAGGCCGAGCACGCGGAAACGAGGACATAGACCGCGAAGCGGACCCGCGCGGCGTTGATGCCCATTTCCGCCGAGGCGACCGGGTTGCCTCCGACGGCGTAGACGTAGTGGCCGAAGCGGGTGCGATGAAGCACAAAGCCGAGCAGAAGCGCGACGATGAAAAAGAGGATCGCCGGGTTCGGAACGCCGAGCAGGTAGCCCAGTCCGACGTTCGTGAAGGAGTAGGGGACGCCGAATCGCGGAGAGGCGTCGGTCGCTACGTAAATGAGTCCCCGCACGACAGTCATCGTGCCGAGCGTCGCGACGAAAGGATTGACCCCGAGGTAGGCGATCAGCCAGCCGTTCGCCGCGCCGACGATCAAGCAGGAGACGATGGCGCCGACGATGCCGATCGGGATGCCGATCGTTCCGAGGTCGATCATCAGAGTCGCTCCGACGACGCTGGCGAGAGCGGTCACCGAGCCGACCGAAAGGTCGAAGCCGCCGAGGATGATGGCGAAGGTCATGCCGCATGCGATGATCCCGATCACCGAGTTCTGCTGCACGACATTGATGAGGTTTTGATAGGTCCCGAAGGTCGACTTCGTAACCAGCATGCCGGCGACGAGCAGAACCAAGACGAGCAGGACGCCGTGACGCCGCGCCAAGACGAGGAGCCGAGTCCAGCGGAGGGACGTCTCCGTCATGCGCCGCTCCGCGACAGGGTCGCGGCTCCGGTTATCATGCTGACGATTTCCTCCGGCCGCGTCGTCGCGGTCTGACGATAGCCGATGACCCGCCCACGCCGCATGACCCACACGCCGTCCGTGATGCGGAAGATCTGATCGAGGTTGTGGCTGATCACCAAAATGGTGAGTCCCTGCTGCTTCAGCCCGGAAATCGCCTCTTCGACCGCCTTGGTCTCGGCGATGCCGAGCGCCGCGGTCGGCTCGTCCATCAGGATGAGCTTCGAGCCCCAAGCGCCCGCGCGGGCGATCGCCACGACCTGCCGCTGACCGCCGGAGAGACCTTCGACCGACTCCCCGATCGGCGGCACGTTCCGGATGAAACGCTTGAGCATGTCGGCCGTGTTCGACAGCATCGCAGACTTGTCGAGAATGTGCAGGGATCTCGGGCCGGTGGTTAACTCGCGACCGAGATAGACATTGGCCCAAACGGGAAGATTCCCGACGAGCGCGAGATCCTGATAGACGGTTTCGATGCCCTGCGCGCGGGCCTCGGCGGGCGAAGCGAAGTTCGCCGCCTTTCCTTCGAACTCGATTCTGCCGGAGTCGGGCTCCATCACGCCGCTGATGATCTTGACGAGCGTGGATTTGCCGGCGCCGTTGTCGCCCACGAGTCCGGTGATTTGGCCTCTTGGGATCTGCAAAGAAATGTCCTGCAGCGCGACGACCGCGCCAAAACTCTTATTGATCGACTCGGCGCGAAGCAGAGCGTCAAGGGCGCCGGGACCGTCGATCATGATCGCCAGGCGCTGAGCATGTCTCTCAACGCCTCTCCCCTGGATCCCGACAGAGCGTTGCCTGGAAAGACCACTAGTCCGGCGAGGTCCCGCCGTCGCGACGCGATCACCGACAGCGCGGCTCTCCAGTCGGCGTCCTCCATCGGAGGTCCCCAATCGGCGGCGAGGGCCGGTTCGCGATTGGAATCGGCCTGAACCACAGGCAGCGCTTTCGGCCCGGCTTTGTCGACCACATCGGCGAGCGCAGACCCGATCCAACTCGGCGGTTGGAGGAGGATGTTGTGGTAGAGCATCGGCGCGACCCAATCGACGAGCGGCGCCAGATCTCGGATGCGTTGGCCGGTCAGCGGCTCCGCGAGACCATTCACATCCGGAACGACATAGATTCCGAGCCCAGCGTCGGACCGTGCGTCGTTCAGGACGCTTCGAGCCTCTCGGACGAAGTCGGTCACCACGCCGCACTTGAAATCGATCCATTCGCGCAATCGGTATTGGCGTATCCACTCCGCCTTCGCCGATGTCGTTTCCAGATCGGCGCCGAGGGGTCGGCCGGTTGCTTCCTCGAACTTCGCGAGCGTCGTCTCGTCGAAGCTGGAATCCAAGGGGCGGGGTCGACCGGGCCGGAGTTCGATCTCCCAATGGAGGGGCCAGCGCACGAAGTCGAGGAACAGCCCGTCAATTGGATACGTGCACGCGATGGAGCCGATTTTCACCAGCACGTCTTCCTGATGCTTGCGGTCGGACGGGATGATCCCGACGTACCACTCGAGCTGGGGCCGGCGCGAGCCGTTCTCGAGAATCGGCCAGAGCTCGGGGCGCTCGTTCAGCAGGCGGAAATTGGATGCATGATCAGAGAAACAAGCGAGGCCCGCATAGAAGCGGAGCCCGGCTTGATGCGTCTGGTCGATGGCGGCCGGATCGTAGCGGTCGCTCTCGGTCATGATTGCGGTGACGCCGAATTCCCGCAGGGATGCGAGCGTCGGCTTGGCTTGAGCCGGATCTCTCCAGAAATCGGGGAAGACGAAAGCGCCGACAATACGTTCCGACGGCAACGCATTCCTCCCCAGTCCCCGCCCCACCCGTGCTGTAGCCGACGACGTCGGCGACCAGGATCGCCGCGATCTTCCGGGTTTCGGACATGGCGCGCCCTCACGCCTCCTGGAGAATAGCACAAAACCGTCGGTCGGCTCATGTCGATGCTCGACAGGCTCGACCAGGCTGTCGAAGTGACGGTCGGCGTTCAGCCGCGCCTGCCGACGACCCCTGCGACGCCGCCCGGCATTTGAGCGATGATCTAACCATGGAGAAGCGGCGTCCCAAGGACCCATGACCTTTGAGGCGTCAACCGGCGAACAGATCGTCGATCGATTTGGCGTTCGCCGCAACGAAAGGGTTCATCAGACGGAGGCCGTCGAGGATCCGCCCGTCCTGCATGTCCTCCGTCAGCAGAACCGTCGCGCGGGCTTCAGCGGAAGCTGCACAGACTACGCAATCCCAGAGTTGGAAGCGATGCGCGCGCGCCAGTTCAGACCCTTTGTTGATAATGGCGTCGGTCGTCGGCGGCGTGATGAACACGGACTGGTAGATGAGCGCCTGCCGGATCGCTTTCTCGAACGAGGCCGGGAAACGACGCTGGACGAAGCGAAGAAATTCTCCGAGGACTTGCGCAGGTATGACGCCGTCCCGCGCGCTCCGCAGTATCAGATCGGTCGACCGCATTCCCTTCGCTGAATTCGGGCTCGAGTTCGGCGTAGATGAGGATGTTGCTGTCGATCGCGACGCGGGTCATGGCCCCTCGTCGCCGTATTGGTCGTCCTCGGTGATAGTCCCGACGCGACGACCCGACCCGCGCTTCGATCTCAGGCTTTCCTCGAGCGCCGCGAAGCTCGCCCGCCATTCGGGATCGCCGGCGCGGTCATGGGATTGGGGACTGATCTTGGCGACGGGCCTGCCGTTCTTGGTGATGACGATGGTCTCCCCGCGTTCGGCGGCGGCGATCACCTGCGAGAAATTCTGGTTCGCCTCCCGCACGCTGATCTCGCGCATTGCTTATCGCTCCGATTCTGTTCTACGTTGCAACATACGTGCGGGGCGCGCAGGCCGCAAGGCTCAACCTGGGCGCGAAATCGGGGGTCGACCCACTCTTTGTGTCCTTCCTGTCTTGGTCGTGAATTGGCCTGTTTTGATCCGTTGGCCTGTCTGAGAATCTCTGCCATGAAACTAGTTCTGAGGAATTGGCGTAGTGCGGGCGGACTCGATAATGGTGCGCGCCCCGCGCGCTGGTTGGCTGCTTAGCATGAGCTTTGTGGAGTGCTTGCGATTGCGCATGCGCCGCGCAACGGCGTAGCCTCACGCAAAACGACCTTTTGGAAACGCCGCCATGCCAGAACCCGCTGAAGCGCGCCGGCCCCCGGCCGGCGTTCCAGTTTCGGAAATCGATCCGTTTTCGCTGACATTCCTCGCCGACCCGCATCCGAGGCACGAAGCTTTGCGCGAGGCGGGGCCCGTCGTCTGGCTCGAGGCCTACGGAGCCTACGCGGCGGCGCGCTATGTGGAAGTGCGCGAAATTCTCGCCGATCCCGCGACCTTCTGTTCGAGTCGGGGCGTGGGCTTGAGCGACTTCGTCCGCGAAAAGCCGTGGCGCCCGCCGAGCCTGGTGCTCGAGCGCGACCCGCCCGAGCACGACCGGGCGCGGGCGGTGCTGAACCGGGCGCTGTCGGCGACGGTGATGCGCACCCTCAAGGGCCGCTTCGCCGAGGCGGCGGAGAGGCTGGCGGCGGAGCTCGCGCGGAGAGGGCGGTTCGACGCCATCGCCGATTGCGCCGAGGTCTATCCGATGATGGTGCTGCCAGACGCGGTCGGCCTGTCGAAAGAGGGCCGCGAGCATCTGCTGCCCTATGCGGCGACCGTGTTCAACATGTTCGGCCCCGACAACGAGCTCAGGCGGACCGCGGTCGCGCAGATGGCGCCGCATGTGGCGTGGATTTCTGGGCAATGCAGGCGCGAATTGTTGTCGGCCGACGGCATCGGCGCGATGATCCACGAGGCGGCGGACTTAGGCGAGATCACGCGCCAGGAGGCCGAGCTTCTGGTGCGCTCGCTGCTCAGCGCCGGCTTCGACACGACGGTACACGGACTCGGCGCGGCGATGCACGCCCTGGCGGCGAACCCCGACCAGTTCGGCGCCTTGCGCGCCAATCCGGGAAAAGCGCGCGCCGCCTTCGAAGAGGCCGTTCGTCTCGAATCGCCGGTGCAGACCTTCTTCCGCACGACGACGCGGGACGTCTCGCTGAGCGGCGTCGCGATCCCGGAAGGCGAGAAGGTGCTGATGCTGCTGGGCGCGGCGAATTGCGATCCGCGCAAATGGCCTGACCCCGATCGCTACGACATCGACCGCCCGACGTTTGGCCATGTCGCCTTCGGCGCCGGCGTCCACATGTGCGTCGGGCAGCTGCTGGCGCGGCTCGAGGGCGAGGCCTTGCTCGGCGCGGTCGCCCGCGCCTTTTCCTCGCTCGAGCCGGATGGGGAGCCGACGAAGCTTTATAACAACACGCTGCGGGGATGGACAAAAATGCCGGTCAGGGCGGAGGCGACCTGATCCGGGCCGGCGAGGGCCGGAGCCGGTTCGCTTCAGGCTCGGTCTCTTCAAACCGCTGCTGCGGCAACATGACCCCGGACACATTCGTCAGGGACCTGTTGATCGAGACTGGCGCCGGCGGCGCGAGACGCCGCGCCATGTCGACTCGCCCAAGACCATGCCCGCCAGACCGACCAGCGCGATCGGCAGCGAGGCCGGCGAGCGGACTTGCGTGAGGCCGTAAACCACGCCAACCGCGAGGCCCATCAGGAGCGAAGCGAGATAGCCCTTCAGAGCCATTCCCAAAACCGCGGCGCCAGATAGGCCGACCGTCTTGAGATTCTCGGTGCGCCGCCGAATGCCCGAATCGACCCGATGCTGCCGTTCAATGTAAGCCCTATGAACGGGCAGGAACCGAGATAAAGCGGTCTTTGCTCCTGCGCCCGACGTCGAACTCAGCAGCTTCGAGCGAACCTGCGTCCGAATTTGACGCAGCCGTATGGTTTTTGTGCCGCGCGCAACAAAGATGCGGAGCGGGCATGAACAAGACGAGCGGCTTTCAGGCGATCCGGCTGGCGGACGGGCCGGAGAATGAGAAATCCCGCCGAGGCGCGCAAACGGATGCTGAAGGAGCTCGCTCGCCGGCTCGACGAGCATCACGCTTTCGCCAAGGGCGAGATCGTCGTCTGGAAGGCCGGTCTGAGGAACAAGGCACGCCCCGACTACGGCGAGCCCGCGATCGTGACCGGCGTCTATCCGAGCCCGATCTACGATCAGGCCGAGGTCACTTCCGCGAGCCCATACTTCCGCGAGCCGCTGTCGCTCGTGATCGGTGTCTTCTACGACGACGACCTCGTCGAGTTCCGCGTCGACGGCCGTCGCTTCGAGCCCTTGGAAGAGTTGGCGCAATGATGTGCGCAGAGCGCCGCGACCCTCTCCCGCATCAAGTCTTGCAGCGCCTTCGGCCTAAGGATGGTCACGGTCGGCCCCCAGGCCATCAGGTTATGCGCGATCTCGAGAAAGCCGCCGGCCTTGAAGCGCACGGTAAGGGAGCCGTCGGGCTCCTCCTCGAGGCGCTGGGTCGGATGAAACAGAAAGTTGCGCGCGTCGGGCGCGGCTTCCGGCGCGAAGCGCAGCACGACTTCCTCGGGCGACTCCTGGAACACGCCGAAGGAACGCGGCGAAAGCTTTGAGATCGAAGCCTGGCGCCGGCGCGCCCGGCTCGGGGAGGACTTCGAGGCTACGCATCTCATCGAGGCGGAACAGGACCGGGGCGGCGCCAACCTTCATCCGGCCGACGAGATAGGCGCGCGGGCCGAAGAGGATGCCGTAGGGCACGACCTTTCGCCCGCGCGGCGGATTTCCATAGTCGAACTTGACCATGCGCCCCGCGAGCAGCGCTTGGCGCAGGTCTCTGAGAATGGCCGGGTCGGCGAGCGGGCGCGGGCCGACGCGGCAGGCGAAGGCTTCCGCCGCAAGCTGAGCCTCGACGTCGACGGCAAGCCGCCGCCGGTCGACTTCGCGCAAGGACGCGCCGATCTTGGCTCTCAGCGAACGCAGGAGCGCCGCACGGCCGGGCTCGCGTGATTCGAGCGCACGGGCGGCGTTCTCGAGTTCGGCGAGCTCCTCGGCCGACGGCACGGTCGCGAACGGCGCGAGGCCGCGCGCCGCGAGCCGGAACCGCCGCTTGCGGCCGTCCTCGATGATGTCGAGCGGCCCGAACGCCGCCTCGACCGCGTCGCGCATCCGCTCGGCGGTGCGCCGCGACACTTTGACCGCTTCCGCCATCTCGTCGAGCGTGAGACCCTCTGCGGAAGCGGCGAGTTCGCGCGCGAGCGCGAGGACGGCGAGGGTCTGGGCAAGGCGCATCGGAATAGGCCGGGGGCGGAATTGACGCAGCACGCGCTGGGCAATTAAAGGCCAATTTCGCGCAAACATTCAAATAGGGAGTTCTGATGGGGGAGAAGTTGTTTGCTCAAGTTGAGGCTTTCTATAAAAGCGCAGCCGCCTTGACGGAGTTCTAACACTGGACTACTGCGCGAGAGCGGAAGCGTACTAGGATGTAGGCTTGACCCCTTCCATTTGGAGGTCCCCCGTCACAGGCGATTGCAAGCGCTTAACGAAAATGCTTATTCTGATTGGCTTCAATGGGCATTGCTCGTTGCGTGTAAGCATACAGCCAATCCAGTGAATTTGTGTATTGCTCTGCTCTCTCCTAAATCGCCGATGATGGAGAGCAAACAGCCGTATGAGTACGAAGTTCCCCTCATTCAACGAGAGTTTCCGGTTGAGGAAGGCCATGCAGGGCATGCAGGTCGTCTGGATTTATTCATTCATTTCGCTAAGGTAGGACTAACTTGGAATATAGAAGTAAAGAAAGGAACGGCTGAGGAGGCAGACCTGGCTAAGAATATAGGTTATTCAAACGCCTTGGCTGCGACCAGACAATACAGGCACTGCCGCCATTTGTTATTGGTCACAGAACATGAGAAAGAGAAATATGATGAATTTTGTCCGGTCAGGTGGGAGGAGCTATGCGTTCGAATCCGGAAGTGGATCATGTCTCATAGAGATGGAGGACTTGAGTCAGCAATGTTACTATTGTTGTGCGCAATAATTGAGCAAAAATTGCTTGGAATAGCTTTGGGATCAATTCGCCAAATGGAATACATAAGAACTTTAATGAGGAAAAGTTGATGCAAGCAGCCGATAGTCTATATGAAAGTGGCTTGGAAGGGTATGGGAACGCTCTCTTTGCCGCTGGTCACTTTGAGTGGCTTATTATTGAGGCTATCTCAAGAATTGTCAATACGGAATTCGAAGCGAAAATTGCTCAGTCCTTCAACGTCCCAAAATTGCACGGCGGTGGCGTGCTTAGAACGCGTCCAGAAGTCGAGGATATGCGTAGCATTGCAAGAAATACCTTGTGGGCTTGGCTCGGCAGAGAGTACTGGATACCCGAGCCACATTCAAGCACCATATTTTTTGGGCTCGCGTTAAGCGAAGGAGACCCAGTTGTTGCTATAATGTTCCGAAAGAACGGCGTAAGGTTCCGTGAGCACTTGCACAAGTTTCTTGAGTTGACTGGAACAGAATACTACTACGAGGCAGGCGAGACTGTCATATCTAAAACTTTGGCTGGCACTCACTCTCTCGACGATTTTACGTCGGTCATTGAGAAAATATTGCTCGACTTGTTAAGAAGTCTTAGCATTGACGCTAGTTTCAGGGCCTCGTCAAATCAAGACAGCGCCTAGGGCTGCCCCGCACGCTGAGCCCGCTACGGCGTTGACGTAGCGATGCGACTGGGCGTCAGACTTGAACGCCCCGACAAAGCAGCCATTGAGCAGGAGGCTGATGAGCGGCTCGGTGCGTATTCTGCCTTACCGCGCCGGCGCGACGACCCACCGGGGGAAGTCCACATTGACTCGACGAAACTTTTAGCCGCGAGACCTGGACAGTTCGCCTTCTGTCCTTCTGCCGTCGCTTTGAGGGTCAACGATGCCTCTCTCCGCCATCCACCCCGCCTTCCTCCGATGGCTCGACGCAAACCACGCCCGCTTCGCGCTCGGCGTCGAGATCGGGCCGCGGAGCGATGGCGCGCTCGAATTCGCCTTCGCCGGGATCACCCACGCGATCGGCGGCGTCCTCACGGACTCCGAGATCGAGGTCGCCGCAACTTACGAGGGCGTGCGGTGGGACATCCTCGTCGATTTCGAGGCCCAACCGAGGCGCGTCCGGGCGGCGCCGTCTGCGCCCTCTGCCCGCCGGAGGCGCGCACTCTGTTCGCGGATCGGGAATCGCTGTGGGCCGACCATCTGTTCGAGCCGTTGCTGGGGTGGGTGAACTCGGACCTCGCCGAAGCGGACAGGCTCGCGCTTTGCGGCAGCCCCGGCTACGCGACCTGGGCGCGGCTGCTCCCCCTCAGCCCCGACCCCTCTCCCGCGAACGGGAGGGGGGAGCAGTCAAAGCTCTTGCGCGGCGGAGGCCTTACCCTCGATTACTCGATGTGGGTCGAGGGCGCCCTTCCGCCGGTTCAGCCGGAAGTGCGGCGCATCCTGCTGCCCCGCCGCCACGCCTGACGCGCCGGGCGAATCGCTTTGTCATTCCTTCCGACGCCGACTGCGATTTGGCGGAGGCCGAGGGCCGGAACCAGGAGCATCGAGCTGCGGCATTCGCCTGGATTCCCCAGCGGTCGCCGAGCGGCCTTCGAGAATGACAATTAAGGCGAGGGGAGCAACTCCTTGAAGTTGACCAAGATTGGCGCCCGGCAACACGCTTCGATCCACCTACGTCCGCGGCTGACGCAGCCGCCGCGCACATCGCAGCCTCAATCCGGCGGAAGGGCCAAAGTTGAACGAAAGACCGCGGCATCGGGTGTTGTCGAAAGACGAGCTGCGGCGGTTGAAGCCCCGCCGTGAGGCGTTCGCCGCCACGCCGCGGCTGCCGATCGTCGTCGTCCTCGACGGAGTGAGGCAGGCCTATAATATCGGCGCGATCTTTCGCCTGTGCGACGCGATGCTGATCGAGCGGCTCGTCGTCACGGGAACCCATGTCGACTTGCGCAAGCGCCGCCTTGCGCAGGCCGCGCAGGGCTCGCAGCATTGGGTCCCGTGGGCGCAGCCGAGATCGGCGCTCGAGGCGGTCCTCGAGGCGAGGCGCGACGGGCGGCAAATCGTCATCGTCGAGCTCACGTCGAACGGCGTCCCGCCCGAGGCTTTCGTTCCGAAATTTCCGCTGTGCGTCGTGCTCGGCGCGGAATTCGACGGCGTCTCGCAGGAGGTCGCCGATGTCGCCGACGCCGCGATCGCGATCCCGATGCGCGGGATGGCCAATTCGATCAGCGTGGCGACCGCCGCCGCCATCGCGCTCTACCGGCTCGCGCGACAAGCCGAGGCACCGGCGGCTCCCCTCTCAGCGCCACAATGAGATGCGGCCGACATCGGAGGCGGGCGGCCGAATTACGCTTGGGCTGCACGGTCCTCGCGTGCAACTCCTACGCTGCCTTTTCGAGCCGCTCGGCGATCCACATCTTGACCAGCGCCTGGCGCGTCATACAGAGACGCTCGGCCACGCAGTCGAGCGCTTCCAATCGAGTGTACGCGCGCTTCCCGCCCTTCTGCGACATTCCCGTTCGGGTGCAATGTCAAGTACGACAAGCGCTCGGCGCCTGCCGTCGAAGGCAAGGAATGCGCTGCGCCTGCGGCCGGCGCCTCTCGCTCGAGGCGCTTTGGGACGTCGCCGGGTTCTGGACGCGGGATCCTCTCGCTCGAGCGCTTCAGGACGTGGCCGAGGACCTGCCGCGGGCTGGCGGCGCGACGTCGCCGTCTCTCACGCCAAGATCGCGAGCGCGCTCGTGGCAAACGGCGATAGCGAGGGCGCGCGCGAGGCGCTCGGCGCCGGACGGGCGATCCTCGCCCCGTTGGTCGAGCGCCATCCCGATTGGGCGCAGTGGAAGCAGGACCTGGCGTGGGTTCGACGGGCAACTGGCCGTGCTGAGCCAGGAAGACGACGCAAAGCCTCGTTGAGGGAAACCTGTCCGTCACCCGCTCGGCGCGCCGATCCCAAAAAGCCGGGCTCCTACGCTACAGCTCGACGACCACCGTCGCGCCGCCGGGTCCCGCCTCGACCGTCAGGTGGGAGGCGGCGGCGAAGCGGTCCCAGTCCTCGTCGCGCGCCAGCAGAATCGGACATTCGCGGCCGTAAAGCTCGGCCGCGACCATCGCCCCGACGATCACGATCGGGTCTCGCTCGAGCAGCAGAATCGCACCCGGCCCGACGCCGGCTCGGATCGCCTCGGCGAGCGCGGCGCTTCCGGAGCACGATCCGCGGCAGGCCGGCATCATCAGCACCCGGCCTGCGACATTCGCGCCGTGCTGCGGATGCCAGCGGTCGATGATGCGGCCGGTCGCCGGATCGAGGCCGCCCCAGAAGCTTAAGGGTTCGTCGAGCCGCAGCGGCGCCGCTGACGCCGCGCCGGGTGAGAGCGGCGCCGCGGCGAACATGGTCCCGCTCACAGTCGCACCACCTTGTGTCCGCGAATTGTGCCAGAGTCGGCGAACGGGCGGCTGTTCGAAGCAGCCGCCCGTCGCCGGACCTGAGCCCGTAGACACCACAGGATCAAGCTGCGGGGAAGCGAGGGACAGGTCCGGCGTCTTCCATAAGCCCGAACAGTTGCATGGGCGTGAGAGCCCGTACGAGCAAGGAAGGGAGTGGGAGTATGCCACAAGAGACGCGCATTGTCGGCCTCGATGTCGCGAAGAGCAAAGTCGACGCCTGCATTCATTCGCTGGGGCTGCGCCTGTCGGCGCCGAGCACTCCGGAGGGCGAAGCGAAGCTGGTGGCGTGGCTGCGAGCCAACCGGGTCGGCCGGGTGGTGATGGAGGCGAGCGGCGGTTACGAGCGCAGCTGGGCGGAAACCCTGCGCGCGGCCGGGCTCGCGGTTCGGGTCGTCGATCCGAAGCGGGTCCGCCATTTCGCCAAGGCGGCCGGCCGGCTGGCCAAGAACGATCCGATCGACGCCGAGACGATCGCCCGGTTCGCCGAGGCCTTTCCCGACGACAGCGCCCAACCGCACGATCGCGCGCGTGAGGAGCTCGCCCGTCTGGTTCAGGCCCGGGAAGCGTTGAAAGACGTGCAGGAGCGGATCAAGCAGCAGCGCGAGCATCAGCCGCCTGCCATCGTCGTTGAGGCCCTCGCCGCGGTCGCCAAGACGCTGCGCGCCGAGATGCGCAAGCTCGAGGCCTCGATCGCCGCCAGAATCAAGGCGAACCCGGCGTTCGCGCGTCGCGCCGAGCTCATCGACGGCGTGCCGGGGCTCGGCGATCAAACCATCGCCGGGTTGATCGCCTGGCTGCCTGAGCTCGGGAGCATCCCCAACGAGGCCGCCTCGGCCCTCCTCGGCGCGGCGCCCTACGACGACGACAGCGGCCAACGCAAAGGCGTGCGCTCCATCCGGGGCGGGCGGCGCAAGCTCCGCAACCTCCTTTATATGGCGGTCGTGGGCGCCGCCACTCAGCACAATCCGGTGCTCAAGGCCTATTATCGACGCCTGCTCGCCAAAGGCAAAGAGCCTAAAGTCGCCATCGTCGCCTGCATGCGCAAGCTGATCGTGATCCTGAACACGATGCTGGCGCGCGACGAGCCCTGGAACCCGCCGGCTCAGGCCGCGGCATGAGCGGGCCCTCGTGCGGCCGCCGGGCGGCGCATCGCGCCGACCGCTTGAATGCCCAAATGCCCGGTGAGCGGACAGGGTCAAGGCCGAAGCCGCCGGAGGCGGGGGCGCGAAGCGCCAGCCTTGAGCCCGGCCGAGCACCGGGCTACTCCGATCAATACAGTTGCTTCCCCGCCCGCGCCGAGGCGACGCATTCGGCGAGCGAGCCGTAAGCGACGCCGACGCCGAGGTTGCCGGGCGCGTAATAGGCGCATTTGCCGGAATTGGTCATCACTGCGCCGTCGCCCGCCCGCATCAGGGTCGTGACATATGCGCAGGTGTCGACGACGAGCGTCACGCCGGCGGCGGCCAGCTCATCATCCCATCCGCGGGCGCGAAGGATCTCATGGGTGGCGCGGCTGGTGTTCACCCAGACCGGCGCGCGGGGCTTTTCCCCGCGCAGCAGCGGCATCAGCCGGGCGAATTCGGCAAGCGAAAAATGCGGCGTTCCCAGGGTGACCGCGGCGAGCGCCGCCCCGTCCGGAACGGTGGAGAGCGAACGCGCCGCCTCGCTCAGATCCTCGGCGGTCAGGCGCACGACGACTCGCGGCTCGAGGCCGCCGGTTGCGGCTAGGAGGTCCGGCGCTTCCGGGGTGAGGCCGACGGCGTGAAACAGGGCGACCGCGCCGGACGAGGCCGCAGCGGCGCCGAGCGCCTTCAGATTATCCTCGTCGGTCTCGGACGGCAGGCCGAGGATCGCCGGAACGAGGTTTTCGCACCGCCGCCCGACGGCGTGGCCGACCGCGATGCAGACCTGCTCCGCCTCCCAGCCGTCCGGCGCGCGTTCGATCACGAAGAGCGCCTGGGCGAGCCGGTTTTGGCTCAAATGCAAGCCGTAGGCCGGCGCGCGGCCGGTCATGGCGCAGCAGAGATCGATGAAGTCGCCGTAGCGGTTGGTTCTCGCGCCGATCACCGAATTGGCGAACGCGATCGCGTTCGATTCGCCCCAGGCGACCTGTGCTCCGAAACGGGGGCGATAGGCGGTCTGGTAGGGGGCGCAGGTGAAGGTCGGCGCGCAGCCGAGCGCGACATGCGCCTGCATGAGCCGGGCGCCGTTCCGGCGAACCTCGTCCGAACCCAGAAAAAGCTCGGGATGGATGAGATCGAGCGAGCCGACATTGAGGCTGGTCGGCACGCGGACCTTGCCGCCGAGGGAAACCATCCGCTCGACGAAGTCGAGGCTGGCGCGGCCGAGATAGAGGCAACCGTCGACATGCGCCGCCTCGATGGCGAGAAAGGATTCGGCGGCGACCGCTTCAGCGAGGCGGATGAGCAGCCGCATGGCGAAGGCCGCGGCGCCGCCGTGCGCCCCATGCAAAAGCGCACGGTCGAGTTCGGTGAGTTCGAGACCCATTTGGGAAGGTTAGCGTTCTGTCGCGAACCTTCCGACTCCTTTCTCGAAGGACCTTCTGCAGTTCGAAATCAGGGACGTCAGGCCGAGATATCCCTGCTTTCGTCGGAGCAGGGAATTTGGATTCCCTGCTCGGCGAGAAAAATTCCCTGTTCGACCGCGCAGGGAATTTTGCTGGAATGGCCTAGAATCGTTTGGTTTTTGGAGACGGTTTGTCCGAAAATGACCGAAAACGGAGAGATTTCCCTGTTTTTTTCCCTGTTGCCAGGGAATTCGTCGCACTCAGGACTCGGGCGCTCTCCCCACGGGAACTCCGACCGTTCGCGCGCTTGGCAAGGATCGAAGCGTTTTCGGGGGCGCCTACAAGATGCCGAACCAGCAAACGCTTCATTGGTGCTCGGAACTCGGGGCCCGAACGACCTGGCCGAAAGGGCAAAAAACAGCATGGGCCCCGACGCATGTTGCGAAGCGGGGCCCTGGTTCGCCTTTGCGAAACCTTCTGGGATGCTGCAGATGATAATCGGCGATTCCGACGCTTGGCCTTCGCGCCCTCATCGCCGCATGATTAGCTAGCGATGTCTGAAGCGCCTTCCGCTCTGGCATATTGAGCGACCCAGCGCCTTGACCCCAGACTAACTGGGGTCATTCAACCTGACCCGGTGGAGTCATGCACACCCCACTTTCTGCCGCGCCCTAAGGCTCCGGCTCTCGCGTCGCCGTGATTTGCTCGCGCTCTTCATGACGACTGCATGTCAGTTTTCGCCCGAATCGCCCGGCTGTCAAATGAATTCTCGCCTGTCCCCAGCGGTCGCCGCTGCGGCAAAATGCAGCGTCTGTTCTCCCGAAAGGTAAAGAAAATTCGCTCGACCCTGGGCAACACAGCGGTCCTTCGGCCGCCGGTGGACTCCGCCTAGCCGCCTACGGCCTCGACGGCGGCGATGGCCGTCATGTTGACGATTCCGCGCGCGGTGACCGTGGGCGTCAGGACATGCGCGGGCTTCGCCGGCCCGATCAGGATCGGGCCGACCGGAAGCGCATCGGCGATGACCCGGGTGAGCTGCAGCGCCGTGCTGCCAGCGTCCAGATTAGGGAAAATGAGGACGTTCGCCGGGCCCTGGATGCGCGAGTGGGTGACGACCCGCTGGCGGGCGACGAGCGAGAGGGCCGAATCGGCCTGCATCTCGCCGTCGACGTCGAGATCGGGCTCGCGCTCTTCGATGAGCGCCAGCGCATCGCGCATCTTGCGCGCCGACGGCGTGTCGGCGGCGCCGAAATCGGAATGCGAGATCAGCGCGATCTTCGGTTCGATGCCGAAGCGCCGCACGTGATGGGCGCAGGCGATCGCGGTGTCGGCGATTTCCTCCGCGCTCGGGTCGTAGCGCACATGCGTATCGGCGAGGAAATAGGAGCCGGCGGAGGCGATGACGAGCGACAACGCGGAGAAGTCCTTGGCTCCCGGGGCGAGGCCGACGATATCGCGGATGTGCTCCAGGCGCGAGGCGAAGCGGCCTTCGAGGCCGCAGAGCAAGGCGTCGACCTCGCCGCGATGGAGGGCGAGCGCGCCAATGACGGTGGGCGAGGTTCTGACCACCGTGCGCGCGACGTCGGGCGTCACGCCCTTGCGACCGGCGACCTTGAGATAGGTCGCGACGTATTCGCGGTAGCGCGGATCGTTGCGCGGATCCACGACCTCGAAATCGACGCCGGGATCGATCGTCAGGCCGAAGCGCTTGATGCGATCTCGCATGACCTCCGGCCGACCGATCAGCACCGGACGCGCGATGCGCTCCTCGATCACCACCTGGGTCGCGCGCAGCACCCGTTCGTCCTCGCCCTCCGAATAAAGCACCCGCTTGTTCGCCCCGCGCGCCTTGGCGAACAGCGGCCTCATCATGAAGCCCGAGCGGAAGACAAAGCGGTTGAGCTGGTCGGCGTAGGCCTCGAAGTCCGCGATCGGTCGCCGCGCGACGCCAGTTTCCATCGCCGCGCGCGCCACCGCCGGCGCGATGCGCAGCATCAGCCGCGGATCGAACGGGCTCGGAATGAGCGAGGTCTTGCCGAACAAGGTCGCATGCCCGTCGTAGGCGCGGGCGACGACTTCGGAGGGCGTCTCGCGCGCGAGCGCCGCGATCGCCCCGACCGCGGCCTTCTTCATCGGCTCGTTGATCTCGCTTGCCCCGACGTCGAGCGCGCCGCGGAAGATGTAAGGGAAGCAGAGGACGTTATTGACCTGATTGGGATAGTCAGAGCGGCCGGTGCAGATCATGGCGTCGGGCCGCGCCTCCATCGCGAGCTCCGGCATGATCTCGGGGGTCGGATTGGCGAGCGCCATCACCAGCGGGTCGGGCGCCATGCGCTTCAGCATTTCAGGCTTCAGAACGCCGCCGGCCGAAAGGCCGACGAAGATGTCGGCGCCGTCGATCACCTGCTCGAGGGTGCGGGCAGCAGTCTCCTGCGCGTAGGCCGCCTTCCAGCGGTCCATCAGCTTCTCACGCCCCTTATAGACGACGCCCTCGATGTCGCAGACGACGATGTTCTCGCGTCTCGCGCCGAGCAATACCAGGAGATTGAGCGAGGCGAGCGCGGCGGCGCCCGCGCCCGAACAGACGATCCTCACCTTGTCGATCGTCTTGCCGGTCAGGAGCAGCGCGTTGGTGACCGCGGCGGAGACGATGATCGCCGTGCCGTGCTGGTCGTCGTGGAAGACCGGGATGCCCATGCGGGCCTTCGCCTTCTCCTCGACCTCGAAGCATTCCGGGCCCTTGATGTCCTCGAGATTGATGCCGCCGAAGGTCGGTTCCAGCGCAGCGATGATATCCACCAGCTTGTCGACATTCGTCTCCGCCACCTCGATGTCGAACACGTCGATGCCGGCGAATTTCTTGAACAAGACCGCCTTGCCCTCCATGACTGGCTTCGCCGCAAGCGGGCCGATTCCGCCGAGGCCGAGAACGGCTGTCCCATTGGTGAGGACGGCGACGAGATTCTGGCGGGCGGTGTAGAGGGCCGCGTCGTTCGGATCGGCGGCAATCGCCTGGCAAGGGAAAGCCACCCCTGGCGAATAGGCGAGAGCCAAATCGCGCTGATTGGCGAGCGGCTTCGTCGCTGCGATCTCAAGCTTGCCCGGCCGGGGCTCGGCGTGAAAATGCAAGGCGTCCGACTTTAGATCGGCCGCGCCCTCGTTGGCCATCGCTTCCTCCTGTCCCTGGCGAGCCTTCCGTCGCTTGCCGCATTCGCGGGACTAGGACAAGGACATAGCGCTTGTTCGGTCATCGCCCCTCGTCCCGGAATTCGCAAAGAACAGCAGCGGTGCTCGGGGGAGGATCGCGGACGTCGATCTGGCCTTATCGGAGTTACCCGCCTGTCACGCATTGTTTGACAAACTGACGCAGAGGTTTATCCGTCAGCCCCTGGGCCTTGCCTTGCGCGCGGCACGTATTGCGCTTGGCCAGATCGGGGCGCGCGTTTGCGAAACAGTCTTCAACCGCAGCCTTGCGGGCCGGGCCCTTGAGCCCTTGGGCCACAGCGTTTGCGCGGCAATTCGCCCTTACTTCCTTGCCGCTCAGCTGAGGCGCCGTCTGGCCAGGCTGCGCCTCAGAGGGCGCACCCGACTGTGGCGATGCTGTGGGCGCTCCGGGTTCCGGAGCGGTCTGGGCATGCGCGAAGGCAAGGCCAACGACGAAGATGAGTGAAGCAGCAAAAAGGCGATTCATGCAGGACGTTCCTCGTTCAAATCAACGTCTAATGACTGCCGAGAAATCTGGCTCATCTTCGGCGCGCTAGCAAGCGCACCCCGGGCGGGTTGCCGGGTGGGTGTGCCGGTATTCGTGAAGCAGCGGCTTTTTGTCCGGGGCGCTCGCCATGACGGAGTTCGATGCCGACGACGCGCCGTTTCCTTCAAAAGCTTCCAAGGGCTTCAGAAAATTTCAGCCGGGCTTCCCAATCTTTGCGCAAACTTCACTTTCTTTCAGATTTTTTCAAAAACTTTCACTAAACATCCGAGAACGGAGAGCGATCAGGTTCGCGGGCTTCAACTCTAATCAAGGGTTGACGGCGCGAGGTCTATTTCGACGCCGCGCCAGACCAATACCCGCGCAGCGATGACCGCTATCGCGTGGGGACGGCTCGCTATCACTCACATTGAAGCGTTGAAACGCGCTGTGTTATGTGCATTGAAGCGGGTGTGTCGAAGCACGCCGGGCAGTAGGCAGCGATCCAGGGAGGAAACATGAGCAGAGTTGCAGTAGTCACGGGGGGTACGCGTGGTATAGGTGGGGCAGTTTCACGCGCCTTGAAGGCGGCCGGCTACCAAGTCGCGTCGACCTACCATGCCAACGACGAGGCTGCGGAGAAGTTCAGGGAGGAGACAGACGTCCACGTCTATAAGTGGAACGTGGTGAACTACGACGACTGCGTGAGCGGCCTCGACCGGGTCGAAAAGGAGCTGGGTCCTGTCGACGTCCTTGTCAATAACGCCGGCATCACCAAGGACGGGATGTTTCACAAAATGACGCCCGAGCAGTGGTACACGGTCATCAACACGAATTTGAACTCTCTGTTCAACATGTGCCGTCCGGTTATCGAGGGGATGCGGGAGCGCGGGTTCGGCCGCATCATCAACATATCCTCGGTCAACGGACAAAAGGGGCAAATGGGGCAGACGAACTACTCCGCGTCCAAAGCGGGCGACATCGGCTTCACCAAGGCGCTGGCCCTGGAAAACGCCAGCAAGGGGGTGACAGTCAACGCGATCTGTCCGGGCTACATCGCTACCGAAATGGTCAAGGCTGTGCGTAAGGAAGTCCTCGACAGTCAGATTCTCCCCCAGATTCCAGCCCGGAGGCTTGGGGAACCCGAGGAAATCGCGCGCTGCGTCGTGTTCCTCGCTGCCGATGACGCCGGCTTCATCACGGGGGCGACCCTCTCGGCAAACGGCGGTCAACTGATGACATAATGCCATCACCGGCGGGCTCCGCGCTTGTTGAGCGCGGAGCCGCAGGCGAGCCGAATCTAACGATAAGATTTGGATAGGCTGCTCGAAGGCAAAAAACTTCCCGCTCAGGCGGCTTCCTCGATCTCAGGATCGATCGCATCGCCTGCCACCCCGGGTGTCTTGCCTGACCGACCGTGGCCTTTTTGCAGCTGCGTCTCCACCGTCCGAAGCGCATCGAGTTCGCTGGTTCTCTGCACCGCAGCAATTTCGCGCACCATTCTGTCTAACGCCGCCTCGTACAGTTGCCGCTCCGAATAGGACTGCTCAGGCTGCGCATCCGATCGGTAGAGGTCCCGAACGACTTCGGCAATCGCGTTTATATCGCCGGAATTGATCTTTGCCTCATATTCTTGCGCTCTGCGGGACCACATAGTGCGCTTGACGCGCGCGCGGCCGGTCAGGATCTCCAGCGAACGCTTCGCTGCGTCTGGATCCGATATCTTCCGCATTCCCACGCCCGCACCCTTGGAGGTCGGGACGCGCAATGTCATTTTGTCCTTCGAGAAGCTGATGACAAAGAGCTCCAACTTGAAGCCGGCGACTTCCTGCTCTTCAATCGCCACGATTTGACCCACCCCGTGGGCGGGATAGACAACAAATTCGTTCAGTTTGAACCCCTGCCGGTGACCGGCCGGCTTCGTTGCTTTCGAAACGGCCTGGGTCTCTCGGAAACCGGGTCTTTGCTCCTTGCCCACGGACGAAGCCGCCTTCACCACGGATGTCTCAGAAGGAGAACTGGGGGAGATCGTGTTGTGCAATTCGGGCGCTGGCGCCCTTGTCTTAGTATCTTGCATCGACGCCCGAGTCGCCACTTTTGTCTCACTTTTCTGCTGGATCTTGGTTTGCAATCTGGCTTCCGCTTGCTTCGTGTTAGGGGCGCCCGCCGTCTTCGACGCCTTTCCTGCTGCGCTATCGCCCTGCTTTTTCGTCTTTACCGGTAAAGTGCGCTTTCCAGCCTTGGTAGTGCTTTTTGTTGCGCTCCGCGCCGTGGGGCTCGAATTCGGAGCGCTTCCGGATCCGTTTCGAAGTGGTCACCTTCTCCTTCGGCTTGACCGCGGCCTTAATTCGCTTGCTTGAGCTTGTTCGCTTGCTTGAGCTCAATTTTGCGGCGCTGCCTCGCGTCTTCCTGAGGGCCGATGTCATCTTTTGCCTTGGAGTAGCCGTTGCGCCCTTCTTCTTTGACGATTTTCTACGCGCCGCCATTGTTATAATCTCCACGCCTGAACTGGCGACAACGCCGCACTGATCATGCCAGTCTTGTAAACAGCTACCGCCCCTAAAGTTAAGGGCTCAACGCCGCCGCCGATATTCCGGCGTGCGATGGTACCGCAGGTTAATATGTCGTTTAGCACAATTCAGTCGAAAAATCAAAGAGCATGATGCGTAAAAAGGACGACGCTGCGGCGCCTGGTTAAACACTTATTAACAGAACGGCAGCGCTTTTGCTTGAGGCCTAGGGCCTGTCTTCAGTTGAGGAGGATGGCGGCGCAGGCGAGCTGAACCCCGGCGAGGAAAATCTTATCGAGCTTGTCGTAGCGCGTGGCGATGGCGCGGAATTGTTTGAGCTTGTTGAAGAAACGCTCAATGAGATTGCGTTCGCAGTAGAGGACGAAATCGCACGGGCGCGGGGTTTTTCGGTTGGATTTGGCTGGGATGACTGGGACGATCGCTCGATTGTTGAGAGCGGCGATGAAGGCGTCGGCGTCGAACGCCTTGTCGCCGATCAAAGCGCCGGGATCGACGGCTTCGATAAGAGATTCAGCGCAAGTCAGATCGTGCTCTTGGCCCGGGCTGAGCATCACCTCGACAGGATTGCCGAGGGCATCGACGAGCGCATGAATTTAGAGAGGAACTAGGCGCGCGTCATGCGGGGGCCGGAGTGAGTTGGACAGCGAACCCAAGGTTCTGGAGGCGCTGAACGAGGCGGCGGGTGGAGGCGGTTTTCTGCCTCTTGTCGAAGTAGTCGGCGCCGAGGTCCTGGTAAAGCGTTCCGTCCTTGAGCATGTGATAGGTGGTGCGCAAAAGGGAGGTTGCGACGGCGCCGATAGCCTTTTTGGCGCCTCGGCGGGCTTTGATGCGGTGGAACAGGGCGTAAAAGTAACAGCCCTTGGTTCTAGCGGCCGCCCAGGCGCAGGAGAAGAGGGTCGCTTTCAGCCAGCGTGACCCCTTGCGCATTCGGGTGGATCGTCTCTTGCCGGCGCTCTCGTCGTTGCGCGGGCACAAGCAGGCCCAAGAGACGAGATGGTTGTCGGAGGGGTAGCGGCTCATGTCGATGCCGATCTCGGACAGAACGCTTTGGGCGCTGAGGTCGTCGAAGCCGGGGATCGTCTTTACGATCGCGGTGGCCTCACGAAAGGAATTGAGATCGGACTTCACCTCCTCGTCGATCCGCGCGATCGCCCGATCGAGGGCGTCGATCTGCTCCAGATGGAGTTGGAGCAGGAAGCGGTGGTGACGGGTCAAGCGACCTCGCAGCGCCTCGCGGAGCTCCTCTTGCGTTGCTCTGATCCGCCGGTTTGCCAAGCCGGCCAAGACAGTCGGATCGGTCTGGCCGGCGATCATCGCCTCGATCATGGCTCGACCGCTGACACCCAGGATGTCGGAGATGACCGAGTTGATTTTGATGTTGCCGTCTTCGAGCGTCTTCTGCAGCCGCAGAATGTGAGAGGAGCGCTCGCGAACCAGCTGCTTGCGGGTGCGAAGCAGGGCCCGCAACTCCTGCGTCGGACGATCCGGGACAAAGCTGCCACGGATCAAGCCGTGAGCGGCCAACTCCGAGAGCCAGGTCGCATCGTTCACGTCGGTCTTGCGGCCTGGCACGTTCTTCACACGCGCAGCGTTGGCAAGCAACAGCTCGAACTCGCCATCCGCGAGGATGTGCCAGACGGGCTTCCAATAGACGCCGGTGGCTTCCATGGCTGCGAGCGTACATCCCTTCTCTGACAACCACGCCGACAAGTCCAATAAGGCGGACGTCGTGGTCTCGAACGTACGCACCTCCTGCTCGACGGATTGACCTTGCTGGATCCGAACGCAGGCGACCACAGTCTTTTTGTGCACGTCCAGTCCGGCGCATCTTGGATAGAGAACCTCCATGGCTAACCTCCACAAATGCGCGCCGTCGGCATGGGGCTCCTGATCTAGCGAAATCTAGAGGACGCGCTCCGCTGCCTTGCGGCCGGTGGCGGCAATTGGGGGTGCTCCGAAGTCCCCGGTCCAACTTGGTGACGAGCTCATAGCACCAAAAATCAAACCGACCTCTGCGCCGACGACGCCCCGCCAAACTAACATGTGTTTCATTCAAGGGGGTCGGACCAAGTCCGATGGCGAACTTGGTGGTTAATCCGCCGCGGGATCGGCCGATGGCTTGCGCACCCTCTTTTTTTGGGCGCCCGCGCTATGCCGATGAGCGCGCACGATGGTGGCGTCGATCATCATGTACTCGTTGTCGTGGTCGTCGGATAAGAGCTTGAAAACCCGCTCGAAAACGCCGCTCTTGGCCCATCGGTTGAAGCGCTGGTAGACGATCTTCCAGTCGCCGAAGCGCTCGGGCAGATCGCGCCACGGGACACCGGCTCGAAACCTGAAAAGAACAGCTTCGACGAACAGCCGATTGTCCGCCGCAGTGCCGCCCACATGGCCTTCGCGGCCCGGCAGAATGTCCTTGATCCGATCCCACTGGTCGTCGCGCAGGGAATATCGTCGCATCGGTCAGCCCCTCCTAAAGGCCGACCTCTCACGAGTTAGACATTTGCTGATTTGGGAATTCCTCTCCTATCCAAAACACAAAACGTTCCGCCTCCGATTCCAATCCGTTCTCAAATCAAATGAAGACAGGCCCTAGTCCACTACGATTCCAAGGCGCGGCCTCGAAGCCCAAAGCCACGCCGATCCAGCGCGGTCGCGGTCCCGACCTGAAGCGGATGCGGCGCCGACCCCAAATCCATGCTAACTCCTTGTAAGACCCGCCCCATTGCCGCTTTACGACTTTTCAATGGTTTAGCTGTTGTCATCTGGCCATCGGGAAAAACACTAGAGGCAACTGTGCTTGACAAGGTATCCTTCCCTTCGTTCGAAATTCGATCTCCTTCGCCTTCAAGGAGCACAAGGTTCTTGATGTGTACCTTCAACCTCGACAATGTGCATGAGCATGCAGAATGAAACTTGGCGGGCTCACGTTCGGCGGCCAAGCGCGCGGCCCGTCCGGCAGGCGCCGGCGCTGCCCGCAAGAGTGCAGCGGCGACGTCCGCCACGCGTCACTCACTGTGGCAAGGCGAAACAGTAAATACTACCAGCAGACGGGAAATTAATAAAGAATAGGGAGCTGAGCCCACGCCACGAAACTGGGCCGCCACAGACCCTCTTGGCCTCACGGCGAAAACCGTCCCGAGCGGCACGACGTGCTGATCCTCTGAAGCAAGAGTTCTGCGCGACATATTGATCACCATCTCCAGGCAGGAGCGCTTATAATCTGAATAAGGCAGCAGATTCGGGCCGGCTCTTGGAAGGGCTATTCTGGCGGCTTCGGGATGTGAGCCGCTCTAAGAGGCTGAAGACCCCGGAGAATGGCAAAATCTTAGATTACGGGATCAAGCCATGCAGTGTTGTTGGGGCAGCCCCTCTATCGTCCAGTTTCGTTTCGCTGCTTCCTGAAGCCGCACAGCAAGATCGTTCGAACGACAAACTGGCGCCGTTGTCCCGCGCAGCCCATTACCCTTAGTCGCCCTGGCCGGGATCAGCGGAAAAGTAGTCGGCGAACTTATTTGCACGACCGTCGAATTCCTTGGCGTCGGCGGGCGCTTCTTTCTTAGACGTGATGTTCGGCCATAACTTCGCGTAGTCAGCGTTCAGTTTCAGCCACTGAGCTAGATCTGGCTCCGTATCCGGCTTTATCGCTTCGGCTGGGCACTCTGGCTCGCACACTCCGCAGTCAATACACTCGTCAGGATGAATGACCAGCATATTCGCGCCTTCGTAGAAACAGTCTACGGGACAGACCTCCACGCAGTCCATATATTTGCATTTTATGCAATTCTCGACAACGACATATGTCATTAATCTTTCCCTCTTGACCTGCCTAAAGCTTCTTTCGATCGGCCTGGCCGCTTACCAAAATTACAGTCTCCCGACCCTTGAGCCAACGACGCTGGAGGAGTTACCATCAACGGTTCTTGCCCTGCTTCTCGAGAGCTGTCCGAAGCTCAAGCAGTTTTGCGAAAGGAGAGGTCGGGTCAACCATCGTCGAGCGCCGCGACTTGAATTGGCCTGCTGCGCCAGGGCCATTCTGCTTGCCCGACGATCTGTGGCGCTTTCCGCCAACCCCTTCCAAACCCTCTCCTTCGGCCTCCGATGGAGCCCCTTTCCGCGGCATGTCTCTTTTCGGGCCGTGAGTATGCCTTTGTCCTTTTTCATGTCCGACGGAATTGGCGCGGGCTTCCGCGGTGCTCCGGGCGCCTGCAACCGAAGCTTTGGTAGCCGGCTCGCTGCGACGAAGCCGCCGATTTGCCTTGTCGGGCCGTGGCCTCCTGGCAAGCCTCCATGCGATTATGGTGGTTGGGACGGCCGGGGCGCTCTCCGCTATCGTGTCGGACGGCTCGGGCTCAGCTGGTTCAGGGGTGGCCTCGGACAGCGCGGGCTCAGCTGGTTCAGGGGTAGCCTCGGACAGCGCGGGCCAAGCGGGTTCAGGGTTGGCCTCGGACAGGATGGGCTCAGCTGGTTCAGGCGCGGTCTCGGATGGCGCGGGTTCGGCTGAATCAGGTGGAACGTCCGGAACATCATTCGCAAGATCAGCTTCGACTGGGTTTGCGCCCAGGATGAGCGAATGTCCTTCTGCTCCGTCATCCTGCTCCGCAGCGTTGTCCACTCCGCTATCAGACACATCGCCATTGGTCGGCTGTTCCGTCCCGCTCTCACCCGCAGCGATGGGCGGGAGTTCAGCCGAAACCGTGCCCGCCGCTCCAATCTCGATACCAATCTGAGGCTTCGCCAGCCTGCTTCTCTCGATTTCGAAGCATTCATATCCAAGCGACCGAAGGATCGATGCAAATGCATCCCCCGAGCAACCCGTCAACGACGTCATCTGGCCACTTACGACAAATCCGGACCCCGACGCCTGGGAGGCGTCGGAAGCGGAGTAGGTTACGAGCGCCGCTCGGATCATATCCGAAAGGCGCTCGACAATATCGACTCGGACTGCACGCTCGCCGCACGGGCGGAACCCCGCCACGCGATATCCCTCCCTGGTGATCAACGGATTGACGGGCAACGACGTTCGCCCTGTCGACGCGAGCGGAAGCAGCACTCTCGCGAATTCCTCGCCGCTGGCATCCGCCATCCTGACGCTCCAGAGTTGGAGCGCCAACGCCCTTGAAGCAGGCTTGAGCGATTGAGGGATGTAAACGTAGTGGGCCCCGAACCTGACCCCGTGACGTCTCAAAGCGGCACGGGCATTCTGATCCAGAGCCTTAATCTGACTCCTCAACGGTTCGCGCTCCAATACTCCGAGGGAGTCCGCGATCTTTGTCGCCAGCCGACGAACTGGCTCAGACTCGTCCTGCAGGCTCCGCAGCGCCAGCAAAGGGCCGAGAAGTCGCCGCGTCGTCGCCGCCAGCCACAGCTCAAGTCTCGCGATGACAGTTTCTCGACCGCTTTCAGGTAAATTCGCGTCGGCGAGCACGAGCGCACGCGGGGTCAGCAGATCAGGGCCGGTCGCCAGCCGGGCAACGGGATCGCCGAGCCAGCGAATGACGCCGTCATCCGAGAGAACGATCGATGCGTCCACGGCATGGTGGAAGCGCGCGGCTCGAGCCTCGAGCTCCAGTCTCAAAGCTTCACGCCAAGCTTCCGACGCATGATCTTCTGTAGCGTCGAGGTGAGCGCCGACAACTTGCAGCCCCTGGAGATTGGAGAAGTCGTACGCATGCCGAGGCGGGGTTTCTGACGGCACTTCGTCAATGGACATCGCTTCTCCGTCAATCGCCACTGTTGCCTCGGCTCGTCGCGCTAGAAGCATTGTGGCTTCACGCTAGGAAGACTGCGCTCAAACCCTTTATCCGAGGTCTGCGACGCTGCCAACGATCTCTTTGAGGGGCCGCATCGCCCGTCGCCGAGGTCGATCTGGTTTCCGTGGTTGGAAGAGGCTTCCGTTGGCCGCGAGCCCTGTTCAATAGGCATTTGTCCTTAAGGTGAAGAGGCTCCCGTCGCACTTTCTTGAGCCGTTCGGGTTAGGTCGCCCGCGATCGCGTCCACCCGAGCACAATCTGCTCTAGCGAAGCACCGTTTCTCTCACCCACCAATGCGGTTGCGCCGCAACAACAAGCGTTCGAGCCCTCGCTGCAGTAGGCGGGCTATCGAACAAAGCGAAGCAGGTGGCGCCAGAACCCGACATCCGAGCGGCTCGTGCGCCAGGCAAGTGCGCCAGCGCCTCGAGCACCGACGCGATAACGGGGGCGACACGAAGCGCCGCAGGCTCTAGATCGTTGCTGCAAGCAATAAGCGTCTCCAAGGTGATTGGCGCGTCCCTCTCCAGAACGAACGTCTGCTGCCTTGCGGACTGGAAACGCGATCCGGTCGCGAGATCAAGAGCTTCGAAAACATGTCGCGTCGGCGCCGAAACACCGGGGTTCGCGAGGACAGCGAAAACGCTTGGAAAGGCGACAGGAGGCCCGAGCCGCTCACCGACTCCTGACACCATTCGGGCTTTCGGGAACAGGCACACCGGAACGTCGGCTCCAGTTTCGGCCGCCGCGGCCCGGAGTTGTTCGTCCTCGGCCGCCAAGCCGTTCTCCTCCGCGAGCGCTGCCAAGGCCGCCGCCGCGTCGGAGGAGCCGCCCCCTATGCCAGCTGCACCGGGCAAACGCTTGAACAGCCGGAAACGGCCGAGCATCAAATCAGGGATCCGGGCCGCCAACGCGCGCGCCGCGCGGAGGACAAGATTTCTGTCGGTAGGCCCGGCCTCGGCCGCCATCGGACCCTCGACGGCGAGCTCTAGGCTTGGTCCGGGCTCGTACCCAAGCCAGTCACTTACATCTGCAAAAGCGACAAGACTTTCGATCTCGTGAAACCCGTCGGCTCGGCGGCCGAGCACGCGAAGGCTCAAGTTTATCTTGGCCGGAGCACGGAACCATCGCATGCGTGGGCAACAGTCAGCCGCCGCTTTTCTGTTTACTGGCTTCGCCCGACGTCGGAGGCGCGCTCGTCGTGTCCGGGAGGCCGAATTTTATTTTTTTCAGGATTCCCGGCAGATCATCGGGGTCCGGCCCCATGTCGCGTGCATGGTTCCACTGGAAATGCGCTTCCAATCGGCGGTTGACCCGCCAGTAGGCGTCTCCAAGGTGGTCGTTCAGCACCGGGTCGGCGGGCTTTAGGGCAATCGCTCGCTCGAGCGTCTCCGCAGCCTCGATATATTGTCCGAGCTTGAAGTGGGCCCACCCCAGACTGTCGACGATATAGCCGTCGTTCGGCTGCAACTCGACGGCCCGCCGGAGCATCTTGAAAGCCTCTTCCAGATTGACCCCCTGGTCGACCCATGAATACCCAAGATAGTTGAGCACCAACGGCTGGTCCGGGTACAGTTCCAGCGCCTTCTTGAAATCTGCTTCAGCCTTTGGCCACTGCTTGTCCCGTTCGAAGCAGATGCCGCGGAAGTAGAAGAGCGTCCAATTGTCGCGCTGCGGAACGCCGACGGCCGCGATCGCTCGATCGTAGGTGGCTGCTGCTTCAGCGTACTTCTTGGCCGCCCGTTGCAAACCGGCCAGCGAGCTCAAAGCCTCGACGTCGTTGGGTCTGGCCGCCACTATTGCGGACATCCGCTGCATCGCCTCGTCCGTCTTCCCCATCTCGTCGAGCAGGAGCGCGATCTGAATGTCCGCGTCTTCGCGGAACGACGAATTCTCCGGCACCTGCTTATAGGCCGCGATCGCCTGTTCGCTCTGTTTCATTCGCTCAAACAGATTCGCCAATGTGACGGCTGTCAGGTCGCTCGATGGCCGCAGGTAAAGCGACAGGCGCAGGTAGATCAGCGCCGGAAGCTCATCATCCTCTCGACTCCCCGCTGCCCCGAGCCCGTACAGCACCTCCGCGGCGCCGTCTTTCGCGCTGCGGATGATCGGGTCGGGAACGCGACCGGCATTGAGATCTGCAAGCGCACGCTCGACGACGGGGTGATGGGGAGCGAGAGTGGAAAAGTCGCGATAGATGCCCTTTGCGCCATCGATTTCGCCGTGAGTCGCGAGGAAACGGGCATAGGCGTCGGCAAAACGAAGAGTGTTCTTATCCGCCTCGTAGGCGGATTTGAGTCTGCGCCGTGCTTCGGCGGAATTTCCAAGCAGCTCCGAAATCAACCCTGCGTTGTAGTCGCGAAAAGCGGATGACGACGGATCCCGGATCCGATCAAGCGTGTCAAGCGCCCGACGCAGGTCGTTCTGACCCGCGTAACACCAAGCGGTCAACAGCGCCGCCGTCACATCTCTCGATCGCGGATCGCTGGTCGCGAGTTGCGCTCTGGCAAGTGCAAATTGCCCTTGCTGGACCGCGTGAACAGCGGTGGCCAGACGCGCAAGATTATTGGTCGGATCTCGGGTCAGAAGTCGTTCGGCGAGCAAATCGGCGCTTTGCTCGTCGCCGTTGGACAGAGCCGCCGCAAACGTTCGCTCGAGGAGATCGGCATTCCTCGGATCTATTCGAAGCGCCTCGCGATAATAGGCCTCGGCGGACGCCGTGTCGCGATCCGCGCTGGCGATAATAGCAGCCAAATAGTTGCCCGGCTGGCTTACGCCGTCTTCCTGCAGCAAGGGCGCGTTGGCGGGCGGAGTAGCCGCCATCATGGGCGCAAGGGGAAACAAGCAGGTGGCGAACACTGCGACCGCCTGCGTCTGGCGCTTCAATCGGCTTTTCACTCTTTCAACTCTCCGGTTCGGGAGCACCTTGCCAACATGGGCGCGTTTAACATCCGCCACCTAGGCGGATTCCGTTTCATCTGCAAAAAGGGCAAATTTGGGCCGTCTGCGCCTCACATGTCGGAATAGTTCGGGCCGCCGCCTCCCTCTGGCGGCGTCCAGGTGATGTTCTCAGCGGGATCCTTGATATCACAAGTCTTGCAATGCACGCAGTTCTGGGCGTTGATAACGAAACGGGGCTCCTTTTGACGGGCCTCGTCGGCATAAACGACCTCGTAGACTCCCGCTGGGCAGTAAAGCCGAGCAGGCTCGCCGTAATGCGGGAGGTTCTCGCGAATCGGAATGGTCGGATCGGCTAACCGCAAATGGACCGGCTGGTCCTCCTCGTGGTTGGTGTTGGAGACGAACACGGACGAACTCTTGTCGAAGCTTATCACGCCGTCAGGCTTCGGATAAACAATAGGAATAACTTTCGAAATCGGCTTCAGGGTCTGGCTGTCCGGTTTTTGGTGCTTCAGGACGCCGAAAATCGACCCCTTGAACAGCTCGTTGGTCCACATGTCGAGACCGCCCAGGCCGACTCCGACGACCAGACCGAACCGTGACCAAAGCGGCTTGACGTTACGCACCTTGTAAAGGTCGGCCCCGATGTCGGAGGCGCGCCATTCGGCTTCGTAGGCGGCGAGCTCATCGTTTGCCCTTCCCGCCGAGAGTGCCTCGTAAACCTTGTCCGCCGCCAACATGCCGGACAGGATCGCGTTGTGCGAGCCTTTGATCCGGGCAAAATTCACGAAGCCGGCGGCGCAGCCGATTAAGGCTCCTCCCGGAAATGCGAGTTTCGGCACCGACTGCCAACCTCCGGAAGCGATCGCGCGGGCGCCGTAACCGAGGCGCTTGCCGCCGGTCAGCGTTTCGCGAACGAGAGGGTGAGCCTTGAATCGCTGGAACTCGTCGAATGGCGACAGCGTGGGGTTCTCGTAGTTCAGATGAATCACGAATCCGACGGAAACTAGTCGGTCGTCGTAGTGGTACAGGAAAGATCCGCCCGTCGAGCCGCGGGTGAGGGGCCAGCCGAAAGTATGCTGGACGAGTCCCAGGCTGAATCGTTCCGGCGTGACCTGCCACAATTCCTTAAGGCCGATTCCATATTTCTGAGGTCCGCTGGCTGAATCGAGCTTGTAACGGGCGATCGCCTGCTTAGACAGGGAGCCCCGCGCTCCTTCGGCGAGCAGGACGTATTTCCCTCTCAGTTCCATTCCCCGAGTGAAATTCGCCTTCGGCCGCCCGTCGCGGCCAACACCCATGTCCCCGGTCGCGATGCCGACGACCTCGCCCTTGCCGCCAAAAAGAAGCTCGGTGGCCGCGAATCCCGGGTAGATCTCGACTCCAAGACCTTCCGCGCGCGAGCCAAGCCATCGCGTGACTGCGCCGAGGGAGCCGACAAAATTCCCGTGGTTGCTCATCAGCCGCGGCATCGGCCAATTCGGCAGCTTCACGCTGCCCGTGATCGTCATGAAATAGAATCGGTCTTCACTCACCGGCGTCTTTAGCGGACATTCAGCGTCGGTGCGCCAATCGGGCGCCAGGCGATCGAGCCCGATCGGATCGATGACGGCGCCCGAAAGAATGTGCGCGCCGACCGTCGAGCCCTTCTCGACCACCACCACCGAGAGATTCGGGTCCAGCGTCTTCAGGTGGATTGCCGCCGAGAGTCCGGCGGGGCCCGCGCCCACCACGACGACGTCGTACTCCATCGAATTCTCGAGGCGGCAGCTCTGATGCTTCGGTCATGGGATCGTTTCGTTGTTGTCTGACCCGTCCTGAATATAGTTTATATGTGAACTGATGCTCGTCAAGGACGTCGGGAAATGCGCGCCACGCCTCGCCATGCTAGATTGTCAGAGGGTTGCCGCGCAAGCGAGCACGACGGGAGTGGGATTGGCTTGGACCCGGTCGAAGATGCGAAACCAGCCGCGTTGGATGCGGCGAAGGCAGCCGCCGCTTTGAGGTGGTGGTCCAGCGCGGGCGTTACACTCGCCGTCGACGAGACGGCGCACAATCGATTCAACGAGCGGACCGAAGGGATCGCCCGTTCGGAAGCGGCGGTTCGGACGAGGGCTCCGGAGCAGGCCCGGGAGATGCGGTCGGAGCGTCCGATTGATTTGCCGCTCTCGCGGCTCGCCTCCTCGTCGCCAGATCTGGCGACCCTGCGATCAAATCTGGAGCGGTTCGAGGGTTGCGCACTGAAAAGAACCGCGACCCAACTCGTGTTCTCGGACGGCGCACCGGGGTCGAAGGTTATGTTCGTCGGCGAGGCCCCCGGCGGCGACGAGGACCGCGTCGGCCGTCCATTCGTGGGGCGAGCGGGTCAGCTGCTCGATCGCATGCTTCACGCTGTCGGGCTGAATCGGCAGCAGGTGTACATCGCCAACGTCGTCCCCTGGCGGCCGCCGGGAAACCGAACTCCGACGCCGCAGGAGACTCAAGCCTGCCTGCCGTTCGTCCGAAGGCAGATCGAGCTTGCGGCGCCCGAGATCCTGGTCTGTCTCGGAGGATCCGCGACGCAAACGCTCCTGGGCGTTCGCGAGGGGATAACGCGAACGCGGGGAAAGTGGTTTACCTACGAATGCGACAATGGACGCGCGATCCGCGCGTTCGCAACCTTCCACCCCGCCTACCTCTTACGGCAACCTGGACAGAAGCGGCAGGCCTGGGCTGACATGCGCGCCCTCGCAGCCGCAATGACGAGCTGAAGACGGTTCAAATCGTCCCGGCCGAAGCTTCGCGAGAGCGCGGAAAGGGATTGGCCCCTCCAGAATCGCGATCGTCATAATCTTCGGGAGACGTTTGGTCGGGTACTGTCGACCGGACGGCCACAGACAATAGCGCCGCTACAACAAGGTTCGCCGCCACGGCGGTCAGACCGTTGTAGGCGGCAAAGCCAAAGCCGGTGTCGATTTGTCCGGCAAAAGGCAGATGCCACTTCAGGACATGGATCGGGGTCCATGCTTTTTCGCCCCAGGAGAGCGAGCTGCCGATGATCATGCCGACCGCCCAGCCGCCCAGCAAAGCCCGACCGCTGAGCCAGCGGCCGTAGAGGCCCAGGATCACCGCCGGAAAGATCTGGACCATCCACACGCCGCCCAACAATTGTAGATCGAGGGCGAAGCGGGTCGGCATGAAGAAAATCACCATCAGAGCGCCGAGCTTCACGACCAGCGACACGAGTTTGGCGAGGACTGACTCCTCCCTTGGCGTCATCTGCGGATGAATGAAAGGCTTCCAGATGTTTCGGGTGAAGGTGTTTGCGGCCCCGATCGACATCACCGCGGCGGGGACCAGGGCTCCGAGCGCGATCGCAGCGAAACAGAAGCCGGCGAACCAGCTCGGGAAGGCCCAGAGCACAAGTTGCGGGACGGCGTCCTGCGGGCTCTTGACATTGACGCCGGCGGCGAGCGCCATCGCGCCCAAGAGGGCAATCAGGCCCAGCACAATCGAATAGGCTGGCAGCATCATCGTGTTGAAGCGAATGGCGCGGCCGCTCGACGCGGCAAGCGCGCCGGTCATCGCGTGCGGATACATGAAGAGCGCCATCGCCGAGCCGATCGCGAGCGTAATGTACGGACCGATCTGGGCGGGCGAGAGCGTGAGGCCCGCGGCTGCAACAGTCTTCGCGGCGACCTTCGCGGCGTAGGCGGCCTGCGCGGCCGCGAAAATCTTGCCAAACCCGCCCAAGTCGTAGGGGATAAGAACAACCGCCGCGATGATGAAGACGTAGATCATCGCGTCCTTGACGAAGGCGATCATCGCTGGCGCGCGCAGGCCGCTCTTATACGTATAGAGCGCCAGAATGATGAACGCGATCGTGATCGGCGCGTGCTGCATAAACCCCTCGCCCGAAAAGCCGAGCGCGCCGATCACCTTCTCCAGTCCGACGAGTTGCAATGCGATATACGGCATCGTGGCCAGAATGCCCGTCAGCGCGACAGCCAACTCGAGCCAGCGATCGCCGTACCGGCCAAGCACGAAGTCGCCGGCGGTCATGTACCCGTGCCTGCGCGAAACTGCCCAGAGTCGAGGCAGCGTCAAATAGAGAAACGGATAGACGATGATCGTGTAGGGCACGGCGAAGAATCCGAAGGCGCCGATCGCGTAGACGACCGCCGGGACCGCAATGACCGTATACGCCGTGTAAAGATCACCTCCGAGCAGGAACCACGTGATCCAGCGACCAAATCGGCGGCCGCCGAGGCCCCATTCGAGAATATGGTCAAGGTCGCCGGCTTTCCATCGCGCGGCGACGAAGCCCAGCACCGTCACCAGCGCAAAAAAGAAAATGAAGACGCTTGCCGCGGCGATGTTGACATGGCCGAACACGTCTAGCGCCTTCCGAGCCGGTCCGCGGCGAAAATCGCCAACGCCGAAACCGGTATCAGAAACAGCTGAAACCAGTAGAAGAAGGGGACGCCAAATAAGGCAGGCGTCTGCGTGTTGTAAAGCGGGGTCCACAGAGCAACGAGACAGGGGATGAACAAGAGGAGCAGTTTCATCATCCCTCCCTTGGCGGCGCGCGAGGCGTCCGGCACGCGCTAAATCATTGCGGTGATTCGATTACCGGGATTCGCTGTCCCGGTCGAGGGGCTCTGCCCGCTCCGCCGGTCTCCGGCAATTTCCAAAAATCGGCGCGCCATGGTAACGAGCCGCGCATGGTCTCACGCATCGACCGCCGCTTCCAACGGCTTACCGCCGAGCGCAGATCTGCGCTCGTCACTTATATCATGGCGGGAGATCCCGACCCGCGCACGTCGCTCGACATCCTGCGTGCTCTTCCAGCAGCCGGAGCGGACGTGATCGAATTCGGCATGCCGTTCACGGATCCGATGGCGGACGGTCCGGCCGTACAAGCCGCCGGTCAGCGCGCTCTGAAGGCTGGGCAGACGTTGCGTGCGACACTCGAGATGGTCGCTTCGTTTCGCGCGAGGGACCCAGACACGCCGCTCGTCCTCATGGGCTATTTCAATCCGATCTACGTTTATGGCGTCGGGCCGTTTCTCCGCGACGCGCTGACCGCGGGAGTCGACGGGCTCATCGTCGTCGACTGCCCGCCGGAGGAGGACGATGAGCTCTGCGAGCCGGCCCTGAAAGCAGGACTGGCGTTCATCCGATTGGCGACTCCGACGACCGATGATGTTCGCCTTCCCGCCGTGCTCGCGAACGCCAGCGGATTCGTCTATTACGTTTCCATCACTGGGGTGACGGGGGCGGCGACGCCCGACCCCGAGGCGGTCGGTCGAGCGGTTGCCCGAATCAAACGTCACACGACCTTGCCGGTCGCTGTCGGATTCGGCGTCAAAGACGCATCGAGCGCCGCGGTCATGGCCGCGACGGCCGACGGCGTCGCCGTCGGTTCGGCCATTGTCGAAGCAGTGCGCCGTTCGTTGACTGGCGGCGCGCGCCGGCCCGGCGACGGTTCCTGCGGTCGTCAGTCTGGTCGAAGACCTTGCGAGCGCCTGCAAATCAGACCAGAGCGCTCTTCCGAAGTCGTAAAGAAAAAACGAAACCATGAATTGGATCTCCAATGTCGTGCCGCCAAAGATCCGATCGCTGTTGCGCCGGGAGAGCCCGGACAACCTTTGGGTGAAATGCCCCGAAAGCGGCCAGCTCGTCTTCCACAAGGATCTCGAAGCCAATCTCATGGTGGTTCCCGGCTCGGGTTACCACATGGCGATCGGCGCCAAGGCTCGCCTCGCCGCGCTTTTTGACGACGGGGAATACGAAGAACTGGCGAGCCCGGAGGCGCTGTCCGACCCACTGAGGTTCCGCGACGTCAAGCGCTACTCGGATCGCCTGAAAGAGAACCGCGCGAAGACGGGCGCCCTGGACGCGATCACATTGGCCCATGGAAAGCTCGAGGGGCAAGACGTCACGGTTGCCGTGCAGGATTTCGCTTTCCAGGGCGGTACATTGGGCATGGCTGCCGGCGAAGCGATCATCGCAGGTATGACCTCGGCGCTCGAGCGCCGCACCCCGTTCATCATCTTCACCGCATCCGGCGGCGCCCGCATGCAGGAGGGCATGTTCGCGCTGATGCAGATGCCCCGCACCACTGTCGCCGTGCGCCGGCTCCGCGCGGCGCGATTGCCTTATCTTGTCGTTCTCACCAATCCGACGACAGGCGGCGTGACCGCTTCATACGCAATGCTCGGCGATGTGCACATCGCGGAGCCGGGGGCGGTTATCGGATTCGCGGGGGCGCGGGTGATCGAGCAGACGATCCGGGAGCGGTTGCCAGAAGGCTTCCAACGGGCCGAGTATTTGCGCGTTCACGGCATGGTCGACATGGTCGTTCCCCGCCAGCGCCAGCGGGAAGAGCTCGCCCGGCTCTGCCGGTTGTTGTCGCGGGCGCCGGCGGCCGCGTGAATCTTCTGGCGGCTTTTGGGCTGGTTCGGAGGCCCCGAACCCCTCGGAAGTCGCATCTTCCTGGCCAAGACTGCAGGTAGTTTGCGCCGCGCTTCAAGCAGAGACTGCAGGACGGAACCAAACGGCGTCGCTATGCTTTGAAAAGACGTGATTAGCGCCCGGGATTGGCGTCGGCTTTTTTCGTCAGCGTTGACGCGGGGGGCGGCAGGCAGTCCACCCAGGCCGCGGTTCACGGGAGGGCTGGATCGCCCCGATTTGGAGGACTGCAGTTGCGGATACTTTACCTCTATTGCCATCCGCTTGCAGAGAGCTTCCACGCAGCCATACGGTCTGCCGCTCTGAACGCCCTGGAGAAAGGCCGGCATAGCGTCGATCTGCTCGACCTCTACGCCGAATCGTTCGAACCCGCGCTGACGGCGGACGAACGCCGGCATTATTTCGAGTCGCCGCGAAACCAGGCGGGTTTGGAGACATACGTCGAGCGATTGAAAGGCGCGGAAATTCTTCTCGTCCAGTTCCCGACCTGGTGTTTTGGGACGCCTGCGATGCTGAAGGGATTCTTCGACCGGCTTCTCATCCCGGGCGTCGCGTTCGACATGCTCGGCCAATCCGGCGCCAAACCGTCGCTCGACGGCCTGCACAAGATCGTCGGCGTCGTCACATACGGGCAGCCGTGGTCGGCCGCGTTCTGGATGGGCGATGCGCCGCGCAAAACGATCACGCGCTTCCTGCCGTGGTTTACGAACGGCAAGGCCAAATCCGAGTACCACGCGCTCTACAATGTCGACAAATCGACCGATGCGAAGCGCCGGGCCTTCATCGTCCGCGTCGAGAATGCAATGCGAGCGCTCTGAGAAGCGCGGCCGAGCGCTACCGCCGGAACTCCGGCTTTACCGCCGCATAAAGGGCCGTGAATCGCTCCCTCTGCTTCGCGAAAGCCGTCGTGAGTCCCGGCTCCGGTGTCGTGATGTCGGCGATCTTCGGCGGCTTGCAGACCGCTTCGGCTGGCTCGCCTGTCGCTCCCATGCAGGCGAGCCGCGCGGCGCCAAGGGCGGGACCGGCTTCGCCGCCTTGCATGCGTACGACCGTGAAGCCGGTCGCGGCGGCGATCATGCGGGTCCAGAGAGCGCTTTTGGCCCCGCCCCCGATGAGGCCGATACGCTCGATCTCCGCGCCGGCCGCATGGAGACAGTCGCGCGCGTCGGCGAGCGTCAACGCGACGCCCTCCATCACCGCGCGCGCGACATCGGCGCGGCTTGTCGTCTCCGTCATGCCGAAGAGAACGCCACGGGCGTAAGGGTCATCGAGCGGCGTGCGCTCGCCGGAGAGATAAGGCAGGAACACGAGATCGCCGGGCGAGCGATAGCCGTCCGCCGCCCAACGTTCGAGCGCGTCGGGTGTTTCGCCGAGAAGACGTGCGGCGAAAGCGAGTGCTCCGGCCCCATTCAGCATCGCCGCCATCGCGTACCAGCGACCGGGCAGCGCGTGCGCAAAGCCATGCACCAATCTCTCTGGCGCCCTGAGATAGCGGTCCGTCGTGACGATGAGCTGCGTCGCCGTCCCGAGGGAGACGAAGGCTTCGCCGGCCGCGATCGCGCCGAGACCCAAAGCCCCCACAGCCGCGTCGCCGCCGCCGGCGACCACCAGCGCGCGCGGCAGTCCGAACTCGTCGGCGGCGGCAGGGCGGACCTTGCCAACAGGCGACGGGCTCTCGAACAGCGGCGGCAACCACGACGGCTCGGCGTTGCAGGCGGCGACCGCCTCAGGAGACCAGCTGCGGGCGGCCTCGTCGAGCATCCAGGTGCCGGCCGCGTCACTCACATCAGTGCCGCGCTCGCCGCAAAGCGTGAGGCGCAGGTAATCCTTCGGCGCAAGCAGGGAATCGATTTGCCGGCGCCATTCGGGTTCACGGCGGCTGAGCCAAAGAAGCTTAGGCCCCGTGAAGCCCGGCATCGGCTTTACACCGACAAGTCCGGGAAGATCAGCGTAGTCGCGGGCGAGCTCGGCGGCTTCTTCATGCGCCCTGCTGTCGTTATGCAGGATCGCCGGGCGTACCGGCTTGTCGGCCTGGTCGAGGAGGACCGCGCCATGCATCTGGCCGGAAAAGCCAATTGCCCTCACTGCGCCGAGCGCCTTCTGGTCCGCGGTTCGAAGGTCGGAGATCGCGCCGGCCATCGCGTCGCGCCAAACGTCCGGATCCTGCTCGGACCAGCCAGGTTTCGGGCGGTCAGGCGAATAGGCGCGCGAGACGCTCGGACCCGGAGCTCCGTTCTCATCGATCAGCAGGGCCTTGAGCCCGGATGTCCCGCAGTCCAGCCCGAGATACATCAGCCAACAATGCCCCGGCCCCGACGCGTTCACAAGCCTATTATCGAATCCCTGTCGATCGGGCTCCGCGGGCCGGCCCGTTTGTTCAGGCGGGTGCGCGCATCGCCTCGACACGGCCTGCGAGCGAGCGCGCCTCGGCCTCACTCATCGCCGCACGCGGCGCTTCGACCTTGATCTCGCCGATCACCCGAGCGGGTCTCGGCGACAGCACGAAGATGCGGTCGGCGAGGCGGATCGCCTCATCGACGTCATGGGTCACGAGAATGGTCGTGACCGACCGGTTTGCGACTTGCGTCGCGAAATGGTTCTGCAGCGCCAGAGCGAGCGGCGCGTCGAGCGAGACGAACGGTTCGTCGAGTAGTAGGAGCGCGGGCTTAACGGCGTAGGCGCGGGCAAGCGCGACCCGTCGCGCAAGCCCGAGCGAGAGTTCGCCGGGGAAGTGCTTCCGGTGAGCGGCAATGCCGAGCGCGGTCATGAGCGCCTCCAGCTCGCGTTCGCCGATCTGCGGCGCGGCGAGGCGTATGTTGTCCTGCACGCTGCGCCACGGCAAAAGGCGCGGCTCCTGGAACGCAATCGACAGCGCTCCTGCAGGGCGCACGACTTTGCCCTCGAATTGTCGGTCGAGGTCGGCGATGATCCGCAACACGGTCGACTTGCCGCAGCCGGACGGGCCGATCAGCGCGCCGATCTGCCCGCCCCCGAGGTGGAAGGCGAGGTCGGAGATGACTTCGATCGCCTGGCCGGAGGCGTTCACGAGACGCTTGCGCGACACGTGAACGTCAAGCGGGCCGGGTGCGCCAGCGGGAGACATGACGTTCAAAGGGCTGCACCAGGAAGGCTTCGATCATCAGCATCGCCGCGGTGAACGGCAAGGCGTAGGCGAGCACAAGGGGAACGTCGAACAATTGGAAAGCCGTGTTGATCTCAAAGCCGACACCGTTCGGGCGGCCCAGCAGTTCGACCACCAGCACGATCTTCCACACGAGAGACAGACCCGTCCGGGTCGCTGCGGCGAAATAAGGCGCGAGTTGCGGCAGCACCACATGGCGTAGCCGCTTGAGCGGCGAGAAGGCGAATGCGCGCGCCATCTCGTCGAGGCCGGGATCGAGCGTGCGCACGCCCTCGCGGATCGTCACCGTCGCGTTCGGCAGCTTGTTGAGCGCGACTGCGGCGATCGCAGCCACCTCGTTGAGGCCGACCCAAATGTAGAGCAGAACGATGATGACCAGGGCCGGCAGATTGAGCAGCACGACGATCCACGGATCAGCAAGTCGGTCGGCCAGCCGACGGCGGCCCATGAGGTAGCCAAGCGCCGAACCCAGCGCCATCGCCAACGCGAAGGCCGCCGCAACGCGCGCCATCGTGATCGCCATCGCCGAAAACAGCTCGCCCGAGGCGGCCACCCTGCTCATTGCTGCAAAGACAGTCGCGGGCCCCGGCAGATGCCTCGGATTGCTGAAATGCGCCGCTGCGGCCCAGAGCACGATCAGCGCGACGATAGACAGCAGCCGCGTGGTCAAAGCGGTTCACTTCGTCGTGGTGGGATCGAAAAACAGGGAAGCGTCGAGCTCCGGCGCGTCGCCGACGAGATCCTTACCCCCGCTTGCAACGATCGCCCGATAGAGCGCCTTCGCGTCATCCGCCTCGTCGGCGACCGAGCGCTTTGGAACGCCTTCGAGATAGCGCGTGCGGTAGGTCTGGAACGCGGCGTCGTCGGCGAGATGCAGCCGAGCCTTGATCGGCGCCCACGCGGACGGATCGTTCGACAGCGCCGCCCGCGCCTGGGCCGCGGCGGTCAGATAACGCCGGAGAGCGGCGCCGTGATTTCTCGCGAACTCTTCCGTGAAGACATACCCGGTCATCGCCACCGGCCCTCTCGCGCCCAATTCTTTCTCGATGTCGGTCATTTCGATCGCCCGATGGAACCCGCGCGTCTCGAGGTCGACGCAGAAATTCCAGAATTCGAGCGCCGCATCGAGTTCGCCGTCCGCGAGCTTTTCGGCGATCAGCGGAGGCGCGCCATAGGCTGGATGCGCGCTTCGCGCCAGATCGCGGCCTTCTTTCCGAGCCGCCGCCTGCGCCATGAGCCAGCTCTTGTCGAGCGGTCCGCCGGCGACGCCAATCGAGCGGCCCGCGAGATCGGCGAGCGAATGAACGGGCGAGTTCCTTGCCGCCATCACGCAGCCGAGCGCGTACGAATAGGGCGTGAACAGGAGTTTGTCGCCAAGTGAGCGTTCCCGCGCGACCCAAAGCCAGTCGGAGACAATGATGTCCGCCTCGCCGCCCTGCAACGCGATCTTGCCGGCCTCGGTCGAGGCGAGTTCTGTCGTCTCGACGTCGAGGCCCGCCGCCTTGTCGAGGCCGAGCGCCTTCATCACCTCGATCTCCCAGGCGACGGTGCCCGTCTTCTGCACCGCAACGCGGATGACGTCAGCGGCGCAGGCGGCGCCGCAAAGGCCAAGGAGGATTGCCGCGGCGGCCAGCGCCCGGAGCGCCATAGCATGCCTCTCCTTCCTCATCCGCCGCGCCGCATCAGCATGCCGCGGGAAGGGTCGTAGGCGACGACCGCCCCAGCGAGAAAGACGATCGTGCACCCTAGGACCACCGCGAGCGAGACCGGCTCGACCTTGCCCCAGAAGGCGAAGCGTATGAGTTCGACCGCGTAAGTGAAAGGATTAAGCGCGCAGATGGTGGCCAGCCCGGGACTTCCTTCCTGTACCCTCCAAAGCGGGTAAAGGGCGGAGGAGGCGAAGAACATCGGGAAGATGACGAAATTCATCACGCCCGCGAAATTCTCGAGCTGTTTGATGAGCGAGGACAGCACCATGCCGAGCGCGCCCAGCATCAGGCCCGAGAGGACGAGCGCCGGCAGGATGGTGACATAGCCCCAAAGGCTCGGCGGCTCGATCTCCCAGAAGTAGGCGATGATCAAATAGGCGTAGACCTGGAGGATCGAGACGGCGACTCCGGCGAGGAGCTTCGAGGTCAGGAGGAACCATCGCGGCGCGGGGCTCACCAGCAGCATACGCATCGAGCCCATTTCGCGATCGTAGACCATCGACAGCGACGACTGCATGCCATTGAAGAGCTGGATCATCGCAATCAGGCCGGGCGTGATGTAGACGTCATAGAGGACGTAGGTCTCGTAGGGTGGAATGATCGAAATGCCGAGGGTCTGACGGAAGCCTGCAGCGAAGATGAAAAGCCAGACAAGCGGCCGCACTAACGCGGAGACGAACCGTTCGCGCTGGTGAAGAAAGCGCAGGCCCTCGCGCCAGATGATTCCCTGAAGGCAGACGAGATAGGCGCTGAGGCCGAAGGGCGGCCGCTCGCTCCCCCCGATCGCGCTCAAGTCTCCTCCTCGCCGGCGTTGCCGGTCAATTTGGTGAACGCGGCGCCGACAGAGGCCACCCCGGCCGCCTCCATCACGGCGTGCGCTTTGTCGGATGCGAGCACGCGGCCCTTGTGCAGCACGACCACGCTGTCTTCCGGACGCACCTCGTCCACGAGATGCGTCGTCCACAGAACGCCTACGCGGTCCTCGAGGACAAGGCTGCGCACCTGCTCGAGAATGTCTGCCCGCGCCTTGATGTCCAGGCCGGCGGTCGGCTCGTCGAGCAGCACGAGACGCGGGGCGTGTAGGAGGGCGCGCGCAATCTCGACCCGGCGCATCTGACCGCCGGAGAGATAGCGCACACGGTCATGACGCCGATCCGCGAGCCCGACACGGGCGAGGAGCTCGCGGGAGCGCTCCAGAACTTTGACTTTGCCGATCCCATGCAGCGCGCCCTGATAGAGCATGTTCTGCTCGACCGTGAGATCGAGATCGAGCGTGCGGCTCTGAAACACAACGCCGAGTTCGGCCAGCGCGGCGCCGCTCTCGCGCGCGACATCATGCCCGAAGATGCGGACTGCCCCCGCCTTGCTGGCATAAAGGTGGGTGACGATCGAGAAAAGCGTGCTCTTGCCCGCGCCGTTGAGGCCGAGCAGCACGGCGAAGGTCCCATGCTGGACTGAAAAGCTCACGTCGTCTAGCGCCTTACGCGCACCGTAGGCGTGCGAGACGCGCTCGATCGTGAGCGCAGCCGGAATGGTCGCCGTCGCCGGGAAGTGCACGTCGACGTTCATTGACGGGTGATCGCCACGCCCCAGGGAAAGGATCCAACGGGTATCGACTTCACCGCCTTGAGCGAAGGGACGTCGACGACGGTCACGTCATTCGAGACGCCGTTGGTCGTGTAAAGCTGCTTGTCCCCGGGCGTCAGGGCGAGGTGCCAGACACGCTGTCCGACGAGAATGTACTTGATGACCTTTTTCGTCGCCGCGTCGATGACCGCGACCCGATTCGCGGGGCCGAGCGCGACGAAGGCGAGCTTGCCGTCGGACGTGAACCGGACGCCGACCGGTTGGATCTCCTCCGAGCGCAGGCCGGGCACGGCGAATGAAATCGTCTGGGTAATAACCTTCTTCACCGGATCGATCACGGACACCTTGCCGCCCACTTCCGATGACACCCAAAGCTCCGAGCCGTCCGGCTTGAATTCGGCGAAGCGCGGGCGCGAGGGAACGAGGATGTTGGCCACGGCCTTCTTGGTTGCCCAGTCGATCAGATGGGCCATGCTCGTCGTTTCCGAAGTGTTGACCACCATGGAGCCGTCCGGGCTCACGGCGACGCCCTCCGGCTCGATGCCAACGGGAATTTCGGCGACCACCTTCCGCGAAGCGATGTCAATGGCGGTGAGCAGCGCGTCGTTTTCGTTGGCCACGAACAGGGTCACTCCGTCCGGGCTCACGCGCAGCTGCTCGGGATCTGGGCCCGAGGGCAGGTCGCCGACGACCTTCAAGGTCTTGGTGTCGATGATCTGGATCGTGTCGTCGTCGCCGGCGCAGATGAAGAGAAGCGAATCATCCTTCGACAGCGCGACTCCGCGCGGGCGCTGACCGACCTTCACCGTCCTCATCACCTGCATCGTGGCGGTGTCGATGACCGAGACCGAGTTCCCCTTCTCGTTGGTGACGTAGGCGGTATTGGCGAAGCCCGGAGAGACCAGGGTCAGGAGGATGGCCAAACCGGCGGCGAGACTTACTTGAGCTTGCATTTCGTCTCCGGCTGGTCGAGGCCGAGCGTATCGAGTTCCGACACCCGATGCAAAAAGCCTTCCTGCGGCGACACCGAGACGGTTCCGCGCCCGGCGGTCAGCAGGATGGGCTGGCGAAGCTGCAGGTTCCACGGTCGAAGCGTCAGTTTCACGCCCTTGAAGTCGGCGACGTCAAAATCGGGCGACAGCATCAGATTGAGCGCCGCTTTCGGATCGGCCGATTTCGTCCGGTTGATCGCGTCGCCGATCATCCGCATGGCGACCCAGGCCTGGTTGTCGCGCGCCGTCATCGTGCGGTGAAACATGCGCTCGAAGCGGTTCTGCAGCTGCTGTGCGCCCCACAGTTCGTGCGAGGGATCCCAACTCACCGGCCGCAAGCCGCCTGAACCTGCAACCGGACGCGGGTCCCAGGTCCGGTACGGGAGATAGCCGCCGAAAACGTCATTCTCATCCGCGGCGATCAAAACGTCGTAATCGGGCGCCTTCTGGGTAAAAACCGGCATCTGGCGCTGGGTTTGCACGACGCCGGAATCCGATCGCCGTCCGCCGCCGGTGTCCTCGAACGTCCGCTTCTCAACGATCTTGGCGCCGAATTTCTTGGCGGCGCGCTCGTAAGCTGCGCCGAGCGCAATATCCTCGGGATGCGAACCGACGACGAGAAACCATTTCCTCCATTGCTTCCAGATCAGGTACTCGGCGAGACCGTCGGCGAGCATCGCGCGCGAGGGCGCGACGTGAATGACGTTCGCGCGGCAGTCCTCCTCGCGCACACGTTCGTCCTGCGCGCCAGCGTTGAATACGAGCGTGCCCTTGTCTCGCACAGCGTCTGCGACCTTCAGCAGTTCCTCAGCGGGAAGATCGACGATCAGGAACCGGACGCCGGAATTGATCAGCGTCGTTGCGGCTCCGACTGCGTCATCTTGCAGCGCCAGCTTGACATCCTCGATCGAGAAGGACTGGTCGAGAAACCTTCCGGTGGTGTTGTCGTCGGCCATCGCGAGCTTGGCGCCGGCGATGAAGTCGTTGGCGGCCGGGATGTCCAGAATAGAGATCGTGTCGCGAGAATGCTGCACTCGGAGGACGCCGACCTTGACCTCGAGCGGATCGGCTGCAGCGAACCATGTCGAGCAGGCGAGCGCTGCAACGACGACCGCGGTCGACAAAATGCGTCTTCTTTGCTTGCGCGCGGGGGGGCAAAGCCATCTAGCTAAGAATGTGCGTATCGAGATCGGCAAGCCGTTCGCCCTCGAGGAGAAAATATAAGTGATGCACGAAAACCGACGCTAGCCGCGTCGGTCGCGCAGGTCGCTGACAAACGACAGCGGCGCCGATCCTTTTCGGGCCGACGCCACTTTGCGCTGCTCCGCGACCTTTTCGTGACCAGCGAGTGTCGACTTGAAGCAGAGCCCGAATTAGACTACCGCCGCGTCGCTCTTACATTTCGGCTGGGAGATAGGTGGTCACTTCGAGGCCAGCGCAAACTTCAACGACAACCGGCATAACCCAGCTCATGGATGCACTCCCAGAGGTTCGTTTTCGAGAAAAGGCAATTTCCCTCTGCGTGCCAATGTAACAGGATGCACGCAGGCAGTCACCGACGCTTCGCGACAATCAGCGTCGGAACGCGAGATCGTTCGCCCACGTGTCGCGGCCAAAATCGGGCCACCGTCTGTCCGTGCGCATGTGAAACGTCTCCGGTTCGCCATTAATCTGCTCTTTAGCCATTTCAACGAGCCTCCGCGACAGCCGGGCGAGAAAGCGCCGACGAACCATACCCAGGAAACGGCCATGCGCGACGATTTCGACACGATCCCCGACCCGGTCGGGCGACATGATGCTCCCGGAACGATGTTAACCCGCATCTACCATGACGTCGGGCTGGCAGCTGTCGCCGAGGCCCTGAACTTGCTGACGGTCGACTTCGACCCGGATTTGAAGGAGTCCCTCGAACGGGGCGAGTTTTATCTATTCCCCGGCGATCCGGGGCGGCCCGAGATGGCGCTCTAGAGCAGATTGCGAACAAGTTATGTCATACCCCGCGGGGGCGAAGTCATTTGTGCATCCGGCGGATTTGTAGGCGCCGGGCTTCGAGCGCTCTCATCAGGCCGCGACGGTTCGCTCGCCGAGTCTACGCAAAGTGGCCTCCAGCTTGGAGAGGGCGGGAACGAGACATTCTCCACCTCGGACAAGGCGGCGAGGGTGGTCGTCTCGATGTGGCCGTGCGGTACGGCGGCTCGCAGTCGCGGTCCGGGCCGGCAGCGTCCCTGGCCTTCGAGCAAGATTGGCGGAAACGCCGGTCTCGTCGACGAAGACGAGTTTCACGGGATCAAGACCGAGTTGGGAGGCGAACCCGTTCCGGCGCCGCTCCAGAACGTCCGGGCGCCGCTGCTCCGCAGCGTGCGCGGGAACAATCTCTTGACAAGAGCTCCAAGTTATGTTCATGATACGTTCTAGGAGTGCAATGGAGAACTTGCTTGTCCAGTCCCTTCGAACCCGCCCCGACCTACGGCGGGAGATCGTCCTCGCAGCCCTTAGGCTCGTGGATCGCCGATAGCGAGATGTTGATTAGCGGTCTGGGACCGCTCAGCGCGGCGTCACGGAGAGAATTTTCAGCCGTTCCGGCGTCAAATTCTGGCGTAAAGCTCTGATAAGTAGAGGTTTCCCAGTGAAATCTTAGGAAAGAATGTAAAAGAAATGGATCGTTTTCGCAAAGATTTGGAAGCCCGGCGGGAATTTTCTGAAGCTTTGGAAGCTTTCCGAACGGAAATGGCGGGTCGTCGGCGTCCAGCCCCTCTATGGCGAGCGAGATTCCAGTCGATCGGAACCTCCTATAGATGAAGCGTTGCAGCCCGAAACCCCGGTCAGATATAGTTCTGAGCGGAGCGACAAGGCGAAGACCGCAAGGCGGACTCTCCGATCGACGTCAGAGCCTGCCTTCCCGGTTCGCCACGTACGCTCAGGTCCATTGTGCTCGCAGACCAACCGCAGAACTGTCTAAAATTGAGTGTCGTTCCCTCGCTATGGAGGCTCAGATCGGAGCCGGCGGCCGTAGTGGGAATAGGCGCCACGCCTCACAAGGCCCGGCCGGCGCGCCAGCGGCCCGCGTCCCCGCCGCCGGCCGCTGGGCAGGCGGCGTACGAGATCGACGCCAGCGACATTCACCTGGACGTCCGAAGACGACGTGCGGCCGACGAAGGCCGGCAAGCCGAAGAAGCTTATCCACTTGCGCCATTGCGCCTTCACAGCTGCCTCATCCTCGTCTTCGGCGAGCCGTACGGACAGGTCTGGATCGCGGTGGAGGAGTTGCACGATATAGCGAAACCGTCCGTCCTCGAGTTCGACGATCCGCAGCGTGACGCCCCGAAAAGCGCTCGAGTTCGACGCGGATCGCCATCGAAACGCCAGCGACCACGCGCCGAAAGATGACGGCCTCCCTCGAGAGTTCGACCATGCGCCGGCGGCTGTCGCAGCGGGGATCACAAGCTTCGATCCGAAGGCATTGGACGAGCCTGGATGATATTGATGCGTGTGGTTCCGCAACTGGACTGATCATGCGGAAACGATGGCGACAGGGCTCTGCGTAAGCCCCTAATTATGATGGTTAAGCTACGGGTAATCGGCTGGCAGGCGGTGATTTCATCGCGCGTGGCGAGCGAAGGCTCAAGCCGAACGCTCAATTTTGAGTAATTGTCGAGCCTTCGTTTACCTTCAGGGGCCGCTTGGGCGAGAGAACCGTTAGCGGCCGGAGAACGGCTCCACCGACTTCCTCGGCCGGGGCGAAATCGAAACGCTTGCCCTTCCTGCGGCGCGGGGCGCGTACCCCGAGGTCGTCCTCAACCTTCTACCGCGACAAAGCTATCCATCACGAGCTTACGGCCGGCGCGGTCGAAGTCGACCGTCAGTTTCTGGCCGTCGACTGCGACAACGCTGCCCGGTCCGAATTTTTGATGGAAAACGCGGACGCCGGCGCGGAAAGCCAAATCCGAAGGCGATCGCTCTCGCCTGGACGATACCGAATAGTCGGCGCCTGCAGAAGCCGGCCGTCCGTATCCACGGTCGCTTCGGGAATTTGCCTCAGCCCGCCGCCAACCGGGGGTGTCGTAGCGGGAACCCAGCGCGCTCGGGAACGCTTCGAAACGAGAGACCCCATACTCGCCAAAGCCCGAGGGGGCGGCCAAGTCCTCGAATTCAACGTGCTCGGCCGGAAGTTCCCCAATGAATCTTGACGGCAGAGAGGTCTGCCAGAGCCCGCGCACCCGCCGGTTCGCCGCAAAGTAGATTTTCGCCGCGCGCCTCGCGCGCGTCAGCCCGACATAGGCTAGCCTTCTTTCTTCCTCGAGGCCGGCTCGGCCTTTGTCATCGAGCGATCGCTGATTCGGAAACAGCCCCTCTTCCCAGCCTGGCAGGAAGACGATTTCGAATTCCAGGCCTTTGGCGCCGTGCAGAGTCATGATTGAAACGCGCGCGCCTTCCTGCGGGCCCTCGACCTCCATCACCAGCGACACGTGCTCGAGAAAGGCCCCGAGATGGGGGAACTCGACCATCGAGCGCACCAGCTCCTTGAGATTGTCCAGGCGGCCCGCAGCGTCCGGCGTACGCTCCGCCTTCCACATGTCGACATAGCCGCTTTCCTCGAGAACCTGTTGAGCGAGCTCTTCGTGGCGGATTTCCGAGGCGCGCTTTCTCCAGCGATCGAATCGCGCCAGAAGGTCGCGCAGGATCTGGCGCTGGCGTGCCTTCAGCTCCTCCGTCTCCACCAGCGCTTCCGCGGCGCGCATGAGGGAAACTCCCGCGCGGCGACGGTACTCGTGCAGAATGGCCAGGGTAGCCTCGCCGAGCCCGCGCTTGGGTTGATTGTAAATCCGCTCGAACGCGAGGTCATCGTCGGGCTGGGCGACACAACGCAGATAAGCGAGCGCATCGCGGATTTCGGCCCGCTCGTAGAATCGCGGGCCTCCGATCACCTTGTACGGCAGCCCCAGAGCGATGAAGCGCTCCTCGAATTCGCGCATCTGGAACGAGGCGCGCACGAGGATCGCGATATCGTCGAGCGAGACGCTGTCCCGCTGCGCCAATTCGATCGCCTCACCGATCACCCGGGCCTCCTCCTGGCTGTCCCAGACCCCGATGACCGTCGGGCGCTCGCCCGGCGGCGCATCCGTGAACAGCGTCTTTCCGAGCCGGCCTTTGTTATGCGCGATCAGGCCGGATGCGACCGCAAGGATGTGCCCGCCGGAGCGGTAATTGCGCTCGAGCCGGATGACCTTCGCGCCGGGAAAGTCCTTCTCGAACCGCAGGATGTTGTCGACGTCCGCCCCACGCCAGCCATAGATCGACTGGTCGTCGTCGCCGACGCAGCAGAGATTCCCATTGGCTCGAGCGAGAAGGCGCAACCAGAGATACTGGACAACGTTCGTATCCTGGTACTCGTCGACCAGGATGTAGCGGAACCTTCGCTGGAAGGCCGCGAGAACGTCGCCATGTTCACGAAACAGCCGCAGCGATTCGAGCAGAAGCCCGCCGAAGTCGATGGCGTTCAATGTCTTGAGGCGTGCCTCGTAGGCTGCGTATAGCGCAGCGCCGCGGCCGCCGGCAAAGGACGCCGACTTGCTCGCCGGCGCATGACTTGGATCGAGGCCCCGGTTCTTCCAGCCGTCGATCATGTTTGCCAACGACCGCGCAGGCCAGCGCGCCTCGTCCAGATTTTCCGCCTTCAGGATCTGTTTAAGCAATCGGAGCTGGTCGTCCGTATCCAGGATGGTGAAGTTTGGGCGGAGGCCGACGAGTTCGGCGTGCGTGCGGAGGATCTTCACGCAGATCGAATGAAAGGTGCCGAGCCACGGCATTCCCTGCTCGATCCCCATGAAGAGGCTTACCCGTTCGCGCATCTCCCGGGCGGCCTTGTTGGTGAAGGTGACTGCGAGAATCTCGTAGGCACGCGCCCGCCTGGAGGCGATCAGATGGGCGATGCGAGTCGTCAGGACGCGCGTCTTGCCGACCCCGGCGCCGGCAAGAACCAGAACCGGCCCCTCGAGCGCCTCGACCGCCCGGAGCTGCTCTTCGTTGAGCGCCTCTAGGTACGCCGGAATGGAGCGTGATCCACCGACGCGCGCTTGGACGTTCGCGATCGCTGGCGCCGGAAACGCTTCGTCGCCCGTGTCCTCAGATTGTTGCGTCACAGGCCGAATCATGCGCCCGCAACCTGACCGGCGCAATCAGCTTTGTCGACCGCTTTGCGATCGCGGCGATCGCGACCGGAACTCCGGGGGTATGAAGGCGATCGCATGACGGAGCGCCGAGAAAAAACGTCGTCAAAGGCCTCCGACGACATCCCTCCGAATGGGGCAATTCCCTGCAGCTCCCCCGCTGCTCCCCCGCCTCGCGTGCCGGCGCAGTCTTTGTTGCTGCCGTGGCGGTGCTGACCACGGAGGCAAGATGCAATGGAGAAGTCCCGAGAAGTCCCACTCAAATCCTTTCCAGGAAGGCTTCGTAAATACGCAATTGCCATGAATGGCGCGCGGGCTACATCGGATCGCTTTCTGGCGCATGATTGACCGATTTCGGCCATGAGGGAGCTCTTTGAATGGATGGACGCGCACATACCGGACTTCTCTTGGGCATCGGTATTGACGACCGCATCGCGCCAAGTTAGGCAAAAGCGCCAATTCGACGCGTAGAGACCCTTGTCGAGGTCAATGAAAATACGCAAGGTCGCAATGGCGCGGAAAATCGAGGCGGCTTGCGTCGGGGTTGCCGCGGTCTCCGGCAATCGAGCCTGGTCCGCAGCGTAGTACAAACAAAAGACGGACGATATGCGCGACGCGCCGAGCCTTGTGATCGTGCCTGACCTGCATGCCGCGGGAGTGCACATTGTCGCCCACGATCCCGAGGTGGTCCCGCCGGCGCCGGCGATGCTCAGGGCGAACGAATTCGCCGACAGTGCCTATGTCTGTCTCACCGAGGCAGAGGCTGCCGTGATCATAACCACATGGGTCGAATTCCGCGCGCTCGCTCTCGTTCGCATGAGGAAGGCGCGGGCCAAGCTGCTCATGGTGGACATTCGCAATATCTATTCGACAAGGACGATGAAGGCGTTGGGGTTCCGGTGCGTCGGCGGCGGAGCCTGAGACTCTTTCGTGCTACCCGGACAGCGCTGTTTTCCCGCCAAGCGGATATACGCCCTTGCGCGGGACGCGGATAATAAGAACGTTCGGCGCTAACGAGATGTCCCAGCGCGGCCGATCCTGCGTTATTGTTGTCGAGAACTTGCCGGTTCCGTTCGATCGTCGGGTCTGGCAGGAAGCGCAGGCACTGAATCGCGCCGGGTGGCTGGTCTCAGTTATCTGCCCGTCAAACGCCTCGTGTCCAGCGCCGTTCGAAGTCATCGACGGCATCGCGATCTACCGTCATCGCCTCCCGCTCGAAGGGCAGGGCGCCAAAGCCTATTTCCGCGAGTATTCTGCCGCGCTATTTCATGAATTCCGCCTTCTTATGAAGGTCTACCGGGAGCGGGGCTTTTCTATCATTCAGGCCTGCAATCCGCCCGATCTGATCTTCATGGTCGCCGCGCCGTTCAAATTGATGGGCAAGCGCTTCATCTACGACCAGCACGATGTCGGGCCCGAATTGTTCATCGCCAAGTACGGGAACAAGGGTCTTCTTTACCGTGCGCTCCTATTCTTCGAGCGATGCTCTTACACGATGGCGGACTTCGTCATCGCCCCGAACGCCACCTTCAAGGAACTGGCGATCCACCGCGGCCGTCTCGACCCATCGCTTGTCGAGGTGGTCTACAGCGTGCCCGATCGCAGGCGCATCCACAGGGTTGAAGCAGAGCCGTTGCTTCATGGCGACCGAACCTTCGTTCTCGGTTACCTCGGGATCATCAATGAGCAGGACGGCGTCGATCATCTTATCCGGGCAGGAGGCGAACTCATCCGCAACGGTTTCCGGGACTTTCGGATAGTCGTTGTCGGGGATGGTCCGGGCCTCGCACAGGTGCAGGAACTCTCGAAATCACTCGATATCGAAGACTTCATCGTGTTCACCGGCTATCTGAGCGGCGACGCGCTACTCGCGCATCTTAGCGCTTTCGACATTGGCGTCATCCCTGACCCTTATAACGAAGCGAATGACGTAATGAGTATGAACAAGGCATTCGAGTATTGCGCGCTCGGCATCCCGACCGCGTCTTACCCTCTGAAAGAAACTAGGCGGCTGCTGGGCGACGCCGGCGTCTATGCCCCGACGCTCGATCCAAAGGGCCTAGCCGTGGCCTGCCTTAGTCTGATGCAAGACGAGCCCCTCCGAATTCGCTGCGCGAGACAGGCCGAAAGGCTATCCGCGGAGACGTTCGTCTGGGAGTGTGAAGCCGAGAAGTACGTCCAAGCGTACGAACGCACGCTGGAGACGATCAAGGAGGGTCCGAACAGGGCTCGAAGCTGACAATGCCCCCACGGAAGCTTGCTGGAGGCCGTTTTTTCTGACCGTAAGCCTCAACATTCTGCCGACCAAGGCCGATCGCCTCTTCTTGTCCTGCACCAGAATCCGGCCTGCAACTCGGGGTTGCTTCGGCTACGGGGTTCGCGCAGAACAGACGGATCAACCAGCGCGCGGGTCGCAAGGAAGCGAAGGAATTGATGACTAAGATCCTGCCGGTGATCATGTGCGGCGGCTCCGGCACGCGCGTCTGGCCGGAATCACGCGAGAGCCTGCCCAAACAGTTCATTCCGCTGATCGGCGACAGGTCGACCTTCCAGTCGATCGTCAGCTTGGTCGGCGACCGGTCGATCTTCGAGCCGCCTGTCGTCATCACCAATTTCGACTACCGCTTCCGCGTCGCAGAGCAACTGAAGGAGATCGGCGCCGAGGCCGCTATCCTGCTCGAGCCGGAGCGACGCGACAGCGCCGCGGCCGTCGGCGCGGCTGCCGCCTGGGCGGCGGCGGAGGACCCCAAAACATTGGTCGCGGTGCTGGCGGCCGACCACGTTTTCAAGGAGGGAGCGAAGTTCGCGGAACTCTGCGCCCGGGCCGGCGTCGCGGCCGAGGCTGGCGAGATCGTCACATTCGGCGTGCCACCCGACCATCCGGCGACCGGCTACGGCTATATCCATCCCGGCGAGGCGCTGGCAGCCGACCCAATCGTGCGGCGGGTCGAGCGCTTCGTCGAAAAGCCGGACGAGGAGCACGCCAAAACCTTTATCGAGCAGGGCTATTTGTGGAACTCGGGCAATTTCGTGTTCCGAGCAGACGTGGTGCTGGAGGAACTCCAGCGATTCGAGCCGGAGATCGCCGCAGCGACGGGCGAGGCTGTCGCTCGGGCGAAGAGCGATCTGGGCTTCATCGTTCTCGACAAGGACTCCTTCGTCAAAGCGCCGAAGACGTCGATCGACTTTGCGGTGATGGAGCGAACCCACCGGGCTGCGGTGCTGGCTGCCGCAGACGTCGGCTGGTCGGATGTCGGCCAGTGGTCGACCGTCTGGCGGCTGAGCCCGCAGGACGCGCACGGCAACAGCCTGCGCGGTCGAGCGGTGGCGATCGACTCGTCCAACGTGCTCGTACGTTCGGACGACCGTCTGGTGGCCGTGGTCGGCCTCGACAACGTGGTCGTCGTCGCCACCGACGATGCGGTGCTGGTCGCCGATCAGTCGCAGAGCGACAAGGTCAAACAGCTTGTGGAGCGGCTGAAGGCCGAACGCCATCCGGAGGCGACACAGCACCGGCGAATGTACAGGCCCTGGGGCTATTACCAGAGCATCGATCAGGGCCCGCGCTATCAGGTGAAGCGCATCGTGGTGCGGCCGGGCGGCCGCTTATCGCTGCAGAAGCACTATCATCGCGCCGAACACTGGATCGTGGTGCGCGGCGCGGCCGAGGTGACGCTGAACGGCGCGGTGCGGTGTGTGCACGAGAACGAATCGATCTATCTGCCGATCGGCTCGGATCACCGTCTCGCCAATCCCGGCAAGATCAACCTCGAACTGATCGAGGTGCAGACCGGAAGCTATCTCGGCGAAGACGATATTGTACGTATAGATGATGTATATAACCGGATCTGACCAGTTCAGTCGCCACTCGGCCTCCCCGTCACCCGAACAAAACGCCACTCCATTGGTGTCGGGGAGGCCTGTCCAAAAGCGGATGAGGCGCCAACCCCAAGTCCACGCCAAACCGTTGCAAGATGCGCCCATTGTCGATTTCGTGCATTTGCAACGGGTTACGTCCAGGCAATGGCGAGATACGGGATCCGCGTCCGCCAATTCTCGTGTTGGAACATAAGTAGTACGGGCTCCGGGTTTCCGCAAGTACGTCCGACTAATATTCAGGGTGAAGGCCGAAAAGGTCCCAAAGGCGCGCTCGCGGCGGAAGAGGCGTGGCGCCCAACGGGCGCCGCCGTGCGGCAAACCGAATGCGGAGGGCGGCTAAACGCCGCAGCGCGCTGCCGCTGCCGCTCAGAAAGCAGCGAATTCAACGGGGTTGAACAGCGAACTTTGCGGGGTAAAACAGCGAGAGATGTAACTCGGCGCTAGTCCCCTTTGTCCGGATGCTGCCCCGCCTCGCACTGGGCGGAAACATCCGCGGGCGAACAATAGATCGTATAGAGCGTCTCGAGCATCCGCGTCGCGCCGGGGTCGGCGAGCGAGTAGAAAATCGTCTGCGATTCCCGGCGGGTCGACACGAGATCGTCCGCCCTCAGCCGGGCGAGATGCTGAGAAATCGCCGACATGCTGAGGCCGACGGCTTCGTGCAGCGCCGTCACGGTTCGCTCACCCTTCAGCAGCTCACAGAGAATCATCAAGCGGGGCCGGCTGGCCATCGCCTTCAGCAGCCTCTCCGCCTCTGCCGCTCTTAGTTGCAAATTCTCTAAATTCATACTTGCTTATTTAGGATTCACTCATATATGTGTCAAGACCTTCCTGGATCCGGATCCATGCGTCTCGTCTTATCCCTGTTCCTAGCAGTATTTGTCACCGACGTCGCCCTTGCCGAAGAGGGCTACCTCGTTCATTCGACCACAGTCGCCGACCGTAAGGCGGTTATCGCGACCGTTGAACCGTTGCATCAACTTGTCGCGCGCGCCCGGATCGGCGGCACGATCGTTTCCCTCGCAGTCAAGGAAGGGGACACTGTCGCCGCCGGCGCGCGGATCGCGATGGTGGCCGACGAGAAGCTCGCGCTTCAGATGCAGGCGCTCGACGCGCGCATAGCGTCCCAGCAGTCCCAGCGCGATCAGGCGAAAATCGATTACGATCGCGTCGCCGAGCTGGCGAAACGCGGCGTCAGCACCCAAACCCAGCTCGACCAGGCCAAGACCAATCTCGACGTCGCCGAGCGCAATCTCGCGGCGATCCGCAGCGATCGCGACGTCGTCGCGCAGCAGGCGAGCGAGGGCGCGGTTCTTTCGCCCGGCGCTGGCCGCGCGCTCACCGTGCCCGTGTCCGTCGGACGCGTCGTGCTGCCGGGCGAGACAATCGCCACCCTTGCGGAGGACCAGTACATCCTGCGCCTCGAATTGCCCGAGCGACACGCGCGCTTCCTGCGCGCCGGAGATGCGGTGCGCATCGGCTCGCGGGGCCTGCAGGACGAAGGGGAAGCCAACACGAGGGCGGGTCGGGTGCGTATCGTCTATCCAGAAATCCAGGGGGGTCGCGTCATCGCCGATGTCGAGGTCTCCGGCCTCGGCGACTATTTCGTCGGCGAGCGCACGCGCGTCTATGTCGACACCGGCATGCGCCGCACGATCATCGTTCCCGCGTCCTACGTCTACCAACGCGCTGGAGTGAACTATGTTCGCCTCGCCGGCGGCGACGAAGTCGTGGTGCAGCCCGGCGAGACGCGCGACGACGGCGATATCAAGGGCGTCGAGGTTCTCGCGGGCCTGAAGGACGGCGACAGGCTGGCGACGCCATGAGACTCGGCCTTTCCGGCATCCTCACGCGGACATTCATCAATTCGCCTTTGACTCCGCTTCTGCTGATCGCGGCCCTGATCGCCGGCGTGCTCGCCGTCGCCTCGCTGGCGCGCGAGGAAGAGCCGCAGATCAGCGTGCCGATGGTCGACATCACCGTGGCGGCCAACGGCTACAAGGCGGACGAAGCCGTCGAGCTCGTCACCCGTCCGTTGGAAGACATCGTCAAAAGCATAGACGGGGTCGAGCACGTTTATTCGCGGACCGAAGACGACCGCGTCGTCGTCACGGCGCGGTTCCGGGTCGGAACCGACCAGGACGTGGCGGTGCTGCGCGTGCATGAGAAGATCCGCGCCAACATCGGCAATATTCCCAAAGGAATCCCCGAGCCGCTGATCGTCGGGCGAGGCATCAATGATGTTGCGATCCTCGTGCTCACGCTGTCGGCCGAGGCGGACAAGGCAAGCGAATGGACAGCCAATGGGCTGCAGCAGGTCGCCGAAGAGCTTCAGCATGAACTGACTAAGGTCGACGGCGTCGGCTCGACCTATATCGTCGGCGGCGCGCCGAGCGAAATCCGCGTCGAACCCGATCCGGAGCGGCTCGCCCTTTACGGCATCACGCTGGGCCAGTTGACCGACAAGCTCGCCAATGCCAACCGCTCGTTCCTCGCCGGGGCGTTCCGCGAGAACAACAAGTCGATTCCGGTCGTGGCGGGGCAGACCCTGCAGGGCGTCCCAGACATCGGCCTTCTGCTGCTGACCTCGCGCGACGGCCGTCCTGTCTATGTCAAAGACGTCGCCGACGTCGTCGTCGGCTCGGCCGAGGTCGACCACCGCGCCTGGACCATGACACGGAACGCCGCGGGGGCACTGGAGCGCAGGCCCGCCGTCAGCCTCGCTGTCGCCAAGCGCAAGGGTGAGAACGCGGTCAAAGTCGCCGAAGAGGTGATGAAGCGCCTCGAGACGATCAAGGGCCGCATCCTGCCTGCCGGCCTCGAGGTCACGGTCACGCGCAACTATGGCGAGACCGCCAACGAGAAGGCGAACGAGCTTCTCTTCCATCTCGCGCTCGCGACGGTCTCGATCGTGATCCTGATCACGGTGGCGATCGGCTGGCGCGAGGGCGTCGTGGTGCTGATCATCATCCCGACGACAATCCTCCTCACCCTCTTCGCCTCGTGGATGATGGGCTACACCATCAATCGGGTGAGCCTGTTCGCGCTCATCTTTTCGATCGGCATCCTGGTCGACGACGCGATCGTCGTGGTCGAGAACATCGTCCGGCGTTGGGGGATGCGCGGCCGGCGCGGTCTCGCAGAGACGGCAATCGAGGCGGTGGCGGAGGTCGGCAATCCGACAATCGTCGCGACGCTCGCCATCGTCGCCGCGCTGCTGCCGATGATGTTCGTCAGCGGCCTGATGGGCCCGTACATGAGCCCGATCCCCGCCAACGCTTCGATCGCGATGCTGTTCTCGTTCTTCGTCGCGGTGACGGTGACGCCCTGGCTTCTCATGCGCATCGCCGCGAAGCATTTCGAGAAGGCTGAACACAGCGAGGAGCACAGCCATGACATCGGCGCGATGGGGCGATTCTACATCCGCATCGCCAAGCCGCTCCTGAAGGGACGGACGCGCTCGAAGGTCTTCCTGATCTCAGTCGGGCTCGCCACCATCGCGGTGTGCGCCCTCTTCGTGACGAAGGACGTCGCGGTAAAACTGTTGCCATTCGACAACAAGTCCGAAATTCAGGTGATCGTCGATCTGCCAAGAGGCTCGTCGCTCGAGGAAACGGATCGCGTGCTGAAGGCCGCGGCCGACAGGCTGAAGGATCTGCCCGAGCTGACTTCGATCCAGGCTTACGCCGGGACCTCGGCGCCCTTCAACTTCAACGGCCTCGTGCGCCAATATTATCTGCGCTCGGACCCGCAGATGGGGGATCTCTCGGTCAATCTGACGCCGAAGGGCGACCGGTCGCGCGCCAGCCATGCGATCGCTCTCGATATCCGCAAACGGCTGGCGGACGTGCCTCTGCCCGCGCACGGCTCGATCAAGGTCGTCGAAGTTCCGCCCGGACCTCCGGTGCTCTCGACATTGCTGGCCGAGATCTACGGTCCTGACGCTGCCACCCGCAGGGCGATTGCTTCAAAAGTGCGCCAGGCGTTCGAGTCGGTTGACTTCATCGTCGACGTCGACGACAGCTTCGGCGTCCCCTCCGAGCGGCAGCGCTTCTCCATCGACCAGGAGGCGCTCGAATTTCACGGCGTGCAGGAACAGGCCGTCTACGATACGATCGCCGCGCTCGTCGGCGGCACGGAGGTCGGCTATTCGCAGCGCGGGAGCGGACTGAAGCCGATCGCCATCAAGGTCGCGCTGCCGCGCAGCGGGTTGACGCTCGACGAGCGCCTGCTGTCGACGCCGCTGCCGGCTGGGGGCACGGCGCGCCAGGGGGCCAATGTCGAACTCGGCGACGTCGTCACGCTGAAGCGGGAAACCTCGTCGTTCCCGATCTATCGCCACAACGGCCGGTTCGCCGAGATGGTGACCGGCGAATTGGCTGGGCGCTTCGAGGCGCCGATCTACGGCATGCTCGCGGTCGACGACAAAATCGCCAGCGAGGATTGGGGCGCGACCGGCAAGCCGCAGATCACGTTCCACGGCCAGCCGCTCGACGAGTCGAAGCCCACGCTGCTCTGGGACGGCGAGTGGGAGGTGACCTATGTCACCTTCCGCGACATGGGCGCGGCCTTCGCCGTGGCGATCCTGGCCATTTACCTGCTGGTGGTCGCGCAGTTCGGGTCGTTCGTGCTGCCGCTGGTGGTGCTGACGCCGGTGCCGCTGACGCTGATCGGCATCGTGCTCGGCCACTGGGCGCTTGGCGCCCCGTTCACGGCGACGTCGATGATTGGCTTCATCGCCCTCGCCGGCATCATCGTGCGCAACTCGATCCTGCTGGTGGATTTCATCCGGACTCGGCGCGCGCAGGGAATCCCGTTGCGTCAGGCGCTGATCGAGGCGGGAGCGACGCGGTTCAAGCCAATCTTCCTGACCGCCGCGGCTGCGATGATCGGCGCGGCTTTCATCCTGACCGATCCGATTTTTCAGGGCCTGGCGATCTCGCTGGTGTTCGGCCTCGCGTCCTCCACCGCCTTGACGCTGCTCGTCATCCCGGCGATTTACGTCTGGCTGAGGGATGACGAGCAGCCGACGAAGGCGCGCGTCTGATCGCCCGATCTCGGCGATCGGCTGGGACCGGAATGGGCGGCGCGGCGCCGGGTCTTCGCGCCTCTCTCAACTCGCTCCCGGCGCGTCGTATTCAGCCCACCGGCGCCCGCTCGATATCGCCGACCGCGTGGATGCAGCCCATGATCGCCCTGCTGGCCGTCTCATAGTGGATGGTCGTCGTGGATGGTCGTTGGCGAGCTCGCCGACCATCGAAAGCTCTGCATGACCAAGATGCGGTCGGGGAAAGCGTGGCGCGGGCTGCCCGGTTCAGGGCAGGCTCAAGGCGATTCTTTCTGTTTTTAGTACTCCAAGCTCCTGCCGCAGCAAAATCCAAAGTCTGAAGGAAGCAGATCCCGCATTTTTCCGATGACAGCTGTCCTCTCGCCCGAGAACAAGGGCGGCAAGAGAAAGCTCGTTCTTCATCGGAGACGAACGGTCCGCGGCCGTGTATTGTTTCTGTCAGACAAAGAACGGGAGGAAGCCCTTTATGAGCGAGAATGAGGCATGCCGCCTGCCATTGCCGCAATTCGGAGAAAAGAGAAAAGCTCGATGACGCTCTGAAGGCCCGAGGAGGCCGCGATGGTTGAAGACACTGCGACGCGGAGGCCCAAAGGCGCGCATCAGCCGCCGCCGATCCGGATTTCGCGCGCCTTCTCCGTCCCGCGCGCCGCGCTGTTCAGCGCGTGGAGCTCGGCCGACCAGATCAAGCGCTGGTTCGGCCCGGCGACCTACACCGTGACGGACGCCACAGTTCAGTTGCGCGTGGGCGGTCCCTTCGTGGTGCGTTTGCGCGGCTCCTATGGGGCGGAGCGGCTGATCAGAGGGGTTTTTGTCGAGGTGATTCCGAACGAGCGCCTGGCGATCGACATGGCGGTCGCCGACGCGGAGGGAAGACGGTTGTTCGAGGCCCTGACCGAGGTGACCTTCACCGACGATGCGATCGGCGCCCGCATGGATCTGGGGCAGAAATATGCTCTGGTCGATCAGGCTATGGCCGCCCCGATGGTGTGGGGCGCCTCGGAGGGTTGGCGGACCGCGCTCGACAAGCTCGAAGCGGAGGTCGCGCGGACTTGCGCGAATGAGCGGGGCGCGCCGGAAGGCAGCCAGGCTGAAGCCGCGAGCGCGACCATGCGATCCGACCTCATGATCGCGCTCGGCGAGCGGCTGAAGAGCTGGGACATGGCGCAGACGGAGGCTGCGTGCCGGCTCGGCGTCACCCGGCCCCGCCTCGACGATCTCCTGAACGGACGCATTCAGAATTTTAGCCTCGACGCGCTGGTCGATCTTGCAGCGCGAGCTGGGTTGAGGGTGCGTCTCGACATCGCGGCGTGAGGCGGGCAATCAAGATTCTCATATCGACGAAGGTCGATCCTCGCCCCGGGTCATCCGCATGATCGCCTCCGTGGAAAGCCCGCGAATGGGCCGGCGGCGACTACTTGCAGTCATCTCTTGTAGGCCTCCACGCTTTCCGCGGCCGCCTTGGCCTCGATGATCACGCCGCCCTCCAGCCGGACGCGCACGTTCACCCGATCAAAAACACGCCCGATGTCGAAGCGAACCGCGCTCAGAACAGGCTGTGATAATCGAGTGCGCCGGCCACCGATCTTTCAAAAATTGTTGCCACCATTAACTTGGTCGTTTTAGAAAGGGGGTCACTGATACGGGGGGCCCTGCCATGCGCTTTCTCGCAAAGCAACGAGAGGTCATCGTTAATTCGTCGCAATGGGCGCCGCGATCCGAGTTCAGGAAAACGACTTCACTCCTTCGATAGATACGGGCAAGGCGATGTTTGCTTCGGCCCTTGAAAGGGATGCTCGTCGAATTCGCGAGCGTCGTCGAGCCGGCGCCCATCGCGGCCGGGCGACGTCAATGGGGGCGGAAGACGACGTGACGAGCGCGGTCGACGCCGAACAGATACGCGGCCTATTCAGGCAAATACCGATTGCAATCTCCGTTAACCTCGTCAATGCGGCTTTGGTTGCGGTCGTGCTCACGCCACTCGCGACCCGACCATTTCCGCTGCCCTGGTTCGTATTGGTGATGCTGGTGACGATAGGCCGCGGGATTCTATGGCTGCTTTATCGCCGCGCCCCTGTTCAGCCTGAAAACACTCGCCGCTGGGCGCGGCTGGCCGCCTGCGGTTCGCTGCTCGCCGGCCTATGCTGGGGAATTGGCGGAATCATCCTGTTTCCGGTCCTCCCGGAACTCGGTCAGGTCTTTCTCATCGTTGTGATGGGCGGCATGTGCGCCGGCGCCGTAGCGATGAGTGCGTCGCATCTGCCGTCACTCCTCGCCTTCCTCCTGGCGACAAGCCTGCCAATGGCTGTGCGCTTTTTCGCGCAAGGCTCGATCAGAGACAGCGTGCTCGCGGCGATGATGGTTGTGTTCGTGGCGGCGCTGTCGCTGGCAGGAAGGCACTTCGGCAAAATCCTTGCAGAGGCGCTCCGGCTGCGCTTCGAACTGAACGAGGCCAATCTTCGCTTGGTCGAAGCCAATCTCCGCTTGCAAGCCGAAATGGCCGAACATCGGGCGACCGAGGCGGCTTTGCACCAGGCGCAAAAGCTCGAAGCAATGGGCCACCTGATCGGTGGTGTCGCTCACGATTTCAACAACCTGCTGACTGTTGTCGTGAGCAAAGCGACGCTGCTATTCGACCGTGCTGCGGACGAGCCGACGCGAAGGCGAGTTGCGGCCATTCTGAGCATTGCCGACCGCGGAGAGCGCCTGATCCGGCAGCTGCTCGCCTTTTCGCGACGCCGGATGCTGCGGCCGGAAGCCGTCGTGCTGCAAGGACGGACCTCAGAGATCGCGGAACTGCTCGCCCGCTCGCTGCGCGAGGACATCGCGGTGACGATCGATCTGCCGGAAGATCTGTGGCCGGTGACGGTCGATCCTGGGGAATTTGAACTGGCCTTGCTCAATATCGCGGTCAACGCCCGCGACGCCATGCCGGACGGCGGCACTTTCCGGCTCGTGGCGCGCCACACGCGGTGCCGCGGTGAGATCGCCAAGGGCGGCCTCGTCGGCGAGTTTGTCGCGATCACGCTAACGGACACCGGGACGGGCATGCCGGCCGAGGTGATGGCGCGGGCCTTCGAGCCCTATTACACCACCAAGCCCGTAGGTCTCGGATCGGGGCTCGGCCTTTCCCAGGTCTATGGCTTTGCCAGCCAGAGCGGGGGCAGCGCGGTGCTTGCCGGCGCGCCGGGCGAGGGGACCGCGATCACGCTGTTTCTGCCGCGCGCCGATGTCGGCCCGGCGATGGCCCGTGAGAGCATGTCACAACCGGCATCCGCCCCAGGCGCAGCCCGCATCCTGCTGGTCGAGGATGACCCAATGGTCGCCGAGGCGACCCAAGACGTGCTGCACAACATGGGCTTCGACACGCGCTGGGCCGGCGACGGCGTAGAGGCGCTGGCCTTCGTCGAGAGCGATCCGAAGCTGGCGCTCGTCCTGTCGGACGTCGTCATGCCCGGCGGTGTGAGCGGCCTCGATTTGGCCCGCACGCTGCGCGATCGGCGCCCAGAGCTCCCGGTCGTCCTCGCGACCGGCTATAGTAGCTACGCGGCTGAGGTGGCGGCTGAGGGCTTCGCGCTGATCGAGAAACCCTATCGTCGCGAAGGTCTGGCCGCGTCGCTCCGATCGGCTGTCGAAGGCCGCGGCGCATCAGCTTGATGCTCACCTCGCCAGCGCTCGATCTTGGCTCGGGCGGACTACGGTTACGGTGACGGATACGAAACTTGCATCCGTCTGCCTCCGGCAACGACGAAGCCGGGAGGAACTGCACGCCGATTGCCTCCGCCCCCGCCCTCGGCCAAAATCGCCCAATGCCTTCGCCTGCAAACCGCCTCGTCATCGCCCTCGCCCAGATCCGCTTCATCGTCGGCGACATTGCCGGCAACCGCGATCGGCTGCGACGAGCGCGCGACGAGGCCAAAGCCTTCGGCGCCGATCTCGTGATGACGCCGGAGCTTTATCTCGCCGGCTATCCGCCCGAGGACCTCGTGCTCAAGCCCGCCTTCCAGGAGGCCTGCCGCGCCGCCTGCGAGAACCTGGCGCGCGACACGGCGGACGGCGGCCCGGCGATCCTGGTCGGCCTGCCCTGGGTCGAAGAAGGCAGGCTGCACAACGCCATGGCGCTCCTGAACGAGGGCCGGATCGAGGCGGTGCGGTTCAAGGTCGACCTGCCGAATTACGGCGTGTTCGACGAGAAGCGGGTGTTCGTCCCCGGCCCCTCCCCCGGGCCGATCGTCTTTCGCGGCGTCCGGATCGGCGTCCCGATCTGCGAGGACATCTGGGGTCCGGACCCGGTCGAGTGCATTCTCGAGACGGGCGGCGAGATTCTGCTCGTCGGCAACGCCTCGCCCTACGAGCGCGGCAAGCTGGAAATCCGCCAGAACGTCGCGGTGTCGCGCGTGGTCGAGAGCGGCCTGCCGCTCATCTATATCAACATGATCGGCGGGCAGGACGAGATCGTCTTCGAGGGGGCCTCGTTCGCGCTTGATCCCGACTGCAGCCTCGCCGTCCAGCTTCCCGCTTTCCGCCCCATCGTGGCGCGCACCGTGTGGGAACGCGGAGAGAAAGGCTGGCGCTGCGTCGATGGCCCGCGCGAAATCGTCGAGGAGGGCGATGAAGCCGATTATTCGGCCTGCGTCCTCGGCTTGCGCGACTACGTCGACAACAACCGCTTTCCGGGCGTCGTGCTCGGTCTCTCCGGCGGTGTCGACTCGGCCCTCTGCGCTGCGATGGCGGTCGATGCGCTCGGGAAAGAGCGCGTCCATGCCGTCATGCTGCCCTACCTCTTCACCTCGAACGAGTTGCTCTCGGACGCCGCCGCCTGCGCTCAGGCGCTCGGCATCCGCTACGACATCGTGCCGATCGCCGAGCCGGTCGAGGGCGCCGAGCACGCGCTTGCAAAAATGTTCGAAGGCAAGGGCCGTGACATCACGGAAGAGAACATCCAGAGCCGCGCCCGCGGCCTCATCCTCATGGCGATCTCGAACAAGACCGGCGCCATGCTCGTGACGACCGGCAACAAGTCGGAAATGTCGGTCGGCTACGCAACCCTCTACGGCGACATGAACGGCGGTTTCAATCCGATCAAGGACCTCTACAAGATGGAGGTGTTCCGGCTATCGAGCTTGCGCAACCGCTGGAAGCCCTTCGGCGCGCTCGGGCCGGACGGCGAGGTCATTCCGGAGAACATCATCGTCAAGCCGCCGAGCGCGGAATTGCGCGAGAACCAGAAGGACGAAGATTCGCTCCCGCCCTATCCGATTCTCGACGACATTTTGCATCGGCTCGTCGAGAAGGAGATGCGGGTCGCCGACATCGTCGCCGAAGGATTTGACCCGGACACGGTGCGCAGGGTCGAGAAGCTCCTTTATCTCGCCGAATATAAGCGCCGCCAGTCCGCGCCGGGCGTCAAGGTCGGCCCGAAGAATTTCGGCCGCGACCGCCGCTATCCGATCGTCAACCGCTTCCGTGATCCGGGCCTGCCGGCGCAGGCGCCGGACGCCTCCATCGCGCCCAAGGGGCAGGCTGGGACGAGCGAAAGGTTCGAGGAATAGGGCGCGGGCTCATGCCGGCGCCGAGGCTCGGCGGCCGGCGAATGCAGGCATTCAGGGGCATAGCAGCGATCCAGGAGTGAGCAATGCTGAGGGATGACAGCGGGAATGGAGGGGGACGGCGAAGGGCGCCTCGCAATGTCCTGGGCGAACGGCTCGAAGATTGCTCGACGAAGCCCGTGACGGGCTTCTTTCGAGACGGTTGCTGCAATACCGGTCCAGAGGACATCGGCAGCCACACGGTCTGCGCCGTCATGACTGCCGCGTTTCTCGAGTTTTCCAGGTCCTGCGGGAATGACCTTTCGACGCCGATGCCGGAATACGGGTTCCCGGGCCTGACGCCCGGCGACCGCTGGTGCCTATGCGCGCCCCGCTGGCAGGAAGCGTTGGAGGCGGGCCATCCGCCGCGCGTGGTCTTGCAAGCGACACACGAAGGCGCCCTCGACTACTGCGCGCTCTCCGATCTCAAACGTTTCGCGGTGGACCTCGCCTGACGGACACGCAATCGTGCGCCGGCCGTTGAAAGGGAGATAATGGTGGCCGATATCAATCGCTGACGGCTTCGACCCATTGCGACCGGCGGGATCAGCGAGCAGTTTCCAGGACTAGGGGCGCGACCTTGCGGGAACGATCGGCGGCGATCGATTGATCGATTGCTCGCCCCGACCAAAAAGCGTAGAATTCCTCCAATAAGAAGCGGGAGGAGGACATGGCGGCCAAATGGCGTCTCACCGGCGACTATTTTGAAAACTGCAATTGCGACGTGGTGTGTCCTTGCCTTATCTCGACGGCTGCGCCGCTGACCGCGAAGCCAACCCAGGGCGTCTGCGACGTGCCGCTGGTGTTTCATATCGACCAGGGCGACTATGACGGCGTCTCGCTCGACGGCCTGAACGTCGCCGTGGTGGCCCATACGCCCGGCCCGATGGCGCAGGGCGATTGGACGCTTGCGGCGTATATCGATGAGCGGGCGGACGAGAGGCAGACCGCCGCGCTCGCCGCCATCTTCGGCGGCGGCGAGGGGGGCCCGATGGCGGCGTTCGCGCCGCTCGTCGGCAAGCATCTCGGCGCGAAGAAGGTTGCGATCAAGTACAGCATCAACGGCAAGGCGCGATCGGTGGAAATCCCGGGCATAATGCATTTGGCGGTGGAGCCTCTGCCGAGCGGGCACCCGAGCGGCGAGACTTGGGCTGCGGCCGGTCATCCCGTTGCGCCCGACAAGCTCGCATTCGCCGTGGGCGCCAAGGGCAACACCTTCGCCGACCACGGCATGCGCTGGGACAATTCCGGCAAGAACGGCCACTACGCGCCGATCAACTGGTCGAACTAGCCCTCCGCGGGCGCCGAGGAGGAACGTGTCCGACGCGACGGTCGATCGCCTCTTGCTGCGCGACCGCTGGATCATTGGCGGCTGCATCGCCTTGATCACTGTCCTCGCCTGGATCTGGCTATGGCGGGAGGCGCAGGCGATGGCCCCCGACGAATCCATGCCGGGCATGGAAATGCCGGGCGCGGCGATGGTTTCGCCGTCGGACGCTGCAGCCTACCTGACGAGTACGTTCGTCATGTGGCTCCTGATGATGGTCGGCATGATGCTGCCCTCCGCCGCGCCGATGATCCTCTTCTATAGCGGACTTGCGCGCGGCGCCCGGGCGAAAGGGCCGGTCCTCGCGCCGACATCGATTTTCGCCGCCATGTATCTCGCTGTCTGGGGCGGATTCTCGGCGCTGGCGACATTGGCCCAATGGCTGCTCGTTCGAAGTGGCGCGGTTTCCGAAATGACCCTTGCGTTCGGCAATCAGCGCATCGGCGGGACTCTCCTGATTGCCGCCGGCCTCTATCAGGCGACGCCGCTCAAGCGAGCCTGTCTCGACACCTGCCGTTCTCCGATGTCGTTTCTGATGCGGTTTTGGCGGCCGGGCTGGGCGGGCGCCGCGCGCTTGGGCCTTGTGCATGGAATGACCTGCCTGGGCTGCTGCGCGGCGCTCATGGCGCTGCTGTTCGTTTTCGGCGTGATGAACCTCGTCTGGGTCGCCGCGCTGGCGCTGATTGTTCTGGCGGAAAAAGTCTTTCCGATCGGACCGCGAATTGGGGCGGCCATCGGCGTGCTCTCGCTGATCGTCGGACTCGTTCTGGCGCTCGGCGTTCGGCTGCCGGCCTGAGCCAGGGCCGTGCGCCGCTGACAAGAGTGACGGAACTGCTCGCGTCTAACGCCGATCATTCGGTCGTCGAGTTCGACAAATGGGAAGCCGCGCATTTCCGCGAGCACAAGCTGGATAAGGAAGTCGATTTCGGAAGCGCCTTTGCGAGGACGCCGTACGAGGCGAATTCTTCGGGTTCTGAGAGCCTGCTTCAAGGCCTCACCACCTCCTTGTCCTAAGCGCCCCCGAAGGGCCTCGAGCGGCGCGCGCGGACTCCGGCGAAAGACGACCGCGCAGCCGATCCGCAGGCGGCGAGCCGTCTTGCCGCTGGATCGGATCTGGCGCGGTTGTCACCGCCGGCATGCGCTTGATCCCGCCCCGAGCATTAACTACAAGCACTGAATATCAGAACTTCGAGCGCCGCCGACCGGCCGGCTTGGCGACCAAGGCCAGGACTCCTTTTTCAGCCTCGAGCAGCGTTTGGAGCCCTACAGCAAGGAATGACGATGCGCGTCTACTATGATCGAGATTCCGACCTCAACCTCATCAAGGGCAAGAAGGTCGTCGTCGTCGGCTACGGGAGCCAGGGCCATGCCCATCTGCTCAATTTGCGCGACAGCGGGGTGAAGGACGTTGCGGTCGCCCTTCGGCCGGACTCGCCCTCGGCCCAGAAGGCGGAAGCCGAGGGTCTCAAGGTCATGGATGTCGCGAGCGCGGCGAAATGGGCCGACATCGTGATGATGCTTACGCCCGACGAGTTGCAGGCGGACATCTATCGCGATGAACTGGCGCCGAACATGAAGCAGGGCTCGGCGTTGATGTTCGCCCACGGCCTCAACGTCCATTTCAATCTGATCGAGCCGCGGGCCGATCTCGACGTGCTGATGGTCGCCCCAAAAGGGCCTGGGCACACGGTGCGTTCCGAATACAAGCGGGGCGGCGGCGTGCCGTGTCTCATCGCCATCCATCGGGATGCGAGCGGCAACGCGCACGATCTCGGCCTCTCCTACGCCTCCGCCATCGGCGGCGGCCGCGCCGGCGTCATCGAGACCACGTTTCGCGAGGAGTGCGAGACGGACCTGTTCGGCGAGCAGGTGGTGCTCTGCGGTGGCCTAGTCGAGCTCATCCGGGCCGGCTATGAAACCTTGGTCGAAGCGGGTTACGCGCCCGAAATGGCCTATTTCGAGTGCCTGCACGAGGTCAAGCTGATCGTCGACCTGATCTACGAGGGTGGCATCGCCAACATGAATTATTCGATCTCGAACACTGCCGAGTACGGAGAGTACGTGAGCGGCCCACGCATCGTCAGTCCGGCTGCAAAGGCCGAGATGAGGCGGGTGCTGGACGACATCCAGTCGGGCAGGTTCGCCCGCGACTGGATGCTTGAGAATAAAGTGAACCAGACTTCGTTCAAGGCGATGCGCGCGCGCGCCAATGCCCATCCGATCGAGGTGGTCGGCGCCAAGCTGCGTGCGATGATGCCATGGATCAGCAAAAACAAGTTGGTGGACAAGGAGCGGAACTGAGCTTCGGCGGAGCGCGTTTCCGCGGCCTGCGCTGACGAAATCTGGGGCCGTTTCCGCTGGACAGTCCGATGCCCCTTTGCTACATGCCGGCCACTGGGCGACGCCCGGCGAATTCGATGGGCGCATAGCTCAGTTGGTAGAGCAGCTGACTCTTAATCAGCGGGTCCAAGGTTCGAGCCCTTGTGCGCCCACCATCGAAATCAAACACTTGGGCCCGAAAGCGAAGGCCCGTGCTTCCCAAACACCAAGATTGGGAAGCATATGGGAAGCACGAAGACCTCGCCCGGGCCTCGTTCGCCTTTCCTCGCGTAGCCTGCTAGAGCGGCGGCGGGATCACTATTACAAATTCGGGTGGTGTCCCCGGCATTCGCACAGGCGAACTCATGCCACGGAACAAACGAGAACAGCTTGAACCGACGGACCGAGGGACCCTAGGACCTGTCTTCGGTTGACGCGAGAACGGATTGGAATCGGACGCAGAACGTTTTGTGTTTTGGATAGGAGAGGGATTCCCAAATCAGCAAATGTCTAACTCGTGAGTGGTCTGCCGGGCCGCGAAGGCCATGTGGGCGGCACAGCGGCGGACAATCGCCTGTTCGTCGAAGCTGTCCTTTTCAGGTTTCGAGCCGGCGTCCCGTGGCGTGATCTGCCCGAGCGTTTCGGGGACTGGAAGATCGTCTACCAACGCTTCAACCGATGGGCCAAGAGCGGCGTTTTCGAGCGGGTTTTCAAGCTCTTGTCCAACGATCACGACAACGAGTACATGATGATCGACGCCACCATCATGCGCGCTCACCAGCATAGCGCGGGCGCCCAAAAAAAGAGGGTGCGCAAGCCATCGGCCGATCCCGCGGCGGATTGACCACCAAGTTCGCCATCGGACTTGGTCCGACCCCCTTGAATGAAACACATGTTAGTTTGGCGGGGCGTCGTCGGCGCAGAGGTCGGTTTGATTTTTGGTGCTATGAGCTCGTCACCAAGTTGGACCGGGGACTTCGGAGCACCCCCAATTGCCGCCACCGGCCGCAAGGCCGCGGAGCGCGTCCTCTAGAGTTCGCTAGTACCCGGAATCACGGGTCTGCGAAACATGGTCTGAGGCGCTTTTGGTGGACCTCGGACTTGGTCCAGACGAAGGGGCGAGCGGTTTGATTGTATCGTTCGATGAAGGCGTCGATGTGCGCGATGAGGTCTTTGACGCTGGCGAAGGACGCGCCGCTGAGCGACTGCCCGGTCAGGATTGAGAACCAGATTTCGATCTGACTGAGCCAGGAGGCGTGGGTCGGCGTGTAATGGAGATGAACGTTCTTGTGACGCTTGAGCCACATGTCGCGGGTGGGTTTGTGGGTGGAGAGATTGTCGAGGACGACGTGGATTTGGCGCTCCGGATAGGCGGCGACGACCCGGTTCATGAAATCGAGGAACTCGACCCGTCGGCGCCTCTTATAGTGGCGGCCGACGACTTCTCCGCTTTCGACATTCAACGCGGCGAACAGCGTGGTGGTCCCGTGACGTTTGTAGTCGTGCGACTGGCCGGTCATGGCGCGCCCGCTGGGCAGCTTGAGATAGCCTTGCGCCCGCTCAAGGGCCTGGATGGACGGTTTTTCGTCGACGGCGAGCACGACGGCGTTGTCGGGGGGAGCTATGTAGAGCCCGACGATCTCGGCCGCCTTGGCCGCGAATTCGGGATCGTTGCTGACGCACCAGGACTTGCGTCCCGAAAGATCGATCTTGTGCGCGCGCAGGAAGCGCCAGACATATTGAACGTGAACGTCGCCGAGCGCCTTGGCGATCAGCGGCCCGCTCCAGTTGGCATAGCCGTTCGGCGGCGCCGTATCGAGCACCGCCAAGATGCGCCGGCCGACCTCCTCGCCATATCTGGCTTCAGCTCCACGATTGCCGGTCTCGGAAAAGCCGGCCAGACGATCCTTCGCATAGCGCACCCGCCACTTCGACGCCGTCCCGGTCGTGCACATGAGCGCCCGGCCAATCGCCCGCGTCGCCGCGCCGTCCGCCGCCATCAGGACGATGCGCGCCTTGAAGCGCGTGCGGTGCTCCGTCTTGGCCGAACGCGCCAAGCTCTCAAGCACGGCCCGTTCCTCACTCGTCAATATGATCGGGGTCGCGTCACGAAGGCCGCTCATGCAACCTTAAAATCACGACTCAACGATCAGCGATAGTGGGTACTAGATCAGGAGTCCCATGCCGACGGCGCGCATTTGTGGAGGTTAGCCATGGAGGTTCTCTATCCAAGATGCGCCGGACTGGACGTGCACAAAAAGACTGTGGTCGCCTGCGTTCGGATCCAGCAAGGTCAATCCGTCGAGCAGGAGGTGCGTACGTTCGAGACCACGACGTCCGCCTTATTGGACTTGTCGGCGTGGTTGTCAGAGAAGGGATGTACGCTCGCAGCCATGGAAGCCACCGGTGTCTATTGGAAGCCCGTCTGGCACATCCTCGCGGATGGCGAGTTCGAGCTGTTGCTTGCCAACGCTGCGCATGTGAAGAACGTGCCAGGCCGCAAGACCGACGTGAACGATGCGACCTGGCTCTCGGAGTTGGCCGCTCACGGCTTGATCCGTGGCAGCTTTGTCCCGGATCGTCCGACGCAGGAGTTGCGGTCCCTGCTTCGCACCCGCAAGCAGCTGGTTCGTGAGCGCTCCTCTCACATTCTGCGGCTGCAGAAGACGCTCGAAGACGGCAACATCAAAATCAACTCGGTCATCTCCGACATCCTGGGTGTCAGCGGTCGAGCCATGATCGAGGCGATGATTGCCGGCCAGACCGATCCGACTGTCTTGGCCGGCTTGGCAAACCGGCGGATCAGAGCAACGCAAGAGGAGCTCCGCGAGGCGCTGCGAGGTCGCTTGACCCGTCACCACCGCTTCCTGCTCCAACTCCATCTGGAGCAGATCGACGCCCTCGATCGGGCGATCGCGCGGATCGACGAGGAGGTGAAGTCCGATCTCAATTCCTTTCGTGAGGCCACCGCGATCGTAAAGACGATCCCCGGCTTCGACGACCTCAGCGCCCAAAGCGTTCTGTCCGAGATCGGCATCGACATGAGCCGCTACCCCTCCGACAACCATCTCGTCTCTTGGGCCTGCTTGTGCCCGCGCAACGACGAGAGCGCCGGCAAGAGACGATCCACCCGAATGCGCAAGGGGTCACGCTGGCTGAAAGCGACCCTCTTCTCCTGCGCCTGGGCGGCCGCTAGAACCAAGGGCTGTTACTTTTACGCCCTGTTCCACCGCATCAAAGCCCGCCGAGGCGCCAAAAAGGCTATCGGCGCCGTCGCAACCTCCCTTTTGCGCACCACCTATCACATGCTCAAGGACGGAACGCTTTACCAGGACCTCGGCGCCGACTACTTCGACAAGAGGCACAAAACCGCCTCCACCCGCCGCCTCGTTCAGCGCCTCCAGAACCTTGGGTTCGCTGTCCAACTCACTCCGGCCCCCGCATGACGCGCGCCTAGTTCCTCTCTAAATTCATGCGCTCGTCGATGCCCTCGGCAATCCTGTCGAGGTGATGCTCAGCCCGGGCCAAGAGCACGATCTGACTTGCGCTGAATCTCTTATCGAAGCCGTCGATCCCGGCGCTTTGATCGGCGACAAGGCGTTCGACGCCGACGCCTTCATCGCTGCTCTCAACAATCGAGCGATCGTCCCAGTCATCCCAGCCAAATCCAACCGAAAAACCCCGCGCCCGTGCGACTTCGCCCTCTACTGCGAACGCAAATCTCATTGAGCGTTTCTTCAACAAGCTCAAACAATTCCGCGCCATCGCCACGCGCTACGACCAGCTCGATAAGATTTTCCTCGCCGGGGTTCAGCTCGCCTGCGCCGCCATCCTCCTCAACTGAAGACAGGCCCTAATCGATCCATCAGGGACCCCTAAGAAAAGCTTCGCGGGAGATCTTCGCGCAAATGGTTGCGCAAGGAGTCCCGGTTGCGATCGCTTACGCACGCTCGGGCTACCGCGGCGGCGAAGTCTCCAGGTCGCAGCTTCGCCGTTCGCCAGACGTCGACGCGCGGGTGTCGTGGTTACTGGCGCAACGAGTAGAGGCCGACACACGAGCGCGCCACCAGGCGGACCAAAAAGTCACTGACGGCCCGCCTGCGGTTGATCCGTGAGCTTGAGGGGATCGCCTACTCCGACACCCGGGATGTGGTGCAATGGGGCCGGGAACCGGAGTTTAATCGGGACGGGAACGTGATCGGCTTCAAAGACACGATGAGGGTCACGCCCTCGCATCTGCTCACCAAGGAGCAAGCCGCGCAGGTTAAGAGCGTCACCACGAAGAGCGGTAGTCTCAAGTTTGAGGTTCACGACAAGATGGCTGCGCTCGTGCGACCGGCGCGCATCCTCGGCATGACGATTCAACCGGCGGCGCAGCCCATGACAAACACGCAGGTCAACGTCGGGCAGGTCAACGTACAAACGAAATCGAGCAATTCCTTTACTGATCTTCGACAGTGCCGGGAACGAAGTCTTTGATCGCGGGGGTAAAATCGGGTTGCGCCGCAGGCGTGGCACTACAATACCGAAGGTTTTCGTAAATCAGACGCCGTCCGCAATCTGGCGCATCTTTGGCGGCAGGGCGACGCCGAGGGCGGAGAGGGCGAGGCTGGCGCCCGGTTTCGGGGCCGAGCGCAGAAGGAAGCGCTTGCCGTCCTGTTCGACCTCGGTCTCGGTGAGCAAGTCGAGATCGGCGATCACCACCACACGTTGCGGCACGACACGCCACTGTGACCTCGAACCCTGTCTCGCAGCTGCGTGCGCGGCATCACCTCATCGTAGGCATAACGAAGTCAGCGCCTGAGCGAATGCCCGTCGGCCAGCGCGAAGTAATCGTCTTGAGATGTGTGTAGAAGCGGACGCCTTCCGGGCCGTGCATGTGATGGTCGCCGAAGAGCGAGGCCTTCCAGCCGCCAAAAGAATGGAACGCCATCGGTACCGGAATCGGGACGTTGATCCCGACCATGCCGACCTGGATCTGGTGTGCGAACTCGCGCGCGGCATCTCCGTCGCGCGTGAAAATCGCTGTCCTCGTGCACGAAGGCGTTGGTCACCGCCATCGCGCCGGTGAACCACTCCGGAGCGCGAACGTTTCGGTGCAGGTTGTGCAGCAGCACAATTGCGCCCACGCCGCCCGCATCCTTGATCCTCTTCATCGCCAGATAGCCGGCGTCGAACCGCCGCATGTACCCGACCTGGATCAACCTCTGGCCCAAACCGACTTCCGCCTCGACGACGCGAAGTGCGTCCGCTGCGAGGGGCGCAAGCGGCTTCTCGCAAAGGATCGCCTTGCCTGCTTTGAGGCAGGCGAGCGTGAGATCCGCATGCGTTGTATCCGGCGAGGCGATAATCACCGCTTGGATGCGGTCCGACGCGATCAGAGACAGAGTATCGGCAAATACTGTGGCGCCCTCTGCGACGGCTCGAGCGCGGTCGGCGTCAGCGTCGAACACACCCACGAGATGCGCGCCGGGCGTTTCACACCGGATCAGGCGCGCGTGTTCGCGGCCCATCACGCCCGTTCCGATGACGCCGACGCCGATGCTCCGTTCCATACTGCGCAGGCTCCTCCGAGGCTCCCGGATGCAATGCCGATTGGAGCTTCTGTTGCGTTAAAGGCGTGACCTCTCGCCAAAACCGGCGAAAGCTGCAAACCTGCCATCACCGGGCAAGTTGCATCGGCGCGTCTGGAACGGGCATCCCCGCCGCAACCGCCCCCCAAACCGACTGGTCGAAATTGACGATTGCCCCCGTCATCAACCCGGCGTCGTCGGAGACGAGGAAATTGACGGCGCGAGCGGCCTCCTCGGGATCGACGAGCCGGCCGAAGGGAAGTCCGCTCGCCGCCTTTTCCATCCAGTCCGGATCGCCGCTCTCGGCGACCTGCACCTGCTTCTCGTTTTCCGAGGCCATCCAGCCGACGTTTAGCTGGTTGACGCGGATGCGGTTGCGCATCACCGAGAAGGCCGTGTTCGCGGTGAGCGTCGTCAGGGCGCCCTTGGAGGCGCAATAGGGATTGATGAAAGGCTGGCCCGCGAGCGCGGAGATCGAGCCCACGTTGCAGATCGCGCCTTCAATGCGATCGCGGATCATTAGCTTGATCGCCTCCTGCATCAGGAAGAACGGCCCGCGCACGTTGGTCTTGAAGATCCGGTCGAACAACTCCGGCGACGTGTCCAGGATCGTCCCGCGTTCGGTCGAAGCGCCGGCGTTCACCAGCACGTGCAGGCGGCCGAAGCGCTTGTCGGTTTCCGCCATCACGCGCCGGCAGTCGTTCACCGATGCAAAATCGGCGCGCACGAAAAGAGCCGGAACGCTTGACGTCGCCGAAATATCGGCCGCTGTTGCGCGACCGCGCTCCTCGTTCCGGCCGGTGACGACGAGGCCGGCGGCTCCGGCAGCCGCCAGGCGACGGGCGATCGCTGCGCCGAGGCCCTGCGTCGCCCCTGTCACGACGCAGACCTTGCCGTCCATCCGGTTCACGAGACCACCTCGTAGCCGGCCAGGGCCATCACGCGCATGAGTTCCTTGTGTCCTTTCTTCGCCATGTCGAGGGGCGGACTGACCTTCGGGTCCTGCTCGGCTTCGACGACGAACCAGCCCTCGTAGCCATGGGAAGCCAGGCGCGAGACGATGGCCGCGAAGTCGAGCGAACCGTCGCCCGGCACGGTGAAGGCGCCCTTAACGACCGCGTCGAGGAAGCTCTCGCGCGTCCGGTCGAGCGCGTCGATCACGCTGCGACGGACGTCCTTGGTGTGCACGTGGCTGATGCGTTTGTGGTGCTTGTCAATGACGCGCAGCACGTCGCCGCCGGCGAAGGCCATGTGGCCCGCGTCGAACAGCAGCGGCAGCGCCTCGCCGGAATTCGTCATCAGAAGATCAAGTTCCGCCTCGGTCTCGATCGCCGCGGCCATGTGGTGATGGTAGGCGATCGGCATGCCCTCGCTGGCGCACCACTCCGCGAAGACCGTCATCTTGCGCCCGTAAGCCTTGATCTCGTCTCCGGTGAGCTTCGGCTTGGTCGCAAGCGGCGCCGAGCGCACGCCCTGGATCGAGCGCGCCGTCTCGCCGTAGACGATGCAGGGCGCTTTCGCGGCGACGAAGAAATTCATCTGCTCGCGGATGCGAACTTTCTCGCGCTCGATGTCGCCGTCGAGCAACAGGCCGGAGAACCAGCCGCCGCAGACTGAGACGCCGTAGCGGGCTAGGATGGGGCCGAGCTCGTCCATGTTCATGGGGAAGCGGCGGCCGGTCTCCATTCCGGTGAAGCCTGCGACGCTCGCTTGTCTGAGGCACTCCTCGAGGCTGACGTCGTCGGAGAGTTCGGCGAGATCGTCGTTCCACCATGCAATGGGGGCGATTCCGAGTTTGGCCTTCATCGCGTCACACTCCTACGCGCTGCTTCGAGCGGATCTGATCCTGTTCCTTGCGCGCTTTCTGCACGGATTCCCGCGTCGAGATCTGCGGCACGCCGACGTCCCAGTCGGCATCGCCGGGGACCCAGGCCCAGGCGTCGGAGGCAATCGACAGGACGGTCGTCCGGTCGTTGTCCTTCGCCCATTCGAGCGCCGCTTCGAAGTCTGCGAGGCTCTCGCAATGCCGCGCGGCCGCGCCCATGGCCTCGGCGTGCCTGGCGAAATCGACGTGAAGCGGCGCCTCGCGGTTCACCACCCGGCAGTCGACGAGCAGGTTGTTGAAGCCGGGCACGCCCTTGGCCTGCTGCAGGCGATTGATCACGGCGTACCCGCCGTTGTCGCAGACCACGACGATCATCTTGTGGCCGCTGAGAACCGACGAATAGATGTCCGAATTCATCATCATGTAAGTGCCGTCGCCTATCATGACGATTGGCGTGCCGCCGAGGCCGCCGGGCCCGGAGTTGGCCATCGCGTGACCCCAGCCGGCGGCGATCTCGTAGCCCATGCAGGAGAAACCGAACTCGACGTCGAAGGTGTTCGGGGCCTTGACGCGCCAGCTCTTGGTGACCTCTCCCGGAAGGCCTCCGGCCGCCGTGATCACGGTGTCCTTTTCGCCTGCCGCGTCGTTCACGGCCCGGACGACTTGGGCGTAGGTCGGGACGGGCGCGTTGTTCGGAGCATGATGCGCGTCGAGCAAAGCGTCCCATTCCTTGAACAGGGCCTTGGCGTGCGTCAGATGCTCCGGATTGGCGCGCCACGCACCCAGTTCTCCGTCGAGTTCCGTGATGGTCTCCCGGGCGTCGCCCACCACGGCGATCGCGCGATGCTTCACGGCGTCGAATCGGGCGGCGTTGATCGAGATGAAACGCGCATCCGGTTTGAACGATGTCCAAGAGCCCGTGGTGAAGTCCATCAGCCGCGTGCCGACGGCGAGGATCACATCAGCCTCGCTCGCCAGCGCGTTCGCCGAGGTCGACCCGATGATGCCGATCGGGCCGGCGTGCGCCGGGTGGCCGTGGGTTAGGCCGCCCTTGCCCGCAATCGTCTCCACGATCGGGACGCCATGCTTGGCCGCGAAGTCGCCGACAACCTTCTCGGCCAGGGAATAGCGCACCCCGCCGCCGGCGATCAGAAGTGGCTTCTTCGCTGTCTTCAGCAACGCCGCCGCTTCGAGGAGCTTGGATCGATCCGGACGCGGCCGCGGGATGGTCCACAGCCGCGCCTCGAAGAAGGCCTCAGGATAATCGAAGGCGAGTTCTTGCGTATCCTGCGGCAACGCCAGGAACGCCGGCCCGCAGTCCGCCGGATCAAGCATCGCGGCGGCGGCTTGCGGCAGCGACGAAATGATCTGGGCTGGGTGGGTGATGCGGTCCCAGTATCGCGTCACGGCCTTGAAGGCGTCGTTGACCGTGATGGTCGGGTTCCCGAAATGCTCGACCTGCTGCATGACCGGGTCCGGCAGCCGGTTGGTGAAGGTGTCGCCGGAGACGAGCAGCACCGGCAGCCGGTTGGCGTGCGCCGTTCCAGCGGCGGTCACCATGTTGAGGGCGCCGGGGCCGATCGACGTCGTCGCGATCATGATTTGCCGACGCCGCTTGGCTTTGGCGAAGCCAACGGCGGCCAGCGCCATCGACTGCTCGTTCTGGCCGCGCCAGGTGGGGAGACGATCCTGAACCGCCTCGAGCGCCTCAGAGAAGCAGGTGACGTTGCCATGCCCGAAGATGGCGAACACGCCGGCGAACAGGGGCACGCGAACGCCTTCGATCTCCGTGAACTGCTGCGTCAGCCAGCGGGCCACGGCCTGAGCCATTGTGAGACGAATTGTCGAGCCAGTCATGCTGTTTCCTCCCTCGGCGAATTGCGCGAAGCGACTTCGAGCGCATCGTATATTGACATTCGTGGCGAAATGCAACAAGAATTGCGGACACCACGAGGGAGGAACCCCGATGATCCGGATCGCTGTGCTCGGCTGCGGCCGCATCGGCGCCATGCACGCCGCCAATATCGCCGCCCACTCACGCGCCCGCCTCGCGGCGGTCCAGGACATCAACAGCGCGGCGGCCGAGGCCGTCGCCGCCTCGACGGGCGCACGGGTGATGCGGACGGCGGCGGACATCTTTTCGTCGCCGGACGTGGATGCCGTCCTGATCGCGACGGCTACAGACACCCACGCCGATCTCCTTGAACAGGCGGTCGCAGCGGGAAAGCCGGTGCTCTGCGAAAAGCCGATTGACCTCAGCCTCGACCGGGTGAACCGTTGCGCGGCGACGATCCAAGGATCGGCGACGCCGATCCAGCTCGGCTTCGTGCGTCGCTTCGATCCCGGCCACAAAGCGGTCCACGACGCAGTCCAATCCGGTGCTATCGGCGATTTGCATCAGGTGGCGATCACCTCGCGCGATCCCGGCCTCGCGCCGGAAGCCTACCTCAAGGTGTCGGGTGGCATCTTCCGCGACATGACGATCCACGATTTCGACATGGCCCGCTTCGTTCTCGGCGAAGAGCCGGAGTTTGTCTTTGCGACCGCCTCGCGGCTCGTAGCGCCCGCTGTCATGGAAAAACTCGGCGACTACGACACGGTCACCGTCGTGATGATGACGGCGTCCGGCAAGCAGGCCGTGATCACGAATTCGCGCGAGGCCGTCTACGGCTACGACCAGCGGGTGGAAGCGTTCGGCTCAAAGGGAATGGCGATGTCGGAAAACCGCCGCCCGCATGAGATGCAGATTTCAAGCAAAGGGTTCAGCAATCACGCGGCGCCGCTCCTGAACTTTTTCATCGAGCGCTACCGGGAAGCGTTCGACGCGGAAGTCGACGCCTTCGTCGAGGCGGTCGAGCGGCAAAGGCCGCCGGTCGTCGGTTTCGAGGACGGGCGGCGCGCCCTAACACTCGCGGAAGCCGCGTTGAAATCGGTCGCGGAAGGCCGCGCCGTGAAGGTTTCGGAGGTCCTCTGACATGTATGATCAATTCGGACTCTTCATAGGCGGCGAGTGGCGGCCGGCCGCGAACGGCGCCACGACGGCGGTGCTCAGCCCGGTGTCCGAGGCGACGCTGGGCGCGGCCCCGGTCGCCAGCGTGGCTGATACCGAAGAAGCTCTCCACGCCGCCGAGGCGGGGCTGGAAGCCTGGCGCACGACCCCCGCTTTCACGCGCGCCGACGCCATCCACGCGATCGCCGACGAGATGGTTCGACGGGCCGGCGAGGCGGCTCGCATGATCTCCAGCGAGACGGGAAAACCGATCGCGCAGTCGCGGCGCGAATGGGGCCTGACGGTCGATCAGTTCCGATGGTACGCCGAGGAGGCGCGGCGAATCTACGGCCGGATCGTCGAGAGCCGCGTGCCCGGAGGCCGCTTCGAGGTCAGCCACGCGCCCGTCGGGGTCGTTGCCGCGTTCACCGCCTGGAACTTCCCGGCGGCGTTGATCGCCCGCAAGGTCGCGCCAGCGCTCGCGGCCGGCTGCTCGGTCATCGTGCGGCCCTCGTCGCAGACGCCGGGCACGGCGATGGTGATCGTCGACTGCTGCCGCGCCGGCAACCTCCCGCCCGGGGTCGTGAATCTCGTAGTCGGCCCGACCGGCTCGACCTACGCGCCGATCATGGCGTCCAAGGCGGTGCGGAAAGTCTCGCTGACCGGATCGACCCGCGTTGGCCAGCAGATGATCCGCGACGCCGCCGACACGTTGAAGAAAGTGTCGATGGAGCTCGGCGGCAACGCGCCGCTGATCGTCTACGACGACGCCGATCTGGAAACCGCGCTGAACGTGGCAGTTCCGACCAAGTACGCCAACGCCGGCCAGGTCTGCGTCACACCGGACCGGTTCTATGTGCACGAGAATCTGCACGACGCATTCGTCGAGGGCTTCGCGTCGCGCGCGAAAGCGATCAAGCTCGGCGACGGCCTCGACCCTGCGGTGGGCATGGGACCGCTGATCAGCGCGTCGCGAATTGCGGAGATCGAAGCCATCGTCGCCGGGGCGGCGCGCGATGGCGCCAGGGTGGTCGCCGGCGGAAGCCGGGCTTCCGCCTTCAACGCCGGCCACTTCTTCGAGCCGACCGTGCTGACCGAGGTCACGGACGAGATGAAGGTGATGACCGAGGAGAACTTCGGACCGATCGCCGCCATCACGCGGTTCCGGACCGACGACGAGGCGATCGCGCGCGCCAACGCCTGCGACATGGGGCTGTCGGCCTACGCGTTCACGCGCTCGCCGAAGCGGGCGCGGCGCACAGTCGCGGAGCTGAAGTCCGGGATGGTCGGGATCAACTCTTTCGCCCTCGCGGCGTCGGAAGCCCCCTTCGGCGGCACGAATTTCTCCGGCATGGGACGCGAAGGCGGCGTCGAGGGCATCCGCGATTATGTCGACGTGAAGCTCGCGCAAGTGGTGTACTGAACATGATCCCGAACAAGCTCAAGCGGCTCTGGGCCGAGGGCAAGCCGACCCTCAACGGTTGGTGCTCGATCGGAAACGCCTTCACGGCCGAGATCATGGCCGCGCAGGGTTACGACTCCATCACCGTCGACGTCCAGCACGGCGCGCTCGACTATTCGCGCCTGTTGCCGATGTTGCAGGCCATGCGCGCCTCCGGCGTCGTTCCCATGGCGCGCGTGCCGTGGCTCGAGCCGGGGATCATCATGAAGGCGCTCGACGCCGGCGCCTACGGAATCATCTGCCCGATGGTGAACGACGCCCGCCAGGCGGCGGAGTTCGTGAGCTATCTCCGCTACCCCCCACTCGGGCAGCGCAGCTTCGGCCCGACCCGCGTCTCGTTTGCCGCCGGCGCCGATTACGGCGCGCACGCCAACGACGAAATGCTCGCCCTCGCCATGATCGAGACGGCCGAGGGCATGGCGAATCTCACGTCGATCGCGGCGACCCCCGGCCTCGACGGCCTCTATGTCGGGCCCGCCGATCTCACACTCGGCCTCGCGCAGGGCCGGCTTGCGCCGGGCTTCGACCGCGAGGAGCCGGAGATGATTGCGGCGTTAAAGGAGATCGTGGCGGCCTGCAAGGCCAACGGCATTCGCGCCGCGCTCCACTGCGGCACGCCCGAGTACGCGGCGAGAGCCGTCGAGTGGGGTTTCGACATGACGACGGTGTCGGGCGACTCCCGGCTCCTCGCCAGCGCGGCGGGCGCGAGCGTCGCAAAATTCCGGCAACTCGTCGGCCAGATCGGCGCAAAGGCCGAGAAGGGAGCATATTGATGCCTCATCTCCTCATCGCGGGAAAGCTACACTCCGCGGGGCTTGCGCTGCTCGACCGGGAGGACGGAGTCACTTTCGACTACGTGGAAGAGGTGTCGGAGCCGAGCTACGCGCCCTTGATCGGCAAGGCGGACGGTCTGGTCATCCGGACGCAGCCGTTGTCGGCGGCAACGATCGCCGACGCGGCGCGTTTGAAGATCGTTTCTCGTCATGGCGTCGGCTACGATTCGGTGGACGTCGCAGCGCTGAACAAGCGCCGGATTCCGCTGTGCGTCGTCGGCGATGTGAACTCGCTCTCGGTCGCCGAACACGCGATGATGCTGATCCTCGCCTGCTCAAAGCAGGCCATCCGCGCCGACCGCGCTGCGCGAACAGGCCCCTGGGGATGGCGCAACGCCCTTGAGGCGGGCGAGATTTCGGGCAAGCGCCTGCTCATCATAGGCTACGGTCGCAGCGGACGCCAACTGGCTGAGATGGCTAAAGGTTTTCGAATGGAAATATGCGCCTATGATCCGCTTCTCCGCGAACGAGGCTGGCCTGATGGACGTGTTTCACCTGTCGTCTCGCTGTTGGACGGGCTCGCCTTGGCCGACGTGGTGTCGGTGCATGTGCCGAAGTCCGGCCGACCGATCCTTGGAGCAAACGAGTTTTCCTGCATCAAACCCGGCGCCATCGTCGTAAACACCGCCCGCGGCGGCATCATCGACGAGGCCGCATTGGCTTCCGCTTTAGCGGACGGGCGTGTCTCCGCCGCCGGCCTCGACGTCTTCGACGACGAGCCGCCCGCGAACGACCACCCGCTCCTCGGCTTCGACCAGGTCGTGCTGTCGCCGCATATCGCCGGGCTGACCCAGCAGGCAGCGGAGCGAATGGCCGTGTCCTCCGTCCGGAACGTCATCGACTTCTTTGCCGGTCGAACTCGACTCCGATCTCATCGTGAACAGGGATTTTTGACATGACCAAACCGAAGCTCCGCATCGGCCTCATCGGCAGCGGCTTCATGGGCAAGGCGCACGCTTTCGGCTATTCGGCGGCCGCCCAGGTTTTCGACCTTCCCTACGACCTGGAACTCGATACGCTCGCCGACATCAACGACGAGGCGGCCGCAAAGGCCGCGGCGTCGCTCGGCTTCGCCCACGCCACATCCGACTGGCGCGCGCTCGTGGCCAATCCCGACATCGATATCGTCAACATCACCGCGCCGAACGCGCTGCACAAGGAGATGGCGCTGGCGGCGATTGCGGCGGGTAAGCACGTCTATTGCGAAAAGCCCTTAGCCCCGCTCGCAGCGGACGCCCGGGAAATGGCTGAGGCTGCGGAAGGCGCCGGCGTCAAGACGCAGGTCGGTTTCAACTATCTCTGCAACCCCATGCTGCGCCTGGCGCGCGAAATGATCGAGGCGGGCGAACTGGGCGAGATCAGGGGCTATCGCGGCGTTCACGCCGAGGACTACATGGCGGACGCGACAGCTCCTTTCACCTTCCGGCATGATCCCGCCGGCGGTGGCGCGCTCGCCGACATCGGAAGTCATGCGCTCGCCACCGCCGAATTTTTGCTTGCGCCGGCCGCCGGGCCGATCACCAAGGTCATGGGCGATTGCATTACGGTGATCGCCGAACGCCCGGACGGCCAAGGCGGCCAGCGTCGCGTGGATGTCGACGACGTCGGCCGCGCCTTCCTGCGCTTCGCTCGCGGAGCAGCCGGCTCCATCGAAGGCAACTGGATCGGGACCGGGCGGAAAATGCAGCACGACTTCGAGGTTTACGGGACGAAGGGCGCGCTCGCCTTCAGCCAAGAGCGCTTCAACGAACTCAACTTCTTCTCGACCGACGATCGGCGCGGCCGCCAGGGCTTTCGCCGCATCGAGGCCGGCCCGGACCATCCGCCCTACGGCCTCTTCTGCGTCGCGCCCGGCCACCAGCTCGGTTTCAACGACCTGAAGGCGATCGAGGCCGCCGGCTTTCTGGATGCTGTAGCCGGCCGCCGGCCGGAGCCGTTCAACTTTCGCGCCGGCCTGCGGATCCAGACGCTGGTCGAGACGATCCACGCTTCGAGCCGCGAGGGCTCCTGGAAGGAGGTTCGCTGACAGTCGTGGCCGGCGCCCAAGCTGATTATCCTTGGCGGTGGCTTTGCGAGCCGATCTTCATCTATCTCACGGTTCGGTGACGATTGGTATCCGAGGAGTATCAGAGTTTCCTTGGAGTCTTGCGGCCAGCGCAACGGTCAGCGCCTGGGCAAGACACATCGGCGCCGCGAGGGATCGCGAGAACGTGTATTCGTGTTCTGGGACGGCAAATAGGACCGTAGCCGCTTTCGCAAGAGGCGAAAGGGTGCTGTCCGAAATCGCGATCACGGGAACCTTGCGCTTACCCGCCTCGTCGACAATATTGACAACTTCGTTCGCGTAAAATCGGAACGAGATTGCGAACAACACATCCGTCTTACGGATCCCTTTCGCCATGTGCGTCGCCAAGCCCCCGCTGGGGTCCAGGAGCACGCAGCGCTTGCCTAGCATGGTCAGGATATACCGCAACAGGTCAGCGACCGGCGAAGAGCGGAGTTGCCCGATCAGGTAGATGACTTCGGCCTTCTCGAGCAGGGTCACAGCCTTCTTGAGATTCGACTCGGAGATTTCGATCAGCAGGTTTTGCAGAGAGGCGATGTCGCGAACGACCAGGTCGTGGAGGAAGGCGCGATCTGTGTGGCCCTTGCGAGCGCCCAGTTCACTTTCGAGCGCCTTTATACGCGCTTCGAAACCCGGCGCAGCGGTCGACAGACGCTTCTGGAACAGGCTCTGAAGCGCCTTGAAGCCGTCGTAGCCAAGCGCCTGAGCGAAGCGGACGACATTCGACGCATGCACCCCGCACCGCTCCGCGATGGCGCCGACCGACAGCACCGCGACGTCGTTTGGATTCTGGGTCAGGTAAAGCGCTATCTTCTGATACGACTTGCTCATTTCCTCGTATCGCTCATGGATAACGCGGATCAACTCCTCGTAATCAGTCGGCGTGGTCGATTGCAGCATCACTGAACTCACCGGACTTGCGACTGACGCTCGCGGAGTTCGCTTTCAGCGTCGTTGGCGGAATCATCATCCGGTATCTGCGCGTAATTGCAACAATTTTTGCACCCAGAGGCAATTTGATCGGGGCGTTGGTCGCGCCGACAAGCGGAATTCAAGACCAGGAACACGGTGAGGCAGCCGAAACGTGCGAACTTGGCGACGAAGATAGTGCTCAACAAATGCCCAGTGAGCTTGCGGCGATGTTTTGACTCGGCCATCCAAGGTCGGAGTGACCGCACTCGAGAGGGCGGTCACTCCGCTGCCTGTCGCCTCTCGGCATCACGCCGGCCTGCGCAGATACGCGCCGCTTTCTCGCCGCTTTTCAATTGCCGCGCTTCGCGTCGGGGCGACCCTTATGATTGTCGCGATCGAATTGCTGACCCAGGTGCATTGCAAGAATCGGCGCGCGCTTTTGTCTGGGGTGTGCTGCCGCTGGGAGACCAGCTCATCAGCTGAGGCAAGGAGGATACCGTTCGACGGTGGCAACTCGACGGCACTCCGACCCAGCCCGCTCGCCGGCCCCGATAGAATCAGTGGCCACGCACAAGGGTAATATCTGGATAGGCTTGGCCGGGCGTGGTCCCGTCGCGGAGGTGGTTGGAATTGGGTTGGCGTAGTCTCCGGGTTGCTCAACCCAAATGATTCCGGCGTTGGAGCGCTGGAACGGAGACCACGCCATGGCGAAGGATACCACGAAGGAGGCGGCTGCGGCTGCCGAGGGTTTGCTTTTCGATGATTGGTTCGACGCGATCGAGGACGGGGTCCGCGCTCGCGTGCGCGGCTTTATCGAGACGATGCTGGAGGAGGAACTGTGCGAGACGTTGTCGCGTCCGCGCTACGGCCGGCGCAAGCCGGACGCGACGGAGGCGGGGCTGTCGGTCGTCGGCGTCCGCCACGGCCATCGCGAACGGACGCTGACGGGCACGTTCGGCAAGACGCGGATCGCCGTGCCGCGCGCTCGGCTGATGGGTGACGACGACAAGACGCGCGAATGGCGGAGCGGTTCGCTTCGCGCCTATCAGCGCCGCACCCTGGCCGCCGAGGCGTTGATCGCCGGGGCCTATCTTTCGGGAACCAACACCCGCCGGGTGCGTCGCGCGCTGGCGTCGGTTTTCGCCGGGCCGGTCGGCAAGGACGTGGTCAGCCGGACCTGGCGCAAGGTGAAGGGCGATTGGGATGCCTGGAATGGGCGCTCGCTCGCCGAGGAGCCGATCGTCCGGTTGATCCTCGACAGCACGGTCGCGCGTGTCCGGCTCGACAGGAAGGCGACCTCGGTCTCGCTGCTCGTCGCGCTCGGCGTGCGCGCCGACGGTCAGAAGGTGCTGCTGGCGATCAAGTCCATGGGCGGTGAGAGCGAGGCGGCCTGGCGCGCGCTGCTCGACGATCTCGTCCGGCGCGGATTGCCAACGCCGGAGCTGGTCGTCGTCGACGGCGCGCCGGGCCTCGAAAAGGCGCTGGCGGCGCTGTGGACCGACATGGCTGTTCAACGCTGCACCGTGCACAAGCATCGCAATCTCCTCGCCCATGCGCCGGAGCGGCTGCACGAGGAAATCTCGAACGACTATAAAGATATGATCTACGCCCAGACAAAGGGGGAGGTCGAAGCCCGGCGCAAGGCGTTCATCCGCAAATGGCGCCTCAAATGCCGCGCCGTCGCCGACAGCCTGGAGTAATGCCGGCGACAAGCTCTTCACCTTCACGCGCTTCCCGCCCAGCCAATGGAAATCGATCCGAACCTCGAACGCGATCGAGCCGACTGCACGAGGAGTTCAAGCGCCGGATCAACGGCGGGCTAACATGACGTCGGTATAACGTCGGCTAACACTGGGGCTAACAACAGCTAGGATTTATGGCCTGTTGCGGGATTCGCAATAGCGCGTTTCAGCGGCTTTTACCGCAGCGCAGGCGACTGTTAATCAGCGGGTCCAAGATTCGAGCCCTTGTGCGCCCACCATCGAAACACTTGAAATATGATGTAGCTTTCGGGCGTAACAACAAAGCGATAACCGATAGCCATTTTCTAAGCGGACCCATGGCGGACCTAGCGGGTCGATTTTCAGGCAGCGCTGACATTCGGTTTCGAACCCGCGCCCGGTAGTCACCCCGCATTGATCCTGCATCGCCATCACCGCGGCCGCCTTCGAGGCGATGGCCGCCGCGCCCGGGTGTTCCGCAAGTAGGTTATGGGCCGCACACGAACACGAACGGTGATCAACACGAAAGCTAAGTGTCAGTGATCACCGAAAGGGGACCCCGGTTCTGCGAGCGACAGCAAGCGCGACGTCCCGCCACTTTCGCCTCTCCTCAGTGTCGATCCCACCAACAAATTGCCCCGGTGTAACCTTGGTCGAGATCGCAGCGCCTGGTGCTGCGCGACTTGCGAGCGCTCATAGAAATGTAGAATTGAAGACGCGCAGCGGTATTCGAAAGGCACTTCGAACTTTCAGAATTTGAACTCATCGACGTTTGCGGGGGTGACAATCTGGGCGGGCCCAAGTACCACTTCACCTTTGGCGCCGACCGTATATTCGCCAAGACGACCCGCAGTGAATTTTTCTCCTTGCTTGCCGGTGATCTTGCCTTCGGCCAGCGCTTCGGAACCATAGTAGGTGAGGTAGCCAAGGTCCTTTACATTCCACCAGATGTCCTGAACAGACCCGTTCTGAATGTATTTCTTGATCAGCGTCGCCGGGGCGAGTCCAGTCAACTTAATCTTACCGAGGCTGCCCGCTTGTTCGAGCGCGCGAGCGGCGGCTGGGAGTCCAATTCCCGCCGGGATGATGATGCCTTTTAGGTTTGGGAACGCCTGAACAAGCGCCAACGCCTGCTGCTGATTGACCTGTTCACTCTCCTGTCCGTAAGCGATCTGAACAAGCTTCATCTTCGCGAATTTCGGATCCTTCAGCTTCTCCTTCATGAAGGTGATCCAGGCGTTCTGGTTGGTCGCGGTGGGCGTCGAGGAAAGGATTGCGAACTCGCCCTCGTAGCCGACCATCTGTCCCATGCTTTCGATCATCATCTCGGCCAAGCTGTCGCCCTTGGCCTGGTTAAAGAACAGGGTGCGCGCCGAGGCCGCCACGTCGGAGTCGTAGGACACGACTATCGCGCCCTGCTGTGCCGCGCGCTTGAGCGCTGGCGCCACGGCATTGGCGTCGTTGCCGGCGATGGCTATCACGCCCACTTTCTGCGAGACTAGGGTGTTGATAAATGGGATTTGCGCCTCGGCTGTCGCCTGTGAGGGCGCTTCCTGCACAACCTTGCCGCCAATCTCCTTCTGGGCTTCCTCAGCGCCCGTCTTTGCAACCTGAAAATAGGGATCGGTATCGAGCTTGGGAAGAAACCCGACCGTAACCGGATCGGCGGCCAGACAGGAAGAAGTCGCGACTCCGGTTCCTATGAACAGAGCCGCGATAATGTAAGAAGCTCTCATGTTGTCGTCTCCTCCGTTTTCGCCGTCTAGGCGCCGATGGTCGGGCTGGATCTGGCCTCCGGCCGGTCGCCCGGTTTGGAGCCGCCAGCGTCGGGCGAGGCCAAAAATGCGCTCGCCGACGTAAAGAGCCGCTGCGTCACGGTGTTGAGGAGCAACGATCCGATCAGGAGCAGCCCTATGACCGTTCCTTGCGCATCGCCGCCGATCTGCAGCAACCCGAGGATGTTGCGCAGAGCCGCGATCAACACAAGGGCAGAGAATACGCCAGTCAGACGGCCTCTGCCCCCGAACACGCTCACGCCTCCGAGCAGCGCGATGGTGATCACGTCGAGCTCGAGGCCGACCGCATTGTCCGCCCGCGCATTGGCAAGGCGCGCCGTGAAGACGACTCCAGCGAGTGCGGCGATCACGCCGCTTGTGGCGAATAACGCCAGACGTATCCGGCCAACGCGGACGCCTGCGTAATGCGCGACGTCGGGATTGCCGCCGATGGCGTAGATGCGGTGGCCGATTGCCCCCTTTTGCAGCAAGACTGCGAAAATCGGCGCGAGAATGAGAAACGGAACAATCGTCCACGGGAGGATCGATCCTCCAACCGTGTCGATTCCGAAATCTGTGAAGGCGTCGGGAAACTCGTTCACCGAGCCGGAACCCAGGATGATGTAACCGACGCCACGAAATAAAGCGAGCGTGCCCAGCGTCACAACAAGCGACGGCAAGCCGAACAAGGTCACGAGCGCGCCGTTGAGTGCGCCGCCTACCAGCCCGGTCAGCAAGGCGGCGAGAATGGCGAGCGAGATCCCGGTTCCGGCCTGGATGGCGACGCCGAACACGACGCTGCTCAACGCCAGCATGCTGGCGACCGACAGATCGATCTCGCGCGCGATGATCAGCAGCACCATCGGCAAGACGATCAGCGCCCGTTCGGACACGCCTGCGATGGCCTGCGAAATATTGAAGGCCGTCGCGAAGTTCGGGACAACGATCACCGCATAAGTCAGCGTCGCCGCCGTCAGGATGGCGAGAAAGGCGTCCCAGCTCGCGAAGCGCTCAATGAGGCCACCTCTCACGGGCGCCTTCCTGTTCCGGTCCGGCGTCCGACGACCGTGTCGATCACGACCGCCGCTAGGATCACCACGCCGTACACGCCCTGCAGCCAGAGGGGATCGACCCGCACCAGGGTCAGGCCATTCTGGATGACGAGCAGGGTGAGCGATCCGAGCGCGACGCCGAGCACTGAGCCGGCGCCCCCGCGGATCGCCACGCCTCCGACAACCACGGACGCGATGACCGTCAGCTCAAAACCCATGGCGACGCGGGCGTCTATCGTCGCGTAGCGCGAGGCCCAAAGCGCGCCGTCGAATCCGGCGAGCAGGCCCGCCGACGCGAATACGCAAATCACCAGGATGGTCGTGCGTATGCCGATCAGCGCTGCGCCGTCGGGGTTCGAGCCGATTGCGTATATCTCCCGGCCGCTCGCAAGGCGGTGAAGGATCGTGGCGATCGCAACCAGCGCCGCAATTGCGATTATGACGATCGCCGGGACGCCGAGGACGCGGGCGCCCGTCATGTCCAGCCATGCCTGCGGAACCTGGTCCGCGCTGATCTGCCGCCCCCCGGCCCACAGACTGACGAGGCCGCGAAAGACCGCGAGCGATCCGAGGGTCACGACGATGGAGGGGACGCCGCCGACCGTCACGACAAGGCCGTTCAAAAGCCCGCAGCAGAGCCCGATTAGGCTCGCGATTCCGACGCCCAGCAGAACGGGGCTCGCCGGATGATTGTGCATGGAGCTCGCTGCGGCGTAGGCGGATAGCCCGATGACCGATGCGACGGACAAATCGATGTTGCGAGTCAGCATCACCAGCATCTGCCCGACCGCCACGATCATCAGAAGCGCGGCGTCCATGGCGATGGCTGTCAGGTTCTCGCCGCCGATCATGCGCGGATTGATCAAAGTCACCGGAATCACGACGGCCGCTATGGCGCAGAGGAGACCGACCTCGCGATGCGCGACGATGCGACGGGTGAAGGAGACGAAACCGTCGCTCTCGTCCGCCGAAGGGTCACGGCGACCCCCTCCCTGGATCGGGGCGGCGTCGGCATCCACATCCGTCGCTGCGCGGATGAACCGTTCAGGGTCCGCCTCGGTTCGCGTGAAAGTCGCAGTCTGGCGCCCCTCGCGCAGGACGACGATCCGATCGCACATGCCTATGAGCTCAGGCAGCTCCGAAGAAATGAGCAGGATTGCGAGTCCCTGTGAGGCGAGCTCGGCGATCATCGCATGGACTTCGGCCTTGCTTTGGACGTCCACACCCTGGGTCGGCTCGTCGAGAATCATGAGCCGCGGATTGGTGGCGAGCCATTTGGACAGCACGACCTTCTGTTGGTTCCCGCCCGAAAGCGTCCTTACGGGCTGGTCGAAATTGCGGAACTTCAGTCGCAATCTCTGCAGGTGCGGCTCGACAAGGGCGAGCTCGCTTCGTCGCCTGACCAGACCCGCGAACGTTGCCCTAGCGATCGTCGGCAGCGACGCATTGGTGAGGATCGGGAAATCCATGACAAGGCTTTGGCCGAGCCGGTCCTCCGACACGTAGGCTACTCCTCGCGCCACGGCGTCGGAAGGATCCGAAAAGGCGGCCGGCTCGCCGGCGAGCTTAATCTCGCCGGCTGTCGGCCGGTCGATGCCGAACAAGACGCGGGCCACCTCGGTGCGGCCGCTCCCGACGAGGCCGCCCAGGCCGACCACCTCGCCTGCGCGCACGGTGAAGGAGATGTCGGCGAAGGCGTCGCTACGGGAAAGGCCATTGGCCTCGATGACGATCGGTCCTGGCGACGATCGCCATTGAGGATAGATCGTGTTCAAGGGCCGGCCGACCATCATTTGCACGGCCTCGTCCCGGTCGATCTCTCCGGCCGACCCCGCGCCGATCAACCGCCCGTCGCGCAGCACGGCAATGCGGCTCGCGACGCGATAAATCTCCTCCATGCGGTGGCTGACGAACATTATCGCGACGCCGTGGCTCCTAAGGTCCGACACCACTCTGAACAGCCGTTCGACCTCGCGCTGCGAAAGTGCGGCGGTCGGCTCATCCATAATCAGAACCCGTGCGTCAACGGACAGCGCGCGTGCGATCTCAACCAGTTGCTGCTCCGACGTTCTCAGGTCCTTCACGAGACGTTCTGGCCGGCAGGCGAGGCCAACGACGTCGAGAAGCTCCGAAGCCCGCCTTTGCATGCGCTCCCGATCCACGCCGCCGAGCCGGGTTCGCGGCATATGGCCAAGATAGATGTTCTCGCAAACGCTGAGCTCCCCAAAGAGGCCGGGATGCTGGTGCATCACCGCGATGCCGGCGCGGGAGGCGTCAAGCGGCGACCAACTCTCTGTTGGGCGCCCCTCGATCAAGACGGCTCCGCCGTCGGGTCTGTGCACGCCCGCAAGGAGCTTGACGCAGGTGCTCTTTCCCGCGCCGTTCTCACCGAGGAGCGCGAGTACCTCTCCCGCAATGAGTTCGAAAGTCACGTCGTGGATTGCGATCACGCCGCCAAACCGCTTCGTGGCCGAAGCGAGCCCGGCCGGCGACTTTTCTCGCGCGGTGACGGCGCCGCCGCTCGACAACGTCGTAGACATTGCGGCCCAGCTCAGAGCGGATTCGACTCGCGGGACGACGGAATCCCGCTGAGGCCACCTCTCGAGAAGGCGGCAGAGCAGGTTGACTCTCCTGACATCGCGATTCCTCTCCCGATCGACCTCCGGGCGATCGGCCGGAAGTTGACCGAGCTTAGACACGCTGAGAGGAACTTGGAAGGCCTTGTCACACTAACGGCATGTCGCCAGCGCGTGGCGCAACACGCCCACCCTCAAGCGACATTCAAGCCGCGAGGGCGCGCCACTCGGCCAATGCGGCAGAGCGTTTTTGCTTATAAGCACCGCGGGTAACGAGATGGCGCTCCTGATTGAAGATCCCATGGGGAGTGGATAGCGGCCAGCTTTAGCGCGCAGACTGAAGTCGCAAATCCACTCATCCTGGAGGCGACCCATGTCACTCGATCACCATTTCGAAGAACCGACCGCTATCGGAACCAATCTTGGCGCTATCTTTGTTTCTTTGGAACTCAGTCGTTCGACCTGGCTGATCACGTCGCTTTCGCCGGGCGCCGGCGAGAAAATGTCGAAGCACGGCGTGTCCGCTGGGAACATCGCTGCGCTGTTGATGCGCCTATCCGAGCTCAAGCAGAAGGCGTTTGCGCGGACCGGAAAATCCTTCCAGGTGGTCGTCATTCAAGAGGCGGGGTTGGATGGGTTTTGGATTTATCGCGTGCTGCAGAGTGAGGGGGTTGAGAGCCATGTCGTCGATCCGGCTTCAATTGCGACCTCGCGGCGCCGGCGGCGGGCCAAAACCGACAAGATCGACGGCGAAGCCCTGGTGCGCGCGCTGTTGGCTCACAAACGCGGCGAACCGCGGGTCTGCGCCATGGTCAGGACGCCGACTCCAGAGGAGGAAGACCGCCGCCGACTTTGCCGTGAACGCAAGACGCTGACAAACGAGCGGGTCCAGCACGTCAATCGGATCAAGGGATTGCTGTTCTCCCAGGGAATATCCGGTTACGAGCCGCTGCGGCGGAATCGACGCCAACGGCTCGACGAGTTGAAGACGGGCGATGCACGTCCCTTGCCGTCGCATCTCAAAGCTCAGATCAGCCGCGAGCTTGATCGACTTGAGCTGCTGCTCGAACAGATCAAGGCGGTTGAGATAGAGCGAGACGCTCTGATCTCAGCGATGAAGCCCGAAGGGATGAATGCCGACGCCGTGCGCTCGCCGCCGGCGATGTTGACCAAGCTGAACGGGGTCGGTCCGGAATTCGCCGCCGTCCTGTGGTCGGAGGGGCTCTATCGAACCTTCGCCAACCGAAGGCAGGTCGCCGCCTACGCAGGGCTGGCTCCGACACCGTGGCAAAGCGGATCGGTTGCCCATGAGCAAGGGGTGTCCAAAGCGGGCAACCCGAGGCTGCGGACAACAATGTTACAACTTGCCTGGCTATGGCTGCGCCACCAACCGCAATCAGCGCTGGCGCTTTGGTTCCACGAGCGCGTCAAGCGCAACGGCGGCCGGCTACGCAAGACGACGATCGTGGCGCTGGCGCGAAAGCTGCTGGTGGCGCTTTGGAAGTATGTGAACGCCGGCGTCGTCATTGACAGGGCCGTGACGCGAGCAGTCTGATGATAGACGCTGAACTCTATCTCAAATCTTCCAGAACCTGATCAGTTCTGGTCGATCCGGGCCGACGAACCGCACAACCATATGGCCGAAAAAGCCGTATTGAAGAATGGTCTCGTCCTTTCGAGCCCCACCCGCCGCAAGCGGGATATTGGTGCAGCCGTCGCGAACGGCGACCGAATGTGAGTTTGATCTGGTGTGGAAACGACCAGGTTGCGCGATCGGGCTCAGACCCTGGATAGCGAGACACGGATTGAAATTTTCCTCATGCGAAACTAACAGACCTCACCCTTGACCCGACCTTCCCCATGTGAATGGTTGTCAACCTGGGCGTGAACTGAGCTGAATTTCTGCAACGTCTTCATACTTCGAAAGCGCTGCATCGCGCGCTCTCGCCGTCGAAGCGGCTGATGCGAGTTCTCCGCGCGATTGTTGAGCCCGCGGCCGAACTCCTGGCGTTCGGCGTTGCCGACCTCCTTCATCGCGGCGGAATAGGCGCGAAGCCCGTCGGTGACGATCTTCCGCGGTCGGCCGTATTTCTTCATGATCCGCTTGAGAAACTTCACCGCCGCCGCCTTGTCTCGCTTCGCAGTGACGACCGACGCCAAGACCTCGCCTTCATGATCGACGGCGCGCCAGAGATAGCAGAGCCTGCCATTGACCTTCACAAACACCTCGTCCAAATGCCACCGCCACTGAGGATAGCCGTGCATGTGCGCGACCCGCTTCTTGCGGATCTCGGCGGCAAACATCGGGCCAAACCGGTTCCACCAAAACCGGACCGTCTCATGGCTGATGTCGATCCCCCACTCGGCCAGGAGATCCTCGACGTTGCGTAGCGACAGCGGGTATCTCACGTACATCATCACGACCAGACGGATGACCTCCGGCGAGCCGTTGAAATATCTGAACGGGTTGCTCATGGCCCAAGCCTACCACGGCCAGAGGCACCGCGAGCATTTGGTCTGACAAAGCCAGATATGCTTCACCCGATCGCCCGTGGCGATACGGACGCTTTCGACAAGCGCGGGATCGCCATCGCTCAGCACGGTGACGTCGCGACCCGGCAGCCATCGCCTTGATTTCAGGGCACCCGACCATGACTTCGAAGTGGCGCACCTGAAATCCGGGAACAGCCCGGATGTGCGCACCACCGAGGGCAATCACTATCGGGCCGCCATCGACGCGGCTCAGCCGATGTGGGCTGGCATCGTCGAGGACTTGCAGACGATCCGCGGTCCGGGCGAGGCGACGCCGGATGCCCGTATGGTTGGCGGCCTTGCCCGTCGGCAGCAACACGCTCATCACCCGGGCGGCGTTCCGAAACGATGACCGGGCGCCGAGTTCGGCTTGGACCCGCACGAGCTCAGGAGTGGCCCGTCCTCCGATCAGCGCCGTTGTCCGGCTCTGACCGCGTGCGTGGTCGGCGTTCGGTTGCGGCTCAATGCGATCGCAGCCGCATGACAGCCATCGCGGCTGCCGCAGGATGACCCGGCCAAACAAAGTGTCGACCTGCCGGGTCCGATAGTCGTGCAGTCGGCGGCCTGATCCGCAGCGGCACGTCCGATCGACCGCGCTGACCTGTCGCACGTAACCTTGCGCCAGAAACGATTGCAGCCTCAGGAGCAGCTCCTTCGCCTCAGCAAACCGGAGGCCGAGGTCGTCCGGCATAGGCGAAGAAACGTTCCGCTCGAGGGAGGCGAGCTCGATGCGCTCGGTCCCACCATCTGCACGGCTCGTCTCGACCAAGACCGTCCACCTCGCCTCCGTCATCGGCCCGCCCCCGCTTTTCGAGGCAACCGATGGCGAAGCCCACCCCCGACTCCGGTCCACTCCCTGAGACGATCCTAAGGGGTCGCTCCGGGGCAGCGGTATTGCGCTTCCTGCGTTGAAGCGAATTGACCCGCTCCGATCGGACCGGAGCGCCGTGGCTCGAGGGCTCCGGGGCAGGCGCGGCCGGTTGTTACCAGGGAAACAGGGAGCCGGTGCGTTTGCTGGCGCGGGAGGCGCTGCCGGCGCGGGAACCGCTGGAGCAAAACCGCCCTGGGGCGGGGCGCTCGTTGTGAAGGCGAGTCGAGCTCGGCAATCCTTCAAGAACTGCGGCAGGTCTGGCCGTTCGTTGTCCTGGCCTGCTTGGCGGCCTGCCACTGCTGGCCGCACTGCTTCATGACAGACTGGGCGGCAGCGATCGAGGAGCCGCCGAAGACGAATCCGAGCGCCAAAGACACGGCTAGAGGGCTATGGGCGGCGTACCGTCGACCCGATTGATGAACTCATGCGAATCGTCGGCAAGCCCAACCCGCAGCAGCGCCGGCCAAACGTGCTGACACGGCTAGCATTACGGGTCGCCCGAAGTCGAGATGAAGAGCAATCAATTGACCCGGCGGAAGGTCGAACCAGCAAAGGGGACGCCCTATCGACTAGCGTAGCTCAGCTAATTCTTCTCATGCAGACGCATCCGCGTCCGCAATATGTCGAGAGACGAGAGCGCGCTCGCCAATCAGCCCCCGGTCGGACGACGATCATCGTCGCAAGCAGGATGCCAATCCCCACCAGGCGCAACGCCGCCGCACGCGCCTCGTAGGTGGCCGGGACTATGCCGCTGATGACGAGGCCCGAGACGGTCCACAGCGCCCATACGCACACGGCACCGAGCAGCGCGCCAAGATTGTTGCCAGATCCGCCGACGATCAGCATCGCCCAAACCTGGAAGGTCAGCGACGAGAGATAATTCTCCGGCGCGATAAATCCGATAAAATGCGCCTCCATGGCCCCGGCGAGCCCCATGAGCGCCCCGCCGAGCGCGAAAGCCTGGAGCCTGTAGCGGGTCGGCGATTTCCCCAGCGCCATCGCCGCACGCTCGTCTTCGCGAATCGCCCGCAGCACTCGTCCCCAGGGACTCCGTGCGAGGCGCTCCAGCGCGACGAAAATCGCCAGGACCACGGCAATGACGAGCGCGAGATTGGCAAGGTCATAGAGAGTTGGCGACGAGGCCAAACTTTCGAACGGCCGCGGAATGAACGCGATCCCGAATGCGCCGCCCGTCAGTCTTTGCGCATTCAGCGCGACGAGTTGAACCACGACGGCGACACCGAACGTCGTGATCGCGAGATAGTCGGCGCGCAGGCGTAAGGTCAGCGCCCCGACAACAGCCGAGGCGCCGCCGCCCGCTATGGTGGCGCCAATCCACCCGATGAATATCGGAGGCGCAAACCCGCCGAGATGGCCCTCACTCGGGGGCGTCCTGAGAAGCGCGGAGATGTAGGCGCCGATAGCGACGAAGCCGGCGACGCCAACGTTGAACAGGCCCGTCTGTCCCCATTGCACATTGAGCCCGAGGCAGACCACCCCGTTTAAGAGCGCCATCACGAGAAAGAAGCTCGCGTAGCCAACGGGTCCGAGCAGGTTGATCATCACGCCGTCTTCCCGGCGATGCCGCTCGGCCGGATCAGGAGAACGGCGATCAGAACCAAGAAGGCGACCGCGGCGCGCCACTCCGCGCCTACGATTTGGACGGCCAAGGCTTCTCCGAGCCCGACGACTAGTACCCACTATCGCTGATCGTTGAGTTGTGATTCAAGGTTGCATGAGCGGCCTTCGTGAAGCGACCCCGATCATATTGACGAGTGAGGAACGGGCCGGGCTTGAGAGCTTGGCGCGTTCGGCCAAGACGGAGCACCGCACGCGCTTCAAGGCGCGCATCGTCCTGATGGCGGCGGACGGCGCGGCGACGCGGGCGATTGGCCGGGCGCTCATGTGCACGACCGGGACGGCGTCGAAGTGGCGGGTGCGCTATGCGAAGGATCGTCTGGCCGGCTTTTCCGAGACCGGCAATCGTGGAGCTGAAGCCAGATATGGCGAGGAGGTCGGCCGGCGCATCTTGGCGGTGCTCGATACGGCGCCGCCGAACGGCTATGCCAACTGGAGCGGGCCGCTGATCGCCAAGGCGCTCGGCGACGTTCACGTTCAATATGTCTGGCGCTTCCTGCGCGCGCACAAGATCGATCTTTCGGGACGCAAGTCCTGGTGCGTCAGCAACGATCCCGAATTCGCGGCCAAGGCGGCCGAGATCGTCGGGCTCTACATAGCTCCCCCCGACAACGCCGTCGTGCTCGCCGTCGACGAAAAACCGTCCATCCAGGCCCTTGAGCGGGCGCAAGGCTATCTCAAGCTGCCCAGCGGGCGCGCCATGACCGGCCAGTCGCACGACTACAAACGTCACGGGACCACCACGCTGTTCGCCGCGTTGAATGTCGAAAGCGGAGAAGTCGTCGGCCGCCACTATAAGAGGCGCCGACGGGTCGAGTTCCTCGATTTCATGAACCGGGTCGTCGCCGCCTATCCGGAGCGCCAAATCCACGTCGTCCTCGACAATCTCTCCACCCACAAACCCACCCGCGACATGTGGCTCAAGCGTCACAAGAACGTTCATCTCCATTACACGCCGACCCACGCCTCCTGGCTCAGTCAGATCGAAATCTGGTTCTCAATCCTGACCGGGCAGTCGCTCAGCGGCGCGTCCTTCGCTAGCGTCAAAGACCTCATCGCGCACATCGACGCCTTCATCGAACGATACAATCAAACCGCTCGCCCCTTCGTCTGGACCAAGTCCGAGGTCCACCAAAAGCGCCTCAGACCATGTTTCGCGGACCCGTGATTCCGGGTACTAGCGCGCCAACGAACGCGCCGGGAACGCTCCCTATTCCACCGAGGATCGCCGCCGCAAACAATGGGAGCAGAAGATCGAAACCCATGAACGGACGGATCTGGACCAGCAGACCCAGCATCACGCCGGCCGCGCAGGCGAGCGCCCCGCCGAGCATCCAGACGAAGCGGATCGTCGCGTCGACGTCGACGCCTGCCGCCCGCGCAAGCGGGGGATTTTCGCTCACGGCCCGCATCGCCCGACCTATCTGCGTGCGCGAGAGCAGCAGGTGCACACCGATCATCAAGGCGCCGGCGACGATCAGGAGCGCCAACTGATCCGGCGTCGCCTTGAGGCCAAGGGCGATCGGCCGCGCGATCTGCAACTCACGGGAGAAATAGGCGGGCCGCGAGGTGAAACCGAATTCTATCGCGGCGCGGATCGCCATCGAGGCGCCGAAACTCGCCATGACCATCGAGATTGCCTCGCTCTTGCCGCGCAATCGTGCGAAGAGGAGTTGGTCGAGCGCGACCGCGAGGCCGCCGGTCAAGGCCATCGCAAGCGGTGCGGCAAGGATCAGCGCTGGGCTGATCGACAGAGGGCTGACACCGTTGTCCGAGCCGACGACCAGTGCCGAGAGACCCCCGCCGATCGTCAGCGCCGCATACGCGCCGACGGTGATAAACTCGCCGTGAGCGAAGTTCGCGAACCGCATGATCGAATAGGTCAGAGTGACGCCAACTGCGCCGAGACCGATCAGCGCTCCGTTCGTAAGACCGTCGACGATCACCTGAGGGCTCATGCCGCGCCCTCCGTTTGGATGCCACCGAGATAGAGCGCGGAGACCATCGGGTCGTCGCGCAGCGAACCCGCATCGCCTTCATGCCGGTTTCTACCCTGCACCAGCACGTATTCCCGATCGGCGAGCGCGAGCGCCGCTCGGGTGTTCTGCTCGACAAGCCAGACAAGACCAGGATCCTCTCTGCGCATGTGCATCTCGCCCGCATAGCGTCATACGCGGAGATGAACACCGAGTGGGACGCCTGGGTCCCCGAAGGCGCTACGCCCGCGCGTGCGACCTTTGAGGCCAAACTCCCTTTGTCGGGGACTTCGGTGATGATCGTCTGCGTCGCCGCGCGCGGCTAAAACATAGAAAGCTGGGAAGAAGGCCAACATAAAAGAGCGGCGGAACAAACAAGCAACTTCGCTGATGTTCGAACTTGCCGCGCCGCCTCCTCTAAACCCACGAGGGATGTCGCTTTCGTTTACTCTCGGAGCGAGGGCGAAGAAGAACAATATAGCTGAGAATTCGCGTCAGCCGTTTCGACGACGAGTGCGCGCCATGCAACGTTTTCGAAGTATGAAGACGTTGCAGAGATTTAGCTCAGTTCACGCCCAGGTCCACAACCAT
>CAVVTP010000026.1:0-122453 GCA_963751165.1 uncultured Alphaproteobacteria bacterium
CCTCGCCAACCTGCCATACCCGGCAAGGTGGTCTCTGTCATGGGATGCGGCCTCGATCGGCAACGAAAGGGTTTGCAGAAGCGTCAGACCTTGCTCCTAAACTGGCAAAAGGGAGATTGCTATGACAAAGCCTGAACAGGTTTTCACAGTGTATATGGATCAGAAAGCAATAGGTTCCTCGGAGATTGAAGAGCAGGCGTTTGCTCGTGTCCGAACTGAGGCTAGAAAACACCGGGAGTCAGAGTTCAAGATTGAGAAGACTGAGACTGTTTTTGACTCGGTTACAGAACCTCGGGACAAGCTATCCCTGCGTATGATCCGCAACCCAAGAAAGAACAATGCCATACATGCATCTATCCATAGGGGAGACTGGAAGGTGGGATGGGAAGATGGAGATTAATCGTCGTGAAGTTCGTCAACAAGTGGACGGCTATTGGGCTCGGCCGCGAAAGAATGCTTTTGATGCTCTTGCCCGGGCCCGAACCGCGGATATTGGTCATTGTTGCTTTTGAGTGTTAAGTTGTTCCTTCAGCTTTTCAATGGCCTGTCGCCGCTGCGATTCCTCGTCTTGTGTAGGTGTGGAGGGCGGAGTTTGACTTGGAGTAAGTTGACTAGATTTATTAATGAATTGTCCAATCTGTTTACTTGGGCAACGTTGTGGCCACGGAAAGTGCCAAAGAGAATAGTGGTGGCAAGCAGCGGCAGACGCTTCGTCTAATAAGGCTATGATGACTGCTGCTAAAATTGTCGCTCTTACTAGAGTATTCATATCCAGTTACCAAAAAACCAGACCGCAGTTTCATTTGATATCATGCGAAGGAATTCTGACTTCTAGTGTTTGGTTGTGGTTTCGAATGGAAACTTACGGACCGAGGGGTGCGATTGGGCGGCGATTGGCATAAGAAAGTGGCCGGAGGGATCATCGATCAGGTACTGATGTGAGAGACTGAATTAGCGGGCAGAAGGCACTGGCAGAGCGGACTTTCAGTGGGACCAATATTTCGGGGTTGGAGCGGGCTTGGAAGGTACGTCCGGCTGACGAACGAGGTTTCGGTGAAAATGCGAGGCACAGGCGGCTCGAAGCCCGTCGCTCTCACAAGAATACCGGTTTAACGCGGCAGAAAATTCCGACCGCAGCCCATTTGTGAACAATATTGGGACAGAATTTTGCCGGATGAAAGTTAAATTCTGCTAATGTTTTCGCCGTTGACCATCTTTTGATTGGAGCTTCGTCTAACCAGCTTTAATTGTTTATCCATCTACCCTCAAAAGGGGAACAAGCTTCAACCTTGCGGGCTGCAATTGAGATCGACGTGGCCGCCGGGCCGCCAGTGGTGCCATATTAGTTCAGCATTAATTAAATCGGCTAGGGCAATTAAATTCTCTTAATGACGCCTTCTTTTGGGGAGCGGGTCTCTAGTTCTTATTGAATGTTCCGTCACCTCGGATTGCGAAACTCCCGGCAACCATATTGCCTTTGGGCGAGGGCATTTCAACTCCGAAATTTTCTCCAGCGTTGACTTTTGTCGGAAACCAGAGAGACCACACCACCTGATAATGCAGCGTTGTTTCCTCAGGCGATCCGCTTTGCACCGGGTCAGTACTCACCTTTGTTGAGTTGGGGTCCACTTCCCAAAGGAAGTCGCTCTTGTAGCTCAAACATTTAGCCGGGCAAAAATCTTTGGTCAGGAACTTGCCGTTTTCAAAATGGTACGTCACTTCGCCATTCCAAGTGACAACCTCTATCCCGAATCCGTTGATCGCCTTTCCATCCCACGACAGGGTGGTTTCCTGAGGACCTCGTGGCGTCTGGTGCTCTGAGCAGTTCTTGTTGACGGGAGAAAACCAAAGAATAGGTTCAAACTTCGGGATATTGTTTTGATCGGTAAGGAATATCGTATAAAAATGCCCGCCATCATCCGTCACCCAATCAACTTGATATATGCGGTCGCTGTCTGTTACTCCGATTCTCCGGACGAGTCTTTCGACTTGAGAAAGATATTCATGAACGGCTGTCTCACTCCATCCAAGCTCGCCGGGATCGGCAATCTGCCTTTGCGAAACACATGGTTCGTTCGCTTCGCAATGTCGATTGAAAACTATAAAATCCTTGAACACACGACCGTGCATATTTGGTATAACAGTATTGTGAATTATATCCTGAATTTTGTCATCGGCATTATCACTTTTAACAAAAACAACCCTCTCTACATGCGTCGGATAACCTGTAAGAGGAATTAATTTGTTTAAGAACCCCTCTACGCTTGTGGCACTTTGCACTTTGATTGGTTTTCTTGACTTCATGTCGAAATTGAAATCAGGCTTCAGACCAGAGGTATTGGGCACCTTTGGCATCTCAGGTAGTGGTGATTGCTCTACATGGAAAGTCGAGGCATATAAAAAGAGCCCAACAACTGCAAAAACGACAACAATTGCGACGAGAATGAACCTGCCCATCGAGGTGGTCCTAGGTCAATTACTCTCAAGTGTGGCGCAGCTACGCGTGCTCTCGGCGACGATCACCGAGGCCGGTCACCCAAAGCCCGACGGTAGGCTTGCAGTCTCCTTTCCCAGACCATCTCGCCGGCCACGGCCAAATGCTCCGACCATGTCAGGGCGTGAGTTTACCCGAGATTTGCCGGATGGAGGCTTCTGGCGGACTGAGGTTGCCTCCGGTGGCGGCCTTTTGCAAGATAGAAGCGTCACGCGTGGATCAATATGCGCGGCCGGACTTACAGCGAAATTTCTGCTATCAAGACGAATGTGTCCCGTGGTTTTGGATGGAACGCGTAACAAATCGATTTTCGAATTGGCAACCTCGGCCATCTGGAGAACACCATAGCGACCATGGCTAACGCCAAAGACTCGATTATTAGGTCGGGGCAGGTCGCAGCGCCTCGTTTTGGGGCCAAACAGAGCCCCTTCGGTGGGACCATTCTTCGAAAAGCCTTGCAATTCCACGCGAAGATTTGCAGTCCCACTTTCTCGTAAGCTTTTGATATTTCCTGATTTTTGCAGTCCCTTCCGGGAGCGCCCAGCGTATCGAACGGGGCCGTTCACGAAAACCGCAGACGGGACACGAACTGGACACCAGCTGTGAGTCTGCATGCTAAGCTTTTGATTTTATTGGCGCGCCCAGCGGGACTCGAACCCGCGTTTTCGCCGTGAAAGGGCGACGTCCTGGACCGCTAGACGATGGGCGCTGGGCTGATTTAGCCGCGGACTCCGGGCGGCTGCGGAGCGCGCGGTTGCTATACGGGCCGTGGACCGGAGGCGCAAGGGGCGCGCGGTTTTTCCTCTAGGCGGACGGATTGTGAGCCTCTCGATTTGCCTCGTCTCTCTCTTGCGCGAACCGGCCATTCGGGCCAATTCTCGGCGGAAGCCGGGAATTGAGGGAAGGGCCTTATGCGCGCTATTCGCATTCATGAGACGGGGGGACCGGAGGTCCTGAAATTCGATGAGGTCGAGCTGTCGAAGCCACGCAAGGGCGAGGTTCGTCTTCGCCAGCATGCGGTCGGCGTCAATTTCATCGACGTCTATCACCGGTCCGGCTTTTATCCGATGTCTTTGCCGTTCACGCCTGGCTCGGAGGGCGCAGGCGAAGTCGCCGAGGTTGGGCCGGGGGTCAAGGACTTCAAGTCGGGCGATCGGGTCGCCTATGCGGGGGCGAGCGGCGCCTATGCCGAGGAGCGCAACATCGAGGCGCGCTTCCTCATTAAGCTGCCACGCGCGATCTCCTTCGAAACGGGGGCCGCAATGATGCTCAAGGGTCTGACTGCGCAATATCTCCTGCGCCAGACCTATCGGGTGAAGGAGGGCGACTGGATTCTGGTGCATGCGGCGGCCGGGGGCGTCGGGCAGATCCTCTGCCAATGGGGCCGGGCGCTCGGCGCGAAGGTGATCGGAACCGTCGGCTCGCCGGAAAAGGCCAAGATCGCCAAGAAGGCCGGGGCGCACCACACGATCCTCTACCGCGAGGAGGACTTCGCCAAGCGCGTCGAGGAGATCACCAGGGGGCAGAAGTGCGCGGTCGTGTACGACGGCGTCGGCAAGGCGACTTTTCCGGCTTCGCTCGATTGCCTCAAGCCCTTTGGCATCTTCGCGAGCTTCGGCTCGGCCTCGGGAGGCATCGACGGCTTCGACCTCGGCCTGCTTGGTCGCAAGGGCTCGCTGTTCGCCACCCGGCCGACCTTGTTCACCTTCATCGCCGACCGGGCGCGCTACGAGAACATGGCGCGCGAGCTCATCCGTACGGTCGGGAATGGCGACGTGACCATCCGCATCGGCCGACGCCTGCCGCTCGCCCAGGCGGCGGAGGCGCACCGGGCGCTCGAAGCGCGCGAGACGACGGGCTCGGCCGTCCTCTTGCCTTGAGACGAGGGGCAGCCATCGTTCAGCCAAGTTCGAAGGCCATGAGCCCCGCGCTTGGCTCGGCCGGATTGCATCTGTATAGGAAGCGTCGCTGGCCGATCGCGTGAACATCAGGAAGGGCGTCGTGACGCAGATGAGCGAAAAGAGCGTGAAGCCAGCGGAAGCCGGCGCGACGCCCGTCAAGAAGGAAGAGGGCTGGTGGGAGACCGTCAAGGTCATTGTCGAGGCGTTGCTGATCGCGCTCGTCGTTCGCACGCTGCTCTTCCAGCCGTTCAACATTCCCTCGGGCTCGCTGGTACCGACGCTGCTCGTCGGCGACTACCTGTTCGTGTCGAAATACGCCTACGGCTATTCGCACTTCTCGCTGCCCGGCTTTCTCGATCTCGCCCCGCAGGCGATGCCCGGCCGCATCTTTGCCTCGCAGCCGAAACGCGGTGACATCATCGTTTTCAAGCTGCCGAGCGACGGCCAGACCGACTATATCAAGCGGCTGATCGGCCTGCCGGGCGACAAGATCCAGGTCATTCACGCCCGGCTCTTCATCAACGGCGTGGAGGCTCCGCGCGAGCAGATCGCGCCCTTTGCGACGGTCAACCATTTCGGGAAGCCGGAGGAAGCGCCGCAGTACATCGAGACGCTGCCGAACGGCGTCAAGCATCGGATAATCCAGATCGACGGCGACGAAGGCACCTTCGACAACACCAAGGTCTACGAGGTGCCCCCGGGCCATTACTTCATGATGGGCGACAACCGCGACAATTCGAGCGATTCGCGTCTTGCCGGTGATCAGGGCGGCGTCGGCTACGTGCCCTTCGTGAACCTGATCGGGCGCGCCGAGATCATCTTCTTCTCGATCCGCGAGGACACGCCCGCCTGGGAGATCTGGAAGTGGCCGTGGGACGTGCGCTGGGGCCGTATTTTTCAACGGGTGCGTTGATGCCCTTCCCCACAACGTGGGGAAGCAACTGTATTGATCGGAGTAGCCCGGTGCTCGGCCGGGCTCAAGGCTGGCGCTTCGCGCCCCCGCCTCCGGCGGCTTCGGCCTTGACCCTGTCCGCTCACCGGGCATTTGGGCATTCAAGCGGTCGGCGCGATGCGCCGCCCGGCGGCCGCACGAGGGCCCGCTCATGCCGCGGCCTGAGCCGGCGGGTTCCAGGGCTCGTCGCGCGCCAGCATCGTGTTCAGGATCACGATCAGCTTGCGCATGCAGGCGACGATGGCGACTTTAGGCTCTTTGCCTTTGGCGAGCAGGCGTCGATAATAGGCCTTGAGCACCGGATTGTGCTGAGTGGCGGCGCCCACGACCGCCATATAAAGGAGGTTGCGGAGCTTGCGCCGCCCGCCCCGGATGGAGCGCACGCCTTTGCGTTGGCCGCTGTCGTCGTCGTAGGGCGCCGCGCCGAGGAGGGCCGAGGCGGCCTCGTTGGGGATGCTCCCGAGCTCAGGCAGCCAGGCGATCAACCCGGCGATGGTTTGATCGCCGAGCCCCGGCACGCCGTCGATGAGCTCGGCGCGACGCGCGAACGCCGGGTTCGCCTTGATTCTGGCGGCGATCGAGGCCTCGAGCTTGCGCATCTCGGCGCGCAGCGTCTTGGCGACCGCGGCGAGGGCCTCAACGACGATGGCAGGCGGCTGATGCTCGCGCTGCTGCTTGATCCGCTCCTGCACGTCTTTCAACGCTTCCCGGGCCTGAACCAGACGGGCGAGCTCCTCACGCGCGCGATCGTGCGGTTGGGCGCTGTCGTCGGGAAAGGCCTCGGCGAACCGGGCGATCGTCTCGGCGTCGATCGGATCGTTCTTGGCCAGCCGGCCGGCCGCCTTGGCGAAATGGCGGACCCGCTTCGGATCGACGACCCGAACCGCGAGCCCGGCCGCGCGCAGGGTTTCCGCCCAGCTGCGCTCGTAACCGCCGCTCGCCTCCATCACCACCCGGCCGACCCGGTTGGCTCGCAGCCACGCCACCAGCTTCGCTTCGCCCTCCGGAGTGCTCGGCGCCGACAGGCGCAGCCCCAGCGAATGAATGCAGGCGTCGACTTTGCTCTTCGCGACATCGAGGCCGACAATGCGCGTCTCTTGTGGCATACTCCCACTCCCTTCCTTGCTCGTACGGGCTCTCACGCCCATGCAACTGTTCGGGCTTATGGAAGACGCCGGACCTGTCCCTCGCTTCCCCGCAGCTTGATCCTGTGGTGTCTACGGGCTCAGGTCCGGCGACGGGCGGCTGCTTCGAACAGCCGCCCGTTCGCCAACTCTGGCACAATTCGCGGACACAAGGTGGCCCGAAGGGCCGGATGGGGTGCGGAAAGCAGGGTGAGATCATTGCAGGTCCCCGTTGACGCTCGTGCAACGCGCCCGGCGTAGCGGCAGCGGCCCACACCCCATCCGGCGCTCCGCGCCACCTTCCCCAGCGGACCTGGGGACGGAAAGCGTCTCGCGACTCGGGGTGTGTAAGTGGGGTAGCAAGGGGGGAGGACATCCGCGTTCCGGGCAATTGCGGACGGCCGGTTCATGAACAAACGCGTGAAGGCTGAATTTGCGGATCTCGAGGCGAGGCTCGGCTACCGCTTCAACGACCTGGATCTCGCTCACCTGGCGCTGACCCATCTCTCAGCCCAGGCGACGGGCGGACGCTCGTATCAGCGGCTCGAGTTCCTCGGGGACCGGGTGCTCGGCGTCGTCGTCGCCGACTATCTCTATCGCTCCTTTCCGCATGCGACCGAAGGCGAACTCTCGATGCGGCTCGCGAAACTCGTTCGCCGCGAGACCTGCGCTGCGATCGCGGTCGAATGGGACGTCGGCCCGCATGTCGTGCTGGGCTTGGGCGAAGCGAGGGGCGGGGGCCGCAAGAAGGCGGCGATCCTGTCCGACGTGTGCGAATCGCTGATCGGCGCCGTCTATGTCGACGGCGGCTTTGAGGCGGCGCGGGCGCTCATCCTCCACTCCTGGGGCGGCCGGTTCACCGCCGACGCCTCGCCGGCGCGCGACGCCAAGACGGCGGTCCAGGAATGGGCGCAGGCCCGCTCGCTCGCCGCCCCGCGCTACGAGGAGGTCGCGCGCAGCGGGCCGGCGCACGCGCCTCAGTTTGTCATGCGCGTCGTGCTGTCGGGCTTCGAGCCGGAAAGAGGCGAAGCCAATTCGAAGCGCGCCGCCGAGCAGGCGGCCGCGCAGGCTTTTCTCGATCGGTGGGCGGAGACGTGAGCGCGACCCGCTGCGGCTTCGTCGCCCTCATCGGCGCGCCGAACGCGGGCAAGTCGACGCTCATCAACGCCCTCGTCGGCGAAAAGGTGTCGATTGTCACGCGCAAGGCCCAGACGACGCGCTCGATCGTTCGGGGCGTGCTGACGCGGGGCGAGGCGCAAATCGTTTTCGTCGACACGCCCGGCCTGTTCGCGCCGAAACGGCGGCTCGACTGCGCGATGGTCGCCTCCGCCTGGGGCGCGGCGGCGGAAACGGACGCCCTGGCGCTCCTGATCGATGCGCGTAAGGAGGCGGCGGCGCCGACGCTGAGCGACGAGACCGCCGCGATCCTGACGACGCTGGCGGAACGCAAAAAGCCGAGGTTTTTGCTGCTCAACAAGATCGATCTCATTGAGCGCCCCAAGCTGCTCGCCCTCGCGGCGCGGCTCAATGAGGCGCTCGCTTTCAATGAAACCTTCATGATCAGCGCCGCGACCGGCGACGGAATCGACCGGCTGGTCGAGCGCCTCGCCGCCATCTTGCCGGAAGGGCCCTGGCTCTATCCTGAGGACCAGATCACCGAATCGCCGGTCCGCGCGCTCGCCGCCGAGATCACGCGCGAGAAACTCACCGAGCGGCTACACGACGAATTGCCCTACCAGGCGACCGTCGAGACCGACAGCTGGAAGGATTTGCCCAATGGCGAGGCGCGCATCGAGCAGACCGTCTTCGTCACCCGGGAAAGCCACCGGAAGATCGTCATCGGCAAGGGCGGTCGCACGATCAAGGCGATCGGCTCGGCCGCGCGCAAGGACATCGCCGAGGCGCACGGGGCCAACGTCCATCTTTTCCTGCACGTGAAGGTGCGTGAGAACTGGCCCGACGACCCCGAGCGCTACCGGGCGATGGGGCTCGAGTTTCCAAAGAGATGACCCCCTCTCCCGCACGCGGGAGGGGGCCTGGGTGAAGGGAAGCGCCGACCCTCCGCGGTCGGCCATCGTCGCGCCCAGGCCGATCAGATCCTTGCGCAGCCAGATTTCCGCGGGCCAGTCCCGGTCCGCATTGGCGGCGAGGTAAGCCTATCCTAGCCTGACCACAGTAAACGGAGGGTTCTTCGCAACGTTAGTTAGCCCATCTTCGCGGATTTGCCTGTGGGTAACCTGATTTTGCGGCGTTTCACGCCATCCAAGTATTTGGATTGTTTGATGCGGCTATTGGGGCCGGGGCCAAAATCGGCTGTAGTGAAGACCAACTCAGTTTGAACCGGATTCCTCAACTCGAGTTTCCTTGTCAAACTGGGTTCCGCCATGTTTCTCCGGAAGACCGAGCGGCGAAAGGACGGGAAGACGCATCTCTACTGGAGCGTTGTCGAGAACCGGCGTCTGGACAGCGGTCGGGTGGTGCAGCGTTATGTCCTATACCTCGGCGAGATCAATTCTTCTCAGGCTGAAGCTTGGCGCAGGGCGATCGAGGTGTTCGACGAGGACGCCGGCGCGCCCCGTTCGCTGTCGTTGTTTTCCGATGAGCGTTGCGATCTTCCCGCCGCCGACGCCTCGATCGTGCGTCTGCGGCTCGGCGAGATGCGGCTCTGCCGGCCGCGCCAGTGGGGCGCCTGCTGGCTCGCCGGCGTTCTGTGGCGCGAACTGCAACTCGACCGCTTCTGGGCCGATCGCCTGCCAGGAAGCCGCAAAGGGACGCGCTGGGCCGACGTGCTGCAAGTGCTGGCGACGTATCGCCTCATTTCACCCGGCAGCGAGTGGCGGCTGCATCGCCAATGGTTCCTCGATAGCGCCATGGCCGATTTGCTCGGCGCCGACTTCGGCCTTGCGGAAGCGCACAAGCTCTACGCCTGTCACGACAAGCTCATCGCCCACAAACAGGCGCTGTTCTCACATCTGACGCAGCGTTGGCGCGATCTATTCAACGCCTCCTTCGACGTGCTGCTCTACGATCTGACCAGCACCTATTTCGAGGTCAACGCCTCCGACCTACCCGAGGGCTCGAAACGCCGCCACGGCTACAGCCGCGACAAGCGGCCCGATTGCCCGCAACTCGTCATCGCCCTCCTCGTCACCCCCGAAGGGCTGCCGCTCGCCTACGAGGTTCTGCCCGGCAACACGGCCGACAGCAAGACGCTGCGGTCCTTCCTCGAAAAGATCGAGAGCCAGTACGGCAAGGCGCGGCGGGTCTGGGTCATGGACCGCGGCGTGCCGACCGAGGAGGTTCTCGCCGAGATGCGCGCCTCCGATCCGCCTGTGCGCTATCTGGTCGGAACGCCCAAGGGACGCCTGACCCGCCTCGAAAAGCAGCTCCTCGACAAGCCCTGGCGGAAGGCGCGCGAGGGGGTCGAGGTCAAGCTCCTGGCCCAGGACGAAGAGCTCTACGTCTTGGCCCAGAGCGCCGATCGCGTCAGCAAAGAGCACGCAATGCGCAGGCGACAGCTCAAATGGCTGTGGGCGCGGTTGAAGAAGCTCGCTGAGATGGACGTCTCCCGTGAGGAAAGGCTGATGAAGCTCGGCGCGGCGCGCTCCAAGGCGCCCTGCGCCTGGCGGCTCGTCAAGACCGAGGTCGACAAGACCGGCGCGCTGACCTACGCGCTCGACCGCGACAAGTTGCGCAAAATCAGACGCCGCGAGGGCCGCTACCTGTTGCGCACCAACATGACCGACGACGATCCCGCCAAACTCTGGCAGTACTATATCCAGCTCGTTGCTGTTGAGGAGGCGTTTCGAAACCTGAAGGGCGACCTCGCGATCCGCCCGGTTTTCCATAAATGCGAGAAGCGCATCGAAGCCCACATCTTCGTCGCCTTCCTCGCCTATTGCCTGCAGATCACCCTGACCCGCCGCCTGCACAGCCTCGCCCCGGGTCTCACCGCGCGTAGCGCGCTGGCGAAATTCGCCGCCCTGCAGATGATCGACGTGCACCTGCCCACCACCGACGGCCGAGAGATCGTCCTCACCCGCTTCACCGAACCCGAGCCCGACCTGCGCCTCCTCATCGCCCGCATGAAGCTCAAGCTGCCGGCCCAGCCGCCCCCCAAAATCGCCGCCGCCGCGCTTCCCGCCCAACACCTCCTGTAGTGAAGACCTTTTCGGTCAAGATATTGATTTCCTTAACGCGCACCCCCAGAAAATGGCCGAATCCGCGAAGACGGGTTAGCGTCGAGGGCGCCACCATGCGGCGCCCTATTGGCGGTCCGAGACCGCGAACTCGGAATCACGTTCCAGCCCTGCGAGTGACAGCCCGTCAGTCGGTTCGGGCGCTCCGCCTTTCCGCTTCGGATGGAATTGCGGGCGTCCCCGACGGCGCGAGGCCCTTTAGGAAGATCCGCGTCACGCGCTGCGCGTGGTCCTCGATCATCCTGTCCGTCAGCTCCTCCAGCATGCCCGTGCCCAGCCGCAGGCTCCACTCGCCCAGCGCCATCGCCACGAACAGCGAGGCGATCTCCACCGGGTCGTCGTCGAACGCGATATTGCCCTCGGCGCGGCGCCACAGGAGATATTCGACGAATTTCTTGCGCTCTTCGGTGATGGTGCGGCCGAGCATCCGGGAGGCGCTGGTGCCTGGCTCTCCGGGTCCCATCGCCTCGGTGAGCGGGGCTATAGCCAGCGAGAAACGAAGTGTGTCCTCCACGATGGCCGGCAGCACGTTAGCGGGCGAAGGATCCTGTTCGACCGCTTCAAGGGTCCGGCCTTTCATCGCCTCGAGGCGTGACGCAAACAGCGTGTTGAGCAACGTTTCTTTGTTCTCGAACCATGCGTAGAGCGTTTGCTTCGAGGCGCGAGCGCGCCGCGCGATCGCCTCCATGCTCGCGCCCGCATAGCCCTTGGTCGAGAACTCCAGGAAGGCGGCGTCGAGGATTTCTTTACGCCGCCTCTCCTTGTCCGGCTTTTGGGCAATATCGTTCATCGCCCCCTGTTAATCGCGCCGTCGCTGTTGTTGAAGCCCCTTGTGGAGCGGACGATGCTGCGCTATAGTACCGTACGGTACGGTACTGATGAACGGTACGATACTGAACGTGCCTTCGCAACCAAGGCAAGCTTTGGAGCCGCCAATGTCCGACCGATTGCTTCGACGACAGGTGCTGAAGATCATTGCGGGGCTGCCGTTCCTGGGCGCCGTTTGGCCGCGGGCTTTTGCCGCGTCGACGTCGTCCGCCCGCGTCCGTCCCGGCGAGCCGGGCTGGCCTTCCGACGAAAGCTGGGACCGGCTCGGCCGCGAAGTCGGGGGGCGCCTGATCAAGGTGCGTTCGCCGCTTGCCGCCTGCGTAAGCGCATCCCCGGACGACGCTTGCGCGCAAGTGTTCAAGGAACTGAAGAACCCCTATTACCTCGGCGACGAGGTCGGGCTCACGCAGTCGCTCGGTTGGATCGGGGCCTGGACGTCGCGGCCGAGCGTCTATGCCGTCGCCGCCGAAACGACCAAGGATGTCGTGGCCGCGGTCAATTTCGCTCGCAAGAACAATCTGCGGCTGGTGGTGAAGGGCGGCGGCCACAGCTATCAGGGGACGTCGAACGCGGCCAATTCCCTGCTCATTTGGACCCGCCGCATGAACGCCGTCGTCCTCCACGACGCCTTCGTCGGTGCCGGCTGCGACGGCCGCGCGGAGCCGCAGCCGGCCACGTCGATCGAAGCGGGCGCGATCTGGGGTCATGTCTACAACGAGGTGACGACCAAGAGCGGTCGTTACGTGCAGGGCGGCGGCTGCATGACGGTCGGCGTCGCCGGCATCATCCTGGGCGGGGGTTTTGGGAGCTTTTCGAAGGCCTATGGAACGGCCGCGGCGAACCTCATCGAGGCGGAGGTCGTGACCGCCGACGGCGAGGTCAGGATCGCCAATGCGTGCTCGAACCCGGATCTCTTCTGGGCGCTGAAAGGCGGCGGCGGGGGGTTCGGCGGCGTCACCCGCGTTACGGTGCGCACCCATCCGCTGCCCGAGTCTTTCGGCGCGGTTTTCGCCGCCGTCAAGGCGACGTCCGACGACGCCTATCGCCGCCTCATCGCCAGGATCGTCGAGTTCTACCGCGAGGCGCTTTTCAATCCCCACTGGGGCGAACAGATCCTCATCGGGCGCGGCTATGTCGGGATTCAAATGGTGCTGCAAGGCCTCGACCAGGAGCAGGCCGAGGCCGTCTGGCGTCCGTTCTTCGATTGGGTGACGGCTTCCCCGCAGGACTTTGCGATCGTATCCGCGCCGAAGATTGTCGCCTTCCCGGCGCGGATGTACTGGGACCCGGCAATGCTGCGGATGGTTCCGGGCGACGTCGTCGCCGACGATCGTCCCGGCGCGCCCTACGACAACATCTTTTGCGCCGGCAACCTCGGCGAGACGGGCGCGGTCTGGTACGCCTACCAATCCGCGTGGCTCCCTGCTTCTCTCCTCGACGCCGATCGGCGCCAAAGCCTCGCGGATGCGCTTTTCGAGGCCGCAAAGCATCGGGGCGTCGCGCTCCATTGCAACAAGGGGCTCGCCGGAGCGGCTGCGGAAGCGATCGCTTCGGCGAAGGATACGGCGATAAATCCAGCCGTCACGGAAGCCTTCGCGCTGGCGATCACCGGCGACTTCGGACAGCCCGCCTATCCCGGCGTTCCGGGACATGAGCCGGATACGGCGGCGGCGTCGGGCAAGGCTGAGGCCGTCGAGGCTTCGATGAACCCGATCCGCAAGCTCCTGCCGCGCATCGGCTCCTACGTCTGGGAAACCGACTTTTTCCAGCCGAACTGGCAGGACGCCTTCTGGGGCGAGAATTACCCGCGGCTTCGCGCGGTCAAGGACAAATACGATCCCGAGGGCCTCTTCTTCCTCCATCACGGGGTTGGCAGCGAAAGCTGGAGTGCCGACGGGTTTGCGGGGATGAACTGACCTCGACGGAACCGTCGAGATGCTTGCGCCCGCAACCCGTTGTCTCTGCAGCGAAGGCGAAGTTGGAGCATTGCGCCGACCATGCCGCGCCGACGCCGCCGTTGAGCCCTTGCGTCTCGCTCGGCGCCGTGCCTTAATAGAACCGTACGGTACTGTACTACACTTCCGCCTTGGGAATGAAGGGCATGAGTGAAGCGAGCGCCGATACGAACAAGCTTCCGGAAAAAAGAACCAACAGCGCTGCGCTCGGAGCGTTTGTCGCAGGTCGCCTGGCGACGCCGATCGCCGGGGCCCGCGCTGGTTTGCCGACGAGGGCGGCCTCGACCCACGCAGCGGGCCGAGTCCGTGCGCAAGCGGCGACGAGCCGCGATGTCGCGTTCGACACTTTGCGCGCCTTCGTCACGGTGCTGGTGGTGGCGCATCACTCGGTGATCGCCTACGCGCGCGTAAGCGCCGTCGCGACGCCCCGCAGCCCGCTGCATCCCTGGCTCGCCGGCATCCCGATCGTGGACAGCCATCGCCTGATTGTCTTCGACCTGTTCGCGCTTTTCAACGACACCTTCTTCATGTCGCTGATGTTCCTGCTTTCGGGGCTGTTCGTGGGACCGAGCCTGGCGCGCAAAGGCGCCGGCGGCTTCCTGCGCGACCGCGGCTTGCGTCTGGGCGCGCCGTTCGTCGTGATGGCGCTGCTGGCGCCGATCGCCTACTATCCCGCCTATCGGGCGACGGCGGCCGATCCCGGCGCCCTGGCGTTCTGGCGCCAATGGCTGTCGGTCGGGTTCTGGCCAAGCGGCCCGGTCTGGTTCGTGGCGGTGCTGCTCGGGTTCGACGTGATTGCGGCGGCGCTCTATCGGCTCGCGCCTCGTCTCATTGAAAAGGCCGGTTGGCGGACGTTGGGCGGCCGTCAGTGTCCAGCGGCCTTGTTCGCGGCGTTGATTCTCGTCTCCGCCGCCGTCTATCTGCCGCTGCGGGCCGTATTCGGGTCCGAGAGCTGGGCGGTTTTCGGCCCGTTTTCCATTCAATCCAGCCGCGCCCTGCATTATCTCGTCTATTTCCTGGCGGGCGTTGCGATCGGCCAGTGCGGCGTCGACCGTGGCCTCCTTGCGCGCGACGGCCGCCTGGCCCGGCGCTGGCTCCTCTGGATCACCGCCGCCCTGGGGCTGTTCGGCCTCTACGTGGCCCTCCTCGCCGCGCTGCTCGTGCACGGCTACGCAAGGGGTCTGCCTCCGCTCGCGACGGATATGATCTTCGGCTTCGGCTTCGTTCTATGCTGCGGAGCGATCTCGTTCGCGATGTTGGCGCTCTCCCGGCGGTTCGCCAACACCCCGACCCCCGCGCTGACCAGCCTGAGCCGCAACGCCTATGGGATCTATCTGGTGCACTACGGCTTCGTCATGTGGCTGCAATATGCGCTGTTGCCGGCAGCACTCCCGGCCGCCGCCAAGGCCGGCGTCGTGCTCTCCGTCGCGCTCGCGGCAAGCTGGGCGACGACGGCCGCGCTGCGGCGCGTCCGGGCCGTCGCCAGAGTGATCTGATTGACCCGCATGCCGGGCGACGAAATCGGCGCAAGACAGTTCATCGATTTTGAGATTCAACTCGTATCAAGGCGCGCGTTGTCCCTGCATCTTGCCGAACAGGGAAATTCAATTCCCTGATGGGTCGATTTATTCCTTGCTCGGCCGCGTAGGGAATTTGCCCGGATTCGCCCGAATCGCTGGGCTTTTCGAGACGGTTTTGCCCCGAATCGGCTGAAAAACGAGAGAATTCCCTGTTGTTTTCCCTGCTGCAGGGAACTCGGCCGCAAGCCGGGAGCCCCGGCTTCCCGCAGGTCGTGGGCCTATGCTCCGTCGGGGGCTCATGGAACCAGCACCCCGGGATTGAGAATCCCCGCCGGGTCGAGCGCGCGCTTGGCCGCCTCGAACGCCTTCCCGAACAGCGTGGGGCGCTGCTCCCGGTACCACGGCATGTGGTCGCGCCCGACCGCGTGGTGGTGGGTGACCGTGCCGCCGGCCGCGATCAACGCATCGGAGGCGCGGGTCTTGATGTGGCGCCACTGCTCGATGAGGCGGCCGGGATCGCCATGGACGCTGAACGTGTAGTAGATCGCCGGGCCGTCGGGATAGACATGGGTGAAGCGGGTCGAGACGACGCCCTCGTTGCCGGTGGCCTCTTTCAGCGCTTCGGCGGTCGCCTTGCGCACCACGGCGTGAAAGGCCTCGAAGCGGTCCCAGGTGATCGCGGTTTCGAACGTGTCGTTGATCACGCCCATCGGCACGGTCAGCTCGCGCGCATAGGGCATGCGGATGAAGGCCGTGCGCCAGCGCTGCCCTGCGGCCTGGTCGTCATGCCGGCGCCCGCCATTGTCCTGAAGGAGTTCGATCGCGCGCGCCATCCAGGCGTCGACGGGATGGTCGGCCGACTCGAAGGCGAGCACCAGCAGGCTCTCCTCGAAAGCGTTGACGCCGTAAGTCCCGGCTTCATCGTTGTCGATGACCCGCAGGTTGGATGGATAAAGCCCCGCCTGCGCGACGGCGCGCATGGCCCGCGCGGCGGCGAAGAAGTCGGGGAAGCCGAACACGGCGTCGCCGCGGAATTTTGGCCGGCCCTGCAACCGCATCCACGCCTCCGTGATGATTCCGAGCGCCCCTTCGGAACCGATCATCATCCGGTCCGGGCTGGGGCCGGCGCCGGAGCCGGGCAGGCGGCGCGATTCCATGACGCCTGCAGGCGTAATCGTTTTAAGGCTTTCGACGAAGTCGTCGATGTGCGTGTAAAGCGTGGCAAAATGTCCGCCGGAGCGCGTCGCGATCCAGCCGCCGAGGGTCGAGAACTCAAAGCTCTGCGGATAGTGCCTCATGGCGAGACCGTAGGACTTCAGCGCCGCCTCGATGGCCGGCCCTCTGATCCCGCCCTGGATGCGGGCTGCACGACTCGTCGCGTCGACTTCCAAAACCCGGTCGAGGCGGCGCATGTCCAAGCTGACGGCGCCTGCATAGGCTCCGCCCACCACGGGCTGCACGCCGCCGACGACCGACGAGCCGCCGCCGAAGGGAATGACCGCGATCCTGGCGCCGCTCGCCCAGTCGAGGACGGCGGCGACCTCAAATTCGGAGTTCGGCAGTGCGACGAGGTCGGGAGCGTTGGCGAAATCCCGCGCAAAGGCGCGGACGGTCTCCGGATACGACTTGCCGTAAGTATGCAGAAGCCGCTCGTAGGGATCGTCCGTCAGGACGCTCGCGAGTCCAGTGGGCGCAGCGATGCGGGGCGCACGGAGGGCGATCTCGCCCACTTGCGGCGACGGCGCGAGTCGAGGGTCGACGCCCAGGTTTTCGGCGACGAAGCGGAACAGATGGTCCCGCTCCGCGTCGCCGAGGCCGGTGTTCTCGTAACCCCAGCCGTAGAATTTGAGCCTCTGCGGCATCGCCAAATTCCTTCCGAAGGGCGCGATGAGCCATGCGCCAAATCAGCCCTTCTGCGTGGTTCTTCGTGCTCTTGGTAAGACAATCCACCACCAAGGACACTAAGCAAACACGAGGGGCAGGGACAGAGCCAAGCTTTCACTTCTCACCCAGCCATCAGCCTCTGCGCCGACGAGACCGCGAAGTAGAGCATCAGCGCCCCGGTCGCGAGATCGACGAAGATCGTCCACCAGCGCTCCATCGCGCCCTTGAGGCCGCGATGGAGAAGGGCGTTCGACGCCGCCCAGATGACTCCCCAGGTCAAGGCGCCGGCGATCACCGCCGCCGCCATGATCAGAAGCGATCCCGCCCGTGCGCCGGCGAGCTCCGGCCGTCCCATGGCGGCCAGCCAAAAGGCGACGTTCCACGGGCTCGTCAGCGCCATCGCTGCGCCGAGCCCGAAGGCCCCATAGGCGGAGACGAATTTTTTCGGCGCGTCGGGCGTCGGTTGCGGCGCAGCGCCGCGCGCGAAGGCGCGCCAAGCGGCGCGCAGGAAGAGCCAGGCGAGCGCCAGGAGGAGGGCGATGCTGACAGCGCCCATAAAGGCGCGCGCGAAGGGCGCGGCGAACAGGAGCCCGACGCCAAGCGCGACCGCCACCGCCCACAGCGCGTCGGCGCTCGAGGCGCCGCCGAGAACGGCGATCCCGCCCCAGAAATTTCCCGAGCCGCAACGGCGCGCGATCTCGGCGTTGATCGGTCCGGGCGGCCAGGCGACGGACCAGCCGAGCAGGAAGCCGGTTGCGAGAAGGGCCGTGAGCGAAGCGGTCATGCCCTCGACTGCATCATCGGCGCGGCGATGATTGTCAATCGACGCGTCGGAGCCCATTTCGATCGCGTCAGCTAACGAACTCGGCCCGCCCGCCCGCGTGACCCGCCGCTTGCAGATCGAAGTCCACGCACCGTCAAAATCCGCTGTTCCGGCGACTATTCCCGCTGCTCCGCGTACAGCCGTGGATTGGCCGCCAGCTCTTTGAACTCGCGAGCATTTTTCCGTCATGCGTCGTAGTGGAGGCGGCTCGTTTGACGAAGTCCGCTGTTTTCGCCCCTGTTACCAGCAAATCCGGCCCGCGCGTTCCTTTCTCTCGAGGTCTCGGGCTAGCCAAGTCCCCTGCCATTGCCCATGATCAGGCCAGGCGGGAGGAAAGCGCGATGGATACGCCCAAGGAACCGCTACGGCCGCTCGATCTCGACTCTGGGCGCGTCATACGCGCCGAGCGGCCACATTATGCGATCATCGACATCGGATCGAATTCGGTGCGGCTCATCGTCTACGACCAGCTTGGCCGGGCGCCGATGCCTCGGTTCAACGAGAAGTCGCTCTGCCGGCTAGCCGACGGCCTCGCGCAGACCGGCGCGATCGCGCCGGACGGTTTCCGGCGCACGGTCGAGGCGGCGCGACGGTTTCGCGCCATCGCGGACGCCATGGCGGTCGCTACGATCGACGTGACCGGAACCGAGGCGATCCGCCGCGCCTCGAACGGTTCGGAGCTCGCGGCAGCCATCGCCGCTGAGACCGGGCTCGAGGTCCGCATACTCTCGGGCGCCGAGGAGGCGCGCTACGCGACGCTCGGGGTAATCTCGGGATTTTTCCGTCCGGTCGGGACGGTCGGCGACATGGGAGGCGGCAGTCTCGAGCTGGCCGAAGCCATCGACGACCATGTCGGCGAGACTTGGGTCAGCCTGCCGCTGGGCGCGCTGCCGGTCGAGGCGATGCTCGCCGATGGCGAGGCGGACGCCAAGCGCCGGGTCGACGCAATTCTGCGCGACGCGCTGAGGCCGACCTTTCGCCGACCGATCTTCTTTCCGGTCGGCGGGGGCTGGCGAGCGATCGCCAAAGCGCACATCGAGGCGAAGAGCGCCCCGGTCAAGGTGGTGCACGGCTATTCGATCGAAACCTCGGAGGCGCGGGACTTTGCAAAATCGTTGTTGCGGCTGTCGCCCGCCAAGCTCGCGGCGAGGCCGGGCGTCGCACCAAGGCGGGCGCGCACGCTTCCGGCCGCGGCGCTCGTTCTGGACCGGGTGCTGAAGCGCCTTCAGCCGGAGCGGGTCGTATTTTCCGCGCTCGGGCTTCGCGAGGGCCTTCTCTATTCGCGTTTGAGCGAAGCCGAGCGATATCTCGATCCTCTGGTCGAGGGCGCGCAGCTCATCGGTCTTCCGCTCGCGAGGGTCCCGGATTTCGCCGCCGCCCTCGCCGAATGGACGGCCGGGCTGTTTCCCGGCGAGAAACCGGCGCAAGCGCGCCTGCGCGTGGCGGTCTGCGCGCTCTCCGACATCGCCTGGCGGGACGCGCCGGACTTCAGGGCCGAGGAGAATTTCCGCCGTCTGTTGACCTTGCCCTTCATCGGCCTCGACCACGCCGAACGGGTCTTCATCGCCGCCGCCATCCATTCGCGTTACGCGGGCCGGCCCAACAACTCTTGGCTGGAGCCCGGGATCGGACTGCTTTCGCCGGAGGGCCGTCGCCGGGCGCAGATTCTCGGACGCGCCATCCTGCTCGCCTACCGCTTTTCCGGCGTCGTCCCCGCCGTGCTCAGGAGTGCGCGCCTCCGCGTCACGGCCGACTGCGTCCGGCTCGAGGTCGCCTCGGCGACCCGAGCGCCCGACAGCGAAGTCGTCCTCGACCGGCTGCGATGGCTCGCCAACGCGGTCGGCGCGAAGCGCACCGAGATCGTGGTCGTGGATAAAGCGGGATGAGCGTTCCGGCATCGCCTTTGCCGTCGCCCGGTCCCGTCCATCTTGCGGATCAACAACCTGGAAGGCCCCATGCTGGATGCTCTGTCGTCTGCCGGAGACCCCGAAAGCGCCAAAATCATCGCGCTGGTCTCGTCGATCCCGCTCGCGGTCGACCTCGCCCGCTACGACCTGGCCGAAGCCGCCTTTGCCCCCGAGATCGTGATCGACTACACGAGCCTCTGGGGCGGCGAGCCGCAGCGAATGACGCCCGGCGCCCTGATGGACGTCTGGCGCGGCCTCGTGCCGGGATTCGATGCGACGCGGCACGAACTCAAGGAGATCGAAGCCAAGGTCGAGGGCGACGGGGCGACCGCGACCGCATTTGTGGACGGGCGTCACTGGATCGGCGAGTCGTTGTGGAGGCCGATCGGGACCTATCGCTGGACGCTCAGAAGGATCGACGGCCGCTGGAAAGTGACCGAGATGACGTTTGCGCTGACGCAAGAGGTCGGCGATCGCGGACTGGCCAAAGTCGCCGCCAAACGCGCCAAGCTGCGGATCGAGCAGGGACAAACTTGAACGTAGCGGCCGCGATTGCGGCTAAGCCGGCCCATCGCGGACGAGCGCAGTGAAAAGTCTCAGCGGTTGCCGATCGGCCGGTACTCGCGCTGCTTTGCGCCGGTATAAAGCTGGCGCGGACGTCCGATCTTCTGCTCTGGATCGTCGATCATTTCTTTCCACTGCGCGATCCAGCCGACCGTGCGCGCGACCGCGAACAGGACCGTGAACATCGCCACGGGGAAGCCCATCGCCTTGAGGGTGATGCCCGAGTAGAAGTCAATGTTCGGGTAGAGCTTCTTCTCGATGAAATAATCGTCGTGTAGCGCGATCCGCTCGAGCTCCATGGCAACGTCGAGGAGCGGGTCGTCCTTGATGCCGAGCTCGTTGAGAACCTCGTGCGCCGTCCTTTGCATGATTTTCGCGCGCGGATCGTAGTTCTTGTAGACCCGATGGCCGAATCCCATGAGACGGAACGAGTCGTTCTTGTCTTTGGCCCTGGCGATGTATTTCGGGATGTTGTCGACCGTGCCAATCTCGCCGAGCATTTTGAGCGCGGCCTCGTTGGCGCCGCCGTGAGCCGGGCCCCAAAGGCAAGCAATGCCCGCCGCAATGCAGGCGAACGGGTTGGCGCCCGACGATCCGGCGAGGCGCACCGTCGAGGTCGAGGCGTTCTGCTCATGGTCGGCGTGCAGAATGAAGATGCGGTCGAGCGCGCGCGACAGCACTGGGTTGACCTTGAATTCCTCACACGGCACCGAGAAGCACATGCGAAGGAAATTCGCGCAGTAGTCGAGGTCGTTCTTCGGATACACGAACGGCTGACCGATCGCGTATTTGTACGCCATCGCCGCCAGCGTCGGCATCTTGGCGATCATGCGAATGGAGGCGACCTGACGCTGCCACGGATCGTTGATGTCGATCGAATCATGGTAGAAGGCCGCAAGCGCGCCGACGCAGGCCACCATCACCGACATCGGATGCGCATCTCGGCGGAACCCGTTGAAGAACCGCGTCATCTGCTCGTGCACCATGGTGTGCCGCGTGACGCGATAGTCGAAGTCCGCCTTTTGAGAAGCCGTCGGCAGCTCGCCGTACAGAAGCAGGTAGCAGGTTTCGAGAAAGTCGCCATGCTCGGCGAGCTGATCGATGGGATATCCGCGATAGAGCAGGACCCCGGCGTCGCCGTCGATGTAGGTGATCTCCAATTCCGTGCTAGCTGTCGAGGTGAAGCCCGGGTCGAAGGTGAACATTCCCGTCTGCGCGTAGAGCTTGCCGATGTCGACGACCGACGGGCCGATGGCGCCGGCCTTCACCGGCAACTCGACCGTCTTGTCGCCGACCTTGAGGGTGGCGGTCGTCTGGGTCATCTAGCGTCTCCCTTCGGGCTAGCCGTTTATTTGCGCTGCAAAATCCGTACCGCGGCGCAACGGGATGAACAAGCCAAACCAAAGGAGCAGCCTTGGACGGCCGTGCCTATTCCGGGTTCTCATAGCTGAAGGTTTGGGCAGTCTCGTCGTAGGCGAACAGCTCGCCGTAACGTCCCAGGTTGATCACCGTGCGCAGCGTCCGGTCGGCGTAATCCTCGGACATGTAATCCTCCAGCTCCTCGCGGAAGCGGGAGGCGGGCGCACGATGGCTCGGACGTTCGTCGAGCACCCGCTTGATATGGGAGGCGAGGGGGACGTTCGCCAGAGCCTGTTCGCCGATCACTTTCTTGCGCTGGTCGACGTCCATGTCGACAAAGCGCTGCCCAAGCGGCGTCAGCTTGATGTCGCCCTCTTCGAAATCGGCCAGTTTCAGGAGCTGCAGCGTTTCGCCGAGCGGGAAAAGGTCGTCGATCTCCATGGTGAGCGAATCCGCCAGATGCGGTAGGTCGGCTTTGCCGTTGTAGGGCGGCGCGGCGATCTCCTCGAGCATGCCTGCCAGGGAGTTGGTCGACACCGTCGGCAGCGAGAGAGCGAGCCCGGCCGCCGCGGCTTCGCGCGCCGCCGGCCGGGTCGTGTCCGGCCGCTGAGTCATCAGCGCGTAGATCTTGTCGACGAGGGCCCGGAACGGCGGGTCCAGCCGATCGCGCGGATGCGGAATCGTGTTGTGGATCTCCGAGGCGATGCGGCCGGGATTCGAGGACAGGACCAGGATGCGGTCGCTCATCAGCACCGCTTCCTCGATGTTGTGCGTGACCATGAGGATCGACTTGATCGGGATGCGGCCCTCCTGCCAGAGGTCAAGGAGGTCGGTGCGCAAGGTCTCGGCCGTGAGAACGTCGAGCGCCGAGAACGGCTCGTCCATGAGCAGGATCTTCGGCTGCATGACGAGGGCGCGCGCGAAGCCGACCCGCTGGCGCATGCCGCCCGAAAGCTCTTTCGGGTAGGCGGAACTCGAAGCCGTCGAGACCGATCGTGTCGATCGCCTTCAGGGCCCGCTGTCGCGTCTCCTCGAGCGGCACGCCGTTGGCGCGCGGCCCGATTTCGACATTGTCGAGCACGTCGAGCCATGGGAAGAGCGCGAAGCTTTGGAACACCATCGCGACGTCTTCCGCGGGACCGGTCACCGGCTGGCCGGATATGGTCACCTTTCCTTCTGTTGGGCGGGTCAGGCCTGCGATGATGCGCAATAGCGTCGACTTCCCAGATCCGGACCGGCCGAGCAGGGCGACGATTTCACCGGTCTTCAGACTGATCGAAACGTTGTCGAGCACGGGCCGGCGGCTTTCGCCCGAGCCGGTGGCGAAGACCTGGGTCACGTTCTCGACGTTCAACAGCGTCGTGGTCGCAGGATCCAGCATAGGAAAGTCCTCGATGGAGCGATGGGGTCAGAGACTCAGCCGCCGCTCCGCATAAGCGTAAAGCTGGCGCCAGAACAAGCGGTTGAAAATGGTGACGAAGAGCGACATCATCGCCACCCCGAGCACGATCTTCGGGAAATCGCCCTTGTCGGTCGCCTCGGCGATATAGGACCCGACGCCCTGGGCCACGACCGTATGGTCCTTCCACTTGACGTACTCGGCCACGATCGACGCGTTCCACGAGCCGCCCGAGGCAGTGATGGCGCCGGTCAGGTAATAGGGGGCGATGCCGGGCAGCATGACCTGGACCCACCATCGCCAGCCCTTGATGTGAAAGTTCTTCGCTGCTTCCGTGAGGTCGTTGGGGAAGGCGGCGGCTCCGCCGATCGTGTTGAACACGATGTACCACTGCGTGCCGAAGATGATGAGGAAGCTCAACCAAATGTTGGTGTTGAGATTGTACGCCAAAATCAGGCTGACCGTGGCGCCGAACAGCAGATTCACCGGAAAGGCGGCGAGAAACTGTGCGACCGGCTGGACCAATTCGGCCCAACGCGGCCTGAGGCCGATCCACACGCTGATCGGCACCCAGACCAGACTCGCCAGGACGATCAGCACAAAGACGCGGATGAGCGTGTAGAACGTCAGAACGAAGACGTGAGCCACTTCATCCCAGACGACTTCCGTCGCGATGTACTGGATTGTGAGCCACGCCGCCCACGCGGCGACGGCGAGAACGGCGACGATCCATATCGCGTCGAGGATCTGGGACGGCTGCTCTCCCGGCGAGATCCTCGCTGTCGGCGGGACGAGGCGCGGGAGGCGGATCGGCAGAAGGGTGATGCTGCGCAGCGCCGTGAAAACCGGTTGGGACGCCATGCGGACCCAGTAGGTGCGCTGCAGAAGGTTCAGCACCCACGAACTCGAAACCTCCTGGCTGGCTGACAGTTCGACTTTGAACTTGTCCGCCCAGGCGACGATCGGCCGAAAAAGCAGCTGATCATAAAGGAGAATGACGATGGCCATGGTGAGGATCGCGGCGCCGATCGCCGACCAGTTGCCCTCGTCGTTCGCCTTGGCGATGTAGGAGCCGACGCCGGGCAGGGTGATCGTCGTGTCGCCGACTGTTATCGCTTCCGAAGCGACGACAAAGAACCAGCCCCCCGACATCGACATCATTGTGTTCCAGATGAGACCGGGCATCGCGAAGGGCGCCTCGAGCTGCCAGAATTTCTGCCAACCGGTCAGACGGAAGCCGCGCGCAACCTCGTCGAGATCGCGCGGGACGGTGCGAAGCGACTGATAGAAAGCGAAGGCCATGTTCCAGGCCTGGCTGGTGAAGATCGCGAAGATCGCCGCCAGTTCCGCGCCGAGCGTATTGCCAGGAAAGAGACCGAGGAAGAACGTGACGGTGAAGGATAGAAAGCCCAGGATCGGCACCGACTGGAGAATATCGAGCAAGGGGATGAGCACCATCTCCCATCGCCGGCTCTTCGCCGCCAGAGTCGCATAGGTGAAGGTGAAGACGAGCGAGAAGAACAGCGCGGCGAACATGCGCAAGGCCGTGCGCAGCGCGTAATAGGGTAGATTCGAATAGTGAAGCGAGATGACCGGTTCATTCGGCGCAGGAAGGGGAGCCGAAATCCCGTGATAGCTTTGGGCGATCGCGGTCAGGACCGCCATGATCGCGGCGAAGGCGATTAGGTCCCATTGGTTCGGGAGGACACGACGACCGGCAGACGCGATTGTATTCAACATGGGCTTTTCCGGTTGCCGCAAGACGAGTGCGTGCGGTCAAGCGGACGCATAGACACGGGCTCGACGCCGAGGCAACCGAATTGCGCGCACGCCCGAATGAAACGCGAACCGAGCCTTGGCCAAGGGATGTGACAGCGTGACGACAGGGCGCGAGAGGGCGACAAAACGGGTTCGTCTACAGGCATAGGGCTGTTGATCGGGAGAACGGCCGGTCGAGCCAATGGGCGGGACGCCACGGTCCACAGGTCCGGGCGCGCCCGGAAAGGCGCTTGTCTTTCCGCATCGGCTCCCTTATATGCGGCGCCACTCCACAGGCGGATTATCGCGGCTCCTGCTTAAGGTTCCGCTCCGGTGGCGAAGCACGCTTCGCCGATCAAGATCCGCCGAGGCTCAACCGGACAAGGACTCTACTTATGGCATTGCCTGATTTCACCATGCGCCAGCTGCTCGAGGCGGGCGCGCACTTCGGTCACCAATCGCATCGCTGGAATCCGAAGATGGCGCCCTACATTTACGGGACGCGCAACTCGATCCACATCATCGATCTCGCCCAGACGGTGCCGCTTCTGCACCAGGCGCTGAAGGCGGTCTCCGACACTGTCTCCAAGGGCGGTCGGGTGCTGTTTGTCGGCACCAAGCGTCAAGCGTCCGAGGAAATCGCCGCCGCGGCCAAGCGCTGCGCCCAGTATTTCGTCAATGCGCGCTGGCTCGGCGGCATGCTGACCAACTGGAAGACGATCTCAGCTTCGATTTCCCGCCTGCGCAAGCTGGACGAGATGCTGAGCGAGGGCGCCAAAGGCCTCACCAAAAAGGAACGTCTGATGATGTCGCGCGAGCGCGACAAGCTCGAGACGGCGCTCGGGGGCATCAAGGAGATGGGCGGCATTCCCGACCTGGTATTCGTGATCGACACGAACAAGGAGGCGCTGGCGATCAAGGAGGCCAACCGCCTCAAGATCCCGGTGGCGGCGATCCTCGATACCAACTGCGATCCCGACGGCATCGCTTTCCCGATCCCCGCGAACGACGACGCCGGCCGAGCGATCCAATTCTATTGCGATCTCGTGGCGCGCGCCGCCATCGATGGAATCGGACGCGGCCAAGGGGCGGCTGGGGTCGACCTCGGCGAGGCGGAGGCGCCGATCGCCGAGCCGCTGCCGGAGGCGCCGGCCGAGGTCGACATCGAGTCGGCCACCGATCACTTCGAATTGCTGGCCGCGCCGCGGGGGCGCCGGACGATCTGGCCAAGCTCACCGGCGTCGGCCCGCAAATCGTTAAGAAGCTCAACGAGCATGGGGTGTTCCACTACTGGCAGCTCGCCGCCATGACGGACGACGAGGCCACCAAGCTCGATTCCGATCTCAGGTTCAATGGCCGCATCGCCCGCGACAAGTGGAGCGAGCAGGCGCGGGCGCTGATGGCTGCCGAATAGATCGTGCGATCGCCTGGAAGTTCGAGCGGTCGGCCCTGACACCGAGCATTGCTCCGGGCCTTATCTCAACAGAAACGCCGCGCTGCTTTTCTTGGCGCAGCTCAAGGGAACGTGAGGAAATTCGATGGCTGCGATCAGCGCTGGGCTGGTGAAGGATCTGCGCGAGAAGACTGGCGCCGGCATGATGGACTGCAAGAACGCGCTGAGCGAGACGAACGGCGACATCGAGGCCGCCATCGACTGGCTGCGCAAGAAGGGCCTCGCCAAAGCCGCGAAGAAGAGCGGGCGCGTCGCCGCCGACGGCCTCGTCGGCGTTGCGGTCGAGGACAACGTCGGCGTGGTCGTGGAGGTCAACTCCGAGACCGACTTCGTCGCCCGAAACGACGACTTTCAGGGGCTCGTCCGCGGGATCCTCGCGGTGGCGCTCGACAAGGCGCCCGAAATCGACGCCGGCACGGTGCTTGGCGCCCATTACATGGGCGGCGGCACGGTCAGCGAGGCGATCGCCAACGCCATCGCCACCATCGGCGAAAACATGACTTTGCGCCGGGCGCAGGGTTTGCGCGTTTCCCAGGGCGCAATCGGCCACTATGTGCATAGTCAGGTCGTCGAGGGCCTCGGGCGCATTGGCGTCATCGTCGGGCTCGAGTTCGAAGGGTAATCGTGACGCGCTTCTGTCGCTCGGGCGGCAGGTCGCAATGCATGTAGCGGCCGCAAGCCCGCTCGCGCTCAACGCCGAGGGCGTGGATCCCGCGACAGTCACACGCGAGCGCTCGGTGCTCGCCGAGAAGAACGCCGGCAAGCCCGCCAACGTCATCGAGAAGATTGTCGAGTCCGGTCTCAAGACGTTCTACAAGGAAGTGTGCCTGCTCGATCAGGCCTATGTGCACGATCCGGCCAAGAGCGTCGCCCAGGCGATCAAGGAAGCGGAGAAGACCGCCGGCGCGCCGATTGCGGTCGCCGGCTTCGTGCGCTACGCCCTCGGCGAGGGCGTAGAAAAGCGGGCGGAGGAAGGCTGAGCGCTCGTCGCGGAGCGGCCCGAGGGCCGCTTTTTTTTCGCTTTGACGCGTCTGGCCGAGCGCGCGATAGAGGTCGCGAGGGAGAACCCCATGACGTCGAAAGCGCTGTTCAACCGCGTCGTGGTCAAGCTCTCCGGCGAGGCCTTGATGGGGCCGGATCCGTTTGGACTGCATGCGCCGACGGTCGCGCGAATGGCGGCTGACCTCAAGGCGGCAGCCGATCTCGGGGTCCAGGTCGCTGTTGTCGTCGGCGGCGGCAACTTCTTCCGCGGGCTGCAAGGCGCGGACAAGGGCATCGAGCGCGCCCGCGCCGATTCGATCGGCATGCTGGCGACGGTGATGAACGCGCTGGCGATGGAAGGCGCGCTCGAGCTGATCGGGCAGCCGGCGCGCGTCCTCTCGGCTGTCGCGATGCCTTCGCTCTGCCAGCCCTATTCGCGCCAGGCCGCGCTCGCCCATCTCGTAAAGCATCGCGTCATCATGCTGGCCGCCGGCACCGGCAATCCTTTCTTCACCACCGACACCGGGGCGGCGCTGCGCGCCTGCGAACTGTCGTGCGACGCGGTGATGAAGGCGACCCAGGTCGACGGCATCTACACCGCCGACCCCAAAAAGGACCGAACTGCTACGCGCTTCGACAGGCTCAGCCACGACGAGGCGATTGCTCGCAACCTGCAGATCATGGACACCGCCGCCTTCGCCCTCTGCCGCGACAACGGCATCCCGATTGTCGTGTTCTCTGTCAATGAGCCGGGCGCGATCCCCGAGGCTCTTACGGGGCAGGGCAGGGCCACTTTCGTCATGCCTTAGGGTCTCTATCTAATTCAAAGCAGGTTCCGAAAGCTTCCAAAGCTTCAAAAAGGTTCAGCAGGGCTTCCGAAAACTTTCAATTTTCTTTCATATTTGTGCAAAGAATTGCACACGGAATGCTATATTTATCAAAACTTTACGTCAAAATCTGCCTCCTGAACGGTCAAAATTTCGCGGTGAAGCCGCGCGGGCTTGGTCCACGGTAGATAATAAACACTATACAACTGTCCTTCATTCGGTACGCGAGCCTATGGGCCTCGAGGACGCGATCTCCACGCAAGGCCGGGGCTGGTTCGAGGGTAGGGGACAAGGAGGTTCTCCGCGGCGCCTGCAGAACATATCATGTACATAACTTAGAGCGCTTGTCAAGAGATTGTTCCCGCGCACGCTCCCGGGCAGCAGCGCCCGGACGTTCCGGAGCAGCGCCGCTGAGGGTTCGCCTGCCAACTCGATCTTGATCCAGCGAAACACGTCTTCGTCGACGAGATCGGCGCTTCCACCAATCTCGCCCCAAAGCATGGACGCTGTCGACGTGGACGGCGACTGCGGGCCGCCGTCCCGCAAGGATGACAAGACGATCACCCTCGTCGCCGGTCCCGCGCCCTCGAGGGCTTGCGGCGCCTAAGGCCTGCGACCGGCCGATGAACGCCCTGCTCGAGGAATGGGTGGAGAAGTGTCTCGTTCCCGCCCTCTCGCCAGGCGACATCGTCGTCATGGACAAATCTGCCTGCCCACAAGAGAGCGCGGATCGAAGGCCTCATCAATCCCGCCGACGCCGAATTGCGATATCTCCTGCCCGTCAGTCCGGCCATGAACCCGATCGAAAAGGCTTCTATCTGCGCAAGCTCGCCGGGCCAACCGTCGCCCGCCCCATGAGGGCGCTCGAAGCCTGCGCCGACACCTTCAAACCCACCGAATGCACAAATGACTTCGCCGCCTGCGGTTATGATAAACTTGGTTGGAGTCTGCCCTAGCGGCTCCCAGTGAACATCCAGGCGCGGGCCCTCTTTCGCGCCTCTCCTCGATCAAAATATTGCGAACGGAGGCCCTGACCGATGGGACCCGCCGTCAAGTCGGACGTATCGAGCGGAAGCTCCGGTCGTTACTCTTTGGGCTGCTCCTCCTGTTCCGACGGGAGATAAATCCCCGAGTTCGGCTCGATCCAACACATGTGGTCGTGCACTTCGGTGACGCCCGGCGTGTTCTCGGCGATGACCTTGAGGCCTGAGCGGAGCCGCTCGTCGGTCACTGCCCCTTCATAGGTGACCGCGCCGTTCGCAACCTCGACCCGGATGCTCGCCCGCGGCGCCCAGCCGAGCTTGTCGAGTTTGGCCTGGATGGACGCCTTGATTTCGGCGTCCGGATGGCCCGCCTCGGCTTTCGGCAACGAGGCGAAGAGGCCCTTGATTAGGTCGGAGCGCGAGATGACGCCGACCACCGCCTCGTCTCGCAGTACCGGCAGCCGCTTGATGCGGCGATGCATCATCAGGTCGACAGCTTCGCTGAGATCGGCGTCTTCGGAGACGGTTACCACTTTCGAGGTCATGATCTCGCCGATCTTGCGCCCATGGGTATGGGTGTAGGATTCCGCGAGCCTTCCGCCGCTCAGCAGGAACTCCAGCCAGCGCGGTAGTTTCTTCTCCGTGCCAAGCTCGGCCCGCCGCAGAAGGTCGCCCTCGCTGAGGACGCCGACCAGCGCGTGATCGGAGTCGAAGACGAAGAGGGCGCTGACGCGCGAGCGGAGCATGGTCTCGATTGCTTCGGCGAGCGTCGCCGTTTGGGGCACGCCGATCGCGCCGTAGGTCATCACGTCTCGGACACGCATTTAGGAGCCTCACTGTCAGGGCTGGATTTGCGATAGCGGCCTGCAAATGGCAAGTGGCGGCGAGCGCGTAAGAAGGTGAATGCGCCAACGCTGACAGTCCGTGACGCAACCGATTAATCTTAGTCATCTTCTCTTGCCTTCGCCTACCGCTCGCGGCCTACTGGAGGGCGCCATCGGAGCCCAAGCATGACCAACCCCGTCGTCATCGAAGTTTTGCGCGGGGATAGGGTCGAATCGGCCCATCGCGGAGCCGCCGCCGTCGTCGACGCGGATGGCAAGATCGTGTTCGCCTTCGGGGACATCGACCGGCCCGTCTATCCGCGCTCGGCGGTGAAGGCGCTGCAGGCCCTGCCGTTGATCGAGAGCGGCGCGGCCGACCAGCTGGCCTTAAGCGAGGGGGAGATCGCGCTCGCCTGCGCTTCGCATTCGGGCGAAGACGAGCATGTCACGCTGGCGAGCGGAATGCTCGCCAAGGTCGGCCAAACCGAAAGCGTTCTCGAATGCGGGGCGCACTGGCCCCTCGGCGAAGCGGCCGCTCGAGCGCTTGCCCGTTCGGGCCGAAACCCGGGCGCGCTGCACAACAACTGCTCGGGCAAGCACGCGGGATTCGTCTGCGTCGCCTGTGCGTCCGGGCTCTTGCCGAAGGGTTATGTCGCATGGGACCACCCGGTGCAGCGTGAGGTCACGGCGGCGCTGGCGGACGTGACACGGGCGAGGCTAGACGAGGAGACGCGCGGCGTCGATGGCTGCTCGATCCCGACCTATGCGATTCCCTTGCGCGCGCTGGCGCATGGGTTCGCCCGTTTCGCGACGGGTCAGGGACTTTCGGCCGCGCGGGCAAAGGCTGCGGCGCGTATTCGCGCCGCAGTCGCTGCGCATCCGGCGGTCGTCGCCGGCGTTGGACGGTTCGACACCGAAGTGATGAGGATCCTCGGCGCGCGCGCCTTCACCAAGACGGGGGCCGAAGGCGCCTATTGCGCCGCCTTGCCTGAGCATGGACTCGGGCTTGCAATCAAGGCCGAGGACGGGGGAGGACGCGCCGCGCAGGCGATGACTGCGGCTCTCCTTCGCCGCTTCGGCGACTTCGGCGACGGACTGAATGCGAGGCTCGCGCCTTTCGCGGCGCCTCGGCTCACAAACTGGAGCGGCGTTGAGGTTGGGGCGTTGCATGCGGCTGGCCCGCTGGCGTTCAATAGGCATTAGGCAGCCACGCCAGCGTTGTGCGGCAAGGTCGAAATCGGATGGAGTCTTTTACGCCGGGCTTGGCGGCGCGCCAGCAAATGCCTATTGCCTACTGCTCAGCAGAGCGCATGGCGCGAAGCGGATCGCGTACTCCGACTGTCTGCTGCCGAAAGGAAAGGGATCATGCGGCTTGCGCTCCTCGCGATTCTTGCGGCGCTCATGGCGCCGGCCGCGGCCCACGCGGCGGATCCGTGCGCGGACATCGGGCAGGCGGTCGCCTCGCTGAAAGCGGACGACGCCTTTCAGGCGACGGCGCAGCTCTTCACTGCGGCGCGGCGCGGCTGCCCGCGCGAGGCGCGCGCGCTCCTCGACCGCGGGGCGGCTGTGGACGCCCGGGATCGCGAGGGGATGACTGCGCTCGCCAAGTCCGCCCAGGCCGGCAAGGTCAAGATCATGCGGCTCCTGCTCGACAAGGGCGCAAAGGTCGACGCGGGGTCGGTCAACGGATCGACGCCTCTCTACTATGCTGCGGAAGCGGATCGGGCGGAGGCCGTACGCCTGCTTCTCGACCACGGCGCCGACCCCAACATACCCGGACGAAGCGGCGAGAGGCCGCTCGCCGCGGCCGCTTATAACGGGTCGCCGGACACTGTCGAACTCTTGCTGAAGCATGGCGCCGACCCGAATGCGCTCGACGACGGCGGCAGTGGCGCGATGGTCTACGCGGCTGGCCGCGCCTATGCGCCGATCGTGGGCGTGCTGATCGATGTGGGCGTCGACGTCAACCGCCATTACGGCCACGGGCTCACGGCTCTCATGTGGGCCGCCGGCCACGACGCCGGCGCCGGCATCGAGGACGTGGACGCGACGCTGAAGCTGCTCATTGAACGGGGCGCTGAGCGCGATCTCAAGGACGACCGGGGCGAAACCGCCGCCGATATCGCCCGGCGGCTCGGACGCGAGCGCGAGGCGGAGATTGTAAAGCCGTGACGGCCACGACGCCTCCTTCGCCGGCAAGGCTGGTGAAGGAAGCCCCAGGCATTCGCGGTCGCGATTTCGTCGAAGTTCTCAACACGATCGGGGTCCTTCGGGCCACTCTCCTCACAGCCCCGCGAGATAGCTCGCGATGGCCGCGATCTGCTCGCGCGTAATGGTGTTCATTAGGTCGGACATGCCCGGATTGTTGGCGCGGGTGCGGTTGCGGAAGTCCATCATCGTCTTGTCGAGGTAGCTGCGTTCCTGGCCGGCGAGGCGGGGGACGGATGAATCGCCCTGGAATTGCTCGAGGTGGCAGCTGGTGCACACGACTGACTTGATCGCCGTCTTGGCGGTTTGCGCGTCTGCTGGCGAAGGCGCCGGCGCGCCGGTCTTGGGCCAAGGTTTGGCGGCGAAGAATTCGGCGAGTGCGAGAGCATCCTGTTTGACGACGGACTTCGCCACCGTGGCCATGGGTTCTGCCGTACGCGCCCCCTTCTGGAAGTCGCGGAACTGCAAATAAAGGTAACCGGCATTCTGGCCCCAGATGATCGGCGTCGACTTGTCTACAGGCACGCCCTTCAGGCCGTGACAGGCGCTGCAGATGGCCGCCTTCTCATCGATTGTTTCCGCGTGGGCGAAGGCCGAGCCGACAAGCAGAGCCACGGCAAATGCGATGCGCAACATCCGGTCGTCCTCTTGTACGCGGCCGCCGCGCCGATCCTGTGTTCGCCGCTCGAAGCTCAAATGAAAAAGGCCGCTTCGCTCGCGGCGAAGCGGCCTCTCCGAAACGTGTCGTCACTCGACCGTGAAGGCGATGATGGCGTCGCCGCGCGGGAAGTCGATCTGGGTGTTTCCGCCAGCGCCGACGACGACGTACTGCTTGCCGCCGACCGCGTAGGAGGAGGGCGGAGCATTGACGCCGGCCCCCGCCTGGAACTGCCACAGCATCTTGCCATTGGTCGAGTTATAGGCCCTGAACCAGCCGTTGCCCTGGCCGGCGAACACCAAGCCGCCCGATGTCGCCAGAATGCCGCCGATCATCGGATGGGGCGTCTTGACCTGCCAGGCGATCTTGCCGGTGTTGTAGTCGACCGCGGTGATGTTGCCGGTCTGGACCCCGTTCGGAACATTGGTGAAGGCGCCGCCGAGCCAGAGCTTGCCGTCCGGATAGGGCGAGCTTGCGACCGTATAGGTCATCTCCTGTTCGAGATTGATCGCATAAACAAGATGCTGACCAGGGTCAGTCGCGGTCGGCGACCACTCGACGCCGCCATTCGCGCCAGGGAACATCCGCGCCGACTTGGGGTCGAGCGGTTGGGTCGGGGTTGGCAATGTCCACCGGTCTTTCTCCGACACCATCGGCTGCGAAAAGCGGATCAGGCTGCAGTCCTTGCGGTCGTTCACAAACACGTAGCCGATCTTGCCGGCGTGCATGACGGCCGGGATCATCTTTCCAGACTTGTCCGCAGCGTTGACCAGCACGGTCGGGCTGACCGCGTCGAGATCCCACACGTCGTGTGGAATGTACTGGTAGTGGCAAACGTACTTGCCGGTGTCGAGATCTACCGAGACCAGCGAGTTGGTATAGAGGTTGTCGCCGGGACGGATGGCGCCATCGAGGTCGGGCGAGGGATTGCCGACCACGAAATAGATGCGCTTGTTGGCGAGATCGACCGACGGATTCTGCCAGACGCCGCCGCCGAGCGTCTTGTAGGGGTCGCCGTTCTTGGCCAGCGCCGCCTTCTCCGCCTCGATATCGCGGTGCAAGTCGCGGCCGGTGGCGTCTTTGGTCGCCCAGACGCCGACGGAGTTCTCAGGGATTGTGTCGAAAGTCCAGAGCAACTTGCCGTCCTTGGCGTCGTAGGCCTTGACGAAGCCGCGGATGCCGTACTCGCCGCCGTTGGTGCCGATCAGGATCTTCCCGTCGACGGCGGTCGGAGCCATCGTCTCGCTATAGCCCTTCTCTGGGTCGCCGACCTGCTGCTCCCAGACGACTGAACCGGTCTTGGCGTCGAGCGCGACCAGTTTGGCGTCTAGCGTGCCGACATAGACACGGTCGTTGTAGACCGCGACGCCGCGATTGTTCGGGCCGCAGCAGAAGGTCGTGACGATGCCGAGCTTGGGCTTGAAGTGCCAGATTTCGACGCCGGTCTTGGCGTCGAGCGCGTAGACGTGGCTGTATGAGGTGGTGACGTACATGACGCCGTTCACGATGATCGGCGAGGTCTCCATCAACTCCTTCACCTCCGTCTGGAAGATCCAGGCCGGATGCAGGCGCCCGACGTTGCCTCGATTGATCTGGGCGTTGGGGTAGAAGCGAGTCTGCTCGTAGTTGCCGTTGGTGTGAAGGAAGTTCGAGCCGTCATGCGCGGCGTTGTTCAGCTGACTTTGCGAGACCGGCGTCACGGCCGCCGTTTGAGGGGCCATCATGGCCGGGTTCTGTTTGACTTCCTGCGCGCCGGCTGTTGAGGCCAAAGCGAAAGCAGCACCACAAATGGATCCGAGCAATAGTGATTTACTGACGACTTCAGTCATCGGCGTATCCTCCCTGACTTGCTCACATTGCACTCAAGTTTCTGGTTTGTCACCGTGGCTCATAAAAAAACCGCAACTCAATTCTCGAATATTCGGAAATAAACAATGAGTCGATAGTCGAAACCTATTGAACCGGAGTGATCATTGATCTTCGAGGCGTAGCCTCCGAGGCGGGGCGGATGGATTGGGTTCAATTCATGTCCGCGGGCGCATCGGCGCCTCTCTCCATGTCGGAGTCCACCGATCCGATCGGGGCGGCGGATTGTTCGCAGCGACTTTGCGTCCTAATCCGGACATGTGGCCCCCGCTATGATTAAAAGAACAAATTATGTACAAGCGGCCTGACTGCCCGAACTCCCGCGAAACAGTGTCGCGCCGGCTGGGTCGGCGCGATCGGCGCGCGATCCGGACCGGATCTCAGGCGAGTCTGCTCGTCAGCGTCCGAGCCGTCGTCTCGTCCGTTACCAGCGCGGTCGGCCTGAGAAGCTTGATTGCTCCTTCGATGGCTTCGACCTTGCCGGGTCCCCCGGCCGCCAGAACGCGAATAGGCGCGGCGCGGACGGCCTCCATCGGAACCGACATGACCCGCTGGTTGAGCGGATGGTCGATGATCCGGCCATCGCGGTCGAACACGTTGCACAAAAGCTCGCCGACGCCGCCGAACTCGCGCATGAGCCGCCGTTCGTCCTCTCCGATGAGCTCGAAGCGAGCAATCGTCGCTTCTCCGCCGAGCGAGCCGACGCTGACCACGACGGCGTCGAGGGCCCCTGCAAACGCGTAAACAGCTCCGAGCCCACATCGCTCGATCAGTGCAGCCTTGGTCTTGGGGCTGTCGACGAGCGCAGGCGCAGGAAGGAGATAGCAGTCGGCGTTGAAGGCGCGGGCGAAGGCGGACGGGAACTCAGTCGGATTGTGCTGCGCGAAATGGGTCACGCCGCCGACCAGGGAAACGACGGTGAGGCCCCGAAAGGATCGCTCCCGCAGATACTCCAGCGAGCGGTTCAGCGTGCGACCCCAGCCGAGGCCGATCCTCATGTCGTTGCGCAGGATCAATGAAACATAGTCCCCGAGCGCGGCGCCGACCGGTCCCGTCGGGTCCGCCGCCGGCGCGGACAAAGGCGCCACCATCGCTTCCTCGAGCCCGTGCGCCTTGCAGAGCATGGCCTCCAGACCGCCGAGTTCCGCGCTCCCGCGTGCAAGAGCGATGCGCACTTCGCCGAGCGCTTTGGCCTCGGCGAGCATGCGTACGACCGTCACCCGGCCGACGCCGAGAGCGTCGGCGATGGCGCTCTGCGTCATCTCCTCGACGAAGTACATCCAGGCGGCGCGCTGGCGAAGGCGCTCGCTGCGCCTTGGCGCTCGCGACGGTTCTGTGGCGGAACGCTCTTAACTCATGGTCTCCTTCTAGCCGGAAAGCACTCCTACGGTCTCACGTAAGGCTGTCGAAAAATGAGGCGATGAAGATGATGAGCCCGGCGAGAAACGCAAGGAGGACGAAACCCGCGACGACGACCCGCTCTTCCGTCCATCCACGCGCGGCTGACGGGGCGCCGCCGACGGCGAAACTCGGCGGACGGTCTTCGACGGTCGCGGCCGGTTGCGGAACGGTCGGCGACGGAAGTGCGCAGTCTGGAGGCGTCGACGGAGGCGCGGTTTGGCTGATCGCAAGCGAACGGCGTTGCGGCGAAGGCGGCCCGGTTCCGGCGCTAGCCGCAGACGCCTTTGCTCCGGCCGCTGGGCGAGCCTGCTTCGGGATCGTCGCGCCCCCGGAGAACAGAACGAAGAGGGCGACAAGCGCAGGGGCGAAGAATTCGAGCGCGGGCGCGTCCGCGCGGACCCAACCGGTAACAAGCGGGTCGGACACGGCCATTCCTCCCGCGATCCACCCAAGAAACATCGCGCCGACAGTGATGAATTCTGGCGCGCGACGGACAAGCTTGGTCAGGATGAGGGCGCCATAGGCGATAATGGGGATGCTGAAGAGAACGCCGAGCGCCAGCAGCCAGAAGCTGCCGCCGGCGATCGCCGCGAGTGCGACAACGTTGTCGAGGCTCATCGTCGCGTCGGCGAGCATGATGACGGCCGCGGCGGAAAGGAAGTCGCCCGCGGTTCCGACGCTCTTGGCCGCCCCCTCGTCATCGCCTCTCTGCCCCTTGACGTTGAGCGCGATGACAACGAGCATCCATGCGCCGACGAGCTTAACTAGGGGCACACCAAGCAAGGCGTTGGCGAACAGGATCATGACGAGCCTGAGCACGATCGCGCCGATCGCGCCGAGAAGGACCGCGCAACGCGTGTCCTGGGGCGGAAGGTGTCGGCAGGCAAGGGCGATGACGATCGCGTTGTCCGCCCCAAGCAGCAGGTCGACGAAGAAGATCTGCAGCAGGAGAAAAAGCCAGTCGGCGGCGTCGATCACGTGCGCCGATCCGGAGGCTCAAACCCGACTGAGTCTGGTGAGTTGATTAGGGCGACGTCCGATAAGGCTTCCATGACCAAGTCTTAAGGTCTCGGGCCGTCGGCCGGCTGCGGCTGAGGGCCGGACTTGAGGAGCCGCATGAATTCCGCATCCGGACTGACGACCATCGTCGGAGCGGAATTCGCGAGCGCGCCCCTGTAAGTCTGCAGAGACCGATACATGGAATAGAATTGCGGATCCTTCGAAAAGGCGTCCGCTAGCGTTTTGTTCGCTTCCGCGTCGCCCTCGCCGCGTGCGAGCGTCGCCGCTCGCTGGGCCTCGGACAGTATGACTGTGCGCTCCCGATCGGCGCGGGCCTGAATTTGTTGGGCCCATTCGAAGCCCTGGGCCCTCAATTCCTTCGCCTCACGTTGCCGCTCGGATTTCATGCGGTCGTAGATCGCCTGGCTTGTTTCGAGCGGCAGGTCGGCGCGATGGAAACGCACCTCGTCGACCGAGATTCCCAGCGGCTTCGCTTTCGCCGCGACCTCGCTCTTGATAAGGTCGAGGATGTGGCTTCGCTCATCGGTCAGCAAGGCGCGCAACGGGATCTGGCCGAGCTCTCGCCTCGCGGAGGAACTGACAAGCTGGGCGAGTTGCGCGTTCGCCGCTTCCGGCGTTCGCAAAGCCTGGTAAAAGCGCAACGGATCGACAATGCGGTAGCGCGCGTAGGGTTGCAGCTCGAGCCGTTTCTGATCGCCCATGATCGCCTGTTCAACCGGCGGCTCGAGCAGCAGCGAACGCGTCGATGTCACATAGACCGTGTCGATGAACGGCGCCTTCACCTTCAGGCCCGGTTGGTCGACAACGCCAAGCGGCGCGCCGAGCCGGACGACGAGCGCCTGCTCGCCTTCGTTGACGACATAGACCGAGGAGACGAGCAGATCGAGCGCGAGCGCGACTGCGGCGATCGCCGCCAGCCGATGGCTTCTCATTTCGCCGCCCCCTGCGTTGGAGCGGCGGGCGCGACCGTAGTCGGAGCGACCGGCGCCGGCGGTTTGAACTCGCTCACCGGCATATAGGGCACGACGCTGGACATGCCTTTCCCGGACGTGTCGACGACGACCTTGGAGGCCTTCTTCAAAACCTCGTCGATGCTGTCGAGATAAAGGCGCCAGGCGGTCACATCTTTCGCCGCCTCGTAGCTCTTGAGCAGCGGCAGGAACGCCTCGGCCTCGCCGTGCGCGAGATTGACCACTTGGACCTTATAGGCCTCGGCTTCCTGGCGAATGCGCTCTGCATCGCCGCGAGCCCGCGGCAATATGTCGTTCGCGTAGGCTTCGGCCTCATTGCGCTCACGCTCCTGATCGGCGCGCGCGCGCTGCACGTCGTTGAAGGCGTCGATAACCGCGAGCGGCGGTTCGACGCGCTGCAGCTGCACTTGGGTAATCTCGACTCCGGCGTGCTCGTCATCGAGAAGGTTTTGCAGCAATGCGAGGGTCTCGTCCGCGATCTGCTGGCGTTTGTCGGACATCGCCGCCTGGATCGGGGTTCGGCTTATGACGTCGCGCAACGCGCCCTCCGCTGCGATCCTGACGGCGAGCTCCGGATTGTCGACCTTGAAAAGGAACTGGCCCGGGTCGCGGATTTTCCAGAACACGGTACAGTCTGCTTCTACGATGTTTTCGTCCCCGGTCAGCATCTGCCTGCCGCGGCTCGATTGACCGTCTCCGGTCGCGCCCCATGCGCCGACGCCGAGCTGGACCTGATTGACCTGGGTGACTTTAGGCAGCAATACCGTATCGATCGGATAGGGCAGGTGGACATGGAGGCCAGGGTCGGTCGTCTCGACCCATTTGCCGAAGCGCAAGACGATGCCCTTCTCGTCGGGTTGGACGCGGTAAAGCGACGTCGAGAGCCATGCGAGGATCACGATGCCGACGAGGGCGGCGGCGCCGCGCCGATCCAGTCGGGGCATGCGGAAGACGCCGCCGAAGCTCGTCCTGACGATGCTCCATATATCGAGCGGCGCGGCGGCCGCATCGTCTTCCGTTGTCGCCGGTATCTCCCGCGCGTCAATCTTGTCCAACAACCAGGCTCTCCTCGAGCAACATCCGCGCCCGCGCCCGCAACTTCTCGCTCTCGCTCTTCAGCTGACCGCAGGCGGCAAGGATGTCCCGGCCGCGGGGCGTGCGCACCGGGCTTGCGTAGCCTGCGTTGAACACAATCTCGGAGAACCGCTCGATCGAAGCCCAGTCTGAGCATTCATAGGAGCTGCCGGGCCAAGGATTGAAGGGAATGAGATTGATCTTGGCCGGCAGGCCCTTGAGCAGGCGTACGAGCGCCCTCGCGTCGGCTGGCGTGTCGTTGACGCCTTTCAGCATCACGTATTCGAAGGTAATTCGTCGCGCGTTCGACGCGCCGGGGTAGTCGCGGCAGGCTTGCAGGAGTTGCTCGATCGGGTACTTCCGGTTCAGCGGCACGAGTTTGTCGCGCAACGGATTGTTCGTTGCGTGCAGCGAGACGGCGAGCATCGCGCCGCTTTCGACGCCGAGGTGCGCCATTTCGGGGACCACGCCCGAAGTGGACACCGTAATCCGCCGCCTCGACAGAGAAAGCCCATCTCCGTCGGTTAGGATGGCGATTGCGTCCCTTACCGCCGCGAAATTGTAGAGCGGCTCGCCCATGCCCATGAATACAATGTTCGAGACAGCGCGCACGCCCTCACCCGACGGAACAAGTCCGTCGGTCGGCGCGGCGCCGCCGGGAAAATCGCCGAGGCGATCGCGAGCGACCAGCACCTGCCCGACGATTTCTGCAGTGGTCAGATTGCGAACGAGCGGCATCGTGCCCGTATGGCAGAAGGAGCAATTGAGAGTGCAACCGACTTGGCTCGAGACGCAAAGCGTGCCTCGGTCCGTTTCTGGGATGTAGACACATTCAATTTCGGCGCGCTTATCACCCGGGTGCGCCGAGGGCATCCTGAGAAGCCACTTGCGCGTGCCGTCGACCGAGATCTGCTCCGTGACAATTTCCGGGCGGTCGAGGTTGTAACGCTCCGCTAGCTTTTCGAGCAGAGGTCGTGAGATATTGCCCATAGAAGGAAAGGCGCGCACGCCGCGATGGTAAATCCAGTGCCAGAGCTGCGAGACGCGCATGTTGCACTCGCGCTCCCCGACCCCGAGATCGAGGAGGGCGCGGGTGATTTCGGCTCGCGTCGCGCCGGCGAGGCGCATCGGCGCAGCGCCTTCAGCCGGGGAAACTGGGAGGCTCATGACGGGGGAGCTTTACCACGCAGGCTCGCGAGCCTCCAACGTCGAATTGTCGCATGAACGCCCGTGTTCGGGGCGCCCGGCGCAAGGTCTAGTTTAGGCCTCGATTCGCGGCTAAAGTTTTCCGAGTTGCTTTCGATGAAGTGGAGCATGCGATGCGAAGCAGCATCTTGAGGGCGTTTTTGCTTGCCTTTGTGACGTTGAATTTGAGCGTTGTGGCCGCGGGAGCCGCGGATTGCGGCGACAGCGCCGACGGCTTCAGGGCGTGGTTGGAAGACTTCAAACAGGTGGCGATCAACGACGGCGTCTCGCCGGATGTGGTGGACAGCGCGTTGGCCACCGCGACTTTCGACCGCTCCGTCCTTGCGCACGACCATGGGCAAGCGGCGCTGCAGGGCAACTACGCCGCCTTCGCGGCGCGGCACATTACCCCTGGGCGGATGAAGCGCGCCAAGATGATGCTGCTCGCCTATGCTGAGCCGCTTCAGAGAATTGAGCAGCGCTTTGGCGTCCCCGGACCGGTTCTGGTGGCGATCTGGGGGCTCGAGACAGACTTTGGCTCCGGACTTGGGCAATATCCGACGTTTAGTGCGCTCGCGAACTCTGGCGTACGACTGCCGTCGCGGCAGCCTTTATCGGGCCGAGCTCATCGACGCGCTCATGATCGTGCAGCGCGGCCTCCTGGACCCGTCGCAGATGAGAGGGGCCTGGGCAGGGGAGCTTGGCCAGACGCAGTTCATGCCGTCCGCTTACTTGAAATACGGGGTTTCGGCGAATGGAGGGCGAGGGGGTGATCTGATCGGCAATTCCGCCGACGCGCTTGCCTCGACCGCGAATTTTTTGCATGCGCATGGCTGGCAGCGCGGCGCGAAATGGGATGAAGGGCAGCCGAATTTCGCCGCCCTTCTCGAATGGAACAGCGCCGTGATTTACGCCAAGACGATCGCCGAGTTCGCCGACAGGTTGAACCAGCCCTAGTGCGGCGAATCTAATACTCCGATCCTCCCCGACCGCATGGAACAGAACCCTCCCGCCGTCGTAAAGTCCGGGCCCTTAAGCGCGGCGGAATTCCCTGAGAACTGGGAAAAAAACAGGGACTCATTTGCCCTTTGGCCGCTTTTCGGAAAAACCGCGCCAAAAAGCTTCACGATTCCAACCAATTCCGCCAAAATTCCCTACGCGGACGAACAGGGAATTTTTTTGGCCGAGCAGGGAACTCAAATTCCCTGCTCGGCGCAAAGCAGGGATATCTCGCGCCCGCGCGCTCTGTCGATGCCGTTCGGGCGGGCGTCTGGGGAAAATCAGAAGAATGTTTCGTGACAGATCACCAGCGGCCGATCCGACCGCTCAGCTGCCAAACACGTCGTTCGTCTGCGCGGACACGCAGACGAACGTCGTGCGTTTCGACACCTCTTTGAGGTGGGCCGCGCCGATATAGGTCATCATCGACCGAACGCCCCCGATGATATCGCCCATCGTTCCGTCGACCGGGCCGCGGTAGGGGATTTCGACCGACTTCCCCTCGGCCGCCCGGTAATGGGCGACGCCGCCGGAGTGCTTCTTCATCGCGGTTTCCGACGACATGCCGTAGAACGTCATGCCGACCGGCACCTTCTCGCCGTTTCGCTCCTCGTACCGCGTGTTCCCGTCGCATTCGTCGTGGCCGGCGAGCATGCCGCCGAGCATGACGAAGTCGGCCCCGGCGCCGAAAGCCTTGGCGACGTCTCCGGGCGCCGTGCAGCCGCCATCGGCGCAGACCTGACCCTTCAGGCCGTGCGCGGCATCGGCGCACTCGATGATCGCGGAGAGTTGCGGATAGCCCACTCCCGTGACGCGCCGGGTCGTGCAGACCGAGCCGGGGCCGATGCCGATCTTCACGATATCGGCGCCGGCCAGGATCAGGGCCTCCGTCATGTCTCCGGTGACGACGTTGCCGGCCATGATGACGGACTCCGGATGGTCGTCCCGCACGCGTTTGACGACCTCGAGAAATCTTTCAGCGTAGCCGTTCGCGACATCCAGGCAAATCAGCCGGATCGGGGCGGTTTTGGCGACGGCCGCCAGCTTTCTCAGGTCGGCGGCGGTGGTGCCGAGCGAATAGAAGGCGTGAACGCCGTCCGGTCCTGCGAAGAATTTCGTCAGCTCAGCCTCGGGGTAGTGTTTGTGCAAGGCGGTCAGCGCGCCATGTTTGCCCAAAGCCCGAGCCATCGCCAGGGTGCCGGTCACGTCCATATTGGCTGCGATAAGCGGGAAGCCTTTCCACTCCGAGCCGGTGTGCAGAAAGCGGAAGGAGCGGTTGACGTCGACGGCGCTGCGCGTATTGAGCGTGGAACGCTTCGGCCGGATGAGAACGTCCTTGAAATCCAGCTTGACGTCGGTTTCGATGCGCATTGCGGTTCCAGCGGTGGCGGAGAAGGCCAGTCGCTGACAAATGTATCACATTGGGCAGGAAACGGAGAGCGGCAATGAGCGATGAACTGGTCTTCTACACCCACCCGATGTCGCGGGGGCGGATCGTCCGCTGGATGCTGGAGGAGGTCGGAGCGCCCTACGAAACGAAGATCCTGGAGTTCGGCCATTCAATGAAGGGGCCGGAATATTTGGCGATCAACCCGATGGGCAAGGTCCCGGCGATCCGGCACGGGGAGACCGTCGTCACCGAGGCCGCGGCGATTTGCGCCTATCTGGCGGACGCCTTTCCCGACGCCGGCCTCGCGCCGCCGCCCGCGTCGCGGGAGCGCGGGTGCTATTATCGCTGGCTGTTTTTCGGCGCCGGCCCGGTCGACGCGGCAGTCACCGACAAGGCGCTCGGGTTCGAGATTCCGGCCGAGCGAGAGGGAATGGTCGGCTACGGTAACCTCGAGCGCACGCTGGCCGCGCTCGAAGGCGCGCTTTACCGGACGGAATATATCGCTGGCGACCGCTTCACCGCGGCCGACATCTTTGTCGGCTCGGAGATCGGCTGGGGCATGGCGTTCCGCGGAATCGACAAGCGCCCCGCTTTCGAACGTTACTGGGGGCTCATCAGCTCGCGCCCCGCCGCCATCCGCGCCAGGGAGATCGACGACAAGCTGGTCGAGGAGCGGCGAAAGGCAGGCTCGAACTCCGAGTTCAAGAAGGACGCGTAGATGCGCTTGAAGGGCAAGACCGCCCTGGTCACGGGGGCCGGGCAGGGGTTCGGCTTCGGCATTGCCGAGACTTTCACCCAAGAGGGGGCGCGCGTCGCTTGCCTCGACCTGAAGGCGGACGTGGCCGAGGCGGCCGCCAGGCGCTTCGGCGAGAGGGCGATCGCCCTTTGCGCCGACGTGTCGCGCCGCGAAGACGTCGCCCGCGCGGCGAAAGCCGCAATCGAGGCCTTCGGCCGGATCGACATTCTCGTCAATAACGCCGGCACGACCCACCGCAACAAGCCTCTCATGGAGGTGGAGGAGGCGGAGTTCGACCGGATCATGGCGGTCAACGTCAAGTCGATCTTCCTGACCGCGCAGGCTTTCGTGCCCCACATGCGCGAGCACGGGGGCGGCGTCATCGTTAACGTCGGGTCGACCGCCGCTTTGCGTCCCCGGCCCGGGCTCACGGTCTACAACGCGTCGAAAGGCGCGGTGCACGTGATGACGAAATCGATGGCGGTCGAGCTCGCGCCGGACAAGATCCGCGTCTGCGCCATTGCGCCGGTCGCCGGAGAGACGCCGCTCTTGGCGATGTTCATGGGCAAGGACACGCCGGAAAGGCGCGCCGCCTTCAAGGCGACGGTTCCGCTCGGCCGCTTTTCCACGCCGCACGACATCGGCGCTGCTGCGCTCTACCTCGCCAGCGACGAGGCTTCCTTCCTGACCGGGGTTATCCTCGAGGTCGACGGCGGGCGCTGCATCTGATGGAAGAGCCGCCGGGGCTCAAAGGACAGTCGCGCTTGGCTTCCAACGAAGGATGAAATTGGCGCAAAGGCGCTTCAGAACGCGCCGGCTCACTCGGTAATAAAGAACGTCGCGACCTCCGCCTGGAGGCCCGGCGGGTCGAGCCGCAGGAGACCCTCGCGCAAGATCCGTGTTTCGATCGCGTCCCTCCCGCGCCTGTGGTGGATCATCACCCGTCGGTCCGGGTCGACGATCAGATAGTGCTCGACGCTCGGAAGCGAGAAATAGCCGTCCAGCTTGACCCCATGATCGTCCGCCGCCGTGCTCGGCGACAGGACTTCGACGACGATCACCGGATTTCGGATTTCCATCGTGCGGAGACCAGGCGGGGAGGGACAGACGACGAGCGCGTCGGGCTCGAACGCGGTGCGCGCGGCGATCCGGACCATCATCCCGTCGGGGCACGTGCGACAAGGGAGGCCGGCCCTTCGAGATCGCGGCCTTTAAGGTCTCTTGCGCCGCGTACTTTATAAGACCGTGTAGCGCCCGCTCCGGCGCCATCATGAGCGGCTGGCCGTCGCGCGTAGCTCCCAGCGCCCCTGCCGCCCGTCAGGCCAGGCGAGAAAGGCCTCCACGTCCATTTCGCTTCGCGCCGGGCTCGACATGCTTCAACAGTAACACTGGAGGAGCGATCCGGGAAATTGGCACGCCATTGCGCCGGCCGGACTTGCTAGGAACAGCCGTTCGGCGGCCCGTTCAATCTTGCCCGCTTTACTCATGGCCCATCAGGGAATTGGCGACTTCGCCGCCGAGCTGCGGTCGATTAAGGCCGAAGTGTGACAGGCATCACAGCCTTTTCCGCCAGAAGCTATTACTCGAACCGGGACCCCGGACACATCTCAGTAAGAGCGGTCCGGGGACGCGTTGATAGCAAGCAATTTCGCGAAAATCATGCTCGGAGGGATCCATGCCTATCGACACCAATTTCAAATTTGGTCACGTCGTCGCCGCGCCGCAGGGGCTCGCCCCGGGACTGGCGCCAGCGGACCCACGCGGTCTCCTCGCGGGGTTCGTTGGCAATCTGCCGCTGGCGCTCCCCGGCCAGGACAACCCGCTCAGGAGCTGGTCGGGGCAAGGCTTCAATTTGATCTGGAGACCCAATTTCGGCGGTCAGAACGGCACGAAGGATTTCTTCCTCGAACTCAACGAGACCCAGGAGACCCTCTCCTTCACCGACATCACCGGCAGCGGAGAGAATATCGGCATCGCCAACCGAGGGGCGTTGCAACCGGACATCCGGCTCGGCGGCATCGCTTATCTGCAACAAGTGACGGATCGCATCAGCGGGGTCGGACAGCACTTCGAGCCTGGCGTTTGGATCAACGTTCCCAGCACCACCAATCCGCCCGAGCCAGCGAGCGTCGTCCGCATGGGGTCGATCCCCCACGGCACGACAATAAATCTCGAAGGCATCGTGTTCACCGCGCCGGCGCCCCTGATCGCCAACACAACAATCACGCCCTTCTCGGTTGGAAGTCCAGACGACGGAGTTACCGGCTTGGTGACCCCGCCTTTCCCGGAGCAAACGCTGGCCAATGTCACCACGTCGCGAACGCCGCCGGCTAGCGTTCCAGACTTGACGCAAGACGTCCTGACCAATCCGAACCTACTGCTTCAAAACGCCATCAAAGGTCAGAACATCATAAACACGACGGTGCTGATCGTCGCGTCAGACCCAACCCTGTTGCCTGCGCCAGGAGGGCCGCTGCCAGCCCATGTGACGACCGGCGGCGGCATCGCGGACATAGCTTTCCTGTCGGGAGGAGTGTCCACGGGATTCAATGCGAATGTCTTGGCGACAACAGCGACCTTCTGGATCGAAACCGTGCAGAATGCGGACGGCACCCAGTTCCTTCAGCTGCAATATACGCAGCGCGTTCTTCTAGTTTTCAATGGTCTGGTCTGGCCCCACGTCTCGGTCGCGACCCTGACCTGAAGCGCTCGCCCGGCTGGCCCTTCGCCCCTTGAGCGCCGCGAACAGCGGCGCAGCGTCGGGCGAGCGCCCTATGGGGCGAGTTTTCCCCGGTTCGGGAGAATTTCGTTCCGAAGATAGGGTGCGGCCGGCCGCTCCCCGGAAAGCGCGGATCCTTGTTTCGCCGAGCGCTCCCAGGGGGACGAATTCGAGCGGGGCGCGCCGCTCCCCGCCCGTGGGGTGGATTAGCCGCCCAGAAAATTTTTCCAGGAGAGAACCATGGCGTGCTTCTGCCAAATCATTCCGGACGAAGTGCTCAAACGCTTCTCAAAAGACCCCAGAACTCACCGCCGCGCAACGCAAACATTTCGCTAACGCCGCCCGGCTTGGAACAGAAATACGAAAATTGCGGAGGCAGGCTGGGAAAGTTACCGCAGTAACGGCTTCGATGGGGTTGGTCGCGGGCGTCGTTCCGGCGGCGCCAGCAATCACTCTATCTGATTGTCAACATAATCAGACCCTCCCGGGCATACCCGTGGCCGACCCGGCCAATTCCGCTGACGACACAACCAAACGCGCTTTTGTCGAAACCAGCGCGGTAGCCGATTTCTACAAATCCGTGTTCGGCCGCAATTCGATCGACGGCGCGGGCATCACCATGGCGTCTTCGGTCCACTATGGGACGAATTTCAACAACGCCTTCTGGAACGGCTCACGGATGACGTATGGCGACGGCGACAACAACATTTTCATTGACTTCACCAATTCAACCGACGTTATCGCCCACGAACTGACTCACGGCGTCACCCAGTATTCCCTGCAATTGTCGTACACCAGCGAAGCCGGAGGACTGAACGAACACATGTCCGACGCCTTCGGCTCGATGTTCCGCCAATGGCGGGCGAATCAGGACGTGACTCAGGCCGACTGGTTGATCGGCAAGGAAATTATCGGACCCGGCGCCGCGCAGCGCGGGTTTACCTGCTTGCGGGATTTGGCCAGCCCGGGCGCCGCGCACTGCTTGACGCCGCAACCGTTCCACTTCTCGGATTTCCAGATTGGGATGGATCCTCACATCAGCAGCGGTATACCGAACCTCGCGTTTTTCACTGCAGCAAAAGCGATTGGCGGCAAGAGCTGGGAAGCCCTTGGCCAAATATGGTACCAAGCTCTGGCGAACTCCGACCCCAGCCCCAATATGTCGATGCAGAGTTTTGCGAGCCGCACTCGCCAGTTGGCTGGTCAGATAAATCCTTCCCAACGCCAACGTGGCCAATGCGATTGACGCCGGTTGGACCGCCGTTGGCCTGTAGTCTGGCTCCGACAAGCGAGGAAGTGCGGACGTGCCTAAACTGTCGATCGAGCGACTGGGGGGACTAGCGGGCTTCGGCGTAAGCCCGAACATTAAGAGCGAGGGCGAGGTCAATTCTTCCGATCTATCGCCCGAAGATCAGGCTAAGGTCGAAAAGTTGTTTGAAAGCGGCAGCGTGCCGCCGGCGAAGAACACCAATGATGTCTTTAGCTACCGCATTACCCGCCAAAAGGATGGGCGCAGCCAGACCATACAAGTCCCGGAAAGTCTCGTGCCCGCAGCTTTGGCCTCGAGCGTCAAGGATACGTTGAGGTAGCTTTCGGCGCGCGAACTATGGTTCTGCTCTGGGGGCAGCCGCAAGGCTTCGTTTTCCTGGGGTCGAAAGAGGCGCTTCCATCGAGGACGCGATCCCGAGAAAAGGCTGCATTCGAATCTCGGGGACTTGCTAGGGGGTGTGTTCAGTTAAGGAGGATGACGGCGCAGGCGAATTGAACCCCGGCGAGGAAAATCTTATCGAGCTTGTCGTAGCGCGTGGCGATGGCGCGGAAATGTTTGAGCTTGTTGAAGAAACGCTCAATGAGATTGCGTTCGCAGTAGAGGATGAAATCGCACGGGCGCGGGGTTTTTCGGTTTGATTTGGGTGGGATGACTGGGGTGATCGCTCGAGCATTGAGAGCGCTGATGAAGGAGTCGGCGTCGAAGGCCTTGTCGCCGATCAGGGCGTGGGGATCGAGGGCTTCGATCAGAGCTTCGGCGCAAGTCAGATCGTGATCCTGGCCCGGGCTGAGCATGGTCCCGACGGGATTGCCGAGGGCGTCGACAACCGCGTGGATTTTGGTGGTCAATCCGCCGCGGGATCGGCCGATGGCTTGCGCGCCCTCTTTTTTGGGCGCCCGCGCTATGCTGATGAGCGCGCACGATGGTGGCGTCGATCATCATGTACTCGTTGTCGTGGTCGTCGGATAAGAGCTTGAAAACCCGCTCGAAAACGCCGCTCTTGGCCCATCGGTTGAAGCGCTGGTAGACGATCTTCCAGTCGCCGAAGCGCTCGGGCAGATCGCGCCACGGGACACCGGCTCGAAACCTGAAAAGAACAGCTTCGACGAACAGCCGATTGTCCGCCGCAGTGCCGCCCACATGGCCTTCGCGGCCCGGCAGAATGTCTTTGATCCGATCCCACTGGTCGTCGCGCAGGGAATATCGTCGCATCGGTCAGCCCCTCCTAAAGGCCGACCTCTCACGAGTCAGACATTTGCTGATTCGGGAATCCCTCTCCTATCCAAAACACAAAACGTTCCGCCTCCGATTCCAATCCGTTCTCAATTCAAATGAAGACAGGCCCTAATATAGAAACTTTCGGCTCACCATGTCAGGCGGCCCCGCCATATGGCGGATGAGGCTTGATTCCATCCGCCCACCTCAGTCCGGCGAGGAATGAAGGCTATGGCGGTCGTTGAACCCAATTCTATTCCCGAAGGCCTTGCATTCGACGACGTGCTGCTGCGTCCGGGACTGAGCGCGGTGACGCCGAGCGCGACGAATATCGGCGCGCGGCTCACCCGGACGATTCGCCTCAATCTGCCGATCATTTCCGCGGCCACGCACACCGTCACCGAGGTGCGGCTTGCGATCGCCATGGCCCAGGCCGGCGGCATCGGCGTCATCCACTGCAATCTGCAGCGGAGGAGCAGGCCGAGGAGGTGCGCAAGGTCAACCGGTTCGAGAGCGGAATGGTCGTCGATCCGATCACCATCTTTCCCGACGCGACGCTCGCCGACGCGCTGACGCTCATGCGCCGCGCCTCGATCTCGGGGATTGGACGGCAAGCCCGCCAAGCTCATCGGCATCTCCACCAATCGCGACGCGCGCTTCGCCCACGATCCGCGCCAGCGACGAGGCTTCCTTCCTGACCGGGGTTATCCTTGAGGTCGACGGCGGGCGCTGCATCTGATGGAAGAGCCGCCGGGCCTCAAAGGACAGTCGCGCTTGGCTTCCAACGAAGGATGAAATTGGCGCAAAGGCGCTTCAGAACGCGCCGGCTCACTCGGTAATAAAGAACGTCGCGACCTTCGCCTCGAGGCCCGGCGGGTCGAGCCGCAGGAGACCGTCGCGCAAGATCCGTGTTTCGATCGCGTCCCTCCCGCGCCTGTGGTGGATCATCACCCGTCGGTCCGGGTCGACGATCAGATAGTGCTCGACGCTCGGAAGCGAGAAATAGCCGTCCAGCTTGACCCCATGATCGTCCGCCGCTGTGCTCGGCGACAGGACTTCCACCACGACGATCGGATTTGGGATTTCCATCGTGTCGAGATCGGGCGGGGAGGGACAGACGACCAGCGCGTCCGGCTCGAAAGCGGTGCGCGCGCTGATCCGGACCGTCATTCCGTCCGGAAACATCCGGCAGGGCAGGCCGACATCGAGGATTGCGGCTTCCAGAGCCTTTTGCGCCGCGTATTTCGTCAGCGCGTGAGCGGCTCGCTCCGGCGCCATCAGGACGGGCCGCCCTTCGCGCAACTCCCACCGTCCGTCCCTGCCCTCAGTCCACTGAAGGAAGGCGTCAACGTCAAGGTCGCTTTTCACCGCATCCGCCATTGCATTATCCTAGCACCGATGAGCATGAACCGCGAAGTCGCGCTAAAAATCCGGAGCCTCACGCCGAATTCGCAGCGAGTGTCGAAGGCAGAAGCAGGCGCAAGCGGTTCCGGCCGAAGGAGGCGCCATCATTTCGTCGCAGTACTGCTGAAATCGATCTCCGAGCCAATGTTGAAGTTGTTCCCATTGCTAGGAAGGCACTGTCTGAGGGTCGACGTCGCTGAGCCGCGACCGCCCGGATCGGGCGTTTTGCGCGATTTTGAATGAGCAGAGACGGGCCGTCCAAATCGGCCAATTTCCTGGCCAGCGGGCAGGGTCCTCTGCGGTCCGCCGCCACGCGGCTATGGCGCATGCCTTCGGTCCGCTACTCCCTTCTCGGGCTCGCCGCGCTGGCGGTGATCATAGCCGCTATGACCCAGATGGCTTCGCTGATCATCGACCAATGGTCGCAGCGCGACATCGAGTTGCGCGCGCGCCTCGTTTATCGCTCCATTCGGGAGCGCGTTGCGACGGGGCTCGCGGCAAAACCCGAAAGCGATCTCAAACCGTTCTTCGAGCAACTGGCGGAGGATGAGCGGCTGCTGGCTCTCGGCTTCTGCAGCGCCAGCGGCAAGATGTTCTACGCCACAAAGGAAATGCCGAGCGAGGCGCATTGTCCGAAACCTCCGCTTCCCAAGGTCGATACGTTCAAAGTCGTCCACGGCGACGGCCCTCCCGTCGCGCTCGCGCTCTTCCCGCTTCCGCCGAAGGAGGGTCAGGGTTCGCTGCTCGTCGTCCACGATCTGACGTTCATCGAACATCGAGCGCACGAGGCCGAATTCTATATGGCGCTCGCCCTCATCGGCGTCGCCGCCGGGATCGGGTTGCTCGCGACGGCGATCGTGCTCGCCTTGTTCAGAGGGTGGACGAGGTCACTTCGCCTCGCGATCGCCAATTTCAATCTGGGGCGCGCCGACTATGGCGGTCGACACAACGAGCTGCCGATCGGGCGGGACATCGAGGCCATGCTGTCCGAGCTTCGGCTCGAGCGAAAATACGCCGACGGCATTTACGTGGAATGGTCGCCGAAAACGCTGCATCAGCTTCTCGATCAGGATCTGCCGGGCGCCCAGGTCATCGTCGTCTCGAACCGGGAGCCCTATATTCACAACCGGCTCGACGGCCGGATCGTGCTCCAGACCCCGGCGAGCGGCCTAGTCTCCGCGCTCGAGCCGGTCATGCGCGCCTGCGGCGGAGTGTGGGTCGCCCACGGGTCGGGCTCCGCAGACCGGGACGTGGTCGACGACCGTGATCGGGTCGCCGTGCCGCCGGACAATCCGGCCTATGTGTTGCGACGGGTCTGGGTCAGCGACGAGGAGCAGGACGGCTACTATTACGGCCTGGCCAACGAGGGTCTCTGGCCGCTTTGCCATATCGCCTTTGTGAGACCGACCTTCCGCGAACGGGACTGGGCCTATTATCTCGCGGTGAACGAGCGCTTCGCAGACGTCGTCGCCCAGGAGGCAGCGCGTGAGGACCCCATTATCCTTGTGCAGGACTATCACTTCGCCGTCCTGCCGCGCATGCTGCGCAAGCGGCTGCCGCGGGCGACGATCATTGCGTTCTGGCACATTCCATGGCCGAACCCGGAAACCTTCGGCATCTGTCCCTGGCGGGACCAGATCATCGACGGGCTGCTCGGAAGCTCGATCCTTGGATTTCACACCCAGTTTCATTGCAACAACTTCATCGAGGCAGTGGACCGCTTCATGGAGAGCCGCATCGACCGCGAGCGAAGCTCGGTGACCCAGGGAGGGCATGAGACTCTGGTGCGGCCCTATCCCATCTCGATCGAGTGGCCACCTGCGGCGCTGGCCGGCCAGGCCCCGGCCGAGGAGTGCCGCCAGGTCGTGAAGAGCCGGTTGCGATTGGACGACGTTGTGCGGATCGGAGTTGGGATCGAGCGCTTCGACTATACCAAAGGCATTCTTGACCGCATGCGGGCGGTCGATGTTCTGCTGGAGTCTCATCCAGAGTGGCGAGGCAAGTTTGTTTTTGTGCAGGCCGCCGCCCCAACTCGCAGTAAGCTCAGCGTCTACAAAGAGCTGCAGACGGAGGCCATTCGTGAGGCCGAGGCGATCAACGCGCGCTGGGGTGACGGCTCGTACAAACCGATCATACTCTCCGTTCGCCACCACGAGCCGGCCGAGGTCTTCGAGCTTTTCCGAGCAGCGGACCTGTGCATCGTCTCCAGCCTGCACGACGGCATGAATCTGGTCGCCAAGGAATTCGTCGCCGCCCGCGACGACGAGAAGGGCGTCCTCATCTTGTCGAGCTTCGCCGGCGCCTCGCGCGAACTCTCGGAAGCGCTGATCGTCAACCCTTACGACACTTACGCAATGGCCGAGGCCATCAACACGGCTCTCAGGATGGATCCCGGAGTCCAGCGCGAGCGGATACGCGAGATGCGTGATCTCGTCCGACAACGAAACGTCTATCGCTGGGCGGCCCAGATGCTGCTGGACGCCGCGCGCCTCCGGCGGCGCGTGAGCATCGACGCTGCGGAGGGGATCTAGCGAAGGTCCCGACGGCGACCCGTCGGGCAACGTATTCGCCGCTCGTCCCAGCACGGTGGAAGAGGAGCTGCTTCTCCATCTGCAATAATTAACGAATCAAGCTAGAGTATTATTATCTCCCTTGCCGCGCCGAACCAAGCTATCGGGGTCAACTCTTCCTGATAGATCATTGTGACGCCGGCCATTGCTGCAAACGTCCTACTCTCGCCATCCTCAGGGCGAAGTTTTGCTTTAGGGCGCAACGTGGGGACGATAGTAGGCGGGAGTTAGAGGAGTTTGAAATGACGCAGCATGCGCTTTACGTCCAACTCGAAGCCAAGCCCGGCAAGGAGCAGGAGGTCGCATCCTTCCTCTCCAGCGCGCGTTCGATGGTCAACGATGAGCCCGACACCACCGCCTGGTTCGCCATCCGGATGGGACCGAGGACATTCGGCATCTTCGACGCGTTCGCCAACGAGCGCGGCCGCGACGCCCATCTCCAGGGCAAGGTCGCGAAAGAGCTGATGTCGAAGGCGCCGCAGTTGTTCACCAAGACGCCGGAGATCCAGCGGATCGACGTGCTCGCCGACAAGCTGCCCAACTAGCGTGAACCAGCGCCGCGCGGGAATCGCGCGTGTCTGATGGAAGCGCGGCGGAACCCTTCCGCCGCGCTTTCGCTTAAGAGAAGCCCTTCGCGTTCTATGAACTTCGCGCCGCCCATGTTAGGCAGCCGCGCCAAGCGGCGACTTCGGCCGTGAGTCGGACGAAGGATGACGGCGATGGCGAACGCGGAGACCGGATTTCCCGAGGGGCTTGCGTTCGACGACGTGCTGCTCAGGCCCGGCCACAGCACGGTGATGCCGAGCGCCGTCACTATCGCCTCCCGCCTCACGCGCTCGATCCACCTCCATCTTCCGATCGTCTCTTCGGCGATGGACACGGTCACCGAGGCGCGGCTCGCCATCGCCATGGCGCAGGCGGGCGGGATCGGCGTCATCCACCGCAACCTCGAGCCGGCCGATCAGGCGGAGGAGGTGCGGAAGGTGAAGCGCTTCGAGAGCGGCATGGTCATTGACCCGATCACCATCTTCCCCGATGCGACGCTCGCCGACGCGCTCGCCGTCATGCGGCGGGCTTCGATCTCCGGCATTCCGGTGGTCGAGCGTGGTCCGGATGGGAAGGGGGCGAAGCTCCTCGGCATCCTTACCAACCGCGACGTGCGCTTCGCAGATGATCCGCGTCAGCCGGTGACCGAGCTCATGACCCGCAAGGTGGTGACGGTCGGCGAGGGGGTCAGCCACGACGAGGCGCGCCGCCTCCTGCACCAGCACCGGATCGAGAAGCTGGTCGTCGTCGATGATGCCGGACGGTGCGTGGGACTGGTCACCGTCAAGGACATCGAGAAGGCGACCGCCCATCCGAACGCGGCCAAGGATTCCGACGGGCGCTTGAGGGTCGCGGCGGCCACCACGGTCGGGGACAAGGGTTTCGAGCGGGCGGAGATGCTGATGGCGGCCGGCGTCGACTGCCTCGTCGTCGACACGGCGCACGGCCATTCGGAGCAGGTGCTGAGCCAAGTGCGGCGCATTCAGCGCGCGACCAACAAGGTCTCCGTCATCGCCGGAAACGTCGCGACCCGCGAGGGCGCCCAAGCGCTGATCGACGCGGGCGCCGATGCGATCAAGGTCGGCATCGGGCCGGGCTCGATCTGCACCACGCGGATCGTAGCCGGCGTCGGCGTGCCGCAGCTCACCGCCGTTCTCGAGGCGGCCGAAGCGGGACGGGCGGCGGACGTGCCGGTCATCGCCGACGGCGGGATCAAATATTCGGGCGACCTCGCCAAGGCGATCGCCGGCGGAGCGGATTGCGTCATGATCGGCTCGCTCCTCGCCGGAACCGACGAGAGCCCCGGGGAGGTGTTCCTCTACCAGGGCCGCTCGTACAAGAGCTATCGCGGCATGGGCTCGCTCGGCGCGATGGCGCAAGGGTCGGCCGACCGCTACTTTCAGCAGGACGTCCGCGACCAGGTAAAGCTGGTGCCGGAGGGCGTCGAGGGCCAAGTGCCGTACCGTGGGCCAGTCGGAGCGATCGTGCACCAGCTCGCCGGGGGCTTACGCGCCGCCATGGGTTATGTCGGCGCCGCGACGATCCCCGAATTCCAGGCGAAGGCCCGCTTCATGCGGATCACCAACGCGGCCCTGCGCGAAAGCCACGTCCACGACGTGGCGATCACCCGCGAGAGCCCGAATTATCACCCGACCGGGGTGTAGAGGATGCCGACGCCGCCCTTGCGGACAGGGCCCGAAGACCGAGGTCGCAGCCCGCGCCTTGGAAAGGAGATGCTTCATGCTGACCGTCCATCACCTCAATCACTCGCGCTCGCAGCGCGTGCTCTGGATGCTGGAGGAGCTGGGGCTGCCCTATGAGATCACTTTCTACGAACGCGATCCCGTGACCCGGCTCGCGCCGCCGGCGCTGCGGGCGGTCCATCCACTCGGCAAGTCTCCCGTCCTGGTCGACGAGGGCACGACCGTCGCCGAGACCGGCGCGATCGTCGAATACCTCGTCGACAAGAGCGGCGGGCGCCTGCGCCCGGAGGCCGGGACGCCCGAAAGGCTCCGCTGGACCTACTGGATGCATTTCGCCGAGGGCTCGCTGATGCCGCAGCTCTTGCTCGACCTGGTGCTCACCTCGGCCCCGGGCCGCGCGCCCGAGGCGTTGCGCGAGGCTGCCAAGGCTGTGGCTGACGGCGCGCGGCAGGGCTATGTCGCGCCGAACCTGAAGAGCATGTTCGATCTCGTCGAGGCGGAGCTCGCCAAAGGCCCCTGGTTCGCGGGCGAAGAATTTTCCGCCGCCGACATCATGATGAGCTTTCCGCTCGAGGCGGCGCTTTCGCGCACCGGCGCCGGCGAGGGGCGGCCGAAGCTCGCGGCCTTTGTCGAACGCATCCACGCGCGCCCGGCCTACCGCAAGGCGCTGGCGAGGGGCGGCCCCTACGCCTATGCGAGTTGAGCGGACGCTTTTCGATAAACGGCTCGGCTGCAAGCCGTCCGAATTGACTCGAATTTTTCTGACATGTTAGCTCTTGCGTGTCAGAGCCGCGGCAGCCCTCGCCCCGCGGCCGCAACAACCACAAAACGGTCTGCCCCCTTGAGAGCCGCCGCTTGCGAGGGAATCATCCTTGGGAGGAAATCGATGAGCCGCAACGTCTCCATACTCGCCCTGTGCGCCGCCGGCGTCCTGCTCGCCGGGTCCGCCGAGGCGGACACCAGCAAGATGAAAATCGCCTTTTCCAACAACTACGCCGGCAATTCCTGGCGGCAGGCGATGCTGAAGAGCTACGACATCGTCAGCAAGAAGGCGGTCAAGGACGGCGTCGTCGGGGCCGCGGACGTGTTCACCACCGCCGACAAGGAAGTGCCGACGCAGGCGGCGCAGATCCAGAACCTGATCCTGCAGGGCTACAACGCCATCGTGATCAACGCGGCCTCGCCCGACGCCCTGAACGGCGCGATCAAGCAGGCCTGCGACGCGGGCATCGTCGTCGTCTCGTTCGACGGCATCGTCACCGCGCCCTGCGCCTATCGCGTCGTCGTCGACTTCAAGGACTATGGCAAGGAGGAAGTCGATCACATGGCGAAGTTCCAGCCGAAGGGCGGCAACCTGCTCGAGATCCGCGGCCTCGCCGGCACTTCGATCGACGACGCCATCCATGCCGGCATTCTCGAGGGGTTGAAGGAGCATCCCGAATTCAAGATCGTCTCCTCCGTCACCGGCGACTGGGACCAGACGACGGCGCAGAAAGCGGTCGCTACCGTGCTGCCCTCGCTGCCGCCGATCATCGGCGTCGTCGACCAGGGCGGCGACGGTTATGGCGCGGCGCAGGCGTTCGCCGCCGCTGGCAAGCCGCGTCCGACGATCATCATGGGCAACCGCCAGGACGAGCTCCAATGGTGGAAGGAGCAGAAGGAGAAGGACGGCTACGTGACCTGGTCGGCCTCGATCGCGCCGGGCGTCTCGACGCTCGCCTTCTGGGTGGCGCAGCAAGTGCTGGACGGCAACAAGAAGATCCCGCACGACCTCACCGTGCCGTACCTCGCGTTCGACCAGAACGACTTCGAAGCCGAACTGCCGAAGATTCCGAAGGGCGGCGTCGCGAGCCACGAATACACTCAGGCCGACGCGATCGCCGCCATCAAGGCGAACATGAAGTAGGCGAAAGGCGAGGCGGTCGGGTCGCGCGCTCGGGGACCAACGAACCATGGCGGGCGGCGGCGCTTCTCTCGTCGACTTCAAAGGCGTGGAGAAATCCTACGGCGCTGTCCGGGCTCTGGACGGCGTCGATTTTTCGGTCCGTGAAGGCGAATGCGTCGGAGTCGTCGGCCATAACGGCGCCGGCAAGTCGACCTTGATGCATGTCCTGAACGGCGGGGTGACGCCGGACCACGGTCGGTTGGTTGTCGCGGGCGAGGAACAACGGGGCTGGTCGCCCGCGCGCGCCAAAGCGCTCGGGCTGCGCCCAGTTTACCAGGAACTCTCGCTCTGCCCGAACCTGACTGTCGCCGAGAACGCGCGAATTGTCCATGTGTCGATCCGGGGGTTCGGCTGGCGCAAGCGGGCGGCGGGGCTCATACGCGACAAGCTCGACGAGATCTTTCCAGGCCACGGCGTAGAGCCTTTCGATCTCGTACAAGAGCTGTCGATCGGCCGGCGGCAGATGGTCGAAATCGCGCGCGCCTTCAGCGTCACCGTGGGGCGGCAGGCGCGCCTCGTCGTCCTCGACGAGCCGACTTCCGCGCTCGACGCGCACACAGCCGGGCAATTGCTCGCCCACGTGCGCCAGGCGGTCAGATCGGGCGTGAGCACTGTGCTCATCTCCCATATTCTCGGCGAGGTCCTCGATACCTGCGACCGCATCGTCGTGATGCGCGACGGCAAGGTCGTCGCCGAAGACGCGTCGCGCAATCTGAGCCGGGCGAAGCTCGTCGCCGCGATGGGCGGAGTCGATAGCCCCGGCGTTGATCCGGGTTTCGTGCTCAGGCCCGTCGGCGAGCGGCCGATCTGCATTCGCCTGCGGCCGGAGCGGCAGGCGGACGACCGCGAGATCGTGGTCCATGAAGGCGAGATCGTCGGCCTCGCGGGGCTCGCCGGCCACGGCCAGACCGAGTTTCTCCTTGCGGCTTTCGAGGCTGCGTCGCGCCGTCGCTCTGCCGGAATCGTGAAAGGCCCGGTCGCCCTGGTCGCCGGCGACCGGGCTTCGGACGGCGTCTTTCCGCAATGGTCGATCGCGCAAAACATCGGCGTGAGGTCGCTCCGCCGGCTGCGGACAGGCCCGCTGATCTCGCCGCGCCTCGAGACGAAGCTCGCTGACGCCTGGCGCCAGCGGATCCGGATTCGCACGCCCGACGTCGGCAACAACATCCTGTCGCTTTCGGGCGGCAACCAGCAAAAGGCGCTGTTTGCGCGCGCGCTCGCCTCCGACGCGCGCGTCGTGCTGATGGACGACCCGATGCGCGGCGTCGACTACGGCACCAAGATCGAGGTCTACGACCTGATCCGCGCCGAGGCCGCCTCGGGCCGGACTTTCCTCTGGTACACGACCGAGACGGAGGAGCTGAAGAACTGCGACCGGGCCTACATCTTCCGCAACCGCGCGGTGGTGGCCGAGCTGACCCGCGACGAGCTGACGGAGGAACGCGTCATTCAGTCCTCTTTCGCCGGCGCGGCCTGAGATGAGCGTCGCGGCTTCGGCGTCCGATCTCGCAAGCGGGGCTGATCTCAGGCGGAGGCTGCGGGCGGCGCTGCCGGCCCTGTCGCTGGCTCTCGTCGTCGCGGCGATCGCCTGGTTGAACCCGCGCGCCATCAGCTACTTCGGCTTCACGCTGATGCTGAACCTGGCGATCCCGATCGCGCTCGCCACGGTCGCGCAGATGTTCGTCATCGCCGGCAACGACCTCGACCTGTCGATCGGCACCTTCGTCGGCTTCGTCTGCTGCGTCTCGGCGACCTGGCTGCACGACGAGCCGGCGCTCGGGGTGCTCGCGCTTCTCGGCTGCGTCGCTGTCTACGCCGCGCTCGGCGCCCTGATCTTCTTGCGCAACCTGCCCTCGATCGTGGTGACGCTCGGCATGAGCTTCGTCTGGCAGGGCCTGGCGATCCTGCTCTTGCCGAAGCCGGGCGGAACGGCGCCCGCCTGGCTGCAGGCGATCATGGGCGTCAAGCCGCCCTTCGTCCCGTTTCCGATCGTCGCCGCCGTCCTCATTGCCGGGATCGCATGGTTCGGGCTGATGCGGACCTCGTACGGCTCGATCCTTCGCGGCTCCGGCGGCAACGCGATCGCCATCGAGCGCGCCGGCTGGTCGCTGCTGAAAGCCAAGGCGGCTTTGTTCGCGCTGGCCGGATTGTTCGGCGTGCTGTCAGGAATGGCGCTCGTCGGCATCACCACCTCGGCCGACGCCAATATCGGCAACGGCTACACCCTGCTGTCGATCGCCGGCGTCATCCTCGGGGGCGGCGAGTTCGTCGGCGGAAAAGTGTCGCCGATCGGCGCGGTGATCGGCGCGCTGACGATGGCGATGGCGGCCTCGCCGCTTCTCACCTTTATGCGCATTCCGCCGGACTGGCAGGTCGCCGCCAACGGGGCGATCCTCATCATCGTTCTCGCCGCCCGTGTTCTGATCAGCCGAAGCGGTGCCGCGCGATGACGAATGCGCTTGCCGCCAGGCCCTGGGTCTGGTCGTTCCTCGGGGCCTTCGTCGTCTGGCTCGCGGCGGTCGCCTTCACCGGCGGTCACGGCGGCGGCGGCATGCTGACCGCCGCGCTCTCGCTTGCGGTGTTCACCGTGATCGTCGGCGTGGGGCAGATGTTCGTCATCACGCTCGGGCCCGGCAATGTCGACCTGTCGCTGCCCGCCAATATCGGACTGGCGAGCGCAGTCGCGATGAAAACCATGGGCGGCGACAATTCCCTGGTCGCCGTCGGCCTCGTCGCCGCGCTCGGCTGCGGGCTCGCCGTCGGCGTCGCCAATTATCTCCTGATCCGGGCGCTTCGCATCCCGCCGATCATCGCCACCCTATCGGCGAGCTTCATCATCCAGTCGATCGACATCTCCTATGGCCGCGGCCTGCAAATCAAGCCGCCGCCCGGCTTCGCCGACTTCACCAACATCGTGTTGGGCGGCGTCCCGCTGCTGGCGATCCTGACCGCGCTGTTCGCATTCGGGGCGAATATCGCGCTTCATCGCACGATCTGGGGCCGCTCCGTCCTGGCGATCGGGCAGAACATCCGCGCAGCCCGCCTCGCGGGCGTCAAGGTCGAGCCGGTGCGCTTCGCGACCTACGCGCTCTGCGGCGCCCTCGGGGGCCTCGATGGCGCGCTGCTCGCCGGTTACTTCCGCGGCGCCAACGTCGAAATCGGCAACGAATATCTCCTGGCTTCGATCGCGGTCGTCGTGATCGGCGGCACTTCGGTGTCGGGCGGCAAGGCCAACCTTCCCGGCGTCTGGGGCGGGGCGCTGTTCCTCGTGCTCTTGCTCACCATGCTGAACACGTTTGGGGTCAGCGCAGGCGTGCGGCTTTTGGCGACTGGGCTCATCATCGTCGCGGTGATCACGGCGGCGGGCGGGGAAAAGCGGGCGCGGTGACTCTTCCGCCTGATTTACTGCAGCGTTCGGGGTGGACGCCGCAGTCAACCGTCTCGTTTCAATCTCGTTTATTCCCGGTTTTCGAGCTCTGACTCGGAGATCGAGGAAAACGCCCGAGTGATCAAACGAGGCGCATCGGCGGCACGACCCTGAACGAGTTCGGGCAGTCGCACGAAGCCGTGTGTCGCGTAGAATCTCGCCGCCTTTTCATCCAGGGCGTCAACGACGACCATCGCGGACCCACCGTATCCGCGCTCTCGAAAGATCGTTCAAGAGCGGCCCGCCAGCAGAATTGAGCCGAGCCGCGGCCCTTGACGCCCCGATCGCGACGGCCAACCGGCCGATCGCGCCGCGCCTCACTCGCACGGGAGGCCAATGTCGACATCGGCGACGAATGTCCCTTGAACTCGATCGCAGTCGTCGTCATCGGCGGCACGTCAGTGTCGGGCGGCACGGCGGCGAGACGACAGAACCGGTGCGCCTGGGAGTAGGGGTAGGGAGATAGCAGCCCAACTTATCCCTTGCAAACGGGATCATTTTGTTGCAGCTTCTATTTGAAAATTAATTTAGAGATTTGCCGCGGTCGAGTTGATTGGCCTAAAAAGGGGGGATCCAGCATGAGAAAGAGCATGCGCCCGCTGTTTTGGACCGAAGCGGGGCTTGGAAGCCTCACCGGCATACTAGCGCTGATCACTCCTGTCTTTCCCGATTGGATTGAGTTCATCTCGGGCTGGGACCCCGATCAGCATGACGGGACGGTCGAGTCCTGGATCGTTATCGGCCTCTTCGTTCTCACCCTGATTTTTTTCGGATCTGCGATTGCGGAGTGGCGGCGGACGCCCGCCTCGGCCTGACGGGCGCGCGTCCCGACCGCCGAGGAGTGCGCCTCAGCCTGGACAGCGAATTGATTGTCGCGCCGCTCTTCGTTGGAGCGCGCTTCTCCTTTGAAAAGGGAGGTCGACCATGGGCAACATTCAGGTCACCCACGACAACAGTCTCAACAACGCGCGCAGCGAATTGAACCTCGCGATCAACCCGAACAATCCGCTTCAGGTTGTCGGCGCGTCCAAAAAATTCGCAAATATAGAAACCTATAACTTCACGCTTGCGACCTCTTACTCGGAGGATGGCGGGAAGACCTGGCATGATTCGGCGGCGCTCGCCATGCCCGGCTTCACTGTCATGACGGATCCGACGCTTGCCTGGGACGAGATCGGCAACGTCTATATCGTCGGACTTACCGGCACCCTCGGCACGACGCCACCCGTGTTCCAGACGATCGGGATGGTGGTCTACAAATCGACGGACGGCGGTAAGACCTGGAGCCCGCCGAAGTCCATTCACAACGATCCCAGCGACGACAAGCAGTGGGCGGCGGGAGACACGAACCCTTCGAGCCCCTACCACGGCAACGTCTACGCCGTGTGGGACTTCAACGGCGGCATGGCTTTCGCGCGCACGAAGGATCACGGCGCGACTTGGATCGGCGCCGGCTCGGCCGCCGCGGGCTCCTCGATCCTGACCGGCACCGTCTATCCGGAGATCGACGTGTCCGCCGATGGCACGATCTACATCGCCTCGCTCGGCGACGCGGAGATCGCCCTCCTTGTGTCCTTCGATGGCGGCGAGACCTTCCAGCAGACGGCGACCCCGCCGGCGAGCGGGATTACGACGATCCAATCCGTCATTCCTCCGACCGACTCCGGCTTTCCGGTCCTGCCCGGCGGCAAATTCCGCGTCCTCACCGATCCGACAGCCTGCTCCAACGGTCCGACCGTTTATGTAGCCTGGGCCGATTATCGCGAAGGCATTTCGCGCATCTATTACGCGCTCTCGAACGACGCGGGCGCGACCTGGGTGACGCCACCGTCAGGACAGCCGCTGCTGACCGCTCCGCCGCCGAACTTCCAGCATTTTCACCCCCAGATCGTCGTCGATCCGAACGGCGTGGTCGGGTGCACCTATTACGAATTCGGTCTCAAGCCTTCTCAGTATCTGATCGACGTCATCATCTCCCAGTCGTTCGACAAGGGAGCGTCGTTCGATTACTTCGTGGTGACCGACAAACCATGGAATCCGGCGATCGATGCTCCGCTGGCCGAGGCTTTCCCCGATACGACGTTCATCGGCGACTATTTCGGACTCGACGCCAATATCCAGGGATTCATTCCGCTCTGGACCGACACCCGCACCGGCATTCAGGAGCTGTGGACCGCGATCGTCCCGGAGAAAGGCTGCGAGTTCGTCATCAACCGCAGCACGATGGGCCAGAACGAGGTCGATGCGCTGCGGAAGCTCGAAGGCGGCGATGCGCTGGTCAAGGACGCGTTCCGCGTGGTCGTCGACGGATTCGACGCGGCGACGATTGGCGCTAACAATCCCTCGTCGGTCCTGAACGTCGCGTCGCCCATTTCAGGGATGACCGTCAACTGCACCGGCAACGCGTCGTCCAGCGGCGGCTATGGGCCGGGCCCCCAGCGTTTCACCTTTTTCTACAACCTGGATTTCGGCACGAATCCGAACGACCCCGCCTTCAGCTTCAGCACGACCACGGAGACGATCACCTTCAGCGTCGCCGTGGCCGGCGTGTCGGCCAGCGGGCAAATCGAACTCATCAAACAACCCGACCCGTACCTTCTGCACGGCGACCCGCCGTGGCTCAGCATCGACCTACGCGTGTTCGTCGCCCGACCCAACGACAATAAGGCCGGGGTCGTGCTGGGTTCGGACCCCAACCACTTCATTCAGCATGTCGCCAAGGCGCTGACCGACTCCCCGACGGGAAGCCAGACCTTCGACGATCCGGCCGTTTTCCCATCTGACGAACAGGGCTCGGCCCTCTATCTCACCCCCAAGGACGAAAATCAGGTTCCTGTCTTCAACTTCGGCCTTGCTCGCGTGCGCTACAACGGGCTGATCGGCGCCTCGACCGTCCGGGTGTTTTTCCGCCTGTTCGCGGCCCAGTCAACCACGGGCATATTCGACTATCCCCCCGGAGAGCAGTACCGCCGCGCGACCAATCCCCAGGGCCAGCCGATCCCGCTCGCCGGGGTGATCGGCCCCGACTATGTGACCATCCCGTTTTTCGCCCTGCCGCGGGTCGACACGACCCTGCACTCGATGGCGACCCAGCATGACACGCGCACGGCTTCCGGCGTCGTGCTTGGCAACATTCAGAATATCAGCGGCAATGCGACCGGCGCCGAGGTCGACACCTTTTTCGGCTGCTGGCTGGACATCAATCAGTCGACCAACGTTCTGCCGATCCATGCCGACCCGAGCAACCTCGACGGGCCGTTCACGAGTTCGAACAATCCGCCTCTGCCGATCAATCAGGCGATGATGCGCGCCCCCCACCAGTGCCTTGTCGCCGAAATCGCCTTCGACCCGGTCGCCATCCCGCATGGCGGCGATCCGTCGAACTCGGACAAGCTCGCCCAACGCAACATCGCCTGGAGCGGCGTCGGTTCGGCCGCCGCCGTCACGACCTTCGAGATTCGTCCAACGCCGGCGGCGCTGCCCGAAGGCGAGCAGCCGGACGAACTGATGATCGACTGGGGCTCGACGCCTGTCGGAAGCGTCGCGTCGATCTATCTGCCGGGGACTGGCTCGGACGCGGTCATGGCGATGGCCTCGCGCATGTACTTGCGCAACCCTCTCACCCGGGTCGACGAGCACACCGTGAAGTGCCGCGCCGTCGGCGTAACCTATGTGCCCGTGCCGCCTGGCGCGGGATCCAACTACGCAGGGCTTCTTTCCATCGAAACGCCGCTCTCGATGCGGCGCGGACGGACGCATACGGTCGTCATCCGCCAGGTGACCAACGCGTCTGGATACGCCGCCGTCGGCGATCCTGTCGGCCTACGCGGGCCCCAGAGCCGCGGCCGCGCCCGCGCCCGAACCGCCGCCGCTCCGCGGTCGGTCGCCGAACTGAGGTGGCGGAAGGTCATCGGCGCTTTCCAGCTCACTATTCCGGTCAGGCAGAAGGCGGCGCTGCTGCCGCCTGAGGAGAGATCTCTCTCCGTGCTGCGCTGGATCGGCGAGGCGATCCCGCGCCACAGCCGCTGGTTCCCGGTTTTCCACCGCTATCTCGGCGTGATCGCGGGCCGGGTCATATCCTTCGGCGGCGATCCCGGCAAGATCTGGCCGTCGCCGACCGGCGGCGGGGTTCCCTCTCCTGGCCACCCCGGACCCGGGCATCCGGGCGGCGGTCCCGGCTATCCGGTGGGTGGTCCCGGCCATCACGGCGTTCCCGGGCCACACGAGCGGAAGTCATTCACCGGCAAGATCGCGGGCATCGCTTACGACAGCTTCGGCGACTTTGAGGCGTTTGAACTCGAGACCCGCGAGGGCGCGCTTCACCGCTTCAAGAGCATCGAGGCTCGCGTCCTCGCGTTGGTCGAACGGGCGTGGATGCATCGTATCCTGACCACGGTCATTGTCAGAAGCGACGATCCCGATCGGCCGCTGGAGATCATTCTCCACGGATCGCCGCCGCTCGAGGAATAGGAGAGCCGTTCGACAGGCGTCACAGGACGAACGGAATCAGCGCCGGGACGCGCTCGGCATAGCGCGCGTAGTTCTCGCCGAACTGCCGGCGCATGACCGCCTCCTCGATCTTGAGTTTGAGCCAGTATGCGACGCTCGCAAGGACGACCGCGATCGCGCCGCGCCACTCGCCAAGGGCCAGCGCGGTCCCGGCCAGCGCCAGGAGAATGCCGGTGTAGATCGGATGTCGCACCCAGCGATAGGGACCGGCGACGATGAGTTCATGGTCGCGTTTGAGCGTGACGTCGGAGCTCCAGTTGCCCCCGAGCAACATCCGCGCCCAGATGGCGAAGGCCAGTCCGGCGAAGGTCAATGCCGCGCCAAGCTGCACGGGCCACAGGGCCAGGGCCACGAAGCGGTGGTTGAGCAATGCGAACGGAACGTGCGGTGCCGCAAATAGATAGATGGCAAGCCCCAGGAGCAGCCAATGCGACACTCTTGAATACATGCTCTCGCGCTCGGCTACCGCCTTGCCGCCGCGCGCCATGACGACCCAGACAGCCAGGAACACAACCCACAGGAAGGGGAAGAGCAAACGATAAAACATCCGCCCACCCTCGATATCGGCGAGGCGTTCAGGCCTCGAACTGCTCCACCGTCTGAACGTCCGGCAGGAAGTGTTTGAGTAGGTTTTCGATTCCGTGCCTGAGCGTGGCGGTCGAGGAGGGACAGCCGGAGCAGGCGCCCTTCATCGTAAGATACACGACGCCGTCCTTGAAGCCCTTGAAGATGATATCGCCGCCATCGCCGGCGACCGCGGGGCGGACGCGCGTTTCGATCAGTTCCTTGATCGCCTCGACCGTCTCCGAAATCCTTCGCGTCGAAGAACTCGCCGGTCGAAACTGCGTCGGCGCCGCCGGTCGCGATCAAGGGCTCTCCCGAAAGAAAGAATTCGGTCACCACGCCGAGTACTGCCGGCCTCAGATGCTGCCATTCGCCCTCGCCCTTGGTCACCGAAATGAAGTCGTTGGCGAAGAACACGCCGGTGACCCCGGGCAGCTCCATCAACGCCTTGGCGAGCGGCGAGCGCTCTGCTTCGGCCGCGTCGCGCGCCTCGAATGTGCCGTCCTCCATCACCAGGCGGCCCGGCAGAAATTTCAGCGTCGCGGGATTGGGGGTGGCTTCGGTCTGGATGAACATGGGGGGCCTGGGCTCCTTTGCCCTTGTAAAATAGGAGGGCGGGGGCCGGGAAGCAAGGAGCCCAAAGCTCCAATCGCGAAAGCGCCAAAGTCCCAAGCGGAGGACATTTGCCCTCGGCGAGGATCATGCTGGCATTCGAAATACCGGCTCACGCGTCCAATTGAGCTATAAAGCTGGTTGTCGGCGAACGGCTCTCCAGCCAGAGCGAAGCCATGATCAGCGTCTTCGAGCTTTTCAAGATCGGCGTCGGCCCGTCGTCGTCGCATACGGTCGGGCCGATGAAGGCCGCCGCGGCCTTCGCCGCCGGCCTCGCCGGCATGGGCGCGCTCGGGCGCGTCGCGTCGGTCGAAGTCGTGCTCCTCGGCTCGCTCGCCTTTACCGGGCGCGGCCACGCGACCGATAAGGCAATCGTGCTGGGCTTAAGCGGCTTCACGCCGGAGACGGTCGACCCCGACGCCGCAGACATGCTCGTCGACCAAGCGCGCCGGACGAAACGACTGCCGCTCGCAGGACGTCAGGCCATCGCCTTCGACCCGGCGAGCGCGATCCGCTTCGACATCGTCACGCCTGCGCCGCGCCACCCGAACACCCTCCGCCTCGTCGCCCGCGACGCCGATGGGGCGACGATCGCCGACGAAACCTGGTTCTCGGTTGGCGGCGGTTTTATCGCGCGCGAGGGCGACGATGAGGGCGGAGCCGAGAGCAGGGCCGGCGTCCCCTGGCCCTTCCGCTCCGGCGCCGAGCTTCTCGCGCGCGGCCGCGAGTCGGGGCTTTCGATCGCGGAGCTGATGCGCGCCAACGAGAACGCTTTGCGCCCCGCGGGCGAGGCGGACGCGCACGTCGGGCACGTGCTCGACGTCATGTTCGCTTGCATGGACCGAGGACTCACGAAGACCGGCCCGCTGCCGGGTGGCCTCGCCGTCGAGCGCCGGGCGAAGGCGATTTTCGAGCGTCTCGCCGAGAACGCGCGCCGCAACGCCCGCCCCGACCACGAGATCCTGGATTTCGTCAGCGTCTACGCCATGGCGGTCAACGAGGAGAACGCCGCCGGCGGCCGCGTCGTCACCGCGCCGACCAACGGGGCGGCCGGCGTCGTTCCGGCCGTCCTGCGCTGTTACCGCGACCATTGCGAGGGCGCGACGCGGGTAGGCCTCGCCGACTTCCTCCTGACGGCGACGGCGATCGGCGGCCTCTTCAAGCTCAACGCCTCGATCTCCGGGGCGGAGGTCGGCTGCCAGGGAGAGGTCGGCGTCGCCTCGTCCATGGCCGCCGCGGGCCTCTGCGCGGCCCTCGGCGGCTCGAACGCGCAAGTCGAGAACGCCGCCGAGATCGCGATGGAGCATCACCTAGGCATGACCTGCGACCCGGTCGGCGGCCTCGTCCAGATCCCCTGTATCGAGCGCAACGCCTTCGGGGCCGTGAAAGCCATCGCCGCCGCCTCCCTCGCCCTCCATGGCGACGGCCGCCACCGCGTTTCCCTCGACAGCGTGATCAAGACCATGCGCCAGACCGGGGCCGACATGCAGTCGAAATACAAGGAGACGAGCCTCGGCGGACTGGCGGTGAATTTTGTCGAATGCTGAGGGAAGCGCCTCTACCGCTCGACCCGAACCCAGCCGTGCAAGCCGAGACGCTCCTGGGCGAGGTAGGCGGCCTTGTAGCCCATCTTCCTCGAACCCTCGACCCAGTAGCCGAGATAGACATGCGGCAGGCCCTGGGCGCGGGCCTTCTCGATGTGATCCAGGATGACGAAGGCGCCGAGCGAACGGCGCGGGTGGTTTGGGGCGTAGAAGGAATAGACGAGCGACAGCCCGTCGGCCAGCCGGTCGGTGAGGCAGACGGCATAGAGCGGGCCTATTCCCTGTCCGTCCGGCCCGCGCTGCCGATATTCGACGAGCTGCGTGTCGATATGGGTGTCCTCGACCATCATGGCGAAGTCGAGCGACGACATGTCGGCCATGCCGCCTTCGGGATGGCGCGCGTCGAGATAGGCGCGGAACAGGGCGAAGTGCTCGCCGGTCGGCTTCGGGGGCATGAGCGTGCCGACGAGGTCGGCGTTGGCGCGCGAGGCGCGGCGCTGGCTGTTGTTCGAGCGGAAGTCGTCGACCACCACCCGCACCGAGACGCAGGCGCGGCAACTCTCGCAGGCCGGGCGGTAGGCGATCGTCTGCGACCGGCGGAAGCCAGTCTGAGTGAGCAGGTCGTTCAGCGAGGCGGCGCGCTTGCCGACGAGATGGGTGAAGATCTTGCGTTCCTGCTGGCCGGGCAGATAGGGGCAGGGCGAGGGCGCGGTCAGATAGAACTGAGGCGCGTCGCGCACTTCCCTCATCACGCTGTCCTCCCCTTTCCTCGGAGGCCGCCGTCCCCGCGCCGATCCTCAGCTAGAATGCGCGTACGTGACCTTGGGTTTCAAAGACGGCGCACGATCACGACGCCGGCGATGATGTCGTGGAGGCACCGCTTTTCCGGGTCGACCAGCGAGACGAGGAAGATCGGCGGAAAGAACCAGCTGACGTAAAAGAGCACCGCCTGCGCCGCGGCATTGATGAAGGGGACGCGCGCCCCGGTGTCATTCATACGCATCTCGAGGTCCATCGCCCGCATGCCCGGCGTCGCCATTTTCGCGCCGGAGACGGAAAGGCCATTGTAGAAGAAGGCGACGAGCGGCCAGAGCGGCGGCAGAAAGAACAGCGCGAAGCCCAGCGTCAGCACGATCGCGGCGATCCAGATGAGCGCGACCAGGACGCTGACGATCGCCAGATCGAAGCAGACCGCCAGCATGCGGCGCGTGCGGACGCCGGCCAGCGCGTCGGCCCGCAAAGGCTGACTAGGCGTCGCCGCAGAATAATTGGACATGGGAAAACCTCCGGGCGCGAGCCGCCCCGACCGCGTCCGCAGGATGTGGGACGCTCACCCTCCAAGTCAAGAGCGGCGCGGAAAGAGGTTGTGCGTCACGCTATCGCGCACGCCGAGCAGTCCGGACGGGCGCAGGGAGATGAAGAGGATGAGCAGGGCGTAGACCGCGAGATCCCGGTCGTCGATCGGGAAAAGAGCCGACCAGCCCGCTTCGGCCGCACCGACGACCAGCCCGCCAAGGAACGCCCCAGGCAGCGACCCGATGCCGCCGATGATGGCGGCGGCGAGCGCTTTCAGGGTCAGGGTCGCCGACAAGCCGTAGCCAACCGCCCCGTATGCGGCCGTCATGATGGCGCCGGCGAGACCGGCGAGCGCCCCGGACAGGGCGAAGGCGCGCCCCGTCAGGGCGACCGGACTGACGCCGAGCAGTTCAGCGGCCAGCGGATCGTCGGCGTAGGCGCGCCACTCGCGCCCGGTGCGCGTCCAGCGGAACAGAAGGACGAGCGCGAAGCCGACCCCAAGCGCGACCGCCGTCGAAACGAACGTCATCGGCGTCGCGACGGCGATGAAATCCCCCGAGCGCGCCAGCGCGAACGGCTGGTTGAGCTGCGGGGCCATCCAGCTCGGCCGGTCGCCCTGAGCGATCCGCAGGAGCTCCTGCAGGAAAAGGGCGAGACCGACCGTCGCCACCAAGGCCTGCTGTCCTCTGGCGCGACGCAGCGGGATGAAGACGCAGCGCGCCGAGGCGAAACCCCATCCGCAGGCGACTACCGCCGCCAGCGCGAAGGCGGCCGCCAGAAGCGGCGCGGGCGGAAGCCCGGCGAGCGCCAGCGCGGCCATCGCCGTCGCATAGCCGCCGGCCGCGGCGAGTTCGCCGAAGGCGAAGTTGATCCGTCCGACGAGGCCATAGATCAGCGAATAGGCCGCAGCGAGCAGGGCGTAGATGGCCGACAGCGGCAGGCCGTCGAGCGCCATCTGAAGGCCGTAAGCCGCGCTTGGTGGCAGGCGGATCGCGCCACTGAGATCGCCGAGCGGAGCCGGGTCGGCGGCATTGCCTTCGGGCGTCGCGAGCCAGTAGCGGATAAGAAAGAAGAGCTGAGTCTCCGAGAGCGGCGTCCCGTCGAGCGTGAGCGAAACGAGATCGCTCGACTGACGCGGCCGACCAGGCTCGCGAAACCTGCAGGCGGCGAGATGCGGCTCGGCCTCCTCGCCGGGCGGCGCGGCCGTGAAAGCGACGTCGAGCCCTCGGCCATCGGTGTCGGGGCGCTGCGATTCGATTGTGATCTGCGTCCCCTCCGGCGTCAGCGCCGGCAGCGCCATGCGGCAGAGCCGGGCCTGATCGGTCTCGACCATCGCCGAACAGCCTGCGAGGCAGAGCGCCGCAAGGAAAATGGACAGGGCGGGAAAGCGCAGCGCCGTCAGCAAATGGGCCAAGTTTCGTCTGTTCCTCCCGACCACCGGGTCATGATAAGCGCGACGCGCCGGTTGAGCCACCCGGCGGAGCGCCGACGTCGTCAGGTAGCCTTACGCATGACCATTCTCGTCACGGGAAGTTCCGGGCATCTGGGTGAAGCGCTGATGCGCACGCTCCGCCGTGCAGGACATGCGGCGGTCGGGCTCGATGTCGTTCCGGGGCCCTTCACGGACCTCGTCGGATCGATCGCCGACCGGCTCCTCGTCGTCCGCAGCCTTGTCGGCGCGAGGGCGGTTCTCCATGCCGCGACCCTGCACAAGCCGCATGTCGCGACCCACAAGCCAGAGGCGTTCGTCGAGACGAACGTGCGCGGAACGCTTGTCCTGCTGGAGGAGGCCTGCCGCGCCGGCGTTGAGAGCTTTGTCATGACCAGCACGACGAGCGCGTTCGGCGATGCGCTCAAACCTCCACCGGAAGAGCCGGCCGCCTGGATCACCGAGGATGTCGCTCCGGTTCCGAAGAACATCTACGGCGTCACCAAGACCGCCGCCGAAGACCTTTGCCGCCTTTTCTCGCGCAACGAGGGCCTCGGCTGCGTCGTTCTGCGGACCTCGCGCTTCTTCCCGGAGGAGGACGACGACCCGGACGCACGCGCGGCTTTCGCCGACGCCGAATCTGAAGACCAATGAATTCCTGTATCGCCGGGTCGCAATCGAGGACGTGGTCGAGGCGCACCTCCTCGCCCTCGAGCGTGCGCCTGCCATCGGATTCGGCAGGTATGTCGTCACCGCCACGACGCCGTTCCGCCGCGGGGACGCCCCGCGGCTGCGAGTTGACGCGGCGGCGGTCGTGCGCGAGCGGGTCCCGGGCTGGGAGGACGAATATGCGCGGCGCAGCTGGCGCATGGCGGCAGGCATCGACCGAGTCTACGACAATTCACTCGCCCGGCGCGAGCTCGGCTGGCGGCCGAAATGGGATTTCGCGGCCATCATCGGGCGCCTGCGGGACACCGGCGATATCCGTGGTCCGCTCGCCAGGGCGGTTGGCGAGAAGGGCTATCATGCCGGGCGAGCCGGGTAGCGGCGCTATCCGGCCGACCGAGTCGGTTTCGGGTCAAGCCAGAAGCGCCAGGCGCTCGACGAGAAACGCTCGCGCCGCCGGATCCGTTTGCAGCCCGATCGCGATCTCGTAGGCGCAGCGCGCTTCGGGGTGGTCGCCTTTTCTGGCTGAAAGCTCGGCCTTCGCGACCCAGTAGGGTTCGAAGCCGCCGAGGCCGCCGGCCGCGGCGACCTCTTCGAGCAGCGTCAGTCCCGCGGCGGCCCCCTGCGTCTGCGCGACCGCGACCGCTCGGTTGACGGCGACGACCGGTGAGCCGGTCAGGACATGGAGCGCCTGATAGAGCGCCGCGATCGCGTCCCAATCCGTTCGACCAGTTCGGCGGCGGGCCGCATGGACAGACTGGACGGCGGCTTCGAGCTGGAACCGGCCGGGCGCGTTCGACCGGCTTGCGGCGCATAGCAGCCTCTCAGCCTCCTCGATCGCGGCTTCGTCCCAAAGCCCGACCGGTTGTTCGCTCAGGGGGACATAGCGTCCCTCCCCGTCCCGACGGGCGGCCCGGCGCGAATGGGCGTAAAGCATGAGTGCGAGCAGGCCCTTGGACTCCGGCTCTGCGGCCGCGAGTTCAGCCGCCACGCGGCCGAGCCAGATCGCCTCCTCAGCGAGATCGCGGCCGTGCGGGTCGTCAGAGAAGGCCTCCGCCCAGCCGTGGGCGAAGGCGGCGTATATCGCCTCCAGCACCGCGCCAAGCCGCTCGGGCAAGTCCTCGCGCTCGGGGATCCTGAACGGAACGCCGGCAAGCCGGATCTTCGCCTTGGCGCGGGATAGGCGCTGGCCCATCGCCGCCGGGGAAACGAGGAAGGCCGAGCCGATCGCCGCCGAGTCGAGGCCGAGAATTGTCTGGAGCATCAGAGGGGCGCGGATCGATTTGTCAATCGCCGGATGGGCGCAGGCGAACATCAGGGCGAGCCGCCGGTCCGGGATCGAGGCCTCGCCCTCCGCCGCTATCAGTTCGTCGCCGATCAATTGCAGCGTCTCGGCGGACGAGTCCGCGGTCCGGCGGCGGCGGGCGCCGTCGATCAGCCGACGCCGCGCGGCCATCGCGAGCCAGCCTTCCGGATTGGCCGGCACGCCCGTTGCCGGCCAGACGGCGAGCGCGGAGGCAAAAGCATCGGCAAGCGCGTCCTCAGCGCCAGGCACGTCGCGGGACCGAGCCGCGAGGAAAGCGAGGAGCCGACCGTAGCTCTCTCGCGCCGCGTGGGTCGCGGCGGTTCGGGCAAGGGCTTCAAGGTCGGGCGCAGTCATGAGATATTCCGCGATCCATCCTAGCCGCGATTAGCCGCGAGTCACTCAAACTGGGGTATAGCTTTTTCAATTTGACTCGGGCGCTTTCGGTCCCTGCTTCCCTGGTTTTCCCTGCGTTTCCCTGGATGTGGGAAAACGGGCGCCCCTGCGATGCTCAAAATCGGACTAATGTTCGTAAGATCAAACGTTTGTGCGGCGATGCCGACAGGCGCCGGGAGGGGTAGGCAGGGAATTTGAATTCCCTGCGCAGGGGCTAGGCAGGGAATTTCGACGCTCAGAAAGCTTCACTGTGTGAAGGTCTTTTCGTAAGGCGTTGGGGTCACAAGGATTGACTGCAATATTCGTCTTCTGTCCTCGACAATAGCCGGCGCTGCTCGTCCCAGCCATGAATCGACCTCCATAGCTGCCGCCGACGACAGAAAAATACCACCAATTCATTTGACGCTAACGACTAGCCCCACGGGCGGCGCTGGTGCGCTGGAGGGTGGCGTCTTTCGCGATCGGTGTTCTCCCTGTTTGTCCCCGCTAACAGGGCGAAGCGCAGGTCTTCGCGCTTGGCCGCGCGCTACAACGCCTGCGGTTCCAACCGATTGTACAAGCGCCTTGATGTGCGGCTGCCGAACCTAACAGGGAGTTTATCTCCCTGATCATGGGGATAATAGGCGCCGAGAGAGAATCCAGCATCGCCGCCAGAGACCTCGCGCTTCTCATCCCAATTACCGAACATATATTTGAAAATAAACGAAAAACCACAGTTCGGCCCATGCATTGGTCGATCGACCGGGATCCTGCTTGGCGGCGGCGGCGCGATCGGGACAAGGATGAGGACAGCAAAAATTGAATGGCCCGGGATTTGGGTAGCTTGGGCGCGCCAGCCATAGAGATCATAAATTACGTGTCGAAGCGAGTTTCGCGAGTATCATCATGTAATGTCGGACATTCCTGTAACCAACAGAAAAAGCGGCGAGAACCGGGGCGGTCTCTCCTTTCGACCTTTTCTGATCTTGGGCGCCGGACGCCCGCCGCGCGACGGGCGCCAGCGGCCCCGCTCACATCACCCAGATCGGCCGCACCTCGACCGCTCCGTGCGATGCGCCCGGGCAGCGGGCGGCCCAGCTGATTGCCGCATCGAGGTCGGCGGCCTCGATCAGATAATATCCGCCGAGCTGTTCCTTGACCTCCGCGTAAGGGCCATTGAGGACCTGGGTCTTGCCGTTCTGCGCCCGGACGGTCGTCGCGGTCGAGCTAGGATGGAGCCGTTCTCCGCCCACATAGACGCCCGCTTCCTTCATCGCCTTGGTGTAGGCGCCGTACGCGGCCATCGTGGCTTCGATGTCGTCCTTGGAGGCGGACTGCATCGCCTTCTCGTCCGAATGAATCATCAAAAGGTATTGCATGGTCTGGCTCCGTTCAGAGTGGCGCGGCCAACGGGCTGCGCTCAATGCAGAGACGATTGAGCGGCGCGCCTTTCGACAGGGGCGGGGAAACAATTTTCCCGGCGCCGCGTTATTCGAGTCGTTTTGGGCGGCCGGCCCGGCGTCGTCGGCTCCGCCGGCAACACCAATCGGTGAGGGACGTTGGTGATGGATGGAACCGCACAGGTTGCGCCGGTACGGGAGTCGCCAGTCCGGGCGTTGCGGGCTCAATTCCACCGCGTCCGCGCGTTCAGCCTCGCCCTGGCGGGAAATTTGTCCGACGCAGACGCGAGCGCGCAGTCGATGCCGGACGCCTCGCCGACCAAATGGCATCTCGCGCATACGACCTGGTTCTTTGAAACTTTTTTGCTCCGGGACCGCCTCCCGCACTATCGCCTCTTCGACTCGCGCTTCCCTTTCCTGTTCAACAGCTACTATGAATCCGAAGGGGCGCGCATCGCTCGGCCCTCCCGCGGCTTGCTCACCCGTCCTTCGCTCGACGAGATTTGTTCCTATCGCGCCTATGTCGATGAAGCGATGGAGCAAGCGTTCGATGATTTGTCGTCCCAAGCCGCGGCCTTGGTCGAACTCGGCTGCCACCACGAACAGCAGCATCAGGAGCTCCTCCTCACCGACATCCTGCACCTGTTCGCACAAAACCCACTGGCCCCAGCGGTTTGGGACTCGGGTCGCGCGCGAGACGTGAAATCGCCGCCGGCGATGCGCTGGGTGAAGGGACGTTATGGTCCGATCGAGATGGGGCATGACGGCGACGGCTTCGCGTTCGACTGCGAGGGGCCGCGGCATACACAGTGGGTTTCGCCGCACATGCTCGCCAACCGCCTCGTCACCAATGGCGAGTGGCGGGCCTTCATCGATGACGGCGGGTACAGCAAGGCGGGCCTCTGGTTGTCGGACGGCTGGGCCTGGGTGCGGCAAAACTCCATCGAGGCGCCCCTCTATTGGCGCCGGGCGGACGACGGCGAATGGGCCGACCAGTTCGGCCTCGACGGCCTGACCCCGATCGATCCGGCCGAACCCGTCCGCCATATCAGCTACTACGAAGCTGACGCATTTGCTCGCTGGGCGGGGGCCCGATTGCCGACCGAAGCGGAGTGGGAAAGCGCCGCGGAAGGGCTCGACCCGAGGGATGGCGTCTTTGCCGACGCCGCAGAGGCTGTTCGGCCGCGTCCTGCCCCGAGCCGTCCCGGATTGAGCCAGATGTTCGGGGATCTGTGGGAATGGACCGGGTCGGCATTCCTTTCTTATCCGGGCTTCCGTCCCGCGCCCGGGGCGGTCGGCGAGTACAACGGCAAGTTCATGTCCGGGCAGTTCGTTCTCAAGGGCGGGAGCTGCGCCACGCCGCATGGGCATCTGCGCTCCAGCTACCGCAACTTTTTCTACCCACATCAGCGCTGGCAATTTATGGGCCTGCGCCTCGCCAAGGATATCTGATGCTTCAAACCTCGAGCGATCTGGTCCGGCATCGCTTCGTCGAGGCCGATCCAGCTTTTCGGCGTGACGTCCTGAATGGTCTCAGCGCACGGCCTCGGACCATCCCGGCCCGTTGGTTTTACGATCGCGCCGGCTCCGAGCTGTTCGAAGCGATCACGGCTTTGCCCGAGTACTACCTCACCCGGACCGAGCGATCGCTGCTTTCCGAGGCGGCCGGCGAGATCGCCGCACTGACGGGTCCAGGGCGCGTGGTCGTCGAATTTGGCTCGGGCTCCTCCGCGAAGACTCCGATATTGCTGTCCGCCGTGGACCCGGCTGCGTATGTCCCGATCGACATCTCGAGAGACTTCCTCTGGGAATCGGCCGCGCGGCTGTCGAAACAGTTCGCCGACTTGCCCGTGCATCCTGTCGAAGGGGACTTCACTGGGACGCTGCGGCTCCCCGCGGCGATCAGTGGCGCTCCGCGCCTGGGGTTCTTTCCGGGCTCGACGATCGGGAACTTTTTGGTCCCGAACGCTGTCGATCTGCTGCGAGCGATGGCGGCGACTCTGGGCGCCGGTTCGATGCTGCTGATCGGCATCGACCGTATCAAAGATACGGACACTCTTTTGCCAGCGTATGACGATTCACGGGGCGTGACGGCGGCGTTCAATCTCAATCTTTTGCATCGGATCAACCGCGAACTCGAGGGCTCTTTGCCCGTCGACGCCTTTCGTCATGTCGCGCGGTGGAACGACGGCGAGGCGCGAATCGAAATGCACCTCGAGGCTGTTCGCGACGTCCGCTTCGAGGTCGACGACCAGCGCTTCACGATGACGAAAGGTGAGACGATCCATACCGAGAATAGCCTCAAATATGGTCCGCGAGACGCCCTCTTGCTGCTGCGGGCCGGCCGCTGGACGCCAATTGCAGATTGGACGGATCGAGAGGGACTCTTCTCGCTGATCCTTGCAAAAACAGGGGCGGGCCCGTCCGTGCGGTCAACGGGCGGGTGATTGTCGGGAGTAACAATTCCGCCGGCAAAAGCCGGAGGGTTTTGGATCTATGCGCACCATTCCTCGGAGATGATCATGGTGAAGATGTTGACCGGCGCCGTCGTCATTCTTGGTTTGGCGATGGCCGCGCTCCCTGTCTTTGCGGATGAGCAACATCCAGATGAGAACGTTAAGGCGAAAGGGGCTGTGCATCTCTCGCATGAGCGTGCCGTCGAAATCGCTCGCGCGCTGATGGCGACCGCAAATCCGCAGGACGTCAGTCTGGATGTGACGGTCGGCGGCAATCTGCCCGGTGACGCCCACATTCGCGCGCTGCCGTCTGCTGTCACCAAGCTCGCGCCTGAATATCAGGGCTACGAGTATGCCGTCACCCGCGACCAGATCGTCATCGTGCAGCCCTCCACCCGGCGCGTTGTAGAAGTCCTCAGCCGCTCCGAATAGGGGAGCCGTATTACGGGCTCGTCGATCGCATCGATCCTCCGCCGCTTGGCGGCCCGATTGTTGCGACGGGATTGGGCGCGTATTGAAAGTTCGGGGCGGACTGCAACTGCGCCAGGGTCACCTTGAGCAGCGCTTTGTCCGGATAACCCTGGCTCGGCTCGGCGGCTACCGGCCCGATCTTCCTGGGTTCAGGCGGTCCGCCAGCGGTTTTAACGGTTGGCTGATCCGTCGGCGCGACGCGATCTTCCGTCCGCCACTCCACGGAGCTAAAGGTACGCCGACGTCTTTGGCGCCGAGCCCAAAAAACCCTCCAACCCCGATTACGACCACCTGAACGGCCCCGTCATGGTCGATCAGGACGTCTTTCACGACTCCGACCCTTCGGTTGTCCGCGCTGTACGCCGCGACGCCGATGAGCTTCGGCGCGCGCCATTGCGCGACGGATTGCTTGGCCGCGAACGGCTCGCCGGCGGTTCCATTGCCAGACATTTGTTTGGGCGATGGGACGCAAGTCGGCGGTGGGTTCGTCTTATGCACGGGCTGGTTGACAGTGCTCGGCGCGATGTTGCCAGTCTGACCGAACGCGGCTGAAGCTCCAAGCGCCGCGCCGATCGCAATCACGTAGTGAAGATTCGCGTTCATGTCCGCCTCCTTGCTCGGACCCTGTTGGGCAGCCGGGGCGGCGATATCCAATGGCTGCCGTCCAAGGAGGATTGTGGTCCTAAGGCCGCGCCGGGGCGGCGCCCCGAAGCGGGAGTACACCAACACACTAAACGCTCCAGCTCGATGGACGGTTCCCGGCGCACGTAGGGTGAAGTGAGAACGCTTCGTGAAGGGAGTTTCACGCCGGTCTCGATGCCGTCCGTGTCACCTGCGGGTGCGAAGGTTGTGGGGCTCAGCACGCTTTCGCCACCATGAAGCCGCAATGCGGAGGTCACGTCGATCCGGCGGCCGCAAAAGAGCATGGGCGGCTCCGATCTTCCGTCGCCGAAAACGGATCGAAGATGGAGGTGGCGAGGGCGATGACCTTGAGGGTAGACCGGCGGTCGCAAGTTGAAAGCCTTTCGCCCACCCAATGCCGGAGGGCGCTCGATGAGGCGGAAGAGCGATACGCGCGGCTCGAGACGGATCGCGTTCGTCTCGAGGCGATCCTGCAAGGGTCGCGCGATGCGATCTGGAGTTGGAATACGGACGGGATCGTCGTCTGGTGGAACGCAGCGGCCGAAAAGCTCCTCGGCTATGCGGCGGACGAAATCGTCGGGCAGTCGCTCCTGAAGCTCGTTCGTCCCGAGCGACACGACGCCTCTCTCTCGATCATAGCGGCGGTGCGGAAGGGGGCCTGGTACGAGCGGCACGAGACCTTGAGAGTCCGGAAGGACGGAAGGCTCATCGACGTCGAGCTGACCGTATCGCCAGTCTCGGACGCGGAAGGCCGCATCGTCGGCGGATCGACCGTCTGCCGCTCGATCACCGAGCGTAAGCAGTTTGAGGCCTCTCTCTCCAAGCGCATGGGCCAGCTGACAAGTCTCTTTCAGTTCACCGAGAGGCTGCATGGCGCGAATTCCCTTGAGGCCGTCTACTCGGCTGCGCTCGACGCCATCGGAGACGCGCTCGGCTGCGATCGAGCGTCGATTCTGTTGTTCGACGCCACGGGTTTCATGCGTTTTGTCGCGTGGCGTGGGCTGTCCGACGCTTACCGGAACAACGTCGACGGCCACTCGCCCTGGAAGCGCGACGCCAGGAATCCCGCGCCGATCTGCGTCAGCGACATCGATCTCTCCGACGAGCCGGATTCCCTGAAGAAGACGATCAAAGCCGAAGGGATCGGCGCACTGACGTTCATCCCGCTGATCGTCGACGGGAGACTGATCGGCAAATTCATGACCTACTACCGGGAGGCGCACAGCTTCTCGGAGGACGAGATGTCCCTGGCGAACACGATCGCTCGGCAGCTCGCCCTTGCGATCGTCCACCAATCCGCCGCCGAAGAGCTACGCCAATCCGAAGAACGCTTCCGGCTCATGTCGGAGCATGCGCCCGTCATGATCTGGATGAGCGACGCTCAGAACCGCTGCCTGCACCTCAATCGGATGCTACGACGCTTCTGGGGCGTCGCGGAAGCCGACATTCCCACCTTCGACTGGCGGACGACCATGCATCCCGAGGATATGGAGCGGGATCGGCCAAAGCATGATGGAGGCGGTGAAGGTTCGCGCCCCGGTTGAGGTCAAGGGTCGCTATCTGAACGCGACGGGCGTCTATCGCGTATTGCATACCAGCGCGCAGCCCCGCTTTTCCGCCAAAGGCGAGTTCGCCGGCATGATCGGCGTCAACGTCGACGTTACCGAACGCGAGGAGGTGGAGGCCGAGCGGGAGCTCCTGATCGCGGAGCTCAATCACCGGGTCAAGAACACGCTTGCCGTCGTGCAGAGCATCGCGCACCAGACGTTTCGGGAACCCGAGACGGCGCCAGATGCCCGAAAGGCGTTCGAGGGCCGCCTGATCGCGCTGGCGCTGGCGCACAATCAACTGACCCAGCTCAACTGGGAGCACGTCTCGCTCGAGCGAATCGCGCGGGTCATCCTCAAAGTGACCGAAGACGGCTCGGGACGGATTCAACTTTCCGGACCGCCGGTCCTGCTGCCGCCGAAGGAAGCGCTCTCCATCACCATGGCGTTGCACGAGCTCTGCACCAACGCGATGAAGTACGGCGCATTGTCCAACGAGGCAGGCCGCGTCGACGTCGAATGGAGTCGAAGCGCGGGGCCGCGGCTCAGGCTGGCGTGGCGGGAACGGGGCGGTCCCACCGTCCTGCCTCCGCAGCGCCGGGGATTCGGCTCGCGCCTGCTCGAGCGGTCGTTGGCTTTGGACCTCGACGGCGAAGTCCAGCTTTCCTTCGAATCGTCCGGGCTCGTCTGCCTGATCGACGCGCCGCTCCCGACAGACGTGGGCACGCGCCAATGAGCGCGCTTGCCGGCAAGCGGGTCCTCGTCGTCGAGGACGAGGCGATCATCGCCGGCATGATCGAGGACATGCTGACCGACCTCGCCGCCGCGGTCGTCGGCCCGGCCGGGACGCTGGCCAAAGCGGTCGAGCTCGCGAGCAGCGAGACGATCGACGCGGCGATGCTCGACGTGAACCTCCGCTCGGAAAGGATCGAGCCGGTGGTCGAGACGCTGCGAGGCAGGGGCGTTCCTTTCGTCCTTGCGACGGGCTACGGGGCGGCGGCCGCGGTCGGAATGGACGGCGCCATCGTCGTCGAGAAACCCTTCACCCGCGACGCGCTCGAGAGCGCGCTGACGACCGCGCTCAGGGCGCTGGCGCGGCCGCAGACGCCCTGAGCGGCGGATCACGCCCTCAAGTACCGGTTGAGCCAATCGACCGTCCTTCTCCAGGCTTCCCTTGCCGCTGCGGCGTCGTAACGTGGGGTCGTGTCATTGTGGAAGCCGTGGTTCGCGCCCTTGTAGATGTGGCCTTCATGCGGCACGCCCGCCGCTGTGAGCGCGGCGTCGAAGGCCGGCCAGCCGGAGGTGATCCGCTGATCGAGCTCGCCATACTGGGCGTTGATCGGCGCTTTGATTCTCGCGACCTCCGCCGCGGCCGGTTGGACGCCGTAGAAGGGGACGGCGGCGGAAAGGTCGGCGCCCATCCGCACTGCCAGTTGGTTGACGGCGCCGCCGCCGAAGCAGAAGCCGACGGCGCCGAGCCTGCCGGTCGAAGTTTGGGCGGGACTTCAGCCACGTTGCCGCGGCGAGGAAATCCTCCTGCATCTTTTTGGGGTCGACCTCGCGGAAGAGCGCGAGTCCCTTCTCATCGTCGCCGGGATAGCCGCCGACCGAAGTCAGTCCGTCGGGCGCGAAGGCGATGAAGTCGGCGACCGCCAGCCGTCGAGCGACGTCCTCGATGTAGGGGTTGAGGCCCCGGTTCTCATGGATGACCAGCACAGAGGGGAGCTTGTCTGCGTTGGCGGGCCGGACGAGGTAGCCCTTGATCGCGCCGTTGCCCTGAGGCGACGGCACGGTCTCGGTCGAGGCTCGAATGCGGGGGTCGTCCGGTTGAACCTGAATGGCCCAGGCGTAGTTCGGCCGCAGCATCTCGAGCAAGGCCGCGGCGCCGACGCCTCCCACGGCGAACCTTTCAGCGCCTCTGAGGAACGCCCGGCGGCTCATTCCTCCATGAACGTAGGCGTCGAACAGGTCGAGCAACTCCTGCGGAAAGTCCGACGCTTTTTTTCGCTCCATGAACCCTCCTTAAGGCACAGCGACCTTTCGCAATGAAGATGACCTCGTCCGCCAGAGCGTCTGCGACCGCAGCGGTCCTTTCGCCTGCGTCGACTGAGGTCATTCCTGGAGGCGGGCGCGCAGCGCCGTCAGACGAGGCGGATTGTAGCCCGCCTGCCCGTCGCAATTGTGTCTTCCGCGGCGGCGAGCCAATCTCGCGCGGTCAACATCGCGCGAGGCGCTGTCGGTCGCAGTCGACCACCAGCCAATCGCGTCCCGCGCAAGCCAGGAGGCCGAAGTCCGGATCGCAATCTTCGCAGCGTTGCACGCGCAACCATCCACCCGAAGGCGCGCCGTTGCGACGAACGCCGGCGGCTGCCTACCGGTCAGGGAACGAAATTGCTCTGCCCGGGCCCGGTCAGCCTGAAGACATTCCCTTTGTCGTCCTCGACGCGGCCGGCCGAGCCTCCCGTGGGCTCGAGGACCAGCTCCTTCGCGATCCTGGCGGTGCGGAATTTCCAACCTTGGGGCAGGTCGAGCATGTCGCCGAGCGAGTTCGAGCCTGTCGATCGTCATCCCGGGAAGATTCTTGTCCGTGTAGGAAACCATAACCCAGGTTCTGCCCTTCGGGTCGTCAAGCAGATAGACCTCGGACCCTTTCTTGAAACCTTCGATCGACGACCTCGCGACGAACCCGGGACGATAGCCCGGCGAAAGCGGCTTGGGAGAAAGCTTGTTGGCGGTGAGACGCCTCGCGGCAACTTGCCGGACGGCAGGAGGCGGGTGGGCGACCAGAGCGCTCCCCGAGGTCTGGGTATTGCCCATCCATGCCGCGTCGAGGCCGCCGAAGTTCCGCACGGCTCCGACGCGGTCGGCCAGCCAGTCGACGGTCCAGGTGAGCGGCGGGCTTAGGGCCACGCGGAGGGCATGGTACTGCCGGGCGATCTTGTTGGGGTCCAGACTGTCCACGATCGCCTTCGGCGCTGAATCGCCAGTGTCGTCCCCGCCGTTCTGACCGGTCGTGTTATAGATGCTGACGTAAAGGATCTTCTTGAGCGCGTCCCTGGCGTAGAGGTCGATTTCCATGTATCGGTAGCCGCGCAGTTTGTCGAACTTTCGCTGCTCGGCGCCGGCGCAATCGTCTGGCAACTGGCTGAAGTACTTGCACGTGGTCAAGTCCGCCCAGGCGGGATCAGCGTTCGGCAGCCCCGCTCCCACGGCGAGCCCGCAAAGCGTGAGATAGGCGACGCGGGCCCTGGCCGTCGGCATGTCCTTCTCCGCGAAGCGTCGTCCGAGGTGTGGCGACGGTCCGATTTTGACGATGCTATTGCCGAACGTGCCGATTCGGCAACTCGCGTCGCCGGCAGTCGAGATGGCCACGCATCGCATTGCGCTGGTGCTGGAATTGTCTCTTAGCGGCGGCTTGGCGGTGGTAACATTGCGTAATGTCGTCTCGGTCGGATCAGGAGGGCGTGGGTAAGGCGCTGCCCAGGCTAGCGAGCGCGTTCGACGCCAGGATCGGCGGATCGGTCCTGCTGCGTCGCGCGGCGCAGCAGCGCGGCTGGGTGATCGCAGCGGTGCTCGTGGGGTTTGCCATCGGCCTTGCATATCGAGGAATGGTCGACGAGCCGGCAGAGCGAAACTTTGGAATGTTTCTGCGCAGCGGCCTTCACGGCGTCGGGATCGCTCTGACGGTGTGGACGGTGCAGAACGTCTTCGCCTCGGCCGCCCAGTCCCGGCTCGGAGCGGCGCTCAGGCAATTGCCGGTCGGCGCCGAGGTCGTCGTGCGCGCCCTCGTGATGACGGCGGCGCTGGTCGTCGTTGTTCTTTTCTTGCAGGCCGCGCTCTACGCCGACCCGTATCGTCTCGAATGGCTCACCAGAAGCTGGCTGACAGTCACCCTGCCAAATGCTGTCGCCATGGGCTTCGGCTTATCGCTTGTTGTCGGAGTGCTGTCTCAGATCCAGCGGCTGGTCGGAGGGCCGCTGCTCGCCAGCGTTCTCCTCGGGACCTATCATCGTCCCGCTCGCCGGCGGCTGATCGTGATGTTCCTCGATCTCGCCCATTCGACCCACCTCGCCGAGACGATGGGCGAGCTAAGGGTGCACGATCTGATCACGAGGTTCTTCTTCGACATCGACGAGCCGATCGCCGAATTCGGCGGCGCGGTGCACGCCTATGTCGGCGACGAGGTGATCGTCAGCTGGCCGGCGACGAATGACCCGAGGCGCAACGCCCGCTGCATCCGCTGCTTCTTCGCGATCGAGCGCAGGATCGCCGACCTGGCGCTCGACTATGAAGCGAAATTCGGCGTCGCGCCTGCCTTCCGGGCCGGAATCCACGCTGGTCCCGTCGTAGTCAGCGAATGCGGCGACGCCAAGCGCCAGCTCGCCTTTTTCGGCGACACAATGAATGTCGCGGCGCGGCTCTGCGAATATTGCAAGACGATCAACCTGGGCCTCGTCGTGTCCGGCGAACTCATGCGACTGACGCCGATCCCGGACGGGTTGGAGGTCGGCGAGGGGAAGACAATCGCCGTGCGGGGCCGGGAGGCGCCGGTCGAGGCGTACGCGCTCGAACGGCGGCCGCCTTTATCGTGACCCGCAGGAGAACCAGCGCCGGCGGGTCAGGCGTCCATTCTGAGCACGACGCGGAAGCGCGCCTTGCCGCTCATCATCCGCTCGTAGGCCTCCTGCGCCCGTTCGAGCGGATAGACCTCGTTCATCGAGGCGACCTTGTTGCGGCGGCTGAACTGGAGGGTGTCCTCCGAGTCCCTGGCGATCCCGGAATACCACCCTTTCACTGCGGCGCTCTTCTGAATGAGATCGAGCGAATTGACCGTCAGCGGGCCGACCGCGCCGATGACCATCATGACGCCGTTCGGGCCGAGGCCGCCGGCGATCGCCTGCATCGCCTCGCCGTTGGTGACGGTGGCGAGGATCGCCTTCGCGCCGCCCATCGCCTGAAGGGCCGTGGCGGGGTCCTCGGCGGCGCTGTCGATGTAATCGCTGGCGCCGAGCTTGCGGGCGAGCTCCTCCTTGTCGCGGCCGCGGTTCACCGCGACGGTGCGAAAGCCCTGCCGCGCCGCGTACTGGACGCCGAGGTGTCCGAGCCCGCCGACGCCGTGGACGGCGACGACGTCGCCGGGTCCCGCGCCGCTGTGGCGAAGGGCGTTGAAAGTCGTGACGCCGGCGCAGAGCAGGGGGGCCAATTCGACGGCGTCGAGATCGTCCGGCACGTGCGCGACCGAGGACACATGGGCGATCAGATGGGTCGCGTAGCCGCCGTCGCGGGTGACGCCGGTCACCTCGTGCACGTTCTCGCAGGCGAATTCGGCGTCGCGCCGGCAACGGCTGCAATAGCCGCAGGAGCCGCCGAACCAGCCGACGCCGGCGCGCGCGCCCACGCTCCAGCCCCTGACGCCATCGCCGAGCGCATCGACGACGCCGATCACCTCGTGGCCCGGAACGCGCGGATACCGGATACCGGGCATGAGGCCCTGGACGGTCAAGACATCGCTATGACAGACGCCGCACGCCTGCACGCGTATCCGGATCTCGTCCCGGCCTGGGCTCGGAATTTCCCGCTCCTCCGCCACGAGCGGCCCACCGGCCTTTTGGACGACCATTGCGAGCATCTTCGCCATCGCGAGCTCCCCTTTCGCTAAAGATCGCCGAACGTAATCTCGTGTTGCGGCGAACGTGCGGCGACGATGATCGCTCGGGCGCCGACACCGTTTCTGGGGCGCCGGCAATTAGCACGAAGACAGCTGCGGGGCCGTCAGGTCCAGCGCGAAGATCTCCTTCGGCTTCCGGACGCCTCGCAGGGCATGTCGGCCAAGGGATTCGAGGCGGCCTTCGCCTCCCACGGCCGCGGCGGCGAACTCGGAAGAAATGAGGACCGACCGGCCGAGCGGCTCGCACAACGCCTCGATGCGCGCGACTTCGTTGACGACAGGGCCGATGACGGTGAAGTCGAGCCGGTCGGTCGCGCCGACATTGCCGTAGAGCACTTCGCCGATATGGAGGGCGAGGTCGACGGAGGCGGACAGACCGCCGGCCGCCGCCCGCGCCGTTTTCAGCGCGTCGAGTGCTTGCATCGCCTCGATCGCGGCGTCGAGCGCACGGCGGCAGGTGTCGGCGCGATCCGTCTCTTCAAATGAGAAGGTGGCGAGCATGCCGTCGCCGATGAACTTGAGCACCTGGCCGCCGCGAGGGCGAAGCGCGGCGGTCAGAATTTCGAAGACGTCGTTGAGCAGGTCGACGACGGCGCGGCCCGGCGCTGCGTCGCTGATCGGAGTGAAGCCGCGGATGTCGGCATACCAGATGACGGCATTGAGCTCCTCCAGCGAACCGCGCTGGACCGCGCCGGCATGGACCCGCCGCCCGGCGTCCTCGCCGAGATAGGTCGCGAGCAATCCGGAAGCGATGACGTGGCCGGCGTGCGATTTCATCGCCAGCGAAAGCGCAGGCAAGGTCGCCTGCAACAGCGTCAAGTCGTCGTCAGCGAAGCCGCCAATACGGTCGGTGGCGAAGGAATAGACGATGCCGCTCCCCTGCGACCGGTCGCGGTCGTCGCCCTTGCCGTAGACGAAGAGATAGGCGGCATAATCGGTCCCGCCCTGGGCGAAGAACTCCTCCAACACCGGGAAATCGCGCTGGTCCGGCCCCGCTTCCAGGCGCCGCCGCATCGACGGATTGGGCTCTCCGTCGTCCGCCCTGCCGATCAAATGGTTGAGCGGGCTCGCTAGCCAATCCGCCTCCTCGAAGCTGCCATGGAGATATTGCTCGGGCGCGATGGCGTTGAGCTCGCGCTGCCAAGTGTATCCGTAACCGCTCCATTGCGGATGCAGCGTCTCCATCGCTGTATGCCCCCGCCACAGCGGCGTTCCTCCCACCACCAGCCGCTGGCAGTAGCCATCGAACAGGTCGTAGGCGGTCGCGCCGCGCAGCCCTTCGCGCACCGCCCGGATGTGCGTCTCGATGATGCGCCGGCCGAGCGCGTCGTCGAACGTCGCGAGGGCGAGTTGGGAGAGAGGGTCGGCGGGATCGTCGAGAAGCATGCGCCGACTTTCGCGCCGGACATGGCGGCCGGCAAGCGGCGTGGCGAGGCGCGATCGCCCTGTCTTAAGGCTTCGGCTCGGCTCGCGGAATAAAGAACGTCTGACCCGGGTAGATCAGGCTCGGGTTGCGAATCTGACCTGAATTGGCGGCGAAGATGATCTCGTAGCGCGTCCCGTCGCCGTAGAACTTCTGACTGATGCCCCAAAGCGTATTGCCTGGGTCGACGTGATGCGTCTGGATCGAATCGAGCACGAGGTCGGCCGGCGAGGCCGCGCCTGCGGCGGGCGAAGACGCTGAGCCGGCGGGGGAGCCCGGCGCATGATAGTCGAATGGCGCCTCGGCCCGCGCGGCGACCTTCGCGTCGGCCGGGCTGATCTCGTCGGCGCGCACGTCGTAGGCGCCGGCTGTCATGCCGTGTTTGATTGTCAGCGACCACCGGCCGTCGGCGCCGGTCTTGACGTCGCCGACAAAGGCGCCGCTGAGATACAGGCGCACCACGGCGTTCGGCCCTGCCGCGCCCTTGGCGACAAGGCGGCCGCCGGGGCTGGCCTCGATCGACTGGACCGCCACCCGGCTGGCCGGCCCGGCCTCGCCACGGGGCGGGGCCAGGGCCGTGGCGGACGACAGAGGCGGCGAGGGAACGGCGCCTGCAGCGTTTGGCGGCGGAGCCGGGGCCGCGACAGCGACCGCTACGACACTGGAAGTCTGGGCCGAAGGACCGTCGCCGGCGGCGAGCGCCAGGCTATGCTTACCCGGCGGAAGGGGCGTCGGGATGATGACGAACTGGCCCTCGGCGTTCGCGGTCGCCTCGCCGACGGTCTTGCCGGCGTCCCTGAGTTCGACCTTCACATTGGGCGCGGCGCGCCCGGCGACGACCGTCTCCCCGGTCGGCTGGACGCTCACGACGTCGAACGTCGGCTTATCGAGGGCGGGCGGCGGCGCGGCAGGCGCCGCCTTCTTGGCGGCCGGGGCAGGCGAAAGCGAAGCCTGACGGACGCCCGGACCGACCGGCTTCGCTGGGACGGAGGCCTGGGGCGCCCGCTCCGTGACCGCGACCGGTACGGAGTTCGGCCAAAGGAAGCTTGGATGCGCCAAATAGGCCGCAGCGGTCCCCCCGACGACGACAGTCGCCCCCGTCGCAAAGGCCCAGATCGTTGCTATTCGCGAAGGCATTGCTCGCTCGCTTTCAGCAACGATATATAAACCCAGGCTCGGCCGGCGACAATGCGATGTCATGTCGCTGTCACGGGCGCTCGCCCGATCTGCACAGGTCAACCGCGAGGGGCCTTCAGGCCCGAAAGAGCTGGCGCTCGATCCCCGCGGCCGCGAAGACATAGTCGCGGCTCGCCTCCAGGTCGGCGCGCAGCTTCGCGATGTCGTAACCGACCATTCCGCCGCGCCATTTCTTGATTTGACCGGCGCACAGCACCGTCGACACGTTGGACCGGTCCATCAGGGTGACGACCGCCCCAGGCGCGTGGTTGAGCGGAGCGACGTTGAGGGCCGTCGCGTCGAGGAGAATGATGTCGGCCTCCTTGCCCGGCGTAAGAGAGCCGGTTTTCGCGTCGATCTTCAGTCCTTCCGCGCCGCCCATGGTGCCGAGACGCAGGGCGTCCCAGACCGACATGAGCTTCGGGTACGCTTTGCCCTCAAGCGCGAGGGCGTTGGCCAGCATGCGTTGCAGCGTAAGCACGCCGCGCATCTGGGTGAACATGTCCGCGGTCATCGTGCATTCGACGTCGCTCGAGAGCGAGAGGCTCATGCCGAGATCGAGCGCCGTCTGGATCGGCGGCGTCCCGTGCCGCATCTGCATTTCGATCGGCACGGCTAGCGTGACATGCGCGCCCGCGTCGGCGGCGGCCCTCCAGGCCATGTCGCTCATGCCGGTCATATGGATGAATAAGCAGTCCGAACCGAACTGTCCGGCGGTCGCCAGCGAGTCGAAGGTAGGTTGCATGCCGAAGGTGCCAACGACGTGCAGGGCGATCGGCAGGTTCAGCTCGCGGCCAACTTTCCACGCGTTCTCGTAGCCGGGCAAATAGATCTCGCCCCCCATGAACATGCTGAGCAATTGGTCGGAAGACGAAAAATGCTGCTCCCGGATGCGCTTGGCGTCACCCGGGTACTTCGCCTTCTCGCCCCAGCCCTCGAAATAGCCGAACACGGCGCGCCGGCCGGCTGCGCGAAGCCCCTCGATGGCGGCGTCGGAATGTTCAGGAGAATGATGGATCTGGCTGATGTCCATGACCGCCGTGACGCCGGCGTCAATCTGCGCAATGCCCGCGAAGAGCTCGTTGATGTAGACATCCTGCGGCCGATAGACCATCGACAGCTTCTGGAGAATGGACTCGTAGTAATTGTGCGCGCTCTCGGGCCGTCCGTCGTTGATGAGGATGCCGTCGGCGAGAAAACTGCGCAGCGCCGTCTCGAACTGATGGTGATGCGTGTCGATGAAGCCCGGCATCACGACGTGGCCCGATGCGTCGATGACCGCGGCGTCGGGCGCATGGATGGACGGCGCGACCTCGGCGATGGTCGACCCGTCGATGAGCACGTCGCCGACCGCATGATTGCCGACGCGAGGGTCAACCGAAAGCACCGTTCCGCCCTTGATCAGCGTGCGGCGGCCTTTTGCGCCGACACCCTCGGGCATCACGGATGCTTCGGCGCCATGCGCGGCTTCGGCATTGCTGGCCGCGGCCTGAAGCGAGCCCGAGGTTGAGGCCTGGGCGGCGGCGAAGCCTGGGACGCCGCCTGCGCCTGACGCGGCGGTCTCGCAGAACTGGCACATGGGCTCCTCCCTGATCGATCGACCGGCGTAGCCTTCGGTGAACGCCCGAGGCGGCTCGGCGACGTGAGGAAGCCTACGGAGCCGCCTTTGGCGCGTCAATCGCGGCCTGTTCGGCGGCGCTCGCAGCGCCACTCCGTCGCTTACCGTTTCTCGCGACGCGACCGGAGAAGAAGCTAGCGATGGCTTGACTTTTGCGGTCGCCTCCGGAGGCGGCCAAGGATCGATTCCGTCTCGCGTTCTTCGGAGGATCCGAGCGGCCACGAAAGAGCCAGGCGATTGACCTGTCGCGTCGCGAGAAACGGTAAGCGACGGAGTGGCGCTGCGAGCGGCGTGTCGACCAGGAAGATCTCGAGCGAGGTCAACGCGCAGGCAATGACGGCGCCCGTCAGCATGCCGCGCGAAACGGCCCGGAGCAGCGGCTGCCGGCCGCTTTCCGGATGGGCGGTGAACGCATAGATCGCGCCGATCGCCGCGGAGATAATGGTGAACCAGGCGATGAGCCGGAGTTTGCTGGGCAATGGAAAGCGGCATCGGAATGCTGTCGCTTTCATGGGATCGGTCAGTCTAGTCGTTAGCGTCAAATGAATTGGTGGTATTTTTCTGATATTTCTGTCGGTGCGGCAGCAGCTATGGAGGTCGATTCATGGCTGGGACGAGCAGCGCCGGCCAAGTGAGCATAGAAGACGAATATTGCAGTCAATCGTTGTGACCCCAACGCCTTACGAAAAGATCTTCACACAGTGAAGCTCTCTGAGCGTAGAAATTCCCTGCCTACCCCCTGCGCAGGGAATTCAAATTCCCTGCCTACCCCTCCCGGCGCCTGTCGGCATCGCCGCACAAACGTTTGATCTTTCGAACATTAGTCCGATTTTGAGCGTCGCAGGGGCGCCCGTTTTTCCCGCAGCCAGGGAAACGCAGGGAAAAGCAGGGAAGCAGGGACCGCATGAGGGGCTCAGCAAGGCAGGTATTGAAGCCTAGCGAAGGCGTCGCAAAGCAGGCGCTTTTTCCGCGCGGTCTTTGTGCTACTGATGAACGCCATGCGAAAGTCAACAGCTATGCGAGAGGGTGGAGCGCCTCGCCCGGGCAAGCCCTGGAGGAGCCCGAGAAGGCCGCGCGGCTGGCGGTGCGCCTCGATGAACGCTACCCGTACACGCTGTGGGCGCTCGCCTGCGTCTGTCTTTGGTTGCGCCGCCATGACGAGGCGGTGAGAACCGTGGAGAAAATGGTTGCGTTCAATCCAAGCTTCTCAGACGGGGAGAACGCGCTCGGCTTCATCCTGCGCTATGCCGGCCGGTCCGAAGAGCTGTAAAATACTTCGAGCGCGGTGGCGCTGGACCCTTATTGCCCTGGCATGGCGCTGCATTTCCAAGCCCAGGCGGCCTACCAATTGTGCCGGTATCCCGAGGCCGTCGGCTTGGTGAAGCGCCGCATCTTGCGCAACCCCGACACCGGCGCCTCTCGCGCGCTGCTCGCCGCCAGCTTTGGATGGGTCTCGTCGACGAGGCTCGCGAAGCGTGGCGCGGGCTCATGCGGATCAACCCAAACTATTCCGTCGAGCAACGCCGCAGGGTGCTGCCATACAAGAACCCGGACGACTTTGAGCGGCTTGTCGAGGGCCTCCGCAAGGCGGGGCTGCCAGTGCCATGACTGCCGCCCGCAAATTCGCCGGAACCTTGTACCGATCAGGTGACGCGCGAACGCGGACATGAGTCCCGAATGGGTTCGCGCTCTTTGTGTCCGGGTTGGAGCCCTTACACTCAATGGCGCCGCGCGAGACGCGACGTTCGACGCGACTGCGCTCTTTGTGTCCGGGTTGGAGCCTTTACACTCAATGGCGCCGCGCGAGTCGCGTCGAACGTCGCGTCGTAGGCGCAGCCGGCTTGGTCCGCACAGCCGTTGTCTGATTTGTTCGAGGAGAGACCACCTATGCCCGCCATCCTGGCCAGCCGCGCCACCGCGCGCATCGACGGCGATTTCGTCGTCTTTCTCATCGGCATGCGGATCAACAAGCCGTGGAAGGTCGGCAAATGGCTTCCCGTGGCTTTGGCCATGCCGCGCATCCTGAAGGAGCTGGAAGCCGCGCCGCCCGAAATCGGGTTTCTCGGCTCCATGAGGCCGGGCCTTTCGACCATGCTCATCCAGTACTGGCGAAGCTTCGAACATCTCGAGCGCTACGCCCGCGTTCGCGACAGACAACACTGGCCGGCCTGGGTTGAATTCAATCGGCGGATGAAAGATTCGCGCGACGAAGTCGGCATTTGGCACGAGACCTATCTCGTCCGGGCGGGCGAGTACGAGACCGTATACAGCGGCATGCCTTTGATCGGCCTCGCCAAGGCCTCGCGCCGCGCCGAGGTGACGGCGGAGACGGAAAGTGCGCGCCTGCGGCTCGGCGGCGGGGAGAAAGGCTAAGTTTCTGTTCCAAACCCTCGTTTTGACGCGCCCACGAGGGCCGCGAAGGGCGATCCAGGCGCGGCCCCGCAAGGAACCTCCGTAGGTCATCGGCGTTCTCGCGAGCGGCACAGGTCGGGGAGACGAAATTGAAAGCGATTGCGGACCTTCCGACATTCAATTCCGAGAGCGGCGAGCTCCTGTCGGTCGTCGAGACGCCGAAGGGCAGCCGCAACAAATATGCTTTCAATCCCGCGCTCGGCGTCTTCGAATTGAGGCGCGTCCTGCCGCGCGGCATGCTGTTTCCCTATGACTTCGGCTTCATTCCGGCGACCAAGGCCGACGACGGCGATCCGCTCGACGTCCTGCTCATGCTCGAGGATTCTGCGCCGCAGGGCTGCGTCATCCGCGTTCGCGCCATCGGCGCGATCGAGGCCCGTCAGCGCGAGGCCAAGGGTGAGTGGGAGCGCAACGACCGCCTGATCGCGGTCGCCGTCCACGCGAAACTCCACGCCGACCTCAAGAGCGTGAAAGAGCTCAATCCGAGGATTCTCGACGAGATCGAGGCGTTCTTCCGCGACTACAACGAGATCGACGGCAAGGAATTCGAGCCGCTGAAGCGCGCCGGGCCGAACGCGGCGCTGAACCTGATCCAGGAGGCGCAGAACAGGAAAAAGACCTCGGAGAGGAAGAAACAGGCAGCGTAGGCGCAGGAGGCTACGCCGCCGCGGCGGCGCTCTCCGTCTGCCGGGGCCTCAGCCGCACCTTGAGCGCGGTCGGCGACATCGTGAAGCCGAAGCGCTCGACGACGTCCGTCGAGTCGCCGACGCGCTCGATGTCGAAACTCTTACAGAGCATCGACAGAAACGTCTTCATCTCGAGGAGCGCCAGCGAGCGGCCGGGACACATGCGAGGCCCCGAGCCGAACGGGAGGGGCGCGGAGACCTCATGCGAGCCGGACCAGTCGTCGAGCCATCGTTCCGGGCGGAACGCGAGCGGATCGGTGAAATTGGCCTGATCGAGGGCGGCCGGACGCGTCAGGACTGCGACGCCGGTTCCCTGAGGAATGAAATAGTCGCCGAGCGCGGTGTCGACGTTCGCGCTCATGATCAGGAGCGGAGCGGCTGGACGCAGACGCAACGCCTCGTTGGCGACTGCGGTGGCCCGGGGCAGCCGATTGGCCGAGTCGGCATCGGGGGCGACAATAACGGCGCCGAGCGCCTCGTCGGCCTCTCTCCGAAGCTCCAGGATCCAGCCCGGATTGTCGCAAAGTTCGTGAATCGCCCAGGCCAGCGTGAACGCGGTCGTATCCTCGCCGGCCAGCAGCATGGTGATCAGGTTCGACATGATCACCCCGGAGGAAAAGGGTTCGCCATGCTCGTCGACCGCCGACAGCATCGCTTCGACAAAATTGGACGGCCGCTGCCTTCGTTCGGGCTCCGCCTCGAGGCGGGCCCGGGACGCCTCCAGGAGATTTTCAAGCCACGCGCGCAGCGCCGCCAAAGCGCCGTCCAGTCGGCGATCGGCGGGCAGCCGGAGATAGCGCCACGTCGGGACGAGCGCGAAGAGCCGGCGGCTGATGGCCGGCAGGATGATCTCCAGATGGCGCTGGATGACATCGCCTGACTGCTCGACCGTGTTCACGTCGTACCCGAAGACGATGAGCATGGTCACGTCCACGGTGAAGCGCTTGAGTTCGTCGACGACGTCGAGGCTCTCGCCCGCCTCGGCCATTTTCAGCCATCGCCCTCTCAGTCGCTCGGCGACAGTCTTTATATGCGGGTACAACAGCCGCAGATTCCGTTGGGACAGCGCCGCGACGGAGAGCTTGCGCTGCGGCCGCCAGCCTTCGCCCTCTGCGTTGAAAACACCCTTGATGCCGAGTTCCGACAGGACCGCGTCGAGCTTGACGCCGCGTTGGAACGTCTCCGGCCGCGCGCGCAAGACCTGCTCGGTCAACGTCGGGTCGCTCGTGGCGACGAGGCGGTCGGCGCCCATCCGAAACTGATAGACCGGACCGTACTCCCTGATCCATCCTTCGAGGATCAGATGGACTTTGTCGGACTCGAGCTGGTGGAGGTTGCCGACCAGCGGCAACCCCTTGGGACCGGGCAGTTCGTCGATCGACCGCGTGGGCGCATGCTTGCGCGCCGCAGACGTCAGGCCCGACACGTCCACGAAGAGGTCCCCGCCGCGCTCGACGGTCGGGCAGGAGGTCAGGCATTCCGGACCGCCTTCCCGCAGTCCGGAGGCGATCGAAAAGCGCCATCGATGGTTGCGGCAGACAAGCGCCTCGCCGTCGATCTCGCCTTCCCCGAGCAATGCGCCCTGATGAGGACAGCGGCCCTGAAACGCGCGCCACCCGGAGCGGCTCCGCACCAGCACGACGTCCACGCCGCTCGCTGACGCGGCGAACGGGCCGCCGCCGCGAAGCTCGTCGATCTTCGCTGCGCGTACGAAGCTGTCGGACTTCATGCCGTCTCCTTCAATCGGCTCGCTGCTCGAGACACAGGGGCCGCATTCTCCGGCGCCCGAACGCCGGACCCGCAGCCGATCCGTCGATCGACATGAAAATCCTGATCCAGATTGTCGGAATTGACAAGGCGCGGAAGTCGAGATTGCCGCCTCCGACGCGGCAACTTGTCGCGTCGCGGCCCGCCGTGGGCCGAAACCGGCGTCGCCGTCTTGCGCGCGACGCACATGGCGCCTAAAGCCTGCCGGACGCCGCGCGGTTCGGCGCGCGGCCGGGACCCGGAACAGGGAGGGTGCTCATGTCGCACAAGATTCTCGTCGCTCAGGGCGGCGGACCGACGGCGGTCATCAACCAGTCGCTGGTCGGCGTTGCGCTCGAAGCGCGCCGTTATCCGGGCGTCTCCGCCGTCTATGGCGCCATCCACGGGGTGCGTGGCATAGTCAACGACGAACTCGTCGATCTCGGCCAGGAGACGGTCGGCAACCTCGAGGCGGTCGCGGCGACCCCCGCCGCAGCCCTCGGCTCGACCCGCGACAAGCCGGACCTGAAATATTGCCAGGAGATCTTCAAGGTCCTCAAAGCTCACGCGATCGACACCTTCTTCTACATCGGTGGCAATGATTCCTCCGACACCGTGCGCATCGTCTCCGAAGAGGCGAAAAAGGGCGGCCATCGTCTGCGGGCGATCCACATCCCCAAGACGATCGACAACGATCTTGTCGGCTTCGACCACGTTCCCGGCTATCCGTCGGCGGCGCGTTTCGTCCTTCAGGCCTTCGCCGGCGCCAATCTCGACAACCAGGCGCTGAATGGCGTCTATTGCGCCGTCGTGATGGGCCGCCACGCCGGCTTCCTGACCGCGGCCTCGGCGCTCGCGCGCCAATATCCGGACGACGGCCCGCATCTCATCTATCTGCCCGAGCGCACCTTCGTCGTCGACAAGTTCCTGATCGACGTGAAGGAGACCTTCGAACGTCACGGGCGCTGCATCATCGCGGCCTCCGAAGGCATCCACGACGAGAAGGGCGAGGCGATCATCACCAAGCTCATGGGGCGCACGGAGAAGGACGCACACGGCAACGTCCAGCTTTCCGGCACCGGCGCGCTCGCCGATCTCCTCTGCGAGGAAGTCAAGTCGAAGCTCGGCATCAAGCGGGTGCGGGGCGACACCTTCGGCTACCTTCAGCGGTCCTTCGTCGGCTGCGTCAGCAAGGTCGACCAGCGCGAGGCGCGCGACGTCGGCGAGAAGGCGGTGCAATACGCCATGGGCGGCTCGGAGGACGGTTCGGTCGCGATCCGCCGCGTCGCCGACTACGCCGTCGACTATCCGCTGATCCCGCTCGACACGGTCGCCGGCAAGACGCGGGTGATGGAGGACCATTTCATCAACGACGCCGGCAACGACGTCACGCCGGCTTTCCACGACTATCTGCGTCCGCTGCTCGGCGCCGACATGCCCGAGATCGCCCGGCTGCGCGCCGCGAAGGTCGAGAAGGCGAACGTGCTCGAGGGCGACGTGACCTGAGGGCCGGCGGGGCGCGCCGTCTGAGGCGCCTTCGCTCAGGCGACTGTCACGCTCGGCGTATCGCGCGATGGGCCGGCCTGGGCGGATCGCCGAAGGGCACAAGGACCCGCATGGCGCTCAGCTCTGCGCGGCGAGGGCGCGGGCTTCGAGGCCGGGGAAGAGGAAGTTCTTCCCGGCCGAGAAATCGAAGTTGGGATCCTCGAAGGCGATCATCTTGCCGGGATTGAGGAGGCCCTGCGGGTCCGTTTCGTGCTTGAAGGCGAGCTGAACGGAATCCGTCTGCTTCATGCCGCCTTCCTCGAGCGTATAGCGGTGGGGATTGAATATTGTCGCCCCCATCGCCCCGTGCTCGACGATGATCTCCTGCAATCGCGCCTCGGTGCTGAAGCGCACCAGCGGCAGTCCGGCGAAGCCGACGCGGCCGTTGAACCGGATCACCTCGAGGTGACCGATAATCTCAGGGGCGAAACTTTCATGGATGCGCCTCACCGTGCCGAGCAAATCGTCCTCGAAATAGCGCACCTGGAGGTAGGTAATGGCCGGATCGACGCGCAATGCGCGGAGCGTCGTGTGGTTCCAGGTCAGTTCGTAGATCGGCGGCAGGCCCTTCAGTGTTTCGGGCGAAGCGCGGCTCGAAACGAACAGGATATCCGCGCTCTTGAACGGACGGGTGAACGCCTCGAACGAGTTCAGAGCATGTGGCGCCACCATCGCCAGGACGACACTTTTGCCCGCCGGTATGAGGCTTCGATGGCGAAGGAAATAATCCTGCGGCGCGGGCGCCGCGACGATGGTGACAAGCTTCTTCAGGATCCCGTCCTGTTCGCCGAGCGCGAGCCCGTAGGCCGCCGCTGCGTCAAAAGAATCGAAGCCGATGATCGCCTCGACCCAGTCGTAGGTCGCGGTCAGCGGCATCTCGACCTCGGTGATGATGCCGTTGGTCCCATAGGCGTGCACGGCCTTGTGCAGGTCCCGGCCCGTGAGCTCCAAGGCGCGAGGCTCGGCTTCCATCGTCAGCACGCGCAGGCGCAGCACGTTGCCGAAGTCCCTGAGGCCTCCCCAGGTGATCGAACCGACGCCGCCCGAGCCGCCCGCGACGAAGCCTGCGACCGTCGCGGTCGCGCGGGTCGAGGGGAACATGCGCAGTTCCTGGCCGGAGGCGGCGGTCTCTCTGTCGATCTCGCGGAGAATGGCGCCGGGTTCGCAGACGACGCGGCCGGGCTGCACCGAGAGAACCCTGTTCATCTCGATGAGGTTGAGAAGAACGCCGCCGGTCAGCGGCATCGCCTGGCCGTAGTTGCCTGTCCCGCCCCCTCTCGGTGTGACGGGGACGCCGAGCTTGTACGCCGACCTGAGGACGGTTGCGACCTCTGTCTCGTTTTTCGGCGTGACGACGATGTCGGCTGTCACCGCTTCGAGCTCGCGTTTCAAGACCGGTGAGTACCAATAGAAGTCGCGGCTCTTCTGCTTCACCAGAGTTGGGTTGTCCTCGCATTTGATCGAGCCGATCAGATTTCGGAACCCGGCGATGTCATAGGCGCGGCTCACGGCGCAATTCCCTCCAGGGAGTCGATCTCGGCATAGTCGGGCAGCGGTGCGGGCAGCGCTTCGCCTGCGTGAAGCACGACCCGATCGGCGTGGGGGCGGGCGAAAAGCTCGGTGAAGTCGCGCGCCCGGACGATGATCATGTCGGCGCGGGCGCCGGGCCGGAACCTTTCCAGTTCGAGCCCCATCGCCCTGGCGGGGTTTGAGCGCACGGCCGACGCCCAATCTGCGAAAGGATAGTCCAAATGCATGATCCTCACCCCCTCGCGCCAGACTTCGAGCATGTCGAGGTCGCCATAGGCGAAGAAGGGATCGCGCACGTTGTCGCTCGCGACCATCACGTTGACTCCGGCGGCCTTCAGTTCGTGCAGCGCCGTGACGCCGCGCCAGCGGGGGGTGCGGCCCGCAGACCGGTCTTGAAGGAACATATTGCACATCGGCAGCGACACGACGCTCAAGGCCGCCCGCGCGACGATCTCGATCGTGCGCTTTTGCTCGTCTTCCTCCTGGCGACTGAGCGAGCAGCAATGGCCGACAAGGATGCGGCCGGCGAAGCGGCGTTCGATCGCCATTTCGGCGATAATTCGAAGAGAGCGGGCGGCCGGATCCCCGGTTTCGTCGACGTGAAAATCGAGCTCCCACCCCTTCCGCTCGGCGAGCGCGAACAGAACTTCGAGCGCCTCGCGCAGGCGCGGGATCATGTATGTGACTGCGCCGAGAATTCTTCGATCCATGGGCGTCGAGCGTCGCCTGCGATTCGGTCCATGTGAACGGGGTCGAGCGCAAACTCGGGCATGAAGAGCGGAACGCCCTGCAGTTCGATCCTGCCCCGCCAACGCTCGCGCGCCTCGGCGAAGACCGGCCAGCTGATCGCAGTCTGCTTACCGATGCTGTCGATATGCGTACGGACGGCCGCCGTTCCGTGAGCGTAGGCCGAGCGCAGACAGAACTCCATGCGCGCCGCGACGTCGCGGGCGCTCCAGTTGGCCTCGCGGTCGCGTTCGACCGCCTGCCGCGCCCCGGCGAAGTCGCCTGTCGGATTAGGCGCGCGCAGCCAGATGTGCGCCTTGTCGAGATGGGTATGGGCGTCGATGAACAGCGGCAGGACGATCTGAGACGAGAGAGCGATCAGCGGCGCCTCGCCGAATTCGCCAACGCCTGAGGGCGCGATTTCGGCGATCCGTCCATCGTCGACGAGCATGTCGACCGTCGCAAAGCCGTCGCGGTCGATGGGCCCGATGCCTTTGGGCATGTGCGAGGCGAGGACGCGGGCCCCGGCGAGCGCGAAGCGATTCGGCGGCGAAACGGGTAGGGAGGCGCTTAGGCCGAGCGGCGTCGACGGGGCGTCGGCGCTCCCGAGAACCGAAGCCATTTCGGTCATCGATGCGTTGCTTTCCTCATCCTCGGCTATTTCGGCCGAAGATCGAGGCCGACGCCCTTGTCGACGAACCGGAGCGTATAAGCCTTCTTGTAGTCGAGCCCGGGTTTGACGACGCCCGCCTTGACCATCTGGTCGTAGAACGCCTTGATCCGCTGGTCGGTCATGGCGCCGATGCCAAGCTTGAGCGTGTCGCCCGAATCGACCAGCCCGTACTCCTTGATCTTGGCGATCGAAAACGCGATCTGATCGTCCGTCATTTCCGGATTGTCCTGCTTGATCCGGGCGTTGGCCTTCGCGTTGTCGCCATAGAGATAATGGTACCAGCCGATCGTCGAAGCGTCGACGAACCGTTGCACGACGTCGGGATGCTTGGCGATGATATCGGCGCGCGTCTCGATGGTGGTCGCATAGGTTCCGTAGCCGTAGTCGGCAAGCAGGAAGATGTTCGGCTTGAAGTGGCCCTCGCGCTCCACCGCGAAGGGTTCGGAGGTGACGTAGCCCTGCTGGATGGAGTGCTTGTCGGCGATGAACGGACCGGGATTGAAGGTGTAGGGCTTGACATTCTCCTCCTTGAATCCGTACTCCAACTCCATCCATCGATAGAAGGTGCCGAGCCCTTCCTTGCCGATGAAGGCGGTCGCCTTCGGTAGCTCGGTCCACTTGTCGAGGCCGACCCCCGGATGCGACATCATGATCTGGGGGTCCTTCTGCAAATGGGCGGCGACGACGACGATCGGCACGTTCTTGTCGACCGCGTCGAAGGCGAGCAGAAGGTTTCCGCCCATGTAGAAGTCGAGCTTGCCCGCCGCCAGCAGAATCTCGTTGGCCGCCTGCGGGCCGCCGGGGACGATCGTCACGTCGAGACCGTATTTGGCGTATGTTCCGTCGACCAGGGCCTGATAGTATCCGCCATGCTCGGCCTCGGCGAGCCAGTTCGTCCCGAACGAGACCTTGTCCGCGGCGACAGCGGACGAAGCGGCCAAGGAGAACCCAGCACAGAGCCACACGCCAACCTGGTTCATGAGCGATCTCCAGAAAACGGTGCGAAGCTCGAACTCTTGCAACATCCTCGCTAGAGTGCAACCCGGCGCCGATCGATCCGGGCGTCGAAGGCTTGTCCACAGAGCAGGAATTCTGAATGCGCCGACTGAATCCCGCTGCGATCCATCCGCCGTTCGCCAACTACGCGCATGGAGTCGAGGTCGAACCGGGGCAGCGGCTCGTCTTTTGCGCCGGCCAGTTGGGCATACGGCGCGACGGGACCATTCCCAACTCCGTCGAGGAGCAGGCGCGGCTCTGCTTTCATGCGATCGAGGCAATCCTGGGCGAGGCGGGGATGACGCTCGCGGATCTCGTGCGGGTCAACGCATATGTATCGTCCGCCCAGCATCTGAGCGGCTATATGAAGGTTCGCGACGAATTTGTCGGCGCCCCGCCGCCCGCCTCGACGCTGCTCGTCGTTCAGGGCTTCGCCCGCCCCGAATTCAAGGTGGAGATCGAGGCCGTCGGCGCGCGGGCGCCCTGATGTGCGGCCCGCTTTGCTGATCGGCCGGGGCGTCGAGCGCTGAAGAAGGAGACCGGGGATGCTGTCGACCAAATTCTGGGCCGAAATGAGCTGGCGCGACTTCGCCGCCGCCGACATGAGCAAGGTCGTCGCGGTGCTGCCGGTCGCCGCAGTCGAACAGCATGGGCCTCACCTGCCGGTCGGAGTGGACGCATTCATCAACGATGGCTGTGTGGCGCGGGCGGTCAAGCGCATACCCGCAGATATGCCGGTTCTGTTTCTACCGCTGCAGGCGATCGGAAAGTCGAACGAGCACGTCGGTTTTCCCGGCACCTTGACCTTTTCGCTCGAGACGGTGACGCGCGCATGGATCGAAATCGGCGAGAGCGTCGCCCGCGCCGGTTGCCGCAAGCTCGTGTTCTTGAATTCGCACGGCGGCAATGTCGCGGTCATCGCCGCCGTCGCGCGCGAACTTCGCGTTCGCCATCGGATGCTCGCCGTCAACGCAGCCTGGAGCGCGTTCGGCCATCCTGCGGGCATGTTCACGAGCCGTGAGCTCGCGCACGGAATCCATGGCGGCGATGCAGAGACATCGCTGATGCTCGCATTCAAGCCGGAAACCGTGCGGATGAGCGAGGCCAGGAATTTCGTCAGCGCCGCGATCGGGGTCGAAGAGGAGTTCAAGCGGCTGCGCGTCACCCAGCCGATCGGCTTTGGCTGGATGTCGAGCGACCTTCATGAGCTTGGCGCGGCGGGGGATGCGTCCAGCGCGACCGCCGCCAAGGGTGAAGCCTGCGCCGAGTTTGCCGTCGACGGATTCATCGAGTTGCTGCGGGACGTTCTCGATTTCGATCTCGGACGCTTGCGCGAGGGGCCGGTTGCGCGCTGACGGCGACCGTAGCCTTAGAGAACGACTCCTGGGACCTGGCGATTTCGCTGGTTGACGACGGACTACGGCGCCTTCGCCGGCCGGGACTCTGGCGCGAGGCGCAGCGCGCGGAGAACGAAGGGCGCCGTCAGACCCTGGACGATGACCGAGAAGGCGACCACCGCGAAGGCGACGATCAGGATGTCGTCGCGTCGCGGCACGTCGGGCGGCAAAGCGAGGGCGAGCGCCAGCGCGAGGGCGCCGCGCAGGCCTCCCCACCAGAGAAGATGCTGTTCGTTCAGCGGAATGGCCCAGCGTGACCACGCGAAGGCGAGGCAGATCGGATAGACGGCGATCGCCCGCGCGGCCAGCGTGAGCCCGACGACGATCGCCAGGGCCTGCCAGCCCTCGCGGTTGAAATCGACAGCCGCCGTCGCCGAGCCGATCAGCAGGAAAACCATCGAGTTGGCGAGGAATGCGGCGAACTCCCAGAACTCGAGCACCAGGGTGCGGCCGTGCGCGCTCAGCGAAAGGCCGAAAGTCGACTTCGGCATCAGCACGCCGAGATTGCCCATGACGATCCCCGCGGCGACGGTGGCGAGCACCCCCGAGCCGTGGAAGTGCTCGGCGAGCACGAACGAGCCGAAGGCGGCCAGAACGGTCAGCGCGGTTTCGACGAGGTGATCGTCTGAAGTCCCGGCGACGAGCACTGCGCCGAGGCCGACGAGAATGCCGGTGGCGAGCCCGCCGCCGGCGGTCTCGGCAAAAATCTTGGCGGCCTCGAGCGTCCCGATGCCACTGCCGGAATGCGCGGCCCACACGAGCACCAGCGTGAACAGAACCGTCGCCGCGCCGTCGTTGAACAGGCTTTCGGACTCGATGAGGAGACTGAGCCGCCCGGTCACGCCCGTTTGGCGCAGGAGCGCGATCACCGAGATGGGGTCGGTGGCCGCGATGAGCGCTCCGAACGCAAGCGCCGTCTCCGTGGGCCAGGTCAGCCAGCGAACAAGGCCCCAGGCCACAAAAGCCGCGGAGACCACGACCCCGAGGCTCGCGAGCGTGATGACTGGAAAGAGGTCGCTCCGGAGCTCCTTCCAGTGCAGATTGAGCGCTGCTTCGAACAGCAACGGCGGCAGAACGACGTCGAAGATGAGGTCGTGCGTGAGCGCCATTCCCGCGCCGATGCGGAAGGCCGCCAGAGCCACGCCCGCCAGAACGAGGCCGACGGTGTAGGGCAGACGCAAACGCCTGGCCGCAATCGCCACGAGGATGGCGAGGCCGAGCACGCTGAGCGCACGAACGAGGAGTTCACTCATCGCGCCCTGTCTAGCGGCGAAGGCGCGCAAGCGAAATTGGAATTGGCGGCGGCTAGTCCGGCGACGTCAGCCGGCTCGCCTGTTCGCATGAGGCGTTCAGGATCGACCGGCTCACCCGTCGAAGCGGACTTTGCGGTGCAGATGCGGGCGCGCCTTCACATTGTGGACTGAGAAGTCTGTCGCGTCGCACCGCCATTAGGCTCTTGGGCCCATTTTGGGTTCAGTTTGCCCTCAGGCGGCTGCGCGCCCGACGATATCCATGAGCTTCTCGTAACTGGTGACGATGTCGTATTTGACCCGATCCTCGCTGACGCGCCGCCCGATCTCGGTGAAGAACCTTCGCGCACACGCGATCTTGGTGTTCTCGATCTCGCGGAGCTTCATCGAGGACATGCTGCCTTTGGTCTCGGCGACGAAGTAGATGTGCTTGACGCTGCCTTCCTTGAAGGAAACCGCCCAGTCTGGATTGTAGTCGCCGACCGGCGTCGGGATCAGGAAGCCACGAGGAAGCTTGGCATACACCACCACCTCGCTGCTGGCATCCAGCTCACCAGCAAATTTGCGCTCGATGTCTGAGTCCGTGACGGCATAGTCGTAGATGTGGTGCTTCAGCTTTGCGCTAGCCTTGGAGAAGTCCTGCCCGGTCTGGTTGGCCGTGAAGATGTCCACGTCGTACCGCTCGGACAGGCCGTCGTAGGCGAGCCGTTCGATAATCATGGTGGCCTTCTGCTCGGCGATGATCCGGGAGGCCTCCGCGATGAAGTGCTCGGGGTTCTCCCTGAACTGGCTGAACACACTGGCCTGGATTCCCGTGAGGATCTCGGCCACCGTCTTGCGCGTCAGCTCGGTGTTTTCCGCGACCTTTCCGAGAATATCATACCTCACCAAAGAGCGGGCTGACCCGCCGAACTCAGTTGCCAACTCCGCGAACCCGAACCCCTTTCCCGTCCTCAGTTGCTCATCGGTTAGCCCATCGTTCTGAATGCCCGTCTGGACAGTGTACTGAAGCGGCGTGACCCGGAGCTGGCTGTCGAGCGCGCTCACGCACTTGCAGACCAGTTCGTCGGAATCGAACTCGACGCGATAGACGGCTTTTTGGTTGATCCGCCGCCAGAGCTCCTGGAACTCCTTCTTCTCGAAATTGTCGTTTAGCGGGTTGGTTTTGGGCTTCCGGCCATCGTCCACCTTCGGCAACTGCGCGTCGCTGAAGACGCTGTCGATGAGCTGGAAGATGTGGTCCGCATGAGGCTTCAGCTCATCCGGCAACGCCGCCAACGTTCCGGCCTCCTTGGCCTCATGATAGGCTGCCGCGATCTGGTCCGCATCGTCCGAGTAGTCGTTCTTCACCAGGTAGCGATAGATCTGCTTCGCCATCGCCGGCGTGATCTCGATCGGGCCGACATTGGTCACGATGGTCTTTCCGGTGAAATAGGCCTCGGTCGCTTGCCGGGGACGGGACGTCAGCGTGTGGGCGATCTCTTTCTGCAGGCCGCTGACGAAGGCCGTGTAGCTCTCGCCGGCCACGACGGTCAGGATGTTGATGTCGTGGACCACGGCGGGGTTGTCCATGCGGTCGCCGTTCTGATCGACCGACAGGCGCAGCCCGCGGCCGACTTCCTGGCGGCGCGAGATCGTGTTGTCGCTGTGCTTGAGCATGCACATAACGAACACGTTGGGATTGTCCCACCCCTCCCGGAGCGCCGAGTGCGAGAAGATGAAGCGGGTCGGCTCGCCGAAGGACAGCAGCCGTTCCTTGTTCTTCAGGATCAGGTCATAGGCGTCCACGTCGTCGGAATCGACCGCGCGTGCGCCAACCACTGGGTCCTTCAACCGGTTCGTTTTCTTGTCGATCGAGAAGTAGCCGTTGTGGGTCGCCGCGGCGTCGATTCCGGCCAGGTGCTTGCGATAGGCCTCGCCGTCGATCGCCAGCTCCGACAGGTATTCCTTTTTGAGAAGCTCGTACTCCTCCTCGAACACGCGCGCGTATTCGCCCTTCTCGTCGGGCTGGGCATAGTCGCGGTACTTCACCACCTCGTCGATGAAGAAGAGCGACAGCACTTTGATGCCCTGAGCGAAGAGCCGTTTCTCATTGTCGAGGTGCGCCTTAATCGTCTCGCGGATCTGAATGCGCCTTATGTCCCGCTCGGACACGTCCCCGGTCGCCTCGCCGGCATGAAGCACGACTCCGTTCGTAAACTCCACCGTGTCGTTGCGGGCGTCGATCTGCGCGATGGTGAAGCCGTCGCGATACTGGTCCAGCTCCGCAGACTCGGCAAAGAGGTCGTCGCGGAACTCCAGCCGCTTGAGCTGGCGCTTGATCTCGCCGGACTTCAGCTTGACCTCGATCTCGAGCCGCGCCACCGGCGCCTTCTTCGAGGTGTCGATGCCCTCGAGATAGAGATAGGCGTTGGTGCCGGCGAGGCCGCGCGTCTGGATGCCCCGCACAGCGATCTTCTTCACCAACTTCTGGTTATAGGCGTCTAGCGCGTCGAGCCGGTGGACGCGGTTGTGCTCGGTCCGGTGCGTCGCCGAGTAGCGCAGGATCATCAGCGGCTTGAACTTGGGCAGCGCCTCCATCGTGGCGGCGCCTTCCATCTTCTGCGGCTCATCCAGGATCAGGATCGGCCGGTTGCTGGCGATCACGTCGATGGGCTTGCGCGACTGGAAATCGTCCAGCTCGTCATAGATGCGCCGGTTGTCGGCGCCCCGGGCGTTGAACGCCTGGATGTTGATCACCATGACGTTGATGCCGGCGTCCGACGAAAAGCTCTCCAACTCGTGCAGCCGCCTGGAGTTGTAGATGAAGAAGCGCGCTTTCTTGCCGTAGATCTCGGTGAAATGATCCGCGGTGATCTGGAGCGATTTGTATACGCCCTCTCGGATGGCGATGCTCGGCGCCATGATGATGAACTTCGACCAGCCGTATCGCTTGTTCATCTCAAAGATGGTCTTGATGTAGCAGTAGGTCTTGCCGGTCCCTGTCTCCATCTCGATGTCGAGGTTGAACCTGCATCCCGCGCTGGAGACCAGTTTGTCTGAGATAGGCAGGTTTTGCCGCCGCTGGACCTCTTTGATATTGGCCAGCACCTGGAGGTCGGTGAGCGCCAGGTCAGCATTCTTGAAACCCTCCTCGAAGGCGCTCACCTGCGCCTTACGGCCGGGGTCGATCCTGTAGGTGACGCCGCTGACCATGTGCTGCCCTGCAAAGCAATCGACTGCTGAATCGACGGCGCGGGTCTGGTAAGGCTGGACCTTGAATTTCAGCTTCATGTCCGCCCCCTCAAATCGATTTGACATCGGTTCCAGGGGAAAGCTGGCGGAAGACCTGCTCGACATTGATCTTCACCGCGTCCGACGCGAAGCCGTTGTCGCGGAACACGGCGCGGAGCGGCTCGCGGCTGGCCAGTGCCTTCACCAACGCCTCTGTGATTCCGGTTTCGAAGCAGGCGACCAGGGCGTTCCTGTCCACGGAAAAGACCGTCTTGCCCTCCACTGTCTCACGGCGGATCGGCAGGGTCAGGTCCACACCCCAATCGACCAGCACCTGGAACAGCAGGTCTTCAGGCGTGCGATCTGGCTTGATGTTGTCGACCGCGTGGAGAAGGTCCTTCTGATCGACCTGATCCGGGCGGTAGTACACGTCCTGCATGTTGGAGCTGTCTACTTTAATGGCTCGAAAACCAAAATCTAAATCAGTCGCGTCAGGGAATTCATCCCTAACTTTCGCAGCGGAACGCCGAAGCCGTTCTTTTCCTATATCAGCGATCGTCTTGAACCCGGCCTTGGCGGCTTCAGTATCGCCATTCACCTCCTCAGGTAATTGAACCATAATGAAGCGCCGCCGTATTTTGTCTTCCGCATTCAACTGCATAACTGCGTGAGCTGTGCTGCACGATCCTGCAAAGAAATCTAAAACTATGTCTCCATCTCTAGCAGGCTTGGACGCAAGAATGGCTCTCATAAGGCTGGTTGGTTTTGGATATGAGAAGTAATTCTTTCCACCAAAGAGATCCTCCACCTCAATACCACCGTCGCTTTTGAATGATAAAATTGACCTTAGCAAAAATTTATTCACCTCATCGAGGTAGGTTATTGAGCTCGGCTGCTGGTTCTCGTCCTTCGCGAACCAGATACGTCCACATCTGAACGAACCATCATGTAGTGATTCGACATTGGTGTACTTACCGTCTTTACGGAGCGCGGCTTCGTTAAACGTGTTCTCCTTCCAGCGCCAACCGCGATCCGGAATCCTCACCGCCTTCAAAGTCTTTGGATGCAAAACCTCATAACGAGGGCCGAACGTGTTTGCGTTCGGCCAACTCATATTGATCTTTCCCCACAGTCGGTAACCTTTGTCAAAAGAATTATACAACGTTATTCCCCGGTCATAGCCCTGTTTCTTATATAATTTCTTTATTTCTTCTTCTGCGTCTCCCAACGGAAAGTGTTTCGCTCTTAGCGACGTCGCGAGCTCATCAATCTCCTCTAGACCATCCTTTCTCATATGGAACTCATGACGAACGTCATCGTTTTTCACGTAGATGAGAATGAAATCGTGTATATTGCCAACGCCCTTATCATTCTTAGGGATCCGCTTATTCCAAGTTATGCACTCTACAAAATTATTCTCTCAGAATATCTCATCGCATATCTTTTTGAGGTTATGAAATTCGTCATTACTAATTGATATAAACATAGCGCCGTCATCGCTCAAAAGATTCCTCGCGAGTTGGAGCCTTGGATATATCATCGAAAGCCAATCTGAATGAAACCGCCCGTTTGACTCAGGGTTCGAAACAAGCCTATTACCCGTATAGTCCTTCTGATTCGTTTGGATCAAAAAATCTTCTGAATAATCGGTAAAATCATCCTCGTATATGAGATCGCTGCCCGTATTGTATGGTGGATCAATATATATTATCTTAACCTGACCAAGGTACATCTCTTGTAAGAGCTTTAGGGCGTCAAGATTATCCCCTTCTACAAAGGCGTTCGAGGTATTTTCGAAGGAAACGCTTTGCTCTAATTCTGGTCGGAGCGTCTTTGCGATGGGAGCGTTGGACAGCGCCAAGGCCTCACGTTTCCCAGGCCAATCCAGCCGATACCGCTCCTGTGACCCCTCGACGATGTAATCACTCAGCTCCTGATGAAGTTGTTCAAAATCGACAGCCAACCGCACCTTGCCGCTATCGTCGGCCGCCTCAGTGACGCAGCCGGGGAACAGCGCGCGATTTTCGCAATGTTCTCCTGACTCAGGGCGGGACTGTGCATCTTCAGCTTTTCCATACTTGTCCTCTTACTTGTCCGTCACAGCACCGACCGGATCGCCCGCAGTCAGCCGCTTCAGCTCCTGCTTCGCCGCGCGCAGCTCAGCATTGATTGCCACGCGCTTATTGAATTGCTTTTCCCGCGCGAGACGGTTCTTGATCCGCTCCACCTCCCGGTTCTTGGCCCGGATCGCCTCCATCCGCGCCACGCGCGCCTGTATGTCCTCACCGGCCGCCGCAGACGCCGGCATCATTGCGGTCAGGATGGCGTCGTAAAGTCCGGCCAGATGCAACGCCACTGGCAAAGGCTGGCGCGGCGCGCCGTCCGCCACCCAGTGGGTCGCGAAATACTCGCTAACAACCCACTTGGCCGAATCGGCCGCGCTCGGCCGCTTGAAAGCGGCCATGGCTTTCCGCTTGCCCGACCAGGAGAGTTCGAAGATCAGCGGGAACGGGATGGCGCGGTCGATGGCGGACAGCACTTCTTCGTCCAACTTGCCGGTCCGCATCCCGATCGCGAAAACCTGAATCTCGCTCACCGTCGGCGTGGCAGCGAGGTTGATGGTCTCCGGCGCCAGCTTGAACTTCCACACAATCTGGTCGACTTGTGTGACGAACAGATCCTTCAGCGCCGTGCTTGCCTCCGCATGCTCATAAATCCGGCTCTTTGGCACGACCCGGCCGAAGGCGGCGGCCTTCGGATAATCGAAGAAGGCGTTGGTCATGCAGGCGCTTCCTCGACCACGAGGAAGGCGATCAACTCGAAATCATCGAGCCCCGCAATCGTGTGCACCAGCGCCGTAGTCCGCCCGCCGCTGAACAAGCTGTCGACGTCCTTCTCGGCCTTCACCTCGATCATCGAGCGGATCGCTGCGCTCAGAAGCGCGGAGCACTCCTCCATCTTGCGCCCGTCCTGGGTCCGCTCATTGAACAGACGGCACACCGTCTGAATTGGCTCGGGCCGACCCTTGCAGCTCTTACGGACCAAATCGAGCAATCGCTTAACCTCGGTATGGTCGACGATGATTTCGTCGTTGCGAGCGACGTAGACGAGGTAATAGGGGTGCAGCCGGTTCTGCTGGTTGACGTTCACGCTATCGTGTATGTTCTTCAGCGCGAAGATCACGCCTGGTTCGAGCCCGAGCGACGGCTGCGCCGGCACGACTGCGTGCATGCCGTTTGGCAGGTGCTCCAGGTCCCCGTTCTCCTTGACGTGGTTCAGGAGATCCATGCGGAAATCGTTGAGGCCGAGGTCCGTGATCGAAATCCCCGTCCGGACGTCCTCCAACTCGATCACCTCCTCTTTGAGGCGCTTGAGCTGCTCCTTCCGATAGGCGATGTCGCTGCTCTTTGCCGTGAGCACATTGTCGTCGCCGGTCGCCGTGACGTCGGCGATCATCATGCGGTTTTCGACCCGCTCTTTGAGATTGATGTACTCGTCGAGCGAAATATCAGGCCAGTAGTTGACGAGCTGGATCTGTGCGTTCGGCGATCCGATCCGGTCAATGCGCCCGAAGCGCTGGATGATCCGCACCGGGTTCCAGTGGATATCGTAATTGATCACATAGTCGCAGTCCTGAAGGTTCTGACCTTCCGAAATGCAGTCCGTGCCGATCAGAATGTCGATCTCGCCCCTCTCATGCGGCAGGACCAGATGCTTCTCCTTCGAACGCGGGGAAAACAGCGTGAGGAGGGATTGGAAATCATAGCTCTTCTTGAGCGTGCTTTTCGGCGCGTCGGAGCCCGTCACCAAGCCGGTATTGAGGCCGGTGGACTGCAGAAATACCGGTCCAACGTTCGCGTAGAGATACTTCGCCGTGTCGGCGAAGGCAGTGAAGATGAGAACCTTGAAGTTGCCGGCGTTCATCGGCTCTGCGATCTTGCGGGTGATGACGTCTTTGAGGTGCTGAATCTTGGCGTCGTCCTCGGGACCCACCTTGTCCATTGAGGCGATTAGGTCTCGGATCAGAGTGAGGTCGGCCTCCAAATCGTGCTTCCACGAAGGCAGATCCATGTCCGTGAGGCCGATCTGGATCTTCTTGCCCACGGTGAACTCGTCGAGTCCGGCCAGGTCCTCATCGTCCGGGTCGAACCCGGCTTCGCCGAGGTGGTCGCTGACGCTCGCCGAACTGCCGGTGCGTTCGAAGGTGGAGATTGCTTCGAGCGTTTGCGCGATGTTTCCACCCAGCGCACGCAGGGTGAGCCGGAAGGCCTCGACCGAGCTTTCCAGCCGCTTGAGCAGGTTGGTGGTCATCAGAGCCTGAAGGCTCCGTTCACGATCGGCTTGGCGAAGCTTTCCGCGGCCCCCCTCGACCTGGGTATCGTAAATCTCCTCGTATTTACGAAGGCGGCTCGGCAGAATGTAGCTGATCGGAGCGTAGACGGCGAGCTTGAGCACCGACAGTCGGCTGAAGATGTCGTTGAGCCCCAGCACGTCGGGCCGATGGGTGATGGGGCACTGATACGACAGCGGCTTTCGACGCTGTGGGAATTTCCCAATGTCCTTCGTATCGTAGAAAGTCTCGATATGTTTGCGTGAACGGGCGATCGTCACCGCGTCGAGCACCTCGAAGAAATCGAAGTCGAGGGCCTTAAGGATGGCGGCGGCGGTTCGCTCCGGAGGTGGAAGCTCCGACCAGACATTGAACACCTTCTGCGCGCGCCGGAAGATTTCCTCGATCCCTGTTTTAGTCTTCAGGTTGCGGCTGAGTTTTTGGGATTCCCCTTCATAAGCCAGAGCAAGCTGATTGCGCAGATCGTTGAACCGGTTGTTCACCGGTGTCGCCGAGAGCATGAGAACCTTGGTCTTGACGCCCGAGCGGATGACTTTGTTCATCAGCTTCTGGTAGCGCGTCTCCCGGTCCTTAAAGACATCGTTGTTACGAAAATTGTGAGATTCGTCGATCACGACGAGATCGTAATTGCCCCAATTCACCCGATTTAGAGGGATACCGAACGATTCTCCCGATGTCCTGGAGAGGTCGGTATGGCACAGGACGTCGTAGTTGAAACGGTCCTTGGCGAATGTGTTGGTGGTCAGATTGGTATTGTAATTTCGCCAATTGTCCGCGATCTTCTTGGGACAGAGGACCAGAACCGACCGATTGCGCAGCTCGTAATATTTGATGACTGCGAGCGCAGTGAAGGTTTTGCCGAGCCCGACGCTGTCCGCCAGGATGCAGCCATTGTTCATCTCCAGCTTGTTGATAATTCCCGTCGCTGCGTCGCGCTGGTAGTTGAATAGCTTATTCCAGACGAGACTGCCCTTGTATCCGGTAAGGTCGTTCGGCAGCGCGTCCTGATCGACCTCTTCGAGGAAGTCCTGAAAGATGTTGTAAAGGATTTGAAAATAGATCCGTTCGGGTGCGTTTTCCTGGTAGACGGACTCGATATGGTCGCAGATCGCGGCGGTAACGTCGCCAACCTTCTCCTCGTCGTTCCATATCTGGTTGAAAAGCTGAAGGTAGATGTGTGTGTGGGCGGCATCGTCGATGCGGGTTACAAGGTTCGAGACCGCATCTCCCTTTTGATAGCCGAGGTCAACGGCCGTGAAGCCGCTGATCGGCATGTAGGCGACGTCGCCCGCCTCCGCCCCCGCGTGGATGAACTGCTGCATCGGCGCTTTGCTTGTGTTCGACCGGAAGCGGGCTTTCTTTCGAATCCAGTCGGCGCACTCACGCGCCACGGCGCGTTGCGTCAGCTTGTTGCGTAGTTGGATCTCGAATTCGGTTCCGTAAAGGCCTCGTTCGCGCGTCGTCTTGGGAATGAAGAATTCCCGCCGTTCCTTGCGCAGTCGATCGGTCACTTCCATCGGCACGAAAGTCGGCGAGGTGAAAATAAACTGGAGGGTTTCGACTTTCTCAAGTTCGGATTTGAGCGCCTCGAAGGCGTAGATCGAGAAGCATGATGCCGCGATCTTCAACCGCGTGCCGCGACTTACCGCAGACTTCAAATCGTCGCCTAGGAGCAGCGAGGTGTTATTTATGATTTTCATCGGGGACGCCCCCCTGCACACAAATGATTCTGTGCTCTTGTGAGCGCTACCAGGCCTCTAGCATTGGAGCCTCAATCCTCTAAGCGCACTAGCCTGACGGCGCCAAGCCGAAAACTCCGCCCCGCCTATTCCCCCGCCATCTCCATGCCCGCCCGCAAGAAGCGCTCGGGATCGACCGGCTCGCCGTCGACGCGGACTTCGTAGTGGAGATGCGGCCCGGTCGAGCGGCCGGTCGAGCCGAGGCGGCCAAGGAGGTCGCCGGCTGCGACGACCTGGCCCTCCGAGACGTCAATTTCCGACATGTGGCCATAAAGGGTCGCAAGGCCGAACCCATGGTCGATCTCGACCATGTTGCCGTAGCCGCCCGCGACGCCCGCGTGAACGACGCGGCCGGCCGCAGTCGCGCGGATGTCCGACCCGTAGGGTTCTAGGAGATCGACGCCGGTGTGGAGCGCCAGACGACCGATGAAAGGGTCGGCGCGGTAGCCGAACGGCGACGTCACCTGAGCTTCGCCGGCCAGGGGTTTCCGGAGGGGCACGAAGGGCATCAGCGCCTTCAGGCGTTCCGCGAGCGAAACGTCGCGCGCTGTCCGCGCCATCTCCTGTTCGAACGCGGGCGCCTTCGGGTCGACATCGACAAGGATCAGCGGTCCGCCGGCGTTCGCGACCGGCTTTCCCTGGGTAAACCGGTTCGGATCGAGGCCGGCGTCGGCAAGGATCGCGCTCGGGCGCGCCGCGTCGAGGACCGCCCGGCGGTCGATGGCGGTGAGCGCCGTCATCTGGCGGCCGTCGAGCCGGTCGAGCGAACGGACAACGAGGTCGAGCCGGGTTTTGGCGTCGAGATCCGGGCTCAAAGCCGCGTCCGCCAGCGTCGGGATGAACGCCGGCTCGGCCTGCGCGCCGTCGAAGGGATGGGGGGCGGCCGCCTGGGGCGCGACGCTCGGGCTTGGCGGCGCGTAGGCCCGTACGGCGCCGCCGGGATCGTGATCCGTCCCGGCCCGCTCGCCTGGATCCGGGTGAGCCATGCTCTCGATCGCGCCAACGGCGTCGGCAGCCGGGCGATCGCCGGCCGCAGGCACGGCGGACGAGGCTTTCGCCGCCTGAGCGGCGAGCGCGGCGAGGATCGCGCCGCGTCGCTCGAGCCTCGCTTGGCGAGCCGCGAGGTCGCGGATCCTGTCCTCGATCGCATCCGGATCTGCACGCCGCCCGTCCGCCTCCAGACCGGGCAGGGCGGGCGGCTTCGTAACCTCGCCTGTCTCGGCCCGGGCGACGCCGGAGACCCCAGGCAGCTGGGCGCGAAGAGCGAGATTAGCGGCGCAGGCGAGGCCGAAGGCGAGCGACAGGGGCGCGAGCGCCGCAAGCGCCCACAAGGCGCCCGGCCTGATCCGAGCGGTGCGGATGGAATCGCCGCGGGAAATCGACAGGAAGTAATGGGTTGTCGGAAGCCCAACCCGGCTCACGCGTGCGGATGCGGACATCGTTCGAAGCTCCCGTCGCCGAAGTTTCCCGGAGGGCGGAGCGAAAGGAGAAAGCATTAAGGTTAACACTGTGAAAACACGGGAGTAGCCGTCACCGCGAGGCCGGCGTGTGGTCCGTCGAGAGCCCCTGTCAGCGGATGCTGAGCCTGGTGGGCGAAAGTCGCCGGAGCTGGATTATTTCACCTGTGTTCCTGTTACAGGGTGAAAACAGAGGCAATTAATCGCCTGTTACATCTCTTAATGAAACGCGTGAGTATCCGACCACAATCAATTGATAAAATGTAGATATGCTTGCGAAGCCGCCGCCGGAAGCCGCGATCTGCCCGTTACCTGGCGAAGAAGAGGCAGAACAGGAGATCCGGTTAGAGAGCCTTTGCGGCGGCCAGGACCTCCTCGGCGTGGCCGGGGACTTTGACCTTGCGCCAAACTTTCGCGACCCGCCCGTCGCGGTCGATGAGGAAGGTCGAGCGCTCGACACCGAAGTATCTTCGGCCGTACATGCTCTTTTCCTTCCAAACGCCATAGGCCTCGATCGCCGCCCGCTCGGGGTCAGCGGCCAGCGCAACGGCGAGGGCGTGCTTCTTCTTGAACTTGTCGTGGCTCGCCGCGTTGTCGGGCGAAACGCCGACGACCATGGCCCCGGCGGCTTCGAATCTGGGCTTGAGTTGGCTGAAGGCGATCGCCTCCGCGGTGCAGCCCGAGGTGTCGTCCTTCGGATAGAAGTAGAGGACGACCGCCTTGCCTTTGAAATCGGCAAGGCGCGCAAGGCCGCCGCCGTCGATCGTCAGCGCGAAGTCGGGCGCGGGATCGCCGGGGTCGAGTTCCTTTGCCATGTCGCCCTCGTTTCGTCTCATTATCGTTTCAATGCGGGCGCAGGGAATCGTCGCGCCATACGCCGAAAGTGAACCGGTACGCCGAGCGTTTCAAGCGGCCGGAACCGCGGCTGGGGCCAGCGGGGCGCTCGACGCTTTCGAATTCGGCGAACCAAGTGTCTAATGCCACTCTGAATCACGGAGGACAATTCCGGATTGGTCGGTTGGTTTCAGGCCGGAGCGCGTGCGCGCGCCCGGTCCGACATGCGTCGCATGTGCGACAGCGCGGCCGGGCCGCGCCTTTCCTCGCCGGCGCGGCGCTTGCGCGCACGGCGAGCAGTGCGCGTCGCAGCGCGCGTAGCGGAGGCCGGGGCGGTCCTGGCGCTGTTCGCCTTGCTCGTGCTTGCGGCCAGGTTGTCTCATGGTCCGATTTATCTCCAAACCCTGCATGACAAAATCGCCTCGAGCCTGCAGGAGCGGGTGGGCGACCGCTACGCGATCGATCTCGGACCGACCTACCTCATGCACGATGACTGGGGTGTTGGCCTGGGCTTCCGCAACCTGACCGTGCGCGACGCCGCCGGTCGGACGGTCCTGGCCGCGCCGGCCGGCAAGATCGGTCTTGACACGTTCGCCCTGCTTCTCGCGCAAGTGAAGGTTCGGCGCCTGCAACTCAATGGTCTCGCACTGCAAATGAGGGTTGCGGCCAACGGCGCCTTGTCGATTGCCGTCTCGGGCGACGAGAGCGCGGCCCCGATTGCGCTGCCCTCCGGCCCTTCGGGCCTCGGGAGCCTGAACATCGCCACCCTCGTTCGCGCCGGCGCGCAGGCGATGGCGGGCGCCGGACAGGCGGTCGACCAGTTGACGCTCGCCAATGGCCGTTTCGAGATCGACAACGAGGCGACGCACCGGTCGGTGACCTACAAGGACTTCAGACTGGTCTTCGACCGGTCCGGCGACGAGGCGACCGCCAGGCTCTCGGCCACAGGGCCGTCGGGGCCGTGGGCGATCGAGAGTCAGGCGACCGTCGGCGATGCGCCCGCACTCGCGGTCGAAGCGCATGATCTGAGTTTGGCGGACATCGAGACCTTCGACAAAAAGCCGCCGCCTTTATTCGTCGAAGGGCCGATCGGCTTCAAGTTCGACGCGCGCCTCACGCCGGGTGGCGCCATTCGAACCTTGATCGGCCGCTTCGCCATCGGGGCCGGGAAAGTGCGGCTCAACAATCCCGACGCGCTCCCCTTCCTGGTCGACGAGGCTTCGGGAAGAATGGACTGGGACGAGGCCGCCAGGCAACTTCGCATCAGTGACCTCTCCGTCCTTGCCGGCGAAACGCGTCTGACCGCAGCAGGCTGGCTGAAGCCGCCCGCCACTCCGGCTGGCGCATGGGCTGGCGCGTCTGGAATTGAAGGACGCGCGGTTTGGTCCTGAACGTCCGGGTGAGAACCCGGTCGCTCTCGACTCCATCGTCGCCGCTATGCGTTTCCTGCCGCTCGGAGTCGCGTTTTGTCGTCGACGAGTTCGCCGCAAAGGGTCCGACTTTCGACGGCGGCCTGAAAGCCGAGATTGCGCCGGACGGTCCCGGCGTGTCCCTCAATCTCGACATCAAGATCAATCCGAGCGTAACGCAGGACGTCGTTCGCCTTTGGCCGCAGTTCATCAATCCGGACGTGCGCGACTGGGCCGCGCACAACCTGCACGGCGGGCGGATCGAGGGAACGATGGTGGCGAACTGGTCGGCTGCCGACCTCGACGCGATGGATCACAAGCGCGCCATTCCGCGCGACAGTGTCCATGGAGCGTTTTCGAGCCGCGGCGTCGGCGTCGATTTGCTTCCGGGCCTGCCGATCATGGTGTCGGAATCCGGGTCAGGAACATTCACGGGCCGCAATTTTACCGTTTCCGGCGACCGCGCAACAATGGCCCTGTCTCCGACTCGGCGCATCCAAGGCGAAAACATTGTCTTCACCGTGCCCGATACGTCGCCGCGGCCCATCGTCGATGCACAGGCGAAAGCCCATCTGAGCGGCACGGCCGACGCGCTCGCTGATCTGCTTGGCCGCGAGCCTCTGCGCAAGCAGGCGGGCCTCCAGATCGATCCGGCGACGATCAAGGGGCAGGCTGAGGGGGATCTCGTTCTCGACCTCAAGCTCGGAAGAACAGCCAAGCCGGAGGACACGCAGTTTCACGCTAGCGGCGCTCTTACCAACCTCACGCTCGACAGGTTCATCGGCGAGGAGAAACTCGATCAGGGCAATTTCACCTTCGACGCCGACAGGAACACGCTGAACATGGCCGGCGACGGCCAAGTGTTCGGCGTGGCGGCGCATTTGGACGTCGGCAGGGCGCCGGGCGACGAAGGCTCGGCGACCGTGACCTGGACACTCGACCAGGCGGCGCGCGCGAAGCGAGGCTTCAATTTCGCGTGGCTGAACGGACCTCTTCCGATCAAACTCACGGCGCCGTTGAGCCGGACCAGCGCCGACGTTGCAATCGATCTCACACAGGCCTCCATCGACAACCCCTTGCCCGGGGTCTCCAAGGCGGCGGGCAAGCCGGGCAAGGCCACTTTTCAGGTGAAAGCCGCCCCTGAAGGGGCGGCGCTCGCCAATCTCGACGTGGACTTCGGGAGCGTTTTGATGCGCGGTTCGGCCGACATCGGCATAGACGGCTCCGTTCTGGCGGCGAAGATCACACAGGCGCGCATTTCGGGAAGCGACGACTTCCACGTCGACGTCGTCAACAGCGCCAATGTTCTCAAGGCGACCGTGCGGGGCTCCTCCCTCGACGCGCGGCCGTTCATCAAATCGCTCACAGAGCAGGCCTCGCCCGCGCAAGCAGGCGGGAAGGATTTTGATGTCGACATGAAGGTCGGGTCCGTGCTCGGCGCGAACAGACAGTCGATCGCCGGCCTCGAGCTCAACTTCTTGCGTCGGGGCGGCGCCGATCGCCTGACCCAGTTGCGTGGGCGCGTCGGGCAGGGGCTCGTCAGCGCGAGCCGCGGCGGCGAGGGTGATCTGCGCTTGATTTCGACTGACGCTGGCGCTTTGGCCAAATTCGCCGATCTCTACTCTCGGATGGAGGGCGGCTATCTCGATCTCTCATTGCAAACTCTCGGCGACACAAGCGCCGGCGCCGCCACGGTGACCAACTTCGCCCTTCGCGACGAGCCGGCGTTCCGCCGCCTCGTGGCGGCGGCGCCCGGCGCTTCCGGCGAGTCGGTCGACCCAGCCCTGGTGCGCTTCCAGAAGATGACGCTCGTCTTCTCGCGCTCCCCGGGCGGGCTCGCAATCAAGGACGCGGTCATTTACAACCAAAGCATGGGGTTGACGACGTCAGGAAACGTCGACTTCGCCGCCAACACAATCGACGTCAGCGGCACCTTCGTGCCGGCCTATTCGGTCAACACCCTCCTGACGAAGATCCCCGTCGTCGGCCTGCTTCTCGGAGGCGCGCAGAACGAGGGCGTGTTCGGCATCACATACCGCGTGCAGGGCTCCTTGAGCCGCCCCGAGGTGACGGTCAATCCGCTTTCGGCGATCGCGCCCGGGATTTTGCGCAAGATTGTGGGCGTGATGGACGGCAGCGGGTTCCATGGCGGCGCTGGCGCCGGGACGGGCGATGTGGTTTCAACTCCGGCCTCTCCGTCCGGCGGCGGCCGCGGCGGACCCGGGCCGGGCGAGGCTGTCGCCGCTCCCACTTTTGCGGTTCCCTCCGGGCGCTAGCCGCAGGATTGCGACAACAGAGCGACGATCCGGCTACGTAATATCCCGTATTGAGCCAGAGCACGGATTGACAGAGGTTAACGTGGTCGGAAGGCGCGGGCGAGAGGTCACATGATGTTCCATAACCGTCAGGACCTTAAAGCGATTGCGTCCGGCCGGCTGACGAACGGTGACTCCCCGGCGGCGACGGCGGTCGAAGCCTTTCTCAGCACCGGCCTCGAATCCGCCGCGCTCGCCCAAAAGATGTTCGACAATACCCAGAAACTGTGTCTCAGCGCCACGACGCACAAGGACGCGAAGGACGCCACCCGAACCATGGCGGCGTTCGTCAACGCGTCCTACCGGGACATTTCGCAGAGCGCCGAGGCCTTTACCGGCATTTGGAGTCGGTTTGTCCGCGACGCATACTCTGCGCGGGGTCTTGGCTGACCGAGGGAAGGACGCCCGCGTTTTCCCGCTGCCCTGCGCAGCCCACGACGGGGTTCGGACCAAGTCGAACCTGCTCTGCGCCATCCGAGGTCAGGCCGGCGCCGACGGGAGGCTTGAGAACAATTGCAGTCCAGAAGTTCCGGGCTTGATTAGACAAAATGTGAACGTCAGTTTGTTCCGGACGCGCACGCGCTGTTGATGGATGCCTTTAGCCGCATCGCCGCGGCGAGTCTGGCGCGGGGCCAACCTCCATCCTCAATGTCCTGCCGGGCCGCGTCGTCTCCGCGAAGTCCGGAGTATCGAGTGAAATGCTCGCCGTGGTCGCGCTCGGGGCGGAAGGGCAGGGCGTGCGGCTTCTGCCCCGCCTGACGCGGAAATCTTGGCAGCAGCTTGCGCTGGCGGAGGTCGCCGCGGTTCATGCGCAGGTCAAGCCGTTCGCTGGGCGAATGACGAAGTGCGCCCGTCTCGCGCCCCTGTGTCGGGGAGTCCCTCAACGCCGAAAGCGGTCGAATAGCTGCAGCCGCAGGAGCCGCATGGCTTTCTCTGTCGCTCGGCGTCGCCGACGCTTCCGCTCACGCTCCGGATCGGGCCAGGGCCGGCGCAGATCGTCGCCGCAGCGAAAGCATTCCCGCGAGCGGACATAGGCCCACGCCGCCGGCGCGGCGCGCCGAAACGCGGCCGCTGCTTCGCCGGACATGAAATGAGCGACGATCTCGGGCGGCGGCGCGAAAATTTCCGGCATCTTTGAGGACAGGAGCTCGTCGCTCAGAATATCCCACCTCGAATGACCGCCCATGACCGGCGACGACAGGCCGTACACCACCCTGGCGATCCGGGCCTCGCGGATGGCGTAGCTGCACAAGGCGCAGGGCTCGACATTGGCGTACAGCGTGCAGTCATCGAGAACTCGTGCACTTGAGAGTCCTCTGCGCTTCCGTCAGCGCAACGGCTTCTGCGTGCCGGGTGACGTCGCGATCCTGCGACACGCGGTTGGTCGCCTCCACGATCGTGCTTCCCTTTTTCGTCACGATGGCCGCGAACGGATATCCCCCTTCGCGCGCCGATCGCGCGGCCACGTCGAAGCAGCGCCGCATCGTCTGCTCGTCGCTCGCGGGCCTCGTCAGATGGTCCACGTTGTCCTCGCCCGCGAAACCGCCTCGATGCCTGGAAGCATGCGCGTCCTGCGGGAAGAATCAACTGCCCGTGTTTCGCGTCGATTCGAGGCCCAGGCGGCGACCCGGCGAGCCCGAATTCAGGCGGCCGCCGGTCGGATCCGCACCGGGACCGACTTGGAGGCGGGCGTCTTCGATTGCACGTCGTGACTCCAGAGCGGGACCAGCGGATTCATCTCCGGATAATAGCCGCCGAGGCATCCGTCCGGCAGCGAGAAGGGCGTGACCTTCAGCCCGTCGACCTGCCGCTCCACGCCGTCCTCGGCGTCGGCGACGAGGGACACCGTCTGCCCCTCGCGCAGTCCGGCCCGCAGCATGTCCTGAGGATTGATCAGGAGCACGTCGCGGGTGCCCTCGATCCCGCGCAGCCGATCGCTGTATCCGTAGATCGTGGTGTTGAACTGGTCGTTGCTGCGCATCGTGATCAGCCGGTAACGGCCGGGGGCATCCTCGAACCCGGTCGCCGACATGTGCTCGGGGGTGGTGAACTCGGCCTTGCCGCTCCCGGTTTTCCAGGCGCGTTCGCGCGCGGAGTTGCCCCGATAGAAGCCGCCCGGGGTCCACATGCGCCCGTTGAAATCGTGGAACTCGTCGGGATAGGTCTCGGCGATCAGATCGCGGATCAGCCCGTAATCGCCGATCCATTCGTCCCATTTGACCTTCGGGTTCGGCGGCAGGGTCGCCTTGGCGATCCCGGCCACGATCGCCGCCTCGGACATCAGATGCTCGCTGGCCGGCTTGCGCCGTCCGATCGAGCCGTGGATGCAGCTGAACGTGTCCTCCATCGTCACGGCCTGCGGCCCCGTGGCCTGCATGTCCTCCTCCGTCCGCCCGCGGCAGGGCAGGAGGTATGCAATCTCGCCGTTGACGAGATGGCTGCGGTTGAGCTTGGTCGCGATCTGCACCGTGAGGCGCATGTCCGTCCACGCCTTCTCCATTTTCTCCCGTTCGGGAATCGCGCGGACGAAATTGCCGCCGAGACCGATGAAGGCCTTGACCTTGCCCGACAGGAGGCCCTCGCAGGCCTCCACGGTGTTCATTCCCTTCTCGCGCGGCGGATCGAAGCCGAAGAGCTCGGCGATCTTGTCGAGCGGCGCGAGCTCGGGCTTCTCGGTGATGCCGACCGTGCGCTGGCCCTGGACGTTCGAATGGCCTCGGACCGGCGAGATTCCCGTGCCTTCGCGACCGATGTTGCCCTTGAGCAGCAGGAAGTTGACAAACATCGCGACGTTCTCGAACCCATGCATGTGCTGGGTGAGGCCCATGCCGTAGATGCCGATGACGCGCTCGGCCTCGACATAGATTTGCGCCGCCTCTTCGATCGCCTGGCGCGAGAGGCCGGACTGGGTCTCGATCTCCTCCCACGATGTCGATCGCACCTTCGCCTCGAAGGCCTCGAAGCCGCTCGTCTGCTGTTCGATGAATTCGACGTCCAGTACGCGCTTCCCGTTTCCCTTCGTGGCGTCGTCCGCTGCAAAGACATGTTTGCAGAGCCCGATGAGGACGGCGATGTCCCCGCCGGGGCGAACCTGATGGTAGGCGCAGCTGATCTGTGTCTGCCGCCCCGTCAGCATCTCAAGCGGGTTCTGCGGGTTGACGAAGACCTCGAGCCCCTTCTCCCGCACGGGATTGAAGGTGATGATCGGTACGCCGCGCTTGGCGGCGTCCTCCAGCGGATGCAGGAACCGCGGGCTGTTTGATCCGGTGTTCTGGCCGAAGAAGAACATCGCGTCGCACTTCTGGAGATCGTCGAATACGACCGTCCCGACTCCCGCGCCGATCGTCTTCTTCAGCGCGACCGAGGTGGTCTCGTGGCACATGTTGGAGCTGTCGGGCAGATTGTTGTGGCCGTACAGGCGGGCAAACAGCGCGTAGAGATACGCCGTCTCGAGGCTCGCGCGGCCGGACGCATAGAAGATGACGGACTTCGGATCGAGCCTCTTGAGCTCGGCCCCGATTGCCGCGAAGGCCTCGTCCCAGCCGCACGGGACATAATGGTCCGTCTCGGCGTCGTAGCGCATCGGATGGGTCAGCCGGCCTTGCTGTTCGAGGTCGTAGTCCATGAAATCCTTGAGTTCGGTCACCGTGTGCTGAGCGAAGAATTCCGGGGTGCAGCGGCGAGACGTCAGCTCCCAAAGGGTCGCCTTGGCGCCGTTCTCGCAGAACTCGAACGAGTGATAGTCGGCCGGCTTCGCCCAGGAGCAGGAGACGCACATGAAGCCGTGCGGCTTGTTCTGGCGCGCCAGCGTTTCGATCGCCGCCGGCGTCGGCCACTCTTCGCCAAAGATCCGGGTAATCCCTCGCAGGGAACCCCATCCGCCCGCGGGCCCATCGTAATGCACAACTCGCGCGGTCGCGCTGCGCTGCGCCATGTCAGCCTCCGGTTTCGTGGGCTGAATGCGAACCATTCGCGTTTGGTTCCCGAGGGGCGACATCGGAGGCGCTCGCCCCGGTGGCGAATGGCGTGAGACGCTCCCGAAGCGCAAGGTGCGCGTCTCGCGCACCTTGCGGGCGGCGAGACGCCGCCGCTCCGACCACGCTACTCGCTGGCGCCGTCGATCGCGTCGGCGTCGGGCAGAGCGGGCGGCAGGCCGAGCCGCTGCTTCATCGCCTTGAGTTCCGTTTGCTGGATCAACGGCGCGACCATAGTAGCCGCTAGCTCGTTGGCGCGTTTTTGGAGGAGCGCCACCTCTTCGGGGTGTGCGGCTGCGACGTTGTCCTTCTCCGAGGGGTCCGTGGCGATGTTGTAGAGTTCGACCGCCTGGGGCAGCGGAGTTCGCCAGATGAGCTTCCAATCGCCCTGCCGGATCCCGGCGCGGAATGGCTGGAGGTCGTAAACGATCTCCGTGCGGGGCGAGGGCTTTCCCTGGCTGATCGTTCCCCAGACGTCGAGGCCGTCGAGCGGCTTCGCCTTGGCCGCGCTCGCGCCCGCGAGGCCGAGAATTGTCGGGTACAGATCGACCTCATGAATCATTTCTTTGACGAACGTTTCCGGCTTGATGTGTCCTGGCCAGTTGGCGATCGCCACCACCCGCGTCCCGCCCTCGTAGACCGTGCCCTTCCCTTCGCGAAAAGGCCCGTTGTCCGGAGGCAAATTCTTGATCGTCGAGGTGTCGACCTCGCCGGAGAACATCGGATTGCGCGTACCGCCGTTGTCGCTCTGGAAGACGATCAGCGTGTTGTCGCGCATCTTCCGGTCGTCGAGAGCTTTCACGACCTTGCCGATCTCATCGTCCATCACCGAAATCTGCGCGGCGTAGGCGCGCCGGCTCGGGTCGGCGATGTCCGTGTAGCGGTCGAGATCGGCCTTCGGCGCCTGAAAGGGTGCGTGCGGGGCGTTGAACGCGAGGTCGAGAAACAGCGGGACATCGGGGTCGTGGGTCTCGATCAGCTTGACCGCCGCGTCGCCGAGCAGGGTCGTGGAATAGCCGGGCTCGCGGAGCGGCTTGCCGTCGCGGAACCAGTCGAGCACGCCGTGCTGCTCGTGGGTGAAATAGTCGATTTCGCCGAGCAGCGGCCCGTAATGGTGATCGAACCCGCGCTCGAGCGGCCAGTATTTCCGGTCGGCGTGGCCGAGGTGCCACTTGCCGATCAATACGGTCTCGTAGCCCGCCTCCTTCAGCGCCTGGGGCAGGAGCCATTCGTCAGTCGGCAGTCCGTAGGTGTGGGCCGAGGGAATGGCGATCTGCAAACCGTATCGAAACGGATAGCGCCCGGTCATCAGCGCGGCGCGGGTCGGGGAGCACATCGGTTGAGCGTAGAACTGCTCGAGCCGCGCCCCGCCGGCCGCAAGCGCGTCGAGGTTGGGAGTGTTGATATCGGATCCGTGATAGCCGACGTCCTTCCAGCCCTGGTCGTCGGAGATGATGGT
>CAVVTP010000027.1:0-42303 GCA_963751165.1 uncultured Alphaproteobacteria bacterium
GCTCACGCGCTAGATTACACGAGTCGCCCGGATTCGCTGGTAACAGCGGCAAAAACAGCGGATATCGCCAAACGGGGCGTCTCCGCCACGCCTCTCGTGTCCAAAATGCTTGCAAATTCAAAACGCTGATCGAAGACGGCGCTGCGGCAGAACAGCGGGAGAATTTCGCCGTAACAGCGGATTGTTCCCGGCGGCGCCGTTTTCAGTCAATAAGGGCGGACAAGTTGCCCTTCGGCTTGACGCGCGCCCCGACAGGGCTTCCTCTTCCGTCTCTCTGGCGAGGTCTAAAGATGAGCGTGTCGGCGTTGGCGCAGGACGCAGCGCGGGAATTCGGCAGCCGGTTCGGCCGGACCGCCAAAGTCAGCCGCGCGCCAGGGCGAGTCAACCTGATCGGAGAGCACACCGACTACAACGACGGCTTCGTCATGCCGGCGGCGCTCGAATTCGCCACCCTCGTCGCCGCCGCTCCGCGTAACGACCGGCGGCTCAACGTCTATTCGATGATCATGGACGAGACGCGCGAATTCGATCTCGACGCCGCTCCGGCGGGCGGGCGCCACGAATGGTCGGACTATGTGTTCGGCGTCGCCGTGATGCTGGAGAAGAGCGGGCGTCGCCTCGTCGGCGCCGATCTCGTGGTCTTGACCAACGTGCCGCTGGGCTCAGGGCTCAGCTCCTCCGCCGCTCTTGAAGTGAGCGCCGCCCACGCGCTCGTGACCGCCGCAGGACTGCCGTTCGAGCCGGTCGAAATCGCAAAAATCTGCCAGCGGGCGGAGAACGACTATGTCGGGATGCGCTGCGGCGTCATGGACCAGTATGTTTCGGCCTGCGGCGTCGCCGGGGCTGCTTTGCTGATCGACTGCCGTTCGCTCGAATCGCGCAACGTCCCGATTGCGGCGAACCTGAGGCTGCTCGTCGCCAATTCCAACATCCGCCACCAGCACGCGGGCGGGGAATACAACGCCCGGCGCGAGGCCTGCGAGGAAGGCGTGCGGCTCTTGCGCCCCTATCTCGGTCCGATCGAGGCGTTGCGCGACCTGAGCCCGGCCGACCTCGAGCGTCATCGCCGCGCGCTTCCCGAACTCGTCTATCGCCGCTGCCGGCACATCGTCACCGAAAATACCCGCGTGCTCGAGGCCGAGCGGGCGCTGAAGGCCGGCGACTTCGTCGCCTGCGGCAAGGCGATGAACGCTTCCCATGCCTCGATGCGCGACGACTTCGAGATCACTTGCCCAGAGATCGACCTCCTCGTCGGCCTCGCGCAGGGACAGCCAGGCGTCTACGGCTCGCGCATGACCGGGGGCGGCTTCGGCGGCTGCACGGTGAGCCTGATCGAGGCGAGTGCGGTCGAGCGCGTGTCGATGCTCATCGCCGAAGGCTATCCGGCCGGCGCGGGCCGCGAGGCGGAAGTGTTCGTCTGCTCGCCCTCCAACGGGGCCGGCCTCGTCCCGCCGGAAGGAGTCTAGGCGCCTTGGCGAAGCTCGATCTCGGCGAGGCGTCTCACCGACGTCTCAATCCGCTGACCGGCGAATGGACGCTCGTCTCGCCGCATCGGATGAAGCGGCCCTGGCAGGGCAAGCGCGAGGCGCTCGCCGCCGAGCCTTCGCTTGCCCATGACCCGAACTGCTATCTCTGCCCCGGTAATCTTCGCGCGAACGGCGCGCGCAATCCCCCCTATACGCACACCTTCGTGTTCGACAACGATTTCGCCGCGCTTCACTCCGATGCGCCGCCGGAGCGGGTCGAGGACGGGCTTCTCGTGGCGGAAGGCAAATCCGGCCTTTGCCGCGTCCTTTGCTTCTCCCCTCGCCATGATTTGACGCTGGCGCAAATGGACGTCGTCGACGTCGAGCGCGTGGTCGACGCCTGGGTCGAGGAGACGATCAGCCTCGGCTCGCGCCCGGACGTGGCTTCCGTCCAGATCTTCGAGAACCGTGGCGAGATTATGGGCTGCTCGAACCCGCACCCGCACGGGCAGGTTTGGGCGACGCGCCATCTGCCGAACGAGCTCGAGAAGGAGACGCATCGCCAGACCGCCTACCTTCTGCAATTCCAGCGGCCGCTTCTCGTCGACTATCTCGCGCAGGAACTGGCGCTCGAGAAACGCATCGTTTTCGCCAACGACGATTTTTGCGCGCTCGTGCCGTTCTGGGCGGTGTGGCCGTTCGAGACGATGATCTTGCCGCGCCGGCCGATCCACGGATTCGACCTTTTGAGCGCGGGCGAAAAAGCGTCTCTCGCCGCGGCGCTCTCCGAACTCACCAGGCGCTACGACCGGCTGTTCGACGTGTCGTTCCCCTATTCGATGGGCTTTCACCAGAGGCCGACGGACGGCGCCGTCCATGCCGAATGGCAGATGCACGCCCATTTCTACCCACCGCTCCTGCGCTCGGCGACGGTGAAGAAGTTCATGGTCGGCTTCGAAATGCTGGGCTCCCCGCAGCGGGATCTCACGCCCGAGGCCGCTGCGGCGCGGCTAAGGGAAGCGACGGCGTAGGATCGACTCTTTGGTCGACCTTGAAACGCGTGCGCAGCTGTCACGATCCTTCTCGGCGCGGCGCATTGCGGCGCCTTGGAGTTGCTCTTGCAATCGAGCTAGCGCGCCCTCGTCCTCGACCAACCTACGCTGCCCCGCGACGTTGCGGCCTTGCACCGCGGCGCGGTCGAGTATTCTCGTCAGTCGATTGGCCGACCTTCCAGGTTTGTCTCTTCGAACAGCAACAAAGCTTCCCCAGCCGGATTGCTGCGTAGGAAACGATCGAGAGCCTCGATCCTAAAAGGCTCGAGGAAGTAAACGGCGACACCGGAAGGGCAGGCAATTCCTGCGGATAACCAAGCGCGCCCGGCCCCGGCGCCAAACCTGTCTGCTTCACCGCGCCGGCGACGTTCTTGGCATCGGGTCGATCGAGCCGCCCCTAACCTCCCGACCGCCGCCTTTCGTCGCCGCGAGTTCGGACGGTCTCAGCGGGAGCAGCGCATCGAAGCGCACATCTTCGTGGCCTTCCTCGCCTATTGTCTGCACGTCACGCTGCGCGCCCGGCTCAGGCCGCTGGCTGCCGGCCTCACCCCACGCGCGGTGCTCGACAAGCTTGCCGCCCTCCACATGCTCGACGTCCACTTCCCAACCATCGACGGCCGAACCCTGATCCTGAGCCGTTACACCGAGCCCAACGCCGACCATAAAATCCTCTTGCGGCAACTCGGGCTCACCCTGCCGCCGCAGATCACCGCTCCTGCGCCCGCGGCTATGCAGCCGCAACCCGCCATGTGGTGGAGACCTTTGACCGCCCAGCCTTAATTCCACGCACCTTTCCACCCGCGCGCATCCCCAGTGAGAAAGCGTCACGCGATTTGTAAAGGAAAGGTTGGAGCCGTCATCGACGCCCGGCAGGCTCTCGCAGTCGCGCCAGGCCTTCGACATTGGATCTCAATCGCTATAAGCCTGAGACGAGCTGGATCGGCTCCATCCGCGATCTTTCATGGCCCTGCTCGATATCCGCAACCTCACCGTTTCATTCGCCACCCGCCATGGCCCTTTCACGGCGGTCGACGGCATCGATGTCACGGTCGAGCGCAACGAGGTGCTGGCGATCGTCGGCGAGTCGGGCTCGGGCAAGTCGGTGGCGATGCTCGCCGTGATGGGACTCCTTCCACCAACCGCGACCGTGACCGCCGACCGCATGGCCTTCGATGGCGCCGATCTCATGGCGATGTCGACGAGCGAGCGCCGCCGGCTCGCCGGGAAGGACATGGCCATGATCTTCCAGGAGCCGATGTCCTCGCTGAACCCCTGCTTCACCGCAGGCTTCCAGATCGGCGAAGCGCTGCAGGCCCATCTCCGCCTCGACCGCAAGGCGCGCAAGACGCGCGTCGTCGAGTGTCTCACCGAAGTCGGTATTCCCGACCCCGTCCGCAGGGCGCGCGCCTTTCCCCACCAGCTCTCGGGCGGCATGAGCCAAAGGGTGATGATCGCGATGGCGCTCGCCTGCCGGCCAAAACTCCTCATCGCCGACGAGCCGACGACCGCGCTCGACGTCACCATCCAGGCGCAGATTCTCGACCTCCTCATGTCGCTGCGGCGCGAGAACGGCATGGGGCTCGTGCTCATCACCCACGACATGGGCGTCGTCGCCGAGACCGCCGACCGCGTCATCGTTCAATATGCCGGCCAGCAGGTCGAGGCCAACGAGACGGGCGAACTCTTCCCCGATCCGCATCACCCCTATACCGCGGCCCTGCTCGCCGCTTTGCCGGAGCGGGCGACGGAGCGCCGGCTGCCGGCGATCGCGGGCGTCGTGCCGGGGCAGTTCGATCGGCCGAGGGGCTGTCTGTTCGCTCCCCGCTGCGGCTTCGCCTTCGAAGCCTGCCATCGGCTGGCTCCTCGCCACGCCTCGCAGACATTCGGCCGGGTCCTCTGCCACACGCCACTCGCGCGCGGGGTTCCGCAACGGGACGCCCTGCAGGAGGCGCCGCCGTGACGGCGGCGCTCGAGGCCAGGGGCCTCACCCGCAATTACTCTGCCTCGCGCGGCGCCTTTCGTCCGCTCGCAACGCTGAAGGCATTGGCCGACGTCTCCTTCTCGCTCGAAGCGGGCCGAACGCTGGCGGTGGTCGGCGAATCGGGCTCCGGCAAGTCGACGCTGGCCCGGCTTCTGACCCTCATCGAAAAGCCCAGCGCCGGAGCGCTTCTCATCGACGGCGAGGACGTCGCGCATGCTGATACGGCCAGGAGAAGGCGTTTGCGCCAGGAAATCCAGATGGTGTTCCAAAACCCCTTCGGCTCGCTCAACCCGCGCCAGACGATCGGCAAGGCGCTGGAGGAGCCGCTGCTCGTCAACACGAGCATGAGCAGGCCGGAGCGGAAGGCGGCGGCGCTCATGATCATGGAGAAGGTCGGCCTCCGCCCGGAATATTACCACCGCTATCCGCACATGTTTTCCGGCGGCCAGCGGCAGCGCATCGCGATTGCCCGCGCCCTCGTCCTGCGCCCCAAGATCCTGGTGCTCGACGAGCCGGTGTCGGCGCTCGACGTGTCGATCCGCGCCCAGGTGCTCAATCTCTTGGCCGCGCTGCAGGAGGAGTTCAGGCTCGCCTATGTCTTCGTCTCGCACGACCTTTCGGTCGTGCGCCATATCGCCGATGACGTGCTGGTCATTTATCTGGGACACGCGGTGGAGATGGGCCCGCGCGACGCGATCTTCATGGCGCCCCAGCATCCCTACACGCGCGCGCTGCTCTCGGCGACGCCGGTCGCCGTTCCCGGCGCGAAGCGCGAGCGTATCCTGCTCGCCGGCGAGCCGCCGTCGCCGATCGATCCGCCGCCCGGCTGTCCCTTCAACCCGCGCTGCCCGCTCGCTTTCGACCGCTGCCGGCGCGAAAAGCCGCCGCTCGAGCGGAAACAGGGGCGGGACGTCGCCTGCTTCGCCGTGGAGCCCTCGCAATGAGCGGCGATCGGCTCTTCCTAGCGCCTGATGGCCGGCAGTCTGAGACGGCCGCGATGATTGGACGGGGGGTACGCCGGCTCCTGAGGTCGCGCGGCTTTTCCAGCGTGACGGAGCTGGGGCTCATCGACGGACGGCGGGCCGACATCGTCGGGGTCAACGGCGAGGGAGAGGTGCTGATCGTCGAGATCAAGTCCTCGCGGGCGGACCTCCGCGCCGACCGCAAGTGGCGCGACTACGTCGCCTGCTGTGACAGGCTCTATTTCGCCATTTCCGAGGCGACCCCGGCCGAGCTCGCGCCGCTCGAGGCTGGGCTCATCGTCGCCAACTCCTTTGGCGCGGAAATCCTTCGCGAGGCGGATCTTAGGCGCATGGCTTCAGCGAGCCGCCGCGCGCTGCTCCTTCGCTTCGCCCAGGCCGCTGCGGACCGCCTGCATCGGCTCGCCGATCCGGGCGGCTTGCCGGACTTCTAGTGGCGCGACTCGATCATCGTGAGGGCGCTCTCAACGGCACCGCGATTTCTCCCCTTGTTATGCTCCTGTTGCTCTCCCGTTATTGCCCAGCGCCGTCACGCGTCCGGCCTGTTCTTCGGTCCCCCTGCCTCCGCGGTCATCAGGGCGGGCCTCAATCCGGGGTTGACGCGGACCGGCGCAAGGCGGACGGAAAGCATCGTTATCTATGACCTCGATCGAGGGAGACGAAAGCCATGGACAGCGCAACGCTTGAGAAGATCCTCGCCATCCTCGACGAGGCGACCGACCTGACGATCGCGACGGTGCGCGCCGACGGCTATCCGCAGGCGACGGCGGTTGGCTTCGTCCATGACGGCGTCACCCTTTATTTCGGCACGGCGGGAGAGTCGCAGAAGGCGCGCAATATCGCCCATTGCGACAAGGTTTCGGTGGCCGTGACGCTGCCCTACGACCGATGGGACGAGATTCGCGCGCTTTCCATGGGGGCCCGCGCTTCGCGGCTCGCCGACCCTGCGGAGATCGCCAAGGTCGGCCGCCTCATGCTGAAGAAGTTTCCGCAGGGTGCGGATTTCGGTCCGGAGGAGGCGGACAGCATCGCGCTCTTCGCGGTGCGGCCCGTCGTCATCTCGGTCCTCGATTACCGCAAGGGCTTTGGAGACACCGAGCTGGTCGAAGTGTAGCGCTGTCCCTCCGTGCGTTCGGCAAAGGCATAGTCCGGCAACCGCATTCGGTCGATGATGTCCCGCCCGAATGCGAGCCTGGCCACGCCGGGGATGGCGCAGGCCTTGATCACGGAATTGCGCAGGAAGAGGCCCCACCCTGTCCTCGGCGCAAAGGCCGAGGCGAAACGGGCTGCGGCTTGCTGTTTGGCGGCGATGAACGGCCGCAGGAGCGCCTCGTAGCGGGCGAACGCCTCTGCGCGCCCACCGGCCCGCGCGAGCTCGCCGGCCAGCACATAGGCCGCCGTCATCGCGAGGGCCGAGCCTTGCCCGGCCATCAGCGACGGGCAGAAGGCGGCGTCGCCGACCAGCGCGACGCGATCTTTCGACCAGTGCTCCATTCGGATCTGGCTCACGCGATCGAAATAGAAATCTTGCGCCCGGTCGAGCTCGCCGAGCGCCTTATCGGTCTCCCAGCCGCCCGCGTCGTATTGATCGCGAAGCGTCGCCTTTTGCCCCGCCACATCCTGCGCCGAAGGCCAGGGCGTCGCGTCGACGGCGAACACGAACAGGAACAATGTCCGATCGTCGCGCAAGGCAAAGCGGGCCAGCATCCGGCCCGGCTCGCCGTAGATCACATAGACGTCCTCGTGGCGCGGGCGATAGGAGCCGACCTCGAAGGCTGCGACTCCATAGCCGAGCTGCCTCTCGAATCCTTCCTCGGCCCCGAACGCCAGCCGGCGAACGGCCGAGTGAAGGCCGTCGGCGCCGACGACGAGATCGAACCGGCGTTCGGCCGTGCGTTTGAACTTTACCCGGACATCGTCCGGGCCCTGCTCGATGCCGACGATTTCGTCGCCGAAAACGACTTCGGTCGCACCTTTCACGGCGTCGAACAGCATGCGGGAAAGGTCGCTGCGCCTCAGCGTCACGAAGCGTCCTCCCGTAAGCTCGCGAAAGACCTTTGTTCCGAAGCCAGCCACGCGCCGGCCGCGGGCGTCGACGATCCTCATTTCTCGCATATGATAGCCGACGCGCTCGATGTCGGGCGCAAGGCTCATGCGCTCCGCGACGTCGTAGCCGAGACCCCAGAAGTCGATGACATAGCCGGCCTCGCGCAGCCCCGGCGCCTGCTCGACCAACACCGGCTCGAAGCCGGCGGCCTTGAGCCAGTAGGCGAGCGTCGGGCCTGCGATCCCTGCGCCCGAGATCAGGATGGACCGGTTCTCCAATGGACGAACTCGCGGTTCAAGAGCACGCGGCTGCCACCGCCACCGCCGCTGGGAACCGCGAGGATAGCATTTTGGCCGAGCCGGTGGCGCCGGCATGCCGTTGCGTGGGGCTCAACGAGTCGATGACCGCCGGCGCGAGTTTTGTCGCGTCCGGGTTGCGACCGGCAATGCCGACGGAAGCTTTTGAATGCGCTAAGGTTGGTGGAAGCGTGCAAGGAGGCGAAGCTCATGACCAAGCAACGTTGGCACAAGAAGCTTCTCGGCAACCGGACGCTGTCCCCGGAAACCCTGATGATGGGCTACGGCTACGATCCCTTCCTGTCGGAGCGATCGCTGAAGCCGCCGGTCTTTCACACCTCGACCTTCGTCTTCCGCACCGCCCAGGACGGCAAGGAATTCTTCGAACTGGCCTATGGCCTGCGCCAGAAACGGCCGAACGAGGAGCCGGGCCTCATCTACAGCCGGATCAACAATCCCGATCTCGAAATGCTCGAGGACCGGTTGGCGATCTGGGACGGGGCGGAGGACAACCTCGTGTTTGCTTCCGGCATGGCTGCAATCTCGACGACCCTCTGGGCCTATGCCCGGCCGGGTTCCGTCATCGTCCATTCCGACCCCGTTTATGGCGGCACGGACTTTCTGTTGAAGAGGATTTTGCCCCAATTCGGCGTGACGCCGGAAGGTTTCCCGGCCGAGGGAGGAGCGAGCGCGATGGAGAAAGCGGTCGACCGGGCGCGCGGAATGGGTCCGGTCGCCGCCCTTTATATCGAGACGCCGGCCAATCCGACCAACGGCCTGGTCGACATCGGCCGCGCCAGAGAATTGGCCGACGTCCTCGGCGGCGTCGATGGACGGCGTCCCGTGGTCATCGTCGACAACACGATGTTCGGGCCCCTCTTTCAGACGCCCCTGGCCCAGGGCGCCGATTTGGTCGTGACCTCGCTGACCAAATATGTCGGCGGCCACTCGGATCTGATCGCGGGCGGGTGCTCCGGAGCGACTGCCGCGCTCGACCCGGTCCGCGGCATGCGCACGATCCTCGGCACGATGTGCGATCCGAATACCGGATGGCTCCTGATGCGCTCCCTCGAAACCCTCAAGCTGAGGATGACCGCCTCGGCCGAGGGGGCGCGCAAGGTGGCGGAATCCCTCGTCGGCCATCCGTCGGTCGCCTCGGTCTGGTATCTGGGCTTCCTGCCCGAAGACCACCCGGACCGCCCAATCTTCGAGCGCCAGTGCAAGGGCGCGGGTTCGACCTTCGCCTTCGAGGTGAGAGGCGGCGAAAAGGAAGCCTTCGCCGTGCTGGACCGGCTCGAAGTGTTCAAGCTCGCGGTCAGCCTGGGCGGAACCGAGAGCCTGGCCTCGCATCCGGCGTCGATGACCCATTCCGACATTCCGGCCGAGGAGCAGTTGCGCCTCGGGATCACGCCGGCTCTGATCCGCCTGTCCGTCGGCATCGAAAATCCGGACGACCTCATCGCCGACCTCGACCAGGCGCTGAGACGGTGACGATGCCGAAGCCGCGTCCTTCGCCGATAGAGGAGCGTGACAGGAGAATGCCGACCCGGTCTCGGCCTGTTCAACCCGGCTCTAGAGGCGCGTCAGGAGCTCCGCCTTCTTCGCGGAAAATTCCGCCTCGGTAAGAACGTCCTTCCGGCGGAGCTCGGCGAGACGCTCAATCGTCTTCAGGATGTCATCCGGCGCGAGGGGCGGGGCCGGCGCCGCCGGAGCAGCGACGGAAGCGGCGGGCCGAGCGGGCTCCTCCGTCTGCGGCGGCGCTGCGGCGGGTGCGGAGGCCGCCCGGTCGTGCGGCGGGTCTTCGCTTGGATGAACCGATTGCAGATCGGCCACGCGCACGAGGCCGAATTGGCTGGTGAAGGTCAGCGACCGATCACCGCTCTGCTGCTGGGAGAAGCCGGAGAGCCTGTGCTCGCCGGTGTCGTACACGCGGACCTGGCCGCCCTCCCGGATCGCGAGCCGACGCGGGCCGGGGAAGAAGGCGTACTGGAGATCATTCTGCGCTCCGGTCGAAGCCGGGACGCCGAGTTCCGCCGGCCACCATCGGCCGGACGAGCCGGATCCGGCGACGAACAGGCTCACCCCGCCGCCATTGTGATTTTGGGACTGGGACCGTCCGGCGACGGCAAGCGGCGGTTGGCCCTGCAGGAGGCCGGCAAGCTCGTTGCAGAGCGCGTCGACCCGAGCTTTCAAGCCGTGATTGAACATGTCGCCGACCATGATCATTCCGCCTTGCGACCATTGCCCCATGCCGCCGAGATCGGGATGATTGAACTGCGCCTGGCGCCCATTTCCTTCCATCAGCGCGCCGACGAGCGCCACCGCGGCGTCGAGGCCGACCCCATGGCGCTCCGCCGCCTCGGCGACGAGGCGAAGCCCCTCCGGCGTCAGGTTTTGCATGGATCGACCCCTGGAAAATCGCGGGCGAGCGCATTGCCGCTCAGACCCACGCATCGGCACGGGGGCTTCTAGACCCGGCGTCGCCCGAGAGCGAGTTGACGGGGCAATGGGCCAAGGTCCGCCTTCGTCCTGATGCGCGGTGCGATCTGGGCGATGCGGCGCGCGCGGCGAATTCGCTGAGAACAGCGAATTGATCAGCGAATTTTTCCTCGCTTGGCCGATCGGACGGCTCAAGCACCCCGAAAAGATGAAGGGATTCCAAGACTCTGCGCAAAGGGCGCCCCATTCCCGCCGCAAAGGCTCAGCGAATTTTTTTCGTCCGCTCAGCGAATTTTTTTGGCCCGAACAGCGAATTAACCCTCGATATCAGCGAATTCGGTTTTCGTCGCCCAGGCTGCCCCTCAGCTCCGCCGCATCTTCGGGTCGAGCGCGTCGCGCAGGCCGTCGCCGGCGAGGTTGATCGAAACGACGGTGACCAGGATCGCGAGCCCCGGCAAGGTGACGATCCACGGGTTGGAGCGGATGAATTCGCGCGAGTCCGCCAGCATCGAGCCCCACTCCGGCGTCGGCGGCTGCGCGCCGAGGCCGAGAAAGCCCAGGCCCGCCGCCTCGAGGATGGCGTCGGAGACGCCGAGCGCGGCCATCACGATGAGCGGCGCCAGGCAGTTGGGCAGCACTGTCGACCAGGCGAGCCTGAACGGACCGACGCCTGCGACGCGCGCCGCGGTCACGTAATCCTTGTTGAGCTCGCCGAGGGCGGATGCGCGGACGAGGCGCACGTAGCGCGGCAGATAGACGATCGTCACCGCGACGATGGTGTTGGCGAGGCTCGGGCCCAGCACCGCGACGACCAGAATGGCGAGCACGAGGCTCGGGACCGCCATGATGAGGTCCATGAGCCGCGTCACCGCGACGTCGACGACCGGCCCGGTCATGGCGGCGAGAAGCCCGAGCGCGGCGCCGATGACGAACGACACGCACATCACCGAGAAGCCGATGAACAGGGAGACCCGCGCCCCATAGATGAGGCGGGACAGCATGTCGTGGCCGTCGCCGTCGGTGCCGAGGACGAATTGCCACGAGCCGCCCGTCTCCCAGACCGGTGGGGCGCGCACCGCGTCGCGGAACTGCTCGATCGGCGAATAGGGCGCGACGACATTCGCCGCTAGCGCCAGAGCGACGATGAGTTCGAACACGGCGAGCCCGATGATTGCGCCCTTGTTCTCGCGGAAAGCGGCCCCGAAGGCGGCGAGCGGAGAAGGCTGCGCCAGGACTTCGCCCGCGCTGTCGTCGGCGGCGGGCGGAACGCCGGCAGCGGCGAAATCAGCGGCCATGGGCAATCCGCGGATCGATCGCGCCGTAGATGAGATCGACGATCAGGTTCACCAAGATCACCACCGCGGAAATCAGCATCACGCCGCCCTGCAAGGCCGGATAGTCGCGCCGGCCGATCGATTCGATCAACCATTTGCCGACGCCCGGCCAGGAAAAGATCGTCTCCGTCAGCACCGCGCCGGCCATCAGGCCCGAGACCGAGAGGCCGATCACCGTCACCACCGGCAAGAGCGCGTTGCGCAGGGCATGCACGCCGATGACGCGGGCCGGCGACAGCCCCTTGGCGCGGGCGGTTCGCACATAATCCTCGTTCAGAACCTCGAGCATGGAGGAGCGCGTCATGCGTGCGATGACGCCGAGCGGCACGGTGCCGAGCACGATCGCCGGCAGCACGAGATGGCGAAGCGCATCGAGAAAGGCGCCGGGCTCGCCGGACAACAGCGCGTCGATGGTCATGAAGCCGGTCGGCTGGTCGAAATAATATTTGATGAGGTCGATGCGCCCCGACACGGGCAGGAGCCCGAGCTTGACCGAGACGAACATGATGAGCAGCAGGCCCCACCAGAAGATCGGCATCGAATAGCCGAACAGCGACACGGTCATCAGCGCCTGGTCGAACACGCTGCCGCGCTTGACCGCCGCGATCGCGCCGGCGGGCACGCCGACCAGGACCGCGAACATCATGGCGAAGAACGACAGCTCGAGCGTCGCCGGAAACAGCGTCAGGAACTCGGTAAGCACCTTCTGCTGCGTCGCCAGCGACACGCCGAAGTCGCCGTGCAGGAGCTTCCACACATAGTCGAAGAACTGCTTCCACAGCGGCTGGTCGAGTTCGAGCTGGTGACGGAAGTAGGCCAGCCGCTCGGGCGAGATGCCATGCTCGCCGACCCGCACCTCGACCGGATCGCCCGGGACGAGGCGGATCGCGATGAAGGTGAGAAACATGAGCGCCAGAAACGTCGGGATCGTCAGGGCGACGCGGCGAAAAAAATAGGCGAGCATGGCGGCTTCGAGAACGGCCGGCTCGGTCCGTTTCGAACGGAGCCGGAGCCGGACTTACTTTATATCCACGCCTTCAAACGCGTGCGTGCCGAGCGGGCTCTGCTTGTAGCCCGTCACGTTGGAGCGCATGGCTTCGAAAACGATCGAATGGGCGATGAGCAGCGACGGCTCCCCGTCGTGCTCGATTTCCTGCATGCGCTGGTAAAGCTTGGCGCGCTCGGCCTGATCGGGAATGGTCCGCGCCTTGACGAGCAGGCTATCGAACTCGGCGTTGCACCATTTCGGAATATTGTTGCCCGCCGGCTTTCCCTCGGGGCATCCCAACAGGAAGAAAAAATTGTCGGGGTCGCCGTTGTCGCCGGTCCAGCCCATCTGGCCTGTCATGTCCTCGCCGTCCTGAATGCGCTTGCGGTACTCGCCCCATTCGTAGGTGACGAGCTTGGCGTTGACGCCGATCTTGGCGAGGTCGGCCTGCATCATCTCGCCGATCCGCTTGCCGTTCGGATTGTAGGGCCGCGACACCGGCTGGTACCAGAGGTCGATGTCGAGCGGAGTCCGAACCCCGGCCGCCGCCAGCATCGCCTTCGCCTTTTCGGGGTCATAGGGCGTATCGGCGATCTTGTCGTCGTAGGACCACATGGTCGGAGGGATCAGCGTCTTCGCCTTCACGCCTGCGCCGAGATAGACGTCCTTGATGATGGCGTCGCGATCGATCGCCATCGACAACGCCTGCCTCACCTCCTTCTTGTCGAACGGCGGCTTCTGGTTGTTGAACGCCCAGTAGGCGATGTTGAGGCCGGGGGCGTGGATCACCTTGAGGGACGGATCCTTCTCCATCTCCGCCAGGTCGGCCGGGCGCGGATAGGCGTTGACGTGGCATTCGCCGGTCTTCAGCTTGGCGTAGCGGGCGGTCGCGTCGGGCGTGATGGCGAAGACGAGGTCGTCGACCAGGGGCTTTTCGCCGTAATAGTCCTTGTTCGCCTTGTAGCGGATCACCGAATCTTTCTGATAAGCGACGAAGGAGAACGGGCCGGTGCCGACCGGCGCCTGGTCGAACTGCTCGGGCGTTCCCTTCTTGAGCAGGAAGTCGGCGTATTCCTTCGACCCGATCGCCATGAAATCCATCGCCAGATTGGCGAGAATGGCGACGTTCGGCGTTTTGAGCTTCATCACGACCGTGTGGTCGTCGGTCTTCGTGACCGAGTCGAGAAGCTTCGGCATGTCCATGTCGTTGAAGTAGTCGTACTTGCCGCCCGACACCTTGTAATAGGGATGGTCCGGCTTCCACTGGCGGTCGATCGACCACAGCACGTCGTCGGCGTCGAAGTCGCGGGTCGGCTTGAAGTCCTTCAGCGAATGGAACTTGACGCCTTTGCGCAGGTGGAAGGTGATCGTCTTGCCGCCGTCCGCTATGTCCCAGCTTTCGGCCAAGCCGGGGACGACTTCGGTCGTGCCGCGCTTGAACTCCGTCAGACGGTTGTAGACGGGGCGCGCCGCGTCGAAGCTGGTGCCGGTCGTGTTGATCGCGGGAGTGAAATTCTCGGGGCTGCCTTCCGAGCAATAGACGAGCGTCTTGGCCGAGGCCGCGCCCGCTCCGACGATGAGCGCCGCCAGCCCGAGGCCGGCGAATGTGATGGCTTTCATTGATGTCCTCCCGACAAACTCGCACATGCGCTCGCGACCCGCGCCGGCGCCCAAACCATGCTCTCCACGCCATAGCGCTCGAATCATCGAAGCCCCTTTTTCAGTGGAAGGCAATGGCTTCCCCGCGGCCGTCTCTCGACGGGCGATGGGGGTGTGGCCCGCTGCTTCGACTTCAAGTCGGATTGCACGACCGTCACCGCGAACCTGCTTCGATCAATACCTGCTTTCCACACCCCATCCGGCCCTCTGGGCCACCTTCCCCGCTCCGCGGAGAAGGGGAACCCGCGGGCCGCCTGCAGGCTCGATGACTTGTGTGAATACGGTAGCCCTTGCGGGAAGAATTAAGGAGGGAGGTCGCGCCCGACCTCGGAAGCTGTTCATCGACGCCCTTATACGAAAGATCCGATCGCGCTCTTTGTGGGCTTCGTGCAACCTTTGTGTGCCTAGTGTTTATTCTGCTCACCACGAAGCTTGCATCGATATTATAGACCCTCGGCCATGAAACGGGGATGCTGATGTCCGCGCCGCTGGCGCAGAGGTCGGTTTGTTTCATGGTGCATATGAGCTCGTCACGAAGTTGGACCGGGGACTTCTGAGCACTCCAGGTTGCTGCCAACGGCCGCGAGGCCGCCGAGTGCGTTTTCTAGACTTCTCTGAAGTGCTGTAACGGGCCGCGGAAACTGAATCTGGTCAAGAAACGACCGGCGGTATTCCGTAGCGAATCGGGCTGCAAACGCGTCGTCAACACGTTATCTACGCCACCCGATGCCTAATTTCCACCACAAAGGTTACAGAAGGTGTCAAAATTGCGTTGGAAATGTTGGCGTTCAATCAGAGCGCAAATAGGTAATGGTTATGGCCGTGCTGGCCCTATCCCAAGGACCTGCGCAGATCGCGCCGAGGGAGGAGCATCCCGCGGAACAAGCGGCCGGAGCCTCGCCTCCGGCCGCCTCCCCAAAGCCCGCGTACCCGCCCGCGGCGGCCGTTCCGACGCAGAAGGCGCCGGACGGAATAAGGTTCGATTTCAACCAGGGCGCTCGCATTTCTCTCCCTGTCCGCGAGAACGGAAGCTGGACGGTTCGGCTACGCGATCTCGACGCGGGCAACATCCTATTCGAGACCGAAACCCGGGGCGCGGCCGTCGTCAGCTCGAAGCGCTTTTTCGTTCGGTTCGGAATTGAGGTCCTGGTCGGCGAACAGCGCGTCTTCGAGCATGCTTACGATTGTCGCGGAAAGGATGTCCTGGTTCAGTTCCCGATCGGCACCCTCGGCGACATCCTGGCGTGGTTTCCCTACGCCGACCGGTTCCAGCGGGTTCATGGCTGCAAATTGACCTGCGCGCTGTCTGGTTTGATCATCCCAATTCTGGAGGGCGCCTATCCGAACATAACGTTTGTCACCCATGAGGCGCTCGTCGAACGAAAGCTTAGCGACACGTTTTACGCCAGCTATTCCATGGGCCTTTTCTTCGATGACAAGGAGAATATTTGGCAGCCGACCGATTTCCGCTTGGTCGGCCTGCACCGAACCGCGGGTTACATTCTCGGCGTCGATCTGGCGGAGACGCCGCCGCGCTTAGCATCCCCGATGAGACGCGCCCGATCTCGGACCCCTATGTCTGCATCGCCGTGCAAAGCTCGAGTGGCTGCAAGATGTGGAACAACCCCTATGGGTGGAGAGAGGTCGTCGCGCACCTGAAGCGGAGGGGCTACCGAGTTGTTTGCATCGATCAAAAGCCGGTTCACGGCGCCGGTTTGCTGTACGCCTCAGTTCCATATGGCGCCGAGGACGAGACGGGCGACAGGCCCCTCGCAGAGCGGGCGCGGTGGCTGAAACATGCAGCCGCCTTCATCGGCCTGTCCAGCGGCCTAGCTTGGCTGGCTTGGGCAGCGGGCGCGCCGGTCGTACTAATTTCCGGCTTCACACACCCGACCAACGAGTTCACCACGCCCTACCGTGTGATCAACTGGCACGCCTGCAATTCTTGCTGGAACGATCCCAAGGAGCGCTTCCAGCATAACGATTTCATGTGGTGCCCGCGGCACCAGAATACGCCCCGCCATTTCGAGTGCACCCGCCTCATCACCGCGGCCCACGTGAATGCTCAGGTCGATAGGGCTCTAGCCGCCAACACATCAGCCAACCGCAAGTTGCAGTTTGCGTAAATTTGGATTTTCGAGGGAGGGATTGAAATGACATCCTACACGATATCTTCGGGAGTCACCAGCAGCGGTCTGAACCTCGGCGCGAGCGATTCGGCGACCGTCCTCAGCGGCGGAACGATTGTGTCGACGACAGACGCCGGCTCCGTGCTCGTCTCCTCGGGCGGAATCGACAGCGCGACGACGGTTCTCAGCGGTGGACTGCTCACGCTTCTCTCCGGCGCTGTCGGAATCAACGACACCGTCTCCTCGGGAGGCACGCTGTCCGGCCCCGGCGTCCTCAGCGGGTCGACCACCGACTACGGCGTCGTCAACGGCGCAACCGTTGGCGTGTACTCGAGCGACTACGACAGCCTCTATGTCGAGTCCGGCGGCGTCGCCAGCAACGTCACGCAGAATTACGGCGCAACGACTGTTTATGCCCTTGGCGCGGCGAGAGGAACCATCGTAGATGAAGGCTATCTCTATCTTTACGCGGCCGCTACCGCGAGTGGAACCGTCCTGAACAGCGGCGGCTATGACTACATATACGGGGCGGCGTCGGGCACGATCGTCAACAGCGGCGCCTATGAGCAGGTCGAGGCCGGCGGCGTCGCCTCAGGCGCAACCGTCAACAGCGGCGCGACGCAATATGTCTATTCCGGCGGCGTCGCGAGCAATACGACCGTCAACGCCGGCGGCACTGAAATCGTCTCGTCCGGAGGCATTCTGACGGGGGCGACCATCAGCAACGGCGGCACGCTTGACATCGCTCTGATCGTCAGCAGCGGAGCGACGGTCACTGTCCCGCAGACCATTGTTTCGGGAATTGTCATCAGCACGACGGTGTTTGAGGGCGCGACTTTTTCGGCGGGCGCCGTGCTGGACGTTCAGTCCGCCACGGTGCTCAGCGGCGGAACGCTCAAAGTGCCGACTGGCGCAGTTGTGACGCCATACGGTGTGACGGTATCCTCCGGAGGGACGGTCTCCGGTCCGGGCGTCCTCGGTGGAAGCACCGTCGACTACGGCCTCGTCAGCGGCGCAACGATCGGCGCTTACACCAGCGTTGGCGGCGGTCTTTATGTCGAGTCCGGTGGCGTCGCCAGCAACGTGACCCAGGACTACGGGTCGACGCAAGTTTATTCGGGCGGCGTTGCGCGGGAAACCGTCGTTGACGAAGGCTATCTCTATCTTAACTCGGGCGGTTCAGCGAGCGGAACCATCCTGAACAGCGGCGGCTACGACTACATTTACGGCACGGCAACCGGGACAGTCATCAACCGCGCTTCCTATGAGCAGGTCTATTCCGGCGGCGTCGCCTCGGGCGCAACCGTCAACAGCGCCGGAATCCAATATGTCTATTCTGGAGGGATCGCCAACGGCACCAACGTCAAGAGCGGCGGCGCCGAGGTCGTCTCGGCTGGAGGCGCACTGGCGGGGGTGACCATCAGTAGCGGCGGAACGCTGGACTTCAGTCTAATCGTCAGCAGCGGGACGACGGTCTCCCTCCCGGCGACCGTTGGGGAAGTCGTCATCAAGAAGACGGTGTTCGAGGGGGCGACGATTTCCGTGGGCGGCGCGCTCGACTTTCAGTCCGCCACGGTGCTCAGCGGCGGAACGCTCAAGCTTTCTGCTGGCGCGGCCGTGACGCCATACGGCGTTACGGTGTCGTCGGGAGGAACCGTGTCCGGCGCGGGCGTTCTGGGCGGCACGTCCTACGACTATGGCCTCGTCAGCGGCGTGAACATTGGGGCTTACTCGAGCGTTGGCGGCTTTCTTTATGTCGAGTTAGGCGGCGTCGCGAGCAACGTGACGCAAGACGACGGCTCTTCCTACGTTTATTCGGGCGGCGTGGAGCGGGGAACTATCGTCGACAACGGCTATCTCGAAATCACCCTGGGCGGTGCGGCGAGCGGAGCGATACTGAACAGCGGCGGCTACGACTACATCTACGGAGTCGCGTCGGGCACGGCCATCAACAGCGGCTCTTATGAGCAGGTCTATTCCGGCGGCGTCGCCTCGATCGCGACCGTCAACAGCGGCGGAATCCAGTATGTCTATTCCGGAGGGATCGCCAGCGGCACGACCGTCAACAGCGGCGGAACGGAAATCGTCTCGTCCGGCGCCACTTTGGCTGGCGCGACTGTCCAGTCGGGAGGCCTCGTCTCGGGCTCCGGCACGGTTACCGGTACGCTCACGGTTTCGTCCGGCGCTGCCGTTGTCGGCAATGGCGTCGTCGCCGGCGCGACCGACCTCCTTTGGGTCGGCGGGTTCGAATCGGGAGTTACAGTGAGTTCGGGCGGCGTGCTCGAACTGGCCGGGTTCACGGTCAGCGCCGGCGCGCCGATATCGGCATTCGTGGCTTCCTCCGCCACCACGTTGAGCGGCGCGTCCCTGCTCAGCGGCGCGATCGTCGACACCCTGAGCGCAACCGTCGTTAGCGGCGGCGTGGAGACCGTGAGCTCCGGCGCAAGGGCGATTGCGACGACGGTTTCGAGCGGCGGAAAGGTGCTCCTCTCGACAGGCGGCGTCGTAAGCGGCGCGACCATTCTCTTGGGTGGGCTCGTCTCGGGCGCCGGAACGTTGAGCGGGACGATTACGGTGTCCTCGGGCGGCGCGATCTCCGGCGGGAAGATCGCGCGCGGCGGGGTCGAAGTTCTTTACGTCGGCGGGATCGACAGCGGGGTGACGGTAAGCTCCGGCGGCGTGTTCGAACTTGCCGGACTCACGATCAGCAGCGGCGCGACCTTCTCGGCGTCCGTCATGTCCGCCACCACGACGCTGAGCGGCGCGTCCTTGCTCAGCGGCGCGATCCTCGACACGTTGAACGCGACGGTCCTGAGCGGCGGCGTAGAGTCTGTGGGGTCCGGCGCCACGGCGTCCCGGACGACCGTCTCGAGCGGCGGAACGGAAACCGTGCTCGCGGGCGGCGTGGCGAACGGCGCGACAATCCTCTCCGGGGGAACGCTGTCCGGGCCCGGCTCGTTGACGGGCGCGGCGACCGACACGGGCAAGATCCTCGGCGCGGCGGTCGGCGGCGCTTTGACCGTCAGCTCCGGCGGCCTCGTGTCGGGCGGCTCGATCGTCAGCGGCGGGACCGAGACGATTCTCGTCGGCGGCGTCGCCGCGGGAGTCTTCGTGTCGAAAGGCGGCTCTTTGGTCGTCGACGGCGTCGCCAGCGCCGCCACAATATCCTCCGGCGGAACGGAGACCATCGTCTCCGGCGGCACGGCGTCCGGCGCTACAGTGAGCAGCGGCGGCGTTCTGATCGACAACGGCTCGGCGATATTCTCCGCCGCGACGCTGGCGGGCACGCTTTCAGGATCCGGGACGCTGATCGAGTTGGGGACAAGCACGCAGTCGTTGGTGCTCAGCGGCGCCGACAGCGCCTTCGCGGGTGGCGTGGTGATCATCGGCGGCACAGTCGAGCTGGCGACCTCCGGCGGGGTTGGCAATAGCACGATCGCCTTCGCTTCGACCGCCACCTCCGCGACGCTGCAGATCGACGCTGCGGATACGCCGGCCCCGGGGGGGACATTCGCGAGCACGCTGAGCAACTTCAACCAATCCTTCGACGGCCTGGATTTGCGCGGCGTGACATTCGTATCGGGCGCAACGGCCGTCGTCAGCGGTTCTACGCTTGTCGTATCCGACGGTGGGCACACCTATGATTTTACTTTGGGCGGTTCGCTAGGCTCGACCTATGTCGTTACGAGCGATGGCGCTGGCGGCACGCTCATCAATGATCCGCACGCGCCGGGCGGTGAAGCGGCATTCTCGCAGGCGTTCTCCCTCTTGAACGGCGTCGCGACGAATTTCGCGGAATTGAACGGCGTCTTGGCCGTCTCCAGCGGCGCCGGTCATCTCGACTTGGCCGGGGCGCATCATCCGCATGCCTAATCGAAGCGCATCGAAGCGAAGCCATTTCCTGTTGGCGTCTGTCTCATGCGGTTGTGTTGACGGGAACGTTTCCTGCGGACCAGGCGCATGGCCGAGCTTGTCCCGGCCATGCAACGATTCCGCGCAGTCATAAGTTTTTCCAGCTCTCCAATGAGGCAAAAGCGGAGGGCGCAATCTCGCCAGGGGCTCGGGCCGAACCTATCGCTCTCAGGGCGGTAGCTCTATTTCGGGCTCGCACTGGAATGCTGGCTTTCGCTCAGAGTCCGGTCCTTCGCGAGGCAGCCCGTTGAGGCCCCGCTTCCCACCCAAACTTGAAGTTCAAACTCACCCACTCCCGCCCTACCGCCTCCCGCGCGCGGCGGGGATCATGAATCAGAACTCAATCGATTCGGGAATTTCCCCGTCGATTCAGTCCGCTCGGACGCCGCTCCAAAGCGCGCGCAAGCCCGCGACAAGTGCGGTCGGGTCGCCCGTGACGGCGATCTGCTTCAATCTGCTCTTTGCCCCTGCGGCGACACGAACATGCGAGACGGGCGCGTCGAGCTTCGCCGCGATGAGGGCGCAGAGCGCCTCGTTGGCGCGGCCGTCCTCGGGGGCGCTGCGCACCCGCGCAAGCAGCACGCTCGTCCCGTCGGCAAGCCTCGCCACGCCCTCGATCGCGTCGCGTCCGCCTTTCGGCGTCAAACGGCAGGCGATGACGATCCCGTCGAGCGTGGCTCGCCAGAATTCGTCGCTCACGCCTCGTCCTCGTCGTTCATCGGATGCAGATCGCGCACCATCGCCCGGGCCCGTTCGTCGAGCACGTGGGTGTAGATCTGGGTAGTCGAAATGTCGGCATGGCCGAGAAGGTCCTGAACCACGCGCAGATCCGCGCCGTTCTGCAGGAGGTGGCTCGCGAAAGCGTGGCGCAGCACGTGCGGGCTGACGCGCGCCGCCGAAAGGCCGGCCGCCGAGGCGACGACTTTCAAGTCGCGGGCAAAGCCCTGCCGGGTCATATGCCCGCTCGCGCTGTCGGCAGGAAAGAGCCATGGCGAAGCCGCCAGACCCGGCGAGGCTTCGCCCAGAAGCGCGCGATAGACGTCGATTGCGGCGCGGGAGGGATTGGAGAGCGGCGCAAGGCGCTCCTTGCCGCCTTTGCCGCGAATGGCGACCAGCGGCTCCTTGGCGCGCGCCGCGGATTTCGGCAGGCCGAGCGCTTCGGACACCCGCAGTCCGGAGCCGTAGATGAGCTCGATCAGGCAGGCCATGCGCGCCCCGGCGAGCCGCTCGCGCAACGGCCTCTCCGGGGCGTCGAGGCCCTCGCGGGCTGTCTGGATCAGCCGATCGACATCCTCGATCGTCAGAACCTTCGGCAGAGGTCGGGCGCGGCGCGGCCCGTCGATCGACAGGGTGGGATCGTCGCGCCGATGACCCTCCGCGTAGAGATGCTTGTGGAACTGGCGCACGGCGGACAGCCGGCGCGCGAGCGAAGCGGCGCTCAACCCATTGGCGGACCGCGAGGAAAGATAGGCCTGGAGGTGCGCGGCGCCAGCCTTGAGGGCGTTCGTCCCCTGCGCCCGAAGATGACCCTGGTAATCGGAAAGATCGCGCCGGTAGGCCTCCAGCGTATTGGCGCTGGCGCCGCGCTCCGAAGCGAGCGCATCGAGAAATTCTTCCACGAGGCGGCTCGCCGGCGCCGTCATTTGCCAGCCTGGGGCAACTGGATCGTCTGGGTGATCTCGCGCGGCTTCACCTTGACGAAGTTGGCCAGCGCGAACAGGCCGGCATAGACGAGCCCGGCCAGCACAGCGCAGGCGACGAGAAAGCGGATGAGGCTAGGCAAATCGCGGTCCTAGGCTTGGAAACGCGAGGGCTGGTTATCGTCTTATTCGTCCTCGAACAAGTTCGCCTGCGGCGACTCGCGTTTTGGCTCGGCCAGGCCGAGATGCCGGAACGCAAGCGAGGTGAGGAGCCGGCCGCGAGGCGTACGCTGCACGAAACCCTGCTGGATGAGGTAGGGCTCGATGATGTCCTCGATCGCGTCGCGAGGCTCGGAGAGGGCCGCCGCAATGGTCTCCACGCCGACCGGCCCGCCGCCGAATTTGATCGCGATCGCATCGAGATAGCGGCGGTCCATCTGATCAAGCCCGATCGGGTCGACGTCGAGCAGCTTGAGCGCGCCGTCGGCCAGGGCGCGCGTCACCATTTTCGCGCCGTCGACCGTGGCGAAATCCCGCACCCGCCGCAAAAGCCTGGTCGCGATGCGGGGGGTGCCGCGCGACCGCCTGGCGATCTCGTTCGCGCCCTCGTCCGCGACGGCGAGGCCGATCACGCGGGCTCCGCGCGCGACAATGGTTTGCAGCTCCTCGGTCGTATAGAAGTTGAGCCGCACGGGGATCCCGAAGCGGTCGCGCAGCGGCGTGGTCAAGAGCCCGGCCCGCGTCGTCGCCCCGATCAGGGTGAACTTGGCGAGGTCGATCTTCACCGATCGGGCCGCCGGCCCGGCGCCGATGATGAGGTCGAGCTGGAAGTCCTCCATCGCGGGGTAAAGGATTTCCTCGACCGCCGGGTTGAGGCGATGGATCTCGTCGATGAACAGGACGTCGCGCGGCTCGAGGTTGGTCAGCTGCGCGGCGAGGTCGCCGGCCTTCGCGATGACCGGCCCGGAGGTCGAGCGGAAATTGACGCCGAGCTCGCGCGCCACGATCTGGGCGAGCGTCGTCTTGCCGAGGCCCGGCGGCCCGACGAACAGCACATGGTCGAGCGCCTCGCTTCGCGCCTTCGCCGATTCGATGAAGATCTTCAGGTTCTTGCGCGCGGCTTCCTGGCCGGTGAAATCGGCGAGGACCTGCGGACGCAGGGCTGCATCGTCCTCGGGGCGCTTCTCGGCGGAGACGAGACGGCGCGGCGCATCAGCCATCAGGCCCTCCGCGGGACGGTCGCTTCATATCGAACCTTTGGCGAAGTCGGGGACACGCAGCAAGTTGGCAAAGCGAACGCCGCAGGCGAGCGCGCCGGCGTCCTTCTCGACAGCGGTTGCATGGATGATCGCGTCGGCCATCGGCAGCGAATGATCTTTCGCGAATTGCGCCGCCCGGACCGTTGCCGCGGCTGTCATCGACTCTCACCCATCTTCGATCGATCCGAGTATCGTAAGAGCCGTTACTGCGCCAGCTCCTTCAGGCCCGCGCGGATGAGCGCGGCCGTCTGCGCCTCCTCTCCAAGGCGGGCGGCGCATCTGGCGATCGCCGCCGCGGCCTGGGCGTGGGCGTAGCCGAGGCCGACCAGCGCGAGGATGGCGTCCTCGGCCGCCCTCGGCAGCCTGGTTGCGCCTTCGGCGACGACGGCAGATCCGGGAAACTCGGCCGCGGCGACAGTCGGCGCCTTGTCCTTCAGCTCCAGCACCAGCCGGGCGGCGAGTTTGGGGCCGACGCCGGGCGCGCGCGCCATCATCGCCTTGTCCTGCCTGGCGATCGCGAGCGACAGCGCGTCCGGCTTGAGCGCTCCCAGAATCCCCAGCGCGACTTTCGCGCCGACCCCTTGAACGCTTTGCAGCAGCCGAAACCAGTCGCGCTCGGAGGCGGTGAGGAATCCGTAGAGCCTGATCGCGTCCTCCCGCACATGCGTTTCAATCAGCAGCTCCGCGGGTTCGCCGATCGGCGGCAACGCGCGCAGCGTCTGGGCGGAGGCCGCGACGACGTAGCCAACGCCATTGACGTCGAGGATCAGGCCTTCCTCGTCGAGGCCGTCGACGACGCCTCGGAGCTTGCCTATCATGTCGCGCCCCTCGCTCGCGCGCGCCGGTGCTGCGCGTGACAGATGGCGACCGCGAGCGCGTCCGCGGCGTCAGGGGCCGAGGCGTTGGACGCGGGCAACAGCATTTTCACCATCATCGCCACCTGGTTCTTTTCCGCGTGCCCGACGCCGACCACCGTCTTCTTGATGAGATTGGCGGCATATTCGGACACCGGCAGCTCTTTCAGCGCGAGCGCTGCGAGCGCGACGCCGCGCGCCTGTCCGAGCTTCAATGTCGACTGGGGATCGCGGTTGACGAATGTTTCCTCGACCGCCGCCTCGTTCGGCGCGTTCTCATCGACGAGCGCGGTCAGGGCGCAGTGGATCGAGGCGAGCCGATCCGCCAGCGAGACCTCCGCATCGGTATGAATCGAGCCGCAGGCGAGAAAGCTCAGGCGCGATCCGACGGCCTCGATCAGCCCCCAGCCCGTGTTGCGGAGGCCAGGGTCGACGCCGAGGATGCGAATCGCGTCTTGGTGCACGAAATGCCTCTTATACGAAAACGCGGCCGACGCGACTTTGCGTCCTAAAGGATTCTTCGTTCGTGGCCTCGGCGCGCCCGAGGGCGCCTTCCTCGTCGATGGAATCAGGCCGCTGGCGCCCGCCGGAGTGGTGCGCTAAGGCGGCTCCGCGCAAGGAGGCGGGGAGGGCGGGCAATGCTGCCGACGAAATATTGGGCCGACATGACCTGGCCTGATTTCCAGCGCGTCGACATGAGGCGGGTCATCGCCGTCCTTCCGGTGGCGGCGATCGAGCAGCATGGGCCGCATCTCCCGGTCGGCGTAGACGCTGCGATCAACGAGGGTTATGTCCGCCGCGCGGCAGAGAAGATCCCCGAGGACCTTCCGGTCCTGTTTCTGCCCGTGCAGCCCGTGGGCGTCTCCAGCGAGCACAGCGAATATCCCGGAACGCTGTCGCTTTCTGTCGAGAGCGCCATCCGCGCCTGGACCGAGATCGGCGAAGGGGTCGCGCGCGCCGGCTGCCGCAAGCTCGTCGTCATGAATTCGCACGGCGGCAACGGCGCCGCGATCGAGGCCGTGACGATGAACCTGCGCCTCCGCTGGCGGATGCTGGCCGTTCACGCCTCCTGGGGGCGACTCGGCTATCCTGACGGCCTGTTCACGATGCGGGAGAGGGCGCATGGGGTGCATGGCGGCGACGCCGAGACCTCGTTGATGCTGGCCTTCCGGCCCGATGTCGTCCGGATGGATGAAGCGCGCGACTTCCCGAGCGCGGCGGAGGCGATCGAGCGCGACTTCGCCTTGCTGCGCGCCAGGCCTCCGCTCGGCTTCGCCTGGATGGCGAGCGATCTCAACGGGGCAGGAGCGGTCGGAGAGGCCGGCAGCGCGAGCCAGGCAAAAGGCGAGGCGGCAGCCAATTACGGCGTCGAGCGCTTCGTCGCGCTTCTCAGGGACGTGGACGCCTTCGACCCATCCTCCTTCGCAGACGGTCCGCTGGGACGGGGAGACGCCGATTGAGCAACGACAAGTGAATCAAAAGTTGCAAAGTCGTTGAGAGGAAGAACCGCGCCGCGTCACTTTGACCGTACGAAAACGACACAACGTCAACCGCGGCTGCATAACCAGAACTTTACTTTAAACGCGCCATAAACGATGCGCCGGTTCGAAGCGTCCGGCTGTACCGTCGAACAGGTCGCGTTCATGCGTACGTTGCGTGCCGGAGCGTTGCGTTTCCCCGCCCAGATTCAGGTCTCGCGTACTGGTGACGGCGATACGAAACGCCCGGCCGCAATCATTTCCGCGCCGCGCGACACTGTTCTGGTCGGCGACTGCGTCGCCGAGATGAACAAGCTGCCCGCGGCTTCGGTGGACCTCGTCTTCGCGGATCCGCCATACAATCTCCAGCTCGAGGGAACGTTGTCGCGTCCCGACCAAAGCCTGGTCGACGCGGTCGACGACGATTGGGACAAATTCGCGAATTTCGCCGATTACGACGCATTCACCCGGGCGTGGCTCGGGGCCGCCCGGCGAGTTCATGAAGCCCAACGCCACCATCGTCGTGATCGGGTCGTACCACAATATCTTCCGCGTCGGCGCGATCCTTCAGGACCTCGGCTTCTGGATTCTCAACGACATCGTCTGGCGCAAAGCCAACCCAATGCCGAACTTCCGGGGCCGCCGTTTCACCAACGCCCACGAAACGATGATCTGGGCGGCGCGCGGGCCCGAGGCCAAAGCCTATACATTCAACTACGAGATGCTGAAGGCCGGTAACGAGGACTGTCAGGCGCGCTCCGATTGGTTCTTGCCGATCTGCACCGGCGCGGAGCGGCTGAAGGACGACACGGGCCGCAAGACCCACCCGACACAGAAGCCGGAGGCGCTTCTCGCGCGCGTCCTCGTCGCCGCTTCGAACGCCGGCGACCTCGTGCTCGACCCGTTTCTGGGTTCCGGGACCACCGGCGCCGTCGCGCGCCGGCTCCGCCGCTCGTTCATCGGCATCGAGCGCGATCCGGTCTATGCCGCGGCGGCCCGGAAGCGAATTGAGGCTGTCGAGCCGCTCGCCCACGAAGCTGTGGTGACCGCGCCGACCAAGCGCAGCGAGCCGCGTGTAGCGTTCGCCAACCTGGTGGAGGCGGAACTCGTACGGCCGGGCGAACGGGTTTTCGATGTCCGCCGGCGTTATTCCGCCCTGGTGCGGGCGGACGGGTCCGTCGCTTCGGGTCCAGCCATCGGCTCGATCCACAAGATCGGCGCGCTGGTGCAGGGCCTGCCGGCCTGCAACGGCTGGGCGTTTTGGCATGTGGAGCGGGCAGGGCTTCTAACGCTCATCGACGACCTGCGCGCCAACATCCGGGCGACAATGCGCGACCGCGGCGGCTGAGTAGCAGCTCACCGCTTCCGACGCGATCGGCCCTTCGAGGGCGGAAAGTCGCCTTCCCGCAGAAGGAAGACTTCGCCCGCGCTTTCCTCCGTATCGAGCCAGACGAACGGCAGATCGGGAAAGTCGCGGACGAGGCGCTCCTGGCCACCGCCGATCTCGCAGACGAGCCTGCCGTCCGACTTCAGATGGTCCGGCGCGTCGCTCAGGATCCGTCGAACGATGTCGAGACCGTCCGCTCCGCCCGCGTGCGCCAGGCGCGGCTCCGCGGCGTATTCCGGCGGAAAGGCCGCGACCGCCTCGGCGTCGACGTAGGGAGGGTTGGTCAGGATGAGATCGTAGCGCGCGCCCTTCAGCGGCGCGAAAAGATCGCCTTGCTTGAGCGCGATGCGATCGGACAACCCGTACTCGTCGACGTTGCGCCGCGCCACGGCAAGCGCGTCGGCCGACAGATCCGTGGCGTCGATCGAGGCGTTGGGAAAAACGCGCGCGGCGAGTATGGCCAGCGAACCTCCGCCGGCGCAAAGATCGAGGATGCGGGAAATCGCCGTCGGGTCGCCGGTCAATCCGTTGTCCTCGGCGAAGGTAGTCATCAGAAGTTCGCCGATGAAGCTGCGCGGCACGATGACGCGTTCGTCGACGTAGAACGGCGCCCCCTTGATGTAGGTGCGGTTGAGGAGGTAGGCGGCGGGCTTGCGCGTGGTCACCCGCGCCTCGATCAGGGCGTCGAGGCGTTCGCGTTCGCGCCGCAGAAGCCTGGCGTCAAGGAACGGATCGAGCCTATCGATCGGGAGGTTCAGGCCTTCCAGGATGATGTAGGCGGCTTCGTCGAGCGCGGTCGTCGTGCCCTGGCCAAAGGCAAGAGTCTCCGCCCGGAACCGTCCGACCGCATACCGCAGCCAGTCGCGCGGGGTCGTAAAGAGCTCGAGGCGCTCGTCTTTCTCGGCCATGCCAACCCAGGAAGTCAGAACGGCCGGACCGTCATCCGGCCGTCCTCCCTCACACGAAAGTCGCGCTCACGCCCCGTGTTTGCAATCGCGCATGAAATGCTTGCGCGGCTTGCCGTGGAGGTTCTGCGCGTCCGCCTTTTGCGAACACTCGATCGACTTGGCCGAGCGGGCGGCGGGGTCTTTCGACTCCGGGGCGGCTTTCGGCTTCGTTGTCGAAGCGCCGGTCGACGTGTCAGGGGCGGCGGCGTCGAAAGCAAGCGCGCCCTGCGCTGTGAAAAGGCAAAGCGCCGCGGCGCAGACCAGAGCGTTGATTGGCATGGCTGAAGGATACCCCGTTACGGTCGATTGTTTACCCAAGCCCGGCGCCGCTTATAAGAGGAAGGCTCGAATTTCAAGCCGGGATCATCGTGGCGACGCAGGACGCTGGGAGCATCGAAACATTTCACCGCGCGGAACGCGAACCAATGCCAAGACTGTCGATCGAAGAAATTAGCGAACGCTTTCCTCTCTTCCGTGTCGCTTTTGTATTCGCCGAGCCGTTGACGATCGCGCCGCATCGCTCGGCCGCGCTGGCCGAGGAGATCGAGGCGGCGGAAGCTGAATGCCGGCGGCGCTGGGGGGGCGTGGAGCTGTCGGCCATCGCTGAGGTCGCCGCCTGGCGCGCGGCCTACAAAGGGTTCGGCATCAAGCGGACCAGCTACCGTTCTTCGGTCGAGCGCCTGATCAAACGAGTGGTCGCCGGCCAGCCGCTGCCCGCCATCAACGCGCTGGTCGATCTCTACAACATGGTCTCGCTCGAGACCGGCCTCTGCCTTGGCTGCGACGACCTCGAGAAGACTTCGGACGATCTCGTCTTCCGCTTCTCCCGTCCGGGTGACAGCTTTCTCGACATGGGCGCGGAAGCGGGCGACGACCCGAACGATCCGCCGAAGGAAGGCGAGGTCGTTTACGCCGACGCGCGCCACGTCCTCTGCCGCCGGTGGAACTGGCGCCAGGATTCTCGCACCGCCGCCAACCTCGAGACCCGCCGCGCGGTCCTGACCGTCCAGTCGAACGGCGTCGGCGACGTCGAGGCTGCAGCGGCCCGGGTCGCCAGGCTGATCGGCCGCGAATGCGGGGCGCAGTGCCGGATCGAGGTTTTGCATCGTCTGCGGCCGACGGCCGAGGCCTGACCGATCCCGGACTTTCGGCCGTTTAGCGCAAGTTTAGCGTCGGGGCCTAGATTTCCCAAAGGCTTAGAACCCCGTTTAGCGTCGACCTGCGATTCGCCGAGCCCGCAGGGCTCGCCTGGCCGGCCCTTGCGCTCTCGTTCGAATAGATATAAAGATATGTTTATGTCTAACCTAACTCATGCGACTCCCTTGTCCTTTTCCACGCTTCTGGCCGACCTCGAGGCGGCGGGCGAGGAGACGCGGCTGAGAATCCTCTGTCTGCTCGACGAGGCGGAGCTCACGGTCAGCGAGCTGGTCGCGATCCTCGGCCAGTCTCAGCCGCGCGTCTCGCGCCATCTGAAGCTGCTGGTCGAGGCGGGGCTCGCCGCCCGGCAGCGCGAGGGGGCCTGGGCCTTCTTTCGCCTCGCGGACGAGGCCGGCGCTTTTGCGCGCGACCTCGTCCGCCGGCTCGATCCGGACGACCCGACCCTCAGCGCCGACAGGGCGAGGCTCCAGGCGACCCGCGAGGCGCGGCGCAAGCAGGCGGCGACCTATTTCGCCGAGCAGGCGGCCGACTGGGACCGGATTCGAGCGCTGCACGCTCCGGAGGAGCGGGTCGAGGCGGCGCTCATTTCGATGATCGGCGACAAGCCGTTCCGTAGCCTGCTCGATCTCGGCACAGGGACCGGGCGCATGCTCGAACTCCTGGCGCCGCGGGCCGTGCGGGCCGTGGGAATCGACCAGAGCGCGGCGATGCTGGCGCTGGCCCGGAGCCACATCGATCAGGCCGGCTTGCGCAACGTCCATCTGCGTCAGGGCGATATCTACGCGCCCCCGGTCGAGCGCGACGGCTACGATCTCGTGGTCATTCATCAGGTGCTGCACTTTCTCGACGATCCGGGCCGCGCGCTGAAGGAGGCGGCTCGGGCGCTCGCGTCCGGCGGCCGGCTCGTCGTCGTCGACTTCGACGCTCACGCCCAGGAATTCTTGCGGACCGACTTCGCCCATCGGCGGCTCGGCTTCGCCCTCTCCGAGATCGAGGGCTTCCTGGCCGAGGCTGGCCTCGCGGGCCTTCAGGCGAAGCGCGTCCCGCCCATGGCCGGCGAATTGGGCAAGCTGACGGTCGCGATATGGCTCGCGGAAGACCCGCGAATCATCTCCGATGGATTTCAGAAAGCAGAGGCGGAGTTCGCCTGATGGCTGTGAAGCACGTTCCGTTGAGTTGGTCGGGCGCGTCCGTCCGCGTCTCCTTCGAGTTCTTTCCGCCGAAGACGCCCGAGATGGAAACGAGCCTCTGGGAGGCGGCGCGGCGGCTCGAACCGCTCGACCCGGCTTTCGTCTCGGTCACCTACGGCGCAGGCGGCTCGACCCGCGAGCGCACCCACGCGACGGTGGCGCGGCTCGTTCGCGAAACGACGATGAAGCCTGCGGCGCATCTGACCTGCGTCGGCGCGTCGCGGGACGAAATCCGCGAGACCCTCGCCGCCTATCACGGCGTCGGCGTGCGTCACATCGTGGCGCTGCGCGGCGATCCTCCCACGAGCCTCGACGCGCCCTACGAGGGGCGCCCGGACGGCTACCGGACGACGGCCGAACTCGTCGCCGACGCCAAGGAGATCGGCAATTTCCAGATCTCCGTCGGGACCTATCCCGAGAAGCATCCGCAGAGCCCGACTCTCCTGCACGACATCGACGTCCTGAAACGCAAGGTCGGCGCGGGGGCGGACCGTGCCATCACCCAGTTCTTCTTCGACAACAGCGTCTACTACCGCTTTCTCGACGTGGCCGGCGCGGCCGGGCTCACCATCCCGATCGTGCCCGGCATCTTCCCGGTGCAGAACTTCAAGCAGACCGCCAATTTCGCCCGCCGGGCCGGGACGAGCGTGCCGCAATGGCTCGCCGACCGCTTCGACGGACTCGAGGACGACATTGCGACCCGCCGCCTCGTCGCCGCCGCCGTCTGCGCCGAGCAGGTCATCGACCTCATCGACCACGGCGTCGAGGATCTGCATTTTTATACGATGAACCGAGCCGATCTCGTGTTCGCGATCTGTCGTCTGATCGGGCTCAGGGCGAAGCCGAAGGTCGAGGCGGCGGCGGCTTGAAGCGCCCGCCTCTTGGCCGGGAGATTGGGGCGGGCGTCAGCCGAAACCGCTGCGCCGATCGGAGCGCCCTGACGTCTGGCGCCGCCGCTTGAACGGCCCAGGCCGGCCGGAAGCGACCTGAGCGGACGTTCCCGGTCGAGTCCCGAATACGGCGGATTATCGCCGGGACCCGGTCGTTCGAGGGCGGCTCAAGCTCCGCGCACCATACTCCGAAATCTAGACTAAAGTCGGGGCTAGTCGGGTAGCACGCGCTCTGCTAAAGATTGAAATTCGTCCGATTTATGGTGGCGACGCGTCGGGAGGGGGGCGGAAATGCCTGTGGCCAAGGCGCCGAGCGGCGAAAACGGCATCGCTTAGCCCGACTTCTCAAGCAATTAGAAAATTTGAGCTATGTGGAAGCAGCGATAGGTCGCCCCCACGAAGCGAAAAACAGCTAAGGGAGGAGTCGAATGATTGGGACTACCTGCGGGTCGAAAGCGCCGCATGCGCTTAGTGCAGAGTACGTTGATTTTAAAAAGCAAAGTCTCAATTATACGATAAAGCGAACATTGATGACCTCCGGCAGCGGTATGGTGCTGAAGGGGTTTGCCTTCGGGATCGCGCTGGGTGGATTGACCTCGGGAACACCGGCCTTTGCAGATCAGCTAAATTGGCGTGAACCCCCGCCGCCATTGACCGTTCCAAAGGCGAGGTGCGGCCCTCACGATCACCCTGAGACGGCCTTGCAAGGCCAAGTGCCGGCGTACCTGCGCGCTATTGGCTTCAAGGGCTTCAACTGCAATCTCGAGCTCATGGGACAGGTGCGCGGCGACGGCGCGAACTGGCAATCGGACGAGTTCCGCGAACAATATGGAAGAGACACTAGACGTCGAGGCGATCACACTTGCGCCTACCATGGCACCGCCTATGCGACGACGACTGGGCCGACGACAGGCCGCACGCAAATCGGCGTTCCGGTCATCGATATGGCCAACCCAAGCGCACCGACGCCAACCGCCTACCTCACCACGATCTCAATGCTTGACCCTTGGGAGTCGCTGAAGGTCAACACGCCCCGCGAGCTTCTGGGCGCGGACAATGCGCATAACGGTGGCGGAGGACAAGGCGGTCCAGAAGTCGACGTGTACGACATCTCGGTGGACTGCCGATATCCTCAGCTTCTCGCGAGCGTGGCCGTCGGCACCGGCACCGATGGCGGAGTGCCGTCCCCCATATACCCGAACGGCCACGAAGGCGCGTGGGCGCCGGATGGCCTCACGTACTACAGAGGCGACCTCGCAAACGCCATGTATCATGCGATCGACATGTCAGATCCAACGAGGCCGAAGGAGATCGCAGCTTTCGACATTGCGACGGCGCTTTCGCCATTGACCGGCATCAAAAGCCATGGGCTTTCGGTCAGCGACGACGGCAACCGAGCATACGTTGCTGTGCTAGGTGGGCTGGCTGGCCCGGGGTACGACCCGTCCGCGCCGGCGACCAACGGCTTCGCGGTACTCGATACGAGTCAAGTGGAGGCGCGCCTACCCAACGCCCAAATCAAATTGATAAGCAGCTTCCTGTACAAAGATGGCAGCGTATCACAGCACACGATTCCCGCGAGGATCAGGGGCAAGCCATACATCATCCAGGTTGACGAAGGCGGCAGCGGGGGCATCACCTATGCAGGGTGGCAGTCGGCGTGCGCGGCAGGCGTGCCAATGTTTCCGATGGCGCGGATCGTGGATATCAGCAACGAGATGAAACCGACGCAGGTGTCGGAGCTGATACTTGAGATGAACAGTCCAGCGAACTGCCAGGAGGTCCTTCCCGATATTGTGGGTCTCGCCATCTTCACCTACGGCACCCACTATTGCAGCGTAGACAATAGGGAGAACACGACGACCCTCGCCTGCGATGAGTTTAATTCGGGCATTCGCGTCTTTGACATTCGTGACCCGGTGCGTCCGAAGGAGATTGCCTATTATAATCCGGCCGGCGAGACGACGGCGAGTCCAGGGTCCAACCACGTCACCTTCGCGCAATGGAAAGCGGGTGGACCCGACTGGTGCTCCGCGCAACTTCACTTGGATGCTGACAAGGGCACCATCTGGACCACGTGTCAGGACAATGGCCTCCTAAGCCTCAAGTTCACGAACGGTGTGTGGCCGTTCCCTGAAAGTTCTACACCACCCGGCAAGCAAAACTGATCCCTTGGCCTGTTCGAACAAGGGACGGCCCCGGACGAGGTCTGGGGCCGGTTGTTTTGCAGTCGCTACGCCATAGACCGGCGGCCGGGGGCGAAAAGGCGCATCCTCATGCGCCGCGACGGCAACCTCGCGGCCGGCAAACGTGCTGGCCGCGCTTTGATCGGCCGTCGTGCGATGCATAAGGCCCGTATCGAACTCGCTACACCGGAAGTCGCCCCGCGGTAGCGCCGTCACTTGAAACCGCGATGGCACAGATCACCCGCATTGTCATTCCACTGATGCTTTTCGCGGCAGGCTGCGGTTGCGCCGAAGCGCACTCGTTTGGGGTGATGTACACCCTCCCAATCCCATTCTGGATGTACGCGTTCGCAGTATCTGCGACGCTCGCCTTATCGTTCTTGATGATTGGCGTCTTCGCCACGGGGCAAAGCCCCAAGCGCCTTTCGCGACCCATCGAGATTCACGCCGTTGTGCCCCGCGCCGTATGGACGATCTTGCGCGGTCTGAGCGTTGTCCTGCTCGTTCTTACGATACTGACCGGGCTCTTTGGTACCCAGAGCCCATTCAACAATTTCAGTCTCACGTTTTTTTGGATCGGTTTCGCGCTCGGGTTCGCCTACCTTACTGCATTGGTCGGGGATCTTTATGCATTCGTCAATCCGTGGCTTGTGCTGTGCGACATGATCGAGCGGTTCCGCCCCATGGCGTTCAAGGGTCGCGTGCCGTATCCGGCATGGCTCGCCTACTACCCCGCTCTCGCACTCTACATGGGCTTCATTTGGCTTGAGCTTTTCGGGCACACCACGCCGCGAACCGTGGGCTTAACCCTGGTCGGTTACACCATACTGAACTTCGCTGTGGCGGCTTTATTCGGTGCTGACGCGTGGTTCCGGCATGGCGAGTTCTTCGCTGTCTTCTTCCGTCTTCTAGGAAAAATCTCGCCACTAGCCTATGCGCAGAGCCCGGCGCCCGGCTCGAAGATAACTGTGCGCGTACGTCGTCCCTTCATTGGGCTGATCGAGGAAACAGCAGATCATACGAGTATTTTGTTTTTCGTGTTGTTTATGCTTTCGTCGACGGCATTCGATGGCGTACACGAAACACTGCCTTGGGTGCAGGTGTTCTGGAGGTACGTCTACCCCCCTTTAACCTGGGCTATCGACCGGCCATACAGTTTCTTCGTGGGGATTTACTACGACTGGCAGTGGGCCATGCTTTGCCTCTCGCCCTTCATTTACTTCACAATCTACCTTCTTGTTATTTGGATGACAGCTGGGCGTGACTGGCGGCTGCACGAGCGGGCGCTCTTGTTCGGCTATTCGTTGATTCCGATAGCTCTCGGCTACAACATCAGTCATTACTTTACGTTGCTCTTCACCGATGCGCCACGGCTCCTGCCACTCATTTCTGATCCGTTTGGTGCGGGAGGGGACCTTTTCGGCACGGCTCAATTCGTCCATCAACCCATGTATCCGCCACCAGCACGTTTCGTGTGGCATATTCAAGTGGGTCTCATCTTACTCGGCCACGTCGTCAGCGTTTACCTTGCGCACGCACAAGCGCTACGGATCTTTCCCGAAGGCCGTAAGGCGCTATTGAGCCAATTCCCAATGCTCGTCCTGATGATCGCTCTGACGAGCGTGGGTCTTTGGATCCTCTCGCTGCCTATCGGCGCCGGACAGGTGCTGGACCCTACCCCTACCAGTTCGGCGGCGTCGCCAGCCGGAACAGCGGGCCCGGTGCGGTCGGTGAGTTCTAATAACGCCGCCTGACCTGTCGCGGCCAATAACGAATGGGCGTAACAGTCCACACGGTTGCGCGTGCTTCAGGGTGGCCTCGCCGATCAGGCCAGCTAAGCGCTCAGGCTCATCAACCAAGTTAGGGGAGAAACGATGCGCAGCGAACGTGTTGCCCGCATACATTCGGTATATTTGCTATTGGTCTCGGCCCTTCTCCTTTTCGCGCCAGAACGAGCGACGGCGTTTGAAGCCGACGTGCACTACGGACTGACATACTGGCTCGCGTTGCAGGCGGGCTTCGAGCCGATCCAGGCACAGATCATCGCAACAGGCGACGAGCGTGTCGATTCGGGCGACATGCCCTACATCGACCTCGTCGCCATGTATGCCTGCCTGCATAGGGACGAGTTCAGTGCCCGTCGTGCCGGGGAGCACCATTACCCTTCGGCAGGCAAGATTCCGGGGCCGCCGGAAACGAGGAGAGTAGCCCCCAATAGCAGCGCGGCAAGGAAGGCAGCCCTGGCGGCGATCGAGGCTGGCGCGGACCAAGCGCAATTTAGACTTTCGCAGCTGGGCGAAGGACTACACGCGCTTCAGGATTCGTGGTCGAACCAAGGCGTTCCAAGTGTTCCCCAGCTCGGCAATATCCCTTCAGTGTGCGACAGCAGCTTGGCCTGGGGTCACCCTGAGACGCGCGGAGGTCCCTCGTCACACCGGGCCGATCTCACTATGTACTGGCCAGAGGATACGGTCGCAATGGCGCAGGCGACATACGACATCTTGAAACAATATCCTTCAATATCCAGTGTTCCGCGCAAAGTTGGCAATTGGGACGAGATTTGCCCGGAGCTCGACGACTTCATCAAGGCGCCGACTAAAACCAAAAAGGCACGTTGGTTTGCGGCGCACGGAATGGACGATGTCTCGTTCCTGGAGGGTATTTCTCTTCCTGACGGCGCTGAGGCGTTTCTGCAGCATTGGCCCGGACGTAAATTGCCGCCGCTGAGCACTGAGGACTCGCGCCAGCACGCGGTCGATGGACAACTGCTCGACTTTTATAACCGCTTTTTCGCCCGGTGGCTTTCGGGCGAGGACTTCGCCGCGATGGTCGCGGAGTTTTCTAAGGCGCCGGACACAAGCGGAGGGACAGCTGGCGCGACCGCGTCGCCTGAACAGCTCGAAAGCCAGCTCGAGCTCTGGCGGCTACGCGACCACGGCCGAGTAGCCGAACTCGCTCTCCAGCGAGAGCCGCTGCGTGCAGAGCAGCGCGCCGCCATCGACGCTCTTGCGCAGCAACCCGGCGCCTATGTCCGTTATGGACCCCTAAACTCAGCTTATTACCCCCTTCTTCCGGTTAGTAATGATAAGGATGTATCGCCTCTTCTCCCCTTCTTTATCGGCATGGTCTCCCCCAATGACGGTCATCCGCGGGCCATCGCAGTGACAAAATTTCGCCACGCGCCCTACAACATCGTCGAAGTTATATCCGAAAATATCGATAGCCAATGGCGGGTGACATCGATCGAATCCATCGTCGACCATTAGACAGCTCATCGGTGGGAGTTGTCCCCCTTGACGCAGTAGGCTCCCTAGAGCTTTTTCAGGTCTGACGGAATCGAGCGAGATTCCATTTGGCTTGCGGCCGGAGTTCTTTCGCCATCGGGTGATGGCGGCGGTGGACGGCGGGCTGGGGGCGTATTCGGGGGCGCCGCTGTTTCGGATCAGCGTGTCGCATCTACAAGGCGATTGGCCGGCGCCGCGCGATTGACGACGTGACGGCGCAGAAGTCGGGCGGCGGGCGGAAGCCGAAGCTTGCGGCCTATGGTTAAAGCGACGCCCCGCTCTTGTGCGGCGACCGCGAGCGCTGAGGATCTGACCAGCGCCAGTACGACTCGGCCGCCAGAGGCGTCGCCTTGCAGTTCTTCTCGAGGAACTCATCGTGTGTAGGCATCGCCCCGACGCAATTGCCGATCGCTCGTCGCATGCCTTCGATGAAGGTGCTCACGTCCTCGATGTCGACCACATCGACAATCGAGTTGTATCCGCGCGGCCGCAGGCCCTGGCCATGCATTACTTGGAACCAGCTACCCTGAGCGAACAGCCCCTCGGCTTCATTGAGTAGCCGGCCCTGGCTCTGGAACAGCTCCATCTTGTGCCGCAGCGTCTCTGGGATCGACATCGTTCGCGTATAGTTCCAAAATGGCGTGTCGTTGCGCTGTGTCGCGTGGTAATGCAAAATGATGAAGTCGCGGACGTGCTCGAACTCGCGCTGCGTCAGCCGGTTGTACTCGTCGATGTCGGGCTGGCTCGGCACAGCGGCGGGGAAGAAATGTAGTAAGCGCGAAATCGAGCTCTGGATTAGTTGAATGCTCGTCAACTCCAGCGGCTCGAGGAAGCCGCTTGAAAGTCCGATCGCTACGCAGTTGCGCTGCCACACCTTCGGACGCACGCCGGTCACGAAGCGCAGCGTCCATGGCTCGGCTAGCGCCTCGCCGTCGAGGTTGGCCAGCATCGTCGAGGTAGCCTCGTCCTCGCTGATGTATCGGCTGCTGAACACGTAGCCATTCCCGCTGCGGTGCTGCAGCGGGATGCGCCATTGCCAGCCCGCGCTGCGCGCGGTCGCGCGCGTGAACGGAACGATCGGCCGCGGCGACGCGCAATGCGTTGTGACCGCGCGATCGCAGGGTAACCAGTGTGTCCAATCGTCGTAACCGCTCTTGAACTCCCCCTCGATAAGGCGGGCCCGAAAGCCCGAGCAATCGATGAAGAACTCACCATCCACGTGCTGCCCGCTGGCGAGCGTGAGGCGTGCGAGGTCGCCTGTAGCGCCATCACGCGCCACGTGCGTCACCTTGCCTTCAATGCGGCGCGTACCGCGCGCCTCCGCGTAGCGCCGCAAGTAGCGCGCGTATAGGCTGGCGTCGAAGTGGAAAGCGTAGGCGATGTCAGCAAGCGGCAAATCAGGTACGTCAAGGCGCGGGCGCATGAACTTGCCGGCATAGGCCGCGGTCTTGGTCATCGAATACGCTGGCAAGTCGGCGGCACGCCCGGCTAACCTCATGCGCTGCCAGACCTGCTCGAAGGTCGCGAGCTGGATGTTCTGGGGGAAGCGGCCGAAGCCATGCATGTAGCAGTCACCGATGAAGGTCCAGTCGCGGAATTCAATACCGAGCTTGATCGTTGCCTGCGTCTCACGCATGAACTCGTTCTCGTCGAGTTCCAGTAAGTGGTTAAATCGTATGATGCCCGGAATCGTGGCTTCCCCAACACCGACTGTGCGGATTTCGTCGGACTCCACGACGGTGATGTTGACCTTGCTGTTAACCGCGCGCGAGAGCGCGGCAGCGGTCATCCAGCCCGCGGTGCCCCCGCCCAGGATAACAACGTCGCGGGCAATTCTATGGTCCATAGTCCGATCTCCTTAACTAAGCATCGACCCCACGTGAAATCAACTGACCGTTCCTACGGCATTAACGGTATGAGAGGAACGGCAATGAATGTTGATGCAATGGCAATCAGCCCCATCATTATGAAAACAGATTGCGAAATGTAGCGAAGCTCATAGCCGGCGTTTAACACAATAAGTTCCATCAGCGCATGAGCATTCATCAGAACGCTACAGCTGAGGGCATTGCTATGCAACAAGCGCTGCGTGCAAGCTTGATCTACCGCATTATTCCTGCCCGCCGCATCGGCGCCATGCGCCTTGGCGGCGTGCGCCTTGAGCAGTAGCAAAAGCTAGGTTTGACAAAAAACGTTTCATTTGTCGGAGCAACGCATCGGTATTACCACGGCGGCATGGTACTGCCTTTGACTTCTGAAGCTTACAAAAAATGGCCGTCATGTTCGCCTTGATGGTAGTTTCGACCGCATGCAATTCGTGTCCCTATGTGCTTATTTAAACCGTCCCTTGGTGAGCAAAATCGTGACCTTCATTTCTGGGAGACTTAAGGCGCTGACATATCAAACCAGCTCAATACTGGCGTCGGCGATTTGATCGCTTTCCGCAGGTTCGACAAACAAGCGAGCCCAGACGGTAGCCTCTAGGTAAGTGAATTGGTTTTCTCGCCCGATAGGAGCACGTCGCGCCCGCGCTAGACTAAAGTCGTGGGTGGTCATCTAGTAGGACCGGTGTATCGTTCCTTCAGGGGCTATCCGGGTCATTCCGAGTTATCGGAGACTTGCCGACGTGACACACACCCTTAGGGGGAGCCAAGCGCCGCGTGCTCCCGTTTCTAGCTTGACCATGGTTTTCTCCATGCGGTTACGCACCATATCTATCGCTACCGTGACAGCACTTCTTCTCAGCGGAGTATATCTGGCGGCCGCCCACCTTGCGGCTCCGGACCTCGCCGTTGGTCCACAGGATCGATCGTACCGTCTCATTATCGGAGAGGAAAAGCCGGACGTGAAGATCCTCGATGCACGCCAGGGCGATAGTATCACCTTTGTTGTCACCTCTACGCGTGCCGGCCAGTTCTACGTTCACGGTCCTGAAGTGCAAAAAACCTTGTTGCCGGGAATAAAGACATCACTTACTTTCACGGCCCAATATTCAGGACGTTATTACGTGCATTTTCATCAGATAAATTGCACTGATTCGGATGAGTTGCACCTGGAGCTGGCCGTTCTCGATGTCATGCCCAACTGAGTTGGCGCCGGGGCCCGAATTCGCGCATGGTACTGGAAGGTGGCATCCACGATCGTCGCCGTCGATCGATACGACGCTTTCCTTTGGAGAAGCAAGATCGCGCCGACGAGCTGATCGACCTGATCGACCACGGCGTCGAGGACTTGCATTTCTATACGATCAACCGGGCGGATCTCGTCTTCGCGATCTGCCATCTGATCGGGCTCAGGGCGAAGCCGAATGTCGCTGCCGAAGCGGCCTGAGGGTCGCCCATCACAACAAGGGATCCGGTAGCGTTCCGACCGGCAAAAGCTGCGAGAAGGCCGCCTTCGCAGGCGCCGGAGCGCCGGGACAGGATCAGTTGACGCTGTGTCCACCGTCGACGTTGAGGACATGGCCGGTAATGAACCTGGCATCGTCCTGACGCGATGAAGACGATGCCGTCGGCGACCTCGTCGGAGTGGCCGAGACGACCCAATGGAACCTCCGCCGCGAGCGCGGCCTTGTTTTCCGCCGTGCCGGTGAAGCGGGTCAGCATGCCGGTGTCCGTGGGGCCTGGCGCGACGGCATTCACGCGAATTCGCGACTTGGCGATTTCGAGCGCGACCGACTTGGTGATGCCTTCGACGGCGTGCTTGGCGCCGACGTAGATCCAGGCGAAAGCGGCGCCTTCGTGCCCACCGGTGTGGCGCCCGTGGCCTGCTTGCGCGGAATAAATCCTCGCGCTGGAAAATCTCGCCCAGCGGAACTGGCCAAATCTAATCCGTTCATGATAGTGAATTTTTTACGACCAAGCGGTTGCGGGGGGGAACACAATGAATCCACGCGGAGGAAAATCGACGTCGGCGCTGCTGACGGCCTGTTCTATCGTGGCGATGTTCGCCGCCGGCGGCTCCGCGATGGCGGCGCCGCCGCCAAACTGCCCCACCCAGAAGGGCCCCGGCCCGGGTTTCATTCCTGTCCAGACCATCAAGATTTTCAACGACACCGCTCAACAGATCTATGCCGAGCTCGAGGTCGGCAAGCCCAATCCGGATCTATGGATTCAGGACATCTGCAATGTTCCGGATGCGGACAAAGACAAGCTTTATCCATACCCGACGACGGTGACCAACCGGTTCTATATCAACGGACTCACAGGCATCCCGCCGGGCGGGAGCGCGACGATCACCCTTCCCCTGTACACGCAATTGGCTGCAACCGTCGTTCCGACAAGCAACGACCAATACGCGGAATGGTGGCAAGGCCAAAACATGCAGATTTTCGCCAGCCCGGTGAATGCCGGGGCGCCAAAGTCCTTTGTAAACTATTTCAATGGGAAAGCGCCAACCAGACCGGCAGGAAGCCAGAAGAAAATGGTGTTCAACGCGGGCGACGGCACCAAGCCGACCTGCAAGGCTGGCGGAACACTCACGTCATGCACGCTGTCCTTCTTCACCGACACGGCCGGTACGCTGCCGAAGTTCGCCCCGAGCCAGCTGGTCGAAGCGACCCTGGGCGCCAATCAAAAGAAAGTGCCGGCGCCTACCGATGGCTCCATTCAGACCTTTCTCTATCCGACTCAGGCCGATTTCGACGTGAGCTACGTCAACGTCGCGCAGTTGGCGGCCACGATGGGTCCCGTGGACAACGACCAGGCCGGCTATGTCGGCTCGCCAATCAAGCCTGGGACATTCACACCTATTCTCAACACCTTCCAATCGCTGAATGACTGGCCAACGTTCATCGACCTCGACGGCACGAATAAAGCAATATCGAAACTGCCCTCGCCGCTCGAGCTCATGGCCAGACTGAGCGGCGCAGACGCGCCTTCCGACCTGACCCCTCTGACCCCGCCGCAGAGTTGGCCCAACAATGTGTGGAAGCCTGTCCAGGACCTTCGGACAAATTGGGCGAAACATTCGGCCACCTGTACGCACAGCGCCGAAGGATATACGACCTTTTGCGACGCCATCCTCGATGTGAAAGAGCTTATCCATAAAAATTACCTACAATATGTGAAATTAATGGACGATAAAAAGTGCACGGGGGGTGCGGTGTCGGAGACCGCCGATCGGACCGTATCGCATGTCTATGGCTGGCAACCGTGGACCGAGGCGGCGAGCGGCAAGGAGGGGGAGGGCTGCGCTCCCAGAGCCAATCTGCTCGAAAACACCCCGGGGTACGGGTCCGACGATAAAGAGAACCCCTATGCAAAATATGCAAAGGTCAAGACGGAATTCGACAACTTGAACTATGGCGGGCCCTTCGGGGCGCCGTGGAAACCCGCTGCGCCTTACGAATTCAACCCTTGGGTGGCGTTCATTCATGGCACGCCGCCAGGCACTCAAGACAAGGATCAGGGCCATCTGGGAATGCCCGGCGTCTATGCTTATTCCGTCGACGACGCGGTGGGCAACCTCAACGTATATGCCACAGGTTACATCGTCGATGTCGGAGGAACGAAGAATCTGGAGAATAACAAACCGGCTGGGCCGCCGATCGCTATCGCACTCGGATTTTCAATTAAAGACGCAGTCCGGTTTGACACCTATAGCGCCTGCGGCCCGAACAAGAATAAGGCAGTAAATCCCGCGGATCCCGTGTTTATAATCAGCGCCATCAACCCGCAAAACTGCGACGTGTGGCTGACCGATAATAAAGGGACAAACTATACGTTCACAGTCAAGCCCACGGTGAC
>CAVVTP010000028.1:0-209995 GCA_963751165.1 uncultured Alphaproteobacteria bacterium
ATCGGTTACGAACACAGCTCATTCACCAGGTCGCCGACTTCCTCCACGGTCTTGCCTCGGGCAAGCCCGCGCCGCCGACATTCAGAGACGGACTCGCCGTCAACCGGGTGACGGACGCCGTGCTGCGCTCCGCCCAGAACGGGACATGGGAGCGGGTCTGACTCATCCGGCGCAAATTGGGAGCTGAACCATGAAAGCCTGGCGCCTTGAAAAGCTCGGCGGGCATCTCGCGCTGACGGACGTCCCGGTCCCCGAGCCGCGGCCCGGCAGCGTGCTGGTCAAGGTCGAGGCCTCGGCGCTGATGTCCTATCTGAAGGCCTATGTCGAAGGGAGACTTCCTTTCTACAATCCGCCGGCGAAACCCTTCACCATCGGCACGAACGCGATCGGGATCGTCGAGGCAGTCGGCCGCGACGTCTGGAGTCTCGAGCAGGGCCAACGTGTGGTCGTCTCCTCGCATTTCGTCGCGCGAGAAAACGTCGACGATCCGGCCCAGGTTCTCATCGGCCTGACCGCCGGCGCCGGCTCAGCCGGGATGCTCGCCGATTGGCCCGACGGCACGCTTGCCGAATATGCGCTGGCGCCGGTCGAGGCGGTGACGCCCCTCCACGGCCTGGATGGGCGCGACGCGGCCGGGCTCGCCGCGATCAGCCGATTCATTGTGCCGTTCGGCGGCCTTTTGCGCGGCCGGCTGGAGGCCGGCGAAACGCTTGCCGTCAACGGCGCGACCGGCGCCTACGGGACGGCCGCGGTCCTGCTCGGCGTCGCCATGGGCGCGGGCAGGATCATCGCCGCGGGGCGCAACCGGGACGCGCTCGCGGCGGTCGCCCAAGCCGCGGGCCCACGCGTCGCGCCGGTCGCGCTGATAGGGGAGGCCGCGGCCGACGCCGAGGCGATCCGCGAAGCGTCCGGAGGCGGCGCGCACATCGCCTTCGACATGGTTGGCAACGCCGCCGATCCGCGCTCGACGCTCGCGGCGCTGACGAGTCTGAGGCGCGGCGGCCGCCTCGTGCTGATGGGCAGCATGACCGTCGACCTGCCGATTCCCTACACCCAGGTCATGCTCAACAATTGGGAAATTCTCGGCCAGTTCATGTATCCGGCCAGCGCCTACCGCCGCCTCGTCGACCTCGTCCGGGCGGGCCTCCTCGACCTCGCGGCGATCCGGCCGACGGTCTTTCCGCTGACGGCGCTGCGCGAGGCGATGGAGGCGGCGGCCGGCGCGGGCAACCTCGAGGTCGTGGTGGCGAAGCCCTGAGTCACCCTCATCCGGCGCGCCGCTCATTGCAGGTTCGCGTGCCGATAATGCATGTGTCGATGGGCGTCGGAAACGCCGCGCGCGAGTTCAACGACGATGGCGTCGAGCAAGATGAGGCTGACCTGCTCGAAGAGGCTCCCGCCGAACTGTTCCGTCTTGTCGACCGGCACGACCAGGACGGCGTCGGCGAGACCGGCGAGCGTGCTTTCCGGCTTGTGAGTAACGAGCACGACGTCGGCGTTCTCGCCCTTGGCGATCCGAGCAAAGTTGACGCTGGTCGAAGTCTCGCCCGATCCCGAAACGATAACCAGTCCGTCGCCGTGGCGGATGGAGGGCGCGGTCGCCTCGCCGGCGACATGCACGGCGCGGCCCAGATGCATGAACCGCATCGCCGCCATTTCAGCGACCAGCCCCGAACGCCCCTGTCCCGAAAAGAACCAGCGGCGAGCATCGTCTTCGAAGGCCTGGACGAGGCGGAAGAAGGACTTGGCTTCGATCCGCTCGAGAAGAGCGGTTATTTCCTGTCCCACGGCCATCCACGGCCGGGATGTCTCAGTTTTTCCCGTATCCACTGTGCCGCCTCCTTCGGATGCTCCGATCCGGTTATCGCGCTGCCGACGATCAGAATCTACGGCTCGACAGCGAGCACGGCGTCGATAGAGTTCAGGAGCGACCCGCCCCCGAGCGCGACGCGAAAGCCGGCCCGTGCACTTCGGCGCCGGCCTCGATGTGGACGGTGGATCGATCGCCCGCTTCACGAGCGTCGGTCGCCGAGATAGGCGAAGCTCGCGGGAAAGGCGGCTTTCGCCGGCAGGAGCTCCTTCTTGCCGGACTCGGTGATCGTGTCGACGACGACGGTCGCGCCGAACTCGGCCGCCGCCCGGGTCCACTGCCTCGTGGGTCGCCTTCGAGGTTGAGGACAAGACTGTCATGAAGGCGGCCCCGCCCCGAATGCGCCGATGTCCGCCGATCCGCGACGAATTCCCTTCGATCGGAACGGCGAAGGGTGAAGGGGTGAAGGGCGACGGATAGTGTTTAAACTTCGGTTTTCGAATCTTTGCTGTTTCCCTGATCAACTCGGTACGTGAGAACGCGAGAAAGCAACCGTTGGCGCCAGAATGCGCCAGGAGCGACAATTCGGCGCGGGAGTAAGCAACGACAAGCCTGTGGTGGCGACCTTCTTTTGTACTTGCGGCGTCGTCTACGCGCCGGCGCGCGGCGGCATGCAGCGCTCTATGGACATGGATCCGAATGTCGGTTTGGCGATGTCATATCTCGTTCGATCTCGAGCCCGCGGATAAATTGGCGCTGGTGTCCAGATCGAAGAGGTGCATGTGGTCCGGGTCGAACAGAAAGGGCCGCTTTTCCCCGATGCGCGAGTCGTCTGACGCGGCGACCCTCGCGACGATTCGATGCGGTCCGCTGGAAGCGTCGAGCAACGTCTCATGCCCGAGGTGTTGCGCGACGTCGATCGAGAGGAGCGGGGCGCCCGACGAATCGGCGCCGCGCGGAGCAGGTCGCAGCGCTTCGGGGCGCACGCCCAGCACCACCTTGGGCTTTCCATATCCCTCCAGGGCGCCGCGGAGCCGGTCCGGGACCGAGATGGCGAGGCCATTGTCCGGATCGATCAACTTCGAGCCGGCAAGCGACAGCTCAAGGAAATTCATCGCCGGCGAGCCGATGAAGCCGGCGACGAACGTGTTGGCGGGCTGGTTGTAAACGACGAGCGGAGACGCGGACTGCTGAATGACGCCGTCCTTCATAACGACGATCGTGTCGCCCATCGTCATCGCTTCCGACTGATCGTGGGTAACGTAGACGGTCGTCACGCCGATTTCATGATGCATCTTTGCAAGGAAACTTCGCGCCTCGATGCGAAGCTTCGCGTCGAGATTCGACAGCGGCTCGTCCATGAGAAAGACGCCCGGGCGCCGGACCAATGCGCGGGCGAGCGCCACCCGCTGACGCTGGCCCCCCGAAAGGGCCTTGGGCAGGCGGTCCAGCAGCGATCCGATCCGCAGCCGGTCGGCGACGTTGTGGACCTGCGTATCGATTTCGCTTTTGGCCAGCCGCCTGATTTTCATGCCGAAGGCGATGTTGTCGAAAACGGTCATATGGGGAAATAGCGCGTAGGACTGGAAGACCATGGCGATGTCGCGATCCTTCGGCGGCATGTCCGTCACGTCGCGGCCACCGATCAGCAATTGACCGGCGGTGATGGTTTCGAGGCCCGCGATCATGTTGAGAGTCGTGGTCTTGCCGCAACCGGACGGCCCGACCAGCACGACGAACGACCCATCGGCAATCTCGAGATTGAGGCTCGGGATCACGACATGCGCGCCGAAGCGCTTCTCGATGTCGACAAGGGAAACGTTGGCCATGGATCGTTTTTCTCCCGCCGCTTCAGCCCTTGACCGAACCGACGAAGTTGCCGCTCGAAATCCAGCGGTAAGCCAGGATAAACAGGATCGCGATCGGGATTTGGGAGATGACGAGTCCAGCCGACGGCAGATTGAACGCGGAGATATAGCGGTCGCTGTTCAGTTTGAGCATGCCGACCGTCACGGGGAAGATCAACTCGCTGTTCAGGAACACCAGGGCAAAAACGAACTCCTTCCAGATAGCGATGAAGTTCAGCGTGTAACCGACGACGATCCCCGGGACCGCCAGAGGGAGGATCACTTTGGTGAAAATCTGGAAGTCCGTCGCACCCTCGATCTGCGCGGCCTTTTCGATATCGCGCGGAATGGTGGTCATGAATCCGCGCAAGATCAGGATCTGGGAAGGCATGCCGTAGACGCCATGAACGACGATCAGGCCGATGCGGGTGTCGAACAGGTGCAGCCACCGTAGCATGTCGTAAAGGGGAATGAGAACGGTTTGCTGCGGCAGCATCAGTCCCGTCAGAAGTAGGGCGAATATGTATCGCTTGCCCGGGGGCTCGAACCGGCTGAGCGCAAACGCGGGCACCAGAGCGAGCCCCACCGCCAGCGCCGATCCCGTGGCCGCGTAGAGCAGGCTGTTCTGCATGAGCACGCCAAACTTCAGGCCCTCCCAAACCTTCACGTAAGGTTCGAACGTGGGCGCGATCGGCAGCGCGAATGGACCATTCAGGAACTCGCTGTTCGGCTTGATCGACGTCATCACCATAAGCGCCAACGGACCGATCCAGACCGCCGCGAGGAGAAGCGCAAAGAGCGTCGCGAGAATCTTGGGCGCCGCGTAGCGCAAGCGGATGAGCGTCCGTCCCGGCAGGATCGGCGCCGCAGGCCTAGACATCAAAGGCGCCCCTGAACAGCTTGCCGAGCAGCAACACCGCAATGGCGATCGAGAGCACGAGAATGGCGACGCTGAGGGTTGCGCCGTAACCAAAGCGCGAGTTCCAGAAGCTCTCGAGATAGACGAGATAGCCAAGAACGTTGGTGCGGCCGAACGGCGCCCCTTTCGTCATCACGGCGATGAGGTCGAACGCCTTGAGCGATTCGAAAAGAGTCAGCATCACCACCACCGCAGTCACGGGGCGAAGCTGCGGCAGGGCCACACGCAGCATCATCCGAAAATGTCCCGCCCCCTCGATCCTGGCCGCATCGAAGGTCTCCTTGGGCACATCGCCGATCCCGGCGAAATAGAAAATCATCGGCAGTCCGGTGAAGGCCCAGCCGCCGACGACCGCCAGGGTGTAAATCGCGATGCGATAGTCGCCGAACCATTCGCGCACCAGAAAGCCCAAACCCAGCCCGCGCAGCACACTGTCGAACGCGCCGAAGATTGGGTTGAGAATCAGGAGGAACATGAGGCCCACGGCAACCAGCGACATGGTCACCGGAAAGAAGATCGCCGTGCGCAGTACGGTCGGGAGATAGACCGCGCGAACACGCATCGCGTAGGCAATAAGAAAGCCGAGTACAACGGGGAATGCAAGAGATACCACAAGCCATTTCAGATTGTTTTCGAGCGCAATATAAAAATACTTGTCATCGAGCATATAGACGTAATTAGCGAAGCCTACGAACTTCTTGGTCGGCGCCATTCCGTTCCATTCAAAGAAACTCAAATAAATCGTGTAAACGATCGGATATCCGATGAAGACGGCAAACAGCGCCACCGGCAGGAGCAGTCCGAACAGCGTGACGAAGACATGATGGCCGGCGAAGGCTACGAAGGAGGTCCGTTCGTCGCTCATTCGCGAAGCCATTGGTGACCCCCTCGTCGGGAACGCTCGACGACGTGAAAGCGGCCGGCTCTCGCCGGTTCTCAGGCGCAGCGATCCGTCAGCGCTAGCAACGAGTGACGGAACGCGCCGTTTCGGCTCCGGAGGGGAGCCATTCCCGCTTCCACAAGCGCTATCGGAATTCAAGGCCCCTGAAACGATCAGGTCTTGATCTTGCCCCGCACGCGCTCGGCCTCCGTCTCTGTCTCCTGCATGGCCTCTTCCGGCGACATCGCGCCGGCGAGCACGCCCTGAAGGGCATCGAGAAAGCGGTCCGAAATGGCGGGCGGCGTCCCGTGATCGACATGCATGAAGGTGTAGGAGCCCGCATCGGCCATGGCCTTGCCCAGCCGTTGCTCCATCGGCGAAAGGTGGGAGAGATCGGTTGAGGCATTCGAGGCGAACGGTTTGTCGATCTCGAGCTTCTTGGCCGAGGCTTCCGGGGACACCATGAAGTTGACGAATTCGGCGGCGGCGTCCTTGTTCTTGCTCGCCGCATGGATCATTACCGTGTCCTCATCGTAGATGGACATGACCGGCTTTCGATCGCCCATCGCCGGGAAGGCGAACCAGTCGATCGGTTCAGTGCAGCAGTTCTTCTTGTCGCCCCTGAAGCTGCCCAAAATGAAAGAGCCCATGTACCAGTAGAGGGCCTTACCCTGCGCCCAGGGAACCTGCGCCGGCGCGAAATCGATCGAATTGAAGTTCTCGATGAACATGCCGTCCTCAGCGAGCTTCTTCATCATTGCGGTGATGTCGACGGCGCGCGGATCGGTCCAGGGGATCTTGTTGTCGATTAGTCCCTGATAAGCGTCGAGCCCGTGCTTGTTGACCATCATCGCGGACCACATGAACTGCGCCGGCCACTTCTTCTGATTGGACAGCATGAACGGCGCGATCCCGGCCGCCTTGGCCTTCGCCGCGTTGGCCATCATCTCGTCCCAAGTGGTGGGGACCTTAAGCCCGAGCTTGTCATGAAGGTCCTTCCGGTACCAGACGACCGAAGCACCGATCTCGGTTGGAACGAAGTACGGCTTTCCGGCGAACTTCGACAGCGAAACGCTCGCCGAATTGAGCGACTTGTCCCAGCCGAATTTCTTGTAGTCGTCCGAGAGATCGGCGGCGAAACCGGCCTTGACGATTTCACCGGCGCGGCCGCCTTCCCAGGAATAGAAAACGTCGGGAGGGTCGCTGGAGCTGATCTCGATCGTTTGCTTCGTCTTGTAGGTCTCGCCGTCGACGCTCGCGCCCGTGACGTGGATGCGGCCGCCATTCTTCTTGTTGAATTCGTCGATCAGCCAGTTGGCGTAGAGTTCCGAGGTCGGCCATGCGGCGCGATAGAAATATTGAATTTCGACTGGCGCCGCGAGGGCTGGCGCAATGCCGATCGCAGTTGTGGCCGCTCCGGCGCCCACAAGCGCCGTAGAGCGCAGGAAGTTGCGTCGCGTCAGGTCGTTCAGGCGATTTGGCATCGTTTGTTTCCTCCCTTTTTCATTTGACGACCGCGATGAGAGGCACGTCAATTCCGCAGTGCTTCTACCGTCGCGACGGCCAACCCGAAGCTTTCGCGACCAGGACCTCGATCGCGGGCTATTAATTAAAGCAATCTGCTATAATCTCAGTTTCAAACTGTCAAGAGGATCGTGCGGCGATTTTAGCGAGTCGCGGTTCGCGGCCGAGCGACCACCCGCCCGCGGACTTCGACGCAGCGCCTTGTAATTTGCGACATGGACCAACCAAACCATGCTGGCGAGGAGCGGCGAAGCCGCATCTCCAAAGGCTCGACGAAGATGCCACGATTAAATAAGATTGCTTTTGGAAAACAGACGGCAGGTCATGGCGGGAAGAGGCAGCAACTCCGTTCAACTGAGGCATTACAACGAGCGAGTCGTGCTGAACGCGCTGCGGCGCTTCGGACAGGCCTCAAAGGCGGAGATCGCACGTTTCGCCCACCTGACCCCACCGGCGGTCGCAACAATCGTAGAGGCGCTCGAGCGCGGCGGCTACGTCAAGGGCGGCGGGAGGCGCTTTGGAGGCAAAGGACAACCCGCAGCGATGTACGAATTATCGCCAAGTGGGGCGTATTCGATTGGCTTGCACATCGGCCGCCGCGCCCTGGACGCCGTGCTGATAGACTTCCGCGGCCAGACGCAGGCCTATGAGACCCACGATCACGACTATCCCGATCCTGCCGTCGTTCGAGGGATCGCCAACGCGATCCTTCAGCGCTTTCGAAGCAACCTCCGCCAAGAGGCGTCACGTCTGGTCGGCATCGGCGTGTCGGCGCCCTACTTCATCGGCGGGTGGGATCGCGAGCTCGGCTTTCCGCCGGAGATCGGCTTGGCATGGAGACGGATCGACATCGCGTCGGACTTTCTCGAACTCGGGGGGACTGCCCGTGCAGGTTGAAAACGACGCGTCTGCCGCCGCCGTGGCCGAACTGGTTCAAGGCGTCGGCACGCGGTACGAGGACTTCCTGCATATTTCCCTGACGACATTCATCGGCGCGGGCCTGGTCCTCGACGGCACCTTGCAGACCGGACCGCACGGCAACACCGCGGCTTTTGGCCCATTTCCGGTCGCCCCATCGTCGCTCGCGTCCGTACCAAAACCGTCGGGCCCGTTCGAGATCCTCTTGCATCGCGCGTCGATCTACACGCTCGTCAATCATCTGCGCCTCGGCGGCGTCAAGATCACCCGAGTCCGCGACCTGGATCCTTTGCCGCCGCGAGCTGCGGAACTCGTTTCGGAGTGGCAGGACGATTGCGCTGCGGCGCTCGCTCAGGCGATCATCGGGGTAATTGCGGTGGTCGACGTGGAGGCCGTTGTCATCGACGGACTTCTTCCGCGTTCGCTGCTCCTGAGTACGGTTGCGCGCGTGCGCGCCGAGTTCTCGAGGCTGGTGCCGGGCGGGTTGATTGTCCCGGAAATCCTCCCAGGCTCTCTGGGCCAAACAGCGTCAGCCATCGGCGCGAGCTTGTTGCCGATTTACTCACTATTTGGCCCCGACAAAGGCATACTTATGAAAAAGGGACGAGAAAAGAAACCGCTGATGGTTGGTTCGATCTTTTAATCGGGAACCACTCGCGAAATCGCCGTTGAGCTCACCTGCATTGCACGCCTTCATGATCGGCGAAGAAGAAGGGTTGAGATGGAACCTGCGGGGAACTCCCACTCAGGGCCGACACGAAGCCTTCCGTGGGGACCCTTGTACGCCCGTAATCCCGCCCGTTCCCACCGTTGGGCCAACAACGCTGTCGCCCAAACGTAAAATTCAAATGGAGACATGGCCGCCGCAGTGGGTCTTTTCACGGCTCCCGCATTGAACGTGCCCAACCGCGATTCACAAGCAAGTTGTTCCCAAGGTCCGAAATTTGTTCTTTCAATGCTGCTCGCAGCGCTTACGCCGGATCACGAATGGGGGACCGGGGGGTCGGGTAGTTGCGATGCAAGTCTTTGAAAACGCTCAATTCGGAAATGGAAATGAAAGGGAATGAAAGGAGTTTCGCGGCTTCACTGGCATATTTTCGATGCACCCGCACGACCGGCGTCGGTCTTGCAAATTCAAACTCCGGCCTCGACCCGCCGGAAGCCGGTGCTCGCGAGAATTCGCCCGTCCCGGCCGACGACCGCGATCTCGAGTTCGGTCGGCGCGCCGGCGAGGACCCGCGCGGCCGTTCGCCATGCGCCCTTGGCGATCAGCGTCGGCAGGTCGAAGCCACTCGCAGCGGAGAGCTCGAAAGCGTGCAGGGCGCTGTTGGCGCCGCCGATCGCCTGCGCGAGCGTCGGCGGGCCACCGGCCTCGGCGACGCGCGCGGCGAGCGCGGGAAGATCGACCGCGCCGCGCTTCGAATGAAGATCGAGCCGCCCTTCCGCGAGCTTGGTCATCTTCGCCGGGCCGCCGGCGATGGTGACGCGCTGGACCGGATTCGTGCGAAGATATTTCAACAGGCCGCCGGCGAAATCGCCCATCTCTATCAGCGCGTGGTCGGGCAGGTTGTAATGGCGTCGGATAGCGGCCTCCGAGGTGTCCCCGGTCGCCGCGCCGACATGGGCGCAGCCGCTCGCCCGCGCGACGTCGACGCCGCTCATGATCGAATGGATCCAGGCCGAACAGGAATAGGGCACGACGACGCCGGTCGTGCCGAGAATGGAGAGGCCGCCGACGATGCCGAGGCGGCCGTTGGCGGTGCGTTCGGCGATTTTCTGGCCGCCGCGCACGGAAATCTCGACGATCGCGTCGCAGCCGACCCCTATTCTCCGGGCGACCTCGACGAGATTGGCGCGTATCATCGCGCGGGGCGCCGGGTTGATGGCGGGCTCGCCGACCGGCAGCGGAAGGCCGGGACGGGTGATCGTTCCGACACCCTCGCCGGCCTTGAAACCGACGCCGCTGCCCTTCGACCCAAAGCGCACGGTCGCCACGATGAGCGCGCCATGGGTCACGTCGGGGTCATCGCCCGCGTCCTTGATGATCCCGGCCCGGGCGCAATCCTCGCCGAGCTCGTGCATCGCGAGCGCGAATTCCGGCTTGAGGCCCTTCGGCAGCGCGACCGGTACGGGATCGGGAAAAACGCCGGTGACGAGCGCCTCGAAGGCCGCGCGCGCGGCCCCGCTGGCGCAGGCGCCCGTCGTCCAACCGCGCCGCAACGGCGCTTCTGGCTGAGGCTCGCTCATAAAGCTCCGCGTAGCGCGAGCCGCTGGCCTTGCCTAGAGGCCGCGGCGGACCCGGGTTGCCTCCGAGGAATCCGCGACTTGTCCCTCCCTTCCCCAGCCTGCCGCAAAATGTGGCGGATGGGCAGGGACGCGCTTCCCGACAAACATTCGCTAAATCGCAGGAACGAGCAATGACCCGCGGCCTGATGATCGCGGCGCCGCGCTCGGGCAGCGGCAAGACGACCGTGGCCCTCGGGCTCCTGCGCGCGTTCCGGCGGCTGGGCGTGGCTGCCGTCGGGCTCAAGTCCGGGCCGGATTACATCGATCCGGCCTTTCATGCGGCGGCGTGCGGCTCGGAGGGCGTCAATCTCGATTCCTGGGCGATGCCGCCCGAGCTTCTGGGCGCCCTTGCCGCCGAGGCGACGGAGGGGCGGACATTTGCCCTGTGCGAAGCCTCGATGGGCCTGTTCGACGGCGTTCCGGCGCCGCCGGGGCGCACCGGCGCCTCGGCCGACATCGCGGCGGCGCTCGGACTCCCGGTCCTGCTCGTCCTCGACGTGTCGGGGCAGGCGCAGTCGGCGGCGGCCATCGTCAAGGGCTGCGTCGCCTACGACGGGAGGCTCGGGATCGCCGGCGTGGTGCTCAACCGGGTCGGCAGCGACCGGCACCGGCGGCTCGTCACGCAGGCGGTCGAGGCGCTCGGGGTCCCGGTCGTCGGCGCGCTACCGCGGGACGAAGCAGTCGGGCTCCCCGAGCGCCATCTCGGGCTCGTGCAGGCCGGCGAGACCGAGGCGCTCGAAGCCCGGCTCGACGCCATGGCCGACTTCGTCGAGGGACGGCTCGATTGCGGGCGCGTTCTCGGGCTGGCTGGCGAGATGAGAGTCCCCGGGCAGGCGCGAAAAAGCGCCCTCCGGCCGCCTGGGCAAAGGATAGCGCTGCCGCGCGATGCGGCCTTTTCCTTCATCTATCCGCATCTCCTCCGCGGCTGGCGGACGGCCGGGGCGGAGATCGTCAGCTTCTCGCCGCTCGCCGACGAGTCGCCGCCGCCCGATTGCGACGCGTGCTGGCTGCCAGGCGGTTACCCCGAACTACACGCCGGGAAGCTCGCCTGCGCCGGTCGGTTCATGCACGGCCTGCGGCGTTTCGCCGAGACAAAGCCCGTTCACGGCGAGTGCGGCGGCTACATGGCGCTGGGAAAAACCCTCGTCGACGCCTCGGGGTCGACGCACGAGATGGCGGGGCTCTTGTCCGTCCGGACAAGCTTCGCAAAACGCCGCATGACGCTCGGCTATCGCGAGGCCAAGCTTGCGGGCGACGGCCCACTCGGGTCCGCCGGGACGATTTTACGCGGCCACGAGTTCCATTACGCGACAATCGCCGACCCCGGCGCGGACGCGCCTTTCGCTTACGTCGCGGACGCCTACGGCGGCCCGTTCGAGCCCGCCGGCGCGCGGCGCGGTTTTGTCACCGGCTCGTTCTTCCACGCGATTGCGGATGCCTGAGCCACGCGCATGACAATCGCAAAACGGCGAAGGCGCTGGAACCATAAGCCCGCTCTGGCGGTTGCTTGCCCGCGGAGGTCAGCCATGATCGGACATCGTGTTTGGGCCATTCCGGAACGTTCCATTCCGGGTCGCAGCTTCAGTCAGAATCCGGAGCTCGTGTCGCACGAGGCCGCCTGCATCCTGAACGCGTCGGATCAACCCGCCTCGATCGAGCTCTTGGTCCACTTCGAGGACCGGGATCCAGCCGGACGTTACAAAGTCGAGGTCGAGCCGCGCCGGACGAAGCACATGCGGTTCAACGACCTGAAGGAGCCCGAGCGCATGCCACGCGACAACGCCTATTCGTCGGTGATCCGGTCCAACGTACCGATCGTGGTGCAGCACGCGCGGCTCGATTCGCGCGATCCGCATATCGCACTCTTGACCACTCTAGCCTATCCGGTCGAATCATGAGCGCTCAGGGCCGCGTCGTTTTTGTCACCGGAGCGGCGGCAGGCGTCGGGCGCGCCGTCGCCCGGCGGTTCGCTGTCGGGGGCGACCGGGTCGGGCTCATCGCCCGCGACGAGCAGGCGCTCGACGACGTGAGGCGTGAGTTGAACGCCTTCGGCGTCGAGGCCGCGGCGGAGGCGGTGGACGTTTCCGACGCTGACGCGCTGTTTGCCGCCGCAGAGCGGCTCGAGGACAAGCTCGGGCCGGTCGACGTCTGGATCAACGACGCGATGGAGACCGTGTTCTCGCGTGTCGCCGACATGAGCCCTGCCGAGTTCAAGCGCGTGACCGAAGTCACTTACCTCGGCTTCGTGAACGGCACGATGGCGGCGCTGAAGTCGATGCGGAAGCGCAAGCGCGGCCGGATCATCCAGATCGGATCGGCGCTCGCCTATCGCGGTATCCCGCTGCAGTCGGCCTATTGCGGCGCCAAGCACGCGATCCGCGGCTTCACCAACTCGTTGCGGTCGGAACTCATCGCCGAAGGCTCGCCGATCCGCGTCTCGATCGTGGAGCTGCCTGCGGTCAACACGCCGCAGTTCGACTGGGCGCGCGCCCATACGCGCCATACGCCGCGCCCGATGGGCAAGCCGGTCGAGCCGGAAGTGGTCGCCGACGCCGTGTTCCGCGTCTCCCGCGGCTCGTGGCGCGAATATTGGCTGGGCCTGCCGACGATCCTGCTCATCCTCGGCGACTTCGTTCTGCCGGGCGCGCTCGACCACTATCTCGCTCGGACGTCGATCAGCGGACAACAAACCAAGACACCCCTCGAGCCGTCGCGGCCGGACAATCTCGAACATCCGGTCACGCCGCTCCATCGCGTGCGCGGCTCGTTCAGCTCCGAGGCCGAAAACAGCGCGCCGCTTATCATCGGCGAGGTCGCCCGCCTCGGCACGGTCGCCGCCGGAGCGCTCGTCTTCTTCGCCGTAGGCGCTTTCTACGGGTCGAGGAAACGGGCCCTTCCGCCTCCGGCTGAATAGCCCTTCCCGCTTTCTTCGTGTTCTTTTAGAGGGCAGTCACAGTTCGCCGCGACGCGCCATGGCCCTGATCCGGTCGGCGGTGCGGCAGGCGATCGCCTGGATCGTGAGCGACGGATTGACGCCGCCGATCGTGGGAAAGACCGAGCCGTCGCAGATCCACAAGTTCGGCACGTCCCAAGACCGGCAGTCGGCGTCGACCACGCTCGTCTCCCGGTCGAAGCCCATGCGGGCGGTTCCGTTCAGATGGGCGGTGTCGTCGTCCTGCTCCCAGATGTCGCGAGCGTGCGTCGCTTCGAGCGCCACCCGCATGAAGCCGAGCGCGTGCTTGATCAGCCGTTTGTCGTTGTCACAATAGGAATAGCTGACGCGGGCGATCGGGAGCCCATATTGGTCGCGCTCCTCGGCAAGCGTCACGCAATTACGCTCCTGGGGCATGCACTCGCCGACGATCTTGAGGCCGACCTGGTGATTGTAGTCCTTCATCTCGTCGACTAGCTTCTGGCCCCATAGGCTACGACCCGAGGCCAGCTCCTCCGCCCACGTGACCGGCAGCGGGCCCTGGCTCATATAGGCGTAGCCGCCGAAGAAATCCTTGCCCTCGTCGGTATAGTTCCAGTGCTCGGTGAGGGCGAGCGACGGTGGCGCCTTGTACCAACGGATCTCCTTTTCCATCTTTCCCCATACGGCCTGGTTCGCCTGCACCATCAGATATTTGCCGACCAGGCCGGACGAGTTGGCGAGTCCGACGAGGAAACTTCGCGCTCTCCGAATTGAAAAGGAGCCTCGGCGTCTCGATCGCATAGCCGGCGACCACGACGTTCTTCGCCTTCTGGAAGCGCCAGCGGCCCTCGCGGAAGTAGCGGATTCCCGTCGCCCGGCCGGCATCGTTATGCTCGACGCGGCCGACCATGGAAAGATCGCGGATCTCGGCTCCCGCCTTGAGCGCCCGCGGCAGCCAGGTCACGAGCACGCTCTGCTTGGCGTTGGTCGAGCAGCCGATGACGCAGAATCCGCGATAGGCGCAGGGATGGGCAAGGCCGCGCGGAGCGGAGAGCGTCGCGATCGGCGTCGGCGTCCAGGCGATGCCGAGCGCATCAGCGCCCTCGGCGAGAACCAGCGCCGGGGCGTTCAACTCATGCGGGCGATAAGGGTAGCGCGGCCGCTTCGGCCCCCACGGGTACGTTACTGGCCCCGAGATCTTCAGCGCCTGTTCGACCTCACGGTAGTAGCCCCACATCTCGCGCCAGTCGAGCGGCCAGTCGACGCCGTAGCCGAGCTTGGTGCGGGACTTGAACCATTCGGGCCGGAAGCGGAGCGACACCATGGCGAAATGCACGGTCGAGCCGCCGACCGCCTGGCCCGAGTTGTTCTTGCCGAGCTCGAGCGGATTTTCGCCGTCGACGATCCGGTCACCAGTCCAGTAGAGTTTCGACTGCTCGCGCTCGTCGGAGGCGAAATCCTCCAGCGGCCGCCAATAGGGGCCGGCGTCGAGCGCGACGACGGAGAAGCCGTATTCGGCGAGCTTGCAGGCGAGCGTGCCGCCGCCGGCCCCGGTCCCGACGATGGCGAAGTCGACCGCCTCGTCCTCGGAGTAACACCGCATGGGCGTCCAGCCGCCCGTCCGGAAGACGTCAGGCGCGCGGCCGTCTCTGGCCCGCGGGTTGTCCTGAAGATCACCCGACTCGAGCATTTTCGCGCCTCGCTTCGTCTTCGCGGCCGGGTACCGCTTCGACCGCCTCCCACGAGTCGCGGCGGTCGAAGTTCAACCGCACGTAACCGCGCGGGCTCGCCGGCCCGCCAAAGCCGATCTCGTTCCACGAAGCGGGATGTGCGTAATAGGCGCCGACTACGTCGTGCACCAGTCGTTCAGAGAAAAACAACGCCGGCGGCATGTCGCCCCATTCGTTGGACTGCATCTTACCTTCCTCTGCGGCCTTCAGGATTTCGTCCTGCCCGGCAGGCTCGAGTTCGTGGAACTTGGCTCCCGAGCGCGCGTGGGCCTCGGCGTCGAGCGCTCGGACGCCGCGCTGCCACGCCTCGCCCTGGTGAGGCAGTCGGTGGTCGCGGTAGCCTTCGCCTTGCCCCGCTGCGAGCTTGGCGTCCACCATCGCGGCGACCGGAGCGGGGTGCGCGCGATCCGGCGGTTGCGGCACGATGCGGCGGCAGATCGCCAGCACCGTCGGCCATTCCTCGTCGGAGAAGAACGCGTGCGAGTCAGGGTGGATCGCCATGCGCGCGTCGATCACGCGACGCGTCTGTTCGTTCCACGACGGCGTGTTGCGCTTGGAAAGAACGTCGTAGCCGGGGTAGCGGTCACGCATCGTTGGCGTCCATCAGCGCGAGAGCCGCCATTCCGATGAGGGCGAGACCGAGAAAGCTCGGCGGGGCCGGGATCGGCGGCCCGTTCAGCACGTTTTGGCTCCAGTTGCGCCAGCCGCCCATGTTGCGTGAGACGCCGTAAACGTGGAAGCCGACGCCGGCGACGCCGAGGCTGGCCGTGAGCCACAGCCAGGCGCGCACCGGCCGGCGCGGCACGCTCGGTGGCGCGGCGGCCGTCGCGCCGAGCAGACCCGCCGCGATCGGCGGCACGCTCACTGGCAGATACATCGCGGGGTCATGGTAGGCGCCGCGGAAGTGAAGGAGCCCTGCCTCGCCGACCGTGCCGAGGAGCCCGGCCGAGGTCGCCACCGCCAAGAGGCGGCCCGCTGGGATGCCGAACAACGTCGCCAGCTTTCCCCCTGCGCGGCCGACCTGCAAGGCGCAGCGGCCGAAGAAGCCCGCCAGCGTCAGCGCGAAGGGCGCGCCGACCGGCGCAGCGTAGAAAAGGTTCAGCCATGAGAGGCCGCTCGGGCGCTTCAGAATATTGTAGGCGTGAAAGCCGAGGCCTGCGATGCCGACCGCCTCCGCGGCGCGATAGATCCTGTCCAGCACCCCCGGCGCGCGCAAGCCGAGCGCGCCGGCCGTCCCGGCAAACACCGAAAGGGCCGCGGCGATGAGCGGCGCGAACATCGCCTTGTTCTGGAACGACCCGCGGTAATGCTCGACGCCGCTGTCCGCCAGCACGGCGAGCGCGAGCACGCCCGCGCCGAGGTGGAGTTTGCGCTCGGCGCTCGTCTGAGCCTCGCGCCGAATCTCGCGGCGGCGCTCGCCGCCGCGTAGCGCCGAGAAGGGTGACCCGAGGCGGAGCTTGCGCCCGACTTTTCCCTGCCCTTCGCGCCAGCGCCCAATCGCCGGGAGCGCCGATTCCGGACGGAGCTTGCGCCAGAATCGCGTCTCCGTTTTTTGCGGACGCTCGAGCGCTGAAAGCGCCGCGCCGAGCCGCTGGCTGGCGAGCTGAAGCGCATCGAGCCGCTGACTTGCGAGGCGAAGCGAATGCGCGGCTTCGGCTGGGGACACATGTTTCATGCTTGACCTCCGACCTGGAGTCGCTCGGCGTCCTTCGCCTTGAACTCGATGCCGAGCCCGGGCCGGCTGAGGTCTGGACGAATGGCGCCACCTTCTGGTTTCGGGGCTCCGTCGAACAGCATGTGCTCGATGCGCGCGTGGTCGTGGAACCATTCAAGGTGCCTCAGCCGCTCAATCGCACAGGCAACGTGTCGGTGCAGGGAGGGCGCACAGTGCCCCGAGAGGTCGATGTGGTGCGCCTCGCACAGTGCGCCGACGTCGAGGAAACCCGAGATTCCGCCGCAGCGCGTCACGTCCGCCTGCAGCACGTCGACGGCTTTGGCCTCGAGCAGGATGCGCGCATCGTCAACGTCGAAGATGTATTCCCCCGCTGCGACGGCCATGCCAGCGGGCGTGCGCTTGCGCATCAGCCTCAGTCCCGGCGGATCGTCCGACGAGACAGGCTCCTCGAACCAGCGGATGTCGCAATCGCGGCTCGCCTCGACGAACCGCAGCGCTTGCTTGACGGAAAAGGCGCCGTTGCCATCGACGAAGAGCTGCGCGTCGCCGATCGCGCGTCTGGCGACGCGGGCTCGCTCGGGGTCGCGCTCCGGCTGACTGCCGATTTTCATTTTAACGAAGCGGCAGCCATCGCGTTCGACCCAGCCCGACAACTGCTCCCTCAGCGTGTCGTCCGTGTATGAGGTGAACCCGCCGCTGCCGTAGATCGGGACGGAATCGTGGCAGCGGCCGAGCAGCGACGCCAGCGCGACGCCGAAGTGCTTGGCTTTCAGGTCCCAGAGCGCGGCGTCGAGCGCTGAGATCGCACAGGCGGCGATGCCGGAGCGGCCGAAATTCCGTACAGCGCGCTTGAGCGCGAGCCGGCACGCGGGAATGTCGAAACTGTCCTCACCTTCAAGCGCCTTCTTCGCCAGCGACCTGATCAGCTCGGCGACGCTGGCGTCGTTATAGGTATAGCCGAGGCCCGACTGCCCGCCTGCCCGCACATGCACGACGATCAGGGTGGTCGAATCCCAAGCAAAGGTGCCGTCGGCCTCCGGAGCGTCGGTCGGAATGCGGTACGCTGCGGCGTGGGCGCCGGAAATTGGGGCGTCGATGGGTCGGGACATGCGAGGACGTTTCTCGGGAACGCGAACCTGAAACCGACCATGCCTTTGAAAGTTCCCCGCCCGCGAGACGCGGGCATCCGGCTGGAACGAAGGCAGAGGGGTCCAAAACCGCGACGGCCGGTCCGGTCGAGGAGGTTTACCAGGGCTAGCGTATGCGTGTTCGCCCTCGTCGCCCTGCGCGCCGCAGTGGCTCTGGCGTCACAACATCCGGCGACGGCGTGCTGATGCGTATGATGCCGGGCGGCGCAGACAAATCCGCGCCAGGGGCGCCGCGGCCGCCTAGACTAGACTAATTTTAGCGCCGCTCCCGCGTCGCGCCGTACGGCAAGTAGGTGAATTCCTCCACGCCGACGTCGAGCAGAACGTCGCCCTTCACCCGGGCGTTGACCGAGCGGATGAGCGCCTTGCTCATTTTGGCGAGGTCGAAACGGTCGAGATGATCGAAGTCGATCGTGCTGTCGTTGTAGACATAACGGAAGGCCTCGTCGACAAGGATCGAATCGGGCGCCATCGCCGCCTTTCTCAGTGCGTCGAGGTCGAGAGTGTAGCTGAGCAGCATCACCGCGTAGCCCTTGATCACGCCGTCCTTGATGCGCGGCACGTTGATCTCGTGGGTCTTGCGCGATTCCGTCGCTCGCGGCGCGACACCCTTCGGCATATCGCTGCGGACAGCAAAGGCTTGGCGCACGCCGAGTTCAGCGGTGACGGTCGCCGTCGAGGCAAGCAGCCCGATGACGATGGCTCGAATCATTCCTTCGGATTTCTCCACGCGCCCGCGTCGTAGGTGCCGTCCGACTGGCCGTCGCGAATGGCGCGGGAGATGATCTCGGCCACGGCGATCGAGGCCTTAAGCTGGAGACCGAGCGCGTGCCGGTTGATCTCGAGCTCGGCGTTGAGATGGACGAGCGCGTCGCGCAGGGGGCCGGCGACGCACGCACGCCCGAGCGTCGGCAGCAGGCGGTTCAGCTCGAGGAGCCCGTGGTTCTTGCGCACGCTGTAGGCCTCGTAGGGGACCGTTCTCCCCCTCGCAATATCCTCGTTCTCGGCCGCCACCGTCTGACGCAGGCGCTCGACCGTCGGCACGGCCATGGCAAGCGCGGAAGCGGCGGCTTCGGACTTGCGTGTCGTCATGCGCGTCCTCCTTTGCCTACCGGAAAGAACACCGCGCCCTTTGCGATCTCGGCGGCGCTTGAGGCCGAGAGGATGTTGGGACTCGCCTGGACTGCGGCTGCTTCGCCGCCGTGTCCCAAGGCGCTGCGCGAAGGGACTTCGTGCGTCGCGAACAGCCGTCGGCTCAACCCAAGCGCGCCAGACCTTGCGATCTGGCGTGAGATCTGCTCGGACAGCATCGAGCGCCACATGTCGCCAGCCGTCCCCTCGCCGTACACGCTGCCCGCGTCCTTCGGCAGCATCTCGCCCACGAAGGAGTTGATAAGCATCGCCTCGAAGTCGACCTTGACCCGTGAAGCGGCGTCCGGCGCTTGCGTTTCTGCGGTCAGCGCGGATCGCGCGTCGGCGAGACCGGGCGCGCTTGAGGAGGCGGAAGGCGAAAAGGCGGAGGCTTGATCGAGGTCCGCGGCGAAGTGTCCGGCCGGCGCTCTCGCGGCGAGCGCTTCGAGCCGCTGGGCCGCGAGCCGCACCCGCGCTGGGTCGGCGGCGTTGAGGACTTCGAGGACAACGTCTGTGCTCGGGTTGAAGGACATTCGGGTCTCTCTAGACTCTCGCCCCGGCCCTCTCCCGCCGGTGAACCCCTCTTCCCGCTGGGGGAGAAGGTGCGCCATAGGCGTCTTTCGACAGGCCATGACGCCGGATGAGGGCAAGCACGCCAATCCTCGGCCCGAAGCCTTACCTCTGGCTTGCGCCCCGGCGCGCGAGCGCGCACTCGATCACCAAGGCGAGCTCCTTGCGCTCCTTCAGCTGGCGATAGGCCTTCGCGGCGGCTTCGGCCGCCTCTTCCGCGAGCCGGGCGCGAATCGCATGGGTCTCGGCCTCGCGACGGGCGATCTCCGATTCTTTCTTCAACGCGTCGAGCCGCTTCTGCAGGGTCCGGGCGCGGCGCGCGCTTAAAGCCGCCTGGGCGCCGTAGGCGAGATCCTCCGCGAGCACGGCGAACAGCGCCTGCAGATCTTCGCCCAAAGCCGTCTGCTCCCGCTCGAGGGCGGAAAGCCGCCACTGACCAAGGTCGCGCATCTTCGCCTGCAGCCTGCCGGCCCGGGTGAGCCCGTCGAGACGCTTCTTCATTGCCGCTCCTCGCGATGACAGCTCTGCTATCCGGTTGAAAGCCACGCGCCGAAGCCCATGAGGAAAGCCTCGATGGCCGGTCTCACGGTGAAATAGAGAAGCGCCAAGCCTCCGGCCGCAACAAAGGGCGCCGCGACGAAGACGATCTGGATCTGTGGCGTCAACCGATTGAGAAGGGCGAGCGTCAGATTGACGATCAGGGCATAGATCACATAGGGCGACGCGATTCTCAGCGCCAGGCGGAACAATTCGCCGAGCGCGTCGGCGACCTGCCTCAAAGCGAATCCAGCGTTGAAGTCTGCCCCGACCGGCATGATGTCGTAGGAGGCGACGAGGCCGCGCAAGAGCTCCCAGTGCAGGTTGGCGGCGAAAAGGAGCGTCAACGCCGCGAGCGAGATGAGGGTCGCCAGCGGCGCGAGCGTCTCGCCCACTTCGATCTGGACGCCAAACGGATTGTAGAAGCCGAGCATCTGCGCCGCGCCCGAGGCGAGCGTCTCGAGGGCGAAAAAGAAGATGCGGGCGAGGAAGCCGATCATGCCGCCGACCAGCGACTCGACGGCGATCAGCTTGAGGGTGAGGATCGGGTCGTCGCCGAGCGCCGAGGCCGGAATTTTGTCGAGTAGCAGCGGAGTCAACGCAAGCGTCACCGCCAGAGCCACGAACAGGCGGATCTGCATCGGAATCTGGCTTGAGGAGAAGCCGGGCGCCAACATGAGGCAGCCGCCGATCCGACAGAAAAGGAGAAAGGCGCCGAGCGAGACCCGCGGCGCGAAGGCCTGCGGCGCCGCGGCCACCACGTCGGCCGCGGTCACGCGATCGTTCCCAGCGACCTGATCTCGAGGCCGCGGGGGACCTCGAGTTGCGACAGGACGGGCAGGGTCGGGAACATGCGCTCGATAATCATCCTGACATAGGGGCGCGTCTCGGCGGTGGCGACGAGCGCGAACAGCCGGTGCTCGTCCATGCGCTTGCGGATGGCCGCGGACGCCTCGGCGGCGAACTGTTCGATTAGCGCGCGGGTCGATGTCGAATTCGATTATGTCGCCCTTGGCGTCGCGTTTCAGAGCTTGGTGGAAGGCGAGGTCCCAGCGGGCTCCGAGCCTCAACACGGCGAGCGCGCCATTGTCGACGAGGTCGCCGCAGATCTGCTGGCAGAGGCGGACACGAACATGTTCAGCGATACCCTCGGGCCGCCGCACGTGCGGGGCGATCTCGGCGACCGCCTCGAGGATGAGATTCAGGTTGCGAATCGATACGCGTTCGGCGAGCAGCAGCTTCATGGTCGCGAGCAGCCCCGACTGCGAGAGCTGCGACGGGCACATGTCGTCAAGCAGGCGCTTGTACTCGGGCTCGAGCCGGTCGAACAGCGCGCGCATGTCCTTGTACGACAGGAGCTGGGCGAGGTTGTTGTGGATCACCTCGCTGAGGTGCGTCAGCAGCACCGAGACCGGGTCGACGGGTTTGAAGCCTTGGCGCCGCGCGTCCTTGACGAAGGCTTCGGGGATAGCCAGGGCGCGGATGCCGAAGGCGGGCTCGCGCACCTCGTCGCCGGGCAGACTCGGCTTCGGACCGTCGCCGAAGACGACGAGCCAGTCCCTGACCCTGAGTTCATGCGTCGCCACCGGCGCCCCGTGGATTTTGATCTGATAGGTCTTCGGCGGGGCCTTGATGTCGTCGGTCAGGCGAACCTCGGGTACGACGAAACCATAGCGGCGGGCGAATTTGCGCCGCATCTTGGCGATGCGCGAGGCAATCTCGTCGCGCGACAGCACAAGGGCGGCGTTCAGCTCCTTGCTGAGCACGAGTTCGATCTCGAACGACTTCAACTGCTCCTTAATCGAGGTGCGCTTCTCCGCTGCCGCCTGCGCCTCCTTCGTCGCCTGCCGCGCCGCCTCCTCGGCGTGATCCTTGGCAATGCGGCGAGGAATGGCGATTCCGACGAACGCCATGAGCCCGCCGAGGAGCGCGAAGGGCAGGAAGGGCAGGCCCGGCACGAGGCCGAGCACGGCCATGAGCAGCGCCGCGACGAAGAGCGCGTTCGGGTAACCGGACAGCTGGTCGATCACTGCCTTGTCGGCCGAGCCGCGCGTGCCACCCTTGGCGACCAAGAGGCCTGCAGCGAGCGAGATGATGAGCGCCGGGATCTGGGTGACGAGGCCGTCGCCGACCGAGAGCTTGGTGAAGACGTCGGCGGCGGAGGCGAGCGGCAGGCCGTGGCGCGTCACGCCGATGACGATGCCGCCGAAAATGTTGACCGCGAGGATGATGAGACCGGCGATCGCGTCGCCGCGGACGAATTTCGACGCGCCATCCATCGAGCCGAAGAAGGCGCTCTCCTCCTCGAGCTCCCGTCGCCGCGCCTGAGCGATCTTCTCGTCGATGAGGCCTGCCGACAGGTCGGCGTCGATCGCCATCTGCTTGCCGGGAATCGCGTCGAGCGTAAAGCGCGCTCCGACCTCGGCGATGCGGGTTGCCCCCTTGGTGATGACAAGGAAGTTGATCGTCACAAGAATCAGAAACACGATGATGCCGATCACGAAGTCGCCGCCCATCACGAGATGGGCGAAGCCGCCGATGATGTATCCGGCGGAGGTCGGCCCCTGCTCGCCGTGCGACAGGATGAGCCGCGTGGTCGAGATGTTGAGCGCGAGGCGCAGAATGGTCGCCACCAGAAGCACCGTCGGGAAGGCGGAGAATTCGAGCGGCTTCTGGATCCAAAGGGCGACCATCAGGATAAGGACCGAGAGCGCGATCGACAGCGCTAAGCCGAAGTCGATCATCATCGCCGGCACGGGCAGGAAGAACAGGCACAGGATGAGGACGATGCCGACGGCGAAGCCGACGTCCTTGCCGCCGCGTCCAGCTGGCGCGAAGGGTGTCGCCGTCGTCACGGACATGAACGCCTCGTGTTGCGGTCCGCGCCGAGAATGCGCGCCCGCCCGGAAGACTGTCCGCCCAACCTTGCGCCAAACTCAAACGCTTGGCGGGATCCGGTTGACGGAACGCGGAGTTGGCGCCTTGATGGTTCGACGAGCCGCACGCCGCTCAGGACAAGAACCGACGGACGGTCGGGCTTCTCCATCGCAAACGACCAACGTGAGTTCGATCGATGAGGATATGCGTGATCGGCGCCGGCGCGATCGGCGGCCTTGTCGCGGCGAAGCTCGCCCACGCGGGCGAGGATGTCAGCGTGGTTGCGCGCGGCCCCCACCTCGCCGCAATCGCCCGGAATGGGCTCACCCTGGTGGAGAACGGCCATGAAATCGTTGCACGCGTAAAGGCCTCGAACCGCATCGCCGACGTCGGAGCTCAGGATCTGATCATCCTTGGCCTCAAGGCGCACCAGGTCGCAGCCGTCACGGCCGATCTTCCCGCGGTCATGGGCCCGCAAACCTTGGTGCTGACGGCGCAGAACGGCATCCCTTGGTGGTATTTTCTCAAGCATGGCGGCCCCCATGAGGGGGTTCGCCTCCAGAGCGTCGATCCCGGCGGCGTGATCGCCGACAATCTCTCGGTCGACCGGGTCGTCGCCAGCGTCGTCTATCCTGCCGCCGAGATTGAGCGCGCCGGCGTGATCCGTCACATCGAGGGCGATCGGTTCTCGCTCGCCGAGATCGACGGATCGAAAAGCGAGCGGATTTTGCGAGTATCGGAGGCATTCGCAAAAGCCGGGTTCAAGGCGCCGGTTGTCAGCGACGTGCGCACCGAAATATGGACGAAGTTATGGGGCAATCTGAGCTTTAACCCGATTAGCGCCCTGACCCATGCGACGTTGGAGGATATCTGCCGGTTCTCCCCGACCCGCGCGCTGGCGACAGACATGATGCGGGAGGCGCAGGCCGTTGGCGAGGCGTTCGGCATTCGCTTCCGGATTCCCCTCGAAAAGCGCATCGCGGGCGCCGAGGCCGTCGGCGCTCACAAGACATCGATGCTGCAGGATGTCGAGGGCGGGCGGGCGATCGAGGTCGAGGCGCTGCTCGGTTCGGTTATCGAACTCAGCCGGATAGTTGACGTCGCCACTCCGCATTTGGATGCGATATACGCCGTCGCTAAACTCCTCAACGGGACGCTGGTCCGTGCAAAGGGCCGGCTGGCCGTGACGCCCGCCTGAAGCTGGATATGCGAACGGAATGCATGTGGGAGCATCGCGATGACTATGCGTACATTGAAGGATCTGCTGGCGGCGGGCCGTGGGGACACGGTCGCCATTGCGGCCCCCGATGCGACGCCCCTAACCTATGACGGTCTGAGAGCGGTTGTCGCCGAGACAGTCTCTTCGCTGAATGCATTCGGAGTCGGGCATAACGACCGGGTCGCGATAGTCCTGCCGAACGGCCCGGAGATGGCGACGGCCTTTCTCGCCATCGCGTCCGGGGCGACGTCAGCGCCGCTGAACCCCGCCTACCGTATCGACGAATTCGAATTCTACATGAGCGATCTCGACACCAAAGCGCTTGTCGTCGAAGCCGGAAGCTCGTCCCTCGCAATCGAGGCGGCGAAAAAACTCGGGATTCAGGTGCTGACGCTAACGCCCGATGCGAAATGCGGAGCCGGCGCTTTCCGACTTTCGGGCGAAACAAGAGGTGTCCCCGCGCGAACGGGGTGCGCTGAGGCCAACGACGTCGCCTTGATCCTGCATACGTCCGGGACGACGTCCCGGCCGAAAATCGTGCCTCTGACGCAGGCGAACTTGGCCAAATCGGCGGAGAATATTGCGCGCACGCTCGAGTTGACCGAACGAGATCGCGGATTGAATGTCATGCCGCTCTTCCACATTCACGGGCTCGTCGCCGGCCTGCTTGCGCCGCTGTCACGCGGCGGCAGCGTATATTGCACCTCCGGATTCAATGCTCTGAGGTTCTTCGTCGCGATGGAGGACGCGAAGGCGACCTGGTACACGGCGGTTCCGACGATGCATCAGGCGATCCTGACGCGGGCGAGGCACAACAAGGATGTCATCGAGCGGCATCCGCTCCGGTTCATTCGCTCGTCGTCATCCTCGCTGCCGCCGCAAGTCATCGCCGAACTCGAGGCGACCTTCCATGCGCCTGTGATCGAAGCTTACGGGATGACGGAAGCGTCGCATCAAATGGCGTCCAATCCCTTGCGTGGGGCCAGAAAGCGGGGCTCCGTGGGTCTCGCCGCAGGCCCCGAAGTGGCGATCATGGATGAAGGCGGTAAGCTGCTCGGCGCCGGCGAGATCGGCGAAATCGTCATTCGCGGCGACAATGTCACGGCAGGCTATGAAAACAATCCTTCGGCGAACGCCGCAGGTTTCTTCAAAGGCTGGTTCCGGACAGGGGACCAGGGCGTCATCGACTCCGACGGATACATCAGCCTGACGGGCCGCCTGAAGGAGATCATAAACCGCGGCGGAGAAAAAATTTCGCCGCGCGAGGTGGACGAAGCATTGATGGATCACCCCGCGGTTCTGCAGGTTGTGACGTTCGCCGTCCCGCACGACCTGCTCGGCGAGGACGTCGCCGCCGCCGTCGTGCTGCGCGAGGGCGCGACCGCGACCGAACATGAGCTCCGATCATTCCTCTCGGGGCGGATCGCCGCGTTCAAAACGCCGAAGAAGATTCTCTTTCTGACGGAAATCCCAAAGGGCGCGACCGGAAAGCTGCAACGAATTGGCTTGGCGCAGAAACTCGGGCTCGGCTGAATCGAAAACGCAATCCATCGGAGGCGCGGTGGCGTCCCTCGAACCCCGCGCCAATCTATGACGCGTGAGAGGGCTCAAGCCGCTCCGCGCGCGCCGAACACGAGAAGGACGCCGAAGGCGAGGACCGCGAGCGCCGCGGCGAATTCGAGGCAGCGCGCGATCAGCGCCGCACGCGAATCCTCGCCCGCGGCGAACCGTATCGCTACGGATTTCGCAAACACCGCCATCCATGCGAGCGCACCGGTCGTGACCGCCGTGCCGAGCGCCATGGCGAAGGTCGCGGCGATCCCGGCTAGGAACAGCCCCTGGGCCAGACCGAACACCAGCACCAGGATCGCGCCCGAACAGGGCCGCGCCCCGGCTGCGATCACCGTCCCGGCGGCCCCGCGCCAGGAAAACGCGCCCCCGAGCGTCGAGGCGTCCGGCAGAACGCAGCAATTGTCCGCCAGCCCGATCGCCCCCGGCGGCGCAGCGCGGAATGCCGCCGCCGACAGGCTCCTGGCCGGCGCGCGCCAGGCGACTCCGGCGTAAGTGGGAACCGAAGCGAGCGCCCGGGCGCGGTCGAAACGCCGCCTGAGCGCGACGATCAGCGCCGCGCCCTTGCGCCACGAAAGCCACAGACCGATAACGGCGACGCCCGCCGCGCTACCCGCCTGCAGCCAGTCCGCCGCCCGGTTCATCTCGGACGCGGTGGCGTTGAGGACAAGCCCGGCCGCGCCGACGAGCGCTACGGCGACCACCGCCTGCAGGAGCGCCGCCATCAGCGCCATTACCACGCCCCGCCGGAGCGAACGGTCGTTGGCGAGCATGTAAGAGGCGATCAGCGTCTTGCCATGCCCAGGGCCGGCGGCGTGGAAGACGCCGTAGGCGAGGCCGAGGGCGATGAGGCCCCAAGCGGCGCTCGGGTCGCCATGCAGCGCGTGGACCTTCGCCGCCATGAGATGGGTGAGCTGCGACTGTTCGGCCAGTAGCCACCCGGTGATCCCGCCTTCGGCCCCGCCGCCGCCCTCGCCGCCGCCGACCGCGAAAGGCCGGGGCGTTTGCGCCAGCGTGCTCGTGGCCCCGACGAGAACGTCGCTAAAAGCGAAACCCAAGGATCTTGCAAATGTCCTGGTCATGGGCACGCGACAATGGCGCTGCCCGCCATTTTGAAGCCGAAATTGGTCCCCGGAGACAGATTAGTGAAGAACGATTCGGTGAGTTTTGTCTTGTCAGCCGGGTCGAGAGACTTTGCTTTGGTGACAGAGACGGAACAGCCGGGTGGTGGCGAGAGGAGAGCCACCGGGTCCTTGTCGTCGAATTCGAAATCGATGAAATATTCGGGGTCGGCGACCCGCAAAGTCATGAACTTGACGACACGAGCCGGGGTCTTGAGCGGCAGGGTGACGTGAAACTCGACCAGATGGTCGGGTCGCTCCTGCATCCAGTAATCGGTGACCGAGCCGAAATCCACCGCCTTGCCGGCGATCTTAAGCGTCGTGAAATAACCGATCTCGGCGAGGCCGCCTGCATTTTCCCTGGCAAGCGGCGCGAATTCAGCGCGCGTGACGAGTGCTCCCGGCTTAGCGGCGAGCCCTTGCGTCGCGAAAGACGAGTACATCTCGTCGAACACCCAGTCGTGAACGACGGCCGAGACTTTGCCGTCCGGCGTGAACGCGATCTGGCTCCTCACCGTCACCCAGACGTGTGGATGGGCGACCGCCGGCCCCGCCGCCACGAGACCGAGCATAAGCCCGGCTGCCCTTGCCCACCAATTGCCCGCCCTATGACCCAACGACCCGATTCTCCCTCCGCGACCCCGCCGCGCCTCTTGAAAGCAAAGTGCGGCGGCTCGATGGCGGCCCTCTCCCCCTTTGGTTCAACAAATCTTAAAACAATCGTCACAACTTAACCCGATGGCGTGTCGCGTTCGGCCATACCTCCTGGCGTTGGTCGCCGCTTTGCCCGTGGCGGGTTGCGGCTTCTTCAGCCGTCCGGAGCGGCCGGTTTGGCGGACCCAGGCGGAGAACGCCTGCTTCGCCCGCAAGCTCGTCACCCTTTCCAACACCATCGTGTCCGCCCCCGAGATCGATGGTCCGGGCATCTGCGGCATGACGCGGCCCCTGAGGGTCTCGGCCCTCGCGGACGGCGCGGTCGGCGTCGACAAGGCGCTGACCATCGACTGCCCGATGATCCCGGCGCTGGAGGGGTGGCTCAGGGACATCGTCCAGCCGGACGCAGAAGCCCGGTTCGGCCAGAAGGTCGCGACGCTCAACGTGTTCGGGGCCTACAGCTGCCGCTCGATCGACAACATGGCCGGCGAGCGCCTCTCCGAACACGCTTTCGGCAACGCCGTCGACGTCGCCGGATTCAGGCTGACCGACGGGCGCAAGGTCGAATTCGTGCGCGACTGGAGAAACGCCGGCACGCAGGAGGCGGCGTTCCTGCATGAGGTCCATGCAGGCGCCTGCCGGTACTTCACGACCGTGCTCGGCCCGGGCGCCGACGTGTTCCACTACAATCACATCCACCTCGATCTCGCCAACCACGGCTCGACCGACACAGGTCCCCGCCGCATCTGCAGGCCCACGCCGGCGCCGAGCCTCCTGCCGCCGCCGGCCACGCCCGACGGCCTGCCGCCGGCGCCGGAGATCGAGGAGCCGCTCGATGTCGCCCGTCTCGGGTCTTCGCCGTCGCGCCGCGCGGTGGCGCTTGCGCCGATGTCGTTGACCGGAGCGAGCGACGGCCCGACCGGCGCCCTCCCGCCGCCCTTCGCCGATTCCGATCCGGCTCCCCCGATCCTGCCGCCTGGGGCGGGACCCAGCCTCGATAAGGAGCCGACGTCGTCGATCGGCGACCAGGACAACTGACGGCTCACCCCTGATCCTTCGCCGCAATCGACGAATTCGCCGGCCGGCCGATCGATCGCGGGGAATAGCCCGCTGCGACCATCCGCTTGAGCGTTTCGATATTGGCGCGCGCGGCATCGGGCGAGAGGTCCGTCAGGCTCACCCTTTCCGCCTCCGCAAACTTCCCCTCGAGCCCGAGCACGAGCGCGAGGTCGCCGCGCGTTTTCTCGTCGGCCTTCGGGCTGGCGACGGCCTGCCGCAGCGCGCGTTCGGCTTCGGGCAATTGTCCGGCTAGGGCGAAAGACAGGCCCATGTTGGTCAGGACGCCCGGTTCGCCGGGCGAGATCTTCAGCGCATCGCGATAAAACTGTTGTGCCGCCGCGTGATCGCCGAGCTGCTCGGCGACCGCGCCCTGCACCGACATGATGTCCCATCTCGGGTTGTCGGGCGTATAGGCGCGCGTGAGCACGTCCTTGGCCTGCGCGAGCTCGCCGGCGTCGGCGAGCGCCTTGCCGTATTCGCCGAGAACGACTTCGTCTTTCGGAGCTTTCACTGCCGCTGTCTGCATGACCGCCGTGGCTTCCTTATAGCGCGTCAGCGCGCGCAAGGCGCGGGCGTAGGCGATCGAGGCTGACTTCTCCCCGGGATTGGCCTCGTAACGTCGTTGGCAGCTCGCGGCGTAGGCGCGAAGCTGGCCGTCGCTCGCCGCCGCCGGCGGCGCAGCCGAAATCGAGCCCGTCACGTCGCCGAAGGTCTGGCAGCCGCCTAGCGCCGCCAGCGCGGCCGCGAGGGCCGCGGCGGCAAGGATCCGCATGCTCGCCGTCCGCAGGATGCCTGCCGGGGTCATTTGAGCCAAACGTCGCCTCGATCCTGGAGAGCCGGATGACGAAGGCTAGCTCGGCCGACCTTGCCTCAGGCTGGCGCCCATCATTCCTGCGGTCATTCCCTCGGGAGTTGAGCTCCTAGCGCCGCGGAGCGCCTTGCCTGCCACGTCTCGGAGCCGCGTTCGAACGATGCGGCAGACGGGGGCAAGGTGTGGGACGCCGGGGAAGGAAGAATTACTCCAGGGGAAGGAAGCGGATCCCCGGAGGAAAGGAGAGGAACCCCAGGGGAAGCAAAAGGAACCCCAGGGGAAGCAATATCCGTACATGAATCCTGCCTTTTCAAGGATTTGCGCGCTCAACGCCGATTGGGATCTGCGCGACTTCGAAGCGGGCGGCGACAGGGCGGGCTTGGCGGGGAAAAAGGGAGCGAGCAATCTGCGCGGCGGTTTGAGCGGTTTCGAGCGGCGCGGACAAAGGCGTTCTCCGGAGCGAGCGCTATCGACGTTGCTTAGAACAAACTAAGAACATATGGCTTCGAGCTTGTCAAGAAGAATTTGATCCACCTTTGAGCGCGCCCTCCACGGCCGGCTCGGCGGGACGCATCGCCGATTTTCCAAACGCGCCAATTTGCAATCACTCCAAGAATCGCCGGGAGGCGGAGACTGCGCTCGCAGCTTTCGAACATTTCGGCAAAGGCCGGCGTCCCGCAGCACCCAATATGGGCGACGGCTTCGCCTCCGCCCGCAGGAAGGCGCACCCCGCGCGCAGCTCTTGTTTGTCGGCGATGATTTTTCGCTTTATCCGGTAACGCGGCAGAAAGTAAGATGTTGTGGTTTTTATTAGAAAAGATAGAGAGATAGTAAGGTAAGGTGTGGTGGGTTTGGGTAATGGATTGCGGTGTGCAGACTGAGGAGGTTCTCGCAGAGATGAGCGTCTCAGATCTGTCTGTGCGCTATCTGGTAGGAACGCTAAAGGGACGACTGAATAGCTTCGAAAAGCAGCTCCTCGACAAGCTCTGGCGGAAGGAGCGCGAGGGGGTAGAGGTAAGCTCCTGGCTCAGGACGAAGAACTCTACGTCTTGGCTCAGAGCGCGGATAGAGTAAGCAAAGAGAGCGCAATGCGCAGGAGACAGCTCAAATGGCTGTGGGCGCGGTAGAAGAAGCTCGCTGAGATGGACGTCTCCAGTGAGGAAAGGCTGATGAAGCTCGGCGCAGCGCGCTCAAGGCGCTCTGCGCCTGGCGGCTAGTCAAGACCGAGGTAGACAAGACCGGCGCGCTGACCTACGCGTAGAGGCGGACGGACGTCAATTCGCCGGACGTGAGCGCGGAACACCGAAGCGGCGCCAGCACGATCACCAAGGAAAAACGGGACCTTTCACACCCATAGCTCGGGGAGACACGGCGCGAGCTTTGAGTCTTTGGGGCAAGTACTGTAGTTAAATTTAAAATCAACAAAATCGTATGCGATATATAGGTTCGCTGCAGGGATTGGCCCTGACGGAGCCGACTCGAGGCCGTGAGCGGGGCCGCGGTCTTGGGTTTCGGGCTGCACTTGCTTTGCTTTGGCGACCACGGCTGGCGTTGCCTTGCGCCCCCGACTCGCGTCAACACGGGGATCGAACGACGACTACCGCCGCGTTTGGAGAACGGATGCACAAATCCATTTCCGGCTTCGGCGCCGCCGCACTGATGGCGCTCGGATTGGCCTTCGTCGGAACGACAGCCGACGCCGAAAGTCTTGTGATCGCCGGCATGGGCGGCGCGGCGGGTCCCGGCACGCAATCCGCGCCGGCGCCAGCCCCCGCTCCGGTCCCGGCGCCCGGACTGGCGCCTGCGCCTCGCGTCGCAAAGAGTAAAACCGAATGCAACGCGGAATACGCAGCGAACAAGGCGGCGATCAGAGCTTCGGGCCAGACCAAACGCGCGTTCCTCGCCTCCTGCCGCGGCGGGCAGGAAACCTTTTCTCATGGCTTGTCCGGCATCAAGCAATAAGGCGAAAGACGCTCACCCGAGTTGGCGCAGGCGCTCGCAAATAATCCCGGTACAGGCGATCTTCGCAATGTCCGCAAATTTCGCTCACGCCACCGCTCCAACGCCAGGGCCGGCCAACGCGCGATCTGCAAAGAGACGATCGACGCGCAGCCCGTCTCACGCGACGCCGCCAAGGCCGAGTGGCCCCGGAACATAAGGGGCGGTCGGGACCTTCGCGTCGAGCAACCTGGGTTGGTCGCGGTCTGCTTAGGGCTTGCGCTCCATGATCGCCGCCCCTCGAGGTTATGTTCCCCGCTGCGGCGACGCGTTATCCTCACCCGCTTTGCGGGGGAGGGGGACCGCGCGAAGCGCGGTGGAGGGGGGTTCCGCCCGGATTATAGCCGCCGCGTGGCGTATGATTCCATCGACCACGGTATCGATCCGCCCCGCGACCTCAGCTGCGGGAACGCGCACCACGGTGATCCCCTGCGCCTCGAGCCATTTGTCGCGGCGAATGTCGCGCACCGGCCGGTCGCCGACATCGTGGCTCATCCCGTCAATCTCGACGGCGAGCCGCGCCTTGGCGCAATAGAAGTCGAGCACATAAGGGCCGATCGGATGCTGGCGACGAAAGACCGGCAGTCCCGGAACGCGGGCGTGCAGTCGGCTCCACAGCCGCGCCTCCGGCGGAGACAGATTCCGGCGCAGGCGCCGGGCGTTGGCGATGGTCTCCGTCGGCGCTCTCACAGGTACCCTCTCAATGGCCCCTCCACCACGCGTCGCGTGGTCCCCTCCCCCGCTTCGCATCCGCTCCGCAGGGGAGGAAATCGCCTCTACCCACCTTCACCTTGACCGTCTTCGTCGGGTCGTTGCCCAGAATGTCGATCAACCTTGACGACGATTGCGCAGTGGCCGGGATCGCCATAGGTTGCCGCGCCGCGACCTTATCCTCCTGACAACACGGGGAGGAACACCGCGCGAAGCGCGGATGACACGCCCGCCTCCTCACCCGATCCTGCCGCCGAGTTCGTCCTCGATATGGACGCGGATGATGTCGTCGAACGAGGATTCTGCCTTGAACCCGAGCCCGGTCGCGCGCTTGGCGTCGAAATCGCGCGGCCAGCCGGCGACGATGGCCTCGATCTTCGGGTCGCGCTCACGCCTGATCAGCGCCGCCGCCTTCGAACCGGCGACGCGCGTCAGCGCGGCGATCTGTTCGGCGACCGTCGCGGAATAGCCGGGCATGGTCAGATTGCGGCGCCAGCCGAGCTGCGCGAGATCCATCGTCGCGGCGTGACGGAGGAAGCCGACCGCGGCGCGAGGGCTTGCATGCCAGTGCCGGACGTCCTCCGAGACGGGAAGGACGGCTTCCTGTCCGACCAGCGGTTCGCGCAAGATGTTGGAGAAGAAGCCGGAGGCAGCCTTGTTCGGCTTGCCCGGACGGATGCAGATGGTCGGCAACCGGATGCCGACGCCGTCGAAAAAGCCCTTGCGCGAATAATCCGCCAGCAGGAGCTCGCCGATCGCCTTCTGGGTCCCGTAGCTGGTGAGCGGCGTGGTGAAGAACTCGTCGCCGATCCTGTCCGGGAACGGCGCGCCGAACACCGCGATCGAGGAGGCGAACACGATGCGCGGCTTGTAGGCGGTCTTGCGGTTCTCGGCCCGGACGGCGTCGAACAATTGTCGGGTCGCATCGAGATTGATGCGATAGCCCTTGTCGAAATCGTCCTCGGCCTCGCCGGAGACGATGGCCGCGAGATGGAAGAGAACGTCGGGCCGGCCGGCGACCATCGCTTCGCCTTCGGCGGGCGCCGCGATGTCGGCAGCCCGCGCGGAAACCTTGCCGGAGAACCCTTTCGGCGCCTCCGGCTGCACGACGTCGACGAGCGTCACCGCATCGATCGCGCGGCCGCCGAGCTCGCCGGACTTCGCCAGACTCTCCGTCAGCTTCCGGCCGACCATTCCCGCCGCGCCGGTGATCAGAATATGCATGGTATGCGTCCTTGCCGGTGTTGAGTTAGGAGATCAGGCGAATCGCAGCCGAACGACCGCATGCGCGTCGAGCTCGATCTCATCGCCCTTGAAAGTTTGCTCGAGCCGGTCGAGCGCGTCGGCGTCGTGCGCTGCGCGGCCGAAGCTTTCCGCATCGAGCCGCGCGAGGCGGCCGGCGATCGCCGAGCCGGTCGTCACGCGCCTCGGCTCGCCCATCAGATTGGCGAGCCACAATTCGTTCCCCGCGGCGAAGGCCTGGATCTCGCGCGGCGCCGAGATCTCAACCGCCCGCATGGGCGACCCCTTGAGCGCCGCGAGGCCGCGAACGACGTGGTAAACGGGGAACAGGCCGCCCACGCCGTCGAAGCCGGGCTGGGGATAATCGGCCGGAGCATGCAGGATGCCGAACGGTCCTACGCCGCCGCCAAGCGCGACCGCATGCGCGCCTCCGTTCGCGAAGTGGGCGAAATAGCCGAAGTTCCAGGCGGCACCGAGAAGGCCGCGCTGCCGAGGATCATTGCGATTCATCGCTTGCCGGATGTTGCCGGGGTTCGGCGCCGTCGCCTGGCCATAGGGATTGTCGCGCATGCCGATCGCGCTCGGCCCGACCGCGAACGGCTTGTCGCCGACGATCGCCCGCACGCTGCGCGCGATATGAGGAAGCGACTCCAGACTTTCGGTCACCGACCGGTCGTCGCCGGCATGCACGAGCGCGGAGGTCGTGAAGCTGACGAAATCGAGCTCGACCAGCGGCGGACGCTTGCGGTTGAGCTCGGTGAAATAGCTGAACATGCCGCCGCCAATCCGGGCTTTGGGGAAGGCGCGCCGCGCCGCATGATAGAGCTCCTTCGCGGGCGGACACGGGGGCCACGGACTGCCCGGCAGCGTGCATTTGAGATCGGAGGCCGGCGACGGCATCACGGCCGCAAACGGCGAGCCGAGGCTCGCCGCGATTTCCCCCAGCCCCGCCACCTCCGCCTCGAAGCCCTCGACGCTGGCGACGATCGCCTCGAGCCAAGGCGCGGCCCCAAGCGCCTTCGCAATCTCGACCGAACGGGCCAGCGTCTCGCGTCCGTGGCCGCGACGCGGATCATGATGACAGATAAGGTGCGCGACGCCGAGGGCGCGCAGGGGTTCGATATGAGCTTCCACGGTCTCCGCGTCGTCAGGATCGAGTCCGAGGCCGAGAGCGGGGACGACGCCTTGCGCTTCTCCAACTTGCACACGGATCGCCTCGCTCCCGTGACCATGCGCCGATGGCGCCCCGGAAACGGTTAGCGTCACGGATTGCTCGAGCTCGTCTCCCTTGGCGAGCGTGTAGGGCCACGGCAGCGCGAGCGGACGGACGTAGGTCTTGTAGGAGGCGTCCGTCCAGTTGCGCTGGTCCTCCATCTCGAACGTATCGCCTTCCATCCTGCATTCGACGGTGGCGCCCGGCGCGAACTCGTGACGGATCGCACGCAGGTTCATCATCGGCTGCACAGGGTCGATCCGTTCGGGGAATCGGGTATCGAAAGTCTTGCCGGTCGTTTCGGTGACCTGCGCGGTTCTGCCGGCGACATTCTGGATCGGGTGCAGCACGACGAAGCCGGTGCGATTGGTCAGGAAATCGGTCTGCGCGCGCCCGCGCGCAGAGAAGCGCAGGACTCCGTCCGCGCGCCCGACGATCTCGGCGCTGTAGGCGAATTCCTGCGCCGCGTCCCTGGCCACAGCATCGTAGGCGACGCGGAAGCCGTCCGCGCTTTCTTCGATTCGGGGCTCGCTGATGGCCGGATTGTAGGTGCCCCAGTTCTTGTCGCGGACGATGAAGGAGACCGCGCGGATCATCTCGACGCCGCCGAACCGGATATAGCGCAGGTTGCCTGCCTCCAGCTCCGCAGTCAGCTCCCCGGCGCGCAGAAGGCGGGGCGGGATCACCGGCTCGTCCGTCCCATAGAGGCGAACGCCTCGCGTCAGCGCTTCGGACATGCGTTTCCTCCTGTTCCCGTGGTCACCGCCGCGAGCGCGGGCTCAACAGACGCTCCGCCAGCACAGCGGCAATGATGATGCCCCCGATCGCCGAGCCCTGCCAAAACGGCGACACGCCGAGCAGATTGAGCCCGTTGCGGATCATGACCATGATGAAGACGCCGATCAGGGTGCCGATGATCGTGCCGCGCCCGCCGTACAGGCTTGCGCCGCCGATCACGACCGCGGCGATCGCGTCGAGCTCGAGCCCGGTGCCGGCGAGCGGGTCGATCGACAGGATCTGCGCCGACATCAGCGTGGCGGCAACCGCAGAAAGCGCGCCGGATACGACGTAGGGCAACACGCTGTAGAACAGCACGTCCAAACCGGCGGTGCGCGCCGCCTCGCGGTTGGAGCCGACGGCATAAATGGTGCGTCCGCCCTTAGTGTAGGTGAGATAACCCCAGGCCAACGCATAGAGCGCCAGCAGCGTGAGCACGTTCGTCTGTATGCCGAACACAGTGGTATAGACGAGATCGTTGAGCGCGGGCGGAATGTCGGCGATCGAGGTCTGGCCCGAGAAGATGTAGGCGAGGCTGCGGCCGATCGCCATGACGCCGAGCGTGATCACGAAAGCCGCAAGGTCGAAATAGGCGATCAGGAAGCCGGAAAACAGGCCGATCGCGGCGCCCGACAGCACCGAGAGGAGGATTGCGGCGGGGATCGGGACATGGTGCAGGGCCAACCCCAGGATGACCCCGGTCAGACCGACCAGCGAGCCCACGGAAAGGTCAATGCCGCCGGTCAGGATCACGAATGTCATGCCGATAGCGACGATGCCGGTGACGACGGACTGGTCCAGCAGGTTGAGCAGATTGTTGGTTTTGAGGAAATACGGCGACGCCAACGACAGTACGATCGCGATGACGAGCGCAAGCCCGAGCATTCGCAGTTCGAGCGGCGCCGTTTTGATGCTCCAGGCCCGACGCCGCGAGCGTTCGCCGGAAACGGAGAGAGGGGTCGGCGGGCTCATGCTCTCGGATATCCTCGATTTCATAAGGTCCCGCGAAAACGGTCGATGATCGTCGCACGCATATCCTCAGGCGGCGGGACCGGCCGGTCCGGCCCGATCACCAGGCCGATCGATCCCAGATCGTGACCGCGGTGACTTTTCACGTCGACGAGAAGACTTCGGAGGCCGCTCGCGGGATCAAGAATGAAATCTTGCGAGCGGGCGCGCAAAGCCGCCGCGATCGGCGTCTCCTCGAAGCGCGGCGCGGCGCCGGCTCGCAGCGCCGGGTCGGCTTTCGCATTCGCGGTCGCTGCGTTCAGGCAGAAGACGCGGTCCCGATCCAGAATAGCCCAGAACGCCGCGCCGTCCTGCTCGCTCGCAAGTTCCTGCAGGACGCGGCGGTTGCGCTCCATCGAGCTGCGCGGCGCCGCGAGCAGCGTCAGCTTCTCCTCGTCGAGGAGGGAACTCGGCACGTCGGCGATCGAGGCGCCGTCGCTCATCACGACCACGCGGTCGGCGAGGCCGAGCAGTTCCTCGAATTCGGAAGAGATCATGAGGATCGCCGCGCCTGCGGCCACGATGTCGCGCAAGATCGCGTAAATGGATGCACGCGTGCCGATATCGACGCCCTTGGTCGGCTCGTCGAGGATCAGCACCGTCGGCTCCAGCAACAGCCAGCGCGCGATGATGATCTTCTGCTGCATGCCGCCGGAAAAGTCGAGGAGACTGGCGTCAGCGATTCTTTCGGGAGGAAGTTCGAGTCGCGCCATGAGCTGGTCGATCTTGCGGTCGACCTTTCCATAGCCCAGGCCGAAGCCGCGATGCGCGCCGAGGTGGCCGAGCAACAGGTTTTCCCGCACGGACAGATCCGGCACGATCGACTGTCGGCGCCGATCCTCGGCGACGAACCCCAGGCCGGCGCGAATCGCCTGAGTCGGACTGCGCGGCGAAAAAGACCTGCCCTCGAGCCGCACCTGGCCGCCCGCACGCGGGCGAAGGCCGAATAGCGTCTCGGCCGTCTCCGAACGGCCTGCCCCGACGAGCCCTCCGAGACCGAGGATTTCGCCGCGGTGCAGATCGAAGGAGACGTCGCGAACCGCCGGCGGCGCGCTGAGATTGGTCACGGAAAGCACCGGGTCGCTCCGCGCCGCGCCGAAGGCTGGAGGCGCAGCGTAGATTGTCTCGAGGTCGCGTCCGACCATCAGGCGTACGAGTTCCGCCTGGTTGAGGCTCGCGGTCGGGCGCGAGGCGGCAACCGTGCGCCCCTCGCGCATGACCGTGATCTCGTCGGAGATTGCAAACACTTCCTCGAGCCGGTGCGAGACCAAGACGACCCCGCAATCAGCCGCCTCGAGGCGCGAGATCACGTCGAACAGCCGCTCGACCTCGCTCGGGCTGAGCGAGGCGGTCGGCTCGTCAAAGATGATCAGGTTGGCGTTGAGCGCGAGCGCCTTGGCGATCTCGACGAGTTGGCGCTGGGCCGCCGAAAGGTCGCGCGCCTCGGCGTCGAGCGACAGCGAAGCTTCCTGGCCGAGATCGGCAAGAATGTCTCCGGCTCGTCTTCGCATCGTCTGACGCGACAGCCGGCCCGGTCGGCGAAGTTCGGGGAGGAAGATGTTCTCGAGCACCGAGAGATCGGGCGCGAGGCTCGTCTCCTGCATCACCATCGCGATCCCCGCGTCGAGCCCCTCGCGCGGCGAACGCACCTCGAGCGGACGGCCGCGATACCGGATCTCGCCGCTGTCGCGATTGATGTGGCCGGAGATCACCCGCGAGAGCGTCGACTTGCCGGCGCCGTTCGCGCCGAGCAACGCATGCGTCGCGCCGGCGCAAAGACGCAAACTCGCGCCCGAGAGCGCGCGGGTTTGCGCGAAGCTCTTGGAGATCTCGCGCGCCTCCAGCAGGATTGTCCCCGCTTCGGTCATCACGCTCCTTGCGGCAGGAGGCCGGCGCGACGAGCGCGCCGGCCCCTTCGATCAATGCAGTTCGTTGGCGAACACCGTCTGTTTGATGGTCGGCAGAATCTGATCGATGTTCTTGCTGGTCGCTACCACGATCGGCACCAGAATCTCCTTTTCCGGCTTCCCGCCCTTCAGCGCCGTGACCAGCGACTCGCCGGACTTGACGCCCATAAGATACGGCTGCTGCATGCCCGACGCGACGATCTCGCCCTTCTTGAGCAGATCGACGAATTCGGGAATGCCGTCAAAGGCGGCGACGAGCAGCGTGCCCTCGCGGTGAGCCGCCTTGATCGCGCGTAGCGCGCCGATCGTCGGCTGGTCGGTCTGGATGAACATGCCGCGCATATTGGGGTTGGCGGTCAGCATGTCCTGGGTGAACTTGAATGTTTCGTCGGCGGTGTAGGACTGCATCTGCTGCAGGCCTGCCTCCTTGGTGATGCCGGCCTTCTTCATCGCCGCACGGAAACCGGCGGTGCGCGCCTGGCCGTTCTTGCGCGCCTGCGAGATCGTGACGAGACCGACCGATCCGTCCTGCCAACCCTTCTCCTTCATGGCCGCGGCCAAAGCTTCGCCGACGCCGAACGCGCCCTGATAATTGTCGGAGATAATGAACGAGACATACTCGCCGCTGTTGGTGCCGATGTCGGCGACGACGACCGGGATTTTCGCACGCGCCGCGAGCGCGAGAACGCTCGGGGCGGTGGAGCTGTCGGTCGGCGAGATCGCGATGCCCGCGACGCCGCGCGCGATGGCGTCCTGCGCATTCTTGAGCTGGGTCTCCGCGTTATTGTGCGAATCGAGCGCGGTGTAGGAATAGCCTTCCTTTTTCGCCACCGACTCGATGCCCTTGGACAGATACCGCCAGAACGGCAGATCGAGACCCGGCGTCAGATAGACGATTTCCTTGTTGTCCGCATGCGCCGGGGCGGCGAATGCGAAGCCGGCGGCGACGGCGAGCGCAGCGACGGCGGACACGAAATGGCGACGGTTCATTGTCTTCTCCTCCCTATTGCCGGACTTCCCGGCGTGAGCTTCTGGTCCCTGAGCGAATGGCTACCCTGTTTTCTTCTCCTTCGCTCTGCCGGCGAGTATCTCGAAAGTCGTGGTGTAAATGCGGTCGATGTGGCGTCCGAACGCCGCAATGACGGCCGCGGGATCGCGCGCTTGCAAGGCCTGATAGATGGCGAGATGGTCGCGATAGCTCTTCTCGATCGCGCCGGGCTGCGAGACGGCGACGCGACGATGGTCGAGCATGAAGGTGTAGAGGTCGATGACGAAGTCGGCGAGCAACGGATTGCCGGAACTGCGATAGATCGCGAGGTGGAATTCGCGGTCGCAGATCAGAAAGTGCACGGGATCGCGCATTGTGTGCTTCTGGATCGCGAGCGATTGCTCGAGCCGCGCCAGCGTCGCATCGTCGATGCGCGTGGCTGCCTCCGCGACGACGGCGCGCTCGACCAGCAGCCGCGCGTGGTGCACGGATTCGAGATCGTAGCTGTTGATCGCGCTGGGGCTCGTCGACGCCGATCTTCAGCGTGTCAATCTTGTGGCTGACCACACGGGTGCGAGCGCCTTGTGTCACTCCCACGATGCCCTTGGCCGAAAGCGTCTGGATTGCGCCCCGTACAGTCTCGCGGCTCACAGCGAAGAGCGCGGCGAGCTCACGCTCGCTCGGCAGTTCGTCGCCGACCTGCAGAATGCCGGAGGCGATGAGCGAAGCGAGCTTGTCGCTGATGCGCTCGCGGACCGTGCGCCGCGCGAGATCGGCCCTGAAGTCCGGCGCCGGAGCGAACAAGGTCTGCCGGCTTGAGGCGCGACGCCATGCTTCCTTCCCTTTGCCGAACTCTTCTGTTGGTCCGGTAACCAGACCAGTGACGGTAGACCTGCAGCCGGCTTTGTCAAGCGTTGGATCGTCAGCGCAAATTGTAGCGGCGGCGCAGATCCTCGACCTGTTCGGCGGTCAGCGGCCGAACCGGTTGATTGCGCAGCATCATGAACAGCCTCGCCGTTTCCTCGAGTTCCTCGGTCGCGTACTGGGCATTGGCGAGCGATGTGCCTGCGACGACGGGCCCATGGTTGGCGAGAAGCACGGCATGGTGCTCGCCCGCCAGCGCCTCGACCGCCTTGGCGAGGCTCTCGTCTCCCGGCGGGAAATAGGGAGCCAACGGCAACCGGCCGACACGCATCACGAAATAGGCTGTGAGCGGCGGCAAGGCGTCGCTGGGATCGACGTCCGCAAGCAGGCTCACCGCGACGGAATGCGTGGAATGCAGATGCACCACGGCGCGCGCATCCGGGCGTTGGCCATACATGCAGAAGTGCAGAAACGCTTCCTTGGTGGCCGGGTCGCCGGAAACGAAGCGGCCGGTCGCGTCGAATTTCGCCAGCCGCGCCGGATCGAGACGGCCCAGCGACGCGTTGGTCGGCGTCATTAACCAGGCCCCATCGGAAAGTCGCACGCTGATGTTGCCCGTCGAGCCGAAGGTCAGGCCGCGCGAAAAGAGCGAAAGACCAACCTCGCAGATCTCGTCGCGGGCGTGTGTGTCTTCGCTCATGTCGGCCGCCGTCAGCGCGTCATCGCGAGCGCGCGGGCGAAGAAATCGAGACCGCCGAAATTCCCGGATTTCAGCGCCATCTGGAAGTCGCCGTCGGCGCACCCGACGGTGCGCATCAAGGGAACGCCCGGCGCGATCTCCGGCCCTAGGCGGAACGCCTTGACGCCGAGACGGTCGACCACGGCGCCCGACGTCTCGCCGCCCGCGACGACCAGTCGGCGAACGCCGAGATCGACGAGGCCGGCCGCGATTTCAGCGAGCGCACGCTCGATCGCATGACCGGATGCATCGCGGCCGAAGCGCGCCTGCAACGCGGCGACGCGCTCCGGCTCGGCGCTCGACGCGATCAGCACCGGCCCCGCGTTCAAGCGCTCTCGCGCCCAGGCGACCGCCGCTGCGACCTCCGCTCCGCGATCGATCAGTCGTTCCGGGTCCAGCCGCAGCACCGGCATGCCGTTGTCGGCCGCCGCGATTTGTTCGAGGGTCGCCCGCGAGCAGCTGCCGGCGAGGATCGCGGCCAATCCTCCCACGGGGTCGAGCGAGGCGGCGCCGGCCTTCGCGCTCGGACGCAGCGCCCGCGCAAGACCGAGCCCCAGACCCGATGCGCCCGTCGAGATGCGGCAGCGCGCGGCGGCTTCACCGATCGCCTCCAGGTCGTGCTCGAACACGGCGTCGACGATCGCGGCGCCGCACCCCTGCCCTTCCAGCGTTTTCAGCCCCTGCGTGACTGTGTCGGCGCCCTGAGCGACGGTCGCGAGATCGATGAGGCCGACGCGAGCGCGCGACTGACGCTGCAACACCCGCACGAGGTTGGAGTCGCGCATCGGGTTCAGCGGATGATCCTTCAGCGGGCTCTCGTTCAAGGGAACGTCCCCGACAAACAGATGGCCGCGGTAGACAGTGCGCCCGGTCTCGGGAAAGGCGGGAGTCACCAGCGCGGCGCCTGACCCGGCGCGGGCGCGCAAGGCGTCGGTGACAGGCCCGATATTGCCGGCGTCCGTGGAGTCGAAAGTCGAGCAGATCTTGTACATGACGTGGCGTGCGCCACGCGCGGCGAGCCAGTCATAAGCTGCGGAGGCAGCTTCGACCGCGTGGGCGGCCGCGACCGAGCGGATCTTGAGGGCGACCACCACCGCCCCGACGTCCGCCAGGGAAAAATCAAATGCCGGCACGCCGATCGTCTGGATCGTCGTCAAGCCATTGCGCGTCAGCGTGTTGGCGAGGTCGGAGGCGCCGGTGTAATCGTCGGCGACAGCGCCGAGCAGCAACGACATCAGATTCTCCGATAGGGCTTGAACCAGTCGAGCCCCTCGTTCGTCGCTCCGCGCGGATTGTATTCGCAGCCGACGAAGCCGTCGTAACCCAGCCGGTCGAATTCGGCGAACAGATAGGGATAATTGAGTTCTTCGCCGTCAGGCTCGTTGCGCGACGGCACGGAGGCAATCTGAACATGGCCGACGATAGGCTGCAGCGCGCGGAAGGACATCGTTACATCGCCATGCAGGATCTGCCTGTGATACACGTCGAACTGTAGTTTGACATTGGGCAGAGCCAGATCCGCAATTAGGTCACTGGCAAATCCGAAATCGTTGAGAAAATACCCGGGCATGTTTCGGGAGTTGATCGGCTCGAGCAGCAGGTCCACGCCCCGCTCCGCCAAGATCGGCGCAGCAAGACCGATCGCACGGCGGTAGCTCGCAACGGCGTCGACGTCGGCCCGAGAAGCATTGCCGGACATCATGTGCACGCGCTTTGCGCCTGTCGCCGAGACATAGTCGATCGCGCGGTCGAGCCCCGACTTGAATTCCGCAAATCGGCCTGGCAGCGCCGCTATGCCGCGCTCTCCCGCATCCCAGTCGCCCGGCGGAAGGTTGAAGAGGGCCTGCTCGAGGTCATTGCGGCGCAGGCGCTCGGCAATCGCTTCCGGCGGATGATCGTAGGGAAACAGGAACTCGACGGACGCGAAGCCCGCCCCAGCCGCGGCATCGAAGCGATCGAGGAAATCGTGTTCCTTGAACATCATCGAGAGATTGGCGGCGAATTTAGGCAAAGTCGCACCTCCCTGAACGAGCGCCCACAGCGAAGAATCGCGCACCGGCAGAGCCTCGCACTCGTCATCCCTGAGCCCAATTCCTCGCGGACGGCAGAGGCAAGTCGCAGGAGCGGTCTGCGAGGCGGCACGCCAAGAGAGCGCGGTTAAGCCTCGCATGTCAACGCAACGACGAGATCGCTGCGCCGTTTTCGCGCAAGGCGAGCGAACCGATGTGCTCAGGCACGTCCGATGCCCGCAGATCGTTCTCCTTCTGCATCACAGGAGCTCAATTTGGCTCCGAGACTGTCGATCCAGTTGCCGGCGTCAGAAGGCGACCCGATCGCCGCCCTTGAGCTCGAGGATTTCCCGCGCTTCGTCCGGGGTCGCAACGGAAAGGCCGAGCCCCTCGATGATCTGGCGCGCGGCGCGCACCTGCTCGGCGTTGCTTTCGGCGAGCCGTCCGGGCCCCGACCACAGGGAGTCCTCGAGCCCGACCCGGACGTTGCCGCCCATGGCGGCGGCTTGAGCGGCGATCGGGAGCTGGTTTCGCCCGGCGCCCAGCACCGACCATTTGTAATGTGTTCCAAACAGGCGGTCGGCGGTGCGCTTCATGTGCATGACGTCCTCGGGATGCGGGCCAATGCCGCCCAGGATGCCAAAGACCGTCTGCACGAAGAGCGGCGGCTTCACGAGGCCGCGGTCAAAAAAATGCGCGAGATTATAGAGATGCGCGGTGTCGTAGCATTCGAACTCGAAGCGTGTTCCGGCATCGCCCAGCGCCCGCAGCACGAACTCAATATCCTTGTAAGTGTTGCGGAAAACAAGATCGCGGGAATTCTCCAGCGCCTGCCGTTCCCAGTCGTGCCTGAAGGTCTTGAAGCGATTGAGCATCGGGAACAGACCGAAATTCATCGAGCCCATGTTGAGCGAGGCGACCTCGGGCTTGAAGACCTCGGCCGGCTTCACCCGCTCCTGGACGGTCATGTACGGCGCGCCGCCGGTCGTCAGGTTGATCACGGCTTTTGTCGCCTGCTTGATGCGCGGCAGGAAACGGGCAAAGGCCTCAGGACTCTGGTCAGGACGGCCAGTGCGCTCGTCGCGCGCGTGCAAATGGACGATCGCCGCGCCTGCCTCGGCCGCGCCGATCGCCGCGTCGGCGATCTCTTCGGCCGTCACCGGCAAGTGCGGCGACATCGAGGGCGTGTGGATTGCGCCGGTGACCGCGCAAGTGATGATGACTTTGCTGCTCGAAGCCATGTGGATCGTCCTTCGCTTCTCTATGCCTGCTTCAGCATCCGATGTCCCTGTCGGCCTGCCGATTGTGCGCAGCGAGCGCAATCAGCCAGCGATCGCGCCGCGACCGCGCTCGACGAGCTGGTCGGCCGGCGCTGATCGCTCAGGCGCGGCCAATCGCGCGATCGGTTTGAGGTTCGCGGTCGCAGCGTCCGGTCGGAGGCGGCCCTAGCGCCCTCCGCGAGTTGCTATGGATCCGACCCAGGTCGAAGGCGCCCGCCGTCCTCTTACTTTGGCGCGCGCTTGGCCAGAATTCGCTGGAGCGTGCGGCGATGCATGTTGAGCTGGCGCGCCGTTTCGGACACGTTGCGCTCACAGGCCTCGTAGATCCGCTGGATATGCTCCCAGCGGACACGGTCGGCCGACATCGGCGGCTCGTGTTCGGAAGGGCTGTCGAGGCGTCCGGCCATGAGCGCGGTGACGACGTCGTCCGCGTTCGCAGGTTTCGCGAGGTAGTCGAATGCGCCGAGTTTCACCGCCATTACGGCGGTCGCGATCGCTCCGTATCCGGTGAGGATGACGCCACGGGAGTCGGCCCGCTTTGACTTGAGGGCGCGCATGACATCAAGCCCGCTGCCGTCACCCAACCGGAGGTCGATGACCGCGAACGCGGGGGGAGAGGTCTCGATGGCCGCCAGAGCCTCGGCGACACTGACCGCGGTCCGAGCCGTGAAGCCTCGCGACGAAAGGGCGCGTCCTAGGCGTTCACAAAACACCCTGTCGTCGTCGACGACGAGCAGCGACTTGTCGAGCGCCTCCGCGCCGGTTTGCCCCTGGTTGGTCGACTGATGCGACGCGTCTTTGTCCATTGCCGCCGATATACCCAGAATACGGCCCTCCGATGCAACTTACAGCCTATTCTTCCTGGCGTCGACCCTGCTCGTAGGCGCCCCGCGGCCAAGTGACCGTGGCGACCGCGCCCGTCGCCGGCGGGGCGGCATTCGCGAATTCGAGCGTGGCGCGAGAACGTTCAAGCAGGGACCGGGCAATAAACAAGCCGAGGCCCAGCCCTCCGCCACTCCCCTGTTTCCTTCGGGCTCCCTCGCGCTGCGAGAGATAAGGTTCGCCAATTCGGGCGAGAACGTTTGGCGGAAATCCTGGCCCGTCGTCCGACACGGTGATCTTGACCGCCGAAGTGGTCCATGTCGATCGGATCACGACCGCCTTTTCTGCGAAGTTGACGGCGTTTTCAATCAAGTTGCCCAAGCCATAGAGGCATGCCGAACTGCGTGGGCATTGGGGCGCGGGCTGTGGCCCGTCGCCTTCGACAGAGATCGAGACGCCAAGCAGGCGATGGGGAGAAGCGGCGATTTCGGCAAGCTCGACCGGGCTCGAAATGTCCATCTGCTGACCGGACAGTCCGGCCGGTTCGGACAGCTTCGTCAGAATTGATCGACATCGCTCGACCGACTGCTCCAGGAGACGGAGATCCTCCTTGAAGGCTTCGTCGGCATGGGTATCGGCCGCCATTTCACGCACCACGAGCGCAACGGTCGCCAGCGGCGTCCCCAGCTCATGCGCCGCCGCGGCCGCGAGGCCGTCGATTTGGGAAAGATGCTGCGCACGAGCTAGAACCAGCTCGGCCGCCGTCAGGGCGCTCGCAGTCTGACGCGCCTCTGCCGCTACACGATAGGCGTACATTGTCAGGAATGCCGCGCTGACGCCGAGCGCAACCCACCGCGCAAGAAGGTACATGGCCGGCAGGTTCAGGTTTCCGCCACCGAGCCACGGCATCGGCAGGCTCACTCCAAGCAATCCCGTAGCGCACACGAGCGCGAGTGCGAGCAATTCGAGGGCGCCGAGCAGCGGCAGGGACGTGGCGGCGATCGTCACCGGCGCCAGCAATAGGATGGCGAAAGGATTGGCGACGCCGCCGGTGAGAAAGAGAAGGCCGGCGAGCTGAAGTATGTCGTAGGCGAGCATGATCGTGGCGGCGCGCTCGCTTAATTGCGTGCTGACCGGAAATCGCCAGCGAAGCGCCAAGTTGAGGACAGCCGAAGCTGCGACGAGACCGCAACAGGCCAGGATCGGGAACCGCAAGCCGAACCCGAACGCCGCGACGAATCGCCGCCGATTGCCCGGACACGGCGAGCCAGCGAAGCCCGATAAGCGTGTTGAGACGCAGCCTTCGCGCCTGGCGGCCGAGTCCCTCTTCGTGAGTCCAAAACACGACGTCCAAACCGTTTTCGTTCCCGGACCGCTCCGCCTCACTCGACCTTTTCGTGCGGGTAGACCCCCCAAAGCTTGAATTGCTGGATATAGCCCTTGAACCCGTCGCCGTCGACGAGACACCAGGAGCCGTCGCAGTTGCGAATGTTGACGATCACACCCGACTGGAGCGTCGCCGCAAGGTCGGCGCTGTCGGAGGCGCGCGCGTAGAGTTTCGAATTCTCCCCCTTCTTGTAGGGCGTCACCAGAGCGGTGCGGCGCCCGGACAAGAGCGAATGCAGGACCCACCCCTCGACCCCTTCCGAGTCGCGCACCCGCCGCCAAACTTCGAACTCCTCCATGATCTCGACCGGAAGTCCGGCCCGCTCGTAGACCCATTTGGTGGCGTGATCCTTTGATGGCCCCTCCCGCAGGTTCACGCGGTCGGTTTTCAGACTGGCGAATCGCGGCAGCGGCAGCTTGGTGACGGAGCCGACGGGGTCCGCGACCGCGGACGCTGCCAGAAGAGCGCAAGCGCACACGATCGACACGAAAGCGAGGCCGGCGCGAGCGGGTCTGACTGGGCTCATGGGGCTCCTCAACGGTGGCCAGCCTATCCTTGTCTTTGCCCCGCCATCTGGTAGAGAGGCCGGCGAGGCGGCGGTCCGTGGCCTGCCGGCCAGACTTGTCACAAAACATTTGCCGCCCGTAGCGTTAACGAGACATAAACTGGTTGAAAGCGTGGACGCAAATGTCTGAAGTCGGGGTCGCGGCGACAGCGCCGCGAGGGCGGAGAGGGCGGCGCTCATGACCAAAAAGAAACCCCTGGTGGTGGTTACTCGGCGGCTGCCCGAGCCCGTCGAAACCCGCATGCGCGAGCTTTTCGACGCGCGCCTCAACCTCGAAGACAAGCCGCTTTCTCAGGCTGACATCGTCGAGGCGATGCGGGAGGCAGACGTTCTCGTGCCGACCATCACCGACCACATCAACGCCGCGATGATCGCCCAGGCGGGCGAGCAGATGAAGCTTATCGCCAATTTCGGCAATGGAGTCGACCACATCGACGTGACGAGCGCGCTCCGGCGCGGGATCACGGTCACCAACACGCCCGGCGTCATGACCGAAGACACTGCCGACATGACGATGGCGCTCATCCTGTCGACCGCCCGCAGACTGGTCGAAGGATCGCACATTATCCCGGACGGACACTGGACCGGCTGGTCTCCCACCTGGATGCTCGGTCGACGCATCACGGGCAAGCGCCTCGGCATCGTCGGCATGGGCCGCATCGGCCAGGCGCTCGCGAGGCGCGCGCGCGCCTTCGGCATGTCGATCCACTATCACAACCGCCGTCGGGTCGCCGCGCAGATCGAAGAGTCCCTCGAGGCGACGTATTGGGATTCCCTCGACCAGATGCTCGCACGAATGGACTTCGTCTCCATCAACTGCCCGCACACGCCGGGCACCTACCATCTTCTGTCCGCTCGGCGGCTCAAATATCTGCGACCCGACGCCATTCTCATCAATACCGCGCGCGGAGAAATCGTCGACGAGAACGCGCTTGTCCGGATGCTCGAGGCGGACGAACTCGCGAGCGCCGGACTGGACGTGTTCGAACACGCCCCGGCCGTCAATGAAAAACTCATCGCGCTCGCCAGGGCCGGCAAGGTCACGCTCTTGCCGCACATGGGCTCCTCGACACATGAGGGCCGCGCGGATATGGGCGACAAGGTCATCATCAACATCCGGACTTTCGTCGACGGCCATCGTCCGCCGGACCGGGTGCTGCCGAGCATGCTCTGACTGATCCGTCACTGCGAGCGAAGCGAACCAATTCCTCGGAACGTAATACGCCCTACAGCCCGTAGCTTCCTTCGTCGCGACGCTCCCTGCATGCACGCCAAGTTCAACTTGAAAGCGCCATGCGCTACCCTGCGGCGAAGCTGCGTGGGGCTGGACTGATGACGGTCGCCGCGTTGTTATCGATCTCCATCACGGCGAGCCCGCGTTCGTTGGTTCCCTCAGCGCGGAACCGGAACACGCCGTCCGCGCCGTTGAAACCCGAGGCGGAGGTCAGGGCCGCTTGGCCGTAGCGCCCGGGCTCGGCGCTTCGCGCCAGCGCTGCAGCCAGCGTCACCGCATCATAGGAGAGGGTCGCCAGCCGCGCGGGTTCGGTCCCGAATTTCGCCTTGTAGCGCTGCTTCAGGGCGTTGAATCCCTCGCTGGCGGGCGCGGCGAACCAGGCTCCCTGAAGCTCCGGCAGCCGCAGCACCCGCGGATCGTTCCAGACGCCTGTGCCCAGAAGCTGCGTCTTGATTCCGTTCGCCGAGAGCGCGTTCGCGACGGCCGGCATGCCGTCCGCCTGTTCAGGAATGAACAGCGCGTCGATCTGGCCACCGACCGCAGCGATCTGTTTGGCGGCACTAGTGACGTCGCCCGGCGCATATCGCGCGATGACGACGACCGGCGAATTGAGACGCCCGGCGGTCTGCTGAAACTCGGTCACGGCGATATTGCCATACTCGCTCTGAGGCGCCATCACGGCGAAGGCTTTCTTGCCGCGCGACACAGCGAACTGAGCAATCCGGTCGACATAACCCTCGATCAGGAACGACAGTAGATAGACGCCCGGCGAGGCGACGCCGACATCGGTCGAGAAGGCGATCATTGGCCTGCCGGCCGCCTTGGCGGCCGCCGCCGCCTGGCGCACATCAGGCGCGTAGACGGGACCGAGAAGCATTTCCGCGCCGGCGCCGATCTCCGCCTGCGCCGCCTGCGCCGCGCCCTCGGGCGTCGAACGGTCGTCCTCGATCATCAAGGTAACATAGGGGCCGGCATATTCGTCGATCGCCAGTTGAGCGGCGTTGCGCATAGATACGCCAACAGGGCTCGGCGCGCCGTTTTGCGTCAGGGGCAAGATCATGCCCACCCGGACCGGCCCGGAGCCCAGCGTCTCTCCCACCGTCGGCCCCGTCGCGCTCGGAGCAGGCTGAGGGTTCGGCGCGGCCGCGCCCAACCCGGGCATCTCGACCGCCGTCGAGTTGCAGCCCGCAAGCGTCAGGGCCGCGAGCCCTGCGCCGATCAACTCACGTCGGGTCGATGCTCGCGGGCGCTCCGAGGACACTGACACGATCTTCATCACCCTCTCCTGCCGGAGACGCGGCGATCCCGTCAGATATACCGCCGCCGCCCCGTTGCTGCCGCTCGCCGGGTCTGATCCGGGCGAGACGTCGGCTGTCCACAGAAATTGTGGCATTTTCACCTGCGCTTGGCTATGTCGTCGATGTCGCGCTCGGCTTCTAAAGACCGGCACGCGCGAAAGAAAGCGCCGGCATCGATGAAGAAAGCCTTGGTTTCGGAAAGCGCCGAGCCTGGCCGATTTGAGCGGACATTTTTCGTCCACGGCGCGGCGATCCCGGCGCCGCGCCTGGAGACGGGGCTCTATGTCGTCGCCACGCCGATCGGCAATCTCGGCGACGTGACTCTGCGCGCCCTTGCCGTGCTCGCCGGAGCGGACGGAATCCTGGCCGAGGACACGCGCCTTTCCCGAACGCTGCTCGCTCATTACGGGATCGCGACCCCCCTTACTCCCTATCACGAACACAACGCCGCCGAAGCGCGTCCCCGCGCTCTGCGCCGCATGTCGGAGGGCCAAGCGGTGGCGCTCATTTCCGACGCGGGCACGCCGCTGATTTCCGATCCCGGCTACAAACTCGTCGCCGAAGCTGTCGCTGCGGGCCTCACGGTGACTGCGGCGCCGGGCGCGTCTGCGGCGCTCGCAGCCCTCTGTGTCGCCGGTCTGCCGACCGACCGGTTCTTCTTCGAGGGTTTTTTGCCGCCGAAAAGCGCTGCCCGGAGGGCGCGGATCAACGCGCTTGCCGCCATGCCGGCGACGCTCGTCTTCTATGAATCGGCCGCCCGGCTCGCCGAGTCCCTGGCCGATCTCGCGTTCGAACTCGGGCCCAGGCCCGCAGCCGTGGCTCGGGAACTGACCAAGCTGCACGAAGAGGTCCGCAGGGGCGCTCTTGACCTCCTGGCGGCGGAATACGCATCCGTCAGCGCGCCAAAAGGCGAGATCGTGATCGTCGTCGGCGCTGGCGAGCAGCGAGCGGCAGTTTCCCCCGACGCTCTCGACCAGGAGCTGCGCGCGGCCTTAGGGGGCCTCTCGATCAAGGACGCGGCCGCGGCAATCGCCGCCAGACATGGTCTACCGCGGCGCGAGGTCTATGCGCGCGCGCTTGAACTCGCGGGCGGCTCGCGGTGAGCGCCCGGAACCGTCTCGAACGGGCGACGCGCAGACGAAAGGCGCATGTCTTCGGCCTCAACGCAGAATCGGTCGCAGCAATGCTGTTGCGGCTGAAAGGCTATTCCATCCTGGCCCGCCGGTATGTCGTTTCGGGCGGCGAAATCGATCTCGTGGTCAGGCGCGGCGACGCCATCGCCTTCGTCGAGGTGAAGGCCCGGGGCCGCCTCGAGACCGCCGAGGAATCGATCACACCGATGAAGCGGCGGCGAATCGCCCGCGCCGCTCGCGTGTGGATAGCGCGCAACCCATGGGCCGCGCGCCTCACGTTGCGCGGCGACGCGGTGTTCATCGCCCCCGGACGCCTTCCCCGCCATACTCCCTGCGCTTATACGCTGGAGATCGATTGACCCCGCGCCCCGCGGACCCGACAGGATCGCCCATGCCCTTGACCGTCGCCGTTCAGATGGATCCGATCGCCAGCATCCGAATTGCGGGCGACTCGACCTTCGCGCTTCTTCTCGAGGCGCAGGCTCGCGGCCACCGTCTGCTGCATTACACGCCCGACCGTCTTCGGCTCAGCGGCTCGCGCGTCGAGACCTTGGCCGAACCGCTCGAGGTCAGGGACGTCGAAGGAGACCATTCGCGAGTTGGAGAAGTCTCTCCTTATCGATCTTTCGGCGGTCGACGTGGTGCTGCTGCGGCAGGATCCCCCGTTCGATCTTGCCTACGTGACGACGACGCATCTGCTCGAGCGCATCCACCCCCGCACGCTCGTTGTCAACGACCCGAAGAGCGTTCGCGACTCGCCGGAAAAACTGTTCGTGATGGATTTCCTCGAGCTGATGCCCCCGACCTTGATCGCGCGCGACCGCGTCGCGATCGAGGCCTTCCGCCGCGAGCACGGCGACGTCGTGATGAAGCCTCTCTACGGCTTCGGCGGTGCGGCGGTGTTCAAGATCGGCCCGAGCGATCCAAACTTCGGCTCGCTGTTCGACCTGTTTTCCGCGACGCTGCGCGAGCCCTGGGTCATCCAGAAATTCCTGCCGGCCGTGTCGCGCGGCGACAAAAGGATCATCCTCGTCGACGGCGAAGCGAAGGGCGCGATCAATCGCGTGCCGACCGGCGACGACATCCGCTCCAACATGGTGCGCGGCGGGGCGGCGCAGGAGACGGAGCTTAACCCGCGCGAGCGGGCGATCTGCGAACGGATCGGCCCCGAGCTCAAGCGGCGCGGGCTCCTGTTCGTCGGGATCGACGTGATCGACGGCTATCTGACTGAGATCAACGTCACCTCGCCGACCGGCATACGCGCCATCAGGCGCCTCGGCGGCCCCGACCTCGCCGTGGCCATCTGGGACGCGATCGAGACGAAGCGCAATTGACGCAATCCTTTCTCGAGTTCCTGACTGGCTCTCTCCATCAGAGCCTCGACACAATCCGGCTGGGGTTCGCGATCGGAGTTCCCCTGTTTCTCCCTGCCAACAGGGCTGAGCCGCAGACTTTGCGTTCGGCTGTGCGTATAATACCTTTGATTCCAACCGTTTTCATAAGCCTTTTGATATGCGGCTGCCAGAATATAGCAGCGAGCTTATCTCCCTGATCAGCGGGAAAACAGCGCCGAGTGTGATCCGGATCCCCGCCGAAGACCCAGCGCTTCTATCCAAATGACCGCAATCTGTTTGAACACAAACATAAAAATCGCACGCCGCCCCATGCGCTGGTCCACCGGCGGATTCTGCCATGAAAATAGCTCTGAGGAATTGGCCTCGTGCAGCCCGCCCCAGTGATTTTCATCCGATAATGGGCGGGCCGCGTTGATTGGTTGCTTAGGGAAGCGCGCCGAGCCTCACGGTTTCGCGCAGTCGACGAGGTCCTTGTTCTCGACGGAGAACACCTTGCCCTCCCGAATATCCACGTTACGGGCGAGGCAGGTGCGCCCGTCTTTGAGCGTCAGCCGCAGATCGTATGCCCCGGTGGTCACACCGGTGATCCGCAACCGCTCGTCGTGGTCGACCGCTCCGTCAGGATCGTTGGCGGTCTGGTTGGGACCGAAAGCGTTGGCGCCGGCCTTGGAGATTTCGAGTTTGGTCACCGTCGAGGAAACGAGATTCCAGAATTGCGTCGGTTTGGCCGCCGCAGCGCCGCTCACGGCGGAACAGACCAGGAAAGTGAAAGCCATCGTTCTCACCCGCATGTCGTCTCCTCTCATTCGCAAAGCCAGATCGAAACGGCCGCCGCGAGGCTGAAGTCTTGCGCGACGATCGGCGCAAAGACAATCAACGGATTGTCGATCACGGGCTGAACTCAGAGCGCGCTCTTTGCGTCGGGGCGCTCGCCCGGCCCACGAGGGCGATCTTCGCGTCGAGCATCGAGCGCGTTCTTTCCGCTTTCGAAACTCTGACGAACGAGGCAATGGGATCGATTCCAAAGGTCTCGTCGCCGATTCGGCCGGGCATAGGTGGCACTTTGTGTCCCCTGGACGGCTTGCGGGCGCCGCACGGAGGGGGAATATAACGTCGATGTCCGTCGCTAACGCTCCCGCCGCCGAACGCCCCGCCCGTCCCACCCGCTCCTCGCCTCCACACGGCAGGGGCCTCGACCGGGCGGGGCTTCTCGAGGAACTCGCGTCCCTCCACGAGAAGCATTCGGACGATTCCACCGCCTTCCGCCGGGCCGCGATCGCCGCGTTGCAAGGGGCGCTCGTCGCCGGGCGCGCCGCAGCGCGCCGGGCGCTGGAAGCGGGCGGAACGGGAAGAGCCTGCGCCGAGGCGCTGAGCGCCGAGATTGACGATCTGCTTCATGTCGCGCTCGAAATGGCGATCCGCTGGCTCGCGCCGCCGCCGCCGAAGACGGCCGCACCCACTATCGTTGCGGTCGGCGGATACGGGCGGGGCATGCTGGCGCCGGGCTCCGACATCGATCTCTTGTTTCTCTTGCCGGACAAGCCGACGCCCGCTGTCGAGAGGATTGTCGAAGCTTTGCTCTATGTCCTGTGGGATCTCAAGCAGAAGGTCGGCCACGCGACGCGGACGATCGACGAGTGTCTGAAGCAGGCGCGCGCCGACATGACGATAAGGACGACTCTGATCGAGGCGCGGCTCGTCACCGGCGACAAAAAGCTCTTTCGCACCCTGCAGACGCGCTTCGACAAGGAGATCGTGGCAAAGACCGCGCCGGAATTCGTCGGGGCCAAGCTCGCCGAGCGCGAGGAGCGCGTGAAGCGGGCCGGCGCCTCCCGCTACCTTGTCGAACCGAACGTCAAGGAGGGCAAAGGGGGCTTGCGCGACCTCAACACTCTCTTCTGGATCGCAAAATACGTCTACCGGGTGCAGAACGCGCACGAACTGGTCGCAGTTGGCTTGTTCTCGCCGCGCGAGTTTGCGCTCTTCCGCCGCTGCGAGGAGTTTCTCTGGGCGGTCCGCTGCCACCTGCATTTCCTCGCCGGCCGGGCCGAGGAGCGCTTGAGCTTCGACGTGCAGCGGCCGATCGCCCGCCAACTCGGCTATTCGACCCGCGCCGGCCAGGCCGACGTCGAGCGCTTCATGAAGCACTATTTCCTCGTGACGAAGGACGTCGGCGATCTGACGGCGATCGTCTGCGCGGCGCTCGAGGAGCGCGAGACCAAGCCGACGCCTGTGTTCGACCGCTTGATCGGGCGACTGAGGCGGCGCCGAACGCGGGTCATCGCCGAGGCGCAGGATTTCAAGGTCGACAACGACCGCGTCAATGTCGTCAAAGCGGACGCATTCGAGCGCGACCCGGTCAATCTCATCCGCATCTTCTGGATCGCGGACCGTTCGAATTCTGCCGATTCACCCGGATGCGACGCGGCTCGTCACTCAGTCCCTGAAGCGCGTCGACGCGCGGCTGCGCGAGGACGAGGAAGCCAACCGCCTTTTCCTCGAAGTCCTGACTTCGCGCCACGCTCCCGAGACGACCCTGAGGCGGATGAACGAGGCCGGCGTGCTCGGCCGCTTCATCCCCGACTTCGGCCGGATCGTCGGGATGATGCAGTTCTCGATGTACCACCATTACACAATCGACGAGCATCTTCTTCGGACGGTCGGGGCGCTGAGCGACATCGACGCGGGACGCCACCAGGACGAGCATCCGCTCGTAAACGAGATCGTCCACAAGATTTCGCACCGCACCGAGCTCTACCTCGCCGCCTTCCTCCACGACATCGCCAAGGGCCGACCGTCCGACCATTCGCAGGCCGGAGCCGAGGTCGCGCGGAGGCTCTGCCCGCGGCTCGGACTTTCACCGGTCAGCACAGACCACGTCGCTTGGCTCGTCGAGCGGCACCTGATCATGTCGAACACGGCGCAAGGGCGCGACATTTCCGATCCGCGTACAGCGGAAGCGCTGGCGGCGATCGTCCAGACGCAGGAGCGCCTCAGGATGCTGCTGACGCTCACCGTCGCCGACATTCGCGCGGTCGGCCCCGGCGTGTGGAACGGCTGGAAGGCGCAGCTCCTGCGAAACCTCTATTGGGAAACCGAAGTCGTGCTCGGCGGCGGCCATTCGGCCATCGACCGCAAGTCCCGCGTGCAAGCGGCGCAGGAAGCGCTGCGGCGATCGCTGCCGGGATGGTCCGACCCCGAGTTCGACGGCTACGCCCAGCGCCATTATCCCGCCTATTGGCTGAAGGTCGACGCCGCGAGTCAAGTCGCCCACGCCAAGCTGCTGCACGCCATGGCGGCCGACATGCGGTCGCTTGCGACTGAGGTGACGATTGACAGTCTACGGGGCGTCACGGCTGTGACCGTGGTCGCCCCGGACCACCCTAGATTGCTGACCGGGATCGCGGGGGCCTGTGCGGCCGCGGGCGGCAACATCGTCGACGCCCAGATCTTCACGACGACCGACGGGCTCGCGCTCGACACGATCTTCATTTCTCGCGCCTTCGAGCGAGACGACGACGAACTGCGGCGCGGTCAGCGGATCGCCTCGAACATCGAGAGGACTTTGCGTGGCGAGGTCCGGCTGGCGGAAATCGCCCCTCCGAAGGACATGACGAGACATCCGGCGCGGCGCCTTCATCATCGAGCCGGAGGTGATGATCGACAACAGCCTGTCGCGCCGCTACACGGTCGTGGAGGTGTCCGGCCTCGACCGGACCGGTCTTCTGCGCGACCTGACGGCGTCTCTTTCCAGCCTCAACCTCAACATCGGGTCCGCCCACATCGTGACGTTCGGCGAGAAAGCCGTCGACGCGTTCTACATCACCGACCTGACCGGCCAGAAGATCAACTCCCCGTCGAAGCAGGCGGCGATCAAGCGGCGGTTGCTGGCGGATTTTGCGGCGCAATAGGAGGTTGCAGCCGCCGCGCTTGATTTTTGGGGCGCCAGCCCTGATATGCGTCGCAAATTCCAAAGGGGCTTTGACATCATGAGTGACAAGAACGCCGAACGTGGCGAAGAAACGACTGCGCCGCCGGCGGAACCGGTTCGGACCGAGACCGCCGACGGCGGCGACGCCTTCACCGTAATCGAGGCGCTGAATGCCGAAAACAGCCAGCTCAAGGATCGCGTGCTGCGAACACTGGCCGAGATGGAGAACCTGCGCCGCCGCACCGAGCGGGAGGTGTCCGATGCGAAAACTTACGCGGTGACGGGCTTCGCGCGCGATATGTTGACCGTCATGGACAATCTCGCACGCGCCCTCGAGCATGCGCCGGCCGAGGCGCGTGCCGCGGCAGATCCGCAGATCCAGTCGGTGATCGAGGGCGTCGAGCTGACGGCGCGCGATCTCGAGGCAGCGCTCAAGCGTCACGGTGTCAAACGGCTCGATCCGAAGGGCCAAAAGTTCGACCCCAATTTTCATCAGGCCATTTTTGAGATTCCGGACGAGACGCTGCCGGCCGGCGCCGTCTCGCAAGTCGTCCAGAACGGATGGACGATCGGCGACCGGGTCTTGCGCCCTGCCATGGTCGGCGTTTCCAAGGGCGGCCCCAAGGCTGCGCCCAAGGAGGAACAGGCGCCAAGCGGGAATTAGGCAGCGGGACGTCGCCAGCGCACGCCTCCTTGAGGCGGCCCACGGTCAACGCGTTGCGACGAAGAACAGCCTGGGGAACGGCAGCAACACGGTCCCGTCCGCTTCGGTCGGATAGGCTTCCGCGATCGCCGCCTCGTAGCAGGCGAGATACGCCTCACGCTCGGCCGGGTCGAGCGGGTCGATGAAGGGGCGCAGGCCCGTTCCCTTCACCCACTCGATGATGGCGCGCGCGCCGGCGAGCGGATGAAAGTAGGTCGTGCGCCAGACGTCGACTCTCGGCGCGTGCACCCGCAGCAGGCGGAAATACCATTCGGCGCTCCGCCGTGCGGCACGTGCTTTCGACGCGACAGCGAGCTTGCCCGCCCAAGGGCCATCGGCAGCGACCTCGCGCATGAGACGGTGCGAAGGCTCGTCGAGATTGTCGGGCGTCTGGACCGCGAGCGAGCCTCCAGGCGCGAGCCTTGCGATAAGGCCCGGCAGCAGCGTCTCGTGGTCCGGTATCCATTGGATGACCGCGTTGGCGAGGATGACGTCGAAGCCGCAGCCTCGCCATTCGACGATGTCGGCAACCTCGAAGGAGACGTCAGGGAGGCGGTTGCGCGCCGCCTCGATCATGTCCGGCGAACTATCGACACCTATAATCGCCGCCTTCGGATAGCGCTCGCGCAGCACGGCCGTCGAATTGCCGGGTCCGCAGCCGAGATCTGCAGCGCGGCGCGCGTCCAGGTTGGGGGAGTGGGCCAAGAGGTCGCGCACCGGCTGCGTGCGCTCCTCTTCGAACTTGACGTACTGGGCCGCCGACCAGGACATGGGCCGCTTCAGGGAAAGAGGCGCCGCCGCTCCCACGGCGACTCGAGCGTCGCTCGGGTGAAGCGGAGCCGATCATGCAGGCGGAAAGCGCTGTCGCGCCAGAACTCGATCTCGACCGGCTCGAGCCGCCAGCCCCGCCAGTAGGACGGCCGAGGAATTTCGCCTTCACCGAAACGTTTGGCGTAGAACTCGACCGCGGCCTCCAGCGCGGCTCGAGAGTTGAGCGGACGGGACTGCTGACTTGCCCAAGCGCCGATCCGGCTCTGTCTGGGACGGCTGGCGAAATATGCATCCGCCTCCGCCTCCGAAAGCAGGCTCACAGGGCCGCGAAACCGCGTCTGGCGCCGCAAAGACTTCCAATGGAACAGCGCCGCCGCTTTAGGGTGAACGGCGAGTTCCCGCCCCTTGGCGCTTTCGACGTTGCCGTAGAAGACAAGGCCGCGTGCGTCCACGCCCTTGCAGAGAAGCGTTCGGGCATCCGGAAGTCCGCTCTCGTCGACCGTTGCGAGAACCATCGCTTCGGGGTCGTTAACCTCCGTTGCCGCCGCCTCCTCGAGCCATAGCCGAAAAAGCGAGACAGGGTCCTCGGACTCGGTAAAGTCGGGTGATGTCAAGACGCTCAAGAAGCTCCCGCTCCGTTGCGAATGCCGTCGATCGGACGATTGCGTACAACCGTCATAGTCGCCACAATCGGAATCGACAACAGCGTCCAAGGCGGCGCAGCTTTGCGCGAATCGCCCTGCAGGATCCGCCAAATCCGCCAGACTTGCAGCGGGCTTGGCGAAGACCCAGATAGGCGAGGGAGACATTGGCGCCCGCGCTCCTCACGAGGCGGACGCCGCAGAATGGGCTCGAGATGCGCAATCCATATGAGATTCTTGGAGTGCCGAATTCAGCGAGCGCGGCCGAAATAAAGTCCGCATTTCGCAAACTCGCCAAGAAGTACCATCCGGACCAGAGTAAGGAGCCCAGGGCGAAGGAGCGCTTCGCAGAGGTCGGCTCCGCCTACGAAATTCTTGGCGACGAAAAGAAGCGCGGCGCCTTCGACCGTGGCGAGATCGACGCCGAAGGCAAGCCTCGCGCGCCGCAATTCGAGGGCTTCGGGTTTGGCCGGCAGCAGGGTAGCGGCGCTGATTTTGGAGGATTCGGCTTCGACCTTGGGCGTGGCGGATTTTCTGCTGGCGGTTCGATCGACCCTGACATCCTGTCCGAGCTGTTCGGTTCCGGCGGTCGGCGCGGCGCGCGTACGCGGTCGCAGGCGTCACGAGGAGAAGATATCTCGGTGAGCGTCGCCGTTCCGCTCGTCACGATTGCCAACGGAGGTCCGGTCCGCGTCGCCCTGCCGACCGGGAGAACGCTCGATGCGACGGTGCCGGCGGGGATCGAGGAGGGAAAGTCGATTCGATTGCGCGGCCAGGGCCAGCCCGGCCAACGCGGCGGACCTGCAGGCGACGTCATCATCACGATTCGGTATGCCCCCCACCCGGTCTTCAAGGTCGAGGGCCGCGACCTCCGGCTCGACTTGCCGGTCACCCTCTATGAGGCGGTGCTCGGCGGCAAAGTGCGCGTGCCGACGCTCGGGGGCGAGGTGGAAATGTCGATTGCTCCCGGCATGAGCGGAGGCCGGGCGCTTAGATTGCGCGGCAAGGGCATGCCTGCATCGGCCGATCATCCGGCTGGCGATCTTCTCGCAACAATTCGGATCGTTCTTCCGCCCTCGGCGGACCCGGAGCTGGCTGAATTGATGCGCAAATGGCGCGATCGCAAGCCTTATGACCCTCGTTCGAGCACGGGGTGACCGCTCCGGCTCAGGCTTCCCTCCTTTGCGAAAGCCGCCGCCCGCGGCCCGATTTGCACATTTTTGTGACCTTGCCGGGGGTTCGCCTGCTTCCCATGCGAGTTCGGCGAGGCTAAGGGATGCTCCAGACTTTCGCCGTTCGACACGACGCGAAGCGAGGCTTTGATGGAGCAGACGGATCTGGGCTTCGCGGAAAGCGGCGTATTGCGCGGGATGCGAGGGGTCATCCTCGGAGTGGCCAACAATCGCTCGATCGCCTGGGGCATCGCCAGAGCGGCGCGCGCGTCGGGAGCGGAGCTCGCGTTCACTTTCCAGGGCGACGCCCTGGAAAAGCGGGTGCGCCCCCTCGCAACGGAGATCGGCGCGGAAGTGCTCGGTCATTGCGACGTGACCGATGCCGCGACCATCGACGCGGTGTTCGCCGAGGTCGAGAAACTCTGGGGTTCGATCGATTTCGTCGTCCACTGCATCGCTTTCGCCGACAAGGACCAGCTCACCGGCCGCTATGTCGACACCACCGAGGAGAACTTCGCCAAGTCGCTGGCGATCTCTTGCTATTCGTTCACCGCCATCGCCCAGCGAGCGGAAAAGTTGATGCCTCGCGGCGGTTCGATGCTGACGCTGACCTATTACGGGGCCGAGAAATGGATGCCCCACTATAATGTGATGGGCGTCGCCAAGGCCGCGCTCGAGGCGAGCGTCCGCTATCTCGCCGCCGATCTCGGCGAAAAGGGGATCCGCGTCAACGCCATCTCGGCGGGCCCGATCAAGACCCTGGCGGCGTCGGGGATCGGGGATTTCCGCTACATCCTGCGATGGAACGAATTCAACTCGCCGCTGAGGCGCTCGGTCACGGTCGATGAGGTCGGAGAAAGCGCGGTGTATTTGCTGTCGCCCATGTCGCGCGGCGTCACCGGCGAGATCCTCCATGTCGACGCCGGATACCATGTTGTCGGCATGAAAAACCCGGCTGCTCCGGACATTTCCGTCGCCAAGGACTGAGGCGAGCCGGGCAGGCCAACGACGTTCAGATCCCGCTCGGCGAGGGCCGAATTCGCTGAGAACAGCGAATTAACAGCGATTGTTGCGCCGGCAAATACCCTCCGACCCCCTGTTCGCTGCGGAAACGCGGGCGAAAGCGGAGTTGCGGGCGAAATCGTGGCAGCGAATTGGAACAGCGAATTCATTCGTCGGCTGAGCGAATTTTTTCGCCCGAACAGCGAATTTCATGTCCCCAGCCGCCGAGGCCGCTTGCCGGGCTCGGCCAGGCGACGCCAGAGCGCGAAGGCGGCGATCGCCATATGCACGTAAGCGTTCTGCAGATAGAGCGCCCGCGGGCCGAAGCTTTTCATGAGCAGCGATGCGACCGCCGGCGCGGCGGTCGCGGCGACGCAATAGATGAACAGGAGCCCGACGGAAATGAAGATCATGTCATGCGGCGAGGCGCCGTCATTGGCGAGCGACACCGCCAAGGTGTAGAGCGAATAGGTCGTGAGGCCGACCAGGAACCCGAGCCCGATCAGCCACGGCCCCGGCCCGGTCAGCCGGCTCAGCATGACCTCGCAGGCGGCGCCCCCGATCATCGCCGCCGCCATGACCAGGCGCCGATCGACCCGGTCGGACAAAGCGCCGATCGGAAACACCCCCAGCGCCGAGCCCACCACGATCGCCGAAGTGAACAGCGGGGCGCGGTCGGGCGACATGCCGATGTCGACCGCGAAGACGGGCGCGAGCGCAAACGAGGCGCCGTTGGCGGCGCCGGCGGCGAAAACCGCAAGGCAGGCCAGCGGCGCGCCGCGCACGAGCCACAGGAGGCGCGGACGGACGCTCTTGGGCTTCACCGGCGGATCGACGCTCGTCATCGCCATCGGCACGATGGCGACGGCGAGCAGCGCCGCGGCGACCGCGAACGGCGCAAAGCCGGCCGGACCCAGCGGCTGCATCGCCATCTGCCCCGAGGCGGAGGCGGCGAAATTGGCGATCTGATAGAGCGCGTAGAGCTTGCCGCGGTTCGAATTGGTCGCCTTGGCGTTGATCCAGGCTTCGATGACCGCATAGAGGCCGGCGAAGACGAAGCCGATCAGCGCCCGGAACAGGAGCCAGGCCGCGGGCGCGACAATGACCGGCATCAGAATGACGCTGACGATGGCGAGCGCCACGAAGGCGGCGAAGGCGCGGATGTGGCCGCCGCGCCGGATGATGATCGGCGCAGCCAGCGTCCCGCCCAGCATGCCGGCGAAATAGACCGATCCGAGCAGTCCGACGACGAGGTCCGGAAAGCCGTCGATCCGGGCCCGAAGCGGCGTCGTGACGCCGACCAGCGCATTGCCGCCGATCAGCAAGAGGACGGACAGCAGCAGGGCGGCGATGGAGGAAAAAGCGCTCAAAGCGCGGGGCTTGTCGCATGTCGCGGTCGCGTGCGCGAGATGCAAACGCCGCCGTCTTCGGCCGAATAAATGAAGCCGGACCGCGAAAATCGGCATGGGCTGCGGAGGGGCAATCGTTCGGGTCGAATTTCGAGTAGGGGACAGCGCTCGTTGACCGAACGATAGGAAACAGGCGGGATAGGGACGTTCAGGTCCCGCCCTTGCACGCGCAGAGACTGTCCGGAGCAGGACTTGATCGAGCCGCCAAAACCATTCGTTTTTCCCGGGTCCCGGTTCCGCCAGAAACCCGTAAGCCGGAAAAGCGAACCGGGACTGGAGATCCAACCCCCTGCCGCCGGCTGACCGACCTAAAGAATTTCGCTAAGGGGGACCGGCGCGCCAGACGGCCTCGTAGGCATCCTGGAGGTTTTCCCGCGTCACTTTGAGCCCGGTCGAGGCTATCCAGGCCGGCGGCGAACGGCCGATAAGGCCGAGCAGCGCGGCGCTCGCTGCGGCGGAACCCTGGTCATACGGGCGCTGCGCCGCGATGCCTTTCAGCGGACCGTCCCGGCGCAGTTCCGCAGCGATTTCGTTGCCGAGATCGACCGTGATCGTGGGAAGGACGCGCGCGCCGTCCCGAATGGCCGCGAGAACCCTGAGCGCCGGCACGTCCCAGGCGACGAAGACGCAATCAAGGTCGCTGTTCTGCTCGATGAGCCGCAGGTAAGCCGCGCCGGCCTCCTCGACTTTGCCGAAACGCCCGCGCACGAGCGTGACGTCGGGCCGTTCAGCGCTCATCCATTTGCGAAAGGCGATCTCGCGTTCGTTCGTTACGAAGAATTCCGCCTCGTAGTTGAGGATGCCCGCCACCCCCTCCTGCGTGACGAAGGGCGACGCCAATTCCGCCGCAATCGCGCCGAGACCGAAGTTGTCGGCCGAAATGACCGAGACGTAGTCGACGCCCGGGCGAAGTCCCGATGGCGCGTTGTCGAGCAGGACCAGCGTCTTGCCGCCCTTCGGGATCGCGCGATGGCCTTCGAGGACGCCTAAAGACCCGATCGGCAAACTGATCACGGCGTGGATCGGGGCGGCGGCGAGCCGCAGCAGCTCCTGGTTTTGTTTGTGCTTGTCGAAAGCGCAATCGACGATTTCCGTCACGACGGCGCCGTGGCGCCTGAGGGTCGCATTGATGCCGGCCAGTTCTTGACGGGACCAGTCGCTGGCCGTGGTGTGCAGGACAATTGCCACCGCGAAATGACCGGCGCGCGCCTGCTCCGCCTCGGCTTCGGTCAGGATCAGCTTGTCCGCCGGGAAGGGCCTCTCGCCCCGCGGTCCGAGACCGATGGTCGGCATTGCTCACCTGTGGTTGACTGACGGGTTTGGCGCCGATGGCGCGTCGGAGCAAGCAGTCCGGTGCGCCCTTGGGGAGGGCCATTGATTCCCCTCGGTCAAAGAGAAAGAGGATGAGTCGTTCGGCGGCGGCACGGACGGTGCTTACGCGGGGTGAGGAGCATAGCGGGCACGAGTGCTAGCGCGGTTGGACCGGGGCCGAAGCCGCTGGCGGCCGCGACTTGCGCTTTCGCTCCTTAGCTTCGGCTATGAACGCCTGGAACGAAGCTTGGCGGCGCGGCGTGCCGCTCGTTATCCACTCTCGGGCGCGCGCGGGCGTGAAAACCTCGTCGACCGCCAGACCTGCGGCGCCGACGAGCTCGGCCGAGCCTGCCAGTTCCGAGCGCACGATGCGCAGATCGCGGGTCACGAGCGGATGCGACCGGCGATAGATCGCCTCCCGAACGGTCGCGAGCACGATCTCGCCGGAATGCGCAAGAGGGCCGGCGAGCACAACGACGGCCGGGTTCAGGAGGTTGACGAGCGGCGCCAGGCTCTCGCCGATCAGGCGCCCGGAACGAGCGAGCAGCTCGGCGCAGAATGCGTCTCCGAGCTGCGCGCCGTGGCGAACGTCGTCGGCCATCACGTCGCCCTGACGCTCGATCATCTCGACTAGATATCGGCTGCGTCCTTCTCGCGCCGCCGAAAGCGCCTGCCTGGCAACCGCGTCGCCGCTCGCCACGGCGTCCAGGCAGCCTTTGGCGCCGCAATGGCAGGCGGCGTCTTCCTCCTCCCCCGTCCGGGGCATGGCCGATGAGGCCGGCAAAGCCCTGCGCGCCGGAACGCAGCTGCCCGTCGGACACGACGCCGGCGCTGACTGTCCGATCTATGCGGACGCAGAGGACATCCCGCGCGCCCTGGCCGGCGCCCGCCTTCATCTCGCCGAGGGTCATCATCTCCGTATTGCTTCGCACCCAACATGGCGCGCCGAGGCGCAGCGAAATCTCGGCTGGAAAATCGACGCTGCGCCATGCTTTCAGGACGTCGAGGGCCGCAATGCTGAAAGCTTGGCCCTCGTTGGCGTCGAGCAGGGCGATCTCCGGCAGCGCAACCCCAATCGACCACACGCGCTCCTTCCCGCCGCGCTCGTCGAGAAGCCAGATGAACAGCGTGGTCAGCCGGTCGAGAATGGCTTCCGGGCCGAGCGCGAGATCGGCGGCCTCATGGTGCTCGACGATCAGATTCCCGTCGAGATCCGCCAATCCGACCGCGAGCGACGCCCGATCGACGTGAGCGGCCAAAATTGCGCCGGCGTCGAGGCGAAACCGGACGCTCCGCGGCGCGCGGCCGCCGGCGGCCGGGCCGAGCTCGCCCTTGACGACCAGGCCCAGCCGCTCCAGGGCCGCCAAACGGTCGGCGACAACAGCGCGACCAAGCTCGGCATGGCGTTCGATGTCGAGACGAGTCGTCGCGGTGCGCGAGCGGATCAGCGCGAGGATAGCCGCCAGGCTTCTGCCGCCACTTTCCAGGGTGCTCGGGCGGCCGACGCGCGCTCGAGCGGTCGGGGCTCCACGGGCTTTGGCGTCGCTATCCATCTACGACCTTGTCATCGCCTTTGCCGGACTCGCTTCTGGCGTCGCCCTGGAACGATTTCAGGAGGGCCTCTTCCGCGTCAATATCGGGACTAAGAAGAATTTTCCAGCAGAAGAGACCATGGTTTTGCGCTGTTTTCGGTTGACGGTGGGAGCCGGTATCCGCATTCTCTGGATCAGTTCTGAAGAACGCCGAGCCAATCGGCGTCGCGGACGGCGATAATGCGGTCTTCAACGGGAGGAACGGCCGTGAAGGTTCGATTCGCCTATCAGGCCAATTGCTGGGGGCCGCTCGGCGGCGCGGCAGTCGGCGTCACATCGATCGGCCAGCTTTTCTACCAGACGTTCGGCGACATGAGCCGCGCCATCGCCGAAATCGCCGCCGCGGGCTATCAGGGCGTCGAAATGTTCGACGGCAACGTCGTCGAAAACCCGGGCGGTTTGGGGGCGCTGAAGACAGCGCTCGTGGGCGCAGGGGTCGAGCTGGTCGCCGTCTACTCCGGCGCGAACTTCATCTTTCCCGACGTGCTCGACCAGGAGCTCGGCCGGATCGCGCGTGCGGCCGATGCGGCGGCAGCTCTTTCAGCCGAACATCTGGTCGTCGGCGGCGGCGCCAAGCGCTTGGAGGGCGTCGCGAGCGGAGACTATGATCGCCTCGCCGACGCACTCGAGAAGGTCGTCGCGATTGCCAAGGCGCGCGGCCTGAGAGCTCATTATCATCCGCATCTGTCCACGATAGTCGAGGGGCCGGCGGAAGTGGACCGCATCTTTTCACTGGCGTCTATCGATTTCTGCCCGGACACCGCGCATCTCGCGGCCGCCAAGGGCGACGTTCCGGCGATGGTTCGCAAGCACCGCCCGCGCATTTCCTACGTTCATCTCAAGGGACTGCGAAGGGAGCCGTTCGCTTTCACCCCACTCGACGAGGGCGATCTGGACAACGCGGCCGTCATCCGCGCCCTGGCCGACACGCATTATAGCGGGTGGATCGCCGCGGAGCTCGACGCCTGGCCCGATCCAAAGGGCGGCGCGGCCCGCAGCCTCGCCTTCATGAAACGGATTGTCGGAGAGGGCTGAAGGGCGCCGTTGCCGCCGGAAGCGTCGGAGGGTGGAAGGGAGGCTTGGGTCGAATGCAACAGGTACGCGCTTCCGACGCAACGGCCGAGGCGCCTGCTGCCGTGCGCATGACGGGCATCAGCAAAGCTTTCGGCGGCGTTCAAGCCCTCGATCATGTCGACTTCACGGTCCGATACGGCGAAGTCCACGCCCTGTTGGGCGAGAACGGCGCCGGCAAGTCCACATTGCTGAAAATTCTGCGCGGAGTGCTGCCAAGCAACTCAGGAGCGATCGAGATTGGGGGCGCGCGGCTATCCGAATACAACGCGGACACGGTTCGACGAGCCGGCGTCGCGATGATTTTCCAGGAGATGAGCCTGATTCCGACGCTGAGCGTCGCGCAAAACATTTTTCTCAATCGTGAGCCCCGCGGCCAGTTCGGACTGGTCGACGACAGACGCATCGTTCGGGACGCCCACAAACTCTTCGACGAATTCGGCATGGCCATCGACCCCGAGTCGCCCTTGACGTCACTCAGCGCCGGCCAAAGACAATTGACCGAAATTGTGAAGGCGCTCTCCCAGCGCAGCCGCATCCTGGTCCTCGACGAGCCGACCTCGGCCCTTTCCGCCTCGGAGGTCGATCGACTATTCGAGTTTTTGCGGCGGCTCAGAAGCGACAGGGTCGCGATCATCTATGTCTCGCACCGCATGGACGAAATCATGCGCATCGCCGACCGCGCGACGATCATTCGCGATGGCCGCCACGCCGTCACTGCGCCGCTGCGGGAGCTGACCCTCGATAAGATCATCGAGCACATCATAGGCCGCGCATCACGGGGTCTCGGCGACATCGAGCGAAGCGAAGAGGCGCGCGGCGAAGCGCTGATCGAATTGCGCGACGCCTCGGGAGCGACCAAACCGCGGAACGTCAATCTGGCCATCCATCGGGGCGAGGTGGTCGGAGTCGCCGGCCTCCTGGGGAGCGGCCGCAGCTCGCTGGCGCGCCTCCTGTTTGGGATGGAGCCGCTCGCGAGCGGCCAGATCCGGATCAAAGGCGCGGACGTCAAACTGACATCGCCGCACGACGCCATCCGGGCGGGCGTCGCTCTCATTCCGGAGGACCGCCTCCGGGAGGGCGTTATCGCCCGGCACAGCGTCGGCAGCAACATAACCTTGCCGGTGCTCGATCGAATCAGCCGCCACGCGTGGGTGTCGGATTCGGCCGCGGCGGCAGTGAGCCGCGAGCAAATGGCCCAGCTTCGCATCAAGGCGGCGTCGGCGGACACCTTGGTGAATACGCTCTCGGGCGGCAACCAACAGAAGGTCGTCGTTGCGAAGTGGCTGGCCACCGCACCGAGCATTCTTGTCCTCGACGAGCCAGCAGCCGGGATCGACATCGGCAGCAAGAGCGAGATCGTCGCCCTGATCAGGGAGCTTGCGCGCAACGGACGCGCCATCCTGCTCATCTCCTCGGAAATGTCGGTGCTGCTCGCGGCCTGCGACCGGATCGTCGTGTTGTCGGACGGATCCATCGTCAGCGATTTTCCGCGCCGCCAGCTCGACCCGACCTGGGATATGGAGAGCGACCGAGGCGAGCGGGTTCGCCATGCGGAGCGACAGCTTCTTAAGGCAATCCAAACTGGGGGGACCATGACCGCCTGACGAACCAGCGCCGCGGCCGCAAGAGACGCCAGAGAGCCAATAGTCGAATACCAAGCGAAGGCACGGAGGAAACCTATGAACGGAATGAGATTGAGCTCGGCGACAGTGTTGCTGCTCACCGCAGCTTTCGCGGCGCCGGCGACGTTCAGCGCAGCCCACGCCGCGGATCCCGACGCTGAACTCGCCGCATTGAGCGGAAAAGTGCTGAGCACGGGACCGAACGGCGAGACGCCTTCCCCGGCGTCGGTCGTGACCCTTTCCGACGCCGAGATCGCCAAAGTCAAAGCGATGCACGCCACCGCGGCGATCGTCCTCCACTATGGCGGCAACGATTGGTCGCGCGCTCAGGTCGAAGGGCAGAAGGCCGAGTTTGCGGCCCTCGGGATCGACCTGGTCGCGGTAACCGACGCGGGATTCAAGCCCGAAACCCAAGTCAACGACATCGAAACCGTCCTGGCCAAGAAGCCCAGCATCATCATTTCCATTCCGGTTGACCCGGTGTCTGAGGCGGGGGCCTACAAGAAGGCCGCCGACGCAGGGGTGAAGCTGGTGTTCATGGACAACGTGCCCAAGGGCATGGTCGCTGGCAAAGATTACGTCAGCGTCGTCTCGGCCGACAACTACGGCAACGGCGTTGCTGCGGGACTGCTGATGGCGAAATTCCTGAACGGCAAAGGCAATATCGGGGCCGTGTTCCACGCGGCGGACTTTTTCGTGACCAAGCAGCGTTACCAGGGCTTCCAAAAGGCGATCTCGGAGTTTCCGGGCATCAAGGTCATCGAGGCGCAGGGGATCGCCGGCCCCGACTTCTCGGGCGATGCCGATAAGGTCGCGTCCGCCATGATCACCGCTCATCCGAACATCGACGGTATTTGGGCGGTCGTGGGACGTCCCCGCCGAAGGTGTGATCTCGGCGGCGCGTTCCGCGGGAAAGGACAACCTTGTGATCACCACGGAGGACCTGGGCGAGAATGTCGCGATCAATATGGCTCAAGGAGGGTACGTCAAAGGGCTTGGCGCCCAAAGGCCCTATGACCAGGGCGTGACTGAGGTGAAGCTGGCGGCCTACGGACTGTTGGGCAAGAAGGCGCCGGACTACGTGGCGCTGCCGTCGCTTGCCGTGACCAAGGGCAATCTGCTGGAAGCCTGGAAGGCAGTCTACCACACCGATGCCCCCGCGGACGTCAAGGACAGCATGAAGTAGAGCAGCGGATACTTTCGCCCGGCGCACAGTTTCACAAAAGAGCTACGCCGGGCGCTTTGGTTCCGAATCAGGAAACCCGTCTCGAATAACGGTGCGCCGCGTTGGCTTCCCGACTCCAAGCTCGCTCAGAGCATTGATCGCCGGCCGCCGAGCTGGCGGCTGTTATCGCATTGGCGCCAGTACATCATCTATATCGGCTTCGCTTGCATTTTTGCGATCTTCGCGGTCACTCTCAGCGGCCAGGGGTTCCTCAACCCGATCAATCTCCTCAACATCGTTCGCCAATCCGCCATGATCGCTGTGATGGCGGTGGCCATGACCTTCGTGCTGGCCACAGGGGAGATCGATCTTTCCGTCGGCTCGCTGGCGGATTTTCTGTCGTAACGGCGATGACAATTCGCGCGGCGGGGCGCCCGGGGTGTCGCCGCAGGCGTCGCGACAGGAGCCGCCGTCGGCCTCTTCAACGGACTGGTGACGACTTGCATCGGCATACCTTCGTTCCTCACCACACTGGCGATGATGGGCATTTCGACCGGTTTGTCGATGTGGGTGAGCAACACCGCAGCGATTCCGATTATCAACAGGACGTATGCGTTCATATTCGGCGGCGGCAATCTGGGCCCCGTGCCGATCCTGCTCGTTTGGACGCTGCTGTTCGGCGTCGTCGGACACCTCGTGCTGAAGAGGACGACGTTCGGCCGCCGCGTTCTCGCGACGGGCGGCAACGAAATCGCGGCTCGCTACAGCGGAATCAACACCCGGTCGATCAAGCTGCGGGTTCTGATGATCTCGAGCATAACGGCGGCGGTTGCGGGCATGCTGTATGCGGGGAGGCTCGAAACGGGCCGCTATCAGTTTGGACAGGGCGACGAGCTTTCGGTGATCGCCGCCGCCGTCCTGGGAGGAAACAGCCTGTTCGGCGGAGTCGGCACCGTCGCCGGTTCGATCGTCGGAGCCTTGATGATTGGCCTGATCAACAATGGCTTGATCCTCATGGGGCTCGAATACAGCCAGCAGCTGATCGCGCGCGGAGCAATCATCATCTTGGCTGTGGCGCTCAGCCAATCGCGCAAGTGACGGAGGATCGGTCCCAGTGAAGCTCTGCACCCTCATCGGCACGGTAGTCGCTAAGGACGAAACCCGCGAAGAATTACGCGGATTCTTGCCGCTCAGGTCACGCCGACGCGCGCTGAAGCCGGCTGCGTCAACTACGACTTTCATGTCGACGTCGAAGATCCCAACGTGTTCGTCTTCTACGAGAATTGGCGAAGCCGCGACGACCTCGACGTCCATTTGAAAGCGCCGCACCTGCAGCCCCTGTTCGGTCGGCTGCATCAGTTGCTCGCCCGGCCGGTGGAAATGAGGTTTCTGGAGATGATCAGCGACCGCGCCGATTGACGGGAGCGGCGGAACCCAGCGCTCGAGTTTGGATCCCCCGCCGCTACAGGCGCAGAATGTCTTGCAAGCGAAGGATGATGAAATCATGACCAAGACACTCAACGTCGCGATGATCGGGGGCGGCTTTATGGGAAAGGCCCATGCGTTGGCCTACGCGGCGATGCCGATGTTCTTCTGGCCGGCGCCTGCCATTCCTCGCCGCAAGCTGGTTGTCGACGTGACCGCCGACCTCGCCGAGACCGCCCGCCAGCGTTTCGGGTTCGACGAGGCCTCAACGGATTGGCGGGCGGTCGTCGCCCGTGAAGACATCGACGTCGTCGACATCGTGACGCCGAACGACAGCCACGCAGAAATCGCCATCGCCGCCGCCAGGGCGGGCAAGCACGTGATTTGCGAAAAGCCGCTCGCCCGGACCGCTGGCGAGGCCATGCCCATGCTCGACGCAGCTGAAGCGGCGGGCGTCACGCACATGGTCGCGTTCAACTACCGCCGAACCCCCGCCATCGCCCTGGCCCGGAAGTACATCGAGGACGGCCGGATCGGAAACATCCTCTCGTTCCGCGGCACCTACCTTCAGGATTGGTCGGCCGATCCGAACGGCCCCCTGTCGTGGCGTTTTCAGAAGAAAATAGCCGGCTCGGGCGCGGTCGGCGACATCGGAACGCACGTGATCGACCTCGCGCGCTATCTGGTCGGCGAAATTTCTTCCGTCAACGCAGTGGTGAAGACCTATATTAATTCGCGTCCCATGCAATCTGGCGGTTTTGACCAGCTCGCGGCCTCGGACAAAAGCGGCAAAGGTCCGCGCGGAATAGTCGACGTCGACGACGAGATGCTGACTCTCGTCAAGTTCGCCAACGGCGCAACGGGGTCCATCGAGGCGACGCGCAACGCCTACGGCAGGAACAACTTCATTACTCTGGAAATCCACGGGGACAAAGGATCGATCGCGTTCAATTACGAGCGCATGGACGAACTGCAAGTCATGTTCGCCGACGACCCGGCCGACGCGCGGGGGTTTCGCACCGTCTACACCGGCCCCGCCCACCCCTATGGTGGGGCGCTCTGGCCAATTCCGGCGCTCGGCATCGGCTACGGCGAGACCAAAATCATTGAATGCTTCGATTTCATCAGCGCGGTCGTCAAGGGCCAGCAGGCTTCGCCGAGCTTCCGCGACGGATATCGCATCTCGCAAATCGCCGACGCGATACTTCGCTCCGGCGAAGACTCAAACTTGGACGAACGTCGGCTAGAAACCGAGCTTCGAATTGAGGCGAAGGCGGCCTTTCGAGCGCTCAGACGGAAAGTCGATGGAGAACCAACGTTGGACCCGATCAGGGAATTCTCTCCTCCATCGATCTTCTGACGACGTCGCCGGTGTAAGCTACGTGCTGCCGCATGAGCTCGCCGGCTTGCTTCGCATCGCGTTTCTCGAGAGCAGCCAGGATTTGCCCATGCTCCTCGACGGCCGCGCCCCACCGCGCCTCGGAAAGAATGGCCTGGTAGCGAGCGCGCCGAACCCGCGCAATCAACCGTGCGTGGATGTCCGCGATCGCGGAATTGCCGGAGCACCGCACGATCGCTACATGCAATTCATGGTTCTCGTGGTGGTAGCTCAGGCGATCCTTCGCCTTGTGCTGCTGTTCGATGCGCATCTGCATCTGGCGAAGCTTTTCGAAATCCGCCTCGGACATGCGCGCAGCCGCGAGCTCCGCCGCCAACCCCTCGATCCCGCCCAGGGCCTCAAACAAGTCAACGACCTCCCGAACCGACAGCCGCGCCACATTCGCGCCGCGCCGTGGCACAAGCTCGACCAGCCCTTCGGTGGCGAGAACTTTTAACGCCTCCCGCAGGGGGGTGCGCGATATCTGCAGCTGCTGGCAAAGCGCCGCCTCGTTGATCCACTCGCCCGCTGCGAGTTGGCCCTCGACGATCATGTCGCGAATCCGCTCGGTCGCCTCATCGTGCAGCGGGCGCCTGCGAATCGGAACGAGCGGCGCCTCGATTTCGTGCGCGGGGGTTTGAACCTCGGCGAGCGCGGTGTTCGCGGCTGACGCGGCGGCCATAGCGAAACCTCCTGATGACCGTCCCTGAACGGATGAATCCGACCGAAATAGGCGCTTGACAACCCCGGCGCAACGGATGTAAGTCCACTGCACTCATAATTTTGCATGCAAAATTTTAAAGATCAAGAGGCCAGCGAGCCTCGTCGAGGGAGCCGAAATGGCGGAGTTTGATCTGGTCGTTCGAGGAGGGACCGCGGCGACCGCCGTCGACGTGTTCCGCACGGACGTGGGGATCCGCGGCGGACGCATCGTCGCCCTCGCCGCCGATTTGCCGCCTGGAAAACGCGAGATCGGCGCGAGCGGTCTTCTCGTACTGCCGGGCGGCGTAGACTCGCATTGCCACCTCGACCAGCCGACCGGCGACGACTCGGTCATGGCCGATGACTTCGAAAGCGGCACGCGCTCGGCCGCCTGCGGCGGCACGACGACGCTCATGCCGTTCGCCGCTCAGATGAAGGGCCAGAGCCTGCGCGAGGCAGTCCTCGACTATCACCGCCGAGCCGAGGGCAAAGCCTATATCGACTACGCCTTCCACCTCATCGTCACTGACCCAACTCCTCAGGTCTTGGGGCAAGAGCTGCCGGCGCTGATCCGCGACGGCTACACATCCTTCAAGATCTATATGACCTACGAGGCGCTCAAGCTCAGCGACCGGGAGATCCTCGACGTGCTCGCGCTGGCGCGGTCCGAGCGCGCCTTCGTCATGATCCACGCGGAAAACGCCGATTGCATCGGGTGGCTGACCGAGCGGCTCGAGCGCATCGGCGACACCTCGCCCAAGTTCCACGCCGCCGCCCGCCCGCAGATCGCCGAGCGCGAGGCGACGCATCGGGCGATCGCGCTCGCTGAACTGGTCGATACGCCGATCCTGATCGTTCACGTGTCAGGCAAGGAGGCGATCGAGCAGATCCGCTGGGCGAGGAGCCGGGGCCTTCGCATCTACGCCGAAACCTGTCCGCAATATCTGTTCCTCACCGCCGACGATCTGGCCGCGCCCGGCTTTCACGGCGCGAAATGCGTGTGCAGCCCGCCGCCCCGGGACAAAGCGAGCCAAGCCGCGGTCTGGGACGGTCTTCGGGAGGGCCTCTTCCAGGTCTTCTCCTCCGACCACGCGCCGTTCCGCTACGACGATCCGAAAGGCAAGAAGGTCCCAAAGGCGGCGTCGAGCTTCGCCTGCATCCCGAACGGGATACCGGGGCTGGAAACCCGCCTGCCGCTCCTTTTCTCGGCGGGCGTCAGCGAGGGCCGGATCGACCTTTGCCAGTTCGTCGCGCTGACCGCGACCAACGCCGCCAAGATGTACGGCCTCTATCCCCGCAAGGGGTCGATCGCGATCGGCGCCGACGCCGACCTCGTCATATGGGACCCGCAGCGCGACGTCACAATCGCGAACGCCGCGCTGCACCACAATGTGGACTACACGCCCTTTGAGGGTATGCGCGTGCGCGGCTGGCCGGTGACAACGATCTCTCGTGGCGAGGTCGTCTGGTCGGACGGAATATTCGACGCGGCGCGGGGGCGTGGCCAGTTCCTTGCGTGCGAGCCACCGCAATCCGTCCCCGCTCCCGGCCGTCAGGAGGCGTGATCCCATGAATTCGACGTCCAACTCCTGCAACGCCGCGGCCGGTTTGGCGCGTTCATCCCGGTTCGGCCGAGCTGCAGGACTGGCGTCGCGGCGAGCCGCGCCTCATCAAATCTCTCGCAACCTCCACGAGGCGACCATGCGTAACGCGGCCACGACGACGAGGACCCGCGCAATCGACGCCGTCAACGCCCGCGGGCAGACCAACGTGCGGTGGCGCATCTTCCTTCTGATGCTGATGCTGATCACGATCAACTATATCGACCGCGCGTCGATCTCCGTCGCAATGCCGGTCATCTCGAAAGAGTTCAACATCGACTTCGCGACGCAGGGTTTCATCCTCAGCTCCTTCTTCATCACCTATGCGCTGATGCAGATCCCGGGCGGCATGCTGGCCGACCGGTTCAAGCCGCGCATCGTCATCGCCTTGGCGACGCTCGGCTGGGGCTTCTTCCAGGCGATCGCGGCCGCCTCGTTCAGCGCCTGGGTGCTGGTCCTGACGCGCCTCGGACTTGGCGCATCGGAGGCGCCGATCTATCCCGCAGGCGGCAAGCTCAACGCCATTTGGATGGCGTCGAACGAACGCGCCCGCGGCGCGACGCTGCTCGACGGCGGCGCCCCGCTCGGCGCGGCGATCGGCTCGCTCGTCATCGCCGGACTCATCGGCGAATTCGGCTCGTGGCGCGTCTCGTTCATCGCCGCCGGCGCCGGAACGATGCTGTGCGGGCTGCTCGCCTGGTGGTACATCCGCGACAACCCGGCCGACCATCCGTCAATCAGCAAGGCTGAGGTGGACCACATCGCCGAGGCGCATGCGCATGAGGACTCGCTTACCCCGGCGACGTCCGGGGCGAGCTCCATCGCCTATTTCCGCCACCTCTCGGTCTGGTGCATGTGCCTGGGCTGGATGTTTTTCAACGCCGTCTTTTACGGCCTCCTGACCTGGATGCCGAACTATCTCTCGGCGGTGCACGGCCTGAACATCGGGGAGCTCGGCGGCTCGCTCTTCACCATGTTCTTCGCAGGCTTCGTCGGCGAGCTCGCCGGCGGCCAAATCGCTGATCGCTGGCGAGTGCGCGGCGGGCGGCCGAACGTGATCTTCCGGACCCTGTTCGGCATTGCCGCGGCCGTCGCAACGCTGTCGATTCTCGGCGTGGCCTATGTCAGCAACCCGTTCGCCGTCGTCCTGCTTCTCAGCTCCACCCTGTTCTTCCTGCGGTGGTGCGGAATGTATTGGGCGATCCCCGGCATCCTCGCTTCTCGCGCCCGCTCCGGCTTCCTCGGCGGCTGCATGAACCTCGCCGGTAACATCGCCGGGATCACGGTCCCCGTCATCGTCGGCTTGATCGTGCAGACGACCGGCTCCTACTTCCTCGCCCTGATGTTCTTCGCCTTCGCGGGAGTCGCGCTCTTCGTTTGCTCGACCACGATCGATTACAGCCGCAAGCTGGCCATCTAAGTGGCGCCGCTCTTGCTAGCCCAATTGGAGACCGAAATGCCCAACCGGGTTCGACTGGGGATGCTGACCCCTTCGTCCAACACTATAGTCGAGCCCGTGACTGCGGCCATGTTGGCGGACGTGGCCAATGTCACCGTCCACTTCAGCCGGTTTAAGGTGACGGAGATCGCCGCCTCCGCCGCCTCGGACCGACAATTCGACGAGGATGAGCTTCTTCGCGCGGCGGAACTTCTCACCCACGCGAAGGTCGACGTTGTCGCCTGGAACGGCACCTCGGCGAGCTGGTTGGGCTTCGAGCGCGACGAGCGTCTGTGTGAGCGCCTGACGGAGGCGACCGGCGTTCCCACCTGCACTTCGGTGCTCGCCTTCCGCGAGATTTTCGAGCGCACTGGCGTCACGCGCGTCGGCCTCGTCACGCCGTATCACGCTGCGGTGCAGAAAATGATCGTCCAGAACTGGGGCGAAGCCGGCTTCGACTGCGTAGCCGAGCGCCACTCGGGGCTCACTGACAATTTTGCCTTCGCCGAGGTTTCGGAGCGCGAAATCGCCGGGATGGCGCGCTCAGTCGCGGCCGGAAGCGTCGACGCCATTGCGATTGTCTGCACCAACATGCGCGCGGCGCCGCTCGTCGAGCGGCTCGAGGCCGAGCTTGGCGTCCCGGTCTACGATTCGATCGCCACGACCTTGTGGAAGAGCCTGCTGCTCGCCGAGGTCCCACCCGCATCGATCCGCGGCTGGGGCGCCTTTTTCTGATCCGCTGCTTAGCTCGGCGCGGGCCGGACTGCTCGAGGGCTTTGGAGCCTTAGCCTGAATTTTCGGCGCCGGGCGCCGGGTGGAAGTCCGCTGTCCATTGAGGACGGTGTTATGAGGGAGAGGAGAGCCATGAAGCTTAACAAGACGATCGCGTGGGCGCTGGCGACCACATTCTTGACGGCCCCGAGCTTTGGCGGGCTCAGCCGGGCCTGCACGCTGATGGGCGCCAACGGGACGGCGACCAAGGACGGCAACGTCTACCTCGCCTCTACGAGCGACAACCCTTATATCGAAGGGCCCCGCAATCAGGTTTACCTGACCATTCCCAAGCAGGGCTACAAATTCGTTCATACGCCGCTGCACATTCAGGATCCTCCGGGTCACTACTTCGACGTGGGCTCCGACCGCGGGATGAACGAGAAGGGCTTTTCCTGGACGCGCGCCTGGGTCGTGCCCAAGGAGCCCGAAGCGCCGAACAAGATGAACGCCGTCGACTGGTTCCTGAAACTGGGGTCCACGGTCGCGACCGTCGACGAGGCCATCAAGTTCGTGGAGGATAACCCGAAAGGGATCGGCGATCAGGGCAACTACATCTTCGCCGACGCCCAAGGGAATATGGCGGTGGTCGAGGTGGGCTATCAGACTGTCAATGTCGTGAAGCGCTACACGAAGACCGACGAGGGCATCGCGGCGAGAGCCAACCTGTGGACCTCGGACAAGATGAAGCCGATCGACATCAGCAACGCGGCCGACGAGCACGACCACGAATACGCCGTTTCGACCGGCTATCGGGTTCCGCGCGCGATGGAGCTCCTGAAAGGCGGCGACGGCAAGATCGACGTCGCGATGCTGAAGCAATTCCTCGGCGACGACGCCAATCGCAGCAAGGCGCCCATGGGCGACACCGGTTTCTCCATTTCCAACCATGGAGCGACCGGCGGCACGGTGGCTGCGGAAGTCTATGACCCGGCGCACCTCACCTTCTGGTTCACCTACGGCTGGCCGGACGGCGACGCCAAGAGCAGCAACCCGTCCTACGACGGCGCCAACAAGAACACCTGGGGCGCCTGGATTCCGTTCATCCTCCCCGAGATGACCGAGGAAGGTTACTACACCGACTGGAACGGCAACATTACCCCGCTCGGCGCTCGCTATCTGGCCAAGCTCAGCGCCAAAAAAGTGCTCTGACCTCAGCCAAAGCCAGCTTCGAAACTCCCCCTCTTCCGCTCGCGGAAGAGGGTCGCTGAAGCGCCTTCAACTCGATCGGACAGACGCGTCTGACGGGGCCCCACGCAAAACCGGGGCGTCCGCGCAGATGTCTGCGACCCGGTCGTACAACGCAGGAAGATGCAACGATGAGAAAGACGTCGACATTTCAGCCCATCGCGGCGGCCCTCTTCGGCGCCGGTCTGGCGCTCGGGGCCGGGTATCCCGCGTACGCGCAGTCGGTGAAGGTCGAATTCCCCGCCAAGCCCGATCCGACCGAGCTTCCGGAGGTCTGGCCCGAGCAGGCCGGCGTCGATTCCGGCCAGCTCGTCAAGCTGTCCAAATGGATCCGCGACCAGAAATTCGACATCCGCAGCCTCGTCATTGTCAAGGACGGCAAGATCGCCTTCGAGCGCTACAGCGACGGCATCACCCGCGATAAGAACTACGAACTCTATTCGGTCACCAAGGCGCTGGTCGGAATTCTCGCTGGAGATCTGATCGGCGAGGGAAAGATCAGCCTCGAGAGTTCGGTGAAGGACGTCGTCGGCGCCTATCGGCCCGATCTCAAGGAGGCCGTCGCGGACAAGGGAAAGATCAAGCTCCGCAATGTCCTCACCATGACGACGGGCCTCCACTACGATTTTAACCCGCCGAACGATCCGATCTATTACGAGTCGCCCGACCGTCTGAAACTGGCCGCAACGACGACGCCGCTGCTGGAGCCAGGCAAAGTGTTCCAGTACATGGACGTCAATCCGATCCTGGCGACGGCGATGCTGAGCGGGGCAGCGGGCGAAAAGCTCGAGGATTACGCCGCCGACAAGGTGTTCAAGCCGCTCGGCATGAAGCATTACGCCTGGTCGCGGGCCGACAAGAAGGGGCTCGTTTCGGGCGGCTGGGGCTTGAGGCTGCGCCCGGTCGACATGGTGCGGCTCGGGATGCTGGCGCTGCAAGGCGGACGGTGGGAAGGCAAACAGCTCGTGCCGGCCGATTGGGTCAAGCAGATGACGACCGGGCAGAGCACCCGGTTCTTCGGCTACTACTGGTGGGTCAACAACATTCTCGAAGGCGGCATGGACGGCGACGATCAGCCGGAATTCGACGCCGCGGGGTTCAAGGGCCAGAACATCGTCGTTCTGCCGAAAGAGAACGCCGTCGTGGCGATGACGAGCATTATGTCGCCGGCCGGAGGGTTGCGCGACGCCCAGCATCTCCAGACTTTGCGCTACATGGTGAACGAATACATCCTCCCCGCACTCGACCATCAGCCGTCCGAGCCGACGGACGCGCAGAAGACCGCGTTGCTGAACGAGCTTCAGGCCGCCGAGGACAGCAAGGGCGTGCCCGGCTTCGCCCTCGACCCGTACAACACCGACGTCCCCCAATGACTCGTCGAGGAGAGGCGCACCGCTGACAAGCGCCTCATGTCCTCCTTGCCTTTCCCAAAACGCGATCCGCTGCAGGACGACGAATGCGCATTCTCATTCTCAACCCGAACACCAGCGCGGACGTCACGGCCCGCCTTGCGGCCGCAGCGAAACAGGCGACGGCCCAAGGGACAATTCTTGCGACCGCGACCGCGACCCGCGGCGTTCCCTACATCGCCACCCGCGCGGAGGCGCAGATCGGGGGCGCCGTCGCGCTCGAGATGCTTGCTGAGCTCCACCACGATTATGACGCCGCGATCATCGCCGCCTTCGGCGATCCCGGCCTGTTCGGCGCCCGCGAGCTTTTCGACATTCCCGTTGTCGGCATGGCGGAGGCGTCGATGCTGACCGCCTGCATGCTCGGCCGCCGCTTCGCCATCGTCACCTTCGCGCGCGCGCTCGGCCCCTGGTACCAGGAGTGCGTCGATATGCACGGCCTCACGGGCCGATGCGCCGGCATCCGCATGCTCGACGAGCCATTCCGCTCGATCGGCGACGTGCAGGACGAGAAGGAAAACCTGCTTGCGGAACTCGCCAAGCAAGCGGCGCTCGAACTGGAGGCGGACGTGGTAATCCTCGCCGGGGCGCCGCTGGCCGGCCTTGCGCCGCGGATCAAAGATCGCGTGCCTGTCCCGGTTGTCGATCAGCTGGCCGCGGCGGTGAAGCAGGCCGAGGCGCTGGTTACGCTCGGCGTCCGGAAGGCGGTTGTGGGAGCCTATCGGCGGCCGGAGGCGAAGACGACCATGGGCTTGCCGGGAGCGCTCGCCGCGCGAATCGAGCACCGTGATCGCTGACTGATGAACCAATACTCGCCGCAACACGACTGTGGGCGTCTCCGCCCCCTTGCTGGCGTTCGTCGCCGTCGCCGGGCTGATCGGGAAGGTAGCAAGGATCGAACCCCGAACTGAGGCGCTTCCTGCGGAAGTCGCGGAAGGCATGGCTTGCATCGCTCCGCCCTTCCGGGCAAAAGGCGGACTTTAAGACAGGCGTTCGGAAGAAGGCGAATGGCGAATCAACGGTGGACCCCTGACAGCTGGCGAATGAAGCCGGTCGAGCAGGCGCCGGTCTACAAGGACCTCGCGGCGCTGGCCGGGATCGAACGTCAGCTCGCCGGCTATCCGCCGCTCGTGTTCGCGGGCGAAGCGCGCAAATTGAAGCGCGCTCTCGGCGCCGCCGCCGCCGGCGAAGCCTTCCTGCTGCAGGGCGGCGATTGCGCCGAGAGCTTCGAAGAGCATTCGGCCGACAATATCCGGGACTTCTTCCGCGTCTTCCTGCAGATGGCGGTGGTGATGACGTTTGCGGCCGCCTCGCCGATCGTCAAGGTCGGCCGGGTCGCCGGCCAGTTCGCCAAGCCGCGCTCCTCGGATTTCGAGACGATCGACGGCGTCAAGCTGCCGGCGTATCGCGGCGACATCGTCAACGACATCGAGTTCACGGCCGTATCGCGCGAGCCCGACCCGCGCCGCCAGATCGAGGCCTATCGCCAGTCGGCGGCGACGCTGAACCTGCTGCGCGCCTTCGCCACCGGCGGTTACGCCAATCTGGAGAACGCTCACCGCTGGATGCTCGGCTTCGTCAAGGACAGTCCACAATCGGAGCGCTATCAGGGCGTCGCCGACCGCATCACCGAGACGCTCGGCTTCATGCGCGCCATCGGGCTCGACCCCGAAGCGCATCCCGAACTCAGGGCCACGGATTTCTACACCTCTCACGAGGCGCTTCTGCTCGGCTACGAGCAGGCGATGACCCGGCTCGAACTCGACCTCGGGCGATTATTACGCGACTTCCGGCCACCTGGTCTGGATCGGCGACCGGACCCGCCAGCTCGGCGGAGCGCATGTCGAATACTGCCGGGGCGTCAGGAATCCGATCGGCCTGAAGTGCGGGCCGACGCTCGCCCCGGACGAAATGCTGCGCCTGATCGACGTGCTCGATCCGGACGCCGAGCCGGGCCGCCTCACGCTCATCTGCCGGTTCGGCGCCGACAAGGTCGAGGCCGCGCTGCCGCCGCTCTTGCGCGCCGCCAAGCGCGACGGCCGCAGGGTCCTCTGGGTCTGCGACCCGATGCACGGCAACACGGTCAAGACCTCGACCGGCTACAAGACCCGTCCGACCGAGCGCATCGCCCAGGAAGTGCGCGGATTTTTCGCCGGCTGTCTGGCCGAAGGCGTGCACGCCGGCGGCATCCATCTCGAGATGACCGGCAAGAACGTCACCGAATGCACGGGCGGGGCGCGAGCGATCTCGGAATTGGACTTGCGCGACCGCTATCACACCTATTGCGATCCGCGCCTCAACGCCGAGCAGTCGATCGAGCTGGCGTTCATGGTCGCCGACCTGTTGAAGGCCCAACGGCGCGCCCAGCCCGAGCGCCCAGCCCGGGCGGCCGAATGACGGCGGCGGGTCGCTGCCGGCGCGGCCCGGTTCCTTGAGGACGCGCGCGATGCGGCTGTCCCACTACGCCGTCGGCAGGGACAACAATTTCACCCTTGTCCGCTTCACGGCGGCGATGGCGGTGCTGTTCGCCCACAGCATCGGCGCGCTCGGGCTGCCGCCCGAGACGGAGCCGGTTTTCAGGCGCGTCGGATTTTCCTTGGGCGAAATGGGTCTCGACGCCCTGTTCGTGACCAGCGGCTTTCTCGTGACCGCGAGCCTGGTGAAACGCGGCGATCTGATCAGCTTCTTCTGGGCGCGGGCGCTGCGGGTCTATCCGGCGCTCTGGGTCATGCTCCTGCTGATGGTTTTCGTACTGGCGCCGGCGCTGACGACGCTCCCGTTTCCCGACTATTTCGCCTCCGAGACGACCTGGAGCTATTTCGCCAAATGCGCGACGCTCATCGGCGGCATCCGCTATTCGCTGCCCGGCGTATTCGACGCCCTGCCGCTCAAGGGCGAGTTCAACGGCTCGCTCTGGACCATGCCGGTCGAGCTCAGGATGTACATCTATGTCGCCGTGCTGTGGGTGGCCTTCGCGCTCCTGCCCGCCCTGCGACCCAAGGGGATGCGGTTCGTCTCCGCCGTGGGCGCCGCCCTGTTCTTCGTGATCGTGCTGCGCGGGCGCCTGTCGGGGGGCGCGTTCAACGGCGCGAACATCCGCATGTTCATGTACCTCTACGGATCGGCGCTCTATCTGTGGCGCGACAGCGTCCCGATGGGAGTGGGCATGCTGCTCGGGCTGGGCGCGGCGCTGGTCGCGGTTTCGTTCGACAGGACGACGTTCCTGATCGTCTACCTCCTCGCGATGGCGCCGCTCGTCCTGCATCTCGCCTATGTGCCCGGCGGGCGCATTCGCCGCTTCAACGACTGGGGCGACTATTCCTACGGCGTCTACATCTACGCCTTCCCGGTCCAGCAGACCCTGGTCTTTCTGTTTCCGGCCCTGACGCTCGCGGCGATGATGGCCTCGTCCGCGGCGGTGTCGGTCGCGATCGCCATCGTGTCCTGGAAGCTGATCGAGGAGCGGGCGCTCGAGCACAAGGACGATTTCGCCGCGCGGACCCGGTGGCTGTTCAACCTCGGCCTCGCCAGGATCGGCATGGCCGCGCGCCCGGACGCGCCCGACGCGTCGGCTTGAATTCCATGAAATCGATCGCCGAACGCATCGCCGAGGAGCTGAACGTCAAGACCGGCCAAGTCGCCGCCGCAATCGGCCTTCTGGACGGAGGATCGACCGTGCCCTTCGTCGCCCGCTACCGCAAGGAGGCGACCGGGGCGCTGGACGACACGCAGCTGCGGACGCTCGAGACCCGCCTCGCCTATCTCAGGGAGCTCGAAGACCGGCGCAGAACGATTCTCGATTCGATCCGCGAGCAGGGCAAGCTCGACGCCGCCCTCGAGGCCCAGATCAACGAAGCCGACACCAAGGCGCGGCTCGAGGACATCTATCTGCCGTTCAAGCCGAAACGCCGCACCAAGGCGCAGATCGCGCGCGAAAACGGCCTCGAGCCGCTCGCCGAGTCGCTGCTCGCCCATCCGGAGCGCGAGCCGCTCGCCCAAGCCGAAGCCTATGTCAAGCCGGACGCCGTCCAGAGCGTGCAGGAGGCGCTCGACGGCGCGCGGGCGATCCTGGTCGAGCGCTTCGCCGAGGACGCCGAGCTCATCGGCCGGCTGCGCGAGGATTTCTGGAGAGGCGGGCGGATCGTCGCGAAAGTGCGCGAAGGCAAGGAGGCCGCGGGGGCGAAGTTCGCCGACTATTTCGACTTCTTCGAGCCGCTGATGAAGATCCCGTCGCATCGGGCGCTGGCTCTGATGCGCGGCGAGCGGGAGGAGATTCTCGATCTCAGGCTCGTCCCTGACGCCGAGGCCGGCGCGGCGAACCGCGCGCTCGGGCCTTACGAGCTCGCGATCGCCAACCGCTTCGGCATCGCCGACCGCGGCCGGCCGGGCGACCGCTGGCTTCTGGATAGCGCGCGCTGGGCGTGGCGGACGAAGATCGAGACCCAGCTCGCGGTCGATCTGCGCCTGCGCATCTGGACCCAGGCCGAGGACGAGGCGGTGAAAGTGTTCGCAGCCAACCTGCGCGACCTTCTGCTCGCCGCCCCCGCCGGCGGCCGGCCGACGATCGGCCTCGACCCGGGCTTCAGGACCGGGGTCAAGGTCGCGGTCGTCGACGCGACCGGCAAGATCGTCGAGACGACGGCGATCTATCCGCACGAGCCGCAGCGCAGATGGGACGAGAGCATCGCCGTCCTCGCCGCGCTCGCCGCCAGGCACAAGGCCGAGCTGATCGCGATCGGCAACGGCACGGCCTCGCGCGAGACCGACCGGCTCGCCGCCGATCTCATGGCGCGTCATCCGGAACTCAAGCTGACCAAGGCGACGGTGTCGGAAGCGGGCGCGTCGGTCTATTCGGCCTCGGCCTATGCGGCGCAGGAGCTGCCCGGGCTCGACGTGACCCTGCGGGGAGCGGCCTCGATCGCACGGCGCCTGCAGGACCCGCTCGCCGAACTGGTCAAGATCGACCCCAAGTCGATCGGCGTCGGCCAGTACCAGCACGACCTCTCCGAGCAGAAGCTCGGACGCTCGCTCGACGCGGTCGTGGAAGATTGCGTCAACGCGGTCGGGGTCGACGTCAACACCGCCTCGGCCAAGCTCCTGGCGCGGGTCTCGGGCGTGGGCGAAGCGCTGGCGCAGGCGATCGTCGTCCACCGGGAGACGCACGGCGCCTTCCGCAACCGGGCGGCGCTGAAGGACGTGCCGCGCCTCGGCGCAAAGGCCTTCGAGCTCAGCGCCGGCTTCCTGCGCGTCAACCATGGCGACCAGCCGCTCGACCGCTCGGGCGTCCATCCGGAGGCCTATCCGGTGGTGCGGCGCATCCTCGACCGACTCGGGGTCGACATTTTTGCCGTGATCGGCAATGGGCAAGCGCTGCAAGGGCTGAGGGCGGCCGAGTTCGCCGATGAAAGGTTCGGCGTCCCGACCGTCGCCGACATTCTGAAGGAGCTCGAGAAGCCCGGCCGCGATCCCCGCCCGGTCTTCAAGACGGCGACGTTCAAGGAGGGGGTCGACTCGATTGCGGATCTGAAGCCCGGCATGGTGCTGGAAGGGGTCGTGACCAATGTCGCGGCGTTCGGCGCCTTCGTCGACGTCGGCGTCCACCAGGACGGGCTCGTCCATGTATCGGCGATGGCGAACGCGTTCGTGAAGGACCCGCGCGCGGTGGCGAAGCCGGGCGACGTGGTGAAGGTGAAGGTCTTGAGCGTCGACGCCCCGCGCAAGCGCATTGCCCTCACCATGCGGCTCAGCGACCCGGCGCCGGCGGGCGAGGCGCCGCGCGGCGGCCGGGGCGGCGATGCGAAGGCCGTCCGAGCGGTCAACAATGCCGAGGCCAACCGGCCTGCTCCCGGCGGCGGGGCGCTGGCGGAGGCCTTGCGGCGGGCGGCGGAGAAGGGCGCCAAAGGGTAGGCCTGGCGCGCCCGATCCGAGAGGGAAAGCGAGGCGGGCCGCCTGCTCAGCTCAGGCTCAGGAGCACTTCTTCTGTTTTCCAGTGCTCGCGGCCAAAACCTCTCCAAGCCAGACCAGCCAGATGCCGCCCTACTGAGCGGCGGCCCCAGCAGGCGCAGGACCGGCGCCGACCGTGGCGGGAGCTGCGTCTTGCCCGGTCGGCTGGAATGGCGCCGCCTCGCCCGGCTTGGCAGGCGGCAGCGGCATCTTCAGCGCGACATGCTTTTCGCCTTGCGCCTCGGGAGCGCCGCGACGGGGCGGCAACGGAACGTCGGTCGGGATCGGCTGGTCGGGGATATAGGCGGTCACCGTCGGTTGCACCGCCTGATCCTGGCCGCCGAGGTGCAGCCATTTCTTCACGTTCTGCGTGCTCGCGCCCCAGATGCCCGGTTGATCTCCCGCCGTCGAGGAAAGCGCGACGACTTGAGGCTTGACCCCTGTGGACGACGTCGTCTCGGGGGCATGCTCATCGGCGACCGCCGCACGCTGTCTGGCGGCGTCGGCGACGGCGATCTTCACCACCGCCGGCGCAGGCTTCACGGGGTCGTTCAACACGACCTCCTGGGGCCCACCCACCAGGGCATCCGGGTCGCTCGTGTCCTTGTAGCCGGCGAACACCGGATTCTGACCGCCGTCGGCGTAGACCGTCCGGATCGCCTTCACGCCCGAAGCGGCAAGCTGCGCGACTTTGGCGTTGTCCTTGGCTTCCTTTTCGGCGACCAGCGTCTCGACGTCCTCATCACGATGGAGAGCTGGACACGGCGCACTCGCCGACACCGCGCCGTCCGCAGTCGCGCCGAACACGTAATGCTTGCCGCAGACGACGACTTGCGGTTCGGTCTTGGCGACCTCGAAATGGTCCGAGCCGCTTTTCAGCTCTTTCCAGAACTGGATGTTGGGATCGAGCCGGTACTTCGCCATGTTCTCCGGCGTCATGTGGAACGGATAGGACTGCAATTGGATCTCGCGCTGGCCGCCGCGGAACGCGTCGCGCGCGATGGCGTAGATGTCCGCCACCTGCTCGTCGGTCATGGAGAAGCAGCCCGCCGAGGAGCAGACGCCGTGCACCATGACCGATCCACCGGTGCGGCCGTAAGCGCGGTCGTAGGCGTTCGGGTAACCGACGTTGAATGCGAGGTAGTAGTGCGAGTTCGGATTCATCTGACCCGGCGCGATCGTGTAAAAGCCCTCGGGCACCTGCATGTCGCCCTCGACCTTCTTCGGGCCGAGTTGGCCGGACCAGCGGCAGATCGGATAGGTTTTCAGGAGCGCGTAGCGGCCATCCGACTTCATCTTCCAGATCTCGAGCTCGGCCTCCTTCTTGTAGGTGCGAATCAGGACAGGGGAGGCCGGGGTCGTATCGATCTTGTCCATCAGCGCGAGCGTTGCGCCCGAAATCGCATGCTCGGAGCGTCCCGGGCCGGTGTCGAGGTAGGAATCGTCACATCCGGCAAGCAGGGCCCCCGTCGCGACCGTGAGGCCGAGCGCCGCCAGGCGCCAGTATGACAGATTCATTCGTTTCCCCGCGTATGCCGACAAGCCTTAGTGCCACAGACTGAAAAAGTCCACGCAACGGAATGAAGCGCACGGATCGCCTACCGACGCGTTAACCTGAACCCTCCCCCTCGGATGTCGATTGCTCCCAGAAGACTGTTTGAGTTGAAATTGCGGCGCTTGTTCGGCAGGCTCCGCCACAAGATCCTACCAATGGGAACCGACTGCGGCTGAATCGAAGATCTCCGTGAGCCGAGCCCGTGTCCCTGCGCTCGTTCCGTCCGGCAAGCGGGAGCGGGGAAAGAATCGCGCCTCCGCGATCTCCCAGTCCGGTTTGCGCTCCCCGAGCACCGCGAAATCGCGAATCACATAGACCGCGACGTGGTCGCGGCGCGACGAAACTTCGTTGAAGAAGAGACCGTGCAAAACCGCTCCTCGGACTGAAACGCAAGCCTCCTCCTCGAGTTCACGCTCCAACGCCTCGAGGCAGGTTTCGCCGACCTCGACTCCGCCTCCAGGGAAATGCCACCCGGCGACATAGCCGTGCCGCACCAGCAGGACGGAATCGCCCTCGCCGATCACCACGCCCCGCACGCCGAGCGTCATTGGCCGCGTCATCAAAAAGCTCAGATGCGCAATTCTCGCTCGGATCCGAATCGCCAAAGTCGCCATGCTGGGAAGGCCTTTTCCTGCCGAAGCGGGCGGATTGTGTTTTCCTTGAAGCCCTCTTATTGCAGCCCGTCAATGGCGGGCGCGGCGTCGCGTGAATCGGGTCGGTCCATGGGATTCACCATCGCGCATATCACAGACCCGCATCTCGGCCCCGCGCCTCTCCCAGGTCTTCCCCACTTCCGCCTCAAGCGTTTCATGGGCTACGTCAACTGGAGGCGCGGGCGCGAGCGGCTCAACGACATGACGTTGCTGGCGCGCCTGGTCGAGGATCTCCGGGCGCAGCGCTCGGACCACGTCGCAGTGACGGGTGATCTCGTCAACATCGCCATGCCTGACGAATTCCGCCGCGCGGCGGCGTGGATGAAGGCGCTCGGCGACCCAGCCGACGTCAGTTTCGTGCCGGGCAATCATGACGCCTACGTGCGCGCGGCGATGCCGATGCTTAAGGCGACGTTCGAGCCCTGGACCACTGGCGATTCCGGCGCCTCGACCTTTCCGTACCTGCGGGTGCGCGGCGACATCGCGATCATCGGCCTCACCTCAGGAGTGCCGACCGGTCCGCTCATGGCGACTGGAAGGCTCGGCCGCGGTCAGCTCGCGGGCCTCGCCGAACTGCTCCAGGAAACCGGGTCACGCGGCCTCGCCCGCGTAATCCTGGTCCATCATCCACCGCTCGCGAAGGGGACCTCGCCGTTGCGCGGACTGACCGACGCGGCGGCTTTCGAGCGGGTTGTCCACGCGCACGGCGCCGAGGCGATTCTTCACGGCCACAACCACCGCCGGCTTGTTCGTTCGCTCGCCTCGCCGGCGACGAAGACGGTCGGAGGTTCGGTTCCTGTGCTCGGAGCGCCTTCTGCGGCGGCGGCGACCACAGACCCGCGTTTCCGCGCTGCCTATCATCTGGTGCGGCTCGATCGCGACGGCGAACTCTGGCGTGTCACCGCCCGAGCCCGCGGGCTGGCTCTCGACGGCGATGCGATCGGCGAACGCGAGGCGCTCGCGATTTGAGCGAGCGGCCCGCCGTCGCCGGGGCTCGAAGCCGCTTCATCCACAGATGGCGCCGACCTCGCCGCATCACCAGGCGCGGGCGTCTGACGCAAGCTCGATTTCAACTCGGATGGACGTCATTTCATCCAACGAAACTTGCCCCTCATCCAACGAAACTTGCCCCGGTTGTCCGTCCGTCGCCTGTCTCTAAGACATGTCAACAGGCGCGCTCCGTGCAGGGCGCCTAAGCCCCGAATTTATCGGAACATTCCTTCGCTTGCCCCGTTGGTCGGCTGAACGGCCAGCCGGTGCGAAAGCCCGGCAGTGAAATTTATCAGTTAAGGAGTTCGCCATGTCTATGTCCTTCACCACGGGAAGCGCATCGCGAGACACTGCCGCCTATGGCGGATTTGTCGACGCAATCGGCGGGGTCGCCACAATCGTCCTCGCGATCATCGGGCTGTCCGGCGCCAAGCCCGAAATGTTGGTCGCTATCGCAACCATCGTCTTCGGAGCGGCCCTGCTTGTCCAAGGAGGGGCGATCTTGTCCGAGTACGTCGGGATTATCTTTCCTGACGGCGCGGGCAGCATGGAGGAATTCGGCGGAAGCAGCGTTTCGGCGCTCTTCATGGCCGGCGCCGCTGGAATCGTCCTCGGCATACTCGCTCTGGTCGGGGTCGAGTCGGCGATTTTGACCTCGATCGCGATCATCGCCTTCGGCGCCGGCCTCCTGGTAAGCGCCAACTCTGTCTCTCAGCTGCACACGTTGAAGCGGGTGGCCGAGCGTTTGTCCGCTGCAGGCTCCTCGCAGAGCGGCGGCGCAGAGCTGGTCGCGCATGAGATGGCCTCCGGCTCAGCCGGCGTGACGGCGCTGGCCGGCTTGGCCGCGGTTGTGCTCGGCATCCTTGCTCTGTGCGACGTGCACTCGGTCGTGTTGGAGCTGTCTGCACTGATCGCTCTCGGAGCGACGCTGGTCCTGACCGGCAGCACGATGAGCGCGACGGTCCTGAACTTCATGCGTCCGGCTCGCGCTTCCGTAGCAGCGACCCGCTACGAGACCCACTAGAAGAACCCGACAGGATCGACCGCCAAGCCGGCCGATCCTGTCAGACTAACGCGGGCGAAATCCCGGAGACGGTAATGCCGGAACCGGGGCCCGCACCCGCATTTTCCTGACTCGCATTGGTTCCTGGCTCTTTCGCCCGGTGCGCTCCGCTTCCAACCGTCTGAGTTTGAGTTTGAATACAGGCACGGCTGGTTGGAAAGGCAGGCGGCTGTCGGCGGCAATATGCCGAGAGTTGGTTGACCTCACCTGCGGATGTGCGGGCCAGTCGAGTTCGCACAAATCAGGCGGCGGCAGCTGTTCGAAACATTCACCGAAATGGCGGGCCACTGGCCGCTAGAGACGAACCCTGAGTTCGCGCCTCACAGTTCCGTCATCCAGGCGTTTCGCGACATCAGAATGCGTCGAGACGTTTCCACAACCGTAGTGGACCCGCTGCCCTCCGGCGAAGCCCCGGCCTGCCCAAAAGCCTAGCGTATCCGTCGAAAATCGTGGCGACTGTCCTTCGAAACGAGACGCGCAGACCGAGCCCAGACGACGCTGTTCCCACCGCCGCCGGTTCCGCTCTCCTAAAGCCGCTACGGCACCGAATGCACGATGACGGGTCCCGCCGTCGCCGTAGCCTGTCCGACGACGAAGGGCGCGAGGTTCTTTTCGATCCAGGCGAGCGCGCGGCGGTTCGACTCCTCCGCCTCCTCGACCTTGTTGAAAATGCTGATGGCGGTGACCGTGTCGTCAGGGGCATAAATCACATAGTACCCCATGAAGCCGGACACGCCGCTGACAATCGGCACCGCGTCCTTGATCCGGTCGGCGAGTTGGTCCGCCGTGCCCGGCTTCGCCTTCACCTGTCGAATTGCGGCGTACATGACATTCCTCCCGGTCGATGAGGCTCGCTGCGTGGGTCAGTTTCCCGGCGCCGGCAGCGCCTGCGCTGCGGATCGCGAACGGGCGCCCGCCAATGCCCTTTTCACCACGCTCGAGGCGACGACCGCCCGCTCATTAGCATAGACCTCGTGATTGCGTTCGATCTCGGCGAGATCATAAAGATAGTTGACCATGAGCCCGTAGGATTCTGCGATCCCCTTGTGCGAAAGGTCGGCCATCCAGTTGATCCGCTCGAGTTCGGCGCCGTTGCCGAGGTGAAAGCGGGCGACGGGATCGATGATCCGGCCGTCGTCCCGCCTCGCTTTCAGAAAGTAATATGCTGCGAGCGGCTCGAGCGCGGTGCGCAGCCGTGCGGCGACGTCTGGCTTCTCCTGCCAGCGCTCGTCCTGCGCCGCCTCACGCACAGCTTTGGCCAGCTTCTCGACGGCCGGGTCGTCGCTGGCCTCGACCCAAGCGCGAAAGCCCGGAATCGGCGATAGCGTGACGAAGGTCTCGATCCGCGGCAGTTCGCGTCGGATTTCTTCGAGGACCTGTTTGATGAGAAAATTACCGAAGGTGACTCCGGTGAGCCCCTGCTGGCAGTTGGAGATCGAATAGAATGTCGCCGCCCGCGCCTTGTTCTCTCGGACGTGCGCCCGCTTCTCGGCGAGCAGCGGGGCGATCGCGGAGGGCGGCTCCACGGTCAGCGCGATCTCGACGAAAATCAGGGGCTCGTCGACCAGCGCCGGGTGAAAAAAGGCGTAGCAGCGCCGGTCCAAGGGATCGATGCGGAGCCTGAGCTCGTCCCAATCGTGAATTTCATGCACCGCCTCGTACCGGATGATCTTCTCCAGGATTGCGGCCGGCGAGGACCAGTCGATCCGGCGCAGCACCAGAAAACCGCGGTTGAACCAGGAGCCGAAGAGGTGCTGAAAATCGCGATCGACGATTGCAAGGCCGGGATCCCCGCGCGTGGCCTCGAGAAGGTCGGCGCGCATCGCCACCAGGGCGGCCGTGCCGCCGGGCGCGCGGTTGAGACGACGGAAGAGTTCCTGCCGGCGCGGCTCGGAAGCGTAGTGAATCTCGCTCGCCGCGGATCCTCCGCCGGTCGCCGCGAAGCGCGCCACGGCGTCCTCGACTCGGCGCCGGTCGGGCCCGAAATCGTCGGCCAGCGCACGATAGAACGCGTCTTTGTCGACGTCGGAAAGGTCGCGGTACCGGCCCAGAATCTCGCTCGCAAGCGCGATTCCGGAGGCCTCGCCCCGCCCGGTTAGCAGCGCGCTGGACATCTCGGCGAGCGTGCCGACGTTCTCGGCGTCGCGGGGCCATGCGGTCAACTTGAGGACCGAGCGACCGCGCTCGGCGATCGAGGCCAAAAGATCGGAAAAGAAGGAGCCGTCCATGCTTCCCTGCCCGCCACATTTCGCCGCTATTTGGCCGACGAACACAGCGAAAGAATTGTCACGCGCGAGGGTGGACAAATCAAGGCGGAATGGAGGTCCTGGCCTCCCCGCGCAAAGGCGTCAGAATGGCGGGAGGCCGAACCAGTGCGCCCACAGCTCCCGCAGCCGGAGCGTCCAGACGACGTAGCCCCCGAGCGCCAGCAGACAGATGAGCGTGACTGAACCGAGCGTCATGAGGAGAAAGGCGAAAGCGTCACCTATGCCGCCTTCCCGGCGCTTTTCTGGCGCGATCGCGTTGGCGAAAGTCTGCGCCTGCGCCCCAGCGTTGGGTTCGAGCGGCTCGGCCATGGGGGAAGCCGCCTCGGTCGCCGGCTCGACGGGCCCGGTCTGCCAGACTGCCGGCTCAGGCGCGTCCTCGCCGCACCCCTCGGCCAGCGCCCGCTCCCGCTCGACGAGTCGGCGGGCGACATAATTGGTGACGGCGGCGATGATCCGTTCGATCTGTCCGCTTTCGGCGATCAGGACCCGGCCGTGCATTGTGTCCTGGAAGAAGCGGTAGGTTCGTCGGTCGCGCCCCATATCGACGAAGGCGACCATGTCGAGAAAGAGGCGCGGATGCTCGCCCGGGGAGAGCGTCAAGTCGAACAGGTCGACGCCCGGCGGCGCCTGAAGCACGATGGGTTTGAGCTCGGTCTCGAGCAGCCCGAGGCGCCCCATCTCGATTTCGCGCAGCTCCGCAATCGCCTGGGCGCGCTCGGCGTTCTCGGCGCGCGCGCGCCTCAGGGCCGCGGCGAGATCGGACTTCGGCGCCTGCTCGGGCTTATCGTCCATCGCTCAGGTCCAAACTCCTCATGCCCTGGTCCGCGGGCGCCGGCAGATTGGCCGTCCAATAGGCTAGCCCAACCGCATCCGACACTTCAAATCGCCAGCGTGAGTCGTCCCCACTCAGTTGACGGGAACGGCGCCATTGATCCTTCGGCGCCGATTCTCGATAATCGGCGCGACGAGAGCCGATCGCGGCTCCGTGGAGCATGGTCAAAATGAGCGCCGCCGACCTCATGGATTTCTCGCCGGAGGTCGCCGAGGCGCGAGCCCAGAAAAGGCCGATCGTCGCGCTCGAATCGACCATCATCACCCACGGCATGCCCTACCCGCGCAATGTCGAAACCGCGCACATGGTCGAGGACGCCGTCCGCTCGTTCGGCGCCGCCCCGGCGACGATTGCGGTGATCGACGGACGCTTCCGGGTCGGCCTCGAGCGGAAGGAGATCGAAAGCCTCGGCCAGCTGTCCGGCGGCGTCGTCAAGGCCTCGCGCCGGGATCTCGCCCCGGTCGTCGCCCGGCGGGGGTCGGCCGGCACGACAGTCGCCGCGACGATGTTCGTGGCGGAGCTGGCAGGAATTCGAAATCTTCGCCACCGGGGGCATCGGCGGCGTCCATCGCGGCGCGGTGGAAACTTTCGACGTCTCAGCAGACCTGGTCGAGCTGTCGCGCACCCGGGTCGCCGTCGTCTGCGCCGGGGCGAAATCGATCCTCGACATCGAGAAGACGCTCGAGTTCCTGGAGACGCAGGGGGTGGCGATCGTCGGCTACCGCTGCGACGAATTTCCCGCCTTCTACGCCCGGTCGTCCGGTTTCAGGCTCGAGCATCGCTGCGACGGCCTGCGCGACCTCGCAAGGATGATTATGCTGCAGCGAGATGTTGGCCCCGGCGGCCTCTTGATCGCCAATCCGGTGCCCGAGGATCAGGCGCTCGAAGAGGCGATGGTCGAGGAGCGCATCGCGGTCGCGGTGGCGGAGGCGAAGGAACAGGGGATCGGCAAGAAGGAGGCGACGCCCTTTCTACTGAAGCGGGTCGTCGAGCTGACCGGCGGCCGAAGCCTCGAAGCCAATATCGCGCTGATCAAGAACAACGCGATTCTCGCCGCACAGACCGCGGCGGAGCTGGCGAGGATGTGAGCGGTCCAAGCCCCGTCCGCCGGCCGTTCCCACGTATCAGGGATAAAAACAGGGAAATTATTGTTTTTCGGGGCTCTACGGGTAAAAACGTCTGAGAAATTTGAAATGATTCCATGGTCTTGTGCGAATTTTCCCTGCTCCGAGGAACAGGGAAAACAATTGGCCTATCAGGGGAATTAAATCCAGCGTTTGGAGCGCGAGCAGGGAATTTAACCCTGCCCTTCCCCGCCCGCGCCCGGCTGCTTTGCCTTGAACCAGTCGATCGCGTCCTCGAGGCGGTCGTCGCCCCAAAAGACCTCGCCGTCGACAACGAAGGTCGGGGAGCCGAACACGCCGAGCGCCTTGGCTTCCTCGGTGTCGCGCGTGTAGCGCTCTTCGATCCGCCCGGTGCGGGCCGAGGCGAGGACGCGCGCCGGATCGCGGCCGAGCCCGCGCAAAACATCCGACACGCCCGGCTCCGACCCCGGCTCATGTCCGGAATGAAACCATTGCCGATAGGCGGCGCGGACATAATCGGCGCACCAGCCCTCAGTCTCGGCGAGGACGGCGATCTTGTTGGCGAGGTCGAATTCGGCCAGCGGATAGGGGGCCGGCAAACGCGGCTCGAGCCCGTACCTTTGCGCCCGGCGCTCGATGTCCCGCCACATGTAGGCCATCTTGACGGGCTTGCCGACGAACGGGATGTTCTCCTGCTCGACCATGACCGCCCGAACGGAGAACGGCCGCCAGCGAAACGGCACGCCGCTCGCCTCCTCGACCGACTTCAGCCTCATCACCGTCAGGTATGAATAGGTGCTGCCGATCGAAACCCAGAAATCGATCATATCGCGACCTTCGGTTCGCTTGTTCTGCCCGGAAAGGAGAGCGGAAGGCGCAAAGATACCGATCTTCCGGCTCCTGTCGACTGAATGATCAGCTCCGCAAGAGCGACGGCATGAGATCGCTTGCGTTCGCATGCACGACGCGAAGGAGCGCCGCTTGACCCATTACGCACCTACGGCTAAGCAGTAGATTGATGTGCGATGGAAGCGGCTCGCGAGGCGTTTCGGGACCCGTTCGCGCTCGATTGGCTGGACTGGAGCGAGGACTACGGCGAGGACCGCTTCGCCCTCGTCGGGATGAGCGAGGGCCGTCTGCTGTTTGTCGCCTATACAATGCGGGGCCAGTCCATCCGAATCATCTCGGCGCGACTGTCGGAGCCGTTTGAGCGAAGGCGATACCATGAGAAAAAGGAATGACTGGCGACGCGCGGACGCGATGTCGGACGAGGATATCCATGCCGCGGCGCTTGCCGATCCAGACGCACAGCCCCTGACGTCGAACGGCTGTCGCATATGAAACGGACGCCTCAGGTGAAGGTGATCCGCCGGGCGCTCGGCTTGTCGCAGGAAGAATTCGCGGCGCGGTTTCGGATCCCGCTCGGCACGTTGCGGGACTGGGAACAGGGACGCAAAGACCCCGATGCCGCCGCCCGTGCCTACCTCAAGGTCATCGGGCGCAACCCGTCCGCGGTGAGCGAAGTCTTGCAATCGGCGCCGTGACAAGGCCGATGACCTGTTGAAGCGGGAGGGCTGAGGACGGGCATGCTTGGAGGCATGTCATTATGCCCATAAAGTCGGTCTGAACCTTGCTCGCTAAAAGCGCCGGGCTATCTTCACAAATGAGTTCGAAGGCCGCATCACCCGGTTTCGTCGCTGCCCCGCATCCTTCTCGTCGGCGACGTGATGACCGACGTCATCGTCCGCCCCGAAGGGCCGCTCGCGAAGGGATCGGACCGGCGGGCAAAAATCCGTGTCGAGCCGGGAGGGTCGGCCGCCAACCAGGCGGCGTGGCTTGCCTCCTTTGGCGCTCAGGTGGATCTCGTGGCCCGAGTCGGCGCCGCTGACCTGGAAGCCGAAGCAGCGCGACTTGCGTGCGCCGGCGTCACGCCGCACCTCGTCGAAGACCGCGAGCGGCCGACCGGCCGGCTCGTCGCGCTGATCGACGCGAGCGGCGAACGCAGCTTCTACACCGACCGGGGCGCCAACGAGGCGCTTTCGGCAGCCGACATTCCCGACGCGCTGATCGAAGGCGCCTCCCTCATCCATCTCTCCGGCTATTCCTTCTTCGCCCCCGCTCCGCGCGAAGCCGTGCTGGACGTCATGCGCCGCGCCGGCAGGAGGCCGGTCAGCGTCGATCCGGCCTCGGCGGCCTTCTTGCGCGAGGTCGGGGCGGAAGCATTTCTGATATGGACGCGGGACGCGACGATCCTCTTCCCCAACGAGGACGAGGCCGCGGCGCTGACCGGAACGGACGATCCCGAGGGCCAGTGCGAGCGTCTGGCTGCGCGCTATCCGCTCGTCGTCGTCAAGCGCGGCGCGGCCGGCTGCGTGGCGGCGGAAGGCCAGCGGCGCTGGCGGGTCGCGGCCCCGAAGACGCATGCGATCGACTGCACCGGCGCCGGCGACGCCTTCGCTGCAGCCTTTCTCGCCGCGCGCCTTCTCGGCGCCGATATCGCGACGGCTCTCCGACGCGCCGTCGCGGCGGGATCTGGAGCGGTGCAGCAGGTCGGCGGGCGGCCGAAGGTCGCTCAGACTGATGGAAACGTTCACACGGACTGATATACTTGTGCTCGTTTCACGCTATTCCTATGTCTGCGATCGACCCGGCTGACGAACACAAGAACTTTCGCCTGTTTGTCGCTCCTTGTACCGCCAATGACGAAAGTAATTCGTCGGCGCCGACTTTGATCTGGAGGTTTCATGTCCATCCGTCCCGTCAAGCGCATCAACCCGTCCCGGCCGACCATGGAGGGCGCAGGCGTCAAGCTGCGGCGCGCCTTCGGCTTCGGCGACACCTCCGACTTCGATCCGTTCCTGATGATGGACGATTTCCGCAGCGACCGGCCCGAGGACTATCAGGCCGGCTTCCCGTGGCATCCGCATCGCGGCATCGAGACGATCACCTATGTGCTGGCGGGCTCTGTCGAGCACGGCGACAGCCTCGGCAACCGTGGCAAGCTCGGCGCGGGCGACGTCCAGTGGATGACCGCCGGAAGCGGCATTATGCATCAGGAGATGCCCGCGGGCGACGCCAAGGGACGCATGCACGGTTTCCAGCTGTGGGCGAACCTGCCGGCGAACCTCAAGATGACCAGACCGCGCTATCAGGACGTGCCCTCCAATGCGATACCCGAGGTCACCGACGACGACGGCACGACGGTGCGCGTGATCTGCGGCGACTTCTGGGGCAAGACCGGGCCGGTCGACGGCGTCGCGGCGGAGCCCCGCTACCTCGACGTCTCGGTGCCCGCAGGCAAGAAGAAGCGGCTCAAGGTCGAGGACTATCGGCAGGCTTTCGCCTATGTCTTCGAGGGGTCGGGCGACTTCGCCGACGCCTCCGAGCCGTTCGGCGTGCTGCGCGAGGCGGAGGTCGGCGGCGAGGATGTCCTCATCCGCGACAAGGTCGGCAACCGCTCGCTCGTCGTTTTCGGCGCCGGTGACGAGATCAGCGTCCAGGCGGGCGATGAAGGGGTTCGCTTCCTGCTGGTCTCGGGCCGCCCCTTACGCGAGCCGATCGCCTGGCACGGGCCGATCGTGATGAACACTCAGGCCGAGATCCGGCAGGCGATCATGGACCTGCGCGACGGTTCGTTCATCCGGCGCGGTTAGCGAGGCGCGCAGACGCTGCGACGGCGAGCGCTGTGGATAGATGAACGCGACGCACAGTCGCCATGGCCGGGCGGAGGCGATCGCGGTATCGTTTGCTTCGATTCGCCAAGCGAGACGCCGATGAAGAAAATTGCCGCCAAAAAAGTTGCCGCTCGAGGGCGAAAGGCGCCCCGCCGGAAACCTGCCAACCTGCAGGACTTCTTCGGCGGCGTGGACATGGACCTCCTCCGGCAGCTCCTTGCCGAGAAGCTGCCGCTCGAGAAGGAAAGTCTCGAGGACATGGTCGATGCGTTCCTGTCTGCGCAGCCTGAAGAAGTTGACGACATGCCGGACGCGGAAGCCATGTCGCAGCTCGCCGAGGAATTGGAGCGCGTGCGGGTCGACGCGAACGGCGGCGACCCCGAGGCCCGGGAATTGCTGAAGGCGGTTCGGGAGACGATCGATAAGGCCGCGCGTCGGGACGAAATCCATCCCAGCGTTCTGATGATTCTCGGCCGGCTGTTCAGCGGAGCAAAGGTCGACATCGGCGACGCGGCGCGCGCGTCGATGGGACGAATGGCTTCGGCGGGCTTTTTCTATGAACCGGGAGATGAGGCTTACCGCTCGCTTGTGCAGCCGGCGCTCCTGAGTCTCGCAGGCGACCCCTTTGCGGTGCATGAGGAAATCCGGTCGCTGATCGCAATCTTCCCCCTTCCCTACCAGGCCGCGCTCATCGAAGCGCTCGCCGCCGACAGGAACCCGCGCGGTCGCCAGAGCGCCATTGGATTCCTGCTCGCTCCGGACGAGCCACTGGCCTTGGCGGCGTTGCGCGGGCTCGCCGCATCGATCGCGCGCAGCCCGCTGGAGGCCGATTTACGCAGGCGCATCGATATGATCCGCGCGTGGCTGCCGCCTTCAGGCGAGAAGCGCTCGATGCGGCTATTCCCCAAGAAGGACCGACGGCTCCGCGCCCAGCCTCGCAGTTCGTCAAAGCGATCGTCTCGGCCTGCGACGGGTCGGGCGCAGCCGCGCTCCTCGCGACCGTGAAGCGCGGCTCCAAATACACGATCGCTTCCGTGATGACGAAACCCTGTGGCGTCGCGGATTCCTTCCTCGTCGAGGACGTTTCGAAGCGGAAAGCTGGGGAGATCGAGCTCGGCGCGATGCTCTCGACGAAAACGGCCGAGGTTTCGCTCGCTTCCTGGACTCGGCTCGTTCGGCTCGCGCTCGGCCGCAATCTGGCTAGCGCGGCGCCGCCGCCGTTCGAACTCGTGCACACGTTGGAGTTGATCGGCCTCGAATTGCTCGCTCCCGACCCGGCGACCCCGGCCGAAATTATCGACCAGGCTCTCGTCGGAGTTGCGGGTTGCGATGAACCCGGGGCGATCGCCGAAGCGCACAAGTCCGTCGCCGACAGCGAGGCCGCCGGAGACTGGTTCGAAGCCGGAGACGATGTCGACGCCGTCCTCAAGGCGACTGATTCCGGCGACGAAGGCGCGCAGGCGCTGCTCGAGGATTATTTGCCGGGCCGTCGCGGGTTCTGGGCAAGCCAGTGCGCGCTGTCTGCTCTGGCGCTGAGGGAGCGAGACCAAACCTGGAAGAACCTCGCACTGGTCGGACGCGAACTCTTGCGAAACGTCCCGTTGATCGACATTCCGCTGATGCGGCAAATCGCGGACAGAAGCGCGGCGACTTACTTCATCCAGCGATGACGGTCGGCGGCCGGCGCGCGGCGAGCCTTACCGCGCCGGCCGGATCATTCGCGTCATCACGTCGTCGCGCACCACAAACCGATGCCACAGCGCGCCGGCGAAATGCAGGGCGAACAACACGAGCAGGACCTGCCGCACCATCAAATGATGCAGTCCCGCCAGTTGCGGCAGCCAGAAATAGGCGACGAGGCCGACCAGCGCCGCGCCGATCAGATCGAGATAGAGCCCAGCATGCACGGCAGTCGCGAGCCATTCAAGAGCGGGATGCTGCTTCGGCGGGGCAGGCGTCCCGTCAGTGAAGCGCAGACCGAGGCGCCACAGCATCAGGACGAGAATGGCGACGCCGACCACGATATGGATCGGCGCCCAGATTGGCGCGACGCCGGTCGCCGGACCGCCGTGCGCCGCCCGAAAAAGCTTGGTCATGTCGTCGCCGATGAACCACTGAATGGCGACGAGGACGAAAACCATCCAGTGCAGCGCGATCTGCCGCCCGTTGTAACCCTTCGAAACCATCAGTCCCCCGCCGCCTGCACCGCCTCTGCGTAGACGCCGAGCACATTGTCCCTCATCCGCTCCAGCGAATAGAGCCCGGCGATTCGCGCCCGTGATCGGCGGCGGATCGCCTCCCGCGCCGACGCGCCGAGCGTCAGCGCCGACTCGATCGCGGCCGCGAGCGACGGCGCGTCGCCGGTCGGAACGATCCAGCCGGTGCGCTCCTCGGTCGGGGCGTCCGGCGGCGCGAGCACGATTTCGCGCGCGGGGCCGACGTCCGCGATCACTGTCAGCACGCCCATGGCCGCGGCCTCGATTGCAGTCCGCCCGACGCCCTCCGGCTCGCTGGCGGCAAAGACCGCGACGCTCGCGCCGACGAACGCCGCCGGAAGGTCGGCAGGCGCGCCGATCCGAGCGACGATCGCCTTCACGCCCTGCGACACGGCGAACGCGTCGAGCTCGCGCGCGAAGGACGGTTTCGCCGCTTCGCCGGCGAGCAGGAAACGGATGTCCGCAAGGCCCTTCCTGTCGAGGATGGCGGCGGCGTCGACGATGAGCTTCAGCCCCCTCGACGGCGCAAGCCGGGTCGGCGCGAGCACGATCCTTTCGTGCGGCGCGGCCCCCCAGCTCTCGCGCGCGTTGGTCACCCGCTGGCGGCTGACCGCTTCTGGCGCCAGTCGCGCAAGATCCAGGCCGGGCCGGACGATTCGCAGCCGCTGGAGAGCGGCGGGAAAGACGTCTCCTGCTCGATCCGCGGCGAATTGAGAGGAGACCATGACGAAGGCGCCCTCCCCGACCGCCGCTTCGAAGCTCGAACGCGGCTTGCCGGTCGGCCCCTCGCCGACAATGCTTGTCACGAGCGGCAGCTTGAGCTTGCGGCAGGCGGCAAGCGCGACCCAGGCGGCGGCGCGCGATCGCGCATGGACGAGACCGACGTGCTCGGACTCGAGAACGCGCGCGAGGCGGCGGACGTTGAGCGCCATGGCGAGCGGATTCTTGCTCGAGGCGGGAAACGGGATGTGCAGGCCGCCGACCGCTTGCACTTCGCTCGCGAGTTCCGCTGAATTGCTCGCGACCAGCGGCCGCGCGCCTGCGTCGACCAGCGCGGCGGCAACCGCGAGCGTCCCCCGTTCATCGCCGCCGACCGCTCGCGGCGGGACGATCTGGAGGATCGTGAGACCCGCGAGCGGCGCTTTCGAGCCGCGCCCGAAGGGAGCCAGGGGGTCGGCGTTCACGCGCGGCTTCGCCGGAACAGGGCGCGATTGACAGCCGGCGCCGCCTCCGCCAAGCCGGCGCCGGCAAGGCTGCGGAGAATCGAGGCGCGAGCGTCGAGTCGCATCATGAGGACGAATTGAGCTTGTCGAACGAAGAGCCGCAAGTCTTCATGGTCGGGAATCCCCCGGATCAACGACGTATCGCCTTTCGCCGCCGTGCGCCAGCGGAACGCGGGCGACCGGGTCTGGTGTGGCTCAGCGGCTACCGCTCCGAAATGGAGTCGACCAAGGCGAGTGCGCTCGACGCCGAGGCGAAGAGGCTCGGCCTCGGCCTCCTGCGCTTCGACTATTCGGGCCACGGACGCTCGGAGGGGCGGCTCGAGGACGGCACGATCTCCCGCTGGCTGGAAGAGTTGCTCGCGATCGTGCGGGCCGAAACCGAGGGACCGCAGATCCTGCTCGGCTCCTCGATGGGTGGATACCTGGCGCTGCTCGTCGCCCGCGCCTTTGTCCAGTCAGGCGAAGCCGAGCGGCTCGCCGGCCTCATCCTCATCGCGCCCGCCGTCGACTTCACCGAGAGGCTGATCTGGGAGCGCATCCCGGAAGAGGCGCGGCGAGCGATCCTGGAAAAGGGCGCGTGGCGGCGCCCTTCCGCCTATTCGGAGCAGCCCGACGTCTTCACCCGCGCCCTGATCGAGGACGGACGAAAGCATCTCCTGCTCGGCGGCGTGATTCGCGCCTCGTGTCCGACGGTCGTGCTGCAGGGCATGCGCGACGATGATGTGCCCTACGCCCACGCGCTCGCGCTGATGGAGCGGCTCGGCGGCGATCCGGCGACGCTGACGCTCGTCAAGGACGGCGACCACCGCCTGTCGCGTCCGCAGGATCTTCGGCTCCTGTTCGACGCGCTGGAGCGAATGGCCTCTGGGTAGCCGGAACCCGGTCGTTTGGGTCGCGGGCCGGGTGAGGCGTGTCTGGCCGCTTGTCCTCGGGGCCCGACGCCGCCCTTCCCAAGGCCCTACTCGGGCATGCATAGCACCGGTTTGACGACCTTGCCCGTCTCGGAGTCGCGCACGGCGTCGTTGATGCTGTCGAACGGGTAGAAGGTGACGAGCCTGTCGAACGGAAAGCGGCCTTGCAGGTAAAGGTCGAGCAGGACCGGGATGAACACCTGCGGCGTGGCGTCTCCCTCGACGATGCCGCGGAATTTCCGGCCGGCCGTCATGACGCCCATGAGGTCGAGCGTAACCTCGACGCCGAGCGGAGCGGCCCCGACGATCCCGCATTCGCCGCGCGGCGCCAGCGAGTCGACCGCCTTGCGGATGACCGCGGGCAGGCCCGTCGTGTCGAACGAGAACGCCGCCCCGCCGCCGGTAGCCTCGACCACGCGCGCGACGAGATCCGGGGTGGCGCCGTCGATTGTATGCGTCGCGCCGAGCTCGCGCGCAAGTTCGAGCCGCTCCGCGTTGAGATCCACCGCGACGATCGCCGCCGCGCCCACGACCTTTGCCGCCATGACCGCGCTCAGCCCCACTGAGCCCGCGCCGAACACTGCGAGCGAGTTGCCGACCCCGACCCTCAGCGCGTTGATGACCGCCCCTGCGCCAGTTTGCACGCCGCAGGCGAGCGGCCCGAGGAGACGCAGCGGCGCGTCCTTGCGGACTTTGACGATATTGCGCGGATGGCAGAGCGCATAGGTGGCGAACGATGACTGGCCGAAGAAATTGCCATGAACCGCCTCGCCATTCTTCGAGATCGGGCTCGTCCCGTCGGGCCGCAGGCCAGAAAAATTGTAGCCGAAGAAATCGTGGCAGTAGCCGGCTTCGTCGTCCCGGCAGCTCGGGCAGCGTCCGCAGGAATTGTACGACATTACGACGTGATCTCCGGGCGCGACTTCGTCGCAGAAGCGTCCCGCCCTGACAACGACGCCGGCGCCCTCGTGTCCGAGAACGATCGGCTGCGGAACCGGAAAGGCCTGATCGCGCATGGCGATGTCGGTGTGGCAGACGCCGGTCGCGACGAGCTTCACGAGGATTTCGTCGTCGCGTGGCTCGGCGAGATCAAGCGTCTCGATCGCCATCGGCGCGGCCGGCTTTCGCGCAACCGCAGCTTCAATCTTCATCGCGTTCTTCCCTTCGCCGGCGCGGCTAGCGCATCCGCTCAGACCGCCTATCGACTCGACTTTCGCACCGTAGCGTCCGGCAGGCGCAGCCGGTAGCCGACCGGCAGCAGCCTGAGGCCGGTGCGCGCCTCGATCTCGCCCCATAGGCCGCGCGGCAGAAACAGGGCGAACGAGATAGCGACCACGCCGAGGCCCGCCATGTACCAGACGCCGTTCTCGCCGAACTCGTTTTGCACCAGGAAGAACAGGACCGCCCCCAGGATCGGCCCCTCGAACGTGCCGAGGCCCCCGACCAGCGCCATCAGGATCATGTAGGCGGTCCACTGCACGCCGAAATTGGTCTTCGGCTGGAACGTGACCGAGGTCGCGAGCCAGAGCACGCCCGCCAGCGCGCAGCCGAACGCCGCCAGTATGAACACGGTCCGCTTGGCGGCTAGAACGTTTACGCCGATCGAGGCTGCAGCCTCCTCGTCGTCGCGGATCGCCTGCACCGAAGCCCCGAACGGACTGCGCAACAGGACGAAGATCGCGCTGAGCAGCGCCAGCATCGAGCCGAGCGTAAGCCAGTAGTTCGCCGCGAGCCGCTCGGCGTGGCTAAATGCGTTGAGCGAGATCATCGATGTGCCCGTCTCCCCCTGGATGAGCGGGTCGAGGTTGACCATGAGATGCAACGCCTCGGCGAGCACCCACATGCCAATCGAGAATTCGCCGCCCCTGAGGCGCAGCATGAAGAAGGAGACGGGGACCGCGAGCAGCGCCGCGCCAACCGCCCCCGCGAGCAGCGCGGGATAGGCGGGAAAACCCGCCGCCGCGAGGCGGATGGCGAAATAGGCGCCGATTCCGAAGAACGCCTGCTGCCCGACCGAGACGAGACCGGCATAGCCCGCGAGCGCGTTCCACATCGCCGCGAGAATGACGTAGACGAACAGGGTCGTGAGCTTGTCGACCACATTGGCTCCGGCGAAAAGCGGCGTCACCGCCAGCGCCAGGACGACAACGGCGACGACGATCCCGAAGGCGGCCAATTCGCGCGTCCAGCGCTCGACGGAAAATTTCTGCGCCTCGATCATCCCCGAAGCCCCAGCGCCGAACGCAGGCCGCCGCGCGCCCGCGCCCAGTCTCGGAACAGGCGAAGGGCAAGCACCGCGAGGAAGGTCAGATGGCCGGCAAGCAGAAACCACTTCGGGTTGATGGCGGCGCCGATCGATTGCGCGAGCCCGAGAACTATTCCGCCGATGAGCGTGCCCCACAACGACCCGATGCCGCCGATCACGACGGCCTCGAACGCGAAGATGAGTTGCATCGGTCCGGAGTATGGATCGAAGGTCGCCCGCATGGCGAGCATCGTGCCGGCGATCGCGACGGTAGCGACCGCGATCGCGGCGGCCACCGCATAGACGGCGCGCGCGTTGATTCCGACGAGCTCGGCGGTGTCGGGATCCTCCGCCGTGGCCCGGATCGCGCAGCCGAGAGATGTGTATTTCAGAAAGAGCGACAGTCCGCCGAGCAGCGCCACGGCGAGGGCGAAGATCAGCGTCGCGAGATAGCTGAGGCTGAACTGATTCGTCACTTCGTAGCTGTCGAACACGAGGTCGCCGATCATGTCGCCAAGCGAGCGCGTATCGGCGCCGTAGGCCTCGAACAGGAGGTTCTGGAGCGCAATCGACAATCCGAAGGTCGCCAGCAGCGGCACGAGCATGCCCGACCGGAGGCTTCGCTCGAGGATGCCCCGCTGCAGCGCCCAGCCGACCGCGGCCATGATCGGCAGCACCGCGACGAGCGACAGGAAGGGCGAAATGCCGAAGGCGTTGGATATCGAGAAGACGAGGAAGGCGGCGAGGATCGCGAGGTCGCCGTGGGCGAGGTTGATGATCCGCATGACGCCGAACATCAGCGACAGGCCGCAGGCGAGCAGCGCGTAATAGCCGCCGAGCAGCACGCCCTGGGCGAAGAGGTTGACGAAGCTCATGCCCTCCCCCGCGCCGGCGTCCGGCCCAGGCCGAAATAGGCGTCGACGATCTGGTCGCGCGACATGGCCTGCGCCGGCCCGTCGAGAACGATCCTCCCCTCGAGCATGCACATCACGCGCGTCGCGACGCTGAGCGCCCGCGTCAGCTCCTGCTCGACCAGAACGAGCGTCGCTCCCCCCTGAAGGACGAGACGCATCGACCGGTAAAGCTGTTCGACGACCACAGGCGCCAGTCCGAGCGACACTTCGTCAAGCAGGATGAGGCGCGGATTGGTCATGAGCGCGCGCCCGATGGCGGCGGCTTGCCGCTCTCCGCCCGAAAGGTTTGCGGCCAGCGCGTCCCGGCGGGCGCCGAGCATCGGGAAGAGCTCCATCACCCTGGCAAGCGTCCAGTAGCCGCGACGGCCGACCCGCATTGCGACCTTGAGGTTTTCCTCGACCGACATGCCGCCGAACAGCCGTCGGCCCTCGGGTACGAGCGCGATGCCCCGCGCGACCCGCTTGTGCGCGCGCAATGCCGTGACGTCGGCGCCTTCGAACGCGATTCGTCCCCCGGCCGGGGGATGAGCGCCGGCGATGGCGCGCAGCAATGTCGACTTGCCGGCGCCGTTCGCGCCGACGAGCGCGACGATCTCGCCTTCGTCGACCGCGAACGAGACCTCGCGCACCGCCTGGAGCAGGCCGTGTCGCACGTCGAGCTTCTCGACGGCGAGCAGACTCACGTTGCGCCGCTCCCGAGATAAGCGTCGACCACCGTCGCGTCGGCCATCACCGCCCTCGGGTCGCCGTCGGCGATGACGCGGCCCGACACCATGCAGACGAGCCGCTCGACCACCTGCAGAAGGACATGGACGATGTGTTCGATCCACACGATCGCCATGCCGCGCCGCCGCATCTCCCGGATCGTCTCGACCAGCTGCACCGTCTCCTCGTCGGTGAGCCCGCCACCGATCTCGTCGAGCAGCACGACGACGGGGTCGGTCGCCAGCACCCGAGCGAGCTCGAGCCGCTTCCGGTCGAGCAGGCCGAGGGTCTCGGCCCTGCGGTTGACCGCGCCGAGCATGTCGCAGAGCTCGAGCGAATCCATGCAGCTCTGGTAGGCTCTCGCCCCCCGGTGGCGGCCGCCCGCCGTCGCCGCGACATAAACGTTTTCAAACACGGTCATGCCCCCGAAGGGTCTAGGCACCTGATGGGTCTTGGCGATTCCTAGCCGGCTTCGTTCGGAGGCGTCCGCCGTCGTCACGTCGGCGCCGCGGAAGCGCACGGTTCCGCCCGATGAGGGCAGGCCGCCGGAGAGCACGCTGAGCAGCGTGGTCTTGCCGGCGCCGTTGGGCCCGACGATACCGACGGCCTCGTCCGCGCCGATCGAGAAGCTCACGTCGTCGAGAACCGTCAGCGCGCCGAACCGCTTCATGAGTCCGGCGCCGCTGAGGATCGCGCCTGCCGGCGGCGAAGCCACTTCAGTCGGCTCAGGCGTTGTAGGGCTTCAGTTCTGCCTGTACAGGAACGTTCTTGTCGTTGGCGTTTTCCGTAATCGGCATCTCTAGCTTGTATTTACTGCCCGGCTTGGCCTTGACCCACTGTGTGCCGATGATGGGGGTGTTAACGCAGTTCGGCACCGGACCCTTGGTGAAGTCGATCGTTCCGACGGTCGTTGAGGCCCTGAGCGTGCTGATCGCCTTGGCCACCCTCGCCTTGTCCAACGGTTCCGCACTGGCCTGCAGGGCGGCGACGCCGGCGTCGAATAGAGACATCGTCGCGCCGAGCTGTTGCGTCCACTGCTTGCCCGAAGCCTTCTCGTAGCCGTCGGCGATCTCCTTCGAGGAGAGGCCCGTCAGCGACGATTTGTAGGGGAAGTCCCTGTGCCAGTAGCACGCGCTGGCGAGGCCCGGCCCGAGCGACCCGAGCGCCTCGACCTGGGAAGGGAAGAGGCCGGTCTTGGCGATCTGCGCGATCTTGACCATCTTGGTGTACCCCTGCTGCGCGGCCTGCCGCCAGAAGGTGGCGAAGTCGGGCGGGATCGGGAAGGTGTTGAAGATCTCGCAGTTCTCGGCCTTGAACTTGGCGATCTGCGACGAAAAGTCGGTCGTGCCGTCCTCGTAGCCGCCCGGATCGACGATCGTGAAGCCCGCCTTTGCCAGGGCGGGCGCGAGATGATTGCGGATCCCGTTGCCGTCGGCGTCGTTGGGATAGAGAACCGCGACCTTCTTGTTGGTCTTCACCGGCCCGTTCCACTGCGAGACGTAGCAGTTGAAGAAGTCGTGGGCGCCGAAGCTGAAGAGATAGCTCCACTTGAACGGCGACGGCTGGCCCGGCTTGGCGCCGCGGCCGAAATAGAACGCCTCCCACGGCATGACCGTCGAAAGGCTTGGCACGCCGGCCCCCTCGCAGGCGTCAGCGACCGGGTTGACCACCTCCGGGGTCGACGTCGCCAGCATCAGGTTGACCTTGTCGCTCTCGATCAGCTCCTTGGCGAGTTGGCCGGCGCGGACCGGGTCCGACTGCGTGTCCTTATTGATGATCTCCACGGCGTATTTCTTGCCGCCGATCGTCACGCCCGGCGCCAGCGCTTTGCGGACCAGCGTCAGAATATAGGGATCGGTTTCGCCGAAACCTGCGAGCGGCCCGGTCACTGGGCTCACGAAGCCGACCTTGATCGTCGCGTCCGCCGCAAAGGCCCTGGTCGACAGCGAGAGCGGCCCGACGAAAGCGAGCGCGCCGGCGCCGGTCGATCTGATGAACCCGCGCCGCGTGACTCCGGCTTCAACCTCGCCGGCCTGAGCACCTGTTTTGCCTTTTTCCACATGTTCCTCCCGTTTTCGTAGGAGAAGCGATTGTCGGAAGCGATCATCCGCTCGCCGCGCTTGCGCGGCTGGCTGGAGGCCCGCACGCTCCGACTCGCTCTCCCTTTGTTGACGTCGCGCTTAGGAGCGCACGTTCTCCCCGGGGAGAACCTTTCGGCGCACAACCCGTGAGACTGTTGTCGATTGTGGGCCAGCCCCGGCCTCCCCGTCAATCGGTCTCGACCGACCCGAATCGAATTCCGCCGCCATTGCGAACGCTGCGCGCTGCTGCGCCGCGCCGCTTCGCTCCTTGCGATGACGATGGCGGCACTGTTCTAGAGAGACGCGAGGATCTTGCGCGCCGCTTTCAGATGCGGAATGTCGACCATCCTGCCATCGATCCCGAGCGTTCCCGCGCCCGGGTTCGCCTCGAATGCGGCGACGATCTTTCGAGCGCGCTCGATTTCGGCGTCGGAAGGCGCATAGCAGCGGTTGATCGCAGCGACCTGGTCAGGGTGGATCGCCATCCGCCCGGAAAATCCGTCGCGCCGCGAGCGCCGGCAGTCGCGCTCGAATCCGTCCATGTCGCGAAAATCGACGAACACCGTGTCGATCGCGGGGACCTCGGCCGCCGCCGCCGCGAACAGACATTGGGCGCGCGCGGCCTCGTAGGGAAAGGTCCAGGCGCGGTCTTCCTCGCGATTCGCGGTCGCCCCGAGGGCGGCGGCCAGATCCTCGCCGCCCCAGGTCAGCGCCGCGAGCCGCGGATGGGCCGGCGCGTAGGAGCCGAGCGCGAACATCGCCTTCGCAGTCTCCGTCGCCACGATCGCGAGCTTGATGGAACCCTGCACCATTCCAGATCGCGCCTCGAGCGCGTCGAGATAGTTTGCGATCCGCTCGACGTCCGCCGCGCCGTTCGCCTTCGGGATCATCAGCGCGTCGAGGCCGGGCCGCACGACCGCGACGAGGTCGTCGAGCGTGAGGCCGGTGTCGAGCGCGTTGACGCGGACGAAGAACGACCAGTCACGGTTCTCCCCGCGGTCGACGAGGCCCGCGACGCGCGCCCGCGCGGCGGCCTTTTGCGGCGGAGCAACGGAATCCTCGAGGTCGAGAATCAGCGCGTCGGCGCCGGACGCGATCGCCTTCGCGAACTTGCGCTCGGAATCGCCGGGGACGAACAGAAGCGAGCGCAGTTTCATGGCCAGGTTTCCGCTACGGGAGAGGCGCGGCCTCAAGACTAGGACGCGCCCAATGCGCCAGTCTTACTATTGGGCTTGAACGGAAATAGCGAGGTCAACAACCAAACGAGTTGTATTTTAGTTGCATTCCGCTTCGTCACGAGCTATAGAGCTGGAAAGCAGAGTTCGGATCGAGCTTCAGGCTCGCGCGTGGGAGGCAGTCCTCAGTCATCTGCACGAATTGGGCTGTTTGGTTCCAGGCGGCTCCCTAGGCTTGGCGCAGCGTTTTGATCAAAGGGTCGATTTGGGGACGAGAACGGGCGGGTGTTACGACGATGACAACGCGTGCTTCGAATGTCGCGAGTGCGGCGCCGTATGAATATCCGTTCCTTGCCCTCCCCCTCCAGGAAGGCGACATCGTGCGGACCTACGAGCAGGTCGCGCCGGAGAGCGTGGGCGCCGAGCGCGTCATTGCCGTCTCCGACCAGGCCGGAAGGTCGGACCTCCTTTCCGAGCTCGATCGGCTCGGGATCGATGCCGATCCGAACGATCCGCGCGTCGGCCGCCTGCTCCGCATCACGAAAGAACGCAGGGCGCAGGGCTACGCCTACGAGGCGGCCGACGCCTCGTTCGAGCTTCTCGCCCGAGGCGTGCTCGAAGGCGTGCCGAAGTTCTTCGACGTGGAGGGTTTCCATGTGGGCGTCGAGCGAAAGATCGTCGCTCCGGGCGTCACCTATTCGGCCTCGCAGGCGGTGGTCAAGATTCGCATCGGCAAGCAGCGGCTCATCTCCGCCGCCGAGGGTAACGACCCGTTCAACGCGCTCGATCTTGCGCTGCGCAAGGACCTTGGCGTCTACCAGATGCATATCGAGGACCTCGAGCTGCGCGACTACGGCGTGCGCGTTTTCCAGGGCGGCGCCGACGCGGTGACGCGGGTGCTGACCGAGTTCGGCGACGGGGCGGGCGAAACCTGGTCGACGGTCGGGGTGTCAGGGAACATCATCGACGCCTCGCTCGAGGCTCTGGTCGACGCGATCGTCTACAGGTTGGTGAAGCTCGGCGTGCCGGCACAGTAACCGTACTCAAACGAAGGCTTCCGGTCGGGCGGCCGGCCCGGATTGTCACCACCTCAGGTGGTGGTCCAAATGGATCGAGGAGCGCGCGTCACGTCGCTGGATGGCTTGCGCGGCATCGCTGCGATTTCCGTCATGGTGTTCCACTTCAACATCTTCTTTTTACCACAGGCGCGCCTGCCGTTCCTTGGCCACGCTTATCTTGCCGTTGATTTGTTCTTCCTGCTCAGCGGCTTCGTGATGGCTCACGTCTATGGGCGCCTGCTGGCGTCGAACTGGCGCGCGCATTGGCGGCGATTTGCTCTCGCCCGTTTCGCGCGCATTTATCCCTTGTTCTCGATTACGACGCTGGCCCTGGTGGTTCTGGTCGCCATGCACCGCGTTCCAACGAATCTCGTGTCGTTGTCGGGTCGTTCGCTCGCCCTCCAACTCCCCCTCATGCAGCAATGGTGTTCTGGCCTGAGTTGGAACTATCCATCCTGGTCCATCAGCACGGAGGCCGAAGCCTATCTCTATTTTGTTCTCGCCGCCGGGTTGCTGCTCACTGGAAAATATCCGCGTCTTATGGCCGTCTGCTGCATTGCAATGTTAGCCGCATTGAGCCTTAGCGACGGGGGAGGCATCAATTATTTTGTCGGGGTGCGGGCGCTGCTGCGAACGATCGCTGGTTTTTCCTTTGGTGTTCTCCTCTATCGAGCGCATTTACGACCCAACCAATTTCCGCGCCATTGGGCTGGCGTTCTCGCGGTCGTGCTCACGGGCGCGTCTGCCATTTCTCGAATGGATTTTCTCGCGGTCTGCGGGTTCGCTTGCCTGATCTACTATAGCGTCACCGCCACGAACTTATTCGGCAAGCTGCTAAACTCACCCGCTCTCTCCGCGCTCGGTAGCTGGTCGTACTCAATATACCTGTTGCATGCGCCCGTGCATTTTGCGGTGATGGCGGCCCTCGTCGCATATCGCCATCCCGTCACCCAACTCGATTCGCCGAGCGCACGTGTGTTGCTCTTGGCGACCGCCCTCGCCGTCATCGCTTTGGCCGCTGTTCATTATCGTTATGTCGAAACGCCTTTACGCCAGTGGTTGCTCTGTACGGCATCACTCTCGCATCGAGCGGCGTAATGATTTGAGAGGACTCGCCTGTCGGTTGACGCCCTTCATTTCCACGATTCCTGGGGGCGCCATGCGGGCGCCGCGATCATTGCGAACAACGCGACACGAGGGGCGCCGCCGCTATCCTACGATCCCTCGGATTGCTTTGTCGCGTCGCTCCTCTCACTGACTGCGTGGGCAGTCAGCGGGCGGACTCGGAGAGGTTCGCCAATGGGACATTCGAGCGCCTCGCGATCCCAACGCCCGAGATCGGCTGCGGCCCGATAGGCGCCTTGGAGAAACGCCATGAGCGTCGCCTCGGGATCGCTCGACGTCCGGACGACCTCGTAGGGCAGCAGGAACTCGCCGAGCTTCTGATCGAAATACGCCCCTTCGGGCGCCGGCTTCAACTCGGCGAAGCCTTTCGGCGCAGGATAGGCATAGGAGTAGAATGCGGCGAATCTCGTCTGCGGGTCGCCTGGCCAAAATCCCGCCGATGAGACCTCGTGGCTATAGGCCTCTCGCGCCACATCGTCCGGCAAGCTGGGAACGCCGCCGGGATGGAGCGGGGCGGGACGGCCGGAGAAACGCGTCACCGCGAGATCGAAGCTTCCCCAGAACAGATGAACCGGACTGACCTTGCCGATGAAGCCCGTGCGGAACCGATGGAAAACGCGGCTGATCGCGGCCAGAGCCCCGTAGAAACGCTCGACCGCAACGGCGTCGTAGGGCCTCGGCTTCCGGTCCTCGCGGAACGGAACGGCGTCCGGGATTTCGTTGGGTCGACCGTCGAACTCCGGATTTCCGCCGAGCCACGCGACGGTTTCGATGAAGCGGCCATGAAACTCGGCGACGGACATCGGACCGAGCGGGAACTGCGCAGCTCGTCCGTCCGCCGCTTCGGCTCTCAGCACATGGGCGCGCAGATCGAAGACGATCTCGATGCCGGCCGCGTCCGGAACCAGAGACGTGGTCAGGCCGCGGGCGTCGACGTACAAGGTCGCGTGCCACGAATGATTGACCCAGGGCGTTCGGCCGAGCCGGTACTTGCCGACGATCTGCGCATAGAGATGAAGCGCGGAACAGGTCTCGCGCCATGCTTCGTACGGAATGTCGGGCCAAGGCGCGCTCATCCATGTTCCTCCTGGCTTGCGCTCGAAGCCTTCGCGGCCTTTTGGTCCTGCGAAGGATGACGCCGCGAAGGGAACTTCGATTTTGGCTCAACGTTTCGACCCGGACAACCACAAGCTGATCGCAGGAACGGGCCAGATGGCGGACGACAATTCGAAGCGCGACGCCGATCCAAACTCGAACATCGAGAAGGACCCGGACGACTGGGTTTCCGGCGGCGATCCAATGACCGGGCGCAAGCTTCCTATCTCGAGACTCTTTCGGAGGAAGCCCACCAGCCCGACGCCTATTCTCCGAACCTGAGCAAGGCCGAAGCCAGCAAGCGGATCGACGCCCTGAAGCAGCTGCTCAAGACACCCGACCGGTGAGCCATCGCGGCGCCTTAGTCCCTTCTCAGCGGCTCTCCCGCTGCACGGGTCGCGGGGGAAATGAAGGTCAAAAGCTCACTGCGCTATATAACACGTTTTGTTGGTCTTTTTTTGCTGTCAGCACTCTCGCGAAGGGCCAAAATCAGGACGACCCTAAAAGGGGGTCCAAGCGCCTGAAATTGTTGAGACCTGACGCTAAATTTGGCGCTAAACCGGCTTCAAGGCGTCAGACCGCCCTCCTCGGCTAAGGCTGATGCCCGCGGATCCGTCCCCGCCGCATCGCGACGATCTCGGCCAAAATCGACAGCGCATTCTCCTCGGGCCCGATCGCGCCGATGTCGAGCCCGGCCGGAGAGCGCAGCGCGCGCGGCCTTCAGCATCTCGGCTTTCAGACGGCTCCCGAAAAAGGCGACATAGCGGGCGTCGGTCGCGAGCGCCGCGTGCAGCGCCTTCTCATCGCCGCGACTCTGGGTCGAGACGACGATGTACCGCTCGCCGTAAAGGAGACCGCGCCGTCGAACACTTTGGTGTAATGCGCGTCCGCGTGGACCGCGACAATCATTTCAACCGGCAGATGATGGACGAGGCCGCTGCGCTCCACCGGGATGTGGGTGGCAGGCCGGCGTGGGGAAGAGCCGGCGCCGCTCAGCGGCGAAAACGTGCCGAAACCCGCGTCCATAGCTGCGGCGGGCGCAGCGACCGGGTCTGCCCGCGGTAAAGCGGGGGCTACGACTGACTCGGCTTCGGCGCCTCGAGGGCCAGCCTCAGGCAGGAGGAGCAACAGAAATCCGCCCGACACCAGGAACGCGACATGCCGCTGGACAAAGCCGCTCAAGGACCGCCAAATCTCGGTCGATCATCCTATCACTAGGGATTATCAGGGAGGTCGCGAAGCCGCTCAACCGGCGCCGCGGCGAGGGAACTGGGAGCGGTCCGGCTTCAGGTCGAGAAGCGGCGTCCCGTCGACGCAGTCGAGTCCTCTGACATTGAGCACCGATCCCTCGCGACCGACGAGCGCCACGATTGATGTGCCGATCGGGTTGGGCCTCAAGGGCGAGCGGATGGCGAAAGTCCCCCTGGTGACGCCGTTGTTCCCCGGGCTCTGGCGAACGAGGTCCCGGCGGGATTGGTGCAGCCAGTAGAGGACTTCGAGCCGCTCGAAAGCCTCGATGCCGTCGAGTCCCGCGACCCACGACTCGCTGAGCTCGATCCGGCAGAGTGGTCCGTCGTGATCCCCGTAATGAGGGCAGTCCCGGCGGGACGTCCAGGGCGTCCTGATGACGCCGATGAACGACAGGATCGCATCGGACGGAGCCTTCCACTCGACCGCCACCTCATTGGGACGGATGTCACTCAGCGACTCCGCGGGTTCGCGTCTTCGATCCATCTTGATCTCCTGCGCCAGACGGGCTGGGTTGCATCGCCATGTCGTCGCCCCGCTTGACCCGGGCGCAGACGCCGAATAGCCAGAACACGTTTTCGAACCGGGAGCGAACCGCCCTTTGTCCTTGACGCCGGCGCCATGTTGATCGCGCTCTTCGCCGCCGCCGCGTTCTCGCTCGGCCGCGTTGCGATCGACTCCGCGGCGTCGCCGTTCGCGCCCCCTCCGGCGCCGGCGCCGAAGGTCTTGCGCCTTCTCGCTCCTTCCGGCGCCTTCAGTGGGAAAATGTTGAGGGAGTTCGAGCGCGAGAGCGGCTACGCGGTCGCGTATGACGCATACGGAGATCCAGGAAGAATCCCTTCGCTGTTGAAGGAGCCCTACGACGTCGTCGTGCTGCCCGGGTCCGCCCTTGCCCGCGCGATCGGGGCGAAGCAGCTGCGCGCACTCGAAAAGGGTGAGGTTTCGAACGCTCGCCACATCGCGCCGTCGGTTGCGGGCAAGCTCGCATCCTACGATCCGACCGGCAGCTACGGGCTCGCCTGGGGCTGGTCGGCGACCGGGCTTCTCTACGACGCGCGCAACGCGCCTCGTCTGCTCGGGGGCACGCCCAACTCGTGGGCTGACGCGCTCGCCCCTGCGGTCTCGCGCAGGCTCGCGTCCTGCGGCGTCGCGCTGCCCGACGCGCGGGACGAAATGTTCATCGCCGCGTGGCGGCTGATGGGCGTCGACCCGGCCAGGGTCCGCGAACGCGACGTCAAGGCGGCGGCCGACCTCATTATCCGCGCCCGCGCCGGGGCGCGGCAGCCGGCCTCCCGCGACCCCATCTCGGCTATCGCCGGGGGCGCGGTCTGCCTGACTTTCGGTGACGCCGCCCAAGCCGACATCGCGACGCGCCGCAGTCATGAGGGCGGGGAGGGATTGGAGATCCAATTCGCCGAGCCGAGGGAAGGCGGCCCGATCGCGATCGACGCGCTCGCCGAACCCCGCGACACGCCGCATCCGAAAGAGGCGCTGGCGCTGATCAATTTCCTGCTTCGTCCTTCGATCGTTGCCGAAGCTACTGCGGCCGCCGGTCTCGCCAGCGCGGAAGCGGAGGTGCCGGCTCTGAATTTTCGAGGCCTTTGGCCGGTCGACGTTTATTATCCGGCCCTCGTTCCAGTCATCGAGAAGGAATGGGCGAGGGTCCGGGCTCCCCAACAGCCCGCGCACGGTCCCGAGGCCAAGCATCCAAGCAAGCCCTCCAGAAGGAAGCGATGACCGCGCGAAGGCCCAATATCCTGATTGTGATGGCTGATCAGATGGCGCCGGCGTTCCTGCCGATATACGGCCATCCGCTTACCCTCGCGCCAAATATGGAGGCGCTGGCGCAGTGCGGCGTCGTCTTCGAAAGCGCCTATTGTGCAAGTCCGCTCTGTTCGCCGTCGCGGGCGTCGTTCATGGCGGGCCTGTTGCCGTCGCGCACCCGCGTCTACGACAACGCGGCGGAGTTCTCCGCCGACATTCCGACTTTCGCTCATCACCTCAGGCTGCGCGGATACAGGACCGTTCTTACCGGCAAGATGCATTTTTGCGGCCCCGACCAGTTGCACGGCTTCGAGGAGCGGCTCACGACTGACATCTATCCAGCCGACTACGGCTGGACGCCCGACTGGGACCATCCGCACGAGCGGCCGAGTTGGTACCACAACATGAGTTCGGTCGCTCAGGCCGGCGTCTGCCTGCGCACGAACCAGCTCGACTTTGACGACGAAGTCGCCTTCACTGCCGAGCGCGCGATCTTCGACTTTGCCCGTTCGAACGACAGGCGACCCTTCCTTCTCGTCGCCTCCTTCACCCATCCGCACGACCCGTTCGCGGTGCCCCGGCGCTATTGGGACCTCTATCGCGAGGAAGATATTGAAATGCCCTCGCCGGCGCCGGCGTCGATCGATCCCCATTCGCGCCGGCTGCGCCATGTCTGCGCGATGGACGCCGAGCCCATGTCCGAGACCCAGGTCCGCAACGCGCGTCGCGCCTATTTTGGCGCGATCTCCTACGTCGACGACAATCTCGGCCGCCTGACCGAAGCGCTGCGCTCGAGCGGGCTCGGCGAGGATACGATCGTGATCCTCGTCAGCGACCACGGCGAGATGCTCGGCGAGCGCGGACTCTGGTACAAGATGAGCTTCTTCGAGGGCGCGAGCCGCGTGCCGCTCGTCGTCGCGAGCCCGGGCCGGTTCTCGCCCGACCCGCATTGCGGCGAGCGTGTCGCTCGTGGACCTTCTTCCAACGCTGGTCGACTTCGCTGGCGGCGACGCGGGTGCACTCGGCCCGTCAATCGACGGACGCAGTCTCGTTCCTCACCTCGTAGGGGGTCGGGGCCACGACGAGGCGATCGGCGAATATCTGGCCGAAGGCGCAATCGCGCCGATGGTCATGATCCGCCGCGGCGGCATGAAATTCATCCACTCGCCGTCCGACCCCGATCAGCTCTATGACCTTCGCCACGATCCGGGCGAGCAGGACAATCTTGCCGGAAGCCCAAGCCATGCGGCAGGGATCGCGGAATTCCGAGCGGAGATCGCCCGCCGCTGGAACCTCGCCGCGCTCGACGCCGAGGTGCGCGCCAGTCAGCGCCGTCGCCGGCTGGTCGACGCGGCGCTGACGAAGGGCGATATTCGCGCTTGGGACTTCCAGCCGTTCCGCGATGCGGCGAAACAGTACATGCGCAACAATATGGACCTCGACGATCTCGAAGCGGTCGCCCGCTTTCCGCGCGTCGCTCGCGAATAAACGACAACGGGTCTTGCCGGCGCGGCTGCGCTGCTCGGGCCGGATCTTTTTGACCGACGCGGTTTAACCTTCGGGCGAAGCTCGCCATCCTCGCGCAGGCGTTCGCCTCTTCCGGTATCCGACTGCCGCAAGCTCCGACTTCCGAGAGCGAAGAGTGATTCCGGACTCCCAATTGACCCGAAGCCGCGTTAACCTCCTGTTGATATCTCTCAGCAGAGTGCCCGCCGTGGCGATTCAGAGGAAGAAGCCGGTCGATGTGGCTCAGCGCGTCGCAAGGCGCCGCGAGAAACGCAGCGTGGACACTGCTTGGCGGCGGGAGACTTTTCGCCTGCCGCGGCTCGAGGCGCGCGCCAAGGCGCGCGAGTGGTTCGAGCTTTATCCCAAGGCGGCCTACATGACGGAGGTCGAATCCTGGCGGGAGCTCGGCGACGACGAGATCGAGTTCGTGATGCGCCGCCTCCCGACCGCAGATTGACTGCTGGCTAGATCTGCCAACGCGACGTCCTGTTAGAACGCCGCCTCCGCAAAGGCAGGATCTACCCGCCGCCCCCACGAGCCTTCATAACACTCGATCCACTCATGCGCGGGCGATCGCCCACTTTCGGCAATCGCCTCGAGAGGGCGGAGCCAGATCGTTTCGTCCTCGCCCTTGTCGTTCCGCCGCGCTCGCCGCTCGAGGCCGCCGCGTGAAATCGCCAGCATGTCGAGCGCGACCGAGCGAAGGTCGCGGCCGCGGACCTTGATCGCCAGCCCGAGGCGCGGCGCCTCGTCGCGCAGCCTCTGCCGGTCCTCGGCGCTCCAGCCGCTGATGAGATCCTGAGCCGCGGAGAGCGCGGCCGAATCGTAGTAGAGGCCGATCATCAGGGCTGACATCGCTACGATCCGGTCGGGCGGCCCGACATCCGCGCCTCGCATCTCGAGATATCGCTTGAGCCGCACTTCGGGAAAGATCGTCGACAAATGGTTCTCCCAATCGGCCATCGTGGCTCTCTCGCCGGGGGCGGCGGAAAGCTTGCCGGTGAGCAAGTCTCGAAAACTCTCGCCGGCGACGTCGATATAGGTCGAACCGCGCTTGAGGAAATAGAGGGGCACGTCGAGCGCATAGTCGACATAGCGCTCGAACCCCATGCCCGGCTCGAAGGCGAACGGCAGCGTTCCGGTGCGGTCCGGATCGGTGTGGCGCCAGATCTCCGAGCGCATGGAAAGAAAGCCATTGAGTTTGCCTTCGGTAAAGGGCGAATTGGCGAAGAGCGCGGTAATCGCCGGCTGCAACGCGAGCCCCACCCGAAGCTTCGACACCATGTCGCTCTCGTCACGGTAGTCGAGATTGGCTTGGACAGTCGCGGTGCGGAACATCATGTCGAGGCCGCGCGTCCCCACTTTTGGCATATAGCGCCGCATGATGTCGTAGCGGCTTTTTGGCATGACGGGGGTTTCGGCCAACGTCCACTTCGGGCTCATCCCGAGCGATAGGGCGGAGATCCCGAGGGGCTCGGCGACCGATTTGAAAGCCTCGATATGGCGTTCAAGTTCGGCGGCCGTTTCGTGCGCCGTATCGAGCGGGGCGCCCGACAGCTCGAATTGCCCTCCCGGCTCAAGCGAAATGGCCGCGCCGCTCTCGCTGTCGTACAGTCCAATCAGATGACCGGCGTCCTCGATGCGGTCCCAGCCGAGCCGCGCGTTCATCCCGGCAAGCAGCGCGCCAACCCCGCGTTCGCCCGCGTAAGGAACAGGCGACAGGCCGGATCGATAAAACAGGATCTTCTCATGCTCGGCGCCAACTCGAAAGGGGCCGGACGGCTTGCACCCCTTTTCGAACCAGGCGGCCAGCGCATCGCGCGATTCGATAATTGCACCGTCGACGACGTCGCGAGCCATAAAGCCTGGCGTCCTTGCGGCCGGCAAGCCGGCGGATGGCGGCTAGATAGGCGGCGCGGCGGGACAATGCAAATGAACGACCAGAGGCTTAGCGTAAGGGCATATTTTGGCGCCCATGCTTTTGAGAGAATGCGTTCCGGGAGAGCAGAGGACACGATGGGGACTGAATTGTCCCTCTCAGGGCTGAGCCCCCTTCACCAAACCGGACCGCGCCCTTGACTCCCCTCTCGCGCCCTTCCAAGGCTGACTTCGCATGTTCGAGTCCGCGCATACGCTCGCCAAACCCCGCCTCCGCGTTATCCTCTGCGCGCCGCGCGGCTTCTGCGCCGGCGTCGTGCGGGCGATCGACATTGTGGAGCGGGCGCTCCAGCTCTACGGACCGCCTGTGTATGTCCGGCACGAGATCGTCCACAACAGGTTCGTCGTCGAGCAGCTCGAGGCCAAGGGCGTCGTGTTCGTCCAGGAGCTCGAGGAGGCGCCCGCGGGCGCGCATCCCGTCATTTTCTCCGCTCATGGCGTCGCCAAGTCGGTGCCGAAGGAGGCCGAGGCCCGCAATCTTTTCACCATCGACGCGACCTGCCCACTTGTGACGAAAATCCATCGCGAGGCGCAAGCACATTTCAGGCGTGGGCGGCGCATCGTTCTGATCGGCCATGCCGGCCATCCGGAAGTGATCGGCACGATGGGCCAATTGCCGCCGGGCGCAGTGACGCTGGTGAGCTCGATCGAAGACGTCGACCAGCTTCCCGCCGACGACGGACGGCCGATCGCCTATGCGACCCAGACAACCCTTTCGGTCGACGACACGCACGAGATCGTCAGCGCGCTGAAGCGCCGCTTCCCTTCGATCCATGAGCCGCCGATGGGCGACATCTGCTACGCGACGACCAACCGTCAGGAGGCGGTCAAGACCGCGGCGCGGCAGGTCGAGGCGGTGATCGTGGTCGGCGCGGCCAATTCATCGAATTCCCAGCGCCTACGCGAAGTCGCGGAGCGCGAGGGTTGCGCAGCACAACTCGTGGCCGACGAGCACGGCATCGACTGGAAAGCTCTGCAGAACGTCGGCTCGGTCGCCGTCACCGCAGGGGCCTCGGCCCCGGAAGCCTTGGTCGAGCGCATCCTCGCAGCCCTGAACGCGCGTTACGACGTCGCACTCGAGATTTTGACGACCGCAAGCGAGTCGATGGCCTTCCCGCTGCCGCGCGTTCTGCGCGAGACGGTATGAGTTCGTCGGCGAGTGTCTGCCAGGCCGCGACCGCGCCCGAGGGTCGCGTCACTTGTCCCTCCCCTGAAAACCCACGAACCGCGCCCCTTGCGCTCCGCCCCCCTTTCGCGTATCAGGCGGCCCTTCAGAACCGCCCGGCCGGAAGGGCTGCCGTGGCGGTCCTTTTCGCTCATTCCGACGCGAACGGGATTCTCGTCCCGCTGACATCCCAATAGGGCGGTAAGCCCGGGAGAGCCGAATGCCCAAGTTGAAGACGAAATCGGGCGCGAAAAAGCGCTTCAAGATCACCGGGACCGGCAAGGTCGTCTACGCCCAGCGGGGCAAGCGTCACGGTATGATCAAACGCACGACCAAGCAGATCCGCAATCTGCGCGGAACGGCCATCCTGTTCAAGACCGACGGCGACAACGTCAAGAAGTACTTCCTGCCGAACGGCTGACCCCCTTTTCCCGGAGTTTTGAACGATGTCACGCGTCAAGCGAGGCGTAACCTCCCACGCCAAGCACAAGAAGGTTCTCAAAGCCGCCAAAGGCTATTTCGGCCGCCGCAAGAACACGATCCGCGCCGCCAAGGCTGCGGTCGACAAATCGATGCAGTACGCCTACCGCGACCGCAAGAACCGCAAGCGCGAGTTCCGCGCTTTGTGGATCCAGCGGATCAACGCGGCGGTGCGCGAGCACGGCCTGACCTACAGTCGGTTCATTTCCGCCCTCGCGACGGCCGGTATCGAGGTCGATCGGAAGGTGCTTTCCGAGCTCGCCATCGTTGAGCCCGCGGCCTTCGCCGCGATCGTCGAACAGGCCAAGGGCCATCTGCCCAGGGCGGCGTAATCTCCTCTCCCGTTCGCGGAAGAGACCCGTGTAAGCGCGAGCGCGCCTTCGCTACCTTGTGAAACACCGGCGCTTCGCGCCGCCTTCTCCTGCAGCGGGAGAAGGACCCGGGCGGCGGCGCCTTCAATTCAGGCACGCTCATGTCCGACCTCACCCACCTGCAACACGAAACGCTCGCCGCAATCGAGGGCGCGTCCGACGAGGCGGCGCTCGAGGCGGTGCGGGTCGCAGCCCTGGGCAAGAAGGGGTCCATCTCCGCCCTCCTCTCCACCCTCGGCAAGCTCTCACCCGACGAGCGAAGGACGCAGGGCGCGGCGATCAACGCGCTGAAGGATGCTGTGACCGAGGCGCTCGCCGCGCGCCGCACGGTGCTCAAGAAAGCGGCGCTCGGGGCCCAGCTCGCGCGCGAGACGCTCGACGTGACGCTGCCGGTCCGGCTCCCGGGAGTCGAGAAGGGGCGGATCCATCCAATCAGCCAGGTGATGGACGAGATCGTCGCGATCTTCGCCGAGATGGGTTTTTCCGTCGCCGAAGGGCCCGACATCGAGACCGACGACTACAATTTCACCAAGCTCAACTTCCCACCCGGCCATCCGGCGCGCGAGATGCACGACACCTTCTTTCTCGAGCCGGACGCCAATGGTGAGCGCAAGCTCCTGCGCACGCATACGAGCCCGGTGCAGGTGCGCACGATGCTGAGCCAGAGACCGCCGATCCGGATAATCTGCCCCGGCCGCACCTATCGCACCGACTTCGACCAGACCCATACGCCGATGTTCCATCAGGTCGAGGGGCTGGTGGTCGACGAGATTGCGACGCTCGCTAACCTGAAATGGGTGCTCGAAGAGTTCTGCAAGGCGTTCTTTGAAGTGCCGCAGGTCGGCATGCGCTTCCGCCCGAGCTTCTTTCCCTTCACTTCGCCATCGATGGAGGTCGACATCCAGTGCCGCCGCTCGGGCGGAGACATCCGCTTCGGCGAAGGCGAGGACTGGCTCGAGATCCTGGGCTGCGGGATGGTCCACCCGAACGTGCTGATCAATTGCGGCATCGATCCCGAGACCTACCAGGGCTTCGCCTGGGGGATGGGAATCGACCGGGTCGCCATGCTCAAGTATGGAATCCCTGACCTGCGCGACTTCTTCGACGCGGACCTCCGCTGGATCAATCACTACGGCTTCAAGCCGCTCGACATGCCGACGCTCGCGGGGGGCTTGAGCGGATGAGGCGCGATCGGCGCAGGTATGCAAGATTGGCGAACTTGAGATGACGACTGAAGCGGCAATCCGAGAAATCGTGTCCGAGGTCCTTCGAGAGCGCTTTGCGGAGCTGGGCCTCGTGAATTTCGACGTCGACTTCGAGGAGGACTTCGATGGAGACAAGATCGTGCGCATTACCGCCCATTTCGACCGGCGAGAAGACCTGGGAGAGTCGCTGTACGACGCCGCGGACACGATCCGTTTGCAACTCATCGACGAGGGAGACGACCGATTTGTCTTTGTTCGGCGCGACGACCCCGGTTCGCCTGACGAACTCGAGGCGGACGAGGACACCGAGCGGACTCAGACGCCATGACGATGATCGAGCGCCTGTTGGCCTTGGCCGAACAACTCGCCGAGACCTCCGGCAAGAGCCTTACTCTCAAGCGGCGCGCAGTGAGCACCGCATATTACGCGGTGTTTCACGCGTTGGCTCAGGTTTGCGCAGACGAATTGCTAGGCCATTCCTTCGACAGGCAATCGAAGGAATATGAGCGGATATACCGCTCGTTGGAGCATGGGACGTTGAAGAAGGTGTTCAAGGAGGAGCCTCTAAGACGGGTGGCCGCGCTCGAGAAAATCGGCAACCGATTGGCGGAACTCCAGAGCGAGCGGATTCGATCGGACTATCTACCGTCCCGAGCCCTTTATACAAGGGATCAGTGTCAAGATCTGGTTCGGTCCGCGAAGTCGGTCGTGCGCTCGATTGCCGCGCTCTCGACAGCGGACCGCAAGACTCTCGCTGTCTTCCTTCTCTTTAGAACCCGGCCATAATGAAATTCACCCTCTCCTGGCTTAAGGACCATCTCGAGACTTCGGCCCCGCTCGCCGAGATCATCGATACGCTGACCCGGGTCGGCCTCGAGGTCGAAGGCGTCGAAGACCCCGGCGCCAATTACGACGGCTTCGTCGTCGCGCGCGTCATCGAAGCCAAACAGCATCCCAACGCCGACCGGCTGAGGGTGTGCACGGTCGACGCCGGCGGCGAACCCGTGCAGGTCGTCTGCGGCGCTTCGAACGCCCGCACCGGGATGAAGAGCGTGTTCTCGCCCGTCGGAACCTACATCCCCGGGAAGAGGATGACACTGGCCAAGGGCGTCATCCGCGGGGTCGAGTCGAATGGCATGCTTTGCTCGGCGGCTGAACTCGAGCTTGGCAACGATCATGAGGGCATCATGGATCTGCCGGACGACGCGCCGGTCGGCATCGCCTACGCGCGCTTTGCCGGGCTCGACGACCCCGTCATCGATGTCGCCCTGACGCCGAACCGGCCCGACGCGACCGGCGTATCCGGCATCGCGCGCGACCTCGCCGCGGCGGGTCTCGGAACCCTCAGAGCTCCGGCGCCGAAGTCGATCGACGGCGCCTTCGACTGCCCGACAAAAGTGCGTCTCGATCTCGCTCCGGCCGACGCGCATCTCTGCCCGGCCTTCGCCCTTCGCCTCGTTCGTGGAGTCCGGAACAGACCGTCGCCGGAATGGATGCAGAAGCGCCTCCGCGCGATCGGGCTCAGGCCGATCAGCGCCCTGGTCGACATTACGAATTACGTGACCTTCGATCGGGGCCGCCCGCTCCACGTGTTCGACTTCGCCAAGTTCGAGGGCGATCTGACGGTGCGGCGCGCGCGGCGGGATGAGAGCGTGGTGGCGCTCGACGGAAAGACCTACGCACTCGACGAGAGCATGGTCGTCATCGCCGACGCAAACGGCGTCGAATCGATCGCGGGAATCATGGGCGGTGAGCATTCTGGCTGCGACGATGAGACCCGCGACGTGCTGATCGAAAGCGCGCTGTGGGATCCGACCAACATTGCCCACACCGGCCGCCGCCTTGGCGTCCTCACCGACGCGCGCTACCGCTTCGAGCGCGGCGTCGATCCCGACTTCTGCGTTCCCGGCTGCGAGCTCGCGACCGGGCTCATACTCGATATCTGCGGCGGCGCACCGTCGCGAATGATCGTCGCGGGCGATCCGTCCGCGCCGAAGCGCACGATCGACTTTCCTTACAGCGAGGTCAGGCGCCTCATCGGCGCCGACGTTCCGCGCGAGGAGGGCGAGGCGATCCTGACTCGGCTCGGCTTCGGCGTCGAGGACGGCAAGGTCAGCGTCCCGTCCTGGCGCCCGGACGTCCAGGTGAAAGCCGACGTGGTCGAGCAGATCCTGCGTATCGTGGGCGTCGACCGGGCGCCGGCGGTCCCGCTGCCCCGCCTCGACGATGGCGTGCCGGCGCCGGTGCTGACGCCGCTGCAAAAGCGCACGCGCCTCGCCAAGCGCACGCTGGCCTCCCTGTCGCTGCGCGAGGCCGTCACCTGGTCCTTCATCTCGAAGACCGCGGCGGAGCTCTTTGGTCAAGGACGGCCGCCGCTCGCTCTCGCCAACCCGATCGCATCCGACATGTCGGACATGCGCCCGAGCCTCCTCCCCGGCCTCGTCGCCGAGGCCGAACGGAACGCCCGCCGCGCGCTGAACGACGTCGCGCTATTCGAGGTGGGGCAGATCTTCCTGGGCTCGGGCGAGAGCGACCAGCGCATCGCGGCGGCCGCGGTGCGGCGCGGCCGGGCTAAGGCGGGTGGTGAAGGCCGGCACTGGATCGGCGGCGGCGCCGTCGACGTGTTCGACGCCAAAAGCGACGCGATGGCCCTCCTCTCGGCGCTTGGCGTCGCCAACGCGGCGCAAATCGCGCCCGGCGGTCCCGCCTTTCTCCACCCCGGGCGCTCGGCGACCTTGCAGTTCGGACCCAAGAATGTCGTCGGCTGGTTCGGCCAGCTGCATCCGAGCGCCTGCGAGGCGCTCGACGCCGAGGGGCCGATCGTCGCCTTCGAAATCGTTCTCGACGCCGTGCCTCAGGCGAAGGCCAAGGCCGCCAAAACGAAACCGAGGCTCGAACGCTTCGACTTCATGCCGGTCGAGCGCGACCTCGCCTTCTTGGTCGACACGACCGTGCGGGCCGGCGACATTGTGAAGGCCGCCCAAAGCGCCGAGCGGCCTCTCGTGTCGGAGGTCGTCGTGTTCGACGTCTACCAGGGCAAGGGCCTTCCGGAGGGCGGAAAATCCGTCGCGATCAGCGTGACGCTGCAGCCGCGCGAGCGTACGCTGACCGACGCCGAGATCGATGCGGCAATCGCCAAGATCGTCGCCGAAGTGTCGAAGAGGACAGGAGCAACCTTGCGCGGGTGATCCATGGCGAAGCGCGCTTTGTTCATGCTTTTGGTCTTTGCGGCCGCCTCAGCCGGTCCGGCGTACGCAGAGGGCGATCCGGCCTGCGCCAAATACCAGGACCCGCTCGCCTACAATGCCTGCCTCGCGAGCCATGGCCCGAGGGCGCCCGGCCTGGCGACCCTTCCGCGGGCCGCCGAGCAAAATCACCTCGCGACCCCCGCCCGGGCGACGCCGAGCAGGCCTGTTCCCTCGCGGAGCGGCTGGGCATGGCGCCACGCGGTCCGGAGCCACAGCAGGGTCCGCATGGAATTTCGCTTGAATTAGCCCCCTGAGTTGAGCGCGGCGCCCAAGCCCGCGGATTGGCCTGGACGCCGCGCCCTTCATCCCCGCGCGGTGGGAGGACCCGCGGGGCCCGCGTCGCGTGTCCCCCCGGACGCCGCCACGCGGAATTCTCTGGCTCGGAGCGGGCGCTTACCTCAACGCCCCCGCGACCCAACCCAACGACCATATCGAAGTGAACGAGGGTTCGATGTGACCGGCGTCACATCGAAAACACACCCGGATCCGGTTCTAACTAACCCGTCTTCGCGGATTCGGCCATTTTCTGGGGGTGCTCGTTAAGGAAATCAATATCTTGACCGAAAAGGTCTTCACTACAGGAGGTGTTGGGCGGGAAGCGCGGCGGCGGCGATTTTGGGGGGCGGCTGGGCCGGCAGCTTGAGCTTCATGCGGGCGATGAGGAGGCGCAGGTCGGGCTCGGGTTCGGTGAAGCGGGTGAGGACGATCTCTCGGCCGTCGGTGGTGGGCAGGTGCACGTCGATCATCTGCAGGGCGGCGAATTTCGCCAGCGCGCTACGCGCGGTGAGACCCGGGGCGAGGCTGTGCAGGCGGCGGGTCAGGGTGATCTGCAGGCAATAGGCGAGGAAGGCGACGAAGATGTGGGCTTCGATGCGCTTCTCGCATTTATGGAAAACCGGGCGGATCGCGAGGTCGCCCTTCAGGTTTCGAAACGCCTCCTCAACAGCAACGAGCTGGATATAGTACTGCCAGAGTTTGGCGGGATCGTCGTCGGTCATGTTGGTGCGCAACAGGTAGCGGCCCTCGCGGCGTCTGATTTTGCGCAACTTGTCGCGGTCGAGCGCGTAGGTCAGCGCGCCGGTCTTGTCGACCTCGGTCTTGACGAGCCGCCAGGCGCAGGGCGCCTTGGAGCGCGCCGCGCCGAGCTTCATCAGCCTTTCCTCACGGGAGACGTCCATCTCAGCGAGCTTCTTCAACCGCGCCCACAGCCATTTGAGCTGTCGCCTGCGCATTGCGCGCTCTTTGCTGACGCGATCGGCGCTCTGGGCCAAGACGTAGAGCTCTTCGTCCTGGGCCAGGAGCTTGACCTCGACCCCCTCGCGCGCCTTCCGCCAGGGCTTGTCGAGGAGCTGCTTTTCGAGGCGGGTCAGGCGTCCCTTGGGCGTTCCGACCAGATAGCGCACAGGCGGATCGGAGGCGCGCATCTCGGCGAGAACCTCCTCGGTCGGCACGCCGCGGTCCATGACCCAGACCCGCCGCGCCTTGCCGTACTGGCTCTCGATCTTTTCGAGGAAGGACCGCAGCGTCTTGCTGTCGGCCGTGTTGCCGGGCAGAACCTCGTAGGCGAGCGGCAGCCCTTCGGGGGTGACGAGGAGGGCGATGACGAGTTGCGGGCAATCGGGCCGCTTGTCGCGGCTGTAGCCGTGGCGGCGTTTCGAGCCCTCGGGCAGGTCGGAGGCGTTGACCTCGAAATAGGTGCTGGTCAGATCGTAGAGCAGCACGTCGAAGGAGGCGTTGAATAGATCGCGCCAACGCTGCGTCAGATGTGAGAACAGCGCCTGTTTGTGGGCGATGAGCTTGTCGTGACAGGCGTAGAGCTTGTGCGCTTCCGCAAGGCCGAAGTCGGCGCCGAGCAAATCGGCCATGGCGCTATCGAGGAACCATTGGCGATGCAGCCGCCACTCGCTGCCGGGTGAAATGAGGCGATACGTCGCCAGCACTTGCAGCACGTCGGCCCAGCGCGTCCCTTTGCGGCTTCCTGGCAGGCGATCGGCCCAGAAGCGGTCGAGTTGCAGTTCGCGCCACAGAACGCCGGCGAGCCAGCAGGCGCCCCACTGGCGCGGCCGGCAGAGCCGCATCTCGCCGAGCCGCAGACGCACGATCGAGGCGGCGGCGGCGGGAAGATCGCAACGCTCATCGGAAAACAACGACAGCGAACGGGGCGCGCCGGCGTCCTCGTCGAACACCTCGATCGCCCTGCGCCAAGCTTCAGCCTGAGAAGAATTGATCTCGCCGAGGTATAGGACATAACGCTGCACCACCCGACCGCTGTCCAGACGCCGGTTCTCGACAACGCTCCAGTAGAGATGCGTCTTCCCGTCCTTTCGCCGCCCGGTCTTCCGGAGAAACATGGCGGAACCCAGTTTGACAAGGAAAGTCGAGTCGAGGAATCCGGTTCAAACTGAGTTGGTCTTCACTACAGCCGATTTTGGCCCCGGCCCCAATAGCCGCATCAAACAATTCAAATACTTGGATGGCGTGAAACGCCGCAAAATCAGGTTACCCACAGGCAAATCCGCGAAGACGGGCTAAGGGAGCTCGGCCCTCTGATGTGTGATGGCCGTCACAGCGGTCTGCGAGCCGCGAGGGCGATTTTCATCGCCGTCCAGGCCGCGCCGGTCGCCGTGGCCGACGCCAGCTTGGGTCCGCCGCCCTGGAGGGCGGGAATGAAGGATTTTGCTTGACGCGCCCGCTTGACGTAAAAGCAAACCTCATCCACCGTCCGTCGGACTGGCGGAAGCGATGTCGGTTCCCAATACGCTCGCGGCGCACCCGTGTTTCAAGACGCTCGACCCCGACGCCTGCCGGGTTCTCGACCGTCAGTGCATATGGCTCAAGACGTCGTCGGGCTCCTGGCTCGTCGACCAGTCGGCGCATGATCGCGACGCCTATTTCGTCATGAGCGGCCACCTGAGGGCGGTGCTCAACATGGCCCGGCAGGATCTCATCTTCAACGAGATGACTGCCGGTTCGATCTTCGGCGAAATGGCCGCCATCGACGGCGCGCCGCGCGCCGCCAGCGTCTTCGCGGTCACCGAACTCGATAGTCGCGAAAATGCCGGGACCTGTGTTCGTCGAGACGATGTTCTCCCATCGCCCGCTCGCCGAGGCGGTCTTGTCGCAGCTGATCCAGTGGCTTCGCGCGATGTCCGAGAGGGTCGGCGAACTCGGCGCGCTCAATGTTCGGACGCGTGTCCACGCGGAGCTCCTGCGCCTCGCGCGTCCGGACCGTGACAATCCGAAACGCGCGATCATCGTCACTCCCCCGAACCAGTCCGAACTCGCCGCGCGCATCAACACGCGCCGGGAGACGGTGTCGCGCGAGATCAACGCCATGGAGCGCAGCGGCCTCATCGAGCGCCGCCGGGGCGCCATCGTCATCAACGACGTGATCAGGCTCAGCGCGGCGATCGAGGCGGCGGTGAGCGGCTAATCCGCGCCCTCATCCGAGCTTCGCGCCAACCTTCTTCCACACGCCGGAGAAGGGAGTTCCGTCAATTGCCGACCACCCCATTGGGCGTGGTGCGGATTGAGTTTGCGGCGGCCGGGCCGGCGAACGCCTCGTCGAGCCCGCGAGCAGCATCTCGGGGGTCCGAGGCCCCCGCGGCGGCGCCGTTTCCGGGCGCGGAATCAATCTCATCAAGCCTTTGCGACGTAATTTCCGGTCGATCGTCGAGCGACGACGCCACCGCGAAGGTGTCTTGCTCCGACGCCTCGAGGCGGAGCGCGAATGCTTCGCCGAGCCCGGGAGCGGCATCTTCGGCGTCCGGAATCTCCCTGGCCGTGCCATTTCCGGGCGCGAAATCAACCTTATCAAGCCTTTGCAGCGCCATTTCCACGCCACTGGCGAGCGACGCCAGGAGTGCGAGCGGGTCTGGCGGCGGCGCTTCGAGACGGGACGCGTCCGGACGAGAGTGGCGCTCGGCTGCGGCGAAGCCGTGATAGCGATCGAGCTCGCGCACGATCTTGACGACGCGGTCGACCGCTCGAAGGTTGAGCCCCTTCATGGCGCTGTAAGCCACCAGCAGCGCCTCGTTGAGACGGCTCACCTGCATCGCCAGGAACTCGGCGGGCGGCGCGGGCATGCGGCGGGCGAGAATCTGCCGAACCAGGGCGCGCATGCGCTTCTCCGTTACGCCCATTTGCGCCGCGATCTCGGGGACTGAAACGCCCCGGTTCAAGTACTCGACGACCAGCCTTTCGCGTTCGAATTTCGCCAGGCGCGCTTCGCGACGAGCCTTCTTCGACCGGTTGGGAGAGATGGCGGGCGGACCGGATTGGACGCATTCAGACACTCGGGTCTCTCCTCAAAGACGATTTCAGAACATATAGAGAACAATTGTTGCCTTGGCAAGAAAATGTTGTGTTTTTGGCGCCGGCGCCGTTGCTTATGGTTAAGGGCGGGAACGGCGTCATTGGAGCCCGAAGGCGACGCGGGGATTCCGGCCGACCGGGTCGCTGCGCTCCTCGCACTCCCGTTGGCGACAACTCGCCAAGAGGGCGCGATCATGCGCCCACCGGCGCGCAGTCACCGTTATGGCGCCGTTTTCGTGTAGTGTTTTCGGCGACGCTGTTCTGGACGGGCAGCCCGGGCAACCAGCCGCTGCCGGGACCGGCGTTCCGGGAGCGAAAAGATGCGCACCGAAGACCGCAGCGCCCGTTTCGAGGATCTCGACGCTTGGTCGAGCCTGGAGGCCGTCCACGCGATGTTCGAAGGGCAGCTCACTGCGGTGGCCGCCGTTCGCGCCGCCTTGCCGGACATCGTGAAGGCCGGCGAAGCCGCCGCGGCATGGCTCGCCGACGGCGGGCGTCTCGTCTATGCCGGCGCCGGAACCTCGGGCCGGATCGGCGTGCAGGACGGGGCCGAGCTTTCGCCGACCTTCGACTGGCCGGAGGAGCGGGTCGTGTTCGCGATCGCCGGCGGCGAGCGTGCGCTGCGCTGTAGCGCCGAAGGCGCGGAGGATGATCGCGACGCCGCGAAGCGCGCGCTGGCGCATTTCGCGATCAGCGTGCGCGACATCGTGATCGGATTGGCGGCCAGCGGCGCGACGCCCTATACGATCGAATTTTTGCGAGGCGCGCGCGATCGGGGGGCGCTGACGGTGGCGATCGCCAACAACCCCGGCGCCCCACTCCTGGAAGCGGCCGAGCACGCGATCCTCGTCGAGACCGGGCCGGAGGTTCTGGCCGGGTCGACGCGCATGAAGGCGGGCACGGCGCAGAAGGTCGTCCTCAACCTGTTCTCCACTTTGGTCATGATCCGCCTCGGGCGCGTCTATCGCGGGCAGATGGTCGGCATGCGCGCGCGCAACGCCAAGCTTTCGCGACGGGCGACGGCCATGATCAGCCATCTCGCGAATTGCGACGACGAAACCGCGAAACAGGCCTTCGACGCCGCCGACGGCGATCTCAAGGTCGCGGTGCTGCTGGCGCGGGGAATCGATGTCGAGACGGCGAAGATGCTGATCCGCCGCAGCCGCGGCCATCTCCGGTCGGTGCTGGCGCATCACAGGGCGGGATAGGGGCGATCGGGCGCGCCGATCGCATCAACGAAAGTCGCGTTATAACGGCGATCGCTGCGATCGAACAGACAAGCAATGCTCGGCGAGGAAGCTTCCCGCCAGCGCTTGGCCCTCACCGCTTTCCCGGCCGCGCCGTCGCCTTGCCCGGCGTCGCGGCGGCGACTTCGGCGGGGGGATTCTCCCTGCGCCGCCTTCGCCTGTGGGTCGCGACGAGCGCGGCGAGGGTCGCGATATAGGGGGAGATATCGGTCAGCTGGCTCGGCAGGCCGAGACTCTGCAGATGGATGCTGATCGCGTCGGCGAAGCCGAACAGCACGCAGGCCGCGGCCGCATAGAGCGGGTTGTTGCGGCCGAGCATCACCGCGACAACCGCGATCCAGCCGCGCCCGGCGCTCATATCCTCGGCGAAGACGCTGACGACCCCGAGCGAGAGCTGCGCTCCGGCGAGGCCTGCGAGCGCGCCGGAGACGAGCACGGTTGCGATGCGATAGCGGGCGACGTCGACGCCGAGCGTCTCGGCCGCGTCCGGCTCCTCTCCTACGCCGCGAAGCCTGAGGCCCATCGGCGTCCGGTACACGACAACGGCGACGAGCGCGGTCAGCGCCCAGGCGGCCCAGGTCAGCGCCGACTGGCGGGCAAAGGCCCAGCCGAGAACCGGCACGCCGACCAGCGGCGCGATGGTGAGGCGGCCGAGCCCGACAATGCCCGGATCGCTGAACGTGCCGCTGACCCCGAAAACGACGCGCAGGAGATAGGCGGTGAGGCCCGATGCGAGCAGATTCATGCCGATGCCGATGACGACCGGATCGCCGCGGAACATCGTCGCGCCATAGGCGAGCACGAGCGAAAAGACGACCGCTCCAACCATCGCCGCCGCAACGCCGGCGAGCGCGCTATGGGCGAAATAGCTGCCGGCTATCGCCGCGAAGGCGCCGACCAGCATCTGGCCCTCGAGCGCGAGGTTGAACACGCCGACCCGCCCGCACAACACGCCGGCGAGCGAGGCGAGCAGGATCGGCGTGACCGACTGCACCGCCGTCTGGAAGAGAAACGGGGTGAAGAGACCGATCATTGGACGCGGCGGCCGACGCCCTGCCGCATCGCAAGGAACAAGATGACGATCGCCTGCAGGACGAGCGACAGCACGCGCGGCACCGAAGTATCGCGCTGCATGGCGAAGCCGCCGGTCTGGAGCGCGGCGAAGAAAAAGCCGGCGACGACGGCGCCGACCGGCTCGCCGCCGACGAGCAGCGCCGCCATCAGCCCCGACCAGGTGTAGGCCGGAGTCAGGAGCGCGCCGTCGATGAAACGGAACTGCGAACCGAGCACCACGATCGCGCCGACAAGCCCGGCGATCGCCCCGCTCACGAACATCGTCAGCACGGCCTGACGGTCCAGCCTGACGCCGCCGTAGCCGGCAAAGCGCAGGTTCTTCCCTCGCATGCGCAATTCGTATCCCGCCACCGTCCGCCGGTCGACGATGATGGCCGCGACCGCTACGCCTGCGATGACGAGGCTGCCGACGTTCAGCGCCCCGCTCAGCGCATAAAGCCGCGCCGCCGCCGGGACCATAGCGGTCTGCGGCAGCCCGGTTGTCACGTCGCGAAGCGGAAAGCGCGCGAGATACGAGGTCACGCCGATGGCCGGATAGCTCAAGAGCAGGCTCGAGATCAGCATCGGGATGCCGTGGCGCGTCTCGCCCCAGGCGGCGAGCGACGCGTAAAGGCCGGCCCCGACGGCCGCGGCCGCCAGCGCCGCGGCGGCGACGAGAGGGCCGGGTACCGGCAGGACGAGCGGCGCGAGCGCGCCGATCAGGCCGCCGATGACGAGCTGCCCATCGCCGCCGAGGTTCACCATGCCGCCGCGCAACGGGATCGCGGCGACGAGCGTCATGCCGACGAGCGGCGTCGCCCAGTTCAGCGTGTCGGGCAGACTGCCGAGCGACAGCGAGCCCTGAACGATGTCGGCATAGGCGCGGACCGGATTGTGGCCGGAGGCGAGCACCAGCGCTCCGCCCGCGAGCGCGGAGAACAGTACGGCGAGGGCGACCGCAGGCGGCCGCAGGCGGAGCGCGATCTCCCCCCATCGCGGCCGCCCGTTCATGCCGCCTCCGCCGTGCGCCCCGCCATCAGGAGCCCGACGCTCTCCTCGTCGGCCTCGTCCTCAGAAAGGTCGGCGAGAATGCGCCCCTCGAACATGACGAGGACGCGATCGGATAGCGCGAGGATCTCGCTCAGCTCGGCCGACACGACGAGCACCGCGCGGCCCTTGTCGCGCTCGGCGACCAGCTGCTCATGGATGTATTCGGTCGCCCCGACGTCGAGGCCGCGCGTCGGCTGCTCGGCGATCAGCACGGGCGCCTCGTGCGACAATTCGCGCGCGACGACGACCTTTTGCAGGTTGCCGCCCGACAACGTCCCGACGTTGACCCGCTCGTTCGGGATGCGGATGGCGAAGCGCCGGATCAGCGCGCGAGCCCGCTCGGCAAACGCGCCCGCAACCACGAACGGCCCGCGCGCGAGGGGCGGCGAACGGTGGAAGCCCATGGCGAAATTGTCGGACGCGCTGGCGGCCGGGGCCGAGCCCACGGCGGCACGGTCCTCGGGAACATAGGCGACTCCCGCCACCCGATGCGCTTCCACATCAGCTCGAGTCACGTCGTCGCCGCATACTTCGACCCGACCGCCGTTCGGAAGCCTCAAGCCGACCAGCGCCTCGACGAGTTCGCTTTGTCCGTTGCCGGCGACGCCCGCGACGCCGACGATCTCGCCGCCGCGCACGGTCAGATTCACCCGCTCGACGGCCGGCCGGCCAGACGAACCGGCGACGGTCAGATCGATCGCCTCGAGCAGCGGCGCGCCGAGGCGGGCAGGACCTTTCTCGACCTTCAGGTTCACGTTGCGCCCGGTCATCGCGCGGACAATCTCGCGCGGGTTTGTGTCGGCGGTGCGCAGGCTCGCGACCGTGCGGCCGTCGCGCAAAATCGTCACCCGGTCGGTGATCGCGGCCGCCTCGTGAAGCTTGTGGGTGACGAACAGCACGGTGCGGTTCTCCGCCGCGAGGCGCCGCAGCACATCGAACAGCGCGTCGCGTTCGGGAGGCGTCAGGACCGCAGTCGGCTCGTCGAGGATGAGCACGCGCGCGTCGCGATAGAGCGCCTTCAGGATTTCCACGCGCTGGCGCACGCCCACCGACAAGGCGCCGACCGTGTCGTCGGGGTCGACGGCGAGATGATGGCGCTCCGCGAAGTTGGCGACCCTGGCGCGCGCCGCGGCCCGGTCGATGAACGGCCCTCGCCTCGGCTCGACACCATAAACGATGTTCTCCCACACCGTCAGCGAGGCGAAGAGCTTGAACGACTGATGCACCATGCCAATGCCGGCGGCCATGGCGTCGATCGGCGAACGGAATTTTACCGCAGAGCCCCGCAGCCGAATCTCGCCGGCGTCCGGCGCCATGAGGCCGAACAGCATGTTCATCAGGGTCGTCTTGCCGGCCCCGTTCTCGCCCATCACCCCGTGGATCTCGCCACGTTCGGCCGAGAGGTCGACCCGATCGTTGGCGGCAAGACCGCCGAAACGCTTGACGATCCCGACGGCTTCGATCTCGGGCACGGCTTCTTTATTTCGCCTTCATGGGGTCGGCGATGGTGATCGAACCGTCGACGATCTGATCGCGTAGCGCCTTCACCTTGACGATCACGTCGGGATAGTTGGCGATTGTGCATTTCGAGGCCTTGACGTCGGGGTCGAGGGCGGTCAGCGACATGCCCCCTTCCTTGAGGCCGAGCGTGACGAGCGGCGGTTGCGTCCCCGCCACGATGCCCTTGACCGCTTGCTCGATCGCGACGTCGGTCTTCTTCTCGACATTGTCCATAATGAAGCCCGGGGCCTGCGGGCATTGATTGACGTCGACGCCGAAGGCGTTGACGCCCTTCGCCTCCTCGACCGCCTTGAAGATGCCGCCGTTCGACCCTGCGCCTGCGGCGAGGATGCGGTCGGCGCCGTCCGCCACCATCGCCGCGCCGCGCTCCTCTCCGCGCGCCGGGTCAGAGAACGGGTCGTTGCCGCCGACCCACAGGGTCGGCGAGATCTTGACGTCGGGCTTGACGTGCTTGGCGCCCTCGATGAAGCCGTCGGTGTAGCGGTGCAGGAAGGGGATATCGAGGGCGCTGATCGCGCCGACTTTGCCGGTCTTCGTCGTCCAGCCGGCCTCGGCGCCGGCGAGATAGCTCGCCTCGTATTCGCGGAACACCGAGCAATGGATGTTCGGCTTCATCTTCGAGAACGGGCAGCTGTCGACCTGCAGGAACTCCACCTTCGGATAGGCGGCCGCCACTTCCGGCAGCATGTCGTTGAACTCGAAGCCGACCGTGATTACGACCTTGGCGCCCGCCTTGGCCGCGGCCTCGAGGTTCTGCTGGCGAGTCGTCGGGTCGGAGCTTTCATAGGTTTTCGCCTCGCCGCCCAGCGCCTCGGCCGCCTTCTCCGTGCCGACCTTGCCGAGCTTGAGGAAGTCGTTGACGCCGAGCGGGTTCGGCGAAACGTAGATGAAGAGCGGCTTGTCAGCGGCGAGGCTCTTGCCGGCGAAAAGGGCGGCGAGCGGGAGAACGAAGGCTGCGGCGCGCTTCATGGCTGATCGTCCTTCTGGCTGATTTCGTTCGGCGTGTCGCCGCCGTCCGCGCTGATGGCCTAGCGGCGAATCATAAGGGCGTCGTCACTCAAAAGGAAGCTGATCATCCACGCGAAAGACGGAGCGGCGTCCCGACCGGCCTTCCCTTGCGACCCCTTTGGGCCCCCTCGGCGTTGTATCGCCCCTCGAACGGATACGGGCGTGGCGTTCTCCCTTTGTTAGGCGCTCGCGCCCATCCTAATTCGAGCGGATGGGGCGGCGGCGCGCATGCTGCGACAAATGCGAGCCTCTTGCCGCTGCGTTCGGGCGGCCCCGCCTCTTTCGGCTGCCATGCCCGTTCCACAATGTGAGGGAAAGGATCCGCGATGCCCAATGACCTTCGGCCTCCCTTCGCCAGTCCGTCCAAGCGCCGACGCGCGCCAGCATGGAATCGGTGGATAATCGCACTCATCGTGGCGCTTCCCGCGTGCCAGGCGCTGGCGGCGAACGACTATCCTCCCGGCCTGTTCGAGAATTCGCCGGTCGTACCCGGGCCGGGCGCCGCGGCGCCCTCCGAGCCCGACGCAGCCGCGCCCTCCGACCCGGACGACGCCGCTCCGTCAGAGCCGCCGGACGCCGTCGACGCCGGACCTCTGGAGCCCGCCGCGCCGCTGGACGACTACTGCGCCAGCGTCGCGTCGCGGACCTTTCACAGCCTCGCCGAGGTTCGACTGGCGCACGCCCGATGCGATCGCGCTCACTCCGCCGGCCCCCCGAGGGGTGAACCGCCTGTCGAATAATGGCGGACCTGGACGAGGCGATGACGATCGCGGTCCAGCCCTCCAGCCTCAAGCCGTAATCCGAGCCGCTTTCATTGCCGAGCGATCTCGTTGACGAGCTTGCGCATCATGGCGTCGCCGAAACTGCCGAAATCGTCGATCGGCACGACGAACGCGCCAAAGCCGCCGATCACGTTCTCGCGATAATATTGCGCAAGCCCGCCGGGAGGATTGGTGTGCAGCGCCAGATAGCCTCCCATCGCCGCCGCGCGGCGGTTGAAGATGGTCAGCCCGTTGATGACCGCGCCGGCTTCCACCGCTGCGTCGCGCGCCGCGGTGACAGGACGCCCCTGGTTGCTCGTGCCGTCTCCCGAGACGTCGATGACCCGACGGTCGGTCGCGATCGCGGGCGACGCGAACCGGGCGAAGGCGAAGTCGATCGCCGAGCCGATCGCCGTTCGTCCGACAAACGAGCGGGGCGCGCCTGTCAGAGCGGCGGCAAAGGCCCGGGCGTCATCCGGGTTGCGGATGATCGTCCAGTCGACCACGACCTTCTGCTCGTTCTCGCCGGCCCATTCGACATAGGCGAGCGCGATGGCTCCGCTCTGCCCGGTGGAGATCGCATCCATCAGTTTGCGGCTTTGAATCGCCTCGGCGTAGCCTTGGCGTTCGAGTGCGAACTCGCCGTCGTCTATGCTGCGGGAGACGTCGGCGGCGAGCACCACCGCAGCGTCGACAGCGACGGGCGGGCTGTCGGCGCGGCTCGTCGCCACCACCCCGAGCGCCAGAGCAAAAATCGCGGCAAAGCGGCGTTCACGCCAACAGCGCATCGCATCCTCGCTGTTTCCGAGGACGCGAGCCTAAGCGGCTCCGTACAGGACCGCCACTGACGTCTTCGTGTTCGCTTCGTTCCGCCCTCAGCCGCTCTTCTTCGTCGCCGTTAGATGCGCGTCGAGCGCCGTGGGGTCGGCGAGCAGTTCCGCGCTCGGCGCCTCGTGGGCGATCGCGCCCCGGTCGAGCACGATGGCGTGGTCGGTGAAAGGCAAGATCTTCTTCGGCTTCTGCTCGACGACGATCATCGACAGGCCTTCCCGGGCGAATTCCCGCAGCGCCGCCAAGAGCTCGTCGACGATGATCGGCGCGAGACCCTCGGTCGGCTCGTCGAGCAGGAGGAGGCGGGGGTTCAGCATCAACGCCCGGCCGATCGCCAGCATCTGCTGTTCTCCGCCCGACAACTGGCGCCCCATGCTGGTCCGGCGCTCCTCCAGGCGGGGAAAGAGGGCATAGACCCGCCTGACCGTCCAGGGCCCCGGAAGCGCGACGGCGGCCAAATTCTCCTCGACCGTCAGCGAACGGAAAATGTTGCGCTCCTGTGGGGTCCAGCCGATGCCGCGGCGCGCGCGTTCATGCGGCCTCAAGGCCGAAATATCCTGGCCCCCGAGCACGATGCGCCCGCCGAAGCGGGTGGCGGCGCCAATCAGCGTGTCGATCAGCGTCGTCTTGCCGACTCCGTTGCGCCCGAGCAGAGCGAGCGATCGGCCGTCCTCCAGGCTGAAGCCCAGGCCCTTGATGACGCGCGCCTCGCCGTAGCCAGCGCTCAGATTCTCGACGCGGAGGAGCTCAGGCATGCGCATCCTCGCCGAGATAGACCGCGCGCACACGCTCGTCGGCCGCGATCTTGTCCGGATCGCCCTCGGTCAGGAGCCGCCCTGCGACCAGCACCGATATGCGGGTCGCGAAACTGAACACGAGGTCCATGTCGTGCTCGATGAGCAGGATCGCGACATCGGCCGGGAGGGCGGCGAGGGCAGCGAGGATGTCCCGCCGCTCCGCCTCCGGCACGCCGGCTGCGGGCTCGTCGAGCAGCAGCACCTGCGGGCGGGTCGCCAGCGCGAGAGCGATTTCGAGCAGCCGCTGCTTGCCGTAAGGGAGATTCCGCGTAGGCTGGTCCATCTCGGCCTCGAGACCGAACCGGGCCAGGAGCTCCGCGATTTCCGCGACGATCGCGGGTCGGGTTCCCGCCACGCGCCAGAAGTCGGCGCCCAACCGGTTGCGCTCCGAGATGGCGAGCCCCAAGGATTCGGCCGGCGTCAGATGGGGGAAGAGCTGATTGATCTGGAACGTCCGCGACAGGCCGAGCCGCACGCGCTCGCTCGACGCAAGCGCCGTGACGTCGCGGCCCTGCAGGAAGACCTGCCCCTCCGTCGGCCTGACGACGCCGGTCAGGAGGTTGATCAGCGTCGTCTTTCCGGCGCCATTGGGGCCGATCAGCGCCTGGCGCGCGCCTGGCGCGATGCTGAAGGACACGCTGTCGGTTGCGAGCAGGGCGCCGAACTGCCTGACGAGGCCGCGCGCCTCGAGCGCCGGTCCGGTCACGCCGCGTCCCCCCGCATCGGCTTGAAAGATCGGAGCGAAGCCGTGCGCACGGCGAAATCATGGATCCGCTCGCGGCCGATCAGCACCAGCGCCACGAGCAGAGCCCCGATCCAGAACTCCCAATATTCCGGCGTCGCGGCGGAAATGACGTCGCGCAGAATGATGAACGCCGCGGCGCCGATGAGGCCGCCGTAGAGGTAGCCCGCGCCGCCGATGATGAGCATCAGCATCACGTCGGCCGAACGGTGGAAGTCGAACAGGTCGAGCGAGACGATCTGCGTCGTCTGGGCGAGCAGCGCGCCGGCCGCGCCGGCGTAGGCGGCCGAGACCGTGTAGATCGCGACGATACGCCGGCTGGTGGCGATGCCGAGCGCGCCGGCGCGCAGACGGTTCTCCCGGATCGCCGCCAGCGCCAGCCCGAACGGCGACTGGGCGAGGCGACGCGCCACGACGAACAGGACGAAGAGAACCAGGTAACTGTAGAGCGCCGCGTTGCGCTGCCCGGTGAAGTCGATCGGGAAGAGGCCCAGGACCTTGCCGATGGAGAAATTGAGCCCGTCCGTTCCGCCGGTCAGCCAGCCGTTGCGGTTGGCAAGCTCGCCGAGCAACAGCGAAACCCCGAGCGTCACCATGAGGCGGGTCAGATCCGAGCCCCGCAGCAGGAGCGGCGCGGTCGCGAGGCCGACGACGGCGGCGATCGCCGCCCCGACGACGAGCCCGAGCGTCGGGTCGGCGTAGCCCACGCTCGCCAGAATGCCCGCCGCATAGGCTCCGAGACCGAGGAACGCCGCCTGCCCAAGCGACACGACGCCGGTCAGGCCGAGAATGAGATCGAGCGACAGCGCGAACAGCCCGGCGACCAGAATCTCATTGATCAACGCCGCACGCGACGGCAGAGCGACGATCGCGACGAGCACGGCGATCCAGAAGATAACTTCGGGCGCGCGCCACCGCGCGCGCCGATGGAGATGGGCCTCGACGCTTTGAATCGTCGCTGAAGACCGCGTCACCTTCATCGCCCGTCACCGCGCGCGAACAGGCCCTGGGGGCGCAGGATAAGCGTGAGGACCATCACGCCGTAGATGATGAATGCGCCGATCGAGGGAATGTAGTACTTGCCCGCGACGTCGAGCACCCCGAGCAGCAGCGCGCCGAACAGTGCGCCCAGAATTCCGTTCGAGCCGCCGACCGTGACGACAATCAGGAAGGTCACCAGGAACTTGACTGGGAACGAGGGGTCGATTCCCCCGACGACGTCGGCCGCGAGCGCCCCGCCGAGGCCGGCGAGCCCGCTGCCGACGGCGAAGGCGACGGCGAAAATGCGGTCGACGTTGATGCCGAGCCCATCGGCGACCCGCGCGTCATCGACCGCGGCGCGCAATTGCGCGCCGAAACGGGTCTTGACCAGGAAAAGCTGGAGGGCGGCGGCGATGAGGCCGCAGACCACGACGATGAACAAGCGATAGAGGCTGATTCCGACGCCATGGAACGTGACGCTGCCGGAAAGCCAGGCCGGCAGATTGACTTGCTGCGGCTCGTCGCCGAGGAAGAAGTCGGCGGTCGGCATCGCCATCAGGACGAGGCCGATGGTGAACAGCACCTGGTCGAGCGGGCTTGCGCCGTAGAGCCGCCGGTAGAGCGTGCGCTCGAGAACGACGCCGAGAATCGCCGGGACGAGGAAAGCGGCCGGCAGGGTGACGATGAAGGGAACACCGGCGCGGTTTATCAGGAGGGCCGTCACGTAGCCGCCGAGCATGGCGAAAGCGCCGTGCGCGAGATTGATGAAGTTCATGAGTCCGAGCGTGACCGACAGGCCGCAGGCGAGGACGAACAGCAGCATTCCATAGGCGACGCCGTCGAACAGGATCGTCAGCATGGACGCAGCGCCCAAACCCGCGCGGGGCGAATTCGCTGAGAACAGCGAATTATCAGCGAATTATTGCTCAGCTTGGCCGGGCGGAAGGTCCGAACGCCCGGAAAAGATGAAGAATTCCGGGACTCTGCGCGATGGTTGCGCCCATTCCCGCCGCAAACTCTCAGGGAATTTTTTTCGACAAAACAGCGAATTTTTTTCGCCTGAACAGCGAATTATCCTCAAGAACAGCGAATTCGTGATCATTCAGCGAATCCGCGATCCGCCGGGATCAACGCAAAGCGCGGCAAGAGACGCGCCACTCCGGCGCCTATTTCTTCTGGGCGTGGAACGGGTCCTTCACATTGGGGATCGTCTCGATCTCGACGTTGTAGAGCGCGCCATTCTTCTTCTCGACCTTGCGAACGTACATGTTCTGCACCATCTCGCGCGTCGCGGGATCGATGGTGACAGGCCCGCGCGGGCTTACCCAACTCATCCCCTTCATCGCTGCGAGAAGCGCGTCGCCGCTGGCGTCGCCCTTGGTCTTTTCAAGCGCCTTGTAGACGAGCGCCATGCCGTCGTAGGCGCCGACCGCCATGAAATTCGGCCGCATGCCATTGTTGGCCTTTTCGAAGGCGGCGACGAAGGCCTTGTTCTCCGGCGAATCGTGGTCAGCGGAATAATGATGCGTCGTTATGACCCCGAGCGCCGAATCGCCCATATCCGCGACCAGATCGTCGTCGGTGACGTCGCCGGTGCCGATCAGCTTGATCCCCGACTTGTCGAGACCGCGCTCGACGAATTCCTTCATGAAGATGGCGCCCTGACCCGACGGGACGAAGACGAACACGGCGTCGGGCGCATCGTCCTTCACCCGCTGCAGGAAAGGGCGCGAAGTCCGGGTTCTTCAGCGGCACGCGGATCTTCTGCGTCACTTTGCCGCCGCCCTTCTGGAAGGTGTCGCTGAACCATTTCTCGGCGTCGACGCCGGGGCCGTAGTCGGCGACGATGGTGACGACTTTCTTGATGCCGTTCTTCAGCGCCCAGTCGGCCATCGGCGCCGACGCTTGCGGCAAGGTAAAGGAGGTGCGAACGATGTAGGGCGACTTTTCGGTGATCATCGCGGTCGCGGCGGCGGTGACGATCTCGGGGACCTTCGCTTCCGTCGCGACGGGCGCCGTGGCCAGCGCCAGCGGCGTCAGGCCGAAGCCCATCAGGACCTTGGCGTGATCGTTGCCGACCAGCTCCTCGGCGAGGCGTTTGGTCACGTCTGGAGCGCCGGTGTCGTCCTTGACCTCGAGCGCGATTTTCTTGCCGGCGACCGTGGCGCCGTGCTGCTGAATGTAAAGCTCGGCGGCGGCGCGCTCCTGCTTGCCGGTCGAAGCGAAAGGGCCGGTCATCGGCAGGATCATTCCGATCGTCACGGTGTTGTCGTCGGCCAGCGCCGGAGCGGCGAGCAGCGTCGCGGACAGGGCCGCCGCGGCCGCCATTAGGCTTTTCGAAACCATCAAATCCTTCCTCCCGTTTGGTCGGTTCTTGCTCTTCTGGATGTTCTGCCGAGGCGCGACGTTAACCGCTCGCGAGCCCCTGCGGAAGAGAGCAAAATCCAGATTTCTTGCGGCGTTGGTGGACAGGCGAAAGTCGCATCCCCATACGTGCAAAAATAAGAATTATGCACCGGAAAAATCCCTTTGATCCAAAACGGCTTTTCTGTTGCATAAATCAGGTGCAGAATTGCACGTATGATTTACGGCTATGCGCGGGTATCGACAGACTGGCAGAGCGTTGACGCGCAGATGCAGGAGCTTCACGCGGCTGGCGCGGAAAAGGTCGTCCGCGAAACCGCGAGCGGCGCGAAATCCGACCGGGCAGGCCTGCGCCGCGTTCTGGACGGGCTGAACGAGGGCGACGTGCCGCTGCGCGACATCGCCAGCAGCTACAACGTCAGCCACAGCACGATTTCGCGGCTCAAAGCCTAAGGGGTGAAAACTTGGACGCAGCACAATTAGCCGCAGTAGCGGCGGCGTCATCAGCGTATTGGGCAAAAATATCAGCCATAGCTGTAATTGCTGGCGCTATCGGGACGTTGGTTTCCCCACTGATTGCCTTGCGAATATCCCAGTATCTTGATCGTAACCGGGAACGAGAGCGGCGGCGCTTTGAATTGTTCCAGACACTGATGCAATGGAGGGCGGGGCTGTTCCTGGAACAGCCCGTTCTTGCGCTAAACACGATTGATGTACTGTTCTATCGCGACAAAGCAGTTCGTGACGCATTGGCGGACTGCTACAGTTCATTTCTCGATCAAAGGCTAACAAAAACCAAGGAAGGTAACAAAATAATACAAGACAAAATCCTTACGCTTCTACATGAAATCGCAACTGTCCTTAAATAAAGCGACAAGTCTTCTATGGACGACTTCGCAAGAGTGTATAATCCCGACATCATTGGTCAGCACTGCGCGACTTTGATTGAACAGACTGGAAGAAACTATGCGGCCTTCTTCAATCAACCACAGCACCCGCCGCCGATGCCGAACCCGCCGCCGCAGTCCTAAAAGTCTGAAAACTACTCTGATTGTCTGTGGAAAACGCATGGCTGGCGTATTGCATTTGTACGTACATTCGTACAGTGCTATACTATGATTGATAAGGCCGTTTCAAGTCTGTTCGATTGGGACGCGGGCAACCGGGCGCATTGCCAGAAGCATGGCGTTTCCATTGCCGAGATCGAAGCGCTTTTACGCGGAACGCCGCAAATCGCGCCGGACTTGAGACACGCCCATCTTGAGGACCGGCTGATTGCCGTAGGCCGCACCGCGCAGGGACGCCCGTTGTTCGTGGCCTTCACCCGGGAGAGGTTCGGGCAACCGACTGTACGCCCAGTGAGCGCCCGTTACATGCACGAGAAGGAGGCCAAAACCTATGAAGCGCAAGGTTCCAAGAATGACCACTGACGAGGAGGCCGAAGCCTTCCTTGAGCAGGATTTGTCCGACCTCGATTTTTCGCAGTTCAAGCCCGTCAAGTTCGAGTTTCAGGCGAAGGCGGCGCGGCTGAATATGCGTTTGCCCGTGCCGTTGCTCGATGCAGTGAAGGCCAGAGCCAAGGCGCGAGGCGTTCCCTATACCCGCTTTATCCGCGAGGTTCTGGAACAGGCGACGACCGGAAGGCCGCACAAGCCGAGCCGCTGAATTTCGCCCTACCCTTTTGCGCGATTCCGGCCCCTTGCCGGTCAACCGCTTACGTGGCCCGCGTGCCGATTTCCTTTTTGACTGGCAGCCTCGGCCTCGCGACCATCCTGATATGTCCTATAGACGCGACGAGCGTCCCCAACCAATCGCGGCCTTCACCAGATACTCGGGATCATCAAACCTCTCTCTCATCGAGGCGCAGGAGAATCCTGTCCGCTAGCGCGCGGTAGTCGTCGGCTTCCTCGGGCATGGTGCGCAGGCCGAGATCGCCGACCGTCTGGTGCCAGCCGACCGATGCGCGAGACATGGCCCCGTCGAGGCCGAGAAGGTCGACGGTCAGCGCCACCTCGCGCATCTCGGCGGCGCGCCGGACGCCATGCGTCATCACCCGCTCGAGCATGTAGGCCGAGCGCCTCCTCCAGTCGAAGCCGGGATAGGTGTCGTCGAGCGAATCGAGAACCGTCTCGATCACGCCGGCCTTGCGCCCGGCGAGCACGCATTCGCAGACCAGCGCCTCGAGCCCCTTCATCATGATCGAGCGGATCATTTTCATCGCCGAAGAGGAGCCGACCGGCCCGTCGTGGATCTCGGCGACCATGCCGAGCGCCGCGAGAACAGGGGCAGCGTCCGTAGCATGCGGGCCGCTTATCAGAAGCGGCGTGCGGTGCAGACGCGGGTGAACCGGCGCCATCACCGCAACGTCGACATAGCGCCCGCCGGCGGCGTCCACCTCCTTCGCCGTGCGCTCTTTCGTCTGCGGCGCGCAGGAATCGCAGTCGAAGAAGAACGCGCCCTGTTCGACCCCCGGCAGCGCGGCGACCGCCGCCTCGTGCGCCTGATCGGCGGTGACGACCGAGAAGATCGCGTCGGCGCCCGCGACGGCCCCGGGCGCGGTCGAGGCGCCGATCACATTGGCCGCGACATAGTCGGCGCGCTTTCCCGCCCGCACCGCTGCGTCGGGCGAATCGGTCTTGATGTCGTAGGCCGACATCCGCGCGGCGAAGCCGGGAACCGTGCGCCAGCCGTCGAGAAAGGCGCGCGCCGCCTCGCCGAAGCCGATGAATGAGATGGCGCCTGCGGCGATCGATGGCGGCATGCGGCTCAACCTTCCTTAGCCCTGGGTCTCCGGCAAATGGACGGTCAGGCCGTCGATCGCCGGCGAGGCCTTGAGCTGGCAGGAAAGCCGGCTGTTCGGCCGCACCTCGGCGGCGGCCAAGTCGAGCATGGCGAGCTCGCCCTCCTCGGGCGGCGGCAGCTCGTCGAGCCGCGCCTCGTCGACGTAACAATGGCAGGTCGCGCACGCCATCGAGCCGCCGCACTCGCCGACGATCCCCTGGATATTGTTCGTCACGGCGCCCTGCATCAGGCTCCAGCCGTCGGGAATTTCGACTGTCGTGGCGTGGCCGCCAAAGTCGACATAGGTGATCTTCGCCATGAACCGCTCCGAAGGACGCGACGCTGGTTAGTGGACCGCAAGCTCGAGCGCCAGAGGGCTGCGGAAAGTCGAGGACGGCATCCAGGCGAGCTGGTCAGCGACCCGGCTGTAACTCGGGACGGCCTTATGGAACTCCTCGAAGGCGATTTTGGTCGCAAGCCGCGCAATCGACGTGCCGAGACAGGCGTGCACGCCGCCGCCGAAACCGAGATGACCGCGGGGCTTGCGGCGGATGTCGTAGCGGTCCGGGTCGGGATATTGCCGCTCGTCGCGGTTGCCCGAGCCGTAGGCGAGACAAACGAAGTCGCCCTCCTTCATCGTCTCGCCGTGCAGCTCGACATCCCTCATCAGGCGCCGACGGAACCGTTGCGCCGAGGTGTTGAAGCGCAGGCTCTCCTCGATCGCGTCGGCGAGCAGATCCGGGTTTTTCACCACAGCCTCGCGCGCCTCCGCCTCGGTCGCGAGATTGTAGGCGAACATCATCATGAAGCCGCCGAGCGATTCGACCCCCGCCATGATGAGCGTGGTCGTCGTGAGGAGCACCTCGCGCTCGTCCAGCTTGTCGCCATCGATCTCGGCCGAGGCGAAGTTCGAGATGAGGTCTTCGCGCGGCGCGGCGCGGCGCATTGCGATCACCCTGGCCGCGTAGTCGCGCATCCACTCGAAGGCGGCGATATGCTCCGGCCCCTTGCCGCGGGTGCGCGGGTGGCTCTGCACCATCAGGACCGCCTTCTCGCGCACCGTGTCCTCGTCGACGATCGCCTCGTCGCCCGAGGGGAGCCCCAGGGCCGCCATCAGCACGCGGACGGTGAACTTGGCCGAGAAATCCTTGAAGTCGAAAGTCTTTGCGTCCCGAAGCTCCTCCGCTGCCCCCCGCGCGATGGCCCGGATCGGCTCGGCGAGCCCCTCGAGGTTGCGTTTCATGAAGGCGTACTGGACGAGGGCGCGCAGACGGTCGTGACGCGGCGGATCGGTGGTGCCGAGCGTCGCGCCGGCGCGGTTCGGCAGCTCGGTCATCATGTTGCCGCTGGCCGAAGAATAGGTCCGCCAGTCCTGGCCGGCGGTCACGATGTCGGCGTAGCGCGACAGGATCCACATCTGAGCTTCGGGGCTCCAGAAGCAGGGCGCCTCGTCGCGCAGGCGTCTGTAGTATGGGAACGGATCGGCGTCGACGACTGGAGAATAGGGATCGAACTGCAGCATGGGCGGCCTCCTTTGGCGTTTTTTTCAGGCGAGGACTAATGCCGCACGCCAGCCGAGCACAGGCCAATCCGAGTTGATAAGTTGCACTTTTCGTTCGATCTTGCTCGCATGACCCACACCGGCGGCAGCTTTCGCCGCAAATCCGCTCCGAAGCGTAAAGACGAGCCAATTCCAAACTTTGCGCTGTACGGCGAAGCGCCCGCGCCTGGACAGGAGATGTTGCACCTCGAGGAGATCGAGTCGCGCAGCCGGCTCTACCAGTGGGAGATCGGGCCGCACGTCCATCACGGCCTCTATCAGCTTCTCTGGCTGTTTCGCGGCGCGGCCGAGGTAGTGCTGGACGAGTGGCGCGGTTCGGTGGAGGGGCCCGCGGCCGTCGTCACTCCGCCTGGCGTGGTGCATGGGTTCCAGTTCGTTCCGGGCGCCGATGGCCTCGTCCTGACCTTGAGCGCGCGCTTTCTGGTCGAAGGCGACGCTCCCTCAGCGGCGCAGGCGTTCCGGGCGCTGTTTCTTGCGCCCGGCGTCGTGCAGTTCGCGGCCGAAGACAGGACGGCGGCGCGGATCGACGCTCTCGCGCGCGAGCTCGCCGCCGAATTCGCCGAACCGAACGGCTCCGCCTCGCCTGCTCCCCTGTGGCTTGCGCGGGCTGTCGTCTGGCGGCTGGCGGAAGCCCAGGCGCTGTCCGGCCGCGCGCTCGACCTCAGGGGACGCCGGCATCAGGCGCTGTTTTCCCGCTTCCTCCTCATGGTCGAGGAGCATTTCCTCGAACGCTGGCCGCTCGAGCTTTATGCGCAGAGCCTCGGCCTCTCGACCCAGCGGCTCAACCGGCTGGCGCGAGCGGAGAGCGGACGCCCAGCCCTCGAGATCGTTCACGAGCGGCTGACGCGCGAAGCCTGTCGGCGGCTGCATTACATCGAGGCGCCGGCGGAAAAGCTCGCGCTTGAATTGGGTTTCGACGATCCAGCCTATTTCAACCGGTTTTTCAAACGCCGGACGGGGATGACGCCGCATCGCTGGCGTGAGCAGCGGCGGGAGGAGCCATGACGCGCAGGCTCGAGGGCGCCTTCGCCGCAACTGCCTTCGCCACCGCCTCCAACTCGGCGCGAATCCATCGGTGCGACGGGTCGTCGTGGTCGCGGCGACTCCAGATCATGAACATCGGCAGCCTGGGGCAGGCGACCGGCGGCGGGGCGCTGGCGAGGCCCTGAAAGAGCCCGAACCGGAGCAAGCCCGGGGCAGTCGCGATGAGGTCAGCGCCGCGCAGGAAGGCGGGCACGCCGGCGAAGCCGGGAACCGTGACGGCGAAGCGCCTCTCGATCCCCCTGGCCGCGAATGCGCGTCAAGATCGAGCGCCCGTCTCGGCTCATAGACGACCGTGACATGGCCGGCGGCAAGATATTCGGCTCGCGTGCGTGGGGCGCGCCGGCGGGCCGGGTCGTAGAAGACCCGGTAGCTGTCCTCGAACAGGCGCTTCTGCATGACGTCCGCCGCTTCCGGCGGCCGGGGGCTCACGATCAGATTGCACCTTTCCGCGCGCAGCATCTCGGGCGTCGGCACGTCGGAGGGGATCACCCGGAGGGCGACGCCTGGAGCGCGCTCGCGCAGCCGGGCGAGCAGCGCCGGCAGGAGCGCGTCGCGCTGCAGATCGTTGGCCGCGATGGCGAAAGTCGCGCGCCATCGCGTCGGATCGAAGGCGTCGGAGGCGGCGAAGCGCTCGAGGTCGCGCAAAATGTCGCGCGCCTTCTTCGCCAACGCCTCGGCGCGAGCAGTGGCGACGATCCCCCTGCCCGCCTTGACGAACAGCGGATCGCCGACGATGGCCCTGAGCTTGTTGGCGAGATGGCTGACCGCCGACTGGGTGACGCCGAGCCGGTGGGCGGCGGCGGTGATCGAGCCGGTCTCGACGATCGCGACCAGGAGGCGGAGCAGCCGGGCGTCGAGGTCCAACCAATCGAAATTGCTCATGCAAGTAATGATGACTCATGCATTTATTTTCGGCAATTCGTCTCGTAGCGAAACATCGATAATTCTCAGGGGGGAAACGCCTTGTCCGCATCTCGGGAAATCTTCGGTACGAAGCCGTTCGACGGCGCAATGGCGCAGAAGGGCTACGCCCTCAACAAGATGTGCTTCTCGTTCAACAGCGCCGCCAACCGTGCGGCGTTTCGCTCCGACGAGGAGGCTTATATGCGCGCCTACGGCCTCAACGAGACCCAGGCCGCGGCGATCCGCGCGCGCGACGTGCTCGGCCTGCTCGCCGCCGGCGGCAACGTCTACTATCTCGCCAAATTCGCCGGCATCCTCGGTCTCGACGTGCAGGACCTCGGCGCCGCCCAGACCGGCATGACGAAGGAGGTGTTCAAGGCGCGCCTCGTCGCCCAGAACGAACAACCCGAAACGATGTGACGGAGGAGATTCCCATGGCCAAGATCATCGGCGCCCTCGCCACTTCGCATATCCCGGCAATCGGCGGCGCGATCGCCAAGAAGCGCGAGCAGGACCCCTACTGGAAGCCGTTTTTTGACGGCTTCGGCCCGGCGCGCGAATGGCTGAGGAAGGAGAAGCCGGATGTTGCGGTCATCTTTTACAACGACCACGGCCTCAACTTCTTTCTCGACAAGATGCCGACCTTCGCCGTCGGCGCGGCGCCGGAATATCGCAACGACGACGAGGGCTGGGGAATTCCGACCCTTCCCCCGTTCAAGGGTGTGCCCACTCTCTCCTGGGCGATCATTGATCATCTGATCGAGCGCGAATTCGACATCGTCACCTGCCAGGAGATGCTGGTCGATCACGCCTTCACCCTTCCGTTCAAGCTCTTCTGGCCGGACGGCGACGGGCCGCTCGCGGTTCCGGTCTGCATCAACACGGTGCAGTTCCCGCTGCCGAGCGCCAGGCGCTGCGTCGCCCTCGGCAAGGCGGTCGGCGAAGCGGTCGCGGCCTGGAAGAGCGACGCGAAGGTCGTCATGATCGGCTCGGGGGGTCTCAGCCACCAGCTGGAGGGCGAGCGCGCAGGCTTCATCAACAAGCCGTTCGACCTCAAGTTCATGGCCAGCATGGTGGACGACCCGGAATGGGCCGCCCGGTACAGCATCCTCGAACTCGTCGAGCACACTGGAACGCAGGGCGTCGAACTCCTGAACTGGCTGGCGGCCCGCGCCGCGGCGCCGGGCGCCGTGCGCCTAATCCACAGCAACTACCACATCCCGATCAGCAATACCGCGGCCGGGATGATGGCGCTGGCGGCCGCGTGAGCCTCGTGCGGTTGCGGCGATAAACGCTTGAGCTAATATCATTCTCCGCGCGGAGGCGAGCTCTGCGCGGTTTCCGCGTGTTCAACCGCTCGAGCGGAGGAGGAGGAAACGGCCTTCATGACCAGCGCGTCCCAGACGACGATCGCGGGCCTGTCGTCGATGGCGACCCGGCACATTCTGGCGGATCTGGCCCGGGACTATGAGCTGCTACACAAGGTTCGGGTCGAGATCCGGTCCCTGGGCGGCGTGGAGGCGGCGAAATTGGTGCGGGCCGGCGAGCGGACGGACATCGTCGTCCTGGCGTCGAAGGTCATGCGAAGCCTGGAGGCAGAAGGCCATATCGCCCCCGGCAGCATTGTCGATTTCGCGCGGTCGGAGACGGCCATTGCGGTCCGGGCCGGCGCGCCGCAGCCCGCCGTGGAAAGCGAACAGGCCGTCAGGCAGGCGGTGCTCGGGGCGAAAAGAGTTTGCTACTCGACGGGTCCGAGCGGCGATCACCTGAAGGCCTTGTGCGAGAAATGGGGCATCGCCGAATTCCGTGCTGGGCCGCGCCCTGGTCGCCCCGCCGGGCGTGCCAGTGGCGAGTTTGGTCTCGCGCGGCGAGGCCGATCTCGGCTTCCAGCAGCTGAGCGAGTTGATCGGCCAACCCGGCGTCGAGGTCGTTGGGCCGCTTCCCCCTGAAATTCAAGCGGTAACCGTGTTCTCCGCCGGCGTATCCGCCGCATCGCCGCAGCCTGACGCAGCGCGGGCTCTGGCGTCTTATCTGGGCTCCGCGCAGACCGGCGACGTCAAGCGCCGGCACGGCATGTCGCCGGCGTAGTGGCGTGATCGTCATGCGGCGGCTCCTCCAGCCCGTGAATCGGATCCCTGGTATCGGAGGCCGTAGACTCGATCGGCTCCGTCGGCGCGCCGGCGCCCTATAGGCTGCGGTTCGCCAGAACGGTCTTCTGTCAAGCTGCGCTTCGACGTTGAAGGACTGCCGCAGTGCCGCATCGCCATCTGGATCGGCGGCTGAAATTGTCGATCCTTCGGGCCATCGATGCGATTGACACGCATCGCAGCCTCCTCAAGGCGTCGAGCGCGCTGGGGATCACTCAGCCCGCCCTGACGAAAGGCGTTCTCGAGCTCGAAGCCCAGCTTCAGATTCGCCTCTTCGACCGCCACTCCCGGGGCGCTCGTCCGACCCAGGCGGGGTTGGCGGTTGTGCAGTCGGCTCGTCGGATTCTCGCGGAACTGCGACGGCTCGACGAAGAGCTCGACCTCTTATCCTCGCCGGACGGGGGAATTCTTTCCCTGGGCGCTCTGCCCGTCGCTGCCGCGGGCATGCTCCCCGGCGTCCTGAAGCGGCTCCGGACGACGTATCCCCGCCTCAAGGTCCGTCTGCAGCAGGGACGGACGGAAGACTTGCTGCCTCTTCTCGCAACAGGCGAAATCGAGCTCATCGTGGGCAGGCTCTACGACCCCGTGACGCCCGATGGGTGCGACCGCGAACCTCTCTGGAGCGAGCCAATTTCCATTCTCGCCCGCGTTCAGCACGCAATCTTCGACGAACCGATCACAACGGAAAAGTTGCGGCAATTTGACCTCGTCTTGCCGACCATTACGCAGCGAGTTCGGCCAGGAGATCGAGCATTTCCTCGCCGAGCTCGGCGTTGACCCCTCGAACGCGCTTCGCTCGAGCTCCTATGTCCTCATCCGCGAGATGCTGCTCGAGACGGATATGCTTTCGGTGATGCCGCGCTCGATGATGCTCGGAGATCTGGTCCGCGGCACGCTGCGCGTTGTCCCGATGCCGATGCCGGCGCCGCTGCGACCCGCCGGCATCATCTGGCGACGAGGCGTGCAACGCTCGCGCCCGTGCCATTTGTTTATCGATTGTCTGCGCGACTACCTTTCCGAGACCGCATCGTCCGCACTCTCCGACGATATAACCAATGGTAATACCGAAGGGCGAAAAAGCGATAAGACATCAGCCGTCAACCGCACTAACAGAAGCTTGCCGCCCGATTGAACGGCATGTCTCCAGCAAGGCCTGGCCAACAAAATCCAGCGCCGACAAGTCCGGGAAACAGGAGGAAGCTCGTGGAGGAAGAGCCAGTCATGGACGTGGCGCATCTCGGCCACCTCGAGCTCCTGACGCCGAAGCCGGAAGAAAGCTTGCGCTTCTTCGTCGATGTCATGGGCATGACCGAGAGCGGCCGCGAGGGCAATTCGGTCTTTCTGCGCGCGTGGGACGATTACGAGCAATATTCGCTTCAACTCACGCCGGCGAAGACCGCGGCGCTCGGTCACGCAGCGTTTCGCGCCCGGAGCGCGCAGGCGCTTCAGCGTCGCGTGAAGGCGCTCGAAGAGTCCGGCCTGGGCGTGGGCTGGGTCGACAACGCGTTTGGCCATGGCCCGGCCTACCGTTGCCGCGACCCCGACGGCCATTTGATCGAACTCTATTACGAGACGCGATGGTATCAGCCCCCGCATGCGCTGCGCCCGGCCCTGAAGAACCAGGCGCAGCGCTATCCCGCACGCGGCGTCAACGTGCGAAGACTCGACCACTTCAATTGCCTCGCGGTCGACATCAAGGCCAATCGCGAGTTCTTCCAGAAGCGCCTCGGCTTCCGCCTGACCGAGCAGATCGTGCTCGATTCCGGCGAGGAAGCAGGGATGTGGCTGACCTGCACCAACAAGAGCTACGACTTCGCCTATACCAAGGAAGCGCACGGCGTCCCCGGCCGATTTCACCATGTGACCTACGCGCTGGATTCCCGCGAAGACGTCCTCCGCGCCGCTGACGTCTTTCTAGAGGCCGGAGTCAAGATCGAGACAGGTCCGCACAAACATGCGGTCCAGCAGACGTTCTTTCTCTACGTGTTCGAGCCGGGCGGGCATCGCGTCGAAGTGGCGAACGCCGGTGCGCGGCTCGTGCTGGCGCCGGACTGGAGGCCGATCCGTTGGTCGGAGGTCGAAAGACGGAAGGGGCAGGCCTGGGGCCTGAAGACCATCGAGACTTTTCACACGCACGGCACGCCGCCGCTGCCGGGGCAAGATCCGTTCGCCGACGCAGTCGCGGGGCGGGACGTTTAGGAGGATCCCATGCAGTTCTACCTTGATGGCTATGCTCCAGGCGATCCTGACATCCTGCCAGCGGCGCGCGGCGCAGAAAGTCGTTCCGCGGGGCCGCCCGACATTGCGGATGTTCTGATCGTCGGCGCCGGGCCGGCTGGGATGCTGCTGGCCGCGCAACTGTCGACGTTCGCCGGCATCAAGACGTGCATCATCGAGCGGCGGGAAGGGCCGCTGAAGCTTGGCCAAGCCGATGGAGTGGCGTGCCGCACCGTGGAAACATTCGAGGCTTTCGGCCTGAGCGAGCGGCTCACTCGCGAATCCTACTGGGTCAACGAGACCGTGTTCTGGCGCCCGTCGGCTGACGATCCGTCCCGAATCGTCCGCACCGGCCGGGTGCAGGATGTCGAGGACGGCCTTTCCGAGTTTCCCCACGTCATCGTCAACCAGGCGCGGCTGCTCCAATACCTGCAGGAATACATGGCGAAGTCGCCGACGCGGCTCGTTCCGGACTTCGGCTGGGCCTTCGAGACATTGACGGTCGATGCGAAGGGCGACTACCCGATCTCCGTGACCTTGCGCAACGTGGCGACGAACGCCGCGAAACCGGTGCGCGCGAAATATGTCGTGGGCTGCGACGGCGCGCACAGCAAGGTGCGGGAGGCGATCGGCGCGGCGCCGCACGGCGACTTCGCCAACCACGCCTGGGGCGTGGTCGACATGCTGGCCGTCACCGATTTTCCCGATATCCGGCTGAAAGCCGCAATCCAGTCGAAAGACGAGGGCAACATCCTTCTCATACCGCGCGAGGGCGGCTATCTCGTGCGGCTCTATGTCGATATGGGCGAGATCGATCCCCATAATCGCGAGGCGTTCCGGTCGCACACCCAGGAAAGCGTGATCGCGACCGCGCAGCGCGTGCTGCATCCGTACACGCTCGACGTTCGCGATGTGGCGTGGTTCGCTGTCTACCAGGTCGGACAACGCGTGACGGATCGATTCGACGACGTTCCGGCGAAGGAGGCGGGGTCGCGTCCGCCGCGCGTGTTCATCGCCGGCGACGCCTGCCACACGCACAGCGCCAAAGCCGGGCAGGGGATGAACGTCTCGTTGCAGGACGGCTTCAACCTGGGCTGGAAGATCGCATCGGTGCTGGAGGGGCGCGCCAAGCCGGAGCTTCTGCACACCTATACGGTCGAGCGCCACGCCGTCGCCCGGCGCCTTATCGACTTCGACAAGGAATGGTCGAAAATCATGGCGTCGCCGCCCAAAGACCCGGAGCGGCCGGAGCTCGGCGGGGTCGACCCCGCCGAGCTGCAGGCGTATTTCGTGAAGTCGGGGCGCTATACGGCAGGCGTCGCGACGCACTATCCGCCGGCCACCCCGCTGACCGCCCACCCGAAGCATCAGGCGCTGGCGAAGGGCTTCACGATCGGCATGCGCTTCCACTCGGCGCCCGTCGTTCGCCTCGCGGACGCCAAGCCGATGCAGCTTGGCCATGCCGCGCGCGCCGACGGCGCCTGGCGCCTTTACGCTTTCGCCGACGCCAACGCCGAAAAGCTCGGCGCTCTCATGACGTTTTTGGAGAAATCCGACCAATCGCCCGTGAGACGATATACCCCGGCCAAGGCCAACATCGACAGCGTGATCGATGTCCGCGCGGTGTTTCAGCAGGGACACCAAGATCTCAACGTCGAGGATCTGCCCCCTCTTCTTCTGCCGCGGAAGGGGCGGTTCGGGTTGATCGACTACGAGAAAGCCTACACGCCGGACCTCAAGAACGGACCCGACATTTTCCACTCCAGAGGCATCGACCGCGCAAAAGGGGCGCTGGTCGTCGTTCGTCCCGACCAATACGTCGCCAATGTGCTCCCGCTCGATGCGCATCAGGCGTTGGCGGCCTACTTCGCGGCCTTCATGCTCGAAGGATAGCGTCAGCCGCCTTGGGGCCCCGATGACTCGCCAACGGAAAACGAGACCGTCGGGGGCGCTGGCGGACGAAGTCAGGTCTAGAGCGAAAGTTAATCTTAGAAAACAGGGTGAAAGAAGGGTGTGATGAGCAAGACAGTCGACATCAAGGCTTTCATCGACGACCGTCCGATTGCGGCGTTCCTGTGGGTCCTCGTCGCGATGTGTTTCCTGATCGTCGTCGCGGACGGCATGGATGTGGCGATCATGGGCTTCGTCACTCCGCCTATTCTGCAGGAGTGGAACATCTCGAGGCCCGCTTTCGGCTTCGTCATCAGCGCAGCTCCCTTCGGCCTTGTCATCGGGGCGCTCGTCGCCGGACCGTCTTCCGACCGGTTCGGCCGCAAGATCGTTCTGACCACCGCGGTCCTTTTGTTCGGCATCTTCACGATCATTGCCGCCTACTCGTCGTCGCCGCAAGAAATGGCGCTGCTGAGGCTGCTCGCAGGCATGGGGATGGGCGCCGCGATGCCCAATGCAACGACTCTGCTGTCGGAATATGCGCCGCTGCGCCGCCGCTCGCTGCTGATCACCATCATGTTCAGCGGCTTCACGCTCGGCTCCGCCGCGATCGGCTTCATCGCGGGCTACATAATCCCGCACTACGGATGGCGTTCCGTGTTGCTGGTCGGCGGGATCACGCCGCTCGTGCTCGTGCCGTTCCTGATCGCCTTCCTGCCGGAATCGGCCCGCTACATGTCCCTGCACGGCTTCCCGTCCCAGCGGATCGCAGCGACGCTCGGCCGCGTAACCGGCCAGCGCTTCTCGGGCGACGAGACCTTCGTCTCCAGCGAGCCGAAGCTCGCGACCAAAAGGCCGATCGGGGTCCTGTTCTCGGACGGCTATGCGGCGACGACGATCGCCCTCTGGATCACATATTTCATGGGCCTGATGGTCGTCTATCTCCTGACCGGCTGGCTGCCGACGCTGATGAAGGACGCGGGTCTTTCGATCACGGTCGCGTCTAACGTCACCGCGATGTTCCAGATCGGCGCGACGCTTGGCGCGGTGTTGATCGGCTGGGGAATGGACCGGACGCATCCGTCGCGGATCATCTCGGCGGCGTATTTTGCAGGAACCGTTTTCATCCTGCTACTGGCCTTTGTCGGCGCGGTGTCGAGCTGGCTCGCCGCGCTCGTCTTCGCCGCAGGCTTCGCCGCCAGCGGGGCGCAGACTGGGCTCAACGCGTTTGCGCCCGGCTGCTATCCGACCATCGCCCGCGCCACCGGCGTCAGCTGGATGCTCGGCATGGGTCGGTTCGGCAGCATCGTGGGATCGCTGGTCGGCGGGGCGCTGCTTGGCCTCGGCTGGAGTTTCGGCGCAATCCTCGGCATTCTCGCGATCCCCTCGCTTCTGGCCGCGATCGCCATCGCGACGACCCGGCCCGCGGCGAACGCCGCCGGCGTCCGCGAAGCGGCGGCTCACTAGGCGCGGGCCTCCTGCGGGCCTTCGCCGCCAACCCCTCTCGACGCGATTGGAGACCACCTTGATCATCGACTGCCACGGCCATTACACGACCGCTCCCAAAGCGCTGGAGGCCTGGCGCAACCAGCAGATCGCCGGCATCAAGGACCCTGCCGTCATGCCCAAGGTCGCCGACTTAAAGATCGGCGACGACGAACTGCGCGAGTCGATCGAGGGGAACCAGCTGCGGCTGATGAAGGAGCGGGGCGCGGACCTGACGATCTTTTCGCCGCGCGCGAGCTTCATGGCCCACCACATCGGCGACTTCTCCATCAGCTCGACCTGGGCCTCGATCTGCAACGAGCTCTGTTATCGTGTGTCGCAACTCTTCCCCGACCATTTCATCGGCGCGGCCATGCTGCCTCAGAGCCCCGGCGTCGATCCGAAGACCTGCATTCCCGAGCTCGAGCGCTGCGTGAAGGATTACGGCTTCGTCGGGATCAACCTCAATCCCGACCCCTCCGGCGGCCACTGGACGAGCCCGCCGCTGACCGACCGCCACTGGTATCCGATCTACGAGAAGATGGTCGAATACGACATCCCCGCGATGGTGCATGTTTCGACCAGCTGCAACCCCTGCTTCCACACCACCGGCGCCCATTACATCAACGCGGACACGACCGCGGTGATGCAGTTCATCCAGGGCGACCTGTTCAAGGATTTTCCGACGCTGCGCTTCGTCGTTCCGCACGGCGGCGGGGCCGCCCCGTATCACTGGGGCCGCTACCGCGGCCTCGCCCAGGAGCTGAAGAAGCCGCTGCTCAAGGATCACCTGCTCAACAACGTCTTCTTCGACACCTGCGTCTACCACCAGCCTGGCGTCGACCTTCTGACCCGGGTGATCCCGGTCGACAACATCCTGTTCGCCAGCGAAATGATCGGCGCGGTGCGGGGAATCGATCCGGAGACGGGACATTATTACGACGACACCAAACGCTACATCGAGGCCACGCTGAACCTGATCTCCGAGGACCGTCACAAGGTCTTTGAGGCCAACGCGCGTCGCGTCTATCCGCGTCTCGACGCAGCGCTGAAGGCCAGGGGCCGATAGCGCTTCTCTCGAGCTTCACAGCGCTTGGCGGGCGTAGATCTGCTGTTCTCCTGCCGCTCCTTCTCGAACTCTTCGATCTTTCTGAGCGCGGCCGAATTCCCTGCGAACAGGGAAAAACGCGGGAGGAAAAAGCAATGATGACGCTGCGCCAGATCGAGGTCGTCCGCGCCGTCATGGTGACCGGCACCATCAAGGGCGCGGCAAAGCTTCTCGGGGTGTCCGCGCCTGGCGTAAGCCGATTGGTCAAGCACACCGAAGGCCTGTTGCGCATCCGGTTCTTCAATCGCCAAAACGGTCGTTATTTTCCAACACCCGAGGCGCGGACGGTCTTTGAGCAAATCGACAGCGTCTATCAGAAAGTCGACGACCTCGGGTTTGTTCTCTCCACTTTAGGGCGGGGCGGCTTGTCCGAGCTTTGCGTCGGGTCGGTGCCGAGCATTTCCTACGCGATGATGCCACGGGCAATCGCGAAGGTCCGACAAAGGTACCCGGACCTGCGCATGAGTATCGACGTTCTGAAGATCGAGGAGGCGATCAACTATCTTCTCCTCGGCAAGGGGGAGTGCGTGGCGATGAGCTACAAGCTCGATCATCCCGGGCTCGATTTTGAGCCGCTGGCGACCGGTCAACTGTTTTGCATTGTTCCCGAAGCGCACCCCCTCGCTGGCCGCGAAAGCATCGGCGCCGCCGAGATCACGCGCTATCCGCTTATCGGGGTCGACCCGACCGATCCCTACGGTCGCGTCATTGCACAGGTCTTCGAGAGCCTCGGGCTCGCCTATAAAGTGCCGATAAAGGCGCGCTTCGGCTCAATGGTCTGCACGCTCGTCAAGGCCGGCCTGGGGATCGCGGTCATCGACCGATTTACGCTCGCCTCCGACTGGGCGGCGGGCGTGAAACATCTCCGGATCGAGGAGCCGACGCCATTCGACACGTTTATTGCCTTCAAGCGCGGAGCGCCCCTCTCGCTTCACGCGGAATATTTCATCAAGGGCCTCCGCGCGGAAATGCAGGCGACCAAGCCGCCTCTGGTTCTGAATTTCGGGGCAAAAGCCACAACAAAAATTAACTTGATGTTCGATTCAGCGCACATCTTGGTCATTGAGTTCTCTCTCCGCCAGGCGCAGATTTGGGCCGCTGGCTCAACGGAGGGCCGCGAAACAGGGAGGCCAGGCCCATGATGAGGGCCATTCTCCCGACTAATGATGGCTCTTGATCAAACGGCCGCTTACTGCCAGCATTTTGACGCTGTCCTATGTAAAAGAGGAAAGCAGGGAGAGTTTCATGCTCAGATGGTCGATCGCATCTGTCTGCATGGGCGGCGCGCTCGAGGGCAAGCTCGCGGCGGCGGCGAAGGCGGGCTTCCGCGCGCTCGAACTATTCGAGAACGATCTGACCTTCTTCAACGGAAAGCCGAGGGACGTGCGGCGCATGGCCGCGGACCTCGGGATCGAAATCGTTGCGCTCCAGCCGTTGCGCGACTTCGAGGCGATGCCCGAGCCGATCCGGGGACGCAATTTCGAGCGGGCGGCGCGCAAGCTCGAACTCATGCACGAGCTCGGCGTCAGAACTCCTCTGCGTCTGCTCCAATGTCTCGCCGGAAGCGATCGACGATCCGGCGCGAGCCGCGGCCGACCTGGCGGAGCTCGCCGATCTCGCCCGCCGGAACGGCATGCGCATCGGCTACGAGGCGCTGAGCTGGGGCCGGTGCGTGAAAGACTGGACGGCCGCCTGGGAGATCGTGCGCGCTGCAGATCGCGACAATCTCGGCATCGTGCTCGACAGCTTTCATGTCTGCGCACGCGGCAATCCGATCGAGCCGATCGCGGCTCTGCCGGCTGAGCGCATCGCGCTCGTCCAGGTGGCTGACGCGCCGGCGCTGGTCATGGATCCGCTGTCGCTGAGCCGGCATTACCGCTGCTATCCCGGCCAGGGCGACTATCCGGTCGTCGATTTCGTCGACGCGGCGACGCGCGCCGGCTACCGCGGGCCGCTGTCGCTCGAGATTTTCAACGATCAGTTCCGCGGCGCCTCGGCTGCGGCGATCGCCGTCGACGGCATGCGCTCGCTCCGCGCCTGCGGCGAAGCGCTCGCCGCGAGGCGGGCGGAGCGCGGCGATGCGCCGCTCGCCGATTTGCCGCCCCTTCCGCCGCCCCCCGTCGTCGAACGCGCCGAGTTCATCGAATTCGCGGTCGGCGACGCCGAGGCGAAGGAGTTCGTCGCGCTGATCGAGGGCCTCGGCTTCCGGCTCGCCGGACGCCACCGCTCGAAGGACGTCCATCTCTTTGCCCAGGGCGGTATCGACCTCGTGGTCAACCGCGAGCGGGAGGGCTTCGCCCATTCGTTCTCGCTGCTGCACGGACCCTCGATCTGCGCATTGGCGCTCGCTGTCGATTCCGTCGACAAGGCGCTCCAGCGCGCCGCCGCCCTCGAATGCCAGAGCTATGCCGGCAAGATCGGACCGGGCGAGGCGACGCTGCCCGCCGTCGCCGGGGTCGAGGGCAGCCTCATCTATTTCATCGGCGCCGAGGACCCGAAATGGCGCGACGACTTCGAGCCGACGCCGGAGCAGGAGTCCTCGGGAACGCTGCGCAAGGTCGACCATCTCTCCAACGTCGTTCGCCACGGCGAATTCTTGAGCTGGTCGCTGTTCTATCGCACGGTGCTGGGGCTCTCGCCGGCGCCTCAGGTCGAGATCGCCGATCCGCACGGCGCCTTCTTCAGCCGGTCGCTGCGCAGCGCCAACAACGAGCTGCGCATCGCCCTCAATATCGGCGAGGGCGGGGCGACGGGCGTGTCGCGCTTTCTCGACGCCTTTGGCGGCGCCGGCTATCAGCAGATCGCGCTGTCGACCCACGATATTTTCGCCGCCGTCGAGGCGGCGAAGGGCAAGGGCGTCGCCTTCCTGCCGATCCCCGACAACTATTACGCAGACCTCGCGACCCGCTTCGACATCGCGCCCGACCTGCTGGCCCGTATGCGGGCGCTCGGCGTGCTCTACGACCGCGTCAAGGACGGCGAGTTCTTCCACATCTACACGCGAACGTTCCACGATCGCTTTTTCTTCGAGTTCGTCGAGCGACGCAATTACGATCTTTTCGGCGCGGCCAACACCCCGGTTCGGCTGGCTGCGCAGGCGAGCCTGGCGGACGCCGAGGAGCGAGCTGAGATCGAGTTCGAATGACATGGGCATCCCGATGAGGAAGCTTTGAGGAATGATTAACGGCGACACGCAGATCATCGCTCACGTCGGCTATCCGACGACGACCTTCAAGTCGCCGATGATCTACAATCCCTGGTTCGAACGGCGCGGCGTCAACGCCGCCGTCATTCCGCTCGGCGTCAGGCGGGAGGACTTCGGCCGCGCCTTTCCCGAAATCTGCCGCTTTGCCAATTTCCATGGCGCTCTGATCACCATGCCTCACAAGGTTTCGGTCATCGCCCTCCTCGACGAGGTCTCGACGGCGGTGAAGGTCGCAGGCTCCTGCAACGCGGTGCGCCGCACGAACGACGGACGGCTGATCGGCGACATGTTCGACGGCGAGGGTTTTGTCCGCGGCCTCGCGCATAACGGCGGATCGCTCGCGGGCAAGAGGCTGCTCGTTGTCGGCTCCGGCGGGGTGGGATCGGCGATCGCCGCCTCGGGAGCGGCGGCGGGCGCGGCCGAGATCGCGCTCTACGACGTCGACCCGACGTCCATGGAGAGCCTCAGCGAGCGCCTCCGGCAGAACCATCCGCGCCTGAAGGTTGCAACGGGATCGAACGACCCGAGCGGGTTCGACGTCGTCGTCAACGCGACGCCGCTGGGCATGTATCCGGGCGATCCGATGCCCCTCGACGTGTCGCGCCTCATGCCGACGACTTTTGTCGCCGAGGTGGTTATGAAGCACGAGACGACCGCCTTTCTCGGCGCGGCGCAGGCCCGCGGCTGCCGGACGCAGGTCGGCATCGACATGCTGTTCGAGCAGATTCCCGCCTATCTCGAATTCTTTGGCTTCCCGCCGGCGACGCCGGAGGAGCTGAGGGAGGTTGCACAGGTCGAATACTGAAGATCGACAATATCAAGGGAGGAACGAAGTGAGCCAAGCGATGATTCATGAGCCGCCAGGGCGGCATCAATCAAGGATTGCAGCCGCCAGCGGATGGATCGGCTCGGCGCTCGAATATTACGACTTCTTCATCTACGCGACCGCGGCGTCGCTGGTTTTTCCGCAGATATTCTTCCCATCCAACAATCCGACCGTAGCCATCGTCGCGTCGCTCGCGACTTATGGCGTGGGTTATGTCGCAAGACCCATTGGCGCCTTCGTTCTCGGCCATTGGGGAGACACGCACGGCCGCAAGAACGTCATGCTCGTCTGCCTGTTCCTGATGGGCTTATCCACGATGGCGGTCGGAATTCTGCCGACCCATCAGCAGGTGGGGGTCTGGGCGCCGATCCTGCTCGTCACCCTGCGGCTCATTCAAGGATTTGCAGTCGCCGGCGAAATCTCCGGCGCGAGCTCGATGATTCTCGAGCACGCGTCCTTCGGCCGGCGCGGCTATTTCGCGAGCTTCACGCTGCAGGGCGTGCAGGCGGGGCAGATTCTGGCGGCGGCGGTCTACCTGCCCTTGAGCTATGCGCTGCCGAACGCCGCCTTCATGTCCTGGGGATGGCGCGTGCCGTTCCTGCTCAGCGTGGTCGTCCTCATCGCTGGCTACGTGATCCGGCGTGAGGTCGAGGAGACGCCCGCCTTCGCCGAGGAACGAGCCCATCGCGATGTGCCGAAAACGCCAGTCATGGACGCGCTGACCAACCACTGGCCTGACATGCTGCGGGTCGTCTGCATGTCGCTGATGAACGTCATTCCGGTGGTCGCGACCATTTTTGGCGCGGCCTACGCGGTGCAGCCTGGCTATGGCGTTGACATGAACAGAAGCGTCTATCTTTGGATCCCGGTCATCGGCAACATCGTCGCGGTGATCGTCATCCCGTTCGTCGGCGACCTCTCCGACAGGATCGGCCGCCGGCCGCCGATGATCGTCGGGTCGCTCGCGGCGGGCCTGCTGTCGTTCGCCTATCTCTACGCCATCAGCATCAGGAACGTGCCGGTCGCATTCGTCATCTCGATCCTGATGTGGGGCATCGTCTATCAAGGCTACAATGCCGTGTTCCCGAGCTTCTATCCAGAACTGTTTCCGACCCGCGCTCGGGTCTCGGGAATGGCGATCGCCCAGAACATCGGCACGATGCTGACCGCGCTGCTGCCGGCGCTCTTTGCAACCGTCGCGCCTCCAGGCTCGACCCATGTTCCGATGACCATCGGCGCGCTCGCCTTCCTCGTCACGGTGATCTCGTCGGTCGCCGCCTGGAGCGCGCGGGAGACCTATCGCGTCCATCTCAACGATCTCGGCGAACCCGGCGCGTCCGCCGTCGAGAAGGCCGAGTACGACCGATTGCGTCAGCAAAGCGTTGCGTCCGCAGCATGACAAAGTCTATGAATCCAACGCGCCCGGTCTGTCCGCGCCTCCAAGGCGCCGAAGGCTGGGGGCCGATGAGGAGACGAACCCAATGACCGAGCTTGGCGTCGTCCGACGCAAGATTTCAGAGGGCCGACCGCGCCGCCGCCGACGCGCTCGCTTCGCTCGGCGTCGCGACCGTCCACGAGGCGATGGGCCGCGTCGGCCTCATGAACCCTTATATGCGGCCGATCTATCCCGGCGCGCAGGTTTCCGGCACGGCGGTGACCGTGCTCCTGCATCCGGGCGACAACTGGATGATGCATGTCGCCGCCGAGCAGATCGAGCCCGGCGACGTCGTCGTCGCCGCCATCACCGCCGAATGCACGGACGGGTATTTCGGCGATCTGCTGGCGACCAGCTTCAAGGCGCGCGGCGCGCGGGCGCTCGTGATCGATGCGGGCGTGCGCGACGTGAGGACGCTGACCGAAATGGGCTTCCCGGTGTGGAGCAAATGCGTCAGCGCCAAGGGCACGGTCAAGGCGACGCTGGGTTCGGTCAACATTCCCGTCGTCTGCGCCGGCGCCCTCGTCAGTCCGGGCGACGCGATCGTCGCCGACGACGACGGCGTGGTCGTGGTTCCGGCGGCGTGGGCGGCAAAGACCCTCGCCGCGGCGCAGGCGCGCGAAGCCAACGAGGGCGACAAGCGGGCGAAGCTCAGTTCGGGGGTGCTCGGCCTCGACATGTACAAGATGCGCGAGCCGCTCGAGAAGGCCGGCTTGAAATACATCGATTGAGGCTGATTCCATGACCGCCGAGGGCAGGCCCGTCACCGGGCCGTTCGAAAAGACCAAGGGGTGGCTCGACTGGTTCGACGGCCCCAGCAAGCCGCGCTTCCGAGTTCCGCCGGGCAGCGTCGACGCGCACTGCCACGTGTTCGGTCCCGGAGCCGAGTTCCCCTACGCGCCCGAGCGCAAATACACGCCCTGCGACGCGAGCAAGGCGGAACTCTTCGCGCTCCGCGATCACCTCGGGTTTTCGCGCAACGTCGTCGTGCAGGCGACCTGCCACGGCGCCGACAACCGGGCCATGGTCGACGCAGTCCTTGCGAGCGGCGGCAAGGCGCGCGGCGTCGCGACCGTCCGGCGGGACGTGAGCGAGGTCGAACTGGAGCGCCTCAACGACGCCGGCGTGCGAGGCGTGCGCTTCAATTTCGTCAAGCGCCTCGTCGACTTCACGCCGAAGGACGAGCTCATGGAGATCGCCGGGCGGATCGCCAAGCTCGGTTGGCATGTCGTGATCTATTTCGAGGCGGTCGACCTGCCGGAGCTTTGGGACTTCTTCACCGCCCTGCCGACAACGGTGGTCGTCGACCACATGGGGCGGCCGGACGTGACGAAGCCGATCGACGGACCAGAATTCTCGCTGTTCCTGAAGTTCATGCGCGAGCATGAGAATGTCTTGAGCAAGGTCAGCTGCCCCGAGCGGCTGTCGCATTCCGGGCCCCCAGCGCTGAATGGCGAGCAGAACGCCTATCGCGACGTCGTCCCGTTCGCGCGCCGCGTCGTGGAGGAATTTCCGGATCGCGTGCTTTGGGGAACGGACTGGCCGCACCCCAATCTCAAGGACCACATGCCCGACGACGGGCTCCTGGTCGATTTCATTCCGCATATCGCGGCGACGCCCGAGCTTCGACGAAAGCTCCTCGTCGACAATCCGATGCGGCTCTATTGGCCCGAAGAGAGAGGAGTCTGAACGATGGCTCTCGACAAGGAATTCAAGGAAATCCCCGGCACGATCGTCTTCGACGCCGAGCAATCGCGCAAAGGCTACTGGCTCAACCAGTTCTGCATGTCGCTGATGAAGGCGGAGAACCGTGCGAAGTTCAAGGCGAACGAGCGCGCCTATCTCGACGAATGGAAGATGACGGAGGAACAGAAGCAGGCGGTGCTCGACCGTGACCTCAACCGCATGATGGCGCTCGGCGGCAACATCTATTTCCTGTCGAAGATCGGCGCAACCGACGGCAAGAGCTTCCAGCAGATGGCCGGCTCGATGACCGGAATGAGCGAGCAGGAATACCGCGACATGATGGTCAAGGGTGGCCGAAAGATCGACGGCAACCGCAAGATCGGCGAGGACGGCGACGCGCAGCGTTCGAGCAAAGACTGACAATCTCGCGACTTTTCACGGACGTTAAGGACAGGGACCATGGCCCGCATCACCGCCTCCCTCTATACCTCGCACATCCCCGCCGTCGGCGCGGCCTTCGACCTCGGTAAGACCCAAGAGGCCTACTGGAAGCCGGTCTTCGCCGGATACGACTTCGACAAGGAATGGGTGAAGACGCACAAGCCCGACGTGATCTTCCTCGTCTACAACGACCACGCCACCGCCTTCAGCCTCCAGATGATCCCCACTTTCGCGATCATGACCGGTCCCGAATTCAACCCGGCCGACGAAGGCTACGGCGCCCGCCCGGTGCCGAAGGTCATCGGCCATCCGGAGCTTGCCTCGCACATCGCCTCGGAAGTGATCCAGCAGGATTTCGACCTGACCATGGTCAACGAGATCGACGTCGACCACGGCCTCACCGTGCCGCTGAGCTGCGTTTTCGGCAAAGTCGACGCGTGGCCGTGCAAGATCATCCCCTTCGCCGTCAACGTCGTGCAGCACCCCGTGCCTTCCGGGGCGCGCTGCTTCGCCCTCGGCCAGGCGATCGGCAAAGCCATCAGGAGCTATCCGGAGGATCTCAACGTCCATATCTGGGGCACCGGCGGCATGAGCCATCAGCTGCAGGGGCCGCGCGCCGGTCTGATCAATCGGGAGTGGGACAACATGTTCCTCGACCGTCTGATCGACGATCCCAAGGGCCTCGCGCAGATGCCGAACATCGAATACGTCCGCGAGGCGGGTTCGGAAGGCATCGAACTCGTGATGTGGCTGATTGCGCGCGGCGCGATGTCGGATGTCGCCGGCGGCCCGAAGCCGAAGGTGGCGCACCGGTTCTATCACGTGCCGGCGTCGAACACCGCGGTCGGCCATCTCATTTTGGAAAACGCGGCATAGGTCATGAGACATTGAGCCGGCCCTCGTCATTGCGGGGAGCGTAGCGACGAAGCAACCCAGTCCGGGTTCGCTTGAAATCATCATGTTATAGCGTTCAGGAGAGCTCCAATGACCAACACGATCAAAGTAGCGCTGGCGGGCGCCGGCGCTTTCGGCCTGAAGCATCTCGACGGCATCAAGCTGATCGACGGCGTCGAGGTGATCTCGCTCGTCGGCCGGGAGCTCGACAAGACCCAGGAGGCGGCAAAGAAATACGGTGTCGGCCATGCAACGACCGAACTCGCCGATGCTCTCAAGCAGCCGGGCCTCGACGCCGTCATCCTCGCGACACCGACCCAGATGCACGCCGCACAGGCGATGCAGTGCCTGGAGGCCGGCAAGCACGTTCAGGTCGAGATCCCCCTCGCCGACAGCCTCAAGGACGCCGCGGCCGTCCTAACGATGCAGAAGCGGACTGGCCTCGTCGCCATGTGCGGCCACACGAGGCGCTTCAACCCGAGCCATCAGTTCGTCCACAAGCGCATCCTGGGCGGCGAGTTCCACATCCAACAAATGGATGTACAGACCTATTTCTTCCGCCGCACCAACATGAATGCGCTCGGCCAGCCGCGCTCGTGGACCGACCACCTGCTCTGGCATCACGCCGCCCATACGGTCGACCTCTTCGCCTACCAGTGCGGCTCGCCGATCGTGAAGGCGAACGCGGTCGAGGGGCCGATCCACCCGTCCCTTGGCATCGCGATGGACATGAGCATCCAGCTCAAGGCGGCTAACGGGGCGATCTGCACGCTGTCGCTGTCGTTCAACAACGACGGGCCGATCGGCACCTTCTTCCGCTACATCGGCGACACCGCGACCTACATCGCCCGATACGACGACCTTTTCACCGGCAAGGACGAAAAGATCGACGTGAGCAAGGTCGACGTCTCGATGAACGGCATCGAATTGCAGGACCGCGAATTCTTCGCTGCCATCCGCGAGGGCCGCGAGCCGAACTCGAGCGTCGGGCAGGTCTTGCCCTGCTACCGGGTGCTGGACGGGCTGGAGCGGCAGCTTAAGCAGGGCTGAGCGCGCGCCTTTCTGTCATTGGCGGCCACCACCTCGAGCGTCAGCTTGCGTGAATCCGGGAGCCCCGGAGAAGTCCATGCGAAGTGAGGGCCAGGGGGCGGTTCGAGCCGCGCGTCTTCGGCGCCCATGACAAAATCTTCACCGCAGGGCTAAGATGAGCCCGGCGGAGCTGCGCGTTCTCTTTATCGCGGCCGGAGGAAGCTTCCATGAGCCCACGCCTTTCGCTGCATGTGCCCGGAGCCGAGCGTGCGGCCGGGGGGGAAGCCCGATTTCAGTCATGTGAGCGTGCCCGAGGCGGGGGAAGTTCCCCGGCCGCCGATCGACGTCAATCCGGGCGAGATCCGCGACTTCGCTTATACGATGATCCGCGTGCTCGACGATCAGGGCGAAGCGGTCGGCGACTGGGCAGGGGCGCTTTCCGCCGCGGACTTACGCACGGGTCTGCGCGACATGATGCTGACCCGCGCCTTCGATGCGCGCATGCTCCTGTCGCAGCGCCAGGGCAAGACGTCGTTCTACATCACCTGCCTCGGCGAGGAGGCGATCGCCGCCGCCCACCGCAAGGCGCTGGCCGCAGGAGACATGTGCTTTCCGACCTACCGCCAGCAGGGCCTCTTGATCGCCCACGGCTGGCCTCTCGTCGATATGATGTGCGAGATCTTCTCCAACGAGAGGGACCGGCTGAAGGGCCGCCAGCTTCCCGGCCTCTATTCGTCGAAGGAGGCTGGGTTCTTCACCGTCTCCGGCAATCTCGGCACGCAATATCCTCAGGCGGTCGGCTGGGCGATGGCCTCGGCGATCATGGGCGACACCAAGATCGCCTCGGGCTGGATCGGCGACGGCGCGACGGCGGAGACCGACTTCCATTCGGCCCTGGTGTTCGCTTCCGTCTACCGTCCGCCCGTCATCCTCAATATCGTCAACAATCAGTGGGCGATCTCGTCCTACCAGGGGATCGCCGGCGGTGAGAGCGCCAAATTCGCCGCCCGCGCGCACGGCTACGGCATCGCCTCGCTGCGCGTCGACGGCAACGACTACCTCGCGGTCTACGCCGCCTCGAAATGGGCGGTCGAGCGGGCGCGCGCCAATCTGGGCCCGACCGTCATCGAATGGGTCACCTACCGCGGCGGCGCCCATTCGACGTCGGACGACCCGTCGAAATACCGGCCGAAAGATGAGGGGACTGCCTGGCCGCTCGGCGATCCGATCACCCGCCTGAAGAACCATCTCATTCTCCATGGCGAGTGGAGCGAGGAGCGGCAGAAGCAGATGCAGGCCGAGGTCGACGCGGAGGTGCTCGAGGCGGCGAAAGAGGCGGAAGGCCACGGCACGCTGCACGATGGGCCGAAGCCGAGCGCCGCAACGATGTTCGAAGAGGTCTACAAGGAGATGCCGCGCCATTTGCGCGAGCAGCGCCAGCAGCTGGGAGTGTGAGATGGGGAGAGCGGGCAAGTCCCCCCTGCTCCGCGAAGCGGGGAAGATGGCCCGAAGGGCCGGATGGGGTGTGGAAAGCAGATATGGCTTTTTGCCGGTGCGCGATGACGCTGGTGCAATCCGACTTGGGCTTGACGCACCGGACCACGCCTCATCCGGCGCCATAGCCCTTCGAAGACGAGCGTCTTTCGATGCCCTGGGCCGCCACCTTTCCCAGCAGAGCTGGGGAGGGGAAAGCCGTGCCGGAGCCTGAGCCATGCCCCGTCTTTCGATGGTCGAGGCAATTCGCGACGCGATGGACTGCAAGATGGCCGAGGACGAAACCGTCGTCGTGTTCGGCGAGGACGTCGGCTATTTCGGTGGCGTATTCCGCTGCACCGAGGGCCTGCAGCGCAAATACGGCAAGTCGCGCTGCTTCGACGCGCCGATCAACGAATCGGGCATCGTCGGCGTCGCGATCGGCATGGGCGCCTATGGGCTGAGGCCGGTCGCGGAGATCCAGTTCGCCGACTATGTCTACCCGGGCTACGACCAGATCGTATCGGAGGCTGCCCGGCTGCGCTACCGCTCGGGCGGCGACTTTTTCGCCCCGATCGTCATCCGCATGCCGTGCGGGGGCGGCATCTATGGCGGGCAGACGCACAGCCAGAGCCCGGAGGCCCTCTTCACTCATGTGTGCGGAGTCAAGACCGTCATCCCGTCGAACCCCTATGACGCCAAGGGCCTCCTGATCGCCTCGATCGAGGACGACGATCCGGTGATCTTCCTCGAGCCGAAGCGGCTCTACAACGGCCCGTTTTCCGGCCATCACGACCAACCCGTGACGGCGTGGGCGAAGCATCCCTTGAGCGAGGCGCCGGCGGGGCGCTATGTCGTGCCGCTCGGCAAGGCCGTGGTCCGGCGCGAGGGCAAGGCCGTGACGGTCCTCTGCTACGGCACCATGGTCCATGTCGCCGAGGCCGCGGCCGAGGAGACCGGCGTCGACGCCGAGATCATCGACTTGCGCACCCTTGTGCCGCTCGACATCGACGCGATCGTGGCCTCGGTCGAGAAGACCGGGCGCTGCGTCGTCGTCCACGAGGCGACGCTGACGTCGGGCTTCGGCGCCGAGCTCGCGGCCCAGGTGGCGGAGCGCTGCTTCTATGCGCTCGAGGCGCCGATTCTGCGGGTCGCCGGCTGGGATACGCCCTATCCGCACGCCGAGGAATGGGACTATTTTCCGGGACCGGCGCGGGTCGGCCGGGCGCTCCTCAAGGCGATGGAGGCCTGACCATGGGCGCGCGCACGATCCGGATGCCCGACGTCGGCGAGGGCGTGGCCGAAGCCGAGATCGTCGAATGGTCGGTCAAGGTCGGCGATCTGGTGCGCGAGGACCAGGTCGTCGCGGCGGTGATGACCGACAAGGCGACGGTCGAGATCCCGACGCCGGTCGCAGGCACGGTCGTCGCGCTCGGCGGCGGGGTCGGCGACGTGCTGGCGGTCGGCGCCGAGCTCATCCGGATCGACGCGCCCGGATTGCCGGATTCGCCGCGCCCGCCGGCGCCGAAGGGGGTCGCCAAAGCCGCCGCCGAGGCGCCTCAACCGGCGAAGTCTGCTCCGCCGTCCGCAGCACTCGTCGCCAAGGAAGAAACGGCCGCCGAGCCGCCGCCCGCGCCCGCTGCTCCGCCTCGCGCCGATCTGCTTCAGCGCCCAGGGGGAGCGCCTCGGACGGCCGGCGAGAAGCCGCTCGCTTCGCCTGCGGTCCGCCTCAGGGCGCGCGAGGCCGGCGTCGATCTCCGCTTCGTACGCGGCGCCGGGCCGGCGGGCCGGATCACCCACGACGACCTCGACGCCTTCATCGCCCGACCGCCCGGAGGCGCCGATGAAGGCGCCGGGGCGGCAGCCGAATATGGCTGTCGAGAGGATCAAGGTCGCGGGATTACGACGCCGCATCGCCCAAAACATGGCCGAGTCTTCCCGCCGGGTGGCGCATTTCTCCTATGTCGAGGAGGTCGACGTCACCGCGCTCGAAGAATTGCGCACTGCGCTGAACGCCCGCGCGACGGAAGAGCGGCCGAAGCTGACCATGCTGCCATTTCTCATGCTCGCCATTGTCAAGGCGGTCGCCGACTTTCCGCAGGTCAATGCTCATTACGACGACGACAACGAGGTGGTCGAGCGGTTCGGCGCGGTCCACCTCGGCGTTGCGACGCAGACGTCGGCCGGCCTGATGGTCCCGGTCGTCCGACACGCCGAGACGCTCGGCCTCTACGAGGCTGCGCGCGAGATGCGCCGCGTCACGGAGGCAGCGCGGCAAGGCGTTGCGCAGCGCGAGGAACTCTCCGGCTCGACGATCACCCTGACCTCGCTCGGCGCGCTCGGCGGAATAGCCTCGACCCCGATCGTCAACCGACCGGAAGTGGCGATCGTCGGCGTCAACAAGATCGTGGTGAAGCCGGCGTGGCGCGACGGCGGCTTCGTCCCGCGCAAGACCATGAACCTCTCGTCGTCGTTCGATCATCGCGTCGTCGACGGCCACGATGGGGCGACCTTCATCCAGCGCATGCGCGCGCTTGTCGAAGCGCCGGCTGCGCTCTTCATCGAGGATTGATCATTGCTGATGAGTCCGGAGAAACTTCCCTTCACCCGTCGGCCTTCGGCCGCCACCCCCTTCCGCTTCGGGGGCGACGGGAGCGCAGAGACCCCTTCTCCCGGCTGCGCGAGAAGGTGGCGAGCGCAGCCCGCCGGATGAGGGCAAGCGCCGCGCAAACGAAGAGGACCGGATGAACGAGCTTCGCTGCAAGGTTCTCATCATCGGCGGCGGCCCCGGCGGCTATGTCGCGGCGATCCGCGCCGGCGAGCTCGGCCTCGACACGGTGCTCGTCGAGGACGGACAATTCGGCGGCGCCTGCCTGCATGTCGGCTGCATCCCCTCGAAAGCCATCATCCACGCCGCGGACGCCGCGCATGCGCTGACCGATCCACTTGCCCTGAACGCGATCGGCCTGACCCTTAGCGCTCCGACGCTCGACTTCGCCAGGACGATCGCCTGGAAGGACGGGATCGTCGCGCGGCTCGCAACAGGCGTCGGCGCGCTGCTCAAGAAGGCGGGGGTGCGGTCCTTGAAGGGGCGGGCGACGATCGTCGACGGCAAGAGCGCGGTCGCGCATGCCGACACGGGCGACCAGCGGATTGCGTGCGAGCATCTCGTCATCGCGACCGGCTCCGAGCCGACGCCGCTTGCCGCGCTGCCGTTCGACGGCGAGGACGTCCTGTCCTCGACCGAGGCACTGGCGCTGACCAAGGTTCCGGAGACGCTCGCCGTCGTCGGGGCGGGCTATATCGGCATGGAGCTCGGCGTGGCTTTCGCCAAGTTGGGCGCCAGGGTGACGATCGTCGAGGCGCTACCGAAGATCCTGCCGCTCTACGACGAGGAGCTCACCCAGCCGGTCGCGCGGAAATGCGCCGAGCTCGGCATCGGGACCATGCTCGGCGCCAAGGCGCTAGGCTTCGCCAGGGGCGCGCTCGAGGCTGCAGGCCCCGATGGCGTCGAGACGCGCGTGGCGGCCGAGAAGGTTTTGGTCGCGGTCGGGCGTCGGGCGCGCACGGTCGGCTTCGGCCTCGAAAGCCTCGACCTGGCGATGGCCGGACCCTTTATCCGCGTCGACGACCGATGCGCGACCTCAATGCGCAACGTCTGGGCGGTCGGCGACGTGACCGGCGAGCCGATGCTGGCCCATCGCGCCATGGCGCAGGGCGAGATGGTCGCCGAGATCGTCGCCGGCGCGAGGCGCGCCTTCGACCACCGGGCGATCCCGGCGATCTGCTTTACCGATCCGGAGATCGTGGCGGTCGGTCTTTCACCCGAGGCCGCGAAGGCGGCGCACGGCGAGATTCGAACCGGCGTCTTCCCTTTCCGCGCCAACGGCCGGGCGATGACCAAGCAGGCGGACGAGGGGTTCGTGCGCATCACGGCGCGCGCCGACAACCACGTCGTGCTCGGCATCCACGCCGTCGGCTCGGGCGTCTCCGAACTGTCGTCGGCTTTTACGCTGGCTCTGGAAATGGGCGCGCGACTGGAAGACGTCGCCGACACGATCCACGCGCATCCGACTGAGAGCGAGGCGTTCCACGAGGCCGCCTTGAAGGCGCTCGGCAAGCCGCTGCATATCTGAAGGTGAAATTCCCCGCCGCCCGCCGAAATACGGGCGTTCGACGCCCTAGGGGCGCCTCGTCGGAGCAGACAGACGGGCGAGTGAGGCGGACGGCGCGAGGAGATCGGCGGGTGAAACGACCGCTTCCCGGAGTACGCGCCTTCGGTCGTGTCTCAATCGCCGTGGATAAAAATCGCCTTTGGGATAAGCGATGGGTGTTGACTTTAAAAGGAATATAATTAACAGATGTAGACATTGGGGAATAACGCAAAAATCGTCACTTTGGTCGGACGCGGAACGCGTGCGACGTCTGCGTATGGGGAATAGGATGCAGTCGATCACGATAGGGGAAAAGACGCTGGCGCTTGGTCCGGCCGGTCCCGCGGCCTCGCCTGAGGAGGGCCTTCGCCTTCTTCAGGACTTTCGGCGGATCGAAAGGGAAGACCTCCGCCAAGAGATACGCGCGTTCGTCACGGACAGGTTGAGAGTTCAGCACGAAAAGGAAGCGTGCGACCGCGCGAACGACAACAAAGACACGCTCGTGACGGACGCGGACAGTGCACTGGGCATCGCTCTGAACGCCGCCATGACGTTGAAGTCGGTCCAGAGCCAAATTTCAGTCGCGAGAGAGCAAATTGCTCAATTGAAACGGTTGGTTTCCGAATTCCAGCTTGCCGACCCCGGCATGGGCGTCCCTAGATAGCAGCGGGCCGCTCGGCGAGGCGCTGCATTGTCGCGGGACCGCGAAGCGTTCGAACCTCGGCCAAAGGCAAGGTGGCGGGCCTAACGCGGAGCCTTCACAGCGCTCGCCGCAGTCGCCAGGCTGTCACCGCGACCGCGACCCAGGCCGCGGTCGCCGGGACGAGAGCCAGAGCGGCAAGCCGGCCGATCGTGAGCCAGACGACCGCGGCGAAGGCCGCAAGGCCGAAGCTGCCGAGAACTGCGCCGACAGCGTCGAGCGCGGCGGCTTCCTTGCCGCGGCGCGAGCCGGCCAGGCCCGCTTTCTCCTTGCGCTCCCGGACATGCTTCTCGACGAGCGTGGCGCTGGCGGGAAAGATGGCGGGGAACGCGAGAAAAAGACCACCGACGACCGGTCCGAACCCGGCGGCGATAAGCCCTGCAACCACGGTCGCCGCCCCTCCGAGCGCGAACCTCATGAGATATTCGCGCCAGTTCGTCTCGCGCAGCGCGGACAGCTTGAGCCGAACGATCATCAGACGCCAACCAGAATGGCCAGAGTCCCGAACGCCACCGCAAACCAGACGAGAAAAGACGCCATAGTCGCGGTCAGAGACGACATTCTGAATTTCTGGAGGAGAACGCACACTGTCCAACTGTAGGCAGCCAGCGCCAAGGCGCCTAAAATCATCGACCGGCCTTCGATGGCGACGAAGCCGGCGCCTTGGCGCGACAAAGCGATGAGGACCGTCGCCAGCGCGATCGAGGGGGCCGCGCCGAACAGGCCCGCGAAAGTCTTCGGGCGAAGCGCGTCGCCGAGCGCGGCGAAGGCTGAGACGGCAATCCCGCCGACAAGGAACCGCAAGAGATAATCGAGCATCGTCTTCCGTGCTCCAGACATTTCGGGAGACGATTTGTTCCAGGGTATCAGCGCGTTCTGATGTCGTAGAACTGTCACGACGTTGTCGCCCGCCGCTTCGACGGGAGGACTCCGAGGTGACGTTTCCCACGGAGCTCAAAGAACGCTGTCGAGGAGGCGGCGACTGGCGCCGCCGAGCGCCTCGAAGACTGGCTTCAATATGTTCGCAAGCGCGGGCAGTCTAAGGTCGGAGCGGAGAATCTCCCTTAGCTCGGCCGCACTGAGCTTGGCGTCGATCGGGCGGGGCTGCGCCTGAAAATCCGTGAAGGCGTTCGGCCCCAGGCTTTCGATCAGCCGATCATTGATCCCGTCGCAATACGCCGCGTCACAGGCGAGACGCTCGGTGTCGATCACGCAGTTGGCGACAGCGAGCCCCTCCAAAAGGTAGGCGAGCCGGAATGTCGCGACGAGAACGGCTGCCTGGCGTTCGTTCAGCGACGCCGGGAGCGCGCGCGCCATCGCCTGTTCTACGCCGAGCCTGGGGTCGATGGCCCCGCAGTCGAATGCCCCAAGTCATTTCAAGACGTTTTTGCGAAACAGCGACCCGAAAGAGGCGCCTCGCGTGCGCCGGAGGGTTTGCGTGACGATCGGAGGTTCGGACTTCATGCAACCCTGCATGATTGGCGCGAGGGCTTGCCGCAAACGTCGTTGGTACGCCTTCATCCTCCACGGCGCTAGGGAGCGAGGACGACACGACCGCGAATGCGGCCGGCGCGCAGGTCATCGAGTGACCGTTGAGCCGCATCGAGCGGTCGCAACTCGATCGGCATTGGCTTGACCCGGCCTTCGCGGGCAAGAGCGAGCAGTTCTCGAAACTCGGGCAGCGAGCCTACGTACGAACCAATGACGCCGACGGCGCGAACCGGCAGCGTGACCAATGGGATTTCGATCGCGCCGCCGAACAGGCCGACAACATAAAGGCGTCCTCCTTTACGCAGCAAGGCAAGGCCGAAACTGGCTGAACTCTCAGCCCCGACGAAGTCGATCGCGGCCGCGAAGCCGCCCGTTTCCTTCAGCAAGCGATCCCGAGAATTGGGATCGGCGGGATCGATCGCCGCCGAAGCGCCAGCGTCCAGCGCGGCGTCCCGTTTCGTCGCGTCAATGTCCGCGACGATAGCGCCAACGCCGTAAAGGGCGCGGGTCAGATTTACCGCGGCGAGCCCGAGCCCGCCGGCGCCGATGATCAAAAGCGGGTTGTCTGCGTCGACCGGACCCGCCTTTTTCAGCGCGCTGTATGCCGTGAGCCCCGAACACGCGAGGGTTGCGGCAAACGATTTCAGGGAGCGGGTCGAACTCGACCAAATACCTCGGATGATCCACGAGAATGTAATTGCTGAAACCCCCGTCACGGCGGATGCCGAGGTTGCTCGGCTGTGCGCAGAGATTCTCCTGGCCGGTTCGGCAGACTGCGCATTGACCACAACCAACCCAACCATAGACGACTCGACGGTCGCCGACCTGAACTCCGGACGCATCGGGTCCCAACTCGTCGACCACGCCGACGATCTCGTGGCCAAGAGTGCGGGGCGCCTGGATTGCGCCGGACAACTCGACCTTCCGCTCGCGACCGAGACTCAAATATCCGTCGGACAGGTGTATGTCGGAGTGGCACACGCCGCATGCGCGGACCCGGAGCAGCACCTGCGTTCCGACCGGGGCGGGCGGAGATTCGACAATCTCTGTCAAAGCAGCGCCGAATTTCGTGAGTTTGTAACTGCGCATCTGCCGAGCAGCATTCATGATCCCACCCTACAAGTGTTGCGGCTCAAGACGATGATCGAATTCGCCGTCGCGAATGCAAAGATCGTGGCGCAGATTGCCCTGGCTTTCGAATTCGCCCTGGTTGAAAATATCCCTCTCACCGCGACGACGTTCCGATTTCAAGGCGAGCGACATCAGCTAAACAACTTTGTTCTTTATTTGGCAAGGCGAATCCGCTGCTGGCCCGCTCGGCAAGCGCCGCGAGCCGATGGCGGGCGATCCACGGGTCGCCGTGCAGGCGGAGGTCCGGCTTGCAAATGCATGAGACGGCAGATTGCAATGGCAATGGTTCGACTAACGAACTCCGGTCCACTCGGCGCGGTGAGCCTTCTGGGGCGTCCGGGCTTGGCCAAGCCGGCTGGCGGCGTCGAGCAGCCTCAGAGCCGCGCAAGCGGCGCCGTAGCCGTTATCGATATTGCAGGCGACAAGACCGGGCGCGCAGCTTGTGAGGATGGCATTCAGCGCCGTGCGACCGCCTTCGGCCGCGCCATATCCAACCGAGGTAGGCACGCAAATGATGGCGCCTCCCGCCAGGCCGCCGATTACGCTTGTGATCGCTGCATCCATGCCGGCGACGACGATGACGATCGGGTGACTGCGGATCTCATCGATTCTCTCGGTCAAGCGCCATAATCCAGCGACCCCAACATCCATGATCGAGGTTGCTTCGTGCCCGTAGTATCGAAGCGTTCGCGACGCTTCACGCGCCACCGGCAGGTCGGAAGTTCCGGCGGCGACGATGACGATCTCGGCTGTGTATACGATCGGGCGCGGCGCGCCGAAGTAGGCGGTCCTTGAGGCAGTGCAATAGTCGATCGCCGCGTCGTGGGCGCCGGATAGAGCGTCCAACTTGGCAGGCGACAATCGGGTTAGCAGCAGCCGAGCGTCGCGCAGAGCGGCTTCATCGAGTATGGCGTCGATCTGGTCCGGCGATTTGCCCTCGCAATATACGGCCTCCTCCAGACCGATTCTGGCGCCACGGCCAAAATCCTGCTTGACGTCGGTCCTCATGACGACGGCGCCCCGACGAAGGCGCTTCCGACCCGGTATGGCGCGAAAGCTACGGTTGCGGGCATGCGGGACGAGCTGACTAGGCCGGCGATCCCGCGTCGGAGTTCGGCTTCTATCTCCGCCGCCCGCTCCAACGCGTCGCCGTCAAGCTCGATGACAACCCCGGTCTTCCGGACGCGACAGCGCACGGTACGTGGCTGCAACGCGTCGGCGATCAGTGCCTCGACCTGATGGATCATCCGAAGGATCGCAGGCTCGACCGGGATCGCGGTCTCGACCCGGCTTGATAGGCAAGGCGAGGCCGGCAGTTCCGCGATTTCGCCGAGGCCCAGCGAGCGCGCCAGAGCTCGCACACCCGATTTTCCGACACCCGCCTCCACATAGGGGTGGCGCACGTCGAAGCGCCGCGCCGCATCGAGGCCGGGACGATATTCGTGAAGGTCATCGCAATTGGTCCCCGAGGCGATCGTCCCGCCTATTCGTGCCGCGATCGCCGAATAGAGGCTCCGTTTGCAGTAGAAACACCGATCCACCGGATTGCGGCGATAGTCCGGGTCATCGAACTCGCCAGCGTCGAGCACCGAGAGACGCCACTCCTCGCGCGCGGCCCATTCTCGCACCCGCGCGGTCGCCTCCGGCGGCACTGCCGGCGAGACTGCATGGACCATCGTCGCCCCGCCCGGCGGGTCGACGCGATGGGCGAGCGTCGCCAAGGTCATGCTGTCGACTCCGCCGCTGACCGCGATCGAAACAGGACCGAGATGACGAATGATGTCCGCCAGGCTATCGCTCGGCTCGCTCATTGCTTCTCCTTGAGGCTCAGTGTTTCCGCCGATCGACGGACCGCCTCGCGGGCGAGCCTGCCAGGCGCGTTAGCGACGTCGTCGGCCTCCGCTTTCGCGCTTGGACCGCTTGGCCGGTCTGCGATTTTCACTCTGACCTCGCGCCCGCCGACCTTCACGACAGCGCGCTCACGCATGAGCATCTTTCGTCTCTCCAAGCGATGCCTCAGCCCGAGGGTCGTCGTCTCTTCGAAGCATAGCGAGGCGACGTCGTCGACAAGGAGAGGATCGGCCAGGATACGAATCGATGTAACCAGCCTCCCCTTCTTGCCGAAAGTCGGAGTTTGGAGAGCGTCGTAGACGCCCTTCGCGGCGCGGATGCGGGCGAGGGCCAGGGCAAGGTCCTCGGCTGATTGATCGTCGACTTCGAACTCGATGATCGCGACGTCGCCGATTGTCGTTCGCGCATCCGCAATCGGTTCGAACCGGAGGGCTCGCACGCAATTGCTGACCCCCTTGAGCTTGCGAAAGCCGAAACCGACGCCGGAGCCGACGAGGCGCCGAGGGGCAGCCGTCTCTCGATCGCCGCGAACGAGATAGCGAAGGATGGCCGCGCCGGTTGGCGTGACCCGCTCGCCGCCAAGGCCGTCATCGACGGTCGCGAAGCCTTCCAGAAGCAGAGCCGTCGCCGGCGCGGGGAGAGGGAGGATTCCATGCGCTGTTTCGACGCGACCTGAGCCGAGCGGAACCGGGCTGACAGTCCAATTCGATGCAGCTATCGCTTCAATGACGTGAGCGGCGGCGACGATATCGGCAATGGAATCCCAGGCGCCGACTTCGTGAAACAACACCTCCTCCACAGCGCAACCGTGAACGCGCGCCTCTGCCTCGGCCAACAAACTGAAGATGCCGATCGCATGCCGCTTGACGGTTGGTTCGAGGTCGGAGTCCTCCAATTCGCTTCGTATCAATCGCCAATCGGCATGGGCATGAGAGTGGTTTGCGTCTCGTTGTCTCTTGTCCTCGCCGATGACGATGAACCGGCGTCCGACGAGCACTCCGTCGTCGTGCTTCTCAAAGCGGCTGGAAACCCCTTCGATCAGCCTTCCGCAGCATCGCAGAACATTTTCAATTCCCGGCTCGAGGTCCGGCGCCAGATCGACGAGAGCGGCGACGAACATGTCGCCCGCCAAGCCGCCGAGAAGGTCGAGATGGACATCGGATTCAGGCGACTGCGCCATTCTCACCGACCCCCGGCATGCCTTGGAGCTTCAGCCTCGCGGACGGTCAAGTCCGGTGGCGCGACAAGATCATGCCGCGTGGAAGGGAATGACATAAGGTCCCTCGGGAATGAGCGCCACGGCAGGGTCCTGAGATCGCTCCATACTGGCGGCGATGGCCGAATCCAGGTCCGACACGACATGAACGCCGGTGATTGCCCGATCAGCGGCCGTCAAGCCGGACGTATAGAGTTCGACACGGCCGAGCCGAAGCGACTTGAGCTGCATTTCCGTCTGCCATTCATCGACCTCCGCCAAGGACTTGGCGGTCAATGTCGCCAGAAATCGTTCTTGTCCCAGCTTGACGAGGCGCGTTTGCGCCTCGCGGAATTCCTGCGATCCGAAACCTTCGGAACATTCCGAGGCGATTATCAGCGTCCCTCCCGGCTCAAGGATATCGAGCGGGGTCACCATGCCTTTGATCGTCTGGTAGTAGGTCTTGTCGAGCGGGTAGCCGGCGGACGAAGTGACCACGGTCGAGAACTTTCTCGGCAATCCCACGCGGGTCGCGCCGCTGACGAACTCGACCGCCAGGGCATGGCTGGCGATAATCTCGCCGAAGCTCACGAAGACCAGATTGCGCGCCTCGTCGATCACTGTGTTCAGGCCATAGACATCGCCGAGCATCCGAACGATCTCGAGTTGCTCCTCGTGCAAGGGGTTGCCGACGAGGTTGCATTGGACGGCAAGCGGATCCTCCATGAACCGCGCAGAATGGAAGGTGCGGATTGTCTCATGATGCGCCACGCCCGGCGCCACGACCTTTCGACCGCCGGACCAACCCGCCATGAAATGTGGCTCGACCAGACCCGTCGCGATCTTGAGATCCGCTTCGACGAAGCGCCGATTCAGCTTGACCGGCGTGCCACGTGTCTTGGTGCGCCCGAAATCGATGTGCTGAGCCTCGTCGCGCGCGTCATGGTTCTCCACGCGGATATTGTCGAGCACCCACGGGTCGCCGACGACTTCCGCCAGCTCGTCGCCGAGGTTCGGCCGATGCAGGCCGGTTGCGACCAGCACCGAGATCGCCTCGCGCGGGAGGCCGCCGTCAATCAGGGTTTCGATCATCGGCCGCAGGAACAGCCGATTGGGAACGGGGCGAGTGATATCGCATATCAAAATGCAGGCGCTGCCTCGGCCCTTCGCCAGATCGCGCAAAGACGGAGCGGCGGTCGGATTGGCGAGCGCATCGCGGATTGCGGCCGCGGGGTCGCGGAGTTTGGCCAGCGAGCCTTTTCGTACGACCGTCACGTCTGCGGTCGGCGGCAGGCGAAACTTCAACGAGCCTCGTCCGTAGAGCAGGGAATAGTCGTCGGCCTGGTTCATATGGCTCTTCCCGAGTCATCGGCGCCAGAGCGACTGCCGAGGAATGAGCGGACCTTGCCGGGTTACTCTGCCTCAGACCACGCTCCTGCGCCAGTGCGGCGCGCCAAATCCAATAACCGACCGCGAGCGAGGCCGTCCCACGAGGCGGGGCTGAGGCGCTGGATGCCGCCGCGAGTTTGACCTGCGGTTGACGAGTTGGTTATCCGTCAACTCGAGCGGTCCCCGGGTCCAAGCCCGGGGACCAGGGAGAAGCAATCCGGAGATGAAGCGGTGGCGGTCTTGGAGTCGCGCCGCTTCGCTCTTTCGTGATGCCGTATTGCCTGCCCAGGAAGCCACAGCCCGTGTTGAAAGTCATCCACCTCACCGATCCCCATCTGCCGCCTGCGGGTGAGACGCTTTACGGCCTCGATCCGAATGCGCGGCTCGAGGCCGCGGTCGCCGACATCAACGCGCGTCACCGCGATGCGGCGCTTGTCCTCGTGACAGGCGATCTCGCCCGGGACGGCGAGCCCGCCTCCTACGCCGCGTTGCGCCCAGCGCTCGACAAGCTCGAGGCGCCCTATCGCTTGCTCATGGGAAACCATGACGACCGGGCATCGTTTCGCGCCGCCTTTCCCGATCACCCGGCCGACGCCGCGGGCTTCATTCAGAGCGTGTTCGAGACATCGGCAGGCGCGTTCGTCCTGCTCGACACCCTCGATCCGGGCATGGTCGGGGGTCGCCTCTGCCCCCTCCGCCTCGACTGGCTCGAAGCAAGCATGCTCCGCCTTGCGGGACAGTCCGTGTTCCTGGCCATGCATCATCCTCCGGGCCCTATCGGCATGCCGACGCTCGACCGCATCGGGCTCGTCGAGCCGGAGGCGTTTTGGCGGCTCCTCGCTCGACCCGGGCAGGTTGCGATCCGGCACATATTCTGCGGGCACGTGCATCGATTGACGCATGGGGCGTGGCGCGGAATCCCTTTTTCGACCCAGCGATCCTTGATCCATCAGTTCGCGGCGCCGCTTGCGCCCGAGGACGACCGTATTCTCGGGAGCCACGAGCCGCCCGCCTATTCCATCGCGCTGATCGATCCGGATTCGATCGCCATCCACATTCATGAGTTTCTCGACGAGAGCCCGCGTTTCGACCCCGCCGACCAGGCGGCCCGCAGCGCCGGCAGGCCTTCGGAACTTCCCCTGCTCGCGTTTCGCTAGATCCCGCCCTAACCCGGCGTCCGACGGCGCCGGTTGGCTCGTGCGCCCCGATTCGGCGGGTGACGCTGCCCGGGAAAAGAAACCTCGACCTCGGCCAAGGTCGCCGCGGCCGGCGTGGACTGTGCGCCGAAGAGCGCCGCGAGCTTCCGGCCGATCGGCGAGCCAAGCCCGGTGCACGGGTCGGGACCGATCCTGGCGCGAAAGAAGCCGTTGTCGCCTGTGACGATGTCGGTGAAGCACATCTGGTTCAGCCAAAGCTGCGGGGTTACGAGCGTCTGCGAGGTCGCCAAACTCAGCTTTCGGCCGAAGGCGGCGAACAGGCCTGCGTAGAGGGGAGCGACGGCGCTGGTCCCGGCGAAAGCGAGGGTCCGGCCGTGGACGACGATGGCGTAGCCCAGGTTTGGATCGGCGTTGGCGGAAACGTCGGGGACCATCCGGCCCGGCCCGTGGGGAGCGCCGGCCTGCCATGGAGGCATCGGGGTGAAGATCGTCGAGAAGCCGCCGCCGGTCCCCGAGCCGCTGGGGTTGCCCGGATCGTTGTTCCAAACGGTTTCTTCGCCCCCGCCGTGCGGCTTGGAGGTGCCGCCGCAGCCCACGACGAACGGCGACGACGAGGGGAGATCGACGTTGGCCGGCGTCGGGCCGCCGTCGCTCGAATCGTTATCGCCTGCCGCCGCGAACACGGTCATGCCGGCAGCCGCAGCCGCTTTGGCGGCTGCGTTCAACCGCCCGGCGAAGTCCGCTCCCACCGCCTGTCCGGCGGCCTGCCAGTTGGCCTCGTCCGATCCCCAGGAGATCGAGCAGACGTCGCACCCGTCAGCCGCCGCTGCCGAGATCGCGGTCGCCATCGACCCCCAGTCGCCCGCGTCTGCCCAATAGACCCAAATCGTCGCGGACTGTCCGGTCGCCACGCTATAGGAAGCCGCGGCCACTTCGATATCGAGGGCCACTTCTCCGTCCGGATTGGCCGAAGGATCGCCGCCAGGGTTCGGCGCATTTCCGCCTCCGCCGATCAGCACATCCACAACAACCGGTTTCGGAAGGTTGACCTTCTCAAAATAGGCGTCGATGTCGGATCCCACCCAGCCTCCGCCGAATTCGATGATCGCGATCACGCCGCCGCCCGCAAGGCCGGTGGGCCAGGAATAGGCGGCGCAGAGGTCGGGAACTTCCCAGACTTGCGCGCCGGCCGCGGCGGGACGGATCGCGTCGCTTGGCTTGCGAAGGACGAAATAGGGATGGATCGGCGTCTGGATCGATCGCATGGCCACGGCCATCTGGCGCAGGCGCGCCGCGACTGCCCGGGTTGCGCGGTCGTAAAGCGTCGCGAGGTCGGCCTTCAGCGCGGTCCGCGAGTTTCCGTCGAGATAGACCATGTGCCCCGACGGGTAGTCGCGGATCGTCAGATTCGCCCGGGCCGCGGGGTTCTGAAGCGGCATCGCGTCCAGCGTCAGCTTCGTCTGGTAGAAGGGCGTGACGGAATCGAAATAGCCGTTCGCCGACAATGCGAGGAGACAGGGGTTGGCCGCCATCGCCGCCGCGAGGTCGCCGGCCGTGTACAGCGTCGTATTGCCCTGGCTGTCGGGTTTCTGGACGGCGCCGCTCGGGTCGGTATGGCTGAAGTCCCAGAACTGGAACGCCTGGTCGTTGAGGTCGATGTAGTTCGAGGTCGAGGTAAACAGGAGCTCGGTATTGAGATAGGTGTTCCACATCGCGGTGTAGACGCCGCCTACCGCCGCCATCGTCGGGTCGTTCATGCCGCCGTCGGGCGACACGATCGCCGCGATCCCGGTGTCGATGCCCGTCACACGGCCGTCGTAAGCGCCGAGCGCCAGCCCCTGATCCTGCAGCAGCGTGACCAGGAACAGGGAATGGCCAAGCCGGTCCGCCGCCTCGACGTTGAGCTGCCAAGCGATCAGAACGTTTGCAGGGATGCCGAGATATTGAGACAGCGTCTGGACGGTCGCCGGATTCTGATTCGGATAGGCGGCGAGCGCTTTCGCGTAAGCGTCCGAGGAGAATTGGGTAACCGTCTCCATGAAAGCCGGCAGGTTGGGCGACGGTGGGTTGAGTCCGGTCTTGTCGTGATACCAGGCGTCCGCGGCGAACGTCGGCATGAGCCCTACGGCGTTGCTGAAATTCGCGGGGTAGTCGAGGACGCTCGACTGCAACGTGAGGCCGTTGAGGTCGATGCCGTCCTCGTGCAGCATCCAGGCGAGGACGCAGGTGCGCGCCGTGCCGTAGGATTCTCCGTACAGGAATTTGGGCGAGTTCCAGCGGCCATTGGCGGTCAGATACCGCTTGATGAACTGCTTGATGGAGCGGGCGTCCTGATCGACGCCCCAGAAGTCCCGGTTCTTGAACGGCGCGATCGCTGAGGAATACCCCGTTCCGACAGGATTGATATAGACGAGGTCGCTCCGGTCGATGAGGCTGTCGGGATTGTCTTCCATCGTGTAGGGCGGCGGCGTGAAGCCCGGCATGTTCGTCTTGATGCGGCGTGGGGCGAACGAGCCGAGAAGCAGGAACACCGCCGATGACCCCGGGCCGCCGTTATAGAAGAAGGTCACCGGGCGCGTATTGGCCGCGGCCCCGTCCTTGGTGAAGGCGACGTAGAAGAACTTGGCCGACGGCTTCGAGCTGACGGGATCGACCGCAACGAGATGACCCGCCGTTGCGGTGTAGGCAATCGAGACGCCGCCGATCGTCGCGACATGATGCGTGATCGCCGCCGCCTCGGTGACGTTTGTGATCGAAATCGTCCGGCCCCGAACCGTATGCGGTTGTATCCAGATAGGGCTGGTCTGCGGCCTGGCCGCCGGATTGGTCCAAACCAGGACCTGAGTGCTCGGTCATGGGCTTCCTCCCGATGGCGTCTTCGCCAACGCCTCCTTGCCGCCCGCTGCGACTTGCGCCGCTTCTCGCCTGGCTCGCGACCCGTTGGGCGCGTCGCATCAGGGCGTTCTTTGCCGCAGGTTCAGGACGCATCCATCCCTGTGTAGGCGGAGCTCAGCGCCAACAGATACAATCCTTCCCATCATACGCGTTCTTCGGGGCCGGCTAAACGCCAATTCGGGGAATAAAAGTTGCTGACGGCGGCGCGGGGGCGCGGCCGCCAAGGCTTGGCAGCCGTCGTCGCCCTGACCGCGTTAGATGTTGATCGGCGTCGGGTCTCCGTCAGGCCGGACTTGGCCCAGCCATCCCACCGAGCGCCGGCGTACGACGGGCAAATCTTTCCGGGCTCCTGGACACGGGTTGCCGCGCTCGGCCAAGGCGGCGTGGCGCAAATCAGGTAGGCGCTGGCCGTGCTGCGCGAGGCCATTCCCGCGACCAAGGCATGATACGCCCGGCTTGCTCGGCGGCGGGCGCCGCGCCTACACTCCGCCCCGCCGATAAACAGGCATAGGAGGAAACACAAATGGATCGACGCCACTTTCTGCGCGCAGCTGCCGTCGCAGCTGCATCATCCACAGCCGCACTCCCTGCCCTCGCGCAGAGCAACATATCCGACCCGCCGGGCACCATGCCGCCGGCGCGCGACTGGAAGGATCCCTCAACCGCGATCTATCCCGACCCCGCCTTTGAAATTTTCGATCCGCGCTTCGCCAAGTACAGCGGCGGCACGGCCGGCGTGGTGCGCATCTGGACCGGCGGCGTCTGGACCGAAGGTCCGGTATGGTTCGGGGACCAGCAGCGGTTGATCTTCAGCGACATCCCGAACAACCGGCTGATGGCCTACAACGTCACCACCGGCCGCACACACGTGTTCCGCCAGCCGTCCAACTTCACCAACGGCAACACCCGCGACCGCCAGGGCCGCCTGGTCTCCTGCGAACAGGGCACGCGCCGCGTCACCCGCACCGAATATGATGGGTCGATCACGACGCTGGCCGACAAGTTCAACGGCAAGCCGCTGAACTCGCCGAATGGCGTGATCGTCAAGTCGGACGACACAGTGTGGTTCACCGACCCCAGCTACGGCATCGGCGGCGACCACGAGGGCAACCGCGGCGAGGCGGAGCTGCCGCGCAATGTCTACCGCCTCGATCCGAAAAGCGGGAAGATGGACGTTGTTGTCGGCGACTTCAGCATGCCGAACGGGCTTTGCTTCTCACCCGATGAGAAGAAGTTCTACGTCACCGACACTGGCGAACTGGGTGGCGCATTCAAGCAGACGCTGATCCGCGTCTACGACGTGGACGAGAACGGCAAGCTCTCCAATGGACGGCTATTGCATGACTTCAAAGACGTGCCTCAGCCCTACATCGCCGATGACATCCGTGTCGATGAGGACGGCAACATCTGGGCGGCCGGCGGCTGGTCGCCCAACCATGCGATGAACGGCGTGCGCGTGTTCGCGCCGGACGGCACGCCGCTCGGCGCGATCGTGCTGCCGGAAGTCGCCGCGAATCTCTGCTTTGGCGGCCATCACCACAACCGGTTGTTTATCTGCGCCAGCACCTCAATCTACGCGATGGACGTAGGCACACGTGGCGTCGAGCTGTAATGCCCCGCGGATGGAAATAAGCCGCTGACGCGATGGAAGCGGTATCGGACGGCGGGGAGTGCGATGCGTTCGGTCCATCAGGAATCGGTGCGCCCTAACGCAATTGAGGCTCCCCACCGGGCAGTATCTCGCGCAGAGCATCGCGCGAGATACGCAAGAGAACACCACGGTTCAATTTTGGCATGAGCGCACAAAATCAACGATGGGCCGAAAACTTTGGACAGGGCTTCCCGGACAGCATCACTCACCAATCGCGATGCGCCGGCGCTGGTTGACAATCGACCTCGAGAGCGCGCAGGTCACCTCCTGCGACACGGTCTCGATGTGACGGCGCAGTGAAAATTGGCGACGGGGCGCGGGCGGACCAGGGTCGCCTCGTTTTTGGGGGACACAATGGTTCGCAAGTTCCTGGCGTCTGTCGCGGCGCTTGCTTTCGCCGCCACACTGACGCCGCCGAGCCAAACGTTCGCCTGTACGCGCGTCTTGTGGAACGGGGGCGGGCCCGCCGTTCTCGTCGGGCGAACCATGGACTGGCCCGAGTTCGACCGATCCCATACTGACCGTCCTTCCCCGCGGCATCAAGCACGACGGCGGCAAGCTCGGCAGGGAAAGCCTCAACGACCCCAATCCGATGATCTGGACGTCGAAATACGGCAACCTGGTCACTCAGCTCTATGGGCTGGGCTCCGCCGACGGGATCAACGAGCGCGGTCTCGCCGCGCATATGCTCTACCTGAATGCGACCGACTTCGGCGCGCGCGACAAGAATCTGCCCGGCGTTCAGGCGGGTCTCTGGGCGCAATACGCGCTCGACAACGCCGCCAGCGTCGCGGAGGCCCTGGATCTCCTCATGAAGATCCAGCCCATTCCAATCGAGGCGCACGGCCACAAGGCCAACGTCCATCTCGCTCTCGAGGACGCGAGCGGCAACTCGGCGATCGTCGAGTATATCGACGGCAAACCGGTCGTTCATCACAGCCGCGACTTCCGCGTCATGACCAACGATCCGACCTATGACCAGCAGCTCGAACTCCTCAAGGGCCAGGACTTCACCAAGCCGTCGAGCGACATGCCGCTGCCCGGCAATGTCAACCCGCGCGACCGGTTCCAGCGCGCCTCGTACTATCTCTCGATGGTCCCGCAGCCGAAGACGGAGCGCGAGGGCGTGGCCTCCGTGCTCGCCATCATGCGCAATGTGTCGGTTCCGTTCGGCGCGCCGTACAAGGGCTTCGGCGTCTACAACACCGAGTATCGAACGGTCTCCGACACGACCGACAGGGTGTATTTCTTCGAGCTGACGACGAGCCCCAACGTCATCTGGACGGACCTCAAAAAAATCGACTTCAGCCCCGGGGCGCCGGTCCGCGTCCTCAATCCGGATTCGATTGACCTCAGCGGCGACGTATCGGGCGACTACCGCCCCGCGCCGGCGCCGTTCTAAACCAACCGGATCAAGGAGCTCGGATTGCGCCCGCGCCCGTGTCCACGCTGTCTTCGATCCGTTCGCCGCACCATCGGCGAATGACCGCCATTTTGCGGAACTACCGCTCACGACCTCTGAAGAATGCACTCGAGCTGATTTGCAGCGGCCATGGCCATCAACCCGCAGCGCGGACAGGGCCATTGTCCGCCGCAGCCGAGCGCACGAGGTCGTGGATGAAGGCAAGCTTCTCAATGACCGGCGGGGCCAGGACGAACGGATAAAGATCGGGTCGCCCCATCGCGCGATTGACGTTGTTCATCGCGAGCACGAACGGCACCCAGGCATCGATGATCTGTTGCATCGTCCTCGCGGCATAGGGGTCAAAATCGATCCGGGCGGTGTGTCCTCCCTCCTTGTCGATTGCGGGCCTTACGCTGAGCCCGAAGGCGGTCGCCATTTCCAGAGTGTCGACGATGTGAAGATAATGAGCCCAGGTTTCCGCGAAGTCCTCCCACGGATGAGACGTGGCGTAGGCGGAAACGAAATTCTCCTGCCAGTTCGCCGGAGCGTGCTGCTCATAGTGACGCTTCAGGGCGGCCTCGTAGTCCTGGGAATCGTCCCCGAACACCGCGCGACAGGCCTCGAGCTTACCGCCGTCCCGAACAAGAACATCCCAATAGTGGTGGCCGACCTCGTGTCGGAAATGGCCCAGCAGACTGCGATAAGGTTCGTCCATTGCCGAGCGGCGCTTCTCGCGCTCGGCGGCGTCGGCCTCGGCCAGCGCGATCGTGATCACGCCATTGTCGTGGCCCGTCATGACCTTTGCGGCCTGCGGCGGATCGGCCAGGAACTCGAAGACGAGCCCATGGGCGGGATCTTCGGCCCGGGTTTTCAGCGGCAACTTCCACCTTAGTATAGTGTAAAACAAGCGGTGTTTTGCGAATTCGAGTTCGCGCCACTGGCGAAGGAACAAGGGCTTCGAGATGTCAGGGATGGTGCCGTTGTGCGCGCACGCAACGCAAAGGCCATTTTCAGCCTCAGCCGGGGTCAGCCAATTGCAGACGTCATGCTCGGCGTTGGCGCAGAATCGTCGGGGCGCGCCGTCGCCCGCCATAGGGACCCAATCCTGGCCGCCGGCGGGCCTCATGGCCGCAATGATCGAGAGCTCTGGAACATAGCCGAGCCGATGATGGCAGCGGCCGCAGGTAGTGTTCTCGAAGTAGACGATATTATCGCAAGATTGGCACCTGAAGAGTTTCATTGGGAGGCCGCCTCCAGTTCCTTGTCTCTGCAATCATCCGCTCGCTCGCGGTGGGGAAGACGTCGCGATGCGACCCTCGCCTCGCCGCGAGACCGCTAAGCTTGCGGCTTCAGCCGCAATAGACCCTCGCGGGCCGCGGCAATCTCGCGCGGCAGGTCGGAAGGGCGAAGACGCTGTCGCCGAAGGAAGGGGCTCGACCGTTCCGCAATCGTCCAAGCCGCGCCGAAGGCCTGCTTGTCCGCCATGCGCCCCGCCTCCATCACCGGAATGGCCAGCCCGTCGACCAATTCTCCGATGGGCGGCGCGCCCTGGACGGACCAAAGCCGACGGAGGCGTCCACGCCAGAGGGCGCGCCTTTCGGCGCTGCCATACGGCTCGAGTATTTCGTCGCAGAAGGAATTGGGACATCGCGCGCGCAGCCGCAGCGTGTCCGCAACCCCTCCAATCGCCCGCCCCTCGGTGCGGGCCGAAGTGATGACCTCGATGCCGTTATCGAACCGGACTTGCGCGTCCCGGCTCAGGAGTTCGGCGACGAGCGCCTTGTCCTCGCCCAGTGCTACGCGCGGAAGACCGCCAATTTGCCGATAGGCTTCCGCGGTGACTGCCAGGCTCGCTCCGGAAATCGTGGAATGATGCGGCCAGGGGTTGTGCGATATGGGGTCCAACGTTGCGAACACTTCTGTCAGCAGCGCCTCATATTCGCTTTCGAGCGCGCCCCTCCGGTGGATAGATTTCGGCAGGCGCCGGCTGTCCTCGTCGAGCGCCAGCCGTCCCAGGACGGCGTCTGCCCCGGCGTCGATCGCAGCGATATTTCCATAGATCCAGTTTGACGGCACTCGGCTGTCGGCGTCGGTCGTGAGGATCACCGGGCGAGCGGCTGCAAGAGCGTCGAGACGAGCCAGCGCGAGATCCATCGCCACCCGCCTGGCTTCGCCCGCGTTGGCCGCGCCAGCCGGGAGTCGCCCTTCGACCACCTGCAAGCCAAACGGCAAGTTCGGCGCCAGCGTTCGGGCGCGTTCAGCGGTGCCGTCCGAGCAATCGTTGGCGAAGACGAATACTTCGAACAATGGCGTGGAGGCGCCGGATGGAGTTCTCTGATCCGCCAAAGCGCCGAGGCAGGCGGGCAAATGATCAACCTCGTTTCGGGCCGGGATCGCGACGGCGGCGCGAAGGCGCATTGCGGCGGTCCCGGCGAGCCGCGAGGGGTCAATATACATTCTGCGGTGGTCCCTCTACTGAAGCTCCTTGAACTCGAGTTCGCGCGCTTCGGTTCCCTGGAATTCAACGACGACGTGCGACGTCAAGGCGAAAGCGCTCGAAGCGCTTCTGGAGTGTCGTCCCGAGAGCCGGCCGCACCTTCTCCAAGAGTTCGCTCGGAGGCCTCATCGCCGGAAAGCGGATAATTCGTCTCTCCTGTCCAATGGACCAGCATGAGATCGCCCCCGAGGGCGAGCGAGCGGACGATGCGCTCAGCCATTCGGTCCACGTCCCCGCGATTCAGGTAGTAGACGACTTCCGAAAGGAGAATGAGGTCGAAGGTCCCCTCCGGCCACTCGCCGGGCGCGGCGCTGCGGGCGAATCGAACCCATGGCGCGTCGGCAGAGCGAAGGCGAGCCGCACGAAGCGGTTCCTCCGCGATATCCGTCGCGAGGAGGCGGTCGCACCGCGCCGCCAGCCGACGCGTAAGGACGCCGATGGAGCAGCCGATTTCGAGTCCGCACGCATAGCGCGCCCTCGGAAGCGCCGCGAGAGTTGCATCATATTTCTCCCGTTCGTAGTCGCTCGTCGCGAAGCGCCAAGGATCGGCGTCCCTCGCATAGAGGCCTTCGAAATAGGCGCGCCCGAGCGAAACCGTCGTCACGGCGCCATCTCCAGAAAAATCTCATCGCGCGCGAGGATGTCCTCGATCATCGCTCGCGGAAGCAGGAACCCTTCCGGGTCGTCTTCGATGAGTCGGGAAACTTGTGAGCGATGGCGAAGGATCGCGGAGCGCTTGCGCTCCCGATGTTTGGCGGACGCAAGCCGCCAGCCTCGCGGCGGCCCCTCGGGGTCGCGGTCGAGTTCAACGCCACGGCCCCAAATGGAGTACTCGAACAGCCGTGCGCCTTGCCGGCGTTGAGCCGCGCGCGCCACGGTATAGGCGGCCTGATGATCGACGTGTCGGTCGTGACGCCAAGTCACAAAAATTGCTCGGGCGCGGGCTTTTGCCACGGCGTTTGCGATCGCGACGGAAGCCCGCTCCGCCTCGGCGCCGGACGAGGGGACAGCGCCATCGGGAAGCCGAAGGAATTCGATCTGCGATGCGGCGACGCCGAGCGCGGCGGCGGCGGCCCGCGCCTCTTTCTCGCGCAACGCGCGAAGGCGCGCCGCGTGATAGCTGCGAGAGTTCGGATGCGACCGCGTCCCGTCGCTGACGAAGACGATGCGCACCGGCCGGCCCGCGTCGACTGCCTCGAGGATCAGCGCGCCGCAGCCGAGGCTCTCGTCATCGGGGTGGGGCGCGACAATAACAGCGCCGCCTTCGCCGAGAAGGTCGGACAATCGCGCGGCGGGCAGAGCGTCGGCTGCGGCGAAAAACGCGTCCCTCTTCATGCGCGGTCGGCGAACCCGCCGCCGATCTCCGACAGGACCCATTCCGCGCCCTTGCCGAGCGCCCGGTCGAGTCCAGGCTGGCGGAGATAGGTGGCAAGATCGCGGGAAATGCGCTCGATCGGGTTGGGCCGAAGAAACGCTTGCAGGCCGATCGATCTCTGAACCCGCTCCAAGAGGTCGAGCGCGGCTCGCTCGACCGCCGAGCGTGCAAGACTGACGTAACCAACAAGCGATGCGGCGTCCATCTCGCGCCGCTCGAAGAGTGCGGCTGCCCGCTCGACCCAGAGACGCGCGGTCTCGACGGCGATCGCCAACTCGCCTAACCGCGCGGACTGATGAGGATCGCCGCCTCGGCCGGTACGCAAGAGATGCTCGCGCAAGCCCATAAGCAGGGCTTCCATCCCTCCGGTCTGAACTGCGGCGAAGCGCCACGCGCCGCCCGAAAAATCCGGCTCTCGGTGATAATCCCCGGGCTCGCCAAGCATGTCCTCGGGATCGATCATGAGCCCCGTGAACACAACCGTCCCGCTCAGGGAAGCGCGCATGCCCTGCGCGAGCCAACCCGAGAGATCAACTCTTTGTCCCCGAGGAAGCCGCGGCAGGATCATTCGAACCTGGTTGGCTTCATCCTTGGCTGTAACGACCGGCCGCAGAATCTGGCCGGCCCCCGAGCAATAGATCTTGCGACCCTCCAGAACCAAACCACATTCCGCGCGGCGAATCCGCAGACCCTCCTCGTTCTCGTCCGCCGCCCAGACGCCAAACAATGCGCCGCGTCGAGCCTCGTCCGCGATCCGGGCGCGCTGCGCGATGGAGCCATAGCTCTCCACCAGCCGGATCGCATTGACATGGCCTTCATACAAGCGACCGAGAGGCAAACTCGCTCGACCGAGAACACGAAGCGCCATCGGAAGGATTCTCGCCGCCGCCTCGCCGCAAGCCAGCCCTCCCCCGCCAAATGAAGGCGAAAAAGGAAGGGTTAGAAGGCCCGTTTCCGCCAGCGCTTCCAGCTCCGCGAGCGGCTCACCGGCTTCATCCAGCGCTTGAGCGCGGCGAGTGGCGAGCGCGGCCACCTTGTCAAAGGCCGTGACCGAAGTCGTCTGCTCCGAGACACGCGCTGTTGAAACGCCCATTGATCCGGCTCCCCAATCGAGGCTGTAACGTCACGGGCCATCTGGAAGTTCCCAGCAACCGCGCCCGCTCGGACAATGTAGCGATCCCAAAATCCAATCCGCTCCTCCTTTCTTCAAATCCGCTCCTCCTTTCTTCAGTCGAGGATTTCAGCTCAAATTCACCCAAGTCGTATATCTATTTCTTCGCGCAATGATTTTGATCGAGCGTTCCGATATATCCTCGTCGTGAGGCCCTCTTCCGAAAAGCAGCTGCTGCAAAGTGGCAAGGCGCCGCGGCGCTTTTGTCGCTTTGCGCTGAAGGAGTCTTTGACGGGCCACATGGCTTGCCGACCCGCAAGCGCTATAGAAGCCGGGGTCCTTCGTCAGTCGCGTTGGGAGTTACACGCGTTCCTGCATTCGCTATGTGTCGGGTCGGAACACCTTCGAGGATACCCCATGACCTACCAGAACATCATCGTCGAGACGCATGGCCGCGTCGGCCTCATAAAACTCAACCGGCCGCAGGCCTTGAACGCGCTTTCCTCCCCGCTGATCGAGGACCTCAATAAGGCGCTGGAAGCGTTCGAGGCTGATCCCGAAATCGGCGCGATAGTGCTCACGGGCTCCGAAAAGGCCTTCGCCGCCGGGGCCGACATCAAGGAGATGCAGGACAAAAGCTTCGCCGAGGTTTTCCTGGGCGACTTCGTCTCCAGGTGGGAAAACGTGACGAGAAGCCGCAAGCCGCTGATTGCCGCGGTCGCCGGCTTTGCGCTCGGCGGCGGCTGCGAGCTCGCGATGATGTGCGACTTCATCCTCGCCGCCGATAATGCGAAGTTCGGCCAGCCGGAGATCAAGCTCGGCGTGATTCCCGGCGTCGGCGGCACCCAGCGGCTCACCCGCTCCGTCGGCAAGTCGAAGGCGATGGAGATGTGCCTGACGGGGCGCATGATGGACGCCGCCGAGGCCGAGCGCTCGGGGCTGGTCTCGCGCGTCGTCCCCGCCGCCTCGCTGATCGAGGAGGCGCTGAAGACCGCCGAAACGATCGCCTCGATGTCGAGGGCCGCGGTCTATGCCGTGAAGGAAAGCGTCAACCGCGCCTACGAGACGACGCTCGCCGAAGGGGTGCGCTTCGAGCGCCGCCTGTTCCATTCGCTGTTCGCCACCGAGGACCAGAAGGAAGGCATGAAGGCCTTCGTCGAGAAGCGGCCGGCGGCGTTCAAGAACAGGTGATGATATAACAATACAATACTGTTACTGTGCCGAAATTGCGACAGTTTTTGGCGCCTATCCCCTTGAAAAATCTTGCTCGGCGCCAAATGGAGGCGCCCCGCTTCACCGCGCCGCTGGGGCGCCCTTGATGGGCGCCTTCGCCGGCTCACGCCTCAGCGCCTGGTCGACGTCGAGCGTGCTCTCGACGCCGATCGCGTCGAAATTCGCCTCGAGCCAATGCTTGGCGTCGGCGCGGCCGAGGTCGCGCAATTCCTGGAGGAAGGGCCAAGAGACGTCGAATTTGGTCGCGGCGTCATAGCGCGCGAGCCGTCCCGCACCGCCAATCCGGTGCAGGCGCTCGAGCCTGTAATCCTCGCTCTTCAGGATGCCGGACCGGATGAGTCTTGCGACGAAGTCGGCGGCGCGGAGCTCCCCGAGCAAGGGCGAGTTGAAGGTGATCTCGTCCAGCCGGTTCTGGATCTCTTCCGGCGTGCGGGGAACCTGGTCTCGCTCGATCGGATTGATCTGCACGATCACGACGTCGTTGCATCGGGTCTCGTAGAACAGCGGCCAGAGCGGCGGATTGCCGGCGTAGCCGCCGTCCCAGTAATAGTCGCCGTCGACCCGGACAGCCTGGAACAGGGTCGGCAGGCAGGCCGACGCCATGACGTGGTCGGCGGTGAGCACATTCCGCCGGAAAATCTCGCCGCGGCCGGTCCGGACGTTGGTCGCCGCGACGAACAGCTTGAGGTTGTCGCTCGCCCTGAGCCGTTCGAAATCGACCGCGGCGACGAGATGGTCGCGCACCGGATTGACGTTGAGTGGGTTGAACGTATAGGGGCTGACGAATTGAGACACGGCTTCGGCCCACGAGACGGCCCATTGCGTCCCTGGCCAGACCCGGCCCCAGGGGCCGAGCCAGGCGTTCAGGAGCTTGCGCTGGACGGGCGCGAGCGTCCCTTCGGTCGAGATCGAGAGCCAGAACCGTTCGAGCCTCGCGCGCCCTGCGTCGCGGCCCCCTTCGGCGAGGCCGGCAGCGTAAACCACGGCGTTGATTGCGCCCGCACTCGACCCGCTGATCCCGGCGATGTCGAGCCGCACGTCCTCGGCGAACGCGTCGAGCACGCCCCAGGCATAGGCGCCGTGCGAACCTCCGCCCTGCAGGGCGAGGTTCACTGGTTTCGCGGCGCCCGCGCGGTCTCGAAAGGTCTTGTTCACGCTGCGGTCCAGCCGCCGTCGATCGAGAGGTTCGCGCCGGTGATCTGGGCCGCCGCGTCCGAGCAGAGATAGACGGCGAGCGAGGCGACCTGGTCGACGGTCACGAACTCTTTTGTCGGCTGGGCGAGAAGCATCACGTCCTTGATCACCTGCTCGCGCGTCATATTGCGCGCCTTCATCGTGTCGGGGACCTGGTTCTCGACCAGCGGCGTCCAGACGTAGCCGGGCGAGATGCAGTTGCAGGTGACCCCAAAGGTCGCGAGCTCGAGCGCGACCGTCTTCGTGAGCCCGGCGAGACCATGCTTGGCCGACACGTAAGCCGACTTGAACGGCGAGGCGACGAGCGAATGGGCCGAGGCCGTATTGACGATGCGGCCCCATTTCTGCGCCTTCATGGCCGAAACCGCGGCGCGGATGGTATGGAAGGCGGAAGACAGGTTCACCGCGAGGATCATGTCCCACTTTTCCGGGGGAAAATCCTCGATCGGCGAGACGAACTGGATGCCGGCGTTGTTGACGAGGATGTCGACGGTTCCGAGCTTCGCCGTCGCGTCGGCGATCATGGCCTCGGCCTCTGCGCCTTTCGACATGTCGGCGCCGCTGTAGACGCACTTGACGCCGAATTCCTTTTCGATGGCTACGCGCGCCGCCTCGATCGCCTTCGGGTCCCCGAAACCATTGATCATCACGTCCGCGCCCTCTTTCGCGAGCGCGCGCGCGATCGCGAGTCCGATCCCGCTCGTGGAACCGGTGACGACGGCATGACGTTTTGCGAGCGGCATATGGCGGTCCTCCGGAACAAAACCCGACTCGGCGTTTGGCCTCCGCGGACCTGATCCGCGTAAAACGGTCATATTGCATTGCAATGAAGCTGGGGAGGGGGAGCCGGCGATTCGGATGACAAATCCGCGGGCAGGACCTAAAACGCCGGAACCTGAGCAAGGCGCGCAGCGCCCGAAGGATGGACAGATGGATTTCCTCGCGACCGAGCCGTTCTTCGGGCCGCTTGCCCGCCGCATCAGCGTGGGCGTTCGCGTCGGCGAAGGGGCGACGGCGGTGACGGTCGGCGGAGGCGCGCCCATCGTCGTTCAGTCGATGACCAACACCGACACTGCCGACGTCGAGGCGACCGCGGGCCAGATTGCGGCGCTCGCCCGCGCCGGTTCGGAGCTGGTGCGGCTGACCGTCGACCGCGATGAGGCCGCCGCCGCCGTTCCCCACATCCGCGACCGGCTGATGGTCATGGGCGTCCAAGTCCCGCTGATCGGCGACTTCCACTATATCGGCCACAAGCTGCTCGCCGAGCACCCGGCGTGCGCTGAGGCGCTCGACAAATACCGCATCAACCCCGGCAACGTCGGTTTCAAGAACAAACGCGATCTGCAATTCGGTCAAATCGTCGAGACCGCCATCCGCAACGGCAAGGCGGTGCGTATCGGGGCCAACTGGGGCTCGCTCGACCAGGAGCTCCTGACCAGCCTCATGGACGAAAACGCGAAAAGCGCGACCCCCGTCCCGGCCGGCGCGGTGACGCGCGAGGCTATGGTCCGTTCGGCGCTCCTCTCGGCGGCTCGGGCAGAAGAGATCGGGCTCGAGCGCTCGCGCATCATTCTTTCGGCTAAGGTCTCTTCCGTTCAGGACCTGATCACCGTCTACCGCATGCTGGCCGCGCGGTCGGACTACGCCCTTCATCTCGGCCTCACCGAGGCCGGCATGGGGACGAAAGGGGTCGTCGCTTCCGCTGCCGCGCTCGGCGTCCTGTTGCAGGAGGGCCTGGGCGACACGATCCGCATTTCGCTGACGCCCGAGCCCGGCGGCGACCGGACGCAGGAGGTTCGAGTCGCTCAGGAGCTCTTGCAGACAATGGGCTTTCGTATCTTTGCGCCGCAGGTCGCGGCCTGCCCCGGCTGCGGGCGCACGACCTCGACGGTTTTCCAGGAGCTTGCGCGCGACATTCAGAACCATCTCGCCGCGTCCATGCCCCAATGGCGTGCGCTCTACCCGGGCGTAGAGCGTTTGAACGTCGCGGTGATGGGCTGCATCGTCAACGGGCCGGGCGAGAGCAAGCATGCCGACATCGGAATCTCGTTGCCCGGAACGGGGGAGACGCCGGCGGCGCCCGTCTTCATCGACGGCGTCAAGACCGTGACTCTGAGGGGGCCGCGCATCGCCCAGGAGTTCAAGGCCCTGGTCGAGGACTATGTCGCGCAGCGTTACGGGCGCGCCGAGCGGGCGGCGGAGTAGCTTGAGCCGATGTACGAGCCGCCGCTTCATCGCGAAGAGGATCTGGCGAAGCAGCACGCGCTCATCCGCGCGCGGCCGCTCGGGCTGCTCGTCAGCCACGGTCCGCAGGGACTGCTCGCCAACGCCATTCCGTTTCTCGTAGACGCGGCCGCATCGAGGCTCGGAACGTTACGGGCGCACATGGCGCGCGCCAACCCCCAGTGGCGCGACCTTGGCGAGAACCCCGAGACGCTCGTGGTCTTCCAGGGCCCGGACCATTATGTCTCGCCGTCCTGGTACGCGACCAAACGGGAGACCCACAAAGTCGTGCCGACCTGGAACTATGTGATGGTGCAGGCGCGCGGGACAGCGAAGGTTTTCGTAGACGACGGGTGGCTCTCCCGCCAGATCGAGGCGCTGACCCGCTCGCAGGAGGCGGCGCGCATAGAGCCGTGGGCCGTGTCCGACGCGCCGACCGATTTCGTCTCGGCCCAGCGCAGGGCGATCGTCGGCATCGAAATCGAGATCGGCGACATCCGGGGAAAATGGAAGACGAGCCAGAATCGCAGCGCATCTGACCGCGCCGGCGTGATCGCCGGCCTGGCGGCGCTGGGCGACGAGGAGGCGCTCGCGATGGCCGCGATCGTCAAGGAGACGGGGCGCGACTAGCTCGCGCTTGCCTCCCGCGAGAGACCGTGATCCAGTTTCGAGACATGTGACGAAGGCACGCCAAGGAGGAATGGAAATGACTGACTCGATCAAGCCCCTTTACACCGCTCACGCCACCTCGACCGGCGGCCGGAACGGCGAAACCCGATCCGATGATGGGATGGTCGATCTCCAGCTGTCGGTGCCGAAGGAGATGGGCGGCCCGGGCAAGCCCGGAACGGCCACCCCCGAGCATCTTTTCGCGGCTGGCTATGCCGCCTGCTTCGGCGGAGCGCTCGACTTCGTCGCTAAGCAGCACAAGAAGGACGCGACCAAGGCCACGGTGAAATGCGCCGTTACGATCGGGCCGCGCGACAAGGGCGGGTTCGGCCTTGCTGTCGTGCTCGACGTCGCCGACGGCAGCCTGCCGCAGCCCGAGCTTCAGGCGCTCGCCGATGAGGCGCATGAGAAGATCTGTCCGTATAGCCATGCCACCCGAGGCAACGTCGACGTCAAGGTCGTGACACACGGAGCCTGAGGCGTCATTTGGTCCTCCGTCCGCGGGAGCCTCGTTACAACGCGGCATTTTGCCGCCGCTAGTTGGGATTCCTGCGGATAATCAACTGAACCGGGATGTTCTCGATGTCGAACCCCGTGGATGTCTGATGCATCCCAGCCAGTTGAGGGACTGGTCGACGAATTACCGCATCGTCTCGCGAGTTGAACTCGGCCTGAAAGATCCAGTCGAGGACAAAGGCGCATTACCCGCTGGGACAAGGAAGCCTGGAACGGCCAGCCTAATAGACGGCGAGTCCATCCTTTGGTTCAGCCCTGCGCAAGGCTGCGGCCGAAATATCGCACCCGTCCCGGTTGTGTCACAGCAAGCGCAAGCCGTGCTGGGAACGGTTTTTGACTGTACTCAGGCAGAATCAAGTCCACTTCGAGCTGTAATTAATACCTAATTTTGTCTTTCGCCGCTCTTGAATAATGTAAACGTCCTGCGCCATAGTGCAGCCCGCTTGCGCGGGACTGGGGGCAGAGTCGTGCGGGCGCACGAACGTTTGATCGCAAGCGCCTGACCTATCGACGGCGGCGTCAGTGCAGGACTGAGAGTAGGTCTTTATGAAGCAGGCAGCCCCCAGGCCCGCGGACGCGAGCCCGATTGACGCAGGTCTACGAGCTTTATGCGGAATCGCCGCCTTTTATCGCATCGGGGCTGATCCAGCGGGGCTCCAGCGCGAACTGGCTCTAGGCGCGCGCGAGGCGGACGAAGTCGACCTCATACGCGCCGCCCAGCGCATCGGCATGCGGGCCCGACTAGTGACCGGCGCCAGCGCGCAGCGGATCGGGAAAATGCCGACGCCGGCAATCGTCCGGTTGCGAAGCGGCGCGTTCAAGGTCTATGCCGGTCGCGTCCCTTCCGGGTTATGCCGGCTGGTCGACCCGGTCAGTCACGCGGTGACGGAGGTGCCGCTCGACGCGCTCGCCCGTGAGAGCGGCGGACAGGCGCTGCTGATCGCGCGCCGCGTCGGCGGCGCCGGCGCCGACCCGAGAATGTTCGGAGTGCGCTGGTTTCTGCCGACCGTCTGGCGTTACCGTCGGCCGCTCGGGCACGTCCTCGCAGCGTCCCTGTTCGTTCAGATCTTCGCTCTGACAACGCCGCTGATCTTCCAGGTCATCGTCGACAAGGTTCTGACCCACAAGGGTTACGAGACCCTGTTCGTGATGATCGCCGGACTCGTGGTCATCGGCCTGTTCGACGTTTCGCTACAGTATTTGAGAACTTATGCGCTTTCCCACACCACCAATCGAATGGACGTTGAGCTCGGCCAGCGCCTGTTTGCGCATCTCTTGCGGCTGCCGATGAGCTATTTCGAAACGCGGCCGGCCGGGCAGACCGTGGCGCGGGTGCGGGAGCTCGAGACTGTCCGCACCTTTCTCACCGGGCAGGGACTGTTTTCCGCGATCGATCTTGTCTTCGCCTTTGTTTTCATCGCGGTGATGTTTGCCTATTCGGTGAAGCTGACCCTGATCGTTCTAATGGGTCTGCCGGTCTACATTCTGATCGGCTTCTTGGTCAGGCCGCCGCTGCGGGATCTGGTGAACGAGAAGTTTAACCGCGGCGCGGCGAGCCAGCAGTTCCTCGTCGAGACGATCGTCGGCGCCGGCACTGTAAAGGCGGCGGCGGTCGAGCCGATCATGCGCGCACAGTGGGAAGAAAAGCTCGCGGCATATGTGAAAACGAGCTTCAACGCGACCATGCTCGGGTCGGGCGGGCAGCTCGCCATTCAATACATCAGCAAGCTGACCACCGCCGCGCTCCTCTTGTTCGGCGCCAAGGCGGTGATCGACGGCGAACTGACCGTCGGGGCGCTGGTCGCCTTCAACATGATCGCGTCTCAGGCGGTGCAGCCGATCCTCCGGCTGTCGCAGATCTGGCAGGATTTTCAGCAGGTGCAGATCTCGATCGAACGTCTTGGCGATATTCTCAACACCGCGCCGGAGCCGTCACCGCTAATGCGTCTGGCGCCGCCCACTCCACAAGGCGCCATCGAATATCGTAATGTCACTTTCCGCTATCGGCCGGTCGGCCCCGACGTCCTCAGGAGCGTCTCGCTTTCCATCCGGCCGGGGGAGACGATCGGCATCGTCGGCCCTTCCGGCTCGGGCAAGTCGACGTTGAGCAAGCTCGCCCAGAGACTGTACTCGCCGACCGAGGGGCAGGTCTTTCTCGACGGCGCAGATTTGAGCCAGGTCGATCCGGCCTGGCTGCGCAGCCACATCGGAGTCGTTTTGCAGGAGAACCTGCTGTTCAACCGCACCATTCACGAGAACATCGCCTTCGCCAATCCGGCCATGCCGCGAGCAAAAGTCATCGAGACCGCTCGCCTCGCCGGAGCCGACGAATTCATCGACAAGTTGCCTGAAGGCTACGACACCATGATCGAGGAGCGCGGCGCCAATCTGTCTGGCGGACAACGGCAGCGGATCGCCATCGCCCGAGCGCTCGCCACCAATCCTCGCATCCTCATCCTCGACGAAGCAACGTCGGCGCTCGATTACGAGAGCGAGCGCGTCATCCAGCGCAACATGCGCCGCATCGTGAAGGACCGCACCGTGATCATCATCGCCCACCGGCTGGCGGCGGTGCGCGGCTGCAACCGCATCGTCGGGATGCAAGACGGACGCATCGTTGAAATCGGTTCGCACGAGGAGCTGGTCCGGCGTCCGGGCGGCCTCTACGCGTATCTTTGGGGGCTGCAGACCCAGCCTTTCGAGCTCGCGTCGTGACGGGAGCCTGACGGATGCTGTCCTCCATCGAAACCGAGAACCGACCCGGCGTGGCCGGGCCCGAGTCCGCTGAAGCTGCGGCCCCTCCCGACGCCGGAAGGCGCGAGTCGCGCGCCCTCGTCCTTCCGTCGGCGTTCAGCGGCGAATTGTCCGACCGGGAGTTCCTTGCGCCCGTCTTGGAAATACTGGAGACGCCGGCCTCGCCGGTTCATCTGGCTTTCCTGTGGATCATTTGCGCACTCGTCGTTGTCGGCCTGGGGTGGGCGTATTTCGGCCGCGTCGACATCATCGCCACTGCGCAAGGTAAGTTTCAGCCGACTGGCCGTGTCAAGGTGATCGAGCCTCTCGATACGGGACAAGTTGCGGCCATTCGGGCGACCAATGGCAGTCTGGTCAAGAAAGGCGACATTCTCGTCGAACTCGACCGCTCCGCCGCCGAGGCTGACCTCGTCGCGGCGAAAGACGCGCTCGCCTCCGCCCGCGTCGAGTTCGCTGCGGCGGCGGGTTGCGCTCGCGGCCGCGAAGGCGCACGCCTTCTCCCCGCTCCCGGCGATCGACTGGCCGTCCGACATCGCGCGGGCGCTGCGCGAGCGTGAGGATCGGGTGCTCGCCGCCGACCTCGGGCAACTCTCGGCGACCGTCGCCTCATTCGAGGCGCAGCGAGCGCAGAAGACCGCCGAGCGAAAGATGCTTTTGCAGACGATCGCGACCCAAAAGAATCTCGTCGCGACACTGCAGCAGCGCGTCGATATGCGCACGAAACTCCTCGAGTCCCAGTCCGGCGCCAAGTCGGCCGTCATCGACGCGACCGAGACGCTGCAATATCAGCAAACCCAGCTCGCGATGCAGGAAGAGCAGCTGGCGTCTCTGTCAGCGGGGCTCGATGTGATCGACCGCGACTCCGACAAGGCCGTGGAGACGTTCCTGTCCGACGACGCGCAGAAGCTGAGCGACGCCGAGCGACGCGCCGAAGACGCGCGCGAGCACGTCGCCAAGGCGGAGGCGGTCGTCGACCATCTGACCCTTCGCGCGCCAATCGCGGGCCGCGTGCAGTCGTCGGTCATCGTCAACGTCGGCCAGGTCGTCGCCAGCGGACAGGAGATCATGCGCGTCGTGCCTCAGGATTCGACGCTGGAGATCGAGGCCTACGTGCTCAACCGCGACATCGGCTTCGTCAGCGTCGGCCAGGAGGCGGTCGTCAAGGTCGAGTCGTTTCCGTTCACCCGTTACGGCTCGATCAAGGCACATGTGATCCGCATCGCCAAGGACGCGATCCCTTCGCCCGACGCGAGCGCAATCGAGGGGGATCCCGCCCGAGCCGCGAATGCGGCGGGCTACGCCGGCGGGGAGCGCATGCAGAATCTGGTGTTTGCGGTTCAGCTGAAACCCGATGTCACCGGCATGTCGGTCGACGGCGTCGAGCGGCCGCTGACCTCGGGCATGGCGGTGACGGTGGAGCTCAAGACCGGCTCGCGCCGTATGATCGAATACCTGTTCTCCCCCCTGATCGAGGTCGCCTCGCGGGCGATGCGGGAAAGGTAAGAGGTCCGCGCAGGCCTCGCTCTGGCGAGCGACGCTGGGGATCGCGTCTCAAAGGACGTCCATCGCGTCCCGCACCTCGAAGGGGCGGGTCGGTCCGGGAGGCGTTGAGGGGCCTTAATCCCCGTGCGACCTCTCTGCTATAAGCCTCCCAGTTGTGGAGGCTTCCTCATGAAACTCGCAGATCCCGCTCTTCTCAAGAACCAGTGCCTCGTCGACGGCAAATGGGTCGGTGAGGGAACGGACGAGGTCCGTAATCCGGCGACCGGCGCCCACATCGCCAAGGTCCCGCGCTTCGGCTTTGACGAGACGGTCCGGGCGATCGAGGCCGCCAACAGAGCCTTCGGCCCGTGGGCGAAAATGCTGCCGAAGGAGCGAGCCAAGATTTCTGCGCCGCTGGTTCGATCTCATCGTCGCGAACCGGGAAGACATCGCGCTCATCATGACGAGCGAGCAAGGCAAGCCGCTCGCCGAGGCGCGTGGCGAAGTCGACTACGCCGCGGGCTTCGTCGAATTCTTCGGCGAGGAGGCCAAGCGCGTCTACGGTGAGATCAACCCGACCTTCCGTGCTGATTCGCGCGTCCTCGTCTTGAAGCAGCCGATCGGCGTCGTCGCCGCGATCACGCCGTGGAACTTCCCCGCCGCGATGATCACCCGGAAGGTCGCCCCGGCGCTCGCCGTGGGCTGTACGGTCGTCGTCAAGCCCGCGCCCGAGACGCCGCTGACGGCGATGGCCCTCGCCGAACTCGCCGTACGCGCGGGGTTCCCCGCCGGCGTCGTCAACATGCTGACGGGTGACGCGCCCGCGATCGGCAAGGCGATGTGCGAGCACCCTGCGGTGCGCTTCGTCGGCTTCACCGGCTCGACCGAGGTCGGCAAGCTCCTCATGCGCCAGGCGGCCGGGACGGTGAAGAAGGTCGGGCTCGAACTCGGCGGCAACGCCCCGTTCATCGTGTTCGACGATGCCGACGTCGACGCTGCGGTCGAGGGCGCGATTGTCTCGAAATTCCGCAACATGGGCCAGACCTGCGTCTGCGCGAACCGCATTTACGCGCAGGAGAGGATATACGACGCCTTCGTCGCGAAGCTGACGGAAGCCGCCGCCCGCCTCAAGGTCGGCGAAGGGACGGAGCCCGGCGTCGCGCAGGGACCCCTCATCAACGAGGAGGCGGTCGAAAAGGTGGAGGCCCATATCGCCGATGCGCTCGCAAAGGGCGCCCGCGCGACGATCGGCGGCAAGCGTCACGCTCTCGGGCGCACCTTTTTCGAGCCTACGGTGCTCTCGGGCCTCGACGCCTCGATGCGGATCGCGCGCGAGGAGACGTTCGGCCCGGTCGCGCCCGTATTCCGTTTCAAGGACGAGGCCGACGCGATCCGCCTCGCCAACGACACCCAGTACGGCCTCGCCGCCTATTTCTACGCCCGCGACCTCGGCCGCGTCTGGCGCGTCGCCGAGGCGCTGGAGTACGGCATGGTGGGCGTCAACTCTGGCGCCATCTCGACCGAGCTCGCTCCTTTCGGCGGAGTCAAGGAATCCGGCCTCGGCCGCGAAGGCTCGCGTCACGGGGCGGAAGAGTTCGTCGAGATCAAATATATGCTCATGAGCGGGCTCGATCGGTAGAAGTCTCTTTCCGTCCGGACCCGGACAGGCGCCCTAGCCGGCATAGAGAGCCGGCCGCTCGCGCAATGCGACCGGCTCGCGCCTCCCGCTTTCGACGGCCTTGACGCCGAGAGTCGAGACGACGGTCGCGACATAGCCATCCCACGAACTCGGGCCGGCGGCTCCGCCCGTCGCCGCTGCGGCGAGCCAGGCCCGGAATTCCGCGTCGAAGGCGGCGCCGAACCTTTCGCGCCAGTCTGCCGCCACGCGGCCGCTGAACACGCCCTGGGCCTTCACCACGACCTCGTTTCGCTCGGCGAGCGTCACGACGCCGGCCTCGCCGATGACCTCGCCGCGAATGTCGTACCCGTAGGCGATGTTGACCGAGGTCTCGATCGCGACCAGCGCGCCGGAGCGCATCTCGATCAAGGTCAACAGCGGATCGGAAAAGGCGGCGCGGCTGTTCTTGCGCGGGACTTTCACCGAGATCGCCGCCGGCTCGTCGTCGAGCAGGAAGCGGGCGATGTCGATGTCGTGCACCGCCGTGTCGGTCAGCGCCATGTCCTTGGTGTAATGAGCGGGCACGGACGGATTGCGGTGGCCGCTCTGGAAAATAAGCGGCGCGCCGATGGCGCCGGAGACGATCGTCTCCTTCATCGCCCGGTACTGGGCATCGAAGCGGCGCATGAACCCGACCTGCACCAGGCGGCGCCCGAAAGCGACTTCCGCGTCGATGATCGACGAGCAGTCCTTTTCCGTGACTGCGAGCGGCTTCTCGCAGAAGACGGGCTTGCCCGCCTTGATGGCCGTCAGAACATAAGCCGCGTGGGTCATACCCCAGGAGGTCACGACGACCGCCGCAACCTCCTTCGCCTCGATCAGCTCCTCCCCGGTCGGGTAGGCCCTCGCGGCGGGCAGCCGCGCGGCGACGGCCTGCGCCCCGCCCATGTTCACGTCGCTGACGGCGACCACATCCGCGCCGGCCAGCACGGTCGTCAGCCGGCGGATGTGGTCCTGGCCGATCATGCCTAGGCCGATGACGCCGATATTCAAACTCATGGGCTTGTTCTCTCCCGATTCGCTCCGCTAAGCGCGCCGGCCGACCTCTGCATGATCCTGGGGCGGCCGCTCGGGACGGTAGTCTCGAACCCGGGCCGATTCCAACCGGCGAATTCGCTGAGAACAGCGAATTAACAGCGATTTTATTGGCAGGGAGGGCCGTTCGACCTCGGTTTTGCGGCGGAAACGCAGGCCAAATCGGGGATTCGGGCCAAATGCTGGCAGCGAATTGGAACAGCGAATTAACTCGTCGTCTGAGCGAATTTTTTCGCCAAAACAGCGAATTTGATGCGCGACGAAGGACACGATCGGCTGGCGCGCGTCGTGCCCAGCTCAGACCTACGAGCCCGAAGCGCCCGTAAACGTGGCACGCCAAATCAAAATTCGACCCGATAAACTCGAACCTCACGCGACAGATTCTTCATCTCACCGGTTTGGACGAACTCGAATCTAACATCCATCTGGCCTTGAAGCTGATCGCGTACAACGCCTGTTATGAAAATGCCTCCAGGCGGCGCGATGCTCTGGACCCGAGCGGCGATGTTGATGGCGTCGCCGATGACGGCGCCTGCAGGCGTAACAAGCAAGTCCCCCGAGTTGATCCCGACTCGAAACTCCATCCTGCGCGCCGGCGGCAGCACTCCGTTGCAGCGCGCAATATCCAATTGCAAAGCGACAGCCGATTTCACCGCGGAGCCCGCGCTGTTGAAAAGCGCCACGATTTCGTCGCCGACAACCTGGAAAACGCGTCCATCCATCCGTTCGACGCGGTCCCGGGCTATCTTCAGGCAATTCTCGAGCTGGCGGGCTGTCGCGAGGTCGTCTTGCTCTACCAGGCGGGTATAGCCGGATACGTCGGCGGACAGAATCGCGTACATCCGGCGCACGTCGAGTTCCGCGAATCTGCGTCGTCGACTTGTCGCCGCCGCCAAAGAGCTCGAACTCGAAGCGCAACCCCATCTGCGAGTTCGATTATATCGCCATTACGCAGAGGGCGAGGTTCAGTGACCGGCGCCCCATTCACGAAGGTTGGATTCACTTGACTGAGATGGGTGAGGACCAGGGCTTCCGCCCGCCAGGCCAGTTCCAAATGCACCCGGGATATGGTCGGGTCGCCGATATGAATGTCGCAGCTGGATCCGCGGCCAATGGTCGTTCTGTCCGGTCGCAACAAGTAGTGCGGCTGCTCGCTCCAAGGCTTTGGTTCCATTGGAACTAAGACGCCTGCCGGGGGAAGATGGTTCGCTGAGCTTGTCAAACTGGCGACTTCGTTCGGCTGAGCGAATTGTGTACCCAATCGGGCACAGGGTTCCCTTGCTGTTTTGGCCGTTATGCCACAAAGTGACGCGAAGGCGCTAGGCCAGCCGGCGCCGGGTAGTGTCCTAATTGTAGTGCGCGAAGTGCAAAGCAACGGCTACCCGATGGTTCTCGACCTTCTTTGAGAACGCATTGGTGAGGCGAGTGAACCGGCGCATGCTCATCCGCATCGTGAGGTTTTGCCTCTCGATGTAGCTCGTCGAAATATGTGCTTCGTCCGGCGATCCGGAAATCACCGTTCGTTCGGCGCGCACAACCTTGGGAGGGCTGTATCGTCCGGGTCCGATAGGTTCAGCTTCGTAAAATTTAACCGCTTGCCCGTAGTCCACATCTGCGCCGAACGCCTCTTCAACGGCATCAACATATGAATTGAGTGCATCCGATGAAAGCTGGACGCGGTTCGCCAGCCGCTCGGAAAGATCGGTCATGAAGGCAATGGCATTCGGCTTCGTCCGCTTGCCGACGTGGAAGCATGGAACGAGCTTGGTCTGAGCGTCGATAGCCACGAAGGTCCATTGATCGCCAACCCGCGCCCTTACGTCTCGCGGTGTGATATGGGCCTGCTTCTTGCCGACATATGCCCAGATTTCGTCGACCTGCAAACGCTTGCACGTCAGGTCGCGCATCTCTTCGTCCATGAGCCTTTCGCAGCCGGTTCCGACCTCAACCATGAGGCGCATGATGGTATCGCGGTGCGTGTCAGTCATGCGCTCCGTCGAACGGATCGAGTTACCCTCGACCAAGGCCCCGATGATTTTCGTGCGGCGAGCGAGAGAGAGGCGGTTCATCGAAGCGGCTCTTGCAAATAGTATTGTATGCAGTATGATTGACAAAATGGCGATTGTCAATCGCGGTGCATACATGAACTTTAGAAAAGCGACGGACCAGTTATTTGACGGAATTAGCCACTCGTCACTCGCCAAGTCTCTTGGTGTTTCGGTCCCGACAATTCGCCAAGCACGCCTAGCTGAGCGGACCAAGGCGCACCGATCGCCGCCTCCCGATTGGCGACGTGCTGTAATCAGATTGGCCGAAGAACGAGTTTGGCACTACAGAAAGCTAATCGAATCCCTGCAAACTGACGAGGGCGACAAATGACAGACGCCTTGTCGGAAGCTCCGGCCTACGGGATTGCGCGTCTTTTAGCAGAAGGTCGCTTCGTAGTACCGTCGCACCAAAGAGATTACGCATGGAGTGACGATGACGTAAAACAATTGTTTGATGACGTAATCGATGCAATTAAAAAAAGAGCGAGTCTTATTTTCTGGGATTATTGGTTTTTCTTTACAGTGGAGATTCATATACGATTCTAGACGGGCAACAGAGACTTGCAACCACTGTAATAGTGTTTGCCGCAATTAGGGATTGGCTCAGGCAATATCCCGCTTATCTACAAGATTCGACAAAGATTTAAGATTGGTATATTGGTGGAAGCGAGCTTGGGCAAAGCGAGCCGACTCCTAAGATCATCCTCAACCAGACTAACAACCATTATTTTCTAGAATATGTCGTCAAGGGGGCCGCAATTGACGATGTCGTCTCTGCTCATAAAACACTTAAAAAGAACGACCCTAATCGTCTTCTGTTGGAATCAATAATATATACTCATGGTCGGGTTAGGGAAATTGCGCAATCTACTGGCGATGCAGGAAAATCTGCAACTTACTTCTTTGAGTTCATAAAATATTTCCGCGATAATATTCGTACTGTTCGCCTAATCGCCAAAGACGAAAACGCTCCGTATACGCTGTTTGAAACGTTGAACGATCGAGGAGTTGATCTGTCACCGCTCGATTTAGTTAAGAATTTTTTGTTCAAGCAGGCCGCAGGCAAATCTAAGGAGACTTTGCGCGATATGCAGGCCCGCTGGGTGCAGATGATTGCGACCCTCGCGAACGTAAAAGCCACGAGCTTCCTCAAGGCCTATTGGACATCAAGGCACGGGCGCATTAGAGCAAGTTCGTTGTTTGATACTTTTCGGACCAAATATTCTGACGCCGATAAGGCAGTCGCTCTTTCGGTCGACCTATTGGCTGCGTCCGAGCAATACGCAGCTCTTGATTCGCCAAGTGACGCGGTATGGGCACCATATTCCAAGGAAACGAGAACTCTTATAGCTTCTCTTAAACTGATAGGAAGCCAACAAGCGCACCCAGTGATACTGTCTGGCCTTAAACGGTTACCGGTAGCAGAAATGCAGAAGCTATTGTGGCTCTTAGAAGTTACAATTGTTAGATTTCTACTCATAACAGGAGGAAATACTGGCCGATTTGAATCTGCATGCGCAAAGCTCGCTCATTCTATTTTTGAGGGGGCTGTAAAAACAGCCTCGACCGCGTTTAACGAACTCAGAGAGGTTTATCCAGCTGACGCTGAGTTTGAGAACTCATTCACAACAAAGACCGAAAGAACAAATCAGAAAGCGCAGTATTTTTTAAGAGCCCTCGAAAAAGAGGAACAGCGTCTAGCTAAGGGCAAAATGGCAGGCGAATGGGAACCGTCCGTGCTCACTATCGAGCATATCCTTCCCAAGAAACCGAGCTTAGACTGGGGGATAGTCCTAAAGGGTGATCCCGAAATAGTCGATGATTGTGTTTCTCGGGTAGGCAATATGTGCTTACTCACTAAGATTAACGCTCAGTTAGGCAATAGAGGATTGGGGCAAAAAGGGCCGTCTTTGCAAAAAGTGACCTTCTCTCCACTAAAAAAGTCGCAGATTATTCAAGTTGGGATCGTGAGACAATTGAGGCGCGACAGGCGCATTTGGCTAAATTGGCCAGATCAGTCTGGAGCTTCTCGTGATCGATCCCGGAATAGAGAACCTGAAGAAAACCATTGAATCTCAGCATGGCGGTCAGGCATCCCTTGCCCAATCTGTTCCAGTAACAGAGAGGCACGACAGCCAAATGGTATGGCAGGGCGTCGTGCACGTCTTCGACCTCGCCGGCAACCCGAGAGCAACACGTGCCTATGCTTGGTCATCGCCTATCGAGGGAAGCGACAAGCGCCGGTTCTTTGCGGTGCTGCATATGGGGGCGATCAAGTCGCCAAGGGATGCAGTAAGGGCGGCGATCGTGGCAGAACATCGGAATAAGGGAAGGCAAGAGGAATTACCATGACTACCAACGCATTTCGGCCAAGTAAGGTCCAGGATGTCACGATCGTTAGCGGGCCACGAAATCACGTGGTCGGGCACATCCGCGTTAAGCCGAGCGGGGTGCTTTGGGCACCCCTCAACTCGAAGGTTTGGTACGGTGTTTCTCTTGCCAAATTTGCCGAGTTCGCCGAACAAAACGGAAGGAAACAGAAGAAGTAGGCAGCCCCAGATCAAATTAGGACACTACCCGGCGCCGGCTGCAGGAACTCGCGAAGCTCGTTCCGATAAAGCAGACTTGATCGGCAGGCCCGCTTTTGCTGCATCCGTCCGTCGGTGCAACCAAAGAGCGCTGAGTTTGCACGAACGACACGATCGGCTGGTGCGCTTTGTGCATCCTCGGTGTTGTTTGTGGTGAGCACCCTTCGATCATTGGCCGGTCAGGAATGACTGCTTTAGCCGATCTCCATCACCGCCCCTTTCGCCAACCGGGGAGCGAGCTTGCGCATGTCCTTGGCCAGAATCGCGACGCATCCGGCGGACGGGGTCAGGCCTGGCCGGGCGAGGTGGAAGAAAATCGCGCTGCCGCGTCCCTTGGCGCGGCGTGAAAAATTCTGGTCGAGCACGAAGGTCAGGTCGTAGAGGTGGTCCTCGCGCCACATGCGGTCGGTGCAGCCGGCCGCGGGCAGACGCACCGGGCGGTTGTAGCGCGGGCTAGTCGGGTCCTCGCACCAGCCCTGGTCGCGCCGCATGGCCGTGAGCGGGACGCCGGCGGCCGGCGGCCGAGGCCGGTCGGGACGGTAGTAGCCCCACAGGAGCCGGAAGCGCCCGGCCGGCGTCCCGCCGTCGCCCTCGCGCTTGATCCGCACAATTCCGGCGGGACCGAGCGCGCAAGGGATTCGGAACGGTCCTGCAGTCAGCCAGCCGCGGGCGCGGTTTCCCGCAATGGGCCGGACGGTGAGGCGGAACAGGGGCTGGGACAAGGGTCAGTCGAATTGGGTTCGGTCGGCTGGGATGATGGAAGTCGAGCCAAAGGGATGCAACCTCAATCCAGCGTTCGCTGAACCTGAGCAACCAAGCCGTTGGCCGACATCGCAAGCAAATTGTGCCTTCCGCCGCCTTTGATCCCGCGAGCACATGAACGGTTAAAAGGACTCGAAGCAACGCCGTACCCAAGGCGTTCTCGACACCCGGAATCGACCCGTTGCTGTCTTTGCCGACCAGCCGGGGCGCGTGGTTTACGGAAACCGCGCGTTGGCGCAATGGAAGCGCTGCACATGGGCGGGCTATTCGTGGTCCGGATCGAAAAGCTTGCGCGTGCGCCGCGACAAAGAGCGACCGATCGTGGCCGCCCTTGCTCGGGCTTCAATCCCCCTTCGCCCGACCGCGGGCCCTGAGCATTTTCTCTAGCCTTTCGGCGTGGTCAGCCATGACTGATGAAGCGGCGGCGTCGGATCCGGGGCCGCCGTCAACCCGTATCCGACGCCGGAGGCGCCGAACGCCAAATTTGGCCCGAGAAGCGCCGCTGCGCCGCCGAACGAATCGGCGACGGCGAACGTCAGCTCGGTCCCGCCCTGGCCATCGCTCCTTATGCTGGGCTTGATGCCGGCCTCCTGCCCGCTCAGCGCGTAGTCGTAGGTCTGGCCCCCGGCGACCACCGTCAAGGTCGAGTCGGAGATCGCGGCGCTGGTCACCGTCGTGCTGACAAAATCGATGATGTCGCCCGTCTGCAGGCCGCTGATTGCGCCGGCGAATCCCGAGGGGCGCTCGAGGGCCAACGCGCCCTGCGCGCCGAAGGTCAGGGTGGACGCGAGCCCGCCCGAGGTCACGTATTCCTCGCCGCCGTCGATCGTCGTGCCACTGGCGACGCCGCCGCTCTCGACGCGTTGCAGGCCGCCGCTGTCCACGGTCGCGCTCGTTGCCGCGCCGTAAACGTCCTGCTCGCCCCCGCTCACCGTCGCGCCGCTCGCCGAGCCGTAATCCGTTTGAAGGCCGCCGTTGATCGTCGCCGCGACATCCGAGCCTCCGGCGCTCACCGTCTCCGTCCCGCCCGGATTGACGATCGTGGCGCGGGCCACGCCGCCGTCTTCGACGATTTGCACGCCGCCGCTGTTGACTGTCGTGCCGGTCGCGGAGCCGTAGACGTCCTGCTCGCCGCCGGAGAGCGTCGCGGATTTGGCCAAGCCGTCGGGCCCGACGCCGAGGCCGTTCAAGATGATTTGACGGCCTCCGGCGAGGACGGTCGCCTTGACGTCCAAACCCCCGCTGACG
>CAVVTP010000029.1:0-78492 GCA_963751165.1 uncultured Alphaproteobacteria bacterium
GGCACGCAGACGTTGGCCGTTTGCTGGCGCGGCGCACGTCGACGAGGCGGCTTATCGTGACGACACTGTAGCGCGGACCTCCTTACCGCGATTTCGTCATCTCAAACTCGACAACGCTGGCTTTGCCCGTCATCGGGACGATCACTCCTGGCGACTTGAAGGTGATCTTGTCGCCCTCCACGCGCGCGAAATAGACCCGATCGTTGCCGACGATTGCTTGGCTAGATGCGGCATCCACGTGGGCCGTTATCCTTACGCCGTCCGAAGTCTGTTCTCCGACCGTGTACAAACCCGTGCAAGCGACCTCAGGGTTCATCATCCCTATCGCTTCCGCATCGGTTAGCGTCGGCGACGCGGGCGGTCTGCGTGAGATCTACAAACAGAAGCCAGAGTCGTTCAGGGGTGATCGTGATGAAGCCGCTCGGGTGCTCGCCAAGCGGATATCTCGTCTGGCCGCCGCTTACTGCTTTGAGAGTGTTGACCTTCCAGGTGCCAAGTATCTGCGCCCTGTCGGTCCCTTGCTGCGCGGCGGCCAGTAATGACGTGATCAGTGCGACAACTCCACAGGCAAATATTAGGCGCCGCATCGCGCCCTCTCCATCGCTTGTCTGACCGCTGATCGTGGCGCTGGCGCACGGTATCGAGGGGACGCAACGTTACACCAAGCTCGCGGTCGACCGGTTGCTGTGGGACTAGATACAGGTGTTGGTTGATCCACACTATCGGCAGTCGTTCCGGCGGCTGGCGCGGAAGGCGCGGAAGGAAAGGTCGGGCTACTTCTGGCCGCCCGGCGAGGGTCAGCCGTCCCGCGGGCCGGACTTCCTGTCAGCTATCGGAACACGGCGCTGAGCGCCACGTCGATGGCTGTGGCGGCGGAGTAGAGGGTGAACGTGACCAGGTACGGGAGAAAAGAGCGCGCCCCAGTTCAGCGTGGGCAAATCACGCCACCTGGCGTAGCGGCGCATCCGTTAATCTTGGCGACCCAGAAGAGCGCCTGGTCATCGTCGCAATCGCCCTCGGCGACGCAACGTTTGACGGCGCTCTGATATAGTGGGCCGAAAATACGCAGCGGCACGCTGACTGACTTCTCCGTCACTGGCTTCCCGCCAGTAGTCGGCATGTAGGTCATCTGGCCTGCATGGGCAAATGAACAGCCGATGAGGAGGGTGAGTGCCGTTACGAGAGCCTTGGACATCAAAGTTCTCTGTTGGCTGGAAACCGGCCATGTCGAGGGCCCAGGCGAGCGAGGCCGCGGGTACCAGAATCTCTACAGCCGGACCCGTTTTTGGACTCCCTCCGCACTAACAAATAGAGTGCCTGACCTGCGCTCCGCCAGTCTGACTCCCGGCCGACGCCCGACGATAAACTCAGCCCCGGCCGCCTCAAGCACGGCGCAGATCGACTTGATCGCGTCGCGCGACAGCGACACGGCGCGATCGCTTTCCGCTCGCTTGATCGTCGGCAGGGAAAGCCCCGTCCGACCGGCGACGTCCGCCTGAGAGAGGCCGAGCAGATGACGCGCAGCTCGAATTTGTGAAGCCGTGATCATGGAGTCGATCGACACCTTCGTTTCAACGTTGATTGATATCTACGTACCACGATCAACCCTGAGGTGAAAGAGAGAATGACACGCATTGATACGAAAAACGACACGCATTCGTACTCAAACAGGATTTTGTGACCTGGGAAAAGAACGTCCTGCTTCGCATCGTGAACGAAGCGGCCGACAAAGCTGAGCTTGTGTGGCTCGAGAACCAACTCAACACGTGTGAGAATCGACACGGAGCGCGCCCCGACGGCCTGCCGTGGGTCGGCCGGGCCGGCCATAGAGCGCGAGATCGAACGCCTGCAGGCCACCTGAGGCACCGGACGGCGCATCCCGACGAAGGGCGGCCCAGCGCCGCCCTTTTTCGTTTGGGGAGACGCGGCGGTTCGCGCGGGTTCGGGCGGGGCTGACGCGCCCGTGAAGCTCGCCGATCTCGATTGCCCCTTTTGTGCCACGATGTGATAACAAGTTTCAAGCTATGGCTCGTCCCCCGCCGCGCGATGGCCGCAAGCGGGGGACTTCTCTCCGCCAGTCGGTGGGCCATCTGGGCGCGGGCCTCGTGAGCGACCGCCCATCACACCGACCGGGCAAACCCTCACGCCAACCAAGGCCGAAGTGTGTCCAGGGCAACCAATTCCCTGGGATCGCCGTCCACAAAGGCCGTCAGTGGAGGCTGACCCTCGCCCGCCCTCAGTCCCCGTGCTGGAGCCGATAGGCTTGGAAGGTTAGCATCAGGAGTTTGTTCAGCTTCAAGTCGTGCGAGGCGGCATACGTCTTGAACTCGCGGCGGAAGCGGCGCAATGCAGGGGAGCCCTCGCGGCTCCCTTTTCGTTTTAGGTCCCGCTGCTGGCCTGGTTCCGCTCGCTCGCCAACGCGATCTTCGGCAAGACCGCCAAGCCTGATCGGCTCGACACCGCAACGCGCATGGCCATGGAAGCCGAACTCCGCGACGACGGGAAAACCGCTAGACCCACAAGCACTCGACCAGATTGAGGAATTGCGGCGGATCGCCGCGAGAGCCAGTGACCCCTAAACGATAGGGCGGACCCCCATGGACGCAAAGCAATACGCCGACGGGATTGTAGACCCAACGATCGCCGAATTTGAAAGAGAACCTTCGTCGCGGCGCCGGGCGTTCCTCGCCTGAGTGACGACCTTCCACCTGATCGACTACATCGGCAAGAAGAGCGAGAAGACGGAGCGGCTACAAAATTTTCGCCGCGCCTGCCCAGCGTTCGCGGCCGTCGACCGCTGCGCCCATACGTTTAAGCATACGAAGACGGGCCATCCCAATGATCCGCTAGAGCGGTTTCCGATCAATCCGTATCATATCCGCAGGCCTTGAAGTAATTGACGCATTCGGCGGGTTTGAAAATTTCGGCGCAGGCGTCGAGGGCGTTCATCAGGCCTGAGACGGTGCGCTCGGCAATCTTGCGCAGGAAGGCTTTCAGCTTGGAATAGGCTTTTTCGATGGGGTTCATGTCGGGGCTGTAGGGCGGCAAATATCGTAACTCGGCTCCAGCGGCCTCGATGAGTTTCTCGACCCTTGGCCCCTTGTGGCTCGACAGATTGTCCATGACGACGACGTCGCCCTTCGAGAGCGTGGGACGAGACATTTTTCCGCCCAGTCCTCGAACGTGGCGGCATTCATCGGCTTGTCGAAAGCCTTCTGCGCCACGAGGCCCGAAAGGCGCAGCCCGGCCACGAGGGTGATCGTCTTATAATGGCCATGCGCAACGCCGACGCGCAGCCGCCGCCCGCGCCGGCAGCGTCCGCTTTTGCGCGCCAGATTGGTGGAAGCCCGGTTTCATCGATGAAAACGAGCTTCCTCGGATCGAGGTCGAGTTGCGCCCCAAACCACGCCTGACGCTGCTTCAAGACGTCCGGGCGCTGCTGCTCCTCGGCATGCGCGGTCTTTTTTTTAATGTGATCTCGTGGCGATCGAAGAAGCGCCAGATCATCGGATGAGGAGAAGCGCTCGCCGCAGTTGGCGATCAAACGCTCCTGGATTTCCAACAGCGTCACATCCGGCTGACGGCCAATCAGACCGAGCAGATAATCGCGATGCGCCTCAATGCGGTTCGACCGACGATCCCCGCCCGTCGGAGCCGGGGAGATCTCGCCGGTCGCCCGGAACCGCCAAACCCAGCGTATGGCGCTGGCGATGCTGACCCCGAAACGCTTGGCCGCCGCATTGCGCGACATGCCCCCTTCTAACACCGCGCCCACAACACGTTTGCGAAGATCGTCCGAAAGCGCCATCACCCGCCGCCTCCTTCCCGCGGCGAGCATCAAGAATCACAAACAGACCTGATTCTGGGAATCCCCTCGATTCATTTTGCTGGAAGACCGCTCTAATCCGGCCCCTCAAGGCTGGGCAGGTCTTCGAGCGCCCGCCCGCCCGCGCTGGAGAGATGAGGACGGGGGTCTCGCGCTTGGGCGATACGATCGGCGGCGTCAACGTTGCCGGCGAGCCCGGTCCGGATCTTCTGCCTGTCGTGAAGGAAGCGGCGGCCTTCCTCCGCTCGAAAATTCCGCCGTAGGCTTCGGCTGTTCTTTCTTCGTTCGCTCGCGGCCGCTACCATGCTGTCATGACAGATGCAGCCGACGCCCTCATGCCCCGCAACGCCCGACGATCTGGCGTCGGTGCTCGCCTACGCGCTTCGGTTCGAGGGGCGCAAGCGCGTGCACAACGCCGATGAGATCGTGAGCGAGATCATCGCCCGGCGCCTGGTCGAGCACTTGAGGCGCGCTGGCTTCGTGGTGATGAAGCGACCGGCGCAGATCGGCGGCGCGGCGCTTGGACGGGGGTTCAAAGGGTGAGGGCAGATTTGCTCCCCGTGTGCTTCCCAAACGCGACCTTGGGAAGCAACCCGTCCGCCGCCGCTAGATAAACCGTTGGAGACACTTGCGTTAGGTGGCGTCCCGAGCAGGGCTCGAACCTGCGACCCCAGGTTTAGGAAACCTGTGCTCTATCCTGCTGAGCTACCGGGACTAAATGCGCTTTCTCGCTCTCGAGTGGCGGGCAGGACGCGGGCCCTCACGGCGGGGAAGGCCATAGCATGGATTTTTGCTCCGCGCACCGATTTCGCGAACGGCTATGGCGCTTCGCCGTCCAGGCCGACGTTTTGCTTGGTCTCTTATGCGCAGGGCTCGGTTTCGCCTCGCCGGCCTTCGGCGGCTGCGGCTCGCCGGCTGGAGCCGTGCAGGTCGTCGCGGTCGACGAGCGGCTCGACATCGCCCTCGCCGACGGTCGGCTCGTCAGGCTCGCCGGACTGGATATGCCCGGACCGGAGCGCGGCGATCCTGCGACCGCGCGGGCCGCGCGCGACTTTCTTGCCCGTCGCCTTGTCGGAGGCGAAGCGGAACTCGATCTCCTTGCCGACGGCACCGACCGTTGGGACCGCACGTTGGCCGACCTCTCGGCTCCTGAAGCCCCAGGCGATTCGCCCGGGTCGGTGGCCTCGGCCCTGCTGAGAGCGGGCTACGCGCGCGTCAGGCCGGAATTCGAGACGCGCAGTTGCGCGGCCGAGCGCCTTGCCCTCGAAGACCGGGCGCGGCGCGCCGCCCTTGGAATGTGGCGCGATCCGGAATATGCCGTCATTCAGTCCTTCGACATGGCGACGCTCCGCCGACGCGACGGACAATTCGTCGTGATCGAGGGACGCGTGCGCAGGGTTGGCTTTGGGCGCTCGCGCCTTTATCTTGATCTCGCCCCCTATGACGGTCCGACGATCGTCGTCGCCCGAAAACTGGAGACGGCGTTCGCGAAGGCAGGCCGTTCATTAGATACGCTCGCCGGGCAAACCATCCGGGCGCGGGGCGTCCTCGATGCCCGGTTTGGACCGAGACTCGAGGTGGGCGAGCCCGCGATGATCGAGATTTTGCGTCGCTCGGACGCGCAAGGAGTAGACAAGCCGCGTCCATGAGCGACGGGATCGTCGAAAACGCAAAGCCGAAGGCCGGCCGGCCGGCGACTTTTCGGCTCGTTCTGGCCCTCGCGGCGGGAGCCATGTGTTTCGCCGTGGCCGCCTGCGCGTCCATCGACGCGCCGCCAGCTCCCGCGAATGTGACGCCGACGGCGGCCCATGAGCCGACGAGCGCCCCGCCGAACCCCGAACGCAAGCGGTTGATGCAGGCTTTCGGCGGCGAATATCATGCGCCAACGACGGAGAGCTATCTCAACAGCGTCCTTCTGAAGCTGACACCGGCCGCGAGCGGCTCCCCTCAGCCCTACCGCGTCACCTTGCTGAACTCGCCCGTCGTCAACGCATTCTCCCTCCCTTCGGGGGACATTTTCATCACCCGGGGGCTTCTTGCGCTGGCGGCGGACACCTCCGAGATCGCCGCCGTGATGGCGCACGAAATTGCGCATATCACCGCCCGACATGCCGCCCAGCGGTCCGAATTCGAGAAGACCGCCGCGCTGTTCACCCGGGTCAACGCCCAGGTGCTGCAACATGCCCAGGCCGACGATGAGGTTCAGGCGCGTTCGAAGCTGTCGATCGCAAGCTTCTCGCGACAGCAGGAATTCGAGGCTGACCAGATCGGCATCAAAAACCTGGGCAAGGCCGGTTACGACCCTTATGCGGCGTCGCGGTTCCTCACCGCGCTGGGCGAATGGAGCGCCCTCAGGGCTTCGATCTCGGGAACGGGATCGAGCGACCGGCCGGACATGATGGCGACCCATCCCTCGACGCCCGAGCGCATCGCCCAGGCCGAAGCGGAAGCCCGCCAGATCGGGCCGCCCGGAACCGGAGCGAGGGGACGGGACGCCTACCTGACAGCGATCGACGGGCTCGCCTTTGGTGACGATCCCTCTCAGGGGATTGTCCGCGGAACCACCTTCATTCATCCGAAGCTCGGCTTCGCCTTCGAAGCCCCCGAAGGGTTCACCCTGGACAACCAGGCGGCCGCTCTCATCGGCGTCGGCGAGGCCGGCTCCCAGGCCCTCCGCCTCGACAGTATCGCGATCGCGGATTCGGAGCCGGTCACAAGGGCGATCGCCTCCGGCTGGATCGACGAGATCAAGACGACCGACATCGAACCGATGCGGATCAACGGCCTCGACGCCGCGACGGCGGTCGCAAAGGGTCAACAGTGGAGCTTCCGCCTCGGCGCCGTGCGGCTCAACGGCCGGCTGTACCGGCTGATCTTCGCCGCCCATAGTCTCGCTCCGCCCGACGACGAGCGCTTCCGCGCTTCGATCCAGTCGTTCCGGCTCATAAACGCCCAGGATTCGGCGCTGGCCGAGCCGCAGTCGATCAAGATCGTGACCGCGGGCAGCATCGACACGCCCGAGACGATGGCGGCGCGAATGGCGTTCCTGCCGCAGCCGCTCGACCAGTTCCTCATCCTGAACGGCCTCGAGCGGGGAGTTCCGCTCTCTCCGGGGCAGGCTTACAAGATCGTGGCTCGATGAGTTCCGAGCGAGAGGTCGCGGGGGAGAGGCGGCGCCTGTCGGCTCGGATCGTGGCCGCGACTCACAATCCGGGGAAGCTTCGCGAAATCCGCGAACTTCTCGTCCCTTACCGCATCGCCGCGGTCGGGGCGGCGGAGTTGGGGCTCGGCGAGCCCGAGGAGACGGGCTTCACCTTCGGCGAAAACGCCGCGCTAAAGGCCGAGACGGCCGCGCGGGCTTCGGGCGAACCGGCGCTCGCCGACGATTCCGGCCTTTGCGTCGAGGCGCTCGACGGCGCGCCCGGCATCTACTCCGCGCGATGGGCGGGCGAGGCCAAGGATTTCGACGCCGCCATGCGGCGCGTCGAGGCTGAACTGCGTGCGGCCCAGGCTCCAAAGCCATGGCGGGCCCATTTCATCAGCGCGCTGGCGCTCGCATGGCCGGAAGGGCGGGTCGACGCGTTCGAGGGCCGGGTCGACGGCGAACTCGTCTTTCCTCCGCGCGGAACGGCCGGCTTCGGCTACGATCCCATCTTCAGGCCCGACGGGCATGATCGCACCTTCGGCGAAATGACCGCCGAGGAGAAGCACGGCCTGCCGGCCGACGGGTCGCTTGCCCTGTCGCACCGGGCGAGGGCCTTCCAGAAATTTGCCCGCGCCTACCTTTGACAGCCGTTTTCAAAAAGCCAAAACGCTCATGGGCTTTTCGACCTCGAGGCGGGGCGACGAAGGACAATTTCCACGTTCCGAGCTATACCGGACGTTAACCATCTGCGCGGCATGTTGACACCGGTTCCAGGAAACTGTCTGAGACGATCAGCCGCCAATTGAAGTGATCCATATCCGGTCGGACCGCCATCCCGGCGAAGCCGTCTTCCAACTTGCAGACCGCCGTCAACATGTCAGCACAACAATCCTTTGCCACTCGACAAGCATTGCCCGCTCTGTCCGAAATCGAATCGGCGCAACGATCCTCAATTCGACCGTTTCAGGTTTCCGCCGACGCCTCGTCGATTGCGGGCGTCCCCTCCGGCGAAGAGCGCAGGCGCTATGATCGCATCCCGCTCACGGTGCAAGGACGCTATATGCTCGAGGACGGAAGGGAGTTTTCCTGCCAGACCCTCGATGTCTCGCCGATTGGAATTGGCATCAAGGGCTTCGTGGCGGGGGCAATCGGGGATCGGGTCATCGCCTATTTCGACGGGCTCGGCCGGGTCGAAGGGAAGATCGTACGGCGCGCCCATAGCTGGTTCGCCATCGACATAAGCGCGACGCCGCGCAAGCTGGAGCGGCTCGCGGATTTGATCGATCGCATGGCTGGAAACGAGACGAAGGGCGAATAGGATTTCTGCCGGAAAATTCGGATGCTCGCTGCGGGCGAGCGTCCCGAAAATGATCGTCATGGCCTTCGATTTTGGGTCTTCTCTTTTTTCGAATTTATGGGACCCGCCACGCACGTAAAGCCGCAAAAGAAGCGGCGCATCAGACGCGAAATATCCCTGTTTTCGGCGGAGCTGGGAATTTCAATTCCCTGCTCGGCGAAAAAAATCCCTGTTCGGTCGAGTAGGGAATTTTGCTGGAACGACCTAGCCCGTCTTCGCGGATTCGGCCATTTTCTGGGGGTGCGCGTTAAGGAAATCAATATCTTGATCGAAAAGGTCTTCACTACAGGAGGTGTTGGGCGGGAAGCGCGGCGGCGGCGATTTTGGGGGGCGGCTGGGCCGGCAGCTTGAGCTTCATGCGGGCGATGAGGAGGCGCAGGTCGGGCTCGGGTTCGGTGAAGCGGGTGAGGACGATCTCTCGGCCGTCGGTGGTGGGCAGGTGCACGTCGATCATCTGCAGGGCGGCGAATTTCGCCAGCGCGCTACGCGCGGTGAGACCCGGGGCGAGGCTGTGCAGGCGGCGGGTCAGGGTGATCTGCAGGCAATAGGCGAGGAAGGCGACGAAGATGTGGGCTTCGATGCGCTTCTCGCATTTATGGAAAACCGGGCGGATCGCGAGGTCGCCCTTCAGGTTTCGAAACGCCTCCTCAACAGCAACGAGCTGGATATAGTACTGCCAGAGTTTGGCGGGATCGTCGTCGGTCATGTTGGTGCGCAACAGGTAGCGGCCCTCGCGGCGTCTGATTTTGCGCAACTTGTCGCGGTCGAGCGCGTAGGTCAGCGCGCCGGTCTTGTCGACCTCGGTCTTGACGAGCCGCCAGGCGCAGGGCGCCTTGGAGCGCGCTGCGCCGAGCTTCATCAGCCTTTCCTCACGGGAGACGTCCATCTCAGCGAGCTTCTTCAACCGCGCCCACAGCCATTTGAGCTGTCGCCTGCGCATTGCGCGCTCTTTGCTGACGCGATCGGCGCTCTGGGCCAAGACGTAGAGCTCTTCGTCCTGGGCCAGGAGCTTGACCTCGACCCCCTCGCGCGCCTTCCGCCAGGGCTTGTCGAGGAGCTGCTTTTCGAGGCGGGTCAGGCGTCCCTTGGGCGTTCCGACCAGATAGCGCACAGGCGGATCGGAGGCGCGCATCTCGGCGAGAACCTCCTCGGTCGGCACGCCGCGGTCCATGACCCAGACCCGCCGCGCCTTGCCGTACTGGCTCTCGATCTTTTCGAGGAAGGACCGCAGCGTCTTGCTGTCGGCCGCGTTGCCGGGCAGAACCTCGTAGGCGAGCGGCAGCCCTTCGGGGGTGACGAGGAGGGCGATGACGAGTTGCGGGCAATCGGGCCGCTTGTCGCGGCTGTAGCCGTGGCGGCGTTTCGAGCCCTCGGGCAGGTCGGAGGCGTTGACCTCGAAATAGGTGCTGGTCAGATCGTAGAGCAGCACGTCGAAGGAGGCGTTGAATAGATCGCGCCAACGCTGCGTCAGATGTGAGAACAGCGCCTGTTTGTGGGCGATGAGCTTGTCGTGACAGGCGTAGAGCTTGTGCGCTTCCGCAAGGCCGAAGTCGGCGCCGAGCAAATCGGCCATGGCGCTATCGAGGAACCATTGGCGATGCAGCCGCCACTCGCTGCCGGGTGAAATGAGGCGATACGTCGCCAGCACTTGCAGCACGTCGGCCCAGCGCGTCCCTTTGCGGCTTCCTGGCAGGCGATCGGCCCAGAAGCGGTCGAGTTGCAGTTCGCGCCACAGAACGCCGGCGAGCCAGCAGGCGCCCCACTGGCGCGGCCGGCAGAGCCGCATCTCGCCGAGCCGCAGACGCACGATCGAGGCGTCGGCGGCGGGAAGATCGCAACGCTCATCGGAAAACAACGACAGCGAACGGGGCGCGCCGGCGTCCTCGTCGAACACCTCGATCGCCCTGCGCCAAGCTTCAGCCTGAGAAGAATTGATCTCGCCGAGGTATAGGACATAACGCTGCACCACCCGACCGCTGTCCAGACGCCGGTTCTCGACAACGCTCCAGTAGAGATGCGTCTTCCCGTCCTTTCGCCGCTCGGTCTTCCGGAGAAACATGGCGGAACCCAGTGTGACACGGAAAGTCGAGTCGAGGAATCCGGTTCAAACTGAGTTGGTCTTCACTACAGCCGATTTTGGCCCCGACCCCAATAGCCGCATCAAACAATCCAAATACTTGGACGGCGTGAAACGCCACAAAGATCAGGTTATCCACAGGCGAATCCGCGAAGACGGGCTAGAATCGTTTGGCTTTTCTGGACAGCTTTTCCGAAAATCGACCGAATTGAGAGAACTTCCCTGCATTTTTCCCTGTTCGCCGGGAACTCGGCCGAGGTCGCGGATTGGGGCTCCCCCGCGGCAGGCGCCTCAAAACAAGACGAGGCCGCCGAAGACGGCGGCCTCCAATGCTGATCGTCGAGGAGAGTGGTCGAACTCAGCTCTTATCGGCGCGGCGCGCCGCATCCTTGACGTCACCGGCGGCTTGATGCGCGGCGCCCTTGGCCTTGTCGATCTTGCCCTCGGCCTGCATCTCCTTGTCGCCGGTCATCTTGCCGGCCGCGTCCTTCACGGCGCCCTTCGCCTTGTCGGCCGCGCCTTTCACATGTTCCTTATCCACGATCATTCTCCTCTGATTGTGGGGTCAGGGGGAAACCGATCGAGGCCAGGAAGGTTCCAAGCTCGGGATTCTTCGCCCCGGCCCGCCACGCGACCGGAAGCCCGTCTATTCATATCGTTTTTCGCAGACCACTCCGTCGCCGACCCCTACTGCGGCGCCTTGCCGAGCGGGATGCCGTTCACCTTGATCGAGCGGTCTGGGGAGATTTCGACGAGCCAGGTCAGGCTGCCGTCGCTCTCCGTCCTGGCTAGGCCCTTGGCCATGGCGAGCGCCGGGAGCGATTTGGCGGCGACGTTGGGGCCCAGCGCCTGCACCGCGGCCATGGTCTTGTCGAAGCCGCGCATGCGGATCGTCATCTGGCCCGACGCCCTGTCCGCGGCCCAGCGCAGCGTCCCCTGCACGTCGGCGTCGATCGCCGGCGCGACCACATGGGAGGGGGCGAGATCGATCTGGAGCGGCCCGGCGCCGAGCAAGGCCCCCGCCACCTTGGCGGAATCCCCGTGGGACAGAACGGGGCCGGGGCCGCCGAGCTTCAAGTCGGCGATCGCCTCGTTTGCCCCGGCGGCAATGTCGAACCCCGTCAGCGTGGCGGTCAGGTCGATCTTCGAGGGCGTGAGGTCAGCCGCCGCAGGCGGCGCGAGCGCGACCGGCAGGCTCAAGCCCTCGGCGGAAACAGTCGCCTCGATCGCGCTGCGCGGCCCCCCGTTGGCGACGCCGACGGCGAACTTCATGCCCGCCAGCGCGATCGCGCCGTAGGGCGACGAGATCATGAGCTTCGAGGCTTCGCCGCCCTCGGCCAGCTTGAGCCCCGGGGCGGCCAAGTCCTTCAGAAGACCCTTGATCTCCGCCTCATGCGGCGCGAGGTCGGCTCGGTGGGCGGAGAGGAGGCTCGCCAGGTCGAAGGCTTTCCGCGACTTCAGGCCGTCGGCCCCAAGATGGAGCGCGATCTTGTCGAGTTCGGCCGCTGGCGTTGACCGCGGCGCCGTCCTTGGCCGGTCCGGAGACCTTGAAGGCGATGTCGTCGATCTCCTCCTTGATCGCGGTCGACACCGTCTGGTCCGGGTTGACGGTCGTCGCGTAATTCACGCTGAGCGGGCCGAAATCGAAGCTCTCGTCGCCTTTGGGCCCGTGCAGGGTCAGGGCGCCCCGGTCCCGCGCTCCCCGAGCCGCTCTTCCACCAGGCGAGCGTCGGGTCGATGACGACGGTTTGCTTGTAGTTCTGGATATCGATCGTGCTGGTCGCGTCCCCGGCGTGTGAAACGATCCTCGGCATCGAGTCCTGGACGAGCCGCCAGTTGCCGTCGTCCTGCTCGAAGAGCTTGTAAAGGAGCGTCGCTGGCTCGTAGAACGCCCCGACGCCGACAGCCTTCAGAAGGCCGTTCATTGTGCCGAGGTCGGCCGAGACGATGTAGTCGCCGCCGCCGGGCTTCACAGTGACAAAGGCGGGGCCCCCGGCCGGCGGCGCGGGAAAGAACCGGTCGAACAGCGCCTGCAGTTGATCCGCGCCCTTCGGCGTCGCGGGCTGGTCGGCGGCGGCCGCGGACGAGGCGGCGAGCGCCGCGCCGATGACGATCCAGGCCCGCACGGCCGGGCGGCGCAAGGGAATCGCGGACATGGTCGGGCCTTTTTCGATTCTAGAGACAGACGCGCGCCAATTTATCCCAGTTTCGACCGGAGCGCGGGCCAATCGCGTGCTGGGACCGGCGCCGGCGGTCAATGCGCCGGCAGCGCCGGCGTCGACGCCTTCGGAAGCTGCGCCTTGGCGACGCCGGCCTTGACCGCCGCCTGCACCTTCTCGAACGCGCGCACCTCGATTTGCCGCACCCGCTCGCGCGACACGCCGAACTCGGTGGACAATTCCTCGAGCGTGATCGGGTCCTCGGCGAGACGGCGAGCCTCGAAGATGCGGCGCTCGCGCGGATTGAGCACGGTCAGCGCGCCTCTCAGCGCGTCGAGCCGTACATTCGACTCCTCGCGATCGGCGAGCCGCGACTCCTGGTCGGCGGTCTCGTCGACCAGCCAGTCCTGCCACTCGCCTTCGCCCTCCTCGCGCAGGGGCGCGTTGAGCGACGCATCGCCGCCGAGGCGTCGGTTCATGTCGATCACGTCCTGCTTGGCGACGCCGAGCCGCTTCGAGATCGATTCGACCTGGTCGTCGCGCAGATCGCCCTCGTCAAGCGCGGAGATTCGGCTCTTCGCCTTGCGCAGGTTGAAGAACAGCTTCTTCTGGCTTGCGGTCGTTCCCATTTTGACCAGCGACCACGAGCGCAGGATGTATTCCTGAATCGAGGCGCGGATCCACCACATGGCGTAGGTCGCGAGTTTGAAGCCCTTGTCGGGCTCGAAACGCTTGACCGCCTGCATCAGGCCGACATTGCCCTCGGAGATCACCTCGCCGATCGGCAGGCCATAGCCGCGATAGCCCATCGCGATCTTGGCGACCAGCCTCAGATGCGAGGTCACGAGCTTGTGCGCCGCCTCGCGGTCGCCGTGCTCGCGCCAGCGCTTGGCGAGCATGTATTCCTCTTGCGGCTCCAGCATCGGGAACCGCTTGATCTCCTGAAGATAGCGGGAGAGCCCGGACTCTCCGGCGATGATCGGAAGGGAAGCGGCCATGATATCCTCCAGTCAGAGACCGGTTGCTGGCCGTCTCCGTCGGCGCGAACGCCGGCCGGCTATCTTGGTCCAGAAAAGCGTGGCCGAAAAAGGGCCGCACGACGGAGACGATACCAAAGCTTAGACGGTCCAGGATCGCTCCTGGGTCACCGCGCGAGCGTCGTCGGCGCGCTGGGCCCGCAGAGCATTGACCAGCCTCAAGAAATCCTCCGGCGGCGGACCCTCGAAGCGCAGCGCCTCGCCGGTGATCGGATGTTCGAAGCCGAGCGCCGCCGCATGCAGCGCTTGACGGCCCAACGCCGCAAGCGCGTCCTTTGCTCCCGGGGAAAGCTGGGACGCCTTGGTTTTATAGCCGGCTCCGTAGACCGAATCGCCGAGGAGGGGATGGCCGACTGAGGCCATGTGCACCCGGATCTGGTGGGTCCGTCCGGTTTCGAGTCGGCAGGCGACGAGGCTCGCCGGCCCAAGGGCCTCGATGACACGCCAGTGGGTGACGGCGTGGCGGCCCCGCTCCTCCGGTACGACCGCCATTCTGTCTCGGCGGGTCGAATGGCGGCCGATCGCCGCGTCGACCTTGCCGGCCGCCGCGCCGAAGCCGCCCCAGACGACTGCAAGATACGCGCGCTCGAGCGATCCGGTGTGTCCGTGGTCGGCGAAGAGCTCGGCGAGACCACGGTGGGCCGCGTCGGTCTTGGCGACCACGAGCAGGCCGGAGGTGTCCTTGTCGAGTCGGTGCACGATGCCCGGCCGCCGCACTCCGCCCACGCCCGACAGGCTTGCCCCGCAATGACGAATGAGCGCATTGACCAGCGTGCCCTGGGCGTGGCCCGGCGCGGGGTGGACGACGAGGCCCGCCGGTTTGTCGATCACGATGAGGTGTTCGTCCTCGTAGACGACGTCGAGCGGGAGATCCTCGCCGACAAGCGGGGAATCCTCCGGCGGCGGCGGCTCGAAGGCGATTCGGGCGCTTTCGGCGAGCCGCGTCGCCGGGTCGCGGACGACGCTCCCGTCGACCGTCACTTCGCCCGCCTCGATCAGGGCCTTGAGGCGCGTGCGCGACAGGGCGAGCCGCCTTTCGGAAGCCGCTTGGCCGAGATAGCGATCGAGGCGCTCGCCTGCGCTTGCGGCGCCGACGTCGAAGATCTGCGGCCCGGACGGCAGGACGAGCGGCCCGGCCGCGCGCGGTTCGAGCGCGTTCGTCTCGGGCTCCGAGCCGCGAACCCGGGCGCGCAGCCGGGCCTTGCGGTTCACGTCCGCTCGCGGCGCCGGCTGCGGGCGCCCGTCTCGGCCGCCGCGGGCGCGACCAGGGGCCCGAGCGCCGCGACGATGGCCTCGATCGACGGGCGCGGGCCGGCCTGATGGGCGTCGAGCGCGCGCCGCATCGCCGCGACATGGGCCGGCTTGTTGCCGCAGCAGCCGCCGACGATCCGGGCGCCGCAATCGACCCCGAGCCCGGCGTAAGTCCCCATCAGCTCGGGCGTGCCGGAATAATGGATCTCGGCCCCGTGCCAGTGCGGAACGCCGGCGTTCGCCTTGGCGATCAGCGCCGCGCCCGGATCGGCGCCGCTCATAGCGAGGACCGCGACCAGGAGGTCGGCGGCGCCGACGCCGCAATTCGCGCCATAGGCCAAAGGCTTCGGCTCGAAGTCGGAGACGAGCGAGCCGAGCGCGGCGGGCGATACGCCCATCATCGTCCGCCCGGCGGTGTCGAAGCTCGCCGTAATGGTGTAGGGCATGCCCGCCCTGGCCGCCGCCCGCGCCGCCGCGCGGATTTCCTCGGCCGCCGACATGGTCTCGATCCAGGCGACGTCCGCGCCGCCCTCCTTGAGGCCCTCGATCTGCTCGACGAAGATCTCGACCGCCTCGTCCTCGGTCAGGGGACCCAATGGGGCGAGGATGTCGCCGGTCGGACCGACCGACCCGGCGACGACGACCCGCCGCCCCGCCCTGTCGGCGACGGCGCGGGCGTTTCGCGCCGCCATCGCATTGAGCTCCCGGACGCGCGCCTCGAGGCCGTGCAGCGCGAGGCGCCGGCGGTTCGCCCCGAAACTGTTGGTCAGGATGATGTCCGAGCCGGCGTCGACGAAGGCCTGGTGGAGGGAGCGGATCTTGTCGGAATGGGTCTCGTTCCACAGCTCCGGCGCGTCGCCGGAGGTCAGGCCCATGGCGAACAGATTGGTGCCGGTCGCGCCGTCTGCGAGCAGCGGGCGCCCTTCGGCGAGCAGGGTCTGCAGCATCTGGAGTCTTGGTCCTTAACCCCGGCGGGCCTCGTCCGGCGCGCTCGTCGAGCGCTGCAGCCGCGGCCCATAGGGCGTCCGGAAGGACGCCCGTCTCTCGACGGGCCATGGACGGCGGCTCCAGGCGCCGGCCTCAATTAACGACGACGTCGCCACGACGCAAGGCGGTAAGTTTCTGGCGAGCCGAAGCAACCCGGCGCCGCGATCGGGGCCGAATTCCCTGCGTGCAGGGAAAAAGGCAGGGAAATTCTCTCGATTCGGGCGTTTTTCGGAAAAGCCGACGCCAAAAACAAAATGATTTCAGTCTGTTCAACCAAAATTCCCTACTCGGCGCGGCAGGGAATTTTTTTGGCGGAGCAGGGAATTGAAATTCCCTGCTCCGTGGAATGCAGGGACAATTCGCGCAGTTCGGGCCGCCCGTTCGACGCGTTCCGCCGGCTCGCGCCGTCGGCGACGCGGTTCTCCGGAGCTCTCCCGACCTGGCGCGTTAAGAGCGTAAATCGCCTAACCATCCCGCGCGCGCCGCCCGCGCCTCAACCCGCCTGGCCACGATTGCGCCTTGGGTGTGGCTCTGGCGCAATTGTGCCGCCGCAAAAAGGCTGCTATCGCTCCGCCACCGAACAAACATAATTCATGGAATCACGGGGCGAGGCGGACTCTTATTTCATTTCGAGGGAGCCTGACTTGATGTTGGACAAGCCGAAGCGCCGCAGGTTTGTACTTTTCCTGGTCAAGCCTTCGCACTACGACGACGACGGCTACGTCATCCAGTGGGTGAAGTCTGCCCTGCCGTCCAATTCGCTCGCCTGCCTCTACGGCATCGCCAAGAATGCGATGGAGACGGCCGCCCTCGGCGAGGACGTCGACATCGAGATCTTCGCCGTCGACGAAACCAACACCAGAGTGCGCCCCGACAAGATCGCCCGCCAGATTTCTGTCGCAGGCGGCTTCGGCATGGTCGCCTTCGTCGGCGTGCAGTCGAACCAGTTTCCCCGGGTGATGGACTGCGCGCGCCCCTTGAGGGCGGCAAGAATCCCCGTCTGCATCGGCGGCTTCCATGTCTCCGGCTGTCTCGCGATGCTCAAGGAGAGGCCGGATTCGCTGAAAGAGGCGCTCGACCTCGGCATCTCGCTGTTTGCAGGCGAGGCGGAGGGGCGGTTCGTCGACGTGCTGCGCGACGCCGCGGCCGGAAAACTCCAGCCGATCTACAATTATCTCGACGACCTGCCGAATCTCGACGGGGCGACCTACCCGATCATGCCGCGCGAAAACGTGAAAAACACGATCAGCATGATCTCGAGCTTCGACGCCGGCCGCGGCTGCCCGTTCCTCTGCTCGTTCTGCACCATCATCAACGTGCAGGGCAGAAAGTCGCGCTATCGCTCCGCCGACGACATCGAAGCGATCGTCCGCTCGAACCAGTCCAACGGCGTCCGCTATTTCTTCATTACCGACGACAACCTGGCCCGCAACCGCAACTGGGAGGCGATTTTCGACCGGCTGATCCAGCTCCGGCAGGAGGGCCTGAACTCGCGCTTCGTCATCCAGGTCGACACCGCCTGCCACAAGATCCCGCGCTTCATCGAGAAAGCGGCGGCGGCGGGGGTCAAGCGAGTGTTCATCGGCTTGGAAAACATCGACCCGGACAACCTCATCGCGGCTAAGAAGAAGCAGAACCACATCGCCGACTACCGCGAGCTTCTGCTCGAGTGGCGCAAGCACCGCTGCATCACCTATTGCGGCTATATCATCGGCTTCCCGGGCGACACGCCGGAATCGGTCATCCGCCGGATCGAGATCATCCAGCGCGAGCTGCCGCTCGATATTCTGCAGTTCTCCTGCCTGACTCCGCTGCCCGGCTGCGAGGACCACGCCAAGGCGGTCGCGGCCGGCGTCGACATCGACCCCGACCTCAACAAGTTCGACCTCGAGCATGTCGTCTGCGACCATCCGCGCATGAGCCGGGCGGAGTGGCAGAAGCTCTACCACGACGCCTTCCGCGCCTATTACACCGACGACCACATGAAGACGGTGATCCGGAGAGCGGCGGCCGGCGGCGCCCGGGTCGACACGGTGGCGTTTCTGCTGGTGACCTTCTGGGCGGCGAGCACGCTCTACCACATCTATCCGCTGGAAGCCGGCCTCGTCCGGCGCAAAGTGCGGCGCGACCGACGGCCGACGCTTCCGGTGGAGAAGTCCGTTCGTCTTCTATCCGCGATACGTCTGGGACCTCCTCTCAATTCACGGCAAGGCGGCGGTGAAGCTGGCTAAAATCTGGTGGTTCATGCGTAGCGTGCTGAAGGACCCGAACGCCAAGAATTACACCGACGAGGCGCTGCGAATTTCCGATGACTACGACCATCAGGAGATGTACCAGCTCTCCGCCGCCGCCCGTCAGGCGGCGGCAAAGGCGAGGCATATCGAGGAGCGCAAGCACGCCCACGCAGCGGCGCGGATGGAGGCGGCGGAGTAGGGGTTGGGCATCCGCTTCATGGCTGGGCTTGTCGCCCAGTGCTTGACGGCGGGCCGCGATGGCGCCGTCGGTATGGCGCAACGAGAAATAGCAAGGCGGGGTAGTTAGTTAGTTAGTTAGTTAGCGAGAGGGGAAGACGACGCCAGTGTCGAGACGGAGGGTTCCTCTCGCGGCATCATCCAGGAGTTGAGGATATCGTACACGACAAGCGCTGTCGGCATGAGCGACAGACGCAGGGAGACGGCGCCTTGGAGATTAGGCAGAGGCGGCGAAGTCACCAGAAACTGGGTGCTTGCTCCATAGATGGATACGTTCGGCGTAACGTGCTGGTTGCTGTTCGGCATCATCGCGTCGAACGACTTGCTCCATAATTTTGCTCCGTTCGCATCCCGCAACGACAGGGTCACATGCATGTTCGCGCCCGCGTTTCCCTGCACCACGCCGCTGAAGCCGTAGTCGATCTTTTGTCCTGCTTGCACGGTCGAAATCGGAACGTCCTGGTGCACGCCCTGGCCGGACCAGCACTGGCCCGCGCAGTTGACCTGGAGATAGTCGACGCCGGGGCCGTGCGCGGTGTCGAGGGGCGTCGTCGAGCGCAGAACCGTGGCGCTCACGCCGGAATCGACCTGCCATCCGGAAAGCCCGTCGAAATGATTGTTTACGAGCACGTTGGCCTCCGGGTAGGGCCATGGGATCATGCGCTGCGGCGTAGGATAGAGGGTGACTGCGCTCCAGTCATGGCAATCCTTTCGGAAGAAGGTGATCCCTCCGTAGGTCATCGTCGTCTGACCGTTGCAGTCGCTCGCCTGGGCTGGGCCGTTCGGCCACCATGTCTCCCATCGCGTATGGCCATAGAGGTCGGTGAAGTAGTGACGCTCTAGGTGGTAGCCGGTCTCCGGGATCTGCGTTGCCAACGGAAATCCCTCCGTCACGACGATCGCGTCGATCGTCTTCGCCGGCGCCCCGTTCACCCCGCCAAACGATTGTTTGGGCGCGAACTGCCACTGCGCCAGGCCGCCACCTGAAAATTTCGTCGAGCTATTGCATACGCCCGACCAAGGCGTGCCGCTCTGCTCGTAATAGTCCCAGGCCAACGGCCAATGCCCCGTCCCTGATGCTCCTGGCTGCAGGTTGGTAAGGAATGAGGTGGGAAAGAAGATGCGTCCATTCCATGGAAGGCAGTTCACCCCGAAGGAGGTCTGGCCATAACCGGTGCCGTCTCGCGTCCCTTCCGCCGACACGTAGCCGCTCTCGACCCGATAAACGTCGTAGCCGCCGACGCCGGTATAGTTGCGCGGCGCCCGCTCGTTGGCCGAGATCGACCCGGCGAAGTGAAGGTCAGTGAGCGGATAGGAGTCCTGCCGCATACCCCAGGGGCCTCCGACTGAACTGGGCTGATCGTTCCTCTCGTAGGGCATCGGATCGCCCAGTTGAAGCCGACGGTTGGTCGTGCCTGCCGGACAGCCGTAGTAGGGATCGGCGCCGACGGGCTTGTTCGTGGCGTTGGCGCAAATGTGCTGAATGATCCAGTCCCACGGGTCGGTCGACGTCTGCGCCGCAGCCGGCTCGACCGAAGCAAGGGCAATGGCCAATAGGCCAAAGTTTACGGAGATAAAATATTTAACAATATGCATTCGGTTCACACGTAGTGATATAAATTTTCTGTTCCTATGTTCGTGATTACGTCGTATAGTTTGGCGTTTGATAAATTTTACGGCACGTACATCTGACGTTACGTCAACACTTGTATTGCGCTTCATGGCTAAATCCCTTAGTGCCGAAGATCCCGATCGCGGCCCATGATGTCGCACGATGGCCGCGTTGTTTGGGATCGGCATCAGGGCCGCGCGCTAGTTCTCGGATGGGGGATTCCCCGAGGCTTCTCAGGCGGCTGTTACCGCCCGACTCGCCGAGGCGGCGTTAGTCCTCAGCGCGAGGCGCAACGCCACGCGCCTTAAGCACTGGCGCCGCGTACGTCTCGCCCCGCAGCACCCTCCGGATCGCCATGAGCAGCGTCTCGGTCAGCTCCTGCTTGCTGACGTAACCGTCGGCGCCGGCCGCGATAGCGCGCCGGATGTACGCGGGCGCATCATGCATGGTCAACACCAGCACACGGAGACCTGCATGGCGCGAACGGATCTCTCTCACCAGGTCCAGACCGTCGCCGTGGCCGAGCGAGAGATCGACGACTGCCAAGTCTGGCCGCGCGGTGGCGAGCGCGTCGACCGCATCCTGTTGGGTGGCCGCCTCGGCGCAGACAATGAGGTCGGGTTCGGCGTTGATCAGCGCCCTCAGTCCGCGCCGCACCAACGGGTGATCGTCGACGATGAGGATCCGCCGCTTGACCGGCGCTGGTTGTGCTGTCCGCTTTCGAGACATAGCTTACGCCGACTGGGAGGCTCTCCTGGCGCCAATCGCTGCGCTCTGCGTCGGAAAGCGCGCGAAGTCATTAGGAGGTCGAGCGTTCTCTGTAGGGTAAACCCCCAATCCTGCGCTATAGGTAGAAACACCTACCGCACGAAGCGGGGATCAGCCGATGCGGCCGGTTTCGACCCATTGGGTCGCGCGTTGGGCCAGTTCGGCGGCGGATTCGATACCCAGCTTGTTCTTGATGTGCTCGAGGTGGGATTCGATCGTCTTGACGCTCCGGCTCAAGGTCGCGGCAATCTGCCGCGTGGTCCGGCCTCGACCGATCAGCCCGAACACTTGCAATTCGCGGTCGCTGAGCGCGCGCATCGGCGACCCCGTGTCGAGCGTTCGCCCGCCGACGTATCGCTCGGCGAGCCGCCGCTGCAGCGTCTCGCTCATGTAGATGTCTCCGGCGAGCGCGCGGCGGATGGCGCAGAGCACGGTCTCATCGAGCTGTTGTTTGGTGACATAGCCGAGGGCGCCTGCGCTCAGCGCGCGTTCCGCATAGACCGCTTCGTCGTGCATCGAGAGCACCAGCGAGGGGACTTTCGGATAGCGCGTCTTGATTTCCTTGACGAGGTCCAGTCCGTCCTCGTCGCCGAGCGCAAGGTCGACGATCACCAGATCCGGTTGACCTTCCCGAATGGCCTCGAGGGCGGCGAGGCGTGCGCCAACCGCTCCATGGACCGCGAGGCCTGGCTCGGACTGGATGAGGGCGGTCAACCCGCGACGCAGTATCGGATGATCGTCGACGACGAGAAGCCTCTTTGCCGGGCGGGCTGGTTCAGCAAGCGCAACGACCATGGTCGAGACCTGCGCGCAGTTCGTGCGTGAGCGGCAGGGGAAAGGCGCAAGCGACCGCCGTGCCGCCCTGTGGTCGCCGCGCCACCGTCAGAGAGCCGCCGATCGCACGCGCCCGATAGTCCATCGTATGCAGTCCGATCCCATCGTGATTGCGATCGTCTTTGGGCAGGCCAACGCCATTATCCCGGATGCTCAACAGTCCCGAGCCGCCGACACATTCGAGGCACATATCGATCTGATCGGCTCGGCCGTGTGCAGATGCGTTACGCACAGCTTCCTGCGCGATCCGCAGGAGATGCGCTTCGGTTTCGTGGTGAAGCGCAGGACAGCGGCTGTCCCACGCAAGCGTGCAGGAGACGCGCTGGGTCTGGCAGACACAGCGCGCTAGCGTCTCGAGCCCGCGGGCAAGACCGGCGCCGTTCAAGCCGGTCGGGGTGAGACAATGGGCGAGATCGCGCGCCTCGCTGATCGTCTCGTTCAGGAGCTTGACGATCTCGTCGGCCGCCGCAGCGGGTTCTGGTTGCGCGTTCGCCGTTAGACTTCGGGAGAGCGCTGAAGTCAGCGCCGCAATGCCAGCGAGGGACTGGCACAGCCCGTCATGCAGTTCACACCCGATCTGCTCCTTTTCGCGATCAGCGATCTGAAGGATCTCCCGCTCCAGCAATTGGTGTCGCGCGACGTTGCGGGGCTTAGCCATGATGCGGGCGACGAGCGAAGCGGTGGCGAGCAGCGAAGCGCGCGAAATCCGCCCGCCCCCGCTGAACGTTGAGGTGTTGGAAAGGTCCTCAACCTGGCGAGCGCCCAAGCTCTGCCAACCGCTTTTCTGAACACCCATGACGCTGCTAATCCCGAAATCAAAGCGTTTTTAAATGGGCCTAGAACATGGTATTTAGATTACAGCAATAGCTCGTTAGTTACGGAAGGATTCAGTTCTACGTCGACCATAGAGGAGCGACGCAATACGTTTCGCCACAATCTTCCACGGACCTGCTGCAACAGTTTGATAATCAGGTAACGGGAGAGTAATAATTCGGTAACAGGGCGAACGATCCGAGATCACGGATCGCAAGCGGATGTTCGAGGCCGATGATGGATCCCACCGGCGGCGAACCGAGCCGAAGCTTATTGCTGCCGCGAACTGCCGCTGTTCAGTTTGCGGCGTTTACCCTTGATCTCGATGGATGCTCGCTCTCCAGGACGGATGGCTCCGATATAGCCCTCACGCACAACGAATTTGCGCTGCTTCGCGAATTCGTTCGTCATCCCGGACGAGTTCTGAGCCGTGCTTACTTGCTCGACGCGCTGGTCGGGAAACGCGCCGGGCCGTTCGACCGAGGCGTCGACATGCTGGTCGGCCGATTGCGCCGCAAAATCGAGCCGGACCCGAAGCGCCCGAGTCTCATCGTCACCGTGCAAGGCAGCGGATACAAGTTCGCCGCCCAGGTGCGCCAACAAGCAGGGATCAGTGCGGCGCCGGTACCCGGACCGGAGCCGCCGCCGGCCCCGCCCGGCGGGGCTCCGGCTCCTAAAGCGCGGGAGCGTCACCAGATCATCGCGCTCGCCGCCGAACTCACGCCGGCCCCGGGCGGCCGTCTGCCCGTCGACCCGGAGGATTTGCGCGGTGTCGTCGACGTGTTCCGCCACTCAGCCGCCGAAGCCTTCGCCCGATATGGCAGTACGATCGGCGAGAGCCGCGGCCGCCAGATCGTCGCCTATTTCGGCTACCCGCTGGCGCAGGAGGATGACGCCGAGCGCGCGGTGCGAGCGGCGCTCGCGATCCAACGCGCGTTCACTGAGATCAACGCCAAGAACGTCGCCAAATGCGCGCCTCAGCTCTCCGCCCGCATCGGGCTCGAGTCGGGGCCGGTAATGGTCGAGGCGACCGGCGAAGTGTTCGGGGAAGCGCCCGATATCGCGGCGCGCGTTCAAGGTCTGGCCGATCCGGGGACGGTGCTCGTGACCGCGAACGTGCAGCGACAGACTGCCGGGCTGTTCGTCGCGGAAGACCGCGGCGCATGCGAGCTCAACGGCGTGCCCGCGTTGGTCACGCTGTACCGCATCGTGCGCGCGAGCGGCGGGAGGCGCGCCGGCTTGCGCGCTCTCACCCCGCTCGTTGGGCGCGAGGAGGAGCTCGAACTGTTGCGCCGGCGCTGGGAGAGGACCCGCGTTGGCGCCGGCCAGCTCACACTCATTGTCGGCGAACCCGGCATCGGCAAGTCGCGTCTCGTGGAGGAGTTTCGCGCGACGCTTGGCGAGATGCCCCACACCTTTGTCGAATTGTCGTCGTCGCAAATGTTACAGAATACGCCTTTGCATCCGATTGCCGAATGGGGCCGCCAGCGCTTCGGTGCGGGTGAGCCAGCCGACCGGCGCTTCGCTGACCTCGAGAACACGCTTCGGCTAGTCGGCCTTGACCCCGCCGAACATGCGCCCCTGATCGCGCCGCTGGTAGATGTCTCTCTGCCGGAAGACCGCGCGGCGAAGTTTGCGCCGGAGGAATTGCGCCGCCGGCAATTGGCGGCTCTCGTCGCGTGGTTTCTCGCCGGGGCTCGCTCACAACCCGTCGTGCTCGCTTTCGAGGATCTGCAATGGGCCGACCCCACCTCGCTTGATCTGACGCAGGCTCTCGCCGAGCGCGGCGCGCAGGCGCCGCTGCTGATCCTCGCGACCGCGCGGCCCGAGTTCAGGCAACCCTGGAGCCTCCGCTCCCACCACAGCATCATCGCACTCGGTCCCCTCGATCACGCTGACGTTGCGCAGATGGTCGGCGAGCTTGCAGCTCGCCATACACTGAGCGAGGAGATGGTCGCGGGCGTGAGCGAGCGCACCGGCGGGGTGCCGCTATTCGTCGAGGAGGTCACGCGCCTTCTGCTCGAGCGCGGCGAGGCCGGCGGCCTGCAAGCGATCCCGCCGACGCTGCAGCAGTCACTCGCTGCGCAACTCGACCGGCTGGGCGCAGCGCGCGAAGTGGCGCAGATCGGCGCCGTCTTGGGACGAGATTTCAGCTACGCGCTGTTGCGCGCTGTGGGCGGGCTCGATGACCCCGCCTTCCACTCGGCGCTTGATAGGCTCGCCGGCGCGGACCTCCTCATCGCCGCGGGCGCCGGCCCGCAGGCCAGCTATCGCTTCAAGCATGCCCTGATCCAAGAGGCGGCCTACGAAAGCCTTGTCAAGAGCCGCCGCCAAGCGCTGCACCGCCGCGCCGCCGAAATCCTGCGCGACCAGCCGGAACGCGCGGCGGTCGAGCCTGAGGCGATCGCGCATCACTTCACTGAGGCCGGCCTCGACGATCTCGCCATCGAATGGTGGGGCAAAGCCGGCGATCAGGCGCTCCGCCGTTCAGCCTTCCAAGAAGCCGTCGCCCATTTCGGCAGAGCAATCGATATTGTGGACAGGGCGAGCGCGACGGCGACGCGGCCGACAAGCGGCTCGGCGAACCAACGGTTAAAATTACAGACAAGCTACGGTAACGCGCTAATTGCGACCCGCGGCCATCAAGCACCAGAGACCACCGCTGCCTTCACGCGCGCTAAAGAATTAGCGGCAGGAATTGAGGACGCGGGCGAGCGGTTCTCGGTCTATTACGGTTTGTGGGCGGGCAGCTTCGTGCGCGGCGAGTTGACGTCGATGAGGGCGCATGCGGCGGCTTTCCTGTGCGACGTCGTGGTAGGACACGATTTGCCCGAGGCCAGTGTCGCGCATCGCGTCCTCGGGTCCACCCATTGGTTCGCCGGTGAGTATCAAAAGGCGCGCGACCACTTGGAACGCGCGCTCGCGCTGTTCCAGCCAGGGCGAGACGACGATCTCGCCTTCCGTTTCGGCCAGGACGTCAGTGTTGCCGTGATGGCCTTTTTGGCGTGCGTGCTCTGGCCGCTCGGTGAGGTCGAGCGGGCTTGCCGACTTGTCGAGGAAATGGTGCGGCGAGCCACCCAACGCGGGCACATCGCCACTATCGTCTGGGGACATTGTATGTCTGCTCACTTTGAGCTTACGCGCGGGAGACCGGCCCGGGCCGCGCCCCACGTGACAGCGATGATCGGTCTCGCGCGTGACCATGGGATGAAGCTGTGGCTCACCTTTGGCTACGTCCTTGAGCCCTGGGTGAGTTCGAACGGGGATGCCCGCATCGAGAAAATGCGCCGCGGCATCGGAATGCTCGAGGAGCAGGGGGTATCCCTATTCGCGCCGCTTTTCGAGACGGCGCTGGCCGGGGTTGAAGCGGCAGCAGGCAAGATCGAAACCGCGCTGGAAACCTTGGATCATGCGATCACCGAGACTGAGCGGACCAATCAGCGTTGGTATGAAGCTGAAATGCACCGCATCCGCGGCGAAATCTTGCTCAAACGCGACGCCGCTAGCCCGGCCCCTGCAGAAGATGCATTGCAATCGGCGATTGCGATTGCGCGACGCCAGAGGGCGCGAAGCTTCGAACTGCGCGCTACGCTTTCGCTGGCCAAGCTCTATCAGTGGACCGACCGTCCCGCCGACGCCCACGCGATTCTCACCGTCGCCCTCGAAGGTTTTGCGCCGATGCCGGAATTTCCGGAGATTGCCGAGGCGCTCGCTCTGCTGGCCGCGTTGAAGGGCCGCGCGCGGCAAGGGGACGACGCACGGGCTCGTCGAGGCGCCGCTCCTCGACCGGGCGCCGAATTTCGCCGATCTCCCCGATGCGGACCCCGATGATCCCGCCTTTGGCCGTTGCCGCGCGGCAACGAACGGATCGGCCGCCCGGGCGACCGCGCCTTTTCAGGACGGAATCAGCCTCCGTCTCGGCCGGATGGTCACGCCCGGCAAACGCGGGCCCAAGCCGAAACGCGAGCGCGACGGCGGCTCATGCGGCCGGGGGTCAAGAAAAGCGAATTACGGGTGTGTCGCCTAACCGCTTCCACGTTCGCGATATACAAACGGATGACTTGAGCCTCGACCGCGTAAACTTATTTTGGCGGCTGTCTTTGCGGTTTATGGCCCTTGAAATGCTCGGACGCTGCCGGCAGTACAGGAGAAGTCCATGATCGAGACGATCAAGACGATCGCCCTTGTGGGCCTAGCGGCCCTGGTCACGCTTCCGCCCGTCGCCGCCTTTTCGCAATCTTCTTACGGCTCCGAGCCGTGCGTTCCGACGCAGTCGTTGACGCCTTTCGGCCGCGCCTGGAACGCCAACAATGAAGGCAAGAACGAGACCAGGGCCGGCGCCGCATATATGCGCCGGCACTACACGGCCCGCCATTGCCACTACCCATACCATTGGTAGCGCTGCCGCTATCAGGCCCCGATCAGCCGCGCCGCGAAGAAGCGGTCGAGCGCGGAGCGGTGCGGATTGTCCCGGCTCCTCCGGAACGTATGTTCGTCGCCACGAGAGCTCGACGAGCGACGGACTAAAGCACAACGTCAAGTTTAAGCAGAGAGCGGGTCGTCACCAAGGCAAACGTAAAGCCATACATTGCAGCTTTTCAGCAGCAAGCAACTTTTCCAGCTCGCTCCTAACGTTCTGTTCCATCTCGCTTCTCTGCGGCAATGCAATTACATTGGCGCCTGCATATTTATCGAAATGCCGCTCGATGAAGGTCCACAGTAACATCATTCCTCCCACGGATTTACGAGATCGAGATTGAGCGCCTCAAAGTCTCGCGTATTCCGCGTCGCCAACGTGAGGGCATGAATCAAAGCGGTGGCGCCGATGAGCAAGTCGAGGGGCGTGATCGTACGCCCGCTCATCTCGCAAGCGCCGCGGACGCGACCCGCAGTCTCGGCGATCCTTTCGTCGACTGCGAGAGTCCGATCGGCGTAGGATAGCTTGATCGCCTCGAGCCAGGCTTCGATGCGGGTCCGCCGCTGAACGTCCCGCATGCGGACGAGGCCATAGGCGAATTCGTGAAGCGACACGACGCTTAGCCACATGTCTTCCGGTCGCGCCAAGAAGGCTTCGACCTTCGGCGACGGAACGGGTTTGATGACCTCGGAAAGAACGTTGGTGTCGAGCAGATAGGGCGGGGTCACGAAACGTCGCCGTGTTCGGCAAACGGATCGCCTCGGTCGCCGGATCGAGGAGGCAACTCGATTTCCGAGCCTCGCGGAGCCGTCGCCAACAGAAACCGCCCCAGACGGCGCTTCGACCGCAGCTCAGCGAACATCGCCGCCGAAAGGACCACGCACGGTTCGTTTGCGCCGATCGTCTGCGGCGCGCCTTCACGCGCCAGCCTGAGAATCTCGGACAATCTCGCTTTCGCCTCCGGCACCGTCCAGATCGAAGCTCCCGGCGGCTCAACGGCGATGAAACCGCAACTCGCATCCCGAAGAATGTCGTCGAAAGCAATTCTCTCCGGGAGCCCGAGATTCCTGATTTCGGCGGCGAAGGCGCCTACGGTCATGCCGTCGGCGTAGCGCTCGAAGCGCGTGGCGGGCGCGCCCTTTTTAGGATTCCCCTTCACCAAAATCCGGATTGTCGCCGCTGGGTCCAGGCGCCTTCGATCATCCTTGGGATAGACAGGGTGACCGGTGACGTCTCCCGCGGCCCAGCGGGCGCGAGATTTCGCGCCAGGCGCGCCCTCGATCGCGCCCGACGATCCGAACTGCGGGCCGCTCCGCGTCTTAGCCATGCGATTTCCCTTTCGAGAGGACTAGACTAGGATAGTCCATCGCATCATTTGGTCAAGCCGCAATTCGCTGCTCTTGCGCCACCGCCCCAACATGAAGGGCGCGAAGGCCGCACGAAGATCATAAGACTTGCACGTTTAACTCCGTGCTGCCCAGCAAGGGCTCGTGCCCTTTGTGAATTCCTGTTGTTCTTTGTGTTTCGATTTGCCCCCACAATCCCGGTACGGCGCGCAGCCGACCTATCGCCGCGATCGAGCGCAGTTAATTTTTATGTCAGGGCGGGAAGGTCGGGATTCCCTGCATTTTTGTTTTCGTGGGCGCTCGGGCTCGCCATCGCCCAGATCGCCGCCACGAGCGCGAGAACGGCGTCGGCGGTCCGAAGCCTGCGCCGGCTCGCCCGCGGCGGGCTTTGCTCTGGCGTCGCCGGAAGATGGATGAAGATCGCAGGCGTCGCCGGCGCCTGCTCTCGCAGATAGCGCAAGGCCTCATAGAAGAGGTGGTTGCAGACGTAGGCGCCCGCGTTGGTCGAGACGCGGGCGGAGACACCGGCTGCGCGGATCGCGCGTGCAACGTCAACGGGGCGCGCGGTCGCTTCGAGCCTCGCCGGACCGTCGCTCGCGGTTTCAGTACGAACAACGCCGCTGTTGTCGGGCGCGGACGCCCCGGCTCCGTTGCGGGCGATGCGCTCGACGGAAACGACGGCCCGTCTCGCCGCCTGCCCGGTCATCAGCACGGCCTCGGGCGCGAGGCGTTCAAAGGCCTCGATGAATTTCGCGACGCAGGCGTCGTAGACACAGGGGAGCAGGCATGCGACGACTACTGCGTCGCCGCAACGCCAGCCGTCGATCCTCTTCGCCGCCTCCCACGAGGCGTTGACCGTCTCGCCGCCGAACGGCTCGAAGGCGGTGACGAGGACCGTCCGCCCGGTCGTGCCCTGCAACCCAGTCAAAATCAGGATCACCCAACGCGCTGCGTCTCGCTGCGCCTCGGCGAGGAGGCGCAGTCCGCTTGTTCTTCCCCGTTTCGCGGGAGAAAGTCCATCGCGGTGGGGACGTCGTCACCGCCGGGGCGTTGCCTTTCGGTGGGAACAAGGGACCGGCGCGTCAGGCGCGAAATATTCCTGCTTTCGGCGGAGCAGGGAATTTGGATTCCCTGCTCCGCCGAAAAAACTCCCCGCTCGGTCCGTAGGGAATTTCGCTGGAACCGCCTAGAATTCTTGGGCTTTTCGGGGTGATTTTCGCCCGAATCGGTCGAATCAGAGAAGTTCGCTGCATTTTATACCAGGGAACTCGTGCGCTCCTTGTATCTCCGCCCGCCTCCGCCCCAAGTTCAGTGGAGCCCCGCCGAGGGGTCGGATCAAGCGAACAGCGAACCCTGATCGGCAAGCTTGCGTACATGCCGGTCCGCATCGCCGTAGGCTGCATCGATCATCGTCAGGCGCTTCAACAGATGGCCGACCTTGTACTCGTAGGTCATCGCGATGCCGCCGTGCAGCTGCACCGCCTGCTGGCCGATGAACTTGGCCGAGCGGCCGATCTGGACCTTGGCCGCCGACATCGCCTTGGCGCGCGCGCCTGCGTCCTCTTCGCCGACGCTCATCGTCGCCAGATACATCATGCTGCGCGCCTGCTCGAGCGCCACGACCATCTCCGAGGCTCGGTGCTGCAGGGCCTGGAACGAGCCGATCGTCACGCCGAACTGCTTGCGGGTCTTCATATACTCGACCGTCATGGCGAGCGCTTCGCCCATCGCGCCGACCGCCTCGGCCGAGAGCGCGGCGATCGCTTCGTCGACCGCCCGCTCGATGACAGGCATCGCGTCGCCCGGATGGCCGAGGACGTCCTGCGGCTCGACGCGCACGTCGGCGAGAGAAATCTCCGCCGCACGCTGGCCGTCCTGGGTCGGATAGCCCCGGCGCGTCACGCCCGGCGCGTCTGCGCCGACCAGGAAGAGAGCGACGCCGTCGCGGTCGCGCCGCGCGCCCGCCACCCGGGCCGAGACAATGAGCTTATCGGCGCTGTCACCCTGTCCGACGAGCCCCTTCTCGCCGTTCAGCACGAAGGCGCGGCCATCCTCGCGGGCGCTCGTCGCGACGTCGCTCAGATCGAAACCGGATTGCTTCTCCGCATGGGCGAAGCTCAGGCGAAGGTCGCCCGAGGCGATCCGTCCGACCAGTTCGGCGCGCTTTTCGGCGTCCGCCCCATGCTTGATCAGCGCGCCGCACAGCACGACCGTCTGCAGATAGGGCTCGAGCGCCAGCGCCTTGCCGAACTCCTGCATCACGATCATCGTCTCGACCGCGCCGCCGCCGTAGCCGCCATCTTCCTCGGAGAAGGGCGCCCCGAGCAGCCCCATGTCGGCGTATTCGCGCCACAGCGCGTCGCTGAATCCCGTCGGGCTCGACTGATGCGCCTTGCGCGCCTCGAAGCCGTAGCGGTCCCTCATCAGCCGCGCGACGTTGTCGCTCAGGAGCTGCTGTTCCGAGCTCAGGTCGAAATCCATGCTTCAGAGCCCCAGGATCGCTTTGGCGATGATGCCGCGCTGGATCTCGTTCGAACCGCCGTAAATCGAGACCTTGCGGGTGTTGAAATAGGCCGGCGCGATCGGGCCGGCCCAATCGAATCCGACCGGCGGCTCGTTGCCGCGGTCGTCTGGATTCTCGTAGGGCAGCGCGTAGGGGCCGATCACTTCCATCAGGAGCTCCGTCGTCGCCTGCTGGATCTCCGACCCCTTGATCTTCAGCACCGACGAGGTCGGATCGGGCCTGCCGTCATTGCGGCGGTTGGAAATGACGCGCATCTGGGTCATTTCGAGAGCCTTGAGCTCAACCTCGACCGCGGCGAGTTTGGCGCGGAAGAACGCGTCGTCGATCTTCGGCCCCGAGCCGTAGACGGAGGTCGCGGCGAGCTGGCGTACGCGGTCGAGCCGCGCCTTGGAGATGCCGACCCGGGCGATGCCGTTGCGTTCGTTGGCGAGCAGGAATTTGGCGTAGTCCCAGCCCTTGTTCTCCTGGCCGACGAGCGCATCGAGCGGCGCGCGCACGTCGTCGAAGAAGACTTCGTTGACCTCGTGCCCGCCGTCGATCGTCTGGATCGGGCGGACCGTGATCCCCGGCGTCTTCATGTCGACGAGGAAGAAGGAGATGCCCTCCTGTTTCTTGACCTCGGGGTTGGTGCGGGCGAGGACGAAGATCCAGTCGGCGTACTGGGCCATCGTCGTCCAGGTCTTCTGGCCCGAGATCACCCACGCGTCGCCATCCCGCCGGGCGCTCGTACGCAGGCTCGCCAGGTCGGATCCCGCGCCGGGCTCGGAAAAGCCCTGACACCACCAGTCCCGGAGGTCGACGATGCGCGGCAGGAACCGTTCCTTCTGCGCCTGGGAGCCGAAGGTGTAGATGACGGGGCCGACCATGTTGACGCCGAAGGCGATCGCCTCGGGAGCGTTGCCGCGCTGGGTCTCGTCGAGAAAGATTGCCTGCTTGACCGGACTCCAGCCAGTGCCGCCCCATTCCTTGGGCCAGTGCGGCACCGCCCAGCCCTTGGCGGCGAGGATCCTTGTCCAGCGCACGTAGTCGTCCTTGGAGAGATGGCGCAGGGCGACGCTCTTTTCGCGGACCGACTGAGGCAGGTTGTCGCGCACGAAGGCGCGCACCTCGGCCCGGAATGCGAGCTCGTCCGGCGTCAGTTGCAAATCCATGGTCGCCTCCCGGCTGGCTCGAGGCCGCCAATTGGCGTCCCAATACGGGCTTTATCGCTGCGGCGTCAACTGGAGCAGTGTGCGACGTCCTGTCAGCCGGCGCGTCCGCCTTTGCCAGGATCGGCGGGCGCGGTGTAACGCCGCTCGACCGCCTCGCGCACGCGCTTGCGACTCGCCGAGGGCTCGGCCTCATCGTCCTCGACGGCCCTCACCTCGTCCGCCAGCTCCTCGTCCTTGATCGCGCCCTTGATCCAGCGTGAGACGTCGTGGCTGTTCAGATGATGCCGCCAGGTCTCGTCGTCGACCCCATCGGCGATCTGCAGGAAGATCATCAGGTTCTGGGCGCGCAGGTTCAACGCGTTCTCGGGCCCGCGGAAATAGAAGCTTTTGTCCTCGCCGAGCTCGCCGTCGGCATATTTGCGCTTGTGACGCTCCGACTTTTCCGCCGGCGGATGTAGTGTAACGACCTCAGGCCGCTCGCTTCGGGCCTTGCGCCAAAAGAGGGCCTGCCCGCGCGGCAGAACCTCGGATGGGAGCGGCGGCGTTTCGGCAGCGATCGCGCGGCAGAAGGCCGCGATCGTTTCGGCGGGCCTCGTCCCCACCGCAAACACGTCGTCGACCCTCTCGAGAGCGTCGCGGGCCATAGCCGCCGGGTCGACGGTCACGAAGACGGTCGCAGGCAGCGCCGGCGGAAGCGCCGTCGCGCTTGGGTCACGCTCGGCAGGCAGCACGTGATGGGCTTCATCGACCAAAATCCAGTGAGGTCGCCCGGTGCGGGCGCGCAGCTCGACGATCGCCGAGAGGAAGCGGGCAAATACAGCGGGCCGATCGCCGACCGACACCGCCAGCATATTGACGACGATGCTGTCGTGGGGACGGTCCAGCACCTTCAGGACTTCGGAGAGATGGGGCGATGCTTTCACGTCGCCCAACACGACCGCCGAATGGAACTCGGCGTAATCCCCCTCGGGATCGAACACGCAGACCTGGAAGCCGCGTTCGACGAAACGCTCGAGCAGCGCCGTGGCGAGGGTGGACTTGCCCCCGGTCGACAGGCCCGAAATGAGGACGCCGCCGCCATGCGGGTTGAGCGAAAGGCCGCTCCCGTCGATGCGGCGGCCGACTTCGACACCATTGCGGTCCCTGGCCGAACCGAACGCGTCGACGTCACGCTCGATGATGGCGCGTATGAGCTCCGCCACGCCGGCGCCGCGGGCGCCCTTGGTCACCAGATCCGCCTGCTCCTTGACCGAGGGTAAGGCGTTGGCGACGGCGACGGCGTAGCCGCTCGCCTGCATGAACGCGTGGTCGTTCTCCGCGTCGCCGACTGCAACGACATTGTGAGCCGAAAGGCCGAGATCGTCGAGCGCCGCACCAAGCCCGCTCGCCTTGTTCACCCCGGCCGGCAGGATCATGACGGCCCCCTTGTTGAAAGTGATCTGGAGTTCGAGCCCGAGCTCGCGGATCGCCTCGAGCGCCGCCGTCTCGTTTGGCTCCCAGGTCGCCACGATCGAGCGCCCGACCGACAGCGGATGGACGTTTTTCGCCCGCAGCGCCTCGACGAAGCCGTCCGGCGGTTCGGGCGCGAGCCTGCGCTCTTCCCGGGTTGCGGGATTGAAGAGAAGTGCGCCGTTCTCGGCGACGACGCGGTCAAACAGGTCGAAACGGGAATAAACGCGCCTGAGATCCGGCAGCTCGCGCCCAGTAACCAGAACCAGTCTTCGGCCAGACCTCCTGAAGTCCTCCAGCGCCGCGGCAGTGGCATCGTCGACGACGCCATCATGCGCAAGCGTGCCGTCATAATCGGTGGCGAGACAGACAATGTTCATTGGGGCTCCCCGCGCTTCGGCGGGTAACGCGACGGCAACTGCAGCGGTTCCGGCCAAGCGCCGAGGGAGCCCCGGATGGTGAATCCCGTCTTAATAACGCGGATACTCGTGTGAGAAGTAGTGGCGCCGCATGAAGCGGGCCCCCGCTCTCGCCTCTTCCTTGCTCTGATTGAAGTGGTTCCAGCTCCGGTCGAACGTCGATTGGGACTGCGCCGGATGACCCGGCACCGTGCCGTACCCCGACGGATACTGCGCGAGGGCGGCGGCAGGCACGAGTGCGATCGCGGCGCCGAAGCCGATCAAAGCGATGGTCTTGAACATGGGACTCGTCTCCAGTGGTGCGAAGTAAAACGTACGTGGGGGTTGCGCCCTCAATAAAAAAGCTGAGCCCACCTGACAGCTCCGCTTTTTCGGACGAAGAACCAATGACTTTTCCGTGAGACTAAGGCCGACCATGACCTCTTGGAGCGTTTCAGGCCGCCTCGAACCATGCTATTGCGCTGCAGCAAAACGGCGTTTGCAAGTAAGAGAGGGCCGCGATGGCTCAGGATATCGTCAAGGTCGGGCGGGCCCTGCTCTCCGTGTCCGACAAGAGCGGGCTCGTGGATCTGGCGAAAGCGCTGGCCCGGCACGGCGTCGAGCTGTTATCGACCGGCGGCACCGCATCGGCGCTCGGGGCAGCCGGGCTTGAAGTCGTCGACGTCGCGCAAATCACCGGCTTTCCCGAAATGATGGACGGGCGGGTGAAAACGCTCCATCCGCGCGTCCACGGCGGGCTGCTCGCCGTGCGCTCCGATCCGGCTCATCAAGCCTCGCTGATCGCCAACGACATTGCGCCGATCGACCTGCTCATCGTCAACCTCTACCCCTTCGAGACGACTTTGAAGCGCGGCTCGTCTTTTGAGGAGAAGATCGAGAACATCGACATCGGGGGGCCAGCGATGATTCGAGGCGGCGCGAAGAATCACGACGATGTCGCGGTCATCGTCGATGTCGCCGATTATCCTGCTTTGATCGAGGAGCTCGGTCGCCACGGCGGCGCGACCAGTCTCGCATTCCGCCGCAGGATGGCGCAAAAGGCGTACGCTCGCACTGCGGCCTATGATGCGGCGATCTCGAACTGGCTCGCGGAGGAAATTCAGGAGCCGGCGCCAAAGTGGCGCGCCTTTGGCGGCGTGCTGCACGACAGTTTCGGCGCGCTGCGCTACGGCGAGAATCCGCACCAGAGCGCTTCGCTCTACCTGACTGCCGAAACGCGCGCCGGGGTCGCGACCGCCCGGCAGGTCCAGGGCAAGGAGCTTTCTTACAACAATATCAACGACACCGATGCGGCCTATGAACTCGTCGCCGAGTTCGACCCGGCGGAAAGCGCGGCCGTCGCCATCGTCAAGCACGCCAACCCCTGCGGCGTCGCGCTCGGCGCGAGTCTGCTTGAGGCCTACGAGAAGGCGCTCGCCTGCGATCCTGTGTCGGCCTTTGGGGGAATCGTCGCCCTGAACCGGCGCCTCGACGCCCCGGCGGCTCAGAAAATCGTCGAGATCTTCACTGAAGTGATCATCGCGCCCGACGCGGACGAGGAGGCGCTGGCGATCGTCGCATCGAAGAGGAACCTACGGTTGCTCATCGCCGGCGCGCTGCCCGATCCGCGTGCGACAACGCTGACCGTCCGCTCGGTCGCGGGTGGGCTCCTAGTGCAAGAACGCGACAGCGGTGTCCTCGACGAGAGCACACTGAAAGTCGTCTCCAGGCGCGCCCCTACCCCGGCGGAAATGTCGGATCTGCGCATGGCCTGGCGCGTCGCCAAGCACGTGAAGTCGAACGCCATCGTCTATGTGAAAGAGGGCTCGACGGCAGGCGTCGGAGCTGGGCAGATGTCGCGGGTCGATTTCGGCCCGGGTCGCTGCCCGCAAGGCGCTCGACGCCGCGGCGGCCGCCGGCTGGGCGGAACCGCGCACCAAGGGCTCGGTCGTGGCCTCTGACGCCTTCTTTCCCTTCGCCGACGGCCTGCTCTCGGCGGTCGAGGCCGGCGCGACGGCCGTCATCCAGCCCGGCGGCTCGGTGCGCGACGCCGACGTCATAGCCGCTGCCGACGAAGCGGGTATCGCCATGTTGTTCACCGGCATGCGCCACTTCCGCCACTGAGAGAATGCCGTTTTATAACCATAGACATATGTAAAATTGTCTGAGGCCTAAGCGGGGTCATTTCCGGAAATCATTTGGAAGGCCTGCTGAAATTTTTTTAAAAGCCTTTGGAAACTTTCCGAAGCAAATGGGGGGCCATAGGCGTCCAGCTCCGATTAATGGCGATCGGACGATTCTAGTCGACAGAGCCTGCTTTAAGTTCGCGTTAAATCGCGGGGAAGAGAGCGCAAGGGGCTTCGGCGCCTATTCGCCCGGCGAGACCATGACCGCGATCTCGGCGTCCTTGACCCCGCTCAGCTGAATCTCGACCGGGCGGGCAGGCAGGTCGAACTTCACACTCTTGCGCGCCCCCGCGCAGTCGACGGCGCCCGAGAACCCCTCTGAATGTAAGAATGCGCCGTTGTCGACGACGTCGATCCAGCCGTCCGCGGCGATGGTTACCTTGTAGACGCCGGGCTTGGTCGGGGCGGCGAGTGTAAAATGTCCGGCGAAGGACCGGTCGAATTTCGGCGCCCGTTGGGGCGAAAGCGGGAGGTCGGCTTCCGCGAGCGGCGCAAGACGGAGCGTCGCTGCGACGTCGTAATAAACTGCGCCGCCATTGACAATCACCGGCTTATTGACCGAGGCCAGTGCTGCACGCTCGCGCTGGATCGGCCACTTGAACGCGGCGCAGCCCCTGGGCTCGTCTGCCGCCGCAAGGCCCGGCAGCGCAGCGGCGACGAGCGCTGCGAGCGCGAGGCCGCCGCGTGTCACTTCGCGGTGACCGCCGTGGCAGGCTTCTTCAGAGACTCTGGGCTTGCGCCGTGCAACAGACTGACGGCGGCCTGCAGCTGGGTGTCCTTGCCCTTGTCCGGCGGCACGTAGGCGTCCGAGCCTTTTTCCTCTTCCGGTCCGTTCTTGAGATGGCCGAATAGCGAGGCTTCGCCGAGGCTCGACACCTTGCCCTTGAGATCGTCGGGAATGTTCTCGAGCACCGCGATGTCGGGCTCGATACCACGGGCCTGGATCGAGCGGCCCGACGGCGTGTAATAGAGGGCGGTAGTCAGCTTCAACGCGCCATTGTCGCCGAGCGGCAGAATTGTTTGCACCGAGCCCTTGCCGAAGGATCGGGTGCCGACGAGCGTTGCGCGCCTGAGATCCTGAAGTGCGCCCGAAACGATTTCCGACGCCGAGGCCGAGCCCCCGTTGATCAGCACGACGAGCGGCTTGTCCTGCGAAAGGTTCACGCCCGGTCGGGCGCTGTAGCGCTGTTCCTGGTCGGCGTTGCGCCCGCGGGTCGATACGATCTCCCCGCTGTCGACGAAGGCGTTGGTTATCTCGACCGCTTGATTGAGTAGCCCGCCAGGATTGTTGCGCAGGTCGAGGACGTAGCCCTTGATCTTCGCGTAACCGGGGTCCGTCCGGAAGTGGTCGAACGCCTTCCGCACCCCGTCATAGGCTTCCTGGTTGAACTGGGTGATGCGGATATAGCCGATGTCGCCGCTCTCGACGTGCGACCGAACCGACTGCACGTGGATGATCTCGCGGACGATCGTATATTCCTTGAGCTGCTTGCGGGAGCCCCGCTCGACGAGCAACCGCACGCTCGACTTCGCCGGACCGCGCATTTTGTCGACCGCCTCTTTCAGCGTCAGTCCCTTGACCGGCGTATCGTCGATGCGGGTGACAAGGTCGCCCGACATGAGGCCCGCCCGCGCAGCCGGCGTGTCGTCGATCGGGCTGACGACTTTGACTAGGCCGTCCTCCATCATCACCTCGAGTCCCAGGCCCCCAAACTCCTCGCCTTTCATGCTGCTCTGGAAGTCCTGCAGGGCCTTGGGATCGAAATAGGTCGAATGCGGATCGAGCGACGCGAGCATTCCGTCTATCGCGCCCTTGACCAGTTTGTCGTCGTCGGGCTTCTCGGCGTAATTGTCGCGAACTTTGTTGAACACATCGGCGAACAGCGTGACGCCGGTGTTAGCTCCAGCGGCATGAAGCGCGCCTTGCGACGCGCCCGCAAGCGCGACGCCAGTCACGACCCCGACCGCAAGGTAGGAGATGCCTTTCTTCATGGAATTCCGCTCGTTCCTCAAGGCCGGTTCGGCGTGATCAATTGGGTTTGCCAGTCTCGGACGGCGTGGGCGCCGCGGGCGTGTCGGACTTGGCGGCCTCCGACTTCGGCGCGACGTCCGCCTTCGCCGCCGTCGTCTCGGTGGGCTTCACCCCGTGCTCCAAGAGGTTCATGGCGGCCGTCAGCTGCTTGTCGTCCTTCTCGTCCGGCGGCACGTAGGCCTGTGACGCGGAGGTGTCCTCGTTGCCGTTCGCCAAGTGCCCCTTGAGCGACGCTTCGCCTTTCATGTCGTCCTTGCCCTTGAGATCGTCTGGCACGTCTTCGAGGACCCTGTAATCCGGCTCGATGCCCTTGGCTTGGATCGAGCGGCCCGACGGCGTGTAGTAGCGCGCGGTCGTCAGCCGGAGCGCGCCCTCCGCCCCGAGCGGCATGATGGTCTGCACCGAGCCTTTGCCGAACGAGCGTGTGCCGATGAGCGACGCGCGCTTGTGATCTTGCAGCGCTCCGGCGACGATCTCGGACGCCGATGCCGAACCGCCGTTGATGAGGACGACGAGCGGCTTGCCACCCGACAAGTCGCCGCCCGGCCGAGCGTCGAACCGCTGAGTTTCGTCCGGCGTGCGGCCGCGAGTTCGAGACAATCTCGCCCCGGTCGATAAACGAATTGACGACGTCGATCGACTGGTCGAGCAGTCCGCCCGGATTGTTGCGCAAATCGAGAATGTAGCCCTTGAACTTGTCGGCGGGAATCTCGGTCTTGAGCTTCTCCATGGCCGCCTTCAGACCGTCTGCTGTCTGCTCAGTGAACTGCGTGACGCGAATGTAGCCGACGTCGCCGTCCTCGACGTGCGAGCGGACCGACTGCACCCTGATCAGATCCCGGACGATGGTGAAGTCCTTGACCTCCTTCTTCGGGCCGCGGACGACCTTCAGCTTGACCGGCGAATTGATCGCGCCGCGCATTTTGTCCACCGCCTGGTCGAGCGTCAGACCTTGGGTCGGCGTGTCGTCGATCGCAGTGATGACGTCGCCGGAACGGATGCCCGCCTTCGCCGCGGGGGTATCGTCGATCGGAGTCACGACCTTGATGAGCCCGTCCTCCTGGGTCACCTCAATCCCGAGGCCGCCGAACTCGCCTTTCGTCTGGACTTGCATGTCCTTGAACGCTCTCGCGTCCATATAACTCGAATGCGGGTCGAGCGAGGCGAGCATGCCGTTGATGGCCGCCTCTATCAGCTTGGCTTCATCCGGCTTCTCGACATAATCATTGCGGATCTTGTCGAATACGTCGCCGAACAGATTGAGCTGGCGGTAGGTATCGGCCGCCGCATAGGCGGCAGGGCTGACATACGAGAGCGCCTCAGGCGCAGCGACAGTCGCAGCGGCTCCCAAAACGACGCCCAAACCCAAATATCCTGCTTTCCGATTCATCCGCGCGCCTTCTCGATGTCTGACTTTGCCCACCACGGCCCCGGATCGATCGCCGTTCCGTCTTTCCGCAGTTCGATATAAAGAACCGGTTGCGCGGCGCCAACTGCGGCCGCCGCCGCCATCCGGGTGGTTCCATTGCCCATGGCGCCGACAGGTTCCCCGGAGAGAACAAACTGGCCTGACGCCACGCTGATGCGATCCATACCCGCAAGGAGCAGATAGTATCCTCCGCCGGCGTTGATAATCAAGAGTTGTCCATATGTCCGATAGGGACCCGAGAACAGAACTGTCCCGTCGGCTGGCGCGGAGACGACGGCTCCGGCCAACGTCGCCATCGAAATCCCATGCGCAATTCCTCCGAATTCGTCTGGAGATCCGAAAGTCTTCAGGATTGTGCCGGCGACTGGCAGGGGGAGGCGCCCTCTAGTGTCGGCGAACGCGATCTCCGGTCCGAGGCGGGCCGGGGAAGAGACGCGAGCGTTCTCGGCCTTCGCTGTGATCTCCTTCGCTGCCTGTTCGTTGGCGGCGTGCGCCGCATTCGCAGCGGCCTTCTGCTGCGCCTCCTCGGCGTCGAGCCTGGCGATAAGGTCCTTGAGGGTGGCCGCTTGCCCCGCCAGCTCCTCCGAGCGTTCTTGCTGCGAGGCGAGCGCCTCCTCGGCCGAGGATAGCGACTGCTGGCGCGCCTCGATAAGCGCGCCGAGGCGCTGCTTCTCGACCGCCAGCGAGCCGGCGGTCCGCGCCAGTCCGGCGCGCTCGCGCACGATCGAATCTCTGGTCTTGGATAGATCGTCGACATCGCGGCGGAGCGCCTCAGCCTGCGCCTTTAGATCGGGGATCAGCGAGCTGAGCACCATGGCCGCGCGCACCGTCTCCGCCATGTCGCCGGGCTTGATGAGAATTGCTGGCGGCGGATTGGCGCCCATACGCTGGAGCGCGGCGAGGACTTCGACGATCGAGGCTCGTCGGGTTTCCAATGATTTGGAAATCGAGTCCTCTTTGGCCTTCAGGCCATCCAGACGAATGTCGGCCGCCGCGACGCCGCGCTCGGCGTCCTGAACCTTGGCGGTCGTCGTAATTAGCGCCGCGGTAAGTCGCGCCCGATCGGAGCGCATCGATTCGATCTCGGAGTTGATGACCCGCCTCTGGTCGTCCGACGCCCGCATCGTGTCCTCGATGCCACGCAATTCGATTTCCTTGTCCGCTTTCTGCTGTTCGGACGCCGGCGGCGCTGGGGCGACGGCCTGGTCGGCGAAAGTCGCCAGGGGCCACCCGAGCGCGGCCCCAAAAGCTGCGGCGCCGAGCCCGCATCGCATTCCTTCGCTTCGCCTCACCAGCATGTCTGCGTCCAAAATCATCAAATCTAGCCGGAATCGCGGCGATCAAGCACGATGGTAGGGGTGATCGGCAAGAATGGTGAGAGCGCGATAAAGTTGTTCGCTCGCCATCACCCTTACGAACTGATGCGGCCAAGTCATCGCCCCGAAGCTGATAATCCGGCTGGCCTTGGCGCGCAGCGACGGCGAAAGCCCGTCCGGCCCGCCGATCGCGACGGCGTAGAATGGCTTGGCCTCGTCGCGTACGCGCCGGATTTCATCCGCCCATTCCGCGCTCGTCGGCGAGTCTCCGCGCTCGTCAAGCGCAATCAGATATGCGCCCGGACGCGCCGCGGTGATAATCTTGGCCGCTTCCTCTTCGCGACGATCCTCTGGCCGACGCGCGCGAGAATCGTCAAGTTCGCGCAGATCGATGCCCGCAATGCCGCTGCCGCGCGCTGTTGCCTCGAGCCTCTTGAAATATCGCCCAAAGAGTTCCCGCTCCGGCCCCGCCTTGAGCCGACCGACGCAAATGAGGACGATGCGCATCCACGCTTTCGATGCTTCCGGGCTCAGCTCTTTCTGGCCTCGCCCGGCCGGTCCGCGCCCCACATCTTCTCAAGATTGTAGAACTGACGGACGTCAGGGCGAAAGATGTGCACGATCGCGTCGCGCGCGTCCAGGAGGACCCAGTCGCACAGCGGCAACCCCTCGAACTCTTGGGGCAGGAAAGCCGGCGTCTCGGCAGGCTTTCATGACACGGTCGGCAATCGCGCCGACATGTGTGCTCGACCTTCCCGACGCAATGATCATGCGGTCAGCGAGCGTCGTCTTGCCGGAAAGTTCGATCGTTACGATACCCTCCGCTTTCGCGTCTTCAAGACCACCGACAATGATGCTGGAAAGAGCATCGACAGAGGGTTCGTCGATAAGCAACTTGCGGCCAGACTGCGCCGCAGCAGCATGAGGCGTGAGTGTCAGCTTCGCGTTCCTCTTCGCCGGGTGGCAAATTCGCCCCCGGCCGACGCCAAGATGAGGCGTCGGCGATTGCTTTTCAAGCCTTACCAGGCCGTCAGGTCGTCAGCACGATCTTGCCGATATGGGCTCCGCTCTCCATGCGGGCGTGCGCCTTGGCAGCTTCGGCGAGCGGAAATACCGAGTCGATCACGGGCTTGCAATGGCCGGCGTCGATAAGCGGCCAGACTCTTGCCAAAAGGGCGTTGGCGATGATCGCCTTTTCCGCCGGCGAACGCGGGCGAAGGGTGGAGCCGGTGTGGATCAGCCGTTTCAGCATGATCGCGCGTAGGTCGATCGTCGTCTTCTGGCCCCGCAGATAAGCGATCTGCACGACCCGCCCATCCACTGCCGCGGCCGCATAATTGCGCTCGACGTATTCCCCTCCGACCATATCGAGGATGACGTCCGCGCCACAGCCATCTGTCGCGGCGAGCGTCCGGGCGACGAAATCGTCGGTTCGGTAGTTGATTCCGAGATCGGCTCCGAGTTGCTCGCACCGGCGCGCCTTTTCCTCTGAACCCGCGGTTGCAATCACCTTGGCTCCGAAGGCCTTGGCGAGGCCGATCGCGGTCGTGCCGATCCCCGAGGTTCCGCCATGAATTAGCAAGGTCTCACCCGGCTTGAGGGCGCCGCGGTCGAAGACGTTGGTCCAGACGGTAAAATAAGTCTCTGGAATGGCGGCGGCCTCCGTTGCGCTCAGAGCAGAGGGGATCGGCAGCGCGTTTGATTCATGCGCGACACAAAAGTCAGCGTAGCCACCTCCGGGAATGAGCGCGGTTACACGGGCTCCCTGCGCGTGACGAGTTGCGCTGGGACCGCGCGCTACGACAGCGCCGGCCGCCTCAAGTCCGAGCACGTCGCTGGCCCCCGGCGGCGGCGCGTATTGGCCCATGCGCTGCAGCGCGTCCGGCCGGTTGACGCCCGCCGCCTCGACCTTAATCAGGATTTCCCCTTCGCCGGGTATCGGAAGTGGCCGCATCTCGATTTCGAGCACGTCCGGTCCACCTGGACGCTTCGCCACGACCGCGCGCATGGTCCCGGTCTGACCGTTCATGTCCCGCTCCCTCACGAATCCGCTAAGTCGACCTGCGCGATCGCGCCGTCCAGCGCCGGGGCGGCCCGGAATGCCGGAAGCGCCTCGGCTCGAGCGAAAAAGGAAGCCACATTCGCATAGCGGTCCATATCAGCGACGTCCGAAAGCATGCCATCGAGGAATCCGACCGCGCAGACGACGGAGATGTCAGCCGATTCCGAGTTCGCCGCAGATCCAGCCCGATCTCGGCAACTCGGCGTCCAGCGCGGCGAGGCCAGCCGTCAATTGGCTCATGACCCGTTCGATCCAGGGTTCATGTTGCTTATCGGGCGGCCGAAGCGCTCGCTCGTAGTGCCTCTGCACCGCCTTTTCCATCACGGTCAGCGCGATTCCCGTCGCCCGAAGTGCGCGCAACCGTTGCGCTGGCTGCGTTGGCGTCAACGCCGCAAGTCGTGGGTGAGCCCCGGCGAGATACTCGAGAATAACGTTCGAATCCATGAGCGCTGTCCCCTCGTCGGTGACGAGAGTCGGCGCTTTCAGGAGGGGGTTGAGCTTCACGAATTCGTCGATTTGCCGGAAGAGCGAGATCGGCCGGTGGGAGAACGGAACCTTCGCCGCAAGTAGAGTAACGGCGATGCGCCGCACATAGGGCGAATCGAGCATTCCAATCAGCTGCATTTGATCCTCGACGGCTTCTGGCCGACGCAATCTGCGCCTTGGGTCATTCGCAGGCAATTGGTCCGGACGGCCGGTGCTCGCTGAGTATTAGTGGTTAGTGGCCAACTGACGCCCCCGCCGACACAATGCCCGCGCCCGCGCTGACAGGCGCAAAGGCGCCGGCGACGACGTTGAACACTTTCTGCAACTCGGTTGACGGAGAGTTGGACACGTAGAGGACGTCGCGATTGGCGATGCGGAAGGCCTGCTCCAGAAACAGGCTGTTCGGGTCGCTGAGGTTGAGCCGGTAAACGACGGGCGTCAGACGTCCAGACTGAACGAGGGGGCTGTTCGGCTCGAACTGCCTTGCCACGGATGCCGCTTCGTAGCGAAAGATGAACACGCCGCGCATGTCCGAGCGGCTGTCCAAAAGCCCGCCTGCCTTAGAGAGCGCCTGCGCCAGGGTGATCCCGTCCGCTTGGAAGGGGATCTCCGCGTTCTGCCCGAGCGCGCCGTAGGCGAGGAAGGTCTGGGGATCGTGAATAAGAGTGAGGATGTCGTTTGCGTGAAGATAGATGTCCTCACGAGGATTGTTTACGATTGTGACGAGCGGAATACGTTCGGTCCTCGCTCCGCGAGAAAGCTCCACAAAGGTTTCGTTGACCGGATACTTGATGCTGCCCGCCTGGTTGACGATATCGAGCACACGGTCGCCTTTGATTGATAGCGGAACTCGAGCCGACGTCGCGACTTCCCCTCCAACGCTGACGGTTTCGGCCACGGGCGTCGTGACGTTGACGAGAACTTGTGGTTGGATTGCCTTTCCCTGGAGCGCCTCCTCGATCGTCTTTTGAACTTGGCGGGTCGTTTGTCCGGCCGCGTGAACCCGGCCCGCATAGGGCACGGTGATCCCGCCGTCGCGGCCAACCACCTGCGCGGGGATTGTCGCGCTGTTCGCGCCGGTGCTCACCGCGCCGCTAACGACGGTAGTGGTGGCGGGGGCCGAAAACAGGCCGCCGGGCCCGGCCTCCCAAATTGTGATGGTCACCGAGTCGCCGACGCCGATGACAGGCTCTGCGCCCAGCCTTCGGTCGCCGAACGCGGCGTAGAGGCTGCCGAAACCCCTACTCTTAAGCGCATCAATCACGTGCCGATCGACATCGACAGCGATGTAACGCTGGGTCTGGTCGGCGACCTGCCGGGCCACCACATCCGACGCGCTTGGTCCCGAGTTCAGGCAGCGTCGAGCAACCGGCGCCGCCCACCGCTATGATCGTGCAAACTGAGATGAACAGTCCTGACTTGCCCGGTCGCCGCATCTCTCGCCCCGATTCTGCCCAATCTCTAACAGACGAGGGCCGCCGTTGCTACATGCGGATGCAAGAGGCGGCCAAGTGTTGCCAAAATGTGACGGTCGCGGCCGGGGTCTAGTGGTTCTAGGGCTTCCGTTCCTCTTGGTCTACTGAGGGCTTGTCCGAAAGCCGATGCCCAATCGAGGCGCTTCCATTGGCGCGATTGTCGAAGCATCGGGGAAACGACAGAGGTAAGCCGAAGCTTTGTCGAGGGAATTTCCCCAGAGGCCTGACAAGGCGCCGTAGAGAGGCCAAAGCCGCGCCGAGACTGCCAGGTGCGGCGCTGACCCCGGCGGATGCGGCCTGGACCCGGAATCCATGGCAATTCCTGCCGAGAGCTGCCCGTTGCCGTTAAGCAGCAAGCTTGACGCGACAAACAGAGATCGTCGCCAGAGCCTCTTCGGCCTCATCCGCCGGAGTCAGATCTGACCGGCTCGAAGCGATCCGAAAAGGCAGAAATTCTGCGCAACATCCTGAGAAGGAGCTCATTTCTGTCGAAGCTGGCATTTCTAGCCGGCGGGCCATGGAAGCGATGGCTGGCGACCGTAAATTCAAAATACCAGCGCTTGCCCCTGGACGCTGTCGTCTATCCGCACACTTACAGGGTTCGGCGGCGGATATGTGTAGCGATGCTAGGCTACATTAACGCGATTAGAGTATGGTCCAAAGGTTGACCGCTTGGTTGACAGAGCGGCGGAACTCCGGCGAAAAGAGGCCAGATAAGCCTTACGCGAACGTTCGTTCCGCTCCTTTTAGGCTGCGCGAGCGAACGTTATAATCCAAAATTCACCGTAATCAGTCTGGTGGTCGTGTTGGGGCGAACTTTTGCTGTAGATAGCAGAGAAATCGCGATTGTCGGTCGCGCCTGCCGCCTCCCGGGGGCGCCAAGCGTCGCGGAGTTGTGGGAGTTGCTTCGGGTTGGACGGTGCGCGGTCTCGGCCATTCCTGCAGGCCGCTGGCCCTTTCCCCGCCATGGGCATCCGGGCGTTCGAGTGCAAGGTCGCAGTTATACATGGGCGGCCGGAGTGCTTCCTGACATCTGGGGTTTCGATCCCGCGGTCTTTCGCATCTCCCCGCGCGAGGCCCAGCAAATGGATCCGCAGCAGAGACTTCTGCTGGAGCTCGCTTTCGAGGCTTGCGAGGACGCCGGCTTCGCGCCCTCGAAACTGGCTGGAACGCAGACCGGCGTCTATGTAGGCGCATCCTCGCTTGATTATTCAACCATCGGGCTGAATGATCCGGCTGTCGCCGACGCCTATTACGCTACGGGCAACAGTTTATCGATCGTCGCGAACCGCCTTTCCTACGTTTTTGATCTGCGTGGGCCGAGTCTTTGCCTAGACACCGCCTGTTCCTCGTCTCTCGTCGCTCTTCATGAAGCGCGTCACGCGCTTGCACGCGGCGAAATCGACGCGGCCCTCGTTGGCGGCGTGAATATCCTGGCGAGCCCCTACCAATTCATTGCTTTCTCCCAGGCGACGATGCTCTCGCCGACCGGGCTGTGCCGCGCCTTCGCCGCGGACGCGGATGGCTATGTTCGCGCCGAAGGCGGCGTCATACTTGTCCTGAAAACACTGAAACGGGCTCTGGAGGACGGTGACAGAATTCACGCAGTCATTTGCGGCAGCGCCGTCAATTCGGACGGTCGCACAAGCGGCATTTCTCTGCCGGCCGAACACTGCCAAATCCAGCTTCTACGCACGGTCTACGAAAGAGCCGGCGTCGCGCCGGATTCGGTCGTCTACGTCGAAGCTCATGGAACCGGAACCCGAGTGGGCGATCCGGTCGAAGCATCCGCGCTCGGCAAGGTTCTCGGCCACGCCCGTACGAGTTCCCTGCCGATCGGGTCCATCAAGACCAATATCGGACACACCGAACCTGCTTCCGGACTCGCCGGCCTTTTGAAGGCGATGCTCGCGCTCGAGCATGACGAGGCGCCGAGTTCGCTTCATTTTGACAAGCCGAACCAGAATATCGACTTCGAGGGCCTCAATCTCGTCGTAACCGCAAAGGCCACGCCCTTGCAGCGAGCCGCAGAACGGCGTTTCGCGGGAGTGAGCTCCTTTGGATTCGGCGGAACGAGCGCCCACGTGGTCATTGCCGATCCGCCGCGCGTCTCGCAAAGGGTCGAGCCCAGGCCGCGGCTCCTGATGCTGTCGGCGCAGACCGATGCGGCCCTACGGACGCTCGCCGACCAATATGCCCTCCGGTTCGGCGAGGTCGGCAAAGCCGAAGGCCGTCGAATGATAGCGGCGACGGATCACAGGCGTGAGCGCATGTGCGAGCGTCTGGTCTTGCCGGCCCATCGGGGTGACCTCGCATCCACGCTTTTGCGCTTTGCGCAGTCAGGCGAGGTGGATACCGGGGCCGTACGCCGGACTGCGATCGAAAGCGACGGGTCTGTCGTCTTTGTCTTCTCTGGCAACGGCTCGCAATGGGCGGGAATGGGGCGGACGGCCTATCGCTGCAATGCCACTTTCCGCAATGCGCTGGCTGAAATCGACTCGTATTTTGCGCCGTTAGCCGGCTGGTCGCTGACCAAGGAACTGGCTTCGCCCGATCTCAAAAGCGATCTCGCGCACACGCATATCGCCCAACCGATGATGTTCGCGATCCAGTCGGCGAGCGTACGCGCGCTGGCCGAGGTCGGATTACGACCGTCGATGACGATGGGCCACAGCGTTGGCGAGGTCGCGGCCGCCGAAGCGGCCGGCGTTCTGTCACTGTCGGACGCCGTTCGTGTCATTTACAACCGCAGCCGGCTCCAGGAGTTGACCGAGAACTCCGGCGGAATGGCTGTGATATTCGGACCGCACGACACTGCGACCGGCCTCGTCGCCCAGATTCAGGATCTCTCGATCGCAGCGCATAACTCGCATCACTGCCTCGCCGTTGCAGGCCCCCCCGAAGCGTTGGATCTGCTGGCCAAGCTCGCGCCAGCGCACAAGCTGAGGCAACGCCGGCTCGACCTTCCTTATCCGTTCCACACCGAGCTAATGGACCCGTTGAAGAGTTCCGTTGCTCGAGAGCTTGGCCGGGCTGGTCCCGTCCGCCGGCGTCGTGCCGTTTCTCTCGACCATAACCAACGGCCCGGTTTCCGGCGCCGCCGCGGACGCGACCTACTGGTGGCGCAATGTGCGGGACACCGTCTTGTTCCAGGAGGGCATCGAGCGCGCTGTGCAGATGGGCAAGAGAGTTTTCTTGGAGGTCGGACCCCGTCCAAGCCTGAAGACCCATCTGCGCGACGTGACGGGACATCTCGGCGCCGCTGCATTCGTCGACTGCGTGCTCGACGAAAAATCGGACGAGACCGACGGTGATCCTTTCGAATCGGCGGCGATGCGGCTCCTAGCCGCGGGCGCGGAAATGAACGTCTCGTGGGCCTTCGGCCCTGATCCCGGAGCGGGTGTCGCCCTTCCCGCCTACCCATGGCGCCGGACAGAATTTCGCTTCCCCGAAACGAGCGAATCGACGGGCCAGATGAGCTTGCGGCCGCGGCACCCGCTGATCGGAGCGCGCGACAATGACGCCGCCCTGGAATGGCGAGCAACGCTCGACCCCGAGCTTGAACCGGCGTTGGCCGATCATCAGGTTGCCGGACAGATTCTGATGCCAGGCGCCGCCTTCGTCGAAATGGGACTGGCGGTTGCGCGCGACTGGGCGGGCCCTGAGTCTTCGCTCAGCGGGTTCGAAATTCTGCAGCCGATGATTTTCACGCCGGATGTTTCGCGCGAAATTCTTTGCCGGGTCTCCTCGTCGACCGCGACCGTTGAAATCATGAGTCGCCCGCGCCTCACCAAAGCGGCTTTCGCGACCCACGCCCGCGGCAAAATTGTCCAGAAGCCGGGGCCCGTCCCAATCGTTCGAGGTCCGGCTGCGCTTCCTGACGGCGTGGAAGCCTCCGAGATCTACGCCAGGGCGCTTGCCTCGGGGCTCGAGTTTGGGCCAGCCTTCCGGCGTCTCGACCGGGCGTGCGCCATGGACAATGGAACCATTCAGGTCGTCCTCAGCGCCGACGTTGGAGACCCGCGGTTCGGTTTGGATCCAGCCCGACTCGATTCCTGCTTCCATGGCCTCGTTCTTCTGTTTGCGGGACGGGAGAACGAAAGCGGCGCCTACCTGCCGGTCCGGTTCGAAGAGGCGCGGCTCTTTTTGCCCGGCGCCCGCCTCGCGGGCGCAACGATTCGTGTCACGCGACGCGACGACAGGGTCATACTGGCGGATTTCCATCTCTTCGACGCCGAAGGCGCTTTGGCGGCGACTCTCACCGGTGCACGGTACCAGAGCGTTCGCGTCCGCTCCGCCCCGGACCTTGAACAGTTCGGTCTGGCTCCTCAGTGGATTCCGTCAACCAGGGAACATGCGCCCCGGGCGCGCTTGGCCGAGGCCAGCGAAAGTCTGGCGAACGAGCCTGACGCCGGCCCCCAGCTGCCGCCTGCCGCTTTCCTCGTCGAGGCATGGGCTATCGCTGCCGCATATCATCTGGCGCGCCGGTTGGCGAAGGAGGGAGATAATCTCGACGTTGACGCCCTGCTGGCGAGCGGAAGGCTTCCGCCTGGTCGGGGTCGGTGGCTGGAGTCGACGCTGGCTGGGCTGGAGAAGAGCGGCCTTATCCATCGCTCCGGCTCGGTCTTTCATCTGAGCGTTCAGGCGCTGCCTCAGGCCCGGGATATCTTTTCCGCCCTTGTGACCCAGCATCCCGAGCGCGCGCCCGAGTTGCTGCTTGCTGCAAGCGTAGGCGCGTCGCTGCACGACTTCGGCTGGGAAGGCGCGGAGCTGGCGCCTCCAACCGAAGGTTCGGTGGAGGCCTACGAGTTGCGTTCGCCATCGGTCGTCGCCGCGGCTCGCGTGCTTGGCGAACGACTCTCCAGGATGGATCGTCCAGAGGGCCGCGGCTTTGCTTTGCGCGTGCTCCAGATCGGGGTTGGTCCCGCGACCTCCGAAACCTTGCGCTTTGCGGCGGCAGACGAGGCGCGAGTGACCGTTTTGGATTTCGATCCGTCTCGCCTCGAGCGAGCGCGCCTTAAGTTCGGCGAAGGAACGGACGCGTCGTTTTGCAGCGATCTTGATGCCCTTCCGGACGTCAGCTTCGATCTGATCGTCAGCGCCGGCGGGCTTTCCCGTTTGGCGGCCCGCAACGGCGCATTCGATCGGCTCGTTCAAAAGTGCGCGGCGGACGCCCTGGTCATGGCGGTCGAGCCTTCCCCCTCGTTCTTTCGCGACCTCATTCTGGGTCTGACGGAACGCGATGACGGCGACCAGCAAGAGCTGCGCTTGAGCGCCGGCGCCTGGTCGGCGCTGTTCTCGCGCGCCGGGCTTGTACAGGTTGACGCGAGGGTCATCGATACGGGCGCCGACCACGCGATCGAGTTAAGCGCCAGGGCGACGGATAGGCCGGAGCAACCTATCTCGATCGCTGCTGTCGCGGTGATTTGCCAAAGAGCCAATCCCGAGGACGATCCGGTTGAACTACTCAAAGCGATCACGGCGCGGGGCGCCCCCTGCCGTCTTGTCCAGTCGGCCGAGTTGGCGGCGCAGCGAGCGGGTTCCTACGTTTGGATCGCGGGCGTCCTGGAAGGAGACGGGACGGCTCGAGTCGCCTCCCATTGCCTTGCATTGCGCAATATTGCGGGTCGCCTCGTCCACGCCAAGGCGAAGCTCTTCGTGGTCGTTCCGGCTTCGGACCGCGCGGTCGCCGACGCAGTCATGAGCTTCGTCAGAACCCTTGCCAATGAGTTTCCGACTGTCGATTTTCGCCGGATTGAGATCGCCGATTGGTCGCCTGGCGCAACGGAGCAACTGGCGGCCGTCGTGCTGTCGAACGTGACTGAGACCGACTTCGCGATCGAGGGTGACCGGGTCCGGGTGCTTCGCTACGCTAGGCCGGAAAGCGCGGGGACCGAGGCTGCAACAGATCACAGCGTCGCCAGCCGACTCGAAAAGAGCGCCGAAGGAGGCCTGGATCGGATCTCCTGGAAACCGGTCGAACGTCGGGCGCCGAAAGCTAACGAAATCGAAGTCGAGGTCGTCGCGACGGGCCTCAACTTCCGCGACGTCATGTGGGCGCTTTCGATCCTTCCTGACGAAATGTTAGAGGATGGGTTTGCCGGACCGACGCTCGGGTTGGAGTTCTCCGGACGGGTGACCCGAGCCGGATCCGCTGTCGCGCATTTGAAGGTCGGCAACTCGGTGGTGGGTTTATGCGGCGGGGCGTTCGCAACACAAGTCGTCGTCGACGTGGAGCATGTCGCCAAGGTTCCCGGTTCGCTTTCCTGTGAGAGCGCGGCCACCGTTCCGGTGTCGTTTTTGACGGCCTATTACGCCCTGATCAGTTGCGCCGATCTGAAGCAGGATGAATGGGTCCTCATCCATGGCGGTGCTGGCGGCGTCGGCCTCGCAGCGCTGCAGATCGCCCGGTGGCGAGGGGCCCGAGCTGTGGTCACGGCAGGATCGCGCGAGAAACGCGCGTTGACGCTCGCCTTAGGAGCTGAGCATGCGTTTGACTCCCGCAGCGGCTCTTTTGTCGACGATGTCATGCGTGCGACCCGAGGGCGCGGGGTTTCGGTGGTCCTGAATTCGCTCGCGGGCGAGGCCATGGAGCGTAGTCTCGGGCTGCTGCAGCCTTTCGGCCGCTTCGTCGAGCTCGGCAAGCGCGACTACTTGGCCAATACGCCCGTTGGATTGCGTCCGTTCCGACGTAACCTCAGCTACTTCGGCGTCGATCTCGACCAGTTGCTTGCGTCGCGTCCGGACGTGTCTCGCCGATTGTTCGCCGACGTGCTGGCGTTGTTCGCGTCAGGCGACTTCGCGCCCCTGCCCTACACCGTCTTCGCCCACGACGAGTCGGTTGAAGCGATGCGGCTCATGCAACAGTCCGGACACATCGGAAAAATCCTCATACGCCCGCCGACCCGAAACGCCGTTTCCCGCTCGAAGAGGAGTGTTCGGTCGTTCGAAGCCGCCCCTGATCGCACGCACCTCGTCACTGGGGGGCTTGGCGGATTTGGCCTTGCTGCTGCGGAGTGGCTGGTCGAACGCGGCGCCCGCCATCTGGCGCTCGTCGGCCGCTCGGGGGCCTCCAGCAGATCCGCGCGCGAAGCGGTCGAAGCAATCCGAAGACGGGGCGTCCAGGTTCGTGTCGCCTCGCTCGACGTCGCAGACAAACGCGCGACCGAACAATTTCTGGCCGATATCGCTCGAACCATGCCGCCGGCGGCGGGCGTGATCCATGCCGCAATGGTGCTCGACGACGCAATCGTCGCCAATATGGACGAGGCACGGCTTCTCAAGGTGCTGCGGCCAAAAATCGCGGGCGCGGAAAATCTCGACGAACTTACGCGCGGACTCGAGCTAGACTATTTCATCCTGTTCTCCTCCGCGACCACAATCATCGGGAACCCCGGGCAAGGGGCCTATGTGGCCGCCAATGGTTTTCTGGAGGGGCTGGCGCGCCAACGCCGTTCGGAGAGACTGCCCGCGCTTGCGGTTGCGTGGGGCGCCATCGGCGATGTTGGCGTGCTGGCTCGTCACGCGGCGACTCGAGACGCTCTGGCCCAACGCGCCGGCGTCAGAGCGATGAATGCCCGAGCGGCGCTCGATCTGATGGCGCAATCTTCATCTCTTGAACAAGGCGATTTCGCCCGCGACGCGATGGTCGTCATCGCGGACATCAACTGGTCGGCGGCTCGCGCCCATCTGCCTCTCTTGACTTCGCCAAGCTACAGCCTCCTCTCAGGCGACGCCAATGCTTCCGACGTTACCTCCGAAAGCGTCATCGACCTCCGGACGCTCGTTGCGAGATTGGGGCCGGATCAGGCTCGCCGGGCCGTCGCCGACATCCTGGTCGAGGAAATCGCACGCATACTTCGGCTTCCGCGCGACGAAGTCAACAGGACGAAGCCCTTGATGGAGATCGGGGTCGATTCCTTGATGGCGGTCGAGCTGATGCTGAGCCTCGAGACTCGCTTCGCGATGGACGCTCCCCTCGGAAGCTCCCCCGGAAGCTTCAACGTTGGGGAGCTCGCAGAATATCTGCTGTCGGCGAAACAGCAGGACGATCAGAAAATCGATGTCGCCGAAGGATTGGCGAAGCGGCATCTGGAAAAGGCCGATTGGGGCGAGATCGAGCCCTTGATAACCTCGCTCCAGGAGAAGGGCGTCGGATTAACCGGGGCAGGCCGGCAGCCGGCGTCGGCGTAAGGCGGGCGCGACGCGCCATCGTTGAAGAGTTCTGGGGAGTCGGGGACTATGCAATCAGCTTCGGGACCGGCGTCCCCGATACGCCGAGTAAATGAAAGTATCTTGGCTTCGCGTGAGAGGCAGTTGTTGAACGCCATCGCCGCGCGTTTGCCCGAGTGGGTGAGCTCGGATAGCCTAACAGTGTTAGGGGTGCTAGGGGGCGCGATTACGGGGACTTCATGCTTTGCGACACACGTGAATATCAAATTCCTGTACATTGCTGTGCTTGGAGAATTCATCAATTGGTTCGGCAATTCCCTGGACGGCTCTCTCGCTCGTTTTCGTGGCACAGAGCGAAGGATATACGGGCCATTTGTGGATCAGTATTCGGACATGGCGTCACACTTCATGATCATGTTCGGGCTCGGTCTATCGCCGCTTATGCATTTGAGCACCGCCTTGATGGGGCTTCTCGGCAGCATGCTGGTTAAGTTTTACGATCTGGTGAAGCTACCTTCTTCGAACATTGATCAGATTTCGCATCTCGGATGGGGACCCACTGAAATGCGGATACTCATAGTGGCTTGCTTCTTGTTTGCCGCTTGGTGCGGGCAACCCTCATTTAACAGCCCGATTGGCGTCGTTACGATGTTCGACATGGTTGGCCTCACCGTCTTCGCCATCGCTCTCTTCGGGGTCGCAGCAGCGTTTTGGATCGATCGATCAAGAATTGCAGTTATGGACCCTCTTCGGGCGTGGAGTGATCGAGGCGGAAGCGGACGCGGACGCTGCTGGCCGCTCAAGGGCGAGGCGTCCCGTGACACATCCAGGGTCGAAACCGACCGAACCTGCGGGATCCGAGCTACGCCGAGTAAAGGGCATACCTGAAACGCGGGGCTGACCATCGTGACAGATGCTGCACCGCTGGCGGCGATACTCACGATCGCATTCATGCTGCATTTCGCCACGGCGATTCTCACGGCCAGCCGACTGGGCGCCACGTCGGTGTCCCCGATATACGGCGATCTCCAGCGACAGCTTCCTGTCAGCCTCGTCATCCCCATAGCGGGGCTCGAACGATCCGAGATCGAGACGGCGTTGTCGGCCTTTGACATTCGCTACCCGGATCTCGAGTTGTTGTTCTGTGCTTTTGACGAGGACGAACCTCGCCTCGCTTCATTGCGGAGGAGGATTGCGGCGTCCCCCCATGTCAAGGCTAAATTGCTCGTCGGTCGCGCCCACGTATCGGCAAATCCCAAGCTTGATAACATCGAGAAGGGTTGGACCGCGGCTCGAGCCGAACTGATCGCGATGGTCGATGGCAATGTCGCTTTCCCGCCGGACCTGATCGATCGCTTGTTGGCGGTGTGGGACGCTTCGACTGGATTGTCGAGTTCCCCGTCGATCGGCGTCGAGCCGTCAGGCTTATGGGCGGAGGTTGAATGTGCCTTCCTGAACACGTTTCACGCTCGTTGGCAGCTCTCCGCCGATTGCCTCGGAGGCGGCTTCGCAAACGGCAAGGCGATGCTCTTCCGCCGGGATTTGCTCGCTAACCGCGACGGATTCCGAGGACTATCGTTCGACATTGCCGAAGACTCTGCGGCGACCAAGCTTGTGCGCGAGGCCAATCTCAAGGTGAGATTGGTCGATCGTCCATTTGAACAAATCTTGGGCCGCCGCAGCATGGCGCAGGTCTGGCGCCGTCAGTTGAGATGGGCGCAGCTCCGTCGGCAATCCTTTCCTTTTGTTTTCCTATGGGAGTGCCTGACTACCTCGGCGACGCCGCTTCTCTCTGGACTCGGTGTGGCGATCCTTGCTGACTGGCCGGTTGGATGGACCTTGCTGGGCATCGCGGCGGTGTGGTACGGTGTTGAGGCCGCTCTGGCCTTGGCGGTCGGCTGGCCTTGGAGTCCGGTCTCGTTTGTCGCGTACATCATTCGCGACGGGATGGCGTTGGCGATCTGGCCAATTGCGTTGGCGAAGAATCGCTACATTTGGCGCGGCAACTTCGTCGACATGAGCAATCAGACGTGCGTCTCCACCGAGAACCAGCTTTGACATCGGTTCGATAGTCGCTTCGGATGTTGAATGAGTTTGAGCCGAGAGCGAACTCCTACGCCCCGAACCATCGCCATCACCGGCGCCAGCAGCGGATTGGGCCGGGCCCTGGCGATCGAGTACGCGGCGCCGGGCGTGACGCTGGCGGTAATCGGGCGGGACGCTCCTCGTCTGGGGGAGGTAGCGGCGGCGGCGCGACAGCGCGGTGCCGGCGTCTGCGTTGGCCAGGTCGACGTCCGGGACCCTGGCGCCATGAGCGCGTTCCTCCTCGCGTTCGACGCCGCGACCCCGATCGATTGCCTGATTGCGAGCGCGGGCGTCACGATGGTCACCCCGGCCGCGGGCGCCGTCGAGGACCTGACGAGGTCGGCGGAACTGTTCGACGTCAATCTGAACGGCATGATGAACGCCCTGGCGCCGGTCGCGCCGCGAATGCGGCGCCGGCGCTCTGGGCAAATTGCGCTGCTCGGATCGATCGCGGCGTTCGCCCCGCCCCCGGATTCGCCGTCCTACGCGGCCAGCAAAGCCGCCATCCTCGCGTTCGGACTGGCGACGCGCGCGCTTTATCATTTGGACGGCGTGTCGATCAGCGTCGTCTGTCCGGGGTTCGTCGATACGCCAATGACGGGTTCCTACGACAGCGCGAAGCCTTTTCTGATCAACGCCGAAGACGCCGCCCGACGCATCCGCAGGGGGCTCGAGCGTCGAAAGGCGATCATTGCCTTTCCCTGGCCTCTCTATCTTGCCGCCCGGCTTCAGCAATTCCTGCCGGACCCTTTGCGTCGCCGCGCGCTTCTGAACTTTCGCGCTGCGGCGCGGACGCAAGTTTGATCTAAAGGTTCTTCTGGTAAATCCTGAATGTGCGAGTGTGGCGCGCGGGCAAGGCGCGGACGCCGTTGATCGCCTCGGTGTTGGTCTCCAGCATCCAGCTGTATTCGATCTCCTCTACGCCGGCTTCGCGGGCGTCTTCGATCTCCTTGGCGATAAGCGTGCTCACCGCCAACGCACCGATCTTCGTGTTGCGCCATTTTCTTGCGACGCCGGTCATCGGCGCACGCGTCATCCGCGTGCCCCGAACGTGAATGCGCCAGAGAAAACGGGCGAATCCGAACGGAAGCAACTTTCCGTGCAGCCCCTGCAGCGCTTCGTTGGCGTCTGGGATGTGCACGGCCAAGGCCACGTCTTCTCCATTGTAGGAGGCGATCCGGATCCAGCGGGGCTTGCACGCCGGCAGCATGAGACGGGCGATGAACCCCGCCTCCTCCTTGCTCACGGGCATCGCCCATTCGTTGTCGGACCAGGCGTCGTTGTAGAGCGCCAGAACACGGGCAAAATCACGGTTCCAGCCCAGAAGCGACAGCCGGTGGAACTCGAGTTGCGGAGTGAGGCGTCTTTGCATTGCCCGGCGGACGCGCTCGGGGGTCTCCGTCTCGGACACGCGGCAAACGTAGGCCACCAGATCCATCGCCTTCCGGTAGCCGAGCTTTTCGATATGCCCGGCGAAGTGCGGCGGCGAATGGTTGGTTCGAACGACGTGAGGCTCGTCGAAACCGTGGACCAGCAGGCCGGATTCGTGGTTGATCGTGAGGCTGAACGGCCCGCGCGCCAGGCGCATGCCCCTTTCCCTCAAGAACCGCTCCGCCTCGGCGAACAATGCGGCGAACACCGCGTGATCGTCGATCGCGTCGATGAAGCCAAAAAAGCCGCACGCGTCACTGAACTTTGTCTGATGCGCTGCATCGATCGTCGCCACGATACGGCCGACCGGTTCTCCGTTTCTGAACGCCACAAATGGCTGGACGATGTTCTCGCGCAGGAATGGCGCCCGCCGCCGATCGAAGGTCATGCGGAACTCTTCGTGAACTGGTTCGACCCAACGAGAATTGATCGTTTGCGCGCGCCGTCCGGCGCCGATGAAGTCCGAGATCCCAGCCCGGTCGTGGACCGGAACAACCTCCAGCTCGCCCATCCGGCCTTAGACCCGGCCCGCCATCGAGCGGCCCAACGCCGCAAATTCCTGCGCAATCGCCTGCACAGAGGCAGCGATGTCCTCGGAATCGTGCTCGCTGCTCAGGAAAAACCTGAGCCGCGCAAGGCCGTCCGGAACCGCCGGAGCGATGATCGGCTGGACGTTGATGTTCCGTTCAGCGAGTCGCTGGCTGAGCGCGGCGGCCCGGATCGAGTCGCCGGTCATCACGGGAATAATCGCTTCGTCGATGCTGTTCCCAAGATCCAGCTCCGCCCGGCGGCAGGCTGCAGCGAACTGATGCGCCCTCTCGCGGAGGCGCGCCGGCCTATCGGGCTCGCGGTGGACAATTTCGAGAGCAGCGAGAGCGGCGGCGGCGATCGGTGGCGACATTCCGACGCTGTAGACGAAGCCGCCAGCCGCATGCTTTAGAAAATCGACCAAGGCCGCGTCGCCGGCGATAAAGCCGCCGCAAGCGGCGAGCGTCTTCGAGAGGGTGCCCATCCATATGTCGATCCGTCGCGGATCGACGCCGAAATGTTCGAACACGCCCTGGCCCCGCGAACCGAGGACCCCCAGCCCGTGCGCATCGTCGACCATGAGCCAGGCTTGATGGCGCTCTTTCAATTCGACGAGGCCCGGCAGATCGCAGACGTCGCCGTCCATGCTGTAAAGGCCTTCCACGACGATCAGCGTTCGTTCGTAGCGACCCCGTGAGGATTGCAGCATCGAATCGAGCGCCGGCAAGTCGTTGTGCGGAAAGGAGCGCCTGTCCGCAGCCGACAATTGCGCGCCCATGACGATGCTGTTATGGGCGAGCGCATCGTGCACAACGAGATCGCGAGGACCGAGCAACGCGCTGATCGTCGACACGTTGGCGGCGTGTCCGCTGACGAAGGTCAGGCAGGCGCTCTGGCCGTAGTGGCTGGCGAGCGCGGTTTCGAGCGCGCGATGAACGGGTCGTTCGCCAGCCACGAGCCTGCTTGCGCCGGCCGACGCGCCGTACCGGTCAATCGCCGCATGCGCGGCCACGCGAACTTCAGGATGGCGATTGAGGCCGAGATAATCGTACGACGAGAAATTGATCATGCGCCGGCCGTCGATGACGGTCCGGGGGCCGGCGTCGTCCTCATGAACGAGGAAGAAAGGATCTCGGAGACCCAACGCGGAGGCGGCGGAGCGCAGAAGCAGCTGTTCAGCGTAACCCGGCAGGTTGCCAAAATCGAGCCAGGCTGAGTGGTCGGCGGTTCGCTTCGCCTTTTCTTTGTCGGGGTCGGTCGGGGCAGCGGTCGCACGGACGCGCGCCTGCACGAGACGATCGAGGAGTCGCCGATCCGCTTCCGTGAGACCGCGCCGCGCCTGATCCATTAACGCTGCTCTCCGCTTCTCCGTCACCGCTCCGTCAGACGGACGGCCGAGCGGGCCCTTAGGCCAAGCTGCCCACGCTGTCCACTTCGGCCCAGGCGCCCGCGCCAGCTGCTTTCTTCCCGAGGCGGCAGCAGGCGCTTGGCTATCGGATTGGGGCGCTGATAAGAGGCGGGGTGATTTTGCCGGAGACTGCGGCGATGGCGTTGATGCCCACTATCGACAATCCGGCTCCTCCTGGCGCCGTCGAGCAGGACGTCTACGCGTCCGACGGCGTGCGATTGCGGGCCGTGCACTGGGTGTCGTCGTCCGATGGCCGAGGAACAGTCACGGTCCTCGGTGGGCGCGGAGAGTTCATTGAAAAGTATTTCGAAGTGGTGGCCGACCTGCTCGCTCGCGGATTCGCAGTGGCGACGATGGATTGGCGCGGCCAAGGCGGCTCGGAGCGCGCTCTACGAAACGCCCGCAAGGGACATGTCGACGATTTCTCTTATTTCGAGCGCGACCTCGACGCGCTTGTCGGTTCCGTCCTCCGGCCGCACTGCCCGCCCCCCTGGTTCGGCCTCGGTCATTCCATGGGAGCGGCGATTCTCCTAATGGTCGATTCGGCAGGCCGCAGCCCTTTCGAAAGACTCGTGTTGACTTCGCCGATGATCGCCGTGAAGGGGGTCAGCCACCGTGGCCTGATGCGCTTCGTGTTGGAAGCGTTCGACGCGGTCGGAATGGGCGCGTCGTTCATTCCGGGCGAGGGACCTGGCAACCTGTGGTCCGCCCCCTATGAGGGAAACATATTCACGACTGACCCCGTTCGATTCGCGCGCATCGCCGAGCTCGCCAGGGCCGCTCCTCAGCTTGGTCTCGGCGGCCCGACCGTGGGTTGGGCGCATGCCGCGTTCCGCCTCCTGAAAAGCTTCGACGATCCGAATTTCGCCCAGCAGCTGCAGACGCCGATGCTGATCATTGCATCCGGAGCTGATCAAGTAACCGACACAGCGGCGGCCGAAAGCTTCGCCCTCAGACTGAGGGTCGGAGAAATCATTGTCATCGACGGCGCGAAGCACGAAATCCTGATCGAACGCGACATCTTCCGGCGCCAGTTCTGGGCGGCCTTTGACGCATTCGTGCCCGGGGCCCGACGCGAGGGCAGTCCGGGAAGCCGCGGCGACTGGATTGATGGCGACGTGACCGGACGGGCCGTTGCAACGGACTGAACGATATCATTGCCGCGCGATCGCTGTCATCGGGATCTTTCTCGCTGCGAGGCTCGTCTTTGCCTGCGCGCTCGGACCGGGAATCGACGAGAGCTATACGCTCGCGATCGCGCGGACCCTGAATCTCTCCTATTTCGACCACCCCCCCCTTCACCAGTGGATGGCCCATTTCGCTGCCCGCTGGTTCGGCGAAGGCGTTGGAGCGCGTGTGCCGTTCGTCGCGCTCTTCGCAGCGACTGGATGGATCCTCTATCGGCTGACGTTCGACCTGTTCGGCGCCCGTGCGGGCCTCATCGCCGTCTTCGCCCTGAACGTCACCCCGTTCTTTTTCGCTTCTGCGGGAACGTGGATCGTCCCGGACGGTCCGCTCCTGTTCGGCCTGGCCGCCGCCGTCTGGCCGCTGACGAGGCTGTTCTTCGGCAAGCCTGCCGGCGCGGTTGGACGTCTGGCTTCTCTGGCTCGCGGCGGGCGCAGGATTCGGCGTCGCGGGGCTTTCGAAATACAGCGCCGCGCTGAGCGTCGTCGGACTGGCGGCCTTCGTTATCCTGGCGCCGGGGCGACGGCGCTGGCTTCGCGATCCGGCGCCATACGTCGCCGCCGCGCTTGCGCTGGCAATGGCGATCCCGGTTTTCGTCTGGAACGCCGAGCACGGCTGGGCGTCCTTCCTGTTCCAGGGATCGCGCGGGTCTCCAGGATCGGGTCTGAAGCCGGCCCAGTTTCTCGTCATGGCCTTGGGCGAAATCGTCTATCTGTTGCCCTGGATCTTCGCGATCCTGGTCCTCGGGCTGGCGGGGGCGTGGCGCAATCGAAACGACCCGCGGAAATTCTTCCTCTTCTGCCTCGCGCTGCCGCCGGTCGCCATGTTTACCATGACGCCGCTGTGGGGCGCTCGCGGCCTGCCGCAATGGACGATGTCTGGCTGGTTCTTCGCCTATCCTTTGCTGGGCGCGTGGCTTGACGAACGCGCGACGTCCGATCACAAGCTGCGGCGCTGGGCCCTTGTCTCCTGCGGAACGCTCGCCGCGCGTCGCCACACTCTTCGCACTGCAGGCCGCGACCGGCTTCCCTTTGGGGCTGGCGCGGCCCGGCGTCGCCGATCCGACGCTGGAAGCCCTCACCTGGCGCGAATTGCGAGATGCGCGGCTTCTTGACCCGCCGCCGGACTTTGTGCTGTCGACGCATTGGTCCGACGCGGGAAAGATCGCGCTTGCGCTCGGGCCAAAGGTGCCGGTCTTCGTGATTTCCAACGATCCCCGTGGCTGGGCGTACGTCCCCGACGGAGAGAGGCTTCTTGGACGCGACGGTGTTCTCGTCGTGCGCCCCGCGGAGGCCGCGCTGGCGCGGGAGGCCGCAGCGTCCATGTTCAAAGAGGTTGGAAGGACACAGTCCTACACTCTGCGCCGGAACGGCGCAGCCGCGGTTGAGCTTGCGCTCATTCCGGTTCATAGCTTGACGCGCAGGCTTCCCCTCCCTTATCCGGGCGCGCCCGGCGGGTAGATTTCCCGCTCGCAAGAGAAAAACACGGTGCATTCGGACGCAGCGACGGCGAGATCGCAGCCGACCCTATCGGTCGTCGTTCCGACTTACCAGGAGTCGGCCAACATCCCCGTCCTGTTCGATCGCATGAAGGCCGCGCTGGAGGGCGTTCCTTGGGAAATGATCGTCGTCGACGACGATTCGCCCGACGGCACATCGGAGGTCTCCTTCGCGCTTGCAGCGTCGGACCGCCGCCTGCGGTGCATTCGGCGCATCAACCGCACCGGCCTTGCCGGCGCTGTCATCGAGGGCTGGATGTCCTCGAGCGCGGAGTTTCTGGCTGTCATCGACGGCGATCTTCAGCACGACGAACGGATCCTGTTGAAAATGTACGGCCTGCTCGAGGCCGGATCGTTCGACTTGGCGATCGGCACCCGCGTGGGTGACGTGGAGGGTCTGTCGCCCGCGCGGCGGAAGCTCAGCGATCTCGGCAAATGGTTCTTTGACCGGATTGCCGGCGCGCCGGTGACCGACCCAATGAGCGGATTCTTCATGATCCGGCGCGACCTGGCCTCGCGGCTATCGCCGCGGCTGTCGCCCGACGGCTTCAAGATCCTGGTCGACATCATCCTCTCCGCGGGCGGAACGCTGAAGATCGTCGAAGCGCCTTACAAATTCCGCAAGCGGCTTTCCGGAGAATCGAAGCTGACCCCTCTGGTCGGCCTCGATTTTCTCGGTCTCGTTGCTCATCATGCAAGCGGCGGCTTGCTGCCCATCCGTTTCGTCCTGTTCGCTCTCATCGGCGCGATCGGCCTCGTCGTTCACATCCTCGCCCTGTCCGCGTTTCGAGCTTACCTCGGGACGTCGGACTTCCAGTCTGGGCAGATTGTCGCGACCCTCGTCGCCATGGGAAGCAATTTCGTCCTCAATAATGAGATCACCTATCGGACCCACCGCTATCGAGGGCTTAGCCTGATCGCCGGCTTTCTGGCTTTCGCGCTCGGATGCAGCGTCGGCGCGCTCGCCAACATCGACGTGGCCTCGTGGGTGTACCGGTCGAACCAAGTCTGGTGGGCCGCGGGCCTATCGGGCGCCGTGCTAAGTGTCGTCTGGAACTACGCCGTCAGCACCACCCTCATCTGGCGTCCTCGCCGCCGCGGCTCATGGCGGCGCGGTTAGAGCCGAGCTGACAATGATCACCGACGCTTTCGACGCTTTTGCCGAGATCTTTTCGCCGCCGTTCCGGCGAGTGATGTGGAAATCGCTAGCCTTGACGACGGCGATCCTCGTTCTCGCCGGCATCGGGCTGGACCACCTGGCGCTCTCTTTCGTCCACATCGGGCCGGCGTGGCTCGGGGTGGTCCTGTCGGTCGTCCTCGCGCTCGGCCTCATCGTCGGCATGATCTTCCTCGCGCCGCCCACGGCGTCGCTGGTCGCGAGCTTCTATCTCGACGATGTTGCGGCGCTGGTGGAACGAACAATCGACCCACACGGGCCTCCGGGTCGCCCGCTGCCGCTCGCGCCGTCAGTTGCGATAGGGATCCGCTTCGCCGTCCTTTCGGTTCTCGTCAATGTGATCGTCCTCGCGTTGACCGTCTTCACCGGCATCGGGCTCGTGTCGTTCTTCGTCCTCAACGGATATCTTCTCGGGCGCGAGTATTTCGAGCTCGCTGCGATGCGCCATGTGTCGACCTCGGAGGCTCGATTTCTTTTTCAGCGGCAATGGCCGATGGTCTTTATCGCCGGCGCCGTCGTTTCCGGCTTCGTCGCCGTGCCTGTTCTGAACCTGTTCACCCCCCTGTTCGCGACGGCGTTCATGACGCGGGTGTACAAACGGATCCGCCTGATTGAATCCGGCGCAGCTGGCTAAGTGTCCGCGCGAAGCGGCCTGGGGCTCGCCGTCTGCGGCGCACGTCGTGGGTCAATATGGTCGAACGCGCGCCGGCGACGCTGCCCCGATGGGCTCGGACTGTTCGAGGCCGTCGTTTCGGGCGAGACCCGGTTGCCGACGCCCCCGGGTCAACCCCAGGAGCTAGTCCGGGGATCGCGGGCTCCTCAGGACGAGGTGGCGGGAGGGTTGTGCGAGTTGCGGCAATAAGCTGCAAAAGATTTCCGAGCGCTTCCGGGGGGCTTCCCAAAAATTTCCAGAGATTCCGAGCGTTTCAGAGAATTTCGAGAAATTCCCGCCAGAAGCGAAGGTTTATCAGCGACTTGGCGCGATTCCTGGCCGATGAAGGGCGATTCCCGCGCCGCATCAGCACGCCCATGTTCCCGATGCGACGGGGTGGCTGTGCGCGATCGGCGGCGCGATGGTGGGACCCTCGCCCGGCGCGGGAGTTGGCGCAGCGGCGGCCGCGGCGACCGCTTGTTCCGCTTCCCCCTTGCGGTCGAGATTTTCGACCGCCTTGCTGAACGGCGCGACCGCTCGCACGTCGCCGCGCACAAGCGCGTCGCCCGCGACCCGCATCGCCTGACCGAGCCGATCGATCTGCATATGGGCGTGGATTGCGCTTTCGAGCGCCTCGTGGCCCACCAGGGCCTGCTTGACGATCTGGCGGACGCGCCTCTCGGACAGTTTCTGCTCGCTTACGATCTCGCTATAGCCGGAGCCTTCGCGCAGCCGCTCCACGATGCGCTTGTTCCTCGCGGATCGGCTGAACGTCGTTGTCTGCCGCTTGCAGGGTTCCTCCTCATCCATGCCGTCCTCGTTTGCCGTCGTCGGTGATCTTCACGGTATAGCACAGAGTATGTTGGTACGGAAGGAAATGTTCTCTATCCGTTTCTTCATGGTTAATCGCCTCGGTCGCTCGACGGCGACGCTCCCGATGGACGAGATGAGCGCGCTTCGCCGGGATCAGAACCTTGCGCGAGAAGCTTGTCGACCGGCGTGCGACGGGATCGGACCTTAAGGACCTGGACGTCTTTCGCGAGGGAGACGCGGTGGGCGCGGAGGCGCCATAATGTTGTCACCTCGGAGGCCGACCTTCCTGCGGCTCCGTTTAGAGACAATAAACGCGGCGGCCGGTCGAAACGGCGCCTGAGATCGGGTGTGTCTCAGTTTGGATCTCGGCTTTCGACCCTGAGCGGGCATTGGGTCGTAGAAAAGAGGCCGTGTCCGCGCGGCTTTGGAGCCTGCCAAAGCAGGCGACGCCGAAGGGAGGCGCGATTTCGCCAGCCAGTCGTTGTGAAGACGATCGTCCTCGAGCTCGAAGACTACGAGGAATGGGTGGAGAAATGTCTCGTTCCCACGCGCTGGCCGGCGATATCGTCGTGGGACAATCTGCCTGCCACAAGGGAGCGCGGACCGAAGGCCGTATCCATTCCGCCCGAGGCCGAAATGCGATATCTGCGGCCTACAGCCCGGACAGGAACCGATCGAGAAGACTGCAATCTGCGCAAGCTCGCCGAGCGAACCGTCGCCGGCCTGACTAGAGGGCTCGATGCCTGCGCCGACATCTTCAAATCCGCCGAATGCACAAACTCCTTTGCCGCTTGCGGCTATGATACAACTTGATCGGGTCTGCTCGAAGGGCCTGCTCGCAAACCTGGGGGCGGCGTATCGTGATCAAAGCCCTGATCTTCGACGTCGACGGGACCCTGGCCGAAACGGAAGAGGGCCATCGCAGGGCGTTCAACGCCGCCTTCGCCGAGGCGGGCCTCGACTGGGCGTGGAACGTCGATCTCTACCGCGAGCTCTATCGCGTCACCGGGGGCAAGGAGAGGATACGCAGTTATGCCGACAGGCTCGGTCTCTCCGTCGCCGAACTTTCCGACGCCGACATCGCCAGGCTTCATGGGCGCAAGAACGCCCACTACGCGGAGATCGTCCGGGCGGGCCAGTGTCCGCTCCGCCCAGGAGTCGAACGTCTGATCCGGACTTCGCGCGAAAGCGGCCTCAGCCTCGCCGTCTGCACCACCACGTCGCGGGTCAACATCGTCGAACTCGTGCAGGCGACGCTCCCTCCGGAAGGCCTCGGATTGTTCGAGGCCGTCGTTTCGGGCGAGGACGTTCCGCTCAAAAAACCCGCGCCTGACGCCTATCTCCGCGTCCTCGAAATGCTTGCGCTTCGCCCCGACGAGTGCGTTGCCTTCGAAGATTCGCAAAACGGGCTCCTGTCCGCCACGGCGGCAGGCCTGCCGACGATCGTGACGCCCAGCCTCTACACTCGTCACGAAACCTTCGAAGGCGCCGCGATGGTCCTCCCCGACCTCAGTGCGTTCGACCTCACGGCTTCTTGCTTTGTGACAGAGGTCCAATCGGCCTGAGCCTCCGCTGACAGCGCAGAAGCGATTTTCCTCGTCCTTTGGCCCATTGCAAAGCCGGCGGAGTTGCGGTTACTTCATATTGTATGAGGAAACGCGGCTCGTAGAGCGGTTTTCGGCGGAGGGGAGGATAATGGCGCCGGACGCTCCGGGTTTTGCCTCGATCGTACGCATGGAGGCGGTGCAGAAATTCTTTGGCGCCGTTCATGCCCTGCGCGATATCGACATCGCAATCGGCCGAAACGAGATTGTCGGCCTCATCGGCGACAATGGCGCCGGCAAGTCGACGCTGATCAAGGTCATGACGGGCGTTCTCGCGCCGACGTCGGGCAGAATTTTCATCCGCGACCGCCAGATCGACCAGAGCGAATATTCGGTGCGCATGGCGCACGATCTGTCAATCGAGACCGTCTACCAGGACAAGTCACTCGCCGAGAAGCAGCCTTTGTGGCGCAATTTCTTCGTCGGCCGGCAGATCACGAACCGCTTCGGCTTCATCAACATCAAGAAGGAGAAGGAAGTCGCCCAGCAGATCCTGCTCGAGGTCATCGGCTTCCGGGGCGTCGGCATCACCGTTGATTCGACGGTCGGCAAGCTTTCTGGCGGCGAACGCCAGGGCATCGCGATCGGCCGGGCGATGCACTACAATGCCGATCTCATCGTGCTCGACGAGCCGACCGCCGCGCTTGGCGTCGCCGAAGTTCGAAAGGTGATCGACTTCGTTCGCAAGATCAAAGCGTCGGGTCGCGCCTGCATTTATATCGAGCACAATCTCGCGCATGTCCACGAGGTCGCCGACCGGCTTGTGGTGCTGGATCGTGGTCGGATCGTATCGCAGATCGACCCGAAGGACCTGACGGTGGCGGAGCTGACCGAGTACCTGATCGGGCTACAGCACAAGGGTCAGGGGTAAACCGGATGGCTCAGGAATCGGGTGAGTCCTTCTCGCAGCGCTTCGAGGCGCTGCCGATCATCGTCGTCTACGCGCTGCTTCTGGCGCTGTTCATGTATCGGGCGCCGGAAGTGTTCCTCGCCCCCTATATCTATACGACGTTTCTTTCCACACTGCCGCCGCTGATCCTGCTTGCAACGGGGCTCACCTTCGTGATCGGGGCGGGGGAGATCGATCTCTGCTTTCCCTCGATCATCGCCTTTTCTGGATTCGTCTTCGCCGTCCTGTTCAAGGAATATAATCTCGGTTGGCTTGCCGTCATCGCCGGCCTGGCGTCGGGAATCTTCGTCGGATTCGTCAATGGCGTCATTATCGCGAAGGTCGGCATCCCGTCTTTCATGACCACGCTCGGAACCCAGTTCTTCTGGGCCGGCATGGCGACGGTCTTGTCCGGGGGCAAGTCCTATGCGCTGCGCGGCGCCGATGAGAGCTCGGTCTGGCAATGGATCGTTGGACGTCCCTTCGCTTCGATGAATGGATCCTGGCTGGCGGAGGTCTCGATCCAGGCGCTGTGGACGGCGATTATCGTCGGCTTTCTCTGGCTTGTCCTCAATCGGCACCGATTCGGCGAGCACACTCTGTTCATCGGCGATTCGAACGACGTGTCGCGAGTCGTCGGCATCGACGTCGATCGCGAAAAGATCAAGATCTTCACCCTCATGGGTTTTCTGGCCGCCTGCGCCGCGATCATGCTCACGCTCGAGAACAAGAACTTTTTCGGCAACCAGGGCCAGGGCTATCTCCTGACCGCCATCGCCTCGGTGTTGATCGGCGGCACATCGATTTTCGGGGGACGCGCGACCGTCCTCGGCACTTTGTTCGGCTGCCTCATCATCGGCATGGTCGAGGCCGGCCTCGTCGCCGCGGGCCTCACCGGCGCCTGGGTGCGGACCGTGCAGGGGCTGATCTTTCTGATCGCCATCATCTTCTACATGTACATGGACGAACCGCAGCGCCGACAGGCGTTTCTCGCCCGGCTGGGGTCGTTCCGGAGATTCGGGAGCGCCCGCGCTGCCGAATAAGTACGGGCCGTCGCGCGAGGCGGACCCGAATTGAAAGGGAGAAACAGGATGCGTCTGTCCAAAATGCTTCTGGCCGGCGTCGCCGCGGCGGCAGTCATGTCGGTTGCGGCTCCAGCCTCGGCCGATCCGATCGGCAAGGGCCTGGTGATGTACATGCAGATGGGCGGCAACCCAGGCGACGGCGCCACGCTTGCCCGTCAGACCGGAGCGAAGGAAGCCGCCGAAGCTCTCGGCGTCGAGTTGAAGTCGCAATTCTCGGCCTGGGCGCCGGAGACCATGATCAACCAGTTCAAGGAGGCGCTCGCCGCCAAGCCGAGCTGCATCGAAATCATGGGCCATCCCGGCTCGACCGCGTTCCACGACCTCGTCAAGCAGGCCGTCGACGAGGGCATCGTGGTCACCGACGGCAATGCTCCGTTGACCGAGTTGCAGAAGGAGTTCGGGCCTAAGGGCTTCGGCTACGCCGGGGTCGATCTCTACCAGGGCGGAGCGCTCACCGCCAAGGCGATGCTCGCGCAGGGGTTGAAGGCGGGCGATCAGGCGGTGGTCTGGGGCATCTTCAGCCAGGCCGAGCGCGGCATTTCGGAGAAAGGTCTCGCCGATACGCTGGAGAAGGCCGGCCTCAAGGTCGACCGGCTGGACATTCCGCAGGACGTCAACAGCGACCCGTCGGTCGGCATCCCGCAGTTCGTCGCCTATATCCAGTCCCATCCGAACCTGAAGGCGATCGGCCTGCAGCACGGCGGCGTCACCGGCGTCATGCCCGAGGCCTTGAAGAAGGCGGGCAAGAAGCCCGGCGAGATCATCGTGGGCGGCATCGACCTCGCCCCAGCGACGATCGACGGGCTCAAATCCGGCTATATCAGCGCCACCCTCGACCAGCTGCTCTACATGCAGGGCTTCATGCCGGTCGTACAATGCGTGATGAGCGCGAAATACAAGATGCCCGGCCTGTCGCTCAACACCGGGGCCGGCGTCGTGACGCCGAAGACGATCGACGCGCTGACCAAGCTGATCGACGCGGGCATCCGCTAATACGCTTGAAGCGCAAAGGGCGCCGGCGGTGAGCGCCGGCGCCGTCATCCCGCCCTTGGCTCCGTCGGCTTTGGGCCGGAACGAGTCGGCCCCGCGATGATGGCGGCGGCTCGACCTTATCACATCGCGGTCTGCCTCAAACCGCGTCGAAATCCAGCTTCACATTCGAAGTCAGCGGCCGCGATTGGCAGGCCAGCACATAGCCGGCTTCCAGCTCCCAGGGCTCGAGCGAGTAGTTCACGTCCATCGCCACCTCGCCCTCGAGGACCTTGCAGCGACAGGTGCAGCACATGCCGCCTCTGCACGAGTGCGGGATCTCGAATCCCTGCTCGTGCGCCGCATCGATGATGAGCGCGCCAGGCTCGACCTCGATGCGACGGATGCGCCCCTCGAGCACGCAGTCGACATGCGCCTCGCCCTCATCCGGGAGGCGGACGGCTGCGGGGCGCGGCGCCACCGCGGGAGCGCCATCGGCGGAGAACAGCTCCGCCTTGATGCGCGAGGGGTCGGCGCCGGCGGCGACCAGCGCGGCGCGTCCCTCCTCGATCATGCCGAAGGGGCCGCATAGAAAATAGGCGTCCACGTCCTTCGGCCGGACAATGGTCTTCGCCAGGAGCGCGATCCGCCCGCCGTCGAGTCGGCCGTTCAGGATGTCGATGTCCTGCAATTCGCGCGACAGCAGATGAAGGACGGAGAGGCGGCCGAGATGCCGGTCCTTGAGCTCTTCGAGGTCCTTTCGGAACATGATGCTCGTCGTCGTGCGGTTGCCGTAGAAGAGCGTCGCGCGGGCCTGCGAATTGGCGGCGAGCATGGAGCGGATAATCGAGATGACCGGCGTAATGCCCGAGCCCGCGGCGAAGAAGGCATAGTGGCGCTCGACACCGATCTCCGCAGTAAAGCGGCCTTGCGGCGCGGCCACATCGATGCGCGAGCCCGGTTGAAGCTCCTCGTTGGCGAAGCGCGAGAAGCGCCCGCCGTCGACCTTCTTCACTGCAATCCTCAGTTCATTCTCGTCCGCCCCCGAGCAGATCGAATAGGAGCGCCGGCATTCCTCCCCGTCGATCAGAGCGCGGATGGTGAGATACTGTCCCGGTAGAAACGCGAAGTCGTCGCGAAGCTGATCGGGAACGGAAAACGCGAGAGAAAAGCTGTCAGGCGTCTCCTGGCGTTTGTCGGCGATGGCAAGCGAATGAAATTGGATCATGGCGCCGGCCCATCGTCGCTTCTCCGCGCGTGCGGGTAGAAAGTGGCGCGAATCGTCGAATGACGGGCGACGCGGACCTCGGTCGCATGGCGCAGCCCGTCACTCCGACCCCCTTCCCGCGAGCGGGGCGGGGGAGGAAATCTCATACGCATTTGAAATGCTCGAACGGCTCGCGGCAGGCCCGGCAGCGCCAGAGCGCCTTGCACGCGGTCGACCCGAATTCCGATATGCGCTCCGTGTCGTGCGAACCGCAGCGAGGGCAGGCGACGTCGGCCGAATCCTCGAAGAGGGCGCGCTTGCCTGTGCGTCGCCCGGGCGGCGCAATGCCGTAGGCGCGCAGTTTCACGCGCGCCGCTTCGCTCATGCGGTCGGTCGTCCAGGCGGGCGCATTCGTGAGCTTGATGCGCACGTCGTCGAACCCCGCCTTCGCCAGTTCGGTCTCGATCCCGAGCGCGATCACGCTCATCGCCGGGCAGCCGGAGTAGGTCGGCAGAATCGAAACCGTGACCCGCCCGTCGTCATCGACCCGGACATCGTTCAGGATGCCGAGATCCTGGATGGTGAGGACCGGGACTTCCGGGTCGGGCACGCGGGCGCAAGCCTCCAGGGCGGCTTGCGCGCCGGCGCCGGGTTGCGGCCGTGGTCCGTCGGGCGCCCGGAGAGACGCCGGTCTTTCGACGTGCTGTCGAGCGCGACCGGCGCCGTCGGTGACCGCGTTTACAGCGGCGGCCTCGGCGGGAAGAGCGAAATCGGCCGCAGGAGCGTTCACCACCTCGCCTCCGGATAGGCGCGCTGCAGGAACTGCATCGTCGCGAGGATGTGGCCCAGATGCTCGCTGTGCCGCCCGCTTTTCCCACCGCGCTGACCCCGGCCTTCCGCTGGCTTCCTCAAAGTCGCCCGAGCCAGGACGTCGTCGATCGCCGCGTCGAAATCTTCGCGCAGCGCCGACGGATCGACGCCGAAACCTGAGGCGGCCACGTCACGGTCGAGATCGTCCGCCTCGAACAGTTCCGGCACATATGGCCAGAGGTCGTCGAGCGCGGTCTGCGCCTTCTGATGACTCTCGGCGGTTCCATCGCCGAGGCGGATTATCCATTCGCCTGCGTGGCGCAGGTGATAGGCGATCTCGTGCGACGACCGCGCCGCGATTCCGGCCGTCTCCGCGTCGATGGAGCCGGCGAGCCCCTCGTAGAGAGGGACGGCATAGGCCGAAAAAAGGAGGTGTCGCACTATGGTGTCGGCGAAATTGCCGTTCGGCTGCTCGACGAGGAGCGGATTACAGTAGTCCGGCTCGGCGCGCCGATAGGCAAGATCGGTTTCGGCACGCCCTCCGCCGTCGAGCTCACAGGCGCGGGTATAGAGCGCCCGGGTCTGGCCGATGAGGTCGAGGCTCAGAATTCGCCATCGCGATGTCTTCCTCGAGCGTCGGCGCGCGCGACAGCCACTCGCTCATGCGATGGCCAAGGACGAGTGTCGCGTCGCCGAGACGAGCGAGCCAAGCCGCGCGCGGATCCGAGAAAGTCTGCATCGTCGCGCTCACATGTCTACGACCTCTCCTGCGCCCAGTAGAACCTCGTGCGTCGCTCGATCTTGGCCATCGTCACATGTGCCCAACTTCACATGTGCCCGACTTCATCCGGAACCGCGTAGAATGTCGGGTGCCGGTAGATCTTGGATGCTGTCGGCTCGAACAACATGCCCTTTTCCGCGGGATCCGAGGCGACGATGGCCGAGGAGGGCACGACCCAGACCGACAGCGTCTCGCCGCGCCGCGTGTAGACGTCGCGAGCAGCCTGCAACGCCATTTTCGCGTCATGCGCGTGCAGCGAGCCGACATGACGATGGGCAAGCCCGTTGCGGGGTCGGATAAAGACTTCCCAGAGCGGGGTTGCGGCTTCGGTCATCGGTTCGGGCCTCGGAATCCGGCGTCAGGCGGCGCGGTTGACTTTCGCGCGGTGCTTGGCGGCGTAAGCAGCGGCGGCCTCGCGCACCCAGGCGCCGTCGACTTCAGCCTGCCGTCTGTGCTTCATGCGCTGGCGATTGCAAGGCCCGTCGCCGGCCAGCACCCGGGCGAACTCGTCCCAGTCGATGACCCCATGCTCCCAATGCCCGGTCGCTTCGTCGAAGCGAAGTTCCGGGTCGGGGATCGTTAGGCCGAGGTACTGCGCCTGCGGCACGGTGGCGTCGACGAACTTCTGCCTCAAGCCGTCATTGGTGAATCGCTTGATCTTCCACTTCATCGACAGCTCGGAATGCGTGCTGTTCGAATCGTGCGGACCGAACATCATGAGCGAGGGCCACCAGAACCGGTTCAGCGCATCTTGCGCCATCTCGCGTTGGACCGTCGTCCCACGGCACATCGCGATCATGATCTCGTAGCCCTGCCGCTGGTGGAATGATTCCTCCTTACAGATGAGGACCATGGCCCGCGCATAGGGGCCGTAGCTGCAGCGGCAGAGCGGAATCTGATTCATAATCGCCGCGCCGTCGACCAGCCAGCCGATCGCGCCCATGTCGGCGTAGTTCAGCGTCGGATAGTTGAAGATCGAGGAATATTTCGCCCGCCCGGTCAGGAGCTGGTCAAAGAGCTCCTCGCGCGTGACCCCCAGCGTCTCGGCGGCGGCGTAGAGGTAGAGGCCATGCCCCGCCTCGTCCTGAATTTTGGCCAAGAGTTGCGCCTTGCGCTTGAGGGTCGGCGCGCGCGTCACCCAGTTGCCCTCCGGCTGCATGCCGATGATCTCGGAATGGGCGTGCTGGGAAATCTGACGGATGAGGGTGCGCCGGTACTGCTCCGGCATCCAATCGTTCGGCTCGATCTTCTCCTCGGCGTCGATGCGCCCCTGGAAGGCGGCAAGCTTCGCCGGGTCTTCGGCCTGAATCGGTACCGGGTCCTTGGCGCTCAGTGCTTGAGCGTACAATGCGTCTCCCTGGTTTTGCCCAGCGTGTCCTCAGTGACTGTTCCGCCATTATGCATCATTTTTGTCTTCAGTCAACGTAAAACTGTAACATATCGGCGCAGCATGTCACACCCACGAGCGGGGCTCCCTTCTTTCATCTTTCACGCCAACCGGGGATTCAATTCCTGCCGAGCCCCGGAGCTATAGCCGAGCGATATGGCCGCGCCGCTCGAGTTCGTCGATCACGCGGTCGGCCAAAGCTTCCGCGCTCTCGTGCGTCGAGTTGAGGATCATGTCGGGCGCCTCCGGCGTCTCGTAGGCCTGGTCGACCCCGGTGAAATTCTTGATCTCGCCGGCGAGCGCGCGCTTGTACAGGCCCTTCGGGTCGCGCGCGACGACGGTCTCGAGCAGCGCCTCGACGAAAATCTCGATGAACTCGCCCTGCGCGGCGAGATCGCGCACGAGCCGCCTCTCGGCGCGGAACGGGGAGATGAACGAGCAGAGCACAATCAGGCCCACATCGGTCATCAGCTTCGCCACCTCGCCAACGCGGCGGATGTTCTCCACCCGGTCGGCCGCCGTGAAGCCGAGATCCTTGTTGAGCCCGTGGCGGACGTTGTCGCCGTCGAGCAGGGCGGTATGACAGCCCCGCTCGTGCAGCTTCGTCTCGACCAGATTGGCGATCGTCGACTTGCCTGCGCCGGAGAGGCCCGTGAACCACAGGATCGCCGGCCGCTGATGCTTCTGGTTGGCGTGCGCCTCGCGCGTCACCGAATAGCCATGGCGATGGACGTTGGTCGCGCGCCTGAGGCCGTGGGCGATCATGCCTGCCGCGGCCGTTTCGTTGGTCTGCCGGTCGATGAGGATGAACGCGCCGGTTTCGCGGTTCTCGGCGTAGGAATCGTAGGCGACGGGCATGGTCGTCGCCAGGTTGCAGAAGCCAACCTCGTTGAGGTCGAGCCGCTTGGCTGCGAGCTTGTCGAAGTTGTTGACGTCGATTCGATGCTTGAGTTCGGTGACCGAAGCAGGCGTGGTGCGCGCGCCGATCTTCATCAAATAAGAGCGTCCCGGCAACAACGGCTCGGCGCTCATCCAAATGAGGTGGGCGGTGAACTGGTCGGCAACCTCGGGCCGGCTCTCTGGATGCGAAAGTACGTCGCCGCGAGCGATATCGAGTTCGTCGTCGAGCGTCAGCGTCACGGCGTCGCCCGCCTCCGCGCTCTCGGCTTCCTGGTCCGCGACCAAGATCCTGGCGACTGTGCTGCGCCGGCCGGAGCCCGCGACGACAATCGACTGACCCTTTCGGATGTGGCCGCTCGGAATTGTGCCCGCAATTCCCCGGAAATCCAGATGCGGCCGGTTGACCCACTGCACCGGCAGGCGAAACTGCGCGGCGCGCCGGTCTTCGTCGACCTCGATATGCTCGAGATAGTCTAGCAAGTGCGTCCCTTCGAACCAGGCGGTACGCGGGCTTTTCGAAGAGACGTTGTCGCCATAGCGGGCTGAGATCGGAATGGCGAAGAGCGTGCTGAAGCCGAGCGGCTCGGCGAACTTGCGATACTCGATGACGATGTCGCGAAAGATCTTCTCGTCGTAGCCGACGAGATCGATCTTGTTCACCGCCAGCACGACGTGCCGCACCCCGAGCAGCGAGGCGATGATCGAGTGGCGATGGGTTTGGGTAAGCAGGCCCTTGCGGGCGTCGACCAGCACGATCGCGAGGTCCGAGCCCGACGCGCCGGTGGCCATGTTGCGAGTGTACTGCTCGTGGCCTGGAGTGTCGGCGACGATGAAAGAACGCATGGCCGTCGCGAAATAGCGATAGGCGACGTCGATGGTGATCCCCTGTTCCCGTTCGGCTTCGAGGCCGTCGACGAGCAAGGCGAAATCGATGTCGTCCTCGGTGGTGCCGAACTTCTTGGAGTCGCGCTCGAGCGCCACCAGCTGATCGTCGAAAATCAGCTTCTTTTCGAAAAGCAACCGGCCGATGAGGGTGGACTTGCCGTCATCCACCGAACCGCAGGTCAGAAGTCTGAGCGTGGGAAGAGCGGCGGTCCGGACGGCCTCGTTCATCAGAAGTACCCCTCCCGCTTCTTTTTCTCCATCGAGCCGGCTTCGTCGCTGTCGATCAAACGCCCCTGTCGTTCGGACTTGGTCGCAGCGCGCATTTCGGCGATGATGTCGTCGAGCGTGTCAGCCTCGGATTCGATGGCGCCGGTCAAGGGATAGCAGCCGAGCGTCCGGAACCGCACACGCGCCATTCGGGGCTGCTCGCCCGGCTCGAGCGGCAGGCGGTCGTCATCGACCATGATGAGGGCGCCCGAGCGCTTGACCACTGGCCGGGGCTTGGAGAAATAGAGCGGCACCACCGGAATATTCTCGGCCCGAATGTATTCCCACACGTCGAGTTCAGTCCAATTGGAGAGCGGGAAGACCCGCATCAACTCGCCCTCCTGGACGCGCGTGTTGAACAGGCGCCACAGCTCAGGGCGCTGATTGCGCGGGTCCCAGGCGTGCGCCGCCGACCGGTGCGAGAAAATGCGCTCCTTGGCGCGGCTCTTTTCTTCGTCACGCCGCGCTCCGCCGAAGGCCGCGTCGTACCGTCCCCTCTCGAGCGCCTGGCGAAGCGCTTCCGTCTTCATCACATGGGTGTGGACCTGCGAGCCTGAAGCGATCGGTGATATTCCGCGCCTGAGACCATCCTCGTTCACGTGGACGATGAGCTCGAGATCGAGCCGTCGCGCAGTCTCGTCGCGGAAGGCGATCATTTCGCGAAACTTCCAGGTCGTATCGACATGAAGCAACGGAAAGGGCGGCTTGGTTGGGTGAAAGGCCTTCATCGCCACATGCAACATGACGCTCGAGTCTTTTCCAATCGAGTACAGCATGACGGGATTGCGCATTTCCGCGACAACCTCACGCATTATGTAGATCAACTCGGCTTCAAGTCTCTTCAGGTGGGCAGGCAAATTTTGCATGGAGCGTCCCGGAAAAGAACAGGGCTTGTAAGCGGCCTGCTCCCGCAACGCAACAGACGGACCAACTCGCTCAGCGTCTGTTCCGTGCGTACTGGCGGCTGCGATCCCGCGCCGTGTCGGAACAGAGCCGTTTCCTGTAGCGCAGCGCAGCGGCGCCGTCCGCATAATAGTCCTCATGCTCGCCGAATTGGCGGAAGCCCCATTTCTCATAGAGGGCGATGGCGGGCGTATTGTCGTAACGCACTTCGAGGCTAAGCTGAGACTTGTTGTGCAGGCGCGCGTATTTCTCGCTTTCCTGAAGCAGCGCCGACGCGACGCCGCGGCGCCCAAAGCGCGGGTCGACCGCAATCGAATAGATGCGAACTGTTTGCGAATCCTTGCGCAGCGACAGGATTGCGTGGCCCGCGTGCTCGCCCTCCATGGCGGCGGCGACCACCGGTGCGTGTGGGGCCCGCAGGAAATAGGCGATCGATCGCCTCAAGACCTGATCTTCTGGAAAGCACTCGCGCTCGAGATTCGCGATCGCGTCCAGATCGGCGACGACCGCCTTGCGGACGGTAATGCCGCCTTGGCGCCATTTGTCCATGTCGGTGTGTCCCGCCTCGTTCCCGGGCCGGCTGTATCCGGCGAGAATCGACATATCTATCCGCGCACGCCTCCCCGAATGGGGCATGAACCTCGAGGCGCGCTCGGCGAAGGACTTTGCGGGCATGAATGAGGCAGAATCGCGCCTTGCGTCGTTGGGGCTGTTGGCGGGCGTTCGTCGCCGAACTCGAAACCAAGCCCTTTGAGAAGTGAGCCGGCGGCCGCTAAAGTTCACGAGGATACGCCGTCCCCGCCGAGCGGACGGCCGGAAGGAAAGAGGAAAATGGCGAGCAAGCTCGAAACCGTAACTCGCAAGGCGCCGGCCGGCGACAAAGCCATCAGCGACGGCGAGGCCCAGGAGGCGTTCCGCACGGTGCTCAAGTGGATCGGCGAGGACCCGGACCGCGACGGCTTGCGCGAGACGCCGCACCGGCTGGTCAGGGCGTTCCGCGAATATTTCTGCGGCTATGACGAGGACCCGGCGCAGGTGCTGCGCAAGACCTTCACGGAGGTCGAGGGCTACGACGAGATGATCGTTCTGCGCGGCGTCACGTTCGAGAGCCATTGCGAGCACCATGTCGCGCCGATCATCGGGAGGGTGTGGGTCGGCTATCTTCCGGACCGCCGGGTCGTCGGGATCTCGAAACTCGCCCGGGTCGTGGAAATCTTCTCCAAGCGCCTGCAGATCCAGGAGCGATTGACGGCGCAGATCGCCAACACCATCGAGGACGTGCTGAACCCGCGCGGGGTCGCGGTGGTCGTCAAGGCGGCGCACCATTGCATGATCAGCCGCGGCATCCACAAGCGCGGCGCGGATCTGGTGACGAGCCGCATGCTCGGCGCGTTCCGCGACCAGCCGGCCACGCGCGCCGAGTTTTTGTCGCTGGTCAACGCGGACACGTCCGAGTAGCCGGCGGCATGATCGGGCCGTACCGCATCGAAGGCTACGTCATCGCTTCGGCCAACGGCATGATCGCCGACGCGGCCGGTGTGATGCCGCCGTGCCTCCACCATGACGCCGACCAGCGCTACTTCGAAACGGCGCTCGACCATGTCGAGGCGGTGGTGCACGGCCGCCATTCGCAGGAGATCCAGCCGAAAACTCTTGGCCGCCGCCGCCTGATCCTGACTCACCGGGTCGAAGCGCTGGCGCGCCATCCGGCCAATTCCAACGCGCTGCTCTGGAATCCGGCCGGCGCTCCGTTCGAACGGGCCTGCGCAGCGCTCGGGGTCGCCGAAGGGACGATCGCGGTCATCGGCGGGCCGGCGGTCTACAGCCTGTTCCTCAAGATGGGTTACGACGTCTTTCATCTCTGCCGGGCGGTCAACGTCCACGTGCCCGGCGGGCTGCCGGTTTTCGTAAAGGATCTGTTCGGCGGCGATCCGGAAGCGTGTCTGAAGGAGGCAGGGCTTCGGGCCGGAGAGACGGTTTGGCTCGGCGACGAGGTCACCCTGACGGATTGGATGCGGACTTCGTAGGCGACCGCACGTCGGTCGGCGAAGCGCGGCCCGATTTCCTACTTGAGGGCAAGGTGGCGAGCCATCCTTCCGGTCGGAGGAAGTCCAGTCGAACGCCGGGCGCGGCGCTTCGTTGCTTAAGCCTTTTCCCTGTTCTTCCCTGATACGGCCCGAAAACCAGGGGTCAATCGGCAGTTACGCATCGACGATGACGCTTTCCCGAAGCCCCTAACTTCCTGGTTCGGGCGCGTGCAGGACGCGGATTCCTCAGCCAGTGAAGGGGCGGCCGTCACGAGGGCGGCCGATCCATCAATCGATGAATTAACCAAAATCGAAAGGATCGCTTGGCCGCATATGGATAAGGCTTCGTTAATCGAGCCGGGCAGTGTTACGTTAACTTCGTCGATTTCCGGAGGGACAGTGTCGATGGAACGAGCCGCTCGTTTTACCGCCTTTGCGTTAGGCGGTCTATTTTTTGCCCCCTGGAGCGATGCGTTATTCAAATTGTTGGCTGGGCTTATCGTGTTGACGCTCGGTCTTGCTGCGATCTGCGCCGTGATGAACGATGACCTTGGGCGAGCGAAATCGAGCCTGGTCGCTGCCTTCGGGCTGATCGTGATGATCGAGGTGTTTTCTCCGTTGGACTGGCGGGCGTTGATCAGGTGAATGGACGCCGCCGCGGTTGATCCCGCCGCCGCGTACGTTCGGACGCCCCACCGAGGGCGACACCGTGGTCGCCGCTCAACCTGTCCGTCGGGTCTTCGCGCCCGACGCCGTGACGGCGTGATCAAACGGGCTCCGTCCGAATGCCGGGAGCCATCCTTCCCCGGCTCCGCTTGCGGCCCCAGTCAAAGCACCGCGATCGGGTTTCCCGGCGAGCCCGTCGCGCCGACGATCGGCACGGGGGCGAACACGTAGGCGAAGACCCAGGCCTCGCGTTCGACGAGGCCCTCGAAGGTCATGCCCTCCTGCAGATGGATGCCGTTCTCCATGATGAGATGCTGGTGGCATGGGTGGAACACCTTCGGGTCGACCGGCGGGACGACCTCGACGGCAAAATTGTCCGCGCCGACGATGCAAACCTGGAGACTCGAGAACCATCGCGCGCATTCGAGACCGATGCCCGGCGCGCCGTCGTAGAAGATCTTCGTTTCCGTGTACCAGCGGGTTCCGTGACCGGTGCGCACGAACACGGCGTCGCCGGGGCTGATCGCGTCTTCCTCCAGGCTCTGCCGTTCTAGA
>CAVVTP010000030.1:0-79244 GCA_963751165.1 uncultured Alphaproteobacteria bacterium
AAGGCGAAGAAGAGGCATGACAGAGGTGATCTCCTTGAATTCTAGAGGGTCGATGTCCGTCCAACTGAGAGACGCAACCCGTGACCCGCGGAGGCTCGAAGCTGACCACTCGCGCAGCGTCAAGACGAAGTAGCGGAACGACGTCTCTCTGAGGTGATCGGCAAGCGGGGGTTGGACTCGGGGGCTGCATCCAACGATACCGTGGGCGCTTGCCGGTGTGGACGACTTTGGGGAAATAGTATGGCGCTGATCCGCGTGGTGGAGGTCGAGAAGCTTTCGGGCAGTCAAGAGCCTTCGCTGGCTGCCTGACCCGGGGATAAATTGCCTGATTGGGCCGGGCGACGGGGGCAAGTCCACAATCCTTGACGCCATCGACCTTTGCCTCGGAGCACGGCGTTCCCTCTCCTTCACTGACGCCGATTTCCACGCTCTCGATTTCGGCCACCCCATCCGCATTGCACTGACACTCGGCGCCCTCGATGACCCGCTGAAGAACATCGATGCCTACGGCGACTTCCTAGTGGGCTTCGATGCGACTACTGGGCTGGTGGAACCGGAGCCCGGCGCCGAACTCGGAACCGCCCTAACGCTGCAACTCACTGTCCAGAACGACCTTGAGCCGGAGTGGACACCTTGGTCTGGCCCCGCGCGCAGGCCGCAGGTCGGAGCCCGAACCCTCCAACTGGGCCGATCGCACGCGCATCGCGCCTGCTCGGCTTGGCGTGACCGGCGATACGCACCTGACGTGGCGACGCGGCTCCGTGCTGACTAAACTCACCGATGGCAAGACCGACGCATCAAAGGAGCTGGCTCGGGCGGCGCGTGAGATGCGCGGCGCCTTCGACCAAAAAGAGCTCAAGGAGCTTGAGGAGCCGCTGAGGCTGGTCAAAGTAGCCGCCGGAGACATGGGCGTGCCGGTAGGCGACGCCGTACAGGCGCTGATCGATGCTGGCTCGGTCACCTTTACGGGCGGAACTATTTCACTTCATGACGAGGATGGGGTGCCGCTACGTGCGCTTGGCCTCGGTTCGTCGCGCCTGCTGATCGCCGCGTTGCAGCGGAAGGCCGCCGGAGAAGCATGCACCACGTTCCTTATAAGACGAGCTCGAATACGGCCTAGAACCGCACCGCATCATACGCTTGCTCGGCGCACTGGGCGCGAAGGAAGAGAGGCCGCCGCTGCAGGTCTTTGCGACCAGCCACTCGCCGATTGCCGTCACCGAACTGAGCGCACGCCAGCTCACATGGTTCGTCGGAACGGCGTTCGGCCTGGGGTCACCCGCGCGAGCGATGCGGGGGACGTGCAGGGCACGATCCGCGCCCACGCCCACGCTCTGCTCGCCTCGTCCATTGTGGTTTGCGAGGGCGGAAGCGAAATCGGTCTGATCCGTGGTCTGGACCAGCACTTCACCGCGAGCGGTGAGACGTCGCTGTCCGCCTGCGGCGCGACTTTGGTCAACCGCAACGGCGACGAAACCTTCACCCGCGCGCTCGCTTTGCAGTCTCTTGGATACCGGACCGCCATCCTCAGAGACAGCGACAAACCCGCCCCGCAGTGGCCGAGGCCACTTTCACTGGCAACGGGGGCAAGGTATTCGCATGGGGCGGTGGGCGGGCACTCGAACAAGAATTATTCGAGGCTATCCCCGACGGGCCTGCAAGCAAACTCCTGAGTATTCCCATCGAGGCGAAAGATCGCGCGTTGATCGAAGCGCATATCAGAACAATTTCCAATGGCACAAAACGCTCCCACGAACTTGAAGCCGAGGCGCTCTGTAGCGGCTTCAGTCCCGCCAGCCGCACCCTTCTCGGAAATGCGGCCGCCCGCTTCGGATGGCTCAAGACTATCAGCACGATGGAAACGGCGGGGCCGACCGCAGCCTCACGTACGTCACGGACGAGGTGCTGGACTGGGTCGAAGATGGCAGCCACTGAGATCAACCTGCGGTCGATCAGCCGTGGGCTAGTGGTAGCGCCAGCGGGCTGTGGCAAGACCCAGCTCATCACCAATGCTATCGCGCGGCACGACGGGTCGAAGCCCATCTTAGTGCTAACACACACCAATGCGGGGGTCGCTGCGCTTCGCGGTCGCCTCCAGAGGGTCGGTGTGAAGCCGAGCGCTTACCGTGCTACGACGCTGGACGGCTTTGCGATCAGGCTGATTTCGACATTTCCGCAGCGTGCGGGACACGATCCTCGTATCGTGAACGGCGCCCGGCCGAATTACGTGGCCATCCGCGACACGGCGGCACGACTGGTTGCCGCCGGACATTGAACAACATCCTCGCCGCTAGCTTCGCGCACCTGTTCGTCGACGGGTATCAAGACTGTTCGATACGCCAGCACTCACTTGTAACTTGGCTGGCGCAAAGCCTGCCTACCGCCATCGTCGGAGATCCTTTTCAATCGATATTTGGATTTGGCGGCGATCCGTTGGCCGACTGGCAGGCGAGTGTCGTGTTTTTTCCGCTTGCGGGAGAGCCCTCGATCCCTTGGCGGTGGATCAACGCGGGAGCGCACGACCTCGGAAATTGGCTGCTGGCCATACGGCCCTATCTAGCGACAGGCAAGCCGATCGACATTCGGACCGCGGCCCTTGGCGTCGAGTGGGTTCAGCTCGACGGCCGACGGGGACGATGCGCTGCGTCACGCGGCGGCCGCTGTGCACGCGCCTGACGAGGCAGGAGTCGTGATCATCGGCGACAGCACCGACCCTCGCGGGCAGCGCCGCTTCGCCCGGCAAGTCGAGGGAGCGGTGACGGTAGAGGCCGTGGATCTGCGCGATCTGACGGATTCGGCGCCGCTCAATCTCGCCAGACCGGAGGCGCTCTCCGTCGTCGCCGATTTCGCGGAAAATTTGATGAGCAGGTTTTCCGCAGACGACCTTGTGCGGTCGGTTGCGGCCGTGAACGCCGGAAAATTCGGTCGGGCTCTGTCCGACATCGAGCGGGCGGCCGCGACATTCGAAGCGTCGCGGACGCTCGCGGAGGTCGCCGATCTCCTCACCGCGATCAATCGCGCAGGAGGCGTCCAATGCTACCGCCCCGCGGTCCTGTCGGCCACGCAACAGGCTTTGCAAGTTGCCGCGTCGGCCGGCGGCCCGTCGTTCCGTGACGCGACGATCACGATACGTGAACAGTCCAGGTTCATCGGCCGGCCGCTTGCCAGCCGTTCCGTCGGAAGCACCCTATTGCTGAAGGTCTCGAAGCCGACATCTCGGTTGTCCTTAATGCCGGCCGCTCAACGCGCGCAATCTCTATGTTGCGATGACACGCGGCTCACGCCGGGTGCTCGTCTGCACTCCGACACCGATCCTGAATGCCCTGGTGACGCTACGTCGGTTCGATCCAGGATACTTGGCCTGTGGTCATGTAAACGACAGCGCCCCGTCGCGCATTCGTGACGCGAAGTAGTCGCGCAGCTGCGCTGCGTGCGCGTCGTGCGCCGCAGCGTTCGGATTTCACGTCCGACTTCCAGTCAATGACAAGCGCGACGCGCTTCCCCTCGATCGCGGCCGCGTCTGCTCGCCCGGCGAGGTAGTGCGGCGGATTTGCAGCCCAAAGCGGAATTCGGGAACAAGTTGGTCGAGAAAGGGCGCAAGTTCAGGGAGGGCCAATGTACGCAGGGCCGTCTCCGCCATTTCGAGCGCGTGGGGTCCTTCTTCGTCGCGCCCGTCGCGAACGTTGGGTTGCAATTGAACGAGCAGTTCCGCGGCGCGCGCTGCCGCCTGGTCTCGCGTCGCTCCGGCTCGCCAGTGAGGAGTTCCTCCATCAGTTTGTGCAGGATAGAACCGCGAACGCGCCCGCTCCATCGATGTCTTGTAGCGCATGGGAGATGTCATCGACAACGAGCGCGTCCACAATCTCGGCGCTGCGATCCGCGTCGCGCTTGCTAGGGCGGTCCCATATGATCGACGCTGAGGCATCAGCTAACGTCGCCTTCTCGGCCGCAAAGACGGTCTCGGTCTGATCATTATCGTTGGGCTGCACAATGCCCGGGACAGGTTCAGGCAATATCTCGGCTTGGATTTCCGGAAGTTCCCCTTGCCCGAGATTCATCACCCTTGACCATGAGCGCGAGGGTGCGCCCGGCAACTCCGGGATCACCAGCAGATCGCGTGCGCGCGTCGTTGCGACATACCAAAGTCTTTCGCGCTGCCGTGCCTCACGAAACTCCTCCTCTTCGCGGGCGGCCGCAAGTGCGGGCGGTTCGACGCCGCCGACGATCCAGTGAATCGTGTCGTCGGATTGACGATAGACAAATTGGTCCTGGGGCTTGAAGCGGGTCGAGGAGTTCACCGTGATCACGACGGGCCATTCAAGACCCTTCGCGCTGTGCATGGTGACGATCTCTACTGAGTCCTCGGATGCGTCGACCGTCCCTCCGGATGTCGGCGTTTGCTCTGCCATCCGCGTTGAAGATCAAGTGCGAAGGCGCGGAGACCGGCGACGTTGTAGGGCCTGGCGAGTTCGACGATAGCGTCAAGATTTGCCAGAGCCCGCGCGTTTCTCTGGCCGTGCCGCGCCGCCATGACGACTTTCAAATTGAGGCGCTCGATCGCGAAGGCGACGAGCTGCATCGGCGTGAATTCCGCTGCAAGCCGATGAAGAGCCTGGAGCTTCACCAGGACATCCCTTGCGAGGGTATGGGACACCTCGTCCGAGGGCGTGCGGAGCTGGAAGCGTCGGCGACCGTCCTGGTCGGGAGAGAGCGCCGCTGTAATATCAAGAAGATCTTCGTCACGCAAACCAACAACCGGGCCCCGCATGAGCGCGCCGAAGGCCAGTGTGTCCAGCGGGTCGGCAAGCGCGCGAACAAGAACGAGGACGTCTTGAAGCTCCTGCCGCCGGAAGAGCGCATGGCCCGCTTGAGAGGCCACTGCGATGCGCTTGGCTTCAAGAGCGCGCTCGTAGCGCCAAAGATCGGTGTGCGTCGGCGCGAGCAACGCGCTGTCGCCCGCGCGCAAGTATCGCTCGGTCCCGCCGGGTCGGCTGATCTTCAGCGCGCCGATCAGGCGCGCGCAAAGCTCGGCGACGGCGGACGCTTCCGCTTCGCGCTGCTCCTCGGCGTTCGCGTCCCGCTGAATGTCGATTGTCAGCTTCGCGGCCGCGGCGAACCCCGTCGACGAAATGCTCCTGCTCCGGGCCGCCGCCGATATTGGCGAACGGCAGCACCACCATCGAGAGGCGCGGCGGGGTGGATTTTTCCGGCGCTGAGGCCGGCGCGGGCTTCGGCTGGGCGGGGACGCCGACTTCAAGCGAATAGACCCGGATCGGCTCAGCGATGTTCTTGAGCTGGGTGGGGCCGAGATCGATGACCGCGAGATCGAGCCGCCCTTTGACTTGGCGGTAGGCGTCCTCGGACAGGCAGATCGCGCCAGGTGCGACGATGCTTTCGATCCGGGCGGCGATGTTGACGCCGTCGCCCATAAGATCGCCGTCGGTCTCCTGGATCACGTCACCCAGATGAATGCCGATGCGAAACTCGATGCGGCGCTCAGGCGGCAGGCCGGCGTTGCGTTCGACCATGCCCATCTGGACCTCGATGGCGCAGCGCACCGCGTCGACCACGCTGCGGAATTCGATCAGGCTGCCGTCGCCGGTCCGTTTGACGATGCGACCGTGGTGCGCGTCGATCGCGGGGTCGATCAGATCGCTCCTGAAGCCCCGGAGCCGGGACAGCATGCGCTCTTCGTCCGCGCCGGCGAGACGGCTGTAGCCGGCGATGTCCGCGACCAGGATCGCCGCGATCTTCCGCGTTCCCGCCATGACACGCCCTCATGCGCCATACACAGTAACACAAATCCGGCCGAAGCCTCGGACGGGTGCATGGTCGGTACGGTTACGGTTAGGCTGTAATACTCCCGAGGACGACCTGGAGGCGCAGAGCGTCGTGATGATGAGTTACCCGCTAACCGCAAGCAATCCGCGGTCGCGGCCCCTCAGGCCCCAAAATTGAAGTCCGCGTAACGCATCGCGGCGGTAGCGCCGACGAGGATGATCGTGTCCCCAGACTGCTCGCGCACCCGAATGCGGCATCCCGGCAATTTGACGCTCTTCGCCATTTTTATGATTTTAGGCCACCTTCGTATTGTAGAGCGGAACCGAGGGTTCGACCGAAATGACGTCCTCCCCTCTGAGCACCTCGAACTGATAAAGTTGCATCGGCTACCTCGCTAAGAGCTGGCAAAAACTCTCACGCGCCCACTGCGGGCCATTTCCGATAATGTTGATGAAGGGCCGTCCCAAAAACGACCTCGGTATGCGTACCCCCGTCTGATGGCGAGGGTATGATGCGGGAGCAGTTTTCACCGTGGCGGGCGCGACGCCAGCGTCGAGGCGCTAACTCTTCAAACCGAGACCTGCCGTCTCTCCGGCGCGTTGACATCACCGCGCTCAGAAGCCCGTTTGCTCGAACTGCAAGCCGTGACCGACCTCGCTGGCCTCGCGCGACGTGGGCCACTCCCGTGTATGGGGTATCGTCCACCGATGACCGATCCTCCCGCCAAGCTCATGCCAGCAGAGCCGCGCGACCTCACCGATGCACTCGCGTTCGCGCTCCGCTATCGGGGCCGCAGGCGCGTTCACAACGCCGACGAGATCATGGCGGAGATCGTGCCGAAGCGCCTTCAGTGATGCAAGACCGGTTGACTGATTTCTCCATCCGACGGAGCGTAATTTCGTTCGTGATGCCGGTCACTCCAGGCACTCGGCGCACGTCCGCCTCGGCGAGTGACCTCTGGTACGCCCAGTCGACTACGCCCTGCAGAGTAACCCAACCGCCGTCCACATTCGCGGTTACCCTGTGACGAGGGATCGCAACATCCCAATGAAGCGCATTTGCGACTTCGACGCGAACATCCAACATAGCGCGCCCTCCCTACTGATTGAATGTCATATTGACGGAAGTTCACGGCGAAATTTTTGCCAAGATGCCCGTGTCAGGTGCGACACATTGCCGCGACCGCGCGGAGCCTCTCCCTCACTCGACGGCCATCCATAACGGCCGTTTCGACTGCGATGCGCGAGCCGGCCCAGACACCCTGCCATAGGCCGACTGGGCCTGCGGCAGTTGCGGCGCCCTGGCACAGGCTTCGCCGGCCGCCCGAAGCGCGGGCTCGGCCTAGTACCCACTATCGCTGATCGTTGAGTCGTGATTCAAGGTTGCATGAGCGGCCTTCGTGAAGCGACCCCGATAATATTGACGAGTGAGGAACGGGCCGGGCTTGAGAGCTTGGCGCGTTCGGCCAAGACGGAGCACCGCACGCGCTTCAAGGCGCGCATCGTCCTGATGGCGGCGGACGGCGCGGCGACGCGGGCGATTGGCCGGGCGCTCATGTGCACGACCGGGACGGCGTCGAAGTGGCGGGTGCGCTATGCGAAGGATCGTCTGGCCGGCTTTTCCGAGACCGGCAATCGTGGAGCTGAAGCCAGATATGGCGAGGAGGTCGGCCGGCGCATCTTGGCGGTGCTCGATACGGCGCCGCCGAACGGCTATGCCAACTGGAGCGGGCCGCTGATCGCCAAGGCGCTCGGCGACGTTCACGTTCAATATGTCTGGCGCTTCCTGCGCGCGCACAGTCGATCTTTCGGGACGCAAGTCCTGGTGCGTCAGCAACGATCCCGAATTCGCGGCCAAGGCGGCCGAGATCGTCGGGCTCTACATAGCTCCCCCCGACAACGCCGTGGTGCTCGCCGTCGACGAAAAACCGTCCATCCAGGCCCTTGAGCGGGCGCAAGGCTATCTCAAGCTGCCCAGCGGGCGCGCCATGACCGGCCAGTCGCACGACTACAAACGTCACGGGACCACCACGCTGTTCGCCGCGTTGAATGTCGAAAGCGGAGAAGTCGTCGGCCGCCACTATAAGAGGCGCCGACGGGTCGAGTTCCTCGATTTCATGAACCGGGTCGTCGCCGCCTATCCGGAGCGCCAAATCCACGTCGTCCTCGACAATCTCTCCACCCACAAACCCACCCGCGACATGTGGCTCAAGCGTCACAAGAACGTTCATCTCCATTACACGCCGACCCACGCCTCCTGGCTCAGTCAGATCGAAATCTGGTTCTCAATCCTGACCGGGCAGTCGCTCAGCGGCGCGTCCTTCGCCAGCGTCAAAGACCTCATCGCGCACATCGACGCCTTCATCGAACGATACAATCAAACCGCTCGCCCCTTCGCCTGGACCAAGTCCGAGGTCCACCAAAAGCGCCTCAGACCATGTTTCGCGGACCCGTGATCCGGGTACTAGAATGGGCCCGCCGCCTCGGAGCTTCGCCGCCGAGCGCATCACTGCATCGTGGTATCGACCCTTGGGTCGGCCGAATACAAGTTCGTGTCGCGCGACGCGCGCCCGATGGCGAGTTCCCCTCGGTACCGTCGCCTTTGTTGATCTGAACGAGCGGGGATACGGCGCCCATGTCGTCCCGAGTGAGCAAGTCTGGCGCTGTGCTCGCAGCCGTCAAGGGCAAGTCGCTGCGCGATGGCCTTCGGCCACCTTGACCGCCACTCCGTGCAGCGCTCTACGAAAAACAGGTCGGGACGAGGAGATGTCGCAGGCCCGATCGAACAAGGAGATGCCCGCTCACAAAACTTGACAGAATCGCCCCATACAAGTCCATCGGCGGGAAGCGGGATTTGGCCGAACGGCCGGTTTAGGAGGCGGGCGGCCCGCGGTGACCGCAACTCTGCTCTCAGCCAATCGCGCCCGGCATACTCCGTAGGAACCTATCGGATTCAAATCGGACGCTTCGATCCCCTCCAGCTCTGCGAAACTCGATTAAATCCCGGGCGGAGGTCTGGACTCAAGCGTTTGAAGTTGACCAATAGCTTGGCGCAATCTGCTTGGTAGGCACTTTTCCGGTTGGAGGTCAGGCCGCACATCGAAAACGACTGGCCGCGCGGTCGTATTGTCACGAAAGAGCGCCTGACGCTTCGTCATCTTGGCCGGCTCGGCGCCGCCGCAGAAAATGCTCTGGGCGCGTGCGGCGGCTGGCGTGCACAGGGGCGACGATGAGCGCGCTCATCGCGATCTCGTCTTCGTCATTTTTCAGTTCTTGGTGGCTCGCGCCGCACCTTAAGGCGTCGCCATGATCTGCAACAACGGTGTTTCCTATAAGGTCGGCTTGACCCAAGAGGGCCCCGCCATAAGTCATCGTCTGGACCAAGTGCGATGAATAGGAGAGCAGGATGATCAAACTCATTGGTCTGTGGCTTGTGGGGTGCGCCCTCTGCGTCGCGCCAGTCGCGGCAGACGAGGACGTGTATGACGGCCCCACGGCCATCAAGCCGCTGGCCATGACGCCGAAGCCGCAGGAGTCCGCCCCGTCCAACACTGACTGCGATTTCGAGCATCAATGCTATCCCGAGAAGGGCGGACCCGTGGTCAAGGCTCCCGTGGCTCCTCCCGTGGCTGCGGCCGAGCCTGCCGCTCCCCGGTCTCCAAAAGCGCAGAACACGAGGCCCGATGACCCCATCGTCGTGCCGTGGCAGAATTGCATAAGTCAGGCCCTGCAGACCTATGAGAAGTCTCACAACCTCCATGGCTTTCGGCTGGCGACGGGAAGCTGCCAGGTGCGATTAGAGGCGGCGGAGGGTGAGGAGAATTTCGTCGGGGTAGAACCCCCAATGCTGCTGGCAGCGCCCACGCGGCAGGGTGGACGACGCAACATCGGTTGCGGCTGGTGGCCCATCGGAAGCGACGCCGACCGCGACTGTGCGGCGGGGAGTCACCGCTTCTGACGAATCGCAAGCGGCACGCCCCAACCACGAGCTCCGCGGCCGTGGTCTGCGACGTCCGCAAGACGTCAATTCCGGCCGGCCGGTATGCGCAAATAGCTGCCATTGGCGGGCAGCGTGGCGAACGCCCCAAATCGGTAGAGTAGAGGTGGTGGCTTTAGACTGGGCATGTCCGTTTGCCGCCGCGGTGCCTTAGTGGCTCAGCCGCAGCTCCGTTTCCACACCCCCCTCATCGAACCGGACATGCCGCTCGCCCGCATCCGGCTCTCGGACAAGACCTGACGCCTTCGTCCAGTCTATGTGCTAGTCTGTACAGCGTGGGACTGGCGCGATGAGCGAGACCCGGAAACTGGCGGCGATCCTTTGCTCGGATGTGGTCGGCTATAGCCGGCTCGCCGGCGCGGACGAGGATCGCATCTTGGCGCGGCTACGGGCGCTGCGCAGCGACCTCATCGATCCGACCATCGCCGTGCATCACGGGCGCATCGTCAAACGCACCGGCGACGGTTCGATCGTGGAGTTCCGCAGCGTCGTCGATGCCGTACGATGCGCGATCGAAGTGCAAACTGCCATGGTCGAGCGCAACGCCGGCGTGCCCGAGGACCGCCGCATCGTGTTCCGGATCGGCATCCATATTGGCGACGTTGTCGAAGAGAGCGACGGGGACCTAATGGGTGGCGGCGTCAATATCTCCGCCCGGCTCGAAGCCATGGCCCAGCCGGGCACGATCTGCCTGTCGGAGCAGGCCTATTGGCAAGTCAAGGGGCGGCTCGATCTCGCCGTGACCGACCTCGGCCCGACGCAACTCAAGAACATCGCCGAGCCCGTCAGGGCGTATACGCTCGAAGTCGGCAAGCCTACAGAAGCAAAACCCACGCCGGCGGCGATGCCCGCGTCGGAACTGAAGTCCGCGTCGGTGGTCGTGCCACCCGAGCCTAAGAAGCGTTCGGCCCCAGCGCCACTGGCCTCGGTGATCACGGCCCTGCTTGTCGTGGTCGCCGTCGGCGCGTGGTATTTCCTAGTCGCGGACCGGCCTCCGATCACAGCGACGAAGGCGACCGCGCCGGCGCGCTCGATCGTCGTGTTGCCCCTGAGCAATCTGTCGGGTGACGCGGGGCAGGACTATTTCGTCGACGCGCTGACCGACGAACTGACGACTGCCATCTCCCGTCTGCCCAGCGCGTTCGTGATCGCGCGCAACACCGCCTTCACCTTCAAGGGTAAGCCGACCGACGTGAAGGCGATCGGCAAGGACCTCGGCGTGAAATATGTGCTGGAAGGTTCGGTGCAGCCGACCGCGACCCGCATCCGCGTCAACGCCCAGCTAATCGACGCGGAAAGCGGCGCGCATCTCTGGGCGGAGAGTTTCGACGAGGATCGCGCCGACCTCCTGCAAATGGAAGACGATATCGTCACGCGGCTCGCGCGCACCCTGGACATGAAGATGACCGACGTCGAGGCGGCTGAAGCGGGCCGGCTGCGGCCCGGCAATCTCGACGCGCAGGATCTGGCGCTGCAATGTCTTGCTCGCGTCAACGACAATGGCGCAGACGCGCAAGATCCTGTGAAGCACCCCGAAGTTTATGAATTTTGCGAACGAGCGCTGCAACTCGATCCCGGCAATACCCGTGCCCTCTCTCTTCTCGGATTCCGATTGAAGCGATCGATCACGCTCGGGGCTGATATGACGGTGGAGGTCAAGCGGCTCGACGAGCTTGTGCGGAAGGCGCTCGAAGTTAATCCGAACGATGGGAACACTCGCAACGCCGAAGCGTCACTCGCCTTCATAGAAGGGCGCGATGATGAAGCTATCGTCGAGTTGGAGCGCGCTATCGCGTTCGACCCCAGCAACATTGACGATTACTCTTTTCTCGGCGACATCTACTTTCTGACGGGGCAGGAAGAGAAGGCCGTCTCCGTTCTCGACAAAGCCTTGCGGCTCAGTCCGCGCGATCCCGGCCTCGCACGTTTGCTGCTCTTCAAGGCATTCGCCCTGTTGGTCCTCGGACAGGACGCGGAAGCGTCCGGTCTAATAAATCAGGCCCTCACTCTCTTACCGAACGATCGTCAGATCATGCGGGTTCAAGCCGCCACGCTTGCCAATCTCGGGCGTGACGCCGAAGCGCGCGAACTCTACCGACGCTACGCGGCGCTGACCGGCGCGCAGTTGGCGACCGTCGCTCAATATAGAGCCTATCTCATGACGCTGGCCGGCGCGAATATTCCGATCATGGTCGCCTACCGAGAGCACTTGCTCGCCGGCCTGCGTAGGGCCGGGATGCCGGAGGAGTAAATTTGAGGCTCTCGCGAAGCCACCGATGACGATCGCCGGCGTCGGGACTCGCAACCGGCGAACGGTGGCTATCCGCCACTTGAGGCGTCCAAGGCCGCGGTTGGCGACGCCCGCAATACGTCGACTTCGGCCGTCCGCCCTCCGCGAATAGGAGCCGAGCGAACTGTTTCGAGTTGCGATCGGTGCAGCATCCGCCCGGCTGCCTGTGCTAGCGTTCATTCTTGCGGCTGTTCGGGAGCGAAGCCATGGAACTGGTGCCTTTACGACCGGGGTTCGCCGCAGAATTGCGTGGCGTCGATCTGATCGACGTCGTGAGCAGCGATGCCGCCTATCTTGCGGTGCGCGAAGCTCTCGAGGAGCACTCCGTTGTCCTCTTTCGCAATCAGGATGTGAGCGACGACGTGCAAGTCGCCTTTTCGCGCGCCTTCGGGCCGCTTGAGCGCACCAAGGTCGGCTTGCTCGCCGCCGGAACGTTGTACGTCCGCGTCACTAATGTGGCGGCTGACGGCGCTCTGTTCTCGGCAACCCATCGCCAGGCGCTAGTCAACCGGGCGAACCAGCTCTGGCATACCGATAGCTCGTTCAAGGCTACGCCGGCGCTCGCGTCCGTGCTCACTGCGCGAATTATTTCGGAAGACGGCGGCGAGACGGAGTTTGCCTCGACGCGGCTCGCCTGGGACCGGTTGCCCGATTCCCGGAAAGAGGAACTGCGTGATCTGGTCGCCGTGCACAGTTACGCCAATTCCCGAGATCAGATCGACCCCGCGCTGATGACGCCGGAAGAGCGCGCCGCGCTGCCGCCGGTGCGCTGGCGGCTGGTCTGGCGTAACCCCGCGAATGGCCGCGACGCGCTCCACATCGCGTCTCATGCTGGCGCGATCGAGGGCATGGACTACGGTGAGGGTCGGACGCTCCTGGCGCGGTTGATCGATGAAGCCGGACGCGAGCCTTGCACCTACATCCATCGCTGGCGAACCGGCGACGTCGTTCTGTGGGATAACCGCGCCACGATGCATCGCGGGCATCCATGGCCGGAGACCCAGGCGCGGCTGATGGTTCGCACCACTATTTCCGCGCGCGACGTGGACGGACTTGATCAGGTCCGACCGAACTGACCATTTGGGTGTCCGTCTTGTCGCGAACCGACGTGGTCGTTCGTTGGCCGGTTCCCCAACTGCTTGGGGCCGGTGCGATCTGTTATGTCCCGCTTCGCGCAAATAGCGGGCGCTGCCGGACGGATTGGCAAACGCGACAAATGAGGTCCTTTGCTACCGGTCCCGCTTGCTCCGGTACGGCAGGAGGGCGCCAGGAGCGGGAGTTCGTCAGGACGGGGCGTTCCGGTCGCCCTCCAGCGCCGAGAGGAGCGCCGACGCTTCTTTGAATTCCTCTCCGTCGCGGGCTCGCCGACGGCCGCAAGCACCTGCGCGAGAAGGTCGTGCGCTCCAAGCGCGTCCCCCGCCTTCGCGATATGCTGGGCCAGATCCCGGCTCGCTCGCAGCAAATAGAGGCCGGCGCCCTGGCGGCGGGCGACAGCGACCGCCTCCGTGAAGGCTCGGCAAGCCTGATCCGCTCGGCCGCGATGCGCGTCGATTCGGCCCTCGAGTCTCAGGAGTTCCGCCATCGCGTAAAGCTCCCCCCGCCGTTCGGCCTGCTTCCCGTTTGTTTGAGAGCGCTTTTTCGGCGACCTCGACATCGCCGATGGCGAGCGCCGCCTCGGCAAGCAGGGACGACCACGTCGGAACGTGCAGCGCAGCGCCTGTCCGTCCCCAGTTGCGAATCCCAATCTCGGTCTCGGCAAGTCCTTCCCGGCTCCCATCGAGATGTGCGCGGGCGGCGCCCCGCAAGACTTGATGCGCCGCGGACCAGAAGACAAAGCCGTGCTCGGCGCAGAATTCGAGCTGGCGCGACGACAGAGCGGCGCAGGCGGCAAAGTCTCGTCGCATGAGCAGAATGAGGCCGAGGATCGTCGAGGCGAAAGGGACAATCAGCGGAAAGTTGAGCGCCTCGGCCTGCGCCACCGCCTCTTGCGCCGTCGAAAGTCCGGAATCGAGCAGTCCCTGCAATGCGAGAACAAGGCCCTTATATTGGAGCGCTACGACCTGCGGCGCTTCGCCATGCCGCGCGAGGCTCGCGCCCTGCATCTCGCGCGTCCCTTCCGCGAGGCACCGATCGAAAGCGTGGAGTGCGCCCGCGAAGTCGCCTTTGCTCATCAAGGTCGAGCCGACAGCCCGCAGTGCAAGACTCATTCGCTCAACGCTTCCGTCTAGCTCTCCGATGGCCATTAGCCGCTCCGCCAGCGTGAGCGCCTGCTCGAGTTCGCCTCGGTCATAAAAGTAGTGCCAAAGCCCGCGCGCGCTCGTGAACACCGCTTCGCGGTCGCCCAGTCTGTCGGCGAGGGTCTCCGCCTCCTGGTAATTGCGCTCAACCTCGGTCGAAGCATAGCCTCGCGCGGCGAGCAGCGCTGGGCCAATGGCAAGCCGCAGGGCGAGTTCCCGCTCGTCCCGCGCCGCGCCCGACGGCAGGTCGGGAACGAGGCTAAGCGCATTCCCAAACGAGACCACCGCCTCGGGATTGGCGAAGCGGCGCATAGCCTGCGACCCGGCGCGATCCCACCACTCGATCGCGGCGTCGGGCATTCCGGCCTGAGTGAAATGGTGGGCCACAAGGCTCGGCTCCTCCTCAGCGCGATCGGGAAACCGGTTGGTGCAGACTTTCTGCGATCCGCTGGTGAAGGACCTGCCGACGGCTCTTGAGAAGGCTCTGGTAAGCCGCGTCCTGGACGAGCGCGTGCTTGAAAACGTAGCTCGCCTCCGGCGGCGCGCCGCGCCCGAAAACGAGCTCGGCCGCCTCCAACTGCCGAAGCGCCTCCGCCAGGCCCGCCCCCTTGATCGGCGCGACGGATTCCAGCAGCAGGAAGGAGAACTCGCGGCCGATCGCCGCGCCGATTTGCGCGACGTCCTTGACCGGCGCGAGCCGATCGAGCCGAGCCATCAACGAATCCTCGAGCGTCGAGGGGATCGCGAGCGGCGTCAGCCTCGAAGCGAGGACGTAGGCGCCGCCCTCCTCGCGGAGGAGGTCGGATTCGAGAACCGTCTTGGTCAATTCCTCGATGAACAGCGGCACTCCGTCCGTCTTGGCGACAATCTGGTCGAGGACTTCAGCGGGGAGCGCCTTGCCTCCCGCGACGCGGTCGATCAGGGCGACCGCATGTCGCCGCCCAAGGCGACCAAGCGACAGGAGCTCGACATGCGCGCGGCCGGTCCACGGCGGCGCGAAGTCCGGCCGGAACGACACGACAATCAGCGTGCGCAGCCGCGGCGCGAGTTCGATCAGCCGTGTGAAGACTTCGAGCGACGTCGGGTCGATCCAATGGGCATCTTCGAGGATCGCCAGTACCGGCGCCTCGCGCGCAAGGCCCTCGTAGAGCCCGATGAGCGCGGCGATCGAACGCTCCTTCTGCTCGGGAGGCGCCATGTCGAGCGGCGGATAACGGCCCTCGAACGGGACCGAGCAAAGCGAGGCGATGAGCGGCGCGACCTCCTTCGGGCTGAGACCCGAGCGGGCGACCATGGCTTCGATGCAGTCCAGCCGCGCCTCCGGCGACGGAGCGCTCGCAAGCCCGGCGGCGCGTCGGATCTGAGCCACGATCGGGTAGAAGGCGTCGTTGACGTGGTGCGGCGAGCATTGGTAGCGGACCGGGATATGCCGCTCTTCGCCGACGCGCTCGCGCAGGACGGCGAGAATGCGCGACTTCCCGATCCCCGCTTCGCCGGAGAGCAACGCGACCTTGCCCTCGCCGGCGCTGGCGTCGCGCCAGCGCTCGACGAGCAGCGCGACTTCGGGCTCGCGGCCGACGAATGGCGTCATACGATGCGCGCGTGCGGCCTCGAACCGGCTCACGTCTTCCTTCTCGCACAGGACGGCAAAAACCCGCGTCGGGGTCGGAGAAGCCTTTGAGCTCCTGCTCGCCCAGGTCTTTCAGCTCGAAAGCGCCGCCGAGCAGGCGACGTGTCGAATTGGCGATCAGCACCCCGCCCGGCTCTGCGAGCGCCTGCAGCCGCGCGGCGAGATTGGGCGTTTCTCCAACCACCGCCTGCTCCTGGGCCGATCCCTGACCGATGAGGTCTCCGACCACGACCCGCCCGGTCGCGACGCCGATCCGCACCGCGAGCGGCTCGTCGGCGCGGGTCTCGAGCCGCGGCGCGAGCGCAGCGATTTCGAGCCCTGCCCGCACCGCCCGTTCGGCGTCGTCTTCGTGCGCGCGTGGAAAGCCGAAATAGGCGAGAATGCCGTCGCCCATGAACTTTGCGACAAGGCCGTCGTAACGCGCCACGACCTCCGAGCAGGCGTCCTGGTAGACACGAATGATCTCGCCGCATGTCCTCGGGATCGAGCCGCGCCGAAAGCGCGGTCGAGCCGGCGAGATCGCAGAACATGACGGTGAGCTGGCGGCGCTCGGCAGCGGCCGGAGCGCGCTCCGGCGACGCCTTGGGCTCGGAGGCGGGACCCGCGACAGCGGCGGCGTCAGCCGAGGCGCCGGCAAGCTCTGCGATCGCGTTCATGAGCCGGCGGCGATGGCCGATCGCAGCGACTCCCATTTCGCGCAGGTCGTCAGCGGTCAGGGTCGGCAGAACGGCGCCGTCGATGGCGTTCTCACGAAACGCGGCCTCGTATTGCTCAAGGCCGAGGGCGCTGAGCCACACGCCGACGTCGAACGCGGCGCCTGGACTTGGGCCGGCGGTCATGAGGGAGGCGGCGCCCCAGCGATCGACCGGCCGAGGCGGACCGTCTCGCGCACCAGGACGTCGAGGTCCTCGGCGCGCGTGCGGTGATTGTTGATCGCCGCCCGCAGACAATACTCGCCATGCACCGTCGTGTCCGACACGCAGGCGATCCCTTCCTCCTGGAGTTGAAGCATGATCTCGGTGTTGAACGCCTTGAGCGCCGCGGCGTCGGCGCCGTCGAGCCTGTGGCGGAAGCAGACGATGTTGATGTTGGTCGGCGCAACGAGTTCGAGTTCGGGCTGGGCCTCGATCATTGCGCTCAAGCGATGGGCATGGGCGATGTCCTGATCGATCAGCCGTCCGAACTTCTCGACGCCGTGCTCCTTCAGCGCCATCCAGATCTTAAGCGCGCGAAAGCCGCGGCTTGTCTGAAGCCCATAGTCGTGCAGCCATTCGCCCGAGGCGAGCCCGCGCGGCGACGACTCGAGATATTCCGGGTGGACGGCGAACGTGTTTCGGTGCGCCGCCGCGTCCTTGACCAAGGCGCAGCCCGCTTCGAACGGCGCGTGCAGCCACTTGTGCGGATCGAGCGCAATCGAATCCGCCTTCTCGAGCCCTTCGACCCGCCAGGCGTTCTTGGGCGCGATGGCGAGCAGCGCGCCGATGGCGCCGTCGACATGCAGCCAGAGGTCTTCGCGTTTGGCGAGGCGCGGCGAGCGCCTCGAGATCGTCGATTGCGCCGGTGTTGACCGTGCCCGCGGTCGCGATCACGCAGGCCGGCTTAAAGCCCTCCGCGCGGTCGGCCGCTATGGCGGCTTCGAGCGCGGCGAGGTCGATCCGAAGCGCCCGGTCGGTCGCGATGCGACGCAGCGCCCGGTTGCCGAGGCCAAGCGCCTCCATCGCTTTGCGGTGGCAGGAATGGATCTGATCCGATCCATAGAAGGCGAGCGGCTTTGGAATCGCCGCGACGCCAAGTTCGCGCACGTCGACCCCGGCCTTGACGTTGCGCGCCACAGCCAGCGCAACGATGTTGCCCATCGAGCCGCCGCTCACGAGCGTGCCGCTGGCGGACTTCGGAAAGCCAACCATCACCTTCAGCCAATCCACGACCTGCCGGTCGAGGAGGGCCGCGGCATGGGCGCCCCCGCCGAGGTTGGATCCCTGAATCGCGGCGACGAAATCGCCGAGCGCGCCGGTGAAGTTGCTCGCGCCCATGTACCAGGCCCAGAAGCGCGGATGGACGTTGCCCATCGGGTAGGACATGACGTTGGCGGCGACTTCGCGCCAGACGTCAGAGAGCGGCTCCGGATCGCGGGGGAGCGGCGCTTCGAAAGCCGCAAGGACGTCGCGGGGCATCTGTCGCCAGACCGGGCGCTCGCGAACGTCGCGCAAATAGCCGACGGAGTTGTCCAGAATCAGGCGCGCGACGGCAAGCGCCTCGTCCCAATTCTCAGGATCGAGGCTTTCGGGGCGAGCCTGCGATTCGGCGTGGTCCGATCGAGGGCCGTCATGGCGGCGGGTACTGCGCTGACGGCGTCGACCGTGAAAGCGCGAGTTCCTCTTGGCTCATCTCAGCATCGATGCCCTCGAAGAGCGGCGTCGTCAGATAGCGCTCGCCGGTGTCGGGCAGCATGCAGAGGATAGCCGAGCCGTCGGGCGCCGATTCGGCGACCTGTCGGGCGACCCCAAAGGTCGATCCGCCCGACACCCCGGTGAAAATGCCCTCCTTTTGGGCCAGTTCCCTCGCCCATTTGGTTCCCTCGGCGCCGGAAATCGGACGGACCTCGTCGAAGAGTTTGGCGTCGATCGCTTCCTGCAGCACCAGCGGAATGAAGTCTGGCGTCCAGCCCTGAATTGGGTGGGATTCCCAGGCGGGGTGGCTCGAGGCGGGCGAGCCGTCCGGATTCCTCGCCTGCGGGCGTCCGTCGGACACGAGGCTTGCGTTCGTCGGCTCGCTGAGCACGATCCGCACGTTCGGCCGCTCGCGACGCAGAACCCGACCGACGCCGACGACCGTGCCTCCGGTACCGTAGCCGGTCACGAACACATCGAGGCGCTTGCCGGCGAAATCGCCGATAATCTCGCGCGCCGTCGTCGCCTCGTGAATGTCTGCGTTCGCCTTTGTTTCGAACTGATGGGCTAGGAACCAGCCGTTCGCCTCGGCGAGCTCGACGGCCTTTTGATACATCCCGACGCCTTTGAACGCGCGCGGCGTGAGCACGACCTTGGCGCCAAGCATGCGCATGAGCTTGCGCCGCTCGACGGAGAAGCTGTCGGCCATCGTCACCACGAGCGGATAGCCTTTTTGCGCGCAGACCATGGCGAGGCCGATGCCCGTATTCCCGCTGGTCGCCTCGACAACGGTCTGGCCGGGCTTAAGTGCGCCGCTGCGCTCGCCTTCCTCAATGATATTGAGCGCAAGTCGGTCCTTGACCGAAGCCGCGGGATTGAAGAACTCGGCTTTGGCGTAGATCGTCCGGCCGGAGACGCCGAGATTGTTGATGCGGATGGTCGGCGTATCGCCGACCGTGTCGATAACGCTGTCAAACAGCTGGCCACGTCCAGCGGTCGATCGAATTGAGGACCGGATCGGCATTGGCGCCACTCCCGATGTCATTGCCCTCAACCGATCATTGGGAGAATTCCCGCGCCTGTCAAACGGACGCGAGGATCAGTAATTGCGTTGAAAGGCAACCGACTCTGCAGAAACACAGGACTTTCGCATCGGACGGAGACCGCGCCTTCCCTGTAGGTCCGCTTCCTCGCCCAGTGGAGGCGTCCAAGGTCGCGATCCGCAACAGCCGCAATACGTCGATTTGGGACGTTCGTCACCGCGGCGCGTCTTACCCCGGCCCTTGAACAATCCGGCGAAAGCAAGCTTTCCAGCCGCAAATGCCAAAGACGAAGCACCACCCCAACGCCGCTATCTCGCGATCATTCTGGCGACGGCCGCCGCGCCGTAGCGTGTCCCGGCGCTCGTCACATGCCCAGCCGCCTCTAGGTCGGCCGCGATATCGCGCAAAGAGCGCTTGCGCCCATTAACGGGGTAACGCGCCAGTTTCTTCGCCAGCGCGACCGTTTCGGGCGAACACTCGGCGACGCTCTTCCGCCCGCCGCACTTGCCAGTTTCGGCTTTCTTGCGCTCGCGGGCCTTCCGCAGCTTCGCGACAAGGGCCTGCTTCTCGAATTGCGCGACGGCGCCGAGGACTTGGCGAATAAGAACGGCTGTTGGAGTCTCGTCGAGGAAGCTGTCGGGGCTGTCTGCGGCAATCAGCGTCACGTCAGCGTCGCGGAGGTAGCGCCATCCCGTCTCCTGCACGATCAGGTCGCGGGCGAAACGGCTTGCCGTCTCGACGATGATGGTCCGGACGCCGTTGCCGAGGAGTCGTTGCAACATGGCGGCGAAGCCGGGCCTTTCGTTGATGTCGTCGGCGCCGGATACGGCCGCGTCGTAAAACTCCTCGACAATCTCATAGCCCGCGCTCCTGGCGAAAGCCCTCACTGCGTCTCGCTGGCGCTTGAGGCTATCCTTGTCCGCCCCGACATTCGTTGCTGACGAGGTTCGGAAGTAGGCAACAGCCTTATTCAACTCCTTCCGTGACATAGCTTTCACGCCCCGGGTCGTTTCGTTTCCTTGAGGCACTGTAACAGCTAGCAGGGTGTCGGACTTAGCGCGCTCATCGGATTTGGGTAGAATCGATGCATTGATTCGGCCTTTGCTGAGTTGGGCGCTGTTGAGCAATTTCCCACGATTGACCGGCAGACAGGATATCTTCTGCCGCCGTCGCTGGATGAGTGGCTTCCGGAGCGACATCTGGCGCGTTTTATCGTCGAAGTGATCGAGGGGCTGGACCTGTCGGCGATGAGCCGCAGCTATCGGAGCGCCGGGTCGGCTTCGTATCATCCCGCTCTGCTGTTGGGCATTCTCGTGTACGGCTATGCGACGGGGGTGTTTTCCAGCCGGAAGCTGGAGCGGGCGACCTACGATTTGGTGGCGTTCCGCTTTATAGTCGCCAACGACCATCCCGACCACGACACGATCGCAACGTTTCGCCGGCGGTTTCTCAAGGAGATCGAGGGGCTGTTTGTGCAGGTGCTGGAACTGGCGGGCGAGATGGGGATGCTGAGGATGGGCACGGTTGCGCTGGACGGCACGAAGATCCACGCCAACGCCAGCCGGCACAGCGCCTTGTCGTATGAGCATGCCGGCAAGATCGCCGAGCAATTGAAGGCGGAAGTGGCTGAACTGCTGGCGCGGGCGGAAGCTGCGGACCAGGTCGACGTCCCGGATGGCCTGTCGATTCCCGACGAACTGGCGCGCCGCGAGAAGCGAATGGCGAAGCTTGCGGAGGCCCGCGCCAAGATCGAAGCTCGCGCCAAGGAACGCTATGAGCAGGAGGCGGCCGAGCACAAGGCCAAGCTCGCGGCGCGGGAGGCGAAGGCCTGCAGCCACGGGCAAGACGCCGGGAGGCAGGCCGCCGCAGCCGCCCAGGAGGGCGCGCGACCCTCGGATCAGATCAATCTGACCGATGAGGATTCGCGCATCATGCCGGTGGCGGGCGGGGGGTTCGAGCAGTGCTATAACGCTCAGGCGGTGGTGGCTGCGGACAGCCTTCTCGTCGTCGCCGCGCAGGTGGTTCAGGCCCCCAATGACAAGCAACAAATCGAGCCGATGCTGGAGCGGCTCGAGGCCTTGCCCGAGGCTCTCGGCAGGCCGGAAACGATGCTCGCCGACACCGGCTGTTTCAGCGAGGCCAACGTCGAGCTCTGTGCGGCGGCCCAAATCGAACCGATGATCGCCCTGGGGCGGCAGCCGCATTATCCCTCCTTGGCCGAGCGCTTCGCTAAGGCGGCGCCCGCGCCGCAGAACCCGACGTCGCTCGAGGCTATGCGCCACCGTCTGCAGACGCCCGCAGGTCGGAGGCTTTATGCCCTGCGCAAGCAGATCCCCGAACCCGTGTTCGGTATTATCAAATCGGTGATGGGCTTCCGCCAGTTCCTTCTGCGAGGCCTCGATCGCGTCCAAGGCGAGTGGAGCCTCGTCACCATGGCCTGGAACATGCGGCGAATGTACGCTCTGACCGTCGCCTAGGACGGCGGTCAGAGCCGCTTCCCTCCAATTGATGCTCGCATCAGTTGCATTTGCCGGTCGGAACCACCAATCCGAGGTCACTGGCGGTGCGTTTTGGTTAGTCTCAACCACAACAGTCAACGCGCAAGGCGCGAGCGAGGTTTCAAAATAAAAGGATAGTAGTCTATTATTTTGGTGGGCCGCCCCAATAATTTCTCCCCGTTGTTCATAACTTAACTGTTAACTTGCGGCCTTTGGCGCTTGTCGCGTTGCTGCTGAGTAAAACCCCTTTCGTTGAGCCCAGAATAGGTCGCGCGTCGCCACATCTTGCTAAGGTTCCGGCAGTTGACGCGTTCCGGAACCAATCTCGACCTCCTTCGTTGGTTGACGCTTCTGGAGACGTCTTCAAGGAGGGGATCAAATGAACAAAGATCATGTTGAAGGGTCGCTTCGCTCCGCAATGGGTCAGGGTGAGAAAGTCGCTGGACAGGCGATGAATGACCCAAGAACGATTGCTCAAGGGATCTACGATGACGCAGCGGGTAAGGCGCAGTCAGCCTTGGGCAGTGCCAGTGATGCCGTCAGTCGAAGCGCCGAAGCGGTTTCGGCCCTCGATTTTTCCGCCCTGCGAGATGAAGTCTCCAAGCTGACACAAATGGTTGCCGATCTCGCGCAAAGTCGGGTTTCTGCAGGGCGTGATCAGGTGGTCGGCGCAATTGGGGCAGCGGGCGACAGCTTGTCTCAGTCTGCAGCGATTGCGCAGGACAAGTTGGCCGCTGTCGAGGTCGACGTCGAAGCCCGAATAAAGAAAAATCCGTGGGGGGCCGTTGCAATCGCGGCCCTGATCGGCCTGCTCATCGGAAAAATGAGCTAGGCGGTGCGGTCGACTGTCGAGCTGCTCCTTGACCTTGTCCGTCAGGGGCGGGAGTTGCTGCTTGTCGAGCTGTCGCTCGTGCGTGCGGAGTTGGCCGAACGGGGCAGTTCGATCTCGTCGGGCGTGAGCGCTGTGGCGGTCGGGTTGGCTTTTGTTCCGATTGGTCTCTGTCTCATGTTCGTTGCCATAAGCCTGTTTATTGCCCGCTTCGGGGTTCCGCTCGATCTTGCCTTTCTCATCGTCGCGTTGGTGGTGATCGTCGCTGGTTTGCTGGCGCTGCGCTCCGGCGTCCGCTGCCTGAGGCCGTCGCGGCTCGTGCCCGTCAAGAGCATCTCGCAAATCTCGTCGTTGCTGGGAGGCTAGCATGGGCGTGAACATTCCAACCTCAAGCGACTATGAGGCGGAAGCCATCCGGGTGCGAAAGGAAATTGACGAAACGGTGAAGGAATTGCGGTTGAGGCTCACGCCGTCGAACCTCGCGTCCGAAGCGGCGGCGGGCGTGGGACTGACTGACGCAAGCTGGGTGGGAGCCTTTGAATTCGCTAGCAAGCGTCATCCCATCCCGACGGTCATCGCCGGACTCGGCATTGCGTTATGGGCGTCGATGGCGATCCGAAATCGCTCCGGGCGCAGCGGCGTCGCCAATCTAGCGTCGCCCTTGAGGGAATTGTCCGAGTCTCTTGTCGATTCTGCAAGCCGAGTGTTTCGGGAACGCGCTGCACTCAAGCGGCGCGAACTTGTTCGAGCCGCTCAGGCCCGAATTGCTGCAGGAGCCGAAAGACTATCCGATGAAGTCGAAAGAAAGCTGGACGATATTGTCGATCAAATCCCCGCCGGAAGCGAGGTCAGGCCGCTGGTCGCCGCTGCGATCCAAATCACGCTAACGGCGGCACTTGAGGGGCTATTACGGAAAGATCCACGCTCTCCTTGAGCGCGAGAGATGATTGGCTTGTGTGCCTATCGAACTCACAGCCGCCAGATCGTGTGCAACGGTGGCAAAGCGCCGGATCCCGGTGTGCTTGGCATCGCCCAGGAAAGGCGAAGCTCGCCCGGCCTCCGCCCCGCATTCAGGTAAGCATTGGTTTGAGGCATCAGCAAAAGGCCGCGCCGAAAAGCGACATCCTGATGTAATTACGATCATTTTTGCAGGTCTCTTATCCATCGGATGCTATGGAACAACTTCGACGCGCGATGCGTGCGCTTAATCTATTCGGATGTTACAGCGCGACGTATCCAAGATCGGTCCCAGCTTCGAAGTCAGGAGTGGTCGCGGGTGGTCTTCCATTAGACTGATCTTCTACAGTTGAAAAACTAAGCGTCTGAAATCGGGCGCAAAAGTGTCAGTGTGCCGACGACGTGGCACTACATCACTCGACGTCGGCAGCGATCAGAGGCCCACTTCTTGACGCACCAAAAGCCTGCACCTTGCGGTCGACGTCGGGATCTTCCTTGCATTTCGACAGCACAACCTCCTCAAGAGACGGAACCATGTCCATCAAATGGTGTATCTTGCTGTTAGCCTCATTCCACGGCGGCATGTAATACTCTTGAGAGTTCGCCGAAAACATCCGGTCAAGCCAATATTGGTCGACCTCCATGTCGGCGAGATACTGCTTGACTCTCGAATCCATCGTCTTTTGGGCCGCCTCGAGTTCGACGTCGGACAGTGCCTGCGCCCCCTTCCTGGCGAGATACGGTCGGTGCATAGCCAGGTAGTTGCCGAATTCTGGTCGCGCCACCGGCATAGACTAGGAAGCATGCGCTGGCGCAGACGGTGTCCTCAGGACGGTCCACCTTGATGAGGTCGACCGGCGGCTCAGGGTGACGAAAGGCGTCTCACAGGAGCGGCTCGCCTTCGATTCCGGTATTGATCGCTCCTACCTCGGCGGTATCGAACGAGAGGCGGAGAACCCGACGGTCGACTTGCTTGACCGACTTGCAAGCACGCTTGGGGTTCCACTTGCTGAGGCTGGCCGCCACGAACGAAAATCGGCCGGTCTAAAGCGAGGTCGGCACCGGATTGGCCCAGCGTGACTTCGGGAGCGCGCGGCTTCGTCCTTAAGCGTGTTGAGGCTTGATCGTCCGACTTCTTGCCCCGCGCCACGATCGATCCTGAGCGCGCTATCAGCCAATGGACGCTGAAGCGTCAGGGCCTTCTGTGCAGCGCGCGTCATCCAAGCGTCGATCTCCTCTTGCGTCATCAGAATGACGGGCATGGCCTTGGCGTGGCGTGGATTGGCGCGACGATCGCGCTAAGCCCTTAGTCGAAAAGTTCCAAGACCCGATGCTAGGCGCACCGGCGCCCCGAGGTAACGAAGAAGTGAGCCGTCGCCGGTTCAGACCTCGTTCAGCCGCAAGGGCGTCTTGTCGTCGTCTCTTTCGGAGAAAAACGGAGGAAATGATGGTCTCCCGTCGCGTACCGGGCGGCGCGCTTGCCGCCATTGCCGGTGCGGCGATGTTTGTCGCCGCTTCGTCCAGCCCGTCTCCGGCGTTCACGCTCTCCTCACCGTCGCTGGAACAGTCTGTCCTCGGCGCCGAGGTGCAGGACGTATATTGGTGTCGTTGGGGCCGCTGCGGGGGCTGGGGCTGGCATCGCTGGGGCTGGCGTCGCTGGGACTGGCATCCCTATTATCACCCCTGGCGCCGCTGCTGGTGGGGGCCCTGGGGATACCGCTGCCACTGGTATTGAGCCGGTTACCAGGCGGCGTCAGGAGGCCCGCCGGCTGGCGCAAGCCGACCACCGAGGCCCTGATCCGCGACCATGGCGGCAGGGGCGTACAGTGGGGCCCGTTGGCGACAGCGGGACCTTGATCCTACCCGACGGGACAACTCCCGCCGGCCGGATACCGGAGCATTGGCGGCGCGTCGCGCTGATCGTGGCGCGGATGACGGGGAACCGAGTCGGCGTCGAAGACGGCGAGCGCGCAGTGTCAATCGGCCCTTTAATTGCGGGTGAGAGTCAAGCGCTTTTTGTCGACTGCAGGAGTTGAAGGATGCATGCGAGAGCGCTCGCCGAGCGGAGCCGGCGGGTTGCGTAGCTCGGCGAGCGCGGCGATGAAGACCTGGACCTCGAAGACCTGCACCGTATCCCTCCGGCAGCGGCCGCCTTGCTGGAGGGACGGACGTCGCGGAGGGTGTGACCTTAGAGCTAGCCTTAAGGTCACGCAGAGATGGATGGGAAGGTTCTCGGTATTGAGCGCCGACGGCGCTGGAGCAAGGACGAGAAGGCGCGGATTGTCGAAGAGACACTGATGCCGGGAGCCGTGGTGAGCGAGGTCGCTCGACGGCACGGGATGGCGCAGAGCCTGCTCTTCACATGGCGAAGGGTGGCGCGCACCGCGGGACCGGCCACGATAGACGGCTCGATTTTGCTTCCGGTTGAGGTTAAGGCGGCGGGGCCGCCATCTCCGTCGGAGGCGCCGAGGCCATCGCGTCCGACTATGAGCGGACGGCGAACGAGGTCCGGCGTCATCGAAATCGAGCTCGGCTCCGGAAGCCGCGTGCGGGTGGGCAACGACGTCGACGCCGAGGCGCTTCGTCGGGTTCTGAGCGTTCTGGGCGAACGATGATCCCGATGCCGAGCGGGGTGCGGGTGTGGATCGCGGCGGGCCACACCGACATGCGTCGCGGCATGCAGGGTCTGGCGCTTCAGGTTCAGGAGCAGTTGAAGCGCGACCCGCACGGCGGCGATCTTTACATCTTCCGCGGACGCAGAGGCGATTTGGCGAAGATCCTCTGGCACGACGGCGTCGGGCTATCGCTGTATGCGAAGCGGCTCGACCGCGGGAAGTTCATCTGGCCGTCGGCGAAGGAGGGCGTCGTTTCGATTTCGGCGGGGCAGATGGCCTACATGCTCGAAGGAATCGACTGGCGGAATCCGCAGCTGACGTGGCGGCCCAAGAGCGCGGGCTGAGCGCACATTCTCAAGGGAGCCGGCAAGCGAAGAAAGACATGGAATCATACGCATTTTAGGGCGCCTCGAATCACGAAAACTATGATTCGCTGCGTCGCATGGATCCCGCTTCCGAAGCCCTTCCCGACGACGCCGCCGCTCTGAAGGCGGCGCTCGTCGCCGAGCGCGCGCGACGCCTGGAAGTCGCGGCGGAGCTGGCGGTCGCGCAGGCGAAAGCCTCGGAGGACATGGCGCTGATCGCCGCACAGAAGCTCAGGATCGCCAAGCTCGAGCGCCAGATCTACGGGCAGAGGTCAGAGCGGTCGGAGCGGCTGATCGACCAACTGGCGCTCGAGTTCGAGGAGCTGGCGGCGAGCGCCGCGGAAGACGAACTGGCGGCGGAGCAGGCGGTCGCGAAGACGACGACGGTGCGCCCCTTCATCCGCCGGCGCGCCGAGCGCGATACCTTCCCCGACCACCTGCCTCGCGAGCGCGTGGTGATCGATCCGCCGACAGCCTGCGCGTGCTGCGGCGGCAATCGCCTGCGCAAGCTCGGCGAGGACGTGACGCGGACGCTGGAGACGACGCCGCGGCGGTGGAAAGTGATCGAGACGGTGCGGGAGAAGTTCTCGTGCCGGGACTGCGAGAAGGTCAGCCAGGCGCCGGCGCCGTTCCATGTGGTCCCGAGGGCCTGGGCGGGCCCGAGCCTGCTCGCGATGATCGTGTTCGAGAAGTTCGGCCAGCACCAGCCTCTGAACCGGCAGGCCGACCGCTATGCGCTCGAGGGCGCGCCGATCGCGCTCTCCACCATGGTCGACGCCGTGGGCGCGGTTTCGACGGCGCTCGATCCGCTTCGGCGCCTGATCGAGGCCCATGTGATGGCGGCCGAGCGCCTGCACGGCGACGACACGACCGTTCCCGTGCTGACCAAAGGCAAGACCGACACCGGCCGGCTCTGGATCTATGTCCGCGACGATGGGCCATTCGGCGGCGCCGGGCCGCCGGCGGCGATCTTCCACTACTCGCGCGACCGGCGCGGCGAGCATCCGCAGGCCCATCTCGCGGGCTATGTCGGCATTCTGCAGGCGGCCGCGTACGACGGCTACAACAAGCTCTATCTCGCGGACCGCAAGCCGGGTCCGATCCTGGAGGCGGCATGTTGGGTGCATGCCCGGCGTCCATTCTTCGCCATGGCCGACATCGAGGAGAACGCGCGCCGCAAGGCCGTCGGAAAGAAGGAGATTCCGCTCTCGCCGATCGCCATCGAGGTGGTGCGCCGCATCGACGCGCTGTTTGCGATCGAGCGGTCGATCAATGGCAAAAGCCCCCAGGAGAGGCTCGGGGTCCGGCGCGCCGAAAGCCGGCCCCTGGTCGACGATCTCAAGGTCTATATGCGTGAGCAGGCGGCGAAGCTGTCGCGCGGGCACGACCTCGTGAAGGCCATCCACTATATGCTCAAGCGCTGGCATGCCTTCACGCTGTTCCTCGACGACGGGCGGGTCTGCATGTCGAACAATGCCGCCGAGCGCGGGCTGCGCTGCGTGGCCCTCGGACGGAAGTCATGGTTGTTCTGCGGATCCGATCGCGGAGGCCGGCGCGCCGCAGATATGTACGGCCTCATCGTGACCTGCAAGATGAACGGCGTCGATCCGCAGGCGTGGCTCGCCGACGTCCTCGCGCGCATCGCTGGCCATCCCGCGCACCGGCTCGATGAGTTGTTGCCCTGGAACTGGCGGCCACAGCTTCAAGCCATGGCGCCGCTCGCGGCCTGACCCGATGCACGTCAACAAGGTCTCCCGCGTCAGGACCATCGACCGCGTCGCCAAAGACCTCGGCGAGGACGTCGACTTCCCGTTCGATGTCGCCATCGAAATGGAGCCCGAGGACGGCCTCATCTGGGTCCTGGGCCTCGGCGACGAAAGCGTCATGGCGTTCACCGACGACGGCGTCGACAGCCTCGTCGAACTCATTAAGATCCACCGGGAAACGACGCCGCGCCCCGCGCGCTGATCTCGGTCGCGAGCGCTGCTCCTGCGGCCTACGCCGGAGGATTACCCTGCACCTCCGTGGTTGAACTTTTGATCGTGCGACGAGTGTCGCCTAACGCCGGGGTCACGGTCCTTTCCGAGGTCGCTAAGCGCCTCATGATGATGTTCGGGGCGGGCGCCTTAACGTGTGCAACGAAGTGCGGGGCAGAACCGCCTTCAGCCGATTGACCAAGGTCACCCAACCGCCGTCCCGGCTGGGACATCGCCGGCGACGTCGTGCGCCGGAGATTGTACTAATTCAGGGAAGTCAGGCCGCCTTTGGCTGGCCCCATTCGAATGCCGTTCTGTCGACCCAGATGCAATGGAGGATGACGGCGATCTTGCGCGCGATCGCGACCTTGGCTTTCTTCATGCCGATGCGTTTGATCAGCCGCACGCCCCATGCCTTGAGGGTTGACCACTTCTTGGTCCGATGCACGAGGACGCTGGCCGCCTCGAACAGGTATGTCCGCAACAAGCGATCTCCCCATCGCGAGATCTTACCGGTGATGTCGGTTTCCCCCGATTGCTTGCGGCGCGGGGTGAGCCCGAGATAGGCGCCAACTTTCGACGCCGAGCTGAATTGCGATGGATCATCGATCGTATGGCGGAAGGTCAAAGCCGTGACGACGCCGACGCCGGGCACGCTCATGAGCCGCCGAACCGTTTCGTCGTCACGCGCACGGCGGCGCACATCCCCGTCAAGTTTGGCTTGCTCCTGGGCGACGCGCTCATGAATCGACAATAGGGACTCAACGATAGCGCGAAGCGGATGGCTGGCGTCCATCAGTTCGATGACCTGCTGACGGAATGGCGCGCCGATCGCCCGCGAAAACAACAGGCCATATTCCTTGAGCATGCTGCGGATCTGGTTTTCGATATCGCGGCGGATACTGACGAGGCGGGCGCGAGCGACCAGGACCGCCCGGATCTTCTGGCTCTCCTCGCTCTTCACGGCGACCTCACGATGCCAACCGATCCGGATGAGTTCAGCGAGGCCCCGCGCATCGTTTTTGTCGCTCTTGTTGATGCGAACTGAAAGCGCAGCATGCGCGTGACGAGCGTCTATGCACATTACCGGCAACCCGACGCGGCGGAGTTCATGCCAAAGCCAACTGGCCATCGCGCCAGTCTCAAAGCCGATGCGCTCTGCGTGAGGCGCGCGTCTGTGAATCAAGTCCGTCAGCGCGCCTGGCGTGGACTTCGCCTTTCCCTCAAACATCACGCGCCCTTGTTCATCCACAACGCAAACTGAATTCTCTTTCTGCGAGACATCCAGACCGACATATTGCTTCATAGCTCCCTCCAGACACGCCGATGCGGCCGATCCTGAAAACAGCAGTCTCGTAGGGCAGGCTCCGGCCCGCAATTACGTCATCGTGTCCACAAAATTGACCCCCGATCGGCGTCCAAATTTTGCACGCCGAAACACACGCCCGCGTCAGGCGCGGGTCCAATGCATCATCCGATAATCGTGGCTCTCAACTCGCCAGCCAAGTTCTTCGCGCGCGACATTATTCAGTCCTTTCCTTGAGCATCGGCCGGCTTCTGCCCTTGATCGTGACTCATTGGCGCTGGCGTTTCTGCGCGTTCGCCCCTTTTGTCGCCTGTTTGTGCGTCACCCGGAGGCGGATCACGATCCTTTTGCATCTGCTGAGACGAGCTTGGCTGCTTGTCCTGAGCCACCGCGTACCCAGCGGTGACGAACGCGACCGCCGAAACCGCGAAACCCACGACCAAACCGATCCATGTCTTTCTCATGACGTTTCTCCCAAATGTGGCCCCTAACGCACAAAGGAACCCCTCCGCCTCAACCATGTTGCAAGTGGCGAGCACTTTTTCCTGCTGCGCTCGGGATCGCGACCTGATCGACGGCAAAATCGGATCACGGGAACAACGCGAGCCGCATTGCATTTCTTCGGACGCGGTTTCCCCACCCTCCCTTGGGGAGCGCGATCAATCTGCCCCGCTCCTCCAGGTGCGTCTGGAGCGGGGAATTTTTTTCGTTCGCATGGCAACGCGAGTGAGAAGGCCGAGCCCATTCGAAGAGGGCCAGTTGGCTGCCTCTCAAGGCGCAACGCCCTCGTCCAATCCCTATTCCGAAGATTTCGGAAGCTCATGAGCAATGGGTGGAAGGGTACGAATACGTCCTTCGCTTGAATGAAGACGGCGAAGCAAAAGATGACGAGGAATAGAGGAAACGACGGAGGCCGAGACGGAACAGCCCATCAACTTCCGCGTTTGGTTGCCTGCCGGGTACGTGACACCGTTCACCACGTGCTTGGATGCGTAGCGAACTCCACGTGCATCGCCGGACGTCGCATGTCCATGCCAATGGGCTGCGGGGTCCGATTGTAAGCGGGGACGCTTGGCCAATGCAACCGTATCAGTAGAAATACGTATTGATATTCAATCCGCTGTGCTTCAGGAATGTGGCGGGCGTTTCTTGGGGTCCGCGGGGCTGGGGACACGACAATGAGATTGTTGATGGGTGCACTCTACCTTTGCGCCGGTTTGGTATCGGGCGCTGAGGCTAACCCGGGCAAATGTCAATCTCTCACTAACCCCAAATGTAGCGTGGCGGCTGCGCCAGCGCCGGCGATCGGTTCAGGCATTCCGGCTGCAATAGCCGTTGGTGGCGTGTTGCTTGCTTCGACGCTCTTCACGCGCTGGCGGCGTTCTTGAAGCCGGCACAGCTGGTCCAATAGGGATTGCGGGCGGGCCCGGGCGGCCGACTACGTCGCCGGCGATGGCTAAATTACTCCGCCGCTCGCGGCTCGGCTGGCGGAACGCAGGCTGCACGCGTCCCTCGTCTCGGCCTGGATACGGAAAAGCAGCACCGCCCATACTTGTCAAACACGCCCGCCGTGAGAGAGTCAGGCGGCCACTCTGGGTCGGCAAAAAGCAGGAACGCGTTCGTGGGGCTAGTCGCCTCGACAGATAGCTTGTGGACAATATCGCCTGAACGGTCGAGAAATTGGACTTGGTATCGCATCTGGGATCGCCTTTTCCGATCCGACTGACCGTGCGTTGACACATATGTAGACCAGGGGCGAGTGCGGTCAAGTCCGTGTGAATTCAACCCTTGTCGAGCCGCCGGCCCGCCTTTTTGCGTATCGCGGCTCAGGCCATCGTGGTAGACGACGAGCTGCGCGCCGCTTTGCTTCCCCCCAACTCGGCGGCGCGCCCCGTCTCCCCGCTCCAGTTCGCGCCGGAGCGGGTTTTTTGTCGGCCCCCCGCTGTCGCTCCATTGACGAGATGAAAAGCCTAATGCGAAAGACGAAACTGACGCAGCGCCAGCGGGGACGAGATCGTTGCGGCGTATCTCGCCGGAGAGACGGTCAAGGACATCTCAGCTAGTACCGTTGCACAGTGATCATAACTCTTTGACTGGATAGGCTTTTTTGAGTTTTTGGCGAGCTTTTTCGGTTGTGAAGGTCCATTCGATTGTTGCGCCACTGTCGTTTCGGCTTTTTTCCCAGGCGGCGATTTCCGAGATGAGGAAGGCTTTGTCCTCGATGCGGCGGTCCAGGCATTGGCCGCGCAGGACGCCGATTTCGATTTCGACCTTGTTCAGCCAACTGGCGTGTCTTGGCGTGTAGTGGAACTCGATCCGCTTGAGGATGCGGCGCGCCTCGTGCGCCGGAAAAGCGTCGTAGAGCGCGCCGGTGGAATAAGTCGAAAGATTGTCCATCACCAGGCGGATGGCGGAAGCGGTCGGGTAATGGAGATCGACCAGATCCCGCATGCACTCGGCGAAATCCTTGTTGGTCCGGCGATCCGTGACCTTGACCTTGCGCCAGGACCTGTTGGCGTCGAGGAAGATGAAGAGGTTGACGGTTCCGTTGCGGCGGTACTCGCAATCGTAGCGTTCAAGCTGGCCGGGCTCGGCGGGGATCGGTTGTCTGACCTCGCCGATGAGTTGGGTCGGGCTTTCGTCGAAGCAAATCACCGGCCGCAACGGATCGGGCGGCTGCGCATAGAGGTCCAGCACGTCCTCCATGCGCGCGACATACTCGCCGTCGACCTTGGGAATGCACCACATGGTCCGACGCCAGGGTTTGAGATGGTTTTCCGCCAGCCTCCGGCGCACTGTCTCGCGCGACAGTTCGTCATGATCGGTGAGTTTGACCATCTCATCGGCCAGGAGTTCGAGCGTCCAGCGGGCGCGTCCCGGAGGCGGCGCCGAGCAGGCAGTCGCCGCCAGAAGGGCCGTCTCCTTGGTCGAGAGCTTGCGTTCGGCTCCCGGACGCGGCTCGTCGCTGAGGGCCCCCTCGAGGTTGTCTGCGACGAAGCGGCGCTTGGTCCGATAGATCGTCGAACCGCTGACCTGAAGCGCCCCGGCAATCCCTCCGTCCGAAATCCCCTTGTCGGCGGCCAGGAGAATCTGCGCCCGCACGAGCTTGCGCGCCGCCAGCTTGCCGCCCTTGAGCATTCCCTCCAGTTGTTCACGCTCCTCCTGGCTGAGGTCGACCCGATATTTTATGTTCACCTTGCGCCTCCGTGGCTCGGGGCGCAGGTGAATCCCTAATGAATCCGAAGCTTGGCCAAAACCCGGCCGCCGTGAGTCCGACCTTCACCGCCCTTCAGGGCCAGTACTTGGCGTTCATTCACGCCTACACCTGCATCTTCAAACAGCCGCCCGCCGAAGCCGACATGCATCGACATTTCAACGTCACCCCGCCATCCGTTCACCAAATGGTCGTCACTCTCGAAAAGCGAGGCCTCATCACCCGACAGCCGGGAATCCCCCGAAGCATCAGGCTCGCGCTCCCTGCCGAAATCCTCCCAGTCTTGCGCTAACTCAGCAAACCGTCAGGATCACTGTGCAGAGGTACTAGGTTCGGGATTTGCCGGTCCTACCCGGGCGAACTCGTCCTCGCCTACGGCCACAAGAAGCGGCGCAACTTTTTCGCCAAGGCGGCCCAGAACGAGGTTCCGGGCCGTCAAGGTCAGCAGTAACCCTTAACCCCCAGGGCCACGGCGTCCGGACGCCCAATTCGCGCGGAGCCGTTTGGTTTCATACGATGCTGAAGGAAAAGGGAGATAAAGCGATGAACCTCGAACTCGCAAGCGACCGCCTTCTGGGTCGACACCATCTCGACAACGAGGGAGGTGGCGAGAGCAAAATCTTCGAGTCGCTTGAAAACGCTATCCGATTTGTAATGGTGGACTTGGTCGAACCCTACCGGTCCACGGCATCTGTCGATAGCAATGACGGCGGCCACTATTCGATCGAAGAGATCCGCGACATTTATGCAAGTGAAGAATACAAGAGCAGGGACTGAAACGACTTTACTGCTTTCGTGGCTCCGATGCCGCAAGGAAGTCCGCCGGCTGGCGCAGGTCGAGCCCAAGGCGCTGATCTCCGACCATGGGGGCAAGGCCTATAGCAGAGGGCGCCGGCGTGAGCGTGACGCGGTCTGGCCATGCCGCGAGCGTCGCGCAAGGTATTTGATGGACAGAAGGAAGGGGGCGTGGGAAGGCGACTTTTGCCAACGATGCGCGGCGAGTGGATTCAACAAATCGAGGCCGAGGCGGACGCATTCCTCCGTGATTTCGGCGCCAATGCTCATTCGATAGCGCGTCGGTGGGAGCGCGAGACCCATAGCTTGATGATGGCGCGAGTGTGGAACCGCGTCGCGCTTGCAGTGGCGCGCGGGCAAACGGGTCGGCCTCGACACTCGGATGCTCGAGCGCAGGCATAGACCACCGGATCACTGAGCGGCGGATGATCGCTCGGGGACTTTCTGGAGCGCCCCGGCCCTCCGGCAAAGGGTCAGGATGCCTAGGTCACGGACGCGTGGGAGCACATAGAGCGCACCGGGGATTTGGCGGCGATCGCTTCGAAAGACGAATCATCTGGATTTTCCGCCAATCCAGCAGCTTATTGCTTCCTTGTCTATCACCACTATGCCTTGCGGCATGAACGGTGATTTAATCAGAGAGGCTCTCGCGCTGGCAGAGAGGCATGTCGAACAGGGCGACGCCATCCTTGCTCAGCAGCGGGCTGTCATTGCTGCCCTTGAATTGATCGGACAGGACGCGGCGGCCTCAAAGGAGATTCTGTCGGTCTTCGAGGATACCCAGCGCTCGCGCATTGCCGATCGGGACCGGCTGCGGATGAGGTTGCAAAATGCCGATTAAGGGCGCAAGGATTGCCCCGCCCGAGGTGATCGCGGCCCAATCAGGCATTCGGTGGCGCTTGCTCAGGCCGTGGCCGCTCCTGTCTGCCGCATGATCCGCATCGCCATCACTGAGGGCGCCCTCGACGCCATCGGCAAGATCCTGCCGGAAGGGTTCGTGCTGCAGATATACCGACGCCGTGGGCAATGCTTCATCGACCTCGAGGAAGCATTCGTCGATCGTCTCGGCGCCATGCGCGGCCCCGGCGAGAGCTATTCCGACGTGATCCTGCGACTGGTGGAGGCGAGGGGAGGCAGCGGCTATAGGCGAGCCGGGAGCCTGCTGCGCCGGAGATGATTCCCATGAGCGAACTGACGTGTCTCGAATTGGGTGTGGCGTTATGGGTGGTCCATGTCCTTGTTCAGGCGGGCGCCGGAAATGTGGAGCTTCCCCCCGGCTATTTGTTCACTTCGCGCGATAAGCCCGCCCCAGCAAGAGGCTTGCTGTTTGGTCGAGCCACTCGGGCCATGGCGAATTACGTCGAGAATCTCACGCCGTTCGTCGCCTTGGCGCTCGCGCTCATTGTTACCCAGCGGACCGGGGGCAGCGGCGCGCTTGGCGCAACGATCTGGATTCTGGCGCGCATCGTCTATGTCCCGATTTACCTGCTCGGCGTCGTCTACGTGCGCACGGCGGTTTATACGATTTCTATAATAGGCCTGCTGATGATGCTGAGGCGGTTGATCGAATGGTAGCCGCGCCGCTACGGCGAGCGCCTGATCTGGCGATGGCCGTCGTCGACCGCCCCGCGTCCATGCGCGGGGCAGGCAAGAGCTACAGCCATGTGATCTTGCGGCTAGGGAGGTTGGGGACGGGTCGCTATTGCGGGCCGCCCCGGGTCGCGGAATGAACCTCGCGCCCGTAGGCGTCGAGCACCCGCATGGTGACGGCGCGAGGGGGCCAATCCGCGTCGACAATAAGCTCGATCACACGCGTGATGTTTTGAGCGGGGTCGCTCCATTCGCGAATGACTTTGCCCACACCGTCGAGAAATTGGATTCGGTATTGCACGGTCAGCGGGTTCGCCCCCTGCGCATTGGGCCGTCTCGGGCGTCGATCTGGGCCCTGAAGCCGCGATAAAAAGCCCCGGCCAATTGATGGTCGGGGCTGCGTCCGATGCGACACCTGGCGTCTCTGTTTGCGCTTTTGCTGTAGAGCTGCGTCCACACCGCGGCACGGAAGAGACGCTATTCCCCTTCCACTGCGGAATCAAGTGCGCGCCACGATAAGCACGATAAGCGCTATGCGCCGCCAGTGCGCAGGCGTCCGGCCGGCGTGGGTTGTCCCGTCGGGAAGGATCACACCATGCCGGCGTCCATCGGCTCGGCCGCGTCCCACATGTGTTCGATGTGGCTATGGAGGAGCGCCCCAATTGCGCCATGTTCATAGTTAAGATTTTTTTTAGTTCTTTCTGTGGCGGGGTTGGGCAAGCGCCTTGACCGCGCGGGAGGTTATCAGCAGGGAGGAGAAACAAGTGCTTAAAGCAAGAAAACAATTTTTGGTCCCGTTATTGGCGATGACCGCGTCCGTATTGGCGCCTGCCGCAGCGCATGCGGCGACGGCCGGGGATATTTCGGTAGCGCAGGTTCTCAATACGTCGCCGCTATGGGCCGACACCCAGAGCTACCATGCCTGTAGTGTCGTAAATGTTACCACCTCCTCGGTGAGCATCTCGATCGAGGTGATAAACTCAAACGGTGCCGTGCTTGCTACAACGGGCGCAGCTGTTAGTCTTGCTCCCGGGACTTCTATAGAACTTGAAAATTCTACCACCTATACCGGATTCGCGCGTTGCCGTTTTACGCTTAAAAGCGATGCTCCAGGAACCATTCGCGCAAACTTGACGATCTTTCACTCCCTTGGCAGCGGCGTCTACCAAACGTACGCGACCTCTGAGGCTCGTTAACCGAAACTGAGGATCCGGGGGCGAAGCACGTCGAATTGCGTGCCGGCGCGCCCGCAACCGGACCTCGCAGCCCGCTTGGCAGGGGACATGCGAGGTCCGGCGACGCACGAGGAACTCGCTGACGCGGCGTGGGCGCGCGCGCCCCGGGCACTCGTGGTGGGAGGGGGTCAAGTAAACCCCGCGCCCGACAACGGGGACACCCGCGGGGCTGTTCCTTCGTGTCGGGCCACAAATCGCCAAGTGCTGGACTAATTTGAGGCGCGCGGACACAAAAAACCCCGCTCCGGCGCGAACTGGAGCGGGGCAGTGTTGGCGCGCGCTGCCCATTGGGAGGGAAACAGTCGCGCCACCCGGCACAAATGCAGCGCGCGCGGCGTTGTTCCCGCTGCCCGGAGCGCTAAGGCAAATGGATCGTCGAAGTCGCGCCCATTGCTCATCGGGGCTCTCAAACGAAACGGCCCCCAAGTCGCCCCGGTGGCCGCCCTGCATTCGATGGATGGCGCGCTCAGACCGCCGTGCCAGCCGCCTTCATGGCCTGGTAATCATGCGCCAGGCTCCGAAGAATGTCGTCCCCGGTTCCGCCCTCATCTTCTTCTTTGATGTCGTAGCAATGCTCGCAAACTGAAAGCTTGGCCAAGAATTCCGCGAAGGTCGTTGCCCGCGTGGTCGCGATTTTCAGCCAAATTGGGCGCCGTTCGTTGTCATAGAGAGCCCTCACCCGCTTGTCGGCCTCCTCATATCCCGCTCTCGCAATCGTGCGCGCCTCCGTATACTTATTCAGCGCCTCAAGAATCTCACAATGCGCGTTCGGTCTCGATCAAGCTGAATAGCTCGGCGTCGGGGCCGGCCGGGCCACTGGCAGGCTCGGCGGCGACGGCGGCTCCGGCAGCGATCGGAGCGGCTCCAATTGCGCCGGCGGCGAGGATTGAGCGGAGGATAGTGCGGCGATCGGCGGGCATGGCTCCGCCTGCGGCCGAAACGGTGGCGTTCGGCATTGTGGATACTCCTGACAATGGGTTGCATCAACAATTACTGTTGATACTATCCGGTTCTCGCTCCGTCAACAAAAATTGTTGAAATGACGCCCGCCCAGTGCCGCGCCGCTCGTGCGCTCATAGAGATCACTCAAAAGGGCCTTGCCGAGGCGGCGGGCCTCGGCCTGTCCACCATCGTCGATTTCGAGAGGCTGCGTCGAACGGTCTCGGAGGATGTGATTTTCGCGATCCGGTCCGCCCTCGAGGCCGCCGGCGTCGAATTCACGAATGGCGATCAACCGGGCGTGAGGTTGAGGAAAGCACGCGCATGAACGGCGTCAGTGCCGACCGCAACGGCGAGCAATATCTACTCGTCGTCAACGCTGAGTTGGCAGATCTGCGGGAGTGGAAAGGTTATTGGCAAAGCCACACGAACCGATAGTAACACACGGTTGTTTTGTGGTCAACTATTTTATCGTGCCGGGCATCGTTTGCTTCTCCTAAAACTTGTACCAAGGGCGCTGCGCCCTGTCCCATTCGGCGATAAGTTCGGTTACATTGCTGAACCGGGAAATATCCAACTCCATTTTGTCCGCGAAATGCGGATTTAAGAACTCCTTAGCATGATCTCGCACTATGAATTCCAAATGGTCTCTAATTACGGCCGCGTTGTAGAATCCCTGTCTGCGCCCAATCGCGATCCCCTCAAAATAGTTCATCAGAAGTCGTCGTTTCGGCCCGAAATTTTCGAGGAGATTTCTGCAACTCCCCGCAATCGCGAGCGTCCCGCAGCTTAAGTAAAACATCGTGCAAAATATGATCGTTCTCGTAGCGATCGCATGCTTTGAGCGTTTCCCAGCCGCACTGATCTCGGCGGAGTTTCCAGAGCTGATATGACGCAACCAAAACGGCAAAGGCGAGCGCTATGCCCTGCTCGCACGCCCACCAATCGCTCCACGTCAAATTCCAAAACCAGCGCGGCATTGGATTACCCCATCGGGGCATAACAGCACCGCTATCTGTCGCTGGCAACAAGGGGGTTCATCAAGCCAGTCTTGATGCCTGGGCGACTGGGACCATCCGGAAAAAGGCCGCCCCCGAGCGCGTCAGCATCGCGCTCAAAGGGGGCGGCAAGCCGCCTAAACCCCGCAAGGAAGGAAAGGGAATAGGCGTTCCCGCAGGTGACGAAAGGCTTTCACCTCCAAGCTCTCCGAAACCAGCCATCACCCGCTCTGCGCGAGAAGCGTCATCATCGACCGTTCGAGCGACGAACTCACATTGTCGGCGATCTCGCGCAAATACCCGCCGCGAGCATCGACACTGATTCCTCCCATGTGAATGGCGTTGGAGGTCTGGCTCGTCGTGACCGTATGATTGCCGGCAAGGGTGGATAGAACAGCCCCGCCAGTCGGCGCGCCATTTTGGGAAAGAGGCTTTCCCTTCCACCAAGCGGGGTCATAATGCGTCCCAGGAGCGTCGTATTTGCCGCTATCCAAATCTTTGCGTGAGAAAGGCGCGTTTGCCGCACTTGCGGGAGTGTGGCCGCCCTTTATGACCTTCTCAACCTGATTAGCGTAACCTGTTCTAGTAGCGATATCAGATGCTTGCTTCCAGACCGTTCAAAATCATGCACAAGGATTCGAACGGCTTCTTCGCGATTGTTCGTATTGAACAGCTTCGACCAAACATGACCGCCGAGAGACCCTTTTTCCATCTCCCACCGCGCGGCGCGTAACTGATCAAGATGTCCTGCAGTCGCAACATCAATTCCAGTTCCAGCGAGGATTTCTCGTCTGCGGTCCTCATGCCATTGGAACGCCCCCATGGCGGTTCCGTGGTCGCCACGCGCGAGAGAGCCAAGAACATTCTCGCCCCGCTCATCCCCGACCATGGCAAGCGCGGCTTCATGCGATACCATTCGACCTAATCATCAGGAGGTCGCCAGCGCTCAACGCAAGATCACAGAATCCATTCTCGGTCAGCGGCCCGAGCTTATGCCAACCTCCTGGCCGATATCGGCGAGCCAATCGGTGCTCCTCTATCGTGAATGCCCGAGTGGCACCCCCCGACCATACCGGAGCGAGCGGGAGGGGCGAGCAAAGAGACGGATCGGACGCATTCGCCAAGCCGTCCCGCAGCGCCCGCTACTTGCGCAGAGCGGTCTTTCGCTAAGTTCTCGGCGTAATAATGACCTCGACTGCGTGGTCGATCTGGCCAGACATCGAGACAGGGGGCAACGCCAGTCCGCAGTCGGCGTCTCGCACTCAGTGTCGCGCACGAAGCCGAACAGATCCCCGTCGTTGCGTTTTGCATGGTGTCGAGGATGGTCTGCTTCAGCTCCTGGGTGAACTTGTTGCGCACGCCCACGGGGGAATCGCTCGTCTAGAACCAGCCTTTAACCTTAAACCAAACCAGGGGAATGACGGCGCTGAGCAGGATCACCCCCCAGCCATACTGATAGCCCCAAGCCCAGTCGTATTCCGGCATGTTCTTGAAATTCATGCCGTAGAATTCCTGCCATCAAGGTCGGTGGGATGCCGACGATCGAGACGATGGTCAAAACCTTGAACACGTCATTCTGAGCTATTCCGATCAACCCGACCAGGGCATCAAGGACGAACTGCACTTTGCTCGCCAGTTGCTCCTCGTAGTCGATCAGAGAATGGATGTCCTGGCGCAGACCGACCAGGCGCGGCTTGAACGCGCCGCCGGACCACTCGCACGCATACTGGTCGGTGTAGGCGACGATGCGCCCCAGGCCCTGCAGCCCGTCACGCACCTCTGAAAGCCTGTCGCCCAGAACGACCCACCTGGCGCAGTTGCACCCGAAGGATACGGTTGGCGCGGGCGGCGTGTCGGCCGCGAGTGTCGTCGGCGTGGAAGGCGTCGATCGATAGGCCGTTCAATTCCCCTGCCAAGTGCTCCAGAATATCGGCGACACGATCGACGATCTCTTCACAGAGCAAGGTGAAAACCTCGATGCTGGACTTGGGAGCGTCCTGGCTGGAGGCGAACTTACCGGCGACGGCGTCAAAGGCCGGCAGCGGCATGAAGCGGACGGTGATCAGACGATCGGTCGACAGCACGAACCCTAGCGGTGGGGTCGACTGGGCGCCCTCCGGACGCCGGGCCGCCGAAGGGGTGCTCATGTAAAGGACACCGCCGTAGTTTCTGAGGCGACTGGACGTCTCGATCTCGCTGAGCGCCCCCAAGGATGGCAGCGTCGCGCCGACCGTCTTTTCCACGTTCGCCACCTCGGCGCTGGTGGGATTGAGGAGGTCGAGCCAAAGGACGTCGGTCGCTACCACGCCCAGCTCTCCGGTCTTATCGTCGCTTTTGGCTGGGAGAATGTGCAACATCGTTTGGTCGCTCCTCGGGTAGGCCGGTTCTAGGAGCGTGGCGGCGCGAAGCAAGGTTCGCTCTTGTTTTGCGTCTAAGAGGTCCTAGGCATCGCCCTGCAAGCCACTACGGGCGCGGGCATGGATGCTTCGAAGTCCACGTAGGAGCGACAGAGTGACGGCCGCGCTGGCATCTAGGATCCAAAGGTGCGAGCACAGCCGGAAAACTGGTCCAGGGAATGCCAGAGGAGATCGTATGTTCGCTCGCGCCAGTCTTGTCGCCCTTGCCCCTTGCCCTCGCCCTTGTCTCGCCCGTATGGGCGGACCCCGACTATCCCGCCGGACTGTTCGAACGCTCGCCGTTGAACGGCCCGCCGGCAGCCGTTTCGCGCCGGGCGCACAATAATTGCCCATCGCAAGCGAAAGACCCGCCCACCGAGCGCGCCAGCGGCGCCTGCCGTCATTATCGTGAGTGGCGCAATCCGTGGCCTCAGCCGTGCTGAACCGCTGCTCCAACGTCGAGCGCGCAAGCGCACTGGGAACGAATTTCTTCTCTTTTGCCCGGTAAATCACGGGCGATCCCGGCCCCGGGGGCGATAATCGTCGGTTCATGCCAGGATGACGTCGCTATAGTCCTCTCTTGGCCCGCCCAGGGCGCCGACACGGTTCAGGATGGCCGTGTCTCGAACGCACATGCCATCCTTGCGCTCCACGAGCCAGAAGAGGCGCGTCCTCGAGCAACCTTGCCATGATAGTTTGTGAAGGATGGCGCTCAGTCCCGCCCTTTCAACGAGGGAAATTGAGAGCGCGCCTCGATCTCCGAGGCGATCGCCGTCCAGAACTGAAATCGCCGGCGGCAACGGGCGCGGCGGGCCTTCGACACCTCGCCGGCCGTCGCCTTGAGGGCGGCTTCATTTTCCCGGACCGCACCATCGAGCAGGTCGCGCTTAACGTAGTCGGGTGCGGCGCGGTGATCCATCGCCAACAGGAGGGCTCCGCAGCTTTTCGAGAGATCTGGCTGCCGCGTATCCGATTTGAGACGTGAACGATCAGCACCGTTGTTGTGCGAGGCCGCGGGGTTCCAGCGCCGCCCTGATCCGCTGGACGGTCCCGACTCCCACGCCATGCGCCGCTGCGACCTTCATGATGCCGGCTTTGCCCAGACGCAAATCGGCGCTGATCGCGGCTTCCTTCTCGGCGTCGATCGGCGGCCGCCCCAATATCTTGCCTTGCGTCTTGGCGCGCTCCAGGCCCGACTTGACCCGGTCGCGGATCATGGCGCGCTCGAACTCGGCGAAGACGCCCATCATTTGGAAGAGGGCCTTTCCGCCCGGTGTCGTAGTGTCCACTCCCTGTTGGTGGAGGAACAGGTCCACCCCGTAACCGTGAACGTCAGAAAGGAAGGCGATGAGGTCTTGGAGGCTGCGACCCAGCCGGTCCACCGACCACGCCATAATCATGTCGAACCGTCGTCGGGCCGCGTCCTTCCACAGTGCGTCGAATGCTGGCCGGTCCTTGCGCGACTTGGCTCCGCTGATGCCTTGGTCGCGATAGACCTTGACCACGATCCAGCCCATGCGGTCGGCAATGGCTCGTAGCTCGCGCTCTTGGTTCTCGGTCGTCTGATGATCCGTGGAGACGCGGCTGTAGATCGCGACTTGCTTCGGCATGTTGGCCTCCTTTGACCCCATTACCGTAGCACGTCAGATATACAATAATCAAATGATTACGGTATGGACAAAGTCGGAGGAGCCAGCTCAGGATTTGCGGACCTTTGCGGGGGTGATTTGCGAGGGGATTTCTGTATAGGCGGCCGCGTTCGATCACGGCGTCTGGCCTCAATGTCTCGTCGGCACCGCCGCTCTCCGCTGGCGGCCCTTGACGCTGAAGTGAGGGGGCCTCCGGCAGTTGCTCATCGCGAGTGATTGAATGTCGGGACTTGACGTAAAGCACCCGTTGCGGGTCGCGGCCTTGGACGCCTCAATTGGGCGGACTGCGCGCCTTGAGGCGCCGCCTCAGGAAGGACCGGAGTCCGCGCGAAAGCCGTCATTTCGTTGCGAGCGCGCGATAGGCTTCACCAGGCAGTTGAGGGCACGTGGCGCGGGACCCGCTAGGACGCCCGCTGGCGGCCATCGGCGATCGCGCGTCTCGGGGCCGCGCGGGGCGTCCCGGGCTTCGAGTAGCTCGCAGTCTGCAACGGCTTGAGGGTTGTCAGGCTCGCGCCGGACGGCTACTCTGTGTTTGTTTCCACTTTGGATATTCCTTGGCGATCGTATCGACGGTGCCGTCCAGGACCTTTGCACCGAGTTCCCGACCCACCGCCGAATAGAGCTCGAAGCCTTCGGCGAGCAGAGCGTGCTCGAAACGGTGCAGCGCCACCAACAGCTTTTCCCTCTGCTGGTCATCGAGTTTTAGCTCAAGGATGAGCGCCCGCATCGATGGATAGGCGCATAGCGGCTTCTCAACCAAGAACTGAAGCGGATCTGCGATCTTCTCCGGCAAGTCAACCATTGTATTCTCCCAAGCGAGAAGTTTATCACATATCGTAGAACATACGATATACTCACCAAACTAAATATTGTGGACGCGCGCCCGAACTAGAGGCGGTTCTCGCCCGCTTGCTCGGCTCACACTCTACTGGTAACGATACTCTTAATGCGCGCCAACCAACTCCGCCAGATCGCCGCGGCTCAAAGCTGCCTCCTCAAATCCGCAGCCTTAAATCAACACCCGATTATCGCGATGTCGTCAATGGCATCGGCTGGCGCCTTCGCACGGGCGCGATGAGCCGGAGAAGTACAGTAGCTGGAACTCGTTTTATCGGCGCTTCCGGCGATGGAGCGTTAACGTCCTGTTCGGGAGAGCGTGACCGTCGCGCTTGCCGAGGGCCGAGAGCGCGCACTTATAGTGTCGACGGCGCCAGGGTTTGCGATCACGTCTCGGCACCGGGCGCCCTCCACAAGAGCCGGCGCCCCATCAGGGGCTCGGCTACAAGACCCCAATAAGCCTTGGCGACTGTGGACAACCGGCGCGCTCGACGGCACGGCTGTGGACACAACGCTTCGCTTGGACAACGTTGCTACGTTGCCCACATGACCCACAGCCATAACAGCAGCAGGCGTCGACGGCTTAGGAATGAGAAGGGATAGGAGTGGCCTTGCTTCCCTTAAAATCCTGATCCCTCACGACCGGGTCCGCCGCACCAGAAAAGGAGAAGGTTAATTGGCCCGCAAAGCAAAGACAACCTCCGCGAACTCGCCAGTCAGTCACCACAGCCGATTTGCCGGCACGTATTCAATTCAATTCAGCGGCTTCGGCCTCGGGCCGCATTGCGAGTCGTTTCATTTGGCCGGGGTCGGCCGCCTGCACCTGGACGCTGCAGGCGCCCTGAGCGGCAGCCAACATTCCTCGCTGTGTCCTACGACCCCTGGGGCCGCGGGCTCGCCCCCGCTGGGTTTTCAGTATGGAACCTTCCAGCTGGCTGGAACGTACGCCATCGGTGCCGACGGCGCGGGCACGGTGTCGATCGATTTTCTGCAGAACGGCGCGATCCAACAGACGGACGTGTTTAGGGTCGAACCCGGCGACGCGGCAATGACGCGCTTCTGGCTGATTTCAACCTGTCCGACGCAGAGAGGCAAAGTTGTTCCCGAACTCGTGAGCGGCGAGGCTGTCAGGCTGTATTAAACGCGAGTCTTGTCCTGCTCGAGGATGGCCGCGGCGTCCCTGAAGTCCGGCAAATCGTCGATTTTACCGATCAGGCCCAGCATCAATTCGACCGTTTCGCGTGCGCCGCCTCGGCCGGCGCGCTCGAGGTGTCTGTGCAGACTGATCGCCGCGCGCAGGCCTAGTGCTGGCGCTTTCATATTCCCAGCGAGTATCAGTGCCCTCCGCATGTCCGCTTCCGCGCGGTCATAGTCTCCGATCAAGGCGCGCAGCTCTCCCCTGATCCGAAACAGCTCCGACAGAAAAGAGCGCTCCTCCGGATTGAAGGCATGGGCGCGGTCAATAGTACTCAGCGCCTCCTCGAAGCGCCCAGCAAAAGCCTGCGCCTCAGCCTGCCACGTCAGATAGAGTGTCATTCCCACCGTCGCTCTGGTCTCCCCCATGCCGGCGATGCCTATACCAATCAAGTCGAGCGCTTCGTTCGAGCGATGAAGTTCGGCTTGAGCGCGACCTAGGGCTATCCGGGCGCTCGAAGCAAACTGCGGGTAGCTGTACCTGTCGGCAAGGTCGAGAGAATGCTGAGCAAAGACTGCCGCTTCGCGCGGATCCCGCCTGAGCATCGCGAGCATGGCGGCCATGAAGTAGGTGAACGCCAAGTCGTACGTGCTGTTCGTGCTTGCCGTTAGGCTGATCGCCAGGGTCATACGCTGCCGCGCTTCGACCGGATGCCCAAGCATCCATGCCGCCTGGCTCGCATTACCAAAGAGCTGGCCGACCGCACCCGGCCGTCGCGTGAACATCTCCAACGAGAATTGCGGCTTGCCGGCCAAGTAGTGGCGCTCGGCACCAACCAAATCGCCTAACCGGAAGCGGGAAGTCATACGGATCATATAAGCGAACGCCATTATTTCGGGACGTCCGTCTTTGGTCGCGAGAGTGAAGAACTGATTGGCAAGGTTCGCAGCCTCAGTGTAGCGACCCGCGCTAGAGAGGCTCGCCCACCGGCCGCCCGCTTGGGCGATGGAATGCTCGACGTCTCCAATCTTGTCTGACAGCTTGCTGAGGCGCTCCGTCGCTTCGACGGTACGCGGCGCCGAATAACCTTCGGCGACTTGCAGGGCGGCGTGCAACGCAGTCTCGACGCTGAGCTTGAACAAGGTCCGTTCAGACAACTCTTCGAGCTTGTCAAGACAGTCAAGCGCAAGCTGAAAGTCCTTCTCGGCTTCGCGATAGGCGCCATCATACGCTGCTTTCAGTCCAGCCTCGTGCCAGGCATATGCGGCTTCCTCACCGAGGCTGGCCAGTGCGAAGTGGCGCGCCATCATTTCCCACCGAGCCGCGGTCTCGACCGCTGCTGCGTCAGGAAGGCGGTCGCGCAAAGTCTCGGCGGTTCTGCGGTGCAGCGCCTGTCGGCGGCTCTTGAGCAGGCTCTCATAGGCGGCGTCCTGGATCAGCGCGTGCTTGAAGCGATAGTTCGCCTGGGCGCCAGAGCCCTCGACGAAGAGAAGATCGGCGTCGACGAGGCGGACGAGCGCGGTTTGGAGGGCGGTGTCGCCGACCCCGCCGACGGCTTGCAACAGCCCGTAGGAAAAATCCCGCCCCAGCACTGCGCCGATCTGCGCGACTTCGCGCGCTTCGCCGAGCCGGTCGAGCCGCGCGGCGAGCGACTGCTGCAGCGTCGGTGGGATCGCCTGCAGGCCGCCAGCCTCGCCGCGCTCGAGAAGGAGGCGCGTGACCTCTTCGACGTACAGCGGCACGCCCCCGGTGCGCTCGCTCACGCCCTCGATCACCTCATGGCTCAGCGCATGGCACTGCGCAAGCTCGCCGACCATGTGCGCGACGTCGGCGCGGTCGAGCGGGCTCAACGCAATGACGCCATGGTGGGAGCGCAGACTCCACGGCGCCCGGAAATCGGGGCGCGTCGTCGCGAGGATGAGGAGCGGCGCCTGATGGCCGCGCTCGGCAAGCTGAGCCATGAGATCGAGCGAGGTCGGGTCGGCCCAGTGCAGGTCCTCGAAGGCGAGCGCGACCGGCTGCGAGCGGGCGGCGGCCAGCACCCACGTCATCAGCGCTTGAAGCTGCTTTCGCCTGAGCTCCTCGGGCGCGAGATGTGCGGCGCGGTCCGCGGGTAGCGGGATGTCGACCAGGGGCGCAAGGAGCGGCGCATATTCGGCCGGATCAAGGCCGACCAGATTGAGCGTGCTTTCGAGTTCGGCCAGCCGCGGCCCCGCGGGGATCTCGGCGTCGCCGAAACGTTGCCGGCCCCATTCGGCGATCGGGTGCAAGGGCGTATTCTGCAGGAGCTGCGACGACGACCATTCGACCCAGGTATGCGGGGTCTCGCCTAGGCGGGCGTGGAACTCCTCGACTAGGCGCGACTTGCCGATGCCGGGCTCGCCGACGATCTGGACGAACTGGCCGTGGCCCGAGCGCGCGCGCTCCCAGCGCCGCATTAGGAGGTCGAGCTCCTCTGCGCGGCCGACGAGCGGGCTCGGCGTCCTGGCGCGGCTGCGACGGCCGCCGTCGCTCGCCCGCACGATGCGATACAGCATCACCGGCGCCGGCACGCCCTTGAGCGAGCGCGCGCCTTGGTCTTCGGCCACAAACAATCCGGCGACCTGCCGCTGCACGTTCGCCGTCACGAGCACGGTCCCCGGCTCGGCGAGCGCCTGCACCCGCGCGGCGACGTTCGGCGCCTCGCCGAAGACCTCGCCGGAGGCATCGACAACGACCGGCCCCAGGTCGAGTCCGACGCGCGCAGAGAGTTCCGGCGCTCCTTTCTTGGCGTTCCTGGCGTTCATCTCGGCCAAAGACCGCTGGATCGTGAGCGCAGCCCGCACTCCGCGTTCGGCGTCATTCTCCTGCGCATGGCGGTGGCCGAACAGCGCCATGAGCCCGTCGCCCAGCCGCTTGAGGACATGCCCGCCGAGCGCGCCCACGACGGCCGAGGCCCCGTCGAGATAGGCGCTCACAAGATTGCGCCAGTCCTCGGGGTCGAGGCGGGCGGCGAGCTCGGTCGAGCCGACCAGATCGCAGAACATGATCGTGATCGGCCGGCGTTCAGCAGAGACAGGGGCACCCTTGGGCGATGCTGGTCTGATTGGTGAACCTGGAACGTCTGCTGGAATCGTTGTGCCGGCTAATGCGGCGATGGCGGCGATGAGTTTGCGTCGATCGCCGACGGCGGATACGCCAATGTCCTTGAGGTCGTCGGCGGTCAGCTGCGGCAAGACCCCCGCGTCGATCCTGTTATCCCGAAACTTGTTCTCGTATTCGCTGAGGCCGAGACCACGAAGCCACTCGCCGACATCCATGGCTGCGCTCCGCATGGATTAAGACAATAATCGCTCAGTGGCCGCAAACTGTCCAGATTGCGAATGCCTAATCCGGGCACGACCTGGTTCTTCCGTGGCCTCCCAAAATAACGGGCCCTGTGCGCAACCCAAGCCTCCAGCCGAAGACTGCTTCCTCGCGCTTACCACCCGTTTATACGATCGATCTTTGAGGTCTCCTCAGGGTCGATCTGACCCGTTCGCCAACGGCCAGTGTATGACCGCTATGTGCGCAATCCGGCCGTCTGCGGTTTCTCAGTCGCTCACCTGACGCTCAGGTTCCGTCTTTGCTTCCAAGCGGGCCACCTTCGACCGCCAAGATCGTCGCGTTGCGGAAAGATGAACTAGCAGCCAACGAGATCGCGCGGGCCGCGAAGCTTGGCCTCGGGCCGCGTCAGATCGAGCCAATGCGCCCAGTCGTCCCGATTAAGGATCACCATCTGCCGGTCATGTATTGGCGCGACATCCGGGCCGGGTTCGGTTGTCAGTAGCGTGAACGCGGCACCGCCTCCGGCCATAGGTCGCCACAAGCCAGCGAAGCAGAACCAGTCCTCGCCGGCTTTCGTGAACTTCCACTTGGTCTTCGGCGATTTTTTCCCCGTAAACTCATAAAAGTGCGACGCCGGGACCAAGCAGCGACCGACCGGAGAGCGCCGCTTCTCGGAACGGAAATTGATGATCGGCGGGGCCTTGGGCTTGGCCGGAGGAAAGCCCCAGCGCAGCTGGATGAATTCATGGCCGTCATCGGTCTGACGAATGACCGGCGCCGTATCGGTCGGCCAGATATCATCGCGCGGTTCCAGGTTCGGCGCCACGCTTGGCCAGCGAACCGGAATGCGCGTCTGGCTGAACGCGCGCAGGTAATCGTCATATGGGACGTGGTTGCCGAAATCGTTGCACATACAAAATTCAGAAGCGCATCGCCCTATCTGTCCAAAGGCGCCGCATACTGGCCATTTGATCGCGCATGTTCATGATTTCACTATCTTCATGTTCGCCTTCTCCAGCACCGCCATGATCGCCTTGGCTCGCATCTCATGCGTTATCGGAACTTCCTGAACTTGAATCGCGCCGCCCTGCGGTCCAGCGAGTTCGGTTGACGCTAGCCGAGCGTGACAATACGGCGCCGCAGCCTTTGCCGCGTCGAGCCGCTCTCGCTTACCTTCGCTTTCATTCCTCATGATCGATAATAGATAGTCCAGCGGCATCCCGGAAGACGAACACCCTGCGCCGGCCCTCGTCGCGCAGGTTCACAAGTTCGTAGCCGTCGCAGCGCAGGAAGCAGGCGAGATAGAAGTCGCGCGTCTCGAACACGTCGTCTGTCCGCTTGGGCTCCTCTCGGGCTGCTTGTTCAGTTGACACTTTACGATCTCCTCAAAAAAAGGGGCTCACGAGCCATCGGACAGAAGCCGCTGAAGCGGCACGGTGCGGTGCAGCAACCCGAGCTTTTCGAGCCGGATGCGCATGGCGATCGGCGAAACCAGGAACTTCTCGGCGAAGGGCTTGGCGAAGTTTTCCAGCGCCTGATCGTCGCTTCCGGTGAAGGCAGCGCCGGGAATACGGCTCTCGAAGCGCGCGATCTCGACAAAGGGATGGTCGATCGGTTCGGACGGCTGAAGCACCCGCTGTTTGCGGTCGGGGAATGCCTCGTCCCAGGCGGCGAAGACCAGCTTGCGCGGCATCAACACGCAGGAGGCATAGAAGTCGGCTTGCAATTCGATCCGCGGCCCTGGCCTGGCTGGTCCGGCAGATCACGCTCGGCGGCGCATTGGGATCGAGGAGCGTGGTCTGCGCGGGGTCTTTGCCGAACAGATGACGATGCAGGCGCCAATGTCCGCCGCCTTCGTGGGCGAGCGTGAAACGATAGCGTCCTTCCTTGGCCGGATAGGTATCGGGATCGAAGCTCTCGTCGATCACGATCCGCTTCTGGTCGAAGTAGATGGCGCCGAGAATATCGGGATCGAACCCGACGCCCGAACGCGGAACGCCGAAGCGTTGGTGCATGTCGTCGAACTCGATGCCGATCTTCAGATGCTTTTCGACGATATCGTCGATCGGAATTGGTGCTTCGATCGTGACGCCGCGCGCATGGGCATATTCGGCCAGGAGCGCCTGCGCGTCCTTTTCGATCGTCTCGTCTGACACATAGGAAACAAACTTGGTCATTGATCGCCGATCCTCATCTGCATCTTCGAAATCGTCATCGCGCAATCAGGCGTTCACTTGTCCTTCGCCTTTTGCGCGTTGCGGGCCAGCCGGGCTATGTCTTCCGTGGTCAATCCCTTCGTGGTCCGCAGCAGCGCCGCCAGTTCGCGGCGGATTCCGCTTGATGATGTCGGACAGGTCGCTCGCCACGCGGCCCGCCCGAGCCAGCAGTTCGTCCACGTCGCAGCCGATGACCTGCGCAATCGCCTTGACCTTGTCCTCGGCCGGTGGCGCGAACTCGTCCCGCTCCACCTTCGACAGATAGGTCGGGCTCACCCCGATCATCTTCGCCAATTCCCGCAACCCGATGTCCTTCGCCTCACGCTCGCGGCGAACGAACTCGCCGAACCTCTCCCCTGACATGCCGGTTTCTCCCGTCCCGTGTTTATGAACCACTTTACACCTGATTTGCGACTATCCGTCAACTGGTACCTAAACACTGAAAAGGCGCCCCGAAAGGCTGCCTTGGGCACTCCTTGGTCTATGGGCTGCCCGGGCCCGCGCCAGGGCGAAGCGAACGATCCGGCCCCAATCGAGGAGTATTTGCGGATTGTGGGCGGGATGCCAGTGGATGAGCCGCCGCTCAAATGGGAATGCACGCCTTTGTCGATCCAAGGCCGCCGCAGCCGCGCTCGAATGGCCGGAGCCGCTGCGCCAATAGCCCCGTGCGCTGTAACCCTGCGCCTACGGCTACAGTTTTGACGTTGACAAGGAGTAATCCTCGTTCGACGCACTATGCGCTGGCTAATAGCCATATCGGGAGGGGTTCCATATGAAGGAATTAAGTATCATAACTTTTGTGTGGCTCATGGCCGGCGGCAACATTCTTGCCGTCTCAGCAGCTGACTTACCAAATAAATCGAAAAGTCCCAAGGTGAATAATTGTCCAGGGCACTGTACCATTGAAAAAGAAAACGATTATTGTGACGGATCTCACACTGTATTTTCTGCTGATTACTAAAAATCCAAAAAAGGCGGCCCGAAAGCCGCCCTTGTCAGCTGCCCGCGACCTTGTTAGCCCGTCTTCGCGGATTGGGCCGTTTTTCGATCTCCAGGTCCAATGAAAACAATAGCTTGACCGAAAAGGTCTTCACTACAAGACAGTGCGGGAGACGGAGAGCCGCGTAGGCGCAGTTTCGGCGGCGGAAACGCCGATAAAGAAAAGTCCAAGCCCAAGCGGAATACAAAAGTCGCCACCAAGCGACGTTTGACACGATTCGTCGTCCTTTGGAATCCGCGTCGAACTTGGTTGGTCTTCACTACAGCCGTTTTTGGCCTGTTTCCTGAAATTGATACGAGCAAAGTCAACCGCTTAGACAGCGCAACCGGTTTGAAAATAGCTTGCGACGGGGTCGAATCCGCGAAGTCGGGTTAGCTCGCCGGCTCGGATTCCTTCAATGTCATGTCTTGCCGGATTGCCGAGCGCGTCCATCTGCGTCGAGAGCTTCTCCTGTGTAACCATGGCCAGCCTGTGTAGCGGGCGGCTTGGGTGCTACCGCTGATGTCCGACACAGCCATATAGAGACCTTGAAGTAGTCGCGTGCACGCACCTCGCCGAGCTCGTCATCAACTTCGAGTTCGACGCGATCTAAGCGACCGGTCGGGGGCGGTTTCCGGAGCCTCCCGCTCTTCCGATCTTTCGTCGCGGTCATGCCCGCGAGGGCCACCATATCGAGCGCGACGCCGGCGGTGATGGCCTGTCCGCATCGTCGTGGTCGCCAACGTCGTCGAGAACACCGCCCACGCGGTGATCGGCCGCGCCGGAGAGTCAGGCGGAGATCGACGGGCTCAACGCCGAACAAGGATGCGCTCGGCGCGAACGCGATTTTCGGCCTATCGATGGCGATCGCGCGTGCGTCGGCCCTGTCGGCGAAATTGCCACTCTATGCCTACGTCGGCGGCGTCGGCGCGCCCCGGTTACCCGTGTCCATGATGAACATCGTGAACGGCGGCAATCACGCTGAAAACTCGGTCGACTTGCAAGAGTTCAGGGTCATGCCGGTCGGCGCCCGAAGCCGCCCGCGCTCCAAGCATCACGCCACCACCCGTAGCGCGGAAATACCCTCAAGAGACTGCAGGAAATCAGGACTTGGAGCGATGCACATGGTTCGACAAGCGTCCAAGAACGGCAGCCGTCTACTCAGGCGGCCAGCTTCCATGCTCGGGAACCCTCGAGTAGCTGCCGGAAATCGGCTTCCGGAGCCAAACACATGGTTCTATAAACGGACACGAAGGGGAGCCATTAAAATCCATTTTTGGGCGATATTCTGGTAGACGGGGCAAGTTTCTCGGCGCCAAACCGATCATGGATGGGCTCCGTGGTTGGGCGCATCGGTCGCACCCAGGCGCTCGGCCGGGATGCGGCCAAGTCCCTCGTACACGGCGAGACAAACGCAAAGCGCCTTGCTCCTGTTTCTGGAAATCTTTACGATGCATTCCCGCCTCGGCGTCTGGCGGTCGTCAGCCAGGAACGATTTTCTCCCTGTTCCTCCCTGCTGAGCTAGAATTGACAACACTGAACACCTGTGGCCTGAGTGAAAATCATTTATTTACAGTCGCTTGAACAAAAAATACATGTCAGCGTCGGGCAGATATCAGGGAGAATTATCGGGAATTAACTCCCTGCTCCAGCCGGTAACAGGGAGACGGCCAGTCGCTCGGAGTTCGCGGCGAAGGGACGGCGCCGCCTGCTCGGGTGCTGAAAAACAAAAAGCGCCTTGCTCGGACTTCTTGGATCGATAGAGATGCGGACGCAAGCGTCATCTACCGTGACCCGGCAGGACGGACGCCGTCATCGCGCATGGGGCGTGCGCCAGGTTTCGGCCGCAGTCCGTTGGGCGCTTGTTTGGAATCCATGGCCGACCCAGGTCCACTCATTTTCCATTGCGAAAACTCTCCGGGAACCGCAACCTCCGCCTAGGCGGATCACGATCGAACCGTTGGTGGGGCGAATGACCGAGCTGCATAGAAACTATATCGCCGGCGAGTGGACGGACGGCGTGGCCGTATCGCGCAACATCAATCCATCCGACACGAGCGACGTCGTGGGCGAATACGCCCAGGCCGACGCGGCGCAGGCGGAGGCCGCGATCAAAGCCGCCCATGCGGCCCTTCCGGCCTGGGCGCGCACGACGCCGCAGGAGCGGCACGACATTCTGCTGCGAGTCTCGACGGAGATTCTGACGCGGCGCGACGAACTTGCCCGCCTTCTCGCCCGTGAAGAAGGCAAGACCCTCTTGGAAGCGACGTACGAGGTGGGACGAGCCGGCCAGATCTTCGACTTCTATGCCGGCGAGGCGTTGAGGATTCCCGGAGAGAGGTTCGCTTCGGTCCGACCCAACGTCGATATCGAAGCGACCCGCGAGCCGGTCGGGGTCATCGGCGTCATCACGCCCTGGAATTTTCCTATCGCGATCCCCGCCTGGAAGATCGCGCCGGCCCTGGCTTACGGCAACGCCGTCGTGTTCAAGCCCGCCGACCTCGTGCCTGGCTCCGCCCACGCACTGGCCGAAATCCTCGTTCGAGCGGGCGTCCCCAAAGGCGTGTTCAATCTCGTCATGGGGCGGGGTTCGGTCGTGGGCCAGGCGATCCTCGACCACAAGCTGGTCGACGCCGTCACCTTCACCGGCTCTGTGGCGACGGGACAGCGCGTCGCCGCGGCGTGCGCAAGCGCGATGCGCAAGTTCCAGCTCGAAATGGGCGGCAAGAATCCGCTCATCGTGCTGGCGGACGCCGAGCTGGCGAATGCAGTCGAATGCGCCGTCAACGGCGCCTATTTCGCGACCGGCCAGCGCTGCACCGCCTCCTCGCGCATCATTGTCGAGGAGCCGGTCTACCAGCGGTTTGCGGATGCGCTGATCGAGCGCATCCGCGGGCTCGTCGTCGACGACGCGCTGAAGCCGGGGGCGCAAATCGGACCAGTGGTCGACGCGACGCAACTCGAGCAGGATCTCTCCTACGTCGCGATCGGCCAGGGCGAAGGCGCCAAACTGGCGCTCGGCGGCGAACGGCTCAACCGCGCGACTCCCGGCTTCTATATGGCGCCGGCTCTGTTCCTCGATGCCGACAATTCGATGCGCATTTCGCGGGAGGAAATCTTTGGTCCTGTCTCGGCGATGATCCCAGCGCGCGACTACGACCACGCCCTCACCATCGCAAACGACACCGAGTTCGGCCTCTGCGCCGGCATTTGCACGACCAACCTCAAGCACGCGTCGCATTTCAAGCGCAACTCGGAGGCCGGCATGGTCATGGTCAATCTGCCGACGGCGGGGATCGACTACCACGCGCCATTTGGCGGCCGCAAAGGCTCAAGCCTCGGGTCACGCGAGCAGGGCCGCTATGCGGCCGAGTTCTACACCTTGGTGAAGACGGCCTATACGCTCGCGTGAAAGCCGGGTTTTGGCGTCTCGTCGCTTCTGCGAACATGTCATCGCCAGATCGGGCCACCTTCGCTTTTTTCGGCAAGACGTTTTCGGCAGCGCCGCCACCGAGCCGGTTGCAAAGGCATAGTCCCCGCGAGGTCCGCCGTGATTTGGCGAAAGTTGACAGCCCTCAGGAAAGGTATTTCACTGCCTTCCCGCGGAGCAAGGCGTCAGCGCGCGGCGGGCGAGAAGCCGAGGGTGATGATATGAGCGCGGCGGAACGGGTCCCGGTGCGAGATGTGGTCGTCGTTCCGGCGGCGGATATGACGAAAGTCGTCGTCTCCAGCGTCCTCGGCACCGCGGTCGAGTGGTACGATTTTCTCATCTACGGCACGGCGAGCGCTCTCGTCTTCCCCAAGCTGTTCTTTCCATCGGCCAACCCGAGCCTCGGCGCCATCGCGTCCTTCGGCACGCTCGGCGTCGGCTATTTTGCGCGACCTTTGGGCGCCGCGATCTTCGGGCATTTGGGCGACACGTTTGGCCGCAAGGCCATGCTCGCGACGACGATCGTCATCATGGGGCTCGGCACCTTCCTCATCGGCCTGCTCCCCACCTATGATGAGATCGGCGTCGCCGCGCCTGTCCTGCTCGTCCTCTTGCGCCTGTTTCAGGGCGTGGGACTGGGGGGCGAATGGGGAGGCGCGGTGCTCATGGTGGTCGAGAACGCGCCAACCCGGAACCGCGGGCTGCTGGGATCGGTGGTTCAACTCGGATATCCGTTCGGCACCCTCGCCGCCACGGGCGTCTTCGCCCTCCTTTCCCACGCGCCGGAGCCAGCATTCCTGGCATGGGAGTGGCGCGTCCCGTTCCTGATCAGCATCCTTCTTGCCGGCATAGGGCTGTACATCCGCCTGCAACTGGAGGAGACGCCGGCGTTCCGGCAGCTTAAAGCCGAGAAAAAGACCGTAAAACTGCCGTTGGCTGACGTTCTGACCAAAGAAACGGGCGCGTTCTTTACCGCGATCGGGCTCAAGCTTTCAGAGATCAGCTATGCGTTGATGGCCGGCATTTTCGCAATCAGCTATGTGACCGTCAAACTCGCCATGCCTCGCAGCGTCATCCTCGACGCGGTGTTCTTCTCCTCCGTCGTCGCCCTAGTCGCGATTCCGTTGTTCGGCTGGCTGAGCGACCGAATTGGGCGCAAAGTCATGTTCTACGCGAGTTCGTTGTTCGCGATGGCTTTCGCGTTTCCGTTTTTCTGGCTCCTGGACACCAGGGACCCGATGATCATAACGCTGACGATTGTCGCTGCGATCGTCTTCGGACAGATGATCGGGTTCGCGGTCGGGGCGCCGTGGTATTCCGAGCTTTTCGCCGCTCCGCTGCGCTACAGCGGCGCTTCCCTCGGTTTCCAGATCGGAGCGGCGATCAGCGGCGGCCTCACTCCCTTCGTGGCGGCGATTTTCCTGGCCTGGACCGGAGGGGCCACCTGGCCGATCTCGATCTACCTGATCGCGCTCGCCGTCATCACGCTCTTCGCCGCAAGCGCGGCCCCCGAAACGGCCCGAAAAGATTTGAGAAGCGTCTGACGCCGCAATTTGGGCGCGGCAATCGGCGGACCAGGCGTTCGATCCATCTTTGTTGGCGGTCGACTTCCCGCTCGAGGAGATGGGGTCCTCGCCGCTCCGTCATTTTTGCGTCGGACAACAAGCCAGCCTGACGACAATGCGTGCGCAAGGCGCAAAAGTTATCGCGCGATGCTGCGATAGGGGTTGCAACCAAGGCGGTTGTGAGCTAATGGTTACGCTAGGGAATGGTCGCGAGGTTGGGCGCCCCGCGACGGCGGTTGAAGGGGACTTTGTTGAACAGCAGTCGATACAATGCTTTTGTCCTGTGCGCTGCCTTAAGCGCAATGTTAACTTGCGCCGGGACGGCGTCAGCGGGCATCACTGTGCTGGACCAAACGGTCCTGAACCCGGGCAAGAGCGACAGCGCGGCCGACGCCGTCACTTCCGGTGAGACTGAAGCACCCGCCGGGAATATCACGAACTGGAACCTTGCGTCGAAGGGGTCCGGCGGCTCGGTTTACAGCGTCGCCTCGTCGGCTACGGATGCCGGGTCTGCGAGCAGCTCCGACGTCACGGCAAAGATCTTCGGACTTCCAGAACCCCCCGCCTGGATCCTGGCATTGATCGGGTTCGCTGGGCTTGGCCTTGGCGCCGTTCGCAAGCGCAAGCCGAGGCTCGCGAGCGGACTCGACTGAAGATCCTTTCCGCGGCCCACCTGAGCCGGCTGCGCTCGTCGCCACGCCCCGGCGCCAGCCTCGCGCTCGCCGCCCTCGGCGTCGCCCTGCCGCCGACGATGCGCCAGATCGCGGACGCCTGATTTACAGACACCCTCCGTTTTGTAGTGCCACGCCCGCACCGCGGCGCGATTTTGCTCGCGCGATCAGAAACTTCGTTCCGGGCACTGTCGAAGATCAGTTTGAGAGTCGTCACGCGGCGTTGTTTGTCACTCGCCTCGATAGACCGGCTTGCGCTTCTCCTTGAACGCCTTCAGGCCCTCGATATAATCGGCGCTGTCGTAGACGACGCGCCTCAGGCCCTGCACGCGCTCGAAAACCCCCGGGCTCATCGGATGCGCATCGGCGAGCATGCGCAACTCCTCCTTCATCACCGCGATCGACAGCGGCGCGTTGGCGACGATCTCCTCGGCCATCGCGTAGGTGAAACGCTCGAGCTTTTCCACCGGCAGCACATGGTTGACGAGGCCGGCGGCGAGCGCCCGCTCGGCGGAAATGGGTTTCGCGGTGAACGCCATCTCCTTGATCAGGCGCAATGGGGCGCTGTTGAGGAAGGTCAGCATGCCGGAGACGTTGTATGGCACGCCGAGCTTTGCCGGCGTCAGCGCGAAGGTCGCCTTCTCGGCGGCGACGATGATGTCGCAGGCCATAGCCATCTCGCACGCTCCGCCCCAGACGCCGCCCTCGACCATCGCGATGACCGGGGCGGGATGTGCTTCGATGGCGCGGATCAGGCGGCGCAGCGGGTCGCGCCAGCCGAGCGGATCGCGCCGCGTCTCCGGCAATTCGCTGACGTCGTGGCCGGCGGACCAGATTTTGACCCCGGGCTTGGCCCTCAGGATCACGGCGCGGGCCCGCTCGCCGGCGAGGACGTCCAGCGCCTGCAGGATTTCCTCGACGAGCGCGGCCGACAGCGCGTTCCGTTTCTCGAAATGGTCGAGACAGATCGCGCCGATGAACTTCTCGATTTTCATCTCGACGAACGGCATGGGGATAGCTCCTCCGCCCGTCCGGACATTGACTCACGTAGCGGCATGGCGGCAACGCGACACAGGCGCACACGGCGGCGGCAGGGCGCGCCCCAACAAAAAAATGCCTGAATGGGAAGATTTAGTGTGTAGGCCGCGAATATGGAGAATAGAATTCATTTCAGGAGGCGGCAATGCGTCGAAAATACCAGCTTAAATTGGCGCCACACTTACTAATCAACTCGTTGCTCTTACTCGGCATTGGCGCATTCGATTTACACTCCGCTTTCGCCGGCGGCTGCGTGGGGTATTGCAAAGCGAGACAGGTGCGCGCGTTCTGCCACGAAGCTATCAGGGCCAAGGGTCTGGAGGGTCATCAACGCGACGTTGAATTTGAAAGATGCAAGAGCGATCCAATGACCCATAGGCACATTGAAGAAATCGTCGATGACCAGGGGCAGAGCTCCGAGTAGGAACTGGGATCGATCAGCCGCCCGTTCCCGAACCTCTCAGTCGCGAGCGATCGCGGAGAGGCCGCCAGCGTTCTCGATGTCAAAGCGGGTGACGAGGCCCTTGTCTATTTGGAAAACATGCCGGACGGTCTCATCGAGAAGCACTTTTCCCTCAAGGTCTCGCACGACTTGGTGGACCTCTACCGCGGTCGCTCCGTCGTCCCGCTGGGTGACGTGCATCGGGTCGACCTGAGGCGCTATCGCGGCCCACTGCTTCGTCCAATAAGCTCGGACGGCCTCGCGCCCGTGCACGTGCCCACCGTCCATGCCGTTCGCCCAGTCAACGTTTTCGGCCAGGAGCGTCAGAACGGCCGGGATGTCCCGTCGGTTGAAGCCCTCGTAGAGTTGCCGCACCAGCTCGTCGTTGTTCACCATCTGCTCGGTCCTCCCATTCGTTCGTGAAAGCCTGTGGCGACGATCACCCGGTGGAAGTCGCGGGTGACCTGAATGATGCGGACAGCCGCGCGATCGGGGGTGAGGTCGGTGAATGTCGGCCGCCTTGTCCTGCAAGTGGATGCGCGCCCACTGGCGCCACCAACGCAACGGCTATCCGTTCGTCCAATGACGGCGCGATCTAAAAACCCAGCGCCCGCCTCGCCTCCCGAATAAACTCGGGCGCCTCCTTTAGCTCGTAAACGGTCGCGCCTCCGATGCCCCAAACCGGCCCTGGCCAGGCTGGGTCCCCAACCGTCCGCGCGACGACATGCACATGAAGCTGCCGGACGACGTTGCCGAGCGCGCCGACATTGATCTTGTCAGCCTTCGCGTGGGCCTTGAGGAAGCCTACCGCCTTCGCCGCCTCTTCCACGAGCGCCGCGCGGTCGCTCGTCTCGAGATCGGTCAGTTCAACGAGGCCTTGGCACCGTGGTACGAGGACGAGCCACGGCCAGCGCGCGTCGTTCATCAGGAGCACGCGCGACAGCGGAAAGTCGCCGACGAAAAGCGTGTCCCTCCGGAGCCGCTCGTCGAGCACGAAGCTCATGCGTGCGCACCCTCCCGCGCCCCGATTGCGAGAGGTCCGGTGCGAGGGGCGAGGCGATAGCGATTGGCCACTTCTGCCGCCGCCGAGCCCCACATCCTGGCTTTCTGCCCGCGGGCGGGCAAAAGGGACGCGGTCCGGTGCCCGTCGCCGCTCGGGAAGCTCACGCAGGCCAAGCCGTCCCGTGCGGCCCCTTGGGCAGACCGAGCTTCGTCGCGATCGTCTCGGCGATGTCGGCGAGCGACGCGCGTGCGCCGATCGGCCCGGCCGGCGCGCCGGCGCCGAAGGCGAGGATCGGCACGTGCTCGCGGGTGTGGTCGAAGCCTTTGTAGGTCGGGTCGTTGCCGTGGTCGGCGGTGATCAGGCAATAGTCGTCCGGCTGCATCGCGGCTTCGATCTTGCTCAAGATGCGATCGAACGCTTCCAGGCAGGCGGCGAAGCCCGGCACGTCGCGGCGATGGCCGTATTCGGTGTCGAAATCCACAAGATTGACAAAGACGAGACCCCCGTCGGGCGTGTCTCTCAGCGCCTCGATGAGAAGATCGACGTTGCCGTCGTTGCTCTTGCCCTTGCGCTCATCGCCGGTGTCGCGATGGGCGAAAATGTCGCCGATCTTGCCGATCGAGACGATTGCGCGGCCGGCCTTTGCGGCGCGCTGCAGCAGGTTGCCGTCGGGTGGAGGCACGGCGAAGTCCTTGCGGTGGGGGGTGCGGACGAAGTCCTTCGCGCTTGCGCCGACGAAGGGCCTCGCGATGACCCGCCCAATTTTCAAGGGATCGCAGAGTTTTCGCGCGATGCGGCAGAGGTCATAGAGCCTCCCGAGGCCAAAAGCCTCTTCGTGCGCCGCGATCTGGAAGACCGAGTCGGCCGAGGTGTAGCAGATCGGCTTTCCCGTGCTGCAAATGCTCCTCGCCGAAGTCTTCGATCACGACGGTGCCGGAGGCGTGGCGATTGCCGAGTATCCCGGCGAAGCTCGCCTTCCGCGATGAGCGCCGCGGTCAGCGACACCGGGAAGGCGGGAATCGTGTTTCGGGAAATAGCCCCAGTCGAAATCGATCGGGGTCCCGGCGATCTCCCAGTGGCCCGAGGGCGTATCCTTGCCGCGCGAAGTCTCGATCCCGTAGCCCCACTGTCCGCGCGGCTCCCTCATCAAGAAGCCCGGCGGCGCGCGCCCGGTCGAAGCCTCGATCGCATGGCCGAGGCCGAGCGCCTCGAGACGGGGCAGGCTCAATGGGCCCCGGCGCAGACCGTCGCGATTGCCGCGGCCGAGCGCGCAGGCTTCCGCGATGTGGCCGAGCGTGTCCGCGCCCTCATCGCCGTAAGCGGCTGCATCTTCCGCCCCGCCGCAGCCGACGGAGTCGAGGACGATGAGGATGGCGCGAGTCATGGCGCCCTCTGTTCCACACCCTCATCCTGAGGAGCGATGCGAAGCGTCGCGTCTCGAAGGATGCTCCAGGAGGCGACGTCGGTCGTGCACGCCGGAGCGTCCTTCGAGACGCGCCGCCGATGGCGGCGCTCCTCAGGACGAGGACGTCGAAGGTGGTTCTCGCTCATTGGCTGACCGCGCCCGACAGCGTCGCCTCGTTGGAGAAGGCGGCGGCGAACAGGGCGCGTGTGTAGTCGTTCTGCGGCGCAGAGAACACGGCTTTCGCCTCCCCGCTCTCGACCACCTTGCCGCGCCGCATGACGATCACCTCGCTCGCCAGCGCCCGCACGACTTTCAGATCATGCGAAATGAAGAGATAGGCCAGTCTGCGGCGCTTCTGCAATTCGCGCAAGAGATCGACGATCTGCGCCTGGATCGACATGTCGAGGGCGGAAGTCGGCTCGTCGAGCACGACGAATTTCGGATCGAGCGCCATCGCCCGCGCGATGGCGATGCGCTGGCGCTGCCCGCCGGAGAACTCGTGCGGGTACCGGTCGAGCGTGGAGGGATCGAGCCCGGTGTCGGCGAGTGAGCGCTCGACGACGCGCCGCCGCTCGACGGCGTTGAGCTTGGAGCCCTGCGCGATGAGGCCCTCCTCGACGATCTCGGCGACCGACATCCGGGGCGACAGGGAGCCGAACGGATCCTGGAACACCACCTGCATGTCGCGCCTCAGCGGCCGCATGGCCTTGGTATTGAGCCCCTCGATCGGACGACCGCAAAAGGCGATGGGGCCCTCCGAACGGATGAGCCTCAGCATCGCGTGGCCGAGGGTGGTCTTTCCTGAGCCGGATTCGCCGACGACGCCGACCGTCTGGCCCTCGCGCACCGCGAGCGACACGCCGTCGACCGCCTTGACGTGCCCGACGGTGCGACGGAAGAGGCCTCGCCGGATTGGAAACCAGACTTTGAGATTGTCCGTGCTCGCGATCGTCGGCGCGCTCTTATCGTCGCGCGGCGCGTCGCCCTTCGGCTCCGCGGCGAGCAGCGCCCTCGTATAGGGATGGCGCGGGTCGGCGAACATCTCGGCCGTTCGTCCGGCCTCGACGATTTTGCCCTGCTGCATGACGATCACCTCATCGGCGATGCGCCGCACGACATTCAGATCGTGGGTGATGAACAGCAGCGCCATGCCGAACTTCGCCTGCAGGTCCTTGAGCAGTTTCAGGATCTGCGCCTGCACGGTGACGTCGAGCGCAGTCGTCGGCTCGTCGGCGATGAGGAGATCGGGGCGATTGGCGAGCGCCATGGCGATCATCACGCGCTGCCGCTGACCGCCCGAGAGCTGATGCGGATAGGCGCCGAGCCGCTCGGCCGGGTCGACGATGCCAACCTCGGTCAACAGCTCGACGATGCGCGCCTTGGTTGCCGCCGCGCGCCCGTGATGCAGCGCAATGATCTCCCCGATCTGCCCCGCGATGGTGTGCAACGGGTTGAGCGAGGTCATCGGCTCCTGGAACACCATCGTGACCGAGGCGCCGCGCATCTCGCGCAACTCCCGGTCCGACATCTTCAGGACGCCGCGGCCGCGAAACAGGATCTCGCCGGTCGGATAGCTCGCCGCGGGCTGCGGCAGGAGACGGACGATCGCCTGCGCCGTCACGGTCTTGCCGGAGCCCGATTCGCCGACCAGCGCCAACGCCCTGCCCTTCTCCAACCGGAACGATACGCGGTCGACCACGGTTCGCCGCTGGTCGCCCTGCGCGAAAGCGATCGACAGCTCGCGTACGTCGATGAGGGGAGCGTTCGCCTTCATGAGAAGGTCTTTCGCGGATCGAACGCGTCGCGCACCGCTTCGCCGATGAAGATCAGAAGCGACAGCAAGAGCGCGATCACGACGAACGCCGAGATGCCGATCCAGGGCGCCGACAGATTGGACTTGCCCTCCAGCAGCAGCTCGCCGAGCGACGGCGAACCCGGCGGCATACCGAGCCCGAGGAAGTCGAGCGAGGTCAGCGTGCTGATCGACGAATTGACGATGAACGGCAGAAAGGTAAGCGTCGCGACCATCGCGTTCGGCAGCACGTGCTTGACGATGATCTTGGCGTTGGATAGTCCGAGCGCGCGCGCCGCGTTGACGTATTCGAAGTTGCGGGCGCGCAAGAACTCGGCCCGCACGACATGGACGAGGCTTACCCACGAGAACAGCAAGAGGATCGTCAGCAGCACCAGGAAGCTCGGCGCCAGGATCGCCGACAGGATGATGAGAATGTAGAGATGGGGCAGCGACGACCAGATTTCGATCACCCGCTGCATCACGAGGTCGAGCCACCCGCCGAAATAGCCTTGCACCGCCCCGGCAAACACGCCGATGACCGACGAAACGCCCGCCAGAATCAGTCCGAACAGCACCGAGATGCGGAAGCCGTAGATGAGGCGCGCGACGATGTCGTGCCCGTCCTGATCGGAGCCGAGCCACAGCGGTTCGAGCTTCCAGCAGGGAGAGGCCACGGTCGACGCGTCCTTCACGCCCTGCTTCTCCAGGGCGGCGCGGCACTGGGCGGCGCTCAGCATCCAAGTTGGCGGGGTCGGCAACGGGGTCGGCGGATCGAGGATGGTGGTCGAATTGGCGAAGCGGATCGGCGGCCAGATCATCCAGCCGTGCGCCTTGATCTCATTGGCGACGAACGGATCGCGATAATCGGCGTGCGCCTGGAAGCCGCCGAACTTGTCCTCCGGATAATCGACGAACACCGGAAACAGGATCTCGCCCTTGTAGGAGGCGATCAGCGGCCGGTCGTTGACGATGAATTCGGCGAACAGCGAGCAGACGAACAGGACGAGGAAGATCGCCAGCGACCACGCCCCGCGCCGGTTGCGGCGGAAGTTGTCGAGCCGCCGGCGGTTCATCGGCGAGAGTTTCAGCCGGGGGCGTGCCCTCATCCGGCGCCATAGCCCGTCCGAAGACGGGCGTTCTTCCGAACGCCCTATGGCGCCGCCTTCTCCCGCAAAGCGCGTCGAGAGACCGGCGTCTATCGACGCCCTACGCGGGAGAAGGCCGGGGTGAGGAGCCGCGCGGCCTTCGTCGGTGAAAGGGAGAAGGGATTCGCCGGCTCCCTCGCGAAGGGCGTCGAAGGACGACGGCGTCTCGAGCGGCCTTGCAGGAGACGGTTCGGGCGAGGGGTCTTTCCGCTGGTCCACCATCACACCTCGCGCGTCTCGAAATCGATGCGCGGATCGATCCAGGTGTAGGTGAGGTCGGAGATCAGATTCACCACAAGGCCGATCAGGGCGAAGATGTAGAGATTGGCGAGCACCACCGGATAATCGCGCTGAATGAGCGAGTTGTAGGAAAGATAGCCGAGGCCGTCGAGCGAAAACACCTGCTCGATCAGAAGCGAGCCGGTGAAGAAGGCGGCGATGAAGGCGCCGGGGAAGCCCGCGATGACGATCAGCATCGCGTTGCGGAACACATGGCCGTAGAGCACGCGTCGCTCGCTGAGGCCCTTCATGCGGGCCGTCTGCACATAGGCTTTCTTGATCTCGTCGAGAAACGAGTTCTTGGTCAGGAGCGTCGAGGTGGCGAAGGAGCCGAGGACCAGCGCGGTCACCGGCAGGGTGATGTGCCAGAGGTAGTCGAAAATCTTGTGCGGCCAGTCGAGGTCGGCGAAATTATCCGAGGTGAGGCCGCGCAAGGGAAAGATCTGCCAGAACGAGCCGCCGCAGAAGAGCACGATCAGGAGCACGGCGAAGAGGAAATTCGGGATCGCGTAGCCGAAGATGACGACCGCCGACGTCGCGGTGTCGAAGCGCGATCCGTCCTTGACCGCCTTGCGGATGCCGAGCGGGATCGAGATGGCGTAAGAGATGAACGTCATCCACATGCCGAGCGAGATCGAGACCGGCAACTTCTCCTCGATCAGCGTCAGGACGGGCGTGTCGCGGTAGTAGCTCTTGCCGAAATTGAAGGTCGCGTAGTCGCGCACCAGGATCCAGAACCGCTCCCACGCCGGCTTGTCGAAGCCGTACTGCTTTTCCAGCTCCTTGATGAACTTCGGATCGAGGCCCTGCGACCCGCGATAGCGCGACGAGATGTCGCCGCCCGCCTGCGCCGCCCCGGCGCCAATCTGACCGCCTCCGCCGCCGAAGGCGGCGGTCGAGCTCTGGTCGGCGCCCTGCAACTGGGCAATCGCGCGCTCGACCGGGCCGCCCGGCACGAACTGAACGATGGCGAAGGAGACGGCCATGATGCCGAGGATCGTCGGGATCATCAGCAGGAGGCGGCGGACAACATAGGCGAGCATGGTTAGACTGCCCGCAGCAGACAGTCGGCTTCGATCAGGATGAGGGACTGGGCCTTGCGAGCGAAGGCGCGCCCCCGCCCTTCAGCCCGGCCCTCTCCGCGCGGAGCGGGGCGAGGGGGAGTTTGCCGGTTGCCCAGTGCCCACCCCCTTGTCACAGGCCAATCGCCTTGGCCTTCGTCTGGTCCCACCACCAGGTGCCGGGCGCGCCGACGCCGAGCCTCGGCTGCCGCTCGGGCCGCGCGAAGGCGTCCCAATAGGCGATCCAGGCAGTGTCGCGATACCACATCGGCACCCAATAATGTCCTGCACGCAGGACGCGATCGAGCGCCCGGCACGCAACGTTGAGATCCTTGCGGCTTTTCGCGTCGGCGATCGTCTCGACCAGCGCATCGACGACGGGATCGGATATTCCCGCCAGATTGCGCGACGCGTTCTGCGCCGCGGCCTGGGAGGTAAAAGCAATCCGAAGATCCGCGCCAGGCGTCGTCGAGCCGCCGTTCGCCGCAGTGACGACGTCGAAGTCGAAGGCGTCGGTGCGGCTCTTGTACTGGGCGGCGTCGACGATGCGCATGTTCGCGCGGATCCCGAGCTTGCCGAGGTTCTGGATGAACGGCATCGTATGGGGCTGAAGGGCGCTCGAAAAGTCGAGGAACTCAATCGTCAGCGGTTTGCCGTTCGGCAGCATCAACGCTTCGCCTACGCGCTTGCAGCCGGCCGACAGCAGCAGTTCGTAAGCCTGCTTGAGGAGCGCGCGGTCGAAGCCCGAGCCGTCGCTCTGGGGCGGCGTGTACGGCTCCCCGAAGACCGAGACGGACAGCTTGTCGCGGAACGGCTCGAGCAGCTTGAGCTCCTCCGGCCCGGGCTTGCCCTTCGCCTCCATGTCGCTGTTGGGGAAGTAGGAGACGATCCGCTTGTAAGCGGAATACATGACGTTCTTGTTGGTCCACTCGAAGTCGAACGCGAGGCCGATAGCCTCGCGCACGCGCGGGTCCTTGAACTGCTCGCGGCGGGTGTTGAGGTACCAGCCCTGCGTACGCGAAGGCGCGCCGTCGTGCAGCGTCTCCTTCTTCACTCGGCCGTCCTTGGCGGCTGGAAAGTCATAAGCCGTGGCCCAGAAGCGCGAGGTATATTCCTCGTGATAGTTGATCGCGCCCGCCTTGAACGCCTCGAAGGCGACTTGCCGCTCGCGATAATATTCGAAGCGCAGCCGGTCGAAATTGTTCTGGCCGAGGTTGACCGGCAGCTTGGCGCCCCAATAGTCGGGCCGACGCTCGTATTCGATGAAACGGCCCTGCTCGAAGGTCTTGACCTGATAAGGCCCGGAGCCGAGCGGCGCGTCGAGCGTGGCCGCGGTGAAGTCGCGTCCCTTCCACCAGGCGGCGGAGAAGACCGGCATGCCGACGACAATCAGATGGGCGTCGCGGCTGCGATTCGGGACGAAGCGCACGTGGACAACATCGTCTCCCTCGGCAGCAGCCGACGCGACCTCCTTCAAGAGCTGGGCGTAGATCGGGTGGCCCTTCTCCTTCAAAACGTTAAGCGAAAAGGCGGCATCGGCCGCGGTCACTTTCGATCCGTCGAAGAAACGCGCCTCAGGCCTCAGCCGAAATCGGTAGTCGAGCTTGTCGCCGGAAACGCGCACCGACTGAGCAAGCAACCCATAGACCGAATCCGGCTCGTCGCCGTTGGCGGTCATCAGCGTATCGAACGTCGCGCCCATCCCGGCTGCGCCGTTGCCCTTCCAGCTATAGATATTAAGCGTGTCAAACGTGTCGAAGGTCTGATTGCCGCTGGTGCCGGTGATCTGCAGCGACAACAAACCGCCGGTCGGCGCCTGCGGATTGACGTAAGAAAAATGCGGGAAGTCGGGCGGCAGGGCGAGGTCGCCGAAGGACGAAAGGCCGTGGGTCTCCACCGAATTGTTAGCCAGCGCAGAGAGCGGACGAGGAAGGCCGCTGATCAGCAGGCCTGCCGCGCCGGCTTTCAGCGCCGCCCTGCGAGTGAACGTCATGATCATGGACCATCGCCTCGTCGTTCGGCGCGACTTACCGCGCCCGCGGGCTCATTGCCAGCGAGAGCGGCGAAAACGAGGCGCAGCCGCGGTCGAGACGGGGATTATTGCCTGGCGCCTCCCGCTCGCGCATAAGTCGCGGCTGAAATGACTTCCCAGCTCTCAGCCAAGGAACGACCCCCGTCGGCGGACTTCGCCTTGCGACCGCTCGGCGTGGCCGACGCAACAGAGGCCGCGGAGGTCGTCCGCGCGGCCTTCTCCGCCCAGAGCCGGGCGACGCGTCCGCCCTCCTCAGCGCTCCGCGAGACGGCGGGTTCGATCGCCGCCAAGATCGCCGCCGGCGGCGTCGGGGCCTTCCGAGACGGAAGCCTGGTCGCGGTCGTGCTGTGGCAGATCGACGGCGATGCGCTCCATATCGGGCGCGTGTCGGTGCTTCCCCCCTTTCGGGGACGGGGCCTTGCTCGTCGTTTGATGGCGGCGAGCGAAGCGGCGGCGAGGGCATGCGGCGCGAGGCGCCTGCGGCTTAAAGTCCGGCTCGAACTGCCGGAAAACGAGCGCCTGTTCGAGCGTTTCGGTTTCGCGCGCTGCAGTCTCGACACGCATGAGGGCTTCGACGAGCCGACTACCGCGGTGATGGAGAAGCGGCTCTCGTGACCGACTCGCTCCCTCCGCAAAGCGCGCCCGGGCGCCTGACGATCGATCTTTCGGCCCTAGCGGACAACTGGCGCAGACTGGCCGAGCGCGCCGCCCCCGGACGATGCGCTGCGGTCGTGAAGGCGAACGCCTATGGCATCGGCCTTGACGCGGCGGCGCCGGCGCTATGGGAGGCTGGGGCGCGCGTCTTCTTCGTCGCCCATCTCGGCGAGGGAATCGCCGGGCGGCGCCTGCTTCCGGACGCGGCGGAGATCTACATCCTCAATGGCCTCGAGGCCGGAGCCGACCCGGCCGACTATGTCGAGCATCGGCTGAGGCCAGTCATCGGAAGCGAGGGGGAGCTCGAGCGCTGGTCGACCTTCGCGAGACTGCGAGGCTTGGCCGGCGCCTGCGGCCTGCACCTCGACACCGGCATGAACCGGCTTGGCTTCGAGTCGCTCTCAGTCCTGCAATGGGCGATGGAGCGCTACGGCGCCGCGAGCGGCGCCGACCTCCTGATGAGCCATTTCGTCTCGTCGGAGCTGCCGGACGATCCGATCAACGCAGCGCAAATTTCTCAATTCGAAGCCGCGCGAAAGGCGTTTCCGCGTCTTCCGGCTTCCCTCGCCAATTCCTCGGGCATGTTTCTCGGAATGCGTCCGATCTATGACCTCGCTCGGCCGGGGTATGCGCTCTATGGCGGCAATCCGACCCCTGGCAAGTCGAACCCGATGCGCCCGGTCGTGACGCTTTCCGTCGCCGTCCAGCAGACCCGCTGGATCGAAGCCGGGGCAACCTGCGGCTACAACGCCCAATGGACGGCGCGCCGCCGCACGCGCCTCGCGACGCTGCTGGCGGGCTACGCCGACGGTCTGCCGCGCGGAGCCGGCGCGACCGACGGGCGGCCGGGGGCCGAGGTCGTCATCGCGGGACAGCGCCGCCCGCTGGTCGGCCGCGTTTCGATGGATCTGACCATCGCCGACGTGACCGACCTGCCCGAGGACGCCGTGCTTCCCGGCGTCCGGGCCGAGTTTTTCGGCGCCGCCGCCGACCTCGACGATTTCGCCGCGCGCAGCGGCACGATCGGCTATCAGGTGCTGACCGGGTTGGGACCGCGGTACCGGCGGGAATACGCGCGGTAGGCTCCCCTTCTTGCGCTTTCCGCCCCGTTCACAGAACAATAGTAAAGGGAAGCAACGGGTCGAAATCTTGAAATTGAAGCTGAGCCACGAAGCCCGCGGCGGCTTCCTGCAACCTGCCGACATTTTGGCGAGCCGACGCCGGCTTCTTGGCCCTGGCCTATTTGTAATAGCCGACGCCGCAGCCGAGATCATTGTCGGCCCTGGTTACGAGGCTTACCTTCGCAACCGCGGTGTCATCGGCTCCCGGCTTTGGGGTCAAATAGCTGACCTCGGTGATTTGACCTTCCGGTTTCTGGATCGCCGCGTAGATTTCCGCGCCGAACGCCTCGCCCGTAGAGTTCTGAGCGGCGCGTATGTCTGTGCCAAGCGCTTGCTTGAGGTTGGGATTGCCGATCGCGACGATCGTGCCGTCGCTTGCATTTGCACAAAAGACGTAGAGGTCTCGATCCCGGAATCCGCCTTCTCCTTTGTTAAACATGTCGAGCGCTTTGGCCTTATCCGCTTTCACAGCGGCGACTGCTTTCATCAGCATGGCCTTCGCCTCGTCGGCCGTACCGCCTGTCCGCTGTGCGAAAGCCGTTATCGACAGGGAAAGAACCGTGGCCCAAACCGCTGCTGCAATCCTGATCTTAGGCGCCATGGATTTCCTCCTGATAGCTCATGCATTCCGAACGCGATCTCTCCGAGTGGCCAGCTCGGCTATCCCGAAATGTGCAACAGCGATGGTCGGCGGCTCCGATAGGGTGACCAGCGCATCTGTCCCCCGAGAGGTCGAACGCCGCATCGCCGTCCTGTATGCAATCCCGGCTCGACGATGCTTCGATCGGTGCGATGTTGAGCCGTCGCCGATTCAGGTCGCCGTCGGCTTCGTCGACGACATCCCCTGAATGAATGCCGTCGTCTAATTTCGCTGCGTCGGTCTTCTGACGCGCGGGCGTTGAACTCGGTCGGCCCTTTTTGCAAGTCGATGGCGCCGCGTACGGCGTCGACAACGCTGCGAGGGTCGATGAGACTACCGTCGCCGATGCGCTTGACCATGCGGCGGTGGTGGACGGCGATTGCGGAATCAATCAGATCGCTGCGCAGCGCGCGCAACCGCGCCAGGATGCGATCCTCGTCCCCTCCCGCGAGCCGGCCGCAGCCGACAACATCGGAGCCGAGAATCGCCGCAATCTTTCGGGTCTCGCACATGGGAGCCCCTTGGTTGGTGCTGAGCTTAACACCAATATCTGTCCCAGACCGCGTAATCTCGATGGGGGAGATCAGCTAACCAAGCAGGCCCGCATGGGACCCCGGGCCCTGCGGATTACCCGAATGCGGCTCGTCTAGCAGGCGGCGCCCCAGGCGCGAGATATCTCTGCTTTTGAGCGATCCGGGAGCTTTAATTCCCTGTTGGCCAAATAAATTCCCTGTTGGCTCGCGTAGGGAATTTTCATTGAACTGCCTCGAATCATTGGGATTTTAGGAACTGTTTTTCATAAACTTGCTGCAAATGAGCCGAATTCCCTGCTCTTTTCCCTCTTAGTTCGCCACCGGCCGCACGCGACGAGTTCCCGGCATAGGGGAGATGTACTCAATGCGCGCGGCTGATGGCGAACTCGACCACGTCCCGCAACGCGTGCTTCCAGGCCGAGGCGGGGAAGAGCTCCAGCGCGTCGAGCGCCATGGCGCCGTAATGTCGAGCGCGCTCGATCGTATCTTCGAGGGCGCGGTGTTTCTTCATCGTTCCGAGCGCGATCTCGAGATCGCCGTCGACAACCTGTCCCACTTCCAGGGTGCGCTTCCAGAACTCGCGCTCAGTCGGCGTGCCGCGCCTGAAGGATAGCACCACCGGTAGGGTGATCTTGCCTTCGCGGAAATCGTCGCCGACGTTCTTGCCGAGCTTGGCCGACGAACCGCCGTAGTCGAGCGCGTCGTCGATCAGCTGGAAGGCGATGCCGAGATTGGCGCCATAGCCGCGGCAGGCGGCAATCTCGGCCTTCGGGCGGTTGGCCAGGATCGGGCCGACCTCGCTGGCCGCCGCGAACAGGGCCGCGGTCTTGGCGCGGATGACGGCGAGATAGGCGTCCTCGGTCGTCTCGGTGTCCTTGGCGGCGGAAAGCTGCATTACCTCGCCCTCGGCGATCACCGCAGCCGCGCTCGACATCACCTCGAGACAGGACAGCGAGCCGACCTCGACCATCATCTTGAACGCCTGGCCAAGCAGGAAGTCGCCAACGAGCACGCTCGCCTCGTTGCCCCACAGCACCCGCGCCGCCGCCTTGCCTCGACGCATGTCGCTTTCGTCGACCACGTCGTCGTGCAGGAGCGTCGCGGTGTGCATGAATTCGACCGCCGCGGCGAGCTTGATGTGGCCCGCTCCGGCGTAGTCGCACATTCCGGCGGTCGCGAGCGTGAGGATCGGGCGCAGCCTTTTGCCGCCGGACGAAATGAGATGGTTGGCGACCTCCGGTATCATCGCGACGTCCGATCCGGTGCGCGAGAGAATGGTGTGGTTCACCCTCTCCATGTCGTCCGCCACGAGCGCCGCCAGCGGCTCGATCAGGCGATCGGCGGGTCTTTCTCCAAGCGGAACGACAACACCCACGTGACGCTTTCCCTTGCCAGACCCCGTCATTCGACCATAAAGACGCCGAAACGACGGGGCAAGTGCGCCCTTTTCCGGGTTCCGCCATTGGTCGAGATTCTGCGTACCAACGATATCGTCCTCATCAGCGTGATCGAATCGCTGTTGCGGGCTGCGGATGTCAATTTCTTCATCGCCGACCAGAACATGTCCGCGGTCGAGGGATCGCTCGGATTTCTGCCGAGGCGGATTCTGGTCGACGCGGGCGAGGAAGCGCGGGCGCGCCAGCTCCTGATCGAAGCGGGCCTCGCGGCCGAACTCCGCCATGGCTGAACCGGCGAGCGGCCGCGGCGACGAATTCGAACCGGGGGGCATGTCCCGCGACGCCTGGCTCGGCGGGCGCCTGACCCTCGTCCAGCCGAGGCGCGGCCATCGCGCGGGAACCGACGCTGCCTTGCTCGCGGCCGCGGCGGATTTTTCCGCGGGGCGAACTCGTGGACGTCGGCGCCGGCGTCGGCGCGGTCGCTTTGGCGATCCTTTCCCGCTGCCCGGGCGCGAGCGCCGATTTCGTCGAGATCGACCGGGAGCTGGCGGCCCAAGCCGAAGACAATGCGAGATGCAACGGACTGGCGGGACATGCGCGGATCTTTCAGCTCGATGTCTGCGACGCCCGCGCCCGACGGGCTGCGGGACTCGCCGACGCAGAGGCCGAGGCGGTCGTCACCAACCCGCCTTTCTTCGACCCCAGGACGGTTTGTGTGTCGCCCGACCCGGCCCGGGCGCTCGCTTACGTCTTTGGCGGCGACTCAGGCGCCGCGCCGCTCTTCGCCTGGATTCGCGCTTGTCTCGCGCTCCTCAAGCCAGGCGGATGCTTCGTCATGATCCATCGGCCGGACGCGCTGACGGCGATCCTCGCCGCAGCCGAGGACAGGCTCGGCGCACTTGCGCTCCTGCCCGTCCATCCGCGCGCCGGCGTGTCCGCCCGGCGCCTGCTCGTCTCGGGGACGAAGGGCTCGAAGGCGCCGCTCCGGATCGCGCCTGGCCTCGTCCTGCATGGGGCAGACGGCCGGATGACCGCGCAGGCGGACGCGATCCACCGCGGCGAGGCGCTGATCGACTGGGGCGCCTAGCAATGGCTGAGTCGCCCGGCCGGCTCTAGAATTCATGAATGCTGAGGAGGCGCTTGGCCGTTATCCTCGCCTCCGACGGGTATCCGAAGGCATTGTTGATATAGACGGTGCCGTCGATATCGACCCGGCGATTGACATGAGTGTGCCCGTAAACATGAATATCCGAACAAATCTGCCTGATTTGGCGCTCCAGCAAAACCGATCCCAACACCGGATAGACGACGCGGTTCCGCTCGGAGATGAAATCCGGCATCACGTCGATGCGTGGAACGAAATGTGAGAACGAGATGACCCGGTTGTTCGGAGGGCGGACGAGCGGCTCGTTCATGGCGGCAAAACGGGAGGCGACCTGCTTCATCCCTATATCTTCCGGCCATTTACAAAAGAAGAAGTCCGCCCACGTGGTCATGAGTTCGTCCGACGGATTTCCAAAAGAATAGTCATACCATCCGAGCAGGGGGAGGATCGAAATCGAAGTCGTCATGAAAAGCCGTGCCTGACACCCCGCAGTTCCGCATAACGGCCGCGATCTCTTTGAACTTGTCGAAGGACGTCTTCCCTTTGCCGTCGCGTATGACCCACAGGTCGTGATTGCCGGGAACGTAAAGGACCTTCCTGAAACGATTTGCCAATATCTCCAAGTTTTTTGCCAGCAATGGAAGCCAGTCCGAAACGTCGCCTGCCAGGATTAGAAAATCTTCGCGGTAATCCTGCGCGGACAAAGACGAGATCCAACGTGCGTTGACGTCGAAATCCACGTGGATGTCGGAGAGAGCGAAAATCCGCATGTCGGACGCAAGTCACTCCATTCTTGCAAAACGATCGGCCGCGTCGATCGCGGCGAGAGGCCTTCCGCAGGGCCGCCCACACACGCAGGCGGCCAAGCCTCATCGGGCCGCCATATGATAGCGGCCTGGTTCTTCGAGGTCATATGCAAAGGAAAGTGTCCGACAAAGCTTCGAAAGCGGAAAAGGCAGGTTTTGACCGGGTCCGCCGGGTTTGCATGATGCTGGCGTTCGGCAACGCCAAAATCCAAGGATCGCGCCGGCGCGGCCGTTGCCTGACTTGAGCGTTGCCCTTGCGCTGCTATGCTGCGCTCCCGGCTTTCGCTGCGAGGCGCCATGTCCGACGCGTTTTTGAGGCATATCCGGGCGACGCTCGACGAGATCGAGGCGGCCGGCCTTTTCAAGCGCGAGCGTTTGCTGACCGGGCCGCAGGGCGGGCGCATCCGCGTCGCGTCGGATTCCGGCGGGCGCGAGATGCTGAACCTCTGCGCCAACAATTACCTCGGCCTCGCCGATCATCCCGACGTGGTCGCCGCAGCGACGCGGGCGATGGACGACTTCGGCTTCGGCATGGCCTCGGTGCGGTTCATCTGCGGGGCCCAGACGCTGCATCGCGACCTGGAACAGGCGATCGCAAGACACCTCGGCAAGGACGACGCGATCGCATTCGCCGCCTGCTTCGACGCCAACGGCGGCGTGTTCGAGCCGCTCATGGGTGACGAGGACGCCATCATCTCCGACGGCCTCAACCACGCCTCGATCATCGACGGCGTCAGGTTGTCGAAGGCCAAGCGCTACCGCTTCGCCAACTCTGACATGAACGAGCTCGAGGACCGGCTGAAAGAGGCGGACGCCGGCGGGGCGCGGTTCAAGCTGATCGCGACCGACGGCGTCTTCTCGATGGACGGCTACGTCGCAAAACTACCGGAGATCTGCGCGCTCGCGGAACGTTACGACGCGCTGGTGCTGGTCGACGACTGCCACGCGACCGGGCATCTCGGCGACAAGGGCCGCGGGACGCCGGCGCTGACCGGCGCGAACAACCGCGTCGACATCGTCACCGGAACGTTCGGCAAGACGCTCGGCGGCGGCATGGGCGGCTTCGTCGCCGCCGCTCAAGCCATTGTCGACCTGCTGCGCCAGCGGGCGCGGCCCTATCTGTTCTCGAACTCGCTTGCTCCGCCCGTCGCGGCCGGCGCCTTGAAGGCGCTCGAAATCGCCATTGCTGCCGACAGCCGACGGGCGCTGCTCGAGGGCCATTCGCGGCGCTTCCGCGCCGGAATCGAAGAGGCGGGTTTCAAGGCGCTGCCCGGGGTAACGCCGATCATTCCGGTGATGCTCGGCGAGGCGCGGCTCGCACAAGACCTCGCGAAGGCGCTCGACAAGCGGGGAGTTTATGTGGCGGGATTCTTCTATCCCGTCGTGCCGAAGGGCGCGGCGCGCATCCGCACCCAGATGTCGGCCGCGCTCAACGCGCAGGACGTCGACTTCGCGATCGCGGCCTTCGCGGACGCAGGGCGGGAGCTGGGGATATTGTAGCCGCGGTCCATGGCCTGCCCTATGGAGCGCGGCCGACGCGGTCGATGACCACGTCTACAACGGAGCGCCCATGAAAGCCCTCGTCAAGCAGAAGCCCGAGCCCGGCCTTTGGCTTACCGACGAGCCGATCCCCGCGATCGGTCCCGACGACGTCCTGGTCAAGGTCCACAAGACCGGCATATGCGGCACCGACATCCACATCTTCAACTGGGACGCCTGGGCGCAGAAGACGATCCCGACGCCGATGACGATCGGCCACGAATATGCGGGCGAGATCGCGGCGGTCGGGGCGGACGTTCGCCGGCTCGCAGTCGGCCAGCGGGTGTCGGGCGAGGGCCATGTGATCGGCATGAGGAGCCGGGCGGCGCGCGGAGGGCGCTATCACCTCGATCCGGAGACCCGCGGCATTGGGGTGAACATACCCGGCGCCTTCGCCGAATACGTGCGTGTTCCCGCCTTCAACATCGTGCCCCTTCCCGATGATGTCGATGACGAACTCGGCGCGATCCTCGACCCGCTCGGCAACGCCGTCCACACGGCGCTTTCGTTCGACCTCGTCGGCGAAGATGTGTTGATCACCGGGGCCGGGCCGATCGGTATCATGGCGGGCGCGGTGGCCCGCCATGTCGGGGCGCGGCACGTGGTCATCACCGACGTCAATCCGAAGCGGCTTGAGCTCGCGGCCGAAGTCGCTAAGGTGGTGGCGGTCGACGTGTCGAAGGAGGACCTCAAGGAGACGATGAGCCGCCTCAAGATGACGGAAGGTTTCGACGTCGCCCTCGAGATGAGCGGCGCGCCGGCGGCGTTCGACCAGCTCATCGAATCGATGGTGACCGGGGGCCGGGTCGCGCTCCTCGGCCTGCCGGCCAAGCCGACCCTGGTCGACTGGAACAAGGTCATCTTCAAGCAGCTGACGCTGAAGGGCATCTACGGGCGCGAAATGTTCGAGACCTGGCACAAGATGATCGCCATGCTGGAAAGCGGGCTCGACGTGCGCAAGGTCATCACCCACCGCCTGCCGGCAAGCCGGTTCCTGGAGGGGTTCGAAACCATGCGCCGCGGCGACAGCGGCAAGATCGTGCTCGACTGGACGGCGTAGCGTGGCAAAGCCCAGGGCGCGCCCGTCGCCGGAGCGGCAGGCGCAACTCCGGGCTGCGCGTGTTAGACGTATTTCACGAACGTGCCGCTGTGGTGGTCGTCGGACAGGGCGAAGTCGCTGGTGACATAGTTGCCGAGCAAGGTCAGCTTGGCCACCTGGGAGCCGTCGGTGACCGTCAGCGTGCCCGAGGTATGGCCGGCGTTCGAGCTGAACACCTCCGTTCCGCTCGTGGTATAGCCAAAGCCGCCTAGGTCGAACTCGTCCCCGGTCGAGAAGCCGCCGATCGTCGCGTGGAACCCGGCTAGGTTGAAGAGCGCCAGATCGCCTCCGGAGCCCGCGAACAGGATCTCCTGTCCGGTCGCGACGGTGCCGGAGATGTTCGCCGTTCCGCTGGAGATGGTCAGGCCGCCCGACACGTGGCCGTTCGACAGAACCGTCAATGTCCCGCCCCGGAGCGTGCCGGATGTAAACGTGCCGCCGGCCGAGACGATCGCCTTGCCGCCGCTGCTGATGATCGCTCCGCTGGTGACGGCGGCGTTGTAGACGTCTTCGGCGCCACCGCTAAAGACCGTGTCGCCGTAGCCCAGACCGCCGCCGGAGATCTTCTCGTTGCCGTAGACCTGGGCGTAATCCTCGGAGCCGCCGCTCAGGATGGTCTGTGTACCGCCCTTGGAGATCGTCGTCTCATAGACGAAGCCCTTCGCCGACAGCACGCCTCCCGAGGCAATCGTCGTGAAGTAGTCATCGGCTCCCGCGGAGACATATTCCTTGCCCCCGCTCGCGACATAGGACGAACTGTCGACCGCGCCGGAATAGACATAGAGACGACCGCTGCTGTCGACCGTTTCGTGATAGCCCGAACCTCCGGACGAGATGTGCTCATTGCCGTAGAGCTGAGTGTAATCCTCGGACCCGCCCGACGAGATGTTCTGGGTCCCGTGCGACAGGACCGTGTCGTCGTAGGCGAAGCCATAGACCGTCTGCGCGCCGCCCAATTCGACGGTGTCGTAATAGGCCGCCCCGCCGGCGGAGACGACCTCCTTGCCGTAGATCGCGGCATAGTATTCGTCGCCACCCGAGTAAACGTTCTCCGTGCCACCCTTCACGATTTTCGTGTACTCTGTGACGCCATAGTCACTTTGCACGCCGCCCGATGAGACAGTGTCGGATGTCGCCGAGCCGCCCGCGTAGACGGTCTGCTTTCCGCCCTTATAAATTGTCGTTCCACTGTCGACACCACCCGAGTAAACGTATTCGGCGCCTGTCGAGTACACGTAGGTGTCTTCGGCGGTCCCGCCGGACTCGACGTCCTGGTTGCCGCCCGACACATAGGCCTCGTAGGCCAGGCCGCCGCTGTAGATATACTGGTATCCACCGGTATATATGTAGGCGTAGTCGGCTGTCCCGTAGACGGCCTGGAAGCCGCCCGAACTCGATGAAGTCCTCGTAGCCGGTCCCGCCGCTGTAGACATATTGTCCGTCGCCGTCGTACACATAGGTGTAGTAGGCGGTCCCGTAGACATACTGATAGCCGCCGCTTACGGCCGAGGTGTAAACCGTCTCGCCCCCTGCATAGACCACCTGTTCCCACTTGTCGGTGGTTTCGTCGGCATAGCCGCCGGACTCGACATACTGATAGCCGCCGCTCACTATCGTGGCGTAATAGGAGTCGCCGTAGACATACTGGACGCCGCCGCTTTCGACGGTGGTCGACGAATCGACGCCGCCGGCATAGGTATAACCCGTACCATAAATGTAATCGATGTAGGCAGATCCGTAATTATACTGGTTAGCTCCGGCGTAAACATAGGTATAGTCGGCGGTCCCGCCCAACAACACTTCCTGGAAGCCGCCCGAATAGACGAAGTCCTCATAGCCGAGGCCGCCGCTGTAGACATACTGTCCACCGCCGTTGGACAGAACAGCGTAATAGGCGCTCCCGTAGACGTACTGATCGCCGTCGCTGGTCAGAGCCGAGACGGAAACCGCCTCGCCGCCCGCCTCGACGAACTGGTTCCAGCCGTCGTTGGTCCCGTAGGCATAGCCGCCGGACTCGATGTACTGATCGCCGAACAGCGCAATAGTGGCGTAGTAGGAGTCGCCGTACACATATTGGGCGCCGCCGCTGCCGATATAGGTCGACGAGTTGACTCCGCCCGCGTACGTATACCCCGAGCCGTAGACATCAGTTGCGGAAGCGACTCCTCCGCTCTCGACATATTGAACGCCGCCGGAGTACAGATAAGCGCCATACGAATATCCGTAGACTTCCTGGTAGCCGCCGGAGTAAACGTAGGCGTAGTCGGCGGTCCCCGCGGAATAGACGGTCTGAAAGCCGCCGCCTCCCTCGATGAAGGCCTCGTAGGCGAGACCGCCGCTGTAGACATATTGGCCGCCGCCGTTGGATAGAACGGTGTAATAGGCGGAGCCGTTGACGTATTGATCGCCGTCCAGGGCCGAGACGGAGTCGGTCTCGCCGCCCGCGTCGACGAGTTGAGAATATTCGTCAATGGTCCCGTAGGCGTAACCGCCGGACTCGACCTCCTGGCTACCATCATAACCTATGGTGGCGTAATAGGAGTCGCCGTAGACATATTGGGAGCCGTCGGTCCCGACAAACGTGGACGAGTCGACGCCGCCGGAATTTGTATATCCTACGCCATAGATGTCGGCGCCGTAGACGGTTCCGCCCTGTTCGATAGTTTCAGTCCCGCCGGCGGAGACCACGATGGAGCCGCCGGAGAGGGTAAAGCCGTCGCTGATCTCCAGAGCACCGCCGCTGTCGACAGTGATGTGGCCGGTATTGGCCAGCGATTCCGTGACGAGGAAGCTGCCCAAGTAAAGCGTCCCCGCCGCTCCGACCGTCATCGCGCCTTCATTGGTGAATGCGCTGGCGACGCTGATCTGAAGGTAGCTGTCGGTTTCCACCGTGCCGCCCGACTGATTGTCGAAGCCGGCGCCGAGGTCGATCAGGCCGGTCCGCCCGACAGCCACGAAATCGTATTGTTGACGTTGACCAGGGCGCCGTTGACCACGCCGCCTGACCCGTTCGAGGCGTTCAGGATGTCGCCTGTGGCGCCAGTCAGGGGGTCGCCCAAATAGACGTCGCCGCCGCCGTCCAGGATGACTTGGCGCGGCGAGATAAAGATTGCCGGTGCCGCCCGCGGCCTTGCCGACGCCAAGAGTGCCGGCATTGTCAAATGTGTCGCTGAGGTCGTAGCCGCCGATCGCAAGCGAGGAGCCCGTGTCGACCTCGATTATGCCGAAATTTCCGCTCGTGATGCTGCCGGTGTCCTCCGTGTTGATAACCGTCCCATAGAC
>CAVVTP010000031.1:0-140577 GCA_963751165.1 uncultured Alphaproteobacteria bacterium
TGCGGCGCTGGCCAGGAACTCGATTTCGTCCTTGTGGTTCAGGATCATCTGCGCTTCGAGGTGCGCGCGGCCCTGCGCCTCTTCGCCCAGCTCAATGAGACGCTTTGGTTGAGGAGCAGTATGTGTTGCCCTCGAGGCGGCTTGAATTCCACGCCAAGTCGATCAGCAGCCTATTGAGGATCTGTTTGGCGTAGGTGCCGGCGGGTTGTTCGGCAATCCCTGGACGACCGACGGCTGCCAGATGCGCACGGTCCTGCTCGGTCAGATAGGAGGAAACGTTTGGCTGGTAACGGTCGAGGAATTTGCGGTCGTAACCGACTGGCTTGCGGGCTTCCGGCGCTTGCCGGACGTAGTCACGGATCGATTTTCCAGCTTCGGAGAGAGGAATGACAGGTCCATGAGCGTCTTCCTGAGCCGCCCAGCTGATGGCCGCATCGGGCATCCGGTATCTCGCCCAGCGCCCTTCGCCATCCATGATGAGGCGATTTCTGGTGACCAGATGCTTGAGGCGATATTGGAGAGTGCGCTGTGGGATGGGTGTTGCCAGGGCGCGCATAATCTCCGGCGCCGACACGCCGTTGGCGTGACGGCGCACGGCATTTTCGATCGCTGCCAGTGCTTCTTCGGGGATCTGGTTTGCCAAAGCGGCCTTTCCTGCGCTTAGAATTCTAGGCGCAAGAGTGGCGGATGTAGGCGAAAGAATCAAGGCTAGGCGCAAAGATGGCTGCGCGTAGACGGGATAGACGTCCTTGGCCCGTTTCCCGCCTGCTTGAGAAGGCCGATTTTTGATGCCCCGATTTCACATGCGACTTCACGAGCACAATTTCGAATCGCCCTCTGCTTATACTTGGTCTGGTTCTTTCCGCACTAATCGGTGAACAGGCCCACGATCGCTCCCGGTTAAGATGCTGGCGACGCGCACCAGCACGCGCCGTCCGTGCTGCACGTGCCGGATCCGGGGGCATGTGGTGCTTCATGGGTGCGCCGACGGCGGCGCAGCCGCATTGGGTGGCGCCGGTGGGGGGCTAGAAGGGTAATGGTCCCTCTACCAACTCCCGGCCAACACGATTATTAGCGCCAGAGCGATGGCACCGATTACGCGATAGTAGGTTTGCTCCTTTTCGACGGAGTGGATGCGGTCGCCCAGCGACTTGTCGACGTCCTTGATCTTCTTGGAGAGGCTCGCGAAGGACTGCAACTCTCCGGCGATTCCGCTGATCAAGTCGGTATCGATGCCCATGTGGGTCGGGCCGTCCTTCTTGAAGGCGGTCTCGCGATCCAGGCTTGCATACCAAATAAGAAAGATCGGCTGGCCCCGTTTGAGATGAATCGGAACGGGCCCGGCATTGAAAACAGCGAAGGTCAGTTGTCCCCGGTAGCCTGGATCAACGTGAAACCCCGAGACGTTAACGAGGCCGCGGAACTTGGTCTTTGCTCGGATCGAAATGAAGGCGAGCGCATCGGCCGGTACAGCGACGATTTCCTCGGTGAGGAGGAACGCGAACTGACCGGGCGGGACAGTGAACGCGTCCCCCGGAGCGAGCTTGCGCACCGTGACGGTCGTTGGGTCGGCGGTTTGATCATTCGGCGACACATAGACTTCGCCACCGACGGACAAGGTATAAGCGGCGCAATCGACCCGGTCGGGCTCGAACGGCTCTATCAGTGGCGCCAATCGCTCGCGTAGGGTTTCGCCGCTCCAGAACATCGCGTCCGTCTTGGTCATGGCGTATCCGGCCCCCAAAGGATGTTCATTGCGGCCAGCAGTCCCCCGACCGCCAGGACATATCGTTGTTGCTATCCTGAGCGCGTGGTTGGGTGGAGCAAGTGGAGGAGATCGGCGGCGAGTATGAACATCATCGGGCACGGGATCGATCTCGTGGAGATCGCGGAGATGCGGCGTTGGATCGAGGATCCACGCGATCCATTGATTCCGCGTTGTTTCGTTCGGGAGGAGATCGACGAGGTCGGTGACGGGCCTGACCGAGTTGAGCGGCTGGCGGGCCGATTCGCCGCCAAAGAAGCTGTTCTGAAGGCGCTGGGCACGGGCTTCGGAGCTGGCGTGGCGTTCTCCGACGTGATCATCTATCGCTCGGCGGGTGCGCCGCCGCAGGTCCGTCTCACGGGCGGCGCTGCAAAGGCGGCCACCGAACTTGGGATTGTCGAATGGCGACTGAGCATCAGCCACGCTGGCGCTATGGCTATGGCGAGCGCCATCGCGATCGGGGATAAGCCTCATGGCGAAGATGCCGAACCGGCCTGATCGGGCCGGGCCGGGCCGAGGTAGTCGACGCGGCGCTGATCGAGATCGACCGCGATCCGACCGCCACGCGTGGCCAGGACGGCACGCCATACCTTAAAGCCCTGCAGAATCGCCTGCTCCCACTCGCCCGTCGTGCATTGCTTGACTTCAAGATGCGAGGTCATGTCGTTGATCGTGCGCAAAAGCTGGAAGTCGAGCACGTTGACACCATCGAGCATGTGATGGCGTCGGGCATAGTCGAAGGCGAGCGCAGCCACGCCCTCTTCGATCACTGCAGCGCGGCCGCCGTCCTCGACTTCGTCGAGCAGCGGTCGGCTCTTGCGCTTCCGGCGCAGCAGCGCGCGCGCGATCGGCGACCAGCCCAACACTGCCGCATAAGCAAAATGGAACACATCGTGGAAGCGGTAGCCATCAGGATCATAGGCGTTGTCCGTCAGCTCGCCCGAACGGCACGCCGTTGATCGATACGCGGACACGCTGGTGATCTTCACCGTCGACATCGACCAATTCGACTTCGAACCGGCGTGGAAGGCGCTCGCCTTCCGGAAGCGCGGCGTCGAAGCACAGCGGCTCTGTCCGCTCTGTTGCCCAGCGCGCCTTGACCTTGGCGAGATTGCCTGCAGCGATCTCATCGAGTGTCAGCTCAAACTTGCTCGCAACGTTCGCGATATACCAGAGCAGGTCGCCAAGCTCTTCGGATACCCGTTCTTTGAAGAGTCGGTGGGCTTCCCCATCGCGCAAATGCTTCTTGTATTCGCTGAGAAGCTGCCCGGTTTCACCCGCGAGGCCCAGCATGGGGACGATAAGGGATAGAACGTCTTCCGGACCATCGCGCGCTGGAACCCGATCGGTACGCAGGGCCTCGTTCTGATAGTGGTTGAAATCCATCATCGTTCCCCTTCGGATCTATCCAACGGCCGCCCTTGCCGTGGCGAGCGGCGTGTCGGCGCTGGCACGTATCTTTTCGTTTAACTTCCATTTCGGCGGGTAGAAGAACTCGATCGGAGTCAGGATCGGCTCGAACTTCTGTTTGATCCGAGAGTCCGCCCGGTAAGCCCTGCGATGTGTGGGTGAGCGACACGCGCATATTTGTCGACTTCACAAAACAAGTTCTGACAATCGATCAGTTGTAGCCGCCGCCCCCACAATGATTGGAAGTCTAGTCCCAGCCGCTCGAACTCCCGCTCCTGAAGATCAGCCATCAGCCGGATCAGTTCAGGCTCATTCAGTCCGCCGGGATCGACGAAGCACTTGCGCAGCCCGTCTCGTGCGCCGGGACCCGGTACGACGAAATCCATTTCATTGAAATCGGTAATTTCGCTGTAATTAATGTCCGTGATGAATTGATAGGCCAGGAAGTCGCCGATAGTTGGATAGGCCCGAAGCTTCTCGAAGCCTTCTTGCATCGTCCGGGTCTGCGCAAGGCGTTCCGGGAGTCGATCTTCCATCATGTGTTCGAGCAGCAGCAGATGGTTCTGGTGCTTAGCGGACCTGCCGAACGCGCTGCTTCCTGGTGGCATGATGTAAGCGGCCGAATATATGCGGCGCCCGTCCCGCATGGCTCGGCTCAATATCTCGTCATAGGGTGCGAAGCGGTACCCCTCGAACGTGATTGGGCCGAGTGAGCGCTCTAGCAACTCCCAGGTCGCGATCTTGTTGAACAGCTTGAATGTCAGAATGCGGAAGAATACCTCGCGCGGTGTGTTCGGTAGGTCGGCGCGATAGATGACGTGGCGAATCAGGTACTGGCTCACGCGATCGGAGGCCCGGTACGCATTAGTGAACTTATGTGCCGCGAGTACGGCATTGCGGGTCCAGGGACCCTCCTCGCCGCGCGCGCGTCGGAAGAAGACGGCCTGGCGCTCGGCAGCGAAACGCCAATAGCTGTCATAGACTTCTGAGACCTTGGCGGGTGCGAGGTGGCGCAGGACGGTCGGCGCCGGCACACATGCGGCCGCAACCGCCGCTTCGGGCGCGCTTGACGCTAATGGTAAATCTATGGGGAGCGTGGCGGTTGAGGGGTCGATGTGGGATTTAGGCGGCCGGCCGCGCGCGCGTTTAGCGGCCGGCTTGGGAGGCGGTTTTGTCAAAACGATGCCCCTGCCGCCACGAGTGAGACGGCAGGCTGAGCCACAATCCTCGAGGGGATCAAAAGCGCCGCACGCGCCGCCGCGATGACGGGTTTCAGAATTGCATCGCTCTTGCTGATGCCATCGATCTTGGCGACGCCGACGGTGACGTTCAGTCGCGCAAGGCGCAGTCCCATTTCGTGCGCCATGAATGCGCCGAGTTGAGCGAGACCAAGATAATTCCCATACGCTTTGTCGAAAACATACTGGGTTGCGTAGAACGCATTTACCACAAGGCCATCGGCGGTGGGTACGAAACTAACATGCTGCAGACAAGGGAAACCGACACGAGCATTTGCAATGTGGTCACGATCTGGATCGAATACCGCAGCTTGGAACATCGAATCCCGAATGCCGGATCGGGAATTATACTGGGACAAAATCCACTCCAATTGGTTGCCGTTACAGGGCGCGTTGCCACCAAACATCGTCAGTCTCTCAAAATAGAGGCCCCGACCGTTGGCGCGACGGTTCATCGCCGCGTAGCGTGGATAAACGCCCTTATAGAGTTCAAAAAGGCGGGTTCGGTCGTGCCCGGCAATTTGCCAGAGGCGTTCGGGGAAGATGGTGTACGCAACATCCTCGACGGAAATCTTGCGCTTTTGCGTCAGCACCTGGTCAAGGGCGTGGCGCACGGGCGCTATCTCGGAAGGCTGGCCGTGGTCATCGAAACCGGTGAGGCTGAGCACTAATGGCGAGACTTCCGAGCCCCGGCCATCGAGAATGCGCAGAAAAATCCTGGCCCACGCGCGCGACAGATCAGTGTCGCTAACGACCGTCGGCTCGTCCGCGTGCGAGTTGGATTTACTCATCCGGGTCATGCTCCAGATGGCGATATTGGGCGAGCCCGACATAGGCTTCGGGTGCAATACGAACGAACGTTGCCCAGCCGGCTGCTTCGGCGCTCGCCTGAACAATCCCGGGGCGGACCGCGCGGAACAGACGACCGTCAGTGAGGTCCCGCTCGAAGATTAGGCTGCTGCCTGTCGTTTCTGTTCCCGGTGGCAGGAGAAGCACCATCTTAGCCTCAGCATCGAGCGCCGGTCCGGCACGATGGCGGTCGGCGACGATCAGGGGCTCCGGGGTGAGAGCGCCGAGTATTTCCGCGCGGAGCGCCTTCGGGGTGGCGCGGTGCAAGGCGCCGGCGCGGGCCCTTGAGATCATATTCACGCCGACGGAGAGATGGGTGAGAAGCGTGCTGTAGCCGACGCCGAAGTCGCAGGCGATCGTGAACATCTGTGCCGGGGTCGCAGCCTCAGGTGTCCAGCCGCGTACTGCGAAGGCGCGGCGCAGCCCCATTATCGGCATTAGCGTGAAGCCGGCAAAGGTATCGGCCAAGAATTCCTTGGGGTCCTCCCAGGGATTTTCCTTTGTGTCTTCGCGCAGCTCGTCGATCGAGGAACCGTGGCCGAAGATGTGGTGCCCGAGTTCGTGCGCACAATTATAGGCGCGCCTTGGCAGAGGACGGCGGGCCGACAAATGAATTCGCGCGGGGGCGGCACGCTGGTACATGCCCTCCATGTTGATATTGTTGAAGCGCACCGTGACGCCCAGCGCTTCGCAGAGCGCGTAAATGCAGACGGGGCTGTGTTGGTCCAGCTTGGCCTTCGCCCTTGTGGCGATCGCCGCCTGCATGGCCCGGTTGGCGAGCGCGCGTCGATCGAAGGTTAGCTTGCGGGTGCGCATCATGTCCATCACCGATCGCCTCCCTCGGCGTTCGGCGCGGGATCGCTGCGCATGGCAGCGAGAAGCTTGAGCAGACGGTCGAGGTCGTCTGGCTTGAGCTTGGTAAGTTCACGCGCGGCGAGTTCGAGACGAGGATCCTGGGCGTCGAGGGTATCGGGCGTCTCGCCAAGCAGCCAGGCGACGTTCACATCGTAGATGCCGGCGAGGCGCGCCAACTCGTCGGCCGAGACCCGGCGGTTGCCGGCCTCTATCTCCGAAACCGACGGCCGATGTAGGCCGAGCATCTTGGCGACATGGCCCTGAGACAGGCCCGCAAGCTTACGCGCTTCCCTGAGGCGCTCGGCGATCAGAGCGCGCTTGGCGCCTTCGGTTTCGCTCATGCTGCGGCCGCTTCCGCCTCTTCCTGCTTCTTCAGCAGTTCGCAGACGAAGATCGCTGCCTCGTCGATGGAGCGTGGCAGCTTCGTAATATCATCCACGAAGATGTTGACGTCATTCGGGATCGGCTTGCCGATCTCCGTCGCCAGGATGGTGGTCGCGACTGCCCAGACCTTGCTGTCGAACTTTGGGATGTTTTCGGCCGGCTTGGTCGTGCCTGTCAGCGGCGGGCATTCGAGGCCACTATTGGCCTGGATCTGACCGATGACGGCGATCAGTGTCTCCTTGAGTGCTACGGGGTCCATCTCCACGCCTCCTTCGAACCGACAAGCCGTAAGATAATCTTACCATGCGTTGTCGTCAAGGGGCTTGCCGACTAAATTGCCGGGCGCCTGCACCGCTGGACCCGATGATCCTGGCTGTCGGATTTATGCTAATCGGATCGGGCGAGACTGAGCGGCAGAAGCGGCGGGCGACCACAGCATGACCCCGTTGCGGCCAGCGCGGCGGCGAGAGGCGGCCACCCAATTTCCGCTTCCGGCCCAGAATTGGGCTTGTGACGCCGGACCAAGCGTCAGATTTTTACCACTCGGTAGATCAGCTTGATGTCGTCGTTGGCCATGTCACGCCGCAAGCTGGTCGGCTGAGCGCGCCTGCGCCGCGAGTAGGCCCGAGATTTCCTCGCAAGTCCGCGACGCCGCAAGCTTAAGCGCTTCGTCAATGTGAACATAGCCTTGGGTTACACCTCGCGCCGCGTGACCCAGGAGAGCGGCTATCGTCAATTCGGAAAAGCCAAGGTCACCGGCGACGCTGCCGAAGGTATGGCGCAGGGTATGCGGGGTAACACCTTCGATTTTCGAGGCGGCGCAGAGCCGAGCAAGGCAGCCCTTGGCGGCCGTGTAGTGGCCGTCGCCGACATCGGCCGGGAAGACATACGGGCAATCTTTCCGGGCCGGTTGAATCGCTGCGAGCTGGGCCGCGGAAGGCCCGATCGCGCGCACCTGTCCATCGCTCTTGGTGTCTGGAAAATGGACATACCCCTCGTCGGCATGGAGCCAGGCGCGCCGCAACCCCTGCGCTTCCGAGATCCGAAAGCCCGTCAAGAGCATGAGGCGCAAGGCTGCTAGGGCAACGGGACGTTCTCCGCCCTTCTCGGCGGCTCGCATGGCTTCGCCTAGTTTCTTGATCTCAGTGACGCTCAGGCGTCGCTCCTTCTTCTTGCCGGCCAATTTGCGGACCCCCACTGCGGGGTTGGCTTCGATGACGTTGAGCAGCTTGGCGTGCGCCAGGAGGCTTTGGAGGGTCGAGACCGTGCGCGCCGCGACGCCAGTTCCCCCGGTTGTCACGCCGCCACGGCCGTCGCCTCGGGGTTTAGCCGTCTTTCCGGCGGCGATGTCCGCCTGCATGCCCGAGATGTCGGCAATCTTGAGCGCGCGGACCTGCCGCCGGCCGATCAGCGGCTTGATATGAGTTTCGATCCGGCTTCGGTCCATCGCCAGGGTCGATGGTTTGATCGGTCGGTTGCGGCGTCCAAGGATGCGCCCGGCCTCGGCCTCGACCAGATACCAGTCGCAGACTTCGGCGACGGTGATCGTTTCCCGCGGGCCAGCATCTTCGGCCGGATCACTGCCATGAGCGACGGCGCCCAGTTGATCCGCGCTTCATCGCGCGCTTGTTCGACCGTCATGACGCCAAACCGGCCGAGGACGATCCGCCGGCTACGGCCTTCGGTATTGCGGTACTGAAGGACGAAGGTCTTGAGGCCTGATGGAATCGCCCGAACCCCGAACCCCCTCAGCTCTCCATCCCATAAGAAGGCCTGCCCCTTCTCGGGCTTCTCGAGATCCTTCACCGCCTGTTTCGTCAGCTTGCTCATGATCCACTCGCCATGGACTGCGAATTTGCTTACATTAGCACGGCGAAGGCGGAATGTAAGCACCTTGTAAGCATTCTGGATGGGGAAGTGGGATATAGCGGGATGCAACCGACAGGGGATGCTCTCAGGAATACCGTTGTTTATCAGCGGTATGTAGGGCTATCGGATAGAATGGGATAGCATCGGGTAGGCTGAACAAGACCTTGCCAAGGTTGGGGTCGAGGGTTCGAATCCCTTCGCCCGCTCCAAGTTACTTAAAGAACTTTGACATTTTGTTTAAGCAGAGATGTGGTGAGCTGTTTGTTAGCTGCCGCTTCCACGCTCGAAAGTCTCCTGATTGAGGTGGAGTTTGCGCGGTCGCTTCTCTCGCTGGAGCCGCCTTCACTTCCATTGCGAGCCTTCCTTACCGAAAGGGACCGCCGAGGGGACAATTGCGCGGCGAAATTTGAGCGCTTTCCCTTCCCGTCGTAAATAATTTCGCGGCAAAACGCTTCAGCGGCGCCGATCCTCTCGCCCCCGACAATTCCTTGGCCGAGACTTGCGCCCTCTGGCGCGCCAGCGTCGTCTCGAATGCCATCGCCCGTTGACGGCCAGCAGAGGCAAGGAGCGTCGCTCGAGAGTTTTCGCTTCGGAAGCGCGTTCGCCCGCAACTCCGCATGGATGGCCTAAAACGCGGTTCAAGGCCGTCGCGGCCGACAGGATCGATTGCCCTCGATCACAGAGGCGCGATTTGCTCTCTTCGCTGTTTGGGGTTTAGCTGCCCGCCGAAAAGCACCGCCGTCGAGGCGCCGCGTAGATAGGGGAGTTCGCATGCGCTATCAGCCGGTCGGGCGCACAGGCCAATATGTTTCCGAGATCTGCCTCGGCACAATGACCTTCGGCGGCGGCGCCGGGTTCTGGCGTGCGATCGGAACAATCGACCAAGCGGGCTCGACCGCGCTCGTCGGCCGCGCGCTCGAAAAGGGCGTCAATTTCTTCGACACGGCCAACGTCTATTCGGAAGGCCAGTCCGAGGTGCAACTCGGGCAGGCGCTGCGCGACCTCGGCGTGAAGCGCGAGGACGTCATCGTCGCGACCAAGGTGCGTGGCCGGATGGGGCCGGGGCCGAACGGAGTCGGCCTGTCGCGTGGCCACATCATGGATCAGATCGCCGCTAGCCTGAAGCGCCTAGGCCTCGATCACGTCGACCTCTACCAGATCCACGGCTTCGACGCGGTCACTCCAATCGAAGAGACGCTACGGGCGCTCGACGATTGCGTGTCCCGAGGTCTCGTGCGCACGATCGGTTGCTCGAATCTCGCCGCCTGGCAGATCATGAAGGCGCTTGGCGTCTCCGAGCGGCGGGGGTTTGCGCGCTTCGAGACGGTGCAGGCCTATTACTCGATCGCCGGCCGGGACCTCGAGCGGGAAATCGTTCCCCTTGTCGAGGATCAAGGCATTGGCGTGATGGTGTGGAGTCCGCTCGCCGGCGGCTTTCTATCGGGCAAGTTCACGCGCGAGAAGAAAGGCGACAACGACTCGCGCCGCGCGGCATTCGACTTCCCGCCGGTCGACAAGGAGCGCGCCTACGACATTATCGATGCGATGGCGCCGATCGCGAAGGCGCACGACGCCTCCGTCGCCCGGATCGCGCTCGCCTGGCTGCTGCAGCGCAAGGGAGTCATGAGCGTCATCATCGGGGCGAAGACCATCGAGCAGCTCGACGACAATCTCGCGGCGGCGGATCTGACGCTCTCGGCGGAAGAGATCGCGACGCTCGACGCTGCCGGCGCGTTGAAGCCAGAGTACCCCGGCTGGATGCTGGCGCGTCAGTCGGAGGGCCGCGTGCCTGGGCCGAAGGCATAAGCGAGCATTAGGAGGCGGCATTGCGCAAGGTGAGATGGGGCGTGCTCGGCGTCGCGAACATCGCCGTCGAAAAAGTGATCCCGGCAATGCAGCGCGGCGCGGTCTCGGAGATCGCAGCCATCGCGTCGCGCGATTCCGCCAGGGCGCGGGCCGCGGCGGACCGACTTGGCGTCGCGCAGCGCCTACGGCTCGTACGAGGAGCTGTTGGCCGATCCGGGAATCGAGGCGGTCTACAACCCGCTGCCGAACGAGCTGCATGTCCTCTGGACGCGAAAGGCGCTGGAGGCCGGCAAGCACGTCTTGTGCGAAAAGCCGATCGGGCTCGACGCCGACGAGGCGCGGTCACTGATCGACGCCCGGGACCGCTCCGGAAAGCTGGTCGCCGAGGCCTTCATGGTGCGCTACCATCCCCAGTGGCGCCGGGCCCGCGAGCTGGTCGCAGCCGGGGCGATCGGCGCGACGACCGCGATCCAGACTTTCTTTTCCTACCGGCTGCTCGACCCGGAGAACGTGCGCAACCGGCCGCCCGGCGGCGGAGGGCTCTACGACATCGGCTGCTACGCCATTCTGACGGCGCGATATATTTTCGGAGCCGAGCCGACGCGTGTCGTGGCGACGCTCGACCGCGACCCGAAATTCCGTACCGACAGACTGGCGAGCGCGATTGTCGAATTTCCGGGAGGCCGGCATCTGACCTTCACCGCGGCCACGCAATTGTCCGGGCCATCAGCGGGTGACGATCGTCGGCGAAACGGGGCGGATCGAGGTCGCAGTTCCCTTCAACGCGCCGCCCGACCGCCGGACGAAGATCATGATCGACACCGGCAAAGATCTGTTCGGCGGCGGGGCGCGGATAGAGGAATTTCCGGTCTGCGACCAGTACACGCTGCAGGGCGACGCGTTTTCCCGGGCCGTGCTCGGCGAAGCGCCGCTCGAGTTCCCGCTCGAGGATGCGGTCATGAACATGCGGGTCATCGACGCACTGTTCCGCTCGGCCGAACGGGGTTCATGGGAGACGCCGTAGACGGGCGCGAGAGCAGAACTGCCGCGAGAATGACCGCCCCGCCCGCGATCTGGAGCGCCGTCATCGCCTCGCCCAGCACGCCCCAGGCGAAAAGAGCCGAGAACGGCGGTTGCGCGAGGATGACCAGCGCAACCAGACCGACCGACGTCCGGCCAACCGCGACCGATGTCAGTCCCTGCCCCAGCGCATGAGAGACGAGGCCGAGCAGGAGAGACGGTCGTCCAGCCGGCGAGGGTCGAGGGGATCATGGTCTCGCCGTGCAGGAGCGCCGCGATCGTCAGCGCGACAGCCGAAACGGCCGCCGACCAGAGCGTGGCGGTCGGGCCGTCGAGACTTGGCGCGCAACAGCTTGACGATCAGAAGATAGCTGGCATACGCGGCGGCGCTGACGAGGGCCAGCGCGTCGCCGGCGCCGACGCGGGACGGCGGGACCATTCCGGCCATCACCCAGGCGCCGAGAAGCGCCAGCGCCAGCGCGAGCCAGACGCGCCACGGCGGATGCTCCGCGAAGAAGATCGCGCCGCCGATCACCGCGAGGATCGGGGCGACATTGCCGATGAAGGTCGCATTGGCGACCTTCGTGCCGTTGATCGCAAGATGGAACGAGCCGACGTCGACGGCGAAAGCCAGCCCTGCCAGGATCAAGGGAACGGCGGCCTGACGCAGGCCCGGAGCGGCGGCCCCGCGTCGTTGCGCGACTTTCGCCCAGACGGCGAGCGCCGGAACGGCGAGGCTCATCCGCCAGGCGGCACCCGCAAGTGGACCGACGTCAAGGAAGCGCACGAGAATGCCCGACCAGGCGATGATCGCTGTCCCGGCGATGAGCGCGATCACGCCGACGCGATCGGCGTCTTCGGCGCGGATCGCGGTTTCTGCCTCGACTTTCCCCGTCATCGGTTCTGCGCTACCCGATTCTTCGCGTTCGGCGCCAGACCGTGGCGGACCAACACTCGATTGTGATCGTAGAAGGAGCGATTTTGACGACGCAGTTTCAGCGCAATGTTCTCCTCGTCGATCTGGACGGGACGTTGACCAACCCCGCCAAAGGCATCATCGGCTGCTTTCGCTTTGCGCTCCACGCCGTAGGCTGCGCGGCGCCGCCAAGCGCCGACCTCGGGTGGATCATCGGCCCTCCGCTCAGGCAGACCTTCAGCAGGATTTTGGGCGCAATGGCCGATGTGGAGAAGGCGCTGGCGATTTATCGGACGCGCTACGGCGCGGAAGGTCTGTTCGAGGCGGTCGTTTACGACGGCGCGCCGGAGGCGCTGTCGCAGATGCGGCGGTCGGGCGCGCGGCTCTTCCTTTGCACCTCGAAGCCGACCGTCTATGCGAACCGGATCCTCGACTATTTTGACCTTGGCGGCTATTTCGATGAGGCCTACGGCTCCGAACTCGACGGCCGCCTGGAGGACAAGGGAGATCTCATCGCCCATATTCTCGCTGAAAGAGGGTTCGACTCAGCCGACTGCGTCATGTGGGGCGACCGCAAGCACGACGTCGCCGGCGCCAAGCGGCACGCGATTCCGACCATCGGGGCGCTGTGGGGCTTCGGCGGCGAGAAAGAACTGCGTGAGGCCGGCGCTGCGGCGCTCTGCGCCGCTCCGGACGAAGTTCCGGCGGCCTTCGACCGGCTTCGCGGGAGCCGAACCCATGTCAAATCGTGGAGTAGGGTGATCAATAACAATTCGACTTCCCGTCCGCCCGTGCCCCCGCGCGCGGAGCCTCGCCCGTTGCGGCGTTCGGCGCACGGAGTGGACTGGATCGACGAATACGCTTGGATCCGGGCCGAGAACTGGCGCGAGGTGCTGCGCGATCCCGGCCGACTGCCGCTCGACATTCGGGCGCTGCTCGAGGCGGAGAACGCCTACGCCGACGCACTGCTCGCGCCGACTGCCGAGTTGCAAAGGGAGCTTGTTCGCGAGATGCGGGCGAGGCTCAGGGAGGACGATAGCGAGCCGCCTCAGGTCGACGGGCCGTGGGCCTATTATTCGCGATATCGCCAGGGCGGCCAATATCGGATCTACTGCCGCAGGCCCCGCGAAGGCGGTGACGAGATGATTTTGCTCGATGGCGACGTTCGCGCCGAAGGCAGGCCGTTCTTTCGCTTGACCGCAACCGCGCATGCGCCCGATCACGCGAAATTCGCCTGGAGCTTCGACGAGCTCGGCTCCGAAATGCTGACGATCCGGGTACGCGACATCGAGCGGAGCGAGGATCTTCCCGATCGCATCGCCAACGCGACCGACGACATCGTCTGGACCCGCGATTCGAAGGCGCTTCTCTATGTCGAGCAGGACGAGAATCATCGGCCGTTCCGGGTCATGCTGCATCGCCTGGGGACCGACCAGACCGAGGACGCCGAGGTCTTCGCCGAGACCGACCCGGCCTGGTTCATCGGCATCTCGGGGACGAGCCTCGGTCGGTCGGCGTTCATCGTCGTGCATGGGCATGACGCGTCGGAGACGCATGTGGTCGATCTCGATCGACCGACGGCGAAGCCGGCGCTGATTACGCCGCGTCGGCCGGGGCTGTTCTACGACGTCATGGATCACGGCGACTGCTTCTACATCCGCGCCAATTCGCAAGCACGCGACTTCAAGGTCGTCACTGCGCCGCGCGACGCGCCAGACGAAGCGAACTGGCGCGATGTCGTTCCGCATCGCGTTGGCCGCTTCGTCGCCGACGCGACGCTATTCAGGAATTTTCTGGTCGTGCTGGCGCGCGAGGAAAGCCGCCCTCGTCTCATGGTTTACGACCTCGCCAGCCTCGAAGCGCACGAGATCGCGTTCGATCAGGAGACCTACGCGATCGCCCTGGGCACAGTCTACGAGTTCGAACTCGCGGCTCCTCCGGTTCAGTTTTTCCTCGATGGACCGGCCGGAGGAGATCATCGACTACGATTGCGCGACTCGCGTCAGGACTCTCGTCAAAAAGCGCGAGACTCCTGGGTTCGATCCCGAGCGCTATCGGACGCGGCTCGTTTTCGCCCGCGCCGAGGACGGCGAGAGCGTGCCGGTGTCGCTGCTCATGAAACGCGATGTCGAGCTCGACGGCGCGGCGCCCCTTTTGCTCTACGCCTACGGCGCTTATGGCTATCCGGTCGAGGCGAGCTTCTCGAGCAATCGACTTTCGCTCGTCGACAGGGGCTTCGTCTACGCCATCGCGCACGTTCGCGGCGGAACCGACAAGGGCTGGCGTTGGTACGAGGACGGCAAACTCCTGAAGAAGCCGAACACGTTCGGCGACTTCCTCGCCGCGGCGCGGCATCTCGTCGCCGAGGGCTATACCGGGAAGACTCGCATTGTGGCGCAGGGCGGAAGCGCGGGGGGCCTGCTGATGGGGGCGGTCGTGAACATGGCGCCCGACCTATTCGCCGGGATCATCGCGGACGTGCCGTTCGTCGACGCGCTCTCGACAATGCTCGACGAGTCCCTCCCCCTGACCCCGCCGGAGTGGCTGGAATGGGGCGATCCGATCCACGATCGCGCAGCCTTTGACGTGATCCGCTCCTACAGCCCTTATGACAACGTTCGTTCGCAGCGCTATCCGCCGATCCTCGCGCTGGCGGGTTTGGCGGATCCGCGTGTGACATATTGGGAGCCGGCCAAATGGGTGGCGCGGCTGCGGGCGAATATGACGAGCGGCGGGCCAGTCCTTTTGCGCACCGCGCTGGAGGCGGGCCATGGGGGACGTCCGGGCCGGTTCGACAGGCTCGAGGAGGTCGCGCGAAACTACGCCTTCGCTATCGCCTGCGCCAGCGGCGCATTAAAAGCGCGAGGCGGACTGACACCGGCATCGACGCCTGACCGGGCTCGAGATGTGTTGAGAACCGCGACACGCTCATAACGATCGATTCGGGTTCTCGCCTTTGCCCCAGATCCCTGGCGGGCGGTCTCTGTCTGGAAGCTTGTTGCGGAAGATGGCCGAATAGTGCAATTTACGTGATCTTCGGGAAATGTTCGAACCAAACGATGGCGATTGAGTCTCGATACGGGTTTTTCAGCGACCTCAGGACCTCTCGTTATTCGAGGCTGTACTGGCTGGACATTGACGTGATGCTGCAGGATATATTCTTCCGGCAACTTGCGGCGCAGAACAACGTTATCCGCCTGCAGCAGTCATCCTGTCCAGAATATTGCGTGCTGGAAGGAGTAGGAGCTGTCGCCAACGCATTGACGGTTGGTAAAGATGGCGTCGATTTTGATCAATTCATAGTTAATATTTCAACTTATTATCATGACCAAGGCTTATCCTCAGGCCATGATTTTGGATCTGCAGCAAAAATGATATGGAATAAGTCGGATGACTGCTCTCCTCGGCTGGACATCTACATCCCAAAGAATATATCAAGGCATCTTACTGAACTGTACGTAACAAAGCGAATAGACACTGTGAAATTATCTGTGCAAATGGGAGTAACAGGGAATCAAGCCGAAGATAATAGCCAACCTGAGGGATTCCCCCTTCTTAACGAGGCTGAGCAACTGTATTTTCGTCGCGTGCAGTGCGAACTGCTTTCAGTATACACCTCCATCGGGAAAAGTGCTGCTGCCTAAAGGAAGGCATTCTAATCCGGTTGCGCCGCGCACAGGTTGCCGTGGTCCAAACTGAGCCGCGGCCTACTCTTCGCCCTTGTCCCCATCGTCGGTTTCCTCGCCCCGCTCCTCGCCGGGGATGACGTAGCTGCCCTTCAGCCAGCGGTGCAGGTCGACATCCGCGCATCGTTTCGAGCAGAAGGGATCGTAGCGCGGATCGCGGGGCTTGCCGCAGATCGGGCAGGCGCGCTCTTTGGCCGTCCCTGGTTCCCGAGGCGAATCGTCGTTGACGTTCATTTCAAAAGGTTCGCAGCCCATTGCCGGTGTGGATAATACCCTTCGCCCGCGAGCAGCGCTGAGGTCTCGGCGAGCGGCAGACCGACGACGTTGGTGTATGAGCCGATCAAGCGCACGACGAAAGCGCTGGCCAGACCCTGGATGGCGTAGCCACCGGCCTTGCCGCGCCACTCTCCAGTCGACAGATATGCCTCGATCTCCTCGCCCGACAAGCGCTTGAACCGGACCCGAGACTCGACGATCCTCCGCCGAGTGACGGCGCCGGGAGTCTCCAGGGCGAGGCCCGTGTAGACCCGATGGGCGCGTCCCGAGAGCAGGCGCAAACAGGCTTCGGCATCACGCCGAATCTCGCATTTCGGAAGAATGCGGCGTCCAACGCAGACAACGGTGTCGGCCGCCAGGGTCAAGCAGGGGGCAAGTTCGGGCGTCCCGGCCGCGACCGACGCCGACCGGGTTGCTTTCTCGGCCGACAGTCTCTGGGCGAGGCCGCGTGGGGTTTCACCGCGGCGCGGCGTCTCGTCGACCTCCGACGGCAACACAAAATCCGGATCGACGCCGATCTGAAGAAGCAGCGCCAACCTGCGGGGCGAGCCAGAGGCAAGGACGAGCCGAGGTCGCGACAGCGAGGCGTTCAACGTCTGCACCTCGGCATGCGCCGTCATCCAGGTCTCACTTGAAGCGGTAGGTGATGCGACCCTTGGTCAGGTCGTAGGGTGTCATCTCGACCAGCACCTTGTCGCCGGCAAGGACGCGAATTCGGTTCTTCCGCATCTTGCCGGCGGTGTGCGCGATAATCTCGTGATCGTTCTCGAGTTTGACGCGGAATGTCGCATTCGGCAGGAGTTCGACCACGAACCCCGGGAATTCAATCAGTTCTTCTTTCGACATAGGGCTCCTTAGTAACGTCGCCGCGTCGGCGTTGACAGGCGGCAGGAGGGGCTCTCCGGCCGATCACGACGCAGGCGAAGCAATTCTCGGCTAAGCTGACGTCCCGCTCGACTCGCCTTTCCAACGATGCCGGAAAGCCGGGCCGCCAGTCGCACGAGGCGGGACGCGGAACTTAGACCATTTCCGGGCAAAAGGGAAAGCGCGCCCGCAGCGGGACCGCCTCAAAACCCCGCAACCATCCGGACGTGGAGATAATGCTTCGCTAACCATGCCCGGCCTCTTCCCAGCCGGCGCCATGAAACAGAACAAACCTGGTTCGGAACCCGTGATCCACGCCAAGCCGGCTCTCTTGCTTTAATTGCCCGCGCGGTCGAGTTCGCGGTAACGGCGTATCGCCAATGGGATCGAGGCCAGGTAGGCGAGTGTGACCGCCACAAGCGCCTGCATTGGGAAAACGAAAACCAGCAAGAGCGCTGCGGCGACGCCGACCATAAAGACGGCGAGGTGTTCGCGCGGCACGCGACCCATCGACTTTCCTGAGAAGTGGGGCACACGGCTCGCCATAAGGAGCGCGATCGCGAGCACGTAAAGACTTTCAAAAAAAGCGATGCCAGGAGGTGGTGCGCCGAGTTCCAGCACGGAGCGAAGGTAGATTGGCAGAAGTCCAACGATCGCTCCCGCGGGGGCCGGCATTCCGACGAAAAAATTCTTGCGCCACGCCGGCTGGTCGGGGTCGTCGAGCATCACGTTAAACCGCGCCAGCCTCAGGGCGCAGGCCATCGCGAAGAGAAGCGCCGCAACCCAGCCGAAGCTTTTCACCGCGTGCAGATCGGCGATGAACAGCACGAAAGCCGGCGCGACGCCGAAGTCGACGAAATCGGCGAGCGAATCGAGTTCCGCCCCGAAGCGCGAGGTGCCTTTAAGAGCCCGCGCGATCCGCCCGTCGAGGCCGTCGAGCACCGCGGCGCCTACAATTGCGATCACCGCCCATTCGACCGAATTCTCCATAGCAAAGCGGATCGCTGTCAGGCCAAGGCAGAGCGCAAGCAACGTCACGATGTTCGGCAAAAGCAAGCGAAGCGGCACCGGCCGGAAGCCGCGCCTTTTCGACGCTTCGGTTCCGTTGGGTCGAGTCGTCGGCGAGCCGTCGTTCACAAACTCAGCTCCGCTGAAACTGGCGCCGTCTCCGGCGCGTCCGAGATTTCGGCGATCACCGTTTCTCCGGCGACAGCGCGCGAATCGACTCCAACTACGATCTGTGCGGTTGGCGGCAGGTAGACGTCGACGCGGGAGCCAAAGCGAATGAGCCCGATGCGCTCGCCCGCGCTCACCTGCGCGCCCTCCCGGACAAAGCAGACAATGCGGCGGGCGACCAGGCCCGCAATCTGAACGACGCCGAACCGCCCAGACCGCGCATTGATCACAATGCTGTTGCGTTCGTTGTCTTCGCTCGCCTTTTCCAGGTCAGCGCTGAGAAAAAGCCCGGGATGATAGACGATGCGCTCGACACGCCCTTCGATGGGCGCTCGATTCACATGGCAATCGAACACCGACATGAAGATCGATATGCGCTGCAACGGCCCCATCCCGAGTCCCAACTCGGGCGGTGGCGCAGCGAAGCCCGCGAAACTGACGAGGCCGTCGGCGGGCGCGACGATGAGGTCGGTGTGTACGAGGCGTCACCCGGGCCGGATCACGGAAAAAATAGACGCACCAAACTGTCGCGATCAACCCGAGCCATCCGAGCGGGGACCAAAGCCACCACAGCACGAGGGCCGCAACAAGGAACGCCCCGACGAACTTATAGCCTTCAGGATGAATAGGCGCGACGCTGCGGCGAAGGGAATGAATGACGCTCATAAGCAGAAACTCAAAATGACGCGGGTGCACTCATGGCGCCACGAAACGCGAAAGTCACGGCGCCTATGGCGAGACCACGATGTCGGAAGAGCCATCGAGGTCTTCCTGCTCCGCCTCCGCCCGCCGCAGCGTCTCTTCGGCGGCGTCGACCTCGCGCTGGCGGCTCCACAACGCGGCATAGACGCCTCCTTGGGCCAGAAGCCACTCATGGGTTCCTCGCTCGACGATGACGCCCTTGTCGAGCACCAGAATCTGGTCAGCATTGACGACGGTGGAGAGCCGATGAGCAATGACGATGGTTGTGCGTCCCCGGGAAACCCGCTCGAGGGCCGACTGGATCTCGCGCTCGGTGAAACTGTCGAGAGCGGACGTCGCCTCGTCGAGGACGAGTATGGGGGGAGCCTTGAGCATCGTGCGGGCGATGGCTACGCGCTGCTTCTCGCCGCCTGACAGCTTCAGCCCGCGCTCCCCGACTTGCGCTTTGTATCCTTGCGGCAGCGCGCGGATGAACCCGTCGATCTGGGCGTCATCGGCGGCAACCTCCACCTCGGCCTGGCTCGCGCCGTCGCGTCCGTAGCGGACGTTGTAGACGATCGAATCGTTGAACAACACGGTGTCCTGCGGAACCATGCCGATCGCCGCGCGCAGCGAACTCTGGGTCACCGCGCTGATATTCTGGCCGTCGATGAGTATCCGCCCTGCAGTCGGCTCGTAGAAGCGGAAGAGAAGCCGGGAAATGGTCGATTTGCCGGCCCCTGACGGGCCCACGATAGCAATCGTATGGCCCGGCGGCGCTTCGAACGAGATGCCGCGCAGGATTGGTCGGGCGGCGTCATACGCAAACTCGACGTTTTCGAACCGCACGTCGCCCGCGCTCACCTTCAACGGCGGCGCGCCGGGGACATCCTCGATCTCGGGATTCTGGTCGAGGATGGCGAACATCGCCTCGATGTCGACGATGGCCTGTTTAATGTCGCGATAGACCATCCCCATGAAATTAAGCGGCTGGTAAAGCTGCAGCATCATCAGATTGATGAGAACGAAATCGCCGACCGTCTTCTGCCCGGTCCTGATTTCGTGGACGCACATCTCCAGCACGGCGACCAGGCCAAGGGTGAAAATGACCGCCTGCCCCGCATTCAGCACCGCGAGAGATACATACGTCCGTACGCTCATTCGTTCGTACCGCGCCATCGATTTATCGTAACGCGCGGCTTCGCGGTTTTCGGCTCCGAAATACTTGACCGTTTCGAAATTGAGCAGGCTGTCGATCGCCTTGGTGTTGGCGTCGGTATCGCTCTCGTTCATCGAACGTCGAATGCCTATGCGCCAGTTCGTTGCGATGGTCGTGTAGGTCAAATACGCCGCTACCGTTGCGCTGATCGCGGCGACATAGCGCCAGTCGAAAGAGTAGAGGAGCGCGGCGACGATCAGGGCGAACTCGACGATTGTCGGGACCGCGGTCAGCATCGAGGTGCGGATGATCGTCTCGATGGCGTTGCGGCCGCGCTCGAGTACGCGCGTCAGGCCTCCCGTCTTGCGCTCTAGATGGAAACGCAACGACAGCCGATGCAAGTGCTCGAAGACTTCGAGCGCGAGTCGGCGCACGGCGTTCATCGCCACCGCGGCAAATAATGCGTCGCGCCCCTGCTGCGTCAACGCCATCAATATCCGTAAGAGGCCGTAGACAATTGCAAGAAACCCGGCGCCGGCCATGATTTGGGGCAACGGAACCGCGCCGACAGCCAGCTTTCCCACCAGCGCGTCTGTCACCCACTTGAAGGAATAGGGCGTCGCAACGGTGATCAGCTTGGAAAGCAGCATGAGCGCGACCGCGAGAAAGACGCGCAATTTCAGATCGCCGCGGTCCGCTGGCCAGATGTATGGCCAGAGAAGCTGGACGGTCCCGGCCAACGTGCCACGATGTGGGACAGGTCTGCGCTCGGCGACGAAAGTCGAAGTCTTATGATGCTTCATGGAAACTCATTGACGATTGTTTGATTGGCTCCCGCTGCATATAGGGGTTCCTATGCGCGCGCGACATCCTCGCGACCACGAAGTTCGCCAGTTGGGCAGTCCCGGACGCAAAGCAGCAACCGACCGTAGACGATGCGGCGCGCTCAATTGCGGCGAATCTGACTTGGCTTGAGGCAAAACGGGTTGCGCAGCAGACACAGTGGATCGGGCGTCGATGACAAAGGCGCAAGTACGGCCTGATTCGGGCGGGCTCCCCCACATGCATGTGTTGTTTTGTCAACTCCCGCAAACCGTTTTCTTGTGTAGACCTAACATCGCGTGGGTCATGTCCGCTCAAATATACGAGCGAACACGATTGAGAAAGTAGTCAAAATTATCAGATCTTATCTTGTGCCATGTTTTCGAGTGCGCTATATGGATGTTTGTCCAAGCCGCCATTTGGCGACAAAGAATCATGGCGCCCGTCATGATCGGGCGATGAGAATGGTCCGAGCGAAGATCGCAATGAGCCGTCCTCTTCAGGCTTCCGTTTGGAGTAATGGCAGAAATGAACGATTCCACCAACCACGTTGAACTCGCCGCGGAAATTGTTTCGGCGTACGTGTCGAACAATTCCGTCCCGTCAAGCGAGCTCCCGATGCTTCTGAGCGACGTTCACGCAGCGATTGTTCGCGTCGCTTCGGGCGCACAGCAGGTCGTCGTCGAGGCGGCGAAGCCTGCTGTTCCTCCAAAGAAGTCGATCACCAGCGACTACATCATCTGCTTGGAAGACGGCCGCAAGTTCAAGTCGCTGAAGCGCCATTTGAGGACCCAATACAACCTGTCCCCCGAAGAATACCGGGAGAAGTGGGGTCTTCCGTCGGATTATCCGATGGTCGCGCCTGCATACGCAAAGGCGCGTTCGGCGCTGGCCAAGCAGATGGGCCTCGGCCAACAAAGGCGCCGTCGCAAGTAAGGAACTCGGAAATCGACCGCCGGGAATGGATCCCGGCCAGAGGTGTCTAATTCCCTTGTGCATGCAGAACCCGCCGTGCGGAGTTGGGTTCACACGCAAAGAGTGATTTGCGCCTTTAGGGCGCCGAGCGGCGCGGAAGCCTCGCTCGTGGCGGCGGGTGTGTCACTTGGTCCCGAACATGCGGTCGCCGGCGTCTCCCAGGCCCGGAACAATGTATCCGTGATCGTTGAGTTTTTCGTCGATGGCGGCGGTCCAGACCTCGACGTCGGGATGCGCCTTTGTGAGCCGCTCGATCCCCTCCGGCGCGGCGAGCAGACAGACAAAGCGGATGTCCTTCACGCCTCGATGCTTGAGGCGGTCGATCGCCGCGACCGCGGAATTGGCGGTTGCGAGCATCGGATCCATGACAATCACCAGCCGCTCCGCGACGTCGACGGGCGCCTTGAAGTAGTATTCCACAGCCTGCAGGGTCTGCGGGTCGCGATAAAGGCCGATGTGAGCGACGCGCGCGCTTGGAACCAGATTAAGCATGCCGTCAAGAAAGCCGACGCCGGCCCGCAAGATCGGAGCAAACACGAGCTTCTTGCCGGCGATGGTCGGCTGCAGCGTCTTTGCCAGTGGAGTCTCCACCTCGACGCGTTCGAGCGGCAGATCTCGGGTCACCTCATAGGCCAGCAGCATGCCGATTTCGTTGAGGAGCTGACGGAACCCTTTGGTCGATACTTTCTTGTCTCGCATCAGCGTCAGCTTGTGCTGAACGAGGGGGTGATCGACGATGTGGACGTTCGACATGGAGGGCTCCTGGCGACGAGGCCGAAAAAGTCTAGACGAAGTTGCCCGACGTTGTAGCGTCACGCCAGCGTCTTCCCGGTTTCGTATACCCTCGCCACTTTTTGGCCGCGACGACGCGTTCCGATCCGCTGGGCTTTGTCTCCAAAACTATTGACGGGCGCGAGACGACGATGTCAGGTGCGGCGCAAATGGCTACTCCGACGACGCGGCCAGCCGGTCGCAATTGGTCATTGCCGAACATCTTGACCTATGCGCGGGTCGCCGCGGCGCCCCTTGTCGCCGGCTTCATGTTCTGGCCGCATCAGCCCTGGGCGCGTTGGACGGCGCTGACGATCTACGTCGCTGCAGGCGTCACCGACTTTTTCGACGGCTATCTTGCACGCGCATGGGCGCAGCAGTCCTCGCTCGGCCGGATGTTGGACCCGATCGCCGACAAGCTTCTCGTCTCTGCGGCGATTCTGATGCTCGCTGCGAACCAGACGATCACCGGCGCGACGCTTTGGGCGGCGATCATCATCCTGTGCCGCGAAATTCTCGTATCCGGCTTGCGCGAATATCTGGCGGAGCTGCGCGTCCCGATGCCGGTGACCGCGGTGGCCAAGTGGAAGACCGCCGCACAGCTCGTCGCCTTGGGGTTCCTGATCGTGGGACCGTCGGGAGAGGCGATCATGCCGGGATCGATGAAGGCCGGGATCGTGCTGTTATGGGTGGCCGCGATCCTGACTCTGTACACCGGCTGGGACTACATGAAGGCGAGTTACGACCATGTCGGCAACGATTGAGGCGATATGAAAGCGGTCTATTTCGCCTGGGTGCGCGAACGGGTCGGCAAAGCCGAGGAAGAGCTGGATCCGCCGCCGACGGTGAAGACTATCGACGATCTCGTCGCTTGGCTGTCGCGTCAGGGCGAGAACTATGCGCACGCCTTCGAAAAACCGTCGACCGTGCGCGCCGCGATCGACCGGGTGCACGTGCGCCGTGAGGCCTCCATCGCCGGGGCGAAGGAGGTCGCGTTCTTTCCGCCGATGACCGGAGGATAAGGCGATGGCGGACGTCCGCGTGCAGCGGGAAGATTTCGACGCCGGCGCCGAGGCCGCAGCGCTTGCCCGGGGACGCAAGGACGTCGGCGCGATCGTGAGCTTCGTCGGCTATTGCCGGGATGAGGGCGGCCAGCTCGCGGCCCTCGAGCTGGAACATTATCCCGCCATGGCGGAAGAGGAGATGGCCCGGGTCGGCCGCGATGCCGAGGCGCGATGGCCGCTCCTGGGCGTGACGGCAATCCACCGCTACGGACGCATAGCGCCCGGCGAGCAGATCGTTCTGGTCGCCGTCGCGTCCGCTCATCGCGGCGAAGCATTCGCGGCGGCCGAAATGCTGATGGATTTCCTCAAAACCCGCGCGCCCTTCTGGAAGCGCGCCATCCGTTCGGACGGAGCCGTCGAAGGTTGGGTGGACGCCAAGAACGAAGATGGAAGGTCGGCGGCGCGCTGGGGCGCCGCCGAGGAATGACGCATCAGGCTCGCGCGACGACCGCGTGGTAGATCCAGAGCACGACGACCGCGCCGATCACCGAGACGATGATGCTCCAGATGTTGACTCCGGTGACCCCGGCCATTCCGAAGAAACCCGCGATAATGCCTCCGACGACCGCTCCCACGACGCCGAGAGCGATGTCCATCATCATGCCCGAGCCGGTCTTGTTGACGAGCTTGCTCGCGATCCAACCCGCGATCAGGCCCAGAATGATCCAGCTGATAATGCCCATGTCCAATCTCCCTCCTCCGGCGCGCCCAATTCTCTTCTGTCGCCGTTTTGAGCGCGCGGCCTCGGGAGTGTTGCGGGATGGACGGGGAAAACGCAAGCCGCTAAGCTGAGCCATGCGCTGTCGGCCAGCGAGGAGGACGAGATGGGAATGTTCGACGACGCCTTGAAGAACGCAGTTCCGGGCGGCAACCTGGCGGCGCCGATCGCGGTCGCCGCGGGCGCCTTGATCCTGGGCAAGCTGTTCGGTGGAAGCTCCGCGTCGGCGCCGGCGCCCGCCCCGTCTGCGCCCCCTCCGGAGTCCGTTCCGGCCAACCCGCCCGCAGGCAGCGTGCTCGGCGGTCTCGGCGATCTCATCGGCAGGCTGACCGCCGGCGGGGCCGGCCAGCATGTCAATTCCTGGGTCGGGCCTGGCGACAACCAGCCGATCCAGCCTGGGCAACTCGGTTCGGCCCTCGGCGGCAACATCCTCAACGAGCTTTCGGCGCGCACCGGGATGAGCCAGCAGGAGCTGATGCAGCAACTCTCGGTCGTCCTGCCCCAACTCATCAACAGCCTGACGCCGAAAGGCCGGGTGCCGACGGCGGCCGAGCTCGAACAGTAATAATTATGCTCCGGAAAGCTGAGCGCTTTTTTGGGCTCAGCTTCCGATGCAGCCAGCTTCAGGCGGTGGTGTGCCGGTTCGGCTTCTCAAACTTCCGGAGCGGCTTCGTGCCGCCGCCAAAACCCGCTGTTCTGGCGAATTCTTCCACTGTTCCGCCCGCAGCGCTGGCATCCACTCAGCGCTTTGAATGTGCGAGCATTTTTCCAGACGGAGGCGCCGTCGAGACGTTCCGTTTGGCGAAATTCGCTGTTTTTGCCGCTGTTACCAGCAAATCCATCCGCCAGTTCGGTCGATCGGTCGCCGCCCCCTACTCGGCAGCCGCACGCCTTGGCGCAGCCGACTTGTCGAGCGCCTGCCCCAGGTCCTCGATCAAATCCTCGGCGTCTTCGAGACCGACCGACAGTCTGAGCAGCCCCGGGCCGATGCCCAGCACCGCTCGCTGTTCGGGCTTTAGACGCTGGTGCGTCGTCGTCTCCGGGTGCGTGATGAGGCTCTTGGCGTCGCCGAGATTGTTCGAGATGCCGATGATCGACAGCGCATTGGCCATACGGAAGGCGGCCTCTTTGCCGCCGGCGACTTCGAATGCGAGCATGGTGCCGCCGCCGCTCATCTGGCGGCGAGCGAGCTTCGCCTGCGGGTGATCGTCCCGGCCGGGGTAGAGCGTACGCATAACTGACGGGTGGCCGCTCAGGAAATCGGCGAGGCGCTCCGCCGAGCGCATCTGCGCCGCGACCCGCACAGGCAACGTTTCGAGCGATTTCAGGAGCGTCCAGGCGTTGAACGGCGACAGGCAAGGACCGGTCTGGCGAAGAAAATTGTGGACGTTGTCGGCGATGAATTTTTCGCTCGCCAGAATGACGCCGCCGAGCACCCGGCCTTGTCCGTCAATGTGTTTCGTGGCCGAATAGACCACGCAATCCGCGCCGAGATTCAAAGGTCGTTGGTGCAAGGGTGTAGCGAAGACGTTGTCGACCACCAGAGTCGCCCCGGCCGCGTGCATGATCTCGGCGACGCCGGCAATGTCGACGATCTCTAGCGTTGGATTGGTCGGCGATTCCAGGAACGCGGTTTTCGTGTTCGGCCGCACCGCTGCCCGCCAGGCGTCAAGATCGGTCCCGTCGACAAGGGTCGAGGCGACCCCGAAGCGCGGCAGCAGCTCCTCGACGACATAGAGGCAGGAGCCGAATAGCGCCTTGGCGGCGACGACGTGATCTCCGGACCTGACCTGACCCATCAAGGCGGCCGTCACCGCCGCCATGCCGCTCGCAGTCGCCCTCGCCGCCTCGGCGCCCTCGAGAAGGGCCATGCGCCGCTCGAACATCGAGACGGTCGGGTTGGCGAAGCGCGAATAGATGAAGCCCGGCTGGTCGCCCTTGAATCGCGCCTCAGCGAGCTCCATAGTGTCGTAAAGGTATCCCTGGGTGAGGAAGAGCGACTCGGACGTCTCGTCGAAGCCGGAGCGGAGCGAGCCGCCGTGGATCAATTGAGTCGCCGGACGCAGGCTCTTGGGGTCGCGCGATTTTCGGGAACTCGTCATGGTTTCGTCCTCTCCGGCGCACCGCGCCCGGGGCCTGAAGAAAGAGGCGCAGTCTGGAGAGCCCCGATCTTTTAGCCCGATGTTTAACGTGGCGGCAAGCCGACCGGCTCAAATGACCACGGAAGTGAAAGCCATAGCCGGCGAAGCGGACAACGTCAACGCCGACGCCTTCACTTCAGGCGAATTCACAAGCATGGACCAGGTCGGCCGCCGAAGGGGCGCGACCGCCCTCAGTGAGAGAACAGCACGGGCGCCGTCATATGAGCCAGGATATACCGCGTCCCAGTTCCATGACCGAACAGCGCGTGCGTACCCTGATCGAAGGCGCCGACCGCTAGAAGGTCGGCCGCGTGGTCCGAGATGGCGCTGAGAAGCGTGTCCATCACTGCGATCTCGTCGACGACGAAATGCTGGTAGCGCGCCATGACTCCGTGGGTCTTGAGGTTGGCGACCAGCATGTCGGCGAACTCGTCGCGCTGCTCGTTCTTGCGCGCCACTTCGACGATGAGTCCGTCGCAGTGCTCGCCAAGCAACGGCAGGGCGTCGGAAACGGCGCGAGCGGCGCCGCGCGCGCTTCGCCAGGCGAATAGCGGACGGGCGCCCACGTCGGCGTAAGTCCCGACATAGGGGACAACGAGCACCGGCCGGCCGCTGTCGACGATCGTCTCGTCAGGCAGTTTCGCCGGCACGGGCACGTCGTCCTGGGTCTGGCCGAGCACCACGAGATCGAAGGTGCGCGCAAGCTCCACGAACCGGGGCAGAATGTCGTGATCGCTGCCCCGATTGAGGTCGATGAACGCCATGCGCTCGCCAAGCGACGCCGCCCCGGCTTCGAAGGCATGGCGTGCGGACTCCATGGCGGCGGTGTAGTGCGGGCTCGGCCAGGTCGCGGCCGTTCCGAGGTGATGGGCGTCGGCCGTTTCCGCGAACACACCCGTCAGCCTCGCCCCAACGCGCGTCGCGATGCGAACGGCCAAGGCAAGCCGCGCAGCCGTGCGTGGCTTCGAGTCGACGTGCACAAGGATGTTGCCGAGAATCATGTCGCTTCCTCGCCTAACTTTGGACCGAGACTATCGCACGGGCCGGGCGTGATCAATGAAGCCGAGCGAGAAGACGCCCGTGCGAGACGTTTTGTCGCTGCCGCCTCATTCGAGCTCTTTTGCGCGAAATCTCCCGACATACAGGCGCGGGGAAACCTTTCTCGGGCCTCTACAAGGAGCTGTTCAGCTATGTGGCCGGCCGCTGGCGCGACCTGATCAACGCCAGCTTCGACGTGCTGCTCTATGACCTGACCGGCACCTACTTCGAAATCGACGCCGCGGCCAACTAAGCGGGTCAAGTGCGGCAGTCGGGCGCGGGCCAAGGGAAGGGGGAATGGGTCTGATTCCAGTGTCCGCCCGCGCTCGGGATCGGTTTCGAAAATCTGGACTCCTGGCGCCGCGGGAGGCGGACAGCCGCACTTACAGACCGGCCGCGATCCAGGCCCGACGGCTGTTCAACGAAGGACGGCGGCGCTGAAAACGGGACCTTATCCTCGATCCCTCAGGCCGGCGCTGCCGCCGATAACGGGTCCGGCGGCGGCAAACCTTGCTCGTCACCGGTCGACGAAGGCCTTCTCGATCACGTAGTCGCCCGGCTCCCCGTGGTTTCCTTCCTCGAAGCCGCGCGCATCGAGAATGGCCCGGATGTCGGCGAGCATGGCGGGGCTGCCGCAGAGCATGAAGCGGTCGTGCTCGGCGTCGATCGGCGGCAGGCCGACGGCGTCGGTCATCGCGTTCGTAGTCAGCGCCAGCGAAAGTCGGCCCCGGTGGCGGAAGGGCTCGCGCGTCACCGTCGGGTAGTAGAGGAGTTTTTCCCGAACGAGCTCGCCGATCAATTCGTCGTTCGGCAGGTCGTTGGCGAGATAGTCGCTGTAGGCGAGATCCTTGATCCACCGGACGCCGTGCGCGACCACGATCCGGTCGAACTTGTCGTATGCCTCCGGGTCCCGAACGATGCTGAGGAACGGCGCGCAGCCCGGTGCCGGTGCCGAGCAGGAACAGGGTCTTGCCGGGCCTGAGGTTGTCAATGACAAGCGTGCCGGTCGGCTTGCGGCCAATGAGGATTTCGTCGCCTGCCTTGAGGTGCTGGAGGCGCGAAGTCAGCGGGCCGTCGGGGACCTTGATCGAGAAGAACTCGAGCCTGTCATCGTAATGGGCGCTCGCCAGCGAATAGGCTCGGAGCAGCGGCTTTCCGTCGCCCTCGAGGCCCATCATGACGAATTGCCCGCTATGGAAGCGGAACGACGGCGTGCGCGTCGTGCGGAAGCTGAACAGACGATCCGTCCAGTGATGGACGCTCAAAACGCGCTCATGATGGAATGCGCTCATGAAACCTCGGTACCTCGCTCGAACAGCGGGCGCGGCCCTTAGCATATTCGGACGGGCTCTCACAAGACATACGTATCGGACACGGCCCTTGAAACTATCAGCTAACTGTACATGTTGTTATTCCCGCTCGCCTATCGCGGCTTCAGGCTGAGAAGGTAGGCGACGACCGAGTCGACCTCCGATCGGGCGAGCAGGAATGGCGGCATGCTGCTGCCGCGGCGGGCTTCTCCGTGCGCTTCGGAAAGAAACGTCCGAAGAGAAGCCGCGGTGACGTCGGGCCGGCCCGCGATTTTGGCGAAGCTCGGCGCGAGGGGCTTGAGCGTCGGGGCTTGTGACTGGCCCGGCTCGACGACGTGGCAGCTCACGCAGATTTCGAGCGCGAGCTTGCGTCCGGCTGCGACCGCTGCCTCATCGGCTGAGGCCGGCCCAGAGGCTGCGACCATTGCGAAGGCGACGGCGGACAGAAACCAAGTTTTCACGGCGTCCTCCAGAAGGGGAGCGGCCCGGCGCCGCGGCGTCTTATAGGGCTTACGCACGCGCGCTGCAGCTCAGGTCCCCGGCTTGAGAATGCAGACCATCGTCGCATGCGCGGGCTTCTCGCCGAGGTTGCGGATACGATGGGGCCGGTCGCAGCGATAGCGAAGAGTCTCGCCGGCCGCGACCGCCTCGATCGAGCCGCCGACATCCACTTCCAGCTCGCCATGGAGCACCGACAGGCACTCGACTGATCCGCGCGCATGCGCAGCCAATTCGAGCACCCCGCCCGGATCCGCCTGAAAATCGTACCATTGCAGCCAGTCGACCGTCTTCAGCCAGCCTGTCACCGCGAGACGGCACAATCCGTCGTCAGAGACGAAGATCGGCGTCGTCCCGCGCCCGAGATGTTCGATGAACGGTCCGTCCTCGCCACCCTGAAGGATTGATTCGATCGACACGTCGAGCGCGTGAGCAAGCCGCCAGATCGTGGTCAGAGTCGGGTTGGTCTCGTTGCGCTCGATCTGCGAGATGATCGATTTGGCGACCCCGGACCGCAGGGAAAGATCGGCCAGCGAAAGGCCGAAACTCTTGCGCAGCCTCAGGATTGCGCGCCCGAGTTGGTTCGACAGCGAGGCTGCCCCCGCTTCGAGCACCTTCGCCCTGTCCTTGCCTTCCACGCCCATGCGCGACTCTCGTTTGAAAATCCGAGCGCAGCATACGGCAAGGCGTTCGCATTTTCGAACGACCCGTTCAGGCGTTGCCGGGTTTGGACGCGAAACGGGATCGATCTGCGCGCCGTTCGTTTCGGCGCTCCAGGCAGAAGTTCAGAAAGCGCCGGGGAACGCGCCGCCGTCGATCAGGATGTTCTGACCGGTGATGAACCCGGATCTGGCGCTCGCGAGGAACGCGCAGAGCGCGCCGAACTCGGCGGGGTCGCCGAAGCGTCCCGCGGGAATGCGGGCTTGAGCCTCGGCCCGCGCGCTATCGAGCGGGACGCCGCGCTGGGCGGCTCGCCGCGTCAGGGACGAAAGCGAGCGGGCGGTGTCGAATGAGCCAGGCTGGATCGAATTGATCGTCACATTGTGCGCCGCATGCGCCCGGGCCGCGGACGCAAGGAAGGCGGTGAGCCCAGCCCGGGCGCCCGACGAGACGTCGAGCCCGGGGATGGGCGCGCGCACCGACCCGGAGGTGATGTTGATGATCCGGCCGAACTTTCGTTTCGCCATGCCAGGCAGAAGCGCTTGAGCCAGGGCGATGGGCGTCAGCATATTCGCTTCCACGCCCGCGAGTATGTCCTCTCGGGTGATCGCGTCGAACGCTTTGAACGGCGGCCCCCCGTTGTTGTTGACCAGGATGTCAGCTTCGGGGCAGGCGGCGATCAGCGCCGCGCGCGTCGCCGGATCGTTCAGATCGCCCACGACTTCGTGAACGACAACGGACTTCTGTTCGCGAATCGCTTGCGCCGCCGACGCAAGCTCGTCCCTGCTGCGGCCGTTGACGACGAGTTCGCAGCCGGCCTCGGCCAAAGCCTCGGCGCAACCCCTTCCCAACCCTTTGCTCGAGGCGCAAACGATTGCCTTGCGGCCCGAAATTCCGAGATCCAACGCCACCTCCCATTGCTCGACACGTCTAAATCGGCTCTTTATAAGCCCGAACTCAAGCTTTGCGTCATCGAAGCGACACGAGAATCTCCGCAGGAAACTGCCGGTCAATTGCACTTCACGCGAGAGGGCGACGTGGCTAAGCATCACGGGGACCATCGCTACCGCACGCTGTTCCTCTCGGATCTACATTTGGGAACGCGCGGTTGTCAGGCGCATCTCATTCTCGACATGCTGCGGCACGTGGAGGCGGAAACAATCTACTTGGTCGGCGACATCATCGACGGCTGGCGGCTTCGTTCGGGCTGGTACTGGCCGCAGGCGCACAACGACGTCATGCAGAAGCTTTTGCGCAAGGTGCGCCGCGGAGCCCGCATGGTGTTCGTCCCCGGCAACCATGACGAATTTGCCCGCCAGTTCTTCGGCCTGACGTTCGGCGGGATCGAAATCAAGCGCCAGGCCGTCCACACTGCTGCCGACGGCAAGCGCTATCTCATCACGCACGGCGACGAGTTCGACGTGGTCGTGCGCCACTCGAAATGGCTAGCCTACTTTGGCGACTGGGCCTACACGACCGCCTTGTTCGTCAACACGCATTTTAACGCCGCCCGACGGTCGCTCGGCCTGCCTTATTGGTCGTTCTCAGCCTGGGCCAAGCTCAAGGTCAAGAACGCTGTCAATTTCATCGGCTCGTTCGAGAAGGAACTCGCCGGCGAGGCCAGGCGGCGCGGGGTCGACGGCGTCGTCTGCGGGCACATCCATCACCCGGTCATCCGCGAGATGGACGGCGTCACCTACGTCAATACCGGCGATTTCGTCGAATCCTGCTCGCTCGTGGTGGAGCATTTCGACGGCCGGTTGGAGGTCATGCGCTGGCCGGCGGCGCTGGAGGTCCTTGTCCACGAGGACAGCACGCCCTTGGAGGACGAGCGCGAAGCGGTGGAGGCGGAAGCGGCCTAATGCGAATACTCGTTGCGACCGACGCCTGGCGGCCGCAGGTCAATGGCGTCGTCTCCACCCTGGAGCGGATGAGCCAAGCGGCCGCCGAGTTCGGCGCGAAGTTCGAATTCCTGACGCCCCAGGGAATGTGGACCGCGCCAATGCCGACTTACCCGGACATTCGCGTCGCGATCACCACGCCGGGACGAGTCGCCCGGCGGATCGATGAGGCGGCGCCCGACCATATCCACATCGCCACCGAGGGGCCGATCGGCTGGCTGACGAGGCGCCACTGCCTGAAAGAAAAGCGCATATTCACCACGAGCTATCATACCCGTTTTCCGGAATACATTCGGGCCCGCACCGGCGTCCCCGAAGCGCTGACCTACGCCGGGCTTCGACATTTCCACGCCCCTTCGGCGTCGGTCATGGCCCCGACACCGACCATTGCCGCCGAACTCACGAAGCGGGGATTTCAGAATGTCCGGCTATGGACGCGCGGCGTAAACCACGCGCTGTTTCGCCCGCGCACCGGCAATGCGCTGGACCTCCCGCGGCCGATCTTCCTTTTCGTCGGGCGGGTCGCGGTCGAAAAGAACCTCGAGGCGCTGCTCAATCTCGACCTCCCGGGCTCGACCGTCATCGTCGGCGAGGGGCCGGCGCGCGCCGGCCTGGAGCGCCGCTACCCCCATACCCATTTCCTCGGCGCGAGGTACGGCGAGGCGCTCGCGGACGTTTACGCCAGCGCCGACGTATTCGTCTTTCCCTCCCGGACTGACACATTCGGCATTGTCCTCGTTGAGGCAATGGCGAGCGGGTTGCCTGTGGCGGCCTTTCCTGTCGCGGGTCCAATCGACGTCGTCGGACCAGCCGCGGGAATCCTCGACGAAGACCTTCGCGCCGCCTGTCTCAAGGCATTGACGATCCCGCGCGAGGCGGCGCATAAAAACTCGCTGCGGTTCACTTGGAAAGAGAGCGCGCGGCAGTTCCTCGAAAATGTCGAGATGTCCCGCCGTCAGGCGCGTACGTCCCGTGTCCAGACGGCTTGTTCTGGTCAGCGGCGCCTCGTGTCGGGACTATAATTCCCTGCCATCAGGGAAAAATGCAGGGAATTTCTCTCCCTTCGGTCGGTTGTTGGAAAAACAACCCGAAAAGTCTATTGATTCAAGTGAGTTCCAGCAAAATTCCCTACCCGGCCGAACAGGGAATTTTTTTGCCGAGCAGGGAATTCAAATTCCCTGTTCGGCGGAGAGCAGGGGATATTTCGCGCCATGCGCCGTCCGCAGGTGCTTGCGCGCAAAGCGCGCGCCGGCCAGAAAGCGCCGGCTGCGTGTCGGAGCCGCGCTTAAGCGTCGAGGGCGCCTGTCGAGGCAGAATATTTCGAGGCGTGACGACTTCGCCGGCGGGTTGCGAAGAGATTGCGATACGATCCGGCGCCGGCGGTCCGCTCGGGAGCCTCACTCCTCCGGCAGCACGCCCTTCTTGAAGATGAAGCAGCCGTAGTGGCGCCGTTCCCCGGTCGCAACGATCGCGAAGGCTTCGGCCGCGCGCTCGTAGAAGGCGAAGCGTTCGATGCCGACGAGCGGCTGGCGGCGGCCGACCGCACGGTCGATCGCCTGCTGCACTTCCTGCTGGACGGCGGGCACGGCGACCGGATCGCCCGTCACTTCCATCCGCAACGCCGGGTCGGGCACGAAGCTGTCGAGCGGCATGACCGACAGCACCGCTTCGACCGCGCGCGCGGCCGAAACGCCGCTCATCAGGATCGGTTGACCCGTGACTGTCGAGCTGGCGGTCGAGGCCGCAGGGAAATTCGCGTCGACGATCGCGATTTCGTCGCCGTGTCCCATGCGGCGCAAAGCGAACAGCAGGTCCGCGTCCAGCAGCGGATCGATTCCCCAAAGCATATCGGCCTCCCCGGTTTCGATTTCCGGAGGCAGGATAGCGAATTTGGGTGGCGGTGGGAATTCGGGAGTGGACAGCAGGAGGAGGCGGCCGGCCCACGCGGGCGGCGGCGCCTTATTCCTTGACTGGCCGTCCACGCCTCTCGGCGTCGTCAGGCGCTTTGAGTTTGCCGCCGGACAGTCTCCTTGCCCTGGCCCGCTCCCCCGCGTCGATGGCTGGGTCAATCTCCGGATCGCGTTCAGGGACGGCGGCGAGGGCTGTGTGTCTCCTCGTCGGCTCCGGCCCAAAGCTTATCCTTCCGTCCGCGCTGAGGCGGACCAAAGCGCCGCCGAGGTTGGCGCTGAGCGTGCGCCTGGCGGCGAGCGCGTCGCGCATCCGTAAGGTCAGCGCCTCGATCTTCTCGAGGCCGATCCGGTTTTCGTCGCGCTCCCCCGCCTTGGCGATGCGTCGGGCGAGCGTTCGCTGGACGATCGCCAGTGGCTCGGCGAACAGCGTTTTCGCGTCGACCGGACCATCGCCGCCGAGCCTCGCCTCGACCTCGGCAGTCATTCGCTCGAGCGCTTGGTCCGCCTCTGCGGCGCGGCGGGCGAGGCGGACGAGGACCTCCACGGTCAGGCCTTCGCCGCCGAGGCGTTCGAGAAGCCCGCGCAGACGCGGCCGTGCAAAGAGGGGGTTCGAATTGGACGGATCGTCCACGAAGGCTAGCTCGCGCGAGCGGCAGAAAGCGACAAGATCGTTCTTTGAGACGCCGAGAAGCGGGCGAGCGATCATCACGCCGTCGCGCTCGCTCATCGCCTCCATGCCGCTCAAGCCCGCGACGCCCGAGCCGCGGATGATGCGGAAAAGAACAGTTTCGGCCTGATCGTCGGCGTGATGGGCGGTCGCGATCGCGTCCGCACCGATTGCCCGGGCGTGCTCGATCAGCAGCTGATAGCGCGCCTCGCGGGCGCGCTCCTGCACCCGGGTCGACGGCTTGGCGTCCGACCAGACCAGGGTTTTGTGCGCCACACCGAGCTTGGCGGACAGCGCCGCGACCATCTCCGCCTCGGCTGCGCTCGCCGGCCTCAGCCTGTGATCGATGGTCGCAGCGGCAATCTGGGCGCCGCGACGCGCCGCACATTCCGCCGCCATGACGAGAAGGGCGGTCGAATCGGGGCCGCCTGAAACGGCGATCAGAACGGTCTTTTCATCCAGAAGCGGCGCGAGCAGCGCGTCGACTTGCGCCGGCGACAGCGGATCTGCGCCGTCGTCGCTCAACAATGATCCTTGGCCATTTCCCGCTCGGCGAGCTTCTTCACCGACTGGGTCGCATTCGGATAGCGCTTGCCGAACTCGGCGAAGGTTGCGCAGGCCTGCTCGGAGTTGCCGAGCGCGGCGAGCGCCTGGCCGAGGCGCACCATACTCTCGGGGGCGCGCGATGATCTGGCGTAGTCGGTCGTCACTTTCAAATATTGTTCGGCCGCCTCACGGGCGCGTGAGCGCTGGAAGTAGGTCTCGCCGATGTAAAAAATCGCATCAGGGGTCAGGCGGTGGCCCAGGTTGGCGGCGATGAACGACTTGAACCCGTCTTCGGCCTGCTGATACTGGCCGTTCTGAAAGGCCTGGAGGGCGGCGTTGAACTGTTCTCGGGGGACGTCCAGCATCGCGACGCCGGAGCCCACGATGGTGGGCCCGGTCGGAGCGGCCGGCGGCGCCGGGCCCCGGCCGAGTTCAAGCGGCGGCCCGGCGGGCTGGACGGAACGGACGAGAGGCGCGCTCGGCGCCGTCGTTCCGAGCGGCTGCGGGGCGCCCGGCGCATTCGGATTGGCATTGGGGTCGAAGGCATCCGACCTCCTTGGCCTCACGGTGACCGGCAATTCGATAACAGTCACGGAAGAGGGCCCCGCGGGTGGAGGCGTGACGACGGCGGGTGCGGAAGCAACCGGCGAAGGCGCTTCGCCGGACCGCTCGCCGAACCGATATTCAACGTCCTGGCGGAATTTCTGGAACTGATCCTCCAGCCGACGCTCCGTGTTCTCCAGCTGCTCGATACGGCCGTTCGCCTGGCGTAACTCCTCCTCGAGTCGGTTGATCCGCAGGACCAGAGCCGTCGCCTCGTTTTCGCCGGCTGCGCCCGGGCCGTCGGCGGGCGCCATCGGAGCGGGCTGCGGAGACTGGCGGTGGAAAAAGTCGAAGCCCTGGGCTTGCGCCGGGGGGAGCGCGAAGCAGACGAGCGCCGCGGCGGCCATGCTCGAACGAAAAGCGTCACGGCCGACCCGAGGAGCGCCTCGGCCATCTACTCGGTTGGACGTGGATGGCCTTTCCAGGCCACTAAGGAGCTCGAGCAATTGCAAAACCTTCATCTTCAACCCAGCCCGGGCTTCCCCAATCCGTGCGACGTTGGGTCAATCCCCGCATCAAGTTCGAGGACAGCGATCACGCCGCGGCGCCTGGACTCGTCAGCTCGTCGGCGCCCCGTTCAATACGGTGACGGCGCGGCGATTCTGCGACCAGCACGAGATGTCGTCACAGACCGCGACCGGCCGCTCCTTGCCGTAGCTTATGGTCTTCATCCGTGCGGCGGAGACGCCCTTCGCGACGAGGTAGTCATGCACGGCCTGGGCTCGACGCTCGCCCAGGGCGAAATTGTAGTCGCGCGTGCCGCGCTCGTCCGCGTGGCCTTCGATGATGAAAGAATAATTGCGGTACCGGTTCAACCACGCCGCCTGCTTGTCGAGGGTTGCCTGCGCGGTCGGCGACAGGTCGGTCTGGTCGGTGTCGAAGAAGACGCGATCGCCTACAGTCTGATTGAACTCTTGAACGCTGCCGGGACCCGCCACGGCGTAGCCCGCGCCCCCGCCGCTCGCAAGGTCGCTTTCCGCGTTGTGGCGGGCGCACGCGCTCAAGCCGAGGCCCAGCGCCATCGCCGCCAACGTCAATGCAACCCTGGATTTTCCCGCAACCATGAAACGCTCCTGACCCATGCCCCCGCGTGCGCTGACCTAGGCGCCGAAGGGTTAAGGCAACGTATCGGCAACCCATCCTCTCCTTGCCGCGTTTCCGTGAGGGCAGGGACGCGGCAAGCGTTAACAGGCTGTTCATGGCCATATTGCGGCGCGAAAGCCTTGCCCGCGCCGTAGTCAGTAGGCACTGTCGCGAGGACGGGAACATGCGGCCGCCGCGGGAAATCGCTGGAACTTTGCTCGAATGAAGCACCACAAAGTGAGGCGGACTGCGCTTTTGGCGCTGGCGATGGCGTTTCTCGCCGCCGCCTGGATCTGGGACGGCCTGATCGCGGTCGCGCGCGTGATCGTGCAACTGATTCCCTTAACGCGGTTCAAGCAGACCTTCGTCGCCCTCGTCGATCGCCTGCCCGCGCCTCTGGTGCTGCTGATTTTCCTGGTTCCGTTCCTGATCGTGGAGCCGCTACTCGTGGTCGCGACGGTCGCTATCGCCATGGGCTACTTCGTTCTCGGCGCCATCGCATGGATCGCGCTCAAGCTCCTGGCGATCGCGGTCATTCCAGCGATTTTCGACTTGACCCAGCATAGGCTGATGACGATGCCCTGGTTCGTCTGGGCCTATAAGAAGGTCACGGTCTGGCATGATTACGCCCACCGCATCGTCGCGCCCTATAAGCACGCGGCGGCGGCTGTTCTGCGCCAGTGGCGCCGCAGGGCGGCTGCCGCTATGCGTCGCGCGCCTGGGATTGCGTCACTTGCTGCCCGCCTCGCCGCCCGCAGGCGCGCCGCGAATGGGAGGCCGCGGCTGACGCTGGGCGGGTGAGGGTCGCCGCGTTCGATGAGGGGGACCGGGCTTGTGCTTGCTTGTGCTCAGACGCGCTACTCGTTGCCTCCGAGACATCCGTCGCCAACTGGTTTGCCGTCGAATCGGTCCTTGATCCAGGCGACATAGAGAGGCTTCGAAGCGGCCGGCGTGCTGAAGTGGGTCTGTTCGCCGGACAATTTCACCCTCGCGACATCGCCGCCGAGCGCGCACATCTGCTCGCGGTAGAGCTTGCCCATTAGCGGCGGAACGACCGTGTCATGGGTTCCCCAATAGATGACCACCGGCGCTACAGGCTTCGCCGGAGGGACGCTTCCTGCGACGAAAGCCTTTGCCCAAGCCAGCGCGTTCGTCGGCGCCGGCCTGATCAGCGATTTATAGTTCGGCCCGTAGGCGTAGTTCAGAGTGTCGCCGACAACATGGACGCATTTTCCACGCATGATGGTCTCGATCGCTTCCGCGCCGTCGCTGGTGAACACGTCGGTCAGATTTAGGCCCGGGAACGTTGCCGCATTCGCCCACAGGGTCATGGCGAGGTGCGCAAAGTTGAAGACGTTGTCCGAGAAGCCGTCGATAAGTTCGCCCATCATTTTGGCCGCGCCCGCTTCATCGAGCGCGGTCTTCGGCGCGACGGCGGCGACGTCGTCCGGCGCCAAGGCGACGAAGCCGACCATCGAAACGCCGTCGTCGGCCGTCCCTTTCTGCGCGATATAGTCTGTAAGACTGGCCGCGGCGATCGACGCGCCACCGCCCTGGGACCAGCCGTAAACGGCTGCCTTTTTGTCGGCGCCGGCGAGGCCCATCGAACCCGCGGCGCGGATCGAGTTGATGACGTCCCGTCCTTGCGTCGCTGCAACGGCGTATTGATGTGCGCCGCCGCCGCCCAGCCCCTGATAGTCCGTGCCGACGACGACATACCCCTGTCTGATGAAATCTTCGACCGCGGGCAGGCCGTAGTCGGTCCACGAATTGCCGTCGGTCAAGAAATACTGGTTGAGCGGCTGCGCGGGGTTCGGAACCTGGGAGGGTCCGCAATTCTCGGCGGTCCCGGTGGTGCCGTGCGCCCAGGCCACGATCGGCCGTCCGTCTTTCGGGGGCGGCCCTTTCGGCGCGACGACGATCGCGGTCGAGATGGTCTTGCGCTCCCGAACGTCGGAAGAGACGTAGGCGATCCGCCATGCTTCGGCGCCGGGTATCTGGGTCGAAATGGACTCCTGGGCGAGAACCTGCCCAAGCTTGCCGGTCGGAGCGAGCCTTGACACCGCCTCGTAGAAAGGCGGGAGGGAGACGGCGGGCTGTTCCGCGCGAGCCCCACCGGCGGCAGAATCCGCGAAGTTCAGCGCTGCAGGAATCAGGCAGGCGAGCGCTACCTGGCGGAACTTCAACGACATCAGACACCAGTTAATTAACAGACCGGCTCGAATGCTTACAAGGGTTTACAAAAAGGGCAATAGGGCGGGTCGACGCAGATTGGGGGATACGGAACGGAGTCGTGTGGGTTGCGTCCGTCGCTTTAGAGCAAGTTCCGAATCGACTGGAAACGTCGTCGCTCGCCACGAAGGGGCTGGACGCCGACGGGGCTTGCAGCGCCGCGGCCGGCGATGATCGCCACCCGGCGAACCGTCGCCGGCTTGATGAGGGCGCTCGACGACTGCGCCTACATCTTCAAACCCGCCAAAAACACAAATTATTTCGGCGCCCGCTGCGATCGTACAACTTGATCGGAGTCTGCTCTCTAATTAGGAGCGGAATGACTTCGGACGGATCGCGACGCCCTCCCTCATCCGGCGCATCGCGCCACCTTCTCTCGAAGGGAAGAAGAAGACGCCTTCTGCAGCCTGTGGAGCGCCAAAGGCGCGAGGGATGAGGGAACGCTTGTTCGGACCCAATTTCATCATATGCCCGAGACTTCCCCATGCCTCCGATCATCGACGCCCACGGCCATGTTCGGCTCAATCCGCGCGATCCCGCCTTCTTCAACGACCCATATCCGGCTTACGCCGCCATCCGTGCGGAGGCGCCCGCCTTCTTCTGGGAGGATTACGGTTTCTGGTGCTTTGCCGAGCACGCCGATGTATCGGCTCTGCTGCGGGACCGCCGATTCGGCCGGCAGATCCTGCATATCATGAAGCGGGAGGAGCTTGGCTGGCCCGAGCCCAAGCCCCATCTTGCCCCCTTCGACGCGCTGGAGCGCCATTCAATCTTGGAGATGGAGCCGCCCGAGCACACGCGGCTCCGGAATCTCGTGAATCGCGCCTTCGTCTCGCGGCAAGTGGAAAGGCTCGCGCCGCGCATTGCCGCGTTGGCGCATGCGCGGATCGACGCCTTCGAGGCCAGAGGGTGCGTCGACCTAATCGAGGAATTCGCGACCCCTATCCCAGTCGCCGTCATCGCGGAGCTGCTCGGCGTTCCGGCCGAGCTCGGCCCCCAGATGCTGAGATGGTCGCACAAGATGGTGGCGATGTACCAATTCGGCGTGACCCAAGCCGTCGAGGATGGCGCGGCCAAGGCCTCGCGCGAATTCGCCGATTTTGTGCGCGGCTACGCCCGCGCGCGCCGCTCCGACCTCCGTGACGACCTGATCAGCCAGCTCCTTGCGGCGGAAAGCAACTCAGGCCGGCTCAGCGAGGACGAACTCGTCACGACATGCATCCTGCTCCTGAACGCCGGCCACGAGGCGACCGTGCACGGGATCGGCAATGGGGTGAAGGCGATGCTCGAGCTCGGAATCGATCCGCGCGAGGCCTTCGCGAGCGACAAGGGTCGCGCCGCGACTGTCGAGGAGCTCGTGCGGCTCGACCCGCCGCTCCATCTCTTCACGCGATATGCGCTGGAGGATGTGGAGTATGCCGGGGTAACCTTGAAGACGGGCAATAAGGTCGGGCTCTTGCTCGGCGCCGCCAATCGCGATCCTGCGCGCTTTCCCCATCCGGACGCCTTCGACGCGGCGCGCGACCCCAATCCCAATGTCGCCTTCGGCGCGGGCATCCATTTCTGCGTCGGGGCGCCGCTCGCGCGGCTCGAGATGGCGACCGCTGTGCCGATCCTGTTCGCCCGCTTGCCGGGGCTGAAGCTCGCCGAAAAGCCGGAATACCGCGACGCCTACCACTTCCACGGGCTCGAGAAGCTTAAGCTCGTATGGCGCTGATTTGGAGGCCGTCCCCATTTTCGCCATGCAAATGGATTCTTTGCGGCCGGCGAGGGGAAGGTATAGGCGTCGCGTCCATTCTCCCCGCTTGCGGGGGGAAGGTGGCCCCATAGGGCGTCGAAAGGCGCCCGTCTGCCGATGGGCTATGGGGCCGGATGAGGGGCAGCGCCACAGATTGAGCGTTCGGCCCCGCCCCTCACCCGGGCCCTCTCCCCGCGGCCGGGACAAGGGGGCGCGTCTGTCAGAGCGAGGCGAGAGCGATCCGGCATGGTGTTTTCCTCGGTCACGTTTCTTTTCTATTTCCTGCCGATTTTCATCGCCTGCTATGTCCTCACCCCAACCGTCGTCGGCAAGAACGTCGTCACGCTTCTGTTCTCGCTCGTCTTCTACGCGTGGGGCGAGCCGCGCTTCCTCTTGATTCTCCTCTTCGCCATTGCCTTCAACTACGTCGCGGCGATCGTCATCGACCGCAACGTCGACTCGCGCCGAAAATGGGCGCTTGGTGTTGCCGTGGCGGGCAATCTCATGGTGCTCGGCATTTTCAAATACGCCAACTTCATCACCGCCAATTTCGCCGCGCTCCTGAAGCCGCTCGGCTATGACCTCGGCCATACGAACATCGAGTTGCCGCTCGGCATCTCGTTCTTCACCTTCCACTGCCTGTCCTACATCATCGACGTCTACCGGCGGCGCTTCCGCGCCAATCGCGATCCGGTCGACGTCGCGCTTTACATTTCCCTCTTTCCGCAACTCGTCGCCGGCCCGATCGTCCGGTACAAGACGGTCGCGCGACAGCTCGACAAGCGCCGGCAGACCTTCGGGCGCGCCTCCGTCGGAGCGCGCATCTTCATCATCGGACTTGCGCAGAAGGTGCTGATCGCCGACGTCGTCGCGCCGCTGGCGCGGGTGGCGTTCGATCACTCGCTTCATCGGACGATGCCCGAAGCCTGGATCGGGCTCCTCGCCTACACGATCCAGATCTATTTCGACTTCGCCGGCTATTCGAACATGGCGATCGGGCTCGGAATCGTGCTCGGCTTCACCTTCCCGCGCAATTTCCTCATGCCCTATACGTCGCTCTCGATCACCGAGTTCTGGCGCCGCTGGCACATGTCGCTGTCGTCGTGGCTGCGCGATTATCTCTATATTCCGCTCGGCGGCAATCGCGGCACGAACGCTCAGACCTACCGAAATCTCATCACCGTGTTCGTTCTGTGCGGCGTGTGGCACGGGGCGAACTGGACGTTCGTCCTCTGGGGCCTGTGGCACGGCGCGTTTCTCGTGGTCGAACGCCTCGGGTTGAAGAGGCGGCTTCTCCGCGTTCCGGCATGGATGCGCTGGCTCTATGCGCTGCTCGCTGTCATGGGCGGATGGGTGCTCTTCCGATCGGCCGACCTGTCGACGGCGGTGGACTATTTGGCGAGCCTCGTCGGGTTCAATGGCGTCGGCGAGGTCAGCTTCGACATGCACGATGCGCTGAACGACCGGGCCATAACGACTTTGGCCATAGGCTGCGCCTTGGCGGTTCTGCCGCGCTGGCTGCCGCGACTGTCGGCGCCGCTCGCCTTGCGCGCGGCGGCCGATGCGGGCTGGACCTTCGCGCTCCTGATATTTTCGATGGTCACGGTCGCCTCCGGCGCCTACAGCCCGTTCCTCTACTTCAAGTTCTGACGATGCTGTTGCGCTACCGCCGATATTTTGCCGCGCTGAGCATGGTGTTGCTGGCGACGCCGCTCGTCTGGGGGATCGCCCGGCCCGACAGTCCCGAGCTCATTTATAAGGAAGGACGAAGGTTGGCGGCTGCGCCCGCGGCGCCCGATGCTCTCGAGGATTGGGTCGTGCTTCCCGGCCAGATCGACGCCTACCTGAAGGATCACTTCGGCCTTCGGCATACGATGATTCAATTGCACAAGGATCTGACCAAGCCGATGCTCGGCTTCGGCGGCTCGGATGTGCTGGTCGGGCGCGACGGGCGCATGTTCTATCTCGGCGGCGAGGCGGTGCGCCAGAGCGCGGGGCTGGTGCTGCGCGACCAAAAGCTGGCGGATTCAGTGAACGCGATTGCGCGCATGCGCGACGCCCTGGAGAAACGCGGAATCCGCTTCCTGGTGACAGTCCCGCCGAGCGCGTCGTCGATCTACCAGGCCGATCTTCCGATCTGGGCGCAAAGGCGGGGCAAGACGACGGAATACGATCTCTTTCTTCGGGACCTCGCTGCACGCGGGATCAAGACGGTCGATCTGCGGCCGACGCTGGCGGCCGTGAGATCCCAAGGCAAGGCCTATCTCTTGCACGATTCGCACTGGACGCCGCGCGGAGCGATCGCCGGGTTCAACGCCATCGTGGAGGCTGATTCGCACCCCGATTGGAGCATCGATCCGGCGACCGCGCTGGGGCCGCCGGAGGTGCGTAAGGGGGGCGACCTCGCCCGCATGCTCGGCGAGCAGGACGACGTCACCGAGACGGTCGAGCCGTTCACCCTGCCACTGGTGGGAAAGGACGAAAACCTGTCGCAGGACGTTATGCCGGCTCACGCTGTCACGACCGGCAAGCCCGGGCCGACGATCCTGGTGATCGGCAATTCCTTCACCGCCAGTTACTTTCCCGCAATGTTCGCGCGCCACGTCTCACGCGCGATCTGGGTTCATTATTCATACAGCGGGTGCGGCTTCGACTGGACAATGATCGACAGGTTTCATCCGGACGAGGTCTGGTGGGTCCCCGTCGAACGCGCCATCATCTGCGACGCCGGTCCCCAATCCGCTTCGCGGAGCGAGTTGCGATGATCGCGCCCTCCGGCGCCGACGATGAGCGCTGAGCGTCATGCTGGCTGCCGGCCGCCGGTACCTCGCCGTTGTGGCCTTTCTGCTCCTGGCGATGCCGCTCGTCGTCGGCCTCCTGCGCCCGGACAGCCCGGCGGCGGTCCTGAAGGAGGGGCGCAGACTTGCGCCGCCGCCGCGCGCTCCTGCCGACGGCGCCGACTGGCTCGCACTTCCCAGCAAAATGGACGCGTATCTGAAGGACCATTTCGGCCTGCGGCAGGTCCTGATTCGCGCTCACACGGAACTGACCAAGCCGATGCTTGGATTGGGCGACGATTCGGTTCTCGTCGGGCGCGACGGGCGCATGTTCTATCTCGGCGAGGAGGCGGTGCGGCAGAGCGCCGGCCTTGTCCTGCGCGACCAGAGGGTGGCCGACACGGTCGACCTGATCGCGGCGATGCGGGACGATCTCGCCCGCCGCGGCGCCCGATTCCTCGTCGCCCCGCCGCCGAACGCGGCGACCGTCTATCAGCAGGATCTGCCGGACTGGGCGCAGAAGCGCGGCAGGCGGACCGAATACGATCTCTTTCTCGTGGGGCTCCAGGCGCGGGGCGTCAAGACGGTCGACCTGAGGCCGGTCATGGCCGAGGCGCGATCGTGGGGACCGGCCTATTTCCTGCACGACTCGCACTGGACGGCGCGGGGCGCGCTCGCAGCCTTCAACGCGGTCGTCGAGGCCGACGGCCGACCGGAGTGGCGAGTCGATCCCGCCACGGCGCTCGCGGCGCCATCCCTGCACCGGGGCGGCGATCTCGCGCGGCTGCTCGGGGTGCAGGATAGCGTGACCGAGGAGGCCGAGGAGCTCAAATTGCCCCAGGGCGAGAAGACACTACTGACGGCCGACCCTTTCGGCGATTACGTCGAGACGTCCGGCAAGCCGGGACCCACCGTCATGATCGTCGGGGATTCCTTCACCGCCGCCCATTTCGAGCCCATGACTCTGCGGCATGCCGGGCGCGTCGTCTGGCTCGCCTCCCAACACTGCGGCTTCGACTGGGCCGCGATCGACAAGTTCCGGCCGGACGAGGTGTGGTGGATGCCGAACGAGAGATTCCTGATCTGCGATCCCGGCGTTCGCCCGCGCGACTTCACGGGGTAGAAGCCCTCACCGGCGCTGCGGCGCCGCTCGCCCAGGCGCAAGCGCCAAAGGATTTGTGAATGTCGTAGGCTCGTGGCTGACGGTCGGGGTGAGGGCGGTTCAACCCTGACATCGAACCAATTGGTCCGGGAGCGTGAAATGGAGCCGAAGCTTGTCGAAGCCCGAAGCGTGCTCGTCCTCGGCGGCGCGCGCTCCGGAAAAAGCGCTTACGCCCAGAAGCTCACGGAAAGCGGCGCGTCCGAGCGCCTCTACCTCGCGACCGCGGAAGCGGGAGACGCAGAAATGGCGGCGCGGATAGCGCGCCATAGAGCCGAGCGCGGCGGCGGCTGGACGACGGTCGAGGAGCCGCTCGCGCTCGCGGGGACGCTTCACGCTGTCGCCCGGCCAGGCCGGAGGGCGATTCTCGTCGACTGCATCACTCTGTGGCTCGCGAACCTGATGTCAGCCGGCCGGGACCTCGAGGTTGAAATCGCGCGTCTCGTCACGACGATCGGCGCCCTCGAAGGCCCGGCGGTTTTCGTGTCGAACGAGGTGGGACTCTCTCTCGTGCCGGAGACCAAGCTCGGCCGTGAGTTTCGCGACTGGCAGGGCCGAGCCAATCGCGAGGTCGCGCGGGTCTGCGACGCGGTGGTGTTCGTCGCGGCCGGACTGCCAACGCTCTTGAAACCCGCGTCGCGCATCGAGGTGCGTTTGCGTTGACAGCCGCTGGCGACTCAGCGCGAGGCTCTGTTAGGATTCGTGACAGAGAATCACGGTTCGACAACGAATCCCGGTATGACCATGGGCTCCCTGCTGCGCCTTTTCGAGCGTCCGGCCGAGCCGGGGCATCTCGACATCGCCCATAATGGCGAGGTGTACCGCGTCGCGCTCAACCGCTCGTCGCGGTCGCGCCGGTTCACCCTGAGGATCCGCGCGGCGAGCCGCGACGTGCTCCTCACGGTTCCGGCCCGCGCCTCGCTGAAGGCGGCGCGGGAATTCGCCGAGCGCCATTCCGCCTGGATCGGCGTGCGGCTGGCGCGGCTGCCGCGCCCAGTGGTCTTCGAGCCTTCGGCGAGGGCGCCTCTGCGGGGGGTCGAACACCGGATCGTCCACCGGCCCGGCGCGCGCGGGGTCGTCTGGCTCGAGCCACGCGAGGGCGAACCGCTTATCTGCGTCGCCGGGGAGCGGCCGCACGTGCCGCGCCGGGTCGCGGATTTCCTCAAGCGCGAGGCGCTCAAGGACATCGAGGCGGCGGTCGCCCGCCACGCGAAGGCGATCGGCGTTCGGCCGAAGCGCATCGCGGTGCGCGACACGGTGAGCCGCTGGGGCTCCTGCTCATCGGCCGGCCGGCTCAGCTTCTCCTGGCGCCTCATCCTCGCGCCGCCCTTCGTCCTCGACTATCTCGCCGCGCACGAGGTGGCGCATCTCGTCCATATGAACCACTCGCCAAAATTCTGGAGCGTTGTGCGTCGCGCTTTCCCCCACGTCGACCGGGCCGAGACCTGGCTAAAGGCGCACGGCGCGAGCCTGCATCGCTACGGCGCGGAATAGCGGGCTTCCGCTTCAGATAGCGGCCGCTAATTTCCTTCGTCCCTGTCGTCATGCCGCGCACAGCCTTCGCATGGTTGCGGCGAACCGCGCCGCGATCCTCTCTCGTTCCGCGTGCCGGCCGCCTTGGACGACCTTACGTCCGCCGCTCCAGACGCAGTCGACGAGCACGTTTCCGGCGCTGAAGATCCAGGCGTTGAGGACCGCGTCGCCCGACTTGCCCACCAGCGTCGGATGATTTGCGTCGAGCGTCAGAAAATCCGCGCTCGCGTCTATCTCGAGCATGCCAGAGCGGCGCGCGAGCGCCTGAGCCCCGCCACCGAGCGCGGCGTCGAACAACGCCCGACCGGTCGAACCGCCGGGCGGCGCCAGCACGTTGCGCGACCTTGCGTGGAGCCGCTGGGAATATTCGAGCTGCCGCAGCTCGTCGGCCGCGCCAATGGAGATGTTCGAGTCGGAGCCGACCCCATAGCGCCCTCCTGCGTCGAAGTATTCACGTGCGCGGAAAACGCCGTCGCCGAGATTGGCTTCGGTGATCGGGCAAAGCCCCGCGACGGCGCCCGAGGCGGCGAGGTCGCGCGTCTCGGAGGCGTCCATGTGCGTCGCGTGGATCAGGCACCAGCGGCGGTCGACCCCGATATGCTCGAGGAGCCAGCGCACCGGCCGCTGGCCGAGCGACGCGACGCAGTCCTCGACCTCGCCGATCTGCTCCGCGGCATGGATATGGATCGGCCGTTTGCCGGCGAGCGCGACGACATCGGCGAGTTCGGCCGGCGTCGCCGCGCGCAGGCTGTGCGGCGCGACGCCGACCGCTTCGTTCGGCTGGCCCTCGACGAGTCGCCCGCAGGCTTCGAACAAGCGGGCGTAGGAACCGATGTCGCCGATGAACCGACGCTGTTCCGGCTTCGGCGGCTCGGCCCCGAAACCCGCGTGTGCATAGAAGACCGGCAGGAGGGTCAGGCCGATGCCCGTTTCGCGCGCCGCTGCGACGACTCGCCCTGCCATTTCTGCGCGATCGGCGTAGGGCGCGCCGTCCACCGCGTGATGGAGATAGTGGAATTCGGCGACGGCGGCGTAGCCAGCCTCCAGCATTTCGACATAGAGCTGAGCGGCTACCGCCTCGACGTCGTCCGGCGTCATCATCAGCGCGAAGCGGTACATGGTCTCGCGCCAGGTCCAGAACGTGTCGGCGCCCGGGCCCCGGGTCTCGGCGAGACCAGCCATCGCCCGCTGAAAGGCGTGGCTGTGCAGGTTCGCGAGAGCGGGAATGAGGATCGCATGCCGCTCGTCGCCCTTAATTGCGGGGACGCCGGTCTCGATGGAAGCGATCCTTCCGGCCTCGATCGCGAACCGGACGCCCGTGGTCCAGCCGGCGGGGGTCAGCGCGCATTCGGCATGAACGACAGTCAAGCGTCTCTCCGATCCGGCCGGGGCTTTCTTGCCTTTCGGTCCGATATGTATTGCAATTAACGAGGGGCCGAGAAAGCGCGTCGCCATGGTTGAGCCCGAGACGGATGAACTCGACACGGTCTGGCTCAACGCACGCCTCGCGACGCTCGCGCCGGAAAGGCCCGGTCTCGGGACCATCGACAAGGGGGCCATCGCGTCGCGCGGGGGCCGTATCGCCTTCGCGGGCCCGCAGGATGACCTGGCTGGAGGCCTGCTTGATCGCGCCCAAAAAATCGTCGACTGCGAGGGGCGCTGGATCACGCCCGGGCTCATCGACTGCCACACCCATCTCGTCTATGGCGGCGACCGCGCCGCGGAATTCGAGTTGCGGCTCGCTGGCGCGACCTACGAGGAGATCGCCAAAGCCGGCGGCGGCATTCTCTCGACCGTGCGGTCGACGCGCGCCGCCACCGAAGAGGGCCTCGTCGGCTCCGCGCTGAAGCGCCTCGACGCGCTGCTCGCCGAAGGTGTGACGACCGTCGAAGTCAAGTCCGGCTACGGCCTCGAAACGGCGGCCGAGCGCAAGTCGCTGCGCGCCGCGCGCCGTCTCGGCGAGTGCCGCTCCGTCTCCGTCCGCGCGACGCTGCTCGCCGCGCATGCCATTCCGCCGGAATTCGCGGACAAGCGCGAGGCCTATCTCGACCAGGTGGTCGGCGAGACCATCCCGGCGCTCGCCGGGGAGGGGCTCGCCGACGCGGTCGACGCCTTCTGCGAGCGCATCGCCTTCACGGTCCCCGAAGTGGCGCGCGTCTTCGACGCCTCACGGCGCCTCGGGCTGCCGGTCAAGCTGCACGCCGACCAATTGTCGAACGGCGGCGGTGCGGCGCTGGCAGCCCAGTTCGGCGCTCTTTCGGCCGATCATCTCGAATATGCGGACGAGGCGGGCGTCGAAGCCATGGCGCGCGCCGGCGTCGTGGCGGTCCTCCTGCCGGGTGCGTTCTACACCCTGCGCGAGCGCCAGGCGCCGCCCGTTGCGCTGTTGCGCAAGCATCGGGTCCCGATCGCCGTTGCGACCGACTCGAATCCGGGAACGTCGCCGCTGACGTCGATCCTGCTCGCCCTCAACATGGCCGCGCAGCTGTTCGACCTCACGGTCGAAGAGTGCATTCTGGGCGTCACGCGCCATGCGGCAGCGGCGCTCGGCCTCGACGCGGAAACGGGGACGCTGGAGGCCGGCAAATGGGCGGATCTGGCGATCTGGGAGGTCGAGCGGCCGGCCGAACTCGTCTATCGTCTGGGCTTCAATCCCCTGCACGCCCGTGTCTGGAGGGGCCGATGTCGGTGATGTTGCGGCCGGGCGACGCGCGCCTCGGCGACTGGCGCGCGATCTGGCGCGGTTCGCCGGTCGCGCTCGATCCGGCGGCCCGCGCCAAGGTTGCAGCGAGCGCCGCGGCGGTCCAGCGCATCCTGGCGCGCGGCGAGCCCGTCTACGGGATCAACACCGGTTTCGGCAAGCTCAGCGGCGTGCGGATCGGCGAGGCCGATCTCGCAAAACTTCAGCGCAACATCGTGCTGTCGCATGCGGCCGGCGTCGGCGAGACGGTTCCGGTTTCCATCACGCGGCTCATGATGGCGCTGAAACTCGGCAGCCTTGGGCAGGGCGCCTCCGGCGTCACGGCCGGGACGATCGATTGCATCGGCGCGCTGCTCGACCGCGGCGTGACGCCGATCGTTCCCGCGCAGGGCTCGGTCGGCGCTTCGGGCGACCTCGCGCCTCTCGCCCATATGGCCGCCGCCATGATCGGCGTCGGCGAGGCTTTCCTCGACGATCGCATCATGCCGGCGGCCGAAGCGCTGGCCGCGGTTGGGCTCGAGCCGCTCGCGCTCCAGCCGAAGGAGGGGCTCGCGCTGCTCAACGGCACGCAGTTCTCGACGGCGCACGCGCTCGTCGGCCTGTTCGAGGCCGAGACCCTGCTTCGCTCGGCGCTCGCGACCGGCGCTTTGTCGCTCGATGCCGCGCGCGGCTCGGATGCGCCTTTCGACCCGCGCATCCATGCCCTGCGCCGGCATCGCGGCCAGCGCGAGGCTGCCGAGGCCTTGAGGGCGCTCGTCGCCGGCAGCGAGATCCGCGCCTCCCACCGCTTCGGCGATCCGAGGGTTCAGGACCCCTATTGCCTGCGCTGCCAGCCCCAGGTGATGGGCGCCGCGCTCGACCTCCTGCGTCAGGCCGCGGCGACGCTCGCCGACGAAGCGAACGCCGTCTCCGACAATCCGCTCGTCTTCGCCGAGGACGACGAGGCGCTGTCGGGCGGCAACTTTCACGCCGAGCCGGTTGCTTTCGCCGCCGACATGATCGCGCTTGCGCTTTGCGAGATCGGGTCGCTCGCCGAGCGGAGGATCGCCATGCTGGTCGATCCGGCGCTGAGCGGCCTGCCGGCCTTCCTGACGGCGAACCCTGGGCTCAACTCGGGCTTCATGCTCGCCCAGGTGACGGCGGCCGCTCTCGTCTCTGAGAACAAGCAGCGCGCTTATCCTGCGAGCGTCGATTCGATTCCGACCTCGGCCAACCAGGAGGACCACGTCTCGATGGCGGCGCATGCCGCGCGCCGGCTTCCGCCGATGGCGGAGAACGTCTTTTCCATCGTCGGCATCGAATGGCTCGCCGCCGCGCAGGGTTGCGACTTTCACGCGCCCATGCGCTCGAGCGCGCCGCTTGAGATGTTGCGCAGCCGGCTTCGGCGCGACGTCCCGCATCTCGACGACGACCGCTACTTTCATCCCGATATTCTCGCGGCGTCACGACTCGCGCGGGAAGGCGCGATCGTCGAGGCGGTCGGCGAGGGGCTTTTGCCGGTCCTGGAGGCGGGGTCATGAGCGGCGAACGCCCGGACTGGCTCGAGGTCAGGCGGGGCGAGGCGCCGCTGATCGTCAGCATCCCGCACGGCGGCGTCGATCTCAGCGAGTACGAGCCGCGCTTCGTCAGTCCATGGCTGGCGCGGAAGGATGCCGACTGGCGGCTCGACGAACTCTACGATTTCGTCGAGCCGCTGGACGCGACCCTCATCCGGACGCGCCTGTCGCGCTCGATCATCGACGTCAATCGCGACCCGAGCGGCGCCTCTCTCTATCCCGGGCAGGCGACGACCGAGCTTTGCCCGACCACGACCTTCGACGGCGAGCCGCTCTATCGAGGTGCAGCGCCGGACGCGGCGGAGATCGCCGAGCGCAGGCGCGCCTACTTCGATCCCTATCATGCGGCGCTCGCCGCCGAGATCGCCCGGCTCAAGGAGCGCTTCGCGCGCGTCGCGCTGTTCGACGCGCATTCGATCCGTTCGCGCATTCCGCGGCTCTTCGAAGGCGAGCTGCCCGTGTTCAATCTCGGGACGAACGGCGGCGCGAGCTGCAGCCCCGAACTGCGGGAGGCGCTCGGCAAGACGCTGGCCGGGAGCGGGCAGACCTCCGTCGTCGACGGCCGCTTCCGCGGCGGCTGGATCACCCGCGCTTACGGCAAGCCAGGGGAGGGGATCGAGGCGATCCAGCTCGAACTCGCCTGCCGAGGCTACATGCTCGAACCCGACGTCTCTTCGCCCGCCGACTGGCCGCAGCCCCTCGACGACGAGCGAGCGGCCCGCACGCGCGCGACTCTGCGGCGCGTGCTGGAGACCATTTTGGATTTCCTGTGCTAATGATCCGGCCCTGACAATCAATGGAGGATGCCGATGGCTCATAAAGGACGCTGCTTCTGCGGGGCTGTTGAGATCGAGGTCGACGGCGAGCCCGAAGCAATGGGTTATTGCCACTGCGAATCCTGCCGCTCGTGGTCGGCGGGGCCTGTCAACGCCTTCAGCCTTTGGAAGCCCGACGCAGTGAAGGTCACGAAGGGCCGCGACCAGATCGGGATGTTCGCCAAGACGCCGAACAGCGAGCGGCAGTTCTGCAAGACGTGTGGCGGGCACGTCATGGTCAACCATCCGCCGTTTGGTCTCATTGACGTCTTCTACGCCACGATCCCGACGCTGGACTTCAAACCCGGGGTCCACGTCAACTATCAGGAGACCGTCCTGCCGATGAAGGACGGGTTGCCGAAATTCAAGGACTTTCCCAAGGAGTTTGGCGGCTCGGGCGAGATGGCGGAGGAGTAGAAGTCCACGGCCGTCGGACGGAAAAGGTCTACGTTCATACCGGCCCTGCCGAGTTGGCGCGCTCACCTCAGCGCGCCTGTCGTCATGTCTGTTCGAGATCGGAAGGCTTCGGCCTGACTGTCCCGGTCTTCGCCTCGGCCGAGCGGCGGGAACGGGTCGAATAGCGGATTTACAAGGCCACCCGGAGGCTCCGGGCGCTTCACTGAGTTTGGAGGACCTGATTCGAACAAATCGGGATATAGTGATCGTTGGCGTGAGCCGCATTTTGGGCCCCGGTTTTTGCCCAACGCACGCTTAGAGTCCAAGACCTGTTTATAACCGCCTTTATGTTCTCGAGTTCCCAGCTCGTGCGAGTGCCCAAGCAGATCTTTCATAATTTTATTAGCGTTGGGAGCAATAAGTGCTCCACTTGCCTTGTGCTTAGCTACAAGATTTTGAAAGGGCCACAAACTATAATCGTCACCAGAGGCGATACGCATCATATTCTTCGGAACTTCATAGAACCCCGAAGCCGCTGACAAATGCGAATAGAGAGACAACGCCAACCGAACTTTGATGGGTGAAGGGTCGAGTTTCTTGAGCAGTTCAAGATACTGATCTAATGTGAGTGGCTTATCATTGCGAGCCGGTGCCCGATACGTTGCTGCTTCAGATTATCGCTATATCCCGATTCGAACAAATCAAGAACTTTTTCTTGTCAAAAATCGACCCTTGTGTCATTGTCTTTTTCAGCGAACCGCCGATGCGACCTTGGGACCGACGAATGAGCAGCCAATGCGCCCCCCGCCGCGCCGCCTTTCCGGGCGCCCAAGCGCAATCCCTTCCAGACAGTGGCTCATACGGCTCGGGGAACCGGAGGAACGCACGACCGCCCAAAAACGCTCCGCCTCTCCATCTCAGGCGTAAGCCCTTGAAAAGCCGAGAATGGCGAACGGATCCGATTTCCCCTGGCGTTCCTTTTGCTTCCGCTGGCGTTCCCTTGACTTCCCCAGGCGCGCGGCTCCCCTCCCCGGGCGAGCGACCGCCTTCCCGCCTCGGCGGACCTCGGCGCAATCTCTCCCGGCTTGGATCGCCTTCGCTCGAGGGCTTCGGTTCCTGCCCTGATCCCTGAAAGACCCTCAGCATGACCGTCTCTTCCCGACTCGACAACATGCGCGTCATCCGCGCCCCGCGCGGCCCTGAGCGGACGGCGAAAAGCTGGCTCACCGAGGCCCCCTTGCGGATGCTGATGAACAACCTCGACCCGGACGTCGCCGAGCGGCCGGGCGAGCTCGTCGTCTATGGCGGCATCGGGCGCGCCGCGCGCGACTGGCAGGCCTTCGACCGGATCGTTGCGACGCTCCGCCGTCTTGAGGCCGACGAGACCTTGCTCGTGCAATCGGGCAAGCCGGTCGGCGTCTTCCGCACCCACCCCGACGCGCCGCGCGTATTGATCGCCAATTCGAATCTCGTGCCGCACTGGGCGACCTGGGATCACTTCAACGAGCTCGACCGCAAGGGGCTCATGATGTACGGCCAGATGACCGCGGGCTCGTGGATCTATATCGGCTCGCAGGGCATCGTTCAGGGCACCTATGAGACCTTTGTCGAGATGGGCCGCCAGCACTTTGGCGGCGACCTTTCCGGCAAATGGATTCTGACGGCGGGCCTCGGTGGCATGGGCGGGGCGCAGCCGCTCGCGGCGACCTTCGCCGGCGCCTCGATGCTCGCCGTCGAATGTCGGCCGTCCAGCATCGAATTCCGGCTCCGCACAGGCTATGTCGACGTCGCGGCGAGGGATCTCGACGACGCTCTCTCGATCATCGAGAAGGCGACGAAAGAGCGCAAAGCCGTGTCGGTCGCACTGCTCGGCAACGCAGCCGAGATCATGCCCGAGCTCGTGCGCCGCGGGGTAAAGCCCGACGTCGTCACCGACCAGACTTCGGCGCATGATCCGGTCAACGGCTACCTCCCGAAGGGCTGGGCGCTGCAGCAGTGGGAGGGGTATCGGGCGAGCGACCCCAAGGGCGTCGAGCGCGCCGCGAAAGCGTCCATGGCCGAGCACGTGCGCGCGATGCTCGCCTACGCCCACGCCGGCGTCCCGACCGTCGACTACGGCAACAACATCCGCCAGATGGCGTTCGAGGAAGGGGTCGAGGACGCGTTCGATTTCCCGGGCTTCGTGCCGGCCTATATCAGGCCGCTCTTCTGCAGGGGCGTCGGCCCATTCCGCTGGGTGGCGCTGTCGGGCGATCCCGGAGGACATCTACCGGACCGACGCCAAGGTGAAGGAGCTGATCCCCGACGACGCGCATCTGCACAAGTGGCTCGACATCGCGCGCGCGCGGATCAAGTTCCAAGGGCCTGCCGGCGCGCATCTGCTGGGTGGGCCTGGGCGACCGTCACCGCCTCGGCCTCGCCTTCAACGAGATGGTCGCAAGGGGCGAGCTGAAGGCGCCGATCGTCATCGGCCGCGACCATCTCGATTCGGGCTCGGTCGCCTCCCCCAACCGCGAGACCGAATCCATGCAGGACGGCTCGGACGCCGTCTCCGATTGGCCCATGCTGAACGCGCTTCTGAACTGCGCCTCGGGCGCGACCTGGGTGTCGCTGCATCACGGCGGCGGCGTCGGCATGGGCTTCTCCCAGCACGCCGGCGTCGTCATCGTCTGCGACGGCACGCCCGAGGCCGCACGCCGGATCGAGCGGGTCTTATGGAACGACCCGGCGACCGGCGTCATGCGGCATGCGGACGCCGGCTACGAGACCGCGATCGAATGCGCCCGGGAGAAGGGGCTGGACCTGCCGAGCGCCACTTGATTCCCCCCGCAAACGGAGTGAGGGCCAGGGCGAGGACCCTGACGACTGGCGTCTATAGCGCTCGCCCTGCCCCTCATCCGGCGCTTTGCGCCACCTTCTCCCCGCAAGCGGGGAGAAGGGACCGCTTAATCCGACATGTCTTCGATCACCGCGTCGGCGATCGCCCGCTTGGTGATGACGCCGACGACGTCGCTCGCCCTCGGCCGGCCGTCGCCGTGAAATACGATCGCCGCGCCGGACCTATGACGTTTCAGCCGCACCAGCGCGAGGCTCAGGAGGTCGGTGTCGCGGCAAAGAGCGGGGCGCTTTTCGACGAACCGGTCCACGAGCGCGGTCGGATTGGTTCGGGCCTCCCGCCAGAGGCCCGAACGCGGGTTAACGAGGCCGACGATGCGTCCCTCCCGCTCGACGACGATCGCCCGCAGATCGTCCTCAACTTCGGCGTCGACCGCTTCATTCAGCGTCGTGCCGGCCTTCGCCAGGATGAACCGACGCTCCATGATGTCCTGCGCCTGCTTCACCAGGTAGAGATTCATGCGGCGCTCCTTGGGGATGTGGTGGCCGCGGTGACGAAGCTTGACGGTGTAGATCGTTTCGCCGATCAGCCAGCGTCTGACGCCCGCTGCTACCGCGACGGCGACGATGACTGGGACGATGATCGCGTAATCGCGCGTCATCTCGAACACCATGATGATCGCGGTCATGACGGCGCCCGTTCCCGCGCCAACGACCGCCGCCATGCCGACGATCGCCGCCGACGGAACGGTCAGTCCCGCATGAGGAAAGAGGAGGCTGGCCACGGTGGCGAATGCGGCGCCGAGCGTCGCGCCAAGAAAGAGCGACGGCGAGAAGATGCCGCCCGAGGCGCCGCAGCCGAGGCTGATCGTGGTGGCGAGAAGCTTCAGACAAAACAGCAGCCCAAGCAAACCGGCTGCGGTCATCTGGTTGTTGAGGACCGACTGAATGACGCCGTAGCCGACGCCGTCGATATAGGAATGGCCGAAGGCGCGGGTGAGCACGACCATCATGAGACCGACCGCCGCCATGCCGACGACGTTTTGCACGTAGGCGCCGCCCGGCAGACGTGGAAAATTGTCTTCCATGACGACGAGCAGGCGAATGAACGCCCAAGAGGCCACTCCGCACAGGACGCCGAGATTGACGAACGCCAGCCCCTCCTCGAAGCTGAAGGACTGGGCCAGCGGAAACTGAATCTCGGGAACGATGAAGGCCGGGTCCGGCCCGATCAAGATTTTGCCGATCAACGTCGCGGCGCCGGTCGCGACCACGACCGGAAGAAAGGTCCGGTTGGACACCTCGGGCAGCAGGATTTCGAGCGCGAACAGCACGCCGCCGAGCGGCGTGTTGAAAGTCGCCGCAATGCCGGCGCCGGCGCCGGCGGAAAGCAGCGTCACCTTCTGCCAAGTCGAGAGCCCGATCGCCTGGGAGAAGGCCGAACCGAGCGCCGCGCCGATCTGGATGATCGGACCTTCCCGCCCGACCGCCGCTCCGCTGCCGATCGACAAAGCCGAGGCCAGCGACTTGATAACCGCGACCTGCCAGCGAATATTGCCGCCACCGTAGAAGATCGAGTCCATCACCTCGGGGACACCGTGTCCCTTGGCCTCGGGCGCGAAGCGCTGAACGAGGTAGACGACAATCACCCCGCCGATGATCGGCGACAAGATCACGAAGTCGCCGAAGCGGCTTGGTCCTTCGAGGAAGTTGGCGTTGTAGTGGAAGCTGAGAAAGCCACCGAAGAAAGCGTTGTGGATGAACCCGATCAGCGCGCGCAGACCCACCGCCCCGAATCCCGTGAACACGCCGATGAAGAGCGCGAGAAGGCAGAGGACGAGAAGGCCGACGCGCCGCTCCTCCTTCGGGCTTGGTCGAGAGGCCACGAGAAGCGGCTCGTCGCCTGCCTTCGCGGGATAGGGTAGCGCCTGAGTCATCAGTTCCTTCCAGGTCAAGCCGCGACCCTTACGGGCGGCGTCGGAAACCCCTCACACGAGCGGACGGGTGAGCCCTCAGCAATCCCCCCTTCATCGCACCGAGCGATTGTCTATCCGGCGATCGAGCGATCGAGAATCAGCGCGTTACGACGCTGCAGGATGTCAGCTCTGGTTCCGAAAAGGTCAAGGAATAATGGCGAAATCTTGACCTTGAGGCTTGACTTTCGGTCAATGCTCCGCGGGATGATGACTTGGGAGAAGCGTCGCGCCTCGACGCGCCAAGAATGTCGATCCGACCAGTGACCGCGAACCGCGATCGAACTCAAGCCCCGAGCCAGGCGAATGCGCGCTTCAAGAAATCCTGTCCGGCGGACCGCCGCCATTCGCCATGGGCGAGGATTACTCGCTCGCACTCCCAGCTCAGCGCTTTGTCCCGCGCGACGCGAGCCGCAGCCCGGTCGGTGAAGGACAGGCGCCACTCGCGCGGCGCGCCGGGATTGTTGGCGGCGATTCCGTCGAGGCGGGCCAACGGCCGGCGCCACCACGACCAGTTCTGATGCAGGAATGGGTCGCCGAAGGCCTGGATCAGATCGGCGACCAGCGCGGCGCGCGACGGGCCATGAAAGAACACGACCTCGTCCATTGCGAACGATCCGCGGAACCACGCCTGATCGAAGTCGGGCCCCCATTCCGCGGGTGGCGAATCCTTCAGGGGTTCGGCGAACGCGAGGTCCCGGCGACGTCCCACGGTGGATTCAGGACCCCACAATGTCGCTTGCGGATTGGCCGCTTTCCACTCGGCCAGGTAGAGATGGTGCAACTTGTTGGGGCTGACGAGATGGGCGACAGAGCCGAGGTGATCGACCTCGGCGCGCAACTCCGAGTCGAGCCTGACGGGCGACCAGACCCAAAGTCGGCCGTCGGCGAGGCGCGCGATCGCGGCGCGGGTCGGGTAAGGAAACCCGTAGAAGCTGACGATCTCGCCCTCGGCGACCCACAAATCGCCGTCGACCTGTTCGAGGCGGGACATTGCAGCCGTCTCCTTGACGCGCGATCGTCATCGCGAGGAACGCAGCGACGTGGCGATCCAGGGTCGCGCCTCAGCCCTTCATCGGACGCTTCGTCGTCGTCCGTCAGGACGCCCTGCGGCTCGCAATCACGACCTTATTTCCATTGAGCTCGCGCAACAGCGCGAGTGTCGCGGCCTCTTCGGGCCGCAGAAGCGACATTGCATCGCCTGAACCATTCCCCGCAGCCGTGGCTGTGTTGAGGACGAACTTGCCGTCGAGATAGGCGCTGGTCACCGCTGGGTGGATATAGGACTTGCGGCAGACAGCCGGCGTGTTGCCGAGCTCCGCGGCGACGCGCCCGATCGCGGCGCGCAGCGCTCGCTTCGTCTGCTTGACGGTGTCGAATACGCCGGCCTCCTTGAGAAAGCGGGCCATGAGCACCGTGCCGGCCCAGGTGCGGAAGTCCTTGGCCGTGACCCCATAGCCGGCGATCGACCTCAGATAGTCGTTGACGTCGTCCGAGGAGACGGCGCGCAGTTGCTTGTCTTCGTCGAAATATTGCAGGAGATCCTGCCCGGGTAGCTCCTGACAGGCTTTGATGATCGTTGCTACGCGGCGGTGGCGCACCGCAAGCGACCATTGCTTGCCGCTCTTGCCGGTGAATTGAAACCGGATCTCCGTTCCGTCGATCGCGACGTGCTCCGGCTTCAGCGTCGTGAGCCCATAGCTCTGGTTGGCCTTGGCATATTCGTCGTTGCCGACGCGGATGAGCGTCGTCTCGAGCAAATGCACCACGGTCGCGAGCACTTTCTCGCGGGGCAGGCCTCGCAGGCTCATATGCTCCGCGACCGTCGCCCGGATCGGCGGCAGCGCCTTGGCGAACTGGAGCATGTGCTCGAATTTCGCCTCCTCGCGGGCCTCCCGGAAGTCGGCATGGTAGCGGTACTGCTTGCGGCCCTTGGCGTCGCGACCCGTCGCCTGAATATGCCCAGAGGCGGACGGACAGATCCACACATCGGTCCAGGCCGGAGGGATGACGATTGAACGGATGCGCCGGATAATGTCCGGATCGGCAACCCTTCTTCCCTTCGCGTCGAGATAGACGAAGCCCTTGCCCGCCCTCCTGCGGCGAATGGCCGGCCCGCTGTCGCAGACGTAGCGGAGGCCCGGCGGCGGCGGCGCCGGCGGAGCCGACGTCGACGGAAAGAACATGAACTCCGGAATCCAGCATCTGCGACCCGCCTTTTCGCCGCAACGTGGAATTGCCCGCTCATGTTCCGCCTCCGCGCCGCCCGACGTGCTTCCGGCACGCGGCGCCAGATCGGCTTCCACCCGAAGTCCGGCGCTTCAATGCAAAGGAGCCGGCTCGCCCACCTTGGCCGCCATCCGCCGAATGAACGCCGCCACAACATCCGGCTGTGTGATCAGCAGCATATGGCCGCCCTCGACGATCTCGAGGTCGAGTGAAGGAAGCTCCCGCTTCATCGCCTCCCCCTGCTCATGGTATTCGAGGATCGGGTCGGAGCGCCCGAAGACGATGCCGACGGGCATTCGGAGCGAGCCGTAACGCCGCGTCATGTCTTCGATCTCGTCGCGAAGCGTCGTCGCCGCAATCATGTCGGACGACGACGCGTAGATATTGCTCGGACGCAACGCGAGCAGCCCTCCGCCCCTTGTGCCGAAATCGGCCGGCGCCGGCTCCGGGGCGAAGACCTGCCTGCTGCCCCATGTGCGACCGATGAGACCCGCAGGCGTGGCGAGCGTCCAGGCGACGAACCGGCGCAGCAAGGGGGACCGGAGAAGAGCGAGGCCGCGGAACACGGGCGGCGCCGACGCCACCGGATGGGTCGCAGGCGAGATGAGCGCGAGAGCGCCGACGGAATCGGGATGATCGAGCGCAAGCGCAAGCGCAACAGCGCCGCCCAATGAATGGCCGACGATAACCGGTCGCTCGAGCTTGAGCATATGGATCGCCTTCGCCAGAATCGCAGCTTGCGCGCCGACGCCGGCTGGCGCGCCGGCCGCGCGTGTCGAATAGCCGGACCCCGGCCGGTCGAAGGCGACGACGCGGAAGTCGCCGCAAAGACGGTCGACCAGCGAGTGGGTGAAGTTTCCCATCTGGCCGCTGAGGCCGTGGATCATAACGACCGGGCGGCCGGTCCCCTTGTCGAGCACATGCAGGCGCTCGCCGTCGAGGTCGAGAAAACCGCCCTGCGGCGGCACAGCTCTCTCAATTCGCCGGCCCGCAGCGAAGGAGAATTCGGCAAGCGCCCCGACGATGATTAAAACCGCCAGCAAAACATACAGCAAGGTCGTTCTCGACGATGTTCCAGTAGACGTGCGTCCTGCCGTTCCTTCTTCTGACTGGTCGTGCGCAGAAACATGACGGCTTCCAATCATGCACAGAAAGCCGTCTGCGAAAATAGACTAGGTCTTCACTACAGCCGGATTCAGCCGTGTCCGTACGGCCCGCATCATTCTTCTCACCGACTTGCGGGCGTCGAAAATCGTCACTTCCGCCTTATCCACAGCCCAATCCGCGAAGACGGGCTGGGCTCGCGCTCCCTCCCAAGCGGCGTCCTCGCTCGCAACCCGTCGACCTAAACCAATCAAAACAAGCTGAGAAAGACGCCCGCCGCGGCAGTGAGCACGACCACGACGAGCGGGGGCGCGCGCCAGACGACGAGCGCGGCGAAGCCGGCGGCGGCGACAGCGAAGTCCGCCGCCGACTTCACCGCGCTCGTCCATACCGGATCGTAGAGGGCCGAGGCCAGCAGGCCGACGACGGCCGCGTTGACCCCGGCCATCGCCGCGCGCGCCGCCGGCCGCGCGCGGAGCCCGTGCCAGAAGGGCAGCGCGCCCATGAGGACCAGCAACCCTGGCAGGAAGATCGCGATCAGCGCCAGCGCGGCGCCGCCCGCGCCGTCCGGCGGCGCGTTCGCGACCGCGCCGAGGAAGGCGGCGAAGGTGAAGAGCGGTCCCGGCACGGCCTGCGCCGCGCCGTAGCCGGCGAGAAACGCGTTTTGGGACACGAAGCCCGGCGCGACCACTGCGCCCTGCAGTAGGGGCAGGACGACATGGCCGCCGCCGAACACCAGCGCGCCGGACCGATAGATCGCCGCGAGGAATGCGAGCGTTCCTCCGCGCGCCGGTAGAAAGGAGACCGCGAGCAGCACGAAGAACGCGGCAAGGAACACGAGCCCCATCCGGCGCGTGACCGGCGCCGCCTCCTCCGCGCCGTCGTCTGATTGTATTGCCCCGCCCCGGCGGCACAGGACGAGCCCGAGCGCGCCGCCCGCGGCGATGGCCGCGATCTGGCTCGCTCCGGCCGGCGCAAAGGCCATCAGAATGAGGGCGAGGACCGCGATAGCCGCGCGCGGCCGGTCGGGCGCGAGGTTGCGCGCCATGCCGAGCACCGCCTGGGCGACGATCGCCACGGCCACGAGTTTCAGTCCGTGCAGGAGCCCCTCCCCCGCCGGACCTTTCAGCGCCCCCGCGCCATAGGCGACAATCGTCATGGCGATGGCCGAAGGCAGCGTGAAGCCGGCCCAGGCCGCGAGGCCGCCAAGGTAGCCGGCGCGGAAAAGGCCGATGGCGAAGCCCGTTTGGCTGCTCGCAGGACCGGGGAGGAATTGGCAAAGCGCCAGAAGATCGGCAAAAGCCCTTTCGTCGAGCCAGCGGCGCTGGACGACGAAGGCGTTGCGAAAATAGCCGAGATGCGCGATCGGCCCGCCGAAGCTGGTCAGGCCGAGCCGAAGGAACACCCGCAGGACTTCCCATGGGGATCTGTAATCGCCGCTCTTCCCCACGTCGGCCGGCTCTTGCATCATTGCCTCGCCTGCCCATGGCGCTTTGTAGCGCATGATGCCGGATCGCGGCCGGCCCGCAGTCGTTCGCAATCCGTCGCGCTGTCGGGACAAACATAGTACAAAATTCCGGGCGGCGGAACAGCGGAGCTGGTCAGCGACGCGACGAAACGGAGGCGGCCGAAAAGTGCACGCGCACATCCAGACGGCCTAATGAGCGGCGCGGATACGAGATGAGGGCGCCTCGGATAGGCCGGCAGCAGGAGGCGCCAGGACGCCCCGAGGCGGAGACCTCCTTGCGGGGAGAAAAGCCGCCCTCAGTCCAATGGCCGAATTCGCTGAGAACAGCGAATAAACAGCGATTCGTCTCCTGCGACGACCCTGTGATCCCTGTTTTTTCGTTCGAAACGCGGGCGAAAGCGGGGATTTGGGCGGAAACGTGGCAGCGAATTGGAACAGCGAATTAATTCGTCGTCTGAGCGAATTTTTTCGCCGGAACAGCGAATTCCGTCCGATTGGAGGCGCGCGCCTTCCATCCATCGTTCGAGTTCCGGGGCATGGATTGGCCCTGCCGGGCCTGGCGATGACGTCCGAGCGTCGGATCGCTGACGCGCGATCGACCCTTCGGCTCGAGATCGCCCTGCCCCTCATCCTGGCCTTCTCCCCGCGAGCGGGGAAAAGGGACGCTCTACGCCACCTGGCCCAGGTCAGGCTGCGGCGGAGAGCCGCTGCTCGATCATGGCCCGAAGCGCCTGGAGGTCATGATTGAAGACGCGGATGCCGTCGGACAGTTTCTCCGTCGCCATTTGGTCCTCGTTCAGCATCCAGCGGAAGCGCTTTTCGTCCATCGCGATGCGCGGGGGCGCGAGGCCGGGATGTTCCGGGTCGAGCTTGCGCGGGAGCTCGCCCTCTTCCTTCGACAGCGCCTCGAGAAGATGCGGCGAGATGGTCAGCCGGTCGCATCCGGCCAAGGCCTCGATCTCGCCGGTGTTGCGGAACGAGGCGCCCATCACCACGGTCTTGATCCCGTAGGCCTTGTAATAGGCGTAGATCGAACGAACCGACTGCACGCCCGGGTCGGAGTTGGAATCGTACGGGCCGCCGCCCGCCTTCACGTGCCAGTCGAGGATGCGGCCGACGAAGGGCGAGACGAGAAAGGCCTTGGCCTCCGCGGCCGCGATCGCCTGGGCGAGCGAGAAGATCAGCGTCATGTTGCACTCGATCCCTTCGGCCTGCAGCCGCCGGACCGCCTGCATCCCTTCCCAGGTCGAGGCGACCTTGATGAGGATGCGGTCGTGGCCAATGCCGCGCTCCTTGTAGAGCCCGATCAGCCTCTTCGCCTTGGCGACCGTGGCCTCGGTGTCGAAGGAGAGGTCGGCGTCAACCTCGGTCGACACCCGGCCGGGGACGATCTTGGTGATCTCCGAGCCGAAATTGATCGCGACGCGGTCGGTGACGTCGCCGACGGCGGCGCCCTGCCGGCGCCCCCAGACGATCGCCTCCTCGACCAGCCGCGCATAGCCGGGCATTTCCGAGGCTTTGAGGATGAGGGAGGGATTGGTCGTCGCGTCCGTAGGCTTGAAAGCGCGCATCGAGTTCCATATCGCCGGTGTCGGCGACGACGGTGCTCATGGCGCGCAACTGGTCGAGCTTGTTCGGCATGGGAGGCCTCGCGGGGTGAGGGTATCGCAACCGAATGTCGCTCCGCCGCCGGCAGTTTTCAAGCCGGGACGGAAGGGACGCGCACAAGCGGCGCCCGGCGTGGCGGGCTCGCCCAGTCCGCGATCGACGGGCAAGAATTCCCTGTCCGCAGGGATTTTCTCAGGGAAAACCGGCGGGATCGCGGTGTTGCGCGACGAAACGACCGGCATTTCAACCCGATACGGAGGAATTCCCGACGCCGGCAGGCAAGGAATTTCTTGTCCCGGGCAGGGAATGTGCAGGGAATTTATTCGCTGGAGCAGGGAATGCCCCCCGCAGGACGGCAGCTCAAATAGGTTTTGTGAAATCAGAACTCATAACACCCATATTCTAATTGTTCGGCGGAGCGAGCGGCGCCGTCTGCACGGCCATCGCCGCCGCCGAACCCGGCGCGGCGATCACCGGAGCCGGCGCGGCGTCGGGATCCACGTATTTGCTCGCGTCGATCACCGACACGGTCTTCGCATCGTCCGCGCGCGGCTTTTCGATCTGGGCTCCGATTTCGCTCAAAACCTGCGGCGAGTTCCGCGTAGACCGCGTGGCTGATGAAGCGGTCGGCGTCGGCGTAGGCGGTGATATCGACCACTTTGGCCCCGAGGCTTTCGATCTCGGCGCGATCCCCGGGCTTCGAGGCGTCGATCGCCCCGACCCTCTGTCTCGAGCTCGCGATGAAGCTCGAAAGCGACAGCGCCCGGTCGTTCGGCGTCGCGAAAACGGTCACCTTCGCGGGGCGGATGCGCGCCATCTGGGAAGCGAACACCGTCATGTCGATGTCAGGGGACGCGAGGATGACGTTGTCGAGATGGCCGCCGAGATCCCGGTCTCCTCCGATCGCGGACGCGCGCAGCGCCTCCATCGTCAGCCAACCGCCCATCGAATGGGCGATGATCTGGATCTTGCCGGCGCCCGGGGTCTGGCCGAGGTCGTGCAAGAGCGCCTGCAGCGCGTCGCGCGAAGCGGTCGCGCTTTCCTTGTCGGACACATAGCCGAACAGGTCGCTCTTCGAGGGCCAGGTGAAGAGGACGGCGACGCCGCCGAAATGAGTGTCGGCCACGATCTGGGCCGCGCGCGAGCGCGCCTCGTCGAAGCTCGTGTTGAAGCCGTGGACGAAGACGAGGATGTCGCGGTTGACGCCGATACGGCCCGAGAGGTGGGAAGCGAGCTCGGCGCGAAACTCGTCGCCGTCGAGCTCGCGTTCGCCGGCCACCATGATGTCGCTCTTGCCGTTCGCCTGACCCCAGATCGGCGCCTCGATCGAGCCTGGGTGGTGACCGGGCGGAATGGTCATCGTGGCGAGGGCGAAATGGGCCTCAGGCGCCTGCTCCCGCGCCGCCGCTCCAGTTTCTCCCTTGCGGGTGGAGGCGACGAAGATCTGCACCGGCCGGGGCTTCTGGGAAACCGAGGCGGTGGCAAAAGGAGAAAGGGCAGCGCCGTAGTCGCCAATCTCGCTCACGTCGGGACCGATGCAGCCCGAGACGCCGAGCGCGGCGCCGAAGACCAGAGCGACGCCTGGCGCACGAAACGCCAATCCGCCTGAGCCGCAAGCGGCCGCGTTCGTCAATATGAACCCCTAACGCTTTACTAAATATTGGTTTTGCCCGAACGCAAATAGGCCTGCGCCATTGCGACGGGGCTGATGCCCCGCTCGTATGGCGAGAATGAGACGCCCGTGGCCAGCTGCTTGCGGGCAACAGCGGTCCGCCGGTTCGACGGAACCTCGCCCCGCGGCGCCAGTTCTCTTTTTGATAGAGGAGAGCCCAATGGCCGCGCAGCCGCCCCCCGATTTCACCCGCCAACCGGAGTCGCGCAGGCAGGAAGCCGTCGACCGCAAGCGACACGACGCCAAACAAGCGCCAGGTCGACCGCCGGCGCCACCTCCACGAGCTGGGCTGACAGGGAAAAATCCATCAGAACATGACGAAGCAGGATTACCAGCAGGACAGGTGAGGCCATGGCCAAGGCGAGCCGCAAGCATTTCGGCGCGGGGACGCACGGCAAGGGCGCCGGGACTGGCGCGATGACCGACGTCGAGGTCGGGAAGGTGCCGGACTCCGGCGTGCTCTCGAACCGGGACAAAAGCCAGCACGACAAGGACCGCGGATTGGACGAAAAAGGGACCGAGAACGAGGAACTCCGCGATCACTCGATGAACCAACTGGATGACGGGAAAGTGTGAGGGCGTCATCGCGTGAGCGGCGCTGATCCCTCGCCCGAGTGTCAACGGGGCGGGAGCAGGGGTGCGCCTCGACCCATAGCCAGGCGAAAAACGAATCGTGCGAGCGCGATCAACGGCAGCGCGAGCCCGATGCGGCTCGCGAGCGTCCAACCACCCTCGGCGTAGGCCCAGGCCCCGACCGCCGAGCCGAGCGCGCCGGCCAGGAAGAAGGTCGCGATATAGATTCCGTTGAGCCGGCCGCGTGCTTCCGGCGCAAGCGCGAAGATGGCGCGAAGGCCGAGGACGACATTCGCCTGAACTCCGAAGTCGATCGCGACCGCAGCGACGACGAGAACCGAAAGCGCTCGCGTCGAGCCCTGCCCTGTCATTGTGGCCAAAAACGCAAGGGCGACGAGGACGATCGCGGCCCCAGTCGCCAGCCGGCTGAAGCCGCGATCGGCGAGCCGCCCGGCGAGCGGCGCGGCGACCGCGCCGGAAACGCCGGCCAGTGCGAAGAGCGCGATGCCCCGCTGCGTCAGCCCATAGTCGGGGCCGGCGAGCAGCAGCGGCGTCGTCGTCCAGAACAGGCTGAAGGCGGCGAACAGGCATGATTGATAGAACGCGCGCAGGCGCAAGATCGGCGTCGCCGCAGCCAGCCGGCCCATCGAGGCGAGCAGCTTGAAGTAGCTCATGCTGGCCTTGGGCTCGTGGACCGGCAGCATGCGCGACAGCACGAGACCGAGCGCGGCCATCAGCCCGGCGGAGAGGGCGAACACGGTCCGCCAGGAGCTCTGCGAGGCGATGAAGCTCGCGACGGGGCGCGCCGCCATGATGCCAATCATCAGGCCGCTCATCACGGCGCCGACGATGCGCCCGCGGATGGCGTCGGGCGCGAGGTGGGCGGCAAGCGGCACGATGATCTGCACGGCGGCCGATCCGAGGCCGATCGCGAAGGCGGAGGCGAGAAACGCGGCGGGCGAGCCGGCCAGCGTGGCCGAAGCCAGCGCCATTGCGCAGAGAGCAACACAAACGATGACGATTTTCCGATTCTCGACGAGATCACCGAGCGGCACGAGAAACGCCAGCCCCGCGCCGTAGCCGATCTGGGTCATCGTCACGATGAGTCCGGCAGCCTGGCGGGCAAGCCCGAGCGAAGCCGCGATCGGGCCGATCAGGGGCTGGGCATAATAAATGTTGGCGACGATGAGGCCGCACGAGGCGGCGAGAAGCAGGATCGTCGCAGCGGAAATGCGGGACGAACGAGCTACGGCCTGGGATTGGTTCACCCGATCCACCCGTAGCGGCCCCGCTCGAAGTCCAGCGCGCGTCCCTGGCCGATCGGCGTCCCGGCCGCGACCTCGCCCGGAACTCCGGCGAGGAGGGTCATGAGGGCGCGGGCAATGCCCCCGTGCGCGACGACGAACGCGTCCCCCGCGAGAGAAGTAAGCCAGGGGCGCACGCGTTCGACGAGCATCGCATAGCTTTCGCCCCTAGGCGGAACGAAGCCCCACTTGTCGGCGCGCCGCGCTGTTAGGCCGGCTGCGTCGCGCGCCCGCACCTCGCGCCAGGTAAGCCCCTCCCAGTCGCCGAACGTGAGCTCCATCAGCGCGGCGTCGAGACGATAGCGCTTCGGCGGCAGGTCCATCGCGGCGCGCAAAAGCTCCATCGTCTCCCGCGCGCGCTCGAGCGGCGATGCGAAGAAGGCGCCGGCCGCCTCGAGCCTGTCGATCTCGGGGCCGACGCGGGCGCGCAACGTCCGGCCGATCGCGCGCGCCTGATCGCGCCCGCGCGCGTTGAGCGGAATGTCGAGCTGCCCCTGGAGCCGGTTCTCGGCATTGTAGGCCGTCTCGCCATGACGCACAAAAATGATCCGATGGGGAAAGGTCACGTCGGGGAGTCTCTCGCCGAAGAGAAGGGCGCGGCTCTCATGCGGGGCCGGTCCCGTCAAGCTCCGAGCGGCCTGAGGCCCCACTTTTCGGCAAGCGCCAGACATTCGCCGACCGGCGCGACGCCGTCCGTCGTAGAAACGGCGCGCATCGAGGCGGCGGCGGAGGCATGCGCGAGCCGCAGGCAGTCCGCGATCGGCCAGCCTTCGTGCAGGCCGTAGATCATGCCGGCGGCGAAGGCGTCGCCCGCGCCGTTAGCGCCGACGACGGCGCCGGTGGGAATCGCAACCGAGCCGAGCGCGATCCGCGTCCCCTCTCGTCCGCCCGCGACCGCGCCTTCGGGAAAATGCGCGACGACCCAACGCATCGCTCCGAGAGCGAGCACGTCGTCAATCGCGCGCCGAACCGCGCCGACGTCAGTCGCGCCGTCGGGACGGCGCGTTTCGCACCCCGCCAGCGCGCCGATCTCGAAGTCGTTGACGACGAGCATGTCGAGATGCGGCAGGCAGGGACGCCCGAGCTCGGCGAGCCGGGCGGCTACGGTCGTCATCAGTTCGAGATTGGTCGCAAGGCCAGCCGCTCGCGCCTTGCGCAGCACCGCCGCCCAGCCGTTCGCCTCCTCACCCCAAGCGCGATCCATCGCCGCGTGCGCTCCGGGAATGCCGAGATGCAGGAACCGCGCCTTCGTCGAGGAAAAGTCGAAATGATCGGGGGTCATCGTGGCCGCGACGCCCTGATGATAGAAGTGGGTGCGACGCCCGCTGCCGCGGACGTTGAAGGCGTCGACGCTCATCGTCGCCCCGCCCGGCAGCGCCTTGAGCCCAGCTCGTTCGACGCCGTGCGCGTCGCACTGACCGAACAGAAAACGGCCGAGATCGTCGTCGCCGACGACGCCCATCGCCTCGACCGGAAAACCGGGATCGAGCCGCTTGAGGTCGATCGCCATGTTGAAGCCCGAACCGCCGCCCTGCCGGACGATTTCAAGAACTTCGTTGGAGGTGTCCTCGTCCGGCCAGCGGACGATCGACTTGTTGAAGTCGACGCAAAAGGTCCCCGCCGACAGCATCCCCCGCCGCGCGTTCATTTCGCCCGTCAGTCCTGCTTCAGGACGTGTTCGGTGATTTCGCTGTCGTCCGCCAGGTCGCGGAGAGGCTTCACCCCCTTCTTGCGCAAGGCCTCATGGTAGTCCTCGACCGCTTCGAGCGGGGTCAGCACGCCATCGGACACCGCGCGCATCAGCCGCACGACGTCGAGCGGCGATTCGGCGAGATTGATCTTGCGCCCGAACAGGGCGACGCGGGCGCCGTGCTTCTGCGCCTGACAGATGAGCTCGAAGCAGTCGCGGGTCGTGCCCGCCCCGCCGCCGAGCACGCCGACCACCAGGCCCGGATCGAAGGAGGCAAGCTCCTCGAGCGCCCTCGGCCCATTATAGGCAATCTTCAGGAACTTCGGCCGTTCGGACTCGGTGAGGCCGGCAAGGCAGCGGACGATCGCGTCGTTGACGAAGTGAGGGACGAATTCGGCGTCGAGGCCCTTGTCGACGTTCGGGTTGAACACTTCCAGAAAATAGGAGAAGCCGTTCGCCTCCGCGTCGGCGCGGAACTCGCGGAACGCTTCGAGCGAAGCGACATCCGCGTCGACGTCGTTGGTGAAGGTGATGGAATAGAGGCCGAGATCGGTCAGCGGCTTCACGTGCTTCAGCGACGCGGTGCGGAACGGCCGCGACGGCGAAAGATGGTGAGTCGCGCCGCGATGACGCCAAATGTCGGTCGTGTCGTTGGCCCGGATCACAGGCTTCACCCCCGACCGCGCGAAGGCGTCGCGCTGGACGAGCTGCTCGAGATTGCTGACCGAGGTCAGCATGATGTCGACGACGTCCTGGCGGAGGATCGCCTCGATCGACTGCAAAAACTCCTCGCGGGTGCGCAACCGCGTCGCCGACCCGTCCTTCTGCCGCGCGGGGCCCACGGCGTGCAGGCCCGGCCCCATATCGGGGTCCTTCGCGTCCGCTATAATGAAATCCGTGCGCCGGTAGCCGCCCGCGCGGATACGCGCGAGCTTGTCGTCGAGCCGAACCATCCGTTCCCTCCGCCTGGGATGCTGAGACTATAGACCGGCCGCGCGGCGAGGCAACGGGAGAACACTGGCGCGCTCCTTCGCCAGCGGCTAGGAGGTGTTTTGATCCGGGCCCAGCCGGATTTTACTGTTTGATCAAGGTCCTTCATGGAGCGACGCCTCCGTATCCTCGTCGTCGGCGCCAGCGGAACGCTCGGCGGCGCGGTCGTAGCCGAGCTCGCGCCGCGCCATGACATCGTCACGGCCGGATCGAAGTCGGGCGACATCCGCATCGACATCGCCGATCCGGACAGCATCGAGGCGGGCCTGAAGGCAGCCGGCGCGCTCGACGCCATCGTCTGCGCCGCGGGCGCGGTCAATTTCGATCCTCTCGCTTCGATCAAGACTGCCCGCATCGGAGAATCGTCCTATGGCCTCGGCCTCGCCAACAAGCTGATGGGTCAGATCAATCTCGCCCTCGCCGCCCGCGGCTGCCTGAGCGACGGCGGCTCGGTCACGCTGATCTCCGGCGTGACGGCGCGGGCGCCGATCGCCGCCGGCTCCTCGGCCAGCATGGTCAACGCCGCGCTCGAGAGTTTCGTGATGGCGGCGGCGATCGAAATGCCGCGCGGCATCCGCATCAACGCCGTCAGCCCCACCGTGTTCGAGGAATCCATGGCGGCCTACGGGCCGTTCTTCCGCGGATTCGATCCCGTTCCGGCAGCCCGCGCGGCCCGCGCCTTCAGCCGCAGCGTCGAAGGCCTCGAGACCGGCAAGACCTACCGGGTGGACTGACGCGGGATATGAAGGCGCTCGCTGTCTATGTCGCGCTGACGGCCCTGACGCTTGCCGTGTTCGCGTTCTGGCCGCGACTCGATCTTGTCGTCGCGCATGTCTTCTATGACGGCGGAGGCTTTATCGGGCATGAAAGCATCGAGCGCTTCGGCCGCGATTTTTTTCGCGTCACGCCGTTCGTCGTCCTGGCTCTCTATGCCGGCTTGTGGCTCGCCAAGCACAAGGGCGTCGCAATCAAATGGGCGCCGAGCGGCCGGGCGATGATCTTTCTCATCGCGACGATCGCGATCGGGCCGGGTCTCATCATCAACCTCGGCCTGAAAGATCACATGCACCGCCCACGGCCGTATCAAACTCAGGAGTTCGACGGCGCGAGCCCGTTTCGGCCCTGGTACGAGGACGACGGCGCCTGCAAGAAGAACTGTTCGTTCGTCTCGGGCGAGGCGGCGACCGGCTTCTGGATGGTCGCTCCGGCGAGCGTTTTGCCGCCGCCCTGGCGAGGACCGGCGATCGCCGCCGCTTTTGTCTTCGGCATCGCTGCGAGCATTCTGCGCATGGCGTTCGGCGGCCATTACCTCAGCGACGTGCTGCTCGGCGGCCTCGTCACGCTGATCGTCATCGAGATCACGCGCATGATCATTTGGCCGCGAGGACGGCGAAAAGCCCTGACTTCTCCGCCGCGAAAAACATCAGACTAGACGCGGCTTCGAACGACTTTCAAATCGCCCGCGAGAAGTCTAAGCTCAAGCTCATAAAAGAGCCGAAACGCCGCGTCAGGCGACGGCGACAGTTGGAATGTGGGAGACGCGCCCGTGACGCAGGATGCGGCGAAGGTCGGACGTCGCAGATGGGTCATAGGCCTGCTGCTCGGCGCCGGAATTCTCATCAACTATTTCGACCGCGTGAACATCTCGGTCGCGGCCCCGCAACTTCAGCAGGAGTTTGGACTGACTCCGGCCGACATCGGCCTCCTGTTCAGCGCCTTCTTCTGGTCCTACGCCATCCTGCAGGTGCCGGTGGGCATCGTGCTCGACCGATGGGGAGTCATGCGGGTCAGCCGGATCGGCGCCTTCCTTTGGGGCGCGGCGTCCGCCATCGTCGCCTTCGCGAGCGGCTTCAGCTTCATCCTGGTCGCGCGCGTCCTGCTCGGCGTCGCCGAGGCGCCTGCCTTTCCGGCCAATTCCAAGGCGACCGGCTACTGGTTCCCGCGCGGCGAGCGCGCGACCGCAACGGCGATCTTTGACGCGGCGGCCAAATTCTCCAACGTGATCGGGGTTCCGCTCGTGGCGGTGGCAGTCGTCTATTTCGGCTGGCGCTGGGGCTTCGGCCTGACGGCCATCCTGAGCTTCGCCTATTTCCTCGCCTACTGGGTCCTTTATCGCGACCCGAGCGCGGATTCCAAGCTGACGCGTGAGGAGTACGACTACATTCGGAGGGGCGGCGCGACGCCCGAGGGCGAGTTTGAGGCCAGTCCTTTCGGGATGCTCGGCTATCTCTTGCGCAATCGCAAAGTGTGGGGGCTCACCATCGGCTTCGCGGCCTATGGATATTCCTTCTATCTCTTCCTCACGTGGCTTCCCAGCTATCTCGTTTCCGAGATGCATATGAGCATCATCAAGTCGGCGGGCTATGCCGCAATTCCCTGGATGTTCGCGACCGTCTCGGACCTTGCCGTCGGCGGCTGGCTGATCGACTATCTGCTCGCAAAGGGATACGACGACACCAGGACGCGGAAGACGGTGCTCGTGGGCGGCATGATCCTCGGCCTCGCGGTCTTTGGCGCTACGATGACGAAGAGCCCGGTCTGGGCGATCGTCTGGATTTCGATTGCGCTCAGCGGCCTTGCGGCGGCCGCGCCGGTCGGCTGGTCGATCCCCTCGCTCATCGCTCCGCGCGGTGGGACCGGGACGATCGGCGGCGTGATGAACTTCTTCAACAATCTCATGGGCGCGGTCGCGCCAGCCGTCACTGGCTTCGTCGTCGGCGCGACAAATTCGTTCTCGCTCGCCTTTCTGGTGGCAGGCGTCGTCCTGCTGATCGGCATCTTCTTCTTTGTTGTGGTGCTCGGCCGGATCGAGCCGATCCCGGAGCCGGAAGGCCGGGCGGCCGAGCCGCTGCGGGGGTGACAGCCATGGACAAAGCTAAACGACCCGCGCAGGCCGTGGTGGTGATGGGCGTGTCCGGCAGCGGGAAATCCACGGTCGGTGAATTGCTCGCCAAGCGCCTTGGTTGGGAGATGGTGGAAGGCGACAGCCTGCATCCGCCAGCCAATGTCGAGAAGATGCGCCAGGGGATTCCGCTCGACGACGCAGATCGGGCGCCGTGGCTCGACAGAATTGGCGGACAGTTGAGGGACTGGACCTCAGCAGGGCGTTCCGGCGTCGTGACGTGTTCGGCCCTGAAGCGCGCCTATCGCGAGCGCATTCTCGCCGCGCGGCCCGACGTTCACTTCGTCTATTTGAAGGGTTCGGAAGAGTTGATCCGGCGCCGGGTCGGCGCGAGGCATCACGAGTACATGCCCGCCTCCCTCCTTCATAGCCAGTTCGAGACCCTCGAAGAACCCTTGCCGGGCGAACCCGTGATTGCGATTGACGCGGACGAACCGCCCGAGGCGGAGGTGCAGAAGATCGTCGACGCGCTGGGCCTCGCCGCCTCGCCGCCGAAACCAGAAAAGAGCAGCTGACGGCGATCCGGAGACCTTGGCCGAAGACCGCGGAAGCCAGGCGACCGTGGCCCGAGCGCGCCGGTTTTCCGTCCGCGGCGGGTTGCACACCGCGCGGGCCGGTCTATAAGTCCGCGCGACGCTGAAGGGCGGCAAGGCTTTCGTCGCCTCAAGCGTCATGGCCGGAAAACCCCGCCATGACGAGTGAGGCGTCTCGATGCGTGTTTCGATATCGGGTCCCCGTCCATGTCCAGCCCAAAATCCAAGATCAAGCGCGTCGTCCTCGCCTATTCGGGCGGGCTCGATACGTCCATCATCCTCAAATGGCTGCAGACCGAATACGGCGCCGAGGTCGTGACCTTCACCGCCGACCTCGGCCAAGGCGAGGAGCTGGAGCCGGCGCGCAAGAAGGCGGAGTTGCTCGGCGTCAAGCCTGAGCACATTTTCATCGAGGACCTGCGCGAGGAATTCGTGCGCGACTACGTGTTCCCGATGTTTCGCGCCAACGCGCAATACGAGGGCCAATATCTGCTCGGCACCTCGATCGCCCGGCCGCTCATCGCCAAGCGGCTCGTCGAGATCGCCCGTGAGGTCGGCGCCGACGCAATCGCCCACGGCGCCACCGGCAAGGGCAACGATCAGGTGCGGTTCGAGCTGTCGGCCTATGCGCTCGACCCTGACGTCAGGATCATTGCGCCGTGGCGGGAATGGCGCTTCGCCTCGCGCACCGCGCTCATCGAATTCGCCGAAAAACACCAGATCCCGATCGCCAAGGACAAGCGCGGCGACGCGCCCTTCTCGACCGACGCCAACCTCCTGCACACCTCCTCCGAGGGGAAAGTCCTCGAGGACCCGGCCCAGGAGACGCCGCCTTACGTCTATTCGCGCACGGTCGATCCCGAATCTGCGCCCGACAGGCCGACATTGATCGAGATCGCGTTCGAGAAGGGCGATCCGGTCGCGATCGACGGCAAGGCGATGAGCCCGGCCGCGCTCCTCGCCGCGCTCAACAGATACGGCCATGACAACGGTATCGGCCGGCTCGACCTGGTCGAGAACCGCTTCGTCGGCATGAAATCGCGCGGCATGTACGAGACGCCCGGGGGCGCGATCCTGCTTTCCGCGCATCGCGCCATCGAGTCGATCACGCTCGATCGAGGAGCGGCGCATCTCAAGGACGAGCTGATGCCGAAATACGCCGAGCTCATCTACAACGGCTTCTGGTTCGCCCCCGAGCGCGAGCTCCTGCAGACGCTCATCGACAAGAGCCAGGAGCACGTTTCCGGCCGGGTGCGGCTGAAACTCTACAAGGGCGGAGTCTATGTGGTCGGCCGCGACAGCCCGCATTCGTTGTACGATCAGGACCTCGTCACCTTCGAGGAAGGCGCCGTCGCCTACGACCAACACGACGCGGCCGGCTTCATCAAGCTCAACGCGCTGCGCCTGAGGACGCTGGCCAAGCGGAAGAAGAGGGCGGCGAAGGGCTGACCATCTCCGCGGGATCGACCAGCCCATCCGGTCGGACTCCGCTTCGGACATGCAGCCGAGCCTGAGGCCGAAGCCTCAGGGGGTGTCCTGCACGGGTGGGGGTTTCGATGTCGCTCTCGGGTGGGAAACGGGAGTCGAGGCCCACTGTTCTGCGAGCGACTGTTGCACAGGCGTCACAATTGCGGGGCAAACAGCGGCCAAGCGACGCGAAAACCGATTCCCTTGTCGGTCGGCCACGCGAAAAGGCCGCCATGCCTACGAAGACCGCCGTGCCCACGAAGACGGGTAAAGACCTCGAAGACCTGCGCGCGCTCCTCGCCGACGTGCGAGCGCTGCGGGAGGACGTTGAGAAGAAAGCCGCGGAGCTCAGGGCCGAATGGGGCGTCGCCGCCGACCAGGCCAGCTCCCGCGCGGTCAACCTCTCCTACTACATCGCGCTGCGCGGGCAAGATCTGATCGACCTGCAGCTCAGGCTCGCGGCGCGGGGCCTTTCTTCGCTCGGCCGCAGCGAGGCCAAGGTGATCCAGGCGCTCGACACGCTGATCGTGACGCTGCGCCGACTGACGGGCGAGAGCGATGTTCCCTACCCTGCTCCGGCTCTGGCGCGGGCCGGCGCCTCCGAGCTCGAGGCCGAAGCCGAGCGGATCTTCGGCAAGCGCCCCAAGGGGGCGCCGCGGGTCAGGGTGATGGCGACGCTGCCGCCCGAGGCCGCGACCCAGCCGGAGCTCGTCGACAATCTCATCGCCGCCGGCATGGACTGCGCCCGCATCAATTGCGCCCACGACGACGCCGAGGCGTGGGGCGAGATGGTCGCGAACGTGCGTAAATCCGCGGCGCGGCTCGAGCGCCCGTGCAAGATTCTCATGGACATCGCCGGCCCGAAATGCCGCATCCAGAAAGTGAAGGCGCCGCCGAAGACCCGGCTCATGCGCGGCGACCGGGTGACGGTGATCGACCAGGTGAAAGAGAAGACCAAGGATCCGATCGCCTTCTCGCTCAATTTCCCCGAACTCGTCGACCAGCTCGCGGTCGGCGCGGACGTGTTCATCGACGACGGCAAGGCGGCGGCTCGGGTCGTCGCCAAGACCGCCGGCCGGGCCGAGATCGAGGTCTATGCCGCGCGCGAAAAGGGGGTGCGGCTGAAGCCGGGCAAGGGCGTCAATTTTCCAACGACCGAGCTCGACTTGCCGCCGCTGACCTCGAAGGATTTTCGCGACCTCGACTTCGTCGCCGAGCACGCCGACCTCGTCGGCTTCTCCTTCGTGCAGCGCCTCGACGACATCGAACTGCTGCAGGACCATCTCGTCGCCCGGGCGCCGAAGCGCGACCCGCACGCAATCGTGCTCAAGATCGAGACGCCGCTCGCCGTGCACAACCTGCCGCGCCTCATCCTGCAATCGGCCGCGCACAATCCAACCGCGGTGATGATCGCCCGCGGCGACCTTGCGGTCGAGCTCGGCTTCGCCCGTTTGACCGAGATGCAGGAGGAGATCCTGTGGCTGTGCGAGGCGGCCCACACGCCGGTCGTCTGGGCGACCCAGGTGCTCGACAATTACGTGCGCGACGGCATGGCGAGCCGGGCCGAGATGACCGACGCGGCGATGGCCCAGGGCGCGGAATGCGTGATGCTGAACAAGGGGCCTTATCTCGCGGAGGGCGTCGCCTTCCTGCGCGACGTCCTGTCGCGCATGGACCGGCATTTCGCCAAGAAATTCGTCCGCTTCGGCTCGCTGAAGGCATGGAGCTGAGCAGCCGCTCAGTTAATTCCCTGCGGCAGGGAAAAGAGCAGCGAATTTCTCGTCATTCGCCCGTTTTCGCAAAAACCGTCTCGAAAAGCCCAATGATTTTGGGCGATTTCTCGAAGATTCCCTACGCCCCCCGAACAGGGAATTAATTCGGGCTCTCAGGGAATTGAAAGTCCCTGTTTGGCCGAATGCAGGGACAACTCGCGCCCTGATGCGCGCGGCGCGCGCGATGGAAAGGCCGCGCCGAGACCCTTTCAACCGCTTCCTCGCCGCGACCGCGCTTCGCCGCGGCGTTCCGCTCGTCTCCGCTGATCCGGTCTTCGACGCCGTGCTCTCCCGGATTTAGTGAACCGTCGTCCTTCGCATCTCGACCGGACCGCGGCGCAGGTCGAGGCAGCGCGTGGTCCTCGCGCCTCTTCATCTCGACACCAATTCTCCGAACGTTCCCCGGCTCTCGCCGAGGCGCCTTGCCCAATTGGGCTGTCAGTCTGCTGAATTGCTCCACATCGACATTGGGCGTTTCTGGGCGGGATTTTGTGTTAAATTCGCCGGCGGTCGAGGGACGCCATGAGCGAGACCCGGAAATTGGCGGCGATCCTGGTTTCCGACGTCGTCGGCTACAGCCGGCTCGCCGGCGCCGACGAGGAGCGGACGCTCGCCCGCTTGAGGGCGCTGCGCAGCGATCTCATCGACCCGACGATCTCCGTGCATCACGGCCGCGTCGTCAAGCGCACCGGCGACGGCAGCCTCATCGAGTTCCGCAGCGTGGTTGACGCTGTGCGCTGCGCGATCGAAGTGCAGACCGCCATGGTCGAGCGCAATGCGGGCGTCCCGTCCGACAAGCGCATCGAATTTCGCGTTGGCGTTCATGTCGGCGATGTCGTCGAGGAGAGCGACGGCGACCTCATGGGTGACGGGGTCAACGTCGCGGCGCGACTGGAAAGTCTGGCCGAGCGGGGCGGCGTCTGTCTCTCCGAGGACGCCTGGCGGCAGGTGCGCGACAAAGTGAAGGAGTTCTTCGTCGACCTCGGAGAGAAGGCGCTGAAGAACATTGCGCGGCCGATGCGCGTGTTCGCGCTGAAGCCCGGTTCCGCCGGGTCCGCACCCGCCAGTCCGCTGCCCGCGCCGGACCGCCGCGAGCCGCCCCGCCTCTCACTCGTGGTGCTCCCCTTCGCCAACATCGGCGGCGACGTGAGCCAAGACTATTTCTTCGACGGGGTGACGGAGAGCCTCACGACCGACCTCTCGCGCATCCGCGGCGCCTTCGTGATCGGGCGCAACACCGCATTCACCTACAAGGGCAGGGCGGTCGACCTCAAAGCCATCGGGCGCGAATTGAACGTGCGCTATGTGCTCGAAGGCAGCGTGCAGCGCGGCGGCGCCCGCATGCGCGTCAACGTGCAGCTGATCGACGCCGAGAGCGGCGCCCATCTCTGGGCCGAGCGCTTCGACAAACCGCTCGCCGATCTCTTCGACCTGCAGGACGCGATCGTCGCACGGCTCGCCAACGCTTTGCAGGCTCAGCTTTTCGCCGCTGAGGCGCGCCATGCGGAGCGAGCGCCGACCCCGACTCGATGGATCTCTATTTTCAGGGACGGGCGCATTTCGAATGGGCGCGGCGCCTGAGCATCTGACACAGGCGCGCGCCTTCTTTGATCGCGCGCTCGCCGCCGACCCGGACAACGCCGTAGCGCTCGGCGCATCCGGCGCGGTCGACGCGGCCGAAGTCGCGCTTGGTTATGTCCGCGATCCAGTGTCGGCGCTGTCGGCCGCCGAGGCGAAGCTGTCGAAGGCCCTGTCCCTCGTCCCGGATCATCCGCCCGCACACGTTGCAATGGGTATTGTCTGCCTGTTCTCCCGGCGTGTTCCGCAGGGAATTGCCCTTTGCGAATATGCGTTGAGGCTCGACCGCAATCTCGCCATCGCTCACGGCTGGATCGGCCTCGGGAAGTATTTCATAGGTCGGTTCGAGGACACCGAGGTTCACGTCCTGGAGCTTCTGCGGCTGAGCTCCCGCGAACCGAGCGCTCACGCTTTCATGGCCGCAGCGGGTGCGGCGAAGTCGGCCCTCGGTCTGCACGACGAGGCCGCCGCGTGGTACCGTCGCTCGATCGAGGCCAACCGAACGTGGCCGCTGACCCATTTCTCGTTGGCGGGCGCCCTCGCTGAGCTTGGCCGCCTCGAAGAGTTGCGCATTGCCGTCAGGACGGGCCTCGCTCTCGACCCCACCTTCAGCCTCGCCGGCTACATCGCCGCGTATTCCTCGGTCAGCGACGACCCGAAGTATCTTGCCTGGTTCGCGCGTGAGGTCGATGCCATGCGCAAGGCCGGGCTTCCCGAATGACCGCCGCCCGCCGTCTCGCCGCCATCCTCGCCGCCGACGTCGTCGGCTACTCGCGGCTTATGGGCGAGGACGAGGCCGGCACGGCGAAAATCGTGCGCGAGCGGCGCGAGACGGCGGCGCCGATCGTGCGCGGCTTCGGCGGAAGGCTCGTCAAGACGATGGGCGACGGGGTGCTGTTGGAGTTTCCTTCCATCGTCGCTGCGGTCGAATGCGCGGTCGCCATCCAAAAGATGATGGCCGAGCGGAACGCCTCGCTGCCGGAGGCGAAGCGCATCCTCTACCGCATCGGCGTCAATCTCGGCGACGTGCTGGTCGAGGGCGACGATATTCTCGGCGACGGGGTGAACGTCGCGGCGCGGCTCGAGGGAATCTGCGAGCCCGGCGGCGTCTCCGTGGCCGGCTCCGCCTACGAACATGTCGGCGGCCGGATCGCGGCCGAGTTTCGTCGAAATCGGCGAGCAGAGCCTCAAGAACATCGCCAAGCCGGTGCGCGCTTATGCGCTGTCGCCGGAGGCGATCGCTTCCGCCAGGATCGAGGCGCCCGAGACCATCGCCGCGCCCGCAAGTCCGCTGCCCGCGCCCGACCGCCGCGAGCCCCCGCGCCTCTCCCTCGTCGTCCTGCCCTTCGCCAACATCGGCGGCGATCCGGAGCAGGAGTACTTCGTCGACGGCGTCACCGAGAGCCTGACCACCGACCTCTCGCGCATCTCCGGCGCGTTCGTCATCGGCCGCAGTACGGCGTTCACCTACAAAGGCAAGGCGGTCGACTTGAAGCAGCTCGGGCGCGAGCTCAACGTGCGCTATGTGCTCGAAGGCAGCATCCAGCGCGGCGGCAACCGCATGCGCGTCAACGTGCAACTGATCGAGGCCGAGAGCGGCCGGCACCTGTGGGCCGAGCGCTTCGACAAGCCGCTCGCCGATCTCTTCGACATGCAGGACGAGATTGTCGCTCGGCTCGCAAACCAACTCGAGGCCGAGCTTATCACTGTCGAGGCGCGTCGTGCGGAAAAAGCGCCCGCTTTCGATTCGATGGACCTCTTTTTTCGGGGGCGCGCCGCTTACAATCGCGGCGTCAGCCCGCATCTGCTGACGATTGCGCGTGGTTTCTTTGAGCAGGCGCTGCTACTGGATAGCAGCAACGTCGAAGCGCTGGTTGGCCTCGGGACAGTGGATATGAATGTCAGCGGCGGCCTCAGCGACGATCCCGCCGTGATCGCTGCGGCGGCGGAAGCGAGTTTGGCGAAGGCCCTGACCCTGGCGCCGAACCACCCGTTTGCTCATAGCACGATGGGCTACATATGTTGCTTTACGAATCGGGCTCAGCGGGGCGTTGAGGAATTTGAACGGGCGCTGTCTCTAGACCCCAATCACGCGAGAGCGCGGGCCGGTATTGGGTTAGCGCGCATGTTCATTGGTAGGGCGGAAGAAACCGAAGTCCATATCCTGGAAGCTCTTCGCCTGAGCCCTCGCGACGCGAGAGTGTCGCAATGGCTTTTGCACGCCGGCTTGGCAAAATCCTATCTCGGCGAATGCGAAGCAGCGGTGGCCTGGCTAAGAAAATCTATCGACGCGAACCGAAACAATCCGTGGCCCTACTTCCCTCTCGCAAGCTGCCTTATGCATCTCGGTCGCCTCGACGAGGCGCGCCATGAGCTGAAGAACGGCTTCGCCGTCAATCCGAACTTCACGATCAAGCGTTTCCGTGCCTCCGTTGAAAGTGACAATCCGGTGTATCTCGCCCAGCGCGAGCGCGCGGAGGAGCGAATGCGCCTGGCGGGCGTACCGAAGGGATGAACGGCGCGCGCGGCCTCCCGCCGCCCCTCAGCCTGTCAGCACCTCCCCAAACAGCTCCCAGCTCTCGCCGCTAAATCTCGCGAGCTGCATCTGGCGGATCGGGCTGTAATTGGTCGGCGAGGTGTTGACCTTGATCCCCGGCAGCAAGAGCGGCAGTTCGAGATCCTTGAGATTGGTCGCCTGTTTCATGATGTTCTCGCGCGAAAGGCCATCGCCGCATTGCTTGAGCACCTGCACCATCGCCTGCGCCGCGGTGAAACCTCCGGCTGCGTTCCCGTCAATAAAATCGGTTGGGGTGAGATATTTCGCGCAGAACGCCTGAAACTCCTTGACCCCCGGATCGTCCTTCCAGCGCGCGTCGTTCACGTCCTTCATGAAAGTTGCGGCGATCACGCCCTTCGATTTCTCGAGGCCCGCAGGCTTCATGGTGGATACGATCGATCCCGAGACGAAGTCCAGGTAACGCAAAGGGGTCCAGCCAATGTCGTAAGCCTTGCGGATCGCCTGGGCGGCGGCCTTCGGCGTCGCGGCGATCAGGAAGACGTCTGCGCCCGAGCCTTGCAGTGTGACGATTTGCAAGTCCACCGTAGGCTCGGAAACCTCGTACGAAACCTCCTTGATCACCATGTCGCCCATGCTTCGCACCGAGCACGTCCTGCAGCCCGATCTGATAGTCTTTGCCGGTGGCGTCGTTCTGATAGAGCACGCCGATTTTTGCCTCGGGTTTCGTTGCAAGGATGTACTTGGAGAAGATGTGCGCGTCCGTCAGGTTGCTCGGAATGCAACCCATGGTCCAGGGAAAATGCTGCGGGTCGCTGAATACGGACGCCGCTTCCGGAAACGAAGAGTTGCGGCACCCTGTTGTCGTTGAGATATTGCCGGACCGCCAAGTTCGTCGGCGTGCCAAGGGGTTGGAAAAGAAGCGCTACCCGCTCCTGCTCGATCAGCCGACGCACCTGCTCCACGGTTTTGGGTGGGCTGTAGCCGTCATCGACGCTGATGAGTTTGAGCTTCCGGCCATTCACGCCTCCCTGTTCGTTGATCATGCCGAAATAGGCGACCTCGGTGCGGCCGATCACGCCATAGGCGGAGGCCGGCCCGCTGTATGGCCATGGTCTGCCCGATCTTGATTTCGGTTTCAGTGACGCCGGCCGCGTTTTCGGCGCGGGCCGGCCAGGCGCCGGCCGCGAGAGCCGTGGCGGCCGCGGCGGCGGATCGCAGAAACGAACGACGCGTTGTCATATTTTCTTCCTCCCCATTGAAGCGCGAGCCGCCCCTTTCAGCCCTCCAATTCCCCGAACGGCTCCCAGCGCTCGCCGTTGAACGTCATCAGCTGCAACTGGCGGATCCGGTATAGTTTGTCGGCGAAGTGTTGATCGACGATGCCCGGGGTATAGCAGCGGCAATGAAAATCCTTGAGGTTGGCCGCCTGCCGCATGATGTTGTCGCGCGACAGATCGCTCCCGCACTGCTTGAGCACCTGCACGAGCATGGCAGCGGCGCTGAAGCCTTCGGCCGCGTTGACGTCGGCGAACTCGGTCGCCGACATATATTTGTCCGTGAAAGCCTTCCAGGCCATGACGTCGGGATTGTCCCTCCATCGCGGGTCAGTCACATCGATGGCGGAGGTGGCGGTGATGAGCCCTTTCGACTTGTCGAGGCCGGCCGGTTTCAGGACCGCGGCGATAGAGGCCGAGACGTAGCTCACATAACGCGCCGCGTTCCAGCCGAGGTCGTAGGATTTGCGGATGGCCTGGGCGGCGAACTTCGGCACCGCGGCGATGAGGAATACGTCGGCGCCGGATCCTTGCAAGCGTCGACAACCTGCGAGTCGACCGTCGGCTCGGCGACTTCGTAGGAAGCCGCCTTGACGATCATCCGGCGTGGTCTGGGCCGAGAGCCTCCTTAAGCCCGATGAGGTAGATCTTGCCGAAGTCGTCGTTCTGGTAGAGCACGGCGATCTTCGCGTCGGGCTTCGTCGTCAGGATGTGCCTTGCGTAGATGCGCGCTTCCGTCTCGTAGCTGGGGATCGATGCCAATCGTCCAGGGAAAATGCTGCGGGTCGGGAAACACGCTGGCGCCGGTCAGGACAAAAAGCTGCGGCACCTTGTTGTCGTTACAATATTGGCGGACCGCGAGGTTCGTCGGGGTGCCGAGCGTGTTGAAGAGGAAAGCCACCCTTCCGCTCGACCAGCCGGCGGATCTGCTCGACCGTCTTCGGCGGGCTGTAGGCGTCGTCGAGGCTGATGAGATTGATCTTGCGGCCGTTTATGCCGCCTTGCTCGTTGATCGTCTTGAAATAGGCAGCCTCGGTGCGGCCGATCACGCCATAGGCGGAGGCCGGGCCGCTGTAGGGTATGGTCTGCCCGATCTTGATTTCAGCATCGGTGACGCCAGGCGCATTGCCGCGCGGGCCGGCCATGCGCTTGTCGAAAGCGCCGCAACTGCCGCCGCGCCGGATCGCAAAAACGAACGGCGTGTTCTCATATTTTCGTCCTCCCTCTTCAAACGCGGGGAGGCGTCGCCACAATAATTTTTCAACGGCGGCGCTTTTTGCCCCGCGCAAAATCAAATTTATCAGACATGCGCCATCACGATGGCTTTTTCGAGCCGTGTTGCGCGCCCGAACCCCCGCGTCGCGCGGTGACAAAGCGCGCGCCTAAAGCCGGCTCAGGCCCTTTCGGGCATGGACCGTGCTTCTGCGAGTTCGCTTGGGATCGCTGAATGATTGAGCCGAAGCACGGCTTGACGAACGCCTGACCTCGCGTTTAGCTACTTTAGCTAAGCGGTCGTATCGGTGGGATTTCCTTCGTGCGAAAAGTGACGGTGCACGTCGCCAAGACCCAGCTTTCCCGGCTGATCGAAGCGGCGTTGGCGGGAGAGGACGTGGTCATCGCGAAAGGCGAGAAACCGGTCGTCCGGCTTGTTCCCATCCCACAAGGCAAGTTCAGGTTCGGCGTCCTCGAGCCCGGCGCGCTTGGCGACGGCCCCGACTTCTTCGCCCCATTGGACGAGGACGAGTTCGCCGCGTGGGAGGGAGACTCCTGACCTCGCTCCTGCTCGACACGCACGTCTGGGCGTGGTCGTTGACCAACGACCGGCGCATTTCGGACCGCGCCCGCCGGGAGATTGTGGACGCGGACGCGATCTATGTCAGCGCTATTTCGTTCTTCGAGATCGCGCAAAAAGTGCGCCTGGGAAAATGGCCCGAAATGGCGCCGCACATGGATCGATTGCCCGAATTCTTGGAAAGCCAGCGCGCAGTCTCGACGTCGCTCGAGGCGGCGGACTGCCTGTCGGCGGGCGCCATGGATTGGCCGCATCGCGATCCATTCGATCAACTCCTGGCGGCGACCGCGTTGCGCCGCCGCATTCCAATCGTCTCCGCCGACGCGATCTTCGACGGTTTGGTCGCGCGAATCTGGTAACATTCGAGCCATTGAACCGGCAGCCTCGAAGCGCCGGCCAAGCCTAGCGGAAGGAACCCATGTCGGCCGAGGCGCTGCTCGCGAGCGATTTCGCCGCTTTGCCGGACCTGATCCGCGCCCATGGCTTCGAGCGGCCGCGCCATCTCGCGCTCATCGAGGGCGACACCGAACTCGACTACGCCGGCCTCGCCGCGCTGATGGATCGCATCGTCTTCGCGCTCCAGCGCGATGGCGTGCGCGGCGGCGACGCAGTCGCCATCTGCGCCCGAAACTCGATCGCTTACGCCGCCGCCTTCTGCGGCATCCTCGCCGCCGGCGCCGCAGTGGCGCTCCTTGCGCCTTCCTCGACGCCGGCGAGCCTGATGATGATGCTCGAGGACAGCGGCGCCAAGGTCTTCCTGCTCGACGGCGAGACCGGGCGCGCGCTGAAGGAATCCGGGCATGAGCCGCAGGTCAGGCGCGTCGCGCTCGACGACGGCGAGGCCGGCGAGGCTTTCTCGCAATGGATCGGTCCGGACGGCGCAAAGCCCACGGACGTTTCAATTCTCCCCGACCAGACCTTCGACATCATCTATTCCTCAGGCACGACCGGCGCGCCGAAGGGGATCGTTCAGCCGCATCGCATGCGATGGACGCAGTTCACCCGGGTTTCGTACAGCGACGCGGTGACGATCGTCTCGACGCCGCTCTATTCGAATACGACGCTCGTCGTCTTCATTCCGACGCTCGCCCACGGCGGCACGGCAGTGCTGATGGCCAAGTTCGACGCCGGGCAGTTCCTGCGAATTTCTCAGGAGCGCCGCGTCACGCATGCGATGCTCGTTCCGGTGCAATATCGCCGGATCATGGACCGTCCGGATTTCGGCCAATACGATCTCTCGAGCTACGTCCTGAAGCTCTCGACCAGCGCGCCGTTCCCCGCCGCGCTGAAGGCCGACGTGCTGATGCGATGGCCAGGGGGCCTTGTCGAGTTCTACGGGATGACCGAAGGCGGCGGGTCGACGATGCTCCTCGCCCATCAGTTTCCGCTCAAGCTGCACACCGTCGGCCAGCCTATGCCGGGACATGACATTCGCATCATCGACGAGGCGGGCCGCGAGGTCGAGAGGGGGAAGGTCGGCGAGATCGTCGGCCGGTCGGCGGCGATGATGACGGGATATCACAACCAGCCGGAGAAGACGCGCGAGGCCGAGTGGCGCGACGCCGATGGGCGTCGCTTCATCCGGACTGGCGATATCGGCCGCTTCGACGAGGACGGATTCTTGATCCTGCTCGACCGCAGCAAGGACGTCATCATCTCCGGCGGCTTCAACATCTATCCCTCCGACATCGAGGCGGAGCTCGTCACGCCACGACGCGGTGCTCGAAGCGGCGGTGGTCGGCGTCCCCTCCGAGCGCTGGGGCGAGACGCCGGCCGCATTCGTGGTCCTTCGGCAGGATGCGAAAATCGACGGGCCGGCGCTGATGGACTGGGTCAATGCGAGGCTCGGCAAGACCCAGCGAATCTCGGCCCTCACGATCGTCGACAGCCTGCCGCGCAGCGCGATCGGCAAGGTCCTCAAACGCGAGTTGCGCGAGCTTTGCGCGCGCAAGTAGTCCTGTTCCCCGCATGCCGGGAGAAGGTGGCCCCATAGGGCGTTCGGCAGAACCGCCCGACCTTCGACGGGCTATGGCGCCGGATGAGGGACGCGCCGACCTCTGCCGCATGGCCCCGCTCCTCACCCCGACCGTCTTCCCGCACGCGGGAGAAGGTGGCGCGAAGCGCCGCCCTCACCCCGCATAGCCCGTCGAGAGACGAGCGTCTTACGACGCCCTCTGCTGGGCGAGGGGGCGAGCCAGTCCGCCTGGCTCACGTACTTACGCCGCCGCCTTCAGCGCCTGGTCGAGGTCGGCGAGGATGTCGTCGATATGCTCGATCCCGATCGACAGGCGGACATAGTTTTCCGACACGCCGGTCGCGAGCTGCTCCTCCGGTCCGAGCTGCGAATGGGTCGTCGTCGCCGGATGGATGGCGAGCGAGCGCGCGTCGCCGATGTTGGCGACGTGATAGAGGAGCTTCAAGGCGTCGATGAACTTGCGTCCCGCCTCCTTGCCGCCCCTGATCTCGAAACCGACCAGGCCGCCCTGCCCGCCTTTCAGATATTTCTCGGCGCGCTGCTGGCCGACGCCGGTCTGGTGCGACGGATGGATCACTTTCGTCACTTCGGAGCGCTTGCCGAGCCAGCGCGCGACAGCCGCGGTGTTGGCGCAATGGCGCTCCATGCGCAGAGGCAGGGTCTCGATTCCCTGCAGGGTGAGGAAGGCGTTGAACGGGGACATCGCCGAGCCGAGATCGCGCAAGAGCGTCGTGCGCGCCTTGAGAATGTAGGCGATCGGCCCCAGGGGCTTCGCCGCCTCGGCCCACACGGCGCCGTGATAGCTGGGATCCGGCGTGTTGAGCGCCGGCTGGCGTTCCTTGTGCTCCTCCCAAGGGAAGTTGCCGCCGTCGACCAGGAGCCCGCCGATCGAGGTGCCGTGGCCGCCGAGATATTTGGTCGAGGAATAGACGATGACCGCCGCGCCGTGGTCGAACGGGCGGGTCAGGATCGGCGCGGCGGTGTTGTCCATGACCAACGGAATGCCGAACGAGCGGCCAATCTCCGCCACTTCCGCGATCGGGAAGGCAATCAGCTTGGGATTGGGCAGCGTCTCGGCGTAATAGACGCGGGTGCGCGCGTCGGTCGCCTGGCGGAAATTCTCCGGATCGGCCGGATCGACGAACCGGACCTCGATCCCCTGGTCCTTCAAGGTGTTGGCGAACAGGTTCCAGGTGCCGCCGTAGAGGTCGGTCGAGGAGACGACATTGTCGCCGGCCCTGGCGAGATTCTGCAGGGCGAAGGCCGAGGCCGCCTGCCCGCTCGCCAGCGCCAGCGCGGCGGCCCCGCCCTCGAGCGCGGCCACGCGCTTCTCGAGCACGTCGTTGGTCGGGTTCATGATGCGGGTGTAGATGTTGCCGAGCTCCTTCAGAGCGAACAGGTTCGCCGCGTGCTCGGCGCTGTGAAACTGGTACGAGGTCGTCTGATAGATCGGCACCGCGACCGCGCCGGTCGCAGGGTCGGCGCGCCAGCCCGCGTGAAGCGCCAGCGTTTCAGGCTTGTGAGACATGGTTTCTTCCCTGGTTTGTGGCTCCCGCCGCCGTCTTTGAAGCCTTCGAGTTCAACCGACGAACGGGAGGGGCTTCCGCATAAGGCAACAGTCTATTGTAACTTACGTTTTATCCTTAATCCGCTAGGTGGAATAGCCGGACACTAGCGGCTTGCCGGCCCACCTGCAAGGCGAGGCCCTTGTTCGAGCCGCGCCGATCCGTCCCCGGTCGCCTTTCGTTTTGCGGGACGACCCGCATCTTGTCCAATTTCATTCTGACGCCTGTCGTCTGAGTGCGATAGAGTTTCGTCGCCAGGTTGGAAAGGCTGCGGCAGACTGCGACGCAAGGGAGGGATTCATGAGCATCGGGCGACCGACGGACCGGCATAACCACGTCCGCAGGTTCCACCTGCCGCACGCCCATCTCGACTCGCCGTTCGGCAGCGACTGGTTCGGCAAGAAGGCGGAGGATTTCGCCCGCTTCTTCGGCACGCCGACGTTTCTCGTCGCGCAGACGATCATCGTCGGCATCTGGATCCTGGTCAACATGATCGGCTGGACGCAGTTCGACGTCTATCCCTTCATCCTGCTCAATCTCGCGTTCTCGCTGCAGGCCGCCTACGCCGCGCCGCTCATCCTGCTCGCGCAGACGCGGCAGGCCGACCGCGACAAGGTGCACAGCATCGCCGATGCGCAACACCGCGAGGAACTGCACCTCGTCAACGAGGAGCGGCAGAATCAGATGCAGACCCAGACGACGCTTCTCGTCGACATGCTGCAGCAGAACACGGCGCTGACCGAGAGCGTCCAGACGCTGTTGCGGCAGAACACCGAGCTCACCGAAACGGTCAGGACCCTCGTCGAGCGGATCGGGTCGATGACGGCGGAGATGCACAAACGGTTCGCGCCGGCCGGATGACCGCCTTGATCGCCTGCCGGACCGGGGGCATGTTCGCCCCTCTCCGAACAGGGATCGACACATGCCCGTCATCGTCGCCTTCGGCAATTCCAACACCTGGGGATCCACGCCCGGATCCGGCGCGCGCATGGCGCGCGACGTCCGCTGGCCCGGCGTCATGGCGCGCGCTCTCGGCTCGAGCTTTCAGGTGATCGAGGAGGGCCTCTGCGGCCGCACCACAGTGTTCGACGATCCCGAGGAGGACGGGCGCAACGGCCTCGACTATTTCGCGCCCTGCCTCAGAAGCCACGCTCCGATCGATCTCGTGATCATTTCCCTCGGCTGCAACGACGTGAAGGCGAGTTTCGCCGCGACGCCGGAAACCTCCGCCGCCGGCGCCGAGCGGCTGATCGACTTCGCGCTCGCTTCCACGACCGGCCCCGAGGGCGGGCCGCCAGAAGTCGTCCTCGTCGCACCGCCGCCGTTCGAGAAGCTCACCGAATATGCCGAGATGTTCGAGGGCGGGACGGAAAAGGCGCTTCGCCTCCCGGCCGCCTATCGGGCGCTCGCCGAGCGGCGAGGCGTCGGCTTCGTCGACGCGGGGCAGCTCATCCGCTGCTCGCCGCTCGACGGCATCCATTATGCGCCGGACCAGCACGCCGTCCTCGGCGCGGCGATGGCGGAAGCGGCGCGGATGATGCTGGCGTGAAGGGCTCGTTCTCCGCGACAAGCGGGCTGGCTGGCGCGCCGGCCGGCAAGCGGCTGGCTGAAATCGGCGCGACACCGATACGAGGCGATCGTCTTTTGCCCATTGTCGACGCCCGTTGCCCGTTCTGAACGGGAAATCCGAGGCTCTCAGCCGTGGCCTTCCGGTCAGGTCCCGCCGGTCGCCTCGCGAGCGACGGTGGCGATTGCGTTCGCCATGGCGGAAACGAATTTGTCCGTCGCGGCCGGCGCCGCATGGCGCCGGGCGAGCCAATGCGGATCGTTGTACGAGAGCCAGACTCGGGCGCCTTCGTCCTGCCAGACGAGAGCCCTCAGGGGCAGGTCGATCCCCACCGTCTGGGCGGCCTGCATCAATGGCGTGCCGGCGCGCGGATTGCCGAAAATAAGGACCTCGGTCGGTCTGAGGTCGAGGCCGGCCCCGGCCGCTGCGGCGGCATGATCGATCCGGGCGAGGATCGCCATGCCATGCGCCGTGACCGCGGCCGCCAACCGATCCATCGTCACTTTCGGCTCATAATTGCTCGCGATGGTGATGAGCCCTTCCGTCGGCATGGCAGAGACTCCCTTTTGCGCGTGGTGGACCTTTCGCCAAGAAAGACCACGAAGGCCTAACTCGGCGAGAACCGGGCGAATTGGCCCCCATAGGTTTTGGCGAGGGGAAAGGCGTAGGTGTTCCGTTTGGAGGTCCTCACGCCCAGCCGCGCCAGGGCCTCGGCGAGGGCGACGGCGCAGGCGACGCCGTCGAGCACCGGCACGCCGGCCTTGCGTTCGAGATCGCGCGCAAGGTCGGTCATGCCGGCGCAGCCGAGCACGATGGCCTCCGCCCCGTCGTCGGCAAGGGCCCGCCCGATTTCGGCATGGATCATGAGGCGCGCCTCCGAGCCCGGCTCTTCGAGCGCGAGCACCGGCACGTTGGCGGCGCGGACCCGGGCGCAGCGCGCCGAAAGGCCGTATTTGACGAGGTTGCGCTCGATCGGCGCAATCGAGCGCGGCAGCGTGGTGACGACGCTGAACTTTTCCGCGATAAGGCTCGCCATATGGAACGCAGCCTCGCCGATGCCGACCACCGGCGCATGGGTCGCCGAGCGCGCGGCGTCCAGGCCGGTGTCGTCGAAACAGGCGACGACGAAGGCGTCGGCGTCGGCCGCCCTCGCGATTTCGGACAAGAGTCCCGGCACGGCGAAGGCCTCGTCGTAATAACCCTCGATCGACGGCGGCCCGAATTCCGGGTTGACCGCGGTGACCTCGACGCCGGGCGACGCGGCGGCCCTGGCGGCGGCGCCGATCTTCGTCGTCATCGAGACGGTCGTATTCGGGTTGACGACGCAGATCCGCATGGCGCCAAGCCTCAAAGATCGCCGCCGAGATAGAGATGCCGCACGCGCTCGTCCCTCGCAAGATCGGCCGAGGGCCCGGAGAGAGCGACGGATCCGGTCGCCATGGCGTAGGCGCGGTGCGAGACGCGCAGAGCCATGCGCGAATTCTGCTCGACCAGCAGCACGCTGACCTTCTCGTCGCGATTGATGGCGACGATCGAGCGGGCGATGTCCTGAACGATCTTCGGCGCGACGCCGAGCGACGGCTCGTCGAGCAAAAGGAGCCGCGGCTTCGCCATCAGCGCCCGGCCGATCACCAGCATCTGCTGCTCGCCGCCGCTGAGGGTCCCGGCGGCCTGGCGAAGCCTGTCCTTCAGGCGCGGAAACCGATGCAGCACGTCGTCGTAGGAAGCGCGCACGCCCGCTCCGTCGGAGCGCGAGAACGCGCCCATCATCAGATTGTCGCGCACGCTCATATAAGGAAACACTCGGCGGCCCTCGGGAACCATGGCGATGCCGAGCTTGACGATCGCCGACGGGTCGAGGCCGTCGAGGCGCTGGCCCTCGAAAGTGATCGAGCCCTTGCGGATCCGGTTGAGGCCGGTGATCGCGCGCAGGATCGACGACTTGCCGGCCCCGTTCGCGCCGATGAGGGCGACCGTCTCCCCCTTCTCGACGTCGATCGACACCCCCTTCAGCGCATAGACATGATCGTAATAGAGCTCGACGCCGGCAAGGGAGAGCATCGCTTGCATCGCTAAAGCCCGATCGTTTCGTCTTCGACGCCGAGGTAGGCTTCGATCACCTTCTCGTCGGCGCGGATCGCGGCCGGTTTGCCCTCGGCGATCTTCACGCCGAAATTGATGACGACGATGCGGTCCGAGATCTTCATCACCGCGGCCATGTCGTGCTCGACCAGAAGCAGCGTGACGCCGCGATTGCGTACCGCGCGCACCATCTCGACCGCGCGGTCGGTCTCATCGGCGTTCATGCCGGCGAAGGGCTCGTCGAGCAGCAGGATCTTCGGATTGGCGGCGAGCCCGATGGCGATGCCTAGCGCGCGCAGATGTCCCTGAGGCAGGTTGCTCGCGAGTTCGTTGCGGACCGGCCCGAGGCCGAGGAAGTCGAGAATCTCGTCGCTCGAGCGGCCGAATTCGACCTCGTCGCGTTCGGCCGCCGCGGTTCCGAGATAGAAGCCGACCAGGCTCGCCCGCGCTCGCAGATGATGCGCCACGATGACGCTGTCGCGCGCGGTCATCCCCTTGAAGATCGTGGTCTCCTGGAAGGTGCGCACGACCCCTTTGCGCGCCACGATGTGGGGCGCAAGCCCGGAAATCACCTCGCCGTTGAACCTGACCTCGCCGCGGGTCGGTTTCACGAAGGACGAGATGAGCTTGAAGATGGTCGACTTGCCCGCGCCGTTGGGACCGATGACGGAGAGGATCTCGTTCGGCTCGACGTCGAACGAGACCTCGTTGACCGCGGTCAGTCCGCCGTAGCGCTTGGTGAGGTTCCTGACCGTCAGGATCGGCGCCATCGTCAACCCGCGCGCTTCGACCGCAGCCGGGCGCCGAGCAGCCCACTCGGCAACCGGAGGCTAAGGAGGCCGTTCGGCAGCAGCACGATCAGCAGGATCATCACGCCCGAGTAGATGAGGAGCTGATATTCGCCGGCCTGGAACAGGAGGTCCCAGCCGAAATAGAGCACCAGCGTCCCGAGCATCGGGCCGAATACGTAGCCGAGGCCGCCGAGGAAGCAGTTCAGCATGAAGTTCACGCTGTCGTTGACGGTGAAGCTCGAGGGATAGATCGACTGCGCGATGGCGACGAAGATCGCCCCGCCGACGCCGCCCAAAAACGACGAGATCGCATAGGCGAGAACGCGCAGGAGCGGTACGTTGAGGCCCATGGAGGATGCGAGCTCCTCGTTCTGCCGCAGCGCCGCGAAAAGCCGCCCGACGCGCGAATTGACGAGCCGCCACAGCGCCGCGAAGGTCAGGACCATCATCGTCACCGAAAGGAAATAGAAGGCGAGGTTTTTATCGGCGAAGGAGTCGAACGCGGGCACGATCGTGACGCCGAAAAGGCCGATCCGGCCCGGCGAGGGGATGCTGGTTATGCCCATGGCGCCGCTGGTGATCGGCAGCGCCAGAGCTGTGAGCCGGGCGACTTCGGTCAGAACCAGCGTGACCATGGCGAAGTAAACACCGCGGAGTCGAAGGATCGGCAGGCCGATCAGGACGCTCGCGAGAGCACAGAAGAGACCGGCGAGCGGCAGGCTCAGCCAGAAGGAGAGTCCGTAGGTTGCAACGAGGATCGCCGAAACGTAGCCGCCGACCAGCGCCCAGGCGCCCTGGCCGATGTTGATTCGGCCGATGTAGAAAGTGAGCCAGAACTCCGCCGCTCGCGATCGCCAGCAGCGCGACGGAGCTCAGCGTGTACAGGAGGTCGGTCCGCCCGGTCGCGGCGATCGCCCACGGCGCAACAACAAAGACGACAATGAGGAAGGCTGCGACCGCGGCCCCGCGCATTCCCTGGTCCATGCGCGTCATCGTTTCATCCCCACGGCTTGCCCATCAGCCCGTTCGGGCGGAGGGCGAGGAAGATCATCAGCGCAACGAAGATCACCAGATAGGTGATGTCGCCATAGGAGTGCAGGACTGTGAGGCCGACCAATTCCAGCATGCCGAGGATGAAGCCGCCGGCGATCGCGCCGCCAACGACGCCCGCCCCGCCGATCATCACCATCATGAAGGCCTTGATCGAGATCGGCCCGCCGATGCCGGAATTGACTCCGGTGATCGTGACCAGGAGCCCGCCGACAAGGCCGGCGAGCATCGCGCCGAGCGCGAAGCCGACGAGCCCATAGAACACGACCGGCACGCCCATCAGTTGCGCTGCGACCCGGTCCTGCGCCAGCGCCCGCATGGCGCGGCCGGGCTTGGTGAACTGCATCATCAGGATGAAGGCGACAATGAAGAGGATCGCGAGGCCCGCAACGAGGATGCGGTCCCAGGGCAGGATCAAATTGTCCCAGAAGAATATGCCGTTGACGATCTTGGGGACGCCGCGCTGCTTCTCGCCGAACAGGATCAGGATCGCGGCGTCGAGAAAATAGGCGACGCCGGCGGCGAGCAGCATGGTGCTTTCCTCGCGCTCGCTGCGCCGGATGACGTTGCGGAACAGGAAGCGCTCGATGAGCGCCCCCAAGATGGCGAGCGTTACGGCGGAGGCGAGGAGCGCGACGACGAACGGCAGCTTCATCAGCCCATAGACTTCGTAGGTGACGAAGCCGCCGAGCACGTACATCTGCCCGTGGGCGAAATTGAGCACGTTCATCAGCGCGAAGATCAGCGTCAGGCCGAGCGCGATCAGCGCATATTGCGCGCCGAGGTAGAGCCCATTGGCAATGACCTGTTCCATCCTTGACGTTCCTCCGCACCCTCACCCCGGCCCTCTCCCGCGAGCGGGAGAGGCGGCGCGAAGCGCCGGATGAGGCCAAGGCTCAGTCGACGTTGGCGACGAACAAAGTCTTGAACTTGCCGCTCTCATATTCGTTGACGACCAGCGGCACGGCGAGCTGCCGCTTCTGGCCGAACGACGTCATGCCGACGTAGTGCAACTTCGCGTCGGGGTCCTTCAGGAAGGGGTTCGGCGCGGAGAATGTGTCGATCGTCTTCTTGAATTCGTCGACATTGTCGATCGCCTTCGGGTCGGCCTTCAGCGTGTCGACGATATATTGCAGCGCGTAGACCTTGGTGTTCGAACTCGTCGTTGTACTCCCCGAACTTCTTGGTGTAGCGGTCGATGAACTCATCCATCGCCTTGGAGCGGATTTCCGGCGTCGAGGCGCCGCCGACCGAGATGAAGCCGTTGGCGAGATCGCCCGCCCCTTCCTCGAGGACCTTGGCGTCCTGCGCCGTCTCGGTCGAGATGAGGCCCTTGTAGCCGAGTTCGCGCGCCGAGCGGATGAGCAGCGGCGCATTCGCCGGCGCCACGCCCGACAGCACGAGAAGGTCGGGCTTCAGCTTGACGATCGGCGTCAGCACGGGGGTGAAGTCGCGGGTGTCGTTCTCGTAGGTGTCCTTGTCGGCGACCACGTCGAGACCGAGCTTCTTGGCGGCAGCGACGCCGTTGTCGCGCTGGCTCAAGGGATCGGACTCGTTGGCCGCGACGAACGCGACGGTCTTCACGCCCTTGTTCTCTTTGAGATACTTGTAGATCGCCGGACCAGACTGGTAGCTCGCGACCATGCCGAGCACCGCGTTCGAGGCGGGCTTGGTGTAGAGCGATTTGGGGAAGGCGTAGGGGAAGTAGATGATGCCGGCCTTCTCCGCTACCGGGCGAACCGCCGCGGCGCCGTCGTCGACGTTCGGCCCGACGACATAGTGGATGCCCTCCTGGGCCATCTTCTCCATGCCGGCGATGGCGCGCTTCGGATCCTTCTGGTCGTCGAACGTGACGACGTCGATGTCATAGGTCTGATCGCCGATCTTCACCCCGCCGGTCGAATTCCACCAGTCGGCAAGCGTCTCCATCGAGCGCACGTTGGAGGTGCCCCAGGCGGCGGCAGGGCCGCTGGTCACCCCGACGAAACCGATCTTCAGAACCTTGTTCGCCGCATCGGCCGGATCGGCGGCGGCGGCAAGCGTCAGGATTGATGCGAGGCCCAATAGGGCGGCGCGGAACGACGGAGCTCGGTATCCCATGTACAAAATCCTCCCATTGCGGCAGTCCAACGCGCCCGGGACGGAGCTTTCGAGCGCGGAGCGTGCACAGCGACGGTGAGAGGTTGTGGCGGCGCAATTTTTTTGTCAACATGCTTCCGCGCTATTGTCGACAATCAGCTACCATTTGTGCAGTATCGCAGGACTTGAGGCGCGGTTGCCGCATTTTGCGGCACATGGGATCCGGCAGGATCCCAGCCGAAGGCGGGGCGGGACGCGATGGACAACGGGGCTACGACCTCGGCGACGCCGGATGAGCTCCGGCCGCCGCCTTCCGACGGGGCGATCTTCGACCGGATCGTCGCGGCCGTCATGGAGCAGAAGCTGGCAGGCGGCGCGAAACTGCCCGAGGCGGCGCTCTGCGAAGCCTTCGATTGCAGCCGCTCGCAAATCCGCCGCGTGCTGGTCGTGTTGGCGGAGCGCGGCGTCGTCGCGCTTCATCCCAACCGCGGAGCCTTCGTCGCCAAACCAAGCGCGGACGAGGCTCGCGACGTGTTCGAAGCGCGGCGGGCCATCGAGCGCTCGATCGTCCTCACCGCGGCGAGCCGCATCGACGCGGACGAATTGTCGGAGCTCCGCGCCAACGCCCGCGCCGGCGCCGGCGCCGAGGCGGTCGGCGACCGCAGCGAGTTGATAAGGCTCTCCGGACAATTTCATCTTCGCCTCGCGGAGGCCGCCGGCAACGCCGTGCTGACGCGGTTCCTCGAGGATCTCGTCACCCGCACCTCGCTGATCATCGGCCTCTACGGCTCCGCGAGCGCCCGCTCCTGCTCCGAAGTCCGAGCACGACGCGCTGGTCGACGCGCTCGCCCGCCGCGACGGACCGGCAGCCGCGGCGGTCATGGAGCATCACCTCAAACACATCGAAAGCGCGCTCGACATTCGCGATTCCGCGCAAGGGCCAGTCGACGTCCGCCGCCTGTTCGCGCCTTGAAATCCGCGCCGCGACGCTGCGACACCGACACGGTCGCGCTGCGCTGACCGCGCTCAGCTGTCGACGCCGCTCGACTTGGGCTCCTTCCGCAAGCCGCGGTCGCGCTGCCTCAGATATTCCCGCACGTCCCCGATCGAGTCGCTGAGCAGCTCCGACATGCGCGACCTTGCGAGGCCCGCCTTTCCGTCTCGGATCGCCTCGAATATGCCTCTGTGCTGGAGAAGCCGGTCATCCTGAATGCGCGCCGCGCCGCGCCAGCTCAGGCGGAAGGTGCATTCGAGCGCGGTGTGTATCAGGCCGCCGAGCGCGGCGAGAAAGCGGTTGCCGCTCGCCTCGAGGATCGCCATGTGGAAATCGAGATCGGCGCCGATCAGGTCGCCCGCGCCTTTCTTGAACTTGTCCATGCGGCCGTAGGCCTCGGCGATGCGCTCGACGGTCGAGGGAGAACGGAGCGAGGCCGCGAGCGAGGCCGCCTCGGGCTCCACCATCTGCCGCAGCACGAAGAGATCGTCGACAAACTGTTCGTTGGGCGTCTCCTGCAGATGCCATGCGAGCACTTCCGAATCGAGCAGGTTCCAGTCGGACTTCGGGCGCACGCGCGTGCCGATCTTCGGGCGCGCGACGATCAGCGCCTTGGCGCTGAGGATGCTGTAGGCTTCGCGAAGCGCCGTGCGGGAGACCGAAAAGCGCGCGCACATTTCCGCGGCGTTGGGCAAGAGCGTGCCGGGCGGATAGACCCCGCCCACGATTTCCTGCCCGAGCCTCGCTGCGACCTGGCTGTAAATGCTGCGGCCGAACGCCGGGTCGTCGCGGTTGTGTCGGGCCATCCGGCCGAGCAGCACCCGCCCCGACGTCGAGCGATGGCGGGTCAATGCGCCGGTCGATGGCTTGGCGATGCGCCCCACGTTTCTTGCGCCTCAGGTTGTGCTTCCCAGTCGTAACGAGCCGACGATCGAGCGCTGAAGCACGATGAACAGGAAAAGAAGGATTCCGCCGCTGATCATGATCCAGGCCCCGTTCAGGGAGCCGTTGAAATTGATCAGGGTCGCGATCAACCCGAAGATCATTCCGCCGAATAGCGTGCCGGCGACCATGCCGATGCCGCCCGTCAGCATCGTCCCTCCGAGCACGACCGAAGCGATGGCGGTGAGCTCGTTGCCCGATCCGGCAAGCGGATAGCCCGAAGATGTATAGAACGCGTAGATCACGCCGCCAAGGGCGCTGTAGAATCCGCCGAGCGCATAGATCGCGACCGTGGTGCGGCGCATCGGCACGCCCATCAGCGCCGCTGACGCGCGGTCGCCGCCGATGGCGTAGACGTTCGCCCCGAAGCGGGTGAAATGCGCAAGCGCAATCGCCGCGACGAGCGAGACCAGCATGACGATCGCGGAACTTGCCAGGAAGCCGCCTCCCGGCAAGGGGATGCTCGCTGCCGCATAGGCCGCGACGAACGGATGCTTGATGGGCACCGAGTCGAGATTGACCATGAAGCAGCTGCCGCGCAGGAGGAAGAGTCCCGCAAGCGTGACAATGAATGGCTGGATTTCGCAAAAGTCGATGATGAGCCCCTGAAGCGCGCCGAAAACCAGACCGAAGCACAGCATCATCGCAGCCGAAACCAGCGGATGCCATCCCACAACGTCGAGATTGGCGATCACGACGCCGACGAAGCCGATCATCGAACCGATCGAAAGGTCGATGCCGCCGGAAAGAATGACGAAGGTGGTGCCGATGGCGGCGGTGATGATGAAAGCATTGTCGGCGAGGATGTCGCCGAGGACGAGGGTCGACATGAAATTGTTGTAGAGGAACCCCCCGGTCACGAACAGGGCGACGAAGACGGCGATCGTCGCCAGAAGCGGCACGTACTTCTCGTTCATCGCGGCTTCCTCGCCAAGCTTGCGTAGAGCGCGCTGCGCAGGTTGTTCGACTGGAGCAGGAGCACGATGACGACGACGACCGCCTTGACCACGAGGTTGTATTCGGGCGGCAGGCCGCTGGTCAGAATGGACGTCGTCAGCGCCTGGATGACCAGCGCGCCGAGAACCGTCATGCCGAGATAGATTCGGCCGCCGTTCAGCGAGCCGCCGCCGATCACGACGGCGAGGATCGCATCGAGTTCGATATAGAGGCCGACACTGACCGGGTCGGAGGTGTGGGTGTCGGCGGCGAGAATGACGCCCGCCCAGGCCGCGCAAAGCGCGCAAATGAGATAGGCTGCGTATTTGATCAGGCGCGCGTTGATCCCGGTCAGATCGGCCGCGGCCGCGTTGCCGCCGACGGATTCGAGGAACAGTCCGAGCGCCGTGCGACGAATGAGAAGCCATAGGACGATGAAGATCGCGGCGGCGAGGATGAGCCGCGTCGGGATGAGGCCGATGTGGCCGACGCTGAGGCCCTGGAGCAGCGGACTGGTGAAGCTCGGGTTGGTTCCCCCGTACAGAAGATTGATCATCAGCCCGATGCCGCGGCCGGACACCATGAGGATCAGGGTGGCGATGATCGGCTGGATGTCGAGAATCGCGACCAGAAAGCCGTTCCACAAGCCGCACAGCAGGCCCGCGCCGAGCGCAATCAGCAGAACGACGAAATGCGGATCGCCGGCGTGGATGCGCCAGGTGATGACGGCGCCGACGATCGCGATCACCGAGCCGACGGAGAGATCAATTCCCTTGACGCCGATGACGATCGCCATTCCAAGGGCGACGAGCGCAGTCGGCGCAGCCCGGTACAGAATGTCGATCAGATTGCCGAACAGCCGGCCCTCGACGACACGAATCTGAAAAAACCCGGGCGAAATGTATCCGTCGACGGCGAAGATGATGGCGAGCGCTATGATTGGCCAGATTGCCCGGTGCCCGGCGATCGCGCGGAATCGCGAAAGGCGTTGCCTGTCCGCCTCGATATAGGCGGAATGTTTCACGCCTTCGCCCCTGCGATGGTGCGGATCACGTTCTCGCGGGTGATCTCGCGCTCGGCAAGTTCGCCGATCTTCCGCCGGTCGCGCAGAACCGCGATCCTGTCGCTGACTGCGACGAGCTCGTCGAGCTCCGACGACGCCACCAGGAGAGCAAGGCCCTGGTCGCAAAGCCTCCGGATCAGCGCCACGATTTCCGCATGCGCGCCGACGTCGATGCCGCGGGTCGGCTCGTCGAGAATGAGGATGCGCGGATCGGAGACGAGCGCGCGCGCGAGCACGACTTTCTGCTGGTTTCCGCCCGATAGCTGGCCGACCGGCTTGTCCGCGTCGGGGGTCGCGATCGCCAGCGCCTCGATCATCTTCTGCGCCAGCTCCTCCTGCTCGTCGTGCGAGAGCCGCCGCAGCCATCCCCGCTTTGTCTGCAGGGCGAGGACGATGTTCTCGCGCACGCTGAGTTCGAGGATCAGGCCCTCCGCCTTGCGGTCTTCGGGACAGAACGCCATCCCCAGCCTCAGCGAGCGTCCCGGCGTATGGGTCGTCATCGGAACGCCGCCGACGCTGAGACGGCCAGAGTCCGCCCGCGCCGCGCCGAAAACCAGCTTGGCCACCTCGGTGCGCCCGGAGCCCAGCAGTCCAGCGAGCCCGACGACCTCGCCGGAGCGAACCGAAAGGTCGAACGGCGCCATCAGGCGCCGCCGCCCGAGGCCTTCGGCCACGAGGATCGGCTCGCCCTTCGCCGTGGACGCAGCCGTGACAAGCCGTTCCTCGGTCTGCTCGAGTTCGCGTCCCAGCATCAGCGAGATCAGTTTCAGCGGCGGCAGATCCGCCGTCGCCGCCGTGCCGACCAGGCGGCCATTGCGCAGGACCGTGATGCGGTCTGAGATCCGATACACCTGATCGATGAAGTGGGTGATGAAGACGATTGCGATTCCGCGCCGCTTCAGGTCCCGCATGATCCCGAACAGGAGTTCGGTCTCGTTCGCGTCGAGGCTCGCGGTCGGCTCGTCGAGCACCAGGACCCGGGTATCGTCCTCGAGCGCGCGGGCGATCGCGATCAGTTGCTGGACGGCCACGGAATAGGAGCCGAGGGGCCTCTCGACGTCGATGTCGATATTGAGCCGCTTCAGCCGCTCGCGCGCGAGCTTGCGCGCCGCGCCCCATGCGATCAGCCCGAACCGGCGCGGCTGGCGGCCGAGCGTCAGGTTCTTGGTCACCGACATGGTCGGAACGAGATTCACTTCCTGGTAGACCGTGCCGATGCCTAGGGCACGCGCCTCGCCGGTCGAGCCGATATGGACCGGGCGGCCGTCGAGCCGAATTTCGCCCCCATCGCCGCGCAAGGCGCCGGTCAGGATCTTGATCAGCGTCGACTTGCCGGCCCCGTTCTCGCCCATGAGAGCGTGAATTTCGCCGGACTCGACCCGAAGGTCGACCCCCTCCAGCGCCCGCACGCCGGGAAAGGCCTTCGACACCCCCAGCATCTCAATTCGCGCGGTCAAGGTTTCCGTCCCGTCGTCCGCCCTTGCGGGCATGAACTATCGCCGGGGCGCAGCCATTTCACAAGCTTGCGCCCCGGCGACGAACGCGCCCCACCCGGCCTTCCTTCCCCAGCTCTGCTGGAAGTGGCGCGAAGCGCCGGATGGGATATGGCCCGCGGCCTCGGGCGCGAGTCGGATTGCACGAGCGGCAGCCCGGATCCTCATCGAGCCGTACCTGCTCGCCACACCCCATCGGCCCGTCGGGGCCACCTTCCCCGCTACGCGGGGAAGGGCCGCGCGCGAGCGAGCGCGGCCAAAACCGCGTCAGTTGCCCGCCGTCGCCGCAGTGTGCAGATCCGACGGGATCTTCACCCACTTCGGCAGCTCCTCCTTCGGGTTCTTGAGATAGCCGAGCACCACCGGATAGATGTACTTGCCGATCGCCGAGCGGAGTTCGACCGACGCGTTGGAGTCGCCCGCGGCAAGCGCCTCTTTCATCGCCGGCACGTAGTCGACCGATACCATCAAAAAGTCCTTGCCGGGCTTGAGGCCCGCTTCCTTCATCGACTGAATCGCGCCGAGTTGCATGTTGTCGTTATGCGCAAACACGCCGCAGATGCCCTTGAGGTTGTCGGTCGACTTGATGAAGGCTTCCATCACCTTCTTGCCGCCATCGGTGGTGAAGTCGCCGCTCTGCGTCTTGACGATCTTCATGTCGGGGAACAGCGAGATGACCGCCTCGAAGCCTTTTTTGCGCTCGATCGCCGGGGCCGAGCCGACTGTGCCCTGCAGTTCGACGATGTTGCAGTTTCCCTTGCTCGCCTGGGCGAGCCACGCGCCCGCAAGCTTGCCTTCGAGATTGAAGTCGGCGGAGATGCGGGTCACGAACAGCGACTTGTCGGCGACGTCCACGTCGCGGTCGGCAAGGAAGACCGGAATGTTCGCCTTCTTGGCCTCTTCCAGCACCTGGCCCCAGCCCGTCACCACCACCGGAGCGATGATGATCGCGTCCACTTTCTGCGCGATAAACGCCCTGACCGCCTTCAGCTGCTCTTCTTCCTTGCCCTGCGCGTCGGCGAACTTGAGATCGATGCCCTCCTTCTTCGCTTCCTGCTGCATGTCTTTGGAGAAGGCCGGGCGCCAGTCGCCCTCGTCGCCCACCTGTGAGAACCCGATCGTGACGGCGAATGCCGACGATCCCGCCATGATCAGCGTCGCGCCCAAGGCGGCGCCGCCCAGCCATTTCATGAGCTGCATAATAAAAGATCCTCCCTTTTTGACCACGCCCTTGGCGCGCCAGCCGCCGTGTAAGGCTTTTCGGCTTGGAACGTCCCGCCCCGAGGGCCGACCGCCAATAGTCATACAATAAGACTATTCCGCAGACCAGGTCAACGACGCCCTCGGGAACGAATGGTCGTCTTTAGGATGAGACGGGAGGCGGGACTTCCACAGCGACGCAAAAGGAACGGCTCCCGGCCGCGTCAAAGTTCTTCGGCTTTGCGGGGATCCCCGCTTCGGGCAAGAATTACCTGCTCCAAGCAAAAAACTCCCAGAGCCGATACTTCCCCCCCCGAGCAGGCTGGGGCGCACCCCCTCCCCCGCGTCGGCGCCGGCCATATCCTCCCCTCGTGAAGCGTCAGCGGAACGGGGAGGGGGACCACGCGCAGCGTGGTGGAGGGGGCATGCCGCCAAACCGACCGCGGCTTGGGAGCAACATCAATGCGAAGCCCGCGCCGATATTCCCCGCGGCCGTCGCGGGCCCCGGCGACCCTCCGCCGGAGCGCTCCCGGCCGCGATCCGCGCGCATTGTAGCCGCGCTCGCTGAGCGCCAGCCCGCGCCTACAGCTTCATCGTCTCCTTGGCCAGCAGCCGCACGACATCCGCGCCTTGCCGCGACCGGTCGCGCTTCTCGGGTGTCTCCCTGCCGAGCTTCGTGCCGGCGACGAAACGGTAGATGTCGGCTGCGCCCTCGAACATTTTCGGGGTCATGCCGGTCCCCCCGAAGGTCTTGGAGACCTCGAGCATTTCGGGCGCCCAGCGATAGGCCTTCGGCGGCATCGCCGGAATCTGACGCAACGCCGAATCGTAGCGATCCGCCTGGGACCGCTCGAGCTCCTCGGCGAGCGCATCGGCGACGCCGAGGCGCTCGGCCGCGATCATCGCCTCCAGCCATACCGCCTGCGTGCCCTTGGTGGTGGCGGCGTAGCACATCTTGAGCGCGCTGGCGTCCGAGAGACCGTCGCCGACCACCCGCACGACGAGCTGCGGCCCCGCGAGCTGTTCGAGATCGGCGGCGCCGGGGCCGGACACATAGAGATTGGTCTTCGCGCCGCCGCGCGGCGGCGGGCCGATGATGCCGGCGTCGATGTATCGCCCGCCGGCCCCGGCGATGACCTCGGCGATTTGGCGCACCGTTTGCGGCGCGATCGCGTTGCAATCAACGATCAGCGTGTGGCGGCCGCCGGCGCGAATGACCTCCGCCGCCTCGCGCGCGAAATGGAGCGCGGCTCCTGGATCCATGATCGAAAGCACGACGTCGCATTCTGCAATGAGGCGCGCGAGCGTCGTGACATCCGTCAATGCCGCCTCATGAGCGAGCCTCCGGGCGCGCTCGCTGCGGCGCTCGAGAGCGGTGAAGACGTGGAAGCCCTCCGCCTTGAGCTGGATCGCCACCGCCTGCCCCATGTCGCCGGGGCTCATCACGCCGATGTTCACGATTTTCATGCTTTCGCTCGCCTCGCTTGCGGCGCCTGCTCGAGCAGGCAGGCCGCCAAGTGTAAAATCCTTCGCGGCTGCGCCGGCCGCCTGGTCAGCGGCGATCCTGCCTCGGGACATCATGTTTGCCCATCGAAAATCCTGCGAGACATTCCCGGCCGTTCGGCCGACGCGAGCGCATCGGATGTTGTGAGCGAACATGATGCGGCGCCTTCCCGCCGTTCCTGGTCGGCCGCGCCGGGCGGGGGTGAGCGCCGGATGACAAACGCTTGGCGCCCAACAGGCGACGTCGCAATTGGGCGGATGCCGCACCTACAAGCCTCTTACAAGCCTCTTGATCGACGAGGGCTTTTTTGGTGCAAAGTCCGGTGCAAAACGACAGCCGAGAAGGTTTGCAAAAGTGCGCCAATTTTGGCACACTAAACGCGGACGATTTATCTCGCGCGGCCGGCCGGCCGCGCGGATGAAAACCAGCCGCCGCCAGCTCGACCGGCTCTTTGATCCGACAATTCCGTCCGTCACGCTCAACACGTTGCGCCGCGCCGCCAACGCGGTCGGCCGCTCGCTCCGCATCGACTTGGTGTGACGCCGTGATCTACGGTCATGCGGACCGGGCAGAGCGTTGACGCGCAGCTTCGATCACCGTTGCCATGTTGCGTCCGGGGCCGGGGCTGTTGAGGCCGTGCGAGGCGCCGTCGTCGAGGCGGCTTTCTGGGTAGCCGATCGTCGCTCGGAAAGCCGGTCCGCGAGAACGGCGCGCTTCAGGCGCGAGATATCCCTGCTTTCCGCGGAGCAGGGAAATTGAATTCCCTGCTCGGCGGAAAAATTCCCTGTTCGGCCGAGTAGGGAATTTTGCTGGAACAGCCTAAAATCATTGGGTTATTTCGAACGGATTTTCCGAGTACGGGCCAAAACGAGATGAAATCCTTGCATTTTTGCCTGCTCGCAGGGAATTGACCCGCGCAAAGGCTCCGGCTTCCTCCCCGCGGGGAACTCGGACGGTTCCCGAGCCGGACGGACCAGGCGTGAGACTGACAACGCCAGCCCGCCTCGAAAAGCCGCTCCGCCGCGACGAAGCGACGCTCGCGTCTCACTCCCCGCGCGCGCCGCCCGCGCCATCCCGCACATGGACGACCGCGACGCCATCCGCGTAGAGGCGCCGCCAGCCGGGCGTTCGGTCGAGGACCGACGTGATCTCATCGTCCGGCGCGAAGATCGTCCATGCGATCCGGTAGCGGCTGAGCGTCTCCTCGACAGCCGCGCGGTCGCCCGCCACGATCTTGCGATAGAGCCCCAGCATGGCGCCCCCGTACATGTCGGCGCGGCCGTCGATGAAGGGCCTGACGCCCGACCATATGAGATAGCCGCCGAAGGAATAGTCGTTGAGCACCGGTTTCGCCCTGAGATCGGCCGGAACGGCGGCGAGCGCCGAGATCGGCGCGGCCGGCCCGTCGACACGCGCGACCGGCTCGGCGATCCGGAGTGCGCTGATCGCCAGCGCCGCCACGACGCTCGCCGTCAGCGCGACGCGCGCGACGTCCGGCGGCGCGCCGCGCGGCCGCGGAGCGCCGATCGCGTCCGCGATCGGCCGCGCCAGAAGCATCGGCGCGACGAGCCCCAGAAGCTGGGCGTGACGCGCGTGCTGAAGCGCCATGGCGATAAGGCCGGCAACGAGCGCGGCCCGCACCGGCGGCGTCGCCATCGGCCGCGTCAGGGCGAAGCTGAGCAAGAGAAGGAGGGCGATCTCCATCGGTCCGACGCGGCCAAAATCCTGGGGCTGCCATTCGCTGATGTGCGACAGGTTCTCGACGCCCATCAGCCGGAACGGAAAGACCAGCGCCTCGTAGCCGTAGGGGTTGATCAGCGCGGCCGCGGTCGCAGCGAGTCCGAACAGCGTCCACCCGCGCAACGCCACAAGGCGCGCTTCGCCACGGGCGTCCGCCGCCGCCTCGACGGCGAACGGCGCGATCAGAGCAAGACCGAAGACGAAGCCGCCGTGCATGTTCGACCACAGGATCATCAGCATCGCAAGCCAGAGCGGCGGGGCCGCGTCCCGCTCGCGCGCGTCGATGAGGCCGACCGTCCAGGCCGCGGCCAGCGGCAGCGTCAGCACATGCGGACGCGCGAGCAGGTTCGGGAGCCACAGCGCGACGCCGAGCGCGGACGTGACGCCGAGCCCCGTCCCGGCGAGATCCCTCCCGAGTCTGAGGCCCATGATCAACGCCGCGCCTGCCGCCGCGACGGCGGTCATCAGCGCGACCCCGCTCCAGCCGCCGCAGCGGAATGCGAGAGTCATGAGGATTTCCGACAGCCATTCGTGCGCGATCCACGGGGCTCCCGGCATCGAAAGGCTGAAGGGGTCCACGCGCGGGACCGCCCCGTGCGCGATCATCCATTCGCCCGTCGCCAGATGCGACCACGTGTCCCCGTCGCCGAGCACCCTCGGCGAGAAGGCGGTAATGGCGAACAGGGCGATCGCGACGAGCGCCAGGACAAGGCCCGACGCGCGCGCCTCCCAGGTCTCCGAGCTCACGGAGCGTGCGGTCGATACGGCCAGCGACATGAGCGGAAAGCGTGCCGCAGCCGCGATAAGGCGGGGTTAACGGCGAGCCCCCTAGACCACATGTTCGCCTGAGATAGGGCGACCCGTCTCACAGTATGCAGGCTTATCGAGGGTTGCACCGGGCGTGCCGGCACCGAGCCTCATGCATAGGAGACGGGTCTTGGACAAAGCTATCACATATGTCGGTCTTGACGTGCACAAGGACACGATCGCGGTAGCGCTAGCCGAAGCGGGCGCGCGGGCTGATGCGCGCGAGTATGGCAAGATCGCGAACACGCCCGCGGCTGTGAAGGCTCTGGCGACGAAGCTGTCACGTTTCGGGAACGCGCTTCGGTTCTGCTATGAGGCCGGACCTTGCGGCTATGGCATTCAACGCCAGTTGGCCCTCGCCGGGCATGAGTGCGTCGTCGTGGCTCCGTCGCTGATCCCGCGCAAGCCGGGAGATCGGATCAAGACCGATCGGCGAGATGCGATCAACCTCGCCAAGCTGCATCGCGCCGGTGAACTGACCGCTGTCTGGATTCCTGATTAGGCTCATGAGGCGATCCGCGATCTTGTGCGCGCGCGTCTTGCGGCCGTCCGCAACCTGCGCCAGGCCCGTCAGCAGCTCTCTGGCTTTCTCCTGCGTCATGGGTCACTACAATCGGCCGGCGTGGACGTTGATGCACCGTCGCTGGATGGCTGGACTGAAATTCGAGCAAGCGGCGCATCACATCGTGCTGGAAGACTGCATCGCCGCGGTCGAGGCGGCGACGGCGCGGCGAGATCGTCTGGAAGCTCATATCGAGGCGGCGCTGCCGGATTGGTCGCTGGCTCCGGTGGTGCGCGCTCTGCAAGCGCTACGCGGGATGGCTATGGTCGCGGCGGCGACGGTAATCGCCGAACTCGGCGACATCACCCGCTTCGCCAATCCCCGCCAGCTCATGGCGTATCTCGGTCTGGTTCCCTCCGAGCACTCCAGCGGCGCCGCACGACGCCAAGGCGGCATCACGAAAGCCGGGAATGGCGCAGCCCGGCGAATGCTGATCGAAGCGGCCTGGAGTTATCGGTTTCCGGCGCGCATCAGCCGGGAGCAACTGCTGCGCCAAGAGGGTCTGGCAAAGCCGATCCGCGACACCGCGTGGAAAGCCCAGGAGCGGCTGTGCCGGCGCTATCGCAAGCTCGCCCGGGCGGGAAAATCACCCACTGTGGTCACGACGGCGATTGCTCGAGAACTGGCGGGATTTGCCTGGGCGATCGCCAAGCACGTTCAGATCGCCGGCGCTTGATGCGCTGAGATCGACAACAGACATCCCGAAAAGGAGGTCATCGCCGACAACACTCCTATCCAAAGCTGAGCAAGGCTGGAGGCACGGTCACGGCCAGGAGAACCCTCGCGTCCACTATCAGCCGGATATTTTCCGACGCTGGCCCCTAGACAGAGGAAGCTCCGCGACGCATCACCGGTCCGGCGGTATCCAACCCGCGCATCAGAGCCTGATCAACTGTCGTTTTGATGATCGTGCCTCCTGCCCTGCTCAGTGGCGGCCATTCTGAACCGCTCGCGCGCGAGCTACGCATTCTTGTGCCTGCTACTTGAAACGGCGAACATGAGAGTGGATTGGGCCGGCCCGCAGCCTCCAGATCGGACTGAGAGCGTGTCTCCGGCGGGTCTCGGAATCCTTGGCGCCCGTCGGGCGGCTTCCACGCTTTGGGAAATCCGGTGCGATCACGGTAGGAGCGCAGCTCGCCCCGCTTCCGGTTATGACGAGCGATGACGGCCTGCGCGGCGACAAGGTCGATCAACGCGGCGCCCGCGAGCATGGCGCGCTTGCGCCAATGCTGAAGGCCGGACCCAAAAAAAAGGGCCGGCGAAGCGCCGGCCCTTGTAAAAGAGGACGAACCTCGGTTTGCGGTTCAGCCCGCTCAGGGCTTCATATTCGTGGCAGTCGACCCAGCCTTGTTATTCATCGAGCCGGCGTGGTTCGATGTTGTGGCGGTCTGTCCCTTGGCGTTGCTGTTGGGAGTCGAGCTGTTCATCGCCGAGCCAGAGGTCGCCCCGGAGGCGGTCGACTGATGCTGCATTTGTCCGTTCGCGGACGATGAGGCGGTCGTCTCAGACTGGTTGTTCATTTTGACCCCCAAGTCGGCGAGCGTCTGTTGGGTGAGTTCGCCATGTCCGGACAGTTTTCTCGCCTTCTGGAAGTTCAAGATCGCCTGATCTGTGTCTCGACCCCAGGTTCCATCGACGTGCCCAGAAGAGAAGCCGTCCTTGTTCAGCTTCATCTGGATTTCGCGAACCTGCTCCTTGTTAAGGCTCGACGGACGGATAACCCGCGCTTGCCAGTTATTTCCTGGTTGTGAGGTCTGGTTCACTTGGCTCGACTGCATGTTCGTGTTCTGCGCGTTCGTGTTCTGCGCGGGCTGGTTTGCCAGGCTTCGCTGCTGGCTCTGCGGCGCCGGCTTGGGCTGGGCGACCGTGGTTGCCGCCATCGCAGGCAGCGAGAGCGCCAGGCAGGCGGCGGAAGCGAGAAGGATGCGTTTCATCATTAAACCCCATATTTATGTTGTCCAATTCTTCCGAAAGGGACTTGCTTAACAACGAGCGGACGACAAAACTGTTCAATTGGCATGCCGTTGTGTATTGAAAAAGATACGGATAACAACGTTTGCAGACGGCGTTAACAAATTTCGGCCGGCGTGGGCTTATTTTACATGTAAAAGCTTTATTTGGCACTCTAGCTGATCTTCGACAGTTAACGCGTGTGCGTGGCGCGTAAGCCGTTGATATGGTTTGAGCCGGGGGTGCGCTGACGTGAAAATGTAGTGCCACGCTTTGTGCCGATTTTGCTTGATTTTTCGGGTATTGCAGCGGAATCTGTGCGCACCGACATCGAGTTGGTGACAGGCGTTCTGTCATGTATTTCCGCAAGAAGACTTCGGGCGGCCGCGCCTATCTGCAGATCGTCGAGAGCCGGCGCGAGGGCGCGGCGGTACGCCAGCAGGTGATCGCGACGCTCGGGCGCGTCGAGGATCTCAAGCAGAGCGGGCAGCTGGAGCGGCTCTTGCGCTCGGGAGCCCGCTTTTCCGAGAAGGCGATCGTGCTTGATGCGTTTGACCGCGGCGAGGCGACGGCGATCTCCACGCGCCGCATCGGTCCGGCGCTCGCCTTCGAGCGGGTGTGGGAGGAGACCGGCTGCCGGGCGGTGATCGAGCGCCTGGCGAGGGCGCGCAACCATGACTTCCCGCTGGAGCGCGCGGCGTTCCTGACCGTGCTGCACCGCCTCGTCTGCGGTGGCTCGGACCGGGCCGCCGACCGCTGGCGCGACGACCACCGCATCGACGGCGCCGACGGGATCGAACTGCACCACCTCTATCGCACGATGGCGTGGCTCGGCGACGAGCTGCCCAAGGCCCAGCAGGACGCCGCGACCCCGTTTTCGCCGCGCTGCGTGAAGGACGTCCTGGAGGAGGAGTTGTTCGCCGCCCGGCGCGACCTCCTGACCACGCTCGACATCGTGTTCATGGACACCACGAGCCCCCGGATCAAGTCCGGGGGCCGAGGCGGGCAGACGCTCGGGCGGCGCGGCTTCTCCAAAGACCATCGGCCAGACCTCAACCAGATGATCCTGGCTGTCCTGCTCGACGGCGACGGCCGTCCGGTGTGCACGGAGATGTGGCCGGGGAACACCGCCGATGTGAAGAGCCTCATCCCGGCGATCGACCGCCTGCAGCGGCGCTTTCGCATCAACCGGGTCTGCGTCGTCGCCGACCGCGGCATGATCAGCGCCGAGACGATCGCCGAGCTCGAAGCGAGAAAACTCCTCTATGTGCTGGGCGTGCGCGAGCGAACCGACAGGCTCGTGCGCGACCTCGTGCTCGGCGATCCCGCGCCGTTCACGCCCTTCGTCCTGTTGAAGCCGAGGGGCGAGGTCGACTACGAGGCCAAGGCCGTGACGCTCGCCGGGCGGCGCTATGTCGTCTGCCGCAACCTCGATCAGATGAGCAAGGACGCCGCCGACCGCGCGACCATCGTCGCCAACCTGGAGCGGCAGCTGAAGAAGGGCGACAAGAGCCTCGTCGGCAACAAGGGCTACCGCCGTTTCCTCAAGAACCCGGAGGGTGACGGCTTCGCCATCGACCGCGAAAGGATCGAGGAGGACGCGAAATTCGACGGCGTGTTCGTGCTGCAGACCAACGCGCATCTCTCGGCGCTGGAGGCGATGCTCGTCTACAAGCAGCTCTGGACCGTGGAACGGACGTTCCGCACGACAAAGAGTCTGCTCGACACGCGGCCGATCTACCACAAGCTCGACGAGACGATCCGCGGCCACGTCGCCTGCAGCTTCCTCGCGCTCGTGCTGAAGAAGGAGCTGGAAGACCGCCTCGCAGCAGTCGACAAGGGCGCCCGCGCCTCCTGGCCCGCCGTGATCGCCGATCTCGACTCGCTCACCGAGACCGAGGTCGAGCAGGACGGCAAGCGCTTCCTGCTGCGCTCGTCGCCACGCCCCGGCGCCAGCCTCGCGCTCGCCGCCCTCGGCGTCGCCCTGCCGCCGACGATGCGCTAGATCGCAGACGCCTGATTTACAGACACCCTCCGTTTTGTAGTGCCACGCCCGCACCGCGGCGCGATTTTGCTCGCGCGATCAGAAACTTCGTTCCGGGCACTGTCGAAGATCAGTCTAGCGGCTGCCGCGTTGGATCGTCGTTTCGGCGGCGCATGAGGGTTTACATCTGCATAAAGTATACTTGCTAGACAAAGACGCCGGCGGGTACGGCTCTCGGCGCGCCTTGAGGCCCCGCCGACCTGCAGCCGCAAGTTCAAGTGAATTGGTGGCCAACCCAGATGATGAAAAGCACCAAGTTTGGACTTAGCCCTAAAATCGGTCGAGGCGCCGGTCAGAATAGTAACAAAGTGTAGAGCGCCGAGCTCCACCCGAGTAGCGTGAGTGCGATCAAAAGCGCGATTGTGTAAGCGTCCATTCTCCACTCCTAAAGCAGGAGGGCGGAGTTTCGTTTTCCTTGGGGCCAACTGGGAAATCGCATAGAAGGTTGCGTCGCTGCGCCTCAAAAAGCCGTGAAAGGCCTCTGATGGCAGAGGCGAGCCGATGGCTCGCGCACGGGGAGGTGGAGCGCAACCGGGCGACGCCCCAGGTACTCGTAGACGCGAAGCACGTCGCGGCTTACCTATTGAGCTTGGCGACAACGACGGCGCCTTTGCGACCGTCGGCCTGGGGTCGTTCATCGCCAACGAGTTTCGCGCGGGAGGGCGACCCCGTGCGGGCGCACTTGTGCGCGCCTCGCACCGCCCAAACGGCCGCATTGCAAACCTTTGAAGACCGCGCGCCAGCAACCGCGCCGATGTTTCGAAGCCAGGGCGTGGGGCCGCCGCCTGCAGCGGAGGCCATGCCGACCCGGCCAAGCTCAAACTAGAACTCGCTCCGCCTGCCTCGATCGCGGAGGAAGCGCCTTGGACCGCGTCAGCGACACCCAGCCGAATTGGGGAGTCCACGCAATCTCTCTTCCGCGCCACCCCGCGTGGAGCCTGAGCCCTTCAATCGCGAGGTAGGCCCAGGGGCTCGTTCCATCCCTGCGCCAGCGCCCCAGTCGAATCGTGAATGCGAGTTGCATATCCCTTCAAGGCCCCCGTTTTCCCCTTTCATATGGATGCGCCGCGAGGATGTTGCAAACCTTGAAGGCCGTGGAGCTACTCGTGAAGGAGGAAAGCGGCGCGCCCTAGAGACCAAGCAGAATTCCGTTAACCGCCCTCGGGCGGCGCGGGGGCGAGTGCAGGCGGCTGTCGCGATCGGAGTGCTCCCTGTTTCACCCTGGCGAACAGGGCGGAGCCGCAGATCCTTGCACTTTGCCATGCGCTACAACACCTTTGATTCCAACCTCTTCCACAGGCGCTTTGATGCGCGGCTGCCGGTATCTGACAGGAAGCTTATCTACCCGATCATGTGGATAACAGGCGCCGAGAGCGAATCCACATCCCCCGCCGAAGACTTCGCAATTCTTGTTCAGATTGCCAGATATCTATTTGACAATACACATAAAAATAGCACCGCATCCCCATGCGTCGGTCAACCAACCGGATTCTGCCTAGCCCAGCGGATAGGCCGCCTCGACGACATAGGGGCCGCCGCCGGAGCCTTCGCGGGCGGAAAAGAGCACGAAGCGCTCCGCGGTGAAGGGTTCGACCGCGAGCGCGCCGCGGGAGGCGAGATATTCGGCGACGGCGCGGGCGCCGACGTTCCGAAGGCGAGCGAGCGTCACGTGCGGCATGAACTTGCGCGTCTCGGGCGGAAGGCCGATGCGCCTTAGGCGGCGCTCCTGCTCGGCCTGCAGCTCCATCAGCTCAGGCTCCGCCTTGATCCGCGCCACGAGTTGGCGCGGCTTGTCGCCGCCGAACCAGCCGAGCCCGTCGAAGCGGACCGGCGCGGCGGGGCGACGAATTTGGCCCAGCGTCTCGGCAATCTCGTGCGCAGTCCGCAGGTCGATGTCGCCGACGAAACGCAGCGTGACGTGATAATCCTCCGGCTCGAGCCAGCGTGCGCCGACCACGCCGCCGCGCGCTAGCCCGATCTGGCCGACGACATTTTCCGGCAATTCCAGTCCGGTGAACAGACGAGGCATGGCGGCCTCCGGTCGATCGAGCGACGATAGTCGGCGAATCGTCGATGGTCACTCGGAAATGGGTTTCAGGCCGCCCTAACCCCGCTCCTTGGAAATGAACTGCCTGAACCGCTCCGACGTGGCCCCGGAAAACAGCGCATCCGGCTGGCCTTCGGCCTCGACCAGCCCCTGATGCAAGAACATCACCCGGGTCGAGACGTCCCTCGCGAAGCCCATCTCGTGAGTGACGACCAGCATGGTGCGGCCCTCCTCGGCGAGCGCGCGCATGACGCGCAGCACTTCGCCGACGAGCTCGGGGTCGAGCGCCGAGGTCGGCTCGTCGAACAGCATTACTTTCGGCCGCATGGCGAGGGCGCGCGCGATTGCGGCGCGCTGCTGCTGCCCGCCGGACAGATGGGCGGGATAATAATTCCACTTGTCAGCGATACCGACCTTCGCGAGCAGCGCCTTCGCTTCCTCGACGCATTCGGCGCGCGGCCGCTTCTGAACATGGATGGGCGCCTCGATGAGGTTCTCGAGGACCGTCAGGTGAGACCAGAGGTTGAAGCTCTGAAACACCATGCCGAGCTCGGAGCGGATGCGGTCGACCTGGCGCCGATCGGCAGGCTCGGCGCAGCCGTCCGAGCGCCGGCGCATCTTGATGACTTCGCCGGCGACGGTCACGACCCCCTCGTCCGGCGTTTCGAGCAGATTGATGCAGCGCAGAAACGTGCTCTTGCCCGAACCCGAGGAGCCGAGGATGGAGATCACGTCGCCGTCGGCGGCCGTCACCGATATGCCCTTCAGCACTTCGAGTCGGCCGAAGCGCTTACGCATTCCGACGACTTCGAGGGCGGGCGTCTCGGCGGGCATGCTCGCTTCCCCTTCAGCTCGGACGGGGGCGCAGGTGCGGCGAGAGGCGCCGCTCCAGCCCCAGGAAGGCGGCGCCGATGGCGTAATTGACGACGAAGTAGATCGCTCCGGCCAGAAGCAGCGGCAGGTAGGTGACCAGCGTATCGTTGCGGATTTTGAGCGCCACGCTCAACACGTCCCACAGCGTGATGAGTGAAACGAGCGCGGTCGCTTTCACCATCGAGATCATCTCGGTCGAATAGGCCGGAAGACTGTGGCGCAGCGCGATCGGAAAGATGATGCGCCGGAACAGGACCAGCCTCGACATGCCGCAGGCGCGCGCCGCCTCGACCTGTCCGTGCGGCACGGCGAGCAGCGCGCCGCGGAATATTTCGGACTGATAGGCTGCGGTGCAGAGCGCGAGCGACAGCACAGCGCAGTCGAACGCGCCGCGCAAAAAGAGCCAGAAGACGCTGGCGCGCACGGCCGGAAGCGACGCGAGGCCGTAATAGACGATGAAGAGCTGGATCAGGAGCGGCGTGCCGCGGAAGACGGCGACATAGCCCCGCGCGAGCGCCTTGAGCGGCTTCGAGCCGCTGATGCGCATCCACGTCACGCCCGCGGCGATGACCGCGCCAAGGATCACCGACAGCGCCCAGACTTCGAGGGTCAGCGGTAGCGCGGCGAGCAGCTTGACGAAGGTCGCACCGATGAAGCTCCAGTCCATCGCGCTACCCCGCAACGCGGCGCATGCCGCGGGTCGCTCGCGCTTCTGCCGCATCGAACAGCCGGGTCGAGACGAGCGTCATCGCAAGATAGAGCGCCATCCCGCCGAGGTAGAAGGCGAACGGCTTGTGGGTCGACGCCGCGCCGACCTGGCTCACGCGCATCAGTTCCGAGAGGCCGGTGACCGAGATCAGCGAAAATCCTTCAGCGCCACCTGCCACAGATTGCCGAGGCCTGGCAGCGCGAAGCGAAGCACCTGCGGCGCGATGATGCGCCGGAACATGAGCAGGCGGCCCATGCCGACGCTGACCGCAGCCTCCAGTTCGCCCCGCACGATGGCGAGATAGGCGGCGCGGAACACTTCCGCCTGGTACGAACCGGAAATGACGCCGACTGCGAGCGCGCCGGCGAGGAACGAGGGGACCCCGACGAAGCCCTGGTAACCCACGAGGTTGGCGGCGCCGGTCAGCAGCGTCGACGATCCGAAATAGACCAAATAGACGATCAGCAGTTCAGGCAGGCCGCGAAAGAGCGCGGCATAGGCTTCGCCCGCCGCGCCTGCGAGCCTGTGGCCCGAGAGCCGCGCCCATGCGACGAACGCGCCGATTGCAGCGCCGATCGAGAGGCCGCCGGCGGAGACCAGCAGCGTCATCGCCGCCCCCTGGAGGAGGGCGAGGCCCCATCCGCCCGGGCCGAAACCGAATATGCCGAAGGCGCCCACCTAACCCCCGCCCGATTCGATTGCGCCGCTCCCCGCACGACCCGGAACGGCGCGCACTAGACCGTCAGGGCGTCGTGTCGATTTTGAACCACTTCATGCTGTATTTTCTGACCGAGCCGTCGGCAAAGGCTGCCGCGAGCGCCTTGTTGAACTTGGCCGTGAGATCGGCGTCCGACTTGCGAATTCCCATACCCTCGCCGACGCCGAAAGGGCCGCCGGTGAATTCGGGCCCGACGATGGCGAAGTCCTTGGCGTCGGGTTTGGCGACCGCAGCTGCGACCGTCGGATAGTCGTCAAGCACCGCGTCGATGCGGCCGGACTTGAGGTCGAGATCGCGATCGTCGGTCGTCTTGTACTCTTTGACCGTGGCGACGCTCTTCAAATACTTGTCGGCGAAATTCGCGTGGGTCGTCGAGACCTGAACGCCGACGGTCTTGCCCTTCAACGCCGCCTGGATCTGCTTGATCGCGGCCTCGCCGCCGACCGGGTCTTTGTCGATATTGAAGACCTTGCCGGAATCGGACAGCTTGGCGAGCGCGCTGTCCTTGGGCGCCATGAAGCCGGCCGGAGACGCGGCGTAGGGGTTCGAGAAGTCGATCTCCTTCTTGCGTTCGTCGGTGATCGACATGCCGTCCATGATGACGTCGAACTTGCCCGCCTTGAGGCCGGGGATCATCCCGTCCCAGTCCTGGGCGATGATCTTGCACTCGACGCCTGCGCGCTTGCAGAGGTCGTCGGCGAGGTCGACCTCGAAGCCGACGATCTTGCCGCTCGAGTTCAGTGAGGTTCCACGGATCGTAGGCGCCCTCCATGCCGATGACGACGGTCTTCCAGTCCTTGGCGAATGCTGCCGGCGCAAGCGCCAGTGCTGCGGCGGCCAGCGACGCGCCGGCGACGACGGATTGCAAGAATTTCGCGCCCATCTTCCTCTCCCGATGAAGCATCTTCAAGCGACCCTTCCAGCCAACGCTCGGATCGCGGCCTCCCACGGAAACCCGAATAGAGTCATACAGACGGCTTCGACGATTTGGAATGAGCGGCGTGCTTAAATTGTCCTCCCGGCCGTCGAGGCGGCGCCGCAATGCCCGGCGCCGCCACAGAAGAAGACGAGCCCTTACCCGACTCTCTCTCGCCTGCTGCCCGTTCCGCGCATTTCCGCTTGAACGGTCAGAACAATTTCGCAATCATCAATCTTGGCGAGGGTGCCGCGGACCGCCTCGATAGACGCGGAATCCAGGGAGGAAACCGGTGATCGATTTGGAAGGCGTCGCCTGTGTTGCGGATGTCGGGCGGGTTCAGGCGCGGCGGCGCGGGAGCGCGGCGGCGCAAAGCTTCGAAGGCCGCACGACGACCTTTTCGGAGGTCGACGCGACGGCCTCGCGCTTCGCCAACGCACTGATCGCTTCGGGCGTGAAGACGCAGGAGCGGATAGGCTATCTATCGAAGAACACCAATCATTTCCTCCCTTTCCTCCTCGGCGCCTGCAAGGCGCGCGCAGCGCTCGCGCCCTTAAACTTCCGCCTCGCCGCGCCGGAAATCTCCCGCCTGATCGAAGACAGCGGCGCAACTATTCTGATCGTAGGGCCTGATGTCGTTGAGCTCGCGGAGGCCTCGATCGCCCCGCTGGCCGCGAAACCGCGCCTCATCGCGCTCGGCTTCGACCGCACAGGCTTTGAGCGCGACGACGCGTGGGCGGAGGCTGCGCCTCAACTCGATCCTGGGCTTGCAGCGGACCCGGATGACGACGTGGTTCAGCTCTATACCTCGGGCACGACCGGCCTGCCCAAAGGGGTCCGGTTGACCAACCGCAATTATCTCGCCGTGTTCGACCTCGCCGCCGCATCCGGTGGACTCGAGTACGAGGCCGGAGACACGGTGCTCGCGGCGATGCCGTTCTTTCATGTCGCTGGCGTCAACATCGCGCTGATCGCGATGGCGAGCGCCGCGCGCTCAGCGGTCGTCCGCGACGTCGTGCCCGATCTCATCCTGGACCTGATCGAGAGGGAGAGGGTCAATCACGCCTTCCTTGCGCCGGCGATCATCCTGATGCTCATGCACTCGCCAAAAATCGCGACTGCCGATCTTTCCAGCATGAAGGCGCTCTCCTATGGCGCTTCGCCGATCTCCGAGGACCTGCTCGCGAGGGCGAAGGCGCGGTTCCGCTGCGACTTCGTGCAGTTCTACGGCATGACCGAAACGACGGGCGCAGGCACTTTCCTGCCGAACGAAGCGCACGACCCCGTCCTTGGCAAATTGCGCTCCTGCGGGGCCGGCTGGCCCGGCGTCGAGGTGAAGATCGTGAATGCCGACGGCAGCGACACGCCACGCGGCTCAGTCGGGGAAATCGTCATCCGGGGCCCCGTCGTGATGAAAGGCTACTGGATGAAACCTGAAGAAACCACCGCATCCGTGCGCGAGGGCTGGATGCGGACCGGCGACGCCGCATACATGGACGAGGACGGCTATGTCTTCATCTACGACCGGGTGAAGGACATGATCGTGACGGGCGGCGAGAACGTCTACCCGGCCGAGGTCGAAAACGCGCTCTTCGGCCATCCGTCCATCGCCGACGCGGCGGTTATCGGCGTGCCCGATGAAACCTGGGGCGAAGCGGTGAAGGCCATCGTGGTCGCCAAACCGGGCGCGCCGCACGACGAAGCCGACATCATCGACTGGACCCGCGCCCGCATCGCCCATTACAAGGCGCCGAAGTCGGTCGATTTCATCGCCGCGATCCCGCGTAACATCACCGGAAAGATTCTCAGGCGACAATTGCGCGAGCCTTTTTGGGAAGGGCGGCTGCGAAAGGTGAATTGACGCCTATTCTCGCGCGCGGCAAAGGGGGCTCGGCCGGATGAGGATCAAGCCACCGCCCGGATCGAGGCTGCGGTCTTCTCCATGATCTCGTCGATCTGGTTTTCGCTGATGATGAGCGGCGGGGTCAGCTCGATCGTGTCGCCCGAAATGCGCACCATGATCCCGGCCTCGTGAAACGAATGCTCGAGCAGGCGATAGCCGCGAAGCGTCGGGCTACCGGGGATCGACGCGAGGTCGACCGCGCCGGTCAGGCCGACGCAGCGGATGTCGACCACGTTCGGCAGGCCCTTGAGGCCCATGATCGCGTCGCACCATTTCGGCTCGAGCTTTTTGGCGCGCTCGAACAGCCGCTCGTCGCGATACACGTCGAGCGTCGCGAGGCCGGCGGCGCAGGCGAGCGGATGGCCGGAATAGGTGTAGCCGTGGAAGAGCTCGATCGCGTGCTCGGGCCCCTGCATGAAGGCGTCGTAGACGCCCTTGCGCACCACGACGCCGCCCATCGGCACCGTGCCCGAGGTCACCCCCTTGGCGAAAGTGATCATGTCGGGCACGACGCCGTAGCGCTCGGCGGCGAAGGGCGCGCCGAGCCGGCCGAAACCGGTGATGACCTCGTCGAAGATGAGCAGGATGCCGTATTTGTCGCAGATCTCGCGCAGGCGTTGCAGATAGCCCTTGGGCGCGGGCAAGACGCCGGTCGAGCCCGCCATAGGTTCGACGATGACGGCCGCGATCGTCGAGGCGTCATGCAGCGCGACGATCCCCTCGAGCGCATCGGCGAGATGGCCGCCCCACTCCGGCTCGCCCTTGGTGAAGGCCTGATGCTCGCGGCTGTAAGTCGCCGGCAGATGGTCGACGCCGGCGAGCAGCGCGCCGAAGAACTTGCGGTTGTTGACCATGCCGCCGACCGAGATGCCGCCGAAGCCGACCCCGTGATAACCGCGCTCACGGCCGATCAGGCGCTGGCGCGAGCCCTGGCCCCGCACGTTGTGATAGGCGATCGCGATCTTCAGCGCCGTGTCGCAAGCCTCTGATCCGGAGTTGGTGAAAAACACGTGGTCGAGGTCGGCGGGAGCGAGCTCGGCGATCCGCGAGGAGAGGGCGAACGCGGCCGGATGGGAGAACTGGAAGTTGGGCGAGAAGTCGAGCTCGGCCGCCTGCCGCTGGATCGCGGCGACGATCGGGGCCCGGTTGTGGCCTGCGTTGCAGCACCATAACGCCGCTGTCGCGTCGAGGATCTCGCGACCCTCCGGCGTGTAGTAATGCATGTCCTTCGAGCGCGCGATGAGCCGCGGCCGCTTCTTGAAGGCGCGGTTCGGCGTGAACGGCAGCCAGAGCGCCGCGAGATCGTTGGGAACCTCCGCGCGCGACGCGGCGGAGGGAGTGGCGGCGGTGGTCATGCGGGCTCCTCGAACGCCTTTGCTTTTCGATGACGATGGCAGTCGCCTCTTCTTTTGTCCAGTTGCGGTTCCGTTCGCGCAACCTCCCTTCGACGGCCCTATCCGTTGCGTGCAGGCAAAAGGGGAATCTTGGTAACTTCCAAGCCCCCACCAATCCTCACCCTGAAGAGCCCGCGAAGCGGGCGTCTCGAAGGGCGCTCGTGGCCGGCGAGCATCCTTCGAGGCCCTTTGCCTTCGACAAAGGGCGCCTCAGGATGAGGTCGGTGGAACTGAACCCCGCGATCTTCGCCGCCTGCTTGGATCGTCTCGATTTTGCCGCCATCCTCGAGATTGCCATTGAAAAGACCATGAAGTTCGAGCGAGCGGATCAGCAGCGAATTCTTTCGTGCTCAGCAGGGAATGAAATTCGGCGCTGGAGCGAGAGCAGGAGACTGCCGGAGCTCTGACGGGCGAGGAGACCGAGGGGGATGATCGCGATGCGACGACCGACGGTCGGTCCAGTCTCCCCATATTTGTCATAAATTAACGCATTTGCGCCATTGCCAGATCGTGATTAAGGTTGTAGTAACTATGTTGCACAACCTACAGGTGTAACCATCTCGGTCCGCTAGCGGAGCCGAGGGCGGCTTCCGCCCTCGAAGCGAACGAGGTCTTGGCGGCGCTTCTTTCAGGGAAATCGCCTTGAGCCTGTCGATTGTGTCCTGAGCCGAACGGAGGGCGCGGACATGTTGTGGACGGAAGAGGCGATCGAGGTTCTCAAGACGCTTGCGCTCCAGGGAAGAAGCGCCAGGATGATCGCCGAGGCGCTCGGGGCGCCATCGCGCGCTGCCGTGATCGGCAAGGCGAATCGGGTCGGCATCAAGCTCAACGGCGGCGGAGGCGGCGCAGGGCCCGGCAGGACCCGCTCGGCCGACGAAGCCCCCCGTAGGGCCGCGGTTCCTCGCCCGAGGCTCGTTTCCTCCGAACGCGGCTCAAAGCCCGTTTCCGGCGGGCGACACCCAGCCCCGGCCCTTCCTCAACCCAGGAGGGCGCAATGGATTTTCGCCGAAGCGGAGGTCGGCGAGATGGCCAGGGTTGGCTTCGCGGAAATCCGCGAAGCCAACTGCAGATGGCCGGTCGGCGACCCGCTGAGCGAGGACTTTGTGTATTGCGGTCTTCAGCCGGCGCCCGGACGTTCCTATTGCGCCGGCCATTGCCGGATGGCCTATCAGCCGCCGAAGGCGGCGTATCTGGCGCGGACCGCTTGAGGCGGCGCAGGCAACCCCTGCTCCTTCTCCTTACGACGGCCGATCGTTTCAATGACCGTCGGGCTCCTGAAGCGACGGAGGACATAGGAAAACCGGCGCGGTTGTCGCTCGACAAGCGGAACGTCCGCGCAAGTGATGAGAGTCGATGTCGCCAATTGTCAGAGGGTTTGCGTCTGTGTCACTCGCGTCGTCGTCCAACCGCATCGGGCCGTCAGCAAGCGCCATGGTCGGCGGCGCAATCGCAGTCGCAATTCTGCGCCTTCTCGTCAAAAAGAACGTCCTTAGCATTACCGACGTGCGCGGAGTCCTAAAGACCGCTCAACGCTCCCTCGCCTGCTCTCCCGCCTTAACCGGGACCGTCGACGGGGCCAGAATCATCGCGGAGATCGCCGAGCAACTTTCGGGCCGCTAAAGTCACTGCCAAAACACGGCGGAAGTCCTCACCGTCAGCGGGCGCCAGTTTGCCAAAGGCGGCGGCCTATCGAACCGGCGCGCCCGTTACTCTTGGCCCCGTTCCTCCCCGGCTGTCGAAGCAAAAGGGCGCCGTCGCCGGCGCCCTCGTCCTCCTGGTCAGTAATCCATTCCGCCGCCCGGCATCGCCGGGGCAGGTGCTTCCTTCTTCGGCTTTTCGGCCACCATCGCTTCCGTCGTGATGAGAAGCCCGGCGACCGAGGCCGCGTCCTGCAGCGCCGTGCGAACCACCTTGGTCGGGTCGATGATGCCGAGCTTGAACATGTCGCCGTACTCGCCGGTCTGGGCGTCGTAGCCGTAGGCATAGTCCTTGTGCTCGATCAGCTTGCCGACCACGATCGACGCGTCGATGCCGGCGTTGTCGACGATGTAGCGCGCAGGCCACTGGATCGCCCGTCGGACGATTTCGATCCCCGTCCGCTGATCGTCGTTGTCATGCTTCAGGCCCTCGAGCGCCTTTGCCGCACGCAGCAGCGGCACTCCGCCGCCGGGAAGGATCCCCTCCTCGACCGCGGCGCGGGTGGCGTGGAGCGCGTCGTCGAACTCGATCCTTTCTCTCCTTGACCTCGACTTCGGTCGCCCCGCCGACACGGATTACCGCGACGCCGCCGGCGAGCTTGGCCAGACGCTCCTGCAGCTTCTCCTTGTCGTAGTCCGAGGTGGTCTCCTCGATCTGCGCCTTGATCTGGGCGATGCGAGCGTCGATATCCTTCTTGGCGCCGGCGCCGCTGACGATCGTGGTGTTCTCCTTCTCGACGCGGATGCGCTTCGCCTTGCCGAGCATGTCGAGCGTGACGTTCTCGAGCTTGATGCCGAGGTCCTCGGCGATCATCGTGCCGGCGGTGAGGACCGCAATGTCCTCGAGCATCGCCTTGCGGCGATCGCCGAAGCCCGGCGCCTTGACCGCAACGACCTTCAGGCCGCCTCGCAGCTTGTTGACGACCAGCGTCGCGAGCGCCTCGCCCTCCACGTCCTCGGCGATGATGAGCAGCGGCTTGCCCGTCTGCACGATCGCCTCAAGCACCGGCAGCAAAGGCTGCAGCGAGGAGAGCTTTTTCTCGTGGATGAGAAGATAGACGTCCTCGAGTTCGGCGAACATCTTTTCGGCGTTGGTGATGAAATAGGGCGAGAGATAGCCGCGGTCGAACTCCATTCCCTCGACGACGTCGAGCTCGGTGTCGAGGCTCTTGGCCTCCTCGACCGTGATCACGCCCTCCTTGCCGACTTTGTCCATCGCTTGCGAAATCATCGAGCCGATCGTCTTGTCGCCATTGGCCGAGATCGTGCCGACCTGCGCGATCTCGTCGGATTTGGTGACCTTGCGGCTGTGCTTGCCGAGATCGGCCGAGATCGCCTCGACCGCGGCGTCGACGCCGCGCTTGACGTCCATCGGGTTGGCCCCGGCGGCGACCGCCTTTAGCCCCTCTTTCACGATCGCCTGGGCGATCACGGTCGCGGTGGTGGTTCCATCGCCCGCGACGCTGCTCTGCTTGGTCGCGACCTCGCGCACCATCTGCGCGCCCATGTTCTCGAACTTGTCGGAAAGCTCGATCTCCTTGGCGACGGTGACGCCGTCCTTGCTGACGCGCGGCGCTCCCCAGGATTTCTCCAGGACGACGTTCCGGCCTTTGGGGCCGAGCGTCACCTTGACCGCATTGGCGAGAATGTCGACGCCGCGCAACATACGTTCGCGCGCGTCCTGCGAAAATCTGACGTCCTTGGCTGCCATTTCCATTTTCTCCGCAATTGCAGGGTTGAAACCGTCCTAGCCCGCCTTATCCCTTCTTGCGCGCCGGAGCGGCGCGGGTTTCGACGACGCCCATGACGTCGCTCTCTTTCATGATGAGCAGGTCTTCTCCTTCGATCTTGATTTCCGTGCCCGACCATTTGCCGAACAGAATGCGGTCGCCCGCCTTGAGATCGATGGGGATGAGCTTGCCGCTCTCGTCGCGGGCCCCCGGCCCGACGGCGACCACTTCGCCTTCCTGAGGCTTTTCCTTGGCGGTGTCCGGAATGATGATCCCGCCTTTCGTTTTTTCTTCGGCTTCCACGCGTCTGACCAGCACACGATCGTGCAGCGGGCGAAATTTCATCGCTTCCTCCTTCACGGCCCACGAATCCAGCGTGCATTATGGACCTTACGGGTCGGGCTGTGGAGTCTTTCGCGCGAACCAGGTGCGAGACAGGCATGACCGGACTTGCGCGTCCGGCTTCGCCCGGAGCGGATAAGGGGAATCATGATTCTACCGATTGTCGACCCATTGATCGCAGCGGGCGTCGTGCTTTCGACCGCCGCCACCGATGCCGTCTACGTGTTCTTCACCGCCTCCGTCGCCGCCCGCCGGCGGTTCGCGGCCGCATCGTGGAGCAGCCTCTGGTATCTTCTGTCCGCCTTCGCCGTGATCAGTTACACTTCGAACTGGGCCTATGTGCTTTTCGCCGCGCTCGGCTCCTGGATCGGCGGCTACCTCTCGATCACCGCGCTCGACCGCGTCCCGACCAGGCCCGAGTGAAGCAAAGCGACGGCCGGGTTAAAATGCGCGCCGCAACCTTCGCGGTCGCGCTCGCTCCGTGCCGCGCCCAGCAGGGCGCGAAGGCCGTCGACCAGGGCCGAACTGAAGCCTGCAAGGCCATAGCGGTTGAGCGGCGCCAAGTGAGCGCAGAGATCGTTACGCAGGAGCCGCGCGGGCCGGGCAATTGGTTTACCTGTCTTGCATTGTAATATCATAGCATTTCCTCAAGGTCCCAGCGGGAGATATAGGGTGTCATTGTCGCCCCGGAAAGCCCCTGACCTGCCTCTCGAGACCGGCTCGGTCGCGCCGGAGCCGACGCAGTTTCGGGCCCGACCCGCCTTTGCTCAGCGAATCCGCTGTTATCGGCATTGTATCCGCTGTTCCCTGCGCGGCGGCGATTGGCCAAGCCGCTGAACTTGTGGGCCTATTGGCCGAAAACCCCGGCGAGAGCGGCCAGATCCGCTGTTTTCGCCCCTGTTACCAGCGGATCCGATCCGAATCAGGCGCCGTGCCCCGCTTCGTTACGGCCGATCCGGTTGCCCTCTACGGATCGGGGAAGATCTTCAGCTCCGCCAGCCGCCTTTCGATCTTCCGCTCCAAAGCGTCCTCGGTCAGGCCTGCCGCCTTGATCCGGCCGACATAGGGAAAATTGATCGTGCCGTCGACCTCCACCCGCGTGGTCGTATCGAGATCCGGCTGGCCGACGACCCTGATGTTGATGATGTCCGATTTCGTGAGAACGCGTCCGCCTGCCAGAGCCGGCGGGGCGGCGAGGACAGACAGAACGCTGACAACCAGCGCTCGTAGCAGTGCGTTCGGCGTCATGATCCGTGGCATGTTTCGCGCCTCGAGTTGCTTGCGTTCAGGCGATCCGCCGCCAGGCGCCAGCCGCGTCGCGTTCGAGCGTCGTCGCGCGCAATCCGAACGGCTCCGGCGTAACGCCGCGGATCCAAAGCTCCATCCGCTCGGCCTCAATATCGAGAAAGGCCGCGTTCGCCTTGTCCGTCGCGGTCGGGAAGAACGGGTCGTAGGCGCTCTTCCAGCTGCGGCGGATCTCGGACTCGCCCTCGCGGAGCAGCGCCGAGCCGGTCACGGCGACGAAGGCGTCGTCCGCGTCATGCTGAAAGATGAGCGTGACGACTCCGTTGCGGCGAATGTCGGAGACCTTGCGGGAACGGCCGTCGGTGACGAACCGGATCATCCAGACGTCGTCGCCGGGCTCCGGCGGCAACCGCCCCATCGGGCGCAGGCGAGGGTCCTTGGATTGCGAGGCCGTCGCCAGCCAGCAATAGCGCGCATTCGCGATGGTTCTTGAGGCGCCATCGAGCAGCCGGAGAACCTCGGTGGAATCGTGATGATCGACGGATCGCGCCATAGGGATTCTCCGTCCCCAACCCGCTGCTTTTTCACATGCCCCGTCTTCACTCGCAGCTTGTCACACTGGCGCCGAACCCGGCTTTCTTCAAGGGACGATCTCGATGGACATGCCTACTCAAAATCGTCGATAGCACAAAGAGGTCGCGAACGGTGTCAGGCGCCGACATCGCCGACGCCTCCTTTGACAGGCAGAATCTGACGAGCGCTTTCTAGAGTTTATCCCCCGCGTTAACCCTTGATCTCCTCGCCAGGACCGCTGCTTTCGGCCAGCCCTCTCTTTCGCTGTTCCCTGATTCGCGATGGATTTGCCCATGACAAAGAAGCCGAGCAAGGCCCGCAAGGTTCTGGAAAAGCCGCATATTGTCGGCTGGAAGACGAGCGATCCGGACGAGGTCGAGTTGCGCCGGTGGCGCGGGCGTACCGAGATCGCGAAAATCGATGCGCTGGAGCCCGAGCTTGTCCCGTACGGGACCTTTCGCGTGCGCTCGGGCAGCGGCGCTGTCTATGCCGTGGAGATCCGCGATCTCGCAGGCCGGACCAACTCCTGCGGCTGCGTCGATCACCGCGTCAACGGTCTTGGGACTTGCAAGCATATCGAGGGCGTGCTCTTCGCGCTGAGGAAAAAGCTCGGCGTGCGCGCCCTCGTGGCAGCGGGCGAAGGGCTCGCCGCGCGTGGAAATCTTTCTTCGCGTGACGGAGATCCGGCGCCTTCGCTGGGAGGAGCCGCTCCGAGCGCCGAAGCGCGCGCCTTTCTTGCTCCCTTTCTCGATGAGGACGGCAGGTTGGATCCGATCCGGATACCGTGGCGCCGCTCCTCGAGGCAGCCCCCGGCGCGCCGGCCGAGCTCCAATTCTCGCGTCATTTCGGCTCCTGGATCGAGCGCAAGAAACGGCTCGCGGCCCGTGAGAAGGCGCGGGAGAAATTCCTCGCGGCGGTCGGGGCGGGCCGCGCCAGCTTCGATGTGGTCAAGCTGCCGCTCCTTCCCTATCAGCGGGAGGGCGCAGCCCACCTCGCCTTTCACGAACGTGCGCTACTGGCAGACGCTGCAGCGGCTCGCTGATGCCGGGCTCATCGGCTTTACCGAGACCCGCGCGAATCCTTCACCAGGGCGAACCAAGCCGGGCGAACAGTTTCGCCGGACAAGACATGGCGGGGTCAGATCCCGCTGTGCAGGCTGCGTGAGCGGCGCGGGAGTATTCGGGGCCGCGATACTCTTGCGCCGAATTCATTTGCCCTCGGTATGCCGGCGCCCCGAGCGAACGGCCCGGATCGGCTCGCCATGGATCGCGTTAATCTTCGTCCCCAACCTCCTGTTTCATTCCATAATTTATTGGGACTCGCGAGGATCAATTGGCGCTTTCGCCTCCGTTCAGGAGACGATCGCCACGGACATGCCTATCGAAAGGTCGAGATCGCGGTCCGCGCGTCCCTGGTTGACGGCGATTTCAGCAAGCCCATTGGAATTCTCGTACCAGAAGGCCTCGCCCGGCGGCTGATCGCCAAAAGTTTGCCCGCGCTCCAACACCCGCTCCCCCGCCGAAAGGCGTGCGTCGGCTGGCAGCGTGGCCGCTCTTAAGCCGGTCATCGCGTTGCCGTAATGATCGACGTAGATGATTTCGCGAAGGTCGTCGGGCCAGTCCGCTTGGCGGTAAGCGCCTTCGTCGCATCGGCGGCCGGGGGGTCGCTCGCCGCGGGCCATCAGGGCCGCAAGCGGTGCGAAGACATCGCGTCCGTGGAAAGTGGCCGAGAAACGCTGAGGCCGCCAGTCGATCTCGAAGAGCCTAGCTACGCCAGATCGACGGTGGACGAGCTCGAAGAGGCCATTGCCGGGGCCGACATACTGTCGGCCGTCGGCTTCGAGAACGAGGACTGGCCGATCTCCGCCAACGCCGGGATCGACGACGCACAGGAAGACGGTTTGGGCCGGAAACCAAGCGGCGTGTGCCGCCAGCAGATAGGCCGACGCCTTTGGATTGCAGACCGGCGCGTCGGCGAACAGGTCGACGACGGGCTTGCCCGGCGCAAGGTCGTACAGCACGGCCTTCATCTGGCCCGTATAGGGCCCGTGCAACCCGAAGTCCGTGAACAGAGCGATCATGTTCCATGCTCGTTTGCGCTTTCTGGCGACCCCCGCAACATTTGCACGTCGGCGCCCACAAGGCATAGTCGCGCGTTTCAATGAAGTGAGGCAGGATCGGCGGCAAGGCGGTCATGAATCCAAACCACAGACAAGTTCTGCTCGAACAGCAGATTGCGGTCCTCACGATGATCGCGCGGGATCAGCCGTTCGTCGACACGATTAAGGCGGTCATCGCGCTGGCTGAGCGGCTTGAGCCTGCCTCCATAGCCGGCGTTACAATTGTCGACCGGGCCGAACGCAATCTCGAAGGGGCGGTCTTCGGTTCGGTCGAGCGGACCTTTTCCGACGCCATTGCGGGCGTCCCGCTCGGCCCGCCGCATATTGTGACATGCGCCCAGGCACTTTACCTGGGAGAAGTGGTTACCAGCGAAGATCTCGCGGCCGACACTCGGTTCGCCAACGATTGGATAAAGCTCTGTCTGGACCACGACATTCGGTCCTGCCGGTCCCAGCCGATCCGCACGGCGAACGGCAACCCGCTCGGAACATTCATGCTTTGTTACCGCGAACCACGGCAGGTCGGCCGGTTCGACGACCGGTTGATGACGGTCTGCTCGAGCCTGACGGAACTGGCCTTGGAGCGGCGGCGCGCCCGCGGGATGCACGAGTTGCTCATTGGCGAACTCCAGCGCAAGACCGGGAACCTGTTCGCCGCGGTCGCGGCCCTTGCCCATTCCACTTACCAGACTAGTCCCAATTTTCAGAGTTTTCGATCCGCCATAGACGGTCGCCTCAGAGCGATGGCCAGCGCGAAGAGACGGTTGATCGAGGAGCAGCGCGTCGACTTGCGCGCCCTCGTCACGGAAATACTCGGGCCTAATTTGGGCGACAGGGCGATCGAGATGAAGGGGCCGCCTGTGACGCTGCCGCCGGACTGGACAACGAGCTTCAGCATTGCGATGCATGAGCTCGCCACCAACGCGACGAAATACGGCGCGCTTTCGGCGCCCAATGGTAGGCTATCGGTCGAGTGGAATATCGTGCGCCGCCCGGACGGCAAGGCGCAATTTTCTTTCCTTTGGGCCGAAAGCGGCGGGCCGCCTGTGACGGCGCCGAAACGACGCGGCTTCGGGCTGCGGGCAGTGGAGCGCTTGCTCGCGCAAGCGATCGGTGGCAAGGCCCAGCTTGATTTCGCTGTTGAAGGAGTGCGGTGCACGGTCGAGGCGCCGCTGGCCGACTGCGCGGCGACGGAAGAGGTCGCGTGAGGCGCTTCGTTCACGTCGCCAACGGCGCAATGATCGCCTTCAAGAGCAAGGCAGCATCGCGCGGATTCAGCCGCACCTGCAAGCCGCGCTGCCCTCCGTTGATGAAGACGAAGTCTTGCTCCATCGCTTGCTCCTCGATCGCCGTCGGGAGCTTTCGCATCTGTCCAAACGGGCTGATCCCGCCGACCTTGTAACCCGACAGCCGCTCCGCGTCGGCCGGCTTCATCATATGCGCCGCCTTGCCCCCCAAGGCGGCGGCGAGCTTCTTCATCGAAACCTCGCGGTCGGAGGGCGCGATCACGCAGACCGGCTTACCGTCGACGAGAGCCATGAGAGTTTTCAGGACGCGCTCGGGCGGCTCGCCCAAGGCCTCGGCGGCCTGCAGGCCGATCCGCTCGGCGTCGGGATCGTAGTTGTAGCTCGAAACCGTGAAGGCGACGCCCAGTTCCTCGAGCATTTTGGTTGCGCGTGTCGCCCTGGACATGGCAATCTCCTGGCGATCTGCATAAGCGCCGTCACCGAGGTGGTGGCTCGTCGCTCGATCGCCCCGGGCGTTTTCGAGGTCACGTCGAAGACGACGAGATCCACAGTTATCGAAACCATTCATGGCAAGCCATCGCTCATTATCGTTCGCGTCGCGGAGGACGAAGGACGATGGCAGCGTCCAAACCGTTGGCGAGTAGGGCTTTTGCTTCCACTGCGGTCGGAAGCGACGCCATGAGTCGGCTTTCCGCCAACGCGGCAAGGTCCTCAACGCTGCTCCTGTCGCACGCCCTCGCGGGCCGATCTGTATTCGTGCACGACCCTGTCGGTCAGCTCCTGGACGGAGGTTTCGGACGTGCGTTTGTCGAACGCAATTTCGCCTCCTTCGACGAGATTGATCCGATCGCAAACGTCGAAGATCTGCGCGTAGTTGTGGGCGATGATGATCATCGCGATCTCTCCGCCTTCCTTCAGCCGCTGGATCAGGTCGAGGATCAGCGCCGATTCCTTTGCGCCCATCGCCGCGGTCGGCTCGTCGAGCAGGAGCACCTTGGCCTTCTGGAAGACCGAGCGCGCAATGGCGACGGCCTGGCGCTGGCCGCCCGACAGCTTGGCGACGTCCACGTCGACTGAAGGGATCCTGACCTTCATGCGTTCGAGCATCTCGATCGCCCGGCGGCGCATCTGGCGCTCGTCGAGAATGCCCAGCAGGCCGCCGAAGACCGGCTCGCGCTGAAGGAACATGTTGCGATAGACATTTAGCTCGTTGACCAGCGCCAGGTCCTGGTAGACCACCTCAATGCCGAGCGAGCGCGCATGGCTGACCGAGCGGAACTGAACAACCCTGCCCTCGAAGTAGAGTTGCCCCCGGCTCGGCCGGTAAAAGCCGGTGAAGATCTTCATCAGGGTCGATTTGCCGGCTCCATTGTCGCCGAGGAGACCCAGGACCTCGCCGCGGTTGAGCCGCATATTGACGTCCCTCAGCGCCACAATCTTCCCGAAGGATTTCCCGACATGCTCAGCGCGAAGCACTTCCGACCCGATCGAAGCCGGCATCATGTCCCTCCCCGTTCCCGTAATCGCGTGAGGTGAACATTGACCGCCATCGTCACGAGGATGGCGCCGCCGAGTATCATGTCGAACGTGAAGGCGCTTACCCCGTTGAGGGTGAAGCCGTCCCTGAGGATTCCGAGCACCAGGGCGCCGATGAAGGCGCCGATCAGAGTCCCGGAGCCGCCGGTCAGCAGAGTGCCGCCGATCACCGCCGCAGCAATGGCGGCGAAGGTGATCTCAGACCCTCCCGCAAGGGGATCGATCGACCCGATGCGGAACGCGTCGATGACGCCGGCAAAGCCCGCAAGAACGCTGCACAGCACGAAATTGCGCACCTTGATGCTGCGCACCCTGATTCCGACTTCTTCTGCGGCGACGAGATTCCCGCCCGTTGCGATTGTGTGCAGTCCGAAACGGGTTCGGTTCAGGACGAACTGCAAGACGATCGCGATCGCCAGCGACCAGATCAGCCTGGCCCATACACTGCCCCCGAAAGCGGCGGTGAAGGCGGCGGCTGCATTGGGCTGAACCGGAAAGCCCCCGGAAATCGTCAGGGTCAAGCCGTTGACCAGGAACATCGTGCCGAGTGTCGTGACAAAAGATGGCACGCTGATGAGAGTGGTGACCGCTCCGTTGACCAGGCCGACGATTCCCGCCGCCATCAACCCCAGGACAAGGGCGGCGCCCGCCGGCAGGCCGGAAGCCGCGGCGAAGTACACGACGAATGGCGTCAGCGCATAGACCATGCCCACAGACAGATCGAGCTCGCCGCAGACCAGCACCATCACCTCGCCGGCGGCGATGATCGCAGTAGTCGCCGTGTAGTCGACGAGGTTTTCGATATTGGAGAGCGACAGAAAGGCCGGATTAGTCGACTGGAAATAGATGGCAAGCAAGGCCCCGGCGAGAAGGATGCTCACCTCGCGCCACCGGAGCACGACCTCGCCGGCGCCACGCAGCGGGCCCGGCCGGCCTCCTTTCATGGGGTGCGGGGCGGAAGCGACGTCAGTCTGCTGCTCTCCGTCCCGCATCGCAGGCGACCCCCGTTAGGCGCTGACGATCGGGCCTGACCTTGGAATGACCGCTTCGGCCGACGAGCTGCCCTCATAGCGGCTCTTGGTCTTCAGATAGGGCTCGACGCTGCTCTTGGTGACGAACTTCAGTCCGGTGTTGATCTCGGCCGGACCGACAAGACCCCCGGAGTACTTGAACATCGCCATCTCCATGAGGGTGTAGAAGCCCTGCAGGTAGGGCTGCTGGTCGATGGTGAAATCGAGATTGCCGCTGTTGATGGCGTCGAGCGTGCCGGGAAGCAGATCGAAGCCGCCGGCGTGCACGCCTTTGGCGGCAAGCCCGTACTTCTCGATCGTCTTGCCCACCGCCATCGTGCTGCCCGCGTCGACCGCGAACATACCCTTCACGTCTTTGTGTCCCACGTAATAAGAATTCGACCCGCGAGACTTCCTCGTTGACCGTAGGACCAGTGGCGACCTCGGCAAGCTCGATCTTGGCGCCCGACGCCTTGATGGCCTCCTTGGCGCCATCGAGCCGCGGCTGAATATTGAGCTGGCCGGGCGTGGCGATGAAGCCGACGACGGGGCCCTCCTTCACCAGTTCGACGATACGACGGCCGAGCGCCTGGCCGGAGGCGTACAGGTCCTGCCCGATGTAGGCGAGGCGATCGTTGCCTTTTGCGTCCGCGTTGTAGGAGAACACCGGGATTCCTGCTTCGAGCGCCTTTTTGGTGGGCTCATTGAAGGCATGCTCGTCGACCAGCGCGACCGCGATGCCATCCGCCTTGGCGGAGATCGCCGTGTTCATGGCGTTCACCATCTGGGATGCGACCGATGTCTCCGACCCGGTCCACTGATAGCTGCAGCCAAAAGCGGCGCAAGCGTCGGCGATGCCGTATTGCGTCGGCACGAAGAACGGATTCGTGGTCACATGAGTGACGAACACGAATTTCCACTCCGGATGCTTCGGCAACCCGCCTGGCTCGCCTGCCGCGAAGGCTGATTCGCGCCGGCCGAGGGAAGTGAGCGCGAGCATGGCGGCGCCCGAACTCAAGCCGCCGCGGAAAAGGCTGCGGCGCGACAGGATCGATGAAAGCCGATCCCGCTCGTTGACTTCGCTTTTCGCAGTCATCTTGAGGACTCCTTCTGAGAAAGCGCAGCCTCGCGCGGCCCGGACACAGGAAGGAACTTGTAGATCGTCGTCTGAGTGTACTTCTGACCCGGCTTTAGTTCGGTGGATGGAAAATTCGGCTGATTGGGAGAATCGGGGAAATGCTGGGCCTCGAGCGTGAAGCCGCCCCAATGCGGGTAGGTTTTGCCGTCCTTTCCGTGCACATCGTTCAGGAAATTCCCAGTGTAGAACTGAACGCCGGGTTCGTCCGTGTACATCTCGATGGTGCGTCCGTTTTGCGGATCGGTCACGCTCGCAGCCAGCGCGTCGAGGTCGCCGGGATTGTTGAAGACGTAATTGAAGTCGTAACCGCCCTGTTTGGGCTCCGCATATTTGAGCTGCTGATTATCGGCGCGGATGTGAGCGCCGATCGGGGTCGGCGTGGTGAAGCCGAGATCCGTGCCGGTCACGTCCATCATCTTGCCGGTCGGAATGAGCGTCGAGTTGATGGGAGTGATCTTGTTCGCGTTGATCATCGCGATTTGGTCGAGCACGGCGCCGTTGCCGGCGCCGGCCAGGTTGTAATAGGTGTGGTTGGTGAGGTTGATGACGGTCGGCTTGTCAGTGACCGCGGAATAGTCGATGCGCAGGTCGTTGCTGTTGTCGAGCGTGTATCGGACGGTGACCGCAAGATCGCCCGGAAACCCCATCTGGCCGTCCGGCAAGAATAGGGTCAGTTCGACGCCGACGGCGCTGGGCGTTTCAATCTTCGAGGCCGCCCAGACCTTCGTGTTGAACCCCTCCGGGCCGCCATGCAGCGTGTTCGGGGCGTTATTGATCGGCAGCGTGTAAGTCTTTCCATCCAGCGTGAACTTGCCGTCCGCAATGCGATTGGCGTACCGGCCGATCAGCGCTCCGAAAAAGGTGTCGGTATGAAGGTAGCCATCGAGATTATCGAACCCGAGAGCTACGTCGTCGACATGGCCGTTCTTATCCGGCATCATGATCGACTGGACCGCGCCGCCATAGGTGATGACGTTCACCTCCATGCCATTGGCGTTCTTCAGGTGATAGATCTGAACTGCCTGGCCGTCCGGCATTTTCCCGAACGGCGCCACGGATACGGAAAGAGAAGCGGCATGGGCGCCGCCAGCAAGCGCAGTCACAAGGGCTGCCAGACCGACCGCGCCGACGAGGTTTTTCATGATATGTTCTCCCTGAGCGTTTGCGCCGCTGTGAAACCTCCAGCGGCAATCGGCAGGTAAAATTGAGCGACAGGTTGCGGATTGAGGCGACGAAGACATCCTGGCGCCATCTGGCGGCATCCGCAGCAACGAACGTTGCACCCCTTGAAAGAGTTCCAGTGGTATTTTTGAAATATAGTTTTATGGAATCGCTGCAGATGTATTTCGGATAAGAAGCGTGACGTGTAGTAAAAATGCGCTTTCCGGGTCTCAAGATAATCAAGGTTTCGACCGTGGTGGCAGCAAGGCTTCGAATTCTAAAAAAAACTCCAAAGAGGAGAAGAGCAAAAAGACCTTCGATCAGCGCCCGGCGCGAGCGTCGGTAATTGCACAGAGCGCGCCTCAACGCCGTCCGGCCGATGGCGCAACCGCCCAAGGCCATGTTAGATTTTACCAGTGAGCGCGCTCCCGAGGCATAAGATGACGGTTGACGAGTACCTGGCCTGGGCCGAGGGGCGGCCGGGACGTTACGAATTGTACGCTGGCGCGGTCTACGCCATGGCCCCGGAGCGCGCGGGCCATGCCGAGGCGAAATACGCGATCCAGACGGCGCTCTTGGCGGGAATTCGGCGGGCGGGTCTTCCCTGCCACATGTTGCCGGGTGGGATGACGGTTCGGATCGATCAGGACACGGCCCACGAGCCGGACGCCCTCGTCTATTGCGGCGAGAAGCTGCCCAGTTCCGCCGTCGAGGCGCCGAACCCGATCATCGTGGTCGAGGTCCTCTCGCCCTCGACGCGCCACATCGACGCCTCAGCCAAATTGGCCGGTTACTTCCGTATTGCGAGCGTGAGGCATTATCTGATCGTCGATCCCGACAAGCGCCTGATCATCCATCATGCGCGCGGAGAGCGGGATGTCATTGCGACACGCATCGTCAGCGAGGGGGCGATCGTGCTCGACCCGCCGGGAATTGACGTGTTGCTTGGAGACCTGTTTGAAGCTTGAGCGGTTTGACGTCGCGTTTCGCCAGAATGAAGCATTGAAGTCTGCGGGTCGCGGACCGCGCGAAGAAGCGGTTTCTCGACAGGTGCCCTTTTGATAGGCTTCGCCGCCGCCTCGCCTCCTGGCTCGCGCGGCGCCCCGATTTGCGATCAAGCCGGACCTGCCGATGCGAGGAACAGATTTGAAAGCTTGTGTTTTCGCCGCCGCAATCGCGGCCCTCCTCGCCGCCGTCCCCGCGCGCGCCCAGGATTGCGGCAAGAGCGCCGAAGGGTTCAACGGATGGCTGAGCGGCTTCAGGCAGGTGGCGGCACGCGACGGCGTCTCGTCCGAGGTCATCGACACCGCGCTCGCCGGCGTCGCCTATGACGCCTCGGTGAAGGCTCACGACCACGGGGCCGCTGCATTCGGGCACAACTTCGCCGGCTTCGCCGCGAGCCACATTACCCCCGGCGGGATCGCGCGGGGCAAGGCGATGCTCAGGACCTATGCCGGGCCGCTCGCGAGGATCGAACAGCGCTTCGGTGTGCCCGGGCCGGTGCTGGTGGCGATCTGGGGTCTCGAGACGAGTTTCGGCGGTGACAACGGCTCGTTTCCGACGTTCAGCGCACTCGCCACCCTGGCCTGGGATTGCCGCCGGCCGGATCGGTTCCGTGCCGAGCTCATCGACGCGCTCATGCTGGTCCAGCGCGGCGTCGTGCAGCATCCCAGACAATTGCGGGGGGCGTGGGCGGGCGAGATCGGCCAGACGCAGCTGATGCCCTCGGCGGTCCTCATGTTCGCAACCACGCCCGATGGCGACGGGAGTCCGGATCTCATCCGCAATTCCGCCGACGCGCTCGCTTCGACCGCCAGTTTCCTGCAGGCGCACGGCTGGCAGCGCGGCGCCGGCTGGAACGAAGGCGAGCCGAACTTCGCCGCAATCCTGCAATGGAATTCCGCCCAGATCTACGCCAAGACGGTAGCGCTGTTCGCCGACAGGCTTGCCGGGCGGTAGCATGGCGGAAGGTCTACGACGTTCATGCATCTTTCAGGTCTTCTGTCGGGGGCGTTGTGACTTAAATCTATACAACGGTATATTCCGCCTTGAGGAGAAGCGGAAAGCGTGTTTGCGCTTTATTCTTTTTTTGTTCTTGCATACTCTCACAGTCTATTGTAACGTGATAGGATTGATCGGCCGCAACGATGGCGGGCGCAGGTCTGCGCAAGTTGCGGCTCCCTCCTACGGCGCCATGGTGGAAACGGGGCCTGGATACGTAGGGTCGATAATTTTTTCGCCTTAGATCGCCTGTTACCCATTGAAAAGCCCGGAATTGGAGAGGGAATCCAATAAATCCAAACGAATCCAAGGGCGTTTTCCTTGGTTTTTCTCGGTTTTTCTTGGTCGGGCTTGGGGCGATTTGGGCCGAGGCTCGCGTCCGCCCGGCTCCGCTACGAGGACGCGACGCGCCGATTTTCGGGTTCTCGCTGAGCCGGCGTATAGCAATATTCGGCCAGCAGCCGCTGAACCGAAGGCGAAGCAAGCCATGGTGAAGTACGGCCGCTCTGCAAGCCGTTGAGGCGAAGGCCGATTTCGAGAGGAGGCGGACGTGGTCATTTCGGCAAAGAGGGAGCGGGCTGCGACATTCGGCGCTGTCGCGACCTTTCTGACTTTCGCGACGATCGCCAGCGGCGTATCCGCCCAGACGAACGCGCCGCCGCCGCCAGTGGGCAGCGCGCCGGCTACCGCCGACAACGCCGTCCTTCTAACCGTCTTTCTGAAGCACGATCAGTCGCGTCCGCTCGGCGAGCTGGACGCCCAATTGGCCAGACAAGGATTCTACAAGGCGTTTCCTCCGCCAGGCATAGAGGTCGTAAGCTGGTATGTCGTGATGGGCATCGGCCAGGTGGTGACTCTTCGCCTGCCGGCCTCGCGGTTGAGGGAGGTCAACCGCGTCCTCGAGGACACCGCGTGGGGCGCCTACCGCACTGAGTTCTATCCGACCTACGACTTCAAATCCATCGGCATGGCCCAGCACGAGAAGGCGCGATAGTGCAGCGCCGTTGGCCCAGCCCGGGACGCTAACCCGTCTTCGCGGATTCGCCTGTGGGTAACCTGATTTTGCGGCGTTTCACGCCATCCAAGTATTTGGATTGTTTGATGCGGCTATTGGGGCCGGGGCCAAAATCGGCTGTAGTGAAGACCAACTCAGTTTGAACCGGATTCCTCGACTCGAGTTTCCGTGTCAAACTGGGTTCCGCCATGTTTCTCCGGAAGACCGAGCGGCGAAAGGACGGGAAGACGCATCTCTACTGGAGCGTTGTCGAGAACCGGCGTCTGGACAGCGGTCGGGTGGTGCAGCGTTATGTCCTATACCTCGGCGAGATCAATTCTTCTCAGGCTGAAGCTTGGCGCAGGGCGATCGAGGTGTTCGACGAGGACGCCGGCGCGCCCCGTTCGCTGTCGTTGTTTTCCGATGAGCGTTGCGATCTTCCCGCCGCCGACGCCTCGATCGTGCGTCTGCGGCTCGGCGAGATGCGGCTCTGCCGGCCGCGCCAGTGGGGCGCCTGCTGGCTCGCCGGCGTTCTGTGGCGCGAACTGCAACTCGACCGCTTCTGGGCCGATCGCCTGCCAGGAAGCCGCAAAGGGACGCGCTGGGCCGACGTGCTGCAAGTGCTGGCGACGTATCGCCTCATTTCACCCGGCAGCGAGTGGCGGCTGCATCGCCAATGGTTCCTCGATAGCGCCATGGCCGATTTGCTCGGCGCCGACTTCGGCCTTGCGGAAGCGCACAAGCTCTACGCCTGTCACGACAAGCTCATCGCCCACAAACAGGCGCTGTTCTCACATCTGACGCAAGCGTTGGCGCGATCTATTCAACGCCTCCTTCGACGTGCTGCTCTACGATCTGACCAGCACCTATTTCGAGGTCAACGCCTCCGACCTGCCCGAGGGCTCGAAACGCCGCCACGGCTACAGCCGCGACAAGCGGCCCGATTGCCCGCAACTCGTCATCGCCCTCCTCGTCACCCCCGAAGGGCTGCCGCTCGCCTACGAGGTTCTGCCCGGCAACACGGCCGACAGCAAGACGCTGCGGTCCTTCCTCGAAAAGATCGAGAGCCAGTACGGCAAGGCGCGGCGGGTCTGGGTCATGGACCGCGGCGTGCCGACCGAGGAGGTTCTCGCCGAGATGCGCGCCTCCGATCCGCCTGTGCGCTATCTGGTCGGAACGCCCAAGGGACGCCTGACCCGCCTCGAAAAGCAGCTCCTCGACAACCCCTGGCGGAAGGCGCGCGAGGGGGTCGAGGTCAAGCTCCTGGCCCAGGACGAAGAGCTCTACGTCTTGGCCCAGAGCGCCGATCGCGTCAGCAAAGAGCGCGCAATGCGCAGGCGACAGCTCAAATGGCTGTGGGCGCGGTTGAAGAAGCTCGCTGAGATGGACGTCTCCCGTGAGGAAAGGCTGATGAAGCTCGGCGCGGCGCGCTCCAAGGCGCCCTGCGCCTGGCGGCTCGTCAAGACCGAGGTCGACAAGACCGGCGCGCTGACCTACGCGCTCGACCGCGACAAGTTGCGCAAAATCAGACGCCGCGAGGGCCGCTACCTGTTGCGCACCAACATGACCGACGACGATCCCGCCAAACTCTGGCAGTACTATATCCAGCTCGTTGCTGTTGAGGAGGCGTTTCGAAACCTGAAGGGCGACCTCGCGATCCGCCCGGTTTTCCATAAATGCGAGAAGCGCATCGAAGCCCACATCTTCGTCGCCTTCCTCGCCTATTGCCTGCAGATCACCCTGACCCGCCGCCTGCACAGCCTCGCCCCGGGTCTCACCGCGCGTAGCGCGCTGGCGAAATTCGCCGCCCTGCAGATGATCGACGTGCACCTGCCCACCACCGACGGCCGAGAGATCGTCCTCACCCGCTTCACCGAACCCGAGCCCGACCTGCGCCTCCTCATCGCCCGCATGAAGCTCAAGCTGCCGGCCCAGCCGCCCCCCAAAATCGCCGCCGCCGCGCTTCCCGCCCAACACCTCCTGTAGTGAAGACCTTTTCGGTCAAGATATTGATTTCCTTAACGCGCACCCCCAGAAAATGGCCGAATCCGCGAAGACGGGCTAAAACGGTTTCAGGACGACAAGAAAGACGATGAGGACCATCAAAACGGTCGGGACCTCGTTGAGGATGCGAAAGAAGCGCGCCGACCGATGATTCTCGTCCTTGGCGAAGATCTTCACATATCGCGCGAAATACCCGTGGAGGGCGCCCAGGCCAAGCGCCAGCGCGATCTTTATATGGAGCCAGGTAAACTGCCAATATCCGGTCTGATAGGCCAGGATGGCCCCGGTTATGAACACGGCGATCATTGATGGATTGATGATGGCCTTGAGAAGGCGTCTTTCCATTATCTTGAAGGTCTCTGACGTCGCTGACGGAGCGGGCGTATCGGCATGATAGACGAACAGCCTCGGCAGATAGAGCATCCCCGCCATCCATGCGATGACGGTGATGATGTGCAGGGCCTTTAGCCAAAGATAAGCGTTCATTCCTTCCGCTCCCGGCTGCGTCTGCGACGGCCCCGCCACTCGCCATAGAGACCCATAGAGACAGAGGGGTACGGTCGGATGCCGGATGGATCGACGCCGGTCAAGCTCGCAGCGATGTCGCTGCCTCCTCCGCGGGCAGGCGAAGCTCATCCCGGCGCTCATGCTGCAGCCGTCCCCTGCACCAACGTCCGCACGCGCCTCCCGCTCACGGCCGCATCTGTTCAGAAGCGCGCTTTCCGATCGTAATCGCGATGTCGCCTAGTCCGTCGATCCCTCCGTTGACGACGTCGCCAGGAACGATCGCGCCGACTCCGGCGGGAGTGCCCGTCATGATCAGGTCGCCGGCCTGCAGAGTCATCGATTGCGACAGCAACGCGATGACGTCGGGGACCGGCCAGATCATCTCCGCCAGATTGGCGTCCTGCTTCACGACGCCGTTGACCGCGAGCCAGATCCGGCCCGCATTCAGATGTCCGACGGAAGAGGCGCGCTGCAGAGGCGCGCAGGGCGCGGAGAGATCGAAGGCCTTGCCCCAGTCCCAGGGGCGGCCCATGTCGCGGGCGGCGCTTTGTAGATCGCGCCGGGTGAGGTCGATGCCTACGCCATATCCCCAAACATGGTCGAGCGCCTTTTCCCGGGGGATATCCGTTCCGCCCGGACCAATGGCGACGACGAGTTCGACCTCGTAATGGAGATTGTTGGTCTGCGGCGGGTATGGAATGACCGCGTCGCTGTCGACGACGGCGTCGGCAGGTTTTGTGAAGAAGAACGGCGGCTCGCGATCGGGGTCGCGGCCCATTTCGCGCGCGTGAGCCGCATAGTTGCGGCCGACGCAAAAGATTCGGCGGACGGGGAAGCGATCATCGTTCCCGGCGATCGCCACGGAAGGGCTTGGCGGAGGGGCGAAAACGAACTTTGACATCGAGATCATCTCCTCAGGCGACGCTCATGCGCGCGCCCGCTCCTCGTGAAAGCGGAGGTTGGTTGGAACAGGCGTCGCCGCCGTCAAGCCCACTCGCCCTTGCGCATGACCGGCGTACGGACGCCGTCGGCGTCGAGGCCGTCGATGTCGATTCGGTCCGAGCCGATCATCCAGTCGATGTGAATCATGCTCTTATTGCCGCCTCGCGTCGCGATGTCCTCGGACGTGAGCGTCGCGCCGTCGAGGAAGCATTTCGAATAGCACTGGCCTATCGCGATGTGACAGGCGGCGTTCTCGTCAAATAGCGTGTTGAAGAACATCAGGCCGCTCTGCGAGATCGGCGAGGAGTGCGGCACGAGCGCAACCTCGCCGAGCCGCTGCGCGCCGTCGTCGGTTTCGAGCACCTGTTTCAAGACCTCCTCGCCGCACGCCGCCCTCGCCTCGACGATGCGCCCCGCCTCGAACCTGACTGCAATGCCGTCGATCAGCGAGCCTTGATACGAAAGAGGTTTCGTGCTGACGACCTGGCCCTCGACCCGTCGCGCGTGCGGCGTCGTGAACACTTCTTCGGTCGGAATGTTCGGATTGCAGGTCACCCCGTTCTTCGCCGTCGCGGCGCCGCCCTCCCACGCGTGGCCGTCGGCGAGCCCGATGGTCAGGTCCGTGCCCGGGCCAGAATAGTGAAGGCTGTGAAATCGCCTGCCATTCAGCCATTCCGTCCGGCGCCGCAAGACTGCATTGTGCGCGCTCCAGGCGGCGATCGGATCGTCGTTGTCGACGCGCGAGGCGGCGAAGACCGCCTCGGCCAGCTTGCCGACGGCGGCGTCCTCCTCCTCGCCGGGAAAGACCCGCTTCGCCCAGGAGAGGGTCGGATAGGCCACGATGTTCCAATTGATGTCGAAGCCGGCGATTTTTTCCAATGCCGGCTGATAGGCGATGGAGTTGGCCTTATTAGCCCGTGCGACCTTGGCCGGATCTTCGTCGGCGAGCAGCATCGGGTCTTCACCGACTATGGCGAGGCGCGCCGCGTTGGCGGCGAAGGCTTTTGCGACGCCCTCGTAGAGCCAGCCGGGCGCGCGGTCGAAGCTCGCCTCGGGCGCGAAGCGGAACCGCGCCAGCGTCAGCTCCTCGTCGGAGAAAAGCGGCGTCACGAGGCCTGCGCCTGCCTTGTAGGCCTCTTGGGCGATCCGGCGCGCCAGAGGAAGCGCGGTGACGGGCGCGGTAAGGAAGAGGTCCTGGCCCTTCTGAAGCCGCAACCCGACCTTGACCGCCGTCGCGGCGAGCCGATCGAGGGTTGCCCGGTCGATCGATGGAGCTTTGCGCAGTTGCGTGTTCATCGAACTGCTCCGGAAGGCTTAGGCTCCGGGCTGAACATAGTGAGGATCATAGGGTTCCCCCAAATCCTTCCGTCTCATATTTGTCCCAACCCGGACAGCCCAAGTCGCGACGGCAACTATTCTTGGGAGGGCGTTTGGCGCGAGCTTTTGACCAGAACGACCGACCGGTCCACGACCTCGCGGTAGGCGTCGGACGCCGGCATTTCCAGGCTGCCGACCTGAACCTTGGCCAGATACGCATAGAGCGCTTCGGTGCTGACGCCGGTCTCGATCCGGTCGAGAAGCATCTCGGCATAGGCAAAGAGTTCCCCCTCGTTGCAGTCAGCGGGCAAATCCCAGAAGCTGCGCATGATGTGCAGGATTCCGACGATCAGACCCGTCTTCTCAGTCATGACTTGCCTCCATGACCTGCCTCTGCTTTGGCGCGGACACGGTCTCTCACAAACCGGGCGAAAAGAAGCTTCGCATTTGTCGCGAGCGGTACTCGCGCGTCAATCTGTCGATCGCCCGTATTGCGCGGGTCAGCCGCGTCTGCTCTTGCAACCGCAAGGCTCCGGGGGATTTTGTTCGAGTCGCCTGGGCCGAGCCCTGTCACCGAAAGCCAATCCATGCGCGTGCTCGCGATTTCCGGCAGTCTTCGCAAGAACTCCACCAATACCGCGGCGCTTGCGGCGCTGGCGCGTCTCGCCCCAGAGGACGTGCGGGTGCTCGTCTATCAGGAGCTCGCAAAGCTGCCGCCGTTCAATCCGGACGACGATGTCGAGGGCGCGCCTGTCCCTGCTCCGGTCGAGACCCTGCGGGCGCTCGTCGCCGCGAGCGACGCGATCGTCATCGCCGCGCCGGAATACGCTCACGGGCTGCCCGGCGCCTTCAAGAATGCGCTCGACTGGCTGGTCGCCAGCGAGACCTTCGCCGGCAAGCGGGTGGCCCTGATCAATGCTTCGCCGCGCGCATTCCATGCCCAGGCGAATCTGCAGGAAATCCTGTCCACCATGGCGGCCCGCCTGGTTCCGGAAGCGTTTGCTGCGCTTTCATTGACCGGCCAGACCGTAACCGCCGAGGATGTGCTCAACGACGAGGTCTCATCCCGGCGCCTTCGGGAGTCGCTGACGACGCTGGTCGGGGCGCTTCAGGGCAGCGCGGGGTAGTAGCGATGCTGTTGTTCGCCAGACGCGGACCGCCAAGGACGGCCATCGAACTTCGAGGAGGTCGTGCTCATGGCTGCATTGCACCGACAGGTCGCGATCGTCACCGGCGAGGCCAGCGGAATCGGCGAAAGCA
>CAVVTP010000032.1:0-40038 GCA_963751165.1 uncultured Alphaproteobacteria bacterium
CAAACTTTCTTCATGAATAAAAGTCGCGCCGGCGTGTTTCCAAGGCTCCAAGCCAACAGCGAAGCCAAGGCGCCCCGCAGCGAAGCTCGCGAACGGCCTCATTGCCGAGCTCGAGACTGTCGCGGCGCGTAGCGGCAGCTAACGGATGAGGCCGCTTTCACCGGCAGCGTGCTCCCGTTCTTTCGTGGCCGAGGTTCAAATCAATCGCATCGCGCGCTTCGGCCAGCGCGGCAGCATCCGCGTCAGCGCGCCGTCACGATCGACGACGTGATGCTTGAGCGCCCCCGCGACATGCAGCGCGACGAGGGCGAGGATCGACCAGGCGGCAATTCGATGCGCCAGGGCTGCGGCGGCGAACAGAGCCGCATCCGGGCGCGCGATGCCGGGGATGACGAAGAAGCCGAAGAAGCGCGTCGGTATCGGCAACGGCGAGGTCGACACGACGAGCCAGCCGGAGGCGACCGCGACGCCCGTCAGCGCATAGAGCGCCGCCTGAACGAGGCGGGCGAGCGTGCGCTCCCACGCCGCGCCGAACCGCGGCGGCGTCCCGCTCGCCAATCGCAAAACGAGGCGCGCCGCCGTGAGGGCGAGCACGACGAAGCCGATCGACTTGTGCGACTGATAAAGGCCGAAGACTGTCGCGGCGCTCAGGCCCGCGTGGACCATGAGAAAGCCGTGAACGAAAAGCTCGAGGATCAGCGCGCCCGAGAGCCAGTGCAGCACGATCAGGAACGCGCTCCAGCGCGCCGGCCGCGCCTTGCCGATCAAATCGCCTCCGCCACGCTCGAAATCTTCAGATCCACCTCGCGCGAAACGAGCGGATAGCCCGAGTTCATGCCGAACGCCAGCCGGTCGATCATCGTCTCGGCGCGGAACGCGAGCCGAGGACGCGGAGCTCCGTCCTGGTCCACAACGGCGACGTCAACGGCGATCGGCCTGGTCACCCCGAGCAAGGTCAGATCGCCAGTGACGCGCACGGCGCGATCGTTGATCTTCTTGACCGACGTCGAGACGAAGTCGATCGACGGATGCGCCGCCAAGTCGAGGAACGCCGTCGACCGGAGGTAATCGCTGAACGACGCGGAGCCCACGTCGACCGACTGCGCCTGGACATGAAAGATCACGCTGCTTCTGTCCGGATGCTCGAAGTCGACGGAAATGCGTCCCTCGAACCGGTCAAAGCGCCCCTCGGTGCGCGGGAAGCCCACCGCGTCGATGGCGAACGCGATCGTCGTTTTGGCGGGGTCGATGCGCCAGACCGCCGCGAAGGCGGGCGCGGTCATTGTCTGAAGGACGGCGAGCGCCGTGATCGCGCTCGCTATCCAACGGAGATTGCTAAAATCGACACGCTTCATCTGAGCCTCCGTGAATTGTCCGGCCGTGAACAATCCAGTGGCCGCGAATATTCGGCGCACGCTCGCATTTGTGAACAAGCCCTCTAAGGGGGTGGCCCGAAATGAAGCGTCTGGCTGGGCTCCGCCGCTGATCGATCAGCAGGTGAGCACGATTTTGCCGGCCGCTCCTGGCTCGAGAATCTCCTTGTGCGCGCGCGCCGCATCGGCGAGCGGCAATTTCTTGCTGACAATGGGCCGCAAGGTCCCGTTTTCGAGGCCCGCAAACAGCCCGGCGTGGATGTCCGCCTCTTCGGCCGCGGTTATGGCCCAGAGCGTGAAGGCGCGAATCGAAGCGCGGCGCCCCATCAGCTCGCGGGGATTGATGGTGACCTCGCCACGACTGCCGATCACGATGACACGGCCATTGTTGGCTAAAAGCTTCGTGTCATCGGAAAGGTTCACGTTCGCGAGCATTTCCAAAATGACGTCCACGCCGCGGTTGTCTGTCGCTTGCAGAATTTCTTCCTGATATCCGGCTTTGCGGTGATCGAAAACTCGATGCGCTCCCTCTCGCTTGGCCACTTCGAGGCCTTTCGGCGTGCCTGCGGTGCCAAGAACCCTAAGACCCATGGCGCGGGCGATTTGGAGCGCCGCTGTGCCGACGCCGCCGCTCGCGCCGTGTACGAGCACGGTCTCGGACGCGTGCGCTTTCGCCGAGTGATGCAGCGCATGATACGCCGTGCCGTAGGGCACCCAAATTCCTGCGCCTTGCTCGAAATCAATTTTCGCGGGGAGCGGATGCACTTGCTGTTCGAGCGCGAGTGCGTATTCCGCATAGGCGCCGGTGAGGGTCTTCGCGGTGTACACGCGATCGCCTCGCTTCACCTTTTTGACGTCGTCGCCAACGGCTTCAACGACTCCGGCGCCATCCGATCCGGGCGTGTACGGAAGCGGCGGTTTCACGGCATACGCGCCAGCGCGCATGTAGGTGTCGTAGGGATTGACCCCCGCCGCATGAATGCGCACCAGCACCTCGCCGGCTGAAGGTTTCGGCGTGGCTACCTCTTCAAGCTTCAGGACCTCAGGACCGCCGAATTCATGAACCCGAATCGCTTTCATTTTTCAGTCTCCAGATCTTCAGGCGCCTATGGAGCTGCCCCCGCTTTGATCGGCGCGTGGGGCCTAGGCGGCGGCTTTCCTCGAACGGGAGGTCAAGGGATCGGCCCGAGCCCAAGGCCTAGCACGGCGCTCACGAACCGTCGATCAGCGCGGATTCGATGCGCGAGCGAACCCGGGTTGCTTTGGCTCGGACATCCGCCGTTTCTCGACCTCGCGCCAGGCGATGGGCGCGATCGCGCTGCCGGCGACGCCGGCGACCGTTGCGCCTATCTGGCGGCCCTGGCCGATCTCCGTCTCAAGGCAACCTGTTTCAAAAATCCACCATCCTCGTCCTGAGGCGCCCCGAAGGGGCCTCGAAGGACGAGCTCCGTGACCAGGCGGCGCCGCCGGCGTCCTCTGGAGCATCCTTCGAGGCCCTTTGCTTTCCGCAAAGGGCGCCTCAGGATGAGGTTTATGATTTTTGAAAAAAGCCCAAGGTCTCGACCATTTCGCGCCCGCTTCGAGCTCCCAAAGCCGCCTCTCGAAACCGTCCTCAATCCCACCCACCTCATCCTGAGGCGCTCTTGCGAAGCAAGAGCCTCGAAGGACGCTCCAGGTCGCGCCGCGGTTCGGCAGGCCAGCTCACCCGCCCTGCTTCGGACCCCTCTTCGCAAGCGCCACGAGCGTTGAGAAAGCCCCGCGCATATAGGCCTCCTTCTTCGCCCTCGACCAGCCTTTGATCCGTCTCTCCGCCGCGATCGCGTCGACAATCCGTTCGTAGTGTTCGGAAAACACAAGCTTCACAGGCCGACGCGTGAACGTATAGCCGGGCATCAGGCCTTGCGCGTGTTCGCTTACGCGCTCTTCCACCGAGCGTCGCGTGACGCCGGTGTAATAGCTGCCGTCGGAACACAGGAGGATATAGATCGACGCCCCGTTCAACTGGTCGCCCTATTCGTTCAAATCATATCGTCCGGCGCCTCTCCGAGACAGCGCGTCCCGTTTGGCGCTTTCTGGAATTGTCCTTCGACAAGCTCAGGACGAGTTCGAGGCCGCTTCGCGGCGCCCCCGGACTTGATCCGTGGGTCGCTGGGGCGGCGCCGGCCCCTAGAACACGGAACGCCGTACGCGAGCTTGGGAGTTACCGCCGATCAACGAAAGCGTCAAAGCGGTCATGCGCGGCATCCGGCGCAAGCTGGGGACTGCGCAGAAGGGCAAGGCGCCCGCCACGGCGGCGATCGTGGCGAAGCTCGTCAAGCGCATTCCCGATGACCTTTCGGGCAAGCGCGACAGGGCGCTGATTTTGATTGGCTTCGCCGCGGCGCTCCGGCGCAGCGAGCGCGTCGCGCTCACGCTCGCCGCCGCCTGCGCGCTTCGTAACCTGCGTAAGGAGAAACCATGATTGCTGAAACTCGCCGGGACGCCGCCCTTGGCGCCGAGGGCTCGGGCGCCTTGGCTTCCAGCGTCGTCGCCGCGTTCCAGCGGGACGACTTCTACTCCTTCTTCGTCCGCTGCTTCGAACAGCTTCACGGGGGCAAAGCGTATACGCCCGCCTGGCACGCGGAAGCCGTCGCTGCGCGGCTCGCGGGCGTTCGCGAGGGCCGCGCAAGGCGGCTCATCGTCAACGTGCCGCCTCGGCACATGAAGTCGGTCGCCGCTTCGGTCGCGCTGCCGGCGTGGCTGCTCGGCCACGACCCCTCGCTCGCCATCGTCAACGTGAGCTACGCGCAGCACCTCTCCGACAAGTTCGCGCGCGACTGCCGGGCGGTCATGTCCTCGGGCTGGTACCAGGCGCTGTTTCAGACCAGGCTCGCCTCGGCCCGCGAGCCGTTGGCCGAGCTCTCGACCGCCGCCGGCGGCTCTCGCCTCGCGACCTCGATCGGGGGCGTCATCACCGGGCTGGGGGCCGACGTGATCGTGATCGACGATCCCCTGCAACCGGACGACGCCATGTCGGAGAACCGGCGCCGGGCGGTCAACGACTGGTTCGACGGCACGCTCTATCCGCGCCTCAACGACAAGGCGAAGGGCGCGATCGTCATCGTCATGCAGCGCCTGCACGAGGACGACCTTGTCGGTCACGTCCTGGAGAAGGGTCGCTGGGAGGTGCTCAGGCTGCCTGCCATCGCCGAGGAGGACGAGGTCCACGTGGTCGAGACCCGCCACCGGCGCGACGTGTTTTCTCGCCGGGCCGGCGAAGCCCTCCAGCCGGGCCGCGAGTTGCTTTCGACGCTCGAAGGCATCCGCCTCACGACCGGGGAATTCAGGTTCGCCGCCCAGTATCAGCAGCGGCCGGCGCCCGCCGGCGGCGGTCTCATCAAGGCGGACTGGTTCGCGCGCTTCCGCCCCGCCGAGGCGCCGCCCTTCGACCGCATCCTGCAGAGCTGGGACACCGCCAACAAGGCCACCGAGCTCGCCGACTATTCCGTCTGCACGACCTGGGGGCTGAAGGGGCCGAACTTCTACCTCCTCAACGTCATGCGCAAGAAGCTCGCCTTTCCCGACCTCAGGCGCGCCGTCAAGGAGCAGGAGCGGCTCTACCGTCCCGAGGCCATCCTGATCGAGGACAAGGCCTCGGGCACGCAGCTGATCCAGGACCTGATCCATGAGGGTCTCTCGCGCGTGACCGGCATCAGGCCCGACCGGCGACAAGATCATGCGCGCGCACGCGCAGACGGCGGTGATCGAGAACGGCTTCGTCCATCTGCCCGACAAGGCGCACTGGCTTTCCGACTACCTCGCCGAGCTCACGGTCTTTCCCGGCGGGCGTTATGACGATCAGGTCGATTCGACCATTCAGGCGCTCGCGTGGGCGAGGCCGAAGCCGGTGAAAAGGCAGGGCATCATCGATTATTGGGCGATGGAGGCGGCGAAAGTCACGCCGCCGCCGGGGACAATGGTCCGGATGCGCGCCCCGCCGGACTGGGACGACGACCAGCATGCCTCCGATCACGTGGCAGTCGGCGGCAATCGCTATCCGCTGAAGGACGGAATCGCCGAAGTCGAAGGATGGGACGCGAAGTTCCTGCTGCCCTTGGGCTTTGAGGTCGACGTCGGCCAGCGAACCCATCGCGCCTCGCAGGAAGGCAGGGCCGAAAGCAACGGCTGATCGAACATCTGGCGCGGCGGGGCGGGCCGCTCCGCGTGGTCAGCGGAACATCGGGCGGCCAGGGCGGTTTCCAGCTGGAACTCACTCAAAATGGAGATAGCCCGTGTTTCTTGCGAACAAACTCGCCGTTTCGGCGGCCGTCCTGTCCTTTGTCCTGGCCGTGCCGGCGCTGGCCGCGGATAACGCCAGCAACGGCGTCAACCAGTCGGGCCCCCAGCAGGTCGTCGACTTTTCCGCCAAGGTCGTCGCCGGCTTCAAGTCCAACCCCAATTTCACCAAGCTGCTGGAGAAGGCCAAGGGCGTGTTCATCGTCCCGGACCTGGTCAAGGGCGCGCTGGTGGTCGGCGGATCGGGCGGGACGGGCGTTCTCGTCGCGCATGACAACGGACATTGGAGCGATCCCGCCTTCATGACCATCGGCTCGATCTCGATCGGCGCCCAGGCCGGCGGCAAGGCGGGCCCCGTCGTCATGTTCCTGATGACGCCGAAGGCGGTCGGCGATTTCACTCAGAGCAACAACTTTTCCCTCAACGGCAACGCCAACCTGACGATCGTCAAGTGGGCGCCGAACGCGCAAGGGTCGGTCGGCAAGGGCGACGTCGTCGTCTGGTCCGGCCAGGACGGCGCCTTCGCCGGGCTGGACGTCAACGGCAGCGACGTGCACGCCGACACCGGCTACGACAAGACCTATTACAACAACAAGTACACTCACACGAAGCAGATCATCGAAAGCAACGCCGGCCCAGCGAACGCCAGCAAGCTCTTGACCGAACTGCCAGGCTGACGGAGGAGCATCCCGCGCGCCGGCGGGGCGGCGGGATCCGCCCCTCCGTCGCGCGAAGCATGTTGCAGCGGAACATCTGCGCCAAGTTGGAGTTTACACGGTGAACTGACCAAAGAGGGAGGCCGTCGTGTTTTCAGCGAAAAGGGTCGCCGCTTCTCTTGTTTTTTCCGCTCTCCTGATCGTCCCGGCCTCTGCCCAAAACTTGGGAGCGAGTTCCGACGCGGCCGGGGCGCAAAACGTCCTCATCTCGGCGGCGCGCGACATCCACTCGCTCCGCTCCAATCCTGATTTCGCCGGCCTGCTCGAGAAGGCCAAAGGCGTTTTCATCGTCCCGCACCTGGTCAAGGGCGCCCTCGGGTTCGGCGCCTCCGGCGGTACGGGCGTGTTCGTCGCCCATGGCGACGGACATTGGAGTAATCCGGCCTTCCTGACGATCGGCTCCTTCTCGTTCGGCTTCCAGGCCGGAGGCGAGACGGGACCGGTCTTCATGTTCCCGATGACGGACAAGGCCCTGGGGTATTTCACCCAGAACAGCCAGCTCTCCTTCTACGGTGACGCCAGCGCGGCGTTCGTCAAGTGGTCCGCGGATGCCCGGTTCCCGATCGGCGGCGGAAGCAACGTCATCGTCTGGTCCGGCGAGAACGGCGGGTTTGCCGGACTGGTCGTGGCCGGCGCCGACATTCACGACAAAACCACCTACGAAAAGGCTTATTACAACAACAAGTATACCGAGGCGAAACAGATCATCGGCAGCCGAGGCGACCCGAACGCCAGCCCGCTTCTGAGCGAACTTCCAGGCTGATGCCGACGTCCGATCGGGGCCCGCCGGAGAAGAGGGCTCCAGTCGTCGCACGCGGCGCTGCGACCTCGATCCGACCCGAGCCGGCCTTGCGGCGGGCGGTCTGGCCGGCGCTTTTTGCGCCGCTCCTGCTCGCCGGCTGCTCGTCAACCAACACCCATATCACCTTTCTCAATCCGCAAGGGCCCATCGCGCTGGCGCAGCGCAATCACTTCGCCGTCGTCGTGCTGATGCTCCTGATCGTGGTCGTCCCGGTCCTGGTCCTGACCCCGTTCTTCGCCTGGCGCTATCGCTACCGCAATGAGAGGACGCCCTACACCCCGAGATGGGATTTCAACTGGCCGCTCGAGTTCGTCATCTGGGGCGTTCCGTTCGGCATCGTGACCGCGCTCGGCGTGTGGCTGGCGCAGGACACGGTGGGCCTCGACCCCTATAAGCCGCTGTCCGCCGACCCGCCGCTGCGAATCCAGGTCGTCGGCTACGACTGGAAGTGGCTGTTCGTCTATCCCGACCAGGGTATCGCCAGCATGGGCGAACTCCCGTTGCCCGCCGGCCGGGAGGTGGCGTTCGAGCTGACCTCGGACACGGTGCTGCAATCCTTTTTCATTCCCGCAATCGGGAGCCAGATCTACGCAATGCCGGGCATGGTCACCCGCCTCCACCTGCAGGCGGACGCGGCCGGCGGCTTCCTCGGCGAGAACACCCAATACAACGGCGAAGGCTTCGAAAAGCAGAAGTTCACGGCGTTGGCGATGAGCCCCGGCGACTTCGCGGCTTGGGTCCGCCGAGTCCAGGCGAACGGCATCCCGATGACCAAGGCGACCTACCACGTCGTCCAGTTGAGGAACTCGCTGGACGCCACCCGCGAGGCCTTGGGCGGCGGCGGCGCGCCTCTCGGCGCGCTCTACTTCAAGGCGGTGTCGCCGACCCTGTTCCAGGAGGTGGTGCAGTCTTTCCACCGGAGCGCGCACAGCTCGGCCATGAAGAATACCCGTCCCGAGGCTCCTCCACCGGCGGCGGGGCCCCCGTCCCCCCTTCCGGAGTGACAAGCATGTCCTGGTATCACTTCTTCCTCGGAAGGCTCAGCCTCGAGTGGCTGCCGTTCTGGGACGCGGTGCAGCATCCCGACCCGGTCACCCTCATCAATGACGTCATCGCGACCCTCGCCGCATCGCTCGTCATCATCGGCGCCGTCGTCGTCGCCGGGCTCATCACTTGGTTCGGCAAGTGGAACGAACTGTGGTCGGAATGGCTGACCAGCGTCGATCATAAGCGCATCGGGATCATGTATATCGTGCTGGCGTTCGTGATGATGGGGCGCGCGGTCATCGAAGCGGCCCTGATGCGCACCCAGCAGTCCTTCGGTCTCTACGGCGGATTCCTCTCGTCGCACCATTTCGGCGAACTCTTCACCACCCATGGAACGATCATGGTGTTCTTCATGGGGATGCCGTTTCTGACCGGAATCATCAACTTCGTCATGCCGATGCAGATCGGGGCGCGCGACGTTTCCTTCCCGGTGATGAACTCCATCAGTCTCGGGCTGACGGCGGCAGGCGCCGCGATCGTCATGATCTCCCTGGACATCGGCAAGTTTTCGACCGGCGGCTGGAGCGGCTATCCGCCCTATACCGAGATGGCCTTTAGCGGAGGCGTCGGCCCCGACTATTGGATCTGGGCCGTCTCACTGTCGTCGCTCGGGTCGATGATGACCGGCATCAACTTTGCCGTCACCATCTACAAGCGGCGCGCGCCAGGCATGACCTGGTTCCGGCTGCCGCTCTTCACCTGGACGTCGCTGTGCACCAGCATCCTGATGATTTTCGCGATGCCGCCGCTGACCGTCGCCACCGCGTTGCTCGCCCTGGACCGCTACCTCGGCTACCACTTCTTCACCAACGACATGGGCGGCAACATGATGAACTACGCCAATCTATTTTGGCTGTTCGGCCACCCGGAGGTCTACATTCTCATCCTGCCGGCTTTCGGGGTTTACTCGGAAGTCTTTTCGACGTTTTCCGGCAAGACGCTGTACGGCTACTCGTCGCTCGTTCTTGCGACGATGGCGATCGCCTTTCTGTCATTCACGGTCTGGGTGCACCACTTCTTCACCATGGGCCAAAGCCCCGGCATCAACACCACGTTCGGCGTCGCCACAATGCTGATCGGGGTGCCCACCGGCGTGAAGGTGTACGACTGGCTCTGGACCATGTTCCGGGGGCGCGTTCGCTTCTCCGTGCCGCTCGTCTACGGCCTTGCGTTCATGATGCTGTTCGTCATCGGCGGGCTGACGGGCGTCCTCCTGGCCAATCCGACTATCGATTACCAGGTGCACAACACCCTGTTCCTGGTCGCGCATTTCCACAACGTGCTGATTCCCGGCCTGCTGTTCGGCATGCTGGCGGCCTATCACATGTGGTTTCCCAAGGCGTTCGGCTTCAGGCTCAACGAGCGGTGGGGAATGACCGCAGCGATATGCTGGATTGTCGGTTTCATGCTCGCCTTCTTCCCGCTCTATGTGCTGGGGCTGCTCGGCTTTCCCCGCCGCACGCTGTCTTACACGGACCCGACCTATCTCCCTTACATGCTAGTCGCCGGGGTCGGCGCCTGTTTCATCCTGGCCGCCTACGCCAGCCTCGTCATCCAGCTTCTGGTGTCCATCCTCCAGCGAGACCGGAACCGGGTGCCGGCAGGCGACCCGTGGGACGGGCGCAGCCTGGAGTGGTCGATTTCCGCGCCCCCGCCTGAATACAACTTCGCCTTCCTGCCGCAGGTGACCGCCCGCGACGCCTTCACGATTTTAAAGGACAGCGGCGGCGCCTATCGAATGCCGGACAGGTTCGAAGACATCGAGATGGACAAAAACAGCGCCATGGGGATGATCCTCTGCGTCACCGGCGCCCTCATGGCCTTTTGCCTGACCTGGCGCATATGGTGGCTCTTGGTGATCGCCGGATTCTTCGCCCTCGCGGCCATCGTCGGGCGCGGATTTGCGCGCGACGTCAAGAAGATCATCCCGGCGAGCGAAGTCGAACAGTATTATCTGCAATGGCTCCGCGACGTGGCCAGGGCCCATCCTGTCACCCGAGGCGAGGAATTCGAGCCCCTGAATGAGGGGCTCGCCGCCCATCCTTATGTCGAGGCGCCTCAATGAGCGCCGCCGAGTTCCCGAAACATCCAGGGATCAATCTCGGCCCGGCCCACGGCGACGCGGACGAAGAAGCCGAGCAAATGCTGTTCGGCTTCTGGGTCTTTCTGATGTCCGATGCGATCGTCTTCGGCGTGCTATTCGCCACTTATGCGATCATGCTGCCCTCGACCGCGGGCGGACCGGGTCCGCATGAGGTGTTCGACATCAAGAGCGCCTTCATCGAAACCTGCGCGCTTCTGTCGAGCAGCTTCACCTACGGAATGGCTTCGGTGTCGCTCAAATACGGGCGCCGCCTCTGGCCGCTTCTGGCCTGGCTCGGCGCGACCGCCATGCTGGGCGGCGCGTTTCTCCGCTTCGAGGTGATGGACTTCCTGTCGGCGATCGCCAAGGGCGCCGGACCGGACCGCAGCGGCTTTTTGTCCGCCTATTTCACCCTCGTGCCGCTGCACGGCCTGCACGTGACCACCGGCATCCTATGGATGGCCGCCCTCGTCGTTCAGATCTGGGTCTACGGCCTCGACAAGGACGTGAAGCTCGGGTTCTTGCGGCTCGGCCTCTTCTGGCACTTCCTCGACATCGTGTGGATCGCTATTTTCTCCGTCGTCTATCTCATGGGGCTGGCATGAGCCGTCGAACGCGCAGGTCCTGGCCCTGGACGCTCGGCCTCACTGCGCTTCTAGTTCTGTCGATGGGTCTGATCCGGCGCTCCGCGGAGGAGCCGGCGGCAACGGGACCCGGTCAACAGGAAGACCGGGACAAGGAATACCGGCGGGAGCGGAACTCCTATATCATTGGGTTCTGCCTTGCCCTCGCGCTCACCTTCACGCCCTTCGCGCTGGTCCATTGGTCCGCCTTTTCGCGATTCGGGCTTATCGTCGCCATCGGAGTCTTTGCCTTCTTCCAGGCGATCGTCCATTTCCGATTCTTCCTGCACATCAACCCGCCGAAGCAGAATGTGGACGATCTGCACCTCATCCTGTTCTCGACGATGATCCTGGCCCTCATGGCGGGCGGCACGATCTGGATCATGTACAACCTCGCGATCCGGATGATGTTTTGAACTGGGCGACGAGTTTGGGCGCCGTCATTGCGCGCGAAGCGAAGCGATCCAGGCCGCCGCCCACTTCTGGATCGCCGCCTCGCCTTCGCTCCGCGCGATGACGACGGCGCGCTCAATTCAGCCGCCAGATCTCGAAGTTCAGCAGGCCCGCGAAGGCGACCCACAGCGCCAGAGGGACGAGGCAGGCCGCCGCGAGCCAGTCGAGCGGCAAAAAGAGCGTGATCGTGGCGGCGATCAGGATCCATTGAGGGACGATGTCGACGAGCCCCAAGAGCGGACTGCGGGCGCCGAAGAACAGGAACGACCAGAGCACATTGAGCGCGAACATCGCGAGAAACGCGGCGATCGCCGGGCCGCGGCCCGGCGTGCGGCCCGGCAGGCAAAGGATGCGCCAGAAGGCGAAAGCCATCAGGAGATAAAGCGCCGTCCAGGCCGGGCCGAAGACGAAATTCGGCGGGTTGAACCGCGGCTTCACGAGGCCCTCGTACCAGGGCGCAAGATTTGGCGTGGCGGCCAGACCCCCGAGCACCGAGCCGGCGGCGATCAGCCCGACGGCGAACAGTCCAAACACCAGATTGCGCCGGCCGGGGCGCCTCTCGACAATCGGCGCCATGTCAGTCCCCGACTTTCATCACGCCAACCGTCCCGCTTGGAACGCCTCCACCGTCTGCATGACGCCGCGCAATTCGGCGAGGCCCTTGAGGCGGCCGACGAAGGAATAGCCCGGGTTCATCCGTTTCAACCGGTCGTCGCCGATGAGGTGGCCGTGATCGGGCCGCATCGGGATCTCGGCGTCGGCGCGGCCTTCGGCGCGACGGCGGCGCTCCTCGGTCATAAGTTCGGCAACGAGCCCGACGAGGTCGACGTCGCCGCCGAGATGATCGGCCTCGAAGAACGAGCCGTTCGGCTCGCGTTTGACGTTGCGCAGGTGGACGAAATGCACCCGCGGCGCGAACTCCCGCGCCATGGCGACGAGATCGTTCGCAGCGTTCGAGCCGAACGAGCCGGCGCAGAGGGTGACGCCGCAGGCTCTCGACGGGACCGCGGCGAACAGTTTTCGCACATCCTCCGCCGTCGACAGCACCCTCGGCAGGCCAAAAATAGGGAAAGCCGGATCGTCCGGATGGATGGCGAGGCGCGCGCCCTCCTCCTCCGCGACCGCCGCGATTTCGGCGACGAAAGCGACGAGGTTCGAGCGCATGTCCTCGACGCCGACGCCCTTGTAGGCAGCGAGCGTCCGCCGAAAGCTGTCGCGATCATAGGTGAATTCGCGCGCCGGCAGCCAGTCGATCAGCGTCCGCTCTAGGGCGAGCTTTTCTTCCCCCGACATCGCCTCGAAACGGTCCATGGCGCTTTCGATCAGCCGCGATGCGTAGTCGTCCTCCGCGCCGTCGCGCTGGAGGATGAAGAGGTCGTAAGCCGCGAAGTCGACGGCGTCGAAGCGCAGCGCGGCGCCGCCGTTCGGCAGGCGCCAGGCGAGATCGGTGCGCGTCCAGTCGGTGATCGCCATGAAATTGTAGCAGAAGACTTTCACCCCGGCCCGAGCGGCGTTGCGAATCGATTGCTTGTAATTGTCGATCTTCTGCCGGAACGCACCGCTGCGCGTCTTGATCTCCTCGCCGACTGCGATGCTCTCGACCACCGACCAGACGAGGCCCGCCTGCTCGATCTCGGCGCGGCGCCCGGCGACGTCGTCTGCGCTCCAGATTTCGCCCCGGTTCCGATCATGGAGCGCGGTGACGATTCCGGCCGCGCCGGCCTGGGCCGCATGTTCCAGGCTGACCGGATCGTCCGGCCCGAACCAGCGCCATGTCTGCAGCATCGCGTCCTTCTCTCCTCTCCTTCCGGGCCCCTCCGGGAGAGAGGTCGGGGGTGAGGGCGGCCCCTCATCCGGCCGACTTCGTCGGCCACCTTCTCCCGCAAGCGGGAGAAGGGAACCTACACCTTCCGCCCGATCGCCAGAAACTTCTCCGCCCGCGCCTCGCGCAATTGCTCGCCGCTCATGTTCGCGAGCGACCTCAGCGCCTCGCCGATCGCGTCGCCGGTCGCCGTGACGGCCGCCTCCGGATCGCGATGCGCGCCGCCGAGCGGCTCGGGGACGATCGTGTCGATGATCCCGAACCTGACGAGGTCCTGGGCGGTGATCTTCATGCTCGTCGCCGCGTCCTGGGCGCGCGAGGAATCGCGCCACAGGATCGAGGCTGCGGCTTCGGGAGAGGCGACCGTGTAGATCGCGTGTTCGAGCATCAACACCTTGTTGGCGGTTGCGATGGCGATGGCGCCGCCCGAGCCGCCCTCGCCGATCACCACCGCGACATTGGGCACGCCGAGGGAGAGGCAGGCGTCGGTCGAGCGCGCGATCGCCTCGGCCTGGCCGCGCTCCTCGGCGTCGACGCCCGGAAAGGCGCCAGCAGTGTCGACGAGCGCGAGCACCGGCAGGCCGAAGCGGTCGGCGAGCTCCATGAGCCGCGCCGCCTTGCGATAGCCCTCGGGCCGCGCCATGCCGAAATTGTGCCTGATCCGGCTCTCGGTGTCGGCGCCCTTCTCCTGGCCGATGATGCAGACCGCCTCGCCCTCGAACCGGCCGAGTCCGCCGACGATCGCTTCGTCCTCACCGAAGTAGCGGTCTCCGGCGAGCGGCGTGAATTCCGTGATAAGGCCTTTGAGATAGTCTGAGAAGCGCGGCCTGTCCTGCGCTCGGGCGACAAGGGCCTTCTGCCACGGCGTCAGGCTGGCGTAGAGTTCGGCGAGCGCCTTCTCGGATTTCGCCTCGAGCTTGGCGATCTCCTCGGCGAGCACCGGGGAATCGTCCTTCCCGGCCACGGCCCGCAGTTCGTCGATGCGGGCGTCGATCTCGGCGACCGGCGTTTCGAAGCTTAGATAGGTGCGCATTGAGACCTTGCTGCCCGCCGAACGGCTCGAAAAAGGCGGGCGAAACTGTCCGCCACTGGGGGCGAAGTCAAGCTTTCGAGCGCGCCGAGAGAGGCTTGCGTCGGTCGGAGAGCCGGGGCCCCGCGCGGAGGAATTCCCTGGTAAGAGGGAAATCTGCACGGAATTTATCGCGTTTCGGCCTGTTTTCGGAAAAACCTGCCAGAAAAACCCAGTGATTTTAGCCGGTTCCGCGAAAATTCCCTACTCGGCCGAGCAGGGAATTTTTTTGGCGGAGCAGGGAACTCAAATTCCCTGCTCCACCGAAAGCAGGGATATCTCGCGCCTAATGCGCCGCCCTAGGGCCTGTCTCGAAAGCGCAGTGTCCTCGTTCTGAGGCCCCGAAAGGGCCTCTAGTCTAAGAACTCCGTCGGGGCCCTCAGCGCCTTCTGGAGCATCCTTCGAGGCCCTTTGCTTTCGCAAAGGGCGCCTCAGGATGAGGTCGGTGACTTTTGAAACAGACCCTTAGAACCCCGATCCGATGATCCGGACCCGCCGCGAGGCCCCGTCGGGCGCCTTCTCCTCGACCGTCCGCCCCTGGTCGAGGCGGTAGACCGGATGGTCTTCGGCGCTCTCGTCCTTGATGCCCGAGGTCGTCCGGCTGATCGAGGCGGCGGCGGCGCTGAGCTTCTTGTCGACGCCGTTGACGTCGAGCTCGAGGGGGGCCGGGCCCGAGCCGTCGATCGTCGCATCGGACCTCATCGGCCCGGCCTCGGCGACCAGCTTCCTCAAGCCGCCGATCGGCCTCGCCATCTCGGCCGATTTCTCCGGCGTGACCAGGATGTCGTGCGCGGCATGGCCGTATTTCGCCTCGGCGGCGGCCAGCGCCTCGTCCCAGGTCTGGCCCGTGCCGCGGCACGAGCAGCTCGCATCGTAGGACTGCTCGAACTTATGCGCGTTGGGCAAATCCGAATAGGGCTCGCCGGTCGAGGAGACGGCCTCGTCGATCGTGCCGCCGAGCGGGAACGAGTAGAGCTCGACCTTCGCGTTCGGGCACTGCGACTGGCAAATCCCCGCGAGCGTGTCTTTGCGGCTGCCCGGCCCGAAATACGAAACGGGGAAAAAACTCCCATCGCAGGTCCGCACGCAGACGGTGTAGGACCCGCCGCCGGCTTCCCTCCGCCTCGATTCCGTCCGGATTCCCCGTCTCGGCATGTCCAGACGCGCGGTCCGGGTGAAGCTGAACGATGGAGGCGGCTCTGCCGAAATCGGGCTCATCGGCGCGCCGCAACGGCCGCAGCCGCTCGTCTGAGCAAAGACCAGGCCGCTCGCCAGCGCGGCCGCGATAAGCATGAAACCCACCCCCGCTTTGGCCTGGGTCGCAGCCGAAAGGGCTCGGGCAGAGCGCCGCCGCGACGGCAGCCCGCGGTCGTTGCTGCAAAGGCGCTCCTTCCGCATGCGTCCCGCCTCGGTCGGCGAAAGAATCCAACCTCTCCCAACTCTCGCCGCTCATCATCGTTCCGGATTCGCTCACAACATGGCGACAGGGGCAGATCGTTCAAAAGAAGCCGGCCGGCCTTGCTTGTAAACGCGGATTCAGGCGGACCGATGTCGGCGCGGCCCGCTTGCATCGGGGCGCGCAATGCGGCATGAACAGGCTCGCTAGGAGTGTAGCTCAATTGGCAGAGCACCGGTCTCCAAAACCGGGGGTTGCGAGTTCGAGTCTCCGCCTCTCCTGCCATCGCCGGCTGAAGCCGCTTCAGGTGCGGGGGCGTGAAAACGCCCCAGCGGGGGAAGTGGTACGGCCGGCGACACGCGGGCGTAGTTCAATGGTAGAACGGAAGCTTCCCAAGCTTCATACGAGGGTTCGATTCCCTTCGCCCGCTCCAATACTTGGCTCGCCGTAGCTTGCGAAAAGTCTCTTTTCAATCTCCTTCGGATTCTTTCAGAAAATTTCACTGGTCGATGCGCGATTTCGCCGTGAGGTCGCCGGCGCGCCAGAGATAGGCGGCGAGCAGGGGCGCGCTTTCGGTGCGCATGGCGTGGATCGTCCAGGCGGGATGATGGATCCAATCTCCGGGCGCGCGAAGCCGCCAATCGGAGCCGGCGGAACGCCACCAGGCATGCCCAGCCAAGGGGAGATAGAGCTCTTCCGCCTCGTGCGAATGCGCGGGATATTCGATGTTGGGGCCGAGGAGAAGAACGCCGCAGGCGATCGCGTCGCTCGAGAACACGCCGCGCAGGCCGATCCATTCGCTCCAGCCGTAGCCTTGCAGGAAGCGCTCTCCGAAATCGGCGGCCGAATAGGTCTGCCGCCAGTCCATATCGCCGGCCAGCGCCGCGACGGCCTCGACCAGGGTTCGCGTTCCAGGCACAGCGTGTCGCGACAGGCCTTCGAGAGTAGAAACCACGGGAAGCGTGCGCGGCGTTTGCGGCCGAGGGATCAAATTCTGCGGCCAGTCACGAAGGAACGCCGAAGCTGCCGGCCCCGCCGCCTCAAGCCGTTCGCGGACGGCGGCCACGAGAGGGCGCAGGGAGTTCTCGATCCGGGCTTCGGACGGCATGGGATTGTGGCGTGCGTCGGTTGCCTTGGACATTGTCATTCCCGCGAACGCGGGAATGAGAAACGGACGTTCTCGCGCAAGGGCGCCTATCGCCCGTGTATCGCTGTTGATGTTGGTTAACTTTACATGAAGTTAGAGCTTCCTCGATGAAGGCGCTGGAGGCGCCGGTGAAGTCTTCAGAGCGCCGATTTTAGGTATTCTTAGTCTAGCGGCAACGGTGGCTTTGGCGACGCCGGCAGTGCGGGCGGCGGGGCGGCTCCTATCTCGACTTCGCTCTGCTCCGTTCGGGCGAGACGCTCGACGGCGGAGTCCAATCGGGCAACGGCTTTGTGACTTTCTCGTTCGTGTCTCGAGCATCCCCGAGCCGTCGATCTGGGCCATGATGATCCTCGGCTTTTTGGGCATCGGATTTGCGGGGTTCCGTCGGAGCGCCAAGAACCGCGTTCCCCTTGCGTTGGAATAAGGATATTCGGGCCGCCGCGCGAACCGGCGGCCTTCAATTCTGGGATCGCGGAGATCGACCTGACCACAAATGCGATCGGTCGATCCGAACCTGAGCCATCGTGAAAAGCGCCGCTGCGCCAAGCCGATGCCGCTGGCGCGCGACGCGCCTCGGCTGGCTGGCCATCCTCATTGCCAATCGATCGGGTCGAAGGCAGGCTCGAGCCGGTGCGTTCCGGTGGAGGAGGTTCTGGCATGGCCGACGCGCCTTTGGCGGAGCGGAGCGCGAGGTGAATTTGAAGTCAAGGGTGCGCCATGGAGCGTCCGTTCGGACACCCGTCGGGCACGACGGGCTTTTGGCGCACCGCCTCCGGCGGCGACCCACGCCGTCGTTAGACGGGAGTTTAAAGACGCCCTTTGGGGGTCGTCCTTGAGTTCAAATTGCCCTCGCGCATAATCGCCTGCCAGCAATCAATGACCGATCGCCGCCGGGCGAGAAATCCGAGGGGCCGGACCAAGTTGCGATCGCGCCGAGTGAGAGAGGCGATTCACTGAGGGCCTGTTTCAAAAGCCCACTGTCGTCGTCCTGAGGCGCCCCGAAGGGGCCCCGAAGAACGCTTCCAGTGGACCCCCTCGGGGCCCCAGCGACTTCTGGAGTATCCTTCGAGGCCCTTTGCTTTCGCAAAGGGCGCCTCAGGAGAGGTCGGTGACTTTTTGAAACAGACCCTGAGTATTGCGAACGCGAATGACCAAGTCCCGCAGAAGAGCATGTCTCGCGCCTCGATTGCAGTCGCAGCGTTCTCGACGGTTGTGGAGTGGTACGACTTCACCCTCTACCTTTACTTCGCTACCGTGCTTTCGCGGGTATTTTTTGGCGACGGCGGAGCCGCGCTGAGCACCACTCTGGCCGCATTCGCAATTGCTTATCTGTTGCGCCCGCTCGGCGGCTTCATTTTTGGTTATATCGGGGATCGGTTTGGCCGCCGCCGGACGATGCTTCTGTCCGTCGCGCTCATGACAATGACGATGCTCGGCGCCGCTTTGCTGCCGACTTACGCTCAAGCGGGCGCCGCAGCCGGCTGGCTTCTCTTTCTCCTCCGCTGCGTGATGGGGTTTTCAGTCGGCGGCGAATATATCGCGGTCGTCGCCTATTTGCTTGAAGGCGCGCCTCGCAATCGGCGTGGCTTGATTACGTCGATGGCCTCCGCGTCCAGTGAGATCGGTGGGTTGCTTGCGGTCGGCGTCTCTCTGCTGACCGTCAATTCGGTCAGCTCCGCGAATTTGGACTCATGGGGATGGCGTATCCCCTTTCTGGTCGGCGCTGTTCTGGCGGGCAGCGTGTGGATTGCCCGTACCACAATGGAAGAGTTGCCGGACTTCGAAAGGCAGCAGGCGAGCGGCACGACGCCCGAACACCCGCTGCTTTACGCGCTCGCCAACCATCGCCCCGGCATCCTGCGGGCGTTCGCCATTTCTGCCTTGGGGTCGATCACATATTACGTCGGGATCACCTATGTTCCGACATTCCTGATTGCTACTGGAAAGCTGGATGAAGGCGGCTCGCTTCGCCTCTCCACGGCGGCAGCGGTCGCCGTCATCCTCGTCACGCCGTTTGCCGGAGCCTTGTCCGACTGGCTCGGCCGAAAACCCGTCCTGGTCTTTCTCAGCCTATGCAGCGCGATCCTGCCGATCTCGCTCTTTCATCTTATGGCCGCCGGCTCGCCTTCATACGCTCTCCTCGCGGCGGTGATTCTCCGCTTGCGTCGCCGGCGCGGTGAGCGCGGTCGGCGCCATAACGACCGCCGAACAATTCCCGGGGGAAGGCCGCATCAGCGGTTTGGCCCTGGGGGCAACCTCGGCCACCGCCATCTTCGGCGGCCTCACCCCCTACGTCGCCCAGGTCCTGACAGAACGAACCGGCTGGATCATGGTCCCGGGCGCCATGATCGCCGTGGTGGCTGTCTTGGTCCTTCCGATACTGGTTACTTTGCCCGAAACGGCGCCCCGAAATAGTCATGCTCAGATTGCGGAGCACCGATGAGCCGCTCCTATCCGTGAAGCAGCATTTGCCAGTTTGAAGGCGGCGCTCCGGCCGGTCCCGGAACCGGTTGATCCAACGGATGCGCGTGAGGTGCGTGAAGCTTCGGGCCGCTGAAGAATTCTTCAGTACGATAGTCGTAAAACCACCCTTCGCCCGGCTCGAAGCTCGTGATGATCGGGTGACCAGTAGCGACGTGATGTTTCGATGCGTGCTGATTTGGTGAACTATCGCAGCAGCCGATGTGGCCGCATTCGGCGCACCTGCGAAGATGCAACCACCATCCGCCCAGAGCCAGGCATTCGACGCAACCTGTTCCGCTTGGCCTGGCCGCGGGGTCGATGCCATCCCTCTCCGACTTCATCGGCTCTTCTCCGACTTCCGTTGCGGCCTCGCGTCGCCGGAGCGCACTCGGCGGCCACAGAGGCTTAAATGCGTCGCGCGCTCGCCAAACCGGGAGATCGATTAGAAGTACATATCAAAGCGAGTGTCATCGCAATCCAGTTTATCCGTCCGCCTCCGCCACGGGATCCAAGCGCGGGCAAAGGCCATGTGTTCGGGCCTGCGACCACAAGGACCACGATCCAAGGCGCCCGCACCCTTCCCGGTTTTGATCTCGGCACAATGGAAGATGACATGGCGGGCCAAGAGAGGACGCGTTGACGCCTCATTAACTACGTTGCGTCATCCTCGCCGGCGCACGCCCTCTTCGAGAGGCCTCACGTTCACATCCAGGAGTGCGGTCATGCCCGCAAGCATCCCCCGCGCCACGCCCCTCCGCGCGAACGATACAACGCATCTGCAGATCCTCGAAGCCTACATCGAGACCCTGAAGGCCGAGAACGAGATCCTGAATTGTCGGCTCGTCGCCACTGAGGCGCGGGCGGAACGACTCATGGTGAGGGCGGCCGAGCGCGAGCGGTGCCCGTGGTGGTGTCGCCGCCTTGTCCCCCCTGACGATCCGGCGGTCGGAACGTCCACAACCATCAACGATCCGCACCTTTGCTCTGTCGCCCCACCACGGCTTCCCTTCCTGCCCTGACGAAAGCCGCTAACAGGCTCTTTGCATTTCTTCGTGTCCTTCGTGGTGATTCTTCGTGTCCTTCGTTCGGGGGGATCGAAAGCCTGTCTAAGCGCAAGGCGGCGACTATTTCTTCCAGCACTTTATCCTGCCGTCGTAATCGGTAGGCCAGTAGCCGATATCGGCGTTGCCTGCCGACATGGCGGTCGCCAGCGCCCCGTCGCATTCTTGCGGATTTTGATGAAGTTGGATGCACCGGTAATGGTAGTATTCGCAAGAACGCACGGGACGCGCAAACGCCATGTGTTCAGGCGTTGCAACCGCAAGGACCACGATACAAGACGCCAATTTCCAGGTCGTCATGTCTTCACCCCCCTCGCTAAACCAAGAGCCTGTTTCAAACTCACCACCCTCGTCCTGAGGCGCCCCGAAGGGGCCTCAAAGGACGAGTGAATATCGGCCTACCGATCCGTACGCCAATTGGGGAGAACCGGTTCGCCGAACTCGACGAGTTCGGCGCCGTCGAGCGCGGCGCGTCTCGCGGCCTCGGCCCTTTGCAACGAATGCTCCAGCTGCTCGGTGCTGGACCGGCTGCTGCCCGAAAGCACCATCCCGCCGATGGCGAGCGCGATCGCGACGACCATCCGGACCGGCGTGAAGCCGAGCGCGCCGAGCATGGATGCGACGATGAGCGCCGGTCCGACGACGACCGCGACGCGCCCGGCCAGCATGAGCCGCCGGCTGCGCTCGATCGCCTCACGCAGCTCCTCGATCCGAAGCTCGAGCCGCTCGATCTCTCCGACGCCCACGCGAAGCTGGTTTGAAGATTGCGTCATGAAGCCGCATATGGGGGCGCAGATCGAGGATTTATGAGCCGTCCCTTCGCGGGCGATGCAAAAAACCTCAACCCCGATCAACTGTCCTATCCCTTGAAGGGGCCTCTGATGTCTCATTTGTTCAGCGAATTCAAATTGCGCGACGTCGCCTACGCCAACCGGATTGGCGTTTCGCCGATGTGCCAGTATTCCTGCGAGGACGGTTTCGCCAACGACTGGCATTTCGCCCATCTCGCGGCCCGTGCGGTCGGCGGCGCGGGCCTCGTCTTCACCGAGGCGGCGGCTGTGACTCCCGAAGGACGGATCTCGCCGCAGGACCTCGGCGTCTGGAGCGACAAGCATTTCGAGCCGCTCGAGCGGATCGCGAGCTTCGTCAAGGCGCAAGGCGCCGTGCCCGGTGTCCAGCTCGCCCACGCCGGGCGGAAAGGGAGCACCTATCGCCCCTGGTCCGGGCAGGGCAGCATGCCCGAAGCGCAAGGGGGATGGCAGGCGGTCGCGCCCAGCCCCATTGCGTTCGGCAAATACGCGCCGCCAAAGGAACTGAGCATCGAGGGCATCCGGGCGCTCAGCCAGGCGTTCGCGACCGCGGCGAGGCGCGCCTACGCCGCCGGCTTCCGCACGATCGAGGTTCACGCGGCGCACGGATACCTCGTCCACCAGTTCCTTTCGCCCTTGAGCAATCGTCGCGCCGACGCCTACGGCGGTTCGTTCGACAACCGCACGCGCTTCCTGCGCGACTGCGTGGCGGCTGTGCGAGGCCGCCCTGCCCGATTCCTGTCCGCTGTTCGTCCGCATTTCGGCCACCGACTGGACCGAAGGCGGTTGGGACATCGAGCAGTCGATCGAGCTTTCCCGCCGGCTGAAGGACCTCGGCGTCGACGCGATCGACTGCTCGTCGGGCGGCAATGTCGAGAATGCGAAAATTCCGGTCGGGCCGGGTTATCAGGTTCCATTCTCGGAAACCGTTCGCCGCGAAGCCGGAGTCGCGACGGCGGCCGTCGGCATGATCACTGACCCGGCCCAGGCGGACCAGATCATCCGCAACGGCGACGCCGACATCGTGCTCATCGCCCGCGAGCTCCTGCGCGACCCCTATTGGCCGCTGCGCGCCGCGCGCGAGCTCGGACACGCCATGCCCTGGCCGGCTCAATATCTGCGCGCGGCACCGAAGGACTTGCCCGAGCGGATCGCGGCGCACGAGATCGATTGACGATCCCTTCTCCCGCTTGCGGGAGAAGGCCGCGTCAACAAGAGACGCCCTTCTCTCGACAGGCTATGGCGCCGGATGAGGGGACGACCGCTAACCTTCGTCGCCGCCTCCGGCGACAAAGGCAGCGACTTCTTTCAGCCATTCCTCGTCCGCTTCCTCCTGCGTCGCCTCGCGCGCCTTCAGCGCGCTCTTCGACACGAGAAGAGAGTGGTCGGCGTCGTCGACGACGTGAAGGGCCGAGGGCGCGCGCATGTGTTTCCGCACGTCCTCGAGAAGGTCGAGCGGGCAGAGGGGATCGCGACTTCCCTGCACGAACAGGATCGGGGTCCGCAACGCGAGGAGGACCTCGTCGCGCAGCTTCGACCGGTCGCCGGCGCCGCAGAGCGGATAGCCGAGGCAAATCACCGCCACGACCGGCTCGATAAGCGCGACATGGCAGCCGACCCGTCCGCCCATGCTCTTGCCGACGAGCGCAATGGGGCCGCCGTGCTTCTCGCGGAGCGACGAGAGCGCCGCGCGATGCGCCGCAATGAGTTTTGGCAGCGGGTCCGGCCGCTTCCGGCCTTCAATCGCATAAGGATAGTCGAACGGCTCGACCGGACCGAGCGACGAGACGAGGCGCGCAAATGTCCGCATGCGCGGATGCGAAGACGGCGCGCCCGCGCCAGGCGCTAGCAGAAAAGCAATTTCTTCCTTGCGATCGGCCATCGGGAGCGAGCCTAGCGGCTGCGCGGCGCGCGGCGCAACCCGCCGCGCCGACCGTCATTGCGATGAATGAGCCGAGTTCGCACAAGGCTTCGGATTGCGATCGAGCGGATCCGGCGGCATTGTAGCCGGACGGACCTCCGACGAAGCCTTGCGCAGCGGCATCGATCGGAAGTCGCCTATGGCGCGAATGAGGATGCAGCGCCAAAAGGCGAACCGATCCGCCGTGGAAAAAAGCGTTGCTCGATTTGTGTTGGAGTCGATCCATGACCGGGTCGCATATCGCGAAAGCCGCGGTCATCGCCGCGCTCCTGTCGTTCGCGCCAATGGAAGCGCAGGCGATGGAAACCTTCGGCGCGCCGCGCTCGGCCCGCTCCCTCGATGACGGTTTGATCGCAATCGCCGTGCACGCAAGCAGTGTGGGTCCGCGGCGGACGCAAGACGCAAAGGAGCCGCCCAGCGAACCGGACCATCCAGATGGGCCCGAAGGCGCGCGCACGCGTCGAAGTGAACCGCAATGTTCATGTCAGCGGCTTTTCGCCCAGCAAGCCCGAACCCGTCCCCGTCGCAAAGCCTCCGGCCGCAGTCAGCGGCGGCTGGGCCCGCCCGAGCTGGTATCACTGGTCGCCGGGCGGCGCTATAGCGGCAGGCGCGGCGATCGGATTCGTGACCGCCGCAACCGCGACCTGGGCGACGCCGCCGCGGCCGGGCCTCTGCTGGTATTACACGGATCCGACCCAGCAAGACGGGTTCTGGGACGAGTGCCCGTAAGGGAGGCGGCGGCTATCGCATCCGTCCGGCGTCGAGCAGGCGCAGGACGAGCCACACCGGCACGACCACCATCGCGCCTGTCAGCAGAATGCGGCCGATCTGGCGCACGTCGGTCAAGCCATATTCGACGATATGCCGGGCCGTCCGCACCGCCTCGTCGAACAGGGTCATCGGATCGAAGCCAAAGGATACGAGCAGGAGCCCGACAACGAACGAGACGACGATGAGCCGCAAGAGCGCGGCTATCGGCGAACCGCCGACGAATTGGGCGACGACGTTGTCAGTCATGAAGGGAAGCTTTCCTCGGCGAACGGCGGGCCTATGGAGCAGCTCCCCTTTCGACGGGGAGCGGGTTCTTCGTCACGATTTGGGAAACGGCACGACCTGGGGCTTTGCTGGGGGCGCTTCTTCCGCTTCTTCGCCGACCGGCTTGCCGTTGATCGTGAGCCTTCCCTGCGCGGCGCCGATCCTGACAGTCGAGCCGTCGGCGATCTCTCCCGACAGCAATCCCTGGGCGAGCGGGTCCTGCACCCACTTCTGGATGACGCGCTTGAGTGGCCGCGCCCCATAGGAAGGATCGTAGCCCTTGTCCGCGAGCCACTGGCGGCCCCTGGCGTCGAGGGCGAGCGTGACCTTGCGGTCCTCGAGCAGGCGCTGAAGCCGGCGGAATTGGATGTCGACGATCGCCCCCATGTCCTCGCGCCGGAGCCGGTGGAACAGGATGATCTCGTCGACGCGATTGAGGAACTCAGGGCGGAAATGCCCCCGCACCACCGCCATCACTTCCTTCTCGACCGCCTTCGCGTCCTCGCCCTCGCCGAGGTTGACGAGGAATTCCGAGCCGAGGTTCGAGGTCATCACGATCAGGACATTGCGGAAATCGACCGTGCGGCCCTGCCCGTCGGTGAGGCGGCCATCGTCGAGCACCTGCAACAGGACGTTGAACACGTCCGGATGCGCCTTCTCGATCTCGTCGAACAGCACGACCTGGTACGGCCGCCGGCGGACGGCCTCGGTCAACGCGCCGCCTTCCTCATAGCCGACGTAGCCGGGAGGCGCTCCGATGAGCCGGGCGACCGAGTGCTTCTCCATGTATTCCGACATGTCGATGCGCACCATCGCGCTCTCGTCGTCGAACAGGAACGCGGCCAGCGCCTTGGTGAGCTCGGTTTTGCCGACGCCGGTCGGCCCAAGGAACATGAACGAGCCGATCGGCCGGTTCGGGTCCTGAAGGCCGGCTCGGGCGCGTCGCACGGCGGTCGAGACAGCGGTCACGGCCTCCTTCTGGCCGACCACGCGGCGCATGATCTCCTCCTCCATCTTGAGGAGTTTCTCGCGCTCGCCTTCGAGCATCTTGTCGACCGGCACTCCCGTCCAGCGCGAGACGACCTGCGCGACGTGATTGGCGGTCACCGCCTCGTCCACGAGCACGCCGTCGCCGGATTGCTTCTCGGCTTCGGCGAGCTTCTTCTCGAGCTCGGGAATCGTGCCGTAGGCAAGCTTGCCCGCCTCGGCGAAATCGCCCTTGCGCTGGGCCTGGGCGAGCGCGTTGCGCGCCAAATCCAGCTCTTCCTTGAGTTTCTGGGCGAGGCCGATCTTGTCCTTCTCGGCCCGCCAGCGGGCGGTCAGCGAATCGGACTTCTCCTGCAACTCGCCGAGTTCGGACCCGAGCTTCTTCAGCCGGTCCTTGGAGGCGGCGTCGGTTTCCTTTTTCAGGGCCTCCTGCTCAATCTTGAGCTGGATGATGCGGCGGTCGAGCTCGTCCAGCTCCTCGGGCTTGGAATCGACCTGCATGCGCTGGCGCGACCCCGCTTCGTCGATGAGGTCAATCGCCTTGTCGGGCAGGAAGCGGTCAGCAATGTAGCGGTCCGACAGGGTGGCGGCGGCGATGATCGCCGGGTCCGTGATATGGACGCCGTGATGGACCTCGTACTTCTCCTTTAGGCCGCGCAGGATCGAGATCGTGTCCTCGACCGTCGGCTGGGAGACGAACACCGGCTGGAAGCGCCGCGCCAGCGCCGCATCCTTCTCGACGTGCTTGCGATATTCGTCGAGGGTGGTCGCGCCGACGCAATGGAGTTCCCCCCGCGCCAGGGCGGGCTTGAGCAGGTTCGAGGCGTCCATCGCGCCTTCGGCTTTCCCGGCCCCGACGAGGGTGTGCATCTCGTCGATGAACAGGATGATGCCGCCCTCTGCGGCGGTCACTTCGTTCAAAACGGCCTTCAGCCGCTCCTCGAACTCGCCACGGTATTTTGCCCCGGCGATCAGCGCCCCCATGTCGAGTGCGAGCAGCTTCTTGTCGCGGATCGACTCGGGCACGTCTCCGTTGACGATGCGCAGCGCGAGCCCCTCGACGATCGCCGTCTTGCCGACACCAGGCTCGCCGATGAGGACCGGATTGTTCTTGGTCCGGCGCGACAGGACCTGGATCGTGCGGCGGATCTCCTCGTCGCGACCGATAACCGGGTCGAGCTTGCCCACTCGGGCGGCCTCGGTGAGATCGCGGGTGTATTTCTTGAGCGCGTCATAAGCGTTCTCGGCGCTCGCCGAGTCCGCCGTGCGGCCCTTCCGCAAGTCGTTGACCGCGGCGTTCAGGGTCTGCGGCGATACGCCCGCATTCGCCAGGATCTTGCTCGCCTCGGCCCCCTTCTCCATCGCCAGCGCCAGCAGCAGGCGCTCGACCGTGACGAAGGAATTGCCGGCCTTCTGGGCGATCTTTTCCGCGTTGTCGAAGATGCGCGCCGTCGTCGGGGCGAGGTAGAGCTGTCCAGCTCCGGAGCCCTGCACCTTCGGCAATTTGGCCAGCGCAAGCTCGACCTGCCTCAGCGCCTCGCGTGAATTGCCGCCCGCCTTGTCGATGAGGCCGGCACAAAGCCCTTCCTCGTCGTCCAGCAGGACCTTGAGGATGTGCTCGGGCGTGAACTGCTGATGGCCTTCCCGAAGCGCAAGCGACTGAGCGGCCTGCACGAACCCGCGCGCTCGTTCGGTATACTTTTCCAGATTCATTTATGACCCCTTCTGGCGTCGCTCCTCGTCCCGAAGCGACGACGCGCGACCCGATCGATAGATTGCCGTTGTCACGGCCTCCCGTCATGTAGGAGCGGACCCAGCAGGACAAAAGGGCGCCGAGTTCGCGGAAAAAGGAGCGCCGGGCGGAGTCAGGGGCCGCTCCGTTTCAGAAATTCCTGGAGCCATTCGGCGTTCATTCCCGCGATCGGCAGCCAAGCCTTGAACAGCGACTCCGGGGAGAAGCGCTCGAGCTCGGTCATCATCCGCTTCTCGATTTCTGCCATGGCGGCCTTCTGCATGGGCTCGACATCCGGCAGCCCCATGAACTGGCGCGCCTCGAGGGGCGTGCAATCGACGTTGACTGTGATCTTCATCGGAGTGCTAAATTCCTGATCTTCCAAACTGTCCAACCGTACGTAATATGGCGCCGGGAGTCTCAGCGCCAACCGCAGTCGTCACTTCGGTAAGGTTGCAGAAAGCGTCTCGGCTCCTTTCGGTACCTCAGGATTAGACAACATAGGTGCGTGGAAAGCGCCGCTTTCCCCAGGACCGCCTCTGGGCCCGAAACAATTCGCCGTGTACGGCGTTATAGTCCGTGTTGGAGCGCGTCGGCACGGAGGCAAACATTACGAAGCCTTCATGTTCACGCCATGCACAGGTTAGGTAGCCAACGTCAGAAGAATGGTGATCGAGTCGGGAGGTGAATGCAGGTTCTTCGGTGTTCGGTCATTTACCTCATATGTCTAGGTCATTGAAGGATGAGACAACAGGTTTACAGCGTTATGTGACGCGAGGTAGAATGTATATTCGCTTATGTTGGACGTGGGCGACGTAATGCGGTGCGAGAACGCAAATGGTGAAAGAAGCTACAATGGATGAGGCGCCCACCGCACGTCCCTATCGTCACGGCAATTTGCCGAACGCGTTGCGCGCCGCGGCGCGGGCGATTTTGGACGAAGCCGGCCCCGATGCGGTTGGATTGCGGGAGACTGCGCGGCGGGTCGGCGTTTCGGCGACCGCGGCTTATCGCCATTTTTCGAGCAAGGAGGACCTGCTGGCCTCCGTGGCGGCCGAGGGCTTCAGGGAACTCACCGCCGCAATGGAGGCGGCAGCGAACGGACCCGACCCGCTGATCGCGCTGGGACTCGCCTATGTCGAATTCGCGCTGCAGAAAAAGGGATTGTTCCGTCTGATGTTCGGACCGGTTCTGGTCGAACGGGCGAAATATCCGACGCTCAATGAGGCGGCCAACGCCGCCTTCCACCTCGTGCAACGCGTCGCGAGCGGCGTCGAGGGAGGGCGGCAGGAGGACAGCGCCGCGAGCATGAGGGCCTGGGGTCTCGTCCACGGACTGTCGGCTCTCTTTATCGACGATCTGGTCCCCGAGGCGCGAGCGCGCGTGCTCGCGGAGGAGATACTTCACAGCGGAGCCCAACCGCAGCACCGGCCCGCCGCTTAAATCGGCGTTGTCGAAGGCGAGACGCCGGAATACACTTGGTCCCGCGTCGGCGCGAGATCTCCCGCGTTTTTTCCGTTCAGCTTTCCGAACGTTCGGTGTAACCGTCCGGGTGCTCGAGGCAACGCCTCCATCACGGCGGAGAGCTGACGCGTGAATCCATCCGTATTGGTGATCGATCAGGGGACAACATCGACGCGCGCCGTCGTTTTCGACGGCGACGGAGCGCCCGTCGCCCTCGCGCAGCAGGAATTCGCGCAAATCTTTCCTCAGCCGGGCTGGGTCGAGCACGACCCTCAGTCGCTCTGGTCCAGCGCCCTTTCGACGGCGCGGGAAGCCCTGCGCCTTGCGGCGCGCGAGCCCGCTTCGATCGCCGGAATTGGCGTCGCGAACCAGCGCGAAACCGTGGTGGTCTGGGAGCGGTCGACGGGAAGGCCGATCGCCAACGCGATCGTGTGGCAGGATCGGCGCACTGCGGAATTGTGCGCGGCGCTGAAGGCCGGGGGTATTGAACCACAGGTGACGGCGACGACCGGCCTCGTGCTCGACCCCTATTTTTCGGCGACCAAGATCGCTTGGCTCCTCGACGCCGTTCCCGGCGCCCGAGCGGCGGCTGAACGAGGCGAACTCGCCTTCGGCACGGTCGACTGCTTCCTCCTCTGGCGCCTGACGAAAGGAGCGGTCCACGCAACCGACGCGACCAACGCCTCACGCACCCTGCTCTATGACATTCGCAAGGGCGAATGGGACGACGACATGCTCCGGCTGTTCAGGGTGCCGGCCGCGATCCTGCCCGAGGTCCGGAATACGGCGGCGGAATACGGGGCGAGCGCGCGCGAATGGTTCGGCGCGGAGATTCCAATCCGCGCGCTCGTCGGCGACCAGCAGAGCGCCCTTATCGGTCAGGCTTGCGTCGCGCCGGGGATGGTCAAGGCGACCTACGGCACCGGCGGCTTCCTGCTCCTCAACACGGGCGAAACGCCGAAGCCATCGCGGGGACGGATGCTGACGACGGTCGCCTACCAGTGGAGTGGCAAACGCGCCTACGCGCTCGAGGGCTCGATCTTCTCCGCCGGGGCGACTGTGCAGTGGCTTCGCGACGGCCTCGGAATCATCGCCACCGCCGCCGAATCGGGCGTGCTCGCAGCTGCTTCGGACCCGGCGGAGATCGTTTATTGCGTTCCCGCCTTCGCGGGTCTCGGCGCGCCGCACTGGAACTCCGAGGCGCGCGCGCTCATCTGCGGCCTCACTCGCGGCGCGACGCGCAAGGAAATCGCCAGGGCGGCGCTGGAAAGCGTCGGGTATCAGACACGCGACCTCGTCGAGACGATGAGCTCCGACGCCGCCGGGCCGATCGAGATCATCCGAGTCGACGGCGGCATGGCCGCGAGCGACTGGACCATGCAGTTCCTGGCCGACATCGTCGCCGTTCCGGTCGACCGTCCGAAGGATCTCGAGTCGACCGCGCAAGGCGCGGCTTTCGTCGCGGGCTGGCAGGCGGGCATCTACCCTGGGCCCGAATCCTTCGCGGAAAGGCGTCGTCGGGACCGGCTGTTCGAGCCCCAAATGGACGACCCGACGCGCGAGCGGCTTTACCAGGGATGGCGGGAGGCCGTGCGGAGGGCGCTATAAGCCGACATTCGCCGCCATTGCCTGGTATCAGGGAAAAATACAGGGAACTTATCGATTTTTGATGACCTTGGAGAAGAAGCGCCTGAAAAATCAGGCTTATTTCAACGGATGTTCCCCCCTTCGCTGATACGGTTTTTCGTGTTTATCGTTATAGCTGAATAAGTTAGGGGCGTTTTTGCGGCACGACGTGTAGCCACTAATTTTGTTATATTGTGGGTGCGTTCTATGGATATATGACCTATCGTGGTAGCCATAATGTTCGTCGACAGCTCGGTCACCCGCCTCAACGGCAAGACCTACGCCCGCCACTTGCTGCGCGAGACGTATCGTGAGGACGGCAAGGTCAAACATCGAACGCTGGCCAATCTCACCCACTGCAAGCCGGAGGAAGTGGAGGCGATCCGGCTGGCGTTGAAATACAAGGAGGACTTGGGCCCCATCCTGGCGTCCGCCGTCGAAGGCGGCCCCGAGCTGAGGCAGGGGCCCTCGGTGGGGGCGGTTTGGGTTCTGGCCCAATTGGCGCGCGAACTCGGCGTCGTCGCCGCCCTGGGCTCGAGCCGAGAGGGCAAGCTGGCGCTCTGGCAGGTCATCGCCCGCGTGCTCGATCAGGGCTCGCGGCTGTCGGCGGTTCGTCTGGCGGGCGGCCATGCCGTCGGCGCGGCGCTGGGAACGGTCGGCTTCGACGAAGACGACCTCTACGCCAATCTGGATTGGCTGGCGGACAATCAAGCCGACATCGAGAGCCGGTTGTTTGCCCAGAGAGACGCGGCCTCGGCGCCCGACGTCTTTCTCTACGACGTCACCAGCACGTATCTGGAGGGCGAGCACAACGCCTTCGCCGCGTTCGGCTACAACCGAGATCGCAAGTCGGGCAAACGGCAGATTGTGATCGGCCTGCTCGCCGACGCCGACGGACGTCCGCTGTCGATCGAGGTCTTCCCCGGCAACACCTCCGACGTCAAAACGTTCTCCTCGCAATTGAACAAGGCGGCCGCCCGATTCGGGGCCGAGCGGGTAACCTTCGTCGGCGACCGCGGCATGATCAAAGCCCCGCAGCGCGCCGAGATTGGGGCCGCCGGCTTCCATTACATCACCGCCATCACGAAAGCGCAGATCGACGCTCTCATCGCCGCCGGCGTGTTGCAGATGGACCTGTTCGAGGAGACGCTGGCCGAGGTCGAAGGCCGGGATGGCGAGCGATATGTGTTGCGCCGCAATCCTGCCCGCGCCGAGGAACTGGCGGCCTCGCGGGCCGACAAGCTCAAAACCCTGCGAGCCGCCGCCGGGGCGACCGACGCCTATTTGAACGAGCATCCGAAGGCGGCGGCGAAGACCCAACTGGCCAGGCTGAACGATCGGGCGCACACGCTCGGCCTCGACAAGTTCGTTCAGTTCGCCGAACAGGAGCGGCGCGTCTTCGTCGCGGTGGACGAGGCCGTGCTGACCGAGGCGGCACGCCTCGATGGCTGCTACGCGCTCAGGACCGATCTGCCAAAGACCGTCGTCGCCAAAGAGATCGTGCACGCCCGCTACAAGGACCTCGCCCAGGTCGAATGGGCGTTCCGCGACTCGAAAACCGTGCAGCTCGAGATGCGGCCGGTCTATCTGCGTGACGAGAACCGCACCCGCGGCCACGCCCTCGTCGTCATGCTGGCCTATCTCATGACGCAGGCGCTGCGCCAGCGCTGGCGCGACATCGACCTGACCGTGCAAGAGGGTCTCGACCGCCTGGCCAGCCTCTGCCTCATCGAGGTAATCATCGGCGGCCGGGCCGCCTACCATCGAGTTCCGACGCCACGCGACGACGTGCGCCGATTGTTCGAAGCCGCCGACGTCGCCGTCCCCGCCGCGCTGCCTCTAGCTCCGGCACGCGTAGCCACCAAACAAAGCCTCCCACAACGCAGAAAAGTTAAATGAGCTCAGCCCCTTATCGGGAGCGCGCCTCGCCGACACCAGGGGAACATCCGGTTCAATGACTTGCGCATAAAATCGCTGCGAGGGCGGAACAGCGGATTTTTTCGTGGAAACAGCGGAATTATTGTCGCGATTCAAGCGGAAACAGGGGAACTTGTCTGACGGGCGCGCGCACAAGAGAACGCGCGCCCGCGGTTCAAAGACCAGAAGTGAAGCCGGTCAACGCGACTTTCAGCGTCCGTCAGCACATGTTGACCAGACGCCGGCCGAGATAGCGGCCAAATCGGTCGTACACCGGCCGACGAGCCCAACATCCGACGTTGCTGTAGCCGTAGTTTGCGCCGGCGTACGGATACCCGTAGCCGTAATACGGATACCCATACCCATATCCATAATACGGATATGTGACGGCCGCGCCGATGAGCGCGCCGGCCGCCAGCCCGGGCCAGAAGCCGCCGCCGCACCAGCCGCCCCAGCCGCAGCCGCCCCAACCGCCTCCCCAACCACCACCCCAGCCGACGCCGCGCCAGCCGCCGCCCCAGCCACCGCCGCGCCAGCCGCCCAAGCCGCCAGAAAGCCGCCATGAAAGCCGCCAAAGCCGCCATGAAAGCCGCCGAAACCCCCGCCATGGAAAAACGCCGCGTCGGCGGGAGCGCTCGATAACGCCCCCGCGGCCGACAACGCGACCGCGGCCAGGCCGGAAACGAGCCATTTGGGAATTGAAACGCGCATCGCTCTCACTCCTCCCGCCCCCAAAGCCCAACTCGCCCGATTTCGAAAAAGCCAATAAGCGCTGCTCGGCTCGGGCCGCGGCGGCGCTTGGCCCTGAACCGACGCTTCCGCGAAAGGTTCCGTCGACGGGGAATTTTCAGCCAGCAAAGACCCCGAGGTCAACCGCCGAAGATGACACGCTTGAAACGGCTGCTGGCGACCGCAAAATAGACGACGCCGATGACGAGCATCGCGACCATCGGCCGCCAGACGAGCGTGATGTCGGCCCCACGGAACAGCACCGCCTGGGCGAAGGCGACGAAATGCGGCGTCGGGCTGATCGTCCGCATCACATATTGCAGCCAGACCGGCATGCTCTCCATCGGCGTGCTCGACCCCGAGAGCAGCTGCGTCACCATCAGCACCGGCATGGCGAGCAGTCCGAACTGGCCCATGGTCGTGGCCAGCGTGCCGAGCATGATGCCGAGCGCTGCCACGACGAGGGCGTAGATCGCGGCGCCGAGGAGGAACAGCAGCAACGAGCCGTTGATCGGCGAGCCGATCCACCAGTGGACCACGAACTGCAGAGACAGCATCGCCGCAACAAGGATCACGAGGCCATTGGCGATCATCTTGGCGAGCATGATCTCGGTCGGCACGACCGGCATCACGAGAAGGTGTTCGACCGTGCCCTGCTCGCGCTCGCGAATGAGCGCCGCGCCGGTCAGGATGACGGTCAACAGCGTGATCTGGTTGATGACCTGGGTCATCGCCGAGAACCAGGAGGTCTTGAGGTTCGGGTTGAACGCGGCGCGCACGACGAGGTTGATCGGCGCCGCCTTCGAAGCGTCCTTGCCGGTGATGAACGACTGGATCTCGTTGGCGATGGCTGTCCTGAGATAGTTCGCCCCGTTGCCGGCCTGGGCGACCGCGGTGGCGTCGACATTGATCTGGATACCGGTCTTGCGTTGGGCCCGAATGTCGGCCTCGAAATTGGGCGGGATCTCGACGACGAACAGGAGCTTGCCCTGGTCCATCATCGGGTCGATTTGCGAGGCTGTGATCTGCACGGGCGGCTGGAAGGTCGGGCGTCTCAGGCCCTCGGCGATCCGCCGCGACAAGTCGGACCCGTCTTCGTCCACGATGCCGACCGAGAGATTGGTCGCTTCGGTCACGGCCCCGGTGGCGACCGTGTTGACCGAAATGCTGAAGGCGTAGACCACGAGGATGAGCATCGTCGGGTCGGCCCGAATGCTGCGCAGCTCCTTGATCACGAGGCGGAAGATGTTGACGACGTGATCGCGCAACGTCAGCGGTTTTGCTTCGGCGAGACGCGGGAGCGGCGGGGGCTGCGACGACATCTCAAGCCTCCTGCTTGCGGAGCAGGAGAAGCGACAGCGCGAGGAAAGCGAGCGCGATGATCGTGATTCCCGCGACGTTGCGCCACAGGTCGGCCATGCCGAGCGCCTTGGCGAACACCCCGACGGTCACCGGCTGATACCAGGCCGAGGGGAAGGATAGGCCAAGGATCTTCGCGGTCCCCGACAGGGACGACACGGGCGCGAAGAGGCCGGAAAAGTTGACGGCCGGAACGATCGACAGAATTGCCGTGGCGAACACTGCCGCCACCTGGGTGCGCACGAACGAAGAGATGAGCTGCCCAAACCCGGTGGTGGCGAACACGTAGACGAAGGTGGCGATGAGCAGGGTGAGGAACGGCCCCTTGATCGGAACGTGGAATATGAAGATCGCCATCAGGAACAGCGCAAAAAAGTTGATCATCGCGACGGCGACATACGGCATCTGCTTGCCGATCAGGAATTCGAACTTGGTGATCGGCGTCGAGCGGAAGTTTGCAATCGACCCCGTCTCCTTCTCGCGCACCACGGCGATCGCCGACATGATCGCCGGGATCAGACAGAGCATCAGCATGAAGACGCTCGGGACCATGGCGTTCACACTGAGGAAGGCCTGGTTGTAGCGGAACCGAGTTTCAATATTGTCGTCGTTCCATTTGTTCGGCGCGCCTGGACGATGCACTTCGCGTTGAAGCTCCTCGCCCTGCTTGCGGACTACTCCGCCGACATAATTCTTCGCCGTCTCGCCGCGGAACGTCATGGCGCCGTCGACCGTCGCGTCGACCTCGGGCTGGCGCCCGTTGAGGAGGTCGCGGCCGAAGCCGGGGGGCACCTCGACAACGATCTGCGTGTTCCCGCTCTTAAGTCGCCTCTCCGCCCCTTCGGCGGACTTGATCGGGGGTTGCATCGAAAAATAGCGCGAGCCCTCGAAGCCCTGCAGCAGTTCGCGGCTCTGCGGCGTGTCGTCCTGGTCGAAGGACGCCGTCGCCAGGTTCTCGATGTCGAACGAGATGCCGTAACCGAAGGCGAGCATCAGAACGATCGGGCCGAAGAGGGCGAAGGCCATTCGGATCGGGTCGCGCAGCAGCTCGACCGTTTCGCGCCGCGCGTAAGCCCAGAGCCGTCCAATGTTGAAATGCTTCGGCGGCGGGACCGGCTCCGCCTCGGCCGCCTCAGCGTCCGCCGGCGCCGCTTCGATCTTCTTCGAGCGATCGATCCCGGCCGCCTCGGCGAGATAGCCGACAAAACAATCCTCGAGCGAGTTGCTGCCCCGTTCCTTGACGAGATCGTAAGGCGCGCCGACCGCGAGCACCTTGCCGGCATGCATGAGCGAGATGCGGTCGCAGCGCTCCGCCTCGTTCATGAAATGGGTGGTGACGAAAATCGTCACCCCGTCGTCGCGCGAGAGATCGATCAGCGTTCGCCAGAAGGCGTCGCGGGCGATCGGATCGACGCCCGAGGTCGGCTCGTCGAGAATGAGAATGGCGGGCTCGTGCAGCACCGCGACGGCAAGCTGAAGGCGTTGCTTGATGCCGAGCGGCAGGCTGTCCGGGCGCGCGTTGACGAAGGCTTTCAAGTCGTAGCGATCGAGCAGCTCCTCGAGTCGCCCGGCGACCTTTTCATGCGGCAGATGGTAGAGCTGGGCGTGCAGCTCGAGGTTCTGTCCAACCGTCAGCTCGCCGTAGAGCGAGAAGGCCTGCGTCATGTAGCCGACGTTGCGCCGGGCCTGCATGTCGTTCGAGCCCATGGGCTGGCCGAACAGCTGGCACGTTCCGCTGGTCGCCGGCAGGAAGCCCACCAGCATTTTCATCGTCGTCGACTTGCCGCAGCCGTTCGAGCCGAGGAAGCCGAAGATCTCGCCGCGGGGGATTCGGAAACTGACGTGGTCGACGGCGACGAAATCTCCGAACCGCCGCGTCAGTCCCTCCGCCTCGATCGCCGGCGTCTCGTCGGGCGACGCCACGCGCGGGCGCACGACCACCTGCTGGTGCAGGGCGCGCTTGGCCTCCGGCATGAGCGCGATGAACGCCTCGTCGAGATTGGGTTTTCCCGTCTTGGCGAGCAGCTCCTTCAGCGTGCCGGTGGCGATGATCTTGCCGTCGTCCATCGCCATCAGCCAGTCGAAACGCTCGGCTTCGTCCATATAGGCGGTGGCGACCATCACGCTCATCTGCGGCCGGCGGGCGCGGATAGAGTTGATGAGATCCCAGAATTGGCCGCGCGACAAAGGATCGACGCCGGTCGTCGGCTCGTCGAGAATGAGAAGATCCGGATCGTTGATCAGGGCGCAGCACAGGCTCAGCTTCTGCTTCATGCCGCCGGAGAGCTTGCCGGCCGGGCGCGCCTCGAACTTCTCCATCGCCGTCGCGGTGAGGAGCTCGGTGATGCGCGTCCGGCGCTCTTCTGCGCCCTGCCCGAACAGCCGACCGAAGAAGTCGATGTTCTCGAACACGCTCAGCGTCGGATAGAGATTGCGGCCGAGCCCCTGCGGCATATAGGCGATGCGGCCCCGGATCTCCCTCAGATTGGACCTGTCTCCGACGTCCTTGTCGAAGACCAGGACCTCCCCCTGCTGAAATCTTTCTCACCCCGGCGATCAGCGCGAGAAGCGACGACTTGCCAACTCCGTCCGGCCCGATCACACCGACCATGATGCGCGCCGGAATGTCGATGCTGACGTCATCGAGCGAGACGGTCGCGCCGTACCGGTGCGATACGTTCGTGACCTTCGCGATTGCGTTACCGATCATTTGGCGTCGGGGGCCTTGGTTTCGGACGCGCTGTTGTCTGGGCTCTTAGCTTCCGATCCGGCCGATGGCTGTGCGTTGTCGTTACCAGACGCCGGAGCCGCATTGGCTTGAGGGGGCTTGGGAAGCTTGACCTGAAGATCGGCCGGCCATTCCAGGCCGGCTTTGATGCGGACGAAGCCGAGACCCCGCACGCCTGTCTTCACCCGCGTGTAGAACTGCTGAAGAAGCTGCGGATCTATCTTCAGCTTGACGCGGAACATCAGCTTGGCGCGCTCGTCCTTCGTCTCGACGGTCTTCGGCGTGAATTGCGCGTCGGCCGCGACGAAGCTGACGCTGGCCGGAATCACATAGTCCGGAACGGGATCGAGGATGATGCGCGCCTCATCGCCGACCGCCAATCTGCCGGCCTCCGCGGCCGGCAGGAAGAGCGTCATATAAACATCGGTGAGGTCGAGAATGGTGACGATCGGCGCCCGGCGGCAACGACCTCGCCGGCCCGCGCAAGCTGATACTGGACCCGTCCCAGCCGTGGCGACACGAGGGTCAGATCATCGATAATCGACTGGACTCGATCGACCTCGGCTTCCGCGTTCGCGATTTGCGACAGGGCCTGATCGCGCTGCGAGGTGAAGCTCTTCACCGCCGCAACCGCCAAGTCGTAGTTTCGCTTGCGCTGCTCGAAGGTTTGCTTGGTGATGTGGCCAGACTTCATCAGCTCCTGGCCGCGTTCGAAATCGGATTTGGCGAAGGTGAGCGCGCTCTCCCGAGAGGTGATCTCCGCTTCCGCTGCCGCGAGCGCGTCGTTGGCCTTCTGCACGTCCGCCTTTGCCGCGCGCAACTTGGCCTCATACTCCGGCGAGGTGATCTTCGCGATCACTTGCCCTTGCGTGACGCTGGAGCCCTCCTCCACCGTCACTTCGGAGAGTCGGCCCGGATATTTGGAGGACACGTCGACCTGGGTCGCCTCGAGGCGTCCGTTGGACTTGACGATGCCGTCAGGCAAAAACTCGCCGCGCAAGCGCGCGATGAAATTCCGGATGATCTGGGCATGCGCCGACGAGCCAAGCCAAGCGCCGCTCTTCGGCTCCGCGCCCGAGAAGAACGCGCACGCCCCGACGCCTAACAAAAGGGCCGACGCCATAACGCGCCGATGAACATTCATTGTGGATCTCCTGCGCGCGTCATCCGGATTTGGCGTCTCGCCCGCGGATGAAAATTCTCGGAACGCAGGAACCGCGTCGTCCATCTCGCGACGCCGGCCAAATTGGCGTCATGAGTTGCCACCTCTGCCTCCAAGCCTCAAGCCGCTTTCCTAGGCAAGCGCGACCACATTGTAAAGAACGATCCAGAGAGAAGGGTTTGGCTGCGACAAAAGGCCTTGGCGGGCCACAAACCAAGAACGATGACAACTCAGGTCCGACAAAATTTGAGCGACAAAGTTTACCGGCCCGAGCTCGCTCAAGTCCTTGCAGATGGATGCAACCTACCGAGTGGCGATCCTCGCGGAGTTAATTCTGCGTCGGTCAGTCCCTGTCTCGTCGGGATTGAAATTTCCGACGATTTGGCCAAGACTCGAGCATCGGAAGTCTCAAGAGTTGGCTCTTATGATGCCGAAGGAGGCTCGTCCGCCAACTGAGCGGCTTCCGACGAACGAGGCAAAGCTGTGAGCTGCCTTCAGTCGGGAGGTTACGTCATGCGTTGGTCGCGTCATTTTAAAAATACTCTGCTTGCTTTGGCGCTTGCGGGGCTGATCGTGCCTGAAGCGAACGCAATCGAGATTTACACCGGGGCGAGCCCCACGACGCAAATGGACGATGGGTTCCTTACGCAGATTCGCCGCGGCGGCGGCGGTATGCGTCACGGCGGTGGCGGAATGCATCGGGGCGGCGGAGGAATGCATCGGGGCGGCATGCATGGCGGCGGGCGCTACGCCGGCGGAATGCACCGAGGCGGCATGCATGGCGGGGCACGCTACGCGGGGGGAATGAACCGAGGCATGCATGGCAACGTCAACCGGAACGTGAATCGCAACGTCAACCGGAACGTCAATCGCAACGTCAATCGCAATGTGAATCGAAACGTCAATCGCGGCGCCTACGGATATCGCGGCGGCTATGGTTACCGGGGCGGCGCGGTGTGGGCCGGGCGACCTGGATGGTACCGATGGCCGGCCGGCGGCGCGATTGCAGCGGGCGCGGCGATCGGCTTTGTCTCGGCGGCGACCGCGGCGGCCTGGGCTGGCGCGCCCCCGCAGCCGGGTCTCTGCTGGTACTATACCGACCCGAGCCAGCATCAGGGCTTCTGGGACGTGTGCCAATAAGCCCGGATTGCGTACGCATGTCCCGGCGTCGTCGCAGGCCGGCGCCGGTTCAAAATTCGTGATGGCGCTAACTTGAGCTCAAATGTCGCCTCGAAAGAGGCGACAACCGGCTTGAGCGACGCGCAGGGGCCAAGCGACAATTCAGATTGCGCAAGGCTCGGCAAGCCGGTCTATCGTCCAAAGAACGCGCCTGGGGGAACGGGATGGCGACGACAAAGCAACGGCGCAAAGCCGGCAAGATCGAGGACGACGACAGCTTGCGCAACGCGCGCAAGCTTTCCGGCAAGGATTACGAGCGCGAGCTCGCCCGCCTGCATGGCGAGCTCGTGAAGCTGCAGCTCTGGGCGGTCGACAAGGGGTTGAAGGCCTGCGTCGTGTTCGAGGGCCGTGACGGGGCCGGCAAGGGCGGGGTGATCAAAGCCATCACCGAGCGCGTCAGCCCGCGGGTGTTCCGGGTGGTGGCTCTGCCTGCGCCGACCGAGCGGGAAAAGTCGCAGATGTATATCCAGCGCTACATCCGCTACATGCCGGCTGCCGGCGAGATCGTTCTCTTCGACCGCAGCTGGTACAACCGCGCCGGGGTCGAGCGGGTGATGGAGTTCTGCTCGATGGAGCAGGTGAAGCGCTTCCTCGAAGTGACGCCCGAGGTCGAGAAGGCGTTCGTCGAGTCGGGCATTATCCTCATCAAGTATTGGCTCGAGGTCAGCGAAGCGGAGCAGACGCGGCGGCTCGAGGCCCGCATCAACGATCCGCGCAAGATCTGGAAACTGTCGCCGATGGACCTCAAGTCCTACAGCCGTTGGTACGACTACTCTCTCGCCCGCGACGAGATGTTCAAGGCGACCGACATGCCCTGGGCGCCATGGCACGTGGTGCGGTCGGACGACAAGAAGCGCGCACGGCTCAATGTCATTTCCCACCTTTTATCGAAGATCCCGTACAGGGAACTGGATCTACCGAGGCCCGAACTGCCGAAGCGGCAGAAGCCGCACGGCTACGAGGAGCCAAGCTATCCCTTCAAATTCGTGCCGGAACTCGAGTGGCCGACTGGCTGACACTTAAGAAGAAACGCCGCATCAGAGCGGGCATTTCATCAAAG
>CAVVTP010000033.1:0-33036 GCA_963751165.1 uncultured Alphaproteobacteria bacterium
CGGCCGCCTCGATCGACCGTTCGCTCGCGCCTTCACGTCCATAGGCGATGTTCTCCGACACCGTGCCGCCGAAGATCGACGCCTCCTGCGGAACAGGGGCGATCCGCTTGCGCAGTTCGCTCGGATGAACGGTCTTGACGTCAACTCCGTCGACCAAAACCCTCCCGTCCTGGCAATCGTAGAAGCGCATAATGAGTTGAAACACCGTCGACTTGCCGGCCCCCGAGGCGCCTACGATCGCAACCCGTTCTCCAGGAGCGATGGCGAAACTCAGGTCGTCGATCACGCGCGTGTCCGGCGCTCCCTCATAGGCGAAGCTCACATGGTCGAATTCGATCGCGCCTCGCGGCGGGTCAGGCATCGCGACCGGCCTCGGAGGGGCGACGATCCGCGGCTTGACCGCCAGAAGCTCCGAGATGCGGCCCGCCGCGCCCGCCGCCGCAGCCGTCTCGCTCCAGACCTGCGACAGTTCGCCGAGCGAGGTCGCGCCGAGCACGGCGAAGAGCACGAATTGCGACAGGAGGCCGCCGCTCATCCGTCCCGCCAGCACGTCGCGCGCGCCGAGCCAGAGCACGACCACGACGCTGCAAAAGGCGAGCGACACGGCGACCGCGATCAGAATCGCCCGGGTGGCGGCGGCTTCGCGCGCCGCGTTATAAGCCCCATCGACCGCGCCGGCGAAATGCGCCCTGCTGGCTAACTCGGCGCCGAAGGCCTGCATCGTCCGCACGCCGCCGAGGCCTTCGGACGCAAAGGCGGTCGCTTCGGCAAGGGTGTCCTGCGCATGGCGGGAGCGCCGGCGGACGACCCGGCCGGACGCGATCAATGGCGTAGCGATCACGGGTATCGCGACGAGCACCAGCGCCGAAAGTTTCGGGCTGGTGTAGACCATCAGCGCCGTCGAGCCGACGAACATGATGAGATTGCGCAGCGCGATGGAAGCCGACGAGCCGAAGGCGGCCTTGATATGGGTGGTGTCCGCGGTCAGGCGCGAAACGAGCTCGCCGGTCCGGGCGGTGTCGTAGAAGGAGGCGTCGAGACCGGTGAGATGGGCGAACACGTCGCGGCGAAGGTCGGCGACCACGCGTTCGCCGATGGTGGCGACCAGATAGTACCGGATCGCCGCCGCGAGCGCGATGACGAGAACGACCACGCCGACCGCCAGGAAGTAGACGTCGATCGTCCCGCCGCTGTCTTTGGAGAAGCCGAAGTCGATCATCCGACGGAGCGCGAAGGGAACCGCCAGGGTCGCCGCCGCGGACGTGGCCAGCGCCGCGAGAGAGCGGCTAGCGCCCGTCCTTTGTAGCGGCGGCCGTAGGACAGGAGCGGGAGGAGCGCGCGGAAGGAAGCGCCTTGGGTCATCCTCCCATCCATAGACGGTTTCTCGACGAAACAAAGGCCGAAGGCGCGGGCCGCGTCCGAGCTGTCTGCAATCTGGCGGGCCGGCGGTCAGGCCGGAGAGGCCTTGCCGCCGGTCTTGGCCGAAACGCCGGCTATCGGCGCTTTAGCGCCAGTTTAGCGTCTGGACCTAACGATTTCAAGCGCTTGAGACCCCGCTTAGCGTCGCGCGGTCAAGCCGCCCTCCTCGATAAAACACATTCTAATACTCATTTATGAGCCGAGCGCGTCGATGACTCGAGGCGCTCCGGCGGGATGCGACACGCGGAAGAGGGCTGGCCGAGCTCGATGATGAGGAAGATGGCGCTCGCCACCGCGACGGCCGAGGCCAGGGTGGTCAACACCGTCGCGTTCAGGGGCGACACCAGGCCGTAGCCGCAGAAGAGGAGCAGCGACCAGCAGACGACGATCGCCACCATCGGCCAGGAGATGCCGCCGGCGAGTTGCAGCATCATCAGGATCCGCGTCTGCGCGATCTGCCCGGCGGCGACATTGGCAGTCGCCAAAACCTGCTTTTGCGCGTCGGACTTTGGCGTGAGGCTCATGAGAAACTGATCCAACACCTTCGACTGGGAGACGACGCTCTTGACGCTCATCTCCCGGAGATCGGCCGTGGGGCCGCCCCAGATTGCCTCGTAGCTGTGCTTGATCCCCTTGCGCAGCCCCACCCGGCCGGGCTCGGCTTCCGGGCCATAGGCGTCGAGCGCCGCGTCGAGCTGCAGCACCCTTGGGCTAGCGTTTCCATCTCCGCCTTCTGGGTGGCGTAGAGCGTATAGGACGAGCCGACCAGGGTGCCGAGAACCAGCGCCAGCAGGAGGCCGAGGAGGCCGGTCATCGCCGCGATCATGTCGCGGGCCTGGTCCGGGGCGTGGCGCTCGGGCAGCCAGATGTGGAGTTTCAGGCCGAGAAAACCGCAGCAGAACGCGAGAACCGCGACCCCGATACAAAAACCAAGCGTACCCATCCCGCCGCCCCGCCCATGTCTGCGACCACCCAGCCTATCCGACTAACAAATACAAGAGAACCGCTCCCAATCGACTGGAACGGTTAACTGTTGGCTGGAACCGTTATCGCTCTTGGGCCCCCACCCACGTCAACGATCTCCGAACCGTCCTGTCCTTACGGGCGCGCTCGTGCTTCAACCCCGGCGTTGCCCGGAGGACCTTCGATTTTTTCGGCAAGCCACGATAAGCTTCCGAAAGGCGCCGGCGCGCGGTCATTCACCGACGTTCGCAGATTCCCGGCCATTGTTCATCGGCGGCATTATGCCTTAGACCCTCGGCTCGACAGCATGAACACCGGGGCCGACATCCATGAATGGCCGCAAGATGATCCCGGGCAAGCCCGTTCCGACCTCGGAGGTCCCGGAGTACACGATCCATCGCGACACGCTCATGGAGATCTTCTCCGACGCGTTTCTCGACCGCATGCGGCGGATCCATGCAATCGTCCGGCGGAGCCACGAGCCCCTCGAAGGCAATATCTTCTATCCCGATCTCGATGAAGAATATTCGGAAAGGCCGCCGACCGACGATCTCGCCCCGGCGCGCAGAAATGTCTGGCGCGCGGTGCAGATTCAAGGACCGGCTGCTCGAGGTCGGGGTCAACGCCGGGCACGGGGCGCTGCTCGCCCTCTCATCAAACCCGCGGCTCGAATATTACGGTGTCGACATCATGACCCACGGCTACACAATCGAGTGCGTCGACTTCCTCAAGGGCGAATTCCCAGGACGCGTGCATCTCTTTCCCGGCGATTCGCGCGAGGTGCTTCCGTGGCTCGCGGACCGGCGCGACGAGCTCAATTTCGACATCATCCATGTGGACGGCGGCCATACGAGCGAAGTCTGTCTCTCGGACGTGACCCAGAGCATCCGCATGGGCCGGGGGCTCAAGGGACGGCATCTCTTGCTCGACGATGTCCACGCCAGCTGGATCTTCGACATCTACTGCGAGTTCGTCGCGCGCGGCGATTTGACCACCGAGACGTTCTTCGGCGACTGGGAAGAAGCCGGCCGCAACGTGCTGGCGCGGATCGAGTGAACGAAACCGGCTCCATGAGCACCGACTGCGAATTCGCCTCCTTCTGGCATGGAGGGCCGCTCAACCCGTTCGCCTACGCCTGTCTGGCCACCTTTCCGCAAGCGGACGCGCCGGTTCGCCTCTACAGCTACGACGATCGCCTCGAGCTTCCGCACGGCGTCCGCCTCGCGGACGCGCGGTCGATCTCTCCCGACGAATTTTTGGTTCGCCGCTACATCGTCGACGGCAAGCCGTCGATCGCGACATTCGCGGATATGTTTCGCTACCGGATGATCCGGGAAACCGGCTGCTGCTGGGTCGACGCCGACCTCGTCTGCCTGAAAAGGCCCTCGTTCCTAGGTGAGCCCTACATCTTTTGCCGCCAGGCCGACACCGTCAGCACGTTGCTGGTCAACAATGCGGTTCTTCGGCTGCCCCCCTCCGATCCGGCGCTGGCGGAACTCGTCGCGACGGCCGAGAGCATGGTCGACGTGGACCAGAAATGGGGCGCGCTCGGGCCGTTTCTGCTGACGCCTGTCCTCGAGAAGCATGGACTTTATGGCCGAGCGCTTGACCCGCGAGTCTGCTACCCGATCGAACCCGAGCAGTTCTGGAAGCCGTTCCTGCGGGGTTGGCGCGACTGGGTCGCCGACGCGCTCGAGGGCGCGACGCTCCTGCACCTCTGGAGCGAAGCGATCCGGTGGAGCCATTACGACCCCCGCGTCTGCCCTCCCGTCGGCTCCTATCTGCACGAAAGCTTCCGACGGGTCGGGGCGCTCGACCGTTTCAGTCGCATTGCGGACGAGAGCGAGGTGCGGCGCCTGATGGGTCGTCAGATCGCCGCCTGCGAACCGAGCGCTAACGCGCCGGCGAAGAATGTCTAAGTGTCTGTTTCAAAGTTTGTGGACCTCATCCTGAGGCGCCCTTTGCGAATGCAAAGGGCGAAGGATGCTCCAGAGGACGCTGCGAGGATCGCCGGAGTCCACTGGTATCGTCCTTCGAGGTCCCTTCGGGCGCCTCAGGACGAGGGTCGTTGGGTTTTGAAACTCGCTCTTGAGGAGGGAGGATTTCTGCTCCACCCCGTCTCAAGTCTGCTCCGCCCGCGCGCCGGCGAACCCGGCCAGTTTCCGTCGCCGTTGCCGACTGCGCTTCGGCGCGACGAGAAAAGTCGGCTTCGGCCGCTCCTGCAAATACCGGTGCGCCTCTTCCTCGATCATCCGGTCGGCATTGGTGACGCGCGCGCGCAAATGTTTCAATTCGAGGAACGTCTGGATCAGGAAGACTTCGACCACCCGGCCGATCTCCGCGGTGTCTTCGAACACATTCCAGGCGTAGGCGCCGTCGCGCTTCCGCTCGAGCCCGATTTCCTGCATTGCAGCAATGAACGGCGCCTTGTCCTGCGGGTCGATCCTGTATTCGACGGTCACCAAGATCGGTCCCTGATCGTCGTCGACCGGCTGGGCGAACACCGGCGTGCCCCAGTGCATGGAAGGCGAAAGGTCGAGCGCCGCGGCGGTTTGCAGCCTGAGGCGCAAGGTGACGATCATGCCCAGGAGCGCCCCGGCGGCGGCGATGTAGAGCGTCGTCGACAGCCCTTCGACGCTCGCGATCTGGCCCCAGATCGCGCTCCCCAGGGTCATGGCGCCGAAAAAGGCCGTCAAAAAAATCGCCAACCCGCGCCCGCGCACCCATTCCGGCAGCGCCACCTGCGCCGAGACGAACAGCGTCGTCATCATGACGATCCAGCACGCCCCGGCCAGAATGCTTGCCCCCATCGCCAAGAGAGGCTCTCTCGCCGCTCCGTACATGCCGAGCGCCGCGATCGTGCCAAGGCTGGCCAGGACCGCGAGACGATCGGGACCGAGGCGCGCCTTGAGCCAATCGAGCCCGAACGACCCGACGATCGATCCCAACCCGATCATGCCGAGAAGCACGCCATAGATCGCCGGGCCATTGTGCAGCTGCGTACGCGCAACGAGCGGAAGAAGGGCCCAATATGCGCTCGCGAACAGAAAGAACGCGACCGCGCGGAGGATCGTCGCGTCCATCGCGCGGTTGTTGAGCACGTAGCGCAGCCCGGTCCGCACCGCGCTGGTGAGCCGCTCGGCCGGCAGCGTCTCCTGGATCCTGCGCGGAGCGCGCCACCAAAGCACAGCGGCGACAAGCGCGACGTTGCCGAGAGAATAGCACCAGAAGGGAAATACAATTCCGAACGCCGCGATCGTGAACCCTCCGACCGCCGGACCGATCGCGCGGCTGACGTTGAAGCTGGCGTTGTTGATCGCGACAGCGCTGTCGAGGTCGTCCTTGGAAACCAGCATCGGCGTGACAAGCAGCCATGCGGGGGCGGCGAGCGCGCTGGTTGCTCCGAGAGCGAAGGTTGTCGCAAGCAGCGCGCCGGGGGTCGCCAGACGCAGGGACACAAGAGCCGCGAAGGCGATCGAAATCGCGGCGACCGCGAGTTGCGCTCCCAGCAGGAGCCGGCGCGCATCCACGATGTCCGCCAATGCGCCAGCAGGCAGCGTGAGCAGGAACATCGGCAGGGTGGTCGCGATCTGGACCGCCGACACCATCATCGGATCGGGATTGAGGCTGGTCATCAACCAGCTCGTCGAGGTGTCGAACATCGCAATGCCGACGTTCGACGCGGCGCTCGCAATCAGGATAACCGTGAAGGCCAGATTGCCGAACACGCCCCAGCGCGATCCCAGGGTCGTGGACGGGTCCGACCTTAACATCGACTGGCTGGACAAATGGGCTCCGGAGCGGCGCTCGAAATGCTAGATGGCGGACGAGACGGCCCGATTCAAGGGATTATGCTGCGGCGCACCAAATTGAGCGGCCGCACGTCTATGCCCCCAAAGGTGGCGAGCGCGGGCGTCCGTATCTATATCCACATGCGTACAGGGGGCGGACGACGGTGTGGTTGCTGATGACGATGATGGCCGCGGCGCTGGCGACGACTTCAGCCGCAGGATCTTGGACGCCCTCGACGTCCAAAGTGTCCGCGCAGATCCGGTTGGCCGAAAGCTCGGCTCCGACCTTTGCGTCCGAGGCAGACGCCCAGACCTTTCTGTCGACCGCTCTTCCTGCAGCGACTGCGGCGAACCCCAAGTATCATACCCCGGGAACAGACTACGACAGGCGATGGCTGATCAAGGCGGTCACATTTTCGCGAGCCGACACCGGCGGCATCATCGTTTCCTTGGACGAAGATTTTGAGGACTATCGCGGAGGCGGCCTCGCCTCTCGCGGGACGCACCAAGCCAGGTTTGCAATCGGCGACGTTACGATCTCCCCTGAAACAACCGACGACGTGTCCGATGAAGGCGAGCGGGCGCTGGGCGTTTTGTTCCAGTGCGCCGGCGCCCCTTGCGTGCGCGCCGTCTGGGACGGAAAACCGTCGGTCAGCACCAGAACCGACATCTATATCCAGGACGCCAACCAGCGGGAGAGAATCTTGTCCGCCTTTCGGGCGCTGAAAAATGAGGCGTCTCGCTAGAGGTCCGCCATGGTCTCACGGAGGAAAGCTTGTCGTTCGCGACGCTGATGGTGTGCATGCGGGTGGGTCGGTCGAACGCCGGTCTTCTGGCGGTCGCTCGCGACGTGGCCGCGCGCTTCAATTCGACCGTGATCGGAATTGCCGCCAAGCAGGTCTCCACGCACGCGGCCTCCATCAGAGGCGCCGGACCCTGCGCGCCTCACCAGCATAATCTGCGCAAGTTCGCCGATCATGCCGCAGCTGCCGAAGACGAGTTTCGCACGGCGTTGGCGGGCGTGAACAAGCTCGAGTGGCGAACGAAAATGACCTTCGGCCCGGCATATGAGCACGTCGCCAATGAAGCGCGCGTCGCCGACCTCGTCCTCGCGCCCGTCGATGGCCGCGGAAGTGTCTTCTCGCCATCCGGCCAGGTCGAAATCAGCGATCTCGTCAAGACCATCGGCCGCCCCCTTCTCGCCGTGCCCGTTGAAGCACCGGGCCTCAAGCTTGATGAGGCTCTCATCCTTTGGAAGGAAACGAGGGAAACGCGCCGTGCTGTTGCGGACGCTTTGCCGCTTCTGAAAGCAACCCGGCGCGTCGACCTCATCGAGATCGCCGAGGCGTCGGCGATCGAGGATTCGCGTCGGCGGGTCGGGGATGTCGGCGACTGGCTGGCGCGGCACGGAGTGGAGGCGAATTGTTCGGCCGAGATCGCGCGAGGCCCCGGCTGCGCCCAGCTGATGGCCACAGCGGACGAGATGCGAACCGACCTGATCGTCGCGGGCGCTTACAGCCACAGCCGACTCCACGAGTGGGCGTTCGGCGACACGCGAGATCTTCTTTCGCGCTTGCGTCGCTGCGTCCTGGCGTCGCACTGACGAGACGACGACAGGGGCTTGCGAACTGGGCATGGAGCAATCTTCCGCGCAAATCTCGTCGCCGAATTGATCGAGCTGGCTCGGCGCTTTCGCCCACCCGGCGTTCGCGATCGTGTGGACGGCGGGCACGATCGCACTGATCGGCATTGCGATGTACGACACGGCGTCGGGCTGGCTGATGACGACGCTCGATCTCAATCCGCTCGACGTCTCGCTGGTGCACGCCGCGACAAACCTGCCGATGTTCCTGTTCACACTGCCGGCCGGCGCCATTTCGGATATCGTCGACCCCCGGCGGCTCATCATTGCGGTCTCCTCGGCAATCGCTGCGCTGATCGCCGTGTTCGCTGGACTGGTGTCATTCGACCTTGCCTCTCCGGTGCTGTTGCTGTTGACGACCTTCCTGCTGAGCGCCGCCTGGGCCCTCAACTTGCCGGCGTGGCTGTCCATGCTGCCGAGCCTCGTCCCGAAATCCGACCTGCCCGAGGCGATCGCCGCCGACGGGGTCGCCTACAACCTCAGCCGAACGGTCGGCCCTGCCCTCAGCGGTTTCGCGATCGTCAGCCTCGGCATGTCGACGCCGTTCTGGGCGTTTGTCGCAGCCAATCTCGCAGTGGTCGCCACGCTCCTTTGGTTGAAAGCGCCACTCAAGGAGACGGTGTCCCTCCCGGCGGAGCGACTGAACAGCGCGGTGCGGGTGGGCCTTCGGCACGCGGTCAACAATCGCCTGCTGCGCGCGACGATTGCGCGCGCATTGGCCGTCTACCCGTTCGCAGCCGCCTATTGGGGCCTGCTTCCGCTGATCGCGCGCCATACAGGCACAGGGGCTCAGCACTACGGCGTCTTGCTCAGCGCAATCAGCGCGGGCGCGATCTTCGGCTCGGTCGGACAAAGGTTCCTGCACGACAGGATCAACCTGGACTGGATGGTTGTCCTGGGAACGCTTGGCACCGCGGCCGCGCTCGGCCTGTTCGGCTGGACCCGCGAATTCGCCGCCGTGCTCGGCGCCTGCTTTTGCGCGGGGGCGGCTTGGGTCGTGATTCTGACAAGCCTCTACGTGTCGGCGCAGAACGTCTTGCCGGATTGGGTGCGGGGGCGCGGGCTCGCCATCTTTCTGACGGTGATCTTCGGCGCGATGACTGTCAGCAGCGCGGCCTGGGGCGAGATTGCCGGCCGAATTGGCCTTCAGCAAGCCTTGCTTCTCGCCGCCGCCGGCATTCTCGTCGGCATCCCTCTCTCATGGCCATGGAAACTTCAGCGGGGCAAGGCTGTCGACCTTTCTCCGTCGATGCACTGGAGACGTCCGGAGGCGGCGCAGGACATTGCGGACGACCGAGGTCCGATCCTGGTCAAGATCGGGTACTGGATCGATCCCCCGGACCGGGACCGCTTCCTCCGCGCCATGGACGAACTCGGTCACGAGCGAAGGCGAGACGGCGCGTTCGCGTGGGGCATCTTCGAAGACATGGGAGAGCTCGGGCGTTTCGAGGAGGGCTATTTGATCGAATCGTGGCTCGAACTCATGCATTTGCGCGAGCGCGTCACCAACGAGGATCGCATCCTCGAAGACGAAATAAGCGAGATGCTGACCAGGCCGCCGCACATCGAGTTCCTCGTGGCGGCCGAACGTCGGGCCTTGCGGCCAACGCGGCGCGACGCGCCGGCAGGAGCATGAGCGCTTGCGCGTTCTCGTTGTCTACGCCCACCCGCTCGATGGGAGTTTCGTGTCCGCCGCCCATGGCCGGGCTGTCGAGACGCTGCGGGCCGGCGGTCATGAGGTCGACGATCTGGATCTCTATCGCGAGAAATTCGATCCCGTCCTGTCGGCTAAGCAGATGAGATCCTATGTCGACGTCGATCGCAACGCTCTGGAGGTCGAGAATTATGTCGCGCGGCTGCGCGCGGCCGAGGCCCTGGTTCTGGTCTTTCCAGTCTGGTTCGACGGTGTGCCGGCGATCCTGCAGGGTTATTTCCAGCGGGTCTTTCTCCCGGGCGTCGCGACGATCATCGACGAAGAGGGCCTTTTCCATCCCAACCTCTCGAACCTCAAGCGAATGGCCGCGGTGTCCGCCTATGGCGAAACCCGAGCCGACGTTTCCAGGAAGCGTGATCCCCCGCGCCGATTCGTGCGTGACAACATCGGGGCGCTCATCGATCCGCAGGGACGTTTCGAATATCTCGCCCTTTACGGGATGGACTCTTCAACCGGGCCGCAACGCGCAGCGTTTTTGAAGCGGGTAAGTCACACATTCGCCGGTTGGTAGCGATTACGGCGGCAGCTCCGCCGGGCCGAGCGGAGACGTTCGCCGCCAGGTCCCGGTGATCCGCGTCGAAGCCGGCGGTGAGCCGATAGTCGCCCGCCGCGATGCGCCAGCGCCGGTGAACCTCGTCGAAAGTGGCGAAGAGACGCGGATCGACCGTGATCGACGTCTCGCGCTCCTCTCCCGGGCCAAGATCGAACCGGCTCCAGCCGGCGAGCCGCAATGGAATCCTGTCGCCGTGGGGGCCGGAAAGATAGAGTTGCGGGATCGCAGCACCGGCCCGCGCGCCGACGTTGCGGACGGTTCATTGTCGCCGTCACTCTGTCGCCGTCCACGCTCGCCTTGAAATCGCTCAGGCTGAACGTCGTGTAGGACAGGCCGTAGCCGAACGGGAAAAGCGGCCGTTCGCCCCGTACGAAGAACCATTTGTAGCCGACGAGAGCGCCTTCAGAATAATCCGCGGTGAAGATCTGGCCGTAGCGCCTGCCTCGCCCGACCGGGCCCTGCGGAGCGCCGCGCGCATCGCCCTGAATGCGCGGATGGGGGAGCTGGACTTCGCTGGCGGGAAACGTGACCGTCAGCTTTCCGGACGGGTTGATGTCCCCGGAGAGAATTTCGGCGATTGCCTCGGCGCCTTTCTGACCAGGATACCAGGCCTCGACGACGGCGCCCGTCTTATCGAGCCACGGCATGACGACCGGGCCCCCCGTCTCGAGCACGACCACCGTGCGTCGATTGGTTCGAGCCACGCTTTCGATCAGCGCGTCCTGCCCGTCGGGCAAATTCAAATTCGGCGCGTCCGCGCCTTCCGTCAGATACTGGTCGGCAAAGATGACGACCGCGTCCGCTCCGGCGGCGGCCTTCGCCGCCTCCGCAGAGTTCGAGCCATCGGCAAATTCGACGCGCGCTCGCGGAAATTGCCGTCGGATTGCCTCGAGCGGGGACGAAGGATCGAAAACCATCGCCCGGTTTTTTCCCTCGGGCTCCTTGAACGCGATTCCGCCGGTAGGGATGACCTGCGAAGAGCCGCCTCCGGAAGGGACGCCGCGGTCGGCATGCGCGCCGACGACAAGGATGCGACGCGTAGCCGCTGGGAGCGGCAACGTGCCATCGTTGCGCAGCAGGACCGCGCCTTCCCGCTCGATTGCGAGCGCGGCGGCGTCGCCTTGGCGAGGATCGGCTGGATCCGAGGCGGATGCATCGTCCGCGATGCCGCAGGCGAATATCGACGTCAGAATCCGACGAACCATGTCGTCGAGTCGGGCCTCCGGAACTTTGCCCTCTTTGATGGCGAGACCCAAACGAGCAAAAAAATTCTCCGTGTCGAGCTGTTCGCCGGATTCCTGATCGAGGCCGGCGAGAGCGGAACGGACTGTCGAGTGAACGGCGCCCCAGTCGGACATCACGAACCCAGGATACCGCCAGTCGCCTTTCAGCACCTCATTCAGCAGCCAGTCGTTCTCGCAGGAATAGACCCCGTTGACTTGATTGTAGGCGCACATGACAGCGGCCGGACGCCCCCGTTCGATGCCGATCTCAAAACCCAGGAGATCCGACTCTCGGGCCGCCGCAGGATCGATCCGGGCGTCAAGCACGACCCGGTCCGTCTCCTGGTCGTTCAGGGCATAGTGTTTGATCGTCGAGATGATGTGATTGCTCTGCACTCCGGCGATCGCCGACCCCGCCATCAGGCCCGTGACCAATGGGTCCTCGGAAAAATATTCGAAGGTGCGGCCGCCGCGCGGATCCCGGATCAGGTCCGAAGCGCCGCCGAGCAGGACGCTAAAGCCCTTGGCCCTGGCCTCGGCGCCAACCGCTTCGCCTTGCCGGCGCGCCAGTGCGACGTCCCAGGTGGCGGCCAAGGCAAGATCGGACGGCATGGCCGTCGCCGTGTCGCCTCTCCTGATGTTTCCCGGATTGGCGATGCCGAGTTCTGCGTCGGTTTCCTGCAGCGCCGGCACGCGGAGGCGGGGAATTCCCGGGATGTAGCCAGCCGAGCCAATCGCGCCTCGCGGTTTCGGCCGGCCTCCCCAAGGCGCGCCGAGGGAGCCATCCACAAGGGACAATTTCTCTGATTGCGTCATGCGCTCGAGTGCAGTCTGCGCGCGTTTCGAGGCAATGCCACTCCGAGCGCCGCAGGACTCTTCCGCGGACGCCGCCGACGCCGCCAGGACTGCGAACCCAGTCACGGCGGTCAAGATCCGGCCGCGAATGACCATCATTCAAGCGGAAACGACCGCCCGGCCGGCGAAAAACGTCCCGGGAGCAACTCCAACATCATTGCTGGCCCTCCTGCCGCCGGGAACTCTACGCTGCTTTGGGCAACTGTCTATAGCAGTCCCGACTGCGGCTCGGCGCGAAACGGCCCTCCGAGGTCAGGCCGCCAGCTGACCGGCACGCCTAAGTGCTCGTTCTGCCCCTCGCCGACCTGAATCAGCATCGATTGGATGAAGTCCGGGGCAAGAAATCGCGCGCAGGCCTGTACGCCGTCGACGATTGCCAGCATCACGGCCCCTCCCGCCGTCGCCATGACCGCGCGGTCGCCGGGCGGCAGCTTACGGGACACCGGCGGCAATGCGACGTACAGCGCGCGAACGAACTGAAACTGCGCCGGCGTGAGTTCCTTCACCGTCGACACCGCCTTGAAGTCGGCCACCGGCACACACTCCGGCGCGTCCTGGGTCAGCCACTTCTGAAACACACCGGCGTCTTGCGCGCTGGCGCAGGACACCGAAAGCAGTGCGGTCGAAAGGACCGCGCCGAACACCGAAAGTCTCATGACGCCCTCCTTTTGCGTGCGCCGAGCACGAGCCGCGACAAAACGCGCGGCGGCAGCAAACTTCGCACTCACGCTCCGCGCCTCACACGCTGAGGCGTCGCGGCGGCGAGGCCAAAAAACCGACGGCGGAACCCGTGAGGCGTCACCGGCCGGAGTCTCTTTTCAAGTCGCGCAAAGCAACGATTTTCGAAGTTTTTCGTTCCCTCGGCCATTATTCAGGCCAATTGCTCAGAGCTCGAAGCATTCCACATGCAGCGACACGAGGCCTTCGACTGCCCGAGCTCAGCGGCCTCTGTGCGAGGATCTTTTGTCGACGCCTGCGCGGCGTCGCCGACGAAGTCAGCCCCAGACGCGGCCGCCAGCGATCAAGGCACGGCCGGGACGATCACCGGCGCGACAACCGGCGGCGGCACATAAACATACGCAGGAACCGGAACGCCCTCGTAGACCTCGCCCATGGGAACGCCGTACGGAGTCCAGTCAGGCGTCTGGTCTGCCGACCATGGGTGGAGTTGCGCCTGGTCCGCTTCTGCGTTCGCGTCGCCGCCCGCGGCCCACGCCGACATCGGAACGGCGCAGGCGAAAGCGCAGATCGACGCGGCGGACAGCAGCGCTGTCAGTTTGTGCCTCATGATCGTGATCTCCTCCATTGTGCTCGCGAGTGGAAGCGCCGTATTCGTCCGCCCGTGGAATTCCGCGCTCCCAAGTTCGCCGCGCGGGACCTCGCCATTATGGCGGCCGAGTCTTTGGCCGCTTAATCCATCTTCGGTCTGGCGAAGCAACGTGTTTTGGCGTTTTTCGTTCCCCTTGCGCAATCGGAAGACGACGAGGCGGCTCACAAAAAAGCGCCGGCGGACTTGACCGCCGGCGCCCTTCACGTAACGCGTGTGGAAAGCTTATGGTATGGCCGGCGCCCCGTGCAGACGCGGTTGCCGGCAATGATCGAGCAGCTGCCGACGATCCCCGGTCGCGCGGTCTCCTCGCTAGGCGGAAGGCTATAGGCAGTCGCGGAAGGAACAACCGAGTTTCCCTTCACAGGACCGCCCCACGGGTAGGGCCTCATCGGAGCGGCCGCGTAGCCCGGGTACGCTCCGTACGGAGCAGTCGCGTAGGGCGCAGGAGCGTAGGGAGCGCCGGTCACGGCGCCCGTCACGGCTCCGGCCGCCTCGAACGGCGCTGCAGCAAGAGCGCCGGCGGCGTTCACGGGCGCCGAGACGGCTGCGCCAACCATCCCGAACGGTCCGCCGTACCCGTATCCATACCCGTAGCCGTAAGCCGGCGCGTTGTACGCCGGCGTGTCGGTACAGACGCGGTTCCCGGCGATGATCGAGCAGCTGCCAACGATCCCCGGCCGCGCGGTCTGCTCGCTCGGGGGAAGGCTATAGGCCGTCCCGGAAGGGACAATCGAGTCGCCCTTCACGGGTCCGCCCTCCGGGTATGGAACTCCGTAAAGAGCCTGCGCCGAAGCCGGAACGACGCCGGCGAAGGCGCAAATCGAGGCGGCGGAAAGAAGCGCCGTCAGTGTGTGTCTCATCTCTTTGTCTCCAGTTGATTGGACCGCGAGCGGCGCCCTGAACGCCATTTGGCGATGGGACGGCGCGCGGTCCGCCACCCAAAAACGAACGCTGGAACGAGACTCCTTGTTCCCGCCCATGCGCCAGCGGCAGCGTGGTCCGGCCACACGGCGCGACGAACCAACGTACCCTGCCCTCCTTCGTTCCCCGCTTCCTGAACGGCCGCCGATCACGAGCGCGCGAGGACGCGCGAAAACTTGTTGCCAAAAATACGCCGAAGGGCTGCGCGACGGGTTGTGTTTCAGCACGAAGGAAGGTCGGTCCTCGAGCGAAGGAGCGGGACCCATGGGCTTGGCGTCAAAAGCGAACGAAGGCGGCGTCAGCAAGACGCCGAGGCAAGCGCTCGAGGGCAAAATCGTCTCGACGCTCATCCCGGCGCGGCTCGAGCGCCTGCCCTGGGGCCGTTTCCATCTCCTTGTCGTCACCGCGCTCGGCATAACCTGGATCCTCGACGGCCTCGAAGTGACCCTGGCGGGATCCGTCGCCGGCGCATTGAAACTCACCCCCGCGCTGCGCTTTTCCGACGCCGAGGTCGGCTTCGCCGGCAGCGCCTATCTTTTGGGCGCCGTCGTCGGCGCGCTGTTCTTCGGCTGGCTGACCGACCGGCTCGGACGAAAAAAGTTGTTCTTCATCACCATCGCCGTCTATTTGACGGCGACCGCAGCGACCGGAGCGGCCTGGAACGGATACTCGTTTTTCATCTTCCGCTTCCTCACCGGCGCCGGCATCGGCGGGGAATACGCCGCCATCAATTCGACGATCCAGGAGTTGATCCCGGCGCGCTTCCGCGGCCGCCTCGACCTCATGATCAACGGCAGCTTCTGGGTCGGGGCGGCGCTCGGTGCGCTGGTCGCGGTGGCGCTCCTGAACCCGGCCCTCGTCAACCCCGAATTCGGCTGGCGGCTCGCCTTCCTCACCGGCGCCTTCCTCGGGGTTGTGGTCTTCGCCATGCGCATGTGGATTCCGGAAAGTCCGAGGTGGCTCGCGATCCATGGGCGGGAGGCGGAAGGCGAGGCCATCGTCGCCGGGATCGAACAGCAGTTCCGCGCCGCGGGTGTTGAACTCTTTCCGGTCCCGGAGAGTGCGGCGATCCGGCTGCGTTCGCGGACGCATACGCCTCTTTCTGAAGTGTTCGACACGCTGGTCAACCGCTGCCGGTTGCGAACCTTCGTCGGCTTCACCCTGATGGCGGCGCAAGCCTTCTTCTACAACGCGATCTTTTTCACCTACGCGCTCGTGCTGACCCGGTTCTACGGGGTCAGCGCCAGCGACGTCGGCTGGTACATCCTGCCCTTCGCCGCCGGCAATTTCTTGGGGCCCGTCGTGCTCGGAAAGCTGTTCGACACGCGCGGACGCAGGGTGATGATCTCCCTGACCTACGCGATCTCCGGCGTCCTTCTGATCGTGGTCGGCGCGCTGTTCGAGCGGGATCTTCTGTCGGCCGCCGCCCAGACCGTCGGCTGGATGATCGTCTTCTTCGTCGCCTCCCCCGCCGCCAGCGCCGCCTACCTTACGGTCAGCGAAACCTTCCCGATCGAAATCCGGGCCCTGACGATCGCCGTATTCTACGCCCTCGGGACGGGCCTCGGCGGCGTCGCCGCGCCTTACGTGTTCGGCAAGCTCGTGGAGAGCGGGTCGAGACAGAGCGTCTTCAGCGGCTATGTCTTCGCCGCGGCGCTCATGTTCGCCGCATCCCTCGTCGCCGTCCGTTTCGCCGTGCCGGCGGAGCGAAAGCCGCTCGAACAGGTCGCGGCCCCGCTCTCCTCCCTTTGACGCACGGGGCCGATCCATGACACGAGAGACAGCGCGCGGAGCCGGAGGATGAATTGACGATCAATTTCCTGCCGATGCTGACCGGCTGCTTCGCCATGCCGGCGGCCGAGAATCCGACGGTCGCGATGGTCGAGGCGGCCTACCGCCACCATCACATCGCCGCTCGCTACATCAATTGCGAAGTGCCGGCGAAGCTGCTCGGCGACGCAGTCCGCGGCGCGCGCGCCATGGGCTGGGTTGGGTTCAACTGCTCGCTTCCCCACAAGGTGGCGGTGATCGGGCATCTGGACGGACTTGGCGAATCGGCCGCGCTCATCGGGGCGGTCAACACCGTGGTGCGCCGCGACGACACGTTCATCGGGGAGAACACCGACGGCCGCGGATTCGTCGCGGCCCTGCGCACCGTCGCCGATCCGGCCGGCGCAAGGGTGGTGATGTTCGGCGCCGGCGGGGCGGCGCGCGCGGTCGCGGTCGAACTGGCGCTCGCCGGCGCGCGCCGCATCCTCGTCGTGAACCGCGGCCGGGATCGTGCGGAGCCGCTGGTCGAGCTTCTGAACGCCAGGACCGACGCCAAGGCCGAATTCGCGCCGTGGCCGCAGGCCTTCCGCGTGCCCAAAAATACGGACATCGTCATCAACGCGACCTCGATCGGCCTCTACCCGGGCATCGACGGGCGGCTCGATCTCGACCTCGAATTCGCTCGCGCCCTCGATGGTCGTGGCCGACCTCATACCCAACCCGCCTCGCACCCTATTGCTCACCGGCGCCGCAGAACGCGGTTGCCGGACGCTGGACGGGCTCGGCATGCTGGTGAACCAGGGCGTCATCGGGATCAAATACTGGACCGGCCTCGACGTCGACCCGAAGGTGATGCGCACCGCACTTGCCCAGGCGCTCGGCGTCTAATCACGGCGCTGGCCGGACTCCTGGCTATCTATGCCCGCGCTCGCGCAGAAACGCCTCGAAGGCCCGCAGGGTCACGGGGGAGACATAGTGCTCGATGCCCTCGGCGTCGGCCTCCGCCGCCTCGCGCGGCGCGCCGACGGCGACAAGCAGATCGACGACCAGCCGGTGGCGCTGATGAACGCTTTTCGCCATGGCGGCGCCCGCCTCGGTCAGAAAGATCCCGCGATAGGGCTGCGCCTTCGCGAGCCCCTCCCGCTTCAGGCGGGCGATCGCCTTGCTGGCGGTCGGGTGGGCGACGCCGAGCCGCCGCGCAATATCGGTCGTGCGCGCTTCGCCATTAGCCGCGATCAGATCGGCGATCAATTCGGTGTAGTCCTCGAGCATTGAGGCTGAGCGCGCGGAGCGCGCCCTGCTGAATCGGTCGGCCTGCACCGGCTCGGTTGCGAGTTGGGGTTCTTCCGACAACTGACCCTTCCCTCAATTCCTCGTAACCAATTAGCCCTCGTTCAGCCACCCGCAACACATTCTCACGCGCAGGTGCATTATGCAGCCTTGGCTGCAAATGCAATCCAGTTCCCCTTCGTGACGTCGTCAAGCCTTTGCGCTGTTTTTCAGCCCATTGACTATTACGTAGCAAAGGATACATTATTGAGACGAGGCGATCAGGAGGGGTGGAGAACGGCTGATGAGTCATGTGGCGGCGCGAACGGGGGGACTGACCGAGCGGACCGTCGAAGGCATTCGCGAGGTGTTGGGCGGCAAGGTGCGTTGGCACAGCCCGCTCTTGTTTGCAGGCCCCGCGGTGATCGCCTCGATCGCCTATATGGATCCCGGCAATTTCGCGACCAATATTCAGGCCGGCGCGAAATACGACTATTCGCTGCTCTGGGTCGTGCTCGCCGCCAATGTCGTCGCCATGCTGTATCAAGCGTTGTCGGCCAAGCTCGGCATCGTGACCGGGCGCAATTTGGCCGAAATGTGCCGGGAGCATTTTCCCCAGCCGGTAGTCTGGGCGCTGTGGGTCGTCAGCGAGGTCGCGGCGATGGCGACCGACCTCGCCGAATTCCTCGGCGGCGCCATCGGTCTTTCGCTGTTGCTCCATTTACCCTTGCTGGCCGGGATGGGCGTGACGGCCGTCCTGACCTACGGCCTCCTGATGTTCGAAGGGCGGGGATTCCGCCCGATCGAACTGGTCATCGGCGCCCTCGTCGCCGCCATCGCCCTTTGCTATCTCGCCGAAATATTCATCGCGCCGGTCGATTGGAGCGCGGCGGGGGTCGGCAGCGTGGTTCCGCTGTTGCCGGACGCCGGCGCGGTCACCATTGCCGTCGGCATCGTCGGCGCGACGATCATGCCGCACGCGATCTTCCTGCATTCCGGCCTCACCCAGAACCGGGCGCCGGCGCGCAACGACCGCGAAAGGCGCCAGTTGCTGAAGTTCTCGAACATCGAGGTCCTCGTCGCCCTTACGGTCGCCGGTCTCGTCAATATGGCGATGGTGGTCATGGCGGCGAGCGCGTTCCACGAAGGCCACAGCGACGTCGCAGAAATAGAGACCGCCTATTCGACGCTCGACTCCGCTGCTCGGGCCGGCCGCGGCGGGCGCGTTCCTGACGGCGCTCCTGGCCTCCGGCCTGTCGAGTTCGGCGGTCGGCACGATGGCCGGTCAGATGATCATGCAGGGTTTTGTCGGCTTCCGCATCCCGATCATCGTCCGGCGCCTGGTCACGATGACTCCCGCCTTCATCGTCGTTTGGCTCGGCGTGAATTCGACCCATGCGCTGGTCATCAGCCAGGTCGTGCTCAGCATCGCCCTGCCCGCGCCGGTCATCGCCCTGCTCATCTTCACGCGCCGCAAGGACATCATGGGCGATTTCGCCAACAGCCGCCTGACCAATGTCGCCGCGGTCGCCGGCGCCCTCCTAATCCTCACGCTGAACGCCATCCTGCTCATGCAGACGTTCGGCGTGAACATTCCGGGATTGCCGAGCGGTTGACGGGGAGCGACGCCGGGATTCGCTCACCCCCGACCCCTCTCCCGAACGGACGGCTGAGGAGAGGCACATGGCGTCCGAGCGGCGCGAATTCGCGAGCGGCCGGGGCGAGCCTCACTATCAGCAGAGAGGCGCAGGCACAGCCGGACGCGAGCAGGCAATTCACCCTCTCGCCTTCCGGATCGCCCTGAACACAGCAAACGGCGTCGCCGGCATGTCGATCTGGTCGATCCCATAGGCGCGCCACAGGGCGTCGGCGACGGCGTTCATGACGGCCGGGGTCGAGCCGATCGTCCCCGCTTCGCCTGCGCCCTTCAGCCCCATCGGATTGGTGGTCGAGGGGACGTTGCGCGTCTCGAAGGCGAAGCTCGGCAGGTCGTCGGCGCGTGGCACAGAATAGTCCATGAGGCTCGCCGTCAGGAGCTGGCCGTCCTCGTCGTAGACCGCGCCTTCCATCAGCGCCTGGCCGGCGCCCTGCGCGATCCCGCCATGCACCTGTCCCTCGAGCAGCAGCGGATTGAGGGTGAAGCCGAAGTCGTCCACCACGACGTAGCGCGCGATGTTCGTCCGCCCAGTTTCGGGGTCGATCTCGACTTCGCAGAGATGGGTTCCGTTGGGATAGGTGGCGTGCGGCGGGGTGAAGCTTTCGATCGCGGTCCGTTTCTCCGTCGTCGCTTGCGGCAGCGCGGCGAGCTCCTCGTAGGAAATGGAGCGGTCGGTGCCGGCGATGCGGATCCGACCGTCGACGATCTCGAGATCCTGGGTCGAGGCTTCGAGCTTGTCTGCGGCGAGGTCCTTGAGCGAGGCGGCGAGCTTGCGCGAGGCCCGGTCGACCATGACCGCGCCGATCGGGATCGACCGCGACCCGCCGGTCCCCTCGCCGCTTGCGACGCGGTCCGTGTCGCCCTGCACGACCTTGATGCGCGAAAGGGGCACGTCGAGCGTTTCGGAGACCACCTGGGCATAGGCGGTCTCGTGTCCCTGCCCCGTCGACTGCGTGCCGATGAGGACGGTGAAGTCGCCCGACTTTTCGAGGATGAGGGAGCCCGTCTCGCCTTGGCCGAAGGCCGTGCATTCGATATAGCTCGAGAGGCCGACCCCGCGGATGAGGCCGTGCGATTTCGACTCGTCCAAGCGCCTGTCAAAGCCGGCGTAGTCGGCCTTGGCGAGGCAGGCCCGGAGCGCGCCTTCGAAATCGCCGACGTCGTAGGTGCGGTCGGTCAGCGTCTTGTAGGGCATCTGCGAAGGCTTGACGAAGTTTTTCGCCCGAATCTCCTCCGGCCCTACCCGGAGTGCGCGGGCGCATTGATCGACCAGCCGTTCGAGCACATAGGCCGCCTCCGGCCGCCCCGCGCCGCGGTAGGCGTCGACCGGCACTGTATGGGTGTAGACCCCGCGCACGCGCGCATGGAGAGCGTCGATGTCGTAGGGACCGGTCGCCATCGTCGCGCCGAGCCAGGGGATGAAAGGGGCGAACTGCGACAGATAGGCGCCGAGGTTGCCGAGGATGTCCAACCGCAGAGCGAGAAAGCGCCCGGACTCGTCCAGCGCCATCTCGGCGACGGTCACATTGTCCCGTCCCTGCGCGTCGCCGACGAAATGCTCGCTTCGATCGCCGCGCCAGACCACCGCGCGGCCGAGCCGGCGGGCAACCTCGAGCATCAGCGGGTATTCTCGGTAGATGAAGGCCTTTGTGCCGAAGCCGCCGCCAACGTCGTTCGTCACGAGCCGTAGTTTCTCCAGCGGAATTTTCAGGATGCCGCCGGCGATGATCTTCTGGACACCGTGGACGCCTTGGCTTCCGAGGCGCAGGGTCAGGCGATCGGAAGCGGCGTCATATTCGGCGACGGCCGCGCGCGGCTCCATGTAATTGGCGACCACGCGCTGGTTCGTGACCTTGATTCGCGCCACATGTGCCGCCTTCTCGAAGATCGCGTCGGTTCGCGACTTGTCGCCGATATGGGCGTCGTACTCGATATTACCGGGCGCGCCAGGGTAGACCTCAGGCGCGCCCGGTTGCATCGCCGCCTCCACGTCGACGGCGGCCGGCAAAGGCTCCCAATCCACAACGAGCGCTTCCAACGCGTCGCGCGCCTGCCACAGCGTGTCCGCGACAGCCATGGCGACAATGTCGCCGACATGATGAACCTCTTCGCCGGCCATGACCGGATAAGGCTTCGCGGGCGTCATCGACCCGTCCGAGTTGGGAATCTTGGCGAGGCACGGAAGCCCGCCGAGAGCGGCAAAATCGCCGGCTGCGAAAATTCCCCGGACTCCGGGAAGCGCCCGCGCCGCCTCGGTGTCGCTCACGGCGAATTTCGCGTGAGCGTGCGGACTGCGCAAAAAAGCCGCGTGCAGCGCGCCCTCGGGGGCGAAGTCGGATGCGAAGTCGCCCTCTCCGCTTACGAGGCGAATGTCCTCAACGCGTTTGACCGGCTGGCCAACGCCAAACTTCACCGCCCGCATCGCTTTCTCCTCGTCGAATTCCGTTAAAGTCTCGCGCCGTCAGAGCATCCGCAAGCGCAGAAGACGCACGAGCGCCGATCGAAGACGCCCGAGGTCCGGGTCGAGCTCATTCAGTGAACCTGAGACGAAAGAAACCAGCGCATTGCGCAGGCGAAAGTCAAGGGCTTGCGACCGGCTCCGCGGCGGCCGAGGCCGTTTCCTCCTTCCACCGCCCTCTATTTCCGGCGCTTCCTGGCAACGATCGCGCAGCGGCGGGCGAACTCGAGCGCGGCGTCGCGGCGGCCGGCCAACTCCTAATCCAATTCCGGCTTCCGATCCGCGAGTTCGCTCCGCCAATAGCGCTCCGCTTTGACCAGCGAACGCCACGCCTTCGCCAGCGACAACGTGTCGCCGATGCTCGCGCGGGCGCACCAGCCCGCCGCGACGCCTGCCACAAAGGACAAATCCGGGCTCGCACTTCTGTCGAGATCCTTGATCAGCCGCTGGGCGATGGCAGCGTCGTTGAGCTCGCCGAGAAGATCCTGCAGGGCTTTGGCCTTGTCGGCATATTCCTCCGCCGCCGACGCCGGGTGAAAGAGACCGCCAAAAAATTCGATCGCGTAGCGCAAGTCCTTCAAGCAAATGCGCAGAGCGTGGCGCTTCTCCGAGGAGAGCGACCGGAAATGCCGGCCGCGCCTGCGAACCTTGCGGTCCAGCCGGTCGAGACTGCTCGCAGCGAAGCCGACGACCGGCTCCGAAAGCCGGCGAAGGCGGTCGCCCGTCGCAGACCTCCGCCATCCGCGCCCTGCGGCAATTCGCTCGACGACAAGCGCAAACCGCGTCGTCGTCTTATCGCCGACCAGATCGAGGACGGCGGCGCGCCCCGCGGCCGCCTTAGCTTCCGCCGCACTCAAAAGCCGGTCGAAGCCCGGCTCGTCGGCAAAGTGCGGCAGAGGACCAGCGCGAAGCGTCTCGACGAACACGTCCCAGTCGCGCGCCTCGCCGAGGACAGCGGCGATCCGTTTCGACTCGGCCCGCAGATCCTGAAATTCGGCGCATGGGAAGGCCCGATTAAACAGACCGAGCGCCGACCGCAGCCTCCGCATGGCGACGCGCATCTGATGGACGGCTTCGACGCCGTCGCCAGACGCGAGCGCAGGCAAATTGCCGAGGAACTGGTTCAGGCAATTGTGCATAAGCGCACCGATCGCTTCGTCCAGCGGGCTCTCCGGCGTCAGGGATGGCGGAACCGCGCGAACCAGCGCAGGGGCCTCGCACGAGAGGAGACGCCTCGCGCGCTCTGCCTTGCTTTGGACGCCGAGCCTGAGAGGGAGCGCCTCGATCACCTGAAGACCGTAGCGAAACAGCGCCACGGGCGGGCCGGATTTGAGCTCGAGCTCGATCTCGCGGAGAGGCTCTCGTCGCTCACCGGCGAAGAGGAAGCCGGAATCGAACGCGACCTCGACTGTCGCATCCTCGAACTCGACCGTTCTCGTTGTCCGGCGGACGTCGGAGCCGAACCTCGCCGCAAGCGTATTCCCGCCGATGAGCTCGGTGAGGCTGCGGGCGGTGGCCGTTTCGAAAAGGGCGAGGTTCGGCTGGGCGGACGACGACTGCACTTCCTGTTCGTTCCGCTCGAAGGCCCCGCTATCCAAATCAGTCGCCGTCTTGAGACCGAGAAGGAAGGTCTTGCCATCCTTCCGGACCCTCAGGGCGACGCCCGAGTGTGCGAGAACGCCGTCCTCGGTGTCGAAATAGACGCTTTTCAGCCGCCGGGAGGAGGTTTCCCCGCCGCCGCCGAGCAGCGGGAGCGCAAGGGCGGCGTCGAATGTGTTCCGGTCAGCCATAAACTTCAGCTCCCGCTCGGGCCGCGCTGTCGCCGACGCCTTTCGCCCGAGTGAAGGAAACGCTTGCGCCATCATGGTCCTGTCCGCGAAAGGCGCTTTGGGAATAGCCGCGCGGACGCAAGCTGTCGCGGCGCTTTCTTAGGCATTCGGTTAAATCGGCGCTTGCCGGAAATCAATGCGAGTGCATTGGGAAGAGCCTCGGTATCGCTCAAGCTTCACGCGCTTCCCACGCCTAAGTCGCCTTGTTTGTGGCGGCCAAAACCCTGTATGGGCTTGTTAAGCGCAAAGTCACGCCATCATTCCCACCTCTCCCAGATCCCCAGAACTTTCGCCAGCGGGCGGTCAGGAGAAAGCAGCCGGCGGCTCTGGCGGGGACGAAATCGTTGCCTACATAGTGGAAACGTCACAGATTCGGGGTAGTACGATGGCTGAAGCAACCGCGCTCTGGGATTTGTTGCGGCAGGCGGCGCAGCCCGCCGTCGCCGATGCGCTGAAGGCGGCGGTTGAATCCGCGCCCGACCGGGCGCTGAACCGGGTCAATCCGCTCGCCTTCGCGAGCGCCCATGGCCTCGACGAGGAGGCGACGATTGGCGGGCTCGTCCATGCGGCGCAGCTCGGGATTTTCGACATGTCCTGGAACATGCTGTGTCCCGGCTGCGGGGGCGTGCTGGAGTCCGGCGCGGCGCTGAAGACCCTCGGCGCCGACCGGTATTACTGCTCGTTCTGCGCCATGGACACGGAGCCGACGCTCGACGAGGTGGTCGAGGTCACCTTCACGGTGAACCCGCGGCTCCGCCGTATTGCCGCGCACGATCCCGATTCCCTGCCGCTCGCCGAGTACATGCGCCAGATCTTTTGGAGCTCGGGGACCGATCTGCCGGAGGACATCGAAGGCGCAATCAACAAGAACACGCTGGATCTCATGGATCTCGCCCCCGGCGAGAAGGCCGCCATGTCTCTGACCCTGCCGAACGGCTTCGTTATCGCCTTCGATCCGGTCAGCCACACGTCGCTTTTTCTCGAAATCTCGGGCGAGGAGGCGCATGAGCGGCGAAGTCTGTCGGTCGTCTTCGCCGACAGCCATGCCCATCATGGCACGACGGCGCTGCGCCCGGGTCCCGTGCGCATCACCTTCGAGAACAAGTCCGGCCGACGAGCCCTGCCGGGTCTCTGGGTCCATGGCCCCTTCACGGACGCTCTCGCCAGCCGGCGCCGGCCGTTCCTCACCGCAACCCGGCTCCTCAGCAACCAGACCTTCCGCGACCTCTACCGCAGCGGCACGTTCGATCCCGAGCAGCGCTTCAAGATTACGAGCCTGACAATCCTCTTCACCGACCTCAGGGGGTCGACCGCGCTCTACGACCGGGTCGGCGACCTTGCCGCCTTCGATCTCGTGCGCAGCCATTTCGGCGAGCTCATCGCCGCCGTCGCGGCCGGGGGCGGCGCGGTGGTGAAGACGATCGGCGACGCGGTGATGGCGACCTTCCCGACGCCCGACCGCGCGCTGCGCTCAGCCATGCAGATGCGAGAGGCCATGCGCAGAATCAATGAACAGCGCGGCAGCGAAGATCTCGCCCTCAATATCGGTCTGCACGAGGGACCGTGTCTCGCGGTGATGCTCGACGAGCGGCAGGACTATTTCGGCCAGACCGTCAACATCGCGGCGCGCGTGCAGGACCTCGCTGAACCGAGCGCGATCCTGGCGACGAAACCGGTCCTTGAGAGCGCTGACGTCGCGCGCCTCGTCGGCGACGCGGGCTACCGCACCGCGTCGAAGCAGCTTTCGCTCCGCGGCGTCAGCGAGGCATTCGAAATTTACGAGATCCGCGAAGGCAAACACGCTGCCCAGGCGGCATGACGCCCGCTTAAGGTCTGACGTGACGCGCGACGCCCCTCCCCCACCTCCCATTGACGGGGAGATGATCAGGGACGCCATTGGCGCGGGCCCGTAGCCCGTCGATAGACGGACTACGGGAGAAGTTGTCTACGACGCGCCACCCTTCGGCTGGGCGAGCGAGTCCATCGCTTTTTTCGTCGCCTCCTGGCCGAGCGCCGCGAGTTCCTTGGCCTGGTCGCCGATCGCGGCGGCCCGTTCGCGCATGTGCGAGCTCACCGTCTCGATGTAGTCGGATGGCGACCGGGTCGTCATCAGCTTCTGCGCTAGCTGCATGTTGGCCTCCGCATTGGTCTGAAAGAACTGCAGAAGCTTGGCCTGGTAGTCCTGCACCGCCTTCAGCGAGCCGGCGAAGGCGCCGCCGTAGACATTGGCGGCGCTCGCAAGATGCGCCGCCATGTTCTCCCCGATCTTTGCCGCAGCCGCGGCCGGGTTTTCTTTTTCAGCCATAAATCACCTCCACTCGCAGCGTCGAAAGTTTTCGACGCCTGTCAGGCGCGTTCGATGCACATCGCCACGCCCATACCGCCGCCGACGCAGAGCGTCGCAAGGCCCTTCTTGGCGTCGCGCCTCTGCATCTCATGCAGAAGCGTCACGAGGATGCGGGCGCCAGATGCGCCGATCGGATGGCCGAGCGCGATCGCGCCGCCGTTGACGTTCACCTTGCTCACATCCCAGCCGAGGTCCTTGTTGACCGCCAGCGCCTGGGCGGCGAAGGCCTCGTTCGCCTCGATCAGATCGAGATCGCCGATCTTCCATCCAGCGCGCTCGAGCGCCTTGCGCGAAGCCGGAATCGGCCCGGTGCCCATGATCGCCGGATCGACGCCGGCGGTGGCGAAGCTGACGATCCGCGCTAGCGGCTTCACGCCGCGCTTCGCGGCCTCCGCGCCCGACATGACAATGAGCGCAGCGGCGCCGTCATTGATGCCGGAGGCGTTGCCTGCGGTCACCGTCCCTTCCTTGTTGAACGCCGGGCGGAGCTTGCGCATGCCCTCGATCGTGGCGTCGTGGCGGATGAATTCGTCGTCGGCAACGACGACGTCGCCCTTCCTCGCCTTCACGGTGACCGGGACGATCTCGTCCTTGAACCGCCCGGCCTTCTGCGCCGCGCTCGCCTTGAGCTGCGAATTGAGGGCGAACTCGTCTTGCTGGTCGCGCGTGATCTGGAACTTGGTCGCCACATTCTCGGCGGTAACGCCCATGTGGTAGCCATGGAAGGCGTCCATCAGGCCGTCCCTCAGCATGGTGTCGACCAGATCCAGCGGGCCCATCTTCACGCCGTTGCGCAGGTGGGCAGCATGGGGCGCCTGGCTCATGCTCTCCATGCCGCCGGCGGCGACGATGTGGCTTTCGCCGGTGCGGATCTGCTGGGCCGCCAGCGCCACTGCCCGGAGGCCCGAGCCACAGAGCTGGTTGATGCCGAAGGCGGTCTTCTCGTCCGGCATGCCGGCGGCGCGCGCCGCCTGGCGGGCCGGGTTCTGGCCCTCGCCCGCCGAGAGGATCTGGCCGAGGATGAGCTCGTCCACTTCGCCCGGCGAAACGCCGGCCGCGCTGGAACGCCCCTTTCACCGCGACGATGGCCAGTTCATGCGCAGGCAGGGAACTCAGCGTGCCGTTGAAGCTGCCGACCGGGGTGCGGGCGGCGGATGCGATAACGATGTCTTCCATGACTTTTGTTCTCCCTTGGCTGCGCCTTCAGGCCATGGCGAGCAGGCCGCCGTCAATCCAAAACCGCGTCGCCGGTCACCCCGACGACGCTTCCAGGCCAGGGACGCTATCACGAGGCCGAGTCCCGCGATATCCGCTAAGCGATTGCTGAGGCGCGGCGCCCGTGCGTCATTTGCGCGCGCCAAATGCGTCCTTTGCGAGTTCCTGGAGTTAACACATGCCGCTCACAGCGCGGTTCTTCAAGGGGGCTTCGGGGCGCCATCGCCTCGACAATCCCCCGACGCGCTGAGCAGCGGCTCAAATTTGACGAGGCGGCAAGGCCAATGTTCATAATCGAGATTCCCGAAAAATTGCCTATTTCCGCCGGACGGAAAATCGGGAGGGAATGATTTTTCTGGCCTCTTGCCTCGTAAAGCCTTGATAAGTCTAAAACCGGCGCCAGAAACGGAAGCAAATGGAAATGTTTGGAAGGCTTTTTCACGCCCCCGTCCCACGCAATTGCAACTCGTGCAACTCGACTGCGCTTGGTTGGCTTGGCTGCCTATCAGTGGCGCTTCGTTGAAGACAGACGAATTCTGCTTCGCCGAAAGCCGCCTTGATAAGCCTCACACAAAACCTCCCGTCGGAGAGATCGGAGCTTTCGTGCGCAGCGGGCCGGCGCCACCGGTAGCCAACTCAGAGCAGGCGTCGGAGATAGCTTGAATGTTGGTCGTTTCGCGGACGCACGTCCGCGGGCGGTCCGAAAGAGCCGGTTTACCGGCTCATTGTTTCGGGTGAGCGAGCGCGTCGACGGCGCTTCGCGTCGCCTCCTGACTCAGCGCAGCAAGTTCCTTCGCCTGTTCGGTCATGAGCGCGACACGCTCGCGCAAATGCGAACCCATCGTCTCGACAAAATCCGATGGAGACCGGGTCTGCGTCAGCTTCTGCGCGAGTTGGAGGTTCGCCTCCGCATTCGCCTGGAAGCATTGGACGATCTTCGCCTGGTAGTCCTGTATGGCCTTCATCGACGTCTCGAAGACGCCGGTGGCTGCTCGACCCGACGCCTCGAACGCGCCACTGCCGGTCCTGCCCGCCTTCTCCGCTTGCGCCGTCGCTTCCTTCGCCACTGCTTCGCCCGCCTTCATCGCCGCAGACAGATCCGCAGGCGCCTCTTTTTCCCGAGCCATGATTGTCTAATCCTCAAGCTGCCCGCTTCCGATCAACGCGCAAGGGATCGCCGGGGTTGCGCCGGTCAGCGTCCCAATTTTCGCCACGGCGACCCTTGCGATCAGATTGCCGGGCCCTGCGACCAGGAACCCTTCATGGCGGCAGCCTCTCCCGGGTTGCCTCCCGGTGGCGGAGGGCTTCGATCAGCAGCGCAAAAAGCCGGCGAATGTTGCCGGCGCCTCGGGTAGTAGACGGGAAAGTCCGACAGATGCCGAGGAGGAAGGAGGACCTCGCTACTTCGTCAGCCCTTCGTCCTGGCCGCCGCGACCAGTTGCTTGACGAGTTCCGCGCTGATTTCGGTCGTCGGGGGGAGCTTGTGCGCGCGCTGAAAGCGCCGCAGAGCGCGCCGGGTGGCGCGGTCTTCGACGCCGTCGGGCTTGACAGGATAGCCGAGCTTCACGAGCGCGACCTGGGCGGCGCGCACCAGACTCGATCCGTCATCGACCGCCTTGCCACGCAAGAGAGCGCCGATCGGGTCGGCTGTATGCGCGGCGGCGTGGTCCGCTCCCTGCGCCGGCCCGAGAGAGGCCGTCGTGTCTGGCGCCGAGGTTTGTGTCGCGCGCGCTCGGGCCGCTGCTGGAGGCGCTGTGGGCGGGGCCGTGACCGGGATGTCCGCCGCCGGGGCCGCAAGCGAGGCGACCGGCGCCGGGAGCGTATGCGGAGCGACCGGCTGAGCCGTCGCGGTAGGATCGCGAGTCGCCTCGACGAGAGGCGGCGTCGCATGCCGCCCGATCTGCCGCAGAATCACACCGCCGCCGATTCCCGCGAGAACTGCGGCCAACGCTGCGCCGACGCAGACTCGCCTGGGCGCCGCGGTCACCCGTTCCATCAAAAGGCGCGCCGCCCCGCGACCCGCCGGCGCCAGCAAAAATCCAAAGTTGCGAGTGCGTGTAAGACTTTCAGACACGCGTCGTTCCCAAAAAGCTCGATCCGCAAGCGCCCAAGATGATTTCATTCCGACACCGCAACGAATCCTTCACGCCCCTATACTGCTCGTAGCGATAGCGAGCTTCGGTTAACCCATTGCTAATAACCTGCGCGCCGACCGGCTTCGTCATGTCATGGATTCGAGCTGCGCCGCGACGCTCATGACCGGTCTACTCGGGCGGGGCCTCGAGCGAGCTCACCCACGCATCGCGCAAGGTCGGAAAGATTGCGGCGTAGCTGATCGAGTGCGAAACCGAGCGCAAACAGGCGCTCGACCTCGGTTGTCGAAAGAGGGCGCGTGAAGCCCTCGCTGCGAAGCGACGCGATTTCGGAATCATAGGCGTCGATCGCCGCTTCCACGGGCTCGAGCGGCGGCGGAGGGCGACGATTCGCGAGCGCCGTCGCGCTGGCGAGCAGAAACGCGCTTGCGTTTTCACCGACGTTCGCGAGCGGCCGATCGAGACGGTGAGCGATGGCGTCCGGAAGCGGCGCCGCCGCCCGCCCGAGGATGACGAGATCGTGTCTGAGCCTGAGCATGGTTCGCGACAGGGGTCCTGGATCAGGGTCGCGAGCAAAGGGGACCATGCGCTCCCTCCTCGCCTCGGCGGCGATCCCTTCAAGCGCCGTCACCGACCTGCCCAGGTCCCCTTGCAGGCTCGCGGCTTCGGCCGAATCGAGATCATGCGCGAACCCCGACAGCAGTTTCGGCAGGACCTCGGCCATCTGTTTGAGAATTCGGGCCGCCGCCTCCAGTCCGAAGTCTATGCGCTCGATCCGGCAACACCAGTACGGAGACGACGACCGCGATGGCGCCGCCGAGCGCGACCTCCAGCACGCGGGTTGCGGCCGACCCTGTCGGGCTTTCGCCGATCTCCCCTCCGATCAGAAGGACCAGCACGGCGGAAAACGGGGCCACGCGGAAGCTCGGATTCATCGCCGCCGCCAGCGCCAGCGGAGCGACGGCGAGGGTGAGGACGAGAGCCTGCGAAGCGGCTGTCGTATGGGGAATGAGCACGCCGAGCGCCGCTGCGTAAATCGCCCCGCCGAGGGTTCCGACCATGTATTCTATCGTCGCCCTGAGCGATCCCCCGATGCTCGTCTGCGTGACCACGATGGCGGTCAGAATCGCCCACAATCCATGCAGCGGGAAGGCGAAGGTGTCGACCACGGCGAGCGCCAGGAGGCCGGCGACCGTTACGCGCAGACAGAAGCGCAATTGGGCCTTGCGAGCACGGACCTGGCTGCGAACGCGTCGCCAGACCCCTGGGTCAGCCATGCGGAGTTCGCGCCTGGCAGAGTGCAATCCGGCAGCGCAGCCGCCGGCGCACGTTCAGGGGCCGCGTCTTATGAGACATGAACCCGTTTTCCCAACCGGCAATCTCGCGTGCGGACAAACCAAACTGGCGCCGGAAACGCGGAAGGTAAAGAAGCGGCGTCGCGCACCACCTGGCGTGGTCAGCAAAAACAAAATTTGGCCGCCTTCATCCCCGCCAGGGAAAGGTCCAGGTCTCCGTCAGCGCCTTGGTCCCGCCGCGCAGGAAGACGCGCAGATCCGTGCTCTGGCCCGGGTTCGACCGCGACGTCGACGCCGGCGCGGAAGCCGCGGGTATGGGTGTTGGGGGTGAGGAAGGTGCGGAGAATCCGCCCGTTCGAGGCCGTGGCGATCGTCTCCACCAACGACGAGTCGCTCATATAGTAGGATAGATCGCCGCCAGCGAAGTCGATCAGGAACCGCGTCGCCCCGGGCGGCGGCGATTCCGCCGCGCCGAGCGCACGAGGCGCTACCCGAAAGGTGGCGACGGTGCGGCCAGCCGGGGTCAGCATCTGGTCCAGCGTCAGCGAGGTGATGCGATAGCCGTAGGTCAGCGACTTGCCGGCCTCGAGCGCGTTCTTCGGGGCCCAGGCGGCGACGATGTTGTCGTTGGTCTCGTCGCTGGTCGGGAGTTCGAGAAGCTCCACCCTGCCCTCGCCCCAGCCTTCCCGCGGCTCGATCCAGTAGCTCGGCCTGAGTTCATAGGCGAGCTCGAGGTCCTGATAGCTCGAGAAGTCGCGGTCGCGCTGCAGGAGCCCAAACCCGCGCGGATTCTGGTCGAGGAAGACCGAGACGGCGGGCGAGGCCGGATTGCTGAGCGGGCGCCAGATCCATTCGCCGGCCCCGGTGTGCATGAGAAGTCCGTCGGAATCGTGCAGTTCGCCGCGGAAGTCGTCGGCGAAACGATGATCATTCTTGCCGACGAAGAACATCGAGGACAAGGGCGCGAGCCCAAGCGCCGGAACGGCCTTGCGGGCGAAGAGGTTGACGCTCGCCTCGATGTAGGTCTCCTGGCCGGGCACGAGGTCGAAGCGGAAGGCGCCCGTCGCCGATGCGCCGTCTAGCAGCGCAAAGATGACGATATGATCAGCGGTCGGATCCGGGGTGTCGATCCAGAATTCGCGGAAGAAGGGGAACTCCTCGTTGAGCCCGGCGCCCGCGCCGATCGCGAGCCCGCGCGCCGAGAGGCCGTAGCGCTGTCCACGGCCGAGAAAGCGGAAATAGCTCGCGCCGAGAAAAGCGACCACCTCGTCCCACACGTGCGGGGCGTTGATGGGAAAGCGGAGTCGGAAGCCGGCGAAGCCGAGATTGACCGGCAGATCGCCCTCGACCTTGGTGCGGCCGTAGTCGAACATGTTCGGCGCATAGGGTATCGGCGCCGGGATGCCGTCGCGCAGCACGTTGACCACGACTGGGCGCTTGTAGAGATGGCCGAGATGGAAGAGCTCGAGGCGGAAATTGGCGTTGACCTGCTGGCCGAGCAACGCCTTGTCCGACTTGAAGCGGATGTCGCGCCAGGCGTCGAAGTCGAGCTTGGCGATTGCGCCGGGCAGAGGCGGAGTGCTGGCGTCATAAGGCGCCGCCGCAAGGTCGCGCGCGCGCTTGATGACGTCCTGGTAGCCGAACGGCGGGGCGGCGCCCGCCCCGCCCGCCGGCAGGTCGGTCTGCGCCGCCGCGTGGGCGATGAAGCGCGCGCCCGAAGCGGCGACCACACTGGCGAGCAGCGCGCGGCGTGACATTTCGTGCATGAGGGTCATTGGAGACGGTTTTTTCCGTCCAGGGCGTAACCCGGAGCCCGGGCGAAAGCAACCGCGGCTAATGGAACCAGTACGGTGATGCGGCGGGGCCGGAGTTCATGATCGCCTCCACGCCGAAACTGAAGTTGTTGTTGAACCGGTACGTGGCGCCGACCCCGACCGTCCCGACAGCCTGGACCGCCCCGGGGCCGGAGAAAACGGCGTTGACATTGTCGAGCGCGCTGAACGAGCCAAAACGGGTCGGACGGGCGAGGTCGACTTCGCCGATCACGTAGGGTGTCAGCTGCCCCATCTGATAGCCGATGATCGCCGAGCCGCCTGCATAAGCGGTCCCGGTGAATTGCGAAAAGCCGCCGGAGTCCCCCACAGGAAGGGGGCGTAACCGCTCGACGCCCTGACCCCGACAACGACGCCGTTGTCGAACGCCCGGTTGTAGCCGAGGTCGGCGTCGGCCCCAAACCCACCCTTGACACCCTTGCCGCCCCAGGCCGAGACGCCTGTGCCGACATAAAGGCCCGACCACGGATCCGACGCGGCCTCGCCGGGGCCACTCGTCAGCGCGGGATAATTGGAGGGCGCGTTGGGCAGATCCGCAGCGAAGGCGGAGGCGGACTGCAGAAGGAGTGCGGCGCAGGCGGCCGCAACCGCGCAGATGCGAACGACGACAGTCATGGGGCCCTTGGAACACGAGATTCGCCGGCTGAGGTATGCGCGGCGGACTGCGGCGGATTCGTGGCGGCTGGCCGACTCCGCCGACCCCGCCCGGCCCTCGGCCGCACTGGACATGCCGCTGTCCAGCGGCCTATAAGCCCGCGATCCGCATGCGCGTCGACGTGTGGGGAGCCCAGGTAGCTCAGTTGGTAGAGCATGCGACTGAAAATCGCAGTGTCGGTGGTTCGATTCCGCCCCTGGGCACC
>CAVVTP010000034.1:0-62852 GCA_963751165.1 uncultured Alphaproteobacteria bacterium
AGGTTCCCGAAATCCAGTTCCATCACGACGTCTATAACCAGTTTCTGTGGAACCAGTTCTAACCTCAGTAAAAACCAAAGGCAAACAACGGAAGGTAAACAACGGAAGGGTGCCCCAGGTCTCGCATTTGAGACCTGGGATCCTCCTAGCGGACTGTAACAGCTGATTTGGTAGAGCCGCAGGGGCTAAAGCCCAATTCTTTCTCACCCTTTGCGGCCCGACTAAAGTCGGGCCCTGATACAAAGCATGAGAGCCGTGACCCCTAGAAGGGTCGCGCATTTTCGCAGATTTGGTTCTACTCCCGAATCAGCTGTTACAGGCCACTAGGAGAGGCCAATCAAGTCCTCTGGACATGACCCCAGGTGAAAACAAATCCTCACCGACAGCTTCAGCCGTGCCCTTCATTCAAAAATCTTCCGGTGACTCTCCGCTACACTAGTGGCGGACCAGGGGGACAGAGCCATCAAGCTGCTAGGCATCGATGTGGGGACGCGGAGGGACACGCGCCCTCCTGATCGACGAATCAGGCGCGGTGGTCGCTTTCGGCTATCCACGAACGCGAACCCTTTGCGTCTCCACGGAGCGGATGGGCGGAGCAGGACCCCCACAGGTGGAAGGCCTGACAGGGTGCCGTGGGGGGCTCCTGCGGGGATTCGGGGATCCCAGCCTCGGAGAATGCCTGCATCGGGCTGAGCGGGCAAATGCACGGCGCGGTGCTTTTGGACCGCAACGACGAGGTATTACGACCCGCGCTCATCTGGTGCGATGAGCGAACGGCGGCAGAATGCCGCTATCTCAACCAAACCATCGGAGCGCAGCGCCTGGTGGAGCTCACGTCCAACCCCGCGCTCACCAACTTCACCCTGACCAAGCTGCTATGGGTGCGGACCAACGAACCAGGAAATCTGGCGGAAATTTCACAGCTTTCTGTGCCCAAGGATGACGTCCGTTTGCGTCTCGCCGGGGTGCGGGCCATCGACTGGCCGACGCTTCGGGCACCCTACTGCTCGACGTGGCCCATCGCCGCTGGTCCGAGGCCATGCTCGATGCAGTCGGGCTCGGCCCGACTGCCTGCCTGCCCTCCATGAATCGCAGGAGGTCGTCGGTCAGGTGACCGCATCGGCCGCCGCCAGCACCGGCCTAAAGGCCGGCACGCCGGTAGTGGCGGGGCGGGCGACCAGGCTGCAGGCGCCACCGGGATGGGCATTGTCCGTCCTGGCGACGTAAGTGCCACCATCGGTACTTCGGGGGTGGTTTTCGCGCTTCTGACGCCCCGTCAAAAAACCAGTCGGACGGCTCACACCTTCTGCCACGCCATACCCGGGCGATGGCATGTGATGGGGGTGACCCAGGAGCAGCCGGCTTTTCCCTTCGTTGGTTTCGCGACAGGTCGCTTGCCCCACCGCGTTTTCGACCAGCTGAGCGCAGAAGCGGCGGAGATTCCTCCCGGCGCCGGAGGAGTGCTGTGGGCTCCCTATCTGATGGGGGAAAGAACCCCACACCTCGACCCCCGACGCCCGTGCAGCCTTGCTGGGCCTGGCGGCTGATCATACCCGCGCGCATGTAGTCCGGCGATCCTCGAAGGAGTCGCCTTCAGCCTCAAAGACACGCTGACCATCTTCAAGGAGCTCGGCATCCCGGCGAAAGCCATTCGCGTGGGCGGAGGGGGCGCCCGGTCTCCCCTATGGCGGCAGATCCAGGCCGATGTCTACGGACAATGAGTCGAGACGGTGCAGGCGGAAGAAGGCGCTGCCTACGGAGCCGCCTTGCTGGCCGGCGTCGGGGCCGGCCTCTGGCCCTCGGTGGATGCGGCCTGCGACGCGGTCGTGCGGGTAGCCCAGCGGACAGAGGCCAATCCCGAGACGGTCCGGGTCGTGGGCGAAAGCTACGCCAAATACCGCCGCATTTACCCCGCTTTGCTGGTGTCTTCCCCTACCGGCCCCTGCCTGCGCCGAGATGGTAACCCAGAAGTGGCGGATTGGGGGACAAAAGAGGAGATGTTCCCTTTTGGGATACTCGTTGCCTTGGTTGAAAGGGGCCCACGCCTTAGACTCGAAAGGTGCGCCTGATTGTCGAACGTGGGGTAAGCGCGGCCTAATGGAACCCACCCTGGTTGCCGCCCCCCCAAAACGGGGTCGCTGCTCGATACCCTGTTCACCCGTAGAAATTTTCTCGGGATGGCGGCCGGCTCGGCGGCCGGCCTGGCGTTCTATGCGGGTGAAATCGCGCGCCATGAACTCGAAATCGTCTACCTGACGATCGCCCTCCCCCGGTTACCGGACGCATTCGCCGGGATGAAGATCGTACAAGTCAGCGATATACATTTCGAGGAGTACACCGAAGCCGCTTTTCTGGATGCGATTGTCCACAAGGTAAACGCGGTGGCTCCGGATCTCGTCGTGGTGACGGGAGATTTTGTAAGCTCCAAACCCCTCCGCGGACGCTACGGTTGGGCTGGGCTACCGCTGTGCCGAACTTCTGAGCCGGCTCAGGTGCCCGCTACGGTACGCGATTCTGGGTAACCATGACACCTCGTCGGTCTCACGCAATCACCGATGCCTTGCACGCCCACGGCATTCCCGTGCTGGCCGACGGCTTTTGCCCCTAGAGCGGAACGGCCGGCGCATCTGGCTCGCCGGGATCAGGGATGCGCTCGAGGACAAGCCCGACCTCGACGCGCCCTTCCTGCCGACAGGCCCGAACATGAGCCGATGATCCTGCTGGCACACGAGCCCGATTTCGCGGACCATGTCGTCGGCCGGAAGGGTGGCCTTGTAATCTCCGGACATACCCACGGAGGACAGTCCTTCTCCCCTTGTTGCCGCCCCTGTTCCTGCCGGATATGGGGACCAAGTTCGTGCCGGTCTGTCTCGTATGCGCGATGGAATGCAGCTCTATGTCAATCGCGGCGTCGGGGCGGTCACCCTGCCGTTTTCGCTTTCGCTGCCGGCCGGAAATACCGGTGATCACGCTCGCCCAGGGCTGATGGTGGAGAGGTGATACGAGGAAAACTTAGTCGCAGATTCAGGCAAGGATAAAGTTCCGAAACTTCCGGTACTCATTTGTCTACTCTTCCGCACGCGGGTCCGCCTTTCCTGCGTAACGAAGTTAGCGCGGAAGGCGCCGAAACCGCCCCAAACCATCCCCATTTCGGAACCATCGCAGTACCGTTCCGGGCCGATCTCCCGAGTTACCGACCAGAGTTCTGCATAACTCTTGAGATACTCGCCCTCTTCCCGATACACTCAGTAGCTGAAAGGGGACACCATGGGCACACAAGCAATTCCAAATTTAGCGGGGCGATCGATGAGGCCGGAGTTGCGCGTCGTGCGCAACGAGGAGTCCATAGTTTCCCTTAACGTCGTGGATGTCTGCGCCGACAATCCGGAGCAGATCTATTCGAAAACAAACTGGGTTGTGCGCGTGGCATCGTTTTTGCTTTCGCGTTTCAGGCAGGATCGTAGCCGCTGCGGTTCTTTGCTGGAGGGCTCTTCATCCACTAGAGATGAAGCGCTCGTGTCGGGCGATACGCGAGAAGCACATCGGACTTTCCTTAACCTCAGTTGTCGGCCCTCTCCTTTGAAGCAATAGGCTGTCCGGCTTTCTACCGCTCCCCCGGTAAAAGGGTCTCCCCTCAAAAATCTAAACTGATTGGAACCGAAATCTCCCTGGCTCATGTGAACTTCAGACCCTTCAGAATCTGCAGCGAGAATCAACCGAATGGAAAATTATGTGCCGCGGCCTCTCTGAAAGCTCAGGCGCAGGCTCTAGGGCACTGAATCATGTCGCATGATGTACCCAGGAAACAAGCGCTTTCCCTGGGTTCACTGAGGTAAGACTTTGTGTAAGGTCCCGAATCTAGCCGTGCCGCATCTGGGTGCGACTAAAATTCGGCTATGTAGCAGGCACCCTTTCGTTAGGCCAAAAACCCGAATCACTTCAGGACGCATAAAAGCGGCGAGCTCCCCCAACTCAGTCCCGGAGGGACGGGCTGGAACATTCATATTCCAGCTGTCACAAATTAGTTATCGCGATCTCACTATTAGAAGCTCGGAGAACTGCTTTGAATTTATCGAGACATACCAATCTCATTCGCCGACATCGCAAAATACAGGTTGGCTTAATCGACGACTCGCTCTATTTCCCCGAGGGAAGACGAATCACTTCACACGAGAATTATTGTGTCGCTCCCCTTACGGGACTGGATATTACAGACCTCAGCCCTACGGCACTCAGGGATTCGAGGCGCGCTCCCAGGTTAAGGTACGGATCCCCCGGGACTCAAGACAAAATCGGTGCGGTAGCAATAAGGCAATGGCTAGACGGCATGACCCCGGAAAGTAGGCCGCACGACGCCCTCCTGCCCGACAACCCCTTCAGCCAACACTGCGGGACTTTTCAATCGAGGATTCTCAACTTAGGACAGCCTCTTTGGCCAAGTTCGGCCCGTCCCTGCGGGAACGAGTTTTGATATACTTTTCAGAGGCGACGCACGCGCCGGTCAGATCGCCTTTTCCATCACTTCAGCGTCGATCGCTCCACCGTAGTACTTTGCAATACTTCCCCGGGTGACAAAGCCGAGGGTGCGATAGAAGTTGGCGAGCGGCGACGTTGTTCTCCGCCACTTCCAGGGTCATCCATGCTGCGCCTTCGTGCTTCAGTTGTTCTTCGGCGGTTTACATCAGAACCGTGCCCAACCCATGGCGGCGCGCAACGGGATCCACGTCGAGGGTTACGATTGCCCGGCAGAGACACCCGCGAAGGCGGACGCGCTCAATGATGACAAAGCCGACAAGCCTGTTGTGGGCTGCTCGGCGATCCAGCAGGAACAGCTGGGATGGGTGACTAAATGCTGCAATACTGCTTTGGAGTACACAATCCCCCGCGAAAAGCAGGCCTGATCCAGCTGGTGCAGCGCAGGCAAGTCGCGCGCCTCAAAGCTGCGCAGCTGGATCGCGCCCGAACGACTTTAGTGGGTTTGCGCAACGGCCACTTTTGTCATGTTTGGTTTGCGGCTCCGCCACCACCCCGTTGTAGAGATGTCGCGGGGACAAGCCGCCCGCGCATGGAGCGCACATGCCGTACCTTCCAACCAGGGTCGTAGAACTTCCAGGTGCGATCCGCAGGGGCCACCCCCAGCAGCCAACTGGAAGACCATGAAGTGATGACGACGCGTTTGAGCTCGGAGTGGTCGACCAAGCCCGCTGATGTCGGAGATCGGCAGGGTGGAGAGCTCGGTCCAATTCTGACCGCGATCCTCACTGTAGAAGACGCCCTCACGGCCCCCCAGCCAGATGCTGCCATTGCCGGCCATGGAGATGGATTGCAACCAGGTGGGCTGGTGCGGCATGGCCAGCGGCTGCCAATTCTTTCCGCCGTCCTCCGACCATGCGAGCGCGGTACGTTGCGCCGCGATGACCATCGATCCTGAAGACGCCACCGCGCGGTCTTCCGTCTTGTCGAGTGCGGGAGCACCACCCAGGTAGCACCCTGATCCGCGCTGGCATACACCCCGTTCGCAGTTGCAGCGTCCCGGGTACTGCCGTAAGCGTCGACGTCACTGACCCGGATATCGATCTGGCCGTCCGGAATCATCACGATTCTCTCCACTTTCGAGCGCTTGCCCTTGTGGACCACGTAGGAAGTCTTTTTCTCCGCCTTGACGATCTTCCATCGGGCTGCCAGTTCGGGCCGTCCCAACGGAAGATACCGGCGTTGGTACGCGCCAGGATGACGCCCTCGGCGGACTGCGACATATCGAACACGTCGCGGCCCTGGAGGCCGTTGCTTTGTTGAATCCAGGTGGCTCCGTCATCATGGGAAACGAACACGCCGCGGTAGATCTTATCGTTCACCACCCCGGCCAGTATGGTCTGTCGGGTTTTGGCATCGATCAGGGGCTGGCGACCTGTGGTTGCGAGAAGCCGGTATTGGAGGCTTTAAAGGTGGTCGCCTTGTCCTTCGCTTTCCAGCACGCCACTGCGATCGGTTGCCAGGAACACGTGTTGCGGATTTTTGGGGTCCACGAAGACGTCGTTCACGATCACGTCCGGGCCGGTCATCCGTTTCCAGGTGGTTCCCCCGTCGAGGGTTTTGTACAAGCCTTCGGTAGTGCCCGCATACACGGTGTTGCGGTTGGTCGGATCGAGCATCAGGACGCGCGTTCTGCGCGCAGTCGGGAATGCCCTGGATCTTTTTATAGAGCTCGCCCCCGCTGTCGCTGCGATAGATACCTGAGCAGGCACTGGTGTACACCACGCTGGTCACCGTGGGATCGATGATGATGGAGAACACGTCCGAGTCATCAATCAAGCCTTGCTTGATGTTGTGCCAGTTGGCGCCGCCGTCGGTGGTCTTCCACGGCAAGTGCCACGTACCCGCATAAATGGTGCGCGGATCTTTTGGATCGATGGCGATGGACTCCACTTCATGGAGGTCCATGCTGCCCGCGGGGGTGATCTGGTTCCAATGCGCACCGCTGTCTTCGCTACGGAAGACACCCTTCAGGGTACCTGCGATGAAGACCTTGGGGTCGGATGGCGCCTGGCTCAGCGCACGAATCGATTGACCTTTCATGCTTTCGACCGAGGTCCAGCTCTTGCCGGCGTCGTGGCTGATGAACAGGCCACCGTCGGGATGATCCACGACCCAGGTGCCGACCAAGAGGGTCTTAGCGAGTCGGACTCATCCACCAGGATGTTGTCCACCAGCAGGTCGTCGGTCTTGGCCAGTTTAGCCGGCCTCTGCCAGCTAGCGCCACCGTCGTCGGTTTGGTGGATCCAGCTGTTGGTGGATCAGAGGTGAATGTTGTTTTGGATTGGTTGGGTCAGCGGCAAAACTCGCCCGTCGCCGCCGTCAGGCCCTACAGGTACCCAGGATGCAAACCGGCACGGCCGGCTGATCGGGGAGAAGAGCTGCCAGGAGAAAAACGGAGGAAAGTGTACGCCCGATAAATGGAGTCATTGTTTTCTGCTATGTGTGCCTTCGAAATCCGGAAAGCTCGGCGAGATTTGTCCGGATCTAACCGTGCACCGGCGAGCGGGGCAGGGTCAAGCACAATGAAAAGGGTGGCCATTACTAACTGGCCACCCTTTCCTTCTGCAGGCCGGGCGGCCACCAGTGCTTCATGTAGGGGTTGCATGATGGGCGACAATAAGCGGGGCCGGCGCGCGGCCGGCCCCCTGGTCTTCGAGCTCTCGGTCCGTAAACCTCAGCTGCCGCCGCCGACGCAGGTGTCGACGTTCTTCGGCGTGCAGACGTCGAGCCCGGTGTAGGTCGGGTCTGCCGGCGGGGCCTTTCCCTCTTTCATGTCCTTGAGAAAATACATGACCTTGTAGCCCATATCGAACGGCCGCTGGCCGACGTTGCCGGTGGCCAGACCCGCCCTCAGGTCGTCGAGTTGCATCGGCAAGGTGTCGGCGACGGCGATCGCGATCTTCCCGCTGGCGATTCTGTCTTTGTACTTGCTCATCGAGTTCTTGTACGCATCGGTCAGGAACTCGCCGAACCCGCCGGTCGGCACGAAGGCGTCCAGGTTGGGATATTTGTTGAGCATGTCCTGCTCCTGCTGCATCGCCAGCGGGAAGTCGTCATTGGTGTAGAGCGGGCAGCCCGCGACCTCGGTCCAGCCGTTCTGTCCGGTCAGACGCACGCCTGGCGACTCGGCGCTTTTCTTGCCCGCGAGCGTATCGCGGATGCCCTGCATGCGCTCGTTGTGGTTGGCGGCCGCCGCGCCGCCGGACTGGATGCAGATCGTGCCGCCCTTGGGCTTGACCCCCATGACGAGCTTGGCGAGGTTGACCCCGATGTCGTAATTGTGCGTGCCGACATAGGCGGCCCGCAAGCTCTTGTCCTTCGGCAGGAGGTCGGAGTCCCAGGTGAGCACCGGGATGTGGTTCTTGGCCGCGTCCTTCAGCGCATTGGCCATCGCTGGCGCGTTGGCCGGGGAGACCGCGATGCCGTCGACCTTCTTGGTGATGAGGTCGGCGACGATCTGCGCCTGCTCGTCGCCGCCGCCGTGCTCTCCTGGCCCAATGTAGAGGCACTTGATCGCGCCTTTGAGCTCCTTCTCCGCCTTCTTGCAGCCGGCGAGCGCCTGGTCGTAGAAGGGATTGTTGGTGCTCTTGGGCACGAGGGCGAATGTATAGGGCTCAGCCGCGCGGGCGGCGGCGGAGACCCCGACCAGCGCGCCCGCGGCGACCGCGCCTGTCAGTAGAAACTTCAACATGCGAATCCTTTCGTGTTTGACGCGAGCGCCCGTCATGGATCACTCGCGCCTGGCTCCTCGGACTTCCCGAGATAGGTCGCTGCGATGAACGTGCCCGAATCGCCGCCCGTCATCGGCAGCGAAATTCGTCAGCTGCCGCCGCCGACGCAGGTGTCGACGTTCTTCGCGCGTGCAGATGTCGAGCCCGGTATAGGTCGGGTCTGCCGGCGGCGCCTTGCCGTCCTTGATGTCCTTGAGGAAATACATCGCCTTGTAGCCCATATCGAACGGCCGCTGGCCGACGTTGCCGGTCGCCAGACCCGCCCTCAGGTCGTCGAGTTGCATCGGCAAGGTGTCGGCGACCGCGATCGCGATCTTTCCGCTGGCGATCTTGTCCTTGTACTTGGCCATTGAGTTCTTGTACGCGTCGGTCAGGAACTCGCTGAACCCCCCGGTCGGCACGAAGGCGTCGAGATCCGGATATTTGTTGAGCATGTCCTGCTCTTGCTGCATCGCCACCGGGAAGTCGTCGTTGGTGTAGAGCGGGCAGCCGGCGACCTCGGTCCAGCCATTCTGTCCGGTCAGGCGCACTCCCGGCGATTCGGCGCTCTTCTTGCCTGCGAGCGTATCGCGGATGCCCTGCATGCGCTCATTGTGGTTGGCCGCCGCCGCGCCGCCGGACTGGATGCAGATCGTGCCGCCCTTAGGCTTCACCTGCATGACGAGTTTGGCGAGGTTGACCCCGATGTCATAATTGTGCGTGCCGACGTAGGCGGCGCGCAGGCCCTTGTCCTGCGGCAGAAGGTCGGAGTCCCATGTCAGCACCGGGATGTGGTTCTTGGCGGCGTCCTTGAGGGCATTGGCGATCGCCGGCGCGTTGGCCGCCGAGACAGCGATGCCGTCGACTTTCTTGGTGATGAGGTCGGCGACGATCTGCGCCTGCTCGTCGCCGCCGCCGTGCTCTCCGGGCCCGATGTAGAGGCACTTGACGGCGCCCTTGAGCTCCTTCTCCGCCTTCTTGCAGCCGGCGAGCGCCTGGTCGAAGAAGGGATTGTTGGTGTTCTTCGGCACCAGGGCGAAGGTATAGGGCTCGGCGGCGCGGCCGGCGGCCGACACCGAGATCAGCGCCCCCGCGGCGACAGCGCCCATCAGTACAAGCTTAAGCATTCGTTTCCTCCCTTGATTTGACCCGGGCGCCCTTAAGGGTCACTCGCGCCTTGCTCCTCGGATTTTCCCGAGATAGACCGCCGCAATGAGGAAGAGGCCGACGAACGTGCCTTGCCAGTTCGAATCGACCCCGGCCATCAGCAGCGAATTGCGGATGACGAAGATGAGCGCCGCGCCGATGAAGGCGCCGTAGGCGCTCGCTTCACCGCCCATGAGGTTGGCGCCGCCGATGACGGCGGCGGAGATCGCCAGCAGCTCGTAGGATTGGCCGAGCGCGTTGATCGCCGAGCCTTCCCAGCCCACGGAAAGGATCGCGGCAAAGGCCGCCGAGAGCCCGGAGACGACATAGACCTCGATCTTGATGCGATTGACCGAAACCCCGGTCAACAGGGCCGCCTGCTCGTTGCCGCCGATCGCGAACACGTGGCGGCCCCAGCTCGTCATCTTGTAGACGAGTCCGAACACGGCGGTCAGAACGATCAGAAACAGCAGCGGATAGCTCAGCTGAAAATTCGGACCGAGGTTGAGCGCGCCGCCGCCGAGCGCCTTGAACGCCGGCCCGCCCGGCCCGAAATTGTAGAGCATCCGGTTGCCCGAGAGGACCACGGCGGCCGAGCGCGCGATCGCCAGCATCCCGAGCGTCGTCACGAACGGCGAGATGCCGGCGTAGGCGATGATGAGCCCGTTGATGAGCCCGGTGAGCGCGCCTGCGCCGAGCCCCACCACGACGGCGGCCCAGGCGGGGTAGTGGGCTTCGAGGGTGAGGCCGCTCGCGACCGCCGTCAGCCCCATGATCGAGCCGACCGACAGGTCGATGCCGCCGGTGGCGATGACGGCGGTCATGCCGAGCGCCATGATGCCGATGAACGAGAAGTTCCGCGTGGTGTTGTAGAAGTTCTCCGAGGTCGCGAACGAGGCGGGCTCGAGCCAGCCCATCACCAGGCAGATGACGATCAGCGCGACCGTGACCCAGAACGCCTGCGCGCCCATGAGGCGCTGCCACAGCGTGTGCTGCTGGACGCCAAGCACGGATTCGATCGAGACGTTGGCCTGCGGCGGCGGCTTGGCGGCGTCGGTCGACATGAGGGCTCCTCAGGCGGCGTGAATCGCGCCGGTGATCAGGCCCGTCACCTCTTCGGGCGACGTCGCCTTGATCGCCTTGTCGGCGACCTTGCGGCCGCGGCGCATCACCATCACCCGATCGCAGACGGCGAAGACGTCCGGCATGCGGTGGCTGATGAGGATGATCGCCATGCCGGAATCCTTCAGGCGGCGGATGAGGTCGAGGACCTCGGCCACCTGCCTGACCGAGATCGCGGCGGTCGGCTCGTCCATCAGCACGATGCGCGCCTTGGAGAGGCGGGTGCGCGCGATGGCGACCGCCTGCCGCTGCCCGCCTGACATCTGGCGCACGAGGTCGCGCGGGCGCGTCTCCGACTTGAGCTCGGTGAAGAGGGCGCCGGCGTGCCGCGCCATCGCCTTGTGGTCGAGCAGGCGAAAGGGGCCGAGGCGGCGCTTGATCTCCCGCCCGAGGAACACGTTGGCGGCGGCGGAGAGATTGTTGCAGAGCGCGAGGTCCTGATAGACGACCTCGATCCCCTTCTCCCGCGCCTCGACCGGCCGGTGGAAGCGCACATGCTCGCCGGCCAACCTGATTTCGCCGTGCGTCGGCGGAAAATTGCCGGCGATCACCTTGACCAGGGTGGACTTGCCGGCCCCGTTGTCGCCCATCAGGCCGAGGGCTTCGCCCTCCTCCAGCGTCAGGTCGACTTCGTTGAGGGCGTGGATCGCGCCGAAGTGCTTCGACACGGAACGCAATTCGAGAATCCCCGGCACGCCTTCTCCCTACGCATCAAAGCCCCGACCTGCGAACGGTTTCGCCCGTACGTCCCGTCTCCGACATGCGAGCATCGAACAGATCGAACCGGCGCGCAAGGGGGAACCCCGATCCGACGGCGCCGATCCGACCTCGGCGCGAGCTTGACCGAGGCAAATTCTGGCGCCCTCTCTTGGCGCGCCGCCCCCGACTGGCCTGTCGTCCAGGATTAGAATTGGATGACCAGCCGTCCTCTCGTACCACCAGCCTCCAGCCGACGATGGGCCTCGGCAGCCCTTTCCGGCGGATAGACCTCCGCCACGCGAAGCGTGATTTCGCCTGCCTCGACCTGTTGCCGAAGCCGATCGAGCTTCTCGAACTCGTGCGCGTAGGAGCGCACCATGGTTGTCGTAAAGTGGATATCCCGCTGCGGGACGCCCTGGAAACCGCGGACGGACGTGAAGGCGCCGCCGTCACGAACGGCGGGGATGACAAGCGCATTGAGCACCGCTCCGTCCGCGAGCCCATCAACTCCTTGAGGGAAGTGTTTTCGAATCCGGGTCGCGACATCATCGCCTCTTCGCACGACGATATCGGCGCCAAGCGACGCAACCAGCTTTTCGTCTTTCTCGGAAGCGTCGGCGATGACCGTCAGCCCCTCGGATTTGGCGATCTGGATGACGTAACCGCCATAAGCGCCCGCCGCCCCAGTCACTGCGATGACCTGACCCGGAGACAGCTTGAGCAGGTCGAGTGACTGGCGCGCCGTCAATCCGTTCATCGACAAGGTGGCAGCCTCGGCATGGGACTTTCCGGCAGGGGCGCGCACAACCGATCGGACATCGAGCACAATTTGCTCGCGATACGCGCCATGGCTGCCTTTCGGCACGACGATGGCCATGACGGCGTCGCCGACCTTGAGTCTGTCGGGAACGCCGCTTCCAACCTCATCGACGATCCCCGCCGCCTCCATTCCCGGAACGTAGGGCGGAGGATCAGCCCTCTGCTGTTCGGCGCGCGTGCCGTTCCGGACTGCCACGTCGGTTGGGTTGACCGTCGCTGCATGGACCCGGATGCGTACCTGTCCCGGGCCGGCGTGAACTTCGGGCAATTCAACGACCTGGAGAACCTCAGGACCGCCATGAGCGAATAGTCCAACTGCGCGCATCATTCGTCCTTTGTTCGATAGCTGATGTTGGTCTCTTCTCTCGGTCCCGAGCATACCATGGATGGACTTAGTCTGGTGATTGCCTCCGTTTCATGCAGGCGGCGTCAGTTGTCACCGCGATTCAGACTGTTCTTCCAGGAGTTGGCGGGCCTCCGCCAAATCCGGCGCTCGCCTCGGACGGAAACGTGATCCGCCCACGTGACGAGCGCGACTCGGCCGGACGAGGTCAGCGTGTAAAGGCCACGGTCGATCCGCTCGAACCAACCATAGACATTGCTCTGAAGAATCTTGGCGGCGTCCGCAGCAAGTATCCGAAGGTCCCGCGGACGACTCGGCGTGCCGACAAGCGCGTTGGCCACGACAAGCGCCTGCTGGCGATAGGCGGTCATCTGTGGCGTCCGATTCGAACCGCCCACGATAGGATCTCCTTTGCGGCGACGATGCTCCTCGACGATGCGCGAACGCCGTTTGGCGTCGCGCCTCGGCTTCCATGGCGCCGGCTCGGCGACAACGTCCACTCGTCCCTCGGCGGTGACGGTGAGGAGGCCGAAGCCCAGGAACCGACAGAGCTTCTTCACCCGCGCGTCGTTCTCCCGGCCGCGCCCCCGCTTGGACGCGCCGACAGCGATCCAGACCTCGTCGCAGGCGGATGTGCGATCAACGGCCTGAAGCACCAGTTCGAGCGTGAAGCTTTGCTTCATCTCGCCGATCACGACGAGTTCGGGTGAGCCATCGGAAAGGGCGACCAAATCGCAGCCGCACACCTCGCCCTTCACCTCCAGGCCAAGCCTCTCCAGATGGCGCTTTATCGGTAAATAGAGGTCAGTTTCCAAGGTAGATGGCCTCTCGATGCGAAGTGAATCAACCTCGCAACACCTCGTTAACGTAGTGTGGATGAGCGCGTTGCAGGGATTGCCGCAAGGAGAAGCGCCTTTACAAAATCCATGCCCGCGCCCGTAGTGGCTTGGTTCGCTGCGCCTGGGGACCGGCGTCGGAGACCCTAAACAAGCGCCAACCTTGCTTCGCGCCGCAACGCTCCTAGAACCGGCTTAGCCGAGGAGCGACCCAACGATGTTGCATATTCTCCCAGCCCAGGGCGACGATAAGACCGGAGAGCTAGGCGTGGCTGCGACCGACGTCCTTTGGCTCGACCTCCTCAATCCCACCAGCGCCGAGGTGGCGAACGTGGAACATACGGTCGGCGCGACGCTGCCATCCTTAGGGGCGCTCAGCGAAATCGAGACGTCCAGCCGCCTCAGAAACTCCGGCGGTGTCCTCTACATGAGCACCCCTTCGACGGCCCGGCGTCCCGAGGGCGCCCAGACCACCCCTCCGCTAGGGTTCGTGCTGTCGACCGATCGTCTGATCACCGTCCGCTTCATGCCGCTGCCGGCCTTCGACGCCGTCGCCGGTAAATTCGCCTCCAGCCGGGACGCTCCCAAATCCAGCCTCGAGGTGTTCACCTTGCTTTGTGAAGAGATCGTCGATCGCGTCGCCGATGTTCTGGAACAGTTTGCCGGAGAATTGAACGGCCTGTCGATCGACGCCTTCCGCGCCGACAACACCCGCGGCCGACACGCCGCCCGCGCCAACCGCGTCCTGCGGGTGCAACTGCGCCAGGTGGGTCGTCTGGGCGACAGGCTCTCGGAGGTGCGTGACGGGCTGCAGGGTCTGGGGCGCATCGTCGCCTACACCGACCAGTATGCGTGCGAGTGGGCCGGCGGGGCGCTCAAGCCGCGGCTGGCCGGTCTGCGCCAGGACATCCATTCGCTGATCGACTACGAGGAGCAACTGGCGAGCAAAGTGCAGTTCGTTCTGGACGCCCTGGTCGGGCTGATCGGAATAGCTCAGAATGACGTGTTCAAGGTTTTGACCATCGTCTCGATCGTCGGCATCCCGCCGACCTTGATGGCGGGAATCTATGGCATGAATTTCAAAAACATGCCGGAATACGACTGGGCTTGGGGCTATCAATACGGCTGGGGGGTGATCCTCCTCAGCGCCGTCATTCCCCTGGTCTGGTTCAAGGTGAAAGGCTGGTTCTAGGCGAGCGATCCCCGACTAGCGAAAAGTGAGCTAGAGCGGTCAGAACGGATTGAATTGGTTGAAGCGGTTCAATTCCTCGAGCGAGATTTGGCCGGCGCCTTCCGGGGGCGATCGGCGCTCCGGCCGGAAGCACGCGAAAGCCTTCGGCGCGTTGCCTAAATGAAGGTAACTGAAACGACGATTTCAAGTGGGGTTTGACAGGCGCTCGGACCGAACTCGAGGCGCGCAAAATGCTTTTCCGGGTGCGTTATGCAGCGCAAGATGGTTTGAATGGAAATCCATGGAGCAGCGCTTCACATTCGATCAAGTGGCGAGCACTTACCGCCAGGCGCGTCCCGATTATCCCGATGCGCTTGTCGATGATGTTCTCTCCTATGCCGATCTGACGCCAAACGATAAGATTCTCGAGGTTGGCTGTGGCACGGGTCAAGCAACGAAGAGTTTTGCTAAGCGAGGCTTCCCGATCCTGGCAACTGACCCCGGATCAGAAATGCTTCGCGGCGCACGCCAGAGCCTGGCTGGCTTCAGCAATGTGGAGTTCTTGGAGACCACCTTCGAGGCTTTGCCCACAGACCGAGCGGCCTTCCGGTTGATCATCGCCGCGCAGTCTTGGCACTGGGTGTCGCCGGAGGTGCGGTTTCTAAAAGCTGCCGAGGCGCTTTCGCCCGACGGTTCGCTCGCTGTGTTTGGACACGTTCCAGTGGGACTGCCGGCCCCGTTGCTCGATCAGTTCAAGGAAATCTATCTGCGTCAAATCAACAAATGGGGTCCGCCGCCTGAGGCTTGGTATCTGCCAAATGGTCCTTTTAAAGGGTGGTTTCTCGAGTCAGGTTTGTTCGGGCCAGTGGAGCACAGGCGCTATCGTTGGAAATGGCGGCACACAGCATCAACCTATTCGGATTTTTTACGCACGAGGTCGGATCACCGAATGGTGGAGCCAGGGAAGCTCGACGAACTGCTCCGTGAAGTTGCTCAAGCGATCAATGGTCATGGAGGGCAATTCGAGGTCGATTACGAAACCCATCTCTATATCGCGCGCCGTCGCTTAACCGAGATCGTTCTCAACCTCCTTTTTGTTTACGGTCTTAAGAGACCGGGCCCGCGAGTTTGAGGGGGTGCGCAAGCCAAATCAAAATTTCTGCATGATCCTTCGGACATCACGCCTCAGTGGGGACGAGCTGCTTTATGGGCCAGCCTGAATATGCGCAAGGATTACCGCGCCGGCGGCCTCTGCTGACAGCTGGGTCACGTCCAAGGTCAGAGCGCTCGGCATACGAGCGCCTCGGCGACTGGCCACTTCCTGATGATCCTCGAACGCCTCGCGGTCCGGCCGCTCGGGCCGCAGTGTTTCTCGACCGGCTAGGCGGCGGACCCAGCTGGACCGTAAGCGCAATTTACGACCGGGAAGGTGAAGGTTCCCGGGCGAATCTCCGTGACGCTACCCGATGCCGTTCGCAGGCTTTTGCGCTACCATGTCGCCATGACGACGAAGGTAAGAAGGCGGCTCACGACTCTCCTTTGCGCCGATGTTGTAGGATATGCCCGCCTCATGGAGGCCGACGAAGCGGGCACGCTGGAGACGCTGCGCCGTTACCGCGCCGCCATGGCGACGCTGATCGAGCGCCACGATGGGCGCATCGTCAATACCTGGGGCGACGCCGTTATCGCCGAGTTCCCCAGCGTCGTGGAGGCCGTGCAATGCGCCGTCGAGACGCAGCAGGAGCTCTCCACCTACAACGGCGGGCTGCCCGAGCCGCGACGAATGGTATTCCGCATCGGGATCCATTTGGGCGACGTGATGGTGGAGGACGATGATGTCTATGGCGACGGCGTCAACATCGCCGCGCGATTGCAGGAGCGGGCCGAACCGGGGGAAATCCTGATATCCGGCCCGGTGTATGATCAGGTGTACAATAAGCTATCCATCGGGTTCGACTGCGTCGGCCAACAGCACCTGAAGAACGTCGCCAACCCGATAACAGGCTATCGCATCCTTCAAGTCGGCGGGGCGACGCCGCCGCGCGCATCGCGGCCCGGTGTGAGGGTCGAGTTCGCTACGCCTCCCCGTTCCGCGCAACCGGCTCAGGCCGGCCTCTCCTCCGCCTGGGCATGGTACAGAGGGCTGCCGCGCCTATCCGCCGTGATGATCGCCCTCGCAGTCTTCCTGTTTCTGATCAACGTGTTTAGCGGCCTCAACCACATCTGGTTTCAATGGCCCGCCTTGCCGCTCCTGTTTATTGCCGTTGTGTGGGCCGCGATCCAGCGCAGACCCTCGTAGACGGAGAGAGAGTTGCACAAAGTCGGAGGAGGGGAGTCGCCCGATAGGGATCGGTTCCCAGCGCGTCTCTCCCTTCTCCCGGTCCCGCTGGAAGCGATCTATCGACTACAGCCAGCGAGCGATTGTTCCGGCTCGATCGCGACGGCTCTTGGCCGCGCCGCCGCGATCGATCCGTCATCGGCCACTCACTCGTGATGAACTCAATGCGATCCGTCATCGGCTGATTCGTCGCCGAAAGCAGACGCAGCTGCCGGCGACGAGATCGCATTGACTGTCCATCCAGGCTGAGGCGGCGCAGCGCTCTAGTAGCTGTACGCGGGCGCGCCCGTTGCCGGCGCGTAGGCATAGCCGGGAGCGGCTGAGTAGCCCGCGGGCGGCGTCCCTTCCAAAGCGCCGCTGACCAACTGGAAGGGTGCTGCGGCGATTGCGCCGGCCGCATTGAACGGCGCCGCGAACGGGCGCCGTATGCGGCGTAATTGTAGCTGGGGCCGCCATAGCCGTAGGCGTAGGCCGGCGTGGCGGCGGCGTAGTGCGGGTAGCCGAAGATCGCCGACGCGCCGCCAAAGACTCCGCCGAGGATCCCGCCCACGATGGCGCCGGCGCCGTTAAAGACGGCCTGCACCGCCTGGCCGGTTCCGCCTACGACGTCGCCCACCACCACCGCGGGCCCAAAGCCGTAATGCGCCTGCACCGGCGGTTGCGGATGAACGATGATCTGACGGCCCTCACCATAACGGGCGTAGTGGCGATAGCGGGCGTGCGCATAGTGAGTGTGCGCATAGTGGGTGTAATGCGTTTGCGCGTAGTGTTTTTGCGCATAGTGCTCTTGCGCCGAAGCGGGAGCGGCGATGGCGAATGCCAGAGTCGCCATCCCGACCGTCGCCGCGGATAGACCAAAAGTGCTGAATGACATGAAACGACCTCCTATGGGCGGACAAACTCCGCCGTTACGGTGGTCAACGTCCGATCAAGACAAAACGGCTATCGTTTGACGCGCCCACCGGGTTCACGTTTTCGTGAACGAGCGCGAAGCCATTCGATTTTTTCCGGAAGGCAGCAAAAGCCACGATGCCGCCCGCGGCAAATGCTTCCCGCTTCAATGGACGCCTGCTGGCGGATCCCTCCGATCACAGGCGCCGCGTCAGGCGCGAGATATCCCTGCTTTGCCCGGAGCAGGGAATTTGAATTCCCTGCTCGGCCAAAAAAATTCCCTGCTCGGCTGCATAGGGAATTTTCGTGGCATCCGCTGGAATCATTGCCCTTTTGATGACGGTTTTTCCGAAAATCGGCCGGAACGCGAGGCGTTCCCTGTATTTTTCCCTGTTGGCAGGGAATTCGTCCCGACCCGGCTCACCGCCACATCGCCCTCATCCGCGCCGCCAGATCCACCCGCGGCCCCTCCGTCCGGACCAGAGCCGGCTGCGCCGGCGCCTCGGGCCAGGTCAGCCGGTCGAAATGTTTCAGGAGCGGCGGCGGGATGAAGCGGGTGCGCGCGGCGAACACGCTGCGATCGCCGTTCCTCGGCTGTCCGTGCACGTAGAAACGCTGCGGCGCGATCAGCGTCAATTCGTCGCGCGCCCGGGTCATCGCGACATAGAGGAGGCGCCGCTCCTCCTCGATCTCCTCGGAAGAGCCGGTGGCGAGATCGGAGGGGATGCAGCCGTCGACGCAGTTCAAAACGAACACCGAGCGCCATTCCTGCCCCTTGGCCGAATGGATGGTCGAGAGGATGAGATAATCCTCGTCGCGTAAGGGGGGTCCCGCCTCGTCGCTGGTCGCATCGGGCGGATCGAGGGTCAGCTCGGTCAGAAAGCGCTCGCGCGAGGGGAAGGAGGCGGCGATACGTTCGAGCGCCTCGAGGTCGCCCAGTCTCGCCGCAGCGTCGTCATAGCGCGTCTCGAGCTGCGGCGACAGCCAGGCGACGGCGTCGGCGAGCTCGCCCGGCCACGGGGCCGCGCGCGACGCGAGGCGCCGCATGAGGCCGGCAAAGCTGGAAAAGCCGGCCTGGGCGCGGGCCGGAAGGACGAGCGCCGACATCGCGGCGAAGCCGTCGTCCTCCGCCGCCGCCCCCACGATCGCCTCGGCGATTTTCGGCCCGACGCCCGGCAGGAGCTGGGCGACGCGAAAGCCCGCCACCCGGTCGCGCGGGTTCTCGGCGAAGCGCATCAAGGCGAGCGCGTCCTTCACATGGGCGGCGTCGAGGAACTTGAGCCCGCCGAATTTGACGAACGGAATGTTGCGGCGGGTAAGCTCGAGCTCGAGCGCGGCGCTGTGGTGCGACGCGCGGAACAGCACCGCTTGCGATTTCAGCGCCGCGCCCCCCTCGCGATTGGCGAGGACGCGGGTCGCGACGTACCGCGCCTGATCGCCCTCCTCGGCCACAACGACCAGCGCGGGCGCGCTTCCATGCGTCCGGTCGGTCCACAGGTCCTTGGCGTAGCGTTCCGGCGCGAGCGCGATGACGGCGTTGGCGGCGGACAGGATCGCCTGCGTCGAGCGGTAGTTGCGGTCGAGCGTGACCACGCGGGCCGGCGGATCGAAAGCGTAAGGGAAGTCGAGGATGTTGCGCACGGTCGCGGCGCGGAAGGAATAAATCGACTGCGCGTCGTCGCCCACGACGGTGAGGCCTTGGCCCCTGGGACGGAGCGCCAGCACGATCTCGGCCTGCAGCGCGTTGGTGTCCTGGTATTCATCGACCAGCAGATGGTCGAAGCGGCCGGCGATCTCGGCGGCGATGCCCGGCTCGGCGACCATCTGGGCGAAGTAGAGCAGGAGGTCGTCGTAATCGAGCACGTTCTGGCTCTGCTTCGTCTCGACATAGGCGCGGAACAGGGCGCGGAGCGCGTCTTCGTGCGCCGCCGCCCAGGGAAACCATCTGCCGAGCGTAGCGCCGAGCTCGCCGCGGGCGTTGACGACGCGGGAATAGACGGCGAGGCACGTCCCCTTGGTCGGGAAACGCTCCCGCGTCTCGGTCAGTCCGGCCTCGTGCCGCGCCCAGTTCATGAGGTCGGCCGAGTCCTCCCGGTCATGGATGGTGAACCCGGGATCGAGGCCGAGACGCGGCGCGTACTCCCGCAGGAGCCTCGCGCCGATGGCGTGGAAGGTGCCCGAATAGGTGGGCGCGGCGGCCGCCGCTGCTTCCGGCGCGAGGCGCCGGGCGAGGAGCCGCTCAACCCGCCGGCCGAGCTCGGCCGCGGCACGGCGCGAAAAGGTCGCGAGCATGATGCGCTTCGGATCGGCGCCGGCGAGGACGAGCGCCGCCACCCGATAAGCGAGCATCGCCGTCTTGCCCGAGCCCGCGCCTGCGATAACGAGCAGCGGTCCCGGGGCCTGGGACTGGCCGACCCCGTGCTCGACCGCGAGCTGCTGCCCGGGGTTGAGATCGATCGAGGGCGCCGGGCGAATCAGGGCGAGCGACATGGTCGAACGCAAACATCTTTCGCGCTTTGTTCGCAAGGGCGAGCAATCTTGGGGCGCCGGCGGCAGCGTCCAAAGATTCGCGCCGGCGCTCGCGAAGGGCGCTGCCCCGAGCCGCCGCGCCGCATCGGAAATCGTGTGGACAAAGATTCGCCTCATAATGACGCTACGTAAATCCCGTAGTCGTTCTGGCCCTCGGTCGGGAACTTTCTCTCAGACTGGCAGGCGCGGCGGCGTTGGCATCTATTCTTAGGCGTTGTCGGTCGCGAGGCGCGCGGCTCTTCGTTTGCGCTTGAGCAACTGATCTGCCTCAGTCTGGAGGAAAGCCGATGGAAGGCGGTTCGTTGGAGGAGCTGCGTCACGACCTCGACCAAACGAAAGGGGTCATCGACATCCTGGAACGGGCCAGCCAGGAACTGGCGACCATCATCGACTGGGATGAAGCTGTGCGGCGGAACCCCTTGCGGCAGCGTCAACTGCATTCCATCCGCGCACAACTGGCGCTAGCGCGCAGCAAGCGGACTTCTCTCTCGCACATTATCGAGGAAGTGCAGGCCCGCGCGTCCTGAGCGTTCCACACACGCGAAAGCGTTGAGGCCTGATCGTCCTGCCTGGCAGCGAATAGCGACGTCGCGGGCCCGAGGAAACACGCGCGTGGCCGGCAAATTGTGCCGGCGGGCATCTTGCGGAACGCTCCCCGCGACAAATGGAAGCGGCGTCGGCGACGAACGATCCCGCAAATCGTGTCGTTAAGCCTGAAATGGGCCTGTTTACGCCTTTGCAGTGTGCGCGCGCGGCTTTGCACCGGTGGAGGGGAAGTTTATGTTGTTGATTATGACATCCGGATGAATATGAGTAAGCAGTTTTCAGTTGCCAACCGAAGGGATATGGGGAAACGTTCGGGAATCGCCGCGGAGTTGCGGGCTGGCCCTCGCCTCTCCAGCAAGGATCCGAGCAAGCGGATCCAGGCGTTTTATTGGGAGATGGGGCGATGCGGGACCTGACCCGCGCATTGGGAGGATTGTGCGACGACCTGGCGGTGACCCAGCGCGAAATCACCGTCCTTGAGCAGATCGGCCGGGAGCTGGTCGAGCTTGTCGGGCGTCTCGGCAGAGGAGCCGACCCTTTTATCCGGCGGCATCTGGATGAAATCGCCCGGCGAACCGCTGCGGCGCTGGCCAGACAGGCGTCGATTGCGCACATGATGGAGGAGTGCGGGCGCGAGCGGGCCAGGGCAACGTCGGGCAGGCCTCTTCCCGTGCGGCGAGTCGCGCGTCCGAAGTCCTCGATTGCGGGTCGGGCGAAAAGCCCCTAAGGGTCTGGCCGATTTCGCAGCCAAGGCCCGCCATGAAAGCCCCGCGCAAGCTTTTCGAGCCGTTGGCGATCGGCGCGCCGCCTCCGTTCCGGGAACTGCCGTCCCGGCTCGAGCGCATGATCCACTTCGTGCCGCCGCACATCGAGAAGGTGCGGGCCAAGGCCGGCGAGCTGACGCGACAGGTCGACGTGGTGCTCGGCAACCTCGAGGACGCGATCCCGATCGAGTCCAAGGCCGCAGCGCGCGACGGCCTGATCGCGATGGCGAAGGCGACGGAGTTCGGCTCGACCGGGCTTTGGGCGCGCGTCAACGCCCTGAACTCCCCTTGGTTTCTCGACGACATGACGAGGCTCGTCGGCGAGATCGGCGACAAACTCGACGTCGTGATGATCCCGAAGGTCGAGGGCGAGTGGGACATTCATTTCGTCGACCAGTATCTCGCGCTGCTCGAAGCGCGCCATGGCGTCAAGAGACCGATCCTCGTCCATGCGATCCTCGAGACGGCGCAGGGCGTCAACAACGTCGAGGCGATCGCCTCGGCCTCCCCCCGCATGCACGGCATGAGCCTCGGACCCGCCGACCTCGCCGCCTCGCGCGCCATGAAGACGACCCGGGTCGGGGGCGGCCATCCGGACTACAGGGTGCTGGCGGACGCGACGGAGCCTGGCGCGGCCCGTTTGGGCGCGCAACAGGATCCGTGGCATTACACCATCGCGCGCATGGTCGACGCCTGCGCGGCCTACGGCATCAAGCCGTTCTACGGACCCTTCGGCGACTTCTCCGACCCGGACGCCTGCGAGGCGCAGTTCCGCAACGCCTTTCTCCTAGGCTGCGCCGGGGCCTGGACGTTGCATCCGAGCCAGATCGCTATCGCCAAGAAGGTGTTCTCGCCGGATCCGGCGGAAGTCGCCTTCGCCCGGAGGATTCTCGCCGCGATGCCCGACGGCTCGGGGGCCGTGATGATCGACGGAAAGATGCAGGACGACGCGACGTGGAAGCAGGCCCGCGTCATCGTGGAGCTCGCCAAGCAGGTGGCGGCCAAGGATGCGGAATTCGCCGCGCTCTACCAGTTCTAGAGCGGGGATCAATTTTCGCAAAACGCCAAGTTTCCTGCGAATTCGTGCGCGGCAGGGAATTGCGAACTCTACCGACCGGATCCGGGCTCGTCCCGCCGAGACGGGTATCCCTTTTGGGCGAATTGTGTGAATGCCGTAGGGGCCGCACCCGGGCTGCGGCGATTCGCGAATTGACCGCCGCCGAAGCGCCGACTAAGTCGAATTCATGACTACGCGTTTCGCCAAATACGGCATTGGACAGGTCGTCAAGCATCGGATCTATCCGTTCCGGGGCGTCATTTTCGACGTCGATCCGATTTTCTCCAACACCGAAGAATGGTGGCTCTCGATTCCGCCCGAGGTCCGCCCCGCCAAGGACCAGCCGTTCTACCGGCTCTACGCCGAGAACGAGGACAGCCAGTACATCGCCTACGTTTCGGAGCAGAACCTGCTGCCGGACGAGTCGGGCCAGCCTGTCGGCCACCCGCAGATCAGCGATACGTTCGAGCGGACGGCCGACGGCCGCTATCGGTTCCGCCGCAAAGCTATGGCGAGCTGAAGCGGTAGCCCAGTCGTTTTGACAGCGCGCGCCGAGCTCCGGCGCGCGCTGTTCGTTGTCCCGCTTCCTGTCGAAGGTCCTATCGAAGGAGAGGAGCCGGCTATTTCTTCGGCTCCGGCGCCGCAGGGGCGGCGGGAGCGGCAGGCGCCGCCGGCGCGGCCGCGCCGTTCTGCTGCTGCTGCTCGAGCATCTTGCGCTGCTCTTCGGCCTTCTTTTGCAGCTGCTGCTGCAACGCCTGGCGCTGCGCCTCGAGAAGCTTCGGGTCGGTCGGCTTGCCGTCGAAGGTCGTGCCGAAGTCCTTGAGCGGGACGTTGAGGGTCAACTCGCGGCCCGACGGCTGGCCGGGGGCCGGAAGGCGCATGATGACGGCGAGGTTCTGGCCCTTCTTAATACCAGCGAGCTCCTTCGCGCTTATGTCAACTTCAGCCGTGCAGGCGTTCTGGAAGCACATGTCGTACTTGCCGTCGATCGGCTCGGCTTTGTCGACGATGACGCGGAAGCCGGGCCTCAACAGCATGCCGATCGGCAGGATCATGAACCGAAGCTTGCGCTTCTCCTCGCCCTGCAGTTCGAACACCTGCATGCTGATCATTGGCGGCTGGTCGGCCGAGGAGCCGAAATCCCGCATGGTCTGGCATGCCTCGCGGCCAGTGGTCTGTTCCTTGCCGCAGAGCTTGACCCACGAGGGTTCCGGCGAGACGAGATCGACCTTCGACGGCGGCTGCGGAGCGGGCTGCGCAGGCGCTCCGAGCGCGGGCGCGGCGGGCGCCGGCGCGGCAGGCTTCTCCTTCTCCTTCTCCTTCTGCGCCAGAGCTGCGCTGGACGCGAGCGCGAAGCTCATTGCGAGCGCCGCGGCGCCCAAGCGCGTGATGGGGAATCTCATCAATGATCCTTTCGAAACCTTATGCAAACGATCTCGGTGCATCCCGCCCTTCCGGGGCCGCCGGCGCGCAACGCCTTCAGCGAGCCTTCGGGCGACATTATGACCGGAAGGCGCCACAGGCGCGCAGCCATTTGGCGCGCTCTCTTTCCATATTCGAGGCGACAATCCAATAACAATTTCGACGCCGAGCGGGACAGTTCCAGGCCAGATCCAAACAGGAGACGGTCGGGGGTCAGAAATCCGCCGTTCGACCGCAAATCGGCGCATTTCCGGATGCTAAGCGTGGCCTGATGATTGGATCCTCGATTCGACTCGCGCTCTGCGCCGCGCTGTTGCTCGGCGGGTCGCCGGCCGGCGCGGAACTCGGACCGCCGGTCGGAGCGATCGCGATGCATGGCGAGCCGGCGCTGCCGGCGGATTTCGCGCGCCTGCCCTACGTCAACCCGGACGCGCCGAAGGGCGGGCGGCTGAACCTCGCCTATCTCGGGGCGTTCGACAGCCTGAATCCTTACAACGTCAAGGCCTTGTCGACCGCGGAGGGCCTCATCGGCAACGTATACCAGTCGCTGATGACGCGCTCGGCGGACGAGCCGTTCACGCTTTACGGTCTTATCGCCGAGAGCATCGAGACCGACGCCGCGCGAGACGTGATCGTATTTCATCTCAACCCGGCAGCGCATTTCTCCGACGGTTCGCCGATCATCTCGGCCGATGTCGTCTTCACCTTCAATCTCCTCAAGGCGAAAGGTCGGCCCCAGCAGCGGGCGGCCTTCAGCCTCGTCAGGCGCATCGAGGCGCCCGACGAGCGGACGGTGCGATTCGACCTTTCCGGCGCCAACGACCGGGAGCTGCCGCTTATTCTCGCGATCATGCCGGTGCTGTCCCGCGCCCACACCGACGCGGAGCATTTCGAGGACCAGACCCTGCAGATTCCGGTGGGGTCCGGTCCCTATCGGGTCGCCGAGGTGGATGCCGGCGAGCGGCTCGTGCTCGAGCGCGATCCCAACTACTGGGGCCGGAACCTGCCGATCGAAAAGGGCCTCCACAATTTCGATACGATCCGCATCGATTACTTCCGGGACGCGAACGCGATGTTCGAGGCGTTCAAGGCGGGCCTGATCGATTACCGGGTCGAGGACAGCGCCACGCGCTGGCGGTCCCAGTACGATTTCCCCGCTGCGAGGGACGGGCGCGTCGTCACGGCGTCCATCCCCAACGGCCTGCCCAAGGGCGTTTCAGGCTTCGCCTTCAATACGAGGCGCCGCATGTTCTCCGACCCGCGGGTGCGCGAGGCGCTCGCCTCCATGTTCGACTTCGAATGGATCAACGCCAATCTTTACGCCGGCGCCTACAGGCGCTCGGAAGGGTTCTTCGACGACAGCGAGCTCTCCTCGATTGGGCGCCCGGCGTCCGAGCGCGAACGCGCGCTGCTCGCGCCATTTCCCGGCGCGGTGCGCAACGACGTGATGCAGGGACGCTGGCGGGCGCCAGTGTCCGACGGCACTGGGAGGGACCGGGCTGTGGCCCGGCGCGCCGTCAACGAGCTTGAAGGCGCGGGCTATATCCTGCGGGTCGGGAGCCTCGTTGACCGCCGGGGAACGCCGCTCGCCTTCGAGATCACCGTCAAGGATCGGGAGGAGGAGCGCCTCGCGCTCGCCTACGCCCGCAATCTCGCGCGCATCGGAGTTGTGGCGAGCGTACGACTGGTCGACGACGTTCAGTTCGAACGCCGGCGGACACGCTTCGACTTCGATATGATGCCCGGAACCTGGACGGCTTCGCCCTCGCCCGGCAACGAGGAGCGCGGCCGGTGGGGTTCGGCGTCGGCCAAGGCCGAGGGCGCCTACAACATCGCCGGCGTCGCCTCGCCAGCGATCGATGCGATGATCGCGGCGTTGCTGGCCGCCAAAAGCCGAGAGGACTTTGTCGCGGCGGTGCGCGCCCTCGATCGCATTTTGATCTCGGGCTTCTATATCGTGCCTCTCTTCTATGCTCCGGAAACGTGGATCGCCTATTCGAGCAAGCTCGGACGTCCCGTCGTCACGCCTCTTTTTGGCGTCGATCTCGCCGCATGGTGGAGGCGCGACAAGTAAAGGTGTACGGGCTCAGGTCGGCGCGCGCATCCCTTCCCAAACTTTGCTGCTGAGGAAAGTGGCGGCATAGGGCGAAGTCGGCCCGTCTCTCCACAGACTATGGCGCCAGATGGCGTGGGCCGCCGCTTCGCCCGAAGTTGGAATGCACGACCCTCACCACGAACTTGCGCTCCAAGCGCTCTGCTTTCCATACCCCGTCCGCCGCCTTCGGCGACACCTTTCGCTCGCGATTTCTGAGAGAAGCTGCCGGCAATCCTTTGCCGTTGGTGGAGCTGCCGCTCGGCCTGCGAGCAGAAGATGGTAGTGAGTCCTCATAGCTCCCATTGACGGAGCGGCTTGAACGTACCTTCTCCAACCGCCGGTCCGAGCTTCCGAGTGTCCCTCAAACCCTACTGTACATCGCCGCTGAAAACGCTGGGACTTCCCTTTACGAAATCATGCGCGCTGAAGGCGACGGTGAGGCGCAGTGAACGAAACGAAAGCAGGGCCCCAAACATCGCTTCTCCCCTTCAAAGGTTGGATCGCACAACTGCCGCCGTCTCGAGCGGCATGGTGCGGCGGGCGGCGGAACGCAACAGGAAGGTAATCACGGGCCTCAAGATCAGGAGATCGGCGACGAGCGCGGCGAGCATCGCGAAAGCGCTCAACCACCCGAACAGGCGAAGCGCGGGAAGGTCAGAAAGGACGAGCGCCGCGAGCCCGCACGCCAGCACGAAAGTGGTCAGGATGAGCGCCGGGCCGACGAGAATTGTCGCCCGCTCGACCGCGACCGCCGGGTCCTCGCCCGGCTTTCTCTCCTGTGTCATGCGATTGAGGAAATGGATGGTCGCGCTCAGGCCCAGGCCGAAGGAGACCGTCAGCGCGATGACGCTGGAGAATTGCAGGCCGTAACCGAGCAGCCTGAGCATCGAGCCCGCGGCGACAATCGGAAATATCCCCGGCAGTAGGCAGGCGAGCCCGATGCGCTCCGAGCGGAAAACGATACCGATCAGAGTGGCGATGAAGGCGAATTCCACGGTCAGCGCTCGGTTCAGCTTGTTGATCATCTCGGCGCTGTTGCGCGCGGCGATCGCGGATAGGCCGGTCACCTCGATCGTGTAGCCCGGATACGCCGCACGGGCTGCGTTCAACCGCCAATCGAGCTGATCGACGATCGGCACGAGTTTGGTCAGGTTCTTGTCGGCCACCAAGCTGAAGACGATGGCGGCATTCTCATCCTTGTTGACGAAGCGACGCACGAGAAAGAGCGGCAACTCGTCGACATATTGGCGAAGCATGCCGACGTCGGTCGTTCCTATCTCCTGGGCGAGCCACTGCCTCAGCGATTCGAGCGACCATACGTTGCCGATGCCGGGCTGGCTTGCGACGATGTTATGGACATCGGCGATCGCCGAAAGCGTCTGGGGCGCATAAAGGCTCTTTCCGGATGGGAAGGTGACCAGAACGTAGATGGGGTTCGAGCCGGTGATCTCCGCGTCGAGCCGGCCGCTCGCGGCCACCGCCTGCTCCTTGTCGGGCACCTGGTCCGCGAGCCGATAGCTGGGCTCCACACCAGAGTAAAAGGTGGCGAGAGCAACCACGGCGATGAAGCCCACAAAGCTGAAGGCGGCGGGATGGCTGACCATGCGGTCCGCAATCCAGGCGCAGAAGCGACGCAACGCCGTCACGCCCATGTCGGCGCTTTTGAGCGTCGCAACGAAATGCGACTCGCTGCGGATGAGAAGCAAGCCGAATGCGGGAACCAGCGAGAGCACGGTGACGAGCGCAATTGCCGTCGCCAGGAACCCGGCCTCGCCGAAGCCACGAATGGTGTCGCTCGAGGAGGCGAGAAGGCCGAGCAGGGAAAGGCCCGCAGCGACATGCGTGAGCACGCAGGCCGGGCCGACGATCAGGATCGCGTTGCGGAACGCAGTGCGCTTGTCGCGGCCAGCCATCAACTGGTCCCGCGCCGCGAAGGTCAGCTGCATGCTGTCGGAAAAGCTGATAACCATGATGAGCGGCGTCATCACGTTGAGGAACATGTTGAGTCGAAACCCGAGCCAGCCGAGGGCGCCGAGCGCCAAGACAATCGCAATCAGGGGCGGGCCGGCGGCGACAATCATCAGGGTGAGACGACGGAAGAACAGCGCCGCGATCAGGCAGCCGAGCGCAAAGCCGATGGCGTTGTAGAGGATGCGGTCCCGCTCGAGCGCCTGACGGATTTCGAGCTGCATAACCGGCACGCCCGTGAGCTCCGCGGTGAGACCGGTTCCCGGCAAGTCCTCGGCCATGGTCTGGCGGACGTCATTCACGATTTTTTCGAGTTCCGCCGCCGTCGACCGCGGAAGGTTCGAGCGACAGGACGATGAGCGCGAGGCGACCGTCGGTCGACAGCAGCCTGCCGTGGATGATGCCATTGTTCAGCGCCCGCTCGACAAGCGCATGGTACTCCGACCCCTGCGGCAGGGGATAAGAAAAGACGGGCTCGGGCAATCCACCGGCAGGGGCGGGCTCGCGCGCGGAAAACATCGAGAGAACGCCGCGCGTTCCATCGATCAGTTGCACGTCGGTGACCAGCGAGCGCAGCTTCTCGACGGACTCGCGATCCAACAAAGTTTCGCCGGTCACGACGATCATCACGTCGTATTCGCTGGACGGAAACTCGTGCGAAACCTGCTCGAACAGCTTGAACGCCGGCAACTCCGAGTGGAAGAGCTGGCTGAGCGAGTCGTCGACGCGAATCCTATGGATCCCCAGAGCCGCCAGGACCACGAGCGCGAGCGCGATGAGGACAGTGGTCCTTGGCCGACCAAACGGGATGAGCGCCAGCCGCTCGGCGCCGAATGCGACGCCAAACCGACTTCTGTGCGGAACGGCGCCCCGAACAATGAGGTTTTGCGTATTCAAAGTCCGCTCCCCTGGTCGGCCATCGTGACCCGCTCCATGAGCGAGAGCAGCGCGCGCGGCGCATGCATCGGTGCGCAGGAATTGTCCCCGTCGATGAAGAACAACTGACCGTCGGATTCGCTGGCGCCTTGCGCGAATACGGCGTTGTCCCCGCACGGCAATCCGGGAGGCGCCTCGACATTCATTGCATAGACGCCGCGAAGGAATCGCCACTGATCGGGCGTGATCTCGATCGGGTTGCTGCCTCGATCGTTGTTGGTGGCGCACGCTGCCGCGACATCGATGTCGTGTTTGGTGAATTCGGCGTCGACCGTGAGTTTATCCGGGAGCGCACGAGCGCCAATGAAGAACAACAAATGCCTATTCGCCACGATTACCTCCCATTGCCTGCGGGTGAAATCTGACAGTTGCTAACTCGTCGGCGCGTGCGGCGATCGCGCTTACCCGGAGCCCCTCCAAACTGTCCTTGGCCGCCACGGATTCTGCCCCGCGATCGTCGGAGCAATTCGACGCAAGGGTGGCGCTGGACAAAGCAGAGACTTCAGTAGCTTGCGCTTCCTCGTAGCCGTAGTCGGGTGAGTTTGGGCTGAGCGGTCGGATCTCCGACACAAACCCGATCACCGTGGCGCACAGCATGCCGACGAAGGCGAGCACAAATGACCCAACTCGGGTTTTCGCGGTATCCGGTGTCGTGCCGGGTAGACGCTCCATCTCGCTCATTTCCACCTCCCTAACCGCACTCGCTTGAGGCGCGGCGTCGCACACTCGCTGACCGCGCTCCAAGAATTCATCTCGCTGGGGCGCGCTTGATCTGCGCGCTTCTCATCGGCGACGCCCCTGTGGAAGTCCCGATCTCCGCCGCCGCGCTATCCGGCGCAGGCGATCAGGACTCCGACCGCGCGTTTCGAAGGCGCGATCCCACGTCGGTTCGAAAACGGGCTGGGGAGCAGAAATTCGCCCCTTCGCAACTGTGTGTCTCATACGACCTGCGTTCGAGAGGCTCGCAGGCTGCCAATTCGATGAGCGCCAATTTTGGGGATTTGGAGGGCCGAGGTCTATTGCACGAAGGTCTTCCCGGACACACCTAGGGTTTCCCGGGTTGTACCTTGGTCTATCTCGACTGGTTTGGATTTGCTGAGACTCTCGTCCGGGCTCTCACTTGTTGCGGCTCAACGATCACTTCGCGCAGCCGCGGAGGCTCTCCCGGTCTGCGCTATCGACGCAGGAGGTGCGCATCGTGACAGGCGCTTGTCGTGCAACTTGACAGGGACCGGTCAGGGGCTTCTTCGCCCGATCACGTTGCAATCTCCGGATGGAGGGGAAGCGTGAACTGAAAGACGGCGCCACGGGGCGCCTTAGCGCTCGCCCACATTCGGCCTCCGCGCGAGTCGACGATCGATCGGCAGATCGACAGCCCCAGCCCCAAACCTTTCGCTTTGGTCGTATGAAACGCCTTGAAGAGGTTTTCTTCTACTCCGGGCGCCAATCCAGGACCGGTATCGCGCACCGCGACGAGTGCGCTTTCTGACTCGGCCCTGCTCGTCACGATCTCTAGTTCTCGCGGTCCCTCGGTCAATGCGCTCATGGCTTCAAGGGCGTTGAGGATCAAGTTGAGGACCACTTGCTGCAGTTCGACCCGGTCGCCGCGAACGAGCGGCAGACCGTCGGCAAGCTCTGTTCGCACCAAGACGCCGTGCTTCATCGCTTCGCTGCCGGTAAGCTCGATGACTTCCCGGATCGCTGCGTTGATGTCCACGCGGTCATCGGGCAGCGGCGCTTTCTTGACCAAATTGCGTATTCGCTGGACCACGGCCCCCGCTCGCCCGGCGTCCCTGACGATACGTCCGAGCGCCTCCCGAACTTCTTCCAGTTCCGGGGGATCGAAGCGAAGCCAGCGTAACGCCGCCTGGGCGTTGGTGAGGGCCGCGGCGATCGGCTGGTTCACCTCATGCGAGATCGAAGCGGCAAGCTCCCCCAAGGTCGTAACCCGTGCGACGTGGACGAGCTCGGCCTGCGCCTGGCGCAACGCCGCCTCGGCCTGATCGGCGCGAACCGCTGCTGTGACGTCGTTGCCGGTGCCCCTGTAACCGAGAAAAGCGCCCTTTGCGTCATAGCATGGTTTGCCGCTGACCTTCATATACATCAAAGATTTGTCGAAGCGCACGGCCGGGTAGACGAAATCGCGGAACGGCTGATGCGCCTCGAGCATCGACCGATGAATCTGCCACTTTTCCGGCCTCGATTCGACGTCCTCCGCGAAATCCCATCGCGTCAATCCGGTTCGGCTCGTCAAAGGCAAGCGTCCCATGGCGCGAAGTTGTTCATAGTCCTTCATGCGCGTGAATTTGTGGTCAGCGTCGGTTTCCCAGTACCAATCGGAAGCCGTTTCGGCGTAATCTCGAAACCGCTGTTCGCTCTCGCGGAGCGCCTGATAAAGGGTCGCATTCTCCAAGGAGGCCGCGGCCTGGGAGGCAAGGAGCTTCAGGACCGCTACCCGGGCCGGCGCGAAGGCGCCGCGCGCCAGGTTGTTCTCGAGGTAGACCGCGCCGTTGAGGTTGCCTTGGTTGATCGCGGGCAGGCAGAGAATGGAGCGGGTTTGCCGATCCCGGATGTAGGGGTCGTCGCCAAACGCCGGCTGGGCCGCGGCATCGTCGAGAACGAGGGTCTTCCCCGCGCCCAAGACATGGTGGAGCACCGATTCCGGCAGCGCAGCCGGGCCTATCCGTTCGTCGCGCAGCTGCACAATGACGGGGCCGGTATTTGTGGCTTCCGCCACGATCCGCTGCTCGACCCCTCGCAGACGAATCAACAGACCTCGCTCGGCGCCGGACTCCTCGATCGCGAGACGCATGAGTCCGTCGATAAGCTTTTCGAGGACGAGCTCGCCCGAGACCGCTTGCGACACCTTGATCGCTTTCGCGAGATCGAGATGTTCGGGCGGGCTCGCAATTTCGCTAAACTTGGTGCTCGGATCCAAGGGGCCAGTTCAATTGTTCAGCTCCGCGCCGCGCCTGTCGTTTACGTGCGCAACCGCGAACGCTAGTGGCGGTATTCCGAGGAAAATCTGGACCGACTTGTCGCTTCTGGCAAGGCGGCGCCTGGCGGGTCATCCACATTGGCTTGGCGTTTTATCCTCCGAGGCCAAACCGGCGCAGTTCGGAGCAGCGATACGCCTGACCTCTCGGCTCTCTAACTTTCCGATGCGTGCGAATCGAGCGCCGAGCGGATGCAGTCGAGCAATTCCTCATCCCGAAAGGGCTTGGCTAGGTAGCACTTGACCCCATTCTGCAATGCACGCGCGCGCGCCGCCTGGTCAGGATACGCCGTAATCAGGATTGTAGGAATGACGTCGCCGGACGCGACGAGACGGCTTTGAAGTTCCGGCCCCGTCATTCCAGGCATCTGCACATCAGCGACCAAGCAAGCAATGTTGCGAAGTTCCGTGGATTCCAACAATCCCTCGGCCCTACTGAAAGCGACGGCGCGATAACCGAACGACTTTATGAGACCGGTGACGGCCTCGCGTACCGACTCATCGTCGTCGACGACGGCGATCACTGATTTATGCGGCAAAGTCGCGGCCTCACTCGAATTCATACCAAAAATGTAACCACCGGCACGGCCGGCGGCAATCGCGCCAAAGCTTATGGCTCCGCAACTAAGGAATCATCAAACGACCGCCGCGGGCGATTATATCTAAGTATAGGTTGGTTGAACCATTCGACTACGCGGCGTGCATCGACGCGTTCGGTTCTCAACCGTGCTTGGTGAGCTTGAGCTTGTCAGCCATGCGCGCAAGGTCAGGCAGCGAGGAGGCCTTCATCTTCCGCATGACCTGGCCGCGGTGAACCTTGACCGTAATCTCGCTGATGCCGAGGTCGAACGCGACCTGCTTGTTGAGTCGGCCCGCGGAGACCCCGGCCATCACCTCTCGCTCGCGTTCGGTCAGAGTTTCGAACCGCTCTCGCAACGCCGACATCGACTGCTCGTCGTCGAGGCGCGCCTGGTCGCGGGCGAGGCCGACTTGGACGGCTTCCAGAAGATCCTGGTCCCGGAACGGCTTCGTCAGGAACTCGATCGCACCGCCTTTCATGGCCTGGACCGTCATCGGGATATCGCCGTGCCCGGTGATGAAGACGATCGGCAGTTGGATGTGGCTGGCGGCAAGCTCGCGCTGGAGCTCGAGCCCGCTTTGTCCAGGCAGCCGGACGTCAAGGACGAGACAGGCCGGACCGGGCGGCCTGCCCGCCTTCCGGAACTCGTCCACGGACGCGAGCGTTTTCGCTTGGAAGCCGACCGAACGTATGAGGCTCGAGATCGAGTCTCTCATTCCTGGATCATCGTCGATGATGATCACGGTCGGCTGACTGGCGGGAGGCGTCGGCATCGTCTCTGGCTCTCTCGGAGAGCGCACGAGGAGTATCGCCCACAACGCCTCGGGCGACAAGGGCCTGAGCCTCAGCCTCGAGCCGTTGCAGCGGCTCCGGGACGCCGGCGCCACTTGGGAATGCGCTACACAAAGGCCGCTTGCCGATCAAAATGCGCGCAGCTCGAATTCGCGATCATTCGCTGTTCCTGCGAACAAATTCGCTCAGACGATGAATGAATTCGCTGTTCCAATTCGCTGCAAGCGTTTCGCCCGATCCCCCGGTTTCGGCCGAGTTTCCGCGGCAAAACAGGGGTAGAAGGGTCGTCGAAGGCGAAAAAACGTTGTTTAATTCGCTGTTCTGAGCGAATTCACCCTCGTCGACACCCGCCGTCCGACAGGAGTCCAACATGACCGACCGGACCGATGCGCTGACCATCGACGTCGTGAGCGACGTCGTCTGCCCCTGGTGCTATCTCGGCGAGAAACGGCTCGATCTGGCGCTCGCAGACGAGTCTCGACCCGTCACGCTGCGTTGGCGGCCCTACCAGCTCGACCCGACGATCCCCGAGGGAGGGCTCGACAGGGTGGAATACATGGAAAGGAAATTCGGCCGGGACGGGCGGCTCAAATCGGTCCACGACCAGCTCGTACGGCTCGGCGCCGAAGTCGGCATTTCCTTCGCCTTCGACAGGATCGAGCGCGCGCCCAACACCCTCGACGCGCATCGGCTCATTCGCTGGGCGGGCTCGGCGGGGTCGCAGCGCGAGGTCGTCGACCGCCTGTTTCGCGCCTATTTCGTCGAGGGCCGCGACATCGGGGATCGCGCCGTGCTTCTCGACGTCGCTGCGGCGAGCGGCCTCGACGCGGAGCATCGTCGACAAGCTCCTGGCTGAGGGCGCGGACGCGGACGCAGTGCGGCGCGAAATCGGTGAGGCGCAGGCGATCGGCGTCACCGGCGTGCCGTTCTTCATTTTCGCGGGTCGCCTCGGAGTGCCCGGCGCGCAGGACGTCTCGCTCCTGCGCCGCGCAATGACGCAGGCGCGCGCTGCGATGGACGAGAACCCCGCAGCATAGTCTTTTATTGCCCGCGCCGCGCCGCCTGAGACGGGCTCTGCAGACGACGTCCGCCGCATCCACCACCCTAACGCGCTTCAGGCCGCGCCGAGCTTCGGAGCTGCAATGCGGCGGGCTATGGCCGCGGGAAAGTTCCTGATCGGTTCTGGCCAAGCGGCGTCCATAGCGCGGCCGTCATCATTGACTGGGGCGAAGTCGAGGCTCAGGGGCAGGCGGGGCCGAGCCGCCGCCGCACGGGCGATCGCCTGCTTATTCGGCCGGGCCGCCTCTGCGGCATAGCGCCAGAGCAGCGACAAAATCGGCGCCAGCGCGGGATCGCGCTCGGCCTCGCAGGCGGCAATCGTCGCCTCGACCAGCGGCGCCTTCAATCCGCCGCGCGGCCCCGAGCCATGCGCCTCGATGGCCGCGAACGCCGCGCGGAAGGCCGGCAGGGCATGCCGGGGAAGGCCGGCCTTCCGCACGAGGGCCGCGAAACCCTGTCCGTAAGGATATCGAGCGAAGGCGGAAGCCCGAGCGTAAGTCTGCCCGGAGAGCTCAGCAAACGCCGCCGAGGCGAGCTCGCGCTCGCCCTCGAGCAGCGATCGCAGGATGACGGCCATCGTCAGGACGCCGCGCTCGCGCAGCGTCCGTACGAGCTCCGCGCGTTCCAGGGGCCCGCACTCCGCCGCAATCGAGGCGAGCGCTCCGTCACGGGCCTCGCGCGCGATTTTCTCGGCACGCTTTTTGTCGAGCCATCCAGCCGCCGTGGCAAATCCGGCCAAAGCCTTCGCGGTCGCAAGGGCGAGCTCCACCTTGAGACTCGCCGGCAGATCGGCGCGCGCGAGCAGGGCTTCGCGCATGTCTAAGTCGTCGGCGAACCGGTTGAAGATCCGTCGCAACGCCCCCGGCGTAAGGCCGGCGGTCGAATTGCCGAGCAACGCCAGCGCCCCCTCGCGCGTGCCGATTTCCGCCAGAGCCGCGGCGGGGCCCGCGCCGAGACCGCTCCTGCGGGCAATCGCGCATTGGGCCACGACGCCTGCGGTCGCGACGCAGTCGACGAGTTCGGCATCGGTCAGCAACGGCGAGCGGGCGAGGATTGGGGCGGCGACCTGCGCCTCGTCGTTCGCCAGGGCGACGACGAGGCAGCGCGGCGCATTACCCGCGCCCGAAAAGGCCTCCGCCAGCGCTCGGCGCACCTCGGTGCAGGGGTCGTCGATCAGCGTGGACATCGCCTCCACCGCGTCGGCTCTCTGCAATGGGTCGAGGTCGGAATGGAGATAGACGCGCGCCAGCGCGCTCGCCACGTCGGCTCGGCTCTCGGCGCCGGCCCGTTGCGCCCAGACCAGCAATCGGCGCAGGATGGCGCGCCAACGGACGCCGAAAGATGGCGCCGTCCTCGGCGCGACGAGCGCGTTCCGGGTTGATCGTATGAACATGAATCGGAGTTTGGGCCGTCATGGTTAGCGAAAGTTTAAGCCTGTGGAAGAGCCCGGGCGACCGATGACGACGCCCGTTCCTCATCCGCGCGGCGGCCTCTACTTCGAGGATTTTTCCGTGGGCCAGGTGTTCCGCCATCGTCTGACGCGAACCGTCACCCAGATGGACAACATGCTGTTCTCGAACATGACCCTCAATCCGCAGCCGCTGCATATCGACGCGCATTTCTGCGCGACCGAGACCGAATGGGGCCGCCCGTTGATGAACTCGCTGTTCACCCTCGGGCTCCTGATCGGCATCTCGGTCAACGACACCACCGTCGGCACGACCATCGCCAACCTCGGAATGACCGACGTCGCCTTCCCGGCGCCGCTGTTCGAAGGCGATACGGTCCGCGCGGAGACGGAAGTTCTGTCGGTGCGGACGTCGAGGTCACGGCCGACCGCCGGGCTGGTCGAGTTCCGCCATCGGGCATTCAAGCAGGACGGGACGCTCGTCGCCGAATGCCGGCGCACCGCCTTCATGCGGCGCCGCGGGCCTGAAATTCTCTCGACCTGATGCGCTCCCTGCTCGTCGCGCCGGGAGACGACGAGGCGAAGCTCGCGGCCGCGCTGGCGAGCGAGGCCGATGTCCTCGTCATCGACCTCGACGTTGCGGGACGGGAGACGGCGCGCACGAACGCCGCGAGATTCCTGCGCGAAGCGGCTTTGCGTCCCGCCGGTCCGACTCCGATGGCGCGGGTCGGTCCGCTTTCCGGCGGCGAGACGGACCGGGATCTGGACGCGATCATGGCCGCCGCCCCTTGTGCGCTCCTGCTGCCAAAGGCGTCGGGCAGGGCGTGCGTGCAGCAGCTATCGGTCAAGCTCGCTCTGCGCGAGGCTTTTTACCGCCTCAGTGACGGCGTGACGGGAATCATCGCAACCGTGGACACGGCCGAAGCCCTGCTCGCCCTGGCGACCTTTCGAGGCGCGAGCGCCCGGCTGATCGGCCTCGCCTGGGACGCGGAAGCCTTGCGGATCGGACTCGGAGCGCAGACGGTCCGCGACGCGGTCGGCGCCTGCGCCGGCCCATTACGGCTCGCGCGCGAGATGACGCTCGTTGCGGCGACGGCGGCTGGCGTCCCGGCGATCGATACGGCCTTCGCCGAGATCGGCGATGGGGAGGCCCTGCGCGCTGAGGCGCTCGTCGGGAGGCGCGACGGATTTGCTGCGAAGCTCGCAATCGACCCGGTCCAGGCGAAAATCATCAACTCGGCCTTCGCCGCCGCAAATCCCAAGCCGAGTTGAGCAGGCTTAGCGGCCCCGCTTACTCCGACGCTTTGCGCGCGTCGATCTCGGCCTTCCAGTCTTGGGCGTTCTTGGCGGGCGCGCACACCACCTTCATGTAGACGTTCCCGCCCTGGACCAGACCTGTGTGCGCCATCATCGTTTGGGCATTCAATACGCACATCACCGGGTTATCGACCGGAGGGCCGCGCGCGACGTCGAGCGCGGTCTTTGGTTCGCATTCCGAGTGCGAAAGCGAAATTGAGCAGATCAGAATGGTTATCGAGTACCCGGACATTGCTATCCCCATTATATGTTTCAATTATCGGGGTATCGCCTTTACTGTCTCTACTATCTTGGCCGAACCCTGCAGGGGGCATTTACACATCCACAATGCGGCGCGTCCTGAATATCTCAATTCGCCAAGCCCTCATTTGCGCGTACAACTTAGTGGATTGCCCGCCAACAATAATTGGCGACGAGTCGCAGACGCGCCGTGATCCCCGTCACATCGTGCGCTCAATCGCCACTGACTGTAGTTGGATGGCGCGGGTCGCTCCGCTCTCCGGCGGGAGACGGACCGGGACCTGGGTGCGATCATGGCCGCTGCCGCTTCCTGCTGCCGAAGGCGCAGGATATTCAACTGCTCTTAAGCGATAATTAGCGGCCGGTTGACTCTGTCCAACGCTTCGCGAAACATCGGTTCACGGTGGGATGCACCCAAAATTGTGCGGTCGCGGTCACCAAGGCGTTCAAGGGAGGAAGACATGAAAGGCCGTTCGGTTTCCGACTGTGTGTCCGCCATCGCGAAGGCCGATTGGCGTGCAGCGAGCGTTGCGATCGCACTTGCCGCGGTCATCGGGATCTCGTCTCCATCAAGAGCCGCGGACGCGGGCAATTGGATCGGATCTTGGACGGCGAGCCCCCAGCCGGTTTGGGGGCCGGACTTTCCTGTGCCCCTCAGCCTTCCCGCGAACCTGTGGAAGCAGACCATCCGTCAGAATGCTCGCCTGAGCATCGGCGGCAGCCGGGTGCGCGTCGTGCTCTCGAACGAGTACGGAACGGCCCCGATGACGATCGGCGCGGCTCACATCGCGCTTGCGGGGGAAGGCGGTAAGATTAAGGAGGGGAGCGACCATGCGCTGACTTTCGGTGGAAGTCCGTCGATCGTCGTACCGCCTGGCGCGCCCGCGGTCAGCGACCCTTGTAGACATGGCTGCCGCGCCGCTCGCCCTGGTCTCGGTCAGTGTTTACTTCCCGGAAGTCACCCCAACGACGACCATGCATTGGGACGGACATGAGACAGCTTACGTCGCGGGAGGCGACAAGGTCGCTGACGTCGATTTCAAGGCGGATTCCAAACAGACCCAAAGAGTCTTCTTGAGCGAGATCATGGTCGATGCGCCGGCCGACGCGCGGGCCGTCGTGGCTTTTGGCAATTCGATCACCGACGGCGACGGCTCGACGGTCGACGGCAACGACCGGTGGCCCGATCGCCTGGCTGAGCGGCTGGTGGCGGCGGGCGGTCCGCCGGTCGCGGTTTTGAACGAGGGGATATCCGGAGCGAAGGTCCTGTCCGACCGCATGGGCGTGAATGCGCTTGCTCGCTTCGACGAGGACGTCCTGAGCCAGCCCAAGGCCGACACCGTCATTCTGATGATGGGCATCAATGACGTCGGCTGGCCGGGTTGCGGCCTGGCGGAGCACGATCCGGAGCCGACCGCCGAGGCGATCATCGAAGGGTACAAGCAATTGATCGCGCGCGCTCACGCGCATGGCATGCGGATCATCGGCGCGACCCTCACGCCGTTCGGAGACGCCTTCGCGGGAACTCCGTTCCAAGGTTACTATACGCCGGAGAAGGAAAAGATCCGTCTGGCCCTGAACGACTTCATCCGCAGCGGAGCGTTTGATGGCGTCATCGACTTCGACAAAGTCATCGTCGATCCGAACAAGCCGGGCTATGCGCTGCCGAAATACGGCAAGGGCGATAACCTCCATCCGAATCCAGCCGGCTACGAAGCGATGGCCGGCGCGATCGATCTCAAAACGCTCATGACCAAGTGACTTTTCATCACAGTCTAGCGCGCCGGGACTGACGGAGACTCCCGGCGCTCTCTCGGATGTCGGCGGCATGAAGGCAGGTCGAGGACTTGCACCCACAACCCTTTCCTACCGGAACTTATGGAGAGGGAGTCATCCGAGGCCGCGCAGGAACTCGAGGAGCGCTACATTGACCTCCGCCGCGCGCTCCTGCTGGGTCCAGTGGCCGCAGCCCGGCAGCATGATCGTGGCGCTAAGTTCGGGGACGAATGTGTTCAGGCTGGCGATGAGCTTCTTCACCGCGGGGGGCTGGACGACGATGTCGCGGTCGCCCGCCACATAGAGCGCCGGAACCGCGACCCGCAGGCCAGCGAAGGGGGCGGTTAGCTCCCAGTTGCGGTCGATGTTGCGGTACCAGTTGAGGGCGCCGCGAAAGCCGGTCCGCGCAAACTGTCGCCGTAGAAGTCGACGTCGGCCTCCGTCAGCCAGGCCGGCAGGCGCTCGGCGTCGATCGTCCGGGCGAGCGCCCCGCCGGTCCTCGGAACCACGCCCGTCGCCTCGTCACCGAACATGTTTTCGGCCCCGCGCGGGGCGTCGCCCGAGGCGGAATAGAGCATGCGCCGCACGGCGTCGCGCGGGTCGCGCTCGAGTTCGGCCTCGGCGACGCCCGGCGTCTGGAAATAGAGTTGGTAGGCGATCATGCGATCGTCTTGCGGCGGGCCCGTCGGGCGCTTGGCCCCACGCGGGTAGAACGGCGTGCTCAGGCCGACGACGCCGCGGAACCGGTCCGGCCGAAGGAGGGCCGCGGTCCAGGCGACCGGCCCGCCCCAGTCATGACCGACGATGACGGCCCGCTCGGCGCCGAGCGCATCGACGATGCCGACCATGTCGCCGACGAGATGAAAGATCGTGTATTTTTCGATCTCCTCGGGACGGTCGGTCCCCCCGTAGCCGCGCATGTCGGGCGCGACCGCACGGAAGCCCGCTTCCGAGAGCGCCTGCAACTGCCATCGCCAGGAATGCCAGGATTCCGGAAACCCATGACAGAGAAGCACGAGCGGCCCTTCGCCCGCCTCCGCAAGATGGATGCGGATCCCGTTCGCTTTGATCGTCCGGTGTGCAATTTCAGTCAATGCGGCCATATCGACAGTTTGCCACGCTTAGGCGACGGAGGCGTGACCTGAATGCTTGATGGTTGCGCGCTCAGTGGCGGGCGGTCCGGATGAAAGGGTTGATCAAGGCAGCTCGGCCAAAAACTGGACGAGCGCCGCGTTGACCTCTGCCGGGCGCTCCTGCTGCGTCCAGTGGCCGCAGCCCGCCAGCATGATCGTTCCCCGGAGATCGGGAACGAACACTTTCAAATTCGGGATCAGCTGGCTCATGCCGGAAAGCTGGACGACCATATCCCGATCGCCCGCCACATAGAGCGCGGGAACAGTCACCCGCAGCCCCGCGAAGGGCGCCAACAGCTCCCAACTGCGGTCGATGTTGCGATACCAGTTCAATCCGCCGCGGAAGCCCGTGCGGGCGAATTCGGCAGCGTAGAAATCGACGTCGGCTTCAGTCAGCCACGACGGCAGCCGCTCAGGCGTCGACCTGCGTGTGAGAAAGCCTCCCCCGCGGGGAACCATGCCCGGCGCGCTGTCAGGGGAGCCGTCGCTCTGCCTGCGAGGGGCGTCTCCGGAGCCGGAATAGAGGAGTGTCCTGAGTGTGGTGCGCGGATCGCGTTCGAATTCCGCTTCAGCGACTCCAGGGTCCTGAAAGTAGAGCATGTAGAACTGAGATGCCTCCGTCCGCGGCATCGCGCTGGTCGGCATGCCTAGCCCGCGCGGAAGAAAAGGCACGCTCAGACCCACGACACCGCGGAATCGGTCCGGGCGCAGAAGCGCAGCGTTCCAGGCGACCGGCGCGCCCCAGTCGTGGCCAACAATCGCGGCCTTGTCGGCGCCGAGTGCATCCAGCACGGCGACCATGTCGCCGACGAGGTGGAGGAGCGTGTACTTCTCGATCTCCTGCGGTCGCTCGGTCTGTCCGTAGCCGCGCATGTCTGGCGCGACCGCATGATAGCCAGCCTCGGCGAGCGCCTTCAGCTGCCACCGCCAAGAGTACCAGGATTCGGGAAAACCGTGGCAGAGAAGGACCAGCGGCCCGGTCCCGGCCTCCGCCAGATGGATGCGGATTCCGTTTACCTCGACCGCCCGGTGTGTGATCTCTGTCACAGCGAACCTCCCCTCGTCGCTTATCCTGAAAAAAGGCGGGGAAAGGTGCCCCGAAAGCGCTGATTCCGCAAGCCTTAGTATGCGCGTTCAACTGCGGATCGTAATCGAGCTTCGCCGACGCTACGGCGCGCGCGGGCCGGCGCCGCACTTGGGAGAGACTCCAATGCCACGAGTGATCGCCGACCATGCCGTCGTCATCGGCGCAGGGATGGGGGGCCTCGCAGCGGCGAAGGCGGTCGCGCCGTATTTCGACAAGGTTACCGTCCTCGAGCGCGACGCACTGCCCGATGGACCAGAGTTCCGCTCCGGTACGCCGCAGGCCCGGCACGCGCACGTGCTTCTCGCCGGAGGCGAACGAGCGCTCGAGGAACTGTTCCCCGGCATTGGAAGCGACCTCCTGACGGCCGGCGCCGCTAAGGGACGGGCGGCACTCGCGGTCAGGGTCGAGCAGCCGGGGTTCGATCCATTCCCGCGGCGTGACCTCGGCTTCGACGCGTTCTTCGTCTCACGGCCTTTGCTCGAATATGCCTGCCGGCGACGACTGCGGGAGGAACCGAACGTCGAGCTTCGACACCGATCGCGCGTTACCGATGCGGCGCTATCGCCCGATTGGCGCAAGCTGGTCGCGGTTCGCTGCGAGAACGAGCAGGGAAAGCCCGAAACCATCTCGGCGGATTTGATCGTCGACGCTTCCGGCCGCGCCGCCCCGACGCTGTCGCTACTGGAAAGCATCGGCGCGTCCAAACTGGAAGTCACCGAGATCGGCATCGATCAGGCCTACGCCACGGCCGTGTTCGAGGTCCCTGCCGAGGCTTCCCGGAATTGGATGGGGCTGGTGCATCTCGGCACTCCGCCGGAGGAAAACTTCGGCGGCCTGATCGTGCCGATCGAGCGCGGACAGTGGATCGTTTCGCTCGGCAGGGTTCACGGCGACCCCCTTCCCGCAGAAATCGAGGGGTTCAAGGCCTTCGCCAAAACCTTCCGGACCCCGACGTTCTTCGACGCGATCAATGGCGCAACACAGGTGGGCGAAATCGCGCGCTACAATATGCCCGCGAGCCTCCGTCGCCATTTCCAGCGGCTCGAGCGGTTTCCCCGCGGGCTGATTCCGCTCGGCGATTCCGTCTGTCGTTTCAACCCGGTTTTCGGGCAGGGCATGAGCGTGGCCGCGCAGGAAGCGGTCGTCCTTGGCCGCCTGCTCGATTCGCGTCTCGACAAAGCGGATCCGCTCGACGGCCTGGCTTCGGACTACCTGTCTCAGATCCAGGAACTCCTCGAGGCGCCCTGGGCCGTTGCGCAGACCGACTTCGTCTTTCCGCAAACTCGGGGCGCGCGTCCTCCCGATCTGGAGAAGAGGCTTCACTATGGCGCGGCGCTGACTCGCCTCGCGGCCGAGGACCCCGAGACGCACCGGATCGTCATTGAGGTGAGACATCTCATAAAGCCGCAGAGCGCCCTGAGCGAGCCCGAACTGGCCAAGCGCGTGATGGCGCTCATGGCCGCAGACGCATGACGAGCGCCGGCGATTTGACAACCCCCCGCGAAGCTGAAACATGAACTCCGCACGGTTCCCTCGCGTCATGTGAGGGTGAAAAGGGAACGCGGCAGGCATATCGCCCTCTCCGCGGCCGCCCCCGCGACTGTGAGCGGCGTGCCGGCGCCTTGCTCGCCACTGGGCTTGTCCCCGGGAAGGCGGCGCCGGCGAAACGCCCTCGAGCCAGGAGACCTGCCGTGCGCCGATCAACCCGTTTCAGGCCGCCGGAGGGGCGGTCGGGGAGGCGCGATGCCAAGACGTTCCCTGATGCTTCCGCGAACAGTGAAATTGACTTCGCTGTTCGGCCGCAAAAATCCCCTGTTCGGCCGCATGGCGAATATTCGAGCTTCCGCTTGGAATGTTTCACCCTTTTCGGACTTATGCTCGCCCGAATCGGCCCAAAATCGAAAAATTCACTGTTTTTTTCCCTGTTAGCTGGGAAATCAGGGGTCTCCGGTGACGCCGAGCTCAAGCGCGCCCGCCACCACGCTCCTTGTTTGCGTGACCTGCAAATCCGAGGATGGAGAGGTCGTCGGCGCCGCGCTCTACGAGGCGCTCGGCGACCGGCTCGGCGACGAGCCGATTGCGCTCAAGCCCGTCGAATGCCTCGCCGTCTGCAAGAGACCCTGCACCGTCGCGCTCGCCGCGCCGGGCAAATGGACCTATGTCGTCGGCAACCTCAGCCGCGAAGCGAACGTGGAAGACATCGTGACGGCCGCGAGCCGCTACGCCGCCGCCCCCGACGGGCTCGTGCCCTGGCGCGAACGCCCGCTCCCCTTCCGCAAGGGCATCGTGTCGCGCACGCCGCCGCTTCCCGCCCTCTCTCGATAGGCCTCGAGGCATGCTCGCCAAGACTCCCGTCACCATCGTCACCGGCTTTCTCGGCGCCGGCAAGACCACCCTTATCCGCCACATACTCAGCCAGGCCGGCGGGCGGCGGCTCGCTCTCATCATCAACGAGTTCGGCGACGTCGGGGTCGACGGCGACCTTTTGAGGAACTGCGCCGACGACGCCTGCCCGCGCGAGGCGATTATCGAGCTCGCCAACGGCTGCATCTGCTGCACCGTCGCCGACGATTTCGTGCCCGCCGTGTCGGCTTTGCTGGCGCGCGAGCCGAAGCCCGACCACATCGTGATCGAGACGTCGGGCCTCGCCCTGCCGAAGCCGTTGGTCAAGGCCTTCGACTGGCCGGGGCTTCGCACGAGGCTCACCGTCGACGGAGTCGTCGCGGTCGTCGATGCGGCCGCCGTCTCGGAGGGCCGCTTCGCCGACGATCCCGCGCGCGTCGCCGAGCAGCGCGCCGCCGATCCGTCGCTCGATCACGACAACCCGCTCGAGGAAGTCTACGAGGACCAGCTCCTCTGCGCCGATCTGGTGCTGCTCAACAAGGCCGACCTCGTCGAGCCGGAGAGGCTCGAAATCTCTGCGCGCTGAGATCGCCGCTGCGCTGCCGCGTGCGGTCAAGATCGCCGCGACCCGCGACGGCGTCGTCGACGTCAACGTGCTCCTCGGCGTCAGGGCTGCGGCGGAGGACGATCTTGCGGCGCGGCCCTCCCATCACGACGCGACAGGCGAGCACGATCACGACGATTTCGACACCTTCGTCGTGACCGTCCCGACGGCGCATGATCCGGACGCGCTCATCGACCGGCTGAGTGAAGCGACGCGGGCGCACGACATCCTGCGCATCAAGGGCTTCATCGAAGTCGCGGGCAAGCCGATGCGGCTGCTGGTGCAGGGCGTCGGTCAGCGCTTCCGCCGCGATTTCGACCGGCCCTGGAGCGCGGGCGAAGAGCGGCGGAGCCGCCTCGTCGTCATCGCCCAGAAGGGCGTCGACCGCGCTGCGGTCGCCGCGGCGCTCTGCGAATGAAGGGCGAGGCGATGGATCGCATGACCTTATCGGGCTGTGAACGTCATCGCGAGGAGCGAAGCGACGAAGCAATCCCGCAGCGCGCCGTGGCCCCTGGATTGCTTCGCTTCGCTCGCAATGACGGCGACCGCCTTCCGCCGTCGGCGCCTGCGCCCGCGCCGTAACCTCGTCCCATGCATATCCTCCGCATCGAGACGCGCTCGCTCGACGATACGGTCGGCGCGGTCGATCTCGGCCAGACCCCTGCGGACGTGGTTTTCCTGTCCTTCTCCGACAGCGACCTCAATGCGCTGAAGCGCGCCTACGATTCCGCGCCGGAGCCGAAGCCGACATTGAGACTCGCGAGCCTCGTAGCGCTTCGCCACCCCTATTCGATCGACCTCTATCTCGAGCGTGTGTGCGCACAGGCGAAGCTCGTCGTCGCCAGGGTGCTGGGCGGCGCCGACTACTGGCGATACGGCGTCGACGAATTGGCCGCGCTCGCGCGAAAGGAAGGAATCAAGCTTGCCCTGCTGCCGGGCGACCGTCGTGCCGACGCTCGGCTCGACCAGGCCTCGACGCTCGCCACCCAGGCTGTCACGGAGATCTGGCGCTATTTCGACGAGGGTGGCCCCGTGAACATGTCGGCCTGCCTCGCCTGGTTCGCGGCGGAGCTCGGCGCGGCGCAGCCTGCGCCAAAGCCCCAGCCGGTCAGCGCCTTCGGCCGTTTCGAGGCCGCCTGTGTCGAAGCGGCGCCTAACGGGCCGCGGGCGCTCATCGTCTTCTACCGCTCGATCTATCTCGCGCACGACCTTGCACCGATCGAGGCCCTTGCGAGCGCGCTTGCCGGCGTAGGCTTTGCGACGGTCGCGGTCTATGTGACGAGCCTCAAGGACGAAGCGGCGATCGCCCCTTTGCGCGAATTGATCGGGACGCAAGGCTTCGACGTCGTGCTCAATGCGACGGCCTTCTCCGCCCGCCTCGACGAAGGCGAAGGAACTGTACTCGATATTGTCGATGCGGCGGTGCTGCAGGTCGTGCTGGCTGGCGTTTCGGAAGAGGCCTGGCGCGCCTCGCCGCGCGGCCTCGGTCCGTCCGATCTCGCCATGCATGTCGCTTTGCCGGAGATCGACGGGCGGATCCTGGCGCGCGCCGTCTCCTTCAAGGCGGCGGGGCCGCGCGATGCGACGACCGAGTACGGCGCCGTCGCTCACCAGCCGCTCGCCGACCGGGTCGCCTTCGTCGCCGAACTCGCCTTCGCCTGGGCGCAGCTCCGGACCACGCCGCCGGCGGAGAAGCGCCTCGCCTGCGTGCTGCCGGATTATCCTGCACGCGGCGGCCGCACGGGCTACGCCGTTGGCCTCGACACGCCGGCGAGCGCGGCCGCCATCGCCGGAATTTTACGCGCGGCGGGGTACGATGTGGCTGCCGATTGTGACGCAGTGGGGCTGATCGAAGCGCTGTCGGAAGGCCCGCTCGAACCCACGCTGACCCTCGCAGAATACGAAGACGAGCTCGCCGCCGCGCCCGCCACGTTCCAGAAGGCCGTCCGCGGCGCATGGGGCGACCCCACCGCCGACCCTTGCCTGATCGGCGGCGCTTTCCGCTTCCGCTTCCTCCGCCTCGGCAAACTGATCGTCGCGGTTCAGCCGGACCGCGGCGACCCCGTTCAGCGGAAGGGCGATTATCACGACCCGACGCTCGCGCCGCGTCATTCCTACGCTGCGTTCCATTTCTGGCTCACGCGGAAGGAGCGAATCGATGCGCTCATCCAGCTCGGCGCGCACGGCACGCTCGAATGGCTGCCGGGCAAGGCGGTCGGGCTTTCGAATGCTTGCGCGCCCGAAGTTCTCCTCGGCCCGACGCCGGTGATCTACCCGTTCATCGTCAACAATCCGGGCGAGGCGGCGCAAGCCAAGCGGCGGATCGGCGCCGCGACGGTCGGCCATCTGACGCCGCCGTTGATCTCTGCCGGCTCGCATGGGGCCGCGCTCGAACTTGAGGGCCTGTTCGACGAATATTCCGAGGCGCAGGGGCTCGACCCGCGGCGAGCGCGGGCGATCGCCGCGCTGATCCTCGAACGCGGCCGCCAGACGGGACTCCTGAGGGAATGCGCTGGCGACGGCAAGCCTCCGGAGGAGGCGCTGCTGACCCTCGACGCCTGGCTTTGCGACCTCAAGGACATGCGGGTCGGCGACGGCCTTCACGTGTTCGGCCGGTCGCCCGAATTCGCCGAAGGCTTCGCATCCGGGCTGACGGTCGACGATGACGCTCAGGAGACGCTGAAAGGACGTATCGCCGCTTGCGGCGCCGCCGAATCGCTCGGCCTCTTGCGCGCGCTCGGAGGACGATTTCTGCGGCCGGGTCCGGCCGGCGCGCCGGCGCGCGGCCGTCTCGACGTCCTGCCGACGGGGCGGAACCTCTATGCCATCGACCCCCGCTCGGTCCCGACCCGCAATGCCTGGGAGATCGGCCGGCGCGCTGCCGAGGAGGTACTCGCGCGCTATGCCCAGGACCACGGCGAATGGCCGAAGCGGATCGTGCTCGACCTCTGGGGCTCGGCCACGATGCGCACCGGCGGCGACGATCTTGCTCAAGGACTCGCCTTGATCGGCTGCCGTCCGACCTGGGACATGGCGTCCAACCGGGTCGGCGGCTTCGAGATTCTGCCGCTCGCGACGCTCGGGCGGCCGCGGGTTGATGTAACCCTGCGTATTTCCGGCCTGTTCCGGGACGTCTTTCCGAGCCAGATCGCGCTCTTCTCCGCCGCCGTCCGCGCGGTCTCCCGACTTGAGGAAAGCGTCGAGGATAACCCGCTGGCAGCCTTCCGCGGGATGGCGCCGGCGCGTGTATTCGGCGCGGCGCCCGGCGCCTATGGCGTCGGCCTCGGTCGGCGAATCGCCGAGGGCGGTTGGTCGGAACGCGCCGAACTGGCGGAAGCCTATCTCGCGGCGACCAGCCACGAGTATGACGGCGAGGGCGTGGAGCGCGAAGCGGCGGCGGCGTTCCGCGAGCGAGTTGCCGGAGCGCAGGCGTTCGTCCATGCCCAGGATCTGCAGGGGCAGGACGCGCTCGCCGCCGACGCATTCTCCGAGCACGCGGGCGGCTTCGCCGCCGCCGCCGAGCGCGTCGGCGGCCGCCCGGCCCTCTATCATCTCGACTCGACGATGCCCGGCGCGCCAAAAGTCCGCCCGCTCGAGCAAGAGATTGCGCGCTCCCTGCGCGGGCGCGCCGCAAACCCCCGCTGGCTCGCCGGACAAATGCGCCATGGGCATCGCGGGGCGGCGGAAATCGCCCAGTCCCTCGACAATCTCTACGCCTTCGCCGCGCTGACCGACGCGGTGAGCAGCGACCAGTTCGATCTCATATTCAACGCGACGCTGGGCGACGAGGCCGTCCGCGCCTTTCTTGTCGCGGCCAACAGGGCGGCAGCGCGCCACATGGCGGGCGTGTTCGAAGAAGCCGCGCGCCGCGGCTTTTGGCGCTCGCGCCGCAATTCGTGCAGGTCTATTCTCGCCTCCTTGTCGAGGGAGGCTGCATGAGTCCGCTTGCGCCGCTTCGCGGGGGCCGGCGCTCGGAGGCGCCGCGCCGCAAAGGCTGGTGTCCGGGCGCCTTGCGGCCGATGGAGACCGGCGACGGGCTGCTGGTGCGGGTGCGCGCCCCGGGTGGGCGCCTCGCGCTCGGCCAGGCGATGGCGATTGCGGAGGCCGCGCTCGCGTGCGGCAACGGCGCAATCGGACTCTCGTCGCGCGCGAACCTGCAGATCAGGGGGGTCAGCGAGCGGACCTTCGCCGATATGCAGGCGCGCCTCGCGGCCGCAGGCCTGCTCGACGCCGACCCCGAGGTCGAGCGGCTGCGCAACATCGTCGCAAGTCCGTTGAGCGACATCGATCCGGCCGCGGCGCTCGATATTGCCGACAACCTCGCTGCCCTCGAACGGCGTCTCGCCGAAGACCTTACTTTGAGGCTCCTCCCGGCGAAGTTCGGCTTCGTTCTCGACGCAGGCGGCCGTCTGCCGCTCGCTGACGTCGACGCGGATATCCGCGTCGAGGCCGAGCGCGGCCCCCGGGGCGCGCAATTTTTCGCATATCTCGCGGGCGAGGATGCGCTCGCTTCCAGGTGCGCGCCTGCCGACGTCGGCGACGCCGCGGCGCGGCTCGCGCGCGCTTTCCTCGACCTTGCCGGGCCGAACGGAAACGCGCGGCGCATGCGCGCGCTCGTCGAGCGGGAAGGGGCGAAGGCTGTGTTCGCCGCGGCCCGGCTGGAGGCCGCTCCCCGGCTCAGGCGCGACGCCCGCGCTTCCCTCTGCGACGTCCTCGGAGGCCACGTGTTCGGGTCGGCGATCGTAGTCGGCTTCGCGGCCGCATTCGGAATCGTCGACGCGAGCCGGTTCAAGAGGCTGATCGAGCGCGCGACGGAATTGGGCGCGCGCGGCTTGAGACTGACGCCCTGGCGCGCATTCCTCGTCGTCGGGCTCGACCCCGGCCGCGCGGCGTCGTTCGTCGCGACCGCCGCCAGGCTGGGCTTCCTCGCCGACGCGCGCGAACCGCTCCTGCGTGTCGCGGTATGCGTCGGCGCGCCGGCCTGCTTGCATGCGCTCAAGCCCTTGCGCGCGGACGCGGAGCGTTTTGCGACGCAGCTTCCGGAGGGCGACGGAATCACCCTGCACGTCAGCGGGTGCGCGAAAGGCTGCGCGCATCCTTTTGCGTGCGCCCTGACGCTGACCGCGACTGAGCGCGGCTACGACCTCGTGACGAATGGGAAAGCCGGCGACGCGCCCGCGCGGCGGGACCTTTCGAGCGCGGAGGCAGCGGCGCTGCTGGCCTCGAACGGCGATCAACTCTTCGCAACCACGAAAGAGACCGCGTGACGCCGAAGAAATACGACTATGAAAAGAACGGGGCGGCGATCTACCGCCAGTCCTTCGCCATCATCCGCAAAGAGGCGGACCTCGAGCGCTTCTCTCCGATCGAGGAGCGCGTCGCGGTGCGCATCATCCACGCCTGCGGCATGGTCGAGGTGGCGCGCGACCTCGTCTTTGCGGCCGGCGGGGCCGAGGCCGCGGAGGCGGTGCTCCGTGCCGGCGCGCCGATCTTCTGCGACGCGCGCATGGTCGCGGAGGGCGTCACCCGCGCCCGTCTGCCGGCCGGCAACGAGGTCATCTGCGCGCTCGCCGAGCCCGCGACCAAAGCGCTCGCCGCAAAACTCGAGACGACCCGCACGGCGGCGGCGATCGACCTCTGGCTGCCGCGGCTCGAGGGCGCCGTTGTTGCGATCGGCAACGCGCCGACCGCCCTCTTTCGTTTGCTCGAGTTGATCGACAACGGAGCGCCGCGCCCGGCCGCGATCGTCGGCATGCCGGTCGGCTTCGTCGGCGCGGCGGAGTCGAAGGAGGCGCTGATCGAGAGCGGCCTGCCGGCGATCGTCATACGCGGGCGAAAAGGGGGTAGCGCGATGACGGCGGCGGCGGTCAATGCGCTGGCGAGCGAGGCCGAATGAGGATCGGCCGCCTGTACGGCGTCGGCGTCGGACCCGGCGATCCGGAACTGCTCACAATCAAGGCGACGCGCGTCATCGCCGAGGCGCCGGTCGTCGCCTTCTTCGCCAAGGCCGGGCGGCGCGGCAACGCGCGCGGCATTGTCGACCGCTGGCTGAAGTCGTCGCATGTCGAGCTGCCGCTCTATTATCCGATGACGACAGAGTTCGCATTTCGACGACCCGCCCTACCGCGAGGCGCTGAAGCTGTTTTACGCCGAGAGCGGGTCTGCGATTGCCGCCCATCTCGAAGGCGGTCGGGACGTCGCGCTGCTCAGCGAGGGCGATCCGCTCTTCTACGGCTCGTTCATGCATCTCTTCATCCGCCTGCGCGAGCGGTTCCGGGTGACGATCGTGCCAGGCGTCTCCTCGATCTGCGGCGCTTGGGGCGCGGCGGAGACGGCAATGACCTGGGGCGACGATTCGCTCGTCGTGCTTCCGGCGACCCTGCCGCTCGACGTGCTGACGCACCGACTGACGCTGGCGGACGCCGCCGTCATCATGAAAATCGGCCGCAATTTTCAGCGGGCCAGAGAGGCGCTCGCCAAGGCCGGCATGGCCGAACGCGCGATATATGTCGAGCGCGCGACGATGGACGGCGAGCGCGTCATGCCGCTCTGCGCCAAGAGCGACGAGGCCGCGCCCTATTTCTCGATGATCCTCGTGCCAGGCCGGGGCCGGCGGCCTTGAACGGACAGGTGGCGATCGTCGGGCTCGGTCCTGGCCCGGCCGAGTGGATGACTCCCGAGGCCTCCGCCGCGATCGCAGCCGCAACCGACGTCGTCGGCTATGGGCCGTATGTCGACAGGCTCGCGCTCGGCTCCGGACAGCGCGCGCATGTGAGCGACAACCGCGCCGAACTCGCCCGCGCCCGGCTTGCGCTCGGCCTCGCCGCCGAGGGTCGCGCCGTCGCCGTGGTCTCCGGCGGGGATCCTGGCGTGTTCGCAATGGCTGCGGCTTTGTTCGAGGCGATCGAGGAGGAGCCGCGCTGGCGCGCCCTCGACGTCTCCGTGGTTCCCGGCGTCTCCGCCATGCAGGCCGCGGCGGCGCGGCTCGGCGCGCCGCTCGGCCACGACTTCTGCGCCATATCGCTCTCCGACAATCTAAAGCCGTGGGCGATCGTCGAACGGCGCCTCAGGGCTGCCGCCGAGGGTGACTTCGTCATCGCGCTCTACAATCCCGCCTCCAAAGCGAGGCCCTACCGCATCGCCGCGGCGTTCGACCTTTTGCGCGGCGTGAAGGACCGCGCAACTCCTGTCGCTTTCGCCCGCGCAATCGGACGCGCCGACGAGAGGCTGACGGTCACGACCCTCGCCGCGGCGGACCTGAGCCTCGTCGACATGGCGACCCTCGTCATCGTCGGTTCGAGCGAGACGCGAGTCATTCCTCGTGACAGCGGCGGCGCCCATGGATGCTGACGCCGCGGTCCTACGGAGCCGCGCGATGAGTTAGCGGGGCGCCCGGTAGAAGCGGTCTATAGTCCGTCGACAGACGGGCGTCCTTCCGGACGCCCTGTGGACCGCGTCAGCCGCGCTCAGCGAGCGCGGTTACAAGGCGGCCTGAGCGGAAATCCAGGCCATGACGGCGTCGAGATCATGCAGCGTTTCCGCTTCCGGCGGCTTTGGCCGCCTGACGACCACGACCTCGACGCCGAGCATGCGGGCCGCTTCGATCTTGGGATAGGTGGCGCGCCCGCCGCTGTTCTTGGTGACGACGGTCTCGACTCTTTCGTTCCGCATCAGCGCGAGTTCGTCTTGAAGCGCGAACGGCCCGCGTGCGAGAACGAGCTTGAAGTCGGCGAGTGGTTCTGCTTCGGCCGGCGGATCGATGGCGCGGACGATGTAGCGGTGCTGCGGCGCGCGAGCGAAAGCCCCGAGCTGGATCCGTCCCAGGGTCAGGAAAACGATCTTGCGTCGCGCTCCGACGGCTTCGACCGCTTCGTCCACCGTTGCGACCTCGACCCAGCGGTCGCCGTTCTGGCGGGTCCATGGCGGGCGGGTGAAGACGACGAGCGGCGTCGCGGTGACGCGGCAGCCGGAAGTAGCGTTCGCCGACATGCGCGCTGCGAAGGGATGAGTTCGCGTCGACCACCGCGTCGATCCGCTCGGCGCGAAGATAGGCCACGAGGCCCTCGGGTCCCCCGAAGCCGCCGATACGCTGTGGGATCGGTGCCGGCGCTGGATTGACGGTTGCGCCGGCGAGCGACAGGACGGCGTCGACCTCCGCCTCGGCCGCCAGTCGGCGCGCCAGCTCGGCTGCTTCCGACGTTCCGCCGAGAATGAGAAGGCGCACGCGCGTCAGGGGACGGCTCCATGACCGGGGATCGGTGGCTCGCGATCGTCGGCCTCGGCGAGGACGGGATCGACGGACTCCCTCCTGCCGCGCGGGTGCTCGTCGCGCAAGCGGAGATCGTCGTGGGCGGCCGCCGCCACCTCGCCCTCGCCCAGCCGCTCGATCGCGAAACCTATGTCTGGCCCTCCCCGATCGAGGATGCGCTCGACAAAATCGAGGCTTGGCGCGGCAGGCCCGTCTGCGTGCTGGCGAGTGGAGATCCGTTTTTCTTCGGCGTCGGAACGATGCTGATGCGCCGCTTTTCGCCGTCTGAAATCATCTGCGTGCCGGCGCCGTCGGCCTTCGCCCTCGCCGCGGCGCGGCTCGGCTGGAGCGAGCAGGATTGCGCGATGCTGTCGCTGCACGGACGGCCACTCGAGGCGATCGTTCCGCATCTCCAGCCGAGCGCGCGGATTCTCGCGCTCTCCTGGGACGGGACGACGCCGGCCAAGCTCGCAGCGCTGCTCGCAGCGCGCGGCATGGGGCGGTCGAAGCTTTCCGTCTGCGAGGCCATCGGTGGCCCGCGCGAGCGCATCCGGACCGAAGAGGCGGAAACCTTCGCCCTGGGCGGCGTCGCCGATCTGAACACGATTGCGCTCGAGGTCGCGGCCGACCGCGACGCGCAGATCCTACCTCAGGCGCCCGGCCTGCCGGACGAGTGGTTCGAGCATGATGGCCAGATCACCAAGCGCGAGATCCGCGCGATCACGCTGTCCGCGCTCGCGCCGCGGCGCGGCGAGCTCCTGTGGGACGTCGGGGCCGGCTCGGGCTCGGTCGCGATCGAATGGATGCTCGCCGACCCGGTCAATCGCGCGATCGCGATCGAGGAGCGGGCCGATCGCGCGGCCCGGATCGCACGCAACGCGTTCGCGCTAGGCGCGCCCGCGCTGGCCATCGTCACGGCGAAGGCGCCGCACGCGCTGGCGGAGCTGCCCGAGCCGGACGCGATCTTCCTCGGCGGCGGCGGGACCGCGGCTGGGGTGATCGACCGGGTCGTCGACGTCTTGAAACCCGGTGGGCGGCTCGTCGCCAATGCGGTGACCCTCGAGACCCAGGCCGCCGCGATCGAATGGCGCGCGTGCTGGGGCGGAGAGCTGGTGCAGATCGCGATGGCGCAGGCTGAGCCGGTCGGGCGATTCCTCGGTTGGCGGCCGGCGATGCCGATCGTTCAATGGCGCTGGACGAAGCCGTGAGCGGATATGTCGCGATCGGCGTCGGCTGCCGGACGGGGGTCTCGTGCGAGGCGATCGCCGCGCTGATCTGCCGGGCGCTCGCCGAATTCGGCGCGCCGGAGGGCGAGCGGCGGATGTTCACGCTCGCGGTCAAGGCCGAGGAGCCGGGGCTCGTCGAGGCCGCGCAGATGATCAGCGCGACGCTGACGGCGCTGCCGCTCGAAGCGCTGCAGCGCGAGGCGGCGCGGGTCTTGACGCCTTCGCCCGTCGTCGAGGCGCGCTTTGGCGCGCCCGCGATTGCAGAGGCCGCTGCGCTCGCGGGCGCGGGCCCCGGCGGGAAACTGCTCGGGCCGCGGCTTGCAGCCGACGGCGCGACCTGCGCCGTAGCGCTTTCGGTGGAATTTTCATGACCGTGCATTTCATCGGCGCGGGGCCCGGCGCGCCGGACCTGATCACGGTCAGAGGGCGCGACCTGATCGCCCGCTGCCCCGTCTGCCTCTACGCCGGCTCCCTTGTGCCGAAGGCCTTGCTCGAACACTGCCCGCTCGGCGCGACTATCATCGACACCGCGCCGCTCGACCTCGACAGGATCATCAACCTCTGCGTCGAGGCGACCGCGGCCGGCAAGGACGTCGCGCGGTTGCATTCGGGGGATCTGTCGATCTGGAGCACGATCGGCGAGCAACTGCGCCGTCTCGACCAAGCGGGCGTGCCCTATACGATCACGCCGGGGGTGCCGGCCTTCGCCGCTGCCGCAGCAGCGCTTAAGCGCGAACTCACCCTGCCGGCCCTCGCCCAGTCGCTCGTATTGACCCGCACTTCGGGGCGAGCTTCGCCCATGCCGGAGCGCGAAACGCTCCAAAACTTCGCCGCGACCGGCGCGACGCTCGCGATCCACCTGTCGATCCACGCGCTCGACCGCGTCGCCGACGAGCTTTTGCCCTTCTACGGACCCGACTGCCCCGCCGCCGTCGTCGCCCGCGCCTCCTGGCCGGATGAGTTGATCGTTCGCGCGACCCTCAGCGGCATCGTCGCGGCCATGCGCGACACCCCGGTCGAGCGCACGGCGCTCATCCTGGTCGGGCCGGCGCTCGGCGCCGAGGACTTTCGCGAGAGCGAACTCTACAACGCCGACTACGTCCGACGCTTCCGCGGCTGATCTGACGATCACGGCAGCCGCCGCCACAATCCTGCCAGCCACGCGAACACGGCGTTCTTCGCCGCGATTCTGGCCGGCGGGGCGATGGCGGACGGCGCTTCCTCATGCGTCTCGCACCCCGGCGCGAGCCTGGCGAAGGCGATCTCGCCGTCGGTAAAGAACGGGTCGCCGCCGCCGTTCCGGCCGAACAGGGTCGGGCCGACGCCGCTGACCCAATAAGTGGTTTCGACTTTCTTCGCTTGCACGAGGTTCCTCGACAGGAAATCCCGCTCGGCGTCGACGTCCGGGGCCACGTGATGCGTGATTTGGCCGGTGTAGTGGCTGACGCCCACGCCGTCGTCGAAGGTCGCCGCCCCCAGCCAGACCGGACGCCCATCGTCGCCGGCTTCGAGCGCCTTCCAGAACCGGACATGATGCCGGCTCGAGGCGCTTCTGCCGGAGGGCTTCTCGAAGGCGAGATCCTGCCTGCGGCCCTCGAAAAAGAGCGGGCTGACCGGCGCGCGATGGTAGGGCCGGCGGAAGGCTACGCTGCCGATGATCTTGAGCGACGAGGACACCGTGACGGGATCGGACGGCGACCAGCCTGCCGCGGTCATCGCGCAGACCATGTCCGCCTCCGTCCCTTCGAAACCGACATTGATGACGTCGCCTAAAATGCCCTGGGCGGTGACGGTTCGCGCGCCAAGGTCCGCCAGCCGAGCCTGATGTTCGTAATGGCGCCAGACGAACGGCGCGAGGAGGTACGCAAGGACGAGGTAGGCCGCGAGAACCGCGACCGCGGCCGCTGCGAGGCGCCGGTCGAACTTTCTTGGCGTCATTGGCGTGATTCTGGCGGCCGAGCCGCTGAGATGCAACAGGAGCTCGGGCGTGGGGGTCGGGTTGGTGCGATTCATGGGGGGCGGAGCCCGGTCATGCGTAACTTTGGACGCTGGGGGCGCGAACGACGTCCTGCCGCCATTTTTCGGCGGTTGTGATAAATTGACCGCCAGGAGGACCTCATGAGCCAAGGCCATTTCCCCGTCACGCATACGGAAGCCGAATGGCGCGCCCTGCTGACGCCTGAGCAATACGAAGTCATGCGCGAGCATGGCACGGAGCGGGCCGGCAGCTGCGCGCTCAATTGGGAGAAGCGCCCGGGCGTATTCTCCTGCGCCGCATGCGGGCAGAAACTGTTCGAGAGCAGGACCAAGTTCGACAGCGGCACCGGCTGGCCGAGCTTCAACACCCCGGTCGAGGGCGCGATCGAGACCTCGGTCGACCGCGGTTACGGCATGACCCGCACCGAAGTGCACTGCGCCCGATGCGGCTCGCATCTCGGCCACGTGTTCCCGGACGGCCCGCCGCCCACGGGCTTGCGCTATTGCATCAACGGCGTCGCCACCAACTTCACCCCGGCCGAGGGATGACAGCGCCGTTCCCGATCGATGCAGATGTCATCCGCCCGGCGCGCCGCGAGGGCTCGATTTCGCTGCTATATTGAGCGCTCCTGCGATCGGCGCGCGGGCGAATTCGCTGAGAACAGCGAATTTTTCCCCTCGTGGCCGATCGAGCGGCCACCAAATGATCCGAAAAGATGTATGATTTCAGCGCCTCGCGCTATAGTCGCCCCACTTCCGCCGCAAACGCTCAGCGAATTTTTTTCGTCGAAACAGCGAATTTTTTTCGCCCGAGCAGCGAATTAACCTCGATATCAGCGAATATCAGCGAACTCGCGATCATCGTCAGGCAATCAACAGTCACTGTAGGCAAATATAATGTATATTAGAGGATTATTCGCTTTTCCTTGGCGCGATCCGCGGATTTTTTTGCGGCGAACCGCAACGCGCTCATGACCTCGTCCCCCCGCCCGGCCGACCACCCCGCCGTCCGCAGCGGTCGGATCGGCGTGCTGATCGTCAATCTCGGCACGCCCGAAGCGACGGACTACTGGTCCATGCGGCGGTACCTCGCGGAGTTCCTGTCCGATCGGAGAGTGATCGAGACGCCGCGGCCGCTCTGGCTGCCGATCCTCCAGCTGATCCTGCTCAGGCGGCCGTCGGTCCGGGGCCGCGACTACGCGTCCATCTGGAACGAGGAGCGCGACGAGAGCCCGCTGAAGACGATCACCCGCTCGCAGAGCGAGAAACTCGCCGCCGCGCTCGCCGGGCTCAGGCCTGAAATCGACGTGGACTGGGCAATGCGCTACGGCAAGCCGCCGATCGCCGAGCGCCTCACCGCACTCAAGGACGCGGGGTGCGACCGCATCCTGGTCGTGCCGCTCTATCCGCAATATTGCGCGGCGAGCACCGCGACCGTCGTCGACAAAGTCGCCGACGTCCTGAAGCGCATGCGCTGGCAGCCGGCGATCCGGATCGCCCCGCCCTGGTACGACGACCCGGCCTACATCCATGCGCTCGCCAGCTCCATGCGGGCCGGGCTTGCAAAACTCGACTTCGATCCGGAGATCGTGCTCGCCTCTTTTCACGGCATCCCGCAGGCTTATTTCGACAAGGGCGATCCCTATTTTTGCCAGTGCGCCAAGACCACCCGCCTTTTGCGCGAGGCGCTCGGCTGGGGCGGGGACAGGCTCAAGATGACGTTCCAGTCGCGGTTCGGGCGGGCGGAGTGGCTGAAACCCTCCACAGCCGACACCGTGCGCGCGCTTGCCGCGAGCGGCGTCAGGCGCCTCGCCGCGGTCACGCCCGGCTTCGCCGCCGACTGCCTCGAGACGCTGGAGGAGATCGGCGTCGAGAACGCCGGCTATTTCCGTGAGGCCGGCGGCGAAAACTTCGCCGCGATCCCGTGCCTCAACGACAGCGCCGACGGCATGGCGGTGATCGAGGCGGTGGTGCGGCGGGAGCTCAAGGGGTGGGCGGGGTAAGAGCTCGGCGAATGGCGATGGCTCGCCTGCAACGAGGATGACTCGGCGCGAAATGCCGACGGCGTCTCGAGCGCTCGATCTTCGAATACGACGGGCCCAGTCTTCGGGCAATTTGGCGATGAGCAGGTGATCGCGGTCGGCCGCGAACCGAAGCCGAACTCGACCGCGTCTTGCGGCGCGCAGCTGAATGAGCGTTAAATCGCCGCCCACGAATGCCGTCCCTCGCATGCTGATGCAGATAGCCTGGAGGCAGCTATGGCCAACACGATCAAGGTCAACGGGGTCGATCATACGGTCGAAGTCGACGGCGGCACCCCGCTCCTCTGGGTGCTGCGCGATGTCCTGGGCATGACCGGGACGAAGTTCGGCTGCGGCATCGCTCAATGCGGCGCTTGCACGGTGCAAATCGACGGCGAGCCGGTCCGTTCCTGTCTGCTGCCGGTCGGCTCGATCGGCGACCGAAAGATCACCACGATCGAGGGAATCGGCGCAACAGAGGCGGGACGCAAGATCCAGAAGGCGTGGCTGGACCTCGAGGTCGTGCAATGCGGCTATTGCCAGTCTGGCCAGATCATGTCCGCCGCCGCTTTGCTCGCCAGGACTCCCGACCCGAAAGATTTCGACATCGACGCGGCAATGGCTGGAAACATCTGCCGGTGCGGCACCTATGTGCGCATCCGCGCCGCGATCAAGCAAGCCGCCCGGTCAGCCTGAAGGAGACTGAGCCGATGACGCCGACCTCCTCTGCCCCGAAGCTCACCCGCCGCACGATTCTGAAGGTGACAGTCGCCGCGGGCGGCGGCCTGATCCTCAGCCTCTCCATTCCCCGGCTCAAAGCCGCGCTCGCGGCGGAGTCGGACGCGGATTTCGCGCCGAACGCTTTCGTGCGCATCGATCCTGACGGCAAGGTCACCTTCACAATCCCACAAGTCGAGATGGGGCAGGGTATCTACACCGCTCTCTCCATGATCCTCGCCGAGGAGCTTGATGCGCCCTTCGAGCAAGTGACCGCGGTGGCGGCCCCGCCGAATGACAAGCTCTACGCGAACCCGCTTCTGGGCTTTCAGGTGACCGGCGGCTCGACCTCCGTCCGTGCGTTCTGGAAGCCGATGCGGATTGCGGGCGCGAGCGCGCGGGCCTTGCTCGTGCAGGCCGCGGCGGCGAAGTGGAGCGTCGATCCGTCATCTTGCCGGACGGAGAACGGCGAGGTCCTTCACGACGCGAGCTCGCGGAAGGCCGCCTACGGCGAACTTACGCAGGCGGCGGCCGCTCTGACGCCGCCACAAAATCTGCCGCTGAAATCGCCCGCGAACTTCAAGCTTATCGGCAAATCGCTCAGGCGAACTCGACACGCCCGACAAGGTCAACGGCAAAGCCGTCTACGGCATCGACGCGCGACCGCCGGGCGTGAAGATCGCGACGCTTGCGAGCTGCCCCGTGTTCGGGGGCAAGATCGCGCATGTAGGCGACGGGCGGGCGAAGACCGTGCCGGGGGTCCGGCAGGTCGTCGTTCTCGACGATCTCGTCGCGGTCGTCGGCGACCACATGTGGGCCGCCAAGCAGGGCCTCGACGCCCTCGACATCACGTGGGACGAAGGGCCGAACGCCGGCGTGTCGACGTCCGATGTGCTGAACGGCCTTGTCGCCGCAAGCGAGAAAGCGGGCGTGGTCGCGAAGTCGACCGGCGACGCCGCCAAGGCTCTGGCCGAGGGGATGAGGCTCGACGCGACCTATCACGTGCCGTTCCTCGCCCACGCGCCGATGGAGCCGGCCAACTGCACCGTACACGTTCGCTCCGACGCCTGTGAGATCTGGGTCGGCAATCAGGTCATCACCCGCGCGCAAGGGGTCGCGGCGAAGCTGACTGGGCTGCCGCTCGAGAAGGTTATCGTCCACAACCATCTGCTCGGGGGCGGTTTTGGGCGGCGGCTCGAAGTGGACTACATCGCCAAGGCCGTGCGCATCGCGCAGAAGGTGGACGGCCCCGTCAAGGTGATCTGGACGCGCGAAGAGGACATTCAGCAGGCGCTCTACAGGCCCTTCTATTTTGACCGCTTCGCAGCAAGCCTGTCGAACGGCGGGATCACCGCGTGGAGTCACAAGATCGCCGGCTCGTCGATACTCGCGCGCTGGGCGCCTCCGGCCTTCAAGGACGGGCTCGACCCGGACGCGGTCGACGGCGCGATCGATTTTCCTTATGACACGCCGAACCTTCATGTCGAATACGTGCACGTCGAGCCGCCCGCCGTGCCCACCTGCTTCTGGCGAAGCGTCGGTCCGGGCCACAATATCTTCGTCGTGGAGAGTTTCGTCGACGAGCTGGCGCATGCCGCGGGGCAGGATCCGGTTGCCTTCCGGCGGGCGCATCTCACGAAGGCGCCGCGGCTTCTCGCCTGCCTCGATCTCGCGGCGGAAAAGGCGGGTTGGGGAAGCCCGCTTCCGGCGCGGGTTGGACGCGGGGTGGCCTGCCAGAGCGTGTTCGGCTCTTATGTCACGGCGATCGCGGAAGCGGAGGTCGACAACGACGGCGAGATCGCGATCCGCCGCGTGACGGCGGCGGTCGATTGCGGCACGGTGGTCAATCCGAACGGCGTCGAGGCGCAGATACAGGGCGGCCTCATCTTCGGGCTCACCGCCGCCCTCTATAACGAGATCACGATCGCCAAAGGCCGGGTGCAGCAGAGCAACTTCAACAATTACCGGATGATGCGGATCAACGAAGCGCCGGCGATCGAGGTCTATCTGGTGCGAAACGGCGAGGCGCCGGGTGGCCTCGGCGAGCCGGGCACCTCGATCGCGGCGCCGGCGCTGGCCAACGCGCTGTTCGCGGCGACCGGGGTTCGGTTGCGGAGCCTTCCGATCGACCGCAAGCGACTCGCGGCGAGGAGAGCCGCGTGAGGACCTTCTGGCGAGTCCTGATCGCGGCGGCCGCGCTCGTTGTCGTCGCCGCGCTCGGCTTCGTCGGCTGGATCGTCCTTGGCCCCGGTCCGACCGATTTCGCAGGCCGGGACCAGGTTGCGCTCAGCGACTACAAGCTGGCCGATCCGACCGGCGTTCCCGCCAGCCTCAAGAACGCGAGCCTCATCGACCGGGGGCGTTATCTCGTCCGCGCCGCCGATTGCGGGGCCTGCCATACGGCCATCGGGGGCCCACCTTTCGCCGGGGGTCGGGCGTTCGTCCTGCCCTTTGGCACGATCTATTCGACCAACATCACGCCCGACAAGGACACAGGCATCGGCCGGTACACCGACTCGGATTTTCTCGCGGCGGTCCACCGCGGAGTCCGGCGGGACGGCGCGCGGCTTTACCCCGCAATGCCCTTCGCCAGCTATACATTCGTGACCGACGCCGACGCGCTCGCCATCAAGACCTATCTCTTCAGCCTCACGCCGATCAACGCGCCCGCAATTCCGAACACCTTCGCCTTTCCGTTCAATCAGCGCTGGGCGATGGGCGTGTGGGCTATGATGTTCAACGCGAACCGGCGTTTCGAGCCGCACGCCAATCAGAGCGCCGAATGGAACCGCGGCGCCTATCTGGTCGAGGCGCTTGCCCATTGCGGCGAATGCCACACGCCCCGCAATTTGTTCCAGGCGCTCGACAATCGCCGCAAATTCGCCGGCGCTGTGACCGGCGGCTGGCGCGCCTACAACATCACCAGCGATCCGACGAGCGGCGTCGGCTCATGGACCGAGGCAGCGCTCGCGCATTATCTCGCTACGGGACACGCCGAGGGGCGCGGCACGGCGGCAGGGCCGATGGGCGAAGCGATCGACCTCAGCCTCGTTCATCTGACGGGCGAAGACATTGCCGCCATGGTTGCTTATCTGCGCACCGTTCCGCCGGTCGCGACTCCGAACTCTTCCGGAGCCCAAACCGCCCGACGCGATCGCCGGGCATGCGCCCGGAGCGAGCGGCCATCCGCTGGGCGAGCAGATCTATGCGGAAGCCTGCGCAAGCTGCCACGGATGGACGGGCAAGAGCCCGATCTCGGGCCTCGCGACGATCGCCGGCGCGCGCTCCGTCAACGATCCGTCCGGTGTCAATGTCGCACAGGTCATCCTGTTCGGCGGAGGGCGCCGGCCGGGCGAAGCGGGCATGGCGATGCCAGCCTTCGGCGACGCCTATTCCGACGTCGAGATCGCCGCCGCCGCCAACTATGTCACGGCGCGGTTCGGCGCCGAGGGTTCGCGCCTTACAGCGGAGAAGGTCGCCGCGCTCCGGCTCACCCGGTGAGGGTGAGCTTCCGGCTCCGCCATCTGGGTGTCCGCCCCGGGTTCCCAGATGATCCGCCCAACGGCTCGCTCACAATTTACGTGCAGAAGGACGCGCCCGAAGTCGACAAGATGTAAGCCCGACGTCCTCAGCGGCAAGTGACCGCCGCCTGCGGCAGCGCCGCAGCCGCAAAAACTTCGACATTCCCGAATTCAATTGGCCGCCGGGAGGCCTGCTCGATGGACATATCTTTTGAGTCCGCGCAACCACGCAAGAAGCGGCAGGCCGAACATTATCGTGATCTTCCACAACGATACGCGATTTCGGCGCCGAGCTTCGTTCGACCTGGCGGACCAGACCTTTCGGATGGCGAGCAACGAATCATTCGCGCCGGTCCGCCTGCGAACTCGGCCGCCGCGGCCTGATGCGCCCCTATCGCGAACAGATGCCTCGACGATACAAACGTACAATGGATCAGTCACCGCATTTGTGATCCCCTCATCGGCACGTTCCATAGGCCGGTTTGAAACGATCTGAACGCGGCGCCCTGATCTCCACAGGACTCGAATGGGAGGCGGTTATGAGCCTTATCGATCACGCCCTGCATGGCCCCGCGGCTCTCGGACCTCGAGGGGATCCTGGGATTGAAGAATGCGGATATGGACGTCATCGGCACTGGCGTCAGAACGCGTCGATGAGGACCGGCGCCCGCTCCCGCGCAGCGCCGCCATGAAGATTGCCGCGCCGGTAATCGCCCCCCGTCGAGGAGACGACAAACGGGGACGGGTCACGCACGCCATGCGCTTGGGTCCGGGTGTCCAATGGAGTAGTGTGCGCAATGTTAGGGGAGTCGTCGTTTGTCCGTTTGACTTCGGGAAATCCGCCATGAGCGAGCTAAGGCGCGAGACGAGCGAACCGGTC